>NZ_JBBMOX010000001.1:4870000-6720000 GCF_051369805.1 Sorangium sp. So ce1036
CCGACAGGTCGAACAGGTGCGAAAGCAGGCGTTAGTGATCCGGTGGTTCTGTATGGAAGGGCCATCGCTCATCGGATAAAAGGTACTCTGGGGATAACAGGCTGATCGCGCCTGAGAGTTCATATCGGCGGCGCGGTTTGGCACCTCGATGTCGGCCCATCGCATCCTGGGGCTGGAGCAGGTCCCAAGGGTTCGGCTGTTCGCCGATTAAAGCGGTACGCGAGCTGGGTTTAAAACGTCGTGAGACAGTTTGGTCCCTATCTGCCGTGGGCGTAGGACACTTGAGAGGAGCTGCCCATAGTACGAGAGGACCTGGGTGGACGTACCTCTGGTGCGCCGGTTGTCCTGCCAAGGGCATAGCCGGGTAGCCATGTACGGAACGGATAACCGCTGAAAGCATCTAAGCGGGAAGCCGGCCTCAAGACCAGGTGTCCCGGGCCGCGAGGCCCCTAAAGACCCCTTGTAGACCACGAGGTTGATAGGCCGGGTGTGGAAGCCGAGCAATCGGCGGAGCTAACCGGTACTAATAGGTCGTGCGGCTTGACCATACTTCTAAGGCAAACATCGAAGCGTCGCGCCCGGAGCTCGGGTGACGAGCAGCGTGACACAGCTGGTCCTGCGTTGAGCGAGGAGAGAAGACGGCTCCGCAGGGCTCCGTTCCAGGGACGCACCCACAAGTTTCCGGTGATGATGTCAAGGAGGCCACACCCGATCCCATACCGAACTCGGAAGTTAAGCTCCTTGGAGCCGATGGTACTGCCAGGGTGACCTGGTGGGAGAGTAGGACGTCGCCGGGATTTTCTTCGAACCTGCGCACAGGTGTTCCTGTGCGCAGGTTTTTTTTGTCCATCGCGGTCCGGGCTGCGGGGCGCCCGCGGAAGCGCTCGTCCGGCTGGCGGCGAGGGGGGCGCCGGGAGTCCGAGCTGCCTGGTCGGTCGCTGGCGAGGGGGAGGCGGGGTTCTTCAGTCGCTGGTTCTGCGTCGGTGACTCTGCATCAAGCGTCGCTGGTTCCGCGTTGCCGATTCCGCATCGAGCGTCGCCGGTCCTGCGTAGAGCTGGTTTTTGCATCGATTCGGGTAGGCCCGGGCAGCCTGGCGAGACCGCCCCCCTGGGCCGGGCAGCCTGGCGAGCCGGCGCGCTGATGGAATGGTTGCGCGCGGTGACGCGGTGGGGGATGGCTCTTCCATCCATCCACCCAGGCCCCCGCTCAGACAAGGCGACCCCGCAGAGACGCATGGGCCAGCGCCGCGCTGGCCGGGGCCGCGCGATCGCCGCTCATGGCCAGGAAACGACCCCCCGTCGCCGACCCGCTCGCCCACTTCCACCCCGCCACCCAGGCGTGGTTTCGCGGCGCCTTCGCCGCTCCCACCCCCGCCCAGGCGCAGGGGTTCCCCCCCATCCTCGAGGGCGCCTCCACCCTCCTGCTCGCCCCGACCGGCTCCGGCAAGACGCTCGCCGCCTTCCTCGTCGCCATCGACCGGCTCATGGCCTCGCAAGAGCCCGAGCCCGACCAGCGATGCCGCGTCGTCTACGTCTCGCCGCTCAAGGCCCTCGCCATCGACGTCGAACGCAACCTGCGCACCCCGCTCGCCGGCATCGCCGCCGCCGCAGAGCGCCTCGGCTTGCCCTACCGCGTCCCCCAGGTCGGCGTCCGCTCCGGTGACACAGCCCCCCAGGACCGCGCCCGCCTCGCCCGCAAACCCCCCGACATCCTCATCACCACCCCGGAGTCGCTCTACCTCCTGCTCACCTCCGCCGCGCGCGAGCGGCTGCGCGCCGTCGAGACCGTCATCGTCGACGAGATCCACGCGCTCGTCGCGACCAAGCGCGGCGCCCACCTCGCCCTCACCCTCGAGCGGCTCGAGGCCCTCCGAAACACCACCCGGCCGATGCAGCGCATCGGCCTGTCAGCGACCCAGCGGCCGCTCGACGAGGTCGCGCGCCTCCTCGGCGGCGGCGAGATCGTCGGCGCCGGCGACGGCGCGCGCTTCGCGCCACGGCCGGTGACCCTCGTCGACGCGAGCGCCCAGAAGGCGCTGGAGCTCCGCATCGAGGTGCCCGTCGAGGACATGACCCAGCTCGGCGAGGCCGCGCGCGCCGGCGAGGGGCCGCCGAAGGGGCCCGCCGAGCCGCCCCAGCGCTCCATCTGGCCGAGCATCCACCCGCGCCTCGTCGAGCTCGTCCGCGCCCACCGCACCACGATGATCTTCGTGAACAGCCGGCGCCTCGCCGAGCGCCTCGCCGCCGCGCTCAACGACACCGCCGGCGCCGAGATCGCGCTCGCCCACCACGGGTCCATCGCCCGCGAGCAGCGCCAGCAGATCGAGGAGCGGCTCAAGGCCGGCCTCCTGCCGTGCATCGTCGCCACCTCCTCGCTGGAGCTCGGCCTCGACCTCGGCGCCGTCGACCTCGTGATCCAGCTCGAGGCGCCCCCGTCGGTCGCCGCCGGGCTCCAGCGCGTCGGCCGCGCCGGCCACGAGGTCGGCGGCACGTCGCGCGGCGTCGTCTTCCCCAAGCACCGCGGCGACCTCCTCGCCTGCGCCGCGGCCGCGGCCCGCATGCGCGAGGGCGAGGTCGAGGCGACGCTCTACCCGAGGAACCCCCTCGACGTCCTCGCCCAGCAGATCGTCGCCGCCGTCGCGATGGACACCCTCCACGTCGACGCCCTCTTCGCCCTCGTGCGCCGCGCCGCCCCCTTCGCCGACCTGCCCCGCGCGAGCTTCGAGGGCGTGCTCGACATGCTCTCCGGCCGCTACCCCTCCGACGAGTTCGCCGAGCTCCGCCCCCGCGTCGTCTGGGACCGCGTGGGCGGCGCCGTGCGCGCCAGGAAGGGCGCGAAGCGCCTCGCCGTCGTCAACGCCGGCACCATCCCCGATCGCGGCCTGTACGGCGTCTTCCTCGACACCGGCGGCGACGCCGCGCGCCCCGGCCGCCGCGTCGGCGAGCTCGACGAGGAGATGGTCTTCGAGGCCCGCGAGGGCGAGGTCTTCCTCCTCGGCGCCTCCTCGTGGCGCATCACCGACATCACCCACGACCGCGTCCTCGTCGTCCCCGCGCCCGGCGAGCCGGGCAAGATGCCGTTCTGGCGCGGCGATCAGGCCGGGCGCAACGTCGAGCTCGGCGCCTCCATCGGCGCCCTCGCGCGCCGCCTCGCGGCCCTGCCCGACGCCGAGGCCGGGCGCGCGCTCTCGGACGAGCACGGCCTCGACGCGCGCGCGGCCCAGAACCTCGTCCGCTACGTGCGCGACCAGGCCGCCGCCACCGGCGAGGTCCCGAGCGACCGCACCCTCGTCCTGGAGCGCTTCGTCGACGAGGTCGGCGACCACCGCGTCTGCCTCCTCTCGCCGTTCGGCGGCCGCGTGCACGCCCCGCTGTCGACCTGCATCGCCGAGAAATGCCGGCTCGAGCTCGGCCTCGCCGTCGACACCGTGTGGACCGACGACGGCATCGTGCTGCGCCTCCCCGGGTCCGAGGCGCCCCCCGACGCGAAGCAGCTCCTGCCCCAGGCCGACGAGGTCGAGGACCTGCTCGTCCGCGGCCTCGGCGGCACCGCCCTCTTCGCCTCGCGCTTCCGCGAGTGCGCCGGCCGGGCGCTGCTCCTGCCGCGCAAGTTCCCCGGCAAGCGCTCGCCGCTCTGGGCCCAGCGCAAGCGCGCCGCCGACCTGCTCGCCGTCGCGTCCCGCTACGGCTCCTTCCCCATCCTGCTCGAGACCTACCGGGAGTGCCTGCGCGACGTCTTCGACCTCACCGCGCTCGAGGGCCTCCTCCGCCGGATCGCGGCCCGCGAGGTCCGCGTCGTCACGGTCGACGTCCGCGCGCCGTCCCCGTTCGCCGCCACGCTGCTCTTCGCCTACGCCGGCAACTTCATCTACGAGGGCGACCTCCCGCTCGCCGAGCGCAGGGCGCAGGCGCTCGCCATCGATCACGCCCGCCTGCGCGAGCTGCTCGGCGAGGCCGAGCTGCGCGAGCTGTTCGACGCCGAGGCCGTGGCGGCGCTCGAGGCGTCGCTCCAGCGGCTCGACGGCCGCGCGCCGCTCAAGCACGAGGACCACGCGCACGATCTCCTGCTCTCCCTCGGCGATCTCTCGCGCGACGAGATCGCCCGGCGCGCCGAGGGCCCCGACGTCCCGCCCGGCGCGGCCCGCGAGCGCGCCCGCGCGTGGATCGACGAGCTCGTCCGCGACCGGCGGGCCATCGAGATCCAGATCGCCGGCGAGCGCCGCGTCGCCGCCGTCGAGGACGCGGGCCGGCTCCGCGACGCCCTCGGGATCGCGCCGCCGCCCGACCTGCCGCCCGCGTTCCTCGAGCCCGGCGCGGATCCGCTCGGCGAGCTCGTCGCCCGCTACGCGCGCACGCACGGCCCCTTCCGCGCGGACGACGTGGCCCGGCGCTTCGGCCTCGGCCCGGCGCCGGTCCTCTCCGCGCTCGCGCGGCTCGCGGAGCGCGGCCGCGTGATCGAGGGCGAGTTCCTCCCCGGCGGCCGCGGCCGGGAGTTCTGCGACGCCGAGGTCCTGCGCTCGCTCAAGCGCCGCTCGCTCGCGCGGCTCCGCGCCGAGGTCGAGCCGGTCCCGCCCGAGGCCTACGCCCGCTTCCTCGCCGACTGGCACGGCCTGCACCGCCGCCGGCGGGGCATCGACGGGCTGCTCGCGGTGATCGAGCAGCTCCAGGGCGCGCCCCTCCCGGCCCTCGCGCTGGAAGCCGAGATCCTGCCCGCCCGGGTCGAGGGCTACCGCCCCGGCGACCTCGACGCGCTCTGCGCGGCCGGCGAGGTCCTCTGGCGCGGCATCGAGCCGGTCGGCGACGGCGACGGCCGCGTCGCGCTCTACCTCGCCGAGGCCTACCCCTACCTCGTCCCGCCGCCCGGCCGCGCCGAGGGGCCGCTCGCCGAGCGCATCCGCGCCGCGCTCGCGCGCCGCGGCGCCCTCTTCTTCTCGGATCTCGCGCGCGAGACCGGCGCCTTCGGCGCCGATCTGCTCGCCGCGCTCTGGGACCTCGTGTGGGCCGGCGAGGTGACGAACGACACGCTCGCCCCGCTGCGCGCCCTCGGCCGCGAGGCCCGGTCGAGCGGCGGCCGGCGGCGGGACCGCGACCGTGCCGCGCCGGGCCGCGGCGTGCCCGCCCTGCGGGCGCGCCGGATCGGCCCGCCCGGCAGCGAAGGGCGCTGGTCGCTCCTGGCGCCTCCCGGGGGTGAGGCCGGCGCGCCTGGCGCCGCGGCCGGCGAGCCCGGGGCGGCCGGCGCGCCCGGCGAGACCGAGCGCCGCGCGGCGCTCGCCCGCGCGCTGCTCGCGCGCCACGGCGTGCTCACGCGCGAGGCCGCGGCGGCCGAAGGGCTCGCGGGCGGTTTCTCGGCCGTGTACGACGTGCTCCGCGCCATGGAGGAGGCCGGGCAGGCGCGGCGCGGCTACTTCATCGCCGGGCTGGGCGCCGCGCAGTTCGCGGTGCCCGGCGCCGACGATCGCCTCCGGGCGTGCCGCGAGCCGTCCGACGAGCCGCGCACGCTCGTGCTCGCGGCCACGGACCCGGCGAACCCCTGGGGCTCCGCCCTCCGGTGGCCGGAGCTCGCGCCGCGCGCGGGCGACGACGGCGCCGGGGCGTCGCCGCGCGGCCCGGTCCGCCCGCAGCGCGCCGCGGGGGCCCTGGTGATCCTGCGCGACGGCAGGCTGCTCGCCTGGATGGGCCGCACCGAGCGGAGCCTCATCACGTTCCTGCCCGGGGCCGAGCCCGAGCGGGGCGCGGCGATCCGGGCCATCGCGTCGGCGCTCGCGGCGCTCATCCACGAGGGGCGGCGGCGCGCGGTCCTCGTGGCCACCATCGACGGCGAGCCGGCGCACGCGTCGCCGCTCTCGTCCGCGCTCGCCGCCGCCGGCTTCACCTCGGGAGCGCACGGCTACCTCAAGCGCGCCCCGACGCCCGAGCCGGCCTCGTGGCGGCCGCGATCGGCGCCGGCGAACGCGCCCGGGTGGGCCCTCCGCGCGGCGGCGGCAGGGCACGACGCGAAAGACGACCTCGATGGCTTCACGCCGCCGCCCGGGCTCAGGGCCTGGCCGCCCGGCTCCGTGGCCGGCGGGTGGCGGATGCCCCCCGCCGGCGCCGCAGCCGCCGGCGCGCGCGCGGCCGACGACGGCGCGTCGGGCGAGGACGACCTCGCGCTCGACGACGACCCGCTGTGCGAGGATCCGCTGCTCGAGGAAGGGGCAGGGGTCGACGAGCGGTCGGAGTAGGGCGGTTCTTCGTCATGGGAGGCGGCGCTCGAGGACCTCGAGCGGCGCGCTCCTGTGGCTCAGGTCTCCTGCTGCTGCTCGCCCGCGCTCGCGAGCTGCTCACGGCCGCCCCGCTGGCCGTTGCGACCCCGGCCCAGGCCGAGCCCCTGGCTCCGGGCCACGGCGCCCCTCCGCCCGATCTGGGCCATGTGCTCGCGGTTCTGGCTGACGACCTCACCGCCCTTGCGACCGGCCGCGCGGGCCTCCTCGGACGTGAACTCGTGCGCCGTGCCCTTCTCGTGCGCCGCCTTGCCGCCCTGGCTCGCGATCTGGCGCTGCTGCTCCGCGTTCATCGCCGCGAATCCCCGCTTGCTCTCGCCGCTCTGTCCCATGATCCACTCCTCGGATAGGTTGCCTCGTGAACGTCACCTACGACGTGACCGCCTGCTGCTTCGCCACGTCGCGCCGGCGGAACCGGCGACCCTGGCAAGCGCTGCAACGTGGGTGCCAGACGGAAGAGATCGAAGAAATCCCGGGGAAGAAACGGGAGAGGTCGTCGAGCGCCACCCGGTCGGGGCGAGCGTTTCATCGAGGTTCTGGCTGCGGCAAACTGCCCCACTGTGCGTGCTCACGTGCGAAGCCGCCCCAGGCGTTGAGATGAAGTGCCTCGCCGAGGGGGCACCTCGGCGCGCCGCCTGCGTGTCCTGGAGATGTCATTTTCCAGTGACGCGGCTTCGGCCTCCATGGGCCGTCTGGCTCGGGGGCATCAGCGCGCGCCGGGGCCGACGCATCGCGCCTTGACATCACGGTACCGCTGCCGTCTCGTGGCCGCGCTTCGTCCTTCCGTGCACCTGGAGCCGCCAAGGGACGCTCCCGGGGGGCAGGGGACATCGCAGGAGAATCCCACGATGGCGTTTCCGATCCCGGGAGCTCGGCCCACCGAGCGCCAGCTCTCCTCACCGAACACGAGCCGCTCGCGCGGCCGCCCCTCGCGGTCGGCGCGCGGCGCGGCCCTCACCGCGCTGTCTCTGGCGCTGCTCGCGGGATGCGGCGGGTCCGCCGCCTCGACGGGGGCGCGCGAGCCCGAGCCGGCCCCCGCGCCGGCCTCGCAGGAGCCGTTCGATCTCGAGAAGGCGCTCGCCCGCGAGGCTTCCGGGCTGAGCGCCCGCGACGTCCGCACCGCGGCGTGGTCGGTGCGCGCGCTCGCGGCCGGGGCGCCGAGGGTCGTGGAGAAGGACAAGATGGTCTCGCTCTCCATCCCCATCGGCACGGCGAGCCCCGTCGAGTGCTTCGTTTACAGCTCCATGCTCGACTCGGGCGAGGCGATACGGCAGTTCATCCAGCTCCTCGATCCCGGCAAGGCGGAGATCGCGCGCATCCAGCCGTGGGAGGCCAGCGTGCACCGGGAGAGCCCCGCGATGTTCGTCCAGGCGCTCTACCTGGCCGCGACCGAGCGCGGGAAGGCCGCCGGCCTGCTCAAGATCGCGATGCACGCGGACAGGGCGCACCCCATCGCCTGCGTGCACGACGAGCTCGGTTATGTCCGCACGTTCGAGCGGCTCTCCAAGGAGCTCTTCGACTCCCTCGAGGCGAGGGACGCGCGCCCGAAGCCCGAGTACACCGAGACGTTGATCCTGCGCGTCGGCGAGGTCCCCATCGGCTTCGAGACGAGCGATCTCCTCAAGGACGAGGGCGGCCAGCGGCGGTGGTTCACGCGCGCGACCATGCTCGCGCCGACGGACCCGAAGACCTTGCGTATCGAGGACGAGGCGTCCAACGTGCTCGTCGACGCTGCGGGGCGCCTCCGCGGGGGCGTCTGGATCGAGTCGTCCGAGGGCAAGGCGAACCACCGGATCGAGCTGTCGCAGAAGGCGAACTTCCAGTACGAGTACTCGGGCGAGGTCGAGGGCAAGAAGGTCCAGGGGACGTTCTCCCCCGCGGCCAAGGCGTGGTTGCCCTCGCCGATCGGCACCGCCTCGGCGCTCGCGCGCCTGCTGAAGAAGAAGGGGTCCTTCGACTTCAAGCAGCAGGAGTACGCGCCGTCCATCGACCCGACGAAGCCCGTGGACGTCCGGTATCAACGGGACGCGTCGGGCACTGTCTCGGTCTCTGTTCGCACGATGCGCCTCGTGGGCAGCCTCGCCCCGGACGGCAGGCCGGAATCGTTCGAGGTCGCGTCCGGCCCCCCGAAGCTGACGCTCCAGCGGGCCTACGTCCGGGGCAAGCTGTAGCCCCGCTCTTCATCCATCGTCCTCATCAATCACCCGTCTGGGGTGCTCACCACCGGGAGCCCCCGACGTGCCCCACCACCGTCACGCGGGCTCGCCGGTCCACTGGTCGGCGAGCGCGAGCGTCCGGGCGTTCTCCTCGCGGGCCAGGAAGCGCTCGCGCCAGGCCGGCGCGCCGACCCGCTCGGCGCGCGCGAGCAGCCGCTCGCGCGCCGCCACGATCGCGGCCGTCGCCTCGGCCTGCTTGCCGTTCGCGGCGAGCGACTCGGCGTAGGCGAGGCGCACGCGGGACTCGCCCTCCTCGACGGTGCCCAGCGAGAGGAGCAGCGACATCGCCTCCTCCGCCGCCGCGAGCGCCTCGCCGGCGCGCCCGAGGCCGAGCAGCGCCTGGGCCCCCACCGCGAGCGCCGCGGCGCGGAGCGGCGGCACCACGTCCAGCGCCGCCGCCGCCGCGCGCGCGTCGCGCTCGGCCGCGTCGAGCTCGCCGGAGAGGAGGGCGGCCTCGGCGAGGTACGTCCGCGACGTGCCCGCGGCGCGCGGGTCGCCCTGCCGCTCCTCTGCCTCGATCGCCCTCCGCAGGGCCCGCTTCGCCTCCGCGAGCTGGCCGCGGTACGCGAGCACGTGGCCGAGGTTGGCGAGGGCGAGCATCGCCGGATCGTGCAGCCCCATGCGCTCCGCCTCGGCCATGGACGTGCGCAGCGCCTCCTCGGCGCGATCGAACGCGCCGAGCTCCGCGTAGAAGGAGCCGAGGTTGTTGCGCGCGACGCACGCGTTGCGGCGATCGCCGGCGCGCTCGAACGCGGCGAGCGACGCCTCCGTGCACTCGAGGCAATCGCCGAGGCTGCCGGAGGCCAGGAGGCCCACCGATCGCGCGTAGTACAGCCTGCCCATCAGCTCGGGGTCCGGCGCGCTCTGCTGGCTCACCCCGCGGCTGAGCTCCTCGATCAGCGCGTTGGCCGCGGCGTAGTTGCCGCCGAAGGCGACGAAGCCCGCGCACTCCGCCAGGCAGGCCAGCCGGGCGCTCTCCGCGCCCTCGTCGGGCGGCTCCGCGGTCGCCCTGCTCGCCCAGCGCTCGACGCGGTCGTAGTACCCCTGCTTGCCCGCCGCGACCGCGGACTGCTGGACCGCGCGGAACCACGGCGCGGACCCGGGGTGGAGCTGCTCCGCCGCCTCGACGCCGCGCTGCTCGCCCTGCGCGAACTCGCCGCGCCAGACGTGGGCCTCGGCCTGCACGAGCCGCAGCGCGCCGAGCAGCTCCCCGGCGGCGCCGCACCGGACGCCGCGCTCGGCGAGATCGAGGGTGGCGACCAGGTCGTTGCCGCGCAGCGCCTGCTCCGCCGCGCGCTCGTAGAAGACCACGGCCCGCCCCGGGTCCCCGCCGCGCTCGAAGTGCTCCGCGAGCAGCGCCGCGTCGGCCTCGCCCGCGCGCTCCAGCCACTCGCCCGCGAGCCAGTGCCCGAGCTCCCGGTCGCGCTCGGTGAGCATCCCGTACGCCGCCTCCCGGATGAGCGCGTGCCGGAAGCTGTACTCGACCTCGCCGGCGAGGCTCTCCCCCCTGCCGCCCACGATCAGCTCGCGCTGCTCCAGCATCTCGAGCGGGCGCGCGGCGTCCGCGCCGCCCATCAGCGCCGCGACGCCGCCCCGCCAGAACGTCTCGCCGAAGATGCTCGCCGCCCGCAGGGCGCGCCGCATCTCGAGATCCAGCGCCTCGAGGCGCGCCTGCACCATCACGAGCACCGTCTCCGGCACCCCCGCGCCCTTGCCCTCGGCCACGGCGCGGATCTGCTCCTCCAGGTAGAACGCGTTGCCGTCCGCGCGCTCCACGAGCGCCTGCACGAGCGTGTCGCTCGCGTCCTGCCCGAGCGCCTGCCGCACCAGCCGCTCGCTCGCCCGGCGCGGCAGCGTCGCGAGGCGCACCTCCAGCGCGCCGTGGCTCGTCCACAGATCCCGGAACGTCTCGCGCACCTCCGGCCGCCCGAGCGCGAGCACGAGCAGCGGCAGCTCCCTCAGGTTGCGCAGCGCCCCGTCCACGAGCGTCACCGTGGGCAGGTCGCCCCACTGCAGGTCCTCGAGCACCAGCACCACCGGCCCGCGCGCGCACTCGGCCCGGAGGAAGTCCTCCCAGGCCACGCGGAGCTGATCGTTCATGAGCACCGGGTTGCGCCGCGCCGCCCGGAGCCGCACGTCGTCGTCGTCGGGGAACCGCGCGCCGACCATCTCGCCGAGGAAGGCGGCGACGCGCGCGCCGTCCTTGACCCCGCGCTGCTCGATCCGCGCCCGGATCTTCTGCCGCCGCGCCGCGAGCGGCTCGTCGTCGAACAGGCCGATCGCGCGCCGCAGCGCCTGCGCGAGCAGCCCGAAGGCGGAGCCGGCGCGCATCGGGTCGCCCCGCCCGATCCACACCTGCGCCCCGTCGCCGCGCGCGCGCAGCCGCTGGATCAGCTCGTAGCGCAGCCGCGATTTGCCCGACCCGGCCGGCCCGACGACGATCGCCGCGCTGGCGAGCGACTCCTCGACGCACTGGACGAACGCGGTCTCGAGGAGCGCGATCTCGCGCTCGCGGCCCACGCACGCCGTCGGCTTGCCGAGCAGGAGCGGCGGCGCGTCGAGGTCGTCCCGCTCCCCGCGCAGGCAGTGCGCCGCGCCGGCGGGCGCGACGTCGAACCGGCCGCCGAGCAGGCCCGCCGTCACCGAGTCGAGCAGGATCGGGGCCGCCCCGGCGGCGCCGCGATCCGCGGCGAGCAGGAGGACCGCGCGGTCGATCAGCTCGCCGACGGGCGCCCGCGGCGAGAGCTCCGCGCGCCCGGAGACGAGCGCCACCGGCGCCCGGCCGAGCACCGCCCGGAGGGAGAGCGCGCAGCGCGCCGCGCGCGCGGCGAGATCGGTCGGGGCGCCCGCGCTCGAGAGCACGACGACGGGCGACTGGTCGGCGAGGATCTCGAGCTGCCCCTGGTAGCGCTCCGCCACCGCGCGCAGCGCCCGCGCCCGCCGCTCGAGCTCCGGGGCCCGGGCCGCCGGGGCCCCCTGGGTGACGGCGTCGCGCGCGAGGACCAGGCTCACGACCTTCCGCTCGCTGCTCGTGATCTCGCGCGACCGCGCGCTCATCGAGGACGCGCTGGGCCACTCGAGCAGGCGCTCGCTCAGCGCGGCGAGCTCGGCCGCCACCGCGTCGCCGTCGCGCGGGCGGCGGTCCGGCAGCTTCGCGAGCATCCTGGCGATCAGCGCGTCGACCGCGGCCGGGAGCTCCGGGCGGAGCTCCCGGATCCGCGGCGGCTCCTCCAGGACGATCTTGAGCGCCACGGAGAGCGGATCGAGGCCGAGGAACGGCGCGCGCCCGGTGAGGCACTTGAAGAGCACGCAGCCGAGGGAGAAGACGTCCGCCCGGGCGTCGACGTCCGGCTCGCCGCGCGCCTGCTCCGGCGCCATGTAGCCCGGGGTCCCGAGCATCGCGCCGGTCGCGGTGAGCCGCTGCTCGACGCCGGACACGCGCGCGATCCCGAAATCGATCAGGGTGACGCGCTCGGCGGCGCCGCCCGCGAGGAAGATGTTGCTCGGCTTCAGGTCGCGGTGGACGATGCCCTCCCGGTGGACGACGCCGAGCGCGGCCGCGATGCGCGCGCCGAGCGCGAGGCTCTCGGCGATCGTGAGCTCGGCCCGGGAGAGGCGCTGCGAGAGCGTCTCGCCCGAGAGCCACTCCATGGCCAGGTACATCTCCTGCGCGCCCGTGACGCCGTCGGCGATGTACCGCACGATCCCCGGGGACTGCAGCGCGGCGAGCGCCCTGACCTCGCGCAGGAAGCGGCTCGACTCCATCTCTCCGGAGCGCCGCAGGATCTTGATCGCGACCGTGTCGCCGCTCCACCGATCGCGCGCCCGGTACACATCGCCCATGCCGCCCGAGCCCGCGAGGCGCTCGATCTCGAACCTGTCGCCGACGATCGTTCCTGCGCGCATGGGGGCGCTCCAGCATAGCGCGGCTCGCGCTCCGCCCGGCGACGGCATCGGGCCCGATCGCGCGCCGACGCCGGCCGCCGGTGAGCGCCAGCACCGCAGGCGGAGAGATCAGGACGCATCGAGAGCCTGACCACACGACGCGTCACGGGAGCTCCGCGCCGTCTCGAGCGGAAGGCGCCCTCGACGCGTCCCGCGAGATCGCGTATCCGCGCGACGCGTGGATTCACTGGATGACGCGCCGTCCGGGGAGCCTCCCCTGCTCGATCGGAGTCTTTCCAGCCGCGCGCGCTCCCGCGCGGCGGCGCGGACCGCGGGGGGCCAGGTATTCCACCGAGGCACGCAGGTAGGTATCGGGCGCAGGATGAGCCGCTTACGGGGTGCCCGTGGCCCGATGGGTGATTGACCTCCCGGCACAAGAAATCGTCACCGAAAAGTGGGCACTCCCTGTGGAGATTCCTAGGGTGCTCTCATGGACAAGAAAATCCTGGCCGCGACTCTCCTGCAGGCGCTCGCCCTCGCCCAGATCGAGGGGCGCACGGAGACACTCGACACGCTGGTCGAACGGCTGCGCGTCCGCCGCAGGGATGTCCGCAGCACGCTGACCGTGCTCCATCATCAGGGGATGCTGGACGTGCTCCGCATGCGACTCACGCTCTCGGGGTTCGCCATCGGCTCGGCGCTGATCGGGAAGACCCTGCCTGCGCTCCGGGTCGCTCCGCGGGCGGCCACCGCCGCGGCGTGAGGTCCGCGGCGAGGCGCTAGGCCTCGACCAGGCCGGATCGCACCGCCAGC
This sequence comes from Sorangium sp. So ce1036, assembly GCF_051369805.1. Taxonomy (NCBI): domain Bacteria; kingdom Pseudomonadati; phylum Myxococcota; order Polyangiales; family Polyangiaceae; genus Sorangium; species Sorangium sp. So ce1036. The sequence continues at coordinate 4,883,175 of NZ_JBBMOX010000001.1, forward strand.
CGGGTCAGGTCGGCCACGCTGTGCGTCGCCACCTTCGCGCAGAGGCGCGCCCGGTGCGTCTCGACGGTCTTGACGCTGATCGACAGCAGCGCGGCGACCTCCTTGGCCGAGCGCCCCATCGCGAGGAACCGGAGCACCTGCCGCTCCCGCTCGCTCAGCGTGGCCACCATGTCGCCTCCTGCCGCGTCGCGCCGCTGGAGCGCGCGCACCATCGCCGCGCTCACGTCCGGCGAGACCGCCGTGCGCCCGCGGACCACGGTGCGCAGCGCCTCCATGACGTCGGCGAGCCGGCTCTGCTTGGACAGGTAGCCGTCCGCGCCTGCCCGCATCGCCTCCGCCACCCGGAACTCGTCCCGGTGCATCGAGAGCACGACCACGCGGATCTCGGCGATGGCCTTGAGCTCCCGGATGAGCTCCGTGCCGCTCCGGTCGGCGAGGCAGAGCTCGATCACCGCCACCTGACAGCGGTGGAGCTCCTGCGCGCGGAGCGCCTCTCGCGCGCTCCCGGCCTGGACGACCGCGGCCACCCCTGGCTGGGACGCGAGCGCATGCGCCAGCGCCTCCCGTACGACGTGCTGGTCATCGACGAGCAGGATATTCATGTCAAACGCCCCCTTGCGAGTTGCCTTGTAACAGAAGGCTTTGCGCCCGATGAACCTGTTTTCTCGGTCGGGATCTGCCTGGCGCCACGCGCTGTTCCTGTGCGGCCGGACTGGGCTCCTCGCGAGAGCGCCTCGGACGAGCGGCCGATTGGGCGGGGCGACGGGGCGAGTGAGACAGCGCAGCTCGAAGCCCCTCCCTCGGGCGTTTCGTTTGCGCTAGATCGGCGGCGCATGCCTCGCCTGCGCGGCGCTCTCCTCTCCCGCCTCCGCCCCGACTCGGCCTTCTGGCGCCGCGCCCTCACCGCGGGCGTCACGCGCGGGCCGGAGCCGTGGGTGCGCCACAGCCCGCCGGTCTTCGGCGTGCTCTTCGCGGCCGCGCTCCCCGAGGTGCGCCGGCGCGTCGAGCAGACCCTCCGCCGCGTCCGCGGGCCGCGGTCGCGCGTCGTCGACCTGCTCGACGCCGCCGAGGTCTTCGCCACCTACGGGCGCTGCATCACCGAGGCGCTCCTGCTCGCGAGCGACCGCGGCTACACGGTGGTCAGCCGGACCCGGGGCGTCGAGCATTACCACGCGGCCGCGGCGGCCGGGCGCGGGGTCCTCATCGTCACGGCGCACACCGGGGGCTGGGACATCGCCGGCCAGGTGCTCGGCGTGGTGCACCCGGCCGGCGTCGTGCTGGCGATGCAGCGGGAGCGGGATCCCGAGGCGCGCGCCATCCAGGACGCGGCGCGGCGGCGGGCGGGCGTCCAGGTGGTGCACATCGGCGACGGGCCGCTCGACGGGCTGCCGTTGCTCTATCACCTGCGGCGCGGCGGCGTGGTCGCCATGCAGATCGATCGCGTCCCGCCCGGGATGCGCAGCCGCGAGGTCACCTTCCTGGGCGGGCGCTGGCGCGCGCCCGAGGGGCCGCTCGCGCTCGCGGCGCTGAGCGGCGCGCCGATCCTGCCGGTGTTCACGCGCCGGCTGGGCTTCCTCGAGTATGAGGCCGTCGTGGCGCCGCCGATCCGGCTCTCGCGCCGCCCGACCGAGGCGGAGCGGGACCGGGCGGCCGCGGAGATGATGGGCGCGATGGAGCGCTTCGTCCGGGCCCATCCGACGCAGTGGTTCCACTTCACCGGCGAGGGCCCCGTCGACGAGCCCGCCGCGCGCCGGGGGGCTGCGCCGTAGGTTCTAAGAGCGCCTCTCAAAACCTCCCGTCGCCAGGCGGCCGAGGGCGGGCGCATCGCGTCGTTGCTCCTCGTCGCCCTACTTCAGTAGGGCTCCTCGTCGCGCCTAGCGCTGCACCCACCCTCGGCCGCCTGGCTCGGTCCGGTTTTGTTCGGCGCTCTAAAGTGGTCCCTCGGTCAGCCCGTGGACGAACTGCCGCACGCGCGGGTCGTCGCTCGCCTTGGCCTCCTCCGTCGTGCCGTCGAAGATGAGCCGGCCGCGGAAGAGCATCCCGACCCGGTCGGTAACCGTGAGCAGCCGATCGAGATCGCTCGAGACCATCACCACGGTCGCGTTCATCGCCCGCTGCTCGGCGCGGAGCAGCTCGAAGATGCGCTGCGACGTCACCGGATCCAGCCCGGCGGCGGGCTCGTCGTACAGGACGATCTCGCCGCGCGTGATCGTGGCGCGCGCCACGCCGACGCGCTTCTTCTGGCCGCCGGACAGCCCCGCCGGCGTCCGGTCCTCGAAGCCCGCGAGCGACACCACGCGCAGCCGCTCCGCGACCCGCTCCTGGATCTCCTCCTCGCTCAGGTCGTAGAGCCGCCGCAGCGGGAACGCGATGTTCTCGCCCACGGTCATGTAGTCGAACAGCGCGTTGTTCTGGAACAGCATCCCGAACTTGAGGCGGAACGCCTGGAGCTCGATCTCGCTGAGCGCGTGCACGTCCTTCCCGTCGACGAGCACGCGCCCGCGATCCGGCCGCAGCAGGCCGGTGATCATCTTGAGGAGCACGCTCTTGCCCGCGGCGCCCGGCCCGATCAGCCCGTACAGGCAGCCGGCGGGCACCTCCAGGTCGACGCCCCGGAGGACGGGCATGGCGCCGAAGCTCTTCGTCAGCTGCTCGATACGGATCATCGGGGGCGGGGGCACGGGCACGGTCGTCGGGGAGGGGACGCGCCCGCCCGCCTCAGTTGGCGGAGAAGGTCGTGCGGGCGACGTCGAGGCGCGGGTGCGACGGGAACGACATACCGCGGATCTGCCTCGACACGCACGAGGCGACGCCCGGGTTCGACGGGCGCGTCGTGACGGTGACCCCCACGGCGCGGCCGTTCTGCACGGCGGCGCACACGCTCACCTCCATGCTCGACGGCACGTTGCACGCGTTCAGGTAGGTGCCGCGGTTCAGCACGTTGCCGTAGGCGCCGGCCGTGAGATCGGGCGGGCCGTTGTTGCCGAGCTTGTACTCCTCGACGTAGCGCGACTGCGCCGCCTCGCAGCTCAGGCCGCCGCCGAGGGTCGGGTAGCTGCCGCCGCCGCTCGGCCGCGCCCGGCCGGCGCGCGCCGCCTTGGCGCCGCCGAGGCCGGCGTCGACCTCGATCGCCACGCGGTCGGTCGCGTCCCGCACCGCGAGCTCCTGCTCCTTGTGGGCGCGCTCGCGGTACCACCAGCCCGCGCCCGCGGCGAGGATGACGCCCATCAGCGCCATGCCGATGAGCGCCTTGTACTGCGCGCCCTGCTTCTCGGCCGACACCACGGCGTCGAGGGCGCGCTTCTCCTGCACGATGTCCCGGTTCAGCTTCGCCTGCTCGGCGAACTGGGCGAACTCCTCGTACTCCTGGATGGCGCGCTCCCCCCCGGAGATCGCGTCGCGCAGCACGTGATCGCCCGTGAAGGAGCCGGACGCGATCTGCTGGAGCAGCTCCACGGCCGAGAACGGCCCGTGGTCCATGCCGTCCTTGATGACGACGTACCGCGGGCGCGGGTCGGACTCGAGCGCGGCCTTGAGGTCGGCGAGCTTGCGGGTCGGGTCGTTGCCGCGCAGGCCCGCCGGCTGGCTGACCGGGATGGCGACCGCGAACGGCCCGTCCCCGGAGACCGCCTGGATCCTCGGCATGGACGGCGCGGACGGGACGCGCGGCTCCTGCGCAGGCCCGGTCGGCGGCGCCGTGGAGAGGGCGACATCGACCTCGACGTCGCCGTCGCCGTGCGATGCGTCGGCGCCGGGCGGCCGCACCGACGCGCTCGCGGCGAGCTGGTGGAGCGCCTGCGCGAGGGCGGCGAGGTCGGCCGGGCGGTGGCTCGGATCGGCCACGAGCGAGTTGCCGAGCACGGTCTCCAGGGCGGGCGGCAGGTCCGGGACCACCTCGGCAGGCCGCCGCATCCCCGGGCCGACGCTGCCGCCCGTGAGCATCTCGTACAGGATGGCGCCGACCGCGAAGACGCTCGCGCGCGCGTCGCCCCCGCCGCCCTTGCGCGCCTCGGGCGCGAGGCAGGCGAGGTCGCGCGGCAGGACGGGCGCGGTGTGGGCGAGCTCCTCGATGACCTGGACGGCGCTGTCCGCGCCGTAGCCGAGGCACGATGGGTGCACGAACAGGGGCCGCCCCTGCGCGTGCAGCTGGTGGAGCTGCGTGCAGAGCGGCACCGCGAGGCCGACGGCCTCGCGGACGTCGAAGCGGCGTCCGGTTGCGCGACGCGATTCCATCTCGGCGCGGAGCGTCCCGGCGGGGATGGAGGTGCCGACCGGCGAGGGGGAGAGGGGAGCAGGCTGGACCTGAGCAGGCATCGGGCAGCAACACTACGACAACACGGCCGGTCCACTCAACGCCGGGACGCGACGCTTTGTGGTGAACGTGCTGCGAAGCTCGGGCGCCCGCGTGGGTCGAGCAGCGCCAGCGTGCGTTGATGGCGTCAGCGTGCGTGGAGGGTGTCAGTGCACGTGCAGGATGTCAGTGTGCATGGAGGATATCAGTGCACGTGGAGGATATCAGTGCACGTGGAGGATATCCGTGTGCGTGAAGGATGTCGGCGCGCGGGGAGGGGGTCAGCGCGCGACGGCGGGCTCGGCGGTTCCCGCGACCTGCGCGGGGACGGCCAGGGCGTGCCCCGCGAAGAAGCGGAGCAGGTCGGGCTCTCGCGACTTGGGCCAGCGCAGGTGGTTCAGGGTGCCCTTCTTTGCGGAGCAGCGGTTCCGGAGCGCGCAGTGGGGCTCGTCGCGGTTGGCGGCATCCAGGCGCAGGAACGAGGTCTGGGCGGAGAGGGCGTCGCGCGCGCGCAGCCACCGCTCGACCGACGCGCACGGGAACAGGTCGTCGCAGGCGCGGTAGACGACCATCGCGGGCGGGGGAGGGCCCGGGCACGCCCAGGTGGCGGTCGGGGCGTCGCTGCCGTAGGTGGCGAACGCGGCGACGCGGTCGGCGCGCAGCATCGCGTAGGTCGCCGCCATGTGGCCGCCGTAGGAGGCGCCGAGCGCGTAGACGCGCCGCCGATCGACGAGCTTCCGCTGGATCAGCTGGTCGACGAAGGTGTCGACGGTCGCGACATCGACGTTGTCCTCGCCGGTGAACTCGGTGTCGAACGGCGCGCTCGGCGTGTAGGGCGTCGCGCCGCGCTCGCGCTCGGCCTGGCTCGGGGCCTTGAAGGCGCGGCCCTGGGGGGCGAGGAGGATGAAGCCCGCGTGCGCGGGGTCGCCGGTGAGGTTCCACGTGGCGCCGAGCTTGCGGAGGCCCGTCTTCTTGTCGACGCTGGTCGGGCTGTCGCCCTCGGCATGGAAGAAGATGATGAGCGGCAGCGGGGCGCGCGTCTCGACGCCGCTCGGCGCGATCACGCAGGCGTAGCGGGGCGAGCCCTCGGCGTCGCGCGCCTCGAGCACCTGGGCGCGGCGGCAGGGCGGCCTGCCGAGCGTCTTGCGGAGCTCTCGACGGGGGCGCCCCTGCTCGGCGACGCAGCTCCCTTCGCTGGGCGGCCTCACCTCGGGCGGCTTCGGCGGCTGCGCGGCCGGGGCGCTGGTCCCGCCGGGGCCGGCGTCTCGCCGGGCCGCCGAGGGCCGCGCCGAGGCGGCGCCGGCTCCCGCGTCCCGCTCGAACACGCCGAGCAGGTCGCCGCCGTCGACCCCGGACGACGGCGTGGAGCACGCCGCGCCGAGCCAGGCGCCGGCGAGCGCCGCGGCGAGGAGGGCGCTGCCGTGGCGCAGCCGGAAGGGGTGGAGCGTCGAGGTTCGTCGCGCGCGGATTCCGGGTCGAGCTCGAGCCATGGGCGCACTCTAGTGCCGCATGCCGGGGATCCCGCCGAATTTCTGGCCTGTCGGGCGGGGCGGGGCGCGGGGCGAGGCGCGCGGGCGGGGGGCTGGCTTCTGGCGGTGGACGATGGCCGAGCCGCTCGTTGCTCGTGATGGCGAGCGCACGCACCGGCGGGCCTCCGGCGACGCTGAGACCTGCGCACGTCAGCGGATCGAGTGGGGCCGCGGGCTCGTGTCCGGTCGATCATGGTCCTCACCGCCGATAATGGACGGAGATCGGGGGCGTCCATGCGGCAACGGGTGCTCCGGAGCGATCCCTCGCTGGCACATAGCGTTTGATCATGGCGCACTGGGCCGCGGCTTCCCCGAGACCGTTCCCCGGATCCTTCAGGACCTGCGCCGCGCGAGCGGTTCCGTCGGCGTCCACGTACACGCGGAGGACGACGGTGCGTCCATCGATGCGGCCCATGTCCGTCTGCTCGGGGAAAGCACAGGTCCAGCTACTTCCAGCCTGGCGATGCACGCGTCGTGCGCCCGGTTGCGAGGCCGCGGGCATCGCGGATGTCGTGGCGTCGCACGCGGTCGCGGTCATCGCGGACAGCATCAGAAGCGTGGCGATCAACCCCCTGAGTCGTCCCATGGGCGACCAGTATCATCGAGGCATGCGCGAAGCGAGCGTTGGCCATCGCATATTCTCTTCTGGCGCCCGACGCGATCTGCGGAACCAGATCGCCTGGCGCTCATTCCCTGGGATGCCGGACTGGTCGGTCTTCTTTCTTATTGGCCAGTTCCCGCTGGGCTTCAATTCGATCGGTGCGCTGGCGTGGTCCGCGCGCGAGCGGGGGCCGATGCATGGACATCGCGGGCCGCTCGACGTTGGTGTTCCTCGACAGGTACGCCGATCGAGCCAGAAGACATTCACAATCCCGTCGGGGCCGGGCCAGCCGGCGTTGAACCGTCTTGTTGTGAGGCCGAGTGAACTGGCATTTTTAATCGGACCCGAACGGCTCTGGGTCGCGGCAGGCCACTGGCGCTGCGCTGGCGGTCGACTGCGCTTGCGGTGAGACATCTTACGTCGTGAGGCCACCGGGAGGCGCTCCGGGTCAGTTGACTTGCCCCGACCGCTGCCAGGTGGTATTGTGTGATTTGTCTCACATCGTGAGGCCACCGGGAGGCGCTCCGGGTCAGTTGACCTGCTCCGAGGCGCCGCCTGGGGGCGCTCCGGGCCAGTTGGTTTGTCCTGCGACGGCCGCCGCCGGGGTCGGCCCGGTGCCTGCGCGCCAACTCTGTGCTCACCGCAACGGTATCGCTCCGGACGCACCCGGCCTGGTTGCGGGCGCGCGCTTCGTGGCTAGGCTGGTGCGCGCCATCCCATGACGCCCTTCGACATCATCCTCGGCGCCGCGATCGCGGCGCTCCTCGCCTTCCAGACCTACGTCACCGTGCGGGTCTTCCGCAGCCGCCTCTACGAGCCCAAGCAGAAGGTCTGGCAGGCGCAGCTCATCTGGCTCCTCCCGATCGTCGGCGCCGGGCTGGTCTTCTCGATCCTCCAGGAGGAGGACCGGGCGCAGCGCGACGCCTCCTCGCACCTCCGGAGCTGAGCCCCTCCCGCGCCGAGGTCGAGGCGGATCGCCTCGGCGGCCACCCCCGAAGCCGAGCCCCTCCCGCGCCGAGGTCGAGGCGGATCGCCTCGGCGGCCAGGCGCCCGCGACCACGGGATCGCGAGCGCCCGGTCACGGACGCCGGCCGCGAGCGCCAGGCCACGGACGCAGGGCCGCGCAGCGCGTCGGCTCGGACGGGCCGCCCGATGGCCGCTCGGATCCAGTACGGATGGCCTCGCTCCTTATCTCGGTCCTCCGCGCTCATCTGGCCACCTCGTCACCCCGGTCCGCGCCGGCGCGACACGGGCCCGATCGAACAGGAAATTCGGTTTCGCGCTTCGGTCCAGCGGCGCCGTGCGCTATGGCTCAAGGAGCATGGCGGACGACGTCTTCGGCATCGTCGGAACCACGCAGGCGGGTAATTTCCACGTCGAGCAGGTGGTCGCAGAGGGTGGATTCGGCGTGGTGTACCGGGCGATCCACGCCGGCTTCCGCGCGCCGGTCGCCCTGAAGTGCCTGAAGGTCTCCGAGGCCAAGACGCCGCGCGAACGCCAGCTCTTCCTCGAGAAATTCCGCGAGGAGGCCCAGCTCCTCTTCCGGCTCTCGGCCTCCATCCCGGAGGTCGTCCGTCCGCTCCACGTCGACGTGCTGCACCTCAAGCGGGGGGAGTTCGTCCCCTTCCTCGCCCTCGAGTGGCTCGACGGCGAGTCGCTCGACCGGGTCATCGATCGCCGCAGGCTCCACGGCGAGCCGCCGATCCCCCTCCACAAGCTGATGAAGATGATGCGCCCCATCGCGCAGGCGATCGCGCGGGCGCACCGCTTCCCGAGCCCGGGCGGCACGGTGTCGATCATCCACCGCGACCTCAAGCCCGAGAACATCTTCATCACGAACCAGGAAGGCGTGGAGCGCCTCAAGATCCTCGACTACGGGATCGCGCAGGCCAAGTCGCTGGCCGAGCAGGCGGTCGGCCGCGTGACCAACGGCGATCCGCTCAACGCGTTCTCCCCGGCCTACGGCGCCCCCGAGCAGTGGGCGCCGAAGCGGTTCGGGCAGACGGGGACCTGGACCGACGTCTGGGGTCTCGCGCTCACGATGGTCGAGGCGCTCGTCGGACGGCAGGTGATCGAGGGCGAGGCGCAGGCCATGATGGGCACGGCGCTCGACGTGAAGCGGCGGCCGACGCCCCGGACCGAGGGGGTCGGCATCGCGCCGGAGATCGACGCGGTGTTCGAGCGCGCGCTCGCCGTGAGCCCGCGCGACCGCACCAGGGACATCGAGACCTTCTGGTCCGAGCTGGAGGCGGCGCTGGGGCTCGCGCCCACCTTCGGCCCGCGGGGCAGCGCGCTCGACGACGCGTACGCCGCGTCCCCGCCGCCGCCGTCGTCGTCGATGCGCGCGCCCGGGCCGGCCAAGCACGCCGCGCACGTCTGGCTCGACACGCCCAGGGACTCCGGATCGCTCGAGATCGATCTCGACGTGGCCCCCGCCTCGATGCGCGCGCCCCGCGGGGGCCGCCGGGACGGCCCGGAGAGCAGCGCGCACCCGCCGCCGCCCTCGGATTCGGCCGGGCTCGAGATGGATCTGCCCGAGGCCCCGCCGAGCGCGCGCGGCCGGGCGCTGATGGGCGCGGTCGGCGACGGCTGCCCCGGGAGCGCGCGCGGCCGCGCCGGCGCCGCCGGCTTCGCGGAGGCGACGCCCGTGGGCGCGATCCCCCGCGCCGGCGGGATCGGCGGGCTGGAGAGCGCCCCGCCGAGCGCGCGCGCGCGCGCCGGCGCGATGGGGAGCATGGCGAGCATCGCGAGCCCGCCACCGCTGGAGGTGGCGCTCGGCGCCTCGCCGCGCACGACCTCGATGCCGCCGTCGATGCGCCCCCTCTCGGACCTGCCGTCGGCGCGGTACGGCTCGGACCTGCCGTCGGCCAGGTACGGCTCGGAGATGCCGTCGGCCCGGTACCGGCTCGGAGATGCCGTCGGCCCGGTACCGGCTGCCGCCGCGCTCGCCGTCGGACATGCGCCCGCGCCCCGCGGCGGACCCGAAGCAGCGCCCGGCGCCGACCCTGCTCCAGCAGCTCGGGCTGCCCGTGGCCTGCATCGTGTTCGCGTGCCTGCTCACGGTGGCCGACCTCATCATGAAGAGCTCGGGCCAGGGGCTGAGCTTCGGCCCGGTGCGCTCGTTCTGGGTCGCCGGCGTGCTCCTCCTCTTCGGCGTCGGCCTGTTCTTCTGGCGCATGCTCGGGGACCCCAACGATGCCTGACCCGACGAGCGGCGGCGCCCTCGCGGCGCAGCGCGCCGACGAGAGCGTGTCGGTCCGCTTCACGCGGCTCATGAACGCGTCGGCCTCGCGGTGGGGCGTGCTCACCGATCCGCCGGTCGTGTCGCTCGCGACCGGCGTCTTCCTGTTCGCGCTCCTCGGGGCGCTCGGCCGGGACGCGGGGCCGACGCTCGTGCGCGCGCTCGGCGCCCTCGCGGCCGCGCCGATCGCGGTCGCCGTCGTCGCCAGCGTGGCGCTGCGCGGCGCGCGGCGCGAGGTGGTCGCGTGGCTCGCGCGCCAGCCGTTCCCCGTGGAGAACATGAACGCCGTGCTGAACGGCCTGGGCGAGGCGCTGGAGGTGACCTTCGCCGCGCGGGCCCCGGGCGCCCCGGGCGCCGCCTACCGGGACGCCTCGGAGGCGAGCCCCGCCGCCGCGGTCCCGGAGACGGCGCAGCTCAACGCCGAGCTCGAGAAGGTGCACCCGGACGTGTTCGTCACGGGCGGCGTCGAGGACGCGCGCACGCTGGACATCCGCATCGGTGTGGTGGACTCGAAGCGAAATCCGGCCGTGACGAACCACCGGCGTTACGTGCGCGTCCGCGCGATCGTCGAGCGCGTGCTCGTGCCCCTCGCGGAGCGGTATCCCATCCAGAGCGTCCGGGTGAAGTGAGCCGTCGCCGCGCGGCCGCGAGGCGCGGGCGGCGCCTGTCCTTTTCCCTTCCTCCCGGGTCCCCTGCTATCGTCGCGGCCCATGACCGCCTCGACCTCCGAGAAGCTCGTCTCCGATCTGGAAGCGCGGGGCATCACCCGCGCGAAGATCGGCGGCTTTGACATCGACGGCATCCTCCGCGGCAAGTACGTCTCCCTCGAGAAGCTGAAGAGCGCGCTCGGGGGCGGCTTCGGCTTCTGCGACGTCATCTTCGGCTGGGACATCGCCGACGTCCTCTACGACAACGCCAAGGTCACCGGCTGGCACACGGGCTACCCGGACGCGCACGCGGTCCTCGATCCGAGCACGCTCCGCGACATCCCGTGGGAGCCGGGCACCGCCGCGATGCTCGCCGACTTCCGCGACGAGCACGGCGGCCCGCACCCCGCGTGCCCGCGCTCGCTGCTCCGGGGCGTCCTCGCGCGGGCCGAGCGCATGGGGTACTCGGCGAAGCTCTCGTGCGAGTACGAGTTCTTCCTCTTCGACGAGACGCCGCGCTCGCTGCACGAGAAGCGCTTCGCCGGCCTCTCGCCGCTCAGCCCCGGCATGTTCGGCTACTCGTGGGTCCGCGAGGGACAGCACCGGGAGCTGATGGCCGCCATCCTCGACGGCATGCGCGCATTCGACGTCGAGATCGAGGGCCTGCACACCGAGACCGGCCCGGGCGTGTACGAGGCGGCGATCCGCTACGACGACGCGCTCCGCGCCGCGGACAAGGCGGCGCTCTTCAAGGTCGCCATGAAGCAGATCGCCCACGAGCACGGGCTGTCGGTGACCTTCATGGCGAAGTGGAACGCCGATCTGCCCGGCTCGAGCGGCCACCTGCACCAGAGCCTGTGGAAGGACGGCCAGAACGTCTTCCAGGACGCGTCGGCGCCCGGCCGGATCCCGGCCGCGCTGCGCCACTACATCGGCGGTCAGATCGCGCTCATGCCCGAGCTCACGGCGCTCTACTCGCCCACGATCAACGCCTACAAGCGGTACGTGCCCGGCGTCTGGGCGCCGCTCACCGCGAGCTGGGGCGTCGAGAACCGCACGGCCGCGATCCGCCTCATCGGGCTCGGCACGCCCGGCGCCCGCGTCGAGTACCGGCAGACGGCCGCGGACATCAACCCCTACCTCGCCATGGCCGCGTGCCTCGCCGCGGGGCTCCACGGCATCGAGCACGGCATCGAGCCGCCGCCGCCGTCCGGCGGCGACGCGTCGTCCGCCGCGTCCTCGCGGCACGCGCTGCCGCGCTCGCTCGCGGAGGCGACCCGGCTGCTCGCGGAGAGCCGCCGCGCCCGGGAGATCCTCGGCGAGACGTTCGTCGACCACTACGTCCAGACGCGCGACTGGGAGGTGCGGCAGTACGATCGCGCGGTCACGGACTGGGAGCTGAAACGCTACTTCGAGGCGGTGTGATCATGAGCCAGCTCACGGTGTGGAGCTTTCCCACGCGCATCCTCTTCGGCGCCGGCGTCGTCGGGCAGACCGGCGCCGAGGCGCGCCGGCTCGGCGCGACGAGGGCGCTCGTCGTCACGGACAAGGGCGTCGTCCGCTCGGGGCTGCTCGAGCCGGTCGCCGCGTCGCTGCGGGGGGCCGGCCTCGAGGTCGCCGTCTTCGACGACGTGCTCGGCAACCCGGTCGAGAAGAACGTGCACGACGGCGTGGCCGCGTTCCGCGACGCCCGCGCCGATCTGGTCGTCGCCCTCGGGGGCGGCTCGCCGCTCGACGTCGGCAAGCTGGTGCGCCTCGGCGTGCACCACGACCGGCCGCTCGTCGACTACGATGACGCCACGGGCGGCGATCGGCTCATCACGTCCAACGTGCCGCCGATGCTCGCCATCCCGACGACGGCCGGGACCGGCAGCGAGGTCGGGCGCTCGGGCGTGGTGACGCTCGACGTGAACCACAGGAAGACGGTGATCTTCTCGCCGCACCTGCTCGCGAACGCGGCGCTGCTCGACCCGGAGATGACGCGGTCGATGCCGGCCTTCCTGACGGCGGCGACGGGCTTCGACGCGCTCACGCACTGCCTCGAGGCGTACGTCGCGAAGGGCGATCACCCGATGGCCGACGGCATCGCGCTCGAGGGGATCCGCCTCGCCGCCGCGCACCTCGAGCGCGCGGTCTCGCACGGCGACGATCTGGAGGCGCGCGGCGGCATGATGAAGGCGGCGATGATGGGCGCCGTCGCGTTCCAGAAGGGGCTCGGGGCGTGCCACTCGCTCGCCCACCCGCTCTCGAGCGAGTGCGGGCTGCACCACGGCCTCGCCAACGCCCTGTGCCTGCCCGCGGTGGTCGAGTTCAACGTCGCGGCCGCGGCGCCGCGCCTCGCGCGCGTCGCCGCCCTGCTCGGCGCCCCGGAGGACGCGGCGGCGTGCGCGGAGGCGGTCCGCGCGCTGCGCGCCCGCGTCGGGCTCGCGGCGGGCCTCGAGAAGGCGGGCGTCCCGGCCGGCAAGCTCGACGCGCTGGCCGATCTCGCGGCGCAGGACGCGTGCCACACGTGCAACCCGCGGCCGTGCTCGCGCGACGATCTCCGCCGGCTCTACGAGGCGTCCTTCGCCGGCTGACGCTGTCGCGGTGCGCAACGGGCGACGCCGGTGGGGGGGGCGGCGCGCCGGGGTATGGGGATTTCCCGGCATCCAGGGGGGCGCGGGGGGCCGGCCTGCCTCTGGCCGAGAATGGATAAATGAGGTACCAGGGGGGCACGATGACCGTCACCGCCACGGAGCGCACCGCTCGTCCCGCGACGTGCCAGATGTTCGAGACGCCGCTCATCGAGCGGTTCTCGCGGATTCACCCGATCACGCCGTTCGTCTTCTGGCTGCCGGTCTACGGCTACCTCGGCGTTCGCGCCGCGCGTCATGGGGTCGGCCTCCTGGAAGGGCTCGGGCTCGCGCTGGCCGGCCTGTTCCTGTGGACGTTCGCCGAGTACGTCCTGCACCGCTATGTGTTCCACTACGTCGGCCCGCGGCTCTGGCAGCGGCGGATGCACTTCGTCCTCCACGGGGTGCACCACGACTTCCCGCAGGACGCCGACCGCCTCGTGATGCCGCTCGGCGCCAGCATTCCCCTCGGCGTCGTGTTCTACATGCTGTTCCGCGCCTCCTTTGGGCCTGTTCCAGCGGATCCGCTATTTGTCGGCTTCGGCCTCGGTTACCTCGTGTACGACGGCACGCACTATGCCATTCACCACTTCCGCATGAGCTCCCGCCTGGGAAAGTGGATCAAGCGCCATCACATGGTCCATCACCACACGGGGGAAAACGCGCGGTGGGGCGTGTCGTCCCCGCTCTGGGACTGGGTCTTCGGGACCATGGGCAGCTCGACCACGGGAAAGGGCGGCTGAGCGGCTGAGCGGGGCTCGCCGGACGCGAGCCCCGGCGGGGAACATCCAGGACGCGCCACCTCCAGGCGCTCCGGGGGGGATCGCCAGAAAGGTGGGAATGCGTCGCTGATGCGGCAGGTTGGATGGGCCGTGAATCGGTCGCGTCCGGGCGCTTCTGCCGCGCGGCCGACGCGGCGCAACAACACAGCGTGTTCGCCGCGGCGCATCCAGGTGAGGGGACGAAGCGATGTTCGAGAGGTTCGGGGGCCGCGCGCCCGTGCGCCGCGCCACCGGGCGGAACGCGCGGTGCTCGGCGAGGGGTGGCCCCGCGCGGGTCCTGGTCGAGGAGGAGAATCAAGCGGGTGGATTCTGGGCCCGCTTGACATGGGGCCCGACGAGCCCGAAGCGCAGCGGGCACATCACGTCGGGGAGGCGGTGCCGCTCCGGGCCGGCTCTGCCGCAGGAGGAGCGCCTGCAGGCAGCCGTCTCATGGCGCCCGCATAGAAGGTCCGGAGCGTGTTGCGCCCGCAATAGGGGCAGAGCCATGCCACGTCGAACCGGTCGAGGTGAGCGTTGATGCTGTGTGCCGGAGCGAGCTCCTTGTCCGCCCCGCCGTTCGCCGGGCGCCCGCGGACCGCCCACCCCGCGGTGACGTGCCGGTGCTCGTCCAGGGTGGCAGACAGCGTTGCCTGGCACTCGCAACGAGTGGAGATGAGAAACCGACTCATGCGTGACCGTCCTTCGTAGATGTTTCCGTGAAACGTGTCGGCATGCCGCGACGCGGCGTGCCATGGGTTCCATGAAGCGTGCCCGTTCCCATGAAGCGTGCCCATGAAGCGTGCCGGTGAAACGCGGGTGCCACGGGATGTCCATGAGACGTGCTCGTGCGCGCTCCATCTACCAGAGACATGCCAGGGGGATGCCATGGAAAGAGGCGCGCCCTCCTATAAAGGTTGAACAGTTTGAGCTCAAGGGGTGTTAGCCTGGGTCACGGTCGCCTTGGTGTGGCCGAGGAAGGGGAGTTCATGATCGCTCGACGTGCCGCTCGTGAGCGCGCGACGCCGGCCTCAGAGAGGCTGCCGGCGTCCGAGAAGTTGCAGGTCGTCGGGCCGCGCGGCCCCGGACCGCGCGCGGCGCGCGGCTTCCGGGTGCTGCTCGCGCACGACGCCCGCGCCGCGACCTGCGACGCGCTCGCGCTCGCGCTCGAGTCCTCGATGGCGAACGTCGAGATCGTGGACGCGTCGTCGATCGACGACGCCCTGCTCGCCTCGTCGACCGAGCGGTTCGATGCGTTCCTGGTCTGCCTGGATCTCCCGCCGGCGCCGCTCGGCGGCGTGCGCCTCGCGAGCGAGCTCGTGGAGACCAACCACCCGGTCGTGCTCGTGACGAGGAGCCTGCGCTGGGTGCCGCCCGACAGGCCGGCGCTGCTCGAGCTGCCCTGGATCCCGCCGGACGCCGCCCCCGGCGAGATCACCCGCGCGATCGAGGCCGCGACCAGCGACTGCGACAGCATGGTGCGCTCCCGCGCGCCGCTCTCCAGCGACATGCTCCGCGCGCAGGCGGTCCGCGCGCGCCGCTGAGCGCCCGCGCCTTGCGGCCTGGCCAGCGCCTTGCGGCCTGGCCAGCGCCTTGCGGCCTGGCCAGCGCCTTGCGGCCTGGCCAGCGCCTTGCGGCCTGGCCAGCGCCTTGCGGCCTGGGTCAGCGCCTGCGCCCGACAAAAAGAAACGTCGCAGCGATCTTCGTGGCGAAGGGGGTTGCCCTGCAGCTCGGGATTGTGTAGAAGGTCTTCCACCTCGTGCGGGACTAGCTCAGTTGGTAGAGCATCAGCTTCCCAAGCTGAGGGTCGCGGGTTCGAATCCCGTGTCCCGCTCCGAGGATCGCCGGCTCCCTCCTGCGCTGGCGATCCTCGTGCTGTCGGGTGCCGCGAGGCCCAGGACCGTCTCCTGATGGCGATCACCGTGATCGCGCATCGAGACGCGCGTGGCCGCGCGGCGGTCCGCGCGGCGGTCCGCGCGCGGCGTCGTGGCGCGATACGGCGCCGGGCCGTCGCTGGCACGCGCGCCACGAGAGACGGACGCGCTCCAGCGGCGGCCGACGCCTGAACCCGGGGCGCTCCCGCTGCGCGGATCGCGGCGCCCCGCACCATGGCGACACCTCGGAGGTGTTGTTCATGAAGGATGGCCGGCGCATCGCGCGGAACGCGGCGCTGATGCTCCTCAAGCAGGCGATTATGGCCGTGCTCGGCGTCGTGTTCGTCGGCTATCTCGCGCGGAAGGTGGGCGTCGCCGCCTGGGGGGAGTTCCAGGCGTCGCTCGCGACCGCGGGGATGGTCACGCTCGTCGCCGGCGTCGGGGTGAGGGGATACCTGGCCCGGGAGGTCGCGGTGCGGCCGGAGCTCGGGCCCCGTCACCTCGGCGCCGCGCTCGCCATCCGGGGCGTGACCGGGACGCTGGTGCTCGGCGCGACCGCGGCCGTCGCGCTCGCGACCCGCTCGGGGCTCGGCGCGCAGCTCGTCGTGCTGGCCGCGGCGTCCCAGCTCGCGACGCTGCTCTACTCGACGATGTGGCTCTCGTTCGAGGCGCACGAGCGGTTCCAGTACATCCTCTACGCGGAGCTCGGCGCCAGGCTCTTCGTCATCGCGCTCGCGGCCGCCCTGCTCGCGCTCGGCTTCGGCGTCGTGGCCGCGGCGACGGCGTTCCTGCTCGGCAACGTGCTGGAGCTCGGGATCACCTACCACTACCTGCGCGCCCGGCTCTACCGGCCCGAGCTGTCGACGCCCCCCGCCGAGCTCTGGGAGATCACGAAGCGCAGCCTGCCGATCGGCGCGCTCGGGGTGCTCGCGAGCGCGCTCCTCCAGACCGACCGCGTGATGCTCCGCGCCCTCTGCGACGAGGAGGCCGTGGGGGTCTACAGCGCCGCCTGGGTGCTCAGCGAGAACTTCAGGATGCTCCCCGACGTGCTGCTCGGCGCCGCGTTCGCGGCGGGCATGCGCCTCTACGCCCAGGATGGGGAGGCGTTCGGGCGCCTGTACAGCGGCTGCATGCTCGTCGCGGCGCTCGTCGGGCTGCCGGTCGCCGCCGGGCTCTTCCTCCTCGCGCCGGACGTCATCCGGCTCGTCTACGGGACGGCGGCCGACTACGCCCCGGCGGCGGACGTGCTCCGGATCCTGGCCTGCAGCGTCCCGGTGATGTTCGCGTTCCAGGTCGTGACGCTGCCGCTGCTCGCCGCGAAGCGCGAGGTCGCGATGGTCAAGCTGCTCGCGCTGACACTCGTCGCCAACGTCGCGCTGAACCTGCTCCTCCTGCCCCGCTACCGGGCCCTGGGCGCCGCGGGCGCGACGCTGGCCACGAGCGCGGGCTCGCTCCTCGCGTCGTGGATCATGACCGCGCGCTGGGCCCGCTTCGTCGCGCCCGGCCGCGTCCTCGCGATCCTCGCCGCGACGGCGCTGATGGGCGTCGCCGCCTACGTCGCGCGCGCGCTCGCCGGGATGTGGGCGTCGATCGCGGTGGGCGTCGCCGTCTACGTGGTGCTCCTCGTCGCGCTGCGCGCCGTGTCCTTCCGCGAGCTGCGCGCGCTGCTCGCGCGCCGCGTCCGCGCCTCGCCCGCGGCCGCGACCTGAGCCGCCGATCCGCCAGGGGCGGGCCCGCCGCGCGGCGCCCCGCCGTGGTCCTCCGCGTCGCCCGCGGCCCCTGCGCCGCTGTGCGGAACACGGGCCGAGCCGATTTCCCCATTTTCGATGGATGCGGCTCTCGCCGCGGGGGCCGCGCGATTGCCGACATGCGCTCTCATCCGCGGCGCGCGCCGCGCGCGGGAGCACGGCGCCCGTGGCTCGGAGGTGACGGTGCCGCGGCCCTCTCCGTGGCATGCAGCGTGAATGACGACGGCCGGATGGGGCGGCGCGGGCAGCTCGGGGGGATCGCCGGGGCAGGGCGGCTCCGGAGGTGGGTGGCGCGACGGCCGTCCTCGCTCCGCGTCCCCGGCTGGCCGCGGAAAGACGAGGTGAGCGCGGCGGGGCAACCGCGGAGGGCGAGGGACATGGACCTGCCGATGGGCGAAGGCGGCTACGCGTTGCTCGCGCGCCTGTCCGCCGGCGGCATGGCCGAGCTGTTCCTCGCGTGCCGGCGCGGGCCGGCAGGTATCGCGCACCCCGTGGTCGTGAAGCGGCTGCGCCCCGAGGCGCGGCGAGATCCGTCGATCGTGCGGATGTTCCTCTGCGAGGCCTGGATCAGCGCCCGGCTCCAGCACCCGAACGTGATCCGGTTCCACGACTTCATCTTCCACGAGGGACACCATCACCTCGTGGTCGAGTATGTCCCGGGCTGTGATCTCGCCGCGGCCGCGCGCGTCTTCTCCACCGAGGGCCGGCCGTTTCCGATCGACGCGGCGATCGAGATCGGCCTGGGCGTGCTGCGGGCGCTCGGTCACGCGCACGGGCTCCGCGACGACGAGGGCAGGCTCGTCGGCCTGGTGCATCGCGACGTGAGCCCGCAGAACGTGCTGCTCTCGCTCGAGGGCGAGATCAAGCTCATCGACTTCGGCGTCGCGAAGATGACCGTGATGGATGCGGCGGAGGACGCCGTGTGCCCCGCCCTGCTGCGCTCGGCCGGGGGGGCGACGCTGTCGACGGGCTCGGGCATGGTGAAGGGCAAGCTCGGCTACGTGGCGCCCGAGCAGCTGCGGGGGGAGAGGATCGACGCGCGCGCGGATCTCTTCGCGGTGGGGGTGATCCTGTTCGAGCTGCTGACGGGGCGGCGGCTGTTCCACCGCAAGGACGACGGCGAGACGATGAGCGCGGTGCTGTCGGGCGAGGTCCCGGCGATCGCGCCGCTCAGGCCGGCGTGCCCGGCGCTGCTCGAGGAGGCGGTGCGGCGCGCGCTCGCGCGCGAGCCCGAGGGCCGCTTCGCGTCCGCGGCGCAGATGGAAGAGACGCTCGCGGAGGTGCTCGCCTCGCTGCGGCGCGCGCCCGGCGAGCGCGAGGAGCCGAGATCGAGCGAGCGCGGCCTGCTCGCGGGCGAGGAGCTGGCCGCGCTCGTGCGCGAGGTCGTGAGCGGCCGCGATCGGCACCGGTCGCTGCTCGTGCGGAGCTGCCGGCGGTCCGGCGGGCTCCGCGGGCGCACGGGGGTGCGGCGCGCCGCCGCGGGGCGCCCGGGGGACGGCCGCGACGAGGCGCCGCCGCGGGCGACGGCGCCGGGGGCGGGGGCGAGCGCGCTGGACGACGGGGGCGAGCGCGACGATCTCGAGGCGGCCAGGCAGGCCGCGACGCCGCACTGGCGAGGCGCGCGCCCGGCGCGGCGGGGGCGGCTCCTGCCGTGGCTCGTGATCGCCGCGGTCGCGCTCATCGCCGGCGCCCTCGCGGCCAAGGCGCTCGGCTAGCCCCGCGTCGCGGGATAGGGCGCGCGTCGGGCAGGCGCTTGTCGCTGGAGGGGGCGCCTGGGGCGGGTGGACGGCGCTCGGGGCACGCGAGATGATGCCGTGCTGCCCGGCTCATGAACAGAGCGTTCCTCGCGCGGCGCGGGGCTCCGCCGAACTACCGGGACCAACGGAATTCGAAGCCGGCGTGGTGAGGTACAGGACGCGAACGGCCTTTTGCGGTGGCGCAGGCAGCGAAGGGCTCGCTAGCTTTGCCGGCCTACATGGCTGTCCGTACTGCTCTCGGTCGCGTCCTTACGATGATCGCGCTTCCTGTCCCGCTCCTGGCGATCTCTGCGCAGGGGAGCTCGCTCCCGCGGGTAGAGCCCGGCGCGCCGGGGGCGACGAGCGAGATCGACGCGGCGATCGAGCGACAGGCCGTCTGCGTCGGCTCCACGGTCGCGAGCGCGGGGGAGCTCGGCGATGTCCTCTATTACCGCACCTCGACAGACGAGCACGGCGACATCTCCGTCGGGTATTTCGCCTTCTTCTCCGAGGAGCGGCCCTGGGGAAACAACTGGCTCACCTGGACGGTGCTGCCCGCGATCGCCGTGGACCTCGTCTACACGCACTCGCTGTTCCTCGGTCCGGGGGTCCAGCGCTTCGCCTATGGAAAAGGCGATGTCGAGGGGTTCAGGATCGTCTACCGCATGGCGGAGGACGGGCGGCTCACCGTGGAGCACGGCGTCGCCGATCGCGGAGATCACAGCGAGGTGCGGCTCGAGCGCGCCGACCTGCTGTCCATCGAGGCCGAGCGCCCGACGGTCTACTCGCGGTGGTGGAGCCATCAGCTCGGCGGTCAGGGCGCCGGGCCGGGCGAGCTCGTCTACCGCCGCTGCTACGGCGCGGGCGCCATCCGGCCGCTGCCGCCGGACGTCGCCCTCGACTTCCGCCTGGACCGGCGCGCCGGGCCGGCCCGCGTCGTGCCCGCCGCCGCGCTGCTGGGCCAGCCCGCTCCTACCGAGCTCGCCAGTCCCCGGCTCGCTCCTCCCCAGCTCGCCAGTCCCCGGAAGGACGAGCCGCCCCGGGGCGCGGACGATCAGGGCCGCGCTCTCCGGCCGATCGTCGCGTTGTAGATGGCGAGAATAAGGATGGCGCCGAGGATCGACATGAAGAAGCCCCCGCTCGACTGATACGAGGGATACAGACCAATCGCCCGGCCGATGAAGCCGCCGAGCAAGGCCCCAGCGACGCCCAGCAGCGTCGTCACCACGAAGCCACCCGGGTCGCGCCCAGGGGTCAGCAGCTTGGCGATCACGCCGACGATGAGCCCAAACAGGATCCACAGTAGCACGGACATGGTTCGCTCCTCTCGACTCCGGGGCACGCCGAGGGCGCCCTCCCGTGTCAACGCGATGACGAGCGCGTCGCTCGTCGTTCGTCGTTCATCGCCCGTCGTTCACGTTGTTTCCCGATGAACCACGGACGACGTGCCGCCGTTTGCATCGTTTGCAGGCGATGCAGACGACGTGCCGTCGTCGCAGTCGTCGCAGTCGTCTGCATTTGCAGACGACGTGCCGGACGCGGTGCGCTCCGTTCGCACCAGGGTTCAGCGACGGCGCGGCGGCCCGCGTGAACTGCGGCGACGGCGCGGCGGTCCGCGTGAGCTGCGGCGTCATCCCGCGGCGCGGCGCTGGGCATCGAGGGCACAGCGCCGCGCGGCGGATCGAGCGCGGCAGAGGTCGAGGGCGGCGCCGGCGCACGTCGGGCGCAGACTGAGCGCGGAAGGAACACTGCGCGGCTCAATCGCCGTCGTCGCTCGGCTCCTCGTCGGCCTCGAGGCGCGAGGGGATCGCGAAGGGCGCAGGGCGCCCGGACGCGGGTGCGTCGGCCGTGCCCGCCGGTCCGCCGTGCCCTGGCGCGTCTCCGTGCGACGCGCTGGCCGGGGGCGGCGCGCCCGCGTGCGCCGGCGCGCCCGCGTGTGCCGGCGGGGGCGAGGTGCACGGGGCGCGCGCGGCGCCGGCAGCGCCGAGGAGGAGGCACAGCGTGCCGCCGAGGATCGTCGCCGCGATCGTGCCGACCACGAGCGGGCTGAGCCGCCGGCGGTGTCGTCGACGCGCGCCGGCCTGGCTCCGCCGCCCGGCGGACAGGCGCGCCCTCAGGAGCATGAACGGCGCCGGCTGCGCGTCGACCTCGAGGGGGCGGCGCGGGTGGGCCGGGGCGAGCGAGGCAGGCGGCCGCGCGGCGGAGGCCGGCGCCCCGCCCGGCAACGGCGCGCCGCCCGGCGCGCAGGGCAGGGCGCGCTCCGCGAGAGCGGCCGTCGGGTACGACGACGCGCGGTGGCCGACCCAGGTCGACGCCGACGAGGTGGGGCGCGCCGCGCCCGACGGCGGCGCGCAGGGCCGCTCCGGGGGCGCGCCCGCAGGCCGCGACGAGGGGCGATGCCCCACCCACGTCGAGGCGTGCGGCGCGGACGCGGCGTACGCGGCTTGCCCGGTCGTCACCCCGTCCGTGGACCGCGCGCGGCGCGAGGCGGGCGCTGGCTCGGCGCGCGCGCTCCGGGCCAGGGTCCGGTGGAGGTTCGCCGGGGCGTGGCCCGCCGCGCCGTCCCGCGCCCGGCGCTGCGCGATGTGCCCGAGCGCCTCGCGGAGCGCGCGCGCGCTCTGCGGGCGATCCTCGGGATCTTTGCGCAGGCACTGGAGGATCAGCGCTTCCAGATCGGGATCGATCGCCTCGTTGAAGGCGCTCGGCCAGGGCGGCGGGCACTCGACGTGCGCGGCCGCGAGCGCGACCGGCGTCGGGCGCTCGAACGGGAGCTGCCCCGTCGCCATCTCGAAGAGCAGCACGCCGCACGCATAGATGTCGCTCCGCGCGTCCACCGCCTGCCCCGCGGCCTGCTCGGGGCTCATGTAGGCGGGCGTCCCGATGACGAGCCCGGCGTCGTCCTCGTCGGGCACGCCGAGCAGGCGCGCGCCCGAGAGCGCGCCGGTCAGGTCGTCGTGGAGCAGCCTCGCGGTCCCGAAGTCCAGGAGCTTCACCTGCTCGAACGGCTCGCCGTCGTCGCCGCGGCGGTGCACGAGGCGGATGTTCTCGGGCTTGACGTCGCGGTGGATGACGCCCGCGTCGTGCGCGTGCTGCAGCGCGGAGCACAGCTGGCGCATGATCGAGAGGATGCGCTCCGCAGGCAGGACCGGCTCGGCGTTCAGGAGATCGATGAGGTCCTCGCCGTCCAGGTGCTCCGTGACGAGGTACCAGAGGCTCGGCGCCTCCGCGTCGGAGCCGCCGGCGCCCGCGCCGCGCGGGTCGGCCGGCTCGCAGCCGAAATCGAGGACCCGCACGATGTTCGGGTGATCGAGCCGGCTCGCCGCCAGCGCCTCGAGGTGGAACCGCAGCACCGCGTCGCCCTCCGGGGCGCTGCCCGAGCGCGACCTCGCGCCGGTGCGCGATCGCGCGCCGGCGCCGATCGCGCTCCGACAGGGGGCGCCCGCGCGGCGCGACGGCGCGGAGCGCAGCGTCGTGCTCTCGCGGGGCGGCGCGCCGCCCGAAGGCGGCGAGGCGATGCGCTCGCGGATGATCTTCACCGCGCAGGCGCGCCCGAGCCCGACGTGCCGCGCGCGGTAGACGCGCCCCATCGCGCCGGCGCCGATCATCTGCTCGATGAGGTAACGACCTCCGAGCAAACGTCCCCTGAGGAATTGCTCCGAGGACGGGAATCCCGCGTCGAGGGGAGCCGAGGGGCGGAGGCAATCCATGGCGGCCTCCACGCAGCAGAATGGGTGCCACCGCGCTGTGCGGACGGTTCACAGCGGCCCACGGACGGAGCGGCCGGTGCCGCCGCAACGAACGCCGAGCGCGTCGCGCGCCGGAAGGGAGACGACACCGGCAGCGCCGGAGCGCGATGCGCGTGTGCCTGATATGTTCCGTCGTCGACGGCCTGTGATAGCGTGGCGCGCGAGGAGGCCCGAGTGCTCTTGAGACGATGCGTTCCGTTCGCTGCGGCGCTGATGCTGATGCTCCCGACGCGCGAGGCGCGGGCTCAGTCCGACGCGGACAAGGCGGCAGCCCGATCGCTGGCCACGCAGGGGGCCGAGGCGTTCACGTCCGGCCGCTTCGACGAGACGATCGATCTGCTGACCCGCGCCGAGGCGCTCGTGCACGCGCCGACGCACCTCCTGCTGATCGCGCGCGCGCAGACGCGGCTTGGCCGGCTCGTCGCCGCGAAGGAGACTTACCTCAAGATCGTCCGCGAGGAGCTTCCGCCCACGGCGCCTCTGGCCTTCAGGAAGGCCCAGCAGGAGGCGAGGGAGGAGCTCGCCGCGGTCGACCCCCGGATCGCGTCGCTGCGCATCGCGCTCGAGGGCGCCGGCGACCGGAAGATCAGCGTGATGCTGGACGGGCAGCCGGTCCCGGACGCGCTGCTCGGCGTGCATCGCCCCATCGATCCTGGAACGCACGGGATCACCGTGGTTCCGCCGGGCCTGAGCCCGATCGAGCAGTCGATCACCCTCGGGGACGGCGAGAAGAAGGAGCTGACGATCCCGATCCCGGAAGCCCCGGCCATGGCCCCGCCGCTGGCCGGCCCGGGCAACGGCCAGGGTCCAGGGGGCGGCGGGCCGAGCGGGGGGCCGCCTTCCGGACCGCCGAGCGCGGGAGGCGAGCGCACGGCCAACGTGGCGATGCTGAGCGGGGGCATCGCGGCCTCGGCGCTCGGGCTCGGCGGCGCCGTGCTCGGCGCGGTGTTCCTCGCGAAAGGGGGCGGGACGCAGCAGGACGCGAACGACCTGAGCGCAACCCACGGCTGCGAGTCGCCGAACGGCGTCGGCCAGAGCTGCACGCCGCTCATCCAGGGGAGGATCAGGAAGCTCGACACCGACGCGGCATCGCAGAAGACGACCGGCGCGATCGGCCTCATCGCCGGGGGCGCGCTCCTCGTCGGCGGCACCACGCTGATCGTGCTGGAGCTCTCGTCCAGGTCGGCGCCGTCGCGCACGGCCTGGATCGCGCCTTACGTGGCGCCCACGGGGCTCGGGGTGCGTGGCGCGTTCTGAGCGGCGTGCGCCCGAGCGCCTGAGCGGCGTGCGCCCGAGCGCCTGAGCGGCGTGCGCCCGAGGCGCTCGTGCACGCCTGAGCGGCGCGCGGTCCCGGGCCGCGCGCTCTGCGGCGCTCAGTACCCGAAGTCGCCCGGAACGCCCGGCTTCGTCGGCTTCGCCGGCTTCGCCGGCTTCGGCGGCGCCGTCTGGACGGGCTTCGTGGCGGGCGGGACCTTGGTCTGCGGAGGCCGCGGCGGAACAGCCGGCTTCGCGGGCGCCGAGGAGGCGGCCGGGGCGGCGGAGGCCGCCGGGGCGGCGCTGGGCTCGGTGGTGGCGGACGGGGCGGGCTCGATGGCCACGGCGCTCGCCGGCGGGGCGGGCTCGATGGCCACGGCGCTCGCGGTCACGAGCGGCTCGGATACGGACGGCGGCGGCGCGGCCGGGGTCGCCGTCGCGCTCAGGGCGATCGGGTCGGCGGTCGCCGGGGTCGTCGCCGCGCCGCGGCCGAAGGCGAGCCACGCGGCGAGCCCCGCGCCGCACAGGGTCGCCGCCGCGGCGATCGCGGCGAGCAGCGACACCCTGGACGGGGGGCGCGTCGAGCGGCCCGTGCCCCCGGACGAGGCGCCCCACGAGTTGGCGGTCAGCTGCGGCGTGTGGCCCAGGCCAGGGGCGACCGATCCGTTCGGGCTCACCCACGGCGTCTCGGTGCGGGGGAGCGGCGGGCTCGTCTCCGGCTGGGACGGCAGGACCAGCCGGGGGAAGGAGGTGCGCCCCGTCGTCAGCAAGGCCAGGCTGGGCCGCGCCGCGGCCCAGGCGAGCAGCGCGTTCTTGAACTCGGCGCAGCTCTGGTAGCGGCTCCCCGGCTCGCGCGCCATCGCCCGCTGGATGATCCCGGAGAACTCGAGATCGAGATCGGGCACGAGCTGCTGGGGCAGGGGCGCGGTCTCGAGGGCGATCTTGAAGAGCAGCTCGTTGAAGCTCGCCGCGTCGAACGGCACCTGGCCGGTCGTCGCCTGGTAGAGCAGCACGCCCATGGCGTAGATGTCGGTCCGCTGATCGACGGGGCTCGACCCGCGCGCTTGCTCCGGCGACATGTAGTACGGCGTCCCGACGACCGCGCCCGTGCGCGTCATGCTCATCTCCGAGCCGGCGAGCTGCGAGAACTTCGAGACGCCGAAATCGAGCACCTTCACGAAGTTGCTGAGGCCGGCCTTCGACGGGACGATGAAGATGTTGTCCGGCTTGAGATCGCGGTGGATGATCCCCGCGGCGTGCGCGGCCCCGAGCGCCTCGAGCACCTGCGCCATGATGGGGACGGTGATCTCGGGCCCGAGCCGCCCGAACCGCTGGATCTTGGCCCCGAGGGTCTCGCCCTCGAGGTACTCCATCACCATGTAGCGCGTGCCGTCCTGCAGCACGCCGAGGTCGAGCACCTCGCAGATGTGATCGGAGCCGATGCGCGCCGCGGCCTGGGCCTCGCGCTCGAAGCGCGCGACCGACTCGGCCTGGCTCGAGATGCTCGCGTGCAGCAGCTTGATGGCGACGCGGCGCCGGATGCGCACGTTCTCGCCCTCGAACACGGCGCCCATGCCCCCCTGACCGAGCAGCCGGATGATCCGGTATTTGCCGTCGATGATCTCGCCAATCAACGGGCCCATGACGGCTTTCCGGGTTCGGAGCAGCAGAACACACCGCGAGACTAGCACGGTCGTCCGAGCCCCGACCATGCCCTCGCGGCGCGCGGGCAGACCGACGCCCGCGCAGGCGCACCGACATCACGCGGCGCGCGGGCGGACCCCCGCCGGTGGACGCCCCGCGATCGGCATCCCCGGGGCTGGATCAGGGGATCTTCGTGATAACGTCGCCGGCGTATGCCGGTTTACGAGCTCTCGGTCGATGCTGCCCTGGTTCGCGAAGCCGAGGCGGTCGTGTCGCTCGAGGGGCGCGCGTTCCCGACGCTCGTCATGCGCTGGGAGTCGCGCCTCTTCGACCAGCCGTGGATCACGACGCTCGTGCTCGACTACGCGATCGCGCTGCCGCCGCTCGTCGTCTCGCAGTCGACGTTCAACGAGGTCAGGATCGCGGCGTTCACGGGGCGCGCGGGCACGAAGTTCATGTACTTCGGCACCGAGATGAGCGCGAGCGTGCCCCGCATCGCGCCCGAGATGGAGAACGCGATCTCCCCGCCGGAGCTCTACCAGGAGTTCAGGCTGGACGAGCACACGTGCCCGATCCCGTACCTGAAGCTGATCCACGTCAGCCCGCGCATCTACGGCGAAGGGCTCCAGAACTACTACTCCCCGCCGATCAAGGTGGAGCGCTACGACGGGGTGGCCTCGCCGGAGCTCATCTCGGACTTCTTCCCCAAGGTCGTGGCGAACCTCGAGCCGGTGAAGGGGACGACGCTGGTCGATCCCGCGCAAGGCTTCTGGACGGGCGCGCGCTTCCTCGGCGCCACCGCGATCGCCATCCTCCGGCAGGGCCGCGTGGTCGGGCTGCACCGCCGCACGGGCAAGACCGACAAGGATCCGCTCCCGCCCGAGGTGAAGCGGCGCGACCCGCGGCTCGACGTGCGCAGCGACTGGGTCGCCGTGGACGTCGGGGCCGCGTCGACGGTCGTCGCGGTGCGGGGCGAGCGCGGCGGCGCGGAGTTCGTCCGGATCGGGGCCGACGCGCCGGTCCGGGTCTCGGCCGACAACGAGAACCCGACCGAGGTCGCGTTCGACGCGCTGGCCCGGACCACGAAGGCGTGGCGCGACCGGGTGATCTTGCCGATGACGCGCTGGGGCGACGTGCTCGTCGGGCACGCCGCGCGCGACATGCGCGTGCGGCCGGGCGCCGATCTCCACGAGCGCGCCGCGGCGTCGCTCCCGGCGCTCACGCTGCTGCGCGAGCGGACGGAGCGCGGCGAGCCGTTCCGGCTCCGGGGCAAGGGCGATCCGGAGACGACCGAGGCGCTGAAGAAGCCGGCGCCGCCCATCATCGACGAGGAGGGGATCGGCGCGCACGACCCGTTCGATCCGATCGAGCTCTACGCCTACTACGTCGGCCTGCACCTGAACCAGCGCGCGCGGGGGCTCTACACGCGCTACGCGATCACGATGCCGACGGGCTGGTCGCCCGAGCGCCGCCAGAGCGTGCTCGTCGCCTTCCGCCGCGGCCTCTTCCGGAGCCTGCCCGCGGGCCTCTGCGAGTACCATGATCTCGAGGCGCTCTCGGTGGTCGACGCGGGGCCGTCGGCGATCGTGCACGCCGTGCAGGCGTTCCGCACGTTCGGGATCCAGCCGCGGGACGGCGGCGTCCCGTTCTGCGCCATCGACGCCGGGGCCAGCGAGATGGGGCTCGCGTTCGGGATCCTGCGGAGCGCGAAGGGGGACGAGGTGGTGAGGGGGCTGGAGCGGATGGTCGAGTACATCGAGCCCGCGGCCATCCCGTGGCTCGGGGGCGAGCGGCTCCTCCACCGGCTGGCCTACCGGGTGTACGTGGCCAACCAGGACGCGATGCGCGAGCGCCGCGTGCCGTTCGAGCGCCCGCCCGAGGAGGGCGCGCTCGACGGCGTGGACGAGCTCTTCGCGCCGTCGCCCGACGCGCGCGCCAACACGTGGGCGCTCAAGGAGCTCGTCCGGCCCCTGCTCGAGCGGGGATCGAGCGCGCCGGTGGAGGAGGGGATCACGCTGTTCGGGCTCGACGGGGCGACGTCGTTCGTGCCGCTCTCGATCGATCGCGCCGCGCTCGGAGGGGCGATCGACGCATGGTTCCGGGAGGGCGTCGAGCTGATCCGCCAGCACCTCGACGGCGCGGTGGCCAAGATCGGGCGCGCGCCGGAGCCCTACGAGGGGCTCCGGGTCCTGCTCGGCGGGCGCGTCGGGATGAACCAGCGCTTCGCGGAGCTCCTTGCCAGCGCGCTGCCCGGCGGGGTGCAGCTGCACCGCTTCAAGGAGCCTGACAAGGCGAACCTGGGCGCGCCCACCGTGAAGATGGCGACCGCGCTCGGCGCGCTGTCGCTGCGGCTCGACCGGATCGGGGCCGCGCTGCGCGCGGAGAAGCGCGACGGGTTCCGCTACCGCGTCGGGCGGGGCCGCCACGGGCAGCTCGCCGACGTGCTCGATCCGTCCGTCGACTACGACGCCTGGCGCGAGATGGGCGCGTGCTTGAAGCCCGAGGTCGAGATCCTGTTCATGGCGGCCCAGGACGAGGGAGAGGTCGCCGCCGACGACCCGCGCGTGCGTCGCGCGGTCTGCGCGTTCGGGCGCGGGGCCGTCGGGCAGCGGCTCTACATCCGGGCGGTCGGGCCGGCGCAGGTCGAGGTCAGCGTGGGGCCGCCCGGCGGCGAGCCGTCGCCCGACGCCGGCTGCTGGACGGTCCACCTGGAGAGCGGCGCCGCGGAGAAGACCGGCGGCTGAGGGCATGGGGGCTCCACCGCTCCACGCGAAGGGCGCCGCGCTCGAGCCCGAGGGAGCCTGCACCGCCACGGCGCCGCGGGGCGACGCCCCGCCGCACGACCTGCGCGCCCTGCTCGTTCAGACCGAGGGCAGGCTGGCCGCGCAGCTCGCGACGGCGAGCGCGCTGGCCGAGGCGGGCTCGCTCGCGGAGGCCGCCCCGCGCGTGCTCGCGGCGCTCGTCGAGCACCTCGGCTGGGACGTCGCGGCGCTCTGGTTGACCGAGCCGGAGGCCAGCGCCGCGCGCGAGCCGGCGGGTCCGGGCTGCGGCGCGCCCGCCTCGCAGGCGGCGCCCGGCGCCGGGCCGGGCGGGAGCGCGCTCCGCTGCGTCGAGATCCAGGCGGCGAGGGGCCTCGAGCGGGAGGGGCTCGCGGGGCCGCGCCTCGAGGAGCTCGCCCTCGCCGCCGAGCCCGAGCTCGCGGTCGAGGTCTTCCGGCGCGGCGCCCCGGTGCTCCGCGACGGCGACGCCGGGCGCGACGGCGACACCGCTGGCGACGGCGGCGCCGCGGGCGACGGCGATCCCGGCCGCACGCGGGGGGCCTTCCGGGCGGCCTGCGCCGTCCCGATCCCGGTCGGCGACGGCTGCGCCGGGGTGCTGGAGATGAGGCGCCGCGCGCCGCCCCGCGGTGACGAGCAGCTGCTCCGCGTCCTCTCGTCCGTGGGCAGCCAGCTCGGCCAGCGCATCGCGCGGCGGCGCGCGGAGCGCGAAAGCGCGCGGACCCGGGAGGAGCTCCGCGCGCTCTTCCGCGCGATCCCCGATCTCTGCTTCCGCGTCGACGCCGGGCTCCGGATCGTCGACTACAGCGCGCAGCGGCTCGCCGAGCTCGGCGTCCAGCCGGCGCCGCTCCTCGGCGAGCGCGTGGCGGAGGCGCTTCCCGGCGAGCTCGGGGAGCGGCTCACGCGCGCGATCCAGGAGGCGCGCGGGGCGGGCGCGGTGGTCGCGCTCGAGCACGCCGCCCCGCTCGCGGACGGCGAGCGCCACGTCGAGGCGCGGACGATGCCGTTCCTCGACGGGCACGCGCTCGTCCTCCTCCGCGACATCACCGAGCGGCGGCGCGCCGAGGAGGCGCTCCGGCAGCGCGAGGAGCGCTCGCGCGAGTCGCAGAAGATGGAGGCGCTCGGCCGGCTCGCCGGCGGCATCGCCCACGATTTCAACAACATGCTCATGGTGATGCTCGGCTACGGCGAGCTCCTGCTGCGCCGGCTCGGGCCCGAGAGCGCGCTCCGGCGCGACGCGCTCCAGATCACGAAGGCGGGGGAGCGCGCCGCGGCGCTCACGCGGCAGCTCCTCGCGGTGAGCCGGCGCAAGGCGCTGCAGCGCGAGGTGCTCGACCTCAACGCCGTGGTGCTCGACATGCAGGCGATGCTCCAGCGCCTCATCGGCGAGAACATCGATCTGCAGACGATCGTCGGCCGGGACCTCGGCGCGATCAGGGCCGACCGGAGCCAGCTGGAGCAGGTCCTCCTGAACCTGGTCGTGAACGCGCGCGACGCGATGCCGGGCGGCGGCGCGCTGGTCGTCGAGACCTCCCTGGGCGAGCCCGGCGAGCGCCCCGCGGCGAGGTCGTTCGCGCCGGCGGAGCCCGACGCGGGCGGCGCGCCCGCCGCGGGCGGCCCGTACGTCGTGCTCGCGGTGAGCGACAGCGGCTGCGGGATGGATCACGACACGCTCTCGCACCTGTTCGAGCCGTTCTTCACGACGAAGGGGCGCGGCAAGGGCACGGGGCTGGGCCTCGCCACGGTCTACGGCGTCGTGAGCCAGAGCGGCGGGCTCATCGAGGTCGAGAGCGAGATCGGGCGCGGCACGACGTTCCGCGTCTACCTGCCGCGCGTCGCGGACCGCTGGGAGGCGGCGCCCGCGCGCGCCCGGCCGTCGCCCTCGGGCGGCGACGAGACGGTGCTCGTCGTCGAGGACGACGACGCGGTCCGCAAGCTCGTCGTCGAGGTGCTCGAGCGGCGCGGCTACGGCGTGGTCGCGGCCGCGAGCGCCGAGGAGGCGCTGGTCGCGCTCGCGCACGAGGGGGTCGAGGAGATGGACCTCCTGCTCACCGACCTCGTGATGCCGGGCATGAACGGCCGGGAGCTCGCCGAGCGCGCCCTCGCCCTGCACCCGCGCGCCCGCGTGCTGTACATGTCCGGCTACGCCGAGGATGTCCTCGCCGACGCCGCGCTCGATCGCGAGCCCGTGCTGCTGCAGAAGCCGTTCACGCCGGACATGCTCGCGCAGCGCGTGCGCGACCTGCTCGATCGGCGCTAGCGCTGCTGCGGGAAGTCGGGCCGAGAGGCGGACCGCCATGACGCCAGGGGCGCCAAGAAACCAGGGAAGTAGAAGGGGAAATGGAGGGACAACCCTTCCCCCCTCTTCTTGGTGTCGTTGGCGCCATGGCGGTTCTTCTGCTGATCCGGGGCAACTCCCCGCAGTCGTGCTGGCCGGTGGCGGGGCTACGAGCTGGAGCCGGTCTTCCGCCGCAGGTAGAAGAAATCGCGCGGCGACGGCTCGGCGATGTACTCCTCCGGCTTGAACTGCACGTCCGGGATCAGCGCGGACGTCGCGCGCGGCCCGGCGCCGTCCGCGCCTCGGCTGTACAGGAGGAAGCGCGGGTACGCGTGGTTCACGTCGAGCTCCGCCACGTCACGCGCGCCCACGGCCTTCATCCCCTGGGCCAGGGTGCGCGCCGTGACCGCCTCGCCGAGGCCGTAGAAGAGCAGCTTGCCCGTCGCGTCGATGCCGAGCGCCGAGCGCCGGATCACCGTCTCGCCGCTCACGGTCGCGCCCCAGTCGCGGTTCGAGTCGTAGAGCAGGTAGTGCAGCTCGCCCTGCTCGACCAGGCAGCGCGGCGTCTGCCGGTAGCCGATCATGCGGGGTTCGTCCCCGCGGATCTTGCGCCAGGTGCGGATCCGCACGGCGCCGCCGCGGTAGAGCGCGATCGTGCAGGCGATGTTGCGGGGCGGGAGGAACGTGTCGCCGTCGAGCATCATCCCGTAGTGCCCGTGCATCGCCTTGAAGCCGCCGTTGAACGCCGCGATGAGCTCCGCCGCGTGGGCCTCCGGGATGAGCCCGGGGCGCCGCTCGGCGGGGACGTCCGGGGAGAACGGCTCCTTCGTGCCCGCGACGAGCTGGAGGTCGACGCGCCCGAGATCGATCGCCACCACGGCGATCGCGGAGAACGAGCGCCTCGGATCGGGGTGCACGACGCTCTTCCAGAGCACCGGCGCGTCGTTCGGCCGGACGGCGTCGCGGATCGGTACCCAGACGCCGTCGCCCGTCGCCGCGACCTCGGCAAAGGGCGGCTCGAACGGCGAGGGCGACGAGATCGACTCCTCCTCGATGGGCTCGACGTCCTCCGTGCCCTCCGCCGCGGCCGCGGGCGCGGGCTCCCAGAACGTCTTCGGCGTCGCGTTGCGGTAGCGGGCCTGGTTGAGCCGGTCGGCGACGCCGTAGGCCACGTCCTCGGCCCACGCGACGGGCGCGGGGCCGAGCACCGCCCGCACGCCGTCGGCGAGCGCCGGACCGAAGCCGCGGACCTCGTGGATGCCGTACCAGAGCGCCTCGACGGCGATCGCGGCGATCGCGACGCCGCGCAGCGCGCGCTCCGGCCAGCGCGCGCGGGGGCGCCGCGCGCGCTGAGGTCGGCTGGCGTCGGGGGGCGAGGGGCTGTCCACGGCACGACGAAGGTAACCCATCGTGCGGACGGGCCCAAGTTCTGGGCCCCCGCGCCGCCGGTCGAGCTCGCCGGCGCCGCGCGGGTCTAGACTTGCCCGTGCGCCATCGTCCGGGGCCCATCCTTGAACAGGATCTCGATCTTGCCCCGATCGATGACCTTCGCGACCACGCCGTCGCCGAACTTGCTGTGGTGGATGAGCTCGCCCTCACCGAAGGTGAGGTTGATGCGGTACGGCTTGAACGCCCCGGAGGGCTGCCCCGCGATGGCGCGCTCCCACGCGAGCGTCTGGTCGCGCTCGGCGCGCTGCGCAGCGGTGAGGCGCTCCACGCCCCCTGCGCGCGACGAGGACGACGACCTCGGTTCGCTGCTGCGCGCGGCGGCGCGCGCGGCAGCGCGGCTCTCCCGCTCGCTCTTCGGCTGGCGGTAGAGGTGGTGCGACATGCAGGTCTTGCACTCGACCTTCTTCACCACGTCGCCGACCATGGCGATGATCCGATGGGTGAGGTCGAGGCGGCACTTGGTGCACCACGCGTCGACCTCGCCACCGGTCCTGAGCTTCTTCGTCGTCACTTCTCCTCGCGGCGCCGGTCTCGCCCGGTCTCTTTGCTTCTGTCCTTCACACTCACCTGGGCGCTCACTTCCGGCTTTGGGAGGCCGGTCCTCGCCTCGTCCTGGCTGTCGTCTCTCTTGGCCGCATCGTTGGGAACGAAGCGGATCTCGGTCTTGATCTCGAACGAGAGCTTCGTCAGCACCTTCGTGATCTCGTCCGCGAACTGGGTGTGCTCGAGCACGTCCCGGATCTCCTTCGCCACCACCCGGTAGAGACCGTTCTTGGTGTCGTCGATCTGGGTGTAGAGGTAATGGAGGACCTCCTTGGGCAGCTTGAGATCACCCACGAAATTCCGGAGGTTCTCCGGCCCCTCGCTGAGCCTGTCGATGCCGCTCTCGACGGCACGCTCGACCACCCGCTTGAAGATCTCCGGGATGGCACGCTCGAAGAGGCGCTTCTTCTCGCCTTCGCCTTCCACCTTGTCCCCTTCGTCGTCGCGGGGCGGGTCGGTGTCGTCGGCCATGGCTCGGGCTCCCCTAGCGGGACGGGGCGGCCACGTCAATGCGGGGGTTCGTGCGGGGTGCCGGCGTCGCGCCATGGGCCATGGATCTGCCGGATTTTGATGAAGATGGGGAGCATTTCGCTCGCGCCCGGCGGGCGAGAGGGCTCTTCCTTCACGCCCCGCGCGGGCGGGACGCCGCGCTGACCGGGACGTCGCCCCCCGCCGACCCGGCGGCTCAGAGCCCGTCATAGGCGTCCTGGTCCTCGTAAACATCATCTTCCGGCGTTCGCTTGTACGACTTCAGGACCCACACCTCCGCCGCGAACCGGCCCGCCCCGCGCCTCGCGCTGATCTCGACGGAGGCGCCGTCGTCGTCCTCGAGCGCGCAGACGGGGCGATCCGGCTGGACGATCGGCCACGCGTCCTCGCTGCCGTCGCTCGCGACCATGGCGCCGCGGCTGCTGCGCACGGCGACGTCGAGGTTGATGATCCCCGGTCCGCCCACGGCGAACACCCGGTAGCAAGCGCCGCGGACGAGCTGGAGCTTCTCGGTGACGATCGCGCCGCCCTCGGCCACGTGCCCTTCGATCGCCTCGGGCGAGAGCCGCCGCATGCCGTTCGCCGGGCCGCAGAGCAGCGACAGGCGCGTGACGTCCTTCCGCGGGTCGCCGGAGAGCCGGAAGTTGCCATAGCAGCGCACCCACGGGCCGCCCACGCGCACCGGCGGGACGGGCAGATCCGGATCCTCGAGCGCGCCGGCGTCGCCCTCGGCCTGGGGGGCGGCGGCCTCCGGCAGCTCGCCGGCCTCGACCAGCGCCGTGGCCTCTGGCGGCGTCGCCGAGAGCACGGGCGCAGGTCCAGCCTGGCCCTCCCAGGGGCGCGGCGCGTCGCGGCACCCCGAGGTGGCGCACCCGACGAGCAGGGCGGCGCAGAGGCGCGCGGCCCGAGGGAGATACGACGATAGGCGAGGGCGCCGGCACGACACCGCGGTCGGCTCTTGCGCTAGAGTCCCGCGCGATGGAAGCGTTTTCTGAGCCGAGCGCCCGGCCCCTCGGCGCCGAGCGGGCCCTTCGCGCGTGAGCACGGCGAAGCGAGCGCCCGCGGGCGCAGGCCAGCGCCGCGCGCCCCGCCGCGGCCGCGCCGCCTCCGGCGAGCGCGGCGCCGGCGAGCGGGGCGCGGGCCCGCCGCCGCCGGACGCGCCGGGGGCGGAGGTCGAGCCGGGCGAGCGGGATCGTGAGATCGCGGCCGCCCTCGCGGCCTGGTTCGGCCGCGTGGCGCGCGATCTGCCGTGGCGGAGGACGCGCGACCCGTACGCCATCTGGCTCAGCGAGGTGATGCTCCAGCAGACGCGCGTCGAGACGGTGATCCCGTACTACGAGCGCTTCCTCGCCCGCTACCCGACGGTCTTCGATCTCGCCGCCGCGGAGATCGACGACGTGCTCTCGCTGTGGAGCGGCCTCGGCTACTACCGCCGCGCCCGCGTCCTCCACCTCGCCGCGCGCGAGGTCACCGTGCGCCACGCCGGCGCGCTCCCTCGCGACGTGTCCGCGCTCCGCGCGCTGCCCGGCGTGGGCGCGTACACCGCGGGCGCGATCGCGAGCATCGCCTACGATCAGCCGGCGCCGCTCGTCGACGGCAACGTCGCCCGCGTGCTGTCGCGCGTCGAGGGCATCGAGGACGACATCCGCGGCGCCGCGGGCACGCGCAGGCTCTGGTCGACCGCGGAGCGCCTCGTGCGGGCCGCGGCCGGCAGCGTCCAACCAGGACGCTTCAACCAGGCGCTGATGGAGCTCGGCGCCACCGTGTGCACGCCCCGGAATCCGCGGTGCGACGCCTGTCCTGTCGACGGCGCGTGCGTCGCGCGCGCCCAGGGACGGCAGGCGGAGCTGCCCGTGATCGCGCCGAAGCGCGATGTCCCGGCGGTAGCGATGGTCGCCGCGGTGGTGCGCTCGGGTGATCGCGTGCTCTTCGTCCGGCGCGCCGAGGGCGGCCTGTTCGGCGGGCTCTGGGAGCCGCCCATGGTCGAGGCGCCCGCGCTCGCGGACGCCCGCGCGCTCCTCGAGCGCGCCGGCGTCGCTCCTGACGCGCCGCTCCGCGAGATCGCCCGCGTGCGCCACATCCTCACGCACCGGAGGCTCGACGTGACCGTGGCGCGCGCCGAGGTGCCGGCCCCCTGGCGCTGCCGGGCAAAGCTTGCCTCCCCCTACGAGAAGGCGGCGTGGCTCGATCCGGGCGTGCTGGAGTTCGGCGTTTCCAAGCTCGCGCGAAAGGTCCTGTCCGCCGCATCGGCGCCGGACGTCGGCGCCGCGCGCCGGCCGCGGTGAGCGCGACGGGCGAGCGGGGCGCGCCGAGCCGCGGTCCCCGGAGAGACCCGAGACGGCCTGAAATCATGGGTCCGGGGCGTCTGGTCCCCGCCTCGCTCCGCCGAGGGCGGGGTGCGGCGTCGCGCCTCGCCGGGCCGCCGTGACACAGCGGGGCGGATCGAGGGCGAACGCGTATGTCGCCATGGAACGCCTCCGGATTTGACGCGCTGGCGCGAGCGCCGTGGCACGGAAGGCGCTTGGTGGGAGGGCGGGTAGGCCCTCTAGCCTCGTGGCGCCGGCGATGGCCGGGGCTCGATTGAAGCCTGGGAGCTCAAGCGACATGGATGCGCGACGACGGACCACAGAGATGCTGCCGACGGCGAGCGCACCTGTGCGATCCATGACCGTGATGGCGGACGACGGCGCGCTGTATGTGCTGCCGCTGTGCGAGCGGATCGTGCTCGACGTGCTGGCCTACGAGGATGAGGGCCTGCTGGCGTTCATCCGCATCGACGGGGAGGTGGTGGCGGAGCTGCCCGTGCTCGGCCAGGCGTGACCGGGCGGGGCCCGAGGCGCGCTCCGGCGCGGCCTCCTCCAGCGCGCCGCCGCCAGCGCGCCGCCGCCGGCGGGCACGCCGCGCGGCCGGGCTGCGCTGGTGCGGCGCGCGGCCCGCCACGCCCCGCCTATCCGCGCGCGTGCCGTCTCACCCGCTCGGTGACGGGTTGATCCTCCACCTCCTCGTCTCCTTCAGACTCTCGCCCCGCGGCCTCGACCTCCTCGTCCTCCAGCAGATACGGCAGATCGCCTTCCTCGTCCTCGTGCGACATCATGACCTCGCTGAGGTCCTGGCCCCTCGTCGCGCCCTCGAGGAACTCCGCTCCCAGATCGCTCGCCAGATCGGCGGCGGCGTCGGCGGCGTCGGGGTTCACCTCGAACTCGATGCTGCCGGCGTCGTTCGGGTGGTGGTGGTAGCCCCGGACCTCGTCGTCGAGCGTCGGGATCACGTCGCTGAGCTCGCTGCGCGGGTTCACCTTGCCGCGAAGCGGCGGCGCCGCCTCGGCGTCCATCATGTCGGAGGTGAACGGCTCGTCGAGCTCGCCCGCGCGGGCCCGCCGCGCGGCGGCCTGCGGGGGCCGGGGTGGCCCTGCCTCCCTGCGCAGCCTTCCGGGCTGGTTGCGATCTTCTCGTTCCTGGCGATGCATCGGGCTCGTGCGCGGCGCGCGGGATGCCGGCGAATGTGCGGCGGTGCTCTGCCTGCCTCGGGTGCTTGAATTGCTCACGGCGGCCTCTCCATGCAGGGTCCGGTCCGCAGGTGAAGGGGGCGGATGCGCCGGGGGAGAGGTCGGCGCCGAAGGCGGAGCGCAGCGCCGGAGTTTCCGCCGGGCAGCTGCCCGCTGATCCGCCACGGCGAGGTGGGCCTTCACATGCCGCGGAAGGCGATCCGCGGCAGCTTCCGCGGCGACGCGGCAGACGAGGCGGCGCTCGTCCCGACCGAGTGCAGTTTGTGCCCACAGGACGGGGGGCGCGGCCGGCGTCGGCGAGGGCTCGCCTCGCGGGGCGCGCCGCGGGCGGCGTCGGCGAGGGCGACGCGGTCACGATGGCCGCCGCCGCGCCCGCTCCGCCGGCGCTCTAGCACTTCTTGTGCTTCTTCTTGCCCTTCAGCTTCGCCGTGTTCTTCGGGCACACGTCCTTGATGGCGGCGGAGCGCTCCTTGTAGAGCGCCTTCATCTCCTCGAAGACGGCCTTCTGCTCTCGCTTGAGGTCCTTCAGCTCCCCGGGATCCGCGACCACGTCGAAGAGGTCGAAGGCGTCGTCGTCGCCGTACGCGATGAGCTTGTAGCGCCCGTGGATGAGCGCCCTCCGCCGGTCGTTGTCGCTCGTGCGCGGCAGGTCGACGATGACGTCGCGCGGCTCGGGCTCCGCGCCGTAGAGCTCGGGTACGAGGCTCTTGCCCTGGAAGGACGGCTCGGGCGGGGCGCCCGTCAGCTCCAGGATCGTCGGGGCGAGATCGATCGAGCTGCGCGGCTCGTCGATCCGGCGCGGGGTGATGCCGGGCGCCTTGATCATCAGCGGCACGTGGACGAGCACGTCCCACACCTCGAAGCCGTGGCGGTACATCTTGTGCTCGCCGAACGCCTCGCCGTGGTCCGCGGTCACGATGATCGTCGTGTCCTTGCCCCACGGCTGCTGCGCGACGAAGTCGAGCAGCTTGCCGACGTGCATGTCGGTGAACTTGACCTCGCCGTCGTACTTGTCCCGGGCGCGCTTGCCGAACGGCTCGATCTCCTCGTGCGTCATGTACACGTCGTGCGGATCGAGGAAGTGGAAGTAGGCGAAGAAGGTGCCCGAAATGTTGGCCTTGTCGGAGAGCATCTTCATCGCGAGCTCGAGGTGCTTCGGGCTCGTGACGTTCCGGTCGGTCGTGTTGTCCGCCGAGAGCCCCGGCACGATCTCGTAGACGTCGAAGCCCTGCCGGAAGCCCGCCTTCTTGTCGAAGTAGAAGTGCGCGTGCGCGCTCATCGTCCGCACCCCGGCCTTCTGCAGGAGCTCCGGGAACATGAGGACGCTGTCCGGGTAGTTGCCGAAGAAGTAGCCGCTCCGATCGACCTCGCTCGGGTAGCGGCCGGCGAGGAAGCCGCCGACGCTCATCGAGGTGTACGACGAGACGGCGTAGTGGCGCGTGTAGCTGACGGCCTCCTTCTCGAACGCGGTCAGCGTGGGCGCGATGTCCCGCGCGTAGCCGTTCCACGGCATGTCCGCGCGCAGGCTGTCGATCGAGATCACGAGCACGTTCGTCTTCGCGGGGCGCCCGGCCGGCGCCGCCGCCGCGCTGCCCTCCGCGGCGGCGGCCGTGGCGGCCGGCGCGGCGCTCCCT
Organism: Sorangium sp. So ce1036; assembly: GCF_051369805.1. Taxonomy (NCBI): domain Bacteria; kingdom Pseudomonadati; phylum Myxococcota; order Polyangiales; family Polyangiaceae; genus Sorangium; species Sorangium sp. So ce1036. The sequence continues at coordinate 4,921,531 of NZ_JBBMOX010000001.1, forward strand.
TCGCCGCCTCCGGCCGGCGCGCCGCTCGCGGCGGGGGCTTGCGGCCGCGCCGCGGGCTCCGGCGTGCGCGGGGGCGGCGGCTGGCCGTCGCCCTCGCGTGAGCAGCCCGATCCGGCCCCGAAGGCCGCGAGCGCGAGCGCCGCGAGGAGCCGGCGAGCTCGACGTGAATGCCCCCCGAGCGGCGCGGAGGGCGCGGCGCGTGTTCCCCCGGGCTCCCGGTCATGCGTGCGTGAAGCGACCGTGTACATGGTCGCCGTCTTACTCCGAGTCGCGCCGCTCCGCCAAAGCCGCACACCGCGGCCGACTTCCGGTATGCTCTCCGTTCATGGCCCCGGGTCCTCGGAACCCTCCACCGCCGCCGCCTGCGGGCCGGTCGCGCCCCGCGGCGAGGCCCGGGGAGCCGACCGCGTCGGAGCGGCCGCGATCGCTCCCGCCCGACGCGCCGCGGCGCGTCGGTGAGCACGTCAGCCAGGCGCTCAAGGATCAAATCACCGAGATGGCGCTCGGCCTGCTCGAGGAGCAGATGCAGGCCCGCATCGTCCACTACAAGGCCGATCTCGAGACCAACCCCGAGCTCGACGCGGTCACCGCGCAGGTGGTCGCCCAGCTCAAGGTGATCCAGGCCTCCGCGGGCGCGGCCCCGCGCGGGACGAAGGACCTCGACGCCATCCAGAGCTCGCACGAGCGGATCCTCCGCGCGCTGCTCGAGCGGGTCATCCGCGAGGACGGCATCTCCCTGCTCGTGGAGCGGCGGCTCAAGAGGATCCACAGGAACCTCGCCCGCCTGTTCTTCCAGTCCGAGCTCCACGAGAAGACGCGGGGGCGCGACGGCGCGCCCAAGGTGATCCACCACGGCGAGCAGGCGCTCTTCTACGTGCTGACCCGCTACAAGAACCGGATCGAGGCCGAGCTCGGCGGGTTCGAGTTCGCGTCCGAGGAGGCGCGGCAGCAGTCGTTCGAGCTGCTCGCGAAGCTCACGAAGGACATGCAGGACGCCTTCCTGTCGCGCCGCTCGAGCGAGCTCCGGCGCATCGTCTCGGTGGTGCACGCGGTGCTCGTCGATTTCTTCAGCGTGCGGCTCGCCCCGCGGCTCGGCGAGGTGGCCGCGCGCGTCGTGCGGGACGCCCGCACGTTCGAGGGCAGGGCGTTCGCGTACAAGGTGACGAGCGACGCGTTCCTCCGCTTCCGCGCGGCGTTCGAGCGCCACCTGATGGTGCTGCTCGTCGGCTTCGCCGAGGACGAGCTGGTCGCGCAGCTCGCCGACACGGCGGGCGCCGAGCGGGACGAGACGATCCTCTTCATCACCGATCCGCACCTCTTCAGCATGATCTGCGGCGAGGTCTGCGAGGGGCTCTACGAGTTCCTCTGCAACGAGGGCTTTCTCGACCTGCCGCCCGACTGGCGCCGCGCCTCGACGGCGCCCTCCGACAGCTGAGCGAAGAGAGCCAAGGGACAAGATGAGACGGTACGATGTCGCGAGCGCGGGCTCAGGCCTGCTCCTCGCCCTCTCGCTGCTCGCCGGCTGCGCGCGCGGCCCCGACGTGGACGCCTCGGGGCTCGCGCTCCGGCGCGTGGTCATCTACAGGAACGGCGTCGCGTACTTCGAGCGCCGGGGCCTCATCGACGCCGACCAGGTGACCTTCCGGGTCCGCAAGGAGAAGGTCGGCGACTTCCTGGCGACGCTCGCGGTGATCGAGGCGGGCGGCAGCAGCGTCCGGAGCGCGTCGTTCCCGGTCGAGCTCGTCGACGAGGACGACGAGGCGCCCGGGGCGCCGCGGCCCGAGATGACGCAGGGGCCCGAGCCGCCGCGGGACCGGGGCGCGAAGAAGAAGGACGAGCTCGAGGACGTGAAGCTCACGCTCGACGGGCGAGAGCACGATCTCGTGGTCGGTTACGTGGCCGAGACACCGGTGTGGCGGCCCTCGTACCGCCTCGTGATCGGGGCGGCGGGGCGAGCGGGCGGCGAGCCGGGCGCGCGGGCGAAGCAGGCGCACCTCCAGGCGTGGGGCATCGTGCAGAACCTGTCGGGCGAGGACTGGAAGGGGGTGAAGCTCTCGCTCGTCGCGGGCGCGCCGCTCGCGTTCCAGGCGACGCTCGACCAGGCGGCGATCCCGCCGCGCCCCATCGTCAGCGATCAGGGCGAGGTGATCGTGTCCGTGCCGACCAGCGAGACGACGCTGGCCGCCGAGGCTGCGCCGCCGCCACCTCCCGCCCCACAGTCCGAGCCCGCGGCGCCGGCGGACGAGGGCGAGGGGTACGCGTACGCGTTCAATGAGGACGCGGACCGACCGGGCGGCAGCCACAGCGGGCGGGGCGCGGGCGCGCTCGACCTGGAGGCCAAGCGGCGGCGCCTGAAGGCGGGCGTCCCTGCGCGCGCGCCGGCCCCGGCCCCGGCGGCGCCGGCCGTCAAGCGGGCCGAGTCGCTCAAGCCATCGGCGATGCCCGCGGAAGCGGCGCCGATGAACCCGTCTCCGCCGCGCAACGTGAGCGCCCTCGCCGCGGTCGCGATGGAGGCGGGCACGACGCGCTACGACATCCCGTTCCCGGTCGACATCCCCGACAGGAGCGCGACGATGGTCCTGCTCCTCGCGAAGCAGGTGCCCGGCGAGTCGATCTTCCTGTTCGCGCCCGACGGCGGCGTGCCCGCGTCGAGCTCGCACCCGTTCCGCGTCGCGCGCTTCACGAACGACACGAAGGGCCTCCTGGAGCGCGGCCCCATCGCGGTCTTCGAGGACGGCGCGTTCCTCGGTCAGGGCATGGTCGAGCCGCTGCCCCCCGGGGCCACCACGACCGTGCCGTTCGCGCTGGAGCGGAGCCTCGCGGTCGACACGACGCGCGAGGAGAACGCGGAGGGCGCGCGCCTCGCGAAGATCGAGGGCGGGGCGCTCGAGATCGAGCGCGACTGGGTGACCCACACGAAGTACGCCGTGCGCAACGGCGGCGATCTCCCGGCGCGGACGCTCGTGAAGCACCCGCGCCTGCACGGGACGCGGCTGCACGGCCCCCCGAAGGGCACGGAGGACAACCTCGGCACGGGCAGCGCGCTCGTGCCGATCGACGTGCCGCGGCGGGGGACGGCGGTGCTCGACGTGGACGAGCGGCGGACCTTCCGCCAGCAGATCGACTGGCTGAGCCAGCTGGCCGACGACGCGGTGAAGGCCTACCTGAACGACCCGCGCGCCGACGCGGCCGTGGCGAGGCAGCTCGGGCAGGCCTGGGACGTCCGCGGCAAGCTGCGCCCCGCGCTCGACGAGCTCGACAAGCTGATCGCGGAGCGGCAGCACCTCGAGCAGCAGAGCCACGAGCTCCGGCAGAACCTCCGCGCCATCGAGAAGAACAGGACGGCCGACGCGCTCCGGCGCGACCTCACGGAGCGGCTCGCGAAGGCGTCCGCGCGCCTCGACGAGATCACGAAGCGCGTGATCGTCTTCGAGATGCAGATCAACGAGCAGCAGATCCGCTTCCGCGACCTCACGCGCGAGATCAAGCTCCTCGCCCCGCTCTCCCCCGTGCGCGCGGCGCCCTGATCCCGTTCGCTCCCGGTGGGGGAGGAGCCCGCGCCTCGCCGGGAGCTCGGCCCACCGGGAGCGCGGCCCCGCTATCGCGCCGGTTTGCTGGCGCCGGACGGCTGCCGCACCGTGCCCGCGTGCGTCCAGCTCCGCTCAAGGCCCGTCGCGAGCCAGGCCACCTCGACGCGCTCGCTCCCGAAGACCGCCGCGACGCGATCGCCCCACTGCGCGGGGGCGGGCAGCTCCACGCTCTTCTGCTCCTTGATGCTGCCCAGCGCGTCCGCGCCCACGAGGAACGTGGCGATCCCCTCGCTCGCGAACGCCGACACCGCCGTGCTCGGGACGAACGGCGCGACCACCGCGCGCACGGCCTGGAGATCGGTCGCCCGCTCCGCGACCGCCCGCACCTCGTCCAGCGTCGACAGCACGAGCGCGAGCCCGCCCGTCGTCTTTCCCTCGGCCGGCGCGGCCTGCGCCTTCTCGTCCTCGGCCGGCGCGGCCTGCGCCCCCTCGTCCGCGGCCGGCGCGGCCTGCGCCCTCTCGTCCGCGGCCGGCGCGATCTGCGCCTTCTCGTCGGCGGCCAGCGCGGCCGCCACGACCACGGCAGGGGCCTTGCGCGCGCGCGCGCCGATCGTCGCGCGCCCGTTCGGCTTGGGCACGCCGGCGAGCACGTCGAGCGTCAGCGGCCCCTTCCACGGCACCGCCGGGGGCGCCGCGGGCGGCTTCTTGGTGCTCACCTGCTCCCCCTTCTTGTCGCGGAGGATCAGCACGTCGTCGGTCGGCAGCGCCCGCGGCACGGTCACCCGCACCGGCCGCTTGAACGACCGCGGATCGCCGACGGCGCCCGTGGCCACGGCGTAGGCGAGCGTCTCGGCCGAGGCCACGACGAACGCCGGCGCGCCGGCGATGCGCGGCTCCGGATCCGCGGTGCGCAGCGAGACGCCGCCGGGCGGCGGCGGGTAGATCTCCGACGTCACGACGCGCCGATCCGGCTCGATGATGCGCGCGCCCGTCGCGACGAGATCGACGAGCGCGCCCGACTGCGCGAGCACCTCGAGCACCTGCCGCGACGGCGGCGCGACGAGCAGATCGAGCCGCGAGGGGACGCGCTTCGACTTGAGCAGCAGCGCGGCGGCCAGCATGTCGCGCAACGTCACGCCGGAGTCGCCCCCGAGCACGACCTGCGACACCGGCTTGCCGGCGAGATCGCGGACCGGCCGGACGACGCCCTCCTCGTCCATGAGCAGGGGGTCGACCGCGCCGAGGTCGATCGAGACGACCTCCTCGCAGGGCGCGCCCGGGTCCGGCACGAGCGCGCGGTGGGCCTTCGACCTGCGCTGATCGCGGAGGAAGACCTCGGTCTTCTCGTCGCTCACGAACAGCGCCGCCGCCGCGCCCACCTGCGGCGCGATGCCGCAGAGCACCGCGCGATCGCCCACCGAGAGGAGCCGCGCGCTCGGCCCGGCGAACTCGAGGATCACGGGCGCGTGGTGCTCACCCTCGATGCGCCGCACGATCTCGTCGAGGTTCCTGCGGAGCAGCTCGAGCGCGACGTCCCTCGCGCACACGAACGGCCGCACCTTGCCCGAGAGGTGGATCTGCACGCTCCTGGGCGGCCGCAGCCAGGCCGAGCCCGTCGCGAGCGCCTGCCCGAGCTGGCTCGGCGAGACGACGAGCGCCAGCATGCCGATGCCGCCGACCGTCGCGAGGCGCGGGTCGTCGGTGAGGGCCAGCCGCGCCGGCGCCGCGAAGCGCTCGAGGTGCACCGGCGCGGGGAAGCCGATGCCCGGCCGGGCGATCGGGATGTTGTAGGACGGGAACTCGGGCGACACCGAGTGCGGGCTCCCCTCGTCGATGTCCCGAAGAGAGCTCGCGTCGGCCACGCAGGTGCCGTCATAGGCGACGGCGACCTCGACCGGCGTCTTCTTCATGCCCGTGGCGATGGCCTCGGCCAGCGCGCGCGATGGCGCCCTGGAGAGGATCACCTGGTCGACCTTGACCTGGACCAGATCACCGCGCAGCTGCGGATCCGTCGCCCGCCCGGCGAGGATCTTCTGGGGCATCGTGCGGGGGGGATCCCCGGCTCGCGCACGCATAGATGTTGGGCCGTCCTTACTTTGTCTTGATGAGCTGGGGGGGGACGGCACGCGCCGCTCCCGGACCACGTTGACGCCGTCCCGCCGGCGAGACGCGTCGGCGGGGTCCGCCCCCGGACGCGCCGCGGGGCGAAAGAACGGCCGCACGTTAGCCGCTCGCCGGGACAAGGGTCAAGGCGTGCTTTGGAGCGGGCCCCCAGGGGCGGGAATCGCCCGGCTGGGACCAGGATGCAAGAGGCAAAGCGCCCTCTCCTTCAACCTCTCCTCAACCTCTCCGCGCCGCCGCCGGGCGGGCGGGGCGAGCCTTGCGCGCGCGTCACCGGCGCATCCGCCGGGCGGCGCGGGCGGCCGGGGACGCGCGCGCAAGGCTCGCCCCGCCCGGGTGGAGGCGCGGACCATCGAGCCGCGCTTGTTTGTTTTCCCGAACGTGCCGCGCTTGGGTAGTCTCGGCGCATGTTCCAGGCCCTGCTGAAGGAAGTCGTGGAGAACACCGAGGGCGGCATTGCGACCCTTCTCATGGATTTCGAGGGGATCGCGGTCGACAGCTACTCCAAGCCGGGCGCCGCGTTCGACATCACCACCATCGGCGCGGAGTTCAGCGTCGTGTTGAAGTCGATCCGGCGCGCCGCCGAGATGCTCGACGCGGGCAACGCCGCCGAGATCGCGATCCAGGCGGAGAAGGTGACGACGCTGATCCGCGTCGTGAACGATTCGTACTTCGTGGCCTTCTCGATGTCGCCCGACGCGAACATCGGCAAGGCGCGGTACCTGTTGCGCACCCGGGTCCCGGTGCTGCTGAAGGAGCTCTCCTGAGCGGCTTCCGCATCTCGGTCATCTCTGGCCCGAACCTCGATCGCCTGGGCAAGCGCGAGCCGGCGATCTACGGCACGGCCACGCTGGATGACATCCACCGCGCCGTCGAGGAGGCCGCTCAGGCCCACGGCGCCTCGGTGTCGTGCATGCAGTCGAACTGCGAAGGGGAGCTCGTGACCGCGATCAGCCACGCCGGCGATCGCGGCTTCCACGGCATCCTCCTCAACGCCGGCGCGTACACGCACACGTCGATCGCGCTCTACGACGCGATCCGCGCGAGCGCTCTCCCTACCGTCGAGGTGCACATCTCCAACCCGGACGGCCGCGAGCCGTTTCGTCGCCGCTCCCGCATCGCGCCGGCCTGCATGGCGCGCGTCGCGGGCTTCGGCCCGAGCTCCTACGTGCTGGCGCTCCTCGGGCTGCTCGGGCACCTGGAGAAGCAGCGCCTCGACGAAAGAGATTGAACATGCGCCGTCACTCTGGTTGAAAGGCGGCAAACATCGATGGCCGAACGTCCTTCTTCAATGAACATCAACCTCAAGCAGTTGCGTGTGCTGGTGCGCCTCCTGGAGAAGCGCAACGTGAGCGACTTCGAGTTCGAGGACGAGCACGTTCGCATTCGCCTCACGCGGGGCGGCGTCGCGCCCCAGGGCGTGGTGACACAGCTCGCGCCCGCCGCCCTCCACGTCCAGAGCGCGCCGGTCGCGCCGCCGGCCGCCGCGCCTGTGGCCGCGCCGGCGCCGGCGCCCGCGCCTGCGGCCGCGCCAGCGCCGGCGGCCGCCGCCGCGGCGAGCGACGAGGGGGCCACGTACGTCACCTCGCCGTTCGTCGGCACGTTCTACCGATCTCCGTCGCCTGACGCGCCCCCGTTCGTCGAGGTCGGCAGCGCGATCCGCGAGGGGCAGGCGCTCTGCATCATCGAGGCGATGAAGCTGATGAACGAGATCGAGGCGGACTGCACCGGCACCATCGTCGAGATCCTCGTCGACAACGGCAAGCCGGTCGAGTTCGGCCAGCGTCTCTTCAAGGTGCGGCGCAGCTAGCGCTGCCCGGGGGCAAGGGTGCCGTGTTCCAGAAGATCCTGATCGCCAACCGCGGCGAGATCGCGATGCGTGTCATCCGGGCTTGCCGCCTGCTCGGCATCCGCTCGGTCGCGATCCACTCCGAGGCGGACGCGGCGGCGCTGCACGTCCGGTTCGCCGACGAGGCCGTGTGCGTCGGCCCGGCCGACGCGTCGAAGAGCTACCTCAACATCCCGCAGATCATCGCGGCCGCCGAGGTCACGGGCGCCGACGCGATCCACCCCGGCTACGGGTTCCTCTCGGAGAACGCGAAGTTCGCCGAGCTCTGCAAGAAGTGCCGGCTCACCTTCATCGGGCCGAGCGCGGAGGCGATGCGGACGTGGGGCGACAAGGTCTCCGCGCGCGCGGTCGCGAAGCGCTTCGGCATCCCGCTCCTGAGCGGCACCGACGTGCTGAAGAGCGCGGCCGACGCGGCCGAGCAGGCCGAGCGGGTCGGCTACCCGGTGATCATGAAGGCCTCCGGCGGCGGCGGCGGCAGGGGCATGCGCATCGTCCGCCACGCCGGCGAGGTGCAGCGCTCGTTCGACCTCGCGACGCAGGAGGCGATGAGCGGCTTCAAGAACCCGGACGTCTACCTCGAGCGCTACGTCGAGTCGCCGCGCCACATCGAGTTCCAGGTGCTCGCCGATCAGCACGGCGGCGTGTGGACGCTCGGCGAGCGCGAGTGCTCGCTCCAGCGCCGGCACCAGAAGGTGATGGAGGAGTCGCCCAGCCCGGCGATGGACAACGAGAAGCGCGCCAGGATGGGCGAGATCATCCGGAGCGCGATCCTCGAGACCGGCTACACGGGCCTGGGCACGCTCGAGTTCCTGATGGACGAGCGCGGCGAGCTCTACTTCATGGAGATGAACACGCGGGTCCAGGTCGAGCACCCGGTCACCGAGATGGTCACCGGCGTCGATCTGGTCGCGCAGCAGATCCTCGCCGCCGCGGGCGAGCGCATCTCGCTCCCCGACACGCGGCCCTGGAGCTTCCGCGGCCACGCCATCGAGTGCCGCGTCAACGCCGAGGATCCGCGCACGTTCGCGCCGTGGCCGGGGCTCATCACGGAGTATCACTCTCCCGGCGGCGTCGGCGTCCGCGTCGACTCCGGCGTGTACGGGGGCTTCCGGGTGCCGAGCTCGTACGACTCGCTCGTCGCCAAGGTGATCGCGCACGGCGCGAACCGGGCCGAGGCGATCGCCCGGCTGCGGTGCGCGCTCGACGAGTTCATCATCGGCGGCATCCGCACGAACATCCCGCTGCACCAGGCGCTGCTGCGGGATCCCGACGTCATCGCCGGCAACATCTCCACCCACACGATCGAGCGCGTGGTCTCGCAGGGCTTCTGACCGCGACGCTCCGGCCGCCGCCTCGCCCGGGCCGCCGTCCTCGCGGCCCGGTGAGCGTCCGCCGGCCGACGCGCCGAAGGCCGCGACAGGCGCGCCGTGCGCCGCTCCTCCAGCCGACCGACAGGGGGGCCGCGATCGAGTCGCTCACCTCCGGGGCTCGCGTCCCGGCGGGCCTCGTTTGTTGCTCGCCCGCACTTCAGTTCCTCCGGTGAGCACCCTAAGTGCAGCATCATCCCCGAAGGGCAGGTCGGGCGGACCGCCCGGTGCTATCTTGCAGTGTTCCGCCGTTCGGGTGAGCGAACCCCTTGAAATGAAAGCATTTGCCGCGGGTATGGAAGCGAACGCTGAAGTGCAGGCTGACTTCTCTTCGTGGGTCCAGGCGACCTCCGATGTTTCCGAGCTCGAGCTCGGCGTCCCTGGTTTCGGTTATGCCGATCTCTTCGAGCCTGCGAAGCTCGCCGAGCTGACGGAGCGCTTCGACGAGTACTTCCGCGCGTCGAACGAGGACGCTCACGCGCGCTTCGACGCGTACCGGGCCGCCGTGCGGGCCGAGCGGGCGCTCTCCTCCGGGGCACCGGGCGCCGCGCGCGAGGCCGCGGACCGGCCCGCGCTCACCCCCGAGCAGATCTCCGAGGCGCTCCTCGCGGCGGCGCCTTACGTCGCGCGCTTCGTGGCCTCGCTGTTCCGCGTCGAGCGGGAGGCGCAGGCGCTCGTCGAGGCGGCCCTCTCGCGCAGCGTGCTCTGGGACTTCAAGCGCGAGTTCTCGAAGAAGCGGCTGTTCAAGCCGAGCGCCGGCAAGTCGTGGCAGGGCACGCCCGTCGAGGCGGCGCACGCGGCGCGGCGTGCGCTCGCGGCCGTGGGCGCGCCGACGGGCGCGCTCGACGGCGGCACCGACGCGGAGGAGCTCGCGGTCGCGCGCGCCGTGCTCGCGCTGATCGAGGTCGACGAGGTCGCGCGCAAGGCCGCGAAGGCCGGCGGCGCGCGGTGGACGGACGAGCTCCGCGCGCGCGCGGCGAAGGTCCGCGCCGCGCTGCTGGAGGACGCGGCGCTCGCGGAGCGCGCGGCGCAGGCGGCGGCGGTCGGGGGCGCGGCGCCCTCGGAGGCCGGGGACGCGGCGGTCGTCGCGCTCGCCCTCGACGCCGTCGAGGCGTGGCTCGCGGCGCGGCGCGGCGACGAACACGATCCGGCGCGGCGCTGGCCGACGCTGAAGGCGCCGCGCGCGCTCGACCATCAGGAGCTCGTGCAGATCCGCCGCAAGGGCCTGAACGGCGGCGCGAGCTCGGCCGAGCTCCTCGTCGGTCCGGAGCACGAGCGCCGGGACCGCGACGGCTTCACGCTGACCGATCGGCGCGCCGGCGCCCGCGAGGTCGAGGGCCAGGTCGACTACTGCCTGCTCTGCCACGACCGCGACAAGGACTCGTGCTCGAAGGGCCTGCGCGACAAGACCGGGGCGATCAAGGCGAACCCGCTCGGCGTCGAGCTGCGCGGTTGCCCGCTCAACGAGAAGATCAGCGAGATGCACTCCATGCGGGCGCGGGGCGACGCGCTCGCCGCGCTCGCGCTCGTCTGCATCGACAACCCGATGGCGCCGGGCACCGGGCACCGCATCTGCAACGACTGCATGAAGGCGTGCGTCTTCCAGAAGCAGGATCCGGTCGACATCCCGCAGGTCGAGACGGCGGTGCTCACGGACGTGCTCTCGCTCCCGTGGGGCCTCGAGATCTACGGGCTGCTCACGCGGTGGAACCCGCTCGACGTGCTCCGGCCGCACGCGCTGCCGTACAACGGCAAGAACGTGCTGGTCGTCGGCCTCGGCCCGGCCGGCTACACCCTGTCGCACCACCTCACGCGCGAGGGCTTCGCGTGCGCGGCGATCGACGGGCTGAAGATCGAGCCCCTGCCGGTCGAGCTCACGGGCGACGAGGCGCGCCCGCCGCGGCCGATCAAGGATTTCAAGAAGCTCTACACCGAGCTCGACGAGCGCGTCCTGCTCGGCTTCGGCGGCGTGAGCGAGTACGGGATCACGGTGCGGTGGGATAAGAACTTCCTCACCGTCCTCTACATCACGCTCGCACGGCAGCGGCTGCTCCGGATCTACGGGGGCGTGCGGTTCGGCGGGACGATCGACCTGGAGGACGCCTTCCGGCTCGGCTTCCACCACGTCGCGATCGCGGCGGGCGCGGGGCGGCCGACGATCATCCCGCTCAAGAACAACCTCGCGCGCGGCATCCGCAAGGCCTCGGACTTCCTGATGGCGCTCCAGCTGACCGGCGCCTACAAGCGCTCGGCGCTCGCGAACCTGCAGGTGCGCCTGCCGGCGGTGGTGATCGGCGGCGGCCTGACGGCGATCGACACCGCGACCGAGCTCGCCGCGTACTACGTCGTGCAGGTCGAGAAGACGGCCGACCGGCTCGACGCGCTCATCGCCGAGCGCGGCGAGGCGTCCGTGCTCGCGATGTTCGACGAGGAGGAGCGGGAGTTCCTCGCGGAGCAGCGGCGCCACGCCGAGGAGATCCGCGACGAGCGCGCGCGCGCCGCGCGCGAGGGGCGGCCGCCGCGGTTCCAGCCGCTCATCGACGCGTGGGGCGGCGTCTCGCTGGTGTACCGCAAGCGGCTCATCGACTCGCCGGCCTACCGCCTGAACCACGAGGAGGTCGCCAAGTCGCTCGAGGAGGGGATCCGCTACATCGAGAACCTCGCCCCGGTCGAGGCGGTGCTCGACGAGCGCGGGGCGGTGGCGTCGCTCGTGTTCGAGCGCCAGGAGCTCGTGGACGGCAAGTGGCGGAGCGCGGGCGAGACGGTCACGATCCCGGCCCGCACCGTGTGCGTGGCGGCCGGGACGAGCCCCAACGTCACGTACGAGAAGGAGCGGCCCGGGTCGTTTGCGTTCGACAAGTGGCGGCAGTTCTTCCAGCCGCACCGCGCGTACGTCGGCGAGGACGGCGCGCTCAAGGTCGAGCCGGCCTACCCGAGGGAGGGCTTCTTCACGAGCTACAACGACGGCGAGCACGCCGTGAGCTTCTACGGCGACAACCACCCGCACTACGCGGGGAGCGTCGTGCGGGCGATGGCGAGCGCCAAGGACGCGTACCCCCACGTCGTCGCGCTCTTCCGGCGCGACCTCGCGCGGCTCGGCGAGGAGCCGCAGGCGGCGCGCGACGCGCGGAGGCGCGACCTGTTCGCCCGCCTCGACCACGACTTCGTCGCGGTGGTCGAGCGGGTCGTGCGGCTGACGCCGACCATCGTCGAGGTGGTCGTGTGCGCGCCCGCGGCGGCGCGGAAGTTCGAGCCCGGGCAGTTCTATCGCCTGCAGAACTACGAGGTGCGCTCGCCGGTGGTCCGGGGGACGCGGCTCGCGATGGAGGGGCTCGCGCTCACCGGCGCGTGGGTCGACAAGGAGAAGGGGCTGCTCTCGCTCATCGCGCTCGAGATGGGCGCGTCGTCCCGGCTGCTCGCGGCCCTGCGCCCGGGCGAGCAGGTCGTCGTGATGGGGCCGACCGGGACGCCCACGGAGATCCCCGAGGGAGAGACCGTGCTGCTCGCGGGCGGCGGGCTCGGCAACGCCGTGCTGTTCTCGATCGCGAAGGCGCTCAAGGCGCGCGGCGCCCGCGTGATTTACTTCGCCGGCTACCGGCGGGGCGAGGATCTCTTCAAGCAGGACGACATCGAGGTGGCCACCGATCAGGTCATCTGGTGCACGGACGGCGGCGCGGAGATCGCCCCGCGGCGGCCCACGGATCGCCATTTCCGCGGCAACATCGTCGAGGCGATGAAGGCGTACGCGGAGCGCCGGATCGGCGGCGAGCTGGCGTGCCTCTCCGAGGTCCGGCGCATCATCGCCATCGGCTCGGACAAGATGATGAACGCCGTGCGCGAGGCGCGGCACGGCGCGCTCGCGCCCCACCTCGATCCGAAGCACGTGGGCATCGCCAGCATCAACTCGCCGATGCAGTGCATGTTGAAGGAGGTCTGCGCGCAGTGCCTCCAGCGGCACGTCGATCCGGAGACCGGCAAGGAGACGCTGATCTTCTCGTGCTTCAACCAGGATCAGCCGATCGATCACGTCGACTTCAAGAACCTCGCCGCGCGGCTCCGGGCCAACACGGTGCAGGAGAAGCTGTCGAACGCCTGGCTCGATCAGCTGCTCTCGGAGCGCCCCGCGCTGCGGCACGTGTGACCGCGGCCCCCGGGTGGCCCGGCGATCCGGGGCGCGCCCGAGGCCGGCTCCCGCCGCGCGGGCGTGCCGCGCGGCCGGGGGCGATCGCCGTCAGTTGCCCTGCGGCAGCTTGATCTTCGGCTCCTTCGGGTGCCGCCGGTACAGCAGGATCGTGCGGCCGAGGAGCTGCGCGACCCCGGCGTTGAGCCGCTCGGCGAGGGTGTCGGCGACGTCGCTCTGGTCGTCGGGGCACTCGGTGCCCAGGCGGATCTTCACGAGCTCGTGCTGCTCCAGCGCCGCGTCGACGGCCGCGACGACGCCGTCGGTCAGGCCGGCCTTGCCGAGCTGCACGATCGGGTCGAGGTGATGCCCCAGCGCCCGGAGGTGGCGGCGCTGCTTTCCTGTGAGGTCCAAAACATCCGGCCTTTCTTGAGGTGCTCGCGCCGGGCGGGACCCTCCCGGGACCGCCGCTCCGCGGGCGCGCGCGCGGCGTCATACCGGCCCGCGGGCACGAGGGAAAGGGGGGACGCGCGCGAGCGCCCGGGTGGTGCGGCCCTTTGGGGGCTCACCTCCGGGGCTTGCGTTCCGGCGAGCCCCTTTTGTGGCTCGCCTGCACTTCAGCCGTTCCGGTGAGCCCCCAAAGGGCCGCACCACCAGCGCCCGCACGGGCTGCGGGGGACGCGGTCGCGAGTCACGTGTGCCGATGTATGTGTATGTGCGCAAAAAGGGCGAAGCAGGAGCGCGTAGAGGGCTGGAACGGACGGACGAAGGGTGCAGGGGACACCGGCGCTACGCGCGGCGGCGGTCGCGCCCGGGGTTTTGCTTGACGTGGCCGCACAAACCGCCTCCCCTGGCTCTGGCGGCCAGCGTCTCGATGAGGCTTCGAGCGCTCGGATCAGCGGCGACATGGGGTCATCGGGCGAGCGAGAGGCGGCATCGGGGCATGACGTGGAGCGCCCTCGGCGCGACGAGGTAGCGGTTCCGCTCGAGCTCACGGTCCACGACGAGGTGAGCCCCTGCCCGTACCTCCCCGAGGCCGAGGCGCGGATGCCGCTCCGGGTGCCGATCCGGCCCCTCACGCGCGCGGAGTTCGACCGCAGGCTGGCCGCTGGCAACCGCCGCCACGGCAAGCTGCTCTACCGCACCGAGTGCCCCTCGTGCCGCGCCTGCGAGCCGATCCGGATCGTCGTGCGCGACTTCGTCCCCGGGCGCACGCAGCGCCGGGTGCTGCGCCGCGGTGAGCAGGTGATCGACGTCGAGATCGGCCCGCCCACGATCACGCGGCAGAAGATCGCGCTGTACAACCTGCACAAGCACGGCCGGGGGCTGATGCGCGACGATGGCCCCCTCGGCGCCGCCGGCTACGAGGCGTTCCTCGTGGACAGCTGCTGCGAGACGTTCGAGATGCGCTACCACATCGGAGGGCGCCTCGTCGGGGTCGCGATCGTCGACCGCGGGCAGGACTCGCTGTCGGCGGTCTACTCCTTCTACGACCCCGAGCTCGAGCCGCTGAGCCCGGGGGTCTTCTCGATCCTGAAGCAGGTGGAGCTCTGCCGCACCTGGGGCCTGCGTTACCTCTACCTCGGCCTGTACGTCGAGAAATGCTCGCCGCTGGTCTACAAGGCGCGGTACCTGCCGCACGAGCGGCTCATCGACGGCCGGTGGCAGCGCTTCGACCGGCCCGCGCCCCCCTGACGGAAGCTCGCCGCTGGATTTCGCGGGCGCGACGTTCCAGAACGTGCGCCATGTGGAATCGCGCCTTCGCCGTCACCGCTTGCATCACGCTCTCTGCCCTGCTCGCCGTCGCGTGCGGCGAGACGCGGCCGATGGTGGACCGAGGAGAGGCCGGGGGGGGTGCCTCGCCGACCGACGGGCACGGCGGGGCCGGCGGCGCGGAGGCCGGTGAGGGCGGGGCCGGCGGCGCGGAGGCCGGTGAGGGCGGGGCCGGCGGCGCGGAGGCCGGTGAGGGCGGGGCCGGCGGCGCGGAGGCCGGTGAGGGCGGGGCCGGCGGTGCGGAGGCCGGCGAGGGCGGGGCCGGCGGTGCGGAGGCCGGCGAGGGGGGCCAGGCTGGAGACGGCACGGCCGGCGGCGGGGCGAGGTAGGGAGGGGCCAGAGCGCGCGCGCCCGGTTGTGTCCTCGGTTCGCCGCGCGTAGACCGCTCGGGTGCATCCGCTCGCAGAGAAGGTCCTCGCACGCGACACGCGCGCGACGGCGCGGGCCTTGAGGCTCGTCGACGATCGCGCAGGCGACCACGTCGCGATCCTGAAGGATCTCTTCCCCCATACCGGCCGCGCCTGGGTCGTCGGCGTTACGGGCAACCCCGGCGCGGGCAAGAGCACGCTCACCGACCGGCTGATCGGCGCGTTCCGGCAGCAGGGGCGCCGGGTCGCCGTGGTCGCGATCGATCCGACGAGCCCGTTCACCGGCGGCGCCATCCTCGGCGACCGCATCCGCATGCAGGCCCATTTCGGCGATCCCGATGTGTTCATCCGGTCGCTGGCGACCCGCGGCGCGCTCGGAGGGCTATCGCGCTCGGCCGCGGACGTCGCGCGGGTGCTCGACGCGTGGGGCGCGGACGTCGTGCTGGTCGAGACCGTCGGGGTCGGGCAGGACGAGCTGGAGATCACGCGGATGGCGCACACCACCCTGGTCGTGGCGGCGCCGGGGATGGGCGACGAGGTGCAGGCGATCAAGGCCGGCATCCTGGAGTGCGCCGACGTCTTCGCCGTGAACAAGGCCGACAGGGACGGGGCCGACGCGGCGGTGCGCGACCTGGAGCTGATGATCGCCCTCGGCGGCGAGGTGGCGAGGGCCACCGGGCCGGCGCGCGGGCACAGCGCGGCGGCGCTCCACGCCCGCGCGGCGCAGCCGGCGGCTCCGGGCGGCGCGCCGCCCGAGGGGCCATGGGGGCCCGCGATCGTGCGGACCGTGGCCACGCGCAACGAGGGCGTGGCGGCGCTCGTGGCGAGGCTGGAGGCGCACCGGGCGTGGCTGTTCGGGACCGAGGCCGGCGCGGCGCGCCGGGAAGAGCGCCTCCGCGAGGCGATGCACGTGCAGCTCCGCGACGCGCTCACCGACGCCGCGGTCGCCGCGCTCGGGCCCGCGCTCGACGCGGCGGTGCGCGCCGTCGCGCGGCGAGAGATCGACCCCTACACGGCGTCGGAGCAGCTCGTCGAGGCGTTCCGTGCCGGCGCCGTCGCGCCGGGCACCGGGGCCTGAGCCGTCCGTCGGCGGCCCGTACCGGAGAGGCGCCGTCCGCGGGGCTCTGGCGCGGCCCGAGCCGCCGCTCGCGCTCGCCGGAGATCGGGCGGCCTTCTCGCTGGCGCGCTCCGGGCTCGGCCCGCTTGCGACGCCCGCCCGCCGCGCCTGGTCAATCGATGCACCGATCCAGGGCGTCTCTCTCGGGTTTGCAGGACGTCTCCCACTTGTAGTCGCGGCAGATCGCCGTGTCGTCCTCGCAGGCGAGGAGCGCGTCGTACCGGTGGGCGCAGCCGCGGTAGTCCGCATCTGCGTACCTGCGATCGTACCGATCGAGGCACTCCTCGAACTCACGGTCGTTGCACCCCTCGCAGTCGCACTTGTAGTCGCAGAGATCCTTCTCGATGGGGCTGCACGCGGCGGTGAGGAGGCAGGCGAGGGCGAGGGGCAGGTGAAGGGCCTTCATGGACTCATGGTACCCCGCGTCCTCGGCGCCGGGGCAACCAGCGCGCCGGACGGGGGCGGGCGCCGGCCGGCCTATCTCGCGCGTGTGCGCTCGACTCCCACCTTGCGCAGAGGGGCAGTCGCCTCCTGCTGCGCATCGTGGCGGCGCGGGCGCGGGGGCTTTCTCCCCACGTGCTCCGCGCGGAACGCGACCGGGCACACGTCGTTGATGCCGCAGGCTCCGCACGCGGGCTTCCTCGCGAAGCAGAGCCGGCGGCCGTGGAAGATCAGCGTGTGGGACAGCATATCCCAGTCGCGCTGCGGGAAGAGGGCCACGAGATCGCGCTCGATCTGCTCGGGCTTGTCGCTCCTCGTCCACCCGAGACGCTGCGACAGGCGCTGCACGTGGGTATCGACCACGACGCCCTCCGGCGCTCCGAACGCGACGCCGAGCACGACATTCGCTGTCTTGCGCCCGACGCCTGGCAGCTTCACCAGCTCGGCGAGCGAGCGCGGCACCTCGCCGCCGTGCCTCTCGAGGAGGCCCCGAGCGAGGCCCACGATGTTCCGGGCCTTCTGGTTGAACATGCCCATCCCGAGCCGCCTGAGGAGCGCGCCCACCTCGGCGGGATCCGCGCCGGCGAGCGCCCGCGCGTCGGGATAGGAGGCGAACAGGTGGGGCGTCACCTTGTTGACCAGGACGTCCGTGGTCTGGGCGCTGAGCACCGTCGCGACGAGCAGCTCGAAGGGCGACCGGTGATCGAGCTCGCAGTGCGCGTCCGCGTGCAGCGTGCGGAGCCGGGCGAACACGGCCTGGGGCGATGCCTCGGGCCGCGCGCCAGCCGGCGCGGGGCGGGCGCCCGCCGCGGGCGCCGCCGGCTTCCCGGCCTTCGGAGCGTGGGCCGAGGCCGCGGGGGCCGCGGGCGCCGCCGGCTTCCTGGCCTTCGGAGCGCGGGCCGAGGCCGCGGGGGCCGCCGGCGTCCGAGGCTTCGGCTTCGGGGCGCGGGCCGCCCCGGCCGCCGCCGGCTTCCGGGCGCCGCGCTCCGCTGTCTCAGCTGACGAAGGCGCGTTTCCGCGTCTCATGCTCATCGAGGAGCTTCTCGACGCTCGCGAGGGCGTTCTCCACCGACTCCTGCACCATCTGGAGCACGGTCGTCGCCGAGCCCTTCAGCGCCTCGTAATAGCGCTGCCGCTCGGTCGAGTGGATGATCGACGGGGGCAGACCGCTGCGGAGCAGCAGCATGTTCATGAACAGCCTCGCGACCTTGCCGCTGTCGTTCGGGAACGGGTAGACCCGGAGCAGATCGTAGTGCGCGCGCGCCGCGATCCGGATGCCGTTCCGCGTCTTCCGTGTCTCGGGATCGTTCAGCCAATCGATGATCTGCCGCATCTTGTAGGCGATCTTGTCCGGCGGCGCGTACTCGTGGAAGTACAGCCGGTGCTGGGGGATGTCCTTTCGGTATTTCACCGTCTTGAGATCCCCCTCCTCCGGATGGAGGATCAGGTAGAGCTTCTTCACGCAGTCGACGGTGATCGGCGCGCGCTTGTTCTCTCCCTGCTCACGCACATACGCGATGGCCTCCTTGTGACGCCGGATGTCATCGTAGGTCGGCTGAAGGCTGGAGTCCGCGACGAGCGGGGCCGGGCCGGTGAGCGCCGCGCGCAGCTCTTCGAACGTGTACACCACGCCTTCGAGCGCGCTGTCGTGGTAAATCCACGACATATCGAGGCTGTCGACGTAGCGCCGCCGGAACTCCTCCGTCTGCGCGTTCAGCCGCTGCTCGATGATCGCGCTGCGCTCCTCGATGGTGGCCCGCCGCGGCGGGGGCAGCATCGGGAGGGGCAGCGTGACCACGCGCGGCGTCTCCCGGAGCGGGGTGCGCCGGCGCTCGATCGACGCCCCGGCGCCCTTCGCCTTGCCGGCGCCCGGCCGCACGAGCTTCTTCTCGGCAACGGGCCTGTCGCTCGCGCGCTGCGGCTTGTCGCTCGTCCGGCGCGGGCGCTCGGCCTCGAGCGGCGCTTCCTGCTCCGCGCTCCTGAGCTTCAGCTTCTCCTTGAGCTTCGGCTGCTCCTCGGAGCGCAGCTTCTTCCGGAGCTTCCTCGGCTCCACCGCCGGCGCCGCGAGCGCCCGTTCGGAGCGCGCCGCGACCTTCCTCCTGACCGCCTTCGGCTTCGCGGCCTTGCCCCGCGCGAGCCTGGTCTTCGTGGCCTTCGTGCTCCGCGCCCGTCCGGCGGCGACCCTGGTCTTGGCCGCCCTCGGCTTCGCGACCCGGGCCCGCGTCGTCCTGGCCTTCGTGGCCCTGGCCTTCGTGGCCTTGGCCTTCGTGGCCTTGGCCTTCACCGCCCGCGCCTTGACCTTCGCGACCTTGCTCTTCGCCCTGGCCTTGGCGGTCCTGAGCTTGGCCGCGCTGCGCGTCGACTTCGCCTTCGTCCGGGCGGCGGCGGTCTTCCTCGCCTTGGTCGCGCTGGCCCGCTTCGCGGCGGCGCGCGTCGTCTTCTTCGCCTTCTTGGCCGCCGGCTTCTTCCTGGCGCTCGCGCGGGTCGTCGTCCGGGCCGGCGTGCGCGTCGTCTTGCGCCGCGCCGGGGTCGCCGCCTTGCGGGCCGTCGCCCGCTTGGTCGTGGTCTTCCGGCGCTTTGCGGCCTTGGCTGCGGAGGTGCGTCGGGCAGCAGGACGAGAGGCCGCAGCCTTGCGCTTCGGCTTGCGCGCGGCCGGGCGGGCGGCAGGTTTCGCCTTCCGCGTCCGCGCCGTCGACGCCGCTCGCCTCGAGCTCGCCGCGCTGGCCTTGGTCGCTCTCTTCCGGTCTTTTTTCGCGGTTTTTCGGGTCTTCTTTGCCGCCATGGGCGTGCTTTCACACAATCGCTCAGGCTGCCCGCTGCCACCTGCGGCGAGCTAACATACGATCGAAGGGGGCCTAATGGCCGAATGCCGGCCAGCAGCCTAGCAATTTGAGGATTTATCCGTCAACCAGTCCGGTGCGGAAGTCGCAAGCGGCGGTCCCCTCTACTGGATCGCGTGGATCGCGCTCGATCCACCTAGCACGCTCCGCCGGGAAGCGCCCGTGGCAGCGCTGGCGGGCGTTCCCGGGGAGCACGCGTGGGTGGTGCGGCCCTTTGGGGGCTCATCGGAGGGGTTGAAGTGCAGGCGGGCCCGAAAAGGGGCTCGCCGGAACGCAAGCCCCGGAGGTGAGCCCCCAAAGGGCCGCATCACCCACGCGGGAGCCATCCGTGCGGAGAGCTCAGCCGTCGATGTTGACGCCGAGCCGCTCCCGGGCGGCGAAGTACTCCTCGCTGACCGCGTAGAGCAGCAGCTCCTTGAGCCTCTCGGTCCGGGGTACAGCCGAGCTCGCCTCATCCACCGCCTTGATCATCTCCTGCGCCAGCTCGAGGTCGTTGGCGAGGAGGAAACCGGCGCGATCGGCTGTCAGGTCGATGCCGGATACCCAGCGCTTGAGGTCGATGGCGCCGGCCTGGAGCAGCTTCGTCACCGCGCTCGCCAGCTGATCGCGCGCCGGCCCGACGACCGTGGGCTCCAGGACCGACAGGTTGTCCATCACCGGCCCCTCCAGCTCCTTCGTGACCGGGAACGTGGGCGTGATGAGCTTGACGGCGGCGAACAGCCAGGCGCGCAGGCCGGTGCCGGTCGGCACCAGGTGGCGGAGGTACATGCCCGGCCGGTAGTAGGTAAGGTGGCGGGCGGCGATGAACGCGGCCGCCTGGGTCGGCAGATCCACCTGGAGCGCCGCGGCGCCGAGCACGATCGCCGGCTCGTGCGCGTGGAGGAACGAGACGCCGCCGCCGTCGTTCGGGTTCTGGAACGTGATCGGGGGCGCGATGCCGAGGGCGCCCGCGGCGTAGTAGAGCGTCTGCGACATCGGGTAGGGGTCCTGCGCGAGGTCGACCGGGTAGGCGGCCTCGTAGCCGAGCTCCTCCAGCGGCTGCCCGTTCTTGCGCAGCACGGCGGGTTCGATGACGCGGAAGACGGCGGTCAGGAGCGGATCCGCGTCGGGGTGGATGAGCGCGGTCGCCCACGCCTCCTCGTCGAGCGGCCGCTGCGCCGCCGCGACCGTGTCCGGGCGCAGGCGCCGGAAGAAGCGCTCCTCGTCCGGTCCGGCGGCGCTCAGGCAAGAGAGCGCCTGGCACACGCAGAAGGCCGCGTCGGCCCGCTTCGCCTCGGTGTACAGCTTGCGCAGGAGCCGGTACGCCTCCGGCCTGTACGGGTCGCGGCGCAGGATCGGGATCTGCGCGGCCACCGCCTTGTCCAGGTACTCCGCCGGGTTGCTCGCGTAGAGGCTCGCGAGGAGCGCGTTCCGCTCGTCGTTGTCCGGATCGAGCGTCTGCGCCGCCTCGTAGGCGTCGATCGCCTCGCTCATCCAGCCGAGCCTGTCCTTGTAGAGCGCGCCCAGCCGGTCGAACGTCGAGAGCATCCTCGCCGTGTCGTTCTGCTCGGTCGCCTGGTCGAGATCGAGCTTGAGCAGGCGCTCCACGTCCTCGTGGTCGCCCTTCTGAGCGCGGAGCTCGATCGCCTCCGAGAGCGCGCGGGTGAGGGACGGGTCGAGCTCCAGCACCTCGTCGTAGAACCGGGCGGCCCGGCCGAGATCGCCGAGCTGCCGCGCGCTCACGATCGCCGCGGTGTGCAGGTACTTCGCCTTCTGCGGCCGGTCTTCGATCTTGGCCGCGAGCTTGAGGACCACGTCGATGAGCTTCGACCAGTCCTTCTCCTCGCTGTAGAGCTGCATCAGCTTGGTCAGGATCTTCCGGTCGTCCGGGCGCTCGTCGAGCGCGGCCACGTAGCTCTTGGCGGCGCGCGTCCGGTCCTTCAGGTGCGTCGCGAGCAGGTCGCCGATCTCGATCAGGAGCGCGCTCCGCTCCTCGCCGACCGCCACGTCGAGCCGCCGGTGCTTGAGGCGCACGACCTCCTCCCAGTCCCCCCGCGCCTCGAAGACCCTGGAGAGCAGGGCGAGCGGGGCAGGGGACTCCGGGAGGAGATCGGCGGCGTTGGTCAGCGGGCCGATCGCGCCCTCGGCGTCGCCCGCGGCGAGCCTCGCCTCGCCGAGCCCGAGCAGGGCCTCGGCCCGCTCCGGCCCGGGCAGGCGGGCGCCGAGCCGATCCACGACGTCCCGGTAGAGCTCCGCGGCCTCGCTCGCCTTGCCCGCGTCGAGGTGGACCCTCCCGGCGCGCGCGATCGCCGCGGGGTCGTCCGGCGCGAGCGCGAGCAGCGCCTGCGCGGCGCCGAGCGCCCTGGCGCTCGAGCCGCTCTTGCCGAGCGCGTCGATGTAGCGGAAGAGCACCCTCAGGCCCTGCTCCTTCGGTAGGGCGTCGGCCCGGCTCGTCAGCGGCTCGTAGTGCCGCGCCGCCTCGAAGAAGCGGCCGGCCTCGAACGCGAGATCGCCCGAGATCATGAGCCCCGGCGTGCTGGTCGGGTCGAGGTCGACGGCCCGCCTCGCCGCCTCCTCGGCGCGCGCGTCGTCCTTCAGGCGCTCCCGGAGCAAGAGCGCCATCTCGCCGTAGAGGCGGGCCTTGGCGAGGTTGCCCTCCGCGACCTCGGCCTCGCGCGCGATGAGCTCGACGGCGCTCGTCGCGTCGCCCCGGGCGAGGTAGGCCGCGCGCAGCGCCGAGGACGCGCCCGCGTTCTCCGGCTGCGCGTCGAGGGCCATCTTGTAGCGCTCGATCGCCCCGTCCCGGTCGCCCCGCTCCTCCAGCAGCCTGGCCGCGCGGATCCAGAGCTCGGCCCTGCTCCCCGCGGTCCTCGCCGCCGCCGCGAGCGCCTCGAGCGCGCTGAGCGCCGCCGCCGCGTCGCCGGTCGCGGCCCGCACGTGCGCCAGCGACTCGAGCGCGCCGGCGTGGTGCGGGTCGATCGCGAGCACCCGCTCGTACGCCTTGCGGGCGCGCTCCGGCGAGCCGATCTGCTCCAGCAGCACCCGCCCCATCGCGAGCAGGAGCTCCTCGCGGCGCCCGTCGTCGGACACGACGCCGAGCTGCCGCTCGTAGAGGCGCACCACGTCCTCCCACCGCTCGAGGGCGCGATAATGCCGCCCGAGCGCCGCGAGCGACCCCTCGTGCGCCCCGTCGATCTCGAGGATGGCCTCGAGCGCCTCGGCCGCCCTCGCGTGGTCGAGGAACTCCTCGTCGTGGAGGCCGGCGATCCGCTGGTAGAGGTCGATCTTCTGGCGCGGCGTCGCGCTGAGCTCGATCTGCCGCTCCAGGTTCTCGAGCAGCTCCCTGGTGCGCTCGGTGCGGCCGTAGATGCGATCGAGGCCGCGCAGGGCGGTCAGGCTGGTCGGATCGAGCTCGAGCGCCGCCTCGTAGCGGCGCATCGCCTCGTCGAGGTCGCCGAGGCGGCCCTCGTAGAGCTCGGCGAGCTTGCACATCGCGTCGACCCGCGCCTCGCCCCGCAGCGCCCCGGCGCGCCGCTCGAGGATCCGGGCGCAGCCCTCGTGATCGTCGAGGCGCCGGTAGATCCTGAGCAGCGCGTCGCACGCCCGCGTGTGCCCGGGATCCTCGGCGAAGATCTGCTCGTACAGGTCGCGCGCGCGGCCCGGCTCGCTCAGCTTCGCCTCTAGGAGCTCGGCCGCCGCGGCGCGCAGGTCGCGCGCCTCGCCGGGCGTCGCGGCGCGATCGGCGCGCGAGAGCAGCACCGCCCCGAGCTCCTGCCACTGCTGGGCGCGGCGGTAGACCTGCGCGAGCCCCTCCAGCGCCCTCTCGTTCGCCGGGTCGAGCCCGAGCACGAACTGGAAGCACGGCAGCCCGAGATCCGGCCGCGCGAGCCTGTCCGCGTACCACGGCCCGAGCCGGTTGAAGAGCGCGATCCTCGGCGCGGCGGCCATGGCCGCGTCGGCGCTCGCCTGGCTCAGGATCTGGAGCGCCTCGGCCCAGATCTTCATGTCGCCGCCGGCCGCGCGCTCCAGATCGGCGGCGTACGCGTCCTGCTCCGGGTCCTGCGCGAGCGCCTGGGCGAAGGCGAACACGCCCTGGTCCTTGTCGTCGAGCTCCCGCACGTAGAGGTGCCCGATCGCGTTCAGCGCCCGGGCGCGCTCCGCCGGGCTCCCGGCCCGCTCGCTCCGCTGGAGGAGCATCTCGACGAGCTCCTCGTGCTTCCCCAGCGACCTCCTGAGCTCCTCGAGCGCGCTGAAGGCGATGTCGTCGCCCGGATCGAGCTCGAGGAGCGCCAGGTAGACGGCCTCCGCCCTGTCGTGGCGCTTCCCCTTCTCGTGGACGCGGGCGGCCCGGAAGAGCAGGAGCTTCTTCGCCGAGGCCGCCGGATCGCCGGCCTCGCCCGCGCGGGCCTCGATCTGGTCGGCGGCCATCTCGAGCGCCTCGGCGACCCGGCCCGGGTCCGCCCCCTCGTCGACGGCCGCCTCGACCGAGAGCGCGAGGTCCACGTCGGTCGGGCTCGCGACGAGCCGATCGATGAGGTCGTTCAGCCGCTGCTCGCCGAGCGCCGAGGCCGGGCCGCGCCGCCCCGGCTCGCCGGGCGGCTCGAGCGCCTCGAGCGCCGCGCGGGCCCCCCTCGGCCGCGCGTCCGGCGACTTCGCGAGCAGGCGCTCGCAGAGCGCGTCGATGTCCTTGCCCACCCACCCGCGCGGCGCGACCGCGCTCGGCAGGGGCGGCGCCTGGGTGAGGTGCGCGAGGGCGACGTCGACCGCTGTGTCGCCCGGGAACACGGGCTTGCCGGTGAGCAGCTCGAAGAGCAGCGCGCCGAAGGCGTAGAGATCGCTGGCCGCGCCGACGTCCCCGCCCCGCAGCCGCTCGGGGCTCGCGGTCCTGGCGAGCGCGGGGCTCTCCCACCCGGCCCCGAGCCGGTCGCCGCCGACATCGACGAGGACGGGGCGCGGCTGCGCGTCGTCGCCGTGGGCGACGAGGACGTTCTCCAGCTTGAGCGCGCCGTGGAAGAGGCGCTGCTCGTGGAGCGCGGCGAGCCCGCCCAGGATGCCGCGGAGCAGCGGCCTGGCCTCGTTGAGGTGGAGCGGACCCGAGCGCGCGACGCGCGCCGAGAGCGGCTGCCCGTCGACGGGCGCGTACGCGACGAACGCCCGGCCGCCGACGAGCCCCGCCTCGACGCCGCTCGCCAGGCTCTCGTGGCGCACGCGCGCGGCCAGGCGGACGTGGGTGAGGAACCTGCGCACCGCCCGGCCATCCCGGGTCACCTCGCGCCGGAGCACCTTGAGCGTCCGCGGCTCGTCTCCCCGGGTCGCCTCGTAGACCAGGCCCCGCGGCCCTTCCCCGATTTTTTGCGTGATGGTGTAATCGCCGAACGTCTCACCGACCGCGAGCTCTTCGGGTAGCCGGAGCCCTCGGGCTCCGAGGGCACGTACGCGCGTGTCGACCTCGGCGCGTGAGGCGATGATGGCGTCGATCAAGGCCTCGATGGCGTCGAGCTCGACACAATGGTCCGTGAGGGCGCGCGCAAAGGAGGCCTTGGAGGCGCCGCCGCCGACCTCGGCCGGGTTGAACCCGAGGAGGTCGGATGACAGGGCCACCATCTCATCCAGCGAGAAGAGGCGCTCGAGCTCGCCTCGGACGATATCCATGGACATGGGTCTCCCTCGGGCCGCCCCCCCTCGGGCTGGCGAGTGCGCTGCGAGCCTGCCGGACGGCGGGGCGATCGTCATGCTAGCGAAGCGGATGGCGCCATGCGACCTCCGACGGCCCTCCGGCGCTCGCCGGCGCCGCGGCGCGATGAGGACGAACGAGGCGGCCTTTCGCCGGCGCGCGCGCCGGTCGCGAACGCTGGATATCCATCCGAGACGGGACGCGAGGTGGCGCGGAGTCGCGCGATCCCTGGAGGAAAGTTGACAAGATCGCGGGTTGTGTGCGAGCGGATGCTCGTGCGTCGAATAGCGCATTTCCTGGAGCGGACGCTCCCCATCGCGGTGCTGGTCGTCGCGGTCGTGGGCGCCCCGGTCATGATCTTCTCGCCACAGGGCCTGCCGCGCCTGCGTGAGCTCGAGAGAGAGCTCACCGACGTCGAGGAGGAGAACGCCGAGCTGGGGCGGCAAATCGAGGCGCTCCGCGGCAAGGTGGCGCGCCTCCGCGACGACCCGACCGCCGTGGAGCGGATCGCGCGCGACAACCTCGGCCTCGTGCGGCAGAGCGAGGTGGTGTTTCAGTTCTCCCGCTGACGACTCCTCGCCTCTCGCTCCTCTCCCCAGGTCGGTTCTGGTATCGTGTGGCGAGTGTCACTGGACCTGGGCCGCCTCCTGATTTCCGCCGGCGCCGTCTCCAAGGCCGAGGTCGAGGCCGCCCTCTTCGTGGCGGTCCTGCGGGGCATCCCGTTCCCGCGCGCCCTCATCGACCGCGCCGCCCTCAGCGAGCGCGCCCTCGAGGAGGCGCTCGATCGCCGCGGCGGCCTCGCGCTGCGGCAGGTCGTCGGCGCCCGCGATCTCGTCGCGCGCTTGCCGCGCGCGATGTGCCGCCGCCTCGGCGCCGTCCCCTTCCGCGCCGATCCCGGCGCCGGCACCGTCGATGTCGCGGCCGCCGATCCGCTCGATCGCCACGTCGCCGACGAGCTCAGCTTCCACCTCGGCGCGCCGGTGCGCATCTTCCGCGCGCCCATCGCGGCCATCGAGGAGGCCATCCGCGCCCTCGAGCTCGACGAGCGGGAGCAGGCGCCCGCCCGCCCGCGCCGGGCGACCCCGGCGTTCCCGCACGGCGCGCCCCAGTCGACCATCCCGCCGCCGCCCTCGCACGAGGTGCCCATCCCGCTCATCCGGCGCGCCGCGGTGCCCTCCTTCGACGAGCCCGGCGCCCACGACGCGCCGGGCGGCCCCCCGGGGCGCCGCGGCCCGGCGCACGGCCGCCGCGCCCCGCCGGCGGACGCGCCCCCATCGCTGGAGGACCCGATCCTGCCGCTCCGCCACACGAAGGCGGCGCCCGGCGCGCGGGGCGCCCCGCCGGGCGCCCGCCGCCCCCTTGACGCCGAGCGCGGCGCCGGCGCGCGATCGCCCGCGCGCCCCGCCGCCCCGCGCGCGCCGGACGCCGGGCCCGCCGTCGCCTCCTTCCCGCCGCCGCCCGTGGAGATCTCTCCGGCCTTCAAGCTGCTCGCCGCGATCCTCCCGCAGAGCTCGCCGGACCCCGATCCGGCGCCCGACAGCGCCGGGCGGCAGCCGGCCCCCTCGTCGCGCCGCGGTCGTCCCGAGGGCGGCGGGCGTCCCGAGGTCGGCGGGCCGCCGTCGAGCCGGCGCTCGGGGCGCCTCCCGGCGCTGCCCCCCGCGCCCGAGCCGGAGCTCTCCGACTACCTCGACGACGACGAGCCGCCGCCGCAGCCGTTCCTCGATCTGGGCGACGTCAAGGACGCGCTGTACCTCGCCCGCACGCGCGACGACGTCGTCCGGCTCGCGCTGCGCGGGCTGCGCCTGCTCGCGCGGCGCGTCGCGATCTTCGCCGCGCACCGCGGCGTGTTCCGGGGCTTCGCCTGCAACGCCGAGTTCGGCGAGCAGGAGGCGCTGCGGAGGCTCACCCTCCCGATGGACCAGCCGAGCATCCTCGCCACGGCCGTGGCGACCCACCTCTACGTCGGGCCGATCCCGGGCACGCCCACCCACGCGCCCCTGCTCGACGTCATGGTCAACCCGAGCCTCGACGTCGCCGCCGTCGCCGTCCAGGTCGCCGGCAGGCCCGCGATGATCCTCGTCGCCGACCGGCTCATCGATCCCGTGGGCGGCGTGCGCAGGATGGACGAGCTCGCGCGCGCCGTGGGCGAGGCGTTCAGCCGGATCCTCTCCGCGCGCGCCGGGTAGCGTCGCCGGTCGGTTCACGCTAGGGCCGACCCGCCGGGCCGAGGGGGCCGCGGGGAGAGAGCGAGGTCTGATCGCCGCCATGAGCCGCAACGACGAACACGAGCCGAGGGACGAGGAGCGCGCCCGCTTCGAGGCGCGCCTCGCAGGAGCGAGGCAGAAGGCGCGGCGCCGCGCCGGCGTGCTGGCCGGCGGCCCGGGGGAGCTCGCGCGCGACGCCGACGACCTCTACGACGCCGCGACGCTCGAGGCGCTCGGCTTCGATCCGGCGCGCGATCTCGGCTTCCCGGGGCAGCCGCCGTTCACGCGGGGCGTCCAGCCGAACATGTACCGGGGGCGGCTCTGGACGATGCGCCAGTACGCCGGGTTCGGCACGGCGGCCGAGTCGAACGCCCGCTATCGCTACCTGCTCTCGCAGGGCCAGACCGGGCTCTCCGTCGCGTTCGATCTGCCGACGCAGATGGGGCGCGACTCGGATCACGAGCGCGCGCTGGGCGAGGTCGGGCGCGTGGGCGTCGCGATCGACACGATCGACGACATGCGCACCCTGCTGCGAGGGCTGCCGCTCGATCGCGTCTCGACGTCGATGACCATCAACGCGACCGCGGCGATCCTGCTCGCGCTCTACATCGCCGTGGCCGAGGAGCAGGGCGTCCCGCGCGGCAAGCTCCGCGGCACGATCCAGAACGACATCCTGAAGGAGTACGTCGCGCGCGGCACGTACATCTACCCGCCCGGGCCGTCGCTCCGGCTGATCCGCGACGTCTTCGCCTTCGCCGAGCGCGAGGTGCCGGAGTGGAACACGATCTCGATCAGCGGCTACCACATGCGCGAGGCCGGGTGCGACGCGGCGCAGGAGGTCGCGTTCACGCTCGCGGCCGGCGTCGCCTACGTCGAGAACGCCGTCCGCGCGGGGCTCGACGTGGACGGCTTCGGCGCGCAGCTCTCGTTCTTCTTCAACGGCCACAACAACTTCCTCGAGGAGATCGCGAAGTTCCGCGCCGCGCGGCGGATGTGGTCCACGATCATGGGCGAGCGCTTCGGCGCGAGGACCGATCGCGCGCGCGCCCTCCGCTTCCACTGCCAGACCGCGGGCATGACGCTCGCGGCGCAGCAGCCGCTCGTCAACGTGGTGCGCGTCACGGTGCAGGCGCTCGCCGCGGTGCTCGGCGGCTGCCAGTCGCTGCACACGAACGGCTTCGACGAGGCGCTCGGCCTGCCCACGGAGGCGGCGGCGACGCTGGCGCTGCGCACGCAGCAGGTGATCGCGCACGAGTCCGGCGTCGCCGACTTCGTCGACGCGCTCGGCGGCAGCTACGCGGTCGAGGCGCTCACGAAGCGCCTCGAGGAGGCGGCCTACGCCTACGTCCGCCGCATCGACGATCTCGGCGGGATGGTGGCCGCCATCGAGCAGGGCTACGTTCAGCGCGAGATCCAGGCGACGGCCTACCGCTACCAGCTCGACATCGAGGAGCGGCGCCGCGTGATCGTCGGGCAGAACGAGTTCGTGTCCGACGCGCCGCCCGTCCCGGTGACGCGCGTCGATCCGGCCCTGGAGCGCGACCAGATCGCGCGCACGCGCGCCTTCCGCGCGGCGCACGACGGCCCCGCGCGATCGGAGGCGCTCGCGCGCGTCGACGCCGCGGCGCGCGGCGAGGCGAACCTGATGCCGCCCATCCTCGACGCCGTGAGGTCGGGCGCGACCGTCGGCGAGATCAGCGACGTGCTGCGCGCGATCTGGGGCGAGCACCGCGAGACGCTCACGATCTGAACGCGGGTCATCCGGCCGGCGCCGCCCCCGCGCGGCGCCCCGGCGTGCTGCATCGCCGTTGCAGCTGCTCGGCGATCGCGGCGGCGCGCGGGCGCGCGCTGCGGCCGTCCCCGCGCCTGCTTTCAGGGCGCTCCTGCGCGTGCGCTAGGGCAACGCCCGCGCCTTCTTTGCGGCCGCACCTGCGCCTTCTTTGCGGCCGCGCCGCCGTCGTCGTCGTCGCGCGATCGCGGGCGTCGCGTTGCACGGATGCGCGCCGCGGCTTTCATCCGCGCAACGCGGGAAGGAGGATCCCGACGCCTGACGACGTGCAAGTGCGCGTCGCCAGAACTCAAGGGGTGTGATTTTCCAGTGTGTCTGTCCGATGGGATCTCTCCATTTTGCATGTGACGGGAATTTTCTCGCCACGGGGTAACTCGTTGCGGCCATTTCGAAATTTTTTACATCCCGGAACCCTTTTTCTGAACGCTGGTCAGATTTGGCTATCCGACTGCAGGTCAAATCGGGTTAAGGCATTTGGGTCTCCAACGAGTTCGCTTGGACAGCGTGATTCGCCTCCCCGGAAAGGAGCTTCAAATGCATCCTACAAAGCCGCACGAGAGCAGTGTGGTCACCCGTAAGCTCGCAGTGGTGGTCGCTGGTATTGCCGCTGTCGCGGCTGGCTGCTCGGCAGACGTCGACGACACAGCCACCGAAGCGATCGGTACGAATCAGTTGGGATTTGACCACTTCGAGCGGACGGTATTCCGCGAGGCTGACACAGGTGTCTACATTGTTAACGGGGACACCCCGGTCGTGGATGTCAAGCATCTACGCGAGTTCTGGGAGACCCATGTGCGCGATGGTGCGCTGATCGTCAACCAGTCGGGGGGGAGCGACATCGTCTGGACGACGGAGCAGCGGCACAACCTCACCTACTGCGTGAGCACGAGATTCGGGCAGAACTACGAGGCGGTCGTCGCCGCGATGACGGAGGCGGTCCAGGCGTGGGAGGAGGTCGCCGACGTCGACTTCATCCACGTGGACTCCGCGGATGGCAACTGCACGTCGAGCACGAGCAGCGTGCTGTTCGACGTGAACCCCGTGAACACGGGCGGCCAGTACCTGGCGCGCGCCTTCTTCCCCGGTCAGTCGAGGTCGACGCGGAACGTGCTGATCGACGGGACCGCCTTCGGCAGCACCCGGCCGACGCTGACGGGCATCCTCCGCCACGAGCTCGGCCACACCCTCGGCTTCCGGCACGAGCACACCCGGCCTGAGTCCGGCGCCTGCTTCGAGGACAACAACTGGCGTGCCCTCACCTCCTACGACGGCGCCTCCGTGATGCATTATCCCCAGTGCAACGGGACCGGCGACAGCACGCTCAACCTCACGCAGAAGGACATCGACGGCATTCAGTCGCTCTACGGTGGTCCCGCCGGCGGCGGCGGCGGCGGCGGCGGCGGCGGCGGCGACGGGGAGCCGATCACCGAGTCCTTCAGCGGCCAGGTCGCGCGTGGGGTGGCCAACACGGTCGGGCCCGAGGAAGGGTTCGAGGTCGTGCCCGGGACGACCTTCACCGTGGTGATGAGCGGGACCGGAGATCCCGATCTCTTCGTGAAGTTCGGCGCTGCGCCGACCTCGAGGTCGTTCGACTGCCGACCCTACCTGAGCGGCGCGGACGAGACCTGCACGCTCGAGGTGCCCGAGGGCGAGACGCGGGCCTTCATCAAGGTGCACGGCTACACGGCCGCGACCTACGAGGTCGAGGTGAGCTACTCCGCGCCGGGGACCGGCGGCGGCGAGGGCACCAAGACGTCGACGAGCTTCGATGGCTCGATCGCGCGGCGCCAGGAGGCGTCCCACGGGCCGATCGCGGTCGTCCCCGGCACGCCCTTCCGGGCCGTGATGAGCGGCAGCGGGGATCCCGATCTCTACGTGCGGTTCGGCGAGGCGCCGACGCTGAGCGCGTTCGACTGCCGCCCCTACCTCGACGGTGCGGACGAGGCGTGCGATCTGACGGTCCCGGACGGTGCGTCCGAGGCTTTCCTCCTCGTGCACGGGTACTCGGACAGCACGTACACGGTGAACGTCGACTACACGACTCCCTAGCACTGCGTCCCCCAGGTTCGTCCCGGGGCCGTCGCGGAGGGGCCGGAGCGCAGGCGGGTGGAGCGGCCCTTTGGGGGCTCACCGGAGGGGCTGATGTGCAGGCGAGCCACAGAAAGGCTCGCCGGAGCGCAAGCCCCGGAGGTGAGCCCCATGGGGCCGCTCCACCCGCAGGCGAGCCACAGAAAGGCTCGCCGGAGCGCGAGCCCCGGAGGTGAGCACCCGACGTGCAGCATCACCCGCCCGCGCGATGAAAACCTGCGGGACGCGGCTCGTTCGCGAGGAAATCGACCGCCGCGCCCCGGCGGATGATAGGCTGCGCGCCCGGATCCTTCCCAACCGACGCTGCTGCCCGCCCATGCCGAACGAGACCCCTTACGCCCTCCGCATCACCTGCTTGATGGCCGTGCTGCTCCTGGAGTCCGCCGGGCTCGCCGGATGTGTTGGTGATCCCTTCCAGGTCGGCGGCGGCTCCGGCGGGGGGCCCGGCGGCAACGGCGGCAGCGGCAACGGCGGCAGCGGCAGCGGCAGCGGCAGCGGCGGCAGCGGCGCGGGCGGCGGCGAGCCGATCGGCGGGGGCGGCGCCGGGGGCGGGGAGGGCGGCGGACCGCCGGCGGTCCCGGTGACGTGGCCGGACTCGATGACGAGGCGCTGCTCGAACGGGACGACGGTGGTGGAGGCGTGCCCCGGCCCGTCGGAGCCCCTCTTCGGACAGGACGGCAATTACCTCATCACCGTCCCCTCCTACGAAGAAGGCGACGGCGTCGTGACCGACTCGGTGACCGGGCTCGTGTGGGAGAAAGCGGCCGAGGACGGCTCGTTCCACATGGCGGGCGCCCTGCAGCACTGCGAGGCGATCGCCGCCAGCCGCCTCGGCGGCCGCGACGACTGGCGCCTCCCCACGCGGCGCGAGCTCGTCTCCCTCATGGATTTCGGCCATACCGCCGCTTTCCCGGACATCGTGACGCCCTACCAGGACGGCTTCTACTGGTCCGCCACCGACGTCGCCGACGACGACTCCCGTGCCTGGGGCGTGCTCGCCAGCAACGCGTCGCTCGGGTACCTGGACAAGACCGAGGCGACCAGGGCGCGGGCGCTGTGCGTCGGGGGCGAGAGCAAGCTCGCGCCGGTCGAGCTGTCGGTCGCCGAGAGCTGGGTGCTGGATCTCTCCACAGGGCTCGTCTGGCAGCGTCAGTCCGCGCTCTCCAAGTTCTCCTGGAGCGACGCGCTCGCGCACTGCGAGGAGCTGGAGCTCGCCGGCCGGACCGACTGGCGACTCCCCAGCGCGAAGGAGCTGCTCACGCTCGTCGACGACGCGCGGTCGGGGCCGGCGATCGATCCGGAGGCGTTCCCGGGCGCGGAGCCCGGCGTCTTCTGGTCGTCGACGCCCGCCCTCGAGAGCGCCGACAGGGCGCTCCTCGTCAACTTCTCGAACGGCGCCTCGCTGAGCGCCTCGCTCCGCGATCCGCGGCTCGTGCGCTGCGTCCGCTCCGACCTGTCCGACGGGTGATCGCCGCCCGAAGGGCGCGGGGCGCGCCGTCGCTCAGCGGTGGTGGTCACGTTTGGGGTGCTCACCGGAGGGGCTGGAGTGCAGGCGGGCCACAAAAGGGGCCCGCCGGAACGCAGGCCCCGGAGGTGAGCACCCCAAACGTGACCACCACCCGATCAGCCCCCGGGCTTGACGAACTTCAGGACGAAGCGATCGCTCATGCCCCGCTTGTCGCCGGCCGCCATGGGGGCGGCGTTCCAGTCGCGCGTGTCCGAGGGGACGCGGAGGAAGCTCGCCTCGGCCGCGAGCCGGAAGCCGGCCCGCTCGATCTCCTCGCGCACCACCTTCTCCTCGATGCGGTGGAGCGTCTTCGCCTCGGTGACGCCCGTCCCGTCGCGCCCGCTGTGGTCGATGACCGCGAACACGCCGCCGGGCTTGAGCGCGCGGAAGATGGCGCGGTTCATCGCGGCCCGGTCCGTCTCCAGCCACACCGTGTCGTGGTAGAAGAGGAGGAGGAACACCGCATCCAGATCCCGCGCCTCGGGCGGCAAGGGGTCGTCGATCTCGCGGTCGAGCCGGACCACCGGCTTCATCACGGGCTTCTTGAGCCGCTCGCTCCACGGCTTCTCGGCGAAGCGATCGAGGACGAAGCGGTTGTTCTGCGCATAGACGACGCCCGTCGGCCCGACCGTCCGCGCCAGGAGCTCGGCCGTGTAGCCGCCCCCGGCCATGAGCTCCGCGACCTTCATGCCCGGCTGGATGCCGAAGAAGGCGAGGGTCTCCGCAGGCTTGCGCCCGGGATCGAGCGCCCGATCGGCCTCCGTCCGGTCCGGCGCGTCCACGACGGCGCGGAGGGCAGCGGGCACATCGATCGAGGTGGCCATGGAGGGCGCCGCGCCGTTCGCCTCGGCCGGGCCGGGGCCGCTCACATCACCCGGCGCGGGGGCCGCGGCGGGGGGCGCAGCCGACGGGGCAGCGGCAGGCGCGGCAGCCGGACCAGGCGTTGTCGAGGGGGGCGCGGCGCCGCAGCCGGCGAGCGAGGTGAGGGCAAGGGCGAAGAGAAGGTGGCGGTGTCGCACGCTTCGCTGCTAACCGAGCGGGCAGGTGGCCGCAAGCCGG
This sequence comes from Sorangium sp. So ce1036, assembly GCF_051369805.1. NCBI lineage: Bacteria > Pseudomonadati > Myxococcota > Polyangiales > Polyangiaceae > Sorangium > Sorangium sp. So ce1036. The sequence goes on from NZ_JBBMOX010000001.1 coordinate 4,955,357, forward strand.
TCGTGTCCGCGGCGTCCGCGATCGGCGAGCGTCGGGCGTCACGGATGGGCCGGAGCGGGCGCGGCAGGCGCAGCGGGCGTGCCGGGCGTGGCAGGCGCGGTGGGCGCGGCAGGCGCAGCGGGCGTGCCGGGCGTGGCAGGCGCGGTGGGCGCGGCAGGCGCGGCGGAGCTCGCGGGAGGGGCCGCCCTCCGCGAGGGCAACAGCGCTGCGCGCGCCGCGGCGGCCAGCCCCGGCCGCGCCACGGACGCGGCGCGCATCGCCGCCGCGGGGGGCGCAGCGCCCATCCGGCCCCTGGCGACGCGCACGCTGGCCACGGTGATCCCCGCCAGCGCGGCGCAGGCGATCGCCGCCGCCAGCAGGCGCTGCCGCCACGCCCCGGCCGCCGACACGACGGCGCCGGGCGGTGCCGACGGCGAACGGAGCTCGTCCCGCGACCGCTCCGTCGTGGAGGTGGCCGCCTTCACGGCCGGACCCAGGAGCGGATCGAGCGTGCCCTCGTCCGCCGATGCCGGGCCCACCGCGTGGAACCCGCTGCTCGGCGAGGCGCTTGGCGGCTCGGTGAACGCCGCGTCGGGCCCGTCGAGCGGCTCCGCCTCGTCGGCGGCCAGCGGCGACAGCGCGCCGGGCCGCCCCGTCACGCGCAGGGTGAAGGGGCTGGCCGCGCCGGCGCGCGTCAGCTCGCGCCCTTCCAGGTCGTCGTCGTCGGGCAGCGCGGACGGCAGATCGGACGAGGGGTGGCCTGCCTGGCGCGACTCGGGCGGGTCCTTCAGCGCCGCGGTCACGAGGGCCGCGAGGTCCGCCGGCGCGCCGATCGCGTGGCCGGCGTCGCGCAGCGCCTCGATCGCCTCCAGCATCGCGCGGGCGTCGGGGAAGCGGTCCTCCCGGCGGGGCGCGAGCGCGCGCGCGAGGACCGCCTCGAGCGCGGGGCTCACCTCGGGGCGCAACTCGCTGGCCCGCTGGAGGTGCCCCTCGCGCGCCGCCGCCATCCGCGCGGTGGCGCTGGTCCCGGCGAACGGCCGCGCGCCGGTGAGCATCTGGAACAGGACGACCCCCAGGGCGAACAGGTCGGCGCGGGCGTCGACCCGCTCCCCGTCGAACTGCTCGGGCGGCATGTAGCTGGGCTTGCCGACGAGATCGCGCCTCGCGGCGTCGCCCGCCTCGCCCGGCGTGGCGATCGCCACCCCGAAGTCCACGACCTTCACCGCGCCGCCGAGCGAGACGAGCACGTTCCCCGGGCTCACGTCGCGATGCACGAGGAGCTGCCCCTCGGCGGCCGAGCGCTCATGCGCGTAGCCCAGCCCCTTGAGCACCTCGGACGCCACGAACAGCGCGACCGGCACCGGGACGGTCTCCCCGCGCGCCCAGATCCACCTGCAGAGCCGCCCGAGATCCGTCCCGGAGACGAGCTCGAGCACGAGGTAAAAATCGCCTCCATCGTCGACGCCGAAGTCGAGCACCTCAACGAGGTTGGGGTGCACGAGCCGCGTCATCATGCTGGCCTCGGCGATGAACAGCTCCTTGAGCGCGTCGCGGCCAGCGTGCATGGGGACGATTCGCTTGATGGCGACCGGGAGCTCCGTGCCATCCGGCCCGAGCGCGGCGGCGCGGAACACCTCCCCCATCCCGCCGCGCGCCATCCGCGGTCCGATGGCATAACGCCCCAGCACAGCCCCCCTCGATGGCGCGCGCTCCACGATGCTCCGACTCTAAAGGGCACCGAGGGGCCGGGTAAAGGGGCGACCGTGCTCGACCACCGCGGTGCGGCGAGGTCGATTGTAGAAATCGACCCGGGGTGGCCATGCTCCTTCGTCCATCCCGGAGGTGCCTGCCGTACCTGCTGCGCACACGTCAGGCATCGATCCCGTCCGGGGCGAATGTCGCGCGGGCCTCCGGGGGTCGCTGGATCGGCGTCGGTCTGGTACAAGGCCGCGCAACATGACGCATGCCGCCCAGACCGATCCGCCTCCGGTCGTCTTCATCACCGGCGCCTCCGCCGGATTCGGCGCCGCGATCGCCCGTCGCTTCGCCGGCCTGGGCGCCCGCCTGATCCTCGCCGCGCGCCGCTACGAGCGCCTGGAGGCGCTCGCCGCCGAGCTCTCGGGCGGCGGCGCGGGCTCGTCGGCCGGCGGGCGCGCGCGGGCGACGGCGATCCACCTCGTGCGGCTGGACGTCCGCGACCGCGGCGCGGTGGACCGGGCGGTCGCCGAGCTCCCGCCGGAGCTCTCCGACGTGTCGGTGCTGGTCAACAACGCGGGCGGGGCGATCGGCCTCGCGCCGGCGCACGAGGCGGACCCCGACGACTGGGAGCAGATGGTCGACACCAACGTCAAGGGGTTGCTCCACTGCACCCGGGCCATCTTGCCTGGCATGGTGGCGCGCGACCGGGGGCACATCATCAACATCGGCTCGGTGGCGGCCGAGACGCCGTATCCCGGGAGCAACGTTTACGGCGCGTGCAAGGCGTTCGTGGCCCAGCTCTCGCTGAACCTGCGCGCGGACCTCCTCGGCAGCCGGGTGCGCGTCACCGACATCGAGCCTGGCCTGGCAGAGACGGAGTTCTCGCTGGTGCGGTTCAAGGGCGACCGGGACCGGGCCGCCGCCGTGTACAAGGGGGTGAAGCCGCTCTCGGCCGAGGACGTGGCCGAGGCGGTCGTCTGGTGCGCGACGCTCCCGGAGCACGTCAACGTGAACCGCCTGGAGCTGATGCCCGTGATGCAGGCGTTCGCCGGCTTCGCCGTGAAGCGCGACTAGCCCTCTCGCCCTGCGCCACGCGGCGAGGCGTGGGCTCACGCCTGGTGCAGCAGGAGCTCCAGCAGGCGGAGCGCCGCGCGCCTGCGGAGCCCGTCCACCGCCTCCGTGGCGCCGACGCACAGCGGACAGCCCGCGCTGTCGCACCCGCACCCCGCGATGAGCTGCCGGGTCCGCGCGAGGAGCTCCTCGCGCTGCTCGTAGATGCGCTCGGCGAGCCCGACCCCGCCGGGGACGTTGTCGAACAGGAACAGCGTCGGATCGAACACCCCGGCCACCTCGGCCCCGGGCGGGGCGCCCGGCGCCCGGGCCTCGCTCCCGTCCTCGAGTGTCTGGCCGATATCGCGCGGATCGCACATCAAGGAGAGCGTCGCGACCGTCTCCAGCGCCCTCGCGATCCCGCGCAGCCCGTCGATGGCCGTCGCGCGGCCGAGGCCGAGCTCCTCGCAGAGCGGCTCCGGCACCGTGAGCCAGAACGAGGTCGTGTGCATCTGGATGTCCGGCAATCGCACGTCGCCGTAACCCGTGTTCTCGTGGGAGTAGAACTTGATCTTCTTGTACCCCACCACCTTCTCGACGATGCTCACCTCGCCGAGCGCCGCGGTCGCCCGGCCGAGCGGGGCCGTCGCGCTCTCGTCGAGGATGCTCACCTTGCGGTGGGTGAGGGCGGTCGTGAAGTAGTCGGGGACGACCTTCGTCACGAAGGCCTTGTGGTTCTCGTAGTCGAGCCGCTCGACCTGGTACTGCTCGCCGTCGTGCTGGTAGATGGCCTGTTCGTGGAGCATCGTCGGCGCGGCGCGCCAGTCGAGCTCCGCGAGCGTCTTGCCGAGGGCCTTGTCGATGATGACGAAGTTGTCCCACCCCACCGAGCGCAAGCTCACGTGGTTGGCCGGATAGGCGTCGGTCGCCCAGTGGAAGCGGTCGTTCGACTCGTGCACGACCCCGTTGTCCTGGAGGAAGCGGAGCGCCGCCACGGTGTCGTCCGGCGGCATCGCCGCGTAGGGCTCCCCCTTGAGGAACGGCAGCTCGAACGCGGCGCACTTGAGGTGCTGCACCAGGATCTCGGTGTTCTGCGGATCGATCCGGGCCGACTCGGCCGCGCGCTCGAGCAGGTAGTCGGGGTTCCTCGCGAGGTACTGGTCGAGCGCCGCGCTGGTCGCGCACAGGACGGCGATGCTCGTCTTGCCGCGCCGGCCCGCGCGGCCGAAGCGCTGCCACGTCTCGGCGACCGACCCGGGGTAGCCGGCGCAGATCACCGCGTCGAGCTCGCCGACGTCGATGCCGAGCTCGAGCGCGTTCGTGGCCACGACGCAGAGGATCTCGCCCTCCCTGAGCCCCCGCTCGACCCGGCGGCGCGTCTCGGGCAGGTAGCCGCCGCGGTAGGCCATGATCGCGTCCTCCGCCCCGATCTCCTTGCCGACGCCCTCGCGCAGGTACTTCAGCATGATCTCGACCGAGTTGCGCGACTGGCCGAACACCAGCGTCGGGACGCGGGCGCGCGCGAGATCCCCGGCGAGGCGCACGGCGCTCTTCAGGGTGCTGGCGCGCACCCCGAGCTCCGCGTTCACCACGGGCGGGTTGTAGAGGAAGAAGCGCCGCGGCCCGCGCGGGGCGCCCGACTCGTCGATGAGCTCGATCTCGTCCTCGGCCACGCCGAGCAGCCGCGCCGCGTGCGCCCGCGGGTTGCCGATCGTCGCCGTCGCGCAGAGGAAGGTGGGGCTCGAGCCGTGGAAGGCGGCGACGCGGCGCAGCCGCGCGAGCACGTGGGCGACGTGGGAGCCGAACACGCCCCGGTAGGTGTGGAGCTCATCCAGCACGACATAGCGCAGGCGCTGGAACGTCCGCGCCCAGTGCGCGTGGTGCGGCAGGATGCCCGCGTGGAGCATGTCGGGGTTGGTCATCACGATGGGGCTGCGCTCGCGCGCCGCCCGCCGCGCGTCGCCCGGGGTGTCCCCGTCGTAGACGATCGCCGGGATCGTGAGCCCCGCCTCGCGGATGAGCGCGTGCAGGCCGGCCTCCTGATCGCGGGCGAGCGCCTTGGTCGGGTACAGGTAGATCGCGCTGCCGCCCTGGCCCGACGCGGCGCCCTCGGCCAGCGCGTCGAGCACCGGCAGGTGAAAGCAGAGGCTCTTGCCGCTCGCCGTGGGCGTCGCGACGACCACGTGCCGCCCCGCCCGGCCCGGCTCCGCCGCGCCGCCCGCGCGCGCCGCCGAGAAGGCCCGCGCCTGGTGCTCGTACAGCCGGCCGATGCCGCGGCGCTCCAGCGCGCCGCGGAGCGCCGGGGAGAGCGTCGCGGGCATGGGGCTCGTGCGCGCCTCGGCCGGCGGCAGCTCGCGATCGGCCGTGAAACAGGGGCGCACGTAGCCGGAGGCGAGCCACGACGCGATGACCGACTCGACGCCGGTCTCGATCTTCCAGGGGGGCGACGGCATGACAGCGGCATACTAAACAGATGCGCCGTGTCGCTCAACCGGATCGGGCAGGGGCGCGGCTCAAGCCTGCTCGCGCCGCGCGCCGAGCGAGCGACCGCTGCGTGGCGCGTTTGCGCGCAACACGCGCGACGGCTGGGCAGCGTGGATACGGCGCGTGCGCCGGGGGCCCGGCCTCGCCGCTTCCCCTGCTGCGTCGACGGACCGCGGCCGGCTCGCCTGGTACGCGTGGCAGGGCGCGGCCCGATCGCGGGCGGCGCTGGTGTGCCGGTTGCCTCAAGGTCGAGGCGGCTCGGCGCCGGAGCGCCGGCGTCGAGACCACCATCCGCTCTTTGACCCGCCTGCCTCGGCCGATCGCCGCCGGGGCAGGCCACGAGGTGTGCAGCGATGAGAGAGGCAGTGATCGTGACGTTCGTGTGCGCGTCGGCGGCGGGGTGCGCCGCGCGCGCGCCGGCCTTCAGCGAGCGGTTCAGCGCGTCGCAGGCGTCGATCCGGGCCGCCGAGGAGGTGGGGGCCGAGGCGATCCCGCGCGCGGACGCCCACCTCCACCTGGCGCGGGAGCAGGTGCAGCGGGCGAGGAGGCTCTCGGCCGAGGGCGCGGGCGAGCGCGCGCAGCTCATGCTCATGCGCGCGCAGGCGGACGCGGAGCTCGCGCTGGCCTACGCGCGCGAGGCGCGGGCCGAGGCCCGCGCGCACGAGGCGCTCGCGGAGGTCGAGGCCATCCAGCACCGGCTCCGGTAGCGGGCTCTCGGAAGGAGGTGCGGAGTCATGCGATGCGATCAGTGGACGATGGCCATGCTGCTCCTCGGCGGGCTCTCGGGGTGCGCGAGCGCTCCGCCGCCAGCGGAGCTCGTCAGCGCGAGGAAGAGCTACGAGCGCGCCCGGACGAGCGCCGCGGCGGAGCTCGCGCCCGCGGATCTGCGCAGCGCCCGCGACGCGCTCGAGCGCGCCGAGCGCGCCCTCACCGGGGCGCTCGGGTCGATCGAGGCGAGGGATCTCGCCTACGTCGCGGAGCGCAGGGCGCAGCTCGCGGAGTCGCTCGGGAAGACGGCGGCCGCGGAGCGGCAGCGCGGCGCCGCGCTCCAGGCGTACGGCGAGGTGCACCTCGCGCTGCGCAAGCGGGGGGAGGCGGATCTCCTGCGGCGCGAGGCGGAGCGGTCCGAGGACCCCGGAGCCTCGAGCGAGGCCGGCCGGGCGCGAGACCCTCGACATCCGGAGGATCCCCGCTCCCCGCGGCCCGGCCGGCAGGCGAAGACGCCGGAGCGACCGCGTGACGCGGAGCGTCCGCCGAGGATCGTGAACTGGCGATGAGCGGCCCTGGGCGGCGTGGCGCGGCGGCGGGCGGCAGGCAGCGTCGAACGAACGGACGAGGGCGCCCGCCGCCACGCCGGAGGTCGTTTGCCCCGGGCTGCGCCATCGCGTAGAAGCGAGGAGATGTCCTCCGATGCACCGCGCGGGTCGTCCGTCGCGCACCTGCCGGACGAGCTTCCCCCGGGCGAGCGGGCCTCGATCGCGTTCATGGCGGTCGTGGCGCTCGCCTCGTGCGCCGCCGATCTGGCGACGAAGGCGTGGGCGCACGCGAACCTCGCCGGGTTCGACATGAAGCGGTCGGGCGCGAAGATCTTCACGGTCATCCCAGGCCACCTGGATCTGATCTTCGCGCAGAACCCGGGCGGCGCCTGGAGCTTCTTGCGCGGCCTCCCGGACGGCCTGCGGCGGCCGTTCTTCCTGTTCGTCTCCGCCGCGGCGATGGTCTTCATCTTCTCGATCTACCGGCGCGTCCACAGGGACCAGACCGCGATGAAGTGGGGGCTCGCCCTCTCGCTCGGCGGCGCGATGGGCAACCTGGTCGACCGGATCCGTTACGGCTGGGTCATCGACTTCATCGACGTGTACATCGCCCGCGGCGGCCAGGAGCTCCACTGGCCCACGTTCAACGTCGCCGACATCGCGATCGTCGCCGGGGTCATCCTGATGTCGATCGACATGATCGCCTCCGCCCGCAACGCGCCCGCGACGTCCCCTCAGGGCGCATCGGCGGATCCGGCCGGCGGCGACGCCGCGTCCTCGCCGCTCTCGACGGAGGCGCCGCCTGCCCCGCCGGCGAGCTGACGCGCAGGAGCGGGCCGCGCGCCCGGAAGTGGAGGTGGGGGTGGGGGTGCGCGCGCCCGGAACCCGGAGATGAATCGGATGGCTGCGCGCCCGCGGAGGGAAGCCTTTGCGGGAGCGCTCGGTTTGTCGTAGAGGAACGCGTTCCGCATGACCGAAGACGCAACGCCGCGAGATGCTGACGTTGACACGAAGGGCGAAGGCGCGGGGCCGGAGCGCTCCGCGCCCGTGCCGTCGCCGGACGATGAGCCGCCGGCTCCCCGCGACGACGGGGGGCGCGCCGCCTCGCCGGAGGACGACGCCGACGAGGTGGTCGCGCCGGCGGCGCCCGCCCATCGCCCGGCGTACGGGTTCCTGCTCGCCGTCGCGCTGATCACGCTGGCCGCCGATCTCGGCACCAAGTGGTGGGCCAAGGACCGGCTGGAGCCGCGGCCGCTCACGGATCTCGCCGACGGGGTGCGGCCGCTCGCGCTGCGGAAGATCGAGGTGATCAAGGACCACCTGAACCTGGTCTACGCGAAGAACCACGGCGGGGCGTGGGGCATCCTCGGCGACGAGAGCGAGGCGATCCGCCGGCCGTTCTTCCTGATCGTGTCGCTCGCGGCGATCGTCTTCATCGTCTCGCTGTACCGCAAGCTCCATCCGTCGCAGATCGCGCTCAAGTGGGGGCTGCCGCTCGTGCTCGGCGGCGCGCTCGGGAACCTCGTCGACCGGGTCCGTTACGGGTACGTGATCGACTTCATCCAGGTCCGGTTCACGCCGACGTTCGTGTGGCCGACGTTCAACGTGGCCGACATCGCGATCGTCGTGGGCGTCGGGCTGATGGCGATCGACATGTTCGCGCCGCGCCGCGCCGAGCTCGGCGCGCCCGGGGCGAAGGCGTCCGCGGGCTGATCATGCGCCCCGAGCTGTTCCGCCTGCTCGACGTCGCGTTCCCTGCCTATTTCCTGCTGCTCCTGACCGGGTTCCTGTTCGCGACGGCGCTCGGCGCGCTCTGGGCGCGGCGCATCGGCGAGGATCCGGACGTGATCGTCGACCTGGGGCTCGCCTGCATGCTCGCGGGCGTCGTCGGCGGCCGGCTCCTGCACGTCATCGCCGACGGGTACTTCTGGGATTACGTGCACCTCTGCACCGATCCGTCGCAGGTCGACTGGAAGGTGGAGCAGGCGCTCTGCGAGCCGCGCTATCACGGCGTCTGGGACGCCGCGAAGGGGGTCTGTCACCCGACGGAGCGCGACTGCCTGGCGTGGGCGAAGTTCTGGGCCGGCGGGCTCACGTACTACGGCGGCTTCATCGGCGCGTCGGCGGCGGCGTACTGGTTGCTCAAGCGCGATCGGTTCCCGTTCTGGAAGGCGGCGGACATGGCGGGCTTCGCGGTGCCGCTGGGCCTCGGGTTCGGCCGGATGGGTTGCCTGCTCGCCGGCTGCTGCTTCGGCCTGCGCACCGACGGGGCGTTCGGGCTCTCCTTCCCGCCGAACAGCCCCGCCAGCGAGGCGCAGTTCAAGCTGCACGAGCTCGCGAGCGCGCGCATGCCGTCGCACCCGGTGCACCCGACGCAGATCTACGAGTCGGCCATGTCGTTCGCGATCGCGGCGTTCTGCCTGCTCTACGTGCACGGGCGGAAGCGGTACGACGGGCAGGTCTTCGTGACGTTCCTCGGCCTCTATGCGCTCGGCCGCTTCCTGCTCGAGTTCGCGCGCGCCGACGATCGCGGCGGCCTGCTCGGCCTGTCCACGTCGCAGCTCATCGGGCTCGCGATGGCCGGCGCCGCGGTGGCGCTGCACGTGGCGCGGAGCCGCAAGGCGGCGGCCGCGGCGGCGGCGCCCGCGACCTGAGCCGCTTCGCCGGGGGGGCGCCTCGCCGGGGAGTGGGGTACTTGCCCCACCCTGCGCGGACACCGGAACCGCCAAGGCGCCATAAAACGCCAAGATGTTTGTGTTTTTCTTGGCGTCCTCGGCGCCTTGGCGGTTCAAAAGACCCCACCTTCAGCCAAGGTACCTCACCATCCGTTGCCGGGGGCCGTCGCCTCGCCGGGGGCCGTCGCCTCGCCGGGCGTCAGCCCTTGGTGACTTCCGTCTCTTTTCGCTTCCTGTACGCCTCGCGCTGCGCCTCGGTCGGCGGCTTGCCGAAGACATACGCGAGGCCGATCGAGAGGACGTAGAGCAGGCACATCGGCACGGCCATGACGAGCTGGCTGGTGAGCTCCGGCGGCGTCAGGAGGGCGGCCACGATGAAGGCGACGAGCACGAACCAGCGGCCGAACAGGATGAGCTGGAGGTAGTTGACGACCCCGGCGATGGAGAGGAACAGCACGATCAGCGGGATCTCGAAGATGATCCCGAAGCCGAGCAGGAGCTGGGCGACGAAGTCGAGGTAGTCGCCCATCATGACCGTCGGCGTGATCGTGACCCCCTCGCCGCTGCCGACCGTGCCGGCCATGCTGAGGAAGTAGCCGAACGAGATAGGGAAGGCCGCGCGCCAGCCGAAGAGGCCGCCGCCCACGAACAGGAGCGTCGAGAACAGGACGAAGGGGATGACGAACTTCTTCTCGCGGGCGTAGAGGCCGGGCGCGATGAACGCCCAGAGCTGGTAGAAGATGAACGGCGAGGCGAGCGCTGCGCCGCCCAGCATCGACAGCTTGAAGTACGCGACGAACGCCGCCGCGGGCGCGCCGAAGTGGAGCGACGGATTGCCCGCCAGGCCCTCGCTCTTCCACGCCTCCACGAACGGGACGGTCAGGAAGTGCAGGAGCTTCTCGCGCACCTCCCATCCCACGATGCAGGCCAAGAAGAAGACGAGCACGCTCCGGACGAGCCGCTTGCGGAGCTCGTCGAGGTGCTCCCAGAAGGACATCGGCTTGTCTTCGCCGGCCTCCTCCTCCGCGGAGGCCCCGGTCGCGTCCGGGGAACTGCCCTTCGCCGCCGCCTGCTCCTGGCTCATGACGCCGCTCCGCTCCCGGCCGTCGGGCCCTCGGGCGCCGCTCGGGTCTCTGCCATGCTAGGGATCTCTGTCGCTGCCGTGATCGCTGCGGTCGCCGTGGTCGTCACGGTGGCCGTGGTCTCCGAGATCGCCGCCATCGTCGTGGTCGCGCCGCTCGCCGTCGTCTCCGCGCTCGCCGCCGTGGCGGCCTCCGGCGCCGCCGCGAGCCTGGCCGCGCCGTCGGGCTCGCCGTCGATGACCGCCCCGTAGGCGTCGCAGCCGAGGACGGGGTACTCGCGCTCGCGAAGCGGCTGTACGGCGGGATCAGGCTCGGGCTCGGGCTCGGGGGGCCTGATGCGCGGCGTGGCCGAGACCACCGTGCCAGCGGACGCGGCGCCGATGACGGGCTGGACCAGCGTCTCGATCACGTTGACGCGCGACAGGGCGCGGAGCTCGCGGATCTCGCGCTCCAGCCCTTCTTGGCGGATGAGATCGTCGATGCCGCTCTGCGACCGGAGGTCGGTCGTCATGCGGCGGAGCTTGGCGATCCAGCTGCCCGCCGTCCGCATCATGGCAGGCAGTCGTCGCGGGCCGACCACCACGATGCCCACGATGAGCAGCACCACGATCTCGCCAAAGCTGAAGCCGAACACGCGCGCAAGCTAGCGCGCGCGAGGGCCGGGATCCATAGCGACCCTCACGCCTCACGCGGGCGCGACGCGGGCCGCGGCGGCGCGCCCGGCGGGGCGGAGGCTGCTTCCGGCGCCGTTTCAGGCCGGGGCGAAGCCCGGCGGCCGCCCGGCCGCTGCGCGGGATCCTGCGCCCGGGCGAGCTGCCCGCAGGCCGCGCCCACGTCGCCTCCGCCCGAGTAGCGCACGATGGATCCGACCCCGGCGGCGGAGAGGACCGCGCGGAACGCCTCGAGCCGCGCCGAGCGCGCGAACGGGTCGACCGCCGCGATCCCGCCCTCGGCGTCGGCCGCCGGGGGCACGGGGGCGCCGGCCGCCGGGGGCAGGGGGGCGCCGGCCGCGCCGATCGCGTTGTACGGGATGAGGCTCAGGCGCGGGGAGATCCCGTGCTGCTCCGCGAAGCGGCGGGCGAGCGCGGCCAGGCACGCGGCGTCCTCGTCCGTGTCGTTCTGGCCGGCGAGCAGCGTGTAGGCCCACATCGGCGCGTGCCCCGTCGCGCGCGCGTGCTCGCCCACGGCGGCGAGCACCTCCTCGAGCGGGTGCGCGCCGTCGATCGGCATGAGCTGCCGCCGCCTGCCGGGGCGCACCGAGCCCAGCGAGAGGCCGAGCCGGACCGCGGGGACCTCGGCCGCGAGCCGCCGGATGCCGGACGGGAGCCCCGCGGTGCAGACCGTGATGTTGCGCATGTCGATCGCCTGCGCGCTCGGCTCCGAGAGCACCCGGATCGCCTGGATGACGCGGTCGGCGTTGGCGAGCGGCTCGCCCATGCCCTGGAACAGCACGCCGTGGACGCGCGCGGCGCCGCCCGCGCCCCCGGGGGACGCGGCGAGATCCCGGCGGATGAGCCGCACCTGCTCGACGATCTCCCAGGCCTCCAGGTTGCGCGTGAGCCCCATGCGCCCGGTGGCGCAGAACGCGCAGGCGAGCGCGCAGCCGACCTGCGAGCTCACGCACGCCGAGTACCGGCCGGGGCGCTCGAGCGGGATGCGCACCGACTCCACGATCGCGCCGTCGTCGAGGCGGAACGCGTACTTGACGAACGGATCCTCGGCGCTCGCGCGCCGCTCCACGAGCGCGAGCGTCCGGATCTCGCCGGCCGAGCGCGCGGCCTCGAGCGCGGCGCGCCGGAGGGTCGCGGGCGCGCGCGCGGGCAGCTCGCCGAGGCGGTGCGCCAGCGAGACGATGCGGCGCGCGTCGGTGAGGTCGATGCCGCACGCGGCGGCGAGGTCAGCCGGGAGCACGGCCTGGAGCGCGAGGCGGGCGCGACGTTCGTCCAGGGGGCTCAGGGGGGGGCGATCCACGGGGGCTACCGACTAGCGCGCCGGAGCGGCCCAGTCTACGGCCGCCAGCGGATGCTCCGCCCGAGCCGCGCGGCGCGGCGCGGCGCGGTGTCACGCTCGGGCTCGCAGGGGCGATCGTCGCGCTCCGAGCAGGCGCGTGGCGCAGCGGGACGCGGCGCATGGCGCGCCGACCGGTGCTAGGATGGGCGAGGAAGGACGGCATGTACGAGACGGATCGGATCACGAGCAGCCCCGAGGTGATGATGGGCAAACCGGTCATCCGTGGGACCCGCATCACCGTGGAGCATGTCCTCGAGGAGCTCGCCGGCGGCATGACCTTTGACGACCTGCTCGCGGCCCACCCCCAGCTCACCCGGGAAGATCTCTCGGCGGCCGTCGCCTTTGCCGTCGACGCCGTGCGCCTCGAGCGGCTCGGAGCGCTCCGGGCCGCTTCGTGATATTGGCCGACGAGAACATCGCTGCGCCCATCCTGGTGCGCCTGCGCGCGGACGGCATCACCGTCCTACATGTCGCGGAGATCGCCCCGACGATCTCTGACAGTGAGATCCTTCGGCTGGCTGCGGAGCGTCAGGCGATCGTCCTGACCGATGACAAGGACTTCGGTGAGCTCGTCGTGCGGGCAGGATGCGCTCACCGCGGGGTAGTCCTCTTGCGGCTCGCAGGCGTTCCTTATGCGAAGCGGGCCGAGATGGTATCCGGGCTCTTTCGCGAATACGGCGCAGAGCTAGAGGGAGCTTTCACGGTTCTATCCGCCGATGGTCGCGTTCGGATCCGGAAGCTCTCGGAAAAACAGCGACCCTAGACGGGGCAACAGATCCGCAGTCCCGCATAGCGAGAGCTCGTCCCACGAGGGGTTGAATCTGGCATGACGCCGGATCCAGGAGAGGCGCGAAAGGGGAAGGCCTGAAAAGGCGCTCATCGCCATGCGGCTTCCCGTTGCGCTCAGCGGATCCGCGTCCATTGACCACCCCGATGCTCCCACGTGCCCAGCGCCCCCCGGCTCGTCGGTACACACGTAGTGTCATTTCGCATGCAGATCTGTAAACGTCGGTACACACGTAGTGTCATTTCGCACGCAGATCTGTAAACGTCGGTACACACGTAGTGTCATTTCGCATGCATGAATGTAAGCGTGGACACGTTTTCCAGGGCGCCCCGCATCCGCCAGCGCCCGGGCCGCGCCTCCCGGGGCTCCTCCGCGCACTCTTCGCCGCGGGGAGGCGCCGGCTGCGGGCTCGCACGCGACGATCGCGCCCTCCTCGACGCGGGAGGCGTACGTTACGAGCGGATCCTCGGTGCTCGCGCGCCGGCGCTCACCACGCCACGCGGAGCGGCATCGTCGCCAGCTCCGCCGGCATGTACGGCCGGAGCGCCCTGGCCGCGCCCCGCCACACCACGGTGACCCGATCGTGATCGGGCTCGATCGTGAGCGTATGGATGACCGGATCGGTCCTGTTCAGCTTGCCGTTGCGGCCGTCCGTGGAGATCTCCGGCCGCTCGCCCGGGAGCCGGATCTCCCATTTCGGGTGCCGCGGGTGCAGGTTGTAGAGCACGATCTCCTCGCCGCCCGAGAGGTACGGGAGCTGAAGCCCCAGAGATCCGCAGCACGTGATGCGGAAGTCGACGTCGTGGTCCGGGTCGAGGAAGGTCTCCTTCAGGACGGACGCGGGGGCGAGGCCACGCCGCACCTCCTGGAACACGGCATCTTCCTGATCGTGGAGCGGCACGACCCCCATGTACGCGAGGCGAGGGAACCATCCATAGTCGAGCGCCCCGTACGACGCCGGGAGCGGCATCCGGGGCCACGCCCTGGTGCTGCCCACGACGAGGCGCTCGGGCGTGAGCCGGTCCTCGGGGTCCTCCAGGTTCGGGAGCTCGAGGGCCTCCAGCGCGTCCGGCGTGGCCTCGATGAGGTAGCCCTTTCCCGCGAAGTTGCGCGGATAGCTGTACTCGCTGGCGCCAGGGCCCTGCGCCTCGCGCGGCATGCACGCCTTGATCGGCGCCGCGGGATCGCCGAGCCGCGCCTCGGCCACGGCGTCGATGCCGCCGTACGCCCGATCGTGGCCGAGCGGCATGCGCTCGAACGGCGCCGGCTCCGAGAACAGCAGATGCCCCGCGTGCGACAGCGAGGCGCGCCTGTCGCCGAGGACGAGCACCTGCTTCGAGCGCTCCCCGATACGCACCGCCGTCAGGACCGACGAGGCGGCGCCGCCGGGCGCGTGCGCGTGCCCCAGCACCAGCACGTCGGTGAGCGGCTTCCAGGCGACCAGGTCCGTGTCGTGCACGAGGACCGCGGGCGCGTCCGGCGCGACGATGAGATCGTCGAACAGGGGGATCTGCTCGGGCGCGCGTGACAGGCGGCCGCGATCGTCGACGAGGTACGTCCGCTTGCAGACCACGGAGAGGATCGGCTCGCCTTGAGGGGCCTTCGCCGAGAGCTGGCGCGCCGTGGGACCCGGGGTGGAGTGCTGCTCGTTCATCGCGTGCCTGTGGGCGTGGGCGCAGGCCCGGGGGTCGGCGCCGGCGTGGGCGCGGGGGTCGGCGTGGGCGCGGGCGTCGCCGAGGGGGTCGGCGTGGGCCCGGGGGTCGGCGTGGGCGCCGGCGCAGGCGTGGGCCCGGCCGGCGACGACGGATACTCGGGGACCGAGCTGCTGTTGAAGTAGTCGTACACCGCGCTGTGCGCCCACCCGGTCGGATCGAAATACGAGGTCTCACCGAGGTTGAGGCCGCCGCCCAGCGTCCAGGGGGCCGAGTACCCGATCGGCGATCCGTGCCCGAGGATGCTGATGGCCGCGGCGGGGAGGTTCCCCGCGAAATACGCCGCGTACCGGTTCCACCCCCGGGCATGGAGGGCCGAGGTGAGCAGCGTGGCCGTCGGCAGGCGCTCGACGAGCCCGGGCGCGATGCGGCGCCACAGCGGGGCGGTGAGCCGGTCGATCCCCTTGCCGAACAGCTTCGTCGACGTGAGCTTGTTCACGAGGGCCTGCAGCGCCCAGTCGATGAGCGCCGCGGCGAGCCCCGCGAGGAAGTCCGCCAGCGTCATGCTCGCCTGCACGCTGGTCCACGTGACCACGACGCCCACGCCCGGCACCGGCGACGTGTACCCGAAGCAGTTGAGGTTGAGGTTGACGATCTTGGCGACCGCCACCGCGACAGGCGCGTCCTCGACGAGCACGGCGTTGACGCCGAACTCCGACTTGGACCCGGTGAGCGTGTTCCAGATGGGGAGCAGGAAGTGGGGGATGAGCGGTATCGGGACGTGGATGACGAAGAAGCCGATGTCCGTCCCCCGCTGCATCGTCTTGTTGCCGTCGCACAGCACCGTGGCGCTGTCCTTCGCCGTCGCGAAGCCCCAGATCGCCCAGTGGTTCATCCCGAACGTGATGTGAGGGAGCATCGGGATCACCGGCAGGCCGACCGGCGGCGGGAGCGCCGTGTGCGGGTCGACGCCGAACATCGGGTTCACGTGGACGAGGACGTTGCAGTACATGGATCGGCCTCAAAGGAAGAGATGGGCTTCCCTGATCTGCTCCGGGACCACGACGTACCGGAAGGGGAACCGATAGCTGACGAAGACACGCCCCTTGTCCGCCTCGACGCCGACCTGGTCGATGGCGAGCGGGCGCTCGTCCACCTCGTCCTCGAAGCGGACGCGGGCGCGCGGGCGGGCCTCCGGGAGGTCGATGACGAGCGGCGCGCCGCCGGTCACGCCGCTCACGGCGATGCGCGTGCCCGGCTCGATGGTGGGCACGATCATGCGCGGATGGGCCGCGTTGAAGAAGGTGGCGTCGAACTGGATGGGCGGCCCCGCGGCCGCGGGGTCGGGCTTGCCCGCCGCGTGCGCGCGGAGCGACGGGCCGGCGAGGCGCGCGAGGCGGAGGCCGCTCGCGGGAGGGCAGGGGCCCACGCCCGCCGGGAGCGGCCTGTCGTCCCAGGACGAGATGAGCTGATCGGGCTCCTCCAGGTTGGGGAGCGGCCGGTCCTCCGCGCTCTGCTGCGAGAGATAACAACCCACCCCGTCCGGGTTGAGCGGATACGGGACGTCCAGCCCGTCCCAGGTGTCCTTGCCGCCGAAGGCGTGGGCCATCGTCAGGGGGATCGCCTCGATCGGCAGCGGTGACGTCGGCGAGAGCCCCGACACGCCCTTTCGCCACACCCGTACGCCGAAGACCTCGATCTCCCGCTTCCACGCGCGGCCCACGAGGATCGACAGGGTGAAGCGCCGCGCGCCGGGCGCGTCGGGGCGCGCGTGGCCGAAGAGGAAGAGATCGACCCCGCCGCGGTAAAAGAGCTGATCGGTGTCGATGACGCCGTGCTCGCTCTCCCACGGCTCCGCCGAGATCCGCCACGGCTGCTCCTCGCTGGGCACGAGCTCGGTCCCGCGGAGGTCGTAGGTGATCTTGGTGACGAGCGACGCCGCGATGCGGTCGTCGTCGATGGCCGTGCGGAACAGCCGCGCGGGGAAGCGGGTGTGGTTCTCGAGCTCCATGTCCTCGCGATCCGCTCAGGAGCCCAGCCGGATGCGCTCGCCCTCGACCCGCACGTCGTCGTTGGCCTGGATGCGCACGTCGCCGCGCGCCGAGCGGATGTGCTGGCTGTGCCCGACGGTCTCGAGGCGGCCAGCGGCCTGGACGCGCGCGTCGCCGTCCGTCGTGAGGGAGACGCCGTTCCTGCCGTGGAGCGCCAGGCTGTCGGCCTCGATCGCGAGCGCCCCCGTCGTCGCCAGCGAGAGGTCGGCCCCGCGCACCGCGAGGCGGATGCCCTCCGGGCCGATGGAGATCTCCAGGTGCGCGGCGCCGCTCGCGTCCACGAGGTGGAGGTGGTTGCGCCCGTGGCCCCCCTCGACCACCAGCGAGTGGCCGTGCGCAAGGGCGATGGTGTGGGGCGCGGCGCCCCCCTCGGGCGCGGCGTCGGGGGGGGAGGTGCCTTCCGGATCGTGCGCGCTCATCAAGGTCCTCGCGGGGCTCGGCTGCTCTCAGTTGAGGCGGATGATGCTGCCTTTGATGACGGTCTCGCCGCTCGCCTCGATGTTGATGGAGTCGCCGGTCACCTTGACCGCGGCGCCCTTCGCCTCGAACGACGCCCCGCCGTCGACCTTGGCCGCGCCGGTGTTCACGGTCCACGTGCCGGCGGTGACGGTCTTGGCCGCGCCGACGTCCTCGGTCGAGTCGGCGCTCGTCCCCGTGGTGCGCGTGCCGATGACGGAGTCGCTCAGCGCGCCGATCTGGACGCGGGTCGTGCCGCCGAGCTGGACGTCGAGCCGGCTGCCGAGCTGGAAGTCCTTGCGGCCGCCGATCTGCACCTCCGTCCGGTCGCCGAGCAGGAGAGAGGTCTGGGCACCCGCCTGCAGCTCGGTCTGGCTGCCGACCTGGATGTGCGTGCGATCGCCCTTCAGCGTGACCGTGTGGTTGCCGGTCTGCGTGCGCGACGAGTCCCCCGTCACCACCTCGGTCTGGTTGCCCGTCTGCGTCAGCGTGCTGTCGCCGACGATCGTCTCCGTGAGATCGCCGGTGAGCGTGAAGGTCCGGTTGCCGGTGATGGTCTCGGTCTGGTTGCCGGCCGGGAGCGTGATGGTCTGGTCCGCGCCGACCGTGATCGACTGATTGACGCCGATGACGACCGTCTGGTTGTTGCCGATCTGGATGGACTCGTTGTTGCCGACCGTGTGCGTGCGGTCGTTGCCGACCGTGAGGGAGTCGTTGTTCCCGACGGTCGTCGTCCGATCGTTGCAGATGGTCACGGACTCGTCGTGCTTGACCAGGATCGTCGCGTCGCGCTCGGCCTGGACGCGCATGAGCTCGCTGCCCGGCGCGTCGTCGAACATGATCTCGTTGTACCCCGACCCGCCGATCGTCTGGGTCCGCCACCCGCTCTGGGTCTTCTGCGCGGGCAGCGCGTAAGGCACCTTCTGCAGGTTCGTGTAGACGCGGCCCACCACCACCGGCCTGTCCGGGTCGCCGCCCAGGAAGTCGACGATCACCTCCTGGCCCACGCGCGGGATGTTCATGTGGCCGAAGCCGCCGCCCGCCCCCGTCTGGGAGACCGGGATCCAGCACGACGAGTCGTCGTCCCCTTTCCCCTCAAGATCCCAGTGGAACAGGACGCGCACGCGCCCGAACTCGTCCACGTGGATCGTCTCGCCCGGCGGCCCGACGACGGTGGCCGTCTCGATCCCCTGGGACTTGGGCTTGGTCGTGGAGAGCGGGGGGTGATAGGGCACCTCCGCGCTGACCGCCCGGCAGGCGTGGGTCCAGTCCCCGCCGTACGTGCCGGAGAGCTCCGCCGACGTGACGAGGAGCTTCTTGCCGGGCGCGACCTCGCTCTTCGGGTGGTCGAGGAAGGTGACGACCATGCCCGGCGCCAGATCATGGCAGTTCGTCTCGAACTCGACCGTCCTGGCCGTCGCGCGCTTGGCGGCGAGCCGCCTCTGGGCCATCTCCGCGCCGACGCGCTCCTCGGTGCGGTACTTCCCCTTGTCGTCGGCGACCGGCGTGTCGTCCCCCTTCGCGCTCTCGAACAGGAACGCGCCGGGCACGTAATGATACCGCTCGAGGTTCTGCTCCGGCGCGTTGCCGTCGGTCTTCGACTGCATCAGGCGGTACGCCGGAGGCCTGCGGTAGTCCTGATCGCGCAGCGTGTATTTGCCCGGCCGGACCCTCCGGCCGATGCGCACGGCGGTGACGTGCTCGAGGTCGCGGCCCCCCGGCGCGTCGAGGAACCGGATCGGCCGGCGCGCCTCGTCGCCCTGCGGCGCGTCGCAGAGCACGAGCTTGCTGTCGCCGGAGGCGGCGTCGAAATAGAAGCTGATCCCGGCGTCCTCCAGCATCCGCGAGAGGAAGGCGAAATCGCTCTCCCCGTACTGGACGCGGTACTTGCGCTTCTTGTGCTCGAGCGAGATGCGCCGGTCGAACGGGACGCTCCACTCGCCCAGGATCTGCTCCACGATCTCGAGCTCCGACAGGCGCTGGAAGATGCGGTTGCGCCGGCGCTGCGTCAAAAGCCAGAGGGGCGGCGCGATCTCGATCTGGTACGTCGACAGGCCGTCCGGCTCGACGGCGACCTGCTGCAGCGACGTGCAGATGCCGGACCAGGTCCGCGAGGCCGGCACCTCCGCGCCGAAGTACATGGTGAACGAGGCGGGATACCCGACGACCGCATCGAAATCGATATCCGGATTGGGGCTGTGCACCAGGAGGGTCACCGAGAACAGCTTCGATATCCGCTCGGTGACCTGGAACTTCCGCACGTCGAGCGCGTCGCCGGAGGCGATCTGGACCGACAGGAGGTGTGAAGAGGGTGTGGTCATGACCTCATCTCACAGGGTGGCAGGATGGCGCCCGGCAGGCGGATGCGTGAAGGACGGACGCTCCATGTTAGGTGCGCGTGCCACGGCTGCAAGCGCGGTGTTTGGCCGCGGAGACCTCCGGAGCGGGCCCTGCGCGAGGCGGCGAGGCGCTCGGCGCGGAGCGCCCCTCAGCTTGCCCGCGCCCTCGCCACGGCTTGGCGTACGGCGTCGCCGAGCGCCGCGTCGCGGGCAATCCTGCCGATCCACGTGCGCTGGACGCGGATCGCGCTCTCGCCCGGCAGCCCCATGTCGCGCAGCGCCTCGGCGAGATCGCCGCGCTCCATGGCCACGGTGATCCGCGCGAGCTCATCGGGCGAGATGGGCCCGCGCTCGCGCTCGAGCTGCGCCACGTAGGCCGCGTCGTAGGCGCGGAGCAGCCCGCTCCGGCCTCGCCCGAGCTCGCGCTTGATCTCCGCCGCCCAGCGCGCGCGGAGCCGCGCCCACGCGGGCTCGGTCAGCCGGGTCTCCCGCAGGATGCGCTCGCTGTCGCGCGGGCGCAGCGAAAGCGAGGCGTCGAGCGCCGCGCACGCCTCGACGGAGAGCTCCTCCGCCGACGCCTCGGGCTGCTCCTCGGCGGTCAGAAGCTCGGCGGTCGCCGGCGGCGCCGGGAGCATCGCGGGCGCTCGGTCGCCCTCGGCCGGCGCCTCCGGGCGGGCAAGCGCCTCGAGCCGCGCCAGCGGGCCGAGCATCGGCGGCTCGACGGGCGCCGCGAGGGGAGGCGGCGAGGGCCCGGCGGCCTCCGGCGCGCTCACGGGCTCGTGCGGGGCGGTCTCCAGCGACGGAGACGACGGCGGCGCGTGGGGCGGGGCGAGCTCGGGCGCCGATGGCGGAGCGGTGGTGCGCCCCGTCACGGTCGAGGAGAAGGGGAGCACGTCGTGCGGCGCCGCGGCCTGCGACGCGAAGGCCGCGACGTCCATCGTGGTCGAGAAGGGGAGCACCCCGTGCGGCGACGCGGCCTGCGGCGCGAAGGCCGCGACGTCCATCGTGGTCGAGAAGGGGAGCACCCCGTGCGGCGGCGGCGCGGACGGCGGCGCAGGGGGCGCGCTCGCCGCCGTGCCCCCGAACGGGAGCACCCCCTGCGGCGGCGCGGTGAGCCCCGTGGGGAGCGTGTCGGTGACGGCGCGCTCGCTCGCCGGCGCGGCGGACGCCGGCGCTCGATCCGCCTCGGCGAGCGTGATCACCACCTGCCCGGCCTGCTGCGGGTGATCCAGGAGGACGTTCGCCCGCCACGTCAGCGTGCAGGTGCCCCGGTCCGTGTCGATGCACAGCGTGTCGCACCGGAGCCTCCGCTCCTGCGCGGTCGCGCCGCCCAGCTGCACGAGGGCGCGCGGCACCGCGGCCCGGAGCTGCGTGACCAGCCGCGGGTGGATCGGGTGCAGGTTCTCCAGCACGATGCGCTCGTCGGGGCAGATCTCGTCGAGCTGCTGATCGGGCGGGGCCGCGTTGAAGTAGCTCGCGTCGATGTCGTGCGGCATCGGCTGCTCGTGCCAGCGCTCGTGATCCCACGTCGCCGCGTGCCAGCCCAGCCAGTGCGCCCTGCTCGGCCAGTCGGGGGCGATCGGCCCCAGGCCCGCCGGCTCGAGGACGTCGAGGCGACCCGTGACGTGGGGGCCCGCCGGCTGGAGGTTGGGCGCGGGCGCCGCCCCGCGCCCGTCGGGCGCCGCGCCCGGTGAGATGCCCACCGGGTTCGCCGTGCCGGAGCCGCCGGCCGCGCGCTCCCACCGGAGGGGCATCTTCGCGAACGGCGCGGGCTCGGTCGGCGTCCGATCCGCGGTGAGCGCGCAATCCCCGAGCACCGCGATCGACTTGTCGATCGCGCCCACGGCGAGTCGCGCGATCAGCGACGTGACGGGCTGCCGGCCGGGCGCGTGGGCGTGCCCGACGACGAGCACGTCCGCGCGCCGCTTGAAGGGGGCGAGATCGCTCGCCAGGTACAGGCTGCAACGACGGTCGTCCTCCCAGTAGACGTCCGTCGTGGTGGGCTCGTCCTGCTCCTGCGCGAGCGGCGACTCACCCGGCGTGAGCGTGTAGGTCGCCTTGCAGACGATCGTGAGCGCCCACGCGCCGGGCTGGGGTTGCCAGAAGCAGGACGCCACCCTGAGAGGACAGGCCGAGACGACATCCATGCGCGGCGAGTCTAACGCGGGCTCGCGCGGGAGCGCGGGATGAAATCCAGCGCGGGCTCGCGCGGGAACGCAGGACGAGAGCGCGATGTGCGGCGCCAGTCGCTCAGGGCGGCGGCCGCTCGCGCGTGAGGCGCAGGGCGAGCGCGACCCCCACGATCGCGCCGCCGCCGCCGCCCACCGCGAGGTGCCAGCCTTCGAGTGTATCGCTCGCGCGGAGCAGGCCCAGCGCGACGCCGGCGAGCCCGAAGAGCCCGAGGCCGACCAGCGCGCCCACGGCGAGGCCGATCCACGCGTGCGCGACGCGGGCCCCGGGCGGCGTCCTGAGGGGCGGCAGCGACGCGAGCTGCTCCTCGACCCCGTGAGGCCGTGGCTCGAGCCCGAGCAGCGCCCGCAGCTCGGAGGCGGCGCGGAGGTGCACGGCCTGGCCGGGGAGGGCGGCGGCGGTGAGCGGGCGCGTCGCGCCGGCGCGGTCGACGAGCACGATGCGCCCGGCCGGCATCGGCGCCTCTCCCTTGCTGAGCCCCACCTCGCGGACGACCCCGGCCTCGACGCGGACCTCCGTGACGCCCTCGAGCGAGACCTCACGGGACGAGACCGGCAGCGCGAGGAGATGGCGGCGGACGCGGAGCCCGGCGCCGCCGTGCGTGACGTCGATCCGGAAGCGCCCGAGGCCCTTGAGGGACGGGTACGCCATCGTGAGCCCGAACCCGAGCAGCCCGATCGAGAGCAGGAGCATCCACCACGGGCCGCTCAGCGTGACGTCGATCCTCCGCTGGCCCGCGAGGCCCGCGCGGATGGCAGCGACGGCCTCTCCGGCCCGCTCGGGCGTCACCTGCATCAGGCGGAGCTCGCGCCCGCCGTCGAGGACGAGGACGACCGCGCCGTTCTTCCCCCCCTTCGAGCCCCGCACGATGTCGGCGCGCGCGTCGCGCAGCGCGGACATCGGGAACCCGCGCGTCCTCGATGCGATCGTGTGCGTCACGACGCACCTCGCGCCCGGCGTGCAGACGAGGCGATCCCGCTCGAGCGCGACGAGCGCAAGGAGGGGCGCGACGAGGAACATCACGAGGGAGAGGCCGAGGCGACCGGGGCGGATGGGGAACGGGCCGTAGTGAATGCTGCCCGTGGCGTGCTTGCGGGCGGGCTCGCGGAAGGCCATCGGGGAGCAGTGTACTCCGGCCGCGCAGGCGCCCTGAAGCGCGCGGTCGTCCGCCGCGCGACAGGCCGCGCGACCAGCCCGCCCGCCGCGCGGCACGGTTGACGCCGCGGGCCCCTGCACCACGACCTCCGAGCTGACGCTGTCGCCAGCGCGCCGGCCGCTCGAGCCCTTCCTCGACCAGGCCACGGAGGAACCATGTCCATCGCCAGAGTGGGTGAGCTCGCCCCCGTGTTCACCATGCCCGTGTTCGATCCCGCCGCCCCGAACAACTTCGATCTCAGCGTCTCCCTGTCCGACTACAGCGGTCGATGGCTCCTGTTCTTCTATTATCCGATGGACTTCACGTTCGTCTGCCCGACCGAGCTCCTCGCGCTGGCCGACAGGAGAGCGGAGTTCGATCAGCTCGGCGCGAGCCTCCTCGGCTGCTCGACCGACACGATCCACACCCACCGCGCCTGGGCCATGACGCCCAGGGAGCACAACGGCATCTCGGGCGTGAATTACCCGATCGGCGCCGATCACTCGGGCGAGGTGGCCCGCGCGTACGGCGTGCTCATCGAGGGCGTCCACGTCGCGCTGCGCGGGCTCTTCATCATCGATCCGAAGGGGATCCTCCAGTACGCGGTCATCCACTCGCTGAACATCGGCCGCTCCACGGACGAGACGCTCCGCGTGCTCGCGGCGCTGCAGACCGGCGGCCTCTGCCCCTCCGACTGGAAGCCGGGCAAGGAGACGATCCACGCCGGGGCGGGGCCGCGCCGTGCTGCCTAGCGGCGCGCCCATGCCCTCGCTCGACGGGGCGACGCGCTGGCTGCACGGCGAGCCGACGCGCGAGGCGCTCTCGGGCGCGCCGGTCCTCGTGAACTTCTGGGCGCTGTCGTGCTCCATCTGCAAGGACAACCTGCCCACGCTGCGCGCGTGGAAGGAGAGGTACGGGCCCCGCGGCGTCCGCTTCGTGTCGGTCCACATGCCGCGCCAGGAGTCCGACACGCGCGTCGAGCAGGTGGAGGCCTTCGTGAAGCAGAGCGGCATGGGGGAGCCGGTCGCCATCGACAACGACCACACGATCGGCGACCGCTTCCAGACCGACGGCCTCTGGCCCGTGTACTTCCTGTTCGACGCGAGCGGCAAGCTCAGGTCGCGGGCCGCGGGCGCCGCGGCGCTCTCGCACCTCGAGCGGACGCTCGAGCAGCTCGCGCCGGGGGAGGGCGGCTGAGCGGCGGCGGGGCGCCTCCGGCCTACGCGCCCTCGCCGCGCAGCGCGCGCGCAGGGCCGGCGCCGGCCGCCGAGGACACGGCGACGCGGCGCTCGATCCAGAGCAGCAGCGGCAACGAGGCGAGCGTGAAGGCGATCGCCAGCGCGGCCACGCCCTCCATGCCGTCGAGGCGCCGGTCCGGGAGCTCGCGCAGCATCCTGGCGGACAGGAACGCGGCGAGCGCGGACGCGAGGTGATCCAGGGCCGACTGCATGGCGCCGAAGCGCGCCCGCTCCGCGGGCCGCGGCACCCTGGAGACGAGCGTGCTCTGGGCGATGTTGCGGATGGTGCTGCCGGTCATGAAGCCGACGAAGACGACGAGCACGGGGAGGCCCGGCACGTAGGAGTGGAACCCGGCGTAGAGGACCGCGACGAGCAGCGCCGCCCCGGCCGCGCTCGTCCGGAACGCGCCGATCCGGTCGATCACCACGCCGGCGACGCGCATGACGACGAAGCTGAGCGCGCCCCCGGCCAGGTAGAGCAGCCCGAGCCGCTCGCGCGGGTAACCGAGGTTGTGCTGCGCGTAGGCCGAGATGTTGGGGATGATGAGGAACGCCGCCATGGTGACGGCCGCCGTCGCCGCGTACGCGAGCGAGACGAGCGGGCGCGTGACGAGCGCGCGCAGCTCGCGGAGCGCGCTCCCCGCCGCCCGGGCGCCGGCGAGGTGGCCGCGCATCGGGGGCAGGAGCAGGCGCGCGAGGCCCGCGACGAGCAGCCCGAGCGCCGCGACGGCGAAGAACGGGATCTGGAAGCCGCCGCGCCGCGCGAGCTCCAGGCCGACCGGCACCCCGAGCACCGCGGCGAACGAGTACGCGCCCATCACGACGCCCATCGCCCGGCCGCGCCGCTCGGGCGGGATGGCGTCCGCCACGATCGAGAAGGCGATCGCGGTCGCCGGCCCCCCGAAGGCGCCCGCGAGCACGCGCGCCGCGACGAGGCTCGAGAGCCCCGTGGCGAGGCCGCCGGCCGCGGTGCCGGCGACGAGGCCCAGCAGCGCGACGAGGAGCGCGCTGCGCCGGTCGAACCGGTCGAGGAAGGACGCGCAGGCGACGCCCGAGAGCGCCGCCGCCGCGGTGTAGCTGCCGCCGATGAGGCCGATGTCGGACATCGAGATGCCGAGCGCGACCGCGAAGTCCGGCCCGAGCGGCATGACCATCATGAAATCGAGGAGGTTGACGAACTGGACCGCCGCGACGAGGAAGAGGAGGCTCCGCTCGGAGCGAGCGCTCGGCACGACCGGCGCGCCCCGCTCAACCACGGGCCCTGTCGCCCGCGCCCGGCTCGAGGAGGCCGCGGCTCGCCATCTCGAGGAGCGCGTCGTGCGCGGCGTCGATCGTGTGATCGATCTGCGCCTCGGTGTGCGCGCCGCAGAGGAAGTTGACGTCGCGGCGCAGCAGCACGCCGCGCCTCGCCATCGCGCCGACGAACGGCTCCGCGCGCCTCGTGTGGAGCGCGAGGTCGTCGGCGAAGAGGAAGAACGGGATCGCGTCGTACCCGAGGACGCGCAGCGGGAAGCCCGCCCGCGCCGCGCGCTCGTTGATGCCCTCGCGCAGCCGCCGCCCGAGCGCGGCGATCCGCGTGATGTAGTCGGTGTCGCGGTACTCGCGGAGCGCCGCCTTGCAGACCTCCAGCGAGAGCATCTCGCCGCCGAACGTCGTCGACACCTGCAGATCGGCCAGCTTGCTCATCACCTCGCGCGGCCCGGCGATGGCCGACAGCGGCATGCCCGCGGCGATGCCCTTGGAGAGGCACACGAAGTCCGCCGTGATCCCGTAGTATTGCTGCGCGCCGCCGAGCGCGAGGCGGAAGCCGGTGACCACCTCGTCGAGGACGAACAGCACGCCGCGCTCGCGGCACCGCGCCTTGAGCGTGCGCAGGAACTCCGCCGAGACGCACCGCTTGTAGGGGAGCGAGAGCAGCACGAGCGCGAGCTCCGAGCCCTCCTTCGCGATCAGGTCGAGCAGCGGCGGCTCGTCGGCCTCGGCCATGAGCGGCATGCGGTAGGTGTACTCGCGCAGCACCGCCGGCACGCCGGGCGTGTCGAACATGAAGTGATCGTGCCAGCCGTTGTAGCCGATGGTGACGACCTTCTCCTTGCCGGTCACGTGGCGGGCGAGCCGGATGGCCGCGGACGTGGCGTCCGCCCCGGTCTTGAAGAAGCGCGCCATCTCCGCGCCCGGGATCAGCGAGATCAGCTCCTGGGTGGCGGTGACCTCGATCTCCGTCGGCAGCGAGTGCAGGAGGCCCCGGTCGAGCCGCTCGAGGAGGGCGCGGACGACCGCGGGGTGGTTGTGCCCCAGCGTGTTCGCCCCGAGGCCGCAGATGTAGTCGATGTACTGGTTGCCGTCGACGTCGCGGACCAGCGCGCCCTCGCCGCCCTCGAGGTACACCGGGAACGAGCCGAGCGAGAACATCTCGGGCCGCTTCATGAGCGACTGGGTGACGCCCGGGATGAGGCGGCGCGCCTCGGCGAGCAGCGCGTTCGAGCGGTCGAGCCGCAAGGCCTCCCCGGCCTTTCGCGGCAGCTCTCGTCCCGGCGTCCTGGTTCCTGCGTCGATCGTCTGCGTGGTCATCGTGGTCGTCCTCTCAAGCTCGTTCGCGTTGTCTCGGTGGGGCGTGGTCACAGGGCGCGCGGCGGGGCCTGCCCCGGGCCCGGAGGGCGCGGCAGGAGGCCTCGTTCCACGCAGTGGTCGAGGTAGCGGTGGAGGAGCGCGCGATCGATCGGCGGGCAGACGACCCCGCTGCCGGCGAGGCCGCGCGTCACGTTGTCGCAGCGCACGCGGCCGAGGCCGAAGGTCGCCTCGCCCCCGGTCGCGCCGGGCTGCAGATCGAAGAAGGCCAGCGTGGCGCTGTCGGCGGCGTCGGCGCGGTCCCGGAGGCGCGCGCGGAAGATCGGGACCGGGCACCGCTCGACCGGGTAGCCGTAGTCGCGCGCCCAGCCGAAGACCTCCGCGAGCCGGACCTCGGGCCCGGGGGCGACGTTGTAGACGGCGCCCTGCGCGGGCTCCGCGAGGGAGAGCCGCACGATCGCGCGTGCCACGTAGTCGACCGGCGTCCACACCTCCCGCACGTCGAGATCCGGCAGGAGCCCGGCCGGGATGCCGGCCCTGAGCAGCCGGAAGACCAGGTCCTGCTCGTTGACGAGGCCCTCGCCGGGCGCGCCGACGACGCGGCCGAGGCGGTAGACGGCGACGGGCAGGCCGCGCTCTCCGGCCTGCTGGACCAGGCGCTCGGCGGCCCACTTGCTCTGCTGGTAGCCGTCGGAGAGGCCCGGGTGCGGCGGCACGAACGCCTCGGGGACCTCGGGGCTCGCGGCGACCGACGGGGCCACGGCCAGCGTCGAGACGTGGTGCAGCGGCTTCGGGCGCGCCGCCGCGGCCAGCCGGAGCACCTCGCGCGTCCCGAGCACGTTGGCCGCGCGCAGGCTCCGGTAGTCGCGCACGACGCTGACCACCGCGGCGTCGTGGTAGATGGCGTCGCTCCCCCTGGCGAGCTCGTCGAACCGCTCCGCGCTCAGGCCGCACAGCGGCAGCGCGAGGTCCGCGGGCACGGCGACCACCCGCGACGCGAGATCGGCCGCCGGCAGGCGCTGATCCTGGAGGGCCCGCTGGATCCGCGCGGCGGCGTGCGCCTCGCTCTCGGCGCGCACCAGGCAGACGACGCGGGCGTCGGTCTGCGTCAGGAGCTCGTGGAGCAGGTGCGCGCCGACGAAGCCGCTCGCGCCGGTGAGCACGATCTGGCGAGGCCGGGGGGGCGATCCGGACGGCGCGAGCGACCGGGGGACGACGTCCTCGGGGAGCTCGGCGTCGGCGAGCATGGCGTCGTGGGGCCCGCCGCGCGCCGCCGCGCTCGCCGAGGGCTCGAGCGCGCCCGCGAGCTCCGCGACCGTGGGGTGGCGGAACACCGTGGCCACGGGGATCTCGCGCCCGAGCTCGACGCTGAGCCGGTTGGCGACCTGGATCGTCTGCAGCGACTGGCCGCCGCGCTCGAAGAAATCGTCGTGCGGCGACAGGTCGCTCACGCCGAGCACCTGCTCCCAGACCCGCAGCACGGCCTGCTCGAGCGCCGTCGCCCCGGCGGCGGCCGTCGAGGCCGCGGCCGCGATCGGCGCCTTGCGCAGCGCCGCCCGGTCGATCTTCCCCGAGCTGGTCCTCTCCAGCCGGTCGGTGAGCACGAAGGCGGTGGGGACCGCGGCGGCCGGGAGCAGCGACCGCGCGTGCCGGCGGAGATCGGCCAGAGGCGGGGCGGGATCGCCGGCGACGACGAACGCGGTCAGCCGCTTGCTGCCGTCCGGCGACGCGTGCCCGACGACGGCCGCCTCGCGCACGGACGGGTGGCGGAGCAGCGCGGTCTCGACCTCGAGCGGGTCGACGCGGTGGCCGCTGATCTTGAGCTCGTCGTCGACGCGGCCGACGAAGACGAGCTGCCCGTCGTCCCTCGCCCGGACCAGGTCGCCGGTGCGGTAGGCGCGCGGGCGGCCCGGGAGCTGGTCGAGGCGGACGAAGCGCGCCGCGTCGAGCTCCGGACGCCCGAGATACCCCCGCGACAGCGCGGGGCCGATGAGGTGCAGCTCGCCCACGGCGCCCCGCGCGACCGGCCGGCCGCGCGCGTCGAGGAGGGCCGCGCGGACGCCGGGCAGCGGCGTGCCGATCGGGACCTCGTCGCCGGCGTCGTCGCCCGCGCCGGCGCCGCTCAGCGTCGCGACGGTGGCGACCACGGTGGCCTCGGTGGGGCCGTAGGTGTTGAGCAGCCGCACCGTGGGGCCCACGGCGGCGCGCCAGCGCGCGACGCGCTCCGGGAGCGCCGCCTCGCCGCCGATGATGACCGTGCGGACGCCGGGCGGGAGCGAGGCCGCGCCCGTCGAGACGCTGTACGCGAGCTCGTGCCAGAACGCCGTGGGCAGGTCCAGCACCGTGATCCCGTGCTCGGCGCCCGCCTCGAGCAGCCGCGGCACGGACTGCAGCATCTCGTCCGTGCGCAGCACCAGGGTGGCGCCCGCGCACAGGGTGAGGAAGATCTCCTCGACGCTGGCGTCGAAGTGCAGCGGCGCGAACTGCAGCACCCGGTCGTCGCGGCCGAGGTCGTAGCGGCGCGTCGCGCCCGCGACGAAGTGGGCGAGCGCGCCGCGGCTCACCATGACGCCGTTCGGGCGGCCGGTGGAGCCGGAGGTGTAGATGACGTACGCGAGGTGCTCGTCCGCCGCCGGCGCCGGCGCCTCGGCCCGGGCCGGGGGCGCCTCGTCGTCGAGGAGCACGAGGCGCGTCGCGCGGGCGCCCTCCAGCAGGGCGCGGGCTTGCGCGGCGTGCTCGGAGGTCGTCACCAGGAGGGCAGGGGCGGCGTCGTCGAGGATCGCCGCGGTCCTCGACCCCGGCCCGGCCGGATCGAGCGGGAGGTAGCCCGCGCCCGAGAGCAGCACGCCGAGGATCGCCGTGATGGCGTCCACGCTGCGCGGCAGGAGCACCGCGACGAGCGTGTCCGGCCCCGCGCCGTGCGCCGCGAGCCGGGCCGCGAGCGCCCGGGCCGCGCGCTCGAGCTCGCCGTAGGTCGCGCGCCGCGGGCCGTGCTCCAGGGCGATCGCGGCCGGCCGCTCGCGCGCGCGCTCGGCGAATTGCTCCACGACGGAGCGCGCCGGCGCGGGCAGCGGCCCGCCGTCGAGCAGCGCGCCGCGCGCGGGCGGCGGCGCGCCGGCGCCGGGGCGATCGTCGAGCGCGGCGTCGTCGACCGCCTGGTCGGGCGCGGCGGCGAGCGCCGAGAGGAACGCGAGCAGGCGCTCCTTGTGCGCGGCGAGCTCGTCGGCGCCGTAGCAGGCCGGGTTGGCGTCGAGATCGACCCGCGGGCCGCGCCCGTCCGACCGGGCGTACACGCCGATCGACAGGTCCTCGACCGGGCCGGCGGAGATGTTGTGCGCGATGGCCCGCTGGCCCGCGAACCGGAGGTCGTAATCGAACGGCATGATGTTGACCACCGGGCCGAACAGCCGCTTCTCGCCGCCGATCCGCCTGAGATCGCGGCGGAGCTGCTCGTAGCGGTAACGCAGGTGGGGCCGGATCGCGCGCACCTCCTCCGCGACGAGCCGGGTGAGCTCGGTCAGGCTCGCGCCGGGGCGGACCGGCACGCGCAGCGGCACGATGTTCATCACCATGCTCGGGACGCGCAGCGACGCCGAGCCCAGGCGCCCCATCACGGGGAGCCCGAGGACGACCTCGGGCGCGCCGGTGAGGCGGGACAGGTACGCCGCGGTCGCGGCGACGATCGCGTCGGGCCAGCTCGCGCTCGCGCCCGCGCGGCGCGCCGTCGCCCGCAGGCTGTCCATGCACGCGGGCGAGAGCGAGGCCGTCTGCCGGAGGAAGGTGCGCGACATCGGCGCGGGCCGGTCGGTCAGGCTCACCGGCGCGGGCCGGTCGGCGAAGCGCCGTGACCAGAACGCGCGATCGCGCTCGAGCGCGGGGGACGCGCGGTAGGCGAGATCCTCCTCCACGACCCGGCGCAGCGGGCCGAAGGCGCTGTCGCCGCACGGCCGAGCCTGGATCCGCGCGGTGTAGAGGTCGGCCACGCGCCGCGCGATCAGCGAGAAGCCGTAGCCGTCCAGCGCCACGTGGTGGGCGCGCTGGTACCAGAAGGTGCGATCGGGCCCCGCCGTGAAGAGGGCCTCCGCGAAGAGCGGCCCGCGGCCGAGGTCCACGGTCTTGCCGAGATCCTCCCGCATCCACGCGAGGGCAGCCGCCCACGGGTCGGGCGCCGCGCTGACGTCGACGTGGTGCACCGGCCCGTCCGAGGAGGGGCCGAGGATCTGCCGCGGTCCGCCCGGCTCGTTCGTGAAGCGCATGTGCAGCGCCTCGGCCTCCGACACGGCCTGACGCACCGAGGCCTCGAGGACCGCCCGATCGACGGGCCCGAGGATCTCGATGCACTCGCCCGCGTTGTAGACCGGGCTCGCCGGGTCGAGCTGCTGGCCGAGCCAGATGCCGTGCTGCGCGGCCGACAGGGGCCAGCGCGCCTCTCGAGGATCAACCATGGACAGTCCCTCCTGGTTCAGCCGGCGCGCGATCCGCGCCGCGCCCGCGCGAGGCGGGCAGGGCGCGGGCGCCGCGGAGGCCGTCACGGCGCCGAGGCGGCCGCGACGCGCGGATCCCACGCCGCCGGGGCGCGCGGCGCCCGCCGGCGGGGCAGGGCCCCTGGCCCCGAGATCACGCCGGACAGCGACCACCGCGCGCTGCGCTGAAAGCCAATCGTCCGTCGACGAAGGCGAACGAGAAAGTGAAAACTACTTTCAAGTTCACTAATTGAGCATTCTGGATTTGTCAATAAAAATTGATCAGGAGACGCATGCCCGCTTGACATCAGGGAAATCACCGTGCTACTCATGCATTGTAGAGATTGAAAGTGACTTTCATTATTGAAAAGAGATCAGGCATGAGCGACCCGACGCAGAAGGAGAGGGGGCCGCTCGCCAGCCGGTGCGTTCACTGCGGCGTGGCCAGCGACGCCGGGTGCGATGCGCTGCGCTGCGACTGCGGCAGCATGCTCGCCCGGCTCGTGCCCGGCGGCATCGAGCTGAAGTGTCGGCGGTGCAAGCGCGTCGTCGTCGTGCCGCTCTCTGCGGCAGAGGAGAGCGCCGTGTCCGAGGAGGGCGTGACGGGTTGAACCCCGTCGAGCGCCGACAGGGGACATCGCGCCGGCGGCCTCCGGACATCGCGCTCGGTATTCCCCGCAGACTCGGTATTCCCCGCAGACTCGGTATTCCCCGCAGAGAGGGGTCCGGTTGGTAAACAGGCCGCCATGGACAACGACACCGCGCAGCGCCGCCCGGCGCGTCTCCCCATCACGCTTCGATGAGCAGGCCGAGGACCCGGATGTTTCGAGGACGCTCCCCGCTCTGCGCCGGGCTCATGGCCCTGGCCCTCTTCCTCGGTGGCTCGCCGGCCTTCGCGCAGGACGCGCGCGCGGACAGCGAAGCTCCCGGTGACGGGGGCGAGCGGCGCGCGCTCGGGGAGGCCGGAGCGGACGCGCCGCGCCACAGCGCCGCGCCCGAGGTCGGCGCCGCGCCCGAGGTGCATCCTCCCGAGCTCATCGAGCGCGTCGAGGCGGCCTATCCGGAGGAGGCGCGCGCGGCCGGCAAGGAGGGGAGTGTGGTGCTGCGGTTGACGATCGACGCCGGAGGGCGCGTCACCCGGGCGGAGGTCGCGACCCCCGCGGGGCATGGGCTCGACGAGGCCGCGCGGGAGGCGGCGCTGCGATTCCGCTTCACGCCCGCCCGGCGCGGTGAGCAGAACGTCGCGTCGCGCATCCTCTACCGCTACGATTTCCGGCTGCCCGAGCCGCCCGCCGCGGCGAGCCAGATCGCACAGGCCGCCTCGCCCGGGGCACAGGCCGCCTCGCCCGGGGCACAGGCCGCCTCGCCCGGGGCACAGGCCGCCTCGCCCGGCGCCGCAGGACAGGCGGCGGACACGGCCCCTGGCCCGGTCCCCGCGCCGGCCCGGCCCCCGCTCGAGGTGAGCGTGCGCGGCGCCTCCGTCGCCGAGCGGCTCCGCCGCTCGGCGGAGGCCGTTCATGTCATCGACACCGAAGCGGCGCAGCGGCAGTCCGCGGATCTCGGCGAGGTCCTCTCGCGCTCGGAGGGCGTCGGCGTGCGCCGCGGCGGCGGGCTCGGCTCCACGGCGCGGCTCTCGCTGAACGGCCTCGCCGACGACCAGGTTCGCCTCTTCCTCGACGGGGTGCCGCTCGATCTCTCGGGTTACGCGTTCGGGATCGCCAACGTGCCAGTCAACCTGGTCGAGCGCGCCGAGATCTACCGCGGTGTCGTCCCGGTGCGCTTCGGCGCCGACGCGCTGGGGGGCGCGGTGAACCTCGTGACCGATCGGAACGTCCGCGGCTCGCACGCCGCGGCGTCGTACCAGGTCGGCTCCTTCGGCACGTACCGGCTGACCCTGGGCGGGCACCACGTGCACGAGCCGAGCGGCCTCGTCGCCCGCGCGAACGGCTTCCTCGACCACGCGCGGAACGACTACCCGGTCGACGTCGAGCTGGTGGACGCGCAAGGGCGGCTGTCGCCCGCCCGGGTCCGCAGGTTCCATGACGGCTACCGCGCGGCCGGCGGCGGCGTCGAGGTGGGGGTCGTCCGGCGCCCGTGGGCCGACCGCCTGCTGCTCCGCGCCTTCTACGCGGTGCACGAGCGCGACGTGCAGCACAACCTCCACATGACCGTGCCCTACGGCGACGTGACCTTCGGCCGGCAGACCGGGGGCGCTCACCTCCGGTACGCCCAGCCGCTCTCCCGCGCGATGCGGCTCGACACGGTGGCGGGGTACGCGTACGCGCGCACGGACTTTCGCGACCTGGGCACCTGCCGCCACGACTGGTCCGGTCGCTGCCTGGCCAGGCTCCCGCAGCCGGGAGAGAGCGACGCGCGCGCGATCGACCAGCGCGTCCACCAGCACACCGCGTTCGCGCGCCTCAACCTCCTGTGGATCCCCGCGCCCGATCACCTCGTGCGCTTCGGCGCGGCGCCGACCTTCGCGACCCGCACCGGGCGCAATCGAGAGCACCCCGAGGGGGTCTATGATCCGCTCACCGCGCGGCGAGATCTCCTGAGCGCCGTCGTGGGCGTCGAGCACGAGGCGCGGCCGCTCGAGGGCCGGCTGGCGAACATCGCCTTCGCCAAGGGGTATGTGCAGGCGCTCCGGACCGAGGAGCAGCTCCCCAGCGGCCTGCTCCGCGATCTCGATCGCGGGACCTTCCGCATGGGGGTCGGCGACAGCCTGCGCTTCCGCTTCACGGAGGCGCTCTACGCCAAGGCGTCGTACGAGCTCGCCACCCGCCTGCCCAGCCCGGAGGAGCTGTTCGGCGCCGACGGCGACGTGCCCATCGTCGCGAACCTGCACCTCGATCCGGAGGTGAGCCACAACGTCAACCTCGGCGTGACGCTGGAGCGCGCGGACCTCGGCGTCGGCCAGCTCCGGTTCAACGTGAACGCGTTCGGTCGGTTCGCCGAGGGGCTGATCTGGCGGGGTTATCCCGGCGTCGGCTACGCCCAGTACATGAACGTGGCCTCGGCCAGGTCGCTCGGCTTCGAGTCTTCCGCCGGGTGGACGTCGCCGGGCGAGTGGCTCTCGCTCGACGGCCACGTGAGCTGGCACGACCTCCGGGACACCTCGAGCGACGAGCGCCTCCCCAACCGCCCGTTCCTGTTCGCCGACGGCGCGGCCCGCGTCACGTGGCCCGGGCCCCTCCTGCGGGACGACGCGCTGTCCCTGACGTGGAGCGCGCGCTACGTGCACGAGTTCTTCCTCGGCCTCGGAAAGCACGGGAGCCGGGAGACGAAGAAGCAGATCCCATCGCAGCTCTCGCACGCGCTCGCGCTCACCTACCTGGTGAAGCACGGCGGGTGGTCCGTGAGCTCGACCCTCGAGGTGCAGAACCTCACCGACGCGAAGACCTTCGATTACCACGGCGTCCAGCGCCCGGGGAGAGCGGCCTACGCCAAGCTCACCCTCGACATGTGAGATCCGGCATCCGCTCGACCGGCGAGCGAGGCCAAAAGGAGACGACTCGATGTTTCATCCGTGGTCCAGGGCGACAGCGTTCTTCATGATCCTCATCGTCCCATGCCTCGCCGCGTGCGGCGACGACGAGGACGGCGGCGGCGCGACCAGCGCCGCCGGGGCGGGGGGCGGCGGCGCCGCGTCCGGCCCGCGGTTCGCGATCACGACCCAGGTGCTCGGCAGCGACACGGCCGACTCGCTCAGCTACGTCGTCGTGACCGACTCGCTCGACGCGGGCACACCGCTGTCGCTCGGCGACGGCATCGAGATCGTGGGGCGCGCCCTCGGCGTCGGGCCCGAGGGCGGCGGCGCCGTGTTCGTGGCGGGCGACGCGGAGCCCACCGTGACCCGGTACGATCTCCAGGCAGATGGCAGCCTGAAGAAGGGCAGCGCGGTGAGCTTCCTCGGCAAGGGGCTCGCGAGCATCGGCGAGTACGGCGGCCAGTTCCAGTTCGTGTCGGAGACCAAGGCCTACTTCTTCGACGGCCCCACCGCCCAGGTGGTGGTCTGGAATCCGAAGGACATGACCGTCACCGGGGATATCCCGCTCGACGATCTCGTGCTCGCGGACGCGACGCTCACGTTCTCCGCGGCGCCGCTGCGACAGGGCAATGACGTGATCACCTTCGCCGGTTGGCGGCAGGGGCCGGAGGTCCCGAGCCAGGCCGCGATCGTCGTCGTGGACAGCGCGACGGACGAGGCGACCGTCGTCACCGACGACCGCTGCGGCTACGTGCGTGACGGCGCCCTGGGGCCGGACGGCAAGATCTACGTGGCCACCGAGGCGTACGGCGCGGCGGTGCACCGGCTCAACCCCGACAGCGCGGCGGCCGCCTGCATGCTGCGCTTCGACCCGGAGACGAGGGAGTTCGACCCCGACTTCCACGTCGAGCTCTCCTCGCTCTTCGACGGCAGCGCCGCCGGCTCGCTGATCCGCGGGCCGGGCGGCGAGGCGTTCCTGCGCGTGCTCGACGAAGAGGCCTTCGAGATCAAGGAAGACACCCACCCGCGCGTCCTGGCGAGCGCCGCGGCGTGGCGGTGGGCCAGCGTGACCCTCGGCGACGAGCCGACGGCCACGGTGCTGGGCGCCGAGCCCACCGGCGGGAGCGTCGTGATGCTGGAGCTCGGCGACCGCAGCTTCGCGCCGCTCTATCAGGGCCAGAGCTCCACGACGTTCCTCGAGATCACCGCGGACGGGCCCGGGGAGGCGACCCTGAGCACGGAGGGGCTCGTGTTCTCCGCCGTGAAGATGCGATGATGCTCGCGCCCGATCGCGACGAGGCGGCGACGGACGACCCCGCGCGGGGGCCGCGAGCGGCGCGGCGCCCCCGCGGGCGGCCGCGCTACGGCGCGGCCATGAAGGTCGTGCGGCGCCTGCACATGTACCTCGGCTTGCTGCTGTTTCCCTGGATCCTGCTGTTCGGGATCAGCGGTATGCTGTTCAATCACCCCGAGATCGGGCGCGACATCGACCGCCGGCAGCTCTCCGGAGAGGAGCTGTCGGCGCTCACCGGCTTCCGGCCCTGGGAGCCCGGCGACCTGGCGCGCCAGGTGGTCGGGCAGCTCAACGCCGGGTCGCCCTCGCCCTACGAGCTCGACGAGGGGTCGCCCGCGTTCTCCGGCTGGCCGATCTTCGCCGCGCCGGGCGGCGACGGGGGGCGTCACGTGCTGATCCTCAACCTCGACGACGGCAGCGCGACGCTCTCCCGCCACGCCCCCAATCCGGAGGCCCCGCCGGCCCCGTTCGCCGGCGCGGCGATCGATCTGCCCGAGCACCGGATGGCCGCGGTGCAGGAGCAGGTGAAGGAGCTGCTGCCCAGGCTCGGCGTCGAGGCCGGAGGGCCTCTGCGCGCCCACCCGAAGGTCAGCCCCGAGCTGCGCTTCCGCGTGCGCGACGCGGACGCGCGCTCGTGGAACGTCACGTACAACCTGGGCACGGGCCGGCTCGACGGGCGGCTCGACGACGCCGAGGGGCAGCCGCGCTTCGTGGAGGTGCTCGAGAAGCTCCACACGACGCATCACTACCCCGTTCACGGCGGCATGACCTGGCTCTGGGCGCTGTTCGCGGACGTCACCGGGGTCACGCTGGTCCTGTGGGCGCTCAGCGGTCTCGCCATGTGGTGGCAGATGAAGCCCACGCGGGTCATCGGCGCCGCCGGGATCGCGGTCGCCCTCGCCGTGGCGGCGGTGGTGATGAGCGGCACGGCGTCGGATGTGCTGTTCGGGAACGTCGCGGAAGAGGGCCCCTGAGCGCGGTGGGTAGGCCGGCGTCCGTGGGGAGCTGCCCTGGGGGCGCTCGCCTCCGGGGCTTGCGTTCCGGCGAGCCCCGGTCGTGGCTCGCCTGCACGACAGCCCCTCCAGCGAGCGCCCCCAGGGCAGCTCCCCACGGACGCCGGCTCGCCTGGATCAGGCGCCGAGCGTGGCGCCGCCGTCCACGCAGAGATCGTGCATCGTGATGTGCCGCGCCCGATCCGAGAGCAGGAACAGCACCGCATCGGCGACGTCGCCGGGGGTGGCGATCCGGTTCAGCGGGATCCCCAGCCGGAAGGCGGCGAGGGAGCCCGCGATCACCGCCTGCGCGCCGCGATCGTCGGCCCAGAGCGCGCGCTGCATCGGCGTGTCCGTCGAGCCCGGGGACACCACGTTGCAGCGGATGTCGTGCTCCGCGAGCTCCAGGCCGAGGCACTTCGTGAACATGGTCACGGCCGCCTTCGACGCGGCGTAAGCGGCCATGTGCATCCGGGGCGTCCTCGCGGCGTTGGACCCGACCGTCACGATCGCCCCCGACCGGCGCGGGATCATGCGCCGCGCCACGGCCCGGCTCACGTGGAACACCCCCCGGGTGTTGACCGCGAAGGTGCGCTCCCAGTCCTCGTCGCTCAGCGCGACGGCCTGGCCCATGCGCAGCACGCCCGCCACGTTGACCAGCATCTCGATCGGCCCCAGCGCGCGCTCGGCCCGGTCCACGGCGCGCTCGACGGCCTGACTGTCCGCCACGTCCACCGGGAACGCGGCCGCGCGATGGCCGCGCGCCCCGAGATCGTCCATCACACCCGAGAGGCGCTCTTCGTTCGCGTCGAGCCCCGCCACCCGCGCGCCGCGCGCGGCGAGCGCGCGCGCGACGGCCTCGCCGATCCCCTGGGCCGCGCCCGTCACGAGCGCCGTCCTGTCCTTGAACTCCATCGCTCGTTCCCGTCAGCTCTGGTCGAGCTCGTCCATGACGCGGTGCCGTTCCATGTGATACGCCTCCTCCGAGAGGCTGGCTCTCCAGTAGGGAATCGCGTACATCGCATCACGCTTGAGCCCGCGCTCGTTCCGCAGGAAATCGCGGATCGCGAGGACCGAGGTCGCCTCTCCGGCGACCCAGGCGAAGGCGCGGCCGTCCTGCCACCCGACGGCGCGGACGGCCTCTTCCAGCCGCGGGCTCGGGGTGTGCTGTCCATCGAGCGGGAGCCAGGTCAAAGAGACGCCGCTCGGCGCATCGAGCGCCTGCACGTCCGCCGCGTCGGGGACCGTGATCACGGCGTGGCCGCGCGCCGCCCGGGGCAGGGCCTCGAGGAGCGCGCCGATCGCCGGCAGCGCGGTCACGTCCCCGGCGAGGAGGTACCAGTCGGCGGGCCCGAGCATCGGATCGGGGCCGCCGGGCCCCGCGATGCCGAGCCGGTCGCCCGGCCGGGCGCGCGCGGCCCACCGCGACGCGGGGCCCTCGTCCCCGTGCAGCACGAAGTCCACGTGCAGCTCTCCGGCCCGCGCGTCGAACCGCCGCACCGAGTACGTGCGCGTGATCGGCCGCCGGGGCATCGGGGGCCAGATGGGGCCCTCTGGACCGAGCGTGGGCAGCTCCGGCACCGCCTGATCGCCGCGCGGGAAGAACACCTTGATGTGCGCGCCGTCGCAGCCCGCGGGGAACCCTGCGATCGCGTCGCCGCCCAGCGTGATCCGCCGCATGCGGGGCGAGATCGCGGTCGTGCGCAGCACCTCGAGCAGGCGCGGCGGCGTGCGCGCCACCGTCTTCTGGGGTGAGGCCGCCTTCCGGGGTGAAGTCGTCTCCCGGGGTGAGGTCGTCGTGCCGCTCATGTCGACCCGTCCGCCTCGCTGTTCTCCTGGTGTGACATGTCAGCCGAGGGCCTCGTGGCTGGCCGCCTCGGCGCTCCGCCCCGGCGCGCGGCCGGGCGCGCGCGGCAGGCGGGGCGACAGGAGCTCCCACCACGCGGCGAGCGTGGGGCGCTCGGCGAGCTCCACGAACGTGACGTCGACCCCCGCGCCGCGCCATCGCTCGACGAGGGTCATGAGGCGAATGGAGTCGAGCCCGAGGTCGAGCCAGCTCTCGTGCTCGGACACCCCGGATACGGGCTGATCCAGGAGCTCGAGGACGTCGCCGCGCAGGCGGTCCAGCGAGGGAGAGTGGCTCTCCTGACGCGGCGTCGGCGCCGCGGCCTGCGCGGGGCGGGGCGGGGCGACGCCCTCGGCGCCGCGGCGACCGTCGAGCGCGGCCAGGACCTCCCGGGTCGGGAGCGCGACCCCGCAGCGCTGCGCCACGTAGGCGATGGCCATCTCGTGCTGTTCCCGGGAGAAATCCGCGGTCGCGTCGGTCACGAAGAACGGCTGGATGTCGTTCATGAACGCCTCGCAGGCGGTCATGAGGCACCCGATATGCGCGTAGACGCCGGAGACGATGAGCTGATCGCGACCCCACAGGCGCATGAGATCGCGGAGCTCGGTGCGCTGAAAGGCGCTGTAGCGCCACTTGGTGAGGACGGTGTCGCCGCGGCCCGGCGAGAGCTCGCCCACGATCGCCTCCCGATCCGGGTGCCGTGTCAGCCCGGGCCCCCAGAGATCCGTCAACAGGCCGCGCTGCTCCGGCGTCTGCTCCGCGGGCTGCTTCGTGTAGACGACCGGGATCCCCAGCGCCGCGCATCGCTGCCGGATCCGCCGGATGCTGGCGAGCAGCTCGACCACGGGCGACGCCTGGGTGTCGTAGTAATCGAGGAAGTACTGCTGCATGTCGTGGATCAGGAGGACGGAACGCCCCGGATCTGGGCTCCATGACACCCGGCTCTCCGGGAGGTCATCGGCGCGCGGCATGGAATAGGGTTGGATTCTCGGGATGCCCATGATCGATCCTCTCTGTTCTCTTCGCTTCCTTGTGGCCTCTCGGGCCGGTGCGTCGGGTCAGGGGGCGTGACGGCGCCGTCGCCGCCTCCGCCCGGGTCTCAGGGCTGCGCGAGCCCCTCGGCGATCCGCCTCCGGAGCGCCTTCTTGTCCACCTTCCCGACGCTCGTCTTGGGGAGGCTGTCGACCCACTCGATGCGATCGGGTACCTTGTAGCGGGCGACGCCGCGCTCGCGCAGGAAGGCGTTGATCTCCCTCGGGGCCGGCGGCTGCCCGTGGGGCACGAGGAACGCGCAGGAGCGCTCGCCGAGCAGCGCGTCCGGCATGGCGACGAGCGCCGCGTCGCGCACCGCCGGGTGCGCGAGGAGGTGATCCTCGACCTCCGCGGCCGCGATCTTCTCGCCGCCGCGGTTGATCTGGTCCTTCGCGCGCCCCTCCACGACCAGGTGGCCGGACGGCGTGAGGCGCACGAGGTCGCCCGTGCGGTAGAAGCCGTCTCGCGTGAACGCCGCCGCGTTGTGCGCGTCGGCCTTGTAATAGCCGCGGATCGTGTAGGGCCCGCGCGTCAGCAGGTGTCCGACCTGCCCGCGCTCGACGTCGCGATCCTCGTCGTCCACGACGCGGATCTCGTCGTGGGGCGAGATCGGCCGGCCCTGCGTCTCGACGACGAGGTCCTCCGGATCGTCGAGGCGGGTGTAGTTGACCAGCCCCTCGGCCATGCCGAACACCTGCTGCAGCGCGCAGCCGGCCAGGGTGGACCGCACCCGGCGCGCGACCTCGGGGGAGAGCTTGGCCCCGCCCACCTGGAGCACGCGCAGGCTCGACAGATCGTGGCGGGGGGCCCGGGCCGCGTCCAGCCAGACCGGCACGAGCGGCGGCACCAGCGCGGTCAGGGTCACCCGCTCCCGCTCGATCAGGGGAAACGCCTCGTCCGGGCTGGGGCGAGGGGAGAGCACCACGCGGCCGCCGGCGTGGAGCGCCCCCAGGCTGCCGGGGGAGCTGAGCGTGAAGTTGTGCGCGACGGGGAGCACGGCCAGGTACACGCTGTCCGCGTCGAGCGCGCAGATCTCCGCGCTGGCCCGCACGCTGTAGAGATAGTCGTCGTGGGTCCGCGGGATCAGCTTGGGCACACCCGTGCTCCCGCCCGAGAGCTGGAAGAAGGCGACGTCGCCCGGCGCGGGCCCGGGGAGCTCTCCGGGCTCCGCGTCCACGCTGGAGAGCGCGGTGAACCGGCCCGGATCGCCGACCACCAGCACGTGCTTCAGGGTCGATGTCTCCTGCTGGATCTGCCCGGCCAGCTCCCGGTAATCGAACCCGCCGTCCCGGTCCGCGATGACGTAGGCGACCGCCCCGGTGAACTGGCAGAAATACGATATCTCGGCGCGTCGATGCGCGGGGAGGGCCAGCACGGGCAGCGCGCCGAGCCGGAACAGGGCGAAGCACACCTCGAAGAACTCCGCGATGTTCGGGAGCTGCACCACCACGCGATCCCCCGGCTGGACGCCAAGGCGCAGGAGGCCAGCGGCCAGGCGATCGGCGCGCCGATCGAGCTCGCCGTAGCTCAGGCGGCGCCCGACGCTGACGAGCGCGACGCGATCGGGGTGCTGCCTCGCCCGGTCGCGCAGCATCTCGCCGAGCGTCTCGCCGCGCCAGTAGCCGAGTTGGCGGTAGCGCTCTGCGAGGTCGGCGGGCCAGGGGGTCCAGCCGTCCAGCGCGCCGGATCGCCGCGATGGCTCTCGATGCATCACGCCATCTCCGGCGCCAGATCGAGGCCGAGCGCGTTCCCCATGGTGCGGAGCTTGGCGGAGGTCTCGGCGAGCTCCATGTCCCCGTCGGAGCCGAGGACGAGCCCGGCCCCGGCATAGAGCCGGGCCGACCGACCTGCGATGTCGGCGCAGCGGATGGCGACCGCCCACTCGCCGTCTCCGGCGGCGTCACACCAGCCCACGATCCCCGTGAAGAACCCGCGATCGAACGGCTCGAGCGACTCGATGGCGGCGCGGGCGCGCTCCGCGGGATAGCCGCACACGGCGGGCGTCGGGTGGAGGGCCATGGCCAGCTTCATCGAGGAGATCGAGAGATCGTCGAGCTCCCCCGTGACCCGGGTCGCCAGGTGCCACATCGTGGCCGTGTGCGTGAGCGAGGGGGCCTCGGGGACGTGGAGGCGCCGGCAGAACGGCCGGAGCGCGGCGGTGACGGCCTCGACCACGATCGCGTGCTCGTGCCGGTCCTTCCTGGAGGTGAGCAGGGCGTTGGCCCGCCGCCGGTCCTCCT
Organism: Sorangium sp. So ce1036; assembly: GCF_051369805.1. Taxonomy (NCBI): domain Bacteria; kingdom Pseudomonadati; phylum Myxococcota; order Polyangiales; family Polyangiaceae; genus Sorangium; species Sorangium sp. So ce1036. Next base: position 4,997,364 of record NZ_JBBMOX010000001.1, read on the forward strand.
CGGGATCCGGGCTGCGCGCCGCGGAGCCGGCCAGCGGATTGGCCACGACCTGCAGCCCTGACCGTGACACGAGCAGCTCCGGGCTGGCGCCGATCAGGGTCCGCGGCCGGGCCGTCGGGGTGTCGCCCTCCGGACCGGGCTCCCGCTCTGCGCTCTCCCAGAGGTTGGCGGCGAAGGTGTAGCCGCTCCGGTTGTGCTGCGCGAGGCGCCTGAGGACGTCCTGGAGGTCGATCGGCCTCGAGAGCACGAGCTCCATCATCCTGGAGAGGACGACCTTGCACAGCGCCCCGGTCTGCATCAGCGAGACCGCCTGCTCGACGCCGCGCACGTAGTCGCGGGGCTCGGGGATCATGCGCAGTGTCCGGATGGACACCGGTGCTCGCGGCCGGAGCGCGACCGCGGCGGCGCCGAGCGGACCGGCGCTCTGGATCGTCCTCGGGACGATGAGGCGCGCGGGAGACGTGTTGTTGAACGGCACCGCGCCGACCACGATGGGACGGGGATACCGGGCGCCCTCCGACGCCGCGAGCAGCGCCGCGACGCGGCCCGCAAGGCGGTCTCCGCGCTCCGGCTCCAGCTTCATCTCGCGCACGCCCTGCGCGAGCAGGGTGCATGTCGGCGACGCGAAGAAGAACGAGGATTCAGGGCTGTATTGCTCCAGGAGCTGCGCGGCGTTCGACGCGGGTCTCTCGGCAGCGTCCGGCACGAACAGGGTCGTCGTCATGAGGCGGTTCTCCTCGAAAGGCTTTGAAATCGATGGTGGCTCTGGCCCGGCGCCCGGCGCGACGCCCCCCGACGCCGCCGCGCGCGCGTCGCCGGGGGGCGTCGAGCGGGCGTCTCCACGGCGCCCGGGCCTGCGCAGGTCCGCGCGCGGAGCGGCGCGGCGCCCGAGAGGTGGCGTCTCGACATGCCGTCGGGGGGCGTGGGCCAGGCCGCAACTCCCGCCGATCGGCCGGCGCTCGAGGGGGCCAGGGGCCCCACCGCGCTGGCCCCCGCGCCGGACGAGCGCCCGAGTGAGCGGGCGCCGTCGTGGCGCGCAGGGGCGCGCGGCGCGAACGAAGGCTCGCGTGGCGCGGACGGCGCGCGAGAGCGGAGTCGGCTCGATCGTCGAGAAGGGCTTGTCGTCACACCCAGCTCCGATGGGCTGCGTGAGCCGCAGGGGCTCCGGTCATCGGGCTCTGGACGTCAAGTCGCGGGCCGCTCGTCTCCTGACTGGCTACTGATATAGAAAATCAGTTTCAGTTTCAAGTGGCTCATGCCATGTTCCGGAAGCGCTGTCAAGAAGTGCTTGCGTCATGTGCGTAAGACCGCTTCTTTGCCGGGGTCTCCAGGAGGGCAGGGGCGCCGGCCCTGCGGCGCCGCGCGCCTGTGGCGGCGCGCCGGCCCTGTGGCGCCGCGGGGCTGTGGCGGCGTGCCGCCGAACGGATCAGAACGGGGGCGCATGCTGCCCAGCGAAGCGCCCGCCGCGGACCGCCTCGACGACCTCGTCGCGCTCGTGCGCGGCAGGCGGCTCGTGGCGCTCACCGGGGCGGGGTGCAGCACCGAGTCGGGCATCCCGGACTACCGGGGGCCCGAGACGCGGCGCCGCGCGCGCAACCCGATCCAGGGCCGGGAGTTCTCCCGCTCGGCCGAGATCCGGCAGCGCTACTGGGCCCGCGCGGTGCTCGGCTGGGAGCGGTTCTCCCGGGCCGAGCCGAACCCCGCGCACCGCGCCCTCGCGCGGCTCGAGCAGGGCGGGCTGCTCGACGGCCTCATCACGCAGAACGTCGACGGGCTGCACCACGCCGCCGGCAGCCGCCGCGTGATCGAGCTGCACGGGACGCTCTCCGAGGTCGGCTGCCTCGCGTGCGGCGCGGTGGAGCCGCGCGCGGCGGTGCAGGCGCGGCTGCTCGCGCGGAACCCCGGCTGGCTGCGCCTCGCGGCCGACCTCGCCCCCGACGGCGACGCCGATCTGCCGGCCGAGCACGTCGCCCGCTTCCACGCGCCGCCCTGCCTGCGGTGCGACGGGCCGCTGAAGCCGCGCGTCGTCTTCTTCGGCGAGAACGTGCCGCGGCCGGTCGTGGACGCGGCGTTCGCCCTGGTCGACGCCGCGGACGCGCTGCTCGTCGTGGGCTCGTCGCTGGCGGTCTACTCGGGCTACCGCTTCGTGCTGCGCGCCGCGGAGCGCGGCATCCCGGTCGCGATGATCAACCTGGGCTCGGCGCGCGGCGAGGAGCTCAGCGCGCTGAAGATCGACGCCATGGCCGGCCACGTGCTGCCGCGCCTCGCCGAGGCGCTGGGCTGCGGGGCCCGCTGAGGGCGCCTCCGGGCGCCGCGCCCGGGGCGGGTGAGCCCCGGCGCGCCCGCGCGATCCGGCCTGCGCTCGCCGCCGTGCATCTCATCGGGCCCCGCAGCGGTGCGGCAGGCGCTTCAGGATGTCCGTGGTCTCGGCGCTCGCCTTGAGCCCGGCGAGGCGCTTCGCGACGTCGCGCTGCAGCACGGCCGCCATCACCGATCCGAGGATCCGCGGCCGCGCCGTGAAGTTGTAGCGGAAGGTGACGCGCGTCCGCTCGGGCGACAGCGCCTTGAAGAGCCACGCCCCCGAGAACCGGCGGAAGACCGGCGGCCCCTCGACCATGGCGATGGCCACCTGCTCCGGCGGGTTCAGCGTGATGTACCGCGCCTCCATGCTCAGCCCGTTCCTCGCGCGCACCCACACCCGCACGCCGACGGCGGGCTCGGTCGCGCCGTCGCAGAAGCGCATCTCGCTGAGGAAGGGGTCCCACTCGATCCGGAGGTCGTAGTCCTGGGACAGCGCGAAGAGCGCGTCGGAAGGGGCGTTGATCTCGGCGGTGCTGTGGACCGTGGGCATGATGATCAGGATAGGGCCGCGGCGCGCGCGATGGCGAGCGCGCGCCGCGCGCCGCGGGCCTGTGCGCGCGCACGTCCAGGGTCGATCGAGCGGCTCCGGAAAGGGGAGTTTACGGGGAGCTCGAGCGCGATCCCGACGACAAGGACGCATCGCTCGACCCGAGCGTCCTGGTCGAGATCCTCTCCGATGGCTCGGAGGCTCACGATCGGGGGCAGAAGTTCGCGCACTATCCCCCCGCCGGAGGCGGAGGAGCGTCTCCGCGGCGCGTGAGGGGATTCTGATCTACGCTCCCGGCGCCCTTTCGGTCTGACGCCCGGGGGCCTCTGAGCGGAGTCTCCCTCTCATGAAAATGATCCTCCCGAGCGCCCCCTCGCTCGCCGTGCTCGCCGCCACCTGTGCCGCCGTGGCCTCCTGCGCCCCCGCGAAGGCGCCCGCGCCGCCCGCGGCCGCGCCCAGGGCCCCGGCCGCTGCGACGCAGGCTGCGCCAGAGGCGCCGCGCCCCGACCCGCTGACGCGGCCCGAGCTCAACCGCCTCGCCGTGGAGCTCGACCTGCCGCTCTTCTGGATCGCCGACCGGAACGGCTCGGGCGCGGTCGATCCGGACGAGATCGCCACGCCGTGGCACCACACCACGCCCCCCGCCTGGGTCGCCTCCGGGGCGTTCACGCCGGCGTTCACCGCGGCGTACGCGGCCATGACCCGGATCAAGGCCGAAGGCCACCCCCGCGCCGGCCTCGACGACGCCGAGAAGCGCCGCCGCGATGCGGTCCTCGCCGAGCTCGCCGGCGGCCGCCCGTCGCTCCTCCGCTCGGACTTCCGCGAGGCGTCCGCCGAGGACCGCGCCATCGTCGGCCACCTGCTCACGGTCGCCGAGCTCATCGAGCAGATCCACGCGAAGCAGCGCGGGACGACCGGCATGGCCGAGCGGATCCCGCCCGATGATCCGGCGAGCCGCGCGCTCTTCTGGCGCAACCAGGGGCCCTGGTGCGAGCAGCCGAAGACCCGGGACAACCCCGATTGCAGCGCGCTGCCGGACCGGCCGCCGCGCCTCACCGGCGTCTACCCGGCGCGCCTCCAGCAGGACAAGAAGTTCTGCGCCGCGCTCGAGGCGCGGCCGGACCAGAAGGCGCTCCTGTCGCCGTTCACCGTCGTGGTGGAGGAGAACGGCGCCCTCAAGGCCGTGCCTTACAGCCAGGCGTACCGGCCCGAGATGGAGGCCGTGAGCCGGGAGCTCAGGGCGGCGGCGGACGCGATCCAGAGCCCCGGCGAGGCCGCCTTCAAGGCGTACCTGCTCGCGGCGGCGCAGGCCTTCCTCGACGACCGCTGGGAGCTCGCCGACGAGCCCTGGGCGAAGATGAACGCCGAGAACTCGGCCTGGTACCTGCGGGTGGGGCCGGACGAGACCTACTGGGAGCCGTGCAGCCGCAAGGCGGGCTTCCACGTGAGCTTCGCGCGCATCAACCAGGAGTCGCTCGTCTGGCAGAGGAAGCTCGACCCTGTGAAGGCCGACATGGAGGCGGCGTTCGCGGAGCTCGCGGGCGCGCCCTACAAGGCGCGCAAGGTCGCGTTCCACCTGCCCGACTTCATCGACATCGTGCTGAACGCCGGCGAGTCGCGGGCCGCGACGGGCGGGACCGCGGGCCAGAGCCTGCCGAACTGGGGCCCGGTCGCGACCGAGGGGCGCGGCCGCACCGTGGTCATGGCGAACTTCCTCCAGGACGACGATAGCCGCGCCGCGCTCCGGGAGGCCACGTCGTCGCTCGTCTGCAAGGCCACGCTCGAGGGGATGTCGTTCGAGCGATCCGTCGCGACGATGGGCACGGTGCTGCACGAGGCCGCCCACAACCTGGGCCCGGCGCAGGGGTACGAGGTGAAGGGCAAGACCGACGACGAGATCTTCGGCGGCCCGCTCGCCTCCATGCTCGAGGAGCTCAAGGCCCAGACCGGGGCGCTCTACTTCGCCGACTGGCTCGCCCGGAAGGGCGTGATCGATCCCTCGCTCGCGCGCCGGATCGAGGCGCGGGACATCGTGTGGGCCCTCGGGCAAGCCGGGCGGGGGATGTACACGGCCGGCGGCGAGGCGCGGCCCTACGGCCAGCTCGCGGCGATCCAGCTCGGCAGCTTGCTCGACGCGGGCGCGCTCGCCTTCCATCGCGGCGAGGTGGCCGCGAACGGCGAGGACAAGGGGTGCTTCTCGATCCAGGCAGACAGGCTGCCCGCCGCGGCCGAGGCGCTCGCGAGGACGGTGCTCGGCATCAAGGCGCGCGGCGACAAGGCGGGCGTGCTGCGCCTCCGCGAGGCCTACGTCGACGGGGACGGGGCGTGGAAGACGCTCCGCGGCGTGATCGAGGAGCGCATGCAGCGCATGCCGTTCGGGAGCGTCGTCTACGCGATCGAGCGCTAGGGGCGCCGTGGCCCCGGCGCAGCCCCACGACACGACCTCGTCCGCGGGCGGACCTCCGCGGGCGCGCCGCCGGGCGCGGCGGTGGGGCCTGCTCGCGCTCGCCGGCCTCCCGGCGCTCGGCCTCGGCGAGCTCGCGGCGCACGTCCGCTTCAGCGAGGGCGCGCCGGATCTCGACGCCTACCGCGCGCTCGCGGCGCCGCTCGCGGCGATGAAGCGGCCCGGGGATCTCGTGGTCGTCGCGCCCGCGTGGGCCGATCCGGCCGCGCGCCGCGCGCTCGGGGACGCGCTCTCGCCGCTCCGCGACGCCGCGCGGCCCGACGAGACCCGCTACGCGGCCGCCGTCGAGATCAGCGCCCTCGGCCAGCGCGCCGAGGAGCTCGCGGGCTTTCGCGAGGAGGCCCGGCAGGAGCACGGGCCGTTCGTGCTCCGGCGCCTCGTGAACCCGCGGCCCGCGCGCGTCGTGTACGACTTCGTCGAGCACGTCGCGCCGCCGTCGGCGGACGTGCGCGTCACCGATCCGCCGGCCGCGTGCCGCTGGAACCCGCGCGCGCGGATCGCGACCGGGGGCCTCGGCGGCCACCCGACGTTCCCCGCGGAGCGCTTCGAGTGCCCTGGCGGCCTCTTCTTCAACGTCGGCGTCACCGTGATCGCGGACGAGGAGTTCCGCCCGCGCCGGTGCATCTGGTCCCACCCGCCGAGGGCCGGCGAGATCGTCACGCGCTTCCGCGGCGTCCCGCTCGGCGACGTGATCCGGGGGCACGCGGGCATGTACTGGATCATCGAGCGAGAGCGGAAGGGCGCGCCGGTCACGCTGGCCGTGCGCGTGAACGGCGAGACCGTGGGGGAGGCGACGCACGTCGACGGCGACGGGTGGGCGCCGTTCGAGTTCCCGCTCGGCGCCCACGCCGGCGCGGCCGGGGCCGAGGTGGAGTTCGCCGTGAGGACCTCGGACTACACGCACCGCCACTACTGCTTCGAGGCGGACACCCGATGAACCGAACGGCGCGGCCCGCTCCCCTCGCGCTCGCCGACGGCCTCGTCGCGCTCGCGTTCGCCGCGGCGTACGTCGCGCTCCTGCTCGCGACCGCGGGCGACCTCGGGTACGCGCGCGACGAGGGGTTCTACTTCTTCGCCGCGGACCGCTACGCGTCGTGGTTCAAGCTGCTCCTCGAGGCGCCGCGCGCGGCGCTCGCCCCGGAGGTCATCGACGCCGCGTGGTCGGTGAACCACGAGCACCCCGGGCTCATCAAGTCGCTGTTCGCGCTCTCCAACCTCCTGCTGCAGCAGCGGCTCGGGCTCTTCGCCGAGGAGGGCACGAGCTACCGGTTCCCCGCGATGGTCCTGTCGGGCGCGGGCGTCGCGCTCGTCTACCTCTGGGGCGCGCAGGCGCGCGATCGGATCGCGGGCGCCTGCGCGGCCGTGCTCTTCGCGATGCTGCCGCGGTACTTCTACCACGCGCACCTCGCGTGCTTCGACGCGCCGATCGTGACCGTGTGGGCGCTGTGCGCCTACTGCTACTGGCGCGCGCTGCAGGGCGGCGGCCTGCTGTGGCCGGTGCTCACCGGCGTCGCCTTCGGCCTCGCGCTCGACACGAAGCACAACTCCTGGTTCTTGCCGATCGTGTGCGTCGCGCACGCGATCGCCGTGGCGCTCAGGGAGCGGATCGTCGCGCCGCGGAGCGCAGCGGAGGGCGCGTCGGGCGCCGCAGTGGACGGCGCGCCGCCGGCGTCCTCCGCTCCTCGGCCGCCGTTGCTGCCGCGGCCGTCCCATCGGGCGCTCGCCGCGCTCGCCGCCATGGCGACGCTCGGCCCCCTCGTCTTCTTCGCGCTCTGGCCGTGGATCTGGCACGACACGCTCCCGCGCCTCCGCGAGTACGCGTCGTTCCACCTGAACCACGAGTACTACAACATGGAGTTCCTCGGCCGGAACCACTGGACCCCGCCGATGCCGCGGGCCTACGCGCCGGTGATGACGGCGGCGACGGTGCCCCTCGTCACGCTCGTCCTCTTCGTCGCGGGGCTCTGCGCCGGCGCGCGCGAGCGCCTCCCGTACCCGCTCGCCTGCGCGGCGGCGCGGCTCGCGCCGGCCAGCCGGAGGCCCGCGCTCGTGGCGGCGCGCGCCCTCGCCGCCCGGCTCCGTCCGCCCGCGGACGATCCGGGCGGCACGGCGCTCCTCTGGTTCCTCTCCATCGCCGCCGTCTACGGCGCCTGGCTCTCGCCGCGCACGCCGATCTTCGGCGGCACGAAGCACTGGATGACGGCCTACCCGTTCATGACCCTGTTCGCCGGCGCGGCGTTCTCCGCCGCGGTGAGGCGCGCGCGCATCGGGCTCCGCGCGCTCTCGAGCGACCGGCGCGGCCCGGGCGGGCTCGCGCGACGCGCCGGGCTCGCGCGACGCGCCGGGCTCGTGGGGCGCGCCGGGCTCGCGCGGGCCGCCCGCGGGCCGCTGCTCCCGGCGCTGCTCGGCGCGGCGGTGGTCGCGGCGCCGATCGCCGAGACGCTGCACGCGCACCCGTGGGCGCTCTCGAGCTACACGCCGCTCGTCGGCGGCGCGCCCGGCGCGGCGACCCTCGGCCTGAACCGCACCTTCTGGGGGTACACGACGGGCGCGGTCGTCGCGTACCTCAACGCGCACGTCCCGCCGCGGGGGACCGTCTACATCCACGACACGGCCGGCCCGGCGTGGGACATGCTCCAGCGCGACGGGCGCCTGCGGAAGGACATCCGCGGCGTCGGGACCCTCGCAGGCGCGGACTTCGCCCTCTATCACCACGAGAAGCACATGCTCGGGCAGGCGTACCAGGCGTGGGTCGCCTTCGGGACGACGGCCCCGGAGCACATCGCCGGGCTCGACGGCGTGCCGGTGATCCTGGTCTACCGGAACCCGGCGCGCTGAGCTCGTCAGCGCTTCGTCGCCGGCGCCTTCTTGGCCGGAGTCTTCGCCGCCTTCTTCTCCGGGAGCGACGGGGCCTTGCTCGCGGGAGCCTTCGCCGTCTTCTTGGCAGCGCTCGCCGCGACCTTCGCCGTCGCCGCGGCGGCCTTGCGCGCGGGCTCCTTCGCGGCGGGCTCCTTCGCTGAGGCGGCCTTCCGTGCGGGCTCCTTCGCGGCGGGCTCCTTCGCTGAGGCGGCCTTCCGTGCGGGCTCCTTCGCGGCGGGCTCCTTCGCTGAGGCGGCCTTCCGTGCGGGCTCCTTCGCGGCGGGCTCCTTCGCTGCAGCGGCTTTGCGTGCAGGTTCCTCCGCTGCGGCGGCCTCGCGTGCGGGCTCCTCCGCTGCGGCGGCCTGGCGTGCGGGCTCCTTCGCTGCGGCGGCCTTACGCGCGGGCTCCTTCGCGGCGGGCTCCTTCGCGCTCCGGATCGCCACGGCCTGGCCCTTGGCCTTGCTCACCGCGGCCTGTTCCTCCGCCGGCTCGGCCGGTCGACGGGGTTTCACGAGCACCGCGGGCTTGCTGGAAGGCGCGACGGCCTCTTCTTCCGTCGCCTCTTCCTCATCCTCCTCGCCGAGGCCCTCGTCCTCGCCGTCCTCGGCCGCGGCCACCGGCGCTCTCTCCGGCCCCCGGTGGCGCGGGGGAGGGGCCTCGCCGCGCAGCGGCGCCGCGGCCGGCCTGGCCGCCTCGCCGAGCGCGTTCAGCGACCCGCCCAGCAGCGACGCGATCTCGCGGGTGAACGCCGTCATGTGGCTGTCGACCTCGAGCGCGTCCTGCTCGGACAGCGGGGTGATCCGGAGCCTGAGGGTCCGGTCGCCCACGAGCTCCCACGAGGCGGCGCAGCCGCCCTCGCGCAGCATCCGCGACGCCGCGGCGTCGATCCGCTGGCGCAAGCCGCGCTCTCCGAGCTCGATCCTGCGCGGAAAGTCGACGCGACGCTCCATCATGGGCAGCGTCACCACCTTGGCCTCGACGAGATCGGCGAGCTCGTCGGCCACGGCCTCCTCGATCTCGAGCCGCGCGTCGGGGTCGCTGCTCTCGACCGAGAACGTCGCCTCGCGGAGCTCGGGATCGTAGCCCGTCAGCTTGCCGCCGGCGTGCTGGGCCGCCCGCGTGAGCGCCTCGCGCAGCACCTCGGCCGGCGCGCGCTTGCCGACCGTGGAGGCGACGTACCCGAGCGTGTCCAGCCGCACATGCACCGGGCCGTCGTCCTCGAAGCCGAGCCCGCGCCGCGGCCCGAGCAGCGTGTCGCGCATCACCCGGAACACGTCGCGCTTGATGACGTTGTCCTCGGTGAAGATGTCCTCCACGTGCTCGGACTCCATCAGCGTGCTCGTGAGGGTCGCGACGAGCTCCTCGACCTGATCGTCGATCTCGTCGGTGCCGAAGGTGGTGGTCACCTCCCCGTCGACGAGCGCCCAGGGCTCGAGCCGGGGTGCGATGGCCGCGATGTCCTCGGACATCTTCTCCTCGAGCTCGCGCGCGAGCGCGCTCGCGCCGCCCCTCGCGACGAGGATATGCCCGTGCGCCTTCAACGCATCGACGATGCTCGTGGAAAGTCGGCGGGAGAGGTTGCGCTCGTTCACGAGGCGCGCAGCTTACACGGTTTGCGCGGCCTGGCGATACGGAGACCGCGGATCGGCCGTGCTCAGGGGTCGCTCTCGATCACCTTGATCCGCACGTCGCCGAGCCGCTCCGGGATCGCCGCGCGCGCCGCGTCGAGCGCCCCGGACCTGATCGTGACGCGGACGATGAAGCCGACCCCGTCCTCTCGCTCGACGCCGACGCCGACGCACCACGGCTCGCCGCTGATCTTGGCCTTGAGCTCCTCCTTGGCCCGCCGGGCCGATCCCACATCGCTCATCCGTTCTCCTCTCTCCTCGGGTCTCGCGCGCGGCTCATGCCGCGCGCCCCGTCGCTGGTTCTGACCGTCAAGGACTGCCACGTCGCCGGCGCGTCGGCGACCTCGTCGGTGCGCGCCGAAGGCGGGCCGCTCGCGGGCGGGGCGAGCGCCTCACCCGCGCCGCGCCTCACAGGTGCCTGCGCGCGATCTCCGCCCACGTGCCGGTCGGCTCGATCTCCAGGTACCTGCGCCAGCACGGGCGCGCCCGCGCCGGATCGCCGACCTGCTCGTAGGCCATCGCCAGGTTGTAGTACGCGTCCGCGAACCGCGGATCGCTCTCGATCGCGCCGCGGAAGTAGCGGATGGCCTCGGTCGCGCGGCCCCGCTCGAGCATCACGTAGCCGAGGTTGTACTGCGCCTCCGGCTGGCTCGCGTCGAGCTCGAGCGCCTTCATGTAGAGCGCCTCGGCCTGCTCCTCGGCGTTGCGGCGGAAGCAGATGTTGCCGAGGTTCGTGTAGGCGATCGCCAGCCACGGATCGATCTCGAGCGCCCGCCGGTAGAGCGCCTCGGCCTCGTCCATCGTCGCCGGATCCTCGTCGAGCTGGCTGGCCTGCATGTAGAGCTCGTACGCCGTGCGCGCGCGCTCCCGCCCGACCTTCGGGCGGAGCACGCGCACGACGTCGTCGCGCAGGTCCTTCACCTCGAAGTCGAGCACCATCTGCCCGGTGAGCGGCTCGAAGGCGCCGGCCGCGCCCCGGACCACCACCGATTTCCCGTCGAAGGCGACGCGGAGCTCGGCGAGGGGCCGCGTCACCTTGGGGAGCGCGGCGCGGATGTTCTCGATCGCCCGCGCCACGTCGCGCAGGCGCACCTTGCGGGCGATGAGGTCGCGCGCGGCGCGCAGCGCGATGAGGTCCGAGAAGGTGTAGGCGCGCCGTCCCCGGCGCCGGCCGCTCGGCGACGCGATGCCGGCGCGATCGAGCGAGCGCAGTCGCCCCGGCGAGATCCCGAGCAGCCGCGCGACCTCCGGGCCGGTGAACATGTCGGTCACCGGCTCGCGAGAGGTCGGCGCGGGGAGCGGCGCCGCGGGCTCGCTGGCCCGCAGGGCGGGCGAGGGCGAGCTCACCCGCCCCCCACCAGGGCCGAACACGACGTGGATCACCTTGTCGGAGTCGCCGGAGGCGGAACGGTCCTTCTTGCTCATCGCAGCGTCGCCGGCTCGACCCCGAGGTTCGGCGGAGGCAGAGCGCGTCGTGTGGAGCGTACCTCGCCACGAGCCGGATCGCTCCCGTTCTCCACGTGCGCACGCGCGTCAAGGGGGCAAGGGGCGCGCTCCTCGCGGCCGCGGTGGAGGTGGCGGTGGCCGTCCCGCGCGCCGGCGGGGATCGACGGCGCGCGGTGCGCGTGGGCGAGCGGTGTTCGAGGTTCGGTTCGCATGTCGATGGTCATGCGCGCGAGGGGCGCGCCGTCCTGAGCAGCACCTGCGCCGTGACGTCCACGGTCAGCGCGATCGAGGTCGTCATCGCGCGCGGCGCGGGCCCCACGCGGATCTCGGCGTGGAGCGGTCCGAGCGGGCCGCCCGCGCGCGCGGCCGCCTCGCGCTGCGCGACGCGGAGCGCCCGCAGGCGGAGGTGGGGGTCGAACGCGAGCGCCCGGTCGAGCGTCGTCGAGCGCGGCGCGTCCTGCGGCAGCGTGACGAGCAAGCTGGTCGACCCGTAATACACGAGCGCGCCGTGCTCGTCGCGGGTGCTCCCCTCGCTCAGCACGTCGGCGCGATCGAACAGCGCGCGCAGCGGCCCCGCCGCGCAGGCCACGAGCTCGACGCGCCGCCGCTGCAGCAGGGGCGGGCTCTGGACCTTCGCCAGTCCTGGACCGGGTGGACGCTCGCGGATCTGCATGGCGATCGCGATCGTGGCATCGCCGCGCGCGGCGTCCCAGAAGCGCGCAGCGATTCGCACAAAGTTGCTGCTGCGCGCGCTTTTGTGCGGGACGCAGCGCGCGCGGCGATCGCCGCGAATTTGGCCGTGCGCGGCGCGCGCTGTCACGATGCGCGCCGCGCAGGGGAGCGCAGAGGAGCGACGAGCGATGATGAGCTACACGGGCACGGAGCGCCGCAGGCATCGGGTCTTCATCACCCGCAACACCGAGTATCACGTCCGCGACAACATCTGCGTCGCGGTCCGCGATCGGCAGGCCCGGAAGTTCCGGTCGAGCCACATCGCGCTCCGCCTCAAGCTGGAGGGCGCGGTCCGGATCAACCCGAACGGCGTCGTGATCCCGGAGCCGAACAGCCCGCGCATCGGCGCCGGCATCTACTTCACCCAGCGGGACGAGGACGGCGTGGAGCGGCAGATCGTGACGAGCCGCGTCGAGCGCATCGAGCGGCCCGAGAAGGGCGACGTGATGCAGTATCCGTCGTGAGGCGGAGGCCCCGATGCGCGGCCCCCTCGTGACACCGTGACGCGCGGCCCCGTCGTGGCGCCGCGGCGGGAGGGCCGCCGCGCCGCCGGGGCGTGGGCGGTCGGGGATCAGCCGAGGGTGCAGAACCCTTCGTAGTCGATGTAGCTCGTGATGGTCGGCGACTCGCCGCACATCGGGCAGTTCTTGTCGCGCCGGAGCTTGAGCTCGCCGAACTTCATCCGCAGCGAGTCGTACGTGAGGAGCCGGCCGATGAGGGGCGCCCCCTTGCCGAGGATCAGCTTCACCGCCTCGGTCGCCTGGATCATGCCGACGAGGCCGGGCAGGATCCCGAGCACGCCCGCTTCCTGGCAGCTCGGCGCGAGGTGCGGGGGCGGCGGCTCGGGGTACAGGCACCGGTAGCAGGGCCCGACGCCCGGCATGAACGTCGTCACCTGGCCCTCGAAGCGGAAGATGGACCCGTGGACGACCGGCTTCTTCTTGAAGACCGACGCGTCGTTCACGAGGTAGCGCGTCGGGAAGTTGTCGCACCCGTCGACGATGATGTCGAACGGGTCGAAGATGCGATCGACGTTCGAGCTGTCGACCCGCTCCTGGAACTTCACGACCTTCACGTCGGGGTTCAGGTCGAGGATCGCCTTCTCCGCGCTGTCGACCTTGGGCGTGCCGACCCGCGACGTGGTGTGGAGGACCTGGCGCTGGAGGTTCGACGTGTCGACCACGTCGGCGTCGACGAGCCCGATCGTCCCCACGCCGGCGGCGGCGAGGTACAGGGCCGCGGGGCTGCCGAGGCCGCCGGCGCCGAGGAGGAGCACCTTGGCGGAGAGCAGCTTCGCCTGCCCGGCCTCGCCGACCTCGGGCAGGAGCAGGTGGCGGGAGTACCGATCGCGCTGCGCCTCCGTGAGGCTGGGCGGCATCTCGACCGGGTACTTCAGGTCCTTCCAGCGGACGAAGCCGGGGTTGGCGCTCTCGACGTTGGTGTAGCCGAGGTCCTGGAGCGTCTTCGCGGCGAGCGCCGAGCGCGTGCCGCCGGCGCAGTAGGCCACGATCGGCGCCGACTTGTCCGGCAGCTTCTGCTCGACTTGCATCTCCAGGAAGGCGCGCGGGATCGAGATCGCGCCCGGGATGTAGCCGGCGCGGTACTCCTCCTTCTCGCGCACATCCAGGAGCACCATGGGGGCCTTCTCGTCGAGGCGGCGCTTGAGCTCACTCAGGGAGAGCTCGCGGATGGACTTGCGTACGTCGGAGATGAGGTCGCTATAGGTCGTGGGCATCGTGGCTCCTCAGAGATCGGGAGAGTTAGGTGCGCGGCGCCACGAGTCAACTTCGGACGACGGGGGCGGTGCGTTCGGCCTGCGCCCGAGCCCGGCGCGGAGCTCCGGCCCGGGGGGCGGCCCACAGCGCCGCGCTAGCGGCCGCGCCGAGGCAGGAAGTCGGGCCTGGCCCGGAGGGAGGCGAGCGGCTCCTCCTTCTGCGTCCCCCCGTCGCACTGGATGCGCGCCACGCGGCCGGTGGGCGGCACCTCGACGATCGTCGCCGGCTGGTTCTCCGCCTCACACAGGGCGAGCACCCGGGTGCCCGGGGCGAGGCGCCCGCTGCGGAGCTGCCTGCGCGGCAGCGGGATCTCCGCGTCGTCCGCGAGCCGCCGGACGATGACGTCGGCGCCCCGGACCTCGCTCACCACGCCGAGCTCGAGCGTCGGCTGCCCCTCCCGGAGCGGGCCCCACACGCGCGCGCCCTTCAGCTGATCGTCCGGCGGGAGCCAGTCGAGCGTCGGCTCCGGCGCGAGGCGCGGGAGCGGCACCCACCCGATCGCCGCGTCGAGCGCCCTCGTGAGCACGGCCGTGCCGGGGTCGACCGCGGTCACCAGGGCGCGCTGCTTCGTCTGGCCGATGACCCACACGGCGGTCGAGGGCGCGAGGCTGCGCGCCGGCGGGCCGTCGGCGTCGGAGGGTGGCGCGACCGCGACCGTGCCGTGGGACCAGCGCATCGAGGGCCGCTTCATGGGCTTCATCTGGAGCCGCACCGCCTCGACCCACGCGGCGAGCGCGGCGCGCCTCCGGGCGAGGGGCTCGGGCAGCGCGTTGCTCCCCGGCAGCGCGGCGGCGGCCGGCTCCCACCCGAGCCGCGCGATGGCCGCGTCGATCCGCTCCAGCGTTGCCGCCGCGCCCCGCGCGCCGATCGCCTTGCCCGCGAGCTCGGCGAGCCTGGGCGCCGCGGCCTCGCGGACGCGCCCGACGAGCGCGCGCCCCTGCTCCTCGGGGGCGTCCCCCCGCGCGACGGCGGCCTCGATCGCCTCGACGGCGGCCGCCCAGCGCGCGGCCGCGACGTCGGCCTCGATCTGGCCGTACAGGGCCTCGGCGATCGTGGCGTCGAGCTCCGCGGTGAGCCGCTCGGCGCCCGCCGCCCCGAGGACGGTCCTCGTCGGCGCCGCCGCGAGGAACGCGCGCGCCTCCGCGAACCGGCCGGCGATCGTCGCCGCGTCGACCTGCGCGCTCGCGCAGGCGACCGCCGCTCGTCCCACGAGCCGCCGCGCCTCGCGCGCGAACGCCTCGCTCCCGAGCTCGGCGATCCGCGCCGACAGCAGGCGGAACGCGGCCTCGCAGTCCCCCTGCTCGAGCAGCTCGGCCGCCTCGTTGGCCCACAGCTTCGCCTCGCGCCGGTCGAGCTTCTCGCGCAGCTCGCCGATCTCGTACCGGTGCGCGTCCACGCCGAGGGCGCTCGCCCTGTCGAGCAGCGCGCGCGCGTCGGCGTACCGCCGGCCGGACACGGCGCGGCTCGCGTCGTCGATGTGCCCGCGGCTCTCGTCGATGCGCCGGAGCTCCGCCTGGAGCGCGGGGTCCGGCTCGCGTCGCGCGGCGGCCTCGGCGGCGCAGCCGGCCGGCGCGGCGAGCGCGGCGATGAGGAGGAGGGGAGCAGAGGAGGGGATCCGCGGCCCTGGCGATCGCATGGGACACGAATGTTCCACCGCGTCTTTTCGCTCGCCACCGCGGCGCGCGGCCCGCGTTCCTTGACCCGGATGGGCTCATGCTCTAGGCGAAATTCCCGTGAGCGACGACGATACGCGCGGGACGGGCGCCGCCGGGGGGCAGGTCGAGGACGCGAGCGGCACGCGGGTCTTCAGCGCGCCGCGGATCACGATCAACCGCGTGTACACGCGGCAGGGCGACGGCGGGCTGACCCGGCTCGTCGGTGGACAGCGCATCCCGAAGGACGACGCGCGCATCGAGGCGTACGGGACGGTCGATGAGCTCAACGCGCTGATCGGGGCGGCGCGGCAGTCGCTGCTCGAGGTGCTCCCGTCCGCGCCGGCCGCGAGCGCCGAGCGGCTCGGCGAGCTCGGGCGCGCGCTGCTCCGCGTGCAGCACGAGCTCTTCAACCTGGGCTCGATCCTCGCGACGTTGCCGGGGGACGTCCACCCGAAGCAGCCGCGCGTGACGCAGGCGGAGATCGCGCGCCTCGAGGCCGAGATGGACCGCTGCCAGGACGATCTGGCGCCGCTGCGGTCGTTCGTGCTCCCGGGCGGCTCGCGGCTCAACACGGATCTGCACCTGGCGCGGACCGTGTGCCGCCGGGCCGAGCGCTGCTGCGTGCGCCTCGCCCAGGCGGTCCAGGCGGATCCGCAGGCGATCGGTTACCTGAACCGCCTGAGCGACGCGCTCTTCGTCTGGAGCCGCTGGGCCGCTGCGCTCCTCGGCACGCCCGAGATCCTCTGGGAGCCCGACGCCTCCGCGAGCGGCGGCAAGGCGCCGACCGCCTGAGCCGGGGCGCCCCGGTCGGGCAGGGCGCGCCCGACGGCCGCCCAGGCGAGCGCGACGTAGGCGTAGCCGAGCAGCGCGTCGAGCAGCCAGTGGTGGTTGAGGTAGATCGCCGCGAACAGCATGAGCGCGGCGTACGCGATCTGGAGGGCCAGGGACGGCGCGCTCGCCCTGCGGAGCGTCACGAGCAGCCCGTAGAGCGGGTACGTCACGTGGAGCGACGGGAGCGCGCCGTAGACGGTCGCGCCGCGGCTGTAGAGGTCGCGGAAATAGGTGATCCCGAGCATCGCGTCGACGCGCACCAGCGCGGCGGGGGAGGTCTGGGCGGCCGGATCGACGGCGCAGCCGCGGGCCTGCACGTACCAGGGCGGCGCGGCGGGCAGCAGGCGGTACGTGAGGATGCCGAGCAGGTGCGTCGCGAACGCGAGCCAGGCGAACCGGCGCGCCGCGATTGCGTCGCTCCGGTAGAGGTGGAGCCAGTGCGCTCCCATCACGAGCAGGTAGCCGCCGTAGGGGAGGGCGCAGAGCAGATCGAGGGCGGGGTGCGTGATCCGGGCGAGCAGCTCGTTGGGCGTGAGCAGCCCGCCGTCGACCCGCACGCCGAAGAGCGCGCGCTCCGCGTCGCGCAGCTCGCAGGCGAGCACGTCGTCGGGCGCGACGCGCCCGCCGAGCTGCCCCAGGGCGTCGTACGCGAGGAACACGAGCAGGAACGGCAGCGCGTTCAGGAAGAACCGTCGCGAGCGCGGGCTGGCGTAGGCGCTGGTCGTGACCAGGGCGGCCACCGCGAGGTGGTCCCACCGCGCGGCGCCGCGCGCGGCGAGCACGGCCGCGTAGGCGAGCCACGGGAGCGGCGGCAGCCAGAAGAAGCGGCCCCACAGGGCGCGCGCGTGCCGGAGCAGGATCACAGCGGCGCGCTGGACGCCTTGCCGCTGCCGAGGAGGCGCCGGCGCGCGCCGCCCTCGCCGCGCGAGGTCGCCTTCGGGTCGGGCAGCCCCGCCGCGTCGGCCGTGGCGAGGGCGGCGCGCGTCCGCCGCACGAGCCGCGCGCCGGCGGCGAGCCCGACGAAAGCGATCAGGGCGACGCAGGCGAGCGTGAGCGGGAAGGGGAGCGCGCCGGTCAGGCGCGTGGCCGGCACGGCCGGGCCGAAGACGAGCGCCGCGACGAGGTAGGTGATCCGCTCGTGTCGGCGCATCAGCCCGTTCGGCAGCGAGACCCGGTAGATGTCGGCCTTCGCGCGCGCGTAGCTGACGAACGACGAGGCGACCAGGGCGGCGAGGGGGACCGCGAGCGCGGCGGCGTGCTCGCGGTAGAAGAGGGCGAGGCCGATGAGCGGCGCGGCGTCGGAGAGGCGGTCGACGCACGAGTCGAGCACCGCGCCGGCGCGCGACACCTTGCCGATTTCGCGCGCCACCATGCCGTCGAGCGCGTCGAGGATCGCGCTGGTCACGAGCAGCGCGGCGCCGGTCCGGAAGCGCCCCGTGGCGAGCAGCGGCGCGCAGGCGAGCGACAGCGCGAGCGAGAGGTAGGTGAGGGCGTCCGGCGAGACGCCCAGGCGGGCGAGAGCGCGCGCGGGGGCGTGGAACGACCAGTAGAACGCCTCGACCACCGGGCCCGGGAGCAGCGCGCTCCCCGGGGAGGCGCCGAGCCGCGGCATCGCGGGCCGGCCGTGGCGCGCGACGCGCACCGCGTAGGCGCCGAGCACGGCTGTGCAGATTAGGATCGCACCGACGCAGAAGACGAGAGCCACGCGGTGGGGATTGCAGGGTTCGATCCGAGCCCGCATGCGACCGGGTTGAGCGGGCGTGCGGGGCACCCAGGCTGAGCGGGCGTGCGGGGCACCCAGGCTGAGCGGCCGCGGCGCAACCTGGTTGCGGCCGCGCCCAGGTCAGCGGCAGCTCGCCCGCGAGAGGCGGATGCCCTGGTCGGTCACCGCGTACGCGATGCCGAGCTCCTGACCGGTCCAGGCCAGCGCCGGGTACCGGGCGGGCGCGTCGCCGCTCACCTCGAGCTCGACGCCGACCGGCGTCAGATCCGGGCTCAGCAGCGCGACGAAGACGGCCGAGGGGCCCCCGCGGAACTGGTAATACGCGACGGCCAGGTTCCGCCCGGTCCACGCGAGCGCCGGCCAGTTCGCGCTGCCCTCGCCCTGCGAGACGAGCACCTCGCGGGAGACCTCGTCCTGCGCCGAGATCCGGATCGCCCGGATCTGCTCGGTGCCGCTGCGGGTGTCTTCCCAGGCGACGAACGCGTCGTCCCCGCCGAGCGCCACGCGCGTCACCTTCGCGGCGACGCCCTCGTGCGTGATCGGATCGAGCGCGGTGCTGCCGGGGCTCGGCCTGGCGAAGGCGATCGCGTCGCCCTCGGCCCAGGCCAGCGCGGTCCTCTCGCCGTCGGTCGCGACCGCCGGGAACTGCGCTTCCTGCAGAGACATCGCGCTCTCCAGCGCGCTGCTGTTCAGGAAGCCGAGCTGCGCCCCGCCCGCATCCATCCACGCCACCATGACCCGGTCCCGGCTCGCGGCCGTGACGGGCCAGGATTCGGCCGCGCCGCTCCGGGCCACCTCGAAGGCGGCGCCCTCGGGGACGCCGGCCAGCGTGGCGCGGCGGCCGCGCACGACGCTCCCCGCGCCCTCCCGGTCCTGCCAGAGGACGACCAGGCCCGCGCCGTCGCGGTGGACGCTCGGGTGGCTGGAGGCGCTCGGTCCGCCCTCGATCACCTCTTCCCCCAGCTTGTTGCCGTCCGCGTCCAGCGCGGCGAGGTGGATGTCGCCCTCGTCGGCCACGCGCTCCTGCCAGGCGACGACGAAGCCCTCCCCAGTCCAAACGATCGCGGGCGCGATGCCGCGGCCGCCGCTCACCTCGAGGCCCTGGGCGGCGAGCGTGCAGGCCGCGCCGTGGCTCCCGCTCTCGCCGCCTCCCGAGGCGACCCCCGGCGTGTTCCCGCCGCCTCCCTCCGCGCCGGCGCCGCCGCCCGTCTTGCCGGAGCCGCAGCCCCACGCGGCCGCGGCGATGCTCGCCGCGCCGATCGTGCCAAGAATCCAGTGCCGCATTCGTTCCCCCGTGATTGGTGGTGAGAGGCCCTCGGCGCGGCGCGCGCCGGGCGGAGGCCGCGCCGGAGGGCCCCGGTTTCTGGTCCGGCGCGGCGACATCCTCCGTCTCCGGGACGGTGGAAGCGGGTCGCCGTGCGGGACGACCGCTGCTCCTTCGTTCGATGTCCGGAGGGGCGGCCTGTCGCGCGCAGCCGCGCACCTGCGCGCCGATCGCGCCGGCGCCCCCGCGCGCGGCGCCACGCGGCGTTGATCGTGGCGCCGCGCGCGGCGCGCGCCGAGAAGGCGCTCACCGATGGCAGCTGCCCGGACTGGAACCCGCGCGGCGCGCGCGGTTCCGACGGCGCTACCCGCCGTCCTGCTGTGGCTGCAGCGCCTCGGCGACGGCCGCGAGCACATCCTGCGCGGCCTCGAGCTTGCGCCGGGGCATCGTCTTCAAGGCCTGCCGCACGGCCGCCTCGACCGTCCCGGTGCGGAGGCTGTCGAGATCGCGCCCGCGCGCGGTGAGGCCCAGGAGCGCGCGGCGGCCGTCGTTCGGATCGGTCCGGCGCTCGATGATGCCGCGCTCCTGCAGGCGCTTGAGCACGCCCGTGAGCGTGCTCGGGTGCAGCTGCATGATCTCGGCGAGCTGCCCGGCGGAGATCCCGGGGTAGCGCCCGACGATGCGGATGACGAGCCGCTGCGGGCCCGTCACGCCCATCTTGGCCTCCATGCGCTTCGACGTTGACTGCAGGCCGTGATCGACGGCCCACAGGAGCTTCATGAAGTCGAGCACCTCGCCCAGCCGGGAGCTCTTCTCGGATGGGGGTGCGGCATGAGACGAGCGCATCGCGGATGCTTGCTAGCTCGCCCGGGCGCACGCCGCTAGATCCAGGCGCAGGATCGGCGGCCACGGCCGCGGGGCCGCGCGGCGGACGCGGGGGGGCGGGCCGGAGCCCGAGGGGCCGGCCGGGCCCGCGCGCGCTGCCGCGAGGCGTCGGTCAGGCGCCGTGGCAGGAACGCCGAAAGGAGCCCTGGCAGGCGCTCCGCCGATGGCGCCGGGGCGTGGTCGTGGCGACCGGCGACGCGTCGCGCGGCAGGCGACGCGCCGCCGCCGCGGTCACCGCGCTTTGCCGTAGCGCGCGCGGCCGGTTTCGGAGCAAGATCGGCGCTGATGATCTGGGCACGGCGAGCCGCTCTGGGGATCGGGCTCGGCGCGCTGATCCTCGCTTCCGGCACGGCCGTCGGCCGGGCGCCCTCGCTGCGCGCGTCTCTCTCGGCGGCGTACCGCGCCTTCCAGGATCCCAGCCTGCTCGACCGCGCGCCCGCCGACGCGCCCCCGGCCGACGCGTGCCCACCGCCGCCCGTCGGCGACGCGCCGCGCGCGCTCACGACGCTGCTCGTGCGCGAGTTCCAGCCCGCGACGGACGACGATCTCGACGACCCCGAGGGGGCGACGCTCGCCACCCTGACGATGCCGGACCTCGGCGTGCCGCTCACCCGGCGCACGATGCGGTTCGTCCGCTTCTTCGCGCAGTCCGAGGAGGGGCGCGCCGTCTTCCTGCGGCGCTACCGGCGCGCCGGCGCGTACCGGGACCTCATCGAGCGATCGCTCCGCGAGGCGGGGCTGCCGGAGGATCTGCTCTGGGTCGCGGCGGTCGAGAGCGGCTTCGATCCGCGGGCGGTCTCGCCGGCGGGGGCGGCGGGGCTCTGGCAGTTCATGCCGAGGACGGGCGAGGCCTACGGCCTGGAGCGGTCCGACTGGATCGACGCGCGCATGAGCCTCGCGCGGGCCACGCACGCCGCGACCGCCCACCTGCGCGATCTCTACGAGCGCTTCGGTCGCTGGGATCTCGCGCTGGCGGCGTACAACCTGGGCCACGAGGGCGTCCTTCGCGCGCTGTCGCAGGTCGCGGCGACGCGCGATCCGGAGGCGCGCGGGCCGATCGGGTTCGCCGAGCTGGCGCAGGCCGGCGCCATCCCCAGGGAGACCGCGGACTACGTGCCGCAGATCGTCGCGTTCGCGCTCGTCGCGGCGAACCGCGCGCGCTTCGGGCTGGACCTGCCCGACGTCGCGCCCCTCCCCGCGCTGGATCTCGGCGAGGTCGCGGTGCCGCCGGGGACGCGGCTCCGCACCATCGCGCGCGCCGCGGGCATCTCGACGGCCGTGCTGCGCGAGCACAACCCCGAGCTCCTGCGCGACCGTGTCCCGCCGGGCCGCGTCGATCACCTCATCTCGCTGCCCGCCGAGCGCGTCGCGCGCGCCCTGGCCCTCTTCCCCGCCTACCTCGAGCACGAGGAGCTCGGCGGCGACGACGAGCCCGCTGGCCTCGGGAGCCCGACCGCCTCGCTGGGCGCCGCGCTGCCGCCGGGCGGCGCGCTCGCGCTCGGGGATGCGCCGCTGCCGCCTCGCCCCGCGTCGCTCGGCAGAAACCGGCTCCCGCTCTTCGTCCCGCCCGGCCAGACGCCGGCGCCCATGCCGCTGCTCGGCAACCCGGAGGCGCTGGAGGCGAAGCTCCCGGTCATGATGATCGGCAGCGGCGTCGGCTGGCGCCCCGCCTTCGAGGACGATCCGCTCGGCGTGATGAGCGGCCGCCTCGTCGCCACGTCGACCCTCGACGGCGAAGGCGGCCCGGGCGCTCGCTCCGCCCTCAAGGGGCGCGAGGCGGCGATCGAGAAGCAGCTCGGCTTCCTCGCGGAGCTCGGCCGCGAGCAGGTGCAGCGCTTCCGGCTCCCGAGCGGCGTCGCCGTCGAGCTCCGGCAAGACCCCGCCGCGCCGCTCGTCTCGATCAGCGCGGCCGTCGCGGTCCCGGCGCGATCGCCGGGCGGCGCCGGGGCCGACGGGCCCGCGCTCGCCAGCGAGGCCCGGGTCGCGATCACGGTGCCGCCGCGCGATCTCGCGGTCGGCGTCGAGCTGATCGCGGCGCGGCTCAGGCTCCTGCTCGGCGAGGCGAGCGCCGCGCGCCTCGCCGAGCTCAGGCGGCAGGCCAGCGCCGCCTCGCGGCGCGCGCTCGAGCGGACCCCCTACGGCCTCTCGTGGATCGCGCTCGGAGAGGCCCTGTTCCCCGCCGGCCACCCGCTCGAGGGCACCCTGATCGGGGCGCGCGACGACGCGCGGGCGGCCAGCGAGCTCCTGCTCACCGAGTCGCTCCCGCGCGAGCGCGCCGCGGCGCAGGCGACGATCGCGCTCTCGGGCGACCTCACCCGCGCGGCGGTCGAGCAGGCGCTCGCGCGCCCTCTCCAGCGCGTCGCCGCGGAGCCGGAGCGCCCGGTCCCCCCGCACCCGCGTGACGAGCGGATCGTCATCGAGGACGCGGTGCCGGCGCCGCGGCTGCTCTACGGCTGGATCGCGCCGCCGGAGGCGGGGGCGGACGAGGCGTCGCTCCGGGTGGCGATGGAGATCCTCACGGGCCCGCGCGTCGCGCGGCTCGCGAAGGCCCTGGTGGTCGAGGGGCAGCTCGCGTCCGGGGTGACCGGGCGGCTGTCGCTCGGCGCGCGGGCGAGCGTGGCGGCGGTGGAGCTCGCGCCTGCGCCGTCGCGCGATCTCGCCGAGGTCGAGCAGCGCCTCGACGCCGAGCTCGCGGCGCTCGCGACGTCCGGGCCGACCTGGAAGGAGCTGTCCCTCGCGAAGGCGCTGCTCAAGCTCGATCTCGAGAAGGAGCTCGCGCGGCGCACCGCGGTCGCGGCGCCGCCCGCGTCCCTTCGTCCGGTCACGGATCTGCGGCTGCGCGCCGCGCTTGATCCGGACAGCCTGCCGAGGCTCCTGCGCGCGCTCGAGGAGGTCGGGCCTGCCGATGTGCGCGCCGTGGTCGCCCGGACCTTCGCCCGCGAGCACCGGGTGAGCATCACGACTTGGCCTCTGGGTGCGCTGAGCGGAAGCGCCCTCGCCATCGCGGGCTCCGCGCCGCCCGCGCCTGCGTCGCCCGCGCCCGCGCCCGCGCCTGCGTCGCTCGCGCCCGCGCCTGCGTCGCCCGGGTCCGCGCCGCCCGCGCCTGCGTCGCCCGGGTCCGCGCCGCCCGCGCCTGCGTCGCCCGGGTCCGCGCCGCCCGCGCCCGCACCGTAGCGCTCGCGCCTGCGCCGCCCGCGCGATGTTCAGCCTCCCACGCCAGGGGCGTCGCGCGTTCAGCCCCCACGCGCCAAAGCTGCCTTTCTTATTATGGACTTATGGACAGGTATGGACACCTGGCATCACTTGGAGATAGCACGAAAGAATGACGAGAACTGCGAAGACGCTGATGTCTACGGCGTCAGCGAGCGAATGTGCCGCGCCCCTTCAAGACAACGCCTATCGCGTCCCCCTCTTGCCCGTGGAGGCAGCGGCGCCCGTGGCGCTCGTGACGCGCGGCGCCAGCGTGGAGCGCGCGTCGCGGGCCGCGATGAGGTCGCCCCCGGGCGAGCCGCCGTCCGGGAGCGCCGCGCTGCCCTCGCTGATCGATCAAGTGCCCGCGATCATCGCGCTCCGCGATGATCCGGTGCTGCGCAACCTGCTCATCACCCAGTGCTACCACGACCTCTCCGTGGAGCTCGTGAGCCTGCTCGGCGGGCGCAACGCGCACTGGTGCACGTTCGCCACCTGGGCCTCCAAGACGGCCGGCCGGTTCATCCGCAACGAGGAGGTGCCGGAGATGCTCCGGTGGCTGATCCTCTCGGACGGAGGCGAGCGGGGGTCCCTCCCGCCCCCGCCGCGCGCGAGCGGCGTGCGGATGCGCACCCCGGGCGAGGCGCGTCGCCAGAGCACACCGCGGCCGAGCGGCTTCGACCTGTCCACGTCCTGGTGGGGCGATGGCCTCGGGCTCATGGACTTCCCGGAGCGGATCCTGGACGAGCTGAGCTCGGACATCGCCCTGGGCAACCTGAAGGTCTTCGAGGAGCTCGGGCCGCTGTTCGCCCAGCTGATCGAGCTCTACCGGGATAGCCCGGAGCCGGACGCGAAGCGGCTCGACGCCGTGCTCCAAGGGCTGCGACAAGGGCCGTCGGCGGTGGGAGGGCAGGGGCTGCTCCGCAGCGCCGTGGAGCACTACCACGAGGCGCGGCTCACCGACGATCCGGACAGGAAGGCCGAGCTCATCCTCCTCGCCAACGCGCGCGTCGGGCTGCACGAGCAGATCCGCCTCCAGCCGTACATCGCGCGGGCGCTCAACGCGCCCATCCGCTGCGTGCGCGAGCTGTTCGCGTCGCCGGAGCGCTGCCTGCCCGAGCGGCTGCTCACGTTTGTGTCGGACAAGATCGAGAAGCTCCAGGCGGTGTGGCGCACGCTGGCCACGAAGGAGATGATGACCATGCGCCTCCCGGACGAGCTCCTGGAGCTGGGCTCCGATCTGCCTGCGCCGCCCGGGTCGCCCCTGCACTGCAAGGAGCTCGCATCCATCGAGGAGCGCGAGCTCTACGAGCTCCTTCGCGAGTACGACGCCCACGATCAGTCGACCGCCGGCTGCGGCGCCGAGGACTGGGCGTCGCTGCGCGAGCGAATGAGCTACATCCTCGAGCTGTTCCGCTCCCGGCAGAGCTGCTCGCGCCTGCTCGATCGGCCCTTCAACCACGCGCAGCACGCCGAGATCGTCGCGTGGCGGGTACCCCTGCCGATCCACGGCGAGCTCTAGCGGATCGCGCGGCCCCGCCCGCCGGGCGGGGCGCGCCTACGCGCTCCGCTCCGCCTCGTCCGGCGCGTCGTCCGCCGGCGCCGCCCGCGCCACGCGGCGCTCGGCGAGGCGCGAAAGGAGGCCGATCGCGCCCTGCTGCTCGGCGACCTCGCGGCCCCTCCGGAAGGCCGCATCCGCCTGCGCCCGCGCCTCCGCGGCGGTCGGGGCGCCGTGCGCGAGGGCGAGCTCGCCCTCGAGCCGGTAGAGCTCGGGCTCGAAGTACCGCTCGTCGCTCTTCTCGACGAAGGCCCGCGTGTCCGCGAGCAGCGCGCTGGCCTCGTCGACGTGGCCGGCGCCGAGCTCCGCCTCGATGAGCGCCGACCGCCAGTAGGTCAGCGACACGCGGCTGCCGATGCTCATCAGCAGCGTGAGGCCCCCGCGGATGCGCTCGGCGCCCTCGGCGTGGCGCGCCCGCGCCTCCTCGCCGGGCGCTCCCTGCGCGGCGCGCGCGGCCGCCGCCCAGCCGAAATCGATCTGGCTGAGCGCCGTCCAGTGGGGCATGCCCACCTCCTCGGAGAGCTCGCTCAGCGCGAGCGCGTGCGCCTCCGCGCCCGTGAAGTCGCCGAGCAGGCAGCACAGCACGGCGGCGAAGTGCTCGACGAAGCCGCGGCTCACGGGCTGGTTGAGCTCCTCGCAGAGGGCGAGCGCCTCGTCGATCGAGGCCCTGGCCCGCTCGGGCTCGCCGAGGTGGAACGCGATCCAGGCGAGGTGGGACAGGGAGAACGCGGCGGCGTCGTGGCCGAAGAGGAACGTGAGGGGCAGGTGGCGCGAGGGATCGTAGATCGAGAGCACCCTGTTGAAGTGCTCGCGGGCCTCGCGGAGGCGGCCCCGGAGGAAGCGCGTCGCGCCGAGCGCCTGGTGCGCGCCCAGCGCGATGCCGGCGTCGCCCGTGCTCTCGGCGAGCGCGAGCAGCTGCTCCCCGTGCTGCTCCGCCAGCGCGTAGTCGCCGCGGACATGGAAGAAGATCCAGAGCCCCCACAGCGCCGGGAAGAGCTGCGGCGACGAGCCGACCTCGCGGCAGAGCGCGTGCGCGCGCGTGTACGCCGCCTCCACCTCCGGCGCCGCGTAGCCG
Source organism: Sorangium sp. So ce1036 (assembly GCF_051369805.1). Lineage (NCBI taxonomy): Bacteria > Pseudomonadati > Myxococcota > Polyangiales > Polyangiaceae > Sorangium > Sorangium sp. So ce1036. Next base: position 5,023,296 of record NZ_JBBMOX010000001.1, read on the forward strand.
CGCGTGATCATCAGCGGGACGCCGAGCGTGGTCTGCAGCGTGATCTCGTCGCGCGTCCGCTCCTTCGTCTCCGGCAGCTGCTTGAGGAGCTCGAGCCCGCGGCGCAGGTGGCTTATCGCCTCGGCGTGCGCCGAGGACACGAGCGCGGCCTCTCCCGCGCGCTGCCAGGCCGCGACGGCGGGGCCGAGCAGCGCGGCCTCCGTGTAATGACGCGCGAGCAGCTCGGGCGGCGTGTCGGGGAACCGCTCGGAGAGCACGGCGGCGATGCGCGCGTGGTACATCTGCCGGGTGCTGCGGAGCAGCGACTGGTAGGCCGCGTCCTGCACCAGCGCGTGCTTGAAGGTGTACGTCGATCGCGGGGGCCGCCCCCGCTGGAAGAGCAGCTCGGCGTCGACGAGCTGGGCGAGCGCCTCGCGCAGCGCGGCGGGGCTCGAGGCGACGAGCAGCGGCTCCTCGCCCGCGCCGCTCGCGCAGAGCTCGAGCGCCTCGTACCCGAACGAGCGGCCGAACACCGCGCCGAGCTGCGCGACCTCCTTCGCCGGGCCGAGGCGATCGAGGCGCGACATCAAGAGGTGCTGGAGGGTGGTCGGGATCTCGAGCGCGCCCATCCACCCGGTCGGCGCGCCCGGCGAGCCCGCCGGCGCGCCCGCGGCCGCCCTGGCGGCGGCGGACTCGAGGATCATGCGCGTGAGCTCCTCGGCGAACAGCGGGACGCCGTCGCTGCGCTCGGCCAGCGTCCGGACCACCTCCCTCGGCAACGCGCCGTGCGCGGCCGACGCGCCGCTCGTCGCGTAGGCGCCGGCCAGCTGCTGGACGAGCGCCTCCATCTGCTCGTGGCCGAGCGGGGCGAGGTAGATCTGCGTGAAGTGCGACCGCACCGGCCACGGCGGCGCGAACGTGGGGCGCGCGGTCAGGAGCAGCAGGAGCGGCGACGGCCTGCCCTCGTCGGTGAGCCGGCCGAGCAGCTCCAGGGTGGACGGGTCGGCCCAGTGCAGGTCCTCGGCCGTGAGCACGAGCGGCTGCCGATCGGCGAGCCCGAGGAAGAGCTGCAGCAGCGACGCGATCGTCTCCTGCCGCTGGCGCTGCGGGGTGAGCGCCGGCGCCGCGTAGCGCCCCTCGATCGGGATCGACAGCAGCGTGGCGAGCAGCGGCACGGCGAGCGGCCCCGCGTCCGCCTCGGCGAGCAGCCGCTCCAGCCGCGCGAGCCTGTCCTCGGCCCGCTCCGACGGGGCGCCGCGCTGCGTCGACGGGGCGCCGCGCTGCGTGGACGCCGCCGAGCCGCTCAGCGTGCTCGCGTGCTCGCGGTCGCCCACGAGCAGCGCGTTGAGCAGCTCGATGACCGGGTAGAACGCGCTGTTCTGGAGCTGGGGCGAGCACCGCGCCTCGAGCCACAGGTGGCGCGTCCCGGCGAGCCGATCGCGGAAGGCGCGCACGCTCCTCGACTTGCCGATGCCGGCCTCGCCCGTCAGCAACACGACCTGGCCGGCGCCGCTCGACGCCCGCTCCCACCGGGCCGCGATCTGGTCGAGCTCGCTGTCCCGACCGACGAGCGGGGTGAGGCCCTGCTGCATCCTCGCGTCCAGCCGATCCCGCGCCGTCGTGCGCCCCTGCACCGCGAAGACCTCGAGCGGCTGACGCGCGCCCTTCGGGCCGATCTCGCCGAGCGGGGCGACGTGGTAGTAGCCCTCGATGAGCTTCTGCGTGGCGCGGCTGACGAGCACCGTGCCCGGCTCCGCGTGCGCCTTCAGCTGCGTCGCCGCGTTCAGCGTCGGACCGGCGAGCGAGGGCACGGCGTCGCCGTCCGTCACGACGACGATCCCGGTGTGCACGCCGATCTGCACGGACAGGGGCACGGGCACGATCGCGCGCGCGTTCAGGCGGGACACGTGCTCCACCAGATCGAGCGCCGCCTGCACGGCGCGCAGGGCGTCGTCCTCGCGCGCCACGGGGTGGCCGAAGTAGGCGACCGTCTCCTCGCCGGGCGAGCGGAGGAAGACGCCCTCCTGCGCGCCGATCACCTGGGCGCACGCGGCTTGATACATCTGGACGAGCTCGTGGAACGCTTCGCTGTCGACCGTATCCGCGATGCGCTCGGCGCTGGCGATCCCCGAGACCAGGACGGTGAGCTGCCGGCGCTCGCCGCGGCTCGTGACGGTCCCCTGCCGCGTCCCGGGCGCGACGCTCGGTCGCGGCGTGAAGCTCGCGACCAGGGGCGTCATCGGGCTCTCCGGGGCGGCGGGGTGGACGGACGCGCCGCGGAGCGGCTTCGCGGCCTGCTCGGCCGGCGCGAGCACGCGGCCTGCCATCGCGAGCGTCGGCGCCGCGCCGAGCCGCTCGTGCTGCCGCTGCTGCTCCGGCGACCTCCGCTCGGGGTGCTGTGACGGCACCACGACGGACGGCACGGGCTGGGTCTCCTGGTTGGGGTCGAGCTGCTGCGCCGGTCGCGTCCCGATGGCCCGCTGCGCCGGCGCGCCGCCGCGCTCGTACCCGACGGCCACCGTGGCCGCGTCGCCCGGCAGGGGCCACGGGATCGCCGACACGTCGCAGGCCTCCAGGAGCTCGTAGGCTTCACGGGCGGACCGGAAGCGCTGCGCCGGCGACTTGGCGGTCGCCTTCTCGAGCAGCGCGCCGAGGGGGTGGCCGCGGAGGGCGCGGGGGATCGGCACGGGCTCGGGGCTGAGCTGGCGGAAGATGACCTCGGCGACCGTCGCCTCGTGCATGACGGGCGCGCCGAGCAGGCATTCGAGGAAGGTGAGCCCCCAGGCGTAGATGTCCGCCGCGGCCGTCGGCGTGGACTGCACGAGCTGCTCCGGGGCCATGTAGGCCGGCGTCCCGTTGAACTCCCCCGTGGGCGTCAGCGCGCGGTAATCCGCGGCGCGCGCCTCGCCGATGAGCGCGGCGATGCCGAAGTCGAGCACCTTGGCGTGCGTCCACCGGCCCGACCCGGCGACCATGATGTTCTGCGGCTTGAGATCCCGGTGCACGACGCCGCGCTCGTGGGCGAAGCCGATGGCGTCGAGCACCTCGAGCATCAGCCGCTTGGCCTCGTGCGGCTCGACGCCCTTGGTGCGCTGGCAGTGCGCCGTGAGCGTCTCGCCGTCGACGAACTCCAGCGCCAGGTAGAGCTCGCCCTCGGGCAGGCGCCCGGCGTCGAGCAGCCGCACGATGTTCGGGTGGCTCAGCTGGGCGATGACCTGCATCTCCCGCTCGAAGCGCGCCGCCTGCGATCCGGTCTCGCGCGAGCGCCGCAGCGCCTCGGGGCGCAGCAGCTTGAGCGCCACGCGCTGGGTGGTCACGATCTGGCGCGCCTCGTAGACGACGCTATGACCGCCGCTGCCGAGGTGGCCGAGCACCTGATAGCGGCCGTCCACGAGCGCGCCGACCTCGAGCAATCCATCGCGAGCGGACATCTCCTGTTCTTCTTACCGCTGAACGCTGCCGGAGTGGACCGCGAACGCCGGCGCGGGCCCAGGTTGAGCGCTCGCGGCGACCGGAGGCCAGGTCGCGTTGGGCGGTGGAGGCAGCGAGCGCGGGGACTGTGAGGGCGCCCCCAGCCCGGCCTCGGCGATCTCGACGACCTGCCCCGACTCGGCCGCAGGACGGCGGGACGAGCTCCGCCGTCCCGCGTCAGATGCGATCCAGACAACCGGGATTACTTCGTTTTGACCGCGTGGTGCGGAAGAACGAGGTCTGGTACCCTCGCGCTCGATGGGCAATGCCCCGCATTCCGGCAGCATGCCGCCACCTTCGAGTGGTCGGGGCCAAGGGACCCTCCTCTACGCGGTCGACGATGAGGAGAGCAACCTGGACCTCATGGAGCGGGCGCTCCGCTCCGGCTACCAGGTCCGCACCTTCGGCGATCCGCGCCGCGCGCTCGCGGCGGCGGTGAAGGAGCCTCCCTCGGTCGTCGTCGCGGACTATCGAATGCCCCACTTCAGCGGGCTCGCGCTGCTGCGCGAGCTGCGGCGGCAGGGGCTGAGCTACGTGCCCGTGCTCGTCTGCGCGCCGACCGACGTGGAGCAGATCCAGAAGATCTCCCGGGAGAGCGCGACGTTCCGGATCATCACGAAGCCGTGGATCGCCTCGGATCTGCGCCGCCAGGTCGATCTGGCGGTGAGCCTCCACCAGCTCCAGGCGGCGCGGGCCCTCCGCTGAGCCCGGTGGACGCGCGCTCCCTCGACGTGGTCGCGCTGGAGCTACCGCAGCGCTTCGGCGATCCGCGGGGCGCCCTCGCCGACATCGATCGTCTCCTTGGCTCGCCCGCGCTCTCGGGCGCCGGGCTCGTGCTGCTCCCCGAGCTCATCCTCACCGGCTACGTCTCGCCGCGGGGCGACAGCGATCTGCGCCGCTTCGCCGAGCCGCTCGACGGAGACTCCGCCGGGCGCCTCGCCGAGCTCGCGCGCGCGCACGCGGTCGCGCTGGCAGGTCCGCTCGTCGAGGAGAGCGAGGGGCGCCTCTACAACACCCTGCTCGTCTTCGATCGCGAGGGGCGGCGCGTCGGCCACTACCGCAAGCGACACCCGTGGTACCCGGAGCGCTGGGCGACGCCGGGGGATCTCGGGACGCCGGTCCTCGATCTGCTCGGCGTCCGGATCACCACGGCGATCTGCTTCGACGTCCACTTCCTCTCCGAGGACGCCGGCGGCGCGCTGGATGAGGCCGAGCTGCTGCTCTTCCCGACGGCCTGGGTCGATCCGCCCGGGGAGGGGGACCTGCGCGCCGAGCTCCTGCCCGCGCTGGCCCGGCGTCATGGCATCGCGATCGTGAACGCGAACTGGGGGCCGTCCCGCCCGGCGGTGGAGGGGCAGGGCGGCTCGCGCATCGTCGACGCGCGAGGGCGCTTGCTCGCGGCGGCGCCGCCCGGCTCGGGGCCAGGCGTGGCGCGCGCCACTGTGCGGTTCGCGCGCGCAGCGCGTCGCGCGCGCGCAGCGCGGCGCCTGAGCTGACGAGCGCGACGCCTGTTCAGAACAGCTCGGCCGCGATGCCGTCGGCGAACACCCAGGCGGCGCGCGGGACGCTGAGCCGCCCGCCGTCCACCCTGAGGCGGCCGGCGCGCTCGAGCCGCTCCGCGGCCTTCCGCCGCGCAGCGCTCCAGGCCGGCACCCCGAGCGCGGCCGCGGCCGCCTCGAGGTCGAACCCCTCGCGCAGCCGGAGCCCGAGCATGATGCGCTCGGACAGCCGGGTCTCCGGGCCGAGCCGCTCGTCGCTCGCCACCGGGATCGTCTGGCCCCCCTCGACCATGGCCGCCATGTACCGCTCCGGGCTCACGAGGTTCCGGTACCGGACCGCGAACGCCTCGCCGGGCGCCTCACCGTGGTCGCCGGCGCCCGCCGAGCGCAGGCCCCAGCGCGGATCGGGGCGTGATACCGTCCCGAAGGCGGCGCACCCGAGCCCGAGGTAGTCGACGCCCTGCCAGTAGCCGAGGTTATGGCGCGCCTCGTGGCCCGGCCTGGCGTAGTTCGAGATCTCGTAGTGCGTGAACCCCTGCGCCTCGAGCGCCTCGTCGATCGCGAAGAACGTCTCCGCCACCCCGTCGTCTCCGGCGAGCGGCAGGCGCCCGCGCCGCGCGAGCTCGCCGAACGAGGTGCCGGGCTCGATGGTGAGGCTGTACGCCGAGATGTGGCTCACCCCGGTCGAGGCCACGGCGCGCGCCTCGGCGGCGGCGTGCTCGGGGCGCTGCTCCCGCGCCGCCTCGGCGGTCCCCAGCGCGACTCCATAGATGAGGTCGCCGCTCACGCGCGGCATCCCGGACCGCAGGGCCGCCGTGAGCGCGCCGAGCCCGCCGTCCGGGTCGTGCAGGCGTCCGAGGAAGCGCAGGCGCTCGACGTCGAGCCCTTGCACGCCGACGCTCAGCCGGTTCACCCCGCTCGCCCGGAGGGCGCGTGCCCGCGACTCATCCAGGGAGGTCGGGTTGCACTCGACGGTCACCTCGAGGTCCGGCGAGAGCCGGCCAGCGGCCGCGGTGATGGCCGAGAGCACCCTGCCGATCTCCTCCGGCTCCCACAGGGACGGCGTCCCGCCGCCGAAGAACACGCTCCGGAGCTCGCGCTGGCCCAGCACCTCCGCTCGCCTCGCCAGCTCGGCCAGCACGGCGTCGGCATAGCCGCGGTGGTCGATCTCCTCTCGCGCTTTGGCGAACGAGACGAAGTCGCAGTAAGGACACTTCTTCAGGCACCAGGGGAAGTGGACGTACGCGGTGATGGGCTCCATGAAATCCATGAATCATGAAACATGAAGGGAGCGCGCGTCCGGCGCCGGGCGCGCGCATGGTGACACAATTGCGGGGTGTAGATCGCGGTGTTAGCGTGCGAAAGGGAGGGGGCGCGTCGCGCCCGCCGAACTCTTCATGCTGACGTTGACGGAGCTTGTCGATCGCGTTCGGACTTACCAGCCCGCTGCAGACGTCGATCTCATCGCCCGGGCCTACGCCTACAGCGCTGAGGCCCACAAGGGGCAGACCCGCAAGAGCGGGGACCCTTACTTCTCCCACCCGGCGAGCGTCGCCGCGATCATCACCGAGCTCAAGCTGGACACGGCGAGCGTCTGCGCCGGGCTCTTGCATGACGTCGTCGAGGACACGCTCGCGACGACCACCGACGTCGAGCACAGCTTCGGCCAGGAGGTGGCGTTCCTCGTCGACGGCGTGACGAAGCTCTCGAAGATCAACTTCGCCTCCAAGGAGGACCGGCAAGCCGAGAACTTCCGCAAGATGCTGGTGGCGATGGCGCGCGACATCCGCGTGCTCCTCGTGAAGCTGTGCGACCGCCTCGACAACATGCGGACGCTCGAGTTCATGAAGCCCGAGGCGCAGGACCGGATCGCCCGGGAGACGATGGAGATCTACGCCCCGCTCGCGAACCGCCTCGGCATCGCCCGCTTCAAGAGCGAGCTCGAGGACCTGTCGTTCCGGTACATCGAGCCCGAGGCGTGGGCGGACCTTACGCAGAAGGTCAAGACGACGGCGAAGGAGCGGGACAAGTACATCCACGAGGTCTCGAAGGTGCTCTCGGCCAAGCTCGCCGAGCAGGGCTTCGCGGTCGACGTGACCGGCCGGGCGAAGCACCTCTACTCGATCTGGCGCAAGATGCAGGTGCAGCAGTGCGACTTCGACCAGGTCTACGACGTCATCGCGTTCCGCGTGCTCGTCGAGTCGGTCGCCGACTGCTACGCGACGCTCGGCGTCATCCACTCGCAGTGGACCCCGGTCCCCGGCCGCTTCAAGGATTACGTCGCGCTGCCCAAGCCGAACATGTACCAGTCGCTGCACACGACGGTCATCGGCCCTGGCCGCGAGCGGATCGAGATCCAGATCCGCACCCACGAGATGCACCGCGTGGCCGAGCAGGGCATCGCGGCGCACTGGAAGTACAAGGAGAACAACTCCGGCGGCATCGATCCGAAGGACGCCGCGCGGTTCGGCTGGCTCCGTCAGCTGATGGAGTTCCAGAAGGAGCTCAAGGATCCGGCCGAGTTCCTGGAGAGCGTCAAGGTCGACCTGTTCCAGGACGAGGTGTACGTCTTCACGCCGAAGGGGGACGTGCGCGTCTTCCCGCGCGGCTCGACGCCGATCGACTTCGCCTATGCGATCCACACGAAGGTCGGCGAGCACTGCTCGGGCGCTCGGGTCAACGGCGCCATCGTCCCGCTCCGCTCGAAGCTCAGGAACGGCGACGTGGTCGAGGTGATGACGAACCCGAGCCAGCACCCCTCGAAGGACTGGCTCGACTACGTCTCCACCAGCCGCGCGCGCTCGAAGATCCGCAACTACCTGCGGACCGAGCAGCGCGAGAAGTCGCTCAAGCTGGGCAGGGAGCTCCTCGAGAAGGAGATGCACCAGCGGAGCATGAGCCTGAGCCGCCTCACCAAGACCGAGGCCGAGCTGCGCAAGGTCATGGATCGCTTCGGCGTCGCGTCGGCCGACGAGCTCTTCATCGCGGTCGGCTACGGCAAGGTGAGCGTGCGCGCGGTCTGCGAGTTCCTCGCCCCCACCCCCAAGGAGAACGAGAAGGGGAGCCCGACGGCGCCGCCCGAGTCGATCAAGGAAGGGCGGATCGAGTCGCTCGTGCGCAAGGTCACGGGGCGCGACAGCCACGGGATCCTTCTGAACGGCATCGACGATGTCCTGGTGCGCTACACGAAGTGCTGTAATCCGCTGCCCGGCGACGAGATCGTTGGGTTCATCACGCGCGGCCGCGGCATCACGGTCCACCGCCGCAACTGCGCCAAGGCGTTCGACACGGATCCGGAGCGCCGCGTGGAGATCTCGTGGGACTCGCGCGCGAAGATCAACCGCCCGGTGCAGATCAAGGTGATGACGGCGAACCGGCCGGGCATCCTCGCGACGGTCGGCCATACGTTCCACGAGCAGGGCATCAACATCAGCGAGGCGACCTGTCGGGCGGGCGATGACGGTCGCGCGATGAACACGTTCACCTTTCTGTGCTCCGACCTCGCCCAGCTGAAGAGCGTCATCCGGCGCTTGCAGCGGATCCCGGGCGTGATGGCCGTCGAGCGGACCTGAGCCGGAACGCCCGCCGGCCGCGACCGCGGATTCAGCGCGCGCGGCGAGCACGCGCGGCGGCGCCCGCCCTGGACGGCGCACCCCCGGGGGCCGCGCTGCTGTCGGCGAGCGCGCGGGTGAGGGGGCGGCCGAGGTCGCCGCCCGGCGCGTGACGCGCTGCGATCTCCTGGACCTTGCGGACCAGCCGGGTCACGTCGTGGTGGCGCACCGGGGCGCCGGCGAAGGCGCGATCGCAGAAGAAGGTGCGGCACCCGAGCGGCCTCGCCGCGTAGATCGCGCAGCGGCCGGCGTCGGTGAGCATCGGGCACCGCCGCTCGGACGCTTGCGGCAGCGCGCGCCGCCGATCCGGATCTCCGGCGGCCTTCGCCCGGTCGGGCGCCCCGGCCCCGTCGGCTCGCACGATCCCCTGGAGCGCGCGGGCGCCCCCTCGGGCCGCGATCGCGCGCCGCACGGCGGCGAGCTCGATGGACGTGACATACGGCTCGCGGCCCGTGATTCCGAACCGGCAGCACTCGGTCGAGGCCCCACAGCTCCAGCCCTGGAAGACCTCCTCGGCCTCGCCGTACACGGTCGTGAGCTCGGTGAGCAGAGCGGCTTCGAGGAGATGAGGGGCAGAGATCGCGGTCCGGCGCATGGCAGGGAGATGTCCAGCCGGTCCGTTCCGGGGCGAGCTGCCCCTGGGACCGGCGGGCGTTCGACGCGGGCCGGCACTGTGGCAGGCCTCGCGAGGGCTGCCAAGCTGGGCGGCGAGCGCGCACGCGCTATCCTCGTGCCGGATGTCGATCCTACGCCCGAAGCTCCGAGCCCTGGAGATCATCGTCATCCAGGATGAGCGCCACGGCCGTGCGCTGATGCTGCGCGACACCGAGGGGATCGCCCCGTCGGAGGTGATCGTTCCCGCCGCGAGCTCGGCGGTGCTCGCGCGCTTCGACGGGAGGCGCTCGCTGGACGAGATCGCGCGAGACGCCTCCCGGGCGACGGGCGAGCGCGTGGACGCCAACCAGGTGGCGCGGCTGGCCGACGAGCTGGAGCGCGCGTGGATGCTCGACAGCCCTCGGTTCCACGCGCGCCGGCGGGGCGTCGTGCGATCGTTCGACGCGGCGCCGATCCGGACGGCCGCGCACGCGGGCGGCGCGTACCACGGCGATCGAGCGCGGCTCGCCGACTTCATCGAGCGCCAGTGCCTCGCGGTCGCGCGGCCGCAGGGCGGGGCCGCGCGCGGCGCGACGGCGAAGGGCGCGGCTCCGCGCATGGTCGGCCTCTGCGCGCCGCACATGGACCTCTGGCGCGCTGCGGTGGGCTACGGGCACGCCTACGCCGCGCTGGAGCATGCGCTGGCGACGCCGGAGCTCCAGGCGATCGACACCTTCGTGCTGCTCGGCACCTCGCACGCCGCGATGCGTCGCCCGTTCGCGGTCTGCGAGAAGACGTTCGAGACGCCGCTCGGCCCGCTCGATCCGGAGCGCGAGATGATCGCGGAGCTCGCGGACGCGAGCCGCTTCGACGTGCGCGCGGAGCAGTACCTGCACAAGAACGAGCACTCGGTCGAGTTCCAGGCCGTGTTCGTGCGGCACCTCCTTGGCGATCGCGCGGCGGCGATCGTGCCCATCCTGTGCGGTCTCTCGGACTGCCAGGTGCGGCGCCGCGATCCCGCGCAGGATGACGACGCCGAGTCGTTCCTGACGGCGCTCGGCGAGGCCCTGGCGAGGCGCCGCGGTCGCGTCCTGGTGATCGCGGGGGCCGATCTCGCGCACGTCGGCCCGCGCTTCGGCGACCCGTCGCCGCTCGACGCCCGCCAGCGAAGGGCGCTGCGCGAACGCGATCACGCATCCATCGAGCGCGCGACGTCGATCGATCCGCCGGGCTTCTTCGCCGACGTCGCGCAGGATCTCGGCACGCGTCGCGTCTGCGGGCTCGGCCCGATCTACACGTTGCTCCGCGCGTTGCCGCCGTCGTCGCGCGGAGAGCTGTTGCACTACGACCAGTGCATCGACCCCGAGGAGGGGTCGATCGTCAGCCACACGTCTCTTGGATTCTACGTGTGAAGCGCCGCTCGCGTGCGCGGCGTGCCGCTCGCTTCGCAGGGAGCAGGGCCGGGAGCCCGTCGATTCCGGCAGCACGGGAGGTGTGCCGGCGAGCTCCCGGACAGAACGTGATTCAGCTCAACCGCGCGGACCCGACGGCGCGCGCTTCAACCGCGCGGGACCCGGCGGCGCGCGATGTCCAGGCCGAGCCGGTCGGCCTCGCGGTAGATCGCCTGCCGCGACATGCCGAGGGCGCGCGCCGCCGAGGCGACGGAGCCGTTGGCCCGGGCGAGCGCGTCCTCGAGACGGGCGCGCGCGAGCGACGGATCCGTCGCCGGCGGCAGGTTCGGCTTCACGCGGGGACCCCGCGCGAGCGACCCCGCGATCGGCGAGACGGAGAGCGGCCCCTCCGGCGAGGCCTGGGCCGCGGTGACGATGGCGGACTCGAGCTGCGGCACGCCGCCCGGCCAGCCGGCGCGAACGAGCGCCTCCAGGAGCTGCGGGGTGAAGCGATCGAGGGCGATCGCGTGGCGCTCCGCGATGTCGCGCACGATGAGCGGCACGTCCTCGCGCCGCATCTCGAGCGTCGGGATCGTGATCCGCTTTCCGGAGAAGAGCGACGCGAACCACGGCGCCACGCGCCCATCGCCGGCCGCCCGATCGAGCGGCTGCCCCGTCGTGGCGATGATGCTGACGCCGCTCGAGCGGCCGACCGAGTGCGCGATCTCCAGCTGCTGGGGGCGCGGGAGGCGATCGGCCTCGATGACCAGCCAGGTCATCGGCCGCGCGCCGGGCGGGATGGCCGGCTTGACCTCGGCGCTGCCGTCGACGACGAGGGTCTCCCCCAGCCCCTCGCGCACCGCGGCAGCCAGGCGGGCCAGGGTGCGCTTGCCGACCCCGGGCGCGCCCTCGATGCAGACGCTGGAGCCCGACTGCACCAGCTTCATCACCGGGTCGATCCAGTCCTTGCGCTGCTTCGGGCCGTACACGAGCGAGCCGAGCCGCGACGGCGCGCCGTCGTACAGCGCGAGGTGCCGCTCGACGAAGACGGCGAGCTGATGACCGAGGCGAACCACGTCGCCGTGCATCACGCCGATGCGCCGGGCGCGGACGCCGTTCACCCACGTTCCGTCGTGGGTGTCCATGTCCTCGATGTAGCAGCCGTCCGAGCGGACGCTGATCTTGGCGTGCTCGGGCGCGACGCCCTGGCCGTCGATGCGCGCGTCGCGCGCCGCGCTCCCGATCACGGCGCCATCCATCAGGCTCACGATGCGCGGCGGAGCATCGAGCCCGATGAGGACGAGCCCCCAGCCGCCGTCATCGTCCTGTCGCTTGGCGTGGACTCCGGACCGGTACTCCTTCTGGATTGCCGGCGCCGCCGTCTCCGCAACGTCCACTCGCAAAGCAGTCTGTTCGTTCATGATCCCCCCAAGTCCAAAGGACCTGCCTGGTCGACCCAGGCCAACCAAGAGCACGCCGAGCGGCGGGCAACTCTTCGATGTAAGAGCCCGCCACACGGTGCCGCTGTCGCGAACGCGAAGGCTTTATGAGCGGCACCGGTCCGGGTGCCTGGCGAGCCCCCTCGCTCGCAATGGCCACACAATACTCGACCAGAGCGGCCGTGCAACCTGCCGGCGACGGAAGTTTGAAGGATTCGTACTTCAGTGCTTGACTACGGTGACGTCGGTTGGTACTCATCCGCCACGCATCGACGGAGACGACCTCCGGTGATGACCTGGCGCAAATCAGGATTTTTCTGACAAGCGCGACATCGCCCGATGTGACTTGGGAATCTACTTGAGACTGACTTGAAGCTGACTCGAAGCAGCTTGCTGAATCGGGTGAGTGACGTTCGCGGGAGTAACTCAGTGGTAGAGTGCAACCTTGCCAAGGTTGACGTCGCGGGTTCAAATCCCGTCTCCCGCTCCAGGACATAGGCTCGGCGTACGGTGAGCCCATGCAAGAGGCCGGTGTGCATCACCGGCCTCTTGCGTTTTGTTCCGCGTTTTGTTCCGCGTCGAGCGCGACGATTCGCCGACGAATGCACGAGGCGCTGCGGCGATCGATGCGCCAGCCTTCGGGCCTGTGGTACGAGCATTGGCCTCATGTCCGCTCCGCTCCACGAGCGCCTGCGCCTGGTTGCCCATAGCCTAGAGCGGCAATTCCTGGGCAAGGACGAGATCATCCGCCTGCTCATGATCGCGGTTGTCGCCGGTGAGCACTGCGTGCTCCTCGGCCCGCCCGGGACCGCGAAGAGCGCGCTCATCCGCACGCTCGCCGAGCTGATGCAGGCGCGGTACTTCGAGTACCTGCTCACGCGCTTCACCGAGCCGAACGAGATCTTCGGTCCGGTCGACATCGGCGCCTTCCGCGAGGGCGTCTACCGCCGGAACACCACGGGGATGCTCCCGGAGGCGGAGATCGTCTTCCTCGATGAGGTCTTCAAGTCGAACAGCGCGATCCTGAACGCGCTGCTCACGCTGCTCAACGAGCGCAAGTTCTCGAGCGGCGGCCAGGTGCTCCGCTGCCCGCTCATCAGCGTCTTCGCGGCCTCGAACGAGGTGCCGGGCGACGAGACGCTGACGGCGATCTTCGATCGCTTCCTCCTGCGCGTGCAGTCGGACAACCTCGACGCCTATCACTTCAGCGAGCTGCTCCAGCGCGGCATCCAGCAGGAGATCCGGCACATGGCCGGCGAGCCGCTCCGCCCGCTCGTGGCGGCGCGCGAGCTCGCCGAGCTCGGCCGTGGGTTCGGCGCCCGGATGAACTTCGGCGACGCGTTCCTCTCGGCCTACAAGGGGCTGGTGTTCCAGATCCGCGCCGAGGGGATCTCGCTCTCGGACCGCCGGGTCGTGAAGATGCTCAAGCTGTTCGCGGCGAGCGCCTACCTCGACGGTCGCCAGACGACGGACGCGAGCGACTTCTTCGTGCTCAAGCACATCTGGAACAACCAGGATCAGGCGGCCCTGCTCGAGGGGATCGTGCAGCCGGTGCTCGAGGCGTTCTTCCGCGAGCACCCGGATCGCCGGCGCGTCGGCGCGCTCGGCGTCGGCGTCGAGGCGCTCGCCGCGGAGATCGATCGCATCCGCCAGATCCTCACGGGCGGCGCCGCCCTCGGTGACGTGCAGCTGTTCAGTCAGCTGAAGGCGCTCGGTGAGATCAAGCAGGCGCTCGCCGGGATCAACGACGCCCGGGCCCGCGAGCTCGAGGCGCGCGTGTCTCAGCTGCTCGAGGCTTCGTTCCGGAGCGGTCGCTTCGCGCAGATCTAGCCGGGGGCGGCGCAGGCGCGCTCGGCGCGGCGGCGTTCGCCCTGGACCGGGCGTTCGGCCTGGCCGCGCCCGCGGCGGGCGCGCTCGGCGCGGCGGCGTTCGCCCTGGAGCGGACGTTCGGCCTGGCCGCGCCCGCGGCGGGCGCGCTCGGCGCGGCGGCGTTCGCCCTGGACCGGGCGTTCGGCGGCGCCGATGCCCGGCTCCGCGCGCCCGGTCCGGCGCCCTCCGGCGCGGGCCGGTGCGGCGCCCTCGCGCTCGAGCGCGCCAGGCCGGCAGCCCGGCGATGGTCCACCGGTCCGGACGACGCGCCCAGCACCGCGCCCCGGATCCGCTTGGGAACACCGAACGCCTTGCGGATCTGGAGCAGCTCATCCACGGTCAGCGCGCGCCACTCTCCCGGCCGGAGCGCCTCCGAGGTAACCCCGGCGAACGTCGTTCGGGCGAGGCGCATCACGGGCCAGCCGGTCGCCTCGCCCATGCGCCGGATCTGCTGGTTGCGGCCCTCGCGGAGGGTTACCTCGATCCAGGTCTTGTCTCCCTCGTGACGGAGCAGCCGCGCTTCGGCCGGCAGCGTGACGCCATCCTCGAGGCGGATCCCCTCGCGCCAGGGCTTGAGGTCGTCGTCGTCCATGACGCCCTGGACCTTCAGCACGTAGGTCTTCGGGACGCCGCCGCGCGGATGGAGCAGCGCGTTGGCGAAATCGCCGTCGTTCGTCATGAGGAGGATCCCGCTGGTCGCGAAGTCGAGCCGACCGACGGGGTAGAGCCGCGCGCCGGCGCCGCGCACGTAGTCGGCGACCGTCGGGCGCCCCTCGGGGTCGCGCATGGTCGAGACCACGTTGCGCGGCTTGTGGAGGGCCACGTAGACCGGCGCCTCGGAGACCAGGCGCTTGCCATCCACCTCGATCCGGTCCTTCTGCCGGTCTGCCCTGTGGCCGAGCTCTGTCACGACACGGCCGTTCACGCGCACCCGCCCGGCGAGGATGAGCTCCTCGGCCGCCCGGCGTGAGGCGACCCCTGCGCGCGCGATGATCTTCTGAAGACGTTCTTCCATGGTGTTGTTCTGGACCTGCCGCCGACGCTGCTCTGCGGGATGACCGCTCCGATGATGGATGACCGCTCTGATAAGCACGCTCCGTGCGCCGCGTCGACCGGCCTCGAGGCCTGCGCTCCGCCGGGGCGAACGCGGGCGCAGCGTCGGCGAGCCGCTGCGTGGCGACGCCGGCGAGCGCTGCTGCTTGCGCCACACCTGAAGCGACGATGACGCGGTGAGTCCAGGCGAGCGGGATGGACCTGGACGGGGATCGGACGAGGCGCCCGCTACTCCTTCGGGGGCTCGGCGCTTCCGCCGCTGTCCACGGCCTCGTTCGCCTCGTCCGCGGCGGCCTGGTCCTCTGCGGCCTTCTTCGCCGCCTCGGCCGCGGCCTCCTCTTCCTTCTTGCGCTCGGCGTCCTCGACGCGGCGCCGCAGCTCGTTGTCGTGATCCCACCGATCGACGCGCTCGTCGCCGTCGAGGTCCACGCCCATCCGCTCGAGCCGGCCCATGCGGTAGATCTCCCAGACGTCCGGCTTGCCGTCGCGGTTCGTGTCCCGCTTGATGCGCGAGAGCTTGCCGCCGCTGTAGTACTTCCACTCGTCCGGGTTGCCGTCTCGGTCGCTGTCGATCCTCACCTCGGCCAGCCTGCCGGTGGCGAACGTGATCCAGGTGTCGATCCGCCCGTCGTAGTTCGAGTCGGCCTCCTCGTGCAGGCTCTCGCCCTTCTCGTTGTAGCGGCGGACGACGTCCTTCACCCCGTCGAAGTTGGTGTCGATCTCGCGGCAGACGAGCGCCCTGTGACGGTCCTCGCCCGTGCCCACGATCTGGAAGACGCGCCGCACGTTGGGCTGGATCGCGCCCGGCCCCGCGGTCTCGCTCGCCTCGCGGTCCTCCCTGCCTTTCCAGTCGCACATCGAGCGATCGTCGATGGTGCCATCGGCGTTGCGCTTCGCCTCGAGCCTGGGCGCCTTCGCCCCCTCGAAGCCCGGATCCGAGCCGCAAGCTGCGCCGAACAGGCCGAGCGCGACCAGCGCGAGGAGCTCCTGTCTCGTCATGTCATGGTCCCTTCGTTGCGGCATTCGGGCTCGCGGCGTCCGCGGGCGCGGCGCTCGACGCCGGGCTCGCGCCGGTGGGGGCCGCTCCGGTCCCCGCGCTCGTCGGCTCGGCGCCCGCGGGCGGGGCCTGTCCCGCGGGCGGCGCGGTGCTGCCCGGCGGGGGCGCGGCGCCGCCCGGCGGGGGCGCGGCCGCCCTCGGCGTCCCGTACGACTCGGCGCAGAGGTCCACCACGCTGTTAGGATCGGGCTTGCCGTCGGCGTTCTGGTCCGTCGCCACGATCGCGCACTTCGCGTCGTTCGGGTTGTTGAACTGCCACCACTGATCGATGATCCCATCGCCGTCCGAGTCCCGCTCGCGGCGGAGGAGGCGCTGCCCCTCGTAGTGGTCCCAGGTGTCGAGCTTGTCGTCGAAGTTGGTCTCGCGCTCCTTCAGCACGATCACGCCGCGCTCGTAGTGCGCGATCTCGTCGGCGCGCCCGTCGCGGTCGAAATCCGACTCGCGCCGGCGCTCGAGCCCTGCGGCGTCGTAGTAGATGAAGGCGTCGATCGCTCCATCGAGGTTCAGGTCGACGACCCGGCAAACCTCCCGGCCATCCCGCTTGACGTGGATGATGTCGGGGACCCGATCGCCGTTCACGTCGACCTTCTCCGCCGAGGGAGAGTCCTTCTCGCAGGGCTCGTGGACGATCGTCGTGTCCCGCTCGCCTGTGGCGCTCTTTGCGCGGGTCGGCGCCGGCGTCGAGGACCCACAGGCGGCGACGGCGGCGGTCATCAGGGCCACGAGCGAGCACCTGGGCGACGGCCAGGTGAGCGGGAATCGCATCATCAAGAGATTCCTCCAGCGGGCCCGGAATTTTCGGGACACGAGCTCGACGCGCCGGGCGAGCCGTCCCGACGCGGACCAGCTTCGGCCGGAGTCTAGACCGCCGTCCGTGCGTACAGCAAGACGCCCACGGGGGCGCTCGCCGGCCCGCACCTACATCGGAACCCGCGTCGGCCGAGCGCCACGAGGCCACCCAGCGCCATTCCGATTGACATCATACGTACCGGCATCTAGGGTAACGTCTTGTCAGTCAACCCCTTCGAGACTGGCGGGTTCCCCTCCCCGGGCGTGACATGTCGCGGAAGAAAGTCTCGACGACCATCTACATCACGCCCGAGCAGGCCGAGCGGCTGAAGATCTTGCACGAACGCACCAAGGTCCCGATCGCCGTCTACATCCGCGAAGGGATTGACATGGTCCTCAAGCACTACGAGCACGTGCTGCCGGGGCAGATGTCCCTGGAGAGCACGTCGGTCCTCCCGCCGCCACCTCCGCCCGCGAAGAAATGACCCGGGGCCCGGGAAGCCCCCGGGACGCTCGGGGAGGGGGCGTATTGTCCGGGCGGATGGCTTCGCGGCGCCGGTCGCGCTAGGAGCAAGCGCGCCGTGGTGCAACATGGCCCCGCGGCGCTCGTGCCAGCGCGCGCTGCGGTCCGCTTTCTGATGATGAGGCGCGGACCTGCGGTCCGCTCCTTCACATCCCGGTCGAGGCCGCGCGCTGGCGGCCGCTAACGCTGGTCGGGGCGCCGCGCCCCGAAGCTCGCTATGCCCGCTGATCCCAAGCTCATCCGCAACTTCTCGATCATCGCCCACATCGACCACGGCAAGTCCACGCTCGCCGACCGCATCCTCGACGCGACCGGAGCGCTCACCACCCGAGAGCAGAAGGAGCAATTCCTCGACAAGATGGAGATCGAGCGCGAGCGCGGGATCACGATCAAGGCCCAGACCGTGCGGCTCGATTACACCGCGAAGGACGGGCAGACGTACCGGCTGCACCTCATCGATACGCCCGGGCACGTCGACTTCAACTACGAGGTCTCGCGCAGCCTCCAGGCGTGCGAGGGCGCGCTGCTCGTCGTCGACGCCACCCAGGGCGTGGAGGCGCAGACCCTCGCGAACGTCTTCCTCGCGCTCGACAACAACCTCGAGATCATCCCGGTCCTCAACAAGATCGACCTGCCCTCGGCCGACGTCGATCGGACGACGCGCGAGATCGAGGACGTCATCGGGCTCGACTGCTCCGGCGCCATCCCCGCCAGCGCCAAGACCGGGATCGGCATCACGGAGATCCTCGAGGCGGTCGTCGCGCGCGTCCCGCCGCCGAAGGGCGATCTCCAGGCGGCCCCGCGCGCGCTCATCTTCGACAGCTGGTACGACAGCTACCGGGGCGCGATCGTGATGGTGCGCGTCGTCGACGGCACCCTCCGGAAGGGGCAGAAGGTCCGCTTCATGGCGACCGGCCGCGACTACGAGATCACGGAGATGGGCGTGTTCACGCCCCACGCGACCGCCCTCTCCGAGCTCGGGCCGGGGGAGGTCGGCTTCCTCGTCGGCAACATCAAGAGCGTGGTCGACACGAAGATCGGCGACACGGTGACGGACGCCGTCCACCCCGCGACGGTGCCGCTGCCCGGCTTCAAGGAGGTGAAGCCGATGGTCTTCGCCGGGATCTTCCCGACGGACTCGGACCAGTACGAGGACCTCCGCGACGCCCTGTCGAAGCTCCACATGAACGACGCGGCGTTCGTCTTCGAGCCCGACACGTCCGAGGCGCTCGGGTTCGGCTTCCGGTGCGGCTTCCTCGGCCTGCTCCACATGGAGATCATCCAGGAGCGGCTCGAGCGCGAGTACAACCTCGACCTCATCACGACCGCGCCGAGCGTCGTCTACCACTGCTACCTGACCGACGGCTCGATGAAGTCGATCGAGAACCCCGCGAAGCTCCCGCCGCCGAACCTCATCGATCGCATCGAGGAGCCGATCTTCCGGATGACCGTCCACGTGCCGGCGGCGTACGTCGGCGCCGTGCTGTCGCTGTGCCAGGAGCGGCGCGGCGAGCAGAAGTCGATCCAGTACGCCTCGTCCGACCGCGTGATCATTACCTACGACATGCCCCTCAGCGAGGTGCTGTTCGACTTCCACGACAAGCTGAAGAGCGTGTCGCGCGGCTACGCGTCGATGGATTACGAGCTCGTCGGGTACCGGGCCGACGACCTCATCAAGCTCGACATGCTGGTGAACGGCGACCCGCTCGACGCCCTGAGCGTCATCGTGCACCGGGAGAAGGCGTACGCCCGGGGCCGGGACCTCGCCGTGAAGCTCAAGGACATCGTGCCGCGCCAGCAGTACGAGGTCGCCATCCAGGCGGCGATCGGGACGAAGGTCATCGCGCGGACCACGGTGAAGGCGATGCGCAAGGACGTGACCGCCAAATGCTACGGCGGCGACATCAGCCGCAAGCGCAAGCTCCTCGAGAAGCAGAAGGAGGGCAAGAAGCGCATGAAGATGGTCGGGAGCGTCGAGATCCCGCAGGAGGCTTTCCTCGCGATCCTGAAGATCGACTGAGGGACCCGAGGCCCGGCGCTCGCCCTCCGCGCGGGGGAGGAGGTGGCGCGGCCCACGCGAGCGTGGCGGCGCGCGTCCGTCGCCCGTATACAGCGGCTCATGCAGCCCAGCCCCGCCCGCCCGCGCGCCCGCTGCGCGGCGCCCCTGCTCCTCGCCCTCGCCGTCCTCGCGTGCGACGACCCGCGCGCCCAGGCGCCGGCGGCCCCCGCGTCCTCGCCCCCGGCCGCGCCGACGGCGAGCGCCGCGCCGGCGCCGAGCGCCGCCGCGCCCCCCGCCGCCACCGGGGCTGCGAAGCGGCAGATGCCGCCGCGGCCGTTCCCGCTCGGGTCGAGCGGGCCCGTCCAGCCGAGCGCTCCGCCGGAGCAACAGATGATGGCGATCCAGTACACGCTCGCCATGGTGTCGCCGCAGCCGACCGACCCGCTCGTCGACAAGGGCTACCTCGAGGCGATCCTGCCGAAGCTCGCCGCCGCGGCGCGCACCGCGGACAAGGGCAAGACGCCGCCCGATCCCGCGAAGCCGGCCAAGGGCAACCGGAAGATCGAGGTCGACATGGGCCGGGGGTGCACCGAGCGGACCCCGGCCAACCTGCTCGCGCAGCGGGCAGGCTCCTCCTTCAAGGAGGCGTTCGACGCGGGCATCCTGGTCATCTCTTGCCACGACGACAAATGGGAGTGCCACCAGTCGACGCGGGATCCGGGCGACGTCCTCTGCCACGCAGCGCCGCGGCGCTGAGCGTGGTATGGGCTGCCCCTGCCATGCAGGAGACGCTCGCCTTCTCGCTCCCGGGAGCCGCCAACGCGCTCCCCCGCACCGATCCGCTCGCCGCGTTGCTCGACGAGCTGAACCGAGGACGCTCGCCGCTCGCCCGGCTGCGCCACGACGCCAGCATCTCGTTCGGCCCCGTCATGCGCGTCGAGCGCTTCGTCCTCGGCAACGGGCTCAAGGTGCTCGTGCACGTCGACCCCTCGGCGCCCGTCGTGTGCCTGCAGACGTGGTTCGGCGTCGGCTCCCGCCACGAGCGCGTGGGCAAGACCGGCATCGCCCACCTGTTCGAGCACCTCATGTTCGGCGAGACGGAGAGCGTCCCCCACGGCGCGTTCGACCGGATGCTCGAGGAGGCCGGCGCCGAGACGAACGCGGCGACGTTCCTTGACTGGACCTACTACCACACGAACCTGCCGAAGGACGCGCTCGAGCTCACCGTCCGGCTCGAGGCGGAGCGCATGGCGCGGCTCGTCCTCCGCGACCCCCAGGTGTCGAGCGAGAAGGAGGTCGTCGCCAACGAGCGGCGACAGCGGGTCGATGACGACGTCGACGGCTCGGTCAGCGAGCTCCTCTACAAGGAAGCGTTCCGGAAGCACGCGTACGGGTGGCCGACCATCGGCTGGATGGAAGACATCAAGGGCTTCACGACCGAGGATTGCGTCGAGTTCTACCGGACGTACTACGCCCCGAACAACGCGGCGCTCGTCGTCGTGGGCGACGTCGCGCTCGATCGGGCGCTGCGGGCGGTGCAGGACCACTACGGCGTGCAGGAGCCGTCGACGATTCCGGTCGAGGACGTGTGCCCCGAGCCGCCGCAGACCGAGGAGCGCCGCGCCGAGGTAGTGAAGCCGACCGCCACGCACAAGGTCGCCATCGGCTACCGCGCCCCGGCGCTCGGGGATTTCGACCACGCGCCCCTCGTGCTGCTGAACGAGATCCTCTTCTCCGGGCGGTCGTCGCGCGTGCACCGCGCGCTCGTGCAGGAGCAGGAGATCGCCAGCGAGATCCGCGGCTGGGTCGGCTCGTTCCGCGACCCCGCGCTGTACGACATCTACCTCTCGGCGCGCGGTGAGCACACGGGCGACGCGCTGCTCGCGGCCCTCGAGCCGATCCTCGAGGAGGTGCGTCGCTCCCCCGTGACCGAGGCGGAGCTCGACCGGGCGAAGGCGCGCATCGAGCTCTCGGTCCTGCAAGGGCTCGAGACCGTCGCCGGCAAGGCCGAGCAGATCGGCTTCTACGAGACGGTGCTCGGCGATCCCGCGGCCCTGTTCGAGCGGCTCGCCGCTTACCGGCGAGCGACCGTGGGGGATCTGCTGCGCGTCGCGCGCCGCTACCTCGTGAGCTCGGCGCGGACCGTGATCCACGTGATCCCGGACGGATCGAGCGCCGAGGACGGGGGCGACGACGCGGCAGAGGCGGACGCGGACAGCGAGGAGGCATCGTGAGCCAGAGCGTGAAGAGCGGCGTCGCCTGGGGCGCGGAGGAGCAGGGCAGGGGAGCGCCGGGCGGGCGCGTGACGCCGCGCGGCCCGGCGGTGCTCGTGGAGACGAGCCACGCGCTCCCCCTGGTCAGCATCGTGGTCGCGTTCCGCTCCGGGTCGGCGCACGACCCGGCGGGGCGCGAGGGGCTCGCCAGGATCACGGCGCGCATGCTCCGCCGCGGCGCCGAGGGGTACAGCGCGAACGAGATCGAGGAGACGATCGACGCGCTCGGCGGCGAGTTCGGCGCGGACGTGGCGACGAGCGCGACGTCGGCGCACTTCGAGGTGATCAAGCGCTCGCTCGATCGCTTCGTGGACCTCGGGGCCACGCTCCTCGCGCGCCCCACGTTCGCGGCGCCCGAGCTCGCCCGGCTCCTGCGCGAGGCCGAGGCCGAGCTCGTCGACGCGCGCGACAGCGATCGCTCGCTCTGTAGCCGCGCGTTCCGGCGGACCCTGTTCGCGGGGCACCCCTACGGCCGCCGCATCGCGGGCACCATCCCGACCCTGCGGGCGATCACGCGGGACGACGTCGCGGCCTTCTATGCGCGGCACTACACCAGGCGCAACGCGATCGTGGCCATCTCGGGCGACATCGAGCCCGGCGAGGCGCACGCGATCGCGGAGCGCCTCCTGTCCGGTCTGCCCGAGGGGGAGGCGATCGCGGACCCGGTGCCGGACCCCGCGGCGAGGCCGGGGCGGCGGCTCGTCTTCGTCGACAAACCCGAGCGGACGCAGACCCAGATGGTCATCGGGGGCCTCGGCACCGACGCGCACGATCCCGATCACATCGCGCTCGTGGTCGCGAACACGGCCTTCGGCGGCACCTTCTCGTCGCGGCTCATGCAAGAGGTGCGCGCGAAACGTGGCTGGTCGTACGGCGCGTCGTCGCGCGCGGGCTTCGATCGGCACCGCGACGCCTTCACCATGTGGACCGCCCCCGCGGCGCAGGACGCCGCCGCGTGCCTCTCCCTGGAGCTCGATCTGCTCGCGGCGCTGCGGCGCGACGGGATCACCGAGGACGAGCTCACGTTCGTGAAGCGGTACCTCGTCCGCTCCCACGCGTTCGAGATCGACACCGCGAGGAAGCGCGTCCACCAGAAGCTCGAGGAGATGCTGTACGACTTGCCCGAGGGGTATCACGAGACGTACGTGCAGCGCGTCGAGGCGGTCACGCTCGCGGAGGCGAACGCCGCCGTGCGGCGCAGGATCCCGGAGGACGACCTCGTGGTCGGCGTCGTCGGGACCCACGCGGAGATCGGCGAGGCGATCGCCTCGGCGATCCCGCGGCTCTCGGACGTGCAGGTCGAGCCGTACGACCTGGAGTAGCCGTCACCGCCACCGGGGGCCGCGGCCGCAGCGCCGGTCGCGGCGCGGCGTCGACGGCGCTGCTTCTTCGCGAGGTCGGGGCAGGGCTCGCGCTCTGCCCGAGGATCCCCGGCGCCGTCCGGCCGCCGCCGTTTGGTCCCCGATCCGCGCTGGGCTAAGGTCAACCCGTGGCCTGGCCTGCTGAGCTCGCCCTGCACCTGATCCGCACGGTGCACCTCCTGGTCCTCACGGTTGCTCCCACGCGGCTCTCGCCCGAGCCGTTGCCGCCGCGCGCGCTCGCGCTGTCGGCGGCGCTGGCCGCGGCCGCGCTCGTCGCGGCGCTCGGCGTGCCGGCGTGGTTCGCTGCGCGGACCGAGGCGCGGCTCGCCCGGAACGGGGCGGCGCTGATGTGGCTCGCGGTCGCCGCGGCGACCGCGGCGGCGTTCCACTACCGCGGCCCCCGCGCCCCGCTCGCGCAGGGGGTGGTGCTCGTCGCCGTGCCGCTGTGGGCGGCGCTCTCGACGCTCGCCGCGGCCGCGGCGGAGCGCTGGCTCGGCTCGACCTTCAAGCACAGGCGGATGGGCGCGGCGATCGCCGTGATCGGCCTCGGCGCCGTCCAGCTGCTCGGGGCGGCGCCCCTGCTCGGCTCGCACGAGAAGATGTGGTGGGCGGCGCTGCGCCGCGACGGCGCGCACCTGCGCGCCCTCGACGAGCTCACGGCGCCGCTGCTCGACGAGCGCGAGCACGGCGCGATCGCGGCCGTCGCCGCGCGCTGCCTGAAGATGCACCCGAGCGCCGCGCCCGCCTCCTCGCCCGCCGCGCCGGCCACGTGCGCCTGCCTCGCGCTGCGCGCCGAGGCGAGGCTGCGCGCCCGCAACGCAGCCGCCGCCCTCCGCGACGCGGAGGCGGCGCGCGCGCGATGCCCGGACCAGGTGGGCACGGCGGCCACGCTGGCCGAGGCGCTCGCCGTGGCGGGCCGCCCGGAGCGGGCCGAGGCCGAGGCGCGCGCCGCGCTGGAGCAGGGGGGCGATCCGGCGCGGCTCCGCTACGCGCTCGCGCTCGCGCACGAGCGCGCGGGCCGCCTCCCGGAGGCCAGGGAGGAGGTCGAGCGCGCGATCGCGGCCGGCGCCGGCCGAGAGGCGCAGCTCCTCGCGGGCGCGCTCGCGATCCTCGCCGGGGATCTCGACGGAGCGACGGCGCGCCTCACGCCGCTCGCCACGCAGGATCCCTCCGACGCCGACGTGCTCTACAACCTCGCGCTCATCGCCGATCAGCGCGGCGACTACAACGGCGCGCGCCAGGGCTACCTCGCGGCCTTGAGGGTCGATCCGCGGAGCGCCGAGGCGCGCTACAACCTCGCGCTCCTGACGTTCCGCGCGGGCGTCACGGAGGAGTCGCGGCACCACGTGCGCAAGTTCGTCGAGGCCTTCCCGGAGGATCCGCGGGGCAAGCAGCTCGCGCAGACCACGGGTGTGCCCTTCGGCGCCGGTGAAGGAGGCCCGCGTCCGGCCCGCTCCGACGCGCGAGGAGCGCCGCCGAAGGCCGCCGCGAGCTCGGGCTCTCGCTAGCCGTTCGTGCGCTGCGTCGATCCTCCCGCGCCGCGGCGCAGCTCACGATCGCGCGGATCGACGGTTCACTTTCGCGCGGCGCAAACGTGACCCTGAGCGGCTCCCTGTGGTATTCCGGAGGTCTGGGAGGCTGCGTGACACCCGCCGCGGGGACCACCGTTGCCGATCGCTTTCGCCTGACGCGTCCGCTAAGGCAAGGCGGGATGGGCTCGGTGTGGCTCGCCCAGCACGTCGGCCTCGACATGCCGTGCGCGATCAAGTTCATGCACGCGCAGGGCGTCTCCCAGGAGGTGCGGCTCCGCTTCGAGCGGGAGGCCAAGATCGCGGCGCAGATCCGGAGCCCGCACGTCGTGCAGATCCTCGATCACGGCGTGTGGGAGGGCACCCCCTACATCGCGATGGAGTACCTCGAGGGGGAGGACCTCGACTCCCGCATCCAGCGCGTCGGGCGGCTCGATCCGCACGACACGATGGCGATCACGGCGCAGGTGGCGCGCGCCCTCACGAGAGCCCACGCGGCGGGCCTGGTCCATCGCGATCTCAAGCCCGCGAACATCTTCCTCGTCCGGGACGACGACCGGGAGATCGCCAAGGTGCTCGATTTCGGGATCGCGAAGGACAGCACGCCGCGGGTCGCCTCCACGACGAAGACCGGCTCGCTGCTCGGGACGCCCGCGTACATGAGCCCGGAGCAGGCGCAGGGGACCAAGAGCATCGATCATCGCTCGGATCTGTGGTCGCTCGCCGTCGTCGTGTTCGAATGCCTGACCGGCAAGCTCCCGTTCGACAGCGAGGCGTTCGGCGATCTGCTCCTCAAGATCATGGTTCGGCCGCTGCCCGTGCCCTCGCAGCTCGCCCCGGTGCCGCCAGGCTTCGACGCCTGGTGGACGCGCGCCGCGTCACGCGAGCCAGAGGCCCGCTTCCAGAGCGCGAAGGAGTTCTGCGATGCGCTCGCCGTGGCCCTCGACCTCTCGACCGACAGCTTCGACCAGCGGACGAGCTTCTCCGGCCTGTTCCGGGCGTCCGGCGATCGCGTGTCGTTGGAGCTCGGCTTTGCCCCGCGGTCCCAGGGCAGCGCAGCGCTCCTCGATCCAGAGCCCGAGAGCGCGGTGCCCTCGCTCGGCGACGCGGCCACGCTGGTCGCCTCGGACGCCGAGGCCGGGCAGCTCGCGGCGAGCTCCCCCGTCCCGATCGGCTCCACCGGCGGCGCGGAGGGGGCGCCCGCGATGTCGGCCCGCCAGACGCCATCGCAGACCGCGAGCGCGCTGGTCTCGGTCGTGTCTCCCGCGGCCAGGCGACCGCGGCGGGTCGTCGGCCGTGCGCTCGCGGGCGCGGCCGCCGGCGCGGCGGTCGTGCTCGTCGCCGGGTTCTTTCTCCTGCGCGGCGAGAGCTCCGGCGGCGAAACCCGGCCGCTCGCGCAACCAGCCGCCGCGGGCTCCTCGCCCGGCGCGCCGGGGAGGCCCGAGGTCGTGGCGTCCTCTGCGGCGCCCGAGCGGGAGCCTGAGCGGCCCGCGGCGGAGGACCGCCCGGCCGCGTCCGTGCCGGCGCCGTCGGCCTCCTCGACGGCTGCTCCAGCGCGAGCGGCTCCGGCGTCGAGCGGCGCGCGCACGCCGTCTGCGTCGCCCGCTCAGGTGAAGCCGCGTACCCCGGCGCCTTCGGGGACCGTGCGCCGCAAGCCGAAGCCGAAGCCGAAGCCGACCGACTTCGGTATCTGACGTTCACCCGTTGTGCTCCGCACTGATCTCGCTCGTATGGCTCGTCGACTCGGAATGGCTTCCTTGCTGCTCGCGCTCACCTGCGCGCCCGCCCTCGCCCTGGCGCAGGGCTCCGATGCCCCGGCGCAGGTCTCCGACGCCGACCGCGCGACGGCTCGGTCGCTCGCCGTGGAGGGCCAGGAGGCCCTTGATCGGAGAGATTTCTCCGCCGCGCTCGATCGATTCGGCCGCGCCGATGCCATCATCCACGCGCCCACGCTGCTGCTCGGCGTCGCTCGGGCGCAGGTCGGCCTGGGCCAGTGGATCGCGGCCCAGGAATCGTACAGCCGCATCCTCCGCGAGGGGGCACCGGAGGGATCGCCCGAGCCGTTCTTCGAGGCGATCAAGGCCGCTCAGCGGGAGCTCGACGCGCTCGCGCCACGGATCCCGCAGGTGCTCATCCAGGTGAGCGGCTCGGACGCCGCCGACGTCACGATCGACGGGGAGCCCGTGCCGCGCGCCGCGATCGGGGTGAAGCGGCCGGTGGATCCGGGCGAGCACACCGTCCGCGCGACGGCCGCGGGGTTCTCCCCGGTCGAGGTGAAGGTGACGCTCTCGGAGGGCGCCACCGAGACCGTCGCGCTGGCGCTCAGGCCGCTCGCGCCGCCGCTCGCCGCCGCGCCGCCGCTCGCCGCCGCGCCGCCCCCTCGGAGCGCGGCTTCGACGCCGGACAGGGGCCCTGTCGCGTCCAGCGGAGGCCGCACGACGCTCGGGATCGTCGCGCTCGGGCTCGGCGGGATCGGCCTCGGGGCCGGTGCGGTGGCGGGCGCGCTCGCGGTCAGCAAGCACGGTGACCTCTCGGAGCGCTGCCCCCGCGGCCGGTGCGACCCGTCGCTCGCGGACGACGTCGACGGCTATCACGCGATGGGCACCCTCTCGACGCTCGGGTTCGCCATCGGCGCCGTGGGCGTCGGCGCGGGCGTGTTCCTCATCCTCACGGCGCCGAGGTCGCCGCAGCGCGCGGGCCTGTCGGTCTCGCCCGTGATCGGCCTCGGCTTCGCAGGGGCGAAGGGGAGGTTCTGATGCGTCAGGTGTTCAGGGTCGGTTGGATGCTCGGCCTCGCGACCGCCGTCGCCGCATGCACCAGCCTGCTCGGGGACTTCGATGTCGGTACGGGCGACGCGAGCTCAGCCGGTGGGGGTGGCGCGAGCGCGACCGGTGGGGGCGGCGCGAGCTCGACGGGCGGGGCCCAGCCGTGCACGGCCGGCTGGAGGGACTGCGACGGAAACCCCGACGACTGCGAGGTGGACGTGACCTCCGACCCGCAAAACTGCGGCGCCTGCGGCGCGGTGTGCCTCGCGGGCGGGTCCTGCAGCGCCGACGGCTGCAGCGGGGTCACGGAGCTCGCGCGCGGGTACAGCGACGCGGCGTTCCTCACCATCTACCAGGACGAGGTCTACTGGACGGCCGGCGACGATGCGGCCGGCAGCGTGCTCAAGGTGTCGATCCACGGCGGGCCGATCACGCGCCTCGCCGCCGGGCAGAACGCTCCGTACGGGATCGCCGTCAACGCGCACGGCGTCTTCTGGTCCAACCTCAACGCGAAGCGCGTCATGAAGGTGGACCACGAGGGGAAGGAGGAGCCGAGGTGGGTCGTGGACTCGGATTACGTGACCCTCGGCGTGGTCGCCGATGACGCGGACGTGTTCTGGGCGCAGCGCGCGGGCTCGATCGGCACTCCGGGGAACGGGAGCCTCATCGGCCGGATCCGCATGCCCGACGGCGAGGCGGACGCACGCTTCCGCAGGGACGACATGACGTCGCCGCACCTCCTCGCGCTCGACGAAGGCCACGTGTACTGGGTCGATCGCCGCGAGCGCGGCGGGGTGAACAGGACATCGCGGCGGGACGGCGGCCCGACGACCCGGGTGGCCGATGATCAGTCCTTCCCGTACGCCGTCGCCGTGGATCGTGACCACGTCTACTGGGCCAACAACTCCAGCCCGAGCGCGAGCGCCGTGATGAGGGCGCCGAAGGACGGTCGGCAGGCGCCGAAGCCCGTCTGGGTACCCTCCGGGGAGGACGACGTGCGGAACCAGCTGCCCAACAGCATCGCCGTGGACGATGAGGATCCTTACGTCTACTGGACCGATCAGGGGGCTGCCCGCGTCTGGCGGAAGCGCAAGGATGGCAGCGGGAACCAGGAAACGCTGTACAGGGGAGGCGTCCCGCGCGGGATCGTGCTCCACGGCGACTTCGTGTACTGGGTGAACGCGACCCCCGACGGCGCGGTGCTCAAGCTCCGCCGTCCTGAGTAGGCTCTGCCTGGCGGCGTCGCGAGCGGCCCGAGCCTAGGGAGAGCGACCCGCGTCGCGCGCCCGATCGACGTCGACGCCCAGGCGGCCCGACGTGTCGTCGCCCGCCGAGACGACCCGCGCGCCCTGGATGAGGTCGCGCGCCATGAGCTGCGTCGAGAGGATGGCGCAGAAGGCCATGTCGTCGGTGTTGCTCATCGACTTGCCGCCGGTCCTCCGGCACTTCGCGACGAGCGACGCGACGGCCTGCGCCTGCCAGATGCCCGCGTCCTTGATGGCCTCGGGGGACAGGCACGCCTCCACGTAGTCCGGCGTCCCGGCCCCGAAGAACGGCTGGACCACGGGAGCGCGGTACGGCTGCTTCTTCCGCTCCAGCACGCCTCGCGGCAGCAGATCGCCCATCGCGCGCTTCAGCACGTGCTTCTCGTCGAGCGCGCGGAGCTTCAGCGCGTCCGGCAGCGCGTCCGCCACGTCCATCACGTCGGGATCGAGGAACGGGAAGCGCCCCTCGACCGAGTTCGCCATCATCATGCGCTCGCCCTGCGAGGACAGCAGGTAACCGGAGAGCAGCGTCGTGATCTCCAGGTACTGGGCGCGCGCGAGCGGCGTCCAGCGCATGAAGTCGCCGGGGAGCTGCGCCGCCAGGCGATCGGTCGCCGCCGTCGCGCCGACGCCCTCACGCATCGCGGGATCGAGCATCAGCTTGATGCGGCTCGTCGCGTCCCACCGCGGGCGGTGGGAGTAGAACGGGTCGTCTGTCTGCGTCAGGTTCCGGCCGAAGAACGCCTTCGCCATCTCGACCTGCGCGACCGGCGATCGCTGCAGGTAGGGGTAGAGCCGGAGGAGGAGCTGCGGCCGGAGCTTGCTGTCCGGGTGGCGCGCCCAGAAGCGGCGGACCCGGTCCTCGCGGAAGATGTCGTAGCCCGCGAAGAGCTCGTCGGCGCCCTCACCCGTCAGCACCACGCGGTAGCCGCTCTGCCGGACGAGGTTCGCCAGGATGAAGAGCGGCGCCGGGGCGGTGCGCAGGAGCGGGGCCTCGGCGTGGTAGACGACATCGGGGAACACGCGGGCGATCTCGGCGTCTCCGCACTGGATCGAAGCGTGCGACGTGCCGAGGTGCGCCACCGCGGCGCGCTGGTGCTCGGCCTCGTCGAACTCGCGCTCCGTGAACTCGACCGAGAACGTGCGCAGCGGCACCTCGCGGTTCGAGGCGATGAGCGCCGCGACGATGGTGGAGTCGAGCCCGCCGCTCAGGTAGCTGCCGACGGGGACGTCCGCGCGCAGCCGGATCGTGGCGCCGCCGCGGATCACCTCGCGCACGCGGGAGACGAGCGGCGCCTCGTCGCCGCGCGGCGCGCGCTCGACGGGGAACTCGGGGCGGAAGCGGACCGAGACGCGCGGCGCGGCGTCGCGATCGAGCTCGAGCGTCGCGACGGCGCCCGGCGGGATCTGGTGGACGCCCTGGTAGGGCGTCCGCGGGGCGACCGGCGCCCAGAACGTCAGCGCCTCGTCGAGGCCTTCGCGCGAGATCGCGCGCGGCACCGCCGGGTCCTGGAAGAGCGACTTCACCTCGCTGGCGAACCGGAGGACGCCGCCGTGGGTGGTCCAGAAGAGCGGGTTGATGCCGACGGGGTCGCGCGCGAAGAGCGCGCGCCGCCTCCGGGCGTCCCAGAGGACGAACGCCCACTGGCCGTTCAGCCGATCGACCATGGCCTCGCCGTGCTCGGCGTAGGCGTGGATCAGCACCTCGGTGTCGCTCTTCGTCCGGAAGCGGTGCCCCTTCGCCGCGAGCTCCTCGCGGAGCTCGATGTAGTTGAAGATCTCGCCGTTGAAGCAGACCCAGAGCGTCTCCTCGGCGTTGGCCATCGGCTGCCAACCGCCGTCGAGGTCGATGATCGACAGCCGGGCGTGCGCCAGCGCCACGTGGCGATCGCGGTAGATGCCGAAGCCGTCAGGGCCGCGGTGGCGGAGCGCCCGGGCCATCCTGAGGGCCAGCTCGCGGTCGGGGAGCGGCGCGTCGGTGCGTAGGTTGATCAGGCCGGCGATACCGCACATATCAGACGAGCTCGCTCTTCTTGACCTTGCCGCTCGCCGTTTTGGGGAGCGCTTCCACGAACTCGACGAGCTTGGGCACGGCGACCTCGTCGAGCTCGGACCGCACCGTCCTGCGGATATCGTCGGCCGTCACCGCGGCGTCGGGCGCCTTCACGACGGCGGCCTTCACCGCGACCCCGAGCACCTGATCCGGGACGCCGACCACCGCCGCCTCGACGACGCCCGGGACCTTGCAGATCACGGACTCGACCTCGAGCGGGCTCACCTTCTCGCCGCGGGTCTTGATGATGTCGTCCTTGCGCGCGACGAAGTAGAGGTACCGGTCCTCATCCATCTTGAAGAGGTCGCCCGTGTGGAGCACCACCTCGCCCGGGAGCGGCCCTGGCCGGAGCGCGCGCTGGGTCGCCTCGGGGTTCCGGAAGTAGCCGCGCATCACGTTCGGCCCGCGCACGACGAGCTCGCCCACCTCGCCCGGGTCCGCCCGCGTGCCGTCCTCCCGCTCGATCCAGAGCTCCTCGTTCGGCATCGCGATGCCCACGGAGGAGGGCCGCTCCAGCGCGAGGGACGGCGGCAAGTAACAGACGCGCGTGCACTCGGTCTGGCCGTACATCGCGTAGAAGGAGACCCTGGGCAGGAGCTCGCGGAGGCGTAGGAGCTGCGGCGCCGGGAGCCCGTACGCCGCGTTCGTCATGTACCGGAGCGCCGAGAGATCGGCCTTCGCGAAATTCTTGAGCGAGAGCATGGACGCGAAGATCGTCGGCACGCCGGCGAAGCCGGTCACGCGCTCCTCGGCCATCTTCTGGACGATCGGCCAGGGCATGGAGAAGCCCTTCTCGAGGACGACCGTCCCGCCGAACGCGTGGGTCACGAGCAGCTGGAAGAGCCCGTAGGTGTGCGACAGCGGCAGCACGCAGAGGACCACGTCGTCCGCCGTGTGCTCGAGGTACGCGCCGATCGCCGCGGTGCTGTTGCGGAGGTTCTGGTGCGTCAGCATGACCCCCTTCGACTCGCCCGTGCTGCCGCTCGTCCAGCAGAGCGTCGCGAGATCCAGCTCGATCGCGCGGCGCTCGGGGGCCTCGCTGGGCGCGCTGGCCAGCGCTTCGTGGAGGTCGTGCCCGCCGGCGGGGGAGGCGGCGGCCGGGGGCGCGGCGCCGCTCAGGAACGTCGCCGCGGGCCTCGCGCCGGGCGGGAGGTCGGCCACGGCGGCGAGGCAGTCGCGCATGCTGCGCGCCGCCACGAGGACGCGCGGCTCCGCGAGCGCCAGCACCTGACCGAAGCGCCGCGGCCGCACCGCGGTGCCGAGCAGCGACGGCACGGCGTCGGCCCGGAGCGCGCCATAGTAGGCGACGACCGCGTCCACGCCGTTGTCGAGCGCGACGATGACGCGGTCACCGCGTTGCGCGCCGGCCTCGCGGAAGAGGGCGGCGGCGCGGTCGGCGAGCCCGTCGAGCTCGCGGTACGAGAGCCGCCGCCCCTCGGCGACCAGCGCGACGTGATCGGGGCGCGAGGCGGCGAACGAGCGCAGCGCCGAATCGATGAGGAAGCGATCCGAGCGCGGATCGCGACGAGCGGTGTGCTGCGTGATCATGCGCCCCCCTCGGGTGCTCGGGCTAGTTGTTGCTCTTCTTCGCGTTGACGTAGGCCACGAGCCGGGCGATCGAGCCGAAATTCTCGGGCACCATCTCCTCGTCGGCGACCTGGATCCCGAGCTCCTGCTCGAAGAACTGGACGATCTCGAGGACGGCCGTCGAATCCAGGATCCCCTGATCGAGCAGGGGAACCTCGGCCCCCAGATCGGCGGTGGCACCCCTGTATCCGAACGAGGTGACAAGGAAATTGCGAATCGTCGACTCGATGCTGGAGGTGCTCATGGAGTTAGCATTCACGTCTATCACCCCCCGGCCTTTCCTGTCGAGGGCACTCGGCGGCACGACCTTGGCGCGGTGTCCGGCCCGCATCGCGTATCGCGCAGGCCGCGGCGTAGCGCGGCGGGGCTCTGCCCGCCGCCGCGGTGAACGACGCGATTCGTCCTCTTCCTGAGCGCTGAGTCCTCCTCGAGGACCCCGAGGTCGTTCCGGTCCTGTGTGAGGTCTCCTCTCGCCCGCGCGATGTCGTGTCGCTCGCCACGCCGGGGAGCGGTGCGCCGCGAGAGGCGCTCTGGATCAGGCGTGCTCCTGGCCCCGCACGAGCAGCGGCTGCGCGTGGAGGTACTGCGCCACGCGGCGCTTCGCCTCGATGTCCTTGTACACGCGCTCGACCTGCTCCGGCGTGATGCCGACGGCCGGGGCCGCCTCCCTGGCCGGCACCTTGTGGTTGTAGGCGTAGAGGCAGAGGTCCATCTTGTCGTAGGGGAGGGCGAAATAGAACTCGTCCTGCCCCTGCGGAAGCGAGAACGTGTCGGTCGTCGGCGCGCGCCGGCGGATGTCGGCAGGGACGCCGATGTACTCGGCCAGCGCGTACACCTGGGTCTTGTACAGGTGCGCGATCGGCTTGAAATCCGCGGCGCCGTCGCCCTGCTTCACGAAGAAGCCCTGATCGTACTCGAGCAGGTTCGGCGTGCCGGCGACGGCGTAATTGAGCCGATCGGCGTGGTAGTACTCCATCATCTTGCGGATACGCTGCTTGAAGTTCGTCGCCGCGACGAGCTGCAAGTAGGCGTTCAGGGGCATCCGCTTCACCCGCGGCTCCTCACCGGGCGGCTGCGCCGTCAGCTGCGAGACGTTCAGCCGATCGCCCTCGAGGATCGAGGGGAGCGTGATCTTGAACTTCCAGCTCTCGCTGTAGTCCGGGAACACCATCCGGATCGCCTCGTCCTGGCGCTCGTAGCAGCGCAGGCCGGTCAGCGCGGGCTTGATGTTCTCGACGATCGCCTCGATGCCGAGCTGCTCGGCGAGCTGCTTGCCGAGCCGGAGCGCGTCGTCGGAGGTGTCGCGCTCGGGCATGAAGAGGCCGAGCACCTTGTCCTTCCCGAGCGCGCGGACACACAGCGTCGAGACCACGGAGCTGTCGATCCCGCCCGAGATCCCGACCACGGCGCCGCGCCGCCGCAGCGCGCCGAACACCTGATCCCGGATGGCCTGCTCGATCTCGTGCGCTACCGCCGGGGCATCGATCCTGAGGACGTCTCGCGAAAACATGGCTGGCATCCACCTTTCAAGGAGATGGGCCAGCGTATAGAAACGGCGGGCGGCAGGGAACCCCGTTCGCGGGCAGGGAGGTGCGCGGCCTCGCGAGCGACGTCGCGGGTCGTGATGACCAGGGCGGTTCGCCCGACCGCCGCCCGCGCCAGCGTCAGACCGCGGGTCGAGGCTCGCCGGTCGCGGAGAGCTCGTGGGCCTCCGCGGCGAGGATCCAGAGCACGGCCATCCTGACCGCGACCCCGGCCTCGACCTGGTCGAGGATCACGCTCTGCTTGCCGTCGGCGACCCGCGGATCGATCTCCACGCCGCGGTTCATCGGCCCAGGGTGCATCACGATCGCGTCCGGCTTGGCGAGCGCGAGCCGGGCCGGGTTGAGCCCGAAGGTGCGGCTGTACTCGCGCGTGCTGGGCAGGAAGCTGCCGCTCAGCCGCTCGCGCTGGACCCGCAGCATCATCACGACGTCCGCCCCCTCGATGGCGGGCTCGAGCCGATCGTAGAGGATCACGCCGAGCGACTCGCCCGCGACGGGGAGCAGCGTGCGCGGACCGGCGAAGCGGACCCGCGCGCCCATCGTCGTGAGCAAGTGCGCGTTCGAGCGGGCCACGCGGCTGTGGACGATGTCGCCGCAGATCGCGACCTCCAGCCCTTCCAGCCGGCCCTTGGCGCGCCGGATCGTGAACGCGTCGAGAAGCGCTTGCGTCGGGTGCTCGTGCATGCCGTCGCCCGCGTTCACGACCGCGGCGCGCGTGTGCGCGGCGACGTGGTGCGGCGCGCCCGAGGCGCTGTGCCGGATGACGAGGACGTCCGGCTGCATCGCCTGGAGGTTCTGCACCGTGTCGAGCAGCGTCTCTCCCTTGACGGCGCTCGAGGTGGACACGCTGATGTTGATGACGTCGGCGCTGAGCCGCTTGCCCGCGAGCTCGAACGACGTGCGCGTGCGCGTCGAGGGCTCGTAGAACAGGTTCACGATCGTCTTGCCGCGGAGCGTGGGCACCTTGCGCACGCTCCGCCGGGAGACCTCGAAGAGCGATTCGGCCGCGTCGAGGACGGCCATGATCTCGGGCCGCGAGAGCCCCTCGATGCCGAGCAGGTGTCGGTGCGGGTAAATCCTCCTCATGATGCGCTGGTCTGTGTCCCTTCTGGGCGAGAGGGGGGCTCCGACGCCGGCTCGCCGGCGGCGGCGACGAGGGCCCACAGCTCGCCCGCGCGCTCGACCACGTCGACCCGCTGATCGGGCGCGAGCTCGACCGCGCGGACGACGTAATCCGGGTGGATCGGCAGCTCCCTGCCGCCGCGATCGACGAGCGCGACGAGCTCGATCCGCCGCGGCCGCCCGTAGTCGAGCACCGCGTCGAGCGCCGCCCGGATCGTGCGGCCCGTGTAGACCACGTCGTCGATGAGCACGATGCGCCGGCCCTCGACGGGGAAGTTGATGTGGCTCGGGCCGATGCGCGGGTTGGGCAGCGCGGTCGCGGCGTCGTCCCGGTACAGCGTGATGTCGACGGCGCCGACGGGCGGCGCGTGCCCCTCGATCTCGAGGAGCAGCGCGGCGAGCCGCTTCGCGAGCGGCTCGCCGCCACGCCGGATCCCGACGAGCGCCAGATCCTCCACGCCGCGGCCGCGCTCGGCGATCTGGAGCGCGACGCGCTGCAGGCCGCGCCGGATGGCGGCCGGGTCGAGCAGAGCTTCCATGGCGCGGCGAGGGCTAGCACAGGAGGCGCCGTGCACCCAAGGGCCGCGTGCGGCGAGGGCTGGATCATCCGGCGCGCCGCGCGGGAGCGCCCCGCGCCGCGGGTCCTGCCGGAGGGGAGCTGCGCGAGCGGCGCGGCCGCGGGGAGGCGAGCCGCCGCGCCTGCGCGCTCAGCCGGCTTGGCGCCTGCGCGCTCAGTCGGGCTGGTGGAGGATGCGCTGGGTCCGATCGAGGAAATAGAACCGCTCGAAGCCCGCGCGCTGGAACGTGAGCGCGCCGAAGCCGTTCACGACAATCGCGGCCGCGCCCAGGGCGTAGAACGGCGCGCCGAAGCGGCGGCCGGAGGCGGCGATCATGGCGAAGAGAAACGGGGCGAAGTCGTTGGAGAAGCGGTAACCGAACTGGATCCAGCCGGTGTTCTGGTAGAGCAGGCTCGGCAGCGCGACGGCGGCCGCGGTGGCGGCGAGCGCCCAGAACACGGGCGTCGTGCGCCGGGGCCAGAGCGCCCACGCGTAGATCGGCGTGGTCACCCAGAGCGCGAGCCCGTGGGCGTTGATCTGGAAGGGCGCGCCCTGCGTGGGCGAGAACGGCAGGCTGGTGAGCACCACCGCGAGGTTGCGCGGCAGGTAGTGGTACGAGAAGAGCCCCCACCTGTCGATCCGCGCGCGCCAGGCGATGTGGAGGTGGCGGTGCCCGAACTCGGTCGCGTCGCCGAACCGAGCGTGGTTGTGCCAGAGCAGCGCCGCCAGCACGAGGGCCGCGGGCGCGGCGAACAGGAGGAGCCGGCGACCGATGGTGCGCGGGTCCGGCCGGCCAGCGCGGAGCGCCTCGTGGAGGAACAGCGGCACGGCGAAGCCGAGCGGCGTGCGGGTAGCGAACCCGAGGCCGATCGCGAGGCCGGCCGCGAGCGGGTGGGCGGCGTCGAGCGCGCAGTAGAGATAGATGCAGGCGAGGGCGACGCCGATCACGTGCGCCGCGAACCACACCGTCCCCTGCACCGCGGTGAACCAGTACACGCTCCCGAACGCGAAGAGCAGCGCGAGCGCGGCGTTCTCGATCTGCGTGCGCCGGCTGCGGCGCGACGCCGAGAGCTTCTCCAGCGCGAGGAAGAGGACGGCCGGGCCGATCCCGGCGAACGCGAGGAAGAACTGCCCATCGCGCACGCGCTCGGCGCCGCCGGCGAGCAGGACGACCGGCGCGATGAGGACAGCGGGGAAGGGGGGGAAGCTGACGTAGGTGCGGCCGCCGAACACGGCGAAGTCGTTGCCGCCGGCGTAGGCCGGCGGCGGTCCGCCGAGGTCGAGGCGACCGTCGAGCCACGCCTGCGCGAGCAGGGCATGGTGGTTGAACGGCGTGTGGGCGGAGAAGATCTCGCGGGACGACGTGACCGCGTAAACGAGCGTGGTCAGCGCGTAGAGGGCGAGCGCGAGGACCGCGCGCCGGCGGGCTCGCCGTCCTTCCCCGGAGGGGTCCAGCCTGGGATCGGGCGCGCCTGCGGCAGGGGCCTCGGGCGTGGCGGTGCGGTCCATGCGCGGGCGACGCTACCATGCGACCCGGCCACGACGGCGGCCGGGGAGGCTCTCCACCCGGACCCGACGCCCAGCCGACGAGCCCGCCGCGGCGATCGGGATCGCGGTGGCCATCGGCCGCCCGCGTCGCGCGCGCGACGCGTGAAACGTAAAAGCGCGAGAACGCGAGCACGGCGAGCAACAGGAGCGAGATGTAAAGTGTACTAAAGAAGCACCCGCCGCGGCGGTGGGCCGTAGCTCGGTCTTGCGAGCCAACGCACCCCGCGCTAAACGCTCCGCTTTCACCGCCCTGAACCCATGTCCCAGGTTGCCGTCTCCGCCAATGACATCGACATGTCCGGCCTCTCGCTGGACGTGCCGTTGCCGACCGACTGGTTGAACGCAGAGCTGTCGGATGCGTCCGTCACCGCGGTCGCGCCGGGCCATCTCGCCGCCCGCCTCTCGCGATCCGGCAACGAGATCGTGGTCCGCGGTCGCGTCAAGGCGCCCGTCGCCACCCCCTGCGCGCGCTGCCTCGCCCCCGCGCCGCTGGAGATCGACGCCGAGCTCTCGCTCCTGCTGCGCCCGGCTCCCAAGGCCGAGGGCCACGTGCACGGCCACCGGCGGGATGACGGCGCCCGCAACGGAGCGGCGAAGGCAGGGGGCAAGGTCAAGGAGCCCGAGTACGAGTTTACGGCCGAGGAGGCGGACGTCGACACCTACGACGGCGAGACGGTGATCCTCGATCCCTTCATCCGGGAAGCCATTCTCCTCGAGATGCCGAACTTCCCCTTGTGCTCGGAGGCTTGCCCGGGTATCGGTCCTGCCGCGTCCCGAGAGGACCGCGATGGCGGCTCCTCGAACCTCGTCAGCGGGGCGGTGGAGGACGAAGAGGCTGCCCCAGGCCTCGACCCGCGGCTCGCGCCGCTCAGCGCGCTTCGAGACAAGCTTGGACAGAAGGCCGTCGCCTCTGGCAAGCGCGCGCAGCCTGCCTCGACCCCCCCGGCCAAGGCCGGGACACCGAAGAAGAAGACCAAGAAGGAGTAGCTCCGTGGCCGTCCCCAAGAGGAAAACCACCCCCAGCAAGCGCGACATGCGGCGCGCCAACCACGACAAGGTGATCCCCGTCCAGCTCGTCTCCTGCGAGAACTGCGGGGAAGCCCGGCTCCCGCATCGCGCTTGCGGCGCCTGCGGTCACTACAACGGGCGCAAGGCGAAGCCGACGAAGGCGACCGCGGCATCATGACCGGGGCGGGGGCGCGGAGGCCGGCGCATCGGGACGCGGCGCCCGCGCCCCCAGGCGCGGCGCTGACCCACGCTGCCGGGCGGCGGTCCGTCGTATGATCGCCACGCAGCCGAGGAGCCGCATCCTCGGGACGGGCCGCTACACGCCCGCTCGAGTCCTGCACAACACCGATCTCGAGAAGATCGTCGACACCTCCGACAGCTGGATCAGCGAGCGAACCGGGATCCGCCGGCGCCACATCGCCGCCGACGGAGAGCTCACGAGCGACATGGCCGCCGCTGCCGGCCGCTCGGCCCTGGCGGCGGCGGGCATCTCGGCCGCTGACCTCGACATGATCATCGTCGGGACGATCAGCGGCGACAGCCCGATCCCCGCCTGCGCGGTGCACGTGCAGCAGAAGCTCGGCGCCGGGGAGATCCCGGCGTTCGACATCTCGGCGGCGTGCGCCGGGTTCGTCTACGGGCTCACGATCGCCGACCAATTCATCACCAACGGCGCGGCCTGCCACGTCCTCGTCATCGGGGTCGAGCTGCTGTCGCGCATCCTCAACTGGAAGGACCGCACGACGTGCGTCCTCTTTGGCGACGGCGCTGGCGCGGTCGTGCTCGGGCCTGCTTCCGGCGACGGCAGGGGCATCGTCTCGACGGGGATCTTCAGCGACGGCGCGCTCGCGAGCTCGCTGGTCATCCCGGGCGGCGGCACGGCCGAGCCGCTCACGGTCGAGGGCATCGAGCAGAGCCGCAACAAGGTCCACATGGTGGGGCAAGACATCTTCAAGGTCGCCGTGAAGAACCTGTCCAGCGCCTCGCTGATCGCGCTCGAGAGGGCAGGCATGACGGCTGCCGATCTCGACTGGGTCGTCGCGCACCAGGCGAACCTGCGGATCCTCAGCCAGGTCGCCGCTCGGCTCAGCCTCCCGCTCGAGAAGTTCGTGCTGAACATCGAGGAGTACGGCAACACCTCGAGCGCCTCCATCCCGATCGCCCTCGACGAGGCAGTCCGCGACGGGCGCATCAAGCCGGGCCACAACGTACTCTTCTGCGCGCTGGGCGCAGGCATCTCCTGGGGCGCATCCGTCGTTCGGATGTGAACGGTATCGTGCGCGCGCGACGACGTGGAGCTCGAGATCTGCGCGTCTCTGCGGCCGGGCTTGCCGGGTACGTTCGCTTGGGTGGGGACCGGCGCGAGCCGGCCTCGTGACGTAGTTCGAGGACGGACGACGTCCGCCTCCTCCGCTTGGAAATGAGGGCAACGTGAAGATCGCTTGGCTGTTTCCGGGGCAAGGGGCGCAAGAGGTGGGGATGGGCAAGGCGCTCGCGGAGGTCTCGCCGGCGGCGCGCGGCGTGTTCGCGCGGGCGGACGCCGCGCTCGGCGAGCCGATCTCACGGCTCTGCTTCGAAGGGCCGATCGAGGCGCTGACGCTGACGAGCAACACCCAGCCCGCCATCGTCGCCACGAGCTGCGCCGTGGCCGCGGCGCTCATCGAGCATCTGCCCAACCTCGATCCGCCGCTCTACGCGGCGGGCCACTCGCTCGGCGAGTACAGCGCGCTCGTGGCCGCGGGGGCGCTCGAGGTCGAGGAGGCGGTGAGGCTCTGCCGTATCCGCGGCAGCGCGATGCAGGAGGCCGTGCCCGCGGGCGAGGGGGCCATGTCGGCGCTCGTCGGGCTCGATCAGGACGCGGTGCTCGCCATCTGCGCGGAGGCGGCGCAGGGCGACGTGGTGTCGCCGGCCAACTACAACGGGCCGGGCCAGATCGTGATCGCTGGGCACAACCGCGCGGTCGCGCGGGCGGGCGAGCTCGCCGTCGCCCGCGGCGGCAAGGCCATCGCGCTGAAGGTGAGCGCGCCCTTCCACTGCGCGCTGATGCGGCCCGCCGCCGAGCGCCTGCGCCCCGAGCTCGAGCGCACGCCGCTCAGGCCGCTCGCGTTCCCGGTGATCGCGAACGTCGACGCCGCGCCGAACTCCGACCCGGAGCGGGTGCGTTCGCTGCTCCTGCGGCAGGTCGACGGGACGGTGCAGTGGACGCAAACGATCGAGCGCATGGCGGCGGACGGCGTGACGCACGCCCTGGAGCTCGGTCCGGGCAAGGTGCTCGCGGGGCTGGTGAAGCGGATCACGAAGCAGATCAAGGTGCTCAACGTGAGCGACATGGCGGGGATTGAGCGCGTGAGCGCGTTCCTTTCGGAGGCATAGGCATCGATGTTCGACCTTACGGGCAAAGTTGCGATCGTCACGGGTGGATCGCGGGGGATCGGGCGGGCTGCGTCGGAGGCGCTCGCGGCGCGAGGGGCGCACGTGATCGTCAACTACGTGCGAGGAGAGGCCGAGGCGCGCGCGCTGGTCGAGGCGATCACGGCGCGCGGGGGCAAGGCCGAGGCGCTCGGCTTCGACGTCGCGGACCTCGCGGCCACCGAGGCGGCCATCGCCGAGGCGGCGAAGCGCCTGGGCCGGCTCGACATCCTCGTCGCGAACGCGGGGATCGCGATCGACGGTCTGCTGCTCCGGATCAAGGAGGAGGACCTCGATCGGCTCTTCGCGGTGAACGTCAAGGGCGCGATCGCGTGCGCCCGCGCCGCGACGAAGGTCATGATGCGCGCGCGCACCGGCCGCATCGTGTTCCTCTCCAGCGTCGTGGCGGAGATGGGCAACGTCGGCCAGGCGGCGTACGCCGCCACGAAGGCGGCCCTGCTCGGCGTGACGAGGTCGCTCGCGCGTGAGTACGCGGGGCGCGGCATCACGGTCAACGCCGTGGCGCCCGGCTTCATCGACACCGACATGACGACCACCATCGGCGCGGAGATGAAAGAGGGCTTGACCAGGATGATCCCGCTCGGTCGTACGGGGCGGCCCGAGGAGGTCGCCGCGGCGATCTCATTCCTGTGCTCGGACGAGGCGAGCTACGTCACGGGGGAGACGCTCCGCGTCAACGGCGGCATGTACGTCTGATCCGCGCGGGCGCCGGGCCTCGGCGGGCCGGGTCCACGGTCGGCGGCAAACCAGACGGTCATGAAAAAAGCGGTCGCAGGTAATTCGATGGTGCAACGCTGGTGGTGATGGGCTACTAGGAGGTCCGTTTTCCCGGGAGGAATACCATGGCTGAAGGTCGCGACATCACGGCCGAAGTGAAGCGGATCATCAAAGAGCAGCTCGACGTCGACGAGAAGGACATCAAGCCTGAAGCGACGTTCATCGACGATCTGGGCGCCGATTCGCTGGGCCTGGTGGAGCTTGTCCTCGCATTCGAGGAAGCGTTCGAGATCGACATTCCGGACGAGGACACGGAGAAGATCCGCAGTGTCCAGGATGCGATCGATTACATCGAAAGGCACACCAAGAAGTAGCGTCCCAACCGCCCTACCGGACGCGGCGTCACCATGGAGGTGCGAGGGACGCGTGAGTCGACGGAGGGGTCGCTCTTCGTCGATGCACGAGTCCTCGCCTCCGTGGTGGCGCTAGGGCAAGAAGAGCCATGGAACGCGTTGTCATTACCGGCATCGGGCTCGTCACGCCCAACGGCATCGGAACGCAGGCCACCTGGCAGTCGCTGCTGGCTGGTCAGTCCGGCATCGGACCCATCACCCTCTTCGACGCGAGCTCGTTCCCGGCTCGCATCGCCGGCGAGGTGAAGGGGTTCGTCCCGGAAGAGTACATTCCGAAGAAGAAGGTCAAGGAGATGGGCCGCTTCGCCCAGCTCTCCGTCGCCGCCTCGCAGATGTGCATGAAGGACGCGGGGATCGAGCTCACCGAGGAGGATCGCGATCAGTGCGGCACCTTCATCGGCGTCGGCCTCGGCGGTCTCGAGTTCCTGTACCAGCACTCGATCACGCTGCACGAGAAGGGCCCCCAGAAGGTCAGCCCCTACTTCATCCCGACCGTCATCGCCAACCTCGCCGCGGGGCAGGTCGCGATGGCGCTCGATCTGCGCGGGGCGAGCTACTGCAACACGAGCGCGTGCTCGTCGAGCGGGCACTCGCTCGGCGAGGCGTTCGAGTGGATCCGCCGCGGGCGCTCGCACATCATGCTCACGGGCGGCGCCGAGGCGACGATCACCGGCCTCGGCATCGGCGGCTTCAGCGCTATGTTCGCCCTCTCGCGGCGCAACGAGGAGCCGGAGCGGGCGAGCCGCCCCTGGGACAAGGGGCGCGACGGCTTCGTCTGCGCCGAGGGCGCCGGGTCGCTGCTGCTCGAGTCGCTCTCCCACGCGAAGAAGCGCGGCGCGAAGATCTACGCGGAGGTCGTGGGGTACGGCGCCTCGTGCGACGCGTACCACATCACGAAGCCGGCGCCCGAGGGCGCTGGCGCGCAGCGGGCGATGAAGATGGCGCTCGACGACGCCCGGCTCGCGCCCGACGCGATCGACTACATCAACGCCCACGGCACCTCGACCCCGCAGGGGGACATCGAGGAGACCCGGGCCATCCTCAAGATCTTTGGCGATCACGCGGCGTCGAAGCGCCTCTGGGTGAGCTCGACCAAGTCGGCGATGGGCCACCTCCTCGGGGGCGCTGGCGGCGTCGAGGCGGCGATCTGCGCGCTCGCGCTGCACCACGGAGCGGTGCCGCCGACGCTCAACCTGGACGATCCCGATCCCGAATGCACGCTCGACTACGTGCCGTTCAAGTCCCGCGAGCGTCGCCTGACGCACGTGATGTCGAACTCCTTCGGCTTCGGCGGGACGAACGTGTCGCTCGTCCTCTCCCGCTTCGACGGCTGACCGCGCCTTGCGCTGGATGGCTCGATGAAGTGCCCGTTCTGCGGCCATCTCGAAGACCGGGTCATCGACTCCCGGGCTGGCGGCGCCGGCGAGGTGATCCGTCGACGTCGTGAGTGCGCCTCGTGCGAGCGGCGGTTCACCACCTACGAGCGCGTCGAGGACATCCTGCCGACGGTCGTCAAGAAGGACGGCCGGCGCGAGACGTTCGATCGGCAGAAGCTCGTGCGTGGGCTCCGGATGGCCTGCAACAAGCGGCCCGTGTCGACCGACCAGATCGAGGCCATCGCCGACGCCATCGAGCGCGAGGTGCAGGAGTCCGAGCGGCGGGAGATCGTGTCGACCGAGCTCGGCGAGCGGGTCATGAACCACCTGCGCACCCTGGATGAGGTCGCCTATGTCCGGTTCGCCAGCGTCTATCGTTCCTTTCGGGACATCGACCAGTTCATGGTCGAGCTTGGCAAGCTTGTGAAGGCCAAGGCGCCCTAGTAGATCCGGCACTTCGATGTCCGCGAAGCCCCCCAACCCAGATCCCGACTTCGACGCCTCGATGATGCACCTGGCCATCGAGGAGGCGCACAAGGCGATGCCGTCGCCGAACCCCCCGGTCGGCGCGGTGGTGGTGAACACGGCGGGGGAGGTCGTCGCCGTCGCCCACCACGCGCGCGCGGGCGAAGAGCACGCGGAGGGGCTGGCGCTCGCGGCCGCCGGGGAGGTGGCGCGGGGCGGAACGCTCTACGTGACCCTCGAGCCCTGCAACCACGAGGGGCGCACCCCGCCCTGCGTGGACGCGGTGCTGAGCGCTGGCATCAAGCGGGTCGTCATCGGCGCGCCGGACCCGAACCCCGCGGTGGTCGGCGGCGGGGCGCAGCGGCTCAGCGATGCCGGGCTGGCCGTCGAGGTCGGCGTCGCCGGCGCGGAGGCCCGCGCGCTGATCGCGCCCTGGACCAAGTTCATCACGACGGGCATCCCTCACATTTCGCTCAAGCTCGCCCTCTCGCTGGACGGCCGCATCGCGACCCGCACGGGCGCCTCGAAGTGGGTCACCGGCCCGGAGGCCCGCGCGAAGGTGCAGGAGCTCCGCTCGCGGCACGACGCGGTGGCGATCGGGATCGGCACCGCCCTCGCCGACGACCCTCGCCTCACGCTGCGCGAGGCCGGCCTCCCGCCCGGCGGGCGGAGCCCCATCCGGCTCGTCTTCGACACGCGGCTCCGGCTGCCGCTCCACACCCGGCTGGCGCAGACGGCGCGCGAGGTGCCGACCTGGGTGCTCACGGGCGCCGACGCGCCCGAGGCCGCGGAGCAGGTGCTCGTCGACGCGGGCTGCGTCGTCCTGCGGGCGCCGACCTCGGCCGAGGGCCGGGTCGACGTGACGGCCGCGATGCGCCTCTGCGCCTCGCAGGGGATCGTCTCCATCCTCGTCGAGGGGGGCGCTGAGCTCGCCGGCAGCCTGCTCGCGTCGCGCCTGCCGGACGAGCTGCACGCCTTCGTCGCCCCGATCCTGCTCGGGCCCCGCGGCCGACCCGGTGCGGTCGACTGGGCGGGCCCGGACACGCCAGGGGACGCGCCCCGGATCGTCGATCCGCGCTGGGAGCTCTGCGGTCGCGACGCGTACGTCAGCGGCCCGCTCGCCTTCCCGGCGCGCAGCTGACCGGCCGGGTGAGGCGGTCAGCCCGCCGCCGCTGCGCCCCGCGGCTCTCTCCCCGGCGCGCAGCGGACCAGGCGAGCGAGGCGGTCAGGTCGCCGCCTCTGCGCCCCGCTTCTGCATCTTCCGGTGGACGATGCGCTTCTTGAGCGTGCCCATCCGGTCGATCATCAGCACGCCGTCCAGGTGATCGAGCTCGTGCTGGATGGCCACGGCGAGCAGGCCGTCGGCCGTGAGCTCGAACGTCGCGCCGTCACGCCCGCGGGCGCGGACGCTGACGCGCTCGGCGCGCTTGATCTCCTCGCTGATGCCGGGGAACGACAGGCACCCTTCGGGGCCAACCT
Organism: Sorangium sp. So ce1036; assembly: GCF_051369805.1. Taxonomy (NCBI): domain Bacteria; kingdom Pseudomonadati; phylum Myxococcota; order Polyangiales; family Polyangiaceae; genus Sorangium; species Sorangium sp. So ce1036. The sequence continues at coordinate 5,068,062 of NZ_JBBMOX010000001.1, forward strand.
GCTGCCCGTCCTGCCGGACGATCTCGGGGTTGATGAACACGAGGAGGTTGCTCGGCTCGTTCTCGGCGGCGATGTCTACGAGGAAGATGCGGTGCGGCTCCCCGATCTGCGTGGCCGCGAGGCCAACGCCGGGCGCCGCGTACATGGTCTCGGCCATGTCGTCGATAAGCTTCGTGATTTCGGGGGTGATGTCGCCGACCGGCCGCGCCTTCTGGCGCAGGCGCGGGTCGGGATAGTGGAGAATGGTGCGGATGGCCATGGCTGTCGAACAGCATAACCTCCGCGCCTCGCCGGCGCTCGTCAAGACGCGCTAGCGGTTCCTCCGGAACGACGCGGAGGTATCGACCGTGAGCCCGCGGGACTGAAGATCTTCCACGATGTCCGGCACCAGCCCGGAGGGGTGGAACGTCCCCTCCAGCGCGCCGCCAGCGGCCGTCCGCTCGACCACGAACGTGAACACGTCGCGGATCGCGATTTGCCCGCTCTCGATCGCGAGCTCCGCGATGCGGAGCACCCGGTGCCGGCCGTCGCGGAGCAGCGCGATCTCGATCGCCAGGTCGAACGACGACGCCAGCCACTCGCGCGCCGTCTCCGGGGCGATCCCGGGCCGGGTCGCGGCGATGTCCGCCGGGAGCCGGGTCACGGCCTGCCGCAACGTCGGCGCGCGCGCGGCCGCCAGCACGCCGTCCATCCCGCCGCCGATCGCGTCCACGACCTCGGCCGCGACATGGCCGGAGAACGAGCTCACCACGAGCCGCTCGGGCCGGATGCGCGCGGCCGCCTGCACCGCCCGCGCCCGCTCGACGGTCGTGTTGCCGAGCGCGATCGAGAGCGTCTGGGGCTGGTTGAGGACCAGCTCGTCCTCGTCCTGAAGCACGACGAAGCGGTCGTCCGGCGGCGCCGCGGCCGCGAGCGCGCCGAGCAGCCAGCTCGTCCCGGCGTCTCGCGTCCCCGTGACGAGGAGGTTGCCGCGCCCGAGGACACACTGGGAGAGCAGCCCGGCCATCGCGCGCGAGATCGTCCCGTTGCGCACCAGGTCCTCGAGCGTGACATCGGGGCACTGCGGCTTCCGGAGGATCAGCGTCGAGGTCGAGGCCGGTGGGAGAACGCCGAAGAGCCGCCTGCCCTTCGGCAGCGTCCGCTCGACGAAGGTGGCCCCCTGCTCCAGCGGTTGCCCGGCGGCCGCGCAGAGCCGGCGGATGACCCGGTCGACCGCGCGCTCGCTGCTGAACGCGACCTCCGAGATGACCCGCCGGCGCCCGTGGATCGCGATCACGTGGTCGTGGCGGAAGACCTGGATCTCGCTCACCTCATCCTCGTCGAGGAGCCGGTCGAGCGGGCCGAGCGTGAAGAGCTCCCGGTGCGCGTCGGCCTTGAGGGTGTCCGCGTCGATCTCGGGCGGGAGCTCGCCCGCTGCGCGCATCGCGTCCACGCCCTCGGCGACGGCCTGATCGAGCTTCCGGGCGAGCGCGGCGTCCGGAGGCGCGCCGCGGTCGAGCGGCGCGAGGTCCACCTTCGCGGCGAGCCGTTCCATGAGGCGGCCGAGCGCCTTGCGGCGCGCCACGGCCTGCGTCGAGTTGCCCTGGCCACGGTCGATCCGGTCCGAGACGGGCGGGATGGCTCTCCGGCTCGGGATGGGGACCACGCTGGGGTGCACGGCGGCGTTCGGCGCGCCCTGCAGCGGGTTCGCGGCGGGGCCCGAGCCCGGCAGCGGGGGGGCCGTCGGAGCGGGGCGCGCCAGCTGCGTGGTCGCGTTGCCGGGGGCGATGGTGCGACCGTCGCGCGCCGGCGCGGCGCCGGGCGCCGCCGGGGCGAGCGGCAGCGGCGGCGCGGTCAGGCTGCCCTGCGAGCTCGGCCCCACGGTCGGGCGAGGCGAGGGGACGCGCGGCGGCCCGGGGACAGGGCCGGGCGCATCGCCTGATTCGTCTGGATCGTTCTCCAGCGGGAAGTGGCTGATCACGCCCTGGTTGGTGCGCGACGGCTCGCCCTTCTCGTTGATCAGCGGCAGCGGCGCCGAGCGGTGCAACCCCTTCTCGGCCGACGGCGGCGCCCGATCGGGCAACGGCCCCGGGTCCCCGGCGGTCATGTCCTCCGGCGCGCGCGCCGGGGGCGCCGCGCTCTCGGGGGGCGCCGTGCCGCTCGCCGCGGTCTCGATCCGCAGGACGAAGTCGCCGATGTAGATCTTGTCGCCCTCGCGGACGATGGTCGCCTGGGCGATCTTCCTGCCGTTGACGTACGTGCCGTTGGTGCTCTTGAGGTCGGTGACGATGAAGCGCCCGTCCCGGTAGAGCAGCCGCGCATGCCGCTTCGACACGTTGCCCTTCGGCAGCATCAGGTCGTTGCCCTGCACGCGGCCGACGTTGATCTCTGTCCGGTCGAAGGTTTCGCGGCGCTCCGCGCCCCCTTTCTCGCTGATGATCACCGAGAACATCTCGTCGTCGCCTCGCGGGGCCAGGGCGGAGGTGAGACCCGATGCCCTCGCCACGCCATACGAGCAAGCTCGAACAGACATGTCAACGAGATGCCTTCGATTCCTGCGGCGAGGAGGCGAGCCGGCGCGAGCCCGGCCCCTGCCGCGCCGCTGCGTCCGGGGGGCGTCGAGCGCACCGGCCTGCTTCGGCGCCGCGGATCGCGCCCCGGTGGCCATGGCGGGAGGTGCGTGAAGGCACGGCCGACGCACACAGGCGGCGAACGGGCTGAGCGGACTCCGGCCCGCGGCACGACGTCCTGCGCAGGGACCCTCGCCGCGATAGCTACCCCGCCGAGGCAGCGGCCCCGCCGCGGCGGCGGCCCTCGCCGTGGTGGCGCATCGGCGGATGCTGGGCGCTCTCGGCGAAGGCACGCCGCGCGAGGGACAGGCCGCCCCTCGGCGCGCCGCGTCGGGGGACGGGCCGCGGGTCGGCGCGCGGGGCGGAGATGAGGCGCGGCCATGGGCGGGGCGAGGCGCGGAGATCCCGTCTCCCGGCATCGTTCGCGAGATCCGCTGGCGTCAGGCAACGAGGCCGCCCTGGAGAGCGCGACGAAACGCGCGCGCCCACGCATTCGGCTCTTCGATAAGAGCGCAAATCTTGACATCCCCGCGAATGCTGCTTCGCGCCGGATGGCTCGCGTCATTCGTTCGCTCGTGTCCGGGATCCGCTGTACGGCGGGATGATTTCGTCGGGATCGGCTGCGGGACGGCACTGCGGGTGAGGTGAGCACTGCGTCCCGCGATCTCCGATCGAACCTTCATCGCTTGACCTTGGCGCATCGAGCCGTTTACGTTGGCGCCGCTCGGACCGGGGAGAATCGTCGAAGTTGTCGCGCAAGCACATCAATAAGCGGCTGGGCAGCCGCCCTGCGCAGTTTGGACTTGTCTACGAGGGGGGTTTGCTGCAAGCAGCCAAGCCCACATCGGAATCAGGGGCCGCCAACACGGTCTCCTCCCGACTCCCAGCCTGCGCGCCTCGGGTATCGACGAGCTCGGAAGTGGAGGAAATATGGCAGTTGGCAAGGTAAAGTGGTTCAACGACGAGAAGGGGTGGGGCTTCATCAAGCAGGAGACTGGCCCCGACGTCTTCGTGCACTATTCGCAGATCAACGGGGAGGGGCGCCGCCGTCTGTTCGAGGACGAGACCGTCGAATTTGAGATCAAGGAAGGTCCCAAAGGTCTCCAGGCGGTCAACGTGATCCGCGCCACCGCCTGATCCACCTCCTGGCCATCGCCCCCACCTGCTGGCGCAGCGCTGCCGCTGCGCTCGCTCCACCCCACCTCCGAGCCCGAGCATCGCGCACCCGCTAGGCGGGCTCCGCGCGTCTCGGATATCCGAGCGCCGCTCCCCCCGTGGGGCCGCGCGCCCCGGATGTCGGATCGCCGCTCCCCCCCCGTGGGGCCGCGCTCGGCGCTGCTGCGCCTCGCCCGGGCTCATCCCTGCGGGATGGGGACCTCGCGAAACGCCTCCTGTCCAGGGACGAAGCGGTGCGACGTGATGCCCTTGATCGCCCCCGTGTCGTCGACCTCGTAGACGTTGAACCCCGCCATCCGCTCGTCGCTGTCGTGGAGGAGCGAGGCGCTGGTGGCGCCCACCGCGTCGATGTGGCCCCGCTCGGTGTGCACCTTCCGGTGGATGCGCCGGTGCAGGTGCCCGTGCAGCAGCAGGCCGCGGCTGACCTGCCGGAGCAGGCGACCCTCCGCCGCGGCGTCCCCCAGGCCCTCCAGCAAGGTCTTCGCGCGGCTCGCCGGGTTGTGGAAAGGATGATGCTGGAGCACGATCGGCGTTCGTCGCCGCACCTCCGGGTGCGCCAAGAGGTGCTCCAGCGCGCGCAGCTGGGGCGCGCCGAGCCGACCCGAGGCCACCAGAGGCGGGCGAGGCCAGGCGGTCGAGAGGCCGATGATCGCCACCGGCCCGCGCAGGTGCACGAAGGGGAACGTGGCGCCCGCGCCGTCGCGGCCGGCCCCGGCGCCCCCCGCCGTCGCGGGCGCGTCGAGGGGCAGGTCCGAGCGCAGGTACGGCGCGAAGTACTGGGCGAACCGCTGCGAGCGGTGCGCGCCCTTCGTGTACGCGTCGTGGTTCCCCGGGACGATGCTCACGCGCTCGGGCGGGAGCCCGAGATCGCGCTGCAGGAAGCTGCGGACCAGGACGAACTCCCGCTCGAGCGCGAGGTTCGAGACGTCGCCCGTGATGACCACGTGGTCCACGCCGAGCCGTAGGATCTCCCGCGCCGCCGCGTGCACCGCGATCGGCTTGTGGATGGCGTGGCGCCGGAAGCGGAGGTTGAGGTACCCGGTGAGCCGCTTGTTCAGGAGCCGGAAAGGGACGGCCCCCTCGAGCGACAGGAGGTGCAGGTCAGAGAGGTGCGCGATCCTCACCGGCGCAGTATGGGGGCTCCTCGACGCGCGGCCAACCGCCGCGCGGGCCCCCCCGCTCGCTTCAGGCGTCGCGCGCGCAGCGGAAGCCGCGCGTGGTGCGGCGGCTGGCCGGCGCGTCGTGCCCTCGCGCCGCGCCGCGCAGCCAGGGCCGGCCGTGGGCGAAGCTGCCGCCCCGCACCACGCGCTCCTCGCCCATGTCGGGCCCGCGCGGGTTCGCCGCGCTGCCGCTCGGATACTCGGGAGCGTAGTAGTCCGCGACCCACTCCTCGACGTTGCCCGCGAGGTCGTCGATGCCGTCCGGGGTTCGTCCGGCGATGAGCGAGCCCACCGGCGCGAGCTCGAGGAAGCCGTCGCCGTCGTCGAGCTCGTCGAACGACAGCCTCCCGTGGTTCGCATGGAAGGGGTTGTACACGTTGCCCCACGGGTAGCGACGCCCCGCCGCGCCGCGCGCGGCCCGCTCCCACTCGGCCTCGGTCGGGAGGCGACCGCCCGCCCAGGCGCAATAGCGCTGCGCGTCGCTCCACGACACGAGGACCACCGGGTAGTCCGGACGATCGAAGCGCCGTCCGCCGGACGCGTAAGGCGGCTCGTTGCACAGTCCGGCCGAGACGCACCGCCGGTAGCTGGCGACGGTCACCTCGGTGCGGTCGATCCAGAAATCGGAGAGGTACACCTCGTGGGGCACGAGCTCATTCGCGAAGCTCGCCTCGAGCTCGTCGACGCACAGCTCACCGGCCGGCTCGAGCTTGCAGAGCGTCACCGCGTGCGTGATCTCGACCTCGCTCGACCCCATCGTGAAGCTGCCCGCGCGCACGAGGACGGCGGGGGGGCCGGGGGCGCGCAGCGCGACGACGCTCGAGGGGGCGCGCACGCGCCGCCCCCCGGCGCCCGTCGAGAGCACGGCCTCGCCCTCCGCCGGGAGGCGCGGGGCGCGCGCTCGCGAGGGGCGCGTCGGGGCGGCCGCTCCGATCATGGAGACCGCGAAAAGCAAGGCCAGCGTGGCCAGCACAAGGAGCGGCGCCGGACGCATGTCGCAGGCGTAGCATGCTCCAGGGTCGCGGACTGTTTCCGTCTCCTCGGGCGCCGGCAGCTCGGCCAGATCGGCGACGGTCCGTCGTCTCGGACGTTGCGCGCGCGCCGGGCCGGTCCGGGTGATCGCGCGCTCGACCCGTCGCCGCGCGTCGCAGCGCGGCGCGCGCGTGCGGCCGCGCGACGCGCCGCAAAAGTGCGCCGGGCGCCGAGGAGCGATAGACTCGAGGGGCTCGATGCCAACCCTTATGGACAACGCGAACACGATGAGCGCGGAGCACGACGCCGCGATGATCGAAGAGCTGCATGAGGTGCTCGAGAGCGGGGAGCTCGTGCTCTTCGTGGGGGGCGGCATCTCGGCCGCGGCCGGGCTGCCGACGTGGCGTCAGCTCGTCGACCTGCTCATCGAGCGGGTGCGCGACCAGGTCGGCGACGAGCTCGTGGTCGCCGAGGTGGCCGACCTCGCGCGATCGCAGCGGTTCAGCGAGGCGATCGCCGCGGCGGAGCACGCCCTCGGCCCGGAAGAGTTCAACGCGTTCGTGGAGGACGCGCTCGACGACGAGGGGCTCGATCCGCCGCGGATCGCGCTCGCGATCGCCGCGCTCAGGGACAGGCTGCGCGCGGTGCTCACGACGAACATCAACCACCTGCTCGAGCGCGCGTTCGGGTTCGAGTGGGACACCCTCTGGCGCGTCACCGACGAGGTCGCGTGGCGGCGGCGGTTCATCCTCAAGCTGCACGGCACGCTGAAGGTGCCCGAGAGCTGGATGTTCACGCGGGAGCGCTTCGGCAGGTCGATCGCGGATCCCGCCGTGCGCCGCGCGCTCACGGCCGTGCTCTCGAAGTGCCCCATGCTGCTCGTCGGCTTCGGGCGCGCCGACGGCGACTTCGACGAGATGCTGTCGGACATCCACGCGCTGTCGGGCAGCTCGCCGCCGCCCCGCTTCGTGCTCGCCCCGAGCGCGAGCCTGACGCCGTACCGGCGCACGACGCTCGTGGACAAGGGCTTCGCGCTCCTGCCCTACGACACGTCCGACGGCAGCCACGACCGGGCGCTCGCGATCCTCGAGCGCCTGAGCGCGGCCCCGCCGCGCGCCCTGGCGTCGCGCCCGCCCCGCTCGATCGTGCCCCCCCCGATCCCCGACCTGGAGCTCCCGCCGTCGTCGTCGTCGCCGGGCGTCTCGCCCTGCGAGCTCGCGCCCGACTCGTCCGGCGACGACGGCCCGGTCTCGGTCCCGGCGTCGCTCGGCGCGCCGCGGCGCGCGCGGCTCTCCGAGCCCCCGGCGAGCCCGATCGAGGTGTTCTTCTCGTACTCGGAGAGCAACCGCGATCTGCGCGACAAGCTCGAGACGCACCTCGCCATCCTCAAGCGCAAGGGCGTGATCCGGGGCTGGCACGACGGCGAGATCGGCGCCGGCGAGGAGCGCGACAGGGCACTCGCCGAGCACCTCGAGGCCGCGAAGGTCATCCTCCTGCTCATCAGCGCGGATTTCCTCGCGTCGGACTTCTGTTACGACGTCGAGATGCAGAAGGCGATCGAGCGCCACGAGCGCGGTGAGGCGCGCGTCATCCCGGTCATCCTCGACGCCTGCGACTGGGAGGGCGCGCCCTTCGGCAGGCTGGCCAGCCTTCCGCGGGGCGGGCGCCCGGTGACGAGCTGGGTCAACCAGAGCGAGGCGTTCACCGACATCGCCAAGGGCATCCGGAAGCAGGTCGAGCAGCTCACCCAAAACCCCTCGTAGGCTCACCGAGCGCCGGCGCCCAGCCGGTGAGCCACTCCGAGGTGCCACCCCCGCCAGGGATCTGGAGCGTCCCCGCGTGGACGGGCCGGAACCTGGCCGCGCGCGCCGCGCTGCTCGCCGAGATCGGCGCCACGCTCGCGAGGCGCGGGATCGCGCCGCTCTGCGGGCTCGGCGGCACCGGCAAGACCAAGCTCGCGATCGAGTACGCGCACCGCAACGCGGGCGCCTACGACACGGTCTTCCTGATCGACGGCCAGAGCCCGGCGACGATGGACGCCGGCTTCGTCGCGCTCGCGGCGGAGATGCGGCTGCCCGACCACGAGCAGATGGATCCGGCCCGCGCGGTCGCCGCGGTGCGCAGCAAGCTCGGGCGCCGCGGGCGCTGGCTCCTCCTCTTCGACGGGGTGCGCGAGCCGAGCGAGGTCGATCCGTACGTCCCGAGCGTCTCGCACGGCGGCCACATCCTCGTGACGTCGCAGAACCCGATCTGGAGCGGGCTCACGACGGTGAACGTTCGCGGCATCGAGCGCGCCGAGTCGGTGAACTTCCTGCTCCGGCGCACGGGCGAGACCGACGCGGAGGCGGCCGACGCGCTCGCGGACGAGCTCGGCGATCTGCCGCTCGCCCTGGCGCAGGCCGGCGCGTACATCGAGGAGACGGGCCGCCCGCTCGCGGAGTACCTCGCGCTGTTTCGCCAGCGCCCCGCGGCGCTCCTGGAGCGCCCTGCCAGCTTCCCGGTGACCGTCGCGACCACGTGGGAGAGCGCGCTCGCCGCCGTGTTCAGCCACCAGGCGGCCGCCGAGCTCCTCAGCCTGTGCTCGTTCCTCCCGATGGACACGATCCCGCGGCGGGCGCTCGGCGACTACGATCCGCTCGCGCTCGACGACGCGATCGCGACGCTGCGCCTGCACTCGCTGATCGACGTGCGGCCGCACGCGCTCAGCGTTCACCGCCTCGTGAAGGTCGTCGTCCGCAACCAGCTGCGGCGGGACGATCGGCGGCGGTGGATGGAAGCCGCGCGCCGTATCGTCCAGGCTTCCGGCAGGTTCTTTCCCGGCACGGAAGAGGAGCGCGAAGGCAGGACGGAGCCAGATTCGGGGTAGGGGGCACTCCCCGGGAAAGCATGCCAAGAAAGCATGGAGGTTCGACCCGCATGTATCCGCCGAGGGTGCTACTTACCGTCTCTTCCTGGGTCTTTCCCGACCGCGTATTCTCGTTGCGCTCCAGGTCGGTCGTGAGACTTTAAGGCCCGCGAGAGGAACTATGGTTGCCTTGGCGACGAGCCCCGCCGACGTGTTCTTCTCCTACTCACCGAGGGACGAGGACCTGCGGCCCAAGCTCGAGACCCACCTCGACGCGCTCAAGCGGCAGGGGGTCATCCGGACGTACCAGGGGTTCGCGCTCGGCGGCGGCAAGGAGCGGCGCGAGGCCAGCGCCGCGAAGCTGCGCGAGGCGCGGATCGTCCTCCTCCTCGTGAGCGCGGATTTCCTCCACGCCGACGCGTGGCTCTCTCCGGAGATCCGGGAGGCGATCGCCCGGCACGAGGCGGGGGAGTGTCGGGTCATTCCGGTCATCTTGCGGCCCTGCCCCTGGGAGAAGACGGTGCTCGGCGCGCTGCAGCCGCTGCCCCACCGCGCGCGGCCCGTGACCAGCTACCCCAACCAGAGCGAGGCCTTCACCGAGATCGCCAAGGGGATCCGGAGCGCCGTCCGCGAGACGGAGCCGCCGGCGGCGTGGCCGGCCGCCCGCCGGCCGTCGAGCTCGCCCGACGCGGAGCCGCACATCAAGAAGCTGCCGCCGCGCAATCCGAGCTTCACCGGTCGCGACCAGCTCCTCAACGAGCTGCGGAGCGCGCTCACCACCGGCGGGCCCGCGGCGCTCACCCAGGCGATCAGCGGCCTCGGCGGGATCGGCAAGACGCAGCTCGCGGCAGAGTACGCGCACCGTTACGCGAGCCAGTACAACGTCGTGTGGTGGGTCCGCGCGGAGGAGCCGGCCACGGCGGCCGAGGACTTCGCCCGCCTCGCCGCCGCGCTCGGGCTCCCCGAGCAGGACGAGGCCGATCAGCGGATCGCGATCGAGGCCGTCCGCTCCTGGCTGTCCCGCAACGACCGGTGGCTCCTCGTCCTCGACAACGTCAACGATCCGAAGGACGTCGCCCCGTACCTGCCGCACCCGCGCACCGGGCACATCCTGATCACCTCGCGCAACCCGAGCTTTCGCGGCATCGCGACGCCGCTCACCGTGCCGGCGCTGGATCGCGCCGACTCGGTGAAGTTCCTGCTCGCCCGGACCGGGCAGAGCGACGCGCGCGCCGCCGAGAAGCTCGCGGAGACGCTCGGCGATCTGCCGCTCGCGCTCGTGCAGGCGGCGGCGACCATCAAGGAGACGAGGTCGTCGATCGCCACCTACCACGCGGCGTTCGGCGACCACCAGCGCGAGCTGTTGCTCCGCGGCGTGCCCATGGACTACCCGACGCCGGTCGCCACCACCTGGGGGCTCGCGTTCCAGGAGGCGCAGCGCCTCTCGCCCGTCGCGGTCGATCTCCTGAGCCTGTGCGCGTTCCTCGCGCCGGACGACATCCCGCGCGAAGGCCTCGCCGACGCCGCGCAGCACCTGCCGCCGGCGCTCGCGGCGGCGCTGAGCGATCCGCTCACGCTCGACGAGGCGGTCGCCGCGCTCCGCCGCTACTCGTTCATCGACGTGCACGAGGGCGCGCTCTCGGTGCACCGCCTCGTCCAGGCGGTGGTGCGGGATCGCCTCTCGCCCGAGGACCTTCGGATGTGGGCCGAGGCCGCGGTCCGCCTCGTCGATCACGCGTTCCCCGAGAGCAGCGACGACGTGGAGACGTGGCCCTTCTGCGCGCGCTGGCTGCCGCACGCGCTCGCGGCCGCGGGCCACGCCGAGGCCTACGACGTCGCGAAGGGGGTGCGCGGGCGGCTCCTCGCCCGGTTCGCCGTGTACCTGCAGGGGCGAGCCGCGTTCGCGGAGGCGAAGGGGTACCTGGAGCGCGCCCTCGCGCTGCACGAGGCGGTGTTCGGTCACGACGATCCGAGGGTCGCGGCCGTGCTGCGCAGCCTCGGCAGCGTCCTCCACGATCTCGGCGATCTCGGCGGCGCGCGGGGGCACCTCGAGCGCGCGCTGGCGATCGACATCGCGAGCTTCGGCCCTGACCACCCGGACGTGGCGCGCGACGTGAACGATCTCGGCAGCGTGCTCATGGATCAGGGCGACCTTCCGGGCGCGCGCAAGCACCTGGAGCGCGCCCTCGCGATCGACGAGGCGACGTACGGCCCCGACGATCCGAGCGTCGCGATACGGCTCAACAACCTGGGCGCGCTCTTCCGCGACCTCGGCGACTTCGCGGGCGCGCGCGTGCACCTGGAGCGGGCCCTCGCGATCGACATCCGCGCGTACGGACAGAGCCACCCGACCGTCGCGATCGGGCGCACGAACCTCGGCCGGCTGCTGCACGATCTCGGCGATCTCAAGGGGGCGCGCGAGCAGTTCGAGGAGGCGCTCAAGATCGACGAGCAGAGCTACGGCCGCTACCACCCGCGCTTCGCCCTGGCGCTGAACAACCGGGGCCGCGTGCTGCGCGACCTCGGCGACCTCGCCGGGGCGCGCGCCGACTTCGAGCGCGCGCTCGCGATCGTCGAGGACACCTACGGGCCGGATCACCCCGACGTCGCGCGGGACATCAACAACCTCGGCAGCGTGCTGCGCGATCTCGGCGACCTCGAGGGGGCGCGCGCGCACTTCGCCCGCGTGCTGAAGATCGCCGAGGCGACGTACGGGCCGGACCACCCGGCGGTCGCGATCGGCTGCAACAACCTCGGCAGCGTGCTGCAGGCGCTCGGCGAGCTGCCCGGGGCGCGCGAGCAGCTCGAGCGGGCGCTCGGCATCGCGCAGGCCACCTACGGCCCGGACCACCCGGTCGTGGCGAGCATCGTGAACAACCTTGGCCGCGTCCTGCAGGCGCTCGGCGACCTGTCGGGCGCGTGGCAGCAGATCGAGCGCGCCGTGGCGATCGCCACGAAGGCGCTCGGGCCGACGCACCCGTCCGTGCAGATCTTCTCGCGCAACCTCGCGCGCCTCGGCGACGCGCTCGGGGGCGGCGCCGAGGCGACCTGACCCGGCGCGCTGGTCCCGCGCCGCCCAGGCGCGCCCCGGGTCCGCGGCCGAGGGGCCTCCGGATCGGGCCGCGCGGCAGGGCGTCAGGCGCGGGCTAGCCGAGCAGGATCTGCGTCGGGTGCTCCAGGAGCTGGCGCAGCACCTTGAGGAAGCCCGCGCCGACCGCGCCGTCGACGACGCGGTGATCGCAGGAGAGCGTCATGCCCATGCGCCGGCCCGGCGCGATCTGCTCGCCGCGCACCACCGGCTCGCGGCGGACCTGGCCCACGGCGAGGATCGCGCCCTCGGGGGGGTTGATGACGGCGGCGAAGTCGTCGATCCCGAACATGCCGAGGTTCGATATCGAGAAGGTCCCGTTCGCCATCTCCTCGGGCCGCAGCTTCTTCGCCCTGGCGCGCGCCGCGAGCTCGCGCACCTCGGCGGCGATCGCGAGCACCGGCTTGCGATCCGCGTCGCGCACGACCGGCGTCACGAGGCCCTCGGGGACCGCCACGGCGACCGAGATGTCGACGCGCCGGTGCACGAGGATCGCGTCGGGGGTGAACTGCGCGTTGCACTCCGGCACGCGCACGAGCGCGATCGCGCACGCCTTCACGAGCAGATCGTTGAAGCTGATCTTGCTCGGCCTCTCGCCCTCGGCGGCGCTCGCCGCGAGGTCCGCGTTGATCTGCTCGCGCAGCGCGTGCAGCGGATCGGCGTCGACGTCGATCGAGAGGTAGAAGTGCGGGACGGTCTGCTTGGACTCGGTGAGGCGCCGGGCGATCGCCTTGCGCATCATGCTGAGCGGCCGCGCCTCCGGCGCCGCGAGCTCCCCCTCGGCGGGCGCCGCCGTCGCCGCCCTGGCCGGCGCCGGCCTGAGCCCCTCGAGGTCCCGGGCGACGATGCGCCCGCCTGGACCGGAGCCCTCGATGCCGCGGAGGTCGAGCCCGCGCTCCCGGCCGAGCTTGCGCACGTAGGGCGACGCCTTCACGCGGCCGCCCGCGGAGGCCGGCGGCGCGGCCGGCTGCGTCGGCGGCGCGGCCGGCTGCGTCGGCGGCGCGGCCGGCTGCGTCGGCGCGGCCGGCGCCTCGGACCCGCGCGCCTCCCGGCGCGGCGCCGCGCCGCCGTCGGCCGGCGGCGGCGCGCGCTCGCCCTCGGCGCGCGCCGCAGCCGCGCTCGGCGTCGGCGAGGGCGCGCCGCCGCCGCTCGCCGCCGCGACGCCGCTCACGTCCTCGCCGGGCGCGCCGATGATCGCGACGGGCTGGCCGAGCTTCACGACGCTGCCGGCGGGCACGAGGATCTTGAGCAACGTCCCTCGATCGAAGGAGCGATACTCCATGGTGGCCTTGTCGGTCTCGACGTCGGCGAGCAAGTCGTCGACGTCGATCGCGTCGCCTTCGTTCTTGTGCCAGGCGCTGATCTGCCCCTCCTCCATGGTCGGGGACAGCTTCGGCAGTTCCAGAACCTTCGCCATTGGGCCTATCACCTCGGAGCGGGGACGCGCGCGCCCTCGTCAGCTCCTGTAGAGGACGCGGTGGACGTTCTCGATGATCCGCGACGCCTGCGGGATCACGTACTGCTCCAGCTTTGCGCTATAGGGCATCGGGAAATCGAGGGTCGTCGCGCGCAGCACGGGCGCGTCGAGCTCGTCGAACGCGAGGCGCTGGATGCGGTCGACGATCTCCGCGCCGACGCCGCCGTACGGCCAGCCCTCGTGCGCGACGACCGCGCGGTGGGTCTTGCTGACGCTCCGCACGAGGGCGTCCTCGTCGAGCGGGCGCAGCGATCTCAGGTCCACGATCTCCGCGCTGATGTTCTCCCGCTCGAGCAGGGCGGCGGCTTCGAGCGCGACGTGCACCATCCGGCTCCAGGCGACGATCGTGACGTCCGTCCCCTCGCGCGCGATCGAGGCCACCCCCATCGGGACGAGGAGATCGGGGTCGTCGGGCACCTCGCCCTTCACGTTGTACAGCGTCTCGCTCTCCATGAAGAGCACCGGGTTGTCGTCCCGGATCGCCGACTTGAGGAGCCCCTTCGCGTCGGACGGCGTCGCGGGCGCGAGCACCTTCAGGCCGGGGATGTGCGCGTAGAAGTGCTCCATCGCGTGGGAGTGCTGCGCGCCCACCTGGCGGGCCGAGGCGTTCGGGGCCCGCAGCACGAGCGGGACGCAGAGCTGCCCGCCGGACATCTGCCGGAGCTTCGCCGCGTTGTTGAGGATCTGGTCGAAGGCGACCGCGGAGAAGTTCCACGTCATGTACTCGACGATCGGCCGCAGCCCGACGATCGCCGCGCCGATCGCGATGCCGGTGAACCCGCTCTCCGTGATGGGCGCGTCGATCACGCGCCGGGCGCCGAACTGGTCGAGCATCCCCTCGGTCACCTTGTAGGCGCCCTGGTAGTGCCCGACCTCCTCGCCGACGAGGTAAACCCGCTCGTCGCGCTCCATCTCCTCGACCATGGCGGCGCGGACCGCCTCGCGGAATCTCAGGACGCTCATCGCGCAAACGGCCCTGCGTAGGTGGTGGGCTCGAGCACCTCGGGCCCGGGTTCTGGACTCTCCTCGGCGAAGCGGATCGCGTCGGCGATCTCGTCCTCCACCTCTCGCTCGATCGCCTCGAGGGCGGACCTATGCCCCTTCTCCTCGAGCTCGACGCGCGTGCGCAGGAGGACGTCCTTCTTCTTGCGCTCCTCGAGCTCCTCCTTCGTCCGGTACCTGCCGGGGTCGCTCATCGAGTGGCCCCGGAAGCGGTAGGTCCTGATCTCGACCAGCGTCGGCTCCGAGTGGGTGCGCGCCCGCGCGATCGCCTCCGCGAGGCGATCCCGCACCTGGAAGACGTGCTCGGCGTTGAAGCGGTCGCGCTCCATCCCGTAGGCGAGCCCCTTCAGCGACACGTCCTCGACCGAGAGCGTCCGGGAGAGCGGCGTGCCCATCGCGTACTCGTTGTTCTCGCAGACGAAGACGATCGGCAGCTTCCATAGCGCCGCGAGCGACATGCCCTCGTGGAAGTCGCCGATGCTCACCGCCCCCTCGCCGAAGAACACCATCGAGACCCGATCTTCGCCCCGGTACTTCGACGCGAACGCGGTCCCGGCGGCGATGGGGATGTGGCCGCCGACGATGCCGTATCCGCCGAGCATGTTGCGCTCCTTGTCGAAGAAGTGCATCGAGCCGCCGAGCCCCTTCGAGCACCCGGTGACCTTGCCGTAGAGCTCGGCCATCGCCGCGCGCGGGCTCATCCCGCGGGCGAGCGCGAGCCCGTGATCCCGGTACGTCGTGATCACGTAGTCGTCGGGCCGGAGCGCGGCGCAGGCCCCGACGGCGATGGGCTCCTGACCGATGTAGAGGTGAAGGAACCCCCCGATCTTGCCCTGCGCGTACGCGCGCGCCGCCTCCTCCTCGAAGCGACGTATCCGGAACATGTCTCGATAGAGCGACAGGTGGAGATCGTCGCCGTGGGTCGGGGTAGTCATCGCGGAGCTCTCTCTGGGCAGAACGGCCATCCCGGGCAATCGCCAGCGTGGCGGTCGGCGCGGAGGAGGGCCATGTGCCGGAGCCCGCAAGGGATCCGAGGAGGCGCTTGACGTCGGCCGTTCCGGACAGCGATGCCGCTTACCTGCGCTCCATTAGGGGAGTTCTCTCCGGCTGACAACGCGTCCGCCGCGCCGGTCGTTCAACGCGGAGCAGCATCCGGCGCGCCGGCGTCCAGCGCGTCGGGGGCGCGTGTCTCCAGCGCGTCGCGGTCGTCTGTCTCCATCGCGCCGGGGTCGTCCGTCTCCGGCGCGCCGGGGTCGTCTGTCTCCGGCGCGCCGGGGTCGTCCATGTCCGCGTCGCGCTCATCCGCATGCGGCGCGCCGGCATCCTCGGCCCGCTCGGGCTCGGGGAGGGCGATCGAGGCAGGCCGGCTCTCCGCGTCGCCCGGAGCGCTCGCGCTGGCGTCGCTCGTGCCGGCGCTCCCCGTCGCGCGCGCCGCGGGCGAGGCGGCGTGGTCCGGATCGGGCTTCGGGCGCGCGGGCCGCGCCGGCGGGCTGGCGCGCGGTCGCGGCGGGGCAGGCGAGGACGACACGGCCGGCGCCGCGATCGCTGTCGCGGCCGGGTGCTCCTCCGGCGCGTCGGACGAACGCAGCGCCGTGCGGACGAGCAGCAGGGCCGTCGCGACGACCACCGCGGCGCCCAGGAGGACCTGCCCTGTCTTCCGCTCGCGAGGAGGGAACTCGTCGTCGCCCAGATCGGCGCGCAGCGCGTCCGGCTCCGAGGGCAGCGCCGCCGCCGCGGCGGGGGCCTCCAGCATGCGCCTCGGCATCTGGCTGGACGTCGCCCACGCGAGGCAGTCGGCGAAGGCGGCGCCGAACGCCTCGCAGCTCGGGTACCTGTCCTCCGGCCGCTTGCACATGCCGCGCGCGAGCACGTGATCGAGCGACGGCGGCACGCAGAGCTCCCTCGCGATGGGCGGCGGCTCGTCGCTCGCGATCTTCGACGCGACGGAGACCGCGTCGTCGCCCGGGAACGCCCGCCGGCCCGAGATCGCCTCGTACATGACGGCGGCGAGCGAGAACTGGTCGCTCTCGGGCGAGAACCTCCCGGCGCGGAACGTCTCCGGGGCGCTGTACGCGGGCGTTCCCATGAGCCCCCCCTGGTGCGTCAGCGTCGAGTCCGGGATCCGGGCGATGCCGAAGTCGGCGATCTTGCCGCCCTTCGTGGAGAGGATGATGTTCTCGGGCTTGATGTCCCGGTGAACGATGCCGGCCCGGTGCGCGATCGTGAGCGCCTCGCCGAGCTCGCGCGCGAGGCGCGCCGCCTGCGCCGCCGAGAGCGGGCGCTCGACGAGGTGCTGCTTCAGCGTCGGCCCCTCGACGTACTCGAAGACGAGGTAGAGCCCGAAATCCGGATCTTCGCCCACGTCGTGGAGCGTGACGAGGTTCGGGTGCGTCACGCGCGCGGCGGCGCGCGCCTCGTGGCGCATCCTCACGACGAGCTGCTCGCGGACGTCGCGCGGGATGCGCAGGTCGTCGCGGAGGTGCTTCAGCGCGACCTCCCGATCGAGCACCGGATCGTGCGCGAGCAGCACGCGCCCCATCGCGCCCTCGCCGAGGAGGCGCAGCACGCGGTAGCGGCCGAGGGCAGCGGGCAGCGTGACGCCGTCGCTCGGCTGTGCGAGCGCGCCGCGGCCGCCATCGGGGGACGAGGATCCAGGCACGTCGCGTCGTTTCTATCCGTCCGGCGGCCCCGGCGGAAGGCCTGGCCGGCGTCCCGCTTCCGGTTATGCTCTGCCGCGGTGCGCTCCGGGTCGGCGGACAGCACGGGAGGCTCTGCCTGGGCGGCCTCCGCGCGGCCCGGCGAGCGGCACCCCAGAGAGGCGCAGCGAGCACAGATGAGCACCGAGAGCGCGTCCAAGCCGGCCAGGGGCGCCGGCGCCACCAAGAAGCGAGGCAAGGCCAGGTACCTCGTGCTCCTCGGCTTCGCGTTCGCCGTCTTTCTCGCGGCGCAGACCGGCCTGCTTGGCTTCGGCCTGGCGCGCCTGCGCGCCGCCGCGTTCCCCAAGGACGAGGCGCTGCTGGAGTACGTCCACGGCAGCGCTCAGGGCGTGCTGATCGTCGACCCGCACCAGATCGAGCTGAAGTCGCTCGGCGCCGAGGGCGGAGCGGTCCGGCAGCACATCGAGCGCACCCGCGAGGACATCAAGAAGGCGACGGGCGTCGATCTCGGCTTCGACGTCGACAAGCTGATCCTCTCCCCGTCGCTCGTGGTCGCGCGCGGGCGGTTCGACGAGCAGAAGCTCGCGGCGCGCCTCGCGGAGCTCAGCTACGTCCAGGCGGAGTACAAGGGGACGAAGTACCTGCTCCGCGCCGGCGAGGACGCGATCGCGGTGCGCGACGGGTCGATCTTGCTGTACGGCGCCGAGCCCGAGATCCGGGCGAGCATCGACGCCGAGGCGGCCGGCACGTCGCTGGCGAGCCGGGACGAGGCGACCTCGCGCCTCGCGCACGTCGGGTGGGATCACCCGATCCTCGGCGTCGCGCTGCTCGCCGACAGCAAGCCGAGCCTCCGGGCGATCCTCACCGGCTCCACCGGCCCGCGCGCCGTGACGTTCGGCGTCTCGACCGAGGGGGGGCTCTCGGCGACCGTCGCGATCGACGCCGCGTCGGCCGACGCGGCCGAGGAGCTCCGGAAGCTCCTCGAGGAGAAGCGCGCGGACCTCGAGGGGCTGAAGGCGCTCGTCGGCCCGGAGGCCGGCGTGGCGCTCGGCGAGATCGCGAAGCGCGCGAAGCTCACGGTGGAGCAGGGGGCGGGCCGGCTCTCGATCCAGGCGGACGTGCGCCCGGAGGAGCTCGACGCGCTGGCGAAGGCCGGCGAGAAGGCGTCGGGCTCGCTCGGCGCGATGTACAAGAACGTGCGCCTGCTGCAGCTCCTCGCGCCGGGGGGCTGACATCGCCGCCCGGCGGACGGCGCGTGGGGCGCCCTGCGGTCGTCGAGCGGGCGCTCGACGGATCGGGCCGCGCAGCGGCTCGCCGACAGGGCCTAGTCGTCTCCGGCGCAGCGCGGGCACTGCGCCGCGACGCGGGCCGCGGCGCTCTCCACCCGGGTCCGCGCGCCGTCGCAGCGCGGGTCCGCGTCGCCGGCGAGCCCGCAGAGGTGCTGCGCGGCCCGTTCCATCGAGGCGAGCGCGCGGCACGCGGTCTCGCACGAGCTCGCGGAGGACTGCTCGGCGGCGCGCTCCTTGCGCGACGGCGCGTGGTCGGCGCTCTCGCGCGAGGGCGGCATGGGGGCGCCCTCCGCGGCCCCCGCCGGGGGCGGCTGGGGCGAAGGCCGCGGCGCCGCCGCCCGCGGCGCGGCGGGGAGCTCGCCCCGGAGCGCGGGACCGCCGAGGGCCTGCTGGAGCTCGCTCTCCGCGCGCTCCAGCTCCGCGAGCGCCTCGTCGGCCGTCGCGAGGGAGCCCGGCTCCGGCGAGGCCACGGCGGCCGGGCTGGCGGACGACGGCGCCTCGGCGGGCGTCGCGGCGGCCCCGCAACCAGCGAGCGCCGCGGCGCTCATCCACACGGCCGCGGTGGCAGCAGACCAGGTCAGGGTTCTGTTCATCGGTCCTCCTGCGCCTGACGCCCGGCGCGCCGGTTTCGGCTCACCGCCGCGCCTCGTCGCCGTTTCACGCGCCGCGCAGGAAGATCCTCCGCGCGAGGGCGACGGTTTGCGCCCGCCCGGTGCGCTATGCTCGCCGGCGATGAACCTGCTTCGACCGATCGGCGCCCTCGTCCTCGCTCTCGGACTGATCGCAGGCTGTGAGCGGGGCAGCTCGCGCCGCCCCGCGTCGCAACCGACCTACGGCCAGGGCTATCCGCCCTACGGCGCGCCCCAGCAGGGATATCCGCAGCAGCCCGGGTACCCGCCGCAGCAGCCGGGGTACCCGCCGCAGCAGCCGGGGTACCCGTCGCAGCAGCCCGGGACCCCGCCGGCGCAGCCCACCCTCCCGGCGCCCTCGGTCCCTGCGCTGCCGGTGCTGAACGATCCCATCAACGACATCAACCTCGGCTGGCTCCAGTCCGAGGCCGGCGTCGTGATGGGGGCGCTGATCGGCGCGCTCCCGCCCGCCGCGCAGCAGAAGGTGAGGGGCATCCCCTTCATCGCCGACCCGACGATCGGGGAGGTGAACGCGTTCGCCGGCTGCGACGACCAGCGGATGCCGTTCATGGCGATCACGGATGGCCTCCTCGAGATCCAGGCGCAGATCGCGCAGTTCAAGGCGACCGACGAGATCTTCGGCACGCGGAAGCTCGACGAGTTCCTGCGCCTGCTGGCGCAGCTCCAGCGCCCGGGGCAGCCGATCCTCCGGCCGCCGGCGGGGTTCATCGATCCGCTGCAGCACACGGACGCGCGCAAGGTCGAGCGGCAGCGCCAGCTCTATCACGAGCAGCTCGCGTTCGTGCTCGGGCACGAGCTCGGCCACCACCACCTCGGGCACACGGGCTGCGCGAACGGGCAGGGGGGGAGCCGGGGGGTCTCGCCGGCGGATCTCGGCCGGATGCTGTCGCGCGCGCTCCCCGTCTTCAACCAGCCGAACGAGATCGCGGCGGACGTCGCCGGCGTGAACAACCTGCTCAGCGCCGGCGCGCGGCGTCAGGGCTACCGGTGGACCGAGGGCGGCGCGATGCTCACCCTCGGCTTCTTCGCGTCGCTCGATCAGCTCACGCCCGCCGCGATCCTGTTCGCCTTCGAGCAGACGCACCCGCACCCGCTGCTCCGCCAGCCCGTCGTCCAGCAGACGGCCAACACCTTCCGGCTGACCGGCGGCGCGATCGCCTTCCCGTTCCCCGGCTTCGGCGGCTGAAGCGCGGCCTTTCTCGAGGGGCCGCGCCCTCGTGGCCGCTCGCCCGGGGCGCCGCGCGCTGCTTCGGCTTGACGCGACCGCGCAGCGCTCCTCCCATCGCACCGAAAGGAGTCAATCATGCACGAAGGGCTCGGGATCGAAGACGTTCAGCAGGGCACGGGCGCCGAGGCGAAGCACGGCCAGCTCGTGACCGTGCACTATGTCGGTACGCTGACGGACGGTCGCAAGTTCGACAGCTCGCGCGACCGCGGCCAGGGCTTCTCGTTCAAGCTCGGCGCCGGGCAGGTGATCAAGGGGTGGGACCTCGGGGTCGCCGGCATGAAGAGCGGCGGCATCCGCAAGCTGACGATCTCGCCGGACCTCGGCTACGGGGCCCGCGGCTTCCCGCCGGTGATCCCGCCCAACTCGACCCTCCTGTTCGAGGTCGAGCTGCTCTCGGTCAGGTGAGGCGCCGCTCACGGCTTGATGGGGGCGCCGCACTCCACGCAGAACCGGTTGCCGATGAAGAGCTCGTGCCTGCAGTGCACGCAGCGCGCGACCCGCACCTCGGTCGGACGCTTCGCCGGCCTGGACGGCGGACCCTCCTTGGCCGGGGCCCTCGTCGCGGTCGCCACCGCCGCATAACGGCCGGACCCGGCGGCTGCCCTGGATCGCCGGTCCGTGAACGGAACGGCGGCGGCGCGTAGCGCGGCGGTAGCGCCCTGGACCTGACCCCCCGCGCCGCCCTCCGCGAGCGCGTGGACCTGCTGCGGCGCCCTGCGCTCGTCCTCCGACGAGGCGGCGAGCTCGAGATCGATCACCGCGGCAGGCGCCCGCTCCGCGCCGCCCGGCGCGAGCGCGGCGCCGAGCTCGGCGATGGGGTGAGGCCGGGGTTCGTCGATCTCCACGGGGTCGGGCTGCGGCTCGTCCACCGTGTCGGGCAGGATGCGGATGATCAGCGCCGAGATGTTGTCGGTCCCGCCCGCCTCGTTGGCCAGCGCGATGAGCATCTCGCAGGCCTCGTGCGGATCCTGGGTCCCCTCGAAGACGTCGAGCATCTGCTGCTCCGAGATCATCCCGCTCAGCCCGTCGGAGCAGAGCAGGAAAGCGTCGCCGGGCTCGATGTGCTCCGAGCGGATGTCGACCTTCACGGCGTCCTTCATGCCGAGCGCGCGCGTGATGATGTTCTTCGGGAGCCTCGCCAGCTCGTCCTGGCTGAGGTCGGGCTTGAGGGCGAGGGCGTCGTTGATGAGCGAGTGGTCCTTCGTGAGCTGCTCGATCTCGCCGTGACGAATCCGGTAGCAGCGGCTGTCGCCGACGTGCCCGACGTGGATCTGGTCGGTGTCGCGCGAGACATACGCGGCGACCACCGTCGAGCCCATGCCCTGATGCTGGCTGTAGGTGTTCGAGATGACGAAGACGTCGTGGTTCGCCTTGCGGATCGCCGCGACGACCCGCCGTGCCTCCGGATCGAGCGCCTGTTCGTCGGCCGGGACGGGGCCGGGCAGGTTGCCGGCCCGGGTCGCCTCGAAGAAGTTGTCGAGCGACTTCGTCGCGAGCGCGCTGGCGATGTTGCCCGCGTTGTGTCCGCCCATGCCGTCGGCGACGACGTACAGGCCGAGCTCGGACTTCACGAGGACGTTGTCCTCGTTGTGCTTGCGCTGGCGTCCAACGTCGGTCACGGCAGCCGCGACGGGTCGGGTGCGGCAGCTCGTCCTGAACTCGCCCATTCGCCGCCGATTATACCTGCGCGCCCCTGCGGACCGCCCAGATTCCGGCTACTTTAGCGGCGCCAGGGTCTCCGTGCACTGCCGACGGCGATCGGTCGGGACGTCCCGGCCGTGGCGGCGGGCCGCCGCGTGCCCCGGGGCACCGGGTCCAGGGCGAGGCGCAGGCCGGCCTGGAAGAAGCCGTAGGGCGTGATGCCAGAGCCCCCGTCCGGCCGCGAGAGGTAGGTGCCACCGTCGAGCTCGGCGAACAGGCCGATGCCGAAGCTCGGGACGGGGTAGAAGTCGCCGCCCAGCGCGACACGGGCGACGTCGAGCCCGTGGTACACGTCGTCGAAGGCCGCCGGACCGTCCGAGGAGAAGGAGATCCGCCGGTAGCCCACGCCGTAGCTGATCCAGGGGTCGAACGCGATGCCCTGGGCGATGTGGTAGGCGAACCCGAGGCCCAGATCGAGGCTCCGCGCGGTGCAGTCGCTGCAGCCGAGCAGGGCGTAGGAGCCGCTCAGCTCCAGGACGGTCACGCGGCTCAGGCCGACGCCGGCGTGGGCGCCGAACGCGAGCCCGCCGGAGAGGATGCGGCTGCCTGGCTGCCCGGCGGCGACGTCGCCGAACGGCTGGCTCAGGCCGAGCCGCCCCTGGAGGAGGACGTGGCCGGCCCGCTCGTCCGGCGCGGCAGGGCGCTTTGCGCCGGCCTCCGGGCCGAGCTCTTCCTCGTCATCCGCCGCGTCCGCCGCGGCGGATGCCGCCTCCCGATCGGTCGACTGGGCGAGGGCCTGGTTGGTCGAGAGCACCCAGCCCGCTGCCGCGACGCCGAGCGCCAGCGCGGTCCGTCCTGTTGAGCGCGATCCCACGAACGGCCTCTAGAACAGCGCGGTCCCGAGCGCAAAGGGGGAGCGACATGGCTGCGCGGAGGAGCTCGACGGCGAGCGACGCAACTGCCGCCGCGCCGCGACGACAGAACCCCTGGACATGGACGACACCTCGCTTTGTACCAACCAGGACAGCCATCCGGGCCACGTCACGCCTGCTCACGGCGCGGTGGCCTCTGCGCCGGCCGCGGCGCTCTCCCGGGGCGACTCCGCCGGAGCGTGGGGCGAGCGCCCGGGCCCTGCGGCTCGCGGCGGCGATGCTCTGCCGCCGCGGGACATCACGCACGAGCTCATCGAGGACCGCGAGGCGCTCGCCACGGTGTGGCTCCGCTTCGAGCACGACCCGGGGACGGGCGCCCCCACGCGCGTCGCCGTGGTGCCGGGCGCCGAGCTCCTCCTGGGCAGCGCGCCCGGGGTGGACGTGCCGCTCCGGGACGCGGCGGTGAGCGCTCATCACTGCCGTGTCGCGCACCGCGGCGCCTGGATCGAGGTGACGGATCACGACTCTCGCAACGGGGTCCGCGTCGGCGGCGTGCGGGTACGGCAGGCGATGCTCGTCCCCGGCGGCTGCTTCGAGATCGGGCGCACGGCGATCACGATCGAGGCGGCCCGCAAGGTGTCTGCGCTCGAGGAAGGGCCGCCGCTGCCGCTGCTGGTCGGGCGCTCGCGGCCGATGCGGCAGCTCGCCGCGGCGGTGCGGCGGGTGGCGCCGCTGCAACTCCCCGTGCTCCTGCGCGGCGAGTCGGGCACGGGCAAGGACCTGGTCGCGCGGGCGATCCACGCGGAGAGCACGCGGACCGATCGGCCCTTCGTGGTCCTGAACGCCGCCACCATCCTGCGAGACCTCGCCGAGTCCGAGCTGTTCGGCCACCGGCGGGGCGCGTTCACCGGCGCGCTCCGCGACCGGCGGGGCGCGTTCACCGAGGCCAACCACGGTACGCTGTTCCTCGACGAGATCGCGTCGCTGTCGCTGGAGGTGCAGGCGAAGCTGCTGCGCGTGGTGGAGGAGGGGGTGGTCCGTCCGCTCGGCTCGGAGAGCGCGACGCGGGTCAACGTGCGGCTCATCGCCGCGACGTGCGAGCCGCTGGAGACCCTCGTCGCCGAGCGCCGCTTCCGCGCGGATCTGTACGAGCGCCTCGCCGTGTGCCGCATCCAGCTCCCGGCGCTGCGTGAGCGGCCGGACGACATCCCGCTGCTGGCCAAGCACCTGCTTTCGACCTCCGAGCTCGGCCCGCGCGAGCTGTCGCCCGGGGCGCTCGTGGCGCTGCGGGCGCACCGCTGGCAGGGCAACGTCCGGGAGCTACGGAACGTGCTCATCCAGGCGGCGCTCCGATCGCGCGGCTGCGTGCTGCCGGAGCACATCACGGCCGTCCTCGCCGATCGTGAGCCCCCGCTCCGCCGGAAGATCACGCCTGCCGACGCGCTCCGTGCCTTCGAGGAGGTAGGCGGCAACATCAGCGCCGCCGCCCGCCTCGCGGAGATCCCGCGCTCGACGATGCGTGATCTGCTCCGCGCTGCGCGGGAGAGATGAGCGCGGCGCAGGGGCCCTTCCCGTGCGCACGCGCCGGAGGGGGGCTGTGCGCGGCGGCGCGCGGGTGGGCGCTCGGCCATCCGCCAAGACGGGGGCGGGGGCGCTTGCGCATGAACCACCGCCCGGCATGTCTCCTTTCGGGCCTTGCCTCCTGCGACGTTTCGTCGCGCGCCACACGAGGCGCGCCGGAGACGTGGAGCCCGCCGAGACCTTATGGCACCTCGGTCGGTGCTCGATCGCGCCCACCTGCGCGCCGCCGCGCACACCCCCGTCCGGCGCTCACGCCCTCCTCCCCGGCGCCATGTCGCGATGGGACAGCATTCGAGAACGCTCCACCAGCGAGCCCTGCTGTCGTGCTCGCGGGCTCGTGCCTCGCATGGCCGGCCCCGCTCCACCGGCGGGAGCTCGCGCGGGCGGGACAGCGCCCCAGGCCGGACGCCGAGCACGCCGGCCAACCTCACGAGGACGGCCACCTCCACGCTGGTCTTGGCGCGCTCGCCCTTCTGGAGGAAACCAAGGGCGATTCCGGCCGCGTCGGCGAGCGTCATCGCGATGCCCAACGGGCGCTACGCCGCCGTCCTGGACTGGCCATCGCGGGGCCATGTCCGCCGTCCACGAGTCGCGACCGTGCAGGACCGTGGCGAAATTCTGACCGGAGAAGCTAGAAAGTGCCCGCGATGCTGAGGGTGGCCTGGCCGGGCGTCACGGAGGGCGCGATCAGGGTGATGCGCGGCCCGTCAACTGCGGCGCTCTGCTGCCTCTCGGGATACCAGTCGATCATCGCATAGGTCGCGGTGCCGACGACGCCGACGCCGAGGAGGACCCAGCCCGTGATCGCCCAGGGGAGCGCGCCGTCGTAGGTGTCGAGCTCGCCTCGGAGGCTCTGACACGCGGTCTCGAAGCGGGGAAGATCGCCCGACGGATCCTCGCGCGGGCCGCAGGGCTGCGTCCTGCGGTTCTCGGGGATCGAGCTCTCGTTCTGCGCGACGAAGCGCTCAATCGTGCGCCCGATGTCCTCGGCGTTGCCGTTCGCGTTGGCAGCGATGGCCGAGCCGACGATCCCCATGACCAGGCCGACCCCCGCCACGCCCGTCCCCGCCCAGGCGAGCGGCTTGCGCGTGTACCAGTGGAAGAACGGCTCACGAGCCCCGGAGGTCCGATCCGGCGCCATGGAACCCATCGCGTTGCTCGTCGAGAAGCTGATGCCGCCGGAGCTCGACGAGGTTGCAGGCGAGGCGCCGCCTGGGGCCGCGGGCGACGCGCCCGGCGCTGGCGCGCCAGGGGCCGGCGGCGTGGCGCTGGTCGTAGGAGGCGGCGCAGGCGAGGGGGTGGCCGCGGCGGGCGGCTGCCCGGCCGGCGCGCCCGGCACGCTCGGCACCCCGGGCGTGGCAGGCGCTCCCGGCACGGTCGACGCCCCCGGAACGGTCGACGCCCCCGGAACGGTCGAAGCCCCCGGAATGGTCGGCGCTCCCGGCGTGGCCGGCGCAGAGGCCACCGGCGCAGGGGGGGCGCCGGTCGTCCCCAGGATGAGCGTCGCCGAGGTGGCCACGCCGATCTTCGCGTCAACCTGGGTGGTCGCCGACCGGTCCTGGTAGGTCGCGTACAGGGTGTGCTTGCCCGGCTTCACGAACACCGGATCGAGCAGCGGCGCCTTGCCGACGAGGGTGCCATCCACGCTGATGTCCGCGCCGTTCGCGTCGGCGATCACGATGAGGAAGCCCGTCCTCCGCTTCACCTCGGCGAGCGACCTCTCCGCGGCGGCGCGCTGATCCGGCGTCGCGGCGGTGTACTCGCGCAGGAACTGCTGGAGGTGGTTGCCGGCGTCCTCCAGGTGATTGGAGCGGAGCTCGCTCTGTCCGAGGTTGAGCAGCACGGCCGGATGCCGCTTGAGCGCGTAAACCTGGAGAAAGGCGGTGCGCGCGTCCTCGAAGCGACCGGCGTCATATGCCTTGACGCCATCCTCATAACGCTGGCGCGCGACCTCCGTGACGGGATCGGACGACGGGGCGGACTGGGCGAAGCTCAGCGGCGCTGCGAGGAGCAGGGAGGAGAGGCCGGCCTCGGTGAGCAGGCCGGGCGCAACGAGCGAGAGCAGGAGGACAGGGGCGCAGGCGCGTATTTTCATGGCTCCTCAGGTCGGGCTTCGCCTCGTCGGCGTCCGCGGAAGGCAACGGCCGCAGCACGCCTCGCCGCCGAGATGCGAAGCGGGTGCGCTTCAGAAAGGCGCATCGCGGATGATGCCGCCGCTCTTGTTGACTCCGGTCGAGCCGGTCCCGCGCCGCGTCGGCGTCGGAGGCGCCGGCTTCTTGGCGGTGGCCGTCGGCCTCGGCTCAGGCGCGGGCACGCTAGGCGTCGCGGTCTTCTTGGTGCTGGTTGATTTGGTGCTGGTCGATGCCGTCGCGGCAGGCGGTGGCGCCTCGGTCGATGCCGGCGTGCTCGCCAGCGCCGAGGCGCTCGGCGCCGGCGCGGCTGCCGCCGAGGCGTCTTCCGCCGTCGTGGAGGCCGGCTGCGCCGGCGCCGTGGGCGCAGCGGCAGGGCTCGCGGTCGGCAACGCTGCCGCTGACGGAGCCGAGGTGGGAGCGGGATCGGCGCCGGCGTCGTCGCGATGTGGCGCGACGACGGCGCGGACGACGAAGAACAGGAAGGCCGCGCCCACGATCGCGATGCCGAGCTGCAGCACGGCCTTGTTCGGCCTGGAGACGGGGAGCTCGATCGGATCGTGATCTTCCGTTCGGACGGCGGACGCGGGCGCGGCGTCGGAGCTCGACGCCGGGGCCTGCGCAGCGCGAGAGCGCGTGCGCCCGGGCCGCGCCGACGGCGGCTCATCGGCCGGAGGCGGCGCCGGCGCTGGGAGCGCCTGCGCCGGCGCCTCGGCTGCGCGCGCGCCGGGCTCGCCGTCCGTTTCACCCAACCCGACGCGGGTTTTGCCCGCGGGAGCGGAGGCTTGGCCCCGCTTCTCCGGGTCACCCGCGGCCGCGTTCGCGGCGCCTGCGTTCGCGGCGTCTGCGTTCGCGTTGCCTCCGTCCGCGGCGCCGCCGGTCTCCCGGG
Source organism: Sorangium sp. So ce1036 (assembly GCF_051369805.1). Taxonomy (NCBI): domain Bacteria; kingdom Pseudomonadati; phylum Myxococcota; order Polyangiales; family Polyangiaceae; genus Sorangium; species Sorangium sp. So ce1036. The sequence goes on from NZ_JBBMOX010000001.1 coordinate 5,095,267, forward strand.
CGTCCGGGGTCGGCCGGGATGGACGCAGGTTGCCCTGCTCTCCACCAGCGGCGGCTCCTTCCGGACCGCGCGCCGCGGCCTCGCCCGCCGGAGCGCCCGACGGCTCGTCGCCGACAGCGATGGTCGGGACGCCGTCGATCACGGTGTCGGATGCGCCTGCCGCGCCGGCCGGGGGGGCCTCGCGCACGCGCGCTGCGGCCTGCGCCGCGGGTGCGGCCTGCGCCGCGGGTGCGGCCTGCGCCGCGGGTGCGGCCTGCGCCGCGGGGGGGCGCCCCTCGGCCGGAGCTTCGATGCGCGGTGCGCCGTGTGCTGCGGCCCGGTCCGCTGGGGCGCCCCTGTCCTCCGCTCCCGAGGCGCCGCCGCCTGCCCCGGCACCGGAGAGCTCGTCGAACGCCTCCCACGACGGTCGGATCGACGCCGCGATCCGGTCCGCCTCCTCCGCGGAGAGCGAGCGTTCACCAGATTCCGCGGTCGCCTGTCGCTCCCCCGCAGTCATTGCCGTGAGGAACTTATCATTCGCATCTGGCGCACCGCAATCTCGCGACCTGGCCGCGCGTCCTGCCGGCGGCCACGCGCGCCCGGCGCACCGCGGCCAAGGTGCGCCGGCGAGGGCCCGGATGGCTCATCCGCCGTGGAACTCGCGCAGCAACGCGTCATCCCAGGTGTCGGCGACCTGGCTCACCGTCGCCACGAGGTCCTCGAACTCCTCGTAGTCGAGCGCGCTCAACCTCCGCAGGCAGCGCACCACCACCTCGTTGCGCGCCTTGTCGATCGCGAAGGCGGCGTCGGAGGTCGCGATGAAGCTGAGCTCCAGCAGCCGCCGGTAGAACGCCTCGCGCCCGCTCCGCGGGACGGCCATGATGGGGGAGAAGATCATCAGGACGCCCTGGGCCTCGAGCACGTTGACGCCGATGGTCGCGCTCCCGTGCTGGAGCTGCGCGTAGCCCGCCTCATCGAGCGCGCTCGCGCCGCCTCCGCGCGACGCGCCTCCCTCGCCCCGAGATCCAGCGGCGTACCGGGCGAGATACGCGTTGACCATGCTCCTCGCGTCGGCAAACCTCTCCCCCGACGCACGATCCGCGTAGAGGGGTTCTGTGGATGAAGTGGGCGTGAGGTCGGGCACGTGAAACCTCCGGGAAGCATCGCCATGGGCCCGGCGCGCGGGGCTGCCCCGGCGCGCCGGCGGCAGCCCAGCGCGGCTCAGCCGCATCGTAACGCCCGGGCCCTCGCGATGGTCGCGCTTTTCACGGTGGCCGTGCACACCTCCGGGTGCGGCGACGAGGGCGGCGCGCCGGCCCCGAGCGCCGCGATCTCCGACGAGCAGCGCGCCGCCGCGCTGCTCGATCCGGGCGCGCTGCTGCCGTCGCGCGCGGAGACGGTCGCCCTCGCCGATGCGGTCGCGATCGCGTCGGCGCGGGCGGGCGCGCCGGCGCAGGCGGCCTCGCTGGCGGAGCTCGCCGGCGACCTGCGCGTGCGGCTCTTCCGCCTCGATCACGCGGCCACCGACGCGCGCGAGGCGATGGAGCTCTACGGCGCCGCGGCGACCGCCTTCCGCGCCTCGTCCGAGCCCGCCGGCGTCGAGCGCGCGTGCCAGGCCGACCGCCGCCGCGCGCTGCTCGCCGGCGAGCTCGCCCGCGACGCCGCGGTCGCGTACCGCGAGCTCTACCTGGTCTCGCGGCGCTACGCGGCCCTCGCCGCGCCCGCGCCGTCCGGCGGCGCGCCGCCCTCGCGGTCGCCGTGCCTCGGCGCGATCGCGGTCGCGCTGGCGCAGGCGGCCGCCTACCGGCCCAGCGGGGACGCGCTGCGGGCGCTGGAGCACGAGGGGCACCGCGTCGAGGGCATCGCGCTCGCGCTCGCGACAGGTACCGTGCCTGGCTCGTCGGCCGCGCCGGCGAGCGCCGCGAGCGCGGCGCCGGTGCAGGTGACGAGCGAGGGCGCCGCCCGCGATCTCGTCGTCGCGCCCCGGGCGCCCGCCGCGCCGCCCGGCGCGGTGAAGATCACCGGCATCGAGCGGCACGGCTCGGACAAGGGCGCGCGCGTCGTCGTCGCGCTCTCCGCGCCGACGACCTTCGAGGTCGGCACGCTCCCGGCGGACGAGGCCGCCGGCAAGGACGCCCGGGTCTTCGTCGACATCGCCGGGGCGACGTCGCGCGGCGTCGCGCGGGAGATCGAGGTCGGCGGCGTCCTCCGGCGGGTGCGCGTCGGCGTGCAGCCGAAGGGGACGCGGGTCGTCCTCGATCTCGCCGCCGACCTCTACCGCCGCATCTTCTACCTGCCCGATCCGTTCCGGATCGTCATCGACGTGAGCACCCGCCCCCCGGTGCGCGACGACGAAGGCCGACCCGGCGGCGAGCGCGAGGTGCGGCGCGTCGCGATCGACCCGGGGCACGGCGGCAACGACACCGGCGCGGTCGGCCCCACCGGGCTGAAGGAGAAGGACGTGACGCTCGACGTCGCCCACCGCGTCGCCCCGCTGCTCGCGCGCGAGCTCAAGATCGAGACGCTGCTCACCCGCGACAGCGACGTCTACGTCCCGCTGGAGCTCCGCACCGCGCGCGCCAACGCCTTCCACGCCGATCTGTTCGTGTCGATCCACTGCAACGCGAGCGACAACGGCCGCGCCCGCGGCGTCCAGACGTTCTCGCTCGCCGCGTCCCGCGACCCCGAGTCGACCTCGGCCGCGCTCGCGGCGCGGGAGAACGCGGCCCGCGCCGGGAGGGCAGGGCAGGGCGCGGGCCCCGGCGATCCCGGCGCGCGCCTCGAGGTGGAGGCGATCCTGTCGAACCTCAACGTCGGCGACATGGCGGCCCGCTCGCGCCACTTCGCCGAGCTCCTCCAGCGGGCGTCGCTCGCCTCGCTCGCGCCCCGCTACCCCGACACGAAGGACCAAGGCGTCAAGGGCGCGGGCTTCTTCGTCCTCGCGGGCGCCGACATGCCGGCCGCGCTGTTCGAGACCGCGTTCATCTCGAACCCCGAGGACGAGGCTCGCCTCGCCACCGCCGATTTTCGGCAGAAGATGGCGGATGCCATCGTGAACGCGATCCGCGCCTACCGCGAGGGCAAGTGAGGGCGAGGCCGGCCCGCGCGGGCGTCGCCGCCGCGCGGCTCAGCCTCGCTCCAGGCCCATCAGCCGCTCGAGCAAGTCGCGCAGCTCGCCGGCCTCGCCCTTCTTGATGAAGTCGTAGGCGCCGGCCTCGGTCGCGTTCTTCTTCATGTCCTCGTGGTTCGAGTACACGATGCAGCGGATGTGCGAGGTCGCGTCGATGGACCGGAGGCGCTCCAGGCAGCGCACGCCGTCGAGCCCCGGCATCATGACGTCGAGGATCAGCGCGTCGGGCTGGATGTTGCCCACGGCGACCAGGGCGTCGAACGGATCCTGGAACGTCGTCAGGTCGAACCTCCGCGAGAGCGTCTTGCGGAGCGCGGCGAGGACGGCGGGGTCGTCATCGACCACGACGACCTTCGGCTTCCCCATCCGGAGGATCTCCGGGATCGGGTAGCCGTACTTCCGGAGGAAATCGAGCACGTCCAGCCGCCGGAAGCGGAGGTGCCGTCCGGGGGTCCGGAAGTGGCGGATTTCCCCCTTGTCAGCCCAGTTGTGGATGGTCTTGAGGTCCACCTGGCAGAAGCGCGCGACGTCGCTCGCGGTGAACAGCTCGGGCTGCGTCGTGTTCTCTTTCGGGTTCGTTTCCATGGCTCACTCCTCGAGATCAGGCGTCGCCGGTACGGAGGGGGCTTCGTCCGGGGGGGCGTCGAAGCGGGTCGTCGATCCGGTGTCTCGTTCCTGTTTGATGTGGATCGGGGATCCATGCGCGCAGCACTCTTCCGCGATGAAGCGGCCGTCGCGCAGGACATAACGGGTCGGCCCCGCCGTGCGCCGCTCGCGGATCTCGTGCGAAGGGTCGCCCGGCAGCGCCAGGTACGGCGGCGCCGCGCCGTCGCCCGGGACGAAGCGAGGGCAGATCGGCAAGAGCGACTGGCGCTCCGAGAGCGCCACGGCGCTGCGCACGTCCGCGACCCCGGAGAGGAGCTCCAGCGTGCGTGAAGTCGGCGGAGCGAGAAAGAACTCGCCATGCGCGGCGCGCTCCAGGACCTCCGACGGCGCGGCCCAGAAGCTCATCGTCGTCTCGCGCCCGTCGTGCCGGCCCACCTGGCCGGGCGGCAGGGGCAGCAGGAAGAAGCGGGCGTCGAAGCGGCGCGACTCGGCGGCGGGCGTGATCCATCGAGCCCATGGGACGAGCTCCGCGAGAGCGAGCTTCAGGCCACGTCGCCCGAGGAGGGCATCGAGCGGCGCCCCGGCGGCGAGCTCCCTCCCGATGGCGTCGACCTCGTCGCCGGACGCCGGCGGATCGACCGGAAGGATGGCCCCCTCCTCCAGCGTCTCGCGGCACGCGGCCACGCACAGCGCCCGGGCTGGCATCGCGTCGGTCGCGAACGCGGCGGCGCGCGCCCGCGGTTCGGTCGCCCGATCCCTCCAGACTTCCGCGCCGTCCTGTGCGTCCACCTTCCCCCCGGGGAACACCACCGCGCCGCCCAGGAAGCTCGAGCTCGCGTGGCGGCGAACGCAGAACACCTCCAGCCCCGAAGGACCATCACGGAGGATGATCACCGTGGCGGCGTCACGAGGTGGGAGCGAGCTTCGGTTCTGATCGAAATCCAGCAATATGGGATAAATTTGTTCCACGTGAGCTTTCTTTCGTCAAACCGTCCGCTGCGTCTCATTTCCGGCAAGCTCTTGCGTGAGCATGCCTGTTCGAGGCCGAAAAGGCCGCCCTTTCCGGCCAATCGGGGCGTGCCTGCGGACTCTTTCCAACCTCTCCTGACACCGATGCCGTAGCGGGCGCGCCGTCGCGGCCATGCGCTCAGCGAGCGCCAGGGTGCGGTGATCTCGCATGGACGAACGCTGCGCTCGGTGACGGCGCGGTGGCGCGGCACGGTCGAGGCGCGTTGACCGGGGCGGTATCCACGACTAGAATCCCGCGCCTCGCAATTTCGGGGGCTATCTGGCCTCTCCGGACATGTCGCGGAGCTCTAAGCCCCGTCCCGCAGCAAGGGGGTCAGCGCCCCGCGGCTTGCATGCGCCAGGGGAGCTCAGACGGCAGCGCCGGACGGCGCATTCGACGCGAGAGGACCTATGAACAAGGCCCAGCTGAAAAAGTTCAAGACCCTGCTTGAGACGAAGCGTGACGAGATCGTCAAGAAGGCCAAGCAAACGCTGACCGAAGACATGATGCTCGACGCGAACGATCTCCCGGACGAGATGGATCTCGCGTCGAGCGAGTACCTCCAGTCGTTCACGTTCCGCCTCCGGGGCCGCGAGAAGTCGTTCCTCGACAAGATCCACAAGGCCCTGCTGAAGATCGAGGACGGCACCTTCGGCAAGTGCGAGGAGTGCGAGGAGGAGATCTCGGTGAAGCGCCTCGAGGCGCGCCCCGAGACGACCCTCTGCATCCGCTGCAAGGAGGACCAGGAGAGGGTCGAGAAGGACTACGGCTGACGCTGCGCTGCGCGAGGAGGCCTCCTCTCGGGGGCCTCCCTGCGCGACGGAGCCTCTGCGTCGTCGGGCGTGCGCGCCCGCCTTCGGTCCGCGTGACGCGGACCGGGCGAGCCCACGCCCGTGCTGTTATTTGCGGGCGCTGGCGCGGCCGCGCGGCGCCTGCGGGCCCTTGCGCTTGGCCGCCGCGAGCACCTCGCGCAGGTACGCGCCGGTGAACGACGCCTCCACCTGCGCCACGTCCTCCGGCGTGCCCGCCGCCACGACGGTCCCGCCGCGCTCGCCGCCCTCGGGGCCGAGGTCGATCACCCAGTCGCTGCAGGCGATCACGTCGAGGTTGTGCTCGATCACGAGGACGGTGTTCCCGGCGTCGCGCAGGCTCATGAGGCTCGCGGTCAGCACCTCGATGTCCGAGAAGTGCAGGCCCGTGGTCGGCTCGTCGAGCACGTAGAGCGTGCGGCCTGTGGCCTTGCGCGCGAGCTCGCGCGCGAGCTTCACGCGCTGCGCCTCGCCGCCCGACAGCGTCGTCGCCGGCTGGCCCAGGGTGATGTAGCCGAGGCCGACGCGCGCGAGCGCGGCGAGCCGCTCGCGCACGCGGGGCAGCGCCTCGAACTGCTCGATCGCCTGCTCGACGGTGAGATCGAGCGCGTCGGCGATCGACATCCCGCGGTAGAGCACCTCGAGCGTCTCGCGGTTGTACCGGCGGCCCCCGCACGTCTCGCAGGTGACGAAGATGTCGGGCAAGAAGTGCATCTCGATGCGGAGCACGCCGTCGCCCTGGCAGGCCTCGCAGCGGCCGCCCTTCACGTTGAACGAGAAGCGGCCCGCCTTGTACCCGCGCGTCCTCGCCTCCGGGAGGCCCGCGTACAGCTCGCGGAGCAGCCCGAAGACCCCCGTGTACGTCGCCGGGTTCGAGCGCGGCGTGCGGCCGATGGGGGCCTGGTCGATCGAGATCACCTTGTCGATGTGCGAGAGGCCCTCGATCCCGTCGCAGGCGCCGATCGGCGCGGAGCTCCGGTACAGCTCGTTCTTCGCGGCCGGCAGGAGCGTGTCGACGATGAGGCTCGACTTGCCCGAGCCGGACACGCCCGTGATCGAGCAGAACAGCCCGACCGGGATCTCGACCGTCACGTTGCGGAGGTTGTGCGCCCGCGCGCCGACCACGCGGATGGCGCGCCCGTCGGGGCGCCGGCGCTTCGTGGGGATCGCGAGCTGCTTCTTGCCGCTCAGGTACGGGCCGGTGATCGACGCCGGGTCGGCGCTGAGCTCCTCCGGCGTGCCCTGCGCCACGACGTGGCCGCCGTGCACGCCCGCGCCCGGGCCCATGTCCACGACGTGGTCGGCCGCGAGGATGGCGTCGCGGTCGTGCTCCACGACCACCACGGTGTTGCCGAGGTCCACGAGCCGCCGGAGCGCCTCGAGCAGGCGCGTGTTGTCGCGCGCGTGCAGGCCCACCGAGGGCTCGTCGAGGACGTAGAGCACGCCCACCAGCGCGGCCCCGATCTGCGTCGCGAGCCGGATGCGCTGCCCCTCGCCGCCGGAGAGGGTCTGCGCCGAGCGGTCCAGGGTGAGGTAGTCGAGCCCGACGTCGATGAGGAACCCGAGGCGCGCGATCACCGCCCGGAGCAGCGGCTCCGCGATCGCCCGCTCGCGCGGCGCGAGCGCGTTGTCGGCCGGGGCCTCGCCCGAGGCGGCGGCGCCGCCGCGGGAGGCCCCGGGCGCCCTGTCCTGGGGCGGCATGAGGCCCTCGAGGAAGGCGCGCAGCGTGCGCAGCGGAAGGGTGCCGACCTCGGCGATGTTGCGATCGCCGAGCCGCACCGCGAGCGCCTCCGGGCGCAGGCGCCGGCCGCCGCAGGCGTCGCACACCCGGGTGATCACGAAGCGGCCGATCTCGTCGGAGAGGGCGCTCTCGTCCTCGTCGGCCTCGGCGTCCTCCGCGTCGGAGAGGGCGGGCTCGCCGCTCGTGAGCAGGCGCTCGAGCCGCGGGATGATGCCCTCGTAGGCCGCCTTCTTCTTCCCCCGGCCGCCGCCGGGCTCGCTCCCCTCGAGGATCGCCTGCCGCACGGCGGCGGGCAGCTTCGCCCACGGGACGTCCGGATCGCAGCCGAGCGCGCTGACGGCGCGCTCGGTCTCCGTCGCCAGCGAGAGCGAGCCGCGCCGACCCCAGGCCACCACGGCGCCCTCCCGCAGCGTGCGCCGCGGATCGGGCACCACGCGGTCCGGATCGATGCGGGTCCGCGCGCCGATGCCGTCGCAGGCCGGGCAGGCGCCGTGGGGGCCGTTGAACGAGAACATCCGCGGCTCGATCGGCGGCAGGGAGATGCCGCAGTCGATGCACGCGAAGCGCTCGCTCATCCAGAGCGGCTCGAGCTTCATCCCCTCGCCGGAGATGTCGACGAGAAGCCGGCCCTCGCCCAGCTTGAGCGCGAGCTCGACGGAGTCGGTGAGCCTGCCCTTGATGCCGTCCTTGACCACGATCCGGTCCACGACCACGTCGAGGTCGTGCGCGCGCGTCCGATCGAGGACGATCTCGTCGCCGAGATCGACGATCTCGCCGTCGATGCGCGCGCGCACGAAGCCCTCGCGGCGGAGCCGCTCGATGTCGAGCTTCAGCTCGCCGCGGCGGCCTCGCGCGATGGGCGCCATGATCGTGACCCGCGTCTTGTCGCCGAGATCGAGGATCCGGTCGACGATCTGCTGCACGGTCTGGGCCTCGATCCGCTTGCCGCACGCGGGGCAGTGCGGGGTCCCGACGCGCGCGAAGAGCAGGCGGAGGTAGTCCGAGATCTCGGTCACGGTGCCGACCGTCGAGCGGGGGCTCTTCGCGAGGGCCCGCTGCTCGATCGCGATCGCGGGCGAGAGGCCCTCGATCGACTCCACGTCCGGCTTGGAGAGCTGCTCGAGGAACTGCCGCGCATAGGCGGACAGCGACTCGACGTAGCGGCGCTGCCCCTCCGCGTAGATGGTGTCGAACGCGAGGGACGATTTGCCCGAGCCGCTCGGGCCGGTGATCACCACCAGGCGGTCGCGCGGAAGCGACACGCTGACGTTCTTGAGGTTGTGCTGCCGAGCTCCTCGAACGACCAGTCGATCCATAGGGGGAACCGGAGAGCTATCACACACGGAAGCGGGCGGGGCGGCGCACCTGCTCGCCGCCTCGCCATCGTCCCTCATCGTTCCCCCATCGTCCCCCCCCGCGCGCTCGCGGTCGCCCGTGGCGGGGGCGGCGCGGAGCGCGGCGCCGCGGACGTGGTCTTCCGGATGTCCTGCAATTCTTCTCACCGCGGTGCGCTGCGAGCTGGACTATGACGGGGCGCGCGGGGTGATGTGAAAGCGCGCACGAGGAGCGTTCTGATGGCGATGGGCGCCGGCGTCGCGCTCGGCGCGGTCGCGCTCGTCGCACGGTACGCCCCCGAGGTCGGCGCGCTGCTCGCGCGGCCCGCCGCGCCGGAGCCGCTGGAGGCCGGTCGTGCCGCGCTGCATTCCGCGGAGCCCGCGGGGTCGGCTCGCCCTGCGCCAGCGCCCGGAACGGCCGCTCGCGCGGCGGAGGCGGCCGCGCCCCCTCGGGGCGCGAGCCCTCCGGCGCCGGCGCCCGGCGGCGCGCGCCCGCCGGCGTCCGCGGCCCGGGTCGTCGCCCAGGTCGTCGCCCAGGTCGTCGATCGCTTCGCGGCCGATCCGGTGGCGCTCGCCGCGTGCCCGCCCGACATGACGCTCGTGGAGGGCGATTTCTGCCCGGCTCTCCCGTATGTCTGTCTCCGGGGGGCCGAGGGGGTCGGCCACGGGTGCGCCGAGTACGCGCGCGGCCAACGCTGCCGTGCGCGCACGGATTTCCGGCGGTTCTGCATCGACCGCCACGAGTGGCCGAACCGCGTCGGCGAGCTCCCGCGCGTCTACGTCGACTGGTACGAGGCGAAGGCGCTCTGCGCGTCGATCGGCAGGCGGCTCTGCCGGCGCTCCGAGTGGATCCTGGCTTGCGAGGGCCCGAAGCGCCTGCCTTATCCTTGGGGGTTCGTGCGCACCCCCAGCCCCTGCAACATCGATCGCGCCGCGGTCGCGTTCGACCTCGGCGCGATCCTGGACGAGTCGACCCGCGAGGACGAGATCGCCCGGCTATGGCAGGCCGATCCGATCGGGTCGCACCCGAACTGCGTCAGCGCCTACGGGGCGTACGATCTCTCCGGCAACGTCGACGAGTGGACGGACAACCTCGCCGACGATCCGGAGACGTCGCGCCCGGCCACGCTGAACGGCGGCTACTGGGGGCCCGTGCGCAACACCTGCCGCCTCACGACCGCGGGGCACGGGCCGACGTTCCGGTTCTACCAGGCGGGCTTCCGATGCTGCGCGGACACGATCGACGGCGTCCGCACACCTCCGCCGCGGCCGTTCATCGAGCGCGACCGCGAGCGCGCTCGCGAGAAGGGCGGCGTGTACGACTGACATGCGCGAGCGCATCGCCTTCCTCGCCGCCCTCGCCGTCGCCGCGCTGGTGAGCGCGCTGCTCTTCGCCCCCCGGCTCCGCAGGCCGCCGGAGCCGGCCGTCGGGGCGAGCGCGATCTCGCCCGCGGCGAGCGTCGCGCCGCCGGAGCCCGCGCCGCCGCCCTCCGCGCTCGTCGCCCCGCCGCGCCCGTCGCTGCCCGCGTACGTGCGCGTCAACCCCGCGAGCGCCACCGCATGCCGCGCGGGCATGGTGCTCGTCGACGGCATCTATTGCCCTTACGTCGGGCACCACTGCGCCGCCTACATCGACGAGGAGAAGGACATCTGCGCGCGGTTCGCGCCCGAGGTCCTCTGCGAGGGGCGCCTCCAGCGCCGGCGCTACTGCATCGACGTGTTCGAGTACCCGAACATCGAGGGCGTCGTCCCGGTGGTGATGGTGAGCTGGCTGGAGGCGAAGCGCGCCTGCGAGGTCGAGGGCAAGCGGCTCTGCACCGTCGAGGAGTGGGAGTTCGCGTGCGAGGGCCCGCAGATGTGGCCCTATCCTTACGGGACCGCGCGCGATCCCGACGCCTGCAACATCGACAGGAAGATCTCGATGCCCGCGCTCGAGACGTTCTCGGACCCGTGGAAGATCTCCGCGGAGGTCGAGCGGCTGGATCGACGGGTCGCGTCCGGGGAGATGCAGCGGTGCGTGAGCCCCTTCGGCGTCCGCGACATGACCGGCAACGTCGACGAGTGGGTCCACAACGATCTCGGCAACCTGGACGAAAAGCCGTTCCGCTCGACGTTGAAGGGGGGCTACTGGGGGCCCATCCGCTCGAGGTGCCGCCCGATCACCTCGACGCACAACCGGTGGTTCCGGTTCTACCAGGTCGGCTTCCGGTGCTGCTCCGACACGCTCGACGGAAGCAAGGCCGTGACCCCCGCCGAGCGGACGGCCCGCATCCCGCGCCGCAGCCCGATGGCCGATCCGGGCGGACGGCAGGGGCCGTGAGGGACGTGGGCCCGGGCGAGGCCGCGGCGCCCGGCGCGGCGTCCGGCGAGAGCGCCGGAGCGGGCGCTGCGCTCTCCGCGGCCGGCGCCGCCGCGCCCGGGTCACGCCGGCGCCGCGTGGGAGACGTGCCACCCGAACCGCTCCCCTTCCAACTGCGCGCGGCTTGGACTACGTTGTCCGCCGATGCTTCAGTCGGCCGCCCCGATCGGGGTGTCGCCGCCTGCATCAGGGCCTATAGCTCAATCGGTCAGAGCCCCCGGCTCATAACCGGGCTGTTCCTGGTTCGAGTCCAGGTGGGCCCACGAAAGCTACGGAACACAAGGAGACAAGGAAGCACGTGAGCATCCGCGAGCAGATCGCATTCCTCGAAGAGCTGTCGGCCATCGACACCGAGATCCGCCGCATCGATGAGCAGCTCGACAGACAGCGAAGCAGCCTGGAGGGGATGCGGTCCGAGCTGAAGCGGCTGGAAGAGCGGCTGACGAGCGATCGGGAGACCCTGGCGGCGATGGAGAAGACGCGCTCCGAGCTCGTCGTCGAGTCCCGCCAGATGGCCAGCCAGATCGAGCGCTCGAGGGAGAAGCTGCAGCGCTCCCGGAACGAGCGCGAGTCGAACGCGGCGCAGCGCGAGATCGAGGAGCTGCGCAAGCTGCACCGCGATCGCGAGGAAGAGATCGAGCGCCTGAGCTCGGCCGCCGAGGGCGCGCGCTCGGCGATCGCGCAGGCGGAGGCGAAGCGCGTCGAGCTCTCCGGGGCGATCGACGGCAGCGCGCCGGGGACGCAGGCGTCGCTGGAGGCGCTCCAGGCCGAGCGCGGCCAGCGCGCCGAGGCGCGCCAGCAGGTGGTCGGCAAGCTGCCGCCCGTCCTGTACCGCCGCTACGAGTCGATCCGCCAGCGCAGGCCGGTCGCGATCGCCCGCACGTACGATGGCACGTGCCTCGGCTGTCACCTGTCGGTGCCGCCGATGATGTTCCAGAAGATGCGCCGCCAGGAAGAGTTCGAGCGGTGCCCGAACTGCCACCGGATCCTCTATTACATGCCGCCAGAGCCTGCGCCGGGCAGCTCGCCGGCCGCGGATCCTTCCCGCGCCTGACCCGGGTACGGCTTGAAGACCTGCTCCGCCTGCTACAGGCTCTTCTCGAACGACAGCGGGTTCTGCCCGGTCGATGGCCAGCGCCTCGTCCCGGTCGCCGAGGCGACCCCGCCCACCCACCCGGATGACAGGCGCGTCGGCGCGACGATCTGCGGCGGGCGATACCAGGTCTTTCGCATCGTCGCGGACGGCGGCATGGGGCGCGTCTATCAGGCGCTCGACCTCCAGGCCGGCCGCAGCGTCGCCCTGAAGATCCTCCACCCCGAGGTCGCGCTCGACGAGGTGAGCCTCGAGCGCTTCCGCCGCGAGTTCGAGGTCAGCGCCTCGCTGCCCCACGAGCACATCGTCGAGGTGCTCGCCTTCGAGCGGACCGAAGATCAGAGCTTCGCGCTCGTCATGGAGTACCTCGAGGGCGAGGAGCTGCGGACGGTCCTCAAGCGCGACAAGGTGCTGCCCCCCGAGCGCCTCGTGCGGATGCTGTCGCAGGTCGCGCTCGGCCTCGCCGAGGCGCACGAGCGCAAGGTCGTGCACCGCGATCTCAAGCCGGACAACATCTTCCTCGTCGGCACGCACGACGGCGACCGGGTGAAGATCCTCGACTTCGGCAGCGTGCGCGACAACAGCGAGGGCGCGAAGAAGCTGACCGTCGTCGGCACGACGATCGGATCTCCGTTCTACATGTCGCCCGAGCAGGCGCAGGGGCTGCTCACGCTCGATCATCGCGCCGATGTCTGGTCGCTCGCGGCGATCGCCTTCGAGTGCGTGACGGGGAGGGTCCCGTTCCATGCGCCGACCGGCCCCATGATCCTCGTGGCCATCCTGGGCAAGGATCCGCTGCCTCCGAGCGAGGCGGGCAAGGCGTACGGCGTGCCCGCCTCGCTCGATCCGGTGATGGAGGAGGCATTCATGAAGAGCCCGGAGGCGCGCCTCCCGTCCGTCGGCCTGCTGGCCGATCGCGTGGGGCACGCGTACGGCCTCGCGGGCTCTCACCGCGACTGGGCGACCCTACCGCAGAACGCCCTCGCCGAGCGGATCCGCGCGGCGATGCCGGGCGTCCTGGCGCGCCAGCAGCACGCGACGGCGAGCGCGAGCGCTGTCCCCCCGGGGCCGGCCGTCCGGGCCGTCACCGCCGCGTCCGCCGCCCCCACCCCGGGCGCCCCCGAGGCGTTCGCGGAGGACATCGTGATGGGCGTGCCCCCGCGCTTGCCGCGGTGGGTCGTCCCCGCGGCGGCCAGCGCGGCCGTGCTGCTCTGCGCGCTCGTCGCCCTGCTGCTGACGCGCTGACGGCGCACGCCGTGGGCCGCGCGCTCCCGTGCGCGCTCAGGCGGCGTGGCGCGGTGCGCCATCGCCGTTCGCCCGCGCTGGACGCGGAGACCCCCGCGTTCGCGCGCTGGCCGCCCCTGTGTTATTTGAATTGACCATGAGCACTGACCCTTCAACTCGGACCCGCAGGCCCCTCTCCGTCGCGACGTGTGCGATCGCGCTCTCCGGGCTGGCCGTCCTCGGCTCGGGCTGTAGCCAGAGCGAAGCAGCGACCTCCCGCGGCCCCGCTGCCGACGTCCCGGCCGCGAAGCCCCAGGGAGGGAAATCGAAGGTCGAGGACGCTGTCTACACCCTCGAGATGAAGCCGACGGGGACGTACAAGGCCGGCCAGGAGGGGGTCGTCGAGGTGTCGCTCCTGTCGAAGGGCGAGTACCACATCAACGACAAGTACCCCATCAAGTTCAAGGTCGCCGCGGCGGCGGCCGAGGGGGTCTCGTACCCGAAGCCCCTGCTCAAGCGCGAAGACGGCGTGTTCGAGGAGAACAAGGGCGTCCTCAAGGTCCCGTTCGTCGCGGCCAAGAAGGGCAAGACCAAGGTGGCGGGCGTGCTCTCCTTCAGCATCTGCAGCGCCGCGAACTGCCTGATGCAGAAGCAGGAACTCGAGGCGGTTATCGACGTGCAGTAAGCACGACGGTAAACTCGGCCCCCACGTGAATAACGACGCCTCCGGTTTCCGGGAGGGCCAGCCCGGCGCGGTCGGCCCCAGCCAGACAGTTCAAGGTAGCGCGGCGGAGCGGGCTCGCAGAGCGCTCTCCGAGCTCGACGCCATCGCCTCATCGATGGCCCAGCGCTTCAGCGAGGAGCAGCGGGTCCTCTCCTTCCAGCAGTACCTGGAGCTCTTCGCTTCCAATCCGGTGCGCTTCGGGCGTGACGCGGCCCGCTACGTCCGCGACATGTTCGATCACTTCGGCACGCGGACGGTCAAGAAGCCCTGGGGGGAGCTGACCCGGTTCCAGCTGTTCGACCTGCCCTGGGAGCTCCCGCCGGCCGGCCCGGCGCAGCCGCGCGGCGCGAGCTCGTATCACGGGCGGGACTTCGCGCTGGTCGGGCACGAGGAGCTCCAGGCCGAGGTGTACCGGGTGCTCTGCAACTTCGTGCGCGAGGGCAGGGCGAACCGGCTCATCCTGATGCACGGCCCGAACGGCTCCGCGAAGAGCACGCTCGCCGCCTGCGTCCTGCGCGCCCTGGAGCACTACTCGACGCTCGACGAGGGCGCGCTCTACCGCTTCCACTGGGTGTTCCCGAGCCGCAAGACGATGCGCGGCTCGATCGGCTTCGGCGGCGACGTGAAGGCGAGCGCCGCGGACGGGTCGAGCTACGCCCACCTCGGCGATGATCAGATCGACGCCCGCCTCGTGATCGAGCTCAGGGACCACCCGCTCTTCCTGCTCCCCGTGCGCGAGCGGCGGGCGCTGGTCCTGAAGCTCTACGAGGACGCCGGGGCGACCGAGCCGCCGCCCGAGTGGCTGATGAGCGGCAAGCTCTCCCACAAGAACCAGCAGGTCTTCGAGGCGCTGCTCGTGGCGAGCGGCGGCTCGCTGGTCGAGACGCTGCGGCACGTCCAGGTCGAGCGGTACTTCATCTCGCGGCGTTACCGGATCGGCGCGGTCACCATCGGGCCGGAGCTCTCCGTCGACGCCGGCGAGCGGCAGATCACGGCGGATCGCTCGCTCGCCTCGCTCCCGACCTCCCTCCAGGCGACGACGCTGTTCGAGGCGCACGGCGAGCTCATCGAGGCGTCCGGCGGCGTGCTCGAGTTCAGCGATCTGCTGAAGCGCCCGCTCGACGCCTTCCGCTACCTCCAGCTCACGCTGGAGACGGGCGAGGTGAGCCTGCCGCAGCAGACCGTGCAGACGAACGTCGTGATGATCGGCAGCGCCAACGACATCCACCTCAACGCCTTCCGGGAGCACCCGGAGTTCCCGAGCTTCCGCGGGCGCTTCGAGCTCCTGCGCGCGCCCTACCTCCGGAGCTACGTCGACGAGCAGGCGATCTACGACGCGCAGATCGTGCCGTTCGTGACGCGCCACGTCGCCCCGCACGCGACCCGCGTCGCGGCGCAGTTCGCCGTGCTCACCCGCATGCGCCAGCCGGAGGCGAAGCGGTACCCCGACGCGCTCGCGCCGCTCGTCTCGAGCCTCACCGCCGTCGAGAAGATGGAGCTGTTCGCGACGGGCACGCCGCCCGAGCGGTTCGACGCGGAGGCGCAGAAGGTCCTGCGCGCGGGCATCGAGGCCATTTACCACGAGAGCGACGCGTCCGTGGACTTCGAGGGCCGCCTCGGCGTCTCGCCGCGGGAGGTGCGGACGCTCCTGCTCGACGCGGCGCAGAGCCCGGATCACGGCTGCCTCTCGCCGTTCGCGGTCCTGTCGGAGCTCGACGCGCTCTGCAAGCGGCAGGCGGAGTACGACTGGCTCAAGGAGAAGCAGCTCGCCGGCGGCTACCACGACCACCGGCTCTTCCGCGAGGTCGTGCGCGCGCGCCTGCTCGACACGATCGAGGAGGAGATGCGCACGGCCAGCGGCCTCGTCGACGAGACCCGCTACGCCGAGCTGTTCGATCGGTACATCTCCCACGTCGGCGTCTGGGTGAAGGGGGAGAAGATCAGAAACCCCCACACCGGCGAGTTCGAGAACCCCGACGAGCGCATGATGCGCGAGGTGGAGGCGCTGCTCGGGATCCGCACGAAGCACGAGGACCACCGGCGCGGGCTGATCTCGGCGATCGCGGCGTGGGCCATCGACCACCCGGGGCAGAAGATCGTGAACGCGGTCGTGTTCCCACAGCAGATCCGCAAGCTGCGGGACGCGGTGTTCACGGAGCGGCGCAAGGGCGTGGCGCTGCTCGTCCGCGACCTCGTCACCCTGCTGCGCGACGCGCAGGGCGACGGCGACCCCGAGAAGGGCTGGGGCGCCCTGCGCGAGGAGGAGCGGAGGAACGCGACGCGCGCGCTGGAGCGGCTGCGCGGGATGGGCTACTGCGACCGCTGCGCGCTCGACGCCGCCAGCGCGCTGCTCCGCGCGCGGTTCGCGGAGCTCGTCACCTGAAGCGAACCATGCTCATCGACTCGCATTGCCACGTGGATCCGCTCCATTTCCGCGAGGGCGCGGACGCCGTCCTCGACCGCGCGCGCGCCGCCGGCGTGGACGCGTTCGTGGTCGTCGGCGTCGACGCCGACCTCACCGCCGCGCGCTTCGCGGTGGATCTCGCGGCGCGGCGGCCGGACGTGCACGCCGCGGTCGGCGTCCACCCGCACGACGCCGCCGCGGTCGACGACCGGATGCTCGCCGAGGTCGAGGCGCTCGCGCGTCGCCCCGAGGTCGTGGCCGTCGGCGAGATCGGCCTCGACTACCACTACATGCACTCGCCCCGGGACGCGCAGCGGCGCGTCTTCGAGGACCTCGTCGCGGTCGCGCGCAGGGTCCGGAAGCCGATCGTCATCCACACGCGCGAGGCGCCCGAGGACACGCTCGCGATCCTGGAGCGCAGCGGGGCGAGCGACGTCGGGGGCATCATCCACTGCTTCTCCGAGGATCGCCCGTTCGCCGAGAGGGCGCTCGCGCTCGGCTTCGACCTCTCGTTCTCGGGCATCGTGACCTTCAAGAGCGCGCGGGCGATCCAGGAGGTGGCCGCGTGGGCCCCGGGGGACCGGATCCTGGTCGAGACGGACAGCCCTTACCTCGCGCCCGTGCCGCTCCGGGGAAAGCGGTGCGAGCCGGCGCACGTGACGCACACCGCCCGCTTCGTCGCGGAGCTCCGGGGCGAGCCGTTCGAGACGCTGGCCGCGCGCACCGCGGAGAACACCCGCCGGCGCCTGCGGCTGCCGGCGCCCGCTGCGGCCGCCGGGTAGCGCCGCGCACCACGACCCCTGCCGGATCGCCGGCCGCCGCCCCGTGACGGGGTGCGCTCGGCACCCACGTGCTCGCCTCGGGCCTCCGCCCCGAACACGGCGCCTGCTCCGCGGCTGCCTCGTGCGCGCCGCGCCTCGTGTGGCCTGAGCAGGGCCGAGCCCTCGTGCCGGCCCCGCTGCGCTCGCGCCAGGCACGATTCGAGGCATAGTGACAGGACGATGGCGCACGAGTCTCGCGACGGTCGCCGGCTCGCCTCCGCGTGGGCGCTCTCCGTCGCGGCTCACGCGGGGCTCGTCGGGGCAGGCGCGCTGCTCGTCGCGAGCTCGCTCTCGACGCGGGACGTGGCCGTCGCGCGCACGGCCGGGTTGTCGGCCGCGAGGAGCGCGCCCATCGAGATCGAGCTGCCCGCGGTCTCGGACGGCACGCTCGACGGCGCGGCCGCGATCGCGCCGGAGCGGCCCGCGAGCCTGGCCCGGGGCGGAGGGGAGGGCACGGCGCGGCCCGACACGGGCACGCGCGGCCGTGGCGGCACGGACGCGGCCGAGCTGCCCGCGCTGAACCTCGCCGACAGGGACGACGGGATCTTCCTTTCGCCGGAGGTCCGCTCGCGCCTCGACAGGAGCCAGGTCCAGCGCATCCGCTCGGCGTCGCGGCGCGCGTCGCGCGAGGACTGGCGAGCCAGCCGGGAGCCGATGGAGCTCACCTTCCTCGCGGACGGCCGCGCCGGTCGCCGGGCCGAGCGACGCAGGCCGGCCGAGCGCGACCCGTCGCTCGGGGCGCGCGACCGCGGCGCGCCCGAGCGCCATGGCAGCGCGCTCGGCGCGGCCGCGCGGCCCGCGGGGGTCGAGCGCGCGGCCGCAGCGCCGCACCCGGTCGAGGCGCCGCTGCCGCTGGGCGTGAGGCCACGCGCGGCCGGCGGGGCGGTGGAAGGAGGGGAGCGCGCATCCGCGGGGCTGGGCGTGCGCGACGGGCAGCCCGGCGTGGAGCACCGCGACAGCGCGGCGGTCCCGCGGGCGCGGCCGATGGTGGCCTCGGGGACGCCCTCCGTCCCCGCCGACGCCGCCGGTCGCCCGAGCGACACGGTGGACAGCGAGCAGGAGGTGGCGACCGCGATCCAGTCGCTCGTCCACGCGAGCACGGCCGGCGGAGCGCGCGGGCACGGTCCGGGAGGACAGGCAGGACCGGGCGCGACGGGCTCGGGCGGCGTGACGGGCCGCGGGGCGCGCTCGGACGCGCTCGGATCAGGGCGCGGCTGGCCGCTCGACAGCGACCCGCGCGATCGCCGGCGCAGCCTCTACATGCGCCAGGTGATGGCCAAGCTGGACCCGCTCTGGGCCGACGCGTTCCCCAGGTGGGCCGCGGGCGAAGGGCTCCAGGGGACGGTGATCGTCACCTTCGTGATCCGCGCCGACGGGACCGTGGGGAGCGCGTCGATCACGCGCCCGAGCGGCATTCCCGAGTTCGACGAGAACTGCCGACGCGCGGTGCTCCGCGGCGCGCCGTACCCGCCGCTGCCCCCCGAGCTCGGCGAGAGCTTTCGCTGGTCGATGCCGTTCGAGGCGAGGAACCCGGCGGTCCTGCCGAGGCGCCCCGCGCGCATCGAGGGGAGGGGCGATGAGGAAAGGGGCGATGAATCGACGTCCAGACGACGCTGATGGGGAGCACGCAGGACAGTGCTTGACAGAGTGAAGGCGGAAGGGTACGAACCCGCCCTCACTTCCGCCGAAGTAGCTCAGTCGGCTAGAGCAGGCGTTTCATACGCGCCGGGTCGGGGGTTCGATTCCCTCCTTCGGCACCAGCGATGGTGAAAGCAATCCACTGGGCTCCGCAAGGAGCCGTGGGTTGTGGTCCGCAACATCCGGGTCGGATATGAACAGGGAGCCCTTCCTCGCCGCGAGGGGGGTGTTCCGGTTTTCTGGATTCTCCGGCCCGATCTGTCGGGGAACAACACCGCACGCCGAGGGGCGTCGGCATGATGAGCGAGGGGGCGCCGTGCGGCGCTGGCGCCCCGCGCGCTCCGGCACCAGGAGAGCGGCGTGCGCCTTCGCCCCGCGCTGGTATTGCTCCTGCTCGCGCCGTATGCCGTGTTTTTCTATGCTTTCCTGGCGGTACGCCGCGCGGTCGCGTCGCTCCGGTCGCAGCACCCCTGGCGCACCTGGGTGAGCCCGGACCTGCTGGTCGGGGGGTTCCTGCTCCCGGGCGACGTCGCCGAGCTCCGCCGCCTCGGGATCCGCGCGGTCATCAACGTGTCGCGCGAGCTCTACGACCCGGTGCTCACGCTGCGCGCCGCCGGCGTCGAGTACATGCGCATCCCCTGCTGGGACATGCGCGCGCCCACGCTCGAGGAGGCCGCGCGCGGCGTGGCGTTCCTCGAGCGCCACATCGGCGCTGGCCACCGCGTCCACATCCACTGCGCGAGCGGCGTCGGCAGGAGCGTCACGCTCGCCCTCTGCTACCTCGCGACCCGCGGCGGCCTCGAGGTCGACGAGGCGATCGCCCTCCTGAAGCAGAGGCGCCCGCGCGTGGCGCTGAGCCCCGCGCAGGCCGCGTTCGTCGAGCGCTACGTCGCGTGGCGCCGCGCGCAGGGAGAGGGCCCGGCGCGCGCGGCGCGGGCCGTCATCTCGCCCTGCGCAGGAGAGACTTCAGGCTGAAGAGCCCCAGCGCGGGCGCCGCGACGGCGAAGGCGACGCCGCACGACGAGAGGACGAGCGCGGCGCCCCACGGCGTCTCGGCGAGCCCCCCCGGCAGCGCCGCCCGCAGCGCGGCGCCGCAACCGACCGAGATCACCGTGAGCGCGGCGACGCGGCCGAGCCGGATCTGCTCGAGCCCGAGCCCGCCGATCTCGCGCCGCACGCGGCGCGCCAGGGCGATCGCCTCGACCCACCCGGCGATGACGGCGCCGAGCACGACGCCGAGCACATCGAGCCACCGCATCAGGACGAGCGCGATGCCAGCGCTGACGAGCATTCGATAGAGGGCGTAGCGCGCCGGCGTCCTCGTATCCCCGAGCGCGAACGAGGTGGTGATCAGCACGCGCCCCGCGGCGTTCGCGAGCAGCGCGAGGCCGTAGGCGCCCAGCAACGGCTCGACCCGCGCCGTCGACGCGCGATCGAACGTCCCCGTCTGGAGCAGCAGCGTGATGAGCTCCCGCCCGAGCACCAGGAACACGGCCATGGTCGGCACGGTCAGCACCGTGAGCCGCGCGAGCGACGCCCCGAGGCGGCGCGACAGCGCCTCGTTGCGCCGCGCGACGTCTGCCTCGGCCGTGTCGCGCGCCATCTCGGGCAGGGCGACCGCGGCCTCCCCGGCGCCGAGGACGCTCATCGGCAGGAGATAGATCGTCTGCGCGTAGTGGAAGGCCGCGTTCGCGCCGGCGCCGAGGAAGCTCACGAGCAGCGTGTCCACGAGCCCGGAGACCTGGATGATCCCGCGGCCGAGCAGCGCGGCGGGCAGCTTCACCCCCGCCTCCCGCACGCCCGGATCGCTCGAGTCGAACCGAGGCCGCAGCCCGCCGAGCAGCTTGCGCGCGGAGGGGAGCAGCAGCGCGAGCTGCAGCGCAGCGCCGCCGAAGGCGCTCCACGCGAGGACCTCCGCGAGCGGCTCCCCGCGCACCCCGAGCCACGCCCCGAACACGAGCAGCCCCGCGATTTGCGCGGCGCTCCAGGCGACGGGGGCGGCGTAGGGGAGGAAGAACCGCCGGTGCGCGTTCAGCACCCCGAGCCCCCACGCGGACAGCGCGAGCAGCCCGGTCATCGGGAAGACGATCCGGACGATCCGGATCATGCTGGCGAGCTTCTCCTCGCTGAAGCCCGCGGCGATCAGGAAGGACACCCACGGCGCCGCGAGCACGCCGAGCGCGGACGCGATCGCGGCCGCGACCAGCAGGAGCCCGAGCGCGGAGAGCGCGAAGCGCGCCGCGCGGTGCGCCTCGCCGGCCGCCCGGAGGCGCGCGTAGACAGGGATGAACGTGGCGGAGAGCGTCCCCTCGCCGAGGAGGTTCTGCGTGATGTTGCCCGCGCGGAACGCCGCCGTGAGCACGTCGGCGAGCTCGGAGGTGCCGAAGAAGTGCGCCGTCACCCGCTGGCGGAGCAGCCCGACGAGGCGCGACAGGATGATCCCTGCCGTGACCATCGCCGACGACCGCGCCGCGCTCGGCGGCGTCGCCTGTGCGGCCGCAGGCCGGGCGGCGTCCGCCGGCGCGCGCGCGCCCGGCGCGGCGTTCGCCGGCGGGGTCGCTGCCTGCGTGGCGGCGGGCGGATCGAGGTCGGGCGGCACGGCGGCGCTTCTATCAGACCTCCCGCCTCCGGGCGAACCCGGCGCCGGCGGGCCGCCCGGCGGCTGGCCAGCGGCCGCGGGTCAGTCCCTGATCCTCGCCGCGCCGAGCCGCTCGGCGTGCGCCAGCACCCGCCGCGCGATCTGCGGGCCGTCGTCCCGGCGGTCCAGGTGCCGCGGGATGAGCCCGCGCTCCGCCGCCTCCCACAGCTCCGGCTGGGAGATCCGGGGCGCGGTCCGCGCCCGCAGCCGCGACAGGGAGACCTCGAGCTGGGGCAGGACGATCGGCGCTCGGGGCGAGCGGAGCAGCGCCGGATCGATGCAGCACGAGAGATCGTTCGCCGCGCTGGCGCGCGCGTTCAGCGCGGGGATGCCGAAGCGCGTCTCCAGGGTGCGGAGGACCGACACGTGCTCGAGCTCCGTGCTCACCGCGCAGCCCTCGCGGACGAACGGGCCCGCGACGATCGACGGGACCCGGAAGCCGAGCTGCGAGAACCGCGGGTCGTCGTCCACCGCCGTGGGGGGCGCGACGTGGTCGAAGAAGCCGCCGTGCTCGTCGTACGTGATCACGAAGAGGCACTGTCCCCACTGCGGGCTCCTCGCCAGCGCGCTGTAGATGCTGGCGATGAGCACCTGCCCGAGCTGCACGTCGTGGTCGGGGTGGTCGTCGTTCGCCGCGGCGCCGAAGAACTGGGGATCGATGATGGAGAACGGCGGGAGCAGCCCGGCGGCCGCGTCCTCGAAGAAGCGCTCGATCCCCGCGACGCCCTTGAACCTGAAGTACGCGCCCGAGCACCACGGGACGTCATGGTAGTAGTTCCTGCTCGGGATCCCCGCGTCGCTCAGCAGCTCGAACACGCTCGTGAAGCCGATGACCGGCACGTTCCGGGAGACGCCCTTCGACGTGGCGCCGTGCAGGTAGAGCCGGTTCGGCCAGGTCGGGCCGAGCACCGAGCAGAACCAGCGCTCGCAGATCGCCGACGCGTCCGCGAGCGCGTAGAGGATCGGCAGGTGCTCCCGCACGTGGTAGCCCATCACGTCCCGCTGGTCGGGCCCCGCGTGGGCGATCACGAAGCCGTCGTTCCTGCCCTGGTTCCACTGCGCGTGGGCCGCGTCCCAGCTGTGCGGCGGGTCGGCGGGCGTGAAGTTGTCGAGCTGGAACGGCGAGACCAGCGCCCCGTCCGGCGCGCGGTTCGACTCCATCCCTGTCAGTCCATCGATCCGCCGGCCCTCCCTCAGCAGCAGCGAGCCGAGGTAGTGGTCGAACGAGCGATTCTCCATGCACAGGACGACGATGGTGCTGATGGGCGCGAGCAGCTCTTCCGGGCTCAGGTCGCCTGTCTCCGCGCAGCGATCCGCGGCGGCGCCGTCGCCCCTGCCGTCTCCCACCTGTCCTGCGCTGCCCGCTCCTCCCGGGACGTCCTCCGCTTCCGCGACGCCAGCGCCTCCGGACCCGTCGCTGCCGCCGCTCGACGCCGCGTCACCCTGGAACGCCGCGCTCTCGGCGGCGTTGCACCCGAACGTCGCGGTGCCGAGCGCGGCGCCGAGCCCCGTCAGCACGTCACGGCGAGTCAGAGGATCACGCGGCGATACATTCTGTTTCTTCATCGCACACAGGATCCCCAGGACCGCGGGGCCGAGGAAGGACTTTTGATGACGCCGAGCGCATGTCCGGGAAAACCCTTCTTTCCGTTGAGGCGGAGAGATGGTATGCAGGGGAGTTGCGGGGGCCTGCGTCCGCACTCTGCCAATTCCCGATGAGCTCAAATCCGCTCCCAACTTCACCTGATGGGATAGATGCCGTCGTGAACGGCCGGTCGCTTCGGCCGCTGCGCCTGTGCATCGTGGACATGAACAACGGCCACGTGAACCAGGCGATGCGCTGCCTGCGCGGGATTGTCGCGGCGTTCTTCGAACGTGTTCGGACGCACAACCCGGGCATGATCTGCGAGGTTGTCGAGGTCTCGCCCCGCGACACCAACGCCCCGATCCCGGAGGCCTGTGATCTGTACCTCTCGTCGGGGGGGCCCGGCTCTCCCTTCGATGGGGAAGGGGAGCCCTGGACGCGCGACTTCTCACGCCTGCTCGACGGCGTCGTCGAGTCGGCGATCCGGGGGGGCGCAGACCGGCGCGCGCTCTTCGCGATTTGCTACTCGTTCGAGCTCGTCGTCCATCATTACCGGCTGGCCGACATCGTCCCGCGCGCCGATCGCAAGTTCGGCGTGATGCCCATCTACACGACCCCTGCTGGCCAGCAGCATCCGCTGCTGTCTCCCTTCGGTGACCGCCTCTTCGCGTTCGAGCACCGCAACTGGGAGGCGGTGAATCTCGACGAAGGACGGCTCTCGTCGTTCGGGGGCAAGCTCCTTGCCCGCGAGAGCCGTGACGGCATCTCGAAGGGCCGGGCGATCCTCGGCCTGGAGGTCGCGCCGGGCGTCGAGGCGGTCCAGTTCCACCCGGAGGCGGATCGCGCGGGCGTCATGAACTGGGTCGCGCGCCCCGAGCAGGCGGCGGCCTTCAAGGCGACCTATGGCGAGGTCACCTACCAGGCCATGCTGCGCACGCTGGACGATCCCAGGCGGCTCGCGCGCACCTACGCGCTCGTCATCCCGGGCTGGCTCGGGCGCTGCTTCAACGAGATCGCCGTCCACCGCGGCTACGTCGAGCTTCCGCCCATCGAGGACATTCCGTGCACGCGGTTCGGCGCGCACTGCCGGGCCGAGGAGCCGGCCGCGTCGCCTGCTCGCTCGTCCAGCGCCGGCGAGCAGGTCGCGAGCCGCATCTGAGCCGATCGCCGCGGCGACGCCGTGTCGCGCGGGGTGGGGAGCGCGCGGGGCGTCGCGCTCCTGAAGCGACGCGAGGCTGGTCAGGATCCGAGGCCGGCCAGCGCCTGGGCGCCTGGCGGCCGGCAGCTCACGCCTTGCGCGATGACCTCCCCGCGGCATATCGTCATGGAATCAAGGATGAGCGCGAGCAGGGCTCGCGAGCCAGCATCCGTCGCCGGGGTCCCCTCGGGCACGCATGAGAGAGAACGAATGAATCACTCGCGCCCGGCCGCTTCGAGGAGTCACCCTTCGCCGGACGTCGGCGGACCGGCGACGGCCGAGGGGGGGCGCGCGGAAGGCGACGCGCCCGGGGCCGCGATGGCCCCGCAGCCCTCCGCGCAGGCCGAGGGCCCCGCGGCGCACGAGCTCCGGAGCGAGTCGCGCGCGAGCGAGACGGACCCGATCGCCATGTCGCAGGTCCGCGATGCGCTCGCGGAGCTGAGCCGCGGGCGCGCGCCGCAGCCGCACGTGCTGCTCATGATCTACCACCGGCACGGCACCGAGACGGTGCGGTTGACCGAAGGCGTGGGGGTCGTCATCGGCCGGGATCCGACCGCGGACGTCGCGATCATGGAACGCAGCCTGTCGCGACGTCACGCGCGCTTCACGTTCCAGCGCGGCGACGTGCTCATCGAGGATCTCGGCTCGACGAACGGCACCTTCCTGAGCGGGCAGCGCGTCGAGCGGGGCGTCTTGAAGCCGGGGGACGAGGTGATGCTCGGGGAGATCACGGCGTCGCTGCGCGTGATCGCGAGCGCCGAGCTGCCGGTGCTCAACCTCGATCTGCTGGACGCCCCTCGCGGCGCGCTGGAGCGGACGCCGCTGCCGAGCGCCGACGGCCTGATGGGCGGGCCGACGCCGGCGGGCGGGATGCGCGCGGTCAGCGACGAGGGGCTCGTGATGCGCAGCCCCGCCATGCGGCCGGTGCTCGAGACCGCCATGCGCCTCGCGCGCTCGTCCGCCCCGGTGCTGCTCCAGGGCGAGACGGGGACGGGCAAGGACGTGTTCGCGCGGCTGATCCACGAGGCCGGACCGCGCCACAAGAAGCAGATGGTGCGCGTCGGGTGCAGCGGCGTGCCCGCGCAGCTCCTGGAGAGCACGCTCTTCGGGCACGAGGCCGGCGCGTTCACCGGCGCGACCCAGGCGCACGAGGGCGTCTTCGAGACGTGCGCCGGGGGCACGGTGGTGCTCGACGAGGTGGGCGACCTCCCGCTCTCCTCGCAGGCCGCGCTGCTGCACGTGCTCGACACCCGTCGCGTGGTCCGCGTCGGCTCGACGAGGGAGATCGAGGTGGACGTGCGGATCGTCGCGACCACGCACCGCGACCTCGAGGCGATGTGCGTGGCGGGCACGTTCCGCCCGGACCTCCTCTACCGGCTCAACGCGGTGCCGCTGCGCATCCCTCCGCTTTGCGAGCGGCGGGAGGACATCGGGCCGCTGGCCCAGCGCTTCCTCCAGCAGGCGAACGAAGTGCACCGCCGGAACGTGCGCTCGCTCTCTCCGGAGACGCTCGCGCTGCTCGAGCAGTATCCGTGGCCCGGGAACGTGCGCGAGCTGCGCAGCGCCATCGAGCGCGCCGTCGTCATCGCGCGGGGGAGCGTCATCACGCCGCTCGACCTGCCGGAGGGCCTCCACAACCTCTCGGCGCGGAAGCTCTCCACGCCGCCGCCGCCCGCGGAGCGGCCGGCCATCGAGATCGCGACGCCCGGGCCAGCGCCGATGATCGGGCTGAAGGCGCAGATGGATCGCCTGGAGGCCGAGATCATCCTCGACGCGCTCCGCGCGACCAACGGCAACCTGGCCATGGCGGCGCGCCGGCTCAGGATGCCGCTGCGCACGCTCCAGGAGAAGATCGCCAGCCACGGGCTGAAGCGGTCCGACTACCGGGACGGCCCGCCGTCGCGCTCGAAATAGGGGCCCTCGCCGCGAGGCGGCGGTCCGAAGCGGCGACGCGCCCGCGGATCAGCCTTCGTCCTCCAGCACCGCCAGCGCGGCGTTGCGCCCGCACGCGCCGTGGACCCCGGCGCCCGGGTGCGCGTAGGACGAGCCCAGGTACAGGCCTCGGACCGGCGTCCGGTAGCGGAAATACGGGAACACCGGCCGGAAGAAGAGCTGATGCCGGATGTCGGCGGAACCTCCGCCGAGATCGCCGCCGAGGAGGTTCGCGTCCATCGCCTCGAGATCGTCCGGCGACCAGATCGCCCGCGCGAGGATCCGCCGCCGGAAGCCGGGGGCGAGCTCCTCGATCCGCGCCTCGACCCGATCGGCGAAGCGCTCGCGCGAGGCCGCCCAGCCGCCGTCGATGGAGGAGGGGACGCGCGAGTAGGCCCAGAGGGTGTGGCGCCCCGCCGGCGCGCGGGTGGGATCGGCCAGCGACTGCTGTCCGATCACGAGGTACGGGTGATCGGGGAGCGCGCCCGCCCGCACCTGCCGCGTGAACTCGGCCAGATCGTCGAGGCTGTCGCCCGCGTGCACGACCGCGGCGCGCGCGGCGTCCTCGTGCGACCAGGGGACCGGCCCGTCGAGCGCCCAGTCCATCTTGAAGGTGCCGAACCCCCGGCGGAACCGGCGCATGGCGCGCTGGATCCGGGCCGGGACGACCGCCGCCTCGAGCAGGCGGAGGTAGAGCGTCGGCGCGGCGACGTCGGCGACGATCGCGCGGCGGGCGCGGATCTCCTCGCCGCCCGCGAGCCGGACCGCGACCGCGCGCCCCTCTCGGACGAGGATCTGCTCGACCCGGGCGCCGCAGCGGACGCCGCCCCCGCGCTCCTCGACGCGCCGGAGCAAGGCGCGCGTGATCGCGCCGGCGCCGCCCTCGGGCACCGCGAAGCCGCCGCTCGACGCGAGCAGGGTGAGCATGAAGCCCACGATGGCCCCGCAGGGATCCTCCGGGCCCACGTCCGTGTGGAGGGCGAGGCCGGGGACCACGCGCCGGGCCGCCTCGGTCCGGAAGGTGCGCGTCGCGAAGCCGCGGCCGCTCGAGAGGACCACCTGCGCGAGGCGGAGCAGGTTGAGCGGACCGAAGCGCAGCATCGCGCCGAGCGCGGGCGGCGTGGAGAGGAGCGCGTCCAGCATCCGCTCGCGCGTGCGCGCGTGCCACCCGGCGATCCGGCGCCAGGTGGGGCCGTCGTCCTCGCCGAGCGACCGCGCCGTCGCCTCGACGTCGCGCGCGATCGACGCGCACGTCCCGTCGGGCGCCGGGTGGGCGCTGTCGATCGGCGCGTGGCGCCACACGAGGCCCGCCCCCGGCAGGTCGAGCGGCAGCAGCGCGGGGCTCGTCTGCCCGAAGGGGAAGAACGCCGCGCCCAGGTCGTGGCGGAAGCCCGGGAGCGTCACCTCGCGCGTGCGCACGGCGCCGCCCGGCTCCTGCTCGGCCTCCAGCACGAGCACCGACAGGCCCGCGCGGGCGAGGTACGCCGCCGCCGTGAGGCCGTTCGGCCCCGCTCCCACCACGATCGCGTCAGGGTCTCTGCTGTGCATCGTCTGCGGTCCCTCAGCCCACGAGCTGCGCGCTCGCCATGGCGCGGTTCGACGCGACCGCCTGGCCCGTCCTCCCGACGACCAGCACGCCGATCGCGAGCACGTCGGGGAACATGGCGACGCCGCGCTGGGCCGCGCGCGCGGGCGCGACGCCGTCGGCGAGCCAGTCGTAGACCGTGCGCGCGAGGAAGCGGCGCGCGATCTCCTCGCCGATCCCGGTCGCCGCCACGGCGCCGTGCGGGCCCGCGTAGATCCCCGCGCCGAGGAGCGGCACGTCGCCGACGCGGCCGCGCAGCATGTAGGTCGAGCCGCCGGTGGACGCCGCGGCGGCGAAGCGGCCGTGCGCGTCGCGCACGACGGCGCCGACGGTGTCGCACTCGATCGGCTCGGCGTCGAAGTTCCAGAACTGCTTCGCGGTGAGCGCATGGAACCGCGCCGCGTCGCTCGAGAAATCGCCGTCCCCGTTGCCGCCCAGCGCGGCGAGGGCGCGGGCGTGCTTCTCCCGCGCCCCCTCGGTGACCGGGTCGTGGTCGTCGAACCCGAGCCGGCGCGCGAACGCGGTCGCCCCGACGCCGGCGAGGAGCAGGTGCGGCGTCTCCAGCACCTTCGCGGCGACGAGGACGGGGTTCTTCACCCGCTCGATGGACGCGACGGCGCCGAACCGCCCGTCGCTGGCCATCACGGCGGCATCCATCTCGATCGTCCGCCCGTCCAGGCGGAGGTTCGAGCCCGTCCCGGCGTTGAAGCGCGGGTCGTCCTCCAGGCGCGCGACCGCCGCGATCGCGGCCCCGAGCGCCTCTCCGCCTGCGTTCAGCACGCCGAGGGCATCGTCGGCGGCCGCGGCGCAGGTATCCGCGTGGCTTTGCGGGGAGGTCACCCCGCCGTGCGTGAGGATGACGTGGTTCACGTCGTTCCCTTGCGCGTACCATGGCCGCGCGCCGCCGCGAAGCCGGCCGGGCATGCGGCCGGAGCGGCGCGAGGCGCGCCTCCGCCGACCGGGGCGCCGGCGAGGGTGCCGGGCCGGACCGCTGCGCTCGACACCTTGCCGCGCTCCTGATACGTCGCGCGTTCAGCCCCGCCGCGGGGCCGGCGCCGGCCGGGCGCCCGCCGCGGGGCGCCGGCGGCCTCGCCGGACGCCGCCCATCGAGGAGAGCAGAGACCGTGGCCAAGAACGAAGCGCCGAAGACCGCCATCACGCCGACGCGCAACGAGGACTACCCGGAGTGGTACCAGCAGGTCGTGCGCGCGGCCGATCTCGCGGAGACCTCCCCGGTCCGTGGCTGCATGGTGATCAAGCCGTGGGGCTACGCGATCTGGGAGAACATCCAGCGCGAGCTCGACGGCATGTTCAAGGCGACCGGGCACAAGAACGCCTACTTCCCGTTGTTCATCCCGAAGTCGTTCCTCGAGAAGGAAGCGGAGCACGTCGAGGGGTTCGCGAAGGAGTGCGCCGTGGTCACGCACCACCGGCTCGTGGCCGGCCCGGGCGGCGGGCTCATCCCCGACCCCCAGGCCCGGCTGGAGGAGCCGCTCATCGTGCGCCCCACCTCCGAGACGATCATCGGCGCGGCGTTCGCGAGCTGGGTCCAGAGCTACCGGGATCTGCCGCTCTTGATCAACCAGTGGGCGAACGTCGTGCGCTGGGAGCTGCGGACGCGCCTGTTCCTGCGGACGGCGGAGTTCCTGTGGCAGGAGGGGCACACCGCGCACGCGACCGCGGACGAGGCGCGCGAGGAGACGCTGCGCATGCTCGGCGTCTACTCGACCTTCGCGCGCGACTTCCTGGCGATGCCGGTCCTCGAGGGGCCGAAGACGGCGAGCGAGCGATTCCCCGGCGCCATCGACACGTACGCGATCGAGGCGATGATGCAGGACCGAAAGGCGCTGCAGGCCGGCACGAGCCACTTCCTCGGGCAGAACTTCGCGAAGGCGAGCGGCATCAAGTTCCAGACCAAGGAGGAGACCGAGGAGTACGCCTGGACGACGTCGTGGGGCGTGTCGACCCGCCTCGTCGGCGGGCTGATCATGACCCATGGCGACGACGACGGCCTGGTGCTCCCGCCGCGCCTCGCGCCCGCGCACGTCGTGATCCTGCCCGTGTACCGGGGCGAGGACACGCGCGCCAAGGTCGACGAGTACATCGACGGGCTCGCCAAGGAGCTCCGGGCGCAGCGCTTCGGCGAGCGGCGGATCGAGGTCGAGATCGACCGGCGCGACATCCGCGGCGGCGACAAGCAGTGGGAGTGGGTCAAGAAGGGGATCCCGCTCCGGATCGAGATCGGGCCGCGCGACGTCGACAGCGGCGTGGCGATGGTCGCGCGCCGGGATCGCCCGCCGAAGGACAAGTCGAGCATGGCGCGCGGGGAGCTCGTGGGGCGCATCACCGAGATCCTCGGCGACATCCAGGCGGCGCTCTACGCGCGCGCGCTCGCGATGCGCGACGCGAACACGCACGTCATCAACGATCGCGCCGACTTCGACGCTTTCTTCGCGTCGAAGGGGGACAAGGAGGCGCAAGGGGGCTTCGCGCTGGCGCACTGGTCCGGCGATCCCGAGATCGAGGCGGAGGTGAAGAACGCCTACAAGGTGACCATCCGCTGCATCCCGACCGGCGGGTTCGACGGGGCGCCGTGGGCCGACGCGGTGGCCGGCGAAGGGCGGTGCATCTTCACCGGCAAGCCGAGCCCGCAGCGGGTGGTGTTCGCGAAGTCGTACTGAGCGGCGGCGCCCGCCGGCTCACCGGCGCGCCGCCCGCGCCGCGCGCGGCTGGAGGCGGGGGCGCGTCGCGCGGGGCATGCGGCGCGGCTCACCGGCCGAGCGCCGGGAGCACGTGCTCCGTCAGGATGGCGGGGAGTAGCCCTAGCTGCGCGCAGCGGCCGTCGGGGCCCGTCCCGGCATAGCCGCGCACGTAGAGGCTACCCCCGTCGTACATCCGGGTGAGCCGCGGCGCGCCTGCCGGCGCATCCGTGCCGCTGCCCGGGGTGCCGGCGGGCGCGCCGTTGCCGCTGGCGGTCACCGCGACGGGGCTCGCTCCGATCTCGTTCAGCAGGAACGTGGCCGTCTCCTCCGTGGACGCGTGGCCGCGCGCCGGGGTCTCCGTGTGCGTCAGATAGAAGAGCGGCGCGCCGCGCGTGGCGGCCCTGGCCAGGGCGACGTACGGGGCGAGCTGCCCGGGGACGAGCGAGGTCTGCCCCGGCATGTAGGTTCCATGGAGCGCGTCGAGGAGGAGCAGCGCATCGACAGGCCGGCTCCCGCGCTCGATGACCCGGCCGACCGCGCCGGAGCCAGCGCTCCAGGACGACAGCAGCAGGCGGCGCGCGTGCGCGCCCGCGATCCCGGCGGCGCTCTCGACCTCGCGGTCGATCGCCTGGAGCAGCGCGTCCCAGCGGTCGCCGTCGAGGGCGCGTGCGTACTCGCTCGAGCGGGTCCCCAGATCGACCCCGGCGACGACCAGATCGAGGTTCCTGGGCGCCAGCACCTTCCGCGCGGGCTCCGCGCCGTGGAAGTGAAGGAGGAGATCGTAGCCGCCGTCCGCGCCGATCGCGCGTGCCGGCGGAACGAGCAGCCTACCCAGCGGGAGCGGCCGCCAGCGTTCGTAGGCGCCGAAGCCCTGGTCCGCGAAGTCGCACGCCGCGTGGGCGTCGGGCGCCGCGGGCTCGGGCTCTCCGCCCTCGAGCCCCGACGACGACACCGCGGGCGCGCTCGCCGACGCCGGGGCGGGCGAGGCGCTGAGCTCCTTGCCCCGGCGCAACAGCAGGACGCCGCCGAGGACGCCGAGGCTCGCCGTCAGGAGCAGCGCGTCGCGGAGCTGCCGCGCCCTGCGGTCGCTCAGAACCCGGGGTTGATCACGGTGGGGACCCACTGCGTCGAGGGGGGCTTGGCCGGGGTTGTTCTTCGCTGGATCCGAGGGCTCGCGCCGGCGGCCGTCGCGCCCGGCGCCGCGGCGCCCGGCGGCGTGGCGGATGCCGGCGCGCCCTCGCCCGTGTGGGCCGGAGCGCTCGCGCCGCGCTCCTCGGGGGCAGCGGCGTCGCTCGCGCCCGCCTGCGCGGCGCCGGCGCTGCTCGTCGGGACGGGGGCAGCGCCGGGCGACACCGCGGGCGCGTCGGTCGCGGACGCGGCCGCCGTCGGGCCCCCGGTGCGCGCGACCCTCATGATCTGCTCGGACGGCCGCTGCGGCGCCGGCTGCCGGAGCCAGATCAGCGCTCCGCCCAGCGCCGCGACGAGCGTGAACGACAGGGCCGCCACGAGCGCGGTTCCAGCGCGGCGCCGCGCCGCGGGGATCTCGATTGGATCGAGCGATGTCGCCCGGCCGGGCGAGCTCTGCGGCCGCGCCTCGGGCAGCACCCCGGACGCGATCGAGGGCGCGCTCGGTCGGGGCGCGAGGTCTTGCGCGTTCGGGAGGCCGGAGGGGAGCTGCGTGAAGAAGAGCTCGCTGATGCTATCGCGAACGAGCACCACCTCCGGCGCGATGGAGGCCCGCTCGTCCAGCATGCGGACCGTATCGCGCAGCGCAGCGCGCCGCCGCTGGATGCGGTCTCCAAGGAGCTCGCGCACGAACACCCCGACCTCGTGATCCGCCACCAGCGGCTCCTTCGCGAGCACGGCCTGCACCGCGCTCGCCAGCTCGAGCATCGTCTGGTAGCGCCTGGCCGGGTCCTTCTGCAGGCAGGTCATCACGACGTGCTCCAGATCGGGCGGGTAGTCCGGGTCGCTCAGGCGAGGCGACAGCGCCGGCCGGGAGATGATCTGATTCAGCGTGAGGAGGTCGTTCTCCGCGGCGAAGGGGTGCGCGCCCGTCGTGAGCTTGTAGAGCACGATCCCCATCGCGAAGATGTCGGTGCGCCGATCGAGCCGGTCGCCGCGCGCCTGCTCCGGGGACATGTACGGCACCTTGCCCTTGATCTGCCCCGCGGTCGTGTCGTTGCGCGCCCGGTTCGTGGCCTTGGCGACGCCGAAGTCCACGAGCTTCACGTGGCCGTCGTACGTCACGAGGATGTTCTGGGGCGACACGTCGCGGTGCACGAGCCCGAGCAGCTGATCGTCGTTCAGCGGATCCCGGAGCTCGTGCGCGGCGTGCAACCCGAGGCAAGCCTGGCCGAGGATGCGGAGCAGGATGCGCAGCGGGATGACGACGTCGCGCTTGCTCGCCGCCCTCGCGATGACCGACAGCGCCTCGCCGTCGACCCACTCCATCACGATGTAGAGGATGTCGTCCTGCTCGCCGAGGTCGAGGATCTCGGCGACGTTGGGGTGGTGGATCCCCGACGCCAGCCTCGCCTCCTCGAGGAACATCGTCTCGAACTGGGTGTCGTCCGAGAGCGACGGCAGCATCGTCTTGATGGCGACCGTCTTCTGGAAGCCGCGGAGCCCCTTGCGGCGCGCAGCCCACACCGTGGCCATTCCCCCCTGCGCGATCGGCAGGAGGAGCTCGTACTGCCCGAGCTCCTTTCCCGGCAACAGCTGGGGGTGAGGCGTCATGGCGATGGCGGTGCGCTCCTGGTTGAAACGCGGGGACCTCGAAACGCTCGAGCGAGTCTAGCATCCGGGCCCCGCGGTAGCGCCATGTGATGCCATTCACACACGAGCGGGCCGCTGGCGTCCTGTCAACGCCGGACGATCGCGATCACGCGCCAGGCGGGACCGGCCCCCACAGCTTCTCGTAGATCTTGGTGAGCTTCTGGTGGGTCTCGGACGTGAACCCGTTGACCGGGTACGGCCAGCGGAAGCCGTCGCCCATGGCCTGATTGCACGAGAGGGAGACGAGCAGGTCGACGGGCGTGGGGTTGCCTGGCCGCAGCATGGAGATCCCGAGGCCAGGATAGAAGCAGTTGCTGCGGTCGGCGGAGAAGCTGTCCTCGTCGCCGAAGACGTCGAGGATCTGCTCCTTGAGCTCCTCATCGACCTCGTCGCTCGTGAGCTGGCGCTGGCTGAGGATGACGAAGTTCTTGAAGCGCGGCTGGGCCGGGATCACCGCCGGCGCCGCGGTCTGTCCAGGGATGAGGCCGGGCGGGATGACCCCGGGCAGTACCTGCTGCAGCCCCTGGAGGGCTGCCTGTCCCATCTGCTGCAGCTCGGGCGGGAGCCCCGGGATCAGGGCCGGGGTCTGGGCCGCCGCCGTGGGCACCGGTGTGGGCTCCTGCCCCTGGAGGCGAAGCACCGTCACCTGCGCCTTGTCCATCTCGTCGAACGGCGCCGTGCGGGCCGCGCAGCCGACGACGAGGGGTGCCAGCAAGGCAATGCCTGCGAGTGTTCGGGTCGTGAGGTTCATGTTCTCTTTGACGTTCGTCTAGCACGGCTATGCGCCGGAAGGTGAAGCGCGACTACCCCTGCAGGCTCTCGACCCGCTCCCCCCGCGGCCGGCCTCACATGGAGCTCGCGCCGAACTCGTACAGCGCCCGGATCTCGCTCAGCCGCGCCGCGATGTCGGCCCGGGTCACCGTCGCGATCCGCCGCGTGCCCACCGCCTCGACGCAGAACGAGGCGGTCGCCGTGGCGTGCAGCATACCGCGACGGAGCGCGAGCGGCGTGATCTCCGGCTGGCACGCGAGGTACCCGATGAGCCCGCCGGCGAACGCGTCGCCGGCGCCCGTCGGATCGATGACGTCCTCGAGCGGGAAGCCGGGGGCGGCGAACACGCCGTCCTCGTCGAAGAGCAGCGCCCCGTGCTCGCCGCGCTTGATGATCAGGCGGCGCGGGCCGCGGGACAGGATCTCCTTGGCGGCGCGGCGGATATTGTACTTGCCCGAGAGCTGACGTGCCTCCTCGTCGTTGACCACGAGCGTGTCGATGCGGCGCAGCATCGCGGCGACCGCCTTCGGCTCGCCCTCGATCCAGAAGTTCATGGTGTCGGCGAGCACGAAGCGCGGCGACCGGACCTGCTCGAGCACGTCGAGCTGGAGCGCGGGGTGGATGTTGCCGAGCAGGACGAACGGCGTGTCGCGGTACGCCTCGGGCAGCTTCGGCGCGAACGACGCGAACACGTTGAGCTGCGTGTCCAGCGTCGTGCGATGGATGAGATCCTCGTCATAGCGCCCGGCCCAGCGGAACGTCTTGCCCGGCGCGCGCTCGACGCCGTCGACGGCGATGCCCCTGGCGCGCATCGCCGCGAGCGTCTCCTCGGGGAAATCGTCGCCGACCACGGCGACGGTGCGCACCGGGGCGAAGCAGGAGGCCGCGAAGGACGCATAGGTGGCCGAGCCACCCACGACGTCCTTGGCGCTGCCGGAGGGGAGCTCGAGGTCGTCGAAGGCCATCGAGCCGATGATGAGAATCGCGGATGAGGTCGTCACAGGCGCCTCTTAGCGGGGTTTCCGCGGAGCCGCTAGCGGCGCGCATCGTTTCTACGACGCCGCGGCCGTCATCGCGGGCCGAGCAGCGCGAGGCCGCGGCCTTCCGCCGGCCCGGGAGGCAGGCCGCCCGGCAGCCCTGGGCGGCGCGCCGGGCAGGGCGGGGCGGTCAGTCGGCCTTCGGCCGCGGGCCGAGGAGCCACTCGAGCCGCGCCTGCGCGTCGGGCGAGGTCGCGTCCGGCGACGTCATGACGGCGTTGCGCAGCGCGCTGCGCGCGGGGCTCCGCGACACGTCGGGCAGGCCGTGGGCGAGCGTCCGTGCCACGTTCCGCGCGTGCACGATGTTGCGGTTCAGCACGGCGATGACCGCCTCGACGTTCACCGCCTCCTCCGTCACGCGCCAGCAGTCGAAATCGGTCGTCAGCGCGAGCGTGGCGTAGGGGAGCTCCGCCTCGCGCGCGAGCTTCGCCTCGGGCATGTTGGTCATCCCGATGACGTGCGCGCCGAACGCCCGGTACATGAGGCTCTCGGCCCGCGTCGAGAACTGAGGCCCCTCGATGCAGACGTACGTGCCGCCGCGGTGGACGCGCGCGGTGGTGGTGAGCGCGGCCTCGTGGACGGCCGTCGCCAGGATGGGGCACACCGGATCGGCGAACGGGATGTGGGCGACCACGCCGTCGTCGAAGAACGTCGAGGCCCGGCGCTTCGTGAGGTCGATGAACTGATCGACGACGACGAGGTCGCCGGGCGCGATCTCCTCGCGCATCGAGCCCACGGCGCTGACGCTGAGCACGTGCGTGGCGCCGAGCATCTTCAGCGCGCAGATGTTCGCGCGGTAGTTGATGGTCGACGGCGAGAAGCGGTGCCCGCGGCCGTGGCGCGGCAGGAAGAGGACCGTCGCGTCTCCGCCCTTGACGTGGCCGCGGAGCACCACGTCGCTCGGCAGGCCGAACGGCGTGGACACCGAGACCTCCTCGACGCCCTCCAGCCACCCCATCTCGTAGAGGCCGCTGCCGCCGATGATGGCGAGCACGTCGTTCCGTTCACCCTTGCTCATCGCTCAAACCTCCGCTCGGCGAGCAGCCGCTCGCACAGGAGCGCGCGCCGCTCGCGCCGGCACCGCTCCGCAAAGACGAGGGAGCGTAGCTGCTCGTAGGCGCGGTCCACCTCGTCGTTCACGATCACGTAATCGAAGAAGCCGTAATGCTCGATCTCCCCCTTCGCGTTGCGGAGGCGGCGGAGCGTCGTGGGCTCGTCCTCGGTGCCGCGCCCGCGCAGGCGCCGCTCGAGCTCGGCCAGGGACGGCGGCAGGATGAACACGGCGACCGCCTCGGGGAGGCTCGCCTTGATCTGCCGCGCGCCCTGGTGATCGATGTCGAAGAGGACCCCGCGCGCCGTGGCGCGGGCGATCTCGATCTCCTTCAGGCTCGTGCCGTAGAGGTGATCGTGCACCCGGGCCCACTCGGCGAACGCGCCGATGCGGATCATCTGCTCGAACGTGCTCGGGTCGACGAAGTGGTACTCGCGGCCGTCCACCTCGTTCGGGCGAGGCCGCCGCGTCGTGTGGGAGACCGAGAAGCGCAGGTCGGGGAACTCGCTGCGCAGCCTCCCGCAGAGCGTCGTCTTCCCCGCGCCGGACGGGGACGACACGATGAGGAGGAGGAAGTCGTCACTGAGTGCGTCGGTCGACATGCTCTCCTGTCACTCGATGTTCTGGACCTGCTCCCGCAGGCGCTCGAGCTCCACCTTCATCGCCACGACGTGCTGGGAGATGGCGGCGTCCTGCGCCTTGGAGCCCAGGGTGTTCGCCTCGCGTACCATCTCCTGAAGCAGGAAGTCGAGCCTCCTTCCGCAGGGATCGCTCCCGGGCGCCGAAAGCGCCCCGCCGAACTGGTCGAGGTGGCTCCGCAGCCGGGTGATCTCCTCGGTGATGTCGCTGCGCTCGGCGAGCAGCATCACCTCCGCCTCGATCCGCGTCGCCTCGAAGCCGGCGTCGACCCCCTGGAGCAGCCGCTCGACCCGCTCGCGCAGGCGCCGCCTGAGCGCCTCGCGCGCCTCGTCCGCGCGCGCCACCACCTCGGACGCGAGCGCGCGGAGCGTCGCCACGCGGCCGCGCATGTCGCTGGCGAGCGCCTCGCCCTCGCGGAGGCACATGCCCTCCATCGCGTCGATAGCCCGCTCGATCGCGAGCTTGAGCGCGCCGCGGACCGCCGCGATCTCGTGGCCGGTCACGGGGGCGAAGAGGTCCGGCACGGCGCAGAGCAGCGAGAGGGGCACCTCGGCGCCCGGCGCGAGCTCGTCGCGCAGCTCGGCGAGCGCGCGGAACGCCGCGCGCGCCTTCGATTTGTCGAGCGCGCTCGGGGCCAGCACCGCCCCCTCGGTGCGCACGACGATCTCGATGCGCCCGCGGCGCAGCCGCTCGCGCGCGACCTGCTCGGCGAACATCGTCAGATCGACGAGCTCGCGCGGCAGCCGCGCGCGCACGTCGAGGAAGCGCTGGTTCACCGAGCGGATCTCGGCGACGACACGCCCCTCGGTGAGCGAAGCGTCACCGAGCCCGAAGCCGGTCATGCTCCGCACGCGCCGCCTCGCTCGACCTAGCTCGCCTGGTGCCCGGTGTCCGCCGCCCCTCTGGACCTGGGCAGCGGAACCTTGCCAGAGGTGAGCGTCGCCGAGGCGGCCGCGGGGCCCGCCTCGCGGAGCGTCCGCAGGTACGTGACCGTGGGCGCGATGCCGTTCTCCCAGCGCACGCGGGGCTCGTACCCGATGAGCTCGGCCGCTCGCGAGACGTCGGCCAGCGAGTGGCGGATGTCCCCGGCGCGGGGGGGCAGGTGCTCGACGGCGATGTCGCGCCCGAGCGCCCGCGAGATCTCCCTGCAGAGCTCGTTCAGCGCGATCCTGCGCCCGCCGGCGATGTTGATGATCTCGCCCCTGAACCGCTTCGACGACGTCGCGCCGAGCAGGTTCGCGGCGACGGTGTTCTCGATGTAACAGAAGTCGCGCGTCTGCTCGCCGTCGCCGAAGATCGGGATCGGCCGGTCCTGGAGGGCCGCGTCGATGAAGCGCGGGATCGCCGCGGCGTAGGCGCCGTCCGGCGTCTGGTTCGGCCCGAACACGTTGAAGTAGCGCAGGCTCAGGGTCTCGATGCCGTAGATGTCCGCGAAGACCTTCATGTAGTGCTCGCAGGCGAGCTTCGTGACCGCGTAGGGCGACAGCGGCATCGGCTCCATGCCCTCGTGCTTCGGGAGGGCGGGCGTCTCGCCGTACGCGCTCGACGAGGCCGCGAAGAGCACCCGGCGCACGCCCTGCCGGCGCGCCACGTCGAGCACGGTGACCGTGCCGCCGACGTTGACGGCGTCCGCCTCGACCGGCGTCTCGACGCTGCGCGGGACCGAGCCGAGCGCGGCCTGGTGGAAGATCACCTCGACGCCCGCCGCCGCCGCCGCGACCGCGGACGCGTCCCGGATGTCCCCGGTGACGCGCTCGATCAGCGACTGGTGCGGGAGCCCGTCGAGGTGCTCCCACCGGCCCGTGACCAGGTTATCGAGGACGCGGACCCGCTCCCCGGCGGCCGTCAGCGCCGCGACGAGGTTGCTTCCGATGAAACCGGCACCGCCGGTGATCAAGTAGCGAGGCGTGGACATGTGGGGGCTCCGCCGGCGTGCGCCTACTTCTTCTTGAAAAGGTTGTCGAGCTTGGAACGAGCGTCCGCGATCCGCTTCGAGTTGTCCTCAGGTACGCCGTTCTTGAACGTGAAGAAAGTACAATAGTTCGCCCTTTCCCGGTCCGGGATGTACTCGGCGATGTGCTCTTTGCACTGGTTGTGAGCGGCGGGGTCCCAGTTCTCGCAGTTCCTGCAGCAGTGGAGGTCGACACCGCAATGGGGGCAGGTGTCCGCACGCTGGAGCTTCACCTCGAAGATGAGCTCGTTCTTGCATTTATGACAGAAGTGCCGCTTCGCCTCGACCTTCGGAATCCAGCTCATGGTGTCCCATCCGGTACCACGACGGAGGCCGATCTGGCAGGCCGAACATGCCGGAGCGGGGCGCTGGACGGCGCCAGCGGCCTTTCTGTCCGACGCGAGGGCCGACGCGAGGGCCGACGCGAGGGCCGACGCGAGGCCCGCGCGGCGCTGCCCGGACGCCGGGGCGGCAGGTCGCCGTGGACGAAGCAGGCGCCCTGGGCAGGGCGCTGCCTCGCTCGCCCGTCCGTGCCCGCGCGGCGGGCTACACCAGCCCCTTCCGTCGCTGGATCTCGCCCATGACCCGCTGGTACTCGATCTCCCAGGTGCGGGACCCTTCCTGCACGTGGCGGAGCTTGCCCCGCACCTCCGTGTCGAGCGCCTCGTCCATTTCGAGGTATTTCCGGAGGATGGGCCTTATCCGGCGCCGCAGGTCGTGGTCCTCGACGAAGACCTCCTCGACGTTGTTCGAGTACATCAGCATCTCGAGCAGCTGGTCGAGGAGATAATCCATGGTTTCCTCGCCTGTCTTGATCCCCTTCTGCTCCGCGGCCAGGCGCTTGACCCGGTTGAACTCGCCCTGGGGGAGCCCGCGTGCCTGGAGGATCTCTTTCGCCCGCTCGGTCGCTTCCCGCTCCGCTTGCAGGTAGCTCGTGAACACCGACTCGATGTCGAGCGCGACCTCTTTTTTCGATTCGCACTCGATATCGCGATTGTCCACGAGCGCGCGGACGATTTCTTCTGTGAGAGGAGTAATTTTGCCGCTAAAGAGGCGCATCCAACGTCCGTAGCTGGAGGAGCGGTCGAACTGGCTCCCCCGTGCAGGGGTTCGTTCACGGGGCGTGCCCGGCTCAGACCGAAAGGTACGGGCCGCGTATCCGAGATGTCAACGCAAGTGGGAGGTGCCGGCACAGTTCGGGACCGCCCGGCCGGCGGGGGCCTCCCGGGGACAGCCGGACCGCAACACCGCAAACCGCAGGAGCAGCCGCGATGATGATGGGTAAGGATGCGATGGCACGGAGCGTCAGGGTTCAGCCTGGCGCGCTCGGGAACGACGGTGGACTCGACCTCGACTCGCGCAAACGTCGGGTTGTCCGGCGCGGCGCGATCGGCAACGCGGCATCCCCGGCCACGCAGGCGGCGCTGGCCGACGGGGGGACGATTCAACGCGTCGCGAAAGGGCGCCACCTGGTGACGCAGGGCGACGCGGCGACCGGCCTCGCGATGCTCAGCCTTGGCAGAGTCCGGCTGGTCCGGGGGATGAGCGACGGGCGCAGCCTGTCGCTCGGCTACAGGGGGGCCGGCGACGTGCTCGGCGAGGCCGCGCTCGGCGGTGTCACCGCCCACCGGGAGAGCGCGATCGCGACGGAGGACGTCGAGGCGCTCATCGTTCCCCTCGCGACGGTCCGGAGCCTGATGGCGAGCGACGCCAACTTCGCCGCCGCCATCGTGACCACCCTGGTCGAGCGACATACCGACACCGAGGAGCGCCTGGCCTCGATGCTCTTCCGCAACGTGGAGGCCCGGCTCTGTGAGTTCCTGCTCAAGGCCGCGACGCGCTGGGGCATCCCCGATCCGCGCGGGGTCCTCATCTCCGCACCGTTCACCCATCAGGAGATGGCGAGCATGATCGGCTCGACGCGCGAGACCGTCACGCTCACCCTGGGCGACCTCCGGCGCAAGGGGGTGATCGAGATCGATCGCCGCCGGATCGTCGTCCTCGATCGCGACGCGCTGAAGAGCCGCATCTGAGCCCGTACGCCCGGCGGCGCCGTCGAGGAGGCTCATCCTCTCGTCCGCGCGCCGCCCGCTGATGTCCAGGCCGCCCGCCAGGCGGCCCACTTCCCACAGCCCGACTGCTCCCGGTGCCACAGCGGCGCCCGCGCCCGCGACGGCCGCCGCGCCTGCGGCGGCCAGGGTCAGCGATCCCGCTTGGGTCCGCCGATCAGCGGGTCGCGGGTGGAGCGCAGGCCGAGCTTGAGCCGGCGCATGACCGCCTGCTTCTGCCGCTCCTTGTACCTGGCGTGGCTCGCCTCGCCGATCTCGTTCGCCGCCTCGGTCTCGCGGTCGATCAGCTGAAACTCGCAGAGGACGAAGATGATCGGCCCGAGCGCCCAGGCCGCGGGCGGCGCCATGTCGAGGATCTCGGAGGGGAGGCGCACCGGCAGGTCGACGACGAAGTGGATCACCCGGTAGCTCCGATCGCTGAAGCTGTTGTCCCCCGCCACCAGCCCGTCGTCGACGTCGGTCTGGAACGCGTCGAGCTTCGGTCGCAGGTACGGCCGCGCCTCGCAGAAGCTCCGGAAGCGCAGGATCGTGTTGGTGCTCTCGCCAGGCACGACGTAGTTGAACGGGAACAGACGCTCGGACAGGTACAGCAGGACCGGCAGCAGATCGTCCACGGTGCGGCAGACGATCCGGAAGCGGAGCTTGTCGTAGATGGCCGCCGCGGTCGTGTCGGACTTCGACAGGAGCTTCGTGTAGAGCGAGTCCTTGTTCTTCCGCCCGCCGATGAACTCGGTGATCGGGAAGCCCGCCGCGAGCATGCCGCCGATCACCCGGTACACCTTCTCCTCGACGAGGTGGAAGACGTCCTGGTCGGACATCGGGATCGAGAAGAGGAGCTCGCGCCCGGCAAGGTGATGGATGATGTGCATCGCCTTGAGGATCGTGCAGGCGCAGAGCTGGCGGTGACCCTTGCCCGAGGCGAGCAGGAGGATGTCCTCGACCGACGCGCGCGCCACCGGGCTCGGGATCGGGAACTCGAAGTGGCGGCGCAGGTAGGCGATCGCCTCGTTCTTGACGCTCTCCAGATGGGCGCGGTCCCCGGGCTCGTCGGGCCGGAACTCCTGCGAGAGCAGGAGCTCGCGCGCGGCCTGCTCGCTCTCGAGGTTGAGCCGTCGCCAGTCGATGACCGATTCGCCGCGCAGGATGAGGTGCACGGACTCCAGGTCCATGAGCGTGAACTCTTCGAGTCGCTTGAGCCGGCCGACGGAGGCGTCGTGCGTCATGACCTCACGGTCCCCGAGCGTAAGCGCCAGGGCTGTAGAACGCTTGGGAAAGGTTCGCTTCGCAGTGAAGCAGGCGGTGGCTGGGTGAGAAAGTCAGGAGACAGGGGCGTTCGGCGGGGTAGGGGAGCTCGGGGCGCGGCCGAGCGAAAGGGTCCCGAGGAAGATGCCGATCGTCAGCGCAACCACGGCCGCGTGGCCAAGGTAGGCGCCGCTGCAACCAATGGCGGCGAACGGGGCGAGCGCAGCCAGATACCACGGGGTGATCCTCATCGGTTCTCCTTCTCCGCTTCCAGCGACACTGTACAGGTCGCATGTACGCTCCCGCCGGGGGGGCGCCTCGATGCATCACGGTCGTCCCGGTCAGAGCGTGTAAGTGGTTGTAGGATAAAGTGCCACGCCCTGCTGCTGCGGGCCAAGAAGTAGCGGTTTCCTGGGGAATTCATCAAGCGAATTCGTTCTCACATTTCGTTCCCGAACGCGCCGCCGCCGCTGGATACAGAAATAATCGAACAAAAACAACACTTTGTTGACAGAATCGAAGCCGCTGTCTCACCGGTGGAGCGCGGTCCCCGGGACGCGAGGTGACGCTTCAGGGACACGCCTCCAACTCGCGGCAGTGCCTGGCTTGTCAGCTTCCGGGAGTCAACGGTCGCGTGAACCGGCCGACCGCAGGTGGAGGGTGAGCGGGGGCGCGGCAGGGCGATCCGCGAACGGGCCCGCGTTCGCCCCGGAGCGCCGGTGTCTCGGTCGAGCCGGCGCTGGCAGGAGGCCAGCGCCGGCGGCTCAGCGCACGGGGAACGTGATCCGGGTCGAGTCCCCGAGCGTGACGGCCCGGCGTGTGGTGTCGCGCCCGCGCGTCCTGTCGACCGCGATCTCGAGGTTGTAGAGGCCGTCCGGGAGCCGCACCTTGGTGAGAACCGACCTGGGCGCGGTCCCCTCGGCGAAATTCCACGAGCTGCCATGGACCGGCGTCGTGTCCGTCGCGCCGTCGCCCGACGATGGTTCCGTCCACGTTACGTCGAGGTGCACGATGCTCGCGGCGTCCTCCAGCCGCAGCTCGATCTCTCGTTCCTCCGGCAGGCTCTTGAGGAAGGTGCTCCCGGCGAGCAGCGCTCCCGCGAGGAGGATCAGGGGGGCGAAGCGTCGCATCCAGGGCGGCCGCTCGGCCGGTTCCGCCTGTCGCTGATCCGGGGCAGGGGGGTCCGGGGCCGGGGGGAGAGCTTCCTGCGAGGTGGCGGGCATCGGGGGGTCGGTCACGTCGTGGTCCGGGGCAACGTGGCCGGGTCCACGAGGGCTGTCAATCTGCTGGCCGCGCGCGGCCGGTACCCTGCTGGGCCGGCGCGCTCGGGGCATCACGGCCGGGGCGGCCGCCGGCGACCGAGCGCGAGGCGCCGCCGCGCGCCTCAGCGGGCGCGCTGGGCCCGGATCCGCTTCACCAGGCCGTCGATCACCGACTGCGGGAGATCGAACGGGGGCATCCTGTTCTTGCCCTTCCTGATCACCTCCGCCATCTGCCCGTCGGCCACCCGATCCTGCCATGCCGCGTCCGTGAGGTCCGGGGCGCGGACCATCGGACCTTGCGGGCCGTCGCCGCGGCCGGTCGCGCCGTGGCAGGTGGCGCAGTTCCGCTG
The DNA here is from genome assembly GCF_051369805.1 of Sorangium sp. So ce1036. Classification (NCBI taxonomy): domain Bacteria; kingdom Pseudomonadati; phylum Myxococcota; order Polyangiales; family Polyangiaceae; genus Sorangium; species Sorangium sp. So ce1036. The sequence continues at coordinate 5,138,928 of NZ_JBBMOX010000001.1, forward strand.
CCAGGCGAGCTCGATCAAGCCGGGATCGGTCTCGCTCGAGGCGGCGGGGCGGGGGGCGACCTTGCCGCCCTGGGCTTGCTGGCCCTGGCCGGGGTTCGGCGGATCGTGATCGGCCGGCGTCCATTCGCGGACGTCGCCCGATCCGGAATTGCAGCCGAAAAGCCCGGCAAGAAGGACGGCTGTGCAAAGGAGGCGACCCAGGGCCCTGACGTGGCGTCTCGGCATGGCGCAGTACCGATAGTGAAGATGGGCGGGGAGGCAAGCGAAGACGTGAGGCGCCGGGATCCGGCGCCGGATCCCGGCGCCATGACGCGCGCCGCGCGCCGGCGGGGATCCGCGATCAGCCGCGGCGGCCAGCCGTCAGCGGACGACGACCGCATCGCGGCGCGCGCAGGAGCGTCGCGCGCGCGCCGCGCGGGCGGAGCGCGATCACTTGCAGGGATCGCCGGCGACCTTGCCGCCAGCGTCCACCGGGGCGCCGTCGACCGCCTTGCCGTTGATTGCCGCGATGAAGAACCCGGTGCGGCGGTTCTGGGCCTTGCCCTCGGGCGTGTTGTTGTCGGCGACCGGCTTGCTCTCGCCGAAGCCGACGGCGATGAAGCGCTTGCAGTCGTGGCCCTTCGCCACGAGCCACCGCGCGACCGACATCGCGCGCTTCTCCGAGAGCGTCTGGTTCAGCGCGTCCTCACCGTCCGAGTCCGTGTGGCCCTCGATGCGGAGCAGGCTGACGTCCTTCCGCTGATTCAGGAAGTCGTCGACGATGCCGAGCACCTCGTCGCTCTCGGGCGCGAGCTTGTCGCTGGCCGTCTCGAAGACCACCGGGCCGGGCAGCTCGACCTGGTTGCCCTTCAGCTTGAACGTGAGCTTGAAGCGCCGGCGAGGCTTCTCCTCCTTCGGCTCGGGCGCCGGCTCGGGCGCGGGCGGGGGAGGCGGAGGGGCCTTCGCCGCCTCGCCGCCGGCGTTGAACGAGGCGTGGGCCGTGCAACCCGCCGTCGCGGCGGCGGTGCCAACCATCATCACGGCGCACAGAACGGAAGCGACGTATCTACGCATGGACGTTGTTCTCCTCTGAGGGCACGAGCCACAGCTCGCGTCGAGCAACCCGCCGGCCTGACGCCCGTGGACGGCAGCTCGCCATGAATCTTCACCGCCATCGGGTATTTGCGTGGTGGACGCATCGAAGCGATGCCGCCTTCTAGCGAAAAGTCACGACGAACGAAACCGGGAAGAGGGCGCCTCCGCGATGCCAGCGGGCGGACCGCCGAGGCGCGCGGCAGGGGCCTGTTCGGCCCGAGCGTACCCTGGACGGGCGGGGGGCCTTCTAGAGACGCGCGCCGGGCGCGCGACGGCTCATGGGCGAGCACGATCTTCGCGCCCGGCGAGCAGCCCGGGTCGCAGGAGGTGCGGAGAGCTGGCGGGAAGGGCGCGCGGGAGGTGCTCCGCTGCGCCCGGCGTGCGGGACTCCTGTCCTCGCCGCCCTGCGCGGTGGCCCGGAGTCGTGATGCGATCCGCCGCGGTCAGCCGCCGTCCGTGGGGGCGGTTTCGCCGCACGCGGTGCTCGTCGCCTCGGCAGGCGGCGCGATGTCGCCGAGCTGGACCTCTCTCGCCGTGAACCCGATGCCGATGGAGATGGCATTGCACTCCTGGCCCGGATCCTGGCCGCCATCCTTCATGATGTCCGAGGCGCGGCGCACCTGATCGAGGGTCGAGTCGAGCCCGGTGCTCTCGCAGAAGCTCGGCTCGATGGTGCCGATGACGCTGCGCAGCTCCTCGACGAGGACGTCCGTCTCGAGCACGCCCGCGATGGTGCCTTTGACCACGCTCTTGTGATCCGGGTCGAGCTCCATCGTGATCCTCAGGTTGCTGATCGTGAGGCCGATGGTGTTGTTCGAGATCGTCAGGTTCAGCTTGAAGGTGCCCTGGGGCTGGGTGCCCGACACCCATGTGTCGTCGACGACGTAGCTGTCCGGGAACACGACCCTGGCGCTCGCGATATCCTGCGCGTCCCCGAGCAGCTCCGGAACGACGGGCCACCTGTCGCTGCCGTCCCACGCGGGCGCCGCGCCGAGCGTGGCGCCGCCGTAGAGCTTCGCGGTGAGCGGGTTGTACGACGACTGCTCCCCGAGCCCGTCGATCTTCAGGATCACGGTGAAATCGCCGTTGCCGATGGCGTCGCTCACCAGGGTCGACGGATCGGGCAGGAGCGTGGCGATGAGGCCGACGAGGTTCTTGCCGAACGAGTTGTCGATCCCGCCGGCGCCGTCCGGATAGATGTCCGAGGGCTCGGCGCCCGTGACCGGCTTGCACAGGCCCGTCGACGCGGCGCTCGACACGAGGCCGTCGAGGTTGAGGCCGTACTCCTTCCAGCTGCCGGCCGCCTTGTTCCCGTCACGATCCGTGTCGCCGAGGAAGAGCCGATCCATCGCGAACGCGACGCTCGCGCCGCTCTCGCCGGGCTGCGCCGGGCCCGGCGCGGGCGGCTGACCGAGGTCGACGTCGGCGTGGTTGTCAGCGGGAGCTGAAGCCTCGGAGCCGCAACCGGCCAGCGACAGGAGCGCCGTCGTCAAATAGACCGCGACGGCGATACGGGAATGACGCATCATCGACCTCACTTTCTGGAATCCCCACCCCAGCTCAGGCATGTGCTCGCAAACGGGCGCTCATGCTAGCGCCGGCTCGCGCGGCTCATCAAGGGCGATCCCGGCCGCGCAATGCGCTATGTGTGAGCTCGCTGGCGTGCGGTGTTCACTCGCCTCGATACCTCGCGATTCCGTCCTCTGCCGCCCTCCACGATCGCCAGAATTTCCCTGGTCGAACCACGATGAGAAGCTATCTGGAAGCCTGCCGTGACCGCTGAGTTCATCCACCTCCACGTGCACTCGCAGTACTCGCTCCTCGACGGCGCGCTGCGCATCAAGGACCTGGTCTCGCGCGCCAAGTCGCTGGGCATGCGCGCCGTCGCCCTGACGGACCACGGGAACATGTTCGGGGCGATTCAGCACTACAAGGCGTGCAAGGCCGAAGGCATCGGCGCGATCCTCGGCTGCGAGGTGAACGTGGCGCGCGGGTGGGGCGCCGCCGCGGGGCAGGTGTCGCGCTCGGGCGCGGACGAGACGCCCGTCGATCACCTCGTGCTGCTCGCGGCGTCCGAGGAGGGCTACAAGAACCTCGTCCGCATCGTCTCGGAGGGGCACGTCGACCCCGCGAGCGGGCTCGCGCCGAGCGTCCGCCTCGAGACGGTGGCGCAGCACAGCGCCGGGCTCATCGGCCTGACGGGGTGCATGGGCGGCGTGGTCGCCCAGCGGATCCTCGAGCAGGGCGAGGACGAGGGGCGCGAGGCGCTCAGCCGGCTCAGGGACTGCTTCGAGCCCGGCAGCCTCTACGTCGAGCTGCAGGACCACGGGCTGGTCGAGCAGTCGGTGCTCAACGGCATCCTGGCGCGCGCGGCCGGCGATCTGGGCCTGCCGCTCGTCGCGACGAACGACGCGCACTTCGGGGCGCGCGAGGACGGCGAGGGGCAGCTCTACCTGTCGTGCATCGCCGCCAACCGGACGTTCGCCGAGGCGAGCGAGGCGCACCACGGCAGCTTCGAGATGTTCCTCAAGCCGGCCGACGAGATGGCGCACCTCTTCCGCGACTACCCCCAGGCGGTGCGCTCGACGCTCGAGATCGCCGAGCGGTGCTCGGCGCTCAAGCTCAAGCTCGGCAAGCCGATGCTCCCGCGGTTCCCGCTGCCGAGCGGGTTCGACGACCCGGCCTCGTACTTCCGCCACGTGGCGCACGAGGGGCTCACGACGCGGCTCGCCCAGATCGCGCGGTCGGGCCGCCAGGTGGACGAGGCGACCTACCGGGCCCGGCTCGACATCGAGCTCGACGTCATCGTGCAGATGGACTTCCCGGGCTACTTCCTCATCGTCTGGGACTTCATCAAGTACGCCAAGGACAACGGCATCCCCGTCGGCCCGGGCCGCGGGTCGGGCGCGGGCTCGCTCGTCGCCTACTCGATGGGGATCACCGACCTCGACCCCCTGCCGTACAACCTGCTGTTCGAGCGCTTCCTGAACCCGGAGCGCGTCAGCATGCCGGACTTCGACGTCGACTTCTGCATGGACCGGCGCGACGAGGTCATCGCGTACGTCACGAGGAAGTACAGCAAGGAGGCCGACAAGCCGTCGGTCGGGCAGATCGCGACGTTCCACGAGCTCAAGGCGCGGAGCGTGATCAAGGACGTCGCCCGGGCCATGGCGTTCCCGGCGAACGAGGCGCAGAAGCTCGCGAGCCTCGTCCCGCAGAAGGGGCCGGGCGTCATGTACACGATCCCCGAGGCGCTGGAGATCGAGCCGAAGCTCAAGGCGCTCAAGGAGAGCGACCCGACCGTGGCGGAGCTCCTCAAACAGGCGCAGAAGCTCGAGGGCCTGACGCGGCACGCCGGCATGCACGCCGCGGGCGTCGTGATCAGCGAGGGGCCGCTCTGGGACCACGTCCCGTGCTTCAAGAACGGCGAGCAGCTCGTCACGCAGTACTACAAGGACGACGTCGAGCAGGCCGGGCTCGTCAAGTTCGACTTCCTCGGGCTGAAGACGCTCACCGTCATCGACATCGCCGTGCGGCTCGTGAACGCGCGGCCGGACATCGCCGAGCGGGAGGGCGGGCGCTTCGACGTGAACGCCGTGCCGCTCGACGACGCCGCCACCTACGCGCTGCTCCAGTCGGGCGAGACCACCGGCGTGTTCCAGCTCGAGTCGAGCGGGATGCAGCAGCTCTTCAAGGACCTCAAGCCGGACGCCTTCGAGGACATCGTCGCCGCCGTGGCCCTCTACCGGCCCGGGCCGCTCGGCACCGGCATGGTGAAGGACTTCGTCGACTGCAAGCACGGCCGCAAGCCGATCGAGAAGATGCACCCGCTCGTCGACGAGCTCCTCGTCCCGACGTACGGCGTCATCGTCTACCAGGAGCAGGTCATGCAGATCGCGCAGCGGCTCGCGGGCTACACGCTCGGCGGCGCCGACCTGCTCCGGCGCGCCATGGGCAAGAAGAAGCCCGAGGAGATGGCCAAGCAGAAGGCGACGTTCGTCGACGGCGCGCTCAAGCAAGGCGTGAAGGCCGAGGACGCCGAGCGCATCTTCGGCCTCCTCGAGTACTTCGCCGGGTACGGCTTCAACAAGAGCCACTCGGCCGCGTACGCGCTGCTCACGTACCAGACGGCGTACCTCAAGGCGCACTACCCGGTCGAGTTCCTCTGCGCGCTCATGACGGCCGACCGCGACAAGATCGAGAAGGTCGTGCGGATCATCGCCGAGGGGCGCGCGTGGGGGGTCGAGATCCTGCCGCCGGAGATCAACGAGTCGAAGATGGACTTCACCGTGGTCTACAGCGCGACGCCGGGATCGAGCGGCAAGCGCGCGGCCGGCACGCGCCGCGGCGGGTCCCGGGTGAAGGACCCGTACAACCCGAAGATCCGGTTCGGGATGGGCGCGATCCGCGGCGTCGGCGAGTCCGCGCTCGAGGCGGTGCTAGAGGCGCGCGAGGCGGGCGGCGCGTTCGCGGACCTGTTCGACTTCGCCGAGCGCATCGATCCGCGGCGGGTCAACAAGGGGGTGCTCGAGGCGCTCGTGCAGTGCGGCGCGTTCGACGCGAGCCTCAACGCGCGGGGGATCTCCCGGGCGCGGGCGTTCGCCGCCATCGACAAGGCGCTCGAGCGGTCGCGCCGCGCGAGCCGCGACCGCGAGGGGGGGCAGACGGATCTGTTCGGCCTCTTCAAGAAGGCGGCGCCCGAGGTCGAGCAGCGGCTCGACGAGTACCCGATGGTCGAGGACTGGGACCTGCGCGAGACGCTCTCGCGCGAGAAGCAGTCGCTCGGGTTCTACGTCTCGGGGCACCCGCTCGACCGGTACGGCGTGGATCTGAGCCGCTTCGACGTGGTGGCCGTGAGCGCGCTGGCCGGCATGGATCCGTGGTCCAGGGTGCGCGTCGGCGGGATGGTCGAGGGCTACCGCGAGCGCATCTTCAAGGGGGGCGGCGGCAAGATCGCGTTCTTCGTGCTCGAGGACACCACGGGCCGGGTGGAGGTCAAGGTCCGCGAGAAGCAGATCGGCCTCTACGGGGAGCTCCTGAACCGCGGGGAGCCGGTGCTGATCTCGGGGAAGGTCAGCTTCCCCATGGTGGAGGAGGGGGCCGAGGAGGCGGAGGCCGCGCCGCGCGAGCCGACCCTCCTGCTCGACGAGGTGCAGCCGCTCTCCGACGCCATCCTCGCGCAGACCAGGAGCGTGGCCATCACGCTGAAGTCGCGCAGCACGAGGCGCGAGCACATCGACCGCCTCGGGGCGCTCCTGCGCGCGAGCCCCGGGGTGTGCCCGGTGCAGCTCGTGATCCAGCTCGACGACGGGGCGGAGGCGGTGCTCGCGCTCGGGCGCGAGCTCCGCGTCGAGCCGAACGACGCCATGCTCGCGCGGCTCGAGAAGCTGTTCGGCGAGAAGGTGGCCGAGCTCAGGTAGCCGGCTCGTCCGCGCCGGCCTGCTCGGCGGCCTTCACGAGGGCCCCGAGCCTCGCCTCGGCGTCGCTCCGGTCGCGCTGGTGCTTGAGCAGCACGCCGAGCGTCTCGCGGGCGACCTCCGGCGAGATCGCGCGCCGCCCGAGCAGGAGCAGCGCGCGGGCCCAGTCGATCGTCTCGCTGATGGCGGGCAGCTTGCGCAGATCCATCGCCCGCAGCGCGCCGACGAACGCCACGACCTGCGCGGCGAGGCGGGGCTCGATCCCCGGGATCGCGACCTTCAGGATCGCGACCTCGCGCGACGGCGGCGGGTAGTCCAGGAACGCGTGCAGGCAACGGCGGCGCAGCGCCTCGGTCATCTCGCGGGTCGCGTTCGTCGTGAGCAGGACGAGCGGCGGGCGCGCGGCGCGGATCGTGCCGAGCTCGGGGATCGTGACCTGCATCTCGGAGAGCACCTCGAGCAGGAACGCCTCGAACTCCGGGTCGGCGCGATCGACCTCGTCGATGAGGAGGACGACAGGCGCCTCGCTCCGCAGCGCCGCGAGGAGCGGGCGCGCGATCAGGAAGTGCTCGCTGAAGAACGACGCCTCGCTCCCCGCGATCGCGCGCGCGGCGTCGGAGAGGCTCGCCGCGCCGGCGATCTCCTTCGCGACCGCGTCGCGCAGGAGCTGCGTGTACAGCATCTGCTTGGCGTAGTCCCACTCGTACAGCGCCTTGGCCTCGTCCAGCCCCTCGTAGCACTGGAGCCGGACGAGCCCGCGGCCGAGCGCCGCGGCCGCGGCGCGGGCGAGATCCGTCTTGCCGACGCCGGCGGGCCCCTCGAGCAGGAGCGGCCGATCCATGCGCAGCGCGAGCCAGAGCGCGAGCGAGGTCGCCTGATCGGAGATGTAGCTGGCCGCCGCGAGGCGCGCGTCGAGCTCGCCCGCGGAGGCCGGGGTGTCGTCGCGGCCGCCGGGCGCGCCGCCGTCGTGATCCGCGTGAGGTGTCACGGCGGGACGGTAGCACGCGCCGCGCACCACCTAGCCGCGCGGCCCGGCGAGGATCTCCTCCGCCAGGAGATCGAGGCGCGGCGCCGCGCGATCCGGGCAGGGCAGAGCGGCCTCGCCCCGGAGCGGGCACAGCTCGCAGCGGCGCCGGTCCAGGATCAGGCCGGACCGCATGCCCGCGGCGCGCGCGGCCGCGACGTCGCTCGCCGCGTCGCCGATCATCCAGCTCGCCGAGGCGTCGAGATCGAGCTCGCGCGCGAGCGCCGTGAGCATGCCCGGCGCCGGCTTCCGGCAGGCGCACGGGCCGATCAGCGCCGGATCGCCGCCCGGGCCGCCCTCGGGGTGGTGCGGGCAGACCGCGAGCGCCGCGATCGTGACGCCGGCCTCGCGCAGCCGCTCGACCAGCGCGCGGTTCGTGCGCTCGATCGCCGCGAGCGGCACCTGCCCCTTGGCCGCGCCCGGCTGGTTGGTCGCGATCGCGAGCAGGAACCCCGCGTCGGCGAGGCGCCGGAGGCCCTCCAGCACGCCGGGCAAGAGGCGGATCTGATCGGGGTGGAACGCCGTCACCACGACGCCGAGCTCGGCGTCGCGCACCACGTCGATCAGGGTGCCGTCGCGGTCGAGCACGACCCCGCGCCGCCTGCTCACGCGCGGCGCTCAGCGCTCGGCCACGAGCTGCAGGAGCCGCTCGCAGATGAGGTGATGGTAGACCTCGTGGAGGCCCTCCACGTGCGGCGTCGACGTGGTGCCGGCCCGCGTCCGCGGCACGACGACGCTGGCGTCGGCCATCTGGCGCAGGGCGCCGCCGTCGTACCCGACCAGCGCGACCACCTTGGCCCCGGCCCGCTTCGCGAAATCCGCGGCGGCCACCAGGTTCTGCGACCAGGGGCCCGCCCGATCCGCGCCCGCGCCGCCGTGCACGCTCAGGCACACGAGCACGTCGCCCGCGACGACGCGGCCGTCGAGCTGCTCGAGGAAGACCCGGCTCCAGCCGACGTCGTTGGTCAGGGCGCTGATGAGGGCCGCGTTGTCGCAGAGGGAGGTGCACTTGAAGCGCCGCTTGCCCTCCACCCACGTGAACTTGGCGATGTCGCAGGCGAGGTGGCTGGCGTTGGCGGCCGAGCCGCCGTTGCCGCACGTGTAGATCGTCCGATCGTTCCGGTACGCCTCGAACAGGATCTCGATGACGCGGGCCATGTCCTCGGGGCTCGTCGCGAGGGCGATCTCGGCCGTCTCGCGGAGGTACTGTTCCACGAACGCCTGCGTGCTCTGGGGCATGCTCGATGTATAGCCAGAGTCCGGCGGAAATGCCCAGGAGCAGGCGCCCCCGGCGGGGCGCCCCTTCAGGAGCGGTGCAGGTTCGCCACGATGCGCGCGCCGTCGAGGTCGAAGCGGAAGCGCAGCACGCGCAGGCCCCGCGCGGCGAGCGCCTCCAGCACCCGGCGCCTCTCCGCCGGGCGGACGTAGAACATGAAGAAGCCGCCGCCGCCCGCGCCCATCAGCTTGCCGCCGAGCGCCCCGGCGCCCCGGGCGATCTCGTAGATCTCGTCGAGTGCCTCGTCGGTCATCTTGGAGGCGAGCTTGCGCTTCTGCGTCCAGTGGGCGTGCAGGAGCTCGCCGTAGTCGTCGAGACGACCCGTGACGAGGAGGCGGTGCACGTCGCGGCCGATCTCCTTGATGCGGTGCATCCGCCCGACCACGTCGGGATCGAGGTCGTGGAGCCGCCTCCCCTGCTCGGAGAGCACGACCCTCGCCGGGCGCTCGACGCCGCTCCACACGATGAGCAGGTTGCTCTCGAGCTCGTCCATCACCTCGTCGCGGATCGGCACGGGCTCGACGTGGACCGAGCCGTCCGGCGAGAACGTGAACGCGGTGATGTTGCCGTAGGCCGCGATGTACTGATCCTGCTTGCCGATCGGCTCGCCGAGGCGCTCGATCTCGATGGCGCACGCCTCGCGGGCGAGCTGCTCGGACGAGACGAAGTCGCGCCGGTACGTGTGCAGCGCGTTGAGGAGCGCGACCGTGAACGAGCTCGACGAGCCCAGGCCCGAGTTCGCGGGCAGATCCGCGACGCTCGTCAGCTCGATCGAGTGCTCGACTCCCACCATCCGGAGCGCCTCCCGGAAGATCGGGTGCTCGATCCGGTCGACCGACGGGACGATCTCGGTCTTGGAGTACGCGAGGCGGATATCGCGGTGGAAGCGCTTGTTGGCCGTCACGTAGATGTACTTGTCGATGGCGGCCGACACGAGGTAGCCGCCGAAGCGGTCGGAGTAGGCGGGCAGATCGGTGCCGCCGCCGCCGAGCGAGAAGCGCACCGGGGCTCTTGAGACGATCATCCTCGCCCCTCCCTTGCGGCCGTGAGCGCCGCCTCGAGATCGCGGAGGCCCTGCTCGGAGCCGATCTCGTAGAAGCGCTCGGCGACCGGGAGCGCCCGCAGGCGGCCGCGCGCCGCGAGGTCGCGCTGCACCGCCTCGAAGCCGAGCGGCGCGCCCGCCGGCAGCGCCTCGACGACCTCGCGGCGGAGCGCGGTGGCGCCGTAGTCGATGTGGTCGAGGGCGGGGTCGGGCGGATCGTCCGCCCGGCGCTTCTCATAGCGCGCCACGAGGTCGCCCGAGACCGCGGTGTTCGACGCGTCGAGACGCCCCGCGTTCCGGTACACGGCCATGGTGCCGAGCGCGCCGGGGTGCGCGCGGAGGTCGCGGAGCGGGGCCTGGTAGTCGAAGGGGAGATAGGAGTCGCCGTACGTCATGAGGAACACGGGGGCCAGGTGGAGCAGCGCGCGGCGAAGCGCGCCGGCCGTGCCAAGGAGCTCGGGGCCGTCATCGGCATACCGGAGCGGCATCCCCGCGAACCGCTCGCCCATCGCCCCCCGGATGGCGTCGCCGAGGTGACCCACGCAGAGGATCACCTCGCCGAACCCCGCGGCGGCGAGCCGCTCGAGGAGCCACGCCCCGAACGGCCTCCCGGCCACCGGCAGGAGGAATTTCGGCGTGTGCTCGGTGCGCGGGCGCATCCGGGTGCCGAGCCCGCCGGCGAGGATCACGGCCTGGGGAGGCGAGGCATCGGCGCGCACGAGCGGGACGTACCATAGATGGCCGCCGCGTCCCGCGGGGGAGGTGGGGGGCTCCGCATCACCCGCCGCCGGTCGGGAAAATCGTCACCGAAAACTGTACAGCCGTTCAGGCGCCCGGTTAACGTGGGCGCCATGACCATGAACGACCTCGCTCCCCACCTTCTTCGAACCCTGTATGCCCTCCAGGGCGAGGGCGCAATCGTGACCCTCGAAACATTGACCGCCGCCCTCGAGGTGCGCCGGACCGACGTACGCCAGGCGGTCACCGCCCTGCACCGCGAGGGCTACCTCGACGCCCTCCGGATGCGGCTGACGCTCCGCGGCCTCGCCCTCGGCGCGGCGTTCACCGCGGCGCCGCCCCGCCCGCTGCGCCGTCCGTCGCTCCGCGCCGTCAAGGCGGCTTGAGCCGTGCAGGACGGCGAGCGGGGGCGCGGCCGCGCGAGCGGCAAGTCAACCTCTGCCAGGCGCGTGGACGAATGGCTGCGAGTTGATTTGTCGATGGGTTTCAGTTCTTGCCCACATTTCATTTGGTAGAGCGGCAAATTCACACTGGACGCGTTGCCGCCGGGCCCGGGGTGAGCCGAGCGTCACGCCGCGGGGGCCGACCGGTATCGCGACGTACCGGTTCGCCGGGCGGCGCGAGCCACAGCGCATCGAAGACATTGACATTCCCGGGGATTCGTGAGACGGCGGCTGCGTGATATCCGATGTCGAGATCGAGAATGAGATTCGTGCTTCGGTCGCCGAGTTCCTGGAGGGCATGAGAGCGCTGGTCCGTAAGGACATTCTCCAGAGCGTGGCGCGGCACCTGGAAGTCGACATCAGGGCCGCAGGGATATCCATCGAGCCCGCCCTGACTCCCATCAAGCCGGCCCGCAAGGTCGGGGGCGCGCTTGCGCCGAGCCGCGTGGCTGCGCCGGCCCGCAAGAAGCCAGCGCCCAGGAGGCCGGCGCCCAGCAAGCCGGCGCCCAGCAAGCCGGCGCCCAGCAAGCCGGCGCGCGCCGCGTCGGGCAAGAAGGCGGTCGCGCCGCGGGCCGCCGTGACCGCCAGGCCACGGGCGGCCACGCCGGCGCCCAGGGCGAGCGACGCGGGCACGGCGGGCGCCGCGGGGGCGGACGCCGCGGGGGCTCGACCAGCGGAGAGCGCGGCAGGCGAGAAGGCTGCCGAGCAGGCGATCGTGGCCGGGACGGAGGCCCCGCAGGTCGCGGCGTCCGGACCCGGAGATGAGATCGCCGAGGCGCTGCTCGCCCATGTGGAGATCGAGCCGGGGCAAGGGCTCGAGGAGCTTGCGCTGGCGATGGGAACGCCCGCAGCCGATCTCGAGGGGCCGATCAAGAGGCTTGTCGAGGAAAACAAGATCACCGAGGAGATGCGCCAGGGTCAGGCGGCGTACTACCCGACCTGAGCGATGAGGTGGGGGCACCCGGGGTTGCTCACCGGAGGGGCATACGTTCCGGCGAGCCACACAAGGGGCTCGCCGGAACGCGGGGAGTATCCGACGTGCCTTCCCCCTGCGACGACGAGCCTGCTGTCCGGGCATGCGCGTTGCTTGGCTGGGGAGGCTGGACGTTCGCGGGGTGACGCCGGGCGGTCGGGCGTCGCGAGCGTGTGCCGGCGGGCGCCCTGCCGGGCCAGGATGGCCGCATGGACGCGAGGCGCGATGACAGACGTCGAGCCGACGGAACGGACCCGCGTCTGGCCGGCCTCGGCCGTCTGGAGCGTGTCGCCCGGCGAACCGGGCCGCTCTCGTCGCCGCGCTCTCGACGCGGGGGCAGGGCCCCGGTAACCTGACCCTCCAGGTCCTCTCCGGATGACTCCCGCGCACGAACAGATTCTCAACGTCCTGCTCGGCTATCTCTCGGCGATGAACGCCGAGGGAGTCCTGCTCCGGGCCATGCGCGAGGCGGACATCGTGCCGGAGAGGTTCTCCATCGAGGATCTCCCGGACATCCTCCCCAGCATCGAGCGCCGTGCCCGCCTCTATGTCGATCCGGCGCGCCTCGGGCGGCTGAAGGCGGAAATCGCGGCCGTCGGCGGCGATCGGCCCTCGCGGCGCTCGAGGGTCATGGCCATCAGCGTGGAGGCGGACATCAGCGCGGCGCGCCTGAGCGCGAAGGCCGTTTGCGACGCGGCCGGGGCCAAGAGCTTCACGTCACACAAGGTCGCGACCATCGTCAGCGAGCTCGCCAGGAACATCGTCCATTATACACCCGGCGGGACGATCGAGATCGGCGTGCACCGGGACAGCCCGGTCCGCTTCGTCATCACCGCCGTGGACGAGGGCTCGGGCATCCAGAACCTGCAGGAGATCCTCGCGGGGCGCTACAGGAGCAAGACCGGAATGGGTCGCGGTCTGATCGGGATCAAACGCCTGTCCGATCGCTTTCAGATCGACTCGGGACCGAAGGGCACGCGGGTGGAAATCGAGGTCCACCTGTGAGAGTCGCGGTGGAGCACGTCGTCGTGCCCAAGGATGGAGAGCGGGTCAGCGGCGATGCCGCGTACGTGCGCGCCTGCGAGGACGGCGCCCTGTTCGCGGTGATCGACGGCCTGGGCCACGGCGAGCGCGCGGCGGCCGCGTCGGGTGTCGCGCTCGAGGCGCTCGCCGAGGCGCCCGAGCGCGACGACGTCCGCGCCCTCGTGGACCGCGTCCACGCGCGCCTCCGCGGCACCCGCGGCGCCGCCGGGATGATCTGCCGCCTCCGCGACGGGCGGCTCCAGGGCTGCGGCGTCGGCAACGTCGAGCTCGCGTCGCAGGGCACGCGCGTCCAGTGGCTCCAGAGCCCGGGCATCCTGGGCGCGTCGCTCGGAAAGGTCCGGATCTTCGACGCGCAGCTCGCGCCGGGCGACCGGCTCGTCCTCTTCTCGGACGGGGTCTCGCCCCGCTTCGATCTCTCGGTGTTTCGTGGGATGAAGGCCGCGGAGGCGTGCCGCGCCCTCATGAGCCGACACCGGCGCTCACACGATGACTCGACCGTCTTGATCGCCGACATCGAACCTTAGGATGACCATGGAGCTCAAGCGCCTTCCGATCATCAACCTGTGGGACCGGATCCTGGTGCCCATCCAGGGAGACGTGACCGACGATCTCGCCGAGCAGCTGAACACCGAGGTTCTGCGGGCCATCCACGAGAGCGGGGCGAAGGGGCTGGTCATCGATCTCACCGCCGTATGGATCATGGACAGCCACCTGTGCGCCGTGCTCTCGAACCTCGCCTCCGCCGCGAGGCTGATGGGCACGCCGACGATCCTGTCCGGGCTCAGCCCGGAGATCGCGATGACGCTGCAGGCGATGGGCGTCGAGCTCGAGGCCGTCCGGACGGCGCTGACGCTCGAGCAGGCGCTCACGATGCTCGGGCTCGAGGTGCGCCGGGCCGAGGCCCTCGACGAGGACGACGACGAGGACGACGACGACCTCTTCGACGACGAGGATGACGACGAGGACGACGGGTTGGAAGGGGACGACCGCGGCGAGGCGCGGCGCGCGGCGTCGCTCGCGCGGCCCTCGCGGAGCGCGGGCGCCGAGCGCCGGCAGGGCTCGAAGAGCCGCCTCCGGCGAGGCTGAGCCCGCGGGCGGGTGCCACGATCGCGTCCGGGGCGCGACAGGGGCGTGTCGGCGCGCCGCGCGGACGGCCGGACGGCCGGACGGCGGCGTTGGTCCCGGTGGGCAACCCTCGAGGTCCCTGGTATTCCTCACGGCCCCGCTGCGGCTGCGGGGCGCACCCCCATGGACAAGCTGGATTGCCTCGCCACTCCGCCGCCCAAGCAGCGGGGGATCTTCTGCAACCGGACGCTGAACCTCCGCTCGATCAAGGCGATCGGGTACGACATGGACTACACCCTGATCCACTACAGGGTGGAGGCGTGGGAGCGTCGGGCGTATGAGCATCTCCGTCATCAGCTGGAGAGCGAGGGCTGGCCGGTCGGGGACCTGACCTTCGAGCCAGACCTCGTGATCCGGGGGCTCATCCTCGACACCGAGCTCGGAAACCTGCTCAAGGTGAACCGGTTCGGCTACGTGAAGCGGGCCTTCCACGGCACGCAGCCGATCGACTTCGAGACCCAGCGCGCGATCTACGCGCGGACCATCGTCGACCTCTCGGACGTCCGTTACGTCTTCCTGAACACGCTCTTCTCGCTCTCGGAAGGGTGCATGTACGCGAAGCTCGTCGACCTGCTCGATCAGCGCCGTCTGCCCGAGGTGCTCGGCTACACCGATCTCTACCGCCGCGTGAAGGACCGCCTCGACGCGACCCACATGGAGGGGCAGCTCAAGGCGGAGATCATCGCCGATCCGGACAGGTTCGTGCTGCTCGACCCGGAGACCCCGCTCACGTTGCTCGACCAGCGGGAGGCCGGGAAGAAGCTCCTCCTGATCACGAACTCGGAGTGGGTCTACACGCGCGCGATGATGAGCTATGCGTTCGACCGCTTCCTGCCGGACGGCATGACGTGGCGAGACCTGTTCGACGTGGTCATCGTGTTCGCGCGGAAGCCGGAGTTCTTCTCGAGCCGCGGGCCGCTGTTCGAGGTGGTCACGGAGGACGGCCTCCTGCGGCCGGCGGGCCGGCTGCGCGAAGGGGGGCACTACCTGGGCGGCAACGCGGGGCTCGTCGAGCACCACCTCGGCGTGTCCGGCGACGAGATCCTCTATGTCGGCGACCACATCTATGGAGACGTGCACGTGTCGAAGAGCGCGCTCCGGTGGCGCACGGCGCTCATCATCCGGGAGCTCGAGGAGGAGATCGTCGCGATCGAGGAGGCGCGCGGCGCCGAGGCGCGCCTCGATCTCTGGATGCGGGAGAAGGAGGACATGGAGCGCCTCTACGCGAGGCTGCGCCTCGAGCTCCAGCGGATGCGGGCGGGGTACGGGCCGGTCGTCGGGGTGACGGAGGGCGAGGTCCAGGCGCGGATGAACGAGCTCAAGGCCAGCCTCGCGGCGCTCGACGCGCGGATCGCGCCGCTCGCGAAGGCCTCGGCCGAGACGCTGAACCCGAGGTGGGGGCTGCTCCTCCGCACGGGGAACGACAAGAGCCACCTGGCCCGGCAGATCGAGCGCTCGGCGGACATCTACACGTCCCGCGTCTCCAACTTTCTCCTGGCGACCCCCCACGTGCTGATCCGCTCCCACCGCGGGAGCCTGCCGCACGACCCCATGGGCGCCCCGCCGGGGGCCGATCGGCAGACCGGCGAGGACGCCCCGGTCGACGACGCGACGCCCGCCGGGATGTAGCGTGGCGGCGGGCCCGTGGCGCCCCGTCGACGCCCGGCCCGCCGCGTCGGCGCTCCGTGACGGGCGAGCGCCTCAGGCCGCGAGCTTCTGCGCGGCGCTGTCGAGGATGGCGAGGCAGCCGTCCAGGCTGTCGCAGAAGAGGAGCTCGCGGCGGAGGGCGCCCGCGCCGGGGAGGCCGCGGAGATAGCCGCTCAGGTGGCGGCGGGTGACGCGCACGCCGTGCGGCTCGCCGCGCGCCTCGGTGTTCGCGATGAGGTGCGCGCGGCAGAGGGCGAGGCGCTCCTCGGGCGACGGCGGCGGGATGTGCGCGCCCTGGTCGAGCAGGGCCCGGGCCTCGCGGAAGATCCAGGGGTGGTCGATCGCGGCGCGACCGACCATCACGCCGGCGCAGCCGGTCTCGCGGAGGGCGCGCGCGGCGTCGTCGGCGGACTTGATGTCGCCGTTCACGAGGACAGGGATGGACACGACCTCGCGCGCGCGGGCGGCCCAGCTCCAGTCGGCCGCGCCGGAGTGCCCCATCTGGGCCGTGCGGCAGTGGATCGTGAGCGCGGCGACGCCGGCGTCCTCGAGGCGGCGGGCCAGGTCGACGATCGGCATGTGGGACTCGGGGCCCCAGCCGATGCGGGTCTTCACCGTCACCGGGAGCGCGACCGTGCGGGTCACGAGCCGGGCCATCGACACCATGGCCTCCGGATCGCGCAGCCAGCCCGCGCCGGCGCCGCGGCCCGCGATCTTCGGCACCCAGCAGCCGCAGTTGATGTCGAGGAACGCCGGCCCGGCCGCCTCGGCGATGCGCGCGGCCTCCGCGAGGCGGTCCGGGTTGGCGCCGTAGATCTGGATCGCCGTCGGCTGGTCTCCCTCGGACAGGGCGAGCTTGCGCCGCGCGTTCCTGCATCCGCGGAGCAGCCCCTCGACGTTCACGAACTCCGTCACGCACAGCTCGGCGCCGAGGTCCCGGCAGATGCGGCGGAAGACGGCGTCGGTCACGTCCTCCATCGGCGCGAGGACGACAGGGCGGTTCGCGAACAGCCCGCGGAAACGTTCAGGCGAGAGCGGCACGGTGGCGAGCTTTCAAGCACGGATCCGACCCTTTGACCAGGGCGACCGCCCGGCCGGGCGCGCGCCGCGCCGCGGACGCGCCGGCGCCCCGGCGGGCCCTCCGGCCGGTCGCCATCGGCCTGCTCGCGCGCGGCCAGGGAAGGACGACGAGGCGGGCGGACGCCGCGGCGCCGGCGGGGCCGGCCGCGGCGGCGGGGCGAGGGCCGGAGACCGGCGCGCGGAGCGCCTCGCGCCGGAGCGGTGTGCGCGGGAGGTGACTCACGATCTCGCGGCTCCGGTGTGCGTGTGGATCGCGAGCGCGGAGCGCGAGGCGGCGCATCGCCCATCGGGTGCGACATCCTGGGCGGCGGCCCGCGCGCGGCGCGGCGCGCGGCGATCGGCGCGCGAGCGGCGATCGGCGCGCGAGCGGCCAGCAACGGTCGCTTGACCTTCGGCGCGCCTCTGGCGACCCTCGAGATCGCCGATGAAGCGTGCGCTGCCCAGAGAGGCTCTCCGCGCCGAGCGCGCGGCCTCGTCGCGCATGCTCAGGGAGCGCGAGAGTCCCCCGGTGGGCACGCGGCGCAGCGAGTCGACCGTCCACGACTCGGAGCGCGTCCGCCGCGCGGTCCGCCGCGCGCTCCGGGTCGCGTTCTGGATCTGGCCCGCCTTCACGCTCGTCGACGTGTTCATGGCGACCGTGCTGTACCCGGCGGCGTCGGTGTGGCCGTGCCTCGTCATGCGCTCCGTCGAGCAGGCGCTCGCCGTCGCCGTGTACCGGCTCGCCGGGCGCCCGACGCTCTCGGCGCGGGTCGTGCTCCTCGCGTACGACGCCACGTTCCTCACCGCCGCGATCTTCATCTCGCTCATGGCGATCGAATTCGGCGGCCTCTCGAGCGCGTACATGCACGGGCTCTCTATCGTCGTGCTGCTCCGCACGGCGCTCGTGCCGGCGCCGTTCGGCAAGGCGCTCCTCGCCTCCGCGCCGATGGTCCTCGCCTTCCCGGGCATCATGGGCGCCGCCGCCGTGTTCTCCCCGTCGATCCGGGCGTCGTGGCTCGACGCCACGGCGCTGCTCACGGCCGCGAGCGACTACATCTTCGTCCCCGCCTCGGGGGTGGTCGGCGCCCTGTCGAGCCACGTCGTGTGGGCCGCGCAGCAGCAGGTCTATCAGGCCCGCAAGCTCGGCAGGTATCGCCTCGAGGCGCCGATCGGCAAGGGCGGGATGAGCGAGGTCTGGCTCGCCTGGGACGAGACGCTCCAGCGCGACGTCGCGCTCAAGCTCCTCAGGACGCGGGACGCGCCGGATCCGGCGGTGCTGAAGCGGTTCGAGCAGGAGGCGCACGCGGCCAGCAAGCTCAGCGACCCGCACACCATCCGCATCTTCGATTTCGGCGCGAGCGACGACGGCATCTATTACATCGCGATGGAGCACCTGCGCGGGGCGGATCTCGCCGCGATCGTGCGCCGCCACGGCCCGATGCCCGTGGCGCGCGCCCTGCGCTTCGCCGTGCAGGCCTGCCGCTCGCTGATCGAGGCGCACGAGGCCGGGATCATCCACCGGGACATCAAGCCTCAGAACCTGTTCGTCACCCGCGTGGGCGACGATCACGATTTCTTGAAGCTGCTCGACTTCGGCGTCGCGCGGATGGTCGAGGGCGGCCAGGACGCCGAGCTGACGAACAGCGGCATGCTCTGCGGGACGCCCGCGTACATGGCCCCCGAGGTGTGCCGCGGCGACCGCGCGGACGCGCGCAGCGACCTCTACGCGCTCGGGGGCACGCTCTATTTCCTGCTCACCGGGGAGCTCCCGTTCGAGGGCTCGTCGTCGGGGCAGCTCTTCGTCTCGCACATGACGAAGGCGCCTCACGCGCCGTCGGCGCGCCGGGGCCCTGTCGTCCCCCCCGCGGTCGATCGCCTCGTCCTCAAGTGCCTCGCCAAGGACCCGCGCCACCGCTTCCAGAGCGCCCGCGCGCTGTGCGACGCGATCCTCCCGCTGATTGACGAGTCGGCGTGGAGCGCGGCGGACGCGGAGCGCTTCTGGATCGCCGATCGCGCCGAGAAGCTCGGCCAGCTCGAGGCGCCGCCCGGGCGCCTGACCCCGGCGACGGGCGGCTCGACGCGCACGGCCTCGGCCCGATAGCCCGGGACATCGCGCGCCCCGCGCGGAGAGAGCGCATTGAAACGGCTCAGAAACACTGGCCGCGCGGGAAAAGTGCATCGAAACGGATCAGAAACACCAGAGAAACTCCGGTGTTGGCTCATCCCATCTACGACGTGAGGGTCGATGTGGAGCATGGACTGACCGGAGATGGCCGTGTCATGTCGCAGTGCCTCATCGCGGCCGTGGCTCGATCTCCCGAGGAGGACTGATGTCGACCTTGATCACCGAGTGGAACCCAGACGATGAGGTGTTTTGGGAAAAGACGGGGAAGCGCGTCGCGCGTCGAAACCTCATCTGGTCGATCATCGCCGAGAACATCGGCTTTTCCGTATGGATGCTCTGGAGCGTGACGGCCACGCGGCTCCCCAAGGTCGGCTTCGACTACACGATGGACCAGCTCTTCTTGCTGGTGGCCATCCCGGGGCTCGTCGGCGCGCTCATGCGGTTCCCCTACACGTTCGCCGTCCCGAGGTTCGGCGGGCGCAACTGGACCGTCGTCAGCGCGCTCCTCTTGCTCATCCCCACGATCTCGCTCGCGGTGCTCGTGACCAGGCCGGAGACGCCGTTCTGGCTCATGGCGCTCGCCGCGGCGAGCGCGGGGCTCGGCGGCGGCAACTTCGCCTCCAGCATGGCGAACATCTCGTTCTTCTACCCGGACAAGAAGAAGGGGCTGGCGCTCGGGCTCAACGCCGCCGGCGGGAACATCGGCGTCAGCAACGTGCAGTTCCTCGTGCCCATCCTCATCGGGCCCGGCGCGGTCGCGGCGGCCATCGGCGGATACCACACCGAGGCGGGGATCTACCTGCAGAACGCGGGGCTGATGTGGATCCCCCTGATCCTCCTCTCGGCGACCGGCGCGTACTTCTTCATGAACAACCTGGCCTCCGCGAGGTCGAACTTCAAGGACCAGATGGCCGCCACGAAGAACAAGCACACCTGGATCATCGCCTGGCTCTACATCGGCACGTTCGGCTCGTTCATCGGCTACTCGGCGGCCCTGCCGCTCCTGCTCAAGATGGAGTTCCCCGCCGTCACGCTCGAGCTCTCGTTCATGGGAGCGCTGGTGGGCTCGGTGGCGCGCCCGCTGGGCGGCTACCTCGCGGACAAGATGGGCGGGGCCCGCATCACGTTCTGGAACTTCGCCGCGATGGGGCTCGCGACGCTCGGGATCATCCACTTCCTGGACGAGAAGAGCTATGCCGGGGTCGTCGCGATGTTCATGGTCATGTTCATCACGACGGGCGTCGGCAACGGCTCGACCTTCCGGATGGTCCCCATCCTGTTCCGGCGCGACCACCTGCGCGCCGCGCACGGCAAGGGCGAGGCGGCGCGCGAAGAGGCGCTGATCACCGCGCGCCGCCACAGCGCGGCGGTCCTCGGCCTGACGTCGGCGATCGGCGCGCTCGGCGGCTTCTTCATCCCGCGCAGCTTCGGCGCCTCGATCAAGGCGACGGGCGGGGCCACGACCGCGCTCGTCTATTTCTTCCTCTTCTACGTCACCTGCATGGGGCTCACGTGGTGGTGTTACATGAGGACCCGCTTCCTCGTGAACCGCGTCCCGAGCCTCGCCGAGGCCGACGCCTGAGAGGCGCTCTGGGCCTGCGGTGGTCCGAGGCGCCGCGGGGGGCGTCCGCCGGCCACCTCGGGAGCGCCGTGACAGCGGCCCTGGCTCCCTCACGCGCTCGCGGAGGGAGCCAGGGCATGTCACGCGTCCGCGAGGGCGCCCTCGCCGCGGCGTGGCCCGGCACCGCCCCGGAGCGCCGCGGCGGAGGACCGGGCCTCGGCGCCGCCGTCGACGGGCGCGGGCCGCGCGCGTCCGCGCTCGCTCAGCGAGAGCCGCGGCCGCGCGCGCTCATCACCAGCAGCCGCCGAAGCCGCAGCCGCCCCAGCCGCCCCAGAACGGCCGGCGCCAGCCGCCCCAGCCGCCCCAGCCGCCCCAGCCGCCCCAGCCGCCCCAGGGCCGATGCCAGCCGCCCCAGCCGCCCCAGGGCCGGTGCCAGCCGCCCCAGCCGCCCCAGCCCCAGGGCCGGCGCCAGCCGCCCCAGCCGCCCCAGCCCCAGATGCGCGACGCGTCGGCGGTCTCGCCAACGCTCTCCTCGTCACCGGTGGTCGTCTCGTCACCGGTGGTCGTCGAGCTGGGGTCCATCATCGTGGCCGCGCTCGGCGCCTGGTCCGCAGTATCCATCTCTCCGGCCTGAGATCCCTGCTTCGCCTCATCGATCTGGACCGTCATGTCGTCCGTCGTCGTGCCCGACTCCGTCGTCTCGGCCATGCAGCCGGCTGCGGAGAGCGTCGTCGAGAGGACGACGAGCGACGCGAGCTTCGTCAATTGGCTCATGTTCCCATTCTCCTGTGCCTGTCCAATGATGTGGAATGGAGTCAAAGTCCGTCACAGGGACGGGCCTTGACGCGCAGGGATCTGAGCTTCCCCGCCGCTGGATCATGTGCGGTGTCGAGGGCGTGATGTCGATTGCCCCAGACGGGACACCTGAGACACCATGGATGCTTTCGGCGACGCCGAGCCCGGGGAGGCTGAGAGGTGATGATGAGGTGCGCTGTGCCCCGAGCGGGGGCGAGCCGCCGCGCGGCGCTCCCCGGCCCGATGCGCGCGTCCCGGAGGCGCGCGGCGACGCGCCGGCGAGCGCGCTCCCCGCAGGGTGGGTGAGGCGGGCCGGAGGCGAGGAGATCAGCGCCGGTCGGCGCTACGCGCTGGGCTTCGCGCCCCGTGGACGCGTGTCGGGCAGCGCCGCGGCGGACGACCCGACCTCCGAGACCTCATCCTCCGCGGCTATGGGCGTGGAGCCCAGGAGTCCAGGCGGCTCGACCCGCGGAGATGGCGCGGCGCAGCCGCGTGGCTGGCCCTGCGCGATGGCCGCGCGGCAGGTGCGGTGCGCTGGAAAGGGCACAGAATGATGGTTCGCGAGATCATCACGTCTGCCCAGGTTCTCCGGCTCGAGGACGACGGAATCCTCCGCGCAAAACTGCGCTCGCCGTGCACATGAGCCGCTCGTTCGCGCAGGAGGCGGTCAGGGTCGCCATCGAGCTCGCCGATGGCACACCTCGACCCGTCCTGGCCGAACTCCGGGCACAGAAGACGGCCGACAGGGCAGCGCGGGAGTACTTCGGAGGGGCGGCGAGCCGCCGTCGAGGGGCGAGGGGAGGGGAAAGGGCGAGCGGGCGCGCCCGGCGCGGAGGCCGCCGGGCGCGTGTCCAGGGGAGGGTCAGTCGGTGAGCTTCGCCCGGACGGCCTCGCCCATCGCCTGGGTCGACATCTTGCCGCCGAGGTCCGCCGTTCGCGCGCCGCCCGAGATCGCCTGCGCCACGGCGCGCTCGACCGCGGCCGCTTCCTTCTCGAGCCGCAGCGAGTGCCGGAGCAGCATCGCGGCGCTCAGGATCGTGCCGATCGGGTTGGCGATCCCCTTGCCGGCAATGTCGGGCGCCGAGCCGTGGATCGGCTCGTAGACGCCGCGCGTGCCCTCGCCGAGCGACGCGCTCGGCAGGAGCCCCAGCGAGCCGGCGAGCACGGCCGCCTCGTCGGTCAGGATGTCGCCGAACATGTTCTCGGTGACGATGACGTCGAACGCGGCCGCCGCGGTGATGAGCCGCATCGCGCAGGAGTCGACGAGCTGGTGCTCGATCCGGATGTCCGGGAAGCGCGCGGCGACCTCCGTCGCGACCGTCCGCCAGAGCCGCGACGACTCGAGGACGTTCGCCTTGTCGACCGACGTGACCAGGCGCCGCCGCGACGACGCGAGGCGGAAGGCGAGCTCGACGACGCGCTGGACCTCCTCGTCCGTGTACTCGAGCGTGTCGACCGCGCGCCGCCGCCCGTTCACCTCCTCGCGGATCCGCGGCTTGCCGAAGTAGAGCCCGCCCGTGAGCTCCCGGACGACCAGGATGTCGACGTCCGCGAGCCGCTCCGCCTTGAGCGGCGAGGCCTGGACGAGCTCCGGGTACAGGCGGATCGGCCGCAGGTTCGCGTAGAGGCCGAGGCCCTGGCGCAGCGCGAGCAGCCCCTGCTCGGGGCGGACGCTCGCGCTCGGGTTGTCCCACTTGGGGCCGCCGACCGCGCCGAGGAGGACGGCGTCGGCCGCGCGGCACGCGTCGAGCGTCGACGGCTCGAGCGCGGTGCCGGTCGCGTCGATCGAGCACCCGCCGATGAGGTGCTCCGTGTACGTGAAGCTGTGTCCGAAACGGGATGCGACGGCATCGAGGGTGGCGCGGGCTTCGCCGACCACCTCGGCGCCGATGCCGTCGCCGGGCAAAAGAACGATACTGGCCTTCATGCGACCTCGCTGGCAGGCAACGTGGATGTGTACTGCGCTGGCTCTCTCGCTGCGAACGTGAGCCCATACTCGATGCCGTCCGCGAGCGCATGCCAGGACGCATCGATGATGTTCGTGGACGCGCCGACCGTGCTCCACTGCCGGTGCGCGTCGCGGCTGTCGATGAGCACCCGCGTGGTCGCCGAGGTGCCGTCGCGCCCGTCGAGGATGCGGACCTTGTAGTCGACCAGCTGGATGTCGCGCACGGCCGGGTAGACGGGCGCGAGCGCCTTGCGGAGCGCGCCGTCGAGCGCGTTGACCGGGCCGGCCCCCTCGGCCGCCGTGATCACCACCTCGTCGCCGACGGCGATCTTGATCATCGCCTCGGCGAAGGCGCCGGAGCCCTCGCGCTGGCCCGCGATGACCTTGAAATCGAGGAGCCGGAAGGGCGGTTTGTAGCCGGGTGCGCTCCGGCGGAGCAGCAGCGCGACCGACGCCTCGGCCGCCTCGAACGAGGAGCCGCGCGCCTCGCGCTCCTTGATCTGCTCGAGCACCTCCACCTCGGCGCCCGTGGGCACCTCCAGCCCGAACTCCTCGGCCTTGCTGAGGAGGTTGCCGCGCCCCGACAGCTCGCTCACCACGGTCCGCATGCTGTTGCCGACGAGCGCGGGATCGATGTGCTGGTACGAGGCCGGCTCGCGCCGCATCGCCGCGACGTGCACGCCGCCCTTGTGCGCGAAGGCGCTCCGGCCGACGTAGGCCATGTGATCGTCGGGGGCGAGGTTCGCCACCTCGGCGACGTAGTGGGCGAGCTCGGTGAGCCCGCGGAGCCCCCCGTCCGGCAGCGCCCGCATGCCGAGCTTGAGCTCGATGTTGGGGATGATCGCGCACAGGTTCGCGTTCCCGCAGCGCTCGCCGTAGCCGTTGATCGTGCCCTGGACGTGGCGGGCGCCCGCGCGCACGGCGGCGATCGAGTTGGCCACCGCGCACTCGCTGTCGTTGTGGGCGTGGATGCCGAGCGGGTGGCCCAGCGCGGCCTTCATCTCGGCGACCACCGCCTCGACCTGCCACGGCATCGAGCCGCCGTTCGTGTCGCAGAGCGTGAGCACCTCGGCGCCGCCGCGCACGGCGGCGCGCAGCGTCTCGGCGGCGTACGCCCGGTCGAGCGCGAACCCGTCGAAGAAGTGCTCGGCGTCGTAGATCACGCGGCGGCCGTGCGCGCGCAGGAAGGCGATGGTCTCCTCGATCATCCGGAGGTTCTCGTCGAGCGTCGTGCGCAGCACCGCCGTCACGTGCTGCGTCGAGCTCTTGCCGAAGATCGTGCAGACGCTCGTGCCGGCGGCGAGGAGCGCGCGCAGCCCGGGGTCGTCCTCGGGCGCGAGCGAGGCCCTCCGCGTCGAGCCGAACGCCACGATCTTCGCGTGCTTCCACTCGATGTCGCTCGCCCGCTCGAAGAACTGCGCGTCCTTGGGGTTCGAGCCGGGCCAGCCGCCCTCGATGAAGGTCAGCCCGAACGCGTCGAGGTGGCGCGCGATCTGGAGCTTGTCCTCGCACGCGAGCGAGATGCCCTCGCGCTGCGTGCCGTCACGTAGCGTGGTGTCGTAGATGTCGACGCGGTCCGCGGGGCCGGAGCCCCGCTCAGCGTCCTCGGCGGGCGGTTTCATAAGTCTCAACTTTCTCGTGCAGCGAGGGCAGCGCGCCGGGCGCGAGGGGCCCCGCGAGGGGCCTCCCGCGCTCCGCGCGTGGACCTACCCCGCGGTCTCGACGGCGGCGCCGCGGGCGCCGCTCTGGTTGTTCTCTGACGCCGCGTCGTCCCTGCCCTCGACCCCGTAGGTGCCGAGGAGCCGGTTCAGGGCGGCAAGATACGCCTTCGCGCTGGCGACGAGGATGTCGGTGTCCGCGCCGTGGCCGTGGAAGACCCGCTGCGCGGCGTCGTGCTGCGGGTGCCGCTTGCCCGAGGTCGCGTCCGCCCGGACGCGGACGCTCACCTCGCCGAGCGCGTCGATGCCCTCGGTCACCGCGTGCACCGAGAACTCGAGCAGGCTGCTCGGCACGCGGACGATCTCGTCGATCGCCCGGTACGCGGCGTCCACCGGCCCGGTGCCGATGGCGGCGCGGACGTGGAGCGCGCCGTCCGGCCCGCGGAGGCGGACCGTGGCGGTGGGCATCCCGGTGGTCCCGCACGCGACCTGGAGCGCGTCGAGCGTGTAGAGCTCGGGCCCCTGCTGCCGCGTGGTCGACACGATCGCCTCGATGTCGGGATCGGTCACGTGCTTCTTCTTGTCCGCGAGCGCCTTGAAGCTGGCGAACGCCGCCTCGAGCTGCGCCTCGTCGAGGTGGTAGCCGAGCTCCTCGAGCCGGTTCCTGAGCGCGTGCCTGCCCGAGTGCTTGCCGAGGACGAGGCGGGTCTGCGTGACGCCGACCATCTCCGGGCGCATGATCTCGTACGTCTCCTGGTGCTTCAGCATCCCGTCCTGGTGGATGCCCGACTCGTGCGCGAAGGCGTTGGCGCCGACGATCGCCTTGTTCGGCTGCACGTTGAAGCCCGTGGCGGCGCTGACCATGCGGCTCACGCTGGCGATCTGGGTCGTGTCGATCCCGGTGCGCAGCTCGAAGACCGGGCGGCGCGTCGCGAGCGCCATGACGATCTCCTCGAGCGCGGTGTTGCCCGCGCGCTCGCCGATGCCGTTGATGGTCACCTCGGCCTGGCGCGCCCCCGCGCGGATGCCCTCCAGCGTGTTGGCCGTCGCGAGCCCGAGGTCGTTGTGGCAGTGCACCGAGAGGATGGCGCGGTCGATGCCGGGGACGTTCTTGCGGATCCCGGCGATGAGCGCGCCGAACTCGCTCGGGATGGTGTACCCGACCGTATCCGGGATGTTGAGCGTGGTGGCCCCGGCGGCGATGGCGGCCTCCAGCACCTGGTAGAGGAACTCCGGGTCGCTCCGGCCGGCGTCCTCGGGGCTGAACTCCACGTCCGCGCACAGGTCGCGCGCGTACGCGACCATGGCCCGGACGCGGTCGAGCACCTCGGCGCGGCTCATCCGGAGCTTGTGCTGGAGGTGGATGTCGCTCGTCGCGAGGAAGGTGTGGATCCGCGGGCGCGCGGCCCGCGAGACGCCCTCCCACGCCTTGTCGATGTCGACCTTCGTGGCGCGG
This sequence comes from Sorangium sp. So ce1036, assembly GCF_051369805.1. Classification (NCBI taxonomy): domain Bacteria; kingdom Pseudomonadati; phylum Myxococcota; order Polyangiales; family Polyangiaceae; genus Sorangium; species Sorangium sp. So ce1036. The sequence continues at coordinate 5,165,333 of NZ_JBBMOX010000001.1, forward strand.
GCGAGGGCGCAGATGATCGGCGGGTCCGCGGAGGGGCGGCCCGGCACGGCGGCCGCGCCCACGCGCTCGGCGATCGTCTGGACGGCGAGCAGGTCGTCGGGGGAGGCGGCGGGGAAGCCCGTCTCGATGACATCGACGCCGAGCCTCGCGAGCGCGAGCGCGATCTCGAGCTTCTCCGTCGACGTCATGGTCGCGCCCGGCGATTGCTCGCCGTCGCGCAGCGTCGTGTCGAAGATACGGACGTAATCGGACGGTGGCATCGCTTGATTCGGATTCATGTCAGCCATGGTGTTCTCCGCCGCCTCCCACGATCGAGAGGCTCAGTCGCCGGGCTTGATGGTCACGGGATCGATGAACGGCATCATGCGGCGCAGGTTCGCCCCGACCACCTCGAGCCGCTGCTCCCGCTCCTTGGCCCGCATCGCCTCGAACTTCGGCCGCCCGGTCTCGTTCTCCGCGATCCACCGGCGCGCGAACTCGCCGCTCTGGATGTCCGCGAGGATGCGCTTCATCTCCTCGCGCGTCTGGTCGGTGATGACGCGCGGCCCCGACACGTAGTCGCCGTACTCGGCGGTGTCGCTGATCGAGTACCGCATGTAGTTGAGCCCGCCGCGGTACATGAGGTCGACGATGAGCTTGAGCTCGTGGAGGCACTCGAAGTAGGCGATCTCCGGCTGGTAGCCGGCGTTCACGAGCGTCTCGAACCCGGCCTTGACGAGCTCGCTCGCGCCGCCGCAGAGCACCGCCTGCTCGCCGAAGAGGTCGGTCTCCGTCTCCTCGGCGAACGTCGTGCAGAGCACGCCGGCGCGCGTCGCGCCGATGCCCTTCGCGTACGCGAGCGCCTGCGCCTCCGCCTTGCCGCTCGCGTCCTGGTGCACGGCGAGGAGCGCCGGGACGCCGCCGCCGGCCTCGTACGTCTCGCGCACCCGGTGCCCGGGGCCCTTCGGCGCGATCATCGAGACGTCGACGGTCGGGGGGGGCGTGATCGTGTTGAAGCGGATGTTGAACCCGTGCGCGAACATGAGCGTCTTGCCCGGGCCGAGGTGCGGCGCGATCTGCTCCGCGTAGATGCGCGGCTGCGACGTGTCGGGGGCGAGGATCATGATGACGTCGCACGCCTTCGCGGCCTCGGAGACCGTGGCCACCTGGAGGCCCGCCGCCTCCGCCTTCGGCCGGCTCTTGCTGCCCTCGGCGAGGGCCACCGTGACGGACGCGCCGCTGTCGCGCAGGTTGAGCGCGTGGGCGTGCCCCTGGGAGCCGTAGCCTACGATCGCGATCTTCTTGCTCTGGATGAGCGACAGATCCGCGTCGTTATCATAGAAAATTTTCGCCATCTCCATCTCCTTCAACAGGGATCCGCACCTCGCGGCTCCCCTTCTTCACGTCATCCGGCGGCGCCGTTCTCGGTCGAGCGCGCAGGGATCGAGTCGAACCTGGCCTCGGCCTCCTCGGCCCCGCGGGTCATCACGATCATCCCCGTCCGCACCATCTCGATGATCCCGAAGGGGCGGAGCACCTCGAGCAGGCCCTCGAGCTTGTCGCTGGTCCCGGTGATCTCGATGGTCAGCGCCTCGGGGGCGACGTCGACGGCGCGCGCGCGGAACACCTCGCAGAGCTGGAGCACCTGCGCCCGCGTCGCCGCGTCCGCCTTCACCTTGATCAGCGCCAGGTCGCGCGCGACCGAGGCGGTGTGGGTGACGTCCCGGACCCAGAGCGTGTTGACCATCTTGTACAGGTTCGCCTCGATGCGGCGCGCCCCGTCCTCGTCGGCCTCGAGGACGAGGGTGAGGCGCGAGATCCCCTCGAGGTGGGTGCGCCCGACGCTCAGCGACTCGATGTTGTAGGCGCGTCGCCGCAAGAGGGAGGCGACTCGGTTGAGCACGCCAGGGCGATCTTCGACGTAGGCGATGAAGGTGCGCAGGATGGGTCGATCCATGGATGCCTCTTGAAAATCCCTCTTGTCTGTGGTGCGCCCGGCTCTGTCCGCGGCGCGCCCGGGCCCGCTCCGCTCGCTCTGCGGGGGCGCCGGACGGGCGCTCCTTGCGCGTGCGTCTCCTGATGGGTTCACGGGTCCTCCCCGGTCTCCACGATCGGGCTCGGGCGCCGGATCATGTCCTGCAGATCGGCGCCGGCGGGGACCATCGGATAGACGCTATCCTCCTGCTCCACGCGGAAGTCGACGACCACCGTCCCCGGCGTCGCGCGGGCGCGGGCCACCGCGTCCGCGATCTCCTCGCGCTTCGTGACCCGGATGCCCGTGAGCCCGTGGGCCTCGGCGAGCTTGACGAAGTCCGGGCTGCGCATCGGGGTCGCCGAGTAACGCCGGTTGTAGAAGAACTCCTGCCACTGGCGCACCATCCCGAGGTAGCCGTTGTTGATGATGGCCACGTGGACCTTGATGCCCTCCTGCGCGCAGGTCGACAGCTCGCACGCGGTCATCTGGAAGCCGCCGTCGCCGACGACCACCCAGATCTCCTCCTCCGGCTTCGCGAAGCGCGCGCCGACCGCCGCCGGCAGGGCGAAGCCCATCGTGCCGAGCCCCCCCGAGGTGATGAGCTTCCGGGGGTAGTCGTGCTTGTAGTACTGGGCCTCCCACATCTGGTGCTGGCCGACGTCGGTTACCACAAGCGCCTTGCCCTCGGTGAGCCTCCAGAGGTCGTGCAAGACGTGCGCCGCGTACAGTTTGTCGTGGTACGGCAAATGTTGAATGTCACGGACCGCCGAGTCGCCCTTCAGCTCGTTGATGCGCTCGAGCCAGCCGCTCCGGTTGCGCTGCTTGACCCCGGGGATGAGCGACAGGAGCGCGTCGCGGACGTCGCCGACGAGGCCGACGTCCACCTTGACATTCTTGTTGATCTCGGAGCGGTCGATCTCGACGTGGATCTTCTTCGCCTTGAGCGCGTAGGTCTTGAGGTTGCCCGTCACGCGGTCGTCGAAGCGCATCCCGAGCGCGATGAGGAGGTCGGCCTCCTGGATGGCGTGGTTCACCCAGGCCTCGCCGTGCATGCCCATCATGCCGAGGCTGAGCGGGTGGGTCGCCGGGAAGCCGCCGAGGCCGAGCAGCGTGGACGCGACCGGGATGCCGGCCTTCTCCACGAAGGCGAGGAGCTCGCGCGTCGCCTCCGCCCGGACGATGCCCTGGCCGGCCAGGATGAGCGGCCGCTCGGCCTCGTCGATGAGCTCGATCGCCTTCTCGATCTCGGTCTGACCGGCGTGGTACGAGGGGCGGTAGCCCGGGAGCCGGACCTCGCCCTTCGGCGGCTCGAAGTCGATGGAGGCCTGCTGGGCGTCCTTGGTGATGTCGACCAGGACCGGGCCCGGCCGCCCCGAGCGCGCGATGTAGAACGCCTCGCGCAGGGTGGGGGCGATCTCCGCGACGTCGGTCACGAGGTAGTTGTGCTTGGTGATGGGCAGGGTGACGCCCGTGATGTCGGTCTCCTGGAAGGAGTCGGTCCCGAGCAGCTTCGAGGAGACCTGCCCCGTGATGCAGACGATCGGCGACGAGTCGAGCATCGCCGTCGCGATCCCCGTGACGAGGTTCGTCGCGCCCGGCCCCGAGGTGGCGATCGCCACGCCGACCTTGCCCGAGGCGCGGGCGTACCCGTCCGCCATGTGCGCGGCGCCCTGCTCGTGCCGGACGAGGACGTGGCGGATCGGGTAGCCGAGGATCGTGTCGTAGGCGGGCATGATCGCGCCGCCCGGATAGCCAAAGACCACGTCCACGCCTTCGCGTACGAGGACTTCCCAGATAATCTGTGCGCCGGTTCGTTTCATATTCCTGACTCCATCGAGTCACGCGGGTGAGGGGTGGTGCCCGTGGACGCCGTGGCCGCGGGGCTCCGCCGCTTCGCCGTGGCTCGGCAAGTTACGCGATTGCCCGCTGCAGGTCCTCCCGGGGGCCGCCGCCGCTGCTCTCCTCGCGGCGGATCGCTTCGAGCACCCTGCGCGCGTCGTCGAGCGACACGACGCGGGAGGAGCTCGCCCCGTCGGGCTCCAGGCTGGAGCCGGCGCGCGCGGAGGGCGGGTCGGCGTGGAACTCGAAGGAGGCCGCGGCGGGCTCCTCGCCCGGCCGCGCGCCCTTCAGGTGCGTCGAGGAGCGCTGGGGGGCGCGGATCGCGCCCCCGCTCGCGCGCGCGCGGATGTCGTCGACCAGCGCCTCGAACTCCTCCCGCACGGCGCTCGACGCGACGGGCGATCCACAGCCCGCGGCGACGAGCTCTGCGAGCTCCGCGATGCGCTGGCCAACGGCCTCGGTAGTCGAGGCGTCCTCGCTTTGCTTCCTCGATTGATTCTTGCTCACCTGAACCTCCTTACGACGGCTGCTCCTCGGAACCCACAGGCCAGAAAAACAAAGGCCCCCGGACCTTCTCGGTGCGGGGGCCTATCTCCATGCTGCCTTGCTCAGAGCGGCGGCCCGCACCCGTCTCCAACGCGAATCAGCCCAACAATCCCGACCGGGCCGACGAGCGCAGGAATGGCTAGCCCCGCTAGGAGCGCGACGGACACGACGCTCTCGACGACGAGCGAACGCAGCGACGAGCACGAGGGCGAAGCCCTGCGCACCAGCTTCTCAGCGCGAGTCCCATCGCCGGAGGCGTGAGCGCTGGCGGTGCACTTCGGCTTCTGCATGGCGTGCGTACATCTACCATACGGAGCTGCTGCGTCGCGTCAAGCTGTTTCTTTGCAGGTCGCGTGTTTCCGCGGTGTTTCATGCGGTTTTTGCGAAGCCGAGGAGCGCGGAACGCACGCGACGTTCCGAACGAACGCGCGATGTCCGAAGCGATCGTCGAGCGCTCGCAGCGTGCACGACGTGCGACGCGCTCACGACGTGCGCCACGCTCACGACGTGCGCCGCGAGCGACCGCCATCGTCCATCGCGACGATCGCGGCGGCGCGTTTCGTCCGAGTCGTTCGGCGGCGCGGTGAGCGTCTCCGGAGATGAGCGGCCCCGGGGCGTGCGGTTGTCACGGCGCCGGGGCGCCGTGCGCAAACGCCGGACCGCAACTCGTGCGCGCCCGCGGTGCGGACTGCTGCCCTGGACCGACTGCGGCGCGCGGCGCGACGCCACCATGGATCCGGCATGCAACCGCACCTCGCGGCGCACGCGCGCCCGGCCGATCGTTCGCTCTCGCTCTGCGGCCGCGCGGCCTCATGCGCCGCGATCGGGGTCCTCGCGCTGGGCAGCGCGTCGGCGGGCGCGGCGGAGGAGCCCGCGGCCGCGCTGCGCGCGCAGCCCGCGCGCCCCGTGCCGCCGGTCGAGCGGCCCCCTTCGCCCCCGCCGCGCGGTGAGGAGCGGCCCGCCGCCGCGGCGCGGGGCGCGCCGGCCCGGGCGGCCGCCGCCAACCTCGGCACGTTCGTCGAGCTCCGGAACGATTACATCACCCGCGGCAGGGGCCGGTTCTTCAACGCGGCGGTGCTCCGCGGCGACTACGCGTTCGACCGGAGCTTCTCGCTGCGCGCCGACCTGCCGCTCGCCTACGCGGGCGGGCTCGAGGGCGAGCGCGACGTGGGGCTCGGCGACGTCCTGATCCGGCCGCTCGTCCGCGTCGTCGGCACGCCGCGCCTCGCGCTCCTCGTCGGCTCGGATCTCGTCCTCGACTCGGCGACGCGCCCCGCGCTCGGCGCGGGGAAGAACCAGATAGCGCCCATCGTCCAGGCGTACGTCCGCGTGGCGCGGGCGGCGCGCCTGGGGCTGCACCTGCAGCACGCGGTGTCGTTCGGCGGCGATCCGCGGCGGGACGCGATCCAGGCGTCGACGGCGCGGGCGTTCGCGATCGTCGAGCTGCCGCGAGGGCTCTGGTTGCAGCCGGACCAGGGCTTCCACTTCAACCATCTCGGCAGGCCGCGCGTCGTGTCGACGAGCATCCTCGAGGTGGGCGCGGCGCTCAGCGAGCGCGTGCAGGTGTACCTCGATCCCGGGATCCAGGTCGGCAGCCAGGGGGCCGTCGACTGGCTGGTGACCGGCGCCGTGCGATGGGAGTTCCCGCAGCGGGAGCGGAGGCCCGCGATCGCCGCGGCGCCGCCCGCTCGCCACGCGGTGCGCGCGGCGGGCGAGCGCGCGGCGGGCGAGTAGGCGAGGGCGCGCGGCCCACGCGCTGGCCGCGCTCGGCCCGCGCGGCCGCGATCAGTCGGCGAGCTCGAACGTGCGCAGATCGACGTAGCTCACCGCCACGCCCGGCTCGCTGTGCACCTCGCGCCGCGCGTCGAAGGCGTAGTCGCCCTCCTGCACGGAGCGCCCCTGGGCGAGCGCGCGCAGCACGTCCATCGCCGTGATCATCCCCGCGAGCGCGCCGCTGCCCGCGACCACGACCACGCGGTGGATGCCCTCCTGGACCATCAGGCGCACGGCGGTCATCACGGGGTCGCCGGGGAGGACGGCGTAGATGGCGCGCGTCATCACGGCGTCGATCACGACCTCGCCCTCGGCGCGGGAGACCCCCGGGCGAACGAGGTCGGTCGTGGAGACGATGCCGACGATGCGGCTGCCGTCGAGGACCGGAGCGCCGCCGATGCGGCGCGCGACGAGCGCGCGGGCCGCCTCCTCGACGGAGGTGCCCGATCGCAGGGCGTAGACGTCGTCGGTCATGATGTCGCGAACACGCAGCGTGCTCATGGAGGGCTCCCTCTCCGTGGCTGGGGCGTCGGGAATGTGCTGTGAGGCACAGCAAGAAGCGCTCCCGGCCCGGCGCCTGCCCGGGCGCGCCGGCTCGTCCGGGCGGGCGCGCCGCGCCGCCGGGAACGGGCGCGTGGCCAGGGCCCTGTCCGGCGCGTGGCGGCGAGCCCTTGACCTCGGTCGTTGTCCCGCGCCTGATCCGCGGCCGGACCCATGCCGTCACGAGATCCGCTCTTAAGGCACTCCGCGACGCGGCTCGCGGCGCTGATCCGCGCCCGCGCCGTGACCTCGGCCGAGGTCGTGGAGGCCCATATCCGGCGCATCGAGCGCGTGAACCCGACGCTCAACGCGATGGTGGCGACCCGGTTCGACGCCGCCCGCGCCGAGGCGCGCGCGGCCGACGCGCTCCTCGAGCGGGGGGGGGCCGCCGGCGCGCCGCCTTTCCTGGGCGTCCCGTGCTCCATCAAGGAGAGCTTCGCCGTCGCGGGCATGCCGAACTCCGCCGGCCTCGTCGCCCGCGCCGGCGTGTGCGCGGGGGCGGACGCGGTGACGGTCGCGCGCCTGCGCGCCGCCGGCTTCATCCCGCTCGGGGTCACCAACGTCCCGGAGCTCTGCATGTGGATGGAGACGAACAACCGGCTCTACGGCCGGACGAACAACCCCTACGATCCGACGCGCACCGCGGGCGGGAGCTCGGGCGGGGAGGCCGCCGTGGTCAGCGCGGGCGGCGCGCCCATCGGGCTCGGCTCGGACATCGGTGGGTCCATCCGGATGCCCGCCTTCTTCAACGGCGTCTTCGGGCACAAGCCGACCGGCGGGCTCGTGCCGAGCTCGGGGCAGTTTCCGCTGCCGGGCGAGGGAGCGCTCCGCTTCATCACGGCGGGTCCGATCGCGCGGCGCGCCGAGGATCTCATGCCGGTGCTCCGCGTCCTCGCGGGCCCCGACGGGCGCGATCCGAGCTGCGCGCCGATGCCGCTCGGCGACCCGGACGCGGTCGATCTCGCCGGGCTCTCGGTCCTCTCGATCGAGCACGACGGCGTCCGCCCGGTGAGCCCCGATCTCCTGGACGCGCAGCGGAAGGCCGCCCGGGCGCTCGCCGCGCGGGGGGCGACGGTCCGCGAGGCGCGGATCGATCTGCTCGCGCGGACGCTCGACATCTGGACGGCGATGGTGGGCGCCGCCGAGGGCGTGACGTTCCGCGCGCTGCTCGGGGGCGGCCGCCCGGTGAGCCTGGCGCGCGAGCTCGCCCGCTGGTCGCTCCGCCGCTCGCCGCACACGCTGCCCGCCCTCGGCCTCACGCTGCTGGAGGACCTCGGCAGGCGCGTGCCCGCGCGCGTCCGGCGCGCCGCCGAGCTCGGCAGGGCGCTCCGGGACGAGCTCGTGTCGCGCGTCGGCGAGCGGGGCGTCCTGCTCTACCCGTCGTACCCGGAGCCCGCGCCCCGCCACTACGCGCCGCTCCTGCCGCCCTTCCAGTGGACGTACACCGCCGTGCTCAACGTCATGGAGATGCCGGCGACGCAGGTCCCGCTCGGCCTCAACGGCGCGGGGCTGCCGCTCGGCGTCCAGGTGGCGGCGATCCACGGCAACGATCACGTGACGATCGCCGTGGCGCAGCACCTGGAGCGCGTGTTCGGCGGCTGGGTTCCGCCTGCGCTGTCGTGGCGCCGACGCTGACGTCCCCGGCTGCGGTCGTGGTATCAGGCTGCCCCATGACCAGCGACCGCACGTACGACGTGATCGTCTTCGGCGCGACCGGCTTCACCGGTCGCCTCGTCGCCGAGTACCTCGCCACCAAGGGCAAGGACGCCTCTGCCCCGGGCGCGGAGGGGCGGCCCATCCGCTGGGCGATCGCCGGCCGGAGCCCGGCGCGGCTCGCCGAGGTGAAGGCGGCGATGGAGGCGATCGATCCGGCCTGCGCCGCGCTGGGCGTCATCGAGGCGAGATCGGAGGACGCGGCGTCGCTCGAGCGCATGGCCCGCGAGGCGCGCGTCGTGCTCACCACGGTCGGTCCGTACGCCGATCGCGGCGAGCCGCTGGTCGAGGCGTGCATCCGCGCGGGCACCGATTACGCCGACCTCACCGGAGAGCCCGAGTTCGTCGACCGGCTCATCGAGCGCCACGATCGGCGCGCCCGCGAGGCGGGCGTGCGGATCGTGAACGCGTGCGGGTTCGACAGCGTCCCGCACGACCTCGGGGTGCTCTTCACCGTGACGAAGCTCCCCGCGGGCGAGCCGCTCGTGGTGGAGGGCGTCGTGCGCATGCACGGCAGCTTCTCCGGCGGCACCTGGCAGACGCTGCTCGACATCGTCGCGCGCTCGGGGCGCAAGAGGCGCGGCGCGCGGCCCGAGGGGGGGCAGGGCGCGCGCAAGGCGGAGCCGCTCAGGCCGCGCATCCGGTACGAGAAGGAGCTGCGCGCCTGGATCGCTCCGCTGTCGACCATCGATCCGCAGATCGTGCTGCGGAGCGCGCGGGAGCTCGACGTGTACGGCCCGGACTTCCGGTACGGGCATTTCATGCAGGTCCGGTCCGGGCTCAAGCTCGCGCTCGGGATGGCGGGCTTCGGCGCGCTCTTCGCGCTCGCCAAGGTGAGGCCGACGCGCGAGCTGCTCCGCAAGGTGCGCAGCCCGGGGGAGGGGCCGAGCGCGGAGGAGCGGGCGCGCGGCTGGTTCCAGGTGACGTTCCACGGCAAGAGCGCGTCACGGAGGGTGGTGACGCGGGTGAGCGGCGGCGATCCGGGCTACGCGGAGACCGCGAAGATGGTGGCGGAGGCGGCGCTCTGCATGGCGTTCGACCGCGAGCGGCTGCCGGCGCGCGCCGGGGTCCTCACGCCGGCGGTCGCGATGGGGGAGCGGCTCATCGAGCGGCTGCAGGCGGCGGGGATCCGCTTCGAGCTGCTGGAGGGGTGAGCCCCCGGCGCGCCCCTCCGCCGGCGGAACGGGGGCCCTGCCGCCGCCGGCGCGCTCCGGTCAGAACGCGCCGGAGATCGAGGTGCCGCCGCCCCCCGGCGCGACCCACGGAGAGACGGTCAGCGCGGCCTCCCGCGAGCCCGGTGCGCTCGTGGAGGGCACCTTTAGGAGCCCCACCACCGCGGCGCCGATCGCGACCGCGCCGGCGCCGCCGAGGCCGAGGAAGAGGCCGAGGCCGCGGTTCTTGCGCGCGTTGTCGCGCTCGTGATCGTAGCCTGGGGCGCAGTACGTCTTGCCCCCGTCTTCATGGCAGTTCGCGCGGAGGTCGCTGATCGCCGCGAGATCGGTGCCGAGGAAGTAGACGCCGACGCCCGTGAGCGCGACGCCCGCGCCGCCGGTGATCCACACCCACGCCGGGACCTCCGGCGACCGCTGCGCCACGGGCTCGAGCGACAGCGCGACGGTCGCGGTCTTGCCCGCCTCGGCGACCACGGCGCGCGTGAGGGTCGGGTGCCCCGGCGCGCTCGCGCTCACCTCGTGTCGCCCCGGCTCGACCGGCAGCGCCTTGCCCAGCTCCGACGCGGGCACGAGCGCCCCGTCGCGGAGCACCTTCAGCGCGCCCGGCGGCCTCGGGATCACGATGCGCAGCTTCGCCAGGCGGGCGTCGAGCGCCGCGAGCCCCGCGTGCGCGATCTCCGAGAGCTCCTTCCGCCGGGACTCCGGCGTCACGTCGCCCACCAGGGTGAGCGCCTCGCGGTAGGCGCGCCAGGCGAGCACGAGCTCGTCGGCCTGCTCGTGGCACCTGGCGAGGTTGAGCTTCGTGCTCGCGGCAGGGTAGAGCGCGAAGCTCTCCTCGAACTTGGGGCACCCCGCGGCGAAGTCGCCCCTGCGGACGAGCTGTCGCCCGGTCCGGAAGAGCACCTCGGCCTGCGCCCGATCGCGCGGCGACGGCTCCGCGAGCGCGGCGGAGCCGGTGAGCAGGACGGCGAGGAGGGCACCGCCGCCCGCGCGCGCTCGCCGCGCGTTCCGGCGAGCGGGGCGCGGGGCGCTAGTCGAGTTGGTCGAGCGGGTCATGGGTCTTTCTCGACGACGCCCGGGGAGCCGAGCGCCGGGGCGGCAGGTTCGCCGTGGAGCGCGGCGGGCTCGTCTCGGCCGGCTTCGCGGTGGGGGCGTCCGGTCGGTCCGACCGCGCCGGCGCGGGGGGCGGGGCGTCGTTCGCCTGCGCCGTCCTGCCGGGCCCTGGCTCGGCGGGCGACGGCGTTCCTGAGGCGGCTGGCGCCGCGGAGGTGGCGCCGTCGACGTCCGGCGTGAGCGCCGCGGCTGCCGAGTCCTCCGGTGCCGGCGCCGCCGTGGCCGCGGCGGAGGGAGCGGAGGGCGCGGCGCGCAGGTCCGGCCTCGCTTCCTCGTTGTCCGCGTCCTCGCTGGACGCGTGCAGCAGGCCGATGGCCGCCAGGAAGAGCGCCACGGTCAGCACGCCGGCCAGCGACGCGAGCGCGATCCCGAGCTGCCTGCCGCGGTTCGGCGAGACGGCGAGGCTGCGCCCGGCCGGCGCGAGCGTGCCCTCGGCGCCGGGCGGCGGCGGGAGCCCGTGCGTCCCGGCGGGCGCGGTGGGCCACCCCGGCAGGCGGGCGCCCTCGTCCGGCAGGGCGACGCGGCCTGGCTCGGGGGACCGATCCATCGCGTCGGCGGGCCGATCGATCGGCTCGGGGAGGCCCCCCGGAGGCGCGACGAACCGCTCGGTGGGCTGGGGGACCTGGGGTCCGAAGAGGAGGTCAGCGGACAGCGCCGCGGGTGCCGTCGACGTGGGGTCGCCTGCCAGGAACGGAGGCGCGCCAGGGCCGGCCGCCGTCGCGTCGCGCGCGGGCTGGCCCGCGCCGAGCGGGGGGCTCGCGCCGAGCGGGGGGCTCGCGCCGAGCGGGGGGCTCGCGCCGAGCCGAGGGCTCGCGCCTGGCGGGAGGCTCGCGCCGAGGCGGGAGCCCGGAGGGCCCGGCGGGGTCGCCGGCACCGGGGTGGTGCGCGCGGCGGCGCGCCACGGGGTGCGCGCCGCCACCGCGGCGGCGAAGGCGTCGGCGAGCTCGCGCGCGCTCTGGAACCGTTCGTCGGCATCGCGCTGGAGCGCCCGCGCGATGAAACGATCGACCTCCTGGCCGAGGCCGGGCACGAGCTGCCCCGGCGGACGAACGTCGGCGGTGCAGATCTGGACGAGCACGTCGCCGACCTCGGGGCTGGCGAAGGGGAGCTCGCCGGTGAGGCACTGGTAGATGATGACCCCGAGCGACCAGAGATCGCTGCGGTGGTCGACCTCCCGGTGCCGCCGCACCTGCTCGGGGCTCATGTAGCTCGGCGAGCCGAGCAGCACGCCGCTCCTGGTCGTGCTGTCCGCCTTCCCGAGGCCCATCTCCTTCGCGATCCCGAAGTCGAGGACCTTGATGACCTCGTCGTCGGCCTTGCCCGCGAGGAAGATGTTCCCCGGCTTGATATCGCGGTGCACGAGCCCCATCTCGTGCGCCTTGCGCAGCGCCCGGCAGACCTGGCCCACGAGATCGGCCGTGGCCGACAGGGAGAGCCGCCGCTCGCGGGTGAGCCGCGCCCCGAGATCCTCGCCATCGAGGAGCTCCATCACGAGAAAGGGCGTCTCCTCCTCGATGCCGTAGTCGTACACGTGCACGACGTGGGGGCTCTTGATCAGCGCGGAGGCCCGCGCCTCCCGCTCGAAGCGCGCCCGTGCCTCCGGCGAGGCGGCGAACTCCGGCGCCATGAACTTGATGGCGACGTCCACCTGGAGCTGGAGGTGGCGCGCGACCCAGACCGATCCCATGCCGCCGCGCGCGATCCTCCTCTCCAGCCGATACCGGCCGCTGATGATGCTGCCTGCTTCGAGCGAGAGCATATGCAGAACGCGCGCCAGCTGCCTGGAAACCGGGCGGTCGCGGAGATCTACCAGAGACGGCAGGTCGTGTCGCCCGGGATGGGCCGCCGCGGGCGGCGCGCGGTGGGACAAGGGGGGCTGCCCGTGTGCCGGGAGCGACGTGCGACAGATCCGTGTCATGGTGCGCGATCGTCGAGCCCCGTGTCGGCCTGGCCGACGCGCAGGGCGATCGCCGACCCCGAGAGCCTGGTCGGGAGCGCGCGGCATGCCGCTGCGATGCCTCGCCTGGCCCGCCTGCTTGCCGGTCGGCGCGGTCGCGGGATACCGTCTCCTCCGGTTCCCGCCGTGATGCGCCCCATTCCCATCGGCATCGACGACTTCCGGCTGCTCCGCGAGCAGGGCATGGAGTACGTCGACAAGACCCATCTCGTGCGGGACGTGCTCGACAAGGGCGCGCAGGTCCTGCTGCTGCCTCGCCCCCGGCGCTTCGGCAAGACGCTGAACCTGTCGACGCTGCGCTGCTTCTTCGAGAAGCGCGACGAGGACGTGTCTTCCCTCTTCGCGGATCTCTCGATCTGGCAAGCGGGCGAGGCGTATCGGGCGCACTTCCAGCGGTATCCGGTCGTCTTTCTGACCTTCAAGGACGTGCGCTTCGCCACCTTCGAGCGGTGCCTGGACGGTATCCGGAAGAAGCTCGCCGCCCTGTTCGAGGAGCACCGCGCGGTGCTGGACGCGGCCACGGCGAGCGAGGCCGAAGGCCGGCGCTACCGGGAGATCCTGGATGGAACGGCCAGCTATGCGACCTGCGCGGACGCGCTCCTCGACCTGGCCCGCCTCCTCCACCGGCACCATGGGGAGCGGGTCGTCATCCTGCTCGACGAGTACGACGCGCCGATCCATGCGGGGCACGCGAACGGGTACGTGAAGGAAGTGCTCGAGTTCTTCCGCGCCTTCCTGACAGCCGGGTTGAAGGGGAATCCGCACCTGTTCAAGGCGGTGCTCACCGGCATCCTCCGGATCGCGCAGGAGAGCATCTTCTCGGGCCTCAACAACCTCGCCGTCTACACCTTGCTCCGTCCCGATTTCGCGACGAGCTTCGGTTTTACCGAGCCGGAGGTGGAGGCGCTGCTCGACCGGGCGGGGCGGCGAGATCGCCTGGCCACGGTGCGGTCGTGGTGCAACGGCTACGCCTTCGGCGGCACCGTCGTTTATAACCCCTGGTCCATCCTCAATTACATCGACAGCCCCGAGCCCGAGCCGCGGCCTTACTGGGTCTCGACGAGCGCCAACGACCTCGTGCGCGAGGTGCTCGTCCGCCACGCGTCGCAGGTCCAGAAGGACATCGAGGCGCTGCTCGAAGGGAGCGGCGTCGAGCGCCGCCTGGACGAGAACGTGGTGCTCTCCGATCTCGGCTCGCGGGCCGACGCGCTCTTTGGCCTGCTCACCTTCTCGGGCTATCTCAAGGCCGAGAAGCGCTCGCTGGGCCTGGATGAGGAGCCGCATTATCGCCTCTCGATCCCGAACCGCGAGGTGCGACAGGTGTACACGTCGACGTTCCGCGAGTGGATGAGCGAGCGGCTCGGCGGCGAGAGCGACGTCGATCGGCTGAAGCAGGCGCTGCTCTCAGGAAACGCCGAGTCGCTGGAGGAGGAGCTCCAGCGGTTCACGCAGAACGTGCTCTCCTACCATGACACGGCGCTCCGGCCGGAGCAGGTCTACCATGCCTTCGTGATCGGCCTGCTCGCGACGCTGGAGCCGGAGCACGAGGTGCGCTCGAACCGCGAGTCGGGCAGGGGGCGGCCCGACGTGACGATCCGCCCGCGTCAGGCGGGGAAGCCGGGCGCGGTGCTGGAGCTCAAGGTGGCGAAGCCCGTCAAGAAGACGCTCGATCAGGCGCTCGCCGAGGGGGTCTCGCAGATCCGGGACCGGGGTTACGCGGCGGAGCTCGGCGCGTCCGGGGCGAGCCCGGTGCACGCGTTCGCCGTGGCGTTCGACGGCAAGACGGTGCGGGTGCAAGCGGTCTAGCGCCGCGTCGCCCACGCTCGCCCCGTTCGAGCGCGCCGCCATCGCGGCCGGCGCCGACCGCGGCCCCGGCCGGCAGCCCGGTCTGGTAGAATGGCGCCTTGCACCGCGAAACCTGGATCTTCGGCTACGGGTCGCTGATCTGGCGGCCGGCGTTCCGCTTCGAGCAGAGGGCGCCGGGGTACATCACGGGGTGGGCGCGCCGCTTCTGGCAGGGCTCCACCGATCATCGCGGCGTGCCTGGGGCGCCGGGCAGGGTGGTCACCCTGATCCCGGAGCCCGGCGCGCGCTGCTGGGGGATGGCCTATCGCGTCGCCGCGGCGGATCTCGACGAGGTGCTCCGCGCGCTGGATCATCGCGAGCAGGGGGGGTACGTGCGCCACGACGTGCCGCTCACCCTGGCGGATCCGGCGCACGCGACGACCCGGACCGCCACGGTGTACGTGGCCACGGCGGACAACCCGCACTATCTCGGCGCGGCGCCGCTCGCCGACATCGCGGCGCAGGTGCTCGCGTCGAGCGGGCCGAGCGGCTCGAACGTGGAGTACGTCCTGCGGCTGGCCGAGGCGCTCGCGGCGATGGGCGCGGAGGACGAGCACGTGGCCGCGCTCGCGGCGCTCGTGCGCCGCCCTGCGCCCCTCACCCCGTCGCGCCGCCAGCCCCCCCGGCCCGGAGCGAGCTCCTAGTTCGCGTCGCTGCTGCCGCCGCCCTCGCTCCCGTCCACGCCCGCGCCCCCGCTGCTGGCGCCGTTCGCGTGCTCGTCGACCCCGTTGGTCCCCGCCGCCGGCGGCGTCGATCCGCCGTCGTCGGCCGTCGCCGCCGCGTCTTCTGCCGCGAACGCCTCGACCGCGACCACGCGCTCGTCCTGGCCGACGTTCATCAGCCGAACCCCCTGCGCGTTGCGCCCGGTCTCGCGGATCTCGCTCGTCTTGGTGCGGATCATCTGGCCCCGGTCGGTCACGATCAGCACCTCGTCGCTCGGGCTCACCATCGCCACGCCCACCACCGGCCCGTTCCGCTCGCTCGCGTCGATCAGGATCACGCCCTTGCCGCCGCGGCTCTGGAGCCGGAACTCCTCGAGCGGCGTCTGCTTGCCGTACCCCCGCTCGCACACCGCCAGCACCCGGTCGCGCCCGTCGCCGCTCACGCCGAGGCCCACCACCACGTCGCCCTCCTCGAGCTCGATGCCCTTCACGCCCATCGTGGCCCGGCCCGTCGGGCGCACCTGGTCCTCGGGGAAGCGGATGCTCATCCCGCTCCGGGTCGCGATCACCAGCTCGCGCTTGCCGTCGGTCAGCGCCGCCGTGAAGAGCTGATCGCCCTCCTCGATCCGGACCCCGATGATCCCCTTGTCCCGGTAGTTCTCGTACTCGCTCAGCGCCGTCTTCTTGATCTGCCCGCGGCGGGTCAACGTCACCACGAACGTCTCGTCGCTGAAGCTCGGCACCGGCGTGATCGCCGCGACCTTCTCCCCCGGCTCCATCCCGACGAAGTTCACGATCGCGCGGCCCTTCGCGTTCCGCGGCGCCTGCGGGATCTCGTAGACCTTCTTGACGAAGACCTTGCCCTTGTCGCTGAAGAAGAAGACGTACGAGTGCGTCGACGCCACGAAGAGCTGGCTCACCCAGTCCTCCTCGCGCGCCTCCATCCCCACCATCCCCTTGCCGCCGCGGCGCTGCGCCCGGTAGGTCGACGTCGGCGTCCGCTTCAGGTAGCCGGCGTGCGAGATGGTCACGACCATGTCCTCTTCCTGGATCAGGTCCTCCATCTGGATCTCGGCCTCGGCCGGCACGATCTCGGTGCGCCGCTTGTCCCCGAAGCGCGCCTTGATCTCCTCGAGCTCCATCACGATCACGTTCATGAGCAGCCCCATGTCCGCGAGGATCGCCCGCAGCCGCTCGATCGTCTGCGACAGCTCGCCGTACTCCTTCGCGAGCTTCTCCCGCTCGAGGCCGGTCAGGCGCGACAGCCGCATCTCGAGGATCGCCTTCGCCTGCCGCTCCGACAGGAAGTAGTCGCCGCGCGCGTCGGCCTCGGCGCACTCGGGCTCCGGCCGGCCGGCGCGCCGGAGGAACTCGCCGAGCCCCCGGAGCGGCAGCCTCTGCAGGTTCTCCCGCGCCTCCTCCGGATCGCTCGAGGCGCGGATCGTCGCGACCACGCGATCGATGTCGCTCGTCGCCATCCCGAGCCCCTCGACGAGCTCGCGCTGCGCCTCCGCCTGCCGGAGCTCGAAGCGGCAGCGCCGCGTCACGACCTCGCGCCGGTGCTCGATGAAGTGCGACAGCGTGTCCTTCAGGCTCAGCACCGCGGGGCGGCCGTTCGCGATCGACAGGTTGATCACGCCGAACGTCGCCTGCAGATCCGTCAGCCGGTAGAGCTGGTTCAGGACCACCTGCGGGAAGATGTCCTTCTTCAGCTCGATCACGATCCGCATCCCCTCGCGGTCGCTCTCGTCGCGCACCTCGCTGATCCCCTCGATGCGCTTCTCCTTCATGCACTCGGCGATCTTCGCGACGAGCCGGGCCTTGTTCACCTGGTAGGGGATCTCGGTGAACACGATCTGCTCGCGGTCGCCCTTCATCGTCTTCTCGACCTGGCTGCGCCCGCGCATCGTGATCGAGCCGCGCCCGGTCGTGTAGGCCTGCACGATCCCGCTCTTGCCGTAGATGAGGCCGCCCGTCGGGAAATCCGGCCCCGGGACGAGGTGGAGCAGATCCTCCAGGGTGACGTCGGGGTTCCGGATGATCGCGATCGTCGCGTCGATGATCTCGCCGAGGTTGTGCGGCGGGATGTTCGTCGCCATGCCGACGGCGATGCCGCCGGAGCCGTTGACGAGGAGCTGCGGGAACTTCGCCGGCAGGACGCTCGGCTCGAGCTCCGAGTCGTCGTAGTTCGGGACGAAGTCGACCGTGTCCTTGTCGAGGTCGGCCAGGAGCTCGACCGCCATCCGGGAGAGCCGCGACTCCGTGTACCGCATGGCCGCGGGCGAGTCGCCGTCGACCGAGCCGTAGTTGCCCTGCCCGTCGATGAGCGGGTAGCGCAGGCTGAACGGCTGCCCCATGCGGACGAGCGCGTCGTAGACCGCGAGATCGCCGTGGGGGTGGTACTTGCCGAGGACGTCGCCGACGACGCGCGCGCACTTCTTGTGCGCGCCGGTGGGGCCGATCTTCTGCTCGTTCATCGAGTAGAGGATCCGGCGGTGCACCGGCTTCAGGCCGTCGCGCACGTCCGGGATCGCGCGGCCGATGATCACGCTCATCGCGTAGTCGAGGTAGCTCGTCCGGAGCTCGTCCTGGATGCTGACCGGAACCTTCTGCTGGATGTTCGACGTCTCTTCCATGAGATCTGCACCCGAGACGCGGGGGGCGGGCGCGGCGCGTGCGGTCCCCGCGTAGAGGCCCATCCCAGCGCGGCTCGAGCGTCGAGCGGGTCGGTGGAGGCGTCGGTCGCCTCGATCGACGACCGACGAGGTGGAGCGCGGCCTCCGCCGCCCGCCCTATGACCCGCGCTGTTCAGGGGATGCGACGGAGGCGTTCAGGTACTCCAAGGGGCAGGCCGGCGCAAAGGGTTTGCCGGCCTCGAAGCGCCGCTCCTGCCGGTTCGACGCGGGCGTGGGCGCGGGCGTTGCGCGGAGCTCAGCGCGCGACGCACCCGGCGCGGGTCGTCGCGCCCGGGCGGACATCGCCGCTGCAGGTGGCGGAGAGCACCGAGGCCCCGTCCGGGCCGAGCACCTCGACCTCGGCCGCGTACGCGCCCGGGACGAGCGACGAGACGAGCGCGCGGCCTCCGCAGGGCACGGGGCCGACCGTCCGCGCCGTCGCGGGCTGGTCGCCCGAGGGCAGCGGCACGGTCGCGACGTAGGTCGACGCCTTGCCGCCGCAGGCGAGGCCCTGCTCCGCGAGGAGCGCGCCGAGATCGAGCTCCAGCGCGCCCGTCGAGGAGAGCGGATCGCAGATCGCGGCGGCGGTGAGCCCCGCGCCCGCCGCGGCGAAGCAGCGCGATCCGAACGCGACGTTGCCCGCGGCGTCCCTGGCCTCGAGGCGGAAGAAGTAGGTGCGCTCCGGGGCGGCGCCGAGGTCGTAGACCACGGGCGCCGCGGGCGGGCAGGCGACCCCGAGCACCGGCGAGAGCGCGCTCCCCTCGGGGAGGACGTCGAAGCTCGCGACCGGGCCGCCGTCCTCCGCGCAGCGCAGCCCGCCGAGCGCGGCCGCAGGATCGAGCGCGATCGCCGCGCCCCCGGGCTCGCCGGCGCCGGCGAGCGCGACGCAGCCTTCGACCACGACGTTGACGCCCTCCCGCGCGACGAGCTCCTCGGCGTCCTCCGCGGCGTCGGGGCCGGGGCACGCCCACGTCCAGCGCGGCGCGACCGGGGCGCCGTCGAGCCGCATGTGGCGGCTGCCGGACGTCTCGTCGCCGAGCGGCTCGAGCTCCTCGGCGAACTGCGCGTAGCCGTCGATCCTGGCCGTGTACTCGTGCCGCTCGACGACGAAGGTGAACGAGACGCGCGAGGAGCAGGGGA
The DNA here is from genome assembly GCF_051369805.1 of Sorangium sp. So ce1036. Classification (NCBI taxonomy): domain Bacteria; kingdom Pseudomonadati; phylum Myxococcota; order Polyangiales; family Polyangiaceae; genus Sorangium; species Sorangium sp. So ce1036. The sequence goes on from NZ_JBBMOX010000001.1 coordinate 5,184,262, forward strand.
TGGGCGGGGAGGAGGCGAGGGTGACCGGCCCGCCCTTGGCGCTCACGTCCGTGAGGGTGGCGACGTAGCTGCGGATGGCGCCGGGCTCGTTCGAGCACCGCACGTCGCCGAGGAAGGCGAGCGGGTCGATGGTGAGCGACGTCTGGATCTGCTCGTCGCTGTCGTCGTCGCCCTCGCTCTCGCAGGCCGCGAGCGCGGGGGCGGCGAGCGCGAGGGCGGCAAACGCAAGGGCGCGGAAGACCGACCGGGCCGGCGGCGTCGGCCAGCGCCCGCGATCCGCACCGAACAAGGTCCCGAAACCAGCACGAGCTCGGCCCATCGGCAGGGGGCACTAGTCCAAGCCGGGGAACGGCGCCAGATGAAACGCGGCGCCGCGCGCGCCGCACGCGCCGCGGGGGCGCCTGCGGCGGCCGCCTGCGGGGCGAGATCGGGCCGCGGCGGCGCCGTGGTGATGCGCGGGGGGCGCGGCGGCGGTGCTGGGGGGGCGTCCTCCCGATGCGCGGGGCTGGCGCATGGCCGAGCTCGGGGGGGCCGTGGCCGGCTCGGATGGGCCGAGGCCCCCGGCCGTTGCAAGGCTTGATGCAAGCGTTGAAACGGGTGACTCGGTCACCGAGTCGGCCATTTCAACGCTTGAGATGGCCCGCTCGGTGACCGAGTCGGCGATCTCAAGCGTTGAAAGCGCCCGCTCGGTCACCGAGGAGCACATTTCAAGCGTTGAAAGCGCCCGCTCGGTGACCGAGTCGCCCGTTTCAAGCCTTGAGGCGGGCGTCTCGGGCATCCGCAGGCGCCCTGTATGGCGTGCGCCTCGGCACCCTGAGATGGCCGCGGGGCCTGCCCCGGCGGGAACGCCGCGATCCTGGCCGGGGCCCGCCGGGATGTGACTGGCGGTTAGCTGCCGCCGGCCCCGCCACCGCCACCCGTGCTACCGCCGCCCACGCTGCCGTCCGAGCCGCCGGCTCCGCCACCTGCAGTGCCATCCGAGCCGCCGCTGCCGTCCGAGCCACCGCTGCCGCCTGCGCCGTCACCGCCACCGCTGCCCGTGCCGGCCCGGCCGACCACGGACGCGCAGGCATCGAGCGCGTGCGCCCGCTCGGTGATCACCGCGCACGGGCTGAGCGCGCCGTCCTCGCCCGGCGCGAGCGGCGCCGCAGGGCACTCCGCCATGGACGCCACCTGGGCGCCGGCGCAGGCGCGCGCCTCGCCGACCGCGGCGACGCATCGATCGACCTCGGCGTTCGACGGCTCCTCCGCGTCGCCCTCGCCCTGGTGCCCGAGGCCGTGCAGGCACTGGTCCCAGTAGAACTCGACGCACGCCTTCACCTTCGCGTCGGCGTCCTCGCCATCGACCCACGCCGGACACGCGGCGGCCGCCTCGCACCGGGCCCGCTCGATCTCGCGGCACGCGTCGACGCCCACGGCGTCCGTGCCGCAGCTCTGTGTCGCGAGGCCCGCGGCCCCGAGGCCGATCAACCCGGCTGCAGCCCAGAACGCGGAGCCCCGCCTCGCGGCGGAGCGGACGGCGAGCGCGTGCGATCCCACCCGGCCGAGCTACCACGCTGGCCCCGGCGGCGTCGAGTTTTCGACCGGGCCCGCCCGCAGCGCGCGCGTCGCTCCCCGCGCGGCCGAACGGCCGACCGCGCGACCGATGGCGTGGCGTCCACGGTGGAAGCGAGCGGGGACAGCCGCCCGGCGCGGCGCTCTCCGACCGCGCGCGGCGTCCCCCGACGCGCGACGTCTCGCCGCCAGCGCCGCGCGCATGGCGAAGGGGCGCCGGGCCCGACCCGGTCCGATCTATGCTCGTCCGGCCTCGATCTCTCCCGATGGATCCGCCGAGCCTCGCACCGCTCAAGCCCGACGCGCTGTTTCACGGGCGATACCGCGTCGTCCGCTGCATCAAGGCGGGGGGGATGGGGGCGGTGTACGAGGTCGTCGACGAGGTCACGGACCGCCGCCGCGCGCTCAAGGTGATGCTCCCGGGATCCATCCAGGACGCCGGCATGCGCGCCCGGTTCGCCCAGGAGGCCAGGATCACCGGCGGGATCGAGAGCGATCACATCGTCCCGGTCTCCGACGCCGGCGTCGACGCCGACTCCGGGATGCCCTTCCTCATCATGGACCTGCTCCAGGGCGAGGAGCTCGCGAGCCTCTCCGTGCGCCGCGGCCCGCTGCCGGCCGCGGAGGTGGTGCTCTACCTCTCCCAGGTCGCGCTGGCGCTCGACAAGACGCACGCGGCCGCCATCGTCCACCGGGACCTCAAGCCGGAGAACCTCTTCCTCACGAGGCGGGACGACGGCGCCCCGTGCGTCAAGGTGCTCGACTTCGGCCTGGCCAAGGTCGCGGCGGACAGCAGCATGGCGCAGCGCACGGCGCTGGTCGGGACGCCGCTCTACATGGCCCCCGAGCAGATCCGCGGCGACGGCGCGATCGGGCCGAAGGCCGACATCCACGCGCTCGGCCACGTCGCCTTCACGCTGCTCGTGGGCAGCGCCTACTGGATGAGCGAGGCCCGGGTCTCGCCGTCCATCTTCGCCCTGCTCCAGCGGATGGCGTCGGGGCTGCCCGAGCCGCCGAGCGCCCGCGCGGCGCGGCGCGGCGTCAAGCTGCCACCCGCCTTCGACGCCTGGTTCCAGCAGGCCACGGCGCTCGACCCGAAGGACCGGTTCGAGCGCGCGACCACGGCGGTCTCCCTCATGGCGGAGGCCCTCGCCACCGCCGCCCCGTCCGCGCCGCCTCCGGCGTCGAGCCCCTCGAGCATCCCGCCGCCGTCGTCGCGCCGCGGGGCCGAGCGCGAGGAGCGGCCCCGCCGCGCCGCCGCGTTGCCGGAGGGCGCGACGAGGCTCGCGGAGGGCGCGCCGAGGCTCGCGGAGGGCGCGACGAGGCTCGCGGAGGGCGCGCCGCGGGGCGCGGAGGGCGCGACGAGGCTCGCGGAGGGCAGGCCGAAGCCTGGGAGCGCGCGGAAACGCGACGAGGCGCTCGACGCCATCGCCCACGAGGAGCGGCTCCGGGCTTTCCTCAAGAAGGAGGTCCAGCGCGCCCGGGTTCAGGGGACCCGCAGGCTGTCCCTGCTGCTGCTCGGCGTGGAGGGGCTCCGGAGCATCGAGGAGCAGCACGGCCGGGCGGGGGTCGAGCGCATCCTCGGCGATCTCGTCCGCGTGGTCCGGATCTACGTGCCGGAAGGCGGACTGCTCGCGCGCTACCGCCGCAACTTCCTCGCGATCGTCTGCCCCGAGGTCGGCCAGACCGGAGCGCGCGCGTTCGCGAAGGTGCTCGGCCAGAAGGTGCGCGAGCACCGCTTCCGGCGCATCCCGTCGATGCCCTTCCGGATGGTCCTCCGCATCGGCGCGGCGTACCTCGAGAAGGACGACGTGAACGGGCACGATCTGCTCGATCGCGCGTGGCGGGAGCTCCTCGAGCCGCGCGAGTGAGCGCCCGGCGGGGAGCGCGAGCGCCCGGCAGTGCGCGCGAGCCCCCGGTTTCCTGGAGGGCGGGGCGGGGGAGCGCCCGGTCTCTTGAAGGATCCTCGCGGTGAGGCGAGAGTAGCGCGCATGGCCGCTGCCATGATCCTCGCGGCGGGGCTCGGGACCCGGCTCCGGCCGCTCACGGACGAGCTGCCGAAGCCGCTCCTGTGGCTCGGCGATCGCCCGCTGGTCGCGCACATCGCGGCGCGGCTCGCCGCGGGCGCTGCCCGGCGCGTCGTGCTGAACCGGTCCCACCTCGCGGAGCGCTTCTCGCGCGAGCTGCTCGCGGCGCTCCCGGTCGAGGTCGACCTCGTCGACGAGCCGGAGCCGTTCGGCACCGCCGGCGGGCTCGCGAACGCGGCGCGCGCCCTCGGCGAGGGGGACGTGGTGCTCTGGAACGGCGACATCCTGATCGACCTCGACGTGGCAGCGCTCTCGGCGGCGCACGCGCAGCGCGGCGCGGCCGCGACGCTCGCGGTGGCGCCGCGCGCCGCCGGGGAAGGGACCCTGGGCCTCGGCGCGCGCGGCGAGGTGGTCCGGCTGCGCGGCGAGCGCTTCGGCGAGGAGGCCGCGGGCGGCGATTTCGTGGGCGTGCACGTGGTCGGCGAGGCGCTCCGGCGGCGGCTGCCGTCGCGCGGGTGCATGGTCGGCGACGTGTACCTGCCGTGGCTGCGCGAGGGGCGCGCGCTCGCGACGTTCCCGGCGCCCGCCGTCTGGCACGACATCGGCACGGTCGCCGCCTACCTCGCGGCGAACGCGCGGTGGCTGTGGCGCTGCGGCCAGGCGAGCCACGTGGGCCCGGGGGCGCTCGTGGCCGAGGGCGTCGACGTGACGGGCAGCGTCGTCGGCGCGGGGGCGCGGGTCGAGGGGGCCGGCGCGCTGCGCGGGTGCGTGGTGTGGCCGGGCGCGCGGGTCGCCGTCGGCGCCGGCGCGCCGCTCGAGCGCGCGGTCGTCACGACGAGGGGGACCGTCGCGCGCGCGCCGGCGTGAGCGCCGGCGCGCGCGTCATGCCGGCCCGGGCGTCACTTCCCGAGATCGGCGAGCGCCGCCTTCGCGGCGTTGTGCCCCGCCGCGCCGATGACCGACCCGGCCGGGTGCGTGCCGGCGCTGCACGCGTAGAGCCCGGCGAGCCCGAACCGGTACGGCACCCGATCGGCGAAGCCGAAGCCGTTGTCGATGTGGTGGATGTGCCCGCGCGTGATCCCGAAGTGCCGCTCGATGTCCGGCGGCGCCAGCGTGAACGTGTCGAGCACGAGCTCCGACATCCCGGGCGCGAAGCGGTCGCAGATCGAGAGCAGGTGCGAGACGTAGCGCGGCGCGGCCTCGGCCCACGTCTCGCCGCTCGCGAGCGCGTAGGGGACCCACTGCACGAAGAGCGCGGCGTTGTGGTGGCCCTCCGCGTCGCGCAGGCTCGGATCGATCGGCGTGTGGAAGTACCACTCGATCGCGGGGAACTCGGGCAGGCGCCCGCTCATCGCGTCGCGGTGGGCCTGCTTCAGCACGTCGATCACGACGTCCTCGTCCGGCAGGAGGTGGATCGTCGGCCCGTACTGCCCGCGATCCTCGGGGAGGCACGTGAACCGGGGCAGGCCGGTCAGGGCCATGTTGACCTTGAGCGTCGAGCCGTCCTTCGCGAGCGCGTCGAGCCGCCGCGACAGCGCCGCCCCGATCGCCCCCTCGCCGGCGAGCGCGCGGGTGCGGTACGGGTCGGCGTTCGACACGACCGCCCTGGCCGCGATGCGCGTGCCGTCCTCGAGGAGCACGCCCGACGCGGCGCCCCCGGTCGACTCGATCTGCGCGACGCGGGCGCCGGTGACGATCCGCGCGCCCTCGGCCCGCGCCCTGTCGGCGAAGAGGCGGGTGACCGTGCCCATCCCGCCCTCGACGATCATCCAGGTGCCGTCCGCGCCCGGGAGGCGGCACATGTTGTGGACGAGGAAGTTCATCCCGGTGCCGGGCGTGTCGAAGCCGCCGGCGAGCCCCGAGAAGGCGTCGGTGACGGCGTACATCGCCCGGAGGAGATCGCTCTTCCAGCCGAAGCGCGCGAGGTACTCGGAGATGGTGCCGCGGCAGAGCGACACGAACGTCCGCCGGAGCGCGGGCCGCACGTGGCGCTCCGCGGTCTCCTCGATCGAGAGCGGCTCCTCGAGCCAGGTCGGGGCGATGTCGTCCCGGAGCGCGGCGAGCTCGGCCTGGAGCGCGCAGTTCGCGTCCCAGTCCTCCTGCGAGAAGAACTCGAGGAACTGCTGCTTCATCGCGGCGTGGTCCGAGCCGAAGAGCAGGTAGCGCCGGTCCGTCGTCGGGACGAAGTAGTGCGGGTCGCGCCGCCGGAGGGGCAGCGCGACGCCGAGCTCGCGGAGCAGCTCGGGCGGGGCGAGGCCGAGCAGGTAGGCGCCGCTCGAGACGCCGAGGCCCGGCGCCTTCGCGAACGGGCGCTCGGTCCTCACGGCGCCGCCCACGACGTCCTTCTCTTCGAGCACCACCACGTCGAGCCCGCGACGGGCGAGGAGGATGGCGGCCACGAGGCCGTTGTGGCCCGCGCCGACGATGACCACGTCGGCCCGGGTCGGAGCTTCACTGCGTTTCACTGGCATCTCCAACGTTGTGCGCGTCCTCTGCCGCGGCCCGGCGCGCGGGCGCGCGGATCGCGGCGCGCTGTGGTGTTGCACGGTTGGTGGGCCGAGGAGAGGCCTTTCACGGCGCGGATCCTGGGGAGCGCGCCGCGCCGGCCCGGAAGCCGCCTGCGCCGGGCTTCTTTCCAGCCTGTCCCCGGACCGGCGCGCCGGGCAGCCGCGCTGCGGCGGGCCGGTCGACCTCGGTCGCCGACGTCCTGCGCGATCGCCGCCGTCCGGCTCGGTCGCCGACGTCCTGCGCGATCGCCGCCGTCCTGTTCGGTCACCCCCAGCTCTCGCATCACGCCGGCGCGGCCGCGCCGCGCGCCTGCCACGCCTCGGCGACCTGCTCGGCGATCGCGCGCACCGTGAGGGGCGCAGAGCCCTCGGCCTTGTTGTTCACCAGCACGAAGCTCTCGGCGCCGAGCGCCGCCGCCTCGCACACGATCCGCGTGACCTCGGCGCGCATCGCCGGATCGGGCTCGACCACGCGGTTGAACGGGTCGAACCGCCTCTTCTCCGCCTCGTAGCGCTGCCCGGGCTTGAGCGAGAGCCGGACGAGCGCGAACGGGGCGTTCGAGACCGGCACCACGTCCGCCTGCGCCCCCGGCGACGGCATGGCGCGCCAGTAGCTGTAGGCGTGGGCGACGCCGTGCGCGCCGAGGATCTCCCGGTACTCGCCCGTGAAGTAGGCGCGCTCCCGGAGCTCGACCGCGTAGGTGAGCTCGCGCGGCAGCGCGCCGAGGAAGGCGTCGAGCCGCTCGAAGAACGCGCGCGGCGGCAGGCGGTGGCGAGGGCCGACGGGGGGCAGCTCGAGCAGCACGGGCCCCGCGTGGGCGCGGAACACCGAGAGCAGCGGCGCGGCGACGCGCGAGACGAAGAGCGGGACCGAGAAGAAGTCCGGGTTCGGCTCGATCTCCGCGCGGCCCGCGCCTTGCCCGCGGTCGTCGTCCGGCGGCGCCTGCCAGCGCTGGAGCGTCTGGGAGACGACCGCGTGCAGCGCCTTCGAGACGCAGCGAAAGCCGCCCGGGAGCTGCGCCCGGTAGCGGACGAAGTCGCCGTCGGGGACGGGCGCGTAGAAGCTCCGGTCGATGCCCACGGTCGTGAGGAGCGGGTGCCGGGCGTACTCGGCGAGGCCGTTGCGCGCGAGCTCCTCCGTGCCGTGCCGCCCGGCGTAGACGAGGCCCTGCCAGCCGGGGAAGCTCCACGAGCTCGTGCCGAGGTGCAGCCCCTTCGGCAGCCGCGCCGCGACGCGGGCGGCGTCCTCGTAGACGGGCACCATCGGATCCGGCTCGCTCGCCGCGGCCGTCCCTGCGGCCGCGGGCCCTGTCGCCGTCTCGAAGAGCGAGAGCTGCGAGGGGGGAGGTTCGCGACGAGGAGAGCGGCTCATTTCGACGAGTCTACCTCGTCGACTCCTCGGAATGACGCCCGCGCGACGACGACGCGATCGTCCGCGCGAGCGCGTCGCATTACGATGAGCGCCCGGGAATTGCCGGGAGGGACGGTTGTTACGCCACGACCCCGTCACGTGCTGAGCCGCTTCGTTCTCCTCGTGCGCACCCTGGCCGCGACGGCCGGGAAGGACGCCGTCGCGCGCGCCATGCCGCTTTACATGGGCGTCGCGGTCGTCGCGGCCGTCCTCTTCGGGGGCAACGGGATGCAGGCGGCGCAGGTCACGGGCCTCGCCGGCGCGTCGCTCCCGTTCCGGCTCGCGCTCTGGGCGGGCTGGCTGTTCCTCGGGACGCCCGCGGCGCGCGCGCTGCTCCGCGCGCCGGCCACGTTCTTCCTGCGCGCGCTGCCGGTCCCGCGCCGCGAGCTGCTCGCCGCCCACGCGCTGCTCCTGGCCGTCTTCCTCCGCGCGCCCGAGGCCGGCGCCGCGCGCGAGCTCCCGCTCGTGGCCGGCGGCGCGCTCCTCGCGCTCTCGCTCACCTCGCTCCGGCTGACCGGGGGGCGGCTCGATCCGGAGGGGGCGAGCCGGGCCAGGTGACGCGCGCCCCCCTGGATCATCTGGTGAATCAGAGCGTCTCTGGAAAATCGAGCCCTGTACGCTCGGCGATGCGCCGGGCGAGCGTGGAGAAATCGTTCCAGGCGCCACCTACCGCGGCCTGATGGGCGCCCATGGCTCCGTCGACGGGGCGGAGAAGGAACATCGGACGGTGCGCCTCCTGGGCCATTGGCATCAGGCTCCGGTAGTGCTTGAGCAGCCCGATGCAGTGCGGATCCTGGTCAGGAAGGATCGGGGCGCCGGGATCTTGATCGAGCACGGACTGCCGGTAAACGCCGGGAATACGCCGCATCCAGCGGGCATACGCCTTGACCGGACGATCGAGCCGCACCGCATGTTGAAGGACGAGGTAGCCGGCGGGGCACATGTTCCCCGCCGGGAGTTCGATCCGTTTCGGATCCGGGTTTCTCGCCACGCGATCCGTCCATTCTGCGCGCCATCGTCGAAGGGTCGGCCCGAGGTTCTTCAAGCCCTGGAGGGAAAACAGATCGGGCGACAGCGGTACGACGACGTGATCCGAAGCGACGAGCGCCGCGCGGTTGATGGCTCCCAGATTGGGACCCACGTCGACGAGCACAACGCCGGGATCGTTCGCGAGGGACGCCTTCCGGATCGCGCGCCAGAACGCGGTGATGACGCGAAACGCCCGCGGCTTGCCGTCCGCGCATTGGGGCCACTGCTGACTCAGCTCGTCCTCGAAGCTGGAGAGCGCGAGATCTCCCGGGATCAAGCTCAGGTTGTCCCCGATCTCTTCGATGTGAGGGTTGCCGATGTCCCCGGTGCCTTCGAGGAGCGGTCGGATGCACTCGTGGATCGTCTCCGATTTCTCGTCCTCGTCCCAGAGCTCCGCGAGCCTGTCCTCGTCCAGGAAAGCCGCCGTGAGATTGGCCTGCGGGTCGAGATCCACCGCGAGGACGCGGATTCCGAGCTCCGCGTACATCCACGCGATATGGTAGACGAGGGAGGTCTTGCCGACGCCACCTTTGTTGTTGAAAAAGGCGATGATGGGAATGCTCACGTTCGGCTCCGGATGATCGCTAGCACGTGGTGATCGGCGACCGTGAACTCGAGGGGAGGACTGCCGTTCTTCTGGAGCTCCTGGCGGGCCATCTGGATTCCGAAGCCGAATCGCTGGGCGTATCCCAGCGCCTTCATGGCCTCGGCCAGGTGCGGATTGCGATAATCCGTCGCGCCGAGCTGTCCGAAATTGCGCGGGTTCACCTGCCCATAGGGACCGCCTGGGCTCAAGATCTCCACCCGATCCGAGAACCATGTCATGCGAACGGGCGCGTTGGTCCCGTCGTAACTGCGGTGGAGGACGGCATTACGAATGATCTGCTGAAGGGCGACGATGGGATAGTCAGGATGGCGGATTTCCGTGGAATGAGCCCTCACGTCCGTTGCGACGGAGATGTGCGCCTCCAGCACCTCGTCGATGCGACGAAGCAGATCCGGAAGAGGCCCGTCGAGCTCCTTTTGATCCTTGATGGGATCCAGGAGCTCCGAGCCGTCAAGTCGGAGAAACTGGACGTACGCCCCTGGAATATGACGCCGAGGGTCCTTCCCTAGCACGAGGACGCCACACACGGTCGGCGTTCCGTCGAGGGTGCTCAGGCGAAGAGATGCGAGCTGTTGTTCGAGAGGGCGCTGGTTCTGCGCGAGGACGTCCGGCGCAACGGCTGCGGGCAGATAGACACGGTGGAACAGCTCCAGATCGAGATCTTCTCGCGTCGCGTCCGGCACGGGACTCAGGTCGAAGGGCAAGAGCGCGCCACGCCTGCGTTCCGTGAGCCTGCGCTCGTCAGCCGCGCTCGCAGGACGTGTCGTCGGGCCGACTCGGATGAACGTGCGCCCATCGTAGCGCACTGGAGGAAACGGCGATGGATGCACCTGGACGACTGCAACATCCGCCCCGCGGAGCATCCGTTTTTGCACCACGATGGATGGCAAGGGCTGAATCTGACCGCTCACGCCCATGTCCGACAAGCGCTTGAGCAGCTCGTCCGTCACCGAGAGCCCGGCGACGCTCCCATCATCACGCGCGCCGACGAAGATGAATCCGGGGAGCCCGTTGCCCGGCAGGTCGTTCGCGAACGCACAGATCGTCTTCTTGATCTTCTCGCGATCCCCGTCGGTTTCTTTGCGCTCCACGCGGTCGGATTCCAGATCCACGAGCAGCGCTTCGAGCTCCGCGTCCGTCATATCTCTCCCCGGCCACAGCTTCATAGCATGGATCCAATCACCACCGAGGGCCGCTCGGGGCCCATCCGGCGCGCGCACCGCTCGACGCACGGCCGTCCTGGAGCATCGCCGGCGACCGAGCTCGCCGGCGCACGACCCGGCAAAGGCTCTGCTCGCGATCGTGCCGTGGCGGATCGGTTCATGACGCTGCGCCGCCGCCTCCGGGCATACCGCGCTTCGATGGGCGCCGTTCTGCACCATCACGCGGCGATGCTGCGTCGCGCGGAGATGACGCGCCTTGCCGGGCTGCCCGACGCGTATCAGGCCACCGTGCGCGGCTGGCTGAGCCACCCGGCGGGGCAGAGCCGCAGCACCCGCGCCTCGCGCTGCTCGCGGCCCTCCAGGTCGAGGGACGTGGGGACGAGGTAGCGCGCGAGCTCCAGGGCGCCCTCCGCGGGGCAGTAGGCGCGCCCAGGATCGCCGACGAGCACGGCCGCCGGCCCCTCGGCGCACCGGCGCAGCCAGGGGAGCACCCGGGCGACCATGGCGCGCTCGTAGAAGACGTCGCCCGCCACGACGACGTCCCACGCGCCGCGTGCGTCGCGCTCCGTGAGATCCTCCGCGATCACCTCGAGGGCGACGCCGTTCAGGGCCGCGTTGAGCCGGAGCGCCGCGGCGGCGAACGGATCGATGTCGGCGGCGCTCACGCGCGCCGCGCCGGCGCGGGCCGCGGCGATCGCGACGATCCCGCCGCCGGCGGCGAGATCGAGCACGCGCTTTCCGGCGACCGCGGCCGGGTGATCGAGCAGGTACCGCGCGAGCGCCTGCCCGCCGGCCCACGCGAAGGCCCAGTACGGCGGCGGCACCCCCGCGCGCGCCAGCGCCGCCTCGGTCGCGCGCCACAGCGGCGTGACCTCGGTCGCCAGGTGGAGGCGCACCTCGGGGACGAACGGCGGGCAGGCGACGGCGGTCTCGCGCGCCACGAACGCCGCCGCGCGCGCCGTCACGACGACGGCCGCGCCGCGCGCGCCTCCGCCGCGCGCAGCGTGGTCGCGAGCAGCGAGGCGATCGTCATGGGACCGACGCCGCCCGGCACCGGCGTGATCCAGGCGGCGCGCTCCCTCGCGGCGTCGAAGTCGACGTCGCCCACGAGCTTGCCCGCCTCGTCGCGGTTCATGCCGACGTCGATCACCGTGGCGCCCTCCTTGATCCAGTCGCCGGCGATGAGCTTCGCCCGGCCCACGGCGGCGACGAGGATGTCGGCCTCGCGGCAGAGCGCCGAGAGGTCGCGCGTGCGGGAGTGGGCGATCGTGACCGTCGCGTGCCGCGCGAGCAGGAGCGCCGCCGTCGGCCTGCCGACGAGGTTGCTCCGCCCGACGACCAGCGCGCGCGCGCCGGCGATCTCGACGCCCGCCTCGGCGAGCAGGCGCATGCAGCCGCTCGGCGTGGCCGGCACCAGGCCGCCCGGGCGGCCCATCGCGAGCAGCCCCGCGTTCAACGGGTGGAGGCCGTCGACGTCCTTCGCGGGGTCCACGGCGTCGAGCACCCGCTGCTCCCGGAGGTGCGGGGGGAGCGGCAGCTGGACGAGGATCCCGTCGACGGTGTCGTCCGCGTTGAGCTCCGCGATGCGCGCGAGCAGCGCCGCCTCGGTCGTGTCGGCGGCGAGCCGGTGCAGCCGGCCCCGCATGCCGACGTCGTTCGACTGCTTCTCCTTGTTCCGCGTGTGGGTCACGCTGGCCGGATCGTCGCCGACGAGCACCACGTCGAGGCCCGGGGGCCGGCCGTGCGCCGCCGCGAAGCGGGCCGCCCCCTCCCGCACCTCGTCGCGGACCTTCTGCGCGATCGCCTTGCCGTCCAGGATCTTCGCTGCCACGGGGCGGAGCTTAGATCAGCCGCGCCCCGGTCGGGAACGCCGCCCGCGCGGCGCGCGCGCCTCGCCGGACGCCGCCGGCCGCGCCCGGGGCCGCGCGGGAGATGATCCGCACCGCCGCGGCGCGATCTTCGGATTGACCCGTACGTCCAGCGTCTTTAGCCATGAGCTGTGGACGCGCTGCACACGGACCTTTACCAGCTGACCATGGCGGCGGGGTACTTCCACCGCGGCATGACCTCGCGCGTCGCGACGTGCGAGCTCTTCGTGCGGCGGCTGCCCAGCCACCGCCGCTTCCTCGTCGCGATGGGCCTCGATCGGCTCGTGCGCTACCTCGAGGGGCTCCGCTTCACCGACGAGGAGATCGCCTACCTCGGCGCGCTCCCCGCGCTCGCGGACGCGATGACCCCCGCGTTCCGCGACTACCTCCGGGGCTTCCGGTTCCGCGGCGACGTGTGGGCCATGCCCGAGGGGACGGTGTTCTTCGCGAACGAGCCGCTCGTGCGCGTCACGGCGCCGCTCATCGAGGCGCAGCTCATCGAGACGTTTGCCCTGTCGGTCATCAACCACGCCACCACGATCGCGTCGAAGGCCGCGCGCGTGATCCTGGCCGCCGGCGACGCGGGCGTCGTCGAGTTCGGGACCCGGCGGGCGCACCCGGAGGCGGCGATCGACGCGGCGCGGGCCGCGTACGCCGCGGGGTGCGTCGGCACCTCGAACGTCGAGGCCGGCATGCGCTTCGGCATCCCGGTGCTCGGGACGGCCGCGCACATGTGGACCATGGCCCACCCGACCGAGCAGGCCGCGTTCGAGAGCTACGTCGCCGTCTTCCCGAACGCGACGCTCCTGCTCATCGACACGTACGACACGCTCACCGGGGCGGCGCGCGCGGCGGCGGTCGCGCGCGACAAGCTGAAGGGGGTGCGGCTCGACTCCGGCGATCTCGGCGCGCTCAGCGTGGCGGTGCGCGGGATCCTCGACGCCGCCGGCTGCGCGTCGGCGAAGATCGTGGCCTCGGGCGATCTCAACGAGCACCGGATCGCCGAGCTCCGGCGCGCGGGCGCGCCCATCGATCTGTACGGCGTCGGGACCGATCTCGTGACCTCGATCGACGCCCCCTCGCTCGGCGGCGTCTACAAGCTCGTGGAGATCGGCGGCGTCGAGCCGGGCGCCGAGCGCACGCCCATCGCGAAGTTCTCGGAGGGGAAGGCGACGCTGCCCGGCGCGCACCAGGTGCACCGCTTCCGGGGCCCGGGGGGGGAGCTCGCGCGCGACGTCCTCGCGCTCGACAGCGAGCCCGCCGGCCCCGACGCCGAGCCGCTGCTCGCGCCGGTGATGAGGCGCGGCGCGCGCGTCGCGCCGCCCGAGGGGCTCGGCGCCATCCGGGCGCGCGTGCGCGCGCAGCTCGACGCGCTCCCGGAGCCGCTGCGGCGCCTCGACGACGCCCCGGGGGACGCGCCGTTCGAGGCCGAGGTGTCGCCGGCGCTCCGCGCGCTCGTGGACGCGGTGCGCGCCCGCGTCGCGCCCGGCGCGGCGTAGCGGCGCACGGGGCCCGGCGGCGTCGGCCGCCGCGCGCCCGGGCGCCTCGATCGAGAGGAGAGGACGAGGAGAGATGGCGAGCGGCGACATGACCCGGCAAGCTCCGCCCCCCAGGGTGTTCGTCGACGTCGACGTGCAGCGGGACTTCTGCGAGGAGACCGGCGCGCTCCACGTGAAGGGCTCGCCGAACGCGCTGTTCCGGCGGCTGACGGAGCACGCGGTCGCGCGCGGGATCCCGATCGTCGGCTCGGTCGACTCGCACGCGTGGGACGCGTGGGAGTTCGCGTCGAACGACACGCCGGCGCCGGAGGGCGACAAGCCGGGCTTCCCGGATCACTGCGTGAAGGGGACGCCGGGCTGGCTGAAGGTCGAGGGGACGCTTCCGCCGCGCTTCCGCTTCCTCCCGGACGTCCCGAGCGCGCCGGTCGACGCGGTGGTGCGCGATCTCGCGACGGGCAGGACGCACGCGGTCTACTTCGAGAAGGAGGTGTACAGCCTCTTCGCGAACCCGCTCGCCGAGGGGGTCGTGCGCGACCTCGTCGCGGCGCTCGGCGCCGGGACGGAGCTCGTCGTCTACGGCGTGGCGACCGACTACTGCGTGCGCGCCGCGGCCCTCGGCCTCGCGCGGCGCGGCTACCGCACGACGGTGCTGACCGACGCCACGGCCGGCATCACCGAGGCCGGCGTCGCCGCCGCGCTCTCCGAGATGCGGGCCGCCGGCGTCACCCTCGCCACGTCGTCCGCGGTGCTCGGCGCGCGCTGAGCGCGCAGCGCGCTCAGCGCGCGGGGGCGTCAGCCGCCCGCCGGAGGGCCCGCCGGATCGGGATCGGGCGGGTCGCCCTCGGCCCGCAGCGACGCGCAGAGGTCCACGAGCGGCTGCGGCTTGTCGAAGTGCCACCCCTGAGCGTAGTGGATCCCCATCGACGTGAGCAGGTCGGCGATCTCCTGGTTCTCCACCTGCTCGGCGACGGTCTTGATGCCGAGCGTGTCGCCGATGCGGTGCACCGACTCCACGATCGCGCGGTGGAGCGTGTTGTCCTTCAGGTCGCGCACGAACATGCCGTCGATCTTCACGTAGTCGACCGGCAGGCTCTCCAGGTAGCCGTACGACGCGTGCCCGCTGCCGAAGTCGTCGATCGCGAACCGGCACCCCATGGCCCCGAGCTCCTGCATGAACCAGAGCACCTCGCCGAGGTTGGCGAGCGCCGCGGTCTCGGTGATCTCGAAGCAGATCTTGCTCGGCGGCACCTGCGCCCGGTGGAGCTGCTCGACCAGGAAGTCGAGCAGGCCCTCGCGCAGGAGCGACACGCCCGACAGGTTGATCGAGCACGTGTCGAGGCGGCGCAGCGCGTGCTGGGGCAGCGCGCCGATCAGCCGGAACGCCTGCCGCGCGACGTAGCGATCGATGACGTGGATGAGCCCGCTCTGCTCCGCCGCCTGGATGATGCCGACCGGCGAGTAGAACCGGCCGTCGTCGCCGAGCTGGCGCACGAGCACCTCGAAGTGCGCGCCCCGCGGGCCGCGCGGCGCGCCCGGCTTCGTGAGCGCGTGGATCCCCTGCGCGTAGAGGCGCAGCCGCCCCTCGGCGAGGTGGCGCTGCAGGCTCGCGACCCACTGCATCGAGCGCCGGCTCGTCGTCATCTGCTGGTCTTCGAGGTAGACCTGCAGCCGCCCGCGCCCGTTCTCCTTCGCCACCCGGCACGCGTGGTCGGCGGCGCCGAGCACGTCGACCGCGCGCTCGAAGTGGGGGCCCAGCACCACGAGGCCGATGCTCGCGCCGATCGAGAACGTCTTCTCCGCCCACCCGAACCGGAACTCGAGCAGGCAGATCTGCAGGTCGCGCGCGATGCGCTCCGCCTCCCGCTCGGTCTTGCCGGCGAGCAGGAGGACGAACTCGTCGCCGCCGATCCGCCCCGCGGCGTCCTTCGGCCCGACGATCTCGTGCACGCGCGTCGCGACCCACTGGAGCAGGTCGTCCCCGGCCTCGTGCCCGCAGGTCGCGTTGACCAGCCGGAAGCGGTCCAGGTCGATGTAGCAGAGCGCGTAGGGCGTCCCGGTCTTCCTGCAGTCGCTGAGCGCGTCCTCGATGCGATCGATGATCGCGTACCGATCGAGGAGGCTCGTCAGCGCGTCGTAGCGCGGCTTGGCCGGGTAGATCGGCACGGGCCCCGGCGCGCCGAGCTCGCGGAAGAGGATGAGCTGCCCCGGCGGCGGCGGCGCCTTGGTGTCGCGCTGCCCCTCGCGCGAAGGCCGCCCGGTGATGGTGCCGATCGTGTGGAGGATGGGGATGACCGAGCCGTCGCGGCGCTCGAGCAGCGCGGTGTACCGCGCCTTCGGCCTGCCCGCCCCGCCCGCGTCCTGCGGGGCGAGCGGCGGGCCCGGCGCGCGCAGCGCGCCCTCGTCGACCGCGCGCAGCGCGCCCTCGTCGACGATCGCCGGCGCGCCCTGCGCGCGCAGCGCGCCCTCGTCGATGATCACCGGCGCGAGCGGCGCGGCGGGCTCGCGCCGCGGCACGAGCGCCGGAGCCGCCTTCGCGGGCGCGCCCTCGTCGAACAGCTCGTTCATCTCGCCGTCGTCGACGTCCTGATCGCCGCCGGTCGTCCCCGCCGCCGGGATGAGGCGGAGCACGCGATCGACGAGCGCGCCGCGCGCCTCGACGATCGACCAGCCGGTCAGCCGCTCCGCGGCGCCGTTGACGCGCACCACGCGCTGCTCGGCGTCGAGCTCGATCACGCCGACGTCGACCTCGGACAGCCACGCCGCGAGCTGTTTGTCCGGCGAGCCGCGGTGCACGTCCGAGCGATCGAACGTGGCGTGCAGGCTCGACTCCGGCCGGTCACCGATCTTTGCCACCACGCCCTTCATGGTAGTTGCATTCCCGGAGAAGCGGACTTCTTAAGCGTCGACGGCGCGGAATCTGGCGGGCTCCGGCGCACCCCTGGGGTAGGCTCCTGGACCATGGGTGGTCACGAGGAGAGCCTGCCCCCCCGGCCAGCGCCCCGCGGAGGCGCCTTCGCCCTGGCGCCGCTGCCGCTGTGCCTGCCGCATCCGCTCGATCGGCTCCCCGGCAGGGCAGGGGGCGCACGGGTAGACGCGTTGCGTTGCGCGGCCATGTCGTGGTCGGACGGCGGGGGGCGGGGCTGAGGCGGCGATGGGGCTCGTCCTGTTCGGGCTGACCGGCGGCCTCGGGTCCGGCAAGAGCACGGTGGCCGCGCGCTTTCGCGCGCAGGGGCTCCCGGTCATCGACGCGGACGCGCTCGCCCGCGAGGTGGTGGCGAGGGGCACGGAGGGGCTGGCCGAGGTGGTCCGCGCGCTGGGGCCGGAGGTGCTGCAGCCGGACGGCTCGCTCGATCGCGCGCGCGTCGCCGCGATGGTGTTCTCCGACCCGGACAGGCGCCGGCAGCTCAACGCGATCGTGCACCCGCGCATCGCGGCGCTCACGGCGGAGCGGGCGGCCGCGATCGAGGCCCGGGGCGAGCCTCTGGCCTGCTACGAAGCGGCGCTGCTCGTGGAGAACCGCCTCGCCGACGCGTTCCGCCCGCTCGTGGTCGTCGCGGTGCCGGAGGAGATCCAGGTCGCCCGGGCGATGGCGCGCGACGGCGCGACCGAGGCGCAGGTGCGCGCCCGGCTCGCCGCGCAGCTCCCGCTCGCCGACAAGGTCGCGCTCGCCGACTACGTCATCGACAACGCCGGCGAGCGCGCCGCGACCGAGCGGCAGGCGGACGAGGTGCTCGCCTCGATCCGGGCGCGGTTCGGCGTCGCCGCGCGGCCCCTGACTTGATGCGCGGTGCCGGGCGTGGAAGGGTCGCGCGCGGCGGATGACGTCGTTCAAGTCGAAGCTCGCGCGGCTCGGGCCGCTTCCGGCGGCGGCGGGGGCGCGTCCGGCCCCGGCGGCGCCACCTGCCCCGGCGGTGCCTGCTGCGCCCGCGGCGCCACCTGTCCCTGCGATGCCCGCTGCGCCTGCGGCGCGATCCGCCCCTGCGGCGCCTCCGGTCGCGGGCGACGCGCGACCGTCGCTCGATGAGCTTCGCGATCGCATCTCCCGCATCGTCGCCCGGGGCGCGCCGGTCGCCCCACGGGCCGATCCGGCGCGCGGCGAGCTCCCCTTCGTCGTCGAGCAGACGTCCGGCGGGCCTCTCTACGTGAGCCGCACCCGCTCCCTCGCGGCCGCGCGCGTGGGCCGCGCGCCGCTCGTGGCCGCGCGCGACGCCGATCCGGCGATGCTCGCGCTCCTCGCGCTCGACCCGGCGCTCGCGGCCTGCGACGTGCGCAAGGCCCTGTTCCTCGACACGGAGACCACGGGCCTGGCCGGGGGCACGGGCACCGTGCCGTTCCTGATCGGCCTCGCCTGGTTCGACCCCGGCGCGGCCACCGCGGGGCCGCTCGGCGAGCCCTCGTCCGACGGCTTCATCTCGGAGCAGCTCCTCTTGCGCCGCCTCGGCGAGGAGGAGCCCATCCTGCGCCGCCTCGCCGAGCGCCTCGCCGAGGCCTCGATGATCATCACGTACAACGGCAAGGCGTTCGACATGCCGCTCCTGCGCGCGCGCTACGTGATGAACCGCCTGCCGCCGCCGCCGGAGCCGCCGCACCTCGATCTCGTCCACGTCGCCCGGCGCATCCACAAGGCCCGCCTGAGGTCGCGCACGCTCATCTCGCTCGAGCACGAGGTGCTCGGCCGGGTGCGCGTCGGCGACGTGCCCGGCGGCGAGATCGTCGCGTGCTACGCCCACTTCCTGCGCACCGGCGACGAGGAGGCGCTGCTCGGCGTGGTCGAGCACAACGCCGCCGACGTGCTCGCGATGGTCGCGCTGGTCGGCCTCTACGGCGAGCCGCTCGGCAGCCTCGCCGGCGACGATCTCGCCGGGGTGGCCGCGACCTTGCGCAAGGCCGGCGCGCTCGATCGCGCCGCCGAGCTCGCGGACGCGGCGGTCGACCGCGGCGGCGGCGCCGCCGCGCGCCGCGCGCGCGGGGACATCGCGAAGGCGCGGGGGGACAAGGCGCGGGCGCTCGCGGACTACGAGGCGCTGGCCGCCGAGATCGACGACCCCGCGGTGCGGCTCGAGCTGGCGAAGCTCTACGAGCACCACGTCCGCGCCTTCGCCCGCGCCCTCGAGCTCTCCGACCAGGGCACCGCCGAGCCCGAGCCCGCGCAGGCGCGCCGCCGGGCCCGGCTGCAGCGCAAGCTCGCCCGCAGCACCGGCGGCGCGCTCGCGCTGCCGTTCGAGCGCGTGGCGGACGCCGGAGCCCAGGCCGTGGCGCCCGCCGGCGCGAGCGCGGGCTCCCGGGGCGCGGTCGCGGCGCGACGTGAGGGCGACGAGTGAGCGGGCACCCCAGTTCCTCCTGGAGCGCGGGGCGGATCGGGGCGTCGGGGCGGGCCGGGTCGAGCGAGCGGCGCGGGCCGCGGAGGCCTCCCCGGGGTCCTCGATCGTGCCGATTCGAGAAATTCCTCCGTGTGGCTTCTCGCGGGCGCGCGCGTGGGCTAGGGTGGGGGCGATGATTACCGTCGGCTGCGCCGGTTTTCCCGTCCCAGCGACGCGCTATTTCCGCGAGTTCATGTTCGTGGAGGTGCAGGAGACCCATGTGTCCCTCCCGGGACCTGGAACGATCCGGCGCTGGCGGCGCGAAGCTCCGGTCGGGTTTCGTTTCGCTCTGCTGGGTCCGCGAGAGATCGGGCAGGAGGGGTTTCGGGACGGCAAGGTGATCGAGACGGCGCTGAAGAGCATCGAGGCCGTGGCGGACGAGCTCGAGGCGAAGAGCGCGGTGTTCGTCGGCCCCCCGGAGTTCACGCCGACGCGCGCGAACAAGACCATCCTGCGCGACTTCCTGGTCAACGTGAAGAAGCGCTTCGAGCGCGTCGTCTTCGAGCCGCCGCCGGGGTGGGATCCGGACGAGTGCGATGAGCTCACGCAGGAGGTCGGCGCGCTCGCCGCGCGCGATCCGTTGAACGCGGGGCTCTCGCGGCTGAAGGTCGCCTACTACCGGCTGCACGGCCCGGCGGGGCACAAGTCGCGCTACGAGGATCCGGCGATCGAGCGGCTCGCGGAGATCGCGCGCGGGGCGAAGCACGACGACGCGACGTACGTGTTCACGAACGTGGACATGTTCGCCGACGCGAAGCGGTTCAAGAAGGCGATGAAGCTGTAGAGCGGCGGTCACCCGCTTCGGATACGGGCCCATCTCGACGTTTTCGGTGCTCAGCGTACATGAGTACGCTTCCGCGCCGAAAACGCCGATCTGGGCCCGTCTCCTGTGCGGGTGACCGCCGCTCTGTCCACCCTTTCAGGCGGCGCGTCTGTCGCTCCAGCCGTCCGCCGCACCCGTGCGGCCCGCGCCAGCGCGAGCGCTCGCTCGCGTGGCGCGCGCAGCTCAGCTTGCGCCGCGCCGGGGTCGGAAGCGCGCGGGTCGCGAGAAGAACGCCATCGCCGCGCTCGCGACCGCGGCGAGGTACCAGGGGATGTCCCCCACCGTCCCG
Organism: Sorangium sp. So ce1036; assembly: GCF_051369805.1. Taxonomy (NCBI): domain Bacteria; kingdom Pseudomonadati; phylum Myxococcota; order Polyangiales; family Polyangiaceae; genus Sorangium; species Sorangium sp. So ce1036. Next base: position 5,204,399 of record NZ_JBBMOX010000001.1, read on the forward strand.
TAAACGGTCGTCGCTCGCATGAACCGGGCCTCGCCGAGCAGCGTCTGCTCCTTGAAGGTGTCGCTGTGCACGACGACCCGGCCGACCGGATCGACGATCGCGGACACGCCGCTGTTCGTCGCCCGCACGAGGTAACGCCGGTGCTCGATGGCGCGCATCTTCGCGAGCGCGAGGTGGATCCACGGCTCCGTCGAGTCGCCGAACCAGGCGTCGTTCGTGAGGTTGACGAGGAGGTCCGGATCGCCGTGCGCGACCAGCTTGTTCACGAAGTGCGGGAGGATGTCCTCGTAGCAGATCATCGCCGCGATCCTGTGGCCGTTCCAGGGGAGCGGATCGAGCGACGTGCCAGGGCTGAAGCGGCCCGAGTTCGGCGACAGCGTGTACAGGTAAGGAAACGTCTCGCCGAGCGGGAGGTACTCGCCGAACGCGAGCAGGTACTGCTTGTCGTAACGCCCGAGGATCTTGCCGTCCTGGTCCGCCATGAGCGCGGTGTTGAAGCTCACGCCGCGCTCCTCGCGCGTCGCCCCTTGCCGGTGGACGACGGTGCCGACCACCGTGGGCACGCCGAGGCGGCTCGTGAGCGACCGCTGGATCTCGCGCTGGTAGGTCGACTCGCGGAAGGCCTGCGGCACGCCCGCCTCGCTCCACACGACGAGGTCCGCCCCCTTGCGCGCGAGCTCCCGCGTCCGGTTCACGTGGATCTTGACCGCGTTCCGGCGGTCGAAGAGCGCGAGGTTCGGCTGGACGATGCCGATCCGGACCGGCTCGGCGGCGCCCGCGGCCGCGTCCACGGCCCGCATCCGGAGGACGCCATAGACGGCGGCGAGCGCCGGCGCCGCGACGCCCACGGCGAGCAACGCGCGGTTCAACGGGCGGCCGCGCCCCGGCCCGGCCTCGGGGCCGCCCGCGCCGCCGTCGCGCGGCGCCCCCTCGGGCCCGGCGCTCGGCTGCGCGCGATCCAGCCGGAAATTCACGAGCTCGGCGATGGCGAGGTTCGAGGCGACGAGCACCAGCCCGACGAGGTAGGGGCCGCCGAGATCCGCGACCTGCCCCATCACCGGCGCGTTGTGGACCGAGGCGCCGAAGTACCAGGGAAACAGCAGCGGGTAGACGAGCTCGCTCGTCACGAACGCGAGCGCGAAGACCACGGGGCCCGGCCACCCGCGCGCCTCGGCCCGGCCGTAGAGCCAGCCGCACAGGGCGATGCGCCCGGCCTGGTAGGCGCAGAGGATCGCCATGAAGAGCGCGCAGAGGATCGTGGGGAACCCGCTGAACACCCGCAGCATCTCGAGCAGCCAGTAGAAGCCGGTCATCGTCATGACGAAGCCGGCGATCCAGCCGAGCAGCGCCGCGCGCCGGGGCGTCTGCCCCCGCAGCGCCACGATGAGCGGGACGAGGCCGAAGAACGAGAGCGGCCAGAGATCGATCCCCGGAAACCCGAGGAAGTAGAAGAGCCCGCTGAGCGCCGCGAGCGCGCAGGCGAGCCGCGCCGGCAGCGGCCGCGCGGCGCTCCCCGGGGTCGCGCGCGCGGTGGTCGCGGCGGGCTGCCCGCCCGGCAGCGCGAGCAGGCCCGCGGCCTCCGCGCCATCAGGGGCCGCGCCCCCGGGGTCCGCGCCGGCAGCCTCGTTCTCTTGCTGGTGCGCGGTCGTCATCGGGAGCGCTGGGAGGGGGGAAAGCCGCGCGCCGCTGCCTGGGCGGTGCGGTGGGACCTGAGGGGGCCGGGCATGGCGGCCCCCGTATTGAAGGGGCGCCGCCGCCCCGTCAACCCGCTCGGCCCGCCCATCGGCCTGCTGGGGCCGATCCGTCGGCCTGCCGGGCCCGCCGGTCCGTCGAGGCCGCCGCGCCCGCCGGGCCCGCTGGTCCAGCCAATGTCCGCCCGGCGCGGTGGAAAGTCGCGCAGAACGTGCTGATCCCCGTGGTTCGTGACTAGGATGGGCTGGTAAGAGCCCATGTCGAAGATCCTTCATATCGAGGACGACCCCGCGAACCGCCTCCTCGTCCGCAAGCTGCTCCAGAACGCCGGCCACGAGGTCCTCGAGGCCGCCGACGGGCTCGAAGGGGTGCGCCTCGCGTGCACCCAGCGCCCCGACCTCGTCCTCGTCGACCTGAACATCCCCGGCCTCGACGGGTTCGAGGTCACGCTGCGCCTGCGGGGCGAGGCGTCGCTCGCCGGCGTCCCCATCGTGGCGATCACCGCCGAGGGCGACCGGGACACGAGCCTCGCGGTCGGCTGCGACGGCTTCCTCCAGAAGCCCATCGACGCGCGCTCGTTCTCGGCGGTCATCGGCCGCTACCTCAGCGGCGCGCGCGAGGAGCTCCCCGCGTCGCAGGGGCCGCTCCGGCTGCGCGAGCAGAGCCAGCGCATCGTCGCCCACCTGGAGCAGAAGGTGGCCGAGCTCTCGCGCGCCAACGCCCGGCTCCGCGAGCTCGACGCCGCGCGCACGGAGTTCTACCGCAACATCTCGCACGAGCTCGCGACGCCGATGACCCCGATCGTCGGGTACGTGAAGCTGCTCGCCGACGAGGAGCTCGGCCCGCTCAACAAGGCCCAGAAGAAGGCGCTGCTCGCCATGGAGGACTGCGTCCGCAGGCTCCGCTCGCTCATCGACAACCTGCTCGACGTGACCGGCATCGAGACGGGCCGGATGCGCTTCCTGCACTCCGAGTACGATTTCCTCGACACCACGCGCCGCGCCATGGCGCAGGTGGCCGACCGCTTCGCCGAGGGGAAGGTGCAGCTCGTCGAGGACCTGCCGCGCGGCCCGCTGCCCGCGTGGGGCGACGCGGGGAGGCTGCAGCGGGCGATGATCCAGCTCCTCGAGAACGCGGCGAAGTTCACGCCGCCGGGCGGCACGGCGGGCGTGCGGGTCACCGTGCTGCAGTCGGGGCACTACGAGCTCTGCGTCGCCGACACGGGGCCCGGGGTCCGCCCGGATCGCCAGGTGCGCATCTTCGAGCCGTTCTATCAGGTCGACGGCTCGGCCACGCGCGCCTACGGCGGCGTCGGCGTCGGCCTGGCGATCGCGCGGCGCACCGCCCGGGGGCTCGGCGGCGACGTGCGCGTCGTGTCGCCCAGCAACGAGCTCATCGAGGGCGAGCTGCTGACCGGCTCGGCGTTCTACCTGACCGTGGCCCGGCGGGCGCCCTTCCAGGACGACGGCAGCTCGCCGGGCCGCCTGGAGTCGCCCTCGGCGCCGCCGGCCGATCCCTCGTCCCTGTGAGATGCGCCCGGTCGCTCGCGTCATCTACCTCGACTGGAACGCCACGACGCCGCCGCACCCCGAGGTCCTCTCGGCGATGCAGGCCGCCGCCGAGGTGGCGTGGGCCAACCCGGCGAGCGTGCACGGCCCTGGCCGGCGGGCGCGCGCGTTCATCGAGCAGGCGCGCGAGGCGGTGGCGCGGCTGACCGGCTTCGACGCCCGCGATGTGACGCTCACCTCGGGCGGCACCGAGGCGAACAACCTCGCGCTCTGGCACGCGTTCGGGGGCGAGGCCGCCGGGGCGGGCGCGCCGGCGCAGGGCGCCGGGGCCGCGCGGGAGGCGGGCGCCCTCGTGGTCTCGCGGATCGAGCACCCCTCGGTGATCCGGGCGGCCGAGGGGCTCGCCGCCCGCGGCGTGCGGGTCGCCTGGGTCGAGCCCGAGCCGTCCGGCCGGGTGGCGCCGGAGGCGCTCGCGGCCGCCATGGACCGGGCGGCCGAGGGCGCGACCGTGCGGCTCGTGAGCCTCCAGGCGGTCAACCACGAGACGGGGGTCCTCCAGCCGGTCGCCGAGGCGGCAGCGCTCGCCCACGCCCGCGGCGCGCGCCTCCACGTCGACGCCGTGCAGGCGGTGGGGCGCCTCTCGCCGGAGGCGTGGGTGGGGGCGGACCTCGTGTCGGTCGCCGCGCACAAGATCCGGGGCCCCAAGGGCATCGGGGCGCTCGCGGTGCGGCCGGGGATCCGGCTCCGGCCGATCCTCGTCGGCGGCGCCCAGGAGCGCGGGCTCCGGCCCGGGACGCAGGACGCGCTCGCCGCGGCCGGCTTCGCGGTGGCCGCCCGGCGGGCGCGCGACGCCCCCGCCCGGTATGCGGCGCTGGCGCCGCTGCGTGACCGCCTCGAGGCGGAGCTCACCCGGGTTGGCCGGCAGGCCGGCGTCACGCCGCTCCGGAACGGCGAGGGCGCGCGCGCCCCCCACATCACGAACCTCTCGTGGCCCGGCTGGCGCGGCGATGAGCTCTGCGCCGCCCTCGACCTGGAGGGCGTCGCCGTCTCCAGCGGCTCGGCCTGCAGCGCCGGGACCGCCGAGCCGTCCCCCGTCCTCACGGCGATGCTCGGTCCCGAGCGCGCGGCGTCCGCCGTGCGGTTCTCGCTCGGCGAGGAGACGACCGAGGACGACCTCGCCGAGGCGGTGCGCCGCGTGGCCCGGGTCCTCTCCCGCCTGCGATCGTTTCCAGCCGGAAGCTGAGCCGATCCCGCGGTTTATCGCGAGGTCGTGGGTTCTTGAACCATCCCTCGAGCCATTCCGGACAACCGCGGAGAAAAGGGTGAGTCCACAGGGGTAACCCAGCGCAAAAATTCAACTTTTTGAGGGGGCTGTGGATTCTTCAGGTCGATCCATTGAATGGAACGAACCGGCCCTTGAGCTGCGAGCCTGTTCAGCCGTGGTCGACGCGCTCGAATTTGCATGATGGTTTGGTTGTAAGTTGTTGATATTTAATAATATTTGCTTGTGCATGCGTGCGATCGCGCTCCTGCAAGAGCGGCATCGGCGCCATCGTGCGCAGGTCACCCTGCGCGGGTCACCCAACCTGGGACGGTCACCCAACCTGGGACGGTCACCCAACCTGGGACGGTCACCCAACCTGGGACGGTCACCCAACCTGGGACGGCGCGGACGGTCACCCAACCTGGGACGGCGGCCCAACCTGGGACGGTCACCCAACGGGGACGTCACCGCGCCCGTTCGCCCCTGGCTCTGCATCGATCGCGTAGGCCCAGGGGGAGGGTGTTCGCCGCGCGGGGTGGGGGACCGGCCGTGTTTGAGCCCAACAGCCCTGTCTCCTCCGGCGGCGCCGGAGGAGACAGGGCTCAGGCGAGTTCGGCGGGGCCCCCACCCCGCGCGGCGAACACCCTCCCCCTGGGCCGGGCAACCCGGCACGACCTCCTGCCCAGCCAGGGACGAGCCCCTGGCCAAGGAAGGCTCCGCTCGCCTACGCCTGGGCCCCCAGCGTGCGGCGCTGCCGCACGACCTCGTAGAGCGCGATCGCGCCCGCGACCGAGGCGTTCAGCGACGCGATCGGCCCGGTCATGGGGAGCCGGGCCACGTGCTGGCAGACGCGGCGGACCGCGCGGCGGGTCCCCTTGTCCTCGGCGCCGATGACGATCGCGACAGGTCCGGTGAGCGGCAGATCGCCGAGCTCCGCCGGCCCCTGGGCGTCGAGCGCGATCGCGGTGACGCCTCGCGCAGCGAGGGCCTCGAGCGCGTCGGGCAGCGAGCGGACCCGGCAGAGCGTCGCGTGCTCGATCGCGCCCGCGGACGCCCGGAACGTCGCCGGGGTGAGCGGCGCCGAGCTGTGCTCGGGCCACAGGATCGCCCGCGCGCCGAGGGCCACGGCGCTGCGGATCACCGCGCCGAAGTTCTGCGGGTCCATCACGCCGTCGAGGGCCACCGTGATGGCGCCGGCGCCCGGCTGGCCCTCGTCGACGACCGGGATCGCGTCGACCCCGACCAGCGTGAGCTCCGGCGCCGAGGCGACCGCCCCCTGGTGCCGGCCGCCCGCGCTGCGGCGATCGAGCTCGCCCCGGGGGGCGCGCTCGGTCGGGATGCCTTGACCCTCCGCCAGGCGCGCGAGCGCGTCCAGCTTCGGGCCCCCGTCGCGCTGGACGAGGACCCAGCCGACCCGGGCGCCGTGCGCGCGGATCGCCTCGCGAACCGGCTGCAGACCGTAGACGAGCCGGCTCACGTCAGGACGCCGGGTGCAGCGTGTGGGCGATCTCCTGGACGATCGCGCGCGCCGCGGCCAGCGGATCGGCCGCGTCGCGGATCGGCCGGCCGACCACCAGGAGATCGGCGCCGGCCGAGATCGCGGCCGACGGCGTGGCGATGCGCTTCTGATCATCGCCGCGCGCGCCGCCCTCGTCCGCGCCGGGGCGGATGCCCGGCGTGACGAGGAGCTCGCCCTGCCCGAGCGCCTGTCGCAGCGCCGGCACCTCGTGCGGCGAGGCGACGAAGCCGTGGATGCCGGCGCTGCGCGCGAGCCGCGCCAGCCGGAGCACGTGCTCGGACGCGCTCCCCTGGACGCCTTGCGCCGCGAGATCGCCGTCGTCCAGCGACGTGAGCACCGTGACGGCGAGGAGGATCAACCCCTGGGAGCGCGCCGCCTCCTGGGCCGCGCGCTTCAGCATCTCGGCGCCGCCGCCCGCGTGCACGGTCAGGTAGCGGACGCCGAGCGCGGCCGCGCTCGCCACCGCGCGGCCCACCGTCTGCGGGATGTCGTGCAGCTTCAGATCGAGGAAGACGTCGAGCCCGAGCTCCCGGCCGATCTCGATCGCCGCCGGCCCCTCGCGGACGAACAGCTCGAGGCCGACCTTGAGCACGCCGATCGACGGGGCGACGCGGGCCGCCGCCGCCCTGGCCTCGTCCAGGCTGGCGTAGTCGAGGGGGAAGACGAGCCGGCGACGAGCCTCGTCGAGCGAGCTGCCGCCGAGGCTCGTCCGCTGCCTGACGGAGCCGATGTTGGCCATACGGTGTGGTTCCGTGGTGGATTAAAGGCAGCTGCAGAGCGGATCGCCAGGGGCGCAGTTGCAGGGCGCCTTGGTGCCGCCGCCGCTCGCCGGAGCCCCGCCGGAGGCCGGCCGCGCGCTGCCGCCGCCGCCGCGGCGCAGCTGCTCCTGCTTGGCCTGCTCCGCCTCGAGCTGCTTCTGGAGGGCGAGGCGCGTCGACTCGTCCTTGGCGCTCTCGAGCTGCCGCCGGAGCTCGGCCTCCTTGGCCTCCGACTCCTTGCGCGCGGCCTCCAGGCGCTTCACCTGCTCCTCGGCCTCGCGGGCGCGGGCCTCCTGGATCATGCGCTCCTGCTCGTTCTTCTGGATCGTGTTGTAGATCATCACGCCGGAGACCCCGCCCAGGATCACCACGCCCGCGACGACGCCGATGAGGATCTTGCGGAGCCGCGACTTCGACTCGTCCTGCTGCAGCGCCGCGAGCGACCGCTCGTGCTGCTGCTGCGCGGCCATCGCCGCGAGGCGCGCCTGCTGCTCGGCCTCGAGCCGCGCCTTCTCGATCTCGGCCTGCCGGATCGCCTCGAGCCGCGCCGCCTCCTCGCGGGCGCGCCGCTCCTCGTTACGGCGCCGCTCCTCTTCCTGGCGGATGCGCTCCTCCTCGGCCTCGCGGGCGGCGCGCTCGGCCTCGAGCCGCGCCTTCTCGGCGGCGGCGGCCGCCGCGGCCTTCTGCGCCTCTTCGGTCTTGATTCGATCCTCCTCGAGGCTCATCAGCTCCTTGAGCGAGAACAGGACCGAGCTTTCCTTCTGTTCCGACATGACCTCGTGGCTCCTTCGATCGAGCGCGTGCGGTTTGGCTACCAGGGGGGGCGGTGCGATGACCCTGCAGGCCGCGCTGGCGGGTCCCACCGAGCGTGGAGGATTGTGACCCGCAAGGCGACTTTCACGCAATGATTCGAGACCGCCGCGAGCACCGTGATGCAGGTGAGACGCGGCGTCGTCCGCCGGATTATCGCCGTGGCGCATCGCGCGTACCAGCGGAAATCGCAGCGCTCGGTTCCTTCCTGCCGTCGCGTGTCCACGTCATCGCGCGCCTCCCGTCGCCACCACCCGCGCGCGCCGGGCACGTGCGCGCCGGGCATGTGCGCGCCGGGCGGGCTGTGCCCTCGCGGTGGGGCGTGCTCGATCAGGGGGCCGTCTGGCCTGGGCGGCGGCGCCGCGCCGGCCACGGTCCCGTTGGATTCTCGATGGCTCTCCGGTAGGTTCGCGCGCCCATGGCAAAGGTCATCAACGCGCACATCACCGGAACGGTCTGGAAGATCGAGGTCAAGCCGGGCGACAAGGTCGAGGAGGGGACCGTGGTCGTCATCCTCGAGTCGATGAAGATGGAGATGCCCGTCGAGGCGGAAGAAGAGGGTACGGTCGAGGAGGTCCTCGTCACCGAGGGGGCCTCGGTCACGGAAGGCGCCCCGCTGATCAAGCTGGCCTGAGCGCCCCGGGCAGCCCGCTGCCCGGCCTCTCCGTGATGTCGCCGGTGTGAGATAACCGGGGGGCGGGGGCGCCCTCCGACGTCTACCAGCGTGCGAGGGCGCCTCGGCCGTCCGGAGCGGCGCCGCACAGCCATGGCGGCGTGCGGCCCCCATGAAGGGGCGGCGCCGCGCGGTCTCGCCGGGGGGCGGCGCCGCGCGAGGGCGCGGCGGCCGCGCTCACTCGCGCCAGAAGAACTTCCAGGGGTTGTGCTTGAGGTCGCGCGCGAGCTCCTGGAGATCGTCGAACAGCTGCTCGTCCATCACGAGCGCGCCCACCGTGCCCCTGCCGCGCTTCACGTGCGCCAGGACCTCCTGCGCGTCGGCGGTCGCCGACTTCGCCCTGCCCGCGATCTCGGCGATGTCGTCGAGCGTCTTCCGGATCTTGGCCTGCTCCGTCTCGCCGCCGACGGTGGCCGAGAGCCGCCGCGCGTTCGCCAGCGTCTCGCGCGCGTCCGTGAGGAGCGGCGGCAGCTCGCGCGCGGCCGTGCCGCTCACCTGATCGGCGTTCGCGAGGATCCGATCGATCTGCGGGTTGTTCACGTACTTCTGCCGGGCATCCTTCACGAGATCCGTGCCGTCGAGGCTGATCTGCTCGAGGTTCTCGGCGATGCGGTCGAGCCGATCCTGGTTCCGGTGCATGAACTCGCCGGTGCCCTTCAGCGTCTTCCTCAGCCCGTCGAACGCCTCGCCGACCTCGTCCCGGTGCTCGCGCATCGCGGTGACGGTCGCGTGGAGCAGCTCGTAGCCCTCGGCGAGGAGCATGTCGAGGCGCGGCGGATCGAGCCCGCGGACGATCGCGTTCTCGGGGAGCACCGGCCGGTCGGTCGAGCCGGGCTCGATGGCCAGGAACTGCTCGCCGAGCACGCCCTGCGTCGTGACGTAGAACGTGGCGTTGTCGTGGATGCTCTGCTGATAGCGCTTCTCGATGCGCACGAGGAGCCGGACGAGCGGCTCGCGCCGGCCGTCGTCGCCGAGCTGGCCGCCGCGGAAGTGGATCTCGCTGAGCTTGCCGACCTCCACGCCGGCGATCTTCACCGGCGCCCCGGTCTGCAGGCCGCCCGGGTTGTCGAACTCGACATAGATGGAGTACTTCGGCTGGAAGTTGACCCCGCCCATCACGAGGATGAACGTGGCGAGGAGCCCGATCGCCGTAAGGATGAGGATCCCGACTTTGACCTCGATCGACCGCGGGCTTGCCATGGCCATGTCATCTTCTCCGATCTGACGACGGGGCGGTGAACGAAATGGGCCATGATGCGCTTGTCGCAGCGCGGTATTCCCGGCTCATGATGCAACGCTTCACGCGCTTCACCTGTTTCGCCCGTTTCATCCGCTTCACCCGTTTCACCCGCGTCACCCGCGTCACCCGCGTCACCTGGTACTTCCCCTGACGCAACCGTTCTTGTCTCGGAAACCGCGATGATTTCTTTCCGAAATGTCAGGAAATCCTTTGGGTCCAAAGAGGTCCTCAAGGATGTCTCGTTCGACGTCGAGGACGGCGAGGTGTTCTTCATCATCGGGCAGTCGGGGGTCGGCAAGAGCGTGCTGATCAAGCACCTCGTGGGGCTGCTCTACCCGGACGGCGGGGAGATCTGGCTCGACGGCGAGGAGGTGAGCCGCTTCGACGAGGCCCGGATGTACCCGGTGCGGATGAAGTGCGCGATGGTCTTCCAGCACTCGACGCTGTTCGACTCGATGACGTGCGCCGAGAACGTCGCGCTCCCGCTCCGCAAGCACAAGGGGCTCAAGCCGAAGGAGGCGCTCGCCGAGGCGCGGCGGCGGCTGGAGCAGGTGCACATGCGCGAGTTCGCCGAGCGCTTCCCGCCGGAGCTCGGCGACGGCATGCGCAAGCGCGTCGCCATCGCCCGGGCGCTCACGCTCGACCCGCGCTACGTGCTCTTCGACGAGCCGACCACCAGCCTCGACCCGGTGAGCGCGCGGCGCGTCGACAAGCTCATCCGCGAGCTCAGCGACACCCTCGGCGTGACGAGCATCGTCGTGAGCCATGATCTCGTGAGCATCTTCACGATCGCCGATCGCATCGTCATGCTCTACCAGGGCCTCGTCCGGTTGCTCGGGGATCGCGGCGCGTTCCAGCGCTCGCCGGATCCGATCGTGCAGCAGTTCATCACGGGGAGCGCCGAGGGGCCGATCGAGTGACCCGCGCGCAAGCGCCTAGTGGAAGATCAGGAACGCGGCCGCGGAGATCAGCATGTTGAGCACGATGACCGCGAGCGACGAGTTCACGACCGCGCGCGTCGTCGCCCAGCCCACGCCCTCGCTGCCGCCGAACGTCGAGAGCCCGGAGTGGCCGGAGACCACCGGGATCGCGGCGCCGTACGCCACGCACTTCGCCAGCCCCGTCGCGAGGTCGCCGGCATCGACGAGGCTCACGTTGACGAACGTCTCGGGGCTCACGTCGAACATGCTGTACGCGGTGATCATCCCGGCCGTGAAGGCGACCGCGGCGCTCCAGACGATGAGGCACGTGGTCATGAGCAGGCTCGCGATGAAGCGCGGCTTGATCAGGTAGTCGACCGGATCCGCGGCGGACATGCGGAGCGCGTCGACCTGCTCGGTGACGACCATCGAGCCGATCTCGGCCGCGATGCCGGCGCCGACCCGCGTGGCCAGCATCAGCGCGCCGATCGACGCGGCGAGATCGCGGACGAGCAGCTCGAGGTAGTTCGCGCCGAGCATGGTCAGATCCGGGATGACCCGCTTCGTCTGCTGTCCGGCCTGGAAGACCATGATCATGCCGATGAAGCCCATCACGACCGTGAGGAAGAAGATCGACTTGTTGCCGATCTCGTACATCTGGAGGAGGACCGCGCCCGGCTCGCGGCGGCCTCGCGCGCAGTAGTACAGCGTCCTCACGAAGACGGAGTAGAGCTCGCGCCCCGACCGGAAGAGCGACAGCGCCGCGGCGCCGAGCGCGGCGACGCCGGACAGCTCCGGCGCGGCCTCCCGGAGCTCGCTCTCGGGCGGGCCCGCGCTCGCGCGATCGCCCGCGCTCGCGGGGGCCGAGTGGCTCTTGTCGGAGGAGTGCATGCGGCGCCGGTCCGTCGTCAGTCGAGCGTGAACGAGACGAAGTAGTCGAGGATGAAGATGCCGGCGGCCGAGGCGACGACCGTCGCGTTGACGGCGCGGCCGACGCCGGGGGCGCCGCCGGTCACGCCGAGGCCGTACTGGCAGCTCGAGAGCGCGAGCACGACGCCGAAGACGACGCTCTTCACGAGCCCGTGGAGGACGTCGCCGATGCCGAGGAGGCCGCTCGTGAGGCCGTTGAAGAAGACCGCCGGCGAGACGCCGAGCAGGAGATCGCCGGTGAACGCGGCGCCGGCCAGGGCGAGCGCGTCGGCGAAGATCGCCGAGAGCAGCAGCGTCAGCACCATCGCGAGGAACCGCGGGGCGACGAGGAAGCTCACGGGGTCGATCGCGAGGACGCGCAGGGCGTCGATCTGCTCGGTGACGACCATGGTGCCGAGCTCGGCCGTGTTGTTGGCGCCGACGCGGCCGTTGATCATGAGCGCCGTGAGCAGCGGCGCGATCTCGCGGAGCGTGCCGAAGCCCGCGCCCCAGCCGAGCAGGCCGTGCGCGCCGAAGCGCTCGACCAGGGGCGCCGCCTGGATGACCATGATCGCGCCCGTGAAGAGGGCGGTCACGATGACGATGGGCATCGACTTGACGCCCATCCTGTAGAGATTGCGCTTGAGCTCGGCGCCGTCGACGCGGAGCGTGGCCACCCGGGCCGCGATCTGGCCCGCGAGCAGCGCCATGCCGCCCACGGTGGCGGCGATCGAGAGGAAGGTGCCGCCGAGCTGGTGCAGGCCGGACGGCTCGTTCGCGATCGGCGCGCGCCGCCGCCCCGGGGGCGGGCCGCCGGTGGCGGCGAGCGCGCCCGGCGCGCGCGCGGCGGTGCCTGGGCCAGCAGGAGGCGTCATGGACGGGCCGAGCTTAGCCCAAGGCTCCCGCGGAGCGCGGCGGATCCGACGCGCTCCGACCGCGTAGAGAACGCTGGAGTGCGACCCGGGCAGGTGATCGCCCTCGGCCTCCCGCGGACAGGCGTCCTCGTTTCGAGATCGTTCCACGGGATGGTAAACACGGACTTTCGCGCGCAATGCAAGTCCCGCCTCCGGCGGGCGAACGCGCAGGTCGCGCGGGCGCGGCGAGCGCGTCGGCGGGGGCGCGCAGCGCGCTACGCCCCCGCGTCGCCGCCCACCACGCCGATGGCCTCGTAGGCCTCGATGAGGTGCGGCTCCTCCCTGGCCTTCGCGATCCACGCCTGCATCGCGGGCAGGCCCAGGATCGTCGCCACGTAGCGCCGGGAGACCGCGTCGAGCTCGACCCCGTACGTGTCGAAGCGCGTCGCCACCGGCGCGTACATCGCGTCCGCGACGCCGAACCGCCCGAACAGGAACTCGCCCCCCTGGCCGAAGCGAGACCGGCAGTCGTTCCAGATCGCCTGGACGCGCGCGATGTCCTGCGACGCCGCCTCCGTGATCGCCACGCCCTGGATCTTGCGCCGCACGTTCATCGGCAGCGCCGTCCGGAGCGCGGCGAAGCCGCTCGCCATCTCGGCGCTCACCGCCCGCGCGACGGCGCGCGCGTCGCGCGCCTCCGGCCAGAGCCTCGCCTCGGGGAAGAGCTCCGCCGCATACTCGCAGATCGCGAGCGACTCCCAGATCGTGAGCGCCCCGTGCGTCAGGACCGGCACCTTGCCCGAGGGGGAGCGGCGCTGGATCTCGGGCGCGCGCACGCCCGGCCCCCGGAGCGGGAGCATCACCTCGTCGAACGCGGCACCGGCGTGCTGCAGGGCGAGCCACGGCCGGAGCGACCAGGACGAGTAAGACCTGTTTCCGATGTAGAGAGTGAGCTCAGCCATGGCCGGAGCCTACCCCGAGACCGACGGAGCCGCATCGCGCGCGGCCGAAACGAGCGCTCACCCCGCGCCCGGCTCCTCACCGAACACCTCGCTCGCCAGCGCCTCGACCGCCATCCGCACCGCCTCGTCGCTCGTGTGCCGCACGCGGAACCCCAGCGCGGCGAGCTTGCGCGGATCCATGCGCGAGCGGGGCACGTCGCCGGGCCAGCCGCGCTCGCCGCCCTGATACCGGATCACCGCGTCCGGATAGGGGGACGCCGCGACACACAGCGCCGCGATGCGGGCGACGCTCGTCGCGTCCTCGGGCGCGAGGTTGTAGATGTTCAGCCGCTCTCCGGCGCGGTCGAGCCCGAACAGCATTCCATCGACGCAGTCCCGGACGTCGAGGTACGGCTTGGACTGCCGCCCGTCGCCGAGCACGTGGAGCTCCGTCTTCCGGTCGCGCAGCTTCTTGAGGAAGTCCAGCGCCGCGCCGTGCGTGCCGCGCGGCCCGACCACGTTGCCGAAGCGGTAGATCCACGCCGTCAGCCCGAAGCACTCGACGTAGGCGCTGATGAGCGCCTCGCCCGCGAGCTTGCTCGCGCCGTACAGCGAGATCGGCAGGGCGCCGAGGTCGCCCTCCGCGCACGTCCGCGGCGCCTCGCCGTAGACCGTGCCGGAGGACGAGAAGATCAGCCGACCCACCCCGGCGCGCCGCATCGCCTCGAGCACGTTGTACGTCGCGATCGTCCCCTGCTCGAGGTCGAGCCGCGTCCGCGTGAGGCCCCAGCGCGCCTCGGGGTTCGCCGCGAGGTGCACGACGAGGTCGTGGCCCGCCATGGCCTCGGTGAGGCGCTCCAGATCCAGGACGTCCGCCTCGATGAGCGCGGCGCGCCCGGAGGCGAGGTGCGGCGCCACGAACGCGCGGCGCCCGACCGAGAGGTTGTCGTACAGCGTCACGGGGCCGCGCTCGACCAGCCGATCGGTGAGGTGGCTCCCGATGAACCCGGCGCCCCCCACCACGAACGACCTGAGCCCGGTCATCGCCCGCCCCCCGCGGCCACGCGCTCGACCCGCGCCGCGAACTGCAGGCGATCCTGGGTCACGAGGCGGAACGGCAGGTCGTGGATGCGCAGCGGCCACTCGAGGCCGGTGATGCGCCCGCCGGCGCCGCGCGTGAGCTCGACGAGCTCGCCCGGCGTGAAATAGGTCCCCCGCACCTCGACGCCCGGCGCGGCGTTCCCGACGCGGTCCATCCAGAGCAGGATCTTCTCCGAGGCCGGTCCGAACCGGAAGTGATCCTTGAGCGCGACGGCGCGCGACGCGACCCGGAGCGCCTCCGCGAGCAGCGCGCCGGGGCGCGCGCAGTGATGCAGCACGTCCGAGAGGAGCACCGCCTCGAACGCCCCGTCGGGGAAGGGGAGGCGTTCGCCGTCGTGGGCGATGATCTCGATCGCGGCCCCGGGCCGCACCTTCACGTCCACGCCGGCCACGCGCTGCGCGCCCACCCGGCGCGCGACCTCGAGCGCGACCGCGCCGTCGCCCGCGCCCACGTCGAGCAGCGACGTCGCGCGGCCGATCTGCGCGGCGAGCGCCCGCGCGACGCGGTCCACGCGCGGCACGTGGACGAGGCGATGGTGCAACGAAGAGAAGGCGTGTTCCAGGACCGTCATCCCACATCCCATCCGAGCCCGGGGGAAGTCCGCGCGCGCCGCGCCGGCCCGCGGCGGCCACGCTAGCACCGCGCATGGCCCTTGCGGAGCCACGGACGAGCCTGGGCGAGCGGCGCTCATCGAGCGTGAGCGGCGCGAACCTCGCGCCCCGGGCTCGTCCGGAGGAAACGGCGAGCCCTCGCAAGCCGGGAGACCCGATGCGACCGTGGATCATGATGGTCGCCCAACACGGGTATCTGGACGAGGAATGTAATTCTTGTGCAACTCGCGATCTCGCCGCGCGCCGGGCCGCGGGCGTTCAGCCCGCGACGCTCGACGCGCGGCGCCGCCCGTCGCTCGAGCGGGCCTCGCGCCGCTCGCGCTTGACCGATTCGCGTGATCGAACATAGCTGAATCGACGCTCGGCGCACGGGAAGGGTGTTTATGAGATATCAAGTGCTCCGGTTCGGTCTGGCCTCTCTCTATATCGCTGTTTCAGCGTGCGGCGGAGAGCCTGGAGACAAGGAGTCCGATCGGCGTGACGCCCCGCCGGACACCCCGGATCCCGGCGAGGCGACCTTCGCGCCCGATGAGCCCACGGAGCTCTGGTTCGTGGAGTTCGAGGGCGCGCCGGCCGCCCGGGGCGGCTCGCGCGCGATGGGCCTCCTCGACGTGGATCGCGAGATCTTCCGGCGCGCGGCCGCCGAGCGGGGGCTCCGGTACCGGCAGCGCCTCTCGTTCGGGACGCTCTGGAACGGCATCTCGCTCCGCGTCGCCCGCGACGGCGCCGCCTCGCTGGCGGACATGCCCGGCGTCAAGGCCGTCTATCCCGTTCTGCCGATCGAGCTCGAGTTCACGCGCGCCGCCGCCGCGCTCGAGCCAGACCTCGCGGTCGCGAGCGCCATGTCCGGCGCGGACGTCGTGCGTCAGCAGCTCGGCGTGACCGGCGAGGACATCCGCGTCGGCGTGATCGACAGCGGCGTCGACTACCATCACCCCGACCTCGGCGGCTGCTTCGGCCCGGGCTGCCGCGTGGCGTTCGGCTACGATTTCGTCGGCGACGACTTCGTCTCCGGTGACGCGAGCGCCCAGCCCGTCCCGGACAGCGACCCCGACGATTGCCTGGGTCACGGCACGCACGTCGCCGGCATCATCGGCGCGAACGGGATCGTGCAGGGGGTCGCGCCGGACGTGACCTTCGGCGCCTACCGCGTGTTCGGCTGCCGCGGCGGCTCGCGCGCGGATCTCCTGCTCAAGGCCATGGAGCGGGCCGCGGACGACGGCATGCACGTGGTCAACATCAGCATCGGCACGCCGTTCCAGTGGCCCAGCTACCCGACCGCGACCGCCGCGAACGAGCTCGTCGCGCGGGGCGTCGTGGTCGTCGCCTCCATCGGCAACAGCGGGGAGCGGGGGCTCTGGGCCGCGGGCGCGCCCGGCGTCGGCGATGCGGTCATCGGCACCGCGTCGGTCGACAACTCCCGCGTCACCCGCCCGTCGTTCATCATCACGCCGGGCGACGCCGCGATCGGGTACACCCGCGCGGTCGGCAGCCCGCCGGCGCCGCCCTCGGGGAGCGCCCCCGCGGCGCGCACCGGGGCGCCGACCAGCGCGCGCGACGCCTGCGCCGCGCTCCCCGCGCGCAGCCTCGCGGGCGCGATCGCGCTCATCCGGCGCGGCGGCTGCCCGTTTCACGTGAAGGCCGCGCACGCGCAGGCGGCGGGCGCGGTCGGCGTCGTGCTCTACAACGACCGGGCCGGGACCATGGACCCCTCGGTGGTGGGGGGCGACCCGATCACGATCCCGGTCGTCGGGATCTCGCAGGCGGACGGCGAGCGCATCCACGCGCGCCTCGACGCGGGGCCCGTGACGCTCCGCTGGACCGATCGGGCCGTGGCCGCGGAGAGCCGCACCGCGGGCCTCGTCTCCGACTTCAGCTCGCACGGCCCGAGCGCGGCGCTCACCTTCAAGCCCGACATCGCCGCTCCCGGCGGCGCGATCTACTCGACCATCCCGCTCGAGCTCGGCGGCTACGACACGTACAACGGCACCTCCATGGCGGCGCCGCACGTGGCCGGATCGGTCGCGCTCCTGCTCGGCGCGCGGCCGGAGCTCTCGGCGCCGCGCGTGCGCGACGTCCTGCAGAACAGCGCGGTCCCCGCGCCGTGGAGCGGCGATCCGCGCTCCGGGGTGCTCGAGGGCACGCACCGGCAGGGGGCAGGGGTGATCCGCGTCGATCGATCGATCCGCGCGACCACGGTCATCACCCCGGGCAAGCTGTCGCTCGGCGAGAGCGAGGCCGGCCCCGTCGCGCGCACGCTGACGCTCGAGAACGCGAGCGGGAGCGACGTCACGTACGACCTGTCGCACGCGCCCGCCGCGTGCGCGACGGGCGATCACTGGGCGCCGCAGAGCGCGGCGACCGGCGCCGCGCAGGTCGAGCTCAGCGCCCCGAGTGTCACCGTGCCCGCCCGCGGGAGCGCGACCGTCTCCGTGACCGTGCGGGCCAGCGACGCGCTCGCGGACGGCGGCCTGTTCGGCGGTTATCTGGTGTTCACCCCGCGGGGCAGCGCGGCGGACGGCGTGCTGCGGGTGCCCTACGCGGGCTTCAAGGGCGACTACCAGAGCGTGCCGGTCCTCGCGCCGTCGGGGCCAGGGGCGCCGTGGCTCGGCAAGCTGAGCGGCACGCGCATGGTCCGCCAGCCGGGCGGCGCGACCTACACGCTCGAGTCGGGCGACCTGCCGTACGTGATGGTCCACCTCGACCACGGCGCGGAGCGCCTGATCCTCGATGTCGTCGAGGCCGCCACGGCGAGGCCCTGGGGGCGCGCGCTGACGCTGTCCCGCGTCGGTCAGAGCGCGTCGGTGACCGCGGCCGCGCGGTACGGGTGGAAGGGCAGGACGATCCGAGACGGGGCGCCCACGCTCGTCCCCGACGGCGCGTACCGGATCGAGCTCCGCGTGCTCAGGGCGCTCGGCGACCCGGACAACCCTGCGCACTGGGAGACGTGGACGTCGCCCGTCGTCACCCTCGATCGCCCGTGACGTCGGCCCGCCGCCGCGCAGGCCGCGCGCCGGTGCGGCGCGGGGCGCCGTCAGGCGGCCTTGTAGACGAGCACCGGAGAGAGCCGGCGGACGACGCGCACGAGCTCGCGCTGCGCCCGCATCACCGCGCCGACGTCCTTGTAGGCCGACGGCGCCTCGTCGCGCAGCCGGTCCGCGATGCGATGGTCGAACCACACGCCCCCAGCCTCGCGCAGGAGCTGCCGCGCGCCGATGCGGCGGCGCGCCTCGCCTCGCGGCAGGGCGCGCCCGGCGCCGTGCGCCGACGAGCCCAGCGCCTCGGGGTGACCTCGTCCCTCCACGTGGAAGCTCGGGCTCCCCATCGATCCGGGCACGACGCCCAGGTCTCCCGCGCGCAGGCCCATCGCGCCCTTGCGGTGCACCCAGAGCGCGCGTCCGCCGTGCTCCTCGCGCCGGACGTGGTTGTGGTCGACCTCGATGCGCGACGGCGCGTCGACGTCGACGCCGAACAGCTCCGCGAAGAGCGCCGCGGCCTCGGCCACCATGCGCGCGCGGCTCGCCCGCGCGTACCTGGCGGCCCAGGCGACGTCATCGAGGTACGCGCGCCCGGCCTCGCTGTCGGCGTCGAGGAAGCGGACGCCGGAGGGGTCGCGCGCGGCCAGCGCCTCGTGGTGTCGCCGGATCGCCGGCCCCATGGCGCGCGACCCGCTGTGGAGGAGCAGCCACAGCGCGCCCTCCTCGTCGCGCTGGATCTCCAGGAAGTGGTTCCCCCGGCCGAGGGTGCCGAGCTGCGTCCGGCCCTCGCGGCGCTTCATCGCCTCGAGCGAGGGAGCGCCGAGCCGCGGCGCGAGGAGGTCCTCGGGCAGCGACGGGGCTCCCTCCGCCGGGTGCACGAGGTGGGGGACGCGGCGGTACAGCCCCGAGAGGAGCCGCGCCGCGCGATCGCGATCCGCGAGCAGATCGGCGCCTGCGCGGAGCCGCAGCGCGACCATGCCGCAGCCGATGTCGCCGCCGACCGCCGCCGGCAGGAGGCGGCGGGTGGTGGCCGTGACCGTGCCCACGCACACGTCGTCGGCCACGTGCGCGTCGGGCATGACCGCGACGTGCGCGACGTCCTCGGTGCGCGCGAGCCGCGCGAGCGAGGCGCTGAGCTCGGCGCTCGCGCCGTCCGGGAGCCACGTGGCGATGCGCGCGCTCACCGCGCCACCCGCGCGCTCACCGCGCCACCTCCGGCGGCAGGACCTGGAAGGTGAGCGTCGGCGTGCGCTTGCGCGTGATCGCCGCCGCCACCTCCGAGCGCACGTAGCCTGCGACCCTTTCCAGCCGCGCCGCCACCTCGTCCGGCGGCGATGAGGGGCCGCCCCGCACGATCACCGCGAGCCGGCTCGCGTCGGGCGCCGGCTCCACATCCATCACCCAGACGTCCTGCAGGACATCATCGCGGAGCGCGGCGAGCGCGTCGCTCACCGCCTCCTGCACCTGACGGCAGAGCTGTCGCTCCTTGCGCTGCGCCTTGCGCGCGGCCGTCCCACCGAACAACGAATCTGCATCCACGCCGGAGCGCGCGCCGGCGCGGCTCCGCGAACGATCTTTGCCCATGCCATGCTCCCGAGGGCGCGGCGGCGCCTGCACGCCGGTCGCGCGGTTTCAGCGACACGCGAGGTGCTCTCGGGGGTTGAGCCTCGCCGGCGCGCTCAGCGGCGCGCCGGACCGAGGCTCGTCGATGCAATCGGGTGCATGGCGGGCCTCCTTCGCAGCGAAGGGTGCACGAGCGAGGGCGGCCGCGCAAGGCGGGCGGAGGACGCCCGGCACCTGGCGCGCGCGGCGAGGGCTCACCACGGTCCGGCGCGCGCGGCCCGCCCCTCTGCCGTCGGGCCGCGCGCGCACGCTCTGGAGGCGACTCCTCGGGGACGGCGCTTCGACCGTGGCGCCTGCCCCGGGTGGAGGCCCGCCTCCGGCCGGGCGCTACACGGCTTGGGCGCTGTGGGCGCTGATTGCCTGGCGGTACCCCGGCGCGGCGCACTGGCGCTCCGCGGCCCGCTTCACGTGGGCGAGCTTCTGGGTCGTGAGGAGCGCGACCAACGGCATTGTCAGGGTGTTCCAGAGGACCAGCTGTCGCCGCGTCGGTGTGTCCGTCGCCCGGATCCGCGCCTCGTACACGAGCAGCGTCCGCTTCTCGCCGTAGGGCATCACGACGAAGCCTCCCACCGCCTTGATGTACCCGGGGCAATCGAACGCCTTGAACTCGGCGGCTGTCCGCCCTTCGAACAGGCTCTCTGCGCTCATCGGACGCATGATCTCCCCGATCGCGATCTCGACCCCTTCCTTCTCGGCCAGCCGGATATGACCGTAGTCCTCGACGTTCTCGAGCGACACGCGCGCACGCGCGGGCAGCGGCGCGAATCCGAGCTTTCGCCGGGCGCGCCGCGCCTCGGCCACGCGGAGCGCGAGGACCGCGCGCAGCAGGAGAGAGCGGCTCTGGGTGAAATCCACGCTCTTCAGGGCGGAGTAGGTCACCTCCGGTGTCGCCATCACCACCATCTCGTCGTTGATGACGATGTCGGCATCCGGCAGGAAAGACTCGAGCAGCGTGCGGCTGCTGGCGGCGCGCTGCTGCTGCTGCTGCTCGAGCGTGACATCCGTCGTGGCCTGTTCGTCTTCTCGCCGGATCTCACCTTGTTGTGTCGTGATGTTCTGCATGGCGTACCACCCCCGCAGGATCCTTTGGGGAAGCCTCGACGGAACGCCAGGGGGGATCGCTCCTGCATTGGGGTCGAACGGAGGGGGAAACCGAAGACTCAAGACGCCGACGAAATACCCGGCGCTGAGCGCACGCCCCCCCAGGGCTCCGCGGCCCCCCTCACGCGATGGCCATCAGCCCCTCGCGCGCCGCGACGACTCCGTCATGCGATGCGCTATCCGGAACGCCATCTCCAGCGACTGGCGGTAGTTGAGCCTCGGGTCGCACAGGCTCGCGTAGCGCCGGTCGAGATCGGACTCCGTGAGCCCCGCCCCGATGCACTCGGTGACGTCGTCGCCCGTGAGCTCGAAGTGGACCCCGCCGAGGTGAGAGCCGAGCGACTCGTGCACCTCGAAGCTGGCCTCGATCTCGGTGAGGATATCCTCGAAATTCCGTGTCTTGATGCCGCTGGCCGTCGTCTGCGTGTTGCCGTGCATCGGGTCGGACATCCAGAGCACCTTGCGCCCCGCCGCCTGCACCGCCTTGATGAGCGGGGGGAGCCCCTCACGGACGCGGCCCGCGCCCATGCGCACGATGAGCACGATCTTGCCCGGCTCGTCCGTCGGGTTCAGCCGATCGAGCAGGCGCAGCGCCTCGTCGGGGACCGTCTTCGGGCCGAGCTTGATGCCGACGGGGTTCTCGATCCCGCTGAAGAACTCGACGTGCGCGCCGTCCGGCTGCCGGGTGCGCTCGCCGATCCAGGGCAGGTGGGTCGTCAGGTCGTAGTAGCCCGGCCGGCGCGCGACCTTCCGCGTCTGCGCGGACTCGTAGTGCAGGTTGAGCCCCTCGTGGCTCGTGAAGAACTCGACCCTCGACAGCTCCCCGACAGGCACCTCGGCGAGCGCCTCCATGAACCGAAGGGCCTCCCCGACCTGCTCGGTCATCCGCTGATACCGCTCGCGCAGCTCGCCGGGCAGATCCGCGCGCTCCAGGAAGCTCAGATCCCAGTATTCCGGGTGATGCAGATCCGCGAAGCCGCCCTCCGACAGGGAACGGATGAAATTCAGCGTCAGCGCCGCATGCTGATATCCCGCGATCATCAGGCTCGGATCCGGACGGCGTAACCCGGCATCGAACGGCGCGCGGTTGATGAGATCCCCGAAATAGCTCGGCAAGCTCACGCCGTCGCGCGTCTCGACCGGGCTCGACCGCGGCTTCGCGTACTGGCCGGCGAAGCGCCCGAGGCGGACCACCGGCCGGCGGGCGCCGTGCACCAGCACGAGCGACATCTGCAGGAGGATCTTCAGCTTGTTCGTGACGATGTTCGGCCGGCAGTCGTCGAGCGTCTCCGCGCAATCGCCCCCCTGCAGCACGAACCGGCGGCCGAGCTGCGCCTGGGCCAGATGGCCTTTGAGCCGCTCGACCTCCCACGAGGTCACGAGCGGCGGCAGCGCCCTGAGCTTCTCGACGACGGCCTCCACGGCCTCGGTGTCATCGTACGGGACGGGCGCCGCGTTGGGACGTTCGCGCCATGAATCGGGCGACCAGGATTGAGCAGGAACGTACATGAGTCGAGACCTGATATGGCAAGGCTCCCACCCGCGCAACCATCGGTCAACGAGCGCCTCGCGGGCCGCTCCTCAGCGGCTCGCGGGCGCCTCGGCCGCCCCGGGCGACGGCCCGGTGCGCGCCTCGATGGCGCTCATCGCCGCCTTGATCTCCTTCGCGATCGACGCGCACGGCGCGGCGCAGCGGCTCAGCCCCAGAAAGCCGCATCCCTTGCTTTTGCTGGAAACAAGCGACGAAAGGACGTCGAGCGCGCGCCGGTCGCCGTCCGCCGCCGCGCGCTCCAGCAGGGGCTGCCGCGCCTTGCACGAGCGCGCGAGCCGGAGCTCCTGCGCGATGCGCAGCGCAGGCGTCGCCCGCTCCAGGACCGCGGCCTCGCCGAGGCGCTTCGCGGCGCGCTCCTTCATCGCGGGGTTGCCCGTCTTCACCGCGGAGCTGCCCGTCGCGAGGTCGTAAAGGAGGTCCGGCCCGTGGCTCCCCATGCCGCTCGCCATGAGATCGAGCGCGGCCGCGGCCGCCTCGGGCGGCCCGGCGGCCGCGCTCAGGACGACGTGCTGCACGTCGCCGTCGGCCGCCGCCCCGGGATCGAGCTCCAGGAGCCGCTTGGCCGCGGCGAGCGCGGCGGCGTGGTACGGCGGCGGGAGCGCGTGGCGCAGCATGAGGACCCGGAAGATCGACGGATCCTTGGGGTACCGCGCGCCGAGCGCCTCCAGAGCGAGCACGCCGCCGGCGGTCGCCGCCGCGAGCTCGTCCGCGGGGGCCGCGTCGCGCGGGGGTGGCGCGACCGGGCGCCGGGGCCCGGAGCCCGCGGTCGCCGCGCGCTCGGCCCTCGCCGCGGCCTCGAGCGTGGCCAGCGACGCGTCGTCGCGCAGCAGGGCGGCGCCGAGCACGATCGCCACGACGGCGGCCGCGCCGGCGATCAGCCATCGCGCCGCGGACGGCGCCCCGGCCAGGGCGGACCCCCGAGGCGCCGAGGCGTTGCCGTCCACCGCGATCGCGTTGCCGGTCCCGGAGAGAGAGCCTGATCTGTCGGGGGTGCTGCCCCGGCCGGGGCCCGGCCCAGACGCCTGCGCTGGCATGGTCCGCTCCTAACACAAGGCCGGGCCGCGGCCCATGACAGGCGTCGCGCGGGCCGGGCCTCGGATCCTCACCGCTGCTCTCGCCACTGGTACACGGCGGCCGCGAGCGCGGCGCCCACGCTGATGACGAACAGCAGCGCATCCCAGACCGGCCAGGCGATGCCGATGGCGTGCTGCAGCAGCACGGCCTCGAGGAGCCGCACGAGCAGCGACGCGACGCCGTAGGCCAGGAGCCCGAGCGCGATGGGCGTCGAGATCCTCGGCGCGAGCGCGCTCAGCCTGGCGTCGTCCCGCCAGGCGTGGCGGTAGACGTAGAGGCCCCCGAGCAGCGCGGGACAGAGGAGGACGACGAAGACCCCGAACGTGAGCAGCGCGGCGCGCTCGCCCGACAGCGCGGCGCCGTCGCTCCCCAGCGCGCGCACGAGCCCGGAGAGGCTGCTGACGAGGCCCGCGCCGAGCCATGCCAGGCCAAGGCTCGCCGAGAGGAACACCAGCTGCCGTGTCAGGTACGCCTCGGACGCCGCCGACGCGGGCAGCCCGAGGACCTGCGAGAGCGCGGAGGAGCTGCCGAGCACGAGGGACGGGCGCGCGATCGACGCGCGCGCCGAGGCGGGCGCGGCCGCTTCCTCGTAAGGCGCGAGGTCGCGGGCGAGGTCGCCCATCGACGCGTGGCGGTGCTCTCGCTCCTTCGCCATGGCGCGCTGGATGACGAGCTCCAGCCCCGGCGGGATCTCCGCGTTCAGGGACCGTGGGGCCCGCGGCTCCTCCGTCATGACCGCGAGGAGCATGGCCGTGGGGTCGTCGCGCTCGAACGGACGGTGCCCGGTCACGGCGTGGTAGAGGACGGCGCCGACCGCGTAGATGTCGGTCCGGAGATCGGTCTGCTCCCCCTTCGCCTGCTCCGGGGCCATGTACGCGGGCGTTCCGAGCACCATGCCGGTCTGCGTCAGCGAAGAGGACTCGGCGGTCTTCGAGATGCCGAAGTCGAGGACCTTCACCGTCGGGCTCGCGGGATCGCCGGTGAGGAAGATGTTCTCCGGCTTGATGTCCCGGTGCACGACCCCCATGGCGTGCGCGGCCGCGATGCCGTCGCAGACCTGGCGCACGATGCGCACGGCCGCGCCGACGGGCAGGCGCGCCCCCGGGGTCGCGAGGACCTCGCCGAGCCCCTTGCCCTCCAGGTGCTCGGCGACGATGCACGGCCGGCCATCGCTCATCCGGTTCACGTCGAAGATCTCGACGACGTGCGGGCTCCGGATCGACGCCGCGGCCTCGGCCTCGCGCTGAAAGCGCGCGAGGACGGTGGGGCTCTGGGCGAGCTCGGGGTGGAGCGTCTTCAGGGCGAACCGCTTGCCCGGGATGCGCGTGTGATGCGCCTCGTAGACGCGGCCCATGCCGCCCTCTCCGAGGAGCCGGGCGATGAGGTACGCGCCCGCCACCGTCGTGCCGAGGAGCGGATCCGCCTCGGCCGGAGCGCTCGCGACGGGGGCGGGCGCCTGGACCGCCTCGGAGGTGGCGTGGGGCATCTCCGCCGCGAACGCAGGGGGCGGGGGGGGAGGCCGGACCGTCTCGGCGGCCAGCTGCGCCGCCGCCTCGCTCCCGGCGGGGGGAGGCGGCGGGCGAACCGTATCCGCGGCCGCGGCCGCGGCCGCGGCGGCCGCCTGGGCCTGCGCTGCGCGAACGGCGGCGAGCGCGGCCTGCCGCTCCGTGTCGCTCATGACGCGGGTCGGCCCCTCGCCCTCCTCCGGGGCCGAAGGGACGGCAGGGCTGCCCGAGCGACCGGGCGAAAAGCTCGAATCCGACACGCTCAGGGCCTCGCTCCCATGGATCCTGTCGGCCATCGCGGAAGCGAGGACCGACGATTCATCGCCGACGCTCAGGCGGATACCGCGAAGCCGAAGCTATCACGGATCGCGCCGAGCGAGGACGCCGACCTTGGGCTGATTGGAGCGCGATGGTGAGGCAGGTGCGCGGCGGGGTGGGCCGTCGCCGCGCGGCGGTGCTGAGGTCAGCTCGCGGGCTGCTCGGCCTGGACGGGCTTCTGCTTGGCGGCCTTGCGCTGCTCCGCGTCGAGCAGACCGATCCGTGCCTTCTGGCAGCGCTTCAGGCGCTTCTTCTTGAGCGGGGTTGCGAGCCATTCGTGACGGAGACGGACATTCCACTTCGGAGTATTGGCCATGTTCGTAGGACTTTCTCTGGGAGGGGCGGGGAGACTACACAAACGTGCGGGTGCGTCAAGGGGACAGGGTGGCCGCTCGCTTCGCTTTCGATCTCGCATCTCGCACGGGCGCACGGGCGCACGGGCGCACGGGCGGGCTCGCGGATCCGCTGCTGGAGCCGGAGCCACAGCGCGCGCGTGATGGGCGCCGGAAGGGGCGGGGGCTCCCGGGCGGCGCGGAGCAGGGACGCAGCGGCGGCGTGCAGGGGGCGCTCCGACGCGGAGAGGGCCCGGAGCGCGCTGCGCCGCTCGGCGGGCTGGCGCGCGACCGCGGCGCGGAAGTCCTCGCGGGCGAGCCGCAGGCGGGAGCGGACGGTGTTCTCCTTGAGCCGGAGCTCGCGGGCGATGTCGGCCACCGGGACGCCGAGGAGATCGTACATCACGAGGACCATGCGACGCTCGGGCGCGACCTTCAGGAGCAGCGCGGTCACGATCTCGGCGCGATCGGCGCCCGCGAGCGACTGCTCCGGCGTCGGCGCCGGATCGCGCCCCTCGAAGCGCCAGGACGCGCCGGCGCCCGAAGGGATCTCGCGGCGGCGGTAGGCGCGCGCGTGGTAGTGGCTCATCTTTCGCCACGCGATGCCGAAGAGCCAGCGCTGCAGCGCCGCCGCGGGCGTGATGCGCAGGGGCGGCGCTCCGGCCGCGGGGCGCTCGCCCGCGGGGGGCGCGTGATAGCGCCACGGCTCGTAGCTCCCGAGGCGCTGGTACGCGGCGAGGAAGACCTCCTGGAGCATGTCGTCCAGGTCGCTCTCCGCCACGCCGAGCCAGCGGAGCGCGTGATGAAGGAACGGCAGGCCCACGGCGTAGACCGTCTCGAACGACGGGGGCGCCGGCGGAGAGGGCGGCGCGGGCGGCGCGATCATCGAGCGCCTCGCGACGCCGGCGGGCGCGCGCCGGCGTAGGTCGGGTAAGGGACCGGCGCGGGCTGGCCCGCGGGCGGATCGATCGCAGGAGGCGGCGGGAGCCAGCGCTCGACCGGCTCCAGCTCGACGAGCATGTCGAGCGAGGCCCGGAGCAAGAGGCGGAAGTCGTCGTCCTCGGCCGCGCGCGCGCTGTGGAACGCGACGTAGAACAGCACGGTGCCGAGCTGGGATGCCCACGGATCTCCCCGGCGCTGCAGGAAGCGATCGGCGAGATCGCACAGCGCGTGAAACAGGCGGCCTCCCGGGCGTCGACTCTCGGGGCCGCAGATGTCGAGGGTGGCGCGCCGTGGCGCGCGCCGCGGTGCTCGCTTCGTGGACGACGCGCAGGGCAGCGCCCTCGGCCTGCTCCGATCCGGCATGTTCCGCTCCGCCGCAAGGTCGCGCGAGGTCGCGCGAGGTTGGGGTTGGGGTGGACGCGTGCTGCACGCATCCATCGCCATGGAGTTACGGAGAGCGCCGGAGGATGATTTCGCTTTCTGCGCTCGCGCGGCGGTGACGCGGCGGCGGCCCGTGCCGGCGCGGCGGCCGGCCGCGCGTCAATCCGGCACGGGCGTCAGCTGCACCTGCAGGTGGATCGGCGGGTCGCCGCTCTTCGCGTCGACGAGGCGGTCCCAGGGGAAGTAGCCCGCCTTCTCCACGGTGATGCGGTGCTCGCCGGGCGGCAGCGCGACCCCGCGGGCGGCGACGAAGGCGAGCGCGCCGATGTACTGGTCGTCGATCGTGACCGACGCGTCGGGCACGTTCCCCTTCATCCGCAGCGAGACCGTGGCCGGCGTCCGCGCGACGCACGCGGCGAGCCCGAGCATCACGAGCGCCGCCCCGGCCCGCGTCCAGCGCGCGCCCATCACTCCCACTCGATGGTCGAGGGCGGCTTCGAGGAGACGTCGAGCACCACCCGGTTCACGCCGCGCACCTCGTTGATGATCCGCGAGCTCACCCGGGCGATGAGGTCGTAGGGCAGGCGCGCCCAGTCGGCGGTCATGCCGTCGGTCGAGTGCACCGCGCGCAGCGCGATCGCCTCGTCGTACGTGCGCTCGTCGCCCATCACGCCCACGGAGCGGACCGGGAGGAGCACGCAGAAGCTCTGCCAGAGCGACTCGTAGAGCCCGGCGGCGCGGATCTCGTGGTCGAAGATGGCATCGGCCGCCCTGAGCACGCGGAGCTTCTCCGGCGTCACCTCGCCGAGGCACCGCACCGCGAGCCCGGGGCCCGGGAACGGCTGGCGGTAGAGGATCTCCCGCGGCATGCCGAGCGCCTCGCCGGCGGCCCGCACCTCGTCCTTGAAGAGCTCCCGGAGCGGCTCGATGAGGCCGAGGTTCATCCGCTCGGGGAGGCCGCCGACGTTGTGGTGGCTCTTGATGACCGCGCTCGGCCCCTTGAACGAGACGCTCTCGATGACGTCGGGGTAGAGCGTGCCCTGGACGAGCCACTTCGCGCCCTGGACCCGCTTCGCCTCCTCCTCGAACACCTCGATGAAGATGCGGCCGATCGTCTTGCGCTTCTGCTCGGGATCGACGACGCCGCGCAGCCCCTCGAGGAACCGCGACGACGCGTCGACGGCGTCGAGGTTCATGTGGAAGTGGTCGCGGAACGTCCGCTCGACGGCCTCGGCCTCGCCCTCGCGCAGGAGGCCGTTGTCGACGAAGATGCAGGTGAGCCGATCGCCGAGGGCGCGCTGGCAGAGGACGGCGGCGACCGACGAGTCGACCCCGCCCGAGAGGCCGAGGATGACGCGGTCGCTCGGGCCGGCCTTCTCGCGGACCGCGGCGATCGCCTCCTCGACGAACGACGCGGGCGTCCAGGTCGGGGAGAGGCCGGCGACGTCGAAGAGGAAGGCCTGGAGGATCTCCTTGCCCCGCGGGGTGTGCACGACCTCGGGGTGGAACTGGAGGCCGTAGAGCTCGTCGCGATCGCGGGCGACGGCGCAGAGCGGGCTGCCGGCCGTGGTGCCGAGCGCCACGAACCCCTCGGGCAGCGCCGCGAGGCGGTCGCCGTGGCTCATCCACACGTCGATCGTGTCGCCCTCGGCGAAGCGGGAGAAGATCCCCGAAGGGCGCTCGATCCGCACCGTGGCCGGGCCGTACTCGCCGCCCGTGCGCGCGCGCTCGACCTTGCCGCCGAGGTGGAAGGCCATGAGCTGGAGCCCGTAGCAGATGCCCAGCGTCGGCACGCCGAGCTGCAGCACCTCCGGGGAGCAGTGGGGCGCGCCGTCGCCGTACACGCTGGCGGGGCCGCCGGAGAGGATGAGCGCCCGCGGGGCGAGCCGGCGGAGCTCGGCGATGGGGATGTCGAAGCGGTGGATCTCGCAGTAGACGCCGGACTCGCGCACGCGCCGGGCGATGAGCTGGGTGTACTGTGAGCCGAAATCGAGGATGACGACGAAGTCCCGCCGGGGTGAGAGCATGGCTGCCGCTAGCATGGCGCGGGCGGATCCGCCAGAGCCGGGCGGCCCCGCGCGCGCCGCTCGCCGCATGCTCGCTCGCCGCGCCTCAGGGCGGGGTCGAGGAGGCCGGCGGCGGTGGGGTCGGCGGCGGGCTCGAGGAGGAGGCCGGCGGCAGTGGGGCCGCGGGCGCCGGCGGCGGGGCAGCCGGCGCGTCGTGCGCTCCCGCCGGCGCGTCCTGCGCCGGCGCGCCGGCGCCGCCGTCGAACGCGCGCGGGGGCTCGTACTCGGGCGGTGGACCGGGCGGGAGCGGCTTCGGCGGCGTGGAGGAGCACGCCGCGGCGAGGAGCGCGGCGGCGATCGCGACCACCGCGGCGATCGGCGAGGTGCGGCGAGCCGTTGTCATAGCTGGACTCCGCTCTCCGGGGCGCCCTCGCCCGCGGCGCCCTCGGCAGGGGCTGGATCCTCCGACATCTCGGGAGCGACAGGAGGATAGGGCGCATGCCGGAACGGCTGGGGAAGGGGGGCGGGGGCGGAGGCGGCCGGCGGCGCGAGATCGAGCGGCGCCCCGCGGGCGTTCGGCGGTGCGACGGGGATGCCCGTGCTCGGCGGCGCGGGCGCGTCCTCGGCCACATCCCCGCCGCCGCACGCCGCGGGCGCGAGCGCCGCGAGGAGCGCCCCGGCGAGGAGCGCCGGCGCGCGGCGCGGCCGCGCCGCGCGCGTCATGCGGCAGGGCGGGCACGGGCGGGGTGCGCAGGACGGCGGATTCGAGCTTCGGAGATCCCCGGACACGGCCGGTACGCTAGCACGGACATGGAGGAGAACGGTTGGCCCGCGCAGGGAGGCGAGCTAGGTTCCCGCTGTGGAACAGAGCAATCCCGATCTCGAGGGCGCGCTGCGCGCCCTCTGCCAGCGCGCCCGGGCGGCTGCCCGGACGCTCGCTCCCCTGGACCGGGCCCGGAAGGACCGCGCGCTGCGCGCCATCGCCGAGCGGCTGCGCGCCGAGGCCGGCGAGGGCAAGCGCTCCGCGGTGCTGGCCGCGAACGCCGAGGACGTGGCCGCGGCGCGCGCGGCGGGCGTGTCCGAGGCGCTCGTCGACCGGCTCGTGCTCGACGAGGCGCGGCTCGCGGCCATCGCCGACGCGGTGCTCGAGGTCGCCGCCGCGGGCGACCCGGTCGGGGAGGTGATCGGGATGGAGCGGCGGCCGAACGGGCTCCTCGTCGGGCAGGTGCGCGTCCCGCTCGGCGTGATCGCCATGATCTACGAGTCGCGCCCGAACGTGACCGTCGACGCCGCGGCGCTCTGCCTGAAGAGCGGCAACGCGGCGATCCTCCGCGGTGGCAAGGAGGCGGCGCGCTCGAACGCGGCGCTCGGCGCGCTGCTCGCCGACGCCGTGCGCTCGGCCGGGCTGCCGGCCGAGGCGGTGCAGATCGTCCCCTCGCTCGACCGGGAGGCGACGCGCCTGCTGCTCGGCATGACGGGCCTCATCGATCTCGCCATCCCGCGCGGGGGCGAGGGGCTCATCCGGTTCGTGGCCGAGAACGCGCGCGTCCCCGTGATCCAGCACTACAAGGGCGTGAACCACCTCTACGCGGACGCCGGGTGCGACCTCGACATGGCGCTCCGCCTCGTCGAGAACGGCAAGCTGCAGCGGCCCGGCGTCTGCAACGCGCTCGAGTGCCTGCTCGTGCACGAGAGCGTCGCCGAGCCGCTGCTCGCGCGCGTCGCCGCCCTCGCGGACCGCGGGCTCGAGCTGCGCGGCGACGAGGCCACCTGCGCGCTCGTCCCGTCGGCGCGCCGGGCGTCGGAGGACGACTACGGGCGCGAGTTCCTCGCGCCCATCCTCGCGGTGCGCGTGGTGCGCTCGCTCGACGAGGCGCTCGAGCACATCGCCCGCTACGGGTCGACGCACACCGAGGTCATCTGCACGCCCCGCTACGATCACGCGCAGCGCTTCCTGCGCGAGGTCGACGCGAGCTGCGTGCTCGTGAACGCGTCGTCGCGGTTCAACGACGGCGGCGAGCTCGGCCTCGGGGCGGAGATCGGCATCTCCACGACGAAGCTCCATGCCTACGGCCCCATGGGGCTCGCGAGCCTGACCGCGCTCAAGTGGATCGCGTACGGCGAGGGCCAGACCCGCTGACGCGGGCAACCGAGGGGCCCGGGAGCCGGGCAGAAGAAAGCGAGACGACGTTGGCGACGAAGAAGGACGCAGGCGCAGGGAGCACCAAGCCGCGGGTGAGGTCGGGGTCGAAGGTGGACGAGGGCGCGGAGCCGCGCCTGCCGACGAGGAAGAAGGCGAGCACGGCCAAGGCGGGCGCGGCCGGGCGGGCGTCGTCCGCGACCAAGGCGAAGCGGCCGGCGTCGCCGCGGATCCGCGCGTCCCACGCCGGCGTGGGCGAGGCCGGGGCGAAGGCCGGGCGCGCGCGCCGCGCGCAGGGCGCGGGCGACGAGGCGGAGCGATCGGAGCGGCCGATCCCGGCGGACCGGCCGGCGGCGCGGGCGCGGCGGCCGGCGCGGGACGAGGGCGCGGCGCCGCGGCCGGCGCGGGGCGGCGCGGAGGGCGGGGCGAAGGCGCTCCTGCCGCTCGCGGGGCGGCCCTCCGCGCGCAAGTCGCCGCTCGCCGGGCCGAAGCGGGCCAGCGCGCGCCGCAGCGCGCCGCCGCCGGCCCCGCAGCCGTCGGCCCCGGCGCGCGAGCTCGCGCTGACGCTGGCGGCGGCCGGGCTCGACAAGAAGGCGATCGGCGTCGAGATCCTGGAGGTGGTGGGGCGCGTCGACTACGCGGACTACCTGGTGATCATGACGGGCCGCTCCGATCGGCACGTCCACGCGATCGCGACGGGCCTGGAGGAGTCGACGCGCAAGCTGAAGATGGCGCCGCTGTCGATGGAGGGCCTCGCCGCGGCGACGTGGGTGCTGATCGACTTCGGCGACGTCGTGGTGCACGTCTTCCAGGAGGAGACGCGCCGCCTGTACGACATCGAGGGGCTCTGGATCGACGCGGGCCGCGTCCCGGTCCCGGAGGAGGCCCCGCCGCCCGGAGCGCAGCCCGCGCCGCGGTTCGATCCGGGCTGAGCGCGCGATGCGCCTCGTCGTCGCGGCCGTCGGTCGCGTGAAGGACAGGCCGCTCCGCGCGGCGATCGACGAGTACCTGGGTCGCGTCCGC
Organism: Sorangium sp. So ce1036; assembly: GCF_051369805.1. Taxonomy (NCBI): domain Bacteria; kingdom Pseudomonadati; phylum Myxococcota; order Polyangiales; family Polyangiaceae; genus Sorangium; species Sorangium sp. So ce1036. The sequence continues at coordinate 5,236,175 of NZ_JBBMOX010000001.1, forward strand.
CGCTACGTGGCGTGCGACGAGATCGAGATCCCGGACGGCCCGCCGGCGAAGGTCGGGCCGCTGCTCGCGCGCGCGTCGGCGGGGGCGAGCGTCATCGCGATGGAGGTGAACGGCAAGGCGCTCGGCAGCGAGGCGTTCGCGGCCGGCGTGGAGCGGTGGGGCTCGCGCGGCAAGGGGGTGGTCGCGTTCCTGATCGGCGGGGCGGACGGGCTGCCGCCCGACGTGTCCGCCGCGGCCGACGACCGGTGGAGCCTGTCGCCGCTCACGTTCCCCCACCGCCTCGCGCGGCTCGTGCTGGTCGAGCAGCTCTACCGCGCGATGACCGTGCTGCGCGGCGAGCCCTACGCGCACTGACGCAGGCGGTGGCGGCCGTGGCTCCCCGAGCCCCTCGGGGGTCGGGGGGGATCTTGGCTGAAGGTGGGGTCTTTTGAACCGCCAAGACGCCGAGGACGCCAAGAAAAACACAAAGATCTTGGCGTCTTATGGCGCCTTGGCGGTTCCGGTGTCCCCGCAGGGTGGGGCAAGTACCCCATTCCCCGGCCGGTGTCCGCGGCTGCCTCGGCAGGTGTCTGCGGATACCTCGGCCGGTGTCGTCCGATACCTCGGCAGGTATCGTCGGATACCTCGGCAGGTATCGTCGGATACCTCGGCAGGTGTCGTCGGATACCTCGGCAGGTGTCGTCGGATACCTCGGCAGGTGTCGTCGGATACCTCGGCAGGTGTCGTCGGATACCTCGGCAGGTGTCGTCGGATACCTCGGCAGGTGTCCTCCGATGCCTGGCGTGGCGTCCGCCGGCGCGGGCGCGCGGAGGACGCGGGCGCCGGTCACTCCTTGGGCCAGTCGGGCTCCGCGATGTCGATCGGCCCGTTGAGCCACGACGCATAGGCCCGCTCGTCGGCCCGGTTGTACGGGCCGAGCGCCCCCTCGAAGTAGTCCCCCCAGTGGGGCTGCTGGCCGTCGACGTCGGTGAAGCCGTACTCCCGGGCGAGGTCCCACGAGCTGAAGACGCGGCCGGCCTTCGCCGCGACGTTCGGATCCGCGGCGAGCGCCGCGACGGCGCGGCCCACGTAATAGGGGGTCTCCGAGGCGATGAAGTGCGGCTCCTTCGCGGCCGCGTCGCGCCAGTTCTCCTCGGTGACGCCGAAGAGATCGAGCATGGCCTCGGAGCGCAGGAAGCCGGGCGTCACCGCGAGCGCCGTGATGCTCGGGTGCCGGCGCAGCTCGCGGGCCATGGCGAAGGCGAGTCGGATGACCGACATCTTCGCCAGGTCGTAGAAGAGGTTGCCGCGGTAGCCGAAGTGGTCGCCGTCGGTGATCTCGACGATGAGGCCGCGATCGCGCTCGAGCAGGAGCGGCACCGCGTGGCGGCTCGTGATGATGTGCGACATGACGGCGCGATCGAGCAGGAGCCGGCCGTTCGGGATGGAGAGCCTCCAGAACGGCGCGCCGAAGTCGGTGAGCTCGTCGCCGCCCCAGACGTCGTTGACCACGATGTCGAGCTTGCCTCGCTCGCGCTTGATCTGCGCGCAGAGCGCCTCGACCTGCGCCTCGACGGTGTGGTCGACCTGCACGGCGACGCCGCGCCCTCCGCGCGCGCTGACCATCTCCGCGGTCTCCTCGATGGTCTCGGGGCGCGTTCCCGTGGCGGGCCGGCCGCGGACGCTCCGCCCGGTGCAGTAGACCGTCGCGCCGCGCTCGCCGAGCGAGCACGCGATGGCGCGCCCCGCGCCGCGGGTCGCGCCGGCGACGAGGGCGATCTGTCCTTCAAGGGATCTCATGCGGAATTTCCTCCTCGGGACCGGAGCGCCGCGGGGCACGTGCGGGCGCTGGCATCGGCGCGGCGCCGCGCGGCCCCGGTCGGCCTCCGGTCGGTTCGGGGGGACGCTACGGGAGCATTCCTGACACCCGCTGTCATGAATTCCGCGTAGGCTCGGTCGCCGGGGAACGAGGCCATCACCTGGCAGGAGGCCACGGACGGTCATGCGCGCGGATCGGCTGCTCAGCCTGCTGTTGCTCCTCCAGCAGGCGAAGAACCGGAAGCTCACGGCCGAGGATCTCGCGGGTCGCCTGCAGGTCTCGGCGCGGACGATCTACCGGGACCTCGACGCGCTGTCGGCCGCGGGCGTGCCCGTCTACGCGCACCGCGGCCCGGGCGGCGGGATCGTGCTGATGGAAGGCTGGCAGACGAACCTGACCGGGCTGACCCAGGCCGAGGTGCAGGCGCTCGCCGCGGTGACGGCGCCGGGCGCGCTCGCCGACATCGGCCTGTCGGCGGCGCTCCAGAGCGGCCTGATCAAGCTGGCCGCCGGGCTGCCGGGCGTGCAGCGGTCGGCGGCCGAGCACGCGCGGCAGCGGCTCCACGTGGACGCGTCGGGGTGGTTCCAGGGGAGGGAGGTGGTGCCCCACCTCGATCTCCTCCGGGAGGCCGTCTTTCAGGATCGCAAGGTCTGGCTCGCGTACCGGGACTTCGACGGGGCCGAGAGCGAGCGGGTGGTGGCGCCGTACGGGCTCGTGATCAAGGCCGACCGCTGGTACCTCGTGGCCGGGGCGGAGCGGGGGCCGACCGTGTTCCGTGGCGCGCGCGTCTCGGGGGCGCGGCTCCTGGAAGAGGGGTTTGCGCGCCCGGAGGGGTTCGATCTGCCGATCTTCTGGAAGGCGTGGTGTCAGCGGTTCGCGGAGCGCAGGGCGAGCTATGTCGTGACGTTGCGCGTGACCGAGGAGGGGGAAGAGGCGTTGAAGAACGTCCGGCCCCGCGGCGAGCACGCGCGGTGGGGGCAGGTCGGGCGGGGGCGGCGCGGCGCGAGGACCGTGACGGTCGACTTCGAGCGGGAGTCGATCGCGGCCTCGCAGATCGTCGGGCTGGGCAGGGGGGTCGAGGTGGTGGAGCCGGCGGCGCTGCGGGCGCGGCTCGAGGCGATCGCGGCGGATCTACGCGCGATCTACGGGGCGCGCGGCGCGGCGCGGGCGGCCCCGCGGGAGCGAGGCCGGGCCCACGCCGTGGTCACGGGCGCGGGCTGTCCGCCGGGCACGTCGCGATCGCCCGGACCTCCCCGCCCGCGCTCTCGCGGACGTCGGCGCACGTCTCGGGGCAGAGCTTCACGCGTGTGCTCGTCGCGTCGGTGAAGTACCAGCCGCCGCCGCCGCAGGCGCCGGGCCCGGACCGGTGCGTGAGCGTGGTCGCGGCGCCCGCGCTGCTCTCGTGGACGACGGACACCAGGGCGGGATCCTCGACCCCGGCGGCAGGGACCGGGACCTCGCAGGGGGACGCCTCGGCGCGGATCGACGTGAGCGCGTCGCGGAGCCCCGCCCGCAGCGTCGGGCCGGCGGTGAGGTTGTGCGCCTGTCCGCCGCCTCGCTCCGCGATGGCGTCGATGAGCGCGGCGCTCGAGTCGCCGAAGCCCACCGCGTGCACGCGGACGCCGTGGCTCTGGAACGCGTTCTGCGCCAGGCCCGCGATGGCGTCGGGGCTGGTGTTGCAGTGCGACGGGTTGCCGTCGGTGATGAAGACGACCGCGACCTCCTCGGCGGGATGGGCGTTCTTGTAGTTGATCGCCCAGGTCGTGGCGCCGTCGAGCGCGGGGTACATCGGGGTGTCGCCGAGGGGGATGGGGAAGCTGTCGATCGCGCTGACGAGCGCGAGCTCCTGCTGATCGAACGGGGCGGGGGCCGCGGTCAACCTCCGGGCCGTGGTGCCGTCGAACGGGACGAGCGGCAGCGCGCAGCCGCCGCCGCCGGGGGGCGGGCAGACGTTGTTGATGCAGGAGCCCGGGTTGTCGTGCGGCCAGAACCTGAACGCGACGCCGAGCCCCGCCGACTCGGGATCGGAGAAGAAGTCCTTGAGCGCGCCGGTCGCCGGGATCCACCGGTGCATGCTCACGTTCACGCCGAACGACGCCTGTCGCATCGAGGTGGATCGATCGAACGCCACGAACAGGGTGAACGGCCTGACCTGCGACACGCTGGCCGTGGGGACGCACTCCGGGGGCTGGCCGCCGCAGGGAGCGCACGCGCCGCCGCAATCGACGCCGTCCTCGTCGCCGTTCTGGATCCCGTCGTCGCAGGTGACGTAGCAGAGCGCGAGCTTCGGCTGGCGCTCGATCTGCGCGTTCTCGCTGCTGTGGTAGTCGGTCCTCAGGACCGGATCCTCCTCGAGGAGGACGCCGTGGTTCGCGGCCTCGCCGCTCACCCACGCCCGCGCGAGCTGCGTGACGTCCACGGAGCGGACGCCGGCGCCCCCGCCGGAGGTGAACGAGGCGGCGATCGCGGGGTCGAAGGCGTCGCCGAAGCTCGCCCAGCTCACCGTCGGCTCGTCCCACGCGCTCGTGACCCGGTGGACGCGGACCGTGCTGTCGACCGTCTTGTACGTCTGGGAGAGCGACAGGCTCGCCGACACGACCGAGGCGCCCGAGGGGAGGTCGGGGAGATCGAACCGGATCAAGCTCCGTCGGAGCCCGCCGGCCTCGCTCGTCCCGGTGCTGAGGGTCGGGCTCGCGCTGTCGTTCCAGCTCGGCGCGTCCTCCCAGATCACGGCGTCGGCAGCGCCGGCCGCGCCGGCGCCGCGCTGGACCGTGACGCACACCTGTCCATCGGTCGCGAGCGCCTGCGCGGCGCGCCCTGTGCCGTCCGCGCGGCCCGCGGGCGCGCCGCCGGGATCGAGCCCGCAGCTCGTCACGAGCGTGGCCGTGGCGCCTGCGCATAGGGTCCTGAAGACCTTCACCGTGTTTCTCATCCGGACATTCTCCTTGGCAGCCGTCGTGGTGCGCCGCGCCGAGCCTCGCCGGTCGCGAGGTCGTGGTCAGGAGGACCCAGGGGCACGAGCGCTGGACACGCGGCGAGGTGGGGGCGTGAAGCGCTGCGAGAGCGCAAGACAAAGATCCGCTCATGATCTCGTGACCCGCGAGATCGCGTCAAGCGCGAACGCGCGCGCTCCGCGCGCCCCCGCCGCGTCGCGCCGCGCTACAACGAAGGCTCCACCTGCCGAGGAGCCACCGCATGACGAGCCGTCTTCAGGAGCGCCTGCTCGCGATCATGGACCGCAAGGACCACTGGGCCTGGAAGCACCTCACGGGCCCTGGCCTCACGCGCGACCAGCTCGCCGTCCACTTCCGGCACGAGTACCGGGTCTACGTGCGCGACTTCCCGGTGCTGCTCGCGCGCGTGCTCGGCCAGTCACCGCCGGCCGCGGTGCGCCGCGCCCTCGCGGAGAACCTTTACGAGGAGCAGACCGGAGCGCTCTCGCTGGGCGTCTCGCATCCGGAGCTCTTCCTGGAGATGATCGACGGCCTGGGCATCCCGCGCGCGGCCATCGAGGACGAGGCGATCCCGCTCGAGCCCGAGGCCCACGCGTACCGCGCGCTGCTCGACCGCGCGAGCGCGGCGCCGCCGTGGGTGGTCGGCGCCGCGGTGCTGACGATCTTCGTGGAGGGCAGCGTGCACGAGCGCGCGGAGCTCCTGGGACGGCGGGAGATGTCGCCCATCGAGGAGGCGCTCCGGGCGCACCCGATGGTGCGGCACTACGGATGTCCGCCCGAGCGGATGCGCCTGGCGCGGGCGCACCGGGCCGTGGAGGGCGGGCATCGGCGGGACGCGTGGGCGATGGTGCTGGGGCACGTCCCCGACGAGGGCCCGATGGCGGACGCGGTCGCGTCGGCGGTGGCCGAGGCGCACGCGGCGTGGATGCAATACCGGGACGCGGTGGCGCGCGCGATGGGGCTCCCGCGCCGCGGGTAGCCGCTCGCGTCACCGCGGGTCCTCTGCGGGATCGAGCATCCGGCAGAGCACGTCGACGACGAACTCGAGGTACGCGCGGCCCTCGGCCTGGCCGAAGCCGTTGCCCGAGATGTGCTGGTGGAACGGGCGGAACTGCAGCGAGCCGAGGAAGAGATCGGCCGCGTGCTCCGGGGCGACCGGGCGCAGCAGGCCGCGCGCGACGGCGCGCGCGAACCACGCCGCGATCTCGCGGCGCGCGCGCACCGGCGGGAGGTCCTCCCGCCGCTCGGCCGCGGCACAGAGGTGCATCCCGGCCGAGCGGAGCACCGCGATGCGCGGCACGATGCGCTCGAGATACGCGGAGATCTCCTCCGCGAGCTCGAGGAGCTGGACCCGCGCGCCGCGGTCGTCCGGACCCGCGCGCACCCGCGCCAGGAAGGGCGGCTCCGACGGGGGCAGCAGCGCGGCGCGCATGAGCTGCTCCTTGGTGCCGAAGCGCTGGAACAGGACCGCGTGCGAGACGCCGAGCCGCGCCGCGATCACGGTCGTCGACACGCCGGCCCCGTGCTCGAGGAAGCAGGCCCGGGCCTCCTCGAGGATCTCCTCATCGCTGGTGCCGCGGGGACGAGCCATCGATGACCAACATGGAACTTACGAATGCCTGGGCAAGGGCGTCGCGCGCTCCCTCCGCACCCGCACGGCGGGGGGCCGGCGGTTGCGTGCGAGCGTGGGCGCTCACTCCGGGAAGAACGTCTCGATCGTGAGCGCCGGCGTCCCGTCCGGGTGGACCCCGCCGAGCAGCGCGAGCGTCCCGTTCGGCGCGGGCACGGCGGTCGCGCCGCGCCGCGGCTCCCGCAGCGGCAGCTCCTCGACCTGCGCCGCCGCGACGTCGACCAGGAAGCTCCTCGTCAGCCCATCCGCGCCGGCCTCGGAGCCCACGGCGAGGACGCGTCCGCCGGGCAGCGCGAACGCGGCGACGCCCGCGATCGCCGCGGGCAGCGCGGCGCCCTCGATCTCGGCCGCGGCGCAGCGCTGCTCGGCGCACCCCGGCGCGAGCCGCCGGGTCGGCGCCGCCGCGCCGTCCAGCGCCCCGCCGACGAGCGCGATCTCCCCGGGCCCGATCACCGCGGCCCCGGCTCCCTGGGAGGCGTCCGGCGGGAACGGCCGCGGCAGGAACGCGGTCGCGCCGTCGCCGAGCACCTCCAGGCCCGCGCCGGTCGCGCTCCCGCCGGCGACGACGAGGCCGAGCCCGTCGACCCACACCGCCGCGGCGCCGGCCCGCGCATCGCGGAGCCTCGCCACCGAGAAGCTCCGGTCCGGGGCCACGACGAGCACCGCGTCCGTGGGCTCGCCGGGCGCGCCCGGGGCCTCGCCCGGGCGCGTCGCGCCGACCACGAACGAGCGCCCGTCGGTCGCCTCGATCGTCCGGCCGCCGGCCACCTCCGCGAACGAGCCGAGCCCGGCGGGCAGCGGCGCGTCCGCGGTCTGCCCGCTCGCCACGTCCGCCCAGGTGGCGCCCTCGTCGTCGAGGACGAGCACCGCGTTCCCCCGGACGACGAGCGATCGCGCCGCCCGCGGGAGCGCTCGGCCGGACGCGCTCCCGCCCCACGCCGCGAGGTCGTACGCGTCGAGCCGCGCCGGGTCGACCTCGCCGGCCGCGGCGCCGCCCGTCAGGAACAGGTACCGCTCCGCGAGCGTCCCGCCGGGCGCCCCGGCGCGCGACGCGGCGAGCTCACCCGGGGGCCGCGCCCATCGCCCGAGCCGCTGGGCGAACAGGGGCAGCGCGTCGCCCGTCAACGCCGCGAGGTAGATGCCCGACGCGGAGCGCCCTCGCACCACGGTCGCCCCGCTCGCGTCCGCGCCGCGCACCTCGAACGTGTAGGCCCGCTCCGCCGGGACCTCGCCGAAGTCGAGCGTCCCGCCCGGCGCCGCCGAGGCGGACACGGCGACGTCCCCCTCGACGGCCGTGGCGGTGACCTCGATCCGGGCGACGGGCGGGTCCTCCTGGAACGCGGCCGCCTCGTGCCCGGGCACGACCTCGACGGTGACCGTCCGCGGCTCGGAGGCGCAGCCCACGAGCAGCAGGACGAGCGCAGGGAGGACGCGCCGCGGAGGCTGGATCTTCATGGCGGCGGAGTCTTAGCGCCTCGAGGGGGCGGCGGCTCAGCAGAGGCGCGACGCGGAACGACCGCCGACGAGATCGCCGTTCGTCGACGCCCGCGCGCCGTTCCATGGCGGGCGCCGAGATCGCGGGCGGGATGATCCCGTCGCCCCCGAAAGCCTCGCGCCGCCAGGGATTTTTCCCACGCGCGCCCCGCATGCGATGCTGCGGGCCCGAGCCGAGCCGAGCCGCGCGCGCCGCCGGGCGCGGCGCGCTCCGTCGAGCGCCCAGGTCACGTAAGTTGATGTAGGATAAGGTATGACGAGAAAGTTGTCGTATCCCGGCCGGGCAGGATAGACGGGCCAAGGAGGAAGCATGAGGCGCAGCAGAGGCGAGAGCATGGACACCGGGGCGGTGCGGAACCTCGAGGAGATCCAGGAAGAGGATCCCGGGGCTCGTCCATCGCGTGCGGGCGCGCTGGTGCTGGCCTCGCTCGGCGGGGCGTGCATCGTCTTCGCGGCCGTGGCGCTCCTGCGCGCTCCTGCCCGCGAGAAGCCGGTCAGCGCCGATCCGCTCGGCGATCTGGTCGCGCGCGCGCACCCGGCCGGCGTGAAGCCGGCCCCGCGGCGGGCCACGATCGGGCATGAAGTGACGTTCCCCGCGCTGCTGTCCGACGCGGAGAACCCGACGACCGCGCTCGAGGCGGTGCGCGATCGGAAGGCCGCGAAGGCGGCGGAGCCCGGCCCGCCGCCCGACGCGGAGCCCGGCCCGCCGCCCGCCGCGGACCGGCTCCCCGTGGTCCCGCTGCCGGCGCAGCACGTGCTCGATCCCGCGGTCGGCGAGGTCCCCCCGAACGACACGCTGACGGCGATGGCCCGCCACGTGGCGCGCGAGGAGGGCCCCGAGACCGATCGGGGCGGGCCGGGCGGCTACCAGCTCCAGGTGAGCTCGTTCAAGGACCCGGGCGACGCGGAGGGCTTCGCGGCGGCGCTGCGGCGCCGCGGGCACAAGGCGTACGTCGAGCCGGCGTACGTCAAGGGCCGCGGCCTCTGGCACCGCGTGCGGATCGGCCCGTTCAAGTACAAGCGCTCGGCGGTCATCTACCGGCAGGAGTTCGAGGCCAAGGAGCGCCTCGTGACGTTCATCGTGGACCCGCCGAAGACGACGGTGAAGGTGGCCGAGACCCCCGGCGACGACGCCTAGCGAGCAGGGAGAGCGCTCGAGAGCGCCGCCGCGGGGGTGAGCGCGCACGACAGCACCCCCTTGGCCCCGGCGAGCTGCCCCGCGAGCTCGGAGAGCGCCGCGCCGCGGCCCTTCAGCACCATGACCTGGAGCAGCCGCCCCTCGTCGAGGCGGACCAGCAGGCTGGAGACCACCGACCCCGCGTGCTGCTCCTCCAGCTCGGAGATCCGCGCCACGAGCTCCCGCACCTCGGGCGCGTAGACGACGGTCAGCGTCGCCGCCACCAGCGCTCCCTCGTCCCAGGCGGCGCGCGTCAGATCCGCGCGGACGAGATCCCGCAGCGCCTCCGATCGGTTCTCGTAGCCCTGCGCGGTGATGCGCCGATCGAACTCGGACAGGAGCGCTCGTTCCATCGCGACGCCGAAGCGGACCAGGTCGCTCATCGTGGGGCGCAGGCTAGCGGGGCGAAGGTCCAGGCGGGAAGGGGCTCGCGCCGGGGACGAGGTCGGGGGAGGGACGTGGCCCGCGCGGGCAGCGGCGCGGCCCGGCTGGCCGCTCAGGTCTTGCGCCGCTCGAGGTGACGCCGCGCGGCGTCCTTCACCGGCGAGGTCACGTTCTTGCTCTTCGCGACGCTCCGGAGATCCGACTCGCGCAGGTGCTGGATCAGCCGCGTCGCCAGCAGCACCGGCGTCCTCGGGTTCTCGACGAGGTTGCGCTTCACCGTGTAGCTCTTCAGCCACTCCGGCGTCGTCGCGATGATCCGCAGCACCTCGTCGGACATGTTCCGGTTGCGGCTGATGAGGACGACCTCCTCCTCCTGCATCTGCGGGCTGCGCACGGCGGCGCTCGCCACGAGGCGGTTCGTGTCGCGCACGAGGAGCATGCGCTCCTCGCGCGAGCCGAGCATCGCCCGCCGGATCCGCTGCGAGATGGTCATGTCGGCGAGCCGCTTGTAGAGCGGCACGTACTGCTCCTTGAGCTCCTCCTTGCCCTCCTCGTCCTCGACGTGGGTGTCCACGGCCTGGTCGGCCGCGAGCGACTCGGCGAGCGCCTGCGTCTCGCTGAACAGCATGTCGTCGGGGGTGGGCTCCGGCGACGGCTCCGCGATGAGCTCGTCCTTGATCGCGAGGCTGGCCTCGCGCCACGCCGGGATGCCCGTGAGCTCGACCCCGTTGCGGGCGGCCAGGTCGACGAGGCGGTCGGCCGTCGACATCCGCGTGTTCTTGTTCAGGTAGAGCTTCTCGATGACGCGCGGGCTCCTGAGCAGCCGCTCCTCGTTCACCGCGATGAGCTCGGTCAGCGCCTCGCCGCCGATCCGCGCGAGCTCCTCGAGCGTCTCCTCGGCGATGTTCGGCGACGCGCAGAGCCTCTCGGCGACGGGGAGCCGGTCGGCGTAGAGGCGGGCCAGCCGGTCGATGACCAGCGGCGGCAGATCGCCCCCGAGCGCGCCCTGGAGGAGCGGCTCGGGGAGCGCGGCGAGCGTCTTCTCGGCGGTCTCCCGGGCGGGCTCGCCCTCGCGCGACGCGAGCAGCACGAGCAGCGTCACCACCTCGCCCGGCTTGAGCCCGGGCGCGATGCCGCGCGCCGCCATGTCCCGGAGCTTCTGCGGCGCGGTCGGCTGCGCCATCTTCTGGGCGGGCGCCGACAGGGCGCCGACGTCGATCGGGGCGATCATGAGGCGCCCCTCCGCGCGCCCCCGCGATCGAGCGCGCGCGCCGCGCGCGGAGCGGCGGAGGCGGCGGCGCCTACGAGCGGAGGTGACGCGAGCGAAGCCACGGGCATGCGGTCCTCCCGGCGGGCATTGCTGCCCCGCGATCTGCGGATTATCCTGAGGCCGCTGTGTGCCCGAAAGGCGCGGCGATCGTCAACGGAGAACCGACACGCAGGACCGAGCGCGCCCGCTGTCGGAACGAGCCCGAGGCCGCGGGGGCAGGGCACTGGCGCTTGCGGCACATCCAGCACACGCAGAGGAGCGCGACATGGGGATTTTCGATTTCGTGAAGAGCGGCGTCCGCGAGATGATGATCGCGCGCCCGGACACCGCGAAGCATCTCATCGTCTACAAGCATCCGGATCAGAACATCCCCTTCTGGTCGCAGCTCACCGTCGACAGCGACGAGTGCGCCCTCTTCTTCAAGGACGGCCGCTACGTGGGGTACCTGCCGACCGGGCGGCACACGCTGCAAACGCAGAACATCCCGTTCCTGAACAACCTCGTCAACCGGCTCACGGGCGGCGACGTCTTCATCGCCGAGATCTTCTTCGTGAAGACGCAGCCGGTCCGCGGCGTGCCCTTCGGCGGGCCGCTGGAGTCGATGGAGGACCCCGTCCTCTACGAGTTCGTGACGCCGCGCATCTTCGGTGAGTTCTCGCTGGTCGTGATCGACCCGGTCCGGTTCGTCGTCGGCTACCACGGCCAGTGCGGCGGCAGCGGCGACAACGACGTGATCCTCGGCTGGATCAAGGGCAAGTTCTTCATGAGCGTGAAGACCGTGATCGGCCAGGTCTGCGCGCAGCAGCAGAAGAGCCTGCTCAACCTCGGCGGCATGAGCATGGAGCTCGGCGCCCGCATCGTGCAGTCCGCGCCGAACCTCGAGGAGATCGGCTGCAAGATCCTCGAGATCGGCAACTTCAACATCAACTTCTCGGCCGAGGACCAGCGGCTCCTCCGCGAGGCGAACAAGGCGCGGGGCGAGGCGCGCCGGGGCATCGGGATCGCCCAGGACGCAGCCCGCGCGAAGCAGTTCGATCTGGACCAGCGCTTCCAGCAGGACGCGCGGTACGTGCAGCAGCTGGCGGGCAACTGGCAGAACTACGCGGCCGGCCAGGCGATGATGGGGGCCGGCGAGGGCATGGCGAAGGGCGGCGACGGGGGCGGCGTCGCGGCGCTGGGCGCCCAGGTGGCGATCGGCGCGGGCCTGGCGCAGGGGATGAATCCCGCGCTCGCGGGGCAGGGCCAGCCCCAGTTCGTGCCGCCGCACCTGCAGCATCCGGGCGCGCCGCAGGGGGGCTATCCGGGCGCGCCGCAGGGGGGCTACCCGGGCGCGCCGCAAGGTGGCTATCCGGGCGCGCCGCAGGGGGGCTACCCGGGCGCGCCGCAAGGTGGCTATCCGGGCGCGCCGCAGGCTGCGCCCGCCGCAGGGCCGACGATCGAGCAGCGCCTGGAGCGCCTCGCGGACCTCAAGAACAAGGGCCTCATCACCGACGAGGAGTTCCAGGCCCGCAAGGCGAAGATCCTCGAGGAGATCTGAGCGCTGCCCGGCCTCCTGTCCGCCGCCCCCGGTGCCCGGTCAGGTGGCCAGCTCACCGCGCCCCCCCACCTGTTGCTATCTGATCCAGAACAAGGCGCGCGCTTTCGGCTAGACTCACAGGGGTGCCAGCAACGGTCCGCATGGCCGGGGATGATCAGCCCGAGATGAACGCCGGCGAGTCCGAGGCGGCCGAGCTGTTCCATCGGGAAGAGATCGCACGGTCGCATGGAGAGGGGGTGCTCACCCCCTCGTCGCCGCGCGCCGATGACCCTCCGCGTCCCCCGGCCCACAGCGCCGCGCCGCCGGCCCACAGCGCCGCGCCGCCGGCCCACAGCGCCGCGCCCCCGGCCCACAGCGTCGCGCCGCCGGCCCACGACGCCGCGCCCCCGACGGCGCGCAGCGACGCGTTCGCGACCCGTGACCGCGCGCTCCCGGCGCGCCGGGGGAAGGTGAAGCAGGTCCCGCGCGCGCGGCGGTGCCCGACCTGCAAGCTCACCTTCTCCGGGGACTCCCGGTTCTGCCCGTTCGACGGCGATCCGCTCGCCGACGCGCCCGACTGGAACCCGGCGGCGGATCCGCTGGTCGGGCGCACGATCGACGGCCGCTACGAGGTGCAGGCGGTCGTGGGCGAGGGGGGCATGGGGACGGTCTACGAGGTGCGACACAAGTCGCTCGGCCGCCTCTTCGCCCTGAAGGTCCTCCGGCGCGACATCGCGCAGGACGCCGAGCTCGTCGCCCGCTTCATCCAGGAGGCCAAGGCGGCCGCGGCCATCGGCCACCCCAACATCGTCGCCGTGAGCGACTTCGGCGCGATCGAGGTCGAACCGGGGCAGCCGGAGCTGCCCTTCTTCGTCATGGAGTTCCTCTCCGGGACCTCCCTCGCCGCGCTGCTCCGCACCGAGAAGACGCTGCCGGCCGAGCGGGTCGGGGAGATCATGCTCCAGTGCGCCGCGGCGCTCGGGTCCGCGCACGCCGCGGGCGTCATCCACCGCGACCTCAAGCCCGACAACGTGTACCTCGTCCGCAACGGCGACCAGGAGTTCGTCAAGCTGCTCGACTTCGGCGTCGCCAAGGTCACCGGCGGCAAGCGGCTCACCCGCATCGGCATGGTGTTCGGGACGCCGCATTACATGAGCCCGGAGCAGGCCGAGGGGAAGCGCATCGACGCCCGCGCCGACGTCTACGCGCTCGGCGTCCTCATGTACGAGTGCTTCGCGGGGCGCGTCCCCTTCGAGGCGGACACGTACATGGGCGTGCTGACCAAGCACATGTACACGGCGCCCGAGCCGCTCGAGCAGGTGGTGCCCGACCCCTCCGCGCTCGGGGCGTTCGGCCCGATCGTCATGCGCTGCCTCGCGAAGCGCCCCGAGGAGCGCTTCGCCTCCATGGCCGACCTCTCCGCCGCGATCGAGCTCGCCATGGAGGCGCCGTGCCGCGCGGGCACCCTGGCCCAGGAGGACCCCCCTCGCCGCGAGCCGCCCGAGCTGCGCGAGCGCGACGACAGGCTCGGCCCGGTCCAGGCGCCAGGAGGGCTGGCGGAGCGGCTGTCGATGGGGGCGCGCGTCGCGATCGCGCTCGCCGCGGTCGTCGTGCCCATCGCCATCGCCCTCGGCGTCCGCGCCCTGCGCGCCGCGGCGCACGAGGCGCAGCCGCCGGACGCCCTCCCCGTCGCCCTCGAGGCGAAGCCCCCGCCCCCCGCCGAGCCGCCGCCCGTCGAGCCGCCGCCCGCCGCCGCCCCGCCGCCGGCCCCGCCGGCGCAACAGGCGGCCGCGCCGCCCGCCCAGGAGCCGCCGCGGCCGCAGGCGTCGCAGGCGCCGCCCGCCGCGAGCGCCGCGAAGCCGCCTGCCCCGACGGCACGGCCGGCGGCGACGGTCGCGCCGGCGGTGAGGCGGCACGCGGACGGCGACATCATCGATCCCTGGGAGCGCTGATCGCGCGGCCGGCGCGCGACGAAACCTGGCCTTCCCCGGCGTCCTGTGCGCACGATGCGCGCTGTCGATCTCCGGGCCCACGGCCGCGGGACAAGCGATCGACGGCGGTTGCGATGCACAGGGCGGAGCGCTTGACAGCGTCCGCTCGGGCTCGCCATCCTTCGCGAGGCGGAAACCTCTAGTGGCCAAGCAACAGCTCCTCCTGGTCGACGCGGATCCACGCAGCGTTCGGGTCCTCGAGGTCAGCCTGAAGAAGGCCGGTTACAGCGTGACCACCGCGATGGACGGCGGGGACGCGCTCGCGAAGCTCGAGGTCTCGACGCCGGACCTCGTCCTCAGCGACACCCGCCTGCCCAACGTCGACGGCTATGCGCTCGTCCGCAAGATGAAGGAGCGCGCCGACTGGGCCTCGATCCCGGTCGTGTTCCTGACGAGCCAGCGGTCCATCGAGGACAAGATCCGCGGGCTCGAGCTCGGCGTCGAGGACTACCTGACGAAGCCGATCTTCGTGCGCGAGCTCATCGCGCGGGTGACGCTGCTCCTCGCGCGCCGGACGCGCGAGGGGATCACGACGCGCCACTTCGCGAGCACCGGCCGGACCAGGTTTTCCGGGTCGATCCTCGACATGAACGTCGTCGACCTCCTGCAGACGTTCGAGGTCAGCCGGAAGAGCGGGATCGTCCACCTCTCGCACGGGGACCACGAGGCGCAGGTCTACTTCCGCGAGGGCAAGGTCGTCGACGCGACGCTCGGCCGGCTCTGCGGCGAGGAGGCCGTCTACCGCGCGCTCCTCTGGAACGAGGGGACGTTCGAGGTCGAGTTCTGCAAGGTCGACAACCCGGACGTGATCGAGACGTCGACCCAGGGCCTGCTGATGGAGGGCATGCGCCGGGTCGACGAGTGGGGCCGGCTCCTCGAGGCGCTGCCGTCGCTCAGCACCGTCTTCGAGGTCGACAGCGAGGAGCTCCTGGAGCGGCTGAACGAGATCCCCGACGAGCTGAACGGGATCCTGCGCCTGTTCGACGGCAGGCGGACGCTGATGCAGGTGGTCGATGCGTCGCCGTTCGAGGATCTCTCGACGCTCTCCACGATCTCGAAGCTGTACTTCGAGGGCCTGCTGATCCCCGCGGCCGCGCTCCCGCCCGACGACGTCGTGCCGAGCGAGCCGGAGACGGCCTTCCACGACGATCTCTCGCCGCTCTCCTCGCTCTCGGGAGCGCGGCGATCGTTCGACCCGGATGGCGGCGCGGGGCAGGCCGGCGCCGAGGATCTCGAGGACGCCGCCGTGGTTCCAGCGCCGCTCTCGACGCGCGCCTCGCCCGCGGTGCTCCCGCGCCTCCGGTCCGCATCGGAGGCGCCCGCGCCGCCGGGGGATCTCGAGGCCGAGGCCGCCGCGCGCCCCGTGACGACCCGCAGCGCGATGCTCGGGGCGAGCACGCGCGCCGGGAGCGCGATCGCGCCGCGTCCCGCCGGTGCGGGGGAGGGGCGCCCGGCCTCCGAGCCGCCGCGGAGCGCCGCGTCGTCACGCATCGAGGCGGAGCGGGCGGCGCGCGCCCGCAAGGAGCGCGAGGCCGGGGACAGCGAGGCGCCGCCGGCCAGCATGGAGGAGGCGCCGCTCACGCGACCGCTGGTGACGCCGCGCGGGTTCGCGCAGAGGCCGCGCGCCGCACAGGGCGACCGGCCGCTTGCGGCGAGCAAGAGCGACCGGCCGCTGGCGATCAGCAAGAGCGAGCGGCCGCTGGCGGCGAGCAAGAGCGAGCGGCCGCTGGCGGCGAGCAAGAGCGAGCGGCCGCTGGCGGCGAGCAAGAGCGAGCGGCCGCTGGCGGCCAGCAAGAGTGATCGGCCGCTGGCGGCGAGCAAGAGCGAGCGGCCGCTGGCGAGCAAGAGCGACCGGCCCTCCGCCTCGGTGGCTCCCGCCGAGCAGCGCGGCGGATCCAGGCCGCCCGAGGCGCTCGCCGCGCAGCCGCCGGAGAGCGCGGCGGAGCAGGGCGCTGCGCCGCCTGCCGCCGAGGAGCGCCCTGCGCCGGCATCGACGATCCCCACGCTCCGGCCGCGCCCGCCGAGCGATGCGCCGCCGGCCGTCGCGATCCCGCGCGATACGCCGCGGCCGCGGGCGCTCCAGCCTGACCCGGCGAGGCCCGCGGAGCCGCTCCGCTCCGAGGCCGCCGCGGCGCCGCCGGATCCCGCGCCGGCGGGCGATGCGCCGGCGGGCGATGCGCCGGCAGGCGATGCGCAGACATCGAGCCTCGGGACGGCGCCGGACGACGCGTCCCCGAGCGACGCCGGGCCCATCAGCGAGAGCGAGCGCTTCTTCTTCCGCGGAGAGGGCGCGCCGGAGGGGGGGGTGGCGCAGGACGCCTCCTCGAGCGCCGAGGACATCGACACGACCGCCGGCGCGGTCGAAGCGTCGCTCTGGAGGCCACCGCAGCAGGAAGCACGCCGGGCGCGCCTCGCGCGGATCGTGGCCGGCCTGGTCACGGCGCTCGCGATCGGCGGCGCCGGCGTATGGCTGATCAGCCGGACGCGGCGCCCCGCGCCTCCGCCGCACGTCGAGGCGCCCATGGCGGCAGAGCTCCCCGCGGCGACCATGACGGCCTCCACCGCGAAAGAGGGCGAGCCCGCCACCGCGCCGGAAGGAGAACGCTCGGACGCGCCGGCGCTCTCCGTACCCGGCCCCGCCGAGTCCTCGGCCCGTGCACCGGCCGAGCCCGCCCCGGAGAGCGCGGGCGCGCCGGCCGGCGCACCTCCCGCGAAGAGCCCTCCGACGCCGGTCGTCGCGGCGCCGCAGCCGACCGCTCCGTCGACCGCGGGTCGGCCCGCCGCGCCAGCGCGAGAGCAGGCCCGGGCTGCGCCGCCCGCGCCGGCCGAGGAGGGCGGGAGCCTCTCCGCCCGCGTGATGCGCGCGCTGGAGGCGGGGCAGGCCGCCAGGGCGGTGCAGCTCGCCCAGCAGCTCACGGCGGCCTCCCCGGGCAGCGCCAGCGCGTGGCACCTCCGCGGCGCCGCGGAGCAGTCCGCGGGGCGCGGCGGGCGCGCCTCGTTCCGCAAGTGCGCCGAGCTGTCCTCGCCCGACTCCCCGCTCGGCGCCGAGTGCCGCGCGCTCGCCGGCATGCCCTGACCGCGCCGGTCGCGCGCGTCGCGGAGGCGAGCCCCGAGCGGGCCCCGCCGCCGCGGCGCGCTCAGCGAGACCGCGATCGGAGGCGGGGATCGAGCGCCACGGCCGCGAGATCGAGCGCCACCGTGACGAGCACGATGGCGGTCGCCGCGAAGATCACCGTCCCGACGATGAGCGGGCCGTCCCGGTTCTGCAGCGCCTCGACCGCCATGCTCCCGATGCCGGGCCAGCGGAAGAGCCGCTCCGTGACGATCGCGCCGCCGGCCAGGGCGCCGAAGTCCAGCGCGGCGAGCGTGGCGAGCGGCAGCAGCGCGTTGCGCAGCGCGTGGACGACGAGCGCGCGCAGGCGAGAGGCGCCCTTGGCGCGCGCGGTCCGGATGAAGTCCTGGCGGAGCAGCGTCCGGAGCTCCTCGCGGACGACGCGCGCGTAGAGGGCGCTGCCGAAGACGCCGAGCGTCAGCGCCGGCAGGACGAGCGAGCCGAGGTGCTCGGCCGCCGTGGCGCCGTACCCGTCGTACGGCAGGAGCCGGAGCTCGTACGCGAGCACGTACTGCAGGACGGGGCCGATCACGAAGGTCGGCGCGCTCGCGCCGAGCAGCGCGGCGCCGAGCGCGGCGTCCTCCCAGGCCGTCCCGCGGCGCGCCGCCGCGACGATCCCGAGCGCGAGGCCGAGCAGGAGCTGCACCAGCAGGGCGGCGAGCGCGAGCTCCAGGGTGCGCGGCGCCTTCGCCGCCAGCAGCTCGACGACCGGCCTGCGGTAGTGGAAGCTGTAGCCGAGGTCGACGTGCACGCCGAGCGGCCCCGCCGCGCAGCTCCGGTGCTCCGGGTGCCCGCGCGCGCCCGCGCGCGCGGACGGGCCGTCGCCCCGCTCCGGTCCGAGGTGCACGAGCCTGCGGACGAACCGCGCGAACTGCACGGGGACCGGCCGATCCAGCGCGTGGATCGCCCGGACGTGCTCGATGTCGGCGGCCGACGCCTGCGGCCCGACCAGCATCCGCGCCGCGTCGCCCGGCAGGAGGTACGCGATCACGAACGAGACGGCGGTGACCCCGGCGATCAGGATCGCCGCCCACCCGAGGCGCCGGAGCAGGTGCGCGATCGCGGCGCTCATCGCGGGAGCCCGGCGCGCGCGAGCAGGGCGCGGGGCCGAGAGGCGAGCGGCCCTCCCGCGCGCGGCCCGCCGCCGCGCGCCGCGCGCCGCGCGGCCGGATCGAGCCAGACGTCGTGGAAGCGCGGCGAGAGCACCGCGGAGCGCTCGTAGCCGCGCACGGAAGGCTGCCAGAGCTCGAGCAGGCGCCGCGTGTACGTGGGCACCCAGGGCGCGAGATCGCGGACGATGGCCTCGGCCCGGGCGTAGAGCGCGAGGCGCCGCGCGCGATCCTGCTCCACGTGGGCGGCGTCGAGCGCGCGATCGAGCGCCTCGCTCCGGAAGAAGGCGAAGTTCTGCGAGCCCTCGTCGCGGATGGCCCGCGAGGAGAGCGTCGGCTCGAAGAAGCTCGCCGGGTCGGGGAAGTCGGCCTGCCACCCGGCCCAGCCCATGGGGATCGTGCGGCGCCGCGAGGCCTCGGCGAGGTAGGTCGCCCAGCTGACGAGCCGCAGGCGGACGCGGAGCCCCACCCGCGCGAGCTGCTGCTGGAAGATCTCGCCGACCGCCTGCTCCATGGTGTCCGGGATGGCGATGTAGTCGATGACCCCCGGGTAGCCGCCCTGGCCGGTCGCCGGATCGTACGGGTAGCCGGCCGCGGCCATCTCCGCGAGGGCGGCCGGCAGGTCGTGCCGTCGCATCGGCTCGTCGCGCGGGGGGCCCGGGATCGACTCCGGCAGCACCCGGTCGATGGCGACGAGATCGGGCCTCACCTTCTCGAGCACCGAGGGGTCGACGGCGAGCGCCACGGCGCGCCGCACGGCGAGCCGATCGAACGGCGGGAGCTCGGTGTTCAGGAAGATGGCGTTGGTCCTGGGCTGGGGCGTCCAGCGCCGCTGGCCCTCCCACGCGGGGTCGGCGCGGTACGCCGCCGCGTCGATCGCCGTCAGATCGCGCAGGTAGTCGAGCTCGCCCTCCTCGAACCTGTAGCGCTGGGTGGTCGCGCGCATCCCGGTCTGCCACTCGATCGCGTCGAGGTAAGGCCGGCCCGGCCGGAAGTAGCCCTCGTGCCGGACGAGCCGGATCCTGCCGTCCTGGTCCCAGCGCTCGACGCGGAACGGGCCCGCGCCGCACGGCGCGGGCGGGCGCGTCGGGTCGACCACGGCGCCGGACGAGGGGCACACCGGCGCCATGAACGCGAGCGTCATCCGCGGCAGGAACGTCGCGTCCGGCGCGCGCAGGTCGATCGCGATCGCGGCGTCGCCGAGCACCCGCACGCCGGCGAGGTGCGGCGCCGCGCCGCGGTGGAACGCGTCGAAGCCCTCGATCATCTCGTACTGGCTCGCGCCGGGGCTCGGCGTCCCCGGGTGGAGCGTCCGCTCGATCGAGCGCTTCACGTCCGCGGCGCGGAGCTCCGCGCCGTCGTGGAAGCGCACGCCCTCGCGGAGCGTGAAGACGTACGTCCGCCCGCCCCGCTCGACCTCGATCGCGCGCGCGAGGTCGGGCACGATCTGGCCGCCCCGGTCCCAGGTGACGAGGCGGGCGAAGACGTGATCCGCGACGGTGCCCGAGAGCTCGTCGTAGGAGATCGCCGGATCGAGCGCGCGCGCGTGGACCGTGGTCGCGACGCGCAGGGTCCCGCCCCGGACCGGCGCCGCAGGCGGCGGCCCGCCGCCCCGCGGCGGGCGCACGCGGCTCGGCGAGCCGCCCGAGAGCAGGAGCAGCGCCGCGCCCGCGATGAGCAGGTCGACCGGCAGGCGCCGGCCGCGCGGGAGCTCGGCGCCGGCCGGATCGAGCGCGTCGCGGAGCCCCTCGCCCACGCGGTGGAAGCCGAGCACGGCGAGCAGGATGGCGAACCCCGGCGCCGCGACCAGGAGCGGCCTTGCCCCGAGGTACGGCTCGGCCTCGTGCAGCATCCGGCCCCACGTCGCGGTCGGCGGCTGCACGCCGACGCCGAGGTAGCCGAGCGCGGCCTCGGCGAGGATCATCTGCCCGGCGATGACGGTCGCGAGCGCGAGCAGCGTGCCGCCGACGTTCGGCAGGATGTGCCTCCGGACGACGTGCAGCGGCCCGGCGCCGAGCGCGCGCGCCGAGGCCACGAAGTCGCGCTGCGCGAGCTCGATCGTCTTGGCGCGGACGAGCCGCGCCGCGCCGGTCCAGCCCGTGAGGCCGAGCACGAGCAGGATCGTCCCCACGTCGGCCCGCCCCACGGCGACGCCGATCGCGGTCACGAGCAGGAGGTAGGGCAGGGCGAGGATCACGTCGACGAGCCGCATGAGCGCGCCGTCGAGCGCGGCCGCCCGCGTGCCGTGGGCCATGCCGGCGGCGACGCCGACGAGCGCGCCGAGCCCCACGGCGAGCGCCGTGGACGAGAGCGCGATGACGAGCGAGAGCCGCGCGCCGTGCGCGAGGCGCGCGAGCAGGTCGCGGAAGAGCGGGTCCGTCCCGAGCCAGTGCGCGGCCGACGGCCCGGGCGGCGCGCCGAAGGCGTCGCGGGACAGGCTGAAGTCGCTCGCGTTCGGGTCGTGGGCGATGACGGCCGGCCCCGCCGCGGCGAACAGCGCGAGCAGCGCGACGAGGCCGAGGCCGAGCCGCGCCGACCGGTCCTGCCAGAAGCGCCGCGCCGCGTCATCGCCGAGCAGGGCGCGGGCCGCGCGCTCCATCACCGCTTCCCTTCGAGGAACTGCGTCACGAGCGCGACGAACTCCTCCGGCCGCTCCTCGTGGGGCGAGTGCCCCGCGTCCATGATCTCGAGCATCGCGCCCGAGATCTCGCGGGCCAGCCGCTGCGCGCCGGCGGCCGGGAAGATGCGGTCGTCGCGCCCCCAGACGACGAGGGTCGGCGCCGTGATCCGGGTGAGGCGCGCGACCACGGGGCGCGCGTCGAGCACCGCGCGCAGCACCGCGTAGGCGCTCTCGCGCGCCGACGGCGCGTTGAACAGGTCGTAGTGCCGGTCGATGCGCGAGAGCGGCACCGCCGCGTCCGCTCGGAACACGCCGTCGCGGAAGTACGACCGGAACGAGCCGCGGCCGAGCAGCTGCTTGAAGACGATGCCCCCGACGACGGGCAGGAGCGGGAGCTTCCGCTTGAAGCTCATGGGGAACGGGTAACAGAGCGCGTCCTCCAGCACGAGCCGCTGGACGAGCTCGGGGTGCTCGGCGGCGAGCGTGATCGCGACGGCCGCGCCCATCGCGTGGCCGACGACGTGCGCCCGGCCGACGCCGAAGGCCGCGATGAGGTCGGCGATGGCCTCGGCGAACGTCTCGATCCCGTAGGCGTACCGCGCCGGGCTCGGCTTCTCGCTCTCGCCGAACCCCGGGAGGTCCGGGGCGATGACGTGGAAGCGCTGGGCCAGCGCGTCGATCACGTCGTCGAACTCCAGGTGGCTCACGAGGAAGCTGTGCACCAGGAGGAGCGCCGGGCCGTTGCCGGCTCCGGCGACCAGGACCCGCATCCTGACACCCCGGGCTGTAACGTCCCGGACGACACGTTCGACCGGTCGGGGGGCGGCAGGCGGGGCCGCCCCCCGACCCTCGCTGGCAAGGGCCTTGGCCATGGTGGCGGCGAGAGTATCAGCCCTTTTGTCTGAAAGGACCGATGTGTGTCAGGGTAAGGGCGATGCCGCTGCCCAGCCTCCCCCGCGCGCCCGGCGCGCCGTCGCTCGCGCTCCGTGCGCCCCGCGCCCCGGGTTCCTCACCGCGACGCCCACCCCCCACCGCGCCGTGCGGATCGCCGATCCGGGTCGGCGGACGAAAAATGTCCGAGGTGCGTCAGGAACCGCGGGCAAGGACCGCATTCCGCGACGACCACACAATAATCGTCGTCGCGTCAATTGACTGTATTCCATTCAGTGGAATAGAGTCGCCCGCGTCGGTTGGGTAGGGCCTCCGGCAACGATGGGAGGACCGGTGCAGAGGATCCCCGAGGACGTGCTGGATCGCATCGAGCGCGAGCACGCCCAGGGGATCACCTCGAGCGATATCCTCGAGCTGTTCGCGGCGCATGGCATCAAGTTCAGCGAAGCGACGTTGAGGAAATACGTGCAGCTCGGCCTGCTCCCGCGCAGCGTGCGCGTGGGGCGAAAGGGCAAGCATCAGGGCTCGCAGGGCATGTATCCGGCCACGGTAGTCCGCCAGATTCAGCGCATCAAGGAGATGATGGCCCAGGACTACACCATCGAAGAGATCCAGCGTGAATTCCTGTTCGTGAGAGGTGATATCGAGGAGCTCGAGCGCGCGATGGCCAAGGTCTTCAACGCGCTCAGGGAAGCTGCCAAGGACCGGCGGAGCGAGACGAGCGGCAGGGCGATAGCCCAGGACCTCGCGAGCGCGGAGACGCTCGCGCGGGAGCTCGTCGCGAAGCTGGCGCTGATAGAAGAGCGCTTGATGGCGCAAGCGCGGCTGACGAGACAGGCGGCCTCTTCCTGAGAGGCCGAGTCGCGGGATCTTTGTTTTCGTGAAGTGAACGGGGCCGCGCGAGCGGCCCCGCCTGGGCTTTTGCGGTGGACGGGGCGGGCTCCGGCTCGCTTCGTCTCGAATTTCTGGGGACGGCATCCGGCGTTACGTCGGGCAATGGAGCGGTGCCCCTGGCGCTCGAGCAGGGACTCGGACGTCAAGGGGAACGCGCGCGCTTGAGAGCGGAGACGCTACCAAACGGAGGCAGCGCATGGCGACGGTGTCTGACAGCGAGCTCGAGATCTTCGGCCTGGACGGTGCGGATGCGGTGGGTGGTGCTTGCGAGCCCGCGGGGGCGGCTGAGCCCGTCGTCGAGGGGGCGCTGGCGCGCCAGGTGGAGCCCGAGCCGTCGGGCACCGCCATCACGCGCGAGCAGCGCAGGTCCCGGCGCAAGCGCGAGATCCGGGCGCGGACGATCAGCGTCAAGCGCATGACCAAGCGCGAGCTCGAGATCGGCCGGATGCTCTACCCCGAGACCGACTACTACAAGCCGCGGACCCGCGCCGAGTGCGTCGACGGCCCGAGGCCGTGCCCGTACGTGTCGTGCCAGCACCACCTCTATCTCGACGTGTCGGCCAGGACGGGCGCCATCAAGCTGAATTTCCCCGATCTAGAGGTCTGGGACATGAACGAGACGTGCGCGCTCGACGTCGCCGATCGCGGCGGCACGACGCTGGAGGATGTGGGAGCGATCATGAACCTGACGCGGGAGCGGATCCGCCAGGTCGAGGTCAAGGCGCTCGCGAAGCTCGAGGCGCTGAAGGACATGATGGCGCTGCGCGACTACGTCGATGAGGGCCCCGTCGGCAAGCGCCGGCTCCCGGTGCTGGCCCAGCCCGAGGAGGACGAGGACGAGGACGAGGTCGCGCTCGACGAGGACGACGACGACGCGCGCGGCGCGAGCGACGCGGATCACGACGGCCTCGGGGCCGGGCGCGCCGACCGGATGGCCGCGATCGAGGACGCCGCCGACTTCGACGGCGGGGAGTGATCAGTCGGGCCGGGCTTCGACGGTCACGATCGCGTCCGCGCCGAGCGCGCTCGAGAGGAAAGCGCGCCACGCGGCCAGCGTGATCCGGGCCGGCGGCGCGCCGGACGCCGGGCCGCGCCAGAGGTCGATCAGCCGGCGTCGAGGCTCGGCGAGCGCGTCGCGCTCGTGCCGGGCGACGTGGTCCGCGGCGCGGCGGAGGTCCGCGTCGGTCGCCCGCTGGGCGAGGCCGGCGAGGAGCGCCTTCACACGGGCCGAGGCCTCGCCGATCTCGGCGCTCGGCGCCCGGATCTCGACGGCGAGCGCCGCCGCGCGCGTCCCGCCGAGGAGGCGAGCGCTTGCGCGCGCCGCGAGCGGCCGCGCCGGCGCCGGGGGCGAGGGGGCCGCCACCGCCGGAGGCGAGGCCGCCGGGGCCGCAGCGGGCGAGGCCGCCGGGGCCGCAGCAGGCGAGGCCGCCGGGGCCGCAGCGGGCGAGGCCGCCGCGCTGAGCGCCGCGGCGAGCAGGCCGTCGCTGCCGTTGAGGGCGGCGACCGTGAGCTCGGCGAGATCGTGCGCCGCGGGCGCGGCCGGGAGCCGCGCGCCGACGAGGGCCTGCGCCAGGGAGGTCCCCTCCGGCAGGCGGACGTCGTGGTGCCCGGGCCGAGCGACCACGGCGCCGTCCGGCGAGCCGCACCCGCGCGCCGTGAGCCGCGGCGCGAGCCAGCGCTCGGCGGCCTCCGCCGCGGCCGTCGCCTGCGAGGCGTCGGCGTTCGCGAGGACGGCGAGCCGGAGCGGCCCCGTCGCGAGCGCCTGCCAGCGGAGCCGCACGGTGTCGATCGCGCTGCTCGCCACCCGGTCCCAGACGCCGAGCGGCTCGATCCACGACGGGTGATCGGGCGCGAGCGCGGAGGCGAACGCCTCGAGCGCCGCGGCCCGCCCGCCGGCGAGGCGCTCCAGGTGCTCGAGCGCCGCGGCGCGCGCGAGCGCGAGCGCGTCGGGGCTCACGGTCGTCGCCGCCACCGTCCGCGCGGCGGCGCTCGCGACGCGGCGCGCGAGCTCGGCGGGCGTCTCGCGGTCGTCGCGGAACGGCGCGTGAGCGATCACCCCGACCGCGTCCGCCGTGATCCAGGGCTCGATCGTCACGTCGAGCTCTCGCCGCCGGAGCTGCACGGCCGAGAGCGCGGCGAGCGCCGTCGAGCCGGCGTCGTACTGCCCCTCGTCGGCGACGCCGCACGGGCTCGCGAGCAGGACCCAGACCTCGCCTTGCCCGCGCTCGACCAGCGATCGCCGCTCCAGCGCGGGCTGGGCGCCCGCGGCGAGCGCGCGCCCGAGCTCGGCCTCGAAGCGCTTCCCGCCGGGCGACTCCGGCGCCGACGGCCGCGGCGGATCGGCGCTCGGGGGCACGCCGAGCGCCGTCGCCCACCGCTCCGGCGGCGCGCCCGGGGCGCTCCCCGAGAGCGCCCACCAGGCGGCGCGCGCGCCCGCGTCGCGCGGGTCCCGCGCCGTGAGGATCTGCCGCGTGGCGATGGTGGCGCTCGGCGCCGCGAGGCCGCGGCGGATCTCCTGCCGCGCCACCGCGGCCGCGAGCGCCGACGAGGTCTCGACGGGCGGGGCCGCCGGCAGATCGGACGCCTCGAGCGTCACGCTCACGCACCCGCCGCGCGGGCGGGCCACGCCGACCACCTCGACGGTGCGGAACGGTGAAGGCAGCGCCGAGAGCCGCGCGCGGAGCGGCGACCCCGGCGCGCCGAGCCGCTCCGCCGCGGCGACCGCCGCCTGCGGGCTCGCGACGCGCGCGGCCACGGTGACGCGCGCGCCCCGCCGCCCGAGCTGGTTCGTCGAGTACACGCCGAGCGTGTCCGCAGAGGGCCACGCGTCGGTGGCCGGGCTGCCCGCGGGCCAGGCGTCGACGCGCTCCGCCGCGCGGGCCGCCTCCGCGCAGAACGCGGCCGGGCCGACCACGGCGATCGAGGTGCGCCCGGCGTGCAGCGCCGCCGTCCGCCACCCGTCGAGCTCGCGCACGCCCGCGGGCGTCGACAGATCGACGACGGGCTCGGCGCCGGCGAGGCCGAGCCGGCCGGTGCACGCCGCGATCGGCGCGAGCTCCGGCGCGTCGAGCGGGCTGGCCCGGAGCGCCCGCACCCGCTCCATCGCGAGGGCGACCTCCGGGCTGCCCGCCGCGACGGGCTGCGTGAACGCCGCCGACAGCGCGCGCAGGAACGGCTCGACGCGCGCCGCGTCGCGGACGAGCAGGCGCACGCGGAAGGCGCTGCGGTCGATGCGCGCGTCGGCGTCGAAGCCGGCGGCGCGCAGCCGCGCCTCGACCACGCTGGCGAGCGCCGTCGTGGCGACCGACCCGAGATCGGTCGCCACCGAGGCGACGAGCGCGGGCGCGGGATCCCCGTCGCGCGAGACGAGCGTCAGCCGCGGCCGCGCCTCGATGTGGCGCACCTCGATGCGCCCGACGCTCCCTTCCGGCGTCGAGGCGAGGGCGTGCCCCGGCGGCGGGGCGGCGGGCGCGGGGCCGCGGCACGCCGCCGCGAGCGCGAGCAACGGGAGCGGGAGCGCGGGCCTCAGAGAGCGCATGCGACGGCCGCCTCGGGTGCGTCTCCCAGCTCGATGTCGGCGAGGGGGATCGAGGGGGCGTCCCCGTTGCCGCCGCCGCGCGCGGTGAGCAGCGGGGCGGCCGCCGTGGCGGTCACGGCGGAGAGGAGCGCGGTGGGGGTGCGGAGCGAACAGGCCATCCGCCCCGGCTCATACCACAGGGTCGACGGCCGCCGATCCTCCTTGCGGGAGCCGAGCGCCAGAGGGAGCGAGGGGACCGCGCCCGGGGCGCGGGCGTCAGGCGGAGCGCGGATCGGGCGCCGCGCCCGGGCGGGCCCACGCGCACAGCCGCTCGATGGCGTCCATCACCGTGAAGCAGTAGGTGCGGAGGAAGTCGTCGCCCAGCGGCTCGCCGTCCCGCGCCGCGGCGAGCCCGGCCATCGCGCGGGCGCCGTCGAAATCGACCAGCGCGATCCTCGCCGTGAGCTCCTGCGGCGGCCGACCGAAGGCGCTGCCGGGGAGGAGCGCGACGCCGGCGTCGGTGAGCAGGCGGGCGCAGAGCGCGTCGCTCGTCTCTACGCCGCGGGCGCGCAGCGCGCCCGCGAGCGGCGCGAAGTCGGGGAACAGGTAGAAGGAGCCCGCGGCCGGCTCGACCTGGACGCCGGCGGCGCGCAGCGTGCGCGTCGCGGCCTGGGCGAGCGCCGCGAGGATCTGCCGCGCGCGCCGCAGGTAGTCCTCGATCTCCTGCCCGCCCTCGAACGCGCGCACCGCGGCGTACTGGATCGGGGCGCTCGTGGTCGTGAACGACTCGCTCGCGACGATGGCCATCGCGTCGAGCAGCCACCTGAGCTTCGCAGGGAACGTGAACGTGCCCAGGCGCCAGCCGCCGGCGCCGCACCACTTGCTGAGCCCGCTGCTGATGATCGTGCCCTCGGGGTAGCTGCGCGCGATCGAGGCGTGGCGCCCCTCGAAGTGCAGCTCGCCGTAGATCTCGTCGGAGAGCACGATGATGCCGTGGGCGCGCGCGACCTCCCCGAGCGCCTCGATCTGCTGCGCCGTGTACGTGCCGCCGGTCGGGTTGCTCGGGTAGTTCAGGATGAGGACGCGCGGGCGATGCGGGGTGTCGCGGCAGAGCGCCTCGAGCTGCTCGGGCAGGAGGCGCCAGCCGCTCGCGGCGTCGGTGGGGACGAGGTGGACCTCGCGCCCGATGATCCGGGCCTGCGGCGCGTAGGAGACCCACGCGGGCGTGGGGATCACGAGATCCCCGCGGTAGACCACCTGCAGCAGGAACATCAGCTCCTTCGAGCCCGGGCCGATGAGCACGTCGTCGCCGGAGCAGGCGACGCCGTGCCGGCGCCGGTGGTAGTCGGCGACCGCGTCGCGCAGCGCGCGCAGCCCCTTGACGGCGAGGTAATCCTTGCGCCAGGCGTTGGCCTCGAGCGCCGCGACCACCGGCGCCGGCACGGCGAAGGGCGACTGCCCCAGGCCGAGCTTGGCGATCGAGCGGCCGCGGCTCCGGAGCTCGTCGCAGAGCTCGTTCATGGCCACGGTCGGGGACACGCCGAGCCCGCTCAGCCTCGGCGTGAGGCAGGCCTCGGCGAGGATCTCGCGGCCCATCAGCTCACCGCGGCGTGGGGCAGCGGGGGCACGCCGAAGACCGGGAGGCTCCGGCGGGCCAGGTCGCGCGATCGCCGTTCCCGCTTCATCGCCTGGAGCTCTCGCTCGAAGAAGAACTCGTCGTCGCCGGCCAGCGGCCGGAGCTGATCGAACCACGTGGCGGCCGGGTCGTAGGCGGCGAAAAACGGCCGGCCGACCCACTCGGGGTTGCGCGCCTGGAGCATCTGCAAGACGAAGGCCTGCTGGGAGCCCACCCGGGCCACGCCGTGGATGAGCACCTTGCCGGGCGTGGCGCTCATCGACGGCCCGCGCACCGTCCTGGCGAGGCCGGAGACGCTCCGGTAAGCGACCCGGAAGATCTCGGCTGCCCGCGCGAGCGGCACCTCGAAGTAGCCGCGCGCCCCGGTGTCCCGCTCGACGAACATGTAGTAGGGCACGGCGCCGAGGCGCACCTGCGCGGCCCACATCGTCGCCCACGCCGTGGGGTCGTCGTTGACGTGCCGGATGAGCGGCGCCTGGCACCGCACCACGGCCCCCGTGCTCCGGATGCGGCGGACGGCCTCCTCTGCGATGGGCGGCTCGAGCTCGCGCGGGTGGCTGAAGTGCGCCATCAGGGCGATGTGCATCCCGGCCGCCCGGATCTCCTCGAAGAGGCGGAGCAGATCGTCGGCGTCCGCGTCCGTGACGAACCGGTGGGGCCAGTACGCCGGCGCCTTGGTGCCGATCCGGATGCTGACGAGGTGAGGCAGCCGGGCGCGGAGCAGCGGCTCGATGTAGCGGCGCAGCACGGCGGTCTTCATCAGCAGCGGATCGCCGCCGGTGAAGAGGACGTTCGTGACCTCCGGGTGAGCGCGCAGGTAGGCGAGCAGCGTCTCGGCCTCGCGGCTCGCGAACTTCATCTCGTCGTCGAGGCCCACGAACTGTGGCCACCGGAAGCAATAGGTGCAGTAGGCGTGGCAGGTCTGCCCCTGCGCGGGGAAGAAGAGCACCGTCTCCCGGTACTTGTGCTGCATGCCCTTGAGCGGCTGGCCGTCGAGCCGCGGCACGTTGAGCTCCATCTGCCCCGCCGGGTGCGGGTTGAGCCGCAGCTGGATCTCGCGCGCGGCCGCCCTGATCTGCGCCGGGGACGCGCCCGCGCTCATGAGGCCCATCATGCGCTGTAGATCGCCCGGCGCGAGCATGCCCGGCTGCGGGAACGTGAGCTGATATATCGGATCGTCGGGCACCGCGTCCCAGTCGATCAGCTCCTCGAGGACATGATCGTTGACCCGGAACGGCAACACGGCCGCCACCGCCTTCATGGCGGCGCGATCGCGCTCGCTCAGCCGAGCGAGCTGCCGGACATCATCGATGTCCCGTCCCTCATAGATCTTGAGCTTCCTGAAATTCATGCTGGCTCCCAAACGGACCTCCATCCTCCCCAGTGTCATCCTCGATGTGGAGGTTAGAATTTAGTTTGACCTCAAACTTTTGCAAGGAAAAGCGACGCGGTCTGCGCGAGGCGCTCGCGCCGTGTGCCCCGGGTGACACGGGTCAGCGCGGCAATCGCGCGGACAGCGCGGCAATCGCGCGGGCAGCGCCGCAATCGCGCGGCGGGCGCGCGCCGCGGCATGTCATGGGAGGGCGTGTCCGCCCGTGAGCGGGCCGCCCGCGGCGGGAGGAGACGGCGCGTCGGGGCGGCCACCTTCCGGGCCGAGCAGATCGAGCAGGTTCGCCTCGACGGTGCCGCAGATGTCCTCGAGCGGCAGGTGGCTGAGGTTGCGCTTGGAGAACGGGTTCTCCAGCTCGACGGCGATCTGATCGATCGCGAGCAGCGGATAGGCCACGAGGATCGTCACCAGCGCGGGGGTCCACCAGAGCTGCCCCACCACCGCCGGCGGCAGCACGAGCAGGTAGAGGACGAGGAAGCGCCGCAGCTTGATGGTGTGGACGCGCGGCATGGGCGTCTTGAGGATGCGCTCGCAGCCGCCCACGTGATCGATGAGGCGCGCCCGCTCGTACTCGGCGGAGTAGAACGCCATGGAGGGCATGGCGCCGCGATCGAGCGCCTCGCGCAGCAGCGCGCCGAGGCGGAGCGAGACCGCGGACGGCATGTGCCCCGCGCGCGCGAGCCGCGCCGCCTCCTCGGCGCTCTGCAGCAGCGCCGCCACGTCGGGCAGCTCCCGTTCGCCGCGGAGGCTCCGCCGCGCCACGGCGGGGAACGCCGCGGACCAGCGCACGAAGCGCTGCCGCCACACCTTGTCCGCGGGGCCGTAGGCGAGCCCGGCCACGGCCAGGTTGCGCGATTGATTGACGATGCCGCCCCACAGCTTGCGGGCCTCCCACCAGCGCTCATAACCCGCGTTGGTGCGCAGCACGAGGAGCAGCGCCAAAAAGCCGCCGGTGAAGTGCACCGGGCCAGCCTCCAGCCCCTGCCAGCCGAGCGCCTCGTGCGCGAGGCCCACCGCGAGGCCGTACAGCCCGAAGCCGAGCACCCGCGGCAGCACCACCGGGGTCACCGCGCCGTGCCAGGCGAGCGCATCGCTCCAGAATCGCCGCGGATCTCGTTGCTCGGGGGAGATCGACGGGCGAGCGGGCGAAGCGGCGTCGGACGCGGGGGACGTCATCGCCGTCTCCACGTAAGGGGCGCGCCTTCGCGCCACAAGCCCGCGAGGGCGACAGGCAGGGCGCCTGCCTTGACGTCCGCGGCCCGCTCGACCATGGAGCGTCGGGGGTATGGTGACGAGAGACTCGCATAGCACCAGCGCAGGCCCCGAGATCCCGGTCGTCTCGGCCGAGCACGCCTTGCGGCGGCTCATGGAGGGCAACCGACGCTTCGTGGACAACACACGGAGCGAGCACATCGCGATTGGGCCGGCGGCCCGGGCGGCGCTCGTCGAGGGCCAACGCCCCTTTGCCATCATCCTCTCCTGCTCGGACTCCCGGGTGCCGGCGGAGATCATCTTCGACCAGGGGCTGGGCGACCTGTTCGTCATCCGGGTGGCGGGCAACGTGGTGGCCCCCTCGCTGGTCGGCAGCGTGGAGTTCGCCGCCGCCGCCTTCGGGACCCGCCTCGCGGTGGTGATGGGCCACACGCGCTGCGGGGCCATCAAGTCCACGCTCGACGGCGTGCTCGGCGAGGGGGAGGGCGACGTCCTCACCGACAACATCCGTGACATCGTCGAGCGCTGCCGGAGCCCCGTGGAGACGGTGGTGAGCGCCGCCGGGCGGGAGTGCGCGAGGGATACCCTGATGCGCGAGGCGGTGCGCGCCAACGTGCGCAACTCGTGCGATCACCTCCGGCACGGCAGCCGCCTGATCGAGCGGCTGTGCGCGGAGGAGGGGATGCGCATCGTGGGCGCCGAGTACGCCCTGGAGACCGGCGAGGTGACGTTCCTCGATCGCCCGTGAAGCCCGCGCGCGAGGCGCCGGGCGCCCCGCACCCCGGGCGCTGTTCCGGGCGCCCCGCACCCCGGGCGCTGTTCACGAGCGTGCGCCGCGAGCCGGCGCGCCGCGCCGCCGGCCGTGGGCCTCCTCGGGGGAGCGGCGGTCAGAGATAGCGCTCCATGGCAGACGTCTTTCCTGGGAGGAGGGTAGTTCCACCACGAACGCCAGTACGCGCTGCCGACGAGCCAGGGGGCCGTGATCAGCGAGGCTCCGGAGGAGCGGATATGGAGCGCGGCGTGCGACAGGACCTCGAAGAACATGCTGGGCTCCGTTGCTGGGCGCCGGCGTGGTATTCAGTCGTTTCTTCGAGGAGACAGGCTGCCTGTCGGCTCCTCGGGGCGTGGCGCGTCGACGACATCCTTTCCGGGAGAAGGGGAGTTGCGCCGCGAGCGCAGGAGCTAGCACGACTGCGGGAAGTGGCCCCGGATCGGCAGAAGAACCGCCATGCCGCGAACGACGCCAAGGAGAGAGGGGAAGGATTGTCCCTCCCTTTCCCCTTCTACTTCCCTGGTTTCTTGGCGCCCTTGGCGTCATGGCGGCCCGCCTCTCGGTCCGACTACCCGCAGTAGCGCCAGGGCAGGGCCCGTGAACGGCCAGGACGAATGCCGGCGGACGGGCCTCGTTGTGGACGATCGAATCTCGCGCTCGCAGCGCTTGTCGGACTCTGGTGCGCGGCGCCGGCGAGGTGTTCACTCCTCGAGACGGAGACCGGTCGCCCGTGGATGCGCCCGGTCGCTCCGGCGACGCTCCGCGATCGCGCGCCGCGTGGCGGAGCGGAGAGAGGGCGCCGAGATGCGCCATGCCGTGCCCTCCGCTGCCCGGCGGCCAGGTCCCTTCCCGGAGGAAAGATCCAGCCAGCCATGCGCCCGGCGCGGCCTCGTTCCGGCGACCCCTGCGCATCTGGCTCTGCGCGCGGACCTGTTTCGGGTTATGGACCGAAGGTGCTCTCCGGTCGTGCTCTCGCCCTCGCGGTCCTCGCGTGGTCCCTCGTCAAGGTGGCGGTGCGCCGCCTCTTCGACGGCCCGAGCGGGCTCGCGCTCTTCCACGAGAACTACGACGCCGATCGGCTGCCGGCGCTCTCGCCCGCCGAGCGCGCTGCGCTGCCCGGCTTCTCCCGCTGCATCGCGTGCGGCCGCTGCGACCTCGGCGAGGCCGAGCGCATCGCCGCCTCCCGGGGGGCGTACCCGGGGCTCATGGCCGTGGTGCTCGCGTCGTCACGGAGCATGCCGGACTTCGACGCCGCGGCGCTCGCCCTCGCGCACGTGCCGGACGAGGTCCTCGCCGAGAAGGAGCGGATCTGCCCGACCGGCGTGCCGTTCCGCGGGCTGGCCCGGTTCGTGCGGTCCAAGGCGGCGCCCGCGGCCGCGCTGCCCGCCGGCGGCGACGGGAGCGAGCCCGCCGCCCTCTCGCTGGTCGCCGCTGTGACCCCGCCCGCAGCCGAGCTCGATCCCTCGTCGGCCGACCGCGCCGCGCCCGAGGCGACATGACGGCGCTGGAGAGACGCCGTGGCGCGGCGCGGGCGCTGGCCTTGATTCTCCTCTGCATCTCTTCCTGCTCCGCGCACCAGCCCATCGCGCCCCGGACGGGCGACGACGCCGCCCACGTGCCCGCGCCCGCCAGGCTCGTCCCCGAGTCGAGCCCGGCGCCGCCGGAGCGAGGCGACGACGAGGCGGACGAGGACGAGCATCGCATCTCGACCCCGATCGCGCCCGCGAGCGCCCGGCGCGCGACGAAGGGGGTCCCGATCCAGCGCGGGCGCGCGACGTACTACGCCGACAAGTTCACCGGGCGCGCCACGGCGAGCGGCGAGCCGTACAACCCGCGCGCGATGACCGCCGCGCACCGGACGTTGCCGTTCGGCACGCTCGTCGATGTCGTCCGCCGGGACGGGCGCCGCGTGCGCGTGCGGATCAACGACCGCGGCCCGTTCAAGCGCGGCCGGGTCATCGATCTGTCGCGCAAGGCCGCCGAGCGGCTCGGGCTCATCAAGGAGGGCGTCGTCGACGTGACGCTCGAGCTCATCTGGAAGCCGGCCCGGAAGCCGTCCAAGAAGCGGCCGCGCTGACCCTCCCGGCGGCCTGACGGGGTGGCGCGGCGCCCGGGGGCTCCCCGGAGCGGCTGGAGTGGAGGCGAGCCACGACAGGGGCTCGCCGGAACGCAAGCCCCGGAGGGGAGCCTCCGGGCGCCGCGCCACCCCGTCGGGCCGCCCCCGCGGCGCCGGGAGGATCACTGCACCAGGCTGAGCCGCGGGGCCGCCGCGAAGGCGGCCAGATGACCGCTCTCCTCGGCGACGTAGACGTCGCACCGCTCGTCGACCCGCAGGAGGTCCGGGATGAGATCGGTCGGCACCTTGCCGAGCAGCGCGCCGTCGCGCGGCCGGACCACGTGCACCTCGTTCTGCGGCACGAACAGCGCGCCCGACCGGAGCACCGGCTCCAGGCGCCGCGGCCGGTCCCCCTCGACGCCGCCCGCCAGGACGTGCCGGTACCGGATCGCGCCGTCGTGCGCGCCGACCCCCACGATCTCGCCCGCCTCGCTGTTCACCACGACCACGTCGTCGACCATGAGGCACGAGGCCGTCGCCGCGCACGCGGTCAGCTCGAAGCGCGTCGCCCCCGTCTTCCGGTCGAGCCCGACCAGCCCCGTGCCGCGCCGCCCGTGGGTCACCACGCACACCGTCTCGGGCCCGAGCAGCGGCGCGCCCACCGGCGCCACGTGCCTCGGCAGATCGACGGTCCACCGCGCCTCGCCCGACCACGGATCGAGGTGGTGCAGCCGCGCCCCGCCGCGGCCGACGAACGCCCCGTCACCGGCCACCGCGAACAGCGCGTCGTGATCGACCGCCACCGCCGACGCGAACGGCAGCCGGTCGCAGAAGCGCCAGACGACCTCGCCGCTCAGCACGTCGAGCGCCACGAGGGCCGGCTCGCCGCTGCCGACCACGACGAGCTTGCCCGCGCGCCGCAGCCGGAAGTTCTCGCCGCGCCGCGCGGCGTAGCGCCAGCGCACCTCGCCCGAGTAGAGGTCCACGGCCGCGAGGTGGCGCGTCCCCTCGCTCACGATGAGCATCCGGGGCAGGCCCGGGGCGCTCACCACCGCGCCCGAGGCGTTCGCGCCGACGCGCGGGGACAGCCGCGCCGACCAGGCGACCTCGCCGGTCGCGAGCTCGTGCAGCTGCAGCGTCCCGTCGGGCAGGAGCCGGCCGAGCCCGACCGGCGTCATCACCGACACCGCGCGCGGAGCCTGCGTGCGCCACAGGCACTCGCCGGTGCGGCGATCGATGCAGGTCAGCTCGCGGGTCGAGCCCACGACGAGCACGTCGCCGCAGAGGAAGGTGGCGCGGAGGTCGAGCGACGGGATGGCCGCGACCCACCGGGCCGTGAAGCGCAGCCGCGTCCGCCCGAACGTGTCCTCGGCCGCGGCCTGCGGGCGCGCCGCCGCCGCGAACGCCCGGTACGTCTCCGGCGCCACGTTGATCTTGGCGTCGTTGCGCGTGAGCTCGCGGAGCCGCTCGGAGAGCGCGCGCACCCGCGCCCGGAACTCGAAGAGGCGCAGGTTCGACGCCTGCCCGCGATCGCGGCGCACGAGGCTGCGCGCCAGCGCCCGCCCGAACGCGACGACGCCCTGGGCGAGCGCCGCCACATCGACGGCCGGGAACGTCCAGGTCTGGGCCCGCTCCTCGGCGGCGGCGAACGCGCGGCCCGGGCCGAGCGCGCGCGGATCGGCGGAGGCGCCTCGGCCCGCGCGGGGCACGCCCAGCGTCAGCGACAGCGCCCCCTCGCTGTGCAGCCGCACGCCCAGGATCGCGCCGCCGACGGTCAGCCGCCGGTGATAGGGCTGCCGCCGCGCCCAGGCGTCGAGCGACTCGAGCGAGAGCGACGCGAGCTGCTCGGCGAACGGGAAGATGAAGACGTCGGGCAGCTCCCGCGCCTCCTCGCCCACGAGCACGCGGATCTTGCCCCGGAAGAGCAGCGAGAAGAGGTCGGCCCGGAGCACCGCCGGCTGCGCGAGGGCCGCGCCCGGCGAGGTGCGCAGGAGCGCCTCGGCCGCGATGGCGATCGGGATCTCGGAGGTCGGCTCGACGCCCACGATCGCGGGCTCCCCGGCCGGCTCGTCGGGCGAGAACGGCAGCGCGGCGGCGAGGCAGCGGCGCGCGGCCGGGAGCCGGTGCTCGCCGAGCCCGCCGTGCTCCGCGTCGTTGCCGGCGAGGGCGCCCTGGCGCGCGCCCGCGCCCCGGCGCGAGGCGAGCCGGTCGAGGGCCGCGAGGATGCGCGCAGAGAGCGCGGCGCCCTCGAAGCGGCGCTCGTGCAGGGCGATCTCGGGGACGTCGCCGCCGCGGAAGACGGTGACGAGGAGATCGCGCCCCACGCGCTCCAGCCCGAGCTCCCACGCGTCGGGCTCCAGGCAGAGGCGGACCACCGCGCGCGCGCGGCGGCCGGAGGCGAGCTCCGCCGCGGCCTCGGCGAGGTCGCAGAGCAGCGGCAGCGCCTCGGTTTCGGCGCGGAGCGGCAGCGCCGCCTCATCGAGCGGCGGGGGCGCTGAGCGCGCCCCCTCCAGGACGAAGTCGAGCACCTCGTGCAGCGACGTGCGCTCGGGCTCCGGTGAGCATCGGGTGTTGTCGGCGACAAGAGAGAGTCCGGGCATCCGCGGTGGGATGCTAGGCAGCGTGCAGCCGAGTCCTAAGTTTTGTGCGCGGATAGCCGCGGAGTGGACAAGCGGGGGCCACCTGACTAAGCAGCCCCGGCGGCCGGCGCGCGCCGCGCGACGAGCGCTGCCGCGAGGGCGCGGCTCGAGCGCGCGCTGCGGGTTGGTTGGCAATCCAACCGGACGTGCAACACTTCCGCAGCCCGAGCGCCATGCCCCCCGAGAGACCGCCCCACTTCTCGATGCTCCGGTCGTTCGCGCTGGCCGATTTCGTCACGCTGGCGAACGCGGCGAGCGGCACGCTGAGCATCCTGCTGTGCCTCCACTACGTGGCCGAGCGCGAGCGCATCTACGTCTGGGTGGCGTTCGCGCTCTTGCCGCTCGCGCTCGCGTGCGACGTGCTCGACGGCACCATCGCGCGCTGGCGTCGCAAGCACTCGCCGCTCGGGGCCGATCTCGACTCGCTCGCGGACGTGGTCTCGTTCGGCGTCGCGCCCGCGGTCCTCGGCTACGCGCTCGGCCTGCGCGGGCCGTGGGACGCCGCCGCGCTCATCTACTTCGTCGCCTGCGGGATCAGCCGCCTGGCCCGGTACAACGTGACCGCGGCCGAGCTGTCGGACGAGCACGGCAAGGTGCGTTATTACGAGGGCACGCCGATCCCGACCAGCCTGCTCATCGTGCTGCTCTTCGCGGTGCTCTTCGCGACGGGCCGGGTGCACGAGCAGCTCTGGCTCGGGGCGATCTCGCTGGGCCCGTGGGCGTTCCACCCGCTCAGCCTGGTCTACGTGGTGAGCGGCAGCGCGATGGTGAGCGGCACGTTGCGCATCCCGAAGCCGTGAGCGGGGAGGGGGCGCCGACCGGTGGCGCGCCCGCGGGAGCGCCGCGCTGACTCGGGCGCTTCGGGCGCTGCTCCGGTGAACGCCCGCGCCCAGGCGGCATCGCCTTGCCTCGCGGCCCGCCTCCCGGCACGCTCGGGTCATGGGCCAGCCCGCCGGGAAGCAGCGCCGCGCCACGTACGCCGATCTGAAAGCCGTCCCGCCGCACAGGGTGGCGGAGCTCGTCCGCGGCACCCTGCACGTGCTTCCCCGCCCGGCACCGCGGCATGCGAACGCCGCATCGGCGCTGGGGGCGGACCTGCACGGCGCCTTCCAGCGCGGGCGAGGGGGCCCCGGCGGCTGGTGGATCCTGGACGAGCCCGAGCTGCACTTCCCCGATCCGGAGGTGCCTGGCGAGGAGGAGGCGCTCGTGCCGGACCTGGCCGGCTGGCGCCGCGAGCGCATGCCCGAGCTGCCCGAGACGGCCTATTTCCTGCTCACGCCCGACTGGATCTGCGAGGTGGTGAGCCCGTCGACCGCGGCCTTCGACCGCAACGAGAAGATGCCCGCCTACGCGCGCGAGGGCGTGCGGCACGCGTGGCTGGTCGATCCCCTCCAGCGGACGCTGGAGGTCTTCTCGCTCGTCCCGGGCCGGGGCTGGGAGCGCGGCGCGGTCCACCGCGGCGCGGCGCGCGTCCGCGTCGAGCCGTTCGACGCCATCGAGCTCGATCTCTCGGCGCTCTGGGCGAAGTAACAGGCCCCGCGCGCTCCCGGGCGGGGCGCGGCCGGGCCCCGACGCCGCGGCGCCGGCCGGGCCCCGACGTCGCGGCGCGCGGTCGCTCTCGATCGCGGGCAGCCCGCGGCGATACACTGTCGCGATGCGACGTTGCAGGAGCTGTGGCGCCTCGCTGGAAGCACCGGATGCCGCGGGCCCATGCCCGCGCTGCGGCGCCGGGGAGCCGGGCGCCCGAGGCGCGGCCTCGCCGAGAGGCCGGCCCGCGCCCGGGGCGGGGCCGTCGCGGAGGGTGAAGGTGCTCCTCGCCGCCGCGATGGCGTTCGTGGGGGTCGGCTTCGCCGTGATGTTCTTCGCGCGGGTGGCTCCGCCGCCGGAGCCCGCGCCGCGAAAGGCGCCGCCGCACCCCGGCGCCCTGGCCGCGCGCAGGGGGGCCGGCCCCCTCGGCCCCGCCGGCA
The DNA here is from genome assembly GCF_051369805.1 of Sorangium sp. So ce1036. NCBI lineage: Bacteria > Pseudomonadati > Myxococcota > Polyangiales > Polyangiaceae > Sorangium > Sorangium sp. So ce1036. The sequence goes on from NZ_JBBMOX010000001.1 coordinate 5,274,204, forward strand.
CGCCGCTCGCGACGTACATGGCCGCGCTCTGCTTCGCCGACGCGAACGGCGACGACGTGCCCGATCCGGTGCTGTGGCTCGACGGCGAGACGCGCGGGCAGGTCACGGCCGTCGACGGGCGCACCGGGCACGGCCTCTGGTCCTCCGAGGAGCTCGAGAACCCGGACGCGCTCGCCTGTCCGGACCCGACCACGGTGATCGCGGGCCGCGACGGGGATACCACGCTCCTCGCGCTCGACGCCCGCACGGGCAAGGCGCGCTGGACGGCGGAGCTGCCCGGCGTCCCGGACGAGGTGGCCGGCGGCGACGGCTGCGCGACCGTGCTGCTGAAGGACGGCGCCGCGACGGGGATCCGGCTCGACGGCGGGGAGACGGTCGACTGCGCGACCGCGCCGCGGCCGGAGGCGATCCTGGGGCCGTTCTGGGAGCGCAAGCGGAACCCCCAGGGGGTCCAGGTCGGCGACGTGGAGGTCGTGCTCGCGGCGCAGACCCAGGGGACGCCGCGCCTCTCCGCCGAGGGGCGGCGCGGCGGCGAGCCGCTCTGGAAAAAGGATCTCCCGGTGCGCGCGCCGACCTCCGGAGGGCGGGCCGACCTGTTCCTGGTCGCGAGCGGCGGCGCCGCCGTCGTGCTCGGGCTGGGCGCCGCGGGCGGCGACGAGCCGCGCATCCTCGCCATCGACCCCGCGTCGGGCGCCATCCGGTACGACCACGCCGCGAGCTACCTCGGCGGCAAGATCGCGGCGGTGAAGGCGTCCGGTCCGTACGTGTACATCGTGAGCGGCGCCGCGCTGCGCGCCGTCGACCCGGCGACCGGAGACGCCGTGTGGCGCGCGACCGTCCCGCCCAGGCCCCGGTGATCCGGCGGGATCGCGCTCAGCAGAGGCAACCGACGAACGTGCCCGAGAAGAGCGGGCGCTCCATCACGACGGCGCCGCACGTCGGGCAGGTGTCGCCGAGCGTGAGCTCGCGGGGCGGAGGCGCCGGCTTCGCCGACGACGGGCCCGCGGAGGAAGCGAGGGCGGCGAGCGGCTGGAACTCCACGATCGAGACGCGCGAGAACCCTTGCCGCGGCGTGGCGCTGCGCTGCGGGGAGGCGAGGAGATCCTGCTTGCACCGGACCGGCAGGATCGGCCTCGACATGTTGATATAGGCGAGCTCGGACGTGTAGTACGACGGATCGAGCATGCGCGCGTCGTCCGGCTGCACGACCCCGTGCTGGAAGGCCTCGATCAGCATGTCGACGTCGGTCCGCGTGTTGCGGTTGCGCGCGGCGTCGACGAGGAAGAGGCCGTTGCCGTAATAGGCCGCGTTGAGCCAGAAGCCGGTGCCCGCGGTGTGGTAGCCGCCGGTGGCCCACTTGTACCCGCGCAGCGCGCGGACGTGCGCCGTCAGCGCGTTCGCCAGCGCGTACGACGTCATGCCGAGGGGCAGGAGGCTCACGAGCGCCGCGGGGTGGAAGTTCAGGCAATCACTGCAACAGACGGGCACCGTCGGCACGAGCGCCTGCGCCGGGTCGATGCAGACCTGGACTTCCGATTCGCTGCGATAGCAGCCGGTGAAACAGGAGTGCCGCTCGACGGCGGCGAGGAGCGCGGCAGGGAGTGCCATGCGCGCAACTATACCGTCCACGAGGGCGCATGGCTGCCGGGAGGCGCAGCGACGCAGTCGCTCCGACGCCTCCTGGCACGGCGCGTTGCGCGGAGCGGCGACGGACTCTGGTGTTCACGACGTTCGCGCGCTCGCGGGCGGGCGAGCGCAATTGCGTCCGTCGTGCGCCTGTCGCAGGATCACCGCGCTTGGGGAGAACTGTACAACCCGAACGCCCGCTCTCCTGTCCATGCGTCCGCGGTGGAGCGCGCGCGACCGAGCCGGGGCGCTCGTCCGGCGCCGGCTCCCCGCGGCGCCCGGAGCGCGGCGCGCGGGCACGGGAGCGCGGCGCGTGGGCACGGGAGCGCGGCGCGCGCGCGCGCGCCTCGTGACGGCGACGGCGCGCGCGCTGCTCGTCGCGCTCGCGGGCGCGCTCTCGGCGCTCCTGCCGGCGCTCGCGCTCTCGGGGTTCACGGTCGACGACGCGCTCATCACCGCGCGCTACGCGCACCACCTCGCGCTGGGGCTCGGCTACCGCTTCAACGCGGCCGGGCCGGTGACCGACGGCGTGACGCCGCTCGGGTGGGCGTTCGCGCTGGCGCCGTTCGCGGCAGAGGGCCCGCTCGCCGGGCTCGCGGCCGCCCGGGTGATCGGCGTGGCCTCGTGGACGCTCGCCGCCGGGGCGCTCGCGCTCGCGGTCGACCGGGTCTCGGGCCGGCCCGTCCGGTTCGCGGCGCTCGCGCTCCTGCCGGCGTCGGCGCCGCTCGGGGCGTGGTCCGCGGCCGGGATGGAGACGGGCGTCGTCCTCGCGCTGGGGGCGCTCTCGGTCGCGCTGCCGGCGCTCGGCAGGCCGCTCGCGGGCGCGGGCTGCGCCGGGCTCGCGGCGGCGCTCCGGCCGGAGCTCCTGCCGTTCGCGCTCGTCGTCGCGCTCTCGGCCCAGGCGGCCCCGCGCGCGGCCCCACGAGGGGAGGGCGCAGCGCCGGCGCCGCGCTCATCGTCGCCGCCCTCATCATCGCCGCCCTCGTCGTCGCCGCCTGCGCGGCCGGGCTGGGTCGGCGCGCTCGCCGCGCTCGCGCTCGCGGGCCTGCCCTTCGTCGCCGTGGCCCTGGTGCGGCTCTCGCTGTTCGGGCGGCCGGCGCCGCTCGCCGCGCTGGCGAAGGCGCCGGACGCGGCGCTCGGGGCCCGGTACGCGCTCGCCTGCTTCCTCCTGACCGGGCCTCTTTCGCTGGTCGCGCCGCGCGCGTGGCGGGCGCTCCCGGCGTGGCCGCGCGGCCTGCTCGCGGCCGTGGCGGCGCACCTCCTCGCGGTCGTGGCCGCGGGCGGCGACTGGATGCCGCTGTCGCGCCTCGTGGTGCCGGCGCTGCCCGCGGTGGTGCTCGCGGCCGCCCACGTCGCGTCCCAGGCCGGCGCGCGCGCCACGGCGCTCCGGATCGCGCTCGCGCTCGCGGGACAGCTCTTCGTGATGGTCCGCGTCGGCCCCACCGCCGCGCGCGTAGGCCCCGAGCGGCTCCGCGTCGTCGAGGAGCTCCGCGGCCCGCTCGCCGGGGCGCAGGTCGTCGCGGCGCTCGACATCGGCTGGCTCGGGGCCGCGACGGGCGCGACGATCGTCGATCTCGCGGGGGTCACCGATCCGGCCATCGCGGCGCTGCCCGGCGGGCACACCACGAAGCGGATCCCCGGCGGGCTGCTCGACGCGCGCGGGGTCGACGCGCTGGTGCTGCTGCTCGCCGAGGGGGAGGCGCTCGCGACGCCGTGGACCGCGTCGCGGTTCGCGCGCGGGGTGGAGCTGCGCGTCGCGCGCGCGCCCGGCGCCGGCGAGGCGTTCGCCCCGGTGGCGGTGAGCGGCGTCCCCCACCTGCGGTACGTGGTGCTGCGGCGCGCCGACCGGTGACGAGGACGTCGATTGGCGGTGCGTTCGGCTCTCGAGTGCGATGACTTGCGTCGAGACAGCGAGATCGAAGCGTTCGAGCTGTTGGACGGGGCCGTCCGGAAATCCTCTCGTCAGGCGCAATCACCAGATCTCGTCCGCCGCGCTCGCTCTTGAGAGCCGTTGAACCGTCGCTGCCATCCATGCGTGCTGCGCCCCACGACTGGCCGTGTTGCCTCGCGGTATCGTGGAGCTGCTTCACCATGCCCTGGTGCAGATCCGGCATCTCCCCCGCGGTCGCCCCGATATTTCTTGCCGCGATGTCACGTGTGGGCAGAGCAGGAACAACCCCGCGCTCCGCGCACGCGACGGAAAGATCGGTCGGGAGTATGACCGACGAGACCTCTCTCTGGCTGATTTCTCCGGTCTAACGCTATCGTTCACACGCGGCCGGAGGCCGTCGGGTGCAATGCCTCGTTGGGCCGCATCCGCCACCCGTCAGGAGAGCACTTCGGTGGCAGTCTTCGCCCCGAGGACGTTCTCGATCCAGCGGTCGAGGGTCGCGATGTCCGAGCATGCCTGGATGCGCGCGCTCTCGTCCTCGGCGAGCACGATTCCTGAGCGCGCCAGCAGCCGCAGGAGGGTTTCCTTCTTGCCCTTGAGCTCGCCCTCACGCATGCCCTTGAGCTCGCCCTCACGCATGCCCTGGAGCTTGCCCTCACGCATGCCCTGGAGCTTGCCCTCACGCATGCCCTGGAGCTTGCCCTCACGCATGCCCTGGAGCTTGCCCTCACGCATGCCCTCGAGCTTGCCGCGATCGATGAGCCGCTGCACGAACGGGGGGAGAGTCGCCGCGCCTTCGATCTGCCGTTCCATGACCAACGCCTCCAGAGCCTGCTGCATGGGTTTGCGCAACCCGTCCCAGATGAGCTGAAAATAGACCATCGCGTGTTCCTGGTCGAGCCGGCCCAGGGCCGCGAGCGCCGCCTGGAGCACGGTGAGCCCGTTCGGCCCGTTGCCGTGCGCCACCGCCGACAGCACGGCGAGCTCCGTCTCCTTCTCCGCAACGGCCGGGTCGGTGATCTCGGGGACGACGGCCGGACCGAGCACCAGCGGCTTGATGCTGCCGACGCCCAGGCCGAGGTCGATGCTCTCCGCCGCCCAGGCGGCCACGGCGGCGTCCGGCGCGACCACGAGGACGACCGTGGCGCAGCGCTTCCTGGCGCGCACGCCCGTGACGTACATCGGCCACGAGAACTTCTTGTCCGGATCCACGTCGCGCTGGACCTCGAGGACGATCGCCAGCACGAGCGCGCCCTTCGCGTCGCGCAGCTCGAGCACCAGGTCCGCGCGGAGCTCCGCCGGGATGAGCTGGTCGAGCGACGACTCGACCACCGAAACCGAGGCGTGCGGCGGCACCTCGACATGGAAGAGCGTCGCGAGGACATGGGGCGCGAGCTCCGGGCGCTCACGGAACATCTCGACGAGGGCGTTGTGCTCGAGCGTCGGCATGACACAGGCCTTGAGCACGGCCCATGCCGACGCGAAACGACGGGAGGGCGCGAGGAACGACGGGAGAAAGCGAGGAGCGCTCCAGCTCAGAGGGTGGCGGCGCCATGGCGGAGGGCGGCGACGCGCCGAGATCCCCGCCGCCCGCCGCGCAGGTCCGGACAGCGCGCAGCGTCAGGGCGCGGGATAGTGGACGCGCGAGGTGTCCTCCTGGCACGCTGTCCAGACGGGGCGGAATGCCCGGGAACGCGTCAGCTCGATGGAGGCAGGAGAGGTCGTCGACGGCCGGTTCGAGATCGAGGCGCACGCCGCCTCGGGCGCGACGGCGCGCGTGTACCGCGCGCGCGACCGGCAGTCCCGCGAGCCGGTCGCGCTCAAGCTCCTGCAGACCGCCGCCGCGCCGTCGCTGAGCGCCCTCGCGCGCGAGGCGCTCGCCCTGGCGACGCTCAGGATCCCCGGCGTCGCCCGCTACGTCGCGCACGGGGCGACCGCGGGGGGCCGGCTCTACCTCGCGATGGAGTGGCTCGACGGCGAGACGCTCTCCGACCGGCTCGCTCGCGCGCCGCTCACCGTCGCCGAGAGCCTGACGCTCGCCGCGTGCGTGGCCGAGACGCTCGCCGCCGTCCACCGCCTGGGCTTCGTGCACTGCGACGTGAAGCCCGAGAACCTCATCCTGCAGGGCGGCGCGCTCTCGCGCGTCAAGCTCATCGACTTCGGCGTCGCGCGCCTCTCCGGCGCCGCGGGCGAGGAGGAGACCCCGGCGCCCGGCGAGATCCGCGGCACGCCGCAGTACATGGCCCCGGAGCAGGCGCGCGGCGAGCTCGAGATCGACGCGCGCGCCGACGTGTTCGCGCTCGGCAGCGTGCTCTTCGAGTGCCTGACCGGGCGCGCCCCGTTCGAGGGCAGCGACCCGCTCTCGGTGCTCATGAGGGTCCTCCTCGAGGAGCCGCCGCGGGTCCGCGAGCTCCGGGACGACGTCCCTGCCGCCGTCGACCGGCTCGTCGCGCGGATGCTGTCGAAGGCGCGGGAGGGCCGGCCGCGCGACGGCGGCGCCGTCGCGGCCGAGCTCGCCGTCGCGGTCGCGACGGAGCTCGCCGTCGCGATCGCGTCGGATCTCTCCGGCGAGGCCTGGGCGGACCTCTCCGGCGACGCCTGGGCGGACCTCTCCGGCGAGACCTGGGCGGAGCTCGCCGCGGAGGCGCTCGAGCCGCACCTCCACCCCGGCGCGCCGCCCTCGTCGCTGCCGCCCGGCGCCCGGGAGATCACGACCCGCGAGCGGAAGGTCATGTGCCTCCTCCTGGCCCGCGAAGGTCAGGCCGACGCGGACGCGACGCTCTCGGCGGCCGAGGGCGAGGACCGATCGCGGGCCATCCGCGAGCTCGTCGCGCGCCACCACGGCCGGATCGAGCTCCTGGAGGCGCGGTGGCTGCTCGTCACGCTCTCGGGCTCGGCCGAGCCCACCGACCTCGCGGCGCAGGCGGCCCGCTGCGCGCTCTCGCTCCGCGAGCTGCTCGGCGCCGCGCGCCTCTCGCTCGTCACCGGGCGGGCCGAGCTCGCGGCGCGGCTCCCGGTCGGCGCGGTGATCGACCGGCTGGTCCAGCTCGCCCAGGGCGGTCGCGACCCGCTCCGCCCGGCGGCCATCCGCATCGACGACATGACCGCCGGGCTGCTCGGCGCGCGCTTCGACACGACCCACGACGCGTCGGGGTGCTGGCTCCACGGGGCGCGCGAGGAGCCCGAGACGCCGCCGTCGCTCCTCGGCCGGCCGACGCCGTACCTCGGGCGAGCGCGCGAGCTCGAGCTCCTGGAGGCCGAGATCGCGCGCTGCCTCCGCGGGCCCCGGGCGGGCGCCGTGCTGGTCACCGGGGCCGTGGGCGCCGGCAAATCCCGGCTCTGCTACGAGCTCCGCCGCGCGCTCCGGGCGCGCGGCGAGCCCGTCCAGGTCTGGATCGGCCAGGCCGACCCGATGAGCGCGGGCTCCGCCTTCGGCCTGCTCCAGCGCGCGCTCCGCCGCGGCCTCGGCCTGCACGACGGCGAGCCGCTCGCGTCGCGGCAGCGCAAGATCCGGGCGCGCGTCGAGCGGCGCTGCGGCGCCGCCGCCGCCGCGCGCGTCGCGCCCTTCCTCGGCGAGCTCGCGGGCGCGCCGTTCCCGGACGACGACGACGTGCAGCTCAAGGCGGCGCGCCGGCGCCCGCAGCTCATGAGCGACCAGCTCCGCCTCGCGTGGGAGGACTTCCTCGACGCCGAGTGCGCCAGAGAGCCCGTGCTCCTCGTGCTCGACGACCTGCACTGGGGCGATCTGCCGACCGTGGCCCTGGTCGAGGCGGCGCTGCGCAACCTGAAGGGCAGGCCGCTCGCGGTGCTCGCGCTCGCCCGGCCCTCCGTGCACGAGCTCTTCCCGGGGCTCTGGGGGGCGCACCTGTCCCGGGAGATCCGCCTCCCGCCGCTCTCGCCCGCGGACGGCGAGCGGCTCGTGCGCGAGGCGCTCGGCCCCGGGGCGAGCGCGGGGCTCGTGCGGACGCTCGTCGAGCGCGCCGACGGCAACCCCTTCTGCCTGGAGGAGCAGATCCGCGCCGCCGCCCGCGGCAGGACCTCGTCGCCGCCGGAGACGGTGCTCGCCGTGGTGCAGGCGGGGCTCGACGCGCTCGATCCGGAGGCGCGGCGGGTGCTCCGGGCCGCGAGCGTCTTCGGCGAGGCGTTCACGGCGGCGGGCGCGGCCGCGCTCGTGGGCCGGGCCGAGGTCGCGCGCGAGCTCGACGAGCTCGCGCGGCGCGAGGCGATCGTGCGGCTCGGGGAGGGGGGCGCGGCGGGGGACGCCGCGTACCGCTTCCGGCACGCGCTCCTCCGGGAGGCCGCCTACGGCATGCTGACCGAGGGCGATCGGCGGCTCGGCCACGCGCTCGCGGGCGGCTTCCTCGCGCAGCGCGGCGAGGCCGATCCCATGGCGCTCGCCGAGCACTTCGAGCGCGGCGGCGAGCCCGCGCGCGCGGCCACGGCGTACCTCGCGGCGGCGCGGCAGGCGCTCCGGGGCAACGACCTCGGCGCCGTGATCGCGCGCGCGGCGCGCGGCGTCGCGTGCGATCCGGCGCCCGCCACGGTCGGCGAGCTCTGCCTCCTCGAGAGCCAGGCGCACTTCTGGCGCGGCGATCTCGCGCTCGCCGAGGAGCGCGCGGAGCGCGCGGCGGAGCACCTCGCGCCCGGCTCCGCCGCCTGGTTCTCCGCGCTCACCCAGATCGTCGTCGCCGCGGGCCCCGCGGGCGGCCACGACCGCGTGGAGCGCTGGGCGCGCCTCGCGCGCGACACCGCCGCGTCCATCGAGGAGGGCGGCGCCGCGAAGAGCATCTGCCTGAGCTCGGCGGCGCTCATGCTGGTCTTCGGCGGCCGCTACGCGCTGGCCGACGCGCTGATCGAGGGCGCGGAGCGCGCGCTCCCGGGCGCCCCGCCGCTCGACCTCGACGCGGTGGCCAACCTGCACGAGGCGCGCGCGATCCGCGCGCACGCGCACGGCGATCCCGGCGCGAGCCTCGCGGGCATCGAGGCGGCGCTCGCCGCCTTCGAGCAGGCCGGCGACGTGCGCAGGGCGTGCATGGCGCGGATGAACCTCGGCTACTCGTACGGTCAGGCCGGCCAGCTCGAGGCGGCCGAGGCGGCGCTGCGCCAGGCGCTCGCCGAGTCGGAGCGGATGGAGCTCCACGGCACGACGGCCTACGTGCTCCAGAACCTCGGCCTGGTGCTCGCCCACCGCGGGCGGCTCGACGAGGCGAGATCGGCCGAGGAGACCGCCTGCGCGATGCTCGCGCGGCACGGCGACGTGCGCATGGAGGGCTGCGCGCGCATCTACCTCGCGCGCATCCTGCTCCTCGCGGGCGATCCCGGGGCCGCGGAGCGCGAGGCGCGGGCCGCGGACGCGCTCCTCGAGCGGGCGCCGCCGATGCGCGCGTACGCGGTCGCGGTCCTCGGGGGCGCGCTGCTCGACCAGGGCCGCGCGGGCGACGCGCTCGCGGCCGCGGAGCGGGCCCGCGCGCTGCTCGACGAGGTGGGCGTGGAGGAGGGCGAGGAGGTGGTGCGCCTGGTCCACGCCGAGGCGCTCGCCGCGTGCGGGCGCCGGGCCGAGGCCGCGCGGGCGATCGCGGACGCGCGCGCGCGGCTGCTGGCGCGCGCCGCGAAGATCAGCGACCCGGCGTTCCGGGCGCGCTTCCTCGAGAGCGCGGCCGACAGCGCCCGCACGCTCGCGCTCGCGCGGTCGTGGCTGGGCGAGCCGGCCGGCTAGGGGCGCGGCGCCCGCGCCTCTCCTTGCGGTGGCGCGGCGCGCCGGGGGCCCACCGCCAGGGCCGCCCGGTTTGTCCGGCCGCGCGGCCGCGGGTAGAGTCGGCGAGCGGTGCTGATCACGACGCTGCTCCAGTGCGGATCGCTCTCGGTGCTCGACTACCGGTGCAGCGCCGGCCCGGCCGACGCGCCGTTCGTCGAGCAGCACCGCGGCTTCTCCGTCTCCTACGTGCGGAAGGGCAGCTTCGGCTGCCGCGTCCGGGGCGCGTCGTTCGAGCTGGTGGCCGGGTCGATCCTGGTCGGCCACCCCGGCGACGAGTACATGTGCACGCACGACCACGTGGCGGGCGATGAGTGCCTGTCGTTCCACCTCGCGCCGGCGCTGGTCGAGGCGATCGGCGATCGGGCCGAGGCCTGGCGGGCCGGCTGCGTGCCGCCGCTCGGCGAGCTGATGGTGCTCGGCGAGCTCGCGCAGGCGGCCGCCGAGGGCCGGAGCGACGTCGGCCTCGACGAGGTGGGCGTGCTGTTCGCGGGCCGCTTCGTCGAGGTCGCCTCCGGGCGGAGGCGAGGGCCGCTCCCGGCGCGGCCGCGCGATCGCCGCCGCGCGGTGGAGGCGGCGCTCTGGCTGGACGCGCACGCGCACGAGCCGATCGACCTCGAGGGCGCGGCGCGGGAGGCCGGGCTCAGCGCGTTCCACTTCCTGCGGCTGTTCTCGGGCGTGCTCGGCGTGACCCCGCACCAGTACCTGGTCCGCGCGCGGCTGCGCCGCGCGGCGCGCCTCCTCTCCGACGGCGCCCGGTCGATCACCGACATCGCGCTCGACGTCGGGTTCGGCGATCTCTCCAATTTCGTGCGCACGTTCCACCGCGCCGCCGGGGTCTCGCCCCGGGGCTTCCGGAAGGCGGCGCGGGGGGATCGCTCGATCTTCGAGGCGCGGCTCGCCGCGCTCCCGCCGCGGTGACCGCCGGCCGGGGAGGGCGAGCTCGCCGCGGCGCGTCGAGCGCGGGCTGTCGCCCACCGGCCTGCGGGGCCGGCCGGTCCTCGGCCTGTGGGCCCGGTCGACCGCAAGATCCTCCAAGCGCGGCGCGCGCGGCGCGGGCTACGCTCCGGGCCTCACCATGACGGCTCACGAATTCACGCTCTTCGATACACCGGTCGGTCGATGCGGCATCGCGTGGGGCGGGCGCGGCATCGTCGGCGTGCAGCTCCCGGAGGCGGGCGAGGGCGAGACGCGCGCGCGCATGCTGGAGCGGTTCCCGGGCGCGCGCGAGGCGCCGCCGCCGCCCGACGTGCGGCGCGCGCTCGACGGCATCGCCGCGCTCCTCCGCGGCGAGGCGGGCGATCTCTCCGCGGTCGCGCTCGACATGGAGCGCGTCCCGCCGTTCCACCGCCGCGTCTACGAGGTCGCGCGCGCCATCCCGCCGGGCGAGACGCGCTCGTACGGCGACGTCGCGGCGCGGCTCGGCGCGCCCGGCGCGGCGCGCGCCGTGGGGCAGGCGCTCGGGCGGAACCCGTTCGCGATCCTCGTGCCGTGCCACCGGGTGCTCGCGGCCGGCGGCAAGGTCGGGGGCTTCACGGCGAACGGCGGCGTCTCGACGAAGCTCCGCCTGCTGGCGCTCGAGGGCGCGCGCGCGGGCGCCGCGCCCTCGCCCGGGGGCGGCGGCGACGGCGCGTTCGGGTTCGATCCGGACGCCGCGGTCGCGCACGTGCGCGCGTCCGACGCGGCGCTCGCGCGGCTCATCGACGCGGTGGGGCCGTTCCGCATGGAGCTCAAGAACACGCCGAGCGTCTTCGGCGCGCTCGCGGAGGCGATCGTCTACCAGCAGCTCACCGGGAAGGCCGCGGCGACGATCTTCGCGCGCGTGTGCGCGCTCTTCCCGCGCGCGCACGAGGGGCTCACGCCCGAGCGGCTCCTGCGCGCCGGCGACGAGCAGCTCCGCGGCGCGGGCCTCTCGCGCGCGAAGCTGCTCGCGCTGCGCGACCTCGCCGAGAAGGCCAGGGCCGGCGAGCTGCCCACGATCGAGGAGGTGCACCGCATGGACGACGAGGCGATCGTCGAGCGCCTCACGAAGGTGCGCGGCATCGGGCGGTGGACGGTGGAGATGCTGCTCATCTTCCGGCTCGGCCGGCCCGACGTGCTGCCGGTGGGCGATTACGGCGTCCGCAACGGCTTCGCGCTCGCCTTCAGGAAGCGCGAGCTGCCGACGCCCAAGGCCCTCGAGGCGCGAGGCGCGCGGTGGAGGCCGTACCGCACCGTGGCGAGCTGGTACCTGTGGCGCGCCGTGGACCTCTCGAAGCAGGGCGCGGGGGGCGCGGGGGCGGCGCCCTGAGACCGCGTCGCTCTGGGGCGGCGCTGGGGGCTCGCGCGGGAGAGGCAGGGAGGGCGCCCGCCGGCGGCGCGCCCTCCCTGCCGAGCGCGTTCAGATCACAGGCCGAACCATGCTCCGTCGAGCGAGGTGAAGCACTGCGCCGCCCACCAGGCGCCCGCGGGCGCCTCGACGTGAACCTGGCCGTTCGGGAAGACGTGCAGGCGTCCCTGCTCCGAGCCGCACAGGTCCACGGGAATGTACACGGACGTGGCGGGCGCGTACTCGGGCGGAAGCGTGAACGCCCACGGGTTGGCGCCGCTGGTCTGGATGGCGCCGGTGAACCGGACGATGCCATCGACGTTCTTGACGGCAGGAGCGCTCGTCCCGTACAGGGTCCACCCGTTCTGGGGCCATGTGGCGAGGTAGCCTCCGCCGGTATCGAACGACACGCCCTCGAGCGAGGTGAAGCACTGCGCGTCGCTGAATGAGCCGTACGCCTGGATGTCCACCGTGCCGTTCGTGTAGATGATGAGCCGCCCCTTGGCCGCGTTGCACAGATCGACCGGGATGTACTGCGTCGTCAGCGGCCTGGACCCGACGGGCAGGGTGAAGGGGTACGAGGATGACCCGTTCGCGATCGCGCCTTGCAGCCGGACGACGCCGTTGTCCACCCGGGCCGCCGCGGGGCGGGTGCCGTACGGCGAGTTCGACCAGCCGTTGGCAAGACTGAGGTTGGTGGCCCCGGTGTTGTCTATGGCGAACGAGATCCCCTCCAGCGACGTGAAGCATTGCGCATTGGACCAGGGGCCGCCGTCGGTCATGACGATGACCGTACCCGCCGGCGTGATCTGCAGCCGGCCCTTCGTGGCGTTGCACAGGGTGGTGGGTACGTAGACATCGGACGAGGGGCGGAAGCCGTTGGGCAGCACGAACGCCACCTGGTTCAGCCCGCTCGTCGCGATCGCACCCCGCAGGTGCACGGTGTTCGCGATCTTCGCCGCGCTGGGGTCGGTGGTGCTGTAGGGGTGACCGGTCCAGCCGTTCTCCAGGGTGAGCGGTCGGAACGTCGCCGTCCCGCCGGGCCGGAGCGGCGCGTGGTCGATGTACTGCTTGAACTCGGCGGTCGAGCGCCAGCCCGACCAGTGGATCTTGGTGATGGTCGCCTTGCAGGTATCCGGGGTGGTATCATTCGTGCAGTCCCAGCCGCCGCGCTCCGCGATCGCCACCGTCTCGCCGTCGACGAAGCAGCCGCCGCCGGAGTCGCCGGGCGCCAGGGTCTCGGTGCCATCGTTGTTCGACTCCGTGATGAGCAGGCCGCTCGGAGCATCAAACGAGCTGACCTCGCGGGTGAGCGTCCGCCATTCGCCATAACCGGTGAGGCCGTCCGGCGTATCGTAGCCGGTGTAGCCCCGCCCGTAGCAGGTGATGTCCTCCCCGACCAGGTCCTCCGGGTCCCCAACGTGCATATCGCGCGTCACGTTCGGCCACTGCGAGCCGCCCCCCAACGGCTCGAGCTTCACGATCGCAATGTCCGCGGGCCCCACCTGCTCCATCGCCACCGCGACGCGTGACTCGAGGATGCCGTCCGCTCGCGGTATCGAGAAGGTGTTGATTGTCGTGAAGTCCAGACAATGGGCGGCGGTGAGCACCCAGTCCTGGGCGATGAGCGAGCCGGAGCAGCCTGAGGGGCTCACGTTGACGAGGCCCAGGGTGCGCCTGGTCGCCACGTCCACCGCGCTCCCGCCGATGATCTCCTCTGTCGCCTCGGCGATGTCCTCGCCCTCTGGCTCATGCTCGGCGCATCCAGCGGAGGCGGCGGCCAGGCCGGCGGCGAGCAACTTCACGAGCGGGCCACGGGCCAGCAATGCGAACGTCTTCATTCAACAAGCTCCTTGGTTCAGACAGAGTGCGGGTCGGATGGATTCGGATGGAAATGGAGCGCGGCCCGGGCCCCACGTTCGTGTTCGGCCTACCTGTCCCGGGTTGATGGACCATTCCACTCCACGATCCGACACCCGCTGGAAGAGCGACGCAAATTCAACAACTCATCGTGCATCGACGGGGCCGCGTTCACATCGAGGATGTCAAGAGCGAGCTCGGTTTCAAGACGTGGACATGTACCCCTCGCGTCGTTCAGGGGAATCGCCGCGGACGACGAGGGCCCCCTGGGTGTCGGTCCCCAGCGGCGCGTGGTGGAACACCACCGTGATCCTCCGCGGACGCTGACCTGCGAGATGGATGGACTGGAGCGCCGCGGGCGACTGCGAGCAACTGGCAACTGGTAACTGGTAATTGAATGGATCGCAAAAACCGAGCCAAAGGGCCAAGTCCAGAGTAGCCGGGCGATTTCCGATGCGGTTCCATCTCCAGCGTTCGATGTCGCGTGACATGTCACGTGACATGTCGCGTGACATGTCACGGGTCTGGGAGGTGCGCGGGGCTCGCACGAACGCCAGAGCGCCGGCGAGGCAGGGTCCCGTCAACGGACGGGCGGGGCAGAGCGGAACCGAAGCGCGGTCACCCGATGCCCGCCGGGTCGCCGGATAGGATGAAGCTCATCCAAGCTCGACGGGTCGCATCGCCTGCTGGGATTCCGCCACCCCCTCCCGGGGACGGCGCGCCGCACGCCGCTCCAGGGCGCCGGACAGGCGTTCGCGCGTCACGCCCTCACGGCAGCGAATGCCGCTTCAGCGTGGCCCACCCGATCTCCGGGCTCCCCCAGGTCATGCCGCCGCCCTCCGTGGTGCACAGCGTCACCTCCGCGCCGTCCGCGCAGCTCGAGTAGGTCGAGCAACCGTCGCCGTCCGCCGCGCTCGGGGAGCCCGCGCACTCGTTCAGCTCGGCCCACCGCTCGAAGGTGCCCACGGCGCCGAGCAGCGTGATGCTCGCGCCGTTCGGCGCCTGCTGCGCCCCGCCCTCGTAAGGGACCAGCGTGTCCGCGGTTCCCCGGAACGAGATCACCGTCACCGGCCGCGACGGCTGGCAGGGCTGCTCCGACGCCGCCAGCAGGTCGAAGGCGCTGGGCGCGACCCCGGCGAAGACGTCCGCCGCGTTGCAGGCCAGGTGGTAGGCCATCCCGGCGCCGTTCGCGACGCCCACGGCGTAGACGCGCTGGACGTCGACGCACGCCTCCGACTGGACCTCCCGGACCAGGGCGCGCGCGAACCCCACGTCGTCGACGTCGCGCGACGTCGTGCAGCACGGGCCGATGTTCCACGCGCCGTCGATGCCCTGCGGCCACGCGACGAGGAACCCCTCCTCCTCGGCGAGCTCACGGTACCCCGAGGCCGCGGCCTCGTCCGCCGGGGTGCCCCCGAGCGTGTGGAAGTCGAGGACCAGCGGCAGGGGGCTCGCGCCCGTGTAGCTCTCCGGAAGGCGAACGACGTAGCTGCGGGTCGCGTCCCCGACCGTCACGGTGCGATCGTTGTCGCCGAGCGCCAGGGTGGTGACCGGGCAGGCGGTCGCCGCGCCGCCGCCGCCGGACGCCCGGCAGTAGCCACCCTGGCAGCGGAACGACGCGCCGAGCGGCGCGCAGCCGGCGTCGTCGCCGCAGGAGAGATCGCAGACCGCGGCGCTCTCGGACGCGGCGCAGGCCGCCCCGGCGGGCCGCTCCGCCGCGGCCACGCATTCGGCGCCGGACGCGAGCGCCGCGCACTCGTCGGCGGCCGAGCAGGCGCGCGTGCAGACGCCGCAGAGGCACGCGAGGCCGTCCCCGCAGCCGGCGTCGCAGCTCCGGAGGAAGTTGGTCTCGCTCCCGGTCTGGGGGCCGACGCCCCGGCAGCCCGGGGCCACGAGCGCCGCGCCCGCCGCGCTCGCGAGGAAGCACGCCGTCGCGACCGCCCTAGTCTTCATCGCCGCTCCCGGGGTCCTGCTGGATCAAGCACTGTCCGACGTACTGCACGACCTGCGTGTACCTGTCCGGCGCCTCGTGCGCCGCGTTGTAGGCCTCGACCTGCTCGCGCAGCTCGACCAGCTGCGCGCGCAGGCGCCCCAGCGTCTCGTAGGCCCGCTGCTCGTACGGATGGCCGGGCCACACGTCGAGGGTATAGGTGCTCCCCCCGACGCGGTCGCCGAGGCCCGGCGCGCCGCGCCCCTCGCGCAGCCGGCACAGGATGGTCTTCACCATCGCCTGGTAGTGATCGAAGATCGCCGCCTCCCAGCCCACGGGCGAGCCCAGCAGCACGTAGAGGCTCGCGGCGCTGTACGTGGCCCCGGCCCCATCTCCGGTCCGCTCGACGCGCGTCGACTCCAGGAGGCGCCCCAGGGCGCCGTCGAGCTCCGCGCGCTCGATCTGCGTCCGCTGCAGCAGCTCGTCGCGCGTGAGCGGGCCTTCTCGATAGATGATCGCCCAGACGAGCTCGTCCACCCCCTCGCCGGAGCGGAGCGCGCGGAGCGCGCCGAGCTCGTCGTCGGACACGGCGCGATACACCACCTGAGCGCCCTGGCCCGCCTGGAAGATCAGGCGGCTCTCGCACAGGTCGAAGAGCACCCCGCGGAGCAGGATCTCGTCCTCGCTGGCGAACGCCCTCAAGATCTCGGCCCGCGGCGTGATCCCCCGGCGGCGGATGTGGGCCAGCACGGCCTCCCAGAGCGAGCGGCGGCGCTCGACCGCGCCCTCCGTGTTCCGCCGGACCCGGCGCTGATAGCTCCGGAGCCCCATGCCGAACATGTCGGCGCTCACCTTGCGGCTGACCCCCTGCCGCTCGAGCTCGGTCGCCAGGTCCTGGAACACCTGGTCCGCGAGCTGGGCCAGGGGGGCACGCAGGCCCCCCGAGGTCGCCAGCTGAGCGATGAGGACAGTGGTCTGACGAACGATTGCCTGGATCAGCTCGACGGTCATACGACTGGGTGAACAAGCGCGCGGCTCGCCGAGCGTAACGCGGCACGGCCCAGCGGTGGGAGTGACAAACCCGACGCCCCCCGGGCGTGGGGAGGGGCGCAGCTCGGCAGGCATGGGGGGGCCGCCAGCGGGCCTGACGTGGGCCGATCCGTTCGACCCGGCGCTCGCGTCGGCGCGCGATGAAGCAGCTCGCGCCGGCGCTGTTCGCCGCGTACATGGCGCGCGGGGGCGGCGCGCTGCAGCGCGGGTAGAGCGAGCGCATCGCCCGGCGAGCGAGCCGCAGCGCGCTGCGGCGTCCGGGTCGGATCGCGGTTCGGCTACGATGGTCGGCGATGAGGAGCCGCCCCTTCATCACGCTGCGGCTGCCCGAGGTCGTGCACCCGGGCGAGACGCTCGGCGTCGAGCTCCTGCTCGAGAGCACCTCGGAGACCCCGATCGACTTCGTGCGCGTGACCCTGCAGTGCACGCAGACGTTGTGGGACCCCTCGCGCGGGGTGATCGGCGGCACGCGCGACCGGCTCCGCCTCAGCGAGGAGGTGGCCGGGCGGGGGCTGCTCGGCGCGGGCGTGCACCGGTACCGCGCCTCGTTCGCGCTGCCGCGCGACCTGCCGCCGACCCACGCCGGCGCGATCGCCGAGCTCCGCTGCGGGATCCGCGCGCGCGTCTCCATCCCGTGGTGGCTCGACGCCGAGGAGAGCCGGGAGATCCTCGTCCGGCCCGCGACCACGGCGCGGCCGAGGCGCGCGCCGATCACCAGCGCGAGCGCGCGGGGGCGCGGCGCCTTCCTCGAGGTCTCGCTGCCGGATCGCGCCTTCGCGCCCGGCGAGGTCCTCGCCGGCGCCGTGGCGTTCGGCGGCCTCGCGGGCAGCCGCCCCCGCGCGCTCGACGTCTCCCTGGTCGGCGTCGAGCGGGTCCAGGTGCGGGGGCGCCGCCCGTCGAGCGAGCTCCACCGGCTCTCGTTCTTCCAGGATCTCGGGGCGGTCCGCGAGGGGCGGGAGGTGCCCTTCCGCATCGCCGTGCCGATCGATCTCGCGCCGGCGTGGAGCTCCGCCGAGGTCTCGCTGAGCTACGCGCTGGAGGCGGTGCTCGAGCACGCGGAGGGGCGGGTGGTGCACCGGGTGCCGGTGATCGTCGGCCCGTTCGGGCAGCGGCGCCGGCACGAGGGGGCGCGGCCCCGGGTCGGCGCGGATCGCTGGCGCGCGGTCTGGGCGCGCGCGGGGCAGCGGGCGGGGTACACGGCGCGCGAGGAGGCCGAGGGGCTCGGGCTGCGCGGCGTCCGCGCGGGCTGCGTCGTGGACGTGGCGCCGGCGCAGGAGCGCTCGGGGCCCGGGCTCGGCGCGACGGTGTGGTTCGCGGAGCCCTGGGGGCTCGGCCTCAAGGTGCGGCCGCGGCAGGGCGGGGCGCGGGTCGGGGTGATCACGGGGGATGCCCGGTTCGACCGGCGCTTCCGGGCGTGGGGGCGGGAGGACGCGCAGGTGCTGGCGGCGCTCACGCCCGCCTTGCGGGCGGCGCTGGGCGCGTTCGGCGAGGTGGACGTGGACGACGCGCGGGTGCGGGCGTGGAGCGCCCTGGGCGCGTCCGACGAGCGGGTGCTCGGCGGGTTTCTGGCGCAGGTCGAGGCGCTCGCGCAGGCGATCGCCGACGCCGGCGCGGCGCTGCCGCCGCCCTCGGCGATGGCGGCGTGGCTGCCCGCGTGGCGCCGCTTCGCGGAGGAGAGCGGCGGGGCGCTCCAGGTGGGGCCGATGCGGCTGTCGGGGACCTTCGAGGGGGAGCGGTTCGAGCTGAGGACGCGGTTCAAGGGGGCCGCGCCGGCCGGGACACGCATCGCGCTGCGGCTGGAGCCCCCCGTCTGCGGCGGGGCCTGCGCGCCGAGCGCGGCGCTGGGGCCGATCGTGGCGGCGATCCTGGAGCAGGCGGCGCGCCTCGGGGCGGTGGCGGGGAACACGGTCGTGGTGGAGCCGGGCGAGATCGCGGTGCGGATCACGGCGCTGCTCGCGGATCCGGCGGCGGCGCGGGAGGTCTTGCGGTCGATGCTGGCGCTGGCGCGGGAGATGCGGGGGGAGCGGCGGGGAGGGCCGTACCGGTGACGCGGGGGCGGGGTGGGGCAGGTGGGCAGGTCGCCCCGAAGCCGATGTACCGGCTGCTGCGCACCCTGGCCGCCAAGCTCGTGGGGAGCGCGCGAGCCGCCTCCGGCGCGGGTGTTACTCGCTCTCCACGCAGATGGCGTCACCGAGCGGGCGAGAGTCGGTCGCGCGGATGCCGCAGCCGTAACCTACCCCGTCGATGGAGCCCCCTCCACCGATCCTCGCGATCCCCCAGTACCCGACGTGCGTGCATATCTCGGCCGAGTAGGCGGAGGCGGTAGCGAAGTCCACGTGCTCGAAGCCTTCCAGGCACTCCTCTCCGCCCCTCACCACCGCAAAGGTGGTCCCGTCGATGTCAAAGAGCTCGTAGTTGGGCTTGCAGAGCGTGTAGTCCAGCTCGCGGGTGTCGCCGCTGTTCAGCTGACAGCTGTTCCACTGGCCATCGATCGAGGCCCCGTCCGCGAGGCGAAAGACTCCTGAATAGGGGAGCTCATCGCATCTGGCGTAAAACGTCCAGAAGGCATCGGCCAGGGTCAACGGCGCGTATCCTGCGGGGCAACCTTCTCCCTCGTATATCCCGTACTCCAGCGCCTGCGCCTGAGCGGGTGCGCTCAGCGAGATGCCTCCGGCGATAAGGCTGCAGAACAGGGCGCGCATGGGCGTCATGTGACAGATGTGTTTCATGTCTCACCAATGTGTTGTTATGATAGGTTATGCTTCCAAGCCAGGCGCGTGGCCGCGCGCAGGGGTTCATCGGCGCATCTCGGTCACGCCGCGAGGTGCGCTGTGGGCTCCGCGGTGGCGAGCCCGTCCCGTGCCTCGTCGGCCAGCGCGGAGGAATCATTCTCAAAAGCGGAAACGCTGTCAATGTCTAAACGAACGCGTCGTCGTTCGTGGATATCTATTGTCGAGATGGAACTAGCAATCTGATCCCAGTCGCGCGGTCGGTAGAACAGGCCTTGCCTTCCGTCGGGCTCTGCAATTCGCTCCTGGGTCCCAGAGCTCGGCGAGGCGCGCGCCGCGCGCGACGTCGTCTCCTTTCACGGCGTCGCCGGCCTCCACGCGAAGATGAGAGACGGCCGATGCGGCGGGCGAACGGATCCTGGAGCCCTGCGCCCACAGCATCGCGCCGCGCCGGGCTGCAGGAGAGCCGCAGCGCCGGCGGGCGCCCCACGCGCTGGAAGGACGCGCCCGGAGCGCCGCGGCGGATCATCGAGGCCAGGCTCCATGGGCCGTGATGCTCGCTGCACCGGCGGGCCACGAGATGGGCCCGCCGCGTTCCGAGATCCGGAGACAGGCGCATCCGACCCGCCCCGCAACCGCGACCGGATCATGTCCAGAGCATGCGGCGGCACGGCGGGCGATGCCAGGCAGCGGGCTGGAACGGCGGCGTTCGAGGAGTGAAACGGTGCTGTCGCTGCTGCGGGGAGACGAGCCGGGGAGCGAACCGCCATGACGAGGAGGGCGCCAAGAAGCCAGGGGAACGGGAGGGGGAATGCAGGGACAGCCTCTGGGTCGCGGGGCCATTGACAGGCCGGGAAGCGGGCTGGGCCGGCGACGGCGGCTGGGGGCACGCCGGGCCAGGGCGGCGGCGGCGGCGAGCTCCGGCGAAAGTGGTTCATGTGGCCCCGCCGACGCCCAGCCGGCCGATCTCCTCTGCTGCGCCGCGCTCCGCGCTCCGCGCGGCGGGCGAAGCGGCCCCGATCCCTGGCGCCGTCGACGGGGGCGCCTCCCTCCGGCGTCCTGCGCCGCTCCGCCCGCGCAGCGCCTGAGTCGAGCCGGGCCGCGAAGCGGCGTCGGCTCGAGCGATGCGTCAGCCATCACTCCATGGGCTGGCGGATGATGGTCTTCCACTTGGCCGGATCGGCGCGGCGTATGTCGCTCAGATACACCTCGTGGTGCTTTCCTGCGAGCGCCGAGCGCGCCCCGATGAAATCATGGACTCGCTGGATGGTCGGCCCTTCTTCGGTAAAGGGTCCGATATGGAGTATCTGAGCACACGTCCCTTCGGTGAAGCTCTCCAGCCTGAGCGCGTCCACCGCGGGGAGCGCCTTCTTTCGCCTCACCTCCGCCATGGCCGCCCGGATCACCGCCTCCTCCACGAAGTGAGGCTGCATGATCATCATCGTCCATTTCCACCGCGACCTGTCGTTGGAGGTGAAGACGGACAGGTCATCCGACCACCAGAGGCCTTCGAGGGGCATGACCGCGTAGTCGACTCCTCGCGCCCCCTTCTTCACCATGAACTTCGTCGTGTAGGAGACGGAGAACAGCGCTTCGACTGCCTCGGCATACGCCTGTGACGTGTTGGGGTCGCCCTCGCCGTCGATCATGAGGAACTGGAATGTCGGCACGTCGACCTGAACCACCTCCTTCGCGGATGCCTGGTAGAGATGCTTGAGCTCCCTCTTGAGATCAACCTTCGACACGATCGCACCTGATGAGGGTCAACGGCTGCTTCTGCGGCCTGACCGTCTGCCGCGCTGCCGCGAAGCGGCAGCGGCGGCAGGTTAGCCGACGTGCTCGACGAGGACCACCGCGACATCGTCCTGCAGGTTGCCGGACGGGAGGGTCACCGCCCTTCCAGCTCGCCGTCGAGCCGACGGAGGCGCTCGCACCAGCCGTCGGCATCGAGCTCCATCTCTGCGCCGAGCGCCACCATCGCGGTCAACCGCCGCGCGGGCCGCGGCCGCGCCGCCAGCCCTGAACAGCCCGTCGGCCTCCTGTACACCAACAAGCCCCGGCGGCCTCCTGTGCAGCGCCATCGGCCGTCCTGCGCAGCCCATGGGCCCTCCTGGACAGCCGGGCGGCCTCCTGTGCGGCCCCGGTAGGTCTCCTGCGCAGCCCCGCAGGCCCTCCTGCGCGGCCTGGGGGCCCTCCTGCGCACCCCCGTTGGTGTCCTGCGCTACGCCAGCCCCCGTCCTGCGCAGCCCCGCAGGCCCTCCTGCGCGGCCTGGGGGCCCTCCTGCGCACCCCCGTTGGTGTCCTGCGCTACGCCAGCCCCCGTCCTGCGCGGCCCCGCGCCCCTCCTGCGCGCTCCCGTTGGTGTCCTTCGTCACCATCGTGCGGCTCCTGCGCAGCCCCGGTGAGGTTCCTGCGCAGCCCCGGCGTCTGAGCAGCGCCTTCAAGATGCAGGGAGCTTGCCGCAAGCTCGGCCGGGTCACGCGCCGAGCCCGCCTCGACGCGGGTCCCGGGCCGCAGGGCCTGGGCGCATCGGCGAGGCTGCGTGAATCGCCGGCGTGGAGCTCGCCCGCGTCCGCGGAGCCTCCCGCCGATCGCCAGCCGGCAAAGCCCGTCTGATTCATCGCCTTGTCGGGCCGCACCATCAACCGTCAGGAGAGCACTTCAGTGGCAGTCTTCGCCCCGAGGACGTTCTCGATCCAGCGGTCGAGGGTCGCGATGTCCGTGCATGCCTGGATGCGCGCGCTCTCGTCCTCGGTGAGCACGATCCCTGCACGCGCAAGCAGCCGTAGCAGCGTGTCCCTCTTGCCCTCGAGCTTGCCCTCACGCATGCCTTCGAGCTTGCCCTCACGCATGCCCTTGAGCTCGCCCTCACGCATGCCCTTGAGCTCGCCCTCGCGGATGCCCTCGAGCTTGCAGCGATCGATGAGCCTCTGCAACGACGGGGGAAAGGTCGCCTCGCCTTCGATCTGCCGTTCCATGACCAACTCCTCCAGAGCCTGCCTCATGGGCTCACGCAACCCGTTCCAGATGAGCTGAAAATAGACCATCGCGTGCGCCTGGTCGAGCCGGCCGAGGGCAGCGAGCGCCGCCTGGAGCACGGTGAGCCCGCTCGGCCCGTTGCCGTGCGCCACCGCCGAGAGCACGGCGAGCTTGGTCGCCATCTCCGCTTCCGCGTCGGCCGGGGCGGTGATCTCGGGGACGACCGCCGGACCGAGCACCAGCGGCGTGACGGTGCCGCGGCCCAGGCCGAGGTCGATGCTCTCTGCCGCCCAGGCGGCCACGCCGGCGTCCGGCGCGACCACGAGGACGATCGCGTCACAGCGCTTCCTGGCGCGCACGACCGCGACGTACGCCGGCCACGAGAACTTCTTGTCCGGGTCCACGTCGCGCTGGACCTCGAGGACGATCGCCAGCACGAGCGCGCCGCCGTCGTCTCGAAGCTCGAGCACCAAGTCGGCGCGGTACTCCACCGGGATGAGCTGGTCGAGCGACGACTCGACCACCGCGACCGAGGCGTGCGGCGGCACCTCGACGTGGAGGAGCGTCGCGAGCAAGCGGGGGGCGAGCGCCGGGTGCTCGCGGAACATCTCGACGAGGGCGTTGTGCTCGAGCGTCGGCATGACGCTCGGCCTCGAGCACACCCGATGCCGGCACGAGACGCCGGGGAAATGCGAGCAGAGCTCCAGCTCAGGGGTGGCGGCGCCATGGCGGACGCAGGCGGGCAGCGACGCCGGCTGGGAAGCGGACCGGGGCGGCGACGGCGGCTGGGGCACGCCGGGCCAGGGCGGCGGCGGAGGCGGCGGCCCCAGGGGCGGGCTCGGCGTGCGCGGCGCGGCGTCCACGGGGCGCGGGCGGAGGCTCGGGCGGGGCCGGTCCCTCGTCGGGCCCCGCCGGCATGCATCAGGCCCGACCACCTTCCAGACGCCGCGCCTGTTGCTCGAACCAGCGGGTGAACCCCTCGACGGCCGCAACGAGCCCGGCCCGCGACACCTCCACGCCGCGGCCCATGGGCCCGGGTAGCTCGCGCGAGAGGATGCGAACCGCGCCGCCGGGCGGACAGACGATGAACGCTTTGCACCCGTTGAACTGCTCGCCCCAGCCGGTCAGGAAATCGTGGGCGCTCCAGAACGTCAAGTCCCGGCGGTGCTCCTCGGCCGTTCGCGCATCGGGCACTTCGACGTCTCCATGATGGCCGTACAAGAGCCCGTCGAGGAAGCTCCAGGCAGCGATGTCGTCCAACCCGGCCAGCCTCTCGGACCACAGGCGGTCGAGGTTGGAGGGCAGCCGGCGAAAAGCGCGGTAAGCCGGGTACAGCGCGCAGTGCGACTCCCCGAGGTCTCCGAGGGCCACCCCGCGACACCAGATGCACATGCGCCCCCACACCGCGCTCGGGGGCGCCAGGTTGGGCTCCACGTCCGCCTCGATGGCGAAGTCCAGCCGATCCCCGAACAACATATCGACTCAGCCTCCTGCTACGCAACGTACTGCCGGTCCAGCGTCGCAATCAACCGTGCCGTACGACAGCTCTTCGCATCTCCGTAGGTAGGCCGCGCGCCGCGGCGCCCGATCCCCGTATTCCTGCGGGTGAGTCGCGGCGCCCCGGGGCGCCTCCCGTCGCACCAGCAAGGTCGAGCCCAGGGGGCGTCGCGGCGGACTTCGGCGCCGCCGTGAGCCGCGTCTCCGGCGGCGTGCGCGCCCCATCGCCCCTGGAGTCATCGCGACGCGCACGGTCGACGATCCGGCGCTCGGTGCGGTCCGGCGGCGTGAAGGAGCCGTCGTGCGCCGGCCCGAAGGCGGATTTGGCATCGGACCTCTGGACGAGCCGGCCGTGAGCTCGTCGCCGCCCCATTTGGGTTGACGCCGTCGATGTGAGCGTTCACAGTTGCTCCCGAACGATCCTTTCGCTTCGTACAGGACAGGCCGTCGTGCGCGCTGGGCGCTCGAGCAGGTCCTCGACGTCCAGGACCTGCTCGCCAGATGGGCAGGACACGTGAACGCCTCGCCCGCTTGTCGCCGGAGCACCTCACGCGAGCGCCCATCGGCGCTGCAACCACGCGCGAAATCGAGAGGAGCGATATGGCACGTTGGAAGAGCAGCTCGAAAGCACGATGGGTGGTGGCGCTCTCATGGATCTCCGGGTGCAGCGACCCGGCGACGACGACCGGCGGAGACGCAGGACCCGATGCCGAGCCCCCCGCGTGCTCCGAGGGCACCTGGGATCACGATGGCGATGGCGAGACGAGCTGCGTCGCATGGACCGCCTGCACCGCAGGCACCTTCGCGAGCGCCGAGGGCTCGCCCACGGCGGACCGGCGGTGCACGGCGTGCCCGGAGGACACCTTCAGCGACACGGTGAACGCCCCGAGCTGCGCGAAGCACACGCCCTGCGCGCCCGGGACGAGGCAGACCGCGCCGGGGACGAACACCACGCCCGCTCCGTGTGACGCCTGCTCGCCGGGGACGTACTGCGCAGGCGGTACCGCCGCGCTCGTCGATTGCGCGGACGGCACCTGGGACGACGACGCCGATCCCGCAACGCCATGCGTCGCGTGGACCGACTGCGTGCCAGGGGAGTTCGTCGGCGCAGAGGGGAGCAGCGCGACGGACCGCGGCTGCCTCAGGTGTACGAACGGCGAGCACACGGCCACGATGAACGCGACCCGCTGCTCCCCCGGGGCCTGGGTGCTGAGCTACTTCGGGCCGCAGCAGGACGTGCGGAGCGACTCGCTGCATCTCGCCTACAGCACCGACGGGCTCCACTGGTCGGCCCTCGCCGATGGACAGCCTGCGTACCGGCTCACCGGGATGGGCACGAATCACATCCGAGATCCGTTCCTGTTCCGCAAGAACGACGGAACGTACGTCTATATCGCCACGGACTGGACGCTCGCGGAGAACGACGCGAACTACTGGAACCGTCCGAGCTCCAAGATCTTCGTGGCGGACTCGACCGATCTCATCACCTTCACCAATCCCCGGTTGATCACGCTCACGAACCTCCCGGGCCCCAGCTCCACCCCGATGCACGCCTGGGCCCCGGAGGCTTACTACGACCCCGATCGCGAGCTCTATGCGATCATCTGGTCCGGGAACGATACAACGGGCGCGAACCGCATCTACGTCAGCTACACCGAGGACTTCGTCACCATCGTCAACCCGACACCCGACGTGCTCTTCGACCCGGGCTACAGCGTCATCGACGCGACGATCACGCAATGGAACGGCCGCAACTACCTCTTCTTCAAGGACGAGACGGACAGCAGCGGGAGCGCGCTCACCGGATCGGGCAAGGACATCCAGATCGCGCGCTCCCCGACGCTCGCGCTCGATCCGGCGACGTTCACGCGATGGAGTCCGGACTACATCACGCGCGGGTCGACCCAGAGCAGGAGACGAGCGACGGAGGGGCCGTTCGTCATCAAGGATCCGCGGCAGAGTCGATGGTACCTGTTCGCCGACTACTATCTGAACGGCGGCGTGTTCGGGTGCTGGAGCACGACGGACCTCGACACGGATCCGGGCTCCTGGACGGAGCTCCCGAGCGCAGAGTACAGCTTTCCGTCCGGCGTGCGCCACGCGAACGCGATCCGGGTCACGCAGGCGGAGCTCGACGCGCTCATCGCCCACTACTGAGCATCCTGCCGGATTCGCAGCACCTACAGCGAGGAGTCTCCCTTCATCATGTGCGCACCGAGATCTCCCCACCCAGAGTGCACTCCCCTCTCTGCGCCACGCGTTGCGCTCACGGCGGCAGCTCGCGCCCTCTCCGCGCTGCTCGTGGCGGTCGGGTGCTCGGAGGGGCCCTCGACCGATGCGCCGGACGCGTCGACCGGATCACCGGGCAACTCGTTGCGAATCACGACGGCGGGCACAGCGCTCAGCACCTCGGAGTCCGGCGGGCGGGTGACCGTGAGCGTGGCGCTCGACGCCGCGCCGAGCGGGCCTGTCACGGTGCCGGTCTCGAGCTCGGATGCGACCGAAGGCTCCGTCTCACCGACGACCGTCTCCTTCACGGCGGAGGATTGGAGCGCCCCTCGAGAGATCACGGTCACGGGCGTGGACGATGCGGAGCGCGACGGAGATCGGATCTTCCGCGTCCGCTTCGGGCCCTCGGTCTCTGTCGACCCAGCGGGGGACGGCCTCGTCGCGGAGTCCGCTGACATCACGAACACGGACGACGACGGTCCGGGGACGGCAGCGATCGTGGTCAGCGACCCGTCGGGGACCCTCGCCGAGCGCGGCGCGCCCGTGACGTTCACCGTGCGCCTCGCGTCGCAGCCGAGCGCGCCCGTGACGATCGCTCTCGGCGTCAGCGACACGACCGAGGCGACGCTGAGCCATGCGGACCTGACGTTCACGGAGGCGAGCTGGAGCGCGGCGCAGACCGTGACCTTGAGCAGCGTCGACGACTGGCAGGCCGACGGCGCTCAGCCCGTGCGCGTCTCCTTCGGCTCACCGGCCAGCGAGGACCCCGCGTATGCGGCCCTCGCCGCCCCCGCTGATCTCGAGCTCTCCAACCTCGACGACGACGTCGGAGGGGGGCACCACATTCGCACGACGCACATGGAGGGCGCCCCGCTCTACGTCGCGCACTCCTATTATCATGCGATGATCACCAACCTCGACGACAGGGCGAACAACCAGCTTCCTGACGACTTCCAGTGGAGAGTGGTGCCCGGCCTCGCGAACCCGGATGATCCGACGCTGGTGTCGTTCGAGCCCGTGGGGCTCGGCGGTCGCTACCTGCACGTCGACAGCGCGAACTCGACCCGGTACCCGCCGCAGAGCGAGACGTCCAACCGGGCTGACGGCCTCTGGCAGACCCCATCCAATGAGAGGAGTCACCTTCTGTGGATCGACGTGTTCACGGACACCACCACGTTCCGGAGGGACGCCACGTTCCGGATCGTGCCCGCGCTGAACGGGGATCCGACGATGGTCTCGCTTCAGTGGTACTCGGATGCGACGCGTCATCTCCGGCACCTGAACTACCAGCTCCATGCGCACGCGCTCGACGGCACGGCGATCGAGAGCGCGGAGGCGTCGTTCGCGCTGGAGCCTCTCGGCTACCTGATCTCGCAGCGCGCGGACCCCCACATCACGCGGCATACGGACGGTTACTATTACTTCACCGCGAGCGTTCCGACGTACGATCGCATCGAGATCCGGCGCGCGACCACGATACGAGGCCTGGCCAACGCGACGCCGAAGGTCGTCTGGACGAAGCACGCGAGCGGCCCGATGGCGGCGCACATCTGGGCGCCCGAGCTACATTTCATCGACGGCAAGTGGTACATCTACTTCGCCGCCGGGAGCTCGACCGACATCTGGGCCATTCGCATGTATGTGCTCGAGAGCGCATCGGGCAACCCGATGGATGGCACGTGGATCGAACGAGGGCAGATCGCGACGGAGTCGGACACCTTCGCGCTCGACGCGACGACGTTCGAGCACGACGGCAAGCGGTATCTCGTGTGGGCGCAGGAGGACCCGAGCGTCGAGGGCGACAACAGCAGCTTGTTCATCGCGGCCATGGTGAACCCGTGGACGCTGGCCAGCCCCAACGTGCGGATCGCCAGACCCGAGCACGCCTGGGAGACCGCGGGGTTCGCGGTCAACGAAGGCGCTGCCGTGCTCGAGCGGAACGGGCGGGTCTTCATCAGCTACTCAGCGAGCGCGACGGACGACCGCTACTGCCTCGGCCTGCTCACGGCGAGCGCGACGGACGACCTGCTGAGCGCCAGATCATGGACGAAGAGCGAGAATCCAGTGTTCGTCAGCGCAAACGGGCTGTATGGCCCGGGCCACAACTCGTTCACGACCTCGGCGGATGGATCGCTCGACGTGCTCGTGTACCACGCGCGGAACTACGAGAAGATCACGGGGGACCCGCTCTACGACCCGAACCGCCACACGCGCGTCCAGCGGCTCGAATGGAATGCGGATGGAACGCCGAGCTTCGGCGTACCGCTCCTGAACGGCGCGAACACGATCGGCGACTGACCGTTTCGTGGAGGAATCGGGCACGAGCAGCCATCCTTGAAAATTCGTGCGCGGCGTCCAGGGGGGCGCCGGGGGAGGCTCTGGCAGGGCCGGCGGCTGCGGCGGACGAGGCGGCAAGGGGGCGAGA
Organism: Sorangium sp. So ce1036; assembly: GCF_051369805.1. Classification (NCBI taxonomy): domain Bacteria; kingdom Pseudomonadati; phylum Myxococcota; order Polyangiales; family Polyangiaceae; genus Sorangium; species Sorangium sp. So ce1036. Next base: position 5,302,480 of record NZ_JBBMOX010000001.1, read on the forward strand.
AAGGCTGGCTCGAGCCGGGCTGCCTGCCGTCCACTCGGTTGCTTCAGCAGCCGTCTTCAGCTCGGCGAGCGTTGAAACCATCGTTGCTCGGAAGAGCGCTTCGCGCCCACGCGGCCGAGGTGCGTGTCGCCGAACGCCGTCCCGTACTTGAGCCCATAGCCCAGCATCCGATCGAAGCCGATGTGCCCGACCCAGATCGCCGCGCCGAGCAGCAGCGCCGGCGAGCCGAGCGCGACCGACGCGACCGCGAGCAGCGCCGGCGCCAGATGGCTGTGCCCCGCGTTGTAGGCCACCGCGCCCACCCGCGGGCCCGCGAGGTAGCCGAGCAGCGACAGGTCGGGCAGGAAGAACAGCGCCGCGAACCATCCCCAGCGCCCGCCCAGGTGCGCGTAGGCGAGCAGCGCGGCCCCGAGCACGAGCGCGCCCTCGAGGCGCAGGAGCGCGCGCGGCATGCCCCTGGCCCCGCCCGCCGGGACCTCGCAGGTGGGCTGCGGCGCGGGGCGGCGGGGAGGGGGAGCAAGGTCGAGCGCAGGGAGCGTCGCGGCGGTGGTCATGGTCGTTCTCCTGGTCGTGGGTACCGGCGCGGGGGCCGGCGACGTGGAGAGCATGGTCGCTGCGCGGGCTCATGAACATTGTACAAATGCGTCCATCCGCTCATCATTTTCTGATGAGCCCAGGCGAGCCCTCGTGGGACCTCTACGGTGCCTTCCTTGCCGTCATGCGCACCGGCAGCCTCTCCGCCGCGGCGCGTGCCCTTGGCGTCGCGCAGCCCACGCACCCGCTCGCCTGACCCTTTTCATGTCCTCTTCTCGTCGGCCGCCTTGAAAAGCGCAATCTGGTCGGCCTGGGCTTTCTTGAATGAAGGGCGCGCAGTTACACGGGCCACATAGGCCTCGGTCGCCGGCCGATCGCCGAAAGCGCGGACCTCCGAGACCCTTAGCACGTCCGCCATCAGCAGGTCTGCGACGGTGAAGCGGCCGGCCGCGAGCCATTCTCGCTCGCTCAGTACCTTTTCGAGCCGGTCGAGGCGCTTGCCCATCCATCCGGTGAGTTGATTGTCATGATCGCCGCACATTTTCAAGAACCACCACGGCACGGTGACCATCTCGATCGAGTTGAGCGCGGCGATCGTCCACTGCAGCGTCTCCGCTTCTCCAGCCGGATCAGCGGGCATCAACCTGTCGCTCTTCCGGGCCAGGTGCAGCAACCCCGCACCGCTTTCGAATATCTCCAGCTCTCCGTCGCTCAGGAACGGAACCTGGCCAAAGGGCTGGCGCGCGAGGTGATTGGTCTCGCGGCCATCGAATGGGACCGTCTGGACTGTGTAGGCGAGATCGGCCTCCTCACACGCCCATGTCAGCCTCAGATCACGCACAAAACCACGTGGGCCTTCAGGCACCCAGTCGTAGGTCCAGATGATCAGTTCGCTCATCGCAGCAAGCCTTTCCTGTATTCCTTGGCTGGGAGTGATTCTCAGGTCACCTTCACGCTGGGGCCGCCGGGCAAGGGCGGCATCCGCTGGGACGACCAGGGCAAGATGAGCTCGGCCGAGGATGGCGTCGCCGTGGAGACGCGCCGGTTTCCTGAATCGCTGGCGTGGAGCTCGCCCGCGCCCGTGCAACGCCTCGCCGATCATCCGCCGGCAAAGCCCGTTTGATCCATCGCCTTGTCGGGCCGCACCATCAACCGTCAGGAGAGCACTTCAGTGGCAGCCTTCGCCTCGAGGACGTTCTCGATCCAGCGGTCGAGGGTCGCGATGTCCGTGCATGCCTGGATGCGCGCGCTCTCGTCCTCGGTGAGCACGATCCCCGCACGCGCAAGCAGCCGTAGCAGCGTGTCCCTCTTGCCCTCGAGCTTGCCCTCACGCATGCCCTTGAGCTCGCCCTCGCGGATGCCCTCGAGCTTGCAGCGATCGATGAGCCTCTGCAACGACGGGGGAAAGGTCGCCTCGCCTTCGATCTGCCGTTCCATGACCAACTCCTCCAGAGCCTGCCTCATGGGCTCACGCAACCCGTTCCAGATGACCTGAAAATAGACCATCGCGTGCGCCTGGTCGAGCCGACCGAGGGCAGCGAGCGCCGCCTGGATCACGGTGAGCCCGCTCGGCCCGTTGCCGTGCGCCACCGCCGAGAGCACGGCGAGCTCGGTCTCCTTCACGGCGTCGGCCGGGTCGGTGATCTCGGGGACGACCGCCGGACCGAGCACGAGCGGCGTGACGGTGCCGCGGCCCAGGCCGAGGTCGATGCGCTCCGCCGCCCAGGCGGCCACGCCGGCGTCCGGCGCGACCACGAGGACGATCGCGTCACAGCGCTTCCTGGCGCGCACGACCGCGACGTACGCCGGCCACGAGAACTTCTTGTCCGGGTCCACGTCGCGCTGGACCTCGAGGACGATCGCCAGCACGAGCTTGCCCTTCGCGTCGCGCAGCTCGAGCACCAGATCGGCGCGGAACTCCACCGGGATGAGCTGGTCGAGCGACGACTCGACCACCGCGACCGAGGCGTGCGGCGGCACCTCGACGTGGAGGAGCGTCGCGAGCAAGCGGGGCGCGAGCGCCGGGTGCTCGCGGAACATCTCGACGAGGGCGTTGTGCTCGAGCGTCGGCATGACGCTCGGCCTCGAGCACACCCGATGCCGGCACGAGACGCCGGGGAAATGCGAGCAGAGCTCCAGCTCAGGGGGCGGCGGCGCCATGGCGGGCGCAGGCGGCCAGCGACGTCGGCTGGGGAGCGGCGGGGCCGGCGACGGCGGCCGTTTGGACGAGCTCAGTACGGTACAGCTATACGGTAGGATGCCTTCCGCTTGGTGCTACGTCGCGGTAATCCCAGGCGTTTCAGGCGTGGAAGGCCTGCCCCATCGCATAGGGCCCGTTCTGTCAATGAGCTCGTACAGTCGGACTGCACGAGTCAGGAACGGCTCCGAGAATCTTGACTTTGCGGAACGCGTTTGCTTGTCCTATCCGCTCGCTGAAAGCGAAGCGATCGACGCGGCCGTTCGGGGTGGCGCGCGGATCGAAGAGACCCTCGAAGGCGCCCGGCGGCGCGCGCGGTGCTCCTGTTCGCCAGGCTTACGAGCGCTCTCACCGAACGGCGCGCGCCTCCGCTCGGGCACAGGCCGCGCGTCTTGCACGAGCTGGTCTATTTTGTCGTCACACAGGACGCGTCGTCCGTCGGAGTAGTCAACTCTATCTCTTGAGACGGATAGTACATCACGAAATTATAACACATCTCATCCACCGTCCGCTCCCCGAATTCCACGGCCCTGTTGCCCGGGTTGTCCCACGCGCAACGCGTCCTCACGGTGTCGCCGCCTCGGAGGATGGTATCGTTGTCGTACCAGATCTGGTTGTCGAAGTTCCACGGATCGGCGAGCCCCAGGTTGCTCGGGTCGCTGCCGTCCGTGGGCACCGTGTTGCTCGACAGGTGCTTGCCGAGGTTGTGCATGTGCGGCATAACACTGATTACCGAAATCGTCCCCATATCCCGCGGGAACTGGTAATCGCAGCTCACGTCGAGCGAGCCGTGAGGCGGGATGTTGATGTCTTCTGTGCCGAACGAGAAGATGCCGGCGTCGTTGGGGCGGAGCTCCGTCGTCGTGCAGACGTTGAAGCCGGTGCTGTCTTGCTGCCCGTCGAGGCCCTTGATGTTGCTGTAGTGCACCTGGACTACGAAGTGTGCCGTGCCTTCCAGCGGGAAGCCTGCCTCTAGCGGCAGCTCCGTGGCCTTGCCGCCGGGCGCCCAGACGGACAAAAGAGCCCCCTGGATGTCGCCCCCCTCACAGGGCGTGGGCGTCGAGGGAGACGCCTCATCCGCCTTGAAGAGCAGGATATGGTGTACAATGGTGCTGTTGTCGATCTGGGGTGCGATCCCGACGAGGTGTCGTTTCTGGCCGATCTCTACATCGACCCCATAACACATATACTGGTCCTGGACGTCCTTCGGCATGACGTAAGGCGCGGACGGCGCTAGCAGGACATCCGGTGTGCAGCTCAGGGTCGGAGGGTCGATGGTTCCGCCGCCGCCCGGGTCGACGCACGTGTCTTTACCGGCCGGCATGCCGGCGGCGATCCATTGATCGAAGATCGCGAGCTCCGCGGCGGTCAGGCGCTCGGTTGGAGGCGGAGGCATGGGGCGCGCGGTGTCGCGGGCGCGTGCGGCGACGAGCTCGTAGACCTTCTTGTTGGGATCGCTCACCGCGGGCGCGAGCAGATCGCTCCGGTCGACCAGCGGGAACGGCGCGCCGAACTTCGGGGACGCCCCGTGACAGGTCTGGCACTTCGTGGAGAGGATCTTGTCGACGTCGCACGGCAGCGCTTCCGCGTTGCCGTTCTCGGCGTCGCTGCACGCGACGACCACGAGAGCGGATAGGAAGGACAGCGCCGAGAGCAAATATCGACTACGATTCATGCGCGCTCCTCGGGGAAAAGAATTGGGTGGAAGAAGAAAGCGCGCCGCGAGCTCCCGAGAACAGCGGGAGACTTGGCGCGTGAGAGCACCGGCGACCCAGGTCTACGGACGGGCCGGCGACCTGGCGTCGGTGCTACTTCGGTGAGTGCCCGCCCGCTCTGAGACTGTTCAACGGTGCGCTCACGCGGAAGGTATCGAGGCGCTCGCGCGCCAGGAGGCAGTAGGGTACAGCTATACGGTAGGATGCCTTCTTGGTGCTACGCAGCGGTAATCCCAGGCGTTTCAGGCGTGGAAGACCTGCCCCATCGCATAAGGCCCGTTCTGTCAATGAGCTCGTACAGTCGGACTGCACGAGTCAGGAACGGCTCCGAGAATCTTGACTTTGCGGAACGCGTTTGTTTGTCCTATCCGCACGGCGCGCGCGCGAGCAGCGTGGTCGAGACGGTCCGCTGTCGGTGATCATCGCGTCCCGCGTCCGATCGGTGAAGACCGCGGCCGCGTGTTGCCGAGCACGAGCGTGTGCTCGGGGTGCACCTCGAACGCAATGACGTACGGAAAACGGTCGACGATCGCTCTGCGAATGCTCCGTGACGCAGGAGAAGTCCCTGGCCAGATCGGAAAAAATGTCGGGGCCTCTACCATCTTATCGAGCATCGACGAGACCTCGGCGATGAGCTCGTCGCCCAGCCCAGGGCGCCTCTCGTCGTACCAGATGGCCGCTGCACGAAGCTCAGCGCGCGCTTCAGGATGAAGCTCGACCCGCACGCCGGTCCTCGAGCTCCTTCAGGATCTCCGCTCGCGCCGTGCCCCAGTCGACCGCCTGGACCTTACCCTCCGCGACCTCGCGCGCTCGGCGCGTCAGCTCACCCGCCCACGCTGCAGCGACCTCCTCGGCGTCGGGCTCCTCAAGGCTGGAGAGCACTTCTTCTGCCAGCCGGGCCCGCTCGTGGCGAGGCAACAGCAGCACCTGCGCGAGAAGTTCCTCGGTGGACACAGGGGAAATGTAGCACGGCTCGGGTCCGCCACGCACGGCGATGCGACCTCCAGCTCGATGGCCCGCCGCACCCGAGCCAGGCTGGTCTGCTCGCGGGCCAGAACAGGCGATGGTACCGGCATGCCGATGCGTCTCCGGGCCGCGCAACCACCGAGGTCGAGATCCTCCGAGGCTGGCTTCGCGCCGCTGCCGGGTGGGGGAGGTATCACGGCGAGGACTTGCCCGGGCCGAGCAACGCCCCCGACGGCCCCGATGGGATGTACGGCGGCGACGCGTGCTCGGCGGAGACCGTGGCCGGCGGGGCTGCCGTGGTGAACCCGTGCGCGGGCGGGCTCCCGAGCGTCGGCGGCAAGGGCGGTGACGGATTCCCGGCGGCGCCGAGGACGGGCACGACGGCGAGCCGACCCCGACGCCGAACCCCGGCAAATACGGACTGCGAGGAAGCGGGGACGTGGCCGACGTGGGCTGCACGGACGGCGACTACGGGATCTGCGGCGCGCGAGGCACCGTCGGCGCCCCCGGCCAGGGACCAGGAGGGCGAGATGATCTCGGGCGAGGAGGGCGTCGCCGTGGAGGTGCTGCGGTTTCCTGCATCGCTGGAGTCGGAGCTTGGCCGGCGAACCGCGTCGGTGGGAGAAAGCCGGCGCGTCCACAGGCCCGGGGGCAGCGGCACGCCGCCACAACCGCGGGTACAGCGTGTCCCTCTTGCCCTTCAGCTCGCCCTCGCGGATGCCGCGATCGATGAGCCTCTGCAACGACGGGGGAAACGTCGCCTCGCCTTCGATCTGCCGTTCCATGACCAGTGCCTCCAGAGCCTGCCTCATCGGCTCACGCAACCCGTTCCAGATGACCTGAAAATAGACCATCGCGTGCGCCTAATCGAGCCGGCCGAGGGCAGCGAGCGCCGCCTGCACCACGGTGAGCCCGCTCGGCCCGTTGCCGTGCGCCACCGCCGCCGGCCATGAGTACTTCTTGTCCGGGTCCACGTCGCGCTGCACCTCGAGGACAATCGCCAGCACCAGCGCGTCGCGCTCGTCGCGAAGCTCGAGCACCAGATCGGCGCGGTACTCCACCGGGATGAGCTGGTCGAGCGACGACTCGACCACAGCGACCGAGGCGTGCGGTTGCTGCACCGAGTCCGCGTCGTGGCCGAGCTGCACAAGCGCCTCGACCAGGGAAGTCGGCAGATCGAGGCCGAACGCCGCTCCTGCGCGTCGTCACATGCCGCGACCCGCACGCCGTTCGGAAGCTCGATGGGCCCGATGTGCCTGCGCACACGGTCGACTGCGACGTCGAGGGACGGGATGGAGAAGAAGAAGAGCCAGTGGGGAGGGACTCCGGGGCGCCCCTCGACGTCCGAGAGCAGCCCGCTGCTCGATTCGCCGGCGCCGAACGCGAAGCGTCGGTGGTGGCGGAGCTGGCCCGGATCGACGTTCTCGGTGAAAGACCAGTCGAAGAGGGCCGAATCGTTCATGGCGGCGGCGTCCGGATCGCGCGTAGTGAGCTGATGCCAGACGACGCCCGCCGAGGCTCCGGCTGAGCTGTCGGTCACGGCGACAAGCGCACCGGAGACCATCCGGTGCCGTATTGAAGTCTCCAGGGCCGTGCTCCAGGTCCACACGGCAGCATGTGGAGCGCACCCGCCAGGGACCGGCGGCAAAGAAACGAGGGCTGTCAGGAGCACGTGACGCGTTATGCCTGGTCGGCGACGGAGATCGACGGCGAGATGAACGCCTACTGGTACGCGCGCAACCAGCCGTGGACCCTCGTCGATCCCGATGGGCTCATCTATTCCCGCATCCTCGACAGGGACGGCAACGTCCTCACGTACGTGGATGAAGACGGCAGCACGAAGCCGTACACGGGAAGGAACCCCAGCGAGGGAGGCAAGGTCTCGCCCGCCGGTCACATCAGCGACAAGCCGTACGCGGAGGCGGTCCACTCGGTCGCTTGTCGGTTGAGATCGTCGAGGCCGGCGTAGCTCCGTGCCTCGAAGAAGGCCTCGCGGACGTAGCGGATGGCGCGCTCGACGCGACCCTCCTCGTTGCCGCGTGCGACAGCGACGGGGCGCGGCTCGAAGCGGTAATGCGCCGAGAGATCCAGCAGCATGGAGTGGAACCGGAGCGCGTCGCCGTGGCGCTCGACGACGGCGCTCTTGAGGTTGTCGTAGAGCAGCACGCGCGGGACACCGCCGAAGTCGGCGAACGCCTCGACGTGCCCACGCACGAAGAAGGGCATGGCCGCGCCGGGGAAGATGCGCAGGGAGAGCCGCCGCGAGTAGCTGAGCACCATGACGAAGGCCCAGAGCGGGCGTAGCGCTCGGCCGACAGCCAGTTTGCCGAAGTGCGCCCAGTCGACCTGCGCTTGCTCGCCCACGCCAGCGCTCGGCTCGCCGTAGTCGCGGTGACAATGTGGACACAATTGGGTCCTGGATTGCCGGTTGACGCCGGCTTCCAGCAGGAGGACGGTGGCCATGGGGGGTGAAGCATGGGCCACGGGCCGAAGAGGCAGGCGAGGGCGCTCGTGCTGTGCGTCTGTGCCTGCGCGCTCGTCGTCGTTCCGGCGCCGGCAAGGGCGCTCGAGCTCAGCGGTGGCGTGAGCGTGGGCGGGTTCCAGATCGGGACCGGCCCGAGGCTCGCGCTGAGCCCCTTCGGCGGATTGCTCTGGCGCCGAGAGAAGGACTTCCAGATCGAGCTCCACCACATGGCTGGCGGAGATAGTCGCGTGCTTCATGGTAGCTGGGCGGCGATGGTCGCTGCTGGGCCTGTTTGGAGATTGGGGGGAGAGTCGAGATGAACAGAGCTTTTGCGGTCCTGCTCGTCAGTCTTTTCGCTGGTCTTGTGTTGCTTGCAATTTCGACGTCGGTGAGTGCTGGCTTCCTGGCGATGAAACGAGCGGGGCTGGCGGCGGCATCATCTACCCGACGGGGGCAGGAGGCTTCGGCAACGTGCCGCGGAAGCCGCAAAGCACCGACGGTGACTATGCTTCCTATGATCTGTGCGCCTCGCAAACGGTGACGTGTACGGTCACATGGAAGGCCGGTTCGAGCATCTGCGGGGGAAGCGCAGCCACCTGCACGACCCTGTACCAGGGCAAGCATGCGTCACTCGACGAAGCCAAGGACTATTGCGAGATGGCCTACGGAGTCGGGAAGGGCTCCGAAGCGCAGTCTTGCGGCTCTTGCGAGTGGGGGACAGGCTCAAGGTCGTCCGACTGCAAAGAGGCATGCAAGGAAAAGTGCGATCGGATATCGGAGCTCTGCCGCAAAAACTGCCCAAGGGGGGATAGGGCCTGTCTGGACAGGTGTTCCCAAGAATATATCCGGTGTCTCAGGGATTGTGACAAGAGGTGCAGGTGATGATCGAGCTGACGTTTAAGTTGACTCCAGAAGAGGGCGAGCCGCGCGACATCGTGGTTCGCATCCACGAGCCGACGCGAAACCTCCCGGGAGAAGAGTGGCCTTGGGACGTCGCTGTGGACATCGATGGGCGCCGCACTGCCACATACGGTGTGGATCCCCTCGATGCGGTCGAAAACGCAGCCCGACACGCCGCGATCGTGTTGCGCGGGGGCCATGGCGATGCGCTCGACCCCCCCCTCGAACCGCGGATGAAGGAGGACGAATGAGCGACCCGCGGATGCGCTGAGCGGCTTCCGCATCGGCCGCGGCAACATGACACGCTGGCAGTACGAGTGTGGTGGCATCGCGATGCGCATCGCCGATGCCACCTGGAGCGACGCGCTCTCGAGGTCGTGGTTCGCCATGGATGCGACGGGCACCGCCATCCGGGCCAAGCCCATGCCGGCACGAAACGCCGGGGAAATGCGAGCGGAGCTCCAGCTCAGGGGTGGCGGCGCCATGGCGCCGGCTGGGAAGCGGACTGAGCCGGCGGCGGCGGCCGGGGCACGCCGTGCCAGGGCGGCGGAGGCGGCGGCGGCCGCAGGTGCGAACTCGGCGTGTGCGGCGCGGCGTTCAAGGGGGGCGCCGGGGGGGCTCGGGCGGGGCCGGCGGCGAGGCGGACGACGCGTCAACGGGGGCGAGAACGGACCCGAGCATCGCCCTCGTCGCGCTGCACGCCAAGGTGGCCGTGCGCGACACCGAGATCCGGCCGCTCCTCGCCCCCTCGATCGTCTGCTCGGGCTCGTCGAGGCACTGGATCCGGGCGGCCGCCACGGCCGCTCCGGCGCATCGCCCCCCGCCTCCCTCGTCACGCCGCTTGACGACCATCCGCTGCTCGGCCCAGGCGGCGCGGCGGAGTCGTACTCCGGCCTCCCCACGCGCACGCTCAACATGGCGGCGCTGTTCCTCTGCTCTCCGCGGCGTCACCCAGACGTTGGCTCTCGTGCAGCCGACCCTGCGGACGCTCGCGCCCGGGCCGGGAGACATTCCGCGCACGCGCTGGAGCGAGCGCGGCACGCGAATCGCGGCGGAGCAGTCGCGTTCGACGCGGCGGGGCGGCGAGATTGACGGTTACATTCGAGTTCTGGCAGCATTCCCGTCATGGCTCGCACCGCCCCTGTCCCGAACATCCCGGCAATTCCTGGCATGAACCCAGGTGTGTTTGTCATGGGCGGAGGCGCTGTTTCCGGCGGGCGTGGCGGGGTCTCGGGCCGCGGCAAGGGGCGAGGACAGGGGGCCGGCGGCACGGCAGGAGCGACTCGTCGAGATCCACAACGCGAAGGGGGAGGTGTACTCGATCGAGATCGGCGCCCTCGGCCTCCCGATCGCGGAGAGGACGTTCGATGGTCGGGAGATCCGCTATCAACGCGACGCGCTCGGGCGCGTCCTCCTGATCCGCCGTGGCAGCGAGTCAACGGCGCTCGAGCGCGACCTCGCCGGGCGCGTGGTGAGGAAGATCTACGACGACGGGGCCGAGGAGCGGTTCATCTACAACGGCCGTGGCGAGGTGATCCTGGCGGAGGGGAGCGGGTGCACGGTCGAGCTTCGACGCAACGCGGTCGGATGGGTGATCGGGGAGAAGCAGGTCGTGGACGGCGAGGCGTTCCAGATCGAGGTGACCTGCGATCGGGTCGGGACTGCGCTCCGGAGGGCGACGTCCCGTGGTCACGTGGTGGAAAATGCGGAGCGATGTTCGAGAGGCTCGGCATTCAGGAGCACGTCATCGGGGCGAAGGGCAAGAAGGGCCAATACGGCGTTTACAGGGCCTAGAACAGCGGAGGCGAACGCCCCACGCCGAGGTGCGCATGCATCAAAAGGAAAAGGAAAGAGCTCCCGCGCCCATCTCGTGGACCGAGGGGGAAGAGCGCGCCCGTGAAGCGCTCGAGCGATGGCGCGCTGCTCCGGGCCCCGCGTGCGTGCTGCACGGCCCTCCGGGAGCCGGCAAGACGGCGCTGTGTACCCGGCTCGTTGACGAGGCGGTCGAGCGCACGCGGGGTTGTGTCGCCGCGGTGCAGGTAGGACGGGCGAGCGCCTTCGTCTTCGAGCAGGAGATCCTCGCGTCGGTCCTGGAGCAGCTCGGCGAGGACGTGCTGCACCCTCCGCGGGACGTCCTGAAGCTGCGCTCCGAGCTCCGGAACAGGCTGGCCAATGGCCAGGACGAGGACGAGCCCGAGGTGCTCCTCGTGCTCGATGGTCTCGACGAGTGCGTCGACTGGCCTCGCGACGCTCGGGGTTCGACGCTCCGGGAGCTAGGACAGCGCGTCCGATGTCTGGTCTCCATCTCGGGCGGAGAGGGCGAAGCGCACGCCTGGAGGGAGCGCCTCGGATGGGAGGACGCGGATGCGCTCCTCGTCGAGGTTGCACCACCTTCCCCCGCGGCGGCGGAGCGCCGAGGCATTCCGAGCTGGGCGGCGGCAGGGGGAGACGGCGGACCGGAGGCGCTCGCCGCGGAGGTCGAGCGTGAGCTCGGGCGCCTCGACGGAGGAGAGGTCGCGCTGGAGGTGCTCTCCCTGCTGGCGCGCGCGCTCTCGCCGCTCGATGCAGAGGATGTCGCGGAGCTCCTGGAGATTGACGACTTGACCGCGCGCGGTCTCCTGCACGTGGTCCTACCGTCCCTTGACCGGATCCTGCGCTGGGATGGGCCGGCGCGCGCGCTGAGGTTCCAGCATGAGGCGCTGCGGGTCGCGTGGGCGCAGCGGAGCGCCGGTCGCGACGAGGCGATCGAGGCGCGTTACCGGGACGCGATCGCGCGATGTACCGCGGAGACCTCCCGCCGCCGGCCGGCCTACTTCCGCCGTCATGCGAGCGCGCACCTCGCGCTCGGCGGCGCTCCCGCCGCCTCGATGCTCGCCTTTGCCGAGCCGGGCTGGGTAGCGGCTGCCTCTGCCGAGGCGCTCGCCGATGCCCTCCTCGATCTCCGCCGCCTGCGCGATCGTATCGGAGAGGAGGTGGAGCGCTGCGGCTCCATGCCTCCCTCCCTCGCCGCAGCGCTCGTCCGCTGTGCGGCGGCGCAGGGCGCGGCGGCGACGCTGGGAGACGCGGAGCCCTGGGCGACCCCGGACGCAGACCTCGTGACTCCATGGCTCGAGGCGGACACGGCGCGCGCGCTGTCCTTGCTCGCCCTCGCTGCGGAGGTCTCGCCGTCCGCCCGAGCCGGGGTCCTCGAGCGAGCGTTCGAGATCGCCGAGAACACGGGCGCGGGGTGGTCAAGCCCCTCGGCGCTGGTCGCCGTGGCGGAGGCGGCGGAGGGCGAGAGGCGCATCCGGGTTGCGCGCTTCGCGCTGGCCGCTGCGCGCCGGTCGGAGGAGGGGGATGCGGTCTGGGGGCTCGTCGCGGCGGCGGGCCTGCTCCCCGAAGAGGAAGCCCAGGAGGTCGCGGCAGAGGCCATCGCGCGCGCGGGAGGGGCGCCGCCCGCGCTCGTGCCTGGGCCGAGGGTGAGCGAAGCTTCCGCCGTCGCGCTGGAGCGGGCTTCGCGTTCCCTGCCTGCGCCCCAGCGGATCCGCGTCCTCGCCCGGTTGCTCTCCGCGCTGCCGGCAGAGGCGAGAGTTCGTGCTGTCCAGGAGATCGAACGACGCTGGGCGCCCTGGTGCTTCGAGACCAGGGAGGAAGCCGAGGCCGTGACGCCTTACCTGTCCGAGCCTCTCCTGGAGAGGGCGCTCGAGGAGGTCCCGGTCTGGCCGGTGCATGCTCTCGGTGCACGCCTGGTCTCGGTCGGGCGAGAGGACGAGGCGCGCGCGCTCGTGCTGCGGTGGGCGGGGAGCAGCGCAGGCTACCGGGCGGACGCGTTGCTTCGCCTTGGTGAGGCGCTCCCTCCGGGCCGGCGGCCGGTGGAGGAGGTGCGGGCACTCTTCGAGGAGCTCGCCCCGGAGGAGCGGTGCAATTGGGTCAAGGAGCACCCTTCCGCTTCGGTCGCGCTCCTGGGGGACGAAGCGGCTTTACGAATCGCGGAGGGCTGCGTCGAGCCCTCCGGGAGCTATGCGCGGACTGGCGCGCTGGCGCGGCTTGCAGGGGCGCTCCCTGAATCGATGCGCGCCGAGGCGGCACGGCGTGCGGTGCTTGCCTTCGAGGCAGGAGGCCACGACGCCGACGCGCTCGGCGATCTCTGCGGGGCCGCCCCCTGGATGAGCCCCGCCGATGCGGCGCGGCTGCTTTCGGCGAGCCTGCTGGACGCCTCGGGGACTCCGTCGCTGGCCGGTGTCTTCCAGGGATGGGCGAGCGTGGCGCAGCTCGCCGGCCTCTTGCGTCGAGCCGGAGGGGAGGAGACCGTGCTTGCGGCCGCAGAGGAGGTGGCGCTCGCCGGAAGGTGGTTGCACCGCGTGGGGTGACCGCGTGCGCACACGCTTCGATACCCCTGGGCCGTCCTGCGCAGCCCATTGGCCCTCCTGGATAAGCCCCAGCGCCGTCCTGTGCGGCCCCGGTGGGCCTCCTGCGCAGCCCCGCAGGCCCTTCTGCGCGGCCTAGGCGCCCTCCTGTGCACCCCCCCCGGTTGGTGTCAAGGCCGCAACGAAGCGCGCTTCGCGCGAGACCGCGCCTCGCTCGTCGACGAGAGCAGCAGCGTACACGCTGAGCGCCGCCCGCGAGGCCGAGCTCCTCCGCGAGGCCGAGTCGCTGGGCGACAACACCGTGATTTTCCCCGGCAAGCTCGCTCGGCGGGTCATCTGGTCGAGCCGCATCCAGCTCGCCGCCGAGCGCGACGCGGCCGATCTCGTCCGCACCCCCTTCCCCGAGGACGAGCCCGCGCTGATACGCGAGGAGATCCGTGCGCTCCGCGACAAGATCGAGCTCCTGCGCGTCACGCAATCGCGCTGGCAAGCCGCGCAGCAGCGCCAGGCGCAGGCCGTCGCGATGTTCGAGGGGCCGGCCGCACCGACGCGAGGCGCGGCACCTCCTCGAACACCTCGGTGTCAGGCAAGGAGAAGACCTCTTGGCTTGGCCGGCCGCCGCGAGCTGCGCGCTCGGCGACGGGCTGCGCCCGGTGGCGGGGTGAGTGCTCGCCGGCTGCAAGCCATGGCGGCGGCGCAGGGGGCGGAACGCCGGCCGATGCCTATGCGGCGTTCTCCTCCGGAGTATTTGTGAAGATGAACTCGATATTCTGCAGGGCACCGGACCCAAGTCGCTGGCGCAGGTAGCTCCAGACCGTTTCCTGTCGCTGCGCCTCGTTCTGATCGCGGAACGCCCCGGACACCACGGTAGCGATGAGGCTCTGCTCTCCGACGACGTTCGCTTCGTCGACGTTGGGCATCGTGGTGAGGGCTTGCTCCAGTTCCGCTCGCGTCGCCATGTTCGTCCTCCTGACGTCCTACAGTTGAGCCAGCACACCCGCGCCGAATTGCTCCAACGCTTCGCTCTACACCTCGACCGTTTCCTGCTGGAGAGCGCGCGCGGCGTGATGACCACGCCCCGTCGCGGTGTTGCGGTCGGCGCGGTGAACGATCCAGTGCCGGCGCTTCATCATGGGACCCAGCTTATCTCGGTAGGGATCCAACAGAACCTTCGGCAGTCCGATCCGCTCCAGGACACCTTCCACCTCGCCCGGATCGTTAAAGTTCGATCGCTCGAGATTCTCCAGGACGGAGCGAGCAATGAGGTCGTCCACGCTCGTGCCACGAAAGGGCGCGAGATCGTCCAGGGTGAAGGTCGATCGTGGCCTCTTCCCCGCCAGCGGTACGTCTTTGAGGTGTGCCGCGGCGGCCAGCGGGAGCTTCCACTCCAGGAGGCTGCGGAGGAGGTCTTCGAGCGTGGCGTGCAGGAAGACGACCGCCGCGCGCAGGACGTCGGTCGTCTCCACCGGGCGGCGTCCCGGCCCTGCCGCGGCGCGTTGGTACACGTCCACGAGGTGTCGGACGCGCTCCAGGTTCGCGGCGAAGCGGGTCTCGATCTCTGCCTTCACGCCATCCATCCTAGAACCAGCCTGCCGCACTGTCCAGCGAGCGAGCCGCGGCGTCGAGCCCGCCGCCGAGGCCGCCGAGGGAGGGGGCAGAGCGGGACCTTCGGGGCGCAATTGTTCCCTCCCGCCGCCAACAGTGACACCTGCAGCCGATCATGGAGATGCGTCGGCGCTGCGATGGGCTTGCAGTGCCCGGGGACATAGCCGCCCTCCGAGACCGAGTGGTGTTCGATGTCCATGGCGCGGAGCTCAAGCTGACGGACGACCCGCTGCTCCCCCGCGCGATGGCTGCCGCCAGCCTGAATCCAGAGCGACATGCGTACGCTGCCCGGAAGCGCGGAGCCCGGGGCCGACGTCGGCGGTGGATCGAGGCGTTCCACGACCGCATCCTGAAGCCAACCGTTGCCAGCGAGCCAGCGCTGAAGATCTGCGGAGGAGCGGAGGATCATGTTCGCCGTTACCGATTGCCAGGGGGTTCCTGCAGGGATTCGCGCTGTGAGCCTGACACACGAGCTCACCTGCCCGGCGGGCGGGGGGAGCTACGAATCAGGAAAGGCCTACGGGCCCGCCAGGTCGGGTGCAGCGCCTGGTCCGGCCCTACCGGCTCTTCTCCGCGAACCAGCCGTTGTAGTCAAAGAACGGGTGCCCCTGAACCCGGTGCCCGCCCCGTAGCTCGTCCAGCGACCCCAGGTGCGCGGTGTCGTCGTCCATCGCCGCCCCGCTGAACCGGGACAGCAGCCCGGCCACGAACCCGGCCACCTGCTCGTCGCCGCGGTGCCGCCCGGACACGTCGGCGCTCACGACGACCGCCGGCTCGCCGCCGAACCTCTGGACGATGTCGGCCCAGTCCTCCGGCTCGTGCTCACGAGGGCCGTCCTGCCCTCGTCGGGGCCGCGCTGGGAACTGGATGCCGCCGTCACGTTGGGTCCTTCGGATATCCGTCCGGAGGCTCGGAACGCTGCGACGGAGCACGGTGCTCTTCCAGTACGGCGGCCGCCGCGTCGGCGCTGGGTGAGCGAGCTGGAACGTCGGTCGGCTCGCCGAGCGCGGTGAGGAAGCGGGCGATGCTGCTCGGCTCGGTGATCATGGCGACGAGCTTCATCCTGCCTGATCGAGGTCGCGCTGCTGCAATCGTTGTCATCGGTGCATTCGCCGCCATCGGCCACCTTGCCTACGAAGACCGTGGAGCACTCGGGGTGCGAGTCGAACAGAGCGTCGATATCGAGGAAGTCCGCACACGTGTTCTTCAGTACGGGAATGCAGCGCGCGGCTTTCTCGTACTCCTGGACGGAGGGGGCCGAGTGGCCGGGCAGCTTTCCCGGTCCCATGGCGCGTGCCGCCACCCGCCGCCTGCGACGCAGTTCCGGCGACGCTTGCGCGACGCGGAGCATGTGGGATGTGGATGCGAGGCGAGCGGCCGATCCGTGATAGGAGCGGCGCCCTCACCTCGCTCGGCGTACACCCATCGACATCGCGACATCGCAACATCGCAACGAGCGTGCCACGGAGATCTGGCCTGTGACGCTCCGGCGCGACGAGGGGGCGCCCGTCCCGGCGGAGCGCGGGAGCGGTCGCCTCGTCGCGTCCGGGGCGCGGGCATCGGCGCGTGATGGCAGTCCTTGCCGCTTTTGCCTCCCGGGGGGCTGGCAAGCCTTGCCATGAAGGCAACACTTGCCATGCGCACGCCGGTCCAGGGCGAGTCCCACGGCGTGCTCGATCGGGGCGGCCGCGTCGGCCGTCCTGCGCAGCGCCGTCGGCCGTCCTGCGCGGCCCCGGCGCCCTCCTGCGCGGCCTCGGCGCCCTCCTGCGCGGCCTCGGCGCCCTCCTGCGCGGCCCCGGCGCCCTCCTGTGCACCGCCGTTGGTGTCCTATGCAACAGTCGCCGCCGTCCTACGCGGCCCCGTGCCCCTCCTGGGCGCCTCCATTGGTGTCCTTTGTTACAACCGTCCGGCTCCTGCGCAGCCCCGGTGGTCTCCTACGCAGCCCCGGTGGTCTCCTGCGCAGCCCCGTCGCCGTCTCGGGTGCCTTTCTCCCTTCCGGCTCGCCGTCTTCCGTTCCGTCGTCCTGCGACCCGAGCATCGGCCTCGTCGCGCTGCACGCCGGGGTGACCGTGCGCGACAGCGAGATCGAGACGTCCGACGGTGGCCAGGGCGGCGACGGCGGCGAGCCCCAGCGAGGCGGACGGCGGGCTCTCGAGCATCGGCGGCAACGGGGCTGACGGATTGCCCGGCGGCGCGGAGGACGGGCGCGACGGCGGCCCGGCGCGGTCGGCCGGTGAGATCATCCGGTGCCGTATTGAAGTCTCCAGGGCCGTGCTCCACGCCCACACGGCAGCATGTGGAGCGCACCCGCCAGGGACCGGCGGCAAAGAAACGAGGGCTGTCATGAGGTGCCGTGCACAGGTGCTGTCTCAGGTGGGCGCGTGGACGTGGGTCGTCACCGGGCTCCGGCACCTCGCGATCACCGCGCTGCTGCTCGGTCGCCCCGCGACGCCCGCCGCGGAGACCGCGGTCCTCGGCGCGATGCGGGCGCACCGGATGACCATGATGGGGCTGTCGCGCGACCTGCTCGGCCTGTTCAGGGGGGTCAGCGTGGCCATGGGCCTGGTGCTCGCGCTGCACGGCGCCGTCTGCGTGCTCGCCGCGCCCGCCCTCGCCGCGCTCCCTGCGGTCGCGGCGCTGAACGCGGCGGTGTCGCTGGCGCTGCTGGCCATCGCCGTCCGCGCGTTTCCGCCGCCGCCGATCGTGACCATGCGGGTCGCGACGGCGTGCTTCGGCGCGGCGCTCGTGGTGCGCTGAGCGTGCGGGCGAAGATAGCCTGTAGCCCATCGCAGTCGCCACGAGCGGCCCGTCGGACGAACCGTTGCGGCATCGCTCGTTCAGGTTCCGGCGGAGCGCGCCGCTATCGCGGGGCGGCGGGCTGCAGGGGCGGGCTCGGCGTGTGCGGCGCGGCGTCGTCGCGTGCCAGCAAGCGAACGAGGACATTCATGTCAACGGCGCGCATGGCGGGCCCTCATGCGCTGCCTGATGGCCTCCTTGAGATCCTCAAGGCTGCGCGGCTGAGGTTCCCGCGAGAACAGTGCCCGGTGAAGGTCCTCGAAGCTGTGCCGACCAACGCGCCGCACGGTGATTCGATCACCTTCGGCATCCCATTCCAGGATGGATCCCGGCACCAGTTCGAGGCGCATGCGCACCTCCGCGGGAACCGAGATCTGCCCCTGAGCCGTGACCCTGGATTGCGCGAGCTTCATGCTGGCACAGTACCACGGTAATGAGCCCTGAGAAACGACGGCCGCTCGGCCCGTCGATGAGCCCGGCTGGAAGCGACGAGCCATATCCGCCCCATAGAACATCGCGGACGGTGCGCCTCCAGGGATGCCCCGATGGTACCGCACCGGGGCCTCCGCCGGCCCAACGATTTGGCGATGAGCCGCGCGGTGGGCAGGCTAGCTTCGCTCGCCAGCCCACCGCGTCGGTCTCCATCGCTGAGTTGGGCGGCGCAGAGAACCGTTGCGCTGCGACAGGCATCGGTCACGAAGAACCTCGCCGCATTCCGCCACCCCAGCCGCCGCCCATGCTCAACGCGACTATCGAGAGCAGCGCTCACACGAAGATCTTCCTCGGTGGAAGGCACTGCCGTTGATGACGCTGGTCACCCCGACGAAGCTCCCGTCCTTCCGGTCGAACACGGAGGCGTCCTTTGCTTTCTTGCCTTCTTCATCAACCGCAACAATGTAGTGACTGCGATCGAAGTTCTCCGCGCCCAGCGCTTCCGCGCACCGACGGTCGTGCCCGTGCATGATGACGAACGCGGGCCAAGTCACGCCGTGTGCAGCCAATTGGCGCGCGACGGCAGCGATGGTCTTGTCCCATGGTTCGCGGTCCCTACACTCTTCGCAATTTTCGGCTCCGACGTTTCGTGACCGTTCGATCTTCATCTTCACTCCGTTTAGCGTTGCGCCGAGCGATCTCGTTCATATTCCGTTCACGGTCGCATCCCGCGTCGGAACTACCTAAAGTGCTTAAGGCGCGCCTGTGCGCGATCGTCAGCAGCAGCGGCTGGTTGGGCGGCATGGTCGCGGGGGGGGGGCAGGTGCGGACGAGCGTACGCCGAGCGGGCGCGGCCGAAAGGGCAACGATGAGGTGGGACCCTCCACCACGCGCTCGCGGCCCCGCTCGCGCAGATGGTGGTGAACGAGGGCAGCCGGAGCCGCCGGCGCAGCCGGCACCGACCTCCTTGAGGACGTCGCAGCGTGCGCTCCGCGGCGCAGCGCGGTAGCATGGCACCATGCTCTCGCGTGACGACATCCGCCGCGCTCTCGTGGCGCTCGCCGACGAGCTCGCGGACATGTCTACGCGCTGCGAGATCGTGGTCGTCGGCGGTGCGGCCGTCGTGTTGCTGTACGGCGCCCGCGAGGCCACGAAGGACGTCGATGCCCTGATCCTGAGCCGCATCGATCCGGCGCTCGTCCGCAAGGCCGTCCAGCGAGTCGCGGACTGAGCAGCGCCTTCAAGATGGAGGGGCGTTCGCTCGATTCCGATCAGGTTTGCCGAGGAACAAAAGACGAAGCCCCCTCAGAAAACTTGCCATAAGTCGTCCGAGAGGGCCCGCTCCGGGTGTGGAAGACCGGAGAGGATGCATGCTGGCTCGCCTTTGTCCTCGGGGACAAATTTTTCTCATGCCTCCAGGAGATCGACCAGGAGATCGCGCGGCAGGTGGCGCGGGCGGGGTGCCCGCGGTGCGGCGGCCCGCTGGATCGTAGCGACTATGACCGCAAGCCCCGCGGCGATCGCTTCATCGCGGCGACCGCGGAGCCGCCGGTGCGAAGGATCAGCTACTGCTGCCGCCGGGAGGGGTGCCGGCGGCGGCGCACGCCGCCGTCGGTCGTCTTTCTGGGCCGGCGCGTCTACCTCGGCGCGGTCGTCATCGTCGCGAGCGCGAGCGCGCTTTTGCGGCGCACGACGGCGTGTCCGCCGGCGCAGGTCCCGCCGGCAGACGTGCCGCCGGCAGAGGTCGCGCCGGCGCAGGCCTCGCCGAGACGGACCCCGGCGACGCAGGTCCCGGCGCGGACGCTCGGGCGGTGGTCGAGGTGGTGGCAGACGGAGTTGCCGGTCACGGGCCTGTTCGTGGCGTTGCGCGGGCTGCTCGCCTCGCCCGTGGACGCGGCGAGACTGCCCTGCTCGCTGCTCGAGCGGCTGACCGGCAGCGCCGTCGAGCAGGTCACGGCGCTGCTCAAGCTGCTGGCGCCGCTGAGCACGGGGTCTGTCGCTGACGGCGCACGATTTCTGAGGAGCGCTGGGGCCTGATGAGGGGCACGCAGAAGATGTAAAATGAAGGGATTCGCAGGTTGGCGTAGGGTTTCCCTCGCGGCGCACGGACAGATGACCCTGCCCGCGGAGAGGACCCATGAGCCACGAAGACACGCCAGCGCGCGTGCGATGGGCACGTCTGCGCCTTTCGATCATCGGACCGCTGCTCGCCTCGCCGGCGGTGCGGGGGCGGCTCGGCGAGACCATCGCCGAGCTCTCCGGCCGCCCCTGGCATCACCCGACGACCGGCGAGACGGTCTGTTTCTCCGCCAAGACGATCGAGCGGTGGTACTACGCCGCGCGCAGCGAGCTCGACCCGTTTCGGGCGCTCGCACGCAAGGTGCCCAAGCACGCCGGCACCCATCCGAGCGTCACGCCGGCTCTCGCCGCCGCGCTCGGCAAGCAGCACGCCGAGCACGAGACCTGGAGTTACCAGCTCCACTATGACAACCTCTGTGCGAGCGCGAAGCAGGATCCATCGCTCGGGAAGCTCCCCGGTTACGCGACGATCTGCCGCTTCATGAAGGACCAGGGCCTGACGAAGAAGAAGCGGCAGACCCGTATCGCCCGGGGCGAGGGCTACGTGCCCCGCGAGGTCAGGTCCTTCGAGGTCGAGCATGTCAACGGGCTGTGGCACCTCGACTTCCACAAGGGCTCGCTCAAGGTGCTCCACCCGTCCGGCGCGTGGGTGAAGCCGGTCATGCTCGGCGTACTCGACGATGCCTCGCGGGTCTGCTGCCACGGGCAGTGGTACTACAAGGAGAACACGCAAGCCCTGGTGCATGCGCTCTCGCAGGGGATCCAGAAGCGAGGACTGCCGCGCGCCCTGCTCGACGACAACGGCTCGCAGATGGTCGCCGCCGAGACCACGGAGGGGCTCTTGCGCCTCGGCATCGTCAACTTCAACACGATGCCCCGCACGCCCGCCCAGAACGGCAAACAAGAGTCCTTCTGGGGCCCGATCGAAAAGCGCCTGCTCGCCATGCTCGAGGGCGTCGAGGGGTTGACCCTCAGCCTGCTCAACCAGGCCACCCAGGCATGGATCGAGCAGGAGTACCACCGCGCTGTCCATAGCGAGCTCAAGGAGACGCCGCTGGAACGCTACCTTCGCGGTCCCGACGTCGGCCGGCCCAGCCCTGGCTCCGAGGAGCTGCGCCGCGCCTTTCGCATGGAGATCACGCGTACCCAGCGCAAAAGCGATGGGACCGTGACGGCGTGCGGCGTGCGCTACGAGGTCCCCTCTGCCTATCGCACCCTGAACCGGCTCCGCCTTCGCGTGGCGCGCTGGGACCTCAGCCATGTCGATCTGGTCGACCCGCGCACCGGCGCTCACCTCACCACGCTCCGGCCGCTCGACAAGGTCAAGAACGCCGATCGCGCGCGCCGCGCGCTCTCCGAGCCCGCGCCGGCGCCGCGGCGCTCCGGGATCGCGCCGCACCTCAAGGCGCTGATGGCCGAGTACGCCGCCACCGGGTTGCCGCCTGCGTACCTGGCGCTCGACGACGGCGGGCAGGACGGCGCTCCCGAGGATGGCGCCGCGCTCGACCCAGCGAACCAAGATCCTTGTCTTGAATCGACGGAGGAGGCCCTCTCATGACCTCGAAGATCCTGTCCCTCTACAGTCTCATCTTCAACCCCTTCCGACCCGACCTCCCCGTCGAGGCGCTCCACGTCACGCCACAGGTCCACACCTTCCTGCGGCGCGTCGAGAGCGGCGTCACCGACGGCGGCTTCGCGCTCGTCACCGGCGACCCCGGCACCGGCAAGAGCGTCGCGCTCAGGCTCGTGCGTGAGCACCTCGGCACCTTGCCTGACGTGACGGTCGGGACCATCGAGCACCCGCAGAGCCGCGTGCCCGACTTCTATCGTGAGCTCGGCGAGCTCTTCGGCGTGCCCCTGAGCGCCCATAACCGCTGGGGCGGCTTCAAGGCGCTGCGGACGCGCTGGAGCGAGCACATCAGCACGACGCGCAGCCGCCCCGTGCTCATCCTCGATGAGGCGCAGGAGGCGCTCACTCAGGTGCTCTGCGAGCTGCGCATCCTCGCCAGCAAGGACTTCGACGCTCGCCAGCTGCTCTGCGTCATCTTCGCCGGCGACGGCCGCCTGCCCGAGCGGCTGCGTACCCCCGAGCTCTTGCCCCTCGGCAGCCGCATCCGCCGCCGCCTCCACCTCGATTACGCCTCCCGCGACGATCTCACCGCCTGTCTCGACCATCTCCTCGAGGCCGCCGGCAACCTCGCCTTGATGACCCCGGAGCTGAAGGCCACCCTCGTCGATCACGCCGCTGGCAACTACCGCATCCTGATGAACCTCTGCGACGAGCTGCTCGCCGCCGGCGCCGACCGCGGCCTGCCACGGCTCGACGAGAAGCTCTACCTCGAGGTCTTCTCTCCGCCCCAGCGGCCGAAAGCATCGACGAAGAAGCGATGAGCCCCTCGGTCCGCCGCAGGCTCTACGCCGCGCGCGAGCTCCTGGAGCTTCGGCTGCTCTCCGCTGCGCTCGATGCCGTCTCCACCGCGCTCCGGCTCGAGCACCCGACCCTCGACACGCTCGCCGAGCCGACGGAGCCGCCTACGCTGTGCGCGGCACGCCATCTGCTCGTCCAGATCCGCTCGCTCCGCGGCGCCATCCGCTCCTACCGCTCGGCCGTCCACCGCGTCCTCGAACAACCCGACGATGACGGCATCCCCTTCTGACGCGCAAGCTACCCGCTTGACGCTCCGCGTCCCTCAAGCTCCGTGCGCAAGAGCCCCTCAATTCTCGTGGTTATGCTCACCTTCTGTGATCTCTGGGAGGCCGAGCATGGATCTGCGTGACCTGGTGCGTGCCCTTCTGTCGTTCGACGCGCTCGTGGCCCGGCAGTGGGTCGCGGACAGCCTCCGACAGGGCATCCTATGGGCGTCGATCCCGGCGCCGACCGACCTCGATCCGGTCGCCCTCGGTGTCGCGGCCGGTGTCGCCGAGCTCCTGGCGGCGCGCGCCGGGCAGGCCCCCCCGCCCTGGACGAGCACGGTCGAGGCGGCACCCACCCCTGTCTGCCTGGTGAAGGCCGCGCGAACGATGCCGCGGCTTCGGCAGCTCTGCGAGCAGGAGGGTCCGGAGCCGCTCCGGCGCCGCGGGATCCTCGCGCCGCCTGAGTTCTTGAAGGTGGCGTGATCGCGCCCGCTCTCGAAGCCCGCTTGGGGGGAAGCCGCCCAACGCCCAGCATCAGCGGCGGCGCGCAGCGCCGTCCGCTGCATGCTGTTGTTAGCCAGCAACTTCATACTCGCTTTGAACGAGACCATTGGCAAAGTTGCGAGTGGCCACATGCCTCAGGACAACATCACGTTCGAGCTCACCGAACAGTGGAATTCCTGAACCGATGAGAACTGGCACACGAGAGATGATCAATCGCTGAATGAGCCCAGCACGCAAAAACTGCTGAACGATGGCACCACCATCGACATAGATGTGCCCGATTCCTCGCACGGCGAGTGCTGACGCGATGTCGTTGGCGGTGCCAGACATACGTTCCACCACGCCGCCAGCCGGGAGTCGAGCGATATCCCTTGAACTGAGGACGTAGACAGGCTTCTCGCCGTAATGCCAGGTGCCGCCATCCAGGACGATGTCGTAGGTCTTGCGGCCCATAACAAGCGCATCCACCGAAGCCAAGAACTCCTTGAAACCTGCGTCTTCACCGGCCCAAGGATCAAGGAAATCGAGCGTCCCGTCTGTGCGAGCAATGTATCCGTCGAGGCTGGTACCGACAAAAACGGACCCTCTCATAGCGTAGATCTCCCTTGCTGGCTAACGTCGCAATCATCTGTGCCGCGCGACATATCTTCGCGTTTTTGCATGTAGGCTGCGAACCGCGGTGCCCGATCACCGTGTTCTCGCGGATGAGTCGCGGCACCCCGCAGCATATCTAGATATCCCCGCGGGTAGGTCGCGATCTTCCGCAGGCTATCTGCGCATCTCCGGAGATAGGCCGCCGCTGCACAACTACGTATCGCCGTTGAGGGGCTTCGGACGGCGACGGTGCGCCGAGAAGCAAAATGCGTGCCTGTAATTGATTGCCTCGAGCGACTGATGTGCGGCCCAAATATCCGCTGGCCGCCGCAACTCGCGCCCGCCCTGCGCCGATAAGGGTCAATGCGGGTCCGACGAACCGGCCCTAACCACTGGGAAGCACCCCCATGACCCTCATCGAAGCCGTGCGCGCCACCATCCGGCGCCTGCATTACTCGCCGCGTACCGAAGAGGCGTATGTCCACTGGATTCGGGAATTTATTCGCTTTCATCACGGCAAGCACCCACGGCAGATGGGCGCGGAAGAGGTCACGGCCTTCCTCAACGATGTTGCGGTCGCGCGCCGCAGCGCGGCGTCCACGCAGAACCAAGCGCTGTGCGCGCTCCTCTTCCTTTACAAACGGGTCCTCGGCCTGCAGATACCCCGGCTCGAAGCGCTCGAGCGTGCCCGCCGGCCGGAGCACCTCCCCACGGTCCTCTCGCGACAGGACGCTCTCACCTTGCTCGAGCACCTGATCCCACCTTTTCGGCTCATCGACGAGCTCCTCTACGGAAGCGGCCTCCGCCTCCTCGAAGCGCTTTCGATTCGCGTCAAAGACGTCGACCTTGATCGACGGCAAATCATGGTGCGCCGCGGGAAAGGACAGCACGATCGGCCGGCCTTGCTCCCCGCTCGGGCGCGCGACGAGCTGCAGGCCCAGCTCGACGCCGTGGCGCAGCGGCACAAGAAGGAACTCGCGGCTGGCCGCGGCGAGGTCGACCTGCCCCACGCTCTGCGAGCGAAGATGCCAGGAGCAGCCACGAGCCTCCCCTGGCAGTACCTCTTCCCCGCCTCTCGCCCTTGCACCGATCCAGCGACGGGTCGACAGGTCCTCTACCACCTGCACGAATCGGCGGTGCAAAGGGCCGTGAACAATGCCGGACGGGCGTCGGGGCTCACCAAGCGCGCGACATGCCATACCCTCCGCCACAGCTTCGCGACCCACCTGCTCGAGGCGGGCACCGACATCCGGACGATCCAGACATTGCTCGGCCACAAGGATGTGCGGACCACGATGATCTACACCCACATCGTCGACCGCGGCCCTCTCGGCGTGATCAGCCCTCTCGACCGCTGATCGCCACTTCCGCGTGGAGCGCCTTGAACTCCGCCCCCATGCCGTCGTGCCACCCCCACGCATCGTGGAAAGATAGCGTATCCGACGGCTGCCCCACCTTGTCAAGGAGGTCAGCGCAGGCGCGTGCGGGGTCTCCGCCGGACGAAGGCGCGACCGAGCCCACGACGCCCTGCCGTTCCGAACCGAAGAAGAAGCCCTGGAAAGGTCCGGCCGATCAGCGGCGGGGCTATTCAGTTTGCCGCGGCTTGCGGAGTCATCCATCATGCGGGACGGCGTCCGCTGTCGTAGCGAAGCGCGCGTCAACGCTGAGCCAAGCGCGCGGACGGCCGGGGCTGTCGAGGTGCGGACACTGGGGTCTAGCTGTCAGCTGCCGGCGGGACGCTTGCGCGGCCGGCCGCGCTTGATCTCCGGCATCTCCGCCGGCCGGAGGAGAGCCGCTGGTGACACGTCGAGCGCGTTCGCGAGCCGAACGAGCGCGCCCAAGCTCACGCTCTGCCGCATGCCCTCGATGTCCTGCAACGTCCGGAGATCGAGCTCGGCAGCCTCCGCGAGGCCCTCCTGGGTCATGCCGCGCTTCTGGCGCAGACGCCGAAGATTCGCGGCGATGTAGACCAGAACGGCCTCCACGGTGAGCGTTCGCACCAGGTCGGCGTACACCCTTGCCCGGCCCAGAATAACGCGGCGCGACCGTGCTTTTCCTTGACGCTTCCTGCCGGCAGCCCGTAGGGTTGCGGGACCACGAATAGTGCCGCCCGCGGGTGCTGGTAACACCCCGGGCGGCGTGGCCGAACCCCGCTCGAACGAGGTCCGACATGGGAACAGTACGTTCACGCCCTGAACAGGGCCAAGAGATCGATCCGCCCTCCTGCCGCCGCGTCCGCTCCGGCGCTCCACGCCCGCTCGGGCGTTGGCCTGGCAGGCGCGTGTCTCCCGCCGCGCACCCCGCCGTCTACCTCGACCCCACCGCGCTCCTCGAACAGCGCCCGCTCATCCGCAGCACCCTTCGCGCCCGCGGCGTTCTCCCCGCCGATCTCGACGACCTCACCCAGGACACCCTCCTCGGCGCCTGGCGCAGCCTGCGCGCCGACCGCTTCCGCCCGCCGCCCGCGCTTCCTCCCGCCGACGCCCTCCGCCGCTGGCTCGCCGGCATCGCCTCGCGGCAGGCCTCGCACTACCGCGACAAGGCCCACCGCCGCCACGAGCTCCCCGCGGTCGACCCGGACCGCCTCTCCGCCTTCGCCGCCCCCTCTCCCGAGGCCCGCCTCGTCGCCCGCGGCCTCCTCCGGGCCTTCCACCGTCTCCGCCCCGAGCTGCGCGAGATCCTGTCGCTCGCCGCCACCGGCCTTTCCTCGCTCGAGATCGCCGCCTCCCTCTCGCTCCCGCGCCCCACGGTCGCCACCCGCCTCCGCCTCGCGCGCCGCCTCTTCGCCCGCGCCCTCACCCGCTCTCGGAGGTGGCCCCGATGCGCCCGATGAGCCGCGCCCCCGTCGACGCCCCCGCCGAGACGGCGGCCGAGCTGCCGACCGCGACCGAGGCCGCCCTCCTCGAGATGGTGCTCGGCCTGCCCGGCGTCGGCCCGCGCCTCCTCGGCACGGCCGCTCTCGCCTCGCTCGGTCGCCTCTCGCCCGCCGCGCTCGCCGAGCGCACCCAGATCGCCCTCTTCGACGCGACCCGGCTCGCCGCCGCCTTCGAGCTCGGCCGCCGCACCCACGCCGCC
This sequence comes from Sorangium sp. So ce1036, assembly GCF_051369805.1. Taxonomy (NCBI): domain Bacteria; kingdom Pseudomonadati; phylum Myxococcota; order Polyangiales; family Polyangiaceae; genus Sorangium; species Sorangium sp. So ce1036. The sequence goes on from NZ_JBBMOX010000001.1 coordinate 5,329,321, forward strand.
CGCGCGCGCCGGGGCGCGCTCCTCACCGACGCCGCCCGCGTGGCGCGGTACTTCGGCCCGAGGCTCGCCTCCCTGGTCCACGAGGAGCTCTGGATCGCCGCGCTCGACACCCACGGCCGCGTCCGCGAGACGCGCCTGCTCGCCCGCGGCATCGACGACGGCCTCTACGTCGGCGCCGCCACCGTCCTGCGCACCGCGCTGGACATGGCCGCCCACAGCTTCGTCCTGGCCCACAACCACCCGAGCGGCGACCCCACGCCCACCCCCGAGGACGAGGAGATGACCCTGGCGCTGCGCCACCTCGCCTCCGAGCTCAACGTCCCGCTCAAGGCCCACGTCATCGTCACCCCCAGCGGCCGCTACGCCGCCGTCCACGAGTAGGCCGCGCGGGGCGCAGACCTCTGTGAAGGGGCGCTGCGCCCCCTGCGCCCCCCTGCGCATCCAGCAGCCAGCCTCCAGAGGACCGGCTCGGCCAGGAGCTCCGCGCACTCAAGCAGCCGAACGGCGAGCTGGACCACGTGGAGCCACTGGCCGTGGCCTGGTCACCCCAACCTCGGTCGGGGGTCACTCCGCCTCGTGGCCGAGGACCCGCCGCCTCTCACCACGACCGGCGCCTCCACGCGGAGCTCGCGCGGATCGTCCGGCAAGTAAGGCGTGGTCGCGGACAGAGCTCACGCCGGACGAAGCCCTGTCAGGGGTTAAACGGTGACCTCGGGTGGATCCGGAGGGATCACGATGCGCGGAGAGGTCGGAGCGGCAAGCCGGAGGAAGTCCGAGCCGTTGAACGTCACGAGCGCATCCGCGCCGGCGTGCTCGGCAGCCACGAGGTGCAGGGCATCGAAGAGGACGCCGGAAGAGAGCTGGCGATCGGTGCACCGCTGTAGTGCCTCGTCGTACACGGCCGGATCCACAGGGCGGACGTCGTACACACTCCGGACCCGACGGACGACTTGCAACGCCTGCTCCGGGCTCGCTCGCGCCGGCTTCGGCAGGCGCGTGAGTACGGACCAGAGCTCCGCGAGGGCGTGCCAGGTGGCCAGGCCGCTCACCCGTCCCTTGGCCACCGCGTCGATCCAAACGACGGCGCGACCGTGGAGCGGATGCGCCCGGTGCAGTCCGGCGACGAGCACGCTCGTATCGAAGGCGAGCTTCACAAGTCTCCCTGGATCCGGTCCGCTCGTTCATCGCGATCGGAGCGATGGTCGAACACTTCGGCCGGCATGGTGGCGTCAGCGTCGACAAGCAGGAGGCCATGCCGCTCGGTCAAGGTGACGCCCTCACGTCGAGGTGGATGATCTGCAGCAGGGACGTCGCTGACGGCCTCGTGCGCGACCAGCTCGATCACGCGAAGCCGGTCGGTTACAGGGAGGGCGCGGATGGCGGCGACGATCTGCTCGACGGTCATGCCCGGCAGGATGCCACCCCCGCAGCGAGGAAGGAAGTCGAGGATCGGTTGCAGATGGTTTCAACAGGCGGAACGAGCGCGGCCGCGTCCTCGGCGAGCAGCGCCGCCACGTCGTCCAGGAACTCCGCGTAGACGGGCAACTCCCGGTGCAGCCGCGCTATCCAGCTCACCGCCCCGGTCGGGAACTCCGCATGCCTCCGGCGGCTGCACGAGGCGCTGACGCATGTGGATCCACCGCGGGACCGACGCAGGGCACCGCCTCGAGGTCGACCCGCACCCACGTGCCGCCTCCGTAGACCGCCTGCGCGCCGGCGGCATCAGCGGGCGATCCCCCCTGCTGTCTGCTCTGACGACGCCTCACCGCAGAGCGCATCGTCTTGGCGCGCGGATGAACCCGCCTCACGCTTACCGTCGCGTTCGCGGTTTCTGCGGGCGCGAGCGCCTCCGAGTGGAAGGCGACGTCCCAGCCGGGGGGGCCGCCCGGGAGACGAGCCCGTGCTTGGCTGCCATCGCAGCGACGCGTCCGGCGATCTTTCTCGCGAGCGATGCCGGCTTCAAGACGCGAGCCTCCTCGCCGAAGCCGAGAATCCAGCTCTCGAGCTCGGGGCATGGTTTTACGTGCAGGCGGACGAGAACTCCGTCCTCACGAACTTCAATCTTCTGCGTGAGGTGCCAGCGGTGCGCCGCTGCGTACGTGCTCCATCGTGGCGCCAGCAGCACTTCGACGTCGGCAGCGTCGGCTTCGGCACCGATGAAGATGCCGAAGCTGTGCTGGAAGACCTGGTCGGGGTCATAGTCCAGGCGTGGTGGGTATGAGAAGACGGTTCGGTCGACATCGACGCCCATGATGCGCGAGAATCGGTACGGGTAGGGTGGCTTGGTGTCAGACCGTCCGATGACGTAGAGCTGGTGGTCGTAGATTGCGAGAGAGAGCGGCTTGATCCGGATGTTTTCTCGCTCGCCGCTGAAGTGGCAATAGTCGATTGTCGCGTACCGGGAACGCAGGAGCGCATCGATGACGTCGTCGAGTTCGCCGGCCTTCTCGCAGAGCGCGGCCTCACCGCCTCGGCGCACAAAGATGAACTTGCGATCGATGTCTTGAAATTTCTTGCCCTTCTTGGCGCGATTCAGGATGAACAAGAGCGCATCGCGCATTCCGGGCTCATAGCTTGTGCCATCGAAGATGCTCGCGAGGCTTGTGCCCAGGCAGGCCGCAATGACGGCGGCATCCTTCGGAGCAGGCGATCCCGAGAGGAGTTTCTGCTGGTCGAAGCGCAGCACCTTGCGTTTACCCTCTTTGACTGCGCTGACGCCCCGCACCTTCGTGAGCAGGCGGATATCACGATCCGCCGTCGACGGTTCCACCTTGCCTAGCTCCGCGATGGACCGTCGATCGTGTTCCTTGCCCTGAAGAAGCTCGTCCAGCACGGCGAGCACACGCTCGAGCGTGCCCGTACGGCCTTTTTCGTCGTCACGCGCCGTCATGATCACGAGATGATCGTGTGATCACGTGGCGATCACAACAGAAAAATGATCGAGCGCTCCGCCACGATCGCCTCGCGATCGTGTGATCGCGTAGCGATCACATCGGGAAATCGTGTAGCATGCCCGGGCTCCCGAGCTTACGGTCCTCTTCGAGGGCGCGACGACGCGACCCGAGCGTCGCGCTCCAGCGGATCATGTGAGCCGCCACGGGGCGTGTCGAGGATGAGTGATCGCCGATCAGCGCTCGAAGGAGGAGCCCGACATGACTGGACCCAAGACCGTGCCCGTGAATCCGCACAAACGATCGCCACCGTCCCCCGTACCGAATCCGCCCGGCGAACGGCACTACCCGAAGCCCGGACCGAAGACCGTCCCCGTAGACCCACATAAACGATCGCCGCCGTCGCCCACCCGGGCACCCAAGAGGTAGGCAGCGGCAATGGAGAAGCCTTCCGTGGATGCCCCCCTCATCGGCGGAGGTATCGCGGTGTCCGACTCGAACCCGACGGAGTTACCATGGCGTACAGTACCGAACGGCTGCTATATATCTTCTTCAAAACCGACGGAAATTGCCACATCTGCCACGGTGTGCTCACCTTCCATAACTACGGGCTGCCATACGCACGCGGCGGCTGGGAGGTAGAGCATTCGGTGCCCAGAGCTCGGGGTGGAACGGATCGTCTGAACAACCTCCTCCCGGCGCACGTCTCGTGTAACCGGCGGAAGCGCGACGGCTCGACGTGGCAGGCTCGAGCCCTCCACGGAAAGACGCGGGCTCCGTACTCGCGTGAGAAGAAAGCTCAGATTCGTGGCAACAACACCGTCCACGGGCTTACGGCCGGTGCTGTGGCTGGAGGTTTGGTAGCGGGGCCGGCCGGTGTCCTCGTTGGAGCTGTTGTCGGTGGCATTTTCGGTCATTCCGTGAGGGTGCCGAAGTAGGCCGGTACGGTGTTCCAGTTTGACTGGCGCTGCCGCTACGACTGCGGGGCCCAGGACGGCCGGTCAAGGGGGCACGGCGTGAGCCGGCGCCGGCCGCGCCCTCGTAGCCACACGAGGCCCAGCGTGCTCGCCGAGCCGACATGCATCTTTCGAGAGCCGTGCTGCCCTCAGCCACGGTGGCCCGCCGCGCGCCTTCCACCGTCTCCGCCCCGAGCTGCGCGAGATCCTGTCGCTCGCCGCCACCGGCCTGTCCTCGCGCGAGATCGCCGCCTCCCTCTCGCTCCCGCGCCCCACGGTCGCCACCCGCCTCCGCCTCGCGCGCCGCCTCTTCGCCCGCGCCCTGACCCGCTCTCGGAGGTGGCCCCGATGCCCCCGATGAGCCGCGCCCCCGTCGACGCCCCCGCCGAGACGGCGGCCGAGCTGCCGGCCGCGACCGAGGCCGCCCTCCTCGAGATGGTGCTCGGCCTGCCCGGCGTCGGCCCGCGCCTCCTCGGCACGGCCGCTCTCCCCTCGCTCGGCCGCCTCTCGCCCGCCGCCCTCGCCGAGCGCACCCAGATCGCCCTCTTCGACGCGACCCGGCTCGCCGCCGCCTTCGAGCTCGGCCGCCGCACCCACGCCGCCCGCGCCCGCCGGGGCGCGCTCCTCACCGACGCCGCCCGCGTGGCGCGCTACTTCGGCCCGAGGCTCGCCTCCCTGGTCCACGAGGAGCTCTGGATCGCCGCCCTCGACACCCACGGCCGCGTCCGCGAGACGCGCCTGCTCGCCCGCGGTTCCGACGACGCCCTCTACGTCGGCCGCTCCACCGTCCTGCGCACGGCGCTGGACATGGCCGCCCACAGCTTCGTCCTGGCCCATAACCACCCCAGCGGCGACCCCACGCCCACCCCCGAGGACGAAGACATGACCCTGGAGCTGCGCCACCTCTCCGAGGAACTGCACGTCCCGCTCAAGGCCCACGTCATCGTCACCCCCAGCGGCCGCTACGCCGCCGTCCACGAGTAGGCCCTCGCGGGGCGCAGCGCCCCTGCGGCGCCGCGCCCCGCCCTTGCGCATCCAGCCGCCAGGCTCCGCCCCGGCCGGCAGCTCCGCAGGCCATGGGGCAGCGGCACGCGGCGCTGGAGCACGTCGAGCCACCGCGGGACCCGACCCAGAGGGCACCGCTTGGAGATAGGCCCGCACCACGCGCCCCCTCCGGCGACCGCCGGCGCGCCGGCGTCCACACGGGGGGGCCCGGCATCGTGAGCCAGGCGCACGACCTCGGACGGCGCGGGAACAGGCGCTCGCCCCGGCTGGGACCACGCTCTCGTGGTAGGGTCGGTCATGAGCACCGGCGTGCTGCCGCGCAACCTGGATTCTGATCGCAACGCACCGGAGGTCGAGGCAGCGTTCGACGCGGTGCCGCCCGAGAGGGTGGCAGAGATCCTCGACGGGGAGCTCTTCACCTTCCCGCGGCCCGGCCGCCCCCACACGCGGAGCGCATCGCGCCTCACGATGAAGCTCGGCAGCGCCTTCGACCTCGGCGACGGCGGGCCCGGCGGCTGGGTGCTCCTGGATGAACCCGAGCTCCACCTCGGGCCGCGGCCCGACAAGGTGGTACCCGATCTCGCCGGGTGGAAGCGGGAGCGCATGCCGGACGCCCTCGGGGACGAGGACACGCCGGCGCACTACGACGTTTGTCCAGACTGGTTGTGCGAGGTGATCTCGCCGCGTACCGAGCGCGTCGACCGGGGCAAGAAGATGCGGATCTACCGGCGCGAAGGCGTGGGGCACGTCTGGCTGCTCAGCCCCTTGCTGCGGACGCTGGAGGTCTACCGGCTCGAGGGCGGACGGTGGGTGCTGCTCGAGACCTACGAAGAGGACGCGAAGGTGAGGGCCGAGCCGTTCGATGCGGTGGAGCTCGATCTGGCGGCGATCTGGATCCGATGAAGGATCGCAGGCCGCTGTCAATGGTGCCTGCCTGGCGAGGTCAATAGCGGGATTCCCCTGGGCTCACGGGTAATTCAAGGCCGACTTCGAGCGACGCGTGCGCTCCTGCGCGGCAGGAGGATGGGAGGCCGGCTCCGCTGGATCTGGCAAGGAGTTCGGACGTCAGCCGGGAGCGAGCATGGGGCGAGGGAGAGCACCCCGCCGGAACGACACCCTGGCTCGCGAGGGACCAGCGGCGAGCCCTTCCCGTGCGAGCGGTTTCTGCTAAACTCATGCTGTATGTCGATGGTCGACACCTCGCCGCAAGCGGACGCACGCTACCACGAGCTGCTCCGGCGCATGCCTCCGGAGAAGCGGCTCGAGGCCGCGATGCGGCTGAGCCAGGCGGTCCGTGAGCTCGCGCTCGCGAGCATCCGCGCTCGCCACCCAGGGGCGGACGACCACGAGCTTCGCGTTCGCCTCACGGTGAGGCTGTACGGGCACGACTGCGCGCGCCGGCTGTTCGGCCACGTGCCGGCCGACGCCGCGTGATGTCATGAGCAGCTCGACGGATGTCGTCTCCGCGCTCGACGTGGCGTTGCGCGTCGCCGCCGCGCTCGAGAGCCTTGGCTGCGAGTACTTCATCGGCGGCAGCCTCGCGAGCTCCCTCCAAGGTGAGCCGCGCGCGACGAACGATATCGATCTGGTCGTCGCGATGATGCCCCGTCATGTGCGCGCGTTTGCGGAGCTCCTCGGTCCGGACTTCGAGGTGGATCAAGACGTGCTTCGCGACGCCCTGACCCGCGGGAGCTGCGCGAACATCTTCTACCTGCCGATGGTGACGAAGATCGATATCTTCGCTCTCGGGCCGAGCCCCTACGATGAGGTCGAGTTCAGTCGCCGGCGAAAAGTCAAGGTCCGCGCCAGCGGAGAGGAGCTGTTTGTCAAGGCTCCCGAAGATACCATCCTCCGGAAGCTGCTCTGGTACCGTGAAGGTGGTGAAGTCTCGTCCAAGCAATGGCGTGACATCGTCGAGGTGCTTCGAGTCAGCGGGGCCGAGATCAACGACCAATACCTGAACATGTGGGCTGAGAAACTTCGCGTCGATGACCTCCTCACTCGCGCGCAAGCTGAGGCCGCTGCGAAGCTCGGCTCGCAATAGCTTGCTGGAGAGATGGGCCTCGCACCCAGATCGCCCGCCTCGCCGCCGCCTTCGAGCTCGGCCGCCGCACCCACGCCGCCCGCGCGCGCCGGGGCGCGCTCCTCACCGACGCCGCCCGCGTGGCGCGGTACTTCGGCCCGAGGCTCGCGTCCCTCGTGCACGAGGAGCTCTGGATCGCGGCGCTCGACACCCACGGCCGCGTCCGCGAGACGCGCCTGCTCGTCCGCGGTGACCTCCAGCGCGACCTCCGTACCCGGCGACCCTTCGTGGAACAGGTCACCGGCCCGGTGGAAGGCCGCGAAGACCTCACCCGCCAGGTCCGCGCCGTTGGCCCGAAACGCGGTACGCACGAATACGACCAGCACCCCGGCGGCGCGGGCTCGCGGCAACAGCTCGGTCACCGGCGGCACCACGGCCCTCGTGAACGGGTAGTTGTCGAGAATCCCGACCTGGAGGTCACCGACGATCAGCGCGCTACGCATGGTGCGAGCTTCTCCATCCGGCGGCTCACCGTCAACAGCACACCGGCGCCGGGACGGTCGTCGAAATTCGCGGGGCGGGTCTTCTGCCCTCCCTCGGCGATGAGGCCTTGCCTCAGGCACGACCCTCGATGGCCCGTCGACCGGCACACGCACCAGGTGCTCGCCTGCGTCCCGTTCGCGTCCAGCGGCGCGCCACGCACGAGCCTCTCATCGGGCGACCCCTTGTGGCTCTCGCCGGGGTCGACGATGCCGGGGCGGGGGGCAGCGGCTGCCCAGGGCCCGGGCGGGCGTGGGCGGACGCGAGAGGGCCTCCCCGGCAGCGCCCCGCCGCCCGCGCGCTGCGGCCCTGCGCATCCAGCCGAAAACCGCCAGCGCACGCTCGGTCGCCCAGGGAGTCGCGGGAGGGGTGAGGCAGGGGAGCCGCTCCCCCCCGCAGCGCGGCCTCGCACGTCACCGACACCAGAAGCGGCCGCGAAGCCCGATGTCTCCCCCGGATCTCATGCTCGTCGCCGCCCCACGCCTGCACCCGGCCGACCACCGGACGTGCCGAGCACGCGCGACACGAGCGCGAGCAGCATCTCGCGCGCGTGGCCGCGGTCGACCGCTGGATCGCGCAGCCGCATCGCCTTGCTGCCGTCCAGCACGGCGAGCAGCAGGGTCGCGAGGTCCGGCGCCGACAGCGTGTCGTCGACGAGGCCGGCGGCCTGCCCGCGCGCGATCGCGCTCGCGAGGAGCTGCTTCATCTCGGCGCTGTGGCGCCGGAGCCGCTCCGCGATCGCCGCGTTGCGCTGCGACTCGGCGAGCAGGTCGAAGAGGAGCGACGGCCCCTTGCCGCTGCTGTAGAGGTCGGCCACGAGCGCGGGGAGGTCGCGCGCGTCCTGCACGTCACCCGACAGGTGCGTGGCCGCCTCGTCGAGCACGAGCTGGAAGAGGCCCTCGAGGATGGCCTCCTTGCTCGGGAAGTAGTGGTAGAGGTGCCCAGGGCTGACGCCCGCCTCGGCGCAGATGCTCGCGATGGAGGCCTGCACGCCCTCGGCGGCGAAGCGGCGCTGGGCGGCGCGGAGGAGCTCGCGACGCTTTTTCTCGTGCTGGTCGGGGTTGACAGTGCGCATGCGGCGAACCATTGATAGAGCGTTCGCTCTAACATAGGAGGGTCGATTGATGGCTCGAACGATGCCCATGATACCGCGCACGCATCTCGGCAAGGACGGCCCGCTCGTCGGCGCGCTGGGCCTCGGCTGCGGCGGGATGTCGCCCAGCCGCGGCGAAGGCAGCGACGCCGAGAGCATCGCCACGATCCAGGCGGCGCTCGACGCCGGGATGAACCTCCTCGACACCGCCGATTTCTACGGCATGGGGCACAACGAGGCGCTCATCGGACGCGCCATCCAGGGCCGGCGCGACCAGGCCTTCGTGAGCGTGAAGTTCGGCATGCTGCGTACCCCGGGCGGGAAGTTCCTCGGGATGGACGGCCGCCCGGCCACGGTGAAGACGTTCGCGGCCTACTCGCTCCAGCGCCTCGGCGTCGACGAGATCGACCTCTACCAGCCCGGGCGGCCCGATCCCGACGTGCCCTTCGAGGAGACGATCGGCGCCATCGCCGACCTCGTGCGCGAGGGCAAGGTCCGTCACGTCGGCGTGTCCGAGGTCGGCGCCGATCTCCTGCGCCGCGCGCACGCCGTGCACCCCATCACCGCGCTCGAGATCGAGTACTCGCTCGCGTGCCGCTTCATCGAAGCAGAGATCTTGCCGACCGCGCGCGAGCTCGGGATCGGCATCGTCGCCTACCGCGTGCTCGCCGACGGGCTGCTCAGCGGCGCGACGGCGCCGAGCCCTGGCGCGCACTTCGTGGCGCCGCGGATGGAAGGACACGCCCTGGAGCAGAATGTCCGCGCCGCCCGCCCGCTCGTCGACCTGGCCGCCCGGAAACGCTGCACGCCAGCCCAGCTGGCCATCGCGTGGCTGCGCACACGCGGCGACGACATCGTGCCGCTCGTCGGCATCCGCCGGCGCGCGCGGCTCGACGAGAACCTCCCGGCGCTCGACGTGCGCGTCTCCCCGGACGAGCTCGCGCAGCTCGACGCTGCGTTCGCGCCGGGCGCGATCGTCGGCGATCGGTACCCCTCGTTCGTCATGAAGTACGCGGCGCGCTGAGCGATCCGGGTCGCTCAGCGCGCCGGACACCCTGGCGGCACTGTTCTGCGGCGCTGAACCGTCGCGATCCGTCGCTTCCCCGTGGATTTTGGCAGTGCCCGCAGGCTCTACCGATTGAATCGGGAGCGTCCGCGACCACGACGTGGAAGTGCACGCGCGCCGCAGCGGACGGAGATCCCGTGGCGCGCCGGCATGAACCAGGCGCCGAGCGCTCCGACCTGCGCCATGCCGCCGTCGACGAAGAGCGGCGTGCGGCAGGTGAACGGCGTGCTCGCGCTGCGAGCCTCCCTGGACGCGAGGCGGCTCGCGAGCCGCCCTTGCCTCTCAGCTCCGAGATCGCCTCGTCCAGGGGGGCGAAGTCACCCATCCCAAGCTCGGCGACCTTGCGCGCGGCGCGCTTGTCATGGTGGATCAGGCCGCTCGACTTGTGTCCGGCTCGGTCGGAGATCCACGTCACCGTGCGACCATTCGCGAGCTTGATGGGAATGTCGCTTTCACACGCGATTGGTCAGCAAGCGGATCGCATCGTGTAGAATATCTCCCAGGAGAGCTATTCCCATGACCCAAGAGCTGCGGAAGTTTGACTTGTTCGCCCCCCATTTCCAGGCGGACCCATTCCCCACCTACGCCGAGATGCGCCGCTCCGGGCCGGTGTGCGTGCTCGAGCCGCTGGGCGCCTGGGCAGTGAGCCGGTACGCCGATGTCATCGCCGTCCTCAAGAACCCTCAAAAATTCTCGTCCGCTGGCAACGTCGACGCCTTTCACCCGCCTTGGCTCCCGAGGCAGCCGGGGGCGCACTCCCTGCTCTCCATGGACCCGCCGGAGCACACGAAGCTCCGGAACCTCGTCAGCCGGGCCCTGGGTCCCGGGATCATCACGAGCATCGAGCCCAGGGTCCGCTCCATCGCCGAGCGCCTCACCGACGCCCTACAATCCAGGGGTGAGTCCGATTTCGTCGCCGACTACGCCGTCCCGATGACAGCGGGTGTCATCGGCGAGCTCCTCACCCTGGATCCTTCCCTCCACGCCAATTTCAAGCGGTGGACGGACGATATGCTCAGCGTCACGCCCGTCCCGCAGAGCCCCGAGCATGCCGAGCGCGTGCGCGCGTCCGTCGCCGAGATGGAGCGCTACCTCGGGGACGTCCTCGAGGCGCGGCGGCGAGCGCCCGGCGACGATCTCGTGAGCGCGCTCCTCCAGGCCGAAATCGACGGCCATAAGCTTACCCCGGAAGAGCTCATGTCCTTCGTCTTCGTCCTGGTTCCAGCGGGGTTCGACACCACATCCACGTTGATCAGCAAATCGATCATGACCCTCGCCAAGCGCCCCGCGGACACGGAGCGGCTGCGCGAAAACCCGGCGCTCATCCCTCGATTCATCGAAGAAATGCTCCGGTGGGACCCGCCTACCCATAACCTCTTCCGCAAGGCGATGCCCGGAGCGGAGGTGGGCGGCGTCAAGGTGCCCGCCGGCGCTCCAGTGACCGTCATCCTCGCGTCCGCCAACCGCGACGAGGCCGCGTTTCCCGACCCCGATGAGTTCAATATGGACCGCGATGTGCCAAAGACCGGGACGGGGGCGTCGGTCGCGTTCGGGCACGGCGTCCATTTCTGCGTCGCCCACCTCCTCGCGCGCCTGGAGGCGAGGGTGGCGCTCGAATCCTTGCTCGCTCGATTCAAGCGAATCGATCTGGTCAACCCCACCATTGAGTGGAGCACGATGGTCTTCGTGCGAACCCCATCGCGGCTGCCGGTCCGCGGCGTCTTGCCCTGATCGAGGACCTCCTGGCTTGGGCGCCGCTTCGATCCGGGGCGAGCCGAGCGCTGCGAGGCGCGCTCACACCACGGCGCGCGCGAGCTGTCCCGGCGTGATGCCAACGATGCGCTTGAAATGCCGGTTGAGCTGGCTCTGGTCGTAGAGGCCGACGCGCGCGGCGATCTTGGACGGCGGCACGCCCCGCGTGAAAACTCGCCCGTGGCCGTTTCCACCTCGCCCGCGACCTGCCCAAGCAACAGGGCGGCGAGCGCAGGCGCGCGTGGCCCTCCGGCCGATGGACGGGCTCTCGCCGGAGCTGGGCGCCGCGGCGCGCGTCAGTCCTTGTCGTCGGACTGGGCGACGCTGCCCAGCACGCCCAGGGCGACCGGGCCGATCCCCTTGCCCTTGAAGCGGTTGTGCCAGAGGCTCTGGCCGGTGAGCGAGAAACACTCGATCTCGCCCTGCTTGGCGACGAAGAGCCGGTCTCCCTCCAGGAGCAGCGTGGCGCGGCCTTGCGTGGCGGTCTGCGCCTGCCAGAGCAGCTCGCCCGTCGGGTACTGCAGACAGACGACGCTGCTGATCGTCGCGGCGTAGATCGCCGCGGGCGTGATCAGGAGCGCCGTGGACGAGAACCCGGCCCCGTCCTGCTTGTGCTCCCAGAGCACGCGCCCGGTGACGGGATCCACCCCGAAGATCTGACCCAGGAACGCCGCCACCAGCACCGGCGCCGCCGCGGTTGTCCGGTATTCGCTCATCCGTCGCCTCTCTTCCTGCTCGCGCTCAGTGAGCTATCAGCCAGGGGGCGGCGTGGCAAGTTGCGAGCGCGCGCGGTCGCGAGCCGCGCGCTCGCCGAGGCGCTCCGCTTCAATCCTTCAGGGCGCTCTAAGCCCCAGGCATCTTGAGGCCGCGCTCGTCCATCACGGCTTTGTTGCGCGCCTCGCTCTTCGCGTACGCCGGGCGGGCTTTGACCCGCTCGGCATATCCGGTGAAGCTCGGGCGCGGCTCGAGCATCTTGAAGTCGAGCATGTACGCGATGGTGCCGCCGAAGATGACGTCGGCCATCGAGAACTCCTTGCCGAGGACGAAATCACGGCCAGCGATGGCCGATTCCATCGTCGCGATCATGTCGTCGTAGTTGCCCCAGCCGGCGGAGCCGGCGCGGAACTCCCAGTTGCCGGCCCTGGCCATCGAGCCGGGCTCGATGACCGAGGGGGCGAAGAGCGACCAGCGAAAATACGTGCCGCGCGCCGCGTCGTCGAGCTTCGGCGCGAGGCGGCCCGGGGCATAACGATCCGCGAGATAGAGGCCGATCGCCGCGGACTCGGTGACGACGGTGTCGCCGTCGACGAGCAAGGGCAGCTTGCCCATCGGATTGAGCTTCGTGACGTCCTCCTTCTTCTGGTCGCCGGCCATGATGTCGACGAACTTGAGCTCGTACTCGACGCCGACTTCCTCGAGCATCCACACCGTGTTGGCGGCGCGCGAAAACGGGTGGTGGTAAAGAACGATGGCCATGGTGGTGTCTCTTTCTCCGTTCGTTTCAGCCGGTCGGTTGGCGGCGCGGCGGAGGCTACCACAGGCCGGCCCCGCTGGGCGCGGCGCCAGATGGTCGCCGCCCCCGCCTGGCCCGCCGCGGGCCTGCTCGACGGTCGCCGCGCGGCGACCCACTGGCGCTCCGCGCCGCTCCTCGCGGAGCGCCACCCGCGCGTCCGCGTCGACGCGGACTCCGTCTACCTGCGCGACGGCTCGATCTGGACCTCGGCCGGCATCTCCGCCGGCATCGACCTCGCCCTCGCCCTCGCGCTCGTCGAGGAGGACCTCGGGCACCGCGCGGCGATGGCGGTCGCCCGGCAGCTCGTCGTGTTCCTCAAGCGGCCTGGCGGGCAGTCGCAGTTCAGCGCGCCGCTCGCGGCGCAGGCCGCCGAGGGCGGCACCTTCGCCGACCTGCATGCCTGGATGGCGGACCACCTCGCCGGCGATCTCCGCGTCGAGCGCCTGGCCGCGCAGGCGGGGATGAGCCCGCGCACCTTCGCGCGCGCGTACACGGCCGCGCTCGGGCAGACGCCGGCGAAGGTGGTCGCGGCCATGCGCCTCGAGGCCGCCTGCCAGGCCGTCGCCGGCACGGACCTCCCGCTGCATGGAATGATGGGTCGGCCATCATTCCATGCGGGAACAGCCATCGTCGAAGCCTGCGCGGTCAACCCCGGAGCATGGCCCGGCCAACCTCCAGCACGGGTTCGCGCGATGACGGCCGGCGCGACGCCTGGCGTCGCATGCCTGCTTGGAGCGCGCCGCGGTCCGTCGCGAGGCGCGTGGCTCGTCCATCGCAGCAGTGCGTGATACGCTCCACCCACGATGGCCGAACCTGAAGCGACACCTCCGGTCTACAATGAGGACGGCGTCGACCTCACGCTCATCCGCTGGATGCTGAGCCTCACGCCAGCAGATCGGGTCGCCACCCTCCAGGCCCACATCGACTTCGTCACGCTCGCCCGCGAGAGCAGGCGCGCGCGAGAACCGCATGCCCGCACCGACGAAGATCGCTGAGCTCCTCGGCGTGCTCGCCCGCTACCGGGTCGACTTCATCGTCGTCGGTGGCGTTGCCGCCGTGATCCAGGGAGCCCCCGTCAACACGTTCGATCTCGACGTCGTACACGCTCGCACGCCGGACAATATCGAACGGCTGCTCGGCGCGCTGCGTGAGCTCGATGCCGTCTACCGGGTAGATCTCCAGAGGAGGCTTTCGCCAGGCGCCTCTCATCTGGCCTCCACTGGGCACCAGCTGCTGGCGACCAACAGGGGAACGCTCGATCTTCTGGGCACAATCGACGAAGGGACGTCGTACGAGGAGCTCTTGGCCGATAGCGAAGAGCTGGATCTCGGTGGAATTCCGATACGCGTCATCACGCTCGATCACGCTCGAACGGCTCATCGCGGTCAAGGAGAAGCTTACCCGACCCAAGGATCGGATCATGCTCCAGGTGCTCCGCGCCACGCTCGACGAACGGCGGCGGAGCTGAGCGCCGATCCGCAGATCGCGCTGTTCGACGCGACCCGGTTCGCCGCCCCCTTCGAGCTCCTCCGCCGCCGCGACCACGCCGCCCGCGCGCGACGCGCGCCCGAAGGGGGATCGGGCGCGGGCGGACCGGGCGAGCGCGGGTGTAAGATCGCCGGCCTTGCGCCGTAGGACGGGTATGCCCTGGAGCGCCCCGCCTCGCAGCGCGCGCCTGCGCGCGATGCTGTCCGTCGCCTGTCTCACCGCGATGCCCCTGGCCGCCGCATGCGCCAGGTCCGAGAGCCCCGGCGCGGCGCGGGGCGATTCCGCCGCCGCGCCCGCGGCGGTGCAGGCGGCCGCGCTCGACCTGAAGGCGCAGGCGTCGCCGCCCGGGGTGCCGCCCCTCGCCCAGCGGGCGATGCGGATCACCGTCGAGACGACGATCCAGGTCGACGCGTTCGAGCCGGCCATGCAGCGGCTCCGGACCGCGGTCGAGGAGCACGGCGGCTACGTGAGCGACGCCCGGGTGTACTTCGGAGCGCACCGCAGCGCGGCGCTCGAGGCGCGGGTCCCCTCGGCGAGGGTCGGCGCGTTCCGCGCCGCGGTGGCCGCGATCGGCGAGGTGGTCGCTGACGCGGAGAAGGCGGAGGACGTGACCGAGCAGCGCGCGGACATCGGCGCGCGGCTCCGCAACGCCCGCGCCCAGGAGAAGCGGCTGCTCGACCTCCTGTCGGACAGGACCGGCAGCCTCGCGGACGTGGTCGCCGTCGAGAAGCAGCTCGGCGGCGTGCGCGAGACGATCGAGCAGATCGAGGCGCAGGAGCGGCTGCTCGAGGGCCAGATCGCGTATGCGACGGTCAAGATCTCGGTCAGCGCGCGCCACGGCGAGGAGGCCGCGGGCGCCGGCGGCAAGATCGCCCGCGCGGCCAGGGAGGGGATCGAGAACGCGGGGGCCTTCGCGGTGGGCAGCGCGGTCCTCCTCGCGACCGCGGGCCCCACGCTGCTGCTGCTCGCGGCGCTCGGCGCGGCGCTGTACTACGCGCTCCGCGGCGTCGTCCGGCGGCGCGCCGCGGCGAGCCCCGGCCGGCCGCTCCGGGCGGGCGCCGCGCAGCCTCACCCGGGCGCCCAGCCGCCGGCGCACGGCGCGCCGCCGGCCCATGGGCCGTACGCTCCGCCGCCGCAGGGGTCGTATGCCCCGCCGCCGCCGCAAGACAGGGACTCGAACGATCTGTTCCCGCCCGCCGACCGGGCGAAGATCGAGGCGCTCACGGAGGATCCGAACGCGCAGGTGAGCTACGAGCTGACCAAGGGAATGCTGGTCTGGTCGGACGAGAGGCCGCGCGACGTCGATTTGTCGACGATCAAGACGCTCGTCATGCTCCAGTCCTATCGATCCATGATGTACCGGCCGGAAGAGTACCGGGAGAGCCGGGACGAGCTCGTTCGTGACTGGTTCGCGGCATGCCGCGCGACCTGGGAAAAGGCGAGGGCCAGCGGTCTCCGGTGGATCGGCTTCGCGCCGTCGCGCACCGATCCCGCGAACCTCGCGCGGCTCCTCGAGCTCGAAAAGAGCGAATTCCCGGACACGTAGCACGCCCCGATGCGCCACGGCGCGCGCCCCCGGGTCAGCGAGCGCGCGGCGCGCGCGCGGCGCGGCGCCGCGCACGGGCGGCCACCGCGGCGGCGAAGAACGCGAGCCTCCACCCCGCGGCGCCGCGACCTTGCCGCGGCGCAGGCTCGCCGAGGCTGCACCCGACCGACGACCCATCGTCGGAGCCTCCCGCGCCCGCGCTGCTCACGTCCGCTCCGGCGCTGCTGCCCGCGCCGCCGTGGGGCGCGGGGTCGCGGCGGTACTCGGCGGCGCGGTCGACGACATCGAGGAGGAGCTCCTGCCAGGCCGGCACGGAGGCGAAGATGGGGGTGGCGCACGGGTCGCTCCCGCGCGCGAGGATCCCGGCGACCCGGCCGGAGGCGTCCAGCGCGGGGCCCCCGGAGTCGCCTTCGCACGGCCCCCCGCTGGTCATGAACTCCGAGCCGGCGACGCCATCGCCGCATTCTGCGCCGACGCAGACGACCTCGAGGTCCGGGCGCGCCGTTCGAACGGCCGGCGCGTCGGCTCCCGCCGATCGCCCGTAACCCACGACCGTGACGGCATCGCCGGCGCTCACCGGCGCCTCGAAATTGGGGCTCGCCGGCGTTGCGACGGCGGCGGGCACCGGTCGCTCGAGCACGATCAGCGCGACGTCGAAGCCGCACGCGTCGTCGCCGTCCTCCGGCACGACGATCTCCGACGCGGGGAACCAGGCCGCGCCCTCGCGCGGCACAGGCTCGTTCGAGGCGGCGAGGCCCTCCGCGGGCAGGAGCGCGCCGAAGGGCGAATGACCGCACGCCACGACGGTCGACTCCACGCGCGCCACGCAGTGCCGGGCCGTCATGAGCACATCCGGAGACAGCAAGACGGCCGAGCAGATCACCCGGGGACCCGCCGGGCCCGTGGCCGGCCCGGAGGGGTCGCTGCGTCGAAGGGCGAACACCGCCCCGTGCGCTCGATCCGGCTCACCGTCCATGTCCGCCGCCTCGAGCGCGACGCCTGGCAGCGGAGGCGCCAGGTCGAGGTCGCCCGAGCAGCCGACGAGCGCGAGGGCGGCGAGCGCTCCGGCGGCACGTCCAGCCTTCATCGAGACCCCCACGGCGGGCGCCGCGCGCTCCTTCAGGGCCGAGGAGCGCGCGGCCTCGCCTCATCGAGCGTCAGTTGCGGAAGCCGATCCAGGAGCGAATGTACGAGACCGAGGTGTCGACGCTCGTGGGGTTGTAGCGATCCATGCGAACGTACCGCTTGTACTTCGACGCCGGAGCGTAGTTCTCCACGCGCGTGAAGTGCCAGTACTGGTCGGTGTCCATGTTGAAGGTGTTCTCCCACCAGGTGAGGGCGACCTTCCGCCGATGGGTCGTCTGCACGCTCGCCTGACACGAGACGGTGAGCCCCTCGCTCTTGTTGTAATTACCGCTGCTCTCGCGTCCATGCCAGGTGTGCTTGCCGGACGCGCACCATTGCTCGGGCGCGTTCGACGTGCTGCAGAGCGCCTGGAAGGCGGTACTGCCGTTGGCGCCGCAGAGCGAGGGCATGTACTCCGCGTCCTGGTCCGTGTCGACCAGGCGGTAGCTGACCACGTGCGCCGGCATCGGCGCCAGCGCGTCGACGAGCGCGCGCTGCGCGAGGGCCGGTCGAGCGCCCTCGGGGACGCCGAGCTCGTACAGCGCGCGCGGCACCTCCCGGTCCGCGGGGGTCAGCGCCATGTAGACCTGCAGGGCGTCCAGGTCTCTCATGGGCGCGCGCATCAGGAGGGGCATGCCCACCCCCTCCGCGACCGGCCCGTGCTCTTCCACGACGATGGCGTGGGCGTCCTCGTCGACCGAGAACCGGATGCTGCGTCGATCGGGGAACTCCAGCGTCGCCAGCTCCGTGCGCTGTGCCTCTTCCTGAGCCTCTGGCAGGCTGTCCGCGGGGGAGGGCTCGTCGGAGATGCCGACCGCCTCCGCCTCCGGACCGCTGGTGTCGTCCGAACCTCCGCCGTCGTCGTGAGCGACGCACGCGGCGAGCGCGAGCGTGAGCCAGACCAACCCGGACTTCAGAATGATGCTGTTTCGTGCGGACATGTTCTCTCCCTGTGTGAATGGGTTCGTGAAGAGATCCGGAGGCCTCGGGGACATGAAGCCCTCGCTGCGCGAGCCGCCCGGGGCCTCTGCAGGTGGATTCCCTGTTCGGACTGAAGGCGACTGCAACGCACATGCCATACGCGCCCCGGCGAGATCAGCGCTCGCGCTGCCCCGTGTCAGGGGGGCGGGAGACCTGATCGCGCGCGATCAGGCGAGGAGCGCGCGTGTCCGCGGCGTCGAGCGGTCGACGCGCCGGGCGCGTCGCTGTCGCGCGCGCGTGACATCCTCGCTGACACGCTCCCCTGACACTGTCACCGCCGCGTGTCATGGAGACGCCAGCCGCCCGTCGCGCTGGCTCCCGCCGAATGACCGGCTCGCCGCCGCGCGCGGCCGGGCTCACTTCCGCCCGTCCCGATCCATCTCGTCGAGCAGCCCCTGGCGCGACGGCCCGAGCCGCGCCGCCGCCTGGCTCTGGTTCCCCCGATTCGCGCGTTCCTCCGGATCAGGCGATCTGCGCCGGGGCGCCTGGGTCCACCGGGGCGCGCAGGCGCGACCATGCCTGGTCGATATAGGCGAGGCACTCCATGATGGATCCCTGCTTGCCGGCTTCCCGCCACCCGCGTGGGATCGCGCGCTCGACCGGACAGACGGCGTACTGTTCCCCGTGATCCACGACGACGCGATGGGTGGCTGCGCCCTGTCGCACTCCCAGGCTCCTCTTCATCTCTTCACCTCTTCACCTTCGAGGGGGCGGTCCGATTGCGCTGCGGGGGCGCACTATAATCTCGGCCCTCGCGCAGGCGAGCTGGAACCCCCGGGCGCGGATCGCAAGATCCTGCCGTCTCCGGCCCGAGGCGGCGTCATTCCGGGATCCATGCCCGTGTCCTGCCATCGCGCTCCCGCCGGGGGCCAGGTCGGTCTTCGCGGGCGCGTCCTGCGCAGGCCGAGCGCGAGGGGCGCGCCGCGGATGAGGATCATCCCGGCGTGATCCGGAGGCGTTCAGAGCACGTCCACGGTCGGGAACCTGGCGCTCGCCCGGACGCACTCCCACAGGAAGCAGGCGAGGCCGAGGTCTCCGGTCCACAGGGAGTAACGCCGGCGTCCGAGCTCTTCCGCCTGTGCCTCGCTCTGGCGAACGGCGTGCATGGCGAAGGCGCGGGCGCGGGCGAGCCATCGGTCGTCGCCGGTGCGCTCGAACAGCTTGAGGAAGGCGAAGCCGTTGCCGGCCGTGCCGTGGCAGAGGTTGGCGCCCTTGACCAGCGGGCCGGCGGCCCAGGTCAGCTCGCCGCCGCCGTTCAGGAGCTCGTCGATGGGCAGATCGAGGGCGGCCAGGGCGGTCACCATGCCCGGCGCCCCGTGACAGTGCTGCACGAGCAGCGGCCTGTCCGGGGGCTGGTCGACGAACGCGGGCCAGTTGACCCCGGACGCCCCCCGGAGCGCGGAGGCCTCGAGGGTGCGCGCGAGGCGCGACGACAGCGCCGCTCGCTCAGAGCTCGGCCGCGTCGGCGAGCACCTCGACCGCGACCGGCTCGTCCTCGCGCATGCGGACGGCGATCCCGTACGGCTCGCCCACGGGGAGCGAGCACTCGGCGAAGTGCACCAGCCACTCCTCGGTCCCGTCGACGACGAAGGCGGGCTCGCTGACGACGTCGCCATCCGGACGACCCTCCGCGCCCGTTCCGAAGGCCTCGGGGTCGGCCCTCACCGCCTCACCGAGGTGGGCGAGGGCGGCCGCGACGATGCGCGCGCGCTCGGGGACGACGCGCGCGACGAGGGCCTCGACGTCCGGCGCGAGGGGGCCGTTGTCTGTGCTGATCACGCGCACCTCGAGGACGCCCTCGGGGCACTCCGGGTGGTCGCACGGCACGGTCGCACGGCGGTGCCACGTCCCGTCGGGCACCGGCTCGGGGGTCGACCACTCGAGTCCTGGGGGCGTCACGGGCACCACCCTGTCCATCCTAGATCACCGAACGGGTTAAAACTCGTACAAATTCCAAATGTTGTGGCCCCCCTGCGGCTCCGTCGCGGCACGCGAACGTGACCATCGCCGTGGCCGTGGTCGTGGACGTGGCCGTGGCCGTGGTCGTCGACGACACAATCGTGGACGTGAACGTTCTGCCTCATTCCTCGCTATCTGCGGTCCGCTGGCAGCTCGCTCTCCTGCGGGCGGGGTGAGCTGGCTGATTCGTGGGAAATTTCACCCCCGCGCGGGCGCGCCGGTCCAGGACACCTCGTCGCCGGCCCCGTCAGCGATCGAGCCAGGCGCGGACAGGCGCGATGACGCGCTCCCTGAAGGCATCTCGGTCCAGCGCATCCTCGAGCGCGACGTTGAGGTACCGGTAGGTACACGGCTTCCCGCCGGCGTCGAGCTCGTGATCTCCTCCGTCGTAAATCGTGTCGTCCTCGACGCTCAAGGACGACCAGAGCTGGGTCCACGACAGGTTCGGGACGGGGGACCGCAGCAGGCTGATCTGCAGCTCCGAGCGCGCCGCGCGCACGTCGCCGAACCTGGTCGGATCCGGCTCCTCGCCTCGAATGTGCGTGAACCCCGAGTCCGACACCACCTCGAGCACCAGGCTCCGCGAGATCTTGGCCGAGGACTGCCAGACGAGCTGGAGGCGATACGCGGGCAGGAAATCCCAGGCCCAGTACTTGCGCCGAAAGAACTCCGAGCTCGACTTGGCGTGACGTGAGAACAGGGTCGGATCCCAGCGCTGGAAGGTGAGCCCGACGGCGGCGAGCCCATCGGACAGCTCTGCCAGGCGATCGAAGACGCGACGCTGGTACTGGTAGACGAGCCGGTAGCTCTGCCTGACGAGGGCCACATCCATGGCGCCGTCGCTCGCCGGTGGATCGGCGGCGACGGGCGCGATCGCGGCCGCGGGCGGGGCGGGCGGGGGAGCGGCCGCGGGCGGGGCGGGCGCGGGAGCGGGATGAGCGCGCGCCGCGACGGGCTGAGCGGGCGCGGCCTCGTTCACCGGCGAGGTGGGCTCGGCCGGAGCGGACGCTCGGGCCGAGGGGGCCCGAGGAACGGGGGCCCGAGGAACGTCCGCGGCCGGCGGCGCCGCCGCGTAGCGCTCGTGCCCGGCGGCCCCGAGGGCTTGCACCAGCGCGACGAGAGGGGCGCCGAAGCCCTCGAACGGCAAGAACTCGATGCAGCTCAGGTCCTTGAGCCGCCGCTGCGAATCGCGCAGCTCGTGCGCCCGGACGAGCATGTAATGCGGCCCCACGGCGCCGCCGAACGCCTCCTGGACCCAGGCGATCTGGTTGCCGAACACCGCGTCGTCCAGGCTGAAGCCGATGAACAGGAAGGTGCGCGCCGCGAGCAGGTGGCGCAACGCCTGGAGCGCGGCGCGGTACCGCACCTCGTCCTCCTGGCTCGGGTACAGCTCGCGGTAGCCGTCCGGCGTCAGGATCAGCCGCTGCGGCTGCTGGATGAAGCCGTGCAGGTGCCAGACGGTCGGCCGATCGATCTCGTCGCGCAGCATGGCCGACAGCTCCGCCGTCGCGTCCACGCTGAGCTGCACCAGATCGTTCGGGTCGTCGAGCGCGTGGCGGAGGATCTGATCGTAGTTGGTCGTGATCACCAGCTTGCTCGGGAGCTGCCAGACCGCGCGCGCGAGCGACAGCGAGCGGGGATCGATGCGATGGCTCGGCGGATCCAGCGCCTCGCGGAGGTAGCGGTACCAGCCCGGCCCCATGCCCTCGCGCGCGTAGCGGGCGGCCTCGAAGTAGTCGGGCGTCCGCTTCTCGAGCAGCCCCTCCACCACGTTGGCCTCGGGCCGCTTGCCGTCCTCGCGGAGGCGCGTCGCTGCCCCGGAGAGCAGCTCTGCCCAGCTCGGGAACACCCGCTCCCCGTTCCGGTCCTGCGCGGCCATGGACACGCCGGCGCCGACGAACGGCACGACGTAGCGATCCCGCAGCGCGTTCTCGAGGGTCTTGGGGATGGCGATCACGTCGCGCGATGGTGCCAGCTCCGGCGCCGAGCCACAAAGAATCGGCCATTCCACCGCGCGGATGTTCGGCCCGATGGCCCGGGAGGTCCAGGGCTGCCGCGGGGGACCTCGGCCCCCGCGGCCGAGGACGCGGGAGGCGAGCCTGGGTCGATGGTCGGCTCGTCGCAGCCGGGCGGAGCGGGCAGTCCGATCCTCGCGGAGATGCGGTTACCGGTCCAGGAATCCCGCAAGCCACCTCAAATCGTCCTCCCGATCGATCCGGTAGACGCCGCCCGTTCCACTGCAGTTGCCGTTGAGGGCGAACGATGTCACGCCGGCGATCACATTCGTTTCATCGGGGCCCGAGCCGAGGAAGTTGGGACCGCCAGAGTCGCCGAAGCAGGTGCCCCCCGTGTGGGCGTTGTTCGAGAGCAAGAGCGAGAAGTCTCCCACCAGCCCGCCGTTGATCTGGATCAGGCGGGGCTCGGACTCGTAGCGCACCAGATCCGCCTCGTTCTTCCAGGACGCCGCGTCGGGGAAGCTCTTCTGCAGCCCGTAGCCGACCGCAGTGAACGTGACATCCTGGTGGCCTCGACGCGTCTTCAGGCTGTCCAGCTGGTCGAGCGTCGGTAGCATGCCATATTCTTCCATGACCATCGGTTCAGTCAGCACCACGACGCCCAGATCGTAGAGATAGAATGCGGCTGGGTCGTAGCTCGGGTGGGTGTGCGGTGTGCCGCTCGCATCTCCGCTCAGTGGATAGCCGTTGCCTGGGATGCCGGACTGGACGTCGGCGTCGAACCAGATCTCCACGTGCGCCGCGGGCGGCGCCGTGCAATGTCCCGCAGTCAGGAAGACGGTGGGGGACAGGAGGGTGCCACTGCAGCGCCACAGCGGCGTTCCATCGGCGTCCTGGGCGACCATCAATCCTACGTGCGGATGACCGTCGCCGTCCTCTTCCCCATCGGTGATGGCCATCGCCGGGACGGCCGTCATCGCCAGCAGCGCCGCCACACCAGAAACGAGTCGTGCTCTGTTCTGCATGGATCCCCCCCTTGGCATGGAAGTTGGCCGACGCCGTGCGGCTCATCGAACGATGGCCGCCTGCCGTCGAGGATTCACGGCTCGAGGCTCCACATCGTTCAAAGAATGGAATGTAACGCCGCGTCGCCGAGGCGCGCGCCGGCCGTCGTCGAAGCTTGGCCTAGACATGGGTGTTCGCGCAACGTGCGATTGGCGGGCTTTCCATGAACGTCGTGTGCGGTCGGGGGACGATGCGGGACGGGCGGAGCCCCTCCGCCCAGCGCCCATGCCCGCGTCGCCCTGGGCCAGGAGCACCTGGACCAACCGGCGCCGCCGCGACCGCCAGGTCGGAATACGCAGGTTCCTGGACTCGCGGTTCTGCCTGACCAGGTGCTGCGCGGCCGGATCCGTCGGTCGAGCTCGCTCGAAGCACCGCTACTGCGGGAAGTTGCCCCGGATCAGCAGAAGAACCGCCATGGCGCCAACGACGCCAAGAAGAGAGGGGAAGGGTTGTCCCCCCATTTTCCCCTTCTACTTCCCTGGTTGCTTGGCGCCCTTGGCGCCATGGCGGTTCGCCTCTCGGCCCGACTTCCCGCAGGAGCGCTAGTAGAAAGCAAGCACCTGCCGCGCCACCGTCGCGATGGCGAGCTGCGTCACGCGCCGCATGAAGCCGTAGTCGAGCGTCTCGGGGGTGTCCGTCGGGCGGTGGTAGTTCGGGTTGCGGAACTCCGCGGTGTCGGTCCAGAGCATGGCGGGGATCTTCGCCCTCCAGAACGGCGAGTGATCGCTCCGGTGCAGCACGGGGAGCCAGCCCTCGAGGCCGAGGTAGACCTTGAGACCCACGACCGGCAGCTCGGGCACCATCGCCTCCGCCTGCTTCGCGGCGAGCTCCACGAGGTGGTTCGAGCGCTGGTTCGTGAGCAGCCCGATGAAGTCGCCGACCTCCGGCGCGCCGGGGACCGGGACCGGCATCCGCTGGGAGCCCGGCTCGCGGCTCGCGTAGCCGACCATCTCGAGCACGTGCACGGCGGCGATCGGCGCCTCCCCTTGCGATCGGCGGCGCGCCACGAACTCGACGCTGCCGAGCAGCCCGTCCTCCTCGCCGTTCCAGGCCACGAAGCCCACGGGGAGGGCCGGATCGAGGCGCGCGAGCGCCCTCGCGCAGGCGAGCATCGCGGCGATCCCGCTCGCGTTGTCGTCGGCGCCCGGCGTGTCGGGCACGCTGTCGTAGTGCGCCCCGACGAGGATCATCGGGCGATCGCTCGGGCCCCGCGGGGGCGCGACCACGTTGCCGAGCTCGCCCTCGATCTCGACGGCGTAGCCCCGCTCCTCCAGCGCGCCTGCGACGTAGCGCGCCGCCCGGCGGTTCTCGGCGCGCTGGCGGAGCATGTGCCGCGGCCTCGCGAGCGCGACGACCGCGTCGCGCAGCTCCGCCTCGCTGACCGATGCGAGCGCATCGATCAGGCTGCCCTGGTGGCTCACGGCCTTCGTGCGTCGCAGCTCCATCGCGGAGGTCTCCTTGTGCCCCCGGTGAAGTATAGCTCCACCCCTCGCCGAGGTTCCGCCGCAGCGTCGCCACGACCGATGCGGACTACCTCGTCTCGGCGTGTCCCGCCCCCAATCGCTGGGCGCACAGGATCGACCGGCAGCTCTGCTTGCTGGCCGAGGCCCGCCGGCGGGGCAGGGGGGTAGGTCGCGGCGACGTCCGAGGCCCGCCGGCGGGGCAGGGGGTAGGTCGAGGCAGGGCGCCGGGTCAGCTCGCCTGGAGCGCCCAGCCCAGCAGCCCGGCCAGCACGATGTAGGCGACCATGGGCGCCGCGGTCCGCCGGATCACCTGGCCCTCCTGGCCGAGGATGCGCGCGACGGCGCACGCCGCGACCACGTTGTGGACACAGACCATGTTGCCCGCGGCGGCGCCCATGCCCTGGAGCGCCAGGATCGCGACCGGATCCTGGCCGGCGTCGACCGCCACGCCGTGCTGGAACAGGGCGAACAGCATGTTGCTGAACGTGGCGCTGCCCGCGATGAAGGAGCCCAGCGCGCCGACCCATGGCGCCACGATCGGCCACACGCCGCCGAGGCTGCGCGCGGCGACGTCCGCGAGCGCGAGCGGCATCGCCGGGAGGTCCTCCGCGTTGACGCCCGAGTGGATGAACAGGCGCACCGTGACCACCGCGGCCACGAGCGGCACCGCGGTCCGGGCCGCGACGCCGCCCGCCTCGACGACGGCCTGCCCGAGCGCGCGGCGGGAGAGGCCGAGCAGCAGCGCGGCCACGAGCGTCGTGACCACGAAGACCGCGCCGGGCGAGTGCAGCGGCTGGAGCGCGGCCGAGATGCCGGTGCCGAAGAGCTCTCCCGGCCCGACGGCGACGCGCTCGAGCGCCGCGCCGAACGGCAGCGCCCGCACGCGCGTGAGGGAGAGCAGCGCCGCCAGGACGACGTAAGGCACGAGCGCGCGGCCCACGCTCGGACCGGGCCGCGCCGGCGCCTCGCGTGAGGGCGGAGGCGCCCCGGGGGGCGCTGTGGCGTCGGCCGGAGCGGGGAGCGCCGCGGCCTCCGCCGCAGCGGGCGGGAAGTCCCAGGTCTGCCCGGGCACGAGCAGCCCGCGCGAGGCCAGGAGCAGCGCGACCAGGAGCCCCGCGGTGGCGCCCACGAGGCTCGGGAACTCGGGGCCGAGGGCCCAGGCGACCGCCGCCGCGGCGGCGGCCTGGCTGAGCCCCGTCGCCAGCGCGAACGGCGCGGCGCGGAGGCCGTCGCGCAGGCCGCTCCGGCCGCCGAAGCCGACGGTGAGCGACAGCACCATCACCACGGGCATGCACGTCCCGAGCGCGAGGTCGTGGAGCGCGATCCGTTGCCCGATGGCGGCGGCGTCCGGAGCGAGCGCCCCCGCGCCGGCGCGCTCCGCGAGCCCGACGAGGCCTTGCCCCATGCCGACGATCATGGGCGTGCCCACGGCGCCGAACGACACGGCCGTGCTGTCGCCGACGAGCGCGACGACCACCGCGGCCAGCGGCGGAAAGCCGAGCCCGACGAGCAGCGGCGCGGTGATGGCCGCCGGCGTGCCGAAGCCCGCGGCCCCCTCGATGAACGAGCCGAAATGCCAGGCGATGAGCACGGCCTGCACCCGGCGATCGCGGCTCACCGCGGCGAGGGCGGTCTGGAGGGCGCCCATCGCGCCGGACGCGTTCATCACGGCGAGCAGGAAGAGGGCGCCGAAGACGATGAGCAGGATGCTGATCGTGATGAACCCCCCCTCGACGACCGCCGCGAGCGCCCGGATCGGCGGGACCCGCCAGGCGAAGAGGGCGATCGCGCCGGCCGCGAGCGCGCACACCGACATGGCGCGCGACGCCTGCCACCGCAGGCCGGCGAGGAGCACGAGGGCGGTGAGGATGGGGATCGAGGCGAGCGCTGCGAGCATGGCTCCGGCGGGAGTCGTCATCGACGCTGATGCGGCGGTCAGCGGGCTCCTCGAATCGCGAATATCCGGAAATGCGCGCCAACGCCAGGCGTTGCGGCGATCCGGCGCGGCCTGGAGAGCCCGCCCATCGCTGGGGGATCGCGGGTGGGCCGCGGCTCTCAGGATCGGAATCGAGGTCTTCCTGGATCACCCGAGCTCGCCGCGGTCAGGGCGAGCCGCGCGAACGTCGCCGCTGGAGGCGCGGGAGAGATGCGCGGGGAGCGGTGGGGAGGGCCCTGCCGGTGAGGGCGAACGGGGCGGGGCAGGCCGGCGTGTCGCGACATGGCCCAGGGCTGGCCGGCGAGGCAGGCGGGCATGTCGCGACATGGCCGGGGGCTGGTTGGCGAGACAGGCGGGCATGTCGCGACATGGCCCAGGGCTGGCCGGCGAGGCAGGCGGGCATGTCGCGACATGGCCGGGGGCTGGTTGGCGAGACAGGCGGGCATGTCGCGACATGGCCCAGGGCTGGCCGGCGAGGCAGGCGGGCATGTCGCGACATGGCCGGGGGCTGGCCGGCGAGGCAGGCGGGCATGTCGCGACATGGCCGGGGCCTGGCCGGCGAGGCAGGTGGGCATGTCGCAACATGGCCGGGGCCTGGCCGGCGAGGCAGGTGGGCATGTCGCGACATCGCGTCGGCGTTCAGCCGCTCTCGATGTCGAGGTCCTCCCACCAGACGGAGAGCTCGATCTCCACGTCCTCGAACGGCTCGGCGCGCACCCGATCCGTCGGGCCGTGGACGCCGAGCTCGAGCCACCTGCCGTCGACGAGGCGGCTGACCGCGAGCGATCTCGCCTCGGCGTCCACGTACCAGAGGTGGCCCACCCCGATCTCGGCGTAGAAGCGCCGCTTGACGATGAGATCGTAGGCGCGCGTCCGGAGGGACAGGATCTCGCAGACCCAGTCGGGCACGACGCGGATCGGCTCCGTCACCGGCAGGCGAGGCAGCCGCTCGCGCCGCCACCCCGCGATGTCCGGCGAGACCTCGGGGGCGCGAGGCAGCTCGATGCCCGGCTCGACGAGGATCCACCACCCCCCTGGGCCGTTGCGCCGCTTCTGAAAGGGGCCGTGGAGGTCGGCGGCGATGCTGGTCTCGAGGCTCCGTCGCCGCTCCTTTCACGCGCACGCGCACGCGGATCACGCGCACGCGCACGCGGACAGCGGACCCTCCCCGCGGGCGCTGCCCCGGCCGGAGGGTGGACGCGCCGTGCGCGCCGGGGACACGGCGTCCCAGGGCGCCGCCCCGGCCGGAGGGCGGACGCGCCGCGCGCGCCGGCGGCGTGCGGGCAAGCTACGCGGATTGCCCGCGGAGCGCCTCGACCGCGCGCCGGATGCCCATGGCCACGTCGGTCCACGCGGCGTCGCGGTCCTGCCAGAGGGTGACCGGCCGCTCGTCCTCCGGGAGCGCCTTGAGCCGGGCGAACGGCGCGCTGCGCCAGTCGGCCTGGCGGAGCAGGACCGGGATGACCTGGGCCTTGCCGGCGTCGTGGCGCTCCAGGGCCCGCTTCATCTCCCGGTCGAAGCAGTAGTCCGAGGCGAGGAAGTCGGCGCTCACGAGGAGCAGGATCACGTCGGCCTCCGCGAGGTGCCTGTCGATCTGCCCCGCCCACGCGTCGCCGGCGGCGATGCGGCGGTCGTGCCAGCCCTCGAGGAGGCCCTCGCGCCGGAGCAGGGCGAGGTGCGTCTCCAGCTCGTCGCGGAGCGCCTCGTCCTGGTGGGCGTAGCTGAAGAAGAGGCGGATGGGCCGGGTCCGCTGGACGCCTCTCTCCGCAGGGGTCGGGGCGGTGCGGTCCGGCGCCGCGGGGATCAGCGGCTCGTCGTCCGGGATGCGCAGGCCGGGGACGATCTCGTCGAGCTCGCCGAGATCGAAGCGGCAGAGGTTCGCGGCGTGCCAGAAGCCCCCGGCGACGTTGCCGCCGAGCTTGTACCGGCCGTCGGGGCGGAAGGCGATCCAGCCCTCGGGAAACACGAGCAGCACGGCGAGGCACGCGCCGGTGCGCACGTCCCAGAAACGAACGGTGCTGTCGAGTGAGCTCGAGAGCATCGTACCGCCATCCGGCATGAAGGCCACGCGCTCGACCCTGGCCGTGTGCCCCTCGAGGACGCGCGCAAGATCGCCTGTCGATGCGCGCCAGAGGCGAACGTCGCCGTCGGCGGAGCCCGACGCGAGCCATGTCCCGTCGGGGCTGAACGTCACGCTCGTCACCTGGCCGGCGTGGCCGCGCAGCGTGCATGGCGCTGCGTCACCGACGAGCGGCCAGAGCCGCACGGTCCTGTCGTAGGACCCGGAGGCGAGCGTCGCGCCGTCGGGGCTGAAGGCCACGCTCCGGACGACATCCTCGTGACGCGCCAGCACGCGAGCCGGCCCTTCGCCCGCCACCTTCCAGAGCCGAACGGTTCGATCGACCGACCCGGAGGCGAGCGTCGCGCCGTCGGGGCTGAAGGCCACGCTCCTCACGTCGTCCTCATGACCTTCCAGCACGCGAAGCAGCTCCGCCGTCCCGGTGCGCCAGAGCCGCACCGTCCTGTCGAAGGAGCCAGACGCGACCTTTCCCCCATCAGGGCTGATGGCGACATCGGTGATATGATGGGAGTGCCCCTTCAGCACGCGCATCGCGTGGTCCGCCTCGAACCGCCAGAGCCGGACGGTGTGGTCGAGCGCAGCGAACGCCAGCGTCGCGCCGTCAGGGCTGAAGGCGAGCGCCGAGAGGGATATCCCGCTCTCCTTCAACGACGTCAGCGCGTTCCCGGTCGACGCCCGGAAGAGCTGAACACCGATGTCCTCGGCGCCGACCGCGAGCGTCGCGCCGTCGTGGCTCAAGGCGATGGAGATGGACACACCCGGGGGGCCCTCCAGCACGCGCAGGGCTCTGCCGGTCGAACCGTGCCAGAGCTGAACCGTCCTGTCCCTCGAGCCCGAGGCGAGCGTGGCGCCGTCAGGGCTGAACGCCACGGTGGTCACGGAGGCGGAATGGCCCTCCAGCACGTGCGACGTGATCCCGGACCGATGCCACAACCGCACCGAGCCATCGCCCGAGCCTGAGGCGAGCGTGGCGCCGTCGGGGCTGAACGCGACGCTCTTCACATGCCGCGTGTGGCCCTGCAGCATGTGCAGCGCCTCGCCCGTCGACGCCTGCCAGAGACCAATGTCGCAATCGATGGAACCGGAGGCCAGCCGCTCGCCGTCAGGGCTGAAGACGACGCTGAGCACGCCGCCCCGGTGGCCGCTCAGCACGCGAAGCACGTCGCCGGTCGCGACCTTCCAGAGGCGGATCGTGGCGTCGTGAGCGCCCGAGGCCAGCACCTCGCCGTCAGGGCTGAACGCCACGGACTTCACGCCTTGCAGGTGCCCCTGGAGCACGCTGCGCTGGCGGAAGTTGGCCATGTCCCAGAGCCGGACCGTGGCGTCGGAGGAGCCGGAAGCCAGCACCTCGCCGTCAGGGCTGAACGTCACGCTGGTCACCTCGCTCGTGTGACCCCTGAGCACGCAGAGCACGTTCCCCGTCGACACGTCCCAGAGGCGGACGGTGTGATCGTCCGAGCCCGACGCGAGGGTGTCGCCGTCAGGGCTGAAGGCGATGCTCGTGATCCAGTCCGCGTGGCCGCCCAGCGTGCGCAGCGTGCTCCCGGTCGCCGCGTCCCACAGCGCGATCGATCGGACGTGGCAGGAGGCGAGCAGGGCGCCGCTGGGGCTGAACGCCACGGCGCTGCACCGGCTGGCCTGCATCCAGCTCGGCGCGAACGTCGCCGCCTCGGGCATCGCCGCGCCGAACGTGTCGCACCGCTCGAAGCGGGCGCCCCGCGCGCCCACGAGCTTCGCGCCGCGCAGCCTCGCCGATGCGAGCTTCGCTCCCGTCAGCTCAGCGCCCAGAAAGCGCGCCCGCGCCGCCGTCGCGCCCCTCAGGTCTGCCCCGCAGAGCGTCGCCCGCGTCAGGTCTGCCCCGTCGAGCAGCGCCCCGGCCATCCGCGCCCCGCGGAGGTCGGCGCCCACGAGCTTCGCCTCCCGCAGGTCAGCGCCCTGCAGATCGCACCCGCTGAGATCCTTCCCGGAGAGGTCCTGCCCGCGCAGGTCCGCCCCCGCGAGGTTCATCCGCTCGCGCACCCCGAGCTCCATCCGCCCGTCGATCCGCAGCGCGTTCGCCGCGGCCACCGCCCCCCACGCGCCGCCGAGCGCCCCGCGCACCCACGCCGCCGCCGCCTCCCGCCCCGCGAGCGCCCCGAAGAAGTCGGCCATCAGGTCGCTCACCTCCCGCTGCGCGAGCGCCGCCGCCTCGCCGGTGCGCTGCACCTCCTCGGCCGCCTCCCGCGCCACGAGCCACTCGAGCACCGACTGGTGGATGAACCGGAAGTTCTCCTGGTCGTCCCACACGAGCAGCGTCCCCGACCCGATCTGGTGCGCCGTCACTCCGGCGTCGAGCTCGTGCCGCCCGAGCGCCTGCAGCGCCGCGATGAGCTCCGCGGAGAGCTCGCGCACGTTGACGCTCTGCTCCGTCCGGTGCCAGAGCCGCGTCGCGAGCTCCGTCACCGCCCGCCACCGCTGCGCCACCGACAGCCCCGGCTGCGCGCCCCGCGGGTGCGCGCGCTCGTACTCCCAGACGAGCCACCGGTCGAGGAGGAGCCTGTACAGCCCCGCCGAGGTGATCTCCCCGTCGCCCGCCTTCGCCTGCCGGAGCTGCGCCTCCTCGATCTCGGCGATGAACCCGAGCATCCGCGGGTTCGCCGACAGGCCGAGCAGGTCCTTCACGTCCGCGAGCAGCCGCAGGCGCGCGTCCGCCGCCTCCTCGCCGCCGAGCCGGTTCACGAGGAACCGCCGGATCTGCGCCCCCGTGAACGGCCGGAGCCGCGCGAGCCGGTAGCCGGGCAGGAGCGCGGCCTTCTCCGCGAGCGCGGTCTTCACCTGCTGCTCCGAGACGAAGTGCTGGCTCCGGCTCGTGACCACCACCTTCGCCGCCTTGCCCTGCGCCGCCTGGAGCAGCGTGTCGAAGTGCTCGACCGCGCGGTCGTACGTGACGCGGAAGGCGAGCTCGTCGAAGCCGTCGAAGAGCAGCGCGATCCGCCCCTCGGCGAGCATGTGCCGGAACGCGGGCAGGTCGATCTTGCCGAGGCCCGCGAGCGCGAGGTGCTGCGCGACGAGCGCGCTCAGGTCGCGCGCCTTCTCGAGCGCGCGCATCTCGATGAGCACCGGCGTCAGCGGGCCGCCCGCCTCGCCCATGCGCCGCGCGAGCTCGTGCAAGAGGAACGTCTTGCCCGTGCCGAAGTCGCCGAGCACCAGCACGAACCGGCCGTGATCCGAGTCGAGCAGCTCGGCGAACGCGTCGAGCGCGCGCTCGTGCAGCGTCTCCTCCTGGCCCACCGTGATCGCGATCCGCTGGTCGACGTAGAGCGCCGGCGGGTAGGTCGGGTCCCGCTCGAGCCGCGCGCTCTGCCACGCGAGGTAGCCGCGGAAATCGATGAGCCCCTGGTACTCCAGGAACCGCACGAGGCGCACGCGCCGCGCGCTCGCGTAGCGCACGAGCGCCTCGGGCGCGGGCTCGCCGCCGTAGACCAGCGTGGACACGAGGCCGGGATCGTCGCGCCGGTACGAGGCGTCGATGCTCTCCAGGAACGCGGAGACCGCCTCCGTCGAGATGCCGCTCTCCAGCGCCGCGAGCGGCGCGATCCGGATGATGCCGCCCTCGTTGACCGCGACGCGCAGGTAGCAGCCGAAGGGGAGGGGGGCGTCGAACCACTCGATCTCGACGCCCTCGGGCTCGCGCAGCCTGCACACGCGCTCGACGCGCGAGAGGAAATCGTCGCTGCGCCCTTCCCCCGGCAGGACGATGTCGTCGCCGCGCGGCCCCGCGTGGACGCCTCCGGCGCGCGCCGGGAGGCGGGGCAGCCTCCGGCCTCGCCCGTCGCGCGGGGGGTGCCCGTCGCGCGGGGGGTGCCCGTCGCGCGCGGCGTGCCCGTCGCGCGCGGGCTCCAGGTGCCGGCGCAGGAACGCGAGCAGGAGCTCCGCCGAGGCGCGGCACGCGAACGCGCGGAAGCCGTCGTCGCGGTCGTGGTCGCCGTGATCCGAGACCGCCTTCGCGATGATCGACCGGCGCCCGAGGCGCCCCGCGACGTGGGCGATCGCGGCCGCCTCCGTCTCGACGCCGAGCACCCTCGGCCCGGCCGGCACGAGCCGCTCGAAGAGCCCGGGGCCCGCGTGCGCCGCCTCGCCCGCGGCGATCGGGCCGATGTGCACGCGGAACGGCCGGGGCGGCGGCGGGCCGTCCGGGTGGAGCAGGCGATCGCGGCGGACCTCCGCGACGCCCGCCTCCGTGAGCTCGAGGCCGCCGTCGCCGATGCGGAGCACCCCCTGGGCCTCCAGCTCGCCGAGGTGCTCGGTCCAGCCCGGGCATCGCCGGGCGCGCTCGGGGTGCGCGGCGGGCGGCGGACCTCCCTCGGCCTGGAAGGCGTGGAGCGCGTGCAGGAGCCAGCGCGCCTGCGACCTCCTCGACGGCGGGCGCTCGCGCGCGAGCGCCGTCGACCGCTCGAACTCCTGCGCGAAGCGCGCGGCGTCCAGGCCCCACGTCCGCTCGAGATCGTACGCCTCGACGACATGGAAGAGCCCGCCCGCGTCGCCCTGCGCGACGCGCTCGCCGGCGCTGTACACGCGGTCCGCGACGACGACGTCGCCGAGCGACACCTCGCCGCGCCGGCCCGCGCAGACGCCGGCGATCGCGAGGCACCCCGGGTCGAGCTGGTCGATGAGCCCCTGCGCCCGCAGCGCCGCCGCGCGCTCGCCCATCCGCCCGGAGCACGCCGCGGCCACGCGGAGCGGCTGGCCGTGCTCGCCCGGGATCTCGCGCAGCCAGTACGGAAAGCCGCCGCGATCCCGCGCCTCGCGCCAGCCGTCCCGGCCGCCGTCGCCGAGCGCGAGCACCGCCTCGAGCTCGGCCTCCAGCGCGGTCACGACCAGCGCGTCGACGCGCCCTGTGACGATGTCCGGCGGCACCGCGCCACTCTATCAAACAAGCAACGAGCGCGCGCCATCGCGCGGGGGTGTACCCCGCTGCCCCCGGAACAGCGCCGGCCCACGTTCAGATGCTGCCGTCGCCTCCACGCACGAGCGTGATGAGCGCCTTCACGATCTCCTGGATCGCCTCCACGCGCTGTCGGATGCAGTCGCGCACGGCGCGATCCGACTGCCACGAAATCCTGTTGAAGATCGCGTCGCGGGCGTTGACGTCCTTCTGGAGCGCCTGCGCCACGAGCGACCGCGTGAGGCCCTTGTCGCAATGCTCGGCAGCCTGGATGACCGTCTCCGTGTTCTCCTTCAGCAGGACCACGTGAAGCCGCTCCGGCGCGCCGCACTTCTCCTTGATGGCGCGCACCACCGCGGCATCCTCCGCGCTCTCGCTGACGCCCTCGTGCTTGAGCTGGTGGCGTATCGCGTCATCGTCGATGAGCGCGAAGACCTGTTGACCCCTGGAGCTCAGCCGGCAGATGTCCCTCCGGCAGCTCCGGAGCAGGTTCTGCACCCCCTTCATCGGCCGGCCGTCGAGCTCTCTTCGGAGCGCGAAGCGGTCCTTGCCGGTGTCGTCGGCCACGCACGCGACGACGAGGTTGTGAAGGCCGAACTCCTTCTCCGGGCCTCGCTGATCCTCGTACAGGATCACCGCGAGCGAGGTCATTCTCCCTCTCGCCGCGTGATGACGGAGGCCGCGTGGCCGGCGCTCCGCACGTCGCCGAGCCCACGGTAGTCCGTGAGCCAGTCCCGCAGGGCCTCCGGGTCCGGGCGGACGAGCCGCGTCGCGCGGCGCTCGTCGAGCTCGCAGAGGACGACCGAACCGGCGGGATCGGACAGGCCGTCGAGCAGCCGGTCGGAGTGCGTCGCGAGCAGCACGGGCCGATCCTTCGCCATGGCCTCGAAGAACCCGAGCACGCGCTGGAGCAGCTCGGGGTGCAGGTGGGTCTCGGGCTCGTCGAAGGCGATGAGGCTCTTCTTCGTGTTGAGCCGGTAGAGGGCCACGAACGCGAGGTACGCGAGCGTGCCGTCCGAGATCGCGAACGAGGGGATCTGCTCGTCGATTCCGGCGTGCTTGAGCCGCAGCGCGATCGAGCCGCCGCCAGGATCGGCGCGCACGTTGATGGATTCGACGTCGGGCCCGAGGCCCAGACGGACGTAGTCCATCGTCTCCCGCCAGTGCGCGTCGGAGAAATCGTTCTTGAGGGCGCTCCACGCGTTGGGGAGGTTGGCGCCGAAGCGCGAGAGCGCCTCCGCCGGCTCGATCGTCGCCGCGCCGCGTAACGGTGAAGGCTGGCCGCGCGAGCGCTGCACCCAGCGCGCCGTGGTGTCAAAGGGAACGTGGACGTCGATCGCGCGAAGCGCGGCCAGCGCTTCACGTATGAGCCAGTGCGGGGGGAACTCGCCGAAGGAAGAGAGCGCCAGTCGCCTGGGATCGATGGTTCTTTCGACGGGTGCAGCTCCTTTCTCATCGATCAGAAAGCTGAACGAGCTGCTCCTGTGGAGCCCTCCCTCGCGCGAGATGATGCCGATACGCTGTTCCGCGACAGCGTCGCTGTCATCGAGCTCGCCGCGGACCCAGTCGAGTCGCTCGCGCAGGATGACTCCGCTCCTGTCGAGCGAGAAGGAGTACTCGAACCTTTCGCAGGAGCCCCCTTCCGGCGCGAGGACCAGTCCGATCTCCAGGTGTTCGGCGCCGGCGCGAAGCAGGCTCCCGACACCGCCGTGGATCTTGTTCAGGTCCTCGGAGAAGCTCTCGCTGGCCGCCCGTTGCAGCAGCGCGCAGGCCTCGATCAGGCTGCTCTTGCCGCTGCCGTTATCCCCGATGAGGACGGTGAGCCCATCCAGCCGGAGCCGCACATCGGCGAGCGAGCGCAGCCCCTCCACGTGAATCTCGGTGATCCGGTTGCCTGGCATGACGAGTGCTCTACCCGCGCTGGACGAGCGCCACCGAGCCCCGCGGTGGCCGGCCCGCAGCTCGTGGTACTCCATGCGTCCGGGAACGGGGTACCTTTTGTAGCAACACCCGTCCGTCCGTCGGCGCCGTACGCGGCGCATCCCGCCGAGGCCTGCGCGCAGCGCCGCGGTCGCCCGGCTGGCTTCGCGGCGAGGCGACTCAGGGCGCCGCGCGCCCTCCGGCGTGCGCCGTGCCGGCTCCCGCCGCGCCACGGCCGCCGCCCGCCTTCGTTTTTTCTTGGACGACCGCCCTCCGCCAGGGCTTTCATCCCGCCCATGGCGAGGCTCGTCGAGGCGCTGAACCGATTCTTCGGCCGGGTCGAGATCCTCGCGCTCGGCCTCGAAAACGAGCGCAGCGCCGCCGAGGCCGCGCTCGCGAAGGGCATGCCGCTCGAGGCCCGCGAGCACGCCCGCTCCATCCTCTCCGTCCTGCCCGACTCCGCCGTCGGGCTCGCGCTCTGGGCCGACGCCGCGGAGGAGGCGTGGATCGACCACGAGGTCGTCGCCGCGCTCTCCGAGCTCGCGCGGCGCGTGCCCTGGCGCGCCGACGTGTGGCTCCGCCTCGGGCGCGCGGGGCAGCGCACCGGCTGGGACGGCGCGCGCGACGCGCTCGAGCGGGCCGCCGCCGCGCCCCTCGAGCGGGCCGCCGCCGCGCCCGAGGAGCGCGACGCGGCGCGGCTCGCGCTGCTCGACCTGTGCGATCTCGACCTCGCCGCGGGCGACCCGGCCCGCGCGCAGCGCTGGCTCGACCGCATCCCGGCGCCGCTCTCGGCGACGCCCGATCGCGACGTCACCCTCCGCCGCGCCGAGTGCGCCCTCGCGCGCGGCGACCTCGAGGGCGCGCGCGCCGCCGCGGATCCCCTGGGCGAGCCCGCCGCGATCGAGGGGCGCGCCGCCCTCGTCCTCGCCCGGCTCACGCTGGCCGAGGCGAGCGCCGCCGCGAGCGCCGCGGCCGCCAGCGCCGCCGCGGGCGCGCTCGGCGCGGCGGCGCTCGCGCCCGCCGACGTGGCGCGGGTGCTCGACCTCGGGCTCCGCGCGCTCGTGCTCGACGTCCCCGGCGCCGACGAGCTCTGCGCCGCGCTCGTCGCCGCCTCCCGCGACGTGCTCGTCGTCGACCGCGTGCGCCGCGTCGTCCGCGCGGCCGGCGCGCTCGACGCGCCGACCTGGGCCGCGGCGTTCGCGTTCGCCGAGGGGCGGCGCGACGACGCGCGGCAGGCGCTCGCGCGCGGGCTCTCCGCCGGCGACCGCGCGGCCGCGGCGGCGCTCCTCCGCATGGCCGTCGAGATGCGCGACCTCGGCGCGCTCGAGGCGCTCGCCGCGCGCGTCGCGCGATCGCCCTCGGGGGGCGCGGCGGCGCCGCTGCTCTCGCCGGACCTCTTCCGGCTGCGCGACGCCGCGGCGCTCGCGGCGGAGGGGCAGGGGGCCGCGGCGCTCGACGCGCTCGACGCCGTGACCGGCGACGGCGCCGCGTGGGCCGACGACCTCCGCCGCTCCATCCTGCGCGGCTGGCTCCCCGAGGAGAGCGGCGCGGCCGGGCCGCGCGCCGCGGCCGCCGCGTGGGGCGACGTGCTGCGCGAGCTCGCGCGCACGGCCAGGCTCCTCGACCGGCTCGACCTGCTCGCCGCGACCGAGGCGCTCGTCGTGGAGCGGGAGCGCCCGCTCCGGGCCGCCGTGGTCGGCGAGTTCAACGCCGGCAAGAGCACGTTCCTGAACGCGCTGCTCGGCGAGGACGTGGCGCCGACCGGCGTCCTGCCGACGACCGCGACGCTCCACTGGGTCGCGTGGGCGCCCGACCCGTTCGCGCGCATCGTCGTGCGCGGCGGCCAGGACCGCGTCGTGCCGCACGCGGCGCTGAAGGACACGCTGCGCGCGCTCGCGGCCGCGGGCGACAGGGTCGCGCGGGTCTTCATCTACGCGCCCATCGAGCGGCTCAAGCGCGTCGAGATCCTCGACACGCCCGGCTTCAACGCGCCGGACCCCGACCACATCGCGGAGGCGCGGCGGGCGTTCGACGAGGCCCACGTCGCCGTCTGGCTGCTCGACGCGCCCCAGGCGATGAAGGAGTCGGAGCGGCGGGTGCTCGCCGAGATCGGCGCGCTCGGCGTGCCGGTGCAGATCCTCGCCAACAAGGCCGACCGGCTCAGGCCCGACGCCCTCGGCGAGGTGCTCGCGCACGTGCGCGACAGCCTCGCGGCGAGCGCGATCACCTCGCTCGCGCCGCCGATCGCCTTCTCGGCGCGGCTGTCGCTCAAGGGGCGGCTCGGCGACGAGGCGGCGCTCGCGGCCTCGGGGTGGGCCGAGGTGGAGGCGCTCTTCGACGAGCAGATCGTCGACGCGAGCGACGCGCTCCGCGAGCGCGCGCTCCGGCGCAAGGCGGGCCGCATCGCGGCCGAGCTCGCCCAGGCCGCGTCGGCGCGCGCCGCCGAGGATCGCGAGGCGGTGCGCCGCGCGCGCGCGGAGGCCGATCGGCGCCGCGAGAGCGCGGCGTACCTGCGCCGCGAGCGGCGGGCGATCGCCGCGGCCATCGACAAGGCGCTGGAGCCGGCGCGACGGGAGCTCGCGGCGGACCTGCGGCCGATCGCGGCGCTGCCCGAGGAGCGGAAGCGGACGGATCCCGGCCTCCGCGCCTACGTGCAGGAGCGGCTCGTGGCGCGGCTGAGCGGGCCGCTGTCGGCCGAGATCGCGCGGGCGGCGCGGGACGGCGTGGGCCCTGGGGGGCGCGGCGCGGAGGGCGCCGGCGAGGACGCGGCGCGGCCCGCCGCCGAGCCGTCGCCGCGGGCGGCGGCCCAGGTGCGCGCGGTGCTGATGGGCATGGTGGCGGTGCACGACGCGCCGGACGAGCTCGCGGCGCGCCCGATCGAGGGCGTGATCGAGGCCGCGATCGACGCCTTCGCCATGGCGCTGTCGGCCGAGGCGGAGGAGCCGGTGCCGCCGCCGGCGTCGGCGGCCGTCGAGCAGCGCGCGCAGGCGCTCCGCGCCGCGTTCGAGGCGCCGCCGGCGCCGGCCGTGGCCTGAGCGCGGCGGGGCGGCGCCGCGGGGATCCGGCGGGCCGGGTCGGCCGCGTCAGCGGCTCAGGAAGAACGCGAGCACCCCGAGCAGGAGCCCGATCACGATCGCCACGGGCACCACGAGCCGGGCGAGCCAGATGTCGGTCGCGCGCGCGGGGGGGCGGCGCGCGGGCCGCCGGACCGGCGCCGGCGCGGCGGCGGTCACGACGACCTCGGGCGCGGGCCGCGGCCGCGCCGCGGCGCGGGGCGCGGCGGGCGCCTCCCTCGCCTCCGGCCCGGGGGCCGGCGCGAGGCCGGGCGCGGCGGGGAGGTGCGGCGCGAGATCCTTCCGGTCGCGGATCACGATGTCGCTCGACGGCGGATCGCTCGGCGGCAGGTTGCCCCGCGCCGGCGAGGGCGCGCGCGCGACCGCGCCCATCCCCGGCGTGGCCAGCGTCTCGGGGCCGAGATCGCTGCCGGACGGCGGCGCTTGCCCCGCCGCGTCCGGGCGGCTCAGCGCCTGCGCCAGCCGCTCGCCCCGCTGCGCGGGCGGCGGCAGATCGACCTCGCGGATCGGCGGCGACGCCAGCATGGAGCTCCGGATCGACACGGGCATCATGGGCGACTCGACGGTCGGCGCGTCCTGCAGCGCGCCCGGCACGCCGACCGGGGACAGCGACTCGGACAGGGTGGGGAGGAGCCGCTCGAGCTCGTCGCGCAGCTCGAGCGCGCTCTGCTGGCGCTGGCTCGGCCACTTCGCGAGCGCGGTCAGGATCGTCGCCTCCAGGCCGGGGTGGAGCTGCGGCACGAACAGGCTCGGCGCGGGCGGCGGCTTCTGGACGTGGTCCAGCGCGACCTCCCACGCGACGGACGTGGGCTGGAAGGGGAGCCGTCCGGTGACGAGCAAGAAGAGCAGGATCCCGCACGCGTACACGTCGCTGCGCCCGTCGATGGCGTCGCCGCGGCACTGCTCCGGGGACATGTACGCGGGCGTGCCGACGACGACGCCCACGGTGGTGACCGAGCCCCAGACGCTGATCGGCGCGCTGTTCGGCCCGTCCTCGCCGCTCCGGGGGCCGCCCTCCACCATCTTCGCGATCCCGAAGTCGAGCACCTTCACGCGCTCGACCGAGGGCTCGGCCGGATCCCGCAGGATCATCACGTTCTCGGGCTTGAGGTCGCGGTGCACGATGCCCCGCTTGTGCGCGGCGATGAGGGCCTCGGTGATGCCGATCATGATCCGCGCGGCGCGGGCCTCGGAGAGGCGCTGCTCGGCGAGCAGGAGGTCGAACAGGTCCTGCCCCGAGATGAGCTCCATCACGATGTACGGGAGGTGCCCGTCCACGCCGGAGTCGACGATGTGCACCGTGTTCGGGTGGTGGAGGCGCGCCGCCGCCTTCGCCTCGCGGTGGAAGCGCGTCACGAACGTCGCGTCGCCGAGGAGCTGCGGGTGCATGATCTTGATGGCGACGTCGCGCGGCTCCGCGTCCTGCTCGCCGCGGTAGACCGCCGCCATCGCGCCCTCGCCGATGAAGCCCGTGATGCGGAAGCGGCCTGCGATGGTCTGGCCGATGAGTTGCGGGCCCGCGCTCATGACCGAGACTTCAGCATAGAGTCCTCTCGAAGAGCTACCCCGGCCTTCGGGATCTACGGCTTCGCCGCAGCGGGCCGGGGATCGGCTCGGGTCCCGAGGAGCGCCTCCAGGATCGGCCGCGACCCCTGCACCGCGGTGCGCTGCGCGTAGAGGTGCAGCCCGCGCAGCCCCCCGAGCTCCTCGCCGCCGCCGGCGCGGCCGGGGCCGCCGTGGATCGTCTGCGGCAGCACGGTGCCGGGGCCGGGCGCCTGATCGGCGATCCGCTCGCTGCCGAGCAGGACGCGGCCGTGGTACGGCGCCGCGCCGAGGAGCACCTCCGCCGCGAAGCCGCGGTCGTCGCTGTAAACGGAGCAGACGAGGCTCCCGCGGCCCCGCCGCAGCAGCGCGACGGCGTGCCTCGCCCCCGCGTCATAGGGGAAGAGCGTCGCGACCGGGCCGAAGACCTCGTGCTCGTGCGCCGCGGGCGCGCCGTCGGGGTCCGCGGCCACGAGCAGCGTCGGCGGCACGAAGTACCCCTTTCCCTCGGGCGCGCCGATCTTCTCGAACGGCCCGGTGCCCCCGATGGCCACCGTCGCGCCCGCCGCGATGCGCTCGATCCCCGCGCGCACGCCGCGGAGCTGCTCGGCGGTGGTGAGCGGACCGACCGTGACGCCGTCCTGCGCCGGGTCGCCGACCCGCGCGTCGCGGAGGCGCTCGACCAGATCGCCCTGCACCGTGGCGAGGACCGCCGCGGGCACGAAGATGCGCCGGATGGCCGTGCACTTCTGCCCGCCCTTCTGCGTCATGTCGCGCACGACGTCGCGGAGGAACATCGCGTACGTCTCGGAGCCGGGCGCGACGTCCGGGCCCAGGACCGCGCCGTTCAGGCTGTCGGCCTCCACGTTGATGCGGACGCTCTCCCGCGCGAGGTTCGGCACGAGCCGGAGGGTCGCGCCCGTGGCGCTCGAGCCGGTGAAGGCGACGACGTCCTCGCCGCCGAGGTGCGAGAGGAGATCGCCCGGCGGGCCGGCGAGGAAGGAGAGCGCGCCGCGCGGCAGCGGGGCGCGCTCGGTGAAGATCTTCATCAGCCGGAACGCGACGAGCGCGGTGCTCGTCGCGGGCTTCGTGATCACGGGCATGCCCGCGAGGAGCGCGCACGCGGCCTTCTCCGCGAGCCCCCACGCGGGGAAGTTGAAGGCGTTGATGTGCACCGCGACGCCCGGGCGCGGCACGAGGACGTGCTGGCCGAAGAAGCGGGGCGATCGCCCGAGCTGCACGCCGTCGCCGTCGGCGAGCAGCCGCGCGTCGCCGAGCTGGGCCCCGAGGTCGGCGTAGTAGGCGAGCGTGCCGATCGCGCCGTCGACGTCGAACTTGGCGTCGCCGCGGGTGTTGCCGCCGTTGCGGACGGCGACCTCGAGGAGCGCGTCGCGCTGCGCGTGCGCGGCGCGCGACATGGCGCGGAGCAGCTCGCCGCGCTCGGCGAACGTGAGCGCCCGGAGCGAAGGCCCGCCCTCCGCGCGCGCGAAGGCGACCGCGGCCGCGAGATCGATCCCCTCCGTGCTCGTCTCGGCGAGCGGCTCCTCCGTCGCGGGGTTGACCAGCACGTGCGCCGGCCCCCGGCCGGGCGTCCACTCTCCCGCGACGTAGCTCTCGAGCCGCTCCATCGGCCGCGTAGCCTACCCTGGCAGCCGCGCCAGACAACCCCGGCGTGCACCGCCCCCCGCCCGCGCCTACCTGCACGAGGCGGACGCGAGCAGCGCCGCGATCTTCGCCTTCACCACGTCGAACTCCCGCAGCGCGAGCTCGAGCTCGGCCTCGCGCTGCCTGCGGCCGGACTCGACCAGATCGAAGCTCGTCACGGTGCCGGCCTCGAACGCCACCTGGGTGAGGCGCGCGGTCTCGCGCGCGAGATCGCGCGCCTGCTCGGCGACCGCGCGCGCCTGCTCGGCGACGGCGACCGCGCGCGCGGCCTGCGTGATCTCGAGCTCGGCCGCGCGCTCGACCACGCCGATCCGCGCCCGCTGCTGCTCGATCGCGGCCCGGTTCACCCGGAGGTCGCCGTAACGCGCGCCGCCGTCCCAGATGGGGACGGTGAGCACGGCGCTGATCGACCACCCCCAGGAGCGGCTCCGGACCTGGGTGTCGTCCCCGAGCGACGTCTGGCCCTCGAGCGAGCTCGAGAGCTCGGCGTAGGGGGCGAACGCGAGCTTCGTGTCCGTCAGGTTGCGCTCCGCGATCTCCAGCTCGGCGCGGGCGGCGCGGACGTCGGCGCGCTGGTCCGAGCGCCCGCCGGTGCACCGCGACCGCATCTCCGCCGCGATCCCGTTCAGCGAGAAGGTCTGCGGGACGCCGACCTCGCCGCGCAGGCCGAGCGCGGCCCCGAGCGCCTCGCGCGCCTTGCGCAGCCCCTCGTCGCCGGCGACGAGCGCCGCGCGGGCGAGCGCGACGTCCTGCTCGGCGCGGACCACGTCGAGCTTGGTGCCGGTGCCGAGGCGCTCGCGCCGCCGCGTCAGCTCGAGCAGCTCGAGCGCGCTGCGCAGGCCGACCCGGCGGACCTCGCTGGCCCGCTCGGCGGTCACGATCGAGACGACGGCGTCCGCGACCGCGCCGAGCACGACGCGGCGGCGGTCCTCGAGGCTGAGCCTGGCGACCTCGACGGAGAGCTCGGCGGTGCCGATGCCGTACCAGGCGCGCGGGGCGAGGATGGGCTGGCGGAGCGTGAGCGAGCCCGACAGGGTCGTCGGCGCTCGCTCGACGTCCGCGCCCCCCGCGGCGCCCGGTCCCGTCGGGGTCCCGGCGGGCCACCTCGTGGCCTCGTCGCCCGCCAGCTGATGGCTCACGCGGCCGGTCGCGTCGAGGCTCGGCAGCGCCGCGGCGAGCGCCCGCCGCGCGAGCCCCTCGGCGCGGGCGACCTCGTGCACCGCGATGACCAGGTCGGCGGAGCGCTGATCGATGATCGCGCGCGCCTCGTCCCAGCTCGCGAGCATGCGCGGCGCCGGCGGGACCGGCGCGAGCGCCGGGTCGTCCACCGCGATGCGCTGCGGCGCCGGCGTCGCCGGCGGGGGCTGCGCCGGCGAGGGCTGCGTCTGGGGAGGAGCAGGCTGGGCGAGCGCGACCCCCTGGAGCAGGGCAAGCAAGGCGAGGGGACAGGCAGCGAGCATGCGGGACCGGCGGCGGAGCATGCGCGACTCGATGCGCTGTCCAGCGCGCGACGACAAGCCCGAAGCGGCCGGGGCGCGATCCCGCGCCTGCGCGCCTGTGCGAGACCGTGGGCGGGGCGTCGGCGCGGCCGGCCAGATCGTGTCAACGGGGCGCGGATGCGGCACTATGCATCGGACCCGATGCCCAGCGGATCGCCCCCGAACGACATCTGCCTCGGCTGCGGTGAGAGGCGGCGCCGCGGCGCCGCTGGCCCCTGCGCGCGCTGCGGCGAGCCGCCGATCCGCGCCGTCTGGCGGCGACGCGAGCGGCGCGGCGGGGCGCCGAGGATCGAGCTGTTCCTCTGCGCGATCACGAGCGGCCTCCTGCTCTCGTACACGGCGCTCTACGCGCTGCTCCTGGCGGGGCTCGCCGAGTCGGCCGGCGGCTCGCTCGCGGCGGCGGCGATGCTCGTCGTGTTCCTCTCGGCCGGCCTCAGGCTCTCGCGGTGGATCGTGCGCTCGCTGTGCGAGCTCTGGGGCACCACGTGGGCTTACCGCTCCGCCGACGGCGCGCGCTGGGGCACGGTGAGCACGCTCTTCGGCTGGTACGGCGCCGGCGAGGGCGTGAGCCTGAGGGAGCTCCACCCGACGAGGGCGGGCTCGACGCTCCTCTCTGCCTCGGACGCGATCGAGGCGGGGCTCCCCGTCGTGGCCGCGAACCTCTCGCGCCTCGCCGGCGCGGAGGGCGGCCGCGCGTTCACGCCGTTCGAGGTGCTGATGCTCAGCGCCTTCACCGGCCTCGTCGCGCGCGGCGAGGCGACCATCAGCAGGGCCACGGCGGTCCGCTGGCGCAAGGGCTGGCTCGGCGGCGCGCGGCGGCGCGCGCCGCACACGATCTTCACGATCGAGCGCGTCGGCGATCGCGAGGAGGGCAGCGCGCTCGAGCGCGAGATCCTCGCCGCGCTGCAGGCGAAGGCCGACGGCCTCGCGCCCGCCGCGGAGCCGGCGCGGCCTTCGGGCTACCGCGAGGCCGCCCCCCGGCCGCCGCCGGTGCGGCT
The DNA here is from genome assembly GCF_051369805.1 of Sorangium sp. So ce1036. Lineage (NCBI taxonomy): Bacteria > Pseudomonadati > Myxococcota > Polyangiales > Polyangiaceae > Sorangium > Sorangium sp. So ce1036. The sequence continues at coordinate 5,373,380 of NZ_JBBMOX010000001.1, forward strand.
CTGCCTCGACGAGGTGCTGCGCCCGCGGGCGATCGCGCTCGCGATCGAGGCGCTCCGGAAGCTGCCGTACGGCGGCGCGCCGGTCGCGGTCGCCGCGGCGCTCGACGAGTTCGGGCGGCGCGATCCCGCCCGGATGACGCACCTCCGCGCGCTCCTCTCCGAGCACCGCCGCCGCGCGTTCCCCGCGTGACCCTCCGCGTCTCGCACAAGCGCCGCAGAGCGGCCGCCGCTCTAATGCCAGATGCCGATGCCGGCGCTCACGCTGTCGTAGCGAGGGGCGAAGTCCATGGACGCCTGCAGCGTGAAGGCGGTCTCGGGGATGAGCCCCCAGAGCGACGTCGACAGCACGCGGACGTCCGCTCCGAACGTGAAGTGCTGCCGCCCCACGTGCCCGCGGCGGTTCGGCTCGTAGTAGCTGCCGAACCGCGTGTGCACGCGGCCGGGGATGGGCTCCGTCTCGATGCCGAACCGCGGCGAGAAGCTCACGTGCGCGCCCGAGGTCCCCACCACGGAGGCGCTGCCCGGCTGGTTCTGCGCCAGGAATCGCGTGAGGCTCACCCCGCTCGAGACGTCCCCCGTGACGAGGAGCTCCGCGGTGATGAGCAGGTGCTCGCGCGGCCAGTTCCAGTAGCGGGCGCGCCGCTCTCGCTTGAGCACGGCCGGCCCCGCGGCGAGCTCGCGCGCGTCCGCCGCGTCCTCGCGCGCCCGCTCCTGCGCGAAGGCGCGCGCGCGCGCGGCGCGCTCCTCCGGGTCGTCGATGCCCCGGAGCTCGGCCGCCCTCCGCGCCTCCCGCGCCGCCCGCCTGCGCGCGATGGCCTGGCGGAGCTCGCGCTCCTGCGCGCGCGGATCGATCCACGCCGGGTTGAGCGGGCGCGGGCCGACCTGCACGGCGAGCCCGACCTCGAGCTCCCAGGGCAGGACCACCTCGTTCGGCAGGACCAGCCCGCCGCCATGCCGGACGCCGCGCTCGTCGCGCGTCACGCCCGCGCCGAGCAGCCGCCCCCCGTTGACCGGCCACCGGAACGTGGCGCCGAGCCGGTACGATGCCCAGTCGGGGCGGACGAGCACGCCGAGCTCCGGGGCGACGCCGGCGATCGTCAGGTTGGTCTCCTCGGCGCCGAGGCCGAGCGTCACCGCGCGGGCGCCCGCGCCCACCACGAGCGCGTCGCCGAGCAGGCGGATCCCGCCGAGGAAGTGGTACTTGCCGATCACGACCGTGGTCGTGGCGCCGTCCGCGTCCGTGAGCCGGTAGCGCTGCAGCTCGGCATTGACGCCGACGCCGACATCGCCCGCCTGGAGCTGGCCGCCGAGCGTCAGGTAGACGAAGTTCGAGTAGTCGAGGTCGATGTCGCCGCTGTTGTCGAAGTCGTTGTTCTCGAAGAGCTCGATGGGGATCGAGATCGAGGCGGCGACGTCGGCCTCCAGCCAGCTCGTGCTGAAGGGCTCGCGGAGCGCGGGGGCCGCGGCGTTGGCGACCATGCCGGCGATCCCTTCGGCGTAGGCGGCGTAGGCGCCGGCGATCCCGGTGACGCGCAGCGGCGCCAGGATCGGCCCCTGAAAGAGGTCGATCGCGTAGCTGTTGTCCCTGAGCGGCTGGGCCGACGCGGCCTCCGGCAGGGCCAGCGCGGCGAGCGAGAGCGCGCAGAGCGCCGCGACGGCGCGGCGGGCGGCGGTCTTCTCGGTCACGTCGCGCAGCTCCGGTCCAACAGCATCTCGTCGCGCCCGCGACGAGGTGATAGCACTGGCCCGCACGGAGCGGACCGCGGAAGCGGATCCCCGCTCCCCCCGCGGCGGCCGGGCCCCGCCTCACGACAGGAAAGGAGGGGCCTGCCCGCCGCGCCTCGACCCCTCGACGAACCCCCATTGCCCACGCCCAAGGACTCGCCGCTTCCATGCCCGCCCAAGCCCCCGCGCCCCTCGTTCCTGCCTCGGCCTCGCCAGGGACCGACGCGGGAGCGCCCCGCGGGGGGCGGCGCCCCGGTGGGCCTCGCGCCCTCGGCCGGCGCATCGCCCAGGTCGCCTACTTCGGCGTCGCCGCGCTCATCATCGTCGCGAGCACCCTCCAGATCATCCAGCAGGTCTTCTTCCTGCCCACCGTGCCGTCGCCCTACGGGAGCTGCCGGGAGGGCCTGCTGGCGCTCGTCCGGGCCGTCGAGCGGGCCAGGGAAGCCGCCCCGGGGACCGACGGTGAGGACGCCGCCCTCGCCCGGTTCCGGAGCGGGCTCGCGCCGGAGTGGACCTACCGGGACGGAGTCGCCGCCACGTGCCGGGGCTCCGAGGAGGACAAGCGCGCTCTCGACGCCATCGAGCGGCTCCGCTATGCGGAGGAGCACGCAGCGCGGCGCGAGGCGGGCGATCTGGCTCCGCTCCGGCGCAGGGTCCGGGCGATTGTCGATGGCCAGCTTGGGCCCGTGTCCCCGAGATAATACCCCGACGCGGCGATCACGCAGGACGATATGACCGATATGACCGTTCCTTCTCCCCCTGCCCCATCGGCGGGCGAAGCGCAGACCGGAGAAAAGCTCCAGCCGCCGCCGACCTTCGACGTGCTGCCCCTGTCGGCCGAGCTGCGCGAGACGCTCGCGGAGATCGGCTATGTCCACCCGACCCCGGTCCAGCTCGCCGTCTGGGAGCCGGTCACGCGCGGACGCGACGCCGTGGTGCAGGCGCGCACCGGCACCGGAAAGACGGCGGCGTTCGGGATCCCGATCGTCGATCACGCCGTCAAGCGGTCGCAGGCGCAGGCGCAGGTGCTCGCGCTCTGCCCGACGCGCGAGCTCGCGCTCCAGGTCTCCGCGGAGGTCGAGCGGCTCGGCAAGCGCAAGGGCGTCAAGGTGGTCGCCGTGTACGGCGGCGCGCCGATGCAGCGGCAGATCGACGCGCTCGCCGCGGGCGCGCAGGTCATCGTCGGCACGCCCGGCCGCGTGCTCGATCACCTGCGCCGCGGGACGATCGTCGCCAAGCACATCCGGCTGCTCGTGCTCGACGAGTGCGACGAGATGCTCTCGATGGGCTTCGAGCGCGAGCTCACCGCGATCCTCGCCGAGCTGCCGCCCGAGCGGCAGACGCTCCTGTTCTCGGCGACGCTCCCGCCCGACATCGAGCGCATCGCGCGCAGCAAGCTGCGCTCGCCCGAGTTCATCACGCTCTCGGGCGACGCGGTCGGCGCCCTCCAGATCCAGCACTACGTCTACCTCGTCACGGGCGACAAGCCGACGGCGCTGATCCGCATCCTCGAGGTGGAGAACCCGGAGAACGCGGTCGTCTTCTGCAACACGAAGGACGAGACGGAGACGGTCGCCGCGACGCTGAGGCGACAGGGCTACGACGCCGACTGGCTGAACGGCGATCTGCCGCAGTCCGACCGCGAGAAGGTGATGAGCGCGACGCGCGAGGGGCGCCTGCGCTTCCTCGTCGCCACCGACGTGGCCGCCCGCGGGATCGACATCTCGCACCTCACGCACGTCATCAACTACGACTTCCCGCAGGACGCCGAGGCCTACGTGCACCGCACCGGCCGCACCGGCCGCGCGGGGCGCACCGGCACGGCGATCTCGCTGATCACGCCGCAGGACGTCGGGCCGCTCTACATCCTGCGGCTGACGTACAAGATCCGGCCGCTCGAGAAGCAGATCCCCACGGAGGGGGAGCTCAAGACGCGCGCCGAGGCCGACCTCGTCGCGATGCTCGCCGAGGCGTTCCTGCCGAAGGGCACGCACCCGGACGATCTCTCGCTCGCGCGCCGGCTGCTCACGCACGACCAGGCCGAGGCGATCGTCGCGGGCCTCTTGCGCGATCACCTCGGCGCGCGGCCGACGGCGCAGGAGGAGGCGAGCGCCGCGCGGCGCGCGCAGCAGCCGCAGCGCGCGGCGGCGGCCCCCTCGACCAAGCCCGAGCCCGCGGTGCGCGGCGGGCGGGGAGGCGAGGGGAGGGGAAGCGAGCGGAGGGAAGGCGAGCGCCGGGAGCGGGAGGCGACGGCGCGCGCGCCCGAAGCCGCCGAGCCCCGCTCGCCGGAGACCGAGCGCAGCAGCGAGCGCGAGCCCGCGCGCGAGGGCGAGGGCGAGCGCGAGCCCGCGCGCGAGGCTGAGCGCGACCGCGCGCGCGATCGCGACCGTCGATCGCTGCGCCTCCGGCGCGACGAGGCGCGGCGGGGGCCGCGCGGCGGCGACGCGCTCGCGACCGACGAGCCGCGCCGGCACGCCGAGGGGTCGAGGCCGCGCGACGAGGCGCCGGTCTCGGTCGAGCCGCTGACGCGGCCCGAGCCGCTGATGCGGATCGAGCCGCCGCGGGGCGATGTGGCCCGCGGCCCCGGGGAGCGCCTGCGCGATCGGCCCGGCGCCGCGTCGTTGCTGTCCGCGCGCCGCGGCTCTGCGATCGCCGGTCCCCCGGGCGCGTCGGGCAGGCCTCACGGCGGCGCGTCCAGCCAGCCGTTCTCGCGGCACGCCGACTTCACGATGTGGCAGCCGCCGGAGGAAGAGGGCGACGACGAGCCGATCCTGGGCGAGCCGCCCTCGCCGCCGCCCGGCCCGTCCGCGGCGCGCGGCGGCGCCGCGGCCTCGCTCGCGGGCGAGCCCGGTGGCGACGTCGAGAGCGGCGAGCCCGGCGAGACGCCGCGCGCCGAGCTGCCTCGCGAGGAGGTGGACGGCGAGTTCGTCGAGGTCTTCATCAACCTCGGGCGCCGCGACGGCGCGCGCGCTGCGGACTTCCAGCGCGCCCTCGTGGAGCGCGCCGGGATGGCCAAGGGCGACATCCGGCGCATCCGGGTGCGCGAGCGCAACGCGTTCGTCAGCGTCCCGAAGGCCGAGCTCGCGCGGGTCGTGGCGGCGCTGAACGGCGCGACCATCGCGGGCAAAGAGGCGCACGCAGAGCAGGCTCGTGAGCGCACGTCAAGCGCCGAAGAGGTGGCAGAGGACGCCTGATCGCTCGGGGCGCCGCGCGGCCTGGTCGCGCGGCCCGGCGCCTCGCCCGCCCGCGAGGTGCGGCGACGAGGCGGGCTCCACGCGGCACGCGCGCGCCAGACGCCGCCCGCCGGCGTGCGCTGGTGTGCGGCGGCGCGCGATGGCGTCCACGCGTCCACGCGGAAGCTCCGCGGCTCGCAACGCGCTAGCCAAGCTCGCCCACTGGTCGTATCACGGAAGGGATGGGGCGCAGTGGAGCGGAGGACATCGACCGGCTTCGACGGGACATCGACCGAGCGCTTGCCGACAGGCTCGACGCGGACAGGGTCCTCCCGTTGCTCGCCCGCCTGGCCCGCGCGACGGCGCCCGGGAGCGAGCCGTGGATCTATGCGCACCGTCACCTCGCGGAGATGGGCGTCGAGCACGACCCGTGGCGCGCCGCGCTCTTCGCGCGCCGCGTGCTGCGGTTCCACGACGAGGATGACGGCGCCTGGGCGGTGCTCGGCCTGGCGCAGTCGCTGCTCGGCAACTACCGCTACGCCGCGCGCGCCTACGAGCGCGCGCTGGCCATCGCGCCCGACAACCCGTGGTACGCGCATAACCTCGGCCACCTCTACGACGTCGCCCTGAACCGCCCGCACGACGCCTTGCCGCTCCTGGCGCAGGCCACGGAGGCGCAGACGGGCGAGGCCGACATCGCGGCGAGCTACGCCCACGCGCTCGCCCGCTGCGGCAAGCTGGTCCTCGCCAAGAAGATCCTGAAGCGCGCCATCCGCCACGGGGCGACGGCCGACCAGATGGCGCTCTGGCGCTGGCTCGACGCGGGCGCGCCGACGAGCGGCGAGAGCAGGCCCGATCCCGAGCGGCCGGCCGACTCGAAGCGCAAGACCAAGCGGCGGCGAGCCCGCGAGCGCCAGAGCCTCGGCGACTAGCGGGTTGTCCCCCCAGGTCCGTCGCGCACGTGCGCGCCGGGGCCGCCAGGCGCGGATGCGCGCGCGGGCTCGGGCCTCCTCGTCACGCGCCCCCCCGGGCGCGGGGGCCCTCGCCGGTCGAGCTCGACCGCGATGCGCTGCGGCACGATCTGCTGGCAACGTCAATCGTGACGCAAGGCACGGGCGAGGTTGTGAGGATACGGGCTACCTCGTCTGGGCAACTACGGATGCCGTCGCCACAAGTGACGCGCAGGGTTGACGCGAAGCTTGACGCTGGGATGTCCGGTTAGCGATAAGCTGTGTTTCTCGACTGGTGCTGAACACGGATCCCCTTCGGGACATGGCACCCCGCGAGGAGACGACATGAGCGCAACGAGCATGCGAAGGACGGACGGGACGCGGGAGAGCGAGGCGCTCTCGGCGAGCGTCCTGCTCGCCTCGCGCGGCTCATCATCCTCCCACTCCGCGTATTTCGAGAGAGCTCGCAAGGTGATTCGCCGCGTCGCATCCTGGAGAACCGCGCTGCCCGCGCGAGGCGGGAGCGGGCTTACGATGGAGATGGCGCGATGAGCGAAGAGGCTCTGCGGCAGGAGATTGCGCGGCTCACGGAGCGCGTCGCGACGCTCGAGCAGCAGCTCGAGGAGCAGGAGCGCGCGGCGCGAGAGCGGTCCGCGCTGCTCGATCGGGCCGAGCGCGAGGCGCGCGAGCGCGCGGAGCAGCTGGCCCGCGCGGAGGAGGAGCTGCGACGCCAGGCGGGCATCTTCAAGCTGGTGCTCGACAGCATGGCCGACGGCGTCGCCGTGGTGGACGACAAGGGCGAGCTGCTGATGCGCAACCCGGCGGCGGAGCGCATGCTCGGCCGCGCGCCGTTCAACCTCGCCGCGTGCGACGGACCTGAGCCCGCGGACGCGACGCTGTTCTTCCCCGATCAGGCGACGCCCTGGCCGATGTCCGAGCACCCGCTCGCGCGCGCGCTGCGCGGCGAGACGGTCGATCAGATCGAGCTCTTCGCGAGGAAGCCCGCCGAGCCCGACGCGATCGTCCTCCGCCGTGGCGCGGGCGTGAGCGGCGCCGGCACGCCGACCCTCGCCCCCGCCTCGGGGGCGCAGGCGGACGACGCCGAGCCGCGATCGGTCCGGATGCCAGCGGTGTTCGCCGAGCCGCGCGTCGAGCAGGGGCCGCCGCCGGGGCTGTTCCTCACGGTCAGCGCCAGCCCGATGCGGGGCAAGGACGGGACGATCTCCGGCGCGGTCGCGGTCTTCCGCGACGCGACCGAGAAGAAGCGCCTCATCGAGGATCTCGAGGCGAAGAACCGCGACCTCGTCGAGAGCGAGAGCGCCAAGAGCGAGCTCGTCGAGCGGCTCCGCTACGCCATCGACGAGATCTCGACGCCGATCCTCGAGCTCTGGGACGACGTCCTCGCGCTGCCGATCATCGGCGTCGTCGACTCGCGCAGGAGCGCACAGATCATGGAGCGGCTGCTCGACGAGATCGTCCGTCGCCAGTCGCGCTACGTCATCATCGACGTCACGGGCGTCGAGGTGATCGACACGCGGACGGCCGATCATTTCATGAAGCTGATGAAGGCGGTCGAGCTGCTCGGCGCGCGCTGCCGCATCACCGGCGTCCGCCCCGCGGTCGCGCAGACGATGGTGGAGCTCGGCATCGATCTCGGCGCCGTGCGCGCCGCGCGCAACCTCAAGCACGCGCTGCGAGAGAGCCTCGCGCTCGCCGGGCAGAAGCCGACGCTCTCGTCCCTCATCGGCCGTCGCGGCGCCGCGAACGGCCGTGAGCAGCCGGCAGGACACCCGTTCACCCCCGGCGGCCCTGAGGCCGCCTTCGATCCGTCGGGCAGCGGTCCCATGACCAAGAACCAGCTGCAGCTCAGCGCGAGGAAGGAGACGTCCACTTGATGCAAGCGGGTAGGGTCCCCATCGTGGGCCTCTTCGGGAACTTAATCGTCTCGGTGCAGGGCGGGCTCACCGACGGCCAGGTGGAGCAGCTGCGCGACGACGTGACGGGGTCGATCGAGTCCCGATCGCCTCGCGGTCTCATCGTCGACCTCTCCGGTGTCGAGATTCTCGACAGCTATCTCACCCGCGCCATCCGTGACATCGCGCTCACCGCCAGGCTGATGGGCGTCCGGACGGCGGTGTGCGGCCTGCGCCCCGCGGTGGCGATCGCCCTCGTGGAGATGGATCTCGAGATCCCCGGCGTCGTGACGGCGCTCAACCTGGAGCGCGCCGTCGAGATGCTCGCGCCGTCCGCCGAGGACGACCTGGTGCCTCCGGAGCTCACGAACGAGGTGTCGCATGAAGATGCCTCCTCGTGACGGACCGCCCTCCAGCGGCGGCGCCACGGGGCCGCCGTCGAGCCGGTCCCCCGGACCGCTCTCGACGCGCATGCCGGGTTCTCCGTCGTCGGCGCGAGGCGCTCTGTCGCCCACACCGCAGCTCGTCGGTCGGTCGATCACCGATCAGATCGAGACGGTGCTGGCGCAGTTCCTCTCGCCCGCGGTGAGGAAGAGCGTGATCGACTGCGGCATTCGTCAGGCGAGGGTCGATCCGCTCTACGCGCGCGAGGGCGATCTCCGGCGGTTGCTCGTCGAGGTCAAGCGCGGGGTGAAGCTGTTCGTCCGCGACCAGGCGCAGCTCGATCGGTGCATCACCGAGCTCGGCGAGCTCGATCACGCGGCGCCTGCGCCGCGCGAGATCACCATCGAGGTGCGCAACGAGGAGGACGTGCTGCGCGCGCGGTCTGCGGGCCGCGAGCTCTGCATCGAGCACCTCGTCAGCGATGTCCTGCAGACGAAGATCGTCACGGCGATCTCCGAGCTCGGGCGCAACATCGTCCGGTACGCCGGCAACGGGCAGGTCATCGTCCGGTCGCTCACCTCGCCGATGCGCGCGATCGAGATCGTCGCGCAGGACCACGGTCCCGGGATCTCGAACCTGCAGGAGATCCTGAGCGGCAAGTACCGCTCGCGCCACGGCATGGGCGCGGGGCTCCGTGGCACGAAGGCGCTGATGGACGCGTTCGACGTCAAGACCGCCCCCGGCGCGGGGACGACCGTCACGGTCAGGAAGTATCTCGGATGACGGTCGCGATCGGGACGGCCTGCTGCATCGCCGCCGGCGAGGAGATCGCCGGCGACGAGGCGGTGGTGGTCCGACAGCCTCCCTGGGTGCTCATCGGCCTCGCGGACGGGCTCGGGCACGGGCCTCACGCGGCGCAGGCGGCGTCCGCCTTCTGTCGTTATGTGGAGGAGCACGCGTCGATGCCGCTCGAGGAGCTCCTGCTCGGGGCCGGCGAGCACATCGCGTCGACGCGCGGCGCCGCGGCGGCGCTCTTGCGCATCGACGAGAGCGCGGGCGAGCTCGAGTTCTCCGGCGTCGGCAACATCGCGATGAAGGCGATCTCGCGGACGGCCATGCCGATCTTCTGCTCCGCCGGGATCCTCGGGCGGCGCGTGCGTCGGCTCCGGAGCTTTCGCTTCCCCATGTCGCCTGGCGACGTCGTCTTGCTGCACTCGGACGGCGTCGCCAGCGGCTTCGATCTCGCGGCCTTCCGCGATCTCGATCCGGAGCAGATGGCGCGCAAGATCGTCGAGACCCACAAGAAGTCGTTCGACGACGCGACGTGCGTCGTCGCCATGCTCCGCGACAGGACCCCGGCGTGACGCAGAGGATCCCGCCCGTGTTCAGCATCCCCGTCACGCGCGAGGAGGACCGCTTCGCCTGCGCCGCGGAGGGCGCGCACATCGCGCGCTGGGCGGGGCTCTCGGAGCGCGCGCAGCACGAGCTCGCGATCGCGATCGCCGAGCTCGTGTCCAACGCCGTGCGCCACGGCGGGGGTGGCAGCATCAACATCCGCGCGATCCGCGAGGACCAGCAGGCAGGGGGCGGCCGGTGGGGCGTCGAGGTGATCGTGCGCGACTCGGGCCCGGGCCTGGACCCGAAGCTGGCGATGCTGGAAGAGGTTGGGCCGAAGAGCGATCGTAGCCCGTCCTCGTCGTCCGGCGCCCGGCTCGTGCCGAGGATGCCCGGTCAGGGGCTCGGGCTCGGGCTCGGCGCCGTGCACCGGCTGATGAGCTCCGTCGTCATCCGCTCGTCGCCCGGCATCAGCACCGAGATCATCGCCATCAAGTGGAAGTAGGCGTCCGGTCGCGCGGCGCGCGCCGTGACCCCGCGCCGCCGGCGAGCCCCGCGCGTGCGCGCGGCGCGGGGTCACGGGGCGAACGGGCTGCTAGTTCAGCTCTTTCTCGGTCCGCTCGTTCTGCTCGGCCTCGAGAAACGTCGCGGTGATCTCGCGCTCGAGCGCGAGGTTGATCTCGCGGTCGAGCGCCTCGATGCTCCCCGCGAGGCGCGCGACGTTCAACGCGTAGACGAACACCCGCGAGCACGGGTGGGCCTCGGCGCTGCCGCGCAGGCCCCGCTCGCGCTCATCGGCGTTGAGGCCGTCCAGGAGGACCAGCGCGCGGGGGTCGACGCCCTCGGCCACGAGCTCCATCCCTGGCACGTCGGAGATGTAGAGCTCCGCGCCGTCGACGTAGCGCCGCAGCACGGGGTTGAGCGCGGCGATCGTCTTCTGGGCCAGCGCCATGAAGCCGTCCCGGCTCGGCGCCCAGGGGGGCATGCCGAGCTCCACATCGAGCTCGCGCGAGCGCAGAAAGGCCTGGGTCGCCCCCCGGACGTCGCCCCGCTCATCGCGGATGAGCCCGAGGTAGTAGTGGGCCTCGGCGTGCCGCGGATCCTTCTGCGCGGCCTCCTCGATGAGCGCCGCCGCCTTGTCGGCCTGGCCGATCTCATAGAAGGCGCGACCCACCAGGAAGGTGTGGTTCGGGTTGTCGTAGGGGCCCTCGGGGATCCTGGCGGCGACCTGGGCGGCCTCGTCGAGGTCGCCCTTGCCGAGGAGCGCGTCGAACTTGAGGAGGAGCGCGTCGATGATCTCCTCGTCGACCTCGGCCAGGTCGAGCGCCTGGTCGCACATCTCGATCGCCTGGTCGTAGTCGCCGAGCGGGTGGATGTACACCTCCGCGGCGTTGAGCATCGCCTCCAGGTACGTGTCGTCGAGGGCGATGGCCTGGCGATAGGCCTCGATGGCCTCCTCGCCCTCGCCCTCGAGGGCGGCGACGAAGCCGAGCAGGTTGTGGGCCTCCGGCGAGTTTGGATCGAGCTCGAGCGCCCGCCGGGCCGACGCCTCCGCTCCGCGCGTATCCCCGCGCTGGACGAGATCCCACCCGCGATCGAGATGCGCCGAGAACTGGTCCATGGCGGCTCCAACAAGTGTGCGAAGGGGGCCCCCGAGTCAAGAGGGAGCCCCCTCAAAGCGATCGGCCAGGCTGTTCCAGTCCCGTCCGACCCCGGAAATCCCGCGATCCCGCCGGCGGGTCAGGGCAGGCGCTCGCCCGCCGGCGCGCCCGGGTGAGGGAGGGCTCGCTCGCTCGTGGGATGCGCGATGGAGAGATCGCTCGCTGGTGGTGGGAGCGCGACGGCGCGGTCGCTCGCTGGTGGTGGGAGCGCGACGGCGCGGTCGCTCACTCGTGGATGGAGATGAGCGTGCCGCGGTTCTCGCTCGTCGCCCAGACCCCGTGCCAGCCGCGGGGCAGCTTGGGCTCGCTCCAGAAGAAGAGCTTCTTCGCGTCGAGCGGCGAGAGGTTCACGCAGCCGTGGCTCCTCTCGCGGCCGAAGTCCGAGTGCCAGAAGGCGCCGTGGACCGCGTACGAGCCGTCGTAATACGCGACGTACGGCACGTCCTCGATGCTGTACGGCAGATCGCCCGCAACCGTCCCGTCGCCGTCCATCGTGGTCGCGATGTGCTTCTCGCGGATACGGAACACGCCGGTGAGCGTCGGGTGATCCTTCTTCTTGTTCTTCGAGCGCCGCCCCGGAGAGATGAGCGCCGCGTAGACGGGCCTGTCGCCCTCGACGGCGACCAGCGTCTTGCGCGACAGGTTGATGTCGATCCACTTCTCGCCCGGCGCGAGGTCCGGCGGCGGCGCGCCGAGTGCGGTGTAGGTCCCGTCGGTGCCCTTCATCCACCAGCCCTCGATGGTCTTCCGGTAGTTGGTGCCCTTGTGCTTGTGCACCTCGCCCGTGAGGCCGAACGCCGCGAAGCGCTCGAGCTTGCCGGCGACGACGGAGACCGACTTCATGTCGGCGTCGAACTGGTACTTGCTCGCCGACTTCTTGAGGATGAAGCCGACCGACTCCGCGCCCTCGGGGAAGTCGATGCCCTGCGAGGTGGGCGGCTTGATGATGTACATGCGGTCGCTCGGCGCGACCAGGCCCGCGGTCGTCTTGTACCAGCTGCGACCGTTCCAGCCGAAGGTCCTGTCGACCGCGACGAAGAAGCCCTTCACCATCCGCTTCGCGATCGTCGAGTCGGCGTCCTTGTCGAGATCGGCGAGCGTGACGTTGATCGGCTTGCCCTTCTCGTCGACGTTCTCCCACCAGGGCTTCTCGGGCTCCTCCTCGACCGGCGCCGGATCGAGGATGCCGAGCGACGCCGCCGCGGCGACGGCCGCCGCCTTGTCCTCCGCCGCCGCCGCCTCCCCGGCGACCGCGGCCACCGCCGAGGCGGGGGCCTCGCCGGTGACCGCAGAGGCGCTCGCGGCGCCCTCGGCGCTCGCCGCGGGGCGCGCGGCGGCCGCGGCGGCGACCTCCTTCTCGGCCTGCTCGTAGAACTCCTCGGCGCGCCGCTTCTCCTCTTCCTTCTTCTTGCGCTTCGAGGACTCGAGGTACGGCTCGTAGCGCGCCATCTCGTCCTTCGAGGGGACGGAGCGGTAGAGCGGCGTGCCGTGCGTCGTGTTGAACGCGTACTTGTAAGGCAGCACGTCGTCGAGGCTCGGGGGCGTGATGCCGAGGCGGACGTGCGGGTGCTTCATGTCGGTCGTGCCCGATCGCCCGCAGACGTAGCCGCCGTCGAGGAGGCGGTACCAGCCCTTGGCGCAGCTCCCGCCCTTGATCGGGGTCGGATCGACCGGGACCTTGCCGCCGAGGCGGATGTAGCCGAGCCGCTCCTTGGAGAACTCCATCTTCGCGTAGACGTTCGCCACCGGCGTGATCGCGCCGAGCAGCGGCCCCGTGTACGGCTCCTCGGGAGCGGGCGGCTCCGGCTCCGGCTCCGCGGACGGCGCGGCGCTCGGAGCGGGCTCGGCGGACGCGGTCACGCGCGCGGAGGACGTCGGCGTCGGGCGGGGCAGGGACGTCCGCGCGGGCGGCTCGCCCTCGGTCGACGGGCCGGGCGGCGCCTCGCCCTGGCAGCCGCTCGCCCACGCCGCGGTGCCCGCGAAGGTGGCCGCGGCGATGAACCCGAGCGCGCTGGAGGCGAACGACGCGCGCCGGGCATCGCCCTCGGAGCGGCCGGCGCCCGGCGCAGGTTGCAGCTTCCGCGCATCGCCGGTGCGGACGTTGCCGCTCCTGTGCGATGGCGATCGTGCGAGGTCCTTCTGCCCGGAAGGGCGGGGCGCCTGAGAGCGGTTCATCGCATCCACAGCGTTGGGCGAGGACCGGCGTGCCGGCTCCTCGCGGTCTCTTGAGCCGCCCGTAGGGTCGGGTCGGCCCGGCGGTCTTAGTACCTGGTCGCTCATGTGTCGATCCACTTCTCTGCGGGGCGCGGTCTCGGCGGTTCGCGGCGGTGGGTGGCGTCGCAGGCGCTGTCCGCCGTGCCCACATCCCGGTCGCCATTGGCGATCGGCGGCCGGCCATCGGCGCTCCGCCTGCCGGCATCCGCCTTCCGCCTTTCGCCTTCCGCCTTTCGCTTTTCGCCTTCCCCTGAGCGAAGGTCGTGCCACGCCGCGGCGCCGCGCCGTGTGACGCGGATGGCCGACTTTGCAGCATGGATGCCGTTCGGACGGCTGCTGCTAGGGTACCGCCGTGGCGGAACGGACTCCGTGGCGTGGCTTGAACAACACGACGGCGCCTCGGCGCATGGATCGCCCCCCCGGGCCCCTCCCGTTTCTTCGCGCCGCGTCACAGCGCGCGCTGGCGACCGCGCTGGCCGTCGCGTTGCTCCTGCACCTGCCCCTGCTCCCGACCCCGCTGTTCGCGTGGCTCGACGCGATGTTTTCGCTGCAAGGTGAGCTGGCCGACTACGACGCGGGCGAGACGATCGTTCCGATCGATCTCGACCTGCTCGCGGACGATCCCAGCGCGGTCGCGGCAGCGCCGTCCGCGAACGGAGCCGAGGTGCCATCCGGAGCCGGCGCCCAGGCGCCCACGACACCGCCGCCGGCTGCGCCTCCTCCCGCGCCGTCGGCGAGCGCCGCGGCCAAGGCTCCGGACGCGGGCGCCCCGGACGCGGGCCGCAAGCCGCCGGGCGATGCGGGACCGGACGCGTCCGGGAAGGGGGGCGCGGGCGACGGCGACGACCAGCCGAAGCTGCGCGATCCGCTGAGCGTCGCAGGGGCGCCGGGCAAGCTCGCGTCGAAGGACCCCAACGTGCAGGTGCTCATCGCCGGCGACCGGCTGCGCAGCCACGCGCTCGGCGAGTGGTTCGGCCGGATCCTGACGAGCATCCCCCAGTGGCAGTCCTTCTTCAGGGACACCAGCGTCGACCCGATCCGGGACATCGACCACCTCCTCATCGCCGGGCCGCAGCTCCGCGACTCCAGCAAGGTCGTCGCCGTGATGGACCATCGGGCTCCCACCGAGGTCATGCGCGCCGCGATCGACGTCCTCGTGGAGCGGACGAACGGGTCGTGGATCGAGGACGCCCCCGTCCCCGCCGCCCGGGCCACCGCGGATCGCAACCCGCGCCTCTTCGCGATGGTGCCGGACAGGCGGTTGCTCGTCGTCCTTCCTGCTGATGAAGAAGATCAGCTGTCGAAGTTGAAGGCAATGAAATCCTTCAACAAATCATCGCAGGCTGGCATCGTGATCTCCCTGCTCACGCCGGCGAACGCCTTCCGCGGGGTGTACGCGCTGCCGCGCAGCCTCGCGTGGATGCGGCTCACGGTCACGCCGACCCGGGATGGCGGTGCGGATCTGGCGCTCACGGCGGGCGACGGATCCCCAGAAGAAGCGCGGGATCACGCGCGAGAGCTCACGCAAACCTTGAATGCGATCCGGACCCTCGATCTGGGGTTCACCAGGATCGAGGCGCTGGATGAGGTCACCTTCAACGCCGACGGGAAGGTCATCTGGGCGAGGCTCCACGTCACGAACAGGCAGCTCAAGCTGATCATGGGCTTCGTGGAGCAGGCGCTGCGGGACCAGAGCGCAGCGCAACGGAAGTAGCGGAACGGTGTGGGCGCGGCCGCACGGGCGGTGGACCCTGCGGCGCCTTGTGGCAGGGCGCTCTGGGAGCTCACCGGAGGGGCCGAGGTGCAGGCGAGCCACAAAAATGGGCTCGCCGGGACGCAAGCCCTGGAGGTGAGCCTCCAGAGCGCCCTGCCACAAGGCGCCTGCCCGCGCGGAACACTAGCCAAAGGGGCGGCGTTCAGTTATCCGACCTGCCCGCGCCGATGACGCCCGATCACTCTCCGCACGCCGTGCTCGATGAGCTTGCCGGACACCCCCACGGCGACGACCTCGCGCGGGTCGTCCACACGGCGGCGTTCGCCGCCGCGGACGAGCGGCGGACGACGCTCGCCGCCGGCATCGCGGAGCTCGTGGACCGGGCGGGGCTGTCGGCCGCCGACGCCGAGACCCGGTTCGGGAACGTCATCCGCGCGCTCGAGCGCGGGACCAGCGAGGGCGCGGGGAGCGCGACCCGCGTGCTCCTGGCCACGCTCCTCGCGCGCGGGGTCGCGCTCTCGCCGCCCGAGGGGCCGGAGGCGGAGGGGCGCGTGGCCGAGGCGCTCGTCTGGCTCTCGACCTACACGTCCGTCGACGCGCTGATCGCGCTGGACGCCGCGCTGGGCGAGCGCGCCGCGGGGCTCTGGCGCGCGATCGCCGCGCTCGTGCGGCGCGCCGACCAGGGCGCGCTGCCGGAGCTCGGGCGCGCGGGCGCGATCCTCGCGGCGGCGGCGCTGCGCGGGAGCACGTCGCCGGACGCGCGCGCCGAGGCCGCGGCGCTGGTCGACGAGGTGCGCGATCCCATCGTGCGCTCGCTGCTCCGCGACGCGGTGTCGCCCGGCAGGCGGCCGAGCCGCGCGCCGGGCGCCGCGGCCGGCGGCGGCGAGGGCGCGGGGGCGAGCGGCGGCGCGCCGTGGGCGGCCGGCGGCGCGGATCGCGACGCCGGGGATCCGGCGCGGCTCGCCGGCGAGCTCGCGCCGCCGCCGCGCGGGCCGGTGCAGCTCGTGCTGCTGGCGGCGACGGGGATCCTGCTCGTGATCCACCTCGTCCGGCTCGCGGGGCGGGGCCTGCTGCGGTACCGCCGGCCGGCCGCGCTGGAGATCAGCCCGAGGGGCGTGATCGTCCGGAGCCGGACCGAGCTGTTTGGCCGGGCGCTGCGGGAGCAGGAGACGTACATCCCGGTCGAGGCGCTCCTCCGGGCCACGCGCGAGGTGCGTTACCCGCGGCTCGGCCTCTACGCGGGGCTCGTCGCGCTGGGGCTGGGGACGTATCTCGGCGTGTCGCTGCTCGTCGACGGTGCGCGGGCGGGCTCGCCGGAGCTGCTCGGCATGGGCGCGCTCGTCTTCGCCGTCGGCGCGGCGCTCGACTTCGGGCTGTCCCACCTCGAGACGGCGACCCGGGGCCGCTGCCGTGTGGTCCTCGTCCCGCGGAAGGGGCCGTCCGTCGCGCTCGCCGGGATCGACCGCGCGGCCGCGGACCTCGCGCTGGGCAGGCTGCCTCGCGCCTGAAACTTGGCCTGAGCGCGCCCTCTCCGCTAGGCCGATCGGGCGAGGTGATGGCGATGCGCTCGAAGACCGAGACGGTGGCGGGGCTCAGGCGGATGTTGAACGAGATGCTGGCTGCGCGGGAGCGCGGGGAGAGCGCTCCTCGCCTCTCGCGCACGCAGGGATACATGGACGGCTACATGCGCGCGCTGCTCGACAGCGGCCAGGTGACCCGGCAAGAGCTGCTGGAGATCGTGGCCGTGGAGCGCGCGCGCGTGAGCGGCCCGGCGACGGCGGAGATCCACCCTGCGTCCCTGAGCGCCTGAGGGCGCGCTCGTCCCCCAGGTTCGACCCTGGATCCACGAGATAAAGGAACCGCAGAGGACACAAAGGTCTTTTTCTCTCTCCTCTGCGCCCACTGCGCCTCTGCGGTTCAACCTCTTCCCTCCTCACGAGACCAGGGAACGGCTCGGGGGACAGCGCGCTAGGGCTCGACGATCGCCACGTCTCCTTCCGCGGTCCGCCCGCCGACGCGCCACCAGTTCGCGATCAGGATCCGCCCGTCCACCTCGAGGATCCGCGAGAACGCGCCCGCGAACCCCTCCTGCTCGATCTCCCGCACGCGCCAGCTGTGGCCGTCGCCGCTCTTCGCCCCGATCGCGAGCCGCAGCGTCCCGCTCGTCGCGTCCTGGTAGCTGATGCGCACCTCTCCGGCCGCCGTGACGACCACGTTCGCGTCGTCGCCGACGAGGTGCTGCCCGTCCTCGAAGGGGACTCCGTCGATCCCGAGCCCATCGTCCACCACCTCGGACGGCACCACCTCGGTGCCGCCCTTCACCCGCGCGTAGCGCAACCCCTCCGAGAGGCCGTCCGCATAGGCGAGGTGCCAGTCTCCCGCGCGATCGATGAACAGCGACGTCCCGATGCCGACGTCGCCGGTGTCCGTCCCGTCCGGCGTCGCCCCGTCCACGACCCGGGTCTCCCATTGCCCCATCGACCTGGCCGCGATCATCACGTTGCCGCGGACGCGATCGTAGAACGCGAGGCCGAACCCGCCCGAGCCGTCCGGCGCCATCGTGATGTAGTCGCCGATCGCCTCGGGGTAGGTGTCGAGCCGGCTCCCGTCGGAGATCGCCGCGCACACCGGGGAGCCGCCCTCGTCGATGCACGCCTGCCCGGAGCCGCAGCCCGGCTGGCAGTCGCCGCTGGCGAGGGGCTCGGTGCACCGCCCCGTCGTCCGGATGCACCGCGCCCCCGCGCCGCAAAGGAACGCGCGACACGGCGTCGCCTCGTCCTTCGCCACGTCCTCGAACCGCCACGCGCCCTCCTCGGGCGTGGCGCTCTCTCCGGTCGCGAGCCGGACGCTCGACGTGACCGCGCCGTCGTCGCCCGGCTCGATCGCCAGGTAGGCGATGACAGGCACGCCGTTCACGAACAGGAGCTTCGCATAGCGGCCGATGTCGCTGTTCGGCGCCCGCTGCACCGAGCTCACCACCCAGGCGTCGCCCTGCCGCTGCGCGAACTTGAGCCCGCGGTTCGTCCGGTCGTAGTAGGCCACCGCGGGCTCGCCGTCCGGGCCGATCGCGATCGAAGTCCAGAGGCCGACGTCGTCGCCGGGCTCGGTCTGGCCCCCGCGGAACCCCTCCACGTCGAACCGGGTCGCGTCCACGGCGGGCTCCGCGGGCACCCCGTCGATCGCCTCCCATGCGACCGACGCGCCGTCCCACGTGCCGACCACGAGATCGCCCCACTGGAACGCGTTGCGCCAGTCGGCCTCCGCGTAGCCCGCGACCCACACGGTGCGCTTGTCGGCGGCGACCGCGGCCGACGTGTAGGCGCCGATGAGCCCGTGCTCCAGGGTCGTGCAATCGGGCGCGACGCACCCCGCCTCCACGGTCGTCGGCTCGTCGCCGCACGAGCAGCCCGCGTGCGCGCCGAAGAGCGCGATCACGGCGGCGCCGGCCAGGGCGCCCCGCCCCCATCGGCCGAGCGCGCGGGGAGGGGGGGCGCCCTGGACGCCGCCGCGCTCGCCCTGGACGCCCCTGCGCCGTGCCAGCCGCACGGCGGCCGCGACCGCAGCGAGGCCGAGCCAGAGGCCGCTCGACGGGCCGTCGCTCGGACCGCCGGCCACGGCGCAGCCGCAGCCGGCCGACGGATCGATCGGGACCCGCCCGCGGAGGATCGCCTGCCGCGCCGTGCCCAGGTTGCCTTCCTCGTCCACCGCCTCGACCTCGATGTCGACGGCGTCGCCGACCTCGACCGCCGTCATCTCCGCCGCCGTCGCCCAGGGCGACCACGCCCCGCCGTCGAGCCGCACGCGCACCTTCGCGCGCTCCGCGTCCGACACCCGGTCGCGCACCTCGAGCGGCACCCGGCCGTCCACCTCGGCGCCGATCGCGATGATCGGCGGATCGACGTCGACCACCATCTCCACGGTCGCCGGCGTGGGATCGAGCGACAGGGGAGCGCCCGCGATGCGCGACCGCGCCGAGATCACGTGGCGCCCCGGGAGCCGCAGCCAGTCGTCGCGCAGGTCGACGATGCGCTGGCGCGTGAACGGGCGCCACGCGCCGCTGTCGATGCGATACGAGTACTCGATGATCCGGGTGCCGTCGTCGAGCGGCGAGCTCATCACGAGCCGCGCCGTCGGCCCGTTGTCGCGGGTCATGGTCGAGAGCCGGAGCCCCTCGGCCTGCACCTCCTTGTGGCTCAGCTCCGCCTGCGTCTCGCTCCGCGGCGACCGCTGCTGCGCCGTCACGTCGAAGGCGGCGAAGATGCCGAGGTAATTGTCCTGCCCCTTGGTGAGCTTCCGCAGGCCAGGGGAGCCCGCGCCCGACGCCGACTCGGGGAGGATCAGCGAGAGCCCGAGCCCCGACAGCGGCCCGTCGAGGTCGATCGAGGGCAGCCCGCTCCCGATGAGCTGGCCGACCTGACCGCTGAGGAGGGCGCCCAGCGCCTCCGCGATGGACTCCGGGCTCTCCCGCAGCAGCCCGTTGTTCGTCACCCGGCCGTTCGCGACCCGGATCGTCTCGATGACGGGCGTGAGCCCCTCGGGCGTGACCGCGAGGTTCATGGGCACGTCGAGATCGAACGTCGCCGTCATGAACCGGGTGAACCGATCGAGCGACCAGACATAGAAATCGAAGCTCGCCCGATCGAGCTGGACGCGGATCAGCGGATCGTCGCTGGCGCTCGTGCCGTTGCCGAACGTCACCCGGGGCGGCTCCTGTGGACGGATGACGAGCGCGATCTGCTGCGACTCGCGCTGGAGCGTGAGGTCTCTCACGGACCCGGCCAGGAGGCCCAGCGTGCCCGAGTTGAGCAGCGGCACCGTATCCGTGGAGACCCCGAGACAGAGCAAGCCGCTGCTGTAAACGCCGTTCAAGGCGTAATTCGCGAATCGCTCGGAGATCGCGATGCCGATGTGGGGGCCGGGGAGGTCGCCAGGCCAGCCTGGGGCGGTGTTGGCGACGAGCTCATCAGGAATCGGGATGCTCGTCGGCAACGGCATGTCGGAGAGCGGCACGCACCCCGACGTCGGCAGCGGCTCGACGCCGCCGTAGAGGCCGAGGGTGAGCCCGCCGTCCACGGGGTTGAGATCGCCAAAGGCGAGATCGGAGCCGTCATCTCGCGTGCTCGCGCCGCCGCCCGCGAGCAGGAGGTTGAAGCCGCCCGTCGTGCCGGGGGAGATGCTCGCGAGCAGCCGGCCCAGATCGAGGTGCCCCTCGACGCCGAGCAGGATCGAGGCGCACTCGTCGCTCGACTGCGTGCCGTAGCGGCAGACGCCCCCGATGTCGTTGGTGCCGTCAGGGCAGGCCGGGTCCTGGGTCGGATCGGCCTTCTGGCAGAGCTGCTGGTCGAGCTGGGCCTTCAGCGTGCTGGACATGGAGCCGATGACGGTGGTGAGGATCGGCTTCACGAAGTCCAAGGCATCGCCCACCCAGCTGCCGCCGCAGTGGAGGTGAAGGCTCGACGCGAGCCGATCCTCGTCGATGGATAGCCGGACGACCTTGACGCGCGAGTAGCCCTGCCGCGCGTGCTGCGGGTTCACGTCGATCTCGATCGAGAGATCGACCTCGACGTCGATGTTCGTGAAGGTCTGCTCCTCGGGCGGGCACGCGTCGTTGCCATTGACGGTGGCGTACTGGGTGCTCTCACCCAGGAGGCCGCCGTCCAGGAAGATGGGCAGGCGCTGCAGCCGGACCGGGAGCGGCCCCCGGATGCGCAGGTGGTGCGGCGCCGTGGGATCGATCTGCAGCGCTGCGCGCGCCACGTCGATCTCGGCCACGCACGCCGGGGGGGTCGCCCCCGGATCGGCGCCGTCGGGACAGATGACGTAATCGATGAGCCCGCCGAGCACGGAGCCCGGCGATCTCGGGATAGAGAAGGTGACGATCCCCCCGTCCCCGCCGCCGAGCAGCGCGCGCCCGAGGACTCCCAGGTTCTGCTCCAGGAACTCGATGCCCGACCGCGTGAGCCGGGCCGCGCCTGCGTTCTCGATGCGATCCGCGGGCTTGAAGCCCGCGGGCAAAGGGGTCATTCCACAGCCGGCGCACCCGCCGCCCGAAGCGGCGCACCCGGCGATGACGAGGAGAACCGCGACGGCGGCGAGATGCTTGATGACGCGGGGCATAAGGGACCCTCCCGAGGAGCACGACCCGCAGCGCAGGGCCCGCGACGAGCGGGCGTCGCAACGCCACGGCAGATCGTACGCTGTCCGGAGAGCCGCCCGCAAGCGCTACTGCGGACAGAGACCCGTGATCTTCACCGCGCTCGCGGCGTATTCGCCGCCGAGCGCAAAGGCGTCTGCGCATTCGGCCGTCGCAGCCGAATTTGTCGCGCTGCACCAGTCGCCCTTCAGCACGATCTGGCCGTTCTCGTCCCGCTTGCAGGTATTGGGCGTCTCACCGCTACCGTATTCTCCGATATTGCCCGAGAGCACGACACAGAGGCTCTGGTTGACGTCGGGGACGATCACCTTGTCGACCTCCTCCAGCGTGATGAAGGCGGCGAGCTTCCCGCCGTTGATGAACGCGGGGTGTTCCTCGTCGGGGAGGCACAGGTTCTGCGGGTCCAGCGCGTCGTTGCGGCGTCCGATGCAGTTGTTGTCGGCCGACACCGCCGCGTCGGAGAGCTTCACCTGGTGCAGCGGCAGGATGATCGGCGCCGAGCCCGCATCCAGGAAGATCGGGACGTTGAGGCTCTCGACCTCACCGGTCCACGCCCCGTCGGTCAAGGGGGCGTCGATCTCCGTGGGCGCGATCTCGAACTCGCCGACGGTCATGTTGGCGAAGCAATAGCCCTGGCGCGGGTCATCCGCGGGCAAGGCGCCGCCGGTGCGCAGCTTGCCGGTCATCGTGTCGAACTCGAGCAACCAGGAGAAGGTCCCTGTGCCATTCAGATAACACTGGGGCAACTTCATCGTTAAGCCCTCGGCGACGAGGTTGGCGACGAACCCGGTCGCGAGCACGTCGGGCTTCGTGATCGTGAGCTGCGCCATGCGCAGCCCGAACCGGGTCGCGCCCTGATTGTCGTGGACGGCAATGCAGTCCGAGGCGACGGCCGTGCACACGGCGTCGTGCAGATCGCAGTTCTCGCCCTGCCCACCGCTGGATCCGGGCGAGCTCGAGCTCGTCGCGCCGCCGTCGTCGCCTCCGCAGCCGGCGACCACGGCGGCGCTCGTCAGCGCGGACACACCTAGTACGTAAACACCATTCGCAAACCGCATCGGGGCCTCCTCGGGAGTTGAACGGACAACCGAGTATAGGCGACGGCGATGCATTGAACACGCGGGAGGGGCGACACCGCGCCGCGTCGTCAATGCATCATGTTCGGTTCGCCCGGTCGCGTCCGGCCGCGCGCCGCCCGGCGGACGCTCAGCGGCGCTCGTAGCGGTCGCCGAGCCGAGCGCCCACGGGGAGCGCGCGCAGAAGGCGAATCATCGTCCAGACCGTACCCGCCAGCTTGCGCAGCTTCGACGTGCCGACGCGCTCGTTGTACTCGATGGGCATCTCCACCACGCGATAACCGCACTTGGCGGGGAAGAGCAGCGTGTCGATGGGGAGCGCGTCCCCCTCACCATCGAAATCGAAGGCGCGGATCACCGAGCACCGGTAGGCGCGCATGCCGCTGTGGACGTCGCAGGTGGGGATGCCGTGCATCGCGTGCGCCATGGCCGCAAAGGCGCGGTTGGCGATGTAGTTCGGGACGGGCATGGCCGCGGGCCTCGCGCGGGTGCGGGCGCAGTTCACGACGTCGGCGCCCTCCTCCTCGACGAGCCGCCGGAGCTCCGCGATGTTCTCGGCGGGGTAGGTGAAGTCGCAATCGAGGTAGATGAGCAGCTCGCCCCGGGCGGCGGCGCTGTACATGAGCAGCTCCATGGCCGGGCCGTGCCCGCGCGGCGGCACCTGCCGGAGCACGCGCGCCCCGAGCCGCGCCGCGATCTCGGGGGTCCTGTCCCGCGTGGAGCTGTCGACGCAGAGGATCTCCGCGTCGGGCGCGACCTTCCTGATCTCGCCGATCATGGCGCCGATGCTTCCCTCTTCGTCCATCGTGAGCATGCCGACGGTGAGCCGCATGCGGCGGGGGCGCGGCGGCTTCCGCGCGACGATCACGTTCTGGAACGCGAGGAGGCCGGGCGCGCGCTCGGCAACGACGTCCTCCAGCGGGCGGACGAGCGCGTGGTAGGCCTTGTAGGGGAGCGAGCGGGCGAGATCGGTGGGGTCTCCGCCCGACCCGAGGCCGCGCAGGATGAGCTCCTTGGCGGCGCGGACGATCATCGGGTTCTGCGCGACGCGGAGCACCTCGAGCCCGGCGCGCTCGATGAGGCGGATCGCCGACGCGCGGGTGAAGAAGCGGAGGTGCGCGTCGTCCAGGATGCCGCTCGGCGCGTAGTCGAAGCGGCCGGCGAGCAGGCCGAGGCGCACCGGCCAGGCGGCGACGTTGGGTAGCGAGACGATGACGTGGCCGTCCTCCTCGAGGTGGGGCAGGAAGCGGCGGAGCACGGCGAGCGGGTCGGCCGTGTGCTCGAGGACGTCGGCGAACAGGAGCAGGTCGAAGCGCCGATCGCCGAGCGCGCCGCGCACGGCATCGTCGCTCGTGATGTCGGCGGCGACGACCTCGTCGAGCGCCGCGCCGGCGCGCGCGAGCGCGTCGGGCGCGATCTCGATCCCCGTCACGCGCGCGCCCGTGCGCCTGATGGCCGCCCCGTTGAGCCCGATCCCGCAGCCGACGTCGAGCACCGTGCGCGGCCGGCCCGCGGCGGCGACGAGCGCCCGGTTCACCTCCTCGACCACGTACTTGCGCCCGGCGGCGCCTCCTCGTGCGGCTGCGGCGCGGCCCGGTGAGCGGCCGCCGTGGCTGTCCTCGTCTTCGCGAGGGAGCGGTCCTCGCAGGGCTCCGTCCGCTCGTGCGCTGCCGGGGTCGGCGTTCACGCGCGGCTACTTAGCACGCTTCCCCTGGCGGCGTTGAGCTCGAGGATCGTCTCCTCGGTCTTCGGGTCGCGGAGCATCGCGCGCGAGCTCGCGGGCGGGTCGGTCACGTCACGATGGGCTCGTCGGCGTCGCGCGCCTCGCCCGCGCGCACGCGCGCCGGCGCGACGCGACGAGGAATCTCGGCAGGCCGCCGCTCCCGCAAGGCGTGGCGGCGTGGCGGCGTGGCGGCGGGACAGGTCGTCCCGCCCACGACGGCCGCGCTCGTGCCGGCATGAACGGCGTTGCGAGAGAGGAAAATCCGCGCTTCCGTTGTACGATCCCACGCTGGCGGCGCGCCGATGAGCAGCGGACGATCCTCGAGAGACCCGGTGGAGCACAGCCCGCTGATCGCGGCCTGCTCGCCCGCGGGGCTCTACGTCGCCGCGCTCGACGGCGAGCTCATCGATTGCAACGAGGCGCTCGCCGGTCTGCTCGGTTACGGCTCGCGCGAGGAGGCGCTCGCTGCCCGCGAGCTCACGCTCCCGTGCGTCGCGGGCGGCGCGGGCGCGGGGCCCTCGGGCGCCTCCGGGATCGAGGGCGTTCTCATGCGCCGGGACGGCTCGGCCGCCCGGGTGCTGAGGACCGAGACCGTCACCGAGGAGCGCGGGGCGCGGCTCGTGGTGGGCGCGATCGTCGACCTCTCCGCGTCGCGCTGCACCGAGGACCGCCGGCGCGATCTCTCGGAGGAGCTCCGCCAGGCGCAGAAGATGGAGGCGGTGGGGCGGCTCGCGGGCGGGATCGCCCACGATTACAACAACCTGCTCGCGATCATCCTGAACTACACGAGCCTCGTGATGGAGGAGCTCGACGAGCAGAGCCCTGCGCAGAAGGATCTCGCCGAGATCCAGCGCGCCGCGCAGCGCGCGGCCTCGCTCACGCGGCAGCTGCTCACGGTGAGCCGGAGGGGGCTCGCGCAGCCGGTCGTGCTCGACCTCCGCGACGTCGTGCGCGGGATGGAGGGCGCGCTCCGCGCTGCCATGGGCGACGCGGTCGAGCTCGCGATCGAGCTCGGCCCCGTGGGCTGCCGGGTGCTCTCGGACGCAGGGCAGCTCGAGCAGGTGGTCACGAGCCTCGCGCAGAACGCGCGCGACGCGATGCCGGGCGGCGGCAGGCTGTCGATCGAGGCGCGCGCGGTCCGCGTCGGCGCCGCCGGGGGGGTGCACGACGCGCACCCGGCGATCCCGCCTGGCAGGTACGCGCGGCTCGTCGTGAGCGACACCGGGATCGGGATGAGCGACGACGTGCGGACGCGCGCCTTCGAGCCGTTCTTCACGACGAAACCGCGGGGGAAGGGGACGGGCCTCGGGCTCGCGACCGTGTACGGGATCGTCAAGCAGTGGCGCGGCCACATCGAGCTCGCGTCGCGGCCCGGCGAGGGCACGCGGGTCGAGATCTACCTGCCGCTCGCGGCGCGGCAGGCGTCCTCGCGGCGCGGGCGCGCGGCCGGCGCCGCGCCGCGCCCCGGCGCGGGGGGGACGGTGCTGGTCACGGACGACGAGGACGCGGTGGTCGCGCTCGCGTGCCGGATCCTCGCGCAGCACGGCTACACCACGCTGACGGCGCGCGGGCCGCGCGAGGCGGTGCGCATCTGCGAGGAGCAGCGAGGCCGCGTCGACCTCCTGCTCACCGACGTGCTGATGCCCGAGATGTCCGGCAGGGAGCTCGCCGAGCGCCTCGTGAAGCTCAGGCCGGAGATGAAGGTGCTCCTCATGTCGGGCTACACGGGCGACGCGCTCGACGATCCGCGCGCCGCCGCCCCTCGAGCCGCGGTGCTCGCGAAGCCGTTCACGGCCGAGTCGCTCCTGCGCGCCGTCCGCAGGGCGCTGAGGTGAGCGGGGCCGCGTGGCAGATCCCTACGGCGCCTCGCCCCGCTTGATGCCGTAGGCGCGGATCTTCTTGTGGAGGTTCGTGCGCTCGACGCCGAGCACCACGGCCGCGCGCGAGATGTTCCAGTCGAGGCTCGCCAGCACCTCGACGATGTAGCGGCGCTCGGCCCGATCGCGGAACTCGCGCAGCGTGAGGCGGGGGCGCTCCGGCTCGCTTCGGGCCGCGCCCGCGGGCGGCTCGGCCGCGCCTCCGGACGAGGGCGACGGGGGCGGGGGCGCGATCGAGCCCCCCCCGGCCGCGCCCTGCACGTCGTCCTCGAACGGGTTCTCGTGCGGATCCTCCGGGAGATCGGCGATCGTCACGACATCGCCGGAGAGGATCGCGGCGCGCTCGATCACGTTCTTGAGCTCGCGCACGTTGCCCGGCCAGCTGCGGCGCTCGAGCGCGGCGTAGACGGCCGGATCGATCGCCTTCTGCTTGAGGCCGTTCTCGTTGCAGAACGCCGCGATGAACGCGTCGGCGAGCGCGCGCAGGTCCTCCATGCGGTCGCGCAGCGCGGGGCTCTTGAGCGGGAACACCGCCAGGCGGAAGAAGAGATCCTCGCGGAAGCGCAGCGCGGCGACCTCGCGCGAGAGATCCTTGTTCGTCGCGGCGAGCACGCGGACGTCGACGTGCCGGCTGTGCTCGCTGCCGACGCGGCAGATCTCGCCCGACTGCAGGGCGCGCAGCACCTTGGCCTGGGCGGCGAGGTCCATGTCGCCGATCTCGTCGAGGAACAGCGTGCCGCCGTGGGCCTGCTCGAAGAAGCCCCGCTTCGGCCCGCTCGCCCCGGTGAACGCGCCGCGCTCGTGGCCGAACAGCTCGCTCTCGATGAGCTCGCGCGGGATCGCGGCGCAGTTGACCCGGACGAAGGGGCCCCGCGCCCGCGGCGAGAGCCGGTGGATGGCGCGGCTGATGAGCTCCTTGCCCGTGCCGCTCTCGCCCGTGATGAGCACGCTCGCCTTCGTGGGCGCGACGCGATCGATCTCCTTGAACAGCCGCTGCATCGCGGCGCTCTGGCCGATCATCTCGTAGCGCGACTGCACCTGCGCCTTCAGGTCCTCGACCTCCCGCGCGAGCCGCGAGTTCTGCAGGGCGTTCTTGACGCCCACGAGGACGCGCTCGCGGTTCAGCGGCTTCTCGAAGAAGTCGCAGGCGCCGAGCTTGACGGCCTTCACGGCGTCGTTGACGGTCGCGTGGCCGCTGATGACGATCACCGGGAGCTCGCGGGTGGCGTCGTCCTGGCGCACGCGCTGGAGGAGATCGAGGCCGTTCATGCCGGGCAAGAGCAGGTCGACCAGGGCGAGGTCGACGGGGCCGTCGCCGTGCGCGAGCAGATCGAGGGCCGCCTCGGCGCTCGCGGCCTCCGCGACCTGGTAGCCCTCGCCCTGCAGGACGAGCGCGAGGGTGCGGCGGATGTTGCGCTCGTCGTCCACCACGAGCACCGTGGGCGAGGCGGCGCCGCCCGGGTGCAGCGTCGGGGCGGGGGCCGCTGGCGAGGACGCCGGAGGGGGAGCGGGCATGGAGCCGACCATACCCCAGCTCCGCCGCACGCCACGACGCGGGAGCACGCACGCCACGACGCGGGAACCAGGGCGCCGAGCGCGTCGCCCCCGGCGGAAGCCCTGGCGCGCGGGCGCCGGATTGGCTACGAGGCCTGCTCGATGAGACCCTCCGCCGCTGTCCTCGCCCTCGCCGGGTGCCTCGCTGCCCTCGGCGGGCTCGTGGGCTGCGACTTCGAACTCAACGACGGCAGCACGGCCACCCTCACGTACACCGAGGACGCGCGCGCCGCCTACAACGAGGCGATGGCCGCCTTCCGGGCCAAGGACTGGGAGGACGCGCGCGCGCTCTTCGCCGAGGTCAAGCGGCGCTTCGCCTACAGCCGCTACGCCCGCCTCGCCGACCTCAGGATCGCCGACCTCGAGTTCGAGCAGGGCAAGTACACGGACGCCATCGCCGCGTACCGCGCGTTCATCCAGGAGCACCGGACGGATCGCAACGTCGAGTACGCGAAGTACAGGATGGCGAAGGCGCTCTTCCTGGACATCGACGACACCGTGTTCCTGCCGCCGGCCGAGGAGCGCGATCAGGCGACCACGCTCGAGGCCTACCGGGAGATCCGGACGTTCCTCCGGCAGTTCCCGCGCAGCCGCTACCGCGAGGACGCGGCGTACATGCTCGAGGTC
This sequence comes from Sorangium sp. So ce1036, assembly GCF_051369805.1. NCBI lineage: Bacteria > Pseudomonadati > Myxococcota > Polyangiales > Polyangiaceae > Sorangium > Sorangium sp. So ce1036. The sequence goes on from NZ_JBBMOX010000001.1 coordinate 5,401,460, forward strand.
GTGACGGGGCGGCTCGTGCGCCACGAGCTGTACGTGGCGCGCTACTACCTCAAGCGGGATGCGTTCGACGCGACCCTCGCGCGGATCGACTACGCGCTGCGGACGTTCCCGGGCTCCGGGCTCGATCCGGAGGCGCTCGTCCTCAAGGGGGAGACGCTCCTCAAGATGAAGAGGACGGACGACGCGCGCGCGGTGTTCGAGTCGGTCATCCGGGACTGGGGCGGGCCGTTCGCCGTGACGGCGCAGAGGTTCCTCGACGAGATGGGCGCCGGCGGGCAGCGCCGGGCGCCCGCCACGCGCGCCAAGGCGGCGTCGGATCCTGCGAGCGCGGGGGCGCGGCCGTGACGCAGACCGCCGGGCGACCGTCCTCCGGCGCCCGTTACGTGCTGGAGCGCTCCGACGCCGGACACGCGCCCGGCGAGGTCGTCTACCGCGGCCTCGTGCGGCTCCCCGACGCGGATGTCCCGATCGAGGTGCGGGTCGTGGAGGCGAGCGGCGCGGCCACGGCGACGGTCGACGCGGCCGCCGTCCCGCACGGCGGGCCGCGCCCCGAGGATCTCTGCCGGAGCGCAGCGGCCCTCGTGCGCAGCGCGACGAGGTCAGCGGACGCCCACGCGCGGCGGCTGCCCCGGAAGATCGTCCGCTGGCGCGGGTAGAGGCGGCCTCGGGCCAGGGCGTCCGGAGCGCTCCCGCGGCCGCGCGCCCGGGCCGTCGTCCACCGGCCGCCGACCATGCTAAAAGCGTCCCCACCATGTCCGAGAAAGTACCGATGACGCCCGAGGGACAAGCGCGCCTCCGTGAGGAGATGCGACGGCTGAAAGAGATCGACCTGCCGCAGGTGGTCAAGGACATCGGGACAGCCCGGGAGCACGGCGATCTCTCCGAGAACGCCGAGTATCACGCCGCCAAGGAGCGGCAGGGCATGATCGTCGCGCGGATCACGTTCCTCGAGCAGACGCTCTCGCGCGCCGAGGTGATCGATCCGTCGAAGCTCAGCGGCAGCAAGGTCCAGTTCGGCGCCAAGCTCAAGCTCGCGAACGTGGACACGGGCGAGGAGCAGAGCTTCCAGATCGTCGGGCCCGAGGAGGCCGATCTCAAGGTCGGACGCATCTCGGTCGCCTCGCCGCTCGCCCGCGCGCTGCTGGGCCACGAGGTCGGCGACGAGGTCCGCGTGATGATGCCGGCGGGGCCGCGCACGTACGAGATCCTCGAAGTCTCCTACGCATGACCGATCGCAACGGGGCTGCTCCGATGCGCCCGCGGGGCCATGGGGGCGGCCGGTTCCCCGGGGGGCCGACGCCCTCCGGTCGAGCCGCCCTGGGGAGCCGGCCTGGCACGACCGTCGGCGCGGAGGCGCTCGCGGGCGCGTCCGCCTCGCAGGCCGGGCTGAGCCGGCCTCCGGCGGCCCCGCGCCCGCAGGCCGGGCCGGCGCGCCCGTCCACGCCGGCGCCCGCCGCGAGCCGCGCCACGTTCGCGAGCGGGGGCTCCGACGCGCCCCCGCGCAAGCTGGAGACCGAGATCGGGTGGCGCATGGCGGACGCCTACCTCGCGCTCGCCGCGCTCGCGGCCGCCGAGCTCCTGGTCGTCGGGGCCTTGCGGTGGCGGGAGCTCGTCGGCCCGTACGAGCTCGCCCGCGCCCTGCGCGATCTCCTGCCGCTCGCGCTCGCGGCCGCGGCGCCGTGCGCGGCGCTCCTCGGCGCGGTGCTCGAGGTCACGATGCGCGCCGAGCGCGCGGCGTTCCGCGCCGTCGCGACGCTGCTCGCGGGGGCGTTCGGCGGCGCCGTGGCGTTCGGGGTCTCGACCGGGCGCATGCTCGAGGGGGGCCGGCGCGCGCCGTTCATCGCGGCGGTGGCGCTCGTCGGCGCCGGCGCGGCCTTCGCGCTCGCGCCGCGCGTCGCCCGGGCGCTCCGGCGGGCGCGCGCCGCGGACCTCGGCCGGTGGCTCGTGCTCGCGGTGGCCTGCGCGGTCGTCCTGCTCGAGATCGCGAACGCGCGCGTGCTGCCGCGGCTCTACCCCGCCTTCCACCTCGGCCTCGCGGCGCTGACGCTCGTGGTGGCGACCTTCGCGACGCCCGCCCTGCCCGCGCGGGCCGCCCGCGACGGGGACCGGGACGTGCGGCGCTCGCCGCGGCTCGCGCGCGCGGCGCTCGCCCTCGTCCTGTTCGCGTTCGGCGCCGCGCTCGCGCCCGGCGCGGCGGAGCGGCTCTCGTTCGCGGACAACATCCGGCTGATCTACGCGACGCACGGCCCGCTGCTCGGCCACGTGGTGGAGCTCGCCGCCGTGCTCTCGCCGCCGGAGCCGCTCGACGCCGCGCCGCTCGACGAGCGCGCGAGCGGGCACGCGATCGATCTGCGCGGGCGCGACATCGTGCTGATCAGCGTCGACGCGCTGCGGGCCGATCACGTGGGCGCGTACGGCTACGAGCGGAAGATCACGCCGAACATCGATCGCCTCGCGGCCGAGGGCGTGCGCTTCGAGGCGGCGTACACGCCGACGCCGCACACGTCCTACGCGGTGTCGTCGCTCATGACGGGCAAGTACATCCGCCCGCTCGTGCTGCAGGGGCTCGGGGAGGACTCCGAGACGTTCGCGCAGCACCTCCGCCGCTACGGCTACAAGACGGCGGGCTTCTACCCGCCGGCCGTGTTCTTCATCGACGGCGAGCGCTTCGGCGCGCTGCGGGATCGGGCGCTCGACTTCGAGTACCAGAAGATCGAGTTCGCGAGCGCGTCGCTGCGCGTCGAGCAGGTGCGGACGTACCTCGCCGGGCTCGCGCCGGAGCAGCGCGCGTTCCTCTGGGTGCACCTCTTCGAGCCGCACGAGCCGTACGAGGCGCACCCGGAGCACCCGCTCGGCGATCGCGACATCGACCGCTACGACGCCGAGATCGCGGTGGCGGACGCGGGCGTGGGCGCGATCGTGGCGGAGATCCGGAAGGGGCGGCCGAACGCGGTCGTGGTCGTCACGGCCGACCACGGCGAGGAGTTCGGCGAGCACGGCGGCCGGTACCACGGGACCACGGTGTACGAGGAGCAGGCGCGCGTCCCCCTCATCGTGAGCGCGCCCGGGCTGCTCTCGCCGCGCGCGGTCCGGGCGCCGGTGCAGCTCGTCGATCTCTTGCCGACGGTGCTCGCGGGGCTCGGCATCCCGCGGCCCGCGCGCGTGCGGGGCACCGATCTCGGGCCGCTGCTCGCGGGCGGCGACGAGGCGGCGGAGCAGGGCAGGGCGGCGCCGCCGGGCGGGCCGCCTCCGCTCCCGGGGTTCGCGTTCTCCGAGACGGAGACGCAGACCTTGCTCGCCAAGGGCACGCTGCGGCTCGTCTGCGCGCGCAAGATCGGCGCGTGCGCGCTCTACGACGTGGCGACCGACCCGCGCCAGCAGGAGGACATCTCCGCGCTGCGCCCCGCGGAGCTCGCGGCGATGCGCGCGGAGCTGCGCTCCGTCGAGGCGTCGCACGGGCGCTACGAGGTGCGCGGCCTGCGGAGGGAGGGCAAGGGGTGGCCCGACGCGCTCCGCCGCGGCATCGCGGGCGACGCCGACGCCGTGGTCGAGGTCGCGGCGCTGCTCGACGACGCCGACGTGGCGATCCGCCGCAAGGCGGGCGAGGTGCTGTTCGATCTGCGCCGCGCCGAGGCGGCGCCGTCGCTCCGGCTCGCGCTCGTGCGCGACGAGGACGACGAGGTGCGGCGCTGGGCGGCGCTCGCGCTCACGCGGCTCGGCGAGGGCGCGCCGCTCACCCGCGACCTCGTCGTCGATCGCGACCGCACGTGGCGGCGCCTCGCGGCGCTCGCGCTGGCGGAGTCGGGCGATCGCCGCGGCGACGACGTGCTCGTCGCGTGGCTGCGCGAGGCGGTGCGGGGCGCGGAGCGGGGCGACGGCGCCGCCGACGGCGAGCCGACCCCGTTCGAGCGGACGCGCGAGATCATCGACGCGCTCGCGAAGATCCGGGTGAAGGCGGCGCTGCCGCCGCTCATCGCCGCGCTCGGCGACGTGCGCCTCCGGCCGTACGCCGCCGCCGCGCTCGCGGCCATCGGCGAGGACGCCGCGCGGCCGGCGCTCGCCGAGCGGCTCGGCCAGGAGCCGTACCAGACCGCGCGCGTCGCGATCGCGGAGGCGCTGGTGAAGCTCGGCGCCGGCCCGGAGCTCCGGGCGCCGCTCCTGCGGATGCTGGGCACGCCCGATCCGCTGCCGGGGGGGCTCGGGTTCGCGCTGCGGGCCGACATCCTCGACCTGCTCGGCGGGCCGCGCGAGCGCGATCTCGGCCGCCTGCGCCGCTTCGCGAAGAGCGGCGTGGGGCTCGCCGTGGTGATCCCGAAGGCGGGCAACGGCAAGGGCGTGCGCGTGCTCTGCCGCGCGCGGACCGACGACGGCCGCCCCGGCGAGGTGCGCTTCGGCGCGCCCAAGCGCGGGGTGCTCCCGCCGAAGCGCGACGGCAACTCGCTCGTCCCGGCCAGGGCGCCGGAGCTCGATCCGGAGCGCGCGGTCACGCTCGCGATCCCTCCGGGGAGCGAGCCGACCGAGGCGTTCGCGACGCTGCCGCCCGCGGCGGGCGCGAAGCCGGGCCACTTCGGCAATTTCGTGGTGTACGCGACCCAGAACGTCGAGGTGTCCGCGTGCGCGGTCGTCCCGCTGAGCGACGAGATCCCGCCCCCGCCGCCTGCGCCCTGGTCGCCCGAGGAGCCCGGCGCGCGGCCGCGCTCGGGCGATGGAGCGCCGGACGCTCACCGGCCAGATTGACGCCGCAAGGCGCGCGGCTAGAGTCCGCCGCGTGTCGGACAAGGACCGAGAGCAGGCCGAGGAGAAATCCGCGCGGAGTGAGGGTGACGACGCTGCCACGCGGAGCGATGGCGACGAGGGCGGGGCCGCGGAGGCGGCCCCGGCGCGCCCGCCCCGCGGCGCTCCCGTGGTGAAGGGCGCTGGCGCCGAGGGCGACGACGAGGGCAGCCGCGAGGCCGCCCAGCGCGTCGCCGAGGCGCTCGGCGTCGGCGACGCGGAGGAGGCGTCCGCGCAGGCGGCGGACGAGGCGGCGGAGGCGGCGCCGAACCGCGCGGCCCGCCGCCGGGACGAGGCCGTCGCGCGTCGCCGCAAGAAGAAGGCGGCCGGCGAGGAGCTGCCCAAGGACAAGAACGCCCGCGCGAAGGAGCTGCTCGCGCGCCGCCGGGAGCAGGCCGCGGAGCGCCGCCCGGTCCAGCTCTTGCCGGGCGAGATGGTCGAGGACGCGCTCAGCCGCATGGCCAGCGGCGCCGGCCGGTGGGTCAAGAACAACTTCCACATCGTCCAGTGGGGCTTCCTGGCGGGGCTCGTCGCGCTCGGCGGCGCGCTCTTCTACATGTCGCGCTCCGAGAAAGAGGCGGCGGCGTCGTCGGCGGCGCTCGCGGCGGCCGTGGCCGCGGACCGGGGCAGGGTGCTCGCCGAGGACACGCGCTCCGACGAGGAGAAGGAGCTCGACGTCACGAGGACCTTCAAGACCGCGGAGGAGCGGTCGGACACCGCGCTCGCCGCGTACAACAAGGTCGTCGACGAGCACGCCGGCACCGGGGCCGCGATCCTGGCGAAGCTCGGGCAGGCCGGGGTGCTGCTCGACAAGAAGGACTACGCCCACGCGCTCGACGCGTACAGCGCCGTGGTCTCGTCGCCGCTCGCGGCGGCCGATCCGGACGTGAAGGGGCGCGCCATCGAGGGCATCGGCTTCGCGCGGGAGGGCAAGGGCGATCTGGACGGCGCCCTCGCGTCGTTCAAGGAGCTCGAGGGGATCGACACGAAGGGCTACAAGGAGCTCGCGCTGTATCACCAGGCGCGGATCCACCTGGCCAAGGGCGACAGCGAGAAGGCGAAGGAGCTGCTCAAGGGCGCGCACGAGAAGCTCCAGGCGCCGTCGGCCGACGGCCGCTCGTTCCAGTTCCTCGAGGCCGTCATCGAGGAGATGCTGCGCAAGATCGATCCCGCCGCGGCGCCGCCCCGCGCCATGCTCGGCGGCCCGAAGGGCCCGTCGATGACGCCGGAGGAGATCGAGGAGCTGATCCGCCGGGCGCGGGAGAACGCGGAGAAGAAGGCGGGCGATGCGCAGAAATAGCCGCGCGGCGGGGGCCGGCGTCGCGCTCCTGGCGCTCGGGCTCGGGTCGCTGAGCGGCTGCGGCAACGTGGGCGTCGCCGCGGCGCCCGACGCGCCGCTCTGGCTGCACCATCCGGGGGGCGCGCTGGGCATCACGATGCGCCGCGATCTCACCGCCGAGACGCGCAAGGTCGGCGAGGCGTACGAGCGCGGCCGTCCCGAGATCGACGCGCCACACCGGCGGGTCTTCGTCGGATCGCGCGATCACGGCCTGTACGCGGTGCGCGCCGACACGATGGACGTCCTCTGGCGGTTCGAGACGGTCGGCCCGGTGCAGAGCGAGCCGCTCTATGACGCCGCGTCGGACTCGGTCTACTTCGGCTCGAACGACGGCGCGCTCTACAAGGTGCGCGCGTCGGACGGAGCGCTGATCTACCGCTTCATGACCAACGCCGAGGTCACGCGGCGGCCTGTGCTGCGTGACGGCGTGCTCTACGTCACGAACGCGAACGACACGCTGATCGCGCTCGACGCGGCGACCGGGGCGATGCGCTGGCACCAGCACCGAACGCCGGCGTTCGGGATGGAGATCTCCGGGCACGCCGGTCCGGCGCTCGGGCGGGACAAGGTCTACGCGGCGTTCTCCGACGGGGTCGTGGCGGCGTACGACCTCAAGAACGGGTCCGAGCAGTGGTACATGGACCTGGCCGGCGAGGCCGAGCAGCGCGCGGGCGGTGAGACGCCGAAGTACCTCGACACGGACACCACGCCGGTCTTCGGCCAGATCGGCTCCAGCGACGTGGTCTTCGTGGCGGGCTACGCGGGCGGGGTCTTCGCGCTCGACGCCGAGGACGGGGGGCGGGTCTGGGTGAACGAGGCGGCGGCCGGCGTCACCGAGCTCCTGCTGTGGCAGCAGCCAGCCCACCCGCCGCGGAGCGGTGGTGGTCCGATCGTGCCCGAGCGGAAGGTGCTCCTCGCGTCGTCCGGTCTGACGGGCCTGTGGGCGATCGACCCCGCGGATGGCCGCACGATCTGGCACCGGGAGCTGCCCGAGGGCGGCATCTCGGCCCCGGTCGCGTTCTCCGGGGCGCTGCTCGTGACGACCACGCGCTACGGGATCTTCCTGTTCTCTCCGCTGGACGGGGCCGTGATCGACGGGATCGAGACCGGCGGCGGGATCGCGATGACGCCGGCGGCATACGGCCGTCGCGCCTTCGTCCTGACCAACGGCGGGGCGCTGCTGAGCCTCGATGTCGAGCCGCCGCCGCTCCCGAAGGGCTGAACGGGGGCCGCTGTTTCGCTGAACGGATGTCCTGGTGGACGTGCGCCAGCGGGCGCGGCTCGTGGCCGACCGTCGTCTCGGGCTGCGGGACGGGGGCTGCTGCGTACGCGAGCGTTCGGAAGGACGTCCGTCCGGTGGGTGGCCCCGTGGTGTTGGGTGAGGGCTAGCTCCGGCCAGAGCGCGCGCCGTGACCTTCGGGGCGGCCGAGGCGCGCCCGACCGGTCCGGCGCGCCGTGGGGCCAAGTTCCTGGATTTGCTTAGGAAAACCGGGGGAGACGCCCCTGCCCTCGGCCAGACTTGGATCGCATAAGAAACATTATGTCAACTCACGCGGCGGATGCCGGACCCCGACCCAGGTTGAGGCGAACCCGACCCAGGTTGAGGCGAACCCGACCCAGGTTGAGGCGAACCCGACCCAGGTTGAGGCGAACCCGAGCTCAGCTTGCGCCGAGGTCTCCGTCGCCCGGCTCCTCGAACGGCTTCGGCGCGATGGTCGCCCACAGGATGACCTCGCCGGGCCGGGTCAGCGGCCGCCCTGATGCCTTGCGCTCGCTGCGCCACGCCCTGACCTTCGCGGGCGCGTCGTCGCCGAGCCGCGCGAAGCCCGCCTTCCGGTAGAACGCCTGGGCCCAGCTCGCCCTCTCCCAGGAGCGCAGCACGATCTGCTGCATGCCGAGCTCCCCTGCGCGCTCGCGGAGCTCCTCGATCAGCCGCGTGGCGATGCCGCGCCTCTGGTGGTCCGGGTGCACCGAGAGCTCCTCGAGGTACGCGACCCCGGGCGCCTCGTCGCGCCACGCCAGGTAGCCGACCACCTCATGGTCCACCTCGGCGACGCGCACGTCGTGCTGCCGCGTCAGCGCGACGAGATCGGAGAGCGTCCGCGCCGGGACCTCCGCCGCATCGAAGCCGATGTCGTGGTACATCGCCGTGCAGGCCTGCTCCAGCGCGACGAGCGCTGGCAGCTGAGCTTCCTGGAGCCCGGTCATGCGGATGCGCCGCGGGGCGGTCCGTTCGTCATGCATGCCCCAAGGCTACCGCCGATGCCCAGGGACACCCCACTTCTTGCCGATCCGCAGCCCGGCGCGGCCGCGGCTCAGCCGCGCAGCTGGAGCAGCCGCGCGATCGTCTCGCCGTCCGCGGCGCTCAGCGGAACGAAGATCCCGAGCGCCGCGCCCCTCGGCGGCGCATTCCTCCCGTCCATCGGAACGAGCCGGAGCTCCCCGGCGCTGGAGATGCCGATCACCGCCATGCGCAGCGCCGGCAGCGGCTCGATCTGCGCCGCGGGCAACCTCGGCGGAGGCGCCTGCCACGCCCCGTCGAACGGCGGCTCGCGCTCGCCCCACGACGGCTCCGCCGAGGCGCTCTCCCGGTTGTCCTTGGCCGCCACGCGCAGCCAGGACGCCGCCGGCCCCTCGGCGCGCTGGCCCTGCGCCGCCCCCGAGGAGGCCATCGTCAAGGTCGGCTCGCCGTGCTGGTCCGCGGAGTCGTCGTCTCCTCCGTCCGGCGCGACCCAGCCCGCGCGCTCGTCGAGCGCCTCGGCCCCCATGGGCGCGCCCGCCGGAGCGGCGGCGCGCGCCGCGCCGCGCTCACCGTTCCCCGCGCGCTCTCCCTGGCCGAGCAACGGGGTCTCCTCGTCCGGATCCTCGGTCCGATGCGCCCGCAGCGCGCGCTGCACCTGGCCGCTCAAGGTCCGCCGCGTGGTGCCCTCGTCGTCGCTGTCGCTCCAGTCCCGCTCGCGCCGCTCGGTCACCTCCGACGAGCTCACGCCGACCGGGGTCGCCCCCTGATGCATGAGGGCGACGGCGAGGTCCGTCGGCACCGTCTCGCGTTGATCGGCGGCGAGCTCGCCCTCGATCGGGGGCTGCTCCGCGCTCGCGCCCTGGAGCGCAGCGCCCGGCGCGCCCTGCCCCCGCTCCTGGCTCGCGCTGGCCGGGAGGTGCTTGACCGCCGGCACCTCCTCGGTCACGGCCGTGGTCGACGACATCCGCTCGTTGCTCGACGCCGCGAACCCGACGAGCGCGCCCGCCCTGGCCAGGGCGGCCCGACCGTGCGCAACGGCCGTCGAGGTGGCCCCCGCCGGAGGGTCGCCGACCCGCGGTGCCGCGGCGGGATGAGCCCCGCGCCCGGCCACGGGCTTCGCCGGCACCGCGCCCCACCCCGGCGCGACCGGCTGCGGCGGGCGGCCGAGCCCCGCCCCAGGCCTGAGCGCGCCGGCGTCGCGGGGCGGCGGCCTCGCCGAGGAGGGCGCCGGCGGAGCGCTGCCCGCAGGCGCGCGGACCGATGGCGCCCGAGGGGGCGAGCTCGCGCTTGCGCCGCCGCGCTCGGTCCGCCCCGCGTCCACGCCCGCGGGCGGCCGCGACGGATGTGCCGCGTGCGCTGCCGCCACCGGCGCGCCCGGCCAGGGCGGCGGCGTGCTCGTCGCCGTGGCGCCCGACGAGAGCGGCGGCGCGCTCGCGGTCGGCGCGGCGGCGCCCGCCGCCGCCGGGGCCGCGTCGCTCGCCGCGATCTTCTGCGCGACCTCCGCGGCGGCCTTGAAGAGCTCCAGCGCACGCAGGTCCGCGTTGGCGTCCGAGGCCTGCTCCGCGGCGCGGCGCAGCCACCTCAGCGCTTCCTCGCGCTCGCCGCGGCCCCACAGGGCGGTCGCGGTCGACAGCGCCCAGTGCACGTCTTCGTCGTCTTCGTCGTGCGGTGGCGGGATCGAGCGCTGGCTGTCTTCCATGAGGCCTCGTCGAGCAGGTCGCTCCCCCTGTTATCACGACTCCAGCACCGCCGTCTCCATCGCGCGCGGGCGTCCTTCCCCGCGCGATCATTCCATTTCGCAGCGCTCCGTTCTCCGTTCTGCGCCGCGCCGCGCCCGTCTCACCGCTTCCGTGTCGTCCCTTTCCGCAGCACGGGTGCCGCTGTGCTCCCCTGCCCTCCTGCGCTCGCGCCCCCGGCTGCGATCTGCCTGCGCCGCTCCCGCGCGGTGCGCCTGCCCTCGCCGCCTCGCACGGTGACGGCGCCGTGCTCCTGTGTCCGAGCGCTTCGCCCCGGGAGCCGACGAGATCCACCCCATCCGGCGCCTTCGCGCGCGAACTTGAGGTTGGCGTCCGCTTCGTGGCACCCTGGCTCCACGGGACCTCCTTCGTGACGTCCGAGAGCGGCGGCGCTGCGCCGCTCCGGCAGACGCCGAGGCCACGAGCCTCCAACGTAACGGCGGGCACTCGATCTCTACCCCTCCAACTCCGCCTCCCTATCTAGGACCACTGCGTGCAGATCCTGTCGGACCTCAAGCCTGGAGACACGCTGGGCCGTTACGAGATCCTCATGCCGGTCGCCCGGGGCGGGATGGCGGCTGTCTGGGCGGCGCGCCTCGTGGGGTCCCGCGGCTTCCAGAAGATCGTCGCCATCAAGACGATGCTGCCGGACCTCGGCGACGATCCCGCGTTCGAGGCGATGTTCCTCGACGAGGCGCGGCTCGCGTCGCGCATCCGGCACCCCCACGCCGTCGAGATCGTCGAGCTCGGCGACGAGAACGGCGTGCTCTACATCGTGATGGAGTGGGTCGACGGCGACACGATCTCCACGCTGAACAAGCAGGTGAGATCGACCGGGGGCATCCCCCTGCCGATCCTCCTCCGCATCGCCTCGAGCATCTGCGCCGGCCTGCACGCCGCGCACGAGCTCCGCGACGACCAGGGGAGGCTCGTCGACCTCGTGCACCGCGACATCTCGCCGCAGAACGTGATGGTGTCCTTCGACGGCATCGTGAAGATCGTCGACTTCGGCGTGGCCAAGGCCACGGGCCGCCTGCACGAGACGCGCGTCGTCGGCCAGCTCAAGGGCAAGATCCCGTACCTCTCGCCGGAGCAGCTCACGTCGGGGAAGGTCGATCGGCGCTCCGATATCTTCTCGCTCGGCGTCCTGCTGTACACGACCCTCAGCGGCTACCACCCGTTCCGCGGCCGGACGGACGCCAAGACCATGGAGAACATCCTCAAGTTCGCCCCGGTCCCCCTGCGCGAGCTCGTGCCGGACGTCCCCTTCGATCTCGCGGTGGCGATCGAGCGCGCGCTGGCCAAGGACCCGGCGGACCGCTGGAACGACTGCGCGTCGTTCCAGCGCACGCTCGACCAGATCGCGATCTCGCTCGGCACCCCGGTCACGGACGGCGACGTCGGGCGCTTCATCCGCGACACGCTCGGCGGCATCGTGGACGAGCGCCGGAGGAAGCTCGCCGCGGCGATCCAGCTCGCGGACGGCCGCATGTCGTCGCGCGTCGAGCCCCGCGCCGCGGCCTCGCAGCGGGGCGACCGGCGCGGGAGGCACGCGCACCCCGGGAGCACCCCCCTCCCCGCCACCTTCGCCGGCATCCTCCCCGTCGCCCTCGACGACCCGCCCCCCAGGTCCGCCGCGGCCGCGCCGCCGTCCTCCAGGCGCGCCGCGCCGATCACGTCCGCGCCGCCGGCGCTCGTCACCCCGGCGCCCCGCCCCCGGCGGCGGTGGCGCCGCCGCGTCTTCCTGGGCGTGACCACGCTCCTGCTGCTGCTCTGCGGCGCCGCCTTCGCGGCCCGCGCCGGGCTCCTGCCCGTGCCCGGCGAGGTGCACGACGTCCTGCGCGAGGGGGGCGAGGCGCTGCGCGACGGGCGCGATCTGCTCCGCCGCGGGCTCGAGCGGCTCAGCGCCCTCCTCTCGGACTAGGCGGAGCGCGCGGCCGCCGGCGAGGCGGACGCGGACGGGCGCGGCCCTGGAGCGCGGGGCGCCGGGCGTCCGCGGGCCCGCCGGAGGTCAGTCGACCTTGACCCCCGGCTCCGGCAAGCAGACCCCGAGCGCGCAGAGCAGCAGGTTGACGTCGCCGGCCGCGCAATAGACCTGCCGCGTGCAGTAGTCGTCGTAGCCGCAGAGCTGGTGGCAGGACGCCTCGTTGCCGAGCGCGCCGGTGAACGTCATGCACGACCAGCCGCTCGAGAGCCACAGCCCCTCGGGCCGCTTCGTGTCGAAGAGGCACCGGTCCGCGCGCGCCTCCGGGTCGAACACCTCGGCGGTGCAGGCGTCGCCCCCGGAGAGCTTGCTCCGCGCCGCGGACGTCGTGTTGAGCAGGTACGTCACGTCGCACGCGCGCTCGGCGGGCGACTCCCGCACGATCCGGGCGCGCAGCTCGTCCCTCTTCGCCGCGTAGGCCCGCACGGCCCGGATCGCGCTCGTCATCTTGTTGTTGCCGTCGTCGGGGTCCGTCCCCTCGGCGAGCGCCGCGAGCACCCGCTCGACCAGCTGCTCCGCCTCCGGATCGGCGCCCGCCGAGCCGTCCTTCGCGTAGCCGAGCCGGATGTACGAGGCCGGCGTGCGCGGCGTGCACACCTTCGCGTGCGCCCAGAGCTCCTCGCTCACGATGGGCGGCCGCTTCGTGAACGGCTGCTTGCAGACGCCCACCGAGCCAGGCGGCAGCGAGCCCGAGGCCCGCGGCGTCGGCTGCCCCGGGCCCTCGTTGACGTACTCGGTCGACGCGCAGCCCACGGCGCCCACGGTGGCGGACAGCGCGAGCAGGCAGCTCACCGAGAGAGCCGCGACGCAGCGATGAGGAACGATTCCCACGGCCGCACGGTAGCAGAGCCGGCGCGCGAGCAGAAATTCTCGCCCGAGGGGCTCCCCGCGGGGGCTGGCCGGCGCCCCTCCCCGCCGGCCGCATCCCCGGGGCGCCCCGCGGGCCCGGGAGGGGCGCTACAGGCCCACGCTGGACTGCTCGATCAGGTCGTCGACCACGGCCTCGAAGCGCCCCGTCCGGGCGTAGACCGCGAGCTGGCGATCCGCGCTGGTCCCCTCGTCGAGGATCCCCCGGATCCGCGCCAGCTCGTCCTGGGTCCCGAAGATCTCCGCCGACTCCTGCACGAACTCGAGCAGCTCGCCGACGAGCAGGCGGACGGGGACCTGCTCCTGCTTGCCGAAGTCGATGAGCTGCCCGTCGATGCCGTAGCGCACGGCGCGCCACTTGTTCTCCTCGATGAGCTCCTGCCGGTACTCGCGGAACCCGAGGTTGCGCCGGTAGAGCAGGTAGAGCTTGCCCATGAGGGCCTGGACGAGCGCCGCCAGCGCGACCGTGTCGTCGAGGCGCGTGGGCATGTCGCAGATCCGGATCTCGACCGTGTCGAAGAACGGGTGGGCGCGCACGTCCCACCAGATCTTCTTCGCGTTGTCCATGCAGCCCGTCCTGACGAGCAGATCGACGAAGCGCTGGAAGTGGCCGTACGACTCGAAGCGGCCCGGGATCCCGGTGCGCGGGAAGCGCTTGAAGATCTCGCAGCGCGTGCTCTTCAGGCCCGAGGGGCGGCCGAGCCAGAACGGCGAGCTCGTCGACAGCGCCAGGATGTGCGGGAGGAAGTAGCGGACCTGGTTCGCGAGGGCCATCGCGACCTCGCGGTCCCGGACGCCCACGTGCACGTGCAGGCCGAAGATGAGGTTGGCGCGGGCGACGTCCTGCAGATCCTCCACGATGCCCCGGTAGCGCTCGCCGTCGGTGATCTCCTGCGTCTTCCAGTCGCTGAACGGGTGCGTCCCGGCGGCGACGATGCGCATCCCCCCTTGCTGCGCGAGCACCTTCAGGCTGCCGCGCAGCTCGACGAGCTCGCCCCGCGCCTGCCGGATGTCGCGGCAGATCCCCGTGCCCGCCTCGATGACCGACTGGTGCATCTCCGGGCGGACCCGCTCGCGCAGCAGCCTGTGGCCCTTGCCCCCCTCGATCAGCTCGCTCACGTACGACCGGAGCTCGCGCGTCTCCGCGTCGACGATCTGGAACTCCTCCTCGATGCCGAGCGTGAACTGGCCGTCGAGCAGCCCCTCCACGTCGGTCATGTCGAGGCCCCGAGCCGCGCCCTCTCCACGCCGGGGCGGACGAGCTTCGACCAGGGATACCTGTCGCGCGTCCGCCGGTCGCCGCGCGCGCGCTGGACGGCGAGCTCCACCATCCAGTCGACGGCGATGTTGAAGTACCGCTCCCGCAGGTGCTCGATGTGCATGTCGGGCGCCGGGTTCGTGAAGTCGATCGCGTAGGGGATCCCGTCCCTGATCGCGAACTCGACCGAGTTCATGTCGTAGCCGAGCGCCCTGTTGAGCTTGATCGCGTCCTCGATCACGCGATCGTGCAGCGCCTTCGGGAGCCACCGCTCGTCGTCGTGCTGCACGTAGCAGCCGCGGAGCCCGGTGGGGCCGATCGCCTTCGGATCGTACTGGATCGGGAGGATGCGCTCCTGCCCGACGCAGATGCAGCGGACGTAGTCGTCGAAGTCGATGTACTCCTGCAGGGTCATGACGTTCTGCCCCGAGGCGTTGTAGGCGGCGAGCAGCTCCTGCCGGTCCCGCACCACCGACACGTCCTTCCAGCCGCCGCCGTCCGCGGGCTTGAGGATCGCGGGGAAGCGCACGTAATCGACGATCGCCTCCCAGTTGAGCGGGTACTCCAGGTTGCGGAGGCTGCGCTCCTTGACGATCGCCGGGATGTAGTCGTGCTGGGGCAGCATGACGGTGCGCGGCGTCGCGACGTCGATCTGCGACGCCAGCGAGTAACCGAAGAACTTGTCGTCCGCGCTCCACCAGAACGGGTCGTTGATCACGTACGCTCCGCCGAGCGCGGCGGCCTTCAGGTGGTAGCGGTAGTGCTTCACCTCCTGGCTGATCCGGTCGATGAGCACGCGATACGGGCTCTCGAAGCGCTCGGGCGTGCCGCCGATCTTCGCGATCTCCGCCCGGACGCCCGGGATCTTGTTGCACCTCTCGAGGAAGGCCTGCGGGAAGGACTGCTCCCATCCGACGAGGATGCCGATTTTCTCCGCCATACGTTCCCTGTCTCCTCCACCCACGCGCACCGACGCGTGCCTGCGGCCACCGCCGCGGGCGCGGAGCCTACCGCGGATTCTCAGGAATTTTACGTTAGAAGTGTACGAGCGACCTGGCTCTGCCCGCGGGCAAATGGCCCTGCCTGTCGGCTCGTCCGAGCGCGCTTCGGGCGCGATCGGCCGGGGGGCCGGGGGGCCGGGGACGGAGCCCTCGCAAAAATAGTTGTTGACGGACGCGGCTCGGCGAGTAGAGTCGCGCACCTCTCCGACGGGGCGGGTAGCTCAGCGGCAGAGCGTCGGCCTTACAAGCCGGTGGTCGCAGGTTCGACCCCTGTCCCGCCCACCCCCTGGGTTAGGGACCTGGGCAAGCAGTGTGGATGCGAGTTTGAGTCTGGGGTGGTAGTTAAGTTGGTTATAACGCCGGCCTGTCACGCCGGAGGCCGCGGGTTCGAGTCCCGTCCACCCCGCCAGCTTTCTTCCGTATCTCTTGGAGTCGCCTGTCCCCTTGAGCCTCCTTCGTCGCGCCTGTGCCCTCGTGCGCAGCGCAGCGGCGGCGCCGCGCTCTGAGGGGGTCGGCTCGAACAGTCTGCCCGCGCGCGGGTGGGGTGCTCGACGCCGCGCACGCTCGTCCAGCTCTCGATCGAGAGCGGGTCTGGGGTGGTAGTTAAGTTGGTTATAACGCCGGCCTGTCACGCCGGAGGCCGCGGGTTCGAGTCCCGTCCACCCCGCCAACTTCCTCCCGCATCGCTCGGGTGACGCGCGACCGCGCGCCCTCCCCGTCTTCGTCACCGCCCGC
This sequence comes from Sorangium sp. So ce1036, assembly GCF_051369805.1. Classification (NCBI taxonomy): domain Bacteria; kingdom Pseudomonadati; phylum Myxococcota; order Polyangiales; family Polyangiaceae; genus Sorangium; species Sorangium sp. So ce1036. Next base: position 5,417,395 of record NZ_JBBMOX010000001.1, read on the forward strand.
GACCGCGCGCCCCTTCGTCGCTCGCGCTCGCGCCCCGTCGCCGCCCGCTACCGCGGCCCCATCACGCGCTGGATGGCCGCTTCCAGGTCGCGGAAGCTCACGGGCTTGACGAGGTGCTCCAGGAAGCCGGCGTCCGCGGTCTTGCGGTGGTCCTCTTCCATCCCGTAGCCGCTCAGCGCGATCGCCTTGATCTCGTGGCCGGCGGACCGGAGCGACGCGAGCAGGTCCGTGCCGCTGCCGTCGGGCAGCCCGAGATCGCTCACGAGCAGATCGAACGGCTCCGCCCCGACCAGGTCGAGCGCGGCGCGGACGCTCCGGGCGATGCGCACGGTGTGGCCGTTCAGCGTGAGCAGCTCGCTCATCATCTCGGCCGTGTCCTCGTGATCCTCGACGAGCGCGATGCGCAGCGCGCGCCTCGGCGCGGCCACCCCGGCGGCGCTCGCCTGCGCCGGCGCCGTCGCGGCAGGGCCCTCCGCGGCGGGCAGCGCGACGCGGAACGTCGCCCCCGCCCCGCGCCCCGGGCTCGCGGCCGTGATCGTGCCCCCGTGGAGCTGCACGATCGCCCGCGAGATCGCGAGCCCCAGGCCGAGCCCGCCGAAGTTCCGGGTCGTCGCCGCGTTCCCCTGCTCGAACGCGTCGAAGATGCGGGGCAGGATCTCCGGCTCGATGCCGACGCCCTCGTCCCGCACCTCGATGACCACCTGCCCGCCCTCGTCGCGGCAAGCGAGCCCGATCCGCGACCCGGGGTGGCTGAACTTCACGGCGTTCTTCAGGAGGTTCCAGACCACCTGCTCGAGCCTGGCGACGTCGACCGCGATCCAGTGCTCGCCCGGGGCGACGTCGAGCGTCAGCCGGATGCTCTTGGCGTCGATCTCGTCCGCGCAGATCTCCAGCGCGTGCTCCAGCACCGCGCGCGCCCTGACCGTCTGCGTGAACAGCTCGAGCTTGCCCCGGACCACGCGCGTCAGGTCCAGGAGGTCGTCGATGAGGCGCGCCTCGAGCTCGGCGTTACGCTGGATCATGGCGACGCTGCGGCGCACGTCGTCGACGAGATCGTCGCGGCGGAGCAGCCGCGCCGCGGCGGTGACCACCGGGGTGAGCGGCGTCCGTAGCTCGTGCGAGAGGACGGCCAGGAAATGGTCCTTCGTGCGGCTCGCGTGCTCCGCGGCCTCGCGCGCCTTGATGAGATCCGCCTCCACCTCTTTGCGCTGCGTGATGTCCTGCACCACCGCCATCGTGTGGACGGCGCGCCCCGCCCCGTCGCGCATCGCCGTCACCGTGGTGCTCGCCCAGAGGCGCCGCCCGTCCTTCATCAGGTAGCGGTTCTCCTGGGCGAAGTCGCTCACCTCCCCCCGGAGCAGCTTCGCGTACAGCTCGGCGATGGTGCTCGCGTCCTCCGGCGCCGCGACCTCGAGGAACGTCTTGCCGAGGAGCTCCGACGGCTCGTAGCCGAGCATGCGCGCGAACCTCCGGTTCACCCGCACGAAGCGGCCCGTCGCGGGCTCGCACTGCATCTTGCCGACCACGGCGCTCTCGAACAGCGCGCGGAAATCCTCCTCGCTCGCGCGCAACGCCTCCTCGGCGCGCTTGCGCCGCGTGATGTCGTCCACGATCGTCGACGCCCCGATGATCTGGCCGCCGGCGTCGCGGATGGGCGCCACGTTGATCGAGATGTCGACGCGGCGGCCGTCGCGCGAGAGCCCCAGCGTCTCCAGGGCGTCGAGGCGCTCGCCGCCGATCACCCGATCGAGGACGGCGCGCACCTCGCCCGCGCGCTCGGGCGGGACGATGAGGTGGATGGAGCGGCCCACCACCTCCGCCTCGCTGTAGCCGAACATCCGCTCCGCGGCCGCGTTCCAGCTCGTGATCACCCCGTCGGTCGTCGCGCCGATGATCGCCTGCTCGGCCGACTCGACGATCGCGGCGAGCCGGCCGCGCTGCACCTCGGCGTCCTTCACGCTCGTCACGTCCACGAGCGTCACGACCACGCCCGAGATGACGTTCGTCAGCGTGCGGTAGGGCAGGATCCGCATCATGTAGCTGCGCCGCCCGTCCTCCAGGATCACGTCCCGCTGCCTCGGGGCGAGCGTCCGCAGCACGCCGCGCGCGTCCGGGGCCAGCGACGAGGCGTCGAAGCGGGCCGCGATGTCGGTGATGGGCCTGCCCACGTCGCTGTCGATGAGCCGGAACACCTCCGTCGCGGCGGGCGTGAACCTCCGGATCCGGAGCTCCTCGTCGAGGAACACCGTCGGGATCTGCGCGCTCAGGAGGAGGTTCTGGAGATCGCTGTTCGCCGCGTCGAGCTCGTGGAGCTTCGCCTGGAGCTCGCCGTTCAGCGCCTCGAACTCCTGGTTCAGGCTCTGGAGCTCCTCGTTCATGCTGAGGAGCTCCTCGTTCGAGCTCTTGAGCTCCTCGTTGGAGGTCTCGAGCTCCTCGATCGTGGTCTGGAGGTTCTCCCGCGTCGCCTGGAGCTCGTGCTCGAGCTGATCGACGAGCGACGCGCTCTCCCGCTTCGGCCCGGGGGGCGGCGCCTCGCCCCGCGCGGGCGGCTGTAGCTCGTCGAACAGGACGACGAAGAGCCCGAGGTCGTCCTCGAGATCCCCGAGGGGCCGCACGACGAGGTTGAGGCGCTGCGTCCCGGCGATGGTCTCGACCGCGATGTTCTCGTGGACCACCTGCTCGCGCATCCTGACGGCGCGGTGCACGGCCGACCGCACCTCGGGGCGCAGCGCCCGCAGCACCATGTTCGAGACGTTGACGTCGAGCGCCCCCGTCGAGGGCGCGAGGTACTTCCCCGTCGCGCCGGACAGGTACACGATGTCGCCCTGCTCGTTCACGACGACGCACGGCGGCCCGTAGCGCTCCAGGAGGCGCCGCTCGATGGTGCGCTCGATGCTCTGCTCGGGCGACCAGGCGCCGCGGCGCAGGGGCTCGCCCGCGCGCCGCTCCGCCCGGGCCGCCTCGCCGAGCAAGAGCCGCGGCGGCGCGTGCCCGACGGCGCGCTTCTTCTGGAAGATCCGCCGCTTGGCGTCGATCGCGCGGAACAGCTCGCTCCTCTGCGACACGCTCTCCGACGGGCCGAGGAGGAGGTAGCCGCCCTCGACGAGCGCGTAGTGGAACAGCTCGAGCAGCCGCTTCTGGAGCTCGCCCCCGAGGTAGATGAGCACGTTGCGGCACGAGATGAGATCGAGCCGCGAGAACGGCGGATCCGTGATGAGATCGTGCCGCGAGAAGATGCACAGGTCGCGGATCGCCTTGGCCACGGAGCAGGTCCCCCCCTCCTCGGCGACGAAGGAGCGCGCGAAGCGGTGCGGCGCGATGTGCTGCGTCGCGTCCCTGGGGTAGCGCCCCTGCCGGGCGACCTCGATGGCCCGGTCGTCCACGTCCGTGCCGAAGATCTGCACGCGCGGGGCCCCGGGCAGGAGCTCGACGTGCTCCTGGAGGAGCATGGCGATCGTGTAGACCTCCTCCCCCGTGGCGCAGCCGGGCACCCAGATGCGGACGTGGCCGTCCGCCCCGCGATCCGTGAACAGCGCCGGCACGACCTCCTGCCGCAGCGCCTCGAAGGTGTCCGCGTCGCGGAAGAACTCCGTCACGCCGATGAGGAGATCGCGCACGAGCTGCGCGGGCTCGTCAGCGTCCCGCCGGAGCAGCGCCACGTAGTCGGCGATCGACGTGGCCCGCAGCACCTGCGCCCGCTGCTGCACGCGCCGGAGCAGCGTGGTCCGCTTGTACTCGCGGAAATCGCGCCCGGCGCGCTCGAGGAGCAGGCCGCAGATCTCCGGCAGGCGCGCGGCGATCTCCTCCTCGGCGAGGCGCGCGCGATCCCCCTCCAGGGCGACGCGCCGCGCGTGCTCGAGCAGCGCGGCGGGGATGTCGCGGAGGGCGAGCACGTAGTGGACGAGCCCCGCCGCGATCGCGTGCCGCGGCATCTCCGGGTGGTGGGCCGTCGCGGGGTGCTGCGCGATCGCGAGCCCGCCGTGCTCCCGGACGGCCCTGAGCCCGGTCACGCCCTCGTGCCCCGAGCCGGAGAGCACGACCGCGACGGCGCGCTGCTTCCGGTCCTCGGCGAGCGCCCGGAACAGGACGTCGATGGGCGCGTCGAGCGGCGCGTCGAGCGCCGCGCGGTGCCCCCGCGGATCGCCGAGCCTGCCCGGCCGGAACACGCCGTCCTGGATCGTCGGCGCGGCGTTCGACGGGAAGACGTAGACGTGGTTGGGCTCGATCGGCAGCCCGTTCACGGCCTCCTGCACGCGCATCGCCGTGTGCGGCGCGAGCAGCTCCGGCATCGCGCTCGCGTGCTGCGGATCGTGGTGCGCCAGCACGAACGCGAGGCCGCTGTCGGGCGGCATCGCCGACAACAAGCTCCTGAGCGCCTCGAAGCCGCCGGCCGAAGCGCCGAGCGCGACGACGACGCCATCGGCCCTGCGCGCCCTCTGGCGCGACGCGTCTCCCGCAGCAGCCTCCCGGTTCTCGCCGTCACGTCGCATCAAAGCGCTCCGACGCTTAGTACACGTCGGGCGCAACAGCCAGCAGGCGTCGGGTCCGAGCACGCGTGACGGCGACAGGAGGGATTTCCCCGACATTCATCCCCCGTCCGCCTCGGGACCGCGGTGGCGCGAGCGCGGACCGGAGCGCGCCTCGTCGCCGAAAGGCGCGCGGGCACGTCGCTTCTCCTTGACAAATCACGTGTCCTTCGCGTGCATAGGCGCCGCGCGGTGGATCCGGCCGCCGGGACAGGGAGCGCCCCCATGACAGGATTCGTCGTCTGGTGGAGGAGGACATCCGTCGCGGTCAAGGTCGCCGCGGCGGCGTGCGTCGCCGTGGTCACCGTGGTGCTGGTCGGTCGCTGCGGCGTGACGCGGCGATCCGGGCCAGCCCTCGTGAGCGGGGCGGTGGTCACGATCGACACGGTGCCCGCGGCCCCGCCGGGGGTGGTGGTGATCGAGCAGGCGACGGATTTCGGCGGGCCCCTGTCCTCCGGCGTGAACGCGTTGCGCGGCCTCGTGTACTTCGTACCCGACGGCACGTCGCACCTCCGGAACACCGTGTCTCTGAGCCCGGTGGCGGTCCTCTACGCCTCGCGGCTCGACATCTCGCCGCGCTCCTGGCAGAGCGGATTCCCGGGCGTCCCCGGGGGACGCAACGAGTGGTTCCAGATCATGTACGAGGGAGAGCTCGTGACCTCGCGCAGCGGTGCGCATCAGTTCGAGGTGCTCTCCGACGACGGCTCCAGGCTCTTCATCGATGAACACCTGGTGATCGAGAACGACGGACGGCATCCGCCGACGAGCGCGCGGGGGGCCGTCGTGCTCCAGCCCGGAAAGCACCGGATCCGGGTCGGCTATTTCCAGGGGCCGCGCTTCGAGATCGCGCTGCAGCTCTTCGTGACGCCCCCGGATGGCGCGCGGCAGATCCTCGACGTCTCCCGGGTGCTTTGATCTCAGCCGCCGCGCTGCGCGAGCTTGAGCAGCGCCTTGACCTTGGCGTAGGAGATGTAGGGGTTGTCCTCGGCGCCGCCGAGATCATCACTGTCCTCGCCCGCGCCCTGGGCCCGGACCGGCATCCAGAGATAATCCGGGTGGAGCTCCTTGCCGTTGATCCCGTTCGCGATCGAGGGGTTCTTGATCCACTCGCCTCCCAGGATCGTGAGGTCCTCGTCGAGCTCGAGCACGTAGTGCAGCTCCGACACCGAGAGCGGGACGTCGCGCTGCGCGGGCGGGAGGAGGAGCGTGTCGCCGGTGACCGAGTCGGAGATCATCCAGAAGCGCCCGGCGACGCGCACGAAGCGCCGCGCGTTCGGGTTGAGCATGTAATAGTAACAGTTGGCGCCGTGGTAGGCGCCGTTGCACAGCAGGCGCGCGGCCTCCTGGGGGGCCACCTCCTCGATGACGTCGATCGAGAACTGCTTGACGGGGAAGCTCCACACCTCAGCGTCCCAGTTGTGGTCGACGACGAACATGAGCCGCTGCCGCTCGCCCTCGGTGTTGTTGAGCGGCGCCGCGCCGACCCCGAGCAGCCCGGTCATGGCGATGTGCATCGTGGCGGGGTTGATGTCGCGGCAGGCGGGGTCGATGGGCCTGCCGTAGACGTCGCGCGGCGTCCGATCCGCCCGGGTCTCGCAGCGCCGCCCCGAGAAGGTCACGGAGTCGCTGAAGTAGACCTCGCTCATGAGCGCCTCGATGTCCGCCATGCGGAAGAGCACGCAGCCGGCCTCCCCCGCGGTGCACTCGGCCACGGTCTCGCCGGCGCGCTTCACCCGGATGTCGCGGCGCGGCCCGGCGTCCTCGGCCACGACATAGGCCGACCACCCGTTGCAGTGCCCCCACCAGTACTCCGGGTAGACCCCCTGGTAGAGCCCGTGGTGCTGTAGCTCCCAGGCCGTGGCCGGACCGGCGACGACGACCGCGGGCTGCACGTACGGCGGATTGCGCAGGTGCGGGGGCCTCCGGAGGTCGGCCGAGCTCCAGCTGGCGATGCTCGGGAGCGCCTTCAGCTGTCCTGGATGGAAGAGGAGATCGTATTTCTCGACAGGAGACAGGTTGTCCGGGTCAGATGTCCGATCGGAGTAGTTCTTGTTCGCCGAGTTCCAGCGATCGGCGATGCCGTTCTGTCGCTGCGGCCACCAGTTCGAGGCGAACGCGGGGGTCTTCGCCTCGCCTTGCCGGATCGCGAGATCGAGCTTCAGCCGCGCGCCCTGGAGCTCCGGGTGCAGGTGCTGGGGCAGGTTCGCGCCGTCGATGGCCTCGCGGCCGCCGTGGCTCGGGATGAGGATCTGGTGGGAGCCGCCCAGGATCTGGCCGGTCTCGGGCGAGAAGCCGAGCACGTAGGGCACGGACCCGCCTTCGATGAACTGGAAGCGCGAGCCGTTCAAGCTGCTCTCCGCGACAGCGGCGCTCTCGCGCGGCGGCTGATCCAGCTCCGCGCAGCCGAGGACCAGGAAAACCGAGCTGACAAGGCCTGCGCTCCTCCGCGTTTTCATGGCTGATCTCCCCGGGCGCTCGACGCTCACCGATACCACCTCGGGTGTTCTCTGCAGAGGCCGCGCCAACGTGCAAGGCGAGGAAGAGCGCAGCCGGTGCACGCGGTGGCCTTCCACGTTCCCGCGCTCGCCGCGTGTTGCGTCGGGTTACCGCGCGCCGATCCGCCAGAGCACGACCTTCACGGTGTCGATGAGGATGGAGATATCGAACCAGATCGAGAAGCTCTTCATGTAATAGAGATCGTACTGGAGCTTCTCCAGCGCGTCCTCGGCGGACGCCCCGTAGCGACAGCGCACCTGCGCGTGCCCCGTCACGCCCGGCTTCACGCACAGTCGCTGCCGGAAGAAGGGGATCTGCTTCTCCAGCGCGTCGATGAACTCGGGGCGCTCGGGCCGAGGCCCGACCATGCTCATCTCTCCGACGAGCACGTTCCAGAGCTGCGGCAGCTCGTCGAGCCGCGTCTTCCGGATGAACCGCCCGACGCGCGTCACGCGGGGATCGTTCTCCATGGCCCACACGGCCCCGTTCTTCTCGGCGTCGGTCCTCATCGACCGGAATTTGTGGATCCTGAACGGCTTGCCGAAGGCGCCTGTCCGGATCTGCGAGTAGAGCGCCGGCCCGCTGGAGTCGAGCTTCACGGCGACGGCCGTGAGCGCCATCAGCGGTAGCCCGAGCAAGAGCCCCGCGGTCGCGCACACGACGTCGAAGATGCGCTTCGCGACGAGCGTGCGCCGCCGCACGCTGAACCCGTGCGAGAAGATGATCTGGCTCGGCTTGAGCTCGCGCACGAAGATCTTGCCGGTCACGCGCTCGTAGAGCTCGATGCCCTCCTCGATCTCGACGCCGCGGAGCTTCAGCTCGAGCAGCTCCTCGATCGGCAGGGCGGCGCGGCGGTCGGCGGTCGCCACGATCACCGCCGAGACGCCGCGTTGCTCGACCAGGCGCCGGAGGTCCCGGTAGCGGCCCGCGACGTCGGGGTCGTCGATCGGTTCGTCGTCCCGCACGAGCCGTCCGGCGAAGCGCAGCCCCAGGACGTCGCCGTCCTTCTGGATGATCCGCGCGCACGAGCGGGCGAGCTCGCCCGCGCCCAGCACGACCGCGAGCCGGGAGAAGCTCTCGCTCTGGAGGACTCGATGGCACACCGCGCGCCACGCCGGGAGCACGAGCGCCGCCGCCCCGAGCGACATCAGGACGACCCCGTCGCCCATCTGCGCATCGGGCACGATCCAGAACGCGAGCCACAGCACCGCCGCTGCCACGCCGAGCGCCCGGAACATGGTCAGGAACAGCGCGCGCGCCCTGGGCGGCTCGGGCCCGTAGAGGCCGTGATAATAAAGAGACGCCTGCGCGACCAGCGAGATGCTCAGCGTCCGCCCGAAGCGCTCTCCGTCGAGCGCGTGCTCCCAGCCCACGAGCACGCCCGGCGCGCAGCACACCAGCAACGAGAGCAGGCTGGCCTCGACAAACCACACCATGGTCCGGCGCGGTGACCGGAACAGCTCCAGCATCGTCCCTCCCCTCGCCCAGCCCGTCGGCCCCGGGCGGTCACGCGCGCTGCTGGCGCATTACCTCCTACCAGAGCACACACGGTTGCAGGTGAGACCACATTAGAGCGGACCAGGGCAGATCGCCAGATGCCGAAGACGAATCTTGTTTCATGACGGCGGACTCAACCGCTGCACGCGAATCCTGGCACGGCGAAAACGGCACCTTCGCCGCCTGCCGCACCGGATATGCGCGCGCCGGATCCGCGCGCCGGTCGTCGAGGTGCAGGAGTGAGGCCGTTCGCGACGGACGTCGTGCGTCGCTTCCGCAGCGCGCGCCGGGCTCGATCGCGGCGGCGCACGTGTGGTCTCGCGGGGAGCGCGTCGCGTGTCGCGGAGGGGTTCAGGGCGCCTCTCGAGACCTCCCGATCTCGTCCAGCGCTCTTATCGATCGTCGCGCGGCGCGGGCGCGCTGGCCTGGTGAGCGCGCGCGGCCGGGGGTTCGCCGGGGGGCTCGTCGGAGGCGCCGTGTCCTCGCGGCGCGTCGCTCCCGTGGCCGGGCTCGGGCGGTCGAGGGCGCCCGGACGGCATTTCCCGGATCATGGCGTTGCGGCGCTCGTCATCCCAGGCGCTGTCGGGATCGCGGCGCACCGTCCGCTGCGGGTCTGTCGAGAGCGTCCCCGACAGGCTCGCCGTGAAGATGCTCCGCAGCGAGCCGCCGGACTGGCCCGTCGCCGGCGCCGGATCCAGCGCGGCGCGCACATACTCCAGGTCGAAGCCGCCGCGCAGCGCGATCCCGCGCGCGAGGGGGTACTCGATCTCCGCGCCGGCGACCGCCGTGGTCGTGGACAGCGTCCCTTCCATGGAGGGCGCGGGCGCGCCGAGGTCGACGTGGAGCGGTGGATTCGCGGCGACAGGCGCGCTGCCGGCCGAGAGCCGGGCGACGCCCGTGACGACGAGATCGCGGTAGGCGCCGCCCCGCACGGGCCGGAAGCTCGCCTCGAGCGACGCCTCGTGCTCGTGGCCGAATCCGATCCTCGGTCCGAGCGAGGTATACGCATAGGCATAGCCGGCCGTCAGCCGATAGCGCTCGTTCACGTAGGTGAGCCCGGCCCGCGCCGAGGGCGCAATCACCGCGTCGCGCGACGGCAGGAGGGGCGGCGGGCTCGCGACGGTCACGCCGCCGGAGACGCGCGTCGAGACGTTCCGCGTGAGCTCGTGCGACTCGGACACGAGCGCCGAGCCGGCGTGGATCCGGGCCGGCCCGCGGGTGAGATCGGCGTCGAGCAGGGCGTGGTAGTACCGCGTGAGCTCGTACCGGATCTCGGGGGTCAGCGTGTCGAGGGCGCCGAGCTCGATCGAGGTGCTCACCTCGGCGCGCCCCGCGCGCGCGTCGACCCCGACCGCGGCGGGGTCGTCGGCGGAGAGCGCGCCCGCCTGCTCGTAGCCGGCGCCGAGGCGCACCGTGGACCGCCGGGACGTGGTGATGGAAAGGGCCGGCCCGCCGGAGAGCGTGTACTGGAGGCGGTTGCCGAACAGGAAGGGGTCGCGCGCGGCGAGCTCGTCGGCGGCGCGCACGCCGAGGCGCGTCGCGAGGTAGCCGGCCGCGTCCATCGAGAGATCCGCGAACGGCGAGAGCGTCCACCCCGCCGCCCCGCCGAGGCGCGCCGCGACGCTGTCGGACGGCGTGGATCGCCCCGGGCCCAGCGAGACCTGGAGCACCCGCTCGTAGCTCCCGTTGGCGCGGAACCCGTAGCGCGACATCGCGTCGCGGAGAGAGCCCTCGACCGAGCCCTCGACGCCCGCCAGCAGCGCGCCCGTGCCCACGTCCCCGACGTGCGACGCCACGCTGTGCTCCACGGCCGCGCGCGCCGTGACATCGGTGTCCAGCATCGGCAAGACGAACGAGAACACACGCCCCCTCGCTGCCGGGCGGCGCGCCCCGCGGCGCGGGACCGCCCGCTCCCGCCGCATCCCGCGGCAACTCCCCCCGGCGTCCGGAGCGTCCCACGCTTCGTGATGTTTGCAACATCACAAATGCGACCGCTGCGGGCGCGGGGGCGCCAGCGCACGGCCATGACGGCGACCTGGACGAACCGGGTGCGGGTCGGACTGATGCCCGGCCGGGTGCGAGGAGGGTGCGCGCGGCACGGACGTGCGCGCGCGGGGCGGGGCGTACGCAGGAGTCCGCGTCTGTCCCTCTGGGAGCGGAGCGGTCCTGTTCGAAGGAACTGGACGCATGAAGCCTGGCGTGAGGTGGGATGAGGGGGAGCTGCCGAGATCGCCGCGCGTCCTCTGGGTGACGCGCATCTTTCCGAACCGGGTCGAGCCGCTCGCGTGCGCGTTCCAGCGTCAGCAGCTCGCGGCGCTGTCGCGCTGCTGCGCGGTGGAGGTGCTCGCGGCGATTCCGTATCATCCCGGCGTGTCGCTCCTGGGCGAGCGCACGCGGCCGGGGCGCCTCACGGCGGTGCCCGATCGCGACGAGATCGACGGGGTCCCGGTGATCCACCCGCGCGCGCCGTACCTGCCTGGCGCGGGTCGCGTGCTGGCGCCCGTGAACGCGCCGCTCTACCTGGCGGGGCTCTTGCCGCACGTCCCGCGGCTGCGCGGGCGGTTCGACGTGGTGATGGGCGCGTGGCTCTACCCCGACGCGTGCGCCGCGGCGCTGCTCGCGCGGCTGCTCGGGCTGCCTTATGCGGTGAAGGCCCACGGCACCGACGTGAACGTCGTGGCCCGCTGGCGCTCGGTGCGCCCGCTCGTCGGCGGCGCGCTCCGCTCGGCCGCGTGCGCCGTCGGCGTGAGCCGCCCGATGGTCGAGGCGCTCACCGCGCTCGGCGCCCCGAAGGAGCGCGCGGTCCTCGTCCGCAACGGGGTCGACCGCGCGCTCTTCCGCCCGGGGGACCGGCGCGCTGCCCGGCTCGAGCTCGGGCTGCCGGAGCGCGGGCGCATCATCACGTTCGTCGGCCACGTCGCCCGGCCGAAGGGCATCCACGAGCTCCTGGACGCGTTCGAGGCGCTCGGCGCGGCCGCTGGCGAGCCCGGGGAGCCGGTCCACCTCGTGGTCGTCGGCGACGGGCCGGACCGGCGCATGGTGGAGCTGGCCGCGGCCCGCCGCGAGCGCGAGGCGGCGCTCCGGCGCGAGGAGCGCGGCCGGATCTTCGTTTCGGGGCAGCGGCCGCTCTCCGCGGTCGCCCGCCATGTCACCGCGACCGATCTGCTGGCGCTGCCGAGCTGGGCGGAGGGGACCCCGAACGTGGTGCTCGAGGCGCTCGCGGCCGCGCGGCCCGTGGTGGCCACGCGCGTGGGGGGCATCCCGGACGTGGTGGAGCCGGGCCGCACCGGGCTGCTCGTCCCCCCGCGTGACGTCGGGGCGCTCGGCCGGGCGCTCCGCGAGGCGCTCGCGCGGCCCTGGGACGAGCGCGCGTTCGCCGAGGCGGCGCCGCCGTCGTGGGAGGAGAGCGCCGAGGCGCTGCGGCGGGTGCTCGCGCGGGCGGCGTTCGGGGAGCCCGGGCGGGTGGCCGCCTGACGCGCCACGTCTCCCAGCGCGAGAGCGCCGAGGTCCTGTTGCGTCGACCGTCGGGATCGAGCTCATCAGGCGTCCATTCAGGGGGATATGCCGTGAGGGGCGCCGGGCGTGCCGGCCGTGATCTGGGACCAGGTCCGCTCGTCCACGATCCGCTGCTTCCACATCGCGTGGCAGCCAGTACAGGTCCCGAGCGTCGCGCCGAGCGCTCGGACGACAGCGTCGCGGTCCTTGCTCCGGGCCGCGTCCGCGATCGTGTCGGCGGTCTTGTGGAAGGCGACTGCCTGGTCGGTGAAGCCAGGGGCGCCCGCGCCCATGTGCGAGCACATGGCGCTCATCTGCTCGGAGTACCCGATCCGGCTCGCCGCCCTCTCGATCGCGCCGAAGTCATCGCTCGCCAGACCCCCCACGATCTCCTGCACGGCGACGAGATGGTCGCGCATGTTCTGCTTCTGGTGGTTGGCCATCATGGGCAGGAGCGGCACCGGCGCCCGCGTATCCATGCGGTCGAGGGCCTGCTGGACGCTCGCGGAGTCACCCGGCGCTGCGACGGGCGCGGGCGCGGCGTGCTTCTCCTCGTTGCGGCAACCTGCGGTGGCGAGAAGAGCGACGGCGAAGGAGATGGTGAGAGACTTCATTCGGGCACCTCGGGATCGAGCGTCGAGGCCGCCGTGGCGAGGGCCTCGAGCGATGCGGAAAGAGAAGCGCGCAGCGGCGCGGGGGTCGCGCCGAGCAGGCGACTGAACCGCTCACGGCTCGCGCCGTCCACCTGCTCGGCGAGGCGGCGGCCGCGCGCCGTGAGCGCGAGGAGGCGAGCGCGACCGTCCTCCGGCGAACGACGCCGCACGATGTGCCCGGCGCGCTCCATCTTCGCGCAGAGGCGGGCGACATTGCTCTTGTCGATCCGGAGCGCCCCGCCGAGGCGTTGCTGGGTAGGGAGCTCATCTCGTCGCCCGGCCTCGAGGAGGAACAGGAGGGCATGCGCGTAGGAGATCGGGATCGGCTTGCCGCACGGCGTCCGGTCCCCGGCGAGCAGGCCGAACGATCGGACGAAGGCGAGGACGGCCTCACGCAGCCGCTCGACGTCCGGCGCCGCAGCGGCGCAGCTCACGCCCTGGTCGGGGTTCGATGCGCGCGCAACCATCGGGTGGAGCACGTAGCACCAGATGGTTGCTTCCGCAACGATCACGGCGATCTCGCCCGACGGCCGCCTCCTCGCCGTGAACGGCGCGCGCGATCGCGTCCTGAGGATCGTAGATCTCGATCGATTCGAGCTCGCGGCGTCCGCCTCGCTGGAAAGGATGGCGTGATAGCGGCTTCTCCGCCGCTCGGCCGTGGGGTTATCGAGGCGTCGCTGCCCGAGGAGCTTCGGGCATCCCCGGCTGCTCCAGCCTCCACGCCACGAGCGCGTCGGCCGCCCTGAACACGCTGAGCGTGCTCGTGAGCAGGATCGGCGTCTCCAGCTCCCCCAGCTCGCGGAGCTGCGTCGAGCCCACGAGCTTGTCGAACCCGTTCCCCACGTGGAGCGCCGCGGGGACCCGAGCGAGGTAGACATTCCCGCCAGGCCCTTGACAATAGTTTGACCTCAAACTAAAATTGTTTTGAGATCAAACTAAATGACCGCTCCGGCGCTGGCGCTGTGGGCGCACGAAGGAGGCGATGGCGATGGTTGAGCGCGAGCTGAGGGGTGTGGATGGTGGCCGGCGGCGGTTCGGCGAGGGGCACAGGGCGCATGCGCCGGGGTCGCGCGGCGCTCCGTCCGGCTGGGCGTCGGGCGATGATTCAGGGCTCATCGATCTGAACGCGCTGCGGCGCGCCGGGGAGGCGGAGGCCGAGGGACCGGTGATGATCCCGGTGCCGCACATCCAGGTGTTCCCGTTCGGCGCCCCGGAGGAGACGCCCCGCGCCGCGCAGGCGCCGGCGGCGCCGCCGCCCCGGCGCTCCTCGAGGATGGGCAACGCGCTGCCGATGATGCTCGGGGCCGCGCTGACGCTGGCCGCCGTCGGGGTGGGCTACGCGGCGGCGAGCCTGCGCGCGGAGGCCCCGGCGCCGAGCGCCACGGCGTCGCTGGTCTCGGAGTAGGCGCGCGGCGGCGGAGCAGGCCCGGCGCCGCGCCCCCGTCGTGGATCGCCACGCGCGGGTCGCCGTTCGTGCAGGGGGTGTGTGACCGGGGCGCGAGGGGCGAGCGCGCGCCTCGCGCGCGGGGCTCAGGGGCGGCCGGGCGGCGCGTCCCCCTCCCGGCCGACTCCGTACCTGGACAGCACCTCACGGACGCGATCCAGCGGGATGGCCTCCACGGTGCGGCCGCTGCCCGTGGTGGTCGTCGCCATGAAGAGCGCGTTGTAGATCGCCTCCTCCGTCGCCTCGATCACGGCCTGGAACAGCGCCGAGGTCTCCTCGTTGGCCAGCTCCGTCGACGCGAGCCGCCTCGCGCCGGAGGGCCGCCGCACCGAAGCGCTCGTCGAGAAGGCGATGGCGTAATCCCCGGACCCGTTCGCGGCCGAGGAGCCCGTGCGCGCGAGGCCCAGGATCGCGCGGGCCGCGAGGCGCTCGAGGTTGCGATCGGACAGCGGCGCATCCGTCGCGATCAGGATCAGGATCGAGCCGTCTCCCCGGTCCGCGTCGACCTCGGCGCGAAAGGCGTGACGGCCGAGCTCCTTGCCCACGGGCGCTCCCAGGATCTGCAGCACGCCGCCGAAGTTCGACTGGACCAGCGCGCCGACGCACGCCCCGCCGAGCGACGCAGGCAGCCGCCGCGACGCGGTGCCGATCCCCCCCTTCCACCCGAAGGCGACCGTCCCCGTCCCCGCGCCGATGGCCCCCTCCGGCACCGGCCCCTCGCGCGCGGACAGGAGGGCCGCGCGCACGTGCTCGGCCGTGATGGGCCTCTGCCGGATCGCGTTGAGCAGGCCGTCGTTGGTCTCGCCGACGACCGGGTTGAGCGAGCGCACGCGCTCCATGCCCGGCTGCTCCAGCATCCACGCCACGAGCGCGTCGGCCGCCCTGAACACGCTGAGCGTGCTCGTGAGCAGGATCGGCGTCTCCAGCTCCCCCAGCTCGCGGAGCTGCGTCGAGCCCACGAGCTTGCCGAACCCGTTCCCCACGTGGAGCGCCGCGGGGACGCGATCGAGGTAGACGTTCCCGCCATGCGGGAAGACGGCCGTGACGCCGGTGCGGACCGAATCCCCCTCGATCACCGTGGCGTGCCCCACGCGCACGCCGGCCACGTCGGTGATCGCGTTCAGCGGGCCGGGGTCGAAGATCCCCGGCGCCACGCCGAGATCCCGGGCACGCGCGCGCCCGCCCGCCGACGCGCCGGGCCCCGGCGTGTCCCCCGCCCGGCCTGTCTCCCCCATCTCGCTCGCCTCCCCGGTCCGCGAAGTATGCGGTCCTCTCCCCTCCCCCGCACCTCCCACCGGCCCGCGCGGCCGCGCGGACTCGGTCCGTCCGGATCAGCCCCAGCCGAGCGACCACGTGCACCGCGGCGCGCCGTGGTGCCTGCACGCCGTGTGCTCGACCGCGATTCGCCGGCTGCCCGAGAGCTGGAGGCCCGCCTCGAGCCACCCGGAGATCCCCTGACTGCACATGTAGAAGGGCAGCCCGCCGCCCGAGAGCGTGACCGTCCCGGAGACATCGCTGACGGTCGTCACGCTCATGTCGCCGTACTTGAAATACATCTTGTAAACGAGGCTGATGCGCTTGACGAGGAGAGACGGCGAGCCCGATACCGTCTTGTAGACCGTCGTCAGATCGTTCCGGGCGACCTCCGCCCCGAAGTTGCGCATCCGCTCGAGCCTGCCGCCGAAGAGCCCGTTCAGCAGCGCGCAGTCGATCTCGATGAGCGGCGCGAGGTCGTTCCATGACGAGTGCAGCGGTGGATCGGTGAGGTGGCGGGCCGCCTGCGGCGAGAGCTTGCGGCTGAGATCCGCCACGACCCGCGCTCCGTAGCTCTGCCGCATGGCCTGTGCGCGGGAGCTGATCAAGGTGCCTTTCACGAGGTTACCCTCGCCGACGATCCGGGGATCGCCGAGGAACGGGGCGAAGGCTGCTGTCGTCGGCATGCTGCGGAGCGCTCCTGACCTGCTTCATTCTAGCGGCAGGTCCGCCGAGGTGTGTGATGGATTCGCGTCGCCGCCGTCGGCCTCGTGCGCTCGGCGTCGTCCGAGACCTGCGCGACACATCGGCGCCGGCGCCCTTTCGCAAGATGGATTACAGCAGGGGAGACCGGGACAACCAGCGCGTGGCGCTCACTCCGGGGAGCGTCGCCGCCGCGGTCGACTACACCCTGGACGCCCGGAGCGTTTCCGGGTGACGCGCGGCGCGCACGCGGGTACTCGGCATGGCGTGTGCTGGTCGACGTTGACCGAATTGGACCGAATTGGACCGACGCTGGCCGGCGTTGACCGACGTTGACCGGCATCGGCGGACACCGGCCGGCGCGGCTCCTCGCGCCGAGCAACACCGGGAGGCAGCATGCGACCGATTCGACTCCTCCTCACCACCGCGGCGCTCTCCTTGGGCCTTGTCGGCGCGGCGGCGAGCGCCGGCGCGGCGCCCGTCACCGGCCACCCGCGACTCTGGCTCACGGCCGACCACCTCCCCAGATTGCGTGGCTGGGCAGCGGACAGCGGCAATCGGATGTACAGGGACGCCATGGTGCCCGCGCTCCAGCGCGCGATCGCCGTGTACGACAGCCGCTTCTACCCGAACGGCCGGCCGAGCCCGACGTGGCCGGACGGCGGGACCAACGCCTACGTGCAGTACCCGACCGAGGCGTACGCGGAGTTCTTCGCCTTCATGTCGCTCATCGATCCGGACGTCGCGGCGCGGCCGGAGCACGCCCAGCGGGCGCGCAACCTGCTCATGGTCGCCATCGAGGCGGCGAGCAAGGGGCGCGCCGAGGGCGAGCCGTTCCGCGACCCCGGGTTCGCGACCGGCGATCGCTCGCGCTGGTGGGGTGAAGGGTTCCCGCTGACGGTGGACTGGATCTACCGCGCGGCGGACGCGAGCGGCCGCCCCGTGCTGAGCGCCGGAGACAAGGCCAAGATCCGGCAGGTCTTCCTCCGGTGGGCGGACGACAACCTCCGCGCCTCCCGGGCGGGCAACGAGCACCCCCACCCGATCGGCGTCATGAACGATCCGGCGCTGCTCGCCGACGCGCTCCAGCTCCGGTGGGCGGCGAACAACTACTATCTCGGCCACCTGCGCCAGGTCACGATGATGTCGCTCGCCATGGACGACGCGGACGATCGCCCGGTCGACCCGAGCGTCCCGCCCGAGTCGCTCGGCAACACGCTGCGCAGCTACCGCGCGAACGCGACCGGCGCCTGGCTCTACCAGGCCTTCGCCGCCTTCGAGCGCCCCGAGATCGCCGCCAAGCGGCTCGGCGTGCCGGCCGACGGGCTCGGCGCCGCGAGCGGCGGCCTGCCCGTCGAGGGGCTCCTCTACGGCGGGAGCCTGTGCGCCCTGCACCAGGCGCTGCTGTCGCTCCACACCGCGGGCTACGGCGCCGCCGCGCTGTCCGGACCGCAGATCTCGCTGCTGCACAGCGGGTACTGGGACAGGTTCACGGACGGGTTCCTGCACTCGATCGCGCCGAGCCCGGTCACGTACGCGTCGATGCCCGATCTCGGCCCGGTGTACGAGGCGGCGAACTACGGCGACACGCTCCGCGCCTGGATCGAGCCGCGCTTCATCGAGGCGTTCGGCTCGCTGGGCGTCTTCGACTACCTCACGGGCAACGAGGCGCGCCTGCAGAAATCACGGTGGATCGTGGCCAACGCCTTCCAGGGGGGCGCGGGCGAGCTCCACGCGCGGACGTCCGACATCTGGGGCTCGCCGGCCCCGAGCCGGGCCATCCTGAGCTTCCTGCTCTTCGATCCGGCCGCGCCGCTCCCGGCGGACCCTCGCCCGGCGATGCCCACGGTCTTCTTCGAGCGGGCGCCGGGGCGCGGCAGCGTCCTCGCGCGCACGGGCTGGACCAGGGACGCGCGGTGGTTCACCTGGCGGTGCGGCTGGGCCACCATCAACCACCAGCTCGGCGACTGCAATCAGTTCGAGTTTTACCGCAAGGGAGAGTGGCTGACCAAGGAGCACACGAGCTATTCCAACAACCTCATCGGCACCACCACCGAGTACCACAACACCCTCTCCCTGCAGAACGACACGCCGTCGCGGGTGCGCTGGTTCGAGAAGGAGCTCGTCGCGCGCGGCGGCCAGTTTCGCGAGGGGCGCGCCGCAGGCGATCCGACCGTGCGGATGAGCCGGGGCGCGGGGTACGTGTTCGCCGAGGGGATCGCGACGGATCTGTACAACACCCGCCCGAACCCCTGGACGCCGACGGACGCCGCCCGCGACATCGTCCACGCGAGCCGGTCCATCGTCTGGCTCGAGCCCGATCACGTCGTCGTCTACGATCGCGCCGCGTCGCGCACCGCCGGTCGGTTCAAGCGGTTCAACCTGATGACGACCGCGGCGCCCGCGGTGACGGGCCGGACGGCCAGGGTGTCGACGCCGCGCGGACAGACGCTGTTCCTCCAGAGCCTGTTGCCGCGGAATGGCCGCCTGCGGGCCGTGCCGGTCGAGGACGTCGACGGCCGCGCCCTCATGGAGCCGACGACCCACCGCCTGGTCGCGGAGGACCCGTCCCACCCTGCCGATGTGCGCTTCCTGCACGTGCTGCAGGGCGCGGACGCGGGCGCCAGGATGGATGCGGCGGCGCACGTCGCGAGCGACCAGGGCACAGGCTTCGAGGGGGCGCTCGTGGCGGGTACGGTCGTCCTGTTCCGCGCCGCGCCGCAGCCCGGCGCCGGGTCGCTGTCCTACCGGGTGCCCGGCACGACGGCCAGGCACGTGATCACCGGCCTTCAGCCGAAGGCCGGCTACGACGTGGCCGCCGTCGCCCAGGGGACGGCGGTCGAGATCCGCGTCACGCCGGGCAGCGCCCGCGCGGCGGACGAGGCGGGCGTGCTCGCCTTCAGCTTGCCGTAGCCGCTCGGCGGGGCAGGAGCGCGCCGCGGCGAGCGCTTCAGGGCTTCGGGGCGAAGACCCTGTCGAGCTCCTCTTTCCCGAACACCGGCACCCAGGGCAAGAGCTCGTATTGCGCAAGCCCCCGCTGCGTGAACGGGTCGCCGTCCCGGATCTGATCCAGCGTCGCCGCCGCCGCCGCCCCGTCCGGCACGCGGAGCAGGAGCGCCCCGCCGGTGCGGGGGTCGAGCGGACCGGACGCGAGCAACAGCCCCTGATCCATGAGCCCCTTCAGATAGGCCCGGTGCTCGTCGACGGCGGTCAACACCTCGTCGAGCGGGCGCCGGTAACGGATGATCGCGATCGCGTACATGGTTCCTCCAAGGCGGCCAGACGAGGCCGTCCCTCGTTCCTCTCGACGCGGTCGCGCCGCGCCTGCGTGCGGCCGCGGTCATGCACCGCGACCTCGAGCCTGCGATGGAGACGCGATCGCAGCGAGAATCCCGGCGGCCGAGTCGTAATGTATCCCTGTCCCCTTCTCCAGACTTGATCTCCCGGTCGCGGCGTGCTCGGCGCCACGGCTCGGCTGGACGCGACCGGACCTCCTCGCCGCCGCGCGCCCCCGGTTTCCCGTCGCGTCGCCGTCTGCCCCTTTCCCTTCGCGCCGCCGTCTGGCAGTGTTCGCGCCCTCCGCTGGAGACATCTGTATGGCGCGACCCCCGAAAGCAGCACCTGCTCCGATCCTCCCCACCTCGCCGGCCGCCGCCCTCGCGGCGTACGGCCGCGTCGAACCGAAGCTCCTGGAGCTCGGCCCCGACGACCTCGTGACCGTCTACGTCGAGGTCCCCAAGGCCGTGAGCTCCGTGCTCGGCGCCCTGCCCCACCTGCGCGAGATGCGCGACGAGATTGTCCGCGATCTCCCGAACCACCCGATCGAGACGCTGGACGAGCTCGAGGACTACGCGCTCGCCGCCTGGTACGCCGACCTGCTCTACAGCACGCCCGCGAGCGAACTCGACACGAAGAAGCTCACCGAGGACGCCGCCGGCCTGCGCGAGGGGCTCCTCGTCGCCGCCGAGGCGCTCGCGTACAGGGACCTGCTCGACAAGCAGCGCGTCGCCGACATCCGCAAGGGCAAGGGCCACGCGGATCTCGCGAGCGACCTCATCGCCCTCGCCGAGCTCTTCCGCGGCTCCTGGGACAAGGTCCGCGCCAAGACCGCGGTCGAGGACGTGGAGCTCGAGCGGGCCGCGGATCTCGGCGTGCGCCTGCTCGCCGCGCTCGCCGCGAAGCCCGGCAAGGGCTCGTCCGCGGCGCCGAAGATCACCGACGCCGCCGACCGCCGCGCTCGCGCGATCTCCCTCGTGGCCCGGGCCTACGAGGAGTGTCGCCGCGCCGTCGCCTACCTGCGCTGGCACGAGGGCGGCGACGGCGACCTCGCGCCGTCGCTCCTGCAGAAGCCGCGCGGCCGCCGCCCGAACGCCGAGAAGGCCGCCGCGGCCGCGGCCGCCGCCTCCGAGGCGGCCGCGAAGCCGCCGGCCGACGAGGCGCCCGCCGCGGCCGACGGCGCGCCGGCGAACGACGCCGGGCCGGTCGCCACGGCCTGAGTGCGCGCGCGGCGCCCCGCCCGCGACGCGGGCGGGGTCGCCTGCCCCGCCTAGCGGGCCCGGCTCGACTCCTCGATGAGCTCGACCTTGTAGCCGTCCGGATCCTCGACGAACGCGATCACCGTCGTGCCGTGCTTCATCGGCCCCGGCTCGCGCGTGATCTTGCCGCCCGCCGCGCGGATGCGCTCGCAGGCCGCGCGGATGTCGTCCACCCCGAGCGCGATGTGCCCGTACGCGGTGCCGATCTCGTACTTCTCGACGCCCCAGTTGTGCGTGAGCTCGAGCTCCGCGTGCTCGGGGTTCTTCCCGTAGCCGAGGAAGCACAGCGTGAACTTGCCCTCCGGGTAGTCCTTCCGCGACAGGAGCTGCATCCCGAGCACGTCCCTGTAGAAGCGGATCGAGCGCTCGAGATCGCCAACCCGCAGCATCGTATGCAAGATCCTCATGCCGACTCTGTCTCCTCCTCCGGAGCGAGCGCCCGCGCGGCGCTCAGACGTACCGCACCGAGATGATCTCCATCTCCGTCTCGCCCGCCGGGCGGCGCACCGTGATCACGTCCCCCGCGCGCTTGCCGAGGAGCGAGCGGCCGACCGGCGAGCGCCAGCTGATGCGCCCGACCGCGCTGTCGATCTCGTCCTCGCCCACGATCTGGTAGGTGTGGCGCCCGCCGTCCTCGTCCTCGATCTCGACCGTCGCGCCGAAGAAGATCTTGTCGCCGCGCTGCGCCGACGGATCGACCACCACGGCCTTCTCCAGCCGCTTGGTCAGGAAGTGCATCCGCCGGTCGATCTCGCGCAGCTTCTTCTTGCCGTAGATGTACTCGGCGTTCTCCGATCGATCGCCCTGCGCCGCGGCGTCCGCGACCTCCTGGACGATGCGCGGCCGCTCCACGGAGCGGAGCCGCGCGAGCTCCTCGGACAGCCTCCTGGCCCCGCTGGGCGTGATGTATGCCGGGTCGGACATGGTTCGAGCGCGCCCGAGCCTACGCCGCGCCGCCCACCAGATCCACCGCCGCGGCGCCTCCCCGCCCCGGAGCCCGGACGGCCCGCGCCGCGGCCCCCGGAGGCCCGCGGGCCCCTCCAATTCCCTCTGAATTTCAGCAAGATGGCGCGTTCAACGAGGACGAATGTTGACGCGGCGCGGCGGCATGCTACCCGAATGCACAACTATGCTGCAGCTGCGCGGAAGACCGGCAAGGGAACCGGCTGCCAGCGCCCGGCGCTGTGGCACCGAGGAGGTCCTCCCATGTCGAATGCCCAGACCCACCAGAACCGCTACAAGGCCGACCTCCGAGAGATCCGCTTCCTCCTCTTCGAGCAGTTCCGCTTGCACGAGCTGCTCGGTAACGCGCCGTACGACGCGTGGGGGCGGGACGAGATCTCGATGGTCATCGACGAGGCTTACAAGTTCGCGTGCGAGGTCTGCGGCCCGCTGAACGCGGTCGGCGATCGGATCGGCTGTCGGATCGAAGGGGGGCAGGTCAAGACGCCGCCGGGGTTCAAGGAGGCGTGGGACAAGCTGTACGAGGCCGGCTGGAAGTCGGTCTCGGTGCCGCCCGCGTACGACGGCCAGGGCGGTCCCTTCACGCTCTACGCCGTGGTCGAGGAGTTCCTCAGCGGCGCGAACGTGGCCTTCAACATGTACGCCGGGCTCTCGTACGGCGCCGCGGAGGTGATCGAGCACTTCGGCACGCCGAGGCAGCGCGACATCTACCTGAAGCGGATGTACGGCGGGCAGTGGGGCGGGACGATGTGCCTGACCGAGCCGCACGCGGGCTCGGACGTCGGCTCGTCGCGGACGGTCGCGATCAGACAAGCTGACGGCCGGTACCTCATCCGCGGCACGAAGATCTTCATCTCCGGCGGCGATCAGGACCTCACCGAGAACGTCGTGCACCTCGTGCTCGCGCGCGTCGAGGGCGCGCCGCCGGGCACGAAGGGGCTCAGCCTCTTCATCGTGCCGAAGATCCGGGTAAACGACGACGGCTCGCTCGGCGAGCCGAACGACGTCCTCGTCGGCAACATCGAGCACAAGATGGGCATCAATGGCTCGTCGACGTGCGTGCTCAACTTCGGCGAGAGCGACGGCTGCCTCGGCGAGCTCGTCGGCACCGTCGAGCACCAGGGCATGCCGCAGATGTTCCGGATGATGAACGGCGCGCGCATCTCCGTCGGCCTGCAGGGCGTGTCGGTCGCGTCGTCGGCGTACCTGAACGCGCTCGAGTACGCGAAGGACCGGAAGCAGGGCTCGTCGATCCTCCAGTGGAAGGACCCGACGGCGCCGCGCGTGCCCATCATCGACCACCCGGACGTGCGGCGGATGCTGCTCGACATGAAGAGCCGCGTGGAGGGCATCCGCGCGCTCATCATCAAGCTCGCGCGCCACCAGGACGCGGTCGCGGTCCACCAGGGCAAGGACGATCGCGCGGCCGCGTACAACCAGGGGCAGGTCGATCTGCTCGTGCCGCTCGTCAAGGCGTACTCGTCCGACCAGGCCTTCCGCATCTGCGAGACGGCGATCCAGACGTTCGGCGGCGCCGGGTACACGAAGGACTACCCGGTCGAGCAGTACTGCCGCGACGCGAAGGTCTTCTCGATCTACGAGGGCACGAACCACATCCAGGCGATGGATCTCGTCGGGCGCAAGCTCGGCCAGGCCGGCGGGGCCAACCTGCAGGCCTTCCTGAACGACGTGGCCGAGTTCGTGAAGGCGAACGAGAAGCACCCCGTGCTCGCCGCGAGCGTGAAGGAGCTCCGCGAGGCGCACGAGGCCGTGGCCGGCACGGCGATGCGGCTGCTCTCGTGGTTCCAGATGGGCAAGATGCCGATGGTGCCGCTCGCGGCGAACCGCTTCCTCGAGATGATGAGCGAGCTCGCGATCGGCTGGCTCCTGCTCGACGGGGCCGTCATCGCGCTGAAGGCGATGGAGCAGCTCCCGGCGGGCGACGCCGGCGCAAAGGACCGCGCGTTCTACGAGGGCAAGAAGCACGCGGCGCTCTACTTCGCGGCGAACGTCCTGCCGCACGCGAAGTTCTCCGCCGAGCTCCTCGGCCGCGAGGACTCCTCCGCGCTCGACATCCCGGCCGACGCGTTCGCCACGGTCTGATCGCCCCACCCACACCGGCCCCCTCGGGCACGCCCCCGGGGGGTGGGGCACGCAGGGGGATCACTCGGGGACCGTGAGCCGCTCCGCCAGGTCCCGGATGGCCGCCGGCATGGTCGGGTCGCGCGAGACGGCCGCGATCTCGGCGCGGAGCGCGCGCACCTCCGTCAGCCGGAGCCACGAGAGCGCGAGCCGCGTCATGGTCGGCAGCCCCTTCGCGAGCACCGCCCGGACGACGTCGGTCGCGGGGAACGAGAAGGCGACCTCCTCGGCGGGCAGGCCGGCGGCCCTCGCCGCCGCCTCGATGCCCGCGTCGAAGTCGTCCCGCCTCGACTCCAGCACCTCGAAGAAGACCTGCCCGCGCCCGGGCGCGAAGACCTGAGCCGCCCCGCCGTCGGGCGCGAAGACCCAGGTTCCCGCGCTGTCGAGCCCCACCCGCGCGCCGGACTCGAGCGTGACGAGCGGCAGGAAGCGGCCGCCTTCCAGCGGCTCTCCGCCGCCGGCCTCGAGCAGCTCGCGCACCCTGTCCCTGAGGTTCGCGTCCATGGACGCCCATGCTCGCACGAAACCCCCGGCGGAGGCAGGCCGCAGGGCGCGCCCCCCGGCGCGGCCTCGTGAGCCCGCAGCGCCCGAGCCCGCGGCGCCCTCCGGAGCGAGCGCCGCCTCGACCCGGAGCCGGCAGGACGCTCACGTCATCAAGAACACATCATGTCGCTTTGTCTGGCAAGCGCGCCGCGCTGACCGGAATCTTGGGTTGATGTGACGCTCACGTCGTCAAGAACACATCATGTCGCTTTGCCTGGCAAGCGCGCCGCGCTGACCGGAATCTTGGGTTGATGTGACGCTCACGTCATCAAGAACACATCATGTCGCTTTGCCTGGCAAGCGCGCCGCGCTGACCGGAATAAGATGAGTATGGGAATTCAATTCAAGATTGACGTACTGGCATGGGCGGGGTTCATCGCGGCTGTGACGGCGACGACGACCGGCTGCGGGGCAGACGACACGTTCAGCGACGAGGGGTCGGCCTGTGTCCCGAGCGAGAACGAAGAGCGGGTCGACGGGCAGTGCGGGATATGGGTCTCGGTCAAGGGGGACGACGGCAACGCGGGGAGCCCGGGCTCGCCGGTGCGGACCATCACGGAGGCGATCGACCGCGCCTGGCCCAGGGGCAAGCGGATCTATCTCTGCGCCCAGACGTTCGATGAGGCGGTGCTCGTGCCCGGCGGATACACGCTCTACGGCGGGCTGGATTGCGATCACGACTGGCGCTGGGTGGGCGATCGGGTGAAGACCACCCTCACGGCGCCCGAGGGCGAGGTGCCGCTCTCGGTCAACGGCGCCGTCGACTACACGATCCTCGAGGATCTTCACGTCCTCGCCCGCTCGATCGACCCGGCCCGCACGGACCTGGCCGGCGCGTCGTCCATCGCCGTGATCACCCGGGCGGTCCCGATGATCGTCAAGCGGAGCACGCTGCAAGCGGGCGACGCGGCGCCGGGGGCGCCGGGCGAGGAGGTCGCGAGCGAGCGCGCGCCCGCGGGGGCGAACGGCAACGTGGGCAACGCCGCGTGCACCGCCTCGACGGTCCTCGGCGGCGCCGCGGTGACCAACTCGTGCGGCGCGCCCGACGACCGATCGGACGACTCGCGCAGCGGCAAGGGGGGCACGGGGGGAATCACGTCCGGTGGCGACGGCGACAGCGGGGGCCCGTACGGGCCGTCGAACGACGGAGCGGGCGAGACCGAGACGGCGGCCTGCACGCCGGGAAAGCAGGGCGCGGCAGGGATCGACGGCTATGCGGGCCGGGGGGCGACCGGGATCGGCCTGTTCACGCTGGAGGGGTACCAGGGCATCCCGGGGGAGGACGGCACGCCGGGGGATCCGGGCCAAGGCGGCGGCGGGGGCGGCGGCGCGAGGGGCGGCGCGGGCGCGCTGATGTGCCCCTTCGCGGCGTCGGCGGGCGGCGCGGGCGGTGGCTCGGGCGGCGCGGGCGGCTGCGGCGGGCTCGGCGGCCGCGGCGGGGGCGCGGGCGGCGTGAGCGTCGCCATCGCCGCGCTGAGCGCCTCGACCCAGTTCGAGGACGTCGTGCTGATCACGGGCCGGGGCGGCGACGGCGGGGATGGGAGCCCAGGCCAGCGGGGCGGCGCGGGCGGCGATGGCGGTGAGGGCGGCATCCTGGGCAAGGCCGCGGACCTGAACGCCGCCTGTCGCGGCGGTCGGGGCGGCAACGGCGGGACCGGCGGCCACGGCGGCGGCGGCCTCGGCGGCCACTCGATCGCGATCGCTTACCGGATCCGGGAGCCGTCCCTCGACCGGGTGACCATCACGGTCGGCGAGGCCGGTATCGGAGGGCGCGGGGCCACGGCCGAGTTCAACGGGGGAGACGGGGTGAAGGCCAAGATCTACGACATCGAATAACGCTCCCCCATCAGGCGAGGGGGTCGGCCGGCCAGCCGCGGTCCTCCTGCATGCAGCGGAGCTGCGTCACGCGCCGGCCTCCCGCGGTGATCACCGGGATCTCCTTGACGGGCGCGTCGCGCCGCGCGCGCCGGCTCAGCTTCTCGACCACCAGGAACCCCCCCTGCTCGCCCGCGAGCCGGAGGAACTCGTCGAACATCGAGACGTGCGCGCTCCGGAGGCCCTCGCCGGCCGTCGCGATGCGCCGCTGGGTGGCGACCCCGATCGCCAGCGTCTCGCCGCGAGCGCGCACGACCATCGCCGGATCGAGCCCGCGCTGGCTCTCGTCAGGCACCGTCCAGACCTCCGCGACCCCGGCCTCGCACAGGCGCTGCTTCATGAAGTAGAACGCGGACTCCAGCGTGTTGTTCCGGTACGGGACGGCCCTCGACTCCACCGGATCGACGTGATCGCGCCAGAACGCGATCAGCCCGTATGCCCAGCGCCGCTCGTCGAGCCGGCGCTCCTGGAACGGCCAGTCCCCCTCCATCGCCGCCGCGCAGGCGCGCCGCAGCGCCTGCTCGTCGATGCCGCGCGTCGCGAGGCACGGAGCACAGTGCATGTACGCCGTGCCCCGCTCGAGAGGCGCGCCGCACATCGAGCAGATGTCGTTGCCGTAGCGAGGGCCCATGTAACGAAGCCAGCCGGCGCGGATCGCCCTGTGGGCCGCGCGGCGCTCCTCGTTCCGTTCGAGCTCACGGAGTCCGTCCTGAAGGGCCCTCAAGGCCGCGCGCCGGTGGTCGTCTCGCTGCATCGTCCGAGGTCCTCCAGCGTGAGCCCTGTCCGCGCCGGATGCGCAGTGTAACGCCTGAGCCTCCTCCGCGCTTCGCGGTCAGGCGCCACCGCATCGCGGTCCGCCCGCGTCACGGCCGCGGAGAGGGCACCCGCCGCGGTGGTCGACGAAGCGGGGGACCGCCGCCCTACACCGCCGCGCTCCACCGCACGAGCACGCAGGTCACGTTGTCGGGGCCGCCGTGCTGGTTGGCGAGGTCGATGAGCGAGCGCGCCGCGGCCGCGAGGTCGTCACCCCGCGCGAGCACCTCGGCGATCTGCGGCTCGGGGACCGGGCCGGAGAGCCCGTCCGAGCAGAGCAGAAGGAGATCGCCCGCCTGCGGCCGCTCGAAGCGCGTCGCGACCTCGACCGTCTTCCCCATCCCGAGCGCGCGCGTCACGACGTTGCGGGCGAGCAGCGGGTCCAGATCGTCGGGGAGCTGCTCGCCGTTGTGCAGGTGCTCGTTCCAGAGCGAGTGATCCTCGGTGAGCCGCTCGAGCCGGCGCTGGCGGTAGCGGTAGACCCGGCTGTCGCCGACGTGCGCGATGCACGCCGAGCCCGCGTCGGCGTGGACGCCCGCGAGCGTGGTCCCCATGCCGTAGAGGCGCGGATCGCGCTGCCCCTCCTCGAAGATGCGCTCGTTGGCGCGCCAGATGGATGAGACCAGGCGCAGCCCGAGGGGCGACGCCACCTCGTCCTGCTCCGGCTGGGGGCCCTCGATCGCGCATTCCCGGCAGCACGACTGGACGATGTCGACCGCCATCCGGGACGCGATCTCCCCCCCGGCCGCGCCGCCGATGCCGTCGGCGACGAGGAAGAGGCCCAGGTCCAGATCCACGGAGAAGCTGTCCTCGTTGTGCTCGCGCTGGCGGCCAACATGGCTGTCTCCGGCGGCTTCGATGCGGAGCGGGCGGTTCACGGGGCTTCCTCGTCGACGGACGCGTGGGGCGATACCGTCCCGGACAGCATCCAGCGGCCGGGCGCACCGCGCAAGCCAGGAAGCGGGGCTTTCGCGCGGTGAGCCGGGGCGCGGTCAGGTGCGCAGCGCCGCGGCCGCGGGCGACTGGAAGGGCGGG
This sequence comes from Sorangium sp. So ce1036, assembly GCF_051369805.1. NCBI lineage: Bacteria > Pseudomonadati > Myxococcota > Polyangiales > Polyangiaceae > Sorangium > Sorangium sp. So ce1036. The sequence goes on from NZ_JBBMOX010000001.1 coordinate 5,445,368, forward strand.
CGGGAAGCGCCCTGCGGCTCGCTGCGCTGCCCGGCCGCCGGCGGGGCGCTGGTGGTGAGCGCCTCGAAGCGGCCGTTCTTCCAGGCCACGAGCCCTCCCGAGAGGCGCGCGGCGCTGCCCGAGCCCGGCTCGGACCTGAGCCAGACGAGCGGGCGCGACGCGAAGACCGGCTTGGTGCACGCGACGTCCTCGAAGGCGGCCGACCACGAGCCGGTGTTGCCGAAGAACAGCCCGCCCTCCCAGGTGCCCTCGGGGTTGTGCGTGTGACCGAACACCACCGCCCTCGCCCGGTGCGCGCGGGCGACCTGGCGCGCGGCGCGGCTGACCCGCTTCCACGTCGCGTCGAGCGGCAGCTTGGGCACGAGGCGCTCGTACGCGACGAGCCCCGCCGGGGCGACGAGCGCGGCGGGAGCGAGCCAGCTCGGCGCGAGCAGCAGCCACACGAGGGCGACCGCGACGGCGAGCAGCCCGAAGACGGCCCGGTCGAGCCAGAGCTCGCGCGCGACGAGCCCGAGCCGGTCCTCGGCCGGCCGCGCGAACAGGTGGGCGTGGCGGGCCACCGCCCGGAGCGGGGCCCCCGTCTCCCGCGCGGCCGCCGCGAGGCACGCGCGCCGCCGGGCGCGCCGCTCCGGCTCGCGCCGGCGCACGAGCTCGACGACCGTCCGGAGCGCGCCGAGGGCCCAGGCCAGCGCGAGCGAGCGGCGCGAGAACATGTAGTAACGGGCCCAGTGCGCGAGGTAGCCAAACGCGGACAGCATGAACGACGAGTCGACGTGCGGGTTGAAATAGCCCATCCGCGAGGCGAGCAGCCGGCACGCGAGCGAGCCCATCGTCGGCTGGATCTCGCCGGGCTTCCGCCCGAACGGCAGCATCGGATAACGGTAGCTGCAATAGGCGTCGTACTGATTACCGTGCTCCAGGATGATCCCGTCGGGCGTCTTGTGGAACCAGGCGCGGAACACGACGCGCGCCGCGAGCGCCTCGCGCGCACCTTCGCCCGGCGTTCCGCCCAGCGCGGCGAGCGCCGCGTCGACCACGCGCGCTCGGACCAGGTCGCGCACCTCGGGCAGCGTGAGCTGGACGTCGTGGTTGCCGGAGATGAACACGACGGTGTGTCCATCCGCGACGACCCGGCCGAGCGCCTCGGTGAACACCGGGTGGTCCGCGAGCATCGCTCGCATGGCCGGGACGGCGTGCTCGGCGCTGCGCGGGAGGTCGTGGAAGACGCTCTTCCGATCGATGACGCGCGGTGCGTCGAAGTCGAACACGTCGCCGTTGAGTACCAGCGTGAGCTCATGACGCCCCGCGCCGCGCGCGGTCCCCTGCTTCATCTCGTCCCGGAGCGCGTCCAGCATCGCCGCGACCTCGCTGTCGGGGGAGTAAGGAGCCTGACGGTAGCGCATCCACAGACCGTCACCAGGCTCGAGCTCGCAAAGATGGATATCCGAGATGGCCACCGTATGGAGCATCTATCCAGAATGACACATCAGCCCGTCAACGGCCGTCAGGGAAGCGTCACGACCTGATGTCGGGGCATGGAGGAAGCGCGCCGTCCATTCGCCGGTGTCACGTGCGCTCCATCACGCGCTCCCCGCCCGCGCCGCTGTGGTGGGATCGCCCTGGACTGCGGGGCTTGTACGGGGCTGTCGTCACGCGTCGCGGCAGCGGGCGGCGAGGCTCGGCGGCTCAGCGCTGGACAGCCGCGCCCTTGCGCTTGATGATCATGAACTGGACGCGCCGGTTCTTCTGGCGACCTGTCTTGACGCGATTGTCCCCGAGCGGCCGCTCGAAGCCGTAGCCCCTGGCGACGAGCTTCTCGCGCGGCACGCCGGCGGCGACGAGCCACGAGAGGACGGCCTCCGCGCGCTCCTGGGAGAGGCGAAGGTTGTACTCCTCGCTCCCGCTGTCGTCCGTGTGGCCCTGCACCTCGACGAGCTCGATGTCCGGGTTCTGCTGGATGGCGTCGCGCACCTCGCGCAGGAGATCGTCGGAGATCGGAGCGACCGTCTGGGCGCGGGTCTTTCCGTAAACGATGAACTGCACCGGCTTCGAGGTCGTGATCTCGTCGGCGTGCACGCGGACGAACCTCGGACAGCCGCTCTGCGCCGGATCGGGATCCGGCCGCCCGCGCTCGTTCGGGCAGGCGTCGGCGGCGCCGCGGACGCCATCGCCGTCGGGATCGTCCGGGCAGCCGTTCTGCTTCGGATCCCGGCTCGCGGTCCCCTTCACCTTCGGGCAGGCGTCCGACGCGTCGACGATGCCGTCGTCGTCCGCGTCCGCCGGGCAGCCGACCTTCCTCGGGTCGTCGCTCGGGCTGCCGGGCACGTCGAGGCAGGCGTCGATCCCGTCATGGAAGCCGTCGCCGTCCCTGTCGTCGGGGCAGCCGCTCCTGGTCACGTCGGCGCTGCGGGCCCCGGGCGTGGTGGGGCACGCGTCGTCGATGTCGCGCACCGTGTCGCCGTCGCGATCCGCCGGCGGACAGCCGTCCATCGCGGGATCGGGCGACGGGTCCCCCTTCACGTCGGGGCAGGCGTCGAGCGCGTCGTCGATGCCGTCGTCGTCCTTGTCGCCCGCGACGACGGCGGGCGCCCGATCGGCCGAGTCCGGTTGCGGGAGCGGCGCCCAGCCGATCATGCGACGGCGCGGACCGACGGCGTGCCGATCGCGTTCGTGAGGCCCGGGCCGACCGCGGCGCCGAACGTGAGGCCACCCAGGACGCGGAGCTTGGCGCCGAGGAGCAGCTCGGCGTTGAGGCCCGCCTCCTCGCGCTGCACCGGCGTGCTCGAGAGCAGGAGGTCGTCGCCGAGCGGCGCCGCGCCGTACGCCTCGGCGCCGAGCTGGAGGAGATCGCCGCCGAGCAGCGCCCCCGCGGCGGCGCCGAACGTGAGCTGCTGCGGCCGGTTCGGGCCGCCCCCGAGCTCGACGCCGCCGCTCGCGCTCCACAGGAAGCCGAGCGAGGAGCGCGCCGTCCCGAGGCGCCCGCCGAGGCTCGCGTGGAAGGCGCCGCGGGCCTCCTCGTCGCCGGTGTACTGCGCCGGCGTGCCCGTGGGCGCGAACAGGTAGCCGCCGATCCCGAGCTGGAGCGGGCCGGCGTCCCTGCCGAGCATGCGGAGCCGCGCGCCGAGGCGGAGATCGCCCAGCTCGGGCGCCGTCAGCTCCGTGAACGCGACGCCGGGGATGCCCGGGTCGTCGCCGCCCTGCGCGACGGCGAGCGGCGCATCGATCGAGAGCAGGAGGCGATCCCAGAGCGCGAGGGAGGCGCCGAGGCGGAGGAACGCCTGCGAGGAGACGAGGTCGATGGGGCTGTCGCCGCTGCTGTGGATGGGGCGGTGGGCGTAGTCGAGCATCGCGTGGACGCGCGGCGCGAGGTGGCCGGGAGCGGCCGGCGAGGGCACGCCGAAGAAGGCGTCGCCGGCGGGCGCCGGCTCGAACCGGTCGAGGGAGAAGCCGCCGGTGGTTTGACCTCGCGAGGCGCTGGCGAGCGTCATGAGGACGGCCGTGGACGCTGCCGCTGCGATGGAGGGGGACCTCATCGGGGGGCCACGATAGCGGGGGGGTGCGGCGGGGGGCAACATGCCGTCGCGCCGCGACGACGCGCGCGTCGACGCCGAGATACACGGTCGCGTTCCCCCCGCGGCCCTCGACGCCGAGCGGCCGTGTCGCGCTCCGTGAGCGGGCCGCGCTCCGTGAGCGGACCGCGAGATCGGGCCGACGTGCCCGCCACGCCCGCCGGAGACCTGCCTCCGGCGGGCGTGGCGGGCCCGCGCGCCGCGCGCCGGATCACGCCGCGCGGGGCCGGTCCCGCCGTCCGCGCCGGCGCAGCGCGGCCGCGAGGATCAGGACCAGCCCCCACGGCGCGCTCGAGACCGGGACGCTGCCCATGCGGCAGTCGCAGCCGCCCTGGAAATCAGGTCGCGTCCCGCCGCCGCTGCTCGCCGACGTGGTCGCGCCCGCGCCGCCCGCGCCGCCCGCGCCGCCCGCGCCCTCCGCGCCGCCTGCGCCGCCCGCGCCGCCCGCGCCGCTCGTCTCGGGCTCCTCGCAGGCGTCCCCTACCCCGTCCTCGTCGTCGTCCGACTGCTCGGCGTTCTCGACGTCCCGACAGTTGTCGATGGGGTTCGCCACCCCGTCGCCGTCGTCGTCGCAGGCGTCGCCGAGCCCGTCGCCGTTCTCGTCCCCCTGGTCGGCATTCGCGTCGCCCGGGCAGTTGTCGCAGGCGTCGCCGTGCCCGTCGCCGTCGCCGTCCTCCTGCGCGTCGGTGGCGACGAGCGGGCAGGTATCGTCCGCGTTGGCCACCCCGTCGCCGTCGATATCCGGGTCACACGCGTCGCCGAGCCCGTCGTCGTCGAGGTCCGCCTGCGGATCCCCCGGCTGCGCCGGCGGGTTCGCGTGGGTCGGGCAGTTGTCGTCCTGGTTGCTCAGGCCGTCGCCGTCCGGATCGGCGTCCGGATCGCAGACGTCGCCGAGCCCGTCGCCATCGGCGTCGGCCTGCGGCTCACCGGCCGCCGGGGGCGAGTTCGGCGTGAGCGGGCAGTTGTCCTCGCTGTCGAGCACGCCGTCGTTGTCCGAATCGCCATCGCAGAGGTCGCCCTTGCCGTCGCCGTCGGTGTCGGCCTGAGGCTCGCCGGGCTGCGCGGGCGGGTTCGCGACGAGGGGGCAGTTGTCGTCCCCGTCGAGCACACCGTCATCATCCGAGTCTCGGTCCCGGTAATTGGGGATCCCGTCACCGTCGGTGTCGATGGGCGGCGTGCTCAGCAGCGCGTCTCCGGCCTCGTCGACGTCGAACAGCCCGTCGCCATCGCTGTCCGCGTCGTTCGCGTCGATCACCGCATCTCCGTCGGTGTTGTTCACCGGGTCGGCCGGGTCGCTCGGATTGCTCACCTCCTCGGCGTCGCCGATCGTGTCGAGGTCCGAGTCCGGGCTGGTCGGCTCGGTCCGGAGCGCCGCCTCCTCGTCGTCCGTGAGCCCGTCGTTGTCGTCATCGAGGTCGCACACGTCGCCCTCGACGACACCCCCGCTCGCCAGCTCGTCGTCGAGATCGGTGTTCGTCTGGTTGGTGTTGACGTCGTACGGGCAGTTGTCCATCGCATCGGGGACGGTGTCGTTGTCGTCGTCGTCATCGCAGACGTCACCGAGGCCGTCGTCGGGCCCGCTCTTCGTGTTGTTCGCTTGATCCGGGTTCGGCGTGACGACGCAGTTGTCGAGCGCGTCGGGCACCCCGTCCGCGTCATCGTCGTTGTCGCAGGCGTCGCCCACCGGGTCGCCGCCGGGCAGCAGCTCATCGGTGTTCCGCTGATCCGCGTTCGGGGCGAACGGGCAGTTGTCCGCGCCGTCGGGGTGGCCGTCGGCGTCGTCGTCGTCGTCGCAGCGGTCGCCCTGGGAGTCGCCGCCGGGCAGGGCTGCGTCGGTGTTCTGCTGATCCGCGTTCGGTGCGAGGGGGCAGTTGTCGAGCGCGTCGGGCACCTCGTCGGCGTCGTCGTCGTCGTCGCAGGCGTCGCCCAGGAGGTCGCCGCCGGACAGGGCGCCGTCGGCGTTGTGCTGATCCGGATTGGCGTGGAGCGGGCAGTTGTCGCTCGCGTCGGGCACCCCGTCGGCGTCGTCGTCGTCGTCGCAGGCGTCGCCCAGGGCGTCGCCGCCGGGCAGGAGCTCATCGGTGTTCAGCTGATCGGGGTTGGGGAGGAGCGGGCAGTTGTCGCTCGCGTCGGGCGCCCCGTCGGCGTCGTCGTCGTCGTCGCAGGCGTCGCCCAGGGCGTCGCCGCCGGGCAGGAGCTCGTCGGTGTTCAGCTGATCGTCGTTGGGCTCGCCCGGGCAGTTATCGCAGGCGTCGCCGATGTCGTCGTCGTCCTCGTCGTTCTGATCCTCGTTGTCGGCGTCGATGCAGTTGTCGCAAGCGTCGTCGACCTGGTCCCCGTCGGCGTCGCTCCCCAGGTTGACGATGCCGGGGCAGCGGTCGCAGGCGTCGCCGACGCCGTCGGCGTCGCCGTCATACTGGCTATCGTTGCGGTCGTCGGGGCAGTTGTCGCAGGCAGCGCCGAACATGTCGCCGTCGCCGTTGACCTGATCCTCGTTCGGGATGTTGATGCAATTGTCGCGGTTGTCGACGGCGCTGTCACCGTCGTTGTCGTTGATGCACAGGTTCCCTTGCCCGTCGCCGTCGCTGTCGAGCTGGTCCTCGTTGGAGTAGCCGGGGCAGTTGTCGCAGGCGTCCGGGACCCCATCGCCGTCTCGATCCCCGTCGCCCTCGGGGCCGTCTCGGTGCCCCCCCGGCATCGTCGGGCACAGGTCGTCGACGTCCGGGATCGAGTCGTTGTCGTCGTCGGAGTCCAGGTCGTCGGGCGTGCCGTCGTCGTCGTCGTCGGGATCGCAGGCGTCGCCCAGCTCGTCCCCGTCGCCGTCGTACTGGCTCGGATTGTAGATCTCAGGGCAGTTGTCGACCCAGTTCGCGACCTGGTCGTTGTCGACGTCCCACAGCGCCGCCCGGGCGGGCGCGGGCGCCACCAGCGCGAGCAGGCCTGCGAGAAGGGGCACGAGCCCGCGCCGCGCAGGGCCGGCGGGCGCGCGGCGGCGGGGCATCGAAGGCGAGGCAGGGAAGGTCATCGCGGCTCCTCCAGAGCGCGCCGCGCACGGCGGCGCTCGTCGCGCGCCGCGCACGAAGGCGCTCCGTCGAGCGTACCCGGGATCAACCCCCTCCTGGGGGAGTTTCCCGCGCCGCGCTCCGGCAGCGCCATGTCCTTCGGCGGAACGGCGCCTTCTGGTAGCATCGCGCTTCGAACCTCCCTCACCTCGCGCGCGCCGCGCCCACCACGGAATGACCCCCTTGCGAGATCCCCGCGTGCCGCGATCCGGCCTCCGCCTGCGGAGCGCCGCGCTGCTGTCGGCCTGCGCCTTCCTCCCCCAGACCTCGGGCTGCTCCGACGAGAGCGCCCCGCGCCGTGCAACCCCGCCCGCCGCCGCGGCGCCCAGCGCGGCGTCGCCCGAGGCGCGCGCCCGCATCGCCGCGATCCGCGCGCGCTTCGCCGGCGCCGTCGGCCCCAGCGCCGCCGGAGCCGTGACGCCGACCCCGGCCGGCGCCCTGCGCGCCGCAGGGCCCGGCGCCGCCGCGTCCGTCGAGCTCCCGCCGCACGCCGCCGGCGCGGTGCGGCTCGCCGACAGCGCCTCACGCCTCGCGATCGCCTTCTCCCTCCCCGACGCGTCCGAGGTGCCCGCCGCCGTCGACGGCACCCTGGTCCTCTACGCGGGCGCGATCCGCGCCGAGGATGGAAGCTCCCGCGACGTGCTGCACCGCGTCTTTCCCGGCGGCACCGAGGACTTCGTCGTCTTCGAGCGCGAGCCGGCGCGAAAGGAGCTCCGCTACCGCGTCGACGTGAGCGCCGTGGCCGGTCTCCGCCTCGTGGAGCGCACGCTCGAGTTCCTCGACGCCGCGGGCGCGCCCCGCCTGCGCGTCGCGCCCCCCTACCTCGTCGACGCGACCGGCGCGCGCACGCCGGCGTCGCTCTCGGTCGAGGGGTGCGCCTTCGATACGAGCCCCCGCGCCCCGTGGGGCCGGCCGGTCACGCCGCCGGGCGCGCCGGCGTGCACCGTCGTCGTCGCGTGGCCGTCCGCCGGCGTCCGTTACCCGGCGCTCGTCGACCCGCAGTGGGTCTCGACGGCGAACCAGATGGTCGAGCCGCGCACCCGGCACACCGCCACGCTGATCAACCCGGGAGACCGGGCGAGCCCCGTGCTCATCGCCGGCGGCTTCGACGCGTCCGGCAACGCGCGCGCGACCGCCGAGCTCTACTTCCCGCTCGATCGCACGTTCGCGATGACCGACGCGATGGACACCGCGCGCGGCGCCCACACCGCCACGGCGCTCACGACGGTCCCGCCGCCGGCTCCCTCGCCCTCGCCGCCGCCAGCGCCGCCCGTCCTCGTCGCGGGCGGCAGCGCCAGCGCGGGCGGCGCCCCGATCGCCTCCCTCGAGATCTACGACCCGGCCACGGGCGAGTTCGTCACGGACCCCAACTCGCTGTCGCCGCTGCCGCGGTTCAACCACACGGCCACCCTCATCGCCACCGGCGAGGTCCTGCTCGCGGGCGGCGTGGCGCCCCCGCTCAACCAGCCCACGAGCACCGCGTTCGTCTACACCTTCACCGACCTCGGGCCGGGCGGCGGCGGGCCCGTCACCAGCGCGCTCGCCGGCGCCGGCGACATGGCGACCGCGCGCCACGCGCACGCCGCCGTCCGCCTCGACACCGGCGACGTGCTCGTCGCGGGCGGCTTCGTCCTCTCCGGCGCCGCGCTCAGCTCGGCCGAGCTCTTCGACCACGCCACGCGCTCGTTCCAGCCGATCAGCGCGACCCCGCCCGCCACGGCGCGGATGACCGCGCTCCGCGGCTTCCACACGGCCACGCTGCTCGACTCCGGCGAGGTGCTGCTCGTCGGCGGCACCACCCGCGTCTCCGGGGGCGCCCACGTGGGCACCGTCGACATCTACCACGACGGCGTGACCGACCCGAGCAAGCGGGGCTTCGAGCTCCAGCCGACGCCGATCTCGATGCTGGGCGCGCGCGCCAACCACACGGCGAGCCTCCTGCCCACGGGCAACGTCCTCGTCGCCGGCGGCTTCGACGGGACGAGCGCGCTCTCCCGCGTCGAGATCTACGATCCCATCGCGAAGAGCTTCAGCGACAGCGGCCTGCCGGCGCTCCTGCAAGGCCGGCTGGATCACGCGGCCGTCCTCGTCAACGCCGGCGCCGACATCGAAGCAGGCCGGGCGGTGCTCGTCGCGGGCGGCGTCGATCCCGGAAGCGGGCAAGTGCTCGCCAGCGCCCAGCTGCTCCTCAAGGCGAACAGCGAGTCGTGCGCGAGCGATCGGGAGTGCGCGTCGGGGCACTGCTCCGACAGGGAGAAGGTCTGCTGCAACGAGGAGTGCGCCGATGCGTGTTCCTCGTGCACGCTGGAGGGCAAGGAGGACGGCAGCGCCACCGGCACCTGCGGTCCGGCGAAGCGCGGGACCCTCCTCCCGGTCGCCTGTCTCAACGAGATCGAGGTGCACACCCAGTGCGACGGCGCGGGGCGCGTGATCCCCCACCCGGACACGAAGGACTGCAAGCCGGGCCGCTGCGGCCCCGATAACGTCTGCGTTCTCTACTGCCTGGACGACTGCGATTGCTCCGAGACGGGCTGGTGCGAGGTGGGAACGGGCGATTCGGACCGTTGCGAGGCGGGCGGTGAGTCAACCGGCGCGGGCGGCTCTGGCACCGGCGGCGCGGGGGGCGCGTCGGCGGGGACAGGTGGTTCCGGCACCGGCGGCGCAGGGGGCTCCGGCATCGGCGGCGCAGGGGGCTCCGGCATCGGCGGCGCAGGGGGCTCCGGCATCGGCGGCGCAGGGGGCTCCGGCATCGGCGGCGCAGGGGGCTCCGGCATCGGCGGCGCAGGAGGCTCCGGCATCGGCGGCGCAGGGGGCTCCGGCATCGGCGGCGCAGGGGGCTCCGGCGTCGGCGGAGCGGCGGCCGGGTCGGGCGGCGCGGAAGCCTCGGGTACCGGGGGCGCGACGGCCGGGTCGGGGAGCGCATCGGCCGGCGCGGGGGGTGCTCCGCCCGGGTCGGGCCTTTGCCTCGACCGGCTCGGCATCGGCGCCGAGTGCACCCGGGATCGGCAGTGCGAGTCGGGCCACTGCGTCGACGGCGTTTGCTGCGAATCCCGGTGCGACGGCCAGTGCCAGGCGTGCGACGTGGAGAACAATGTCGGCAAGTGCACGCCCGTGGGCACGGATCTGAGGCCCGAGCCCCCGCACCCCAACGAGGGCGGCGCGTTCCGGCGCGAAGCCTGCCCCGGCGAGGGGGCGTGCGCCGGCTACTGCGGCGGGGACAGGGAAGCCAGGTGCATGTTCCCCGTCGACGGGGCGGTCGCGCGGACCTCGGTGTGCACCTGCCCGGACGAGGGCTGCGCCGTCGGCCCCGCGACGCTCACCAGCTACTTCTGCGACGGAAGCGGCCTCGAGAAGGCGCCCGTCGTCGAGCGCTGCGGCGGCTTCCGGTGCGCCGACGAGAGCTCGTGCAAGACCTCCTGCGCGTCCGACGAGGACTGCATCGCTGACTTCATCTGCAGCGACGGTGTCTGCGTCGACCTCGAGAAAGTCGGACCGACCTGCGACGGCGAGCACACGCTCCGGGCCGCGGGCGCCGACCGGGATTGCACCCCGTACAGGTGCCCGCCGGGCGGCAGCGCCTGCGCCGCGCCGTGCAGGTCGGTGGCCGACTGCGTCGACGGCATGGTGTGCAACCTCGACAACGAGTGCGTCCCGCCGCTCGAGCCGGCCGAGGTCCCGTCCTGCTCCTGCGCCGTCGTCGGCGCCCCGCCCGGGCGCGACGCCGCACCCCTCGCCGCCCTGCTCGGCGCCGTCGCGGCCGTGTTCGGCGGGCTGCGCCGTCGACGTCGCGGCCGGTAGTCGGCCGGGGTGCACGATTGCGGCCTCCCCGCCGGATCACGGCGTGGGGGCCGCGAGCTCCGCGCACAAGGCCTGGCTCCTCGGCGCTGCGCGGATCGCGAGCGCTGCGCGGCTCTTTGGCGCTGCGCGGATCGCCGGCGCTGCGCGACCGCTCAGAACTGGTACCGCAGGCTCGCCCCGGGCGCGACCATCAGCACGAAGTCGCCCATGAGCGAGTCCGGCGCGTACGTGCCGATCCCGTCGGTCGACGCCGCGAGCTCGATCGTCCTGTCCCACGCCGGCTTGCTCAGGCCGATCAGGAGCAGCAGCTTCAGGCCGGCGGAGGCCTCCCAGCGCTCCCCGAGCCGCATGCCGAGCCGGGCCTCCGGCGCCGCGTAGAAGTACGTGGCCGGCGCGAAATCGACCACGGGATAGGTGCCGAACGCCTCCCCCGCGCTCGTCTCGAACCTCCCCGTGCGCTCGTCGCGGACCTCGCCGCGGAGCACCCCGGCGCCGAGCCGGAGCAGCGCCGGGTACGCCTCGCCGACGTGGTAGCCGAACGTGGCGCCGGCCAGGAAGCCGGTCAGCCGGAGCGCGTCGTTCGCCGTGCCGCGCAGCGGATCCCGGAAGCCGACCGGCGTGAGCCCCGCGGGGCGCTCGTCGATCTGCTGCGTCGCGAACAGGACGCCGGCCTCGATGCCGACGCCGATCCCGGAGCCGAGCTCGTAGCCGCCGTGGAGCAGGCCGAGGCCGCCGAGGCCGAGCGAGCTCGAGCAGCCGGCGCCGCAGCCGCTCGTGATCTCACCGCCGAGCGTCGGCGCGACCAGGAAGGACGCGCTCGCGTCGAGCGTGATCTTCGGCGGCTTGCGCCACATCTCCGCGTCCTCGTCGCGCTCGAGCGACACGCTCAGGTTCTGGCGCTGCCCCCTCTGCAGCGTCACCGTGCGCGTCGCGGGGAGGAACCCGTCGGCCTTCACCTCGACCCGGTGCGCGCCGATCTTGAGCCGGCCGAGCCACACGCCGTTGCCAACGTTGACCGAGTTGATCCAGACGCTCGCGCCGGGCGGCGTGGGATCGACCCGGAGCGACGCGTCGAGATCCTCGGCGAGCAGCGACAGCGTGGTCAGCTCCTGCGGCCTCACGGGCGCGGCCGTCGGCTGCGTCCCGAGCTTCCCCTCTCCGCGCAGCGCCACCATGTGATCGCCCACCGACAGCGTGCCGAGCCACGGCGTCCGCCCCACGACCACGTTGTCCACGACCACGTCGACGGTCTTCCCGGTCCGCTCCACCACGCGGAGCCGCCCCGAGCGGGTGAGCCGGCGGAGCTTCGCGTCCACCGTGACGGTCTGGCCTCCGGCCACGTAGACGCGCGTCTCCACCGGCTCGAAGCCCTCCTTGAAGACGCGGACGACGTGCGCGCCCGCGGCGACGCGGATCGGCTTGACGGGCGGGTACTGGCCGCGGTCCTCGCCGCTCACGACGATGGAGGCCCCGGGCTCGGCGCTCGTGATGTCGAGCGTCCCCACCAGCGTGCGCAGCTCGGCGATCTCGCGCTGCGCGACCGCGCGCTCGGCGGCGGACATCGTGAAGTCGCGCAGGAAGGTCTCGAACATCTCGAGCGCCTCGTCGTAACGCTGGAGCTTGCGCAGCGCGATGGCGGCGTTGTTCGTGGCCGCGCGCGTCGGGTAGAGCTTGCGCGACAGGAGGAACTCGGCCAGGGCGGGGCTCCAGGCCCCCTCGCGCAGCAGGGCGAGCCCCTTCTCGAAGTGGAGCCGCGCCTCCTGCCGCGTCGCCTCGGACACGGGCGCCTCCTCGGCCGGCGCGGCGCCCTCCGCGCCCGCTTCCGGCGCGTCCGCCGCCGTGCCCGCGTTCGGCGCCTCTCCCCCGCCTGTCTTCGGCGCGTCGCCTGCACCTGTCTTCGGCGCGTCGCCTGCACCTGTCTTCGGCGCGTCTCCCGCGCCGGCCGGCGTCGGCTGCGCGAGCGCCGGCCCGGCAGCGATCGCGAGCGCGAGCGCGGCCGAGAGCGCGCGCAGCCGACGCGCCGCGGCCCGGCGTCGCCGCGCGGGGGGGAGAGGACTGGCGCCGACGCGCCGCGCACGCAGATCCATCCGATCGAGCACCGTGTCCGCCTGTTCTTCTCTTCTATTCCCCGAACTCGCCCGTGTCGTCGATGATCCCCTTCGGGGTCGTGGGCACCGGAGCCGGCGTCGGGGCGGCGGGAGCGGTCCTCGCCGCAGGCGGCGGAGCAGCCTTCGACGGGGTCGACGCGATCTCGACCTTGGGCGGCAGCGCGCCGGTCTCGGTGACGACGACGTCGGCCAGGGTCTCGCTCTTGCCCTTGAAGACGCGCACCCTGTGCACGCTCCCGGGCACCCCGGAGATCTCGAGGATCCCGTCGCGCGTCGTCGCGCGCTTGCCCTCGACCTCGACGGAGGCGTCGGCCGGCAGGATGACCACGTGAACGCGCTTGGGCTGCGCCTCGGCGACCGGGAGGATCTCCGAGGACGGCGTCGCCGTCGGCGCCACCGGGGGCGGCGGCGACGCCGGCTCCTTCGGGGGCTCCGCGGGCGCGAGCGCCTCCGTTCCTACCGGCTCCGGGACGGGCGCCGGCGACGGCCGGCTGAAGACGTACACGCCGCCGACGACGGCCACGGCGAGCAGCGCGGCGCCGGCCACGACCGGCACCCGCGACGCGCCGGGCTGCGCGCCGCGCTGCGACTGCGTGAGCGCGCCCGTCGTCGCGGCGCCGATGTGCGCGCCGCCCGGAGCGACGGCGCCGTACGCGCCGCCCGGGCTCGCGGGCGGCGCGACCGACGGATGCCCGCCGCCGCGGAGCTCGGGCGGGTTCACGAGCGCGGGATACCCGCCGCTCTGGTTGGCGGGCGAGCTCGCGAGCGCTGCGTAGCCGCCGCTCTGGTTGGCGGGCGAGCCCGCGAGCGCTGCGTAGCCGCCGCTCTGGTTCGCCGGCGGGAGGCTCGTCGAGAGCCGCGGCGCGGACTGCCTGCGGACGCTGTCGTGCAGCGGCACGAGCACGCTCTCGTGGATGCCCCAGCCGTACGGGAGGAGCGGCCGGATCGCGTTGAACATCTCCTGCGCGGTCTGGTAGCGCCGCCCCTGATCCTGCTGCAGACACCGGTGCACGATCGCCGCGATCTCGGGCGGCACCCACGGCGCGAACTCCTGCACCGGCGGCGGCGGCTCCGAGCAGATCGCGATGATGAGCTCGCCGAGCGCGGTGATGTGGTGATACGGCGTTCGCCCGGTGAGCGCCTGGTACAGCACGGCGCCGAGCGACCAGATGTCGGTGCGGTGGTCGATGTCCTTCTGGCCGCGCGCCTGCTCGGGCGACATGTAGAGCGGCGAGCCGATGAGGTTGCCGGTGCGCGTGAGGTCGGCGCTCTCGGTCTCGTTCGCCCGGTCCATCTTCACCTTGGCGATGCCGAAATCGAGCAGCTTGACGAGGATCTCGCCGGCGTCGCGGTGCGCGAGGAACAGGTTGTGCGGCTTGATGTCGCGGTGGACGACGCTCGCCTCGTGCGCCTTCTGGAGGCCGAGCGACGACTGCGCGACGATGCGCAGCGCGAGGTCGGGCGAGAGCGGGCCGACGCGCTTGATGAGCTGGTGGACGTCCTCGCCGGCGAGGTACTCCATCGCGAGGAACGGCAGGTTCGAGCCGCGATCGACGCCGGCGTCGAGCACCTGGGTGATGTGCTGCGTGTCGATCGCGCCCGCCGCGCGCGCCTCGCGCTGGAAGCGGCTCACCACCTTCGGGTCGCGGGTGAGGTCGGCCGAGCTGATGACCTTCACGGCGCAGCGCCGGCCGGTCGCCGTGTGCTCGGCCTCGTAGACCGAGCCCATGGCTCCCTCACCGAGGAGCTTGCGTATCTGGTATTTGCCGTCGATGATCGAGCCGATCACAATGTCAGGCCCACTCTAGGGGATTGGCCACGGGGGAGCAATCTCCGAGAAGGCGGGCGTGCCCCGGCGCGACGTGTCGTTCCTCCGGGCGCGCCTCCGCGGGTCACGCCGCGCTCCCGCGCGGGGCGTCCGCCTGGAGCGGCGGCGACCTCACGCGGTCACGCCCTCTGAGGTGGAGGCGGCCGTCGTCGCCGCCACCGGCCTCCGGAGCCGCCACGGCGCCGGGCTCGCCGGTCGCCTGGGGGGTGAGCCCCAGGCGACCGCGGAGCGCTCTGCGAGAGAGCTGCAATGCCAGGCCGATTCCCGATCGGCCATCGAGGACGAGCGACTCGCGCTCTCCCGCGACCGCCCGCGCACCTGCGCGGCACGCCGTCAGGCGGTCGAGAGCGCCGTCCGCGCCGCGGAGGCGGTGTCGCTAGCAGCCGCCGCCCCAGCCGCCGCCGCAGCCGCCGCAGCCGCCGCCGCTCCAGCCGAGGCCACTGAAGGCGCCGAAGCTGGGACGGCAGACGGGCGGCCTGAAGGGAGGCCCGAAGCCGACGGAGCCGTCACGGCAATCATCGCGGAAACCGAAGAAGTCGTCACGATGGCACGGGTCGAAGGGAGGGGGGAAGAAGCAGTGGTGGAAACGGTCGTCGAAGAAGAAGTTGTTATTGATGATGTTGATGAACGGCGGGGGGCAGCCGAAGCCGCCGATGCCGAAGCGCGATCCCACCAGGCCGCCGACGCCGATGCCCGGCACGCCGACGCCGATGCCCGGCACGCCGACGCCGACGCCCGGCACACCGACGCCCGGCACGCCGACGCCCGGCACGCCGACGCCCGGCACGCCACCCACGGGCCCCTGCCCGATCGGCCCCTGCCCGATCGGCGCCTGCCCGACCGGCCCCTGCCCGATCGGCGCCTGCCCGACCGGCCCCTGCCCGATCGGCGCCTGCCCGATCGGCGCCTGCCCGACCGGCCCCTGCCCGATCGGCAACTGCCCCACCTGGTCCACGGGCGCTCCGCCCGGCGACTGCCCCACCTGGTCCACGGGCGCTCCGCCCGGCAACTGCCCCACCTGGTCCACGGGCGCTCCGCCCGGCAGCGGCCCGACCTGGCCCATGGGCCCCTGCGCGCCGATCGGCGCCTGCGGGCCCAGGACGCCCTTGCCCGGCCCGAGCGGCCCCTTGCTCGGCCCGAGCGGCCCCTTGCCCGGCCCCATGAGCCCGCCCCGCAGCTCCTCATCCGCTTCGAGCGCCTCCTCTTCGAGCGCCTCGGCGGTCGAGTCGACCGCCTCGACCTCGTCGAGGCCGGCCTGCTCGAGATCGGCGTCCTCCGCGGCACCGACGGCGCACCCCGTGCCCAGCGCCGCCATCACCATCGCGAGCCCCATCACCTTGCCATGAATCGAGATCATGTGTTGTCCTCCTCAATGTCCCACGATGGCCGGAAGGTCCGAGCCATCTCGGGCTCACGAAGAGCAGGCTGTGTGCCTCAGCGCTCGTGTGCAGACACTGCCGCTCGCCGCCTGCGCCGCGAGCGCGTCGCTGCGCCCGTGAAAAGGCATTCTCTGGATCTGCGCCGGCGCTGGTTTCCAACATCTCACCGCGAAGACCAGCGGGACGGCCCCCGCGCGGAGGGCGTCTTCTCCGCTGCCTCCGGCGCGTCACGCTGGAGATGACGAACTCACCGTCATGGCGGCCGGCGCTCCACGCGCCTCGCTGCGCACCTCCCGCGCGGCTGAGCAGGGCGCTCGCGCCCTCGCCTGCGTCGCGACCGTCATGAACGAGGTGAATGGCGCGCTCTCATGCCTCGCAGACATACGACGCGAGGCCGCGCGCCGCCGCGCCCCCCCGTCCCGTCCCGTCCGCCCGCGCCGTCCAGGCGATGTCGCGCCCTCTGCGCCTGGCCTGCTCAGACCACCTCCTGCTGCGCCGTTTGTGCATCCAGGAAGGCAGCCCGGATCGATCGATCCAGGCCATAACCGTCCGCCTCCGTCACTGCAGCTTCGTGACGGGCGCCCGAGGAGGGCTCCCGCGAGCAGCCGAGTCGGCGCGAACCTGCGACAGTTGAATACCGCAGGCGCGTGGGGGAGCGTATGTGGGCAATCGTGGGCGCGTTGGGCCAACCCCTGTTTACGCACCTTCGGTTCGTGGATGGATTTCCGCCTTGCGGCGCCTGCGCGAGCCGCGCGAGACCGATGGGGCCGGCGCCGGCCGCCCCTCCCCTTCCTCGTGTCGCCCGCCGACCGCGCCGCGCTCGATGCGCGCATCGCGCCCGGGCCGGTCGTCACGACGCGCTCAGGGCCCGAGCGGCGCGCGCCTACGGCGGCGCGACGTCCTTGCAGCAGCGGAATCCAAGGTGGTAGTTCGCGTGGCTGCCCTTGCTCATGAGCCGCGTCCCGTGCCAGGCGGGCGCGCGCCACCTGCAGTCGTCCGCGTGGACATCCATCGACGCGAACGCGAACCAGCTCCCCTTCATCTCCGTGAACCCCTTGTCGCCGTGCCGCGCGAGCTCCTCGGGCAGGATGGGCAGGCTCATGTGCTCGGCCACGTTGCCGTGCAGATCGAAGACGCCCAGGCTGCTCCGGCACGCGGGGAACGCCCCGGCCGGATAGGTGTTGGAGCCGCAGCGGTCCCACCCGCCGCCCGGGCACCCGGGCGTCCGGGAGCTCCCCGTGCCGCAGAGGGCGTGGTTCTTCTCGGGGCCATAACTCCACACCTTCTCGCGCAGGAGGTTATGATGCCAGCTCGCCTCGTCGCGGGGGCGCTCCCACTCGTACTCGACGTCGGGCTCCCGGAGGGCGCCGGCGCACGCGCCCTCCCACTCGTGCGCATCGCAGATGCGCTTTCCGACCGCCCGGCACAGGAGCGCCGCCTCGCGCGCCCGGACGTGCACCACGGGGTACTCGCAGGGCAGGTTCGGAAACTCGAGCTGATCGATGCAGACGCGGGCGCTCTCCGCGGTCTGGCCGCGCGTGGGATCGAACAGCGGCACCATCCCCGGCGCGCCGCACGCCGGCTCGCGCGCCGGCTCGACGCCCGCGAGCCTCCGGATGCGGCGGCACTCCGATCGCGACATCGGATGACGCGAGATCGCCGGGTTGCCCTGGCCGAGCACCGGCGACGCCGCGAAGATCGCCTCCACCTGCCGCATCGCCTCGTCCGGGAGCTCGAGGTCGCGCCGCATCCGCCCGAAGAGCCGGCGGCGCTGCTCCTCCAGCGTGTCTGGCACGATGTCCTCGTCATCCATCCTGAGCGTCACGCGCGGCGGCGGCGCCGGCGTTCGCGCCGCGAGGGGCACGCCGTCCTGGTCCTCCGCGGGAGGCGCGCCGCCCTGCGCCTCCCGCGCCCGCGTCAGCGCCAGCGCGCCGCTCGGCTCGGCCGCGGCCACGCCGAGCACCGCCGCGGCCACGCCGAGCGCCGCCGCGCAGGCCGCGCCGGCGGCGACGCGCGCGGAGACCCCTCCGCGCCCCGGCGCGGGCGGCGTCGACGCGCGGCGCACGCCGGTCGACAGCGCCGGCAGCGGCTCGCTCGGCGCCGGGGCGCGCGGCGCGCAATCCATCTGGGGCGGCGTCTCGGCAGAAGACATTGCGCGGTCTCGCGTCTCTCCGTGCTACGAAATGCTGCGGGTCCAGGCAAATTTTGGGGCGCGAATCCAGCTCGCGGGCCGCGCGGCAACTTGACGGTCCTGCCGGGGAGCCGTCAAATGAGCCATGACGCGAAGGGTGCTTCTCCGGATCTTCTACCTGACCCTTCCGCCGCTGTTCGTGCTGCTCGCGGTGATCCTCATTCCGGTCGTCATCGCCTCGCGCGTGGGGAGCCGCGGCCGGCCGTGGAGGCCGGAGGCGTGGAAGAAGATCTCCTATGGAAGTCGCTACTTCCGATCGTCGTTCCGGGGCCGGCTCGGCGAGATCGTCGAGGCCGCCGACGTCGTCCGCGAATTCCTGCTCCCGCTGCTCGTCACCCTCGCCGTCGTGTGCGTCCTCGGCGGGCTGCTGGCGCGCTTCCTCGGGCTCGGGATCCCGAGCTGGGCCTCCGCGTTGCCGGTGGGCTCATGGCTCTCGCTCCTCCCGTCCGACCTCGCGTGGCTGCCCGCGGGCGAGCGGCTCGGCTTCGGCAGCGGCGCCGCGCTCATCCTCGCCGCGTGCCTCGCCGTCGCCCTGCTCGGCTTCGGGATCTCGCTCTACACCTGGCTCGCGTTCGCGCTGGGCGAGGCGACCCGCGTCATCCTGCGGTATGGCGGGGCGGCCACGCTCTTCCCCGACCCCGGGGACGCCATCCCCGGCGGGCGGCTCGTGCTCTGCCAGATCTCCGATCTGCACATCACGGCGCACGGGCGCGAGCCGTACGAGATCGAGGAGGGCTCGGCGTCGTGGCCCGAGGCCGCCCCTCGCCCGGACACGGCCGAGCTGACAGGCCGCCTCCGCCGGCTCGTCGCGGAGATCGCCGCCCTGAATCCGCCGCTGTTGGCGCTGACCGGGGACATGACCGATCTCGGGGAAGAGGCGCAGTGGGCCGAGCTCGAGCGGGCGCTCTCCGGGGTGCCGGACAGCGCGCACGTGCTCATGGTGCCCGGCAACCACGACGTCGCCATCAACCTCGGGACCTCGCCCGATCCCGATCTCAAGAAGAGGGCCGAGCGCGAGCAGCGCTTCATCGACGTGCTCGCGCGCGTCGAGCGCGGCCCCTTCCACCCTCCCCTGCACGCCCCGGCCCGCAAGCGGGCGCGGCGGCGGCTCCGGGCGCGGCGGCGGCTCCGGGCGATCGCCGCCCTGTACCCGCGGCGGATCGAGCTCGAGGGCGGGATCCGGATCTTCGGGCTGAACTCCAACCGGTACCTGTCGCGGTTCGTGGGGTCGAACGCGATAGGGCAGCTCGGCGGCGGCCAGCTCCGGCGCCTCGCCCGCGCGCTCGACGCGGGATCCGGCCCTGTCGTCGTGCTCCTGCACCACCACGTGGCGCGCCTCGCCGGGCCGCTGTCGCTCAACGACACGTTCCAGATCGCCATGGACGGCACGCGCCTGCTCGAGCTCCTCGCGGCGTACCAGCAGAAGAACCCGGCGAGGAACAGCGCGCTCGTGCTGCACGGGCACAAGCACCTCGCGTTCTTCGGCCATTACCGCTCGAAGAGCGGCGGTCGCGTCAGCGTTTACGCGCACCCTTCGTCGACGCTCGGCCACGAGACCGATGGCCACCTCGACGGCGTCGCCCGCTTCGCGGCCGTCCGGCTCACGGAGGACGGCATCTGGCGGGTCGAGACGCACCCGCTCCGCCCCGCGCGCGCCGCCGCCGCGTCGCCAGCCGCGGCCGTGGCGGCGTCCTGAGCGGTTGACCCTCCGGCGCGGCGTGGGCGACGATGCCGCCGCGCCGGGAGGTCGCCGGGTGGCCCGCCGAGGGCGCGCGCGACGCGCCTGGCGCTGGAGACCTGTATGAATATCGAGCTGAATCACCTTATCGTATTCGCTCATGACAAGCTGAAGTCGGCCACGTTCCTCACGGAGATCCTGGGCCTCCCTCCCCCGCAGCCCGCGGGGAATTTCCTCTCCGTCGAGCTCTCCAACCGCGTCACCCTCGACTATGCAGAGCCGCGGATCGACTTTCCTGGCCAGCATTACGCGTTCCTCGTCAGCGAGGCACAGTTCGACGCTAGCCTCTCGCGGATTCGCGCGCTGGGCGTCGAGTTCGCGGCCGACCCATTGTGGCAGCGGCCGGGCGAAATCAACACGAACGACGGGGGGAGAGGGGTATACTTCCGCGATCCATCCGGGCATGGACTCGAGCTCATCACCCGGCCGTACGGGAGCGGGGCGGTGTAGCGTCACGTCAGACCGGCACCGCACAGGCTGCCGGAGAGGAGGGAGAGATCAATGGCCAAGATCACGGTGAGCGCGTTTCGATGGGTACCGCCTTTCGCCCAGGGCCTGGTGCGTGATCTTCGCGTGCGCTGGGCGCTCGAGGAGGCGGGCCTCGCCTACGAGGCGCGGCTGCTCGGGCCCGAGGATCAGGCGGCCGAGATCCAGCGCGGCCTCCAGCCGTTCGGGCAGGTGCCCGTCTACGAGGAGGACGGGCTGGTCCTGTTCGAGTCCGGCGCCATCGTGCTGCACATCGCCGAGCGCTCCGAGGCGCTGATGCCGCCCGACCCGCGCGCCCGGGCGCGCGCGAAGACGTGGATGTTCGCGGCGCTGAACACGATCGAGCCGGCGATCCAGCAGCTCGCCGAGATCGACCTGTTCCACGCCGACGAGGCCTGGGCGAAGATGCGCCGGCCCGGAGCCGTCGAGGGGGTGAAGGCGCGGCTCTCGCAGCTCTCCGGCTGGCTCGAGGGGCGAGATTACCTCGAGGGTCGCTTCACCGCGGCGGACCTGCTCATGACGACGGTGCTGCGCATCCTGCGCCACACGGATCTGGTCGCGCAGGCCCCGGTGCTCGAGGCCTACCGCCTGCGGTGCGAGGCGCGGCCCGCATTCCAGAAGGCGCTGGCCGACCAGATGGCGCCCTTCGCCGAGAGCGAGGCGACGGACCGACGCTGAGCGCGCGCCCGGCGCGTGAAGAGCGCGCCGCCGGTGGGGGCCAGCGCCAGCACGTCGCAGCGGGGATCGAGCGGCGCGTCGGTGTCTTGACACCGTGCGACCGTCCCGCCCACGATGACCGCGTGATGGCTCGCCCGTCGACGTCCGTCGTGTCGTCCGCTGTCCGCGCCCCCGCCGCCCTCGGAATCGCGCTGTCGCTGCTCGCCGGCGCGTGCAAGGGCTCCTCGACGGGCACGGATCCTGGCGAGAGCAACCCCGCTGTCTCGGCCGCCGCCGCGCCCGTCGCGACGGGCGCTCTCGCCGCGCCCCCGGCGGCCTCCGCGTACAAGGTCGGCATGATCCTCGTCGGCCCCCACGACGACAAGGGGTGGAATCAGGCCCATCACGACGGCATGAAGGCGGCCCTGGCGAGGATGTCGAACGTCACGTTCGAGTTCGTCGACAAGGTGAATCCGACCGACCGCCCCGACGTGACGGGCTCGCTGGTCGCGGACGACCTCATCTCCCGGGGGGCCCGGCTCATCGTCTACAACGCCGGCGAGCACGAGGACGACGCCGTCCAGACCGCGCGCGAGCACCCGGAGGTGACGGTCATCCATATCTCCGGTGACGCCGCCTGGAGAGAGGGCAAGAACCACGAGCCCCAGCCGAACCTGGGCAACATCATGGGCCGCATCGAGGTCGGCAAGCACATCTCGGGGTGCGCCGCGGCGATCGGCACGGAGACGGGCAAGATCGGGTATCTGGGCCCGCTCGCGAACGACGAGGCGCGGAGGCTCGTCACCGCGGCGTACCTCGGCGCGCGGTACTGCTGGCAGAAGTACCGCAAGAAGAAGCCCGAAGAGCTCACGTTCAAGGTCACCTGGCTCGGCCTCCGGTCCAGCCTCCCGGGGGGCGCCCTCGATCCCGCCAAGGTGGCCGACGGCTTTTACAGCAGCGGCTACGACGTGCTCCTGACCGGCCTCGACACGCCCGCGATCGCGCAGCAGGCCAGGAAGGCGGCCGCGGCCGGCAAGCGGGTCAAGTACGTGCATTACGACCACAAGGACGGCTGCGCGCTCGCGCCGGAGATCTGCCTGGGGACCGCCTACTTCAACTGGGCGCCTGTCTACCGCGAGGCCATCGAGGGGGCGCGCGCGGGCAAGTACGCGAGCGCGTTCGTCTGGACGGGGCCGGATTTCCGCGATCTGAACGGCGAGGTGTCGGTCGTCGGCTTCCTGCCGGGCGCCGCGCTCGGCGAGGCGAAGGCGCAGCTCGGCGCGTTCGTCCTGGAGCTCGCCCGCGGGCTGGAGCTGTTCAAGGGGCCGCTCCGGTTCCAGGATGGCACCGTGTTCCTGAAGGACGGCGAGGCCGCGACGGACCCGCAGATCTGGTATCTGCCGCAGCTCGTCCAGGGGATCACCGGACCGAGCAAGTAGCCGCCTCCAGGCGGTGATCCGGCGCGGGTCGAGCTCGAGCGCAACACGAGCGACGCGGTCGAGGCGACCACCGCCCGCGCCCGGAGCCGGGCGCCTAGCGCAATCGCCAGCGGTGCAGCGACAGGAGCGCCGCGGGCCCCGGCTTGCAAGAGGATCCCCGAGGGCGCCCGCGAGGCGCACGAGGATCTCTCGGCCGCGTCGATCTCAGCGAGGCTCGCGACCGTACCGCGATCAGCGAGAGGGCCGGCCGATGCGGCGCCGGATGGCGTCCTGCACCTCGGCCGGCAGCGTGCGCAGGTACTCGTCCGGCATGCCGCGCAGCACCGCATCGGAGACCGCGAGCAACTGCTGCTCGGGCGCCAGCCCGGCCAGCCGCTGCTCGGGCGCCAGCCCCGCCACCCGCTGCTCAGGGGGGTAGGCCGACAGCACCTCCTCGGGCGTCAGCCCGGCCAGCCGCCGCTCCGCTGGGAGGGAGTCGAGCAGCTTCTGCAGCATCTCGTCGTAGCCTTCCATCTCCTCCACGCTTTGCATCGTACCTTCCTCCGGGCTCACCCACTGCTGCAACCACCGACGCGCCTCCGGGCCAAGCACCCGGCGATGGCTGAAGATCCTCAAGAAGTCGTCCTGCTCCGCCTCCGCCACCTCGTCGGTCACCACAAGATAGGTCGCGTACACCGCGCCGTCGATCCGGCCATATCCTCCGCCCAGCCGCACCAGAGACCAGTCCATCTCGGCGAGCTCCCGGAGGAACGTGCGCGTAATGCTCGCGACCACGAGGACCAGCGTCAGCGCGCGATACCCCGACAGCCGCTCGATCTGGTCCACGTGGTGCTGCACGCCGTACCCCCACAGCCGCAGCAGGTCGCCGCGGCGGAACGCGGACTCCACCGGGCTCTTGTACTCGAGCACCGTGTCCGTTCCGAGCAGAGGCCACAGGCCGCGCAGCACCGTGGCGTCCCCGACGCCTCGCGGGGCGCCCTCCTTGCGCAACAGCAGCATGTCCGCGCGCTGCGGCTCGATCGTGAGCTGCACCTCGGGCTGGACGGAGATGCTCGCGGGCGCGCGGGCGCGCACCAGGTTCACGAAGCCGAGATGCCATAAATTCCGGGAGATCGTCGCCATGTTGGGGCCATGCAGAGGACGCCGGAGAGCGGCGCGCGGGATTGCGCGCTGGCTCCGCTGCAAGCGCAACGGGGTGGCGTCGTTCATGGATTCCGGGCAGGGTCGCGGGGCGGTCTCGGAAACGGCGCGCCAGCAGGACCCGAGGGCGCGGGCGCGTGACCCGGTCGGCCGAGCAGGGGGCTCGTCGATTCCCCCACGAAGGGGGGGCTGCTGATTCCCCCCACGAGGGGGTGCGTCAGCAGATCCCCATCGGCGCGCCACCCTCGGCGACGAACCGATCGGCGATGTCCACGAGGAGCGCGTCGGTCGCGGGCGCGGTCTTCACGGTGACCTGCGTCTCGTCCGGCAGGAGCACGAACGAGCCGATCACCTTGCCGTCGAGGCGCACCTCGTGGCTCCCGCCGGGCGGAGCCGCGCTCACTTCATAGACCTTGCCGTCGCGTGCCTTGATCTTCATCCCCTACCGGTAGCACGCAGCCGCGCCGCGGGCGCCGCCCGCCTGGCCCGGGACGGGCGCCCCGTGGATCGGGTACGATCCGTCCGGCCTCCAGGAGACCTCCCCCGGCGAGCGCCTTGCGCGGTAGGATGCGCGCACGCGCCCAGCGCGGGGAGTGTGTACCGTGTCGAGATCCGATCTGGTCCCGAGCCCGTCGATCGACGCCGCCGCGCCGTGCCGGCCGGCGGTGGGGCTCAGCAGCGGCGAGCCCCTGGAGATCGTCGTGCGCGCGGCGCTCGCGCAGCGCATCACCCCACGGGCCGCCGCCGCGGGCCTCCCGCTCGACGCCGACCGCTGATGGTGATGTCCGAGTCTGGCCAGCCCTCGGAGGCCGGCGGCGGCGGGTGGATCGTCCTCGGCGTCCTGAACGAGATCCTGCTCAAGCTCGCCACCCAGCCGGACCTGCCATCGCTCTGGCAGGAGGCCTGCGCGAGCGCGCGATGGATCGTCCCGTCCCAGCGGCTCTGCGTCGTGCTCGGCGACGAGGACGGCGGCGCCCGGATCGCGGCGCGGTACCACGCGGGCGCCTTCGAGCACGGCGCGCCCGCGGGCAGCGTCGTCGTGGACGCTTGGATGGTCGCGGCGCTCACGGCCCAGCGCGCCGCGTGGTTCAAGGGGCCCTGGGACGAGCCGCGGCAGGTGGACCTCGCGCGCGCGTGGCTGCTCGCGGACGACCCCGACGTCGTCTTCCACGTGCCGATCCAGGTCTACAGGAGGACCATCGGCTCGATGCTCTTCGCCCTGGAAGATCAGCGCCAGATCGACCGGAAGGCGCTCGCGAGCGCGACCACGTACGCGCTCTACGTCGGCGCCACGTACACCATGCTCAAGAACCAGCTCGATCTCGCCGCGGCGAGCGAGCAGCTCCGCGCGCAGAACGACGAGCTCGAGCGCGTCCAGCGCGAGCTGCGCCTGCAGCTCGACCGGGTCCGCGCCCAGCACGAGGCGATGCTCGAGATGTCGACGCCGATCATCCAGGTGTGGGACAGCGTGCTCACGCTGCCCGTGATCGGCACGGTGGACAGCGTCCGCGCCGCGCGCATGATGGAAGAGGTGCTCGCGGCGATCGTCGCGCACGGCGCCCGCTTCATGATCGTGGACCTCACCGGCGCGCAGGCGGCCGACGCCCCGACCATCGAGCACCTCCTCCGGCTCTTCGCCGCGACGAAGCTGCTCGGCAGCCGGTGCGTCGTCTGCGGCGTCCCGACGGCGATGGTCGGGACCCTGCTGGAGATCGGCGGGAGCCTCGACGGGATCCCGGTGTTCGGCACGCTGAAGAGCGCGCTCCAGCACGTGATGGGCGCCGTCGGACGGCCGCCGCGGTAGCGCGCCCGGGGGCGGCGCACCGTGAGCGGCGCCGGCCGCGGTCAGCGGCCGACGGCGAGCAGCGCCTCCGCGAGGAGCAGCGCGTCGACCGGCCACAGCTCGGGCGGGCGCACGCGCTTCGCCCCGGCCTCGGGCAGCGGGCGGCAGGTGAGCACGAGGCGGCGAAACCGGTCCGGGACCGCGTCCCTACCGTGCGCCGCGCCGAGCAGCGCGCCCGCGATCGCGGCGTTCGTGTCGGTGTCGCCGCCCGCCATCACCGTCGCGACGAGCCCCTCCTCGAGCGAGGGCGCGTGGAGGAGCTGGAAGAAGGCGTTCTGCAGGGCGATGACGACCCAGCCGGCCTGGTGCGAGAAGCTCCGGGGCGGCGCGCGGCGCGCGGCCTCCAGCGCGGCGAGGACCACGCGCTCGCCGCTCCGCTCCGCCTCGGCGCGGGCGGCCGCGAAGGCCCCCTCGACGCCGGCGCCGCCCACCGCCGCGGCGATGGCCGCGACGAACGCGGCGGCGGCCGCGCAGCAGACCGGGTGCGGATGCGTGAGGGCGCTGTCCTCGCGCGCCCAGGCGGCGGCCTCCCGCGGGCGGCCCGCGCCGAGGATGCCGAGCGGCGCCGCGCGCATCACCGAGCCGTTCGCCTCGCTGGCCACGTTCGCGGCCGCCCGGGCGCGCTCGCGGCGCGCGCCGGGGTGCGGCGCGCCCGCGGCCGCCGAGAGCGCGGCCGCCGTGGTGTGGCCGATGTCGAACGGGCGGGTGCCGTACCAGTGCACGTAGGCGTCGAGCGCGGCCTCGGCGACGAAGCCGCGCTTGCGGACGATCGACCGCGCCAGCAGGATCGCCATCTCGGAGTCGTCGGTCGGCTGCCCGGCCAGGGTGTTCCAGGTGCCGCCGTCGGCGAGGTCGTCGACGCCGCCCGGGTAGAGCGGCGCGATCTCCTCCGCGGTCCGGAACTCGACGAGCGCGCCGAGCGCGTCGCCCGCGAGCTGGCCGAGCAGGCAGCCCTGCGCGCGCGCGAGCGCGGCGGCGCCACCGGCGAGCAGGCTGCGCGACGGGCGCAGGAGCCCGTAACCGCCCTGCGGCGCCGGGATGCGGCCGTGGATGACGGCGTTCCACGGGCGCCGCGCGAGCTCCCGCACGACCGCGGGCGCGCCGCCGAAGAGGCGGCAGAGCTCGCCCTCGCGCTCCCGGGTGTACGCGACGGGCGCGCCGTCGTCGTCGACGATCTCGCCGCCGGCGGCGCGCACGAGCGCGTGCCCGGCCGCGTAATCCCAGCTCTGCGGCCGGCTGAGCGAGACCGCGGCGACGCCCTCGCCGACCGCGACCAGGGCGAGCCGGTACGCGAGGCTCGGGAGCGCGAGGAACCGCGCCGGGGCGACGCACCGGGCGTTGCGGGACGGGAGGTAGTCCGCCGACTGCGACAGCAGCACGACGGCGTAGCGGTCGAGCGCGCCGCCGGCGAGCGAGGTCGAGACCGCGGCGCCGTTGCGCCGGATGGGCCCCGCGCCCTCCGCCCACGCGATGAGATCGCCGTCGTCGTCGGGGTAAGCGTACGCGAAGACGACGCCGAGCACCGGCGTGCCCTCGCGCAGGAGGCCGATGGAGACCGCGGCGCCGCGGTAGCCGCGCAGGAAGGACGCGGTGCCGTCGTTCGGATCCACGATCCAGCGGTGCGACGGGTCCGGGCCGTCGAGGGGGCCCGTCTCCTCGCCGAGGAACGCGTAGGGGGTGGCGCCGGTGAGCGCCTCGCGGAGCAGGCGCTCGACCTCGACGTCGATGTCGGCGTGCGCCCCGTCGCCGCGGGGGCCGCCGGGCCGGTGGAACTCCGCGCGGAGCAGGGAGCCGGCGCGGCGCGCCGCCTCGACGGCCACCGCGAGCTCAGCCTCGTAGCCCATGCCGGTCCCGTGATGTCACCGGACCAGCCTACCCCAGGTCGGCGCGGGCGCGGCGGCCGGCGTCGTGCGCGCCGCCCCCGCCGCCCGCGGGCGCGGCGCCGTAGCTGCGCAGGTCGGCGACGGCCGCGTCGACCTGCGCGACGATCGCGCGGGCGTGGTCGAGGAACGCCGCGCCGGCCGGCAGGAGGCGCATGCCGCGCGAGGTGCGCTCGAAGAGCTGCGCGCCGAGCTCGTCCTCGAGGCCGCGGATCTGGCGGCTGAGGGGCGGCTGCGCGATGTGGAGGCGGCGCGCGGCGCGACCGACGTGGCCCTCCTCGGCGACGGCGATGAAGTACCGGATCTGCGACAGGCTCACGGGGCCGATTCTAGTACATCGTCGCCCAGGTTGGTCCCTGGTCCGTCGCCCGCCCGCTCGTCGGGACGATCGGTGTCGCCGACCCGCCCGAGAAGGTCTCCGGTGATCGCTCTTACCCTGGAGACGCCGACGTGCTCGCGTACGCACGCTGCCGTGCTTCTTTGGTATACGGTCGAGGACAGAGCAAGAGGCACGGATGACCTGTGATTCGAGTTACGAGGATGTCGTTGCGGAGAACGAGCGCCTGAGGCAGCGCATCCGCGAGCTGGAGCAGGCGGACGAGGAGCGGGAGCGCCTCCGCGCTGCGCTGCGCCGGGCGGAGGAGCACGTGCGCCTCTTTGTCACCTACACACCGGCCGCATTTGCCATGTTCGATCGGGATATGCGCTACATCCTGGTCAGTCACCGCCACCTGGCGGATTTCGGCTTGCGCGAGGAAGAGGTCATCGGCCGGACCCATTACGAGGTCTTCCCCGACATGCCCGAGCACTGGAAGGCGATCCACCAGCGCTGCCTCGCAGGGGCCTCGGAAGGGAATGACGAGGAGCCTTTTCCGCGGAGCGACGGGCACGTCGAATGGGGGAGCTGGAAGATCTTCCCGTGGCACACGACGACCGGCGAGATCGGCGGGATCATGCTGTTCTCGGAGGTGATCACCAGGCGAAAGCAGCTCGAAGACCAGCTCCGGATGCAGGCAAGGACGCTCCTGGAGCTGTCGGCGCCCATCGTCCCCATCAGCCAGGGCGTCCTCGTGCTGCCGCTGGTGGGCGTGCTGGACTCGGCGCGGGCGCAGCAGGTGATGGAGAGCCTGCTGGGCAAGGTGGTCGAGCGACAGGCGCGGGTGGCGATCATCGACGTCACGGGCGTGCCGCACATCGACACGGCCTCGGCGAACGCCCTGCTGCAGGTGGCGCGGGCGGTCCGTCTGCTCGGGGCGCAGGTCGTCCTGACGGGCATCCGGCCCGAGGTGTCCCAGGCCATCGTCGGCCTCGACATCGACCTCACCGGCATCGTGACCCGCCGCGATCTGCAGAGCGGCATCGCGTTCGCCACCGCGACGAGCCCGGCAGCCTCGTCGCCGTCCCCGCCGTGACGTCCCCTGCCGGGGGCCGCTGCTGTGCAGCACGCTCGCTGCACGCGGCCGCTGCACGGCAGCGTGCGACCGTCTGAATCGTCTGCAGATGCAGCCGGCCTGGCTCGTCCATCGACGCGCCGGCACGACCGGGCGGCGGCGCCGCCCCCTCGGAGCCAGCGCGGAGGAGCTCATGGATCTTGGATTTGCACGGACGGCCTCGATGTTGCTGGCCACAGGCGTGATGTCGCTGGTCGGATGTCAGGGGGAGCCACCGGACGGACAGGGCGCCGGCGGCAATGCGGGCGACAGCGGCAGCTCGAGCTCGGGCCAGGGGGGGAACTCCGAGGTGTTCACCCCGGACAAGGTCGATCTCCTGCTCGTCGTCGACAACTCCGGCTCGATGGCGGACAAGCAGGAGGTGCTGGGGCTGGTGCTCTCCGACCTCGTCCTGGGGATCACCAACCCGCCCTGCGAGGACGCGAGCGGCCGCCTCGCCTCGCTCCAGCCCGCGAGCGGCATGGACGAGTGCCCGGACGGCACGGGGCGCGCGCGCGCGCCGGTGACGGACATGCACATCGGCGTCATCAGCAGCAGCCTCGGCGGGCATGGCGCGAAGACCTGCAGCGGCATGGTCGGCATGACGCCGGACATCTACCGTCGAGCGGAGATCGATATGGCCCACCTGCTCGCGCGCCGCGCGCCCGGGGAAGAGGGCGCGCTGCCGACGTACCAAGGCCAGGGGTTCCTCGCGTGGGATCCGGGCGGGAAGCGCGAGCCGGCCGGGGAGTCCGATCCGGACGTGCTCGTCCAGACGCTCAAGGACATCGTCGTCGGCGCCGGTCAGGGGGGGTGTGGCTACGAGGCGCCGCTGGAGAGCTTCTATCGCTTCCTCGTCGATCCCATGCCGTACGCGTCGATCTCGGTCACGGAGGATGGGATCGCGACGCCGGAGGGGCTCGACGCGCCGCTGCTGCAGCAGCGGGCCGCGTTCCTCCGGCCGGACTCGCTGCTGCTCATCGTGATGCTCACCGACGAGAACGACTGCTCGATCGTGGACGGCGGCCTCCACTGGCGGGTGGCCCATGTGTCGCAAAGGATGTCTCGGGCGCGGAGCGAGTGCGCGATCGATCCGGACGACCCGTGCTGCATGTCGTGCTCGGCGGCCCCGGGGGAGTGCCCGCCGGATCCCACCTGCGAGGGCGACGACGGTCAGGTGGCCACGCTCCGCCCGGAGGACGATCGGGTGAACCTCCGGTGCTTCGACCAGAAGCGCCGGTTCGGCGTCGATTTCCTCTACCCGGTCGAGCGGTACGTCGAGGCGCTCACGTCGGCCACGATCACGGCGCGAGACGGGGAGATCGTGCCGAACCCGATCTTCTCGGGCCCCGACCCCAGCGGCGGCGACTCGAGGGGCCGGCGCCCGGAGCACGTCCTGTTCACCGGCATCGTGGGGGTGCCGTGGCAAGACATCGCGCGCGATCCGAGCGATCTCTCGGCCGGCCTGAAGACCGCGGCCGAGCTCGCCGCGCCGCTCCCGGGCGGCGGGACGACCTGGGACGTCATCCTCGGCGAGCCGGAGCGCGCGATCCCGCCCAAAGATCCGCTGATGCTCGAGTCGACGGCGCCGCGCTCCGGCGTCAACCCGATCACGGGCGATCCGACGGCGCCCCCTGGCTCGATCACGAACCCCATCAACGGGAGCGAGTACACGACGGAAACTCGAGGCAACGGAGATCTCCAGTATGCCTGCGTGTTTCCGCTGCCCGAGCCCAGGATTTGCGATGAGGAATCGTCGAGCTGCGACTGCGCCGCGGCGGACAACGACAGCCCCGTCTGCGAGGTCAACCCCGACGGCGGGGGGAGGACATTGCAGGTGCGGGCCAAGGCCTATCCCGGTCTCCGCGAGCTCGACCTGATGAGGCGCCTGGGCGATCGGGCCATCCCGGCCTCCATCTGCCCGGCGCAGCTCGACGACGCCACGCGGGCCGACTACGGCTATCGACCGACCGTGAGGGCCATCCTAGATCGCCTGTCGGCCGTGCTCCGACCCGGGCGCTCGGCGCCGTAGCGCCGGGGCTTCCCCCGGATCGGCGAGGCGGCGCGCGCGGCGAGGCGAGGCGGCGCGCGCCGCGCTCCCCTTCTCCCCGATCGGCGTCGATATCGGCTGTCTTCGCGGGAGGGGCGGTCAGGGCAAGGTGTCTTCGCGGGCGATCGATGAGGCGCGGAAGCCGGCCACCCTCGCGTCGACCTCGGCCTGCGACAGGATCACATCCTGGGCGAAATACACCCAGTCCGCGTCCTCGGCGTACGTTCGGGCGCTGCCCTGGTCGGTGGCGAGCTCGTCGAACCAGAGATTGAAGTCGAGGTGCTGGTTCGTCTCTGGGACGTAGGCGGCGTCATGCGTGCAAAGGAGCGTTCCATCGACGTAATACTGGATGCCAGACTCGGTGATCTGAATGAGCAGCCGCTTCCAGCCGGAGTGATCCCCCGACACCTGGTTCGACTGCGTGCTGTCGAGCGAGGCGGTCTCCCACGAGGTCATCCACAGCGTGCTCGTGTCACCCCGACCCCAGCCGCCATTGGGCATGTACTCGAAGTCCTGCTCCGAGTAGTTGGGATCGGTCTCGGGGTTGTTGATCCACGGGCTGATGGTGAAGAACGTCTCGACCAGCTTGTCGCCGAAGTACCGGGTGCCGTCGACAGGGATGTTGCTGAACTTCACCCTGGCCGAGTAGGTCCCGAGGCGAAACTTGTCGTCCGTGGACTGAACCTCGGCGTGCGAGGTGCTCCCGGCGGAGCCGCTCGTCGTCGCCCTGAGCCGGAGCAGCGTGTTCGAGCCAAGCTCGGGATCGGGGACGAGCGACACGTTGGAACGTCGCCATTGCGCGCCGGCGATCCCGGGCGCCCCATCCACGTCCCGCACCCACCACCGGCTCGTGAACTCGCCGTCGCCGGTGCCCGTGTAAGAGAAGTCGTCGAAGAGCTCGGCTGAAACAGCGGGGCCGCCGCCACGGCCGCCATCGCCGCTGCTGGTGCTGCTCCCGCCGCCGCCACGGCCGCCATCGCCGCTGCTGGTGCTGCTCCCGCCGCCGCCACGGCCGCCATCGCCGCTGCTGGAGGTGGTACCGAGATTGCTGCTGCTGTCGCCACCGCCGCTGCCGTCGTCGCGCGTTCCTTCCGAGCACGCCACCATCGTCGGAACCGCGAGCAGCGCCGCACCTGCAAGGTGGAGGCGGAGACGAGCGCACAGGGAGGGCTCGCTCGTCCCCCAGCGGATCGAGGGTCGGTGAGAAGGAGCGCTGTCTCTTGGCGTGGCCAACTTCTGGTACTTGTGAGCTGTTTTCATCCAGTGCAACCTCTTCCAAGCCGAGCGTCTCGCGCCACGATCACCATCTGCTTTTCGGCTTCTGGCGGCAACGGCCGCGCGTGCCCCCGGCGCCGGATTCTACCCGCAGGCCGGCTGTCGAGTTGAGGCCGCTCCTTCGATGCATGAACTCCTTCGATGCATGAAGAGGAGCGCCGAACCAGGCTTTCGGTTCGTTACATGAGGCCAGCGCCCTCGCCTCGCCGGCGGCCTGCTCGGCGCTGGCGCGGTCCGGCGAGGCGGCGCGCGCCGCGCTCCGGGGCGCGAGATCCAAACGGTATTGGATCGCGGCGCGCCGCGCGCGCATACGCCGAGCATGAGCGTGGACATCCTTGGACCTCGCGCGCGCGAGGCGATGCGGCGCGCAGGGCGCGCGGCCGCGGCGACGCTGGCCGCCGTCGGGGCGCGGCTCCAGCCCTTCGTGACGACAGCGGACATCGATCGGTGGGTGCGCGAGGACACGGCGCAGCGCGGCGGCCGCCCGAGCCAGCTCGGCTACAAGGGCTTCCCGGCGGCGGTGTGCACCAGCCGGAACCACGTCGTCTGCCACGGGATCCCGCGGGCCGACGAGGTGCTCTCGCCGGGCGACATCCTCAACGTCGACGTGACGACGGAGCTCGACGGCTACCACGGCGACACCTCCGCGACGTTCTTCATCGGAGAGCCGAGCGCCGAGGCGCGGCACGTGGTGGACGTCGCCCGGCGCTGCCGAGACGCGGGCGTCGCGGTCGTGCGCGACGGGGCGCGGCTCGGCGACATCGGCGCGGCGATCGAGGAGCTCGCGCGCGCCGAGGGGTGCAGCGTGGTCCGCGAGGTCGGCGGGCACGGCATCGGGCGGAAGATGCACCTGCCGCCGCACGTTTCGCACACCGGCGTGCGCGGCGCGGGCATGCGGCTCCGCGCCGGGATGGCGATCACGATCGAGCCGATGGTCAACCTGGGCTCGCCGCACATCCGCACGCTCGACGACGGGTGGACCATCGTCACCGAGGACGGCAGCCTCTCGGCGCAGTTCGAGCACACGGTGCTCGTCACGCCGGACGGCTGCGAGATCCTGACGCGCTGACGGCGCGCGGGCCGCCCCTTCCGCGCAGGGAGTCGACGGGGCTCGGAGGGCTCCCCGGAGGGGCTTTCGTGCAGGCGAGCCGCCAGAGGGGCTCGCCGGAGGAGCGCAAGCCCCGGAGGGGAGCCCTCCGAGCCCCATCGCCTCCCTGCGCCCGGGGCACATGATGCGGGTAGGCAGGTCGTGTGCTCTGCCGCTAGCATGCCGCGGCACATGGACGTGCCGACCTTCAAGCTCAGCGCCATCCAGGTCCTGGGCGTCTCCTGTTTCGGTCTGGTGATCGGCGCCGGGCTCCGGCGCGCCCTGCCCATCCTCGAGCGGCTGAGCATCCCCGCGCCGGTCCTGGGCGGGCTCGTCTACGCGTTCCTGGCGCTCATCCTGCGCGACCGCGTGGTCAACCTCGAGTTCGACCTGGTCCTGCGCGACGTCCTGATGATCGCGTTCTTCACGACCGTGGGGATGAGCGCCAGCCTGCGGCTGCTCAAGCTCGGCGGCAAGCGCGTGGCCATCTTCCTCGGCGCGTCCGTGCTGGGGCTCGTGCTGCAGATCGTCCTCGGGATGACCGCGGCGGGGGCGCTGGGGCTGCCGCCGCTCTTCGGCGTCGTGACCGGCGCCGTGTCGCTCACGGGCGGGCCCGCGACGTCCCTCGCCTTCGGGCCGGTGTTCGAGCAAGCCGGCGTCCACGGCGCGACCGCCGTGGGCCTCGCCTCGGCCGTCTTCGGGATCGTGGTGAGCGGCCTCCTGGGCGGATATGTCGGGAGCTTCCTGATCCGCCGGCACGGCCTGCGCCCGGAGGCGAGCGAGCAGGTGGCCGCGCCCGCGATCGATCTCGACGCCGCCCCGGGCGAGAAGCACGGGACGTACGTCGAGAACATCATCGCCATCGGCATCGCGATGGCGCTCGGCTCGGTGGTCAGCGCGAAGTTCCAGGACTGGGGGCTGACGCTGCCCGCGTACATCGGGGCCATGATCGTGGCGGGCGTCGTGCGCAACCTGGACGACGCGTTCCAGTTCCTGGGCATCGAGCAGAAGAGGATGGACGAGATCGGCGAGGTCACGCTGGATCTGTTCATCGTGATGGCGCTGCTGACCCTGCAGCTCTGGCACCTGGCCACGCTGGCGCTGCCCGTGCTGCTGATCCTGTCCATGCAGGTGGTGCTGACGGTGGGGCTGTGCTGGACGGCGATCTACTGGCTGATGGGCCGGAACTACACGTCGGCGGTGATGGCGGGCGGCTACTGCGGCTTCATGCTGGGCACGACGGCGAACGCGCTCGCGTGCATGAACGAGATCGTGCGCAAGTCGGGCCCCGCGCCGCAGGCGTTCTTCGTGGTCAGCATCGTGGGCGCGTTCCTGATCGACTTCATCAACGCCCTGCTCATCACGCAGGCGTTGAACTTCTTCCACTAGCGGGGTTCAGGCCCCCAGCGACGCGAGCGGCACGCCCTCGTCGGCGAGCGCCGCCGGATCGATCACGGGCCTGGCAGCGACGAGCTTCCTGGATGCCATGAAGTCCGCGGGGCGCCCGATCACGTCGGCGGCGATCAGGCGCCCTCCCGCCAGGTAGAACGCGGAGAAGGACTTCTTCTCCATCGACCCCCGCACCACGCACCGGTCGTGACCCGTCGACAGCCCCACCATCTGCAGCCGCATCCCGAACTGCTCCGACCAGAACCACGGCACCACGGGCGGCGGCGCCGGCTTGCCGAGCAACGTCGCCGCGGCCACCCGCGCGTGCTCCATCGCGTTCGGCACGGACTCCAGCCGGATGCGCCGCCCGGCGTACGCGCTCGGCTGGCTCGCGCAGTCGCCGGCCGCGAGCACGGCCTCGTCGGACGTGCGCGCCCGCTCGTCCACGACGATGCCGTCGTCCACCTCGAGCCCCGCGGCGGCGGCCAGCTCCGTGTTCGGCACGAGCCCGATCCCCACCAGCACCACGTCCGCCGCGATGCGCTCCTCGACGCCGCCCGTCGCCACGACGACCTCGCGCGCCGCCCGCCCCGCCGCGTCGACGGCGACCTCCCGCACCGTGGCGGACAGCCTGAACGTCACGCCGCGCTCCCGGTGCACCCCCTCGATGAACGCCGACACCTCGGGCCCCGTCACCCGCGACAGCACCCGCGGCGCCACGTCGATCACCGTCACCTTCATGCCGAGCTCCACCGCGGCGGCCGCCACCTCCAGCCCCACGTACCCGGCGCCGATGAGCAGGAGGTGCCGCCCGGCCACGAGGTGCGCCCGCATCGCGCCCACGTCGGCGATCGAGCGGAGATAGAACAGGTTCTCGAGCCTCCCCTGGTCCGCCCCCGGCACGCTCAGCCTGCGCGCCCTCCCCCCCGTCGCGAGGACCAGCCGGTCGTAGCGGAGCCGGCTCCCGTCGTGGAGCGCCACGGCCCGCGCCGCGCGATCGATCGCGTCCACGCGGGTGCCGAGCCTCAGGGTGATCGCGGCGCGCTCGTACGCCGCCTCCGGCTTCAGGTAGAGCTGCGCGAGCTGCAGCTTGCCCAGCAGGAACCCCTTCGAGAGCGGCGGCCGCTGGTAGGGAGGGTGCGCCTCGTCGCCGACGAGCACGACGCGGCCCGCGTATCCCTGCTGCCGGAGCGAGCTCGCCACCTCTCCACCGGCTTGCCCTGCACCCACGATGACGATCGTCTCTTCCATGTCCACCGCTCCTCTCGCGGCCGCCCCTCTGGCGGCGTGCTCGGCGCACCGGCGCCGTCGCCTGCCCCGCGCGCCGACCGAGCCCCGGCGCGCGGGCGCTCACCCGAACAGCACGTCGCGCCCGAGCTTCAGCGTCAACGCCGCGACCACCACGAGCACCACCTTGCGCACCAGCCTGTCGCCCCCGCTCACGGTGAGGCGGGCGCCGATCCACGCGCCGGTGAACTGCGCCACGGCCATGGGCAGGGCCAGGTGCCATAGCACTACGCCCTTCCAGGAGAAGAGCGCCACGGAGGCGAGGTTGGAGGCGAAGTTGACCACCTTGGCGTCCGCGGACGCCCTCATCAGCCCGTGGCCCAGCAGGCTGGAGAAGGCCACGATGAGGAAGGTGCCGGCGCCCGGGCCGAAGAAGCCGTCGTAGGCGCCGACGAGGAAGGCCGTCAGGCCCCCCAGCACGCGCAGCCGCGCGAGGGGCGGCTCCGGCCGGTCCCCGGGCGGCCGCCCCTTGCGGAAGGCGAAGAAGGCGGCCACGGCCACCAGCAGGACCAGGACCAGCGGCCTGAGCACCTCGGGCTTCACCCACAGCACGAGCCGCGCCCCGCCGAGCGCGCCGAGCAGCCCGAGCGCGAAGCTGACCCACGCCAGCTCTCCGCTCACCAGCCCCGCGCGCGAGAAGCGGACCAGGGCCGCCCCGGAGCCGAACACCGACTGGCCCTTGTTGGTCCCCAGCGCGACGTGCGGAGGAACCCCGGTGGCCAGGAGGACGGGCAGCGTGATGAGCCCCCCTCCCCCCGCGATGGCGTCCACCCCGCCGGCGAGGAGGGCCGCGAGGCACAGCAAGGCGAGCTCGATGGCGGTGACGTCCAAGACAGCGGCAGCTCCGGGAGGGCAGCTCCACTACCACGCCCGCCTGCCTGCGTCGCGATGGCGCTCAGGCCGCCATCCGGAGGCTCAGACCGCCATCAGGAGAACGACCGGTGCTCCGGCCGGTACCGCTCGCCGGCCGTCGCCGGGGTGAAGGCCGAGCGGTAATCCGTGACGAGCCAGACCAGGGCGATGAGCACGCCCGTCGCGAGGTAGAAGTTCCGGGCCGCGGGGACCGCATCGAAGCCGAAGAGCCAGGGCGCCGCGACGAGGCCCACCGCCACGGCGGCCTCGAGCGCGCCGTGCACAGGGAACGGGACGAGCTTGGCCGCGCCCAGCGGGAAGGCGGTGATCAGCGTCATCCCGACGTGCACGACGCCCAGGATGTAGCAGAGCGTCTCGGGGAGCCCGCCGAAGCCGAACAGCGAGGGCGCCAGCAGGAACAGCGCCGCGACCGCGTAGTCCAGGTATCCGTGAGCTCGAGGCGACAGGATTCTCATGATCGACTCCTTGCGACTCCAGGGTTCGAATCGATGGCCTTCGTCGACGTCATCGATGCTGGGATTTGCAAGGCACATGCCGCCGAGCAGCTCGGCGGCGCCGGAGAGCGCGCCAGCGGCCGTGGGCCCGGCGTCATGACATCTCGTCGTGTGGCACGTTGCCCCGAGGCGCGCCCGCGCGCCACAGGAGGGGGCACCGGACGCGCCCCTGCGGGGGGCCTCAGGGCGCCTGCTCGAGGAACCCCGCGAGCGCAGCCATGTACTTCTCGAACGCCTCGACCTGCGGGAGGTGGCCGACGCCGGGGAGCTCGACCAGCCTGGCGCCGGGGATCGCCTGCGCGGCCTTCTTGCCCAGCGTGGTGTAGTCGCCGAGCGCGGCGGCGGCCTCCTTCGGCGCCCACGCTCGGCCGAGCGCCGTCCGATCCCTGAGCCCGATGATCAGCAACGTGGGCGCGCGCAGGCGCGGCAGCTCGTAGACGACGGGCTGGGTGAAGATCATGTCGTAGGTGAGCGCCGAGCACCAGGCCACGCGCGGGTACTCGGGGTGCTCGGTCCAGCCTGCCAGGATCTCGATCTGGCGCTCGTACTCGGGCTTCCAGGCGCCGTCGTAGTAGCTCTTGCGCTGGTACTCGCGGATGCTGTCGCGCGTCGCCGCGAGCTCCTGCTCGTACCAGGCTTCGACCGGGCGATAGGGGACCACCGTCTTCCAGTCCTCGAGGCCGATGGGGTTGACGAGGGCGAGGCGCTCGGTCCGATCGGCGAACATGAGGGCATAGCGCGCGGCGAGCATGCCCCCCATCGAGTGACCGACGACGGCCGCGCGCTGGACCCCGAGGGAGTCGAGGAGCGCGCGCGTCGCCTCGGCCAGGGCGTGGAAGCTGAACTGGTAGGCGGCGGGCTTGGTCGACTTGCCGAACCCGATCTGATCGGGCGCGATGACCCGGAAGCCCCGCTCGACCAGCGCCCGGATCGTCGGCTCCCAGTGGGCTGCGGTGAAGTTCTTGCCGTGGAGGAGGAGCACCGCGCGCCCGTTCGGCTTCGCGGGCCGCACGTCCATGTACGCCATGCGGAGCTTCTGGCGCTGCGACTCGACCTCGAAGTACTGGACCGGATACGGATACGGATACGACGAGAGCTCCGGATCGAGGCCACGCGCGGGCGCGGCGGCGGCTCCCTGGCCAGGCGCGGACGCGGCGGCGGCTCCTGGGCTCGGCGGCGCGGCCGGCTGGAGATCGGCGCGGGGAGCCGGCGCGCACCCGGTGACGGGCACGAGCGAGAGGAAGAGCGTTGCGAGGATCGACGGGAGCGAGAGCGTTCTCAACAGATGACCTCCGGGACGTGATGGACGGGGGCGCCCCGGCGTGGACCGCGCCGCGCGGCGGCCTCGCCGGCGGGCAGGGCCGGGGCGGCGGCTGTCATTGCATCGGGGGCGCCAGGAGCTCGGGATCGATGCGCGTCCCGAACAGGTTCATGCGCCAGTCGAGGTGAGCGCCGTTCGTGCGGCCGGTCATCCCGACGGTCGCGATGACCTGACCCTGCTTGACCTCGTCATTCACCTTCACGCGGAAGCCGTGGAGATGGATGAACGTCGATGTCAGCCCGTGACCGTGATCGAGGATCAAGGTATGCCCGCTGAGGGGCAGGTTCCGCTCCACGAGCACGACCTTGCCGCAGGCGGGCGCTCGCACCGGCGTCCCGACAGGCGCAGAGATGTCGACGCCCCAGTGGATCCCGCTCTCCGTGCCGTTGTACACGCGCGGCTGGCCGTAACGTGAGGTGATCTTGCCCTTGGTCGGCCAGACGAACCCGTCCTTGTAGCAGCTCTTCTTCGTGTACCGGGTCCGGATGGCGTCGAGCCTCTTGTCGACCTGCGTGAGCTTCACGCGCGTCTGCAGGTCGAGCTTGACCATGTTCTCCGGGAGGCCGTCGACCTTGTCGAGCTCGAACGTGCGCTGTTCGACGTCGAAGACCTTCTCGAGCACCTGCCCGTCGTCGAACGTGATGGTCAGCTTCTCCTGCGGGGGCGCGTCGCGCGAGAAGGCGATGAGGAACTCCCCTTCATCGCTGACGGTCACCCGGTGGCCGGGGAACGCCATGCGGCGCAGCTTGCCATTCAGCTTCGCGCGGAGGAGCCCCCCCTGGACGGCGCGCCCCTCCACCGAGAGCCGGCCGGAATCGGCCTCAGGGGGGCCGGCGTCAGGCGCTTCCGCGCTCGCGGCCGGGGCCGCCGAGGCGCTGGCCGCCGCCGGAGCGCTGGCCGCCGCCGGAGCGCTGGCTGTGACCGGGGCGGCCGCAGCGTCCGGCGTCGCGCCGGTGGAGGCGTCCGTGGCGGGCGTGTCCGAGGCAGCGCAGCGGTCGCAAGCCGCGACGGCGAGCAGGCTGACGAGGAGAGCGGGGATGCGCATGCGCATGGCGCGATCGTGCCAGAGTTCATGCACCGCGACGAACGTTTGTTGGTGCACGTAATACTGGCATCCGTCGATGCGAACGGGGCGCGTCAGGTGACGGCCACCGGTTCCCACGAGGGCACGTCAGGTGACGGCCACCGGTTCCCACGAGGGCACGTCAGGCGACGGCCACCGGTTCCCACGAGGGCACGTCAGGCGACGGCCACCGGCTCCCACGAGGGCGCGCCGGGCAGCAGCAGCTCCCGGCTCCCGCGAGGCGCGCCGGGCGGCGGCTAGCGGCTCACGCGGGGCGCGCCGGGCGACGCCTGCATCGGCGGCCGCGCCTGCATCGATGACCGGGACTGCGCCTGCTCCTGCGGCCGCCCCGGGCCCTGCGGCCTTCCCTGCGCCTGCGGCCTTCCCTGCCCTTGCGGCCGCCCCGGGCCCGGCGGTCTTCCCTGCCCTTGCGGCCGCCCCGGGCCCTGCGGTCTTCCCTGCCCCTGCGGCCGCCCCGGGCCCTGCGGTCTTCCCTGCCCCTGCGGCCGCCCCGGGCCCTGCGGTCTTCCCTGCCCCTGCGGCTGCATCGGCGGCCGCGCCTGCGCCTGCGGCGCCGGCCCGGGGTCGGCCGGGGAGCTGGTGAATCCAGGGGGAGTCAGGACCGGGAGGCGCTTCTGGATGAGGCGCTCGATGTCGGCGAGATAGGCCCGCTCCTCGCTGTCGCAGAACGACAGCGCCACCCCGGACGCCCCGGCGCGCGCCGTGCGGCCGATGCGGTGCACGTAGCTCTCCGGGATGTTGGGGAGGTCGTAGTTGATCACGTGCGAGATGTCCTCGATGTCGATCCCGCGCGCGGCGATGTCGGTCGCCACGAGCACGCTCGTCGTCCCCTGCTTGAAGCTCGCGAGCGCCCGCTCGCGCGCCCCCTGGGACTTGTTCCCGTGGATGGCGACGGCCTCGATGCGCGCGCGGCCGAGCTGCTGGACGACGCGGTTGGCGCCGTGCTTGGTCCGGGTGAACACGATCGCCCGGCGCAGGCCCGGATCCTTGAGGACGTGCTCCAGCATCGCGCGCTTGTCGGACCGATCGACGAAGACCACCCGCTGGTCGATGTTCTCGGCCGTCGTGGCGACCCGCGCGACCTCGACCCGCACCGGGCGGCGCAGGATGCTGCTCGCGAGCTTCTGGATGTCCGGCGGCATCGTGGCCGAGAAGAGGAGCGTCTGCCGGCGCTCGGGCAGCATCGCGAGGACGCGCCGGATGTCGTGGATGAACCCCATGTCGAGCATCCGGTCCGCCTCGTCGAGCACGAGCGTCTCGAGGCGCCCGAACGGGGAGAGGCCCTGCGCGCAGAGGTCGAGCAGCCGGCCCGGCGTCGCCACGAGGACGTCGACGCCGCGGCGCAGCGCCTCCATCTGGGGGCGCTGCCCGACCCCGCCGAAGACGACCGCGCTCCGCAGGCCGAGGTTCCTGCCGTACGTCTCGAAGCTCTCGCCGACCTGCGCCGCGAGCTCGCGCGTCGGGGTGAGCACCAGCACGCGGAGCGCGCGCGGGCTCGGCGCGACGCCCTGCGCGAGGCGCTGCAGGATCGGCAGCGCGAACGCCGCGGTCTTTCCGGTGCCCGTCTGGGCGCAGCCGAGGACGTCGTTGCCCGCGAGGATGGGGGGGATCGCCTGCGCCTGGATGGGCGTCGGGGCGCTGTACCCCTCGGCGGCGATGGCGCGGAGCAACGGTTCAATCAGATCGAGATCGGTAAATTGCATGGACGTCGGGCTCCGAGAGCCCCTCCTGAGCAGGGCCAAAAGCGCCGCGGCACCGCGCCCTCGAAACGCCGAGGGGCCGGTGACAGAGAGCTGTCGCCCGGCGCCTCCTCCGAAGAGAAGGCCGCCAGACCACATCGACAGCGACCGAGCACCGCGGGCCGTGCCAGGTCAGTCCGAGAGGCAGCCACTCTAGTGTGCGGTCATGTAAAAGTCGAGGCGCGACGGTGATCTCCGGCGACGCGGCGCGCTCGCCGCGGATTTCCGTGCGCTCGCCGCCCCGTGCTACACCCTCGCCCGCGCCTCGCCGCCCCTTCCGCATCATGGCCGAACCCGAAGCCTCGACGTCGCCGGCGCCCGCCGCGCCCCCCGCTCAGCAGCACCCCGGAACGCGGCCGCCGCGCGCGCGACGCCGGCGCTGGATCCTCGGCGCCGTCGGCGTGTCGGCGCTCGCCGGCGCGGGGCTGTGGATCGCGGTGCACCGCATCCCGTGGATGGGCCCGCTCGTCGCGGGCGGGCTGCGCGCGGTGATCGGGACCGAGAACGTCACCGACCTCGAGGAGACCGCCTACGCGGTCGAAGATCGCATCCTCCGCCTCTTCCGCGGCAACGAGCCGCCGAAGACGTACTGGGAGGTGCCGGAGGAGGCGCCGGCGCCGGCCGCACCGGCGGCCTCGCTCACCGCGGCGGTCGCGCTCAGCGCGCCGACCGCGCGCGCCTCCTCGGGGGTGGTGCCGGCGCTGTTCCGCCCGAAGGACGTCGGCCCCTCCCACGAGGCCTGGTCGGCCCCCGGCGATGGGCGGTGGGTGCCCATCGTCGATCACGCGCGCCCCGACGAGCCGCCGCGCCTGTACAAGACGCTGCTCCACCCGGATCCGAGCCGCTCCTGGGCGGAGCTGTTCGTCGTGGCCGTGGATCTCTCGAGGGTCGACCTCCACCTCATGGCCGGCTCGCGGGAGCCCGCGGCGACCACCAAGGAGGGCGAGACCCTCGCGCGGCCCGCGAAGATCCCGGAGGCGCACCACGAGCACCTGCTCGCGGCGTTCAACGGCGGCTTCATGACCGAGCACGGCAAGTGGGGGATGCGGCTCGACGACGTGACGGTGGTGCCCCCCAGGGACAAGGGCTGCACCGTGGCGCTCTACCGCGACGATCGGGTGCGGATCGCGCCGTGGACCGCGCTCGCGGCCGACGAGGCCGGCATGCGGTGGTGGCGCCAGGCGCCGAGCTGCATGGCCGTCGGCGGCGAGCTCCACCCGGCGCTCCGCGCGCCCAACGTCCGCAACTGGGGCGCCACGCTCGACGGCAACACGGTCATCCGCAGGTCCGCGGTGGGCATGGACCGTGACGGCAAGGTCCTCTTCGTCGCCATCAGCAACCACACGACGGCGACGGCGATCGCGCTCGGGCTGCGCCACGCCGGCGCCTGGGACGTGGCGCAGCTCGACGTGAACTGGTCCTACCCGAAGTTCCTGCTCTACGAGCCGGGCGAGGACGGCGCCCTGAAGGCGGTCGCGCTGGCGAGCGGGTTCGAGTTCTCCGAGGACGAGTACATCCGCAAGCGCTCCAGGCGCGACTTCTTCTACCTGACCCGCAAGCCCTCCGCGCCCCCCGCCGCGGCGCCGTGACCGCGCGCCCGGCGCCCGGGGCCCACGTCGAGCGGCGCACGCCCGGGCCCGGGCCGCGCGGCGCGCGGCTCGACGCCGGCGCCGTCAGATGGAACGGCACGCGAAGATGTGCTCGATCGCGTCGACCACGAGCTGCTCCACCTGGTAGGCGGTGATGTCGGCGGGGCTCGCGAAGCGCAGGAGATCCATCGGCGGCGGCTTCACCACCAGGTAGGCGAGGATCTCCGGCGCCTCGCGCCGCTGGATGACCGAGAAGGCGATGAGGTCCGTCCCCGGCGCGGCGGTGACGCCCCGGATCCCGAGGGCCAGCGCGACGCTCGGCGTCTCGGGCGCCTCGTCGAGCGCGATGCGCGGGGCGTGGCCGGCGGACCGGAGCTCGGTGGCGATCTCCCCGAGCACGGGCAGGATCACCTCCCCGCGCACCGCCCGGAACGCGTCGTCGAACGCCCTCCGGTCGCCCGCGGCCTTCTCCTGCTGCCGCGCCGCGTAGCGGCTCGTGATGAGCGCCAGGCGGTTCTTGCTGTGGTCCCTCACGGCGCCAGGAGCAGCACCTTGACCTGGCTCGGGACGATCGACACGGCCGGGCAGTTCGTGGAGTTCGTGATCGTCATGCTCGTCAGGCGCGTGGCCGGGATGCCGCCGGCGAGCACGGTGAACGACGCCGTGACGTGGCGCGACGGGCCCATCACCATGCCCGAGGCGACCCCGAGCGCGACGCCCGGGTTGTCGCCGTTCGTGAGCGGCACGGTCGTCGCCATGTTGTGCGCCGGCGTGCACATGAACAGCACGTTGTACGCGGCCGGGATGCCCATAGGCTGCATCGCGATGTTCGGGTACGGGATCGGGGTCGGCGCGGGCATCGGCGTGAGGCACACGTCGGGGGCGCCGAGGGACATGCCCATCATCTGCGTGTTGGCGAACATCTCGTCCTCTCAACCAAGGTGGATCTGGGAGCCGTCGATCTTCGTGAGCCCGCCGCTGTTCACGAGCGTCGTCTCTGCCTTGACGTGGTACGCGGCGCGCGCCTCGATCTCGAGGTACTCGGCGCGCACCACCTCGGACCGCGCGATGAAGCGGTAGGCCCGGTCGAGCCGCTGCACCAGGCGCTCGGCGACCGTCTCCACCGACTGCGCCACGGTCTTCATGCGGTCGACCCTCGCGGTGAGGCTGTCGCCGAGGAGGCTCAGGACCCCGACCACCGCGTCGGCGCGCCCGGCCGACAGGCGCGCCGAGCCCGCCGCGATCGTGGCCTCGCCGGGCGTGAGCACGTCGA
This sequence comes from Sorangium sp. So ce1036, assembly GCF_051369805.1. Lineage (NCBI taxonomy): Bacteria > Pseudomonadati > Myxococcota > Polyangiales > Polyangiaceae > Sorangium > Sorangium sp. So ce1036. The sequence goes on from NZ_JBBMOX010000001.1 coordinate 5,489,377, forward strand.
CGCCGTCGCGCCCGCTCACCGAGACCTTGCCCGACGCGGCGGCGATCTCGAGGTCGCCCTCGGCCGAGAGGCGCGCCGGCGCCTCGTCGTCGCGCTCCAGCACCGCGAGGACGTGCGAGCCGCGGTCGTGGTGCGCGACGAGCACCTCGTCGCCGAGGGCGGGCTCGAGGAGGCAGCTGGCCGCGCGCCGCACCTCGAACTCGCCCGAGCTCGACCTGACGCGCAGGCCGCGACCCGAGACGCCCACCACGGTCGCGGCCTCTTGCAGAGGCCACGCGAGCTTCCTTGCCAGATTGTCCCTCATCGTACCCTCCGTGCTGACCCTACCGGCTCTCCGAGCGCCGCTCCGCCTCGCTCAGCTCCTCGTCGTCGCCGAGCGCCGCGGACCGGCTCGAAAATCGCGTGTCCTGCTCGCGCGTCCTGTGGAAGCGCGCGCGGAACAGCTTGCAGTGCGAGAAATCGGCGTTCGCGAGGTCCGCGTACGAGAAGTCGGCGTACGTCAGATCGGCGCCGGCGAACGTCGCGCCGAGGCAGCTCGCGCTCTTGAAGATGGCCTGGTACGCGCTCGCGCCCTCGAGGCTCGCGCCGTCGAGCCGCGCCTTGACGAAGAGCGCCTGGTCGACCTTCGCCTTCCGGAGCGTCGCGCTCGACAGGCAGGCCTCGGCGAGCAGGGCCCGCTCGAGGTTCGCCTCGTCGAGCTTCGCGCCGGCGAGGGTGGCCCCCTTGAAGTTCGTCTGGACCAGCCGCGCGCCGCGGAGGTCGCAGCCGGTGAGGTCCACCTCCATGAGCTGCGCGAGCGTGAGATCCATGCCCGAGAGATCCTGGCCGACGAGCTTGCCCCCGATCAGCATCGCCCGCTCGAGGCGCGCGCCGCGCAGGGTCACGGTCGACAGATCGGCCTTGAGGAGCACGGTCTGGAGCAGGGTCGCGCCCTCGAAGCTCGCCCGGGCGAGCTCGGCGTCGACGACCGCGGCGCGGTCGAGGTTCGCCCGCGACAGGCTCGCCTCCTCGAGGCGCGGCTTGACCAGGCTCGCGATGGTCAGGTCGGCGCCGTCGAGCGAGGCGCGCGACAGGTCGCACTCGACCAGGCTCGCGCCGATCAGCTCGGCGTCGCGCAGGTCGGCCGCGAGGAACGTGCACCGGTCCCACACCCCGTGGCGGAGGCGCGCGCCCCCGAGCCGCGCCCCCTCGAAATGGCAGTCCGAGAAGACGGACTCGTGGAGCTTCGCGGAGGTCAGGTCGGCCCCCCGGAACGAGACGCGCTCGAGCACCGCGCCGGAGAGGTCCGCGCCGGAGAGGTCCGCGCCGGAGAGGTCCTCGTCGGCCACGGGCTCCGCGCTCGCGACGCGGGCGAGCAGATCGTCCTTGGTCATCGCTTTCGCCTCGGGAACAGGGTCCGGACGACGTGGGCGTCCTTGAAGCTCGTGCGCGCGTCGCCCTCGGCGCCCATCAGGTTCGCGCGGAACAGGTTGGCCCGGAGGAACGAGGCGCCGTGCACCCTCGCGCCCTGCAGCATCGCCTCCATCAGGTTCGCGTCGGGCAGCTCGGCGTCGCCGAGATCCGTGCGCATCAGCCGCGCGCCCTGGAGGCTCGCGCCCGCGAGGCGCGCCCCCGCGAGGTCCGACTCGCTGAGGTCACAGCCGTCGGCCCGGACGCGGGCCAGCCCGGCGCCGCGCATCGAGGCGCCGCGCAGCGTCGCGAGCGCGAGCTCCGCGCCCGAGAAGTCGGCCTTGCCGAGCCGGCACGCCTGCACGAGGCGCAGGTTGTTCGCGCGGGCGCCCCGGAAGCAGGCGCCCTCGGCGTCCGCCTCGACGAGCGCCGCGCCCTCCAGCACGGCGTCCGCGAGGCTCGCGCCGGCCATGCGGCACCGGAAGAACGTCGCCTTGCGCAGGCTCGCGCGATCGAGGCGCGCCCCCTCGAGGTCGCACTCGTAGAAGAGGACCTCGTCCGCGAGGGCGTCCGCGAGGTCGCCGCGCGGGAGGCGCGCCTCGAACAGGTCGGCGCCGCGCAGGTCCGCGCGGGCGAAGCGCGCGCCCGCGAGCTCGCCGCGCTGCAGGATCGCCCGGGCGAGGCGCGCGCCCCCGAGGTCGGCGTCGCGCGCCACGACCTCGCCGAGGTTCGCGCCCTCGAGGCAGACGCCCTCGAGGCGGGCGCCCTCGAGGTTGGCGCGCACCAGCACCGCGTCCGTCATATCCGCGCCGGCGAGCGCGCAGCCGCGCAGGTCCGCGCGCTCGAGGAGCGCCTCGCGCAGGACGGCCCCGGACAGGTCGAGCCCGCGGAGGTCGGCGCCGGTGAGGTCCCAGCCGGTCATCGGGGCGCCGGACGCGCGCGCGGCCGAGACGCGCGCGCGGAGGTCGCGCTGCGCGGCGTCGTCCGGGATCGCGGCGGGCGCCATGTGGTGCGCGGCCAGCCGGTAGCCGTGGAGCTGGGCCTCCTCGAGCTTGCGCAGCTTGGCGAGGAAGGCCGGATCCTCGATCTGGGCCTCGAGCGCCTCCATCGGGGCGCCGAGGGCGCGGCCGGCCTGGGCGGTCTCCCGCATGCGGGCGAGGTGCTCGTCCGCGCTGAACCTGGGCGGCCCGCCCGCCTCGCGCTTCGATCGCTCGATGACCTCGTCGAGGTCGACGCCGTGCTCGGCGAGGTTCTTTCGCGCCTCGGCGAGGGCCTCCTCCTGCTTGACCTTGGCCTCGGCCTCGAGGCGGGCGGCCTCGGCCTCGACGCGCTCCATGTACTCGGGCAGCTCGTCGAGCGTCGGCGGCGGCTCCTCCTTCGGCAGCTCCCGCGGGATACCCTTCTCGTCCGGATCGAGCCCGAGCACCCGCACGGACATGCGGGCCTTGTCGAGCTCGCGCTGCGATCGCTCGCGCGACCTCCGCTCCAGCACGCCCTCGCGGCGCAGGAGGTCTTCCATGTCGCCGATCTTCTCGTCCGGCAGCGCGGGGGCGTCGGGGTCCGGCTCCGGGAGCAGGTCGCGGTCGCGCAGGGCGACGAGGTGGCCCTTCTTCTTGTCGAGGCGCTGGGCGAAGACGGCGTCGTAGTGCTCCTTCGGCCGGGGGGCGCCCCGGCGCTCGAGCGCGGCGAGCAGGCACTTCACGTCGCGCGCGTCGTCCTCCTCGACGCGCAGGGTGCCGCGGAAGATCGCGATCATGCGCCGGACATTGGGCAGGAGCACGAGGGTCTCGAGCCGGGTCGCGACCTCCTCGAGCGCGTCCTCGCGCGAGGCCCGCGTCACGAAGCAGCGCGCGAGGAGCTCCGTCACGCGGCCCGTCAGCGTGGTCTGCTCGGGGTGGAGGTGCTCGAGCGCGATCGGCTCCCCGCCCTGGAAGAAGCCGGGCAGGCGCTGATCGGGGGGCGCGACCATGAAGTACTCCGGGTCGAGGTCGCGGGCGAAGCCGGGGAAGTCGTTCTCTAGCCAGGCCGCGTCGTACGTGCCGAGCTTCGACTGGCGCTCGGGCCAGGTGGGGTCGAGGGGGCCGAACCCCGCGGGGGGCGGCCGGTCGCCCGGCGAGGTGATGAGGTGCTTCGGGTGCTCCATCTGCGGCAGCAGGTGGATCTTCTTGCCGTTCTCCTCGGCCGGCGCGACCCCCGTCCCGGCGGGGTTCGCGGCGAAGCCCGGCCCGCCGAACGCCTTGTCCCAGCCGAGGGCGAGCTCGGTGAGCGGCTCGGGCTCGCTCGGCCCGCCGAGCTCCCAGCGCCGCTTGCCGACGACGTACACGGCCTTGTCGATGGGGCCGACCTGGACGCGCGCCCGGAACGCCGTGCGCGGCTTGCCGCCCGGCGCGAACGCCTTGCCGAAGGCGAGGACCTCGCCCCGGGGCTTCGGCAGCCCCTCGTCGAGCGCGGCGTCCTTGCCGAGCTGCCTCGGGATCTCCTGCCACATGGAGATCTCGGGGAGCGGGCGCTCGGGCGCGTCGAGCGGGACGTACGCCGCGAGGCCGAGCGCCAGATAGCGCTGCTGCCGCAGCTCGAACACGCGCTGCAGGATGGAGATGCGTTGGGGCTTGATGACGCGCATAGGGGATCGGGGCTCGCTCAGGCCGGTGGGGTGCTCACTGCTTGCTCTTGCCCATCACGCCACGCGCGATGAACGTGCGTGACAGCCTGGCCCAGCTCACGTTGGGGTAGATGATCTCGGCATCCTCGCCGTCGATCTTGACGGCGACGCTCTTCCCCGGCTCCACCATCGACATGGAGCTGATGTTCAGCTCCCACTCCGTGTTCGCGAGGTAGGGGGGCCCGCCGGGCGGCTGCACCTCCAGCCGGAGGTCGACGAACGCCATGGAGCCGTCCTGGAAGGTGCCGCGCGTCCGGCTCGAGACCACCGTGGCCTGGGCGAGGCGCGCGCGGGCCATCCTGGAGTCCACCTCGGCCACCCGGCCCCTCATCGCCTCGACCTGGGCGTTGTCCCGGCGGAAGACGAAGAAGACGATGACCGCCACGACGAGCAGCGGCACGAGGATGGCCGTGAGAGCGATGATTGTACCCATGTCGCCGCGCGATCTTCCCTTTGAGCTCACAGGCGGTGAGCCAGAGCCTGCCCGCGGGGGCCGGCGGTCAAGGTCGAGTTCCTCGAGCGATGGCCCCGACTCGCTCCATCAGCTGAGCACATGGACGCCGGAGAGGTGGTAGCGCAGCGCGCACATCGCGAGCCGCGTCGGGAGCTGGGAGATCTTCGCCGCGCCCGTCTCGATGGACGTCGGCTTCACGGTGAGCTCGACAGCGCTGTTGATCGCGAGCGAGGCGCCCCACTTGAACGCCAGCGCCACGCCGCCCGTGATGTCGAGCTTGGCCGCGTAGGTCGCCGTGAAGGCCGCGGAGAGCTCCAGCGTCGCCTTCGCGCCGACGAAGGTGGCGATGCTGGCGCCGATGGCGTTGGTGTTCGACAGGCCGAGGAACGTGTCCGATTTGAACCCGCCCGTGACGTTGACGTTGTTCGAGCTGTAGAGCTTCTTGAACGGGCCGTGGGTCGTGAGCTGCGCCGCGCCCTTGATCTCCCCCACCAGGTTGCCGTCGACGTATTGCATCATGTTGCTCTTGACCCTGACCTCGCACTGGTCCTGGGTCTCCAGCGTCATCTTGCCCTGGCTCTTGATGGTCGTGGTCCCGGACTGCGTGTCGACCAGGGTGTCTCCGGACTTGGTGGTGACGGTCGTGTTCCCGGTGTCGATGTTCACCGTGTAATTCCCGGTCTTCACCGTCGTCGTGGTGTCTCCCTCGACGTTGGTGATCATCGTGCCCGTGTCGACGTCGGTGAACAGGTTGCCGGTCAGCACGTGGAGCCACGTGTCGCCCTCGATCTCGGTGTACGAGGTGCCGGACTCGACGAACAGCTCGTGGATCCCGGATTGCACGTGGGTGATCCAGTTGTCCTTGATCGTGGCGTTCCAGGTGCCGCCGCCGTTCAGGCCCACGGTCTGGTCGAAGTTCTTGCCCGCGTCGAGCAGCGTGTTGTCGTCCGTCTTCACGATGAGCTCGTGATCGTCGTTCGGCGAGCCCATGCGCAGGTACGTGTTCGAGTACGGCGTCGAGAGGGTGACGCGCTGCTGCCCTGCCCGGTCCTCGAGCTCGAGCCGGTTGCGCCCGCCCGTCTGGATGACGTTCTTCGTGTGGTTGCCGCTCGTGATCGGGCTCGGCGTGAGCGCGTTCGGCACGACGCCCGAGATGACCGGCCGGTCGGGGTCGCCGCCGAGGAAGCTGAACACCACCTCCGTCCCCCTGCGGAGCGGGAAGTGAAAGCCCTCGATGCCGCCGCCGTGCGGCTGCATCATGCGCACGAACGTCGACGCCTTCCCGCTCTTCAGGTTGCTCTCGTCGAACTTGAACTTCACGTTGTAGCGGCCGAGATCGTCGATCTGCGCGTACTCGCTCTCCGCGGGCCCGTCCACGGTGCCGTTCTCGTAACCGTAGATGCGCGGCCACGGCGTGCGCGACTCCGCGCGCATCTGCGTCTTCGCGGGGATGGCGGTGAGCTCGACGAAATACACCTCCTCGTGCGGCAGATCGAGCATCTCGCGGTACATGGTGGTCCCGGCGAGCTGGTTGCCGTGGTGGTGCGCCTCTATGGTGAGGTATCTCGCGTTGAACGCGGCGCGCGGGTGGTCGTCGAGCTCGAACGTGTAGCCGGGCCGGAGGTGCATCCGCGTCCCCGACGCCCGGTAGACCACCTGCCGCGCCAGCATCTCCTCGGCGCGGATCCTGGCGAGCCGCTCGCCCGCCGCCGGCGTGAAGAAGCGCTCGCCGTAGAGGCTCACCTCCCCCGCGCCGTTCGGCGAGACGCGCGCGGCGCCGGCGACGTTCAGGTTCGGCCGCGCGTAGTCGTAGTCCTTGAGCTTGATCGCCGCCGGGAGCGTCGTGTGCTGGCTGGTGAAGGTGCGGAGCGACATGCCCGCGCTCACGTCGTGCCCGACCTGCGGGTGGTAGCGGACGGGCGCGCCGATCGGGTCCTCCTCGTACGCCTTGGCGTCGCAGAAGACGACCTTGTCGCCGTCCGGCGAGTGCTCGAAGAAGTAGAAGATGCCCTCGCGCTCCATCCACCGCGAGAGGAAATCGAGGTCGCTCTCCCGGTACTGGCAGATGTGCTCCTCGACGTCATAGCTGCCGAGGCGCATCTCGTACTCGTCAGGTCCGATGCCGTTCTCCTCGAGGACGGCCTTCATGACGTCGGGGAACGTCTGCTTCGTGAAGATGCGGCTGTGCCTGGAGAGGCCGAGCAGCCAGAGCTTCGGCACGAGCACCGCGCGGAGCAGCGAGCGGCCGTCGAGCTCGTGCAGCACGCCGAGGGTCGCGAGGACGCCGGCGAAGACGAAGGGAGGGCGGTTGTCCGTGAGCCAGTCGAGCACGAGCGAGGCCCTGGCCCCGATGGCGTCGGAGAGGTCCAACGACTCCGCGTCCTCGCCCTGGAGCAGGAGGTAGATGTCGATCTGGTACGGGCGCGAGATGGCCTCGACGCCGCGGAATCCGACGACGCGCGTGGAGCTGGGGAGCGCGCCCGAGGAGATTTTGATGAGGTCGTCCATGGCCTTTCCTGCGTTGTTCGACGGCACACGTCGGGTGCCTCAAGGAGAGTCGTCCGCGAGCCGTACCGAGAGAGCCCGAGGATAGAACTAGACGCAAATCCGTCAGCCGGTCAACCTCCTGAAGACGGATTGATGCCGTGTTCCGCGGGTGGGATCTCGACGAGGGCGCGGAGGATCGCGCCGCTCGATCGCGCGCTCGCGAGCTTGACGCCATAGACGTTGGCACCCGCGAGATCCGCGTCGCGCAGATCGGCGCCCTCGACGTTGGCGCAGGGCAGACTCGCCTCCTTGAGCTTCGCCGCGCGCAGGATGGCGCCGGCGAGGTTGGCGCGCGCGAGGCTCGATCGCGAGATATCGGCCTTGCTCCCGTTGATGTCCGCGAGGCACGCCCGGTCGAAGACGGCCTCGACGAGGCGCGCCTGCCGGAGGTCGGCGCCCTCCAGCGACGCGCCCTCGAAGCTCGCGTGCGAGCCCCTGGCGAACGCGAGATCGGCGTTCCTGAGGAGCGCGGAGGAGAGCCGCGCCCGGTCGAGCGTGGCGCGGGAGAGGTCGGCGCGCGTCAGGTCGGCCTCGTGGAAGCACGCGCCCGTCAGGTCCGCGCCGCTCATGTTCGCGCCGGAGAGGCGCGCCGAGGCGAAGTTGCACCGGGTGAGCGTCGAGCCGGCGAGGTTCAGGCGCTCGAGCGAGGCGCCGCTGAAGTCGATGCCGTCGAGCTCGACGCCCGCGAGCTCCAGGTCGTGGAGCGGCTGGCCGCTCTTGAGCCGAGCGAGCAGCGTCGCGCGCAGTCCACGGGCCTCCGGCTCGGACGCCGGGGCGGAATACGCGGCGCTGCTCGCGGGCGCGGCGCTGCTCGCGGGCGCGGCGCTGCTCGCGGGCGCGGCGCTGCTCACGGGGGCGGCGCTGCTCACGGGGGCGGCGCCGTTCGCAGGTGCGGCGCTGCTCGCGGGGGTGGCGCCGCTCGCGGGGGTGGCGCCGCTCGCGGGGGCGGCGGGCTCAGACCGGAAGCTGGGCTCCGCGGCGCGCGGCGGACGCGGTGCGTCCATCGCGGCGCGCTGCTCGCCGGGAGGCGCGGGCGACGTCGGTCCTGCCGGCGCGGGCGCCCCGGGAACGTCGCCCGGGTGCGGCGAGGGCGCGATCCCGGGGCGGGTGAACGGCATCGCGAACGGCACGGAGCCCGCGCGAGGCTCGACCCGCGGCGGCGGCGTGGGCGCCGGCGCGAACGGCAGGGGCGACGGTGGTGGAGCAGGCTCCCCTGCGCGGCGCCGTGACGGCCCGGCGAGGTCGCCGATCCCGGTGAGCACCGCCTCGAGCTCCGGTGCGAAGTGGCTCACCGCGCCGTTCCCCGCCGCGCCGGCCGGCGCATCCACCAGCGTCACCATGGCCCGGAAGGGCGGATGCGACGGCGGCGACGGCGGCGACGGCGGCCCCGCCGCGCCGGCCGGCGCATCCACCAGCGTCACCATGGCCCGGGGGGACGGCGGGCGCGGCGGCGTCGGCCGCGGATGACCGCTCCAGGGCGCTCCAGGGATCGCCGTGGTCCGAGGGGCGGGCCCGCTCCCGGGCTCGGCGAGCGCGAACGGCGCCAGCGGCTGGATCCCCGGGCCGACGCCATCCTGGGAGTCGGCCGTGTCCTCGTCCTCGATGACAGGACCCCTTCCGGCCTCCGGCGCTCCTCCGGCGAGGCCCGGCGCGCCGGGCCTGCCCTGGGACGGAGGGGGACCGGCCGCCACGGACGGCCACGCGAGGGGCCGCCCCGGCAGCTCGACGCCCGCGACCACGCGCATGCGGGCCAGCGTGTCGCCCGGCGAGAGCGCGACGCTCCCCCGCCAGATCAGCGAGCAGCGCAGCCGGTCCGCGTCGAGGGTCAGCGTGTCGGCCACGAGCTCGACCGGTTGCCCCTGGTCCTCGCCCGCCGATCCGGACCGGTAGAGCCGCGCGAGCCCGCGGGCGGAGGGCAGGCTGGACCGGAGCCACGGGCAATGCGGGTGCAGGCCCTCCAGGAAGATCCACTCATCGCCGCGGAGAAAGGCGATCTGCTGGTCCGCGGGCGCCGCGTGGAAGTACCGGAAATCGAAGCGGGTGTCGAGCTCCGGGGACAGCGGGTCGATCGTCCGATCCCGCCCGAGGAAATGCCGCCTCGGGGCCCAGTGCCTCGCAACCGGGCCGAGGCCCGCCGGCCGCGTCGGATCGGCAGGATCGACGATGTTCGGCAGCACCGCGTCGGCGCCCACGCCCACCGGGTTCATGTCGACGCGCGGGCCGCCATACGCGCGCTCGTACACGATCGGCATCCGGCTGAACGGGCGCGGGCTCGGCGCCTCTCGCGTGTAGTCGCCGAAGACATGAAGGACCTTGTTGAGGATCCAGCGGTCGTTGCGGAACAGCGCGACCCGCACCGGGAGCGCCGTCACGGTCTTTCCCGCCGGCGCGCAGGCGTGCCCGCGCACGAGGACCCCGGCGCCCGGCAGGTAGGGCGCCGTCTCACACGCCTCTTCCAGGCTGCCCCGCCCCCCGCGAAGCTGATCGGTGCGGACCAGCTCGTCCGGCGGGGCGAGCTCGGCGCTCCTGTCGTGGACCAGGGCGAACGTCGCTTTGACGATGACCGTGAGCCGCTCTGCGCCCTGCATGCGCCATCGAACGGCACCGCAAGAGGATGGAGTCAGGGCGACGACGGAGAGGGGCCAGGGCGATTGCACGGAGCGAGGTCACGGGGCCCTGCGCCTCTCGACGGCAGCGGAGGGCCCCTGGGCCCGCCAGGATAGCCTCCAGCGCAGCTCGGACGCAAGCGCAGGGCATGACCGGCGGAGCATCGTAATCGAGCTTTCTTCTGGGACCATGCCGCTGTGAAGATCCTCCGGCGACCGCCTCATGTGGGATGTGCGGGGGCATGGTGTGAGGACGCGACTGCCCGCATCCTCCACGCACCGACGCAGCGACGCAGTCAGGACTCCCTCCAGGACTCCAGGCGAGCCCATCGACACGCACGCGCTGCAACGGATCGGCCAGGACTCCAGGCGAGCCCATCGACACGCACGCGCTGCAACACATTACGTCGAGCGCGATCGTTTTGCCGCGTCACATCGCCTTTTTTTGCGTCGGGTGTCTTTACGTTCGGCGCGTCGAATTTTCCGGCCAAATTTCGCGAAGATCGCCGGGATCCACGATTGACGCCGCGAGGAAGTTCTCGATAGGAACCGCGACCCACGACATGCGCTTCTACGCCGATCTCCACGTGCATTCGAAGTATTCCCGCGCGACGAGCAGCGATTGCGATCTCGCGCATCTCTGTTACTGGGCTCAGCGCAAGGGCATCGCGGTGATCGGCACGGGGGACTTCACCCACCCCGCGTGGATGGCCGAGCTCCGGGAGAGCCTCGTACCGGCCGAGCCCGGGCTGTTCCGCCTGCGGGACGACCTCGCCCGCGCCGCCTCGGAGCGGCTCCCCGGGGCGTGCCGCGGGGCGCCCCGCTTCGTCCTGTCGGTGGAGATCTCCACGATCTACAAGAAGGGAGACCGGACGCGGAAGATCCATCATCTCCTCTACGCGCCCGACTTCGAGGCCGCCGATCGCATCGTCCGCGCGCTCTCGAAGGTCGGCAACCTGAGCGCCGACGGGCGGCCCATCCTGGGGCTCGACTCGCGCCACCTGCTCGAGATCGTGCTGGAGTCGGGCGAGGGCTCCTACCTCGTGCCGGCGCACATCTGGACCCCCTGGTTCTCGGTGCTGGGCGCGAAGGCCGGCTTCGACGCGGTCGAGGAGTGTTATGGCGATCTCGCGCCGCACATCTTCGCGGTCGAGACGGGGCTCTCGTCGGATCCCGCGATGAACTGGCGCATCTCCGGGCTCGATCGCTACCGGCTCGTCTCCAGCTCGGACGCGCACTCGCCCGGCAAGCTCGGCCGCGAGGCCACGGCCTTCGACACGCCGCTCGATTACTTCGCGATCCGGCGCGCCCTGGAGACCGGACAGGGCTTCGGCGGCACCGTGGAGTTCTTCCCGGAAGAGGGGAAATACCACCTCGACGGCCACCGCAAATGCAATGTCGTGCTCTCGCCGGCGGAGGCGCGGGCGCGCTCCCTCGCCTGCCCCGTGTGCGGGCACCCGGTCACGGTCGGGGTGCTGCACCGGGTCGAGGAGCTCGCCGATCGGGAGGAAGGGGCGCGGCCCGAGGGCGCGAGCGCGTTCCGCAACCTGGTGCCGCTGCCCGAGGTGCTGGCCGAGCTCCACGGCGTGAGCGCCTCCAGCAAGGCGGTCCAGCGGAGCTACGACGCGGTGCTCTCGCGGCTCGGCCCCGAGCTGTTCCTCCTCGGCGAGGCGCCGCTCGACGAGATCGAGCGCGCCGGGACGCCCCTCCTCTCCGAGGCGATCGCGCGGATGCGCGAGGGGCGCGTGATCCGCGACGCGGGCTACGACGGCGAGTACGGCGTGATCCGGGTCTTCGAGCCCGGCGAGCTGCAGCGCCGCCGCGGGGGCGGGCTCCTCTTCCCGCCGGAGCCCGCGGCGCCCGTGCCGCCCCGCGCCGGGCCGCGCTCGCCCGTAGGCTCGCCCCCGCCGGCCGGGTCGCGCCCCCGTGGCCGCCGCGCCCCGGCCCCCGCCGAGCCCCCGCCCGAGCCGGTGGGCGACGCTCCCCGCGGCGCGCCGCCCGCGGCGCCCCCGCCGGGCGGCCCGGCGCTGCTCGACGCGCTCGACCCGGAGCAGCGGGCCGCGGCGGAGGTCGACGAGGGCGCGCTGCTCCTGCTCGCGGGGCCCGGCACCGGCAAGACGCGCACGCTGACGCACCGGATCGCCCACCTCGTGCTCGACCGCGGCGTGCCGCCGGAGCAGTGCCTCGCGATCACCTTCACCCGGCGCGCCGCCGACGAGATGCGGGAGCGGCTCGGCGCGCTCCTCGGCGAGGCCGGCGGCCGCGTGCCCGCCATGACCTTTCACGCGCTCGGCCTCTCGCTGCTCCGGAAGCGCGCCGCGCGGGAGGGCGACCTGGCCCCGCCGAAGATCGCCGGCGAGCGCGAGCGGGTGGCGCTGCTCGCCGGGGCGCTCCGGGTCCCGGAGCGGCGCGCCTCCAGGCTGCTCGCGGAGATCGCGGCGCTGAAGCGGGTCTACCCGCGCCACGCCGATGCGCGCCGGCCGCGGGAGGGCGCGCCGCCGGCCGGAGGCCTCGATCCCCACGTCGATCGCGCGTGGAAGGCGTACGAGGAGGCGCTCGCGGCGCGCGGGCTCCTCGATCTCGACGACCTGATCGGCCACGCGGTCGTCCTGCTGGAGGAGCAGGGCGACGCGCTGGCCGCCGCGCGCGCGGCGGCCCGGTACGTCTCCATCGACGAGTACCAGGACATCGACGAGCGCCAGCTTCGCCTCGTGCGCGCGCTGGTCCCTCCCGGCGGGAACGTCTGGGCCATCGGCGATCCGGATCAGGCCATCTACGGCTTTCGCGGCGCGGACGTGGGCTGCTTCTTCCGCTTCCAGCAGGATTTCCCGGGCGCGCGCGTGGTGCGCCTGAAGCGGAACTACCGCTCCGCGCGCCCCATCGTCGAGGCGGCGCTCCAGGTCATCGCGCCCTCGCCGACGCTCGGCGCGCGGGAGCTCGTGCCGACCGCCGCGGGCGCGGAGCGCATCGCCGTGCACGAGGCGCCCACGGAGCGCGCCGAGGCCGAGCACGTGGTCCACACGATCGAGCGGATGATCGGCGGCTCCGCGTTCTTCTCGATGGACAGCGGCCGGGTCTCGGCGCCGCTCGCGGGCGGGGATCACGCCTTCTCGGACTTCGCGGTGCTCTACCGGACCGAGGCGCAGGCCGAGCCGCTCCGGGAGGCGCTCGCCCGCTCGGGCATGCCGTTCCAGCAGCGCTCCGAGCGCCGCGTCGCGGAGCGCGCGGCCTCCGAGGCGCTCGCGCGGGCGCTGGCGGACACGCCGCCTGGGCCGCTCGCCGCGCGGCTCAAGGGGGCCGCGGCGCGGCTCCGCGAGGAGGTGGCGCAGCCCGGTCCGGCCGAGGCGCCGCCCGCGGAGGCCGGGGCCGCGGAGGGCGGCGCCGGCGCGGCGCTGCCCCTCGGCGAGGCCGACGTGGACGCGGCGCTCAGGCTCCTCCTGCCGCTCGCGGAGCGCTGCGGCGCGGACCTCGATCGCTTCCAGCTCGATCTCTCGCTGTGCTCCGAGGTCGACGCGTGGGACCCGCGGGCCGACCGCATCTCGCTGCTCACGCTGCACGCGGCCAAGGGCCTCGAGTTCCGCGTGGTCTTCCTGGTGGGGTGCGAGGACGGCCTGCTCCCGCTCCGCTTCCCCGGCCGGGGCGAATCGGACGTCGCCGAGGAGCGCCGGCTCTTCTATGTCGGCATGACGCGGGCGCGAGAGCGGCTGTTCCTCACCCGCGCCCGCACGCGCGCGCGGCACGGCAAGGTCGTGGAGGCCGAGGCCTCGCCGTTCGTGCGCGAGATCGAGGAGCGGCTGCTCACGCGGCTCGATCCGGCCCCGGAGGCGAGGCCGCGCGCGGCCGCCGAGCGGCAGCTGAAGCTGTTCTAGAGCACCTATCGGGTCGAGCTCGGACAAATGACCACAGAGGCGCAGAGAGCGCAGAGGAGAGAAAGAAAAATACAACCCTCCTCATCGGTGCCCTCTGCGCCGCTGTGGTTCAACGCTCTCTCATCTCTCGTGGTTTCAACCTGTTCGATGCTCCATGTCCCGCCTGGGACATCTCGAAGGACCGATCAGGCTGGATTTCTGAAGGAATCGACGCGCGGCGAAGCCTGGTCATCGGTTGATCCAGCGGGCAACACGGCATGTCAAAATCAGACAAGACTAGATCACTGAACCGGTTCAACCCGGCGCAGCTCGCCGGGTGACGGGGCCCGTAGAGGCTTGGGCCCATGTCGGACTTTGCGCCACCAGACATCACCATTGCCATTGTCGTGACCCCGTAATAGTCAGGTCGGCCCACAAAGTGCACGACTGTCTTGACTGGCTAGTTGGTTTGGAATAAGACTTACCATCGTCGCAGTGCCTGACCGCACACGGAACGATCTTCCGGCTCCGCGCACTCGTGATTGAGATTCACCAGCAGGACGCCTGCCAGAGAGCGGTCGGTCCCTGGAGGCCTTCATCGCGCGGCGAGCGCCCCGACCAACGCGAGGGCCAGCCTTCAACGCGAGGGCAGCGTCGAGCTGTAGGTAGAGCGGCTTTTGATTCCTTGACCGAAACAGGAGAACCACATGAGATTCGCATTCAGGCGCATCTTGCTCACCGCGACGAGCCTGCTCGCCGCGTCATGCGTCGCTCCGGACGCGTCCGACAGCGAGGACGGAGGCGAGCTCGAGGGGGGCATCACGATCGACACGAACGCGCTCTACACGATCGTCGGCCTCCAGAGCCAGCGATGCGTGCAGGTCGGGGATGGGAGCTCGGCGCCCGCGCAGATCGCGACCTGCAACGGCAGCGCGAGGCAACAGTTTCGCGCGGAGCTCGCCTCGAGCGGATGGGGCGGATGGGGCGGGGGATGGGGTAGCGCGTACTACCGGCTGCGAAACGTGAGCAGCGGGCTCTGCCTGGGGGTCAGCGGAGGGTCGACGCAGAACGGCGCCGCCATCGTCCAGTCCAGCTGCGGCAACAGCACGAGCCAGCAATTTTCGTTCATGGACGTGTCGAGCGACGTCCAGCGGATCACGGTCCGCAGCAGCGGCAGGGTGCTCGACGTCAAGGACCGGCGGACGGACGACGGCGCCGCCATCATTCAGTGGAGCTGGGCGAACGGCGACAACCAGAAGTTCTCGCTCAGGATCGCGGAGAGCGGCTCGAGCACCACGACCAGCTCGAGCACCACGACCAGCTCGAGCACCACGACCAGCTCGACCAGCTCGACCACCGGCGTCGGCGGTTCGGGCGGCGCGGGCGGCGCCGGGGGTGCGGGCGGCGCCGGGGGTGCGGGCGGCGCCGGGGGTGCGGGCGGTTCCGGCGGTGCGGGTGGCTCCGGCGGTGCGGGCGGCTCCGGCGGCGCTCCTGCTGGCGACGCGGATGTGGGGGTCGCCCCGGCGGCAGGGTGCGAGCTCGGCTATAGCCAGCTCCCGAACGGCAAGGGCGGCTATAACGTCGAGGCCGTCTGCCTCGATAGAGACATGAGCTTCGACATGGACGCGTCGCTGGCGGCCTTCCAGAGCACGGTCTACCCGCTGCTGCGCGAGAACTGCTCGGGCTGTCACAGCACGTCCGGCAAGGGCCAGGCGCCCATCCACGCCGACGCCGATCCGGCGCTGGCCCATGAGTACGCGCTCACGCGCGTGAACTTCAGGAAGCCGGCGGACTCCAAGCTCGTCGTCCGGATGGGGATCGACCGGCACAACTGCTTCGGGAGGGACTGCAGGGACGCCAACGCGCAGATGCTCTCCGCGGTCCAGGCGTGGGCCAACGCCGTCACGCCGAGGCTTCCGCAGACGCCGCGCCCCGTGGCGGCCAGCCAGAAGATCTCCGAGAGCGAGGTCAATCAGTGGATCGCGGCGGACAGGGCCGCCAACGTCCAGCCGGCCGACGCGGAGTTCATCAAGTACGCCTCGCTGCACGAGATCCACAACGCCGGCGTCTCCGCCGAGGAGCTGAACGTGGCCCGCGTGGGCCTGTCGAAGGCCCTGAACTCGACCGCGCGCTGGGCGCCCGTGATCGTGAACCCGGTGGACATCAACGGAAAGGGCATCGTCTACCGCTTCGATACCCGCGACTACTGGGGCTACAACAAGGGCGTCAAGAAGCTCCACTTCGGCGGCTCGGACGACGACGTCTTCTTCGGGAGGACGACCGTCAACTACCTGGGTGAGCCGGTCGGCACCGACGTCACGTTCCGGGAGAGGTACAACTACACATCGACGGTCCAGAGAGATCCGGAGTTCGCGAAGCTCGTGTGGGGGCGCGTCCTCGCCGGCAACGTCGAGGGCGCCACGGACGGCGGGGTGCTGCCGCCCAACGTCGACGGCTTCAAGACGGACTACATCGAGGCGAGCCAGCTCGTCTACACGCTGACCCGCCCGGACGTGTACAACGCGATCATGGCCATCCCCTGGTACGCGCAGGATCTCGAGAACGAGCTCGGCGTCATCAAGGATCAGGGCATGAAGTCGTACGAGTACATGCTCACCAAGCAGGCCATCACGGTCGACTCCCGCATGTACTGGCGGGCCAGGACCAGGAGCGGCGGGTTCTACTGGAAGACGTGGGACGTCTTCTCCGGGCAGCTCGACGGCAACGTGCAGACCATCGAGCAGGCGTACGAGACGGGCCAGATCCGGTTCCCGTTCTGGTCGCACCCGATCCCGAAGTTCATCAGCGGGACCGGCGGCGGCGTGACACCGCAGAGCTACAGCTTCATCGCGACCCTGGCGCAGCCGTACGGCTCGGAGCCCGCGGGGTGCGATGGGCAGCCGAGCTACGGCGGCGGGCAGTTCTTGAATTGCCGGTACTACACCGGGACCGACGGGCTCCAGCAGTCCGCGGAGGAGGTCATCTGGAGCCTGCCGAACGGCCTGCAGGGGTACTCCCTGTGGGGCGGCTTCAACCAGCGTCGCGTCGACGCCTTCGTCAACATCGTGCGTGATCCGCGCCTCCAGCGGAACGCCTCGGACCAGCAGATCAACAGCCTGGTGGGCTTCGCCACCCAGGACCGCCGCCTGAACAACGGCAGCTCGTGCATCGGCTGCCACACGGACGGCATGAACCGCGGCAACAACGATCTGCGCGACTGGCTGGACGCCGGCGGCGAGCGGCTCCCGAAGGGCGAGCACGGGGTCGACGGGTGGATCAACGACCCGGCGACCGTGGCGCAGGTCAAGGAGCTGTACCCGCCCTCGAGCGTGATGAGGCCGCGGATGGAGGACGACCGCCGCATCTTCCTGTCGGCGATGGCGAAGATGAAGCGGGGAATGGTCCTGGGCGCGGACAAGAACGTGTACGTGGAGCCGACGATCTGGACCATCGAGTGGGCGCAGAGCTTCTACAGGTACGCCCCGACCCGCTCGAACTAGGCTCGCGTCAGGCTCGTGGCAGGAGGGCGGCGGGCGCGGACCTATCGGGCCGCGCCGCCGCCGAGCCGCCTGTGGCTCGCGCACGCCGCCTTGTCTTGCGTCCGCGAGCACTGGTCCGCGTAGAAGGTCCGCGCCCGCTCCTTGTCCTTCGCCTCCAGGAGCGGGCCGAACGCGTCGCACGCCCGCTTCTCGCTCCACTGCACGCAGGCCTTCTCGTAGAGCGAGAACGCCCGCGCCGGATCGGCCGGCACCCCCTCGCCGCGCTGCCAGATCTCCGCGGCGCGCAGGCAGCCGCCCGTGCCGCAGACCCTCTCGTAGAGCGCCGCGGCGCGCGCCATGTCCCTGGGAATGCCCGTCCCCTTCTCGTACATCGCGGCGAGGCTCATGCACGCCTCCGCGCCGAAGCCCCTCTCCGGACAGCCCTTCGAGAAGGACGCGTACGCCTTCGCGACGTCCCTCGGGACGCCGTCGCCCTCCGCGTAGACCGAGCCGACGGCGTTGCAGGCGCGCATCTCCCCCAGGTTGCAGCCGCGCTCGTAGGCCGCGATCGCCTTCGCGCCGTCCTTCGGGGCGCCCTGGCCCTTGCGGAGGATGTCGCCGAGCAGCATGCAGTCTTCCGCACGGCCCCCGTCGCAGGCGCGGTGGAGCACGCCCACGGCCGTCGCGACGTCCTTCGCCACGACCTTGCCGTCGACCAGCATGTTGCCCAGGGAGCTGCAGCTCGGCCCGTGCCCGAGGTCGCAGCCGCGCCGGAGCAGCGCGATCGCGCGCGCCGGGTCCTTCGGGAAGACGGCCTGCGTGCCCTCCCGGAGGTACCACCCGGCCACGCTCCAGCACGCCCAGCCGTCGCCGAGCTGACACGCCTTGTCGGAGAGCTCTCGCAGCTTGGCCCGCCCCGCCGCGTCCGCGGGCGCCTTGTTGCTCAGGATATCGCGCATGTGCAGCTTCGCCCTCGCGTGACAGGCCTGCGGGACGCCGGCGTCACAGGCCTTCTCGAACAGCGACGCCGCCCTCGCGTCGTCGCGCGGGAGGTCCTTGCCGCTGAGATAGTGATACGCGAGGTGATAGCAGCTGCCGATATCGCCCTTGTCGCACTCGGCCGTGCACGCCCTCGAGTCGTCCGGATCGCACAGGTGCGCGGGCACGAGCGCCCGCGGGGAGCACTTGGCGCCGCTCCGCGCCGTCCCGTGCGGGCACGGGTCCGACAGCCTCGGGTGCTCCTCCTCCTCGGCCTGGGCCGTCGCGCCCTGCTCGCCCGCGGCCGGCCGCCGCGCGAGCAGGGGGACGAGCTCCAGGCGCAGCGGCCCCTGGCACCGCTCGGCGGGCGCCTTCGCGTCGGGCTTCGCGCTCCGGCACGCCTCGAGCTCCCCTTCCTTGCTCGTCGCGCCGCCCTGGCCCGACGCGCCGGCCGCGGCCGCCGCCGCGAAGATCTGATCGACCGTCCGCGCCGCGCCCCGGCTGCCGGGCGCCGTCGCGAACGCCCCGAGGTGCGCGCTGCGCACGAAGTGCGTCGCGCCCGTGCAGCTGCCCGCGGCGTCGTCCATCGAGGCGGCCGCGAGGGTGGTCGACAGCTTCCCCGACGTCACGAGCGCCACGTCGATCGCGCCGCCGCCCTCGATCGCGGTGCTCATCGCCGTGGCGCCGAACGGCACGTTCGCCTGCATCTCCGCTGGGTTGGCGAGCTGGAACGCGTCCTCCTTCCGGGCCACGCCGGCGTAGGAGTAGGCGCCCGGGAGCTTGCACTGGGTGAGGAGCTGCAACGTCGAGCAGTCGTACGAGACCACGGCGACGCCCTCTTTCATGACGAGCCCGAGGTCGGAGCGGCGGGTCGTGAGCCAGTCGACGATGAGCGGCTCGGCGTGGCCGATGGGCGGGCACCCGCCGCTGCTCTCGTTCGCGCTGGTCGCCGGCGAGCTGGTGGGCCGGGGAGCGTGCACGACCACCTCGGGATCCAGGCCCGGTCCACAGGCTGCCGCTGCGAGCGAGAGCCCAACCACAGACAAGTCAAAGGCGCGCTTCATCGAGTCGACAGAACCATGAGGCGTGGGGTCCGGTCAATACGGCGAGCGCGACGGCGCCGGGGCGCGCCGCGCCCGCCGGACGCTGCCCGCCGCGCTCGCCGATCCATCACGCCATGATCCGCGCGGCGCCCGAGGCGAGGCGGGGCGCGCGGCCCTAGATGTCGAAATCGAGAATGCCGTCGGGCTCCGCCTCGGAGCCGCCCGCCGTCGGCGAGCCCTGGGGCGGCGAGGCGACGCGCAGCCTCGGCGCCTCGATCGCCACGCGCTGGCCGTCGGCCACGCTCTTCGTGAGGAACACCGAGCCGCCCACCACGCTCCCCTGCCCCAGCACCGTCTTGCCGCCGAGCACCGTGGCGTTCGCGTAGATGGTGACGTGGTCCTCGACCGTGGGGTGGCGCTTCATCCCGCGCGCGCCCCGCGAGTGCTGCGGCAACGACAGGGCGCCGAGCGTCACGCCCTGGTAGAGCTTGACGTGCGCGCCGATGTCCGTGGTCTCGCCGATGACCACGCCGGTGGCGTGGTCGATGAAGAAGCTGTCGCCGATGTTGGCGCCCGGGTGGATGTCGGCGCCCGTCCGCGTGTGCGCCCACTCGCTCATGATCCGGGGCATGAGCGGCACGCCGAGCAGGTACAGCTCGTGCGCCACGCGGTACACCGTCACCGCGAGCAGGCCCGGATAGGCGAGGATGATCTCGTCCATCGACGACGCCGCGGGGTCGCCGTCGTAGGCCGCCTGCACGTCGAGCAGGAGGCGTCGCCGGATCTCCGGCAGCTTGCCCACGAACACATGCGCCACGTCGCG
This sequence comes from Sorangium sp. So ce1036, assembly GCF_051369805.1. Classification (NCBI taxonomy): domain Bacteria; kingdom Pseudomonadati; phylum Myxococcota; order Polyangiales; family Polyangiaceae; genus Sorangium; species Sorangium sp. So ce1036. The sequence continues at coordinate 5,509,206 of NZ_JBBMOX010000001.1, forward strand.
CCCGCGCTGCCGGCACTTCGGGATGTCGATGCGACAGCCCGCCACGGTCTCGTCCTGGAAGCACAGGCAGCGCTCGATCTGCCGCTCCAGCTTGGTCTGGAGCGTCGAGACCAGCGTGCCCACGTGGTAGAGCAGGTCCTCGTCCGACAGGTCCTGCCGCCCGTTGTAGCCCGGGTAGAAGATCTGGAGGAGGAGATCGATGATATCGATGATCTCCTGCCTCGAGGGCGTGAACCGCTTGTTGATGTGGTGCCCGCGCGTATCCTCCCGATAGCCCGCGATCAGCGCCTCGACGACGCCGTGCAGCTCGCTCCCCGGGGTGGGCGCATGTCTCTTGTCGTCCACGTCGACCTCACGACGCCTTCATGCTCTCGATCTCGGTGAACATGCCCTCGAAGAGGGGGCCGGACAGGTAGCGCTCGCCGGCGTCGGGCAGGATGACGACGATGGTCTTGCCCTCCCACCTCGGGTCGCGCGCGAGCCGGCTCGCCGCGACCATCGCCGCGCCGCAGGAGACGCCGCTGAGGATGCCCTCCTCGCGCGCGAGGCGCCGCGCCATGGCGATCGACGCGTCGTTGGAGACCGTCTCCACCTGATCCACGAACGAGAGATCGAGGTTCTTCGGGACGAAGCCCGCGCCGAGCCCCTGGATCTTGTGCGCGGACGGCGTGAGCGGCTGGCCGGCGAGCGTCTGCGAGATGACCGGCGAGTGGACCGGCTCCACCGCCACGGAGTGGAGCGGCCGGCCCCGGACGCGCTCGAAATGGCGGCTGACGCCGGTGAGCGTGCCGCCGGTGCCCACGCCCGAGACGAGGACATCGACGTTGCCGCCGGTGTCCTCCCAGATCTCCGCGCCGGTGGTGGTCTCGTGGATCGCCGGGTTCGCGGGGTTCTCGAACTGCCGCATCAGCACGTACCGGCCGGGATCGGAGGCGGCCAGGGCCTCGGCCTTGGCGATGGCGCCGTTCATCCCCTGGGGGCCGGGGGTCAGGATGAGCTTGGCCCCGAGGGCCACGAGCACCTTGCGCCGCTCCATGCTCATCGTCTCGGGCATGCAGAGCACGCACTCGAGCCCGCGCGAGGCCGCGGCGAAGGCGAGCGCGATGCCGGTGTTGCCGCTGGTGGCCTCGACGATCGCCTTGCCGGGCCCGAGCAGCCCGCGTTGCTCGGCGTCCCAGACCATGGCCGCGCCGATGCGGCACTTGACCGAGTAGGCCGGGTTGCGCCCCTCGATCTTCGCCAGGACGGTGGCGGGCGCGCCGTCGGTCACGCGGCGGACGCGGACGAGCGGCGTGCGGCCGATGCTCCGGGTGTTGTCGTCGTAGACGCGGGGGAAGGTGCTCATCGTGGTGACCGTGCTGGTAGGGGTGAGGGGTCAGAAGATCCAGAGCCGCCCCCTCGATGTCAAGGCACACGTGCGCCGCCTCCTCGCCCCGACCCGGTTTCCAGAGCGTCGCGCCGCGATGACGACGTCGCAGACGCATCGCTGACGCCGCCGGCGCGCGGCCACCGGACCTGCTTGCCCGACGATCGCGCGCGGCCCGGCGCGCCCGGCCGTGGCCCGCCCTGCGCGCTGCCCCCGCGACCGAAGGCCCTCTCCCGGTCCCGAAAGGGCACGGCGATCCTGCGGATCGCCCCGGAGGGCGCCTCTCCCGAGAGCGGTTGAGACCGTGATGGGCGATCCGACCGTGTCCCGATCGAGCGAGGAGCGATGTGTCGAGGCGCGATGGAGTGAAGACAGGACTCGAAGGACATGAATCCTGGACGCGCTCACGAAGGACCACGGGCAGCCGGCGACCGCGCAACCCGCGCACAGGCACGCTTTTTTTCCCTGCATGCTGGCCTGGCAGACGCGATGACGCAGCGCGACACAGCTCGCTGCTCGCCTGGCGCGCCTCGCCCGCGCGTTCCTGGGCGCGTGGACGTGGCGATCTCGCGGGCAGCCGGGGGAGGACATACGGTGGTCCCCTGAGCAATGCACTGACCACGTCCATGGACCACGTCGGACCCTGTCCGCCCCCTTGACGCACATCCGGGCGAGGTTACCTTCGTGATTTTGGCCCAGATTGGCTCTTGCGCTGTGTGGCATATGCCTCGCATCATGGCCGGCATGTCCCCTACGGAGAGCCCCGCTGCGGAGGCCCATCTAGCTTGCGATTCCCTGGATGATGATAACGAACCTACTTTAATTTTCCGTCGTCCCCCCGCTTCACTCTCCGGCCTTGCGCTGCCGATCGGCGCGCCGGCTCCGGTCGTGACGGCGCCGGCGCGACGCTCCACGGCGCGCCTGTTCGCCGTGGGCGCGGGCGCGGGCCTCGCTGCGGCGGTGGGAGCGGTCTTCTTTCTGAGGCTCGGCGGGGCCACCCTCGATCTCGGCGCGGGCTCCACGATGCAGCCGGCCGTGGCCGCGGCCGCCGTCCTGCGCCCGGCGGTGGCGGCCGCTCCGGCCCGGGCGAAGGCGGCAGCGCCGGCGCCGGCGGCGCATGAGAACCCCCCGGCGGCTGTCCCGGCCATCGCCCCGGAGGACCGCGCCGATGCGACGCTCGATCGCTCGGCCGTGATCCCGATCCACGATGGGATCGTCACGATTCCCGAGTCGTTCTCCTCGGCCGATGGGGAGTACGATCTGGTCATCCATTTTCATGGCATCAACGATGTCGTCGAGGCGGGGTTCGAGCGCGCGGGCCTCAACGCCGTCGTGATGATCCTCAACCTCGGCATCAGCTCCGCGGCCTACGAGACCCGGTTCTCGATCCGCTCTTATCTGCCGGCGCTCCTCGCGAAGACCGAGGCCGCGCTCCGGGCGCGCGGGCTGCGGGGCGCCCGGCTCCGGCGCATCGCGCTCTCGGCGTTCAGCGCGGGTTACGGCGCGGTGCGCGGGCTCCTGAACCAGGCGTCGTTCGCCGACAGGGTGGACGCGGTGCTGCTGCTGGACGGCATCCACACCGGCTACATGCCGATCGATCACAGCCTGGACCTGGAGCGCCTCAAGCCGTTCTCGCGCTTCGCCCAGCAGGCGGCCAGCGGCGAGAAGCTCATGTCGATCACCCATTCGGAGATCACCCCGAACGGCGATTACGCCGGGACGCACGAGAGCACCGACGCCCTCTTGGCGCTCGCGGGCGCCGAGCGCTCTCCGATCGGCAGCGCCGACGCGCAGGCGCTTTATCAGGTGGCCGGACCGGCGAGCGCGGACAGGCCCGCTCCGTTCGTCCAGCTCTCCGAGGCGCACAAGGGGGCGCTCCATGTCCGCGGCTATGCGGGCACGCAGAAGCCGGACCACGTGCGACACCTGACCCGGATGGCAGAGACGGCGGTGCCGGACCTGGTCCGCCGCTGGAGCGAACGCCCCGCGCCGTGACCGACCGCGGCGGCTCGTGGGCACACGGGGCCGCCGAGGGAACGGCGTCGCCTCGCGGGGCCGCTGACCGCAGGATGGCAGCCCACGCTCGCCGGTCGAGGAGCTTCAGGCGGTCGGGGCCGCGGCGAAGCCGCGCCGCGCGCTCGCGCCCCTGTCCAGGGCCAAGCGCGCCGGCAAGGTCTTCGTCGACTACCAAACACGGTGGTGAGGGATCTCGGGGGGCTCGCCGGAAGGGCTGGAGTGCGAGCCACAAAAAGGGCTCGCCGGAACGCAAGCCTCGGAGGCGAGCCCCCCCGAGATCCCTCATCACCCCAAAAAACGACGGGGGCGTACGTTCACTGACGTTCCGTTCAGCGTGATCGGAATCACGCCACATGGCGGGGTGCGCTCGGTTGACGACGCAGCCGCCACGCTCCACTCGGTTGACGACGCAGCCGCCGCGCTACACTGTCGAGCTGCGTCGGCCATGGCAAAGGACCGGAACTCCAGCGCCCTTTCGGAGATCGCCGAGCGCCTCCACCAGTTCGACGGCGAGCCCCTCCGGGTCGAGTTCCTGGCGCGCGGCATCGATGCGCTCACGCAGATCGCCGAGCGGCTCGATCAGAGCGAGCTTGGCGAGGTCGTCGCCTCGACGAGCAACACGGACGTCCTGGTGACGGCGCTCACACAACCGAGCGCCGTCGGCCTCTTTTCCGCCGCGGATCCGCTCATGCTGGCCCGCCTCCGCGGCGTGCAGGCGAGGGACGCGTTGCTGGCCGCCGAGGGCGGGACGCTCACGGCCGACGAGGTCGGCGAGGTGCTCCACGTGTCGCCCCAGGCCGTCGAGGTGCGGCGCGCGGCCGGGCAGCTCCTGGCCGTGGACGGCGGCCGTCGCGGCTACCTCTACCCTTCATGGCAGCTCGCGGACGAGGGCGTGCTGCCGGGGCTGGAGGAGATCCTCGGGCTCCTCGTGGAGCATCCCCCCCTGGCGAAGCTCCGGTTCTTCCTTTCCGGCAACCACCGCCTCGACGGAGAGCGGCCGCTCGATCGGCTGCGCCGCGGCGACCTCGCCCCCGTGCGGCTCGCCGCGCGCACGTTCGGCGAGCAAGGGGCGGCATGAGCGATCCCGGCGCCGGCCAGGCCGCGGAGCTCGCCCGAGATCCAGGCGCACGCGCTCCGCGCAGGAGGAGGCAGGAGCGGAGGAGCAGCGCGTAAGCCGGAGATCGGGCGCCCCTGGCTTGTCTTGCGTTCGCACGGGGCAGAATCACATGAAGACAACGCTCGAGCCGCATCCGGACCCGCCCTCCGATTTCGCGGCACGGCCGCTCCCCATCACGATTCACCGTCGCTGCTGGTTCCGGATTCATCGGCTCGCGCGCGATCCGCTGTATTTCGGGCGCTCCGGGGACAACCGCTTCGACGCGCCGGACGGAGAGTTCGGGGTGCTGTACGTCGGCAAGGACGCGCGTTGCGCCTTCATCGAGGCGCTCGGCCACGCGACCGGCGTGCGCCTCGTGGAGCAGGCCGAGCTCGCCGCGCGCGGGCTCGCGCGCATCGCGCCGAGGCGGCCGCTGCGGCTCGTGAACCTCGCGGGAGAGGGGCTCGCGCGCATCGGGGCCGACGCCCGCCTGACGTCGGGGGAGTCGTACGAGGTCGCGCACCGCTGGGCGCTCGCCATCCACGACCACCCGAAGCGGCCTGACGGCATCGCGTACGCCGCGCGCCACGACCCGAGCCGCGTGAGCGCCGCCCTCTTCGAGCGCGCCAGCGCGGAGCTGGAGGTGGCGATCCTGGGCTCCCTCGCGGATCCGGCGCACGCGTCGCTCCTCGGGTCGCTCCTCGACACGTACCGGTTCGGGCTGGTCTGACGCGCCCCGCTCCGCGCGTCGCTCCTCGACACGCACCGGGATGGTCCGACGCGCGGCGCTCCGCGGTCGGCGGCGGCCTGGCCCCGGCGGGGTGGTCTGCCGGGACGCGAGCGGGGCCAGGGCCGCTGCGACCTCCGCGCGCGCGAGCGCGCCGGCACGGCCGGTGCTTCTCCTGCGAGGTGGGGCGAGGCGGCGCGCTCGCGGCGCAGGGTGGTCGCGGCGCGCACGGCCGAGCGGCGGGGGGGATCCGATGAAAATAAGGAATCTGCGGCTGGAGACAGGCTATCTCGTGGAGCCTGTTTCGCTCCAGGGCAAGCTCGCGATTCACCAGATCCAGATCACGACGATCGACGAGGGGGGCTCCTCCCGGGTCCGGATCTCGCTCGATCCCAATCGATGCATCCTCGACAGCTTCGGCGAGCCCAAGAAGGCGTCCACGCGGATGGCGCCGCTCCACCTGGAGGCGGACGTGGAGCTCCTGGAGGAGTGCGATGAGAAGCAGCTGCTCGCCATCAAGTTCCTCGGAGGCCAAGGACCCGCGATCCGGCTCGCGCTGCTGCCCCTCTGCGCCACGAGCAAGGAGGCGATCGTCGCGCGGCTCCTGGTCTTCGGGGAGACCGGCGAGGTGCAGGCGATCCTGCCGATGCAGGGCGCGTCGGCAGGCTGCGTGGTGGCGTGAGCAGGGCCGCGCCGGCGCGCGCGGATCGCCCCGAGGATCCGGGGCGGAGCGCCGCTCAGGCGCCGTGCGGGCGGCCGCCGCCAGGCCCGAAAGGACCGGACGCCCCACCGGGGGCGGCGGCAGGGCCGCCGCCCACCGGGCCGGGGGCGGCAGCGGGGGGCGCGCCGTAGGCGCCCGGCATGACCCCGGGCGGCGCGCCCGCAGCGGGCGCGCCGTAAGCTCCTCCGGGCGGTGCGCCGTAAGCTCCTCCGGGCGGTGCGCCGTAGGCGCCCGGCATGACCCCGGGCGGCGCGCCGTACGCCCCCTGCGGAACCCCGGGCGGCGCGCCGTAGGCGCCCGGCATGGCTCCGGGCGGCGCGCCGTACGCCCCCGCAGCGGGTGCGCCGTAAGCCCCCGGCGGAACGCCGTACGGCGCTCCGGGCGGCGGCGGATAGCCGCCTCCGGGCGGCGCTGCGGCGGTCGGCCCCTGGCCGGGTGGGTAGGCGGCCTCCAGGGCGACGCGGCGGGGGTTGGCCGGATCATAGCGCACCGTGACGATGCACCCCGGCTGGATGCGGGGGGCCGCCATCACCGATACGAGCGACACCGTCTCCACCTGATAGGGCGGCATGCCCGGCGGCATCACCTCGAGAAACAGCCTGAGGCGATAAGCATCCTGGGCCCCCTGGGACACCCTCATGCCCGTCTCCTGATACTGCAGCACGCGGGCTGCGCAGGATATGCCCATCTGGAGCAGCTGCCGCTGCTCCTGCTGCTGGGCGTGGAGGGGGGCGAGGACCTTCTTCCAGACCACCCAGACGATCACCCCGGTGATCCCGAGCGGGACGATGATGCTGAGCGCGATGATCACCAGCGTGGACAAGCTCGACATGCCGCCATCGTACCAGGCCGACCACCGGCAGCACCAGCGCCGCGGCGAGGACGCCTCGATCCTCGCCGTGTCCCCTCCCCGCCGGCGCGCGCTCGCTCCCCGCAGCGCCGCGCGCCTGCGTCGCAGCGCAGGGTCGGCCTGCTTCGATTCCTTCACTCTACTGCGGAGTCGGGCTGGGGAGCGAGCCGCCATGACGAAGAGGGCGCCGAGAGACCAGGGGAATAGCAGGCAAAAAAATGCCGGGGTGTCTCTTCCCCTCTCCTCTTGGAGGCCGTGGCGCCGTGGCTGCCGATCTGGAGCAGCTCCCCGCAGCAGCGTTACGCCGGGGCGCGGATCGACGCGTCCGGTCAGCGGACGGGCGCGTCGATCCGCGGCGCTCAGGGGCTCGGGCAGCGGCGGTACATGAGGGCATACTCGATCCGGACCTGGACGTCGGTGGTGTCGTTCGTCACGACGCCGGCGCGCGCCGGCGCGAGGCGGTTGGTGACGTAGAGGTTCGTCTTGATGTTGAGCGGCCTCACGGTGCCGCACTCCGACCACACCGTGGTCGCGAAGCTGTCCGTGCGCGAGAAGTTGTCCGTGAAAGGCCCCACCATGCTCCACGTGAGCGGCCCCGACGTGAGCGGGGAGCCCGAGAAGTAATACGATGTCTCGTGCAGCGCCTGGACGCCGCTCTCCAGATCGGCGAACCCGCGGTACGTGGCGTCGAACAGCGCCACCTGCCAGCCCGGCTCGAACCGCAGATCCACGGCGAGCTGGCAGAACGCGCGGTTCGCGGACCGGGCGGCGCCGGGGCCGGCCTGCGCCTCGAACCGATCGAAGATGACGGTCAGCGCCTTCTGATCGGGGGAGATCACCCCCGCCGCGGTGCCGACGGGACATCCGCTGCCGGCGTACGTGAAGCCCTCGATCCGCGCATTCTGCGCCAGCGCCGGAAAGGCGAAGAGGAACGCCGAAGAAAACACCAACGTCGAACGCAGCAACATGCTCGCCCCCTTTCACAGACGGACGCCCCCCGCGCCGTCCTGCGTCGGCGCCGGCGCGCGTCACCGCTGTCGCAGGTCGACCGACATATCTGCCGATCATGCGATGACCGCGCGCTCGGTGCAACCTGAGCGGGTGGTTTTGCCTCGTTGCGGCGCAGCGCCTCTGCCTTCATGCCTTCATGTTCCAACTTGACCACTTCCTCGGCGTTCCCCAAGCGCGTTCGGTCGCGATCAGGTCCCGAATCCCGCCCCCCCGCGGTCACCAACATGGTCGTGGACGTTCACGACCACGTTGGTGACCGCTGGGGGGATGAGTCTCACTCGTTGCGGGGAGCGCCCAGGGGGAGCGGCGGCGCGGCGACGCGGAATACCGGGACCCGATTGACCCGCTCGTCCCAGGACGGGTGGCGCTGATAGAAGAAATCCAGCCGGGCTCCGGGATCCCCGGCGAACGCAGGATCGCGGAGGCGCGCCTCGAACTCGGCGCGCAGCGCCGGATCCGCGGCCAGCATCCTGCGGGCCTCCTCCTCGGCGACGTAGCTCTCCATGTACTCCTTGCGCTCGAAGGCGGCGTTGAAGAAGCCCCAGGACACGAGCGAGTCGGGCGCGCGCGGCTCCAGGAGGTGCAGCACCAGCGGCGCGAGCGGCTGCGCGATGGGGATGAAGAGCGAGCCCGCGGGCAGATCGCGCCGCTCCGGCCGGAAATCGCCCTGGACCTTCGCGCGCGTCCGGCCCTCGTACGGGTGCGCGAAGGTCACCTCGCGGGCCCGGAACACCTCGACCGCGAGGCCCGGGCGCGCCTCGCGGAGGACCTCGTGGCGCACGCCGTGCAAGCGCAGCTTCTCGGCCACCCACGCCGCGTGCGCCGCCGGGACGACGTAGCCGGCGGCCGGCGCGGTGACGGTCAGCTCCGGCTCGAGCCGATCGAACAGCGGGATGCGCCAGGTCTCGGGGCGCGACTCGTCGTACACGATCCACGTGCCGCCCGAGATCTCGGACGCGCGCCTCTCGTAGGCGTACCCGTGGAACGCGATGGTGCGCGACGCGGGCCCCGCGCGGTGCGTCAGGGCGAAGGGCGCGCCGGCGAGGCGCGCGCTCGCGGCGTCGGCGCGGTCGACCGCCGCGCGGAGCGCGCCCGCGGCGTCGGTGGCGTGCTCGAAGAGCGCCGAGAGGAGGTCGTGGACCGCGCGCACGCGCGCCCCGTACGTGGCCCAGCTATGCGTCTCGACGAGCACGCCGAGGCGGTTGCGCGCGGCGCTGTAGCCCTGCGAGAAGCGCGGCGGCCCCGGCTCGGTCGAGATCCCGGACGCGGGGTCGTCCTCCTCGCGAAAGGCCGGGTAGAACGGGAGCGGCAGGTGGCCGAGCGCCGCGAGGCGCGCCTGCAGCGCGCCGGAGAGGTCGCGCGCCGCCCCGTCGAGCCCGCCCGGGTGAGGCACCGACGGCTCGACCAGGACCGCCACGTCGTGCTGGAACTTCGCGCCGTCGGTGGTGTGCAGGTCGACGTGGATCACCGGATCCCAGGCGCGGACGAGCGCCAGCATCGCCCGCATCTCGGGCGCCTCGGCCTTCATGTGGTCGCGGTTCAGGTTGAGGTTCTGGCCGGTGGCGCGGAAGCCCATCTCCTCGGGCCCGCGCTGGTTGGGCCGCTGGTTTCGCCGGAAGCGCTCGTGGCCGTCGACGTTGAAGACCGGCACGAACACCGCGGTCGTCGCGGCGAGCGCGCCGGGCGCCATCGCGCCGTCGAGCAGCTCGCGCAGCGCCCAGAAGCCGCCGTCCTTGCCGTCGATCTCGCCGGCGTGGATGCCGCCCTGGAAGAGGATCACCGGGCGCCGCCTGGCCCGCGCCGCGTCGGGGTCGAGCGCGCCGTCGTCGGAGGCGACGATCGCGAGCATGGGCCTGCCCTCGGGCGTCGTGCCGAAGCGGACGCAGCGGGCGCGGCCCGGGTAGGCCTGCTCGAAGCCGCGGCAGAGCCGCTCGACCTCGGCGTAGCGGCCGGTGCGCTCGAAGCGGGTCCGCTCGGCCTCGGTGACGAGCGACGGGCGCGACGCGGGCCGCGCGGCCGGGTCGACGGGCGGCGCAGGCGGCGCGCCGGGCGCGGGCACCTGGCAGGCCGCGAGCAGCGCGATCGGCGCGACGAGGCGGGAAATGATGCGGCCGACGGCCGCGACAGGGGGGCGAGCCATCGCGGGAGTCGAGCAAATTTCGTGTCGAGCGGCAACGCGCGATCGGCGCGGCTGGCGTCGGGCGGAGCGAGATGGCGGGCCGGCTCAGGTGTGTTTGCCCAGCAGGGCGCGGATGGGTCGCAGCGCGGTCTTCGTGAGCCCGCTGCCGAGAAATTCGGACATCCGCGTGAGGCGTTCCCGAGCCATCCCAGACACCTTGTCCACGCTCATGCCGGCAAGGCCGCCAACCGCTGCGTAGAACGGCTCGGTGCTGCCGGCGGCGAACTTCGCCGCGGCGCGAAGCTCGTAGTGCGCCATGAGATTCCTCAAAGGTCGGAGAGCCAGAACGTCCCCTGTGCGCGGCTCCAGCCAAGAGGGTGTCGGGCGAACTGATGCGCGAAGGGCGACACTTCCATGGAACGCGGTGAGATACTGAACCCGATGCAGCAGGTTCGATCCCGGCGGGAGGAGCTTCGGAAATTGGACGAGGCGCAAGCGCCGATGTCGCCCACGGAGCTACTGGCCAGGTCCGAGCCCGGCGAGCGCCTCTCGCGCCTCCTGGGCGACATCTTCGTCCTCGGGCTCGACCCTGGCGATGAGCCGCAGGGTGGCAGCCCGCACCCGCGCGGTAGGGGCCAGGTCGAGGAGGGGCACCAGCAGCCGGAGCGAGATCTCCAGCGCGGACCCCGCGGCGAGGTCGCGCTCGATCTTCTCGCAAAGGACGTTCTCGCGCCGAGCCAGGGGTAGGGCGGAGAGCACCTCGCGGGCGAGCCACGCCGGCCCCGCGAAGGTCAGCAAATCGTCATAACGCTCTTCGAGCACCTGCCCGGGATCCAGGCCCCGGATCAGCGGCAGCACGGCGTAGTTTCCGACCATCTGCTGGTTCTTCCAGAGCGACCGATCTTTTAGCAACATGTCCGCGAACGCTCGTCCCCAACGCAGGGCCGCGTCCGCTGGCACCGCCTCGATCGCGCGTCGCAGCAGGTCCGATCGCATCCGCACTCCATAGGACCCGAGCTTCCACTCCCCGCACACCCACAGGTAGTCCTCCGGGGACAGCGCCTCGCGCAGCCGGGCCGCGAGGACGCGCTCGTCGAAGCGCTGGCTACCAAGGAAACGCAGCGTCTCCCACAGCGGCCACGCCGGATCCACGCCCGGGATATCCAGCGGCACCACCCGATCGAGCGGTCCCGGGGCATCGAGCCCGAGGAAGCGCCGGCGGTCGCGCCGCCTGCCCGGCAGGTGGTGGGGGGCGAACAGGACATCGACGTCGAGCCGGGTCAGCTCCCGGGCGACCTCGGCCTGGCCGTCCGAGAGCACAGCTGGCGGATCGGCGTGCGGGTCCAGGACGAGCCCCAGGGCATCCTGCGCACGCTCGTTGCGCATCGGATCGGCCCCCTCCGCCTCGCGCACCATCGCGACGAGCAGGCGCGCCGCGAAGAGCGCCCCCTCCTCGGTGTGCGCCTTGAGCTGCTGCTCGACGAGGTGGTCCACGCGCCCATACATCCAGGGCAGGAGCGCCTCATCGACGCGCGTCGTGCGGATGAGCGCGCTCGCCAGCTCGAGCTCCACGGCCGATGGGGGCGCCGGATCGACGTAGAGACGGGCCGCGAAGGCGACGCCGCGGAGGATCTCGGGCTCGTCGCCCGCCATGAGCGCGCGCAGGCGGGGCGCGATCTCGGAGCTCGGCTCGTAGCGGCCGAGCATCCCGAGCGCGACCGCCACGCTGCCGCGCACGAGCGACACCGGCTCCCGCTCCAGCCGGCCGAGCAGGAGAGCGCGGGAGGCCCCCGCGGCGGCCGCGATGAACGCGAGCGCCATCGCCGCCGCCGCGCGCACGCTCGCGTCCGCGTCCTCGACGAGCCCCATGAGCCGCGGCACCTCCGCCTCCATCGCCTCGAGCGCGCGCCGCGCCTCGGTCCCCTCGGCGAAGAGCGACTGCACCCTCGCCTCGCGGAAATCGAGGCCGCGTGACAAGAACCAGGGGTGTCCCACGGTCAAGACGTCGACGGCCAGCGCGAGGACCTGGCCGCGATCCGGCGTCGCAGGAGCCGCCGCGAGATCGACGAGCGACGTGACCGCCGGCGCGTTCGCGGAGAACCAGTCGGCCGCGCTGCAGAGGAAGCGGCGCAACTCGCCGCGGGCCTGCGCCCGGACGTCCGGCTGCGTGGCGGTGAGCGCGCCGAAGTGATGCGGGAGGTTCTGCGCGGCGCCGTCCTTGCGCTTGAGCTTCGACCAGTCGACGGTTTCCCAGTATGCCATCTGCGTATCCCTTCGAATTCACCCCGGCGCGCGGCCTCCCGCCCCCGGTCGGTACTCCGCGACGCTAGCACGCCGCTCCCGTGGTCTGCGCGGGCAAGCGCTCGATGCCGGCGGACAACGCGCGCGCCGGCGACCCACTGCATCACGCCTCGTCGTCGACGAACTCCTCCGGTATGGCGTTCGGGTCCCCGTTCGCGCGGAGCTCGTCCATCTCGGCCATATACCGCTTCGTCGGCGTCTGCCCCTTCGGCCGCGTGTTCGGGGCGTAGTCCGTGGCCACGCGCCTGGCGGCGTCCCCGGATTTGTGCTTAGGGCTGGCGTTCGGCTTGCTCGGATCGTAGGTCACCTTGTTGTCCGGCGGCCAGCCGTAGGTGACCTTGCAGCCATTCTCCTGCGCGAACTTGCGCATCTGGTTGCTGCACATAGGGCACGGTGGATACTGGCCGTTCATCTCCATGTGACCGCCCTGGAGCTCGTCGTCCGAGAAATGATGGGTTGCCCACTCTATCGCTTGGCGCTCGGTGTGCGCCTGCGCCTGGGTTGCGAGGCTGGTGTTGAAATTCGTCGGGGGCTGGTCGTTGAGCCCCGGCACCCTCTTCAGCGTGCCCGGCGCCGACGTGTAGCCGGACGAGAAGCCGCGCCCCTGGCCGTCGCGGTGTCCCGGCGTGGGGCCGGGGACGTAGACGCTATCGTCGCTCAGCGTCAGCTGCACGTTCAGCTCGTGTAGCCCCTCCGGATCCACGAACCCGATGGGGTTCGGACAGTAGACATACCGATTCGGCCCGGCCGCAGACCCAAGCGGATCCGGCGAGATGTACCGCCCCAGCGCCGGGTCGTAGTAACGGTGCATGTTGTACACGAGCCCGGTCTCCGGGTCCGCGTACTGGCCCTCGAAGCGGAACGGCGTGTACGTCCGTGCCCCCGCCTCGACCTCGGTAACGCCGTACGCCGTGCGCGTCAGCCGGCACCCTACCTCGCCGCGCGCGTCCACGAGCTCCTCCGGCGTGCCCAGGATGTCGCCCACGTAGAACCACCACCGTCCGGCGCCCGGCGCGTCGTCTCCCTCCGCGGCGTGATCGTGGTGCGCCCACGGCACCGTCCGCCCCGCGGCGTAGACGTACGAGCGCGCGGTGGACCGGCGCGCGCCGTCGGGCAGGAACGCCACCGTGTGCTCGTGGATCATCTGCGCCCCGTGCCACAAAAAGCGCGTCACCGTCGCCAGCCGGCGCGCCCCGCCCGGCTCCGGGAGGAGCACGCGCTTCTCCAGACGCCGCTGGAAGAAGTCGTGCAGGAGCTCCACCCGCACGCCGTCCGGCCGCTCGACCGCCGCGAGCTGGCCCTGCGCGTTCCACTGATAGCGCCAGCGCCTCGACGGATCGCGCGCATGGAACCGCTCGATCAGCCGGCCCACCGCGTCCCAGACGAACCGCTCGCCGTCCTTCTCGACGAGCCGGTCCCCGCGCTCGTAGACGCGCCCGGTCTCCGCGGCGCCTGCGGCCCGCACCTCGCGCAGGTTCCCGGTCGCGTCGTGCGCGAAGCGCTCGGGCGCGCCCCGCTCCGGCGAGCGCTCGAGCAGCCGATCGCGCCGATCGTAGGTGTACCGCGTGGGCCCGGCCGAGCTGTCCCAGCGCAGCAGCAGGTTGTCGCCCTCGGGCGCGAACTGGAACACCTTGTCCACGGTCGCGCCCCGCGGATCGAGGCCGACCCACGCCGGCTCCCCCGCCCGGACGGCCTCGGCCCCGGCGCGCATCACGGTGCGCCGCGTGAGGCGGTGATGCGCGTCGTGCTGATTCCGGAGGAGCGCGCCCTCCGGCAGCCGCAGCGTCTCCACGAGCCCGAGCCGGTCGCGCTCCTCCGCGACGGCCGTGCGCGCGTCGAGCCGGAGGACCCGCGCGCTGCGGAAGGGGCTGCGCTCGATGCGCCGGTCGTGGCCAAAGGACGTGCGCACGCCCGTGAGGGCGCCGGCCGCGTCCCGCTGGAGCGTGACCGACTGCCGCGCGCCCCGGACTTCCTGCGTCTCCTGGAGGACGTTGCCGACGCCGTCATAGGTGAACGCGACGCGGTAGTCCGGGCCGTCGACGGCGCTGATGCGATCGAGGAGATCGTACTCCACGCGGACCTCGGTATCGTCGCTGAAGGCGATCTGCGTCTCCCGGCCCGCCGCGTCGCGGGTCACGTCGAAGCGCTCCAGGGCCGAGCTCTTCTGCCATAGAAGCCGCCCCATCGGGTCGTAGCCCATGCGCCACGCGCTGCCGTCGAACGCCACGATGCCCACGAGGTTGCCGCTCGCGTCGCGCTCGTAGGTCTCGACCTCGCCGCGCTCGTTGTGGCACGCGACGACCCAGCCCTCATGGTTGTAGTACGAGCGCACCTCGTCCCCGTTCGGGAGGCGCACGCCGCACGGCCACCGGAAGCCGCCCCACAGGAAGTGGGACGTCCCGCGCTCGTCGGTCCGGCTGGCGAGGTTGCCCATCGCGTCGTACGTGAACGCCACCTGACGGCCGCCGAGACGGGTCATCGAGAGGAGGCGGCCCGCCTTCGAAACCCGGTAGTGGTCGACCCCGCCCTTGGGATCGGTGCGTGACGTGGCGCGGCCCCAGTGATCGTAGGTCCAGCGCCAGACGGCCCCGGTCGGCGTGGTGACCTCGACCAGATTGCCGTGCGCGTCGCACGCGTAACGCCACTCGCCGCCGTCCGGATCGATCCGTCCGGTCATCAGGCTACGCGCATCGTAGGTGTAGGTCGTCACCGATCCGTTGGGATCCTTGACCTGGACGGGGTTGCCGCGCTCGTCACGCACGCACTCTCGCACACCGCCCGCGAAGTCGATGTTGCGGACCACGAGATCGTTCGCGTCGCGCTCGATGGTGAAGACACGCCCGAGCGGGTCGGTCTCCTGGATCAAGCTCCCCCGCCAGTTGTACGCGAAGGTGCTGGTGCCGCCGAGCGGGTCGGTGTGGCTCCGCTCCGCGCCGTCGTCGTCGATGACCCGGCTGGTCACGCCCGCGCCGACGGCCTTCGTGACGTCGCCGTCCTCGTTGGCGAAGAAGCGCTGAAAACGCACCGAGTCGTAACGCTCGCTGTACCCGTGCTCTCCGAACTCGAGCTTGACGTGGAAGATCCCGCGGACCTTGGTCTCGCCGTCACGGAGCCGCTCGGGAAGGCCGCGCGGGGCGAGCGCCGGATCGGGGGCCCCTCCATAATCTCCCCACGTCTCGAAGCAGCGGCCGGCGGCGTCGTAGTGGAAGTGGAAGGTCAGGCCCGAGTCGTACGAATACCGCACGATCCGGTGGTCGTCATCGTATACGTAGTGGATCGAGAGGCCGTCCGCGTCGGTGTAGCGGACCAGATCGCCGCGCCCATCATAGGCATACCGCGCGAAGACGATGGTGGTGCGGTCTCCGGGGTTCGGCACCTCGATCGACGTGATCCGCCCTCGGCTGTCGCTGGTGAACCGGATGTATCGCCTCGACGCATCGAAGGCCGCCACGAGCCGGCCACGGCGGTCGTGGTGCAGCGAGACGGCGTTGCCGTTCAGGTTCTGGATGCGCCGCAGCCGGTAGACGCCGTCGCGCCCGGGCAGGAAGACGTGGGTGAACCCGTCCTTGGTGTCGAGGTAGTATCCCCTCTTGCCGCGGTGGAGCAGCCAGCCACCATCGCCCAGGATCGTCCGGTTCTGGTCGTCGGGGCGGTCGAAGCGGATCTCGGCGCCGAAGCAGGCGCGGACGACGACCGAGCCCCGCTTCTCCTCGAGGTTCCACGCGAACGAATGGCCCCATCCCGGGCCCATGCCCACGTCGCGCGCGCGCTGGCCGGAGCTGTACTGGCGCTTGAACAGCAGGCGGAACACCCCGGGAAGGTCGAGGTCGACGTTCGGCAAGGTGAACATCTCGCCCGTCGCCACGTCGACCGGATCCCCTGCGGAGGTCTTGCGGTGACAGTTGGTGCAGCCGCCGAGGTTGCCTTGTCCGCAGTCGCCGGTTCCCTTCCCGCCGCCCTGCGCGTCCTTGCCGCCGTTCTTGCCGTCGCCGCCCTGGTCGCCGCCGTTGCCCTTCCCGCCGCGGCCGCCCTTGCCGCCGCCCCCGCCGCCGCCGCCCATGATGAAGACGCCGGGGTTCATCCCGGGGATGGCCGGGATGTTCGGAACCGGAGCTGTGCGCGCCATGGCGGCATGGTCGCTGAACGGACCGAGGTGTCAAGACGAGCCGCGGTGACGCGCGGGGCCGCCGTGGCGCGCCGCGTGTCGATGGAAGGGGCGTGGTCGGCAGCGCGGCGGCCAGGTTTCAGCACGCGCGATGCCGCCGCCGGTGCGTTCTTCAGAGGGGCTGATTTTCTGACAGCGTGCCGCCGTACATCGTAATCTTGCGCCATGGCATACGGGCCCGCGCGCGGCAGGAACGGCAGTCACCTTGCGGCGCGACACGCCCGGCCCCCTGCAAGGCGACGTTGCGCGGACGGTGGAGGGAGGGGGGAGCCATGACAGCCCGATTCAGGGTGCGAATCGTCTCGAAGTGCAGTCCGTGGGACGCGCTGGAGGATGCCTTCCCCTTCTTTCTGCCGGTCGCGCTGGGCGGCTTCGAGCCAGAGAGCCCGCCACCGACGACCGTGTCCGATGCCGCGAGGGCTCCCGGCAGCCTCCCCGGGATCGATTCCGATGCCGCGAGGCGCCTGGCCGCCCGGCCCGTACCCAGGTTCGCGCCGACATGAGCGCGTTCTCTTCCCGCCGTGAGCTGGCCCTCGGGGCGGCCCTCCTCGGCGGGGTGCTCCTGGCGCCGCTCGGCATCGCCTCGCTGCGCCGCGCCCGGGCGGAGCGGGCCGAGCTCGCGGCGCCCGCGCTCGCCAGCGCGGCGGCAGCGCTCGCCGGCGGCGGGCTCGGTCTGGCAGCGGCTGTCGGCGGCCCTGTGGACGGCGGGACTGGCCCGGCGGGCACTGACACTGACCCGGCGGGCACTGGCTGGGCCGGCGGCGAGGCTGGCCCGGCGGGCGCTGGCCTCCTGGACGGCGGCGCTGGCCTCCTGGCGGACGCTGGCCTCCTGGACGGCGGCGCCGCGATCTTCGAGAAGCCCACGTGGTCCCCGGCGTCGCGCGCGGCGACCTACGGGGCGCTCACGACCAGCGCGTGCGACCGGGAGCTGAAGCGCCGCGGGATCCCCCACGCCCCGGCGCGCGGCGCCCCGCTGGTCGACCGGCCGGTGCGGCTCACGGGCGCGCTCCACGGGGTCACGTTCCGCGGCGACGGCGTGGCGAGGAAGGCCAGGAAGCAGCGGTCGGCCTCCCCCTTCGACATCGCGGACTGCCGGCTCGTCCTCGTGCTCGACGACCTGGCCGCCTTCCTCGCGACCCGCGGCGTGACCGAGGTCGTGCACGTCAGCATGCACCGGCCCGCGCCGGCCGGCGCGGCCTCGAAGGCGAAGGCGGCGCAGCAGCCGGCCAAGAAGGCCCCGAAGGGCGCGGGCAAGGCGGCGAAGCGCGCGGCGGCCAAGGCCACGAAGCCGGCCGCGGCGCCCGCGCGCCCCAGCCAGCACGCCCTCGGGCTCGCCATCGACGTGGCCGCCTTCGTCAAGGCCGACGGCGCGCGGCTCGACGTGAAGGCCGACTGGCACGGCGCCATCGGCGCGCCGCCGTGCGGCCCCGGCTCGGCGCCGAAGGCGCCCACGCCAGCGGCGCTCGAGCTGCGGGAGCTCGTCTGCGCGGTCTTCGCCAGCGGGCTGTTCAACGTCGTCCTCACGCCCAACGCGAACGAGGCGCACGCGGACCACTTTCACTTCGATATCAAGCGCAACGCGCGCTATTTCCTGCTGGAATGAGCCGCCCCCCCCGGGGCCGCGCGGATCGCGCTCAGTACGACGGGTGGAGCGCGAGCAGCTCCGCGATCTCCTGGAGCTCCGGATCGCCCGCCCGGGTTCGCCGCGAGCACCTCCCCCGGGCACGGCGCCGCCACGGAGCGCCGCCGACCCGATCACGCCAGAACACGCGCGCCAACACACCTTCAAGCCGTGGCCACACAGCGCCGAGATTGAATTAATCCCACCACAACGCTGCCCGGTTCGCTCCCAACATGGCGCACGCTGGCATCATCCGACCCACATGCCACGCGACAGGAGATTCGCGGTGGGGGCGGCCGCCGTGGGGGGCGCAGGGAGCGGAATGCAATCTGGACAGATGCTGTCCTTCGTGCGACGTTTTCTGGAAGAACATGTCGATCACGTGTCGTAGCCATGTTCGCTCGTTCCCCGCGGGGGAGGTCCACTGGGAGGAGTGGCACCCCCCTCCGAGGAGCGGCGAGAGCAGGCGCCCCGTGGTCCTGGTGCACGGCCTGTCCGATAGCTGTCGGACCTGGAACCGGCTCGCGCCGGCGCTCGCGGCGAGGCGCCGCGTCTATGCGCTCGATCTGCCCGGCCATGGCCACTCGGACCGGCCCGAGGCTCCGTACACGGTGGCCTGGTATGCGAGCGTCGTCGCGGACTGGATCCGCGCCCTCGGGCTCCGCGATTTCGATCTGATCGGGCACTCGTTCGGCGGCAGCATTGCGATGTGCGTGGCGATAGAGCGGCCAGGCCGCGTGCACCGCCTCGCGCTGGTCGCGGCGGGCGGCTTCGGGAGCGAGGTGGCGCTGCCCCTCCGGCTCGCCGCCGTGACAGGCGTGCTCGAGCTGGCCGCGCCGCTGCTCATGGGCGTCGGCACCCACGCGGGGATGCTGGTGCTCGGCGGCAACTTCAATGCGGCGGAGCGCAGGCACCTCGCCCGCGTGAACGCGCGGCCCGGCACCGCGCGCGCCCTGTCGCGCACCCTCCGCCACGCGATCGATCTGCGCGGCCAGCGCGAGCACCTCATGGACATCGCCCACCGGCTGCCGGAGATCCCGCCGCTCGCCGTCTACTGGGGCGACCGCGACCCCGTGATCCCGGCGCGCCACGCCGCCGACGTGGACCGCTACCTGGAGGGCGTGACCGTGCGGCGCTTCGCCAGGGCCGGACACTACCCGCACCGGGAGGCGGTCGCCGAGCTCACCCCCGATCTGCTGCGCTTCCTCGACGAGCCGCGCCCCCCGCCACGCCTGCGCGCCGGGGCGCGCGCGCCGCGGGCGTCCGCGGTGGCCGCCGCTGTGCCGGTCGGCCTCAGGTGGCCGTCGTGGCCGGACGCCGCGGTCAAGCCGTGGGCGCGGAGCCCGCTCTCGTCGCTGCTCCGGCAGACCTCTCCGCCGTAGCGCGACGCCGCGTCCGCCGCTGACATCCGCCGCCCCGCCGCCCGCTCGTTGCTGTGCTCGCTCGCTGCGGACATCGCGCCGCCCGCTCGTCGCCGACGCTGCACGGCCCGTTCGCTGTTGACGCCGCGCCGCCCGATGCGGTTGTCTCGGACGCCGGTGCAACTCGAGTGTGAGACCTGCGGCGCCTCGCTCCACATCGAGGCCGATCAGCGAACGGCGGTGTGCCCGTACTGCGCCTCACCGTCGGTGGTGGAGCGGCCGCCCTCGGCACACCGGCCGCCGCCGCACTTCGTCCTCGGCTTCACCATGACCCGGGAGAGCGCGCTCGGCGCGGTCAAGGCGTGGCTCGGGAAGCGGAGCCTCTTCGTGCAGTCCAGCGTCAAGACGGGGACGGTCGACGCGATCCGCGGCGTGTACACGCCCGCGTACCTGTACTCGGCGATGGCAGAGACGCGCTTCGCCGCGCAGATCGGCGAGAACTACCAGGAAACCGAGACGTACACGACGACCGACGACAAGGGAAACGCCGTCACCCGCACGCGCGTCGTCACGAGGACCGAGCACCGGCCCCTCGAGGGCCAGCGCGCCGCCTACATCACGGACGTGCTCGTCGTGGCCTCCCGCGCCATCCACAACGCGGAGCTCGAGGCGGTCGAGCCGTTCGACCTCCGCATGATGCGGCGCTACACGCCCGCCGTGCTCAGCGGCTGGATCGCCGAGGAGCCGACGATGACCCAGGAGGAGTGCGTCGGCCTCGCGCGGCGCGAAGCGCTGGAGAAGATCGGCCGGGAGCTCCCGCGCTTCATGCCCGGGGACAGCCACCACGGCCTGTCCCACGAGACGCGCCTCGACCGCGAGACGCTCGAGCTCGTCTACGTGCCCCTCTGGGTGCTCGCCATCCGGCACGACCCGCAGAAGCCGCCGTTCCGGGTCCTCATCAACGGCCAGACGGGCGTGATCCACGGCAAGGCGCCCCTCTCCTGGATCAAGATCGCCCTCGCCGTCCTGCTCGTGATCCTGCTGCTCGCGACGCCGTTCCTCGTGGCCGCGATGCGGGACGGCGGCGCAGCGCGCCCCGTCGCGCGGCCCCCGGCGCTGGCCGCCGCGCCGGCCGAGCCGCCGCCGGAGGGAGCCCGGCCCGACGGGCGCCTGGAGGAGGGGCGCCATGGGGGCTCACCGGAGGGGCTGAAATGCAGGCGGGCCACGAGAAGGGCTCGCCGGAACGCAAGCCCCGGAGGTGAGCCCCCATGGCGCCCCTCCTCCAGGCGCCGCACCCAGACCGGAGGGGCGCGATGAGCCTGAGCATGGGCGTCCCGGCGGCCTCGGCGCACGGCTGTGCGCGGTGCCACAGCCCGCTGGAGGCGGGGGATCTGCGCTGCGCCGTGTGCGGCCTCGCCGCGCCGCAGGGCCGCGCCCCGGCCCCGCAGCCGGCGCAGGTGCTGCGGTGCACCGAGTGCGGCGCCGCGGTCTCGTACTCGGCCGAGGCGCAGGCGCCGAAGTGCCGCTTCTGCGGCGCCGTCACGCGGCTGGAGCAGCCCGTCGACCCGGTCGACCAGGCCGACTGGCTGCTCCCGTTCGAGGTTTCGCCCGAGCAGGCCGACCAGGCGCTGCGGCGGTGGATGGCGACGCTCGGCTTCTTCCGGCCGTCGGATCTCTCGCGCGCGGCCACGGTCGAGGGGCTCCACCCGATCTGGTGGGCGGGCTGGCTCGTCAACGCGGACGCCGTGGTGAGCTGGACGGCGGACTCGAACGCGGGCGCCCGGCGGAGCGCCTGGGCCCCGCACGCCGGACAGACGCAGCTCCCCTTCCGCAACCTGCTCGTGTCCGCGTCGCGCGGCCTCTCGCTCGACGAGGCCCTGGAGCTCGCGCCGTACTACCGGGTCGACCGGGCCGTCCCGGCGGCGCAGCGGTCGGCGCAAGGGCTCGGCCCGCCCGACGCGGCGCTGGAGCAGTTCGACGCGCAGCGCTCGGGGGCGCGGAAGATCGTCAACGAGCGGATCGCGGACGCCGCGGCGGACGCCCTGCGGCAGGGGGTGATCCCGGGGTCGACCTTCCGCAACGTGCGCGTGGCCGTGCTCCTGCGCGGGCTCTCGACCCGCCGGGTGGCGCTGCCCTCGTACGTGCTGGCCTACCGCTACGACGGGCGGAGCTACCGCGCCGTGGTGCACGGCCAGGACGCGCTCCGCGTCACGGGCACGGCGCCGATCGCCTGGGGCAAGGTGGCGCTGCTCATCGCCGTAGCGCTCGTGCTCCTCTTCGTGGCGCTCTTGCTCACGCGATAGCCGCGCGGCGCCGATCCCGCGCCGATCCGAGCTAAACAAGGGGGATGCCCGGCTCCGGTCCCGCCGAGACCTCCCCCGCCGAGACCTCCGAGGAGCGCGCCGCGGGCGCGCTGCGGCTCCTGCGCCAGAACCCGGCGTTCCGGCGGCTGTGGTGCGCGCGCGTCATCTCGTACGCCGGCGACTCGCTCAGCCTGGTCGCGCTCATGCTCCATGTCGCCGACACGGCCGGCCAGGCGCTCGCGGTCTCGCTGCTGTTGCTCGTCGGCGACTTCGCGCCCTCGCTGCTCGGCCCGATCACCGGGGCGATCAGCGATCGGTGGGACCTCCGGCGGGTGATGATCCTCTGCGAGCTCGCGCAGGGCGCGCTCCTCGTGCTCATCGCGCTCGCCTTGCCGCCGCTGCCGCTGCTCCTCGGGCTCGTGGCGGCGCGCGCGATCGCCGGGCAGGTGTTCCAGCCGGCGTCCCGCGCCGCGGTCCCGGCGCTCGTGCGCGCCCGCGACCTGGAGACCGCGAACGCCACCCTCGGCCTCGGCGCGAACGGCGCCGAGGCGCTCGGCCCGCTGCTCGCGGCCGCGCTGCTCCCGCTCGTGGGCGTCCGCGGCGCGCTCCTCGTCGACGCGGCCTCCTTCCTCGCCTCGGCGGCGATGCTCGCCGCGCTGCCGTCGCTGCCGCCGGCCCGCGCCGGGGAGGAGGAGCGGTCGTCGCTGCTCCACGACGCCAGGATCGGGCTCGGCTACATCCTGTCGGCCCCCGCGGTCCGGGTCATCGCGCTGGGCTTCTGCGGCGTCGTCGCCTTCAACGGGGTCGACGACGTGGCGCTGGTCGTCCTGGCGAGAGACACGCTCCGCGCCGGCGACGCGGCGGTCGGGCTCCTCCTTGGCGCGGTCGGGCTGGGGCTGCTGCTCGGCTACGCGCTGCTCTCGCGGTACGGCGCGCGCGCGTCGATGGCGGTGATGCTGATCGCCGGGTTCGCGGTGAGCAGCGTCGGCAACCTCCTCACGGGGCTCGCCTGGGCCGTCGCGGCGGCGTTCGCGATGCAAGCCGTGCGCGGGCTCGGCATCGCGGCGATGGACGTCGCCTGCAACACGCTGGTTCAGCAGCTCGTCCCGCCCGGCATGCTGGGCCGGGTCTTCGGCAACCTCTACGGCGCCATCGGCGTCGCGGCCGCGCTGTCCTACGTCGGCGGCGGCCTGCTGCTCGACGCGACCTCGGCGCCGGTGACGCTGCTCTTCGCCGGCGCCGGGGGCGCGCTGGCCACCCTCGCCGCGGCGCTCTCGCTCCCGGCTGCGCTGCGGAGGAGCGCCGCGGAAGAGGATCGCGGGCGCAGCGTCCCCGACGCGCGGTAGCGCACCTGCGGTAAGTCGGGCCGAGAGGCGAACCGCCATGGCGCCAAGGGCGCCAAGAAATCAGGGAAGTAGAAGGGGAAAATGGAGGGACAACCCTTCCCCTCTCTTCTCTTCCCCTCTCTTCTTGGCGTCCTTGGCGCCATGGCGGTTCTTCTGCTGATCCGGGGCGACCTTCCGCAGTAGCGCTAGAAGGGACTCAACGCAAAGACGCCGAGATACGAGGCGCCCAAAGACAGGAGAGAGGGGGGTACCTGGCTGAAACGTCCACGATGGGGTCGTCGACGACCACGACCACGTTCACGACCGCGTTCACGTCCATAGCTCCCAACCTCTCTCGTCTCTGCATCCTTGTGTCGAATCCCGTCCAGGCGTCTCGGCCCCTGCGGCCGTTCACAGGACATCTCCTTGCGAGGCCCGGAGCTTGCTCTCTCCAGCGCAGGTGCGCGTCATGTCACCAGGAGGGGCTCATGCGGACTTCGCAGATGGGGAGAATCGGTAGCAGCACGGCGAAGGGGCGAGGCGTCGTCCAGGGGCTCTCGGGGCTCCTCGGGCTCGGGCTCTGCCTCGGGATCTCCAGCGCCTCCGCGGGCGGCGCGCCCCAGGCGATCTCGCCCCGGCGCGCGCCCCAGGCCCGCGCGGTGACGCAGCAGGCCGCGGCGCAGCAGGCCGCGACCGCCTATGTCGCCAACCGGGCGAAGAGGCGAATGACCATCGCCGGCACGGCGACCCTGGGCGGGTTCTGGGCGGCGTCCGCCGCCTCGGCCGCCTTGCTCGCCCTCGACAGGCCGCAGATCGTCCGGCAGGCGCACTGCACCAAGATCGCCTGCTTCCTGCTCCCCCGCCGCGAGAGGCGCGCGGCCAACCCCGCGACGCTGCTCATCCCCGTCGCGGGTCCGTGGATCCACCTCAGCACCTCGCGGCCCTCGGCGGCGAGCGCGGTCAAGCTCTCCATCCTCGGCGCCGGGCAGGCCGTCGGGCTCGGGATGCTGCTCGGGGGCATCGCCATGCCGGCGCAGGTGCGCGTGCCCGTGAGGCGCGGCCAGGTGATCCAGGTGGGCGCGGTCCCCCTCGTCGGCCCCGATGGGGTCGGGATCGCGATCCAGGGATCGATGTGAGCGAGCCCCCGCGCCGCGGCGGGCGCGTCACGGCGCAGGACCCAGGATCGCCCGCACGCGCAGCCTCTCCTCGGGCGTGAAGTCGCGCTCGAGCAGCGCCTCGGCGGCGGCGCGCCGCTCGTCCGGATCGGCCACCGTCGCCGCGAGCAGCGCGCGCGCGCCGGCGAACGCGTCGAGGCGCTGCTGCCACGCCGCCCGCTCCCGGTCGAGCTCCGCGAGGCGGTCCGCGGCCTCGGGGCCGACCGTGGCGACCCGGTGCGCGTGGATCTCCTCGTCCGAGGCGCCCGCCGCCCGCAGCGAGAGCTCCTCGGCCTGCTGCGTGAGCGGCCGCATCGCCGCCTCCCGCGCCGCGCGGATCCCCTCGGGGAGCGCCGCCTCGACCTCCGCGATCCGCGCGTCGCGCTCCTCGGCCGACAGGGTCGCGTCGGCGAGGATGTGGGCCTGCTCGATGGCCGCCTCCCCCTCCCGCTCGTCGTCGCCGAACAGCAGCGTCGCGTCCGGCTCGCCGAAATGCTCGCGCCGGAGCTCGCGCAGCGCGGCGAGCCGCGCCGCCGGATCGGCCTCGTCCTCGACGCGCATCGCCGCGCCGGCCTCGCGGTAGGCGAGGTACCGGTCGAGCAACGCGATCGCCTGGTCCGCGGCGCGCCCCGCCGCCCGCGCCCGGATCGCCGCGACGATGCGGGCCCGGATCGCCGCGTCCGGCTCCTCGCCCGTCGCGCTGAGGAAGTAGTCGAAGAGCGCGAGCAGCTCGGGGCCGACGGTCAGATCGCCGCGCTCGTCGACGAGCACCGCGCCGTCGACGGCGGTGTCGCGGAGCGAGCGGGGCACGTCGCGCGGCGCCGGCGGAGGGGGCGGCGCGACGGACACCGCCGGCTCGAGGCGCGGGGAGACCGGCGCGACGGACACCGCCGGCACCGCCCCCTTCCGCGCGGAGCGCGCCGCCGCCCCGCTCGACCGGGCGGCGTGGCCTTCATGCGCCGGCCGCTCGCTCGAGGCGAGCCGCTCCGCGCCTGCCAGCGCGGCGAGCGCGATCGGGACGAGGAGGACAGCCTTGCCGCGACGCCCCATGGATCAGAGCCCGGCGCGCTTGAGCCGGCTCGCGTGCGCGCGAAACACGGATTTCGGGTTCGGGCCAGACAGGTTGATAAACCCGAAGAGCTGATTGACCTCATCGAGGTGGTTCATCCTGTAGTTGTCGCGGATCACCTCGCCGAAGTGGGAGCTGCACCTGCCGACCAACCCGTCATTCGACTCCGAATACAGCTTGGAGATGAGCCCGAGCGTCAGGTCGGTCGGATCGATGACGCTGGTGAGCAGCCCTGTCCCCGACCACGAGTAGAAGCGGACGCCGTCCTCCTCGGGGGCGCCCTGCCCGCACCGGCTGGCGGGTAGCCCGGCCGGGTGCCACGCATTGAATTCTCGCATCCCCTCGGCGGAGAGCGATTTCACCGCCGCGACCGAGTCCTGGGGCGAGGTGCGCCCGCTGAGCAGGCCGAGGACGGTGCCGAGGCCGTTCGCGAAGAACGACAGCGCCCCCTGGGCGAAGCCGCCGTCCCGCAGGTTCCGCCGGAGAAAGCTGGCGAGCTCGGCCCCCTGGTGCGGCGAGCCGATCGTGGTCACCGAGGCGACGAGATCCGGCCGCACCGCGGCGACGTACCGCGCGTCGAGCCCCCCGTGGCTGTGCCCGACGAGGTTGACCCTCTCGCTCCCCGTCCGGGCGACGATATCCTCGACCTGCGCGAGCAGCGCCTCCCCGCGATCCTCGGTCGCGGAGAACTGCGGCACCTCGGTGACGTACACCTCCGCTCCGCCGGAGCGCAGCGTCGAGGCGATCCCACCGAAGTAGTCGACCACACCGAACATTGTCTTGAAGCCGGCCATGCCGTGACACAGCACGATGGGATACTGCGTCTGCGCGTAGCTCTCCAATGCGAGCGCGCCCTCGCCGATCTCGGCGCGCTCTGCGTCAATCGGCTCCTCCATCGACGCAATGCATCCTTGCAGCATCAGCAGCGCCACGGCGCCCGCCGCACAGCGCAATGCGTCAATTCGCATTCGTCCTCCAGCCCCTCGTTTTCTCTCGACTCTCTCCCGATTTCGAGCGGGCGTGACGGTGTTGGGTTGTACAGCGCGTGAGTTGGTGGATTGAGCTCGCCTGATCACCTGTCACCTCTGATAGAGTATTTTTTTAATTCGAATCAAGCAGAACTCACAGCTTCGCAAGATGACAGGCACCTCGCCCATTCTGGACAATCGGTAAGTACGTGGCCTTTCCTCCGAATCCCCGAGGACCACGCGGCCCGAGCCGCGACAGCGCATCGACGCGGCCGCGCGTTACGGCCCGCCCGCCCGGGGCGCCCGGGGCGCCGCGCGTCCGCGCCCACGTTCGCCGCTCACCGTTCGGATAGGCCCCGCTCGCCCGCCCGCGCGCCCTCATCCCCCTCCTCCGGCGCCGTCGCCCCGCCGAGGACGCGCGCGTTCTCCGGCACCGCCGTCAGGAACCGCTCCCGCCGCCGCGGATCGGTGATCCTCCGGGCCCGCGCGAGCAGGCTCTCCCTCGCCGCGTCGAGCACCGCCGCCGCCTCGGCGCGCGCGCCCGCCGCCGCGAGCGCCTCGGCGCGCGCGAGCCGCACGAGCGACTCCCCTTCTTCCAGGGAGCCCAGGGCCGTGAGCTCGCGGTACGCCGCGCCCGACGCCTCGAGCGCCTCCGCGACCTCGCCCCGCGCGAGCAGCGCGAGCGCGCGCACCGCCACGGCGGGCGCGCGCAGCCACGGCGCCACGTGCAGCGCCGCCTCCGCGGCGCGCGCCTCCCGCTCGGCCGTGGACGCGTCGCCCGAGAGCAGCGCGATCCTCGCGAGGTAGGTCCGCGCCGCGCCCTCCATGCGGAGGTCGCCCCGCCGCTGGAACGCCTCGACCGCGCGCCGCTCGACGCTCTGCGCCTCGTCCAGCTTGCCCAGGCGCCCGAGCGCGTGGCCGAGGTTCTGGAGCGCCACCGTCGCGAGCTCGCGCAGGCCCATCCGATCGGCGGTCGACAGCGCGGCGCGCAGGACGGACTCGGCCGCGGCGAGCTCGCCGAGCTCGGCGTAGACGAAGCCGAGGTTCGCGCCGATCACGCACGCGCTCCGCCGGTCCCCGGCCTGCTCGAAGGCCGCGAGCGCGGCCTCCAGCCCGAGGAGGCACGCCTCGAGGTCGCCGCCCGCGGCGGCGCGGATCGCGCGGAGCTGCTGCGCCATCGCGACGAGCTCGGCGTCCGGCGCCGGCGGCGCGCGGAGGTCCTCGTCGATGCGCGCGAGCAGCGCGTCGGCCTCGGCGTGGCGGCCGCCGAAGACGAGCTGCGCGCCGCACTCGCAGAAGCAGGCGATCCGGGCGCGGCGCAGCGCGGACGTGGTGGACAGCGGCCCGGCGCCCGCCTCGGCGAGCTGCGGCGCGGGCGCGCCCTCGGCGACGGCGGCCCAGCGCGCCACGCGGTCGACCGCGCCGAGCTTCCCCGCGGCCGCGGCGATCTGGGTGACCGCGCGGAACCAGCCGGGGCTGCCGGGCCGGAGCAGCGCGGCCGCCGCCGCCCCGCGCTCCTCGGCGGCGGCGAGATCGCCCTCCCAGACGCGCGCCTCGGCCTCGACCAGCCGGAGCGCGCCGAGCTCCTCGCCCTCCGCGCCGCACGCGATCCCGCACGCGGCGCGCTCGATCGCGCCGCGGAGATCGCTCGCCTCGAGCGACTGCTCGGCCGCGCGCCGGTACCAGCGCACCGCGCGCCCGGGCTCGCCGCCCCGGCGGAAGTGCTCGGCCACGACCCGCGCGTCGGCCGAGGCGCGCTGCTCGAGCCACGCGCCCGCGAGCCGGTGGCCGAGGGCGCGGTCGTGCTCGGTCAGCATGGCGTAGGCGGCCTCGCGGACGAGCGCGTGCCGGAAGACGTAGTCGGCGACGTCGTGGAGCCCCGCGGGCGGGCCGGCGGGCGCGACGAGCTCGCGGTCCGCGAGCGCGCTCAGCCAGGCCTCGACGTCGGCGAGGCGCTCGTCGCCGCCGAGCAGCGCGGTGACGCCGTCCTTCGAGAACCGGTCGCCGAAGATGCTGGCCGCCCGGAGCACGCGCTTGCCCTCGTTGCCCTCGGCGTCGAGCCGCGCCTCGACCGTGCCGAGCACCGAGTCGGGCAGGATCTCCCCCTTGCCGCTGGCGACCGCCCGGATGAGCTCCTCCAGGTAGAACGGGTTGCCGCCGGCGCGGTCGATCACCTGCGCCGCGACGCCCTCGTCCACCGCGTCGCCGAGCGCCGCGCGGACGAGCTCCGCGCTGGCGCGCCGCTGCAGCGGGCCGAGCTTGATCGTCTGCACCTCGCGCTCGGCCCACAGGTTCGGGAACTGCCGGTGGACGTCGGGGCGGGCGAGCGCGAGCAGCATGAGCGGCGCCTCGCGGAGGTTCCGCAGGGTCGCGTCGAGCAGGCGCACGGTGGCGGCGTCGCCCCAGTGCAGGTCCTCCAGCGCGAGGAGCACCGGGTGAGCGGCGCACTCGGCCGCGAGCCAGTCCTCCCACGCGGCCCGCACGCCGTCGCTGATGCCGGTCGGGGTCTGGCGCGCCGCCCGCAGCACGCGGGCGTGGTCGGGGGACGGCGCGCCGGCGATCTCGCCGAGGAACGCGGCCGCCCGGTCGAGCTCCACGCCGCCGAGGTGGCGCCCGAGCCGCTGCGCGAGCTTGCGCTGGCGGACGCGCGGAGGGTCGCGCTCGTGGAGGCCGGCCGCCCGGCGGAGGATGTCCGCGATCATGCCGAACGGCGTGCCGGGCGCGCCCGAGTCGGCGCGGCCCCAGAGGATCTCGACCGGCTCGTCGCGCTGCCGCAGCGCGGCGAAGAGCTCCAGGCGGAGCCGGGACTTGCCGACGCCGGGGGGGCCGAGGACGAGCACGGCGCTCGCGAGCGACTCGGAGATGCAGCCGGAGAGCACGCCGTGGAGCATCGAGAGCTCGCGGACGCGGCCGACGCACGGGGTGGACCGGCCGAGCAGCGCGGGGACGATCTCGTCGCCGGCGCGCTCGCCGGCCAGCACGAGCGCCTCGCCCGGCGCGGCGGGCGCGCCGCGGGTGATCTCGAAGCGCGGGCCGAGCATGCCGGCGGTCGTGCTGTCGAGGCGCACGGCGCCGGCGGGCGCGCCGCGGAGCGCGGCGACGCCGCGGCCGACGAGGTCTCCGCCGACGGCGCCCGCGGAGAAGACGCCGCGCCCCGTGACGACGCAGAGCGGCACGCCCGGCAGCTCGGCCCGGAGGGCCAGGGCGCACTGGGCGGCGCGCTCGGCGCGGTCCACGGCGCTGCCGGGCCCCGCCATCACGACGAGCGCCACGCCCGGGCCGAGCCGCGTGAGCTTGCCGCCGTGGAGCTCGACGATCGCGCGGAGCTCGGCCGCCGACGAGGTCGGCGGCGGCGGCGCGGCCTCGCCGAGGAAGATCAGGCTGACGAGGCGCCGCTCGCCCAGGGTGAGGGCGACGCGCTCGCGCACGGCGGAGGCGCTGACCGGCACGCCCCCCGCGCGCGTCGGCGCGTCCGCGGGAGCGGTCCACGCGTCCACGGACGCGGCGATGCGGTCGAGCTCGGCGGCGACCTCGGCCCCGTCGCGCGGGCGGTCGCCGGGCCGCCTGGACAGCATGCGCGCGACGAGATCGTCGAGCGGCGCGGGCGCGTCGGGGCGGAGGTCGCGGAGGCGGGGCGGCTCCTTCAGGAGCAGCTCGCCGAGCGCCGCCATCGGGCTCGGGCCGGCGAACACGGGGCTCCCCGTGAGGCACTCGAACAGGACGCACCCGAGGGAGAACACGTCGCTGCGCGGATCGGGCGAGGCCCTGCCCTCGACTTGCTCGGGGGCCATGTACCCGGGCGTGCCGAGGAGGCCGCCGGAGATGGTCACGCGCCCCGCGTCCGCGCTGGGCCGCGCGAGGCCGAAGTCGACGAGCTTGACGCGCTCGGCGTCCCCGCCCGGGAGGAAGAGGTTGCTCGGCTTGATGTCGCGGTGGACGATGCCGCGCGCGTGCGCGAACGCGAGGGCGTCGGCCGCCCGGCGCACGAGCGAGACCCCCTCGCTCGCCGGGAGGATGCGCCGCGCGAGGCGCGCGGCCAGGTCCTCGCCGTCGAGCCACTCCATGGCGAGGTAGCGATCTCCGTCCAGCGTGAGTCCGTGCGCGATGTAACGCACGATACCCGGATGGACGAGCGCGGCGAGCAGCGCGGCCTCCCGCTCGAACCGCTCCACCTGGACCGCGCTCCGGAGGCGGACGACCTTGAGGGCGACCAGGCCGCCGCCGAGGCGATCGCGCGCCCTGTAGACCGTCCCCATGCCCCCGGAGGCGGCCTCGCCCTCGACGACGAAGCGCTCCGCTATGAGCTCGGCGTTGCCCACGTCACCGTTCTTCGAGGAAGACCGAGAGCGAGCCAGGGTACGGGGGCTCGTCAGGACGGAGCTCGCCCGATCGACCGCGGACCATGGCGCGGCAGCCGGGGAAGCTGCCATCGTCTCTCTGCTTCTCGCACACCGCGCCGCACGGCCCGACGACATCGAGCACGCACCCGTCGAGGGAGGGCCCGCAGACGCGGGGGATTGAGGAGGCGCCGGGCGGGAGGCACGCGTAATAGAGGGGCTCCTCGGCGAAGATGTCGCCGTAATACGTCGCCTCCTGCCTGGGGTACGCGCGGCGTTCGGCCTTGTTGGCCCGGAGCTCCTCGTGGTCGCCGCGGAGGGAGATGCTCACCTTCTCTCCCAGGTAATTGAGCCGAGCCAGGACGCAGCCGCTGACCCAGGAGCGGCACCCGGCATCGCAGGACCCCCCTTTCTCTCCCCAGCGCGGCGCGAGGCCGAGCTCCCCCACGAAGGCGACCTCCACGCCGTCGATCTCCAGGAGGATGCGCTCGCCCGCCGGCAGCGCGCACCCCGCGATGTACTTCAGCACGGAGCGCGCCGCCGGATCGCGGAGCGCCGAGGCCGTGAGCGGGTTCCTCGCCAGCGCCCCGGCCGTGAGCGCGTTCGACGTCAGCGCGTTCGACGTCAGCGCGTTCGACGTCAGCGCGTTCGACGTCAGCGCGTTCGACGTCAGCGCGTTGTCCGAGCGGACGGCCTGTGACGCGGCGTCGCCCGCGTCCTCCTCGCCCGGATCGAAGGGGGCCACGCACCCGCCCGCGAAGAGCGCGGCGACGGCCAGGACGAATACGGCGAGCCTCGGCGAATGCTCCATGGTAACGCCCCCTGGGATGCCGATGGGCCGGAGGGCCCATGAGCTCCCGACACGACCGGCGCCGAGACACGACCTGAAGCGCGCGCGTCGATCGCCGGTGCGTACATCGTGGTTCAATCTGGACGAGCCGCGAAGAGCGCACAGGGTTGAAGTGGCCTGTGCCGCTCGCCATCGCTGTCGCAAATGGAAAGATGTCACCGATGACGCGCGCAGCAAAGACCGACGCGCACGCAATGAGCTCTTTTTTTGTGTCGATGCACGAACGCTCTGTCGGCGCTGTCGACGCGAAAACATGCGCTCTGTCCGCGGCAATCTCGACAGGGGGTGTTCGCACCGGGGACGGAGGTATGGATAGCGACAGACCGTATGTGCTCGCTGGAGCGGATCGCCGGGGGCGCGGCCTCGCTCGCCCGCGCCCCCGGCGCTCGGCGCGGCAGGGCGGCGCCTGGGAGCGCCTGCCGTCGGGGCGGAGCCTGGCCGCTTCGAGGCGTCTGTCCTCTGCGGTCGCTGCCGTCTGTCTCCGCGGCCTCCGTGGCGCGGCCGTCCGCCTCGGCGGCACGGCCGTCTGCCGCCGCGGCGCGCGCCCTCGACGCCGCGGTGGCGCGCGCCCTTGACGCCGCCGCGGCCTGATCATTACATGCCGCGGACCATGAAAGGCCATGCGCGCAACCTGATGACCGAGCGCGTGATCGCTTTGCAAGACGACACGCCCGTCACCGACATGTTGCAGCTGTTCGCCGGCGAGAACCTGAGCGGCGCGCCGGTCATCGACGCGGGGCACCGGGTCGTCGGCTTCGTCAGCGAGACGGATCTCCTCGGCGCGCTCCTCCGGCAGGAGTACGAGGGCATGACGGCCGCGGACGTGATGAGCGCGCCGCCCATCGTCGCGGACGAGTTCATGCCCACCGACGACGTGATGAGCCTGCTCCGCGAGAACCGGATTCACCATCTGCCGGTCGTGCGCGAAGGGCGGCTCGTCGGGATCATCACCCCGCAGGACATCCTGCGCTACCTGGTGAAGCGGGTCCTCCCGCTCCCGCCGAGCCCCGCCTGAGGCGGCGGACCGGCGCCCGCGGCCGTCGCGCGCCGAAGCGAGGGGACGGCGGCGGCCTACCGGGCGATGCGACACGGCGCGCCGATCCTGGCGAGCCCAGGAGACGTCTCCTGGGCGCCGCGCGGTGCGTGCGGGGCAGCCACCCGACGGGATGAACAGAAGAGGTCCTGTGGAGACGTCGTGCTCGCAAGACTCCCGCGGTGCTCTTTCGTTGACTGAGCAGCTCACGACGCTACACCTTCCGGGTTGCTCGTCGTTTTTCTCTTTGGGTGTGCGCGGCCTGCTTCGGTGATCCTGACGAGCCGCTGGCGACCGGAAGGCCAGAGCTTCCTTCATCGCATTTCATCGAGGGGCGCCGCGCGCTGCGAATCAGGAGGGGAATTATGCATCTCCAGAACAAGACGCAGGCGATCGAGGAGTGCATCCGGAGCTGCCAGAGCTGTCATGAGATCTGCGTCGAGACGGCGAGCCTGGCCGTGAGGATGGGAGGAGAGCACACCGAGCACGAGCACGTGAGCCTCATCACGGACTGCGCCGAGATCTGCAATGTGAGCCTGAACTCGATGCTGCGGAACTCGACCACGTCGCTCGACCTTTGCCGTACCTGCGCCGATATCTGCGACGTGTGCGCGGCGGATTGCGAGCGCTTCGTGGGCAACCAGCAGATGCAAGCCTGCGCGCGCGAGTGCCGCAGGTGCGCCCAGGCGTGCCGGCAGATGGTGGCCGCCGCGACGCCCATCGGCGGCGCGGCGGCGGGCCACGGCGCTGCAGCGCACGGCGGCCAGCGGCTTCGCTGATCGACGCGCGTCGACCACCGTGCGTGCGGTGAGGCCGCCGGACGCGGCGGCATCCGCAGCGAGGCTGACGTCGGTCGCTGGGAGCCCGCGGGCGGCCGGTGTTAAGACTGCGGTATGCCGAGCCATGCCGAGCAGAGCGGTGAGCCTTACCTGACGGCGGACGCCGACGCGCTCCTCCGCACCGTCGTCGCCCCCGCCCCCGACGAGCCGCACGCGGCGGGGAAGAACATCCTCTATTGCGGGACGATCCAGCTCGCGTGGAACGAGCTCCTCCGGCTGTGCGGTGGGCCGCCGGATCTCGGCGGGCCGTGCGAGATCGCCGAGCGGCTCAGCCGGGAGGCGTCGCGCTTCACCCGCGACGACCTTGACGACGACAGCTACGTGGCCCGCGCGGGCGAGGGCGACGCGGTGCTCTCGGAGATCCGCCGCGAGCTCGCGCGCAAGTTCCAGGGGGCGGCGTCCCCCGGCATGCTCCCGGAGCGCCTGCCGGGAGATGCCCTGTTCGTCTACGCCTACCTGTTCAAGAGCCTCGCGTTCGCGACGCCGCTCCTCAGGGAAGAGGGGGGCGGACTCGAGTTCAACGGTTCGCGGAGCGTGCGCCATTTCGGCCTCTGGGAGACGGCGGACGAGGCGGACTGGAAGCAGCAGGCCAGGCAAGTCGTCGTCCACGACCACCGGTCCGACGAGGACTTCGTCGTGGAGCTGCTCACCCGGGCCCGGGACGACCGCCTGATCGTCGCCCGCGTCCCCCCGGGAGCGACGTTGCTCGCCACCACCCGGGAGGTCCTCGCCCGCGCCACGCCCTCGGCGTGGAGCCGGATGATGGGCGGCGCGCATCTCCGCAGGAAGGACACGCTGAAGATACCCATCGTTGACTTCGATGTCCTGTGTCATTTCAGCGAGCTCGCGGGCAGGCGGCTCGCCTCGCGACAGCGCATCATCTCGCAGGCCGACCAGTCCATCCGGTTCCGGCTCGACGACAAGGGTGCCCTGCTCAAGTCCGAGTTCGCGCTGACCGCGCCCCGCGGCGGGATACGGCTCGGCTTCCTTCCGCGCAATTTCATCTGCGACGGGCCGTTCCTGGTGCTGCTCCTGAGGAGAGGGCGCGCGGCGCCCTACCTTTCGCTGTGGATCGAGGACACGGAGCTGCTCATCCCGGCGCGCGACGCCCCCTTGCCCGCTCCTCCCCTCATGGCTCTCTAGCGATACTCGGTCTTGCCGCCGTCCGGGTCGACGCGCTCCACGACGCGCCCCCCGCTCGAACCGCTGGCGGAAGCCGCCGGGCTGGGCGGGCCGGCGCCCTGGCTGTCGCCGCCGCCCCCGCCGCCGCGGTTGCCGGGCCCCTGGGGCCCGCTGCCGCCGGGCCCTCCGGCCGATGCCCCTCCGCTGCCGCCCGCGCCGCTGGCGCTGGCCACGGCGCCGACGGTGATCGACCTGTTCATCTGGCCCATGCTGCCGGTGATGCCCGCCATGCCGAGCGCGATGAAGACGTTCGGCGCAATACCGCCGGGCGCTCGGCGCCGGGGAGCGCGCCCTCGGAGCCCGCGTGGTAACGTCCACCGGATGGTGGCCGCAGGAGCAGCCGAGGCGCTCTTCCCGACGCCCATGACCCTCGATCAATGGGCCGACCTGGACGAGGATGAGCCGGGCGAGCTCGTGGATGGCCGGCTCGTGGAGGAAGAGGTGCCGACGCATCTGCACGAGCTCGTCGTGGGCTGGTTTCACGCCATGCTGCGTGCCTGGGCGCTCGCGCGAGGCGGTTTCGCCTTCGGCTCGGAGCACAAGCTCGGGATCGCGCCCGGGAGAGGGCGCAAGCCGGACGTGACCCTCTATGCCCCGGGCGCGCCGCTGCGCCGGCGCGATTCGCTCTCCCGCACGCCGCCTGTCCTCGTGGTCGAGGTCCTCTCGCGGAGCCCGCGTGACGTCCGGCGCGACCGCGTGGACAAGCTCGATGATTACGCTCGCTTCGGCGTGCGGATCTACTGCCTGGTCGATCCGGAAGTACAGCTCGTCGAGCTTTACGAGCTCGGTCCTGATGGGCGCTATGCCCGCGCGCGCGCGGCGGCCGAGGGGAAGCTCGTCGTGCCGGGCCTCGAGGGGCTCGAGCTCGATCTGGATGCGCTCTGGGCCGAGGTGGAGCGGTTGCCGGGGGACGAGGCGCCAGCCGGCGAGGCGGAGGACGCCGGCGACGGCGGCGGCGGCTGAGCGCACGTGCGGGCGGGGCCATGCGCTTCGGGCCGTCAAGGCCATGCGCTTCGGGCCGTCAAGAGGACCGCGCGAGCCGGTCGAGCAGCTGCGCCGCGGCCTTCGCGGCGGGCGCATCGGGGCCGGCGGCGTGGACGAGGGCATCGTGGGCACGGCGAGCTGTCTCCAGGGCCTTCGCGTCTCCGCGCGCAGCCTGGAAGAACGCGACCATGTAGAGGCTATGCGCCGTGTCCGGATGCCGGGGGCCGCGCTTCTCCATCGCGATCTCGAGAGCGCGCCGCGCCAGAGCTTCTGCCTCCCTGGCGTTCGTCTGGAGCAGCCACAGGGCCAGCGCCAGGTCGCAGAGGCTCGGGCAGAGCGATGGATGATCCATCCCCAAAGCCTTCTGCTCGATCGCAATGACGCGCCTCAAGGCCTTCTCGGCTTTTGCATACTCACCGCGATCGAGCATCATCCCGGCGAGCTCGTGCAAGGAGGCCGCGTAGGCGGGGGTCTCGGGGCCGGTCGACCTCTCGTACACCGAGAGCGCCTCGCGCAGGTACAGCTCCGCCTCGTCGTACCTTCCCTGGACCTCCAGGCTTCGCGCGAGATCGTGCAGCGAGGTGGCGTAGGCTGGGTGCTCTTCGCCCCAGATCTTGGCCTGTCGCTTAGCAGCCTGTCGAAACAGTCTTTCTGCTTCGACAGACTCTCTCTGCACGAGCAGCGCGCGCCCGAGACCATGGAGCGCGGTTGCGGTGGAGGGATGTTCCGGCCCTGGGGACACTTCCAGGCGCTCTGAGGCCTCTCGCAAGAGGGCCTCGGCCGCGCCGTACTCCCCTTTCTCCAGCAGCACGCTTCCGAGATCGCTCATCGCGGTTGCAATGTTGGCATGTCCCTCGGAGAGCTTCCGCCGTGCGATCGCCAGCGAGCGCGTGAGCGCGCGCTCGGCCTCCTCGAGCTTGGCGCGGTCCCGGAGCACGATGGCCAGGTCATGGAGCGCCACCGCATAGTCAGTGTGGTCTCGACCGACGCGTCGCCTCTCCGCCGCGACCGCCTTCCGGAGGAGCCGCTCTGCTTCAGCGGGCCTGGCCTGCCGGAGCAGCGAGAACGCCCAGTCGACGAGCGCATCGGGATAGTACGCCTCCCGGGTCTGCCGCCTCTCCTCCCCGAGGAGCACCGCTTTTTGTGAAAGTGCCGCGGCTTCGGCATAGCGGCCGTATAGCCGCAGCGCGCGCCCGGCGACCTGCAGCGCCCTGGGATCCTCCCCCGCGAGCGCGAGGCCCCGCTGCGCCCACAGCACGGCGACCCTGGCATCCCCTGCGTCGATGGCCCCTCGGGCCGCCTCCACCCAGCGCTCCGCCCCCGTCCCCTCCCGCAGCGCCGTCTCCACGGCGTCGCGCGACGGCGATCCCACCCCGGACGCCCGCGCACGCAGCGCGGCCCCGATCACGACACCGCGCCCCTCGGCCATCTCCGCCATGACCACGCCAGGATCGGCCGCCTCGGCTGCCGCCGCCTCGATCTCGGTCTCGTTCACGCCCACGCGCCGCAACCCCGCGGCGATCTCCACCGCCTCGGGCTCCAGCTCCAGGAGCGCAGCGAGCCTTCCGGCGTACCGCACGCCCGCGTCCTCCAGGCGGGCCCGCGCCTCCGGCACGCTGAGCAGCGTGCCGTGCACGGGCACGAAGGCCGGGGGGGTGGCCGCCGGATCGAGCAGCGCGCTCCGCCCGCGCCGCCCCGCCTCTGCCATGGCCCAGCGGACCCGCTGGAGACGGAACGGGCCATCCACATCGGTCCACGCGAGCCATGCGTTGCCACTCGGCCTCGCCGCCTCGACCATCTGCTCGTAGGAGAGCGCCGCGGAAGCCCGCCTGAGATGGCGGCCCGGGAGCGCGGCCGAGAGCGCGGCCTCGAAGTCGCCTCCGCTCCAGGCCACCCCCGCGGCGCGCGAGAGGAGCGCGCGCTGGATCCCACGCACCGCGGGCCGCGGCGGCCCGAGAGGACACTCGAGGCGGTGAGAGATCCAGTGGAAGAAATCCGGCGCTCGACGGGCCAGCGCGGTCGTTGTCCCGGGGTCGCTGAAGAGGATCACGCGCAGCGCACGGTGGGCCAGGAGCGGGCGCTCCAGGTTGAGCCAGGTCGCCTGGTCCGGCGACGGGATCAGGATGACCAGCGCACCTTGGTCCGCGCGCGCGAGCCGCACCGCGTCCGTGTGGACCTCCAGGTGCGGGTGCGACGGCAGCAGGGTCCGCACGAGCTCACCGAGCCGCTCCGGACGTGCTCCGTCGAGGAGCACGAGCACGCCCTTCCGGGCGAGGCGGAGGATGCCGCTCAGCCGTGCGAGCCAGGGCGCGTCGTTCGCACGAGGTGCATCGTCAGGAGCGGGTGCGGGAAGTACCATTCCGACTCGTTCGGGTACGGGAGCAGCTTGCCATAGTCGAGCAGCTCCCGCGCCCTGGGATCCGCCGGGATGAGGCGGCGTGGATCGGCGGCCGCTCTCTCGAGCACCTCGACGTGCCCCGCGTCGAGGCCTGTCTCCAGCAGCCGGCGCATCTCATCGAGCACGCGGTCGACGAGCGGCTGGGTGGCGTGCATGGCGTCGTCGACCCAGCCCTGCTCGGCCAACGCGCGGACGAGCTTGACGAAGTCCCGCACGCGGCCGCCCGAGAAGTACGCGAGCCGCTCGAGCAGGTCGTTCGGGACGAGATCGGGGACGCCGAGATCGGCGGTGCGGCGGCGGAAGACGTCGCAGAAGAACCCGACGCCCGGCCCAGGCTCGGACTCCGTGCCCTTCTGCATGACCGGCTCGTTGAACACGACGCAGTTCTTGCTGAAGCGGGGGATGGCGCCCTTCGCCGGGTGCGAGTGCAACGCGAACGGCCCAGCGACGACCATCCGGCACGCGATCTGGGCGATCAGCTCCGACCGAAGGAACAGCGCCTCGGCGCGCTCGAACTCGAGGATTCGATCGAGGCCGTCGATGACGAGGAGCACGCGGCGCAGCTTCGACTGGACGTAGCCGACGAGCACATTGACCGCGCCGAGCAGGTTCTGCGCGTGCTCGTCCTGGTCGGGCAGCCGGCGCTGGGATCGCCCGATGGGCAGCTGCCACTTGAGGGCGCCGGTCGCGGCGTCGGCGACCTTCGTCGCCGCCGAGAGGAGCTCGAGCCCTGCCGTGGTGCCTGCCGCAGCCGCGGCCGTGGCAGGCGCGGCGAGCGGGGCCGCGGCGGAGGCGAGCACGACCATCGTCTTGGCCACCGCGCCGAGGTCGAGCTGGGCCGGCGGCGCCGGCGTGTCGGCGGCCTTGGCGGCCTTCTGCCACGCCCTGGCGAGCTCCTCGAGGTGCTGGTCCGGTAGCGGATAAGGGAGC
This sequence comes from Sorangium sp. So ce1036, assembly GCF_051369805.1. Taxonomy (NCBI): domain Bacteria; kingdom Pseudomonadati; phylum Myxococcota; order Polyangiales; family Polyangiaceae; genus Sorangium; species Sorangium sp. So ce1036. Next base: position 5,547,932 of record NZ_JBBMOX010000001.1, read on the forward strand.
AGCTCCTTGGCGGCGCGCGCGACGGCCAGCCCGGCGAGGAACACGACCTCCCAGGAGCTGATGTCCTGCAGCGCCTGCTCGTCGCCGACGACGTCGGAGAAGTGCCGCTGCAGGTCGAGCACGACGACGAAGTCGTGGCGGCTCCGTGCCTCGGCGATGCGCAGCAGCTCGGTCGACTTGCCCGTCCCTGTCGTGCCCGTGACGAGGGCGCGGGTCCCCTCGAACGGCGCTTGCAGCAGCTTGATGATGTCCGCGGCCGGGCTCCGCGGACGATCGGCGCGCCTGGCCTGCTCGGCCGCTGGCTGGAATGGGTCGAAGCGATTGTAGATCTCTTCCCAAATCGGCCGGCGCGACATGCCGCGACGCTACCACAACAAGGAGGGATCGGCCGCGCCGCCTACCTCCGCTCGAACTGATAGCGCGCCCGCTCCGCGCCCTCGATCTCCACCACGATGCGCTTCGGCCCGAAGCGCGCGACGGCGTGCGCGGCGGCGGGGCGGCCCGGCGCGTCGTCGTCGAGGTTCTCGATGAGGCTCTGGATCGTGACGTACGGGATGCCGCGGATCACGTCGAGGTGGTTCCAGTGCAGGTGGCCGTTGAAGACCGCGAGCACGCCGTGCTCCTCGAAGAGCCCCCGCATCGCGCGCCGCTCACGCACGAGGCAGATGTGCGGGCTCCCCTCGAACCAGCGGTTGCCCCGGAGATCCTGGTCGGCCGCGCTGTGGTGCATCAGCACGACGGTGGGCAGCGAGGTCGCGGCGAGGTCCTGGGCGAGCCAGGCGAGCTGCTCGGCCCCCAGCGAGATGTCGTGGTCCTTGCGCTCGCGCGTGTGGAGGACCGTGAAGTGAAGGCCGCCGCGATCGAACGAGTAGTACAGCCGGGTGATCTCGGGCCTGCCCCAGGCCGACAGCAGGTCGGCCTCGCTCAGGTGGACCGTGTCGTGGTTGCCGGCGACGTGGAACAGCTCGGCCTCCAGGCCGCGGAGGGCGGCGATGCACTCGCCGTAGCGCGCCCGGTCGGCCTCGGGCCCCTCGTCCTCGATGTCGTCGCCCAGGTTCACGACGAGATCGGGCCGCGTGATCTCGTTCATCCGCGCCACGAAGGCGCGGGTCAGCGCGGGCGCCTCGCCCGTGAGCTTGCGCAGCTTGCCCCCGAACGACGCCGGCGGGCCGAAGTGCAGGTCCGAGACGAACGCGACGACGAGCTCCGCCATGCGCGCCGCTCAGCCCGACTTCGCGCCGGGGTCCGCCTTGGAGCCGCCGAGGCACGCGGGCGACTGGAAGCCCGCCCCGCCCTGCCGCTCCCACTCGTCCGGCGTCATCGCGCGGATCGTGAGGGCGTGCAGCCCCGCGCGGAACTCCTCGCGCACGATCTCGTTGACGCGCCGGTGGCGCTCGACCGGGCTCAGGCCCCGGAACGCCTCGCTCACCACGAGCACCTTGAAGTGGGTCTCCGAGCCGACCGGCACGCTGTGCATTCGGCTCTCGTTCTCCACGTCGAGGTGCACGGGGGCGAGCGCGTGGAGGAGCTTGCTCTGGATGGAGTCCTTCCTCGTCGTCGTCATGGCCGCGCCGAGCTTAGCCTCCGTCGCGGCGCAGGTCACCCGCGCGCGCGCCGGGAGCGACGAGGAGGCGCTCCTCCCGTCGTGGCGAGCGCCCCTCCCGCCGGAGGGCCGCCCCGTGGGCGGGTCCGGCCGGTCCCGAGGGGGCGAGGGGCGCCCGCTCCGGCGGGAGGGGGCGCGGGCGCGGGTCGTTTCGGACGAAGAGATTGCCCGGCGCCACGGCAGCGGATAAACCGCGCGGCATGGCACCTTCGATGGTTGCGCGGCTCGCGCTCGTCCTCGCCGCCGGGCTCGCCGGCGCATCCGGCTGCAGCGATGACAATGCGGGGAGCGCCCCCGGCCCGACCGGGGCACCCTCCTTCTCGATCGTGAGCCCGGAGGACGGCGCGTGCGTCGCGATCGGCGAGCCGCCGGCCTCTCCTTCGCCCGGGGAGCCGACGATTCCGGTCACGGTCGAGGTCTCGCAGCTCCTCCTTCGCCCGCCTGGCACGTGCGGATCGTACCGGCAGTGCGGACACCTCGTGCTCAGCGTCGATGGCGAGGAGAACAACTCCTCTTCCAGCCGCGTGATCGACGTCCGGCTCGACAGGCTCGATGCCGAGGAGCGCTATGGAGAGCGCACGATCGAGATCCGTTTCGTGAACGATGAGGGCGTGACGGTCCTCGGCGGGGAGAACAGGATGGAGCCTCTCGTCCGGAGGCTTTCGGTGACCGTCGCGGCGTCGTGCGAGGAGGGCGGCGGCGAAGGCGGCGGCGCTGGGGGCGAAGGCGGCGGCACCGGGGGCGAGGGTGGCGGCGCCGGGGGCGAGGGTGGCGCTGGGGGCGAGGGCGGCGCTGGGGGCGAGGGCGGCGCCGGGGGCGAAGGCGGCGCTGGGGGCGAGGGCGGCGCCGGGGGCGAAGGCGGCGCCGGGGGCGAAGGCGGCGGCTCAGCGGGTTAGATCTCTAGGCGCGTCCGTCTCCCGTCTTCCGTCTCCCGTCTTTCGTCTGGCCTCCGCGTCCTCGTGCGCGTGCGCGTGCGCGCTCATCCCCTCCACGTCTCTCGTCATCCGTTTCTGCCACCGTCCGCGAATTCGTGATCGTGCGGGTGCTCGACACGCTCGCGTACGAGGACGCGCACGGAATGAGCGCGCACGCGCACGCGCACGCGCACGAAGAGGGAGAGGGAAGACGGGAGACGGGAGACGGGAGACGGAAGACGGAAGACGGGGTGCAATCCGATCTCTCGTCGACTCCCTGAGCGGAAAACTCTCCCCCTCCCTTCCCCACACAAACGCGCGGGACTTCTTCCCGCTCAACCTGTCATCACTTCGCCTGAGGATCCGCGCGCGGAAGTCCTCGCTCGTCGAAGAGGAGCGCGATATCGACGTGGAACTGGGCTCTGCGCGACGACGGCGGCGCGCGATGTGAGCTCGGCGGCGGCGTGGGTCGACGCCCGTTCGCTTCACCTTCCTGGACGCCCGACGCCGGCACCTGTCCCTGCATGGCCGTCGCGGCGGGAGGAGGGCCCAGGTCCTCCCGCTGCAAAGGCTCCGCCCCTCGCTGCGACCCCGGCCCCGCCCCGTACGCCGCCCCTCGCTGCGACCCCGGCCCCGCCGCATACGCCGCCCCTCGCTGCGACCCCGGCCCCGCCCCGTACGCCGCTCCCCGCTGCGACCCCGGCCCCGCCGCGTACGCCGCTCCCCGCTGCGACCCCGGCCCCGACGGAGACTCTTCCCCTCGCCGCGACCCCGGCGCCGGCGTCTCTCTCCTCCAGGGCTGCTCCGCCCTCTGCAACCCCGGCGCCGGCCACTCCCTCCGCAGAGGCGCCACCGCCGGCTGCGTTCCCGCCACGGGGGTGTCCCTCCTCCTCGCCCCTTCTCCCCCCGGCGCAGGCGGGCCCGGAGGGCTCCGGCGAGCGGACATCACGCCCAGCGGCACCGACGGCGCCGGCAAGCCGCCGCGCGGCGCCCCCGGCCCCGCCGCGCCACCCGGACGCCCCGACCGCGGCACCGCGGCCTCGTGCGGGCGATACCTCGCCTCCGGAGGCATCGAGTCCGCTCCCCAGCGCCCAGGCTGCGGCCCCGACACCGCGGCCGCCACGCGCTCGCGGTACGCAGTCTCCAGCTCGGCCGCGCTCCGCCGCCCCGAGCGCGGCAGCGGCGTCGCCTCGGGGTCGGGCCGCCCCCCCACCTCCGGCGCCGACGCCGCGACGCTCCAGCGCTCGGAGCGCGGCCCCGACGCCCCCTCGTCGCCCGGCACCAGCGAGTAACGCCCCGGCGTGAGCTGCCGCGCCCGCTGCTTGCGGCTCTCGCGCGCCGCCGTCGAGAGCATCATCCCGAGCTCGTCGTCCGTCAGCCTCGCGTCGACCCGCACGACCGTGCTCACCACGTCGCGCGCGATCTCCTCGAACCGCTCGGGATCGAGCGCGTACGTCGACGGCGTGACCACGATGACCACCGGCCGCCGCTCCTCCGCCAGCGCCGCCGCCATCGACACAGGACACGCCTTGACAATGATCCCGGCGTCCATCGCCGCCGCCTGGCAACGCTCCAGCAGCGCCGCGTCGCCGCCGATGAGAAGAGCCGTCGGGATCTGGGCGCGAAGCGTGGCGTCGGAAAGTCGCGACATCGGTGAAGGGATCCTAACCCCCCTGCCCGGAGCCGCGTTCAGGAAAATCCTGTCATCGGACATTCCCCGTCATGTCTGGACAGGCGAGCTCGACCGTGTGGGGCATTTCCCTCCTCCGGCGCACCTCACGGACGCATAGGTGCCGCGGGGAGCTCGGTCAGGTGGCAAGCGGCCCAGTGCCCGGGACGCCGCTGCTCCAGCGACGGAGGCTCGACCCGACACCGGTCCATCACGTACGGACAGCGCGTGTGAAAATGGCACCCGGGCGGCGGGTTCAGCGGACTCGGCACCTCGCCGACGAGCGTCAGGCGCCGCCGCGTCCGCTCCACGTCGGGATCCGGGATCGGGATCGCCGAGAGCAGCGCCTGTGTGTACGGATGTCGGGGTGAGCCGAACAACGCCTCTGGACGGGCGCGCTCGACGATCCGCCCGAGGTACATCACCGCGATCTCGCTTGACAAGTGCCGCACCACCGCGAGGTCGTGCGCCACGAACACGTAGGTGAGCGAGAGCTCGCGCTGCAGCGACGCGAGCAGGTTCACGATCTGCGCCTGGATGCTCACGTCGAGCGCGCTGACCGGCTCGTCCGCGATGACGAGCTTCGGCCTGAGCGCGAGCGCGCGGGCGATGCCGATCCGCTGCCTTTGGCCGCCGGAGAACTCGTGCGGGTAGCGGCGCATGTACGAGGGCGACAGCCCCACGAGGTCCATCAGGCGCGCCACCTCGCGGAGCGCCTCGTCGCGCGAGGAGACGAGATCGTGAGTCCAGAGCGGCTCGGCGATGAGGTCGTGGACCGTCATGCGCGGGTTGAGGCTCGCGTACGGGTCCTGGAAGATCATCTGCATCTCGCGGCGCGCCCTGCGCAGCGCGCGCGGGTCGAGCGTCAGGATCTCCCGGCCGTCGATCTTCACGCTCCCGGACGTGGGCTGGACGAGGCGGAGGATCCCCCGCCCCGTGGTCGACTTGCCGCAGCCGGACTCGCCGACGAGGCCCAGCGTGGCGCCGCGCTCGACGTCGAAGGAGACGCCGTCGACCGCGCGCACCGTGCCGACCTGCCGCTGGAGCAGGCCGCGCCGCACGGGGAAGTGGACCTTGAGATCGCGCACCGAGAGCAGCGGCGCGCCGGGCTCGGGTGTGGCGGCGGGGGTGGTCATGGCGCTCGTCCGGCGACGTCCTCGACATGGCACCGCACGACGTGCAGCGCCCTCCTGCTCCCCTGCCCCGAGACGACGCGCGGGGCGGGCGGCTCCTCCCGGCACCTCGCGACCGCGTGCGCGCAGCGCGGGTGGAACGCGCAGCCCGGCGGCAGACGCGCGAGCGACGGCGGCATCCCGGGGATGGGGACGAGCTCCGCGCCGCGCGCGTCGTCGAGCCGCGGGATCGAGCGCGACAGCCCGATCGTGTACGGGTGCCTCGGCGCGCGGAAGATGTCGCGGACCGGCCCCTCCTCGACGATGCGCCCGGCGTACATCACCGCGACGCGATCGGCCATGTTCGCGACCACGCCGAGGTCGTGCGTGATGAGGATGACCGCCGCGCCGAGCGCCTCCTTGCGCTCGCGGATGAGGTCGAGGATCTGCGCCTGGATCGTGACGTCGAGCGCCGTCGTCGGCTCGTCGGCGATGAGCAGATCCGGGTCGCAGAGCAGGGCCATCGCGATCATCACGCGCTGCCGCATCCCGCCCGAGAGCTGGTGGGGGTAGTCGTCGATCCGCGACGCCGCCGCGGGGATGCCCACCGCCTGCAGCATCTCGACGCTGCGCCGGCGGGCCTCGGCGCGCCCCATGCCGCGGTGGAGCGCGAGCACCTCGATGAGCTGCTCGCTCACCCGGAGGTAGGGGTTCAGCGACGTCATCGGGTCCTGGAAGATCATCGCGATCCGGTCGCCGCGGATGCGCTCCATCCGCGCCTCGCTCACAGAGAGCAGGTCCTCGGGGGTCCCGCGCTCGGACTCGAGCAGGATCTCGCCGCCCACGATCCTCCCCGGCGGATCGGGGATGAGCCGCAGGAGCGAGAGGCTCGTCACGCTCTTGCCCGAGCCGGACTCGCCGACGATCCCGAGCACCTCGCCGCGATCGACGCCGAAGGAGACGTCGTCGACGGCGCGGACCACCCCCTCCTCGGTGAAGAAGTGGGTCTTCAGGTTCTTGACCTCGAGCAGCATGGTCCGTGCGGGCGCGCCGGAGGGGCCTCGCCCTTCAGTCCTTTCGGATGCGTGGATCGAGGGCGTCGCGGAGCCCGTCGCCGAGGAAGTTGAAGCAGATCAGCGTGAGCGCGAGCATCAGCGCCGGGAAGATGAGCTGCCACGGGAAGAGGTCCATCGCGTCGGCGCCCGTCGACGCGAGCAGGCCCCAGCTCGACAGCGGCTCCTGCGTGCCGAGGCCGAGGAAGCTCAGGAACGCCTCGGTCATCATCACCTCGGGGATGGTGAGCGTGGTGTACACGATGATCGGGCCGAGCGCGTTCGGGACGAGGTGCCGGAAGATGAGCGCGGCGTGGCCGACGCCGATCGAGCGCGCCGACTCGACGAACGGCTGGCTACGCAGCGCGATGACCTGGCCGCGGACGATGCGGGCCATCGTGAGCCAGGAGATGCCGCCGAGGGCCGCGAAGACGACGACGATCTGGAAGATGGGGAAATAGCTCGGATCGGACGGGTCCTCGACCATGAGGCCGAGCACGGCCTGGAAGGCGCGGTAGAGGACGGTCTGGTCGTTCGCGAAGAAGACCATCAGCAGGATGACGAGGATGAGGAACGGGAACGCGTAGAGCACGTCCACGATGCGCATCATGATCGCGTCGATCTTGCCGCCGAAGTAGCCGGCGACGCCGCCCCAGCTCACGCCGATGGCGAAGCTCACGAGCGTCGCGACGATGCCGACCGCGAACGAGATGCGCCCGCCGAAGAAGACGCGCGCCATGAGGTCGCGGCCGAAGTAGTCGGTGCCCATCCAGTGCGCGAGCGACGGCGGCTGCGCGCCCAGCTTGAGGTCGGCCGCGTCGTAGCGGTAGCTCGAGAGCTCCGGCACGAGGACGCAGGCGACGATCATGGCGACGAGCACGGCGCCGCTCGCGACCGCCGCCCGGTTCTTGCGGAGCCTGCGCCAGGCGTCGCGGCCGAGGCTCGACCCCTGCTCGATCGCGTCGAGCCGCAGCGGGGCCGGGGGGCGCGGCGCCGCGCCGCCGGCGGCCGGGTCGGCCTCCGCGGGCGGGCCGCCGGGAGCGGCGGCGCGCGGCGAGGGGGCGACGGACGACATGGTCAGCGGAGCTCCACGCGCGGGTCGAGGAGCGCGTAGGCCACGTCGACGAGCGCGTTGAAGACCATGAGGAGGGATCCGTAGACGAGCATGACCCCCATCACGAGGTTGTAGTCGCGGTTCGTGGCCGCCTCGACGAAGTAGCGGCCCATGCCGGGGATGTTGAAGATCTTCTCGACGACGAGCGAGCCGACGAGCATGCCGCTGAAGCCGGGGCCGAGGAAGCTCACGACCGGGAGCAGCCCGCCGCGCAGCGCGTGCTTCAGGATGATCTTGCGCTCGGAGAGCCCCTTGGCGCGGGCGGTGCGGATGAAGTCGGCGCGGATCACCTCGAGCATCCCGCCCCGGGTCAGCCGGGCGATGACGGCCGCCACCGGGAGCCCGGCGCAGACGACCGGGAGCACCATGTGCCGCCACGTCTCCCACCGCGCGACCGGGAACCAGTACAGCTTGAGCGAGAAGACCAGCAGGAGCAGCGGCGCGAGCACGTAGCGCGGCACGCTGAGGCCGATCATGGCGGCGGCCATGGCCGCCGTGTCCTTCCACGTGTTCTGGCGGATCGCGCCGAGGATGCCGAGGGGGACGCCCACGGCGAGGGCGAAGAGCATCGCGCAGAGGCCGAGCTGCATGGACACGGGCAGGCTGAGCGCGATGATCTCGTTGACCGTGCGGTTCGGGTACCTGAACGTCGGGCCCAGGTCGCCGCGCGTGACGAGCGCGAACAGCCAGTCGCCGTACTGCTTGAGCACCGGATCGTTCAGGTGGTACTTCGCGTCGAGCTGACGCTGGACCTCGGCGGGGACGGCCCGCTCCAGATCGAACGGCCCGCCCGGCACGATGCGCACCAGGACGAACACCAGGGTGGCGACGAGGAAGAGCGTGGGGATGATCGACAGGAGCCGCTTGAGGACGTAGGTGCTCACGGCGCGCCGCCTCCCGGCGCGCCGGGCCGCCCGGGCGAGAGGAGGTCGAGCCCATCGCGAACGGACGGGGCCGGCCCGCGCCCCCCATCATCCCGCCGTGTTCCGTCGATCCCGAGCGATGTCACGAGGTGCCTCCGGGCTGCCGTCCTTCCCCGCGCGGCGACCGTCGCGGGGCGCGCGCCGCGCTCTCCCGCATATCACGGAACCGCCGGCCAGCCGCGGCGATTTGCCGGGCGCCGGCCGGCGCTATCGCCGAGGCGGCCCGCCACGAGTCGCCCCCGCAACAGGGGTATTGCTCATCCGGCCTGGCCGCCTGAGCGCGCAACCCACGTTACGGGATCAGCAGCACCTTCCCCGTCGTGGCGCGGCCCTGGAGCGCGCGGTGCGCCTCGGCCGCCTCGGCGAGCGGGTACGTGGCGCCGACGGAGATCGTCAGCTCGCCGCGGTCGATCGCGCCGAGCACGTCGGCGGCGCGCCCGACCAGCTCCTCGCGCGTCGCGGTGTAGTGCCCGAGGCTCGGCCGCGTGAGGTAGAGCGAGCCCTTCTGGTTCAGGATCTGCGGGTCGAACGACGGCACGGGCCCGCTCGCCTGGCCGAAGAGCACGAGCATGCCGCGCGTGCGCAGCGCGCCCAGGCTCTTCGCGAACGTGTCCTTGCCGACGCCGTCGTAGACGACGTGGACGCCCTGGCCGCCGGTGAGGCGCCGCGCCTCGGCCTCGAAATCGGCCTGCGTGTACAGGATCACCTCGTCGGCGCCCGCCTCGCGCGCGAGCCGGGCCTTCGCGTCGGTCGACGCGGTGCCGATCACGCGCGCCCCGAGCCGCTTCGCCATCTGGCAGAGGAGCAGGCCGACGCCGCCCGCGGCCGCGTGGACCAGGCACGTGTGCGAGGGCCCGAGCGGGAACGTCGATCGCACGAGGTAGTGCGCGGTGAGGCCCTGGAGCATCGCGGCCGCGGCGTTCCTCGCGCCGACGCCCGCCGGCACGGGGACGAGCCTCGCGACCGGGATGCGGACGTGCGTGGCGTACGAGCCGGGGCCCGCTGCCCACGCGACCTCGTCCCCTTCCCTCACCTCGGTGACGCCCGGCCCCACGGCCTCGACCCGGCCCGCGCCCTCGAGCCCGAGCGGGATGGGCACCTCGGTCCTGTACTGCCCGCTCCGCTGGTAGGTATCGATGAAGTTGACCCCCGCGGCCTCGACGCGGATCACGGCCTCTCCCGGGCCCGGCGCGGGCGTGGGGAGCTCCTCGAGCTGCATCACCTCGGGGCCGCCGGCCGCCTTCGGACGTATCGCGCGCATGCGCCCATGTTGTCGATGCGCGCCGGGCCGTCAACGGGCTCGCCGCGTCCCCTCTGGCGCGCGGTGGTGGGGCGCCAGGTCTTCCCGATTGACGTCCAGCCCGAAACAGCATGGGATCCGCCGATGACTTCAGCAGCTCACTTTTCCCTACCTCTTGTCCTCCTTTCCCGCTGCCGTGCTCTCCTCGCCCGGCGGCTGCGCTTCTTGCCCGCCTTGCCCGCCGCCGCGCTGGCCATGAGCGTCACGACGGGGGCGTCCGCGGCCCAGGTCTGGAACGGCGACTTCGAGACAGGCGACCTCTCCCAGTGGTCGACGACCCTGAACGAGAGGAACATCTCCGTGGTGACGTCGCCTGTCCTGCAGGGCACGCGGGCGGGGCAGATCAAGCTCACCAACGATTCCACGTGGCCCGGCAACGGCATCAAGCGCGTCGAGCTGAACCACAAGCCGGCCGCCGCGCGCACTGCCGAGGGCGCCGAGACGTACTTCGCCTGGAGCTTCTACCTCCCCGAGGCGCTGGCGGCGGACCCGCCCACGCAGATCGGGTACTGGGAGTCCGATCAGACCTGGAACCAGGTGATGTCCTTCGAGGTCACGGGGCAGCGCATCAGCTTCGCGACGCGCAAGCCGGAGAACAAGGTGCACTGGCAGGCGGACGACGCGGTCACGCCCGGCGCGTGGCACCGCATCGCGCTGCGCATCAAGTGGTCGAAGAACGCGGCGCAGGGCTCGGTCGACGTGTGGTTCGACGGCGAGCAGGTCGTCACCGGGGGCAGCGCGCAGACCCTCGCCGACGACAACGCCCATTTCACGCAGCTCGGCATGCTGCGCAATCCGAGCGAGTTCACGGACAGCCCCATCCTGATCATCGATGACGCGGTGGAAGGCGACTCCCTCGAGGATGTCCGCCCCGCCCTGCCGACCGAGGGCACCGGGGGCGCGGGCGGCGCGGGCGGCGCCGGCGGCGCGGGCGGCGCGGACGGGACGGGAGGATCCGGGAACACCGGCGGATCGGGCGGCGAGACCGGCGGCGCCGGCGGCGCGAGCGGCGTCGGCGGATCGAGCGGCGAGACCGGCGGCGCGAGCGGCGTCGGCGGATCGAGCGGCGAGGCCGGCGGCGGCGAGCCGACCGCGACCGCCGCCTCCACCTCTGCCTCCACCGGCACAGGCGGCGACGCGCCCGCCGAGGACGCGGACTCCGACGGTGGGTGCAGCGTCGGCTCCTCGCCCGCGGCCCCCGCCGCGCCCGCGGCGCTCACGGGCCTCCTCGTCGCGCTCGCGTTCGCGCGGCGGCGCGAGCGCCGCTGACCCTCAGCTCCGGACCTCGATCCGCTGCCAGTCCGCCGCGACCTCGATCTCGACGGCTCCCTCGAGGACGCGGTGCGACCTGGCCCCCGCGACGGCGCGCGGCGGCGGCAGTCCGTGGATGCGGATCGTCTCCACCGCGCGCGCGAGCGGCAGCGCGCCCTCCGCGCGGCGCTCGAGGTGGAAGGTCGCGCCGTCGAGGCCGCCCGCGAGCCGCGTGACGCGCGACGCGCCGTCGCCGTCGCCCTCGTCCTCGTACAGGCAGCCGCGCACCACCGGCGCCGCGTGCACGTGCCAGACGAGCTCCTCCCAGCTCGCGCGGGTCGTGTGCATCCGCGGCGCCGTGAGCGCCACCGCGCCCCCCGCGCGGAGCCACACCGGGACGACCTCGAGCGGCGCGTCCGCGACGACGTGTCGCCCGCCCTCCTCGCGCCTGCCCGAGCCCTCGAGGTTCGCGAAATCCACCCACGCGCCGTCGGGCAGGTACATGAGTCGCTTCGACTGCCCCGGCCGCACCACGGGCGCGACCAGCAGATCGTCGCCGAACAGGAGCTGATCGTCGGCGCGCAGCGCGTGGCGATCGCCCGGCGCGAGGAAGCAGAGCGGCCGCAGCACCGGCAGGCCCGTCTCCGCCGCCTCCCACATCAGCGTGTACAGCGTCGGCAGGAGCCGGTAGCGCCGCTCGAGCACGGCGCGGGCGAGGCCGAGGTACGGCTCGCCGAAGCGCCACGGCTCCTGCGCCGGCCTGCCGCGGGCGGCGTGGTTGCGCATCAGCGGGTAGAACAGGCCCGCCTGCATCCAGCGCACGAGCAGCTCGCCGCTCGCGCGGCCGACGAAGCCGGGGATGTCCGCGCCGGTGAACGGCACGCCCGAGAGGCCGAGGCCCAGCAGCATCGCGATGGACGCCTCCAGATGCGTGAAATTGCTGGAGAAATCGCCAGTCCAGACCGCGGCGTAGCGCTGGATCCCGGCGAAGGCCGCGCGCGTGAGCACGAACGGGCGCCGGTCCGGCGCGTGGCGCGCGAGCCCCTCGAACGCGGCCCGCGCCATGCCGAGCCCGTAGACGTTGTGCACCTCGAGGTGGCGCCGGGCGCCGTGGCGCGCGTCGTCGGGGAGCGTGCTGCCCTCGATCGGGCCGAGGCCCGAGGCGCGCTGGCCGCTCGGGCCCGGCACGCCCCGGCCCGGGCGGACCGAGAAGCAGGCCGGCTCGTTCATGTCGTTCCAGATCCCGGCGACGCCCGCGTCGAGGAACGAGCGCTGGAGATCTCCCCACCAGCGCTGCACCTCGTCGCGCGTGAAATCCGGGAAGACCGCGGGATCGGGCCAGACCTCTCCCACGAGCGGGTCGCCGCGATCCAGCCGCACGAGGTAATCGCGCGCGCGGGCCTCTTCGTAGACGGGATAGCCCGGCTCGGCCTTGAGGGCCGGGTCGACGATCGTCACCACCCTGACGCCCTCGGCCGCGAGCTCGCGCGCGAGCCGCGCCGGATCGGGGAAGCGCGCGCGATCCCACGTCCACGCCTTGTACGCGTCCAGGTGATCGATATCGAGGTGGATCACGTCGAGGGGCAGGCCGCGCGACCGGTAGCCGCGGACGACGCCGCGCACGTCGTCCTCGTTCTCGTAGCCCCAGCGCGACTGGTGGGCGCCGAGGCTCCAGAGCGGCGGCATCGCCGGGCGCCCGGTGAGCGCCGTGTATCTCCGCACGACGTCGGCCGGGTGCGGGCCGGAAAGGAGGTACACGTCGAGCTCGGGGCCGCGCGATTCCCACTCGAGGCGGGCCGGGTCGCCGAGGGCGACATCGACCTCCGAGCGCCACGGCTCATCGAGGAAGAGGCCCCAGGCCACCCCGCCGCGCAGGGCCACGAAGAAGGGAATCGAGGCGTAGAGCGGGTCGGTGTCCACCTGCGGCGGGAACGCGTCGGTGTTCCAGAACGTGAAGCGCATGCCGCGCTTGTCGAGCGGGCCGACCTTCTCGCCGAAGCCGAGATAGGCCTCCTCCGGCGGCGCCGCGAGCGAGAGCCGGGTGCGGAGCTGGTCCAGGGGGAACGCCGGGCGCGCCTCGCCGGAGACCGCCTCGCTGCGCGCGAGGACGCGGCCCTCTCCATCGCTGAAGGCCCACGTCCCCGAGGCGAGCGCGACCTCGAGACAGGCGCCCTCGGCGCTCACGCGGACGGTGTCCCCCTCGCGGCGGGCGCGGAGCGGCAGCGCGTCGCCGGCCACCACGGCGAAGGAGCGCTTGTCGGGCAGCTCCGGGTGGGTGAAGCCCACCACGGACGACAGCGGGGCGTGGCGCACGCGCAGCACGCCGGGGCCTGGACAGCGGATCTCGACCGCGGCGCGGGCGCCCCAGAGGAGCACGCGCGCCCCGGCGATCGAGGCGTCGGTGAGGAGCATGGCGCGAGTCTAGTACGTTGTCCCCCAGGAGCGAATTTGGCTTTCCTTCTCCCCCGGATGTTGGCATGGCTTGTGTCCAGCCCCGCGCCGCCCGGGGAGGCTCACACTGGCGGTTTCAACAACGAGGGATCCCGCATGACCGATCTGTCTTCCTTCCCCGTCACGCGCAAATGGCCCGCGCTGCACCCCGACCGCATCCAGCTCTACTCGTTCCCCACGCCCAACGGCGTGAAGGTGTCGATCGCGCTGGAGGAGACTGGCCTGCCCTACGAGGCCCACCTCGTCGCCTTCGACACGAACGACCAGCTCTCGCCCGAGTTCCTCTCGCTCAACCCGAACAACAAGATCCCGGCGATCCTCGACCCGCAGGGCCCGGGCGGCGAGCCGCTCGCGCTGTTCGAGTCCGGCGCGATCCTGCTCTATCTGGCGGAGAAGAGCGGGCAGCTGCTGCCGCGGGACGCGGCGCGCCGCTACGAGACGATCCAGTGGGTGATGTTCCAGATGGGCGGCATCGGCCCCATGTTCGGCCAGGTCGGCTTCTTCCACAAGTTCGCCGGCAAGGAGTACGAGGACAAGCGGCCGCGCGACCGCTATGTGGCGGAGGCGAAGCGGCTGCTGGGCGTCCTCGACGTCCGTCTGCGCGGGCGCGCGTGGGTGATGGGCGAGGACTACACCATCGCCGACATCGCGATCTTTCCGTGGGTGCGCAGCCTCGTGGACTTTTACGGCGCGGGGGAGCTGGTGGGGTTCGACGCCTTCGAGGAGGTGAAGCGCGTGCTCGACGCCTTCGCCGCGCGGCCGGCGGTGGAGCGCGGGCTGGGCGTTCCGTCACGCAAGACGTGACCGCCCGCCTGCGGGCGCGGCCGTGGCGCACCTGGGAACGGCCGAGTCATGGCTCCAGGAGCGCGCGGATGGTGTCGAGGATCGTCCACCCCCAGGCCGGCTTCGGGATGATGGTCGGGATCACGCGCGCGCTCGTCCCGACCCGCAGCGCCTCGAAGCGCTGCGGCGTCCCGGTCACCAGGACGGAGAGCACGCCGGGGCGGTCTCGCGTGATGCGCTCCACCGCCGCCTCGACCTCGGCCGCGGGGTAGTCGTCCGGGAAGACCACCACGGCCGAGATGGCGGCGCTGGCCACGACGGCCGCTTGCAGCTGGCGCGTCACGTACGCCGTCACGCCCGCGCGCTGGAGGTACGCTTGCAGGCCGTCCAGCGTCTCGGGGTTATCGGACACGATGACCACGTGGAGTGGCTCGCCCCGCCGCCTTCGAGCGCTGGAGAGCATCGCTCCGTCTCCCCGTGCCATCAGTTCGAGGCCACCTTCAGCCGGCGGACGAGGCCCTCGTGCTCCCGTCGAAGCGCCTCCGGCAAGCGCCTCCCGAACCGCCCGAGGAACTCCTCGCTCCGGGCCGCCTGCTCGGACCAGGCGCGGAGATCGACCTCGTGCAGCCGCTGGGCGTGATCGTCGGAGAGATCGAGGCCCGACAGGTCGAGCTCCGTGGGGACGTACCCGATCGGCGTGAGCCGCGCCGCGGCGCTCCGCTCCACGCGCCCGAGGATCCACTTGAGGACACGGACGTTGTGCCCGAAGCCGGGCCACAGGAGATTGCCCCGCTCGTCGGTGCGGAACCAGTTGACGTGGAAGACGCGCGGCGGCCGCAGCATCCTCCCGCCGACGGACAGCCAGTGGGCGAAGTAATCGCCCATGTTGTAACCGCAGAAGCGGAGCATCGCCATCGGGTCGTGCCGCGGCGCCGGGGCCGCGTCCGTGGCGCCCTCGGCCGTGTCCGAGACCAGGGTGGCGCCGATGTACACGCCCTGCTCCCAGCTCGTCGCCTCGTACACGAGCGGCGCCACCCTGGCGCGACGGCCGCCGAAGAGGATCGCCGAGATCGGCACGCCCCTGGGATCGAGGATTCCGTCCCCCACCGTGGGGCACTGGGCCATCGCGACCGTGAACCGCGCGTCGGGGTGCGCCGCGCGCTCGGGCGAGGAGGCCTGCCAGGGGCGCCCGCGCCAGTCGACGATCCCCGGCCCGGGCTCGTCGCCGATGCCCTCCCAGAACGGCGTCCCGTCCTGACGGAGCGCGGTGTTCGTGAACAGGACATCGTGGGCGAGGAGCTGCCTCGCGTGGGGATCCGATCTCAGGCTCGTCCCGGGCGCGCGGCAGGACATCCCGACCTCCGGGTTGATCGCGTGGAGCTGCCCGTCGTCTCCCACGTGCAGCCAGGCGGCGTGATCGCTGACCGTCTCCACCTTCCAGCCGGGCAGGTCCGGGACGAGCGTCGAGAGCGCCGTCTTCCCGCAGCCTTCCGGGAAGGCCGCGGCCACGTAGCGCTTCTTTCCCTCGGGGCTCGTCACCCCCAGGACGCTCATGTGCTCCGCGAGCCACCCCTCCTGCCGCGCCTGCGCGCTCGCGATGCGGAGGGCGTGACACTCCCTGCTGAGGAGCGCGTTGCTCCCGTGGCCCGAGCCGAGGCTCCAGATGGTCCTCGTCGAGGGGAAATGGACGACGTACCGGCGGTCGGGCGAGCGGTCGCCGAGGCTGTGAACGCCCCGGACGAGGTCCGGCGAGCCGTCGAGGTGCCGCAAGGCCTCCTTCCCCATCTGCGTCAGGAGCCGGAGGCTCGCGACGACATGAGGGCTGTCCGTGAGCTCCACCCCGACGCGGCAGTATTTCGAGTTGCGGGGACCCAGGAGATAGGGAACCACGTACAGGGTCCGGCCCGCCATCGCCGCGGCGAACAGCGGCCACACGACGCGCTGCGCATCGTCCTCGGACATCCAGCGGTTCGTCGGCCCCGCGTCGTCCCGCTGCGGCGTGCAGACGAACGTCCGGTCCTCGGCGCGGGCCACGTCCGCCGGATCGGAGCGGTGCAGATAGCTCCGCGGATACCTTCCGGGGTCGAGCGGGTGGAGCGCGCCCTTCGCGACCATCTGCTTCTGGAGCCACCTCATCTCCGCGTCCGTGCCGTCGCACCAGTGAATGCTCGAGGGGCGGACGTGCGTTGCGACCGAGAGCACCCAGGCGTCGAGATCGTCGTATTGCATCCTTTTTCTTTCCTGGAAGTGCCTCTTCACGGCCTCGAGGGCGCTCGGCACGACGCGTCGCGAAAGAGCAACATCGATGCCACGTCGAATTCTCCGTCGCGCGGTCCGGAAAGGCTCGCCCGGTAGCCGCCCTTCGCGACGGCCGGCTGGCCCTACGACAGGGTGTCGCGCATACTGTCCGCATGGGCCGCAGGTTGCGACAGATTGACGTGGTGATCGAGCCCGTGATGCGCTCGTCGGCGATGCGGGATCTCGATCGCGTCCTCCGGACGGTGGCGCCGAAGGAGGTGGGGATCTCGCTCGTCGGCGAGAGCGGGACCGGCAAGGAGGTCCTCGCGCGCCGGATCCACGATCTCTCGCACCGGCGCTCGGGCCCGTTCATCCCGATCAACTGCGCCGCGGTCCCGGAGCCGCTCTTCGAGAGCGAGCTCTTCGGCTACGAGCGGGGCGCCTTCACCGGAGCCGCCGGCCGGACTCGGGGCAAGATCGAGGTCGCGGACGGCGGCACGCTCTTCCTCGACGAGATCGGCGAGATGCCCGTGTCGGTCCAGGCGAAGCTGCTTCGCTTCCTGGAGAACCGGAAGTTCATGCGCGTGGGCGGCACCGAGAAGATCTCCGTGGACGCCCGCATCGTCTGCGCGACGCTGCGCCCCCTGGAGGAGGAGGTGAAGGCCGGGCGCTTCCGGGGAGACCTCTATTATCGCATCCAGGGGGTCGCGCTGCAGGTGCCGCCGCTGCGGGAGCGCCAGGCGGATCTGCCGCCGCTCGTTCACCTGTTCCTGCAGCAGCTCGCGGCCAAGCACGGGACGCCGCCGGCCCGGATGACGCGGGCGGCCATGGCGGCGCTGCGCCGGCACGACTGGCCGGGCAACGTCCGCGAGCTGCGCAACGTGATCGAGCTGGTCACGCTCCTGCGCGCGGGCAAGCAGGTCCGGGTGCACGACCTCCCGCGGGGGCTCCGCCACCTGGCCCAGGTCAGGGAGGCCGCCCCCGCGGCGCGCGCCGGCGGCCGTCGCGTGATCGAGATCTCGCTCGACGCCACGCTGGACGAGTCGATCGGGAAGATCCTCGACGCGGCGCTCTCGCTGGAGGGCGGGAACCGCTCGCGGGCGGCGGCGAGGCTCGGGATCAGCCTCCGGACCGTTCAGCGCCACCTGGCGGGGCGGAATCAGGCCGTCCACGCCGCGCCCGCGGCGTCCTGACCGCCCCCCGGGCCGCGCGCGGCCCGGCGGCGGTCGCGGCGCGGCGCTACGGCCCCCCGAGCCGGCCTGGCGGGGGCAGCTCCGGCGCCGGCGGGGGCGCGCCGGCCGGCTTGCTCTGCCAGTCGGGATCGATCCAGAGCCACCGCATGAGCTGCGTGTTCCGCGCGTTGGGGAGGAACCCCCGGACCCACGGCTTCACCAGCGTCGGCTTCTCCTCGAAGTAGAGCGGTATCCGGCACATCCCGTCGAGCGCCCGCCGCTCGGCCGCGCGGTAGAGCCGGATGCTCTCCCTCGGATCCGCGACGGCGGCGGCCTTGCGGACCATCTCGTCGAGCTCCGCGTCCGCCCAGCCGCTCCGGTTCTGGGAGCTGTACGAGAGGAACGTCCCGAGCCACGTGTGCGGATGGTTGTAATCGGCGTACCAGGCCAGGCGGATCACCTGGAAGTTCCCGTCGCCGAGGTTGTCGAGCATCACCCGCCACTCCTCGTTGCGCAGCGTCACGGAGATGCCGAGGTGGCGCTTCCACATGTCCTGGATCGCCACGGCCACCTGGCCGTGCCCCTCCCCCGTGTTGTAAAGGACCTCGATCGGCGGAAAGCCCCTGGCGCGGAGCCCGTCCCCCTCGCGGACGATCTCGTAGCCCGCCTCGGCGAGCAGCGCGCGGGCGCGCGCCGGATCATGGCCGACCTCGGCGCGCGCGAACGGATCCGCGCCGCGCCTCCTGTCCTCCGCCACCTGCTCGGCGTACCCGGATCCCGTGATGTCAGGTACGTAATGGGTCGCGGGCGTCCCTGTCCGCGTGATCTTCTCGACGAGCGTTCGCTTGTCGATGGCGAGGTTCAGCGCCCACCGCACGCGCGCGTCATCGAGCGGCGGCCTCCGCGTGTTGAGCTCGTAATACACGGTGGAGAGGTACTCGCTGCGCCGGAAATCCTTCTTCCCGGAGAGCCAGCCGAGGTGCTCGGACGGGAGCGAGGTGTTGTCGCCCAGGTAATCGAGATCTCCCGCCCTGTAGAGCTGCATCGCGGCGTTGTACTGCGGGATCTCCATCCAGACGATCCGGTGAATCCTGAGGGCGTCATGGGCCCAGTACGCCGGGTTCCGCTTCATCGTGATCTCGTAACGGAACTTCCACGCATCGAGGGTGTAAGGCCCGTTGACCACGATGCTCTCGGGGCGGAACCAGAGCCCCGGCTCGCCGCGCGCCTCGAACGGCTCGACGACGTCGCGGCGGACGGGGAAGAGCGTCGCCGAGCTCGTGAGATCGAGGAAGTAGGGCGTCGGCTGCTCCAGCTCGACGTCGAGCGTCCGCTCGTCGCGGGCGCGCACGCCCACGGCACCGTCGTCCTCGACGAGCGCCGACGCGGCGATGAACCCGGTCGCCGCGGCCTGGGGCGGCGCCGCCTCAGGCCGCGCAGGGTCGTACGTGGGCAGGCTCGCGTGGGGCGCGACCAGCGCGTACGCGGCGTCCTCCGCGGGCTCGAGCAGGCAGCCCGGGAGGAAGCCACGCCCCGCGGGCCCTTCCACC
Source organism: Sorangium sp. So ce1036 (assembly GCF_051369805.1). NCBI lineage: Bacteria > Pseudomonadati > Myxococcota > Polyangiales > Polyangiaceae > Sorangium > Sorangium sp. So ce1036. The sequence continues at coordinate 5,567,064 of NZ_JBBMOX010000001.1, forward strand.
TCGAACCAGCGATCGGCCGCGCCGTTGCAGGCGACGGGCGGCCCGGCGGCGAGGAGCGAGACGGAGGCCCCTCGCCACCCGCTGCCCGGCGCCGGGGCGACGGGCGCCGGCGGCGGGGCCGTGCCGGGGGCCGCCTCGAACGAGAGCCGCGCGCCGGCGCCGGTCTCCTCGTCGGGCGCGGCGTAGGCCACCGCGGTCACCCCGGGCGGCGGCGCGGCGAGGGGCGCCACCGCCGCGATCGTCCGCGCGGGCGAGCGGCCGAGCACCACCACGAACGCCCCGCGCGGCAGGTCGAGCGCGGGCGGCGCGTCGGGCCGGGGCGCGGCGCGCAGCGGGGCGGCCTCGCGCAGCGCCTTGAGCTTGCCCAGGTTGAACAGCTCGCCGTTCTTCAGCACGTGAAGGTTCGTCGCCGCCAGCGAGGCCGTCCTCGGCCGCAGCACGCGTTTCCACGCGTACTCGAAGTCGTGCGCCGTCACCGGCTTGCCGTCCGACCACCGCGCCTCGGGCCTCAGGTGGAACCGGAAGATCCGGTTGTCGTCGCTCTGCTCCCAGCGCGTCGCCACCCCCTGCACCGGGTGCAGGTCGCCCGGCGCGTACGTCGTCAGCCCCTCGAACATCTGCTGGAGCAGCGCGATGCTCACGGAGTCGACGGCCCGCGCGGGATCGAGGGTCTCCGGCTCGTCCCCGTTGTTGACGTAGAAGGTCGCGGCGTCCTTGCCGGTGCGCGCCGTCGTCCCGACGTAGGCCTCGTCGCCGCCGGAGCAGGCCGCGAGCGCGAAAGCGAGCCAGGGCGCAGCCGCGGCGCCCGCCACGCCAGGAAGGCCGCGAGGTGGGTCGGAGGCGTATCCCATCCTCTCCGAATATCCCGCAACCCGAGCGGCGACGGCAAGCGGCGGCGGCGCGCCGGGGGTGGGGGCACGCTGGGGGCTCACCTCCGGGGCTTGCGTTCCGGCGAGCCCCTTTTGTGGCTCGCCTGCACTCCAGCCCCTCCGGTGAGCCCCCAGCGTGCCCCCACCCCCGGCGCGCTCGGCTGGGAGCGCCCGCGCCCCGATCAGGGCGCGGCCGGCCCGGCCAGGGGCGGCCCGAGCCGCCCGGGCGGCGGGAACTCGAGCAGCGGAACCGCGACCTCGTTCGACGGGTTGTCGCGCCAGGCCGGGTCGATCCAGAGCCATCGCACGTGCTGCATGCCCCGCGCGTTGCCCTCGAACCCCTTGACCCAGGGCTTCAGCAGCGTCGACTTCGTGTAGAAGTAGAGCGGCATCTTGGCCATGCCGTCGACGGCGCGCTGCTCCGCCTTGCGGAAGAGCCGGATGCTCTCCCGCGGGTCGGCGGTCGCCGCGGCGGCGCGCATCATCTCGTCGAACTCGCGGTCGGCCCAGCCCGTCCGGTTCTGCGGGCTGTACGAGAGGAAGGTGCCGAGCCACGTCGCCGGGTGGTTGTACTCGCCGCCCCAGCCGAACCGCACGACCTGGAAGTTGCCGTCGCGCACGTTCTTGAGCATCACCTTCCACTCCTCGTTCCGCAGCGTGGCGGAGACGCCGAGGTGACGCTTCCACATGTCCTGGATGGCGACCGCGATCTGCTTGTGCCCCTCGGACGTGTTGTAGAGGATCTCGAGCGGCGGGAAGCCGTTCGCCCGGAACCCGTCGCCCTCCCGGACGACCTCGTAGCCCGCCTCCGCGAGCAGCGCGCGGGCGCGCTCCGGGTTGAATGCGACGTCCGGCGACGAGAACGGATCGACCCCGCGCCGCCGGTCCTCGGCGACCGCGTCGGCGTAGCCCGAGCCGGTGTACTCCGGGACGTAGTGCGTCGCCGGGATCTGCCCCGCGCGCGTGATCTTCTCGACGATCTGCCGCTTGTCGACCGCGAGGTTCAGCGCCCACCGGACGCGGACGTCGTTCACCGGCGGCTTCCTCGTGTTGAACTCGTACCAGTACGTGGAGAGGTAGGCGTACCGCCGGAAATCCTTCTTGGTCGACAGCCACGTCATGTGCTCGGCCGGGAGGGAGGCGTTGTCGCCGAGGTAATCGATGTCTCCCGCCTTGTAGAGGTTCAACGTGGCGTTGTACTGCTCGATCTCCAGCCACACGATGCGGTGGATCTTCAGCTTGTCGCGGTCCCAGTACATCGGGTTCCGCTTCATCGTGATCTCGTAACGGAACTTCCACTCGTCGAGCGTGTAAGGCCCGTTGACCACGATGTTCTCGGGGCGGAACCAGAGCTCCGGCTCGCCGCGCCGCTCGAACGCCTCGATGACGTCCTTGCGCACGGGGAAGAGCGTCGTGTAGCTCGTGAGATCGGTGAAATAGGGCGTGGGCTGCTCGAGCTCGACCTCGAGCGTGAGGTCGTCGGTGGCGCGGACGCCGACGGCGCGGTCGTCCTCGACGAGGAGCGCGTCGGGCACGAAGCCCACCTGGGGCTCGCCCTGCGCCGCTGCCGGCGGCGCGGCGGCGTCGTACGTCGGGAGGCTCGCGTGCGGCATGACGAGCGCGTACGGCTCGCCCCGCGGCGCCGCGCCCGCGCTCCCCCCGCCGGCCGCCGCCGCGCCCGGGGTGAGCGCGCAGCCCGGGAGGAAGCCGCGCGCGCCGCCCCGCTCGAGCTCGAACCAGCGGTCGGCCGCGCCGTTGCAGGTGCACGGCGGCCCGGCGCGGACGATGTCGACCACGGCGCCCTGCCAGCCGCCGCCGGGCGCGGCCGCGAGCGGCGCGGCGCCGCCCGCGGCCCCGTCGAACGCGATCCGGTCGACCTCGCCGCCGCTCCCGGCCTTCCCGTCGCCCTTCGTGAACGTCACCGCGGCGGCGCCCTCGGGCACCGCGGCGAGCGGCGCGACCGCGGTGTCCACCTGGATCGGCGAGCGCGCCAGCACGACGACGAACGCCCCGCGCGGCAGGTCGAGCGCAGGCGGCGCGTCGGGCCGGGGCGCGGCGCGCAGCGGGGCGGCCTCGCGCAGCGCCTTGAGCTTGCCCAGGTTGAACAGCTCGCCGTTCTTCAGCACGTGCAGGTTCGTCGCCGCGAGCGAGGCCGTCTTCGGCCGCAGCACGCGTTTCCACGCGTACTCGAAGTCGTGCGCCGTCACCGGCTTGCCGTCCGACCACCGCGCCTCGGGCCTCAGGTGGAACCGGAAGATCCGGTTGTCGTCGCTCTGCTCCCACCGCGTCGCCACCCCCTGCACCGGGTGCAGGTCGCCCGGCGCGTACGCCGTCAGCCCCTCGAACATCTGCTGGACGAGGGTGTTGCTCGCCGAGTCGTTCGTCTTTCCTGGATCGAGGTACTCCGGCTCCGAGCCGTTGTTGACGTAGAGGGTCGCCGCGTCCTTGCCGACGCGCGAGATCGTCCCGGCATACCCGCCCTCGCGCTCGCCGCACGCCGCGAGCGAGGCGGCCAGGATGCCGAGCGAAAGGAGGCCGGCGCTCCCCGCGGCCCGGCCGCCGCCGGCCCCCCGTCGCCCTGAAGCCCGCCGCTGCATCCCGCGGAGGTAGCACGGCCGCCCACCGCCAGGAAGCCCGCGGCTCGCCCGCTGGTCGCGCGCACCGCCCGCTCGCTCGCCGTGGTCGCCGGCCCGCTCCCGTGCACCCGCGCGGCGCGCGATCTCGGCGGCCACGAAGCGCCCGCCTGCGACGCCTACCCCCTCGCCCTCTCGCTGCGGATCGCGGACGTCGTCGGCGAGCTGCCGCGCCTGCGCCGCGCTCGACGACGCGGTCGTCGACGACCTCCTCGCGCTCGACGACGAGACCCGCGCCCTGCCGGATCTCGGCCGCAACCTGAACGTCGTGCTGTTCGCGACGGAGCTCTCCGCGCGCGCGGGGCGCTGGGACCTCCTCGCGAAGCTCGCGAAGCAGCCCGGGTTCGTCGATCGGTGGATGGCGGAGGACGCCGACGCGGCGGCGACCGCGCTGCTCATCGAGGCCGCGGCGGCCGCGCTCGCCGGCGAGCCGCCCTCCGGCGCGCGCGCCGCGCTGTGCGCGCAGATCGAGGGCCTGCGCGCCGCCGGCGCGCTGCCGGAGCCCGAGCGCCGGCGGCGCGCGAAGGAGGCGCTCGACGGCGTGATCGCCGCCGCGCGCGCAGGCAGGGCAGCGGCCCCGCCCTCGCGCCGCGCCTACTTCACGCTAGCGGGCTTGGTCTCCGCGGGCTTCGGCTCGGCGGGCTTCATCGCCGCCGGCGTCGTGTCCGCGGGCTTCGGCTCGGCGGGCTTCGCCGCGGCCGGCGCCGCGCCCGCGGGCTTCGCGTCCGCGGGCTTCGCGGCGGGGGCGCCCTTCGCGTCCGCGGGCTTCGCCGGGGCGGCGCCCTTCGCGTCCGCGGGCTTCGCGGCGGCCGGCTTCGCGGCGCCCTTCGCGTCCGCGGGCTTCGCGGCGGCCGGCTTCGCGGCGCCCTTCGGCGCGGAGGCGGGCACGCCGGCGGGCCTCAGGCCCTTGGTCTTGGCCGTGGCGCAGGCGAGCTCGACGCCGGTGTCCGTGCCGTCGAGCCGCATGATCTTGATCTCGACGCGGCGGTTCTTCGCCTTCGCCTCCGGGGTGTCGGCCGGATCGACCGCGCAGAACGCCCCGTAGCCGGCGGCCCTCATCCGGTTCTTCTCGACGCCGAGCGCCACGAGCGCCTTCACGACCGCGTCCGCGCGCTTCTTCGTGAGCGCCACGGTGTTCCAGTCGGTTCCCGCCTTCTCGGAGTGCACGGCGATCTCGACGAACTGGATCTGCGGGTTGTCCTTCATCGCCTTGGCGATGGCGGCGAGGAGGTCCTGCGAGGCGGGCTCGATGTCGGCCTTGCCCTCGACGAAGGCGATCGGCTCGTTGAGCTGCACCGCGGGCCCGGCGACGATGACCCGCGCGACGTCGGGGCAACCGTCGTCGTCCTTGTAGTCGTTCTTGACCTCGGCCTCGTTCGGGCACTTGTCGGCCTCGGCCACGATGCCGTCGCCGTCCGGATCGCTCGACTTGCAGCCGTCCCTGGGGTCGGGCGGCAGGCCGTCTTCCTTCTCGGCAACGCACTTGTCCGTGCCGTCGTCGAGCACGCCGTCCGCGTCCGCGTCCGGAGGGGGCGGCGGCGGGGGCGGCGGCGCGGGCGGGGGCGGCGGCGCGGGCGCCTTCGCCGGGGCCTGCATCTGGGGCTCTCCCGCGCAGCCGGCGTTCGCGGCGAGCAGCGATACTGCGAATGCCATTCCAAGCCATCTCGTGGTTCGCATCGTTCGGGCTCCTCTCCTTGGCGTCGTTCTCGCGCCGAGCGCCAACGTGTTTAGACGACCACGCCCGAAACTGCGAGAGGCAAAACCAGGGCGAAGCGCATTGATTCACCACAATGTCGGACACCTTGTCGGGTCACTCCCGACACGGGAAGCGATAGCGCAGCTCGCCAGAGCGGCGGTCACCCGCTTCGGATACGGGTCCACCGCGACATTTTCGGTGCTCAGCGCCCTTTCGCGCGCATTCGCGCCGAAGGCGCCGATCCGGGCCCGTCTCCTGAGCGGGAGACCGCCGCGCTGCGGGGACTGCGCCAGAGCGGGGCGGATGCCGCTGTCGATTCCTGGATCAGGGATCGATCGCCGGAGCGGCCTCGATATCTCCGCTCCTCAGGCATGCCATTTTACACCCTCACCGTGCCTGCTGGTTTCGTCGTCGTGTCAGGAAGCGCTCCCGCGGGTTTCGATGTCAGCGGCGGCGCCACCTTCCGGACGTACTGGGACGCGGGCCGCGCGCCGGTCTCCTCCGGCCCGGTCCGCTCCGGGGCGACGGGCCCCAGTGCCTCGGCCGCCAGCGCCCGCGGCGAGCTCCGCGCACCGGCGCCCGCGGCGAGCTCCGCGCACCGGCGCGCCGCGCGTCCACTGCCTCGACCGCGTCACGCGCCGCCATCCCGGGGCGGCAGGCGCATCGCGCCTCGGCGGCCCTCGTCTGCGCGCGAGCGCGTCGGAGGGGTCCGCCCGGCGGCGTCAAGATCGTGCTCACCGGGTGGACGCGCGGTGCTAGGGTAGCCGGCCAACGCGACGGACTGTCGTCGAGGATGGGAGCGCGCCTTCCTGACCGGCGCTGCCCTCATGCCTTTCCTGGAGATCCGTGCATGCCTCGCCGTTACTGGCTGATGAAGAGCGAGCCCAAGAAATATTCGTTCGCGCAGCTCGTGCGCGACGGCCAGACGATATGGGACGGCGTCCGGAACTTCGAGGCCCGCAACAACATGCGGGCCATGAAGGAGGGCGATCTCGTGCTCTTCTACCACTCGAACGAGGGCAAGTCGGTCGCGGGCGTGGCGCGCGTCAAGCGCGCGGCGTACCCGGATCCGACCGCCGACGCGGAGGAGGACTGGAGCGTCGTGGACATCGAGCCCGTCGCGCCGCTCCGGGTGCAGGTGACGCTCGACACGATCCGGGGCGACGAGTCGCTCACGGAGATGCCGCTCCTGAAGCGGTCGCGCCTGAGCGTGGTGCCCGTCTTGAAGGAGCACTTCGACCGCGTGCTGAAGCTGGGCAAGACCAAGATCGCTTGACGCGAGGCCCCGGGGTAACGACTAATCCCGGCGTGAACGTCCGCCCCGGAGCCCGAGCCCTCGCCCTCCTCTTCGTCTGCAGCGCCGCGTGCGGCGGCCCGCCCACGCCGTCGCCGATCGAGGGCGAGCCGGTCTGCCCCGACTTCGAGATCGGCGCGACGCGCTCGGCCATGCGCGGGAGCCTTCGCTTCCCGGTCACGCTGACGGTGCTCGACGGCAAGGATCCGGTGGCCCGGGCGACGCTCCACGGGCGCCGGACGAAGGACCAGCCGGCGAGCCGCATCCTGCTCCAGGACGCGGACGCCGAGTACGAGGTCGAGTGGGCGCAGTGCGAGAACGAGCGCGCCCCGCGGCCGCTCACGCTGGCCCACGAGACGCGGGACACCGCCGAGTACGCGTGCGGCAACGCGACGGTGTACAAGACCGACAAGCTCGTCACGAGGAAGGGCGATCCCGCGTCGCGCACGGTCCGCTTCGCGGCGCCGCCGAAGCCTGCGTGCTGGGAGAGCGAGGTGCCGCCGGCCGATCCGCCGCCCGCGCCGGACGCGGGGGCCGACCCGGCGCCGTCCGACGCCGGGGCCGAGCTGTCGCCGTCCGACGCGGGGAGCGCGGACGCCGCGGCGGCGGCCTCGGCCGCGCCGGCCAGCTCGGCGGGCGCGCCGCCGGCGGCCCCCGCGGCGCCGGCGGGCTCGGCAGGTGCGAAGCCGGCAGCCTCGCCTGCGCCGGCGGGCTCGGCAGGTGCGAAGCCGGCAGCCTCGCCTGCGCCGGCGGGCTCGGCAGGTGCGAAGCCGGCAGCCGCGGCGGGAGCGGCGGACGCGGGCGCAGGCGGCGCGGGCAAGCCGCCGCAGGGCAACTAGCTCTACTGCGAGGAGTCGGCCTGGAAAACGAACCGCCATGCCGCCAAGGGCGCCAAGAAATCAGGGGAATAGGAGGGGGAAATGCTGGGACGGCCCTCCCCCTCTCCTCCTGGCGTCCTCGGCGCCTTGGCGGCTCTTCTGCTGATCCGGGGCAACTGTAGTGCCAGCGCGCGGCCTCCCAGGCTCATCCCCCACCCCGATCCGCGACGAGGACGTGGGCGACGACCTGCGAGCTGCCGCGACCAGCCGCCTCGACTAGCCGCCGCGACCGACCTTCGTGACCGGCAGCCCCGGCTGCAGCCTGGCCGGGTTGAACATGCCCGCGCGCTTGTGGTGGTTCGCGTGCATGTAGATGCCGTGCCAGAGGAGGTTGCCGATCCGGTAAACCCCGTGGTTCAGGTTCACCGGCCTGACGTCCCTGTCCGGCGAGGACGCGTTGTGCGTCGACCAGTTGAAGTGCACGAGGTGCAGAAAGCCGACGATCGACGCGGGCACGAAGAAGAAGAAGAACCCGATCGGGCCGAGGAAGACGTACCAGCACGCGATGAGCAGCAGGTTCGTCACATAGCTCACGTAGGCGCGCCGCCGCTCGTAGCGACGGTTCTCCGGCGTGTCGCCGTGGAGCTCGAAGTAGATCCGCTGGAGCTGGCGCTCGACGTTCACCACCGTCTTCACCAGGAACGCCCAGTAACCCGGCACGACCGGGTGCGGATCCCTGTCGACGTCATCCGAGTAGCGGTGGTGGCGCTGGTGGATGACCTCCCACGAGGCGAAGCGCGTGAGCACCACGATCCCGCAGAGCTCTCCGACGAGCCGGTTGATCGGCCGGGGGAAGTTGTTGTGTGTCGCGTTGTGGATGAACACGCTGCACAGGATCTGGGCGTGGCAGACCAGCGGCAGGAGCAGCCAGAAGCGATGGTCCCATCGCTCGATCAGCGGCCCGCGCCCGCCGAGCCACATCCACAGGAGGAACGTCGCGCACGCGACCGCGTAAAAGCCGTCGTAATAGAGATAAAAATAACGATTGCGACGGAGCTGAGTGAACGGCAAGGACGTCAGCGTAGAAACGATGGCAGACACGAGCTCAAGCCTCCCGCGCCAGGGGCGACGCACGCCAGCGCCGAGACGGCCTCACGCAGCTCCCCCGCGCCCCGGGCCAACGCCGCCTGGATCGGACCGACGGCTATCGAGGTAGCTCGAATACACCAGTCTCTCGTTCCCGTCCATGCGCCCGACGCACATCGCTCGATTTCGTCGCGCGCGTCGCGCTCTCGCGCGGGGAGCGTCCGTGGCGCTTCCGGCGCCGCTCGATTTCAGTGCGAATTCAGCGCGCGTCCGGCGCGATGCGAAGTGCGCTTCGCATCCGGAGGCAATCGAGCGAGGCGACGCGACCGTGCGCGGCGCCCCTGAACATTGTTTGACGTGGGCAGGGATGATACTGACGGGAGCGTGACAGACGAAGTCGTCTCACAGCCGAAATCGGGCAGCGACGGGGAGCGCTGCGGCGCTGTCGCGCTTCGCACGATGGGCGGATCGTCCTCTCCGGTGGAGCCGGCGGGGCACGGGGCCGCGGCCGCGCGCGGCCTGCCCGGCGGCGCTCACCGCGAGCCGTGGCTCGTGAAGCACCCGGCCGAGTGGCGCCAGATCGGGATCGTCGCCGCCTACCTCGGCCTGCTCGCGGCGATGTTCTGCGCGCCGGCGTGCCGCAATGTCGTCTGCTTCGCCGCGGCGTGCGGCCTGAGCTTCCTCAACGCCGTGGTCATCCACAACCACCTGCACCAGGGCATCTTCCGGAGCCGCCGGCTGAACATGCTCTGGCGCTGCGTGCTCAGCTTCGGCGCGCTCTACCCCGCGTCGGCCAACATCCCCTCGCACAACCTGGTTCATCACCACTTCGACGACGACGGCCAGCCCGACTGGGCCGCGCCGGAGCACGTGTCGTTTCGCTGGAACCTCCTCAACCTGATCCACTTCCCCAACGTGGCCGGGCCGAACACCTTCGCCGGCGTCGCGCGCTGGAAGGCGCTCGCCGGCCGGCGCGAGTTCGTCCGGCAATACCTGGCCGAGATGGTCTTCGCGTTCGGCCTCACCGGGGCGCTCCTCGTCGTCGACTTCTGGACCGCGCTGTTCTTCGTCGTGCTCCCGCAGCTCTACGGCGCGCGCTGCATCCTCCGGATCAACCTCATCCAGCACGACGGGTGCGACACCGCGAGCGAGTGGAACCACTCGCGCAACTTCGTCGGCCGCGCCTTCAACTGGATCATGTGCAACAACGGCTACCACACGATCCACCACAACCGGGCTGGCCTGCACTGGTCCGCGCTCGCCGAGGCGCACCGGCGCGAGGTCGAGCCGCGGATCGACCCGGCCCTCGACGAGCCGAGCATGGTCGGCTACCTGCTCCGGACTTACGTGCTCCGCTTCGACCGGCCCGCGCCGCGTGACGTGGCGCGGGCCGAGCGCTCTGCCCCGCCCATCGACCTCGCGCCCCGCGATCACCGCCGGGCCGAGGCCGAGGCAGCCACCGTCTAGCCGGAGCGCGCCGCGTGCTGTCGAGAGAGATCATGGGCGTCCTCGCCCTGTCCATCGTCTGGGTGAACACGCTGCTCATCGTCGCGGCCGCGCTCAAGCAGCGCGCCGCCGTGGCGGCCCTGCTCCGCCGGCTCGGCCCGAGCCGTCAGGGGCGGGGCGCGGCGCAGGAGGGGGGCGAGGCGCTCCTCTCGGCGCGCGTCCTCCGCGGGGACGGCCAGGGCGGCGCGCTCGCCGCGCACCGCATCGATCAGGTGGGCCGCGCCGGGGCCGAGGCGGGCGCGCGCGAGGCGATCGCCTTCGCCGATCGCGGCCACGCCGGCGAGATCCACGGCGGCGTCGTCGTCTCGGAGGGGCGCGAGATCGCGATCGAGCCGGTCGCGGCGGGCGAGGTCTGGGTGTCGCCGGCCGAGGTCCGCGCGGCGTCCGCCTGTCCATCGGACGCGCGGTTCGACGAGGCCTATCAGCACGCGCGCCGGCCGCGCGGCTTCTCCAGGACGGTCGAGGTCACGATCCGCGCGGGCACGCCGGTGTGGCTGCTCGGCGCGGCGGCGCGGGGCGCGGACGGCGCGCTGCGGATGCGCCCGTCCCTCGTGTCCAGCGTGGATCCGCGGGCGTGGTGCCGGTCGCGGTGCGCGCTGCTGTCGCTCGGCGTGGCCGGCATCGTCGGCGCGCTCCTCGGCTGCACCGCGCTCGCGCTGTCCGAGCCGCGCTTCGGGCCGCTGAGCGCCGTGGGCGGCGCGCTCTGCCTCGCCTTCTTCCTGCTGGTCCAGCCGCTCGGGACCGCCCTCCGCGACGCCGCGCGGACGCCGGCCGCGGCGCTCGCGCGCGGCCGCTGGCTCCGCCCGCGCGCGGCCGAGGCCCCGCGGGCGGTCGCTTCGCGCTGAGCTCGCGCCGGAGGTCGAGCCTGCTGCGCGCCCGCCGCGTCCGAGGTGACGGGCCGCGGAGGCGCTGTCCCGCCGCCCCGCGAGCGCGCCCCTAGCCCCGCTCGATCAGCCGGTCGAACGCGTCCTCCGGGAGCTGGTCGAGCCGCTCGGCCGAGCGATCGGCGCCGAGCTCCGCGTGCCGCGGGCCCACGCCGATGACCCTCATGCCGCCGCGCTTGCCGGCGAGCACGCCCGCGGGCGCGTCCTCCACGACGACGCACCGGGCCGGCGGGACCGCGACGCGCTCGGCCGCGCGGAGGAAGACGTCGGGGTGCGGCTTGCCGCGCGAGACCTCCTCGCTGCTGATCACCGCGTCGAACGCGCCCGTGAGCCCGGTCGCCGCGAGGATCGCGTCGAGGTTCTCGCGCGGCGCGGACGACGCGATCGCCATCCGGAAGCCCCGCTGCGGCAGCGCGCGGAGCCACGCGCGCGCGCCGGGCAGCGGCTCGATCCCCGAGCGCGCGGCGAGCTCCCGGTAGCGCCGCTCCTTCGCGCCCGCGATCCGGGCGATCTCGGCCTCGGTGATCCCGGGATCGACCAGGCGGCGCAGGATGTCGTCGTTGCGCATCCCGAACATCGCGTCATGGTCGACGCGATCGTACGTGCGCCCCTCGGCCGCGAGCGCCTCACGCCAGGCGGTGAAATGCAGCTCGCTGGAGTCGATCAGGGTCCCGTCCAGATCCCAGAGAACGGCTTTTTTCGGTGGTGATGACGACATGGCACGACCCTAACACCGCCCGCGCCGGCCGCGCTCCGCTGTTCCCCGGGAAACCGTCCCCTAAGAAGCCTAAGAAGGGGCGCCGTCCTGCGGCCCGCGTCCCTTCTCCTTCTCTTTTCTTTCGGCCTTCAGCCCCGGATCCCTGACCTCCTCCATGTCCTCTCCGCAGAAGCAACCGCCCACGGCGACCCCGCCGTCGCCCACCCCACAGGCGCCCTCCCCCGGCCCCTCGCCGCCCGCCCCGAGGGGCGGCGGCTTCGCCGCGCGCCTCGCCGAGCTCCAGGTGAAGCGGCCCGCGCTGCCGCTGCTCCTCACCGGGCTCCTCACGGTCGTCGCCGTCCTGCTCGCGACGCGGCTCACCGTGCTCACCGGCTTCGCGTCGCTCCTGCCCGCGTCGCGCCCGAGCGTGCAGGAGCTCGATCGGGTCGCGGCCAAGACGGCCGGCGTGTCCACGCTCTTCGTCGTGCTGCAGGGCGGCGAGGGCACGGAGGCCCGCGCGCTCCAGCGGGCGGCCGACGCGCTCGTGCCCGAGATCGAGCGGATCGGCCCGCCGTGGGTCGGCAGCGTCGAGGACGGCGTGCACGACGCCTACCGCTACCTCTCGCCGCGCGCCGGGCTCTACGTCGGCCTCGACAAGCTCACGAAGCTCCGGGACGACATCGAGGCGCGCTACGCCTACGAGGTCAACAAGGCGACCGGCGCGCTGCTCGACGACGACGAGCCGCCGCCCGAGATCGACGCGCGCTCGATCGAGCAGAGCCTCGGGCTCGGCGGGATCGACGCGGGGCGCTACCCCGACGGCTACTACCAGTCGAAGGACGGCAAGACCGTCGTGGTCGCCATCCGCTCGAAGGTGATCGCGAGCGATTTCGCCGCCGGCACCGAGGCGATCCGGCGCGTGCGCGAGGTCGTCGACCGCGTGAACCCGGCCTCCTTCGACCCCGGCATCACCTACGGCCTCGCCGGCGATCTGGCGACCGGCATCGCCGAGTACGCGGCGATCAACGAGGACCTGACCGACGTCGGCGTCGCCGGCGCCCTGCTCATCGCCGCGGTCGTGTTCCTCTACTACCTGCGCGTGCGCATGCTCGTCGCCATGCTGATCACGATCGGCGTCGGCGTCGCCTGGACGTTCGGCGTCACGCAGCTCGCGATCGGCCACCTCAACATGGCGACCGGGTTCCTCTTCTCGATCGTCGCGGGCAACGGCATCAACTTCGGCATCATCTACATGGCCCGCTACCTCGAGGCGCGCCGCGGCGGCGCGGACCTGCTCGAGGCCGTGCGCGTCGCCCACCGCGAGACGTGGCTGCCCACGCTCACCGCCGGCTGCGCGGCGTCGGCCGCGTACGGCTCGCTGCTCGTCACCGAGTTCCGCGGGTTCCACGACTTCGGCCTGATCGGCGGCGTCGGCATGGTGCTCTGCTGGGTCGCGACGTTCGTCGCGCTGCCGAGCCTCCTCGCGGTGATGGAGCGGCTCGTCCCGCTCGATCAGGGGTCGTCGGGGCTGCTCGGCGGGCTCCGGCGGCGCGCCCAGGGCGGCGTCGCGTTCGGCGCGCCGTTCGCGCGCCTCGCCGCGCGGAGCCCGGCCGGGCTCACGATCGCGGGGCTCGCCCTGGCCGCGATCGGGCTCGTCGCCACGGTCACCTACGTGCGCGCGGATCCGATGGAGTACGACCTCCGGAACCTCCGCAACGACGAGAGAGCGCGCGCCGAGCAGATCCGCCTGACCGCGCTCGCGGAGGAGATCACGGGCTACGTGGGCACCGACGGCATGGCGATCCTCGTCGATCGGCCCGAGCAGGTCGAGCCGCTCCGGGCCGCGCTCTACGCGCGGCGCGACGCGGCGCCGGAGGGCGAGGAGCCGTTCAAGGAGATCTACGCCCTCCAGGACTTCGTCCCGGCGGACCAGGAGGCGAAGATCCCGCTGCTCCAGGAGATCAAGGATCGCGTGGTGCGGGCGAGGAAGCGCGGCCTCATCGGCGACGACGACTGGGGCCGGATCCAGGCCGTGATCCCGCCGGACGATCTCGCGCCGTTCGGGATCGCCGATCTGCCGGCGGGGGTGGCGCGCGCCTTCACGGAGACGGACGGGACGCGCGGGCGCATCGTCTACATCAGCCCGATCTCGCCGGAGAGCGTGCACGACGCGCACTACCTGTTCCGCTGGGCGGACTCGTACCGCGAGACGCGGCTCCCCGACGGCAGCGTCGTGCGCGGCTCGGGGCGCGCCGTCATCTATGCGGACATGTGGGCCGCGGTGATCGACGACGTGCCGCCGGCGGTCGTCTTCTCGCTCGCCGCGACGGTCCTGGTCGTGCTCATCGCCTTCCGGGGCGGCCGCCCGGCGTTCGCGGTGCTCGCGGCGCTGCTCGTCGGCGTCTCGTGGATGGCGGGGCTGCTCGTGGCGATGGACGTGAAGCTCAACTTCCTGAACTTCATCGCCCTGCCGCTGACGTTCGGGATCGGCGTCGACTACGCCGTGAACATCGTCCAAAGGTACGCGCGCGAGGGGGCGGGGGGCGCGCTGACGGCGGTGCGGGAGACGGGCGGCGCCGTGATCCTCTGCAGCCTCACGACGGCGCTGGGCTACCTGGCCCTCGTGCGCTCGCAGAACCACGCGGTGCGGAGCCTGGGGATCGCGGCGGTCATCGGCGAGCTCGCCTGCCTGTTCGCCGCGGTGCTGGTGCTGCCGTCGGCGCTGCTCTGGCTCGACCGGAAGCTCCCGAAGGGCGCCCGGAGCTTCCTCGCCGTCGGCCGTTCGACGACCTGAGCGCGCCGGCGCGCGGCGCGCTCGGGAGGCCGCCGCCCGCGCCGCGACGTCCGCGGCGCGGCGGCCGGGTCAGGCGGCGCGGCGGCCGGGTCAGGCGGCGCGGCGGCCGGGTCAGGCGGCGCGGCGGCCGGGTCAGGCGGCGCGGCGGCCGGGTCAGGCGGCGCGGCGGCGCTTCGCGAAGTACGCCTTGATCGTCGCGACCTCCTTCGCGGTGAGCGCGGCGAGGGACGGGACGACCTGCGCGGGATCGTTGCCCGCCGCGACGCCGAACTCCCGTGGGAACTCGAGGAAGGTCTTGCCCGGCTCGGTCGTGATGCGCCGGAGGCGGTAGGTCCCGGTGTACCCTTCGATGCCGAAGATCTGCCCGTGGAGCCGGTAGGTAACGGAGCGCTCGGTCTCGGAGCGCGCGACCACCTCCTCCACCGATCTCTCCCCCGAGGCGAGCGTGAACGCGAACCGCGACGGCACCTTCTCCGCGGAGCCGCCGTCGACGTAGCCGTACTCCTTGACGCTGTCTCCGAAGACGATGGGGATGAGCTTCGTGACGTCGCGGATCTCCTGCCAGACCTCCTCGATGGGGGCGTCCAGCACCGCCGAGTCGTAGACGTGATAGCGCGCTTCGATCATGGATCCCTCCTCCCGGTGCCGCGGGCGCGACACGCGACCCGCATCGTGGAGCGATGCTATCAGGTGAGTCCGCGCGCTCGTCACGGCGGCGTGCGCACGGGAAGGATCGCTCCAGCGCACGCGATCCGTTGCGGACCCCCGGCGGACGGCCCCTCGCGCCGACTCGATCCGTTGCGGACCCCCGCGGACGGCCCCTCGCGCCGACTCGATCCGTTGCGGACCCCCGGCGGACGGCCCCTCGCGCAGACGCGATCCGTTGCGGACCCCTGGCGGCAGGCCCTCCCGACGGACGCGATCCGTTGCGGACCCCCGGCGGCAGGCCCTCCCGACGGACTCAATCCGTTGCGGACCCCCGGCGGACGGCCCCTCGCGCAGACGCGATCCGTTGCGGACCCCCGGCGGGCGGCCCCTCCCAACGGTTGCACTCCGCTGGACCCCCGGCGGGCGGCCCCCTCCCAACGGTTGCACTCCGCTGGACCCCCGGCGGGCGGCCCCCTCCCAACGGCTGCACTCCGCTGGACCCCCGGCGGGCGGCCCCCCCAACGGTTGCACTCCGTTGGCCCCCCCGGCGTCGACCTCTGCAACGGACGCGCTCCGTCGAGGCCCCCGGCAGCCCGCCTTGCCAGCCGCTCCGCTCCGTCCAGCCCCGCTCCTGCCATCCCCTTCCGACGGGTCCCGCTCCGCGCCGGCCCCGCCGCCGCGCTCGTACAAGGACATGGGCGGCCTGTCCCCTCGGCCTCGGGTCGAGGGACAGCCTCGACGCGCAGACGGCCCTTGCCACCGCGGCGCTTCGCGTCCGGGCAGGAGCCCTGCGGGAACGCCTTTCCTTGCCTTGTGCCGCGCGAGCCGGCAGATCAGCCGTTGTCATGCCCAGCACGCAGCCGATGAAGTACCTCCGGAAGGGAGGACCTCCGTGAGCCAGGATGGTCCGACGAGCGACCCCAAGGAGCACGCCACGCGGACCGGCTCCGCAGCGGAGGGCCGCGATGCTTGAACGGCTGGAGCTGCGCGACACCGGCCCCGCGCCCTCGATGGTGTTCGAGCTCGCGCCGCGACTGAACCTCTTCGCGGGCGACAACGGGCTGGGCAAGACCTTCGTGCTGGATGTCGGCTGGTTCGCGCTGACGGGCACGTGGCCGGGTTACCCCGCGGCGCCGCGACGTGGCCCGGCAGTCAAGCCGGAGATCGTCCGACAGACGCGCGACGGGGAGGCCGTACATCGGATCTCGTCGTCGTTCGACTTCGAGCAGCAAACTTGGCATACCGTCTATCCTCCCGGGGCCTCCAGGCGCTCCGGGCTCGTCTTCTACGCCCGCGTCGACGGCAGCTTCTCCGTGTGGGACCCGCTTCGACCCGCGGGGCACCTGCAGTTCCCCCTCGGCGTGAGGTCGATGGGACCCGTGCCCGGGTTTCACTTCACGCCCGGCCAGATCTGGAACGGGCTCACCGCGGACGACCTCGACGGCTCGGTGCTCTGCAATGGCCTGATCCGCGACTGGGCGACATGGCAGCTCCAGAGGAGCAGCACGTTCGATCTGTTGACGCGCGTGCTCGAGGTCCTGTCGCCGAGGCCCGGAGAGACCCTCCGCCCCGGGGCGATCACGACCCGCGTCTCGCTGCACGACGTGCGCGACATCCCCACCCTCGACATGCCGTACGGCAACATCCCGGTCGTCCTTGCGTCCGCCGGGATGAAGCGGATCCTCTCGTTCGCCTACCTGCTCGTCTGGATGTGGCGCGAGCACGTCGAGGCGGCGAAGCTCCGGAATACTTCGCCGGAGCGCAGCTTGATCGTGCTCGTGGACGAGGTCGAAGCTCACCTGCACCCGCAGTGGCAACGCGTGATCCTGCCCGCCTTGCTACGGGTCTCCGGTGAGCTCGAGGCATCGATCGAGACGCAGCTCTTCCTCACGACGCACGCGCCGCTGGTCCTCGCCTCCGCCGAACCCCACTTCAACGAGACGCGCGACGCGCTCTTCCTGTTCGACCTCGACGGGGCCGAGGTCACGGTGTCGAAGCCCGCTTGGAAGCCGCGCGGGGACGCCTCTGCTTGGCTCACGTCCGACGTGTTCGACCTTGCGCAGGCGCGGTCCGTCGAGGCGGAGAGGGCGATCCTCGACGCCATGGCAGCCATGCGGCGGCCGAATTTACCGATCGAGGACGTGAAGCGGATCCACGAAGAGCTGCACGGCGTGCTCAAGGACACCGATCCCTTCTGGGCGCGCTGGCTCGTCAGGGCGCGGCAGGCCGGGCTCACACCGTGATCCACGTACGTCTCCAGCCGGAGCCGGAGCGCTTCGACGCGCTCGTCCGGCAGCCCGGCCGGCGCGCCCTCGCGGCGAACGTGGAGCACCTCCCCCCTTACTGGCGGGAATGCCTGGACGATCTCCGCCGCAGCTACCGCAGCATCTGCGCCTACCTGAGTGTGATCGTTCCACCCGGGACAGGAGCGGGATCGGTCGATCACTTAGCACCGAAGTCGAAGCGCCGCGAGCTCGCGTACGAGTGGAGCAACTACCGCTTCGTGTGCTCGCTCATGAACGCGCGCAAGCGCGACTTCGAGGACGTACTGGATCCGATGGAGATCCCGGATGAATGGTTCGTCCTGGAGATGTCCTTCCTTCAAGTGCTCCCAGCGGAAGGCCTCCACGGCGAGGCGCGCGAGCGTGTCCAGGCGACCATCGAGCGACTGAAGCTCAACGACAAGGAGTGCATCGCCGCACGGGAGCTGTACTACACGCCGTACCTGGAGGGACGGCTGACGCTGGAGCTGCTCCAGGAATGGAGCCCGTTCGTCGCCAGGGAGGTCGTCCGCCAGGGACTGGCCAGGCGAGAGTGAGCTCCAGGGCTCCACGAGTCCTGCGCGCCCCTCGCCACGCCGGCTGGTGCAGCACGCTGGGTGCTCACCACCGCACACCCGCACCGTCGCTCCTCCGGGGCTGCCTGCGGGCCGCGATCTCCGCTGCGCGGCCGGCGGCTCCGGCGAGGCCCCGTCCCCCGCTTGCCCTCACGGCGACGCGCGCAAATCGGCGCAGCAGCGCACGCCGGTCGAGTAGTCGAAGTAGGTGAAGTCGTGGGACTCCACGCGCGCCATGCACCCCTCCCGGGTCGCGCGCGCGTAGAAGCCGCCGACGAAGGTCCCCTCCGGATCGTCGATCCACTCGTCCAGGTTGCCGACCATGTCGCTCACGGCGTCGTCCTCCCACGCGCTCGCGCAGGTCGCGGTCTCGCCGGTCCGCCGCAAGAGCGGCGCGCCGGCGACGCGCACCAGGTTGAGCCGCGGATCGCTGTGCCCGCGGGACGCGTCCCGGTGGAGCACGACGGCCGGGTGGCCCTCGCGGAACACGTTGCAGCGCCCGTCCGCGTAGGTCGGCCCGTACGGGAACGGCTCGTCGCGCTCGCCGCGGCACGCCGTCCGCCACTCGTCGAGCGAGCAGAGCCGCTTGCCGGCGTTCCTGCACGCGAGCGCCGCCAGCGCGCCGCTCGTGTAGCCCTGCGGGAGCACGCCCCTGCGCGAGACGGCGCGCGGCTCGAAGTCGCGCGCCTTCTGCCAGCCCGGCAGGAGCGGCAGCTCCATGCGCCGCGCGTCCTCGTCGCCCATCTGGAGCCGCAGCCTCGACCAGGTGCGCTCGACGGACGCCGCCGTCCGTCGCGACGGCGGGTAGAAGGCCGAGATCTCGAGGCCGGTCTCCCTGTCGAGCAGCACCGCCTCGTAGCGATCCACGCAGAAGCGGCGGGCGACCCGCACCATCTCCGGCGGACAGCGCGGCTCCGCGGGCGGCGCGGGCGGCCGCGCCCCGTGCGGCGCCCCGAGCATCGGCGGCGCCGCCTCACTGGCGCCGCGCCCACCGTCCAGCTCGCTCGCTATCGGCGCCGGTGCGCCGCCGCGTGCGTCCATCGCCCCGGTCGCCGCCCCCGCCGCCCCGGCGCCTGCGTCCGCCGCGCCGCCGTCGTCCCGCTCCGCGCGGCAGCCCGCGATCGCCGCGCCCGCGAGCGCCGTGAACGCGATCGCCGCGCATGCGAGCTCCTTGCGCGCATACGCCGCCGGCGCGCACGCGGCCACAACGTCGAAGAGCTCCCGCGGCGCGCCGGCCCGGGGCCGCGCGGTGCGCTCAGCGGATCGCGTCGGCATACGGGTCCGTGGTCCTCGGCTCGCGGCAGAAGAAGCGGCGGAGCACGAGGTAGTGGTGGATCGGCAGGAGCCGCGTCTCCTCCCGCATCGACAGCCCCATCCGGCTGATCTCCGCGCCCGGGAATGGCGTCTTCGGGTAGCAGCGGACGATGCCCGAGAGCGCCTCGTACTCGTCGAGCAGGCCGAGCACGTGCCCCACCTCGTGGGCGAGCACGGGCAGCGACCAGCCGGCGCGCATGGCGTAGAAGTACGGGGTCCTGCCGCACGTCGGCGCGAGCGGGACCGAGAGGTCGACCCGGAGCCCGCGCGCGCGCGCCTCGCCCGCGACGACGAAGTCGAAGTCGTAGCGGACCGGCAGCGCGAAGGCGCGCGCGTCGCGGTTCCAGTACGCCTCGGCCTCCGTCGACCAGCGCGCGAGCAGCGCGCGGATCGCGGCCGGCGTGGCCCGGGTCGAGAACACGCCGGACCCCGGGCACGCGTCCGTCGAGCCGGAGCGCGCGTACGGCGTCCCACGGCACGCGACCGCGCCCCCGAGCGCGGCGGAGAGCCCGCAGTCGGGCAGCTCGAGCCGCGCCGCGCCGGCCGGCGGCTCGACCTCGATGCGCACCTCGACCTCCCAGGCGCCCCCGCGCCGCCGCATGAGGTAACGCATCGGGCCGAGGAAGAGCCCGTAGTGCGGCATCACCCCGGCGATGCGCCGCTCCCCTTCCGGCGCGTCGCCGTGGAAGACGCGGCGCGCCGAGGGCAGGCACAGGTATGCGTCCTTCGCGATCGTGTCGGCCAGGATGTCCCGGAACGTCGCCTCCCGTCCCTCGAGGATCGGGCCGCTCATCGCCTCGAGCTCCGCGGCGATCACCGCGATCGGGGCGTCGCGCAGCGCGCGCCCGCCGCGGCGAGCCGTCGCGGGGTCCTCCACGTCCTTCGCGCCGCGCGCCGCCTCTCCGCAGCCGGCCGCGCCGAGCGCGAGCGCCGCCGCGATCGGGAGCGCCGCGCGCCCGCGGGAAGAGCGGTCGCCGCACCCCGGAGGCGGCGGGCCATCGAGGTCGCTTTGTCTTGCCCTCGACCGCCGAGACGGGATACGTCCTATCCGAAACACCGCAGCCAGGTCGGCCGTCCTGAGCCCAGGCGACGCGTTGCCGGAAGGGGTGCGCGCTGGGGGGAGTCGCGTCGGCGTGGAGGTCAACGCCGCTCACTTACGGGGAGTCGCAGCAGGAATCAACGCATCCGGCGGCGACGCCGTGGAGCGGGGTGGCCAGAGGGGCGCGTGAGGGGCTCGGAGCGGTCGAGGCGATCGACGAGGGCACCCGACCGCGCCACGGGATCGAGAAACGGGAAGGTGGAGGTTCACATGGCGATCGAGATGGGCAAGACGTTGGCGTTCACGGCGGTGTCGGGGATGGTGGCGGGCCTGACGGGCTGCGGATCATCGAACCTGCCCGAGCCCGAGGCGGGAGCCCCCTCCGGCGAGCCGGCGGACGCGGCGCCCGCGGCCAGCGCGAAGGAGTGCTGCGCCGGGAAGAACGAGTGCAAGGGCAAGGGCGGCTGCAAGACGGACACGCACGGGTGTGCGGGGCAGAACGAGTGCAAGGGCAAGGGCGGCTGCAAGCCGGCCGAGTGTGGGGGGATGGCGCACTGAGCGGCCGTCCCCCCTCCCCGTGACCGGCTAACGCAACCGTCCACGACCACGTCCACGTCCACGACCACGTTGACGTGAACGTGGTCGTTGCGTGGGCGGGGGACCGGCCTCGAGGGGAAGCAGCGATGGAAAACGCCACCCGCATGCGGCTGGGGCTCCCCGACCTCGGGGTCGGGATCGGCCTCCGGATCCCCCATTACCGCCACCTCTTCGAGCACCGCCCGCGCGTCGACTGGTTCGAGATCATCAGCGAGAACTTCATGGTCGACGGCGGGATGCCCCTCGCGAACCTCGAGCGGGCCCTCCAGAGCTACCGCCTCGTCCAGCACGGGGTCTCCCTCTCCATCGGCAACACCGATCCGCTCGACTTCGGCTACCTGCGCAGGCTCAAGGCGCTCCTCGCCAGGGTGAAATCCCCCTGGGTGAGCGATCACCTGTGCTGGACCGGCGCGCACGGGCTCCATCTGCACGACCTGCTCCCGCTCCCCTACACGGACGAGGCCGTGCGCCACGTCGCGGCGCGGGCCCGCGTGGTGCAGGACTTCCTCGAGGTCCGGCTCGCCCTGGAGAACGTGTCGAGCTACCTGACCTTCACCTCGAGCCGCATGACCGAGTGGCAGTTCCTCTCCGCGGTCGCGGACGAGGCCGACTGCGGCATCCTGCTCGACGTCAACAACGTCTACGTCTCCGCCTACAACCACGGCTTCGACCCCGAGGCCTACATCGACGGCGTGCCGCACCACCGGATCGTGCAGCTCCACCTCGCCGGCCACACGCACCACGGCAAGTACATCCTCGACACCCACAGCGATCGCGTGATCGACGCCGTGTGGGCGCTCTACCGGCGCGCCCTCGGCCACACCGGGGACGTCTCGACCCTCATCGAGTGGGACGACGACATCCCCCCGTTCGAGGACGTCGTCGCCGAGGCGGAGAAGGCGCGGGCCATCCGCATGGAGGTGGCGCGTGCGCGCGCCGCCTGACGCGCCGCCGCCAGCCGGGCTCGCGGCGCTGATGGGCGAGCTCACCCGCCTGCTCACGAGCGGCTCGCCGCTCCCCGACGACGCGGAGCTCGCCGCGCGGTGCGGCGCGCACGTGGCCGGGAACGAGCGGCTCACGCCCGCCGAGCAGGCCGACATCTACCGGCGGCAGTTCTGGGTGCGCCACATCGACGCCCTCCGCGAGGACTACCCCGGGCTCGCGCACGTCCTCGGGGACGCCGGCTTCGACGCGTTCTGCCGGGCGTACCTCGCGGCGCACCCGCCGGACAGCTTCACGCTGCGCGATCTCGGGAGCCACGTCGTCGCCTTCGCCGCCGCGTACGACGGCTTCCCCCCTGCCGTGCGGGACCTCGCGCGCGACATGGCGCGCTACGAGCACGCCCTCGTCGCGCTGTTCGACGGCGCCGCGCCCGCGCCGCTCGATCCCGCGAAGGTGACCGGCATGCCCGCCGACGGCTGGACCACGGCCCGGCTCGTGCTCCACCCGCTGCTCGCGCTCCTCGCGCTCCGCTACCCGGTGCACCTCCTCCGCGGCGAGCTCCGGCAGGGCAGGACGCCCGCGCTGCCGGCGCCCCGCCCCGTCCACCTCGCCGTCTTCCGCCGCGCCGCCGATCTCACGATGCGGTGCGAGGAGCTCGATCCGCTGGCGTTGTCGCTCCTCGAGGCGCTCGGGCGAGGTGTGCCGCTCGTCGCGGCGTGCGAGGCCGTGGCCGCCGGCGCCGGCGCGGCCGCGGGCGCCGCGCTCTCCGCCCGCGTGGGCGCCTGGTTCCAGCAGTGGACGAGCGCCGGGCTGATCGTCGACGTCGTGCAGGGCCAGGGCGCCGGGGCGGGCTAGGATGGCCCGGTGACCAGCATCCTCCAGCGCACCCTCGAGATCCGCACGAGCGGCCGGGGGTTCACCGACATCACGCGCGAGGTCGCCCGCGTCGTCGCCGCCGCCGGCGTCGACGTGGGGCTCTGCGCCCTCTTCCTCCAGCACACCTCGGCGAGCCTCGTCATCCAGGAGAACGCCGACCCCGCCGTCCTGCGCGACCTGGAGCGCTGGATGGCGCGCCTCGCCCCCGAGGGGCACGGCTACGAGCACGACGACGAGGGCCCCGACGACATGCCGGGCCACCTCCGGAGCGCCGTCACCCGCTCGAGCGAGGTGATCCCCGTCTCCGGCGGACGCCTCGCGCTCGGAACATGGCAAGCCATCTACCTCTGGGAGCACCGTAGCGCGCCCCACCTCCGCCGCGTGGTCGTCACCGTAACGGGCGCCACAGCAGGGGGTTGAGTGGTATACTTACCGTGTTGCTGGGCTGGCTGAGCTCGGCGCCCTCCGGAGGGCCGCTCGGCCGCCCGGCCGGCAGGGCCTGCTCGCGGCGCGCGTGCATCAGGCGACCCCCTTACCCTCAACGGAACGAGAGCGATGGGCCTTCAGACGACGTTCATGGGAATCTTCGACACCGCGCGGATCTGCTTTCCCACGGTGCTGGACGCGATGCTGGGGCGCGTGACCCTCGAGCGCTGCGATGAGCGGCTCGACTGGTGGGCGCGCAAGGTCCTCGAGGACGCCGACGTGGATCTGGTGGTGCGCGGGCGCGAGCACGCGGCCGGCACCCGGCCGTTCGTGGTGATGTCCAACCACCAGAGCCTCTTCGACATCCCGGTCGTGTTCCGCGCCGTCCCGGGGCGGCTCCGGATGGTGGCCAAGAAGGAGCTCTTCACGGTGCCGGTCTTCGGCCAGGCGATGAAGGCCGCCGGGTTCATCCGGATCAACCGCAGCAATCACGTCCAGGCGAGCGCGAGCCTGCAGATCGGCGCCTCGATGCTCCAGGACGGAACGCGGGTCTGGATCGCGCCGGAGGGCACGCGGAGCAGGTCGGGCGCGCTGCTGCCGTTCAAGAGCGGCGGCTTCCGGATGGCGATCGAGACCAACACGCCGATCCTCCCGGTCGCGATCGACGGGACGCGCAACGTGCTGCGGGCGCGGGACTACCTCGTGCAGAAGCACCACCGGGTGGTGGTCACCATCATGCCCCCGATCGATCCGGCGCCCTACGGGGCGAGCGGGCGCAACCGCCTCATGCGGGACGTGCGCGCGGCGATCGCGGGGGCCCTCGGCCACGACCCGGCCCTGGTGCACCGCGGCGCCACGGCGGCGCCGCCCGCCTAGAGCCGCCAAGCGGGAGGGGCCGGCCGGAGAGCGCTCCCGCCCGGTCCGGGTCCGCGCGTCAGGGCGCGGGGGCGCCGGCGAGCGCGGGGCGGGCGCGGTGCTCGTCCGGCGGCGGGGGGCGGAGCGCCCACGGGCTGCGCCGCGGCGCGGCGGCGCCGGCGTCCTCGCCGGCCGGCAGGTGCTCCGCCGCCAGCCAGCGCCAGAAGACCTCGGCCCAGCGCGCTCCGCCCTCGGCGTTCGGGTGGATCTTGTCCCTCTTTCGCGGGATCGGGCCGGGCACGAGCGCGTCCGAGTCGAAGAAGCGGCACGGCGCCGAGCTCGTCCGGATCACGTCGATGATGCCGGTGTCCTTGCGCCAGAGCGGCGGAGAGACCCACACGCACGGGCGGCCGCCGATGGCCTTCACGATGCGCCGGACCGCGCCGGCGTGGGCCGGCGGGTTGAAGGCCTCCACCTCGTTGGCGCCGAGGCTGATGATGACGAGGTCCGGCTGGTAGTTCGCGACCAGGAGCTCCATCCGCGGGGCCCACGTCGTCGTGTAGGAGCTGGTCTCCGCCTTCACCGCATAGCGCACGCGGAGCGCCTCCATCCGCGGGCGGAGCGCCTGCGCGAACCCCGCGAGCGCAAACGAGTCGCCGATGTGGAGGACCGCCGTGTCGGGCGGAACGGTGAGCGCCGGCTCGGCCGCCGGGGGATCCGCAACGGGCGGCGCGGCAACCCGGGACGGAGCCGCAGCCGCGGCGCCATCCCCGGCCGCGACGGCCGGCGGCGCGGCCGGGGATGGCGCCGCGGCCGGGATCCGGGCCGCCGGGGCGGCCGCCTCCGGCGCGCGGGCGGTGGCGGGCGCGGCCCCGGACGCGGGCGGCGGCGCGGCGTCCGCCGGCAGGCCGTCCGCCGAGGGCTCGGGCGGCGGCGCGGCGCCGCACGCGAGGCCCGCCACGGTGATCGCGGCGAGCGCCGCCCCTCTCCTGACCCGGATGTCCATGCCCATGCTCGCTGCGCGGACCGCCTCCGGCCGTGCGCGCGTGCGCCGTCGGCGCCTGCGGCCGCGCGGGGCGTCGCGCGGCGCACTCTAGGGCACGCTGCGTCTGCACGGCAATCGTTGAGCGGACGGCTCGCAGGCCTTATTAAATGCCGATGAGCTTCCGTCTGTTTGGTGTCCCGGTAGAGGTCCAGCTCGGGTTCTGGCTCTCCGCCGCCCTGCTCGGGTTCGGGATCTTGGCCAGGGAGCAATATCCGCAGTTCCTGGTCTGGGTCGTGGTGGTCTTCGTGTCCGTCCTGGTGCACGAGTTCGGCCACGCGCTGGCGATCAAGCGGCACCGGATCGAGCCGGAGATCACGCTGCACTTCATGGGCGGAACGACGACGTGGCGGTCGATCCTGCCGCTGGGGCGGCTCCAGCACGTGCTCATCAGCCTGGCCGGCCCCTTCGCCGGCTTCCTCGTGGCCGGGTGCATGCACCTCGTGCGCGGGCATGTCCCGGGGCTCCACGTGCTCCCGCCGCTGCTGCTCGTCGGCATGGAGCTGCTCGTCCAGGTCAACGTGGTCTGGGGCATCCTCAACCTGATCCCCGTGCTGCCGTTCGACGGCGGGCACGTCCTCGAGCACGCGCTCGGCCCGAAGCGGGCCCGGCTGACGGCGGCGATCTCGGGCATCGCGGCCGTGCTCCTCGCCATCGTCTTCCTGAAGGCCCACTTCTACTTCTTCGCCTTCATCCTCGTCATGTCCGCCTTCCAGAGCTTCCAGCGCTTCCGCAGCGAGCCGGAGGCGCCGTCGCCCTCCATGCTCCGCCGGCGCGCGGCGCTCCAGGAGGAGCCGGTGCCGATGGAGACGGCGCTCCTGCTCCATCGGGCCCGGCGCGCGCTCGAGGACGAGCGGGCGGACGAGGCGCTCGCCCTGGCCAGCGAGGTGCTGGCGCAGGCGCCCGAGCCGCCGAAGCGCGCGCTCCGGGAGGCGCACGAGCTCATCGGGTGGTCGCGCCTGCTCCTCGGCGACACGGCGCAGGCGGCCGACGCGGTGGCGCAGGCGCGCAAGCACGGCGAGCCGGACCCGGCGCTCGCGGGCGCGGTGCACCTCGCGCTCGGCGAGCTCAAGCAGGCCCGCAAGGTGCTCGAGGCGGCCCGCGAGTCCGGCGACGACCGGAAGGAGGTCGCGGGGCCGCTCATCCGGGTGCTCGTCGATCAAGGCGAGGTGCCGCGGGCGGCGGCGATCGCGCTCGACATCGTGGAGCAGCTCTCGGAGGACGACGCGCGGAGGATGGCGGAGATCGCGTTCGAGCACGGCGCGTTCGACTGGTCGGCGCGGCTCTACGAGGCCGTCTTCCGCCGCGTGGGCACGAGCGAGGACGCCTACGGCGCGGCGCGCGCGAGCGCGAAGGACGGCAACCTGGAGCGCGCGCTCGAGCTGCTCAAGCACGCCGTGGAGGCGGGGTTTTCGGATGGCGCGCGGGCGTGGTCGGACAGCGCGTTCGAGGCGCTGCGGGGCGCGGCGCTCGAGACGGTGCTGCCGCGCCCGTGACCGGCTAGGCTCCGCCGCGTGCGCATCCAGGTCCCTTTCCTCCGCGTCGGGCCCGTCGAGGTCCCGCCGCCCGCCTACCAGTCCGAGGGAGCCGTCGGGCTCGATCTCTGCGCCGCGCTCGAGGCGCCGGTGACGCTCGCGCCCGGCGAGCGCAAGCTCCTGCCCACGGGCTACGCGGTCGCCCTCCCCGACGGGTACGAGGGGCAGGTGCGCCCGCGCTCGGGGCTCGCGCTCCACCACGGCGTCACCGTGCTCAACTCCCCCGGGACGATCGACCCGGACTACCGCGGCGAGATCAAGGTCGTCCTGATCAACCTCGGCGCGGATCCGTTCACGGTGCGCCCGGGGGATCGCATCGCCCAGCTCGTGATCTGTCCCGTCGCCCTCGCCGACGTGGTGCTGGTCCCCGCGCTCGCGCCGACCGCGCGGGGCGCCGGCGGCTACGGATCGACCGGCGTGCGCGGGGAGCCGTAGGCCCGCACCCGCAGCGGGGACCGCCGCGCTAGCGATCCGAGGTGAACAGCCGGTACACGGCGATCACGATCCCGAGGACCACCAGGCCCACGGCGACATAGAGGAGCCGGAACGGGCCGATCCCGAAGCGCTGGCCGTCGAGGAGCAGCGAGGCGGCGCCCTGGTCGAGGACCGTGATGAGGACGCCCGCGCCCGCGAGCCGCACCGGCAAGGCGAACATCGAGACGAGCTCCGCGGCGCCCAGGCTGGGGCGCGCGGGCGCGCGATCCGCCCTCGGGGGCGGCATCCGGAGGGGCGCGCAGGACGGCCGCGCGCCGAGCGCGGGCGCCGGGGGAGACCAGTCGAGCGCGAGCGGGACGAGCGGCTCGGTGGGCAGGCTGTGCGGCGCGAGGCGCCCGGCGCGCTCCGGCAGATCGAGCTCCCGCATCGAGGCGTCGGCCGGCGCCGTCCGCGCGAGCCCGCCGGGGCCCGCAGGCCACGGCGGCTGCGACGCCGCCCTCGGCGTCGCGGGGCCGCGGGCGGCCGGGGGCGCGTGGCTCCGGGCAGGCAGCGCGATCGGCGGCGCGCTCCGCGGGAGCCCGAGCGCCCGCTCCACCTCGTCCCAGAACGCCCCGGCGTCCCGGAAGCGATCGCGCGGATCGACCGCGAGCGCCCGCCGGAAGACGTCCTCCAGCGCCTCGGGCAAGAGGACGCCCTCGTTCCCCGGCGTCGGGCGGCGGCGCTCGTCGAGCGCCGTGCCCATCATCGCGACGTGATCGCCGGCGATGATCTCGCGGCCGGCGAGCGCCTCGACCACCGTGATCGCGAGCCCCCAGACGTCGGTCCACGGGCCCGTCTTGCCGAAGCGCTTCGGCGCCCACTGCTCGGGCGCGCCGTACGCGGGGGTGAACGCCGTCGCGAGGCCGCCCGACGTGGTGGCGGTCTGGCCGGCCGTGAGCGTCGCGGCGTCGCGGGCGCTGGCGATGCCGAAGTCGAGGATCTTGACGACCTCGGCGCCGTGGATCTCGGCGAGGAAGATGTTCGCCGGCTTGAGATCGCGGTGCACCACGCACTGCGGGCCGCCCGGGCCGGGGAAGCGGTGCGCCGCCTCGAGCGCCCGCGCCACCGGCGTGAGCAGCCGGATCGCCTCGCCCGGCGAGAGCGGCGGCTGCCCCCGCGCCGCGCGCGACGCGATGTGGCTCGCGAGCGTGCTGCCCTCGAGCCACTCCAGGGCGATGAACGGCACGAACACGCCCGACGCGGTCGAGATCACGTCGTGGTGCAGCGGCCGCACCACGGCCGGGATCGCCGCCGAGAGGCGGAAGAGCAGCTCCGCCTCCTCGCGAAATTTTTCGAGGAACTGCGCGCGCTGCGGGCCGGGCAGCGCGCCGGGGACCTTGAGGCACTTCAGCGCGACCGGCGCGCGGAACGCCTCGTGGTGCGCCCGGTACACGACGCCGAACCCCCCTTCGGCGACGACCCGCTCCACCTTGAACGCCCCCTGGGTCGTGCCGACGATCCCGAAGACGTCATCGGCCATCCCGCCGAGGGTACACGAGCCCCACGGCCCTCCGAAAGAGCCGCCGGAAGCCTGGGCTCGGGCCCACCCGCGCCCACCGCCCCCGCGTGACGCTGCCCCCGAGCGGCCTGTCGGCGCGCAGCTCCCACATTCGCCCACCACCGCCGCTCGCCCCTTCCCTACTCTCCCTCTCCCTGGCCGCACGGCCGGTCCGGCG
This sequence comes from Sorangium sp. So ce1036, assembly GCF_051369805.1. Taxonomy (NCBI): domain Bacteria; kingdom Pseudomonadati; phylum Myxococcota; order Polyangiales; family Polyangiaceae; genus Sorangium; species Sorangium sp. So ce1036. Next base: position 5,595,601 of record NZ_JBBMOX010000001.1, read on the forward strand.
CCGTCGGCAGGCCGTCCCCGGGTGGATGTTCCGCCCAAATCACACTCGGTGGTCCGTTCCACGCCGCATCGCGCTAGGCTCGCCGCCATGCCGCCCCGTCGCCGTGATCGCCGCGAGGTCGATCGACCTCTTCGTAAAGAAGTTCGCTTGCTTGGCCGTCTGCTTGGTGAAGTCCTGATCGAGCAGGAAGGCGAGGAGCTCTTCGCGCTCGAGGAGCGCATCCGCACGCTCGCCATACGCCGCCGCCGCGGCCCCAGCGACGGGCGCGCGCACGCCGCCGCGGAGCTCAGCGGCTTGCTCGCGAGCCTGCCGCACGATCGCATCGAGCCCGTCATCCGCGCGTTCACCGTCTACTTCCGGCTCGTGAACCTCGCGGAGCAGCACCACCGCATCCGCCGCGCGCGCGCGTACGCGACCGATCCCGACGCGCGCCCGCAGCGCGGATCGATCGAGGCCGCGATGCGCACGCTCAAGGACGCCGGCGTGCCCGCGGAGCGCGTGCGCGCGGCGCTGCGCTCGCTCGACGTCACGCTCACGCTCACCGCGCACCCGACCCAGGCGGCGCGCCGCACCGTCCTCGAGAAGCTCTATCGCATCGCACGCCACCTCGAGGAGCGCGATCGCTGCCAGCTCACGCCGGTCGAGTCGGCCGAGCGGCTCGACGAGATCCGCGAGGAGATCACCGCGCTCTGGCAGACCGACGAGGTGCGCCGCGAGCGCCCCACCGTGGGCGACGAGGTGAAGAACGTCGCCTGGTACATCGAGGAGATCCTCTGGGATCTGATCCCCGATCTCTCCGCCGCCATCGGGCGCGCGTTCGAGGCCGTGTACGGCGAGCCGTTCGACGCCGAGATCGTGCCGTTCCGCATCCACTCGTGGGTCGGCGGCGACATGGACGGCAACCCGCTCGTCGTGCCCGCCGTCCTCGAGGACGCGCTCTTCGCGTACCGGATCCGGGGCCTGCGCCGGCTCATCCGCGCGGCGCGCGATCTCGGCGGCGCGCTCTCCCAGTCGGTCCGCCACGTCACGCCGCCGCCGTGGCTGCTCGCCTCGAACGAGGAGGACGCCGCCGCGATGCCCGCCGTGGCCGCGCACTTCGGGCCGCGCACCGAGGGCGAGCCGTGGCGCCGCAAGCTGCACTTCATCGAGGCGCGCCTCGTCGCCACGCTCGAGCACGCCGAGCACGGCCGCGCGGCGGCGCGCGAGCGCTCCGGCCAGGGGCCGGCGCGCGAGGGGCGCGCCTTCGTGCGCCCCGAGGAGCCGACGCACGCGATCCCCTACCGCGACCCCTCGGAGCTCGAGCGCGACCTCGCGCTCGTCGCCGACGGCCTGCGCGCCGCGGGCTGCGCGCGCGCGGGCGAGCGGCGCGCGCGCGCGCTGCTCTCGCAGGTCCGCGCGCTCGGGTTCGCGCTCGCGGAGCTCGAGATGCGCGCCCCGGGCGAGGACGCGCGCGCCGCGGCGCGCGCGATCGCGGAGGGCTGCGTGGAGCCTTCGCGGATGTCGGCCGAGGCGCGCCGCGTCTTCGAGTCGCTCCAGCGCATCGCCGAGGCGCAGCGCGACGCCGGCGAGTCGGCCTGCCGCACGCTCGTGCTGTCGATGACGCAGAGCGAGCACGACGTGCTCGCCGCGCTCGAGTGCGCGAGGGCCGCGGGCCTGTGGGACGAGGCGCGGTCGTGCGCGCGCCTCGACGTCGTCCCGCTGTTCGAGTCGCTCGGCGCCCTGAACGACAGCGCGAGGATCCTGCGCGCGCTGCTCGCGCACCCCGCGTACCGGCCGCACGTCCTCGCCCGCGGCGTGCAGGAGGTGATGATCGGCTACAGCGACTCGGGCAAGGAGGTCGGCCTGCTCGCCGCGAGCGCCGCGCTCCGGCGCGTGCAGGAGACGCTGCCGAAGATCGCCGCCGAGGCGGAGCTGCCGCTCCGGGTCTTCCACGGCCGCGGCGAGTCGGTGGCGCGCGGCGGCGGGCCGGCGCACCAGGCGCTGCTCGCGCTGCCGGCCGGCAGCGTCGGCGGCCGCTACAAGGCGACCGAGCAGGGCGAGGCCCTCGAGCACAAGTACGCCCGCCCCGAGCTCGCGATGCGCACGCTGGAGCTGATGCTGAGCGGCGTGCTCATCCACACGCTGGGCGCGCAGCCGCGCCCGCCCGCGACGGCCGAGCTGCGCTTCGCCGAGGCGTTCGACGAGCTCGCGGAGACGGGGCGGCGCGTCTACCGCGCGCTCGTCTGGGAGGAGCCCAGGTTCGTGGAGTTCTTCACGGCGGTGACGCCGGTCGACGAGATCGCGCGGCTGCCGCTCGGCTCGCGCCCGAGCAAGCGCCGCGCGGGCGGCCTGGAGTCGCTGCGCGCGATCCCGTGGGTCTTCGCGTGGACGCAGAACCGGGCCATCCTCCCGGGGTGGTACGGCGTGGGCAGCGGCCTGGAGGCGATGGGGCAGCGCCCCGAGGGCGAGGAGCTGCTCAAGGAGATGATGGCGTCGTGGCCGTTCTTCCGGGCGGTGATCGACAACGTGGAGATGGTGCTGGCGAAGGCCGACCTGTCGATCTTCGCGGGCTACGCCGAGCTCGCGCCGCCCGCCGCGCGCAAGGCGGTCGCCCCCCGGATCATCGCGGAGTACCGGCGGACGCGGTCGTGGCTCAAGCGGCTCACCGGCAACCGGCGGCTGCTCGACGGCAACCCGACGCTCCAGCGGAGCATCTCGCTGCGCAACCCCTATGTCGACCCCCTTTCATTCTTGCAAGTCGAGCTCCTGCGGGCGGCGCGCGGCGGCGATGCAGGGCGCGATCGCTCCCTTCTCTTGACGCTGAACGGCATCGCCGCCGGCATGCGCAACACCGGATGAGCGCCGCGGCGCCGCCGCGCAGCGCGGCATGCGCGTCCAGCGTCGGGCGAGTTCGGACGACCGTGATGAACTCATGACGATCGCTCAGCGGCGCGCTGCGCAGCGTGGTAGAAGGCCGGCGCCATGACCAGCATCGTCGAGTTCGGACGTCCCGAAACCCTCCCGGCATCGGACAAGCGCTTGCTGCTCGTCTTCGACGGCGGCAATGCCCCAGGCTACTCGTCAGTCGCCGTCGCGCTGACCGAGGAAGCGGCGCGACGCGGCTACGAGGTGTGGGCCGCGACCGAAGGCTTCCGCTCGCTGACCGACGACGCCCGGGCGAAGCCGCAGTTCGAGCGCCTCATCATGAGCCGGCGCCAGCGCTACGATCTGCTCGCGCAGGGCATCCCGGCGCGCTCGATGGGGCGGCGCGTGCTCGACGCCGGCAGCGACTTCCGGAGCGAGCGTTACTCCGGCTTCCTCGACCGCGCGAAGCGCAAGCGCGCCGCCGAGATCTTCAAGGCACAAGGGTTCACCCACCTCATCTGCGTCGGCGGCAACGGCACGTTCGAGGGCATCAAGGCCTGGCTCGACGAGTTCGAGGTCCGCCCGCAGGCGGGCTTCGTCAACGTCTCCATCGACAACGACCTGGCGGGCGATCGCGCGATCGGCTTCCTCTCGGGCGTGGAGACGGGCGCGACGATCGCGCGCGGGCTCTACGAGGACGCGTACACGCACAAGCGGATCTACATCCTCGAGATGATGGGCAACCGCAGCGGGCGGCACGCGCTGCACTGCGCGGTGGCGGCGCGGGCGCACCTCATCGTGCTCCCCTTCTTCCGCTTCCCCCAGGACGTGCTGAGCGAGCTCGCCGAGAACCTCGGGCGCGCCGACTACGCGCTCGTGGTCGTCGCCGAGGGCTACGAGGCCGAGCGCCGCCGCAAGGACCACCCCGGCGTGTCGGCGAGCGCGTACCTGAAGAAGCAGCTCGAGGGCGCGGGGCTCGTCGACTCGCCGGACAAGCGCGTCATCGCGGAGCCGTTCAGCCGGTACATCCGCGGCATCCGCCCGGCCTTCCTCGACGTGTCGGCCGCGTTCCTCAAGGCGTCGCTGCTGCTCGCGGCGTTCGAGGAGGGGCGCACGGAGGTCATGCCGTACGTGCTCGCCGCGGACGACGTCGGCGTGCTGAGCTTCTCCTCGATCCGGCGCGAGGACGGCGTGGAGCGCGCCTTCCTCCCGCTGATCGATCGCCTCGATCTCAAGCGCTTCAAGACCTGGATCCTCGACAACTTCGTCAGCCTGCGCTCCGGCGGCTGACCTGCGCCCGCGCGGCAGCGCGCGGGGTCAGCCAGCCACGAGGACCGCAACGCGGCCCGGGCCGTGGCCGTGACCGGGGCCCTGTGGCCATGCGCGTTGCCACGCGTGCGCGGGGGGTGGGGGCACGCCGGGGGCTCACCGGAGGGGCTGGCGTGGAGGCGAGCCACAAAAGGGGCTCGCCGGAACGCAAGCCCCGGAGGTGAGCCCCCGGCGTGCCCCCACCCCCCGCGCACGCGTGCGGGAGCAGCGTGCGGATCAGGGGGTGCCCGAGATGTAGCGCGCGGCGCTGTAGACGGCGGCCGCCAGGAGGGCCGAGGCGGGGATCGTGAAGACCCAGGCCCAGACGATGCGCCCGGCGACGCCCCAGCGGACGGTGGAGAGGCGCCCGCTCGTGGCGCCGACGCCGACGATGGCGCCCGTGATCGTGTGGGTCGTGCTCACGGGGATGCCGAGCGCCGTGGCGCTGAACAGCGTCGCCGCGCCGGCGGTCTCGGCCGCGAAGCCGCCCACCGGCTTGAGCTTCGTGATCTTCATGCCCATCGTCTTCACGATGCGCCAGCCGCCGGAGAGCGTGCCGAGGCCCATCGCGGCGTGGCAGACGAGCACGACCCAGAGCATCGGCTTCGGCTCGCCTTCGCTCGACTGGAGGCCCGCGGAGATGAGCAGCGCCGTGATGATGCCCATCGTCTTCTGGGCGTCGTTGCCGCCGTGGCCGAGCGAGTAGGCGGCGGCCGAGAGCAGCTGCAGGCGCCGGAACCGGCCGCTCACCTTGCCGGGCGTCCAGTCGCGCGCGAGCACCCGGATCCCGTGCATGAGCACGAACCCGATGATCGCGCCGAGCAGCGGCGACACCAGGATGAAGGCCGCCGTCTTGCCGAAGATGGTGGCGTCGAGCACCGACAGCCGCCCCGCGCTGTTGACCGCGGCCCCCGCGAACCCGCCCATCAGCGCGTGCGACGACGACGAGGGCAGCCCCCACCACCACGTGAGCAGGTTCCAGATGATCGCGCCGAGGAGGCCGCCCAGGATGACGTTCGGGGTGATGAACGCCGGCTCGACGCCCTTCGCGATGTTGCGCGCGACCGTGGGCTCGAACAGCGCGAACGCGATGAAGTTGAACGCGGCCGCCCAGATCACCGCGGAGCGAGGCGAAAGGACGCGGGTGGAGACGATGGTCGCGATGGAGTTCGCGGCGTCGTGAAAGCCGTTGATGTAGTCGAAGATCAACGCGATCACGAGGATGACGAGGATGTAGGTCGTCATGCGTGCTCGAGGACGATGCCTTCGATGATGTTCGCGACGTCCTCGCAGCGGTCGGTCGCGTTCTCCAGCAGGTCGTAGATGTCGCGCCACTTCATGACGAGGAGCGGGTCGTTCCCCTTCTTGAAGAGCGCCGCGAGCGCCTTGCGGTAGAGGCCGTCCGCCGCGTTCTCGCGCTCGTTGATCTCGACGCAGAGCGCGAGGAGGTCCGGCTGCCGCTTCATGTCCTTGAGCGACTGGACGGCCGAGCTCATCACGGTGCACGCGTCGACCACCGCCTGCGCGAGCTCGCGCGCCTCGGGGAGGGCGCCGCCGACCTCGAACAGCACGATCCGCATGCTCGCGGCGTCGATGCAGTCGAGCACGTCGTCGAGCCGGGTGATGAGGGCGTGGATCTCCTCGCGGTCGAGCGGGGTGATCCATGTCTGATGGAGAGCGGCCAGGCAGCCGTGGGTGATCTTGTCGCCCTCGTGCTCGAGGTCAGAAATCCGCTTCGCCAGCCCTGGCGCGTCCTCGATCCGGTCGAGCATTTCCAGGAGGAGCTTGCTCGCGGCAACGCTCCGTTGCGCATGGTCGGCGAGCGCGTCGAAGAAGACCGCATCGCGGGTCAGTCCCATGGGGCGGGCCGTTTAGCTGTTGCTCCGCATCACGTCAACGAGTCGTAACGCGGGCTCGATATTTATGTAATATCGTGATGCAGCGCCGGTCGTGTCGCGACCGGCGCTCGGCGCGCGCTGCGCGGGAGACATGGGGATACGAAGCAAGCTCATCGCGTTCGCCGTGGGGATCGCGGTCCTCGCGGCGGTGGTGTTCGACGGCTACGTGGTGCAGACGCTCGGGGCCGAGCTCGAGGAGCACACGGAGGACGACCTCGCGGCGCGGACGGCGCTCGTGGCCGCGGCCGTCGCGGGCGCGGGCGACCTCGCGGCCGAGGCGCCCGCGCTCGCGGCGGCGCTGTCGGAGCGCGCCGGCGCGCGCGTCACGCTCATCGATCCGGACGGCGTGGTGCGGGGCGACTCGTCGGTCCCGCCGGAGCGGCTCGAGGAGCTCGACGTGCACGGGTCGCGCCGTGAGGTCGCCGACGCGCGGCACCTCGGCGTCGGGCGCGGCGAGCGCGTGAGCAAGACGACGCGGATGAGGATGCTCTACGCGGCCCGGCGGCTCGATCGGCCGGAGGGGCCGTGGGTCGTGCGGCTCGCGTTCGAGCCGGTGGCCATCGACCGCAGCCTGTCCGCCGCGCACGCGCGCGTCGTCGAGGGCACGCTCCTCGCCCTGGCGCTCGCCATCGGCGCGGCGCTCGTGGGGGCGCGCGCGCTCTCCGGGCGGCTCGTGTACCTGACCGGGGTCGCGCGGGCGATGCGCGGTGACCTGAGCCGGCGCGCGCGCGTGCAGGGGCGCGACGAGATCGCGGCGCTGGGCTCCGCGCTCGACGACCTCGCCGAGAGCCTGGAGCGGTCGCGGCGCGAGCTCGGCGGCGAGGGCGAGCGCTTCGGCGCGGTGCTCGAGTCGATGCGCGAGGGGGTGCTCGTCACGGACGAGCGAGGCGACATCACGCTGATCAACCCGGCGCTCTCGCAGCTGCTCGGCGTCCGCGGGGACGCGGTCGGCCGCCCGCCGCTCGAGGTGCTCCGCTCGGCGGGGCTGCACGAGATCCTCGAGGAGGTCGCGCGCTCGCGTGCGGCGGCGATGCGCGAGATCGAGATCGCGCCCGCCTCGCCGGGCGCGGCGGGACCTGCGGGGCGCCGGGTCGTCGTCGTCAACGCGGCGCCGCTCGCGCTGCCGGCGGAGGAGGGGCGCGGCGCCGCCGGGGTCGTCGCCGTCTTCTTCGACGTGACGGAGCTGCGCCGCATCGAGGGGCTGCAGCGCAACTTCATCGCCAACGCGTCGCACGAGCTCCGCACGCCGGTCGCGTCGATCCGCGCGAGCAGCGAGACGCTGCTCGACGGCGCGCTCGACGACCCGGCGGCCGCGCGGGATTTCGTCGAGGTGATCGATCGCAACGCGACCCGGCTGCACCGGCTCGTGAACGATCTGCTCGACCTGTCGCGCATCGAGGGCGGGGAGCGGGCGCTGTCGCCGGGCACGCTCGATCTGGCGGAGCAGGCCGAGGCCACGGTGGCGCTCCTGCGCGAGCGCGCCCGCGAGAAGCGCACCACGGTGGAGGTCGAGGTGGCCCCGGGCACGCTGGTCGCGGCGGACGCGCGCGCGCTGGATCAGGTCCTGACCAACCTGGTCGACAACGCGATCCACCACACGCCGGACGGCTCGCGCGTCGCCGTGCGCGCGAGGGCCAGCGACGGGTGCGTGGTCCTGGAGGTGGAGGACGACGGTCCGGGCATCCCCGCGGCGCACCAGGCGCGGGTCTTCGAGCGGTTCTACCGCGTGGACGCGGGGCGCTCGCGGGCCGCGGGCGGCACCGGGCTCGGCCTGTCGATCGCGAAGCACCTCGTCGAGGCGATGCGGGGCGACATCACCGTGGCGAACGGCGCGGCGGGCGGCGCGCTCTTCCGGGTGACGCTGCCGAGCGCGACGGCCGGCGCCGAGGGGTGAGCCGGCGAGCGCGCTGCGGTGCGCGGGCGGCGTACATGGCGCGGCGGGGAGCGCGCTACGGCGCGCAGGCGGTGCGGCAGGCCTCGAAGGACGCCTGGCAGGCCGCCGGGTCCTTGAGCTGCGGCAGGCCGCCGTCCGCGGGGAACGTCGGCGTGAGGCAGCTCTGCAGGATCGACTGACACTTGGCGGCGCACGCCGCGAGCTTGGCCGAGAGCGCTCCGGCGTCGGGCGGCGCGCTCGCGCTGGGCGAGGCGCTCGCGCTGGGCGAGGCGCTCGCGCTGGGCGAGGCGCTCGCGCTGGGCGAGGCGCTCGCGCTGGGCGAGGCGCTCGCGCTGGGCGAGGCCCCCGCCGGGGTGGGCTGGGCCGGTGTCGCCTTCGCCGTCGCAGCAGGCGTGGGCGGAGCCGGCGTCGCGGAGGCCGTGGTCGCGGGGGCCGCGGGCTGCGTCGCCGTCGCGGTGGGCTCGGCGGGGGCGCTCGGCGCGCTCGGCGCCGGGGAGACCTCCTCCGGATCGTCGCTGGACTTGCACGCCGCGAGCCCCAGCGACCCCGGCAAGGCGAACGTCACGGCGAGAGCAGCGAGGAGCTTCTTGGCGCGCATGGGCGCTTCATGCGGTGCCTGCGCGGGGGAAGCAACTTCCTCGCGAGGGGCGCGCTGCTCGGCCCGGAAGATCACGAGGAATCCGTCGCGGATCACCACGACGTCGCTGAGCTGGTGGAGCGGAACACGAGGCGAGCGGGTCGCGCGCCGACGCCTGCCGCGGCAGCATAGCCGGGCCGTCGTGGGATCGGAACATGAGGCGGCGCCGAGGGGCGGGATGAGCGGGGGTCGACCCGCCCGGATCCCCCTGCCCCGGCGGCGCGCTCCGTTCGTGGCGCGCGGGGTTTGCATCGCCCGTCGCAACGCTGGTAAGAAGGCATCATGCAGCGCCTCCTCCTCGCGGCAGCCCTGGGTGCCGCGCTGATCTCCGCTTGCAGCACGCCCTTCCGGGATCGACGCACGCCTTCCGGCGAGTTCTGTAGCGACATGCACGTCGTGCCGGCTGGCCAGATGCCCGATCGCGAGTACCACCGCCTCCAGCCCATCGCCAGCGATCCGGAGGCCCGGACGGAGGCAGAGCGCCTCGAGTCGCTCCGCAAGGCCGCGTGCGCCGTCGGCGGCGATGCGGTCATCGAGGCGGTGAACGAGGAGATCCGCACCGAGGACGGGCGTTATGCCACCGTCGCGAGCGGGACCGCGGTGATGTGGGTCCGCCGCACGGAAGGAGAGGCGAAGCCGCTGACGCTCCATCCGACGACGGAGCAGCCCGCGGAGCCGGCGCCGACGGCCGAGCCGGAGGCGCCTCCCGCGGAGGCCGAGCCGACCGAGCCCTCTTCGGACGAGCTGTACGAGGACGCGGCGCCTGCAGCGCCGGCCAAGGCCGGACAGGCAGGCAAGCCCGGCGCGAAGCCCTCGTCCCCGACCACGGCCAAGCCTTCCTCGTCCACCCCGCCAGCGTCGGCGAAGCCCTCGACCCCGGCGACGCTCCCGACGAAGTCCACGTCGAAGAAGTGACCCTCGCCGCCCCGCGGCCGCCGGCTGGAACGCGCGTCGAGCAGCGACTCTCCGGTGGTCGCCTTGCGTCTCAGCTCTCGCTCCGTTGATCCCTCGGCCATCCCGTACGCGCCCGGAGAGGGTGTTCGTTTCGTGGGGCCCCCACGCCGCCCCACGAAACGAACACCCTCTCCGGGGGCCGGGCAGCTCGGCAACACCGCCCTCGCCGCAGGAACGGCGGGCGTCTACGGCTTCGGGCCTGCAGGCGGCGCCGCAGGAGGCTGGCTCGACGAGGAAGGCGCCGGCCCCGGCGCCCCCGACCTCGGCAGCACCCCCTTGTTGCTGGGAAGCCCGCCCGCCTCCCCCCGGTTGGGCAGCGGCTTCGTGCTCCCGCCGGCGCCGGCCGGCGGGAGCTGGCTCCCGCCGCTCGGCAGCACGGTCTGCGGGAGGACCCCGCGGCTCGGCAGCGTGCCCTGGTTCGGCAGCGTGGTCGTCGACTTCTGCGGCAGCACCCCGCCCGACGGCAGGACCTGCTCGGTCCCCTCGGGCGCCCCGGTGAGCGGCCGCGGCCCCGCGTTGCCGTAGCGCAGGATCCGGAAGACCACGCGCCGGTTCTTCGACGTCATGAACCGGCAATCCGGCGAGAGCTGCTCGTCGGGCCCGAGGCAGCCGCTGTCGTCGTAGATCGGCTGCGTGTGCCCGTAGCCGACCGCCTGGAGCCGCGAGGGATCGACGCCCTTCGCGATCAGGTACGCCATGACGCTCGCCACGCGGCGCTGCGACAGGGCCATGTTGTACACGTCGGTCGCGCGCACGTCGGTGTGGCCCTCGATGCGCACCTCGCGGATGTCCGGGTTGTCGATGAGCACGTGCGCGACCGCCTCGAGGGTGGGGTTCGACTCCTCGAGGATGACGTCCTTGTCGGTCGCGAAGTGGACCTGCTCGGTGATCACGATCTCGTCGCCGCGGACGAAGGCGAGCGGGCAGCCGTTCTTCCCGTGCGGCCCTGCGGGCTTGTCGGGGCACTGGTCGTCGCGATCGATGAAGCCGTCGCCGTCGGTGTCGAGGTCCGGGCAGCCGAAGTTCTCCGGGCTCCCCGGCACGTCGGGGCAGCGGTCCGCCGCGCCGATCAGCCCGTCGCGGTCCGGATCCTCGTCGTCGCGCTGCTGGAGGCGGTTGATCTCCTCCTGCTCCTGGGACGTCTTCGGCTGCCACGTGATCACGTTGAAGAAGCGGATCGAGGGGGCGCCGAAGCCGCACGCCGCGCCGAAGCTCCCGCCGAAGGTGATCGTGATGCCGTGCTTGGTCTGCCAGCGCAGCCCGAGGAGCGCCTCGGCGGGGATCTGCCCCGGGTCGTCGGGGTAGCTCGTGATGGACGGATAGCCGTACACCTCGCCGATGACCGACAGGCCCCAGCGCTGCACGACGTACTGCTCGGCGGCCACGCCGAACTGGGCCATGTCGCCGACGCGCACGCCCGCGAACTGGTTGTCGGGCCGCAGCCAGACGCCGGCGTTCGCGGCGAGGAGCAGCCCGAAGTTGAACCGGTAATCGGCGATGAGGGTGGCGCCGCCGCTCAGCGCGCCGTCGCTGGCGAACGCGTTCTGGTCGCCCGTGGGGAAGTTCAGGTTGCCGGCGATCGCCATCCCGAACCCCTCCTTCACCTGCTCCTTGCGGTTCAGGTACGGGAGCGAGACCTTGGTGGAGAGGCGGAGATCGCCCACGGTGGTGCTCTTGACCGACCCCTCGGTGCCGAACCTGCGGAGGTTGCCGCCCTCCTGGAAGAGGATGAGCGGCATGGCCATCGTGACGTCGAGCACGTCGAAGAAGCCGATGCCCGCGAGGAGGGCGAGCTCGAGGCGCCCGGTGATCGCGTTGGCCGCCTGCTTCCTGTCCTCGCCCGCAAGGATGAGGACGAGCGGGTCGGCCGCGACGTCGCTGTAGAGGCCGATGGTCGGGGACAGGTTCCCGATCACCTCGGACTTCTGCACCATCACGAGGTCGCGCGGCGCGGCCGACGGGCGGAACACCTGGGCGTCGAAGCGCCCTTCCTCGGCGCGCGCGGGGCCCCCGGCGAGGAGCGCGGAGAGCGCGAGGAGCGGGGCGAGGAGGAGCGGGCGCTTTCTCACGACGGACCTCCGGTGCGCCGCCGGCGCTGCCGTTCGAGCAGGGCCAGCATCGCCAGCGCGAGGAGCCCGGCGGGCCGCGGGTCGGTGCCCTTCTGGCCGACGACCGAGACGCTGCAGATGTCGGCGAGGGTGCCGCCGCACGCGACGTTGTCCGGCATCGGGCCGAGCGCGCACTCCTTGGCGTCGGCCTGATCGGTCCAGCGGCAGTGCTCGTTGCCGAGGCAGTCCAGGTTCGACTTGCAGGAGACGTCGCAGGTGTTCGTCTCGAGGTCGCAGGTGTTGCCGCAGGGGCACTGCGTGTCGGCGTAGCACTCGACGCACTTCTCGCCGTCGCAGTACGGGGTGTCCTCGGCGCAGGTCGCCATGCACCCGGGGGGGTCGCACGCGTGCGTCTCGGGGTTGCACGTCGTGCCGGCGCACTGATCGTCCGAGGTGCAGCGCACGCAGGCGGCGGTCTCGGCGAACGTGCCGAGGCAGAACGGCGTGTCCTCGCCGCAGCTCCTGCAGCGCGCGCCGCAGCGCCGGTCCTCGACGCACGCCTTGCACTCGCCGCTCAGGCAGTACTGGCCGTCGCCGCAGTCCATGTCGTTGCGGCACGCGGCGCACGCGGTGCCCACGGGCCCGGGGAGGCAGAACGGCACCGGGGGCGTCTCGGGGTCGTTCGGGTCCTCGGGGCGCATGCAGTCGACGCACCCCTCGCCGCAGCAGTCGGGCTGCGCGTTCGTCGGGAGGGGCGGGTCGACGCAGTGACCGGTCGGGGTGTGGCACACCTTGCCGTCGGGGCACTGCGTGTCGTTGACGCACTCGACGCACATCTCGATGCCGCCGGGCTCGACGGCGGCGCAGTCCATCTGCCTGCCGTTGATCCCGTTCGGGCAGCAGTTGCAGGAGTTGCCGGCGCACATGTCGGGCGAGTCGCACGGCACGCACGCGTGCTCGACGCAGACGTGGCCGCGCGGGCAGTCCGGGTCCTCCTCGCACTCGTAGCGCTCCTTGCACTCGTGCGTCTCGGGGTCGCAGGTGAAATTGGCGCGGCAGTCGGCGTCGGTGCGGCACTCGGCGCACTGGTGGCTGCCGTTGAGATCGATGCAGAACGGCGTGTCGCCCAGGCAGGCCATGCACGACTCGCCGCAGTGGATCGCCGTGTCGCATGGCGCGCAGAGGGCGGCCTCGTTGCAGTAGAAGCTCGAGGGGCAGCCGTTGTTGTTGGGCTGGCCGACGAACCTGCGCTCGCACTGCTGGCATTGATCGAGATCGGGGAACGACGGGGAGCCGGCGAGCGTCTGGTAGAACTGCGTCGGCCGGAAGAGGGTGAAGTCGTTCTCGCTCAGCTTCTCGACGGGCGGCGTCTCCGCGGCGCGGTGGAAGTCCTCGAACTCCCCGACGAAATAGGACATCTCGAGCGCCGCGTGCTCGGCGATCTCCGCGTAGAGGATCTCGAGCGGGTACAGGCCTGGCTTCTCGAAGGTGACGGTGTTCGTGAGGCGCCAGACCGGCTTGCCGAGCTCCGGCGGCTGGAGCAGGACCACCTTCTCGCTCGTGACGCCATCGTAGAACGCGAGGCTCACGGCGTCGTCGGCGAACATGCCGAAATGAACCGGCTTGCCGGCGAGCTCCTCCGTGACGGCCAGGAACCCGCGAAGACGGGAGCCAAAGACGATCTCCGTTTTGTCAAGGCGATCGTCCCACGGGAAGCTACAGCCGCCGATCCCGCAATCCGGCGACATCCCCTTGAAGTCGCCGAAACTCCGCGGGTCGTTCTCGTCATTGGGGTTGCTGTCGGTGTCGTTGTTGTTGCTCAGATCCAGGAGCGTCCGGATGACGTACTCGAGGCGACTTTCCTTGTGTCCGTCGATAAGCTCGTTGGTCTTTCCGATGAAGTTCGGCAGGAAGGTCTCAATCGGCGACTTGTCCGGGATGGTCGACGCGGCGCAGAGACCGGTGCCCTCGACTCCCGGCAGCTCCTCGAAGGCGGGCGCTGAAACGACGACCGGCCGCTCCTCCTGTGCGTGCAAGGGCAACGGCAACAGCGCACACAGGGCGGCCGTGGCCAGCGCGACGCCTCGAATGCGCACGGCTTGCTCGCGGGTCCTCAGCATCGCTCGCGGGTCCTCAGCACCCGAAGTCGGAAGCACGCTTCACAGGCTAGCCGCTGCGCCCCGCGTCCTGCAAGAGGAAGGCGGCGAAACGCCCGCCCCGATGTAGGGGACAGTCCTCTCCCCCCCGATGCTCCAATGCCTCCTGCGCGTGGGGCCGCGGGCGGACCACCCAGGCGCTCCGCCGCGCCGCGCTGGGCGGTATGCGCCATTGTGACGAGAACGGCACGACGTCGACATCACGCGTCAAGCTCAGAGCGCCCCCGCTGAACGACGCACGCGCGGCGTTCGCGCGGCCATGGCGCGATGCGGCGAACCGGTGCGGCGGCGAGGATTGAGGCGCGTCCGTGCGCCGGGATCTGCGCTTATCTCGCGCTCCGGGGCAAAGGGGCCTAAAGGACTGTTTCATGACCACCCCCTCGGCCCTCGCCATCGTCACAGGCGCCTCGTCCGGCATCGGCGCGGCGCTCGCGCGACAGCTCTCGGCGCGCGGGCAGCCGGTGCTCGCCATCGGCCGGCGGGCGCACCGGCTGGAGGAGCTCTGCGCACAGGCGTGCGCCGCCGGGCATGCGCCCATCCACCCGCTCGAGCTCGATGTCACCACCGAGGGCGCGGCCCTCCGCGTGCGGGATCGGGCACGCGCCCTGGGCGGCGCGGCCTGGCTCGTCAACAACGCCGGCACGACGCGGCTCGGGCCCTTCCTGGACGGCGACCCCGCCGCGCAGGCGATGCTGGTGCGGCTCAACGGCGAGAGCGTCGTCGCCCTGTGCGCGGCGGTCGTCCCCGACCTCGTGGCATGCGGCGGAGGGCGCGTGCTCAACGTGGCGTCGCTCGCCGCGTTCCAGCCGACCCCGGGGCATGCGGTCTACGGGGCGACCAAGGCGTTCGTGCTGTCGTTCTCCGAGAGCCTGGCCGTGGAGCTCGACGGGACCGGCGTCACCGTGACGGCCCTGTGCCCGGGGCCGGTGACCACGGAGATCTTCGACGCGGGCGCGCCCGGCGTGTCGCGCAAAAAGCCCCCGTTCGAGATCTCCGCCGAGGAATGCGCGGCCTATGGAATCGCGGCGGCCGATCGGGGCGACGTGGTCGCCGTCCCGACCGCGTTGAGCAAGGCCACGGCCCAGCTCTCCCGCGTACTCCCTCGCGCGGCGCTACGCCGGCTCTCGGCGCGGATAGGGCTCTCGATCCTCGGCTATGGCGGTCTTGCGCGAGGCGCCCGAAGCTAGGACGAGCGCCCGGCTCGCCCCAGCGACGATCCGAACCAGGCTCCTGCGCGCCGCGTCAGTGTGATAGCCTCCGCGCCAGCGTCGGGAACCTCGCCTTGCGGCTTCCGGGCGCACACGAGCCCATGCAACGACAAGCACGACCTTACGCGCTCGCTTCCCTCCTCGGCCTGGGCCTGTGCGCCAGCGGGTGCGCGCAGCTCCTCGGTCTCGACGAGTTCTCCGACCAGGCGCCAGGCGGCACGGGGGGTGCCGGAGGTCTGGGGGGTTCTGATCCCACGGGTGCCGGCGGCGCGGGTGGCGCTGAGGAGGAGGCGCCCACATGCACGCCGGACGCTTCGGAGGCGTGCTACGCCGGCCCACTGGGCACCAGGAACAGGGGCGCGTGCCGGGAAGGAATGCGCACCTGCGGCGCCGACGGGACCTGGGGCGCATGCGAGGGCGAGGTTCTGCCCGCGGTGGAGCGCTGCGATGCCGTGGACGATGAGAACTGCGACGGTCTGGAGTGCATCGTGTGGGCGACCGGGTACGAGCAGACCGGAGACGTCCACCCCATGGGCATCGCGCGCGATGCCGAGGGGAATGTGTTCGTCAGCGCCGCCTTCTTCGGCACCATCAAGATTGGCAATGAAACATTCGCTTCTGCCGACACAACAGACGTGCTGCTCCTGAAGCTGAACCCTTCCGGAGATGTCCTGTGGGCCAGGCAGTTTGGGGACCGTTTGGCGGATAATCCGTGGGCGTTGGCCATCGACTCCAAGGGCAACCCGGTCGTCGCCGGACAAACCACCAGCGGGACGACCGATTTCGGCGGAGGGCCGATCCCGCTGGGAGCGTTCATCGCGCAATTTGATCCATCGGGTGAGCACATCTGGAGCAAAGGGCTGGGTGGCGGCTATAACACCTCGATTGACGCCGTCGCGATCGATGCGCGGGATGACATCATCGTGGTAGGATCGTTTCGTGGGACGATCGATCTCGGCGGCGGGCCGATCCGGCCCGACGACGGGGGCGAGGACATCCTCGTGGCGAAGCTCGACGGTGCAACGGGCCTAGTGACCGCACCGGGCTGCTGGGCGAGAAAGTTCAGTGGTCCAGCGGAGCAGGGCCTCAACGCCGTCGCTGTGGACCGTTCAAGAAACATCTTCGTCACCGGCTGGACCCGAGGAGCTCTTGATCTTGGAGGGGTGTTCAGTGTCGAAGACAGAAGCTTCGTCATGAAGCTGACGCCATCCGGGATTCCTGCATGGGTCAGAAGTCTCGGCGAGCATTTGTCCGTGCAGGCAGCCGATATCGCGGTGGACACGTCGGGACGACCTGTCGTGGCCGGCTATTACTCGGGCGAGCTGCGAATAGAGCCATACACTCTGACGGCTTCTGACGAGACCGATGCCTTCGTTGTGCAACTCGCGGCTGACGGCGAAGTCGGATGGGCGAGTGCGTTCGGCGGGGACGGTGGTCAGTCGGTGGGCGGAATCGCTCTCGACGCCGATGACAACATCGTCATTGCTGGACGAGCCGAGAACCAGATTGACTTCGGCGACGGTCCGGTCGTGGTGAAGGATACCCAGGGCTTGGTCGCCAAGCTCACGCCCGACGCAAAGCTCGCATGGCATCGTCTCGTGGGTAGTCGCGTCCACCTTGACGCCGTCGTGGCCTCCCCCACCGGTGAGACGCTCGTTGCGGGCTGGACCAAAGCGGTGGACGCCGACCTTGGTACAGGCCCCCTCCCCGGAACCGGCGACGGTTACAAGCAGCGCCTCGTCGTCGCCAAGCTGGGCCGGTAGCAAGCCACCGCCCCGGCGGGCGGATCTCCGCATGGACCGAGGCCTTCGCGTGGCGAAACGCCCCACTGTGGCGCGCGCGCCGAGATGCCCGCTCCCGATCGAGCGGGGCCATCGGCCTCCCGCGAGCCGATCTCCGCCTCCCCTCGGCCGTCCGAGCTGGCACCCGCGTTGCCTCACCCATCGAGCCCCCCCGACACGGGGCCGGAGGTCGCTCGATGAGCAAGATTCTGCGTGGGATTGCAGCGGGTTACGGCGCGAAGAAGCTCGGCGGCGGGTGCCTCAGCACCCTCCTCATCTTCGCCTTGCTCTGGTGGGTCCTGGGCCACTTCGGCATCTTCCGCTGAGCGCCGCCGCCCGCCAGCCGCTCATCCCGTCCGGCGTCCCCCCCAAGGCCACCGCTCAGCGCGCCCGCCCCTTCTTGCGCTGCGCCTTGCGGGCGAAGAACGCCTTCCGCGCGTCCGACGACTTCGCGCCCGGGCCCTGCCGCTTCTTCACCTTCGGCGGCACCTTCGCCAGCGGGACGTCGGCCGCCCCCCCGCCGAGGCGCCCCTTCGGCGTGAGCGACGCCCGCTGGAAGGCGATGTGCTCGCCGTCCTTCTCGAACGAGTCGTCGCGCACGCTCACGAGCCCCGCCCGCACCAGCCCGCCGAGCAGGTGCTCGAAATCGCGCCGCTCGAGCGACCCGCCCGCGAACGCCTCGCGGTAGAGGCGCCCGGTCGGCTGCTCGCCGTCCCGCAGCGCGACCAGGATCTTCGCGATCGCCTGCGCCTCGTCGCGGCTCGGCGCCCGGAACTCCCGCGCCACGCACGCGTCCGGCGCGCAGACGTCGCACAGGCCGCACGCCTCGCCCGTGTCCTCCTGGTCGCCGAAATGACGGACCAGGTGGAGCATGCGGCAGCCGTGGCTCTCGGTGAAGCGCGCCATCTGCACGAGCTCCGCGAGCTTGTGGCGCCGCTGCGCCTCGTACGGCCCGCGCCACCCCGGATCGCCCAGGGCCACGCCGCCGTCCGCGTCCACGCGCGCGCCGCCGTGGATCCAGAGCTTCTCCAGGGCCTTCTCCGCGACCTCGGGATCCAGGTGAAGCTCGCCCAGGACCGCCTCGCGCGGGCGCGGCTCCGCGGAGAGGGCCGCCTCGATGCGCTGCAGCGTCGCCGGATCCGGGTAGTCGCGCTCGTGGAAGAACTCGTGCATTCGCCGGTCCACATACGAGTGCATCAGCACGGCCCGCGACGGGAGGCCGTCGCGGCCGGCGCGGCCGATCTCCTGATAATAGCCCTCGAGGCTCCCGGGCAGCCCGGCGTGGACGACCGTGCGCACGTCGGGCTTGTCGATGCCCATGCCGAAGGCGATGGTGGCGACGATGATCTCGGTGCTGCCGCCCAGGAACGCCGCCTGGATCCGGTCGCGCGCCGGCGCGGCGAGGCCCGCGTGGTACGCCTCGGCCGAGAAATCCCCCGAGAGGCCGGCCGCGAGCGCCTCGGCGTCCTTCCGGGTCGGCGCGTAGACGATGGCCGGCGTCCGGCCCTTCTTCCCGAGCAGCGCGCGCACCCGGGCGAGGCGGTCGCCCGGGCTCGCCTCGAGGAGCTCGATGGCCAGGTTGCTCCGCCGGAAGCCGTGAATGAACCGGGCCGCGGACGTGAGCCCGAGCTGCTCCACGATGTCGTCCTGCACGACCGGCGTGGCGGTCGCGGTGAGCGCGATGACCGGCGCCGGACGGAGCGCGGGGAGCCGCTGGCCCAGCATCCGGTAATCAGGGCGGAAATCGTGTCCCCACTTGGAGATGCAATGGGCCTCGTCGACGGCCACGAGCACCGGCTTCCGGCGCGCGAGCAGCTCGGGGAAGCCGGGCACCCGGAGCCGCTCGGGCGCGATGAACAGGAAGTCGAGCGCGCCCTCGAGGTAATCGACGCACGCCTTGCGCGACTCGGCCCGGCTCCGGCCCGAGTGGATCCGCTCGGCGGCGAAGCCGCACGCCCGGAGCTTCGCGGCCTGATCCTCCATGAGCGCGATCAGCGGGCTCACCACGAGCGTGGTGCCGCCGCGGGCGATCCCGGGGAGCTGGTAACAGAGCGACTTCCCGGCGCCCGTGGGCATGACGAGGAGCACGTCGCGCCCCGCGGCCGCCGTGCGGCAGACGGCCTCCTGGTAGGGGCGGAAGCCGCGGAAGCCGAAGCACCGCTGGAGCAGCTCGACGAGATCGGCCGGCCGGCGCGCAGGCGCGGACGCCACCGCCGCCGCATGCGCGGGCGGGATCGAGCTGGCCGCCGCCCGCGCTCCAGGCGGCGGGATCAGCTCGGAGACACCTGAGGAAACACGCGCATCCGCTGGAATCTGCTGAGGTTTTTCCCCGCAGCCTCCTGGAGAGATGCGCGCGCCCGCCGGAGTCTGTTGAGGTCTCTCTCCTCGACTCCCTGCAAAGACGCGCGCATCCGATGGAATTTGCTGATGTTTCTCTCCACGATTCCTTGCCTCCCCGCGAGGCGCCGGCGGGGGGGACACGGCGGCCGCGGCCGCGCGAAGCGCGCCGCGCGAGGCGGCGACCGGCGCGCTCGCCGCGCTGCCGTTGCCAGGCCGGCGGGCCGGCGCCCGCGCCGCCTCCCGCTCGCGCGCCGCCTCCCGCTCGTGCGGCGCCTCCGCCGGAGCCGCCGCGGCGGCCCGGTCCTTGTCGACCCCCCTCGCCGTCCCGCCTCCCCCCCTCGCCGCCCCGCCTTCCTGAAACGGAGACGTCCTCGCCTCTGGCCGCGGCGCAGCGCCCCCCGCCGCGCGCCGCCCCGAGCGCACCTCCTCCACCACGTGGCGGACGTAGGACGCGATGCCCGCCATGAACGAGGGCAGATCGCCCCCGCCGCGCGCCATGCGGGCGAGCTTCGCCTCCCAGGCGCCCGTCATCGCCGGGCTCTTCACGTCGGCGTGGACGACCTCGATCAGCCCGATGCCCTTCTCGGTCGCGTGCAGCAGCTTGCCCTTCCGCACGAGGTACTCGCGCCGGAGCAGCGTCTCGATGATCGCCGCCCGCGTCGCCGGGGTGCCGAGGCCCGAGTCCTTCATCGCCTCGGAGAGCTCCTTCTCCTCGAGGCTGCTGCCGGCGGTCTCCATGGCGGTGAGCAGCGTCGCCTCGGTGAACCGCGGCGGCGGCCGCGTCTTCTTGGCCTGCGCCTGCGCGTCGAGCACGAGCTGCACCTCGCCCTTCACCAGGCCCGGCGGGAGCCGCTGATCCGCCGTCTCCCGATCTCCTTCTCCCGCGGCCCCCTCCCCCTCGGCCTGCCCCTCTCCCGGCTCCCCCGCCTTGCGCCGCTTCGCGGGCTCCTTGCCGAAGCCGATGTCGAGCACCTTCCACCCGACCTTCTCCACGACGCTGCCCGCGCTGTGATAACGATCCACGACCGTCGCGCCGCCGGGGCCGCGCGCCGTGATCGCCGTGATGACGGTGGTGATCGACGTGACGTGATCCTCGTGCCACGCCGAGAGCAGGCGGCGGCAGATCAGATCGAAGATCCTCTGCTCGTCGGCCGAGAGCTCCGCGCGCGGAGGCCGCGTCCCCGTGGGGATGATGGCGTGGTGATCGCCGACCTTGGCGTCGTCGACGAAGCGCCGGCCGAGCGGCCGCGTCCCCGTCCCCGGCGCGAGCTTGTCCCGGTACGGGCCCTCCACCGCCTGCACCACCGCGCCGAGGGTGGCGGCGACGTCGGTCGAGAGGTGCCGGCTGTCGGTGCGCGGATAGCTGATGAGCTTCCTGCGCTCGTACAGCGCCTGCGCGACCTCGAGCGTCTTCTGCGCGGAGAAGCCGTAAAGGCGGTTGGCGTGCCGCTGCAGCTCGGTCAGGTCGTAGAGCAGCGGCGGCGGCAGGCGGCGGGACTCGGCCCGGACCGCCTCGATGCGCGCCTCGCCCCGGAGGGCCCGCTCGATGATCTGCCGCGCCTCCTCGCCGTCCGGCGGCAGGCGCCGCCGCGACGGCGCGGTCTCGCCCTGCTCCCGGTCCCCGTCGGCCGCCCTGCCGGGCTGCTCGCCGGGGAGCGCCTCGTCCCGGAAATACGTGCCCTTGTACGACGCCTCCGCCGCGCCCGCGCCGCCCTCCCGGAAGGGGCAGAAGGTCGCGACCACCTCGAGGTACGGCTCGGGGACGAACCTCCGGATCGCGAGCTCCCGCTCGACGACCATCGAGAGCGTGGGCGTCTGCACGCGGCCGACCGAGAGGTCCTGGTCGAAGGCGAGGCTGTAGGCGCGCGAGAGGTTCATGCCGACGAGCCAGTCCGCCCGGCTGCGCCCGCGCGCGGCGTCGGCGAGGCCGTCGTAGCCGCGCGCGTCGCGCAGCCGCCGGAGCCCGTCGCGGATGGCGTCGGGGGTGAGGGACGAGATCCACAGCCGAGCGACCGGCTTCTTGCAGCCCGCGGCCTCGTAGATGTACCGGAAGATGAGCTCGCCCTCGCGGCCCGCGTCGGTCGCGCAGATGACGCGCTCGACGTCGCGCCGGCCGAGGACCTTGCGCACGCACTCGAACTGCGCCCGCGTCCCGGGGAGCACGACCAGCGGAAACCGCTCGGGCAGCATCGGGAGCAGATCGAGGCGCCAGCGCTTCCAGGCCGGGTCGATCTGGTGCGGCTCGGCGATGGCGACGAGGTGCCCCACCGCCCACGTCACGACGTAGCCTCCCCCCTCGAGGAAGCCCTCGGCGCGCCGCGATGCGCCGACCACCGCGGCGATGTCGCGGGCGACGGCGGGCTTCTCTGCGACCACGGCGATCATGGGGCCAACCTGGGAAGCGCAGGCGTCGCCCGCGCTTCGCGGCTGCGTTGATAGCGCGTGCCGCGCGGAAGCGGTATGGAGAACCGCGCCCCCGGAAGCCCACGCCCGCACGGGCTCGCGCGGCCAGGGCAGCGGGCGCGCGGCCGTGCCCCGCGCGCGGACCGCGGGCGCGCGGCCGTGCCCCGCGCGCGGACCGCGGGCGCGCGGCCGTGCCCCGTGCGCGGTCGCGACGACAGCGCGGGCCCGGACGCGACAGCGCGGGCCCGGACGCGACGACAGCGCAGGCGCGGGCGACGCGACAGCGCGAACCGGGAAAGTCGGCGGCGGGCGGACATCGCGCCTCCGGCTCGCGGCGCCCGTCGCGATGCCGAGAGCCGACCATGCGGTGATGTCCTGACGCGCATCCCCGCGACGGTGACACCCACCATGAGACAGGGTGCCAGTGCCAGCCACGGTCGCCTCGCCAGAAGGACTCCGCGACTCGGCGCATCCGACCCATCGACCGTCGCGCCCGTGCGCACGAGACAGCGAGCCCATGAACCTGCCCGAGGCGGCTCGAGATCGGCTATCATCAAGGGATCTCGCCAGCGCGTGACAGCTCCTCCGTTCATGACAGATGCGGAATCCCTGGCTGCTCATTGAAGGAGAAGAAGCGGTGAAGCGTCCTGGTCGTCCGCGCCCGAGCATGGACCAGCGCGCGCCGGCGCCCCTCCGTCACGGACGCCGCGCTGCACGGGGCTCAGGGCGGCGCAGAACGCGTCGAGGGCGATTCACGAAGGGCGCCCGGGAGCGCGCCCGGGGGAGCGCCTGCTACAACGCCGGAGGAGCGATCAGCGCTGCATGGCTCGCGTCGTCCACGAGCAGAAGGGAGTAGCATGAAGCCGCAAGTCCTGATCGTCGACGACAGCCTCGCGATTCGCATGGATCTGCGGGGCCTGCTCCGCGGCGCCGGGTTCCAGGTGACGGCGTGCGAGACCAGGGCGCTCGCCCAGAAGGTCCTGCGGTCGAAGACCTTCTCTCTCGCGATCCTCGATGTCCTCCTGCCCGACGGCGACGGGATCGAGCTCCTCCGGGAAATACGCGCCGCGACCGATCCCGTGCACACGCCCGTCATCCTGCTGTCCACCGAGACCGAGGTGAAGCACCGGATCCAGGCGCTCGGCGCGGAGGCCGACGAGTACCTCGGCAAGCCGTACGACGGGAACTACCTCGTCCTCCGCGCGGCGGAGCTCGTGAGCCAGCGCAGCACCGTGCTCCGCGCGACGGGCGCCGGCGCTTCCATCGCCACCGGCAAGAAGGTCCTCGTCGTGGACGACAGCCCCACGTACCGCGCCGCGCTCGCGCAGCTCCTGAGGCAGGGCGGCTGCGACGTCATCCCGGCGCAATCCGGCGAAGAGGCGCTGAGCCTCCTCGCCGTGGAGCGGGTCGATTGCGTGATCATGGATCTGCTGATGCCGGGGATGGGCGGCCTCGAGGCCGCGCGACGGATGAAGCGATCCGGCGCCTTGTGCCACATCCCCGTGATCCTCCTCACGGGGCACGAGGACGCCGGGACCCGGGAAGAAGGCGCGGAGATCGGCGTGGACGACGTCGTGCTGAAGACGCCCGAGCTCACCCTGCTGAAGACACGGCTGCGCAGCCTGTTCCGGCCCAGAGCCGCGCAGGGCACGGAGGCCGCGGTGCCCTCGAGGCGCGCCGGGCCCCCCCTCGACGAGGCGCCGCCGAGCTCGCACGCCCGCGCCGGCCCGAGCAGCGTGGCGCCGGCGGCCGACTCGCTGTTCGATCAGGTGGTCGCCGCGAGCGGGCTCTCCAGCGTGATCGGGCCGAGCACCATCGTCCGGGCCTGCCGGCGGGCCGGCATCGCGCCGCGATCGATGTCGCCCGAGGACCTCCACCGCGCGCTGCCCGCCATCCACGAGACGCTGCGCCTGTTCCTGAACGAGGAGGACTCGAGCCGCGGCATCGCGGCCATCAGCCTGCTCGCGCGGGGCGCGACCCAGGTCCCGAGCTGAGCAGGCCCCCCCGGGCGCGGCCACGGCAGCGCGGAGGAGCGCCGCGAGTTGACGAACGTGAGGTTCCGGAGGATGGCGTTCGACACCTGCGCGTAGCCCTCTGGCGTGGCGGACGTGCAGGTGTCGCCCGTGCTGGCCGCGAGCTCCTCCGTCCAGCCGCTCACGTCGAAGCCGAAGCCGTCGATGGTCGCATCTGCGCCCACGCCGACGAGGGCCTTGCTGGAGCGCACGCGCCGCATCGGGCGCCGTCGCCCCCGATCGTGCCCGAGATCCGGAGGACCGTCGGGGCGTCGTCTCCGAGCGCGGCGACCAGCTCGGGCTGGTCGCGCCCCCTGAGGCCATCGTCGAGGCGCCGGTCGGCGGCGCGCCGGCCCGCCGCGTGCCGAGGCGCTCGCGGCGCGATCAGAGCCGCCCGGCTCCGGCCTTCATGCCGGGTGGTGGTGCCGCCCGCAGGGTGGATGCCGCCGGCCGCCTCGCCGGCGCCGGTCGGGGCCGAGCCCCCCGCACCGCCGCCTCCATCGGTCGATCGAGGAGTGACCTCGTCGCCGCCGCACGCGGAGAGGCTGAGCGCCAGCAGCGCGAGCGGGAACGCGTGAATCCTACCTGTGTTTCTGCTTGAGCTCATCGTTCAGCTTCACCTGTGCTCTGACTGGGATGCTGGGGTCATCGTTCGGTTCGTCGTCGAGGCAGCGGACGTCGGAGCTCGATGGGTGGTGCTCGCCGGCGACGCCACTTTCGGGCTGCCGCGGTTCGCCTCACCGGTCCTGCGGAGCTCCTACGCAACGGGCGTGCCGCTCGGCGCCACCCCTGCCCGGCCGCCCGGCTCTTCGGGGGCCTCCTGCGGCACGGCTGGACTCCTTATGGCCTTTGGCGCGCCGGCGCTGGCGTGGGCGGCTGTCCTGGAGGAGCTGGCGGAGGTCCCGGGGACGGCCGCTGGTCAACGTGCGGTTGACACCGTGGTACGGCGGTGCCGTCAATCACGTCAACTCGTGGTTGACGCGGCGACCGCGGCGCGCGGCGACGGGGACCTCCACGGCGCGAGCCCAGCGCGGCTCGCTGCGGCCGCGCTCGGGGCGGAACGAGCCGTGGGCAGGCGGGGTCGACGTGCGGCTCCAGCATCCCCGCTTCCGGATGGGCGATGCCGGGGCCGCGCCGGCGTCGGGGTTCGAGCCCGATGTCACGACGGACGGCGCCTCGGCGTACAACATCGTGATCGACCACCGCTCGGTCGCGTGGGGCGTCGACGAGGATCTGTCGGTCTGGGGCCCCCGCTTCGACGGCCCCGACGGCACGTCGCGCCGCGTCACCCTCAGCAACAACATTGTCGCCGAAGGGCTCCTCGAATCCATCCACGAGAAGGGCTCACACTCCATGGGCACACTCGTGCACGATGACTGCACCGACGTCACCGTCGTCGGCAATCTCTTCGCCCACAACAACGAGTGAAACCCCTGGTTCAAGGGGTTCGCGACAGGGGCGATCGTGAACAACGTCGTCTACAACCCCGGGAAATGGGCGATGCGGCTTGGCCCCGTCCTGAAGGAGTGGGCGAGCTCTGGCATCACGCCGGCGCCTCCCAGCGTCAGCATCGTCGGCAACTACATGCGGCACGGCGCCGACACGAAGCCGGGCCTCGCGATGGTGGGCACCAACTCGCTGGGATCAGCCTACCTCGAGGACAACATCGCCGTGGACGCGCTCGGCGACCCGGTGCCGATCGCCGCCCCGGAGATCACCGTCCTCGCCGACGAGCCCGTGTGGCCCGAAGGCCTCGTCGCGCTCCCGGTGGCGTCGGTCGTGGAGTGGGTGCTCGCACACGCGGGCGCCCGACCCAGAGACCGCGACGAGGTCGATCTCCGCATCATCACAGACTTCCGGTCCGGCGGCGGCACGTTCGTGAACAGCCAGGATGAGGTGGGAGGCTACCCGTCGGCAGAGCCGACCTCGCGGCCGCTGGTCGTCCCGACCGAGGACATCGAGGGCTGGCTCGAGCGCTTCGCCGACGAGCTCGAGTAACGGTCGCTGGCAACACCGTCCACCCCGCGTAGCGGGGCATACTCGTTGCTGGGATGATCCAGCCAACCGCGCGAGGGCGCTCCGAGCCCGCCGCTCGCATCGTGGGAGTTCAGCAGAGTTCTCGGTGACGCAGGACACGCGTTGACACGCGGGCTGGCCGCTGCCCCAAAGAACAGGCGCCGGCCGAGCGATCGTGAGGGCGTCACCAGGAGCCCGCTTGCAGGAGGCAGGAAAGCCGTCCGCGCGCGCGGTGCACGCGCACGTCAACAGCGACCGTCAACCGGTGTCGCCCCGGAGTTGACAGGTCCACCTCCGCGGAGATCCGCGCGACGTCCCGAACTCCCGCCGCGCGTCTTGGACCGCCCCTTGCACCCAGGGACCATAGGGACCATCTGAACGGCGTGGAGCGTGGGTTCGTGCTTGCCCCGCGACGGGGTCGAGCCGAGGAGTCGACGGGCGCAGGCCGGCGTCAACCAAGCGCGTCCGGACCGCGAGCCGTCCGCCATGAATCCAGAACGAGAGGTAGCGAGATGAGATTCGGAATGACGTCAGCTTTCACTTTGTTGCTCGTGATCGGCGCCGCCGGAGCAGCCCAGCTCGGCTGTTCGGGCGGCGACGTGACGCCGGACGATGGTGGCCAGGGGGGCGGCGCGACCAGCAGCACCGTCGCGACCGGCGGCGGCAGCAGCACGACCAGCGCCACCGGCAGCAGCGCCACGACCACGAGCAGCACGACCGCGAGCGGCACGACCAGCGGCACCGGCGGCAGCGACACGAGCAGCGCGACCAGCGGCGCCGGCGGCAGCGGCGCCGGCGGCAGCGACAGCGGCACCGGCGGCGGCGACAGCGGCGCCGGCGGCAGCGACACGAGCAGCGCGACCAGCGGCACCGGCGGCGCGGGCGGAGGGGAGCCGCTCGGCGACGAGATCCCGATGGAGATCCCGACGCCCACCAACGGCGACGGCGAGATCAGGACCGAGACGACGCGTCTGAAGAACGCCGCCAACGGCGGCCAGGACGTCTACGACTTCAACAACCAGAAGATCGGCGTCAACAACACCGAGGATTGCGACGACGGGGAGGGCCAGAAGACGGTGTTCGAGGTCGAGGACGGCGTCACGGTGAAGAACCTCATCATCGCGGGCGGGCTCCCCGGCGGCAACGGCATCGTCTGCCTCGGCGACTGCACCCTCGATCACGTCTACTGGGAGGACGTCTGCGAGGACGCGGCCACCAACAGCAAGGACGGGGCGACGATGAGGATCAACAGCTCCATCGCCCTGCACTCCGCGGACAAGATCTTCCAGCACAACGCCAAGGGCGGCTCCACGACCATCGTCACGAACTCGTACATCGCCGACTTCGGCAAGCTCTGGCGCTCCTGCGGCGATTGCACGGCCAACGGCGGCCCGCGCAACCTGATCATCGACAACGTCAGGGTGGATGGCGTCAAGACGACGATCGCGGGGGCGAACCAGAACTACGGGGACACCGTCACGATCACCGATCTCTACGTCAAGGGGGGCTACGACGAGGAGGACGACAAGCCGAAGATCTGCCAGGAGTACGAGGCCGTCACCGACCACAAGGGCGAGTCCAAGAAGCTCCACGGCGGCGCGAGCCAGTGGAACACCGAGACGTGCCGCGTGAGCAAGAGCGACGTGAAGAGCTGGTGATCGCGCGGCGCGGGCGCTCGCCCCCCGCGGCCCGCGGGCGTCGCGTCCCGCAGGCCGCGCCGGGGAGCCCTCGACAGACAGGCTACGAGCCCGCGCCGCCCGGCGCCACCGCGAGCTTCCGGCGCAGGTTCTCTCTCGCGCGCGCTTCGAGGCGATCCCGGAAATAAGGCGAGAGGAAGATGCGCTCGGCGGCGAGCAGCTTCTCGAAGAAGCTGCGCCGGCCGAGCGCGTAGAGCTCGGCCGGCACGGCGCAGTACTCCTCTGCGATGCCCCGATCATAGGCGTCGAACGTCGCCGCGTCGCTGCCCAGGATGGCCATGTCGCAGTCGAGGAACAGCGCCTCTTCCTCGTCGACGTCCGCCGGCGCGAGCGCGCCGTGCCGCGCCGTCAGCAGGACGAGCCGCGTGACGAGGCCCGCGTCGAGCCCTTCGCCGGGCAGCCACCGCGCGATCGCCTCCCGCGCGAGCTCCGCGCTGCGCGCCTCGTTGTCGTGGCGACCGGGCACGTACACCGCGTCGTGAAAGAGCGCCGCGAGGAACACCTCGCGCGGCCTCCGCCAGCCGACATCGCGCCCCGCCTCATCGAAGCGAGCGAGCACCTCGCGCACGTGAGTCAGGTCGTGGTACGCGCGCCCGGGCTCGCTGTACGCCGCGCGCAGGGCGCTCCACAGCGGCTCCGGCAGGGCGAGCCCGCCCGGCCCCGGAGGCGGCGTGGCGCCGGCGCAGCCGCCGTCGCGCCCGTCATTCACCGTCACGGCCCGCTCCTCGTCGATCCTCGCCATGGAGCGCATCGTCACCGGGCGCGCCACGGTGTCAATCACCTCCGCGGACCGCGGCGCGCGACGCATGCCGCTGGTAATCCGCGCGGCTTTCGGAGATGCTGCCCTCCCCGCTCGCCGCTCCGATGCACGACTCCACCCGGACGATCACGACACTTCGCAGCGACGCCGTCGAGGTCCCCGACCTGCGCGTCGTCGCCACGCCCCAGAAGGGCCCCCCGATCGAGGCCGCCCTGGGCGTGGCCCCGCTCGTCCTCGGGACGAGCGCCGAGTGCGATGTCGTCATCCCCGATGCCCGCGTGTCCCGCCGCCATTGCCAGCTCCGGCTGACGCCTCGGGGGATCGTCCTCACCGATCTCGGCAGCAAGAACGGCACGTTCATCAACGACGTCCTCATCCATGAGGGCTTCCTGACCCCGAGCGCCGTCGCGTCCCTGGGCGGCGTCTCCCTCACCGTCCGCCTCTGCGGCGCCCCCGTGCTCGTCCCGCTCTCCACCTCGGCGAGCTTCGGGGAGGCCCTCGGCGGCAGCGTCCCCATGCGCGCGCTCTTCGCCCGCCTGGAGCGCGCCGCCGCCACCTCGGAGACCATCCTGCTCCTCGGCGAATCCGGCACCGGCAAGGAGGTCCTCGCCCGCGCCATCCACGACGCGAGCCCTCGGCGTGGCGGCCCCTTCGTCGTGTTCGACTGCAGCGCCGTCGCCCCGGGCCTCATCGAGGCCGAGCTCTTCGGCTACACGAAGGGCGCCTTCACGGGCGCCCAGGCCGCGCGCGCCGGCCTGCTCGAGGAGGCGAACGGCGGCACGCTCTTCATCGACGAGATCGGCGAGCTTCCCCTCGATCTCCAGCCGAAGCTCCTGCGCGCCCTCGAGGCCCGCCAGGTCCGCCGCATCGGCGCCGCCGCGTACACGTCCTTCGACGCCCGGGTCGTCGCCGCCACCCACCGCGACCTCCAGGGCCGCATCGCCTCGGGCGCCTTCCGCGAGGATCTCTACTACCGGCTCGCCGTCGTCGAGGCCGTCGTGCCCCCGCTGCGCGAGCGCAAGGAGGACATCCCGCTGCTCGTCGAGCGCTTCCTCGCGGCGCAGGTGCCGCCGCGATCGCTCGACGATCTGCCCCCGAACGCGCTGGAGCTGCTCAAGGGGCACCACTGGCCGGGCAACGTGCGCGAGCTCCGCAACACCGTCGCGCGGCTCGTGCTGTTCCCGCACCTGGCCGAGCAGGCGATCGTCAAGGTGGCGCCGCGGGTGGACGACATGGGCGTCGGCCCGCTCGCCGCGCTCACGCTCCGCGAGGCGCGCGACATGGTCGTCGAGCAGTTCGAGCGGCGCTTCATCTCCATGAAGCTCCGCGATCACGGCGGCAACGTCGCCCGGGCCGCCGCGTCGATGGGCGTCTCCCGGCAGCTCGTCCACCGGCTCATGGAGCGCTACGGCATCCGGAGCAAGGGCTGACGGCCCGCCCACGGGGGCCGGCGCGACAGGCGCCCGGGCGCTCAGTACGGGTCAGAACGAGCCGCGCAGCGAGAGCCCGACGCCGTCCGGCAGCAGGGCGGCGCCCGCGGCCGGCGCCGCGGGGGCGACGGGATCGAGCTGGAAGTACAGCGCCGCGCCCGCGCCCGCCGCGACGAGGCCCAGGCCGGCGCTGATCGCGCCGGCCTTCCAGAGCGTGTCGATCGCGTCGACCTCGTCCGCGGGACACCGGGGCGCGCAGCGGGCGCTGACGAGATCGCTCCGCTCGATGTGCCCCTTGATGCCGAGGACGGCGCCGGCGGCGAGCGCCACCGCGCCGCCGCCGACGAGCACGAGCGGCCAGCGCCGCCGTACCCGCGCCGCCCCGGCGATCTCGGGCGGCGGCGCGGCGCGCGGGAAGCGCACGGCGATCGGCAGCGCCTTGTCGCCGGGCGACACCGTGACCACGGCGACGACGCGCGCCCCGGCCGCGTCCTCGAAGGTCAGCGTGTGCCGCCCGGGATCGACCTCGACCGGGGCCTCGGGGATGGCCTCGACGAGCAACGCGCCGTCGAGGAATACCCGTACCCGTCCCGGCGCGCGGCCGTCCGCGGACGTGGCGGACAGCGCCACGCTGGGCATGTCGCGCTCGATCATCTCGAGCCAGACATTGCAATCCGCGGCGAGCGTCGCCGGGCACGCGCTCACGCACGCGCGGAGCTCCGCGCGGCTGCGCAGGAACGCGCGGTCGCGGCGGAGCTGCTGAGCCTGCTCGTACGAGCTCGCGCACGCCTCCCCGATGCCCTGCGCGCGGGCACGCGAGCCCGTGAGCAGCGTGGCGACCATGCTGACGACAAGGAGGCCCCGTCTCATCGCAGCGCAGGCTACACGCATCCGTCGCTCACAGGCACTCGCGCTTGATCCGCCGGATTCCCTTGGCGTCCACATAGTAGGGCGGCGCGCAGCGCGACCGCGGGCGCGCGCTGCGCGCGGGGGCCGTGGCGCGCGCGGCGCCGGTGCGCCCCGGCTCGGCCCTGGGCGCGCCCGCATCCGCCTGCGCGGACGCGCTCGCAGGCCGCGGCACGGCCGCGCTCGAGGGCGCCGCCGGCGCTCCCGCGGAGGCGCTCGCACGCCCCGGCACGCCCGCGCTCGAGGCCGCCGCCGGCGCCTCCGGAGAGGCCGCCGCGGGCGTCGCGGCCGGCGGCGAGGGCGCGCCGACCAGGGCCGGCTCGGGCGAGGGCGCCTCGAGCTCGGGGCGCACGCCGCAGCGCTGGCCGGCGAGCGCCGCGAGGACGAGCGAGCCGGCCGCGGCCGCGAGCGCGGAGGCGCGGGCGATCCGCGCGCCCCGCCGCGCTCGCGGCGTCGCGGGGACCGCGGTCACGAGCGCGACAGGCTTCGGCCGCGCCACGTCCTCGACGGTCCTCGTCAGCGTCGGGAGCGTCACCGAGGATCGCCGCTCGCCGGCGAGGCCGTCCGGCGGCGGCGAAGGGCGCGGCTCGATCGCGCGCGGCAGCCTTCGGTCGATGACGGCAGGGCTCGACGGCATCGGCGTCGCGACCGCGGGGCTCCGCTGCGACGTCTCGATCTCGGCGAGGCTCCTCGCCCGCGCCGCGAGGAGCGGCTCGGCGGTCTCCTCGACCCACGCCCCGACCGCGCGCGGGCTCGCCGGCGGCAGCGCCGCTTCCAGCGCCGCGGCCATCTCCAGCGCGGTCGCGTAGCGCCGCTCGGGGTCCTTCGCGAGGCCCCGGAGCACCACCCGGTCGAGCTCCTCGGAGACCTCACCGAACGCGCTCGGCGGCTGGATCACGCCCTCGAGGATCCGCCCGAAGATCGCCGCGTCGCTGTCCCCCGTGAACAGCCGCCGTCCGGTGAGCACCTCCCACAGCACCACGGCCGCGGCGTAGATGTCGGTGCGGCGGGTCAGCGGGGCGCCGCGCAGCTGCTCCGGCGCCATGTAGCTGAGCTTGCCCTTGAGCTGCCCCTCGCGGCTCACCTGGCTCCGCACCGCCGCGCGCGCGATGCCGAAGTCGAGCACGCGCGCGATCCCGTCCTCGCCGACCAGGATGTTCTGCGGCGAGACGTCGCGGTGGACGATCTGGAGCGGGGCGCCGTCCTCGGCCGTGGCCTCGTGCGCCGCGTGCAGGCCCGCGAGCGCGCCGGCGAGGATGGCCGACCCGATCGGCTGCGGCACCCGGGCCCCTCGCTGGCCGGCCTCGCGGAGCAGACCCGCGAGCGACTCGCCCGCGATGTACTCCATGACCAGGAAGAGCTCTCCGTCGGCCTGGACGCTGTCGAGCGTGGCGACGACGTTCGGGTGGTGGATGCGCACCGCGAGCCGCGCCTCGTCGAGGAGCATCGATGAGAACTCGGGATCCATCGCGAACTGCGGGTGCAGGCGCTTGATCGCGACGGTGCGGGCGAAGCCGCGGGCGCCGACGAGCCGGCCGAAGTGGACGGACGCCATCCCTCCGGACGCGATCACGCCGTGGAGCGTGTATCGGTCAAGGGTCCTCGGCTCGCGCTCCCCGGCAGCCATCGTTGCCCTGTTCTACATCATCTCGGCGGTGTCACCGGGCGGCAGCGCGCGCTCGCGCCGAGGGCCGAGCGGGGATGCCCGGAGCGAGGCGGCCGCCGGTCACCGCGGCACGACGATCACGCTCTCGCAGGTGAAGTCGACGCTCAGGGTCGCCTTCACGTCGGCCTGGATGGTGTCGCACGCGCCGGGGCAGATCACGATCTGCGTCGGGCTCGCGGGATCGTCGTAGCGCCAGGCGCCCTCGGTCGCGCAGGTCTGGTCGTAGGTGAGCGCCGCGGGCGTGTCCGAGCCGTCCGTCGTGTGGAGCACGCGGACCTTCTCCTTGTCGAAGGTCCGGCCATCGGGGGCGGGCGGGATCTCCATGGTGCACGACACCGCGGCGCCGCGGATCCGGTCGACGGCGTCCCTGAACGCGGCGGTGGTCTGCGAGGGATTGCCCGTGTCGATGAGGATGGCCTCCTCGGTGCCGCCCGCGGCCGCGATCTCGTGCAGGTCGGAGAGGGTCTTGGGCGCGCCCTCGATCGGAGGGTTCTCGACCCCGATGACGTACGTCGAGATCTCCTTCGCGAGCGCCGCCTGAGCGTCGGCCACGACGGCGTCGATCGAGTTGGACTCCTCGTCGCAGTCCTGCGGGTAGCCGTCCGTCACGAGCACGATCGCGTATTTCCCGGGGTTCTCCTGGCGCGCGGCCTCGATGAACCCGATCGTGCCCTCCATGACCCACGCCGTCGGCGTGCCGCCGCGCCAGTCGCGCGAGGACTTCGGCTCGATCGCGTCGAGCGCCTCCTTGAAGGCGTCGGACGGGAGCGGCGTCAGCGGCACATCCGGCGTCGTGTAGGCCTCGAGCGTGCATCGGACGTCCTTCTCATCGGGAAAGAACGTGAGCGAGGCCGTGAGCCCGCTCGACGCGGGATCCGAGAAGAACTCCTTGGTCGCCGCGACCACCGGGTCCCACTTGGCCTCCTTGTCGTGCCATTCCTTGTCGCCCTGGCCCATGCTGCCCGACACGTCGAACGCGAAGGCCAGGTACACGGGCTGAAGCGAGGCCGCCGACGTCTGCGTGACGCACGATCCGCCGGCCCCCGCCGACCCCTCGCCGCCCGCGCCCGTCGCGCCGACGTCGATGCCGCCGAGGTCCGGCGCGCCCCCCTGGCCGGAGGCCCCGCCGGAGGCTTCCCCGGAAGCCCCGCCGGAGGCTTCACCGGCGGGTTCACCGGAAGCTCCGCTGGAGGTCTGGCCTCCATCGCTGCCCCCGCGGTCGTCGCGCACGTTGGTGGCGCTGCACCCGGCTCCGACAGCCACCACGGTCAGCAAAGAGATGGTAACCGTAAGACAATTCACATCCATGCTCCCTTCCCCCATCGCGCGCCGTCCCCCGCCGCGCCGGGGGTTGAACGGCCGACATCGCGTGTGTGGCGGGGAGCACTTTAGCAACCCGTACGCCGTGGAGCAGCCCCGCGCGGTGACTGCGGCGCGTGGATCGTCGCCGACCGGCGCACCGTGTCGGACGCGGGGCGACTCAAGGCAGGTTCTCGAGGGGATCGGTCTTGCCGACGCCCGCGTGCTCCGTGACGAGGGCCTTGACGTCCTCCACGTCGTCGAGCGGATAGCCGTAGGGCGCTTCCCAGGTGCAATCCTTCCCGGAGGCCTGGTCGCCGGTGGTCTCCTCGAACTTGTTGTCGCGCCGGTCCGTGCCGCCCGCGTCGCTGTCCAGCGTGGTGATGGGGTGCTTGACCCTGTAGAAGTGGTTGCCCTCGACCCGCAGGCACGCGTCGACGCGCGAGTTCACGCCCGACGTGGGGATGTCCTCGAAGTACGAGTTGTAGATGTGCCCCTTGCCGCCGCGGTAGCTCGGCAGCCGGGAGTTGACGTTCCTGATGTGGTTGTGGTGAAAGGTGACCCTGCGATCGATGGTGTCGCTGTCCGACGCGCCGATCAGCATGCCTTTCCAGTGATCGTGGAGGTAGCTCCACGAGATGGTGACGTCCGAGCTGTCTCGGGTGATGTCGATGAGACCGTCGTACTTGTCCTTGTCGGGCTGAACGGCGGGGGAGTCGGCCCAGAGCTCGCAGTGATCGATCCACACGTTGTGGGTCCCCTCGAGGTGGATGGCGTCGCCGTCCTCGGCTTCCACGTGGTGGATCTTCAGGTTGCGGAGGATGATGTTGGACGACTTCCTCAGGGTGAGCTCGACGCCGTCGAGCTCGCCGCTCGTGCCGACCCCCACGATGGTCTTGTCGGAGGCGACGCGCACCTTCTCGCTGCCGGAGATCTTGCCGGTGATCTGGATGATCAGCGGCTCCTCCCGCCCGGCCGCTGCCTGCAGCTCGCTCAGCGTGCTCACGGAGACGACGGCGCCGCCCTTGCCGCCGGTGGTGCCGCTGCCATAGCCGTAGAGCCTGAAATCCGGGCCGCCGCTGGCGCTGGAGCCGCCGCTGCCGTCGGAGCCGCCGCTGCCGCTCGCGGTCGTGCTGCCGTCGGCGCCGCCGCTGCCATCGGAGCCGCCGCTGCCATCGGAGCCGCCATTGCCGCTCGCGGTCGTGCTGCCGTCGGCGCCGCCGCTGCCGCCGGCGCCGCCGCTGCCGCTCGCGGTCGTGCTGCCGTCAGCGCCGCCGCTGCCGCTCGTCGTCGTGCTGCCGCCTCCCGACGTCTCGTCCCCGTCGTCCGAGCCACAGCCGATCGCGAGGATTCCGGTGACACAAGCCATGAGCAGCGTGCTCGTGGCAATTCTGATCCTGAAGCTCATGATTCAAGTTCCTTTCTGAATGCACCTGATTAGCAATCGCCGGGCCACCGCACGAGCAGCGCGCTCGCGCGCTCGCGAGGCGCCACACGCCGTCAACCCGGCGTTGACGGCGTGGACACCCGTTGTTGCGCCCGGGGGCGCGGCGCCGCGGATCTGGCGCGCTCCTCCGAGCGCCGGGAGCCACGCCCCGCGCACCGCGAGGCGCGCTCCACCGCGGTCGCCCCGCGCCGGACGCCCCCCGCGCGCGCCGACGCGGGGCGCTGCGCGCTGGCGCCGCGCCGGAGGTCACGCCTTGCGTTGCCAGGGCCCCTGGGGTAAGGGGGGCGGCAATGAGTGGTCCCGAACTCGGCCGCCTCATCGACGAGGTCGATCGGACGGTCGACGTCCAGTTCGCCGCCGTCGGCGACGTCGATGAGCTGAACCGCCTGTATGCCAGCCTGCTCGGGCGCCGCGGCTCGCTCAATGCCCTGATGAAGCAGCTGCCCGGCGCGGCGCCGGCGGAGCGCAAGCTCCTCGGACAGCGCCTCAACGCGGTCAAGGGCCGCGTCGAGCGCGCCCGCGAGGAGGCCACCGCGCGCATCAAGCGGACGGCCCGCGAGCGCGAGCTCTCCGCGCCGCCCCTCGATATCACCCTGCCCGGACGGTGGCGCGCGCCGGGGCGGCCGCACCCCATCATGCGGACCCTCGACGAGATCGTCGATATCTTCGTCGGGCTCGGGTTCGACGTGGCCGAAGGGCCGCAGATCGAGCTCGCGCGCTACAACTTCGACCTCCTCGGGTTCCCCGCGGATCACCCGGCGATGGACATGCACGACACGTTCTACATCGCCGGAGATCCCGGCCAGAACGTGCTGCTCAGGACGCACACGAGCCCGGTGCAGGTGCGCGAGATGCTCTCCCACCCTCCCCCGGTCATGATCGTCGCGCCCGGCGTCGTCTATCGCCGCGACGACGACGCCAGCCACAGCCCCATGTTCGTGCAGATCGAGGGCCTCGTGGTCGACCGCGACGTGTCCCTCGCCGATCTGAAGGGCCTGCTCGAGGTCTACAGCCGCCGGATGTTCGGTGAGGACACGAAGACGCGCTTCCGGCCGAGCTACTTCCCCTTCACCGAGCCCAGCGCGGAGCTCGATGTGTCCTGCCTCGTCTGCTACGGCGAGAACCGCGCTTGCCCGCAGTGCAAGGGGACAGGCTGGCTGGAGGTGCTCGGGTGCGGCATGGTCCACCCGACGGTGCTCCGGAACGTCGGGATCGACCCCGAGGTCTATACAGGGCTGGCGTTCGGCATCGGCGTGGATCGCACGGCCAACATGAAGTTCGCCGTCGACGATATCCGCAGCTTCTACGAGAACGACGTCCGCTTCCTCGGAAGCCTCTAGGCGATTGTCCCAAGGCCGCAGCCCCGATTCCCCATGTTGATATCCTACCAGTGGACGAAAGAGATCCTCGGCGCCGATCCCGGCGTCGACGCCGTGGTATCGGCGCTCGGCCGCGGCGGGCTCGAGGTCGACCGCGTGACGCACGTCGGCGCCTCGCTGCGCCCGGTCGTCCTCGCGAGCGTCGTCGCGACGCGTCCGCACCCCAACAGAAAAGGCCTCACGCTGGTCCGCGTGGACGCCGGCGGCCGGGAGGTGGAGGTGGTGTGCGGCGCGCCGGTCATCCCGCCCGCGCCGGCGCTCGTCTGCTACGCGCCCGTGGGGGCAGAGGTCCTGGATCGCACCGGCGCGCCCATCACCCTGACCGAGAAGGCGGTCGCCGGCATCACCTCGCCCGGCATGCTCTGCGCCGAGGACGAGCTCGGGCTCGGCTCGAGCCACGAGGGGCTGCTCACGATCGAGGGCGGCCGCCCCGGGCAGTCGCTGCTCGACTGGGAGCCGCGCCTCGAGGACTGGATCATCGAGCTCAGCGTCACGCCGAACCGGCCCGACGCGCTGGGCCACCTCGGCGTGGCCCGGGACGTGGCCGCGGTGCTCGGGCTCCCGTTCCAGCCGCCCGGCGTCGCGCCGCCGCGGGCGGTCGGCGGCGGGGCGCGCGCGGCCGTGGAGGTGCGCAGCAAGGAGGGGTGCCCCCGGTATGCCGGCCAGGTGATCGAGGGGGTCCGCGTGGGCCCGTCGCCGCTCTGGGCGCGGGTGCGGCTGGGCCGCCTCGGGGTCCGGCCGATCAGCAACCTCGTCGACGCGACCAACCTGGTGATGCTCGAGCGGGGGCAGCCGCTGCACGCCTTCGATCTCGACACGCTGCGCCTGCCGATCGAGATCCGGAGGGCCCGGCCGGGCGAGGCGTTCGTCGCGCTCGACGGGCAGCAGCTCTCCTTGCACGAGGACGACCTCGTGATCGCCGACGCGGAGCGCGTCCTGGCCCTGGCCGGCGTGATCGGGGGCGCGGACAGCGGCGTCACCGCGACGACGCGCCGGGTGTTCCTCGAGTCGGCCTACTTCGAGCCGCGCGGCATCCGGCGCACCGCGCGCCGGTACGGCTTCCACACCGAGGCGTCGCACCGCTTCGAGCGGGAGGTGGACATCTCGGGGGTCCCCCTGTCGCGCGACCGCGGGAGCGCCCTCCTCTGCGAGCTCGCCGGCGGCGAGGCGGCGGGCGAGCCGATCGACGCGTACGTCGCGCCCCGCGCCCCGCGCCGCCTGACGCTCCGGCTGCCCCGCTACCAGCGGATCATCGGGGCCGAGGCCCCGGCGCGGACGCGCGAGATCCTGACCACGCTGGGCATCTCGATCGTGGAGCAGCAGGCGGACGCGCTCGTCGTCGACGTGCCGGCGCACCGGCCCGACATCGCCGAGGAGATCGACCTCATCGAGGAGGTCGCGCGCGTCGCCGGGTACGACCAGATCCCGAGCCGGCTCCCGCGCATCGCGGCGGCGCCCGCCGGCGCGAAGGGCGATTACCGGCTCCGGCGCCGCGTGCGCCAGCTCTGCACCGGCATCGGGCTGCACGAGGCGGTGACGTACTCGTTCCTCTCGCCCGGGGATCTCAGGGCGGCGGGCCTCGCCGCCGCGCCGGTCCTCCGGCTGCAGAACCCGCTCTCCGAGGAGAAGTCGGTGATGCGCCCGTCGCTCATCCCGGGGCTCCTCACGGTCGCGCAGCGCGCGCAGCGGTACAACGTGCCCCGGGTGCGGCTGTTCGAGGTGAGCCAGGTGTTCCTGCCCCGGCAGGGCGAGGCCCCCGCCGAGCGCGGCGCGGGCGGGGTCGAGCGGCCGCCCGTGGACGAGCCGACCCGGCTCGCGATCCTCCTCGCGGGGCCGCGCGACACGTACCTGTCGCCGCCCGAGGACGTCGATTTCTACGACGGAAAGGGCGTGGTCGAGGCGGTGCTGGCGGAGCTCGCCGGCAGCGCGGCGGCGGCGCTCGACCTGGAGGGGGAGCCCCCGCCGTGGGCGCACCCGCGCAAGGGCGCCCGCGTCACGCTCGACGGCCGCCCCGTCGGGCACGTGGCGGAGCTCCACCCGGACGTGCGCGACGCGCTGGAGCTCACCGCCGGCGCGGTGGCGGCGGAGCTCGATCTCCAGGCCGTGGCGCGCTCGTACCGCGCGCCGGTGGCCGTGAAGCCGAGCCGGTTCCCGGCGATGCGGCACGACGTGGCGCTCCTCCTGCCGCTCGAGGTGCCGGCGGGCCAGGTGCTCGACGTGCTGCGCACCACGGCCGGCGAGCGCTGCGAGAAGGTGGAGCTGTTCGATCGCTACCGCGGCAGCGAGCTCCCGCCCGGGACCCACTCGCTCGGCTTCGCCCTCTGGTTCCGCTCGCCCGAGCGCACCCTGACCGACGACGAGGTCGATCGGTGGACGCGCGCCGCGGTGGACGCCGCCAAGGCGCGCTTCGGCGCCCAGCAGCGCTGACGACGCCCTCGCCGCGCGACGCGCGCACCGGAGTCGCCTCGTGATCACAGAGGCGATCCGGTCGCTCCTTCGCTCTTCACGACCCCAGGACACCACGACGCGCGCTCCCGCCCGGGAGCCGACGCGCGCGTCGCGCGCCGCCATCGACGGTGGTGGGGTAGCTCCCTGATCTTTTGTTACGAGCCGTGATCACTTCCGTACTGGTCGGGAATATTCCCGCGCCGCATGGAAAGCTTCCGTACTGGTCGGGAATACTCCCGTGCCGAACGGAAAACTCCGTGCGTACGAGCTCGTGCCTTTCCACTCGTTCTGAGGGCTCATCTGGCCTCTGCGAGACGCCCACTCGTCGGGAGCCGAAAACGACACTTCGATTCCTTCTCTGAACCTGGTCTGTTCCGCCGCGCGCGGGAGCGCGGGCGTGATGCACAGCGAAGCACAACGGAGGGGCCGTCGCCGATGGACTCGCCCCTTCACCGCCGGTCCCCGGGAGCACGTCCTGCATGAGGATTGTCGATATCCGCGCCACCACCGTCACCGTCCCGCTCGAGGCGCCCCTGCGCCACGCGAACGGCTGTCACTGGGGTCGCTTCGTGCGCACCCTCGTCGAGGTCGAGGCGGACAACGGGCTCGTCGGCCTCGGCGAGATGGGCGGCGGGGGCGAGTCGGCCGAGGCCGTGTTCCGGGCGATGAAGGCCTATCTCGTGGGCCACGACCCCGCCCGCCTCGAGGAGATGCGGTTCCGGATCGCGAACCCGACGGCCTCTCTCTACAACAACCGCACCCAGATCCTCGCCGCGCTGGAGTTCGCCTGCCTCGACCTGCTCGGGCAGGCGTTCGGCGTGCCGGTCCACGACCTCCTCGGCGGCAAGCTGCAGGACGAGGTCCCCTTCGCCTCCTACCTCTTCTTCCGCTACGCGAACCCCGACGGCTCCGGCGAGGTGCGCACGCCGGAGCAGCTCGTGGAGCACGCGAAGGCGCTGAAGAAGGAGCACGGGTTCACCTCGCACAAGCTCAAGGGCGGCGTGTTCCACCCGGATTACGAGCTCGACTGCTACCGCGCGGTCGCCCACGCCGTCGGGGGAGATCGGGTCCGCTTCGATCCGAACGCCGTCTGGTCGACGGAGCAGGGCATCCGCTTCGGGCAGGCGATCGAGGACCTGAACAACGATTACCTCGAGGACCCCGTCTTCGGCCTCCACGCGATGCGGCGCACCCGCGAGAAGGTGCGGATGCCGCTCGCGACGAACACCGTCGTCGTCAACTTCGAGCAGCTCGCCGCGAACGTGCTGGACACGGCCGTGGACGTCATCCTGCTCGACACGACGTTCTGGGGCGGCATCCGGCCCTGCGTGAAGGCGGCCGGGATCTGCGAGACGTTCGGCCTCGGCGTCGCGGTCCACTCCTCGGGCGAGCTCGGCGTGCAGCTCGCCACGATGCTGCACCTCGGGGCGGTGATCCCGAACCTCTCGTTCGCCGCCGACGCGCATTACCACCACCTGAGAGACGACGTGATCCAGGGGGGCCCGCTCCCTTACCGGAGCGGCCGCATCCGCGTCCCCGAGGGCCCCGGCCTGGGCGTGCGCCTCGACCGCGACAAGCTCGCTCACTACGCCGAGGAGTACCGCCGCCTGGGCTCCTATCCCTACGACAGAGATCCGCTGCGCCCGGGCTGGTCGGCCACCGTGCCGAACGAGCGCTGGGCCGATCCGAAGGATAACCGCATCCCTGAGGTGCCGAGATGACCCTCGCCGAGCGCGTTGCCAGAGCCGTCGACGCCGCGCCCGTCGTCGATCTCCACACCCACCTGTTCGCGCCCCAGTTCGGCGCGATGAACCTGTGGGGCGTCGACGAGCTCTTGACCTATCATTACCTCGTCGCGGAGACCCTCCGCGCCGAGCCGAAGCTCGCGCCCGAGGCGTTCTTCGCCCGCGACAAGGCGGCGCAGGCCGACCTCGTGTGGGACGCGCTCTTCGTCCGCCGCTCGCCGCTGTCCGAGGCCGCCGCGGGCGTCGCGACCGTGCTCGCCGCCTTCGGCCTCGACCCCGCCGCCCGGGACCTGCGCGAGGCGCGCGCCTTCTTCGCCGCGCGCCGGGTCGAGCAGCACGTGGAGGACGTGCTGCGCCTCGCCGGCGTGAGCGCGCTCGCGATGACGAACGACCCGACCGATCCGGAGGAGCGCGCGCTCTGGGAGGCGGGCCTCGCGCCCGATCCGCGGTTCCACGCCGCGCTGCGCCTCGATCGCCTCATCGCCGCGCAGGATCTGAGGGCCGAGCTCACGCGGTGGATCGCCCGGATGCGGCCGCGCTACCTCGCGATCTCCGTCAACGAGGTCTCGGCCCCGCCCCGGGCGGTGCTGGACGCGTGCCGCGAGCACGACCTGCCGTTCGCGATGATGATCGGCGTCCGGCGCGCGGTGAACCCCCGCCTCGGCGTGGCCGGCGACGGGGTGAGCGCCGTCGACCTGACCCCGCTCGAGCGGCTCGCCGCGGAGAACCCCGACGTCCGCTTCCTGGTCACGACGCTCGCGCGCGAGAACACGCACACCCTCTGCGTCGTGGCGCGGAAGTTCGCCAACGTCCTCCCGTTCGGCTGCTGGTGGTTCATGAACAACCCGAGCCTCATCGAGGAGACGACCATGATGCGCCTGGAGATGCTCGGGCCGACGTTCGTGCCCCAGCACTCCGACGCGCGCGTCCTCGATCAGCTCATCTACAAGTGGCGCCACTCGCGGCGCTCGATCGCGAGCGCGCTCACGCGGCGCTACGGCGCGATGCCCGTCCCGCCGACCGACGCCCAGATCGAGCGCGACGCGCGGGCGCTCCTGGGCGGCATCGCAGGGGAGTGGCTGAAGGCATGACCAAGCTCTTCGACATCGCGGGCCGCAAGGCGGTCGTCATCGGCGGGACGTCCGGCATCGGGCGCGCGATCGCCCTCGGCCTCGCCGAGGCGGGGGTCCACACCGTCGCGTCGGGCACCCGGGCGGACCGCGCGCGCGCGGTCACCGAGGAGCTCCGCGCCCGGGGGGTCCGCTCGCTCGAGGCGACGTGCGACGTCGGCGACCGGGCGTCGCTCGACGCCCTGCGTGAGCGGGTCCTCGAGGCGCTCGGCGGCGTCGACATCCTCGTCAACTGCGCCGGCCGGACCTTCCGCAAGCCCACGACCGACGTCGGCGACGCGGAGTGGAACAGCCTGCTCGACACGAACGTCACGGGCATGCTGCGCGCCTGCCAGTCGTTCCACGGCCCCCTGCGCGAGAGCGGCCGCGGCCGCATCGTCAACGTCGCCTCGCTGTCGAGCTTCGTCGCGTTCCACGAGGTGGCGGCCTACGGCGCGTCCAAGGCCGCCGTCATGGCGCTCACCCGGAGCCTCGGCACCGAGTGGGCGAAGCACGGCATCCGGACCAACGCCCTCGTGCCCGGCGTCTTCGTGACCGACCTCAACCGCGCCCTCCTCGAGGGCACGCCGCGCGGGCAGGAGCTGCTCACCCGCACCCCGCTCGGCCGCTTCGGCGAGACGCAGGAGCTGGTCGGCGCGGCGCTCTTCCTCTGCTCGGACGCGGTGAGCTTCGTCACCGGCACGAGCCTCGTTGTCGACGGCGGCTTCCTGGCTTCGGCGGTGAACCAATGACTGCGTCATCCCCCGTCGCCCCGGCGCGCCAGGGCACTGTCACCCGGGTCCGCTGGACCATCTGCGCGCTCCTCTTCTTCGCGACGACGATCAACTACCTCGATCGGCAGCTCTTCTCCCTGCTGATCCCGTTCTTCGAGGACGAGCTGCGCCTCGGGCCGACGGACCTCGCGCTCATCAACGTGAGCTTCCTGCTCGCCTACGGCTTCGGCATGGTGTTCGTGGGTCGCTGGATCGACCGCATCGGCACCGGCAAGGGGCTGAGCGCGACGTTCCTGCTCTGGAACGTCGCCTCGGCGGGCCACGCGTTCGTCGGCAGCTTCGCCGGCTTCGCCGGGATCCGCTTTTTGCTCGGGGTCGGCGAGGCGGGCAACTTCCCGTCCGCCGTCCGCACGGTCGCCGAGTGGTTCCCCAAGAAAGAGCGGGCGCTCGCCACCGGGCTGTTCAACTGCGGCTCGAACGTGGGCGCCATCCTCGCCCCGCTCCTCGCGGTGCGCATCGCGGAGGCGTACGGCTGGCGCACCTGCTTCCTCCTGCTGGGCGGCGTCGGCGTCGTGTGGATCTTCTTCTGGAATCGCCTCTACCGGCGGCCCGAGGAGCACCCGAAGGTGTCGCCCGAGGAGCTCGCGCACATCCGCTCCGACGCGAAGGAGTCGACCGAGTCGCTCGGCGTCGGCGAGGTGTTCGGGATGCGGCCCGTCTACGCGGTCGCCATCGCGAAGTTCTTCACCGACGCGCCGTGGTGGTTCTACCTCACCTGGCTGCCGAAGTTCCTCGTCAGCGAGTTCAACCTCAAGCCGACCTTCATGGCCTACGCGATCCCCGTCGTGTTCCTCGTGGCCGACGGCGGCGCGGTCGGCGGCGGCTGGCTCTCCTCGCGGCTCATCGCGGGCGGCCGCTCCGTCGGCGCGGCGCGGAAGCTCGCGATGCTCGTCTGCGCGCTCTCCGCGGTGCCCGTCATGGCGGTCGGGCAGCTCGTCGGCGTCCCGAGCGTCGCGGGCATCCCCACGGTCTTCGTCGCGGTCGCGATCCTGTCGCTCGCCGCGGCCGCGCACCAGGGCTGGAGCAGCAATCTCTACACGCTCGTCTCGGACGCCCTCCCGCGTCCGGCCATGGCGACGGTGGTCGGCGTCATGACCGCGTTCGGCGTCGTCGGCGGCGCGCTCTTCCAGATCTTCGTGGGCTGGTCGCTCAAGATCACGGGCTCGTACGCCCTGCCGTTCCTGCTCGCGGGGACGCTGTACCTCATCGGGCTGCTCGCGCTGCACCTCGTCCTGCCGCGGGTCGAGCCGGTCACGCCCAAGCGGAGCGTGCCGAAGGCGGCGATCGTCGCCGGCGGCGTGGTGATGCTCGCCAGCATCGCGGGGCTGCAGTTCGCCCTCAACCGTCCTCCCTACACCTCCGTCGCGGACTACCGCGCGACGCGGTCCGCCCAGCTGGGGGCGACGGGCGCGCCCACCGAGGGCCCCGCGGCGCGCGTGGGCTGGATGGATGCGCGCTGGTATCTCTGGCCGACGCCCGAGGGGACCAAGGCCGAGCTCATCAAGCTCGACCGCGACGCGCGGCCGATCGTCGAGCCCAGGGGCGCCTCCGCCAAGGGCTACGAGGGCCCGACCGCGGAG
Source organism: Sorangium sp. So ce1036 (assembly GCF_051369805.1). Taxonomy (NCBI): domain Bacteria; kingdom Pseudomonadati; phylum Myxococcota; order Polyangiales; family Polyangiaceae; genus Sorangium; species Sorangium sp. So ce1036. The sequence goes on from NZ_JBBMOX010000001.1 coordinate 5,639,360, forward strand.
CAGGTCCAGGCCTCGGAGGCGCCATGAGCCGGCGCGATGGAGCCGGGCACGGCCGGGTGGACCGATGAACAAGGGAGACGTCCTTGCATGGATCAGGCGCACGCGCGTCGTTCCCATCGTGCGCACGAGCTCGGCCGAGCTGGCCTTTCGGGCGGTCGAGGCCCTCATCGAGGGTGGGCTCGACGTGCTCGAGATCACGATGACCGTGCCCGGCGCGGTGGAGGTCGTGCGTGAGATCTCCGCGCGCCACGGCGATCGGGCGCTCGTCGGCGCGGGCACCGTGCTCGACCCCGCCACCGCGGAGGCGTGCGTCGAGGCCGGGGCGCGCTTCATCGTCAGCCCGGCGCTGGACGAGCCGACGCTGAGGGCGTGCCTCGCGATGAACGTCGTCCACGCCCCCGGCGCGCTCACCCCCACCGAGATCGTGGCGGCCCACCGGGCGGGCGGGGACGTCATCAAGGTGTTCCCCTGCGACGCCCTCGGCGGCGCCGCGTACCTCAAGGCGGTCAAGGCGCCGCTGCCGCATATCCCGCTCATGCCCACCGGCGGCGCGACGCTGGACAACGTGGGCGCCTTCCTCGCGGCGGGCGCGGAGGCGGTCGGCGTCGGCACGAGCCTCGTCGACCTCGGGCTTCTGCGCGAGGGACGCCGCGAGGAGCTCGTCGCCCGCGCCCGCGCGTTCCGCGAGGCGTGCCGCCCGTCGGACGCGCGCTGAGGAGGCGCAGACACCGCTCGTCGTTTCGATCCCGGCCAGCGCCGCCCGAGGAGCTTGACCCGGTGAACGGGCCACGAGCCACGCGGCGCTGCGCGGGACATCTGCAGAACCAATCGCTCTCGGCGGCCGCACGGGAACCCGGGCGCGGCCGCCATGGATAACCCAGGGGCTTCGAACATGAACCGATTGAAGGTTGCGAACCTGTTTGGTGCGTCGATTGTCTTGATGGCGGCGGCCGCGCACGCGCAGACCCCCCCGCCGCCCGCGGCGCAGGTGCCGCCGGCCCAGCCCGCGGCCCCGGGCGCTCCCCCGGCCGGGGCGGCCCAGCCCGCGGCCCCGGCCGCCCCGCCGGCCGCGGCGGCCCCGGCCGCTCCCCCGGCCGCGGCGGCCCAGCCCGCGGCCCCGGCCGCTCTGCCGGCCGCGGCGGCGCCGGCTCCCCAGCCGACGGACGCCGCCGCGACGCAGCAGCCGCCGGCCACGGAGGCGCCGGCCACGCCCCCGCCGCTCCCGGGGGCCGCGCCCGTGGCTCCGGCTCCGCAGCCGATCCCCCCGGCGGAGGCCGCCAAGCCCGCCGCTCCATCCCCCGTGCCCGTGACATCCAAGTGGGACGTCACGGCCTACGGGATGGTGGAGTTCGACATCATGCACGACTCCACCCAGAGCTTCGGCGAGTCGGTGGGGGCCACGGTGATCCAGACCGACGACACCTACGCGGGCACGCACGGCCGCACGCATTTCACGGCGCGGAACTCCCGGTTCGGCGTCAGGGTGCACGCGCCCGAGTACGCGGGGATCAAGACCACCGCCACCCTGGAGCTGGACTTCTTCGGCAGCCAGGCCCCCAACATCGCCGAAGCCCCGATGGTGAGCAGCGGCACTTTCCGCATGCGGCAGGCGTTCATCAAGGCCGAGGCGGGCTCCGTCGAGGTCCTGATCGGCCAGTACTATCAGCTGTTCGGGTGGCAGCCGTTCTTCTCCCCGGCCACCTCGTCCTTCTTCCCGCTGGTGAACCAGGTATTCGGGCGGATGCCGCAGGTTCGCCTTGGCTACTCGTTGAAGACGGATCCCCTCAACCTCGAGATCGCCGCGGCCGCCAACAAAGGGCCGCAGCGCGACTCCGAGATACCGGACGTGCACGCGGGGCTCCGCGTGGGCTTCAACGGCTGGAGGGGGATCCACACGCTCGGCGCCGGCGGGATGTTGCATAACCCGCTGACGATCGGCGTCTCGGGCGCGTATCGCCACTTCAAGGTCAGGGAGTTCTCCGCCGCCCCGGTCTACTCGAGATCGGGGCACGGCTACGGGCTCTCGGTCGGCGCGATGGTCCCGATCATCCCGGCCAGCTCGCTGGACGACCCGGGCAACGCGCTCACGCTGACCGGCTCGCTCTTCACCGGCACCGGCATCGCGGACCTGGTCGGCGTGGCGGGCAACGTGCCGCCCCCGGCTCTCCCGGACGGGACGGCCTTCGCGCCGAACATCGACAACGGCCTCGTGACCTACGACGCGAACGGCCGCCTGAAGACCCTCGGCTGGACGGGGTGGATGGTCGGGCTCCAGTACTATCTGCCCCCCTCGGGGCGCGTCTCCGTCGCCGCGAACTACACCCAGGGCTGGTCGGACCACCTCACGGCGGAGAACGGTTACAGCGATCTCCGCACCGCCTTCAGCGAGTCGCGCTACGTCGACGGCACCGTGTTCGTCGACGTCACGCCGGCCATCCGTGCGGGCCTCTCGTATCAGTACTCGCACCAGACCTTCCCCGACGACGTGACGGCGGACAACGGGCGCACCAAGCTGTCGCTCTACTGCTTCTTCTAGACGGCGAGGGCCTCCCCTGCCCTCCGCCGCGCTTCGGGCTCTTGCTCGTGGCCGCGTCGGTCCGTTACGCCGTCTCGCCCGAGCGGCGGTTCGTGCCGCTCCAGGTGAGCCTCGGTATCCTCACGCTGGTGGCCGGTGGGCTCGGGTTCGTCGCCGGCACCCTCAAGTCGTTCATGGCCGTGGGCGCGGTGGCGCCCGACACGCGCTGGATCTGGATGCTCGGCCTCGGCGAGGCGCACAACAACGTCGCGCTGGCGCTGGCCCTGCTCGCCCTCGCGTCGCTCGCCGCGACCGTCGGGGCCTACCGCGTCGCGCAGTCGGCGCACGGTCGATCGCCCGCCTGAGGCGAGGCGGCGCCGCGCCGGAGCCCACCCGGCCGGCGCTCTGGGGCGGTCCGGGCTGCCCGACCCACGGACGGGGTGTTCGGCGCGGGCCGCGCCGTCAGGCGAGGCGCGCCGCGATGAGCGGGATGTCGTCTTCGAGGAAGTCGGGCCGAGAGGCGAACCGCCATGACGCCAAGGGCGCCAAGAAACCAGGGAAGTGGAAGGGGAAGATGGACGGACACCCCTTCCCCTCTCTTCTTGGCGTCGTTGGCGCCATGGCGGTTCTTCTGCTGATCCGGGGCAACTTCCCGCAGCAGTGCTAACGGAGCCGCCGTGATGCGAGCAACATCGAGCGAGAAGCGAGACCCAATATCGACCGGGACGACAAGGACGACGACAGGGACAGAGAGAGCAGCAGCGCCAAGACAACGCGCCCTCCCGACCTCGCGGCACTCGCTCGACAGAGGACATCGGTCGCCTTGACAGGCGAGGCGGCCCGGGCAATCATGAGACGGTTGCGATGAGACCGATCCATGGAACCCCGGATGCCGCGCGAGGGCGATGATCGTCAGACTCCCGGCGACGAGGTGACGGCGCTCCGCGCGCACGTCGCCGAGCTGGAGCGAGAGCTGGCAGAGGCTCGCGCGGCGCTGTCCGCGGAGAGCCCCGTCGAGCCGGCGGACCTGCTCGACCGGATCGGCGCCGCGCGGTCGTCCTCGGTGTACGCCGCGCTGCTCGACGCGATCCCGGCGATGGTCTTCTTCAAGGATCGACATCACCGGTACCTCATCGTCAACAAGGCATACGCCGCCCACTACCAGCTCCCGGTCGAGAAGATCATCGGAAAGCGCGACGAGGACATCTTCGTCGAGGAGACCGCGCGCAGCTACCACGACAACGACGAGGACATCATGTCGACCGGGATTCCCCGGCTCAACGTGGAGCTCCAGTACAGGCGCGAGGACGGGACGGACGGCTGGACGCTGGAGAACAACGTCCCTTACCGCGACGCGGAGGGGCGCGTGGTCGGGATGGCGGGGGTCGTGATCGACATGACCGACCGCAAGAGGGCAGAAGAGGCGCTGCGGCGCGCCGAGGACGACCTGCTCGCCACCCAGGAGCGCCTGCTCGCGACGATAGCCACGCTGTCGGCGCCCGTCCTGCCGATCGACGAGGGCATCCTGGTCCTCCCGATCGTGGGAAATATCAGCACGATGCGGAGCGCCCAGATCATGGAGGCGCTCCTCCACGGCGTGGAGCGCCACGACGCCGACTTCGTGATCATCGACCTCACCGGCGTCCCGCTCATCGACAGCGCCGTCGCGCGCCACCTCCTGCGCGCGGTGCAAGCCGTCAGCCTGCTCGGCGCGCAGTGCGTCCTCGCCGGCATCTCCGCGGGCACCGCCCAGTCGCTGGTGCACACCGGGGACGCGCTGGCGGAGCTCATCATCCGGCGAGATCTCCGGGCCGCCGTGCGTTACGCGATGGCCCGGCGAAGCGCCATGGCCCGAAGGCTCCAGACGGTGCTCGGGTAGAGGGCGCGAGACGCGGCCGTCGGGCCGGCCCCCCCGCGGTCCCCGGCTCGCCCCGGAGGCCGCCAATCTCGGCCGCTCTCGTCGCACATCCACCCAGCTCGCGCCCCGGGACACGCGCCCGCGCTGATGTGGAGTTCACACAGCATCGCAGCTGCGAAGTACGCCCCCACGGGATCGATCGTGCTTGACGGTCCGCCGGCAGGCTGGTGAGATTCCTGAGGGTTCACCCTGGCATGGCAGGGCGGTTGTCCCGTTCGACCCGCGGGCGAAGGCGTCTGCGTTCGCCATGCGCAATCACAGGAGCACCCACCCCACGATGACGCCGCGCATCCGTCCGCTGCCCCTCGAGAAGATCCACCCCGCCGACACGGCGCTGCTCGTCATCGACATGCAGCGCGACTTCGTCGACGCGGGCGCTCCGTGCGAGGCGCGCGGGGCCCGGGAGCTCGTGCCAACCGTCAATTCGCTCGTCGCGTGGGCGAAAAAGAACCAGCTCCCGATCGTCTTCTCCCAGGAGATGCACAGGCCGGATCGGAGCGACTATGGCATCGAGCTCGAGTTCGAGCCGCTGCACTGCATCGAGGGGACCCGCGGGAGCGAGATGGCCGACGGCGTGGAGGTCGCGGAGGGCGCCCTCTGGATCCGCGCCAAGCGGCGATATGACTGCTTCATGGGCACCGAGCTCGACCTCCTGCTGCGGCAAAGGCGGGTCACGAACCTCGTCTGCTGCGGTGTTTGCACCAACATCTGCGTGATGAGCACGGTGCTCACCGCCAGGAACATGGATTACCGTGTCCTCGTGCCGGCCGACGCGGTCGCCGGGACGTCCGTCGCGCTCCACGAGGCCGCGCTCTGCTGCATGGGCGACGTGTTCGCCTACATCACCGACAGCGCCTCGGTGATGCGTTTGTGGAGCTAGGGCATGCTCGTCGACGCGAAGCCGCGCGCCCCGTCGCGACAGTGCGGACGCGCCCCTCCCCGCTGGCTCGCCCTGGGCCGCCCCGTCTCGGGGCGGGCGCGCCTCGCGCTCGGCGCGGCGAGCATCCTCCTGACGCTCGCGGCGTACGCCTCGCTCGCGGGGCGAGACGGGGTGAACAGCGTCGTCGTGCCGACGCTCGGGAGCGTCGCGCGCGCCGCGGCGGACGCGCTCGTCGCCGAGGAGTTCTGGATCGACGTCGAGCACAGCTTCCTGCGCGTCACGGCGGGGTTCGTCGCCGCCGCGGTCCTGGCCGTCCCGCTCGGCGTGCTCGCCGGCGCGTTCCGCTCGGTCGCCGCGCTGCTCGAGCCGCCGACCGAGTTCCTCCGCTACGTCCCGGTGCCGGCGCTCATCCCGCTCGTCATGATCGTCGCCGGCATCGGCGAGGGCGCGAAGGTGCTCCTCGTGTTCCTGGGCACCTTCTTTCAGCTCCTGCTCATGACCGCGGACGAGGTGCGGCGGGTGCCGGCGCCCCTCGTCCAGATCAGCCAGAGCCTGGGCGCGACGCGGCGTGAGATCGTCTGGCGCGTCATGGCCCCCGCGGCCCTCCCCGGGATCTGGAGCGCGCTGCGCATGTGCAACGGGTGGGCCTGGAGCTACGTCGTCGTCGCGGAGCTCGTGGCGGCGACGGAGGGGCTCGGCTTTCGCATCCTGCGTTTTTACCGCTTCATCCAGACGCCGAGCATCTATGCTTATCTGGCGGTGCTCGGGCTCCTGGGCCTCGGCCTGGACTGGGTGTTCCGCGCGGCGCATCGCCGGCTGTTCCGCTGGGCGCCGGGGGGCGGGCCATGAAGCTATCCATCCGAGGCGTCACCAAATCCTACGCGGGCCGGCGCGGCGAGACGAGCGCCCTCTCCGCGATCGATCTGGACGCGGGCGAGGGCGAGTTCGTCAGCCTGGTGGGCCCCTCCGGGTGCGGCAAATCGACGCTCCTGCACATCGCCGCCGGGCTCGAGCCGGCGACCACCGGCGGCGTCGCCCTCGACGGCGAGCCCGTGCTCGGCCCGGGCGCCGAGCTCGGCCTCGTCTTCCAGCAGCAGACGCTGTTTCCCTGGCTCAGCGTGCGGGAGAACGTCCGCTTTCCGCTGACGCTCGCGAGGAGCCGCGCGAGGGGGCTCGCGGCGGCCCCGGACCGGCAGGCGGCCCGCGTCGAGGGCCTCCTGCGCCTGGTCGGGCTGTGGGACTTCCGCGACAGCTACCCCGGGGAGCTGAGCGGCGGCATGCAGCAGCGCGCGGCCCTCGCGCGCGCGCTCGTGGCGCAGCCCGAGGTGCTGCTCATGGACGAGCCGTTCGGCGCGCTCGACGCCCAGACGCGCGAGCAGATGCAAGAGCTCCTCTTGCACCTCATCCAGCGCCACCGCATCACGACGCTGTTCGTCACGCACGACGTGGACGAGGCGCTGCTCCTGTCCGATCGCGTCGTGGTCTTCTCCGGGCGGCCCGGCCGCGTCCTGGCCAGCGTCCACGTGCCATTCCCGCGGGAGGCGCGCGCGCCGGAGCTCAAGCTCGATGACGCGTTCCTGCGCCTCAAGCGAGAGCTCCTGGCGCTCCTCTTCGGGAGCGCGCGCTCCGAGGCGCAGCGCGACCGTTGGCTCTCCGGGCTCACCAGCACACAACCAGAAGGGGGATCATGAACCGAAGAACCGTCTTGCGAGAGCTCGGGGCAGCCCTCGCCTGTCTCGCCCTGTCCGTGGGCTGCTCGAACAAGGAGCCGGCGGCCCGCGGCGCCGGGCCCGCCGCCGGGCCGGAGCAGCGCGCCGGGGACGCGAAGGCGCCCGCGCCGCCCGCCGCGCCGGTGAAGCTCACCGTGGGGCACGACCTGTGGATCGGCTATGCGGGCGTGTTCCTCGCGAACGAGCTCGGGTATTTCAAGGAGGCCGGGCTGGACGTCGGGCTCAAGCCGTTCTCGAACCCGGGGGACACGCTCGCCGCGCTCGCGTCGAGCCAGCTCGACATCGGCCTCACGACGCTGCAGAACCTCGCCGTCGTGAACGGCAACGGCGACACGGACATCGTGGCCATCGCCCTGATCGACAGCTCGAACGGCGCGGACGCGGTGGTGGCCCGAGAGGGCATCGCCTCCATGGCCGATCTCAAGGGCAAGACCGTCGCCCTCACGCTCGGCGAGGTCAACCACATGCTGTTCCTCCTGGGCCTCGAGAAGGCCGGGCTCCGCGCGGACGACGTGAAGATCACGAGCATGAGCGCGGACGACGCCGGCGCCGCGTTCGTGGCCGGGAAGGTCGACGCGGCGGTGACCTGGGAGCCGTGGATCACCAAGGCGACCAAGGGCGGGGGTCACGTGATCTTCAGCAGCGCCAGCGTCCCCGACACGATCGCGGACTCGGTGGCCGTGCGCCGCTCCAGGCTCGCCGAGGGGAAGGACGCGTACGCGAAATTCCTCGGCGCCATCGACCGAGGGGTCCGCTCCCTGCGGAGCGACCCCGACAGGGCGCTCCCCATCGTCGGCAAGTACTTGAACGCTCCGGCCGAGGACGTGAAGCGCATGCTGGACGGCGACAAGATCTACGGCCTGGCCGAGAACAAGCAGCTCTTCGGCACGGCGGACAGGCCCGGGCCCGTGTACGCCACGATGAAATACGTGGTCGATTTCGCGGCGCAATCGGGGCTCGTCAAGAAGGCCCCGGCGCCGGAGTCGCTGCTCGATCCGGGGTTCGTCCGGTGAGCGACGAGGCGCTGATGGCGCGGGCGCTGGAGCTCGCGCGCGGCGCGCTCGCGGCGGGCGAGCCGCCGTTCGGCGCGCTCGTGGTCGCTCCGGACGGCGCGATCCTCGCCGAGGCGACCGACGAGGTGAACGGCCGGCGCGACATGACGTGGCACGCCGAGGTGGGCGCGGTCCGGCGCGCCTGCGCGGCCGCCGGGCCGGACCTCCGGGGGACCACGCTGTACACGACCGTGGAGCCCTGCCCGATGTGCTTCACCGCGGCCTGGCTCGCGCGGGTCAGCCGCGTCGTCTTCGGCTGCACGATGCAGGAGGTCACGCGCGCGACCGGCGGCGCGCAGCGCGAGCTGGTCGTGGCCGCCTCGTGGATGAACGCGCGCTCCGGCGCGCCGCTCGACCTGCTCGGCGGCGTGCTCGGCGCGCGGTGCCTCGCGCTGTTCCGCGGGAGGTAGCGCGCCGGCCGGCGAGCGCGGGTCGGGGCGGCGGGATCCCCGGGCGCCACCCCCGTAGTATCCTGCGCGCCCCATGAGCCCGCAGCCCGCGTGTCCCGTCGCCGACAGAGCACCTCCACCTCGCCGCCGCCGGCGCCCCGGCCGGGCCCGCCGGCGCGGCGCGGCCGCGATCGCCGCGCCGCTCGCGCTCGCGCTCGCGCTGACCGCGCGCGCCGGCGAGGCCAGCGAGCCGGCGGCCGGCGATCGTATCACGTACAACCTCCCCCTCGACCTCGGGATCACCATCGCCGCGGGGACCCTCTGGCTCGGCACGCAGCTCGGGCAGGAGGTGCTCGCCGCGGATCGCTGCGGCTGGTGCGATCGGAACGGCGACGGCTCCGACGCGCTGAACGGCCTCGACGGCGCCGCGCGGTCGCTCCGGTGGGCGGACCCCACGGCGGCCAACACCGCGAGCGACGTCCTCGGCTACGTGGTCAGCCCCGCCTCGGCCCTCGGGCTCAACGCGCTGGCGGCGGGCCTCGACGACCGCCTGGACGAGGCGTGGATCAACTCACTGCTCATCGCCGAGGCGACCTTCGTGGCCTCGATGACGACCCAGCTCGTCAAGTTCGCGGTGGCCCGCGAGCGCCCCTTCGTGCACTACCGCTCGGACGAGGTCACGAAGCCGAGCGACAACAACGTCTCGTTCTTCTCCGCGCACACGAACTTCTCGTTCGCCATCGCCGTGTCGAGCGGCATGGTCGCCAGCCTGCGCGGCTACCGTCACGCGCCCTGGGTCTGGGCGGGGGGGCTCCCCATCGCGGCCGGCATCGGATACCTGCGGATCGCCGCCGACCGGCACTACTTCACCGACGTGATCACGGGCGCCGTCGTCGGCACGCTGAGCGGCGTCCTCGTCCCCCTCCTGTTCCACGCGGCCCCCGCGAAGGCCGAGCGCGCGAGCCTCGCCCCGTCGAGCGTGTCCGTGAGCGACAGGGTGATCTCGGCGACCTGGCGCTTCTGAGGCCGCCGCGCGTGGCCGCGGCGGGCCTCCTCAGAAGTTGCGCGCGGCGGCGGCGAGGCCGCGCGACGCGGCGCGGGCGGCGCGCTCGGACTCGGAGAGGACGACGTTCAGCTCGAGCACGTCGCAGTCGCCGCTGCGCTCGACGTTGACGCTCACCTGATCGAGGTCGATGCGCTCGTATCTCGAGATGACCTGGAGCAGCTCCTGCTTGAGCCGCGGCAGGTAGTCCGGCTCACCGGTGTGGCGCACCCGCTCGCGCGCCACGATGATCTGCAGCCGCTCCTTCGCGACCGTCGCCGACTTCGGCTGCGATCTGCGGAAGTAATCCATGATCGACATGGCTCGCCCTCCTAGGCGGTGGCCGCCTGGCCGCCGAAGATCCGGCTGAAGAAGCCCTTCTTGACCGGATCGAGGAACCGGTGGGGGCGCTCCTCGCCGAGGAAGCGCTGGACCACATCGAGGTAGGCCTGCGCCGCGTCGCTCGTCGGATCGAGCACCACCGGCGTCCCGGCGTTCGACGCCTGGAGCACCGCCTGAGACTCCGGGATCACGCCGAGCAGCGGGATGCCGAGGAGCTCCAGGACGTCCTTGTGCGCGAGCATCTCGCCCCGGGCGACGCGCGCGGGCGCGTACCGCGTGAGGAGGAGGTGCGTGCGCACCGGCTCCTCGCCGAGCTCGGCCCTGCGCGTCTTCGCGTCGAGCAGGCCGAGCACGCGGTCCGAGTCCCGCACCGAGGAGACCTCGGGGTTCGTGACCACGATCGCCTCGTCCGCGAAGTACATCGCCATCTGGGCGCCCCACTCGATGCCCGCGGGCGAGTCGCAGAAGATGTAATCGAAGCCGGAGGCGCGCAGCTCGTCGAGGACGCGCCCGACGCCTTCCATGCTGAGGGCGTCCTTGTCGCGCGTCTGCGACGCGGGGAGCACGTACAGGGTCTCGATCCGCTTGTCACGGATCAGCGCCTGACGGAGCGTCGCCTCGCCGCGGAGGACGTTGACGAGATCGTAGACCACGCGGCGCTCGCACCCCATCACGAGATCGAGGTTGCGGAGGCCCACGTCGAAGTCGATGGCAACCGTCTTGTACCCGAGCGCCGCGATGCCGGACGCGAGGTTAGCGGTCGTGGTGGTCTTGCCGACTCCGCCTTTGCCCGAGGTGACGACGACTACCTTTGACACCAGGAACCTCCTTGTTGGTTCGAACGACGTGGCTGTCCGTTGGCCGAGCCCGCTCGGGTGCTCGTCTCCCGGCGTCCGATCGGCGCCGTCGACAGAAATTGAGAGCTCGGCGCCTGCCCGAGTCCATCGAGGCCGGGGACGCGCTCGGAGGGGTACGTCATCACGAAACGGAGGAACAACTTTTTGGCGGCGAAATTTCGGAGCGTAGCCCGGTCGGCCTCACGGATCCAAATTCCCTACATGTAGGCAATTGCCCGACCCCCACGACGGGGTTCCCGGCGCCGAGAGGCTCGGCAATGACGGAATATTTGTAGGTTTATCGAATTTGACACGCGCGCACGCCCACCGATAACGTGGGCGCCAAGGATTGTCGTGTTCGGCAGGGGGGGCGTTGCGGCAGCGACTCCTTGGCTGTGCCGCTCTGCCGGGCGACGGCGCCGCGTGCTGTCACCGAGAGGGAGCGTGGCGGGGGGCCGGGGTCGCCCGCGTGAAGAGGCCTATGCTGAAGACGAGTCGTTCGATGCGCCGCCGCGGGTTCGTGCTGTCGGCGCTGCTCCTGTCCGCCGGCGCCGCGGCGGGCTGCTCTTCCAAGGAGAGAGCCCAGACCGCCTCCGGCGCGCCCGACGGCGCCGCGACGGCCGCGTCCGCGGCGAAGCCCGCGCAGAAGGGCCCCGCGATGGTCACCATCGCCAGGGAGCAGCAGGCCACGTGGGTGCGCAACTTCAACCCCCTGCTCGCCGAGGGGAACGTGCGTTTCCCGACGGTCGCCGGCATCTACGAGCCGATGCTCATCTACAACACGATGAGGAACGAGTACACGCCGTGGCTCGCGACCCGGTACGAGTGGAGCGAGCAGAACACGAAACTGACCTTCACGATCCGCCCCGACGTCAAGTGGTCCGACGGCGAGGCGTTCACGGCAAAGGACGTGGCGTTCACGTTCGGGCTGCTCAAGAAGCACCCGGCGCTCGACCTCTCGGGCGTCTGGAAGTTCGTCGGCGCCGTGACGGCCAGGGACGCCTCCACCGTCGAGTTCGCGCTGAAGCGGCCCTATGTCCCCGGGCTCAGCTACATCGGACACCAGCCGATCGTCCCCGAGCACACGTGGAAAGACGTCGCGGATCCGGTCACGTACGCGAACGAGAACCCCGTGGCGACAGGCCCCTTCACCGAGGTGAAGGTCTTCCAGAACCAGATCTACGAGCTCGGACGGAACCCGAACTACTGGCAGAAGGGCAAGCCGGCGGTCGACGGGCTGCGCTTCCCGGCGTACCCCAGCAACGATCAGGTCAGCCTGGCGCTCACGAGCGGCGAGGTCGACTGGGCGGGCGCCTTCGTCCCCGACATCGAGAGGACGTTCGTCGCCAAGGATCCGGCGCACCATCATTACTGGTTCCCGCTCGTGGGCGGCACGGCCACGCTCTATCCGAACAGCACCAGGAAGCCGTTCGACGACGTGCGGGTGCGCAAGGCGATCAGCATGGCCATCGACCGGGAGCAGATCGTCAAGATCGCGGCGAACAACTACACGCACGGCGCGGACGCGACCGGGCTGGACGACTCCTACGAGCGCTTCCGCAACGAGGAGGCCGTGGCCGCGGGCGACTGGGTGAAGCTCGACGTGGCGCGGGCGAACAAGATCCTCGACGAGGCGGGCTATCCGAGGGGCGCCGACGGCATCCGGATGAGGGGCGGCAAGCCGATACGCTTCGACATCAACGTCGTGACCGGCTGGTCCGACTGGGTCCGCGCGGTCCAGATCATCACGCAGAACCTGAAGCAGATCGGCCTCGACGCCTCGCTCAGGACGTACGACTTCAGCGCGTTCTTCGAGGCGCTCCAGAAGGGCACGTTCGACATGTCGATGGGCTGGACCACGGTCGAGCCCACCCCCTACAACTTCTACCGCGATCTCATGGGCACGGAGCTCGTGAAGCCCGTCGGCGAGATGAGCGCGCGCAACTGGCACCGCTTCGGGGCCAAGCAGGCCGACCCGCTGTTCCAGCAGTTCGAGGCCGCGACGGATCCGGCCGAGCAGAAGCGCATCCTCGACGCGATCCAGAGGATCTTCGTCGAGGCGGCGCCGGTGATCCCGCTCTTCAAGAACCCGTCCTGGGGCGAGTACAACTCCAGGCGATTCACGGGGTTCCCCACCCAGCAGAACCCGTATGCCAAGCTGACGCCGAACAACCCGCCGGAGTACCTGCTCGTGCTCACCGAGATCCGGCCGAGGTGACGGCCCCGCCACCCGGCCGGACCAGGGCGGCGGCTCAGTTCGTGTCCTCCGCGGCGGGCTTGGGGGTCACGTCCAGGTTCACGGTCGCGACGCCGCCCTCCTCGACGTGGACGCCCTTGCCCACCGAGGTCGTCATGGCGGTGACCACGTACCCCCCCGCGGCGAGGGCGGGCACGCGGAAGCTGCCGTCCCTGTCGGTCACCGGCATGTAGCGCTCGAAGCCCTGCTTGCGGCCGCGGTTGGAGGCGATCAGGAGGCGAACCCCGGCGAGGGGCCTGTCGCCGGCGGTGATGCGCCCGCGGATCTCGCCGGTCCCCTCGCCGAAGAGGGAGATGTCGCGGCTCACCACCTCGCCCTCCTTGACGTTCACGGACACCATGGCCGCCCGGGTCCCCTCGCGCAGCTCGAGGCGCACCCGCTCGGCGGGTAGATCGTCGATCTGATAGCGTCCCTCGGCGTCGGCCATCACGCTCACGAAGCCGACGGATCGGGAGAGCAGCGTCAGCTTTGCGTGCGGGATCGGCGAGCCGTCACCCCGGCGCGCCACGCCGCGGAGGCTCCCGCCGGCGGACATGACCACCCGGACCGGCTCCGCCTTGCCGCAGTCGGAGAGGGACATGGCCAGCGTGGTCACCGCGTAACTCCCGTCGTAGGCGCGCACCTGGATGTCACCCGTGGGCACATGATCGAGCCGGAAGGTGCCGTCGTCCCCTGTCTGGGTCTGCTGCACGTCGGCCGAGGACTTCAAGGCCATCTCGCTCAGCGCGCCGGCGCCGACGCGCGACTCGGCGTCGATGAACACGCCCGCCAGCGGCGTGCCCTGCGGGTCCTCCACCCTCCCCGAGAGGGCGCACCCGCGGGACAGCGCGAGCTCCACCGAGCCCGTGTCACCGGCCTTCACGGAGAGCACGTCGGAGAGCGCCGGCGCGTGCGCCTCGGCCGTCGCCTTGAGGATCACGCCCCAGGGGGGGATCTGGTCGATGCGGAAGGTCCCATCGGGGCTGTCGAACGTCCTCGAGGTCATCGGCGGCGGCGCCGGCACGTCGTCGGGAGCGGCGGTGAGGACATCGATGGTGAAGCGGCGCACCGGCTCCCTGCGCTCGTCGACGACGCGCCCGGTGATGACGCCGCTCCGCGAGAGGACGAGGCTCACGGTGTCGCCGCTGTGCGCGACCGCGGTGGTCGGGCCGTAGCCGGCCAGATCGGCCTTGAGCTGGTACGTCCCGTCGGGCAGGCTGAGCTCGAAGCGCCCGCGCTCGTCGCTCTTCACGGCGCCCGCGGTCGAGGGGATGTTGCCGGCGACCTCGAACGTCGTCGCGACGACGGCCGCGCCCGCGAGCGTGTTGCCGTCCGTGTCATAGACCTCGCCGACGATCCGCGGGCGCTCGGACTCGCGCGGCCGTGATGGCGCAGGGGCCCTCAGGATGGACCGGTTCCGGTAGGTGGACGCTCGCTTCCGCGCCTCGCCCGGGGCCTCCTCGCGGCTCGCGACGGGGTGCTCTTCAGCCCTGGGGCGGGCGAGCAGCAGCACCGCGGCCGCGATCGCGAGGGCGAGCAGGGCGAGCAGGAGGAGCCTGAACCGATGGAGGTAGCTTGTTCGTGCGTTGTGCTGTTGCATCGTCGTGTCTCCACGTGGCGTACCCCGGCGAGCGCGTCGTCGCGCGGCAGACGCCTGGCACAAAAAGGGAGAGCCGCCGGCGAGCGCCGGCGACTCCCTTTCCGCTGCAGACCGGAGCGCGCCGCCGCCGGTCACCGGAGCTCCCGTGTGCACCCCGGGGAGCTCCGGCCGGCCGCCGCTCGGCGGCGCTTGGATCACGCGTCGAGGATCAGGCGTCCGTCACAGCGTCCCGTCCACGCCCAGCCCCTCACCGCCGCCGTCATCGTCACCATCATCCCCGCCCTCACCCGGATCGCCATTGCCATCGTCACCGCCGCCCGATTGCTGAGTTTCGGTCGAGTCGAAGAAGATGCCGAAGACCACGTAGCCGACCCCCCTGAACACGATGGCGCCGGACAGGTCGTTGTCCCTCTCCTCGCCCAGCACCGTGGCGTTGACCTCCAGCTTCTCGTTATTGAAGATGAGCTTGCTCAGCTGATCCTGATCGTTGACGAGGATGGTGTTGAACGCCACCTCGGCGTTTTCGTCGCAGTCATTGCGACCGAACGTCTTCTGCTCCAGGAGGAAGAAGTTGGTGGTGTCCAGCGGATACCCATTGGCCTCGACCGCGCAGGCGTAAGCGCAGGCGACACTCTCGGCGGCCCAGGGGTTCGCCACACACTCCATCTCACCGATGCCGATGAGCTCATCGAGGACATCAATCTCCACATTCCACCTTTCGTTGGTGTCCAGCGCCATCGCGCTGGCAGAGAGCGTCGCAGCAGCGAGAACGAGCGATGAAACAAGCGACTTCTTCATGGAACCCCTCCAATCATGACCACAGACACACGATCACACACCGGGTCTGCTCTCCCGGCACACAGCTCGACAACGGCCGATGCGCTGGGGCGACGTCTGTCGCCAGCTCATCTGCCGCTCGTAGACCCGAGCGCGGTCACGCGCTCCGCTGAGCTCCGCGTGACGGCGAGCGGTAAGCTATTCCACGCCTTCGCCAGCGCAAGAGCTATTTCGAGACAGGGTGGTTCTTTCATGGTAGTCGCACTGGACGAATCGCTCTTTGTTCCAGCGACTCCAGCGCGCGCGCGCACAGCCATCGTCCCTGCCCCACCGGGCCTGTCGAGGTCTGCTGCAGGTGATCCCGCGGTGCTCCGGGCGTGAACGATCGGCCGTCTCCGACGCGACGGCGATGGTTCGCACGGAACAGCGGCCCCTCCGCGTCCGGCGAGCGCCGATGGCCCGCGCTGCCGGCGCGAACCGCGCTGTCCGGGGTGGAGGCGGCTCGGGTGCCCGGGATAGCGGAGCTCGCGCCCGGACGGAGCTGCGCTGCCCCGAGCGGCCGGACGGGGAAACGCCGGCGCGGCATCCCACACCGCGCGGAGGAAGCCTATTCAGGGCGCTCGCACTCGAGGCTGCCGCCCGCATAGTAGGTCATGTCCTGATAGACGACCTCGCGCTCGATGCGCGTGTCGCTCGTGAGCGACACGATCACCTCTCCATCGCGCTGCAGCTCGAAGGCGGGCGTGGTGCCGGGGACGATCGGCGCGATGAACGAGGTCATGCCGCGCTTCGTGACGTCCATCACCCGGGTGTCGCTGCCCTGGGTGATGATCAGGCGGCCAGGCTCCGTGAGGAACGCGAGGAGCTCGACGTTGTTCTCCGCGGCCGGTCCGGCGGCGATCTTGAAGGCGCCGGCGGTCTGCCTGGTCCTGTCGTAAGGCGCGTTCGTATGCTGCTTCCGGTGGAAGTAGTACAGCGCGTCGCGCGTGATCGCGGGGGCGGCGCCGGTCTTGAACCAGGTCGTGTAATAGGCGATCAGGTCGGCCACGGCATAACCGCGCGCCTGGGACGGCGCGGTCTGCGTCTCCCCGTAGTCGTTCCACGTGACCACGTTGATCCAGGGGGCGTCCCCCCCGATCGCATGATCGAAGAGGGTCCGCAGCGTGCGGCTGTTGGACGGCTCCCAGTGCTTCAGCTCGACGTAGTCCCCCTTGCGCACACGGATGTCCTGGAACCCGGTGCGCGCCACCCAGGTCAGGCCACGGGCCCTGGCGTTCTGGCTCTCCGTGGCGTTCGACGCGCCCTGCGACACGAACTTCCCGTCGAAGATGGAGTATCCCGCGATCTCGTCGTACCACGCGTCGAGGTCCGGGATCTTGTCCCTCGACGTCCGGGACAGGAACACGGGGAACCATGCGATCTCGACGCCTCGCGCGCGCATCTTCGAGCGCAGCGCCTTCCACCAAGAGAGCGGTTTGCCCCCGCTCGACGCCGGGCGCTCCGGGTAGAACGTGGCGATCGGCACGCGGCCGTCGGGCAGCCGGAAGACCGACGGGTGTCCCGTGTAGCTGAGCAGCGTCTCGGCCAGCTCGTCCGGCGTGGCGTTCGACTCCTTGGGGAACCCCGGCCCGAGCAGGATGCGGAACCCTGGATCGACCGCCCGCGCGGCGTCGAGCATCTTTCCTACCTGGTTGAACCTGTCGTCCGAATGGACCTTGCGGTGGGACATCTCGAGGATGAAGCCGTCGAGCCCCATCGCGATGGCTTGCCGGATCTCCACCTCGAAATCGAGCTGCCGCCAGAGCGACTCCGGCCGCGGCGGGCGCTGGAACAGCGGTCGGTCGCGGAGCTGCCCCCCCGTGTCGGCGTACTCCCCGCCCCCCCCGTCGGGGCTCAGCCAGCGCGCATACCAGTCGCCGCTCGGATCGCGGTTGTCGATCGACACGGGATACGGGGGGAAATACCACGCGAACGCCTTCTTTTCGGAGCCGCGGAGCGCCGCCGGGCTGGGCTGATCGAACGGGTAGCAGGGGCTGCCGCTGGCCTCCGACCTGCCGCTGTCACCCGCGGGCTCGCCCCCGCCCGGTGACCGGAGCACGGCGTCCGCGCGGGACGCCCCGTCGACCTCCGACGCTGCCAGCTCGCCGTCACCGCATCCGGAGACAGAGCTCCCGAGCAGCGCAATCGGCAGCGCGATGTGCCACGATTGCATTGGAAACCTCCTGGCCGCGGGCGGGCAGGCCGGTGTCCCGCTCCGGGATGGAATCATCAGATGATCGCTCCGCTCGCCGCCGGAGGTTCGACTCCGTTCGCAGAGGAAGCACCGGTCGACGAGACCGTAGCAACGACAGGGACACGAGCCAGAAGTGTTTACAAAACTAAACATGACAGATCGAATATTACATGACCCGATCGCCACACCCATCTTGTCCAACAGGAGATCACATGAGCGAACCTGTATGACAAAAGTTCAGCGCGCCTGAGAGGTTCTCGCCAGGTTGCCCGGCGCGAGGAGCCCTGTCCGGCGCGCCGCGCGGGGGTGATCCGCCCCGCGCCGGTGGGCCCGCGGCGCGCCGGTGGGCCCGCGGCGCGGCGCTGGCCGCCGTGGGTATCCCCCTTCCGCCCCGTCTTCGTCGATGTCGCGGTGAACGCGCCCGTGCTCGTGAGCGCCGGCGCCCCCGCCCTGAGGCAACGGCGCCCCTCGGCGCGTCACAGCCGGGTGATCACGAGTTCACCGTTCTGCACCGAGATCCGCACCGGCTTCCCGCGGTGCTCGTCGGGGATCTCGTCCGCCATGAGGTAGCGGCCCGCGATCGACACGAACTCCGCCTCGAGGCTCATGCAGAAGATGCTCGCCTCGGCGTTGTTGTGGGCGCCCGCCATGGCGCGGCCCCGGAGCGGGGCATAAACATGGATGTTGTCGTTGGCGATGAGCTCCGCGCCCGAGCTGACCGGCGCGAGGGCCACGAGATCGCCGTGAGGCACGTAGATCACCTGCCCGCTGCGCACCGGCTGCCGCACCGTGAGCCCCGCGGGCGGCGGCTCGCCGACCGGATCGGGCGCGGGCGCCGCGTCGCGTGCCCGCCGGACCGGCCCGGGCGCTGGCGTGGTCGCCGCGCGCTCCGGCGCGCTCGCCTCGGGCGGCGCGGGCTGGCGCGGCGCGCGCGAGAGCGGCGTCCGCAGGACCCCGAGCCCGGCGGCGACGGCCCGCTCGCGCTGGGCGTCGGTGGGGTTGCGCACGGCGATCGGCACGAGGTTGTGCCGCCGCAGCACCGCGGCGACGGCGCCGAGGTCGATGAGCTCATCGCCGAGCGCCTCGAGGTCGAGCAGGACCGGCAGGTGGAGGAAAAAGTGCGGCATCTGCGAGATGTGGTCGGCGAGCTGACGCTCGATCGCCGACACGTCCGCCGTCCGCAGGCTGAGCATCGTGATGGCGGGCATCGTGCCCTTGAGCGCAAACGCCTGCTGCTCCTGCCGCTTCTCCCCTCGCCTGCCCGACACCATCGCTCTCCTCGCTCACAAAAAGGTGCTTGTGCGGCGGCATGGTACCCCGGATCCGGAACGCGCGCGCAGGAAAAACCGGGCGGTGGCCTCGTCTGGGGTGCTCACCGGAGGGGCTGAGTGGCAACGCGGGTGAGCAGAGGAGTCCTCTCGCGCGCCTCGCCGCCGCGGCGGGACGCTCACCCGGTCGTTCCGCAGCCGAGCGCCGTCATCCTCGCCCGCGCCCGCTCCGCGGTCACCGAGCGCGGGGCCGCGCTCCCCCAGCGCGCGATCACGCCCGCGTAGGCCTCGCACGCGCCGGGGACGTCCCTCGTCCGCTCGAGGGCTTGACCGAGGAACCAGAACGACCGGACGTACCTCACCGGCCAGCCCAGCCCATCGCATGTCGTGACCGCCCTGCGGAGCGCGTAGATCGCGTGGTGAGGCATGCCCGCGAGGGAATAGACCGCGCCGATGTCCGCGTGGACCTCGTGCCCGACCTGATGGCTCATCAGCGCGGCCAGCGGCAGCGCGGGGGCGTCCTCCGCCGCCTCCTCGGGGTCGCCGATCCACCGCGCGTGGGCCCTCATCCAGGCGGAGGGCGCCAGATCGGCCGCGCCCGGGGCGCGCGACGGCGACAGCTGCTCGGCGCGCCGCCGCTGGAACTCGGCCCTGGTGATGCGGCCGGCGTGCAGCATGACCCGCAGGAGGTCCGCCGAGTCCGTGGCGCAGGCGCTGTAGTTCTCGACGCACGTCTCGGCGATGCTCGCCGCCTCGAGCGCGCGATCGGTCTCGAGGGCGATGTCGATGAGCGCGCGGGCGACGTCGGCGTGGGCCCTGGAGTCCGCGCTGATCCACAGGCGCGCGCGCCGCAGCTGGTCCTCGGCCGCCGCGAAGTTGCCCATGAACGCGCTCAGGTTCGCCTCGTCGAGCAGCGAGACATGGCGTCTCTCCGCCTCGGGCAGCGAGACCCGGCTCTGCCGCGTCAGCTCGCGGACCGCATCGGGCGACCGCCCCTGCGCATGGATCGAGGACGCGAGCTTGCGGAGGATCTGCTGGCCCCTCCCGCGCGCCGCCGGCAGCATGAGCTGCAGGTCGTGCTCGACGTCGGCGCAGAGGCCGAGCGCGCCGTGGAGCTCGCTCCGGACCTCATGACAGCTCGCCGCCCTGGGCGAGATCGCGAGGCACCGGTCGATGGCGGCGGCGGACTCGTTGAGGCTCCCCAGGCGCTGCAGCGACCGCGCGAGCGCGGCCCATCCCCGGGCGTGGTGGGGCTCGATCTCGACGATCCGCCGCGCCGCCGCGACGCTCGTGTGGATGTCCGAGCGCAGCGCGCAGCGCGCGAGGAGGGAGAGCAGCTCCGCGTCGTCGGGGTGCTGCGCCGCGAGCGCGCCGAGCCGCTCCGCGCAGAGCGCCGTGTCCACGACGTCGCGGCCGAGCGCGGGCTCCATCGCCGCGAGGATCGCCCGCTCGTCCGGGTCGAGCGCGGCGCTCAGCGCCTCGGCGCGCGCGTGGTGCTTCCGCGCTTCGGCGAGCTCCGGCGCGTAGATCGCGAGGCGGAGGTGCGCCGCGGCGAAGGCGTCGTCGGTGGCGACCGCCTGCCGCAGGAGGTCCACCGCCTCGGCCTCTCTCGCGTCGCGCGCGGCCTGGAGCGCGGCCGTGTACAGGCCGTGCGCCTGCGGGCCGGAGCGCGGCAAGACCGTGATCGCCGCGACCTCGGGCGGCGGCTCTCCGCGCAGCGCGAGCGCCCCGGCGAGGCTCCCCGCGAGCGCCACGCCGAGGCCGATCGTCCAGGCCGCCGCCCGCGCGCCGGCGCGGCGTCTGGCCGAGGGGCGCGGCGCCGGGCGCGCCGCGGTGTCGGGGCGCTCGGTCGCGGCCATGGGATCCACGCCGTCCCCCTCCCCCTCCTCCCCGGCACGGCGGTCGGGCTCCATGACCGGAGGCTCCGGGCGCACGGCCGCCGGGGGCGCCGGCGCGTCGAGGCACGGCGGCGCCGCTTGCGCGAGCGGCTCGAGCACGCGGACCACCTCCCCCAGGTCGGAGAGCCGGGCGTCGCGGGCCGTCGACAGCATGCGGCTCACCAGGCTGGAGAGCTCCCGGGGCACGTGGGGCGCTGTCCTGTCCAGCGGCGAGATGGCGCCTGTCACGACGATCTTGAACACCTGGCCGGCGTTGTCGGCGCGCGTGGGGAGCACGCCCGACAGGCACTCGTAGAGGAGCAGGCCGAGCGACCAGATGTCGGTCCGGTGATCGATGGGCTCTCCGAACGCCTGCTCCGGCGACATGTAACAGGGCGTCCCCAGCCTCGCCCCGCTGTCGGTGAGCCCCGTTGTCTGGGCGTCCTGCCCCTCCAGGGCCGTCCGCTTCGCGATGCCGAAGTCGAGGACCTTGACCCGCGCGCTCGAGCCGTCGACGAGGAAGATGTTCTCCGGCTTCAGATCGCGATGGACGATGCGCAGCGCGTGCGCCGTCCTGACGGCCGAGATGACCGGCAGGAAGATGGAGGCGACCTCCCGGAGCGGCATCCTCGGCTCGCGGAGCAGCCTCCTGGCGAGCGACTCGCCGGACAGGAGCTCCATGACCATCACGGGTGTCCCGCCATCGAGCTCGATGAGGTCGTGCACCTCGACGACGTTGGGATGGCGGAGGGTGCTCACGATCCTCGCCTCGCGCAGCAGGCGCACGCCCACCGCGCCGGACACGGCCCCGCCCTTCACGAACTTGAGCGCGAACGGCTTGCCGGTCAGCGTGTGGCTCGCGGCCCAGACCACGCCCATGCCCCCTTCGCCGAGGAGCCGATCGAGCCGGTACCGGCCGTCGACGACGACGCCCGGCCTCCACCACGGCCGCGCGCTCGCGGCGCGCTCGTTTCCCGCTCCCGGCGGAGAGCCCTCTCCCGCGGCATGTCGGGTCGCCTCGAGGCCCTGCGTCATGTGGTTCCCGGTGCGATACGCTCGACGAGCTACACTACGCGCCCTGCTCCGCCTGTCCAGATCGAAAGCGGGCGCGCGCGGGCGCACCACCGCGCGCCCCCCGGCGGCGCGCGCCCCCCGGCGACGCGGCGGGGCTCACCGCGCCGGCCCGAGGACACCGCGGCTCAGCACGAGAGCGCGCCGCCGCACGAGATGTAGCAATAGTCGCAGGTCACGCACGTCATGTAGGTGGTGAACAGGGCAGCTCCGGCCGGGTGCCTCGCCTCGCAGTCACCGAGGCAGAGATCATCGTCGTCCTCGCAGGTCACGGCGCATTGCGTGAAGGCGATG
Organism: Sorangium sp. So ce1036; assembly: GCF_051369805.1. Taxonomy (NCBI): domain Bacteria; kingdom Pseudomonadati; phylum Myxococcota; order Polyangiales; family Polyangiaceae; genus Sorangium; species Sorangium sp. So ce1036. The sequence continues at coordinate 5,661,420 of NZ_JBBMOX010000001.1, forward strand.
CAGGCGTCGTCGCTGGAGCACGCGTCGAGCTCGTCGGAGCAGCCCTTCTCGATCGCGCACGCGGTGCACCCGGTCGACACGTCGCCGCAGTCGCGGAGGATGTCGCACTCGCTCGAGCGGTTGCAGTCCCCGGCGTCGGTGCCCTCGGCGCAGCGGCGGGTGCCCTCGGGCTCATCGCAGATGCCGTCGTTGGTGGACGGGCAGAACGAGCCGCAATCCGCGGTGTCGGTCCCGGCAGGACATCGTCCGGTGCCGTGGGGCTCATCGCAGACGCCGTCGCCGGTGTACGGGCAACGCGGGCGGCAATCCGCGGCGTCGGTCCCGGCAGGACATCGTCCGGTGCCCTGCAGCTCATCGCAGATGCCGTTGTCCACGGTGGGACATGACGGATCGGCGGCGTCGAGACAGCGCGAGAGGGCCGCCGCATGGACGTCGCAGGCGTCGGTGACGTGCTGGCCGTCCACGCATCGTCCTTCCAGGCGGACGCACTCGGTGTATGCGGTGAGCTCGTCCTGGCACTGCGCCTGTTCGGCCCTCTCCCCCGCGGCCTCCTGCTCGGCGCTGCACAGCGCCTCATCCTCCGCCGAGCACCCCGCGCAGGCACAGCGGGCCGCGCACACCGTCTCGTGCGTCGGTGTCTCTGTCTGAGCCTGACCCCCGCCCACACCGCCGACCGGCCCGGCGCAGGCAGCGAACAGGCCGGCGAGCGCCGCTGTGATCATCCCATGTCCGACACGCATGCGTTCTCCTCGTCATCTGACGAAACAAGAGGTCATCCGCCGAGGCTCATGACGCCCGCCGGGGAGCCGACGAGGGAGGCGCGGCGTCGCTGGACGCTGGAGGCTCCATGTCGTCCTCCCCCCCTGCACATCGCACACGCCGCGCCCGATCACCTCTCGATTCGGCTTTCACCACAAAAATCCGCCAGAAGAAAACGGTTACCTATATCACCGCGGGATGCTGGCCGTCAATTTCGGATGATCTCGGTGCGGATGCAGCGAGCGAGGGGCGCGCCTCCCGGGTCGGGCCGGGCGCGGCGATGTGCTGGAGGAGGGTTTTGCGCAGCGCCGTGGCGGAGGAGGGCTTTGCGCGGCGCGCGATGCGGTCCCTGCGCGCGGGTCCGCCCGAGCGCGCGCCGGTTCGCCCGAGCGCGCGCCGGTTCGCCCGATGGGGAGCTCACACGCTGTCCGGCGTCGCCTGGTAGGGGGCGCTCGACGAGGCGTAGATCCCGTTGGTCGCGTACGAGTAGCGGTGCGGCCGCACGTGGTGCTCCGCGTGGCGCGCGCACCAGAGCTGTGCGCCGCCCGTCTCCTGCCGGCGCTTCACGCACTCCGGGCAGGGCGGCTCGATCTCGGGGACGCGGCCCTCCGTCGCGTGGTCCTTCGGCCGGACGATCCACACCGCGCAGCGAGCCAGCCGGGAGACGCGCTCGGCGACCGAGCCGAGCAGGAGCCGCTGGAGCCCGCGGAGGCCGTGCGAGCCGACGATCACGAGGTCGGCGTCGAGGTCGGCGGCGAGCTGGGCGATCTGCTCGGCCGCAGCGCCGCGGCGGTAGTGGACGACGACGCGCTTCAGCCGCTCGCCGTCGAGCCTGCTGCCCAGGGCGCCGACGCGCTCGCTCGCGCGCTGCTGCACCCGCTGGAGCATCGCCTCGGTCCGCGCGGCGGGGTCGGGCGCCGCCGGGAGATCGACGTTCACCCAGGTCTCGGGCTCGACGTAGATGACATGCACCTCGGCGTTGCTGCGGAGGCACGCGGCCTCGAGCGCCTGATCGAGGGCGCGGTCGCTCAGCTCCGAGAAATCGATCCCGACGACGATGACGTAACGATCGTTTGCGCTCGACATGGAAGCCTCCTTTGAGCCTCGCGATGAGGCCGCTCTCCGGCGGTTGCCCCGCTCTCTCGCTCGCCAGGAAGTCTTGCACGCCATGTGCCAGCCGCGCCGATCGCCCGGGGAGCGGCCTCATCGCGCGGCGCGGGGCGGGGTGGCCTGCACGCCGTTCGCCGCGGCGCACGGGGTGCGCGACGGGCGCCGGCCGCGGCGCCGGCGCAGGCGGTGCACCGGCGCGAAGCGCCTGCGCCGCGCGGGCGCGGCGCGGCCGGGAGGACCGCGGGATCCCGGGGCGCTCGGCCGTGGCACGGCCGGTGCTCGTCCCCGTCGACGTACCCCGGGCGAAGGACGCCGAGGGGGGAGCGGAGAAGAGGCAGATGATCACCCCTGGATCGATCAACGGACAGCACCCCATCCCGCGTCACACGATCCACAGCGCGCGCGTCGTCGGGCGCGACGGCGAGGCGTCGGTCGTGGAGACCGTCCATTGCCCCGTGAAGGGGCGGTCGACCACGGTGCGCGAGTGCGAGGCGTGCCATCGGTTTCACGCCCTGCATTTCGACGTGGGCACGCAGACGACGTCGGTCGTCTGTCACACCGAGGCGGTCGCGCGGGCGCCGGGCGGCGCGGCGAGGGAGGAGCCGCCGCGCGATCCGGGCGGGCTGATGGATCCGGAGTCGCCGCTCGCGGACATCATGACCAGGGACGTGGTCTGCGTCCGGCCGGAGGTCGCCGTCGACGAGGTCGCGGCCCTGCTCGTCCGCCACGAGATCAACGGGATCCCGGTCGTGGACGCGGAGGGCAGGCCGGTGGGCATGGTGTCGCGGGCCGACGTGCTGCGGGCGGCGGAGGAGCGCGGCGACACCGCGGAGGCGGAGCGCGTGACCGCGCGACCGGACGAGCGCGCGCCGCTGGATCTCGAGCCGGGCTTCCATGTGCTCGAGCCCGTCACGACCACCGCGGGCGACGTGATGACGCCCGTGGTGGTGACGCTGCACGAGAGCGCGAGCATCCGGCAGGCCGCGGCGCTCATGGCGTACGAGGGCGTGCACCGGCTGCCGGTGCTGTCGGACGACGGCAAGGTCGTCGGCATCGTCTCGTCGCTCGACGTGCTGCGGTGGTTCGGGCGGCGGTGCGGCTATCTCATCCCGGAGGCGCGCAGGCGGCTCGCGACGCCCGCGCGCGCCGCGGGGGGGTGAGGTGGCGACCCCGGGGTGGCCCTCCTCAGGCGCGACCCCGGGGTGGCCCGCTTCAGGCGACCCGGGGTGGCCCGCTTCAGGCGACGCCGATGCGCCCCTCCCGCCGCAGGCGCTCGAGCTGGTGGGCGAGCTGCATGGTCTCGAGCCACTGACGGAAGGCCGGGTTCTTGGCCACGTAGGCCGTGAAGGCGGCGCCGGTGAACGACTGCGGATCGCATCCACGCGCGGCGGCGATGGCGGCCGCCTGCTCCAGGAGGCGCATGACGTCGGACCAGGATTGCTCGACGGCCTTCTCGTTCCCGGACGGGGCTCCTCCGCCACCTTCGGAGGGGACGACGGTCGTGTTCTCAGCATCGAGGCGGTCGACGGCGCGCATGGCGTGAATTCCTTTCGGGTTCCTTTCCGACCCATGGCCCTGGCCCAGGCGCTGGGTGGGGACCGGGATCACGCGATGAGGTAAGCCCGCGAGCCGGAGATGCAAGGGCACGCGGTAACGTCCGCGCGGTACCGGAGACGGTCCGCGCCGGGCAGCGCAGCGGCCTCCCCGGCACCGGGGGCGGTCCGCGCCGGGCAGCGCAGCTGCTTCCCCGGAACCGGACGCGGTCCGCGCCGGGCAGCGCAGCTGCTTCCCCGGCAACCGGAGGCGGCCCGGTACGGACCGGTGGCCTGGGTAACGGTTCAGACCGGGAGCCTGGGTAGCACCCGGACGGACCGGGAGCCTGGGTGACACATGTCGTAGAGGGTCGGCGACGGAGGATCGCTGGTGCCCTGGAAAGAGACATGTTCAGTGGACGAGAGGCTTCAGTTCATCGCGCAGGTCAACGAGTCGGACGAGACGTTCGCGGAGCTGTGCCGACGGTTCGGCATCAGCCGGAAGACGGGGTACAAGTGGGTGGAGCGTTACGAGCAAGCCGGACCTCGTGGTCTGGAGGAGCGGCGGCCCGTGGCGCACACGTTCCCGCATGCGACGCCAGCGGCGATCGTCAACGCGCTGGTCGAGCTGCGGAAGGAGCGACCCACCTGGGGTCCGAAGAAGCTGCGCGCCCGGCTGGAGAGCATGGGCCTTGAGGGGCTGCCGGCGACGAGCACCATCGGCGAGCTGCTCAAGAAACACGGGCTGATCCGGCCCCGGCGGCGCCGCGTGGTGATGCCGACGTCAGCGAAGCCGTCGACGCTGGCTCCAGCGGAGCAGCCTAATGACACATGGTGCGCCGATTTCAAGGGGCATTTCGCGCTTGGCGACAAGACCCGGTGCCACCCGCTGACGTTGACGGACCAGGCGTCGCGGTACTTGCTCAAATGCGAGGGCGTAGCGAAGCCGGACGAGGCCTCGGTGCGGCCGCACTTCGAGCGCGCGTTCCGCGAGTTTGGGCTGCCGAATCGTATCCGCTCCGATAACGGCCCGCCGTTCGCCACGCAGGGCATTGGAGGGCTCTCGGCGCTGTCGGTGAGCTGGATCAAGCTCGGCGTGGTTCCCGAGCGCATTGAGCCCGGCAAACCGCAGCAGAACGGCCGGCACGAGCGCATGCACAAGACGCTGAAGGCGGAGGCGACATCGCCGCCCGAAGCCACGCTCGCGGCGCAGCAGCGCGTCTTCGACCGCTTCCGGCACGAGTACAATGACCAGCGGCCTCACGAGGCGCTCGGCCAGAGGACGCCGGCTTCGCGCTACACGCCGTCGCGGCGGACGATGCCGAGCAAGCCCTCCTCGCCGGAGTATCCGGACACGATGGCCGTGCGACGCGTGGGGGACATGGGTCGGCTTCAGTTCGGTGGCGCGAACACCTTCGTTTCCAAGCTGATCGCCAACGAACCCGTGGGGCTGCTTCCGATCGCCGACGACGTCTGGGAGCTGTACTACGGGCCGGTTCTGCTCGCGCAGGTCACCTTGAAGAACAAGGAGCTGCAGCTCGCCAAGGCACGGTGACCTGCGCGCACTCACGCCGGAACGTGAGGAGAGGCTCGCGTGTACCGAGACCGCGGGAAGCGGTTCGTGTATAGATCCTGGCGGTCCGAGAGAGCGCGGTGAGCGTGTCGCGTCGACGAGGATCCGGCCCCTGTTCCCAGTCCTCCCGGAGCAGGGGCCCGTAGCTCAAGGAAGTGTCACCGCTGCTCCCGGTCAGAACTGTTACCAGGGCTCCGCTCGTACACCCGCACCGGGCAGCGCAGCTGCCTCCCGGAACCGGGGGCGGTCCGCACCGGGCAGCGCAGCTGCCTCCCCGGAACCGGAACACGGTCCGCACCGGGCAGCGCAGCTGCCTCCCTGGCACCGGACACGGTCCGCACCGGGCAGCGCAGCTGCCTCCCCGGCACCGGACACGGTCCGCACCGGGCAGCGCAGCTGCCTCCCCGGCACCGGACACGGTCCGCACCGGGCAGCGCAGCTGCTTCCCCGGAACCGGTGGCGGTCCACACCGGACAGCGCAGCTGCCTCCCCGGCACCGGACACGGTCCGCACCCTCGCATTTGAGCAGGTAGCGCGACGCCTGGGAGAAGGCTCGCGACATGACACTCGATGATGAGATCAGGGCAGTTCAAGACCTGGTCCAGGTCGCACGCGGTGCCGTGACCGAGCATCTCGAGCGTGCGACGAAGGACCTGCGCCTCGGACGCAAGGCGCTGACGCACTACCAGGATTTCTTGAGCGCCACCATCGCCAACGCAGGGTCCACGCTGACATGCTGCAGAGAGGCGGCGTGCGAGCAAGCCGCCTCCGTTCGAGCCACGAGCATCGCGCAAGGCCTCCTTGCAGCGACGCGCGAGGCCATCCGGTCGATGTATGCTGCAATGACCGTCGTCGAGGAGCTCGCCGGCCCCGGAGGCCACCTCGGCCCCCGTCACGGCGGGATCGCGCTCGCGACAAGAACCGCGGTGCCCAGCTCCTGCTCGTTCTGCGGAAAGACCGAAACAGAATCGAAGCTTGTCGCCGGACCAGAGGCCAGCATCTGCGCCTCCTGTGCGCGCCTGGCCTGTGGAGTGCCAGGCATCGAGCTGTCCGCGAGCGAGACGGAGTAACTCGCTCTCACGGACAGGCGGCTGCCGGCCGCGCTCGTGCGCCTCGGTCCCGCGAGCTCGCTCGCCCTCGCCCCCGATCCGCCACCGTGAGCTCAGCGCCGCAAGTCGGCTCGGCCGCGGGGCTCGGCGAGCACGGCGCGCTCGCCGGAATCCCCCGGGGGCGCGTGGGCCGACTGGAGGTTCACGGCGCCCGGCGCAGCATGCCGCGCTCCCAGCCGTACCGTCCGCGGGCGCCGCAGACACGCCGGTACGCGGCGCGCGCGCGCTGCCCGGAGGCGCTGTTCCAGCCGGAGGCGCCCGGGATGGGCCTGCTCGACATGATCCCCGGGTGGCCGCACGCGGAGGCGGCCCCCGACTTCTCCTCCAGATGGATCGCGCCCCGCTCGACCCGGAGCTCAAGCGCCACCCTGCAAGGGATCGGAGATCGCGGCGGGCAGTCGTCGAGCATCGCGCCGGTCGGCACGTCGAGCACGGCCTCGAGCGCGCCGCCCCGCGGCGCATAGAGGACCGTGTGCGTCACGAACGGCCCCTCCGCGGCGTCCGGCTCGCGCGCGCGCGAGCACACCATCAGCTCGATCTCGGGCAGGCTGAGCGCCTCGTGGCATGAGCACACGTGGATGCGCCGGGGCGGGCTCGTGGCGAGGGTCGACCAGCACGAGGCGTCGGGACGCCACGCGACGCCGCGCGCGGCCAGCCAGGCATCCTGGTCGAACGGTCTGCCCGCCGGCGCACCCGCGCCGGGGGTCGTTCCAGGCACCGGCGACACCGCCCCTGCACCGCCGATCGACGGCGGCGGCGCGCCCTGGCCGGTAGCCCCGGTGGCGTCGGCGCGTGCGGCATCGAGATGGCCCATGGCGCCACCGGCCGCAGCGTTGCTCCCGGCAGGCGACGGCGACGCCGCCGCCGCGCTCGCCGACGAGGGCAGCGCCCCCGTCGAGGCGTCGCCCTGCGGCAGGCGATCTCGATGGCAACCCGGCTGGCCTGCGGCGAGGACCGCCGCGAGCGCAGCGAGCACGGGAGAGACGACGGCGCGCATCAAAACAGCGAGTCCTGCAGGAACTGCTGCAGAAAGGTCAGGGTGAACGAGCCGGGAACGGCGACATAGCCGCCGAAGATCGCGAATTGGTGCCAGTAGCCGGCCTGCTCGCGCAAGTCCGGGTAGTGGGTGATCACATGATCCCAGAGCGGATTGCTGCCCGCCGCATATGCCTTCCTGTCCGGCGGCGTCGCGGTCACCCGCGATACAGGGCCACCTGCGAGCTTCTCGATGCTGAGCCGGATCCCCTCGTTCGCGGCGAGCTGGTAGCCCCCGCTCATCCGCAGAACCGTGTCGCTCCGCGCATTGAACCACTGGATCACGGCGCCCGCCTTGGCGGGCGTGCCCCGCGCATCGAACGCATACACCTCGGAGACCCGCTGTTTGTTGCTGGCGAGGGCGGCCCACATCGACAGCCCGCCGGCGCTGTAGCCCATGACGCCGAGACGGCCTAGGTGGATCGCGCCACGGTTCCTCCCGAGGCGCTGCTCGGCCCAGAGCAACCGGAGCGCGCCGCCGGCGAGGGCAGCGAGCGACGGGCCGGTCGCGGCGCCGAAGTCGGAGCCGCTCGGCCAGGGGTGAAGGAGAACCACGGGCCTCTGGCTCCGGGCGAGCGCGTCCTCGAAGCCGGCGCGTAGCCATGCATAAGGGCTCTTGCCGTCGTCGGGATCCGGGAGGAACAGGTCGCGCTTCCAGAAACTTGCCTTCGGATCGTCCACCGGCTTGAGCAGATACCGGTTGAGCCCGAACATCGAGTGGCTGGCCTCGTCGACGCGCGTGTAAGCGTAGCTCTCGGGCCGGAAGAACACGAGGCAGCCGACCCCGGGCGCCGGCGGCGCGGCGCACGCGGCGGGAACGGTGGCAAACCAGATGAGCGGCCTGCCGCCGGTGTAGCCGAGGGCGACGAGCTCGGGATCGCCGGGCCGGTGATCGGCGACGTACTCGGACGCGTAGGCGGCGTACGCCATCCAGAACGGCGTGATGTTGACAAACTCGGTCCGGATCTGGACGAGCGCGGCGCCGTTCACGTTGGCCATGACCTTCGTGTCGACGAGAGGGTGGCTCTTCACGTAGGCTGGGATGTTCGCTGCCTGGAGCATCGTTCCCCCCGCGACGACGTCGTAGGGTTGCTCCACCTGAAGCACGGGATGGCGCATCGGGCCGACGCTGCCGACCGCGCCGAACGACGCCGTGAACGTGGCCTTCAGGACGACCCGCGCGCATCGGCGGGGGCGCCGGTGCGACCCGCTGCAGGACGGCCTCTGCGCCCGTCGCGGCGGAGAGGAGCGCGAGCATCGCGCGCTCCTCGGCGAGGGTGAGCTGCCATGGCCCCGCCGGGTCGAGCAGCGACAGCGCGGGCCAGGGGGATGCCTGGGCGACATGAACGAGGTCGGTGCGCGTCACGAGCAGGAGCTTCTGGGGCTCGGCGTCGGGGAGGCTCACGGCGTCGCCGATGCGGCCCGGGACACGCACGTGCCATGTGTCCCCCCGCGGCAACGGCGCTGTCCGGCGCGGGCTGCGCTCCCGGCCCGCGAGCGCCCTGACGAGCTCCCCGGCATCGGCGATCGCTGCGCTTCCCCAACCCGGCGGCACGCGGTCGACGCGTACGCGGCCGCTCGCGTCCGTTCGCCGTACGACCTCCCCGGCGGGGGTGCTCACCCGCAAGCTCACGTCGACGATCGGAGTCTCGAGCTCGTCCAGCAGGACGATCTCGTAGAACGAGAGCTCCGTCTCCGCCTCGGGAGAGCGGGGCGGCGGCGACGCCGTCGATGCGCCGTGCGATCCGCCGGCTCCCGCGCATCGGGGCGCGACGGACGCGCTGGAATGGATCTCGCGAAATGCGACGAGGTCGCCGTGTTCCAGCGCTCGTCGCACCCGCTCGGCGACCCGAGCGCGGAGCACTCGGTGGTCCTGCTGGTGCAAGCTCGACCGGCCGCAGAGGGTGAGCTCGCAGTAGATATCCTGAAGGACGTAGAGGTCCTCATTCCGGCGAGCATCGATGGCGGACAGGGCGAACAGGAGCGGGACGCGCTCGAGGCGTACCCGGGCGGGATCGTCCGGCGCGTGGCTCGCGCGCACGAGGTAGATTCGCTGGCCGAAGTCCGAGACCGGCCACCTCCTGAGCCAGGCATGGGTCATCGCGGGGACAACCAGATGAAGGCCATGGTTTTTCTCGATCGACGCGCCATCCGCTTCACCGACCTCCGCTATATACGCCACGACGCGCGGCCGCTTCTTCTTTTCGACCAGCCGCCCGGCGCTCGATGAGCTCGTCGACGGTCTTCTTGAGGGCGCTCGCGGACAGGCCGAGCCGCTCGCCGAGGTCGGCGACGGCGACGCCCGCGTCCGCGTCGAGCGAGCGGACGGCATCGCCGAAGGCGTCGAGCGCCGGTCTCGGCGCGGAGCGGGGCCCGGCCGGCGTCTTCGCGGCGCTGGAACTCCCAGGTGCGCTCGCAGCGGCGGCGCTTGGCGATAGCCCGAGCCACTTCACCCGTACGTTCCGCCGGGAGACCGCGGTGAATCCATCCGATGACACTGGCGGTCGGGCTCGGGTAAGATGGTGGCACGATGTCCACATTTCGCTCCACCGTACCGTCCTACGCGACGATTGGCGCGCTCATCATCCCATTTTTTCTCTGTCACTGCACCGAGCCAAGCCCGGGTGGCAATGATCCCGGCGGCGCTGGTCAGGGGGGAGCCACTTCGGGGGGAGGCGGCGGCAGCGCGACGGCCGGGATCTCGAGCGGGGGAGGCGCATCCGGCGCAACGAGCTCGTCCTCTTCCGCTTCGGAGGGCATGGGCAGCGCCGGGACCGGCGGAACGGGCAGCGCCGGAACCGGCGGAGTCGGCGGCGCCGGGACCGGCGGAATGGGCGGCATGCCCGCGTTCGACCCCCCCTTCATCCTGGGCGCTGATATCTCCAGCGTCCAGGAGGCGATCGACAACGGCGCGACTTACACGGACACGGACGGAAACGAAAAAGGGATACTCGAGCTGCTGAAGAACCATGGATTCAACTACATCCGGCTCCGGACATTCGTGGATCCGGGCACATCGTACGGATATGCCTTCGGCACCGGCGGCTCTTGCGCGAAGTCGGAGACCTACTGCGACAAGGACCACACGATCGAGTTCGGCAAGCAGATCAAGGAGGCGGGCATGGGGTTCCTGCTCGACTTCCACTATAGCGACACCTGGGCCGATCCTGGCAAGCAGATCATCCCCGAGGCCTGGCGGGACGCCCAGTCGATCGACGAGATGGCGGGCCTCTTGAAGGCCTACACGAAGGACGTCGTCGCCGCGCTCGTCACCGCGGGCGCGCGCCCGGACATGGTGCAGATCGGCAACGAGATCACGCCGGGCATGCTGATCCATGTGCCGGCCGCGGACACGGACTGCTGGGGCAACAACTCGGTCGTCAATCCGAAAGGACTTACCGGGCGGGCGACGAACCAGACCTGGGACAACCTGGCCGCCCTGCTCAAGGCAGGCATCGCCGGGGTCAAGGAGGTCGATGACACGATCAAGATCATGCTGCACGTCGAGAACACCGAGGACGTCAACGGCGTCACGTGGTGGGTCAACAGCGCCAAGACGCGAGGCGTCGCGTTCGACGTCCTCGGGCTCTCCTGCTACACGGCGTTTCAGGGCCAGCCGGCAGTGTGGCAGAACACGTTCAATACCCTGGCCGAGACATTCCCGGATCTGTCGTTCGCGATCGCGGAATACAACCCCGAGCGCACGAAGGCCAATCAGATCATGCGCGACCTGCCGGACGGCAGAGGCCTCGGCACGTTCTTCTGGGAGCCGACGCAGAGCGGCTCATGGGGCTCGTCCCTCTTCACGCAGCAGGGCGGCGCGTACAGGGCCAACAGCGACGACTTCGCGGAGTTCGACGCCATCAAGGCGAGCTTCGGCCTGGAATGACGTCGAGCTGCGGATCACGCCATCCCCCGCGACACGAGGACCTCCAGCACCCCCTGAAGCGGGCCGCGGAGGCGGCTCATCAGCCGACGATCACCTCGTGCCAGGTCGAGGGAGTGTCCGCGGTGGCCATCGGGAATGCACGAGCAGCCTCCGCTGTTTGGTGCCTCCGCAGCACCTGCCCATGGGTGGGCAGGAGGAGGAAACCCCATGCACTGGCTCGATCGCGTTCAGAACCTCCGTCGTCTCACGCCGTCCCCCTCCCTGGGCCTGCGCGCCCTGGTGGGCGTCGGCCTCCTCGCGGGGGCAGGCCTGCTGCTCCCCGAGGTGGCCTCGGCGCAGGAGGAGGACCCCGTTCCGTGCCCGTTCGATAACGTCCTCTGCCTCTTCGAGGAGGAGGGCTACGGCGGGGAGATCTTCAACGTCCGGGCGCTGAACCCGCAGGTGGGCACGTGCGTCAACCTCCCGGAGCACGGCTGGGAAGGAAGGGCTCACTCTGCCTACAACACCAACGGCGCCGCCGCCGCGATATTCATGAACGAGGACTGCATCGGCTACCCGTACCCCGTCTTCGCGGAGAGCGGCCTGAGCCCGCTGCCGTTCATCCCCAAGAGCGTCTACGTCTTCTGACACCATGACCGGGCGAGAGGCGATGGGCATCGCGGCCATCGCCCGACGCGCCCGGGGCGATGCGCGGGCCCGTGCACGGCTGCCTCGAGGCGCGAGGCGCGAGGCGCGCGCCCGGCTCACGTCTCATCCAGGTCTGGCGCCGTCGCGCCGATGCGCGAAGTGTCAGCAAGCGCTATACCAGGAGCAGGCGCGCTGCCAGGCGCAGGCGCCGGCCGCCCGGGCCGCCGAGTGGCACCGCAGTTGCTTCTGTGAACCCCATGGAGATGAACGTGGCAGTCCTCGAACCCTCGTCCCGCAGCGCCACCGCGCATGCCCCGCAGCGCAGCAGGCTCGCCGTGCTGGCCGCGCTCGTCGCGCTCGCGCTCCTCGGCGCGACCGGGTGCGCTGCGGAAGTCCACACCAGGGCCGCCGCGCCCGCGCCCGTCACCTACCAGGAGGTCACGGTGTACGAGGAGCCGGTCGTTCACGTCGCAGCGGCGCCGGCCCACATCGAGACCTACCCGCGCGTGTACTACCGCGGGACCTACGTCTACTACGTGGACGGCCGCTGGTACTATCCGACGCGCCACGGCTGGGTCTACTACCGCGACGAGCCGCGCGCGCTGGTCCACTACCGCGTCGACTTCGACCGGCGCCGAGCCCCTCACCACCACCGCCAGCACGTGCATCGCGACCCCGCGCGCCGCGGCCACGTGCACCCGGCCCCCGCGCGCCGCGGCCACGTGCACCCGGCCCCCGCGCGCCGCGGCCACGTGCACCCGGCCCCCGCGCGCCGCGGCCACGTGCACCCGGCCCCCGCGCGCCGCGGCCACGTGCACCCGGCCCCCGCGCGCCGCGGCCACGTGCACCGCGCGCCCGCGGCCCGGCCGGCGACCCCGGCTCGGCCTGCGGCCACGGTCAGGGCGGGGGCGACGGTGAAGGCGGGCGCGACGGTCAGGGCGGGGGCGGCGGCGAGGCCGGCGACCCCGGCCAGGCCGACGAAGAAGCCTCGCGTGGAGCGGCGGCGGCACCACGTCGAGGAGAGGCGTCACGAGCGCTGACCGCGGCCGCGCTACGTCGTCGCGACGAGCAGCTCCTCCGAGTTGTTCGGCGGGCGAAGGCCATCGGCCCGACCGGCGAAGTAGCGCCCGGCGAGGGCCGCCGCCGACACGTGCGCCACGTCCCGGAAGCCGGCTTCGCGCGCCAGCGCGAGCATCTCCTCCGGCGTGAAGAAGCTGACGAACGGCGTGCCGTTCGCGCGTGCGCCCCTCGCCGCTGCCTCGATCCCGGGCCGTACGTCCGGGTCCGCGAGCTCGATCGGCAGCATGAACGACATGACCAGCGTGGTGCCCGGCGCGAGCGCCGCGATCTGGCGCAGCGTGGCCGCGATGGCGTCCTTCGTGAGGTACATGCTGACGCCGGTGGAGGCCACGAGCGCCGGCTGCTTCGCGTCGAAGCCTGACGCCGCCAGCCGCGGAAGCCACGCGTCGCCGCGCTCGAAGTCGACCGGCACGAGACGAAGGAACGACGGGACGCCGAAGCCGAGGTCGACGAGGCGCTGGCGCTTCCACGCCTGGGGCCCCGGCTGATCGACCTCGAACACACGCAGGCGGGAGGCGAGCCCTGGCCGCCGCTGAGCGAAGGTGTCGAGGCCCGCTCCGAGGATGACGTACTGCGCGACACCCCGGGCAGCTCGCTCCTCGAGGAGATCTTCAACGAAGCGCGCGCGCGCCACGATGGAGGCGCGGAAGGGCCGCGTGAACGGGCTCATGTCCCGCCGCTCCTGCCAGTCGGCGTCCGGCGCCGCGAGGGCGAGGCCGATCGTGTCCTCGAACACGTGCGGCGCCGGATCGGCCAGCACGTGGAGCGCGCGCCACAGCGCGACGCGGACGGCGGTGTTGTCGGGAACGGGGCTCGACGTCTCAGCCATCGTGAGGCTCCTCCTTGGCGCCTCGGGGCAGCGGCGCCTGGACGCTGAGCTGCCGGCCATCGGGGTCGGCCAGGAGCATCTCGAGCACCTTCCAGTGCTGTGCTTCGAAGGGGCGCACCACGCCGCCCGCGCCCGGGGGCGAGAACCTCGCGGCGTCGCGCACGGCGAGCACCGGCTGAAGCTGGAGCGGCGAGCCCTCGGGGCGCTCGGCGATGAAGAGGAACGGCCCGCCACTCGGATGTCGCAGCCGGCCTGAGCGGTGATCCGTCTCGAACTCCAGCTCGTACCCGAGCGCCCTCCAGAACGCGACCGTCTTGCCCCAGTTGTGCGTCTCGATGAGCAGCCCTTGAATTCCGTCGGTCGTCGTCATTTCTTGCTCCGTCTCCGTGGTTGCTTGTCGAGGTAGGCGCGCAATGCGGCGGCCACGATCGCCGACAGCGACTGCTCGGTCTCCACGGCGTGGTGCTTCACCTCCCGAATGAGATCGGTCGGCAGGTACACGTTGAACTGCTTGACATCCTCGGCCATCGGCGCCTCTTTGATAGCATGCTAGCAATCTAGCACCGCTCGCGCAACGGGTGCTCGCGCCGCGGCACGGGTCTGGGGTAGCCGCGCACCTGGAAGGAGCAGCGTCACCGCGGCCCCGGCCGGGGCGGCGCGGCCCTGACGTGGCCGATTCTCGGCCTGGCATGAGGCGACCTCGGCGGCGGCTACCAGCGGCTCCACGGCGGGGCGTTCGCGCTGCTCGTCGTGGACGCGCGCCGCCATCCGCGCGCGCATCGGACGGTAGGGGCGTCAGCGCCGGCGACACGAGCGGCCGCACCCGTTCACCCGGAAGCGCCGGGCTACCCGGGGCGCGACGAGCGGAAGCCCGGGTCGAGCTGGCGAAGCAACGTCAGCATGTCGAACTGCCCCCACCGCTCCACGATACGGCCGTCCGCGATGCGATCGATGTTCATGCCGCTCAGCACGACCAGCCGCCCCGTGGGCGCCATCTCCAGGAACTCCGCGCGATGCACGCCCTGCCAGCGCCAGCGGGTGAGCACGCGATCCCCCTCGGCGATCTGATCCTCGATGGCGTGGGTGTTGTCGCCGAACGCGGCCAGCAGGCCGGCGATGAAGGCGCGAAAGCCGTCTCGGCCGATGGGCCCGGGGCGCCCGGGCAGGTGCACCCGGCACGCCGGGTCGTAGAGGGATATCTGCGCGTCGAGGTCGCCCCTGTCGTAGAATTCGAAGTTTGCGCGGGCGACCCGCTTGTTCTGTTCGATGCTCATCCTCGTCTCCTCCGGCCGCTACAGCGGCGGGACGATCTTCGCTTCGAGGCCGAGCAGGACGCGCCCGGCGGCCTCGTAGTTCTGCGATTGCCCGAGCACGTGCTGGGTCACGGTGTGCACGTCGCGGAACGCGCGCTCGAGCGGGTTCGTCGTGTAGATCGAGCTCGCGCCGCCGGCGGCGTACATGAGGTCGACCGCGTGGGCGGCGCTCGTGCTCGCGTGCGTCGCCGCGAGGCGGAGCAGGGCGCGCTGCTCGAGCGTGAGCGGTCGACCGGCCAGCGTGTCGCCCCACGCGACGTCGACCGCGTCCAGGAGGAACAGCCGCGCCGACCGGAGCTGCGCCTCGGCCTGGGCCACCGCGGCTTGCGCCGACGCGCGATCGCGGAGCAGCGCGCCCGAGCCGCACGGCGCCTTGTGCGTCGCGAGCTCGACGAGGGCGTCGATGGCGCCGCGCGCGATCCCGAGCGCGACCGCCGAGAAGGCCGGCGCGAGCAGCGCGAACGGCGGCAGGCGGTAGAGCGGCGCGCGCAGGCACGGCTCGTCGAAGGAGAAGGACCGCTCGTCGGGCACGAGCGCGTCCTCCACCGTGAAGTCGTGGCTGCCCGTCCCGCGCAGCCCGCCGACCGACCAGGTGTCGATGACGTCGCACGCCGCCTTGGGGAAGAACATGTAACGCATCGCCGGAGCGCCGTTCGGGCGCAGCAGCACGCGATCCCCCTCCCAGAGGACGCAGCCGCCGATGAGCCAGGTCGCGTGGTCGATACCGCTGTTGAAACCCCAGCGGCCGCTCACGCGGTAGCCGCCGTCGACGCGCGTCGCGCGCCCGCTCGCCACGAGGCGCCCGCCGACGATCGACGCGGGGTCGCCGTAGATCTCGCGCGCGCCCGCGGACGGGAGATAGCCGCTGGAGAGGGAGGTGCCTGCGGCGATCATCAGGCACCAGCCGGCGGCGCCGTCGGCGGCGGACAGCGCCTCCACCGCCTCCACCAAGGTCCTCGGGTCGGCCTCGGCGCCGCCGAGCTCCCGGGGCACCCACATGCGGAAGAGCCCGGCGGCGACGAGCGCGTCAACCACCGCAGGTGGGAGCCGGCGCTGGTGCTCGGTCTCGTCACGGAGAGCGCGCGCGAGCGGCGCGATGGCGCGCGCGGCGCGAACAGGGTCGTCGATCAGGCGGTTGAGCTTGAGCGTCATGATGCCCGGGGAAGTGCATGCGGCGTTCCACCCCGGCGAGGCGGCGGGAGCAGCGGGCGCCGCGCACGGGGCGGCGCAGCGGCAGAGCAACCGGTTGCTCGATCGCGCGGACACGCGGCGAGCGGCGCACGGGCGAGCAACCGGTTGCTCGATCGCGCAACCACCTCGGCGAGCGGTTGCGCAGGGCGAGCGCGCCGCGCTCGCGATCCGGCGCGGCGCGCCCGCGGAGGCCCCGGGCTGGCAGGTGGCACCGCCCTTGCGAGGGCAGCCGTGCCATGACCCTCGCCGATCAACCGACCCGATTCGACCCCTCCCCGCTGCGGCGCGCGTACGCCGCGATGACCTCCTCGGCGCTCCCGCTGCGCGACCACCCGCTCTACGGCACCGTCGAGCGCTTCGAGGACGCTCGCTTCCTCACGCCGGCGGCGCTCTCCGAGTTCACCGAGCGCGCCGCGTTCGCGTGCGACGTGACGCAGCTCGAGGTCTGTCCGGCGTGCTTCTTCCAGACGAGCGGCAGCACCGGCCGGAGCAAGCGCATCCCGTACTCGGAGCGCGACCTGGAGAAGCAGGCCGATCACGAGGCGACCGCGTTCCGCAAGCTGGGCCTGAGCTCGCGCGACGTCGTGCTGAGCCTCGGCTCGCCGCCGCCGAGCATCTCCGCCTGGGCCATCGCCAACGGGAGCCGGCGGCTCGGCGCGACGGTCCTCAACGGCTCGCACGTGGACTACGAGCTGGCGCTCGAGGGCGGCCGGGCCGAGGAGGTCACCACCCTCTTCGCGACGCCGCTCGTCGCGCTCGCGATCGGGCGCGCCATCGCGGAGGAGCAGGGCGACCCCAGGCGCGTGTTCCCGCGGCTCCGCCGCGCGATCCTGTTCGGCGATACGCTGCCGCGCTCGCTGCGCCGCGAGGTGCGCGATCTCTGGGGCGTCGACCGCGTGCTGGCGCTCTACGGCACCGTCGAGGCCGACGTCGTCGCGACCGAGCTCCCCGGCGAGCAGGGGGAGCTCGATCCGATGCTCGAGGAGCTCCTCATCGAGCTCTTGCCGGAGGAGGAGCTCCGGCGCGAGCGCCTCGATCCGAGCCACTCGCCCGCGCCGGTGCGCGTCGCCGACCTGCCGCCGGGGGACGTCGTCGGCGAGATCCTGCTGTCGGATCTCCGCCGCGAGGCGCTGCCGATCGTGCGCTACCGGATCGGCGACATCGTCCGGGTCCGCGCGCGGGAGGGCGGCCGACCGACGCTCAGCGTGCTCGGCCGGAGCAAGAGCACCGTCTTCATCGACGGCGCGCCCATCTACGAGATGGCCCTCAACCAGGCCATCGAGGAGGCGCTCGGCGGCGCGGCCTGCCGGTGGCAGCTCACCGCGGCGCGGCGCTCGGGCGGCCCGTTCGATCTCGTCCTCGAGCAGCCCCCGGGCGCGGCCGGCGCCGCGCGCGCCGTGCTCGACGCCATCGCGGGCGCGGTGGTCCCGCGCGAGATCGACGTGGCCCGCCACTTCCGCGTGAGCTGTTCCCCTCGCCTGCCCGAGCCGTCGGGCCCGGGCGATCTCAAGGCTGCGCGCGTCGTCGTCGCCTCGTGAGGACCCCCATGGAGAGCCTGACCCTCCGCTGTGACGTACAGCTCGACGTGCGGGGCGCCGCGTGCCCGATCCCGGTCCTCAAGGCCAAGCGCGCGCTCGCGCAGCTCGGCTCGGGGCAAGTGCTCGAGGTGCTGGCCACGGACCGCACGACGCTCCGGGACTTCCGGGTCTTCGCCGAGTCCGCCGGGCACGAGCTCCTCTGCAGTGAAGATCGGGGCGAGCAGCTCCGGTTCGCGATCCAGAAGGGGTAGCCTCATGAGCGCACAGACCCGCACCACGCCGCGCGCCGGGACGACCGACCGCCGCGCGCTGCTCGACCGCATCCGCAAGGACTTCGTCGGGCTCGACACCGAGTACGCGCTGGCCGACGGGCTGCGGAAGCGGCGGCGCTACCTGGACTCGGCGGCGACCACCCTCGTCATGCAGGTCACGCTCGACTGCGCCCGCGCGTTCCTCCGGCACTGCGCGAACACCCACAGCACGACGCACTTCTCCGCCGCGATCGCCGGGGAAGCCTATGCCTGGGCGCACGACCGCGTGCTCCGGTTCCTCGGCGCGCCGCCGCGCGACTACGCGGCCGTCTTCACCGGCAGCGGCGCGACGGCGGCGCTCAACCGCGTCGCGGAGGTGCTCGCGGCGGCGCAGCCCGATCGGCCGATGGCCCTGGTGTCGCTCATGGAGCACCACGCCAACGACCTGCCGCACCGGCGGCACGCGTCGGTGCTGCACGTCCCGCTCACGGCTTGCGACGACGGCCCCGGCCCGGTCGACCTCGACGCGCTCGAGGCGATGCTCCGCGAGAACGCGGGCCGGGTGCGTTACGTCGCCGTGACCGCGGCGAGCAACGTGACCGGGCTCCTCAACCCGCTCGCGCCGATCGCCCGCCTCGCCCACGCGCACGGCGCGCGCGTGGTCGTCGACGGCGCGCAGATCGCCGCGCACCGGGCCGTCTCGCTCGCGGACGACGACATCGACGCGTTCGTGTTCTCGGGCCACAAGGCGTACGCCCCGGGGTCGCCCGGCGTCCTCGTGATCAAGCGCGAGCTCCTCGACGGCGTGCCGCCTGGGCTCGTCGGCGGCGGCATCGTCGAGCACGTCTCGACCGAGGGCTACGAGCTCACGCCCCACCTGCCCGACCGGGAGGAGGCCGGCACGCCCAACGTGGTCGGCGCCGTGCTGCTCGCGTCGGCGCTCGAAGTGCTGGCGGAGATCGGCATGGACTCCATCGCCGAGGCCGAGGACGCGCTGGTCGAGTACGCGCTCGACCGGCTGGCGACGGTGCCGGGGCTCCGGATCTACGGGACGCGGACGGCGCCCCGGAGCGGCGTCGTGGCGTTCAACCTCTCCGGCGTCGAGCACGCCGTCACGGCGCAGGCGCTGAACGACGCGCACAACATCGCCGTTCGAAACGGCTGCTTCTGCGCGCACCCGTACGTGCGGCACCTGCTCCTGCCCGAGCTGTGGGCGCTCGACGCGGACGGGGACGAGGACCTCGAGGCGCAGGTCATGCGGCGCCGCGGGATGGTGCGCGCGAGCTTCGGGCTGTACTCGACGCCGGCCGACGTGGACGCGCTGGTGGACGCGCTCGTCGACATCGGCGCGGACGAGGGCTCGTACAGGCGCCGCCTCGAGGCGACGTCCGACGAGCGCGGCGCTCCGCTCCCCCAGCGGCGCGCCCAGTTCTCCGCGCCCGAGTACCTGGGGTGGCGGCTCCGGGAGAAGTGAGCGGCGAGGAGCGGGCGAGGACCGCAGTGATTGCGTGTGTTGCATCTGCGGTGCCATGAATCGCCGTCGTGGCCGCCTGGATGATGGTGGGCGCGATATGGATGAAGCCGAAGGCGTTTTTCGGAAGCGGCGGGCGCGCGCGGTGGAAACGTATCGAGGACGTCAAGAATCGTCGCGAGCGATCCGGCCAAGCTCGCCGGTACCTCGCATCGAGATCACACGGCCTCGCCGGGACATTCGTCCGGAACAGAGAGATGCCCGCGCGTCGGGGGCACACGAGCGACACCGGCTCTCGCAACCTGTCAGACGAACGGGACGACATGGGCTCGAATCCCCGCCACGCCCTCGACATCCCGCGTCCAGCCATGGCTGGGAGATGCCGCCGCGCGCGGTACGCCAGGGCGAGCCCCTTTACATACCTGGCCGTACCGGCAGATAATTGCCATCGTGGAGCAAGGAGCGATCCTGGCCGGACGCTACCGCCTTGAGCACCGCGCGGGCGCGGGCGGCATGGGCGAGGTGTGGAAGGCGCACGACCAGGAGACGAGCGAGGCGGTGGCGGTGAAGCTCTCGCCGCTGCGCAGCGCGGAGGATGCGGCGAGATTCGCGCGAGAGGCGCAGATCCTCGCGGGCATGTCGCATCCCCACGTGGTCCGGTACGTGGCGCACGGGGCGAGCGCCGAGGGCACACCCTACCTGGTCATGGAGTGGCTCGAGGGCGAGGATCTCGCGGCGCGGCTCGCGCGGGGTCCGCTCGAGGTCGACGAGAGCGTGGCGCTGGCGACCGCGGTGGCGGACATCCTCGGCCTCGCGCACGAGCGCGGGGTCGTTCACCGCGACCTGAAGCCGAGCAATCTGTTCTTGCCAGGCGGGCGCATCGACAGCGTGAAGGTGCTCGATTTCGGTATCGCGCGGCTCGGGCACGCGACGCGGATGACACGCTCGGGCGTGCTGATCGGGACGCCAGCCTACATGGCGCCCGAGCAGGCGCGGGGCGAGGCGAGCATCGACGCTCGCGCGGACGTGTTCTCCCTCGGGTGCGTTCTCTTCGAGTGCCTGGCGGGCAGGCCCGCGTTCGGCGGCGAGCACGTGGCGGCGATCCTGACCAAGGTGCTGTTCGACGAGACCCCGCGCCTGCGCAACCTGCGGACCGGGGTGCCCGCGGCGCTCGACGATCTGCTGCGGAGGATGCTGTCGAAGCGCCGGGAGGAGCGGCCCTCGGGCGGGCAGGCGGCGGCGGCGGCGCTGCGCGCGCTCGGGGATGCGCCGCCGTCGCCCCCCGTGAGCTCGATCCCTCCGCCCTCGCTCACGAGCAGCGAGCAGCGCGCCGTGGCGGTGATCGTGGTGAGCGCCGCGGCGGGGGCCGAGGTGAGGTCGTTCGGCGGGGATACGACCCTGGTCCAGGCGCCGGGCGACGAGGCCTTCCTGCGCGAGGCCGAGGCGCACGGCGGCAGGAGCGAGCGCCTGGTCGACGGGTCGGTCGTGGTGATGCTCTCGGGCACCGAGACGGCGACGGATCTGTGCGCGCAGGCTGCCCGGTGCGCGCTCGCGCTGCGCCGGTGCGCCGCTGGCCGGCGCGTGACGCTGGCCATGGGGCGGGGGGAGCGGTCGGCGCGGTCGATGGGGCCAGCGATCGACCGGGCGGCGCGGCTGTCGAGCACCACGGCGCGCCACGCTGCCCCGGAGGGCGCGGTGGTCCTCGACGAGGTCGCCTCGGGCTTGCTCGACGCGCGCTTCGATGTGCGGGAGTGCGAGGGGGTCTTCACGCTGCACGGCGAGCGCCCGCTGGCCGAGGGGACGCGCCTGCTCCTCGGCAGGGCCACGCCGTGCGTCGGGCGAGAGCGCGAGCTCGGCATGCTGCGGGCGCTCTTGACCGAGAGCATCGAGGAGGGCACGGCGCAGGCGGCGCTGGTGGTGGCGCCGCCCGGCGTGGGCAAATCGCGCCTGGCGCAGGAGTTTCTGCGGGAGATCCGGGAGCAGGACGAGGGGGTGTCGGTGTGGGTCGTGCGCGGCGACGCGCTGCGGGCCGGCTCGCCCCTCGGCATGCTGGGCCAGGCGCTGCGGAGCGCGTGCCGAATTCAGGAGGGCGAGCCGATCGAGGCGCGGCGCCGGAAGCTCTCGGCAGAGATCGCGGCGCGGGTGTCGCCGGGCCACCGGCGGCGCGTCGAGGAGTTCCTCGGCGAGATCGTGGGCGCTGCCTTCCCGGACGAGGACAGCCTGCCGCTCCGGGCCGCGCGCCGTGACGCGCAGCGCATGGCGGACCAGGTGCGCGCCGCCTTCCTCGATTACCTCGCCGCGATCGTCGCCGGCGGTCCGCTGGTCGTCGTGCTGGAGGATCTGCACTGGGGCGATCGGCCCACGGTGTCGCTCCTCGACGCGGCGCTGCGCGACCTCGCGGATCGGCCGCTGTTCGTGCTCGCCCTGGCGCGGCCCGAGGTGCGCGAGCTGTTCCCGAGGCTCTGGGAGGGGCGGCGGCTGCACGCGCTGCGGCTCAACGCGCTGAGCCGACGCGCGGGCGAGCGGCTCGCGCGGCACGTGCTGAGCGCGCGCGCGGACGCGGAGGCGATCGCGCGGATCGTGCGCCTGTCGGAGGGGAACGCGTTTTACCTGGAAGAGCTGATCCGCTGGACCGCGGAGGGCAGAGGCCCGGACGTGCCGGGGACGGTGGTCGCCATGGTGGAGTCGCGCCTCGGGGCGCTGGACGACGAGGCCCGGCGGCTCCTGCGCGCGGCGAGCGTCTTCGGCGAGGTCTGCTGGGCTGGAGGGGTGGCGGCGCTCGTCGGCGGCGAGGCGTGCCGGGGCCAGGTCACGGCTGGGCTCGAGGCGCTGGTGGCGCTGGAGATCCTGGTGCGCCGCCGTGAGAGCCGCTTTCCGGCGGAGGACGAGCTGGCGTTCCGGCACGCGCTCCTGCGCGAGGGCGCGTATGCCATGCTGACCGAAGGGGATCGGGAGCTCGGCCACCGGCTGGCAGGGGAATGGCTGGAGCGGGCGGGAGAGCCGGATCCCGTGGTGCTGGCCGAGCACCTCCAGCGCGGGCGCGCGCCCGATCAGGCCGCGTTCCATTACCTGCGCGCGGGTCGTCAGTCGTGCGATCGCGACGACTTCGGGGGCGCCCTCGCCCATG
Source organism: Sorangium sp. So ce1036 (assembly GCF_051369805.1). Lineage (NCBI taxonomy): Bacteria > Pseudomonadati > Myxococcota > Polyangiales > Polyangiaceae > Sorangium > Sorangium sp. So ce1036. Next base: position 5,683,854 of record NZ_JBBMOX010000001.1, read on the forward strand.
CGCAGCGAGGCATCGACTGCGGCGTGCAGGGGGAGATCCTCGGTAACCTTCTGGCGTTGCAGGGCATGGCGCATTGCTGGCGATCGGAGTTCGACGCGGGGCAGACGGCGAGCGCCGCGGCGCTGCCGCTCATGGGGCGAGGGAGCCAGTGGGCGTGCATCGCGCTCTTTCATCGTGCGTGGGCCTCGCTCGTCGTCGGCGCAGAGGACGATTTCGTGGAGACGGTCGACCGATTCGTCCGGTTCCAGCCGGACGCGGAGGCGGGCCGGGAGTACATGCTCTGGGCGCCGCTCGCCGCATCGCTGCTCCAGACCTACGGGCGCCGCGCGCTCTGCAGGGCCTTGCTCGACCGCGCGGACGCGCTGGCTGCCGCAATGCCCACCCTGGATCTCGACCTCAGAGGGGCGCTCGCCATCGGGCGCAGCGATTACGTGCGCGCCTTCGAGCGGGATCCCTGGAGGCAGCTCCAGCTCACGCGACAGGCGGTGGAGGCGTTCCAGGCGATCGAGGACCTCCGGGATCAGATCACGGCCCTGAACAGGCTCGGTCAGGCCGAGGCCGAGCTCGGCGATCCGGCGGCGGGCGAGGCCACGCTGCGGCGAGCCGTGGCGCTGGCGCAGCGCATCGCGATCCCGTTTGCGCAACGTCAATCCGCATTGCACCTGGCGGCGCTGCTCTCGCATGGTTCGGATCCATCGAAATGGGGAGAAGCCGACGAGATAGCCCGATCGCTGCTCGACGCTTCGGGGGTGAGCGTGGGTTATCGAGGCTGGGCCCACGGGATCTGCGCAGAGGTGCTCCTCCAGCGTGGCGCGTACGATGGTGCCGTACGGCACGCGCGCGAGGCGGACGCGCTGTGCGATCGCATCCCGCTGCGGCGGCTCTGGGTGACGGCGTTGCTCGTCCGCGGGCTGATTCGCCTGGGGGACCCCGAGGAGGCGGCCCGCGTGGCCAGCCGCATCGAGCCCGGGCTCGCCTGCCTGGGCGGCGGCGGCTACGTCGAGATCGATGCGCGGGTGGCCCTGGCGGAGGCGCACTGGACCGGCGGCAGGGTCGACGAGGCGCGGGCGGCGCTCGGAGAGGCGATGCGCGGGATCGCAGCGCGGGCAGAGGCCATTCCCGACGCCGCCTGGCGCGCGCGGTACACGACGTGCGTGCCCGAGATCGTGCGCGCCCGCCGGCTGGCGAGCGCATGGGCGTAGGGGGGGGCCATGCAGGGCCTGCCGTCGAGGAGGGGTGCGCGGGGATCGCCCCGGACCGTCCGCCGGAACGCAGGCTGAACGCAGGCTAGCCGAGGTGAAGCTGCAACGCCTCTCCCGGCGGGCGCTCGCCCCGCGTCCCGAGGCGCCGTACATTCCGCCCCATGAAGGCGCTCCGCGTCGACATCTTTCACCGAGGAGCTCGACCATGGCGACACCGGCAACGGTCCACATCGATGTGGAGCTCCCCTCCGCTCTTGCCGAGCTCCGCCTCCCGGAGGGGGTCGAGCGCCGGCTGCAAGCGCTCCTGGACAGGCAGGATCGCGGGGAACCGCTGTCGGCGGATGAGGCGGTCGAAGCCGAAGGGCTCGTCGATCTCGCCGAGCTGCTCAGCCTGCTGCGGCTCCGCGCGTCACGGAAGGCCCCCGCGCCGGCGCGATGAGCGGTGGCGGCTGCGTGCCTGTCCACGCCGCCGAGGATCCCGTCGAGCAGGACCGCGTATTCGTGGTCCGTCGCGACCGCCCGTGCACCCGTGCCGACGCGATCATTCATGAAGAAGAGGAGAGAGGTGGGAAGGCGGGGAGGACCATCTGGTCTTGACCTGATACCCGCCTTCCAGCGGAGCATCGCTGAGCGGCTCAGCCAACCTGCGCGCGGCTCGCCAGGGCGGCGGGCACCGCCTCCGGCTCGCCGCCGCCGGCGGGCGGCGCCGCGACGGCGACCGCGGGACGCCGGGTGAAGATCCCCGCGACGAACGCCACGAAGGCCGCGACGCCGGCGATGAACAGGGTGTCCCCGACCATCCGCATCCAGCGCAGCCCCTCCAGGACCGGCTGCTGCAGGAAGTCCGCGCTCCGCGCGTACCAGAGCCCGTGCTCGACGCTCGCCCACGCCTGCGCGAGCCCGATGGGCAACAGGCTCAGCACGATCATCAGCCCGAGCCCGCCGTTCATCCCCCAGAACGCGAACCGGAGCCGCGCCTCGTTCCACACCGCGTCGGGGCGCAGGCGGCGCAGCATCACGAGCACCAGCCCGAGCGACAGCAACCCGTAGACCCCGAACAGCGCGGCGTGCGCGTGCACCGGCGTGGTGTTCAGGCCCTGCATGTAATAGAGGGCGAGCGGCGGGTTGATGAGGAAGCCGAACAGGCCCGCGCCCACGAAGTTCCAGAAGGCGACCGCGACGAAGAACTTGATGGGCCACGCATACGCCTGCATCCACCCGGTCCGGTGCTGCATCTTCCACGTCCCGTAGGCCTCCACGCCGACGAGCACGAGCGGGACCACCTCGAGGGCGCTGAAGCTCGCGCCGACCGCCATCGCCGAGACGGGCGTGCCGCTGAAGTAGAGGTGGTGGAACGTGCCGGGGATGCCCGAGACGAGGAAGATGGATGTCGAGAGCAAGGCCGCCCTGGCCGCGCTGTCGGCGCGCACGAGCCCGAACCGCGTGAACAGGAACGCGATGGCCGCCGTGGCGAAGACCTCCATGAACCCCTCGACCCAGAGGTGCACCACCCACCAGCGCCAGTACTCCATGACCGACAGGTGGGTCTTCGCGCCGTAGAACAGCCCCACGCCGTAGAACAGGCCGATCGCCACGGTCGAGCCGGTGAAGAGCAGCACGATGTGCCGGCCGAGGTCGCGCCGGGCGAGCGCGGGCCAGAGCGCGCGCAGCATCAGCACGAGCCAGAGCACGAGGCCGCCGAAGAGCGCGATCTGGTAGGCGCGGCCGAGATCGACGTACTCGTAGCCCTGGTGGCCGAACCAGAACGACGTCTCGAGCGCGAAGCGCTGCTTGACCGACAGCCACTCTCCGGCGAGGGAGCCGAAGACCACGAGCACGAGCGCCCCGAACAGGACGTTCACGCCGAGGCGCTGCCCGCGCGGCTCGCGCCCGCCCACGGCCGGCGCCAGGAACAGCCCGGCCGCGAGGAACGCCGTCGCGATCCAGAAGACGCCGAGCTGGACGTGCCAGGTGCGCGTCACCGCGTAGGGCAGGTAGTCGGCGAGCGGCACCCCGAAGAACTCGTGCCCCTCCACCGTGTAGTGCGCGGTCAGCGCGCCCAGCCCGACCTGGAGCACGAGCAGCGCGACCACGACGACGCAGTACTTGCCCACGGCGCGCATGGATGGCGTCAGCGTCCAGCCCGAGAGCGGGTCGCGCGCCGGCGCCGCGGGGTCGGGCTCCTCGCCGCGGCGGAACGCGTGGTACCAGACGAGCGCGCCGATCCCGGCGAGCAGCAGCACGACGCTCACGACCGACCAGATCACGTTCGCGGTCGTGGGGACGTTGCCGATCAGCGGCTCGTGGGGCCAGTTGTTCGTGTAGCTCGCGCCGGTGCCGGGGCGCTCCGCGGCGCACGCCCACGAGGTCCAGAAGAAGAACGCGGTGAGCTTGTCGCGCCGGCCCTCGTCCGGGACCGCGCCCGTGTGCAGCGCGTAGCTCTCGCGGAGCGCCGTGAGGCCCGGCTCATCGCCGAACAGCCCGCGGTAGTGCGCCGCCGTCTCCGCGACGGCCCGCGCGCGATCCTCGGAGATCGTGAGCGTCCCGGTCGCCGGGTCGTAGCCGTTGCCGCGCATCGCCCGCTTGAGGCGCGCCGTGAGCGCGGCCTGCGCCTCTTCCGGCAGCGCCGCGAACGACGCGCCGTGCTCGCGCTGGCTCCAGAGGGCGAGCAGCGCCTCGGCCTCGCGGTGGAGCCAGTCGGCCGACCAGTCCGGCGCCTGGTAGGCGCCGTGCCCCCAGACGCTCCCGACCTGCTGCCCGCCGATGCTCTGGTAGACCAGCTGCCCGTCGAGGATATCGTCCTTCGTGAGCAGCACCTCGCCGGCCGGCGTCACCACCCGCTCGGGGATCGGCGGCGCCTGACGGTAGACCTCCCGGCCCATGAAGCCGAGTATCAAGAAGCCAGCGGTGATGACGGCGGCGAGCGCCAGCCAGAGTCGTCGAAGACTGTGCATGTCGACCTCGTTGTTCGCGTGAGGCCGCGCGCGCCTCCGCGGCGCCGGGCCTCCGGACCTGATGCCGAGCGCTCCAGCAAGCGGCGCGCCGTTCCCGACAGCGCCCGCCGCGGGCGGCTCCAGCGGTCGACGTCGCGTGCTGAAGGGAGCTCGGGGGCTCACCGGAGGGCTGAAGCGCAGGCGCGCCACGAAAACGGCTCGCCGGAACGCAAACCCTGCAGGCGAGCCTCCCGAGCTCCCTCACCTCTCCACGTTGCCGTTTCGACAACGCGTTCGTTGTCACATCAACAACGATGTTGTAAATTGAACAACATGCCCAACCTGGTCGCGCTGCTGTCGGTCGCGCTCGATCTCACGGCGTCGCTGGGCGCCGAGGATCGGTACCGGCGGCTGCTCGAGGCGGTGCGGCGCGTGATGCCGTGCGACGCGGCCTGCCTGCTGCAGTACCAGGACGGCGTGCTCGTGCCGCTCGCGGCGCTCGGGCTCACGCCCGAGGCGCTCGGGCGCACCTACCGGCCGCGGGAGCACCCCCGGCTCGACCTGCTCTGCCACGCCGAGGCGCCGGTGCGCTTCCCGCCAGACACCGATCTTCCGGATCCGTTCGACGGGCTGCTCGCGTCGGACGCCACCGCGCTGGCGCACGTCCACGCCTGCCTCGGCTTCCCGCTGCGGGTGGAGGGCACGCTGATCGGGGTGCTCACCGCCGACGCCCTCGACGCGCGCGCGTTCGATGGCGTCGACGCGCGCGCGCTGTCCTGGGTCGGGGCGCTGGCGGGCGCGGCGATGCGCACGAGCCAGCTCATCGACGCGCTGGAGCAGAGCGCCGAGCGGCTCGGCCTGGTCGCCGACGACCTCCGCCGGGCCGCCGAGCGGGAGCGCGGCGACACCCTGATCGGCACGAGCCCGGCGATGCAGAAGCTGCGCGACGAGATCGCGCTCGTGGGTCCGTCCGATCTGACGGTGCTGGTCACCGGCGAGACCGGCTCGGGCAAGGAGCTCGTGGCGCGCGCCGTCCACGCGGCGTCGCGGCGGCGCGGCGAGCCGCTGCTCCGCGTGAACTGCGCGGCGCTGCCCGAGGCGATGGCCGAGAGCGAGCTGTTCGGCCACGTGCGCGGCGCGTTCACCGGGGCGGAGCGCCACCGTCCAGGCAAGCTCGAGGTCGCGGACAAGGGCACCCTCTTCCTCGACGAGATCGGCGAGCTGCCGCCCTCGATCCAGCCGAAGCTGCTGCGCGCGCTGCAGGAGGGCGAGGTGCAGCGCGTGGGCGCGGACCGCGCGCTGCGCGTGGACGTGCGCGTCGTCGCGGCCACGAACCGCGATATCGAGAAGGAGGTGGCCGCGGGGCGCTTCCGGGCCGACCTGTTCCACCGGCTCAACGTCTACCGCCTCTCGGTGCCGCCGCTGCGCGAGCGGAGGAGCGACATCCCGCTGCTCGCCGGCCATTTCTGCGACGAGGCGCGCGCGCGGCTCGGCGTCGGCCCGGTGCGGCTCACCCCGGCGGCGCGCGAGATCCTGATGAGCAGCCCCTGGCCGGGCAACGTGCGGGAGCTGGAGAACACGCTGTTCCGCATGGTGCTGCAGGCGTCGCGGGGCGTGCCACGGGGCGAGCCCGTGGTGCTGACGCCGGCCCACCTCGGGGCGGGCCTCGCCCTCGGGGCGGGCCTCGCGCCGGCGGCGCCCGCGCAGCGCGACGAGGCCCCGGCGCCCCTCGCGACAGGGGCGCCGCTCCACGAGCAGGTCGACGCGTTCCAGCGCGACCTCATCCGCAAGGCGGTGGCGCAGGCCGACGGCAACTGGGCCGCGGCCGCGCGATCGCTCGGCATGCACCGCAGCAACCTGCACCACCTCGCGCGGCGGCTCGGGCTGCGGTGAGCCCCCCGCTCGCGACGGCGAGCTCCCCGCCCGCGGCGGCCCCTCCGCTTCCGCTCGCGACGGTGAGCCCCCCTTGCGCGCGGCGGTCAGTCCTTCGCGGGCGACGCCCCCGGCAGCGCCATGGCGAGCTCGACGCGCCCCGGCGGCAGCTTGCTCCCCGCGAGCGCGGCGGCGGCGGGGTCGTGCGCGGCGTGCCCGACCGCGGAGAGCCGAGCGCCCGCGATCGCGCACTTCTCCTCGAGGAACTGCGCCACGCTCGCCGCCCGGGCCGCGGAGAGCGCCCACGGCGTCGGATGGGCCTGCTGCAAGGCGGGCGGCGCGGCGTGCGCCGGATCGCTGACCGCGCCCACCCGGATCGGCGCCTCGCCGCTCGTCGCCAGCGCGCTCGCGGCCTGGCACAGGAGCTGTCGCCCCTGGGGGCTCACGTCGAGCGTCTGCGGTGCGAACACCGCGCTCTCCGCGAGCGCGACGAGGGCACGCCCCCGCTCGACGGACACCGCGACGACGCCCTTCTTGATGTGCCGCTCGAGCGTCGTGGAGAGCACGAGCTCGATCTCCTCGACCCGCTCGCGCCCGGACTTCTGCGCGGCCTCGGCCTGCCGCCGCTCCGCCTCGATCTTCTCGACCACGGCCGTCTTCGCCTGGAGCTCCGCGCGCATCTCGGTCAGCGTCTGCTCGAGCTCCCTGCCCTTCTGGCTCGACCGTTGATGCTCCTCCGTCAAGAGCACGTGGGCGCGACGGAGCGGCACGTAATACGCCCCGACGAACGTCGCGCTCGCGACGAGCAGGAGCGCAAGCAGCACCCGGACCCAGCCCGAGGCGCCCGAGGAGCGAGCGCGCTGGCGGGCCGCGGCCGCCTCGTCATCCCCGCCCATGAGTGCCAGCATCTCGCGCTCCATCGCGGCGAGGATACCGGTCCATCGAGGAACTCGCCAGCACCACGGATCACCGACGGATCCATGGAAAGATCCGCACCACCTCGAAAACACGCTGCGCATCACGTTGGTGTGCCCAGGTGCGCCCGCGCCATGGCATCATCGAGCTTCCCAGGGAGGACTTCCCTATGAGACCGCCGCCCCTTCCGGCCAGGCGCGCAGCGCCTCCCGCTCCGACGCCCGAGCCGGGTGAGAGCCTCTGGCATGTCGCCATCGCACCCGACGACGTCAAGGTGATCACGCTGGAGAAGCTCGACGACCTGTTCCGCCTCGACATCATCAACGAGTCCACCAAGGTCTGGCGGCCCGGGATGGCCCAGTGGCAGCCGCTCGGCATCGTGGCCGGGATCGACGACGAGGACTCGCACGAGGCGGACCAGCCGACGCAGGTCCAGAGACACCCGTTTGCCCCGGCGGCCGCGCCCGCGCCGCGGCACATGGACAGCGAGCCGCCGACGCCGGTCGTGACGACCGTGCCGCCCGCCGTGCTGCTCGCGGCGATGAGCGACGCACCGCAGCAGCAGGCCGCGACGCTCGCGCCGCCCGCGGTCACGGCGTCGGCGTGGCCCGCGCCGGCGGCGGCGCAGCCGCTCTCGGCCGTGCCGCTGCACGAGATGGCCGAGGAGGCGCCGCCCGCGCGCGGCATGGGGCGAGCGCAGCGCTGGGTGCTCGCGCTGTCGGTCGTGACAGGGCTCCTGGTGACGCTCTATCGCAACGACGTGCTCCTCGGCGCGGCGCGCGCCGCGGGGCAGGAGAGCGCGTATCTGAGGCTCGAGTCCGCGCTCGGCGGGCCCGGGTTCGGGACGCCGCGCTCGCTGGAGAGGCTCGGCGTCGCGCCCGCAAACGCGCCGTAAGCTCGCTGTGCGCGGTCGCCGCGCGGCGGCGCGTGGCGCCCGGACCGCGCTGCAGCCTTGCAGCGGGGCGCTGCCGCGCAGGGGTGAACCGCCAGAGCGCCGAGGGCGCCGGGGGATGAGAGAACGAGGCCGGGTCGGGGCCTGTCTCTTCCCCTGGCGCCGTGGCGCCCTGACGATGCTCCCGTCAACAGAGGGCAGTCCCCCGCGGCAGCGCTATCCCATGCGGCGCCGCTGCGGGATGATCATCGTTGTTGGCCGGGAGCGGTCCACGTTGGGCGGCCTGCGCGGCGGGCTGGGATCCCGGCGCGCGGGCTTCGGCGCAGGCGCCGGCCCCTGGGGCGGCGGGCGCCGCCCTGGACTCTTGGCCGCGCCCGGCTCGAGGGCCTCGACCGGGAGACAGGCACGTTGTCGAGACGGCTCTTCCATGGAACCTCCCGCTGCAGCAAGAACAACATCCAGGTTGAACGATACCTTCGAAGAACCAGTTCGCATACACCCTCCGTTCATCACGAGATCTCGGGTTGAAGACGGACCGATGCGTCGAGGGGCGCTGGCGCTGATCACCGCCCTTCGGGCGCTCCACCGGCGCGCTGCAAAGCACCTTCGCGCGCGGTCCGGACAGGACGGCCCGACTCGCCCTCTCCCGCCGAAACACGGACGCGTTTCGCAGCCGCCAGGGCGCATCCGCGCCTCGCGGCCAGGTGAAGAGGGCGAGTCGAGCCCGTCGCGCCACGGACCTCGCGGCCCGGTGCTTCGAGCGAGCGGCGAGCGAGCGAGAGGCAGCAGCCAGCAGGTCAACGACCTTCAGGGCCTCGGGCCGTTCGCTTGTGAGCCCCGCTCCGTCTTCATGAGACCACCAGGCCACGGCGCAAGCTCGCGCGGGAGACCCGCGGGCGCCGTCATGGCTGCTCACGCGCGACAACGCGGGGACGCCGCGCCTCCTGGAGGCGCCAGGCGATCAGACCCGACGGCCGCGTGACAGAGCGGTTGGCTTCAGGATCAGATGCGCATAGGGGACGCGGGCTACGCGTCGACAGGAACGCTAGCACCTGGTGCGGATCCTGCCAAGCGGTTTGTGGGAGGGATCGTCCGAGGCGGTGAGTCCGCGGGAGGCCCCTCCCCTCACGGCATCACGCCTTGCGGCGAGCGGCGGTCCTCGACGCGGCGCCCCAGGGCGTCCCCCTCGGTGCCGCCACTGCGGAAGTCGACGGAGGAGAGCGGCCGCGGATCACTTGCGGGCCACCGGACGCAAGCAGATCACGCCCGGATCACCACTGCGGACATCCGTTCGGCATGGTAGGCGGCATCCACCCCGATTCGCCGATCACGTTGCCCGCGCTGTACTCGAGGACGTTGTAATTCAACTGGCTGTCCCACCCGGAGTAGGTCCACTTGAACACCGCGAGCGGCTCCGCGGAGCTGGCGGTGATACACCCCTGGATCTGACCGTCCACCATCTTCACCTGCGCCTCGAGCTCGGCGCAGAGCTCAGCGGTCACGGACCACGCGGGCACACGTTCCATCGGCGCCTCCTCGTTCACGCAGCCACCCAGCGGGGTCTTGCGCGTCGTGCGCACCACCGGCGTCGCGCCCGAGTTGACCGAAGCTGCGTACACGCTGCGGGTCCACTCTCCCCTGCCCGAGTACCATGTCTGCAGACGATCGTTCATGGTGTCGAAGTGCCACACCGCGGTGTCCCGCGGCACAACGGAGCCCCTGGCGCGGCGGCGGCCGTGATGGGCCGTGAGGAGGCGGCCTCGACCGGATTTCGCGGCTCCGCGCGCTCTCGCTCGGATCCATGCTCTCCCCTGGCTGCGCTCCGTCGTCACATCCCCGAGGTTCCACGGCACGCGATGGAACGCGACGTTTCGGCACGGTGGATTCGTCCTCGTGCCACGAGGTATTAGGCTGGCCCCCGACTGCCCTCCCATGCTCGCCCGGACAACCATGCAGCCTTGCCTCCTCCTCCTCGCGCGACACGGTCACACCTCCGGCAACGGCGACAACGCCGCGAGGCCGATGAGCGGGTGGACCGACACGCCGCTCGACGCGCTGGGCAGGCAGCAGGCCGAGGCGCTCGGCCGTCGCCTTGCCGACGGCCCCCCGCTCGACGCCGTGATCGCGAGCCCCCTGAGCCGCGCGGTCGACACGGCCCGGATCGCGGCGGGCCCCTGGGGCCCCGTGCGCCTGCACGACGGCCTGCGCGAGATCGGCTGCGGCGAGGTCGACGGCGCGCCCATCGGCGAGGTCAAGGCCCGCCACGCCGCGCTCTGGGAGGCGAACCTGCGCCAGGACGACGACGACTTCCGCTGGCCCGGCGGGGAGAGCTACCGCGAGCTCCGCGCCCGCTGCCTCGCGGCGGTGCGCTCCATCGCCGCCGCGCGCCCGGGACAGCGCGTGCTCGTGGTCACGCACGCGGGCGTCATCGGCCAGATCCTCGGCGAGATGCACGGCGTTCCACCCGCGCGCTGGGAGCCGTTCCGGCCGGGCAACGCGAGCCTGACCAGCGTCTCCTGGCAAGGCGACCGCGGCGCCCTGCTGCGCTTCGACGATCGCGACCACCTCAGCGAAAGCACGCGTCCGCCCGGCGGATGACGCGCAGCCAGTCCGCCGCGCTGCGGGCCGCCGCCGCGCGTGCCTCGGGCGGGGCGCCCGACCGGGTCGCGCTCCAGAGGTGGTACGCGAGCGCCCCCGCCAGCGCGTTGGACGCCGCCGCGAGCCAGGCGGCGTCGCGCAGCGACCGGGTCAGCACGGGAGCGAGGCCGCGCGCCGCGAGGTAGCCGGAGAGCAGCGTGTCGTGGCGGCGCATCGCCTCTGGCTCCCAGGTGCCGAGGGCCTTGAGCCACGAGCTCACGTCCTCCAGGGGCGAGCCGATCCGCGCGCGCGCCCAGTCGAGCAGCACCGGCTCCAAGGCGCCGTCGCGGCGGCGGACCACGACGTTGCCCGGGTGCACGTCCCCGTGGATCACGGCGCGGCCGAGCGGCTGGAAGTCGAGGAGCTGCCGGCGCATCTCGGGCAGCGCCTCCACGACCCGCCGCAGGGCCGGCAGCGCCCGGGCGAGCGCGGCGACCTCGCCGCAGGGCAAGCGCTCGGCCGTCTCCAGCGTGCGCCCGGCCGAGGTCAGGAGCTCCGCCTCGTAATCCCACGCCGGCAGGCGGGCGCCCGGCGACGCCTCCTCGTGGAACCGCGCCAGCCGTTCGAGCACCCGGGCGGTGTGCGCGCTGTCGGTCCAGGGCCAGCGGTGCGCCGGCACGATCCGCTCGAGGTAGAGCAGCCAGCGCCGGCACCCGAGCCGCTGGGCGCCGAGCAGCTCGGGCGAGAAGCGGCGCGCCACGGACGTCGAGAGCCGCCGGTACACGGCCGCCTCGCGCGCGGTGACGCCGTGCACGAGCTTGACCACGAACGAGCGGCGCCGCCGCGCGACGCCGTCGCCGACCCGCGCCGTGACCAGCGCGACCGACGAGGAGAGCCCGCCCGCGAGCGGCCGTAGATCGACGGCCGAGTCGCTGGCCGGAGCGCCGTGCCGCGCGACGAGAAAGGCGGTCACGGCGGCGCGATCGATGGCATCCAGCATCAGGCATCACCTCCCACGGCGCAGGGTGGGCCGCGGCCAGCTCACGATCCACACGGCACCCGAATTCGTGGCGCTTCCGGCAGACGGCAGCTCCGCTCCGAGGCGCCGGTCGCCGGCGCGGCGACGACGCTGGAGGAGGCCGAGATGTCGACGGAGCAGTAGCCGCGGCCGCGTGGTCGTCCGCGCCTCCTGTCCTCAGGGAGCGCCCGCGCCCGGCGCAGCGCCCGCGTTCAGGCCCGCGCCCGGCGCAGCGCCCGCGTTCAGGCCCGCGCCCGGCGCGGCGCCCGCGCCCGGCGCGGCGCCCGCTTTCAGGCCTGTGCCCGCGCCCGGCGCAGCGCCCACGTCCGCGAGCGCTCGGTCGCCGGCCTGCGCGGGCGCGGGCGCGGGCGCCGGCGCGCAAGGCGAGGTCGAGAGCAGGAGCCGCCACGCCGCGCCCTCGCGGACCTGCGCCCGCTCCGTGTGGAAGGCCGGCAGGGACCGGAGCGCCGCCACGACCGCAACGATCTCCTCGTCCGGCTCCTCTTCCGGGGTCGAGCGCTCCGCGGTCGAGGGCGTCAGGGCCGAGCGCTCCGCGGTCGAGCGCTCCCGGGCCGAGCGCTCCGCGGTCGAGGGCACCTCGATGCAGGCGTGGAGCGCCTCCACGTCCTCCACCCAGGCGAGCGCGGGCCGCGCCCTCTCCAGCCAGGCGCGCCCCGAGGCCGCCTCGGCGACGATCGGCTCGGGGGAGATGGCGCGATCGCGTACCGCGATCTCGGCGCTGAGATCCCGCGACAGCTGACGCCCGAGCAGGTCGACCGCCGCCGCGCCGAGCTCGGGGCCGAGGTGCACGGCCTCCAGGACGACCGGCTCGTTGTCCGGGAACCGGAGCCGCCACGCGATGAGCGGCCCCGCCGGCTCCGGCCACGCGGCCGCGAGCGACGCGGCGATCTCCTGCCCCACGAGCGAGATCTCCGGCTCCCGGCGCACCATGTCGATCGGCGCCGCGGTCGGCTTCACCGACGCCGCCACCGCCTGGAGCGCGCTCGCGTCGGGGACGGCGATCACGTCGACCTGCGGCGCGATGCCCGCGACCGCGGCGATCTTGTCGCGCAGATCGTGCTCGATCCGGTCCGCCTCGTCGGCGCGCCCGAGCGTCACCAGGCGAACGGCGACGTTGCCGTGATCGACGGTCAGACTCGAGCGCACCGTGCTCTGCGGGAGCGCGTCCAGCATCCCCTGGATCGCCGTGCGGACCCGCACCTCCCAGGTGACCCGCGTGAGCGCCTCCCGGAGCGGAAAGTACACGGCGCCGAGCAGCGCGAGCGGCATCAGCACGCGGACCAGCCAGCCGTGGCGGAGCCCGAAGACGAACTCGAGGGCGCGCGCAACGCGGCGGATGAGCCCCGGCTTCTGCTTGGCGAGCTCCGCGTGCTCCAGCTCCGCGGTGCTGACGGTGCCGTAGCCGAGCAGCAGGAAGCACAGGATGGCGAACAGCAGGATCGCGCAGAGGTTCGCCGTGAAGAGCAGCGCGGCGCCGCCCGCGATGCTCCCCACCCGCGTCCCGATCCCGTAGCCCACCACGCAGAGCGGCGGCACCAGCGCGATGCCGATGGCGGTCCCGGCGGCCGTCGAGGTCGTGTCCGAGCCGGGCCGGACGGTGGTGTAGGCCGCGGCGATCGCGCAGAAGATCGCGATGAGCAGGTCGAGCGCCGTCGGCGAGGTGCGCGCCGCGATCTCGGCGGTCACCTCGTGGAACGGCAGCGTCAGGGTCAGGAGCGCGGCGCCCATGACCACGGCGACGATGCTGAAGGCGACGCGCGTGAAGGAGCGCAGCGCCAGGAAGGGCGAGCCGATCGCGAGGCCCATCCCGAGCTCGACGATGGGCCCCATGAGCGGCGAGATCAGCATCGCGCCGATGACCACCGCCCCGCTGCCGAGCACGAGCCCGAGCGAGGCGATGCCCATGGCGAGGAGGAGCTGGAGCCAGTAGCCCGCCGCCCCGCGGGCGCTCCGCTCCAGCATCCCCCGCACGATCGCCTCGCGGTGCTCGGGCTCGATGCCGAACGCGGCCGCGACGCGATCCTGAAGGATCGCCGGGAGGTGCCGCCGCCCCACCTCGGCGGCGAGCGGCCGGTCGATCTGCTCGTCGTTCATGGCCGGGGTCTTACCACGTGGCCCGCCGGCGGATCGCTCGTCACGGCCCGAGGGGGGCGCCCGCCGGCCGACGCTCGTCACGGCCCGAGGGGGGCGCCCGCCGCCGCCCCCGCCCGCGCCCCGGCGGCGGCGCCGGATCCGCCGGTCAGGCGTGGATCGAGCGCAGGAGGCGCCGCACGGCGCGCGGGTCGGGCAGCCGGTAGGCCGCGCGGCTGGTCTGGGTCCCCACGTGGATCGTGTGCGCCGACGGCGGGAGCGCCGCGAAGATGTCCTCGTCGGTGCGATCGTCGCCGATCGCGATGACCGCCGCGCTGGCCGGCGCGTCGGCGAGGATGCCCGGCACGACCCGCCCCTTGTGGACGCCCCGGGGCCGGATCTCCAGGACCTTCGCGCCGCCGAGGATCTCCAGGGCGTCCATCGGAAGGCGCTCCGCGACCCGCGCCCGGAGCTCGCGCGCGTGCTCGCCCGCGAGCTCCGCGTCGGCCCGGCGGTAGTGCCACGCGAGGCTCACCGCCTTCTCCTCGACGAAGCTGCCGGGCGTGCGCCGCGTGATGTCCTCGAGGACGGCCCGGATCTCGCCCTTCCACGCGGCCGCCCCCGGCTCGAGCGGGATCCACTCGCGGCTCCCCCGGCTCCGCGACCAGAAGCCGTGCTCCGCGTGGAGATCGAGCGGCAGCGCGCCGAACCAGCGCTCCAGATCGGCGCGCAGGCGGCCGCTCACCACGTGGACGCGGTCGCGCTCGGACAGCACGCCGAGCAGCGAGAGGAGCTCGTCGTCCGGCGCCGCGAGCTCGGGCATCGACGCGAACGGCACCAGCGTGCCGTCGTAGTCGAGGATCCACACGCGGCGCGGCGCGTGCTGGACGCGCTCGAGGACGCTCGCGGGCACGTCCGGGCGCCGCGGCTCCGAGGCCTCCGCGGGCTTCCGCGCCGCGGCGCGGTCGAGGTCGTCCAGGAACGACTGCGCCCAGACGTGGACGTCGTGCGCGGCCACGCGGCGGCGCAGCGCCGCCATCCGGACCTTCTGCTCGCTCGCGGGCATGGTGACGGCGTGCTTGACCGCCGACGCGACCGCGTCGATGTCGTACGGGTTGACCGAGATCGCCTCCGACAGCTCGGCGGCGGCGCCCGCGAACTCGCTCAGGATGAGCACGCCGTCGTCGCCGGTCCGCGCGGCGACGTACTCCTTCGCGACGAGGTTCATCCCGTCGCGCAGCGGGGTCACCAGCATGGCGTCGGCGGCCGCGTACAGGGCGACCACCTGCTCCATCGGGAGCGAGCGGTGAATGTAGTGGATCGGCATCACGTGCGGGGTGCCGTACCGGCCGTTGGTGCGGCCGACCATCTCGTGCACGAGCCGCTGGCACTCGGCGTACGCGCTCGCCTTCTCCCGCGAGGGCACCGCGAGCTGGATGAAGCGGACCTTCTCGCGCATCTCGGGTTCGCGCTCGAGCAGCCGCTCGATCGCGAGCAGGCGGCGCGGGATGCCCTTCGTGTAGTCGAGGCGGTCGATCCCGAGCACGATCTTGCGGCCGCGCGCGTCCGCGCGGATCCGCGCGGCCTCCTCCTGGACGCTGGGGAGGCTCGCGAGCCGCGCGATCTCGGCGGTGTCGATGCTGATGGGGTGGACGCCGAGCGCGATCCTGCGCCCCTCGTGCTCGATCGTCTCCTCCTCCGGATCGAGATCGAGCTCGAGCACGCGCGCGACCGAGGACGCGAAGTTCCGGCGGTAAGCGGCCGTGTGGAAGCCGACGACATCGGCGCCGAGCAGGCCGCGGAGGATGTGCTCCCGCCACGGCAGGATGCGGAAGACCTCGGACGACGGGAACGGGACGTGGAGGAAGAAGCCGATCCGCGCCGCCGGGAAGCGCGCCCGGAGCAGCGCCGGGAGGAGCATGAGCTGGTAATCGTGCACCCAGATCGCGTCGCCGGGCGTGTACCGCGCGGCGACGACCTCGGCGAAGCGCTCGTTGACGCTCCGGTAGGCCTCCCAGTCGAGCTGCGCGTCCACGTTCACCTTGTCGAGCAGGTAGTGGAACAGGGGCCAGAGGACGCCGTTCGAGAAGCCGTCGTAGAATCGGTGCTGCTCGGCGGCGCCGACGTGCACGGGCACCGCGCGCATCCGGGCGAGCGCGGACTCGACCTCCTCTCGCTGCTCCGGGGTGAAGTTCGCTACATTGCCAGGCCAGCCGACCCAGAGCGCGTCGAAGCGCTCGTGGGGGCCTCGCATCGCGGCGGCGAGCCCGCCCGAGGAGCGCGTCAGCGCGAGGGCGCCGCGCTCGACGCGCACGCTGACCGGTAGGCGGTTGGAGACGATGAGCAGTCGTGGCATGGGACTCCCCCAGGTGTGTTATGGCTCGCCGGACGCTCGCCGGACGCGGACCAGGCCTCCTTCGTGAGCGCTCCGCGCGCTGAGCCAGGAGAAGTGCCACGCGCCGTGGGGCGGCGGCCGCGAGCTGCCGTGGACCCTGTGCGCAGCGCTCACCCCGGGCTTGCCGCGACGCGGCACTGACGCACGTTTACTTTGAACCCAAACCATATTGCGCGGCGCCGTGCAAGCTGATCCGGCGCGCCGGGCGATCTCGCGCGTCGTCACGCCCCGCCCGTGTCGGCCCGCGCGCGGGCCCGGTGGGGGCGCATCGCGCGCCCCGTCCCCGCGGGCGGCGCCGCGGGGTCGCGGCACCGGTCCCTTGCCGGCGGGCCACCCCTCGCGCTGGCGGGCGCGATCACCACCGTCGGTCTCCTCGGTCTGGTCGTGGAAGAGCACCTGCATCGTCGGGGAAGATCGCGCGGGTCTGGATCTCCTCGACCGTGCCCTCGTAGGCGCCGAAGCGCACCTGGTCGCCGATGCGGAACGGCTCGGTCAGGAGGAGGAGGATGCCCGCGAGGTAGTTCTGCAGCACGTCGCGGAACGCAAAGCCGATCGCGACCGACCCGATGCCGAGGAACTGGAGGAGCGCGGCCGGGGTGAAATTGGGGAAGACGATGACGCCGCCGACAAGGACGCCCAGGATGAACATCGCCCCCTGGCTGAGCCGCCCGAGCACCAGCCCGAGGTTGCGGCTCCGCCGCTGCTGCATGGTGAAGCGCCGGATCGTGGTCCTGAGCAGCTTGCCGGCGGCGTAGAAGGCCGCGAAGACCGCGAGCGCGAGCGCGAGGCTGGGCAGCGACGCGATCAAGGCGATGCACCTTCTCGACGGCCTGGGGCCACGCAGAGACGTTCCCGCCGGGCGGCGCGGCGTTCTCGTTCATGACGCGCTGCGGCCCTCGTTCATGGCGCCCTTCGACGGCCGCTCAGGGATCCCGGGTAACGGCGCGTCCTCCCCTTGGCGCGCGGAGGTGTCGCCCAGCACGCCCTCCACGTAGACCCGTTTGGTGAGCACGACGAGCGCGGCCAGCATCGGCGTGGCGAGGACCACGCCGAGGCCGCCGGTCAGCGCGCCCATGAGCACCTGCGTCGCGAGGATCAGCCCCGGCGGCAGCGCCACGGTGCTCCGCTGGATGAGCGGCGTGATCAGGTAGCTCTCGACGAGCTGGACGCCGAGGTAGAGCGCGACCACGTAGCCCGCCATGGCCGGGCCCTGCAGCAGGCCGAGCAGGGCGGCGGGCAAGAGCGCGAGCACCGGCCCGATGTACGGCACGAACGCCAGCGTGGCCGCCAGCACGGCGAGCGACAGCGCCAGGCGGATGCCCAGGAGCGCGAGGCCGATCCAGGTCATGACGCCCACGACGGCCATGGAGAGCAACCGCCCGAGCAGCCATCGGCGGAGGATGTGGCCCAGGTCGTCGAGCACCGCCGCCGCCCGGGCCCGCCTCGCGACGGGGGTGAGCCGGAGCAGGCCCTTGCGGTAGGCCGCCGGCTCGGCCGCGAGGAACAGGCCCACGAAGAGGACGATGAGCGCGCCCGTGACGGCGCCGAGCGTGGTCGAGAGCAGGCGCGTGGCGCCGAGGAGCGCCTCCCGCGCGTGCGGGAGGCCCTGAACCTCGGCGAGACGCGCGACGAGCTTGCGGCCCCAGGCGTACCGCTCGACGTGCTCGGTGATGCGGCGCGCCGCCTGGGGCAAGCGCTGGGCGAGCTCGTCCACCTGCGCCGCGAGCGAGGGCGCGATGAGCCAGACGCTCACCGCGACGACGGCCGCGAGCGCGACCACGGTGGCGCCCAGCGCCCAGCCCCTCCGGAGACGGGTGCGGCGGCTCAGCCAGCCCGCGATGCCACAGAGAAAGACGGCCAGGAGGACCCCTGCGAAGAGCAGGGCGACGACGTCGAACACGGCCCCGAGCACCCAGAAGAGCAATCCGACCACCAGGACGGTCGCGATCGCGACGATGGCCCTGGATGACGCGCGCGCCCTCTCCAGCCCTTGCTCCTCGGCGTCCAAAGCCGGTCCTCTCTCTCTCCCACCTCGGTCCCGCGGGCGCCGGGGCTTGCCCGCGCGGTACATTCGGTGGGCCGCGCCGCTCGTCAAGCCGTCGAGGGCGCGCCCGTGCCGGCCCACCTGCGGCGGGCGCGCGTGAGCTCGGAGCCCGCCCGCGACTGCGCACCACGGTGACGGCGCCCGGCCGGGCCCGGCGCCGCCGCGCGCGAGCGGCTGTGCCCGCCGTTTCTCCCCGGTCGATCGAGCCGCGTCGCCTGTCACGCAGGACACCCCGCCTCGATGAGGGCAAAGGCACACCGCTCGCAAGGACGTCGAAGCGACGTCGACGGGAACGCCGGCGTGCGGCGCGCTCGGCAGCGCCCGATCCGCGCGATCGGGCCTCCGGGAGAGAGGAAGAGAGCGATGCGAACGAGCAAGACAAGATCGATGACGGCGCTTATCCTCGCGGCGGGGGCTCCCCTGCTCGCCTTCGCGTGCGATCGAGAAGAGCGGGCGCTCGGGACGACGCACCCCTCGGCGCGCGACACCGAGGCCGAGATGGAGCCGAGGGTGGCGACCATCAGCGCGGTCGACAGCATCGTCCAGGCGCGGTGCGACCGCGAGGCCCGGTGCAACAACATCGGCGCCGACCGCGCGTACGCGAGCAAGGAAGCGTGCGACAGCAGGGTCCGGGCCGAGTGGCGCGATGAGCTCAACTTCGCCGAGTGCCCGGGCGGCATCGATCCCAAGGAGCTGAACGAGTGTCTGCAGGAGATCCGCAACGACGACTGCGGTAATCCGTTCGACACCCTCGGCAGGATCGTCGCGTGCCGCTCGAGCGATCTCTGCCGAGCGACCCGGTAGCGGACCGGACGTCTGCTCGATGCGCGGCGGGCAGAGGCCGCGTGGCTCGGCGACAGGCCTCCACGGGCGACTCCGCCTACGACGCTCGTGGCGCACCGCGTGCAGCGGTGGGCGTGCGTCGAGCCCGGACGCGGTCTCGACATGAAAGGGGGAAACATGGCAACGACAGGGCCCGAGGATCGTGAACGGTTCGCACGGCGAGAGGAGGCCGGGGTCCCGACGGCCTCGAGCGTCCGTCCGAGATCAGAGCGGGAGAGAACCCCCAGGGTCTTGCTCGGCGGCTCGCTCGCCGAGGTGGCGTGCGGCGCGGCGACGGTCGTCCTCTCGATCCTCGCGCTGACGGGCACCTTGCAGGGCTACCTCGTCCCGATCGCCACGATCGTCTTCGGCGTCGCGCTGATCGCGCACGGCGGCGCCGTGGCCGCGCGCTTTCGCGCGCTCTCGGCCGCGGCCGTCGGATGGGACACGCGCGCCGAGCTCAGCGGCGGCACCGGCGCGGAGCTCGTCGGCGGGGCGGCGGGCGTGGTGCTCGGCATCCTCGCGCTCGTCGGCATCGCCCCGGCGGTGCTCCTCCCGGTCGCGGTGATCGTCTTCGGCGGCGCGCTCCTGCTCGGCAG
This sequence comes from Sorangium sp. So ce1036, assembly GCF_051369805.1. Taxonomy (NCBI): domain Bacteria; kingdom Pseudomonadati; phylum Myxococcota; order Polyangiales; family Polyangiaceae; genus Sorangium; species Sorangium sp. So ce1036. The sequence continues at coordinate 5,703,214 of NZ_JBBMOX010000001.1, forward strand.
CGGCCTGACCGCCGACATCGGCTCGCTCGAGGCGCCCGGCGCGCACGAGCGCCTCGGCGATGTCGCCCGTCAGGCGTCGCTCGCCGCCTCCGGCCTCCAGACGCTCGTCGGCGCCGGCGCCGTCGTGCTCGGCATCCTCGCGCTCGTCGGCATCGATCCCACGGTGCTCACGCTCGTCGGCCTGCTCGCGCTCGGGTCGAGCCTGGTCCTGAGCGGCACGTCGGCCTCGGGCCGCCTGGCCTCCACGATGCGGCGTTGAGCGAGGGAGGGCGTCTGGTCAGCGGAGCGAGGGCTCAGAAGACGAGGACCTGCACCGCGGCTTCGCGCAGCGACGTCCTGATCCACCGGATCTGGACCAGCTTCTCCGGCCCCGCCGACTCCGCGAACGCCTTGAGCTCGCCGTCGCGGGCCGCGTGCGCCGCCTCGCCGAGGAGTACCCAGCCGATCTCGCAGTCGTGCGCCATCGGGTAGAGCCACCTGAGGTCCGCGAGCAGATCGACGCCGGGCGCGCCCGCCCGCGAGCGCACCCTGGCGAGGAGGCGGCGCGCGCCGTCGCGCACCTCCCGGCGGATCCGGCGCTCCAGCGCGCCGCCCGGGCGCGTGCCGTGCCGGTCGCCGAACGGCCGCAGCGCCTCGGCGCGGCGCTCGCACTGCGCGGCGAAGCGCCGGCAAAGGTGGGCGACGTCCAGCCGGTCCGCGTGGCGGTCGGCCGTGGCGCGGAACGCCTCGCCGAGATCGGCCTCGGCGTCCTGCATTCTCCTCAGCGCTGTCCCCAGGCGCACGTCGATCCCCCCTACCCCTACCGCCCCGCGTCCGGCGCGGGCTCGCCGGCCTCGGCAGCCGACCCGCCGGCCGCCCCTTGCGCCGCGCCGCCCCGCGCGGGCGCCGCGGCCGCCGTCGTCGGGGCGGGCGCGGGCTGCCCGCCGCCCGCGGCCACCCGGGCGAGCCTGACCTTGGCCGTCTTGAAATAAGGCTGCTTGCTCACCGGATCCCAGGCGGTGATCGTCAGCTCGTTCGCGGCGCGCGGCCCCCGGCCCTTCGCGGGGTCCTCGTCCCAATAGCCATAATGGAACGGGATGAAGACGGCGCCCTCGCGGATCTCGGTGATCCGCGCGCGCACCACGACGTGCCCGCGCGGCGATTCGACCCGGACCCAGTCGCCCTCCTCGATGGCGAGCCGGCCCGCGTCGGCCGCGGCGATCTCGACCCAGGCGTCGGGCGCCGCTTGCTGGAGCTCCGGCGCGCGCGCCGTCTTCGTCCGCGTGTGGAAGTGGTAGACCGTCCGCCCGGTGGTGAGCAGGAAGGGATACGCCTCGTCCGGCTCCTCGATCGGGGGCACGTACTCGGACGCGCGGAGGAAGGCGCGGCCGGCCGGGTTCCGCGCCCGGTACTCCACCTCGGAGTGCTCGCCGCCGGTGTCGAGGTCGTGGCCGAAGTCCTGCGCGTACTCCGGATCGCTGAAGAAGCGGTGATCGGCATAGAGCCGCGGCGTCCCCTCCGGGCGCTCCTCCGTGCACGGCCACTGGATCCCGCCGCGCCGGAGCCTGTCGTAGGTGATCCCGGTGTAATCGCAGGGGCGCCCCTTCGAGCAAACCTTCCACGCCTCGAACGCCTCCTCGGGGGTGCGCCACTTGATGAGCGGCGCGCCATCCCTGTCGCGGAAGTCCATCCGCCGCGCGTAATCGAGGAAGATGTCGAGATCCGACCGCGCCTCTCCCGGCGGCTCGACGGCCTTCTCGGAGAGGTGCACCGTCCGGTCCGTGTTGGTGAAGGTGCCTGTCTTCTCTCCCCAGATCGCCGCGGGCAGCACGACGTCGGCGTGGCGCGCCGTCTCGGTGAAGAACGCGTCCTGGACCACGACGAAGAGGTCCTCCCGATCGAGGACGGAGCGGACGCGGCGCAGCTCGGGGAACGAGACCGCGGGGTTGGTGCAGACGATCCAGAGCAGCTTGATCGAGCCCTCCTCGGCGTAGCGGACGATCTTCATCGCGTGCGTGGGCGCCCCCCAGCTCGGGATCACGAGGGGATCCACGTTCCAGATCCGCGCGAGCTCCTCCATGTGCCGCGGGTTCCTGTGGTTGCGGAAGCCGGGCATCTCGCCGTCGCAGCCGGTCTCCCGGGTGTTCTGCGCGGTCGGCTGTCCGTTCGACTGGAGGATGCCCGCGCCGGGCCGCCCGATCATGCCCCGGACGAGGTGGATGTTGTTCACCTGGACGGCGGCCGCGGTCGCCTGGTTCGACTGATAGACGCCCTGGAGACACACGGAGAAGAGGCGCTCCGCGGCGCCGAGGAGGCGCGCCGCCTCGCGGATCCGATCGGCCGGCACGCCGCAGATCAGCGCCGCCCGCTCGGGTGGATAGCGGGCCACGATCTCGGCGAGCGCATCGAAGCCGATCGTGTGCGCGTCGATGAACGCCCGGTCGACCCAGCCGTTCCGCAGGATCTCGTGGAGGAGCGCGTTGAGCAGCGCGACGTTGGTGCCGCCCCGGATCGGCAGGTGGACGTCGGCCCGCCGCGCGGGCACCGTCGGGCGCGGGTCGACGACCACGAGCCGCGGCGGGTCCGGCCCCTCCAGGCGATCGAGCATGCGCATCCAGAAGACGGTCTGCGTCTCGGCGACGTTGTAGCCGACGAGGAACAGCGCGTCGCAGTGGTCGACGTCGGACATCGAGCCGGGCTGCCCGTCGCAGGCGAAGCTCTCGCGCATCGACTGGGCCGCCGTCGCGGTGCAGAGGCGGGTGTTGCCGTCGACGTGAGGCGTCCCCAGCCCCCCGTGGGTGAACACCGCCAGCGTGTAGTACTCCTCGAGCAGGAGCTGGCCGGAGTTGTAGAAGCCAAAGGCCCCGGCGCCGTGCATTGCCCGGAGCTCCCTCGAGCGCGCGACGATCGCGCCCATGGCGGTGTCCCAGTCCGTCTCGACGAGCTGCCCGCCATGGCGGATGAGCGGCCGCGTGAGCCGGTCGCGCGCGCGGTTCGCCTGCCACCCGAACAGGCCCTTGGGCCCGAGGCGACCGTGGTTCGGGTGGTCCGCGCCCCGGCCGCGGACACCCACCATGCGCCCGCCCCGGACCGCGATGTCCAGCGCGCAGCCGTTCGTGCAGAGCACGCAGGCGGAATGCACCCAGCGCTCCACGTCCGCCTCGGCGACGCCGGGGTCGAGGACCTGATCCACGCGTGTCGGCCAGCGCGTATCCCGTCCGTGGGGCGTGCGAGCGCCCCATGGATCCGCGATGCGATCCACCATGGGCCATAGCGACTAGCGAAGCCCGCGCCCGGCGGGAATACGGAGGATGCTGGATCTCGCGGCGGGGCGCGCCGCACGGCGCACGTCGCGGGCGAGCATCTCGCCGCGAGAGCGAGCTCAAGAGCGGGAACGACCTCGCCCCACCAGCCCTGTCTGTCGTGCTCGTCGCCTGGGAGGCGATTCTATCGATGTGCGCATGTAGCCCACTTCCTCCATCCTGCGCGCGAACATCTTGTCAGCCACCATGGGGTTGCCCGGATCGCGCTCTACCGATGCAGCCGCATGCCGGTGAGCACCGAACGAGCTGGGCTCCACCAAGGCGCGGGCGAGCCCAGCGTCGCGGCCGTCCGCCCCGCTCATCGAAATCCGCGGAGCTCCCGCGACGTGCGGCTGTGTAGTACTAGGTGGACTGGTCGATCTCCCGCAGCGAATCGCGGAGCGCCTGCGCCTCGGCCCCCTCGAGGACCACGGACGCCGCCAGCGGCGTGGGCACGTATTCGCGAAACTCCACGGGCTGGAACGCGGCGAGGGCACCTGACGCGGTGTAGGCGAGATCCAGACGCACGGCGGACGTGTCCGGCTCGCCCTCGTCGTCCAGGGCGAAGGGGAGCTTCGCGATGGCGGCGAAGTCCCGCCTCGCCAGGGCGGCGGTGAGGGCTTCGGCGGGGCAGGTGAAATAACGGAAGCCTTCCTCCACCTTCTCCCCCGTGGGGGTGTAGACGAGCTCGCTCAGGATCAGCCACTTGCGACGGGTGGTGAAGCGAGGATCGGCGCGCAGGAAGTCGGACAGGTCTTGGATCTCCATGATCCGTTCATATCGCAACCGGGCCCAGGTGTCTCTCCCCAGCCGCTAGGCGGGTCACGCTCGGCTCGCGCCCACTGGCAGGAGACGCGCGCTCCGTTGCCAGCACCGCCCTCGAGGGCGTCGACCCGCGACGAGTCGAAAAATCGCGCCGCACTTTCCTACCATGGCGTACACGCGGTCGACGAGGTCCCGGCCTTGTTCGGCGTTCTTAGTCCCCGCGATGGGCGGCGATGACCTCCTGGTACGGGGCGTGTGGGCAGGGCCGGCGACCCTCCGGAGGCCCGCGGCGACGAAGGCGGCCAGGTGAGCGATCGGATCGAGGTCGACGGAACGGCGCTGCACGAACAGCCGCATGAAGACCGAGCCGGCGAAGGGGCCGCATTCCCTCCGCGGCCATCCAGCGGGAGAGCAATCTTGCCCGGTCGATTCAATCGAATTCATTCTTGCGAAGATCGTCGATTCAATCGACCATGCCTCCCCTGGATCCCTTTATGAGCGTGAACTCGACCGCGCCGTCTGCCGGAGAATGCTCATCATCGACGCTATCGGCCGCCGTGCTCGTCGAGGCCGCAGCGCGCTGGGGGACGCCGCTGTACGTGTACGACCTGGAGACCGTCAAGCAGCGGTATCTGGGGCTGCGGCACGTCCTTCCGCCCGAAGTAGCCATCCATTACGCCTTCAAGGCAAACGCCAATCTGAGCGTCGTTCGGGCGCTCGCCGGGCTCGGAAGCGGGGCGGAGGTGTGCTCGGCGGCCGAGCTGGAGCTGGCGGTCGTCGCGGGCTTCCCGGCCGACAAGATCATCCTCACGGGGCCCGGCAAGACCGTTGAGGACCTGAAGGCCGCGGTGCGTGCGGAGGTGGGGCTCGTGGCGCTGGAGTCGGTCGGTGAGGCGCGGCGCCTGGCAGCGATCGCGGCGGCAGAGGCGCGCGTGCAGCCAGTCCTGCTCCGCATCGAGCCGGCCGAGGCCGCCACGGCGGGGATCGAGCTCATTCGCGGCGCCAAGTTCGGCGTCGAGGAGGCCGCCTTCATCCCCGCCGCGCAGGAGATCGCAGGGCTGAGGGGGCTGCGATTCGTCGGCCTCCACGCGTGCGCCGTGAGCGGGGCGCGCGATGTGTCGTCGCTGCTGGCGCACCAGGAGCGGCTCATCCGGCTGTCGTCGGCCCTCGCCGACGCGGGGGTATTGCACTCGTCGCTGGATTTCGGCGGTGGACTGAACGTACCCTATGACCGCTCCGAATCTCCGCTCGACCTCGACGCATTCGGCCGCGGGGTCACGGCGATCCTCCCGGCCAGAGCGGACGGGCGTTACATCATCGAGCCGGGCCGTTACCTGGTGGCGGAGTGCGGCGCGTATGTCATGACGGTGACGGACGTCAAGGCGAGCGGAGGTCGCCCGGTGGCGATCGTCGACGGCGGCATACACCACCTGTATCGCCCTCGGTTGACGCGTGCGAACCGCCTCGTCGAGGCGCTCGCTCCGCATCCCGGCCCCGCGCGCCCGACGGTCCTCGCCGGGGCCCTGCCGCTCCCGTACGACGTGTTCGCCGACGATGTCCTGCTCCCGCCGCTGGCCCCCGGGGACATCGTCGCAATCCATCGGACCGGCACCTATGGCTTCACCCACGCCTTGACCCATTTCGGGCTGCGCGCGAGCGCGGCGGAGGTGGTGCTGGACCAGGGCGCCCTACGGCTCACGCGACCCCGCGACGACCCGCGCCGGCTGATCGCGGAGCAGGTGGCCCTCGAGCGGCGGAACTGAGGAGAGGACTCTCATGCGGATCGTCCTTATGGGATATCAGACCTGGGGAGTGGTCGCGCTCCGAGCGCTGGCGACCTCTGGGCACACCCTCCCGCTCGTCGTCACCCACCCGGCGAGCGACCATCCCTACGAGAAGATCTGGGCCGATTCGGTCACGGCGCTGGCCAAGGCGCATCGAATCCCCGTGATCGAGGGGCGTCGCGCGGATGAGCCCGCGATCGAGCGCGCGATCCGGGAGGCGCGGGCGGACTTGATCCTCTGCTCGGACTGGCGCACACTGGTGCCGGAGCGCGTCCTGAGGCTCGCGCGGCTGGGCGGGATCAATATCCACGACGGGCTGCTGCCGCGGTACGCGGGGTTCGCCCCGATCAACTGGGCGATCGCCAACGGCGAGAGCGAGGTCGGATTGACCGCGCATGTCATGACCGACCTCTTCGACCTCGGGGACATCGTGGTACAGCGGCGGATCCCCGTGGCCCCGCTCGACACGGCGACGATGGTCGCGCAGCGCGTCTTCGACCTGCTGCCGGAGGTGACCCTCGAGTCCGTGGCGCGGAGGGCCGATCCCGATTTCTCGCCGGTTCCGCAGGATCCGATCCTCAGCAGCTTCTTCCACAAGCGAACGGCGCGGGAGAGCCGCGTCGACTGGAGCCGGACACCGAAGCAGATCTTCGACCTCATCCGCGCTCAATCCGATCCGTATCCGAATGCGTGGACCACCCACGCCGGCCGACGGCTGTACCTCAAGCGCGTGTCGTACCCGAGCCGGGCGTACTGCGGGACGCCGGGGCGCCTGCACTCCCGCGAGCCCGCGGGCGTGGTGGTCGTGTGCGCGCAGCAGCCCGGGCAGATCAACCAGGGCCTGGTGCTCGAGGAGGTGCAGCCCGCCGACGGCGAGCCGACGCCGGCTCATCGCTGGTTCCGGCGACTCGGCGAATACCTCGGTGACGCGGACAACATCAACTACGACGCGGGAGAGCGATGAAGATCATTCTGGCGTATTCGGGGGGTCTCGACACGTCCGTCGCGCTGCGATGGCTGACTGAGCGTTACGACGCCGAGGTCGTCGCGTACTGTGCGGACATCGGGCAGCCGGGTGACATGGCGGAGGTGCGCCGGCGGGCGCTGGCGAGCGGGGCGGCGGCGGTGCGGATCGAGGATCTTCGCGATACGTACATTCGCGACCACGTATTTCCCGCGCTTCGGGCCAACGCCGCCTACGAGGGGCGCTACCTGATGGCGGCCCCGCTGGGGCGCCCCCTGATCGCGCGTCGGCTCGCCGAGATCGCGCTCGAGGAGGGCGCGCAGGCCGTCGCGCACGGCGCGTCCGGGAAGGGCAACGACCAGGTGCGCTTCTACACGACCGTCATCGCGTTCGCCCCCGGGCTCAAGGTCATCGCCCCCCTTGCAGAGTGGGAGTTGAAGTCACGCGACGACGAGATCGCCTATGCCAACGCGCGCGGGATCGAGATCCCGGTCACACGCGACAGGCCGTACAGCATGGATGGCAGCCTGTGGGGTACGAGCACGGAGTGCGGGATCCTCGAGGATCCCGGCGCTCGCCCGCCTCCCGACGCGTTCCAGATCACCACGGATCCCGAGCTCGCCCCGGATCGCGCCGAGGAGGTCACCATCGGCTTCGAGCGCGGCCTTCCGGTGTCCGTGGACGGGGAGCGGGTCGAGCCCGTGCCGCTGGTCGAGCGCCTCGGCGAGCTGGGAGGCCGGCACGGGATCGGTCGCGTCGATATCGTCGAGAACAGCCTGCTCGGGATCAAGACGCGCGCGATCTACGAGTGTCCCGCCGGGACGCTGCTCCATCGCGCCCACTGCGAGCTCGAGTCGCTCGTCCTCGACCGCGACACGCTCCATTGCAAGCGCCAGCTCGAGGTCAAGTATGCCGAGCTCGTCTACAACGGCCTGTGGTTCTCCCCGCTCAGGCGGAGCCTCGACGCGTTCATGGCGGACACCCAGCGGCAGGTCGACGGCGTCGTCACGCTGCGCCTGTACAAGGGAAACGTGTCGGTGGTGGACCGTCGATCGCCGTCGGCGCTGTTCAGCTATTCGTTGTCTAGCCATGACCCTCGGGACCGGTACGACCACCCCGCGGCCCTGGGCTTCTCGTACGTCTGGTCCATGCCGCTCCGGGTCCGCGCCATGACCTTCGGGCCCGCGGGCGATGACTCGCCCGCCCGCGTCGGCCCCGATCACACCGCGGACGCCCGCGGCCTGGCCTCAAAGGGCGAGTCAGGCCAGCGCGCCCCTCGTCGATAGAGGTCGCGCGAGCGCACGCGGGACTCGGCGTAGATCCGGTCCATCGAGCCGGCGCAGGCGCGCTCGGGGTCGAGCCTGACGTGAGCAGCGGGTCGAGCGAGCGCCGCGCGCGGCTCGCCGCTCGCTCGGAGCTGCTCCAGCCGCTCGCGCCGGCTGTCACGGCCGCGGCGTGACATCGATCGTGGCGCAGCGTGACGTCGATCGTGACATGTCACGGCCGTGGCGTGACATGCGCGTGAACCGGCCGCCGAGGCGCGGCGGGAGCGTCTCCTCCACCTGCTGGACAATGGTTCCCTTGCTTTCTCGCCTCTGGGCGGCTGAGTCGGCCACGTCCGCGCGCCGGGCAGGAGCGACGCGGGAGGAGCGCCGACGGCTCCTCTGCGGCGCGAGCCCATCGCCGAACGCCTGGAACGATCTCTGCAATGGCCCTTCGTCGCGGCGGCGGTGACCCGCGCGGTGCTGCCCGTGGCTCGCGGCTCATGGCGGCGGTGCGGTCCGCGCGGACCTGTCGAAACTGCAGGTGAACACCGACGAGGATCTATGTCGACGATCATGCTTACGTGGCCTCGCCGTACCAGTTCCTTCCCCAGCAGCTCACCGCGCCGTCCTCGGGCGGCAGCGCACCCGCTACGGCCGAGCCTCTCGCTGCGAGATCGAGCTCAGGAGCTGGGACGACCTCGCCCCGCCGTCCCTGTCGGCCATGTCCGACAGGCTGATGACGCCGAGGGGGTGCTTCTGGTTGTCGACACAGACGATCCGCGACTTCTTGTGCTCGCTCATGAGGCGCTCGGCCACGCTCAGATCCTCGTCCGGCCGGCAGCAGACGACCTCCCGGGTCATCACGTCCTCTGCCCGCGTCGACGAGGCGCTGCGGTGCTCCGCGAGCACGCGGATCGCCAGGTCTCGATCGGTGAGGGTCCCGATGACGGAGCCGTCATCGTTGCAGACCGGAACGAAGCCGATGTTCCGCGCCTGCATCAGCTCGGCGACTTGCTCGACGGGCTCGCTCGCCTTGCAGCACGCCACGTCGGTCTTCATGAGCTCGGAGCAGTTCATTGTCCTTCCCTCCTTCTCGTATTCACGATCGGTTCCCGTCCGCGAGGCGCCCGCTATCCCCGGAGCGCCCGCGCCCTCCTCGCCCGCTTCCCCGCGCTGCGGGGCCGCCTTCGGCGCGAGCCCCGCAGCGTGCGGCGCCGTTTCTCCCTTGGCAGGGACCTCGCCGGGCGAGGCCGCCGCCGTGCGATCCACGCCCGTGTCGCCGCCGAGCGCGCCCGGCGCGGGCGTGTCGACGGACGCCCGCGCGGGAGGCTCTTCCATCGGCATGCCCGCCGGCTGCTGCGCGTGAGATGTGCCCACGACGCGGTGGCGCCCCCAGAGCTCCTTCAGATCGGCCGGCAGCTGGCTCTCGATGTCCGTGACCTCCTTCATCGGGATCTCGCGCTCCACGGCCGCGAAGATCGCCTGGGAGACCGCCCGCGCCTGGTCGGTATCGATCTGCAGGTGCTCCGCGAGCGTCTCCAGGAACTCTCGCCGGCTGAAGACCTCGGGCTGCTCGTCGCGGTGCGTGGCACATGGCTGCACGATCGCCTGGATCGTCGGCGGCAGGGCCGCGGCGAGGTCGCGCGCCTCTCCGCCGCTCAGCCGGCGCGACAGGGTGCACAGCGTCGCCCCGACGGCCTCGGGCGCCCTCAGGTTCGGCGGCAGCGCGCCGCTCTGCTCGACGCTCCGGAAGATCTGCTCGGATACCTCATCGATCGACCGAACGGCCGCGGTCGTCGTATTCGCTCTGGTGACCATTCGACTCCTCCTTTCGTGGGGTACTAGGAGGCACCTCCGAACAGCTAGCAAGCGCGGTGCCGTCCCGCGATGGTCACGCACGTTCGCTTCCGCTCCGCACAGCGGAGCAGCCGCGGAGGGCGAGGAGCTGCACGATGAGAGGGGACCGCGCGGAGAGGGACCGCGAGGGGAGAGTCGGGGTTACCAGCGCACCCGCTGATCCTCCACGACGCCGAGCACTCGCTCGAGCTCGATCGGCGCTCGCCCCTCGACGTGGATCGTCCCGGCGAAGCTCCCCACCGGCTGGACGTAATGAGAGGCGACGACGCCCAGATCCCGATGCTCGGTGTGCAGCGCGCCCGGCTCGAAGCGCAGGTCGACGCGCTCGTCCGCGGTGCGGACGCGCCAGGGCGAGCGTGGACGTGCGGCGTCGAACGCGAAGCGTCCCTCGCGAAGCGGGAACAGCTCGCCGTCGATCCAGAGCGCGCACTCGGCCTCGCCAACGAAGCCCTCCACGAGGTTCAGCGCGACGCGCTCGCCGCTCTTCGCGCGCCCGAGCGCGAAGGCCCATCGCCACGCGGTGCGCCGGGGGACATGGCCGTAGCTGGTGTCGATGCCGGCCAGGCCGCCGTCGAGCGCGCGGGTGGAGCCGCCGAACGACACCTCCCCGGCGACGGCCAGGAGCGCGCGCTTCTGGGTGATCTGCACGAGCCCCTCCGGCGGCCCGGCGAGCGCTGCGATCGCACCGATCGGCGGGGGCGCCGCGGCGGCATCGAGGCGGGCGCGAAGCGCGACGCCGGGCGCGCGGATCGAGACGGCGTACGCGGCCGCGTCCTCGGGGCGCTCGACCCGCAAAGACGTGCGCGCGAGGGGCTCGGTGAAGCGGCCGGCGCAGCCGGGCCCGGGGCGATCGTTGATCGCGGCAAGCAGCGGCAGGGTCAGGTGAGAGCGGTCCACGAGCAAGCGGCCCGCGCCGCCATCGTAGGCGAAAAAGAAGGCGCTCGCGACGTAGCCGAGGTGGACGATCGCGCCGGCCAGGAAGAGATCGCCCGAGGCGATCGCGGTGAAGATCCAGCGCTTCCTGTGGGCAAAGGAGAGGACCTTCCCCGCGCGGAGCGGCGCGAGCTCCACGCGAGGTAGCTCTCCGCAGTACGAACCGAACCGGGGCGCCCCGGTCGCAGGATCGAGGACCGTACGCGGCGGCGGCAAGAGGGAGCGCATCCGCGCATCCTATCAGGCGTTGATCCCGAGCGGGACAGAACGGCTCCTCCTTGGGCAGGCTGGCAGGCAGGCCGAGCCGGCGGGCCGTTCGACTCCCGCGGGGCGAGAGCGCTCAGGGGCGCGGGCTGACGCTGCCGTCCAACCTCGCGCATGACCTCGCAGGCCATGCGAGCGCCGTCGATCGGGCGGATGGGTCAGGAGCGCTGGAATTGCTTGGACCACGGGATCCGCGTGGCCACGACGCAAGACAACCAGAAAAAGCCCGCAAAGAAGTACCCGGACACGAACCGGAAGCCCTCGTACCATGTCCCAATGAGGGGCGCGTTCTGGATCATGTCTCCAAAGCTCCACATCTCCTCCTGGCGGGTGATCTCGAAGCCCTCACCCCCCTTGGTCATCACGAAGTCATACACGAGGAGCGTTCGCAGCGGATAGGTGTAGACCCGGAGCTGCCTGAGATTCATCACGCCGTCCACGAGCACGCGGCCCCCGTCGCCCCGCTCGTTCATGCTGACGTTGAGCTGGAAGATGTCGAAGTCGAAGCGGAAGGCGCAGTGGAATCCGAGGAGCCCGACCCTGAACTTGCCGGCGCCGCGCGCGCGGATCCAGGGGTCGATGAACTCGACGTCCGGCGCGAGGTACGGGTACACTCGCTCCCTCAGCTCATCGAGCGGGACGCTGGTGGTGTACATGAGCAGCGTGAGCTCTCTGAAACGCTCTCCGATCTCCGCCACGCTGAGCTTCGAGCCCGATTTCACCGGCATGCTGCGCCCTCATGCTTCATCCATGCCATGTCGCCGGCCACGGCGCCGAGCTGCGCCTCGGCGCCGGGACGCGTCGAACGGGCGGCGGGCCACCTGGACCCGATCTCCTCACCGATGCCCCTGCTACCCCGAAGAGCGCCTCTCGTCGGCGTCGAACCCGGCCATCTCGTAGTACGCGCCGCCCGCCGCGCGCGAGAGCAACGGCCGGGCCCAGGCGTCGCGAAGGTACGAGAGGCTGAATCTCCGCTCCTGATACCAGTCGGCGCGCGCGGCGCGGATCGCCTCCGCCGTTTCCAGCAGGTGATACCAGGGGATGCGGGGCGCGAGGTGGTGAGGCAAGTGGATGTTGATGTCGAACCACATCGCTTCGAGCCAGCGGGGAAACCGGACATTGAACGTCGAGACGACCTGCCCGCGGAAAGGCGTCCAGCCGTCGCGGTCGAAGACGAGGGAATCGGCGCTGGTGTGGTGCAGATAGGTGAGCATCGCCCCGTGGACGGCCGCGATGAAGGCCGGCATCCAGTAATACTTCACGAGCGCCCACGCGCCCCCCACGTGGACGAGCCACCACGAGAGCGAGCCGCAGACGATGATCGTGAACGTGGAGGAGAGGAAGAGATCGCGCCGCGCGCCGCGGGTGAGGGGGATCTGCGGCGCCAGCGTGCCCATGAACGTGCGGCGGAACACGCCCACCCAGAAGCCGGCGAGGAGGCCGAGGGGCGTCCCGAACCCGAGGCGCACGCGCATCCGATCGGCGAGCGGGCTCCGCTCGTACTCGGCGCGGGTCATCATCCGCTCGGGCCAGTCCGGGTCCTGGCCGCGCAGCTGGGTCTTGGCGTGGTGATGGTTGTGCCAGATGCGCCAGTTGTGAAACCCCGTGAACGCCAGCGCGAGGCATACGTGCCCGACGGCCTCGTTGACCCACCTCCGCTCGGAGAACGCCATGTGGCCGCAGTCATGTCCGATCACGAACAGGCCCGTGATGCTCCAGCCGACGAAGAGCCACGCCGCGGCGAGCGCGGGGAGCTGCAGGACAAGGTCCACCCCCCAGCTGGGCTCGATCCACGTCAGGAGCGCGAGCCCGATCGCGAGGCGCATGACCGCCGTTGCGAGGCCGCCCCAGGAGCGCGCGGGCTCGATCGCGAAGCACTCCTCCGGGATGAGCCCGCGGATGCCCGCGATCGAGGCCCCCTCGACGCTCGCCATTCTGTCTACTTCGCTCGGCGGGGGGCTCTTCGGTCCGCTCACCCGCCTAGTGTAGCGGCTCGCCGCCGGCTCGCACCCCGTCCTTGCGCCCATCACGCGGCATAGACCGACGATAGATCGATAATCGACCTGGACGACCGGACCCCGAAAGACACGCCCACGATCGGACAGATCCGGTGGGCCGCGATCGGTGGGGTCCGGACCAGGCTCTCCTCGCAAATCGAAACGGCGAGATCACCCGGTGGATCGAAAAGGCGAGCCCGCGCGGTCACGCGCCGGTGGGGAAGGTCGCCGGGACTTCCTCCTCCTCCTCGCGCCGCCGCACGTGCAGGGGTCGAACGGCGTGCGACTCGTCCACGAACATGAAGGCATCGTAGCGGCGTGGCAGCACGGTCGGCACGTAGTTGCCGTACCACTCGTACTCGGGGCGGTAGACGACGCCGATCGCTCGGTGGCCACGCCAGTCCAGCAATCCCTCCGGCGGCGGCCCCGGATCGAAGACGAGCAGCTTGTCGTCAGCGCCCGCGTCATGCAACACGTCCTCCCAGCTCGAAGGACGGGCGACCGCCACGCACATCTCTTCCATCGGTGCATCCCACTCCCGGCCAGCGATCACCGTGCCGCGGTGGGTACCGAAGCCGACGAGCACGACGTGCGGCTCGCCGTGGCGCTCGCGCGCGAGCTGGCCGAGGTTCACCTCCCCGGCATCCCGCATGTCAGTGAAGCGCGCGTCTCCGATGTGGGTATTGTGCTCCCAGACGATCGCCTTCGCGTGCGGCCCGTGGTGCTCGAGCAGCCGATCGAGCGTCTCCGCCATGTGCCGATCACGGACATTCCATGACGCCGCGTTGCTCAACACCATCGTCCGGTAGTACGTCTCGGCGTTCTTGACCACGAGCGCGTTCTGCTCGGCCACGAAGTGCGCATCGAGGCCGTCGGAGCGGTACTCGGGAGCCGCCTGGCGCACCTCGCCCAGCAGCTTGACGGCCTCCTCCTGGCACGACTCCGGCACGAGCAACGTCGCGCGGGCGTATTCCTGGGCATCTTCGGCGTACGGCTCGAAGCAGCGCAACGCGCGCCGCGCCGCCGGGAGGGCCTCGGGGGCGATGCGCCGGAGGTAGTCCATCACCTGATAGAGCGAATCCCAGAGGCTGTAGACGTCGAGCCCGTAGAAGCCGACCTTCTGCTCCTCGCGCCGGTCCCGGTTGTACCTCATCAGCCACTCGGCCAGGTCGGCGACCTCCTCGTTGGCCCACATCCAGGTCGGCCAGCGGGCGAAGGCGCGCAACACCTCTCGCGCAGCGCTCCCCGCGCCCGCGTAGCCCTTCACGTAGCGGTTGACGCGGTAGCAGTCCGGCCAGTCGCCCTCGACGGCGATGAACGAGAATCCTTTCTCGAGGATCAGCCGCCTGCTCAGCTCGGTCCGCCAGGTGTAGAATTCGTGCGTCCCGTGCGTCGCCTCGCCCAGGAGCACGCAGCGGGCATGGCCGATGCGCGCCATCAGCGGGTCGAGATCGGCCGCCGAGCGCAGGGGGAGGGCCAGCGAGCGGATCGAGGCCAAGAGGTCCGGCGTCGCGCTCGTGGCAGCTTCGGGAAAGCGTCGCGATCGAACCATGATGAGGCTCCCTGTCTCAAAGGTCGGTGGTCGGTCAGTAGACGCATCAGGCGCCGCCGCCTGCACGGTCGTGTCGGGCAGCATCAACGGGCTCACTCTTCATCAGCTCGCCACAGAGCACGGCACGCCCCGAGGTTGTGCCTGCGGTATCCAATCGTCTGATGTCAACGGGGCGAGGCGTCGAGGGCGCGCCGGGCTCGGCACGAAAACCCTCGCCGGCGCGCCGGCCTCGGCGCTGAGCGCGAGCGCAGGCTGGAGGGCGCTGGCGCGGCGAGCGCGGGTGGTGCCGCCCTTCGGGGACTTCCAGCAGCCTCCTGTCGGCGTCGCTCGCATCGTCGCCGACGAAGCGCGGAGGACCGGTTCGAAGGCTCGCCGGTCGAGGAACTGGACCAAGGCATCACGGCTCGTGGCGGTGACATGCCGATCGCACGGGGTGATGTCGTCCGGAGCGTAAGCGGGGTGAACGCACCGGGGCGGCTGTCTGATTTCAAGCGCGACGAGCGCGCGCACCTCACGATCTTCGGCCGGTTCCGGTGGCGCGGTCGATGTTCTACAGAGGAGGAGCATGGACGACGGCAAGATGGTGCGCGCGCTGGTCCGCGCCGCCCTCGGCAGAGCGCTGCGCTGCGATCCCGATCGCCTCCCGATCGGCCTCAAGGAAGAAGGCGGCGTGCTCACCTTGCAGGGCGAGGTCCCGGATATCGCAGCGAAGAGGCGGGCTCTCAAGGAAGCCGCGGCGGTGGCCGAGGTCCGCCGGGTGGCCGACCAGCTCCACGTCAAGCCCGCCGTGCGCATGGGCGACGGCGCGATCCGGGATCACCTGAGGGATGCGCTGATCGCGGAGTGCGCGTTCCAGGAGTGCGCCGTGCGCGTCCGCGATCGCGGCACCTTGGAGAGCGTGCGCACCCCGATCGGGACGGTCCGCGGCACGATCGATGTATCGGTCGATGACGGCGTGGTCACGCTCGACGGCTCGGTGCCGAGCCTCGTCCACAAGCGCCTCGCCGGAGCGCTCGCGTGGTGGATCCCGGGCAGCCGCGACGTGGCCAATGCGCTCGAGATCGCTCCCCCGGAGGAGGACAACGACGACCAGATCACCGAGGCGATCCGCGCCGCGCACGAGCGGGACCCGCTCGTGGACGCCGTCGCGATCGGCGTCAGGACCCAGAGCTCGGTCGCGACGCTGTACGGCACGGCGACGAGTGAGGAGCAGAAGGCAGCCGCCGAGCGCGACGCGTGGTGCACGCTCGGCGTCGACGACGTCGTGAGCCAGATCCAGGTCGTTCCTCCGACCGCACCAACACGAGAGACCCGCACTGCGTAGCCCAGAACCACGGGTGCACACGGGCGAGCTCAGCGACGGCTCGGCGGTTCAGCCCGATCACCACGCCGTCGCGCCCTCTGACGATCAGCAGCGTCGGCGCGCGTACCCTCACCAGCGTCGGGCCGGCCCCCACGATGTGAATCGGGTCCTCGACGCTCTCCATGCCGAGCAGGCACCTGGCGGCGCGCTCCCCCGCCCCCGCTCCGCGATCCGTCAAGCGGCGTGTTGCGCGTCCCCGGACGCTGGCCTCGCGGCGCGGTCCAGCAGCGCCCGAACCTCCTCGTCCGAGGTCTGCGAGAAGTCCTGATACCAGAGCCCGACGGCCATGAAAGGCTCCGGCGTGACAGCACATACGACCTCGTCCGCCTCTCCCTGAAAGGCCTCGCACGTCGACGGAGCCGCGACGGGGACCGCTACGATGACACGAGCGGGCACCAGCCGCCGCAGCGCGGCCACGGCCGCCCGCATGCTCGCGCCGGTCGCCAAGCCGTCGTCCACGAGGATGACCACCCGGCCGCGGACGTCGAGAGGAGGCCGGTCGCCGCGATACGCGCGCTCGCGGCGCCCAAGCTCCTCGCGCTCCAGCTCCTCGATGCCGGCGATCTCCCTCTCCGAGAACCCGAGCGTGTCGACGACCTCCTCGTTGAGCACGCACACCCCGCCCGAGGCGATGGCCCCCATCGCGAGCTCCTCGTGCCCGGGAACGCCGAGCTTGCGCACGATGAAGACGTCGAGCGGTACGCTCAACCGACGGGCCACCTCGAATGCCACGGGGACGCCTCCACGGGGCAGCCCCAGCACCAGGACGTCCGATCGATGCGCGTAGCCTTCGAGCCGCGTGGAAAGACGCTGGCCCGCGTCCGAACGGTCGCGAAAGAGCATGAGTCCTCCTGCCAGGCTACGAAGGTCGCCCGGCTGTCTGCCCAGAACCTAGGGGAGAGGGATCGAAAGCGTCAGCCTCCGAGGGCGGATCACGTACCGTGCTTGCGCAGCACCGCGCGGCCCTGGTACTCCGGTTGCAACCTCGGCGGCGGCAGGATGTCTCATGGCGAGCCGAGCCGGAAAGGCCGAACCCCCACCCTCCCTACCGAGCGCCTGCGGCTCGTCGCGCCGGAGGGGCGTCACTTCGAAGCGTTCGCGGCCATGCACGCGGACCTGGAAATGATGAAGTACATCGGCGATGGAAGGCCCCTTGATCGGCCTTCCGCGTGGCTGCACCTGGCGATGCTCATCGGGCACTGGGACCTCCGCGGATACGGGGTGTGGGCCGTGGAGGAGATGGGGACTGGAGAGCTCATCGGCCGCGCCGGGCTCCTGCACCCCGACGGCTGGCCGGACGCCGAGCTGAACTGGATGATCAAGCCCTCCCGGGCCGGACGAGGGCTTGCGACCGAGGCCGCTCGCGCCGTGCTGCGCTTCGCATGGACCGAGCTCGGCCTCTCACGCCTCATCAGCCTCGTCCGACCCGGGAACGCGGCGTCGATCCGCGTGGCCGAGAAGCTCGGCGGCTCGCTCGCCGAGACCATCGAGTTCATGGGCGGTCCCATGCACGTCGTTCGCTACGAGAAGAAGACGTGAGGCTCAAGGAGGTACACGTGTCACGGTGCGGTCCGTACGAACGCTCTCGATCCCTCTACCTCGCCGCGCGCCGCCTGATCCCGGGCGGGGTCCACCGCTCCGGGGCGCCGCTGCTCGATCCCGAGCGCTCCCCCATGTACTTCGAGCGCGGCCAGGGCTGCCGGGTCTGGGACGTCGACGGCCACGAGTACATCGATTTCATCATGGCTTATGGAGCCTTCCTGCTCGGGTACGCCGAGGAAGCCGTCGATCGGGCGGCGATGGATCAGGCCGCTCGGGGCAACCTCCTGTCGATGAACCACCCGCTGCACCTGCGCTTCGTCGAGGCGCTCCTGCACCGCTTCCCCGCCGCCGACATGGCGATCTTCGCCAGGACCGGCTCCGAGGCGACCACCGCGGCGCTGCGCATCGCCAGGCGCTTCACCGGACGGCGCAAGGTGGTTCGCTGCGGCTACCACGGCTGGCACGACTGGTGTGTCCCCGAGGAGGATTCGGTCCCACGGGGCTCGCGGAGCAGGTGCTCACCTTGCGTGACGTCACGCCCGAGGGCCTGTCTGCGTTGCTCACCCGGCGCGCCGGCGAGATCGCAGCCGTCATCCTCGCCCCAGAGATGGTACTACCGCTCACGCGCGATGCGGTCGCGTCGATGCTCGACGCCGCGCACCGGCACGGAGCGCTCTTTATCCTGGACGAGGTCAAGACGGGGTTTCGCACCCGGGCGGGCTCGGTCCAGCAGTATCTCGGCATCGAGCCGGACCTTTCGACGCTGAGCAAGGCGCTCGGGAACGGCTGGCCCATCTCCGCGGTGATCGGGAAACGGGAGGTGATGCAGGCGGGCGAGGGCCTGCCGCTGTCCGCCACCTATCACGGGGAGACCGCGGCGATGGCCGCTGCGCTGATGACCCTGGAGATCATCGATCGCGAGCGCGCGCAGGACCATGTCTGGCACCTGGGCGAGCGCCTCATCGACGGGCTGAACGCCCTCGCCGCGCGCCACCGGCTGCCCGCGCGGGCGTACGCCGAGCCGATTCCCCCCATGCCGTTCCTCGCGTTCACGCACCCGGACGACGCGGTGGCCGATCGGTTGCGCACGACGTTCTATGGCGAGATGTTCGGACGAGGCGTGCTCCTCCACCCTCGCCATCTCTGGTACATCACGCGCGCCCACACCACGGCGGACATCGACGCGACGCTCGACGCCGCCGACGAGGCGATGGCAATCGCGCGCGCCCACGCGTCCCTGCCGTAGCGCGCGGCCGCCCCGCGCGCGCTCAACCCCGCACGCGCGGCTCCGTTACCGCCGGCCAGGGCCGGATGCCCTCGAAGGCGCGCGCGGCCCGGAGCACGAGATCATCGCGTAGGAGCGGCCCCACGATCTGCAGCCCCACGGGCAGCCCCGAGGCCGTCACGCCGCAAGGGACGGTCGCGGCCGGCTGGAGCGTCAGATCGAAGGGATAGCTGTAAGGCGCCCAGCTCATCCAGTCGTCACCGAAACGACCATCCGCCGGGGTGTCGCGCCCGACCTCGAAAGGGACGGTGGCGACGGACGGCGTGAGCAGGAGATCGTAGCGCGCGTGGAACTGCGCCATGGTCGCGAACACGGCCGTGCGCCGGTTCACGCTCGCGAAGAAGTCGGCCGCGCTGATGTCGCGTCCCGCCGCAGCGGTCTCCACGAAGCCGGGATCCATCTCGGACCACCTCTCCTCTGGAACGGCGCGCAGCTCGGACCACGAGCCCGTGCGCCACAGGGTGCGAATGATCTCGATCGGATCCTCGAAGCCGGGATCGGCTTCCTCCACCGTGGCCCCCAGCTCCTCGAATACGCGCGCGGCCCGCGCCGAAAGCTCCTCGACGTCCCGGTCCAGCGCCTTCACATAGCCGAGCCTCGGGCTCCACGCGAGGCGGAGGCCTCTCACCCCGTCCTCGAGACCCACGCGGTAGTCCTGAGCCGGCATCTGATTGGCCCAGATGTCGCGCGGGTCGGCGCCGGCGGTGACGGTCAAGAGCAGCGCCGCGTCCCGGACGGTGCGCGCCATGGGTCCGACGTCCAGGACCAGGGCGAAGGGAGTCGGCGGCACGGACGGGATGCGCCCGTGGCTCGGTTTCAGGCCGAAGACACCACAGAAGGCGCCCGGAATGCGGATAGACCCCGCGGAGTCCATGGCCAGGTGCATCACACCGAGGTTGAGCGCCGCCGCCACGCCGGCCCCCGCCGAGGAGCCGCCGGAGGTGAGGCGCGTGTCCCACGGATTGCGGGTCTGGCCGTAGAGCGGGCTGTCGCTGACGCCCTTCCAGCCGAACTCCGGCAGGGTGGTCTTGCCCAGCGGGATCGCGCCGGCCGCGAGGAGCCGTTCGACGGAGGGCCCGCTCTCCTTCACCGGGGCAGGATCCGACGCTCTCGATCCGGATCGGTTCGGGTGACCCGCCCAAGCGATGGCATCCTTGATCGTCACCGGGAGCCCGTCGGCGAGCCCCATCGGCGTCCCTTTCATCCAGCGCTCCTCCGATGCCCTCGCCGCCGCGAGCGCGCCTTCGGCGTCGACCAGCGCAAAGGCGTTGACGGACGGATCGAGCTGTCCGATCCGACCCGACACCCACTCGACCACCTCGCGAGGCGAGAGGGAGCGATTGCGGTAGGCGGCGAGCAGGCTCACCCCATCGAAGGAGAGGACGTCGCGCATCGGGGCCACCAGCTCAGCAGCGGGTACACGGCGAAAGCCGCATGGCTGAAGAGCGATGCGGCGACAGCTCCAACCATGGTGTCACCCGGGCCGGTCGCAATCCCCGGGACGAGCGCGGCGCATGGCGGCGGCCGGTTCGGGGCATGGGCCCCGGTGGGCCCGCCGGATCCACGGCGCTCACCGTCGTGCCGGACCGCCGTCGTGCCGGACCGCGCCCGCGCGCACGCGAGGCGACCGCGCGCACGCAGGCGCGGCGCCCCACACGAGGCCCACCGCCGTCCTGCCGGGCCGGCGGGCTACCGGTGGTGGCCCGCGGGCTCATCGACCCCTTGCGCTGCCGATGCGCTCTCCCAAGAGGGGCCCCCGGAAGGAGGTAGCATCATGCCGGAGAAGGGAGCCCGAGAGCACGTCACCCATCAGGTTGACCTGAATACCGCGTCCGAGGCCGAGCTGGCCGAGGTCAGCGACATCGGAGCGCAGCGCGCGCGAAAGATCGTCGAGTATCGCGAGCAGCGCGGCGGGTTCGACAGCGTCGACGACCTCATGAACGTCGAGGGATTCGGCCCAACGCTGACGGACGATCTGCGGAGCGCGCTGACCGTGTCGGGCGGGCGCAAGGTCGCCTAGCCCTGCAGGGCCGACGGAGGGGCGCAGGAGAAAAGGAGCATCCCACGGGATCTCGATCCCTCGCCGCGATGCTCTGCGCGGGCCTCGGCCTCGGCGCCTGCTCGTACACCTCGCCGGTGGTCGCGCCGCCCGCGGACCTCTGTCCGCCGCCCGAGGCCCAGCTGGAGCCGGGGCCGGCGGAGGACGTGGGCGAGGGCGCGCTCACTGGATCCGGAGATCGATCGTCATGTCCCGCCCGCCCCGCCGGATGGCGACCGCGAGGTTGTTCGCGGAGCGCAGGCGCGCGTAGGCCTGGAGCGCGCTCTGCGGGTCGGTCAGATCGAAGCCGTTGATGGATCGGATCGTGTCGCCCCGCTTCAGGCCGATCGCCGTCAGCAGCGAGCCCGACGCGACCCGCGCGAGGCGGACGCCGATCACCCGATCTCCCTCCCTCACGGGCACGATCCGCGCAGAGCGCATGAGCTCGCCCTGCTTCTCCAGGACCATGTCGACCGCGGTCCGGTCGACGATGAACTCGCGATCGCTCACCTTCCGGATCTTCGACGCGATCTCCGGCGGGAGCGCGCCGCGCTTGGGCTTGGGCGGCCGCGCCGCGCGGCGGGGCGCCGCCGGCCTCGACGCGCGAGGCGCCGGGCGGTTGTCGCCGATGCGGAGCTGACACCGGGCCCCGGGCTCCATGAGCCACACCCGGTCCCAGCCGATCGCGAGCACCGAGCGGCTCGCGACCGGATCGCCCACCCGGCGGAGCAGCGGCTCTCCCCGCCCCTCCGCGATCGTCGCGAACGACCAGGAGGGATCCTCCGACGCGGCGATGAGCACGACGCGCGCGCCCTCGCAGATCGGATCCAGGAGCGGATCTCCGAAGCGCGCGGCGTCCTCCGGCTCGTCCGCGCTCTCCACGGGCTTCGGCGTGAGCGGCCCGGTCACGGAGTCGAACGGGTTCCGCGCGAGGATGGCCGCCGCGCTCGTCGCGTGCGGGTCGGGGGCCCGGACGGGCGGCGGCGGCAGCGGCCGCCGCCTGGGCGGCGGCTGATCCGCGAGCAGCTCGGCCTCGACGAGGTGCGATATCCCCGACGCCTGCTGGTACGCGGCCGTCAGGATCATCCCCCCGAGGAGCGCCGGGAAAATTCGCTTGATGAGGAGTTCCGGGATCACCTTCGTTCTCCAGCGGGCACGCCGACCTGAGCGCGCTCGCGCCCCGGGCCGTCAGCGGCCGTGGATCGAGCGCCGGTGCCCGTCGGGCCCACGCGTGAGCGGCCTGTCTGGGCTGGAGCAGCATCCGTGCCCAGCGGTGGCTTGAGAGTTGCTGCCTGTCCGCGCATGAAAAGGATGGAGCCTGTCCCGCCACCCCTTTCCTTCACCTCCCTCGCGACCCTCGCGGCCCTGGTCCTGACCGGCGCATCGCCCGCGGGCTGCGCTCCGGAGCCGCGCAGCGTGCCGTGCAGCAACGACGGCGAGTGCCGACGCGTCGACGACGATCTCCGCTACTGCCTCAGCTCCCGCTGCGTCGCGTGCCTCTCGAGCGCGATGTGCGGCGACGGCAGCCAGTGCGTCGACGGACGATGCGTGAGCGGCGGCTGCCAGGACACGCGCGACTGCGGCTCCGGCCAGATCTGTCGCGAGGGCACCTGCGAGGCCGGATGAAGTGCGGCATGGTGTCGCACCTGGGACAATGGATCGCATGAACGCGCGACGCCCGACCGGACACGGCACGATGGGGCTGACGCTCCAGCTCTGGCTGATGCTCCTCGTGCCGATCGTCCTGGCCGTGACGCTCTACGGGGCGGCGATCCACACGACGCGGCACCAGTTCCTCCGCCGGCAGGCGTCGGCCGAGCTGCGCCATCACGCGAGCCTGGTCGAGGCGGCGATCGGCGGGGCGGTCGAGCGGGGCCAGGTGGAGCTGCTCAAGATGCGCATCGAGCGGCTCGCCCAGGCCGATCGCATCCTCGGCATCGCGGCGTTCGACGAGCACGGCGGCCCGATCCTCGTGACGGATCCGATCGTGGGCGCGTCGGCCGAGCTCGCGGCGCTCGCGCGGCGGGCGCTCTCGACGGGCACGGAGATCGAGGAGGAGCGGACGCTCGGCGGGGCGCCGGCGCTCGTGCGCACGGTGACGTTCTCGCAGCGCGGGCTGTCGGTCGTCGCGGTCGTCGTCCGGGAGCTGCGGTACCTGGACGCCTTCGCGAGCAGCTCGAACCGCGGGCTGGCGCTCGCCGGGGCGGCGCTGCTCGCCGTCACCGCCCTGATCGCCGCGTTCGCGAGCCGGGCGACGGTCGGCCGCCCGGCGGGCGCGATCGTCGCGGGCGTCGAGCGCGTGGCGCGCGGCGATCTCGGCGTGAAGGTGCCGGAGGCGGGCGCGGAGGAGCTCCGGCGGCTCGCGCGCGCGTTCAACGCGATGACGGCCTCGCTCGCCGAGGCGCGCGCACACCTGGAGCAGGAGCAGGCGGCCCGGGCGGCGGTCGAGCGCAAGCTGCAGCAGGCGCACGCGCTGTCGGCCGTCGGGCAGGTGGTCGCCTCGATCGGGCACGAGATCGGCTCCCCGCTCGGCGTCATCCTGGCGCGCGCCCGCCGCCTCGCGGACCAGCCCGGGTGGCCCGAGCCGGTCCGCGGCGAGCTGGAGACGATCGCCACGCAGTCCGAGCGCATCTCCCGCGTGGTGGCGCGGCTGCTCTCGGTCGCCCGCCCGCCGAGGATCCTCGGCCGCGGGAGCGACGTCGCGCAGGTCGCGCGCGAGGTGCTCTCGTTCCTCGGGCCGGAGTGCCGGCAGCGCGGGATCACGACGAGGATCGAGCACGACGAGGCGCCGGTGCACGTGGTGCTCGACGCGGACCACCTGTTCCAGGTGATGTTCAACCTCTGCCTGAACGCCGCGCAGGCGCAGCCGCGCGGGGGAGAGATCACGGTGCGGATCGAGCAGCGCGACGCCCGCAGGGCGGCGTTCGAGGTCGAGGACCGGGGGCCCGGCGTCCCCCCCGACCTCGCCGAGCACATCTTCGACGCGTTCTTCACGTCGCGCGGCGATCGCGGCGGCACCGGGCTCGGCCTGGCGATCGTCGAGGGGATCGTCCGCGAGGCGGGCGGCGCGGTGGAGCTCGTCCGCACGGGCCGGGGCGGCGCCTGCTTCCGGGTCACGCTGCCGCGCGCCGCGGCCGCGCCGCTGACCGGGCGCGCGGAGGTCCGGGCGTGAGCGCGCGCGCGAAGGTGCTCGTGGTCGACGACGAGCTCGAGATGGCGAAGCTCGTGGCGGACATCGCGCGCGACCTGGGCCACGAGGCGGTGACGCTGACCGCACCGCTGCTCGCGCTGCCGCTCCTCGAGGAGGGGGAGTTCGACCTGGTCGTGACGGACGTGCGCATGCCGGAGATGGACGGGATCGAGCTCATCGAGCGGATCGCGCGCTTCGACCCGCGGACGGCGATCATCGCGATGACGGCGTTCGGCTCGATCGACACGGCGGTCCGCGCCATGCGCGCGGGGGCGTTCGACTACCTCCCGAAGCCGTTCCAGCCCGCGGACATGGCGCTCCGGATGGAGCGCGCGCTCGGGCAGCGCGCGATGACGGTCGAGCTGACGGCGCTCCGCTCGGAGGTGGCGCAGCGGTTCTCGATCGCGGGGATGGTGGGGCGCAGCCGGGCGATCGAGGAGGTGATCGCGCTCGTGAAGCGCGTGGCCTCGAGCCCTGCGACGGTGCTCGTGAGCGGCCCGAGCGGGAGCGGCAAGGAGATCGTGGCGCGCGCGCTGCACGGCGAGAGCCGGCGCCGGGCGCGGAAGTTCGTCGCGGTGAACTGCGCGGCGCTGCCGGAGTCGCTCATCGAGGCGGAGCTCTTCGGGGTGCGCAAGGGCGCGTACACGGACGCGCGCAGCGACCGGCCCGGGATGTTCCAGGAGGCCGACGGGGGCACGCTGTTCCTCGACGAGGTGAGCGAGCTGGCGCTGCCGCTCCAGGCGAAGCTGTTGCGCGCGCTGCAGGAGCGGGAGGTCCGCCCGGTGGGCGCGGTGGCGGCGGAGCGGGTGGACGTGCGGGTCATCGCGGCGACGAACCGCGATCTGCGCGCGGCGGTGGCGGAGCGCGTGTTCCGCGAGGACCTCTTCTACCGGCTCGCGGTGATCGAGATCGCGATCCCGCCGCTGAAGCACCGGCCGGACGACATCGTGCCGCTGGCGGAGCATTTCCTGGCGCGGGCGGCCGCGCATGCGGGCAAGCCGATCGCGGGGTTCTCGGGGGCGGCGATCAAGCGGCTGCTCGCGTACGACTGGCCGGGCAACGTCCGCGAGCTGGAGAACGCGATCGAGCGGGCGGCGGCGCTCTGCGACGGGGAGCGGATCTCGCCGGACGATCTCCCCGAGGGGGTGCGCGCCCGGCGGGGGGCGCCGGATTTCCTGGAGATCGCGGCGGAGCGGATGATAAGCTTGGAGGAGCTCCAGCGCGAGTACGCGCAGATCGTGCTGCGGAGGATGGGGGGGAAGAAGCAGCGGGCGGCGGCGCTCCTGGGGGTGGATCGGCGGACGCTGCAGCGGTGGTTCGGCGGGGGGAACGAGGGCGAGGACGGGTAACCCGCGGCGGCGATCGCGCTCCGCGGGCGACAGCGACCACGTTCACGTCGACGCCTGCGCTCCCGCTCACGCCCGCGCGGACACCTGACAGGCGTCCTCCGCTCCTCCTGGCCCCGGGCCCCACGGACGCCGCCGGTCATTGACCAGGCCGCACGCTGGCGCCATGGACGCCCCGGGGGAAAGCCGCTCTTCCTCGCGCGACGGGGTGATCCAGGGCGAGCTTGAACGAACCGATCAGGAGTTGAAAGGAGGGTTGGCCATGCCTGGAGACGACCCGTCCGCCACGGACGCGGCGGACAACGTGAGGAATCGAGCCGCAGAGGGCGGCGCGGCGACCGAGCAGCCCTCGCCAGATCAGGGCGGCGGCGCAGAGGCCGAGACAGAAGCAGAGGCGGAAGCCGAGGTGGCGGGGAACGCCGCCTCGGCCTCGAACTCGGCCGCATCCAGGAATCCGGCCGTGGCCACGTCTGCCGCTGCGGCGACCGACGCCGCCGCGGATGCCGCTACCGACGCGGACGCCGACGCCGACGCCGACGCTGGAGATTCAGCCAGTCGGTCCTCGGCCTCCCAGAGGAACTCGTCGGGGCACAACCGCGGTGACGCCAGGAATGTGAACGTCGTCATCGTCCCCGACGCCGGCGCGACGGTCGCCTGCCTCCTCGTGGCGTTGTCGCAAGGCGGTGGCCTGGGCCCCGCCGCCCCAACGTCGGTAGCGCAGCTCCTCGAGTCGTTGATCGCGCAGCAAAGGGAGACGCATCAACGGCTCGTCGAGGCTCTCCAGACGCTCGCGCTCAAGAGCGGTTGAGGCGGACGCGACAGAGCGGTTGAGGCGGACGCGACAGAGCGGTTGAGGCGGACGCGACCGGCATTCCGCAGGTGGCTCGGCCGCGACCTGGCTCGCCCGCCCGTGCGCCGCCGACACATCTCCGCAGCGCTGGATCGGGCCTGCTCCTTGCGCCCCGGGGGCACCACACCCCATCGCGCCCCGCGGGGCCCGTGGCCGGAGAGGCATCGAATGTACGTTCTCTTCATCCTCGTGTTGATCGCCGCCGGAGCAGCCCTGCTCGCACGGGGATTGATGGCGCGGCGGCGCTCGCTCGTCGCGGCGGGAGCGTTGTTCCTCGCCGGCACGGTCGCGCTCCTCGGGTTCCTGAGCTTCTGGGGCGAGTACCTCTGGTTCGCCGAGCTCGGCTACACCGCGCGCTTCTGGAAGGAGGTGCTGGCCCGCCTGCTCTCGGCGCTCGCGGCCGCGGCGCTCGGCGGGCTCGTCGTCTTTTTGCTCACCCTCCCCGCGCGATCACGCGGGGCGCGGCGCCTCCCGCCCGTGCTCGGGGCCGCGCTGGGCGCCGTCTGGGGGTTCGCCGGCTGGGAGCTGATCCTGCGCTTCCTCGAGCGCGTGCCCACGGACGCGCGCGACCCCATCCTCGGCCGCAGCACCTCGTTTTACCTGTTCTCGCTGCCGTTCCACGACGCGCTCTACTTCCTGCTCTGGTGCCTCGCGCTGATCGCGCTCGGCGGCGCGGTCCGCGACGCCGAGTACACGACCGCGCGGCAGGCCGCCGGCGAGCCCGTGCCGGCCGGCGCCGCGCGGTTCCGCGCGCTCTTCCTCTCCCTCGGCGCGCTCGCGCTCGTCGTCGCCTGGGGGCGCTGGCTCGCGGCCTACCACCTCCTGTACTCGCCCTGGGGCGTCGTCGTGGGCCCGGGCTGGACCGACGTCCACGTGCGCCTGCCCGCGACCCGGATCGTCGCCGCCGTCGCCGCGCTGGTGGGCCTCGCGCTCTTCCTGCCGCCGGTGCAGCGCGCCCTCGTCCGCCGGACCGGCGCCGAGCAGCGGTCGCACCGGCGCGCCGTCCTGGGGCTCGCCGCGCTGCCGGCGCTCCTCGTCGCCGGGCCGTGGATCCTCGGCCTGCTCGTGCTCCCGGCGCTCGTCCAGTGGCTCAAGGTGGTCCCCAACGAGCTCGCGCTCGAGCGCCCCTACCTCGCGCACAGCATCGCGTTCACCCGCGCCGGCTTCCGCCTCCACGACGTGGAGGCCACCGAGTTCCCCGTCTCCGACCGGCTCACCGCCGAGACGCTGGCGAACAACCAGGATCTGGTCGCCGAGGTGCGCCTCTGGGATCCGCGCGCGCTCGACGCCGTGCTGCACCAGTTCCAGGCGATCCGCCTGTATTACGACATGCCCGGCGTCGACATCGACCGCTACACCGCCGGCGGCCGCTACCGGCAGGTCATGCTCGCCCCGCGCGAGCTCAGCGCGGAGAACCTGCCGAGCGAGCACCAGACGTTCGTCAACCGGCATTTCAAGTACACGCACGGCTACGGCGTCGCCATGGCCTCGGCGCACGACTTCACGAACGACGGGCAGCCGAACCTCCTCATCAAGGACATCCCGCCCGTCTCCGCCTTCCCCGAGCTCGAGATCGAGCGGCCGGAGATCTATTATGGAGAGACCACCCACGGCTACGTCGTGGTCAACTCCAGAGAGCCCGAGTTCGACCACCCGAGCGGCGCGGAGAACGTCTACACGCGTTACGCGGGCACCGGCGGGATCCAGATCGACGGCTTCTTCCGCAAGCTCCTCTTCGGGTGGAAGCTCGGGGGCACGAAGCTCCTCGTCTCCGGCATCCCCACGGACGAGAGCCGCATCATGTTCCGCCGCGAGATCCGCGAGCGCGTGGGGGCCGTCGCCCCGTTCCTCGCGCTCGATCGCGATCCGTACGTCGTCGTCGCCGGCGGTCGGCTGTACTGGATCCTCGACGCGTACACCACGTCCAGCTACTACCCTTACAGCGAGAGCTTCTTCAGCGCCGAGGACACCGGGGTCGACATGGCGGACGAGCCCGGAGGGCGGGCGGGGCTCACGTACCACCTCCGCCGCGCGAACTACGTGCGCAACGCGGTCAAGGCGGTGGTCGACGCCTTCGACGGCTCGGTGCGACTCTACGTCTTCGAGCCGGAGGATCCGATCGTCCAGGTCTACAGCCGGATCTTCCCCGGCCTCCTCTTGCCCAGGGAGGAGATGCCGGCCGAGCTCCGCGCGCACGTGCGGTATCCGGAGGACTTCCTCCTCGCGCAGGGGCTCGTCTACGCGAAGTACCACATGACGGATCCCGAGGTGTTCTACAACCAGGAGGACCTCTGGGTCCGCGCGACCGAGAAGTACTACGAGCAGGTCCAGCCGCTGGAGCCCTATCACGTGATGTGGAGGCCGCCGGGCGAGGGGCGGCCCGAGTTCACCCTGATCCTGCCGTTCACGCCCAAGAACCGGCAGGTGCTCATCGGCTGGCTCGCGGGCCTGTCCGACGGCGAAAACTACGGGCGCCTGCTCGCGTACCGGTTCCCCAAGGACACGCGGGTGCTCGGCACGCAGCAGATGGACACCAAGATCGATCAGGATCCGGTGCTGTCGGCGCAGCTCTCCCTGTGGAGCCAGCGCGGGCAGAGGGTCATCCGGGGCAACGCGCTGGTGATCCCCATCGAGGACACGCTCCTTTACGTCGAGCCCATCTTCCTCCAGGCGGACACGGCGGCGTACCCGGAGCTCCGCGTGGTGGTGGTGATGCACGGCGACCGGATGAGCTACGCGAGCTCGCTCGACGCGGCGCTGCGCGGGCTCGTCGAGGGCGGGCCGCCCCCGGCGCCGGCCACGGCGGGCCTGCCGGGCGTGCCCGAGGCGGAGGACGCGGTGAGCGGCCTGGCGGAGCGGGCGAACGAGTCGTTCGGGAGCTACCTGCGCCTCCTCGGCGAGCGGCGCTTCCAGGAGGCCGCCGTGGAGCTCGAGCTGTTGAGCCGGACGCTCGAGGAGCTCGCGGGGCCGGTCGCCCTCCCCGGCGAGAGATAGCGGGCCAACTCGCCAGCACGAGCGCGAGCTGTTGAGCCTGGACGAGCTTCATCTCCCCCGCGGTGAGAGGCCGCGTGCCCCCGCCCCTCCCTGGCGCTCCTCGACGGGAGGATGCCGCCGAGGGTGGTGGCCTCGTTTGGGCGCGGGGTGAGCGTGGGCGCGGGGTGAGCGCGAGTTGCGGCGGCCGGGCCGATGGACCTGGCGTAGGATTCATCCAAACAGGAGCGGACAATGCCAGCGGCCGGACACAGTGATTTCGCGACCCCCGAGCAGGTGGAAAGGCACATTGCTCGAATTCTGCCCGACGAGGCGAGACGGACCGCATGCCTGTCCATCTTCGCAGACTCGGCGGAGCGCTTGCATCAGCAAGGCCCTGCACACTGGGGAGCCTACTGCGAGGACGCTCACCTGCGATTGCGTGGAGGCGGGCTGATCGTCCTTACCATCGGAGGCGGTCGAATCTGGCTTGCTTTGGATCAGGCCGCCATCGACTCGTCGGAGTCGGCAGCGAGCCTACTTCATGCCCCTGGCGTGAGCCCGGATCTGGGCGAGTGGGCACATTACAAGCGCCCGCCCACGACGAATGTTTTCTATACTCCAACCGCCGAATCCGCGTCCGTGTGGCCGCGCATCAGACCCCTGCATTTCGCTCTACTCGATCGGGTGGCGCGGCACGCACTCCGGCCGGAGAGCCGGAACAAACACCAGCCAGCCGTCGGCATCTGCCTTGGGACGCTTCTCCATCGCTCCTTGCCGGAGCCAGCCTACCCTTCGAGGCCGCCCCGCATGGAGAACGCGACACGAGACGAGGCACGCCCGAGGCCATCGCCTCCTCCGCAGGCGCAAGGAGACGGATCCTCGCGGCATTGGTGGTTTGGAGTCAACAACGGGTCGGCCGGACACGTCGCGCTGAAGGACGTGCAGCATATCCTCGACGATGGCAGCAGCACCTTTTCGTGGCCTATCGGGAACAGCAGGCCGAAGACGCTGTATGGCGAGATGCGACCGGGGGACCACGTGCTTCTCTGGACTGGTCACAACATGAGCCCGCGCTCCGAACCCAGGTGGGGTCTTCTCGGTACGGCGATGGTCCAGTCCGTTCATCCAGACCACGTCGTCCTTGGAGGAGGCGAGCGGTTCGCCGCTCCGATCACCCCCTACCCAAGAGGAAACCCGCAAGCCAGCGCCGAGGTCTGCTTCTTGCGAGAGACGTTCGGGATCGACTTCAAGCCGCTCGGAGATGTCATGTGTGCGGTATTTGGGACAAAGCGACAATCCCCGGTGACCGTCTCCCGCGTACCTGAGGCAAGCTTCGAGGCCGTCCTGGCCTTTGCGCGAGATGCGGCAAGCTCGGCCGGCAGCCCTGGACCGGGTGGCCGCGAGCAGTCCACCGTCCTACGGGAATCTGTGATTCCGGCGGAGCTTGAGGAACCGACGACCGATCCCAATGAGCTCGATCTGCGAGCAGGGCGTCTCCGGAACCTGTGCTCCCTCGAGCGCCCGAAGGGAGAACAGGTCCCTGCGAGGTCCACGCTAGGAGCCCGCACGCTTTACGTGCGAAGCCCGATCGTGAAGGCGTGGGTATTGAAGGAGGCCCGCGGGCGATGCGAGCTGTGCCAGCAAGAGGCTCCATTCGTCGGGGATGACGGCGAGCCATATCTTGAGCTTCATCACGTACTCCCGCTCGCCGATGGCGGCGCCGACACAGTGGAAAACGCGGTAGCTCTTTGCCCGAACTGCCACCGTCGGCTTCATCATGCCGAGGATCGTTCGGAGCGCCGGGAACACCTCTACCGGCAGGTGTCTCGGCTCATTCGTGTTCCCTGATGCGGCCCAACGAACCTCGCTGCTCGCCCTGCCAGCCCCAGCCCCGGTTGGCTGGTTCGCCCCGGTTCAGACGGCGGCCGGCGCGTCGGCGCACGGCTCGCCGTAGCGCCATGTCGTGTGCCATGCTCCAGGCATGCTTGGGAAGACGCGCTGGCGACTGCGCCACGCCTGCCAGGCGACGCGCGGACCGCTCTGGCAGCCGCGCTGCTCCAGCGCCTGGACCAAGCGGAAGCAGGCGTCGATGGCGATGTCGAGGGCATCCAGCCCGAGGCGATCGGCGCCGGCGCCTTCCGGGCGCTCATCACCCGGGGAAGGTCGCCGCCGAGCACAAGCGCGTCCGGAAGGGCAGCGAAGCGCTCGGCCACATCGAGCGGGAGCGCACCACGCGCGGCGACCGGGGCCGCGAGCCGAGACGCGATTTCACGGTGCCGTGGCTGCGAGAGCAGGTCCGCGAGCAGCGACAGGAGCGGGGCAGCGGCACGGGCGAGGACAGCGCTGCCCGCGCTCGCGAAGCGTCTGCGCCCACGGCCAGACCCCCGGCCACCGGAGCCGGTCTCCCCGGGCTTGGGGCACCCCCGCTTGGATGCCCTGACCCCCACGACGCGCGGGGGCAGGGCCGAGTCGACCTCGGCATGGCGCACGAGCCGGAGGAGAACGATGGGGTCGTTCGGCCCGGCGGCACGGCACCGCGCTGCCGCCATGGCGCCGCCACCCCCTGAGCAGCCTCTCTCCTCGCGTTCTCCCGTCGTTTCGCATCGGCATGAGGCATGCGCGAGGCCGACATCATGCCGACGCTCGAGCACAACGCCCTCGTCGAGATGTTCCGTGAGCGCCCGGAGCTCGCGCCCCATGTCCTCGCGACGCTCTTCCACGTCGAGGTGCCGCCGCACGCCTCGGTCGCGGTGGCCGAGTCGTCGCTCGACCAGCTCGTCCCGGCGGAGCTCCGCGCGGACCTCGTGCTCGAGCTGCGCGACGCGAAGGGCGCGCTCGTGCTGGCGATCGTCCTCGAGGTCCAGCGCAACGTGGACCCGGACAAGAAGTTCTCGTGGCCGACGTACGTCACGGGCGTGCGCGCCAGGAGGCGCTGCGGCGCGGTCGTCCTCGTGGTCGCGCCGGACGCCGGCGTGGCCGCCTGGGCGGCGGAGAGCATCGACCTCGGCCTGGGCCTCGGCACCATCAAGCCGCTGGTGCTCGGTCCGGCCGTCGTCCCCGAGCTCACCGACCTGGCCGACGCGGAAGCGGAAATGGAGGCCGAGCTCGCCGTGCTGTCGGCGGTGGCGCACGGCAACGGGCCGAACGGGCTCACCGTGCTCCAGGCGGCGCTCGCGGCCCTGGGCCGGCTCGACCAGGAACACGCGATGGTCTATTTTCAGCTCATCTGGGACGGGTTGCGTAAACCCATGCAGCAGGCGCTGGAGGCGTTGGTCATGGAACGGCAGATCGAAGGCGAGGCGAAGCTTCCCCCGTTCGTACAGAAGCTCATCGACCGCGGCAAGCTCGAGGGCATGCGCGAGGGAAAGCTCGAGGGCATGCGCGCGGGCGAGCTCAAGGGCAAGAAGGAAACCCTCCTGCGGCTGCTCGCGCGCGCAGGGATCGTGCTCGCCGAGGACGAGCGCGCGCGCATCCAGGCATGCTCGGACGTCGCGACCCTCGACCGCTGGATCGAGAACGTCCTCGGGGCGAAGACTGCTCCTGAAGTGCTCTCCTGACGGGTGGCGGACGCGGCCCAACAAGGCATCACACGGGCGTCACCGAAGCTCGTCCCGGGGTCGTCGCGGAGGGGCCGGAGCAACGATCCCGGGATGAACTTCGCTGACAACGTACTAGCTGACAACGTACTAGGCGCCGGCCGCGGGCGCCCTCCGGGGCAGCGTCACCTCGAACGACGTCCCCTCCGCCGGCGACGACGCCGCCACGACCTTGCCCCCGTGCGCCTCCACGAGCCGCTGCACGATGTAGAGCCCGAGGCCGAGCCCGTCGGTGGCGGCGCGGCCGCCCGCCGTCGTCCGGAACGGCTCGAAGATGCTCGGCAGGATCTCCGGCGGGATCGCGCCCTGGTTGCGCACCCGGAGCCGGACCTCCTCGCGGCGGCTGCCGTCGACCCGCACCTCGATGGGGGTGCCGGAGGCGCCGTGTCGCAGCGCATTGCCGATCAGGTTCGACAGGACCTGCGCCAGGCGATCGGGATCCCAGTGCCCGCCCGGATCGCCCTCGCCTCGCAGGTGGAACCTCCCCGCGGCGCCGGGCTCCTGCTCGTCGAGGACCGCCGCGCACAGCGACATCAGATCCACCGGCCGCGGCTCGATCGGGAGCTCCTGGCCGAGGCGCGTCCGCGAGTAGCAGAGCAGGTGCTCGATGAGGCGCGCCATGCGCGCGCTGCAGCGCAGGATCCGCTCGGCCGCCCGCTGCGCCGCGGGCTCCGGAGGGCCGCGCAGGATCATCGACGCGGCCGTGGTGATCGCCGACAGAGGGCTCCGGAGATCGTGCCCGAGCACGGCCGCGAGCGTCTCGTTGAGCTGGAGCGCCTGCTGGAGCAGCCCGACCTGCTCGTCGAGCCGCTGCTTGTGCCGGTGCAGATCGACGAAGACGTCCACCTTGCTCCGGAGCACGTGCGGCTCGATCGGCTTGTGGAGGAAGTCGACCGCGCCGGCCTCGTACCCGCGAAAGAGCCGGGTCCGATCGTGGGGCGCCGCCGTGACGAAGATGATCGGCACCGCGCTCGTGCGCGGCGCGCCGCGCATGAGCTCGGCCAGCTCGAACCCGCACATGCCCGGCATCTGGACGTCGATGAGCGCCAGCGCGACCTCGTGCACGAGCAGGAGCTCGAGCGCGTCCGTGCCGGACCTCGCCGTCAGGATCTGAAGCCCGGGGCGCCTGAGCAGCGCCTCCAGCGCGACGAGGTTCTCGGCCACATCATCGACCGCGATCACCTTGATCACCAGCAAAGACTCCTTTTCTTGAGGGTCTCCTCCCGTCGCGCGCGCGGGCGCGTGGCGCTCGGACTCCCCCAGCTCCCCTCCTTACCTGCTCCGGTCGCCGACGGGCCCCGGGCGCGTCCGGCGCGGGCGGCCAAGGTCAGCGCCTCCGGTAAACCCGGTGCTCGGGCATGAAATCCAGGAACGCGCCGGCGTGCTCGCTGAAGCGGAGCGTCTCCCTCATCCCGAGCCCGAGGAAGCCCATGTGGACCAGGGAGTCACGGAACAGCCCGACCGCGCGGGACTGCAGCGCGCGGTTGAAATAGATGAGCACGTTCCGGCACGAGACCAGGTGAACCTCGGCGAAGACGCTGTCCGTCGCGAGGCTGTGATCCGCGAAGACCACGCGCGAGCGCAGCGAGCGATCGAACGCCACCCCGCCGTACGCGGCGGCGTAGTAGTCGGACAGGGACCGCCGCCCGCCGGACCGCTGGTAATTCGCGCTGAACGACCGCACCTGCTCGAAGGCGTACACGCCGCGCTCGGCGGAGACGAGCGCCTCCGGGTTGACGTCGGTGGCGTAGATCAACGACCGATCGAGCAGCCCCTCCTCGGCGAGGAGGATCGCCATCGAGTAGACCTCCTCGCCGGTGCTGCACCCCGCGATCCAGACCTTGATCGAGGGGTAGGTCCTGAGGTGCGGGGCCACCTGCTCCCGGATCGACAGGAAGTACGGAGGATCCCGGAACATCTCGCTGAAGGGCACGGTCAGGAGCTGGAGCACCTCGGAGAACACCCGCCGATCGCGCAGCACCCGATCCTGGACCTGAGACAGCGTGTCGCACCCGAGCGCCGTCAGCGCCTGCCTCATGCGCCGGCGCATCGACGCGAACGAATAACCCCTGAAGTCGTAGCAATATTTCGCGTGGATCGCCTCCAGGAGGAGGCGGAGCTCCAGGTCGAAATCGGCGTCTTCCACGCTGTCCGTGCTGACCGCGACGTCCGGCATCATTTGCGGATCCACACCCGGCAGAGGGACAGGAGCTTCTCGACGTCGATGGGCTTGGCCATGCAGTCGTTCGCCCCCGCCTGGAGGCATTGCTGCTGATCCTTGGGCATCGCCTTGGCCGTGAGCGCGATGATCGGCAGCCGCGCCAGCTCGGGCCGCTTGCGGAGCTCGCGGGTCGCCGTGAGCCCGTCCATCTCGGGCATCATGACATCCATCAGCACGAGATCGACCTCCTCGAGCCGGTCCATCGCCTCGAGCGCCTCGCGCCCGTTCCTGGCCACCTCCAGCCGGGCGCCGCGCGGCTCGAACACGCTGGAGAGCGCGAAGATGCTCCGCACGTCGTCCTCCACGAGCAGGATGCGGCGCCCCTCGAACACCGACTCGCGGTGGCGCGCCTCCCTCAGCATCCGCTGCCGCTCGGGCGGGAGGCTCGACTCCACCTGATGGAGGAAGAGCGTCACCTCGTCGAGCAGGCGCTCCGGCGATTTCGCGCCCTTGATGATGATCGATCGGGAATAGCGGTGGAGCCGCCGCTCCTCGTCCGGGTCGAGCACCCGCCCGGTGTAGACGATGACCGGGGGGAACGAGCACAGCTCCCCGCCGGCCATCCTCTCGAGGAGATCGTAGCCCGAGGCGTCCGGGAGCTTGAGATCGAGGATCATGCAGTCGAACGTGGCGGCGGCGAGCTGGTCGAGCGCGGCCGCCGCGGTGCCCACGGCGAGGATCTCGACGCCCTCGCCCTGGAGGAGCGCGCAGATCCCCTCCCGCGCGCCCGCGTCGTCCTCCACGACCAGGACGCGCCGCTCCTTCCGGGTGAGCCGGTCCTCGAGGTTGCGGATGGCGCGGACGAGCTCCTCCCGCTTGACCGGCTTCAGCGCGTAGCCGACGGCCCCGAGCTCCAGCGCCGTTTGCGTGCAGTCGCTGACGGAGATCACGTGGACGGGGATGTGGCGGGTCGCGGCGCCGCGCTTGAGCTGCTCGAGCAGCGCGAGCCCCGAGCCGTCCGGCAAGCCGATGTCGAGGAGAACGGCGCTCGGCGTGAGCGAGCGCGCGAGCGAGAGGCCCTCTTCCGCCGAAGGCGTGATGACGCAATCGAAATCGAGCTCGTGCGCCACGTCGTACAGGATGCGCGCGAACGCCGGGTCGTCCTCGACGACCAGGATGAGGCGGCCGTCCCGCGTCCTGTTCGACCGGTCGTCCTCGATCTCGCCCCGCGCGGCCTCCAGGGCCGCGCGGGGCCGCCCGGGCGCGGCGCTGCCGGGCGGCGGCGCCTTCTGGAACGACCCCTCTCGCCACGGCTCCTCCTGCCATGGCTCGCTCTGCGACGCGCCCCCTTGCGAGGGCCCCTTCTGCGGCGGCGCGTCGCGGTCCGGCGGCGAGGCCTGGGCGACCTCGTAAGCCGCCGGGATCACCACCCGGAAGCAGCTCCCCACGCCCGGGGCGCTCTCGAGGTCGATGTCGCCGCCCAGGAGGCGCGCGAGCTCCCGCGAGATCGTGAGCCCGAGCCCGGTCCCGCCGTACTTCCGGTTCGTGGTCCCGTCGGCCTGCCGGAACCCCTCGAAGATGACCTCGTGCTGGTCCTCGGGGATGCCGATGCCGGTGTCCCGCACCGCGAACGCGACGCGCCCGCCGCGCTCCGGCGCGACCTCCAGCACCACCCCGCCCCGCTCGGTGAACTTGAAGGCGTTCGCGAGGAGGTTCTTCAGGATCTGCTGGAGCCGCTGCACGTCGGTGTACAGCGCCCCGGGCGCGCCGGGCGCCACCTCGACGCGGAACGAGAGCTCCCTGTCGCGGGCGACCGGCGAGAAGGCCTGCTCGAGCGCGCCGGTGATCCCGAGGAGGGCGGCGGGCTCCGGCCGGACATCCACCCTGCCGGCCTCGATCTTGGAGAGATCGAGGATGTCGTTGATGAGCTCCAGGAGGTCGCTCCCGGCCGCGTGGATGGTCGCGGCGAAGCGCACCTGCTCGGGCGAGAGGTTGCCTTCCTTGTTGTCCGCGAGGAGCCGCGCGAGGATGAGGGCGCTGTTGAGCGGCGTCCTGAGCTCGTGCGACATGTTGGCGAGGAACTCGCTCTTGTACTGGTTGGCGCGGCCGAGCGCCTCGACGCTCTCCAGCATCGCCCGCTGCGCCGCGAGGAGCTCCTCCCGCTGCTTGCCGAGGGCGAGCGCGTGCTCCTCGAGCTGCACGTTCGTCTGCTCGAGCTCCGCCTGCTGGCTCTCGAGGCGGGCCTGGGCCTCGCGCATCGCCGCGGCCTGCTGCTCGAGCTCCTCGTTGCTGGCCCGCAGCTTCTCCTGCTGGACCTTGAGCTCCTCCGTCTGCTCCTGGGTCTGCGCGAGGAGCCGCTCGAGCGTCGCGCGGTACGTCGCCGAGCGGAGCGCGACGCCGAGCGGCTCGGCCACCCGCTCGAGCAGCTCGAGATCCACGCCGTGCACCGGGCGCAGGAAGCCGAGCTCGGTCGCGGCGACCACCTCGCCGTCCGCGGTGCTCGGGGCGATCACGGCGTGGCGCGGCCTGCTCGCGCCGAGCGCGGAGACCACGTTCATGTGGTGCTCCGGCAGATCCCGGAGCACGAGCGCCCGCCGGTCGCGCGCCGCCTGGCCGAGCAGCCCCTCGCCGCGGCGGAGGACGTGCTGGCGATCCAGCTCGTCCGGGCCGAGCGCCCACGCGGCGACCCGCCGGAGCGAGCCGCCGGCCTGCTCCGCGTAGAGGGCGCCCGCCCGGGCGTCGAGGTACTCGGCCAGAAAGCCCAGCGCCCGCTCGCCGATCTCGCTGACCGTGAGGTCTCCTTGCACGCGCTCGGACAGGAGGGCCCGCCCCTGCTGGAGCCAGTCCTCCCGCCGGAGGGCGAGCTGCGCGAGGATCGACCGGCGCACGAAGAACGCGGTGCTCCAGACGGCCACGAACCCGAGCACGCGGTTCACCTGCGCCACCGCGTGCCCGACGTGCCCCGGCATCGACACGAGCATGCCGGCCGCGAGCAGGGCGCTGGCCGCCCCGGCGGTGGCCAGCGGGGCGCCCGGCCTCCCGGCGTAAAGGCAGAGGCCGAACGGCACGAGGTAGAGCACCCACGACGCGATCCCGAGCGGCGTCACGAGGTCGGCGACGAACACGAG
The DNA here is from genome assembly GCF_051369805.1 of Sorangium sp. So ce1036. NCBI lineage: Bacteria > Pseudomonadati > Myxococcota > Polyangiales > Polyangiaceae > Sorangium > Sorangium sp. So ce1036. The sequence continues at coordinate 5,741,348 of NZ_JBBMOX010000001.1, forward strand.
CCCGAGGAGCGCCGCGATCACGGTGGCCACGGGCCACGCCGGCCCGTCCACGAACCGGGTCAGCTCCTCGCTGTCATGATGATGCTGGATCGGCGGAATCCTCCGTGATTCCAGGGGTCCCTCCTTCCGGACTGGCCCGAAGCAGCGAAGATCGCTGCGGTGGGGCGCATCTGCGGCGAGGGTGCGCCCCCGTCCAGTGCCGGGTGTGCACATTCCGCTCCGCGCGTGTGCACGCCGGCGCCGCGCGCGGGTACCGGGCGCTCACCGCGCGCCGGCCGCGCCCTCGCCCGCGGCCCGCTGCTCGCCTCCCCCGCGCTCCGCGCGCCGGCCGAGCGCGCGCGACAGGGCCACGCCGCTGGCGATGAGCCCGACGTGGCTGAACGCCTGGGGGAAATTCCCGACGAAGGCGCCGGTCGCGGGATCGATCTGCTCCGGCAGGAGCCCGAGCGGGCTCGCGCGCGCGCAGAGCTGCCCGTAGAGCGCGAGCGCCTCGTCGATCCGCCCCTGCCCCGTGAGGTTGTCGACGAGCCAGAAGCTGCAGAGGAGGAAGGCGCCCTCGTCCGAGGTCGCGACGCCGTCGTCGTAGTCGCCGGGCAGGTACCGGTACAGGAGCCCGTCGCCCGCCCGGAGGCCGCGCGCGATCGCCTCCGTCGTGGCGATCATGCGCGGGTGGTCGGCGGGCACCACCCGGCGCAGCGGGAGCGCCAGCACGCTCGCGTCGAGCGGGCCGCCGCCGAGCGCCGCGGTGAGCGCGCCGGCGCGCGGATCCCACGCCTCCTCGAGGATCGCCCGGCGGATCTCCTCCGCCTCCTGCCGGAGCCCGGCGACGTCTCCGGGCAAGCCGTGCCGCTCGGCGAGCCGCCACGCCCGATCCAGCGCGACCTGACACAGCGCCGCGGAGTACGTGAACGGGCGCCCCACGCTGCGGACCTCCCAGACGCCGTGGTCGGGCCGTCTCCACTCGCGGGCCGCGCCGTCGAGGAGCGGCGTGAGCCGGGCCCACAGGGACGGGCGGATCTCCCCGCCGTGCGAGGCCCACTGGTAGGCGCAATCGACGATCTCGCCGAAGACGTCGTGCTGCACCTGATCGACGGCGGCGTTCCCCCACCGCACCGGCCGGGAGCCGCGATACCCCTCGAGCTCCGCGCAGATCCGCTCGGGGGGCGGCACGTCGCCGTCGAGATCGTAAAGCACCTTCGGGCGGCCGTCGCGCTCGATGGCGTCGAGCGCCCAGCCGAGGAAGCCCCACGCCTCCGCCGCGAGGCCGATGCGGCGGAACGCGTGCACCGCGAACGCGGCGTCGCGGATCCAGGCGTATCGATAGTCCCAGTTCCGCGTCCCGCCGATGACCTCCGGCAGCGACGAGGTCGGCGCGGCGAGCACGGCGCCGGACTCGAAGGAATCGAGCATCTTGAGCGTGATCGCCGAGCGGCGCACGAGCGCCCTCTCGGGCCCCTCGTACCGGATGCGCGAGGCCCAGCGGCGCCACGCCTCGGCGGTGGCCGCGAGCAGCGCCTCCGGGGGGACCCTGCGGTGCCGGTGCGCGCAACGGAAGCGGAGCGCGACGTGCAGCCGCTCGCCGGCGCGGAGCGTCACGGTCCGCTGCATCCCGGCCAGATCGACCGAGGAGGTGAGCCAGAGCTCCAGCTCGGGCCGGGCCGGGCAATGGAGGCGCAGGCCGCCCCGCGCCTCGGTCGCCGCGGCGCCGCGGTACGGCGCGATCTCGATCCGCACGTCGACGCTCCCCTCGACGACCTCGGCCAGGCGCAGCAGCTCGGCGCGCCCCGCGGGCGCGTCCTCCGTGAGATCCGCGCCGGAGCGCAACGTCAGCGCGTCGGTGACCCGGAGCAGGCCTGTCGGGCTCTGCATCTCCGTGACGAGGATGCCGGTGTCGTCGATATAGCGCTGGCCGGAGGCGACGATGACGTCGGGGGCGACGGTGAAGGCACCCCCGCGCGCCGCGTCGAGGAGCCTGCAGAAGACGGGCGGCGCGTCGAAGCGCGGGGCGCACAGCCAGACCACCGCCCCGTCGCGTCCGACGAGCGCGGCCGTGGTGCCGTCGCCGATCAGGCCGTGATCCTCGAGCGGCAGGTACCCACGCTCGGCGCGGAGCGGTGCGAGGGCCATGAGGCCTCCTTGAGGGCTGCCGCGGGGATGTCAACGGACCGGACGCCCGGGAGGTGGAGCGCATCGGGGGCTCGCCGGAGGGGCTGAAGTGCAGACGAGCCACGGATCTCCCGCGCTCGAGCGGTGATCGCCTCGCCAGACAACAAGGTGGCACGAGCCGTGCTAAGTCGTGCGAAGTCGAGCGAGGACCAGGGGCCCGCCGGGAGCGAGGCTCTTGCGAGCGGAGGCTCGAGCGCCCTGCGCCCGGATCCGCCTCGCGTGTGCAGATCCCGCCGTGTCCGGGGTGGCGGATGTGCACACGCCTCGTAGATGGATATCGAGAGCGGCGCGGGGATGCGCCTCGCGTCGCGCAACGATGGATCGTCGTGCGACACGGCAAACCGCCGAATGGACCCGTGCTCCGCGTGGAGCCACGGAGGAGGAGAATGAGGATGAGGACGAGCCCGCAGCAGAAGCCCTCGCCGCGCGCGGCGTTCCCGGGCGAGGTGGCCCGCCCGGTCAAGCGCGTGAGCGGCCGGACCCCGATCGACAGGACGCCGCTCGCCGTGCGCACGACGGGCGTCGACATCGGCCCTTCCGTGCGCGACCACGTGCGCAAGCGCCTCGGCTCCCGGCTGGGCAAGTTCGCCCTCCAGATCCAGCGCGTCAGCGTGCGTCTGATCGACGTGAACGGCCCGAAGGGCGGGGTGGACACCGCCTGCCGCATCAAGGTCGTCCTGAATGGGCTCGAGAGCGTCGTCGTCGAGGAGGTCGCGGCCGAGGCCCACGAGGCGATCGATCGCGCAGGCCACGTCGCCGAGCGCGCGGTGCGCAGCGCCCTCGGCCGCGCGCGGACGGCCGCGCCGCGGGCCGCCAGGGGGCGGCGCGCCGCGCCCCCGACCCCCCGCAGGGAGCGCGCGAGGACGAAGAGAGACAAAGCGCTCGAGGCCGGGTCCCGACGGCGCAAGCGCCGGCCGTTGCCCCCGCCCGAGGACGGCAGCCTCATCGGCCGGCGCGTCGGCCAGCGCGACGAGAACCTCGCGCGCGCGGCCGAGCGGCCCGAGAAGGAGCGGCGCGACGCGACGGTCGATACGGCACAGCCCGGCTGGAACGCGACCGACCGCCGCGCCGGGGGCAGCTCGACGGCGGCGCGGAACACGAAGCTGAGCGCCCCGCGCGCGGCCGCCGCCCTCGAGGACTCCGCCGAGGACCGCCCCTCGCGCAAGTCGACGCGCAAGAGCGAAAACCGGCAGAAGCAGGACGGCAACCTGCGACAGCGGCAGACCCGCGCGTCGAGCGCGCCGAAGACGCGGGCGGCGAGGGCCGCGGCGCGCGCCTAGCGCCAAACGCCCCCGCGGTGCCTCTCGCATTCACCAGAGGCCTCCAACGCCAACCTAGAAAGCCCGGGAACAGAAGAAGATAAACCACAGAGGCACAGGGGGCACAGAGAAGAAGAGGAGAAAGAGCTCTATTTCTCTCTCCTCTGTGTCCTCGGTGCCTCTGTGGTTATTGATCTGTGCTCGACCCGTTCGGTACTCCAGAGCACCGAAGGGATGAGCCAGTGAGGGAGCTTGTCTGTCACTTGCCCGCCGTCACCACGCTGTGCTTGCGGCTGTAGCCGAAGTAGATCGCGAACCCGAGGAGGAGCCAGGCGGCGAGGCGCAGCCAGTTCTCGGTGGGCAGCGAGAACATGAGGGCGAGACAGACCACGATCCCGAGGATCGGCGTGAGCGGATAGAGCGGCACCCGGAACGGGCGCGGCGCGTCCGGCGCCGTCCGGCGCATGATCAGGACCGCGGCGCAGACGAACGCGAACGCGAGGAGCGTCCCGATGTTGACGAGCTCCGCCAGGATCCGCAGCGGGAGGAGCGCCGAGAGGGTGGCGACCACGAACCCGGTGAGGAAGGTGGACTTCCACGGCGTCCTGAAGATCGGGTGCACCGCGCCGAAGAAGCGCTTCGGCAGGAGCCCGTCGCGGGAGATGGCGAGCAGCACGCGCGGCTGGCTGAGCATGAGCACGAGCAGCACGGAGGTGATCCCGGCGACCGCCCCGACGGAGATGATGAGCTGCGCCCACGGGAGGCCGACGCGCGCGAAGGCGTCGGAGACCGGGGCGTCGATGCTCAGCTCGGTGTAGGGCACCATGCCCGTCAGGACCGCCGTGACGGCGATGTAGAGGACGGTGCAGATGACGAGCGAGGCCACGATGCCGATGGGGAGATCGCGCTGCGGGTTCCTCGCCTCCTCGGCGTGGGTCGCGACCGAATCGAACCCGATGTAGGAGAAGAAGATGGTCGCGGCGCCGGCGAGCATCCCGAGCGGCTCTCCTCCTTTGCCGATCTCGCCGACGATCGGATGGCCGAAGAAGCCGAGCCCCCCGTACCCGAACGGCGCGAACGGCCGCCAGTTGTCCGGGTCGACGTGGAACGCGCCGACGGCGATGACGAGGAGCACGACCGCGAGCTTGATCGCGACCATCACGGCGTTGAGGGTCGCGCTCTCGCGGATGCCCTTGAGCAGGATGATCGTGATCGCGGTCGTCACGAGGATGGCGGGGAGATCGAGGATCGACCCCGTGGACACGAGCTCGCCGAGCGCCGGGTCGTAGTCGAACGGCGCGCTCCTGAGCTCTCTCGGCAGCTCCACCCCGAAGATCCCGATGAAGTCCTGGAAATAATGGGACCACCCGTGCGCCACGGCGGCGGCGCCGACGGCGTACTCGAGGACGAGATCCCACCCGATGATCCAGGCCGGCAGCTCGCCGAGCGTCGCGTATGCGTACGTGTAGGCCGAGCCCGCGACCGGCACCATCGCCGCGAACTCCGCGTAACAGAGGGCCGCGAACACGCAGGCCATCCCCGCGACCACGAAGGACAGCATCAGCGCGGGACCTGCCTTGTCGTGCGCGGCCTGACCGGTGAGTACGAAGATGCCTGTCCCGACGATGGCGCCTATCCCGAGGCTCGTGAGCTGCAGCGGCCCGAGGGCGCGCTGGAGGCGGTGCTCCCCCTCCAGCTCCTTGTGCAGGACCGACACCGGTTTGCGGACGAATAGCCGGCTCGCCATGCGGTGTGCAGGCTCTGCGGCCCGGCCCTCGGCGCGTCAAGCCAGGGGCACGTCGCGGTCCGACGGGCGGTCCAGGATCGCCGCCAGCACGACGGCGCGGCGCAGGCTGCCCCGGTCGCGGAGCGCCCGCGTGAGCTCCGCGGCGCGCGGCGCGGAGCCGTCCGCCGGCGACGCCGGGGGGCGCGCCGGGAGCGGCGGCGCCGCGGGCGGGGGCCGCGCGACGGGCGGCGCGCCGCGAGGCTCGCGCCCGCCGCGCGGGGCCTCCGCGAAGGCCTCGTGCCGCGCGCGCGCCCGGCCGATCGCCGCGCCGAGCCACGAGATCAGCGCGAACAGCAGGAAGAGCGCGAGCAGCAGCAGATCCGCCGCGGTCACGGGGGCCCGCCCCGCGGGCGGGGCCCCGCCGTGGTCCCGTCGGCGCCGCCCATGTCCGACGCGATGGCGTCGCGCATGTCGGTGTCCGCCTGGACGTTCTTCAGCCGGTGATAGTCCATGATCCCGAGGTTGCCCCGGCGGAACGCGTCGGCCATGGCGCGCGGCACCTCGGCCTCGGCCTCGACGACCCGCGCCCGCATCTCCTGCTCCAGCGCGACCGCCATCGCGCGCCGCTCCTCCGCCTTGGCCTGGGCGATCTGCTTGTCGGCGTTCGCCTGGTCGATCTGCAGCTTGGCGCCGATGTTCGCGCCGACGTCGACGTCCGCGATGTCGATGGAGAGGATCTCGTAGGCCGTCCCGGCGTCGAGCCCCCGCTCGAGGATGTTCTTCGAGATGTGATCGGGGTTCTCGAGCACCTCCTTATGCGAGGCCGCCGAGCCGATGGTGCTCACCATCCCCTCCCCCACGCGGGCGATGATCGTCTGCTCCCCGGCCCCGCCCACGAGCCGATCGATGTTGGTCCTGACCGTCACGCGGGAGACGGCGATGAGCTGGATGCCGTCCTTCGCGACCGCCGCGACGCGGGCCGTCTCGATGACCTTCGGGATCACGGACATCTTCACCGCCTCGAGCACGTCGCGGCCGGCCAGATCGATGGCCGCGGCGCGCTTGAACGGCATCGGGATGTTCGCCTTGTCCGCCGAGATCAGGGCGTTGACCACGCGCACCACGTCGCCGCCCGCGAGGTAGTGCGCCTCGAGGTCGTTGACGGCGATGTCGAGCCCCGCCTTGACGGCGCTGATGTGCGCCGTGACCACCGTGCCCGGCGGCACGCGCCGGAAGCGCATCCCGATGAGCGTGAACAGCCCGACGTACGCGCCCGACGCCCAGGCCGCGATCCAGAGCGGGATCGGGATCAGGTACAGCCCGACGAACATCGCCGCGAGCAGCAAGAAGACGAGCCCGAGCAGGCCCAGATCGACCCCCATGTGACGTCACCCCCCCTCCCCATCCGGCGCCGCGCGGCGCACGACGACGCGGTTGCCCTCGATGCGGATCACCTCGACCGCCTCACCGGGCCCGATGTACTCGGCCTCCGACACCACATCGACCCGCGCTCCCCCGAGGCGGGCGATCCCGGCCGGCCGGAGCGGCGTGGTGGCCAGGCCGCGCTCGCCCACGCGCGGCCCCGTCGCCCGGGCCGGCCCGCCAGCCGGCCCGCCAGGGGCGACGTCCGGGCCGAGGCTCGTGGCCAGGATCAGGCGCCGCGCGGCCGGGACCCGCGGCAGGAAGCGCAGCGCGACGAGGGCGCCGGCCAGCGCCAGCGCGAGGGAGAGCGCGACCTGGGCGACCGCCTCCACGACGCGCTCGGGGGTCACGCCCGCGCCGACGAGGCTCAGGCTCAGGCCGGCGATCAGCGCGACCGCGCCGGCGATGCCGGCGACGCCGAACCCGGGGATCACGAGGACCTCGAGGGCGAGGAGCACGGCGCCGAGGGCGGCGAGCGCGATCTCCTCCCAGCCGACGAGCGCGAGCAGCCACTGCGCCCAGAAGAACAGGACCAGGCAGGCGGCGCCCACGAGGCCCGGGATGCCGAACCCCGGCGTGCGCAGCTCGACGAGCAGGCCCATGATCCCGAGGCTCAAGAGGAGCGAGCTCACCACGGGCTGCGTCAGGAACCGGAGCGCGCGCTCGGCCCAGCTCGGCGAGGCGTGGCGGATCTCCGCCCCCTCGAGGCCGAGCCACGAGAGCGCGGCGCCGAGATCGTCCGCCCGGGCGTCGGCGACGCCGAACTCCAGCGCCTCGGCGGTCGTGAGCGTGAGCAGCTTCCCCGGGCCCACGACCCCCTCGACCACGACGTCCTCGTCCACCATCGCCTCGGCGAGCTCCGGCGGGCGCCCGCGGCGCTCGGCGGTCGCGCGGAACTCCTTGCGGACGTAGGAGGTCGCCTTCTCCCCGGCGGGCTCCGCGCCCTCCGGCCCGGCGAGCACGGGCGCCGCCGCGCCGAGGGTCGCGCCCTCGGCCATCAGGATGCGCTCCGCGGCGAGCGCGAGGAGCGCGCCCGCCGAGATCGCCCGCGGATCGACGAGGGCGACGGTGCGGAGCGGGGTCGCGAGCAGCGCGTCCCGGAGGACGATGGCCGCGTCGACGCGCCCGCCGAGCGTGTTGATGGGCAGGATGAGCGCGCTCGCCCCGGCCTCCTCGGCCTCGGCGATGGCCCGCTCCACGAAGGCCGACAGCCCGGCGTTGATCTCGCCCTGGATCGGGGCGACGTGGACCGTCGGCGCGGCCCCGGCGCGCGCCGACGAGGCCAGGGCGAGGAGCGCGGAGGCGAGCGCGAGCGCGTACGCAATCCAGCGCGAAAGCCGCGCGCGAAGGCGCCCTCCCGTCAGCGACACGCGTCCATTCCTCCCCGGGAGACCTAGAGCGGCGATCGCCCCGGCGGAAGGGCGGCCCTGGAGACACGCCTGCGACGCCCGGGCGAGGACCATTGCGCGCGGCGTGGCCGGGAGCCAATCGCAGGATCATGGGACGATCCGAAGGCGAGCGCCCGGGCAGGCTCCTCGGCGCGCGGCCGTGGAGCCTGAGCGCGCTCCTCGGGGCGGCCACGCTCCTCCTCACGGGCGTGGGCGTCGTGGTCGCCGCCGCGCTCATGAGCGCCTCGACGACCATGCAACAGGCCACCCGGATCCTCGGCGACGCGATCGAGAGCGTCCGCATCGTGGAGAGGCTCGAGGTCGATCTCCTGCTCGACGCGCAGAAGCGCGGCCGCGCGGTGATCGACGCCGATCACGGGGGGCTCGCCCCCTCCCACGCCGCGTGGGAGCAGGGCCTGCGGCGCGGCCTCGCGGAGGCTCGCCGCCAGGTGAACAGCCCGGAAGAAGGCGAGATCCTCGCGGAGGCGGAGCGGCGCGTCGGCGCGTACCTCTCGCGGCGCCGGTCCGCCGGGCCGCGCGCGCTCCCGCCGGCGCACGACGAGGTCGATCCCACCCTCGACGACGCGTTCGCGGCCCTCGACCGCCTGGTCGAGATCAACCTCGATCAGGCCCGCGCGTCGCGGGCGCTCGTGGAGCGCCTCGGCCGGCGCACGAGCGCCGCCGGCGTCGCGGCGGCCCTGTTCTTCATCGCGGGCGCGTCCACGGTCCTCCTCTGCGCGCGGCGGCTCATCTACCGCCCCGTCGTCGCGCTCCAGCGGGCCATCGGGCGGTACGGCGCCGGCGACCGCGCCGCGCGCGCGCCGCTCGTCGGGCCGCGCGAGCTCGGCGACATCGCGCGGACCTTCAACGAGACGGCGGAGTCGCTGGAGCGGCAGCGCGAGGCGCACTTCGCGTTCCTCGGCGGCGTGGCCCACGACCTCCGGAACCCCCTCTCGGCGCTCCGGATGTCCGTGAGCTTCCTCGACCCCGAGAGGCCCCTCCCGGAGGCGCGCCTGCGCCGGACGATGGCGCTCGTCGGGCGCCAGGTCGATCGCCTGGAGCGCATGGTCGGGGATCTCGTCGACGCGGCGCAGCTCGAGGCGCGCAAGCTCGAGCTGCGGATCGACGAGCACGACCTGTGCGCGCTCGCCCAGGAGGCGGTGGAGCTCTACGGCCCCGCATCATCGGGGCACAGGATCGAGCTCTCGCTCCCCGGCGCGCCGGTGCTCGTCCGCTGCGACGCGACCCGGATCGAGCAGGTGCTGAACAACCTCGTGTCGAACGCGCTGAAGTACTCCCCCGAAGGCGGTCGGGTCGACGTGGCGGTCCGCGACGCCGGGGGCTGCGCCGAGATCGCCGTCCGCGATGAGGGGATCGGGATCGAGGCCGCGGATCTGGCGCGCATCTTCGAGCCGTTCCGGCGCCTCGAGGCCTCGGCGCGCGCCGTCCCGGGCGCGGGCCTCGGGCTCGCCGTGGCGAAGCGCATCGTCGAGGCGCACGGGGGCCGGCTCCTCGTCGAGAGCCGGCCCGGCGCCGGCTCGGTCTTCCGGATCGAGCTGCCGCGCTCGCCCTGACGGGCGGCGCGCCTCCGCGTTTTCTGGCGCTGCGCGGCGGCGCGCACGCGGTAGGGTGCGCCCGTGCTCCTTCACGCGGCGCAGCTCGTCCTGGGTGCGGTCTCTCTCTATTTCGGCGCCGAGTGGCTGGTCAAGGGCGCGTCGGGCCTGGCGCTCTCGCTCGGCCTGCGGCCGCTCGTCGTGGGGCTCACGGTGGTCGCGTACGGCACGTCGGCCCCGGAGCTGATCGTGAGCCTCGCGGCCGTGCTCGAGGGCCGGGGCGCCGTCGCGCTCGGCAACGCCGTCGGCTCGAACATCGCCAACCTCGGGCTCATCCTCGGGGTGACCGCGCTCATCTCCCCGCCGCGCGTGGCCGGCGGCCTGATCTGGCGGGAGGTCCCGTTCCTCGTGGGCACGGCCGCCCTGGTGCCGCTCCTGCTCCTCGACGGCGGCGTCGACCGCCTGGAGGGGGCGCTCCTGTGCGCCGCGTCGATCGGGTACACGGTGTGGGTCATCCGGAGCGCCCGGGCGAGCGCGGCCGGCGCCGCCGCGGCCGGGGCGCGCCCGCCCGAGCCGTCCCCGGACGAGCGCGACGCGTTCGAGGCCGCCCGCGAGATGGAGGTCGACGCCGAGCGGGCCGGCGCGCCTGGCGGGCGCGGCACGCTGCGCCTCGCGCTGATCGCGGCGGTGGGCCTCGGCCTCCTGGTGGTCGGCGGCAAGGTGTTCGTCGACGGCGCCGTGGGCGTGGCGCTCCGCGCGGGCATGAGCGAGCGGGTGGTGGGGCTGACCATCGTCGCGGTGGGCACCTCGCTCCCGGAGCTCGCGACCAGCCTGATCGCGGCCGCGCGCGGGCACGCCGACATCGCGGTCGGCAACGTGGTCGGCTCGAACATCTTCAATGTGCTGCTCATCCTCGGCGGCGCCGCGCTGGCGCGGCCGCTCGCAGGCTCCCCCGGCGCCATGGCCGTCGACCTCATCGCCCTCGGCGGGGTGACGGCGTTCGCGGCGGTCGCGATGCGGACCGAGCGATCGATCCGCCGGGCCGAGGGCGCCGCGCTGCTCACGATGTACACGGCCTTCCTCGCCGCGCTGGTCCTCGCCGGCTGACGGCCGGCGCGCCGCGCGCCCCTGATCACCACCGTCGTTCGCGAGGGAGGCTCGGTCCGCGCCCTGCGCGCCTCGTGCGCGGGCAAGGCGGACGTTGACACCGCCCGGCGCGGGCGCGTGAATGCAGCGGTGGATCCCCCGCCGCTACCGCCCTCCCGGCCGAGCGCGCCGCGCGACGGCCCGGACAACAGCCCGGCCGAGCGGCCTCCGCTGACGCTCGCCGCGCTGGTCGCGTCCCAGAGGCCCGCGCCCGCCGGCCCCGCCGGGGCCGCCGACCCCGCCTCGGTCGTCGCGGCGGCCCGGAAGTACCCCGGATGGCTGCGCTTCGCGTGGCTGAAGCCTGTCCCCTTGCTGGCCGGCAGCGCCGTGCTCCTGGCGTTCGACCTGGCCTTCGCGATCCACCCCCGGATCTCGGCCGCGCTGACCGCGGTGGAGACGCTGCTCGTGCCGGTGTGGCTCACGGTCCTGATCGTGCTCCTCTGGCGCCCCCTGCGCGCCGGCGCCAGGACCGAGGTCAAGCGAGCCGGCCCCGTCGTCTTCCTGCTCACGGCCTGCCTGCTGCTCGCGTGCATCGGCGAGAAATGGCTCCTGCTCAGGCACGCGGCCGAGCTCGGGCCGCTGGCCGAGGGCGCGGACGCCGGGGCCCGGGGTGTCGTGCTCTACCGCACGTACACCGTGCTCGCGTTCATCCTGGCCAACGGCGCCCTGCTCGGGCGCCGGCCGGTCGAGCGGCTGTTCGCCACCGCCGCCGATCACCCGGCGCGGCTCATGATGGTGTCGTTCGGGGTCGCCGCGCTGCTCGGCAGCTTCCTGCTCACCCTGCCCCAGTCGCTCCGGAACATCGCCGACGCCTCGTTCGTCGACGGCCTGTTCATGGCCACCAGCGCGGTGTGCGTCACCGGGCTCGCCGTGCACAACCTCGCCGAGACGTACACGCCGTTCGGTCAGGCGGTCCTGCTCCTGCTGATCCAGATCGGCGGGCTCGGGATCATGGTGCTCTCGACGTTCTTCGCCATCCTCGCCGGCAGGAGGCTGCGGCTCCGCGACGCGGCCGTGATGGCCGAGATGATCGACGCCGAGTCGTTCGCGCGCCTCCGCCGCAACGTCGCCGCCATCGTCCTGTTCACGCTGGGCATCGAGGCGGTGGGCGCGCTCGCCCTGCTGATCAGCTTCGTTCCCCACCACGAGATCGCCTCCGGGCCCGTCGCGGGCGTGCCGCTCTCCGGCGCCGGCGATCACCTCTGGGCGGCCGTGTTCCACGCGGTCAGCGCGTTCTGCAACGCGGGCTTCTCGCTGTTCCGGGAGGGGCTCGTCCCGATGGTCGGCTCGCCCGCGGTCTCCCTCGTGGTCACGGCGCTCGTGGTCCTCGGCGGCCTGGGCTTCCCGGTGCACGACGAGCTCCTGCGCCAGGCCCGCCTCCGGCTGCGCGGGGAGCGCCCGCCGCGGATGTCGCTGCACAGCCGGGTCGTCCTGATCACGACCGCGGTGCTGCTCGCGCTCGGGACCGCCGGCTTCCTCGTGCTCGAGGCGGGCCGGTCGATGGCGGGGCTGTCGTGGCCGGTCAAGGTGCTGGCGAGCCTCTTCCAGTCGGCGATGACGCGGACCGCGGGGTTCAACACGATCGACTTCGCCCTGATGGGGCCGGCGACGTGGATGTTCACCTGCATCCTGATGCTCATCGGCGGGGCGCCGGGCTCGACCGCCGGCGGGCTCAAGGTCACGACGGTCGCGGCGCTGTTCGCGACGCTGCGCGCGGAGCTGCGCGGCGAGGAGGCGCCGCACCTGCTCGGCCGGGCGCTCCCGGCGGGGACGGTGCGCCGCGCGATGGGGGTCGCGTTCCTCATGGTGGCGCTCGTCGCGGGGTTCCTGTTCGTGCTGCTCGTGCTGGAGCCGCTGGACCCGATGGGCCTCGCCCTGGAGACGGTCAGCGCGTTCGCCACGGTCGGGCTGTCGGCCAACGTCACGCCGTCGCTGGGCGCGCCGGGGAAGCTGGTCGTCACGCTGGCGATGTTCATCGGCCGCATCGGGCCGCTGACCCTGGCGCTGGCGCTCGCGAACCAGGCCAGCGCGCGGAGCTACAGGCTACCCGAGGAGCGCGTCGGGATCGGGTGAGCGTCCTGGCGCGGCGCTGAGGGTGGCGGCGCTCAGGGTGGACGTTGACACCGCCCGGCGCGGGCGCGTGAATGCACGGGTGGATCCCTCGCCGCTACCGTCCTCCCGGCCGAGCGCGCCGCGCGCCGATCCGAACAGCGACCCGGCCGAGCAGCCCCCGCTGACGCTCGCCACGCTGGTCGCATCCCAGGCGCCCGCGTCCGCCGGCCCCGGCTCGAGCGTCGGCCCCGCGTCGAGCGCCGGCACCGCGTCGAGCGCCGGCACCGCGTCGAGCGCCGGCACCGCCGGGGCCGTCGACCCCGCCTCGGTCGTCGCGGCGGCCCGGAAGTACCCCGGATGGCTGCGCTTCGCGTGGCTGAAGCCCGTTCCCTTGCTGGCCGGCAGCGCCGTGCTCCTGGCGTTCGACCTGGCCTTCGCGATCCACCCCCGGATCTCGGCCACGCTGACCGCGGTGGAGACGCTGCTCGTGCCGGTGTGGCTCACGGCCCTGATCGTGCTCCTCTGGCGCCCCCTGCGCGCCGGCGCCAGGACCGAGGTCAAGCGAGCCCGCCCCCTCGTCTTCCTGCTGACGACCTGCTTGCTGCTCGCGTGCATCGGCGAGAAGTGGCTCCTGCTCAGGCACGCGGCCGAGCTCGGGCCGCTGGCCGATGAGGGCGCGCCGGGCGCGGACGCCGGGGCCCGGGGTGTCGTGCTCTACCGCACGTACACCGTGCTCGCGTTCGTCCTGGCCAACGGCGCCCTGCTCGGGCGCCGGCCGGTCGAGCGGCTGTTCGCCACCGCCGCCGATCACCCGGCGCGGCTCATGATGGTGTCGTTCGGGGTCGCCGCGCTGCTCGGCAGCTTCCTGCTCACCCTGCCCCAGGCGCTCCGGGACATCACCGACGCCTCGTTCGTCGACGGCCTGTTCATGGCCACCAGCGCGGTGTGCGTCACCGGGCTCGCCGTGCACAACCTCGCCGAGACGTACACGCCGTTCGGCCAGGCGGTCCTGCTCCTGCTGGTCCAGATCGGCGGGCTCGGGATCATGGTGCTCTCGACGTTCTTCGCCATCCTCGCCGGCAGGAGGCTGCGGCTCCGCGACGCGGCCGTGATGGCCGAGATGATCGACGCCGAGTCGTTCGCGCGCCTCCGCCGCAACGTCGCCGCCATCGTCGTCTACACGCTCTGCGTCGAGGCGGTGGGCGCGCTCGTCCTCTTGATCAGCTTCGTTCCCCACCACGAGATCGCCTCCGGGCCCGTCGCGGGCGTGCCGCTCTCCGGCGCCGGCGACCACCTCTGGGCGGCCGTGTTCCACGCGGTCAGCGCGTTCTGCAACTCGGGCTTCTCGCTGTTCCGGGAGGGGCTCGTCCCGATGGTCGGCTCGCCCGCGATCTGCCTCGTCATCGCGTCGCTCGTGATCCTCGGCGGCCTCGGCTTCCCGGTGCACGATGAGCTCCTGCGCCAGGCCCGCCTCCGGCTGCGCGGGGAGCGGGCGCCGCGGATGTCGCTGCACAGCCGGGTCGTCCTGGTCGTGACCGCGGTGCTGCTCGCGCTCGGGACCGCCGGCTTCCTGGTGCTCGAGGCGGGCCGGTCGATGGCGGGGCTGTCGTGGCCGGTCAAGGTGCTGGCGAGCTTCTTCCACTCGGTGATGACGCGGACCGCGGGGTTCAACACGGTCGACCTCGCCCTGATGGGGCCGGCGACGTGGATGTTCGTCTGCATGCTGAGCATCATCGGCGGGGCGCCGGGCTCGACCGCCGGCGGGCTCAAGGTCACGACGGTCGCGACGCTGTTCGCGACGCTGCGCGCCGAGCTGCGCGGCGAGGAGGCGCCGCACCTGCTCGGCCGGGCGCTCCCGGCGGGGACGGTGCGCCGCGCGATGGGGGTCGCGTTTCTCATGGTGGTGCTCGTCGCGGGGTTCCTGTTCGTGATGCTCATGCTGGAGCCGCAGAACCCGATGGGCCTCGCGCTGGAGACGGTGGGCGCGCTCGGCACGGCCGGGATGTCGGCCAACGTCACGCCGTCGCTGAGCGCGCCGGGGAAGCTGGTCGTCACGCTGGCGATGTTCATCGGCCGCATCGGGCCGCTGACCCTGGCGCTGGCGCTCGCGAACCAGACCAGCGCGCGGAGCTACAGGCTGCCCGAGGAGCGCGTCGGGATCGGGTGAGCGCGCCGGGTGGAGCTGGGTGGAGCCGGGCAGGAGACGCTGCGGTGAGGTATTCCTGGGCTGCCCGGCCCCCGGCGAGGGGGTTCGCCCTTCCGATTCAGACACGGCCCGTCCCCCACCCCGCGTGGCGAACACCCGATCATGGCGCCGCCAGCGGAGGGCTGCAGATCGACCAGGTAGAACGCCGCCACGAGCCTCCACATCGGCCAGACCGCCCCTTCGACGTGGCGAAGGCGCTTGTCTACAACGAGAGGCCCGGAGAGCGGGCGACCACGGGGAGCAGCGGCCCCCTCGCCCCCCGGCTGGCGACGGCCGGCTCCGCGCGGACGGGGCGTCGGATCGCCGCCCGGCGCGCAATCTTGCGCCGTGATCGGCGCTGCGCGATGCTCCCGCCATGCAGTGCATCGAGGTGCTCACCCGCGACGGCATGGCCGAGGTCACGCTGAACCGACCCAAGGTCAATGCCATGAATCAGGCCCTGCTCCGCGAGATGGCCGGCGTCTTCGAGCGGCTCGCGGGGGACGATGCCGTGAGCGGCGTCCTCGTCCGCGGCGCCGGACAGTGCCTGTCCGCGGGGCTCGATCTCCGCGAGCTCGCGTCGATCGATCGCGAGCGGCTCTCGGGCTTCCTCGACGATTTCGACGCCGCCTTCGGCGCCGCGTTCCGCTTCCCGAAGCCGCTCGCCGCCGCCGTGCACGGCCACGCGATCGCGGGCGGCATGCTCCTCGCGATGTGCGCCGATCACATCGCGCTCGGCGACGGCGACTACAAGCTCGGGCTCCCCGAGCTCGCCGTGGGGATCCCGTTTCCGCGCGTCGCCTTCGAGATCGTCCGCGCCGCCTCGCCCCCCCGCGCCTTCCGGAAGCTCATGTTCGGGGCGGAGCTCCATTCCCCCGCGGAGGTGTTCGAGATGGGCATCGGCGACGCGCTCGCGGCCGATCCGCTCGACGACGCGCGCCGCTTCCTCGCCAAGGCGTGCGGCCGCCCCTCCGCGGCGTTCCGCTCCGTCAAGGCGAGCCACCGCAGGGAGGCGTGGGAGCGGATCGCGGCGTCGCCCCCCTCCGAGCGGGAGGCCCTGATTGACGCGCTCCGCTCCGCCAGGTACGGCTGAGCCGCGCCGCTCGCGGCAAGAGCGCCCGCGTTCCTGGGCCCTGCGAACCCTCGACCTGCGCGGGCGAGAAGACTTGACCTGCGCGCGGGCGAGGAGACCGCAAGGACGCGGCCGTGATCCTCAAGCTCGTCCGGTGGCTGGCCGCCTGGCGTCGCCCCCGGAGATCGCCTTCAGCAACAAGAACACTGCCAGGGTCCTGGCGAGGATCGATTCGGTCTCGCTCCCCGGACATCGATGAGCGCCGCGGACCCGGTTTGCGTCCATGAGCGAGAAGACCGCGAGGGACGCAAGGGACGCAACGAGGAACAGAACACATCCTTTGAGCTCACCTGACCAGGCCATCGCCGCGGTGGCCGCCCCCGCGACGACGGACCGTGGACGGCTCAGGACAACGCGCTTTCGGTTCACGATGAAGGCCCCACCCTTCATGCCATTTCCCTCGTTCCCTTGCGGTCCTCTCCTCTTGTCCTCCTTGCCCGCGCGGTCGCCCTCATCGACGCTGCTTGACGCGCTCGACGCCCCCCCGAGACGTGACCGCCGGCGCTCCACGCGCGCCGGGCCCGGTGCAAACCGCCCTTCGCACCGCCCTTCGCGCGTCCCGCGGCCCGTGCGCGCTCGTCAGGCGCCTCACCAGCGAGCGCATCCGTGCCGCGCCGAGCGACCGTGGGAGACGAGCGGTGCCCCGGCGCCGGCGTGCTCTAACCGCGGCCGGATCGAGACATCCCTCCACATCGATCCTGCGTATCCACAAAATTTGCTCGGGGCGCGACGCGCCTTCGGCCGACTTGCGACCTCTCGAGCCAGGCTCCGGACTGCCCGCCTCGGGCCTATCGCCCATGAAGCAGCGCCTGCACAGCACCCCGACCACATGTCCCTTCACGCAAAAATCCGTACGTCCCGCTTGACCTTCATTCCTTGAATATGTGAAATCAGATGCGCTGCGAATAGCCTCGCATCGCAGACCGCCACCCTGCCACGGCCTCGATGGGCTCACGCGTCGAGGCGTGGAGATCCATGCGCTCCAGCACGGCTCCCGTGCCGATCGCGCTCATGAGACATCGGGGTGCGACGGTGTCACCGGCTTGGTCGGCCTGGAGGTCACTCCGGAGCTCTCGGGACGGGTATCGCGCAACCATTGCGCGATACCCCCGCGCCGTCTCTCAGGCGCGCACACGACGGCGGGTTTCCGCCCCAGGAGAGACTCCTGTCACCTCACACGACATGACCCACCACGACACAAGTCACGATACAAGCGCTGCAGGCCCATCTTTCCATCGCACGTTCGCGCTCCAGGCCGGGCGAACGCCAGGCGCCGTCGCCGCGTCGTTCGGCCCCGAGCGGCTCACGTACCAGGAGCTCAATCGAAGGGCGAACCGGCTCGCGCACCACCTGCGGAGCCTCGGTGTCGGCCCTGACGTCCTCGTCGCCCTCTGCGCGGAGCGCTCCCTGGAGGCCCTCGTCGGCCTGCTCGCGGTGCTCAAGGCCGGCGGCGCCTATGTGCCGATCGACCCCGCCTATCCGCGCGAGCGGGTCGCCTTCATGCTCGAGGACGCCGGGGCGCCCCTCCTCCTTACCCAGGCGCGGCTGCTCCCGTCGCTGCCGCGCCACGCGGCGCGCGTGGTCCTCCTCGACGACGATCGCGACCGCACAGCGGGCCTCGGCGACGAGGATCCCCCGGAGATCGCCGGCCCCTGCGACCTCGCGTACGTCATCTACACGTCGGGCTCCACGGGCAGGCCCAAGGGCACGCTGCTCACCCACCGCGGCCTCGCCAACCTCGTCCGGGCGCTGGCCGAGCGGTTCGACGTGGGGCCGGGCACCCGGGTGCTCCAGTTCGCGTCGCTCAGCTTCGACGCGTCGGTCTGGGAGATCGCGATGGCCCTCGCCCGGGGAGGCACCCTGGTGATGGCGACGCCGGCCGAGAGGATACCCGGGTCCGCGCTGCTCGAGCGGATGCGCGCCGAGGAGGTGGCGATCGCGACCTTCCCGCCCTCCTCGCTCGCCGCCTTCCCCGACGGCGCGGAGCGCGCGCTGCCCGCGCTCCGGACCCTCGTCGTCGCCGGGGAGTCCTGCCCGGCCGAGCTCGCCCTGCGCTGGGCCGAGGGGCGCCGGTTCATCAACGCCTACGGGCCCACCGAGTTCACCGTGTGCGCCACGATGGCCGAGGGGTTCAACGTGGGTCGGGACCCCGGCGACGCCCCCTCCATCGGCCAGCCGATCCGGAACGCGCGCTGCCTCGTGCTCGACGACGCCATGCGCCCGGTCCCGGACGGCGAGCCCGGCGAGCTCTACCTCGGCGGCCCCGGCCTGGCCCGGGGCTACCTGGGCCGGCCCGAGCTCACCGCGGCCCGGTTCGTCCGGGATCCGTTCAGCGCCTCCCCGAACGCCCGGCTCTACCGGACGGGGGACCTCGTGCGCCGCCTGCCCGGCGGCGACCTCGCCTTCCTCGGGCGCGTCGACCACCAGGTGAAGATCCGCGGCCACCGCGTCGAGCTCGGCGAGGTCGAGGCCGCGCTCGGGCGCCACCCCGACGTCCGCGCGGCCGTGGCCGCGGCCCACGACGGCCGCCTCGTCGCCTACGTCGTCGCGCGCGCCGGCGGCCCGGCCGGCCACCGCGGGGCCGCCGTGCCCGCGCTGCGGAGCTTCCTCCGCAAGAGCCTCCCCGAGGCCATGATCCCGTCGGCGTTCGTGCTGCTCGACGCGCTGCCGCTGAGCCCCAGCGGCAAGGTCGACCGCGCGGCGCTCCCGCCGCCGGACGCCGCCCGGCCCGATCGCGACGGCGACCTCGTCGCGCCGCGCAACCAGATCGAGGCCGCGATCGCCGCGGCGTGGGCCGAGGCGCTCGGCGTCGCGCACCTCGGCGTCCACGAGGACGTCTTCGACCTCGGGGCGCACTCGCTGCTCGCCGCGCGGGTGCTGTCCCGGCTGCGCAAGGCGCTCGGCGTCGAGCTCCCCCTCCAGAGCCTGTTCGAGGCCCCCACCGTCGCCGCGCTGGCCGACGCCGTGGCGTCGCTCCCCCGGCAGAAGCAGCGCGCGTCCGCCGCGCCCATCCGGCCCGCGCCGCGCGACCGGCCCATCCCCCTCTCGCACGGGCAGCGGCAGATCTGGCTCCACGCGTCGCTCCACCCGGGCGCGCTGTTCTACAACGAGCCGTTCTCCCTCCGCCTCTCCGGGCCCGTCGACGCCGCGGCCCTCGGGCGCGCGCTCGAGGAGCTCCTCGCCCGCCACGAGATCCTGCGGAGCGTCGTCGCCGTCGTCGGCGGCGAGCCCGTGCAGCAGATCCTGCCCCCGGCGCCGTTCGATCTGCCGGTCGTCGACCTCTCGGGGCTGCCGGCCGAGGCGCGGTGGGAGCGCGCCGTCGCGCTCGCCACGGACGAGGCCCGGCGCCCCTTCGACCTCGCGCGCGGCCCGCTCTTCCGGGCCACGCTGGTCCGCCTCGACGGGGCCGATCACGCGCTGTTCATGGTGGTGCACCACATCCTGATGGATGGAATCTCCCTCTTCGACGTGCTCCCGCGCGAGCTGCTCGCGCTCTACCGGGCGTTCGCCGCGGGCAGGCCGTCGCCGCTGCCCGACCGCGCGATCCACTACGCCGATTACGCGGTCTGGCAGCGAGAGCAGCAGCAGAGCGGCGCGACGGAGCCGCAGCTCGAGTACTGGCGACGGCAGCTCGCCGACCTGCCCACCCTGGAGCTACCGACGGACAGGCCGCGCCCGGCCGCCCCGAGCCTCGGCGGGGCCCGCCATCGCCTCGCCCTGCCCCGGGAGCTCACCCTGCGGCTGAAGGCGCTGGCCCGGGAGGAGGGTGTCACGCTCTTCGTGGTCCTGCTCTCGGCGTTCAAGGCGATGCTCCACCGGTACGCGCGCCAGGACGAGATCGTCGTGGGCACGTCCGCGTCGTGCCGGAACCCGCCGGAGACCGAGGACCTCCTCGGCTTCTTCCTGAACACGCTCGTGCTGCGCACCGACCTGCGCGGGGATCCCACGTTCCGGCAGCTCCTCGGCCGCGTGCGGGCGGTGAGCCAGGCCGCGCTCTCGCACCAGGACGTGCCGTTCGCCGCCGTCGTGCAGGCGCTCCAGCCGAAGCGGATCCCCGGCCAGAACCCGCTGTTCCAGGTCGCGTTCGTGCTGGAGCCGCCCGTGCCGGCGCTCGATCCGGGCTGGACCCTGAGCCAGCTCGACGTGGACACGGGCGCGTCGAAGCTCGATCTGACGCTGGAGCTCGACGAGCGCGAGGACGGCATCATCGGGCGCATCGAGTACAGCACCGCGCTGTTCGACGCGCACACCATCGAGCGGATGGCGGGCCATTACGAGAGCCTGCTCGAGGGCGCGGCGCGCGACGCCGATCTCCGCCTCTCCGCGCTGCCGCTCCTCACGCCCGATGAGCGCTGCGCGCTCGGCGCGTGGGGCGCCGCCCCGGCCGGCCCCGGGTCGGAAGGGCCGCAGGACCGGGCCGGCGATCGGGTCCGCCGGGTGCCGGACAGGCCGATCAAGGTGCTCCGATCCGAGGACGCGCCGGCGGTGGCGCCGCGGAGCCCACTCGAGGAGCGGCTCATCGCGATATGGCAAGACGTCCTCGGCATCGATCGCGTGAGCGTGCACGACAACTTCTTCGATCTGGGCGGCCACTCGCTGCTCCTGACGCGCCTCCACGAGCGCGTCCGCGAGTCGTTCGGCAGCGATCTCTCCATCACCGACCTCTTCGCGCGCCCGACGGTCATCGACCTCGCCGCGTTCCTCGCGAGCAGCAGCCGCGACGGCGAGAGCGGCGGCGGGGACGGGGGCGGGAGCGGCGGCGGGGACGGGGGCGGGAGCGAGCTCTCCGAGGCCGACGCGCGGGCGCTGAAGCAGCGGGCGATCCTGAAACGAAAGAAGCAGGTGGCGAAGAGCAGGCAGAATGGATCCGCTTGATCAGCCGGTCCCGGAGGACCAGATCGCGATCATCGGGATGGCCGGGCGCTTCCCGGGCGCGAAGAGCGTCGACGCGTTCTGGCAGAACCTGCGCGACGGCGTCGAGTCGATCGTCGCGCTCTCGGATGAGGACCTCGCCGGGGCCGGCGTGCCCCCGGAGGTGGCCTCGGACTCGAGCTACGTCCGCGCGCGGGCCGTGCTCGACGACGTGGAGTGGTTCGACGCGGCGTTCTTCGGGATGACCCCGCGGGAGGCCGAGATCCTGGATCCGCAGCACCGCTGCTTCCTGGAGTGCGCGTGGGAGGCGCTCGAGCACGCCGGGTACAACCCCGAGGCGTTCAAGGGGACGATCGGCGTGTACGCGGGCGCCAGCGGGCACGACACGTACTTCCTCAACAACCTCTACCCGAACCACGAGCTCAGGAAGGCGATGGACTATCAAGTCTACGTCGCCAACGACAAGGACTTCCTGGCCACGCGGACGTCCTACAAGCTGAACCTCCGGGGGCCGAGCGTCGCGGTCCAGACCGCCTGTTCCACCTCGCTCGTGGCCGTCCACATGGCCTGCCAGGCGCTGCTCACGTACCAGTGCGACATGGCGCTGGCCGGCGGCGTGGCCATCCACGTCCCCACGCGCTCGGGCTACCTGTACCGGCACGGCATGATCCTCTCGCCCGACGGGCGCTGCCGCACGTTCGACGCCGAGGCGCAAGGGACCGTCGTCGGCAACGGCGCGGGCGTCATCGTGCTGCGCAGGCTCGAGGACGCCCTCGACAGCGGCGATCACATCGAGGCGGTGATCCGGGGCTCGGCCGTCAACAACGACGGCTCGGGCAAGATCGGGTTCACCGCGCCGGGCGTGGAGGGGCAGGCGCTGGCCATCGCGCAGGCGCTGGCGATGGCGAACACAGACCCTGAGACGATCTCCTACGTGGAGGCCCACGGCACGGGCACGCGCCTCGGCGATCCCATCGAGGTGGCGGCGCTCACCCGGGCGTTCCGCGCCCGGTCCCGCAGCCAGCGCAAGGGCTGGTGCGCGCTCGGCTCGGTCAAGCCGAACGTCGGTCACCTCGACGCCGCGGCCGGCATCACCGGCGTGATCAAGGTCGTCCAGGCGCTCCGCCACCGGCAGATCCCGGCCACGCTGCACTTCAGGACGCCGAACCCGGAGATCGACTTCGCGAGCAGCCCGTTCTACGTGAACGCGACGCTCGCGGACTGGGAGCCCGGCGAGGGGCCGCGCCGCGCCGGCGTGAGCTCGTTCGGCATCGGCGGCACCAACGCCCACGCCATCCTCGAGGAGGCGCCCCACGCGGCGGCCGCGCCCGGCGGGCGGTCGTGGCAGCTCCTCCTGCTCTCCGCCCGCACACGGACCGCGCTCGACGCGATCACCGCGAGCCTCGTCGGGCACCTCAAGGAGAACCCCGACGTCAGCCTGCCGGACGTCGCGTTCACGCTGCAGGTCGGCCGCAGGACGTTCCCGCACCGGCGCATGCTCGTCTGCGACGACGCGGAGGAGGCGGTGAGCCTCCTGTCGACGCTCGGGGAGCGGCGGGTGCTCGCCCACGTCGAGGAGGCCGTCGATCGCCCGGTCGTATTCATGTTCCCCGGCCAGGGCACGCAGTACGTCGGCATGGCGCGGGAGCTGTACGAGCGGGAGCCCACGTTCTGCGCCGGCGTCGACCTCTGCGCGGCCATGCTCCAGGCGGAGCTCGGGCTCGACCTGCGCGAGGTGCTCTACCCGCCCCCGGGGCGCGAGGACGCGGCCGCGGAGCTGCTCAGGCAGACCCGCTTCGCGCAGCCGGCGCTCTTCGTGATCGAGTACGCGCTGGCCACGCTCTGGATGGAGTGGGGCGTCCGGCCGGCGGCGGTGATCGGCCACAGCCTCGGCGAGTACGTCGCGGCCTGCCTCGCGGGCGTCTTCGCGCTGGAGGACGCGCTCCGGATCGTCGCCCGGCGCGGGAGGCTGATGCAGGAGATGCCGCCGGGCGCGATGCTCGCCGTCCCGCTGCCCGAGGACGAGGTGCTGCCGCTGCTCGACGAGGGGGGCGGCGCGCTCTCGCTCGCGGCCGTCAACGGGCCGTCCGCCTGCGTGGTGGCCGGGCCCGAGGACGCGATCGAGGCGCTCTCGGACCGGCTGTTCGACGAGCGCGCGCTGGAGTGCCAGCGCCTGCAGACGTCGCACGCGTTCCACTCGCGGATGATGGAGCCGATGCTCGCCGCGTTCACCGAGGTCGTCGCGCGCGCCCGGCCGAGCGCCCCGAAGATCCCGCTCGCGTCGAACGTCACCGGCACCTGGCTCTCCGCGGCCGACGCGCAGAGCCCCGAGTACTGGGCGAGGCACGTGCGCGAGCCGGTGCGCTTCATGGCGGGCCTCGGCGAGGTGCTCGCGGATCCGACGCGCGCGCTCCTCGAGGTCGGCCCGGGCCGGGTGCTCTCGACCCTGGCCAAGCACCACCCGGCCCGCGGCGCCCGCCGGGTGATGCTCTCGTCGATCCGGCACGTGCACCACCGCCAGTCCGACATCGGGTTCCTGCTGGAGACCCTGGGCCAGCTCTGGCTCTCCGGCGTCCGCATCGACTGGTCGGGCTTCTACACCCACGAGCCCCGGCGGCGCGTGCCGCTGCCGACCTACCCGTTCGAGCGGAAGCGGTACTGGATCGATCCGCCGGCGCTCCCCGCCGCGAGCCCCGCGAGCTCCCCGCGGCGGCCGCAGCGCAGCGCGCCCGAGCCGGCCGGCCTGCTCCACCTGCTCGCCTGGCGGCGCTCGGTGCTGTCGGGGTCGATGAAGTCGTCGGCGCGGCCGCCCGGCACCCGGAGCTGCATCGTCTTCGCGGACGACTACGGGCTGGGCGCCCGGATGGAGATGCGGCTCCGCCGGGACGGCTACCGGGTCATCACGGTGCGGCCGGGGGGCGGCTTCGCCGCGGCGGGCGACGGCGAGTTCACCGTCGACCCCGCGAGCCGCGCGGATCACGCGGCCCTGTTCGGCGCGCTCCGCGCCGCGGGCGTCTCCCCCTCCCGGATCATGTTCCTGTGGGGCGTGTCGAAGCCCCCGCGCGCGCCGCTCGACGCGGGCCGCCTCGAGGCGGCCCAGCGGCTCGGGTTCTTCGGCCTCATCGCGCTGGCCCAGGGGATCAGCGACGCGGGGCTCCGCGACGAGGTGCGGCTCGGCGTCGTGACGAGCCACATGCAGAAGGTGACCGACGCGGCCGTGCTCTGCCCCGAGAAGGCCACGCTGCTCGGCGCGGTCGAGGCGATCCCGAGGGCGTACCCGAACATCTCGTGCATCAGCGTCGACATCGACCTGCCGGAACCGCGCACGCTCCAGGAGGGCCGGCTCATCGACCAGCTCCTCGCCGAGGTCACGCTGGACCAGACCGAGCAGGTCGTCGCCTACCGCAACGGGGAGCGCTGGGTCCGGGTCTTCGAGCCCGCGCGCATGGACCGCGCGGAGGGCCTGCCGCCGCGCCTCCGCGAGGGCGGCGTGTACCTGATCGCCGGCGGGCTCGGCGTCGTCGGGTCCACGCTCGCGCAGCACCTCGCGAAGATCGCGCGCGCGAAGCTCGTCCTCACGGGCCGCACGCCGCTCCCGCCCCGCGAGGCGTGGGACGACCTGCTCAAGGCCTCGTCGCTCGCCGCGCAGCGCCGCAAGATGCGCGCGGTGATCGAGATGGAGCGGCTCGGCGCCGAGGTCCTGGTCCTGACGGCGGACGTCACGCAGCTCGAGGAGATGCGGGGCGCGGTGGCGCAGGCGATCGAGCGCTTCGGGCGCGTCGACGGCGTGATCCACGCGGCCGGCGCGGGCCGCGACGTGCCGCTCCCGCGCCTGACGCGGGCCGAGGGCGAGGCGCTCCTCGCCCCGAAGCTCGCGGGCGCGCTCGTCCTCGACGAGGCGCTCCGGGGGCTCCGGCCCGATTTCGTGGCGCTGTGCGCCGCGCGGACGGCGGGCGCCCGCGGGGCGGGCCTCTCGGGCCAGCACGCCGCGACCGCCTTCCTCGACGCCTTCGCGCAGCGGCGGGCCGCCGGCGACGGCCCGCTCACGATCGCGATCGACTGGGACGCCTGGCAGCGGCCGGACGCACCGCAGGGCGAGCGCGAGGCCGAGGAGGGCGGCGCGCCGTCCACCGAGGACGGCCTGTCGCGCGACGAGGCGCTCGACGCGTTCCTGCGCATCCTGACGAGCCCCACGCCCCACGTCGTGGTCACGCGGCGCGACGCGCAGCCGAGGAGCCGCAGGACGCCCAGCTCGGCCGCGCCGCCCTCGAGGGAGGCCGAGTCCGAGGGCATCCCGAGGTCGGTGCACCCGCGGCCCGACCTCGACACGACCTACGTGGCGCCGCGCGATCCGCTCGAGCGCGTCATCGCCGAGACGTGGGAGAAGCTGTTCGGCATCGAGCGGATCGGCGTCCACGACGACTTCTTCGCGCTCGGGGGCGACTCGCTGCTCGCGGTGCAGCTCATCTCCCGGCTGCGCAACGTCGTGAACATGGACCTGCCCGGCCACAGCCTGCTGAACGCCCGGACGGTGGCGACGTTGGCCGAGCTCATCGCGCAGTCCGACTCGCCCTCCTCGACGTCGCTGTCGCGGCGCTCCCCCGCGCGCCTCTTGCCCGCCTCGCTCGTGCAGATCAAGCCCGGCGCCGGGCGGCCGCTCTTCCTGATGCACCCGGTCGGCGGGCACGTGTACTTCTACCACGATCTCGCCACCTGCCTGGACCCGGCGCAGCCCGTGTACGGGCTGCAGGCGCAGGGCATCGAGGGCAAGGCGCCGCCGCTCACCCGGGTCGAGGAGATGGCCGCGCGCTACCTCGAGGCGGTGCGGCGGCACATCCAGCCGGAGGGCCCGTACATGCTCGGCGGGTCGTCGTTCGGCGGCGTCGTCGCGTTCGAGATGGCGCACCAGCTCATCTCCGGGGGCGAGCGCGTCGCGCTGCTCATGATGATCGACACGCCGGCGCCCACGGCGGTGTTCCCGGAGGATCTCGACAGCCCCGAGCGCCTCGCTTACCTCATCAGCGGCGATCCGAGCGAGCCTGTCCCCGAGGAGGAGCTGCGGCACCTCTCCCCCGACGAGCGGCTGCTCCACGTGCTCCGGCGCAAGAAGGGCGTCTCCAGGATGTTTCCGAAGCTCGCGCTCCAGGAGCTCGCCACCTTCCGCAAGATCGTCACCGCCAACCTGCAAGCGCTCCTGCGCTATGTCGCCCGCCCCTACCCGGGCGACGCGCTCTTCTTCCAGGCGAGCGAGCGCGACCCCATGACCGTGGACAACCCGGCGCAGGGGTGGCGCGATCTGATCCAGGGCGAGCTCACCGTTCACGAGGTCCCGGGCAATCACATCACCATGAATCTGCCGCCGAACGTGCAGGTCATGGCGGATCACGTGCGCGCGGCCCTCGGGGCCCTGGGACGCGAGGGCTGATGTTGACGGGGCGCCGGCGGGCTCTCTACGATGGGGCTCACGGGGCGACGGCGACGCCCCCGCGCGATCTCGCGGGCTCGACCCCGGTCCGGGCCCAGCCCGGGCCCGGCCGAGCCGGGAGCGGAGGTGGAGGATGTCGAAGATCACCGCGGAGCAGGCAAGGGAGGAGCACGTCTCGCTGCTCAAGGCGTGGACGAAGGCGGTGGGGGCCGTCAAGGACTACGGCTTCCTCGATCGCCACCTGAGCGATGAATGGAGATATATCGATTACAACGGGGTGCCCCGCGGGAAGGCCGAGTACCTGGAGCTGATCGACAGCATGCTGAGCTACACGCAGGAGATCAGGCACTGTGACGTGCGCATCGTCAAGGAAGATGTCGCCATCGTGAGCGGGATCTACCGCGCACACACCGAGCTCAAGGGCGGCGTCAAGCTCGATAACACCATCGCCTTCACCGCGATCTGGGAAATTCAGGACGGGCAATGGAGGGCGCTCGTGCACCACACGACAAGGATCCCCGACGCGTCGTGACGGCACGCCGAGCGGGGCGGCGCGCCGCGCCGCTGGAGGAAAGATTGACAGGGATCCTGCTTCTAGTACCGTCCAGACAGGATCGTCCTGTCGGCGATCACCAGGGCTCCCATGGATCTCCGTCCGTTTCTGTCGCACGCGGTGCAGATCGCATCGGCGCTGCTCAAGCTACATAAATCAGGCGTCCTTCACCTGGACATCCGCCCCGCGAACGTCTCCGCGCACCCGGAGACGGGGGAGGTCACGCTCGAGGGCGGGCTGGCTGCGGCGCGCGGCGATCTGGGCTTCTCGGACGAGACGAAGATCAACCCGGCGTCGCTCCCCTACATCGCGCCGGAGCGGACGGGGCGCGTCGACTGGCCGATCGACGAGCGGGCCGATCTCTACTCGCTCGGCGTCACGCTGTACGAGCTGCTCTCCGGCAAGCTGCCGCTCGAGGCGGAGGACGCGCCCGGGTGGGCGCACGCCCACATCGCGCGGGCCCCGGCGCCGCTCGCGGACGTGGCGACGAGCGCCCCGAGGATCGTGGCCGAGATCGTGATGAAGCTCCTCGCGAAGGCGCCGGAGGAGCGGTATCAGACCGCGCTCGGGCTCTGGTCGGACCTCCAGATGTGCCTCACCGAGCTGGAGGAGCTCGGGATGATCGACTCGTTCCCGCTCGGGACGTCGGACATCCCGGACCGGCTGCAGCTCCCGAGGAAGCTCTACGGCAGGAAGCGCGAGCGCGCGCTCCTGCTCGAGGCGTTCGAGCGCATGGTCGTGACGGGCACCGCCGAGCTCGTGCTCGTCGCCGGCTACTCGGGCGTCGGGAAGACCTCCCTCGTGAAGGAGGTGCAGGAGCCGATCGTCCGCGAGCACGGGGCGTTCATCGCGGGGAAGTTCGAGCAGCTCCAGCGCGACATCCCCTACCGCACCATCGCCCAGGCGTTCGGGGAGCTCGTCCGGCAGCTCCTGACCGAGAGCCCGCAGTCGCTCGCCGTGTGGAAGCACCGGCTGCAGGAGGCGCTCGGCCAGGAGGGGCAGCTCATCATCGACGTCGTCCCGCAGCTCTCGCTGATCCTCGGCGAGCAGCCCGCGGTCCCCGAGCTCGCGCCGAACGAGGCGCGGCGCCGCCTGGTCCGCGTGTTCCACGCGTTCCTCGGCGTGGTCGCCCGCAAGCGGCACCCGCTCGTGCTGTTCGTGGACGACCTGCAGTGGGCGGATCCGGCGAGCCTGAAGCTGCTCCGCGACATCGTCGCGTCGCCCGAGAAGCGGCACCTGCTCGTGATCGGGGCGTACCGCGACAACGAGGTGAGCCCGTCGCACCCGCTCATGGAGGTGCTCCGGCAGCTCCACACGACCGGCGCGCGCGTCTCGACGCTCAGCCTGGAGCCGCTGCCCCAGGAGAACGTCCTCGAGCTCGTCATGGACACGTTCCGCTGCGACGAGGTGCACGCGGCGCCGCTCACCCGGCTGCTCGTCCAGCGGAC
Organism: Sorangium sp. So ce1036; assembly: GCF_051369805.1. Classification (NCBI taxonomy): domain Bacteria; kingdom Pseudomonadati; phylum Myxococcota; order Polyangiales; family Polyangiaceae; genus Sorangium; species Sorangium sp. So ce1036. The sequence goes on from NZ_JBBMOX010000001.1 coordinate 5,769,675, forward strand.
GGGCGGCAACCCGTTCTTCGTGGGCCAGTTCCTGATGGAGCTCTACCGCCAGAAGCTGGTCTGGGTCGACGCCACGAGCGCCGTCTGGTGCTGGGACATCGAGGCGATCGCCGCGCAGGACCTGACCGACAACGTGGTGGATCTGGTGCTGACCCGCATGCGGCGGCTCGACGGCGAGACGCAGCGGGTCCTCTCCCTCGCCGCGTGCCTCGGGGCCCGCTTCGACGCCGAGGTCCTCTCGGCCATGTACGGCGAGTCGACGCAGGCGACGCACACCGCCATCACCCCGGCCATCCGCGAGGGGCTCGTGGCGCGCCGGGGCGGCACCTACAAGTTCCTCCACGACCGCGTGCAGCAGGCCGCCTACCTGCTCATCCGCGAGGGCAAGCACGCCGAGACGCACCTCCGCATCGGGCGCCTGCTCCTGGTCCAGACGCCCGAGGAGGCGCTGGACGACCGGCTGTTCGAGATCACGCACCAGCTCAACATCGGCGCGGCGCTCATCACCGACGCGGGCGAGCGGCGCAGGGCGGCGGAGCTGAACCTGCGCGCCGGCCGGAAGGCGAAGTCCTCCGGGGCCTACGGCTCCGCGGTGGCCTACTTCTCCGCGGGCGCGGCGCTCATCGGGGAGGACGACTGGGCGGGCGAGCACGACCTGCTCGCCTTCTCGCTCCACCTGGAGCTCGCCGAGTGCGCGTGCGTGAACGGGGAGTTCGACCGGTCGATCGCGCTGTGCTCGATGCTGCTCGGGCGCGCGCGGACGCAGCTCGACAAGGCGGCGGCCTACCGCGTGCTGATGCAGAACCACACGGCGCGTTCGGAGCACGACGCGTGCATCGGCGTCGGGCTGGAGTGCCTCGAGCTGCTCGGCATCAAGCTCCGGCGGCAGCCGCCCGACGACGAGGTGGTCGCGGAGATCACGGCGCTCCGCGACGCGCTCCGCGACCGGGCGGCCGACGAGATCCTGGGTCAGCCGAGGATGACGTCGCCGCCGAGGGTCGCGGCGATGGGCGTCATGGCGGTGCTGTACGCCTCGTCGTTCTACACGGATCCGAACCTCAACGACCTCCTGGTCTGCCAGATGGTTCGGCTCAGCCTGCTCCACGGCAACGCGGAGAGCACCGGCATCGGATACACGAGCCTCGGCAAGGCGCTCTGCATGCGGCTCGGCGCGTACCGGGACGGCGACCGGATCGGCCGGGTGGGCTACGATCTGACCGACAGGCTGAACGCGCTCACCTACAAGCCCGAGGTGGCCAACCTCTACGGCTGCCTGTGCTCGATCTGGACTCACCATATCGACACCGGGATCGCGTGCCAGCGCGCGAGCATCCAGGCGGCGAACGAGGTCGGGAACCTGACGTGGGGGAGCTTCAGCAACATCCAGCTCACCCTGAACCTGCTCGTGCGGGGCGACCCGCTCGAGGAGACGTACAAGATCGCGGTGAGCGGGCTCGATTATGCGAACAAGGCGAAGATCATGTTCGCGGCGGACGCCATCACGAGCATGCAGCGCTTCGTCCAGGCGCTGCGGGGCCAGACGCGCCACCTCGACACGATGAGCGGGGACGACTTCGACGAGCATGCGTTCGAGGCCCGCCTCGAGAAGGAGAGCTTCCCGAGCGTGCGGCTCGTCTATCACGTCATGAAGACCGCACAGCACGTTCTCTCGTGCAACGACGAGGGGGCGGCCCGGGCCGCGGAGGCGTCGGAGCGCAACCTCTCGGGGAGCGACGGGAGCCTGTTCGCGGCCGAGGTTCATTATTATGGTGCCCTCGCCCGGGCGGCGCGCTTCGCCGGCGCGGCGGCGGAGGAGCAGGCCGGGCTCCGGCGGTCGCTCGAAGGCCACGAGGCGCAGCTCCGCGCGTGGGCCGAGAGCTGCCCCGACAACTTCGCCGGCAAGCACGCGCTCGTGGCGGCGGAGCGCGCGCGCGTCGAGGGCAGGCCCGAGGACGCGGCGGCGCTCTACGATCGGGCGATCATGGCCTTCCGCGAGAGCCGGTTCATCCACCAGGAGGCCCTCGCGAGCGAGCTCGCCGCCCGCTTCTACCTGGATCGCGGCTACACCGGCCTGCCCGGGCTGTACCTGCGGGAGGCGGTGGCGGCGTACGCCCGCTGGGGCGCGAGCGCCAAGGTGCGGCAGCTCGAGCAGCGGCACGCGCTCGTGCTGGACCAGGAGCGGCACCGCGTGACGAGCAGCGGCGTCATGACGATGGCCGCGGACGCCATCGACGCGCAGACGGCCGTGAAGGTGTCGCGGTCGCTCTCCAGCGACATGACGCCGAGGGAGATGATGGAGTCGCTCATGCGGCTGGTCATCGAGCACGAGGGGGCGGAGCGGTGCTGTCTGCTGCTCACCGGGGACGGCCTGCGGCTCGCGGCCGAGGCCGTGGTGGACCGCGACGGGACGAGCATCCGGGTGTTCGAGCGGAGCGACGCGCCGCTCGCGACCCGCGTGCCGACCTCGATCATCCACTATGTCGAGCGGACGCGGGAGCGGGTGCTGCTCAGCGACGTGGGGGCGAGCAGCGCCTTCGCCACGGACGAGTACCTGGAGCGCGAGCGGCCGAAATCCGTGCTCTGCCTGCCGCTCATGAAGAACCCCGGCGAGGTGGGCGGCCTGCTGTACCTGGAGAACCGGCTGGTCCACGGGGCGTTCATCCTGCGGCGGCTCTCCCTCCTGGAGTTCCTGGCCGCCCTGGCGCTGCAGAACACCGTGCTCCGCGGCGAGCTGGAGCAGGAGGCGCAGAAGCGCCAGCGGACCGAGGAGGCGCTGCGCCGGAGCGAGAAGGCGCTGCGGGACCTGGCCGAGCTGGCCGACGCCTCCACGTGACACGCGCCCAGGGCCCCGCTCCTCCCCGCGCGGCAGCCATGGCCCCGCTCAGGCGCCCTCGAGAGTTCAGGCACTCTTGAGGGCGCAGGCGCCCTCTAGAGCACCGATCACGTTGACCAAGCGAGAGATCAACCGCCAAGGCGCCAAGGACGCCAAGAATTGATTCTCTCCTTGGCGTCCATGGCGCCTTGGCGGTTCGAATTTCTGCACTTTTCAGGCGGTTTCAACCCGTTTGTCGCCCCAGGACGTGGCCCACGCGGTCGAGGAACGGCCTGTCCGACGCGGAGAGGTGGAGTTGAACGAACCGCCACGTCGCGCCGTCGCGCTCCACCGTGCAACTCATCCGGAGCGCGGGCAGCTCGAAGCGCACTCCGCCCATCGTGGCGTGAATGCCAAAGCCGGCCGTCCCGGCGCAGGCCGCCGCGCCGCCGGCCAGGAGCCGTACCTGGATGTCGCCGGTGATCTCGCACACGAGATCCTTCAGGAGCTCGCTCTGCATCCGGAACGAGCGTTCGACGTCGGTCCAGCGCGTGAAATGCAGCCTGTCGTGCGTGCCATAAAAGATGAGCGCGTCGTCGTGAGCGAACATACCGCTCAGCGCGGCGACGTCGCCTCGCTCGAAGGCCCGCGTGAACGCGATGAGCATCTGACGAACCGAATCTTCTGGACTTGTGAGCTGTTGTTCCAAGGACGCCATGCGCCGCGCTGCTCCCGTGTCGATCCGAGCCTGTTCCCGGCCGAGCATACAGCACCCCGGAGGGCGCGCGCGAGGCCGGCGCGCCGCGGCGCCAGCGGGCTTCGAGGCGTCGATGTCGGCTGACCTGCGGCAGGTACGGTCCGCCAGCGCAGCATCACCCCCTGAGCGCCCCGGACGCAGGGGGCTCCCTTCCCGCGCGGCCAGCCGCGCCGGGCGGACTGCCGAGATCGCTTGTCGATGCCGCGGGGCCGCGGCGCCCGCGCAGGACGCTCGCATCGGCGCGGCGCCGCGTTAGGATCCCCCTCATGCGGCACTGCCACCTTTCCCGATCGCTGACGACGGTCCTCCTGCTGGGAGCGCTCCACGGCGCTGGCTGCTCCGGCGACTCGACCTCTCCGGGGGGCAGCGAGGCGCGGCGCTGCGAGCCGTCGGGCGGCGGGCCGCACTGGCTCCTCGAGGGGGAGATCTTGAGGTTCCCCGTGACGTGCGCGACCGGCCTCACGCTCCCCGACGACGCCATCGAGGTCGGCCCGCTGCCCGAGGGCGCCTCCTACGACCCGGCCGGCCGCGAGGTGATGTTCACGCCCGGGCTCGATCAGGCCGCGGTCTACGAGATCGAGATCCGCGTCGCGCCAACGTCCGAGGTCGGGCGCGTCAAGATCGGGGTCGCCGATGACTGGGCCGCTCCGTTGAACGTGCCCGTCGTCGATCCGGCCCGGTATCCCGAGGAGTACGGCCTGCCGGTGCTCTTCCTCTCGCCCACCCCCGAGGCCAAGGAGTACGCCCCGGCCACGGTGATCTACCGCGGCCATACGTACGCCGCCGAGGCGGAGCTCCGCGGCGAGAGCTCGCTCGGTTATCCGAAGAACAGCTTCACCCTCAAGTTCCCCAAGAGCGACAAGTTCAACGAGCCCCACGAGGCAGGCGGCTTCACCGGTCGTCGCAAGGTCGTGCTGATCAGCACGTTCGACGACAACTCCTATGTCCGGCAGCGCCTCGCCTACGATCTCTGGAACCGCCTCGATCCGGAGCACATCCAGATCAAGACGTTCAGCGCGGTGGTGTACCTCGACGGGGAGTACGCGGGGCTCTACACCGTCGGCGACCACGTCGACGGCTACCTGATGGAGGACCACGGGTACCCGCAGGACGGCAACCTCTACAAGGCGGTCAGCCACGACGCGAACTTCTCGCTGATCTCGCACCAGAACGACGGCGAGCCCAAGGCGACGCTGCACGACGGCTTCGAGAAGAAAGAGGGGGAGCCGCCCGAGGGCGAGCCGGGGGCGTTCGCGGACCTGGAGGAGCTCGTGGATTTCGTGGCCACCTCCGACGCGGAGACGTTCCGCGCCGGGATCGGGGCGAGGATCGACCAGCGCGACTACGAGGACTGGTGGATCTTCGTCACGTTCATCATGGCCAACGACTCCGCCGGGAAGAACAGCTATCATTACCACGACCCGGCGCCGGGCAACGTCTTCCGCTTTGCGCCGTGGGACTTCAACGCGAGCTTCGGCCAGTCGTGGCAGACGATGCGCGAGCCGGCCTGGACGCGCGTCGACTACGCGGACACGAACCTCCTCTTCCAGCGATTCCTGGAGGAGCCCGCGATCGGCGATCCGCTGCGCGCCCGCTACGGGCAGGTCCTGCGCGGCGCGCTCGACGAGGCCGCCGTCCTGGCGCTCGTGGACGGCTATGTCGAGCGCATCGACGCGAGCGCGCGCCGGGACGAGGCGCGGTGGGGCGAGGCGTACCGGAGCTACGAGGGCTGGAGCTCACGCACGGACTTCACGACGTACGCGGAGGAGATCGCGTACCTGAAGGGGTGGATCTCGGCGCGGTGGGAGCACCAGGACGCGCTCTACTGAGCGCCGATCTCTCCCCTCCCCCGCGCGCGCCGCGCCGCCCACGATCGCCGCCCCCCGGCCGGGTGCCCGGCGGCGTGGACGAGGTCCCCCGGGCGCTCGACGCCCTCCGCGCGCCGATCTGTGGCGCTGGGCGCGCATCCGTGAGAGGTTCACGGCCCCGCGCCGACGCGGAGCGGCGCGCGAGCGGAGGCCATGAAGTCGAAGAGCGTACTCGTCATCGGACTCGGTCGGTTCGGCACATCCATCGTCGAGACCCTCTGGAAGAACCGGGCGGAGGTGATCGCGGTCGACCACAACGCCGAGGCCGTCGACGCCGTGAAGGACAAGACCTCGGCCGCGTTCGTCGGCGACGCCACGGTCCCCAAGGTGCTCGAGGGGATCGGCGCGCAGGACGTGGAGACCGCGATCGTGACCTTCGGCGAGCACTTCGAGCCGTCCGTGCTCTGCGTCGCCTCGCTGATGCGGATGGGGGTGCGCGAGATCATCGCGCGCGCCGCCACCGATCGGCAGGCCGACATCCTGCGCGCCGTGGGCGCGACCCGCGTGATCCAGATCGAGTCCGAGATGGGCCACCGCGTCGGCGCCGACATCACCATGCCGCTCGCGCAGGACCTCCTGGACCTCGCGAGCCACTACCGCGTGGTCCCCTGGAGCGCGCACGGGCCGCTCGTCGGCCAGACGCTCGCCGGCTCGAAGATCCGCCAGCGCTACCGGATCAACGTGCTCGGCGTCCGGCGGCACGAGGCCACGAGCAAGCTGCCCGTCGGGAAGCCGCGGCTCGAGGCGCCCACACCGGACTACGTGATCCGGGACGGCGACACGCTGCTGCTCGTCGGCGACGGCGACGACGTGAGCCGGTTCGTGGCCGAGGTCGGGGGCTGAAGCACGGTCCCGTCCCCGGGATGCATCTTTCGATTTCGTCCTTCTTGTGCGAAGGGTCGAGCGCATGGCTTCCACAGCGTCCTCTGCGATGCGCGTCATCACCTCGGAAGCGCTGCTGCTCGCGGTCGCGATGGCCGGCACCGCGGCGCACGCGCAGCCCACGGGCGCTCCGCCGCCGGAGCCGCCGGCCGAGGGGCCGGACTCCGGCGCCTCCGTCCCGCGCGGCGGCGCCGGCGCGGTCGTGGTCCCCCAGCAGCCGGAGGCCGCGCCGGCGCCGGCGCGCGTGCGCCCGCCCGAGCTCCGCACGTACGCCCCGCCGCTGTACCCGGCCGCGGCCCAGCGCGCAGGGATCGAGGGGAGCGTCATCCTCAAGCTCGACATCGACCGGACCGGGCGCGTCACCAAGGCCGAGGTCGAGACGCCGGGCGGGCACGGGTTCGACGAGGCCGCGCTCGCCGCCGCGCCGGGCCTCGTCTTCGAGCCGGCGCGCCGCGCCGACGGCACCCCGGCGCCGTCGCGCATTCTTTACCGCTACAACTTCACCCTGACGCCGAGGCCCGCGGACGCCGCCGCGCCGGCGCCGCCGGCGGAGGTCGAGACCCTGGTCGGGACCGTCCTGGCGACGGGCACCGGCGAGCCGCTCGCGGACATCCCGGTCCGCCTCGTCCGCCCCGACGGCGGCCACGACGACGCGAAGACCGATCTGAACGGCAAGTTTCACTTCAAGGACCTCCCGCCCGGCCGGTACCGGGTCGAGATCGCCGCCCCGGGGTTCGCGCCGTTCGCGGCCGACGAGGAGATCGCGGAGGGCGAGGCGATCGAGGTGCGCTACCGCATCGCGCTCGCCGCGCCCGCGGACGGCGAGGCGGTGGGGATCGAGGTGACCGTGGAGGGGGAGCGCCCGCCGCGCGAGGTGACGCGGAGGAAGCTCGAGCGCCGCGAGATCGACCGCATCCCCGGGACCGGCGGCGACGCGCTGCGCTCGCTGCAGAACCTGCCCGGCGTGGCGCGCAGCGGCTTCGGCCTGCTCATCGTGCGCGGGTCGGCGCCAGAGGACACGCTCACGTTCATCGATCGCACGCCGGTGCCGCTCATCTACCACTTCGGCGGCCTCTCCTCGGTCGTGCCGACCGAGATGCTCGAGAAGATCGACTTCTACCCGGGCAACTTCGGCGCCGAGTACGGCCGCGCCATGGGCGGCATCGTCGACGTCGGGCTCCGCTCGCCGAAGCAGGACGGGAAATACCACGGCGTCGCCCAGCTCGATCTCATCGACGGCCGCCTGCTCCTCGAGGGGCCGGTCCCGTACCTCGAGGACTGGACGTTCATCGCGGCGGGCCGGCGGAGCTGGGTCGACGCGTGGCTCGGGCCCGTGCTCAAGGAGGCGGGCTCCAGCGTGACGCAGGCGCCGGTCTACTACGATTACCAGTTCGTCCTCGAGGGCCGCCCCTCCCCGACCGAGCGCGTGCGCGCGAGCTTCTACGGCTCGGACGACGCGTTCGAGATCCTCCTCGACGAGCCCCCCGGCGAGGAGCCGGCGCTCACGGGCGACATCGGGCTGCACACGGCCTTTCAGCGCTTCCAGCTCAGCTACGAGAACCGCCTCGGGAGCCGGGATCGGCTCCTGTGGTCGATGGCCCTCGGCCGGGACGTGGCCGAGTTCCAGATAAGCCCCCTCGCCTTCACCATCGACTCGACGTCCCTCGATCTCCGGATGGAGCTCTCGCACCGGTTCGCGCGGTACCTGACGATGAACGTCGGGGCCGATCTCTCGGGCGGCATCGCCACGGTCAACGTCCGCGCGCCCGCGCGGCAGCCCGCCGGCCACCCGTCGAACCAGCCGTTCTCGCTGTCCCCGTTCCAGGACCGGTCGTTCGACGGCGCCTACTCACGGCCCGCCGCCTACGCCGAATTCGAGGTCGTCCCCACACCGCGCGCGCGGATCGTCCCCGGGGTGCGGCTCGACTACGCGATCGACACGCGCACGCTCGACGTGAGCCCGCGCATCAACGGGCGCTACGACATCCGGAGCGGCTTCCCGCGGACGACGGCCAAGGGGGGCGTGGGCCTCTACCACCAGGCGCCCCAGTTCCAGGAGAGCATCGAGCCGTTCGGCACCGCGGGGCTCAAGTCGAACCGCGCCGTCCATTACGGGCTCGGCGTCGAGCAGGAGATCACGCCGCAGATCGACGTGACGGTGGACGGGTTCTACAAGCAGCTCGATCGGCTGGTCACCTACGCGCCGGAGGAGGACGGGTATGCGAACCAGGGCACGGGGTACGCCGTGGGCGGCGAGGTGCTCCTCAAGTACAAGCCCGACGAGCGCTTCTTCGGCTGGGCGGCCTACACCCTCTCGCGCTCCGTGCGCACGGACAGGCCCGGCGAGGAGGAGCACCTCACGCCGTACGATCAGACCCACGTCCTGACCGTGCTCGGGAGCCTGCGGCTCGGCCGGGGCTGGGAGCTGGGCGCGCGCTTCCGCCTGGTCTCGGGCAACCTGGTGACGCCCTATGTCTGCAACCCGGACAACGAGGGGTGCAATCCGAACCGGCTGAACGCGCTCTATCACGCGTCGTCGGCGAGGTACGTGCCGATCCCCGCCGGGGGCGACTACAGCGAGCGGATGCCGCTCTTCCACCAGCTCGACCTCCGGGCCGACAAGACGTGGCGCTTCAAGACATGGCAGCTCGCGTTCTACGTCGACGTGCAGAACGTCTACAACCACATGGCCGCGGAGGGCATCAGCTACAGCTTCAACTACGCGAAGCGGGAGTACGTGACGGGGCTGCCGTTCTTGCCCACGATCGGGCTGCGAGGAGACTTCTGATGACACGGACGGCATCGCCCCTGCGGCGCGCGCTGCTCTTTGCGCTTTCGATGATGGCCCTGGGCGCGCCGTGCTGCGCCGGCGGCGGCCTGTCGCCGGCCTCCGAGGTGGCCGGGCTCCGCGTCCTCTCCGTGACGGCGGACCTCCCGTACGCGCTCCCGGGCGAGGACGTGACGCTCCGGATGACCTACGCCGACGCGCCCGGCGACGAGGCCGGGCGCGGGCCGCGGCCGGTCGAGATCACGTGGCTGGGCGGCTGCGTGAACCCGCCGGTCGGCGTGGACGAGCACCTCGGGTGCCTCCCGCAGTGGCTGGACACCTACCTGAAGGTCGTCGCGGGGACGAACGACGGCGAGGGGCTCTTTCACCGGGAGGTCGTGACGGCGGAGCAGAGCGCCGAGAAGAACGGCGTGCCCGACGCGCTCTCGTTCACGCTGAAGGTGCCCACGGACATCCTCGCTTCGGCGGAGACCGCCGAGACCGGGACGGTGTTCTCGACGGCCTATGTGCTCTTCGCCGCCTGCGCCGGCGCGACGCGCCCGGCCTCGGCGCCGGAGGAGGCCGGGTTTCCGCTGGAGTGCGTCGGGGAGGACGGCGAGGTGCTCGGCGCGGACGACTTCGTCGTGGGCTACACGCAGGTCTATGCGTTCAAGAACGGCCGGAGAAACGGCAATCCCGTGGTGCGCGGCCTCGCGCTCGACGACGTCGCGATCGCGGAGGGCGAGGACGCGCTCCCGACCGTCCCCCGGTGCGGTGCCCTGAAGGAAGACGCGCCCCAGGGCTGCAGCCGGCCGGAGCCGGGCGACGAGTGCACCACGTTCGAGATCGAGGCGCTGATGGACGACTCCGCCGAGCGCGATGACGAGTCGGCGGGGCTCGGCGGGCCGGCGGTGCGCGAGGCGATATGGGTCGACTATTACACGGACGGGGGTGAGCTCTCCCGATCGCGGCGCCTGGTGAGCGACACGGTCACGGGCTTCCAGGAAGAGCGCGAGGTCACGTGGACTCCACCCTCGGAGCCGGGGGTCGTGTCGCTGTGGGCCGTCGTGCACGACACGCGAGGGGGCGCGAGCGTGACGCGGCGGCAAGTCCGCGTGGAGTGAGCGTCGGACATCAGACCGTCCTCACGACATCGGCCCATCGGGTTCACGTTCATCCACAACGTATCACCTGCGACGCGACGCGCCGGGTCACCGGATGTAATGCGGCGCGCGTGGTGCCGCTTGATGTGATGGAGAGAACCGTTCTAATAGCGTCTCATGTCGAGCACGCCCGGTTACACCCTCACGCGCCTCATCCACGAGTCCGCCACGTCGACCGTGTACCGGGGGTACCGGAACGAGGACGGGGCGCCCGTCGCGGTGAAGCGGCTCAAGGGCGATCGCCCGGATCCCGCCGAGATCGCGAAGCTCAGGTACGAGCACGCGATCGCCAGGGAGCTCTCGCTGCCCGGCGTCGTGCGGGTGCTCGCCCTCGAGAAGATCGGGGCGAACCTCGCGCTCGTCATGGAGGACGCCGGCGGCTGCCCGCTGCATGAGCTCATCGGCTCGAGCGCCCTGGACCTCCAGGCGGCGCTCCGGGTCGCGCATTCCCTCGCGAGCACGCTCGATTCCATTCACCAGCGCGGCGTGATCCACATGGATATCAAGCCGCAAAACGTCATCGTCGACACGTCCACCTGGGACGCCAAGATCATGGATTTTGGCAGCGCCACGCGCCTCGCCCAGGAGGAGCAGCGGTCGAGGAGCCCGGCCGGGTTCGAGGGCACGCTGGCGTACATGTCGCCCGAGCAGACCGGGCGGGTGAACCGCGTCATCGACGCGCGCACCGACCTCTACTCGCTGGGGGTCACCCTGTATGAGATGTTGACCGGCAGGCTCCCGTTCCAGACGCAGGATCTCATGGAGCTCGTGCACTGCCACGTCGCCAGGGTCCCCGTGCCGCCGCGGCAGCTCTCCCCGGAGATCCCGGGCGTCGTCTCGGAGATCGTGATGAAGCTCCTGGCCAAGAGCCCTGACGATCGGTACCAGGGCGCTTACGGCCTCGAGGCCGATCTGGCCGAGTGCCTCGACCGCCTCCAGGCGACGTCGACGATCGAGCCGTTTCCGCTCGGGCGCCGCGATCACGTGGACGTGCTCCGGGTCCCGCAGAAGCTCCACGGCCGCGAGGCGGAGCTCGCGATCCTCGACGGCGCGTGGAGGCGCGCGTGCCAGGGCGCGAGCGAGGTCGTGCTGGTGTCGGGCCACGCCGGCATCGGCAAGACGCTCCTCGTCGGCGAGCTCCACCGGGCGATCGCGCAGGGCAAGGGGTACCTCGTCGCGGGCCGGTTCGACCGGATCGACCGGACCACCCCCTACAGGGCGGTGGCGCACGTGTTTCGAGAGCTCATCCGGGCGTTCCTGGCCGAGCCCACGGAGGCGCTCGCCGCATGGAAGGAGCGGCTCGGGGCCGCGCTCGGGCTGAACGGCCGGCTCGTCGCCGACCTCATCCCCGAGCTCGAGCTCATCCTCGGCCCCCAGCCCGGCGTGGCGCCGCTCGGGCCGACCGAGGCGCAGCGCCGGTTCTACCTCACGTTCCAGCGGTTCCTCGCCGCCATCCCCACCCGGGAGCGCCCCCTGGTCCTCTTCCTCGACGACCTCCAGTGGGCGGATCCGGCCTCGCTCAAGCTCCTGGAGCAGCTCCTCGCCGGGTCGGGGGTCGGGCACCTGCTCTTCGTCGGCGCCTACCGCGACAGCGAGGTCGACGGGGGCCACCTCCTGTCGCTCACGCTCGCGGAGCTGCGCAAGGCGGGCGTGGCCGCGCGCGAGATCCGGCTCGAGCCGCTCGATCTGCCCGTCGTGACCCGGCTCGTCGCCGACACGCTCTCCTGCGATCCCGGGCGCGCGGAGCCGCTCGCGCGCCACGTGATGAGGAAGACCCACGGGAACCCGTTCTTCGTGGGCCAGTTCCTGAAGGCGCTGCACGGCGAGAAGCTCATCGCGCTCGATCGGGCAGCGGGCGCGTGGACCTGGGATCTGCCGCGCATCCAGGAGATGAACGTCACCGACAACGTCGTCGACTTCATGGCCGGCAAGCTGCGGGAGCTCGGCGAGGGCGCGCAGCGCATCCTCTCGCTCGCCGCGTGCATCGGCCACCGGTTCGACCTGAAGACGCTCGCGGAGCTGCACGGCGCGCCGTGCCACGACGCGGCCCGGGAGCTCTCCGAGGCGCTCCGCGAGGGCCTCGTCGTCGCCGTCGACGCCGAGTCCAGGTTCTTCGACGTGGCCGTGGACGACGAGGCGAACGGCCGGCCGAGCGGCCCCGCGCCCGCGTTCGACGTGTCCTACAGGTTCCTGCACGATCGGGTCCGGCAGGCGGCGTACCTGCTCCTCGACGACGCCCGCAAGCAGGCGGTGCACCTCCGGATCGGGCGGCTCCTGCTCGCGGGGCGCGGGCCCGGAGGGCCGGAGGGCGAGGTGTTCGAGGTCGCGACCCACTTGAACCTGGGCGCGCCGCTCATCACCGACGAGGAAGAGCGCCGCGCGCTCGCGCGCCTGAACCGCGAGGCGGGCAAGCGGGCCAGGGCGGGCGCGGCGTACGAGACGGCCGCGGGCTACTTCGAGGCCGGGATGGCCGCGCTCGGCCCGGGGAGCTGGGACGAGGACTACGAGCTCTCCCTCGCGCTCTGCACGGGGCTCGCCGAGTGCCGGTGCCTCACCGGGCAGTTCCGCGCGGGCGATCGGCTGTTCGACGTCGCCCTGGAGCACGCGAGGACCCGCCTGGAGCGCGCGCAGATCCACGGCGCGCGCATGTCGTTCCACCTGACGCTCGGCCAGCTCGCCGAGGTCGTGCAGTGCGGCCTGCGGGCCCTGGCGCTGCTCGGGGTCGACATCCCGGAGGCGGCGGAGGCGCGGGGCGCACAGCTCGAGCGCGAGCTCGGCGAGCTCCGCGCGTACCTGTCGGACCACGAGGTCACGGAGCTCCTCGCGCTGCCCGTCGTCACCGATCCCGAGGGGCAGCTCGTCCTCCAGCTCCTCGCGGACCTGACGCTGCCCGCCACGTCGCTGCGCATCCCCGCCCTGGGCGCGCTCGCGCTGATCAAGCAGCTCAACCTCGCCAGGGCGCGCGGCACCTCGAGCGCGTCCGCGTACGCCTGCGTGATGTACGCGATGTTCCGGATCGACGGCGTCTTCACGCACGGGACCACGCAGGAGCGGTACCGGGAGGCCTACGCGTTCGCCAGGGTCGGCATCGCGCTGAACGAGCGGATCCCCGACGCGCGCATCACGTGCCAGCTCCTCACGAGCTTCGCGGCCATCCTCCACTTCTTCGAGCCGCTCCGGGACACGATCAAGCTCCTGACCCGCGCCCGGCAGGCCGGCCTGGAGGCCGGGGATCTGGCGTACGCGTCGTACTGCTGCATCCACATGATCTCGGCGAGCCTGGGCCTCGGCGACGATCTCGGCGCGGTGGCCGAGGAGATCGAGCAGGGCCTCGCGCTCATGCGGAGGACCAACGACCGGCTGACGACGCACGTGCTCACGTGCGCGAGGCAGGTCGTCGCGAACCTCGCGGGGCGCACCGCGGGGGCGCACACCCTGAGCGACGACGCCTTCGACGAGGCCGCCTTCGTCGGCGCCGTCTCGGCCCCGGAGCTCGTCTTCGTGAGCGCCTGGTACCACCTGCAGAAGGTCGAGCTGGCCTTCCTGTACGGCGACCACGGCGCCGCGCGCTCGCACCTCGACGCCGTGGAGAAGCTGCCCGCCGGCGCCGCGAACAACTTCTGGGCGACCGAGCGCGCGCTGTACGCCAGCCTGGTCCTCGCCGCGTCGTACGAGGAGGCCGAGGGCGGAGGCCGGGAGCGGATCCTGTCGGCGATCGCCGCGCACCAGGCGCAGCTCGCCCACTGGGCCGAGCTGTGCCCGGCCAACTACGCGCACAAGCACCTGCTCGTCGCGGCGGAGGTCGCCCGCATCACGGGCGACGAGCGGGGGGCGATGGCGCTCTACGACCGGGCGATCGACGGCGCCCAGGCGTCCGGCTTCACGCGCGACGAGGCGATGGCGAGCGAGCTCGCCGCGCGGCTCTACCTCGCGAGCGGTCGCGTCCGGTGCGCGCGCGCCTACATGACGGACGCGGTCCACGCCTACCTGCGCTGGGGCGCGACGGCCAAGGCCGACCGGCTGACGTCCGAGGCGCCGCACCTCGTGGCGCGGGCCGAGCTCCTGCGGATCCCCCCGGGCCGCGCGCTGGAGCTCCCCCGCGACTCGATCCAGACCACCTCGACCACGCGGCTCAGCACCGGCGTGCTCGACGTCGAGGCGGTCCTCCGGGCCGCGGAGGCCATCGCGGGCGAGGTCATCCTGGACAGCGTGGTGCAGAAGCTCGTGGACATCGCGATCCAGAACGCCGGCGCCAAGAAGGGGGTGCTCATCCTGGAGCGCGAGCAGCGGCTCGTGATCGAGGCCTCCATCACGGAGGATCCGCGCGTCGCGCGGGTGGGCCAGTCCATCCCGGTCGAGCGCAGCGACGAGGTGCCGCTGTCGATCGTGCAGTACGTCGCGAGGACGCGGGAGCCGGTGGTCCTCGCGGACGGGAAGCGGGAGGCGCGCTTCGCCGCCGACCCGTACGTCGCCGCGCGCGATCCGCGCTCGATCCTGTGCCTCCCGATGGTGCACCAGGGGAACGTGACCGGCATCCTCTACCTCGAGAACAGCGCGTCGCGCGACGTGTTCACGCCGGCCCGGCTGGAGCTCTCGAAGCTCCTCCTCGCGCAGGCGGCGACCGCGGTGCAGAACGCGGTGCTCTACGCGCACCTGCACCGGCGCACGGAGGCGCTGCGCGGCGCGGAGGAGCGGCTCCGGGTCGAGTTCGCCGAGCGGGAGCGGAGCGAAGAGGCCCGCGTCGCGCTCCAGGAAGAGATCATCCGCGTGCAGAGCGCTCGCCTGGCGGAGCTGTCCACGCCGATCATCCCGATCACGGACCGGATCATGGTCATGCCGCTCATCGGGATGATGGACGCGCAGCGGGCGCAGCAGGTCCTGAGCACGGCGCTCCACGGGGTCGAGTCGAGCCGCGCCGACGTGGTGATCATCGACATCACCGGCGTGCGGACGGTCGACAGCGACGTCGCGAGCACGCTGATCAACACGGCCGTGGCCCTCCGGCTGCTCGGGGCGCAGGCGGTGATCACGGGCATCCGCCCCGACGTCGCCCAGACGCTCACCGGCCTCCAGATCGACTTCGGCGCGGTCGTCACGCGGGGGAACCTGCAGAGCGGCATCGCCTACGCGCTCCAGCGGACGGGGAGCCCCGGCGCGCTCCTCGGGGCGCGGCCGGGCTGAGGGGCGCGCGGGGCGCGGCCGGGGCGCCGTCGATCAGTGCGAGGCGGGGCCGTGCGAGGCGGGGCCGCGCGACGTGGGGCCGCGTGACGCGGGGCCGCGCGACGCCGGCCCGCGCGAGGCGGGGCCATGCTCGGCCTCGCTCTCCAGCTCGCGCGCCCGGGGCGCGGGCTCCGGCGGATTCCGGACCTTCGGCGCGAAGGACCGCACCGTGGCGGGCCCGACCGCGCAGGTCGTCTCCACGGCGTGGTGGACACGCTCGAACGGATAGGTGGGCAGCGGAACGCGCCGCCTCCGCTCGTCGCGCGAGAACGCCGCCCAGTCCACGTCGACGCCGGCGCACCAGAGCTCCGCCACGGCGACGAGCAGCGACGCCATGTCGGTGCGCTCCTCGCCCGGCGCCGACGGCGCCGGGAGGGCGCTCACGATCCGCCGCCCCGCGCCGCCGGCCGCGGCCGGCGACGCCGGCGACGCCGGCGCGGCCAGGGTGGACCCGGGCCCGACCTCGAGCAGCAGCCGATCGGGACGCCCTTGCAGGGCGCCCGCGTCGGACGGCGCCTCGTCCACCTGCCCGCGCGCCGCGACGAGCGCGATCGCGTCGTCGAGCGACAGCGCGCCGGTGACGCAGGCGGCCGCGAGCTCGCCCACGCCCTGGCCGATCACGGCCGCGGGGCGGATCCCCCACGATATCAGGAGCTGCGCCAGCGCGACCTCGGTCGCGAAGAGCGCGGCCGCGCGGAGCGCGGGACGGCGCATTTCCTCCTCGACCTCGGCGCGGCGGCGCGCCGGGTCCTCGGGGAAGAGCGTCGCCCGGAGATCCACGGCCAGCGCGCGGCGGAAGCGCTCCGCGCACCGGTCGAGGCGCTCGCGGTAGACGCGCTCCTCCTGGTACAGCGCGCGCCCCATGCCCGCGCGCGCCGCGCCCGCGCCGGGGAACACGAAGACGACCTCCGGCGGCCGCCTGCCGGCGACCCGGCTGACGACGTGGGCCGGATCGCGCCGCGCCAGGCGGTCCGCCGCCAGCGCGGGGCTCGAGCACACCACCGCGCGCCGGTGGGCGAAGGGCACCCTGCCCTGCTGCAGGGTGAACGCGACATCGGCGAGCGCGCGCTCCGGCGACCGCCGGAGGTGCTCGGCCAGGCGGTCGGTGCTCTTCTCGAGCGCGGCGCCGGTCCGCGCCGAGAGCACGAGGAGCTGGCAGCTCCGCGACGGCCCGGACGGCGCCGCCTCCGGCGCCTCCTCGAGGACGGCGTGCGCGTACGTCCCGCCGAGGCCGAGGGCGCTCACGGCGGCGCGGCGCGGGCTCGGGCCCCGCTTCCACGCGCGCGGCGCGGCGTTGACGAAGAACGGGCTGCTCGCCAGGTCGATCTCGGGGCCGGGGCGGCGGAAGTGCAGCGTGGCGGGGATGAGCTCGTGCTCCAGCGCGAGCGCGGCCTTGATGAGGCCGGCCACCCCGGCCGCGGCGCGGAGGTGGCCGAGGTTGCCCTTCACCGAGCCCAGCGCGCAGAAGCCGACCTCCTCGGTGCCCCTCCGGAACGCCTGGGACAGCGCGGCCACCTCGATCGAGTCGCCGAGCCGCGTGCCCGCGCCGTGCGCCTCGACGTAGCCGATGCTCTCCGGGCGCACGCCGGCGGCGGCGTGGGCGCGGACGATGGTCTGGATCTGCCCCTCGAGGCTCGGGGCCGTGTAGCCGACCTTGGCCGCGCCCGCGTTGGTGACCGCGGAGCCGCGGATCACGGCGTGGATCGTGTCGCCGTCGGCGAGCGCGTCCTCCAGCCGCTTGAGGACCACGACCCCGACGCCGTCGCTCGCCACGATGCCGCTCGCCTCGGCGTCGAACGGCCGGCAGTGGCCGTCCGGCGAGGTCACGGCGCCGTCCTCGTGGAGGTAGCCGGCCCGGTCCGGCGAGAGGACGCCGACGCCCCCGGCCAGGACCATGTCGCACTCCCGCGCGAGGAGGCTCTGGCGCCCGAGGTGCACCGCGACGAGCGACGTGGAGCACGCGGTCATGACGCTGACGGCGGGCCCCCGGAGCCCCAGCTTGTAGGCCACGCGCGACGTCAGGCAGTCCGGCGTGTTCCCCGTGTAGATCCGGTGGTGCAGGAGGTTCGGGGCCACGGGCGGCGGCCCGACGCGCTCGACCCAGTAGAGCGGGGCGTCGCCGCCGGCGAACACGCCGACGGGGCCCGGGACGGCGAACGGGTTGTAGCCGGCGCTCTCCATGGCCTCCCAGGCGCACTCGAGGAACACGCGGTGCTGCGGGTCCATGAGCGCGGCGTCCTCCGGGCCGTAGCCGAAGAACGACGCGTCGAAGCCCAGCGCGTCCTCGAGCGCGCCGACCGCCGGGATGAACCCCGGCGACCGGTAGAGCGCCGGATCCGCGCCCAGCGCCCTCAGCTCCTCGGGCGTGTAGAGCGAGATGCCCTCGACGCCCTCCCGGAGCGCCGACCAGAGCGCGTCGATATCGCGCGCCTTCGGGAAGCGGCCGGCCATCCCGATGACGGCGATGGCGCCGTCCGGGATCGCCCGCCGCGCCGGGGCCTCGGTCGCGGGGCCCGGCGCGCCGCGCTCCGGCGGGCTGGCCGGGCGGTCGCCCGCGGCGGCCGCGGGGGGGACCGGGGTCGGCCCGGGACCTGGCATCGAACCGAGGTCTGCCCCCGGCTCGGGACCTGGCCTCGGATCGAGGGCTGCCCTCAGGTGGCCGGCGAGGCTGCGGATCGTCGGGTGCTGGAAGAGCGCCGTGATGGGCACGTCCTGGCCGAGCCGCGCCCGGATGCCGGCCCGGACCCGGGCGAGCAACAGGGAGTGGCCGCCGAGCTCGAAGAACGGCTCGTCGAGGCCGACCTGATCGAGGCCGAGCACCTTGCACCAGATCTCGCCGAGGATCGCCTCGACGCGCGCGTCCGGGGCCGCCGGCGACGGGGCCGCCTTCGCCGGGGCCTTTGCGGCCTCTTCGCGCTCCCGCCGCGCCGCCTCGGGGGCTGGCAGCGCCCGGACGTCGATCTTCCCGTTCGCGGTGAGCGGCAGCGCGTCGAGCCTCACGAAGGCGGCCGGAACCATGTAGTCGGGGAGCTTCGCCGCCACGGCGTCGCGCAGCCCCGCCGGCAGGACGCGCGGCCGGTCTCGCCGGATCGGCTCGTGCGCGAGCGCCCCGGCCGACCGGTCCTCCCCGGGCCGCGCGGCGCGCCACGCGCGCGGTCGCCGCGCCTCGCCGGCGCGCTCGAACAGCGCATCCATGCAGCCCGGGCCCGCGGTCCCGGACGCCGTGATCCGGACCGAGGCGCCGAGGCGCGCGCCCAGGCTCCACAGCGCCTCCGGCGCGATCGCGGCCGCCGCGTCCGGCGCCGCCGCCGCGGCGCGGGCCGGCTCGGCGCCGGCCGCCTCGCGCAGCCGGCGCGCCGCGATCACGAAGGCGTGCACGCGCGCGTCCGGGATCCCCAGCACCTCCAGCGCGGGCGCGCCCTCCTCGCGGAGCGCGCGCTCGACGGCCTCGAGGGTGTCCGGGCCCGTCCAGGCGATCGACTGGACGCCGGCGACCGGCTCCGGCGCCGCGCCCACGTACAGGACCACGTCGTAGCGGAACCGGGTCATCTCGTCGGCGCCCGACCCGCGCTTGAGCCAGACCTCCACGTGGGCCACCCCGGGGATCTGGCCGCCGAGCGCGTGGAAGAACCCGGGCGCGAGGACGAGCTCCGGATCGTTGACCACCGCCTTGCGCACCCGGTCGCAGAGCGCCGCCACGGTGGCGTCGGCCGGCGCCCTGTGGAGCTGCACCGAGGCGTGGAACGCCTCGAGCAGGGGCAGGCTCCGGACGTCGCCCAGGAACACGACGCCCCCCGGCGCCACCGAGCGCACCGCCCCCGCGATCACCGCGCGCAGGTAGTCGGCCGTGGGGAAGTACTGGAGGATCGAGTTGAGGACGACCATGTCGAAGCTGCCCGGCGCGACGCCGCGGAAGTCGTTCGCCTCGCGGCGGCCCAGGGCCACGTGCGCGAGCGTCCCGCGGGCGAGCTGCGGCCTGAGCCGCGCGATGGCCCGCTCGGAGAAGTCGGTGCCCAGGTAGCCCGCGCACTGCGGGGCGAGCTCCAGGAGCAGGAGGCCCGTCCCGCAGCCGATCTCCCAGACGCGGCTCGGCTGGAACGCGAGGATCCGCTCGACCGTGTGGTCCCGCCACGCGCGCATCGCGGCGGCCTCGATGGGCTCTCCGGTGTAGCTGCTGTTCCAGCCCGCGGTGTTGAAGCCCGGATCCGCGCCGGCGTCGTCCTTCCCGTAGGTGTCGTCGTACAGCGCCTGCCACGCCGCGACGTGCTCGGCCTGCGCGACGGGCGCCTCGTCCGCGGGCCCGCCGCCGTCGGGGCGAGGCACGACATAGGCGATCAGCCGCCGGTTGCCCGGGGTGTCCTCCCGCGCCACCACGACGGCCTCCTCCACGGCGGGGTGCGCGCGCAGCGCGGCCTCCACCTCGCCGGGCTCAATGCGGTGGCCGCGGATCTTCACCTGATCATCGACGCGCCCGAGGAACTCGAGGGTCCCGTCCGGGCGCCACCGGGCCCGGTCGCCGGTGCGGTACATACGCGCGCCCGGCGCGTCCGAGAACGGGTCGGGGAGGAACCGCTCGCGGGTCAGCTCGGGGCGGTTCAGGTAGCCCCGGGCGACGCCGGCGCCGGCGATGTACAGCTCGCCGGGGACGCCCACGGGGGCGAGCTCGCCGCCCGGATCGAGGACGTGGACCCGCAGGTTGTCGATGGGCCGGCCGATCGACGGCTCGGCGGCCGGCGGGGCGCCGTCCGGCCGCGACCGCGGCACCGGGCCCGACGTCGCGACGACGGTGGCCTCGGTCGGACCGTAGTTGTTCACGACGTCGAACGGGACCGCGGCGCCCGGAAAGACGCGCAGCCGGTCGCCGCCCGTGAGCAGGCAGCGGAGCGCGGAGGACGCGGGCCAGTCGAGGCGCAGGAGCTCCTCGGCCAGCGGCGTGGGCGCGAACGACACCGTGATGCCCTGCGCGAGCAGCCACGCCTGGAGCTCCTCGGGCGAGCGGCGCAGCGCCTCGTCGGGGATGTGGAGGCAGGCGCCGGCGCACAGGGTCGGCCACGTCTCCCACACCGACGCGTCGAAGCCGGGGCTCGCGAGCAGGGTCGTGCGATCCGCGGGGCCGAGGGAGAAGCGCCCGAGGTGCCACGCGACGAGGTTCATGAGGCTCCGGTGCTCGACCAGCACGCCCTTGGGGCGGCCGGTCGAGCCGGAGGTGTAGATGGCGTAGGCCAGGTCCTCCGGGCGCGCGCGCCGCCGGGGGCGCGACCCGTCCCGTCCGGCCAGCGCCGGCCCGTCGGCGTCGAGGCGGATCACGGCGCCGGCGAACCCCGGCGCGCGATCGGAATCCTGCGCTTGAAGACGCGCTTGCCGATGCGCCTGGAGGTGCGCCTGCGTGAGGAGCACGGGCGCGCCGGAGTCCTCGAGGAGGAACGCGAGCCGGTCGCTGGAGCACCCGGCGCCCACGGGGAGGTACGCCGCCCCGGCCTTGAGGACCCCGAGGGCCCCGATCACGAGCTCCGGCGAGCGCTCCGCGCGGATCGCGACCAGGGCGCCCGCGCCGACGCCGAGCTCGATGAGGCGGTGGGCGAGCTGGTTGGCCCGGCGATCGAGCTCCCCGTACGTCAGGGCGCCGCGGCCCGACACGACCGCGGGGGCGTGCGGCGCGCGCGCGGCGTGCTCCTCGAACAGGTCGACGACGGAGCGGTCCCCGGGGACCTCGGCGCCCGTGGCGTTCCACGTGACGAGGAGCTGCCGCCGCTCGGCCTCCGCGAGCACCGGCAGCGACGCGACGGCGCGCGCGGGATCCGAGGTCGCGGCGGAGAGGAGCGTGACGAGGTGTCCCAGCGTCCGCTCCATCGTCGGCCGCTCGAACAGGTCGGTGCTGTACTCGAGCATCCCGGCCACGCCGCCGGCGCTCTCCCAGGCGTAGAGCGACACGTCGAAGATCGTCTTCCTCGTGTCCATGTCGACGGCGCGCGCCTCGACCCCGGGGAGGTGGAGCTCGCGCTCCGCGGGCGGCTGCGGCGCGAACACGACCTGCACGACGGGGCTGTAGCTGGGGTCGCGCTCCGGCTGGAGCTCCTTCACGAGCCGCTCGAACGGGAGCCGGTCGTGCGCGTAGGCGTCGACGCACACCGCGCGCACGCGGCGGAGCAGCTCCTCGAACGACGGCGCGCCGGAGGCGTCGATCCGGATGGGGATCACGTTGACGAAGAAGCCGATCGCCTGCTCGATCTCGGGGTGATCCCGGCCCGCGCTCGGCAGGCCGATCATGAGGTCCTCGCGCCCGGTGACGCGGTGGAGCAGCGCGGCGAACGCGGCCAGGAGGACCATGTTCACGGTCATGTCGTTTCGCGCGCCGAGGTCCCGGAGGGCCCTTGCGAGCTCCGGGTCGAGCTGGAACGGGATCGTCGCGCCGCGGAAGCTCTGGATCTTCGGCCGGGCGTGATCGCCCGGCAGCTCGAGCAGCGGCGGCGCGTCGAGGAGCCGCTGCTTCCAGCCGGCGAGCAGCTCCGACAGGGCCTCTTCCGTGAGCTGCTCGCGCTGCCACGCCGCGAAATCGGCGTACTGGAGCGGCGCGTCCGGGAGCGGCGAGGGAGCGCCCTGGCAGAACGCCTCGTAGAGCGCCGCGAGCTCACGATAGGCCACCTCGAGGGACCAGCCGTCGACGGCGATGTGATGGATGTGCAGAAAGAAGAGGTGATCCCGCGGCCCGAGCCGGAGCAGCCCGGCCCGGAACACGGGTCCGCGCGTCAGGTCGAAGAGCCGCCGGGCTTCCGCGTCGAGGAGCTGGCGCGCCGCGACCTCGCGCTCGTCCTCGGCGAGGTGCTGAAGGTCCGCGACCTCGAGCCGGAAGGCGGCGTCCTCGGCGACGATCTGGGCGGGCCTGCCCTCGATCTCCATGTAGACCGTGCGCAGGATCTCGTGGCGGCGGACGAGCTCCCGGAGGCTCCTGTCGAGGGCCTGAACGTGGATCTCTCCGGTCAGGCGGAAGGGACAGAGGCAGTTGTAGGCCCTGCTCTCGGGCGCGAGCCGATGGAGGAACCACAGGCGCTCCTGCGCGAACGACAGGGGGGCCGGCCCCGTCCGGGCGCCCCGCGGAATGGCGCGCTCCTTCCGGGGCGCCGCGCCGCCGCCCTCTCTCCCGAGCGCGGCGAGCGCGGCGACGGTCGGGTGATCGAAGAGCTCCTGGAACCCGATGTCGATCCCGAGGGCGCCGCGGAGGCGGGAGCATAGCTGGACGGCGTGCAGCGAGCTGCCGCCCAGCTCGAAGAAGCTGTCGTGGACGCCCACGCGCTCGACGCGCAGGATCTCGCGCCAGAGGCCGGCGAGCGCCTCTTCCAGCTCGGAGCGCGGCGCCACGAACGCGCGCCCGAGCTGGTCCCGGGCGCCGCCGGGCAGGGGGAGCGCGCCGCGGTCGACCTTGCCGTTCGGCGAGGTGGGGAGCGCGTCGAGCAGCACGAAGGCGGAGGGGACCATGTGCGCCGGCAGGCGGCCCTGCGCGAGGGCGCGCAGCGCGGGGACGAGCGCCCGCTCGTCCCTGGCCTGAGCGCCCTGGACCGGCCGGGGGACGACGTACGCCACGAGCCGCCTGTCGCCCGGCGCGTCCTCGCGCACCACCACGACGACCTCGCGCACGTCCGGGTGCTGGCCCAGCGCCGCCGCGATCTCGCCGGGCTCGACGCGGTGGCCGTGGATCTTCACCTGATCATCGATCCGGCCGAGGAACTCGATGTCTCCCGAGGCGAGATACCGCGCGAGATCGCCTGTCCTGTACAGGCGCGAGCCCGGCCCCGCGCCGAACGGGCTCTCCACGAACCGCTCCTCGGTGAGCTCGGGGCGGTTCAGGTAGCCGCGCGCCACGCCGGCGCCCCCGATGTAGATCTCGCCGACGACGCCCACGGGGACGAGCGCGCGGCGGCGATCGAGCAGCAGCACCTGGACATCGGGGCACGCGGCGCCGATCGGGCTCGACCAGGGCCGCTCGAGATCGGGGATCCCCATCGCGCGGTGGGTGGCGAACACGGTGGTCTCGGTGGGACCGTAGATGTTGACGACCGTGGGATTCGTGTCCCCGTGGCGCTCCCACCACGGCCGGAGCAGGGCCACGTCGAGCGCCTCGCCGCCGCAGATCACGAGGCGGAGCCTCAGGCGGTCACGCAGCGCCGGCGCGGCCTCGGCCTCGGCGTGGATGAGCTGGCGGAACGCCGAGGGGGTCTGGCAGAGGACGGTCACCTCCTCGTCGCCGAGGAGCCGGTAGAGCGCGTCCGGCGTGCGGCTCGTGCGGAAGGGCACCACCACGAGCCGCCCGCCGTGGCAGAGCGCGCCCCAGATCTCCAGGACGGAGAAGTCGAACGAATACGAGTGGAACAGCGTCCAGACGTCGCGGTCGCCGTAGCGATGATCCCGGGCGGTGTGGTCGAAGAGGCGGACCACGTTGGCGTGGGTGACCATCACCCCCTTGGGCTTCCCGGTCGATCCCGAGGTGTGGATGATGTACGCGAGGTTGTCCGGGCCTTCCCCCGGCGCGGGCGCCACCCTGCCCTCGGGCTGTCGATCGAGGAGGCCCTGATCCGCGTCGAGGCACACCACCCGTTCGCTCCGGGTCCGCAGGCGGGCGGCGAAGCGCGCCTCGGTGAGGAGCACCGGGACGCGGGTGTCCTCCAGCAGGAACGCGAGCCGGTCCGGGGGATACGCCGGGTCGAGCGGGACATAAGCGCTGCCGGACTTGAGGACGCCGAGCAGGGCGACGATCATCTCGATCGACCGATCGAGGCAGACGCCGATGGGGACCTCGGGCCCCGCGCCCAGCTCCCGGAGGAGGTGGGCCACCTGGTTGCTCCGCCGATCGAGCTCGGCGTAGGTGAGCCGCTGCCCCTCGAGCACGACGGCCACGGCGGAGGGGGCGCGGCGGGCGTGCGCCTCGACCCGCTCGTGGATCCGGTCGCGCGGCGGGTCGAGCGCCTCGCCGCGGTTCCACGCGGAGAGGAGCGCGCGGCGCTCCTCCTCGGTCAGGAGCGGCAGCCCCGAGATGGGTTGTGACGGGTCGCTCGCGGCGCCGCGGAGCAGGACCTCGTGGTGCCCGAGCAGCCGGGCGATCGTCGCGTGCTCGAAGAGATCGCGCTGGTAATCGATCCTGGCGATCAGGCGGTCATCCCGCGCCTCGATCCGGAGGACGAGATCCTGAGCCACCGCGGGCGGCTCGAGATCGGCCGGGTTCCAGGTGAGCTGGGGTCCTCGCCGGGGCGCGGCGTTGCGGGTCTTCATGGAGAAGAGCACCTGGAAGAGCGCCGGACGGCCCGGGGCGCGCGGCAGCGAGAGCCGCTCGGCCAGCGCCTCGACGGGCAGCGCGGCGGTCTCGCGGCCCTCCTGCGCCGCGCGGTGCACCTCCTGGAGAAGCGCGCGAAAGCTCGGATCCGCTCCCAGCCGGCCCCGTACCGGCACGAGGTCCCCGAGGGGCCCGAGGGTGTCCTGGACCGCGCGGTGGTCGCGCCCGGGGAGCGAGGCGCCGACGAGGATCTCGTCCTGGCCTGTATGGCGGTGGAGCACGGCGAGCATCGCCGTGAGCAGCACGGCGGGCAGGGTCACGCCCTCGTCCTGGGCGAGCGCGCGGAGGGCGCGCAGGAGGTCCGGGTCGAGCGCGCGCCCGGCCGAGCCTCCGGCGAACGACGGCGCCGCGGGCCGCGGCCGGTCCGTCCGGATCTCCAGCGCGCGCGGGGCGTCGGAGAGCTCGCGGCGAAGGCGCGCGAGCTGCTGCTCGCCGAGCTCACCGGCCATGGCCTCGCGCTGCCACCGGGCGTGATCCTGGTAACGCACCGGCGGCGCTGGCCGCGGGAGCTCGTGATAGCCGCAGAACAGCTCGGACAGGAGCAGGTCGACGCTCCGGTCGCCGTCGGAGACGAGGGGGTGCATGGCGAGGACGAGGAGGTGGCGCGCCGGGTGCAGCCGGACGAGGCTGACTCGCCAGAGCGGGCCGCGCTCCGGATCGAGGGGCAGCGCGACCTCGTCGCGCGCGGTCGCGAGCGCCTGTTCCTCCAGGGCGGGGAGCCCCTCTGCGCCGAGATCCCGCGTGCGGAACGCGATCTCGACCTCGCTCGAGATGATCTGCACGGGCTGGCCGTCGCGCTCGGAGAAGGAGGTTCGCAGGATGTCGTGGCGCGCCGCGAGCCCCTCGATGGCCTGAGCCAGCCTGGGCACGTCGAGCTCGCCCTCCAGCCACGCCGCTCCCCGCTCATGGAAGCCGGGCACGGCGCCGTATCGCCGGGCAAACAACCAGGCACGTTCCTGCTCCAAGGAGAGCGGGGCATGGGACAGTTTGTTCATAGGAAGGACCTCCGTGTTGCTGCTAGCGGTCACCCGCATCGATGCGCGCAGGACTTCGCGCGCGTGGACGAGCCGAGGCGCTCGACGCGCACCCCCATAACGCACATCGAGGTTGCGAGGCCATCGGCCTCTCACCGGGCGTCAGCGCGCCGCGAGCCTCTGGAATCAACGAGCGTTCTTCGAGGCCGCTCGCCGCGGCGCAGCCGCGGCGACAGCGCGCGGCCCGCGCCCTCGCGCGAGGCCGTGTCCCGGAGACGGGGCAGGACGCAGCATGGACGCCGCAGGTCCGGGATCTCTTTGGAGGGCGGGGATCAGGGAGGGAGGACAGGAGACTCTCTTCATCACGGATGACCTCCTTGTTGCTGGCAGGGGTCGGTTGTATCGAGGCGCGTGGCCGGCCGCACGCCGCGTCGAGCCGCTCGACGCGAGCACACCTGCACGCACACCGTGCTTGCTGAGCTGATCGTACGCTCGCCGGGGTTCAGGGCAGCCTGGGCACCAGGGCGAGAGGCGCAGTCGTCGAGTTGAGCGAGGGCGCGCGACGCTGCGGGGGTCGGCTGTCTCGCAGTGGAGCGCGACTCGGGATCGGAGCATTATGCCGCATGGGCACGGCGACGCCAGCCCGGATTGGCGGATATCGTGCGTCGGTCACGGGATTGGCGTTTTCATGACATCGAGGTCACAGGGCCGGCGCCTTGCCCTGGTGAGCCGCGATGCAAAGCCGGCAGTCCGCTGCCCGCGTGCTGGTTTCCTTCCCTACCATCCGGCTCGATTTCAGCGGCATCCGTCCGAATATTGCTCTCGCTCTCCATTCCTCCTCTCGATCCGCCCCCCGCCCTCCCAAACCTGAACGTAGACGTAGACGTAGACGTAGACGTGGACGTGGACGTGGACGTGGACGTGGTCGTTTACGGCCAATCGTGAACGTGAACGTCATTCGGAAATCGACGCCCGCGGATCGCTGGGATTGAGGGGTGGTGGCCAGCGATAGCGTAAAATCGTCAGGCTCCGAACATGATGGGATATCCATAATATTCAAATCCGATTGCACGGATCCAGGCCGGAGGGCCGCGGAATTCATCGACTGTGAATCCGGCAATACGTTCACGTAAACGTAAACGATCGGCCGTGAACGACCACGACCACGACCACGACCACGTTGAGATCATCGCGACCATTCTTGTGAGCGAAGAAACCGATTCCCGATCGATTGAGGCGGGACGCCGCGGAGAGGACCCCCCGGCGCGGACGTCCATACCGTCATGCCCGCGCGTCCGAGACGATCTGCGGCGGCGCCATCGAGGACCGCGCCTCCCCTGCCCTCGGCCCCCGACCGTCAGGAACGCCCCGCATTCCCGCGCTCGTCAACTCGTGTTCTCCTAGCATGTCGTGAGACTCCCCTCGCCGCGCGCGCAGGCTCGCCCCCCCGCCCTCGACGAGCCATCGTCTCCGCTCGGCGAGGCCCCGGCGTGGGCCGCCGCGCCCGCGGTCCTGCGCTGTCCGGCCTGCGGCCGTCGCATCCGGGTGCGCTGCCGGCTTCACGGCGCCCCCAGCCTCGACGGGGGCGACGCCGAGACGTTGCTGGCCGACGGCGTCGCGGCCCCCCGGATCCCGGGCCACCGCGTGCGGCGCGTCGTGGCGCGCGGCGGCTTCGGCGTCGTGTTCGAGGCCGAGCGCGAGCGCGACCGGGCCACCGTCGCGATCAAGGTCGCGCGTGACGATCGGGCCGGCGCGCCCGCCTACCTCGAGCACGAGATCACGGCGCTCACGCGCGTCGGTCCGCCCCACGTGCCCGCCGTCCACGAGCACGGCCGCGCCGCCCACGGCGCGCCGTACGTCGTGATGGAGTACCTCGACGCGCCGACCCTGGCCGACCTCCTCGTCGACCGGGAGGAGCCGCTACCGTTCGCGGAGGCCGCCGCGCTCGCGTCGGGGATCCTGCGCGCGCTCTCGGCGGTCCATGCGCGCGGGTACGTGCACCGCGACATCAAGCCGGAGAACCTCCTCGTCGGCCGCGCGCGGAGGGTGATCCTCATCGACCTCGGCCTCGCGGTCCCCCTCGGGTCCGAGGGCGCCGCGCCCGAGGTCACGACCGAGGACGGGGGCGTGGGGACCGCCGAGTACATGGCGCCCGAGCAGTGCGAGGGCCTGCTGGACATCGATCGCCGCGCCGACCTCTACGCCGTGGGCGTCATCCTCTTCGAGCTGCTCGCCGGCCACCCGCCCTTCTGGGGCTCGCGCGCCGTGGTCAGGGAGAGCCACCTGAGCCGCCGCCCGCCGCGCCTCGGCGTGATGACCGGCGGGCCGGCCGTCCCCGCGAAGGTCGCGGACGTGGTGGCCCGCTGCCTGGCGAAGGACCGGCGCGATCGCTTCGACAGCGCCGACGAGCTCGGCGCCGCGCTCGCGGCCGCGCTGCGCGAGGCCCGCGCGGCGCCCGCGCCGGCGGCGCGCCCGGCCCGGCCGTCGCCGCCGCCGCCCGGCCCCGCGCAGGGCGAGCGCCTCACCGTGGGGCTGCTCTTCTTCGAGACCGCGCTCGACGTGGCGGCCATCCAGGCGCGGCTGCACGCGCTGGGCGGGCAGCTCGGCCGCGCCGCCGCGGGCCGCTGCGTCGCCGTCTTCACGGCGGACGCGGCCGACAACCCCGCGCGCCGCGCCCGCCACGCCGCCGAGGAGCTCGTGCGGCTCGGCGTGTGCGAGCGCGCGCGCGTCGATCTCGCGCCCGTCACGGCGCAGACCCGGCGCGACGGCGCGCGGCGCTTCCTCAGCCCGATCTTCTCGCGTCCCCATCGCTTCCCGGCGCCCGACGACCCGGCCGGCGTCACGATCGCGCCCGCCGCGGCCGCCGTGCTCCACGACCTCGAGAGCACCCCCCCGGCCCGCGCCGAGGCCGACGCGGCCCCCGACAGCATCGCCGCGGCCCCCGCCAGCGCCGCCGCGGCCCCGGCCAGCGCCGTCGCGGCCCCCGCCAGCGCCGTCGCGGCCCCCGCCAGCGCCGCCGCGGCCCCCGACAGCGCCGTCGCGGCCCCCGACAGCGCCCTGGTCGCCGAGGGCGACGCCAGCAGCCTCCAGAACGCGCTCGGCCTGGGGCCCTGCCCGCTCTTCGGCCGCGACGCCGTGCTCGCCGCCCTGGTCGACAGCGCGCGCACCGCGGCGGTCCAGGGCGCGCCCGCCGTGGTCAGCGTCATCGCCGAGGCCGGCCTGGGCAAGAGCCACCTCGCCCGCGCCCTCCTCGAGCAGCTCGCCGCGCTCGGGCCCGACGTCCGCGTGCTCTCGCTGCGCGCCCGCGAGCCGGCGCTCGGCGACGCCGACCACGCGCTCGCCGACCTGCTCGAGCGCCTCCTCGAGCTGCCCGCCACCCCGCCGCCCGACGGCGGCGCCGCGCTGCTCCGCGAGCGGCTCGGCCCGGGCGCCGCCGCCGACCGGGTGCCCGTCGTGGCCCTCGCGCTCGGGTGGATCCCGCCCGGCGCGGAGGGCGCCGCCCTGCGCGCGGCGCTGCGCAAGCTCGACGCGGCCCCGGGCGCCCTGCGCTCCGCGCTGACCGTGGTCGCCGGCGAGGTCCTGCGCGGCGCCGCCGCGAGCCGCCCGCTGCTCGTGGTCGTCGACGACGCCCACTTCGCGGGCGACGCGCTGCTCTCCGCGCTCGAGTACGCCGCGCGCGCCGAGGCCCGCCTGCCGCTCTGGGTCTGCGCGCTCGGCCGGCCCGAGCTCGCGCAGGCGCACCCCGCGTGGGGCGACTGCGCCGCCCGCCGCGAGCGGCACGCCCTCGGCCCGCTCGACCCCGACAGCGCGGCCGCGCTCTGCCGCCGCCTGCTCCTGCCCGTCGAGAGCGCGCCACGGTCCGCCGTGGAGCGGCTCGTGGGGCGCGCCGAGGCGATCCCGCTCCTGCTCGTCGAGCTCCTGCGCGGCCTCCGGCGCGCGGGCATCGTGCGCAAGAGCCCCCGGGGCGATTCGTGGTACCTCGCCACCGACGAGCTCGACGGCCTCCCGGACCTGCCGATCATCGAGTGGCTCGCGCGCCGCGAGCTCGACGCCCTCGCGCCCGCGCTGCGCGGCCACGCCCGGCTCGTCGCGCTGCTGGGCGCGCAGGTGACCCTCGACGAGATCGAGGGGCTCTTGCGCCACCTCGCGCAGGAGGGCGGCGACGCCGAGTTCCCGCTGGACGCCCGGGTCGGCACCCAGCGGCTCCTGTCCGCGCGCGTGATCGTGGACCACGGCGCCGGGCGGGTCGGCTTCCGCCACGCGCTCGTGCGCGAGGCCGTGGCGCGGGCCGCGCCGGCGGCGCAGCGGCTGCGCATCCACCGGGCGGCCGCCGCGTTCTACGCCGAGGGCCCGCCGCGGCTCGGCGAGGAGCGGCGCGTCGCGCAGCTCGCCCACCACGCGGGCGCGGCCGGCCTCGCCGAGGTCGCGGCGCGCTCGTTCTTCGATCTCGCCGAGCGGGCGCGCGCGCGCCACGCCTACACCGACGCGGAGCGCCTCTACAGCCGCGCCCTGGAGCAGGAGCAGCCCGCGGCCGACGGGGCGATCGACCGCCGCGCCGCGTACCGCGGGCGCGGGCTGATGCGCTACCGCATCGGCCGCTACCACGACGCGCTCGCCGACTTCTCCTGCGCCCGGGAGCTCTCGGCGCAGGACGGCGACGCCGCCCTGCGGATCGAGCTCCTGCTCGACGAGGCCACCGCGCTCGACTGGATGGACGAGCATGAGGCGTCGCGCGCGCGGGTCGAGGAGGCGCGGGTCGAGGAGGCGCACGCGCTCGCCGGCGGCGCGCGCCCGCCGCTCCTCGAGGCGCGGCTCCTGCTCGCGTGCGGCCGCTCGGCCTTTCGCTTCAGCCGCAACGAGGAGGCCGCGGCGCTCCTCGGGCGCGCCGCGGCCGTGGCGGAGCGGCTCGGCGACGACGGCTACGAGACGCTGGTCATCGCCCTGACGCTCCTCGGCTTCATCCTGGCGGGGCTCGGCCGGCCCGGCGAGGCGGGGGCCGCGCTCGACCGGGCGATCGACCTGGCCGGCGCGCACGGCGACCGCCTCCAGCTCGGCGCGGCGCTCAACGTCCGGGCGCTCGCCGCGGCGGGCCGCGGCGACGCGGAGCGCCTGGTGGCCGACATGCAGCGCTCGCTCGCCGTGGCGCGCGAGCTCGGGCAGCGCTCGCTCGAGCTGATGGGCGAGTTCAACCTGGGCGAGAGCCTGCTCCTGCTCGACGACGCGCCCGCCGCGGAGCCGCACGTCCTGCGGGCGGTCGCGCTCGACCGCGCGATCTCGGGCGCGCCCGGGCGCGCGGTGGTGGCGCTCCTCGAGGCGCGGCTGCGCTTTCATCGGGGCGAGGAGGCGGCGGCGCGCGCCCTGGTCGCGCGCATCCGCGCCTGCCAGGCCGAGGCGCGCGCCCGCGGGGAGCCGGGCGCGCTCATGGCGCCGTCCGAGGACGTGCTCTACGCCGCCGTGGAGCTCGCCACCGAGGGCGCGGGCGCCGCCGCGTGGGAGGCGCTCGAGGCGCGCGCGGCCCGCTTCTCCCTGGGGCAGGAGCGCCTCGAGGTCATCGAGGCGCGCGGCGTCTCGGCCGCGCGCCGCGGCGACCTGGACGAGGCGCGGCGCCAGCTCGAGCGCGCGATCGAGCTCGCGGCCCAGATCCCGAATGCCATGCGCCGCAGGCTCGCCCGGCGGCGCGCGGACATCGACGCTGAGGACAAGGCACGTCCCTGACGCGATCCGGGTGGCCGGCGCGCCTCACCGGGAGCGCCGCCGGCGCGACCGGCAGACACCACACGCCCACAACGGCATCGCGCCACGTGCGTGATCGACCACGAGGTTGGCGAACCGCTCGCCGCTGCGCGCGGCGTGGAGCTCAGATGTCGCCGCCGGCCTCGCTCGCGAGGCGCCTCGCCGCCTCCTCCCAGGTCGCTTGCGCCTCGCTCGCTTCCCACGAGATCACGTTGCTGGAGCCGCGGCTGATCGAGGTGATGTGGCCCATGGCGTTGGCGTGGGCCGGGCTGCCGACGAACGCGAACATGTCCTCTTCGCTCTCCCATACGCTGAGCGTGCGGAGCGACACGCACGAGGTCGACTGGAGGGTCGCCGCCCCGACGAGGCCCTTCATCGTGAACAGGCTCTGCATGATCGGACCGCCGAGCTCCATCGCCCGCTGCGTCATCTCGGGCTTGAGGGCCAGGTAGGTCGTCGAGATCAGGTAATTGCCAGGCGGCAGCGCGCCGGTCTCGGGGTCGACGCCGGGGCCCCTGAGGATCGTGTCGCCCTGGCGGTCCGGCTCGAGCTCCCCCTTGGAGCACCCGTCGAACGGCGAGCCCTGCGGCGCGCCTCCGCCGCCGCCCGCTCCGCCGCCGGCCGCTCCGCTCGCGGAGCGCTCTCCGTCGTCCGCGCAGCCGGCGCCCGCCATCGCGGCGACGATCCCCAGGCCAGCCATGAAGCGCTGCAGCGACGCTCGATTCATCATATACAATGATCCTTTCTTCATCCTTCGCTGTCTCCGCGGTGACGTCACAAGGGCCGCACGACGGCGAAATACAGGCCGTCGAACGAGCGCCCGAGCCTCTTCGACACGAATTGATCCGCGAAGCCCATGGCGACGACCCGCACGCCGCCGGCGCCGGCGCGCGCGCCTCGCGACGACGACAGGGTGACGACCCAGCTCCGCTCCCCTTCTTCTCTCTCGACCTCCAGGTACGTGTACGAGCCGGCGGCGAGCCGCTGCACGACGCGCCCCTCGAAGCGCATCCGCTCTCCGGCCGGCAGCGCGAAGGCCGTGAGCGGTCCGAGCGGGCGTGCCCCCGGGGCGTCCGGACCACGGCGCCAGGACGCGCCGGCGCCGAGCAGCGCGGCGGAGACCACCGTCACCCCTGCGAACCACGCCCACCGGCGCCCCGGTCTCCTCGTCGCGCTCATCTCTCTCCCTCGCTCGCGCGCCGTCGGCGCCGCGTGAGCCCATCCTGGGGTCCGCTGGCCCCCGCGGCCCGCGCCCGCCGACGAAGGAGCGGGTGCGCGCGACGAGCGGCGCCAGCGCGCGGACGAGCGACGGGCGGCGCCGCTCGTCGCGCGGCGCCGCCGCTCGTCGCGCGGCGCCGCCGCTCGTCGCGCGGCGACGGCCGTTCATCGCCGCCGCCCCCCGGCCCGGCGGCCCCCTGCTATCCTGCGGGGCCGTGATCGCTGCCCGCGGTGAGCCCAGGTCGCCACGCCCCGTCCTCATCCCGCGGGGAGCGATGTGGTTCGGCGTCATCGCGCCGCCGTTCATCACGCTGCTGGTCAACCCGCACGTGCTCCGGTGGGACGACGCCCACTGGCACTGGACCCATGTGCCGCGCATCCTGGGCGCCATCACGCTCTACAGCAACGTGCTCGTCCTCGCGCAGGCGGCCGCCTACAACGCTGGCCTGGCCCGATTGCCTCTCCACGAGATCCCGCGCCCCGCGCGGTTCGCCCTCTATGGCCTGACCACCGTCGCCGTGGTGACCGCGGGCACGCTGCTGTCGGCGCCGGTGGTGGGCTCGCTGGTGCCGGGCATGACGATGCACCCGGCCCTGCTCATCGTGCAGGGGGTCCTCATCAGCTTCCTGTGGCTCGGCGGGATCTACATGTACACGCGGTTCATGGCCCGCATCCGCGAGGAGAAGCGCCTCGCGCACCGGGAGCAGCTCGCCGCGCTCGACGCCCGCGTGCGGCTGCTCCAGGTGCGAACGAACCCCCATTTCCTCTACAACAGCCTGAACAGCGCCATGAGCCTCACCGCCACCGACCCCGAGCTCGCCGAGGAGGTGCTGGGGCGGCTGGCCAAGCTCTTTCGTTATTCGCTCGAGGGCTCGGAGCGGCACGTCGTCCCGCTGGGCGACGAGATCGCCAACGCGATCGACTACCTCGAGGTGGAGACGATCCGGTTCCAGGAGCGGCTGCGGTATGTGATCCTCGTGGACCCGTCGCTCCACTCCATCGAGGTGCCGCCGATGCTGCTCCAGCCGCTCGTGGAGAACGCCGTCAAGCACGGCACCAGCCGACGCGTGGAGGGCGGCTCAGTGACCGTCCGCGCCGAGGTCGAGGGCGACGATCTGCTGCTGTCCGTGCACGACGATGGCCCCGGCCCAGACGGCTCGAGGCACCGCGGGACCGGCACCAGCCTGACCGACCTGCGAGAGCGGCTGCGGATCCTCTATGGCGAGGACGGGCGCCTGTCCGCGGGGGCGGGCCCTGCGGGGGGATACGAGGCGCGGCTGCGCTTGCCCGTGCGGTGGAGCCGATGAGGCTGCGCGTGCTCGTGGTCGACGACGAGGCGCTCGCGCGGGCGCGGCTCGTCCGCATGCTCGCCCGCGTCCAGGACACCGAGGTGGTCGGCGAGGCGGCGACGGGCGCGGACGCGCTCTCGCGCTCGCGCGCGCTCCGCCCCGATCTGCTCCTGCTCGACGTGGACATGCCGGGGCTGGACGGGTTCGGCGTGGCCGAGGCGGCCGACGCGCCGCTCGTGGTCTTCACCACGGCGCACGCGCAATACGCGGCGCTCGCCTTCGAGGCGGATGCCGTCGATTACCTGCTCAAGCCCGTGGCGCAGGAGCGCCTCGAGCGGGCCCTGGAGAAGGTCCGCCAGCGCCTGCTCGCGCGCTCGATCACCGCCGCCGCGACGCGCCCACCGGAGCCGGCGGAGGCGCCCTCCCCGCGCGCCTCCGAGGCGGCCTCTGCGGGGAGCACCGCCGCGCTCCTGACGGTCCACGACGGCGGCAAGGTTCGCTTCTTCGATCCGCTCCGCGTCACGCGGTTCCGCGCCGAGGACAAGTACACCGCCTTCTCGCTCGACGGGGAGGAGCACCTCCTGCGCGAGAGCCTGAGCGCGCTGGAGGAGCGCCTCGCGCAGCTCGGCTTCCTCCGCGTGCACCGGGCCGAGCTCGTCCGCGCGAGCGCGATACGGGCGCTCACGCCCGAGGCGGGCGGAGCGCTGCTCCACCTCTCCGATGGACAGACCGTCTCGGTGAGCCGCCGCTTCCTGCCAGCGCTCAGGCAAGCGCTGGGGATGCGGTAGCGCCCGCGCGCGCCGCTCACCGCCGCGGCGCTGGCGGCACGAAGGGCCGTCCCGCGCTCACCACGATGGTGCGGACGATCGGATAGTGGATGCGCACGTGAGGCGCCCTCAGGTTCACGTCCCGCGCGAGCTTCAGCGAGAGCGACAGGAGCCGCTCCGCGGCGCCCCTGTCGGCCGGGGCGAGCTGCGTCGGCTCCGCCTTGCTGCGGCTCTCCAGGAGCGCGAGCCCCATGTTCCACGCGTGCGCCGCGACGAGCGCCTCCTCCTCGGGCGTCCGCGGCGCCGCGCTGGCCCGCTGCAGGACCGTGAGGCTCGTCTTCTCGTAGACCGGGCGCTCGTCGCTGGTGCGAACGAAATCCGCGAGGAGCCCTGCAAGGACGCGCCCGCCCTCCCCGTGCGCCGGCGCGCCCTCGTGGCGGAGCACCGCCCTGGCCCGCTCGACCGACTCGCGCACGTGGCGGAGCGGCTCGATGACGGCGATGTTCTCCAGGCCTGCCTCCGGCGCGCCGCGCTGCGAGACGATGCCGAGGAGCTGCCCCGCGCCGTTGGTCACCGGCCCGCCGGAGTTGCCGGGATTGACCCCCATCGCGAGCTGCAAGCTCCCGCTGTTGAGCTGGCGGCTCACGACGCCCGCCGTGGCGGCGGGATACCGCTCCCGGAGATCGACGGGATAGCCGCTCGCGCTCACCTGCTCCGCCATCTGGAGCGGCGGATCGTGCGCGGGGAGGGAGAGCACGTCGGCGAACGACCCGGCCGCGTGCAGCACCGCGACGTCCCGCTCCGGGTGGACGAAGACCACCCGCGCCGCCAGCGCGTCGGTGTGACCCGGCAGCAGCACCGCGATGAGATCCGCCCCGCTGGTCACGTGCGCCGCCGTGACGATGAGCCCGCTCCGGTCGGTGACGAACCCGGTGCCATGGCTGATCTCGCCGATCGCCGGGAGGCGCACCAGGCCGGTGCGGCTGCTCTGGACCCGCGCCGGCCGGATGCCGCTCAACGTCACGACGCGCACCGTGGCCCGATCGAGCGGGCGCAGCTGGATCGGGCTCGGCCCGCTCCCGGCCTGCGAGGCCGCCTTTCCGCTCGGGGCCCGCGTCGCAGCCTTTCCGTTCGGGGCCTGCGCCGCCACGCCGCGGGGGAGCGCGAGGAGGAGCACGAGGGTGAGGAGCGCGGTTCGCATCGACGTGCCTCAGAGGATCTTGAAGTGTTCGAAGAACCTGTCGATATGGGGCTTCGACGCCGCCTCGCGGCGGAGAGGCACGGTGGCGCGGACGTCGTAGACGCGGCCCGCCGTCAGGAAGAGGCGTGTATGGATGAGGTAGTCGCCGTGCTCGACGACGATCGAACGCCCGGCGTAGCCCCGGGACTGGACGTCGCGCTCCTCTCGCACGCGCGCCCCGCCGGCGAGGAGCGACGCGCGGAGGTGCTCGACGAGCTTCATCTTCGGAGCCTCCCCGACCCGCACCTCGTAGACCCTGTAGCTCTCGACATCGGTGGTCACGGAGTAGACGTTGACCTGATAGGTCTCCTCCGCGAGCGGCAGCGTCACCTCCTCGTGACGCACCGAACCGGGCATGACGGCGACGAAATCCGCTTCAGGAGGGCAGACGTGCTCCCAGCGGGCCAGGTCCAGCTTGCCGCTCCCGACCGGCGACGTGGCCTCGGCCGGCGTGACCGCCACGGAGCCCAGGTAGGCCGCGACGATGGGGGCGAGCCGGGCCTGCTCCTCGATCGCGTGGATCGCGAAGGCGCCGAAGAGGCGCTGCCGGCCGAGGAGGAGCCGGACGTGCATCATCGTGCCGCGCTGCCGATCGACCAGCGCGACGTCCCTGCCCTGGAGCCCCCCGGACATGAACTCGCGCCGGGACACGACCTCCGAGGTGTCCGCCGGAGCGCGACCCGGCGGGTCCTCGGCGATCAGATCCACGAGCGCGCCGCCCTTGATCGGGTGGCCCGTGAAGCCCACGGGGTCGTGGACGATGCGGAACCCGAGGACGACGTCGCGCAGGACGTTGGCGCCGAAGAACACCCCCATCACGCCGCCGTCGTCCGCGATCTCGGTCTCACGCTCGACCTCGGGCTGCATCGGCATGCGGACCGAGAAGCCGTGGTCCGGGATCGTGACCGATTGCCAGGTGGCCGGGCTCGGCGTCATGGCCTGCCCGGCGTGAGCGCCGTACGTCCCGTTGCACCCCGCCCCGAACGCGCAGAGCGCCGAGGCGGCGAGGAGCGACAGCGCCCTGCAGGCAGCGCGCAGGGCGGCCCTGCCTGGGCTCCGCGGGGTCGCCTGGCTCCGCGGCGTCGACCGGCGCCGTCCGCCCTCCTGCTGCGCGGGGCCGGGGTCGGGCCTCGCGTCGGGGCCCGCGGCATGAGAGATGGATACGAGCACGCGGCGAGCCCTCCAGAGGTCCTGATCGAGTCCGAAATAAGGAGACGCGAGGTCGTTCCGCGGTGTCAAGCGCGAACTGGCTCCTTCCGCGCGCGTTGAAGCGCAGACGTATCCCATGCCCTGCATTCACCCCGGCGCCCGCGCCGCTCGACGCTGCGAAGATCCCCCGGTCGGCCGAGCGCTCCGGGAGCGCCGAGCTGTCGCCCGACGGACAGGCCGCGCTGAAGGAGGTCGCGAGCGTCCTGAAGGAGTACGAGGACCGGCAGTTCATGGTCGCCGGGCACACCGACAACGTGCCCCTGGCCGAGGCCAAGTACCGCAACGACTGGGAGCTCTCCACGGCGCGCGCGCTGACGGTCACCGAGTTCGTCATCGCGGCCGGCATGCGCCCGGACAACCTCGTCGCGGCGGGCTACGGCGAGTTCGACCCGGTGTCTCCGAACAACACGCCTTCAGGCCGGCAGGAGAACCGGCGCATCGAGATCGTCCTCTTGCCGAGCGTCGATGAGCTGCCGCGGCTCATGGACCAGCAGGAGGGGCCGGCGCCGGCCGGGGCGTCCATCCCGGCCGCCGCCTCCGCCGCGCCTTCCGCGCCGCGTTGACGAGACAGGTGGATTCCCGGGGGGCTGTCCCTATCCATCGAGTCGATCGGACGGCACGTATCGCCCGATTCTCTCATGACGTGTGCTGGCCGCCCGCGCTGATCGCGACGGCGTCCGACAGGTCCGACGCGCGCGTCCACCCGCGCCCCCCGCGATCAGAGCTGCGTCCGGCTCCCGCGCCCGTTGAGCCCGCACGCGAGGTCCCGGTCGCGCCGTTCGCCCAGACGTCGGGGTCGATGCACGCGCCGTGGTCCTGCCACTGCCCGCCCGCGCAGCGCTGCGGCAACACGCCCGCGCCGTTGGCTCCGCAGCTCAGCTGAAACGTTCGGGCCATAACGCACACGCCGGAGCGCGGCGCTCCGCGCGCGAGCTCGGGAGAGATGAGGCTATACCGGATCGTGGCGGGCACAGCGCGCCGCGCGCCGTGCCCTTTCCGGGGGAGGTTCGCATGGATTTCATGGGGCGCAGGAGAGAGAGCTTCCTGGTCATTCTCGCCGTCGTTGCTGGCTGCGGCTCGCCGGAGCCACCTGGAGCGCTGGCGGTGGCGGAGGGCGCCGTGGCAGGCAGGCCGGGCTGCGCGCGCGCGTCGCGCCCGGCCGGCGATCACTGGGTTCACGTGACGAGCGGCGGCCTCGAGCGCGTTGCGCTCCTGCACGTCCCGAGCTGGCTGCGCCAGCGCGGCAAGGGCGCGCCGCTGGTGCTCGACTTTCATCATGCCAACGGCACGCCCGAGATGGAGGCCGCGCTCTCCGGCCTCAGCGCGCTCGCGGACGAACGAGGGCTCCTGGTCGCTTATCCCGCGGGCGTGGGCGGGAGCTGGAACGCCGGCGCGTGCTGCGGCCAGGCGTGGGTGGACGGCGTCGACGACGTGGGCTTCACGCGGGACCTGATCGACGCGATCTCCGACGAGCACTGCGTCGATCCGGGGCGCATCTTCGTGACCGGCATGTCCAACGGCGCGCTCATGGCGCACCGCCTCGGCTGCGAGCTCGCGGACACCATCGCGGCGATCGCCCCGGTCGCCGGCGTCCTGCATCTGGCACCGGAGGACACGTGCGCTCCGACGCGCCCTGTCTCCGTGCTGCACGTGCACGGGACCGAGGACCCCAGCATTCCCTATGATGGAGGCACGGGATGGGTGCCGGTGCCGATGCCGGGGAGCCTCGAGTTCATCTCCGTTGCCCAGAGCCTCGCGACATGGCGAGATCGCGACCGCTGCGCCGACACCTCGCACCGCACCCATGCGCGCGGCGACACCACGTGCACCGCGTGGTCGAGGTGCGCCGACGGCGCGGCGGTCGAGCACTGCGCCGTCGAGGGGGGCGGGCACACGTGGCCTGGCGGAGGGGATCTGCCGCCGGTGTTCGGACCGAAGAGCGAGACGTTCCATGCGAGCGAGCGGATGCTCGATTTCTTCGAGGAGCACGCGAGGTGATGAGTCCACCGCGAGGCCCCGTACCGCTATCACTGGCTCATCCACCCGGACCCGAGGGGTCGTCCTGACATCGAGCGATTCTTCGCGCGGCCGGCTCTCGCGGCCCGTTGCCGGGCAACGCGATCCCGTGTAGGTCGTGTGTCCAACGTGTTTCGCTCCTCTCCGCCCTCTCCGTCGTCGTCCCGCCCGGGCAGCGCCGCGGAGCTCGTCGTGGTCGGGGCCGGCTCGGCCGGCGCCGTGATCGCCGCGCGCGTCACGGAGCGCGCGGATCGCGAGGTCCTGCTGCTCGAGGCGGGCCCCGACTACCCCGACCCGGCGCGCCTGCCCGAAGACCTCCGGGACGGCTCCCGCAACTCGTGGCTCGCGCACGACTGGGGTTACCGCCACCGGCCCACGCCCGGGCAGATCATGTTCCTGTTCCCGCGCGGCAAGGTGGTCGGCGGCTCGTCGGCCGTGAACACGTGCATCGCGATCCGCGGCCAGCCGTACGATTACGACGAGTGGGCCGCGCTCGGCCTGCCCGACTGGGGCTTCGACGCGTGCCTGCCGTATTTCAAGCGCCTCGAGGACGACCGCGACTTCGGCGAGCCCTGGCACGGCAAGGGCGGCCCGGTGCCCATCCGCCGCGCCCGGCGCGAGGAGCTCGTGCCGTGGCAGGCGGCGTTCGTCGACGGGTGCAGGGGGCTCGGCCACCCCGCGTGCGCGGACACGAACGATCCGCGCGCGCCCGCGGGCGTCGGGCCGCACGCGATGAACAAGATCGACGGACAGCGCATGAGCGCGGCGCGCTGCTACCTGACCGCCGAGGTGCGCCGGCGGGAGAACCTGCGGCTCCGGCCGCGCACCACGGTGCGGCGCGTGCTCGTGCGAAACCGCCGGGTCGAGGGGGTCGAGATCGAGGCCGACGGCCGCGTCGAGGTCGTCGCGACGCGGAAGGTGGTGCTCTGCGCGGGCGCGATCGCGACGCCCGGGATCCTCCTGCGCAGCGGGATCGGGCCGCGCGCAGAGCTCGCGCGGCTCGGGGTCGCGCTCGTGTCCGACGTGCCCGCCGTGGGGGCGCGGCTGCTCGACCACCCGGGGGCGGCCATCGCCCTGTGGCCGCGCCGCCGCGGGCTCCTCGACGTCGCGCGCGACCCGCTCGTCCAGACGGTGCTCCGCTACACGTCGCGCGGCAGCCCGTACCCGAACGACATGCAGCTCCAGCCGGGCTCCTTCTTCCCGCTGCACCCGCGCCTCACGATCCCGGCGTTCGCGATCGCGTGCTGCATCGGCAAGCCGCGCGGCGCCGGCCGCATCGAGTACCCGAGCGCGGACCCCCACGCGCGGCCCCGCATCGCCTCGAACATGCTCGTCGACCGCGAGGACCTCGCGCGCGCGGTCGAGGCGCTCGAGCTCGCGTACCAGGTCGCCCGAACCGCGCCGATGCGCGAGCTCGGCTGGTTCGTGTGGCCCACGGAGCGCACGCTGATGCGGCGCGAGGCGCTGGAGAGGTGGATCTACCGGAGCTGCGGCTCCGGCTATCACCCGTGCGGCACCGCCCCGATGGGGCCCGAGGGGGCCGCGTCGGCGGCGGTCGACGGGCGCGGGCGCGTCCGCGGCGTCGAGGGCCTCCTCGTCGCGGACGCGAGCATCATGCCGACCATCCCGAGCGTGAACACGAACCTGACGGCGCTGATGATCGGCGAGCGGTTCGGCGAGTGGCTCCGCGAGGGGGCGGTCTAGTGCGTCGTCACCCGAGCTCGTCCCTGGTTCAGTCTTGCACGAATCGAGAAGACCCTTGATCACGCCAACGAGGACAGCGATGAACTCACGAATGGTAACGGTCATATCATCATGGCTCGCGCTCGCGGCATTCGCCTGCGCGCCCAGCAACCAGGGCACCCAGGTCGGCTCCCCCGATCCGGCGAGCGCCGCCGCGCAAGCCAGCGGCGCCCCTCAGGCCGGCACCGCGACGCAGACCAGCGCGGCGCAGGGGTCCCCGACGCCGGAGCCCGCGCCCCAGGATCGAGCGCTCCGGCCCGCTGCCAAGGGAGCGTACTTCACGGGCGAGTACCGCAACCTGTTCGCCGAGCTGGGGCACAAGCCCGCCGAGATCGACGCCAAGATCGCGAAGGCCTACGCGCAGCTCTTCCATGGCGATCCCAAGGAAGAGGCCGTCATGTTCGCGGCGGGGAAGAACGCGAACGGCCCCAAGGCGTACATCATGGACATCGGCAATGGCGACGTCCGCTCCGAGGGGATGTCGTACGGCATGATGATCGCCGTGCAGGTCGATCGAAAGGACGACTTCGACGCGCTGTGGAACTGGGCCAAGTCCCACATGTACCACGCGGATCCGCGTCGCCCCGGCTTCGGCTATTTCTCCTGGCAGATGCGCCCGGACGGCACGGCCATGGACGAGAACCCCGCCCCCGACGCGGAGGAGTATTTCGCCACGGCGCTACTGTTCGCGTCCCATCGCTGGGGAGACGGCAAGGGGATTTACGACTACCGGAAGGAGGCCCTGAGCCTGCTCGACGCGATGAAGAACCGCAAGCCCATCACCGGGCCGGTCAACGCGGACAAGCGCAAGACCACCTTGCACTCGCTCTTCAACACCGAGCACAAGATGGTGCGGTTCACGCCCGACTCGGACAACTTCTCGAAGAACGGCGATCACACCAACCCCTCGTATCACCTGCCTGCGTTCTACGAGCTCTGGGCGGCCTGGGGCCCCGAGGCGGATCGCGCGTTCTGGGCCGAGGCGGCCAAGGTGAGCCGCGACTTCTTCGTCAAGACGACCCATCCGAAGACCGGGCTCGCCCCGGACTACGCCAACTTCGACGGCACCCCCAAGGCCGCTTCCTGGGACGCAGGGACCGCCAACTTCCGCTACGACGCGTTCCGCACCGCGATGAACTGGGCGGTGGACGCGGCGTGGTGGGCGAAGGATCCGCGGGAGATCGAGCTGAGCGATCGACTCCTCGCGTTCTTCGAGGCGCAGGGCCCCGGGTACCGGGCCAACTTCAGCCTCGACGGCAAGCCCCTCGTCGATCACGAGTCGCTCGGGCTCGTGTCGATGAACGCCGTCGCTGCCCTTTCGGCCACCCATCCGCGGGCCTGGCGCTTCATCGAAGAGCTGTATCGACGTGAGCCGCCCACCGGCAAGTGGCGCTACTATGACGGCATGCTGTACACGATGTCGCTGCTGCACTTGAGCGGGAAGTTCCGCATCATCATGCCGCCGGCGCAGCCCTCGGCGTCCGCTGCCGCGGGCAAGGGCTAGCTCGCGACGGCGATCAGCCGCGGCCGAAGCGGAGGCGTGAGCGCTCGCGCGCCTTGTCGGCCTCGATCGCGCGATCGCGCGGCGGGGCGGTCGTGGACAGCGACGTGATCAGCACGCGGGCGGCGGCCGCGACGTCCTCCACCGCGCGCGTGAACGCCGCCTCGTTCGCCCGCGACGGCGCGTTGAAGCCGCTCAGCTTGCGCACGAACTGCAGCGACGCCGCGCGGATCTCCTCCTCGGTGGCTGGCGGCTCGAAGTTGAACAGCGTCTTGATGTTCCGGCACATGGCGACCTCCGAGGCCGCGGCTCAGCGCGCGAGGATCTCCGCGACGGCATCGAGCACCCGGCGGTCCGACAGCATCCACCGGTGCAGCGCCACGGGCACCGCGCGCGTCGTCCGCGCCCCCGGCAGGATACTCGATCGCGCCGGCACGATCATGACGTCGTAGGGCGTGTAGAGCGCGTGGACCTCGACCGGCCCCCACGGGTCCGTGTCCGAGGCGAGGTCGCGGAGGAGCGGGCTGCCGGGCCGCATCTGCCGCACGCCCTCGTACGGCAACCACAGCGCGCTCAGCGTGCCCTGGTGCGGCCCGGAGATCGACACGAACCGCTGCACCCGCGCGCGCCCCCGGCCCCGCTGGATGTAATAGCGCGACACCAGCGCCCCCATGCTGAAGCCCACCACGTCCAGCGCTCGCGCCGAGGTCTCCGCGAGCACCGCCTCCACGATCCCGTCGAGCTGCTCGGCGAGGCGCTCGATGCGCTCGCGCCCGTCGTTCGGCGCCAGATCGAACGCCCGCGCCCGCCGGACGCCCCGCGCCTCGAGCCCCGCCCGCAGGCGGTCGAGCCGTGCCGCCGAGTCCCAGATCCCGTGCACGAGCACGACCGGCGTCTCGCTCATGCCGCAAGCAGTACGACGCGCCGGCGCGCCGTCAAGCGCAGGGCGAGGTGCGGGCTCGCGCTCCGCCGCGCGCCCCCGCTCGCGCCCCACCGGGCGCCCTGGTAGAGCGATGGGGCCATGATCAAGCTCTACGAGTACGCCCCCTCCGGCAATTGCTACAAGGTGCGCCTCCTGCTCTCGCACCTCGGCATCCCGCTCGAGCGCGTCGCCGTCGATCTGCACGCCAGGGCGAGCCGCACGCCCGAGTTCCTCGCGAAGAACCCCAACGGCCGCGTCCCCGTGGTGGAGCTCGAGCCGGGCCGCTACCTGGCGGAGTCGAACGCGATCCTGTGGTACTTCGCCGAGGGCACCGGGTACCTGCCCGAAGACCGCCTCGGCCGCGCCGAGGCCCTGCAGTGGATGTTCTTCGAGCAGTACAGCCACGAGCCCTACGTCGCCGTCGTCCGCGCGTGGGTCGCCTACTTCGGGGTGCCGCAAGGCAAGGAGCAGGAGCTGGTCGAGCGGCGGGAGAGAGGCTATGCCGCGCTCGACGTGATGGAGCGGCACCTCGTCGCGCGCTCCTTCTTCGTGGGCGAGCGCTACGGCATCGCCGACATCGCGCTCTACGCCTATACCCACGTCGCCGACGAGGGCGGGTTCGATCTCGCCCGCTACCCCGGCATCGGGGCGTGGATGGCGCGCGTGAAGGCGCAGCCGCGGCACGTCAGCATCAAGGAGTGAGCCCATGCGCCGGGCACGGCGCTCGACGACGTCGTCACGGTGTGCCGCGCGGCGTGGCACACCGCGCTCCATCGCGCTCGGCGCTGCGCGCCGTTCGCGACCCGCCGGCCAGACGACAACGGCACGGCTGTTGCTATGATTCCGGCATGCTCCAGCGAATCTCCCTCAGTCCAGCGATCCTTGGCAGTCTTCTGCTCGTCGCGAGCTGTACCATCACGGTGAACAACGGCGGCACCGGCGGCGCGGGCGGCTCCAGCGGCCCTGGCGGCGCGGGCGGCTCCAGCGGCCCTGGCGGCGCGGGCGGCTCCAGCGGCCCTG
Source organism: Sorangium sp. So ce1036 (assembly GCF_051369805.1). Lineage (NCBI taxonomy): Bacteria > Pseudomonadati > Myxococcota > Polyangiales > Polyangiaceae > Sorangium > Sorangium sp. So ce1036. The sequence goes on from NZ_JBBMOX010000001.1 coordinate 5,814,098, forward strand.
GCGGCGCGGGCGGCACCGGCGGCTCCAGCGGCCCTGGCGGCGCTGACGGCGGCGCCAGCGGCCCCGGCGGCGCTGACGGCGGCGCCAGCGGCCCCGGCGGCGCTGACGGCGCCGGCGGCTCCGGCGGCGGACTGCCCGTCGCGTGCACGCTGCCGCAGGAGGTCGGTCCCTGCAAGGCCGCGATCCGGGCGTACTGGCACGACCCGGAGACCGGCGTGTGCGAACCGTTCATCTATGGTGGCTGCGAGGGCAACGCGAACCGCTTCGATACCCGCGAGGCGTGCCAGGAAGCGTGTCACGGCGGGACTCCCGACATGGATGCCTGCGAGGCCCCGGGCGATTGCGTCCTTGCGGCGGTGGACCGTTGCATGGATTGCGACCCTGTTCATGCCGTCTCGTTCGTGGCGGTCAACCGCTCCATGAAGGACGCCTACGACATCGCGAACCAGTCCCACGACGTCGCCTGCGAACCTTGCCCGGACGTCCCCGAGGCCGAGCGCACGTCCCAGTACTTCACCGCGACGTGCGAGCGCGGCCGCTGCGTCGTCCTCGACGTGCGCGAGTCGCCGCTCACGGAGTGCGCCGAGGACGCGGACTGCGCGCTGCGCGACGGCCTCGGCTGCTGCGAGGGGTGCGATGGAACAGGCATCGTCGCCCTCGACCAGAGCGCGGATCTCACAGGCATGGTCTGCCCCGAGGACTTCGGCGCGTGCCCTCCCTGCGCGCCCCAGTACCCGCCGGGGATGACGGCGGTCTGCTCGGCGGGCCGGTGCCGACCGGAGATCAAGACGCCGTGATCGGAGGGCACCTCCACCGTGCGGCGCGCTCGACCCGGGATCTCCTCTCCCCCTGGGGAGCGGCCCGAAGACAACTCTCCACTTCGCGCCGGCCCGAGGAAAGACGCGATCGAGATCCGACGGGCAGTGCCCGGTCCGTGACGAGCGCGGCGCGGCGTGCGGGGTCATCGGCTTCACGCTCGACATCACCGAGGTGAAGCGCACGGAGCAGGAGCTCCGAGCCCGGCTGGATCTGATCGAGCGACAGCAGCAGGTCATCCGCGACCTGTCGACCCCCATCATCCAGGTCTGGGACGGCGTGCTGACCTTGCCGATGATCGGCGTGGTCGACAGCGCGAGGACCGCAGAGGTGATGGAGGCTCATCCCCGGCTCCGCGCCGCGCGGACAGGCCCTTCCTCGCCGAGCCACTCGCGGGCGAGACGGAGTATCCTGCGGTTCTCCGGGACGCCCTCGAAGAAGCGCGTTCGATAAGTGGGCTCGCTGATCCTCGCGGCGATCGCGACCAGGCGGGCCCGGGCGTCGGCGAGGGCCGCGCGGGCCCGGTCGTGGCGCCCCGTGGCCACGAGGCTCTCGACGTGGACGAGCCGGAGGAAGGCGCCGCCCCGGAAGAAATGGTCGTGCCCGTTCACGGCCTGACGCGCGAGGCCGTCCTCCGCCGCGGCGAGCGCCTCGACCGGCTTGCCCTGCGCGAGCTTCAGCGCCGCCTTCGTGGCGAGCACGCCGGGCACGTCGGTGATGCACGACCGGCTCAGCAGGTCGAGGGCGCCCTCGACCTCCCGCTCCGCTTCCTCCAGCGCGCCCGCGCGCCGGAGCACCTCCGCGAGGACCCAGCGGCCCCGGCCCTCGTCGAGCGGCACGCCGCGGTCACGCCCCGAGGTGGCGAGGTGCGCCGCAAGGACGCGCGCCTCGTCGATCTCGCCGCGATCCGCGCGCAGCCAGGCCAGGATGAACGGCCGGTGCGTCGAGACGAGCGTGAGCTCGGCGTCCGCCATCGGCAACGCCTGGAGCATCCGCTCGGCCTCGTCCGTGGCGCCGAGGCACCAGAGGCACAGGGCCACGATCATGCTCCCGACGCTCTCCATGCCGCGGTGGCCGCACTGCCGGGCGAGCGCGAGGCCCTTCTTTGCGTGCTCCAGCATCCCGGCGGCGTCCCCCCGCTGCTGCTCCCGCGCCACCTGGGCCATGCAGTCGAAGCACCTCACGATCTCGCTCCGGCTCCCGGCGGCCCGCGCGATCGCCGTGAGCTTCGCGTGCAGCGCCTCCCAGTCCGGAGAGCGCCCCATCATGTCGAGGGTGATGGTGGCCAGGGTCAGCGCGACCGTCATCGGGTACGCCGCGTCCGGCGCCACGTGCACGTCCTCGAGCTCGCCCGCGACGGCGAGGATCTCCTCGGCGTTCCCCGCCACGGCCGCCCCCGCGATCCAGGCGGCCACCCCCTGGGACCAGGGCGCGCTCCCGCGCGGGGCGGCCCGCATCAGCTCCCCGGCCTCGCGCCGCAGGGAGGGCGCGATGTCGAGCTGCCAGATGGCCATCTCGCAGAGCGCGCCGAGCAGCCGGATGCGCAGCTCGTCCGGCGCCTTGAGCGAAAGCCCCCGGCGCGCCAGCAGCACCGCCTCCACCGCGTTGCCGCCCCAGCTCGCCTGCTGCGCCGCCCGCAGGGAATGCCTCGCCGCGGCCGGCTCGCTCCCGCCCTTCTCGAAGTGCTCCGCGAGCGCCCGCGCGTCCTGCTCGCCCCGCGCCTCGAGCCACTCGCCCGCGAGCCGATGGCCGAGCGTCCGGTCGCCCTCGGTCAGCATCGCATAGGCGCCCTCGCGCAGGAGCGCGTGCCGGAACGCGAGCTCCTCTTCGCCCGGAAAGCGGCTCTCGCAGCGCCGGACCAGGATCTCGCGCTCCACCAGCGCCGCGAGCCCGGCCATCACCCCGCCCCGGCGCGCCCCGCCGCCCAGCAGCGCCGCGACGCCCCCGGCCCAGCACACCTCGCCGAACACGCTCGCCGCGCGCAGCAGCCGCCGCGACGCCTCGTCGAGCGCCGCGAGCCGCGACGCAACCATGGCGACGACCGTCTCCGGCATGTCCGAGCCGTGGCCCTCGGCCGTCCAGCGGATCAGCTCCTCCAGATAGAACGCGTTCCCCTCGGACAGGCGCACGATCCGCGCGATGACCTCGGCGTCCGCGCGCTCGCCCAGCACGTGCCGCGCGAGCCGCTCGCCCGCGCGCCGGCTCAGCTCGTTGAGCCGCATCGCGTACAGCCGGCGCTCGTCCCACAGCTTCGGGAAGACGTCGCGCACCTCGGGCCGCGCCACGGCCAGCACGAAGAACGGGCGCTCTCTCAGGTGGCGCAGCGCCGCGTCGAGGAGCTGCACCGTGCCCTTGTCTCCCCAGTGCAGGTCCTCCAGCACCACGAGCACCGGCTTCCTCGCGCAGACCGCCGCCACGAAGTCGAGGAACGCCGCGCGCACCTGGTCCGCCATGAGCCGCGCGTCGCGCCGCGCGGCCTCGATCAGCGGGTTGTCCTCGTACGGGAACGGCGCGCCCACGACCTCGCCCAGGAACGCCGTGACGCGCTGCCGCTCGCCCGGCGCGAGCCACGTGGCCACCTGCGCCACGAGCCGCTCCTGCCGGACCGAGAGCGGCTCGCCCTCGCGGATCCCGCACGCGCTCCTCAAGGCTTGCCCGAGCATCCCGAGCGGCGACCCCGCCCGCGGCGCCTCGCCGCGCGCGGTCCAGATCGCCACGTCCTCGCCGCACCCCCTGAGCTCCTGCACGAACTCCTGCGCCAGCCGCGACTTGCCCACGCCGGGCGGCGCCACGATGAGCGCCGCCTGCGCCGTGCCCTCCTCGACGGTCTCGGCGAACAGCGCCCGCAGCGTGCCGAGCTCGCGATCGCGGCCCACGCAGGGCGTCGCCTTGCCGAGGAGCAGCCGCGCTCCCCTGGCGAGCGCCCGCTCTCCGTGCAGCGAGAAGGACCCCTCCTTTTCCTGCACCTCGAAGCGCGCGTCCAGGAGCCCCGCGACCACCTCGTCGATCGCGACCGCGCCCTGGGGCGCGTCGCCGCGCGCCGCGGCCTCCGCGAGCCGCGCCGCGCGGTCGATCGCCGGCCCGAACGACCGCCCCCGGCGCTCGCCGCGCCCCATGGCCAGCGCGACGCGGCGCCCTCCGGCGAGCGCGCGCAGCGAGAGCGCGCACCGCGCCGCCTGCGCGCAGAGATCGGTCGGGAGGCCCGCGCCCGCCAGCATCACCACCACCGACCCGTCGGCCAGGCGCTCGCTCGCGCCCCCGAGCGCCTCGGCCTCGCGCAGCATCGTCGCCTCCTCGGGGGCCACCGCCAGGGTCGAGGAGCCATCGAGCGACCCCGGCTCGGGGCGCGCCGCCCCGCTCACGAGGATCACCGCCACCGCGCGCTGCTCGCTGCCTGTCAGGGACGGTGACCGGCTCGACCCGGAAGGCGCGTCCGAGAGCGACGGCGCGAGCGCGCGCAGCTCCGCGGCGGCCGCCCAGCCGTCGCTCGGCCGCTCTTCACGCTGCTTGGCCAGCATCCTTTGCACGAGCTCGTCGAGCGACTCCGGCACCTCGGGCCGCGCGCTCCGCGCGCTCGGCGTGTCCTCGAAGAGCACCTTGGTCAGGGTCGCCACCGCGTGCTGCCCGCCGAAGGCGCGCTCTCCCGTCAGGCACTCGAAGAGCACGCAGCCCAGGGAGAACACGTCCGCGCGCGCGTCGACGCCCGCCTCGCTGCGCGCCTGCTCGGGCGCGATGTACCCTGGCGAGCCGAACAGCACGCCCGAGCGCGTCATTCGCGTCGCGTGCCCGAGCCGCGCAATGCCGAAGTCGAGCACCTTCACCGCGTCGAGGCGCCCCCCCGGCAAGAACAGGTTGCTCGGCTTCAGATCCCGGTGAATCACCCCCTGCGCGTGGGCATGGCCGAGCACGTCCGCGACGCGGGCGGCGAGGGCCACGCTCTCGTCGACGGTGAGCGGGCCGCGCGCGAGGCGCGCGGCGAGATCCTCGCCGTCGAGCCACTCCATGACCAGGTACGGGGCGCCCTCGGCGCTCGCGCCGTGCGCCACGTAACGCACCACGCCAGGGTGCGAGAGGCCCGCGAGGATCTGCCCCTCTCGCACGAACCTGGCCGCGCCCTCGGGGTCGCCGCCGGGCAGGACCTTGACCGCCACGGCATCGCCCGTCGCCTGATCACGCGCCTTCCACACCTCCCCCATCCCCCCCGCGCCGGTCCGGCGCTCGAGGAGATAACGTCCTGCGAGGAGGGTCGCCGATCGCACCGCGCGATTATCCGCACACCGGAATGACCGTGTAAAGCAAGGATCCGCCGAAGTACGAGGCGAGCGCCAACACCGAGCGCGTCATGCGAAGTGACGCTCCAGGCCATGACGTGCGGTCAGGATGCAGCGTTATGACATGGCTGTGCACGGCACCTCCGGCCAGCGCGATTCGACGATTTCGTGTCATGGGAGCGAGCAGGTCTCGCCCCTTGCCGGCAGTCTCCTCCGCCGTCTCCGCAGGCGGGGCGGTGAAGGTCGGTGACGTGGGGATCCGCAGGAATTCGTCGGCGGCGTCCATCTCGTGCCCACGCGCGACCCGCGCGCGGGCGCGGGCGTCGATCTCGTGTTCACGCGCGACCCGCGCGCGGGCGTGGGCGTCCATCTCGTGCTCACGCGCGACCCGCACGCGGGTGTGGGCGGGGCGACGTCCTCGACGTCCTCGTGCGCCTCCCGAGGGGCAGCCCGCCCCGCGCCCAGCGCCTCTGGCACGGCTGGCTCGCCCCCGAGACATGACATTGGCACGTTCGGGCACAGCAGGTCACAGAACGGCACTGCAACTTTGCCCCATCACTGGCCACGCATTCCGTGCGCGTCGCGGGTGTGGGCGGGACCGGGGCGTGGGGGCGAGGACGCGGACGACCCGCGCGCGGCGCGGCGAATCCGCGGCAACGGCCGCGGCTCGGTGCGGCGCAGGCCCGGCGAGGCGACGGCCTGCGACTCGCGATCCGGGGCATGGCACGCGTGATGCTCCATCGTCGCGCGAGACGTGCCCGCACGCACGCAGCCGCTCCAGCGCGGCCGCGCGATGCGCGGCCTCGGCCCGGATGCACCTGTCATGGGCAGGGGGCGTCCGGCGTGCGGCGCGTTTCCTTCGAGAGGAGGGCCACCATGGACCGGCATTCTGGTTTGATTCATCGTGCGACGATTGCCATGATCACGGGTCTCTTGCTGTCGGCGTGCACCGTCGACACAGGGGAAAACGGCGACGGGGAGACCGGCGGTGGGGGCGACGACACGGGCTCGCAGCCAGGTGACGTCGATGCCTGCGCGCCGATGGAGGACGACGCGCCGTGTGCGCCGGTGAAGATCGTGATCAAGAACGAGCGCGATGTCCCCATTTACTACCCGGCATGGGGCGAGCATCCGACCTGGAACAACTGTGGTGGCGACGGCTGGAGCGTCGACGGCGAGGACCTGTTCGGCGTGCTGCCCATGTGCGGAGGGCTGCTCGCGGGAGAGCCGGGCTTGCCGGGCTGCGCGCCGGTCTACGTCGAGCTGGCCCCGGGCGCGACGGCGGAGCTCGAGTGGGATCAGCGCGCCACCGAGGTCGTCCCCATCGTCGCGGAGTGCTGGAGTGATCCCGCGTTTTCCTACACGACCTGCGGGCGCTCTCATGTCGTCGAGGGCGGGACGCACGAGCTGGAGACCACGTTCGCGCTCGGCTTCGACGAGAGCACCGGGATCGCGTCCGACCCGTGGACCGTCACGGTGCCCTTCGCGCTGCCCACCGCGGTCGTGGACGTGGTCATCGATTGATCGCGCCGCGACGCGGACGAGCTGGCCCCCTCCCCGTCCCGCCGCGCTGGCCTGTCGCGCCGGCGCCGCCGTCGTCGCGAGCCCTCGCGAGCACGCCCGCTCCTCCCCGCGCTCCGGGCCTCCCCGCGCTCCGGGATCGCGGGGGGCGCACGGCGAGCTCCGCGACGCGGGCGTCGTTGCCCGCCCGCGTCCTCCATGGCAGCCTTCTCCCGTCCGCCGAGCACGCGCCGCGGACCTCGTGCAACGGCTCGCTCGGCAGGAATGGATCCGGAGGGAGGGCATCGAGGTGAATCGCGATATCGAGATGAATCATGACACCGCGCCGGCGGCGGGAGCGATGAGCTGGACCGGGCGGCCAGGCGGGCAGATCAGGGCTCGCCGGAAGGGAGGGTAACCATGGCGGTGCGTCTCAACCACACGATCGTCGCGGCGCGGGACAAGCAGGTGTCTGCCACGTTCCTGGCCGAGATCCTGGGCCTCTCGGCGCCGGTGCCGTTCGGGCCGTTCATGGCCGTGCGGCTCGACAACGACGTCACGCTCGACTTCATGGACACGACCGAAACCATCGAGTCCCGGCACTTCGCATTTCTGGTCAGCGAGGCCGAGTTCGACGAGATCTTCGGCCGGATCCGCCAGCGCCAGATGCAGTACTGGGCGGATCCCATGGCGCGACGCCCCGGCGAGATCAACCGCCGCGACGGCGGGCGCGGCGTGTACTTCGCCGATCCGGACGGGCACTACCTGGAGATCCTCACCCGTCCTTACGGCAGCGGCGGCTACGGCGGCGACTGAGGCCCGACGCCGCAGCCACGACTGCCCCCCCCGACACGGCAGCGACGGCTGCCCCCCGTCGGCCGACCCTGCGCTGGCGCGCTGCGGCCGGGTCGGGGCCGCCTCCATCCCCCGATGGCAGGGCGCGCCGCCCGTGCGCGGGCGGCCGAGCTCTCCCAATGAAGCTGGACTCTCGCTCGAATTCGCCCTCGTCAGGTGCGAGGGGCTCTCGCTGTGCGGCCGTCCTGGGGACGGGTCCGCTCAGGCTTCCCAGGAGCATGGGTCCGGGCGTACCCTGGCGTGCTGTGCGCCGACAGCGTCTCTGCGATTCGCGGAGCGAGCTGCCGTGCCGCTGGACGAGAGGACAGTGAGGAGAGGATGCGAGCGTTGATACGGAGATCGGGCATGCGGTGGCTCGGAGGTGTCTTGGGCTCTCGGCGGGGTGGGTGGCCGCCTCGTCACGCCGCGGCGCTGGTGTTTGTCGTGATGCTGATCGCCACGATGGGTTCGTGCCTTCAGGCCGGAAAAAGGTGCGATGGCGTCGATGGCTTCTGCCCGATCGGCTATGCATGCGTCCCGAGCGGCGAAGGCCGACACCTGTGTCTCGCCCCCGGCCACATCAACAAGTGTGGTAACGAGGTCATCGAGGACGGTGAGGTCTGCGACGACGGGAACGTGCAGAGCGGCGACGGATGCAGCGCCGACTGCCAGTCCGATGAGGACTGCGGCAACGGCATCGTCGATTCGGCGCGCGGGGAGACCTGCGACGGCGGCGCCGACGACATCGCCTGGCTCGAGCTCAACTCCATGACAGATCGTGACCTCCGCGCTGCGTGGGGAGACGGCAGGACCTCCTTCGTCGTCGGCGAGGACGGCACCATCTTCCGCCACACGCGATCGGCACCGCCGAGATAGCCGCGCAACTCCCGTCGACCGCCCCGCTACGGCAGCCTCTCCCTGATCTTCCCCACGACCCGCTCGATGAGCTGCTCCTGCTCGCGCTTGCTCCGCAGCACCGCCTCGGCCGCCGCCCTGGCCTTGTGCTCCTCCTCCGTGGCCCGGAGCTCCGCCCTCCGCGCCTCGGCCTCGGACCGCCGCGCCTCGTCCCGCGCCCTCTGCGCCTGCAGGGCCGCCACGCGGGCCCGCTCGGCCTCGGCTTCCGCGTGCCCCCGGGCCTCCTCGGCCTCCCGCTGCATCTGCTCGGCGCGCCTCCTCTGCGCCTCGCTCTCCAGCCGCGCCGCCTCGCTCTCCAGCCGCGCCCGCTCCGCCGCGCTCCGGGCCGCCTCCTCGCGCGCGAGCGCCGCCTTCAGCGTGTCCTCCGTCATCTGGATCTCCTGGAACGCCTTCGTGATGACCCGGTTCTGCCGGGTCACCTTCACGATCCCGAGCCCCGCCGCCACGACCAGGAACGACAGCGCCGCGATGATCCCGGTGACGAGGCGGCGCCTCCCGCGCTGGAGCTGATCGGCGAACCGGAGCACCTCCTCCAGGTAGAGCCGCTCCCGCGCCGGCAGCTCCCCCCGGTAACGCTCGCGAAAGCCCCGCGCCTCCTCCGCCACCTTGCCGCGCCAGAGCGTGTCCACGGCGCGATCGCTCGACGCCCACAGCCTCGCCGCCGCGCGCAGCCGGTCCAGGAACTCGGCGTCCTCCTGGTTCTCGTCGAGCCAGCGCTCGAGCGTCGGCCACCGCTCGATGAGCGACTCGTGCACGATCTCCACCGTGCTGCCCGCCCGGTCGCTCGCCGTCTCGATCGCCAGCAGCCGCGCGTCGGCGAGCAGCCCCACCACCCGCTCGATCTCGCCGCGATCCCCGGGCAGCTCGCAGAGCTCGCCCAGGCTGGCCACCGCCCGCGTCCGCTCCGGCGTCACCAGGCGCTCCAGCACCGCCCGCGCGAGCTTCGCCTGCCGCTCGCTCATCCCGGCCAGCACCGTGTCGGCGTGGCTCGCCAGCGCGCCCGCCACGCCGCCGAGCGCCTCGTAGCTCGCCCGCGTCAGCATCCGGCGCTGCCGATCGCGCATCTCCCACAGCTTCGCCGCCGTGAACTGCAGGAGCGGCAGCGCGCCGTGCGTGGTCGAGAGCGCGTCGAGGAGCCCCTCGACCATCGCCGGATCCTCGACCTCGTACCTCGCCGCCTCCAGCGGCCTCATCAGCGCCTCGCGCAACCCCTCGCGCCCCATCGGCCGCAGGAACACGAGGCCGCGGAGCATCGCCCCCATGAACCGCTCGTGCTCGGCCATCCGCTCGAGGAAGTCCGACCGCACCGACAGGACCACCCGGAGCGGCGATGAAGCGTCGTCCGCCACCCCCTCGAGGCACGCGAGGAACGCCTCGCGCTCGCTCGCCGGGGCGCCGAGCGTGAACAGCTCCTCGAATTGATCGACGAACACCAGCAGGCGCCGCCCCGCGCCGTCCGACCACGCGCGCAGCGCGGCGCCAAGGAGGCCGGGCTCGGCGCGCAGCCGCTCGATCCAGGCCGCGCTCGCCGTCGCGCCGCCCCGCGGGGCGAGCGTGCGGGTGACCGAGCTCAGCGTCACGACGGGGTGGCTGAAGAGCTGCGCGAGCGCGGCCATCGGCTCGCGCCCGGGCCGCAGCACGAGCGCCTCCCAGCCCTCCCCGGAGCGCTTCAGCGCCGGGATCACCCCCGCCCTCACGAGCGACGACTTCCCCACCCCCGACGCCCCCGCGATCGCGAGCAGCGGCTGGTTCCGCAGGCGCGCGACCGCGCCCGCGAGGTCCTGCGCGCGGCCGAAGAAGCGGTCGGCGTCGGCCTCCTGGAACGACGACAGGCCGGCGAACGGGCTCGCGTCGCTGTCGAGCAGGATCGCCCGGCGCCCGGGCAGGAGCGGCAAGAGCTCGGTCAACAGCTCGTCCGCCGAGGCGAAGCGCTCGGCCTTCTGCTTGCGCAGGCAGCGATCGATGATCGCGCCGAGCGCGCCGAGCTCCGGGTGGCGGGCGCTGACCGACGGCATCGGCTCGTCGGGGACCGAGACCCGGAGCAGGCTCATCATGCTGACCGGCGCGAGCGGGTGCGCGCCGAGCACGAGCTCGTGCAGCATGACGCCCACCGCCCAGATGTCGCTGGACTGGTCGATCTCCTTCCCCCTCCACTGCTCCGGGGACATGTACGGCAGCGTGCCGATGATCCCGCCCTCGCCGGTCAGGCAGGTGTCTCCGGCGACGGTGCGCTCGACCGCGAGCGCGAGGCTCGTCTCGTCCTCGCGCAGCTTGGCGATGCCGAAGTCGACCACCTTGATCGCCCCCGACGCCTCCAGCATGATGTTCTCGGGCTTGAGATCGCGGTGGATGATGCCGGAGGCGTGCGCGAGAGAGAGCGCGCGCACCACCGGGATCATGAGGTCGACGGCCAGGCCGGGCGGCACGGGCGCGGTCGATAGCTGCTCGCCGGCGTCCGGAGGTCTGCGCTGCTTCATCCAGGCGCCGAGGCTCTGCCCCTCGATGTACTCGAGCACCATGTACGGGTGTCCGTCGTGCTCGTTCACCTCGTGAATCGTCACGATGTGCTCGTGCTTGCAGCGCGCGGTGGCCCGCGCCTCGATCAGGAAGCGCTGGACATCGGCGCTGTCCAGCCGGGTGAGGAGCTTGATCGCGACGAGGCGGGCGAGCCGGGTGTCGCGCGCCAGGAAGACCACGCCCATGCCGCCCCGGCCGAGCTCGCGCAGGATCTCGTAGTGGCCGATGCGGGCGCCGGCCAGCGACGGCGGAGCGCCCCGCGCGCGCGACGAGGGCGGCGGGGCGACGTGCGAGAGCGATGACGACAGAGGAGCGCCCGCGCAGATCGCCGCGAGTCGCTTCGTCCCGCGAGCCCCCGCGGCCGCGGCGACCGCGTTCGCTATCGTGACGGGCGGAGCGGCCGCTCCGGGCGCCGCGGCCGCTCCGGGCGCCGCGGCCATTGCGCCCGTGCGCATCGTGAGGGTGTAGCCCGCGTCCTCGAACCTCCCGGAGCCCATCGAGGAGCACCGCTCACGCTCGGGCTCGACCCCACCGGTCGATCGACCAGCCGGTTCCGGAATGATCAGCTCGGTGGACATCTTCCCTCCTGAACGCAAAAAGACATCACCATCAAAACCACGGTCGCCGCCGCGTGCGCGACCGGAGCGAGGGCGAGAGCATAAGCGTCCAGTGCACCCTTGCATACCCGGACTTGCCACGACCGCACTTCCCAGGAGGACATGCGCGGGGGTACCCTCGGACGCGAGCTTGCTTGGCGGCCCGGGGATCCGGGGTGAACGCTCGATGGAGCATCCCGGGCGAGCTCTCCTGGAGAGCCACTGCCTGTCATGACGACGATTTGCGAGCGACCCACCCAGGTCGCCCTCCCGATGGCGAAGCGCCTCCTGTCCATCGCTCTCGCGGCCCTGTGCGCCGCGCCTGGGCGGGCCCGGGCGACGTCGTCGGCGTCGCCCCCCGCGTCGCTGGAGCTGGCGGAGTCGTCCTCCCCGGCGCTGCCCTCCGCGTCGGTGGAGTTGGAGGAGTCGTCCTTGCCGTCGTCGCCCTCGCGGCTCCCCGCGTCGCCGGCGACGGCGGGATCATCGTCACCGCCCCTGCCGCCGCCATGGCATAACGGCGTCTCGGAGGAGCAGAAGCAGAGGGCACAGGCGCTCTTCACGGAGGCGCGGGCGCTGCACCGGAGCATGATGCTCGCCGAGGCGCGGGCGAAATACGAAGAGGCGCTCGCCGCCTGGGAGCACCCGGAGCTCCGGCTCTACCTCGGGCGGGTGTTGAAGAGCATCGGGCTGCCGCTCCTCGCGTACGAAAACCTCCGCCTGTCCCTGCGATGGGGGCCCGGCTCGCTCGATCCGGAGAGGGAGCAGGAGGCGCGCGCGGCCCTGCGAGCGCTCGTGACGCAGGATCTCGCCGCCATCGAGATCCGGTGTGACGAGCCGGGCGCCGCCGTGCTGATCGACGGCAAGCCCTGGTTTCTCGGCCCTGGCACCGCGCGCCGGATGGTCACGCCCGGCGAGCACGTCGTCATGGCGAGAAAGGACGGCTACTTCACGGTGGTCGAGCCCCTCCTCGTGCTCGCCGGCAAGGAGGCCTCGGGCCAGCTCGCGCTGAGCGTCGATACCCTCATCGTCCATAGACGGTGGCCCGAGTGGCTCCCCTGGGCCACGCTCGGGGCGGGCGCGGCCCTGGGCCTCGCGGGCGGCGGGTTGATGTGGCATGCCCGCGCCGAGCACAGCACAACGTACGATCAGCTCAAGCGCGACTGCGATCCGTCGTGCGCGCCAAAACCCAGCGACGAGCACGCTCCCAGCGTCACCAAGAACGATGTGGCGCTCGGCGCCCTCATCGCCGGCGGAGCGACGGCGCTCGCGGGGACGGTCCTGCTCTTCCTGAACATGCCTCAATCCTACCGCACCGAGGATCGGGGCGACCTGAAGCTCGAGATCCGGCCCGCCGCGTCGCTCGACACCGCGAGCCTGTCGGCCAGGATCGTGTTCTGATCCGAAACCACTGGAGGCACGGATGAAGATCGTGGTGAACTGGGAACGTTGCGAGGCCAACGCCGTCTGCGTGCGGGCGGCGCCCGAGGTGTTTCGCGTCGACGACGACGACCGGCTGCACCTGCTCGTCGACGACGTGCCGTCCGAGCTCCGCCCGGAGGTGGAGAAGGCCGTCCGCGCCTGCCCGCGCGGCGCCCTGTCGCTCGAGGAGCCCTGAGCTCAGGGAGAGCCCGATTCATCGGGAATGGAAGGAGAGGTGATTCAGATGATGCTGGACAGTTCTCGCCCCACGGTCGACTTCAACCCCTCTGCGCCCGGGTACACCGAGGATCCGTACCCCGTGTACGCGCGGCTGCGCGAGGCGCCCATCCGGTACTGGGCGGAGGGTCACAGCTGGCTCGCCAGCCGTTATCACGACGTCCAGGCCATCCTGCGCGACGGCCGCTTCACCACCGACAGCAGGGCGTGGGCGCTCGCGTCCTCGCTCGGATCGAGCAGCAGCCCCGAGATCGAGGAGCTCAACCGACACGGGCTCTTCTCGCTGCCGGACAGGGACCACGCCCGGGTGCGCAAGCTCGTGAGCCCGACGCTCACGCCGCGCGCGGTCGAGCGCCTGCGCCCCGAGATCCAGCGCATCGTCGACGAGCGGCTCGACGCCGCGGCGGGAAAGGGCGTGATCGACGTGGTCCACGATTTCGCCGAGCACATCCCGGTCCGCGTGATCGGCAGCATGCTGAACATCCCGCCGGAGCTCGACGCGTCGTTCCACCGCTTCGCGGACTCCGCGGTGAAGCAGCTCTTCCTCATGCTGCTGTCGGCCGAGGAGCGCGAGCGGGTGTTCGCCGGCATCCGCGAGGGGATGGCGATGATCCACGAGGTGATCGAGGCGCGGCGCAAGCGGCCGATCGAGGGGGACACCCTGACGGCGCTGATCCAGGCCGAGGAGCAGGGCGACCGCCTGAGCAAGCCGGAGCTCGCCTCGCTGGTCACGGCGCTGCTCGTGGGGGGCTCCGAGACCACCGTGCACCTCATCGCGTTCACGGTGCTGAACCTGCTGAAGCGCCCCGAGGTCCTGGCCCAGGTGAAGGAGGACCCCGAGCTCATGAAGGGCGTCGTCGAGGAGGTGCTCCGCTTCGACAACTTCGGCAAGCTCGGCGTCTTCCGCTACGCGAAGGAGGACGTCGAGATCGGCGGCGCGCGCATCGCGAAGGGCGAGCTCGTCATCCTCTTCCTGGCGGCGGCGCTGCGCGACGAGGCCGCCCACGCGGCCCCCGACCGGTTCGACCCGCGGCGGGACGCGGCCGGGAGCCTCGCCTTCGGCAACGGCGCCCATTATTGCATCGGGGCGAACCTGGCGCGCCTCGAGGCGCAGGTCGCCGTGAGCTCGATCTTCCGCAGGTTCCCCGGCATGACGATCGCGTCGCCGCCGACGTTCGGCGCGCACCCCGCGATCCGCAAGATGGATTCGTTCAAGGTCCACCTCGGCGCCTGATCGTCGATGGCCGCGCGCCTGCGTTCGGCGGAGCGACAGGCGGGCTCAATCGCCAGAAGAGAGCAGAAATTCGATCGGCTAGGGCGCCGATCGCGCCGGGGATCCGAATACCACCTTGGCGTCGTGGCGTCCTGGGGTCCATTTCTCGCTTGCTCCATGGGATCGGCGCCCTAGGATCATGCCGTGTCACTTGCTTGCGCGGGCGCCTCTCCGCCTGTGCGTTCACTCGTTCGAAGGAGCTTCCTCATGCGCAAGATCACCCTGTTGCTCGGACTGGCCACGACCCTGGTCGCCACGGCGGCCCTCGCGCGCCCGGTCATCGCCGACGAGATCGGCGAGTTCTACATCTACTTCGACGCGGAGGGCCGCGTGGTCGGCCGCTCGTCGATGGATTGCGAGGGCAACTACTACGAGTCCGGCGTCCTGACGAACCGCTACTCGCGCGGTCAGGCGTTCTGCATGCCGCGCTGAGCGGCCCGGGTGCGCGCCGCCTCGACGCGAAGGGCGGTGTCTCACGCCCTCCAGCGACAGCCCCTCCGGCGCTCGTCGCGGCTCCCCTGAACGGAGCGTCCCTCCCGAACGGAATCCCCGCCTCGCCGTCCCGCCCCGACGCGGAGCCCGCCACCGGGACGCTGCGATGCATGCGATGTAGCAGAGCGGCGTCGTCCTGGCGCCGCTTCACCACCTCACCTCATGCGCGCCTCCTGCTCGGGGGGCTCCCGATCGAGGGACTCCGATCGTCCCCGGTTCCAGGTTCGCCACTTCGGTGCTATTGTGGTCTGCATGCCCCGGTCTCTATGTCCTGGAGCATTGTCGCATTCGCGCGGCAATGGGCCTGGACACGGTGACGGCACGGAGGGTACCGCTCGTGTGGCAAGCCTTGGCTCCTGGTGGACGATCCGACTCCAACGTCCAGAGGGTGGACAGCGCGCGCACGGTCGCGCCGCGTTCCAGACGATCCGTTGATGCCGGTCCCGCCTCTTCCGCCGCCGGGCGGGACGGCGTGGCGCAGACCCCGCGGAGCCACCGCCGGCTCATCGCAGGCCGGTACAGGCTCCTCCGGCTGATCGGGCGCGGCGCCATGGGCGAGGTGTGGCTCGCGCACGACAGCGCCCTGCGGATCGACGTCGCGCTCAAGCTCCTCGCCGTCCAGCGCGAGGGGGAGGCGAGCACCGCGCTGGAGCGCTTCCGGTTCGAGGCCCAGGTCGCGGCGCAGCTCGCGCAGAAGACGGACCACGTCGTCGCCGTCCACGACGTCGGGGAGGATCCTGCGGTGGGGCCGTACCTCGTCATGGGGTACGTTCGAGGTCGGTCGCTGCGGCAGCTCCTGCAGGACCGGGGCTCGCTGTCCCCGGCGGAGCTCGCGCCGCTGCTCGGCCAGATCGGCGAGGCGCTCTCGGTCGCGCACGCCCTCGGCATCGTGCACCGCGACATCAAGCCGACGAACGTCCTGCTCGCGGAGGAGCGCAACGGACAGCTCCGCGCGAAGGTCGCGGACTTCGGGATCGCCAAGTGGATCCGGAAGGACCTGCCCGCCGACTTCCCGCGCCGGACGGCCGCCGGCGTGGTGCTGGGCACGCCGGCGTACCTGAGCCCGGAGCACGCGTGCGACGGGGACACGGGCCCGCACTCGGACATGTGGGCGCTCGCGGTCGTCGCGTACGAGGCGCTCACGGGCCGGCTGCCCTTCCCGGGCCACACCATGAGCGACGTGCTCGCGGCGATCCTGAGCCGGGCGCAGCCGCCGCCGTCGGCGCCGCCGTTCCCGGAGGCGCCGCCGGCGCTGTCGGCCTGGTTCGAGCGCGCCTTCGCCCTGAACCCGGAGGAGCGGTTCCCGTCGATCGAGGCCATGGTGGCGGCCTACCGGGCCGCGGTCGGCCAGCCCGACGCGCCGGAGCACGCCGGGTCCGCGCGCCGGCGCACGCTGGGCCTCACGGCGGCCGGCCTCGTCGTGACGCTCGGCCTCCTGCTGTCGGCGTCCGCCCTGAGGGCGCAGGCCCAGGTCCCCGCGGCGCCGCTGGCGTCGAGCGTCGGCGCGCGCGCCGCCGCCCTCGCCCGCGCCGCGCAGGCGCGCCTCGCGGCCCAGGCGGGCCCGCGCCCGGCGGCGGCGCCGGGGGGCGCCGCGGAGGCCTCCTCGACCGCCTCGCCCGCCGCGGCCGCGCCGCTCGCCCCCGCCGCGGCCGCGCCGCTCCCCCCCGCCGCGCAGCCGGTCGCGCCCCGCCCGGCGCCGTGGAGCGCGCGCAGCGGCCCCCGCAAAGGCCGCGCGCCGGGCACGCGGGGCGCTCCCACGGAGCGCGCGCTGCTCAGGGATCGTCACTGAGCCGATGTCCGCGGCGCGCCGAACGCGCTGCTCGATGGGATCCTGATGGGATCGAGCCTGCTCGGGCGGCCCCGAGGTCGCCCCGCGAGGCGGGGCGCGGGCGCCCTCACGCCTGTGCGACGTCGCGGAGCAGCTCCTCGTAGAACGCGTCGCTCAGGAGGTAGTCGGCCCACCACGGCTCCACCGGCGAGGCGCCCCGGCGCTGCTGGAAGAGCACGAGATCGTCGAGCTCGCCGTCGTACCAGCCCCACAGGAAGCGGGCGCGCAGCACGTCCACGTTCCGCCTGCGGAGCTCGGCCACCGCGTCCTCGAGCGACTCCTCGTCGAACTCCTCGATCAGCGCCTCCGCCTCGTCGATGATCTCGGAGAGGTACGCGAGCCCCTTCCTGGTGATCTCGAACCGCGCCTTGCGGCGGTTGACCTCGACGAGATCCGCGTTGACGAGCTCCTGGAGGACGTCCTCTAGCGGGGTGAGCTCGGACGGCAGCACGAGGGGCATCTCGATGCCTCCGTCGGCGGGCTTCAGGTCCATCTTCTTCAGCACGTAGATGCCGGCATAGGCCAGCTTCTGCTCGCGCGAAACGACTGGAGCTCTGCGTTCACCGTTCATGCGTGCTCCGCGATGCGCCAGGCCTCCGCCTCGAGGCAGATGTGCCGGCGTCCGTGTTCGTCGGTTTCGAGCCACGAGTCCACGTCGCCAAGAGCGTAGTGGACGGGCGTGCGCCCGGCGGCCTTCGGCTGCCGGATGCGCGCGGCGTGGGGGTTGCACATGGCGAGCACGATGGCGCGCTCGCCGGAGAACGCGGCGGGCAGCCAGCGCTCGAGGAACGCCGACAGGAGCACGGTCACCGAGTAGTCCTTCGCGACCTCCTCGACGAAGAACTCGAGCTCCACGTCGTCCGACAGCGCCTCCGGCTCGTCCGCGGCGTGCACCGCCAGGACGAGGGCGTCCGTCACGCACACCGGCGCGCGGTCCGCGCGGCCATCGAGCCAGAGCGCGGACACCTGGCAAAAACCGAACTGCGTGGACTCCAGGTCCGGCGCGTCCCGGTGCTGCTCGAGGTTGAGCAGCTCCAGGGCGGGACGGCAGCGGAAAGGGAGCTCGGAGATGCTTCGCAGGGGCTGCATCGCAGCGGGCGGCGCGTGGCGGGGGTGCTCAGGCGACGAGCCGCGCGGGCTTGCTGGTGCGGTCGCTCCGGTGGATGCCGAAGCTCGATCCGCCGGACCGGCCGCCGCCGAAGCGGCGGTTGCCGACGTTGTTGTACCGCCGCCCGGTCTGCGACGCCTTGCTCCGGTCGACGCTGGACGGGTTCGCGGCGCGGTAGGTGTCGCGGTGCGTCCGGAGATCGGCCATGCGGCCGGGCGGCGTGGTGTACGGCTGGGAGTAGACCGGCACGTAGTTCGGCCGGAACGCCGACGACACCATCGCGCCAAGCATCATGCCGGACGCCAGGCTCAGGAACGGCGAGTGGTAGTACCCGTAGGCCCCGTGCCCGGACGTCTGGATCTGCCCGGCGCCCTCGCCCGTGACGTCGCGGCGGATCGTGAACACCTTCTCCGGATCCTGGACGGCGCCGTCGCTGTTCTTGTCGAAGAACCCGGTGACGACCTGCGTCTTGGCGTCGAGGTCGTGGACGGCGACGCTGATGACCTCGCTCCCCTGGTAGATCTCGTTGACGCGCCGCTCGAAGTCCTCGGGCCCCTCGGCCGCCTTGTACGCCTCGTTGATCTTGTCGAAGTCGAGATCGACGCGGGTGTCCTCGGTGGTCGCCCACCGCTCGTTCGACCGCGCACCGGTGTCCGCCTTGCCGCAACCGGAGGCCGCGCCGACGACGGTCGCCAACACCAGGGCGGGCAGGATCGTCCTCATTTGCTTCATCAGTGAGGGAATTGTCTGGGGCTGTTGGCGGATTTTGTCAAGCAGGCGCGCGCGGCGCGCCGACCGCGGGTGCCAGCCTGCAGGGCGCGAGCGCGGGGGGGGGGGACTACCGCTGGTGCACGAGCGGGAGCCCCGCCACGGGCGCGCGGAACGTGACGAGCTGCGACATGCCCAGCGAGCCCATGAAACACGTGCGGAGATCGGGGCCGCCGAACGCGATGCTGGTGGGGAGCTGCAGGGTGCCCCCCGCGCACGTGCCGAGGTCGCTCATCTCGAGGATGCCGCTCGCCTGCTTCTGGAGCAGCGCCTCGATGGCGTCGGGGCGCGGGTCCTCGAAGACGACCTGGTGGCTGCCGTCGGGGAAGATCACGACGAGGCCGTTGCGGCAGGGAGAGGCCACCCACACGTTGCCCTCGGCGTCGAAGGCGAACCCGTCCATGAGCCCGCCGGGGCCGAGGCTCTCGGGGCCGAACGGCTCCCGCTCGCCGAGGCTGCCGTCCTGACGCACGGGGAAGCGGAGGAGGCGGCCGGGGACCGTCTCGACGGCGTAGAGGAACCGCTCCGCGGCGTCGAGGCGCACCTCGTTCGTCAGGCGGAGGTCGTCGGCCACGATGCGGGGGCCCTTCTCGTCGACGAGGACGATGTACCCGTCGCGGCAGCGCTCGTCGACGACGGCGTCCCACCACGACGGGCAATGCCGCGTCAAGATGGAGATCCAGAGGCGATCCCGCGAATCGATGAAGCAGAAGTTCACGGCCCCGAGGGGTTTGCCCTCGATGGAGTCGAGCAGGACCTCGGCCCGCCCGTCGCGGTACAGCCTGTGGACCTTGCCGCCCGACATCGTGGCCACGATGAGGTTGCCCTGCCGGTCCATCGCCATGCCGTTGGGCTCGCCCCCCACCTCGGGGCCGAGCCGCGCCTGCGCGCCGCCGGGATCGATGCGGGTGGCGATGCCGCGCGCGTCCGAGGCCCAGAGCGTGCCGTCGCGCTCGGCGACCACGCACTCCGGCCGGACGAGGTCGTGGCCGACGCGCCCGAGGTGCGACAGCTCGACCGTGAACCCCTTGACCGATGACATTCCGATGCCCCTCCTTGCCCGGCGCAGCGCCAGGGAGGCGAGCGTATCACCACCACCGACGGGGATCATCCCGGTGCTGGCTCATCACAACGCACGACGGAGCTCTGGATCAATCGAGCCGCTCGGACAGCTTGGGCAGCGGTAGAACCTCGACATCACGCGTCGCGTGCATCACAAGGAGCCGTTTCACGGTATCCGGCAAACTCGCGAGATCACCGCCCTCGAAGTACGCCAGGGTCTTCTGCGCGATGAGCGGATTGAACGCGGGACCGAAGAGCGAGCGTGCGGACCCCAGAATCTGCTCGATGGAAACACCTGCATCGAGGAGCGCCGCAATGTCGAGATAGTCCTTGGACTCGACGCGCTGGAGGAGAGCCTTCACCTTGGTGCCCGCCAGGTCCAGAACGGACGCCACGCGGAGGATCCCGTCCTCGGTCAGCGCCGGCTCGCCCACGCGCCCGAACGCGATCTTGCCGAAGAATGAGACCTTCACGCTCCCTTCCGGAGACCGAACGAGCACCGTCCTCGCGTTGGCCTCTTCCTGCAAGGCATCGCCCTCTCGAAGCCACGGGATCTCGCGCTCGATCTCGTGATGATTCAACGGGTCGTGTGCAAAGAAGTCGAAGTCGATGGATTCACGATGTCCCAGGCGCAACGCGAGCGCCGTGCCGCCATAGAGGACGAAGCACCTGGGAACGCAAGCAAGCTCAGGCCACAGCGCTCGCTGGGCGGCGGGGAGCACATCGAGCCTGGGCAGCAGGCGCGTCACGGCCGTGGGCGCTCCGGCAGAGGCGGCGGGCGCCGGCCGAAGAAAAGGTGCCAGTAGTTCCAGGACTTCGGATCCATCACGCCGGGGGGAGCGTGCTCCAGTGCGTCCAGCAAAGCCTGATCGCCCATCACACGCCGGACGGTCCGCACGTCTTCCGCCGTGCCGAGCGTCATCACCTGGCAGAGAAAATGATGGGGGCGGGCGAGGGTCACCGCAGGGGGTTGCCACCAGACGTACCTGGCTGCGAGCGCATGGAGCTCGGCGTCGGTGCTCACGGGCAAATCCTACAGTGTTCTGGGCCCTGCGGCCACCGCATGGTGGCGCGCCGCCGGGTGGTGGTCGCGTCTGAGGTGCTCCCCTCTGGGGCTTGCGTTCCGGCGGGCCTCTTCTGCGGCTCGCCTGCACTCCAGGTCCCCCGCCTCCGGAGCCCCCGCCCCGGGCGAGGAGATGCGGGCGAGCAGCCACGAGCTCGCCCCGCCACCGTGGCCACGACAAATGAGAATTTCCACGCGCTGATCGGAATGCGTGCCACCCGCGACTTTGTGGTGTTCGCCCCGCATCCCTCGATTGACGGTCCGGCATCGCCGGGAGTACGTAGCGCCAGCGCCGTGTCCCGAAGGCCAGCACACCGCGGCGTCAGCGCACAGGAGTCATGGAGGAGTCGCCGGCGAGGCTTCCAGCCTTTACCTACCTGACGGTCGAGAACGCGCCGCTCTATCGCGCCATCATGCGCTCGTTCGTCGAGGCGCGGGAGCGCTTCGTGCTGCACCTCAGGCCGGCCGACGTCCTCCGCGCGGTCCGCGACGGCGGCGTCGACGCGACCGCCGTCGACGCCGCGCTCCAGCAGCTCTGCGCGTGGGGGAACCTGCAATCGCACCTCGACACCGCGGATGTCGCCACCGTCGAGGAGTTCTACCGGCCGCGCTTCCTCTACCAGCTCACGCCCGAGGGAGAGGCCGTGGAGCGCGCCGTCGGCGCCTATGTCGAGGCGCTCGCGCAGCGCGGCGAGCTCCAGGCCGCGGCGCTCGACGACATCCGCACGCTGCTGGAGAGCGTCACGGCGATGCTCTCGCGGCCGGAGCTCGACGACAGCGCGGTCCACCTCGCGCTCTCGACGCTCCGCGCGCGCTTCGACGAGCTCACCTCGCAGGCCCAGGCGTTCATGGGCAGCCTCCAGCGCAGCATCGACCTGCACGGGGCCGGCGTGGCGAGCTTCCTCGCCTACAAGCAGCGCCTCATCGACTACCTCGAGCGCTTCGTCGGCCAGCTCGTCATCGCGACCGCGGACATCGCGGAGCTGCTCGGCCGCGTCGACCCGGCGGCGGCCCGGCGGCTCGCCGAGAGCGCCGGCCGGCGCGAGATCGCCGACGCGATCGACGGCGAGGCGGCCGACCTGGAGGCCGCCGCCGCGCGGTGGGAGGCGCGGATCGAGGGGCTGCGCGGCTGGTTCATCGGGCGCCCGGGCGTGCCGTCGCAGGCGGAGGAGCTCCGGGCCCGCGCCCGCGCCGCGATCCCCGCCCTGCTCGCCGCGATCGCGAGCCTGCACGACCGCCGCTTCACCCGCAGCGACCGGGCGGCCGACCTCCGCATCCTCGCCCGCTGGTTCGCCGAGTCGCCGACCGACGAGGACGCCCACCGGCTCTGGCGCGCCGCGTTCGGCCTCGCCTCGGCCCGGCACCTCTTCGTCGACCGGGAGGCGCTCGCCGAGCGCGAGGCGGCGCCGGTCCCCGCCGGCCGCTCGTGGCTCGACGCGCCGCCGCTCCGCATCTCGCCGCGACTCCGCGCCACCGGCCGGCACGCGCGGCCCGGGCGGCCGAACGACGTCATCGACCGCTCCCGCGAGAAGGCGCTCCTCCTCGCGCACGAGGGCGAGGAAGAGCGCGCCCTCGCCGCGGCGCGCGCCCGGCTCGCCACGGGCCGGCCGACGCGCCTGTCGGAGCTCGGCGAGCTCGCGCCGCTCGCCTTCGACCTGCTCCTCGACTGGCTGGGCGAGGCGCTCGCCGCGGGCGGCGGCGAGACGACCTCGACGGATGGGTCGATCGCCATCTCGCTCGTCCCCACGAACGACGGCCGGGTCGCGACCGTCGAGACGCCGGCGGGCACCTTCCGCGGGCCGGATCACCTGCTCACGCTGCGCGCGCTCGTGCCGGTGCTGGAGCCCGCGCCGGGGCCGGAGCCCGCGCCGGGGCCGGAGCCCGCGTCCGCGCCGGATACACCCGCGCCCGCGCCGGATACACCCGCGCCGGATGCGCCCGCGCCCGCGCCCGCGCCGGAGGGCATGGCCCCGGCGCGGCCTCGCGCGCCCACGCTCCCGGGGACGGCGTCGCCTCAGGCGCCGGCGGAGCGCGCATGACGCACGCCCTCGAGGCCCAGGAGCGGCACGAGCAGCAGAAGGCGCTGCGGGCCCTCCTGCGCCACCCCCTCCTGCCGGCCTCGGGCGCGCACGCCGCCTCGTTCCTGCTCGTGCGCCGCCACGCCGCGGCGCTCCGCGCCTGGCTGGGCCGCTACCCCCGCTGGTCGCTGCTCGTCGAGCCCGAGCAGGCGCGCCTGCGCAAGACCCCGGCCGACCTCGCCGACGGCACGCGCCCCGCGCTGGATCCGCACCACGGCACCCCGTTCACCCGGCGCCGGTACGTGCTGCTCTGCCTCGCCCTGCTCACGCTGGAGGGCGAGGATCGCCAGACCACGCTCGGCCGGCTCGCCAGCCGCATGGAGGACCACTTCGCCGGCGATCCGGCGCTCGCCCGCGCCGGCGCCTTCGAGCTCGCGGCGCAGGACCACCGGCGCGATCTCGTCCACGTGGTCCGCCTCCTCCTCGCGCTGCGCGTGCTCGCGCGCGTCGCCGGCGAGGAGCAAGGCTTCCTCGCCGATCAGCGGCGCGACGTGCTCTACAACGTGAGCCGGCCCGCCGTCGCCGCGATGCTGAACGTCCGCCGCGGGCCGTCGACGCTGGAGACGACCGGCGCGGCGGACCTCGCCGCCCGCCTCGCGGGCGTGGTCGAGGAGCTCGCCCCGGAGACGGACGACGCCCGCAACCAGGCGCTGCGCGCCCGGCTCTTCCGGCGGCTGCTCGACGATCCGGTCGTCTACTACGACGATCTCGGCCCGGACGAGCGCGCGTACCTCACGACCCAGCGGCCGTTCATCGTCGGCGAGATCGAGCGGGCCACGGGGCTCGTCGCCGAGGCGCGGCGCGAGGGGCTGGCGATGGTCGACCCGGACGGGGAGCTCAGCGACCTCGCCATGCCGGAGGAGGGCACCGAGGGGCACCTGACGCTGCTCGTCGCGGAGTGGCTCGCCGGCCGCGCGCGCGACGGCCAGCTCGTCGGCCGGGCCGCGGTCGAGCAGCGCGTGGCCGAGCTCATCGCCGAGCACCGCGGGCGCTGGCGGAAGGCCGTGGTCGGCGCCGGCGCCGAGGTCGAGCTCACCGACAGGACGCTCGCGCGGCTCGCCGCGCTCCGCCTGCTGCGCTGGACGCCCGCGGGGATCGCGCCGCTGCCGGCGATCGCCCGGTACGCGGTCGCCGCGCCCGCCGCCCCCACGCCCCGCGCCGGCGCGCTGCTGCCCGCCCCGGCGGCCGCGCCCCGCGCCGGCGCGCCGCGGCCCGCCACGCCGGCCGCCCCGGCGGCCGCGCCGCGCAGGAGGACCCCCAGGAGGACGCCGTGACCTTCCCATCCCCCGTGACCCGACGCTGGCAGCCGCTCCGCAGCGGGCTGCTCAACCTCTACCGCTACGACAGCGAGGAGTTCCTCTTCGAGCACGGCCGGCTCTTGCTCCGCGGCAACAACGGCAGCGGCAAGTCGCGCGTGCTCGCGCTGCAGCTCCCGTTCCTGCTCGACGGCGAGGTGAGCCCCCACCGCCTGGAGCCGGACGCCGACCCGGCCAAGCGCATCGAGTGGAACCTGCTCCTCGGCCGCCACGAGGAGCGGCGCGGCTACACCTGGCTCGAGCTCGGCCGGCGCGACGACGACGGGGCCGAGCACTACCTGACGCTCGGCTGCGGCCTGCACGCGGTCGAGGGCCGGGGGCTCACCGGCAAGTGGCTCTTCGTCACCTCGAAGCGCGTCGGCCGCGACCTCTCCCTGGAGAGCGCCGGGGCCGCCATCGGGAGGGAGCGGCTCGAGGCCGAGCTCGGCGATCGCGGCGAGGTGTTCACGAGCGCCGCGGCCTACCGCGCCGCGGTCGACCGCCGGCTCTTCCAGCTCGGCGAGCGGTACGGCGCGCTGCTCGACCTCCTGATCCAGCTCCGGCAGCCGCAGCTCTCGCGCAAGCTCGACGAGGCCCAGCTCTCCAGGGCGCTCTCGAGCGCGCTGCCGCCGGTGCCGCCCGCGGTCGTGGCCGATCTGGCCGAGTCGTTCCGGAGCCTCGAGGCCGATCGCGCGGCGCTCGAGGGCTTCGCCGCGGCGAGCGCGGCGGCGTCGTCGTTCCTCGACGAGTACCGCCGCTACCTGAAGGTCGCGGCGCGGCGGCGCGCGGCGGGGGTGCGGGGCGCGCACGCCGCGTACGAGGCCGTCCTGCGGGAGCTGCGCGCGGCGGAGGTCGCGCTCGACGAGGCGAGGGCCGCCGGGGAGCAGGCGGCAGCGCGCGAGCAGGAGGCCGAGCTCGCGGCGCGCGGCGCGGCGCGCGAGGTCGAGACCCTGAGCCGGCGCCCCGAGATGGACCAGGCGCGCGCGCTCGACGAGGCGCGCCGGGCGGCGGCGGCGGCCGCGGCCGAGGCGCAGGAGGCGGCGCTCGAGCACCGCCGCGCCGAGGAGCAGGCCGCGCGGCGCGCGCTCGACCGCGAGGAGGCCGAGGCGGGCGCGCGCGCCGAGCGCGACGCGCTCTCGGAGGCGACCGCCGCCGCCGCGGAGGCCGCCGCGGTCGTCGGGCTGCCCCCGCCGGCGCTGCCGGAGGGGTGGGAGGCCGACCTCTCCCGCGCGCTGCCGGGGGCGCGGGCGCGCTTCGACGCGGGCGTGGCCGAGCGCCGCCGGGGCGCGGCGCACGTGCGCAAGCTCGAGGCCGAGCTCGCGGCGGCGCGCGCCGCGCGGGAGCGCGCGGAGGCGGCGCTGGAGGGCGCGGCCGCGCGGCTGGAGCGCGCGCGGGAGCGGGCCGGCGAGGCGCTCGCGCAGCGCGAGGCGGCGGCCGAGGCGCTCGTCGCCGCGTGGAGCGCGTGGGCGCGCGCGCTCGTGGAGCTGCCGATCGGGGGCGCGGCCGTCGAGGAGGTGGCCGAGGCGCTCGCGGCGTGGGCCGAGCACGGCGACGGCGCGAGCCCCGCGGCGCAGGCGGCGCAGCGCGCGCTCGCCGACGCCCAGGGGTGGCTCGCCGCGGCGCGGGCCGAGGCGGACCGCGCGGTCGCGGAGGCGGAGGCGGCGCGGCGCGCGCTGGAGGACGAGCGGGCCGAGCTCGAGCGCGGCGCGCACCGCGCCCCGCAGGCGCCGCCGTGGCGCGCGCAGGGCGCGCGCGAGGGGCGGCCGGGGGCGCCGCTCTGGCAGCTCTGCGACTTCGATCCCGGGCTCGACGCGGACGGGCGGGCGGGCCTGGAGGCGGCGCTCGAGGCGGCCGGGCTGCTCGACGCCTGGGTGACGCCGGACGGGCAGCTCCTCGCCGAGGGGGTGCTCGACGCGGCGCTCTCGGGCGCCGGGCTGCCGGCGCTCCCGCTCGAGCAGCAGCTCGGCCGCTGGCTGCGCGCCGCGCCGGCGCCGGACGTGGCCGGCGTCGGCGCGGCGGGCGCTGGCGCGGACGGCGCGGCCGCTGCGCCGCACGCCGCGCCGCCGGTGCCGCCGGACGTGGTGCGAGAGGTGCTCGCGCGCATCGGCGCGGGCCGCGGGGCGGGCCGGGTGTGGGTCGACGTCTCGGGCAGCTTCGCGCTCGGCCCGCTGCGCGGCGCGGCGGCCAAGGCGGAGGCGGAGCACCTCGGCGCGGCCTCGCGGGAGGCGGCGCGGCGGCGGCGGCTCGCGGCGATCGAGGCGGAGCTCCGCGGGGCGGCGCAGGCGCGCGCGGACGCGCTGGCCGCGCGGGCCGAGGTCGACCGCCGCGAGCGCGTGGCCCGCGACGAGGCGGCCGGCGCGCCGTCCGACGCGCCGGTGCGGCGCGCCCTGGCGGCGGAGCAGGCGGCGGAGGCGGCCGTGGCCGACGCGCGCGCCGCGCTCGCGGCCGAGGAGGAGCGCGCCCTCGCGCGGCGGCAGCGCGAGGCGCAGGCGCTCGCGGAGCGGGACCGGGCCGCGGCGGATCTCCGGCTCTCGGCGTGGGTCGGGGCGCTCGACCGGCACGACGCGGCGCTCGAGGCGCTGGTCCGCGCGGCGGCGGCGCTGTGGCCGACGGCGCGCGCCGCCGAGGCGGCGCTCCGCCGCGCGCGCAGGGCCGAGGAGGAGGCGCGGCTCGCCGGGGAGCGCGTCGTCGATCGCGCGGAGGCGCGGCGGCGCGCCGCGGCCCGCCTGCGCGAGGCGGAGGTGCACCGGGACACGCTGGAGCGGACGACGGGGGCGCTGGTCGACGAGATCCTGCGGCAGCTCGCCGCGGCGCGGGAGCGGCGCGAGGCGCGCGAGGCGGAGCACCGCGCGGCGCAGCGCGCGCACGGCGACGCGCGCGTCTCGGAGGCGCGCGCGCAGGGGAGGATCGAGCCGCTCCGCGAGCGGATCGAGCGGGCGGCGCGCGAGCGGGCGGCGCACATCGAGGCGCTCGCGGTGATGGCGCGGGCGCGGCTGCTCGCGGCGCTGGATCTCGCGGACGTGGAGCCCGGGGCGGAGGGGGCGGCGGGGTGGTCGCCGACGCGGGCGGTGGAGGTGGCGCGGCGGATCGAGGCGTCGAGCGGCGACGTCGAGCACGACGACCGGGCGTGGGAGCGGCTGCAGCGGGGGATTTTCCGGCACGTCGAGGCGCTGCGGGACGCGCTCTTGCCGCACGGCTACGGGCCGCAGACGACGAGCGAGGACGGGCTCATCGCGGTGACGGTGCCGTTCCAGGACCGGACGTGGGCGGTGCACGAGCTCCGGGCGATGCTGGCGGACGAGGTGGCGCACCGCCGGACGGTGCTCGACGCGCGCGAGCGGGAGGTCCTGGAGAACCACCTCATCGGGGAGGTGGCGAGCCACCTGCACGATCTGCTGCACCGGTGCGAGGCGATGGTGCGCGACATGAACCAGGAGCTCGCGGCGCGGCCGACGAGCACGGGGATGCGGCTGCGCTTCTCGTGGGCGCCGCTCGCCGACGGCCCGCCCGGGCTGCTCGAGGCGCGGCAGCGGCTGTTGCGGGCGGGCGGCACGTGGTCGCCGGCGGATCGCGCGCTGCTCGCGCGGTTCCTGAAGGATCGGATCGAGGGGGAGCGCGCGCGCGGCGAGGCGGCGAGCTGGCAGGAGCAGCTCTCGGCGGCGCTCGACTACCGGGCGTGGCACGCGTTCGCGGTGGAGCGCCACCAGGACGGCGCGTGGAAGCGGCTGACGCGGCGCACGTACGGGACCGGCTCGGGGGGCGAGAAGGCGCTGGCGCTGACGATCCCGCAGTTCGCGGCGGCGGCGGCGCACTACCGCAGCGCGCACCCGCACGCGCCGCGGCTCATCCTGCTGGACGAGGCGTTCGTGGGCATCGATCCCGACATGCGGGCGAAGTGCATGGGTCTGCTCGCGGCGTTCGATCTGGATTTCGTGATGACGAGCGAGCGCGAGTGGGGGTGTTACGCGACGCTGCCGGGGCTCGCGATCCACCAGCTCACGGTGAGGCCCGGCATCGACGCGGTCGGGGTGACCCGGTGGGTGTGGAACGGGCGGGAGCGGGTGCGCGCGGGCGGGGCGGCGGGGCCGGCGGGCGCGGGCGCGCCGGGGCCGGCGGGCGCGGGCGCGCCGGGGCCGCTGTTCGGTGACGGGGCGGCGTGAGCGGGGACCGGCTGCGGGCGGTGCTCGGCGCCCGGGAGCTCGGGTGGATCATGGAGAAGGCGCGCCGGCGGCTGGAGCGCGGCGAGCCGCTCGAGGGCGCGGTGGTGCAGCGCCGCGATCCGACGGCGGCGGAGCGCGCCGCGGTCGAGCGCCTGCTCGGCCGGGTGAGCCGCGGCGCGGGGCTGCGGGTCTCGCTGGACGAGCTGGGGCAGCTCCTGCGGGGGGCGGAGCTCTGCGACGGCGTGGAGGCGGCGGTGGAGGCGCTGACGGGGCCCGTGCGGGATCTCCGCGCCGAGGCGGCCCGGGCCGAGGCGGCCTTCCAGGCGGTCTTCGAGGAGGCCGCGGCGTCGGGCGACGGCCGGCCGGAGGTCGGCGCGTGGCTCGACGATCTGCGCGCGTCGGGGCTCGTGCGGCGGCTGTCGGGCGGCGAGGTCGGGGCGGCGCGGCGGCTGCTCGGGCAGGCGGTGGAGGTGGTGCGCCGCCTGCCGGCGGAGGGGGTTCCGCTGGCGGAGCTCGCGGCGGCGGTGACCGGGGACAGCCACGCGCTCGACGCGGGCGCGCCGCTGGGCGCGCTGGTGCTGCGGTTCGCGGCGGCAAGCTCCGGGGTGACGGACTGGGAGCGCGCGGCGGGGCGGCGGGAGGCGTGGGACGGGGTGGGCGTGCTGCTCGACGAGCTCAGCGCCCCGGTGCTGGTGCTCAACCTGGGCGCGGCGCCGGACACCCTGGCCGGGCGGGTGCTGTCGCTGCACGCGGCGGCGGGGGAGCCGTGCCGGCTCTCGGTCCGGCAGCTCCGGCGGGCGCCGCCGCGGTTCGAGGTGGCGGGGGGCTCGGGCGGCTCAGGCGGCTCGGGCGGCTCAGGCGGCTCAGGCGGCTCGGGCGGCTCGGGGGGCGAGGTGTTCGTCTGCGAGAACCCGGCCATCCTGGCGGCGGCGGCCGATCGCCTGGGGCCGCGCGGGGCGCCACTCGTGTGCGTGGAGGGGCAGGTCCGGACCGCGGCGCGGCTGCTGCTGGAGCGGCTCCGCGAGGCCGGGGCGACACTGCGGTACCACGGCGATTTCGACTGGGGCGGCGTGCGCATCGGCAACGTGGTGATCGGGCGGCTCGGGGCGGTGCCGTGGCGGTACGGGGCGGCGGAGTACCGCGCGGCGCCGAAGGGGGCGGCGCTCGTGGGGGCGGAGGTGGCGGCGAGCTGGGACGAGGAGCTCGGCGCGGCGATGCGCGAGGAGGGGCGCGCGGTGCACGAGGAGGGGGTGGTGGAGGAGCTGATCGAGGATCTGCGGAGGGGTCGCTGACGGTGCGCGGCCCCCGCGCGAGGAGATCCCGCCGCACTTCCCCGCCGGGGCCATGGATGTCGACGTGGACGGTCATGGTCCACGGCCACCGCTCGGCCGTCGCGTTGTGCCAGGGCAGCGTCGGGTGTGCCAAGGGAGGGGGGTCCGGCACAGGCACAACCGCAATGCATTGCGACACACCGCGTGCCAGAACCCCCTCCAACGCTCTGCGGAGCGTTCATTGGGGGTATTTTTGCGCCAAACAGCGCCAGAATTCGCGAAATTCTGTGCCATTTACCCCTTCGAGGCGCTCGATTCTGTGCCAGAGGGGGGGGTCCGGACCCCTCCGGACCGCAATCCACTGCGTTCGCGCGGGCTCGGGACCCCTCCCCGACCGCTCTCCACTGCGTTCGCGCGGGCTCGGGACCCCTCGTGGGCCGCTCGCCGCTGCGCTCGCGCGAGCTCGGGCTCGGGCGCTCTCGAGCGCCGCGGTCGAGGGCCCCTCGTCGCCGCAGGCATCCGTTCTGGCGACCGCCTCCTCGCGTGGTGCGTATCGTCGCCATGGCCTCGCGTCGGACGAGGTGGCCCCGCGCGACGCAGCTCACCGGGAGCGGCCCCTGGGAAAACCCGTGGAACCAGGCCGTGCCCTCGGGCGATAGTTGCGGCTTCTCACCCGAGGGACGCCCATGAAAGACATCCTGTCTGCTCGCCTGGAGTCACGCGCCTTCCCCGCCGACGCGGTCGCGCTGTACGCGCTCGAAGGGCGCGAGGTCATCTCGCAGCTCTTCGAGTTCCAGCTCCACGTCGTGTGCAAGAGCCCTGAAGGCCTCCACGAGGAGGCGCTCCTCGCCGAGCCCGCCGCGCTCGTGTTTTACCGGGGCGACCGCGAGGTGCGGCGGCTCTTCGGGGTCGTCTCCGTCGTGCGCGACGCGCTCCACACCGAGACGCTGCACATGGCCTACACGCTCACGTTCGTGCCGCGCGCCTTCCGGATGACGCTCACCGAGACGTCGGAGATCTTCATGGACCTCTCGGTCCCGGAGATCCTCAAGAAGAAGCTCGAGCGCGCGGGGCTCCACGAGGGCGACGACTTCGAGCTGCGCCTGTTCGCGTCGTATCCGCCGCGCGAGTACGTGGTGCAGTACAAGGAGACGGATCTCCAGTTCGCCTCGCGCCTGGCCGAGCACCTCGGCATCTCCTTCTTCTTCGAGCACCGGGACGGCCGCGACGTCCTCGTCTTCTCCGACGCCAACAGCGGCTTTCAGCCGATCGAAGGCGGCGGGCGCGCGCAGTTCTACCCCCGGGGCGAGCAGGTGGGCGTCCACCGGCTGGAGGGCACGACCCGCACGATCCCGAGCCGCTACGTGGTCAAGGACTACAACTACCGGACACCGCACGTGCCCTTGATGGCCGCCGCGACGGTCTCGGACGCGGCCGGCGGCGATATCGTCGAGTACGGCGCGCACTTCAAGACGCCCGACGAGGGCGAGCGGATCGCGGTCATCCGCGCCGAGGAGCTGCGCGCCGGGCGCAAGGTGTTCGAGGGGGCGAGCGACGTGCAGGCCCTCGGCGCAGGGGCGCGGTTCATGCTGGAGGGCCACCCGCGCGGTGACGTCGAGCTGCTGCTCGTCGAGGTGCGCCACCGGTTGCAGCAGGCGACGCTCAACACGGGCCGGGGCGAGGAGCACGCTTATGCCAACGAGTTCCGGGCGATCCCGTTCGCGACGACCTACCGGCCGCCGCGCGTCACGCCCAAGCCCCGGGTGCACGGCGCCATCACGGGGGTCATCGACGCGGCCGCCAAGGGCCAGTACGCGGAGGTCGACGAGGCGGGCCGCTACCGCGTGCGCTTCCTGTTCGACACGAGCAGCGCCGAGGACGGCAAGGCCTCGCGGCTCGTCCGCATGGCCCAGCCGCACGCGGGGGCGGGTTACGGGTTCCACTTCCCGCTCCGGAGCGGCGTGGAGGTCATCCTCACGTGCATCGATGGCGATCCGGACCGGCCGATCATCACCGGGGCGGTCCCGAACCCGCACACGCCGAGCACGGTCGACGCCAAGAACTCCCGGCGCAACGTGATCCGAACCGGCGGGAACAACGAGATCAACCTCGATGACACCGAGGGCGAGGAGCGCATCAAGCTGTCGACGCCGTTCGGGGGAGCATCGTTCCAGCTCGGCTCGCCGAACACGCCCGAGGCAGGGGCCGCGCTCACCACGACGGAGGCGTTCACGGCGGTCGCCACGGCCGGCGTCAACACGCTGACCTCGGCGAGCACCGCGATCACCGACATCGCATCCGTCCTGGCCTCATCCAGCATCACGCAATTCGCAACCGGCGGATCGACGCTCAAAGACGCGCTGTTCAGCCAGAAAACCCTGAAAGCCCTCGACGCACTCCCGAAAGTCGCAAAGAGCGCGCTCGATATCCCAAAGAAATGGGACGCCTACCAGCAGGCGAAGGCGAAGGAGGAGGTCGTCATCAAAGAGGAGCACATGAAGAGAGTGCTCGCAGAGGCCCAGAAGAAGGATCCCTATCCGGAGCTCGATCCGCCCATGAGGTTCGACCGTTACGGTGTACCCAGGGCGATGACGAAAGAGGAATGGGAATCGGAGAGACCCGCATACGCGCAGGCGACCGAAGCCACCAAGAACTTCAACGACGCGAAGCAACGCGCAGACGATCTGGCAAAGAAGATCGACGAAGAGGGCCAGGCACTACGAAAAGTCGCCATGGGGGTGGACGTGGCCTCGGGCGTCAGCGGGCTCGCAAAAGGACTCGTCGATGGCTACAAATCAAGCAAAGACCTCATCAACAACCTGGCACAGAGAGCCGGGAAGACCGCGGACGTCGCATCCGTGATCACCGCGAAGAGCATGGCCGCTGCCGGCACCGCATTCGCCGGCGTGGGCCGCGTCGCGGGCGTGATCCCCGGCATGGGATCCCCCCATTTCCTGGGCGGCGCGGTCAACTCCGCGGTGCTGATCGGCATGGCCGACGCGTTCGTCGGCGGAACCACCTGCGCCGCGCTGTCCTCCGGCGGACAGGCGATCGTCTCCGGGGGCGCAGCGGCGCTGCTGAAGTCGCCGCGCACTGTCTCGATCGGATCGGGCGCCGTCACGCTCATCAATGCCGGCTCGAGGCTCAGCCTCCACTCTAAATATTACGCATCGGTCTCAAAGGAATCGACCCAAATCCAAAGCGGCGGAACCATGCGACTCAAATCATCTTCCGCCCTCAACGCGAGCGCAAACAACATTCAGCTCGAATCCAACGGCAAGATCGACATCCAGTCCACCGGAACCACGACGATAAAATCCTCTACAGACCTCGACGAAATGGCGTCCAAGATTCGCATCCACGCAAGCACCGACGCAGAGATCAAAGGCGGGGGATCCGTGGAAGTCAAGGGCGGCAACTGGGGGATGGTCGCAGCGTCCAACAAAGTCACGGTGGGCAACGGCTCCGATGGCGTCGAGGTCACCAGTAGCATGACCGAGATCCGGAAGGGAGCCTGCAAGTGCACCGTCACTGCTGGCGTTGCCAGGCTGGCGAAGGGAAACAACAGCGTTCAATGCTCGTCGTCGAAGGTAACCGTGAACGGAAATCGCATTGACCTCGGCTAGCGCTCAGCGAATCATTAGCCAGACGACAAGCACGAACGGGGCCACCAACAAGATCACGATGCAGGGCACAAAGATGGCCAGGTATCGCCGGTCTATTTTTATTCTCTCCTCCTCCTCCCGCCGCCGCTGCTCCGCCTGCTGAGCGCAGGCCTTCTTGAAGGAGGCCATGAATTCTGAATCGGACGGGAAACCGAGATCCTCTCGGCTCGACTTCCTGGGCCTGGGCTCCTTACCACTGTCGAAGAGCAGCGTGCCCCCCGGGCCGAACTTCCATGCGAGCCCGTCCTTGCCGAAGAGCCAGAACGCGCCATCGGGGCATACGGCAAGGGTCATGTTGTATCGGGGCAACCCGTCGCGCTTCGATTCCAGGACGACGCTCTGCTCACCTCTCGCGCTGATGCGCACCAGTTGCTCGTGGCGGAGAAGATAGACATTACCGTGAACATCAGCACCCAGGTTGCAATATATTGGCACCGGCGAGTCCGACGAGATCGCCACGCCGTACATTTTTCGTCCGCTGGCGTCGAATCGGGCTATCTCATCCCAGCTTATCAAGTAGACCGACCCGTCCGGACCACAATGGACGCGCGCACCCCCGCCGCGCATTTGCACAGGATGGTCGGCAAGCTCACACGGTCCTCTCAGACCATTGTCCGCGTGCCCCCCTGAAGCGCTGGGAGGCCAGACGGGTATCTCCACGCCGTTCGAAGCAATCCGCCGCAACTTATTCCCTTCCAGGATCAGCAGCGAACCATCGACGCAACAGGTCAAGTCGTCGCCACCACCAAGTTGCTCGACAATTCCCGGCGGCGCGCACTCTATACCATCCTCGGGCATGCCGGTCTCGGAAGACAGCCAGGGTTGCGGTGACTTGTTCTGGACTGTCACGAGGAGCGCGCCCTTGGGAGAGAGCACGAGGCGCTTGGCCCGCGGGCGACCGCGCTGGATCCAGCGGACGCGCAACAAGGGATCGACGGACCAGAGCACGTGATCGAACCGAAACTTCGGCTCGAAGTTCTTGCCCGAGAACCAGCGCCCCTGCTTGGTTGCGCAGTACAGGTTGCCATCCGCGTCGACGGCCACCTCCGGCGGCTCGTCTTCCCAGTCAAAGAGGCCCGCCGCCACGGCCTGCGCGGCGGGAGCACGACCGGCGATCGACGGGTCGAAGCAGAGGAACCAGCTCGCCGCCACCTTCCTCCGCCCCCGGTACACGAACTCGTCGGGCACGTGCACGCTCGCGCTGCAGAACCGGCAGGTGCACGCTCGGTTCACGCCGTCGAACGGCACCGGCGATCCGCACTGCGGGCACGGGAAGGTCGCCGCCTCCGCCGCGCCTGCAGACGCCGTAACGGCCGGGTCGGGGTCCTCGCCGACCAGGTGTGTGATGTTCGGGAGCGCCTCGGCGAGCTCCACGGGCACCTTTCGCACCCAGGTTCGCTTGGCGCATCGGTCGCACGTGAGCGTCGCTTGATCGCGGACCTCCCGGATGCTCTCGACGGGGATCTCTTTCTCACAGCCGTGGCAGGTGGCCGCGCGCCGCGTGTAGGTGACCGAGAGCTTGCCCGTGGACGTGGACCGCCCCTCATTCGGCAACATCTTCGGCCCGTCGTAGGTCGGGTGGCGGAGCAGCGCCTGCCAGAGATCGACGGCAACGGTCGCGGGCCTGCCGCAGCTCGTGCAGCTCACCTCGCGGGCCAGCGTGTTCACCGGCATCGGCAGCCGGCAGGTGCCGCACTCCGTGTGGACCTTCATCGCGACGCTGATCATGCTTCCCCTCTCCTCCTCCGGCTTCCCGCTCCTTCGTCCGGGCGTCTGCCCCCCATGGCCCCGGCGTAGGCACACCGGTCGTACGCTACCTCAGGGACGCCGGCGGCGCGATGGCCTGGCATCCCGGCGATGCGGCCCCCCGCGGCGCAACGTACGAGGGCACGCCGCTCGTCGGGCGAAGACGCGGCGCGCTCGTGCGAACGCGCGCGGGGCGCAGGCTTCGCCCCCGCCGCGGCGGGTATGCGCCCGACCTGCGCCGCCCGGTACATGTGGAGTACGGCCGCCAGATCCTCGATCCTGCGCTGCTCGACGCGCCGACAGGCCGGCTGTCCCGGCGCCGCGCAGGGCCGGGAGCGGGATCGGGGAACGTCGAACTACGCCGCCTGACAGCAGCTCTCCTTCACCCCGCACTCGCCGGCGCGCTCGCCTTCACACGTCCCGACCTCGACGCCGTCGACGAGGCACGCGCACCTCGTCCCGCCGCCGGCGGGCGTCTCGCACTGCGTCTCGTACCGCTTGCCGTGACACGTGGACGCGCACCCGCACGGCGGGTCGACCGCGCCGCCTCCTCCGATCCGCACCCGGCGAGGAAGCCCATCGCACCCACCAGCAACGCCTTGCCCGACCGATTCATGAGCGCTCGCATGGCGCGAGGCTATCCCGGCCCTCATGCGCCGAGGCCGCCCAGCAAGAAACGGACGTGTGGCCCGCGGAGACGCCGCGCCGACGTGCC
Source organism: Sorangium sp. So ce1036 (assembly GCF_051369805.1). Classification (NCBI taxonomy): domain Bacteria; kingdom Pseudomonadati; phylum Myxococcota; order Polyangiales; family Polyangiaceae; genus Sorangium; species Sorangium sp. So ce1036. The sequence goes on from NZ_JBBMOX010000001.1 coordinate 5,849,727, forward strand.
TGCATCAGGCCGCGGCGAGCGCGGCGACGAAGCGGTCAATCTCGGCCTCGTCGTTGTAGTAATGCACGGAGGCGCGCACCAGATCGGGGATCCCGCGGACCTCGAAGTCGAGCAGCGCCCCCGCGGCGGTCGACACGCTGACATGGATCGCCTGGGCGCCGAGCCGCGTCTTGACGGCCGTGGCGTCCTCGCCGGCCTTCGTGAAGGTCACGATGCCGCAGCGCTGCTCACCGAGGTCGCGCACCGCGACCCCCGGGAGCTCGGCCAGCCGCGCGCGCAGGCGCTCGGCCAGCGCGCAGATCCGGTCGCGGATCGCGGGCAGACCCAGCCGGAGCGCGTAGTCGGCGGCCGCGCCGAGCCCGAGCCGGCCGGCGACATAGCTCTCCCAGCACTCGAACCGCCGCGCGTCGGGCCGCAGCGCGTACCGGTCCGGCGCGGTCCAGCGGGCCGCGTGCAGGTCGAGAAACGGCGGCTCCAGCCGGTCGAGCATCGCGCGCCGGACATAGAGGAAGCCGGTGCCGCGCGGGCCGCGCAGGTACTTGCGCCCCGTCGCCGACAGGAAGTCGCAGCCGATCGCGTCGACGTCGATCGGCATCTGCCCCACCGACTGGCACGCATCGAGCAGGAAGGGCACGCCCGCCGACCTGGCGCGACGGCCGATCGCCTCCGCCGGGTTGACCAGCCCGCCGTTCGTGGGGACGTGCGTGATCGCGATCAGCTTCACCCGCTCGTCGAGCAGGCGATCGAGCGCGGTCAGCGAGACGGCGCCGCGCTCGTCGCTCGGGACCGGGACGATCTCCGCGCCGGTGCGCCGCGCGACCTGCAGGAACGCGATGTAGTTCGAGGCGTACTCGGCCCGCGCCGTGAGGATGCGATCGCCCGGGCCGAAGCGGAGCGAGTAGAACGCCATGTCCCAGGCGCGCGTGGCGTTCTCGACGAGCGCGATCTCGTCCGGTGTCGCGCCGATGAGCCGCGCCACCGAGCCGTAGACCGCCTCGATCCGCGCGCCCGCCTCCGCCTCGGCCTCGTAGCCGCCGATGGCCGCCTCGCGGCGCAGGTGCTCGACCACCGTGTCGAGCACGACGGCCGGGGGCAACGACGACCCCGCGTTGTTGAAGTGCAGGACGCTGGCGCAGCCCGGGGTGTCGCGGCGCAGCGCGGCGATATCCATCGTCATGACGTGAGCTCCTCGCGAGGCCGACACGCTGCCGGCGAGGCGGCTCGACGTCAATCGAGGCGAGCGGCGACGAGAGCGAGAGCGGCAGCGAGGGCGAGAGCGCGAGCGGCAGCGAGGGCGAGGGCGCGGGCGCCGGGACCCGGGAGATAGCGTCATCGCGCTCCTCACCAGAGGCTCGCGGCGCCGGGTGCCCTGGCGCGCCGCCCGTGACCCGCTGACGGATCAGGGGCTCTCGAAGAGCTCGATCGCCGGGAGGGCGTCCCCCATCGTGCCGGGCTCGTGGCCGCGGGGCAGCGCGTCGCCCAGGCCGAGCTGGCCGAAATCGTTGCGGCCCCAGCACTTGACGCGGCCGTCGGTCAGCAGCGCGCAGGTGTGCTGCGCGCCCGCGGTGATGGCCTGCGCCGTGGCCCCCTCGCCGAGGTCGACCGGGGGCAGCGCGTCGCCCATCTCGCCCGGGGCGCCGCCGCGGTCCAGCATGTCGCCCAGGCCGAGCTGGCCGAGATCGTTGCGACCCCAGCACTTGACGCGGCCGTCGGCCAGCAGCGCGCAGGTGTGATACTCGCCCAGGGCGAGCTGCGTGACGGGCGCGCCCACGTCCACCTCGTCGAGGTGCTCGCCCATGTGGCTCGTGTCCGTGCCACGATGGAATCGATCGCCTGCACCGAGCTGACCATAGGCGTTGTGCCCCCAGCACTTGACGCGGCCGCCGGTCAGCAACGCACACGTATGGAAGCGCCCCGCCGAGAGCGCCTGGGCCGGCTCTCCCCCCAGATCGACGGCAGGAAGCGCGTCCCCCATCTCGTCCGGATCATCCCCACGGAAATCCATATCGCCGAGCCCGAGCTGGCCGGCGCTGTTGGCGCCCCAGCACTTGACGGCTCCACCGTTCAACCGCGCGCAGGTGTGCGTCTCGCCCAGGGCGAGAGAGAGCGCCACGTTGCCGCCGCCGAGGCTCACGTCGGGGCCCTGCGCGAGCAGCCGGTCTTCCTTGTCGCCGAGCCCGAGCTGCCCGTGCTCGTTATAGCCCCAGCACCGGGTCGCGTCGCTCGCGATGGCACACGTGTGAGCAGCCCCCGCGGCCACCGAAGCCGCCACGCCGCCCAAATTCACCGCCTCCAGGAGATCGCCCATCTGGTTCGCCGCGGCGCCGAGCGAGGCGACCGGGCCAAGCCCGAGCGCGCCGGCAGCGCTGGTCCCCCAGCACTTGACCGCTCCGGTGGTCAGCCGCGCGCACGTATGCGCGCTGCCCAGGGCGAGCGATTCGACCTTCGCGTCGGCGCCGAGATCCGTCACCGGCAGCTCGCTGCCCATCTGACCCGGCAAGCCGCCACGAGACACGGTATCGCCGAGGCCGAGCTGGCCGCCGCCGTTGTATCCCCAGCACTTGATCCGCCCGGTATTCAGCGCCACGCAGGTATGGAAGTAGCCCGCCGCGAGCGTGACGACCCTCTCCCGCTCGCAGCTCGCCGCGCACCCGTCGCCGTCGACGACGCCGCCGTCGTCGCACTCCTCTCCCGCGGACACCCAGCCATCTCCGCACGCGCAGTCGTCGCCGTCCTCGTTCGTTTCGCCGTCGCAATCCTCATCGTCGCCGCCGCCGCCGCACACCTCCGGCTGCGGCGTCACCTCGCCCTCGCAGCCCCCCACGGGGTTGCCCCGCTCGTCACACCGCTGGAGCCCCGCGCGACAGGCCCCGATCCCGTCGGTCCCCTCTGGACCCGAGTAGCAAGGCACCGAGTCGCCCGGCGTGTGCACGGGCGTCGCCCCGTCGCACGCGTCGATCGTGCAGGCATTCCCGTCGTCCGGCACATCCGTGGGCAGCGGCGCCTGCCTGGCGGAGCCTGCGCCGTCGCACACGCGCTGCGCGCAGTCGCCGGCGATCTGCTCGGGCAGCGGCTTGCCCTCGGCGGCGTCCTCGAAGACGCAGGCGCCCTCCTGGCACGCCACGGCGGTGCGGCACGCCGGCTCGGCGGCCCTGCAATCCGCGACCGTGAGGCACCCCGCGTCGAACGGGAGGCCCTCCCGGAGCCCGGCCTCCTGGCCGCAGCTCGCCGCCGCGACGAGCGCCGCGATCGCACCCACCATCCCCCTTCCCATCGCTCTCATCACCGCGCCCCCGCACAGAGGAAGAACGAACGCGCGCGGCCATCGCGCGCGGCACGCAGGTCTGGTCATGGGCTGCTCCTTGAAGCTGGATCAGCGCAGCGGCTCGCGCGTCCGCTCGGGCGGAACGCTCGCCGCTCGCGCGGCTTTCGATATCCCGGTCACGAGATCGGTGCGTGCGCCGGCGCCCCGCGGCGAGCTCGCTGACTTCGACGCTGGAGGGCTCGCAGGGGTGCCCGGAGGGTGCCTCTCCTGGGTGGATGACGTCGCAGACGATGCCTTTCCGACCCCCGCCGGCGGCGGGGCGGATGACGGCCGCGCCTCGACGGCCTCGGGGGGTGGGTCCTCCGGATCGTGCGGCGATGACGCGGCCGGAGCGCTCACCGCGTACGAGACGGCGGCTCGCACGTGGCCGCGGTCCGCCTCGGAATACAGCGTGAACCACGACAGGTACGCCGAGATCGCGCTCACGCCGAGCGCCGCGCTCGCGAGCGCACGCGCCCGGTGACCGGCCATCGACCGGCCGGGCGCGCCGGTCTGGTCCCAGGCGGAGCCGGTCGAGACGACCTCCTCCGGCGGGCCCTCCGGCGCGACCTCCGGCGGGCCTGCCGGCGTGGTGGCAGGCGGCGGGCTCGCCGGGTCGCCGGGCATGTCCCGGTGGATGATGCCGAGCGCGTGCGCCTCGGCGAGCGCCGTCGACGCCTGGAGCGCAGAGGTCGCGGCGTCCTCGACAGGCAGCGGACCACCCGCCTGCACGATCTGCCGTGGATCCGCGCCCGACAGGAGCTCGATCACGATCAGCAGCTCACCCGTCGGCAAGCGCCCGAGCTCATGGACACGCGCCACGTGCTCGCCCCCGAGGCGAGATGCGTTGTCCGCCTCCCCGAGGAATCGCTCCTCCGCACGCGGGTCCCTGATCGCCTCGGGCAAAAGGAGCTTGATCGCGCGCCGCTCGTCCAGGTCGAGGTGGCGCGCCGCCACGACGTACCCCATTCCCCCCTTCCCGAGGACGCTCTCCACGCGGTACTTGCCGAGCAGCACGGATCCCGGACGAATCAGCGCTTCCATGACGCCAAAACGCGCTCCCCCCTCGGGGCTGCGGGCGAGGAACACACCGCAGCACACGCGACCGCGCTACGTTATCAGGGCAACGCGAGATGTCCAGTCATGCCCTCATTTCTCAAACCGAGTCTCCCGAGAACACATGACCGCATCCGTCGCGTCCGGAAACGTCGACTCCGGCGCCGGCCTGGACGAAGCCGCGCCGCCTCCCGTCGCCCGCAGCAGCGCTACAGGTACCGCAGCAGGCCGAGGTTGAGCAGCAGGCACCCCGCGCTCGCCGCGAGCCCCGGCCACACGACCGAGTCGTCACCGCCGAGCCACGCGTTCATCGTCGCGGTGAGCAGCCAGAGCTGCAGCACCACGAGGATGATCACGAAACACAGGATCCCGTACACGATCGGGCCGCGCTGCTGACGCGTCCACCGGCGCTCGACGCTCATGGCTACACCGTCCTCTTCTCGACGCCGACGGCGTAGACCTCGCCGTCCACGACCTCGAGCTCGATCTTCGGCAGCGGCCGCGGCGGCGGGCCGGCGATGTTCCGCCCCGTGCGCAGGTCGAAGTAGCCCGCGTGGCAAGGGCAGTGGAGCACCCCCTCCTCGATCCGCGGGACGACGGCGCACGCGAGGTGCGTGCACGCCTGGCTGTAGGCCAAAAGCTCGCCCTCGGGGGTGCGGATCAGCAAGCAGGGGTCGTGCTCGCCGGGGTAGTTGAACATCCGCGCCGAACCGGCCTCGACCTCGGACAGCGCCGCGATGCGCGCGCGCGGGTGGGCAGCGCGCCCGCGCCGCGCGAGATCCTGCGCGGCGATCCACCCCTGGCCCGCGGTGAACGCGCCGCTCGTCAGGACCAGGAACTTGGCGAAATCCCGGCGCGCCACGAGCTGGTCGGCCGGCCAGTCGATCGGGAAATCCTTGCGCCACTGCGGCTGCTGCTCGAGCGGCGCCCCGTCCGGCGGGACCGTCACGTCGTCCGGCTCGGCCGCCGGCGCGTACGCGCTCGCGGGCGCGGTCCCCGTCAGGCCCTCGCGCCCCGGCGTGTCGAGCCGCGGATCGAGCGCGAGATCGTCTTCAAAGCGTCGCTGCGGGTCGTGGGCCACGGCTAGACCTCCACCTCGGCAAACGGGTCGACGTCGGCCGGCACCCGGGCGACGCCATCGTCCTGGAGCACGCGCATCTTCACCATGCGGGGACGGGCGCGCTCGTCCATCGCCGCCGTCACGTCGATGTGCGCCGGCGGCGCGTCGGCCCGCGGCGCCATCACGTTGACCCGCGTGGTGATCGTCTGGTCCCCGAAGCGGAACCGGTTCGTCGGCATCGACTGCGGGCGCAGGGCGCGCACCTGCTCGCGCGTGCCGAAGAACAGCGCCTGGCTCGGGCAGACCGTGGCGCACATCGGCTTCTTCCCGACCGACGTGCGGTCGTAGCACATGTCGCACTTCATCATGAGCTGCCGGTCGGCGTAGAGCTCGGGCACCCCGAACGGGCACGCCATCACGCAGTTGCCGCAGGCGATGCACCGCGGCTTGCGCGCGCTCTGCACGACGCCGTCGCCCGTCCGCTTGATCGCGTCGGCGGGGCAGACCTCGGCGCACGTCGGCTGCTCGCAGTGCATGCAGACCACAGGCACCGTCTGCACGCTCTCGGGGCGGTGGACGTACTCCAGGTGGATCATCGACTCGCCGCGGTGCGTGTCGCACTCGCTGCACGCCTGGACGCACGCCTGGCAGCCGATGCAGCGGGTGGCGTCGACGAAGAACTCGAGGTGCGCGGGCACGGACATCGCTGGATCCTCTCGGCGGCTACTGCTGCGGTTCGAGGCGCGCCGCGTAGCCCGGCGCCCCGTCGGCCTTGCGCACGCGGCACGCGCAGACCTTGTACTGGGGAATCTTGCTGATCGGGTCCTGGGCGGCGACCGTGAGCCGGTTGGCGCTCTTCTCCCCCGCCCAGTGGTACGGGATGAAGATCGTGTCGGGCCGGATGGTGGTGACGACCATCGCCCTCAGCGTGATCGCGCCGCGGCGCGTCTCGCACGTGGCCCAGTCGCCGTCGGCGATCCCGAGCTTGTCCGCGAGGCGCGGGTGGATCTCGATCCGCGGCTCGGGGTACTGCCGGACCAGCGGGCCGATGCGGCGGGTCTGGCTGCCCGAGAGGAACTGGCTCACCACGCGCCCCGTCGTCAGGAAGAGCGGGAACTCCTCGGAGACGTCGTCGGCCGGCGTGCGGTACTCCGCGACGTTGAAGCGCGCCTTGCCGTCGGGGAAGTAGAACGGGCCGGCGCCGCGCGCGACGGGGTTGTAGCTGCCAGGCTCGAAGAGCCGCGGCGTGCCGGGGTGATCGGGCGTCGGCCGGCCGGTCTCCGGATCCTCGGCGTAGCACGGCCAGAACACGCCCATCTGCCGCTCGATCTTCTCGTACGTGATGCCCGAGTAGTCGGCGACGCCGCCCTTGCTCGCTGCGCGCAGCTCGTCGAACACCTCGCGCGGGCTCGAGAACGTGAAGCCGTGCGGCCGGCCGAGCGCGCGCGCGAGGTCCTGGAGGATCACCCAGTCGCGGCGCGCCTCGCCGGGGCAGTCCACCGCCTTGTTGATCTTGATGACCCGGCCCTCGACCTGCGTGACCGTCCCCTCGTCCTCCTCTTGCAGGCTGCCCGGCAGCACGAGATCGGCGTGCCGGGCCGTGTCGTTCAGGAAGAAGTCGATCGCGACGTAGAACTCGAGCTTGTCGAGCGCGCGGGCGATGAACTCGTTGTCGGGCAGCGAGATCTTCGGGTTGAAGCAGATCGAGATCAGGCCCTTGATCTCGCCCGCGTCGATCTTGCGGAACATCTCGTACGCGTCGACGCCCGGGCCCGGGATGTCCTTCTCGTCGACGCCCCACACCGACGCGATGTGCCGCCGGTGCTCGGGGTTCGAGATGTCGCGCCAGCCGGGGAGCTGGTCGCACTTCTGGCCGTGCTCGCGCCCGCCCTGCCCGTTCGCCTGCCCGACGATCGTCCCGTAGCCGCTCTTGGGCCGCCCGATGCGCCCGGACGCCAGCACGAGGTTGATCGTGCCGAGCGCGTTCTGCACGCCGTTCGAGTGGTGCTCGATGCCGCGCGCGTGCAGGAGGAAGCTCGACCTCGCCGTGCCCCACAGCTCGGCGGCCTTGCGGATCGACCGCTCCGGCACGCCCGTCACCTCCGCCGTGCGCGCCGGCGTGAAGGCGCGGCAGTGCTCGGCGACCTGCTCGAAGCCGACGGTGTGCGCCGCGATGAACTCCCGGTCGATCCACCCGTTCTCGATCATCAGGTGGAGCACGCCCGCGAAGAGCGCGGCGTCGCGCCCCGGGCGCACCGGGAGGAACAGATCGCAGGTGCGCGCGATGGGGGTGATGCGCGGATCCTGGACGATGATCTTCGCGCCCTGCTCGCGCGCCTGCCAGACGTAGTTCGTCGTGATGGGGGAGCACTCGGCGACGTTGGAGCCGGCGATCCAGATCACCTCGGTCCCGACCATGTCCGACCACGGGTTGGTCGTGCGGTCGACGCCGAACGCCTTCTTGTTGGCGGCGCCCGCGCTCACCATGCAGAGCCGGCCGTTGTAGTCGATGTACGGGGTCTTCAGGCACACGCGCGCGAACTTGCCGAGCAGGTACGTCTTCTCGGTCGTGAGGCTCGCGCCCCCCAGGACGCCGATCGCGGCGTCGCCGTGCGCCCCCTGGAGGCGCCGGATCTCGCCCGCCGCGAAGGCGATCGCCTCGTCGTACGGCATCGGCCGGAACCCGGCCGGCTGCGACGGGTCGCGGCGCACGGCGGTCAGCAGGCGATCGGGGTGCGACCCCTGCAGGTAGCGCTTGACCCCCTTGGGGCAGAGCATCCCGCGGTTGAACGGGAACTCCTCCCACGGCTCGAAGCCGATGACCTCGTTGCCGCGGACCTTGAGCTGGATCCCGCACTGCTGCCCGCAGAAGCAGCAGTGCGTCTTGACCAGCCTGTCGGGCTCGGTGGAGGTGCCGGCGCGCGTCGACGCCGACAGGTGCGGGCCGAACTGGCGGGTGATCTCGAGGTCGTCGACCGGGATGGTGGCCATGGCGTCGGTCCTTACGTGCGGGAGGTGTCGTCGGGCGCGGGCCGCGCGGGCGCGGCCCAGAGCGCGCCCTGCGCGAGGCCGAACATCGCGCGGCGGCACCTCGGGCAGATCTGCTGGTAGTGCTCGGCGCGGCCGTTGTGCAGCTCGTACTTGAAGCCGAGGTCGCGCTCGACGGCCTCGAGGTCGCGCACCATGGCGAGCGGCGCGAACGGCGCGTCGCAGCGCCGGCACCGCGCCTGCTCGCCGCGCGCGCCCGCGTCCTTGTAGAAGGCGACGCCGAGCTGCGCGGGGCGCTGGAAGATGTGGAAGAACTTGCCGAACGGCAGCCAGAGCAGCGTGAAGATGACCGTGACGGCGTGGAGGATCGCCAGGAACGAGTAGGCGTAGCCCTTCATCCACGTGTAGCTCACGGTGAGCATCAGGCCCGTCACGCTGACCGCGCACAGCAGGATCAGCGGGAGCACGTCCTCGCCGAACTGCTGCACGGCCGCCGCGCCGCGGTCGATCATGCGGCGCCGGAACGCGAGCATCACGCCGACGATCACGAGCACCGAGGCCCAGACGAGGCCGTGGAAGATGATGAAGGCGAGGAGCGAGCCCGCGTGGAAGTCGCCCGCGGCGAAGCCGAACACGAAGGTGCGGTACGTGTCGAGCGCGCCGGGCACCGTCTCGAAGTGGATCCAGCCCCAGACGAGCGGGAACGTGATCGCCGAGGCGACGAGGCAGCCCCACATGATGGCCCAGTGCGCCGCGCCGCGCAGAAAGCCGCGCCGGAAGATGAAGCGGTTGGCCGCGACCTCGACGGCGCCGCGCCTGGCCAGCGTCGCGAGGTTGGCGAGCAGGGACCGGGGCGCGAAGAACGCCTGCCAGCCGCGGCGCCAGTACATCCGCGTCGGCGGCCGCTGCAGCCACATCGTGTAGCGGTAGGTGATCCCGAACGTCGCGAACAGCGTCGCGAACGTGTAGCCGACGAGCGCGGCGTCGAAGTGCGCCAGGTCGCGCGAGCCGACCACGATGAGGACGGCCAAGAGCGCGGTGAGCGCGAGGCCCCACGCGATCGCGCGCGTGCGTTCATGTCGCCGATTCATGGGCTCCCAAGCTTTACTCCGGGGTGACCGACGCGGGCAATGAAACCCTCATGCGCGCGGCGGTCACGGTGGTCCTGCGAGGCGGTCACGGTGGTCATGCGAGATCGCGCGCGCGCGTCGCCCCGTGCGCCGTGGCGCGCGCCGGCCGGCCGCTCGCCCAGAGCAGCGCGAGGCACACGAGCGCGAAGGCGCCGAGCAGCGCGAACCCGGGCGCGTACGCGCCCGTCGCCTGGTGCACCACGCCGAGCGCCAGCGGGGGGAAGAACCCGCCGAGCCCGCCGGCGGCGCCGACGAGGCCGGTCACGCTGCCGATCGACGCCGGGAAGTACTCCGGGACGAGCTTGAAGACCGCGCCGTTCCCGAGCCCGATCGCGGCCGCCATGCCGAGCGCGCCGACGGTGAACGCGCCGATCGCCGGCACGGCCATCAGCGCCGCCATCGCCGCGATCGCGGGGAACACCGCGAGCAGGATCCGCCGGCCGCCCACGCGGTCGGCGAGCACCCCGCCGAGCGGGCGCGCCGCGGTCGCGAGCACCACGAAGCCCGCGGTGCGCAGCCCCGCGTCCTGCGGGGTGAGGTGGAACAGGTCGGTCAGGAACGTCGGCAGGTACACCGCCATGGCGACGAAGCCGCCGAACGTCAGGAAGTAGTACAGGCTCAGCGCCCAGCTCCGCCGGTCCGCGAGCGGGCGGAGCACGTCGCGCAGCGGCCGCGCGGGCTGCGGCGGCCCCGCGTCGCGGGCGAGCGCGGCGAACGCCACGAGCCAGCCGAGCGCGATCAGGCCGAAGGCCCAGAAGCCCCAGCGGAAGCCCAGCGCGCCCGCGACGAGCGGCGCGCCGAAGGCCGCGAGCGACTGCCCCACGTTGCCCGCGCCGTACACGCCGAGCGCGGCGCCCTGGCGCGAGGCCGGGTACCAGCGGCTCACGAAGCCGACGCCCACCGAGAAGCTCGCCAGCGCGATGCCGAGCGCGAACCCGCACGCGAGGAGCTGGCCGTAGCTCGAGACCGCGCCCATCAGCCCCACGGCGACGGCCGACGCGGCCAGCACGGCCAGGAAGACCCGGCGCCCGCCGTACCGATCGGCCAGCATCCCGAGCGGCACGCGCCCCAGGCTCCCGAGCAGCACGGGGATGGCCAGCGCGAGGCTGACCTCGACGGGCCCGAGATCGAGCCTGCGCTTCAGGATCGGCATCATCGCCGAGACGGAGCCGAACACCGCGAAGCACGCGGCGAACGCGCCCGTCGCCATCGTGAGCTGGAGCGCATTCCCGCGCAGCTCCGCCGGCGGCCTCGATTCGCTTCTCATCACCGTCCCACTCTCTGTTTGCGCGCGTCCGCTCGGCGCCGCGGTGAGGCTCAGCGCCTCGACGCGCGACGCAAAAGCAACGGGCGTACCACGCAAAAACACCGCGCGCGGCGCGGCGCGGGCTGCCCGCGACGCAAACGATGCGCCTCGTTCGCGCAGGTGTTGCACCTGTCCCGTCTCGCCCTTCGCTGCGGGAGGTGGGGCAATCTGGGTGCTCACCGGAGGGGCTGAGGTGCAGGCGCGCCACAAGAGGGGGTGGCCGTGATGGGGGGTGTACGCCCGAACGACTCGCCCTCTCCCAGGTCCCGGCGGTGTGAGCCAGGCGCGATGCCCGAGGAGTCGACGCAAGGGCGCGAGGTCGCGGGGAGCGTGGAGCGCCTCTGCGCATCGAGCCCTCGTGTTGAATTCTCTGTCGTCCTCGACAGCATGGTTGAGCGGACGGGGGCGTGCGCACGCGCGATCTGGGCGATGCTCCTCATGGACCTCCCTGTCCATGGCGCGCGCCCCCCGGGGCGCTCGACTCAGCGCTGCGTCTCGCTGACCGGGCGCTCGGGGCCGGGCCGCCCCTCCGCCAGCGTCTCCTGGAGGCGCTCCTGCGTCAGCCCCGGGCTGCTCGACAGCCGGGTGTCCGCGTGCGGATCGTCCGAGCGGGCGACCGACTCCGCGTGCGCCGGCTCGGGGCGCGCCTCGCTCAGGGGGCGCCGGCTCCCGGGCCGCCCCGTCGCGAGCGTCGCGCCGTGGCCGACCTCGGGCGGCGCCGCCGCGTGCACCGGCCGCGGCGGGGGCGCGCCGGCCTCGCGCGGGGCGAACAGGTCCGCCCAGTCCGGCAGGTGCTTCTGGAGCCGCTGGCGCTCGGCCTCGGGCAGCGCCTCGCCGATCACCTGGCACACGGCCTGGGCGTGCTCCATGCCGAAGCCGCGCGGCGCGCCCTCGCGGCGGGCGATGCGGTCGTAGAGCTCGTCGCGATCGAAGTCGCCCTGATACGTCGCGCCGCGCACCGCGGCGGCGACCGGACCCGGCAGCCCGCCCGCGACCGCGGCCGCCTCGTCCTCCAGCAGCCGCTCGCCCAGCGTCCGCGCGGTCACCGCGATCGCGCGCTCGGCCTCGTCGCGACCCGCGAAGCCGGCGCGGCGCTGCACCTCCTCGACGAAGCGCTCGTGGTCCATGGGGAACCTCCTTTCGCGGCGTGACCTTGCGAGGCGCGTGCCACGCGCGCGCAGCCGCGCCCGACGCGCTCGGCCGCGCCCGACGCGCTCGGCCGTGACAGGCGCGCTCAGCCTTGCCCGACGCGCGCCCGCTCCTCGCGCAGCGTGCGCCCGATGCAGTGCTTGAGGCCCGCCTGGAGGTCGGAGAGCGTCGTGACCTCGGCCAGATCGAGCCCGAGCGCGACGACCGTCTGGGCGACGCTCGGCCGGATCCCGGTGATGATCCCCTCGGCGCCGAGGAGCCGGATCGCGCGGACGAGCTCGACGAGATAGCCCGCCGTCTTCGTGTCGACCGCCTCGACCCCGGTCAGATCCAGGAGCGCGAAGCGGGCCCCGGTGCGCACGATCGCTTGAAGCAGGCTGTCCATCACCTCCGCGGTCCTCGCGCTGTCGACCACGCCGATCATCGGGAGCGCCAGCACGCCGTTCCAGACCTGGAGGATGGGCGTCGAGAGCTGGCGAATGACCTGCTGCTGCCGCTCGATGAGCGCGAGCCGGTCCCGGAGCTCCTGCTCCGCGCGCCGCGACTCGGTGAGATCGAGGGTGATGCCGACCACCGAGCCCACCTCGCCCATCTCGTCTCGGACCGGGACGAACCAGTTCTCGATGGGCCTTCCGTCCACTTCCATGAAGTTGTGGAACGGCTCCCCCCGAAGGGCCGTGCGCAACGCCACGGTCTCGTGCTCCTTGTAGAGGTCGAAATTGTTCACCCCGACGAGCTGCCCTGGCTTCATGCCCACCGACGCGAGCCCCTTGCCGTCATAGTAGGTGAACACGCCGTGGCGGTCGGAGGCCCAGACGACGACCTCGAGGTTGTCGACGAGGGCGCGGAGGATGTGCTCCTGCTCCCTGTGGCGCCGGGACGCCTCGACCTCGGCCGTCACGTCCCGGCCGATGCACAGCACGCCGGTCGCCTCGCCCCCGGCGCCGAGCACGCGGTGATGCGCCCACGCGAACACCCCGTGGCTCCCGTCCTTCCGGGCGTGGCGCAGGCGCTGCTCCCCGCTGTCCTCCTCGAGCAGCCGCCGCCACGGCCCCTCGTCCTCGGGCGTGGGGAGCAGCTCGGCGATGGACCGGCCGATCGCTTCCTGACCCGAGAAGCCGAGCTGTCGCGCGGCGCTCTCGTTCCATGCCGTGATCGAGAGGTCCAGGCCATACTCGACCACCGCGAGCGGCGATCGGGCGAGAGTATCCATGTGGTTCCCCATGTCCAGGAGCGGCGCCCGCAGGGCGCCGGCGGCCGCGGCAGCGTGCGTCGTGAACCTTATTCCCTATCAGCAGATCAAGGGGAGATGGAAGAGGGCGCACGTCTGCGCGTCGTCACCGTGGCTGGGCATGCGGGCGAACTCTACAATCGCCGCGACCGGCGCGCCCGCGCGGCGCGATCCAGATCCAGACGAAGGACGGAGATCCACGATGAATGACCATCCCGCATTGACCCCTGGCCGCGTGGCCGTGGTGACCGGCGCTGCCAGCGGCATCGGCCTCGCCGCCGCCCGGCGCTTCGCGCGCATGGGCCTCAAGGTCTGCCTGGCCGACCTCGACGGGCCGGCGCTGCGCGAGGCGGCCGCCGGCGTGGCGGCCGTCGCGGCCGGCGGCGCGGCCGACGTGCGCGCGGTGCCGACCGACGTCGCCCGGCTCGACGACGTGGAGCGCCTGAAGCAGGCCGCCTACGAGGCGTTCGGGGAGGTGGCCGTGCTGATGAACAACGCCGGCATCGGCGGCGGCGGCGGCAAGCCCTGGCAGGGTCACGATCGCTTCCGGGAGGTCGTCGAGGTGAACCTCTGGGGCGTGATCCACGGCGTGCAGGCGTTCACCGAGGCGATGCTGGCGCAGGGCACCCCCTGCGCCATCGTCAACACGGGCTCGAAGCAGGGCATCACCACCCCGCCGGGCGACGCGGCCTACAATGTCTCCAAGGCGGGCGTCAAGGTGCTCACCGAGCAGCTCGCCCACGAGCTGCGCAATGTTGCCGGCTGCAAGATCACCGCCCACCTCCTGATCCCGGGATACACCTTCACCGGCATGACCGCGCGGGGCCCGGAGAAGCCCGCGGAGGCCTGGACCGCGGATCAGGTGGTGGACCTGATGATCGAGGGCATGGGCCGGGGGGACTTCTATCTCCTCTGCCCCGACAACGCGGTCACGCGCGCGATGGACGAGCGCCGGATCCAGTGGGCGGCCGACGACCTGATCCGGAATCGACCTGCGCTGTCGCGCTGGCATCCGGAGTACGCCGGGGAGTTCGCGGCGTTCATGGCGGGCGCGGGCGCGGCGAAGCGCTGAGGGGCGCGGAGGCGCTGGGGCGCTGAAGCGCTGAGGCCGGACGTGCGGTGCGCGGGCGCGGGCGTGCTATGTAGCGCCGCATGACAGCGCCGCGCATCGCCGTCGTGGGCCACGTCGAGCACGTGACGCTCGGACGCATCGAGGGCATCCCCAGGCCGGGCGACATCCTGCACCTGCGCGAGGCGCGCTTCCTCCCCGGCGGGGGCGGCGGCATCGCGTTCGCGCAGGTCTGCCGCAGCGACGCCGAGATCCACCTGTTCACCGCGGTCGGCGACGACGAGGCGGGGCGCGCCGTCGAGGAGCGCATCCGGGCCGCGCCGGGGCGCGTCCACGTGCACGCGGCGCGGCGCGCCGTGGCTCATCCGCGCGTGGTGGTCGTCGTCGACGCGGAGGGGCACCGCACGATCGTCGTCACGGAGGCCCCGCTCCAGCCGGCCGCGGCCGATCCGCTGCCGTGGTCGATCCTCGCGGGCTGCGATGCGGCCTATTTCACCGGCGCCGACCCCGAGAGCCTGCGCCTCGCGCGCGCCGCGCGCCGCCTCGTGGTCACCGCCCGCAGGAGCGCGGCGCTCCGGGCCGCGGCGGTCGCGCCCGACGTGCTCGTCGGCAGCGTCGCGGATCCGCGCGAGAACGCGCCGCTCGACGCCTACGATCCCCGCCCCGGCGCGCTGGTGCTCACCGACGGGCCGCGCCCGGTCCGCGTCGTCCGCGACGGGGGCACGGCGCTGGTCGAGGCGCCGCCCGCGCCCGACCGGATCGCCGGCGACTACGGCGCGGGCGACAGCTTCGCGGGCGCGCTCACCTTCTATCTGGCCTGCGGCCTCCCGGTCGAGGAAGCCTGCCGCCGGGCCGGGCCGCACGGCGCCGCGGTGCTGCGCGGGATCGATCCGCTGGAGGGGCAGAGTCGGCTCGTCGCGCCGTGATCCCCGTCGTGGATCGTGGAGGACGAGGACATCATCGATGGGGAGCAACTCGATGTCGCCCCGCTGGTCCCGGGCCCAGGTCAGCCGGTAGTCCCGCCCGAGCGTCCTTCCTGTCTCTCGTGCTCGGCCGCGGCGATGGCCTCCTTCCAGCGCGAAAGGTCCCCGAGCCGGACCGCCGCGTCCAGGCCGACGTTCTCCAGCAGCATGCCCAGGAGCAGCAGCCGCGTCTCGTCGTCCCAGAAGAGCTTGCCCCTGGAGACCTCCAGCTTCAGGTCGATCAGCCGCTCGGTGCGCGCGTGGAACTCCTCGGCGGTCCACCTTCGACCTTCGCGGTGGATGTCCCAGGTGATCGGCCGGGGCGCCGGGGCCATTTCATCCATGTCATCTCGTTCGTCCATGGGTCACCTCATCGGGCCATTGGGTTTCCTGCGTCCGCTGGTTTCGTGCGCTCGTCGCGCTGAACGTACATGTCAGGTTAGCGCTTCCTGCCGCGGTAGATGGGTAGATGGGTAGATGGGTAGATGGTGAGCGCTCCTTCGCGCCTCCGGGACACGGCTTCGCGCCTCCCCTCCGGGACACGGCTTCGCGCCTCTCCGGGACACGGCGGGCCGCGGAGCGGGCATCCCCGGCGAGGAGGGCCTCGGGATCGATGAGGCCGATCGGCTGGCCGGGCGCGCGGGCGACCTCTGCCGCGCTCGCGAACGCGCTGTCGGGCAGACGTGGCGCGAGAGGGTCAGCGCAGAAGGGGTTGGACGTCACGAGCTTCTGGCGCGCAGGCGAGCCGGACGGCAGGCGGCGGGTTGCCGCGGGGCGACGACGAGGCTGTCGGGGACGGCGACCTCCCCTGCCCTGGCGCGCGCGGCGCGGGCACGGCAGACGGCGAGGCGCCGCCGCCGTCGCGTGGCGCCGTCGCGTGGGCCAGGAGCGCTCCGGGGTGTTACGGGCGTCCGGGGTCTTACCGGGCGTTACGAAGCGCCCCATGTCCGCGTCGATCCGGTGGCCCCGAGGTCCGCGCGCCAGCGGATCCGCACCGTGGGCCGCGAGCGCAGGTGCTACGCTTCGTCCGGCCCCCAAGGAGATCGCGCCATGAAGACCTCTCGTCAGTGCCCGAAGTGCCAGTCCCGGAAGCTCTGGGTCGTTCACAAGGTGGAGCAGCCCCGCCCGGAAGGCTGGGGCACCAACCCGCTGCACGTGACCTCCCAGTACGTCCTGACCGGCAACACGGACGTCGTGAGCGCGGCGACCGCGCTCGTCAACGCGGGGTTCTTCGAGGCGTGGATCTGCGCGGTCTGCGGCTTCACCGAGTGGTACGCTCGCGACGCGAACAACGCCCTCGCCCAGCTCGCGGCGCACCCGAGCCCGAGGGTCCAGTACATCGATGGGGAGACGAGCGGCACGCCATACCGGTGACGGCGCGGGGCCGGGGGGCGCGGGGCCGGGGGGCGCGGGGCCGGGGGGGCGCGGGGCCGGGGGGGACGCGGGGGTGGTCCCGGCGAGACGAGGGCACGGCGCCGGGATGAGGACGTGGATCACGCGTCGTCGAAGATCACGACTCTCAAAGCGAGCCTCCGCGAGCGCGTCATAGGGAAACGTCTCGGGGCCGGAATCCGCGCTCATGATGAGAAGATAGCGTCTCGAGATCGAGGAGGGAGCGCGCTCTCTCACGACGACGCGTCCACGCGTCCACGCGTCCACGCGTTCACGCGTCCACAGCATGGCAAGCAAGAGGCCCTCTGGCTCGGGTCGTGCCCGACCGATCGCCCGGTCGACGACAGGGCGGGACCGTCCCCATTGTTCCATGGGGTTGCGCCCTGGTAGCCTGCCGGCAACGCGGCAGCGGACGTCCTCGGAGCTCGGCTCCAGGGCCGAGTTGCCCCTCCCCTGCGAGAGCCATGTCCCTCCGCCTCAGCCCTGCCCATCTCGACGAGATCCTCGCGCTTCAGCTCACGGTGGCGTGGGCGGGAGAGGCTGCCGGTGAGCCGCCCCGGCTCGGATGGTGGAGGTCCGATCTCGTCGACCCCGAGGCCGGGGGCGATCTCTTCGCTCGACTGCTCCCCAAGACCGCGGCCTGGGCGAGCCTCGCGCTGGTGCGCGAGGCCGCGCGGCGCGTGGACGAGGCGGCGCGTGAGAAGCTCGCGCGGGGAGACGCGGTCTCCAGCCTGTTCCACCTCGGCTTCGCGGTCGACGAGCAGCTCGCCGATCGGCTCGCCCAGCACCGGCACCAGCGGCGCCCGCCCGCCGAGGTGCTCGGCCCGAGGTTCCTCGTCGGCCGGCCCTGGTCGAGCGCCGCCTTCGCGTCGATGCTGGCGGCGCTGGGCAAGCCGAAGGTGCAGATCACGCCGGCAGGACGGAGGCTGGACGTGACCGCGGCCTCGCCGGTCGAGGCCGCGGCGCTCCTCGCCGCGGCCCTCGTGCCGCTCTCGACCAGCTACCCGCTGCCGTTCCTCGAGGCGGTCGCTTGAACGCTGCGCCGGTCGAGACCCCGGCCCCCTCGGGGACGCCTCCCGGGAGCGCCAGCCTGGATCCGACGCCGAGCGGCGCGCGCCCGGCGGAGGCGACCGCCGTCCACACGCGCATCCTGCGCTGCATGCTGGCGGTCGACGACAGCTACGCCTACTGGCAGCACGCCGGCGAGGACGTCCCCGTGGACGCGCGCTGGGGTCCCGCGGTCGCCGGTCGCTCGACCGACCGGGGCGCCGCGCGCGCCGCGCCCTCCGCCGCCGGCCGCGCGCGCGTCGCGTTCGAGCGCCGCTGGTTCGGCGCCAAGAGCGAGGCGCGCGTGCGCACCCTCATGACCGACATGGTCGAGCGGTTCGACGCCTACCCCGAGGCGCTCGCGCTGCTCCGCCGGCTCGGGGCCGTGCCGTCGAACCTGCGGCCCTTCCTCTGCCATGTTCACACGCAGCTCGCGGATCCCATCTACCGCCGCTTCACCGGGGAGCTGCTCCCGACCCGCCGCGAGCAAGGCCTCACGACCATCGACCGCGACACGGTCGTCCGGTGGGTGGACGCGCTCCAGGCAGGCCGGTGGGGAGCGAGCACCTGCGTCAAGTTCGCCTCGAACCTCCTCGCGACCGCGCTCGACGTCGGGCTCGTCAGCGGGCGGCGGGACCCCCGCAAGCTGCCGCCGATCCCGGTGCCCGACGTCCTCCTCGGTTACGTGCTGTACCTCCTGCGCGACGTCCGCATCGACGGCTCGCTCACCGACAACCCGTACCTCCGCTCCCTGGGCGTCACGAGATCCACGTTCCGCGCGTTCGCGTCGCGCATCCCCGGCGTCCGCTTCGCCGAGCTCGGAGGCGTCATCGACCTCGCGTGGCTCGAACCGAGCCTCACCGCCTTTGGGCTCCGCTACCTCGGGGAGAGCGCGTGAGCAGCTACAGGCTACAGAGCGGGCTCGTCAAGGCCCTCGACGCCCTGCGCAAAGACCTCTTGCGCGAAGACGGCCCGCACATCAGCACCGTCCGCAACTACAACTTCGCCATCCTGCCGTACGACCCCGAGGACGAGCTCACGCTGCGCCGGGCCATCCACGATCTCTCGGAGACCCTGCGCGACGCGGGCTGGAACACGGGCACCATCCCGCTGAACGCGCTGCTGCTCGCGCGGCTCCGCGCCCAGGGCGACGCGTTCCTGGAGGCGATGATCCAGCGGGAGAAGCGCCTCTCCACGGCCAGCGACCCAGGGCGAGGCCTGCGCGCGCTCAAGGAGCGCGTCGTGACGCTCCTGGAGGGCCCCGAGGGGCTCGCGCAGGACGTGATCCGCGAGATCGACCGCATCCGCGAGCGCTCGGACAACCCCGAGCGCACCGTGATCTTCCTCGGGCGCGCCGGGGCCCTCTATCCGTTCTTCCGCACCTCCGCGCTGCTCAAGCACGTCGCCGGGCACACGCGGAACGTGCCGGTGGTGCTGCTCTATCCCGGCAAGGTCGTCGGCGAGACGGGCCTGTCCTTCATGGGCGTGCTCCCGGCCGACCGCGACTACCGTCCAAGGATCTATCGGTGATCGGATGCTGATCGGAGATCTGTTCGAGAGAGACGTCACCCGCGCCATCCCGCCGGTCGTGTACTTCCACGAGCAAGAGCCGGCCGAGCTGAAGCGCGAGGTCGAGGAGTACATCATCACCGGCGGCTACCCGGCCAGGGATCCGCGCGCCACGGAGGGGGGCATCCACGAGCAGTTCGTTCGCCTCCTGACCGCGATGCACCGCGAGCTCCAGAAGCCCGGCGGGCCGGAGCTGCCCGCGTGCTGGATCTCCGGCTTTTACGGCTCCGGCAAATCGAGCTTCGCGAAGCTCCTCGGCCTCTCCCTGGACGGCCGCACGCTCCCCGGCGGCCGGCCGCTCGCCGAGGCGCTGCTCGCCCAGGATCACTCCCCCGGCGCCCCCGATCTCCGCGCCGCCTGGCAGCGCATGGTGAGCGGGATCCAGCCGGTCGCGGTCGTGTTCGACGTCGGCAGCAAGGCCCGCGACGACGAGCACATCCACGCCGTGGTGGTGCGGCAGCTCCAGCACCGGCTCGGCTACTCCACGACCAGCAACCTCGTCGCCGAGTACGAGCTCAAGCTGGAGCTCGAGGGGCTGCACGCCGGCTTCATGGACAAGGTGCTCGAGGTGCACCGCAAGCCCTGGGGCCAGCTCAAGGACAGCCAGCTCGTCGAGGACTACTTCTCCGCGGCGCTGCACGCGCTCCAGCCGGACCTCTTCACGCATTCCATGGCGTGGGTGGACAGCCGCAGCGGCTCTCGCTTCGAGGGCAAGCGGTCCGCCGACGAGGCGGTGCAGGCGATCCAGCACATGATGGACCAGCGCTGCCCGGGTCGGACGCTGTTCTTCGTCGTCGACGAGGTGAGCCAGTACGTGCACGACGACGACGATCGCATGCTCGCGCTCCAGTCGTTCGTGGCGGCGCTCGGGCAGCGGATGAAGGGCAAGGCCTGGCTGCTCGCGACCGGGCAGCAGAAGCTCGAGGAGGGGACGGGCGTCGCCGCGCCCATCCTCAAGCTGAAGGACCGCTTCCCGCCGTCCTTGCGCGTGCACCTCGGCACGTCGAACATCCGCGACGTCGTCCACAAGCGCCTGCTCCGGAAGAAGAGGCTCCTCGAGCCGGATCTGAAGGGGCTCTTCCACGCCCACCGCTCCGAGATCGCGCTCTACGCGTACCGCGGCGACGAGATCTCCGAGACCGATTTCGTGGAGATCTACCCGATGCTCCCGGGGCACATCGACCTGCTCCTCGACATCACGACCGGCCTCCGGTCGCGCTCGGCGAGGACCCAGGGCGACGCCCACGCGATCCGCGGCCTGCTCCAGCTCCTCGGCGACCTCTTCCGCGAGCGGGATCTCGCGCGCTACGAGGTGGGCCGCCTCATCACCCTCGACCTCATCTACGACGTGCTCCACAGCGCGCTCGACAACGGCGTGCAGATGACGATCACGCGCGCGCTGGATCTCTGCTCGAGGCGCGAGAGCCCGCTCATGGCGCGCGTCGTGAAGGCCGTCGCGCTGCTCGAGCTGGTGCAGGACCACCAGAAGACCTCGGCGGAGCTCGTCGCGCGCTGCCTCTACGAGGTCCTCGGGCAGGGCAACCTGCTGCCGGAGGTGCAGAAGGCGCTCGACGTCCTCGTCGGCGAGGGCCTGCTCGGCTACTCCGAGAAGACCGGCTACAAGATCGAGAGCTCGGCCGGGCAGGAGTGGCAGCGCGAGCGCGACGGCTACGCGCCCTCGGCCGAGCAGCTCTCCGAGAAGATCGCCAAGGCGCTCGAGCAGCTCCTCGGCGGCGTGGACAAGCCGACGCTCCAGGGGACCTCGATCCCGTGGCTCGCGCTCTTCTCGGACAGCGTGCGGGCCAAGGACGTCCACATCAAGGACGAGCGCAAGCACACGGTGGTCACCGTGGATTTCCAGTTCACGAAGGGGGCCGGCGCCGAGCAGTGGGTGCCCCGCAGCGACACCCAGGCGTACCGGGACCGCATCGTGTGGGTCGTGGGGGGCGTGGACGCGGTCCAGCACGCGGCCAGGAAGCTCGTGCGGTCGGAGCGCATGATCGAGCTCAACAGCCACCGCCAGGGCTCGCCGGGGGACGAGCGGCACCGCCTGCTGATGGACGAGCGCACCCGCCTCGAGGCGGCCCAGCGGGAGCTCGCGGAGGCCGTGAAGGGCGCGTTCATGGCGGGTCAGCTCTACTTCCGCGGCCGGGAGCGGTCGCCCCGCGACGTGGGCGCCACCTTCCCCGCGGCGCTCGCCGCGTTCGCCAGCCAGATCGTGGGCGAGCTCTACCCGCACCCGATGATGCTCTCGGTCTCCGAGAAGGAGATCCTCTACCTCATCGAGAACGCGGAGCTCACGGCGCCGCCCCCGGTGCTCGGCCAGGAGCGCCTCGGCCTCCTCAGCCTGGACGCGGGGCGCTACGAGGTCACCTGCACGGGCCGCGTCCCCACGGACATCCTGGCCTACGTCCGGGAGCACGGCGGCATCACCGGCTCCACGCTGCTCGCGCACTTCGGCGCCCCCCCGCACGGCGTGGCGCCGGACGTGGTCCGCGCCGCCGTCGTCGGCCTGCTGCGCGGGCGGAAGGTCCGCATCGAGATCGCGGGGATCGGCGAGATCACGAGCCCGCGGGACGAGGGCGCGCGGGAGCTGCTCAAGGAGGCGGGGCTCCGCAAGGCGAAGCTCACCGAGAACACGGTCGAGGCCCTCACCCCGCGCGACCGGAACGCCATCTGCGCCCTGTTCCGCGACCTGCTCGGCAAGGACGTGGCGCGCGACAACGACGCGATCGCCGACGCCGTGGCCGAGCGGTTCGCCCGGGTGCGCGAGCGGCTGACGGAGCTCGGCGAGCGCTTCCGCCGCCTGCCGAAGGACACGGCCTACCCGGCGACCCTCACCAGGCTCGAGGGCGCGCTCGAGGCGTGCCGCCGCGACCGGCGGGTGGAGCCGACGGTGCTCGCCGTGAAGCGCTCGCTGAACGTGCTGCGCGACGGGCTCACGCTGCTCCGCCGGATGGAGACCGATCTCACGGACGGGGCCATCGACGTGCTCCGCCAGGCCGAGGACGCGCTGAACCACACCTGGCCCGGGCTCGCGGCGCTGTCGCCGTCCGAGGACGCGCGCGCGGCCGCGGGCGCCGTCGAGGCGCACCTCCGCGCCGAGCGCCCGTGGGAGGACACGGCCGAGCTCCAGCCGCGCGTGGAGCTCCTGCGCGGGGAGTACCGCGCCCGCCGCCGCGCGCTGCTCGACGCGCACGCGAAGGAGGTCGACCTCGCGGTGGAGCGCCTCAAGCGGCGGAGCGGCTTCGAGCGCCTCGACCCGGACCAGCGCCACCAGGTGCTCCGGCACCTGCGCGAGGGCGCCGCGCCGAACACGGACGAGCGCGCCGTCGCCCCGGCCCTGGAGGTCCTCGAAGGGCTGCTCGCGGCGCGCCGCGAGGCGGCCGAGGCCCGGGCGCTCGCCCAGCTCGACACCCTGCTCGAGGGCCTGGGCGCGACGCCGGTCGTCGAGGTCGCGCTCGACCTCGGCGGCCGCGAGATCGACTCCGCCGCCGCGCTGGATCGCCTGCTCGACGAGATCCGCCGCCGCGTCCTCCACGAGCTCGACGCCCGCCACCGCGTGCGCCTGCGGTGAGCGGGCGGGGGGCGACGCCCGCCGTCCGCGCGCACCTCCGTGCCGCGCCCGCCCCCGTCGGATCCGCTTGAACCCGAGCGTCCCCTCGCGGGCGCCTCGCCGCCTCAGAGGCCGAGGCGCCGCAGCAAGCCCTCCGCGGCAGCGCGGTGCTCCGCGCACGCGGGCTTGAGCGCCACCGCGCGGTCGATCGCCCGGGCCCGGTCGCCGATGGACTCGTCGCGCTCGACGAAGAGGACCGTCGCCGCCAGCTCGAGGACACGCCAGAGCTCATCCCTGAACAGCGGCGCGAGCTGCTCGACGCGCGGATCGCTTCCGTCCGTGTTCTCTTCGAGCCACGCTCGCCCGGGTTCGGTCAGCTCGTACGTGTACTTCGACTGCTCGTCGCCGTACTCCGCCCGATTCTCCTTGAGGAGGTCGGAGGCGATGGCCTCCTGCAACGTGTCGGACAGCGCCCGGCTGTACGGGCCGTAATGGTGATATTTGAACGGCGTGGTGCGGAAGTCGTCCACCCCGACGCGCTTGAGCAAGTAGGCCGACTTCTGCAGGCGAATCCTGCTCTCCAGGCGGCCGCCCATGGCCGCGACCATGGCGAGCAGCCCCCGGAGCGCGCTGCCCCGCTGGATCGAGCTCATCTTATCCCTTGCCTCCTTGCAGCTTCTTGAGGAGCGGCTTCTTCTCGCTCAGCAGCGAGGCCCTGATTTCCTCCGGAAACACGAGCCGGTGAAAATACTTGGTCTCCTTCAGGGCAGCGACGATCCTGCTCTGTGGATTGTCCTCGATGGGCCTGGGATCGGGCCCCTCCCCGACGAGCCAGATGGACTCGTCGGGCCACTCGGAGCGCCAGTCGTACTGCTTGTAGCTCGTTCTACCGGGCTCATCCACCGACACGTAATAGCCCACCGTGGCGTCGTCCACGTGGCCCAGCAGCTTCTTCGTCAACGACCTGGCGTGCTCCTCCAGCTCGTTGAGGCTCCTGCGCTGGGCGGCGTCGACGTCGATGGTCTTGAAGAGTCGCCGGCAGAGCAGCCTGCCGGCGAGATCGCTCAGCACCGCGTCAGGGTGGTGCTTCCACGACTCGATGAGCGACCAGACCTGGAACTCGCCGAGGCGCATGTACTGGTGCAGCGCGATCGCCTGTCCACGCTCCGCGAGCGCTTGAAGCGGGTGGATGCCCGTGCGGCCTTCCGGCGGGAAGATCGATGGGTCCCCCCGCCGGTGCAGCTCGAACGCTCGCCTCATCGTGGAGCTCAGGAGCACGCTCGCCGCTCGGGTCGCATGGTGGTAGTACACCGCCCGATACATCTGATCGAGCGTGACCAGGTAGGCCTCCACCGTGACGATGGACCCGCGATCCACGGCGATCCTCTTGCCGTCCAGCTCCTGGAGGGAGTCGAGCAGCCGAGAGAGGTCGAAGCCGCCTTTCATGCCGGCGAACAGCGCGTCCCTGAGCAGGTAGTCCAGCCGATCGGCATCGAGCTGGCTCGACACGAGACGGTACCGCCAGTGCTCGTCCTGCTTTGCCTCTCGCCGTCTCTTCTTGTCGATGTAATAGACGATCTGGGTGGGCAGCGCCGGGTCCGCGCTCTTCAAGGTCGTGCTGATCGCCGAGTCGTCCTCCTCGATGATCCGCTGGGTCATGATCTCGTGGTCGAACTCGACGCCGTGCTCCTTGAGGATCTCCTCGAGCGTGTGAGAGAACGGCCCGTGCCCCACGTCGTGGAGGAGCGCCGCCACGCAGGTCATGACCTTGTGATCGGCGTTCGCGGGCGCATCGCTGTTGCGCTCGATGCCCGCGTACATCTCCCGCGCGAGATGGGCGACCCCCATGCTGTGAGCGAAGCGAGAGTGCTCGGCCCCGTGGAAGACGAGGTTCGTGAGGCCGTTCTGGCGGATGTGACGCAGGCGCTGAAACTCTGGACAATCCACCAGCTTGCGCACGAGCCAGCCGATCCGGAGCCCCGCGTCGCCCTCCGCGGGGAAAGCCCGCGCGAGATCCACGGCATCGTACCGGATCTGCAGGTGCACAGGGTCGCGGTAGAACTTCGGACGCGGCATGGAGGGGGCCCGGGGCTCGCGGGAGCCGATGGGGAGTACATGAAAAGGTGTTCAGCTTCAAGTTGAAAGCCTCATCCCGCGGGCGGCGGTTCGTCCCGTCTGCGCTGCCCTCGTGTCCCCTGAGGACGAATGCCGAACGGTTCACTCCTGGACCGCGGAATCAACCCGACGAGCACACGGGCGCGACCGCCGGGAGTCGCAGGGCCGCTGGGTGGGCGCGTTCACGACCCGGACCGCCGGGTTTCCACGCATCCGGCTCCGCGCCGGGCTTCTCGGTCGGTCGCCTCGCGGCACCGTCCCCGCTGTTCCGTGGAATTTCCTCCTGGTAGCCTGCCGGGAACGCGGCGGCGGACGTGCTCGGGGGGTGGCCCCGGGACCGAGCCGACCGCGGCGCTCGCTGCATCTCCCACGAGCGCGCCGCCCGCGCGGCGCGCCGCTGCATGACCTCCATGACCTCGACCTTGCTCACCAGCGACGCGAAGGAAGCCCTTCGCAAGACGGTCCGCGCGCTCCGCGGCAGGCTCATCGACCAGCTCACCGAGGCGGCGCGGGGCGAGTACCGCCTCGACGTCGCCCTCGCCAAGGCCCAGCTCCCGGAGGCGCGCCGCTGCCGGCGCGAGCGCCTCGAGGCGTGGCTCGACGAGCAGGCGCGCAGCGCCCGCGCCCCGAGGGACAGGAAGGCCGGCAAGGGCGCGGGCGCCGAGCTCCGCCAGCGGTTCCTGCAGCAGGCCGCCAGGGAGGCGGCGCACACGCTGCTCAACCGGCTCGTGCTCGTGCGCATCCTGGAGCACCACGGCGTGCTCCGCCCCGCCGTGGTCACCGGCGGCTTCGGCAGCCCGGCCTACGAGCAGGAGTTCGTGCACTACGCCGGCCCGCTCGCGGGCGACGACACGCGCGGCTACCGCGCCCTGCTCGAGGCGGTCTTCGCCGAGCTCTCGCTGGATCTCCCCGGGCTGTTCGGCCCCGTGGGCCTGACGCCGCTCTTCCCCGTGCCCGCCGCCGTGCTGCGGGAGGTCATCGACGCGCTCAACGACCCGGCGCTCGCCTCCGCCTGGGGCGACGACACCACGCTCGGCTGGGTCTACCAGTACTGGAACGACCCGGAGCGCGAGCAGCTCGACGCCAAGATCGCGGGCGGCGGCAAGATCGAGCCGCACGAGATCGCCAGCAAGACGCAGATGTTCACCGAGCGCTACATGGTCGAGTGGCTGCTCCAGAACAGCCTCGGCCTGACGTGGCTCTCGATCTGCCGAAAGAACGGCTGGACGGCGGAGGCCGAGGCGGTGCTGCCCGCGCTCGAGGCGCGCCGCGCCGCGTGGCGGGCCAAGCGCGAGGCCGGCAAGGTGGCCCCCGACGCGCTGATGCCGGTGGAACCTGGGCTCGAGAGCGCGTGGAAGTACTATGTGCAGCAGCCGATCCCGGAAGATGCGGTGGAGAGGGCGCCGTCGTCGATCCGGGAGGTGAAGCTGCTCGACCCCGCGTGCGGGTCTGGGCACTTCCTGGTGATCGCCTTCGACCTGCTCGCCGCGCTGTACCGCGAGGAGGCGAGGCACCGGGGCGAGGTGTGGACGGACGAGGACATCGCGGAGAGCCTCCTCGCGAACAACCTGCACGGCATCGACATCGATGCGCGGGCGATCCAGATCGCGGCGGCCGCGCTGGCGCTCAAGGCGAAGCTGTTCGCCCCGGAGGCGCGGCTCAGCCGGATGAACCTGGTGGCGCCGAGCCTGCGGCTCGGGGACCTGCCGGACGACGATCCGGCGCTGCTGGCGCTCTGCCGGGAGCTGGAGCGAGAGGCGGGCATTGCCGAGGCGCTCACGCGCAGGCTGGTCAAGGGGATCGCGGGGGTCGATTACCTGGGATCGCTGCTCAAGGTGGACGTGGCGATCCAGGAGGCGCTGAACGAGGCGGCGCTGGAGATCGAGCGCGGCAAGCCGGGGCAGGGCGACCTGTTCCAGGGGTTCGCGGTGCAGCGGGTGGCGGTGTCCCCGGAGGCGGCCAGGGAGACGGTGCTCGAGAAGCTCGAGCGATTCCTGGAGGCGCACTCGGCCTCGGAGGACCTCGGGCTGCGGCTGCACGGGGAGCAGGTGGCCGCGGGGGTGAGGTTCGTGCGGCTGATGAAGGAGGGGAGCTACGATGTCGTCGTGGGGAATCCGCCGTACCAGGGGCTGAGCAAGACGACGCAGTTCGAGTATGTGGCGAGGCAGTATCCGCGGGGGAAGGCGGATCTGTATGCGGCGTTCCTGGAGCGGGGGCTGGAGCTGGCGCGGGAGGGCGGCATCTCCGCGCTGCTCACGATGCGGGGGTGGATGTTTTTGGGGCAGTTCTCAGAGCTGCGGAAGCACATCGTAGAACGGCAGGATCTACGCCTGCTGGGTGATGTGGATCGCGGCGCATTCGAGGATGTTCCCGACGAGGTGCTCGCAACGGTGATGTCCGTGCTACGGCGCGCAAAGCCTGGAGCAACATCTTCTGTTGCCGTTCAGCCAACGCCGCTCGACGATCGCTCGCGAGATTCGGAGCGCACTGCGCGAAAGCGGGCGGCGCTCCTCGTGCAGGTGGGGCGCTACGAGTTCGACCCGAAGGGCTTCGAGGTCATCGAGGGCGAGCCCATCGTGTACTGGTGGACGAAGGAGCTCCTCGAGCGGTATGCGAACGCAACAAAGTTGAGCTCCCTTGCGGATCTTCGAGAAGGACTTGGCACTCGCGACGATGTGCGTTTCGTTCGATTTGTTTGGGAGACCCGCTCGTCTGCAAACTGGGCTCCATTTATCAAAGGGGGAGCTGGACTAACCTGGCGTGAACCACGGCGCTTCATGGTTCGCTGGAAGCACAACGGCATCGAGATCGCAAATTTTCCAAGAAGCCGATTTGGACGCGGGGCCGATAGATATTTTCGACCGGGCATTGCATTTACGACCATCGGAGCATCGTTCTCGGCGCGACTCCACGCCGCACCCAGCATCATTGGAGACATGGGAGCATCTGTTTACCCACACAACATCGATAGCATGCCGCTAGTGCTTTGCTCGTTGAACGCCAAATCGAGCAGAACAATCATCGAATCACTAAATCCTACGGTCCATTTCCGTCTCGCCGACGTGGCCCGTCTACCCGTCTCGACTCTAGCGGGTGCAGACACAATCGTCGAAATGATTGGGCAAGCATATTCAGTTCTTACATCGACACAGGAAACGTGCCCGGAGTTCAAGCGCCCCGGCCCCTCCCCCTGGCGCTACGCCCAGGACTGGGCCCAGCGCGCCGTCGATCGCCCCGAGGGCGCCCCGCTCCCGCCCTACGAGCCCGCCCTCGACCCGCCCGCCCCGGAAGCCCACGTCTCCTTCGCCCTCGGCGTCGCGCTCGGCCGCTTCGGCGCCGGCGGCGAGGGCGTCCTCGACGCCGCGCCCCAGGACGCCCTCCCCGCCGGCATCCTCTTCGTCGGCCCCAGCGACCACCTCCCCGACTCCCTCCGCCACCCCGCGGCGGCTCCCCTCCTCCGCGCCTGGGAAGAGCACCAGCGCGCCCTTCTCGGCGCCGGCAAGAAGCTGCCGTTGCGCGACTGGCTCCGCAAGGACTTCTTCACCTACCACAAGGCCCTTTACGAGAACCGCCCCATCTACTTCCCGCTGAGCAGCGAGAAGCGCAGCTTCGTCGCCTGGGTCAGCATCCACCGCTGGGCGGACAGCACCCTGCAAACCCTGCTCGCCGATCACCTCCACCCGCTGCTCCGCCAGCTCGACGGCGAGATCAACGACCTCGCCCAGGCCCGCACCGGCAGCGACAAGAAGGCCGCCATCGCCGCCGAGAAGCAGTACACCGCCGTCAAGCGCCTGCGCGACGAGCTCGCCGGCTTCATCGACGCCACGAGCCAGTGCGCCGAGCGCGGCGCCCCGCCCACCGACCCCGCCTGCCCTCCTCGCGCCGAAGACGCGCCCTTCCGCATGGACCTCGACGACGGCGTCATGATCAACAGCGCCGCCCTCTGGCCCCTGCTGGCCCCGCAGTGGAGCGACCCCAAGAAGTGGTGGAAGCAGCTCTGCCTCGCCGACGGCCGCAAGGACTACGACTGGTCCCACCTCGCCCGCCGCTACTTCCCCGCCCGCGTCGAGGACAAGTGCCAGAAGGACCCGAGCCTCGCCGTCGCCCACGGCTGCTTCTGGAAATACCACCCCGCCAGGGCCCACGCCTGGGAGCTCCGCCTCCAGGACGAGATCCGGCCCGACTTCACCCTCGACGAGCCCGGCTCCGACGACCTCCGCGCCCGCTTCCTCCACGACCACCCCGCCGAGGCGCGCGCCATCGAGGCCGCCGAGCTCAAGCGCCGCGAGCGCAAGGCCGCCAAGGCCGAGGCCGAGGCCGACGAGCCCGCAGAGGCCGACGCGGGCACAGCGGACGACGAGGACGAGGGCTAGAGCGACAGACGGATCGAAAAGGCAAAGCTGGACAGCAAGGGCGAGGTGCTCTTGCGCTCCTCCAGGAGCGCCCTCCGCGTCCGCGCCGAGGACGAGGAGATCGAGCTCATCGCGACGCAGATCCGCGCGACGTCGCGCGGGCGGTTCCGCATCGTCGAGCGGCTCTTGCGGTTGAATTGACATGCCAGCTCCCGCCGGCGCCGCCGGGTGGCATGCGGGACCCATGCCGGATGCTGACCGGGCCGTGAGCGCATGGTGGTACCGGCATGCGCCGTGCTATCCGCGAGGAACGAGTAAGGAGATGCCGGCGACCGTCTCCGAGCCGGCAGAGGCTCCCGGCTGCCTCTCCCAGACCGTCTCCGAGCCGGCAGAGGCTCCCGGCTGCCTC
The DNA here is from genome assembly GCF_051369805.1 of Sorangium sp. So ce1036. Classification (NCBI taxonomy): domain Bacteria; kingdom Pseudomonadati; phylum Myxococcota; order Polyangiales; family Polyangiaceae; genus Sorangium; species Sorangium sp. So ce1036. Next base: position 5,879,422 of record NZ_JBBMOX010000001.1, read on the forward strand.
TCCCAGACCGTCTCCGAGCCGGCAGAGGCTCCCGGGAGCCTCTCCCAGACCGTCTCCGAGCCGGCAGAGGCTCCCGGCTGCCTCTCCCAGACCGTCTCCGAGCCGGCAGAGGCTCCCGGGAGCCTCTCCCAGACCGTCTCCGAGCCGGCGGAGGTTCCCGGCTGCCTCTCCCAGACTGTACGAGCGGAGCCCTGGTAACAGTTCTGACCGGGAGCAGCGGTGACACTTCCTTGAGCTACGGGCCCCTGCTCCGGGAGGACTGGGAACAGGGGCCGGATCCTCGTCGACGCGACACGCTCACCGCGCTCTCTCGGACCGCCAGGATCTATACACGAACCGCTTCCCGCGGTCTCGGTACACGCGAGCCTCTCCTCACGTTCCGGCGTGAGTGCGCGCAGGTCACCGTGCCTTGGCGAGCTGCAGCTCCTTGTTCTTCAAGGTGACCTGCGCGAGCAGAACCGGCCCGTAGTACAGCTCCCAGACGTCGTCGGCGATCGGAAGCAGCCCCACGGGTTCGTTGGCGATCAGCTTGGAAACGAAGGTGTTCGCGCCACCGAACTGAAGCCGACCCATGTCCCCCACGCGTCGCACGGCCATCGTGTCCGGATACTCCGGCGAGGAGGGCTTGCTCGGCATCGTCCGCCGCGACGGCGTGTAGCGCGAAGCCGGCGTCCTCTGGCCGAGCGCCTCGTGAGGCCGCTGGTCATTGTACTCGTGCCGGAAGCGGTCGAAGACGCGCTGCTGCGCCGCGAGCGTGGCTTCGGGCGGCGATGTCGCCTCCGCCTTCAGCGTCTTGTGCATGCGCTCGTGCCGGCCGTTCTGCTGCGGTTTGCCGGGCTCAATGCGCTCGGGAACCACGCCGAGCTTGATCCAGCTCACCGACAGCGCCGAGAGCCCTCCAATGCCCTGCGTGGCGAACGGCGGGCCGTTATCGGAGCGGATACGATTCGGCAGCCCAAACTCGCGGAACGCGCGCTCGAAGTGCGGCCGCACCGAGGCCTCGTCCGGCTTCGCTACGCCCTCGCATTTGAGCAAGTACCGCGACGCCTGGTCCGTCAACGTCAGCGGGTGGCACCGGGTCTTGTCGCCAAGCGCGAAATGCCCCTTGAAATCGGCGCACCATGTGTCATTAGGCTGCTCCGCTGGAGCCAGCGTCGACGGCATCGCTGACGTCGGCATCACCACGCGGCGCCGCCGGGGCCGGATCAGCCCGTGTTTCTTGAGCAGCTCGCCGATGGTGCTCGTCGCCGGCAGCCCCTCAAGGCCCATGCTCTCCAGCCGGGCGCGCAGCTTCTTCGGACCCCAGGTGGGTCGCTCCTTCCGCAGCTCGACCAGCGCGTTGACGATCGCCGCTGGCGTCGCATGCGGGAACGTGTGCGCCACGGGCCGCCGCTCCTCCAGACCACGAGGTCCGGCTTGCTCGTAACGCTCCACCCACTTGTACCCCGTCTTCCGGCTGATGCCGAACCGTCGGCACAGCTCCGCGAACGTCTCGTCCGACTCGTTGACCTGCGCGATGAACTGAAGCCTCTCGTCCACTGAACATGTCTCTTTCCAGGGCACCAGCGATCCTCCGTCGCCGACCCTCTACGACATGTGTCACCCAGGCTCCCGGTCCGTCCGGGTGCTACCCAGGCTCCCGGTCTGAACCGTTACCCAGGCCACCGGTCCGTACCGACCGTCTCCGAGCCGGCGGAGGTTCCCGGGAGCCTCTCCCAGACCGTCTCCGAGCCGGCGGAGGTTCCCGGGAGGTAGTGGCCAAGTTTGGCCAGCCGCTTGATCTGGCTAAGTTTGCTCCTCCCCCGGCGGATCCCCGAACAGCGACAACTGCACCGGCTTCCTCGGCTTCGGACGCCAGGAGAGCAGGTCGAGTTGACCGGTCGGCTCGACGGGGGCGTGGGCGCTCTGGGTCGCGGCGACGGGCACCGGGGCGGGCGGATGTGGCGCAGGGCCAGCGGGCGGGCTCGGTGCGGCGCTGCCCTGGACCACGCGCAAGAACCCGCGTCCTGCCGGGAGCTCCCGGGCCGCTCCCTCCGGCTTCACGTGGGCCAGCGGCCTGGCGATGGGCTTCTCGCTCGGCGCGTCGGACATGAGCGCGTCGAGCAACTCCTCCAAGCCCCACACGTGGTCGGTGATCCCCGCCTGCATCGCCGGGGTCACGCGGAGCGTCTTCACGACGTGGCAGAAGTTGTAGTGCGTGTAGGCGAGCGCGACGGCCGCCCTGTGGTTCTCCATCTTCTTGGAGAACGCGAGGCAGAGGCGGCGCAGGCGGCCGTTGACGTGCCGCATGGTGAGGTTCAGGCGTTCGGAGTGCGCCGTGCTCGCCTTCGCCATGTCGGGAGCGCCGAAGACCGCCCGCTTGACGATGAACGGATCGCGCGGCGGCTCGTACCGATGGTCCGGCCCACGGCGGCTCCCCTTGCGGTAGTGCTTCACGGTCTGCGCGAAGGTGCTCGATGGGCCGAAGCTCGTCCCGACGGACGACACGTACGGCGCGAAGCCGTCGCTCGTCATGAGCTGCGGCATCACCACGAGCCGCGCGCGGAGGTCTTCGATGAAGCGGTCGGTGCTCTCCTGGTCCCGTTTGCCGACGTAGAACGAGACGCAAAGCCGGCTCGACACGTCGATCGCAGCGAAGATCCACCCCTCGCCGACATCGACTGCATCTTCGGCCGGGTCCACGCGGTGAGGCTTCTTCGCGACCCACCCCCAGAGTTCATCGAAGGTGATCAGCGAGCAAGACAGGTCCCGCACGCGCCGGTTATGAAGGCGGGCAGCGCCCTGCCCGGCTAAGAGAGCGAAGCGGTTGATCGTCGGCCGGCTGACGCCGGTCATGCGCTCGGCCGCGCGCTCGCTGTTGCCGTCGACCAGGGCCGCGAGCACGGCAAGCTGCCGCTCGAGTGGGAGCACGTTCGCCACGGGACCCTTGCCTTTCTCCGGCGGAGGGCCCAGGATCCGGTCTGCCAGGACGTCGGACGGGTCGCACCGCTCGGCTTCTGCCGCCTCGCTTCCGGGTGCAAGCCGGAGGCGGGGCGTTTTCGTCTAAGGTCCTCTGATTATACGGCTTTTCAGCGGGAAAACTGCTCGAAACGGCTCGGAAGAGGGGGCGCTAGGACAGCAGATGTCATAGCCGCGGTGGCACGTTGCGCGTGGAAGGCGCGACAACCTGCCACCGGCGGCGAAGGTGCGCGGCCTGGCAGCCGAGCGGCTACATGGCACCAACGCCGCTCGGCCGATCTATCGCGTCGGAGTGACTCGCACGGGTCGCCTAGTCAGATGGACCGAGCACGCGAGCAAGCCTGCCGAGAGTGTGAATCTCCACCGTAACCCGTAGAGGGTCGACGCCCCAGCCTGGCATAGACGGCCTGGTGGCAAGGTCGTTTACTTCCATCAACCGCAGTAAGCGAACCGGGTTTTTGGTACCTTCAAGCACACTATCAGCATCTTGCAGTGACTTTGACCCTCCGGTAAACATAAGCACACGCCACGGGATTGTTGGCCAGTCGTCTTCGTGGTCGCCGGCAGAGAAATCTTGATCAAAAGCGACGAGCATGCAACGGTCCTCCTTGCACGCGCTGAGCACCCATGAAACCACTTTTCTCAGGTCTGCAAGTTCGTTTCCAGAGAGCTCAGCGAGAACGCGAGTAGTACCACGAAAGAACGCGTCCGGTGTTTTCTGCTCGCCAACGTACTCGCGAGCCAACACCGCGAGAGGCGACACGGCCGCTGGATCTACTGCATCAAGAAGCGCGCGCACCGATCGAAGGATCGTCTCACGGACGAACGGTTCTTCTTGGTGCGCGTCGATGAGTCCGGCAATCTCCTCGGGCGTGGTCTCGTCGTCGCCCTGGCCGTGCAGAAGTCCGTACCACCACTTTGTGGTTTCGAGTTCCTTCCACCTGCAGGCGATGCCAAGTACCGTCGTCAGCGCCCATGGCAAGAGGCTGGCTCCGCCCGAGATGGCGACCATGCCAGATCCGGCGCCTGACGCTGCCGCCACTCCAGCGCTCGTACCAGCGGAAATCAGCGCAGCAGCCGCATCCTTCACCATCGTTCTCGCTCGCTCTCGCTTCTCGCGGTCGTCCATGCGCACCATGGTACACCAGGACGCTCCCCTGCTCTATGCGGCTCGGCAACATCGGTCGCTGCACCCCGGGCCGGCGCTTCGACGTAGCCATCGCGGAGCGCATGCCTCGCGCTCTACCCATCACTGGAACGCCGTCGGCGCCCTCCGCCCCGCAGCCGCCTCCCGTGGCGCCCGTCGCGGCTCCCTCGGAGCCGGAGCCCCCGCCGCCTGCGCCGGGGCCGAGGCGGGCGGTCCAGTTGAGCCTGTTCGGAGATCCTGAGTAATTTCGCCTTGTTTGTGGGTCGGCCGCGAAATACACTACGCGATGTTGCGCGAGGTAGGTCTCGGCCGCTGCGGGTGGCCGCGGAGATGGCCAAGATGTCGGGTGGATGTCATCGCGGTCCGACCACCTCGCGGTGGAGGGGATCGCTATGGGTAAGCTTGTGTATCGGGTTGTAGCGACAATCTGTCGGCGGCTGAAGAATGCGTGCTGTATGGCGAACACGGGGCGTGAGGCGTCGGCTTATTCTCGCCGTCGAACACGCCTTAAGCTCGATTCTACAGGCCGGATTCGTGCGGAAAGGCGATCAGCGGGTGCATGATGATCAAGGCGGCTGGCCCACGCTCGCCAGGAGGGCCCATCTCGACCACCCACCCAGCTTTCATGTAGCGCCTAGCTACCTCCGCCCAGATGCGCTGGTCTAGCTTTTTGTCGCCAGGAAGCTTCGACCAGCCTGTCCACATCGGCTGGTAAACATGCCCCCGCTTCTCTTTGAGTTCGGCGTCTATAAGCGCCTCAATGTGGGTGAGGGTCTCGTTGTCGTCCGCGTTGAGGCGCTCAACGTCATCCGGAGTGATCATGACCTGCCCTGCGCCCGCGAGGGGCCGTGCGAGGGCCTCTCCCTTGACGGCGGGTGCGCCATCAGGCACCCCTTCGGAGGGTGCGCGAGAGCGCTCCGCCGATCGAGGGGTCGGCGACCTGAGAGGCCGGGTTGCAACCCCGGCCTTTCGCTTTAGACAGCGTCTTTCGGCCGACGCGTCAAGCAAGAATCTGCTCGGCCGTTCAGAAGTGACGTGTCAGAATTCTGGCAATACTGGAACTGGTCAGGGCTCGCGCCTAGGAAGCAGAGGGAGCCGCGTTCCTTGAGCTCCTCAGCCGGAAGCTGCGCGCGCAGGTCCGGAACCCGGCGCAGCACATGCAGCCCGAAGCGCGCGCAAAGACCGGCGGGGCGGCGAAGAAGCGCGGCGAGCGAGGGCTACTCATCGGGCTCGTACGCACATCTGGACCCGGGCGTCGAGTACGGCGGCCCAGGGGCGCTCGCGGTTCCAGGGGTGTGCCTGGAACGGGTCGAGGTACCGTCGGCGGTTACGGTCAGGTCGGCCTCGCGCCGTGGCAAGCCGATGGCCGGCGCCGCCGCGTCTGCGATGTGCGCAAGGCGTCAAGGCGCGAAGCGCGGCGCAGGTGCTGACGCGTTCGTTCCTTCGGACGCGAAGCACTCGACGAACGATCTGCGCTCGCTTACACTTCAGGCATCGCCGGCCGGAATGGGACGGCTCGCGACTCGGTTGACTCCGGGCCGAATGTATCGCAGGGGGAACGCGTGACCGACGCGGGCGACAGCTTTCTGGAGCTCACCTTCGACGGCGGGCGCTTCGAATCACACTCCGTGCCGGTGAGCGTCCTCGCGGAGTTCGGCACGATGCAGGCGATCCTCCTGCGCGTGGCTCGCGAGCTGTGGCTGCGCGACCACAAGGAACGCGAGCGAGTACCGCGGGGCTTCACCGAAGCCGCACAGCTTAACCTCGTGGCCTCGCGTGAGAGCAGCTACACCGCCGTTCTCCGCCGCTCCGAGCCCGCACATGGTCGCGATGCTTCGTCCTTCGACTACGTCTTCGAGCAGGCGCTCGATGTCACGGTTCAGGCTCTTGCCGCGGCAGCGAACGACAACGCGCAGATCCCGGCTGACTTCCCACGCAATCTGCTCGACCTACTCGGCAACCTCGGGCGTCATCTTGGCAAGGGCGAGGAACTGCGCATCCGTGGCAAGACGAGCGAGACGGTGGCCCGCATCGACCAGAACTCGCGAGGACGCCTTGCGCTTCTCACGAAGCGTCCACTCGAGTCCGATGTTGATTTCGAAGGCGAGGTCGAGAGCGTCGACGACTCGGGCAAGATTCGGGTTCGCACCCGGGACGGAGAACGGATCGAGGTTCCATTCGGTCTTCATCGTCGCGAGGAGCTCGGGCTCGCGTTTCAGCAGCGTCCGATGGTGCGCGTACGCGTGCGCGGTGCGATGCAGCTCCAACAACGCAGGATGACGACCGTCGAGGAACTCGAGACCGTCGACGACGAACGCGCGCCCGACGTAAAGAAGCTTTGGGACCGGCTGAAGACTCTGGAAGAGGTGCCCGATGGGTGGCTTGATGGCGACGGAAAGAAGCCCACCGAAGAAGTGATGGCCTTCGCGCGTCTCGTGCTGTCACGCCTCGTGGTTGACCATCGCTCCATTCCGCGCCCCAAGGTGTTCCCGACTCCCGACGGCGGCCTTCAAGCCGAATGGGTGCTCGGCTCATGGGCGGCCGAGGCGCGATTCAGCCCATTGAGTGGCTATATTGTGCTTGAGGCCACTAACGCCGACACCATGGAGGAACGCGAGCACCTCCTGGCGCCTGGCGATATTTCGGTGGATGATGCGACCACCCTTGCAGATTGGCTTTCGGCGATGATGCCGGCGGAGGACGCGCGTGTGTGACAAGAACGGCCCGGAGATCAAGGGCGTTAAGGTAGTTCTGCTCCGGCATGTCTACCCGAATTGGCTACAAGAAGATGGCGAACCGAGTAGCCAGGCCTTTTACCCGTGGCGTGACGTTGACCAGGGCTGCCTATCGGTGGATCGAGACGACATGACGACTCCAGAGAAGGCGCACGTCCTGTTCACGACCCAGCCCCCCAAGGGGTTCGGCGTGGTCTCCGCCGGTGTCTGGGGGCTCTCACTCGAGGAAGTAACCGCGGCCGGCGTCTCCACGTGGTCCGATCCCGTCGAGGCCACTGAGAACAAGCCCGCGAACCCAGCGCACGCCCTCGTCGAGTTCGAGGGCAAGAGCGACAAGGCGAAGCAGAAGATCGGGCGAGCACTCAAGCTGAAGGCGATCGCGCGCGGTCGGCTGCACCCTCCGCGCGCCGCCTGAGGGGGAAGGAAGGTCGGAGCGTCGACCGACCCCGCATCGGCCACCAGCGCCATGGCGGCACTCTCGGGCAGGACCTCGCCCGGGGTGCGCCCTTCGATGCGGGCTACTCGTCGCTGCGCACGTAGAGCCGGCCCAGCGCGTCGAGCGCCTGGACGCGCCGAGCGCCTGCTGGAACGCCTCGCGGTCGCCCCCGCGTCTTCGCGCTCATCTGGGCGTCGAGGACGGCGGCCCAGAGGCGCTCGCGGTTCCAGGGGCGCAAGCCGGGGCAGCCGTCGAGTGCTGGAAGGTCAGACGGCAGCGAGGCGCTTCGCGGCGCGCGCCCGGCAGCGCTGCAAGGTCCACTTGCCGGCGCGCTTGTGCATGCCTGCGTCGACGGCTGCCTCGTGGGCGAAGCGGAGCGCGCCGCCGACCCCGAGCATCGCGAGCAGGAAGCGCTGGGCCTTCGGGGGTTCCGCGCGGATCTCCGAGGCAAGCTCGAGCGCGGGCTCCACCTCGTACGTGCGCGCCTCAAGCAGCGTCTCCCCGCCCTCGCGGACGTGGCGCCGGAAGACATCCTTGAAGCGCTTGCGGTTGCTCACCATGCGCCAAGCCATCGTCCGCATGTACCCGCCGATCTGCCCGTCGCGCTCGGCAGGGTCCGCGCAGAGGGCAAGGGAACCATCGGCGATGTTGCGGTACGTGAGGCAGGCGCACTCGAAGGCGAAGTCCTCGACGTCGCCGGAGGGCAGACCGCGGCGGCGCAGGTACGCCTCGACACGGGCGACCCCGTGCATGAGGGCGCGCCCGATGGCGTCCTTGGTGTGGCGATCGAGGTGCGGCGGGGCGGTGGTCGGACGGGTCCCGGGGTTCCTCGGTGGGCGCTTGGGTGCACCGGTCCCTTGGCCCGATCCGCGCGGATCGGTAGGCTGCATGTCGTCGGCTCCGTGTCAGCGGTGTCGGCCACGCGGCCCGGGGTGCTTCCAACACCCGCGGGCCGCACTACTTCGGGCCGAAGCCTAGCGACGAGAGCCGGCCATCTGGCCAAACTTGGCCAGTTTCACTCAACCTTGGCCACTACCTCCCGGGAGCCTCTCCCAGACCGTCTCCGGTCCGGCAGAGGCTCCCGGCTGCCTCTCCCAGACCGTTTCCGAGCCGGCGGAGGCTCCCCGCTCCCGGCCCAGATGGCGAGCATCGAGCTGCCTGCGGGACCACCGGTCCGTACCCGTACCCGCGCTGGAGCGCCCTCGTCCCCCGCACCGGGCGGTGCGTTTCACAAACGGCCCCGGAGAGCTCCGCGCAATTTTGGTCATGAGCGATCCTTTTCCTCCCACCGAGGACACCTCCCGCCACCGTACCTGGACCTCCGTTCACGCAGCGGCCGTGAGCGTCCTACCCAGCGCACTCCGGCTCCTGGGAGTCGCCGAGCCCGACCTCGACGACCTGGTCCAGGAGATCCTGCTCGCGGCCTACGAGAGCCTGGATCGGTTCGATCCCACCTACCCCGCCTCCGCCTGGACGCCGCCGCCGCACGAGGCCGTCTCCGCCGGCCCTCCGCCGCACCGGGAACTCCGCTGCCAGCACCGCAGCGCGGAGGCGCGATGGGTGTTCGGCATCGCCTGGCGGAAGGTCAGCCATCACCTGAACCGCGCCTACCGCCGCCGCGAGGTCCCGAACGGCCTGCACCCCGCGCCCCACGGCCAGCCCGTCGATCTCGCGCCGAGCAGCGAGGAGCGCATCGCGGCGCGCGAGCGGCTGGAGCTCGCGATCGAGGTGCTCGGCACGCTCGCCCCCGAGCGGCGGATCCTCCTCGTCCTGCACGAGGCCTACGAGGTGCCGATCGTCGAGATCGCGCGCGCGCTCGGCATCAACTACAACACCGCCTGCACTCGCCTGCGCCTCGCCCGCGAGGACTACCGCGCCGCCGTCGCGCGGCTGCGCCCGGAGCAGCGGCAGGCGCTGCGCGCGAGCTGGCTCCTCTTCCCGCTTTCGTCCGGCTTCCTGGCGCACGACGACGGCGAGAGCCCCTCGACGCCGGCAGCCTCCCCGCCTCCAGCGCCCGCGCCGCCTGTCCCGCCCGCGCCGCCTGTCCCGCCCGCGCCGCCTGTCCCGCCCGCGCCGCCGGCCCGCCCGCCGACCGCGCTTGCGGCCGCGACCGCGCGGCGGAGGCCTGGCCCGATCGGCCTCGCCCTCGGGTCGGCCGCGGCGGGCGTCGCCGGAGCCGTCGCCGTGATGCTCGCGCTCGCGCCGCCGCCGGCCGTGTGGGCTCGCCGCTTCGGGCCGCTGCTGCCCGAGCTGCTGCCCGCGCGCAGCGCCTGCGCTGCATCGACCCCGCCGCAGCGGACGACGGAGCCGGCGCCCGTCCCTCCGACGACCGAGGCGCTCCACCGCCCGTGCCCTGCCGCTCCGCGGGCGGCGCCGCCGGCCGGCCAGCGGGACGACACCTTCGCCGAGGAGCTGCGGCTGCTCGACGCGGCGCGGGAGCGCCTCTCCGCCGGGGACGCCGCCGCGGCGCTCCGGCAGCTCGCCGCGCACGCGGCCCGCTTCCCCGCGGGCCGGCTGAAGTCCATACGAGAGCAGCTCCGTACGGTCGCCCGGACGCGCCTCACCCCTCCGGCGCAGCGCGCGTCGGGACCGGCGCAGCGCGCGTCGGAAGGAGCGCCGTCGCGATGAGCCGATCCAGGGCCAGACAGGAACCCGGCGCACCCCCGGCGCGGCGCGCCGCCCGATCGCGAACGGGCGCGGGACGCCCGGCACACGCCACCGCCGCGGCGGCCGTGATCCTGCTTTGCAGCGTGGAGGCGCACGCCGCGCCGGAGCCGCCCCGGGCCGGGATGCGCCTCGAGGTGGTGCGAGGCCCCGGCGCCGAGGGCTGCCCCGACGAGACGTCCCTGCGCGCGGAGGTCGCGCGCGGGCTCGGCGCCGACCCGTTCCAGGACGACGCGCCGCGGGCGCTCACGGTCCGCATCGCCCGGGAGGGGCCGGAGCACACGGCCTCGATGGCGCTGCGTGACGCCCAGGGAGAGACCCACTGGGCCGAGGGGTTCAGCACGCGGAGCGGCTGCGAGGAGCTGCTCTCCGGCGTGGCCCTCGCCGTGGTGGCGCAGCTCCTGGGCGCGCCGGAGCGGGCTCCCGCGCCGCCCGAGCGCTCGCCGCCGCCTGTGCCCTCGCCGCCGCCCGAGCGCTCGCCGCCGCCGGTGCCCTCGCCCTCGCCGAGATCCGAGCCCGTGCCGGGCGCCGACCCCTCGCCGGAGTCCAAGCCTCCCGGGGCGCCCGCGCCGCCGCCGTCGGCGCAGCGCGCGGCGCCGACGCCGTCCCGGCCGGCCGAGCAGCCGCAGGCGCCCGCCGGGCCGGCGGAGGCGCCGACCTCGCCGGAGCGGCTGCGGCTCGAAGCGGGCCTCGGAGCGATCCTCGGACTCGGGCTCACGCCCGGGGCCGCAGCCGGGATGACGCTCGCCGTGGGCGCTCGCTGGTCCGACTGGTCGATCGCGCTGGAGGGGCGGGGGCTCGGTTCCTTGACCCAGGAGGTGGAGGGCTCGATGGTAGGCGCCTCGGCGTTCACGGCGGCGAGCGTGGCCTGCTATCGCCACCCCATGCTGTTCGGATGTGGGCTCGCCGCGATCGGGGCTGTCCGGTTCACCCCTCGCGCCCCGTGGACCATGAGCCCGCGCGGCGACGCGCTCCTCGGCTTCGGAGCGCGGCTCGGTGCGGAGTGGCCCTTGTCCCGCAGGTGGTCTGCGCACGGGTACGCCGAGGCGACATGGATCGTGGACGATGCGGTGCTCAGGCGCGTGGCGCACGAGACCGCAAGACCAGCGCCACTCTACTGGACGACCTCGCCGCTCGGCGCAGCCCTCGGGTTGGGCATTACGGCCACGTACTGAATTTCACATGGAAAAGAACACTCTGCCGCGAGCATCTGGTGACGATTGGAGAAAGGACTTCGGAATGGGAAGCGCGCCTTGCCGTATGAAGGGAATTGCCTGTTGTGCACGTCGAGCGGCGCCGGATAACCTGCGCGGCATGCGAAACAGCTCATCTCTGCTCATGGGTCTCCTCTTGCTGGTCGGCTGCGCCGGAGATCCGACCATTTACGGTCCCTGTCAACCCAGCGAATATGGCTCCCCGGCGTGCCCTTATCCCGAGGCAGGCACGGGGGATGGGGGTGGCGGGGAAGGCGGTGGTGGTGGGGAAGGCGGGGAAGGCGCCACCGGAGGTGCCGGCGGAGCGGGCGGCGGCGGCGACGAGCGCGCCTGCGCCGGCGACTGTGTCCCGCCGGCGCCGCTCGGCTGGTTCGGCCCGGCGCTGCTCTGGTACGGCCCGCCGGACCAGGCGCCGGACTGCCCCGCCGCCGCGCCGAACGTCGGCTACGAGGGGTTCGCCGACCTCGTGCCGGAGCCGCTCGCCTGCGCGACCTGCCTGTGCGACCCGCCCGACGCGGCCACGGCCTCGTGCCAGCTCCCGCTGGGCTGGTCGGCGCACGCGGCGATGTGCCCCGGCGATGCCCCCGGCACCCTCGCGACGACCTTCGCCGCGCCCGAGGCCTGGGACGGCGCCTGCACCGCCGCGAACGCGATCCCCGCGGACCAGGACTGCGGGGGGCAGCCGTGCGTCCAGTCGCTCTCCATCGACGCCCCGACCGTGACGGTGGCCGGCGCCTGCACGCCCAGGGTGGACGAGCCGCCGGTGCCGGCGCTCCTCGATCCCTGGCGGACCCGGGCGCTCGCCTGCCTGCCCGGCGCCTACACCGAGTGCCCGGGCGACCGGAGCACCTGCATGCCGTCGCCCGACCAGCCCGGGGTCCCGCCGCCCGGCGGCTTCCTGACGTGCATCTTCCACGAGGGCGACGTGACGTGCGGCGAGCCCTACCTGGTCAAGCACGTCTTCCACGGCGGCATCGACGACACGCGCGGCTGCTCGCCGTGCGGCTGCGGGGAGCCGGAGGGCGCGTCGTGCACCATCATGGCCTCGGTCTACAACGACGGGGCGTGCGGCGAGGCGCTCGCGTCGATCGTCGTGAGCTCGACGACGCCGTTCTGCGGGGTCACGCCGCCCGGCGTCGCCCTCGGCAGCAAGTCGGCGGAGGTCGTGGCCGTGGATCCCGGCGGCTGCGCTCCGAGCGGCGGTGAGTCGATCGGCGAGATGCTGCCGGCCGAGCCGTCGACGTTCTGCTGCCTGGCCTAGGGTCCGCGAGAAGCGCAGGCGATCCTCGCCCCGCGCTCGGCAGCAACTCCACCTGATCCGCGAGCTCTCCGCCCTCCTCCTTGCGGAGGGCCGCGATCAGGACGCCTGCGAGCGGCACCGCCACTCATCGATTGCTCGCGACGTCCTGGACATCGCGCGCGTGCCTTGGCGAGCTCGACGCGCTCGCTCGCGACGTCTGGCCGCGACCAAGCGCACGGATTCATCGAGGGCTGACAGCCTTTCCTGAGTGTTCTCCTTTGTCGCTCTGGCATCAGCGCAAGAGCAACGGCCCCCAGAGAAATTCCACTGGGACGGCCTCCACCTCAACGGCATTGTCCAGACGAAGCTCCCCCATCTTGCGAGACTAGGAGCCACGTATGGCGGCGGAACGGCTCCCGGGGCCGTCCATACAGTCATGGTGAGCTTCGGACAGACCGCGAGCCCCACCCAGGAGCTCAGCATTGGGTACTTCATCGGCATCGGCGTGGGCAAGGAGAACATGTCGACGATAGAAGACAAGAAACTGGGGATCCATGCCACGTTCGAAGCCGGACCGTTCCGGGCGAGCGCGGCCACGAGCTTTCAACTCTACCAATTGATCGGAGCCGTTCTTCCCATGTTCACCACGACCTTGAGGCGCAGGGGACCCTCGTCCGCACCACGCACGTCGATCTGTTCCTCGGCGGAGACGTCTATTCCCGCAACCTCAACGTCCAGCTCGGCTTCACGTGCGAATTACGATTCAGGGACATAAAGATCTTCGATCGAAACATCGATGGACTATTGTCGATAGCAGAGATGAATGCTTGGACCAGAGCTCCGAAGCATGGGGTCTTCTGGGCGGCCTACGTCGAATCGCGCCTCGGGATCGTCGTCGATCTGGAGTCCGACACGGGAGAAAAGCGCGACCGGATCCGTGAGTATGGGCAGCTCTGATCGGTCGCGCCAGGGACGCCGCTCACCTCGCTGCTCTCGCTCAGGTTGATTGACGAGCCGCCGGTGCCGGCGCTCCTCGATCCCTGGCGGACCCGGGCGCTCGCCTGCCTGCCCGGCGCCTACACCGAGTGCCCGGGGGACCGGAGCACCTGCATGCCGTCGCCGGACCAGCCCGGGGTCCTGCCGCCCGGCGGCTTCCTGACGTGCATCTTCCACGAGGGCGACGTGACGTGCGGCGAGCCGTACCTGGCCAAGCACGTCTTCCACGGCGGCATCGACGACACGCGCGGCTGCTCGCCGTGCGGCTGCGGGGAGCCGGAGGGCGCGTCGTGCACCATCATGGCCTCGGTCTACAGCGACGGGGCGTGCGGGGAGGCGCTCTTGTCGGCCGTCGTGAGCTCGACGACGCCGTTCTGCGGGGTCACGCCGCCCGGCATCGCCCTCGGCACGACGCGCTCCGCGCTCGCGAGGCTCCCCTCCGCCTCGCGGAGCACGTCCGAGCCGTCCCTCACGACAACACGTGATCGTGAACGTGGTCGTGGTCGTGGTCGTGGTCGTGGTCGTGGTCGTCAACGTGGTCGTGGTCGTCAACGTGGTCGTGGTCGTGGTCGTGGTCGTGGTCGTGGTCGTCAACGACACGATCGTGAACGTAAGCGTTCTCCCGAACCCTTGGTCCCCCCCTCGTCGCTGCCTCCATTCCGCCCCGCGCAACCCAGCCCCGAATCGCGTCGACCTCCCTCCCATGTTCGGATTCCAGCGCCTTGACGTCTATCGCTGCGCCATCTCCTTCCTCGCTTACAGCGCTCCGCTGGCAGCGCGCCCCCCTCGCGGGCAGGGCGAGCTCGCGGATCAGCTCCGTCGAGCGGCGCTCTCCGTTCCGCTGAACATTGCGGAGGGCAGCGGAAAGCCGGCGCGAGATGCGCGCCGGTTCTACGCGATTGCGAGAGGCTCGGCGCTGGAGTGCGCTGCGATCCTCGATGCATTCGAAGCCCTCGGGCTCGTCACCACCCAGGAGCTCGTGGAGCCTCGCGAGCTGCTGGAGAGGACGGTCTCGATGCTCACGAGGATGGCGAGGGTCGAGGGGAATCGGGGGGAATGAGGGTGGGGAATTCTGGGGGACGTTCACGTTCACGACCGAGCGGTTGACGACCACGACCACGACCACGACCACGACCACGTTGACGACCACGACCACGACCACGTTGACGACCACGACCACGACCACGTTGACGACCACGACCACGACCACGTTGACGACCACGACCACGACCACGTTGACGTGGGGGAACGGAGGGGGCTGCGCGTGAGGGGACGAGCTTCATGCGTCTCGCGCGGCCGTGGTACGTTCGCCCCACGACATGCCCCCCGCAGATCCCCACGCCGGCGCGGCGAGCCGGGCCCTCGCCGTCGAGATCACGAAGAAGGTCCGCGAGCGCGGCCTCGTGGTGTGGATCGACGCGGACCGGCAGTACCCCGCCCTCGTCGACGCGCTCCGTGACGGCGCCTTCGGGTTCTCCTACCCCGTCGTGCCGTACCGCGGCAGCTACCTCGAGCTGATGCTCTCGCTCGAGCCCCACGGCAACGGGCTCGACGCCGACCACGTCCTCGTCCACCTCCCCGGCGTCAACAAGGAGACCGTGAAGGAGACGCCCGTGTTCGAGCTCTACAAGGCCGGCGTGGTGTTCGAGAAGAGCCTCGGCACGCTCGTCCGCGAGGCCGCGGCGGGGGCGGCCACGCTCGAGGAGATCGACGCCTTCGTCCGCGCGCCGGGGCTCAGCCTGGACAGGGCGGATCGCTGGCTCGACGACCTGCGCGCCCAGCCCAGGGACGGGATCACGCTGCTCCTCGAGAGCCGGGGGCTCGAGGACGTCGTCCTCGGGCTCGTCGCCGACGACCCGCGCCTCCGCGCCCACCTCCCCGAGCACGGCGAGCAGGTCCTCGAGTTCCTGGAGAAGGGCCTCGGGCTCGGCGCCGCCTTCCGGCGCTACCGCATCGGCGAGGCGGAGCTCACCGCGACCGCGGTGGCCACCCTGGTCGCGAGCTGGCTCATGGCCGTGGAGTTCGTCCACGACCTGAAGGAGCCCCCCGTCACGCCCGAGCTCGCGGCCCTCACCCAGCTCGGCCCGCTCGCGAAGGACTGCCGCCGCCTCGCCGCGCGCCTCCGCGAGCAGCACGCCGACGTCTACGAGCTCTTCGCCAACGAGCTCCAGGAGCACCTGCAGCACGAGCGGACGAGCCACCACGCCGGCGCGCTCGGCTCCATCGACACGTTCCGCTTCGAGGAGGCCACGATGCGCGCCGCGGCGCTCGGCGCGCTGCGCCGCGGCGACTGGGACGCCGCCGGGGAGATGGCCCTCGCGCGGACGCCCGAGGCGTGCTTCTGGGTCCGGCGCTCGCCCGCCTTGCAGCGCACCTGGGAGATCCTCCGCCAGGCGGCGAGCGCGGGCCGCGCCCTCGCGGCCACGCGCAAGGGGCTCGACCGGTGCGGCTCGCTCGACGAGGCGGTGGAGCGCTACGCGGAGAAGCTCGCCCCGGTCGACCGCCAGCACCGGCTGTTCGAGCAGCGAGCGCACGCGCTGCTCGCGTCCGATCTCGACGACTACGACGCGCTGCTGGAGGTCCGCAAGGCCGTGCGCCGCGCGTACCGCGGCTGGGCCGACGCGATCAACCGCGCCTTCTTCGCGCTCTGCGTCGCGCACGGCCCGCTGCCCGGGCGCGGCCTGCGGCAGCGGACCGTCTACGAGGAGGTCGTCCACCCCCTCGTGGAGCAGGGCGGGCGCGTGGCGTACCTCCTGGTCGACGCCCTGCGCTTCGAGATGGCGCAGGGCCTCGCCCAGGAGCTCCAGCGCGAGAGGTTCCGCGCGAGCCTCGGCGCGCGGCTCGCCGAGCTGCCCACCGAGACCGCGATCGGCATGAACGCGCTCGCCCCGGTCGAGCGCAACGGCCGGCTCCGCCCGGTGGTGACGAAGGACGACAGGCTCGAAGGGTTCTTCGCGGGCGAGTTCCGCGTGTGCCTCCCCGCGGACCGCCTGCGCGCGATGAGCCAGCGGAGCCTCTCGGGCCCGGGGCTCTGCGCGGAGGACCTCGAGCTCGAGGAGCTCCAGGACATGACCCTCGCGCAGCTCAGGCGCCGCCTCGGCGGAAAGCCCCGGCTCGTCGTGGTGCGCAGCCGGGAGCTCGACACCGCGGGCGAGCACGGGCTGCACCTCGGCACGTTCGATCACACGCTCGCGCTGCTGAAATCCGCGATCTCGCTCCTCTCGCAGGCCGGCGTCGAGCGCTTCGTCATCGCCTCCGACCACGGCTTCCTGCTGCAGGACGCCACGGCGGAGAACATCCCGTTCGGCGCCAGCAAGCGGGCGCCCGAGCGGCGGCACGCGCTCCTGCGCGAGCCCTCCGGGATGCCGGACGTGCTCGAGATCCGCCTCTCCGCGCTGGAGTACGACGTGGAGGAGGACCTCCACCTGGTGCTGCGGCCGGACACGGCGCTCTGGCAGACGAAGGGCAAGATCGCGCCGTTCGCGCACGGCGGCAACAGCCTGCAGGAGCGCGTGATCCCGGTCCTGGTCCTCGACCGGCAGGTCGCCCGCGGCAGGACGACGTCCCGGTACGAGGTCGTCGCGCACCCCGAGCCCGCGCACCTCGGGCGCCAGCGCCTGCGCGTGGCCGTGCGGCTGCAGAGCCGCGAGAACGCGTCGCTGGGCTTCCTCGCGCCGAAGAGCATCAGCCTGGCGCTGCGCGTGCCGGGGCGGCCGGACGTGAGCATCGGGCTGCTCGACGCGGGGCCGCCGGCCACGCTGTCCGACGGGCGCGTGCTGGTCCCGCCGAACCGCGACGAGGCGGTCGTGGAGTTCGAGCTCGAGGGGCAGGCCGACGAGAAGGTGCGGGTCGAGGTGTACCACCCGGATGCGGTCGAGGAGGTGACGTCGAAGGTGGTCGAGGGCTTCTTCGACGTCGCGCGCAGCCGGCACCTTCCGAAGCTCCGCGGCGCCGGGGGCAGCGCGCCGCCGCCGCCGGGGGCCGGGACGCTGCCCCCGGGGGCCGGTACAGCGGCCTCGCCGGTCCCCGCGCCGGGGGCCGGTACAGCGGCCTCGCCGGTCCCCGCGCCGGGGGCCGGTACAGCGGCCTCGCCGGTCCCCGCGCCGGGGCGCGCCCGGCCGGCCAGCGACCCCGCTCCGGCGCAGCCGGCGCCGGCCACGCCGGCGTGGGGCGAGCTCGTCGCGGACGACGCTTACCGGCGCGTGCTCGAGATCATCGCGGAGCGCCGCACGATCAACGAGGCCGAGCTCACGCAGGTGCTCGGCTCGCCGCGGCGCGTGCGCGCCTTCGCCCGGCACTTCGACGAGCTGGTCCGGCGGCTGCCCTTCGAGGTGGAGGTGCTGACGGTCCATGGCATGAAGGCCTACGCGAGAAAGGACTGACGCATGGCATTCCGCGACGCGGCCCACATCTTCCAGCGCCTGCGCAACGGCACCGTGCCCGACCGGGGGCTGGAGGCGTTCGCTGTGGGGATCGAGCGGCACAGGAAAGAGCTCCAGCGGAAGCTCGACGAGGTGAAGGGCGGCGAGGGCGACGTGAAGTTCCTCCGCGGCGGTTACGGCTGCGGCAAGACGTTCATGGCGAACCTCGTCGTCCACGACGCGCAGAAGGGCGGCTTCGCGACGAGCTTCGTCGTGGTGTCCGACAACGATCTGCACTTTCACAGGTTCGACGAGCTCTACCGCAAGGTCGTCAGCGGCCTGAGCACGCCGGCGTGCCCCCAGGGAGCGCTGGGGGACGTGCTCGATCGCTGGATCGGCGGCATCGAGGAGGGGCTCGTCCAGCTCGGCCTGAGCGACGACGACCCGAGCTTCGACGAGCGGGTGCTCGCGAAGCTCGACGAGCAGCTCGTGGCCCTCACCGGAGGCCGGGCGCCCGCCGACATGATCCGCGCGATCAGGAAGGTGTTCGAGCTGAAGCAGGCGGGCCGCGTGCAAGAGGCGTCGGCCCTCGTGTCGTGGCTCTCGGGCAGCTCGAACGTCGCCGCGGGCCTCAAGGGCGTCGCGGGCGTGAAGGGCGACATCTCGAGCAGCGACGCCATGGCGTACCTCCGCGGCATCCTGGAGATCATCAAGCGCGCCGGCTACACCGGGCTCGTCATCGTCATCGACGAGGCGGAGACGATCTTGCGCATGCGCGGCGACGTGCGCGGCAAGTCGCTGAACGCGATCCGCCAGATCGTGGACGCGGCCAGCGGCTATCCGGGGCTGCTCTGGGTGTTCACGGGCACGCCGACGTTCTTCGACGACCGGCAGGGCGTGAAGGGCGTCGAGGCGCTCCACGCCCGGATCAAGTACGAGGAGTTCAACGGGGTCCCGAGCCTGCGGCAGCCGCAGCTCGCGCTCCGGCCGTTCGACCGCGAGCGCCTGCTGAAGGTGGCGCTCAAGCTCCGCTCGCTGCACCCCGATCTCGCGCCCGAGGAGGCCGAGCGCCGCCTGCCGAGGGAGCTCGTCGAGCAGCTCGTCGACGCCGTCACGGCGGGCTTCCGGGGGGACGTGGGCGTGGTGCCGCGCCAGTTCCTGCGGACGTTCGTGAACGTGCTCGACGTGCTGGCGGACGACCCGGACCAGGACGCGCACGGCCTGCTCGGGTTCGAGCCGGCGGGGTTGACCCCCGAGGAGGAGGCCGTGCTGGCCGGGCGCAAGCTCGAGGAGCCGCCGCCGGACGACGCCTTCGGGGGCGCCGGCGTCGCGATGTGAGGCGGCGATGAGCGTGTTCTCCCGCTTCCCGGAGCGACTCCAGCACGCCATCGCGCACCACCTCGGCTTCACGTCGCTCCGCCCGGTCCAGGAGCTGGCGGGCGAGGCGATCCTGGACGGCAAGAACGCCGTGGTCCTCGCGCCGACGGCGGGGGGCAAGACCGAGGCGTCGATGTTCCCGGTCCTCGCGGGGCTGCTCTCGGCGCCGCCGTCGGGCGTGGGGGCGCTCTACGTCGCGCCGATCAAGGCGCTGCTGAACAACCAGGAGGTCCGCCTCGGGGACTACACGCAGATGGTCGGCATGCGCCGGTTCGTCTGGCACGGCGACGCCCGGCAGGGCCAGAAGGAGGCCTTCTGCCGCGAGCCCGCGGAGCTCCTGATGACGACGCCGGAGTCGCTGGAGGTGATGCTCATGTCGCCCCGGGTGCCGGTGCGCCGGCTCTTCGCGGATCTGCGCCACGTCGTGGTGGACGAGATCCACGCCTTCGCGGGGACCGACCGGGGCGCGCACCTGATGAGCGTCATCGAGCGGCTCGCCGCGCTCTCCCGGCACGACGTGCAGCGCGTCGGCCTGAGCGCCACGGTCGGGAACCCGGAGCAGATCGGCCGCTGGCTGGCCGGGAGCTCGGCGCGCCCGGGCGTCGTCGTCGACCCCCCGAGGCCGAAGGCTCCGCGGCTCATCAAGGTCTATCTCCGGGAGGACGCGAGCGACTTCGCGCGCGAGGCCGTCCGCGAGGGGCGCGGCAAGAAGAGCCTGTTCTTCTGCCAGTCCCGGTCGCTCACCGAGGCGGTCGCCGACGGCATGCGCGACGACGCGATCGAGGTGTTCGTCCATCACGGGTCGGTCTCGAGGGAGGAGCGCCACGCCGCCGAGGAGCGCTTCGCCCGCGGCACGAACGCCTGCATCGTCGCCACGTCCACGCTCGAGCTCGGCATCGACGTCGGGGGGCTCGATCTCACGTTCCAGGCCAACGCCCCGAGCACGGTGTCGTCGTTCCTGCAGCGCATGGGGCGCACGGGTCGGCGGCCAGGCGCGGTGGCCAACATGACGTTCCTCTGCGAGGACGCGGTGTCCGTGGTGCAGAGCGCGGCGCTCGTGCTGCTCGCGGCGCGCGGGTGGGTGGAGCGCGTCAAGGACGAGGCGCGCGCCTGGCCGGTCCTGGTGCACCAGGTGCTGGCCATGACGCAGCAGCACGGAGGGATCAGCGCGGAGCGCTGCTGGCAGATGCTCGCGCGGGTGCCGGATTTCCGGGGCATCCGGCGGGAGGAGTACCTCGAGCTCATCGAGCACATGAAGCGCGAGGGCTATCTGTTCGAGTCCGGGGGGCTGCTCGGCATGGGGCTGACCGCCGAGCGCGTCTTCGGCAAGAAGAACTTCCTGGAGCTCTATGCGGTGTTCTCGAGCCCTGTCCTCTACAAGGTGCAAACCGAGTCGAAGCGCGACCTGGGCAGCCTGGAGCAGGCGTTCGTGGACCGCCTCGTGGAGGAGATGAGCACGTTCCTGCTCGGCGGGCGCGCCTGGCTCGTCGTGTCGATCAACCACGAGGAGCGCCTCGTGCGCGTCCGCGGGGCTCCGCGCGGCAAGAAGCCGAGCTGGGGAGGCTTCGTCCCGCAGTTCCTCGGGTTCGAGCTGTGCCAGGCGATGAGGGAGGTCCTCACGAGCGATGAGGAGTACGCGTTCCTCGACGCGAAGGCGAAGGCCGCGCTCGCCGAGTGGCGCGGCGACCTCGGGCAGCTCCTGCGGCGCGGCGGAGACGCGCTGCAGCTCGACGGCACGACGGTCACCTGGTGGACCTTCGCCGGCGGCCGGATCAACCAGACGCTCAAGTACGCGCTCGAGTGGAGGGGCGGTTGGAAGGTCGTCCCCGACAATTTCTCCGTCAAGATCCAGGGCGACGGCGTGCGCTTCGAGGCGGTGAGCCGCCTGTTCGAGGAGATGCGATCGGCGAGCTTCTGGGAAGCCCCCGAGACCCGCCGCCGGCTGCTGGCGCTCGTGCCCGAGTACCGCCTGAGCAAGTTCCAGCGCGTCCTGCCCGAGGCCTGGCAGGTGGAGATGGTGGGCGGATACCTGCTCGATTTCGAGGCGACCGCGAGGTTCCTGGCCGGGGGCGCGGCGCCGATTGGCGAGCGCGACCGGTAGCGGGGGGCGCGCAGGAGATCACACCCGCAAGCACGTCACCCGGTCGCCCATCACCACGTAGGCCGTCCCCCCCAGGAAGCGAGCGGCCCTGGGGGCGGCCCGCCCTGCCACGCAGCGAGCGGCTCCACCGCGCCCGCATCGCTCACCCGCACCAGCGCGTGGCCGCCCGCTCGTAACCGCCCAGCCAACGCCATCGTGATCGTCCGTGCGGCGCCGGCTATCTGTTCCCATCGCGAAGGAGGAAACGATGGCGACGAGAGCGGAGTGGGCCGAGCGGGTCGAGCGATGGGAGCGGAGTGGGCCGAGCGGGTCGAGCGATGGGAGCGGAGCGGGCTGAGCGCCGAGCAGCTCGGGCGGCGCGAGGGGTACAAGCCCAAGCAGCTCTACTGGTGGCGCTGGAAGCTGCGGGCTGACGGAGCCTCGCAGCCCTCGCCGTCGCCGTCGTCATCGATGGGGGCGCCGCGGTTCCTGCCGGTGCACGTGGTGGCGGACGTGTCGCCGGTCGTGACGGAGCCGATCGAGATCGCGCTGCCCAACGGGCGGGTGGTCCGCGTTCGGCCGGGCTTCGACCCTGCCACGCTCGAGCGAGTGCTGGCGCTCGTCGCCGAGGAGACGCCGTGCTGACGCTGCCGCCGTCGGTGCGCGTCTACGTCGCGGCCGAGCCGGCGGACCTGAGAAAGAGCTTCGATGGCCTGTCGTCCCTGGTCGCTCAGCGCTTCGGAGCCGATCCGCTCTGCGGATATCTGTTCGTGTTCAGGGATCGGCGAGGCGACCAGATCCGGATCTTGTTCTGGGATCGTACCGGATACGCCATTTTTGCCAAAAACTCGCCCGTGGCCGTTTCCAAGGAGCGCGTGCTGGGCTCGTATTACCTGCGCGCCGACGACACGGGGATGCGCGTGCTGGATCAGGATCATCCAGCGGGGGTCAAGAGAGGGCACATCTGGGGCTTCGTCGGGGCCGAGCTGGTGTCGTTCGTGTACGCACCGGGCTGGAGGGCGAAGCATCCGGCGGCGCTGCTGCAGGGCTTCACCGGCTACCTGCAGGGTGATGGCTACGCCGGGGACGGCGCGATGTTGCGCGGAGACGACGAGGGTGAGGCGATCGTGCCCGAGGAGCGCCGGCTCGGCTGTGGAATGCACATCCGCGCGAAGTTCGAGAAGGCGGCGAAGGGCGGCGACGCACGGGCCGCCGTGGCGCTCGCGTACCTCAAGGCCACCTACCGCATCGAAGCGGCCTGCAAAGCCGAGGCGCTCTCCCCGGAGGCACGCCTGGCGCGCCGGCACGAGCTGTCGATCCCCGTGGTCGACAAGTTGTATGAGTGGACTCAAGAGCTGCACCTGCGGCCCGTGCCGAATACGCCGCTTCACATCGACCATGCCTTGGCTTTGACACCAAAGCCATCATAGCTCGCCCTCGTCCTGAGTCGTTCGACGACTTTATCTTGCCTCGACTCAAACTCGTAGAGCAGGGTGTATCACGCACCCAGGCGCTGTCCCGAGTAGAAGTGCGTGCCGCATGCCTCGTAGAACGCCCTCGCGCCATGCCGCTGGAGCAGCTCCTTGGCGTCGGCTGTCAGCTTGAAGTCTGGCGCGTTGGTCTCGATCCGTTCGTCCGATACGATGTAGTTGGCGTCAACCAGCCAGTAGAAGGCGTCGTCCTTGAGCTCCACGTCCTTGAAATAGCTGAGCTCGGCGCTCGCCTTGCCCCAGAGCCCGACAGCGCTCAACGAAGCGCCGACATCCAGCGCCCGATGGAGCTCCCTGGACGACGTGATCTTCGTCTCGTTGTAGGTGCGGCTGATCACGTCGGCGCGGAAATCGCGCGCGGCGTCCTGCGACTCCCAGGCGACGTACGGCAGGAGGAACCACACGCCGTGCAGGACGCCGTAGCGATCCGCCACCGGGACGCCGACGTTCTCGAGCTGCTCGTCGAGGGCGAGCAGGACGCGGGCGCGCTCGCGGTGGTCCAGCTGGCCCAGCCGTAGAGGGTCTCCAGGGTCTCCTCGCCCACGGGCGGCGGGCCCTCGGTGAAGGTGATGAAGCGCTCCTTGGGGACGTCCATGGTGCAGCTCGCTCGCGCTCAGCACGCCGTTTGCCAGGACCGGCCTGCACCCCGCACCGAGGAGCCCCCCACCCTGATGCACGGCCTCACCGAGCGGCAGATCCTGCTCTCGCTCGTCGCCCTCGCGCTCATCCTCGTGACCGCGCGCGCGTTCGGCGAGCTCGCGCGGCGGCTGCGCCAGCCCGAGGTGCTCGGCGAGCTCTTCGGCGGCGTCGTGCTGGGCCCGTCCGTCGTCGGCGCGCTCGCGCCCGGGTTCTATCGAGTCCTCTTTCAGGATCCGGCGGTCAGCCTCGTGCTCTCGGGCCTCTCCTGGATCGGCGCGCTCCTCCTGCTGCTCATGGCGGGCATCGAGGTCGACGTCGCCATCCTGCGCAAGGAGGCGCGCCCCGGGGCGCTCTCGGCGCTCGGCGCGATCGCGCCCTCGCTCGTGGCGGGCGCCGCCTTCTCGGTGCTGGCGCTCGATCAGCCCCTCCCGAGCGGCCTCTTCCTCGGGATCGTGCTCTCGGTGACGGCGGTCAGCGTGATCGCCAAGGTGCTGATCGAGCGCGAGTCGATGCGCCGCAGCTACGCGCAGGTGACGCTCGCGGCGGGGGTGGTCAGCGAGGTCGCGGCCTGGGTGCTCGTCGCGATGACCTCGTCGAGCTACGGCGCGTCGCCCGCGCTGGCGGTCGCCCGGAGCGCGCTCCTGGCGGGCGGGTTCTTGCTGTTCATGGCGCTCGTCGGGCGGCGCCTCACCCACCTCGCGATGCGCTGGGTCTCCGACGCGACGCGCGTCTCGAAGGGACAGGTGTCGCTCGTCCTCGTCCTCACGTTCCTGGCCGCGGCGCTCACGCAGCGCCTCGGCCTGCACCCGCTGCTCGGCGCGTTCGCGCTCGGCGTGCTGCTCAACAGCGCACCTCGCACCAACCGCCCCCTCCTCGACGGCGTGCTGACGCTCGTGGCGGGCCTCTTCGCGCCCGTGTTCTTCGTCCTGGCGGGCATGCGCGTCGACGTGTCGCAGCTGCGCACCCCGGCGGCGTGGGGGATGGTCGCGTTGCTGCTGCTGGTCGCGACCGCGGCGAAGGTCGTCCCCGCCGCGGTCGGCGCGCGGCTCGGCGGGCTCAGGAGCGGCGAGGCGGCGCTCGTGGCGCTGGGCTTGAACATGAAGGGCGGCACGGACCTCATCGTCGCGATCGTCGGCGTCGAGCTCGGGCTCCTCTCCAGCGACAGCTACACGATGTACGCCGTCGTCGCGCTCGTCACGGTGACCCTCTCCCCCGCGCTCCTCTCCTGGATCGAGGGAAAGACGCCGCCGTCGCCCGAGGAGTCGCGTCGCCTCGAGAGCGAGGAGGCCGCGCGGCGCGCGTACATCCCCGGGGTCGAGCGGATCCTGGTCCCGATCGTGGCGCGCGCCCTGCCCGGGTTCGCCACGAACATCGTGGAGAGCCTGGTCGCCGCCAAGCGAAAGCTCGGCGAGACGGTCGACATCACGGAGCTCGCCGTGGCGCAGCAGGCGCCCGCCTCGGCGAGGGCCGCGGGCGAGGCGAGCCGGGGGCTCGCGCGGCTCGGCGAGCGCGCCCGCGTCGGCATCTGGCGGCAGAAGCGCGAGCTGCGCGGCTCGATCCAGGCGATCCTGAAGGCCGCGCGGGATCACGATCTCGTCGTGCTCGGCGCGCGGCCGCCTTCGCGCGCGCTCGGCCTGTCGTTCGGCCGCCTGCAGGACGCGATCGTCCAGCGGGCGGAGTCCAACGTGCTCGTCGTCGTGGGCGCCCCTCCGGCGGCGGAGCGCGCCCCGGGCCGGCGGATCCTCGTCCCGATCATCGGCCTCGAGTACTCCCTCGCCGCGGCGGATCTCGCGGCCCACGTGGCGCTGTCGTGGGACGCCGAGCTCGTGCTGTTCAGCTGCGCGCAGACCGAGCTGGGCGCGGTCCTCTGGCGCTATCGCGATCCATCCCGGGCGCGCGAGGTGGCGCGCCGCGTCGTCGACGAGGCGGTCTTCCGGGGGCGCCGGCTCGGCGTGCGCGTCTCGCCGCGCGTGCAGGTGGGCGCGCACCCGAGCGACGAGATCGCGCGGGAGCTCGCGCGCGCTCCGTACGATCTGCTCGTGCTCGGGTGCTACGATCACGGGCCGCTCGGCCGGCTCTACCTCGGGAGCACGGTCGAGTCGGTGGTCGTCCGGAGCCGGGTGCCGGTCGCGTTGCTCGTCGCGCACGGGGGGACGCAAGACCAGGTGCGGTGAGGGCGCGGCCGGCAATCTTGACGCCCACCGGGCTCAGGGTGCGTAGAGGGAACCGCCGGCGCTCGCGCGGCGGCGGCGCAGCGCGGTCAGGACGAGACCGAGCGGGCTCAGCGCTGCGCCGCCGCCTCCGTATTGCGCTCGGGTCGCTGCTGCCCAAGACGGCGCCAGCACCGATGGGCTGACGCGAGACGATTGCTCGCTCGGGATCCCGGTCGCCCCACACTCCCCTTCACGCCACCGCCGCCGCGAACGACGCGAACAGGTCCCCCGGCAGCGCATGGCGCAACCGCCACGTGATCGCCATCGGCAGCTCGGACGCGTGCCGCACATAGCTCGCCGGCCCCAGGAACCAGAACGCCCGCTCGTCGCTGCGCAGCCGCGCGAACAGCATCACCGCCGAGCCGAGCGCCTCGTGCTGCTGGTAGCGGCGCCCCGTCTCGCTGTCAGCGCGGGTGGTCGACTGGCTCTCCCAGTGGATCAGCTCCCGGCTGATGGCATGATCGCGATAGCGCGTCGTCGGCGAGAACTGCCCGCTCGTCTTGTCGAGCGTGAACGCGAGCAGGTCGGCGCGGGCGTCCTTCGCCCAGTACACGCCTGTCTGCCACGGCGCCACCTTCGCGCCGCCCCCGACCCCGAACGCCGCCAGGATCTCGATGCGCGAGTAGCGCGCGTGCACCTCCAGCGGCACGTCCGGATGGGTCATGAGCCCCCGGTGCACGTGGTCGACGCGGGCAGCGAGCAGGTCCAGCACCTCGACGAGCTCCGCGCGCACCTGCGGGTGCGCCCAGACGAGCGCCCATGCCTGCGCCAGGGTCGTCGCCTTGTCGAGGGCGCGATCGGCCACCGTGGCCACCAGCATGCGCAGGAGGCGCCGCTCGCGGAGGCTCATCTCCCCTGGATCCCGACGCGCCGCCGACGCGAGCAGCCGCCGGTACGCCTCGATCCGCACGAGATCATCCACGTGCAGCAAGCGCCCGCACGCCCGCCGCAACGCCTCCTCGTGCGGCCCCGCGGGGAGCAACGAGAGCCCCGCGTCGCCACGGAGATCGGACCACGATCGCTGGCCGGCATAGACGTCCTCGAGATCCATCCCCGTCTCCTCGAGGAGCCGCGCGAGGCTCACGTCGCCGCCCCGGGCGAGCCCCCGCAGCGCCTCGACCTTGGCCGTCCACCCCGACGGCACGGCCTGCCGGATGTTCTCGAGCACGATCTCCGACGCCTTCTGATCGAGCTCCATGTGGCAGCCCGCGGGCAGAAACGGGAACCCGCCCTCGATCTGCTGAACGAGCTCCTTTCGGCTCCCGCCGAGCAGCGCGCCGAGGCGCCGATCGAAGCGGAACTCGCGGCGATGGTGCCCGACGAAGTCGAGCACCGTGCAGACGGTCTTTCCGGCGCTGCGCCGCAGGCCGCGCCCGAGCTGCTGCAAGAACAGCGTGGGGCTGTCGGTCGGACGCAGGAGGATCAACGTGTCGACCGCGGGGACGTCGATTCCCTCGTTGAACAGGTCCACGGAGAAGACGGCGTTGACCCGCCGCGCGCGGAGATCCTCGAGGGCGGCGCGCCGCTCGGCCTCGGGGCTGTCTCCCCACACGGCCGTCGCCGCGACGCCCGCCTCGCGGAAGACGCGCGCCATGAACCGCGCGTGCTCGACGCTGACGCAGAACCCGAGCGCCCGCATCGTCCGTGGATCGTCGACGCGCGCGGCGAGCTGGGCCACCACCTGCCGGGCCCAGACATCGTTGGCGGTGAGCAGCCTGGAGAGGCCCTCGACGTCGTAGCCGCGCCCGCGGCGCCAGGGCACATCGCGCAGATCCAGCCCGTCGTGGATACCGTAGTAGACGAAGGGCACGAGCCGGTGCTGATCGATGGCGTCCCAGAGCCGGAGCTCCGCGGCGATCCGATGGTCGAACCAGCCGAGCAGCGGGAGCCCATCGCTCCTCTCGGGCGTGGCCGTGAGGCCGAGGAGCTCGACGGGCCGCACGCGCTCCAGCAAGGCGCGATACGACGGCGCGGCGGCGTGGTGGAACTCGTCGATGATCACCACGTCGAAATGGCGCGGATCGAGGTCATCGAGCCTTGCAGCGGAGAGGCTCTGGATCGACGCAAAGACATGGTCGAAGCGCCGCGGGCGACGGCCGCCGACCCACAGCTCACCGAAGGCGTGATCCCGCAGCCCGTGACGGAACGTCGCGAGGCTCTGCTCCAGGATCTCCTCGCGATGCGCGACGAAGAGCAGGCGCGCGCGGGGCAGCGCCTCCCGGAGCCGGGCGTAGTCGATGGCGGCCATCACGGTCTTCCCGGTGCCGGTCGCCGACACGAGCAGGTTGCGGTGAACCCCGCGCTCGCGGGAGAGCGCGATCTGCTCGAGCAGGCGCTCCTGGAACGGCTCGGGGCGGAGCTCGACCGGACTGAGCATCACCGACGGCGCCTCGCCGGGTGTCCGCTCGACGCGCTCGAGGAACTCCTCGCGGTCGTACGGCACGAAGTCGCCGCTGTTCCAGTAGCTCTCGAACACGGCGGCGACCTTGGCGACGACATCCGGGTTGCGGGCGCCGGACACGCGGACATTCCACTCTAGCCCGCTCGTCTGCGCGGTGTGCGTCAGGTTGGAAGAGCCGATATAGGCTGTCGAGGAGCCCGACGCGCGATGAAAGAGCCACGCCTTCGCGTGCAGCCGCGTCGTGCCCGTGTCATACGAGACGCACACGCTTGCGCCGATCTTGCGGAGCGCGTCGAGCGCCTGCGCCTCGGTCGAGCCCGTGTACGTGGTCGTCAGCACGCGCAGCTCGCGGCCTGCCTGACAGTGCACACGGAGCGCGTCGAGCAGCGGGGCGACGCCGCTCCGGCGGACGAACGCCATGACGACATCGATGCGGTCCGCCGAGCGGACCTCCGTGAGGAGCTGGTGGCCCACCCTGGGCTCGCCAGGCGCGTTGGTGAGCAGGGTCGTGTCGAGGAGCGGGATGAGCGGCCCGGGGATCGTCTCCGGCTCGCCGTCCGGCTGGCGCCCGACGATGGCCTGCAGCACCGCCGCCGGCTCGACGGGCGCCTCGGGCTGGACCTCTGCGCCGGCGATCACCTGGCCGATCTGCTCGACGAGCCGCCGCGCGAGCCCCACGCCGACGCGCACACGCTCGCGGTCGGGCACGCCGGCGATGGCGCGCTCCACGATGCGACGCACGTGGAGCGCGATGCGATCCGCGGCCTCGGCGGCCCGGAGCGCGCCGGTGCGGGCCTCCAGGCTGGTGTCGAGATCGCGCAGGGCCGGCGCCATCGCCTCCGTGATCAGGACCTCGTAGAGACCGCGCCGGCTCGGCTTCATGATTGGCGAGTCTACGGCAGACGAGCGCACATCCGAACGGCATCCCGCGCAGGGCCCTCCGTCTTCGCGCCGAGGAGCTCCTTGGCCCGGTCGATCGTGGACTGGTCCAACCTGAGGTGCTTGTGCCGCCGCATCGTCATGATTCAGGCTAACGCTGCTGCGGGAAGTCGGGCCGAGAGGCGAACCGCCATGACGCCAAGGGCGCCAAGAAACCAGGGAGGCAGAAGGGGAAAATGGAGGGACAACCCTTCCCCTCTCTTCCTGGCGCCGTTGGCGCCATGGCGGTTCTCCTGCCGATCCGGGGCGACTTCCCGCAGGAGTGCCAGCGGTCTGGTAGCGATCGTCGGCCATCTTGGCCAGGGGCTTGAGGACGAGCGCCGAGAGCGCCTCGGGTCGAGGACCTTCACGATCACCGGGCGGCCGTCGGCGCGGGAGCGCGGCGAGCGCCCTCGCACGAGGGCGCCTGCCAGGCAAGGTCACGCGTCGCCGGCGCTGGCTAAGCTGGCTCTCTCGTCGTCGGCCGCGCGCGTCTCACGGAGCTCGTAGTGCTGCGATCGGGCATCGAAGCGCGCGAGCACCTGGCGCGCCTTCGCGGGCACGTACGCGGCCTCGTGGTCCTCGCCGGCGAACGCCCTCACGGCCTCGATCGAGTCGAACGACATGAGGGTGACGAACTCGACCTCGTCCCCGACCGGGCGCCGGAGCAGCTCGATGCGGCGGAAGCCTCGCACCTGCTTCGCCAGGATCGCCGGGAAGATCTCCGTCTTCAGCAGGGCCTCGTAGGTGTCTGCGTTCTCGGGGAGCGTCCAGCCGTGCCAGATGCGTAGGATCATGGGACCTCCTGGGATGGGATGGCGCGGGCCGGGTGCCGGATCCGTGCGCCGCGCGGCGGAGCGCACCAGAAACTGGAACGTTCGCCTGTGTCAAGCGCGCCGTGGGGCGCGTCGGGTGACGCCGGCGAGCGCTCGGCCGGCCGCGGCGGGTGACGCCATCGAGCGCTCCGCCGGCCGCGGCGGATCGGGCAGGTCGGGGTGAGGACGCCCGCGCATCCCCGGGGATCCCGCGGCGGCGAGCGGCCAGGGAGGCGGAGCGCCGGGTAGCGGACAGCGGGCAAGGAAAGGTGGAACCTGCCAGGATCTTCTGCTAGCTTCGCCGGCCGCTGAAACGGGTCGATAGCTCAGTCGGTAGAGCTGCGGACTTTTAATCCGTAGGTCCAGGGTTCGAGTCCCTGTCGACCCACCACAAGGAAATGGCTAAGGATTTCGGCGACGCGCCGTAGCCGGTCGTGACCTTGGGCGTGGTCCTCGCGAGGCGGCCGCGGCCTTCCTGGCGCGGCGCGTCGGCCGACCGTGCGCGCCCTCGCCGAGTCCCTCTGGACGGAGGTCCTGACCTGGACGGCCGATCTTCCAGCTCAGCTCGTCCGGAGAGCGCTCGGCTCGACCTGTGTGCCGGCGACGCTCCTCGCCGGGTGGCGCTCACCAGCACGCTCGCCAGGCCGGCGTTCGATGCTGGCGATCGACCGTCGTGACCTCGCCGGCCGCGACGGCACGAGCGCAGCGTTCGCGGAGAGGTTCGAGGCGATGCGGAAGCGGCAGTCGCGGCGCCGGGGCTCCTTCGATCGCTGGAAGCGGGATCACGCACCGAGGCGATGATGCCGTTCCCCATCACCCGACGGGGAGACCTGTAGACGAGCTCGCGCCATCCTCCGCATGTTCCTCCATTCCGAACATGGATCATGTATTGCCACTTTTGCGGACCGAGCGCGGCTGCGATCGTCGAGCGGGAGTACCGGCTGATCGACACACGGGACGCGGACGCGTGAACGAGCGGGAGGACGAGCTGAAGCGATGGTGAAAAGAGACGATGGCGGAGCGAGGCGCCTGCCGCAGCCAGCGGAGCGTCCGCTCGACGATGGCGTGCGCTACGGCCCGGAGACGTGGCGCGAGATCGACGGCGTCGCCTTCTCCCACTGGGACCGGTGGCTCCTGCGGCTGGCGCTGGCGGAGCCGCGCGGCCTCGATGCGATCGCGCGCGAGCTCCGTACGCGCGCGGCGAGCCGGCGCGTGAGCCGCGAGGCCGCCGAGGCGATGCTCGCGCAGGTGGTGGACCTTCGTGCGCGGCTCACACGCCTCGCGCGGACCCCGGAAGAGGTCCTCGATGCGGAGGAGCGAGCGAGCGGGTGGCTGCTGAAGAAGGCCTGGAAGCGGGTCTGGCATGACGGTCCGAACCGCCGCACGGACGCGATGCACAACACGCCTCGCCGGCGGCTCTGGGCGCACGCGCTCCGGGGGAACTGGGCGCGCTTCCCGGTGTCGCCTGCGCGCTTCGAGCCCGAGCTCCGCCGCGTCGTCGGAGACCACGCGTACTACGACTACCGCGCCACGGATCTGGTCGCGCGCCTCCTCGAGGGGCAGGTCGACCTCCTCGGAGCGATGGCGGCCTCGGATCTGGAGCGCCTGGCGCTGCATCGGGCAGCAATGACCGTGATCATCGAGATGATGAATCGGGTCGACGACTCCCTCGCCGACATGAGCGAGGTGTTCGCGGCGAGCGAGCGAGCGTACCTCGCGCTCACCCGCGACCATGCCGGGCTTGACGGGATCCTGCGCGACCTCCTCGATCTCGCCGTGTGGGAGGACTACGGCCTGCTCCGCGGCGTCGGCGACTTCCTGGGGGCGCTCCAGGAGGAGCACGCGGACCTCGCCGTCCGTGAGCTCTCCGGGATCATCGCGGAGCTGCGGCGAGAGCGCCTCGATGACCAGCTCGCCCGTGCGCTCATGCTCCGCAAGGTGGTGCTGGCCCCCTGGGGCTAGGACAGATCGCCCAGCCATGAAATCGCCCCGCGATTGGCGCGCTCGCAGCGCGTGCGAGCAACGATCTCTGGCAGGCGAGACGAAACACCACACGGCGTATCGGGCGAGGAAAACCGCCACATGCGCGCGGAGCGACGGTCGCCCCTGGGTACCCAGGACAATCCATGGCGCACGGTGCAAGCTCGGGTCCATTCCCGAAGTCTATCTACCATTGATCCGGAAACACCCATTCTATCCATGACACCGGCGGGCTGATCATCGCGCTTCAGCGGTCGGGCCTGCTCGAGCGCTGGTCCACCGGTGGCACCCTGCCCCGCCGCCAGCCGCCAGCGTCCATGGGACGTGCTCACGCGCCGCTCACCCGCACCCTCATGCCCGATCCGGTCGCGGTTCGAGCATGGCGGGCAGCGCATCAGTCGGGCGGCGGCCGGGGGCCGGACGCCGCGGCGCTTGCTCCGGGCTGCTCGCCCTCGGCCTCACGCGGAGGGGAGCGCGGCGAGATCGATCAGGATCCGCCGCAGCTCCTCCACCCGATCCTTCTCGAGGGGCTGCAGCGGGGCCCGGAGCGGCCCGACGCGCGTGCCGAGGAGCTCGAGGGCCGCCGAGATGGCGCGCGGCAGGCCGTGCGCGACGATGAACCGAAGGAACGGGAGCTGGCGATAGAAGGACCGCCGCGCGGCGTCGAGGTCGCCGCGCGTCACCGCGTCGTAGAGCTCGATGGTGTGGCGAGGGATGATGTGCGGGGCCGCCGTGCACCAGCCGCGCGCCCCGGCCACGAAGGCGGCGAGCGCGAGCGGGTTGCTCCCGTTGTAGAAGGCGACCTGCTCGCCGCAGAGCTGCACGAGCCGGTGCATCCGGTTCACGTCCCCGGTGCTCTCTTTCACCATCGTGACGTTCGGGATGCGCAAGAGCCGGGCGATCGTGTCGGGGCTCAGGTCGAGGCCGCCCGTCGCCGGGTTGTTGTACACGGCGATGGGGAGGGAGATGGCCTTCGCGACGGTCTCGAAGTGCGTCACGATCTCCCTGTCCGAGAGCTTCCAGTAGCTCATCGGGAGGATCATCACCGCGGTGGCGCCGGCCCGCTCCGCGAACTTCGCGTGGTGCACGGTCCGCTCCGTGGTGAGGCTGGAGACGCCGACCAGGGTCGGAACCCGGCCCGCCACGCGCTTGACGACGAGGTCGGTGACGGCCTCCCGCTCCTCGTCCGACAGGTACGGCAGCACCCCGGTGCTGCCCAGCGGCGCGATCGCGTGGACCCCCGCGGCGATCATGTCGTCGACGACGCGCCCGAGGAGCGGCTCATCGACGCGCCCGGCCTCCGTGAACGGCGTGATGGGGTAAGAGATGATCCCACGGAGAGAGGAGGTCATCGCGCGCCCCCTTCCGCCTCGTGGTCCCTGTCGAAGAGCTGGTCCCCCCGGTCGGGCACCTCCTCGCGCAGCGCGACCCCGCCCATGTTCTGCAGCATCGGCGCGTTCTCGCACGCGAGGTAGCGCGCCCGCCCCTCTCCGGTGTTGACGTGGTTGTGCCAGGCCCACACCGGGACGTAGATCGCGTCCCCCTGCTTCCAGTCGACGCGCTTCCCGCCGACATACGAGTACCCCTCCCCTTCCAGGACATAGAGGATGGTCTCATACGTGTGCCGGTGCCGATTCGACGATTGCCCCGGATCGAGCCAGCCGATGGTCACGCTGATCGCGTGGGACGGGAGGTCCACGAAGAAGACCGGGTGCTTCCTCGCCTTCGAGTAGTCGCCGTGGTGCCCCGCGGACTCGACCGCGGGGTGCGCGAGCTTCTCCGGCATCACCACGCGAGGCCGCGGCGGCGTCTTGTCGAAGTCTGCTGAATGGAATCGTTCGCTCATCACTGCTCCTTGTCGGCGCGAAGAGCGCCTTGCGCAGGAAGAGCGATAGCGCGAAGCTGGACCCGTGACAGGCTCCAGAACGAACATCTCGACGGGTCCAGCCGGTCGCCCCTGGCGCTTCGACCTGGCGCTCGACGACGGCGCGTCCGTGCCGCGGCAGACCCAGTTGAGCCGGGCGATCGTCCAGGAGATCCAGCGCGGGCGGCTCCTGCCGGGCGCGACGCTTCCGGGGAGCCGGACGCTCGCCGCGCAGCTCCAGGTCAACCGGAAGGTCGTGGTGGCGGCCGTCGGCGAGCTGGTGGCGCAGGGGTGGCTGGAGGCGCTGCCCGCCCGCGGCACCCGGGTCGCGCTCAACCTCCCGACGCTCGCGGTCGCGGACGCCGAGGGGCACCGCTCGGTCGACGCGGCGCGCGCCCGGCGACGCGCGGGCGGGATCGCGGTGAACGACGGGATCCCGGACGCTCGGATCGCGCCCGTGGACGCGCTCGCGCGCGCCCAGCGGCGGGCGCTCCGGGCGCTGGCCCGGACGGGCCTCGGCTACGGGGACGCCGCGGGCGATCCCGTGCTCAGGGAGGTGCTCGCGGGGTTCGTCAACCACGCTCGCGGGCTGTCGTGCTCCCCGGAGGAGGTCGTGCTGACCCGTGGCAGCCAGGGCGCGCTGAGCCTGTTCGCGCTGGCGCTGCTGGAGCCCGGGGAGGTCGTCGCCGTCGAGCACCCGGGTTACGCGCCGGCCTGGCGCGCGTTCCAGCTCGCCCGGGCCGACGTCGTCCATGTGCCGGTCGACGCGGACGGCCTCCGGACGGCGGAGCTGGAGGCGCACGCCAGGCGGCTCAAGGGGCGCCTCAAGGCGGTCTACGTGACGCCGCACCATCAGTACCCCACCACCGTCGCCCTGTCCGCGGAGCGTCGAATGCATCTGCGGCGGATCTGCGAGACGTTCGGGCTCTACATCGTCGAGGACGATTACGATTACGAGTACCATTTCGAGGGCGCGCCGCTCTTGCCCCTCTCCGCGACCAAGGACCTCTCGTCGCGCTGCATCTACATCGCCTCGCTCTCGAAGCTCATCGCCCCGGCCGTGCGACTCGGGTACATCATCGCGGGCAGGTCCGTGGTCGCGCGCCTGAGGGCGGCCCGGGAGCTGCTGGACCGTCAGGGCGATGTCGTCCTCGAGCGCGCCGTGGCCGAGCTCATCGAGGACGGCGAGGTCCAGCGCCACGCGCGGCGCGCCCGGCAGCTCTACCGGCAGCGCCGAGATCACCTGCTGGAGCAGCTCGCGTCGAGGCCGCGCCTGCGGGCCGCGATCGCGTGCGACCCGCCCGACGGGGGGCTGGCGCTGTGGATGAGGTTGCGTGGGCTGAGCTCGGAGGAGCTCGTGGGGCGCGCGCACGCGCGGGGCCTGGCCCTCACGCCGGGGTCCGCGCACGTGGCGGCGGGGTCCGTGCCCGCGTTTCGATTCGGCTTCGCGGCGCACACGAGCGAGGAGCTGTCGAGGATCTGCGACACGCTGGAGGCGTGCCTGCAGTCCGAGGTCGGCGCGAAGGGCCGGTGACGAGCTCGGCAGCCCGTCCTCGGCCGGCCTCGCTCAGCTCGGCTCGTCGAGCACCTCGGCGAGCGACGCGGCCGTGATGGCCCGCTCAAGCCACCGCTCCAGCCTCTCCGGATCCTTCTCGGCCAGGATGCGCTCCCGCGCGGCGTCCGGCACGGCGATGCCGCGGACCCGGAGCGCGGTCAGCACGGCACGCGCCGCCTCCTCGGCGCGCCCCTCGTTGAGGCCTTCCCTGCGGCCTTCCCTCCGCGCCTCGGCCCGAAGCTTCTGCTCGTACTCCTCGAACCACGCCCGGATCTCTGCGCTCACCTCGTCCTCCTCGTCGTTCGGCTCCTGGCTCCCGAGCCGGAAGTGTACCAGCAGCGGCTTGGCGATGCTCTTCTCCCAGGCGTCCTCCGGCAGCAGCGCCAGATCGGCCAGCGCCTCGCGCAGCAGGCGGCCTGTGCCAAGCAGCCGCAGCAGCAGCGTCCCACGCGTCCGGGGCAGCTCCGCGAGCACCACCACCCGCATCACCAGGCCGGGCACGGCGTGGTAGACGCCTGCCTGCGCCGGCTCGCAGCGGTAGGCGTCGAGCACCATCTCGGGACGCCCCGGGCTGATCACCACCAGCGCAGGGAAGTCCACCGCCGGCTGCGGCGGCGCGTCGGCGTCCTCGTCCGGCGCGATGGCCCCGGCCGCGGCGCGGGCGCGGCGTTCCAGCTCGTGGTGCCACGTGAGCTGCTTGCGCAGGCACCGCCGGACCCGACGAAGGCTCGGCGTGCCATGGAACGGCTCGAACAGGCTCGGCTCCGTCGAGAGATCGCCGAGCAGGCCCATCCTGGCGCGCTCGGCCTCCCGTGCGGGATCAGGCACGCTGTAGACATCGATCTTCTGGGTCGCCGCCAGGACCTCGACCTCGGTCTCCGCAGCCGAGACGAGGCTCAGCCCGTCGCGCAGCAAGCTCTTCGCGAACTGGTCAGAGCGGTTGTGCATCGACGCGAGACGTTAGTCCACCATCGCAGCATGGGCCACCATTCATCGATGCGAAAAGGCAAATCATGAATCGACAAAACGGACCACGATCGTCGAGCTGTGCCCGTAATGCCTCATCGAACGACAAGCACTTACGGGCAACTGGAACCGATGGTGTGAGAATCGTTGTCGGCCGCCCCAAGCTCGGTCGCTCGACGGGAGGGAGCGAGCGCTGCGCAGTCCCCCTCGGTGAGCTGATGGATGCGACGGCGGTGATTGCTCACCTCGCCGTCCGCGAGCTCTCCGGGACCATCGCGGAGCGCCGGCGAGAGCGCCTCGATGCCCAGCTCGCCCGCGCGCGCACGCTGCGCCGGGCGGTGCTGGCCTCGTGGGGATACGACGAGACTGCGGCGCCTTGCCCAGAAGTGGTGGCCGACGAAGTTCCGTTCGGGCTCTAGCTTCGCGGGGCATACGAGCGAGGAGCTGCGAGGATCTGCGACACGCTGAAGGCGTACCTGCAGTCCGACGCCGGCGCGAAGGGCCGGGGACGAGCTGGGCAGCCCGTCCTCGGCCGGCCTCGCTCAGCTCGGCTCGTCGAGCACCTCGGCGAGCGACGCGGCGGTGATGGCCCGCTCATGCCACCGCTCCAGCCTCTCCGGATCCTTCTCGGCCAGGATGCGCTCCCGCGCGGCGTCCGGCACGGCGATGCGGCGGACCCGGAGCGCGGTCAGCACGGCACGCGCCGCCTCCACGGCGCGCCCCTCGTTGAGGCCTTCCCTGCGGCCTTCCTGGTGGCCTTCCTTGAGGCCTTCCCTCCGCGCCTCGGCCCGAAGCTTCTGCTCGTACTCCTCGAACCACGCCCGGATCTCTGCGCTCACCTCGTCCTCCTCGTCGTTCGGCTCCTGGCTCCCGAGCCGGAAGTGTACCAGCAGCGGCTTGGCGATGCTCTTCTCCCAGGCGTCCTCCGGCAGCAGCGCCAGATCGGCCAGCGCCTCGCGCAGCAGGCGGCCTGTGCCAAGCAGCCGCAGCAGCAGCGTCCCACGCGTCCGGGGCAGCTCCGCGAGCACCACCACCCGCATCACCAGGCCGGGCACGGCGTGGTAGACGCCTGCCTGCGCCGGCTCGCAGCGGTAGGCGTCGAGCACCATCTCGGGACGCCCCGGGCTGATCACCACCAGCGCAGGGAAGTCCACCGCCGGCTGCGGCGGCGCGTCGGCGTCCTCGTCCGGCGCGATGGCCCCGGCCGCGGCGCGGGCGCGGCGTTCCAGCTCGTGGTGCCACGTGAGCTGCTTGCGCAGGCACCGCCGGACCCGACGAAGGCTCGGCGTGCCATGGAACGGCTCGAACAGGCTCGGCTCCGTCGAGAGATCGCCGAGCAGGCCCATCCTGGCGCGCTCGGCCTCCCGTGCGGGATCAGGCACGCTGTAGACATCGATCTTCTGGGTCGCCGCCAGGACCTCGACCTCGGTCTCCGCCGCCGAGACCAGGCTCAGCCCGTCGCGCAGCAAGCTCTTCGCGAACTGGTCAGAGCGGTTGTGCATCGGTGAGCGACGTTGATCGATCATCGCAGCATGGGCCACCATCCATCGACGCGAAGATGCGAATTTGAGAATCGGCAAAACGGGCTACGATCGTCGAGCTGTGCCCGTAACGCCTCATCGAACGACAAGCACTTACGGGCGACTGGAACCGATGGTGTGAGAATCGTTGTCGGCCGCCCCAAGCTCGGTCGCTCGCGCTCGAGGGGAGGGAGCGAGCGCTGCAGGTTCCCCCTCGGTGAATCCCCTCGGTGAGCAGATGGATGCGACGGCGGCGATTGCTCACCTCGCCGTCCGCGAGCTCCCCGGGATCCTCGCGGAGCTCCGGCGAGAGCGCCTCCGATGCCCAGCTCGCCCGCGCGCACGCTGCGCCGGGCGGTGCTGGTCCCGTGGGATAGGACGAGGCTGCGGCGATCCTGGCCCCGCGCTCTGGCCCGGAGCCCCCTCCTGCAGGTCACACCGGCAGGGCACACCGGCAGGTCACACCGGCCTCGAAGACCAGGTGCGCCTCCCGCCCCCTCCATGCGACCCCCCTCCCCCTTGCCTCCTCCCCTGCCCCGCCCGCCCTACCCCTCCCCGCCCCCATCCCCCGCCGCCCCTTCCCGCCTTTCCGTCCGTCCCCTCTCTTCCCCCTCACCGTCTCCTTCCTCACGCCCTCGTCACGCGCTATGAGGTCCCGCCATGTCGCCAACGCGCCCCGCCGCCACGTCCAAGGAATCGTTTGCGTCGCTGTTCGAGCAGTCCGAGGGGGCTGGCAACAAGCGCCGCCGGCAGTACCACACGGGAGAGACCGTCGAGGTGACGGTGGTCGCCATCGCCCGCGAGGCCGTCTTCGCGGATCTCGGCGGCAAGCAGGAGGGCATGTTCGAGCGCGTGGCCCTCAGCGACGGCGAGGGCAAGCTCCGGGTCGCGGTCGGCTCGCGCGTCTCGGCGGTGGTCTCGGGCGTCGACGCGGGCACGGGCCAGGTGCGCCTCACGCCGGTGGTGGTGCGCGCGGGCGACGACGGCGACGCGTCCCCGCTCTCGGTCTCGGCGACCGCTGCGGGCGGCGCGCCGCTGCTCGTCGAGGGCGCGCGCGTGAAGGGCAAGGTGACGGGCATCGAGCGCTACGGCGTCTTCGTCCAGATCGCCGGCACCTCGGGCCGCTCGGGTCGCGGGCTGGTCCCGACCGCCGAGACGGCGGCGCCTCGCGCGGCCGACCTGAAGAAGCACTTCACCGTGGGGCAGGAGGTCGAGGCGAAGATCCTCAGCGTGGACGAGACCGGCAAGATCCGCCTGTCCATCGCGGCCCTCCGCGCCGACGAGGAGCGCGGCCAGTTCGAGTCGTACGCCAAGGCCGAGCGCTCCGGCGGCAACGACAAGAAGGGCGCCGCGCCCGCGCCGCGCAACTTCGGCACGCTCGGCGATCTCCTCGCGAAGAAGGTCAAGCGCTAGCGCGCCTCCTCCCGTCTCTCGGCTCCTCCTCGCCCGGCTCCTCCTGCCTCCGCAGCGCCGCGGCCGCGCTGCCACGCAGCGCCGCCCCGCCCCGCTGCCACGCAGCGCCGCCCCACCCCGCTGGCAGGAGATTGCATCTCGACCTGCCTTGGGCGTACACCTCGACCGCGCAGCCCGGCTCCCCGGCCCGCCGCGCGCCCTTGCGCCGGCGGCCGTGCGCGCTTCGCCTTCGCCCTCCGGCTCCGCTTCCCGCTTCGATGCTTTCCCCCGCTCGCGCCCTTGCCGCCTCCTCCGCGTCGCTGCTCCCCGCGCGGCCTCTCCCCGCGCGGCTCTCCCGCGCGCAGCTCCCCTTCACCGTCACCGTCGCGCTCCTCGCCGCCGCCTCCGCCGCCTGCTCCCCGGCGCAGGACCCCCCCGGCAGGGCGACCGACGATCGCCGCCCCACCCCCGCCCCGCTGCTCGTTCCGCCCGTCGCCCCCGCGGCCCCGGCCGCCCTCGCCGCGGCCTCGCCGGATCTCCTCGCCGCGCCCGCTCCCCTCTCCGCCTCGCCTTCCGCCGCGCCGCTCGCGCCCGCGGCCGCCCTCGCGGCCCTCGCTCCCGGCGCCACCTCGGCCGTCTCCAGGGAAGCCACGCTCCCGGGCCAGGGCGCCAAGATCGCGAGCATCGCGATGCGCACCTGGATCTACGTCGCCCCCGACGATCGCTCGACGAAGCTCGGCTACCTGCGCGCCGGCGCGGTCGTCGATCGCGCCGAGGTCTCGGCGGGCACCCAGGGCTGCGCCGGCGGCTGGTACCGCATCGCGCCGCGCGGCTACGTCTGCGTCGGCAAGGGCGCCTCGCTCGAGCTCGATCATCCGGTGGTCGCCGCCGCCGTGCGCGGCCCGCGCCGCGGCGCGCCCGTGCCGTACCACTACGTCATGTCGCGCACGCCGCCGCCCCACCTCTACTTCCGGCTCCCGACCGCCGAGGACCAGCGGCGCGTCGAGGGCCCGAAGCTCGCCGTCCACCTCGCCCGCGCCGCGGCCTCCCCCTCGTCGCTGCCGCTCGATCCCGTGCCGGACTTCCTGCTCGGCGGCCGGGACCTCCCCAAGCCGTACGGCGCCGAGAAGAAGCTCCACTACTCCGTGCACACCGGCCGCGCCAAGGAGAAGTCCGCGTTCGGCCTCATCACCACCTTCTCGTGGACGAACCGCCGCTTCGGCCTCACGACCGAGCTCGACCTCATCCCGCTCGACCGCACCCGCCCGGCGCGCATCAGCGCGCTCCGCGGCGTCGTCATCAAGGATCTCGACACCGAGATCCCGGAGAGCCCCTCGGACGCCGCGCCCGGGACCGACACGGCCTCTCCAGCCGACGCCGCCTCTCCCCCCGGCTCCGCCCCCCCGGCCTCGTCCCCCACGTCCCAGGCCGCTGCCGCGATCGACGCCGGAGGCTTCTCCATCGCCGATCTCCCCGACGACGAGCTCCCGCCCCCGCCGCCGGGCACCGACGCCAGGATCGACCCGGCCCTCCGGGGCGCCCCCGCCTTCGTCCGCGTCCACGGCACGACCCTGCACCGCCCCTCGGCGTCCACCCGCGCGCTCGTCCGCGCGGGGCTCGCGCCGTTTCGCTCGGGATGGGTGCTCACCGGCCGCACGCGCGGCGGCGTGAAGGGGATGGTCGAGACGACCGACGGCGCGTGGCTCGCCGGCGCCCACCTCGTCATCGCCGAGCTGCGCAAGGATCCCCAGGGGTTCGCGCGGGCCGGCAAGAAGTGGATCGACGTCTCGATCGAGCGCCAGATGCTCGTCGCCTACGAGGGCACGCGCCCCGTGTTCGCGGCGCTCATCTCCAGCGGCCGCAGCGGCATGGCCGATCCCGCGGAGACCGACGCCACGATCCGCGGCTCGTTCTACATCCACGCGAAGCACGTCTCGACCACGATGGACGGCGACGACGAGGCGTCCGAGGCGTTCGACCTGCGGGACGTGCCCTACACGCAGTACTTCCGCGGCGGCTACGCGCTGCACGGCGCGTACTGGCACGACGAGTTCGGCAAGGCGCGCAGCCACGGCTGCATCAACCTGGCGCCCGCCGACGCGGCCTGGCTCTTCGAGTGGACCGAGCCCGCCGTCCCGCCCGAGTGGCACGGCGCCGTCAACATCGAGGGCGGCGGCACGCTCGTCTACGTGCACGGCTGATCCGCTGCGCGCACGGCGGAGCCGCGCACGGCGCAGCGATCTCCCCATCCCGGCGGCCCACCACGTCCCCGCAGCCGGGCGACCGTCCGTCCAGCAGCCGGGCGGCCCGAGCCCTCTGCCAGAGCTTCCGACGAAGGGCCGCGCCGCCCGTGCTCTCGCTGCTGTCCTGCCCAGCCCGTTACTGGCAGGAGGCCGGCATCTGCGCGCCGAGCAGGAGGCCGCGCAGCGTCGAGAGCGCCTGCCGGCCCTGCGGCGAGTTCGCCAGGCCGTCGCACGCCGAGGCCGCCGCGAGGTAGGCGCCCTGCTGCTCGGGCGGCGCCGACTTCGCGTTCTGGCGCAGCGCCGCGCAGCACTTGCGGATCCCGGTGGGATCGCCGACCCCCTTGACCACCTTCTTTCCAGCGTCCGCGTCCGCGTCGTCCGCCGCATCCGCCCCGGCGTCCTCCTCGGGCACGATCTGCGTGGTGGGCGTCGGCGTCGGGGTCGGCGTCGGGGCCGGCGCCACGGGCACAGGCGGCGGCTCCTCCTCCTCCTTCTTGCATCCGTTGCTGACGAGAGCGACCGCGAGGGGGAACACGAGCGCCCCCAGAACCGTGAAGAGCCGTGCAGGTTTCATCTCACCTCAAGTATCCGATTCGCGTTTGCGTGGGAACTTCTGTTCGACGAGGAACGCCCCGATCGCAGCCAACTTCCCCGAGCGCACGCGGTCCTGAACCCCGCCGACCTCACGCCCCCGGCGATCCGAGCGACGCAGAATATGGGCGTATCACGCCCCCTCGCAAGCTCGCGAACGTCGCCGGCGGCGCTGCCTCCGGCGCGCCCCGACGTCCGCTACGGGCGCGTCCGCCGCCGCGCACCCGCGCGTGAAGAGCGCGAAGGCCGCGCGCGCGGAGAGCGCGAAGGCCGCGCGCGACGGCGCACGATCACGCGGAACGTGGCCGCATCGGGGCGCGCCGGATCCCGCGCTGCGCGCGCGCCGGCGCCCCAAGCACGAGCGCGCGCGCCTGTCCAAATCATGAAAGGACACGCCGACCGGCCCGCTGGAGGGCACGACTCCAGCGCTCGACCGATACGGCTGAAGCACAGCACACCATGAAGATCACGCAGCAGCACGACGGGAGGAACGAACACCGATCCGCGGCCCCCGACCCACGAGAGGACACCTCGGTCGCGTTCTCGCTGGACGCGCCGGGCGACGCGGAGACCACCGCCACGACCTCGCCCGCGGCGGCCTCCGCCGGCGACGATCCCGACGCGGCCTCGGGGCTGATCGACCTCGCAGCGCTGGGCGCCGGGGGCCGGAGCCCGCGCGGCCACGTCCTCGATGTCCTGCCGATCTACCCGTTCGGCGAACCGTCCGCCCTCGGCGAGCCGGCTCCGCCCGCGACGCCGGCTCCGGCCGACGCTCCGGCGGCGCCGTCGTCCGGGGCGCCGCGGCGTGGGTGGCGCGCCCGCGCCGCCCTGCTCGCGGCAGCGACGGCGGCGATGGCCGCAGCCCTCGCCGTGGGCTTC
This sequence comes from Sorangium sp. So ce1036, assembly GCF_051369805.1. Lineage (NCBI taxonomy): Bacteria > Pseudomonadati > Myxococcota > Polyangiales > Polyangiaceae > Sorangium > Sorangium sp. So ce1036. The sequence goes on from NZ_JBBMOX010000001.1 coordinate 5,922,096, forward strand.
TCGGCGCCGCGCGCCACCTCCGGGCCGCCCGCGACGGCGGACCGCGCGTCCGCGGCGCGCTCCGTCGAGGCGCGCTCGCCGCACCTCGACACGACGCCCGCGTCCGTGCCCGCCGAGCGCGCGCCTGGCGAGCGGGTGCCCGCCGCGGCTGCGCCCGCGGAGCCCGTGCCCGCCGCGGCTGCGCCCGCGGAGCCCGTGCCCGCGGAGCTCGCGCTCGCGGCGCCTGCGCCCGCGAGCGCGCGGGTCGAGGCGTCCGCGGAGCGCACCGCCCCCGGGGACGAGCCCGGCGCTGTCGCCTCGCGGAGCGCCCCCAACGCGCCCTCGCGGTCCGCCGGCGCGCCCGCCTCGCAGCGCACGCCCGCCGCCTCGCGGCCTGCCGGCGCCCCCGCCTCGCAGCGCGCGCCCGCCGCTGCTTCGCAGCGCGACCGGCCCGGGACCGCGGCGCCGGGCGCCCCGGGCGCCGGCGAGCGCCGTGCCCCCGCCGATCCTTGCCGCGGCGACCTCATGTGCGCGATGCGCCGCGCCGCCGGCGGCTGATCCGCCGCCGCCGCGCCGCCCGGGCCGGGCGCCTCGCCCCGGCCTGGGCCGCTCACGCGGCCCCCGCTCCCCGCCTCGAGCCGCTCACGCGGCCCCCGCGCCCGGCTTCCAGCCCGCTCACGCCGGGCTCGCCGCCGGCGCCGCGCCCGCGTGCACCGCGATCGAGTCGAGCAGGCGGTTCAGGTCGAACGGCTTCGCGACCGACGCGCACGCGCCGACCTCGCGGGCCCAGGTGCCGGCGTCCACGGCCGCGGTCATGACGAGGATCGGCGCCCGCGGGCCGGGGCACGACGCGTAGGCGCGCGCGAACCCCCAGCCGTCCATCACCGGCATGCGCATGTCGAGCAGGATCAGGTGCGGCCTGTTGCGCTTCAGCAGCGCCAGCGCGGCCTCGCCGTCGCCCGCCGAGATGACGTCGTAGCCCTCCTCGGCGAGCGTGATCTCGAGCATCTCCCGGATCTCCTGATCGTCGTCGACGATCAGGATCTGTTTGCGCCGTTGCACGCGGCTCCTTTCGGATTGCTCCTTCGCGCCGGGCTCGGCGCTCGCCGCCCCCTCGACCCGAGTTCCACAGGACCCCTCTGCCACGCTATCCCCCACGAGGACGCTCCCGGAGCGATCACCACCCCTGCCAAACGATGTCACGCCCGCGTCCCACGTCGCACGTGAGATGCCCGATCTCGACCGCAGAGCCCGCTCCGGTCCGACGATCACGCGGTCGGACATTCGTCCCCGGGCGCGGACGCACGCTCGCCCGCAGCCTCCATCCTGGGCAGAACGGAGGCGTCGAGCTCCGCTCGTCCCTCACGCGCGCGCCGCTCGATCGCGCGCGCGGCGCGATCGAGGTCGTCGCGGAGGAGCCCGACGGCCACGCCGCCCATGCCGTCCGGCACGCCCGCGAGCCGGGCGTGCGCCTTGCGGAGCAGGCGCACCGCGCCGGACGGGCTGCGCATCCGCGTGAGCTTGTGCATGGCCGCCGCGACCAGGATGAGCCCCTGCAGGAACGCCCTCCTCGCGGGGTGCGGCTCGGCGCGCCACCCGACCTCCCACAGCTCGTGGGCCTCGTAGAACAGCCCGGCGCGGTAGGCGGCGAGCCCACGCTGGACGATCGTCTCGAGCTCGTCGGCGGGGGAGGTCATGACGCGATGCCCACGGCGAGGCGCGGCGCGCGCGGCGACGCGCGGCGCGGCGGACGGGAAACCCTAGCACGCGGGCCCACGCGCTCCGAGATCCCCGGTCGCGGTGCTAGGCTCCGCGCGTGCAGCGGTGGATCCTCGTCGGGATAATCGTGGGGCTCCACCTCATCGCGTTCGCGATCGGCGTGCTCCTGCGGCGCTTCAGGCGGCGTCGCCGCATGCGGCCGCGCTGACGCTCGCCCGCCGCGCCGGCGCTCGCCCGCCGCGCTGACGCTCGCCCGCCGCGGCGGCCTCAGCGCGCGAGCAGGCTGCGCAGCCGATCGAGCGCCGCGGGGTGCGCCCGCACCGCGAGGCGGCCGCCCGCGTCGTCGTACTCCTCGGACAGCACGCGCGCGTTCTCGTAGATCTCCCCGATGAGGCTCTGCTTCGCGTACGGCAGCAGGATCTCCGCCTCCACCATCGACGCCTCGAAGAACGCGATGATCTCCTCGCGCAGCGCCGCCACGTCGGCCGGGACCCTCGCCGAGAGCAGCGTCGCCTCCGGGAACTCCAGGCGCAGCGCGTCCCGGTCGTCCTCCGACAGCCGGTCCACCTTGTTGAGCAGCAGCCGGCTCGGCACCTCGCTCGCCCCGATCTCGGAGAGCACGCTGCGCGTCACCCCGAGCTGATCGCGGAACGTCGGATCCGACGCGTCGGCCACGTAGAGCAGCAGCGACGCCTCGAGCGCCTCGTCCAGCGTCGAGCGGAAGCTCGCCACGAGGTCGTGCGGCAGCTTCTTGATGAAGCCCACCGTGTCCGAGACGAGGATCCGCGGCCGCACCTCGGGGTGGATCGCGCGCACCGTCGTGTCGAGCGTCGCGAACAGCTTGTCCGCGACGAGCACCTCGCTGCCCGTCAGCGCCCGCATCAAGGACGACTTGCCGGCGTTCGTGTAGCCCACGAGCGCCACGCGGCGCTGGCCCTGCCGGAGCGCGCGGCGCGTCGACTGCTCGCGCTGGATCGCGGCGAGCTCGTGCTTGAGCTCCGCGATGCGGTCGCGGATCTTGCGCCGGTCGAGCTCGAGCGCGCTCTCGCCGGCGCCCTTGCCGCCGATCCCGCCGCGCTGCCGGTCCCCGCCGCCGCCCGTCTCGCGCAGCCGCGGCGCGACGTAGTTGAGCCGCGCGATCTCCACCTCGAGCTTCGCCTCGCGGCTCCGCGCGTGGCGGTGGAAGATCTCGATGATCACACCCGCGCGGTCGAGCACCTGCGCGCCCGTGGCGCGCTCCAGGTTGCGCGCCTGGCTCGGCGTGATGTCGTGGTCGACCGCGACGATCGTCGCCCGGCGCGCCCCCGCGTGCCCGGCGCCGCCCCACTCGGCCGCCGCGGCGCCGTCCTCGTCCGCGTCGTCGCCGTCCCCGCCGAGCGCCCCCTCCTCCTCGCTCTCGGCGAGCCTCCGCGCACGCGCCTTGTTCTTCCGCTCCGGCGCGCCCGAGGGGACGACGCCGCTGCCGCCCGTGAGCTCCGCGAGCTCCCGCAGCTTCCCCTCCCCGAGCACCGCGGCCGCCGCGAGCGCGCCGCGCCGCTGCGACACGGTCCCGATCACCTCGAAGCCGAGCGTGTGCACGAGGCGGCCCAGCTCGGCCAGGTCGGCGGCGTGCTCGACATCGTCGATGCCGGGGAGCTGCACCCCGACCAGCACGGCGAGAGGACGTTCGTCTTGGTTGATCGTGGTCATACGGTGTGAAGGGTCGGAGCTTCACCCCATCCTGGCCCACGGCGCAAGTCGCTCAGCCGGCGTGCGGGCCCTTCTGCGCCGCGCGGTGGAGCCGCGCGAGCTCGATCGCCAGCGACACGACGCGCCCGAGCTCCCTGGCCACGCCCGCGTCGTCCTGCCGCAGCTCGCGCTCGGCCGTCCAGAAGCTCAGCAGGCCGAGCGTCTGCCCGCGCGCCGCGAGCGGCGCCACGATCGCCGAGCGGGCGCCGAGCTCCCGCAGCGCCGCGAGGTGCTCCTGCCCGTGCGCGACCCGCTGCAGCCACAGATCCGTGACCACCGGGAGCAAGCTGACCTCCCCCCGGGCCACCGCCTCGGCCAGCGGGCCGCCCTCGCCGACGAGCAGCGGCGGGAGCCGGACGAGCCGCGGCACGAGCGCCCGCGCCTCCCTCGTGCGCCCGGCGGCGACGACCCGCGGAGGCCCCCGGCCGTCGTCGAGCAGATCGAGCGCGCAGAGATCCGCGAAGCGCTCGCCGCCGAGCCGCACGAGCTGCTCGATCGCCGCCGCGGGGTCGGGCGCCTCCGCGAGCCGCGCGCTCGCCTCGGAGAGGAGCGCGCGCGCGAGCTCCGCCTTCCGGACCTCGGTCACGTCCTCGACGACCATCACGGCCGCGTGGATGCGCCCGTCCGCGTCGCGCACGGGCGTGGCGCCGAAGCGCCCCCGGCGGCGCTCCCCGTCGGCGCGGAGGAACTCGAGCTCCTCGCCCGCGACCGCCTCGCCGCCGTGCAGCGCCCGGAGGAGCAGCCAGCGCGCGCGCTGATCGTCGTCGGCCTCGCTGAGCAGCGACCGGAGCGGCGCGTTGCTCGGCGTCTCCTCGGGGCCGCGGACGATCTCCGCGAACCTCCGGTTGCTGAGCGCGACGACGCCCGACGGCGCCTCCGCGACCGCCACGCCGACGGCGAGCCGCTGGATCGCCGCCTCGAACCGGCCGCGCTCCGCGGCGAGCTGCTCGCGGAGCTGCGCCCGGCTCGCGAGCGCGGCCGCGCGGTCGGCGGCCTTCCGGATGAGCAGCCGGTCGCCCTCGGAGAACTCCGCGACCCGGCGCGAGCTCACCACCGCGACGCCGATCAGGCGCCCCTCGGAGAGCATCGGCACGCCGTACAGGGCGTGGAGCGCGTCGCTCGGGGGCTCGCCCTGCGCGCTCGCCTCGGCCCCCGCCGCGCCGCCGCCGGCGTCGGTGGCCAGCGGATCGGCCGCCGCCGAGCGCAGCGCCACCGGGCGCCGCTCGCGCACCACGCGGCCGACGAACCCCTCGGCCAGCCGGTAGGCGCGCGCGCCCCACTGCGCCTCGTCCACGCCGAGCGCCGCGCGGATGCGCAGCGCCTCGCCGTCGAGCAGCAGCATCACCCCCCAGTCGACCGACCGCGCCGCCTCGAGCAGCACCTCGAGCAGCCGCCGGAGGACCCGGTCGACCTGCGCGCCGCCCGCGCCCTCGATCGAGACGCGATCGAGCGCCCCGAGCGCGCGCTCGCGCGTCGCGGCGCTGCGCGTGGCCGGGTCGATGATGACCTGATCGAGCGCCTCGTGGAGGACGGTCATCTCGAGCCACGACGGCCGCGTCCCGGTCCGCTCGAGGAACCGCAGCACGCAGCGGCGCAGCACCGCATAGAGCTCCGTCACGTCGCCCAGCTCGAACCCGTCGCCCAGCGCGTCGAGCGCGCGGGAGCTGAGCAGCGGCTCGGGGAACTCGGACGAGACCGACGCGACGCCGGCCCACGAGTCGCGCTCCTCGTCGTCGCGCGGCGGCGGCGCCGCGGCGACGGCCGCGTCGAGGCGCTCGGCGATGCGCTCGAACACGGCGGGCAGCGCCCCGCGCAGCGCGGTGAGCCCCGGCGATCGCTCCCCCGGCGCGCGGCGCGCGGCGCCCGAGGCGCGCTCCCACGCGTCCAGGATCCCGGCGCTGTGCGTGCGGAGGAGCGCGGCGAGCGGTGATCTGGGAAGGTCTCTGGGCGACATTCACGCGCTGGCCGGGGCCGATGCAGACCTCAGTCTACGCCAGCCCGCGACAGCGGAGATCCAGAAATGTACCGGTGGCGTTCGCCCACCCGCCGGCGCGCCCACGCGAGCGCCGCCGCGGCCGAGAGGGCGAGCCAGCCCACGCCGCCGCCCCGCGGCGCCGCGGCCTCGGCGGCGGCCGCGCCGATCTTGCACCCGCACCCGCCCGCCTCCGGCGCGGGCGCTGGCCCTGCGCCGCCCGCGCCGCTGCCCTCGCCGCCGGTCCCCGCGCCCCCGTCGCCGCCGCACTGCTGGGAGCCGATGGTGGCCCGCGTCGCCCCCCAGAGGTCCTGGCAGATCGACGCCACGCCGCTCTCCGGCGCGCACTCGAGCGGGCCGCACAGCCCGTCGAGGTGCAGCAGCGCGGAGAACGTCGCGCCCCCGTCGCTCGACTTGCCCACGGTGAAGCCGTCCTTGAACTCCTCGCCGCAGGCGAAGATCCCCGCCGGGGTCCACGTCAGGCACCGCGCGCCCACGTCCGAGATCTTCTCGAACTCGAGCGAGCTCGTGGGCGCGCGCCAGATCCCGTCCGCGCCGCCGCCCACGATCACCGCGTCCCCGTCCGGCGAGAGCGCGAAGCCGAGCAGGTCGCCCTGGCTCTCGAACACCGTGGTGAAGCTCTCGCCGCCGTCGCGCGACACGAGCACCGCGTCGGTCGGATCGCCGTCGAGCCGCACGTAGAGCGTGTCGGGATCCGCGGGATCGATCGCGCCGATGTAGGGCAGGTGCCTGTCGTCGCTCCCCGGGATGTCGAGCCGCTCCCACGTCGCGCCGCGGTCGCTCGTGCGCTGGAGCGCGCCGGCGTACATGGGCGCGCCGAAGCGCCCGCTCACGTAGACGCGGTCGCGGTCCGAGGGGGCCGCGTCGACCGTGAGCGCGAGGAAGTCCTCGGGCAGGTCGCCGCCGGCCTGCGTCCAGGCGCCGGCGTTGTCGGCCGTCTCCCAGAGCTGCGTCAGGAACCGCCCCGCCCCGAGCCCCGAGCTGACGACGAGCACGGCCCGCGACGGATCCTCGCGATCGGCCGACAGGTCGACGACGTAGCGGTCCGCGAGATCGCCCCCGGCGAACGCCCAGTCGCAGCCGCCGTTCCGCGACGCGCTGAGCCCCTGGAAGACCCCGGCGACGATCGTCCCGTCGGCGAGGAAGGCCAGCATCGGGTCCTCGTTCCCGCCGAAGCCCACCACGGGCTCGCAGATCCAGTGCCAGCTCGCGCCGCCGTCCCGGGACGTGAGCACGCCGTAGGTCGCGCGCACGAGCAGGCGCGAGGGGTCGCCCGGGTGGGCCGCGATCAGGCCCGCGGCCGGGAAGCGGCCGTTGGCCGAGGCGGGGGCGGCGAGCGCCGCGGTCGCGATCAGCGCCGCGGCGGAGGCCGCGACGGCGCCGGGCCGCGGCGCGCTCTGCCCGCGGCGCGCGCGGGGGGTCTTGCTTGCATGGCTTCGCACGAGGTCCGGACGTTACCGGATCTCGTACTGGAAGGCCGCCTCGTCGGAGACGTCCGCGCCCACGGCGCGGTAACGCACCTCCCAGAGGCCCGGCATCGAGAAGACGACGTTGGTCACCTCGTAGACCCCGGGCTCGACCTCCTCGACGCGGGGCTCCGCGGGCGACGCGTGGCCCATGGTCGGCATGAGCGAGGAGACGCGGAGCGCGATCCCCTCGACGGGGTCGTTCGAGCCGGGCCAGGAGAGGCGCACGCGGAAGGCGTTCTCGCCCTCGGCGAGCGGCCGGAGCGGCTCCACCTCGAACGCGATCACGCCGGTCGCGCCCTCGCGCTCCTCGGGCCCCTCCGCCCCCCCGCAGCCCCCGAGCGCCGCGCCCCCGAGGGCCGCGCCCCCGGGCCCCGCGAGCGCGAGCGCCCCGAGCAGCGCGACGCGACCCAGCGCCCCGCGGCGGCGCCTCGAGGGCGAGCTGGTCGACGACCGATCCTGAGATTCACTTCTCTCAATCATGTCTTCCCCACACGTAGCGAACGCCGGCCGACAGCGCGGCGGCGGTGGTCTCGGCGCGGCCGGCCCCGGAGATCGGCACGTCCGCCTGGAGGTTGCCGATCGCGGTCCACCGCGCGCTGATGTCGTAGGCCAGCACGGCGAGCAGCGCGGTCCGCTCGCGCGTCACGTCCGTCAGGGCGCGGCCGTCCTCTCGCGGCGCGCCCTCGCGCTCGTAGAGGCCGCCGAGCGTGAGCGACAGCCCGGAGGCGGGCCACGCGGGCCCCGCGGCGGCGACGATCTGCAGGCGCGGCGCCGGGTGGATCGCCTCGCCGGTCGGCTGGTGGTACCGCGAGCGGACGCCGACCGAGGCGGCGAGCAGCGCCTGGAACGACGCGCCCCACGCCTTCTCGAGGACGAGGCCAGGCCGGAGCTCGGCCACGCCGAGCCCCGTGGCGTCGGCGGCGAGCGGATCGCTCGAGTCGCGGTAGGATCGCCCGGTCGGCAGCGTGACGCCGAGCGTGAGCGCGGCGGCCGAGAGCCACGGGAGCCTGTCGCGCTCGACCAGCTCGAGGCGCCCCGCCACGGCGACGTCGCCCACGCCGCCGCCCGAGGAAGCGGCGCCGCGCGACCCGCGCCACGTGGCGAGGAGCGGCGCGGTGATGCCGAGCTGGACGCGCTCCTCGACGCGCACCAGCCACCCGACGTCGGCCCGGAGCTCGCGGTCGTGGCCGTCGCCGGCGGAGGGGGCGAAGTCCCGCTCCAGGGTCCACGACCCGAAGCGCTCCGAGCCCCGGAGGGCGAGGCTGACGGCGGCGCGCTCGGACGGGGCGAGCCACTGGCCCATGCCGTGGCCGGCCCCGCAGCAGGCGGCGGCGCGGGCGGTGTTCGAGGACGTGGCGAGCGACAGGACGAGCGCGGCGCCGGCGAGGGCCCTTTGGAGCACGGCGGCAGCTATAGGCGACGCCGCCGCCCCGGGGCATGCGACACGTTGTCGCGCTCAGCCGCCGAGGGCGTGCCGGTAGACCTGGACGTAGCGGCGCGCGGGCCGGAGGTCGTCGCGCTCAGCCGCCGAGGGCGTGCCGGTAGACCTGGACGTAGCGGCGCGCGGGCCGGAGGTCGTCGCGCTCAGCCGCCGAGGGCGTGCCGGTAGACCTGGACGTAGCGGCGCGCGGGCCGATCCCAGCCGAGCTCGAGGCGCATGATGCGGCGCTGGACCGCGGGCCAGCGGGGCGAGGTCAGCGCGGCGAGCGCGCGCTGCACGCCGCCGAGCAGCGAGGTCGCGGTCGGCTTGTCGAACAGGAACCCGGTGCCCGTCTCCAGCTCGGCGTCGAGGTCCACGATGGTGTCGACGAGCCCGCCGGTCCGGCACGCCACCGGGGCGGCGCCGTAGCGCTGCGCGTAGAGCTGCACGAGGCCGCACGGCTCGAAGCGCGACGGCACCACCACGAGGTCGGCGGCGGCCATGAGCCGGTGCACGACGGCCTCGCTCACGCCGCCGAGGAACCTCGCCCGCTCCGGCGCCTTGGCGGTCGCGGCGGTCAGCTTCTGCATGAGGGCGGGGTCGCCCTCGCCGGCCACGACCACGCTGACATCGGCCTTCAGGATCTTGGGGATGGCGTTGGCGAGCAGGTCGCTGCCCTTCTGCGCGACGACCCTGCCGACGGACACGATGAGCGGCCGCTCCGGCCGGATCTCGAGGCCGATCTCCTGGAGGAGCGCGCTCTTGCAGCGGCCCTTGTTGCTCACGTCCTCGGCGTCGTAGCGCGCGATGAGGGCGGGGTCGGTCATCGGGTTCCAGACGGCGTAGTCGATGCCGTTGACGATGCCGGTGAGCTGGGCGGCGCGGGTGCGGAGCACGCCGTCGAGCCGCTCGCCGTGCTTGGGCGTGAGGATCTCGCTCGCGTAGGTGGTGGAGACGGTGGTGAGCGCGTCGGCGGCGAGGATGCCGCCCTTCAGGAAGTTGAGCTGGCCGTAGAACTCGAGCCGGTCGGGCACGAAGTGGTCGTCGGAGAGGCCGAGGCAGGCGAGCGTCTCCTTCGGGAAGAGGCCCTGGTGGGCGACGTTGTGGAGGGTGAGCACGGACCGGCCGGGCGCGGCCTGCTGGTGGCGGAGCAGGTAGGCGACCATGGCGGTGGGCCAGTCGTGCACGTGCACGATGTCGAACGGCGAGCCCGAGCGCGCGCGCTGGCGGACGAGCTCCACGACGGCGCGGGAGAACAGCGAGAAGCGGCGGGCGTTGTCGTCGTAGGCGCGCCCCTCCTCGCCGTAGATCCCGGGGCGGTCGTGGAAGCCGGGCACGTCGAGGACGACGAGCTCGACGCCGGTGCTGAGGCGCCCGTCGAAGAGGGTCACCTGGATCGGCCCGCCGGGCGAGACGCTCGGGTCGACGTCGAGGGACATCGGGGTGAGGCGGCGGGCCATCATGAGCCCGCTGGCCTCGAGCGCCTGGTAGCGCGGCAGCGCGATGGTGACCTTGTGGCCGAGCAGCCGGAGCGCCTTCGAGAGCGACGCCACGACGTCCGCGAGCCCACCGACCTTGACGATGGGCGCGATCTCGGAAGCAGCGAAGAGGATGTCCATGCGGGCGCGGGGTGTAGCACGAACCGGGGTCCGGGCGGGGCGCGTTCCGCACCGCGGGCCCGGGCGGGGCTGGGCTCGCAGTCGGCTCCGCGGGGTCTCCCCGTGCCGCCGGGCGGTGCGACAGCCAGGCGGGCCGGTCGCGCTGCGCCCCTGCGCGCCGGATCGCGCGGAGAGATGGGCCCGCCCCCCCAGCGGTCACCAACGTGGTCGTGAACGTGGTCGTGAACGTGGTCGTGGTCGTGAACGTGGTCGTGGTCGTGAACGTGGTCGTGGTCGTGAACGTGGTCGTGGTCGTCGACGACCCAATCGTCGACGTGAACGTTCTGCCGACCCGTTGGTCGACGATCATCGCTGCCTCCGTGAGGTCCCGCGCAACCGAGCTCCGGTTCGCGTCAACACCTCCGCCATGTTCGGATTCTAGCGACTTGACGGTCTATCGTTGCGCCATCTCATTGCTCGCTCTCAGCGACCCGCTGACAGCTCGGGCCGAGGTGAGTCGCGGGAAATGAGAGCGATGACTTCCGGGTGACGTTCACGTTCACGACCGAGCCGTTGACGACCACGACCACGTTCACGACCACGACCACGTTGGTGATCGATCTCCAGGAGCGCCCGCTCGATCTCCTCCGGGCTCGCCGCGCGCGGCAGCGCCTCGCGCAGGTGTTCGGTTACGGCGGAGGGAGCATCTCGACGCCAGCGCCGGGGTCTGCGAGGACGCCCCACAGCTCCCGCGCGAGCGCCTCAATTTCCGGCGACAGCTCTCCGCCCGCGAGCCATTGCTGCACGAGCGAGGAGAGCCGCTCAAGACGCTGAATATCGTCCTCCGTGACCCTCTCCGGTCCACCCTGCGCCAGCCCCTGCTCGCGCCGCGTCATGAACCGGCGCAGTCCGGTTTTTAGCTCCTCCAGGCCATCGAGCAGATGAGCCTCGTACCTGGCGAACACGCAACGCCATACGAGCATCTGCAGCAGCCCCTCCCCATTGTAAATGGCCGCAGCCGTATCAGCGCTGACCGCACGCTCCGCATCCCCGCTACTCAACGACGCCTCCTGTAACAAAAACTGTCACTATATGCACAGTGACGCAGGACCTCTACCGAATGGGAAATGACAATTGTCTCCATTTGGGTACGTGTAGGAGCACATCCACCCAACCGGCACAAACCGGTTACAGGCATACAGCTTGCCATTACCAACGCTTGGTCTTTTTGGATGAGCGGCATAGGCGGCGTGGCAGTAGATTTTATGCGCCACGCACTTGTCGGAGCATGGGCCGCCATGCTCTGCCTTCTTACAGAAAATTCGATTTGTCAGAACCGCCTCGGAGACCTCCTCTGTTCGCTCCTCTGCACCCTGCTCCATGGTTGTACCGTCATCGCCTTGGCCAACAACGCATCCCACAGCAAAAATGGCACCGATCAGAACTGCCGACCATCTCATAGAGCATCGCCCCCCTCCCGTGAAGGTTCAAGCAGCCAGAACCGTGCCTTCCGGACGTGAGAACCGGAGAACCAGAACAGGAGCGCGCCGTGCCCGCTCGCCTCGCGAGCCTAATCGAAGCGAGTGCTAGATCGACACGCGAGCTAGCTCATCCGTATGATGTGCTTTTGAGGCGGACAGAGGCAAACCCGAAAAAATCGGTCAAATTGGTCGAGTTGACACGGGCGAGAGCACGGCGCAGCCGCACGCCTTGCCGAGCTCGCCGGCTAGACGCCCGAAGTGGACGGCCCACGGCTGCCGTAGAGGGTCCCCTCGAGTTCGCCCACGGCCGCCCTGACGCGGGCGGCTACGAAGCGCTCGGAGACCGAGACGCCGCAGTGGTGCTGTCTGCTCCGGTGCCGTGTGGCGCGCCCCCACCCCGCTCCCATCGCTCCCCCCGCTCGGTACACACCGCTCTCGTCGCCATCACTGACTTCTTCGCGATGGGAACAGGTAACCGGCACCGCTCGCGCGGTCACGATACCTCGGCCTCCTGGAGCGAGCCGACCGACAGGATCTCCTTCATCTGACGGGCCACCTCGCCGGACTGCGAGCCAAGTGCACGAGCGCGCGCTTCTTGAACTGGAAGAGTCGATGCCGCGGGTCGCGGGCCCGGTACTGCCGGGTGGCGTCGTCGACGCTCTGCCCTGTGAGGTGGTTCTTCAGCTCGGCGGTCGCGATGGGCAGGCCGTTGAGCGAGAGGAGCAGGTCGACGGGATCCTTGGCATCCGCATCAGCAATGAAGCGAACCTACCTCGTCACGACGAGCCGGTGAAGGTCTTCGGGTCGCCCTTCACCCATCCGCCCGGACCGAGGAGGCTCGCTTCGATGGCGTCTTGGAGGGCTCTTTCGTCGTGTTTACCGGGCATCGTCGTCGTCCTGGTCGCTCCTGGAAGGTGCACGCGTGCTCCGAGGACAGGCGCGGTACGCCTGGTCGGGGTGCCGCACGCGCTCAGGATGGGTCCGCTCGAGGAGCCCCTCGTTGACCATGGGCGAGAGGTGTCGCTCGACGAGCTTCGCCGCATCGGCGAGGCCCAGCACGGCGGCGAGCTCCCCCGGCCTCCAGGCGCGAAGCTCGGCCAGGCGGAGGATCCCCTGACGAAGGCGATCTTTTCTAGGTCTCGGGCCGAGCGAAGTCAGGAATTCACGTACGGACGGCGGCAGGCCCTCGACGAGTTCCCCCCTATCGGGCGCCAGCTCCCCCCTGTCCGCGGCGGGCTCCTGGCTCAGCTCCCCCCTATCGGGCGCCAGCTCCCCCCTATCCGCGGCGGGCTCCTGGCTCAGCTCCCCCTGCACCTCCGCGACCTGCCCAGCGGGCACGCGAGCAGTCCCCGGGGACCGGCCGCGTACGATCGGGCCGAGCTCGTAGAAGCTGGCTGCGCCCGCTGCGTGCAGGGTCAGGAGCTCCCGGTCCCGCAGGCGCCGCAAGAGCTGGCTCGCCCCCAGGGTATCGAGCCCCGAGATCTGCCGCATCCGGGCGTTGTCGATCCGGCCGCGCCGGTGCGCTTCGAGCAGCACGCGGAAATCCAGATCCGTGAGCTCCACGTCACCCAGCGCAGCAACGAAGGCCCGATCCTCTGCCGTCAGCGTCGGCGTATTGCGGAGTGTGATCCGGAATTCTCTCGGTGACGGCTCCAGCACCGGTGCTGGCAGGAACAGTCCTTCCATCTCCGCGAAAATGCGCGGTATTCCCTCGCCCTGATCGCGCATGAAGCCGAGGTCGACGAGCGCGCGCACGGTGCGCGGGTTCCTGCTCACGTGCACGCGCCGCAGGCTGAGTAGATCCTCGAGGGCGATGTCGGGAACGAGCCCCCCCGGGTTGGTCACCTCGAGCCGGTCATCGAAGAACCAGACCTCCGTCGTGCGGCCCTCCGTGGTGTAGTCCCGGTGGGCGACCGCGTTGAGGATCGCCTCCTTCCAGGAGAACTCCGGGTACTCCGTCACCGCGCGGAAGCGATTGCCAACGAGGCGCGAGGGTCTCCCGCGCCGCTGGCGCTTGTACCGGAAGAACTCGGTGCGGCCAAGACGCGGGCCTGAGCCGCGGCTCGATCGTTGGCGCGCCGCGGGAGGCTCTGCAGAGCCTCCCGGGACGCCGCGGTGACGGCCCCACCGCTCGGCTCAGGGCGTCACGCCCTCACCGCCCCCTGCCCCGCCCGGCCCTCCACCACTGCCCGAGCCGCCAGCGCCACCCGCGCCACCCACGCCCCCCGGTTCTCCCGCGCCCCCCGCGCCGCCAGCATCACCCCCGCTCGCCTCCGGCGCCTCTGCCTCGGCCCCGGCCGCCTCCCTGCCCGCCTGCGCCACCTGGACCCGTGACAGCAGCCGCGGCGTGATCCGCTCGAACTCCTCGCCGTGGAAGTAGTACCCGATCTTCCGGACATGCGGGTACCGCTGCACGAGGAGCGTCCACAGCCGGTCGCGCGCGTCCTCGGCGGGCGCCCTCTCCCGCCGCGTCGTCTCGGCCCGGGCGCCGCTCGGCGTCAGGTTCTCGAGCAGCCACTCGCTCGTCCGCCCGAGCTTCTCGATCTCCTCCCGCGCGAACGGGTGAAGCCCCTTGAGCGTGTCCTCGTGCCGCAGGAACAGCGCCGCGAGCTCCATCCCGTCGCGGGCCGTGTCGTACTTGCCGGATCCCGCCCGGATCTGCGCGACCCGCTCCTTGTCGAGCAGCCCGCGCCGCGCGAAGAGCTCCGCCTGCGTGAGCAGCTCCTCGCGCGGCCCGCTGATCTCCAGCAGCGCCCGCTCGATCTCCTTCGGGCTCGCGGCGCGCGGCAGCGCCTCGCGCGACGCGAACAGGAGCGCCCGCGCGATGTCCGGCAGCTCCAGCGCCTGCTCCACGGGGATCTTCGGCAGGTGCTCCCGCACGGCCGCCACCTGCGCCTCCGTGCCGAGCACCGCCGCGACGCCGCGCTTCACGTTGACGAGCACGATGCGCGGGTCCGCCCGGCACACCTGCACCTCCGCGGGCGGGAGCTCCGCGCCGACGGCCTGATACCGCGTGTACAGGGCCTGGTAGCTCCCGGCCCCCTCCTCTCCCGGGGCCTGCGCCGCCGGGGCCATTTCGGATCCGTTGGTAGGATTCGCCATGGTCACCGAACCTACCAGCGCCCACCAGGACACGGGACGGGCAGCAAAATCACGACATTGTGTTAAACGACATACAGATCCCTGTGCGCCGGAGACCGGATCCCTGCCCTCGCCGACAGATCTGTATGCTGGCCATCACCCAGGCGGTCCAACCGCACACATTTCTGAATGCTGGCTAACACAAAGACGCCCGCTCGCAGACAGATCTGTGTGATTTCCTACTCCCAGATCGGCCCCGGCAGACAGATATGTATGCCGCGCTACTTCAGGGTGCCCCCCGGGGCGCGCGCCTCTGCGAGACCGGCGTCCGGGGGCTCGCCTTGCGGCACCTGCCGCGGCACGACACGGCCATGACCCGCGCCTCCCGCCACGCCCACCAGCACGGCTTCCTCCGGTCGGTCCGGCTCGTCCGCGACCGGGTCCCGGACGGCTCCAGGTACCCCTTCAGCATCCCGGCCGTGCGCGCGCTCGAGGCCCTCGAGGAGCTCGACCTCCACCCGAAGGTGACGTTCCTCGTCGGGGAGAACGGCTCGGGCAAGTCGACGCTCATCGAGGCGATCGCGATCCTCGCCGGCTTCAACGCGGAGGGCGGCTCCAAGGGGTTCAACTTCGCGACCCGCCGCTCCGAGTCCGAGCTGCACACGGCCCTCAAGCTCATCCGGGGCGCGCGCCGGGAGCGAAACGGCTTCTTCCTCCGCGCGGAGAGCTTCTTCAACGTGGCCACGCAGGTGGACGAGCTCGGCGTGAGCGAGGCGTACGGCGGCACCTCCCTGCACGAGCAGTCGCACGGCGAGTCGTTCCTGGCCCTCGTCAAGCACCGGTTCAAGCCCCAGGGCCTCTACCTCCTCGACGAGCCCGAGGCGGCGCTCTCCCCCGCCCGGCAGCTCACGCTGCTCGCGCGCCTGCACGAGCTCGTCGAGCGCGGCGGCTCGCAGCTCGTCATCGCCACCCACTCCCCCATCGTGCTCGCCTATCCGGACGCGACCATCTACCACCTGTCCGACGACGGCATCGCGCCCGTCCGCTACGAGGACACCGAGCACTTCTCGCTGACGCGCGACTTCCTCCTGCACCGCGATCGCTTCTTTCGCGAGCTCTTCAGGGCGGACGACGACTGACGCGCGACGTCCTCCTGCACCGCGACCGCTTCTTTCGCGAGCGCTTCAGAACGGACGGCGAAGATCCGTGATCCCGAGCGGAGCGGCCTCGTGAGGCGCTCCCGATCTCCCGCCCGCGGCCCCTGGCGGAGGGGCATCGCCGCGGGGCTCCGTCCGCCGGCGCCGGAAGGAGCCAGGGGTCTCGCCCACGTGCCGCTTGAACGCTTTCACGAAGGCGCTGTCGGTCTCGTAGCCCACGGCCTCCGCGATGGCGCTCGTCGACTGGGCGCCTTGGGCCATGAGCCCCGCGGCCTTGTGCATGCGCCAGCGCGCCAGGTAGGTCAGCGGCGCCATGCCGACGACGGCCTTGAAGCGCGCCGCGAACACCGAGCGTGACATGCTCGCGATCCGCGCCAGGCTCTCGACCGTCCACGGCTTCTCCGGGCTCTCGTGCAGGCGCTGCAGCACCACGCCGAGCTGCGGGTCCGTGAGGGCCCTCAGCCAGTTGCCCTCCTCGACGGGGAGGGTCGCCACGTGCGCGCGCAGCGCCTGCACGAACAGCACGTCGCAGAGCCGGCTCGCCACCATCTCGTAGCCCGGCTGCTCGGCCTCCATCTCCGAGGCCAGCATCTGCATCGTGGACACGAGCCACCCGGAGGTCACGCCGCCGTCGCCCTTCACGTGGAGCATCGGCGGCAAGCTCACGACCAGCGGGTTGATCGACCTCCCTTCGAAGGCGAACGCGCCGCAGACGAGCGTCGTGGGCGCCCCCGCGCCGCCGTGATGGACGATGCCCCCGCAACGCCCGCCGCGGGACGCATAGACCTGGGCGAGCGACGCGACGTGCCGCGTCCCCGCGCTGTCCCGGAGGACGTGGGGGACCCGGCCCAGGATGAAGACCAGATCGCCGCCCGAGAGCGCGTGCCGCGCGCCGTCGATGTCGATGTCGAGCAGGCAGCTCCCGCGCGTGACGACGTAGAACAGCGCGTAGCACGGGGACTCGACGTGAATGCCCCACGGCGCCCGCAGCTCGAACCGCCCGTGCACCATGCTCCGCAGGTGAACGCAGCCCAGGGCGTCCGCAAGGACATCCATGATCGTGCTCCTCGGCGGACGATCGAACCACAAAACCGGACGCTCCGCCAAGGATCGTCCGGGCCCCACGGAGTATGGTGACTGCGCGAACCCCAGCGCGCGTCCGATCCGCCGAGCAGGTGCCCTGACGGGCGCGTGCTCCCGATCTACCGAGCAGGTGCCCTGACGGGCGCGTGCTCAAGGGCGCGTTGCACCCTGGGAAAAAGGACGAGGATCCATGAGCAAGGCCAACGATCCGAAGAAGAAGATTCGTGTGGGGATCATCGGGGCCAGCCCGAGCCAGCATGGCTGGGCCATGCGCGCCCACCTGCCGGCGCTCGCGGCGCTGCCCGCGTACGAGGTCACCGCGGTGAGCACGACGCGGCAGGCGAGCGCGGACGAGGCCGCGCGCCGCTTCGGGGTGCGCCACGCCTTCGACCGCCCCGGGCCGCTGATCGAGCACCCCGAGGTGGACCTCGTGGTCGTCTCGGTGCGCACGCCCCTGCACGCGGGCCTCGTGCGCGCCGCCTTCGCCGCGAAGAAGCCCGTGCTCTGCGAGTGGCCCCTCGGCGCGTCCCTCTCCGAGACCGCCGATCTCGCACGGGGCGCGGAGTCCGCCGGCGTGCGCACGGCCGTCGGCCTGCAGCGGCGCTTCGCGCCGGGCGTGCGCTACCTCCGCGACCTGCTCGACCAGGGCTACGTGGGCGAGGTCCGCTCCGTGACGATCGACGTCGCGATGCCGATGCTCGGCGCGCAGGTCCCGAAGGCCTACGCGTACGGCGCCGACGCGGGGAACGGCGCGACCACGCTGACCATCATCGCCGCGCACTACCTCGATGCGGTGCTCTGCGCGGTGGGCGACCTCCGGAGCCTCTCCGCCGTGGTCGCGCGCCGGATCGAGGCGACCACGATCATCGAGACGGGCGAGGTCGTCCCGGTCACCGCGCCGGACCAGGTCGCCATCGCCGGGACGCTGGCGAGCGGCGCGGTCCTGTCTGCCCATTTCGACGGCGGCAAGCGAAACGGCGGGGGCCGCTCGGTCACCCTCTCGGGCACGGAGGGCGATCTGCGCCTGTCCGAGGATCTCACCGTCTCCGGCGCCCGCGGCAACGGCCAGCCGCTGGAGCCGCTGCCGACGCCCGAGCGGTACCTGACGATCCCTCGGTCGGGGATGCCGGACGAGGCGTACCAGATGGCATATTTCTATGCGGCCCTCGCGAAGGACTGGGCCGAGGGGACCGAGGTCGTGCCGACGTTCCGGGAGGCGTTGCGGCTGTACCGCCTCCTCGACACGATCTCGGAGTCCTCGGCGACGGGCCAGCGTCTGGATTGGAGGGGGTAAGCGCCTGCGGGAAATCCACGTGAGCTGGCGCTAGCACGCTTTCCGCCCCACCCAGACCCACGTCGGCGCCCCTGCCCCCTTGGCGGTGCGGCGCCCCTGCCCCCCCCCGCCCGGGCGGCGACAAGCCGTCGCGGCCCGTGTATCGTCTGGATCGTGCGAAGTACTCTTGTCTTTTCCAGGCTCCATGCCCTCACCACCTCCGCCCTCGTCGCCGCCGGCCTCGCCGCGAGCTGCGGCGGCGGCAACGACAACGGCCAGACGCCGCAGGGCGCCGGCGGCGCCGGCGGCGCCGGCGGCGGCACCACGACGGCGACGACGACCACCACCACCGGCGACGGCTCAGGCGGCGCGCCGGACACCTTCGGCACCAACGTCGGCGGCACCGACGTCATCACGACCGGGGCCGAAGGCGGCGGCGGGAGCTGCCAGCAGCTCGAGATCCAGTTCGAGCCGCAGACGCCGACCGTGATGATCGTCGTCGACCGCTCGGGCAGCATGTACTCGAGCGGCTACTGGGACCCGCTCAAGACCGCGGTGCTCAACGTGGTCGAGAACCTGCAGGACCGCGTGCGCTTCGGGTTCCTCACGTTCACGGGGCTCGCCGGCCAGCAGTGCCCGCTGCTCGCGCGCGCCGAGGGCATCGCCCTCAACCACCACGCCGCCATCGCCGCCGCCTACGACGAGGCCTCGGTCCCGCCGCAGGGCAAGCTCGAGACGCCCACCGCCATGACGTTCAACGAGGTCGTCGTCCCCGAGCTCCTCGCGTTCCCCGAGCCCGGCGCCAAGTACATCCTGTTCGTCACCGACGGCGAGCCCGATCGCTGCGACGACGTGCGCGCCGAGTGCGCGCGCGACGACGTGATCGGCGCGGTGCAGGACGCCCACGCCCAGGGCATCGGCACGTTCGTCTTCGGCCTCGGGACAGGCGCGCTCGAGCAGCACCTGCAGGACATCGCGAACGCCGGCGCCGGCCAGCCGGTCGGGCGGCCCCAGAGCGGCATGGATGCGCCGTGCTTCGAGAACGCGGGCACCTACGCCGAGGCCGGCGGCTCGGCGACGTACTACACGCCGGACCCCACCGACGCGACCGCCCTGGAGAACGAGCTCAGCGCCGCCATCGCCGGCGTGAAGAGCTGCACGTTCGACCTCCAGGGCTCGATCAAGGTCGACCTCCCCAATGCGTCGCTCGGCAAGGTGCTCATCGACGGCGCGAGCGTGCCCTACGACGCGCAGAACGGCTGGACCATGGAGAGCGCCACCCAGCTCGTCCTGGTCGGCGACGCCTGCGAGCAGCTCAAGGACGCCACGGAGATCTCGTTCGACTTCCCCTGCGAGATCATCGTCCCCCGGTGAGCCGCGGGCCGGCGCGCCCCGACGAGCCTCCTCGCCCTGTCGCCCGCGGCGCCGCGCCCGCGGGCGGTCGCCTTCACCCCGCCGCGCCCGCGGGCGGTCGCCTTCGCCCCGCCGCGCCCGCGGGCCGCCGGCTTTTCCGCGCGCCCGGCCGGGGCTTTTGCTAAAGGCTCCGGGCAACCTCGACCCATGACCAGGATCAGCGCGCGGGAGCTCGCCGGCACGACCGGCCCCTTCGGCCGCGGCACGCAGGTGGTGCGCCCGCCGGAGGTGCCGGAGGGCTCGGTCGTCACCGTGCTGCGCGTGCCGCCCGAGTCGGCCGGCATGCGGCTCGACCGGTTCGTCCAGACCCAGCTCAAGCGCACGAGCCGCACGCGCGCCGCCCAGATCGTCGCCCGCGGCGCCTACTCGCCCGAGGCGCGGCGCCTGCGCGGCAGCGACCGCGTCCGGCCCGAGCAGTGCATCCTCCTCTGGCGCGAGCCGTGGGACGAGCAGGCCCCCGACACCGCGATCCCGGTCCTCCACGAGGACGAGGCGCTCCTCGCCGTCAACAAGCCGCCGTGCCTGCCCGTGCACCCCACGGCGCGGTACCACAAGAGCACCGTCATCAAGATGATGGAGGCCGCGCGGCCGGGCGAGCGGCTGTTCCTCGCCCACCGGCTCGACCGGGAGACGAGCGGCGTGCTCCTGCTCTGCCGCACGCCCGAGGCGGACCGGACGGTGAAGGCGCAGTTCGAGGAGCGCGCGGGCGTGGTCAAGCGCTACGCGGCGATCGCGTGGGGCTGGCCCGAGCAGGACGCGTTCCGCGTCGAGCTGCCGATCGAGCTCGACCCGACGAGCCGCTACAAGGTGAAGATGCGGATCGCGCCGCCGGGCCGCGGGCTCGCCTCCGCCACCGCGTGCGAGGTGCTGGGCCGCCGCGTCGATCCGCGCACCGGCCGCCGCTACGCGCTGATCCGCTGCACGCTGGAGACGGGCCGCCAGCACCAGATCCGGGTCCACCTCGCGGCGAGCGGCCTGCCGCTCGTCGGCGACAAGCTCTACGGGCCGGACGAGGACCTGTTCGCGCGCGGCGCCGACGGCGTGCTCACCGAGGAGGACCGCCGGGCGCTCGAGCTCGACCGGCACGCGCTCCACGCCGCGCTCCTGGAGCTCACCCATCCGGCGACCGGCGAGCGCGTGCGCATCGAGGCGCCGCTCACCGAGGATCTCCGCGGCTTCTGGGACGCGCTCCACGCGTGACCCGCGCGCGGCGACACGGCCCGCTCGCCGGTAGCGCACGCTCGCCCGCCAGCGGCGCGCGACCGCGTTCGCCGCCGGTGCCGGATCTTGTACCGTCGCGCCGACTTACGTACGATGAACCGGATGAGGCGTGCGCGAGACGACCTCGATGCGCTGCGGGCTCCAGCGCTTCGGTCCACACCGCTCGAGGCCGAGAGCACCACGAACGGCGTGGCGTCCGGGCCGACCGCGAACGGCGAGCCATCCAGCCCGGAGGCGCCGGCGGACGCTGCGGGGGCCCTCCTGGGTGCGGCCCGGCCGGAGGCCGCGGGGCTGGCGTCGTCCGCCGGCGCCCGGCCGCTGCCGGACGGCCCGCGCCCCCGGGGCGACGCGAGCCTGGATCGCGAGCGGTACGAGCGGTACGCGATGCCCGCGAGCGAGCTCCCCGCGGCCCACGTCCACGCCTTCCGCGGCGACGCGAGCGGGGTGCTCGCGATCGTCCGGCGCGCGGTGCAGTCCGTGACGCGCGATCCGGCGCGCCACCGGCGCCGGCTGCCGAAGTCCCGCTTCGACGCGATCCGCACCTTGCCGGAGCTCGCGATGGCGCTCGACTATGCGGCCACGCGGATGCAGCCCGAAGAGGCGTCGCCGCCCGAAGTGGCCGAGCGGCTCGACCTGATCCACGAGGCGCTCCGCCCGACGCTCGCGGCGGCCGAGGTGTGCTTCCCCCGCGGCATCGTCCCCGAGACGTTCGGGATCGTCCGGCGCGCGCTCGTGGCCGGCGATCCCGCGAACGCGGCCGCCGCGATCACGGATCTCATCATGGACCGGTGGAGCCACGTGCAGAACCGCATCTCGATCCCCCGCGAGGAGCTCGCCCGGATGAACGAGGCGGCGAAGTGGCTGCTCCGCAACACCCGCCCCGCGGAGCGGCTCGACTCGAGGGACATCCGCGATCGGCTGTGGTCGCTGCTGCGCGAGCGCTACGAGCAGCTCCGGGCCATCGCCCAGGAGGTCTCGGGCGACGAGTCCCGCGAGTACGCCCCCGAGCGGCTCGCGACCGAGTGAGAGCGCCGAACAAAACCGGACCGCGCCAGGCGGCCGGCGGCGCGTTCATCCCCTTGCCCGGATCCACGGGCGGCCCCCCCCGAGGGCTGCGCCTTCAGTAGGGATAGCCGGGGATGTTCATCTCGATCGAATAGAGCGAGTTGCCCGCCGTGATGTAGAGCGTCTTCCGATCGGCGCCGCCGAACGCGACGTTCGACGCCTTGTTCACCCCCTCGATCGTGCCGAGCCTCGCGCCCGACGGCGCGAGGACCTCGACGCCGCGGCTCCACCCGACGTAGAGGTTGCCCGCGCAGTCGACGGCCATGCCGTCGGCGCTCTCGAGGTTCGAGGCGAGCTCGGAGGAGGGGCCGGGCGCGCCGCCTTCGTCCAGCGGATATCGCCGGATCCAGCCGCCGAAATCGCCGGCGTAGAGCACGCTCCCGTCCGGCGAGAGCGCGACGCCGTTCGGCTGGGCCATGGTGTCCACGACGCTCACCTCGCCGGACGGCGACACGCGGTACACCGCGGTCGGCAGCTCCGACCGGCCGGTGAGCTGAAAATCGGGATCGCTGAAGTAGACGTTGCCGTCGGCCCGCACGGCGACGTCGTTCGGCGAGTTGAACCGCTTGCCCTGGTAGCCCTCGGCCACCGGGCGCCGCGCCCTGGTGCCGAGGTCGAACACGGAGATGCTGCGCGTGTCGTGGGTGCACGCGATCAGGTCGCCGTCCGTGAACAGGCCGAGACCGTTCGTCGAGCTGTCCTCGATGAACACCTCGAACGAGTCCGGCGGCGTGAACCGATGGATCGTCGCCGGCGGGCCGTTGAGCGGCGGCGCATTGCGCCGCGCGAGGTGGATCTCCGAGAACAGCAGCGCGCCGAGCTCGGCGACCCAGACCGGCCCCTCGACGTAGTCGAACCCGCCGCGCACCTGCTGCGCCCTGCGGTTCGCCGGCAGCGGATCGGCCGCGTACGGTCCTCCCGGGCAGATCCGCGCGTCGCTGCCCCCGCCGCCCGCTCCTCCGAACCCTCCCCCGCCGTGCCCCCCCTCGCCGTGCCCCCCTTCTCCGAGCCCCCCCTCTCCGGCACCGCCGTCTGCGCCTGCGCCCGCGCCCCCTGCCCCGCTCGCCGTCGTCGCGCCGCTCGCGCCCGCGCTGCCGCTGGTCCCCGTGGCGACCTGGCCTCCGGTGGAGCCGCCCGGATCGCCGTCCCCTTCCGATGACGATCCGGGAGGACCATCGCCGTCACCGCAGCCGCTCGCGGCCGCGAACAAAGATCCCCACAGCAACAGAGAAAATTGAGCTCTCGTGAACATAAGCCTCCATCCCGGGATGTGCACAGCGTGGATTTTCCCTATGTCACCGGCCCGTTGCGGCGGCCACCTTGCGGCAGAAACGTCGCCGCATCGCGTGACGGGCCGACGACACCGGCGGACTCGGCACCTCCCGGACGACCGGGAGACAACCGGGGCGACGCGGCGCTCACCGCCCATGCGGCGCGCGCGCTCCTGATCTAGACTGCCGCGGTGCAGCAGCTCCGCAAGACCACCTGTAACCGCGACTGCCCCGACGCCTGCAGCATCGTCGCCACCGTCGAGGATGGCCGCGTGGTGCGCCTCGCCGGCGACCCGAGCCACCCCGTCACGAGGGGCTTTCTCTGCTACCGGACATCGCGCTTCCTGGACACCCAGTACTCGCCCGCGCGCCTCACGACCCCCCTGCTCCGCAAGGGCGGAGCGCTCACGCCCGTGTCGTGGGACGAAGCGCTCGACACCGCGGCCGAGCGGCTGCTCAGGATCCGCGCCGAGTCGGGCCCGGCCGCGATCTTCCACTACCGGAGCGGCGGCTCGCTCGGGATCCTCACGGGGATCACCGACGCCTTCTTCGCGCGGTTCGGGCCGGTCACGGTCAAGCGCGGCGACATCTGCTCCGGCGCGGGCGACGCCGCGCAGCTCACCGACTTCGGCGAGGAGGACAGCCACGATCTCGCCGACCTGAAGAACGCCCGGCACATCCTGCTCTGGGGCAAGAACGTCTTCACCTCGAGCCCCCACACCCTGCCCGTGCTGCGCGAGGCCAGGGCGCGCGGCGCGGAGCTCGTCCTCATCGACCCGGTGCACCACAAGACCGCCTCCCTGTGCGGGGCGTACTACCAGCCCCGCCCGGGCGGCGACTTCGCGCTCGCCATGGCCGTGGCCCGCGTGCTCTTCGACGAGGGGTGGACCGACCCGCGCGCGGAGGAGACGTGCGATCACCTCGACGCCTTCCGCGCGCTCGCGCGGAGCCGCTCGGTCGCCGCGTGGTGCGCCGACGCCGACGTGCCCGAGGGCGCCGCCCTGGACCTCGCGCGCCGCCTCGGCCCCGAGAGGCCGACCGCGATCCTCGTGGGCTGGGGCATGGGCCGGCGCACCTCGGGCGGCGCGATCGTGCGCGCCCTCGACGCGCTCTCCGCGGTGAGCGGCAACCTCGGCGTCCCCGGCGGCGGCGTCTCGTTCTACTTCAAGCGCCGCGGCGCCTTCGATCTCTCCCCGTTCCAGGGCCAGCGCCCCCCGCCCCGCACCGTCTGCGAGCCGCTGTTCGGCCCGGAGGTGCTCCGGATGAGCGATCCGCCGATCCGCGCCGTGTGGGTGACGGCGGGCAACCCGGTCGCCATGCTGCCCGAGTCCGGGACCGTCGCGGAGGCGCTCAGGACGCGCGACTTCGTCGTCGTCGTCGACTCGTTCCTCACGGACACGGCGCGGCTCGCCCACCTCGTCCTGCCCACGAGGACGCTGCTCGAGGCCGACGACGTGCTCGGCGCGTACGGCCACCATTACCTCGGCGTCTCCACGCCCGTGGTCCCGCCCCCGGACGGGGTGAAGAGCGATCTCGAGATCATGCAGGCGCTCGCGCCGCGCGTGGGCCTCGGTGACGCGCTCGACGGCAGCGTCCGCGAATGGAAGCGGCGGGTCACCGAGCCGAGGCTCGCCCCCTTCGGCATCACCCTCGAGACCCTGGAGCGCGAGCCGGTGCGCAATCCGCTGGCGCCCGAGGTGCTCTTCGCCGATCGCAAGTTCCCGACCCCGACCGGCCGGGTCAACCTCATCACCGAGGCGCCGCCGGAGGAGCGCGCGGACCCCGACGCGGGCGAGCTCCCGCTGCGCCTCATGGCGCTCTCCACCGAGCGGTCCCAGTGCTCGCAATGGGCGCGGCCGCAGGAGGGCCCTGCCGTCGTCACGGTCCACCCCGACGCGGCCGGCGGCGTGCCCGACGGCGGCGTCTGCCGGCTCGAGTCGCGCATCGGCGCGCTGGTGGTGCGGCTCCGCCACGACCCCGCCCAGCGCCGCGACGTGGCGCTCATGCCGAAGGGCGGCCACCTCCACGACGGCCGCTGCGCCAACGCGCTGATCCGCGCCCGCACCACGGACATCGGCGAGGGCGGCGCGCTGTACGAGGAGCGCGTGCGCCTCGTACCGCTGGCGGAGGCCGAGGCGGCGCCGCCCGCGCCGTAGCGCGGCCGGCGGGGCGCCCGCGCTGCGCGGCGGCGCCGCGGGCGTCGAGCGCGGGCGGAAGCGCGGCCTCGCCCTGGGCTGGCGCTTGACACGGGCGCTCTCCGTCGGGAAGTTGTCTCTCGATGTCCTCGATGCTGGCGATGCCCCCGATGCTGGCGAGCTCCGCCGCCCCGCTCGACGAGGTGGTCGGGCCGGACGTGTCGGCGATCGTGACCGAGGACGACACGCCCTTGGACAACTTTCCTTCCGAGAAGCAGCAGCGGCTGTTGACCGAGGCGCTCTACAGCTCGTGGTCCGGGCCTCCGGCGCAGGAGGGCGAGCGACGGAGCTTCCTGGCAGCGGCCAACGTCGGCCTCTTTGCCACGCCCAAGGAGCCGCCGCTCGTGCCGGACGTGCTCCTCAGCGTGGACGTCGCGCTGCACGAGGCGTGGTGGCAGAAGGAGCATCGGTCCTATTTCCTCTGGGAGTTCGGCAAGCCGCCCGACGTGGTGATCGAGATCGTCTCGAACCGCGAGGGCGACGAGCTCGGCCTGAAGCGGCGCCGTTACGCATGGATGCGCGTCGCCTACTACGTCGTCTGGGATCCGGCCGGCCACCTCGGCGGCCCGGCGCTGCGCGCGTTCGAGATGCGCGGGCACACCTACGTGCCCATGGAGAACGCCTGGTTCGAGGCCGTGGGGCTGGGGCTCTCCGCGTGGGAAGGCGTCCACGAGGGTCGGCACGATCGGTGGCTGCGCTGGCACACCGCCGATGGCCGCGTGGTGCCGACGGGGGCGGAGCGAGCCGAGCGCGAGCGGGCGCGCGCGGAGCGCGAGCAGGCGCGCGCGGAGCGCGAGCAGGCGCGCGCGGAGCGGCTCGCGGCGCAGTTGCGCGCGCTGGGCATCGAGCCCGACGAGAGCGGCTCTTGACCCCGGCGCGCCGCCGGGCAGGGCTGCGAGGGCACTGACACCGAGGAGCGCCCCCGGCGCCGGTGCCCAGCGCCCGCGCTGTCCGGAGCGACCCCCTTCTCGGGGCCCCCTCGAAACCTGGAGCGGGCTCGAGCGCGATGTTCCAGCGCTGGCCCATGACAGCGATGCATTCCAGCGTGGTATGAGCTCGCGTCATGGAGAGCGCCGCACGCAACCGGGTCCGGGCGCTGCGCGTCGCCACGGGTCGCGTGCGCCAGAGCCACCTCGGCAGCCTCGCCCCCCGCCGCCGGGCGCTGATGGCCGGCCTCCTGGGGCTTTTCCTGTCCTCGCTCGCCGCGTGCGAGGGGTCCGGGGCCGCTCACGCCGCGGGCGCGGGCGCCGAGCAGCGGCTCGTCGTCTTCGCGGCCGCGTCGCTCCGCGAGAGCTTCAGCCACCTGGCGGAGGAGCTCAAGAAGCGCCGGCCCGCCGTGGCGATCTCCTTCAACTTCGCGGGCAGCCAGGAGCTCCGGACGCAGATCGAGCACGGCGCGGCCGCCGACGTCTTCGCGTCGGCCGATCTCCGGCACATGGCCGCGCTGCGCCGCGCGGGGAAGGTCGGCGATCCGGTGATCTTCGCCCGCAACGAGCCGGTCCTCGTCGTGCCGCGGGGGAGAGCGCCCGCGATCCGGACGCTGGCCGACCTGCCCCGCGCCGCGCGGATCGTCGTCGGAGCGCCGGAGGTCCCCATCGGGGCGTACGCGAGCCAGATCCTGGACAGGACCTCGCGGAAGCTCGGCGCCGACTTCCGGGCGAGGGTCGAGGCGCGCGTGGTCTCGCGGGAGCTCAACGTCCGGCAGGTCCTCGCGAAGGTCGTCCTGGGCGAGGCCGACGCGGGCATCGTCTACCGCACGGACGCGGCGGCCGCCCGGGATCGCGTGGAGGTCGTCTCCCTCCCCGCGGAGGTGAACGTCATGGCCGAGTACCCCATGGCCGTCGTCACCGGAGCCCGTCACCGTGAGCTCGCGAGGGCGTGGCTGGATCTCGTGGTGTCCCCCGCCGGGCAGGAGATCCTCGCCAGGTCCGGGCTCGTGAGCGCCGCGGGCGAGCGCCCTGGAAGACCGGAGTGAGCGAGCGGATGTCCCGGAGGAGCGCCCTCCGCGCGAGGCTCTTTCGCCTGGTCGTCGCCGCCGCGGCGAGCGCGCTGTTCGCGTTCCTGATGCTGCCGCTCGTCGGGCTGGTCACGGCCACGGGCTGGTCCGACCTCGTAGCCGGGCTGAAGCACCCGCTGGCGCTGTCGGCCCTCCGGCTGAGCCTGTTCACGACGAGCGTCAGCCTGGCCGTGGTGGTGGTGCTCGGGACGCCGCTCTCGTGGCTCCTCGCGCGGGGCGCTGGCCGGGCCCACCGGGCCGTGGAGACGCTCATCCAGCTCCCGATCGTCATCCCCCCGGCCGTGGCGGGGGTCGCCATGCTGCTCGCCTTCGGGCGGCAGGGGCTCCTGGGCCGGTGGGTCTCGCCGGACGGAGGGTCGATCGCGTTCACGACGGCGGCGGTGATCATGGCGGAGACGTTCGTCTCCGCGCCGTTCTTCCTGCAGGCGGCGACGAGCGCCTTCCGCAGCATCGAGGAGGAGTGCTTCCTCGTGGCGCGCAGCCTGGGCGCCTCCCCCGCCCGGGTGTTCCTCCGCATCGCCCTGCCGCTCGCCGCGCCCGGGCTCGTGAGCGGCGCCGCCATGACCTGGGCGCGCGCGCTCGGAGAGTTCGGGGCGACGCTCATGTTCGCCGGCAACCTGACCGGCGAGACGCAGACGCTGCCGCTCGCGATCTACACGGCGCTCGAGTCGGATCTCCGGATCGCGCAGGCCCTGTCGCTCGTGCTCGTGCTCGTGGCGTTCGTGTTCCTGCTCCTCGTCCGCGGCGGCGCGGCGCGCCTGTCGCGCCACGGGGAGCGGGGCGACCGGCGACCGGCGCCGCGGCGCGAGGAGCGGCTTCATGGCGCGTGACGGCGGCGGCTCCCTGGCTCGCGGGAGGAGGGCGCGATGCTCGAGGTGAGCCTAAAGGCCCGGATCGGGAGGCTCTCGCTCGAGGTGCAGCTCGCCGCCGGCGACGGACCCTTCGTCCTCGTCGGGCCGAACGGGGCGGGCAAGACGAGCCTCCTGCTGATGGTCCTCGGCGTCGTCTCCCCGCGCCGCGGTCGCATCCTGCTGAACGGGCGCCCGCTCTTCGACGCGGATCGCGGGATCGACCTGCCGCCCGAGGAGCGCGGCCTCGGCTACCTCCCCCAGAGCTACGGCCTCTTCCCGCACATGTCGGCGCTCGAGAACGTCGAGTTCGCCCTCGCCTGCCGTGATCCCGGGCAGGCGCCGCGGGCGCGGCGCGACGAGGCGCTCGGCAGGCTCGAGGACCTCGGCGTCGCGGAGCTCGCGCGGAGCCGCCCGGCGAGCCTCTCCGGCGGCGAGCGGCAGCGGGTCGCGCTGGCCCGGGCGCTGGCCGCCAGGCCCGAGGCGCTGCTGCTCGACGAGCCGCTCGCGGCGCTCGACGCGGGGGCCAGGCGGCACGTGCGGACGTTCGTGGCCGAGTACCTGAGGGAGCTCGGCATGCCGGCGCTGGTCGTCACGCACGACCCCGCCGACGCCGCCGCGATCGGCGGCCGGGTGGCCGTGCTCGAAGGCGGCCGCCTCATCCAGCAGGGGAGCTTCGAGGAGCTCCGGGAGCGCCCGGGCTCGCCCTTCGTCGCCGAGTTCGTCGCCTCCGGCTGCCCGTGATCGCGGCGCGCCTCCGCGGACGCGGGGGTGGGGCACGCTGGGGGCTCGCCGAGGGGCTGAGAGCACCTCGGTGCCGAGCCCCACGTTGACGCTCGGCGACGCCGCCTCGATGATGCGGAGCGAGATCGCGATCGCACCCACGTTGCAGAGCGGCCCACCATGCCCGTCACGCCCCTCACCCCGCCGAAGACCGCCGCGCCCGAGGAGGAAGGGCTGAAGCGCCTGAGGTGGCTGGGGCACTTCCTGGACAACGCCATTCGCGTTCCCGTCGTCGGTTATCGGATCGGCTACGACGCGGTCATCGGGCTGATCCCCGGCGTGGGCGACCTCGTCGGCTTCGGGCTCTCGATGTACATCGTGGTCGCGGCGATGCGTTACCGTCTCCCCGCATCGACGCTGCTGCGCATGGTGCTCAACGTGGGCCTCGAGGCGCTGATCGGCATGGTCCCCCTGCTGGGCGATCTGTTCGACGCGGCCTTCAAGGCGAACGTGCGGAACCTGAGCCTGCTGGATGCGCACCTCGCGTCCCGCAGCCAGGGCAGCCCGCAGCCCTCGGATTTCCGCTTCTACGCGGGCCTGCTCGTCGCCGTGGCGGCGCTCCTCGCCCTCGCCGGCCTGCTGCTCTTCGCGCTGCTCCGAGCCCTCCAGGCGCTCCTCGGCGCGTGAGGGTCGAAGCCCCCGACGGGAGCCGCCTCCTCTGTCTCTCGAGCCACGTCAACGCCAAAGGGCCAGTCCCCCCGGACCGCCCGGCCGAGCGTCGAGGCGCGTCGCCGAGCGGGGCGGACCCGCACAGGAGACGGGCCCAGATCGGCGTTTTCGGCGCGCAGGCGTACTCCAGTACGCCGAGCACCGAAAACGCCGAGGTGGGCCCGTATCCGCAGCGGGTCCGCCCCGCTCAGTCGCGGGAGCTGATGAAGAGGCGGAGGACGTACCAGA
Organism: Sorangium sp. So ce1036; assembly: GCF_051369805.1. Taxonomy (NCBI): domain Bacteria; kingdom Pseudomonadati; phylum Myxococcota; order Polyangiales; family Polyangiaceae; genus Sorangium; species Sorangium sp. So ce1036. Next base: position 5,951,787 of record NZ_JBBMOX010000001.1, read on the forward strand.
ACATCATGGCGACCGACGCGAAGAGCTCGAGCGCGGCGCCGACGTAGCGGTCCTCGGGGAAGTGGTGCAGGACGTTCGACGTGTCGTAGAGGATGGCGGCGCCGGCGAACGCGACCATGGCGACGCTGAAGAAGGTGCCGAGCTGGAAGCCGAACAGCACGCCGGCCGCGATGAGGACGAGCGCGCAGATGCCGCCCCAGCGCAGGAGCGCCCCCAGGAAGGAAAAGTCCTTGCGGGTCACGAACGCGATCGCGGTGAGCCCCGCGAAGCCGGCCATCGTCACGAGGCCGGCGCTCTGGATCGCGCCGGGAGCCACCGTGTTCGCGAGGTAGAGCAGCGGCACGAAGACGATCGCCTGGGCGAGCACGAAGCCGCCGAGCGCGGCGTACTGCGCCGGCTTCGACGTGGAGGTGTGCGCCGCGCGGCTGGCCAGCCAGCTCACGAGCATGAACCCCCCGAGCACCAGCAACCAGCTCGTGCCCATCATCGCCCTGGCGATGACCAGGGCGGCGCCGGTCTGGAACAGCGCGATCTCGATCGCGGCGAAGAGGACGATCGCCCCGAACAGATGGTTGTACGTCCGGACGATGAAGCGCTCGCGCGTATCGGCGGCGGCACGGATCACCGAGGAACGGGTCCCGTATCCTACGTAGTTCTGGTTCATGTTCCCTCTCGTCGGTAGTGGCCTCGACTGTAGCACGTCGCATGCCCGAAACGCAGCCGCCGGAGCGCACGGGCGCGGCGACACGCCGCCGTGATCGCCGTCACGCGTACGCCCCTCGCCGGGTCGCGAGCGGCGAGGGAGGGCTGCCCCGACGGTGGTGCGGCCGGGCGTCGTCCTGCTCGGCGCGACGTGGTGCTACGGCCTGAGGATAGAGAGGCTTACCTAAATCCCCTTCGGGATCTTGTCGAGGTCCACCTGCGAGAGCGCATGGCGGATCAGCGCGCTGCGGTTGGCCTTGGTCACCCCGCGCGCCTTGAGGGCGCCGACCATCCCGTCCAGCCGCTCGAGATCCTCGGTGTACATCGAGATGCAGATGACCTTGTAGTGCTGCGGTCGATCCGGCGGCGGCGCGGCGCCTGGCTCGGACGCGGCGCCGGCTGCCCGGGACCTCGCGCGCGAACGGGGCGCGCTCGCGGGCGTATAGAACGCCCCGGACAAAACGCCCTCCACCTCGTCGCGCTCGAGCTGCGCCATCGCGGCACCCCCGAGATCGCCTTCGCTCGTCATGGCTTCCTCCAGCTCCCTGCCCGCCCCGTGCCCGTTCAGGCCCCCGCGCCCACGGGTCTCGTCATCCAGCGGGACTCCGCTTGCGCGGGTCCCTTCATCCAGCGGGACCCCGCATGCGCGGGTCCCTTCATCCAGCGGGACCCCGCTTTCGCGGGTCCCTTCATCCAGCGGGACCCCGCTTTCGCGGGTCCCTTCATGCACCCGCCGCAGCGCCCGGCCGCTCCGTTGCCGCGCCCGGCCGATCGGTGCCCCGCGACGCGGGCTCGCGCAGCACGCCGGCCTCCACGCCTGCCGCACCGCGCTCGCGGCTCTCGATGATGCGATCGACCACCGCCAGGTAATCGTCCGCCGCCGGGGTCCCCGGCGCATACTCGAAGATCGTTTGGCCCTGCGCGGGCGCCTCCTTCACCTTGATGGCCTGGCGAATCGGCGCGAGGCAGCGATCCTCGAAATGCTGCTTCATCGTGCTCACCGCCTCGCGCGCGATCTTCGCGCGACCATCATAGAACGTCGGCAGCACGCCCCAGATCTGCACGGGGTGGTGCAGCAGCGCGTTGACGTTCTTCACCGTCTTGATCACCTGCCGCACGCCCACGAGCGACAGGTAATCGCACGCGACCGGGACGAGTACGCTGTCGGCGAACACCAGCGCGTTCTGGTTCATCAGCGACAGGCTCGGCGAGCAATCGAGCACCACGTAGTCGTACCCGGCCGCCGCGGCGGAGAGCCGGTCCGAGAGCACACGATCCCGGTTCTGGCGCCCCGCCAGGTAGAGCTCGGCCGCGGCCAGCGTCTCGTTGGACGGCAGGAGATCCAGGTTCGGACGCACCGTCCTGGTCGCATCGGCGATCCGGAGACCCATCACCAGCACGTGATAGAGCGACCGCTCCGCGCCCGCGCCGAGCGAGACAGAGACGTTCCCCTGGGCGTCCGTGTCGACGAGGAGCACCCGCTTGCCGCGGGCCGCGAGCCCGGCCGCGACGCTCACGGCCGTGGTCGTCTTGCCCGTGCCCCCCTTGTGGTTGAACACGGCCAGCCGGCACGGCACGCCGGCCGGACGCTGCGGCGGCGGGGCCGCTCGCCGCGTGCCCACGGTCGGCGTCAGGGGCACGGCGGTCGCCCCCTGGGCCCTGCTCTCTGCCGGGCGCGCGGCGGGCGCGGCCTGCCCGGCCGCCGCCCCCGGCCCGGCCGCGACGGCGACCGCCGCGCTCGTCCGGGCAGGCACCTCCGGGGACGCCGGCCCGCGCGCCTCCGCGGCGGCACAGGCCCCGGCGGCGCCGGCGTCGCTCCCGACCAGCCCGGCCTCGCGGGCCGGCGGCTCCGCCGCGGCCGGCGTCACGGCCGCCGCGGCGATGGCCCCGAGCCGCGCCCCGTTCGCCTCGCGGACCAGCTGCGTCCGGCACCCCAGCGAGCACGCGTAGCGCCGCCGCCCGGCGACGTAGAGCACCTGCGAGACGAGCTCCGGGGGGAACCGCTTGGCGCACGCGTCGCACGTCGCGAGCGCGGCGCCGATCTCGCCGCCGCGCTGGCTCTTTTCAAGGCACTTCTGCGAGCAGAAGAAGGAGAACCCGCCGTCCCGCTCCTCCATCTGATACCGGAACTGGACCTCGAATCCGCTCCCGCAAACACTGCACGTTTCGCTGATTCCGCCCACAGCTCGCTCCTTCGTGCCACGCACGGCGTTCTGCCCAGGCGCAGCGTGGACCATCATCACAGGCAACGCCGCCGGGTCAACTTTTCTGCGAGCGCGGCGAGCCCTTTCCCTGCCGAGGAGAAAGGGCCCATCCCGGATCGGGAGCGACGCGAGGTGGTGCGGAATCAGTGACGGAAGTGCCGCACCCCGGTGAACACCATGGCGATCCCCGCCGCGTCGGCCGCGGCGATCACGTCGGGGTCCTTCACGCTGCCCCCAGGCTGCGCGACCGCCCGGATCCCGTGCTCCGCGGCGAGCACCAGGCCGTCCGGGAACGGGAAGAAGGCGTCCGAGGCGAGGACGCTCCCGCGGGCCCGCTCCCCCGCCTTGCTGCAGGCGATACGCACGCTCTCGACCCGGGACATCTGCCCGGCCCCGATCCCCACGGTGCTCCCCGGCACCGCGAGCACGATCGCGTTGGATTTCACGTGCTTGCAGACACCCCAGCCGAGCTCGAGCGCCTCGAGCTCCTCCGCGGTGGGCGCCCGCTTCGTCACGACCTTGCCCCGGCGCACCTCGCCGGCGGCGGTCGCGTCGCGCCCCTGGACGACCAGGCCCCCGCCGACGCGCTTGAAGGTCAGCTCCCGGTGGTCGGCCGGGAGCAGCGTCCCGGTCGCGAGCACCCGGAGGTTCTTCTTGGTCCGGAGCACCTCCAGCGCCTCCGGGGTGTAGGCGGGCGCGATGACGCACTCCAGGAACGTCTCCACCAGCACCGCGGCGGCCGCCCGGTCGACCTCGCGGTTCAGCGCGACGATCCCGCCGAAGGCGCTCACCGGGTCCGCCTCGCGCGCCGTCCGGTAGGCGGCCGCGAGGTCGACGCCCGTGGCGACGCCGCACGGGTTGGTGTGCTTCACGACGACCGCGGCAGGCGGGCCGAGCTCCCGCACGGCCTCGAACGCCGCGTCCGCGTCGACGAGGTTGTTGAACGACAGCTCCTTGCCGCCCGCCCCCAGCGACTCCGCGAGCGCGAGCGACCCCGCGGCCGCGCCCCGCTCGCGGTAGAAGGCGCCCGGCTGGTGCGGGTTCTCGCCGTACCGGAGCGGATAGGCCCGCTCGAGCGCGAGCGTCAGGAAGCGCGGATACGCCTCGCGCACGGCGGCGTCCGGCTCGCCGTCCTCGGGCAGCGACGACAGGTAGCCCGCCACCATCCCGTCGTAGGCCGCCGTGTGGGCGAACGCCTTCGTGGCGAGCCGCCGGCGCGTGGCGCTCGACACCTCGCCGTCCCGCTCGACCTCGGCGAGCACGGCGTCGTAATCGGCCGGATCGACCACCACGGCCACGCGCGCGTGGTTCTTGGCCGCGCTCCGCACCATCGACGGGCCGCCGATATCGATGTTCTCGATGATCTCGGGGTGCGTGACCCCTGGCTTCCGGACGGTCGCCTCGAAGGGATAGAGATTGCAGACCACGAGGTCGATCGGCGCGCCCCCGAGCCGCGCGAGATCCGCCTCGTCGATGGCGCCGCGCATCAGGATGCCGCCGTGCACCCGGGGGTGGAGCGTCTTCACCCGGCCATCCATCACCTCCGGAGAGCCCGTATACGCCTCCACGCCGACGACAGGCACATTGGCCTCCAGGAGCGCCTTCTGCGTCCCTCCGGTCGAGAGGATCTCCACCCCCATCGAAGCGAGCCGCCGGGCCAGCGGCAGCAGTCCCGTCTTGTCCGATACCGATATCAGTGCGCGTCGAATCATCGAGACGCCAGCTAGTGCGTCTCGGCGCCCGCCGCCAGCCCATCCGTTCAGCGGCGCGCCGCCCGGTGGGGGGTCCCCCAGCAGGGCGGCCGCGCACCCGGCCAGGCCCGTGCGGCTACGCGCCGGGAGGCGCGGCCGGGGCGGCCGGGGTCGGCTCGCCGGTCGGGACCGGCGGCGCCTTGACCTGCGCCTCGTGGGTCACGAGCTCGCCGTCCCGGTACTCCAGCGTGCCCTTGGGCGGCCCGAAGATCGCCTCGGGATCCGGCAGGACGAGCGCCTCCCGGAGCACGTCGTCGACGTGCTCCACGAGCACGAGGCGCAGCGACCTCAGCACCCGCCGCGGCACGTCCCGGAGATCCTTCCGGTTCTCCTTCGGCAGGATCACGGTCGCGATGCCGCCGCGGTGCGCGGCGAGCAGCTTCTCCTTGAGCCCGCCGATCGGCAGCACCCGGCCACGCAGCGTGATCTCGCCCGTCATCGCGAGATCCCTGCGCGCGGGCACCTTCATCAGCGCGCTCACGAGCGCGGTCACCATGGTCACGCCCGCGCTCGGCCCGTCCTTGCGGACGAAGTCGGGGAAATGGATGTGAACATCGACCTTCTGGTAGACGTCCGGCTCCAGCCCGAGCCGATCGAGGCGCGAGCGCACGTAGCTCATCGCCGCGTGCCCGCTCTCCTCCATCCCCTTCTCGAGCAGCCCCGTGATCACGAGCTTGCCCTTGCCTGGCACCACCGTCGCCTCGGCCGGGAGCAGGTCGCCGCCGACGTTGGTCACGGCGAGGCCGTTCACGAGCCCCACCTCGTCGCGCTCCTCGCGCTTGCCGAGCCGGTACTTCGGTACGCCGAGGTACTTCGGGATGCTCTTCGCGACGATCTCGATCGGCCGCTCCTTGCCCTCGGCCACGACCCGCCGCGCCACCTTGCGGCACACGCTCGCGATCTCGCGCTCCAGCGAGCGCACGCCGCTCTCCTTCGTGTAGTGGTGGATGATCGTCCGGAGCGCCCCCTCCGTGAAGTCGAGCGGCACCTCCTCCAGGCCGCACTCCTTCCGCTGCCGGGGGACGAGGTACTTCACCGCGATGTTCAGCTTCTCGAACTCCGTGTAGCCCGAGAGCTGGATGACCTCCATGCGGTCCTGGAGCGGCACGGGGATGCCCGACAGCGTGTTCGCCGTCGTGATGAACATCACGTCCGAGAGGTCGTAGTCGAGATCCAGGTAATGGTCGTTGAACGTGTGGTTCTGCTCGGGATCGAGCACCTCGAGCAGCGCCGCCGCCGGATCCCCGCGGAAGTCCGTCGACATCTTGTCGACCTCGTCGAGCAGGAATACGGGGTTGTTCGTCCCGACCTTCTTGAGCGACTGGATCAGCTTGCCAGGCAGCGCGCCGATGTACGTCCGCCGGTGGCCGCGGATCTCCGCCTCGTCGCGCACGCCGCCGAGCGAGAGCCGCACGAACTTGCGCCCCGTCGCGCGCGCGATCGACTTCGCCAGGCTCGTCTTGCCGACGCCGGGCGGGCCGACGAAGCAGAGCACCGGGCCCTTGAGCTTCTTCGTGAGCGCCTGGACCGCGAGGTACTCGAGGATGCGCTCCTTGATCTTCTTCAGCCCGTAATGATCCTCGTCGAGGATCTTCTCGGCCTCGACCAGGTCATACCGCTCCTCGCTCTTGTCGTACCAGGGCAGCTCCAGGATCCAGTCGATGTAGTTGCGCACCACGGTCGCCTCGGCGCTCGTGGGGTGCATCATCTTCAGCTTCTTGAGCTCCTTCTTGACCTTGGCGGCGGCCTCCTTGCTCATCCGCTTGGTCTTGAGGGCCTCCTCGATCTCCTGGATCTCGTTCTTGAACTCGTCGCGCTCGCCGCCACCCAGCTCCTTCTGGATGGCCTGCATCTGCTCGTTGAGGTAGTACTCCTTCTGCGTCTTCTCCATCTGCTTCTTGACGCGACTCCGGATCTTCTTCTCCACCTGGAGAATCTCGATCTCGGCCTGCATCAGCTCGATGAGACGCTCGAGCCGCTTCTGCGGCTCCTCCATCTCGAGCAGCGCCTGCCGGTCGGTCAGCTTGATCGTCGGCAGGTTGGCGATGATGGTGTCGGCCAGCCGCGAGGGCTCGTCGATGGCCTGCACCGCCATCAGCACCTCGGGCTGGATCTTCTTGTTGAGCTTGACGTACATCTCGAACGTCGACTGGACCGAGCGCATCAGCGCCTCGACCTCGACGCTCGCCACCGAGCTCTCGACGATCTCGTCGTACTCGACGAGGAAGTACGCGTCGCTCTGGACGTAACGGCGAATCCGGGCCCGGCGCTTGCCCTCGATGAGGACCTTCACCGTCCCGTCCGGCAGCCGGAGGAGCTGCATGATCGCGCCGACCGAGCCGACGCCGAAGATGTCGTCCGGCGTCGGGTCGTTCGTCTTGGCGTTCCGCTGGGCGGCGAGGAAGATCTCCTTGCCGCGGTTCATCGCCTCGTCGAGCGCCGCGATGCTGCGCTCGCGCCCGACGAAGAGCTGCGAGACCATGTGTGGAAAGACGATGATGTCGCGCAGCGGAAGCAGCGGGACGATCCCGCGTTCGGGTGCATTCTTGCCGCGATCACTGTCGTTCTTGAAGAACATCCGCCGTCTTTCCGGGAGTGTCGGGGGGCCGGGGCGGCCCCCGCCTGGGTTGTTACGAGAGGGGTTGAACTACTGCTGAACATCCACCGGCCCGGCCCGCGCTCCCCACGGGACCGCGGACGCTTCCGGCTGCTCGGAGGAGGGGGCGACCGGGGCGCGGTGCGCCGCGCGCTCGCCGCGACGCGTCGCCCTCGGCGGCCCGCGCCGCGCGCCCTGCCCCCCCCTGGCCCGCGTTATGCGAGCTCCGCCTCCTTCGTGTACACGATGAGCGGCGGCTCGTGCTTGGTGATCACGTCCTCGCTGACGACGACCTCCTTGATGCCCGTGCGGGATGGGACGTCGTACATGATGTCGAGCATCGCGGCCTCGAGGATCGCGCGCAGGCCGCGGGCGCCGCTGTTCCTCTCGAGGGCCTGACGGGCCACCGCGACGAGCGCGCCCCGGGTGAACTTGAGCTTCACCCCGTCCATCTCGAAGAGCTTCTGGTACTGCTTGACCAGGCTGTTCTTCGGCTTGGTGAGGATGTCGATCAGCGCGTCCTCGTTCAGCTCGTGGAGCGTCGCCACCATGGGCAGGCGGCCGATGAACTCCGGGATGAGCCCGAACTTGAGGAGGTCCTCCGGCTGGACCGCGCTGAGCAGCTCGCCCAGCTTGAAGTCCTTCTTCGACTTGATGTCCGCGCCGAACCCGAGGGTGTTCTGGCCGATGCGCCGCTGGATGATCTGGTCCAGCCCGACGAACGCGCCGCCGCAGATGAACAGGATGTTCGTCGTGTCGACCTGGAGGAAGTCCTGCTGCGGGTGCTTGCGGCCGCCCTTCGGGGGGACGTTCGCGATCGTCCCCTCGATGATCTTGAGCAGCGCCTGCTGCACCCCCTCGCCCGACACGTCGCGCGTGATGCTCGGGTTGTCGCTCTTCCTGCTGATCTTGTCGATCTCGTCGATGTAGACGATGCCGCGCTGCGCGCGCTCGACGTCGTGATCCGCGTTCTGCAGGAGCTGGACGATGATGTTCTCGACGTCCTCGCCGACGTACCCGGCCTCGGTCAGCGTCGTCGCGTCCGCGATCGCGAACGGGACGTTGATGATCTTCGCGAGCGTCTGCGCGAGCAGCGTCTTGCCGGAGCCCGTCGGCCCCAGCAGGAGGATGTTCGACTTGGACAGCTCCACGTCGTCCGAGGAGACCCGGCTGTCGATGCGCTTGTAATGGTTGTGCACCGCGACAGCGAGGATCTTCTTGGCGCGGTTCTGGCCGACGACGTACTCGTCCAGCGTCGCTTTGATGTCGGCGGGCTTGGGCACCGGGGTCGACCCCGCGTACGGCTCGTCCTTCTCGACCTCCTCCGCGATGATGTCATTGCAGAGCCCGATGCACTCATCGCAGATGTACACCGTGGGGCCCGCGATGAGCTTCTTGACCTCTTTCTGCGACTTGCCGCAGAAAGAGCAGCTTAAATTTCCGTTCGAGTGATCGTCCCGCCTTCGCTCCACTTCGACCCTCAGTGCGGTCTGCCGACGCCGCCGCTTCAACGAGAGGTGGGGATCCGCCTTCGCGGTCCCTCCAACTTTGGGACGGGAACGGCATCCCACCGTTCCCTGATTTTCAGCGATGTGCAGCCAAACGCCGCGCTCGGATTCTAGTCCGGTGCTCGTACCGTCGCAAGCTAACGGGGGTGGTCTCCAGCCTGTGGTCGAAGTCAGGGAATCGCCTGATGGCGGCCACAGCGCGCGCCTCGGACGAGGCCGCGCAGCGCGGCGGGAGCACGCGCCGAGCGAGGTCAGCGCGGCGCGACGTTGCGGCGTCGCGCGACGTTGCGCCGCGGCGCGACGCGCCCGCGCGCCCGCCCGCCGCCCCCGCGCGCCCGGCGGCCCGGGGCGCCGGCACCTACTTGTTTCGCTTCGGGAAGACCTCGTCGATCAGGCCGTATTCCTTGGCCTGCGTCGCGCTGAGGTAGAAGTCGCGCTCGATGTCCTTCGCCAGCTCGTCCCGGTTCTTGCCGGTCGCGTCGACGAGGATGTCGATCAGCGTCTCCTTGATCTTCTTGATCTCGCGCGCCTGGATCTCGATGTCCGTCGCCTGACCGCGCGCGCCGCCGAGCGGCTGGTGGATCATCACCCTCGCGTGCGGCAGCGCGAAGCGCCGTCCCTTGCCGCCGGCGCTGAGCAGCACGGCGCCCATCGACGCCGCCTGGCCGATGCACATCGTCGACACCGGGCAACGCACGTACTGCATCGTGTCGTACATGGCGAGCCCCGACGTCACCACGCCGCCCGGGCTGTTGATGTAGACCTGGATCTCCTTCTCGGGATCCTCGCTCTCCAGGAAGAGGAACTGCGCGATCACGGCGTTGGCCACGAAGTCGTCGATCTCCGTGCCGATGAAGACGATGCGGTCCTTGAGGAGGCGGCTGAAGATGTTCCACTCGCGCTCGCCGCGGTGGGTCACCTCCGTGACCGTCGGGAGGATGTAGGCCTTCTCGCGCTCGAGGAACTCGATGGCTTGGGTGCGGTTTTCGACTCGTCGGGTCATCCGGTGCTCCGGGGGGTTTGCTGCCGGGCGGCAGGGGCTCTACTCCTGGGCCAGACCGTGTTCGATCGCAAGACCGAACGCGCCCGAGATTACCGGAAATGTCGGACGCTCGCCGCGCCGCGCACCGAACCCGCCGACTTGCTGGGGCGCGGCGCGCTCGGCGCGTGGACGCGGGATCGAGAGGGCGCCGCGCGCCGAGCCGCCCGGTCCGCGCGCGGAGGACGCGCCCGGACGAGCGGCGGGCGCCGGCGCCCGCGCGCAGGCCCGCGGAGGCCGCGGCTAGCCCTCGTTCGTGACCTTCGCCGCGGCCTCGATGATGTCGAGGATCTTGTCCTCGAGGATCATCCCCGCGAACAGCTCGCGCTTCTGCGGCTCGCGGTACTCCGCCTTGACCTTCGCGACGTTCTTGCCCGTCTGCTCGGCGAGCTCCTGGTAGCCCTTCTCGAGGTCGGCCTCGGTGATCTTGACCTCCTTCGCCTTCGCGATCTCGGCCATCACCAGCCCCGCGCGGACCTTCATCTCGGCGTCGAGCCGCACGCGCGCGCGGAACTCCGGCGTCGGATCGACGCGCTGCCCCCGCCGGCGCGCCGTGGCGAGCAGCTCGCGCTCGGCGAGCTGCGCCTGCTGATCGACGAGCGACGGCGGCACCGGGATCGGGTTCGCCTTGCAGAGCTCGACGATGAGCTGCTCGGCCACCGCGTCGCTCGCCCGCTGCGTCAGCTCCTTCTCGAGCCTCTTGCGGAGCGACTCGCGGAGCGCCGCGAGGCTCTCCTCGCCGCAGTCCTTCGCGAGCTCGTCGTCGACCTCCGGGAAGATGCGCTCGCGCACGTCCTTCAGGGTGATGTGGAAGATCGCCTCCTTGCCCCGCAGCTCCGCGTTCGAGTGCTGCTCCGAGAACGTCACCGGCACGTCCTTCGACTGGCCGGGCGACATCCCGAGCAGGGCGTCCTCGATCTCCTTGAAGACCTGGCCGCTGCCGAGCTCGGTCTCGATCTCCTGCTCCTTCGTGTCGCGCAGCGCGCCGCCGACCTCCAGGGTGAAGGCGAGCGTGGCCACGTCCCCCTTCGCGGCGGGGCGCTCCGGCTCGGGCGCCTGCAGCGTCGAGTGCTCGCGGCGCAGCGCGGTGATCTCGGCGTCGATCATCTCCTCGGTCGGCGTGGTCGAGGGCCGCTTCACCTCGAAGCCCTCCCACTTGACCTCGGTGATGTCGGGCCGGACCTCGAACCGGGCCTTGTAGGAGAACGCGTCGTCGGGGCGGAGCTCGGCGGGCGCGATTGCGGGCTGAGACAGCGGCTGCACCTGCTTGTCGGCGAGCGCCTGGTTCAGCGTGGCGTCGACGAGCCGCTGGGCGACGTCGGCGTGGATGCGCCCGCCGTACAGGTGCGCGAGCACCTGGCGCGGCGCCTTTCCAGGCCGGAAACCCTTGACCCGGGCCGTCCGCTGGAGCGTCGTATAGGCCTTGTCGACCTCGCTCCGGACCCGGTCCGCGGGGACCTCCACCTGAAACTCCATCAGCACGGGAGAAAGCTTTTCGACGTTGACTTGCATGGCGTTCTTTTCGAAGGGCGGCACTCGTGCCACGCGCCGCCGGGGGGGTCAAGACGACCGTCGGGACGCTGCTTTAAAAAAAGAGCCCCGGCGGAGAGGCGGCCGCCGGGGCTCGGATCCCGGGAGGGATCGTGCAAGCTGATCTGCTGCGCCGCGCGACCACCGCGCGGCGCGGGCGACCGACGGCGCGCGCGGCGGCCATCGAGGCCAGGGCCGCCCCTCGCCGTCGCGCTCAGTCGTCGTCCGGGACGTCGAACGGGTCCCTCTCGAAGTCGAGCTCTGCCTCGAAGGAACCCTCCTCCTCGACGATGTCCTCGAGGGAGAAGCTCACGCGGTTCGGCCGGAGGATCTCCCGCTCGAACTCGGCATAGCTCTGGTACATCTTGGGAAGCGTCATCTGTCCTCCTACCATGTGCCGAGGCGACGTCGGGGCGTCGGTCCGCTCGGCGAAGCTGGGCGTCACGTCCGTGGATCAAGGGGCAGCCAGCGCCGCTCCCCGGGTCGCGTTGAGGGGAAACGACGGCGCGAACCGATCGCCGACCTGCGTTGAAGCGAAGACGAAAGCACGACGACTTGCGCAGGGGCGAGCAGCGCCTGCCCGCCCCCGTCGCACCAGAACGCGCGGGCAAGGACGCGATCGACGGGACCGGGATCGCCGGAAGACAGCAGCGCCCCCCCGAGCCCGAGGCAGCGTCCTCGCCTCGAGGCTCGCCCACGGGTGGATCGCCCCGTCGCTCGTTCGTCCTTGACCACAGTAAGCGACATGTGGGTCACTGTAGACGACCCCGGCGCTCGGGCCAACATTCCGACCACCCGGCCCGTGGGAGGGCGCCGGGCGGGCGCTGCCGCGGGGCGCGGGCGCCCTCCTCGGGGCGGGTCGGCCCCGCGCGTCCGGCCCAACCTGCAGCGGAGGCGCCTGCATCTCTCGACGTGCCGGTGGGGGTCGTGTAAGCAGCCGGGTCGGACGCGACACAGCACGATGCCATCGCCCAAAGAGGGGGGCGCGCCCCGCAAGGCCGGCTCCGCCCCCAAGCCTCCGCCTGTCGTCTTCGCCGTCGCCAACCAGAAGGGAGGCGTCGGCAAGACCACGACCTCGGTCAACCTGGCCGCGAGCTTCGCGGCTGCCGAGTGCCGTACGCTGCTCGTCGACTGCGATCCGCAGGGGAACGCGTCGAGCGGCGTCGGCGTGCGGCGCGGGAGCTTCGAGGTGTCCCTCTACGACGTCATGATCGGGCAGGCGGAGCTCAAGCAAGCGATCGTCCCCACCGAGGTGCCGCTGCTCGACGTGGTGCCCGCCACCCAGGATCTCGTCGCCGCCGAGCTCGAGCTGGTGGACGCGGACGACCGCGCGGTGCGGCTGCGCCACGCGCTGCGGCCGCACGTCGACGGGTACGCGTTCGTCGTCCTCGACTGCCCGCCGTCGCTCGGCCTCCTGACGCTGAACGCGCTCACCGCGGCGCACCGGGTGCTCGTGCCGCTCCAGTGCGAGTACTACGCGCTCGAGGGGCTGACGCACCTCATGGCGACCATCGACCGGGTGCGGAGCGTGTTCAACCCGGAGCTCACGGTCGAGGGCGTCGTCCTCACGATGTTCGACGGGCGCAACTCGCTCACCCACCAGGTCGCCGACGAGGTGAAGGCGCATTTTCGCGTGTTCGACGCCATCATCCCGCGCAACGTGAAGCTCAGCGAGGCGCCGTCGCACGGCAAGCCGGCGCTGCTCTACGACGCGCAGTCGAAGGGGGCGCAGGGCTACCTGAGCCTCGCGCGCGAGATCCTGGAGGGCCCTCCCGGCGCCGCGGCGGACCCGAAGACGCGCCAGCGCGGTGAGACCGCCGAGCCGGAACCCCAAGCCGAGCCCCCGCCCCCGCCCACCACCGGAGCGCGCGCGAGGGACGCACGACCCAGATCATGAATGGCGACCAGAAAGGAGCGCGGCGCGCGCTCGGACGCGGGCTCGACGCCCTGCTGCCGGCGCCGCCGCCGACGAAGGCAGCGGCGGCCGAGGGCCGCAGCGTGTTCGTGTGCGCGGTCGAGAAGATCGTCCCGCAGAAGGGGCAGCCGCGGCAGCACTTCGACGAGGCCGAGCTGGAGGAGCTCACCGGGAGCATCCGCGAGCACGGGCTCATCGAGCCGCTCATCGTGCGCAGGACGCAGGCCGGCGCCGACACCTTCGAGCTCATCGCGGGCGAGCGGCGGTGGCGCGCGGCGCAGCGCGCGGGGCTCCGGGAGGTGCTGGTCGTCGTCAAGGACGTCTCGCCGCGGGAGGCGTTCGAGCTGGCCCTCGTCGAGAACGTCCAGCGGGCCGATCTCAACCCGATCGAGATCGCCGAGGCGTTCGATCGGCTGCTGCGCGAGCACAACTACACGCACCAGACGCTCGCGGAGCGGGTCGGCAAGGATCGCACGACGATCGTCAACTCGCTCCGGCTGCTCCGGCTGCCGCCGAGGATCCGCACGATGGTGATCTCGCGCGAGCTCAGCGAGGGCCACGCGCGGGCGCTGCTCGGCGCGCCGAGCGACAAGGTGATGGCCGAGGTCGCCGAGCGGACCGTCCACGGCAAGCTCCCGGTCCGCAAGGTCGAGGCGCTCATCAAGGCGGCGAAGGAGAAGGAGGCCCGGGCGGCCGACGGCGGGGAGGCGCCCGGCGAGGAGCGCGAGGGGAAGTCGCCGGCGATCAAGGACCTCGAGGCGCGCCTCATGCGGCGGCTCGGGACGCGCGTCGAGGTGCGCGACGAGGGCGGCCGGGGCGAGCTCGGCATCCCCTACGGCTCGCTCGACGAGCTGGACCGGATCCTGGCGCTGCTCGGCGTCTGACGGGCGACGGCCCGCGCGCTCGGGCTACCGGGGCCGCGCGCTGAGCTCCTTCACCTTGGCGCGGGCGCGCTTGCCGATCTCGCTGTCGCCCCCGAGCTTCCCCGCCTCGGTCAGCGCCGCGAGCGCGCTCTGCGGCTTGCGGTCGGCCAGGTACGACAGCCCGAGGTAGTAGTGCGCGGCCGCGAAGCGCGGGTCCACCTTGATCGCCGCCTGGTAATCCGCGCGCGCCCCCGGCTCGTCGCCGAGCTCGTGGCGGCACGTGCCGCGGCGCACGTGGAACTCCGCCTCCGGCTTCAGCTGGATGGCGCGATCGAAGGCCGCCACGCAATCGGCGTACGCCCGCGCCGGCCCGAGCATCCGCCCGATCGTCGCCAGCATCGCCACGTCGTCGCCGGTCGCGGCGAGCGCCTTCTTGAGCTCCGCCGCGGCCCGGTCGAGCTCCCTGGCCTCGAGCAGCATCGCCCCGTACGCGAAGCGCGTGGCGGCCGAGTCCTCGGCCTTGAGCGACGCCTCGTAGTGCTTGCTCGCGCTCGCGACGTCGCGCTTCAGGGCGTACGCGTACCCCAGGTTCTGGTGGAGCGCCGGCCGGTCCGGCGCCTGATCGAGCGCCTTCGTGAGCACCGCGATCGCGTCGTCCGGCCGCGGCGGCTCGTCGAGGTAGAGCGCCGCGAGGTTCAGCGCGGCGGCCTCGAGCTTCGGATCGCCCTCGAGCGCCCTCTTGTACGACACCTCGGCGCCCGCGCGATCGCCCGTCTTCTCGCGCGCGAGGCCGAGGTAGTACGCCGCCTCGGCGCTCCCGGGCTCGTGCTCGAGCGCCTTCTCGAGGTGCCGCTTCGCGTCCTCGTACCGCTCGTTCTTGATGTAGGCGATGCCCCGATCCAGCTCGGTGGCCGACGCGCCCTGCTGGGCCGCCTCGTCGCCGCCGAGCGGAGGATCCGCGGAGAGCGCCTCGCGCGGGGGCTCCTGCGCGCCCCCGCACGCCGCCGCGCACGCCGCGAGCGCCACGATCGAAACGCCCCGCCGCGCGGCGGCCCTCGCCGCGCGCGCTGTCCACCTCTCGTTCATCCGACACTCCCTTCGTCATCCATGCCCTGGAGCACCGCGCGGAGCCGAGCCTCGACCTCCTGCACCCGCTCGCCGTGCTCGACCTTCGACCCGTCCGCCTCGCTCACGTAGAACACGTCGGCCACGCGCGTCCCCTCCGTGTTGATCTTGGCGACCGAGATCGACAGGCCGAGCTGATAGAGCGCGTCCGAGATCGCGAAGAGCAGGCCGGGGCGATCCCGCGTGAGGATCTCGATCACCGTGTGGTGCGAGGCGCGGTCGTCGATGGAGATCTGCGTCCGCACCTTCGGCGTCGGGCGCTCGCGCAGCCCGCCGCCCCGGCGCTTCCTGGCGAGCTCGGCGCCGGAGATCCGGCCCGAGAGCACCGCCTCGATGTCGGCCACGAGCTTCGGGATCGCGCGGGCCACCCCGCCCACCCCGTCGCCGCGATCGCGCACCCAGAACAGGTCGACCGCCTGCAGGCGCACGCCCGCCGGCGGGGCCGAGCCCGCCCTCGGGCGGACCGGCGCGCCCTCCAGCTCGACCTCGTCGCACGCGCGCGAGTGGATCTGCGCGCCGTGGACCTCGAGGCGCGACGCGGCGAGCGCCGCCGTGATCGCCGCGAGCAAGCCGGGGCGATCCGGCGCGACCACGCAGAGCTCCGCGGCCTCCGGGTGCCTCGACGGCACGAGCGCGACCGACACGGCGTTCCCGCGGAGCTGCTGCTGCCGCGCGAGCTCGGCGTGCGCGGCGATCGCGGCCGGGCCGTTCGCGAGCAGGTAGCGCTCGGGCATCGACGCGAGGTAACGGGCCAAAAAATCCCGCTGCGCGCGCCGCTCCGCCTCGCTCCGGGCGGGGAGATCCTCGAGGGCGCTCACGGTGCCGCTGATCGCGCGGGCCATCCGCTGATCGTCGAGGCCGAGCGCGTCGCCGTCGTCCCGGGCCCCGCGCAGCGCGCCGTCCGCGGCGAGGTAGAGCTCGTCGAGCATCCGCGCCTTCCACGACGTCATCGCCGTCGGGCTCGTGGTCGACAGATCGGCGACCGTGAGCAGGTAGAGGTCGCGCAGCCCCTCGCGGCCGTGCACCTCCTGGCAGAACTCCGAGATCGTCGCGGGGTCGTCGAGGTCGCGCCGCGTCGCGATGAGGTACATCACGAGGTGCTTCAGGATGAGGTGGCACGCCTCGTCGACGTCCTCCGGAGGGAAGCCGAGCCGCTCCAGGATGTGCCTCGCCATCTCGGCGCCGCGCCGGCTGTGATCCGTGCCGCCGATCGCCTTGCCCACGTCGTGCAGGAGCGTGGCGAAGAACAGCATCGTCGGCCGCGTCGCCTCGGCGGCGAGCCGGCACGCGAGCCCGAACTCGCCCTCGCCCGCGAGCTCGCCGCGCACGAGCGCGACGAGCCGGTCGACCGCCGCGACCGAGTGCACGTCGACGGTGTACACGTGGTAGACGTCGTGGTGGACGCGCCCGACCACGGGCAGGAACTCGGGGATCATCGCGAGCAGGAGGCCGAGGTCGTGCAGCTCGCGCACGACCGATCCGCTCTGGAGCGCGGTCTCCTTGCAGGTGGCGACGAGGGCCCGGAAGCGCTCGGCGGCCTCCGGGCTCTCGCGCAGCGCCGCAGAGAACGCCGGATCGCCGGCCGCGCGGGCGATCGCCCCGCGCGCGTAGGGCAGGAGCGGCACGCCGCGGTCGACGGCCTCGGAGACGAGCCGCAGCGCGAGCGCCGGATCGGTCCTCAAGAGATCCGGATCGCTCATCGTGACGCAGCCGTCGAAGAGGCGGACGCCGCCGCCGAGATCCTCGTCGCGGCGGCGCCGCCGCGTGAGCGTCGGCGTGGCGCGCGCGATGATCATGTCGAGGCCGCGCGAGATGGTCCGGGCGCTCCGGTAGTACTCGCTCATCATCCGCTCGATCGCCTCGGGCGACACGGCGGGCTCGTCCGCGGGCCGCGCGCCGCGCCCGGCGGCCTCGCCCGGCCCCGCGCCGGCGGCGGTGTTGTACCCGAGCGCGCCCGCGCAGAGCTCCTGCGCGTCGAACGTCAGCCGGTCGGTCCGCCGCCCGGAGTGGGCGTGCAGGAGGTTGCGGATGCGCCAGAGCATCTCCGCGGCGCCGCGGATCTCCTCGGCCTCGCGCGCGACGAGCGCGCCGAAGCGGACCAGCGCCCCGAACTCGCCGACGCCGTAGCGCGCCTTCGCCGCCCAGCGGGCGACGTCGACGTCGCGCAGCCCGCCCGCGCCGTTCTTCACGTCCGGCTCGAGGAGGTAGACCGAGCCGCCGAAGCGCTCGTGCCGCTGCGCGATCTCCTTCGCGAGCCGCTCGATGAAGCGGGGCAGCTCCGAGTGCGCGAAGATGCCCGTGATGGCGCGCTGCCAGAGCGACTCCGACAGCGACGCGTCGCCGACCACGTGCCGCCAGTCGAGCAGGCTCGTCGCGGTCGGCAGGTCGTCGCGCGCGCCCTCGACGAGGTCGTCGATGGTGACGACCTGGTGCCCCACGGCGACGCCCATGTCCCAGAGCGGGTAGAGCAGCGCGTCCGCGATGGCGCCGGCGCGCTGGGCGTCGCGGGCGAGGATGCGCACGTCGAGATCGCTGCGCAGCGCGACGGCGCCGCGGCCGTAGCCGCCGACCCCGGCGATCGCGACCGAGTCCCACGCGGCGCGGCTCGGCGCGCCGGCGTCGCGCAGCAGGTGGAAGAGGCGGGTCAGGAGATCGTCGAGCAGGCGCGCGTGGCGCCGCCCGAGCGCGACCCCGAGCGCGGCGGGATCCGCGGCCGGCGAGGGGCCGCTCGGGACGGTTCGATCGAGCTCCGCGCGCTCGCGCGCGTACGCGGCGCGGATCTCGTGGAGGCCGCTGGGCCTGGAGGTCGGAGACGGGATGTCGACGCTCATGGAAAGCCGGTCCTCTCATTGCCCGGGCCGCGGAAGGCGATGACCTGCGCGTTCACCCTGACCGGGGTGAGGCCGGCGCCGCACAGCCGCGGCGCCTCGCTCGCGGCCGGGAAGAGCAGCCCCCCCGGGTCGAGCTCGGCCGCGAGGCGGCGGGCCACCGCGTCGCCGGCGGGCTCCGCGAGATAAAGGAGCACGTTCTTGAAGAAGATGATCTGGAAGCCGCCGCTCGGCACGGCATGGACGAGATCGCAGACCTCGAACGACACGACGTCGCGGAGCTCCTGGCAGATGTGCAGCGCGCCGCCCTTGAGCTCACAGTACCGCTGCGCCAGCGCCGGGGGGAGCTGCTCGGCGGCCTCGGCCGAGTAGACGGCCTCGCGCGCCGCCTCGATCGCGGGGACGGAGCGGTCGACCCCGAGCACGCTGAAGCGGCGGCCTGCGCTCGCGAGGACCATGCCGAGGGTGTAGGCCTCCTCGCCGGTGCTGCAGCCCGCCGAGAGGCCGGCGATGGGCAGGTCGGGCGGGAGCCTGGGCAGGATCGAGGAGGCGATGGCCTCCCAGGTGATCGGATCGCGGTAGAAGCGCGTCTCGCCCACGCGCAGCGCGCCGACGATCTCCTCGATGGCCTGCCGGTCCTCCTGGAGCCGCTCGGCGGCCACGAGCGGGGAGACGCCGTCGCGCACGGCCGCGCCGTTCAGGATGGTGAGGACCCGCTCGCGCACCCACCCGGGCGCGGCGAGGCTGCGGCCGAGCCCGTACCGTCGCTCGACCTCGGCGAGCGCCAGGTCGACGGCGCGCTCGGCGGAGCGCGCCGCGGGATCTCCTCCCCCTCTCGGCGGTCGGGTCATGCGAGGCTGCCGCGCTCAGCCCAGGAAGCCGGCCTTCCTGGCCGAGGCTCCCTTGCCGCCGCCGTCGAGGGCGACGGCGAACACATCCTTCTGGGCCAGCAAGAACAGCTCGCCCTTGCTGCTGCGGGCATGGACGAGCCCGTCCACCGAGAGGATCGCCTCGATCTTGGCGACCTGGAGCGCCACGCCGTCGTGGGCGACGTAGAGCGTCAGCGCTTGCCCTTCGGGGAGCTCGGCCCAGCCGTCCTTGTCGGTCGTGGCCTCCGCCGCGTCGAGGGCTGCCTTCAGTAGGTCGTCCGTCATGCGCAACGTTTCCGTCCCATGCCCGGCCGCGTCAAGCGCGTGCTGTCCCTTACGGCGATGCACGGCGATCGGCGCCCTGCGGGCCCCCTCCGTGGTACCGTACGCTGCGGATGTGGAGGAGGCCGTCCCGCCAGCTCCCCCAGGAAGGGGCCGCCCCTGGGGCGAAGCAGGACGGCGGGCGACCGCCGGGCTGGCAACCGGGGGATCACCTCTTCGTCGATGACGTCAAGAAATCGTTCGGGGCGACGAAGGTGCTGCACGGCATCACGATGCACCTCCGGCGGACCGAGACGGCGGTGATCATCGGCGGGTCGGGCGCCGGCAAGACCACGCTGCTCCGGCTGCTCATCGGCCTCGAGAAGCCGACCAGCGGGCACATCTGGGTCGACGGCGAGGACATCGGCGCGCTGGACGACTACGAGATGAACCGCGTGCGCCAGAAGTTCGGGATGGTGTTCCAGTACGCGGCGCTGCTCGACTCGCTCACGATCTTCGACAACGTGGCGTTCCCGCTGCGGGAGCACCGCAAGCACATGTCGAAGCGGGACGTCCGCGACAAGGTCGTGAGCATGCTGAACTCGCTCGGCCTCGAGAACAAGGAGGACCGGATGCCGTCGGAGCTCTCCGGCGGGCAGCGCAAGCGCGTGGGCCTGGCGCGCGCGCTGATGCTCGAGCCCGAGATCCTCATCTACGACGAGCCGACCAGCGGCCTCGATCCGCTGACGAGCCGGATGGTCGACGATCTGATCGAGGAGACGCGGGAGCGCTACAAGGTGACGAGCGTGGTGATCTCGCACGACATGGCGAGCACGTTCCGCATCGCGCACCAGGCGTTCCTCGTGATCCAGGGGCGGGTCGTGGCGTCGGGGACGCCGGACGAGCTTGCGTACGGCGACAACGAGCAGGCGCGCGGGTTCATCGCGGCGGCGGGCGTGGCGCCGGACCGCATCTCCCGCGTGAACCGGCCGGCGCTGCCGGCCGGCGAGGGCGAGGGCGGCACGGTCATCGAGTTCAAGAAGGCGGCGGAGTAGGCCGGGGCGCGGCGCGCCGGGTGGTGCGGCGCTCCAGGCGGAGCACGGCGGCGCGGCGGCCGCGTGGGGTCGTCGCCTCGTCGAACCGGGGCGGGGTCCGGGCGAGCTGGCCGCGGGCGTCGAAGATCACGAGCGTCCCGCGGCGCAGCCGCAGGCGCGTGAGGTAGTCGTCGAGCTGGGCGAGGCCCTCGCGGAGCGGGTCCTTCTGGCCCTTGCGCCACACCTTGAGCTCGAGGGCGCGGCGCTGGACGGCGCGGGAGCCGTCGGGCCTCTGGTAGGGGAAGCGGACGAGCAGATCGATGCGCCCGCGGCCGACGCCGTACTCGCGATCGATGAAGCCGCCGCCGTTCACCGCGCGCTGGAGGAAGGCCATCAGGACGAGCTGCGGGGCGACCTCGGGGTACGGCATGCCGGAGGTGAGCACCTCGCCGTGCTCGTGCCAGAAGGCGGCGAACGCGCGGAGCAGGCGCCGGAAGGCGAGGCGGCCGTCGGGCAGGCGAAAGCGCTCGGGCGGGGCGTCGATCCGCTCCTCGGCCGACGGGGAGAGGACGCGGGCGATCACCTCCCGGTAGATGGGGTTCGCGATGCGCAGCGGCTTGCCCTGGGCCACGAGCCCGAGATCGCGGACGTAGGACGCGTCGTCGTCGTAGGTGTCGCCGCCGCCCTCGTACGTTCCGGCCAGCATGGGCTCGAGCACGCGCCGGACACGGGGCTCGGCGAGCTTGCTGACGAGCGAGTCGAGGTGCGTGGCGCGGGCCAGGATGAGGCGCTCCTTGGCCTGCTCGACATGGGCCCGGGTGATGGGCTCGTCGGGCGGGACGGCCATCTCCTCGACGATCTCCTGACCGAGGGCGTTGACGAGCCAGGGCTGGCCGGCGGTGACCTCGAAGGCCCGGGTGAGCGCCTCATCGAGGAAGACCTGGCCGGTGTCCTCGGTGTGCTGGGCATAAAGGGCGCGCACCTCGTCCTCGGAGAAGTCGCCGAGCCGAAGAGACTTGAGCTTGATGTTGAACGGGCTCGCGGTGCCGAGGCGCTCGGGATCGCCGCCGCTCGCGGCCTTGTCATCGCGCACGTCGCGCAGACCGCAGAGGATGACCGACGCGGGGAAATGCTCGGGGCGGCTGGGGAACCCGGCGCGGAGCTGGCGCAGGATGCTGAGCAGGCTCTGGCCGCGCAGGGAGTCGATCTCGTCGAAGATGAGGGCGAGCGGGCGCGGGCACGCGCGCGCCCAGGCGGTGAGGGCCGCGGAGCGGAGCCCCTCGTCGCCCTCGAGCGAGAACGGGGGCGGCTGGAGCTCGGGCGGCAGCGCGATCTCGGCCGCGCGCGAGCTCGCGCAGCACGGCGCGCTGGGCGGAGCCGTAGTCGCCGCCGGCGGCGCTGCCCTCCTCGCAGGAGAAGAGGACGGCGGCGTGGCGGCCCGACGCGGTGAGCCGCTCGGCGACCGCGCGCAGGGCGGTGGTCTTGCCGGTCTGCCGCGGGGCGTGCACGACGAAGTAGCCCATCTGCTCGACGAGGCCCGGGGCCTCGGGCAGCCGGCTCTCGGCCGGGATCATGTAGTGCAGATCAGGGCGGCAGGGGCCGGTCGTGTTGAAGCGGCGCTTCACCCGGATGAGCCTTGAGCCAGCGACGGAGAGGAAGCAAGGAGAGGTCGCCGCGCGACGAACGCGATCTGCGCGAGAAAGTGAAACGAATGGAGCGGTGGTTCTGGATCGGCGTCGGCGGGGCGGCGGGCACCCTCGCCCGGTACGGGCTGTCGACGTGGTGTCAGCAGCGCTTCGGCGCCGACTTTCCGTACGGAACGCTCGCCGTCAACGTGCTCGGGTCGTTCCTGCTCGGCGCCATCGGGGAGGTCGCCGCGGCGACGGAGCTGCTGTCGCCGACGCTCCGCCTCGGCCTGAGCACCGGGGTGATGGGCGGGTTCACGACGTACTCGAGCTTCAACAACGAGACGCTCCGGCTGATCCAGTACAAGACGTGGGCGGCCGGCCTGGCGAACATCGTGATCACGCTGGTCGGCTGCCTGCTCGCCGGCGCGCTCGGGATGGTGGTCGCGAGACGGCTCGTCGCGAGCTGACGCGCACCTCGTCGTGAGGCGACTCGTCGCGCGCTGACGCGCACCTCGTCAGCGAGGCGGCTCATCGCGCGCTGACGCGCACCTCGTCAGCGAGGCGGCTCGTCGCGCGCTGACGCGGACAAGGCGGGAAGGCGGGCCGACGCGGGCGGGTGGGCGCGGCAGGCGGCGCCCCTGGTCCGGGGGCAGAGATCAGCCGCCAGCGCCGGGGATCGGTGGGGTGGCCGGCTGCGCCGGGGGCGCGTTGCCCTGCGCCTCGCCTGCGCCCGACGGGGGCTTGTCGCCGCCGGCCATGGGCTTGTCGCCGCCGGCCATGGGCTTGTCACCGCCGGCCGGGGGCCTGTCGCCGCCGGCCGAGGGCCTGTCGCCGCCGGCCGAGGGCCTGTCGCCGCCAGCCGGGGGCTTGTCGCCGCCAGCCGGGGGCTTGTCGCCGCCCGCCGAGGCTTTCTTGGCGGAGCTCCCGGAGCGGACCTCGAACATCCAGGCGGCCTTGTTCAGCTCGGGAACCAGGATGGTGCCGTCGACCCGGCGCGCGGATCGGAAGGCGCGGAGGATCTTCTCGATCACGACCGTGACCCTCCCGTCCTGGAGATCGAGCGCCCGCTGGGTGACCCGACGCCCTGCGTCGATCTGGACGCTGCCGGTCCCGCGCACCCGCTGCGCCGTGGCCCGGAGCGTGGCCGCGCACTCGGCGCCGACCCCGTAGTCCTCGAGGAGCTTCGCGTCCTGCAGCGGGTCGGCCCGCCGGGTCTCGTCGATGAAGGCCGCGAGCGCCTCGAGGCCCCTGGCGAGGTTCTCGGGGGAATCCGCGCGCCCCACGACGGCGTCGACCCGCGCCATGCGGCGCGCGCCGAGCGCGTTGCGCAGGCCGTCGTAGCAGAGATCGCGCTCGGCGATGCCGTCGCGCATCGCGCTCCGCCCCTGCGCCTCGAGCGCGGCCCTCGCGCCGGCGACCTCGGTCGCCGCCGCGTCGTGCGACCGCTTCATCGCCTGGAGCCTGCCCGCCTCGGCGACGAGCAGCGGCAAGAGCGCCTCGGGCATGCGCACCTTGCCGCGCTGCGCCTCCGACAGCGAGCCCAGGATCCGCCGCGCCGAGGCGACGAACTGAGGGACGTCATCGATGAGGCTCTGCGAGTCGATGCGCGTCCCCTCCGCGACGAGGTCCTCCTCAGGGATCCCCGCGTACGTCCGCGCGGCGAACGCGCCGTCCGCGGGGCCGAGCTCCCTGGCGAGCGCGTCGAGGGTGACGGTGGTGGATGAAACGATCGGTGCCTCGGCCGGCGAGGTCGCCGGCGCGGGCTTCCTGGTCTTGGAAGTGGCCATGAGAGGAGAGGCTACGAGGGAGCGTCAAGGAACGGAAAGTGGGCACATCGGATGAGCAAGATCACGTCGCGACGATCCAGTCCGAACGAATGCATGGGGCCCGGGCAAGCGGCGCAGGGTCGGCCGCTGGGGCGCGCTCGGCGGGCACGACGTGCGCACCAGGCGAGGTCGACGGCGCCACGACGGCGGGCGGCACGCGCGAGACCGGCGGGGGAACGCGCGCAACCCCGGTGGCGCCAGCGCACCACGGCGCGGGGCGCGCGCGCACGGCGCGGGGCGCGCACGCACGGGGCGGGGCGACGCGCGCACAGGCGGCTCGGACGCGCGCACGACGCGGAGGCGGCATGCGGCAAGCCCGTCGCCCCCGCGCGCCAGAGATCCCGGACACGCGCACGGTGACCGGGAACGCGCGCACGACGCGCAAGGAACGCGCGCACAACGCGCCGCGTCATACCTCTCCCCTGCCCTCCACGGCCGGCGACCGCCGCGCCGCAGGGTCGCCGCGTCCAGTACGGCGGGTGAGATCTCCTGCCGGGGATCTGCTTCGCGGGAGAAAAGAGAGTTCAACGCAAAGGGCAAAGGCGCCATCAATTTCATGCATTTTTGCGCCTTTGCGTTGAACTCTCTCTCCCGATCCCCGACCGGACTCCTGGTGCGTAGAACCAGGGAAACTCAGGACGGGCGCGCCGCAGCGCGGAGCAGCTCGTCCCACGCGGGCACGCCGAGGCCGCCGAGGGGTTGGGCGAGCGCTGCGGCGCGCTGCGCGGCGGAGCGGGCGTCACCGGCGCCGGCGCTCGCGAGGCGCCGCGCGAGCTCGCGGTGCGCCGCCACGGCGAGCACGCGGCTCATGTGATCCTCGGCCGTGTCGCCCAGGAGCGCCTCGGCCTGGCCGGCGAGATCGCGCGCTGCTGCCTCGGTCCGATCGCCGTCAGGCCAGAGCGCGGTCCGAAGCAGCTCCACGACGAGCTGCGCGCGCAGGCGCGATCGCCGGTCCAGGCCGAGGCGACCCCAGGCGTCGATGAAGCCGCGTGCGCTCTCGAACCACGCGCCGGCGCGCGCAGGATCCCCCGTGACCATCGCGAGGAGCCCGGATGTCATCGCGTGAAAGGCCTCTGCCCGGAAACCGCCTTCCGGTTCGGGCTGCCCCCAGGGCGAGAGATCCAGCGGGTCCCTCGGACGCCCGAGCAGCTTCGTGGCCCGCTCTTCGTTTCCGCGAGCGATCTCGACGAGCGCCGTGGCGACCTCGCAGCGGTGAGGGAGGCTCGGGTGCTCTTCCGGCCAGGCCGTGCCCTCGACGCGAGCTCGATCGAGCTCGCGAATCGACGCGTCGAGGTCGCCGGAGAGAAGCTCGAGATCCGCGAGGATGATGCGCGCGATCGCCTCCTCAGCCGCAGGCTCGTTCCGGGGCGATCCCGTGCGCTGCCCGGAATGGAGCAGCGCGCGGACCTGCTCTCGCGCCGTGGCGATCTGGCCGCGCTCGGCGAGCCGGAGAAGCCGCGATCGACCGACGAGGGGCCGATAAAACCGCCGGACGGCCTCGGCAGGCGCCT
Organism: Sorangium sp. So ce1036; assembly: GCF_051369805.1. Lineage (NCBI taxonomy): Bacteria > Pseudomonadati > Myxococcota > Polyangiales > Polyangiaceae > Sorangium > Sorangium sp. So ce1036. Next base: position 5,976,977 of record NZ_JBBMOX010000001.1, read on the forward strand.
CGATCCCGGCGGCCAACGTCTGGTCGAGTTGCTCCGCGACCTCAAGATGACCGAGGCACCAGCGCACGAGCGCGTTGGCCCGCGGCACCCACGCGGTCACGTACGGCGATACAGCCGTCCAGGCACCCCCTCCGCCGGGGACGACGCCTACGAGCGAGAGCGCCCGGCTCGCATGGACCGCGGCGGCGTCCGCGCGATCCTGCGCGGCGACCGCGACGGCAAGCTCCGAGAGCGCGACGGCTGTCAGCTCCGTCTGGTCATCCGCGGCGCACTCCAGGAGATGGGCGAGGAGCTCCTCTGCATCATCGAAGCACCGCGCGGCGAGCAACTCGTCGGCCCGGCGCAAATCTCGCTGCGCCAGGGCGGACGGCCCAGCGCCCCATGGCCCGGGCAGCTGGCTCGCATCGCTGTTCATCGGATCGGCGGCCCAGCGCGCGTCGAGGACGTCGTCGATCCAGGGCCTGACCACGATATCGCCGCCGAAGAGCGAAAGCGGCGAGGCGGCACGCAGGAGCAGCAGCGCGTCGTCAACGCGCCCTCTCACGCTGCCCGGCACCGTCGCGGGCAGTGACGGTGAGGTCCCGCGCGCGACACCCACGAAGGAGATGGATCCCTGCGCGTGGGCTTCCAGGCCGCCTCGGGTCGCGCTCGCGCCCTCGTCGATGACGTACTCCCCGCTCCGGATCGACCAGACATCCGGCGCCGCGGCCGCGAACACGTGCGCGAGCGCGGCCGGCAGCATCACCACGACCTCGCCGCGGGATGCGCCGATGACGTTGCGCTTCTCGTTCCAGAGCGAGAAGCAGCGCGCCCACGCCTCGGTGTCCGCGTAGGTCGCGCGCGACGCGTCCACGAGGTGGATCGCACCGCGGAGCTCCTCCGGCGGGTCGAGGAGCGGGAGCAGGACACGATCGGCGAGCTCGCCATCGGTGAGCGGCGCGTCCCCCGGCCGGCCGCTGTATGGCGAAAGCCGCACGAGGCGGCCCCCGTCGCGCCCGAGCCGCGGGAGCTCGTCGGAGAGCGCCGCGACCAGCCCGTCCGCCGCGCGGGGGCTCGCGCACCGCGCGAGGTAGAGGTGGAAGCGCCGCGAGAGCGCGAGCGCCCGGACGAGCCGCGAGCGCTCCCCGCCCGCGGCGCCGGTCATGCGCCCTTCTCCGCCGCGACGTCCGTCGCGTCCGGGAAGGGCCCAGCGAGCTCCTGCATGCCGGCCACCGCCGGGTGGACGTCGACCCACTCGTCGTCGTTGAGGTAACGCAGGATCACGTTGTTCTGGAGCAGGTGATCGGCGGCCTCGCGCTCCTGCTCGTTGCTCGTGATGAGCCGCTTCGTGCGGTTCACCGTGGCGAGCCACGGGATCGCGCCGCTGTAGTAGACGATGCTCCGGTAGGCGTTCCCCGCGCGGTGGAGCTCCCGCTCGAGCGTCTTCCCGTCGACGGGGAACGCCTCGAGCTCGAGCAGCGTCTGCAGCAGCCGCACGATCTCGCGCGGGTAGCCGCCAGACCACAGCGCGACGGCGCGGATCCGATCCCGGAGCGCGGACTCGCCGAAGATCTCCCGGAGCGCGTCCTCGTCGATGCGCCTCTTCACGAGCTCCGCGATCACCTCGACCCCTCGGGGTGAAGCGTGCCCTCTTTGTCCCGGACCTTGATCATCGGCAGGAACGACACGGGCGGCTCGACCATGCGGCGCGCGAGCGCCGGCGGGATCGTGTAGAGCACGTGCACCGGGAGCTGGAGGTAGGGCGCGCCGGTGGAGAAGATGCGCTCCGCGCTCTCGAGCACCGGCTTCCAGGTGAGGCTCGTGCCGCGCAGCTTCTCCAGGGAGTCGAAGAGGATCACGACGCCGGAGCGCCCGAGCTTGCGCGCGCGCCCGTCGAGCTCCCGGAGCTCGTCATGCACGAAGCGGACGAACGTGGCCAGGTGCCTGGCCACGATCTCGCGGACCCGCTGGCGCACCGTCGGGTTCGTCTTCAGGTTGAGCTCGACGCCGGCCTTCGCGCCCGCGCCGACGCCCGCGGTGAGCTTGCCGATCTCCACGTCCGTCCGCGAGAGCCACGCCCAGAGCCGCCGGTGAGGGCCGTCGGTCAGGGCGTCCGCCGCATCGCCTCCCTCCGCGGCCAGGACGGCGCGCTCGGTCTGGAGCAGCACGAGCGCGAGCACGTCCGAGATGTCGATCTCCACGGTGAGGTCGAGGACTTCATCGGCGTCGATGAGGACCGTGAGGAGGTTGCGCCGCGCCGGATCGGAGAGCCTGGCGGCGAGGCGCTGGATCTCGGTGCTCTTCCCCGTGCCGCGGAGCCCGGTGAAGAGCTGGCAGACCGGCGTCCTGGAGAGCTCGATCTGGCGCGCGAGCTTGCTCGTCCAGTGCGCCCCGCGCACACCGTGGAGGTCGATGTCCACGTTGCGCGCGTCCCCCGGTGACAGCGGTTCGTCGGGGTTGCAGCGGTTGTAGAGCTCCTGGAGGCGCTCGAACTCCATCGCCGGGAAGGTAGCCGACGGCCCCATGCCCGTCAGGAATTTCGCAGGCCCGGGCCGACCCCTCGGTCACGCCACGAGCCCGCGCTCCCGGCTCGCCTCCTCCAGCCGCACGAACCGTGTGCCTCGCCGCGCCGTCTCCTCCACGAACGCCCCGAGCGCCTCGAGCCGCCGGTCCAGCGGCACCCGGAGCTCCGGCTGGTACGGCGCGAGCGCCTCCAGCCCGTCGCGTCGATCGAGGAAGTCCATCCCGTGCAGCTCCAGGTTGACGAACGCCTCGCCGGCGCAGGCGCGCGCGAGCCACCGCGCCCCCGCCGCGCCCGCGAGCGCGACGCTCGTCCCGATGACCGGCAGGCGCAGCCGCGGCGTCACCTGGATCGGCAGCTCCACGAAGCGCCGCCCGCCGCGCCGGTGCCACGGCCGCCCCGGCCGGTACGGGCGGCGCGGCGCCGCGAGCACGCGCGGCGTGTCCAGGATCGCGGCCGATCCCCTCCCCTGCGCGCGCTGCACCCCCATCACGAGCGCCTTCGCCGCGTAGTACGGCGGGCACGGGAACACCGAGGAGTCGAACGCGACCCCGACCGCGTCGAGCGCGTCGAACAGCGCGTCGCTCACGGTGTAGCCCGGCGCGCGAAAGCCCGTCGGACGCCGGCCGACCGCCTCCGCGATCGCCTCGGCCCCCATCAGGACGTCCTCGGCGATCGCGGCGCGCGGGAGCCGCGACAGGTCGTAACGGTGCCAGTACGAGTGGTTCTCGACCGCGTGGCCCTCCGCGCTCAGCGCGCGCAGCGCCGCCGCGCTCTCCGGGCGCGCGAGATCGCGGCCGATCGCGAACAGCGTGACGGGGATGCCGTGGGACGCGGCGAAGGCCGCGATGCGCGGCAGCGCCGCGTCATAGACGGCGTGCAGCGCGGCCGCCGCCCCGGAGCGCTCCGGGGCGGCGAGCCCGTGGATGGCAAGGTAGCTCGGGATCTCGTCGAGATCGATCGAGACGGCGGCCAGGCGGCCCCGCATCGCGCCGCTTCAGCTCGCGGCCATCTTCGCCACCTCGGCGGCGAAGTCGTCCTCTTTCTTCGCGATGCCCTCGCCGCGCTCGTAGCGGACGAAGCGGGTCAGCGTCACCTCGCCGCCGGCCGCCTTCGCCGCCGCCTCGCGCAGCTTGTCGATCGTCAGGCTCACGCCGCGCGACGCCGCCTCCACCGACTCCTGCTCGAGCAGCGCGACCTCCGAGTACCACTTGTTGAACTTGCCCTCGATGATCTTCGGCCACGCCGCCTCGGGCTTCGGCTTCGGATCCTCGCGGAGCTGCGCCTCGAAGATCTCCTTCTGCTTCGCCTTCAGCTCCTCCGTGACCTCGTCGCGGCGGAGGACCAGCGGGCTCATCGCGGCGGCCTGCATCGCCGTGTCCTCGACGAGCTTCTGCACCTCGGGGTGCTCCGCCACGGCCTGGCTCGAGGTCTCGACCGCCACGAGCACGCCGATCTTGCCGCCCAGGTGCACGTAGGCGTGCGCGACGCCGTGCTTGCCCGCGGGGATCGACACGCGGTCCCACCGGCGCACCGCGACCTTCTCGCCGATGCGCGCCGTCAGCTCCGTCGCGACGTCGGCCACCGGCTTGCCGCCGATCGAGAGCTGGCTCACGTCCGCGCCCTCGGGCGCCTTCTCGGCCGCGGCGAGCACGTCGCCCACGAACTGCCGGAACGCGTCGTTCCGCGCGGCGAAGTCGGTCTGGATGTTGACCTCGACCATCGTCGCGCTCCGCCGATCGGCCGCGACCGCCGCGCGCACCTCGCCCTCGGTGGCGGACGCGCCGGCCCGCTTGGCGCTCTTCGCGAGACCCTTCTTGAGGATGATCTCGACCGCCTTCTCCATGTCGCCCTCGGCCTCCGTGAGGGCGCTCTTGCAGTCGCTCATGCCCGCCTGGGTCCGCTCCCGAAGCTCCTTGATCGCCTGCGCATTGATGCCGGCCATGGCTCTTTCTCCTTCAACCTGGATTGAAGAGGCCGCGCCGAGCGCGCCTCTTTTCAACGCACTTCAGACTGGTGAATGCACGAGCGGCCCGGACAGCGGCGAGCGGGCCGAGGCGCAGCGGCGAGGTGGGCGCGGGGCGACGAATTGTCCATCTCTGCCCCGCGCCCCCTGCGCCGCCGCGGCCTCCCCCGCTCCCGGGCAGGAGGCCGGTGCCCCGGCCTCTCACCGCCCGGGCGCCGGGCCCGCCCCGATGCGGCTCGCGCCGCGCTACGCTACGACGCCTGCTGCTGACGCGGACCACCGCGGCCGCGGCCGCCCTGGTACACGTTGATCTCGTCGCGCTGGCCGCGGGGCGGGGGCTGCGAGCCGTGCGCGCCCTCGCCGTGATCCCGGCGCCGCTGCGCGCCCTCGATGCACGCGTCCGCGACCCGGGCCGTGATCAGCCGGATCGAGCGGATGGCGTCGTCGTTGCCGGGAATCACGAAGTCGACGAGATCCGGGTCGCAGTTCGTGTCCGTGATGGCCACGACGGGGACGTTCAGCTTGCGCGCCTCGCTGATCGCGATCGACTCCTGGTGCGGGTCGATCACGAAGATCGCCGCCGGCAGGCCGCCCATGCCCTTCAGGCCGCCCAGGTACTTCTCGAGCCGCTCGCGCTCCTTCTCGAGGCGGACGACCTCCTTCTTGAGGAGCTGCTCGTAGGTCCCGTCCTCGCGCATGCGCTCGAGGGTGCGCAGGCGATCGAGGCCCTGCTTGATGGTGCGGAAGTTCGTCAGCGTGCCGCCGAGCCAGCGGTTCGTGACGAAGTACATGCCCGCGCGCCGGGCCTCCTCCTGCACGATGTCCTGCGCCTGGCGCTTCGTGCCGACGAACAGCACGTGGCCGCCGCGGGACACGGCGTCGGTCAGGAAGTCGTACGCGCGCTTGAAGAGGCGCGTCGTCTGATCGAGATCGATGATGTGGATGCCGTTGCGCGCGCCGTAGATGAACGGCCGCATCTTCGGGTTCCAGCGCTTGGTCTGGTGGCCGAAGTGCACGCCCGCGTCGAGCAGCGAGCGGAGCGGGAGCGGGAACTCCCCGGGCAGAGGGGCGACGGCCTGCATGGTCTCGGCCGCGGGGACGGATGCGGAAACGCTGGTATCGGTCACGGCAGTGTCCTTTCGGTTGGTCCGCCGCTCCCCCTCCCGCGACCAACCCCTCGCGCGGACAGGAAAAAGCGTCCTCGTCGATGGGGCACCGGGCCGCGGATTGCCGTGGTGCCAGGGGAGCGTGTGGATTCGTCGCAGTCGACAGCGAGGACGGGGATTCAGCCTCCGCTGTCCCCCTCGTCACGAGACCGCGCGAAGGGGGCGGTTTGCTACCCCGATGGGTCTCGTCTGTCAAGCGACGCCATCGGTCACTTCGGGGCGCCGAGCAGGCCCTTCAGCTTGACCACGAGCTTCAGCGCGTCGAGCGGCGCGAGGCGATCGACGTCCACGGAGCGCAGCGTCTCGAGGACCGCCGCGTGCTCCGGCGGCGACGCCGCCTGCGCCGGGACGAACAGGTCGAGCTGGGCGGCGCCGGCGCGCGTGCGGCCGCGGAGCGAGGCGTGCTTGCCGCCCGGCAGCGCGGCGCCCGACTCCAGCGTCGCGAGGATCGCGCGGGCCCGGGCGAGCACGCCCTCCGGGACGCCCGCGAGCCGCGCGACCGCGACGCCGTAGCTGCGGCTGGCGGGGCCCGGCTCGAGCTTGTGCAGGAAGATCACGTCGTCGCCGTGCTCGCGCGCGGCCACCGAGTAGTTCGCGATGCCCGGCGCGCGCGCCGAGAGCTCCGTGAGCTCGTGGTAGTGCGTCGCGAACAGCGCGCGGCAGCCGACCGCCTCGAAGAGGTGCTCGGCCACGGCCCAGGCGATCGCGAGGCCGTCGTAGGTGCTCGTGCCCCGGCCGATCTCGTCCAGGATCACGAGCGAGCGCCGCGTCGCGCCGCGCAGGATCTCCGCGGTCTCCCGCATCTCCACCATGAACGTGCTCTCGCCGCGGGCCACGTTGTCGCTCGCGCCCACCCGGGAGAGGATCCGGTCGACGAGGCCGATCTCCGCCTCGCGCGCGGGCACGTAGCTGCCCATCTGCGCGAGGACCACGATGAGCGCGACCTGGCGCATCAAGGTCGACTTGCCCGCCATGTTGGGGCCGGTGATCAGCCAGAGCCGCTCGCCCGCGAGGTCGAGGCGGGTGTCGTTCGGCACGAAGTTCCCCGCGGCCGCGTAGCGCTCGACGACCGGGTGGCGGCCGTCGCGGATCGCGATCGCGTCGCCCGAGGTGACGTGCGGCCGCACGTAGTCGTTGCGGTGCGCGACGTCGGCGAGCGCGGCGGCGACGTCCCACGCGGCGAGCCGGCGCGCGAGCGCGCGGAGGCGGGCCTCGTTCCTCGCCACGAGCGTCCGCAGGCGCTCGAACAGCGCCGCCTCCCGCTCCAGCGCGCGCGCGCCGGCGTGCTCGATCTTGTCGGCGAGCTCGTCGAGCTCGTCGCTCGTGTAGCGCTCGCCGGTCGCCACCGTCTGCTTGCGGCGGAAGGTGTCCGGGACCTTGCCGACGTGGGCGCGCGTCACCTCGATGTACCAGCCGAAGACGCGCGTGTACTTGACCCGGAGCGACGGCGCGCCCGTCTGCGCGCGCAGCCTCGCCTCGAGCGCGAGGATGAGCTCCGTGCCGTTCTTCTCCGTGGCGCGCGCCTCGTCGAGCTCCTTGTCGTACCCCTCGCGGAAGACGCCGCCCTCGCGCGCGTTCGGCGGCGGCCGCTCGACCAGCGCGGCGGTGAGCTCGGCGCACACGTCGGCCACGACGTCCGTCGCCGCCGCGTCGGCGAGCAGCGGCTCCGCGCTGGCCTCCGCCGCGGCGGCGGCCTCGCCCCGCCCGGGCGCGCCGCCGAGGTCGGGGATGGACCGGATCGCGGCGATCGCCGCCGGCGCCGCCGTGAGGCCGTCGCGGAGGCCGCCGAGGTCGCGGGGCGTGGCCTCGCCGAGGAGCGCGCGGACGCTGAGGCGCTCGAGGTCGCCGACGCCGCCGAGCGCGTCCCGCAGCTCGCCGCGGGCGCGCGGGTGCGCGACGAAGAGCTCGACCTCGTCGAGGCGCCGGCGGATGGCCGCGACGTCCGCGAGCGGCGTGAGCAGGCGGCGGCGGAGGAGCCGGGCGCCGCCCGGGGTGACCGTGCAGTCGATGACGTCGAGCAGCGTGCCGCGCCGGCCCCCGTCGGCGGCCCGCACGAGCTCGAGGTGCGACTGGGCCGTCTCGTCGATGCGCAGCGTGCCCGAGGTGTCGTGCGGGGCGATGCGGCGCACGGGGATGCGCGCGCCCGGGCTGCAGCGGCGGGCGAAGCGCAGCGCCCGCGCCGCGGCGCGCACCGCCGGCAGCGGGTGCTCGGCGAGCGCCGCCGCCGAGATGGGCTCGATCGCGGCGTCGTCGAGGATCGACGCGACCGCCGCGCTGTCGAGGTCCTCGTCGTCGCGCAGCGCCGCGCGGCAGGCGAGCGAGGCCGCGGCGGCGCGGACGTCGGGCAGATCGCGGGCGATCAGCGCCTCGCGCGGATCGGCCCGGGCGAGCTCGGCGAGCAGCGTCGCGGCGTCGGGGATCGAGGTGGCCGAGAGCTCGCCGGTGGACAGATCGAGCAGCGACAGGCCGTACGGTCCGCCGGTCGCGCCCGCGTCCCCGCGGGGCACGCCGCCCCCGTCGACGGCCGCCAGGTAGTGGTTGGCGCGCGCGTCGAGCTGGTCGGTCTCGGTCACGAGCCCCGGCGTGACGACGCGCACCACCTGCCGCGGCACGAGCCCCTTGATCTTCGACGGATCCCCGAGCTGCTCGCAGATCGCCACCTTGTGGCCGAGCGCGAGCAGCCGCGCGATGTACCCGTGCGCCGCGTGGTGCGGGACGCCGGCCATCGGGTGCTCGCCGGGCTCTCCCTTGTTCCGGCTCGTGAGCGTCAGGTTCAGCGCGCGCGACACCAGGACCGCGTCGTCGTTGAACATCTCGTAGAAGTCACCGAGCCGGAAGAACAGGATCGCGTCGGGGTGGAGCGCCTTCGCTTCCTCGTACTGGCGCATCACCGGCGTGAGCTTCTTCCTGGCCACAGGCTGCTCGGACGGATGCATCGGCGGCGTCTTAGCCTCGACGCGCGATGCGGTCTATGCGTGACTTGCGCGTTTCGTCCGCGTTTTTCGTGGAAATTTCGGTGCTCCCGCCGGAATGACACCGGCGGGACGGGCCGCTCAGCGGAACTGGTGCGTGAGGGACATGCTGCTCGAGCTGAGCAGGATCAGCCCCTGGAGCGAGCCGTCGGTGATCGCGAGCTCTCCGGTCGCCGGGATGAACCGGATCGCTTGCGGCTGGACGTCGTACCGGTCGTCCCGGCGGATCGCCTCGGAGAGCTCGATGTGGAGCGGCGTGAACGCGCCCTGGGTGGTGAAGCGGAACTGCATGTCCTGCTCGGGCGCCCCGCCCGTGATCGCGAAGCGGAACATGGGGTTGATGAACGCGCCGGGCTCGCCGTCGGTGACCGGCCCGTCGGTCGGCGTGTGCACCACGCGGCCGTTGAGCCGCGCGAGGCGCCCGTCGCACGAGTTGCGGCACCTGCCCGTCGCCGGATCGGCGATGACGTGGTGCAGGAAGCCCCCTCCGGCGTCCTGCACGACCCACTGGCCCCCGGCCCGGACGTTGAGCTGCACCTCGCCGGGGAAGCAGCAGCGCGCGAACGCGACCTCGTCGACGTCGGGATCGCGCGACTCCAGCACGAGGTGGTCCTCGTAGGCCTCGGCGACGCGGAGCCCGGGGCGCGACGTGATGATGCTGCCGTACTTGGCGTTGCACCGCTCGTACGAGCAGACGGGCTCGCGCGACTCCTGCCAGTACGCGGCGTCCTCGTCCGGGAGCTCGGACGTGATCTGCACGAAGTCGGCGAGCTGCGCGGCCCGGGCCGACGCCTCCCGCTCCCCCAGGCCGGCGGCGAGCAGCTGCTCCTCGATGCTCGCCCGGCTCTGCACGCCGCGGCGGCAGAAGCGGGCGTCGGAGCTCCCGAGGGCGCTCTCGTCGTCGTCGAAGCCGACGAACGTCCGGGTGAAGCCGGGGAGCGCGCCCTCGTAGGTGACGGTCCACCCCGTGTTGACGATGTGCACCCGCGGATCCTCGAGGTTCATCACCAGCGCGTGCTGCAGCTCGCCGGACCGCTCCACGAGCCCCTGCTGGCCGCGCAGGATCGGCTGGCGCTCCGCGCCCACGCCGAGCGTGAGATCCGGCGCGGCGACCCCCTCGGGCGGGAACGTGGCGCGCATCTTCGGGCTCCGCTCCTCGGAGAGCTGCACGATCGCGCCGCTCCGGTCGTAGAGGAGCGGGAGGGTCTGCACGCCCGGCTCGCGCTGGCCGGCGCCGCCGCTCGGCAGGATGTAGTCCGCGGAGCGCGGCGTGTGCGGGAGGACGACGCTGCAGGACGCCTCGCCGGAGGTCCTGAGCTCGCAGGTGTCCTCGATGCCGTCGCCGTTCCTGTCGACGCGCCGGTTGCCCTCGCGCCGGTTCGGGTAGTAGGGGCAGTCGTCCCCGTCGACGCGCACCTGGCCGGTCTCCGGATCCAGGACCGGCGCGTTCGGGATCCCATCGGCGTCGTGGTCGTCCGGGGGGGCGCCGGGCAGCGGGGCGACCTCGCACCCGGCGAGCTGGCTCTTCACCTCGGGGCCCCGGCACGCCGCGTCGAGGTCGTCCACGTCGACGACCGCGACCTGGCCGCTCGTGAGCACCACGTAGGCGAACGAGCCGCGGAGCCTCAGCGGGCCGGCGCCGGCGTCGTGGTCGGCCGAGGTGCGGTACAGCGTCTCGAGGTCGCACGAGGCGATGGTGCTGTCGCAGGCCCGGAGGCCCGGATCGGGATCGCACCGGATCCCCTCCGGCGCCACGCCCGTCGCGGGGAGCCTGGCGGGGGAGTCGCGCGCCACGATCTCGAGGTCGCGCACCGGCGCCCGGAAGCGGATCCGATCGGGCGGCTGGAACGGGTTCCACTCCGGGTGCGGGCGCGCGAGCGGCGTCCGGCTGGTCGCGCCGTCGCTGACGTCGAAGACCATCAGGCTGCCGTCGCCCGCGTCGACCGCGTAGAGGAAGCGGCGGAAGTCGGGCGGCGACGCCTGGCTCACCGCGATGCGGCTGGTCGTGACGAGCCGCGCGGGGTCGAGCGTCGACGAGGGCAAGAGCGGGGGCAGCTCCACCGGCTCGCACGGCGTGGGGAGGTCCACGACGTGGATCACGGGCGCGTCGAGATCGGCGACGAACAGCCGATCGCCGGCCAGCGCGAGCCCTGCGGGCCGCGGCGGCGCGATCGCCTGCGCGGCCCCGGCCGTCGTCGCCGGCTCGACGCACTCGGGACCGTGGGGCGCCACGGCGGGCGGCGCGGCCGGCGGCAGCGCGACGTCGAGCGGGACCCACCGCTCCACCTCGCACGGCGCGAACCCGCCGTCCCTGAACCGCTCGTCCTCGAGGAGCGTCTGCGCGTCGAGCACCGCGAGCCCGCCGAGCTCGGGGAGCGTGACGATGAGCTTCTGACGGCCGAGGCCCTCCCGGCCGAGGTCGCCGCTCGCCTCGCCGCACGCGCCGCCGTCGCCGGCCTCGCCCGCGCCCTCCGGATCGAGGTCGTAGTCGCTCGAGCACGAGCTCCGCAGCTTGCCGTCCGGCCCGGGCGGGTCGGAGACGAGCACCATCTCGCCCGGCGGGGAGCCGAGCGAGCAGGACGGCCACGTGCTGAGCGACGGGACCGGGCAGCCGTCGCGCGGCAGCACCCGGGCCGACGGGAGCGCGAAGACGCCCTCGCGCCCCGGCTCGGCGACCGCGACGAACGCCGCGGTGCTCCCCGGCGTCGCGACGATGTCGACCGGCTGCGCGCCCACGGGCAGGAAGCTGGCGCCCGGCGTCCCCGGGTCCAGGTCGAGGATCGACGAGCGCTCGGTGGTCAGATCGACGACCGCGACCTCGCCGCGCGAGGTCTGCGTCACGAGGGCGTACAGGTGCGGCAGCCTGGCCCTGCCCTCGTCTTCGGGGTCCACCTCGAAGTCGTCGGGCGACTCCGCGTAGCGGCGGGCGCAGTCCGTGATGGGCAGCGGGCGCAGCACGCCCGGCCCCTCGGGGTCGGGCCGGTCGATCGCGAGGCAGAGGAAGGCGCTCCGGCCGGACTGCGCGAGGGCTTCGACCTCGACCGGCGTGGCCTCCCCGGCGCACCCGACGAGCGAGAGGACGGAGGCGGGGGCGAGGAGCGCGGCGCGGAGCTTCATTGGGACTCCCGGGGCGGGACCGGCTTGCCCACCGTGAGGATCATCGATCCGAACGTGTTCGCCTTGCGCATGTCGAGATCGACCACGCCGAGGTACGAGTCGGTGAAATGAGCGATGTACATGAGCGAGTAGGGTTCGCAACCGTCGTCCTCCCCCGGCGTGCAGTCGCAGCGCTCCTTCTCGGGGCCGCACGTGACGCCGGTGTCGAACGCGAGCGCCTGCGGCCCGCGGCCGGTGCGGATGACCGCGTCGATGCGGCGCGCCGCCGGGTCGTAGACGAACGCGTTCCCCGAGTCGAACGCGAGCGCGAAGACCCTGCGGCGGCGCGCGCCGTCGACGCCGATGACGTCGCCCACCGCGACCCGGGTCGGGTAGGCCGCGAGCGGCGCCGTGTCGCGGATCGCGAGCGTCTCGTACGCCGCTGCCCACCGGTCGTCCGGCCGGCCCGAGTCGTCCTCGACGAGCGTCGTCGTCAGCTCGCCGATGAGCAGCGAGTTCGGGTTGCGGTGCGCGACGAACGCCTGGACCGGGATCTCCGCGCACCGCGCGAGGCAATCGCGGTCGGCGTCCGCGCACCCCGCCTCGCACGCCTGCCGCTCGCTCGCGTCCACGGCGACCCCCCGGGAGTCGACGCCGCGCGCGGCGGCGGTGATCGGGGTCGAGGACGACTGGAACAGGAGCGCCGGCTCGCTGTCGGTGCTGGCCTGGGCGCGGAGCAGGTCGACCTGCGGCGCCGCGACGTAGGTGAGCAGGAACGCGGGCTGGTAGTCGATCGCCTCCTCCCCCAGCGCGCGGACCAGGCGCGGGGGCGGCACGGCCGCGAGCTCCATCGGCCCTGCGGGCAGATCGTCGAGGACGTCGGCGAGCTGCGGCCTCCCGGCGGAGGTCCACGGGTTGACGATCAGGCTCGCCTTGTTCTCCGTGTGGTGCGAGACGACGAGGCGCTCGCCGTCCGGGCCGGCGCTGATCCCGAGCGGCTCGAGCGGCAGCTTGCGCCGCTCGATCTCCCGGCTCGGGATCTCGCCGACGCGGTGGTCGACGCTGCAGCGCCCGCCGCTCGTAGTCGCGCCGCAGTCCAGCCGGAAGCAGGAGTCCCCCTCACCGCACCGCGCCCCCGCGGGGGCCTCGGGCCGGTCGTCGGCGACCTCGAAGAAGGTGATCGAGGGGTCGCCGCGGACCGGCACGAACAGCCTGGCCTGCGGCGCAGTCGCGGCGTCCGGCGCGGGCTCGGCGAGCGGCCTGTGCACCAGGACGACGTTGGAGGCGAACGCGCCGATGACGGCCGAGCTGCGGATGATCGCCTCGTCCCCGCCGAGGGCGGCGACGTCCAGCGGCCCGCAGGGCCCCGGGTAGAGCACCCCCGCGGCGTTGATCCCCAGGCTCCCGCACGCGGCGCGGAGGTCCGCGCCCGCCTCGCCCCCCTCCCGCGGGTTGAGCGACGCCTGGAGAGCGAGCGCCCTCTTCCGCAGCCGCTGGAGATCCAGCGCCTGGACCGTGCCGCCGTTGTACTGGAGATCGAAATCCGAGTTCGCGACGTAGAGCACCCGCCCGCCGGGAGACGCCGCGAGGCCGGTCGGGAAATAGAAGCCCTCGGTCGGCGGCGAGAGGCCTTCGCTCCCGACGAAGCACCCGGCGGCGCCGAGCCCGCCCACGATCAAGGCCGCGAGGCCCGCGCCAAGAACGCGAGGTGTCCGGAGAAGTGCGCGGGCGACTTTCATGCGGGCGCGGAGACTAGTCAGCACCACGAGTACTGGCAACCCGCTCCACGAGTTCGTTTGCGGCGGACACGCGCGAGTTCCGCGGGCGGCGGCGTGAGCCGCGCAGCGCGCGCCGCGCCGAGCGCAGAGCCGAGCGGAGCCAGGAGGCCCCGCCGTGCGCGCCGGCGACGCCGAGGGCAAAGGTGTGATGCGTGGAACGCAGAAGTAGTAGTAGAGGAGAGCCGCGCGAGAGGCGGGCCGTGGGCGCCACGACCGCGATGCGCTCGCGAGCTCGCTCGCGGCGGCGCTGGCCAGGGGAAACGAGGGGGCCGGGCCGCTGCGACGGCGCCTGCCGCAGCGCAGCACGCGGCACGGCCGGCCCTGTCGCGCGCGCGAGGCGCGGCGCCGGTGCGCGGTCGTCCGCGTCGCTACAGCGCGGATCGCCGCGGGGTGGCGGGCCCGGCGGCACGACGGCCATGGGGCTCTCCCGCGCCGCCGGCGCCCGCGGCGCGCCCCTGCTGCCGCACTTCCACCGACCGAGCCAGGGTCGCTACCGGCCGCCCCCCTTCATGTTGATCTCGGAGACGCGGCGCGCCTTTGCTACGTTGGTCGCCGGGACATGGCCGATCTCGCAGCCGCCCTCGTCATGGGAATCGCCCTCCTCGGGCTGATCTATTGGTATTTTCGTTCGAACAACGGCGACCGGGCCCGGCCGCGCGCGGCGCACGCGCCGTCGCAGGGGGGCTCCGGAGCCCATGCGCTCGCCGAGGCGGAGGCAGATTTCGAGAGCTCCACGAGCGGGTCGGGATCCATCAGCCCGCACGACGGGCTGCGCGCGCCCGCGGGCGACAGCGCTCACGCGAAGATCGCGGGAGGAGCCGGGCGCTCCGAGCGGATCTCGGGCGCCGACTGGAGGCGGCCGAACGGGGCGTCCCGCCGCGAGGACGACGACGGCTTCGACGACGACGACGACGACCTCACGCTGATCACGCTGGCGCCTCCGGAGGTGCTGCAGACGCCGATCAAGCGCCCGAGCGCGCCGTCGTACGGCGGCGAGGAGGAAGACGAGGACGACGAGGATCACGAGCGCGAGGAGCCCTCCGCCGTTCCCATCATCTACGACGACGAGGCCGCCATCGACGAGCCGACCAGCTCGTCGCCGCTCCTGCTCATCAGCGCGGTGGGGCAGACCGACCCGGGCCAGAAACGCAAGAAGAACGAGGACTGCTACCTCTGCCTGGACGAGCACTACCTGTTCGCCGTGGCGGACGGCATGGGCGGCCACGCCGGCGGCGACATCGCCAGCCGCCTCGCGGTCGACACGATCGCGAGGGCGTTCAAGGACCAGTCGTTCGTGGACGGCGACGCGGCGAGCCCCTACCCGGATGTCCCCCGGCGCGGCAGCGAGCTGGCGGTCGCGATCCAGCGGGCGAACCAGGCCATCTATGAGCGCGCCCACGCCGATCGCAGCCTCTCCGGCATGGGGACGACCCTCGTCAGCGCCCGGTTCTCCCCCAACAAGCAGCGGCTGTATATCGGCCACGTCGGCGACAGCCGGTGTTATCGCCTCCGCGACAACGAGCTCACGCAGCTCACCACCGATCACACGATGGGCGCCGCGGGGATCACCGGCCCCATGGCGAACCACCTGAGCCGGGCGATCGGGATCTCCCCCGCCGTCAAGGTCGATCTGATCATCGCTCGCCCTCACCCCGGCGACGTCTACCTCCTCTGCTCCGACGGCCTCTCGAAGATGGCGACGCACGAGGCCATCCGCGACATCCTCCTCTCGGAGCCCGATCCCGAGAAGGCGTCCCAGGCGCTGATCGAGAAGGCCAACGCGAGCGGCGGGCGCGACAACATCACGGTCATCCTCGTCCGGGTCAGCGATCCCAAGGATCTCGCGCGGCTCGCCTCGCGCGCGGGCTGAGCACCCCCCCGCCCGCCGCTCCCCGCCCCCCCCTCCCCGCCCCCCCTCTCCCCCGACGCACAGCCCGAACCTCCTCCGGCGCGGCCCGCCCGGCCGCACGCGCGGTGGCGCTCGACCGGCCGCACGCGCGGTGGCGCTCGACCGGCCGCACGCGCGGTGGCGCTCGCCCGCCAGCCGCGCAGAGTCGTTTCCGATCAACGATCCTCGATTACCACGAATAACGACATGCCGGCTCACCAAGCGGTCGCGAGGCGGTCATTTACGAACACGAGGCAGCAATCGTCACAAATACGGCATGCGACGCGCAAACTCTCGAGCGCGCAGAGCATTACGACACGGCACCTCCAATTACCACGCATAATGCACTCACCGGGCCAAACAAAAAACTGCACCCAACAACAGCTCATGAGTCCTTGACGCACTCCGCCCTGAGCGCTCTGAATGGCTGCCGCGAACGGCTTCGGGACGCGGAGCCATTGACCCGGAATGCGACGACATCACCACTTCAAGCTCCTTGTTGCGTGTCTCCCGCTCTTCAGCGCCCCCGCGCTCGCGGAAGAGCCGCCACGCCGTATGCTGCGGATGCGTTACAGCGAGGACCCGCGAGCGGCGTCCTGCCCTGGAGAGGCGGTCCTTCGCGAGCAGATCCAGGCGCGGACGGGCTACGACCCGTTCCGGGAGGACGCGCCCGAGGAGATCGCCGTCCGCGTCGCGCCACGCGGCAGCGAGCTCGTCATCTCCCTCGCGTACAGCGACGATGACGGGAATGTCTTCACCCGGCGCGAGTTCAACATTCCGAACAGCAAAGCTGCCTGCGCGGCGCTGACCAGCTACGCCGCGCTCGCGATCGCCTTCACGCTCACGCCGTTCGGGATGGACATGCCATCTCCCGGAGCGGCGCCCTCGACCCCCGCGATCACCCCGCCGCCGCCGCCGCCGCCGCCGCCTCCGCCGCCGCCGCCGCCTCCGCCTCCGCCGCCGCCGCCGCCGCCGCCGCCTCCGCCGCCTCCGCCGCCGCCGCCGCCGCCGCCTCCGCCTCCGCCTCCGCCTCCGCCTCCGCCTCCGCCGCGCCCGAAGCCCGCGAGCGCGCCCGCCGAGCCCTGGAAACCCGCGCAGGTCGGCGTCGGTGGGCTCGCAGGGTTCGGCGACGCCGAGGAGTGGTTCGGCGGCCCGAGCTGGCTCTTCAGGATTCGCTGGCCGAGCGGCATGTCCCTCTCGCTCGAGGGTCGGAGCCTCCTCTTCGCCGCGGCGAGCGCGGAGCCCGCCGGCCAGGGCACGGAGGAGGGCGAAGCGAGCCCCGACGGCGGCGCGGGGACGCAAGCGCGATCCACGGAGAGGCTCTTCTCCGGCGCCCTCGTCCCGTGCATTCACGCGCGCACCCTGGTCTTCGGTTGCGGCGTCCTGGGGCTCGGCGCGCTCCAGCTCTCCAGGCCGGCCGACAGCGCCCCCCACGCCAGCCTGCTGCTCGCGACGATCGGGATCCGCGCCGGGATCGAGCTCGCGCCCACGGACGCGCTCTCGTTGTACGCCCACGCCGAGGGCCTCGCCGCGTTCGCGCCCGCGGCGTCCACGTACCGCGCGCCCGTGGAGACATCGACCGTGACCGTGTCGCTCGGCGCCGGGCTGCTCGCGGCGTTCTGAGCACGACGACCCGCGCGCCGCGCAGCGGGTCGTCGCTGAATTTTTGCGCACTGGGCCGGCCTCGATCCGTCGCGTCGGCGCGGCGCAGCGCGCGAGCGCCGCCTCGGCCCCGGTCGGCTGGCGGCGCGGCGCGCGGGGCGCCTTCTCTCTGGCATCGAGCTGCGAAGTTCGCGTAGCCTTTCCCGAGGGTGCTCCCGGAGTTCACCGATCCGACCGACCGCTTCATGATCGAGGCCCGCAGCCGAAGCGGCGGCATGGGTGATATTTTCAAGGGCACCGATCAGACCACCGGCGCGCCGGTCGCGATCAAGATGCTGCGCGCCTCGGCGTCGCCGCAGGAGCGCGCCCGCTTCGCGCGTGAGATCGCGATCCTCGCCGACCTGCGGCACCCCAACATCGTGCAGTACATCGCCCACGGCACGTGGCTCGACGGGCGCCCGTTCTTCGCGATGGAGTGGCTCGACGGCGAGGATCTCGGGCAGCGCCAGCGCCGCGCGCCGCTCGGCATGCGCGACTCCGTGGAGGTGGTGCGGCGCAGCGCGGCCGCCATGGCCGCCATCCACGCCCGCGGCGTCATCCACCGCGACCTCAAGCTCTCGAACATCTTCCTCGTCCGCGGCAAGGGCACGGCGATCAAGCTCATCGACTTCGGCGTCGTGAAGCTCGCGGTCCCGGACGACTACCCCACCGAGCGCGGGACCATCATCGGCACGCCGCACTTCATGTCGCCCGAGCAGGCGCGCGGCGAGCCGGTGGACGCGCGGGCCGACGTCTACTCGCTGGGCTCCGTCCTCTTCCGCCTGGTCACGGGCAGGAACGTGTTCGAGACCGAGCACGCCATCGCGCTGCTCGGCCGCCTCGTGCTCGAGGATCCGCCGCGCGCGCAGCAGATCCGCTTCGACGTGCCGGAGGCGCTGGACGAGGTGATCACGCGCGCCATCGCCCGCGATCGCGAGGCGCGGTACGAGAACGGCGGCGAGCTGGCGCGCGCGCTCGCCCGCGTCGGCGAGCTCGGCAACGATCCCCCGGCGACGGAGCGCTCGGCCTCGGCGGTCCGGCGCGCGGTGCTGGAGATCAGGGCGGCCCCTCCGAGCAGCCAGAGCCCCGAGCGGCCGCAGGCGCGCCTCGCCACGAGCGAGCGGCGCGTGGTCGCCTGCGTGCTGTTCGAGCTGGGCGGCGGCCCGCTCCGCCCCGAGGTGGACGCCGCGCTCCGCGAGGTCCTCGGCGACGACGCGCGGCTCGAGCCGCTCCTCAGCGGCACGATGGTCGCGGTGCTCGGCGTCGAGCGCTCGCGGGGCGACGAGGCGATGCGCGCGGCGCGGGCGGCGCTGACGGTCGCCCGGTCGACGCCGGGCGCGCGGGTCTCGGTCGCGGTCGGGCACGCCGTCCGCGGCCGCGAGAACCTCGCCGGCGAGGCGATCGAGCGCGCGGCGCAGCAGCTCGAGTCCGCCGTGCCCGGCGCGGTCCGGATCGACGCGCACGCGACCTCGGCGCTCGAGGGGCGGTTCGTGGTCCAGGAGGACGCGCGCGGCGGCGTCCTCCTCCACGAGGACGTCGCCGGCTTCGACGCCAGGAAGCTGCTCGGCCAGCCCATCCCGACCGTCGGCCGCGAGCGCGAGCTCGCCCTGCTCCAGGGCCTCTTCCACGAGATCGCCGAGGACGGCGTCCCGCGCGCCGCGCTCGTGACCGGCCCCGCCGGCATCGGCAAGAGCCGCGTCCGCGCCGAGCTGCTCCAGCGCCTCGACACGGCCCCGCACGCGCCCGTCATCCTGCTCTGCCGCGGCGATCCGATGAGCCACGCGTCGAGCCTGTCGGGGCTCGGCCGCGCCCTGCGCGCCCTCATGAGCATCCACGACGGCGAGCGCCTCGAGGACCAGATCCAGAAGGTCAACGCCCACGTGGCGGCGCGGCTCTCCCGCCCGCTCCGCTTCCTCGCCGCCTTCATCGGCGAGCTCGTCGGCGTGCCCTTCCCCGACAGCGGCAACGAGCCGCTGCGGGCCGCCCGCGAGAGCGCGCAGCTCATGCAGTCGCGCATGCGGATGGCGATCGAGGCGTTCTTCCGCTCGAAGTCCGAGAGCACGCCGCAGATCCTCTTCATCGAGGACCTGCACTGGGCCGACAGCACCACGCTCGAGCTCGTCGACTGGCTGCTCGGGTGCGCCGACCTCCGCTTCGGCGTCTTCGCCTTCGCGCGGCCCGAGATCGCGAGCCGGTTCCCGTCGCTGTGGGAGGCGCGCAACGTCACCCGCGTGCCCCTCTCCCCGCTCTCCGCCGAGGCCGCGGACCGGCTCGTCTCGACCGCGCTCCCCCAGGCCGACCCGGCGGCGCGCGGCGCCATCGTGCAGCGCGCCGGGGGCTACGCGCTGTTCCTGGAGGAGCTCATCCGGCACGCCGCCGAGGGGCGCGACGACGTGCCGCTCAGCGTGCAGGCGCTGGTGCAGCACCGCGTCGATCGCATGTCGAAGGGCGGGCGCGAGGTGCTGCGCGCGGCGTCGATCTTCGGGCCGGTCTTCTGGACCGCGGGCGTCGAGGCGCTGCTCGAGCGCGCCGTGGGCCCCGAGCTCGCCGAGCTCGAGGCCGGCGAGATCATCGCGCGCCAGGGGGCGTCGCGCATCGCGGGGCAGGCGCAGTGGGCGTTCCGGCAGGCGCTGGTGCGCGACGCGGCGTACGCCTCGGTGCTCGAGGAGGACCGCGCCGCGCTCCACCTCGCCGCGGCCGCCTGGCTCGAGTCCGCGGGCGACGTCGACCCGGGGCTCATCGCGCGCCACGCCGAGGCCGGCGGCGA
Source organism: Sorangium sp. So ce1036 (assembly GCF_051369805.1). Classification (NCBI taxonomy): domain Bacteria; kingdom Pseudomonadati; phylum Myxococcota; order Polyangiales; family Polyangiaceae; genus Sorangium; species Sorangium sp. So ce1036. The sequence goes on from NZ_JBBMOX010000001.1 coordinate 5,996,751, forward strand.
GCGGCCGCGCGCCGCGCTGCTCTACGCCCGGGCGGCGCGCGCGGCGCTCTCGAGCGGCGCGGAGCTCGACGCCGCGCTCGATCTCGCGACCTCCGGGCTCGCGTGCGGCGCCGAGGGGGCCACGCGCGCGGCGCTCCTCGTGCACAGGGGGCAGATCTGCGAGCTCCTGGGCCGCATCCCCGAGGCCGTCGACGCGGCGGAGGAGGCCGCGCGGCTCGCGCTGCCCGGCTCGGATCTGTGGGGCGAGGCGCAGGTGCTCGCCGTGACCTCCAGGATCGCGGCGGGCGAGAGCGAAGAGGGCGACGCGCGCGCCGCCTCCGCGCTCTCGCCCCAGTTCGCGGCCGCGCTCTCCCCGTCGATCCGCGCGATGCTGCTCGCCTCGCGCGCGCGCGGCCTCCTGGATCTGGGCCGGCCCGCCGACGCGCGCCGCGCCGCCGAGGCCGCGACCGTGGCCGCGCGCGCGAGCGGATCGAGCGACGCCGTCCTCCACGCCCGCGAGGCCCACGTGGCCGCGCTGCTGCACGCGGGCGACCTGTCCGCCGCGCTCGCCGCGGGCGCGTCGCTGGAGGAGGAGGCCGAGCGGGCCCGTGACGTCGTCGTCGCCACCAAGGCCCGCCTGAGCACCGGCGCGGCGCTGAACCACCTCGGCCTGTTCGAGCAGGCCCAGGCGACGCTCGAGCGCGCGCTGCAGGGGGCGCGGGGCCGGAAGCTCCGGGCGCTCGAGGGGCTCGCGCTGCACCACCTCGGCATGTCGTGCGCGCGGCTGGGCGACCTCGAGGAGGGCATCGCGCACGAGCGGGCGGCGAGCCGGATCGCCGACGAGTGCCAGCTCGCGCGCCTCAGGATCGTCAGCCGGCTCCACGAGGCGCTCTTCCTCGTCTGGCGCGGCGCGCCCGGCGATTACGGGACCGCCTACGCGCTCGCGCGCTGGCTGTGCGAGGAGACCTCGCGCCACGCCGCCGCGCTGCAGCCCCTGGCGAGCTTCGCGCTCGCCCGCGTCCAGCTGGCCCGCCGCGAGCTCAGGGCCGCGCTCGACGCGGCGCGCGAGGCCGGCCGCCGCCTCGAGAGCGGGCCCGTGGACGCGTGGGACGCATCCATCCGCCTCGCGCTCGTCGAGGCGCTCCTCGCGACCGGGCACGACGCGGAGGCGCTCTCGGCGCTCGACGCCGCGCTCACCGCCGTCGCCGCGCGGGTCGACGCGATCCGGGATCGCCGCCACCGCGACGCGTTCGTGCGCGGGAGCGACGAGATCGGGCGGCTCCTGTCCCTCGCCCGCGAGCGCCTCGGCCGTTCGCTGCCCGCGATCTCGCCCGCCGCGGCGCCGCGCGGCGCGGGCCCCACGCACGGCAGGGACGCCCACGCCGAAGGGGCGGCGGCCCCGGCGCACGAGAAGGGCGCGCCACGTTCTTGACGTTGGGTGGCCAGGTAGCTAAGGCCATCCGCGATGCGAAACAACCTGCCTGAGCGGCCCTTCGCGCCCCGCTCCACGTTCTCCAACTCCGCGCGATCGGCCGACGCAGGCCGGGGAGCTGCGCTGGCGACCGGCGCGACCACGGGCCGGCGGCTCGTGACCCGCATCCTCCCGCTGCTCGCCGCGGGGATGCTGGGCAGCGCGGCGCTGCTGTCGTCCGCGCCCGCCGCGGCGCAGTCGAAGATCGCCGTGGTCGATGTGCGCCGCGCCATGCTGGAGACCGAGGAAGGGCTCCGCGTCCAGGCGACGCTCAAGAAGCTGTTCGACAGCCGCCAGGTCGAGCTCGACACGAAGCAGCGCGCGCTCGCCACCGAGCGCGAGAAGCTCGACAAGGAGGCCCAGGCGGGCAAGACGCCGAAGGACGCGCTCCAGCGGAGGTTCGAGACCTGGCAGCGGCAGGCCGCCGAGCTCCAGGCGACGATGGTCGACTACCAGCGCGAGATGCAGCGCAAGGAGAGCGAGCTGACCACGCCGATCCTGCAAAAGGTGCTCGGCCTGCTCCGCCGCATCGCCGCGCAGGAGGGGTACGACCTCATCCTCGACAAGGCGGCCGCGCCCTATTACCGCGCCGACCTCGAGCTCACCGATCGCGCGATCCAGATGTACAACAGCGGGCAGACCGGCGATGCGCCTCCCGCGAAGGGCGCGCCCCCGAAGGGCGCCCCCGCCACGCCGCCCAAGGCGCCCGCGCCGGCTCCCAGGAAGTAGCCGACAGGTCCTCACGAGCCTCGATGACGCGCTCTCCGAGGATCGCCCCCTGACTCCCGACAAATAGCTGACGTCCTGGTCATCACGAGCCTCGATGACGCGCTCATCGAGGCTCGCTTCGTGGCTCAGGGCACTTCGCAGGCGTCCAGGTCGCAACCCCTCGGGTGATCGAGAGCGACGCGACTGCGACGCGACTCCACCGCTCCCACGACGCATCATCTCCCGTCCGCGCTGCGCGCCCGCTGCGGGCACTCCGATTCGACGCAATCGCACGCCAGCGCACATCGCATCCTGCCGTGTTCGTCCGCCAGCTCTCGACGGATCTCCCGGAGCGGGAGAGCTCCCCTGCATTGCCCTCCCACGCCGGAGAGACGTAGAGTTCATCACGCGAGCTGGCCTGCCGGCCCGCCTCGCAGATCGAGCTCCTCCGCGGCGGGGGATCCTCTCGGGGCAGATCCGCACGACGGGGCAGCCTGGCACGGAGGTGATTCGGTGAGCGCTTTTCTTGTCGGCCGGGGAGCGCACCTCGCGATCTGGGCAGGGCTCGGCGCCACAGGCGCCCTCGCGGCGCCCGCAGCGTGCCTGTACCCCGATTACACCTTCGATGAGCGCGAGCCGTCGGCGAGCTCCGGCAGCGGCGCCGGCAGCGCCAGCACCGGCGGCGAGATCGGCTCCGGCGACGGCAGCAGCGCCGGCAACGGCAGCAGCGCTGACGACGGCAGCAGCGCCGGCGCGACGGAACCCGAGGATTGCTCGAACGGGGTCGACGATAACGGCGACAACCTGGTCGACTGCGCGGATCCAGCGTGCGGCGCGTTCGTATGCGCGAGCGCCGTGCCGGACGGATGGATCGGGTATTTCGCGCTCTTCGACGGCGATCCCGCCGAGGACCCCGGCTGCCCTGCCGATTTCCCCTCGGAGCAGCCGTTCCTCGGCAATCGCGACCCCTCCGCGCCGCCCGCGAGCTGCACGTGCTCGTGCGGACCGGCGGAGGGACAGACCTGCAAGGAGCTCGAGACCGTCGTGATCACGACCGGCGACGCGCCCTGCGGCTCGGAATCGTACTGCGTCGGGACGCTCGAGACCCCCGGCTGGAAGCTCGACGCCTGCACGGGGCCAGACGGCATTTACGGCGGCAACCGGACCTGCGGGCCCGGCGGCGACTGCACGGAGGACACCGGCGTCCCCTGCACCGTGTCGGTCATGGCGAGCCCGCTCGAGGCGACCGGCGGCGCGTGCGCGCCGAACGCGGTGGACGTCCAGCGGCCGAGCTTCCGGTGGACACGGCTCGGCCGGGCGTGCGCCGCGGCGGAGCCGCTCGGCCGGGGCTGCAACCTCGGCCAGGTGTGCGCGCCCAGGCCGCCCGCGCCGTTCGAGAGCGGCCTCTGCATCGCGAAGGACGGCGACAGCGCCTGCCCGCCGGGCGCGTACACGGAGAAGCACGTCTTCTTCACCGATCACGAGGACAGCCGCGGCTGCCGGGACGACTGCACGTGCAGCGCCCCCTCGGGGGGGACGTGCCCGACGATGATCACCCTCTACTCCGACTCGCCCATGCACACGTGCGCGACGCCGGTGGCGACCGTGCCCGCAGGGGGTTGCAGGGACGTGGCGGGCAACCCCGCCGTGGTCGGTCGCAAGGCGACGGCCCCCGGTCCGCCCTCCGGCGGCGCGTGCGCGCCGAGCGGCGGCACGCCCAGCGGCGAGGTCCGAGGCACCCACCCGAGGACGTTCTGCTGCCGCGGATGACCGGCGTCAGGGCCTGCCACACGCTGCTGCCGCGGAGGAGCGGCGTCAGGGCCTGCCATACGCTGCTGCCGCGGAGGACCGGCGTCAGAACCTGCCGGCGACGCTGAGGCCCGCCACGTCGGCGCCAGGCGCCCGCAGCAGGAGCTCCGCCCCGCGTGCGACCCCGCGGGCGCTCCGCCGGGGCGCGGCGCGGGCGGCGCCGGTGTCCGCCGACGGCGCGGCGGCGGCCCCGCCGTTCGTGACGAGCAGCGCGACGCCCACGGCCACGCCGGCGACGCCGAGCCCGATCGTGGCCTCGGCGATGCCCGTGTAGAGCCGGCCCCGATCCGCGATCGGCCTGGCGGAGGGAGGGCAGCTCGTGTCGCCTCCGCACAGCGCGTCGAGCTCGCTCAGCGTGCCGCCGCGCAGACCGAGGAAGACGCCGCCCACCACGCCGCTCGCGAGCCCGGCGCCGAGCGCCACGAGGCCCGGCACCCTCGACGGCCCCGCGGCCGGCGTCGGGGCGTCCGCCGAGAGCGCGGGCGGCGGCGCGGCCGTCCGTGGATCGCCCGGCGATGCGGCCGTCCGGGGATCGGGCGGCGGCTCGGCGATCACGACCTCCACGGTCCTCGCGTCCCGCTCCCCGAGCGTGACGGTCTCGCGCACCGCCTCGCGATCGCCGATCCTGGCCGTGATCACGTGCGCCCCGGGATCGACGGGGATGTCGGCGCTCATCTCCGCGGCGCCGAGCTCGGCTCCGTCGAGCAGGATCGTCGCCGTGAGCGCCCCCTGGCCGCGGCGGATCGCGAGCCTCGGGATGCGCAGCTCGAGATCCTCGATCCGCGCGCCGACGTTCGCCGTGACGTCCTGCGCCCCGGGGTCGCCCGCGGCAGCCGCCGCGGCGAGCCGGAAGTGGCCGAGCGCCGAGACGAGCCTGCCGAGGCGCGCCTCGCACTCGGCGATGTTGAACAGCACCTGCGGCGTGCGCCGCACCCGCGCGACCGCCTGGAACTTCGCGAGCGCCGCGGCGCAATTGTTCGCCGCGCTGAGCGCGATCCCCTCCCGGAAGAGCGCCCGCGCCGCCTCGAGCTCCGCCTCGGTCTGGGCGCCCGCCGGGCGCGGCGCGAGCAGCGCGGCCCCGAGCGCCGCGGCCGCGACGATCCGACGGCCGCTGCTCCGAAGTCTGCGTCGATCCATGGCTCTCCTCGCCGGAGTGTACCAGGAGAGGCGTCGCTCGCGGGTGGTGCGGCCCTCACCCCGCGCGGCGGCGCGGGCGCGCCCAGCGGCCCGGCGCGCCGGAGGCGCGCGCCGCGATCGGCCGCCAGGCCGTGATCGCCTCCTCCTGCACCACCACGAAGTCGTGCGGATCGAAGCGCACGAAGCGCCCGGTACGGACGATCAGCTCGCGCTGGATCTGCCCGCGTTCGCCCGGGGTGACCGGCCCCGTGTCGAGCTCGTCGAGCACGACCTCGGGCGTGTACGGGCGCCCGCGGCGGTAGCGCGCGCCCTGGTCCCACCCCTGGCAGCGCTCGCGATAGAAGGCCCGCCAGCGCTCGGCGTCCACCGTGGGCTGCTCCACCGTCTCCTTCGCCGGCGGAGGCGGCAGGTCGCGCGGGTCGCTCACGATCTGGGCGAGCTTGAGCGCGCGGGGCTCGCCCACGTCGGGCTCCGGCGGATCGGGGACGAAGATCTCCTCGTCCTCCACCGCGACCTCCTCCCACAGCCCCGCGCCGGTGATCCGCTCCAGCGCGTACGCCGCGGCGAGCTTCACCGCGCCGTCCACGTCGCGCTCGAGCAGGTCGATGAGCTGCGGCACGGCGGAGGCCGCGCCGGCCCAGCCCACGGCGACGATCAGGCCGCGGCGCGGCGCCTCGAAGGCGCGCGCGGCGAGGTGCCGCGCGTCCCCCTCGTCGCCCGCGAGCGCGAGCAGGAGCGCCGCCGCGTCCCCGCCCTCTTGCTCCTCCATCGCCGCGCGCAGCGTGATCGCGGCGTGCGGGTGGTCCGAGAGCGCCATGGCGGTCCAGGCCGCCTCGCGGAGCTCCGGCTCGGGCGCCGCGAGGGCCCGCTGGATCAGCTCGGGCAGGCGCGGGCTCGGCGCGCACCCGAGGTGGCGGAGCGCGCGCGCCGCGACCGGGGCCGCGTCCGAGGCCGCCGCGACGAGCTCGTCCTCGGTCGCGAGGCCCCGGTAGGCGAGGACGTCGATCGCCATCGCGCGGAGGAGCGGCTCGGGCTCGCGGAGCAGGCCGCGCAGCGCGAGCGGCAGGTGATCGTGCGGGACGAGCTTGAAGGCCGCGCCGACCTCGTCGAGGAACGCCCTGTCGCGATCGCTCCGGAGCAGGGCGTGCTCGGCCGCGGCGAGCGCGTCGCGGCCCGCGAAGCAGCCGAGCACCATCGCGCTCGCGAACCCGAGGCTGGGATCCTTCACGGGCGCCTCGGCGACGAGCCGCGGCACGTGCTCGATCGCGGGCTCCCCGATCGCCGCGATCACGTCGATGGCCGCGAGCATGCGCCGCTCGAGGACCAGCGCGCCCCGGAAGGGATCGCCGAGCAGCGGCGCCCGCTGCATGCCGACCATCGCCACCTCCTCGAAGCACTCGCGGCAACGGGCGCGGAGGAAGGCGATGTCGTCGATGGCGGCGCCGATCTCCCGCGCGAAGCCCGGCGGCGATGGGGGCGCGGCGGGCTCGTCCCGGCGCGCCTCGAGCGGCCGCGCCCCGCCCGCGACGGGGAGCGCCCCGGGCGCGGGCGCCTGCGCCTTCAGCGCCGCGACGGCGGCCCTGAGCTCCTCGAACGTCTTCGGCGGCGCGATCGGCGGCGGCGGCTTCGCGACCAGCTCGGCCGGGGCCGGCTCCGGGACCTTGAGCGTGGGCACGAGCGAGCGCCGCGGGACCGCGTGCAGCCGGGGCCGATCGCGGCTCGCCAGGAGCGACGGCGGCTCGGGCGGCGGCGACGGCGGCGCGGAGGCGAGCCGCGCCTCGGCGTGCGCGAGCCAGCCGCGCGCGTGCTGGAGCTGCTCGCCCACCGCCGCGAAGCTCGCGTCGAGCGCCCGCGCCTCGCCGATCGTGACAGCGGCATCGTCAACTTCCGCCATGGCCGCGCGCACGGCGCGGAGGCGATCGGCGCGGCCGTCGAAGGCGTCGTAGAGCGCGCCGAAGGCCCGCTCCAGGGCGCGCGCGCAGCCGGTCAGGTCGAGCGCGGGCTCGACGTCCTGCTCGAGCGAGAGGGCGGCGCGGCGGAGCGCGGCGTGCCCGCTCTCGAGCCGCTCCAGGGCGGGCAGGTCGACGCCGGCGGGCGCGGCCGGCTGCGGTGCGGGGCCGCCGGGCGCGACGAAGGGCAGGTACGAGGAGGACACGGGTCATGGATACACCCGCGCGGAAGGGGCCCCAAGCCGCGCGCTGAGGTAGCCTTGGCGCGATGAAGGATCCCGCCCGCGACGTCGAGGCGTTCGCGACGCTCGCCGCCCAGCTCGCGGACCCGAGCGCCGATCGCGCGGCGCTCCTCGCCGAGCACGGGCTCGACGAGGAGCGCTGGGAGGCGCTCGACGACGCCTGGCAGGCGCGCTTCTCCGAGGCGGACGGGGACGACGGCGACGACGTGGGCGTGCCGCCGCTCGTCGCGGCGTTCGCCGAGACGTTCGCCCGGGTGCAGCGGGCCCGCGCGAGGAGCGCGCTGTCGTTCGAGCGCTTCCTCGAGGCGGCCCGCGCGATGAAGCGGGGCACGGACATGGCCACGGTGCTCGGCCGGCTCGACCTGACGCTGGAGGACTACCTCAGCGCGCAGCAGCGGTGGACCGCGGCGATGCTCGAGGACGAGGAGCTCATGGCGCGATTTCAGAGGGCGATGACGTAGCAGGGGCGAAGGCGCCGCGGGGTCGGACCGAGCTGCCGCCGCGCCGTGGCGAGGCGTCCGGCGCAGGCTCGCGGAGGCAGGATGGAGAGCGAGGGGAACATCCGATCGATCACGCTCGAGGAGCTCGCCGCGATCAGCGGGGCGCTCGAGGCGGGCGTGCCGCGGGACGAGGCGCTCGCCGGGGCGGGGCTCTCGGTGGCGGCGTGGGAGGCGGCGCGGGAGCGCTGGCTGTCGCGGCTCGCCGCGCGGGCCGCGCGGGGGCAGCTCGGCGCGACGCGGCGCTACCTGGCGCTCGTCGCCGAGCAGAAGCGGCGCGTCCAGGCGGAGGCGAGGGAGCCGCGGAAGAAGCCCGAGGGCCCGATGCCGGTGGCGCCCTCTGCGCACCTGTCCCCGCTGCAGGGGGCGGGCTGGGATCGGGCGGCGCCGCAGCCTGCTGCCAGCGCGAGCGGGGACGCGGCGACGCGCTCGCCGTGGGCCAGGGGGAGCTCGGCCGCGGCGCTGGCGGACACCTCCGCCCGGCCGCCGCTTCCGCCGACCGAGGCCACACCGCCGCAACAGCCCGCGCTGGTGCCAGGGCCGCCGGTGACGGCGCCGCGACGCAACAAGACGCTCGTCGTCATGGAGGCGGTGCCCATGCAGGCCGCGCTGCCCTTCAAGCAGGACACGCCGGGCGCATCGCCGGCCGGGGATCCCGCGACGCAGATTGCTCCAGGCCAGGCTGTCACGGTCGCGGGCGTGATCAGCCCGTTCGCCAGCCGCAAGGCGCTGCCCTTCGCTCGCCCCGGCTCCTCGCCGCCGGCCGACGGCGCCCTGCCCTTCGCTCGCCCCGGCTCCTCGCCGCCGGCCGACGGCGCCCTGCCCTTCGCTCGCCCGAGCCCGCCACCTCCGGCCGACAGCGCCCTGCCCTTCGCTCGCCCGAGCGCTCCGCCCCCCGTCGACAGCGCCCTGCCGTTCGCTCGCCCGAGCGCTCCACCCGCGGCGTCACGACCGCCCCTCGATGAGGGCGTGACGATTCCGCGTCAGCGCCCGGAGAGGAGCTGGGCGCTGCCCTTCCAGCAGCCGAACGCCGACGGCGCGCCGTCAGAGGACGCTGCCGTCTCCGAGCCCGCCATACCGGCCCGCGCCGACGCAGCGACGATGCGCAACGTCCAGCGGATCACGCTCGCGCAATACGCGCGCATCTGCGCCAGCACGCGAGATTATCCGGAGCAGCTCCAGCAGATTCAGCGCCACTACGGGCTGACCCCGCAAGCCTGGGAGGCGCTCCACGCGACATGGCACGAGCGATTCCAGCGTGATCCTGCGCTCAAGGCGCGATGGCAGGCGCTCGTCGAGCGGAGCGCGCGGCGCTGATCCGGAGGGCGCGAACGCGCCGCGCGGCGTCCGATCAACGCCCCCGGCGCGGCGCCGACGCGCCGTCAGTTCAGCCGCAGCAACCGCCCCATGATCCGGAACAGCCCCCGCGACGCGGCGCTGATGCGGCTGCCGACCACCTCGATGTCGCCGTCCTCGCGGATGCGCACCGCGCCGCGGCCGGAGCGAAGGACCAGCTCCTGCTCCCCCTCGAGGGTGATCGTCGCCGCCTTGAGGTGGAGCGCCTTCGGCCGCTGCGTCGTCAGGGCCCCGACGATGAGCGGCGCCGCCCCCTCGCAGAGCTCGACGAGCACCGCGTCGCCGCGGGCGTGCGCGTCGGCGATCACCTCGGGGTCGACCTCCGGCGCGACCTCGGCCTCGATGGGCCCCTCCGCGCCCCGAACCAGGATCCGCGCCGCCCGCCCCGTGATCGAGGCGACGCGCGCCGTCCGCATCGCGGCCCCGAGCGGCTGCGGCTTCCGCGCCGGGAGCGGCGCCGCGCTCGGCGCGGTGCGCTCGTCGAGCACGTCGTCGAGGGTCACGCGCGAGGCCCCGGGCGCCTCCGCCGCCTGGGCGTCCGCCTCGGCCTCCTCCAGCGCGAGCGACGCGGGGGCCGCGCTCCTGCCGCCGTCGAGAGGGGACGCCATCACACCTCCGAGACCTTCTTCGGCAGCTGGATCTTCGGGGCCAGGAACGCGACCATCGGCGAGGTGATGGTGACGCCGCCGCCGTCGATCACCACCTCGCTGGCGCCGCACTTGAAGACGATCGCGCCCCTCGCCTCGACCTTGTGGAACGCCCCGATGAAGGTCGCGGGCCCCACGGCCTGCACGACGTGCGACCCCTTGAGCTTGTCCACGACCGCGCCGCCCACCATCGCGGTGCGCGAGCCCGTGATCGTCTCGCTCTCGCCCGCGTTGCTGAGCACGACGAGGCCCGTCGCCTTCTCGCTCTTCGAGCCGGTGACGCTCTCCGCGTAGCTGCCGAAGGCGAGCTGCACCGTCGCGGCGCCGACGTCGATCGTCTTCTTGCCGGTCACGTTGTTGTCGATGTCCTGGATCGCGCCGACGACCTTCATCGAGCCCACCGTCTCCTTGTGGGTCCCCCCGACCTTCGCGGTCGAGTGCCCCGGCCCCTTCTCGCGATCGGTCGCGTCGACGCCGTCGACGTTGCCCTCGGGCCCGGCGGCGTTCGCCATCGACTCGCCCCCGCCGCCGCCCGAGTCCAGGCCGAGCGCCCCGGCGAGCGCGCTCGGCTCGACGAAGACGCGGCCGGCGAGGCTGCTGTGCACCGCGTTCGACGCGATCGCCGCGAGCATGTTGGGAGGGCCGGAGCCGCCCGGCGCGCCGCCCCCCGCGCCGCCGCCCCCACCCGCGCCGCCCCCGCCCCCACCCGCGCCGCCGCCCATCGAGGCGGCGAGCTGGCCCGCGCCGGGGATGCCGGACGCCCCCGCGATCATCGCGGGCATGCCGCTCAGGTCGCCGCCGGCGACGGCCCGCATCGCGCCCGAGACCCCCTGCACCTGCTGCGTCAGCGCGTTGATCGGGCCCATCACCTGGTTGATCGCGCCGTCGACCTGACCCTGGAGCGCCGAGATCGCGTTGTTGGCCATCACGCTCGCGAACTGCACCGCCGTCTGCGCGGCCAGCGCGAGCATGGCCTCGAGCGGGTTGCCATCCATCTCGAGCTGGTTTCCGCCGACCGTGGTCGTCGCGTTGCCGCCCACGGTGAGCGCGGAGACGGCGTTCACCTCGACCGTGCGGTCGCCGCCGACCGTGATCGACTGATCCGCGCCCACCGTGTTCGAGGACCCCTTCGTGATCTTCGTCGTCTGGTTCCCGCCGACCTCGAGCGAGGCGTTGTTGCCGACCACCGTCGTCTCGTTGTTGCCGATGGTCCGCTTGGCGTTGTTCGCGGCGACCATCTTCATGTCGTGCTGGGCGTGCACCATGATCTCCTCGGCGCCCGCCTTGTCCTCGAAGCGGACCTCGTTGGCGCCGCCGCCGCCCGGCGTGCTCGCGGTGCGGATCGCCGTGCGGGTCTTGCCCTCCGGCAGCGCGTAAGGCGGCATGAAGACGCCGTTGTAGAGCCGGCCCGTGACGATCGGACGATCGGGATCCCCCTCGAGGAACTCGATGAGCACCTCCCAGCCGATGCGCGGGAGCATCATCGAGCCCGAGGTCTGGAGCTGCGCGACCCGCATCCAGCACGACGCCTTGTCGTCGGTCACGTCGCTCCGGTCCCAGTGGAACTTGACCTTGCACCGCCCGTGCTCGTCGGTGTGAATCGCCTCGGGCTGCGACCCGGCCGGCGCCACCACGGTCGCGGTCTGGGGCCCCTCGATGACCGGGATCGGCGTGGCGCGCCGCGGCCTGAACTTCACGTCGGCCGGCACGAGGCGCGCCCGCGCCCTGGAGCGCGCCGCCGCGCCCTGATCCCCGCCGCCCTCCTGGACGTAGGTGTGCGACACCGCGAAGAGGAAGTACTCGCCGTCGAGCTCGCCGGCGTCCATGATCGTGAGCTTCTGGCCGACCGCGAGGCGCGGGCAGACCGCGTCGATCTCGAGCGTGCGCCGCTCGACCTGCTCCTCCTCCAGCCGGATCTGCGCGAGCCTCTGGCCCTCCTCGGGTTCGACGTAGCCGCCCGGGTAGTCGTACCGCTCGAGCTCCGCGCGCTCGCCGGCCTCCGCGCTCGCGGTCAGGTCGAGCTTCGGCCGCTTGAAGTCGTAGTCGCGGAGGACGAACTTGCCGGAGCGCACCCGCTCCCGCTCGCGGATGGCGTAGATCGCGTCGCGCTCGTCGGCCGCGGCGAGCCCGGTGCGCCGCCGGAGCGGCAGCGCGGGGTCGCCCGCGATGGGCCCGGCGGCGGTGCTGTCGTCGTCGAAGACGAGCAGCTCCCCGTCGGCGTCGACCTCGACGAAGCTGTAGATGCCCTCGTGCTCGAGGAGCCGCGAGATGAAGGCGAGCGCGCTCTCCTGGTACTGCACGCAGTACTCGCGCCTCGGGAGGTCGCCGCTGAGCCGCCACGAGACCCGGTCGATCCCGTGCTCGGAGAGCACCTCGGCGACGATCTCCTTCACGCTCTTGTCCTGGAAGATGCGCGAGTCGACGCTGCGCGCGAGGAGCGCGAGCGGCGAGACCACGCGCAGGGCGTACCGCGTGCCCGCCGCGTCCATGCCGAGCTCGGTGGAGCCGATCGCGGTCGCCGCCTCCACCACGCCGGCGACGACGCGCGGCGCCTCGCCCGGCGCGCCGAACGCGAGCGTCGCGCGCTTGCCGATCATCGCGTCGAGCTCGGCGTACATGCCGAGGATCACCTCGACGTCGAGCGCGAGCGGCCTGCCCGCCTCGTGGGTGCAGCCGAAGCGGAGCACCCGGGCGGCGGGGACCTCGTCGATCATGAAGTGCGCCACGGTCTCGCGTGCCACGTTCGCCTCCTGCCCCTCAGTTGTCGATCACCAGCGCGGCGGCGTCGGAGACGTCGCCGTCGAGCTTCGCAGACACGCCGAGGATCGCGACGCTCGCGGGCGTGAGCGAGAGGATCGACGCGCCCATCACCAGCGTGAGCGCGCCGTCGGCCTGGAAGACGACGTTGTTCGCCTTCACGATCTGCGCGCCCCCGGCGAGCTCCGTGTAGGTGCCGAGCGAGCTCTCGACGCGATCGCCGTTCGCGACGTTGACGATCGCGCCGCCCACCTTCACGTTCATCGCCCCGCCGACCTGGACGCCGCGCCCCGCCTTGACCGCGATCACCTTCGCGCCGGCGGCGGTCTCGCTCCGGTCGCCCTGCACCGTCACGGTGCGGTGGCCGAGCGCGAGCTCGATCAGCGCCGCGCCGACCTCGTGCTGGAAGGCGGCCAGGGTCTCGTCCGTGACCGCGCCGACCACGAGGTCGATCTGGTTGCCGGAGACGTCGAGCGCGCTGTCGCCGGCGACGTCGCGCTTGTGATCCCCGCCGACCTTCAGGTCGCGGTTGCCGCCGATCGACAGCGTGTGATCGCCGCTGATGTCGTCGACGTGGAAGGTCTCCACCTTCATCGCCTGGTTGCCGGAGACCGAGAGGGTCTGGTTCGCGCCGACGCTGCTCGTCATGCTGTTCGTGACGTTCGTCGTCTGGTCGGAGCCGATCGTCTTCTTGTGGTCGTTGCCGATCGACTCGGTCGCGTTGTTCTTCACCTCGGTGGTCATGTCCTTCGAGGCATTGATGAACATCTCCTCGCTGCCCTTCGTGTCGGACATCCGGAGCTCGTTGCTGCTGCCCCCGCCCGGCGTCGTCGCCGTCTGGAGGGAGCTCTTGCCGGCCTCCTTGGGGAGCGCGTAGGGCGGCGGCGTGAGCGCGTTGTACAAGCGGCCCATGACGAAGGGGCGGTCCGCGTCGCCCTCGACGTGGCGCACCGTGACCTCCCAGCCGACGCGCGGCAGCAGCATCGAGCCGCCGGTCGGCACCTGGCTCGTGCGGATCCAGCGGCTCGAGGTGTCGTCCTTCTTGCCGGAGCGATCCCAGTGGAACGAGACCTTCACCTGCCCGCTCGCGTCCGTGTGGATCTCCTGCCCCGCGGGGCCGGTGGTCATCGCCGTCTGCGCGCCCGGGATGACCTGCGCGCGCGCGCGCCGCGGCGGCCGGTAACGCGTGGTGCCGGTCGGCACGCCCCAGAACTCGCACTGGAATTCATGGCCACGGGCGCCGTCCTCCACGTCGCCGCGGGAGACCTCGAACGATCGCGGCCGGCTGCCGGCGATGCGCGAGCGGATCACGAGGTACTCCTGGTTGAGCGGGTCGTAGGGGTGGCTCTCCAGCGAGAACCGCCGGCCCGGGAGCAGCGCGAGCGAGCCCGTCTCGCCGCGCACGACGTCGCGCTCGGCCTGCACGGCGTCGAGCAGGACCCTGGCGAGCCGCTCCGCCGCGCTCACGTCGGCGGCGCGCGCCGGGTGCTCGTAGATCTCGAGCGCGTGCGGCCCGGGATCGCTCCCCTCGGCCGACGCCTCCAGCTTGAGCGAGGGCTTCTCCGGGTCGTAATCGCGGACGAACACCTTGTCGCTCTTCACGGAGACCGCGCGGGAGACGCGGACGACGCGATCGCCCGCGCCCTCCACGCCGAAGTCCTGGAAGAACGGGAGCGTGGCCCGGCCCTCGATGTCCTCGAGGCCGGTCGGCGCGTCGCCGAAGACGACCACGTCCACGTCGTCCTTCGTGTGGATCGCGAAGTAGATCCCCTCCTCGGCGAGGAGGCGGCGCACGAAATCGAGATCCGTCTCGCGGTACTGGACCGTGTAGACCCGCGGCGGGTGCGGCTCGGTCACGCGCCAGTCCTGCTGGTCCGCCGGCACGCCCGCGCCCTCGAGCACCTGCTTCACGATGTCGACGGCGCTCATCTCCTGGAAGATGCGGCAGTCGGCGCGCTGCCCGAGGCTCCACAGCGCGGGGGCGACGACGACGCGCAGCGCGGGCACGTCGTCGCCGTCGGGCAGGAGCTCGGCGAGGACGATGGTCCCGGCGAAGGCGCGGGTCTGCCCGCCGTCGCTGCGCGCGAGCGTGAACACGGCGCGCCGGTCGAGGACGTCCTTCGGCCTGGGCAGGGCGGCCGCGTCGTCGAGGAGGTCGCACTCGAGGTGGGTGAGCTCCGAGAGCTGCTCGTCGAGCTCGAACCGCAGCACCTGGTACGTCTTGCCCTCCACGCTGACGGAGGGGATCGCGGCGAGATGATGATCGGCCATTGTCGTACCTCACGGGCGCCCGAGGGCGTCACGATCCGAGCTTCATCGAGGCGCCCATCTTGACGACCATGGCGCTCTTGATCGCGATCTTGGGCCCCTTGATCACGACGGGGCCGCCGCCGAGCTTGAGCTCGCTGCCCCCGCCCTTGAACGCGCCGACCGCGCCGAGGAGCGTGATCAGCGGCGCCTGCACCACGAGATCGCCGTCCAGCTTCTGGTAATGCAGGCCGCCGACCAGGTTGGTGACGCCGGCCGCCACGTGCGAGAGGGAGCCCTTGGTCAGGTGGAGCTCGGCCGCGGCCGAGGTCTGGTCCTTGTTCGCGGAGATCTGCTCTCCGTGGCTGCCATTGATGATCTGGGCCTTCACGGCGCCGACCGTCTCGGCCATCCCGCCGAGCACGTTATCGTTGATCGAGCCGAGGCTGCCGGCGAGGTGCACCGCGCCGACCTTGCGGCTCATGTCGCCGGTGATCGACTGCGTGACGCCGTTCGATATCGTGATCTGGTTCCCGCTCACCGTGTAGGAGCGGTCGCCGGAGATCTTCTCGACGTGATTGCTGGTCGCGTTGCTCGTGTCGTTCCCGCCGATCGAGACGCTCTGGTTGCCCGAGATCTTGTGCGAGAGCACCGCGCCGACGTCGAGCGACTGATCGCCAGCCACGGAGATCGACTCATCGACCTTGACCGAGCGCGAGCCGTTCACGCTGATGTGCTGCTCCTCGTTGACGGCGACCTTCTCGACCTTGTCGTGCCCGATCGTGACGTTGAGGTCCTTCTGGGCGTGGATGCCGAAGCCCTGGCTCCCGGAGCTGTCGGACATGCCGATCTCGTTGTGGCCGCCCGCGCCCGGCGACGACATGCTCTTGAGCGTGCCGGACGCCTTGGCGCCGGGGAGCGAGAGCGGCGGCGTCTTCTCGGCGTTGTAGGTGCGCCCGAGGACGAGCGGCCGATCCGGGTCGCCGTCGAGGAAGGCGACGGAGACCTCCCAGCCGACGCGCGGCAGGATCATCGAGCCGCCCATCGCGACCTGCGAGACGCGCAGCCAGCAGCTCGAGGTGTGGTCCTGCTGCCCTTGCCGATCCCAGAAGAAGCGGACCTTGATCCGGCCGTACTTGTCGACGTGAATCGCCTGCTCCTGCGTGCTCGATCCCGTGACGACCGCCGTCTGGACGCCGCGGATGCGCGGCCGCCGCGCGCGGCGCTCGGCCGCGAACGGCGCGCCCTTGGGGATGCCGCGGAAGTGGTTCTCGACGTCGACGTTCTGCTCGCCGCCCGTGAGCGTCTGGTTGCCGCGCGAGACGAGGTGGGTGACCACGAACTCGCCGCTCAGGCACGGCTCCGCGGCGCCCTCGACGACGAACGGCTCGCCGACCTTGAGGCCCGCCGCGTGGCTCTCCCCCTCGCACACGTCCGCGTCGGCGGCGAGCTCGCGCATGCGCGCGTTCGCGCGGCGCTCGCCCACGCTCCCCTTGGTGAAGCCGCCGGGGTACTCGAAGTAGGGCAGCGCCCAGGCCTCCTCGCGCGGCAGGGCGGACTCGGGCTTCACGACGGGGTTCTCGAAGTCGTAGTCGCGGAGGTGGACGCTGCTCGCGCGCAGCGCGCGCGTCCGCGAGAATTTGCCGAGCGGCACGCTGCCGGGGATGCCCCCTTGCGCCATGCGGAAGAGCACCGGCGCCCCCTCCTCCACCTCGAATGCGGCGGAGTCGTCCGTGATGATCATCGTGTGTCCGGACGCGTCGTGCCGGAAGTAATAGAAGAGCCCGTTGTCCTCGAGCAGGCGTGAGACGAAGTCGAGGTGCGACTCGCGGTACTGCACGATGAACTCGCGCGGCTCGTACTCCTTCGTGTTGCGCCACTCGACCTTGTCGCCGAAGCCCGCCTCCTCGAAGACGGTCTGCGCCACCTGGACGACGGTCTTCTCCTGGAAGATGCGGCACCCCTCGCGGTACGCGAGCGCGGCGAGCGCGGGCCGGAGCCGGACCTCGAAGTGGCGGATCTCGCCCGTGAGGCCCGCGAAGGACGCGCGGTCGACGACGCCGTCGAAGAGGCGCTGCGCGCCGGCGTTGTCGAGGACGCGCAGGCAGAGGCGGCTGCGCAGGCAGTCCTCGACCCGGAACGAGGGGTCCATCGTCGAGAACCGGACCTCGACCGTGTACGGCAGGGAGATGCCCTCGACGGCGTCGAACCGAGCCACGGAGACGTCCGGGGGGAGCGCCTCGCCCTCGAGCGAGAAGGTGGCGAAGGTGGGGGGCATGACGGCATGGTAGGCGATCGCGGCGCGGCGCCAAGCCCCGGCGCGGGCCGGCGACGCCGGAGGCGCGGCGAGGGGCGGGCGCGCGGGGCTCCACGCCGGGTGCCCGGCGCGCGGTGGGGAGCGGGGCGCGGGGGTGCCGGGCGCGCGGCGGTCTCGCCGCGCGCCTGCCCTTGTCTACCGGATTCCCACGCAGAGGCGGACGGACTTGGGCGACTGTATATCAAGACGCGCGATGGCGCCGCCGGTAACGGTCATCCTCATATGACAAGAACTTTCCCCAGGTGTACATGTGGCTCGCCGCCAATGGGCGCTCCTGCCTCGTGGGGACCGGTAGCTCACTCAAGAGGTCCGCTTCGAGCGCCTCAGGGCTCGTGATGCGCGCTGCGCCGCCCGCGTCGAGCGCCTGCACGGCCGCGAGCACGATGCCGTCGGCGCTGTCGGAGACCACGTCGGTGCCCTGCTTGAAGCCCGGAATGTCGAGCTCCACCACGTGCGCGGAAGGCCCTGCCCACGCGCGCGTCCGCCCACGCGTGCCAGGCGCAAAGGGGGTGAGGGCGAGCTCGCGCGCGATCGCTTCGCCGACGAAGCACGACGACTCGAGGCGCGGGCGAGGCACGATGTGGGGGCGATTGAACGCCACGACATGACAGTCGAGGAGCGCCAGCGTCTCCCAGTAATGGCACACATCCTCGAAGGCGAGCGTAAAATACTCGGGGCCGTCGATGTGACTCCCGTAGAGCACGCAGCCATCCAGTGCGAGCCAGACCCGAGGGTCCTCGATCATCCAGACGGGCAGGACCTTCCGCGATGGGTCGCGCGGATCGGCGCACAGGCCATACTCTTGCAAATCGTCGCGGTCCCACCGCACCTCGCCGCGCAGGTAGCGCAGCGACGCATGGATGCCGAAGACGCCGTTCGGCGGATGGCCGAGGCCGCCCACTGCCTTCTCCGCAGAGCGCACCGCCTCCGAGCATGGCCAGCCCATGGCGGAGAGCTCTCGCGAGAGCTCGTCCGGCGACGCGGTCCACTCCGCGAGGCGGCGCAGCCCCAGCCGCTCGAGCTGCTCCTGTGCCAGCGCGCTGAGCGCGCTCAGATCTCGTGTCTGCCTGACCATGGGTCAGCGTAGCCTCATCGGTATCGCCTGCGCGGCCCGAGGTAGTTTTCCAGCGGGGGGGAGTAGTTGGTCAAGGGCCCCGTGCCTTGCGGGTTCGTGTAGCCGGGCTGCACGGCTGACGTGGCGGGCGCGCCCCAGCGCGCCTGGAGGTTGGCGATGAGCTGCGAGCAGTTCGGGCAGGGCGCGCGAGGCGTGCCGTCGTCGTGCTGCGAGGCGATCGAGCCGATCGAGCCCAGGCATCTCTGGATCTTCTCGCGATCGCGCGGGTTGTTGGGGTTGAGCGGCTGGCCGCC
This sequence comes from Sorangium sp. So ce1036, assembly GCF_051369805.1. Taxonomy (NCBI): domain Bacteria; kingdom Pseudomonadati; phylum Myxococcota; order Polyangiales; family Polyangiaceae; genus Sorangium; species Sorangium sp. So ce1036. Next base: position 6,015,235 of record NZ_JBBMOX010000001.1, read on the forward strand.
GTTGTGCTGCTGCTCCCACGCTCGAATGTAGTTGGTGAGGGCATGGGGCTCACCGCACGTATGCGGCGGGCGGCCGGCCGGGTAGGATTGCCCTATGCCCCCGCGCCCATCCGGCCCGGGCTCGTTGTAGAACGCGCCCCGCTGCGGCAGCGCCTGCCAGACGACCGGATGAATCCCCTGCGGCGATGTATGGTTCGGGTGGCGCGTGCTATACCCGGTCTGCGTGATGGTGCCGTCGCTCGACGTCACGGTGGTCGTCACGGGCTGCAGGCCGAGCGGGTCGACGTATCGATACGGCTGGCTCCGCGCATACTCGAACGCGCTCGTACCGCCGCTGAGCCCCGACGGATCGGCGTTGATGAACAGGCCGAGCGCAGGGTCGTAGTAACGGTAGCGGTTATACGAGAGCCCGGTGTCCTCGTCGAAATATTGCCCGAGGAAGCGCAGCGGCGTCGTGGCCGCGCCCTCGAAGCTGACCACACCCCAGGCCGAGCTGCGCACGCGCGAGAGGATCGCACCGTCGCCGGCGATGAGCAGCGCCGGCAGATCAGCGGGCCCCGCGACGTAGTGGACCCACGGCTGATGGACGGCCTGGCCGTCGTGATAAACCGTGTCACGGTGCGCAAGCGGAGCGCCGACATCGTCGTGCACATACAGACGCTCGCTGACGAGGCGCCGCTCTCCGCCGGAGATCTCGAGCGTGGTCTCGTGGAACATGAGCCCTTGGCACCAGGCGAAGCGCGTCTCGGTCACAGCCCCCGTCGGGTGACTCCGCCGCCGAAGCACACGGCGCCCCTCCGTGTCGTAGACGTACTCGACGCGCGTGCCGTCTGACAGGCGGACGCCAGCGAGGAGGCCGCGACCGTTCCATTCGTAGCGCGTCTCTCTGCCGGCCTGGTCGGTCTTGCGGACACGCCGCGCCTCCGCGTCGTACTGGTACGTCTCCTCCCCGCGTCGCAGCGGGACCCCGCCTGCGCCGTAGGCGCGGGCCGGGCCGTCCACCTCGTGCGTATGGCCGGCGCCGTCGTAGGAGAACCGCTCGACCCCCGTCCGCGTCGAGCGCTGGACGATGCGGCCGACCGTGTCATAGGCGTACGCCTCTCGCTCCCCGTCGCTCGTGACGCGCTCGATCAGCTCTCCGCCGCGCGACACGACGAACCCCTCTGCGAATGTGGTGCCTTCGGGGAGCCGCCCGACCCAGTCGGGTGTCCCGCGGCGGCTCGCGCGCCCGCCGACGACGCGGCGCTCGATCATGGCGCCCATGCCATCATAGCGACACAGGATGGCCCCGCCCTCCGGCAGGCTCCGCAGCACCTCGCGGCCGAGGCCGTCGAGGGTGCGCTCGATGACGCCGCCATCAGGCAGATGGATCCGGACCGTCCGGCCCATGAGGTCGCGGTCGAACCGCACGACACTTCCCGCCCTCGACCGCCGCTCGATGGTCTGGCCGATCGCATTGACGGCGCACTCGACCGAGAGCGCCGCCCCCGCCACGCTCGACGTCTCCTTCACGAGCACGCCGCGCGCGTTGTACGCGTACGTGGTGAGCACATCACCGGCCGACGACGCGACGAGGCGGCCCTCCGGATCGTACTCGAACGACTCCTTGCTGCCGTCGTCGTACGTCCGCTCGATCACGCGCCCCGCGGTGTCGCGTGCGATCTCGGTCCGCTCGCCGGCGCCGTTCCTGTGCGCGGCGAGCCGCCCGGCGGCATCGAGTTTGTAGTCGTACGTCCGCCCATCGAAGAACGTCTCCGCGATCACCCGGCCCGCGAGATCGCGCTTCAACGTGTGGACCTCGCCGCGCTCGTTCACCACCTCGACGAGGTTCCCCTCGCGGTCATAGCGGTAATGAATGGACTCACCGTTCGGTTTGTCGACGCGATGAACCATATGGTGGCCAGCCCAATGCATTCGCCACGTCGCGCCGTCCGCCGTCTGGTACGCGGCGATATGGCCATCCGCGTCGTACGAGACGTACGTCACCCCGCCGTTCGGGAGCGCGATCGCCTGGAGCACGCCCATCGGGTCGTAATAGTACGTCGTCCGGTGCCCCTCCTCGTCGACAAAGCCAACGATCCGGCCGACGTCGTCGACCTCGATCGACCTCGATCGACCTCGCACGGCCGTTCGGCTCGATGAGGCGCACGAGGTTGCCCTCCCCGTCGTGCTCGAAGCGCGTCACCGCGCCGTTCGGCATCTCGGCGGAGACGCGCAGACCGCGCGCGTCGTAGGTGCACCTGAGGAGCAGGGAGATCGCGTCGGTCGTCTCGAGCACGTTCCCTGCCTCGTCGCGCGCGTAGGAGATCGCATGGCCGAGTGAGTCGATCGCCTCGACGAGGTATCCGGACGCGTCGTACCGAAACTCGTTGACCGCGCCGGTCGGGTCGACAATCGCGGTGACGCGTCCCTCGTCGTCGCGATCGTAGCGCGTGACGTTGCCGTTCGGGTCCGCGTATGCGGTCATGCGCCCCTGTTCGTCATAGCGCACCGTCTCGACCCAGACGCCCGAGGCGCGCTCGATGGTGCCGAACGCGTTGAGATCGAAGCGACGCGTCTGGCGCGAATCGATGACGGTGGTCATGCCCTCGCCGTACTCGAGGCGCACGTGGAGCATCCCCCGGGCGGCGGTGCCATCGGCCAGCACCGGCGGGACGGCGCCGGCGAGCGCGGGATCCGGCGCGCCGCCGTAGTCCACCCACGATTCCACACACCGGCCGCGGCCGTCATACCGGTAGTGGATGCGCCGGCCCGAAGGGAAGCGCTGCTCCGTGAGCCGGTGAGCCTCGTCGTAGGCGTACCCGACGCGCCTCCCTCCGGCATCGACGATCGCGATGAGATCACCTCGATCGTTGTATTCGTAGGAGCGGAACGAGAGCGTGCGCCCGCGCGCCGTCAGGAGCTCGAACCGGGAGATGCGCCCCCCCGCGCCGCGGCGCACGGTGACGTTGCGGCCTGCGCTGTCGACGATCCGCGCGAGCGCGCCGCGAGGATCGTAGTCGAGCCGGATGACATTGCGGGCCCGGTCGAACACCTCGGTGAGCCGGTAGGTCCTCACCTCCTGCCGTGTGGTGGCTTCGAATCGGTAGAGGAGCCCCTCCTCGTCTGCAAGGATGATGACGTCTGGCCGGAGACGGAACGTGCCGAGACCGCGCACGGTCAACATCTCCTGGTCCCGCGCGAGCCGCTCTCGGACAGGCTCGCCAAACGGGGCATGAATCACGAGCGACCCGCGATGGCGCACCAGAGACCACGCCAGAGAATGAGACCAGCCGTAGCCGAGGCCGAGGTCGCGCTCGTGAGCGGACGATGTGTATGCGCGTTGTAACGAGTAGACCAGCGGCCCGAGGAGGGGGAGATCGGTCTCGCGCACCGTGTACACACGACCGCTCACGGGATCGATGGGATCGCCCGCGTGCGTCCCGCCATTTCCGCCGTGCACAGGGTTCATGCACCCGCCGCCGCTGCCCGGACCGCACGCGCCCGCGCCCTTGCCGCCGCCGTCCGCGTTCGCCCCGCCGTTCTGGCCGCCGGCGCGCTGCTGGCCGGCCCCGCTCTGTCCGCTTCGCGCCCCGCTCCCTCCCGCAACGACGCCGCCTCCCATCACGAATACGCCAGGGTTCATGCCTGGGATTGCAGGGATGTTCGGTACAGGGGCGGTGCGTGCCATACTCGAACGATATCACGCACGCCGCGGTGACCGCGACGCACCTTCGTGCCATCGACCCCATTCGAGACCTCCGAGCTCGACGCGCGCAGCCGCAGCGCGCATCGGGACTGGAGCTCACAGGCCGTGATCCAGCGCCAAGGAAATGTTATAGAACAGCACCGCGCGGGCATGGGGGCGTTGCGCCGCGACGCCCCCTGGCGCCCGACTCGACAGGTACCCTCTCCCGCCTCCCGGCGTAGGTCGCTCGCGCCGGCTCACCCCGGCGCCGTGACGACCAGCGCCGCCCTCTCCCCGCCGTCGCTCCCGGCGACGGAGACCGCGATGGAGTGCGGCGCGAAGCCGCGCGTGAACGCCTCCGACGCGATCGCGAGGTGCAGCGGCATGGCCGCGGCGCCGAGGTGGCCCATGCGCTGGGCGGGGCTCTCCACCTGCTGCGGCTCGCAGAAGAAGCGCTGCGTGCGCGCGGAGGCGGCCTGGAGCTCGAAGTGGCGGAAGCTCTCGAACGTGAGATCCGTGAGCACCCAGCCCGCGCGCAGCCCCCGCTCGGACAGCGGGCCGAGCGCGGCGCGGAGCGCGGCCGTGAGCCCCGCGGCCTGGAACGCGGGCTCGTCGTTGTCCGGGCGGGCCCGCTCGTGCGCCGTCGCGACGCCGACGATCTCCCCGAGCTCCGCGAGGAGACAGCGGCGCGCGACGTCGGGGCGCATGAGCGCCACGAAGGCCGCGCCCTCGCCGGGGATGAGGGCGTCGAGGCTGTCCGGCCGGAAGAGCCGGCCCGCGGCGTCGAGCGCGGCGATCCGCGCAGGGTCGTAGTCGGTGTGCACGCCGCCGAGCAGCGCCGCGTCGATCGCGCCGCGGCCGAGCGCCTCGCAGAGCTCCGGCAGCAGGAACCCCGGCCCCGCGGCGCCGCGCGTCACGACCTTCACCGCGACGTCCGGCCCGCGGGCCCGGACGCGGGCGCCGAGCTCGTCGGCGAGCCGCTGCGCCGGGACGTCGCCGTCCGGCGATCTCTGCCCGAGGTGCTCGTCCAGGCACAGCGCCACCTGCACCCGCATCCCCTGCGCCGCGGCGCCGAGCTTCCCGAGCACCTCGTCGAGCGCCCGGGCCGCGAGCTGCGCGGCGCGCGGCGCGCCCGTGAGCCGCGGATCGAGCGTCGGCAGGAAGCACATCGTGATCGGCTCGCCCTCGGCGTCCACGAGCGGCGCCTCGCGCATCGCCGCGGCCGCGGCGCGGTGCGAGAAGGCGCTGTCGATCGAGCGCAGCCCGATGGGCGTGACCGCGCCCGCGGCGACGAGGACGGCGAGGGGCCTCACGCCTGCACCGCCTCGCGCACGACGATGCGCGCGTCCTTCATCCTCCGGGGCGCCTTGACGTGCGCGCGCCAGACCAGCTCGACCGCCACCGGCTTCTCGGGGCCCACCGCGTAGAGGTCGACGAGCACCGTGTCGAGGTGAGGCGCGAAGGCGGCCGGCTCACGGCCCTTCACCTGGAACTCGATCTCCACCTTCACCTTCGGCAGCTCGAACGCGAGCGCCCCGTCGCGCGTGAGGTTGAGCACCCGCACCGGCTCGCCGCCCGCGAGCGGCGGATCCGCGATCAGGCCAGGCGAGGCGGCGAGGTTGTGGCGATCGTCGAAGTCCTCGGGCAAGAGCGGCGCGCGGAGCTCCTGCCAGGTCTGATCGTACGTCCCCGCATGCCTGCGGCGCGGCTCCCAGTGCCGGCCGATGGGCCCGATCCCCGCGGGCGGCGGCGAGGTCCTCGCGGTCCTGATCGGGTACGCAGGATCCTCGATGTTCGGCGCCGGCTGGTGGGTGAGCGAGGCCGGCTCACGCGTGATCCCCGTGCCGACGGGGTTGCGCGGCTCCTCGAGCACCGCCGCAGGGTCCTCGTCGTCGCGGCCCCCCCAGGCGTGGTCGTAACGCATGTCGATCTGCGCGATCGGCAGCGGCGCGGTGAGGCCTGCGCCCTTGTCCACCCAGAGCCGCTTGCCGAACACGACCAGCGATTTCCGGAGCGGGCCGACCTCGACGCGCACGTCGAACGAGGGCACGGCCTGGCCGTCCGGCGCGTGGGCCGTCGCCACAAAGATCACGTCGGTGGCCGGCTTGAACAGGCACACGTCCGCCGGATAGGCGATGCTCTCGGGCCTGTCCTCCTGCCACGGCAGATCGGCGAGGCGGACCCCGCGCGTGCGCTCGGGCGGCGCGAGCTCGAGCGCGCCGTCCTCCGTGAGCTCGAAGCTCGCCTTGACGATGGCGACCAGCTTCTCGCCGTCGCGATCGAGCAGGAGCTGCGGATGCACGGCGAAGTCCGTCCGGTTGTCGAGCGGGGGCTGGTCCATCGCGCGGGCATTATCGACAAGATCGGCGCGGATGTCTCTCCGGGCCGCGCGCGTCATGCCCCCACGGCCTCGACGACATAGGCGTCGAGGCCGTGGGCGCGCAGCATCGCCTCGACGAGCGCGAGCGGCTCGGCGCAGGCCGGGTCGCTCGCGCCCACGGCGGCGAAGATCGCGGGGAGCGCCCGCGAAACGACGAGCCGCACCGCGCGGTCGCGCAGCGCCAGCGAGAGCGGCAGCGCGCCGAGCAGGCGGTGGCCGTGCAGCGCCGCGCGGAGGTAGAGGCGCTCGCGCTCGGGCCGCTCCACGGGCGCCGAGAGCAGCGCCCCGAGCAGCTCGGGGTCGCCGAGCGCCGCGGCGGCGGCCGCGATCCACCGCGCTGCCATCCGGGCGAGATCCCGCTCGCTCCTCCAGGCGGCGTCCTCGCGCTCCCGCCGCGCCGCGCGCGCGTGGAGCGCCGCGAGCCAGGGCGCGAGCGCCGCCGGATCCAGCGGCCCGGGGCGCTCGTAGCGCGCGAGGGTGTCGGCCGCGAGCCCCCGGGCCTCGACGGCGGCGGCGAGCGAGAAGAGGCCCGCGGCGAGGTCGGCCGGCGGCGGCGCCGCCGCGAGGCGCCGCGACCACGCGACGAGCTCGGCGCGGGCGGCGGTCACCCCGGGCGCGACCTCGACGCGCTCGGGGAGCTCGGCGACGTGCACGCGCTCGTCCAGATCGCCCAGCACCCGCAGGCGCGGATCGAGGAGCGGCGCCCCGGCGGGCCGGCCCACGCTGGTCAGCACGCAGGCGCACTCCACGGCGACCGAGACGCGCACCGACTCGCCGTCGTCGAGGAAGCTGACCGGGAAGATGCGGCATCCGAGCGGCTTGGCCTCGGGCCCGCCGATCGCGTGGAGCGAGCAGCGCCCCCCGCCCTCGAGGTAGGCGCACCGGCCGTCCCGCAGCGCCACCGCGGAGGCCGCGCACGGCCACGCGCCGCGCTCGGGGGTGAAGGCCCGCTCGTGCCGGGCGCCGCCGCTCAGCACGTCGGGCCTGAGCGCCCGCGCCCGCGCGGCCTCCTCGGGATCGAAGATCACCGAGGCGTAGAGCCGGCAGCAGCTCCCGCGGCCGTCGCAGTGCAGGCTGAAGTCGGGCAGCACCTCGATGGGGCGATCACGGCGCGCGCGCTCGTCCATCGCGGCCTCGCCGGCCCCGGGCGGCGCCGCGGTCTCGACGGCGTCCTCCGCCGCGAGCAGCCCCGCGGCGTGGAGCTCCGCGAAGAAGTCCTCGGCGGCGCGCACGCGCGCGTGCGCGCCCTCGCGGGCGGCGGCGAGCACGATGCCCTCGACGTCGCGCGTCCCGTCGGCCACGGCGAGCAGGCCCCACTCCCGCCCCCCGAGCTGGAGCAGCTGCCCGGTGCGGATGTCGTGGAGGACGATGATCTCCTCCTCGCCGATCAGGTGCCGCCGCGCGAGCACGTGCTCGGCCAGCCGGGGGCGCGCCGGCGGTGCGTTCGGGCTCACCCGCCCACGCTAGCGGACCTCCGGCGCCGCGCGCCACCCGAAACCATGGCGAAGGAAGCGACGCGAGGCGCCCCCCGCGCCCCACCCGAGCAGCGCGCCCGCCGCGATCACGCCGCGCGCGCGCAGCGTCGGCCGCGGCGCCTCCAGCGCGACGGGCGGCGCCACGAACGCCTCCAGCCACGCCTCGACCGGGGGCCGCGCGAGCACCCCGCCGAGGTCGAACAGCGCGAGATCCGAGACGCCGGCCGCCGCCGCCACGGCCACGTCCTCGCGGAGCTCGGCGGGCGACCCGTACACCGGCTCGTCGCCGAGCGCGCCCTGCCCGACCGCCCCGAGCGAGGCGCCCGCCCTCGGACCGAAGCGCCGCGCGGCGGCGCGGCACGCCCACGCGAGCAGCGCGACCGCGTCCTTTCGGCCGAGCCGGCCCCGCGAGTAGCCCGCGATCAGCGACGTGTACAGCATCGCGCTGACGCGCCCCCACGGCGGCGCCGACACGGGCGTCCCGAGGATCCGCTCCCAGCCGCGCCCGGGCCCGTCGAGCAGCACGAGCGGCACGATCGCGGCCGAGGTCGCGACCCCGCGCGCGTGCAGCGCGGCGACCGCCCCGGAGAAGGCGCGCTCCGCGTCCTCCCACCGCGGCCGCCCCGGCGCCTCGCCCCCGAGCAGCCCGAGCGCGCCGCGCGGCCCCGCGAGCGCCCGGCGCACCCGCGCGATCGGCGGCTCCAGATCGAACACGACCTCGGCCGCGGCGAGGCCGCGGCCGTCGAGCGCGTCGAGCAGCCTCGCCACGAACGCGCCGAAGGCCGCCGCGTTGCCCGCGCTCGCCCAGCGCCCGTCCTCGTCCGCGATCATCGGCCACACCGCGAGCGGCACCCCCTCGCCCGCGCACGCCGCCGCGAGATCCGGGAGGCCCGCGGCCGTGTCGGGCCGCACCGCGATCGCGAGCTCCAGCGCGTGCCTCCGCAGGAGTGTGAGCGTCCGGGGCGCCCGGACCACCTCGAGCGGCAGGAGCTCGCTCCAGATCCGTCGGCGCGGCGTCACGACCGCCGCCCCGGCGCGGCCTTCGGCCGTTTCCTCCCGGCGCCCGCGCTCGGGCCGCTACACTCGCGCGTCATGAAGATCCTCTATGGCGTCGTCGGTGAAGGGATGGGGCACGCCATGCGCTCGCGCGTCGTGATCGAACACCTGCTCGCGCAGGGACACGAGCTCGAGATCATGGCGTCGGGCCGGGCGACCGATTTTCTCTCGAAGCGCTTCGAGGGGGTGAACCGCATCCACGGGCTCCACATGATCTACGAGGAGAACCGGGTCCGGCGCGGCAAGACGCTCTGGTCGAACGTGCTCTCGGGCGCGGCGGGCATGCCGCGGAACATCGCCGCGTATTTCGAGCTCATCAAGGACTTTCGCCCCGAGCTCACCATCAGCGATTTCGAGTCGTGGACCTACCTCTACGCCAAGCTCCACCGGCTGCCGATCCTCTCGGTCGACAACATGCAGATCATCAACCGGTGCACCCACGACGCGGCCATCGTCGCGGGACACGAGGCGGACTTCCAGATCACGCGCGCGTTCGTGAAGAGCAAGCTGCCGTTCTGCAATCACTACGTCATCGCCACGTTCTTCCGCCCGGAGGTCCGCAAGCAGGACACGACGCTGGTGCCGCCGATCCTCCGCCCCGAGATCGTCGCCGCGAACCGCCGCCCCGGCGGGCACCTGCTCGTCTACCAGACCGCCGAGGGGAACGAGGCGCTCTCGGAGGCGCTCGCCCGGACCGGGCTCGAGTGCCGCATCTACGGGATGCGCCGGAGCATCACCGAGGAGCAGGTCGAGGGGAACCTGCGCTACCGCCCCTTCAGCGAGGGGGGCTTCATCGACGATCTCGCCTCCTGCCGCGCCGTGATCGCCGGCGGGGGGTTCACGCTCATGGGCGAGGCGGTCTACCTGCGGAAGCCGATGCTCGCCGTCCCCCTGGGCCGCCAGTTCGAGCAGGTGCTGAACGCCCGCTACCTCGAGCGCGAGGGGTTCGGCCGCGCCGCCGCGTCGCTGGACGATCCGGCGGTGATCGCGCGGTTCGTGGAGGCCATCCCCGCCTGCGAGGAGAAGCTTGCGCGTTATACGCAGGACGGCAATCGGGTCCTGTTCGAGACGATGGATGGCCTGCTCGACCGGGCCATGGCCGGCGTGCTCTGAGCGCGGGGCGCCGCGGAGGCGCCTCGCCGCGCGGGAGGCGCCTCGCCGCGCGGGAGGCGCGGCGCGCGATGCGTCACTTCGGTCTGCAGGCCTTGATGTCCGAGCCGGAGATGCCGTTGCACTCCTGGTCCGCGGGGCAGTCCGTCTGCTCGATGCACGTCTTCAGGCACTCGAGCGCCGAGGAGTCGTCGGGCTTGCCGCAGACCGCCCCGTCCTCGCACTCGCCCTCGGCCCCCTCCTCGTCGCACGCCTCTCCGAGCGCGGCCCCGCCGCCGCAGCCCCAGACCACGAGCCCGCTGACGACGAGCCCAACCCCGATCCACCTCGTTCGCATGACATGACCTCGCTGGTTATCGCGCGCTGCGCCCCCGGGCGCCCTGGCGCTGGCTCCATGACGCCGCCGCCGTCTCCTCGATGCGGATGAGGACGGCGGTGATGTTGTCGCGGCCGCCGTTCTCGTTGGCGCAGTCGATGAGCTTGCCGCACGCCTCGGCGAGCACGGCGTTGTCCTCGATGATGCGCGCGATCTCGCGATCGTCGACGAGCCCGTGCAGGCCGTCGGAGCACAGGAGGAACACGTCGCCGGCCTCCACGCGCTCGGCGCGCAGGTCGACGTCGACGCTCGGGCCGATCCCGAGCGCGCGCGTGATCACGTTGCGGGGCAGGTACGCGAGGTCGCGCTCGGTGAGGTCGGGCCGCTCGAGGAGCGCCTCCGCGATGAGCGAGTGGTCGCGGGTGAGCTGCGCGAACCCGCCCCGGCGCAGGAGGTAGCAGCGGCTGTCGCCCGCGTGCGCGACGTAGAGCTTCCGCTCCCGCGGCGAGAACGCCGCGGCGACGACCGTGGTCCCCATCCCCCGGTAGAACCGCGAGTCGTCGGCGTAGGCGAAGATCCGCGCGTTCGCGTGCGTCACGGCGGCGCGCAGCCGGTCGCCGGTCGGCGCCTTGCGGCGCTTGCCGTTCGCCTCGCGGAAGTAGCCCGCGATGGCGCTCGCCGCGATCCGGCTCGCGACCTCGCCGGCCTCGTGCCCGCCCATCCCGTCCGCGACGACGAAGACGTTGAACTCGGGCAAAAGGATGTAGCGGTCCTCGTTGTGGATCCGCTCCCTGCCGACGTCCGAGAGCCCTGCCGCGACGGCTCGCATTCGCCCCGAGTCTAGACGACGCTTGGCCCGTCAGGGAACTGGGTTAATCTCCGCGGCCATGCCCGACCTGATAGTCGACAACCCGTATACCCTCGACGAGGCCGTCCGGCGGCCCCTGGCCGACGCCGCCGAGGTCGACCGCCTCCTCGACGCCGCGACCGCCGCCGCGCGGGGCGCCGCGCGCACGTCGATCGCCGAGCGCGCCGCCCTGTGCCTGCGCGCCGTCGAGCGCATGGAGGCGAGCGCCGCCGACATCGCCGCCGACATCACCCGCATGATGGGCAAGCCGCTGCGCCAATCTCGCAACGAGATCGCGGGCATGGCGAAGCGGGCACGGCACATGATCGCGATCGCGGAGGGCGCGCTCGCCGACGTGGTCCTCCCGGCGCTCCCGGGCCAGGAGCGGCGGATCGTGCGCGTCCCCCACGGTGTGGTCTTCGACCTCCCCGCCTGGAACTATCCGCTCCTCACCGCCGTCAACGTGGTCATCCCCGCGGTGCTCTCGGGCAATGTCGTGCTGCTCAAGCACTCCCCCCGCTCGCCGCTCTGCGGCGAGCACTTCGCCCGGGCGTTCGCCGAGGCCGGCGCGCCGCCCGGCCTCGTCCAGGCCTTCCACTGCGATCACCCCACGTCCGAGCGCATCGCCTCGGATCCGCGCGTGGGCTTCGTCGCGTTCACCGGTTCCGTCTACGGCGGACAAAGGATCTATGCGGCCACGGCGAAGAACGTCAGCGTCGATGCGGGCCTGGAGCTCGGCGGCAAGGACGGCGCGTACGTGGCGCCCGACGCGGATCTCGAGAAAGCAGTGGACGGGATCGTCGATGGCGCCTGTTACAACGCGGGACAGAGCTGCTGCGCGGTCGAGCGCGCGTATGTTCATCGCGATCTGTATCCGAAGTTCGTGGACGCCGCGCTGGCGCTGATGAAGCAGTATGTCCTCGGCGATCCGACCAAGGAGCGCACCACGATGGGGCCGATGGCGCAGCCGAACGCGCCGGCGTTCCTGGAGGCGCAGGTGAAGCAGGCGCTCTCGCGCGGGGCGCGCGCCCTGTGCGGCGGCCGCGCGGTCCAGGTGGACGGCCGCGGGCGGTTCTTCGAGCCGACGTTGCTCGTCGACGTGGCGCCCGATCTCGACGTGATGCGCATCGAGTCGTTCGGGCCGGTGCTGCCGATCGTGCCTGTGTCGTCGGATGAGGAGGCGCTCGCGCTCATGAACGACAGCGATCTCGGGCTCACGGCGTCGGTCTGGACGCGCGACCGGGAGCGCGCGGCGCGGCTCGCGGCCGAGCTCGAGGTCGGCACCGTGTACATGAACCAGTGCGACACGCTGGATCCGGCGCTCCCGTGGACGGGCGTGAAGAACACCGGCAAGGGCGCGACGCTCTCGACGCTCGGGTTCCTCCACCTGACGCGGCCGAAGTCGATCAACTTCAAGCTCGGCTGAGCGCCCGGCTCCGCCGGTCCAGCCCGAACGAGCCCGCTGGTCGACGCGAGGGACGTGGGCTAACCAGAGGGCATGGAAACGAGCAAGATCTACCGCGGGCGTCTCATCGATCATGTTCAGCTCGTCGTGGCGGACCTCGCCGCGAGCAAGAAGTTTTATCGGGCGGTCTTCGAGGTCATCGGGATCCCGATGGGCGGCGAGGCGGACGATTACTTCTGGGCCGACGAGCTCTTCGTATCGAGCGTGGGCTCGCCGGCCTCGGCGGGCGTGCTCACCGGGCGGACGCACCTCGCCTTCCAGGCGAACGACCGCGCGGCGGTCGAGCGCTTCCACGCGGCCGCGATCGCGGCGGGCGGCAAGGACAACGGCGCCCCCGGCGAGCGCCCGTATCATCCCGGCTACTACGCTGCGTTCGTGCTCGATCCCGACGGGAACAACATCGAGGTCGTCCATCACGGCCCGGCGAGCAGGTCGGCGAGCGCGATCGAGATCACGTTCTGATCTGCGCGAGGACGCCGCGGGGCCAGAGAACGTACCGCGGCCGAGCCTCACGCGACGGGGGGCTGTCCGAGCCCGGCCTCGTGGCCGGCTTCGTGGATCTCGCCCCGGCCGGCACACCTCGACCCGGCCGGCACACCTCGGTCTGGCACAACGCGAGGCGCACGCGCCATGTCCATCGTGCGAGCGGCCTGCTCGTCGAGAAATCGCGAGAGCTCTCGCGAGGGCATCCCCGGCACACGCATTGCTTGGCCTTGCCGCATGCGTTACCAGCTCATGGCATCCTTTATCATCCCGTTTCTCGTCGGTTGCGAGATCGACGTCGATGGCAATCCCTTCGACCCTGGCCACTCGAGCTCGGGTCCGAGCAGCAGCTCGGGGGGAACCGTGACGTGCTCGCCGAGCGACGCGTGTCCCGCAGGGTCCTGGTGCGAGTACGAGGAGGAGCTCTGCGAGCAGCCCGCGAGCGCGACCGGCGTCTGCGTCTCGGCCTCGTGCGAGGACGGGGTCCGGTACTGCGGCTGCGACGGCACCGTGTACCCGAGCTCCTGCGCCGCCCACCTCGCGGGCACCCACGTCACGGAGGCAGCGCACTGCAGCGACGGGACCTTCGCGTGCGGGGACAGGTCCTGCAAGGAGCATATCGAGGTCTGTCACCAGCTGTCCTTGAGAGACGGCGGCGGGATATTCGAGTGCCTTCCACTCCCGGCCAGCTCGCGCTGTGAAGGAGGCATCGCGAGCTGCGAGTGCATCACGGGGCACCCGATGGACGAGCAACCGCCAGGCGGGGCAGGCTGCACCGAGGATGAGAGTGGGAACGTCCTCCTCTGGTCGTCGCAGACGGTCTGATCGCCGGCCCATCCCCTGCGCCCGTACCGGCACGCCGCTGCCTCGCTCTCCGCGCGCGTCGGGCCTCGCGCGAGGCTCTCGACCGGAGCCGCGGACGCCGAGCGCCGCGGGCCCTCACGCGGCCGGCGCCTCCTCCGCCGGGATCCGCTTCCTCGCGACCGGCCTCGGCGTGACGTCGTTGAGGACCACGCCGAGGATCCTGCGCTCGCCGAGCTGCTCGGTGGCCCGCGTGAGCGAGGACGCGCGGGTCAGCGAGGCGCGCGCGACCAGGAGGACGCCGTCGGAGGCGTCCTCGATGACGTTGGCGTCGCCCGAGCCGAGGACGGGCGGGCCGTCGATCACCACGTAATCGTAGTAGCGGCGGAGCGCGCGCAGCGCGGCCTCGAAGTGGATCGAGTGGAGCGCCGCGGGGTAGCTCGCCTCGAGCGACGGCTCCGCGAGCACCGACAGGGACGCGCCGACGGCGACGACGCCGAGCGGGCGGGCCTCGCCCGCCATCCGGCGCCGGAGCTGCTCGGAGAAGCTCGCGTGCGCGGGCAGCCGGAGGCCGAGGGTGGCGGCGACGCGGGGGCGCATGAGGTTGCCCTCGACGAGCAGGACGCGGGCGCGCTCGGCCTCGGCGAGGGTCATCGCGAGGCGGACCGCGAGCGTGGTCTTGCCCTCGGCCGGGCCGGGGCTCACCACCGCGACCGCGAGCGAGTCGCCCCCGCGCCGCTGATCGAGCCGATGCCGGAGGACGCGGAGCGCGGCGAGCGCGGGCGCGGGCGCGCCCCGGAGCAGCTCGAAGACGCCGAATCCGTCGGGGTCGATGTCGGCGCCGAGGAGCTCCACCTCGGGCTCGTCGTACGCGGGGCGACCGGTGTCCACGACGGAGCGCACGCCGACGCAGGCGAGCGACGCCTCGACCGCGCTCCAGGGCGGCTCGGGGAGGACGTCGAAGCCGTCGGCATCGAGGCCGTCCGGGGGCGGCCCGACCCCAACCTGGGACGGTCCGACCCCAACCCCGGTCGGCCCGACCCCAACCCCGGTCGGCCCGACCCCAACCCCGGTCGGTTCACCCCCAACCTGGGACGGTCCAGCCTCAACCCCGGTCGGTCCAGCCTCAACCCCGGTCGGTTCACCCCCAACCTGGGACGGTCCAGCCTCAACCCCGGTCGGTCCAGCCTCAACCCCGGTCGGTCCAGCCCCAACCCCGGTCGGTCCAGCCCCAACCCCGGTCGGCCCAACCCCGGTCGGTCCAACCCCGGTCGCCGGGGTCGCCCCGGGCGGCCCGACACCGTAGGCCGGCACGATGGTGCGCTCGCGGAGCGGCGGCTGCGCCGGGAGCTCCGGCATCGCAGCCAGCAGCGCGGGGCCGCCGAGCGCATGGATGTCGCCGCCGTCATAGAGCGTGTCGTTGAGCAGCACCCGCGCCCCCGCGACGCCGAGCGCAAAGAAGAACGTCACCGCCGCCCCCGCGAAGAAGACGCGCCCCCGCCCCCGGTCGGGGCGGCTCGGCAGGTAGGCGCGATCCAGGACGTCGAGCTCCATCTCGCTCTTGTTCACCGCGGCGTCCGCCGACAGGTCCGCGGCCCGCTCGTTCGCCTGCACCGCCTTCAGGTACTCGCGCGCCCGCTCGAGATCGAGGCGGAGCCGGTGCCACTCGGTCTCGAGCTCGATGACGCGCTCCTCCCCGCCCTCCCCCGGCTCCTGCGGCGCGCTCCCCGCGGGCGCCGCGCCCTCCGCCGGCGTGCGCGGGCGCCGGGCCTCGCCGCCCGCCGCCGCCCTGCGCGCGCCGCCGGTCCGCCCGCGCAGGCCCGCGATCCGCCGGAGCAGCGCGCTCCGCTCCGCCTCCAGCGACGCGCGCCGCTCCGGCGTGAGCGCGGCCGCCTCCCCGTCCCGCGGCACCTGGGTGATGCCGGCGCGCACGAGCCGGAGCGCGGCCTCGGCGGCGGCGAGCTGGCTCTTCGCCGCCTCGACGCGGCGCTTCGCGGCGACGGCATCCGGGTGGATCGGCGTCACGGTCGCGAGCTTCTCCACGAGCGCCGCCTCGGCCGCCCTGACCGCCCCCGCGGCCGCGTCGCGCGCCCGCTGCGCGTCGACCGCGCTTTGCGGCAACGGCTGCCCCGGCGCCGGGGCCGGCAGGCGCCCGGACGCGAGCAGCGCCTCGACCCGGGCGAGCTGCCGCTCGAGCGACGCGAGCTGCGGATCGACCGGACGGGCCGGCCGCGCCGGCGGAACCCGCGCCGGCGACGGCGCCGGGGTGCCGGGCGGGCCCAGCGGCTGCGGCGCGGGCGCGTACGGCGAGTCGTTGAGCCCCCACTGGAACTGCGGGTTCTTCGCGAGGAACGTCGCCAGCGCGCGGCTCGCCGCGTCGACCCTGGCGCTCGCCTCGGCGAGCTCCCGCCGCAAAAAATCCCGGGTCATGGTCGCCGTCCCGAGGCTGTCGCGGCGGTACTCCTCGATGAGGATCTCCGTGAGACGCGCGGCGACCTGCTGCGCCACGTGCGGATCGTCGTGGGTGAAGGAGATGACGTACGTATCGCTGCTTTGCGCGCGAAAGCTCACGTGATCCTTCATCTCCTCGACGGCCTCGACCATCGAGCGCGCGGTCTTCTCCGGATAGAGCCCGAACGCCTCGATGACGCCGGCGAGCGTCCCGCGCGCGTGCAGCGTGTCCTTGAGCTTCGCGCCGAGGCGCGCGGCGCGCGCGGAGCTGCTCTGGGGGTCCCGGCTGGTCTGGATCGTCTCGCGGTAGACGATGCTGGACTCGCTCCGCCACGCCCGCTTGGTGGTGAGCGCCGCGGCGAGGGCGATCGACAGCCCGACCACGATCATCGCGGCCGTCCCGCGCCAGTACATCCGGATCCGGCCGAGGACGCTGATCGCGCGCGAAAGGCGCTCGCGGGGTGTGCTCTCCGTGCTCAGGCTGGACATCGTGTTCCTCGCCCCGTGGGGCAGCTCGCGCGGCGGTGCGCGGCGCGCGGGCCGCGCGCGGCGGCGTTCGCCCTCCCACGGCAATCGGCGTGCTCGCGGCCGCGTCACCCCGGGACCCACTCGCCCGAGCCGCCGGTGAGAGGAGGATCTCGAGGGAGGCGACCACCGCGGACGTTCCGCCTGCGTGCGCGCGGCTTCCAAAACGAACGGCGCGCCGGGCGCGGGGGCGCGTTAGGATGCTGCTCCGACGACGAATATGCAGGCCGGACAGCATGTGACCCCGACGATCAGGCTGGTGCGGCCGCTGGGCCAGGGCGCGATGGGATGCGTCTGGGCCGCGGATCACCTCGCGCTGGGCACGCAGGTCGCGGTGAAGCTCATCTCGCCGAGCCAGGCGGGCGACGCGAGGTCACAGGCGCGCTTCCGGCAGGAAGCGCAGGCGGCCGCGCGGCTCAAGAGCCCGCACGTGACGCAGGTGCTCGACCACGGGATCACGGCCGAGGGGCAACCGTTCATCGTGATGGAGCTCCTCGAGGGCGAGACGCTGCGGCAGCGCATGCAGCGGTCCGGGCCGATGCCCGTCGACGACGTGGTGCGGCTGATCGGGCAGACGGCCAGGGCGCTCGGGGCGGCGCACCGGCTCGGCATCGTGCACCGCGACATCAAGCCGGACAACCTGTTCGTGATCGACGTCGAGGGGGAGCCCTTCACCAAGGTGCTCGATTTCGGGATCGCGAAGCAGGTCGGCGCGGCCATCCAGATGACGTCGACCGGGGAGACGCTGGGCACGCCGCTTTACATGAGCCCGGAGCAGCTCGGCGACATCAAGCGGGTCGATCACCGCACGGATCTGTGGGCGCTCGGGGTCGTCGCGTACGAGGCGCTCACGGGGACGCCGCCGTTCACGGGCATCACGCTGCTGGCGCTGGCGCTCGCCGTGCAGCGGGGCGCGTTCCAGCGCCCGACCGCCCTCCGACCCGAGCTGCCTGCCGCGCTGGACGCGTGGATGGCGCGGGCGCTCGCCATCGACATGGAGGCGAGGTTCGGCGCGGCCATGGACATGGCGGAGGCGCTCTGCGTGGCCGCACAGGGCGCGCACGAGGGGGAGCGGCGGCCGACGGCGCCGCCGCGCGCGCGGGAGGTCGAGGTCCTCGCCGACACCTTGCCCATGCCCCCCGAGCAGGCCCCGGCGCACAGGGCGACCGCCGCGGCCGAAGCCAAGGCGGAGGACGGCGTGCCCGGGCCCGATCTCGAGGACGCGCTCCGCAGGCTGCTGCAACGCCCCACCCGGAGGCCCGCGCCCAGGAAGGAGCGCCCCGCGCGCGCCGCGGACAGGCCGGAGCCCCGGATCGTCCACGACCCTGCCGAGAACACGCTGTCGCTGTCCGTGCCCGGCGAGATGTCCCGGGCCATCGCCTTCGACGAGCGCGGCACGGCGCTCATCGTCGCCTTCAGCAGGGGCTCGGTGCTGTGCCTGGATCTCGCGACGCGGCGCCCGCGCTGGTGGTGTCGCCTCCTCTCGCGCGCGCTCTGCGTCACCGCGGGTGCGGGGCGGATCGCCGTGGGCTGCGGCGACGGCGACATCCGCCTGCTCGACGCCGCGCGCGGGACCGTCGAGAAGACCCTGCGGGGCCACGCGGCCGTGCGATGCGTCGACATGCACCGGAAAGGACACACGCTCGCCGCGTGCGGCGATGACCGGCTCGTCACCCTGTGGAGCGTGACCTCGGGGGAGTGCCTGCACGTCGGCAAGGAGCACTCCGACCGCGCCCGGAGCGTGGCGTTCGTCGCGAGCAGCGCGGTCCTCGCCTCGGGCGCGCGCGACGCGACGGTGCGCCTCTGGGACGCGGCGCTGCGTCCGATGCGGGTCCTGCGGCCCGACGGCGGCGCCGTGCGCAGCCTCTCGTTCTCGCCGGAGAGGAGCGCGCTCGCGGCGGCCTGCGACGACGGCGCGATCCGGCTCTGGGACACGCGGCGCTGGGAGCTGAAGCAGACGCTCACGGGGCACACGAAGCGCGTCGTGTCCGTGGCCTTCGGCCCGCGCGGCGACCTGATGGTCTCGGGCTCGTCCGACGGCACCGTGCGGGTCTGGACCGTCGACTCGGGCAAGTCGCTGCGCGTCTTCGGCGGGTACGCCGGCGCCATCGAGTGCGTGGCCGCGAGCCCGGACGGGCGGCACGCGGCCGCGGCGTGCGCGGACGGGATGGTGCGCGTCTACTCCCGGCGGAGTATCGCCGAGGGGTGACGATCCATCGGGGTCGCCGCGGGGCCGCATGCCCCGCTCAGGGGCCGTCCTGTCCCCGGAAGAGCTCCTCCGCGGCCGCCGCGGTCGCCGCCCGCTGGAGCCACTGATCCAGGATGTCGAGGTCCGTCTCTCCGAGGATCCGGCCTCTGGCCTCCTCGCCGATCGGCACGCCGCGCACGCCCAGGATCATCAGGATCGCCGCGGACAGCCGCCCCACGGCCTCCTGCGCTCGCGCCTGCTCCTGCTCGATACGGGCCTCGGCGGCTTCGACCATCCTCTCCAGCTTGCCCACCAGCTCGCCCGAGGTGACCAGCTCGGCCGTGCCTGCGTAGAAGCGCAGCCGACCGGACTCGACCGTGAGCTCCAGATCGAGGACCTCCGACCGGTAACGCCCCGCGCGCGAAGGGATGCTCTCGTAACGGCGCACGCCGGTGGACGGCAGCCGGTGGCCCTTGATGTGCCCGCGCGGGATATCGTAGACGAAGTACTCGCGGATCCCGAGGGCCGCATATTTCGCGACGTTGCGGACGAAGTCCTTTCGCCAGTCGCCGGCATGGTGCACCTCGAGCGCCAGGTCGACGCCCTTGCCCTCGGCGCTGACCATCCAGCACTGGCGCGGCCCGGGATCGACGTCGGCCACCGCGATCACGTCGGGCGTGAAGCCCTTCTCGCCCGGGGAGTAGACCTTGATCTCGGCCCCCACGTAGATGCGCCGCCCGCGCCGGCCGAACCAGGCGCGGAGCGTGTCCCTGGCCTCCATCTTGGCGTCGAGGTGCGGGTCCCCCTCGGCCATGGCCTCGCGCTCGTCGATCTCCTCCTGGGACACGGAGCCGACGAGCGCCGCGATCGCCTGCTCGCGCTGCGCGGGCGTCATCGCGGCCCACGCGGCCTCGGTGGGGGCCCGGGGCGCCTCTTGCGGGATCGGCGCCTCGATGGGCTCGCCGGGCTTGCGGATGGGAGCCGACATGCCGCCCAGCATACCACGCCTCGACCTCGCGCCTCCCGCGGGGCGGCGCGGGCCGGCGCCGGGCCCCGTCCTGTGCGGAGTCGGCCGAACCGGAGCGCGCCGCTCTCGCGCGAAAGGGCGCGCCAGCGGAGGCCAGTGGCAACCGGCGGTGGTGGCAGCTGTGGCGCGAGTGCAGCAAGCCATCGAGACCGGGTCGTGCGGGTAGCCCGCCGCGGCGCCGCGATCGCGGCCCGGCGCATGCGGATCGAGCCGCCGGCCGGCTCCGGATCCAGCGCCGGCGCCTGACGGCGAGGGGCCCCTCCACCGGCCGGATCTGGGCTACCGTGATCGCCATGAACCTCGCCGGAATTGCCCACATCCAGCTCTCGGTCACGGACTTCCCACGCAGCCGCGCGTTCTATCGCGCGCTGTGCGAGCATTTCGAGATGCAGTGCCAGTACGACGATCCTGGCGGCGAGGGTGAGCGGCCCATGCTGTATTACATCGGCGGCAAGACCGGCGTGTTGATTCGCCCGGTGAACCCGGAGTACGCCGGCGACCGATTTCACCAGTACAGGCCCGGCCTGCACCACCTGTGCTTCCGCGCCCGCAGCCGCGAGGACATCGACGCATTCCACGCGTTCTTCGAGAGCACGCTCGCCGCGCTCGGCGGCAAGCTCGTGCAGGCGCCGCAGGAGGGCGCGTGGGCGGCCGGCTACTACGCGATCGTGTTCGAGGATCCGGACGGCATCCGGATCGAGATCAACCACGTCCCCGGCAAGGGCAACCTGGCCGAGGGCGTCACGCTCCCGTTGCCCGCGCGCGTCCCGGGGGGTGTGCCCGAGCAAGCGTGAGGCGGCCGGCCCGGCAGGCCGGCGAGCTCGCCGGCGAACCGCTGGAAGAAGAGGTCCACATCGAGCGACGCCTGGTACTCCAGGAAGAGCGCCCGGACCTGCTCGACTCGCTCCGTGCTGGAGGCGTGCTTGACCTCGATCATCGGTATGCGGCGCTTCGCGCGGCCGGCCGGCCGGCGCGGGCGCCGGGGGAGACCGTCCCGAACGCGCCCCGGAGGGAGTGTGAGCTCCAGCGGTCCTGTCATGTCTGCACCACTGCCTGCGATCCCGGAAGGCGTCCCGAAGCAAGGTGACGTCATCGCCGGGAAGTATCGTGTCGAGGGCGTGCTCGGCGCCGGCGGGATGGGCATCGTCGTCTCCGCGCTCCACATCGCGCTCGGCCAGCGCGTGGCCGTGACGCTCCTGTCGCCGACGGCGCAGCAGGTGTTCCCGGACGCGGGCGCGCGCTTCCTGCGCGAGGCGCGGTCGGCCATGGCGGCAACCAGCGAGCACGTCACCCGCGGCCTCGACGTGAGGGAGCTCGACGGCGGCTCGCCGTACATCGTGATGGAGCTGCTCGCGCGCGCCGGTGTCCGGTCGCACGGCCACGGTCGGTGGGCGCGAAGACCAGCAGGGACGACGTTGCGGACGCCACGTACCCCTGATGCCTTGTACTCCTCCCGCCGCCGCTCCCGTCAGGGCATCGGGTACACGAGCGAGAGCCCGGCGACGCACATCTCGTCGAACGTGCTCCCCTCGCCGTAGGCCACGTCGATCGTCGAGATCATCTTCGCCTCCTTGAGCGCCTTGACCACGTACGGGTTCTCCGTCGAGTTATTGTACGTGCACCGGATCTGGAGCACATCACCCGGCTCGAGCGTCGGGAGCGTCTCGATGGGCGCGTCGTACGAGTACGAGCGCTGCCAGCCGAACTCCCACTTCGGCGCGTGCGCCAGGCACTCCTCCTTGGGTTGATCGGGTGAGCCGCTCGCCCGCGTGACCGTCACCTTCTCGTCGACGCCCAGGTAGTGCATGTGCAGAAATTCGCCATAGACGCGCGTGCCCGGCGGGAACGGCATCCGTTGCGATGCGGGCGAGTCCGGGGGCGGGATCGTGAGCTGCTGCGTCTCCACGTGGTTCTTGCTGTCCGCGGGGATCAGGAACTCGACGCCGCTCTTGTCGCCCGGACCCGGTAGCAGCCCGAAGCCAAGCTCGCCGACCGGATCATCGAAGTTGCCGATCAGGTGGTACAGGAAGCCGTACTTCGGCTTCTCTTTGGTGAGCCTGAGCTGGATGCGCGTCAGGTCCGGATCGGCCGTCGTGCCGGCGGGGTGGTAGTGGATCTGCATCATGAGGAGCGACCCCTTCGGGATCAGCTGACCCACGCCCTCGGGCAGATCGACCGGGTCGGCGCCGGGAGCCCAGGCCGTGAGCATCTGGAGCTCATCAATCTCCACGCCATTCGGGACCTCGCCGGCGCCACACGAAAAGCTCCCGTCGGGGCCGGCCAGGCTCGCGAACCTCCGCTCCGGATCGATAGCGAGGATCCCATGGTGAACGACCTTGTGGTTGCCGGGCACCATCTGTAGACCATTCAGGTACTGGTCCTCGGTGAGCCCGGGATCGATGACGAAGCAGCGGAACTCGTCCTGCTCACCGGAGGTGACGTAGGGCTCGCTCGGGTGAACCTCGAGGGTCATGCCCGGCAGGTCGAGGCTCTCCGGCACGAACGAGGCGGGCGCGTCCTTCGGATCCCCCCTGGGGGTGCCGGCCTCGCGCCAGGCCTCCAGCGTGCTGATCTCCTCGTCGGAGAGGCGGATGTCGCCCTTCCACGCGTGACGGGTCGAGCACTCGTCCGTGTCACGCACGGCGAAGGGCGGCATCGTGCCCGCCTTGACCGACTGGACCATGAGCGCCGCGACAGCCTTGGCGTTCTCGTACGAGGTCAAGCTGAAGGGCGCGATATTGCCGGCGGAGTGGCAGCCCATGCAGCTCCTCTGCAGGATGGGCTCGACGTCTTTGTGGAACGTCGGGCTGCTCCCGGTAGCCTGGGGCTCCGTGGGCTCGTCGCCCCCGGAGCAGCCGGTGAGCGAGGCGGCGGCTGGCAGGGCGAGGGCGAGGGTGAGGGCGGACGGCGAGACTCGGGCGACGGGACGCGAACGTCTTGAAGCAGGCATGAGACCTCCGGGCAGCCGGATCCTTCACGAACGGAGGGGCCGGGCGCTTGGCAAGGAGCCACAGTCTTGTTCGACTGCGCTTCGAATATGTGTACTATGCATATAGTCGCCCCCTCCGGAGCGTCAAGAAAATTTGTGCAAAATACACAGATCACAAAAACTACCGCGTGAGCGGGGGTTGCCTTCACGAGACGCCAACACGCCATGAGGTGAGCGTGGACATCCTGCTGCTGCGCCGCATCGCCACCACCAGGTCCCCCGCGCCGGTTCGGGCTTGACGTCTCCGAGGCGATTGGATGTCCTTTCTCCACCATGAAGACCGCTTTCCCTCGCCTTCGACTCGCCGCATCGACGGCGCTCCTCGTCGCGGTCGCCGCGGCCTGCAGCAGCGAAGATGCCGATCCTGGCGCGCCAGGTTCGTCGGGCGGCTCGCCGCCAGCCGGCGGATCAGGAGGGACGGGGGGAGCGGCCGCGAGCAGCGGCGGTGCGGGTTCAGGCTCGGGCGCCTCGAGCGCCGGAGGAGCTGGCGGCGTTTCTACGGGAGGTTCGTCAGCCGTCAGCACAGGAGCAGGGGGCGGCGGATCGGCGAGCACGGCATCGGGGGGTTCGGGAGGGGCGGAGCCCGAGATGGGCGATCGCTCGCCGGAAGGCACCTGCGCGCGCTTCAACGCCGACACCGCCGACATGAGCGAAGGCACGTGGAGCGGCTCGTTGGATCCCGAGTGCGACCCGGGAGACATCTCTGCCGACGGCCGAGCGAATGCGCTCCGGCTGTTCAACCTGTACCGCTGGCTAGCGGACTTGCCCCCGGTCGTGACCGAGCCCACCCGCGACGCTCAGGCCCAGGCCTGCGCGCTCATGATGGACGCGAACGATTCGCTCTCGCACGAGCCGCCGGAGAGCTGGAAGTGCTACTCGAAGACAGGCGCGGACGGCGCGCGAACAAGCAACATCTCGAGTGGCCCCGGCGTCGCGAGCGTCCTGGGCTATTTGATCGACCCCGGGAACGAGTCGACCCTCGGCCACCGGCGCATCATCCTTTCGAACGATCTCGGTCCGATCGGCCTCGGCTCTACCGGGAAGAACGGCGCCTCCTGCATGCAGAACATCGGAGGGACGGGGCGCGCCGGGAAGGAGTGGACGGCGTGGCCTCCGCCCGGGGTGTTCCCGATGCAGGCGTATGGCGATCGCTGGAGCTCACTCAGCGCCACCGGCTGGTCGATTCAGAGCGAGGACGTCGAGCTCGAGGACGCGGAGGTCACGATCACGAGCGGCGGAGCCCCTCTGGCCGTCGACGTGGAGCCGCTCCAGGGGGGCTACGGCTCCACGAACGCCATCCGCATCGTGCCGAACGGTTGGGACCCACAGGCCGGCCAGACCTACTCCGTGAGCGTCTCGGGAATCTCGGCGGCCATCGCCTACGACGTCGTGTTCGTCGACTGCGGGTAGAGGATTCTCGTTCCCCTTCAGCCCGGGACCGCGAGCGTCTTGGCGCGGCGCCCCGGCGGCGAGGGTCGCTACACCCGCGCCCAGGCTGGTCAGCGCGCGGCGGGGAGGTCGAGCAGCAAGAACGTCATTTCGGGACCTTGACGTCGAGCTTGCCGAGGCGCGCGAGCAGCGGGCCCCGATCCTCCATCGCCACGCCGGCGAGCCTCCGCGCAGCGGCGTCGTCGAGCTTCGGGACGGCTCGCGCTGCGAATCGTGCCTCGTCCGCGGCGAGCACCTGGAAGATCAGGTGGTAGACGCCGCTGTTCGAGACCGCGAGCACGCGCTGCGTCTCCCCGAGGCCGAGCAAACGACAGATCGCCGCGGCAAGGAATCCCGCGGCAGCACGAGCGAGCGCGCCGCCGCGGAACGAGAGCGAGACGTGGTGCTCGTGTCCGTCCTCGCCGGCCTGGGCAACGGTATACACCACGGCGATGTCGGCGGACGTGATGAACGCATTGCCCTCGGCGAACGGGTCCGCGGGCGGGCCCCCCGCGACGCGCCCGAGCGCGGTGCTCTTGGCGCGGCCGAGCCCGCGCGAGAGCTCGATCAGGTGGTCCGGCGAGAACAGCCGATCGTAACGCGGCCGCTTCATCGCGAACCGGTAGACCAGGAACACCGCGAGCCCGACGAGCAGCCATTTCAGCATCGGACCTTGCACCTCCGCGCCCATCCGCCGAGACAGCCCATCACACCCGCGGCGAGCGGCAGGGCGCGCGCCGCGACGAGCGAGAGGAACCCGCAGCGTGCGCCTCCTCTCGTCCCACGGCGAGCGGTGGGTGTCAAGATGGTTGTCCGTCGATTCGGTCACATCCTCTTGAGTGCTTGAGCCTCGTGACTGTGAGCGTTGAGGGGCACGGGGCCGATGGGCGTCCCGTTGCGAGTCTGGGCGGCTCGGCGGCCTGCCCGGGTCGCGAGGCCGTGCTCACCCGCGTAGCGAATCCATGCTCCGAAGAGCCGGATGCGGTCGTCTCGCACGTCCGGATCTGTGGGGGCCCTGATGGGGTAATCCCGAAGGGCTACCCGAGCGTTGAAATCTCTCCCCGCTCGCGAGGCAGCGCCCGGGCAGGATTTTTGACCCGAGGTGCTGGACACTGGCGCGGCGCTACGCGGCCTCGTCACCGAAGAGCGCGTCCATGTCCAGCTCGACCTCCACGAACGGCCCTGCCCTGACCCGCTCGCCACGCTCGGCGGTGAGGATGAGCAGATAGCCTTCGGGCGTCCACCGGTAGACCATCAGCGTCTGGTCCTCGGGATCGACGATCCAATAGTGCGACACACCACATCGCTGATAGACGCGCATCTTCTTCACCCGATCGCTCCGCGCGGTGGTGGGCGATAGCACCTCGCACACCCAGTCAGGCCGCACCGTGATCGGGGTCGTCTCCGGCAGCTCGGGCAGCCGCTCGCGCCGCCATCCGAGCACGTCGGAGCGATAGACCTGCGCCTCCTCGAGCAACACCTCGGTCTCGGTCACGATCCACCACCCGCCCGGGAGCCGCCCGCCCGGCCGCCGGTCGTACGGCTCGCCGATGCGGCCGCCGAGGACGCGCTGCACCCTTCCGTGCGGGCCGCTGGGCATGGCCTTGCGAACGAGCTCGCCGTCGACGATCTCGTGAAAGCGCTGCTCCTCCGGAATGGCCAGCAGATCCGCGAGCTTGGCGCGGGCCCCGATGACGGCGACCGACATCCGGCGAGCATACCGCGCGCGCCGCGGGCCTGCAGGCCGACCGCCGCCGGCGCCCGCCCGAGGCACGGGGGCGGCGCGCGGGCGCCCGGCGCGCCGGGCGCCCCGGCCACCGCGCGCGCCGCCGGGCCTCGTGCTCGCCGGTTTCGCGCCCCAGCCCGGGGCCACCGTACTGGAAAAGCACCGTTCTGCGCCGCAAGGCGCTCGGTGACCCCGCATGGCGTCTCGTGACGCGCCTCCCGGGCCAGACCAACGCCCGGACGGACACGTGTGCCCACCGCACGCCGATGCGCCCCGTAGCGCGCTCGGCGCCGCCCGGGCCACGCTCTTTCGACCCAGGGCCGAGCCATCACGAGGAGACCGGGGTTGCGGGGCGGCTAGGGCGCGCCCGCGTGCGTCAGCGTCTCCCAGCCGATGTGGTTGCCGACCCGGGTGGAAGCGCTGCCCATCGCCCTGATGCGCGTGATGAGCTCCTGGGTCTTCGGCATGCTGATCCCGCGCCGGTTGCGGAATTCGTTGTACCCGATCTCCCAGCCCATGACCGCCGAGCCGCCGCCGGCGGTCTTGGCGAAGCTGCTGCATGGCCAGTTCCGCGCCGGCATCCAGCCCGTGGGCGTCACCTCCACGCCGACCCGATTGCCCGTGTTGTCGAGGTATTGCAGCACGTAATCGGCGTTCAGCTCGAGCGCCGCCCGCAGGCGGTTCTCGTGATGCACCGGGTCGTCGCTGTAGGCGCTGCGAGCATCGCCCTGGATGCGGAGGGTCTCCGCCATGTTCGCCAGCGAGCTCACGCCCATCTGCATGTGCCCGAGGTCGCGGCAGGTCTCCTGCTCCAGGCCGGCGATGTAGCGCGTCGGCTTGCTCCAGATCCCCGCGAGCGCGCCCTTCGCGTCGTCGGTGTAGCGCGGCCGGCCCTGATAGATGGGATAGAGCGGCTGGCGGCCGTCGCTCGGCATGTAGATCATGGCCTTGGTCGAGTGCTCTACCTGGCTCACGACGTACTCGTACTTCTCGCGATCGTTCGTGAAGATCGCGATGCCGAGCGCCGTCTCGTTCATCACGGAGGTCCGGTTCGCGCCGCCCGTCCAGCCGTCTTTCACCAGGTCCCAGTAGACGGTCCTGAAGTGGTTCTCCTGCAGCGCCGTGTCCTCGGCCGTCCAGCCGCTGTACGTGTAACGCAAGATCTCCGCGGCCCGCAGGAAGTTGGTGCCTGCCCAGCCAGCGGCGAAGTGGCCGTTGGCGTAGACCTGACCGTTGTTGTCCGGGAAGCGGGGCTGATCGAACAGGATGGCGGTCATCGTGCGCGCCCAGGCGTTGAGGATGCGCCTCGCGTTCTCGGCATACTGTGCGTCGCCGCTGTAGTACCAGAGCAGCGCCTGCGTATAGGCGGCGTTCGCGTCGTTGACGATCTCGCTGCAGCCCGCTTGCTCGTAGCCCAGATCGAGGGCTTTTTGCTTCGAGCCAGGCGTGGAGCACTTCACGACCGGCACCGGGCTCGCGGCGTAGGCCCGCTTTGCGTGCCTCGAGCCCCTGGCGAGCTGGTACTCCTTGCTCCAGGGCTGCTGACCGCTGCCGATCTTCGCCTTGACGAAATCGAGCTGCTCCTTGCTGACCAGGATTCCCGGATGGACGAAGGCGCCGGCGGGGGCCGCGCTGGCGGTGATCTGGAGCTCCGTCACGCTGGCGTAGTCGTTCACGGTGTTCCCGTTGACCGTGAGGCGGACGTACCGCGCGTCGACGGCCTGGAGCTCGACCGGCTGGAGCGAGGTGTTGGGCAGGCTCTTCCCGGCGAAGAGCGGCGAGAAATTTTGGCCGTCCGTGGACGTCGAGAGCGCGTAGTCGTAGATGCGCCCATCGACCCCGCCGTTGTACCAGCCCAGAGAGATGCCGCAGATGCGCTGCGTCGCGCCCAGGTCTGCCGTCACGTGGGCGCCCTTGCCGCGGCCCGACCAGCGGGTGGCCAGGCTGCCATCGGCGACGTTCGTCGCCGGGTTCTCGGCTTGCGCGACGCTGGCGACGAGGCTCGTCGGCGTGAGACGAACCGTGCAGCCAGGCGCCGCGAGCGGCGATTGCTGCTGGTCGCCGACGTGATCGCTGTCCGTCGCGGCGCCCTCGTCGGCGCCCGTATCGGCGCCCACGACGCAGCCCGCGAGGACGGCCGTCAGGGCGACACACAGTGTGGGAACGGCAGTGCGTAAGCTCAAGGTGCTCTCCTTTCGGTGGATCATTTTTCGCCAGATTGTTTCACCCGCATCAGGGAGGGCGCGTGTGCGATGATGCCACCAAGCAAGATCGAAGTTCTCAAGGAGATGAAATACGGTATTCCCCGCCGTTGTCAAGCCTCTGCCGGGGAGCCTGTTTCAGGTCGAGAACTCGTTGCTTTGCTTGTGTTTCAATTTGCCTCCCTCCTGAAAAAGGATGTGTGTCAGTGTCATATCCGCCCACTGGATGGGCTCCAGGGGCAAGGAATGCGGGAAGCGAGAAGCCGCAAGGGGCGCAGGGGGCGCAAGGGACCAGAGGCAAGATCGTCTCTCGTCTTCCCCTTGCGCCCCTCGCGCCCTCGCGGTTTCTCCTTCCTTCCGCTGATTTCCTCGAAACTTTGTCGGCAACTTCGATGATCCGGTCGGCGAGCTTGGCTTCGTCGAGCGCGAGAGGTGAAGGCCCCAGCGCTCGAACATCTTCTCCAGCCGGTGAAGGGGCAAGTGATCCGCGTACCTGCATCGCGATCGCCATCGCCCTGGCTGCCGTGTCAAGTGGGAGCAGGCTGGAGCCCGCGCAATTTCCGCTGTCACTGGAGCGCGAGCCTCCGGCTCCGGTCGCCGGGGGCTAGGGAATCGTAGAGCCTTCGCCAGGATCGAGCGCTTCACGGGACGCGTGGGACGAGCCCTCGGGCGCCCCGTTGCCCAGCCCTCGCCGCCGCGCCGCCTCGGGCTCGTCCTCACAGCAAACCCGTGCAGCTTTGTCGGGCTGGCGCCGCGCGCGCGCAGGTCGTCATGCAACGAGCAGAGGCGCGCATCGGGTGCATCATACACATTTCTCTTGACACGCGCCATGCTCGGGATTATGTGTATAATACACTTAATGGCCGCGTGTGCGCGGGCAGCGTTCAGCAGCCGCACATCATCTGCGGAGGATCTCCATGAACAGCGCTGCTGGTACCGAGCCGCCGGGATGATCGCGGCCGCCATCTCGGTGTTTTTGTGAGCGAGGTCGTCTGTCTCTGTTCTTGGGAGGTGCCATGAAGACAAATGAAATCAGCAATACACTTCCATTTGCAGGTGCGCCGGAGGGGGCCAGGCCGGCGGTCGATGTCGACATGGATCTGGCTCATAAGCCAGCTCATACGATGAATTCATGGTTTGCGGTCGGGCACCTGGAGTCTCGTGGAGCGAGGTTCAGCTATCTCGTTCACCTGTTGGCGATTGGCATCAAGGGATTCACCGTTGCCCTGGACAGCGCGGCCAGCGTGACCTGCGAGGACACGGGCGTCTACCGCGTCCAATCCAATCTATACACGATGATTCGCTCAAAGGTCGCCCGGAGCCGCTTCGAGGTAAGGGCGCCAAGCGCCTTCATGGGCGGCACGCTTGACAACCTCACCATCAAAGCAGATGTAGAAGATGCTCGAATCGACTTGAGCATGAAGGCTCATGGGCATCCCCTCTTCAATAGAGGGACGGGTCGGTTCGACATGTTGGGGATGGATGTATTTCAGTACTCGATCCCCGCTCTTGGTACGACGGGGAGTATCAGGATTGACGGAACGGACCATCCTGTATCAGGCGTAAGCTGGTTCGATCGTCAGTGGCAAGATCAGCCGCTGGGTCCGCCGCGCGGGAGGTGGACGTGGATGGATCTCAACCTCAGCAATGGCTGGTTCGTGAGCCTTTGGGATGTGGTCGACGAAGATGGACGAACCGACTCATGGGTTACTGTCGTAGATGGCCGTGGCCGGCACATCGTGACCGATTTGGTCCCTCTCGCCGAGAGCTCGTTCGACTTTTGGCAGAGCCCGACGAGCGGATGCAGATTCCCCACGAGGTGGCTTGTCAGGGTTCCAGCGCTCGGCCTTGAGCTAGAAGTGACCGCAAAGCCGAAATGGCAAGAAATCGTAGGGGTGCTTCACGCGCGCTACGAAGGAGCCTGTCACATTCGCGGCATGGTAGGCAGGGAGTCCGTGAGCGGACGCTGCTATGTGGAGATGGTTGGAGACTGGAAATCGAAACGCGCCGAGCGAGTGAGTCTCGTTATGTCGCGGCTCGCGCGTCTTGGCTGACGCGGCTCATCGCAAGGCAAGGTTCAATATGAAAATGAACAGGAATTGGGTAACCCCTTTTCTCGCGCTGATCTTCGTCGCTGTCGGGTCCTCGGGCGTGTTGATGTTCTTTCACCTGGCAGACGGCTTTACGGAGGTGTTGCATGAAGTGCTGGGGTTAACCTTCGTGCTATTTGCATTTCTCCATGTGGCGATCAACTGGAGAAGCATGAGGAACTATTTCGGAAAGACGAATTTCGCCATTGCGGCTGTCGCTGTGGCCGTATCGTCCGCTGGGCTCATTGTCATCGAAAGAGCTCAGCTTCCGGTGGATTTGATTGTCCTGGAGAGGGTGGCAAGGGCCCCGATCTCCGACGCGTTCAGGGTCCTTGAGATTGATCGCGGGAGAGCGGCTGCGGTGTTGAGCGAAAAGGGAATCGAGCTCGACGGCGCCGAGACGATTGAAGATATCTGGGTGAAAAACAACTCTTCTCCGGAGGAGGTTGTGGAGACGCTTGTTTACGAAGCTCGATGAAGGGGTGGCTGGTGGTCCCTGGCGCCCCTGGACCGCCGAACAGGTTGAAAATTCTTCAATTCCGACAGGTTACGCTGCCTGCTGAAGGTCTCGTGCGTCGAGGGGACGAGGACCGGCGAGGAGCGCGCGAGCAGGTCGGGCACGTCGCCGGGGCGCACGTTGCCGAAGAAATGGACGCGATCGGCCACGCCGAGCGCGCGCGCCGCGCGCTCGACCGCGGCGCGGTAGCCGGGATCCGTCTCCGCGCCGGCCAGGGCGAGCCGGTGGCCGGGGGAGCGCCGCGCGCGAAGGCGGCGACGGCGAGCCCCTGGCCCTTCGGCGCCGCAAGGCGCCCGGTGACGCCGCATAGCGTCTCGCGACGCGCCTCCCGGGCCAGACCAACGCCCGGACCGACACGTGTGCCCACGGCACGCCGATGCGCCCCGTAGCGCGCTCGGCGCCGCCCGGACCACGCTCTCTCGACCCAGGACCGAGCCACCTCGACGCTCGCGGCCCCACCCTTTCGCTCTGCCGCGCTACACTTCCTCGCGCTGCGATCCGGCTTCTTTTACCTACGCGCCTACCGTCCCGAGTCGGAGCGGGTCAGCCATCATTTCGAGGCGATCCTCCCCGGACAGTTCGACGCGATGATTCACATCGACGAGATCCACGCCATCGAGCCGCTCGATCGCCCCGCAGCCTGGCACGGAGGGGAGGCCCCGGAGACCTTCCCCTCGGCGCTGTGACTTCAGGACCAGGACGCCTCGAACGTTGGGCGAGCGCGGCAGCGTTCGAGCCAGGCGGTCACCGACGGGTGAGCCTTGGTGGTGACGCCGCAATACTCGGCGTAGGTCACGACGGACGCCACGGTGAGGTCGGCCAGGGAAAAAGCTCCGCCGAGGAGGTAGTCCCCTCGCCTCCGAAGCCACCCATCGAGGACCCCGAGCAATGTTTGCAGCTCGCGCTGCGCGTACTCGGCGAGGTTCGGATTGCGACAGTCTGCGGGTAGCCGGTCCATCGTGGCGTGATTCCAGACGGAGAAGAGGGCCCCGTAGCTGACGTAGGCCCACGTCGTCCAGGACAGCGCCGTCAAACGCTCTGGGGCGTCTTGCGTAGGCCACGAACCCTGCTCCGAGCCGAATTGGTCCCCGAGCCACTGCAGGATCGCCAAGGCCTCGAACATCGGCGCGCCGTCCACCACCAGGGTCGGCACCTTCCCGTTGGGATTGAGGGCGAGGAGCTCGGGGCTGCGTTGCCGGCCGCTGGCGAGGTCGAACCGTACCCGCTCGTGGGGCACTTCGAGCTCGGCCAGGGCCCAGGCCACCGGCGTGGCGCTGGAGAGGGGCGCTTCGTAGAACACGATCTTCTTCATGGCTCCGTCCTTCTCTGAAGACATTTCTCTTACGGAGACCTCTAGCGCCGGTCGCGGACAGGTTCGGTCCTCGACCAAGATGGGCGCCGCAAATGCTTCAGACGTCCGCGCGACGGCTCCGCCTGCTCACGCTGCTCCAGACGCGCCGCTTCTGGTCCGGGAGGGAGCTCGGGGAGCGCATGGATGTGACCGAGCGCACGGCGCGTCGCGACGTGGAGAAGCTGCGCACCCTCGAATACCCCATCGAGCGCAGTGGGGGATGGCAAACGCGCGGGCACGGGGGGCCGCGCGCGCTCGCGGCGATGGACTCGGCGTAGGGCAGCGTGGCGAGCGCGAGCTCGGTCGGCACCAGGCCGTTCGGCGCGCGGGTGAAGAGCACGACGCCGAGCTGCGACTCGCGCTGCTCGATCTGGCGGCGCACGGTGGGCTGCGCGACGTCGAGGGCGCGGGCGGCGGCGGAGAGGCTACCGGTGCGCATGACGGCGAGGAAGGCACCGTAGAGGTCCCACGAGGGCTCGGCTGGGCTCATCAAAAGATGATGTGCGGATGGACGCATTTGTACAATGTTCACGAGCACCCGCAGCGACCATGCTCTCCACGTCGCCGGCCCCCGCGCCGGTACGCACGACGAGGAGAGCGACCGTGACCACCGCCGCGACGCTCCCTGCGCTCGACCTTGCTCCCCCTCCCCGTCGCCCCGCGCCGCAGCCCGCCTGCGAGGTCCCGGCGGGCGGGGCCAAGGGCATGCCGCGCGCGCTCCTGCGCCTCGAGGGCGCGCTCGTGCTCGGAGCAGCGCTGCTCGCCCACGCGCACCTGGTGATTCGGGTCAATCCTGACCCGGATGAAGGCCTCGTCGGACGCATCTTGCTGCGCGATCGGCGGGTGGTCGTCGCGAGCCCATGCCTCGCTCGATCGGCGGACAATCTGAAGGAAGCCTTTCCCATGGGAAAGCCTGACGAGCTGGCGGCCTGTATCGGGACATGAGGCGGCTATCACCGCCGACTTCTACGCTACGGATCGAGCGCCCGCCTCTTTCTCCGTCCCATCCCTGCCCCCCCGGTGCCTCCGGGGGTGTCCACGGAAGCGGGGCAGGCCCCCTCGGCGTGAAGGAGGTGTAAGATGCGCCCCTTGGACCAGCCCACGCTCCCCCGCCCGGATCTGCTCGACGTGCTCGAGGCGCGGTTCGGGTTCCGCGATCTCCGCCCAGGCCAGCGCGCGGTCATGGACGCCCTGCTCTCGGGCCACAGCGCGCTCGCGGTCTTCCCGACAGGCGGCGGCAAATCGCTCTGTTACCAGCTCCCCGCGCTGCTCCTCGACGGGGTGACGATCGTCATCTCTCCGCTGATCGCGCTGATGAAGGATCAGATCGATTTCCTCACGGCGCGCGGCATCGCCGCGGTCCGGCTCGACTCGTCGCTGTCACCCGACGACGCGGCGGAGGCGCACAGGGACCTGCGTTCGGGCAAGACGAAGCTGCTCTATGTCGCCCCCGAGCGGTTCGTGAGCGAGCGCTTCATGGCGCTGCTGAAAGAGCTCAAGATCGCCCTGTTCGCGGTGGACGAGGCCCACTGCATCTCGGAATGGGGACACAACTTCCGCCCCGACTACCTGAGGCTCGCGGACACCGCCCGGGCGCTCGGCGTGCCGCGCGTGCTCGCGCTGACGGCCACCGCGACGCCCGGGGTCGTGCGCGACGTCTGCGCCACGTTCGGCATCCGCGAGGAGCACGCGGTCGTCACCGGCTTCTACCGGCCGAACCTCGAGATCCGCGCGACCGCGGTGAGCGCGCCCGCGCGCGACCGGATCCTGATCGAGCGCCTGAGATCCCGGCCGCCCGGCTCCACCATCGTCTACGTCACGCTCCAGAAGACCGCCGAGCACGTGGCCGAGAAGCTCGCTTCGGCGGGGCTGCCGGCGCGCGCGTACCACGCCGGGATGGAGGCGGCAGAGCGCGCGCGTGTGCAGGACGAATGGATGCAGAGCGACCGCGGCGTCGTGGTCGCCACCATTGCGTTCGGTATGGGGATCGACAAGGCCGATGTGCGTTATGTCGACCATTACAATCTCCCGAAGAGCCTCGAGAGTTATAGCCAGGAGATCGGCCGCGCGGGCAGGGATCAGGCGCCCTCGGCGGTCGAGGTCTTCGTGTGCGGCGACGATCTGCCGGTCCTCGAGAACTTCGCCTATGGCGACACGCCGACCGCGGAGGCGCTCCACGGGGTGGTCGGCGCCGTGCTCGACGCGCCCCGGGTGGAGCTCGGCCTGCACGCGCTGTCGGCGCGCCACGACGTCCGGCCGCTCGTGCTCCGCACCGCGCTGACCTACCTCGAGCTGATGGGCGCGGTCCGGCAGCTCACGCCGTTCTACGCCGGCTACGAGGTGCGGCTCCACCGCAAGCTCGAGGAGGTCGTCGCGACGGTGAAGGGCGAGCCGGCGCGGTTCCTCGAAGCGCTCTTCGGCCATGCGAAGAGGGGGCGAGTCCTGTACGCGATCGATCCGGCCGCCGCCGCCGCGGCGCTGGACCAGCCGCGCGAGCGGGTGGTGCGCGCGCTCGAGTACCTCGAGCGGCAGGGGCTCGCGGAGCTCAAGGCGTCGGACCTGCGGCACCGCTTCGTGCGCGTCGCGCCGCCGGACGACGCGCCCGCCCTCGTCGGCGAGCTCCTCGCGCGGTTCGCGAGGCGCGAGGACGCGGAGATCGCGCGCGTGCGGCAGGTGATCGAGCTGCTCACCGCGGAGCGCTGTCACGCCGCCGCGCTCGCCGAGTACTTCGGCGAGCGCCTCGACGCCGCGTGCGGGCGTTGCACCTTCTGCCGCACCCGGCGCGCACTGAGGCTGCCGGAGCCGCCGCGCGCGCCGCCGATGCCGGCGGGGCTCGACGTCGCCGCGTTCACGGCGCTGCGCGCGGCGCACGGGGGCGCCCTGGGTCACCCTCGCCAGGCGGCGCGCTTCCTCTGCGGCCTCTCGAGCCCGGCGACCACCCAGGCCAAGCTCGCGCGCGATCCGCTCTTCGGCGCCCTCGTCGCTCGCCGGTTCTCCGAGGTGCTCGACTGGTGCGCCGGGCTCCCCCTCCTCGCCGGCGCTGCCCGCGGCGTCACGCCTGCTTGATCCGATTGGTTGCCGGAGGGGGTGAGCAGGGCGCGGGCGAGGCGTCATGTGCGGCGGGCGGTCGGGACCTCGTAGGCGAACGAGCCGCGCGCATCGAGGTGGTAGGCGGAGACGTCACGGTCGATCCGCCGCCCGCCGGCGCTCGTGAACATGCGCCGGGGAAAGACGCGTACGCAGGCCTGCGCGGCGCCGGGGAGCAGCTCGAAGCGGCCGGCGCTGAAGCCATGGAGGCGGGTCACGCCGCGGCCGTCGTGCTCCTCGAGGCCGAAGAGGGAGGCGCCCTGCAGGGCGTGACGCGCGTGGCCGCCGCCGTGGGCGGTCGAGGTGGCGGTGCCCTCGTGCATGTGGCGGAAGGATCGAGATCGCTGGGGCGCCTCAGGTCGTGGTTGCCGGGCACGGTGAAGCGAGTGTACACCTCGCGGCCGTCTTGCCCGTCACGGTCGCCCGCCGGTCGCGCAGCGAGCGCCGCGCCGGTAGTCGGCGAGCGCCTCGAGGTACAGCGCGCTGAACCGGCCCGTGGAGAAGGGGTTCTGGCTGGTCACGAGGTTGCAATCGCGCAGCGCGTGGGCGTTCCCGGGGAAAGCGGCCTCGTGCTCGTAACCGTGGTCCTCGAGCTGCTCGCCGATGTCCCGGACCTGGGCCTCGGCCCCCATCACGAAGGTCTCGATGTAGCGCTCCTCGAACGACGAGACCGACGTCACCGTCCGGCGGCTGAGCGGGTTCGGTTGCCGCATGCGGGTCAACACCGCCGGCGCGTGACAGATCAGGCCCACGGGCTGGTCCTTGACGGCGAAGTGAGCGAGCAGCGCGTGCAGGTCCGCGTTGTCGAGCAGGTCGACCATCACGCCCTGTCCGCCCGGAACGACGATGCCGTCGAACGCGTCGGCCGCGGCGCGCGCCTGCTTCAGGCTGAGCGGGGCGCGGAGCTGCGGGGCGCGCTCCACGAACCCCCGAGCCTCCGCGCGCTGCGCCTCGTCTTCCCAGTACTTCTCGTCGAGGCTCTCCGGGTCGATCGCCGGGGCGGCCCCCCCTTCGGTCGCGAACACGACCTCGTGCCCCGCGCCGGTGAGGGCCAGGTACGGCTCGTAGAGCTCGCCGAGGAAGGTGCCGGTCGCGCGCTTCGAGCCGTCGCCGAGCGTCTGCTCTCGCGCCGCGCTGAGCACGAGCAGGATCTTCCCCCTGGGCTTCTCCGCCGCCGGGCCCGCGGGAAACACGGGGTGGAGCCTCGGCGGCGCCGCGCCGCATGCGGCCAGCGCCGCGCCGGCGAGCAGGGCGGCGAGCCCCGCCAGCGCCGCCGCCTTCCGGGCCGCGCCCCGCGGCCGGTCGCGGCCCGGAAGGTCGCGCGTGGGTTCCGTCGCTCGCTGCTCGCCGCCTCGCGTCGTTCGTTTCGTCGTCATGCCGGCGATCATGACCACCGGGGGCGCTGTCGCGCCTTGACCTGGGTCAAGAAGCGATGTGCCTCGTCGCGGCGCGCTTCAGGCGGCTCAGGGCTTCGGGCGTGATGCCGAGGTACGCGGCGATGTGATAGTCGGGCACGCGGCTCGCCACGGCGCCGTGCTCTGCGAGGAAGGCGCGATACCGCTCGGCGGCCGTGTCCATCAGCAGCGAGGCCTCGCGGCGCACCTTCTTCAGGTACACCCGCTCGACGATCCGCCGGCTCACCCGCTCCCAGTAGACGTCGCGCTCGCAGAACGCGCTCAGCCGCGCGTAGGGCGCGACGAAGAGCTGCATCGGGGTCAGCGCCTGGATCGTCAGCCGGGCGGGCTCGCCGGTGATCAGCGCCTCCAGCACCGACATGAAGTCGGGCGCGGAGACGAACGCCTTGTTGAACTCCTTGCCGTCCCTGCGCGTGTAAAACATCCTGGCGATGCCGGAGTTGACGAGCGCCACCGAGTCGCTCGCCGCGCCCGCCCGCACGAACGCCTCGCCCTTCCGCAGGCTCTTCCCGTGAAACAGGGCCGCGAAGTCCTCGAAGTGCGGCGCCGGCCGAGGGTCGAGCGCCGCGATGATGCGCCCGAGCGCCGCCACCTGCTCCGCGCGCGAGAGCTGTGCCATGCGCGGGGAGCCTAGCACGGCGCTCCCGCGGCTCGACGTGACCGACCCGCGGAGCGCTCCAGGGTTCCGCCTTCGCCGGAGGACGTCACGATCGCGGTGCAGCGGGGCGGGAGAGGCCGCCCTCGTCCGGCGCGCCTCAGCCGCCCTGCAGCGCGAGCGCCTGGAGCGCCTCGACGAGCTGCTGGTGCGTCTTCCGCTGCGCTGCGACCAGCGACTCGATGCGCTTCGCGCGGCTCCGGTGCGAGCGCTGCGAAGAGGGTCGGCTGGTGGCCTTCAGCTGTAAAGGACGCGGTTTCTGCCCGTCGTGTCTGGGCCGACGCATGTGTGCCACGGCGGCGAACCTGATCGAGGACGTCCTGCCCGAGGTGGCGCTCCGGCAGTGGGTGTTGACGTTTCCGTTTCCGTGGCGGCGCAGGCTCGCCCAGGACGGGGCGTCGTTCGGCGTGCTGACCCGCATCTGCTCTCGCGCAAGCGCGCCTTCGCTGACGGGACTGTCGCGGTGGACATGGATCCGCCCTCGCTCCTGTGCCGCCTCGCGGCCAGCGTCCAGCCGCCGCGCTTTCACACCGCCAAGTACGCTGGCGTGCTCGCCTCGGCGAGTCCATGGCGCAAGCGCATCGGACCGCGCCCTGCGAAGCCAGAAGAGCCGACGAAGGCGGACGACGACGCCGCTCCGAAACGCAAGCGTGGCGGCTATCGACCGTGGGCCGAGCTCTTGCGCCGCACCTTTGCGATACTTCCTCGCGCTGCGATCCGGCTTCTTTTATCTACGCGCCGGATCAGGGCGGGCAGGTGCCCGCGGCGGCGCTGACGGCGTACGCGAGCCAGATCGACCGGAGCAAGGTGCTGGCGGCGGGGTTCCAGATGCACCTCTGCAAGCCGGTGGATCCCGGGGCGCTGGCCACGGCCGTGCTGGAGCTCGCCGAGAGCCAGGAGCGGCGGCACCCGCGCTGACACCCTCGGGCGGGCGCGCTCGCACCGCGGGCCCGCCTCCAGATTCGGGAGGGGTGATCGGGCGCGGGGGTTGGGTCGTGAGCTCAGGCTTTGTTGTCGATCTCCTGGACGACCCACTCGGCGAGCGACATGGCCGTGTCGGCGCTTGCTATGGTGTGTGTCGCTATGATGTCGAGGTTCGAGACGCTGTTGACCTTTTTGAATGTCCTCTTGTTGTTGTAGGTGTCCGCGTTTTCCGTCGGCCTGCGCCCGGCGAGGAGCAGGAGCACCTTGCCCACCGCGCCCGGCATGCTCAGCATGAACTCGACCGTGGCGAGGAGCTTGGCGTCCCAGTCTTTCTCCACGCCCGGCGGCGCGTTGCCCGCGCCCAGGAGCCACGTCTGGAGGGCATTGTCGTCCGCGTTGCCAAAATCGGCGAGGCCATAGCCCGCTCCGCTGAGGTCAGTCGCCGAATTGCCGAGTCGAATGCACAGCTCCTGGCCCAGCGCGTCGATCTTCGCGGCCTGGGCCTGGGTCAAGGGCTGGCAGGCGCCCTGCGGGGGCCACGGGCGACGGCGGGGCGCCGTGGAGCCGGCGGGTCGGGCGCGCGGCGCCCGGTCGAAGGCCGCCGTCGGCAGGCCCGCCAGGCGGGCCATGCGGTCCGCCTCGATTTCGAGCGTCTCGTCGTTGACCATCACGAGGCCGGCGCCGCGGACGCCGCGCACCCGGCCGGCGCGCTGCTGGACCACGTGCGCGAGCTCGTGGGCCAAGATCCGGTGCCCGCGCACCGTCATCGGCGCATACTCGCCCGGCGCGAAGAAGATGTCCTCGCAGCAGGCGAAGGCGGCGGCGCCGAGCGAGGCCGCCTCCGGGCCGACGTGCACGCGGACCTCGGCAAAGTCCTCGCCGAAGAGGGCTTCCATGCGCGACCGGATGGCGGCCGGGAGCGGCTCGCCCTCGCTCCGCGGCCACCGGGCGACCACGTCGTCCGGCACGGCGGTTGAATCAATCTCGCGACCTCCTCGCGAGCGCGCCCCGCCCGCGGCGAGGCAAGGCGTTTCGGACGATTGGACCTTGATGGAGTTTCCCATGGCGTCTCCCGCTCTGTCGCCTTCCACCTGGCTCGTGGTGCTCCAGATAGAGAGGCCGCCGGAACCGTGGGCCCGAATGCGGCGCACGTCTAGCGGATTCGCGGCGCCGCCGGTCCAATCGTGCGAAGGATCTGACGCGGACGGCCGCCGTAGGTACAGAGCCCGCGTCACGTTCGGGAGGGCTGGCCTGGCGGGGTTGGGTCGCGGGCTCAGGCTTTGTTGTTGATCTCCTGGACGACCCAGGCGGCGAGCGTGTTGGCCGTGTCGGTGTTTGTCGCGACGATGAAGAGGCCCGAGGCGCTGTTGATCTTCTTGAACGTCTGGTTGTTGTTGTAGGTGTCCGCCCTCTCGGTCGGCCTGCGCCCGGCCAGGAGCAGGAGCACCATGCCGATCGCGCCCGGCATGCTCAGCATGAACCCGGTCGTGGCGAGGAGCTTTTTGTCCCAGGTGGCCTGCACGCCCGGCGGCGCGGTGCCCAGGCCCATGAGCCACTTCTGGAGGGCTCGGTCGTTCACGTTGCCGAAATCGGAGAGGCCATAACCTGCGCCGTTCAGGTCCGTCGTCGAATTGCCGAGCCGAACGCAGAGCTCCTGGCCCAGCTCGTCGATCTTCGCGGCCTCGGCCTGGGTCAGGGGCTGACGGGCGCCGCGCATGTCGACGTGCATCGGCGACCGCGGAAATGCGTTACGTGCTGCGACCCCCCGATCGCAAAGGAGCGCGTCGAGCCGCAGCAGGACGGCATGGTGCGGCTCTCGCTCAAGCGCGTCTCCGCTGGCGGGGCTGTCGCGGTAAACATGGATCCGCTCTCGCTCCTGTGCCGCCTCGCGGCCAGCGTCCCGCCGCCGCGCTTTCCCACCGTCAAGTACGCTGGCGTGCTCGCCTCGACGAGTCCATGGCGCAAGCGCATCGGACCGCGCCCTGCGAAGCCAGAAGAGCCGACGAAGGCGGACGATGACGCCGCTCCGAAACGCAAGCGTGGGGGCCATCGACCGTGGGC
The DNA here is from genome assembly GCF_051369805.1 of Sorangium sp. So ce1036. NCBI lineage: Bacteria > Pseudomonadati > Myxococcota > Polyangiales > Polyangiaceae > Sorangium > Sorangium sp. So ce1036. Next base: position 6,055,470 of record NZ_JBBMOX010000001.1, read on the forward strand.
CGAGCTCTTGCGCCGCACATTTGCGATCGATGTCCTCGAGCGCCCAGCTTGCAAGGGGCGGATGAAGCTCGTCGCCGTGGTGACCGAGCCAGGGAACATCGCCCGCTTCCTCTCCGCGCTCGGCGAGCCGACCGATGTTCCAGCACGCTCTCCCAGCGTCCACGCGGCGGCCACCGTACTGGAAAAGCACCGCTCTGCGCCGCAAGGCGCTCGGTGACCCCGCATAGCGTCTCGCGACGCGCCTCCCGGGCCAGACCAACGCCCGGACCGACACGTGTGCCCACGGCACGCCGATGCGCCCCGTAGCACGCTCGGAGCCGCCCGGACCACGCTCTCTCGACCCAGGACCGAGCCATCACGAGGCTCGCGGCCCCAACCTTTCGGTTGGCTGCGCTATCTTCGCCAGTCACCGTCGTTCATCCGGGCGACACTCTTGACGCTCCCGGTGCGGCGACGCAAAGTCGTTGGTCAGTCGACTGACTCCGAAGCAGCATGGCGACCCGAGGTGATACCAAGCGAGAGCGCCTGCGCGACGCCGCCGTCGAGCTGGTGCACCGGCAAGGCTTCGAGCGGACCACGCTCGCCGATCTCGCGCGCGAGACCGGGGTCCCGCTCGGCAGCGTCTACTACTACTTCAAGACCAAGGAGGCGATCGGCGAGGCGGTCGTCAGCGCGCGCGCCGCGGGCTACCGAGCGCGCCTCGTCGAGTGGGACGAGCTCGCCGATCCTCGCAGGCGCATCGAGCGCTTCATCGGGATGATCATCGAGAACCGCGACGGCCTCGCGCAGCGCGGCTGTCCGGTGGGCACGCTGGTCAGCGAGCTCCGAAAGAACGACGCGCCGCTCGCCTCGAGCGCGGCGGCGATCTTCGAAGACGTGCTGGTCTGGCTCGAGCAGCAGTTCCGTCAGCTCGGGCAGGGGCGACGCGCGCGCGGGCACGCGGAGCGAGTGCTCGCCGCGCTCGAGGGCGCGACGCTGCTCGCTCACGCGTTCGGTGATGCGTCTTACCTCGATCGCGAGGCAGAGAGGCTCAAGGAGTGGCTCCGCGAGCTCGCTCCGAAGTGAATCTCCGTGCGCGCTCGAGCACCTCGTCGAAGCTCCACTGGTCGTCGGGATGCTCGCCGTACTTCGCGTCGAGCACCGTGCCCGAGGGACCGAGGAAGAAGTCCGCGGGGAGGCCCAGCGGGCCGCCGTCGGGACGGGTGGGGATCGGCTGCTCGGCAGCTCGGATGGCGCTCAGCATCGCGCGCCAGGTCCGGGGGTCGGCCATCATCCGCAGCGACGTCCCCACGCCATATGCGTCGTAGTGGACGCGCCGGGGATCGGCCACGACGTCGAAGGGCATCTCGCCCTGATAGGGCCGCAGCGCGTCCTCCGACGAGTGGAAGAGCACGACCTCGCGCACCCCGAGCGCACGCAGTTCGGCGTATCGCTTGGCGAACGCGCGGAGGTGGAGCTCGCAGATCGGACAGCCGGCGAAGCGACGGAACTGGAGGTGCACGAGCGCGGTGGGATCGGGCAGCGCGATCGCATCGCCCCGCAGGGTGCGGAGGGTGCAGGGCGAGACGCGATCGCCGGGGGACAGTCGGGAGCTCTTCATCACTCGGCTCCTCGCGCGAGGCGCGGCCAGGGGAACCCCGCGCGGCCGAGCTCGGCGACGGCCTCGTGCACCGCGGTGCGCCAGCTCTTGTGGCCCGCGAAGCCGATGGCGCGACGCGCGCGGTCGGTGGCGCAGAGGCGGCTCTCGGCCACGTGCACCAGCGAGCGGGAGAGGAACGGCGAGGAGCCCGGGAGCACCGGATGCAACGCCTCCATGAGCGCGGCGAACGCGTAGCCGAGAGAGTAGGGCACGCTGAACATCGGCGCGGGTGAGCCGCTCGCCTCCGCGATCAGGGCGACGACCTCGCGGAAGGTGGGCTGCTCGTCGCCGACGATGTTGAGCGACTCGTAGGGTGCGAGCGCCGGTGCGGTCGCGGCGAGCGCGAAGGCCTCGCCGAGATCGGCGTCGCTCACGAGCGGCATGCGCGCGCCACCGCCGGCGAGCCAGGGCACCAGCCGGAGATCTCCGCGCAGCGCTTCTCCGCGGAGCGCGCGGGGCAGCCGCGAGGGATCGCGGCACGCGGCGATCACGCGGACTTCCCCCTCGGGACGAGCGGCGAGCGCCGCGAGGATGTGGCGGCCGAGGAAGCCCGTGGCCCCCGTCACCACGACGGTGCGTCGAGTCGAGGGCTTCATGGGCTGCCGCCTCCCGCACCGAGCACGGCGCGCGCGCGCTCCGCGGCGAGGGCCCCGGCGGCGAAGCGGCGGCCGACCGTCCGGCCCATGAGCGCGGTGGCGGCGCGCCTCGGGAGCAGCGCCGACATCCATCGGTTGGCTCGACCTGCCACGTGCGTCGCGCGGTTCGCGGCCAGGGCGGCGAGGCCTTCGGCCACGCAGCGATCCACCGCCATCGGCGCGATCGGCATGTCCGCGGCGCCGCCCATCCGCGCGAGCGCCGGCGTGTCGGTGGGCCCCGGCATCAGCACGGTGACGAAGACGCCCTGAGGCGCGAGCTCGTGGTGCAGCCCCTCACCGAGGCTCAGCACGTAGGCCTCGGTCGCGGCGTTGTTGGCGACGAAGGGAACCCCCTGCAGCCCGCCCATCGACGACACGAGCAGCAGCCCGCCGCGCCCGCGCTGCACCAGGCGCGGTCCGAAGGCGCGCACCAGCTCGAGGTTGGTCGCGACCTTGAGGCGCACGCAGCGGAGCAGCTCGTCCTCGGCCTGCAAGAGCAGCTCGCCCGGCGAGGCTACGCCGGCGTTGCAGGCCACCAGGCCCACGTCGAGATCGGCGCACGCCTCGGCGAGCCTGCGGCCCGCGCCCTCGGTCGCCAGATCGATCGCCACGACGCGTTGCTGAACGCCGTAACGCTCCGAGAGCTCACCTCCCACTACCGCCAGCGCGTCCCGACTGCGCGCAGCGAGGACGACGTGGATCCCGCTCTCCGCGAGCTGGCGCGCGAGCTCGGCGCCGATCCCTGAAGACGCGCCCGTGACGAGCGCCCACGGCCCGAACCGCCGCGCGTCGATGCGTGTGATGGCCATCTCGATGGTCCTCCGTGGCCAACTAAGCTAGTTGGCTGACTATATTCGAGGTGAACCTACGACAGCAGGGGGAGAACGTCAAGGCATCGCGGTGATCAGTTGGTCAGGGGATCGGGCCGATCGCACGGCGCGCCGTCAGCGCGAGATCGATCAGCGCCGCGGCTCCGAGCACGCACTCGTCCTGCCCGCAGGCTGTGGCTGTGGAGTGAAGGCGGCGGCTTGGATGCCGAGTGCCCAGCTTGCAAGGGGCGGATGAAGCTCGTCGCCGTGGTGACCGAGCCAGGGAACATCGCCCGCTTCTCTCCGCGCTCGGCGAGCCGACCGATGTTCCAGCACGCTCTCCCAACGTCCACGCGGCGGCCGCCGTACCGGAAGAGCACCGTTCTGCGCCGCAAGGCGCCCGGTGACGCCGCATAGCGTCTCGCGACGCGCCTCCCGGGCCAGACCAACGCCCGGACCGACACGTGGGCCCACGGCACGCCGATGGCCCCGTAGCGCGCTCGGCGCCGCCCGGACCACGCTCTCTCGACCCAGGACCGAGCCATCACGACGCTCGCGGTCCCACCCGTTCGGGTTGCTGCGCGACACTTCCTCGCGCTGCGATCCGGCTGGCTTTGCCTACGCGCCCGGGCTCGCGGTCGATGCGACGGGGCCACTGGCCGGGCGCGCCGATGTTCGTGAACGTCATCGTCCCGCCGCGCGTCGGCGTGCTCGGCTCGGCGGCGTGCGGGCCGAGACCTCCGCCGGCGCCCGTCGCGCTCGTGGACGGGCCCCCGCTCGCCGCGCCTCCCGCGCCGCCTCCTCCGAGGTCGCCTCCGCCACCGCAGGCGCATGCGCGGAGGACGAGAGCAGCCCGCACAGAGAACGAGAGCGCTTCCTATCCGTGAGTGTTCCCGGAGCGCGCCCGTTCCGTGATGGGAAGCGACGGGATCAGCGCCGATAGGTCATCGTGAGGCTCACAGGGGCGCCGCGGGGCCCCAAGGGGCGTCGATTGGCCCCGGCGTTGAAACCATCTGCCGGCGCTGGCAAGATGTCGACACCATCGATGAAAATACCTCTCGTTGCCCTGGTTCTTGCCGGAGCGGCGTCCGCCTGCCAGCCCAGCAGACCTGATAGCCCCGACAAGCTGAAAGCAGTGATCGTGGCGTATTTTGACTGCATCAGCCGAAAGGACTTTGCAGGGATGAGATCGTTGATAACCGACGAATTCATCATCTACGAGAATGGAAAGGTGATAAACAATGAGGATCTGATCGCGATCATCAACGGATCGCCGATAACCAGAGCCGACTACTCATTTGGTGATTTCAGGATCAACGTCGACAGCAGCTCGGGGAGCGTGATCTACCTCAACCATGGCAAATTCATGACAGGTGACGCAGGTCTCATGACGCGCGACTGGCTGGAGAGCGCGACGTTCAAGAAGGTCGGAGGCGAGTGGAAGCTGGACTTCATCCACTCGACGGTCAAGAAATAGGCCGCGGCCGCCCCCCTGCGCCACATCGCTGCGTGGTCGTGACGGCGGCGTTCGTCCCCCCCACGGCAATCGGTGTGCTCGCGGCCGCGTCACTCCGGGACGCACTCGCCCGGATCGCTGACGAGGAGGAGACCGGGAGGCCCCTCACCGCGGACGTTCCCCGGCACACGCGCGCGGCCTCCTCGGTGGACACGCGCCAGCAGGCCGGCCGCGAGCGGCCGTGTCGGCGAATGTCTGCAGAGCGCTGTTGGCCATCGTCGTTCCCTTCGTTGAAGCGTCTCGGAAGCGTAGAGGGGCGCACGGCATGGCGGAATGCGCAGCGTTTGCATGGTGTCCGTGCGTCGGACGCCATGGGATGGTCCGCATCGGCGAAGAGGTGTCCGGGGCGCTGGAGCGGGGGCCCGCGAGCTTGCCTGCGCGGCGTCAGGATGCGCCTTCCCGGAAGGACACCAAGGTTCATGCTATGTTCGGGGCGTGTCGTCCCCCGATCTCAACCTGCTCATCACGCTCGACGTGCTCCTGGCGGAAGATAGCGTGGCGCGCGCAGCGCAGCGGTTGCGGCTCAGCCCCTCGGCGATGAGCCGCGCGCTGGCTCGCCTGCGAGAGACGACCGGTGATCCGCTCCTCGTCGGAGCGGGCCGCCGCCTGATTCTGACGCCTCGAGCGCTGGCCTTGCGCGAGCGGGTTCACCAGCTCGTCGAGGACGCTGGGGCCGTCTTGCGGCCAGATCAAGCGATTGACCTGACCAGGCTCGCTCGGACCTTCACCCTGCGGACCAGCGATGGCTTCGTGGAGAGCTTCGGCCCTGACCTGCTGGCACGGATCGGCGAGGAGGCCCGGGGGTGCGCCTCCGTGTCCTCCAGAAGCCTGACAAGGACAGCGCGCCCCTCCGCGACGGTCGGGTCGATCTGGTGTCCATGCTGTGGCACCCTCGAATGGACGCCGAACCGGCACACCGCTGGTTACGCGCATGCGTTCGCGCTGTCTGCGCGTCGGAGATGGAGAGAAGAGCGGGGACGGTGTAGCGGCGGAGCCGGCGCGCGAGCGCGGCCTTTAGAGCACGCCGTCGGGCGGATGCTCCGTTACCTCCGGCGGCACGGGCACCTCGAGATCGAGCACGACGTCGAGGAAGACGACGAGCCCGAGGCAGCGCGCTGTGCCTCCGCCGTCTCGGGACGAGAGCCGGCCGCCGGCCCGCAATGGCTCCGCGGGCTCGCGCCGTCTTCTCCGAGCGCGCTCGCGTACGACAAGCCGCTATGCGCTGCGCTCGATGGCTTCACCTTGCACGCAGCGACGCGCGCCGGTGCGCACCATGCCGCGGCGAGGGAGGCGCTGCTGCGTTACGTGCTGCGACCCCCGATCGCAAGGGAGCGCGTCGAGCCGCACCGAGCCAAGAAACATCGCCCGCTTCCTCCCCGCGCTCGGCGAGCCGACCGATATTCCAGCGCGCTCTCCCAGCGTCCACGCGGCGGCCACCGTACTGGAAGAGCACCGTCCTGCGCCGCGAGGCGCTCGGGGAAGGCGGTCGGCCAACGGTCACCGCCTGGCCTCCCTGAGCGACGATTCAAGAAGCTTGTAGCCGACGACTTCGTCGATGTACGCTCACGCGCGACGCCGCGTCGCGCATCGATTGCCCTGATCGAGGAGGCATGAAGGGCTTCGTCGCTGTCACCGACATCGGATGGTACATACCGATTTCAGGTTTGTTTGGGCGCCACGCTGGCCGGAGCTTGAGAAGTTGCTATTTCGCCCTTCGTCCAGGCGGCAGTCGTAGAGGCTCGCGCCCGCGGCCGTTGGCCATGATGTCGAACGCAGGTGGTTCCCGATGGCATGGAAGTCCCTCAAGGACCCGACGACAGGACTGAATGCGCGGCCGCGCGTGCTGGCCGGGCCGATGCTGCGCAAGGTCACGCCCAGGACCGTGACGGTGTGGGTGGCGCTGCGCAAGCCCGGCAAGGTCATCCTGAAGGTGCTCGACACGAACCTCGACAACCGCCTGATGGAAGGCGAGGGGCACACTGTCGCGATCGGCACCAACCTGCACATCGTCGCGGTCACCGCGACGCCCAAGCCGCCGGCGCCCGACCACCTGGTGGAAGGCAAGGTCTACCGCTATGACCTGTCTTTCGAGTTCGACGACGGACAGAGCCAGTCGCTGGCGCTCGCGACCCACAGCGCGAACCTCGCGTACGCACCGTTCGACAAACCCAGCTTCTGCCTGCCGCCGGCCGACATCAACCGGCTGCGCATCATGCACGGCTCGTGCCGCATCCCGCACGGCAACGGCGCCGACGCGCTGCCGATGCTCGACGGGCTGATCGCTCAGGGCGCCGACAACCCGTACGCGCGGCCTCACCAACTGCTGCTGACCGGCGACCAGATCTACGCCGACGACGTTGGCTTCGCGATGTCGATGATGCTGATGGACGCGTCGGACGCCCTGCTCGGCTGGACCGAGGAGATCGTCTGCAACGTGCCGAGCTCCAACGCGCGGCGCAAGGTGACCGAGATGCACCCTGGACTGCGCGGACACATCACGCAGAACGACGCCGGCTTCACGTCGGTGGACTTCCGCGGCCAGCTGATCGGCCTCGGCGAATACCTGGCGATGTACCTGTTCGTCTGGTCCGACGTGCTGTGGCCGGCGTCGCCGGTCACCCTGCCCTCGTTCAGCGAGATCAAGTCGTTCTTCTCGTCGCGCTTCGACAGCAACGACAACCAAGTGCTGCTCAGCGGGACGTTCCAGCTCTACACGGCCAGCGCCGCCGGCGTCGACGCCGAGACGGCGCGCATCGCGGGCTTCGGCCGCACCATCAAGGACAACGTGCGGCGCGCGCTGGCCAACATCCCCACCTACATGATCTTCGATGATCACGAGGTCACCGACGACTGGAACATGACGCGCGACTTCTGCGCGAAGGTCTACGGCAGCCCGCTGGGTCTGCGCATCGTGCAGAACGGCCTGACGGCGTACGCGCTGTGCCAGCACTGGGGCAACGCGCCCGAGCAGTTCCGCACCCCTACCGGCGTCCCGCCCGGCGAGAAGCTGCTGATGCTTCTGGACAACCTGAGCAGCGCCGCCGCCTACGACAGCGTCAGCCCCGCAATCCGCTCGCTGCTGGGCATCCACGACGACAGCGTGCTGCGCGGTCGTCCCAACAAGGGGCTGTTCCACGACCCGATCTCGCTGACCTACAACTACACGATCGAGGGCGATGGCCATCAGATCATCGTGACCGACACGCGCACCTGGCGCGAGTACCCGCGCGGGCCGTCCGACGGCGGCGACCTGCTGCCGTCCTCGCAGCTACGCGACCAGATCGCGATGGCGCCGGACACCCGCGACCGCATGCTGCTGATCGTGCTGACCACCAATGCGCCCGCCGCGCAGCCGATCCGCACGGCGTCGCGCCATCCGCGCTTGACGAAGCGCTCGTCGAGTTTCGTCGAGCATGACCCCTCCCCCGACCTCTACGAATCGTGGGAGATGCCGCGCAACGCGACGGACCGGCTCTTCCGGGCGATCAGCGACCGGCTTCCGCTGGTGGACGGCAAGCGCTACGGCAGCGTGATCCTGCTGTCGGGCGACGTGCACACGAGCTTCACGTCGCGCCTGCTGTTTCGCGGCAGGACGCGCTTCCAGGATCCGAAGGCCAGCCCGCAGCCGGTGAACGTGGTGTTCGCGCAGATGGTCTGCAGCTCGCTGCGCAAGCAGAACGACAAGACCGAGGGCATGCACGACGACGGCTACGACTACGCGCCCACCGGCGGCGGCTGGCTGGTGCCGAGCAACAAGCCCGAGGGCTACCTCGGCTGGAACCTGCCGGACGGCGTGACTACGCGCGTGGGCTCGATCAAGCACAAAGTGGGCCAAATCGAGATGTACGAGCCGGTCGTGATCAGAGGCCCGCGCACCTATTCGATCTGGAATCTGCCTTTAGGGTTCAGGGCCGAGGTCACGCCGGACTGGAGCTATCGGCTCGACTACCTGCTCGCCGTGCAGCAGTCGACGCTGCCGCCCTCGCCGCCGCCGATTCCGCCGATGCCCACCGGCAACAGCGCCGCCGACCGCCAGCGCGCCGCCGAGGCCTTCCACAAGGCCACCAGCAACTACCGCAAGTTCGTCCGCGCGAATGTGACACGGCGCGAGGTGGTCGGCGTCAACAACATCGGCGAGATCACGTTCGACTGGAGCCCCACGAACGTCGCCGCGCGCCACGCGCTGCACACGCTGCGCTGGCGCGACTGGAAGATCATGCTGGACCGGTTCACCACCTACGTCTGCAGCCTCAATCCCGACGACCCGCTGTATCCTGAGCTGAGGCCGTTGCCATGAGCCGCTCGCGCTCACTGCTGCGCGCGATGGCCGGACAGCTGGCCAGCATCGTGGACCCTCTGACCAGCGCGCTCCAAAGCCCCGAGCGGATGCAGCAGCTGCTGGAGCGCCTCGGCGTTCACGATTCCGAGGTCACGGGCCCGGTCGCCGCGTTCAGCGCGGTGCAGGACCTGCGCACCCAGCTGGAGGCGCTGGCGGCGCAGGACGACCTCGACTTCGAAGCCGCGCGCGCCGCGTTGCAGATCGCCGGCAGCGCGTTCGACATCGCCGATGCGGTGTCCGACCTCGGCGGCGGCGTCGGCACCATCGAGGGCCTGGGCCGCGACCTGCTCGACTATTTGTTCGAGACCTGGCTGCTGATGCGGCATCCGCTGGCGCGCGAAGTGATGGCGCTGCTGACGCTGCTGGAGGCCGAGCCCGACCGCCCCGAGCGCCCGGCGGTGCTGCGCAGCGGCGACGAGGCCGCGCGCGCGCCGGTCAAGATCGACCGCGTGCGTCTCGACCGCCTGCCCGCGCTGCTGCGCGACCCCGTGGCCGTGCTGAAGGCGCGCTACGTCAACGCGCTGGCCACCGACGCCGACGCCGACGCGATGGCGGACCGCCTCTTCCCGCAGCTCGTGCAGGTGCTGCGCGCGCTGGGCGTGGTGTGCCACTACGGCATCGAGCCGGAAGGCGAGGCGTGGCTCGGCGCCAGCGCGCCGCTGATGCGGCGCGCGATGGTCATCTACGCGGTGAGCGGGCTGCGCAGCGACGAGCCCGAGGCTGGCGTCGTCGTCGCCCTGTCGCCGGCCAGCCTCGGCGATCTCGGGCTGGTCGTCAGCCCGTTCGGCGCGCTGACCTTCACGAAGCAGGTCGGCCGCTGGCAGCTGCAGACGCGCCTCACGGGCCAGGTCGACACGGTGGCCTGGGGCCGTCATGGTCTGACGCTGCTCGCGCAAGACGCGCAGATCGGCGCCGAGATCAGCGCCAGCACGCCGACCGGCGACACGACGCCGGCCTACGTGTTCGGCGCCGCCGACGGCACGCGCGTGGAGCTCGGCAGCGTGCAGCTCGCGGCCAGGACCGCGCTGTCGCCGCAGGAGCAGTCGCTGTCGCTCGCGGCCGACGTGTCGCGCGCGGCGCTCGTCATCATGCCCGGCGACGCCGACGGCTTCCTCGCGAGCGTGCTGCCGGCGCAAGGCCTGCGCGCCGACGTCGACCTCGGCCTCGCATGGTCCAGCGACGCGGGCCTGACGCTGCGCGGGAGCGGCGGGCTCGAAGCGACGCTGCCGGTGCGGATCTCGGTCGGTGGGCTCACGCTGTCGCACCTGCACATCGCGCTGCATGCGCAGGACAGCCAGGTGAGCACCGAGCTCAGCGCGAGCCTGGGCCTCTCGATCGGCCCGGTGCGCGCGGTGGTCGACCGCGTCGGCGTCGATGCGACGCTCACGTTCCCGGCGCGCGGCGGCAACCTCGGCGTCGCCGCGCTGGCGCTCGGCTTCAGGCCGCCCGCCGGCATCGGCCTGACGGTCGAGGCGCACGGCGTGCTGACCGGCGGCGGCTACCTGTTCCACGACCGCGAGCGCGCGCTCTACGCCGGCGCGCTGCAGCTGAGCCTGCAGGACCGCATCACGCTGAAGGCCTTCGGCCTCGTCGCCACGCGCATGCCCGACGGCAGCCGCGGCTACTCGATGATCGTGTTCATCACGGCCGAGAACTTCCGTCCGGTGCCGCTGGGCATGGGCTTCACGCTGCAAGGCATCGGCGGCATGGTCGCGGTGCACCGCACCTTCAACGAGACCGCGCTGCGCGAGGGCCTTCAGAACAACACGCTGTCGACGCTCTTGTTCCCGCGCGATCCGGTCGCGCAATCGACCGACCTGGTGCGCGACCTCGCCACCGTGTTCCCCGCGCGGCGCGGCGCCTACCTGCTGGGCCTGCTCGCCAAGATCGGCTGGTCCTCGCCGACCCTGGTGACGCTGGATCTGGCGCTGATCTACGAGTTCGGCGCGCGGCACCGCCTGATCGCGCTCGGGCGCGTGCAATCGCTGCTGCCGTCGCGCGACAACGCGCTGATCCAGCTCAACCTCGACGCGATGGGCCTGCTCGACCTCGACGAGGGCAGCGCCGAGATCGACGCGGTGCTGGTCGACTCGCGCCTGGCGCAGCGCTTCCCGATGACCGGCGCGATGGCGCTGCGCGCGCGCTGGACCGGCGGCCCGCGCGCCGGCTTCGTGATGGCGGTGGGCGGCTTCAACCCGCGCTTCGCCGCGCCGGCCAACGTGCCCAAGCTCCCGCGCATCGCGATCGCGCTGTCGGCGGGCGACAACCCGCGCCTCACTTGCGAAGCCTATTTCGCGATCACGTCCAACACCATCCAGTTCGGCGCGCGCGCACACCTGTACGCGGCGGCGATCGGCTTCAGCGTCGAGGGCGACGTCGGATTCGACGTGCTGGTGCAGCTGGTGCCGTTCCACTTCCTCGCCGAGTTCCGCGCGTCGGTGCAGCTCAAGCGCGGCTCGCGGAACCTGTTCAAGGTCAGCGTCTCAGGCGAGCTCGAAGGGCCGCGGCCGCTGCGCATCAGCGGCAAGGCCTCGTTCGAGATCCTGTGGTGCGATTTCTCGGTGCGCTTCGACAAGACGCTGGTCCGCGGCGAGAAGCCGCCGCTGCCGCCGGCGGTCAACGTGCTCGATCAGCTGCAGCGCGCGTTCGCCGATCCGCAGAGCTGGACCACGCAGCGCGATGCGTTCGCGCAGCACGGCGTGACGCTGCGCGCGCTGCCGGCCGGCGGCGCGCTGCCGGTGCTGGACCCGCTGGGTCTGATCACGGTCAAGCAGCAGGTCGTGCCGCTCAACACGACGCGCGACATCGACCTCTTCGGCGGCGCGCCGGTGAGCGGCCCGCGCCGCTTCACGCTGACGGCGTCGCTCGGCTCGGGCAGAGCGGCGCAGCCCGGCAATCCGGTCACCGACCAGTTCGCGCCGGCGCAGTTCTTCCGGATGAGCGACGACGAGAAGCTCGCTGGCCCGTCGTTCGAGACGCTGCCGGCCGGCGTCACCTTCGGCAGCGGCGCGGTGGCGATCGACGACGCGATGGTGGTCGGCTCGCCGCTGACCTACGAGACGCTGATCATCGACGCCGCCGGCCAGTCGACGCGCCCGCCGCGGGCGGCGTACCCGCTACCGCCGCAGCGCCTGAGCGAGCAGGTCAGGCACAGCGCGGTGGCACACGCGCCGGTGCGCCGCACCGGCCGCGCGCGCTTCACCGACCCGCAGGCGCCGCAGGCGGTGCAGGTCAAGCCGCTGCGCTGGCTGGTGGCCTCGGTCGACGACGCGAGCACGCAGAACCCCGGCGCCGGCACGGCGGCGACGTACAGCGAACAGCGCGCCGCGCTCGGCGCCTTGAACCGCGCGACGGTGGAGTGGCAGCTCGTCGCAGCCCATGAGGTGACCTGATGGCCACGACACCGGCGCTCTTGAGCTTCCTGCCGTGGGTGCGCGAAGGCGCGGCCGCCGCGCTCGCGATTCCCGACACGCTCGGCGCCAACATGCGCGGCGCCGCCACGCTGAACGCGCAGCTCGCGGTCAACGGCGCATCGCCGCAGGCGATGGCGCTGCGCCTGCGCGGACCGGCCGACGTGATCGGCCTCGACGTGCGCCAGATCGTGCGCATGGACCCGCCGCCCGGCACGGCGGACTTCGAGCCGAACTACTTCCCCGCGATCGAGTTCGACCGCGCCGACTTCCCGTGGCTGTTCACGCCCGCGAGCGCCGACAAGCAAGGGCGCCTGAGGCCGTGGCTGTGCCTGGTGGTCGTGCGCGTGCAGGCCGGCGTGGACCTGCGCGCCGCCAGCGTCGACCCGGCCTTGCCGGTGCTCGAGATCAACGCGCCGGCCGTGCCGGCCGACGAGTTGCCCGACCTCGCCGAGTGCTGGGCGTGGGCGCATGCGCAGGTCGCCAGCGGCACCTCGACGCCGGCCGACGTGCGCGGCGCGCTGACCGGACGGCCCGAGCAGTCGCTGTCGCGCCTGCTGTGCCCGCGGCTCCTGACGGCACACACGGATTATCTGGCCTGCGTGGTGCCGACCTTCGAGCTCGGCATGAAGGTCGGGCTCGGGCTCGGGCTCGAGATCGAGGAGGCCGACCTCACCGCGGCCAGCGGGCTGAAGCCGGCGTGGTCGCTCGCGCCGACGCCGCCGGCCGCCGTGCGCCTGCCGGTCTATCACCACTGGCGCTTCCGCACCGGTGCGCGCGGCGACTTCGAGTCGATGGTGCGGCTTCTGCGAGCGCGGCCCGCGCCCGCGGGCTTCGGCACGCGGCCGATGGACGTCAGTGAGCCCGGCTTCCGCACGCAACCGCAGGGCGCGCTGCAGCCCGGTCGCACACTCGCGCTGGAAGGCGCGCTCGAGCCCTTGAACCAGGGCGCCCCGCCGCCCGGCTGGACCGCCGCCGAAGGACAGGCCTTCCAGACCGCGCTGGCCGGCATCGTCAACGCGCCCGGCCTCGCGCAGACGCTGCAGCCCGACGCCGAGCCGCTGCTGGCGCCGCCGCTGTACGGGCAATGGCACGCCGCGCGCCCCACGGTCACGCCCGGCGCGACGCCATGGCTCGACGAGCTCAACCTCGACCCATGCCACCGCGCGGTCGCGGCGCTCGGCACGCGCGTGGTCCAGGAACATCAGGAGGCGCTGATGGCCGCGGCCTGGGACCAGGCGGCCGAGCTGCAGGCCGCCAACCAGCGCCTGCGCCAGCTCCAGCTCAGCCTCGCCGCCGGCGCCAGCCTGCACGCACGGCATTTCGCGCGCCTGAGCGACGAAGCCGCCCTGCGCGTCTCGGCGCCCGTGCATGCGCGGCTGCGCGCGGTAACGCTGCCGTCGGGCGGCGGCTCCTCGCGCACGCTGGTGGCCGACGTGCAGGCCAGCATGCTGCCGCCCAGAGCCGCCAGCGCTGCGATGCGCCGCATCGGCCGCGCGCGCGGTCCGCTGACGCGCCGCGTGGCCGCGCAGGGCGGCACGCGCAGCATGCAGGCGAGCTGGATCGTGCAGCTCAACCTGCCGGCGATGGGCAGCTTCGTATCGGCGCCGTGGTGGGACGTCGCGAGCTTTAACATCGTGCGCGAGCGCATCGCTCAGCCGTCCTCGCTGGCCGCGTTCGGCAGCATCACCGCCGATGCCGTCAACGGCATGCGCGGTCGCCCGGTGTTCCGGATCGCAGCCGAGGGCCAGGCCGTCGCGGTGCAAGGCGTGACCAACGTGCCGCCGTCGGACGACAGCCCCACCGCGCACAGCTTCCGCCAGGCCGCGGCCAAGCACCTGGAGCGCGTGAACCCGGCGCGCCTCGGCATCCTCACCGCGCCGGCGCCGTCGCTGCAGCTGGCCGCGGTGCGCAGCGGACTGCAGGCGCAGCTGGAGCCGCGCCGCACGCTGGTCGCGCTGACGCAGGCGCTGGTGAAGAGCAGCGCCAACGCGACGCCGGCCGTCAATCCGTCGGCCACCGCGCCGCTGCCGATCGACACCGTGATGGCCGCGCCGCGCTTCCCGCAGCCGATGTACGAGCCGCTGCGCGACCTGTCGCAGGACCTGCTGCTGCCGGGCCTGCAGGACGTGCTGCCCAATACCGTGCTCGGCCTGCAGACCAACCGCCGCTTCATCGAGGCCTACATGGTCGGGCTCAATGTCGAGATGGCGCGCGAGCTGCTGTGGCGCGGCTTTCCCACCGACCAGCGCGGCACCTGCTTCGACCGCTTCTGGGCCGCGACCTCGCCCGCTGTGCCGAGCGACATCGCGCCGCTGCATCAATGGGGCGCGCGCCGGCTCGGCGACACCACCGCGCCGGCGCAGTCGGAGCGCTTCGTGATGCTGTTGCGCAGCGAGCTTTTGCGCCGCTATCCGTCGGCCCTCATCTACGCCGCCAAGGCCGTGGTCGACGCCAACGGCGTGCGCATGCCCAGCATCGCGGCCAGCGACGAGGCGTCGCCGATCTTCCGCGGATCGCTGCCGCCGGACGTATCGTTCTTCGGCTTCGACGTGCCGGTGAAGCAGATGGTCGGCGCGGCGGGCGGCGGCACCGGCGATGGCTACTTCGTGATCATCCAGGAGCAGCCCGGCGAGCCGCGCTTCGGCCTCGACGATGGTACACCGCGCGGAGCGGCAACCCACCTGCGCGTCGCCGCGGGGGCGCCGGCCGGGCTGCCGCTGAACGGCCTGCAATGGGGCTTCAACGCCGCGCACATGGCCGGCATCGTGCGCCAGCAGCCGATGCGCGTGGCCATCCACGCTTCGCAGTTCCTGCCGCCCACCGCCTGACACCCTCCACGCAATACATGGCCACCTCCTTCCCCATCGCTTCCAATCGAGCGAGCTTCGCCACCACCTTCGCGCTCCCCGCGGCGACGCAGCCGCAGCTCCCGCCGGTGCTGCAGAACACCTTGTGCGCCGGCGACCAGCCGCTGGTGCTGCTGCCGGTGCGCCTGGAGACGCGCTTCTTCGCGCAGGCCGGCGGTGCGAGCGAGCTGCGCGTGCGCATCTACCCGGACAAGATCCACATCGACGCGCACGATCCCGAGCTCACCCCCGCCGAGCTGCAGTGGGGCCAGCACCACTGGGAACAGGACTGGCGCGCCGGCAGCGACGACGCGCGCCGCGCCGCCGCGTGGCGCCAGCTGGCCGAACGCTTCGGCAGCGCGCGCGCCGCGTGGATACGCCGCCTACTGCAGCCGGCCAACGCGCGGCCGATGCAGCCGACCGCCGCCGACCAGCCGCTGTCGACGCCGCCGCAGTTCCCGACCGTGGCGGTCGCGGCCAGCGGACAGGATTCGGCCTGGCGCCACGCGCCGCAAGCGCGCCTCCTGCCGGACCGCTGGATCGCCGTGGTGCAGTCCGACGGCAAGCCGGTGCTGGCGGTCGAGGGCAAGCCGATAACCAAGCCGCTCGCGGTCGGCCCTGATCCGCAGGCCGCCCCGCTCGACCCGGCCTCGCCGCGAGCGCAGGGCGAACAGCCGGCGGTCGACGACGGCATGCGCTGGATGATCGACTTCGACGCGGCCGAAGCCGCCGGCATGGCCCTGCGCATCGCGGTGCCGGCCAGCGTGATGAGCGCCGGCATCGAGAGCCTGTTCGTGCTCGGCGTCGCGACCGCCACCGACGCCGCCGCCGGCGCAGAGCAGATCGGCCGTCTGCTCGACGCGCACCACTACACCGACGGCCTCGGCTTCGTGCGCCAGGGCACGCCGTCGAACAACACCGCCGAGCGGCGCGCCGGCTACCGCTCGGACGATCCGGGCGCGCAGGACAGCTACGCCAACGAGGTCGCGCGCACCGCTCCCGCCGCCGATGCGGACAGCAACGCGATGCGGCTCGGCCGCGCGCTCGGCGTGCCCGAAGCGCAGCGCGCCGTGGTGCTCGCCGGCCTGGACAACGCCGGCCTGCAGCACGACCTCGACGCGCGACAGATGAACACCGCGCTGTGGCCGGCGACCTGGGGCTACTTCCTCACCAACATGGTCGGCTTCGCGGGCACGGGGCTGACGCCGGAGCACCTGGCGTGGGCGCGCGAGCATTTCGTGCAGCACGTGCGCGCCGGCGGCCCCTACGCCGCGTTGCGCTGCGGACGCCAGCCGTACGGCGTGCTGCCTGTCACGTCGCTGGACCTGTGGCAGGCCGACGCCACCACGGCGCCGGAGCTGGCCGCCCGCGAGACCTGGCTGCGCAACTTCGTGATCAAGCTGCGCGATAACGTCTGGCGCCCGCGCCTGAGCGAGGTGCCGCGCGTCGGCCGGCGCTCGCCCCTGGACCCCGACGCCGATCTCGCCGACGTGATGCGCACCGAGGCGCTGTCCAGCGGCTACAGCACGCGCGCGCTGCTGGGCCGCCATTACCTGCAGCACCTGCGCGCGTTCTTCGCCGAAGACCTGCAGGCCAGCGGCTTCATCGGCGTGCAGGACGCGCTGACCATCGGCGTCGTGCAGCGCCTGGGGTTCCCGTGGCGACCACGCCTGGCGCGCGGCACCTACGACGACCGCGCCTGGCGCGTGAAGGCGCCGCTGGTGCAGCCCGGCGAGGTCTCGCCGTGGCGCAAGCTCGAGCCCGACTACATCGGCACGTTGCTGCAGCTGTCGATCGACCAGCTGGCGGCGCTGCAGCCGGCGGCCGGCACCAGCCTCCTGCAGGCGCTGCTGCGTCACGCGCTGCTGCTCGAGGTCGCGATGGCGTCGGCGCAGATCAACGCGAGCGCCGGCGGCGACCTCGTGGCGCTGCTCACCGACGTCGAGCTGATCGACCTGGTGACCGGCGCCGCGCCGACGCTGCACCTGCGGCGCCAGCTCGACGCGAAGGTCGCGGGGGTCACCGGCGACCAGACGCTGCGCCAGTACCTCGAAAGCCTGATCGCGAAGGACCGCTTCGACACGCCCGCGGTGCGCACGCTCGGCGAGCTGCGCGCGAGCTTCACGCACCTGCGCGCGCTGGACAGCGAGAACCTGCAGCTGTTGATGCAAGGCACGCTGGACCTGGCTTCGCACCGGCTCGACGCCTGGGCCACGTCGCTGGCGACGCAGCGGCTCTCGCAGATGCGCAGCCGCAGCGCGCCGCAGGGCAGCTACGTCGGCGGCTACGGCTGGGTCGAGAACCTGCGTCCCGCGGCCACGACAGCGCCGCTGGCCACACCACCGGCCGGCGAGCCCGGGCCGCTCTTCGCCGCGCCCAACGACAGCGGCTTCATCCACGCGCCGTCGATGGCGCACGCTGCTACCGCCGCGCTGCTGCGCAACGCGCAGCTCGGCGCCGGTGGCGTGCCGCAGGCCGATGGCCCGTTCGCGATCGACCTGTCGTCGCGCCGCGTGCGCGACGCGGAGTGGCTGCTCGACGGCGTGCGCCAGGGCCAGCCGCTAGGCGCGTTGCTGGGCTATCGCTTCGAGCGCCGCCTGCACGAGCTCGGCTACGACCGCTTCATCAGCGTGTTCCGCAACCTCGCGCCGCTGTCGGCCGGTAAGCTGCAACCGGCGACGCAACCGGTGGAGGCGATCGCGGCCAACAACGTCGTCGACGGCCTGTCGCTACAGCAGCAGTGGCAGCAGCCGGCGCGCCGCGCGGCCATCCTCGCGCTGCCCGCGCTCGCGAGCGCGACGGCCGCCGAGCGCCAGGCGCTGACGCTGGAGCTCGATGCGCTGAACGACAGCGTCGACGCGATGAGCGATGCGCTCACAGCCGAAGCGGTTTACCAGATGGTGCGCGGCAACCCCGCGCGCACCGCGGCCGCGCTGCAGTCGCTGTCCAGCGGCGACGCGCCGCCGCCCGAGCTCGAAGTGACGCGCACGCCGCGCAGCGGCCTCGCGCTGACGCATCGCGTGGTCGCGCTGTGGAGCGGCGAGGCCGCGGCGACCACCGGCTGGGCCGCGGTGTCGAGGTCGCCGCGCGCCACCGCCGAGCCGATGCTCAACGCCTGGGCCGCGCGCCAGCTCGGCAATCCGAGCGAGACGCGCTGCACGGTGGAACGCCTCGACGACACCGGGCAGACCGTGCTGGAGACGCAGCGCTTCGCGCTCAGCGAGCTGGGGCTGACGCCGCTGGACGTGGTGTACGGCGTGCCGGCGCAGGACGGCCAGGGCCGCGACGCCGACCTCGCCGGCAGCGGCGCGAGCGACCTCGAGCAGTGGCTGCTGGACCACGCGCGCCACCGGGCGGGCGGTTTCGCGGCAGGCGCGCGCCTGCGCCTGCAGCACGGGCGTCCTGCGGATCTCGCGTCCGGCGAGCGCTGCGCCCGGGACGTGATCGAGCAGGCGCGCGCGCTGCGCCGCCTGCTGTCGTCGGCGCGCGCGGCCGATGCCGACGACCTCGCGCCGCCTGAACGCGGCGACGCCGGCACGCTGGACATCGCCGAGCTCGACGCGCGCGTGACCGGGGCGGCCAGCGCGCTCGTGTCCGCGCACGAGGCGCTGGACACGCTGGTGACGAGAGGCGCGGCGGCGAGGATCGACGAGCTGCGCGCGGCGATGTTCGAGCTGGCGCGCTTCGGCGTGCCGGGGGCGATCCCGGCCTCGGTCGGCGCGACGGACGCCGCCGAGCTGCAGGCGGCCGTGCTCGCGCAGGCCACCGCGCTGCTGCGCGCCGGCCGCGCGCGCGTCGACGCCGACGCGGCGCTCGCCGCCATGCCCGCGGTGACGGACGTGCGCGCGCGGCGCGACCGCCTGTTCGAACGCGCGCGCACGGTGTTCGGCGGCGACTTCGTCGTGCTGCCGCGCTTCAGCTGCGCGCACGCCGCCGAGCTGGGCAGCGCGCTGGCCGGCAGCACCGCCGCGCAAGGCGGCGATGCGCTGGCCTGCCACACCTGGCTTGCGCGCAGCGCGCGGGTGCGCGACGGCATCGCGCGCTTCGCCGATGCGCTCAACGGCGCCGAAGTGCTCAGCGCCACCGCCGAACGGCTGCGCCTGTGCGTCGCGCAGCTGCCGTTCCAGGCACAGGAGCGCTGGGTCGGCCTGGCGCCGGCCGATGCCAGGCCGATGCCGGCCGGCAAGCTCTCGCTCGTGGTGCAGCTGCCGTCGACCGCGCTCGACCCGACCGCCGCGCTCGCAGGCCTGCTGATCGACGAATGGGTCGAGGTGGTGCCGAGCCGCCACGAGACCACCGCGCTCGCGTTCCAGTTCAACCCGCCCGACGCCTGCGCACCGCAGAGCGTGCTGCTGGCCGTGCCGCCGGTGCCCGGCCAGGCCTGGACCGCGGCCCAACTGCACCGCGTGCTGGTCGAGACGCTGGACCTGGCCAAGCTGCGCGCCATCGACGTCGAGGCGCTGGGCGAGATGGCGCACTACCTACCGGCGCTGTTCTTCGCGTTCAACACCGAGAACGACGTCGCGTCGACGGACTTCGCGGCCCTGACCTGACCATGAGCAAACCGACTCCTTCGCGCACGCTCCCCTCCGCGGACGCCGGCGATCTGGCGTCGATGCCAGCGGCTGCGATACGCCGCCGGCCAGGCGACGACGGTCCACTGGACCCGCCCGATCCGCTCGATCCGCTCGACCCACCCGATAGGCCCGATCGGCCCGATCCGCTCGACCCTCCGCCGACGCCGCCCGAGCCGCCTGCGCTGGCCACGCCGTCGATCACCAGCTGGACGCGGCTGGAGCCGCATTGCCGCCAAGCCGACATGCAGACCAGCGTGGCCGCGCGCGTTTTCGACCCACTGTGGCTGATGGCGCGCCAGTGGCAGGTCGGCGAGTTCCAGGGCGAGGACGCTGGTAGTCCGGTCACCGCGCGCACGCGCGCCACCACCGCGCAGCTGTCACGCAGCTACCTGGGCGCGCTGCCGCCCAACACCGCAACGCAAGGCGCGCCGTACGATCCGCAGACGGTGCCGCTGGAGGTGCTGGCCGAACGGCAGCGCGTGCGCCTCGCGGCCGGCAATCCGCACACCCACTTCAAGCTGGGCGTGGAGGCCGGGCTGCACTTCCTGCGGCTGCTGGAGGCGCGGCCGCTGTCGAAGGACTACCGCGATGCGTTCATCGCGCGCTTCGCGCTACAGCTGCCTGACGCGGCGGCGCTCGGCGCGCTCGACGCCGCGACGCAGCGTTACCTGCAGTCGATGGCCGGCCGCGCGCTGGACGGGCGCCTGCTGTACGACGGCGCGCGCAGTACCGGCTCCGCGGCGCTGGCGCAGGACAGCGCGCTGAGGATCGCGGCGGCCGACCGCGCCGAGGTGGAGATCGTCGCGCAGCAGTGGCTCGCCTGGGTCGACGCGCTGTTCAGCGAGCCGACCGCCGGCAGCGGCGACGCCTGGCAGGCACCGCGTATGGAGTACGCGCTATCGGTGTCGGGGCGCTTGTCGGCCGATCCGATCGACGAGTTCACGCTCACCGCGAGCGAGTTCTACGGCGGCCAGCTCGACTGGGCGAGCTTCGACCGCAACGCCGAGGTCAACATGGGCACGCTGAACGACCGACGCTTCGCGCCGCTCGTCGAGACCACCGTGCCGGCGCCGGTGAGCTTCCGCGGCGCGCCGGCGGCGCGCTTCTGGGAGTTCGAGGACGCGCGCATCGAGTACGGGCTGCTGCCGGTGGGTCCGACCGACCTGGCGCAGCTGCTGATGATCGAGTACGCGGGCAGCTACGGCAATGATTGGTTCGTCGTGCCGCTGGACCTACCGGTGGGCTCGATCACCCGCGTCGACTCGCTGGTCGTGACCGACACCTTCGGCGTGCGCACGCTGCTCCGCCCGCTCGGCGACCCAGCGCTGCCGCGGCCGTACTGGTCGGCCTGGCAGATGGCCTCCACGCGCCGCGCGGGCACCGAGCCGTCGGCCGACCCCGTCCGCAACCTGTTCTTCCTGCCGCCCTCGCTCGGCCGCAGCCTGGAGAGCCCGGCTATCGAGGAGGTGCTGTTCCTGCGCGACGAAATGGCCAACGTCGCCTGGGCCATCGAGCGCAAGACGGAGAACGGCATCGGACAGCCGGTCGACGCCGCGCCGCCCGCGGCCGCACCCGCCGCACCCGCCGCACCGGGCACGGTGCCGCATTATCGCCTGTCGACGACCGTGCCGGCGAACTGGATTCCGCTGCTGCCGGTGCAGCTGGCCGCGCAGCCAGCGACCGACCCGCCGCGCGTCGTGTCGCGGCTCAAGCGCGGCGCCGTGCTGCAGCCGGACGGCACGCACCTCGTGCACCGCGCGCAGGGACGCGTGCTCAATGCGGGCGGCGACCTGCTGATGTACGACGAGGAGGTCCCGCGCGAAGGCCTCCGCGTCACGCGCCACTACCAGATGGCACGCTGGCTCGACGGCTCCACCTGGACCTGGCTGTCCTACCGCAAGGCGGTCGGGCGCGGCGAAGGGTCGAGCGGGCTCCGCTTCGACAGCGTGGAGGACGGTTCCGGCTGAGCGTCATTTGGCCTCGGTGGGGGCCCGGGGCGCCTCTTGCGGAATCGGCGCCTCGATGGGCTCGCCGGGCTTGCGGATGGGAGCCGACATGCCGCCCAGCACACCACGCCCCGACCTCGCGCCTCCCGCGGGGCGGCGCGCTCATCCGACGAACCGGAGGAGGATATTGAGCGCCACGAGCAGGGCGAACATGCCGCCGCACACGAGCAAGACCTCCTTCGCGGACACGCGCACCGAGACGCGGCGGTCCCCGGCCCGCGCGGCGCCGTAGAGGGCCGCGGAGGCGCCGAGCGCCATGTAGAGAATGTCCTTGTAGGCCCACGAGAGAAAGAAGATGCCTATCAGGGCGCCGCACAGGCTCACGAGGATCGCCGGCGCGAGCTGCTTGACCGCCGGATCGACCTCGAAGTCGCCCAGCCAGATCGCGAGCGGCACCTTGAGCGAGGCGTAGAGGACGAGCGCGAACAGGCACATCCCGAGCAAGCCCGTCTCGGCCGCGGAGAGCAGGTAGGCGTTGTGGGCGGTCAGGCCGAACGACGACTCGTCGCCGAACTGCCCTGCGCCGACGCCGATCCCCTTGGTGCGCCGGATCATCGCGAAGGCCTCCCGGAGCAGCGCGACGCGCTCCTCCGAGCTCTCGCTCGCCTCCTCGCCGCTCCGGCCGCCGAGGAGCAGCATGGGCGGCCCCACGAAGCAGGCGGCGACGACGCCCACGACGCCGCTGCGCCGGATGAAGTCGAGGCCGAGGACCGCCAGGTACACGATGAGCCCCGAGCGCGATCGCGACAGGACGACCGCCGCGCCGATCAGGGCGATGATCGCCGCCACGGGGAGCGCGCGCAGCGCCCCGGCCACGCGCGAGAGCAGCCGATCGGTGAGCAGGAGGGGCAGCGCCGGCGCGGGGCGCGCGCGGCGGGGCGGGCGCCGGCGCGGGGGCGCGCGCGGGCGCGGGGGCCGCTCGCCGAGCGCGATCGCGAACGGGATCGCCATGCCCGCCATCAGCGAGAGCTCGTTGGGATCGGCGAGCGAGCCGCGGTACCGGACGCGGCCGTCGATGGTCGACGTGCGGAGCGGCCCGGGGCGCTCGCACCGGTAATTGCCGTCGGGGATCGGCGGATCCTTGCGGCAGTCGAGGCTGGTCTCGCAGAGCCGGCCATCCGGCTCGAGCTCGCCCCTCCCGAACCAGTCGTCGGGCGCGGCGAGCATGCAGCCGTAGGGCTCGAACGCCTGCACGAACGCGACCGCGGCGGTGAGGACGGCGCAGCCCACGAACAGCACCGCGAACAGGCGCAGCCCGCGCGGCGAGGCGGCCGCGAGGGCGATCGCGACGAAGATGCCCGCGACGGTCGCGAGCTGCATCCCGCGCTCCTCGAGCGCGGCCGGGCGCTTGAGCGCGGTGGTGAGGGCTGCCCAGGCGAGGAACGCGAGCGCGTAGACGATCTGGGGGGCGAGCGCGGGCCTGAGCCGCCGCCACACGACGTCGAGGGCGACACAGAGAAGGGTGAGCCCGAACGCGGCGTGCACGAGCGGAATGCCCGCGAGCTCCGGGATGAACTCCTGCGGCTTGATAATGACGAGCGCGCACAGCGCGCACACGACCCATGCTGCCATGATGTGGTGCGCCGCGAGCGCCGCGCGCGGGTCGCCCGCGCCGCCTCCGCGGGGCGGCCGCGGGGAGGCGCCCGGCGCAGGCGCGATGAGGCGCGGCGCGCATTCCCCCCCTTCCGCGCGACCGATCTAGCACCCGGGCCCTGGCCGGCACGCGGGAAGCGCCGCGGCGGGCACCGAAAGCGCCGCGGCGGGCGCGGAGAGCACCGCAGCGCGCGCGGAGAGCGCCGCCGCGCGCGCGGAGAGCGCCGCCGCGCGCGCGGAGAGCGCCGCCGCGCGCGCGGAGAGCGCCGCCGCGCGCGCGGAGGGACCAGGCGCGGAGCGCGGCCGCGGGATCGGTGTTTGCTGGTCCGCGGCGACATCAAGGAGGCTGGGAAACCCATGCGCTCTCGCTGTGCCCGGATTGCACTGCTCTGCTCCGCCCTCGGGGTCCTCGTCGCGCACTCGGGTTGCCGCGCGCGCGCGCCCCGGTACGACTTCGAGGCGGAGCGCCGCGCGACCAGCGCCTACGCGGTCGGCCCCGGCGACGTGCTGGAGGTGCGCGCCTGGAAGAACGAGGCGCTGAGCCAGCGCGTCACGGTGCGGCCTGACGGGTTCATCACGGTCCCGCTCGTCGGCGACGTGATGGCGGGTGGGCGCACCGGCACGGCCATCGCCGAGGAGATCGCGAATCAGGCGGCGAAGTTTTATCACGAGAAGCCGGTCGTCAGCGTGGAGGTGGCCGAGCTCCACAGCTACCGGGTCTACGTGATGGGCGAAGTCTCGCGTCCGGGCGAGTTCACGCCGCGGGCGCAGATCACGGTGCTCCAGGCGCTCGCCCTGGCGGGCGGGTTCACGCGCTTCGCCGATCCCGACGCCGTGGTGATCGTCCGGCGTGACGCGCACGGCGAGCGGCGGATTCCGTTCGCGTTCGAGGAGGTCGTCGAGAAGGGGAATCTGCGCGCCAATCTGCCGCTGCAGACGAACGACACCGTGGTGGTGCCGTGAGCGCCTCCCCGTCAGACACCGCTACTCCCGCCAGCGGTCGAGCAGCTCACGCGCGGAGCCGCCGCGCTCGAGGCGGGCGCGCGTCACCGCGCCGTCGGGGGCGACGTCGACGACGAACTCGAGCGTCGGGTCGCCGCGGAGGTGGTAGCGGAGATCGGCGACGCGCACCGTGGTCCCGCCTCGCGCGACGGGGGCGTGGCGGACCACGGGGAAGCGAGCCCACGCGAGCGCCTCCCGCACGGTGGGGACCGCCGCGACGTCAGCGGGGACAGGGCCGCCGGGCGCGCGCGCGACCCGACGCTCCTCGGTCGGCGCGCCGCCGAGCAGGGCGACCGAGCCGGCGGCGTAGGTGTCCTCGTGCGTCGCGATGAAGCGCCATGTCGTCACGCCGAGCATCGCGGGGAAGACGGCGACGCGTTGCGCCTCGGGGTGGGCGGCGGCGACGCGGGCGACGAGGACCTGCTGCACGGCGATCCGGCCGCCGACGTACACGGCGGCGACGGCGGCCCCGGCGAGGATCGCGCGCCGCCAGCGCGCCCGCCGGCGCCACGCGACGAGCGCGCCGAGGGCGAGCGGCAGCGTGACCAGCGGATCGAGCACGCCGGTCCAGTCGAGCGTCAGGCGCGCGTCCGAGAACGGGAGGAGCAGGCGTGTTCCCCACCCGGTCCAGAGATCCGGCAAGAGGTGCGCGACGACGACCGAGAGGACGCTGAAGGCGTAGACGGGGCCGAACCGCGCCCGCCGCCGCAGGACGAGCCAGGCGAGCCCGGCCGCCACCGCCGCCACCACCGGCGCGAAGAGGAGCGCGTGGGACGGCCCCCGGTGCGCGCGCAGCGTGCGCAGCACCGCGTCCCCCGCCGGCCAGAAGTAATCGAGATCCGGCAGCTCGGCGGCGATCACGCACGCGAGGAGCACGGCGCGGTCGGTCGGCGACGCGCGCCCCTCGCCCGGCCTCACGTCGGGGCGACGCGTCGCGCCGACCGCCAGTCCGAGGAGCCCGTGCGTGAGCGTGTCCATGTCCGCCGTCTGCTACCTCATGGCCCCGAGCGAGGGCAAGGCCGTGCCCCTCATCCGCTGAGCCAGCGGGGCAGGAACCCGCGAGGGCGCAAGGAACACAGGGGTCACGAAAGAGCCCTCTCTCCCTTGCGTCCTTGCGATTTCTCTTCTCCACGATCCGCTGGCGCAGGTCGCGATGCCCACGGGCTTCCATTCGCGTCAGCGCTCGTCCGCGGGGCCCTCGGTCGGACGCCAGCGCCCGCGATCGCCTTCGCCTACCGCTACTGCGGGAAGTCGGGCCGAGAGGCGAACCGCCATGACGCCAAGGGCGCCAAGAAATCAGGGAA
The DNA here is from genome assembly GCF_051369805.1 of Sorangium sp. So ce1036. NCBI lineage: Bacteria > Pseudomonadati > Myxococcota > Polyangiales > Polyangiaceae > Sorangium > Sorangium sp. So ce1036. The sequence continues at coordinate 6,081,149 of NZ_JBBMOX010000001.1, forward strand.
GTAGAAGGGGAGAATGGAGGGACACCCCTTCCCCTCTCTTCTTGGCGTCGTTGGCGCCATGGCGGTTTTTCTGCTGATCCGGGGCAACTTCCCGCAGCAGCGCTACCCCAGGCGCTCCCGGATCCAGCCCGCGATCAGCTCCGCCACCTCCTGCCGGCGCCCGTGCAGGTAGTGCGTCGCCCCCTGGAGCTCCACGTAGCTCCGGTCCGACGCCGCGCTCGCGTCGAAGATCTCCCGCGCCTGCCGCAGCCGGATCTCCGTGTCCGCGGTCGCGTGCACGATCAGCGTCGGGATCGTCACCGCGCGCAGGTGGTCCGCGAGCCGCGCCCGCGAGGACAGGCTCGACCAGGTCGACAGCCACGCGCGCGCCGTCAGCGTCCGCGCCACGCCCCCGTAACCGTAGTTCGCCTGAAACGGGTCTGGAAACGCGAAGATCGACCCGAGCGCCCGGTCGTCGGGCTCGATCGTCAGGTCCAGGTACGCCGGATCGGCCACGGTCCGGTACACCAGCAGATACCGCCCGTGCGCGCTCCGCCGCCGCAGCGCGCCCCAGCCGGGGTGCCCGCGCTCCATCCCCTGCAGCGCCGCCCCCGCCTCCGCCTGCTCCTCGAGCGCCGCCCGCGCCAGCGCGTCGATGCGGGCGACCCGCGCCCGCTGCGCCGACCGGTAGCGCAGCAGCCACGCGCGCTCGTACCGGCACGGCTCCGGCCACGGCCGCCACCCGTTGTCCGGATCGTACATGTCGAGCGACGGATCGACCGACAGCGGATCTCCCTCGTCCACCACCGAGGGATCGATCGCCTGCTCCAGGAACACCCCTTGTCCCGGGTGCGCGGCCACCCCGACGAACGCGTCGCCCAGCCTCCGCCCCTCGGCCGCCGCGGTCGACTCCGCCATCGCGAGCAGCGCGCCGCCCCCCGAGTTGCCGAGCAGCACCACGGCCTCCGCGCCCCGCGCCCGCGCCGCCTCCACCGCGGTCATGACGTCGAGCGCCGCCTTCTCGTGCAGGCAATCGGTGTCGTTGTTCGCGTAGCGCGTCGCGAACCCCAGCGCCCCGTAGCCGCGCGCCGCGAGCAGCGGACAGAGGTAATGCACCGAGAAATCCGCCCGCGGGTGCGACAGGACCACCGCGACCTTGAACCGGCCGCCCGGCGGCGTCCAGAGCAGGCCCCGCACCACGGCGCCGTCGCTCCCCACGGCCACGACCGGCTCCCGTCCGACGGACACGGCCGGTCCGTCCTCGGGAGAGGGCCAGTATCCGAGGAGCGCGGGCCGGCGTCCGTGCCCGAGCATCGCATCGAACAGGGGCGCGCTCACCTCCGTGCCTCCGGCCTGTGAACGATGACGGCAGGCGGAGCCTCGATCGCCGGCGTGGGATCCAGGAGCAAGCGCTCCGCGTCGGCCAGCTCCTCCGCCGTGAACGGCCGGAGCGTCTGGCAGAGCTCGATCATGATGCCGTTGGGATCCATCGTGTAGATCGAGCGGCAGAAGTCGTGATCCACCTCGGTCACCGTCAGGCCGTGCGCGAGCCACCGCGCGAGCATCTCCTTGTAGAACGCCTCTGTCGGCGCGGTGAACGCGACGTGATTGACCCACACCGGCAGCCCGAGCCCCGTGGAGAGGTCCGTCCTGAAGCGCCCCCGCAGCGCCTCCTCGTGGAGATCCCAGAAGGCGAGGAGCGAGCCGCCAGGCTCGCTCGTCTCGTAGAAGACGTGCCTCGCCCACCCCCCGTCGCGGCTCCCCTCGTAAGGCATCGTCAACACCTTCACGAGGCGAAACCCCATGACCTGTGTATAAAAGCGGTGTGTGGCCGCCAGATCCGCCGTCGCCAGCGCGACGTGATGCACGCTCATGCTCCCCCCCTTGAAACGAGCGGAGATCATGCCACGGCGGGTCGCGCTCGTTCAAGGCGCGCGCCGCCTCGCGCCTCGAAAGAGGGCTGTCCGCGAGGAGCGAACGCGCTTCGCGGCGGAGCCGCTCGTCACCTCGTCAAAGCGGCTTTGTTCCGAACGGACATGAGAGGATGACGCCGTGCGTGACGGGGAGATCGGGAGGCGCGCCCGGCCTCCCGACGCCTCACCGCGGCACGATGACGGGCGTGAAGCAGGAGATGTTGGTCTCGATGTGGAAGTTCGAGCCGTCGGTGTGGCGCTCGGCGTGGAAGATATCCATCGTGTAGCTGTTGCCCGGGACGATGCCGAGCTCGGAGGCCTGCGCGTCGAAGTCGATGACCCCCGACTCGGGGCCATGCATGCTGCCGAGGTCGAGCGCGAGCCTGCCGTTGATGAAGATCCACATGTCGTCGTCGCCGCGGAAGCTGAACTTCTGCCCCGCCACGTAGCCGAACTTCAGGTGAATCTCGGTGGTGAAGAGGAAGTTCTGGTTCTTGTGGTTGGGCGGCGTGATCCCGAACCCCTCCTCCGGCGCCAGGGGGAAGAAGTCCGTGCTATCGAAGACATACTGACCCGAGCCGGGCGGCGACTCCTCGAGCTCGAGCTCCTTGGTGAAGGTCATGTTCACCCCCTCCACGTCCCGGTACCACTGGTCGAAGCTCTCCGCGCTCATGATGACGGGCTGGTTGAGGCCCGCGTCCCTGCAGTCGAGCGGGGTCGTGAGCTCCGCGGCGCAGCCCACCCTGTCGAGGAACTGCGGCTTCCCCTCGGCGTCGAGCTCCGGCTTCAGGAGCTTTCGACGGACCACATCGCCCCTGAAGTCCATCTCGAAATCCGGGTGCGATTCCTTGAAGTCGCGATAGACGACCTGGAGGACGCTGCTGCACTCGCTGCCGCCGGCCCCGCCGCCCCCGGCCTCACCGCCGCCCACCGTGACGAGGAAGTCGGGCACATCCCCGCTGCTGCTGCTCTCGCTGCTGCTCGCGCCGCTGCCGCTCGCGGGCGTCCCGCCGCTGCCGCCCGAACCAGAGGGCGAGTTGCCGTTGCTGGCGGGCTCGGCCGAGCACGCCAGGGCGGCGAGCACGGAGGCGACAAGGAAGAAAGATCGAGGGAACATAGCGCACGCTCCTGGAGAGTGGAGGACAATCATACGGCGTCTGGTTTGTCAACCTGCCGCCCTCCATGGTGCGCGTTCCATGGGCCCGCGCAACCGCGCGACCGGAACCCGGCGCTGGCGCGCCAGCGCGCCTCACCGGCATGGAAGGGCATTGACGACGCCCGGAGATCGTGAATCGTCGGGGACGCCGGGCACCGTCCGGCGCGACGAGCGCCGGCTCCGCATCTGCGCGCCAGGGCTCGATTCGACGCAGCGCGTCTCCGGCGCTCGGCCGTCATGACGCGACTCGGGGCGACGCCGCCGGCCGGCGCGTCCGATCAGGGTCGCTGAACGATCGTGCGGCCGCATGAGCCGTGGGGCGCCCCTCGGAGGACTTCAGCGGAGGAGCCTCGCTTGATCCGTCCCTTGAAGCTCGTCCGACCACCGCCGCCCGCCCCGAAGGCCGCCTTTGCGGGGGACGACGCGGCGCTCGTGGTCGGGTTCCGGCGGGGCGACCCGTCGGCGCGCGCCGCGCTCTACGACCGGTTCGCGGACCACGTGCACCGGGTGCTCTATCGGCTGCTCGGCTTCAGCCCCGATCTCGCCGACCTGCACCACGACGTCTTCGTGCGCGCGCTCGGCTCGCTGCCCAGCCTCGAGGATCCGAGCGCGCTCAAGGGCTGGCTCACGATGATCGCGGTGCACGTGGCGCGGTCGTCGATCACCCGCAGGAAGCGGCGGAGCTGGCTCTGGTTCTTGCCGAGCGAGGAGCTGCCGGAGGTGGAGTCCGGCGCGGCGTCGGGCGAGGTGCTGGACGCCCTGCGGGCGACTTACGCGGTCCTCGACACGCTCCCGGTGGACGAGCGCATCGCCTTTGCCCTCCGGTTCATCGACGGCATGGAGCTCACCGAGGTCGCCGCGGCGTGCGAGACCTCGCTCGCGACCGTCAAGCGGCGGCTCGCCCGCGCCAGCGCCCACTTCGAGGCCGAGGCGCGCAAGCATCCCGTGCTCGAGGCATGGCTCGATGGAGGTACCCGGTGGGGCAATCCGAGCGCTCGCTGACCGCCCTGGGCCGGCGCGTGGCCGATCTGCAGGACCGGATGCCGGCGGCGCGGCTCGATCGGGAGCGCGGGCGAGCGCGGCTGCTCGAGGCGGCGCGGCTGCGCGATGGGGCGCGGGGGCCCGGGGCGGCGCCGCCGGGGAGGCCGCGCCGCGAGGGGACGGAGAGCGGCGCCAGGCTCCGGGCGCCAGGAAAGCGGCGCGCAGCGCGGCTCGCCGCGTCGCTGGCCGCGGCGGCGGTGCTGCTCGCCGTCGTCGCGGCGGTGTTCGTGGCGCGGCCCCGCGCGCCCATGCGGTTCGAGCTCGGGGCGAGCGGGCCGGGGGTCGTCGGCGCGTGGATCGCGGCGCCGGCCGCGGCAGCGCTCCCGATCCGGTTCTCCGACGGCACGCAGCTCCGCCTCGCGCCGGGGGGGCGCGCCCGCATCACCTCCGTGACCGCGCACGGCGCGGAGATCTCCCTCGAGCGGGGCGCGCTCGATCTCTCGGTCGTCCACCGCGAGCGCGCGCGCTGGAGGGTGCTGGTCGGGCCGTTCCAGATCGACGTGATCGGGACACGCTTCGAGACCCGATGGGATCCTGCGACCGAGCAGCTCGTGCTCGCGCTGCGCGAGGGGGCCATCACGGTCTCCGGGCCGGTGGTCGGCGACGCGCGCGCCGTCCGCGCCGGGGAGCGGCTCACCGTCTCGCCCGCGACGAACACCGTCGTGGTGGACGCGCTCGATGAGGCGTCGACATCGACAAGGATCGCGCCCTCGGCCACCGCGCCCTCGATGACCGCGCCCTCGGCCACCGCGCCCTCGATGACCGCGCCCTCGGCCACCGTGCCCTCGATGACCGCGCCCTCGGCCGCCGCGCCCTCGGCCACCGCACGCGCCCCGGATGCGGGAGCGGCCTCGGTGGGAGAGCCGGCGGACGCCGCGGATCTGGCCGCGCTCGGGCTCGTGCCCCGGGACACGCGCCAGTGGCAGACCCTCGCCCTCGAAGGAAGGTACAGGGACGCCCTCGCCGCCGCGGAGCGCGAAGGGTTCGACGCGATCTGCGGCGCCGCAGGCGCGAGCGAGCTGCACGCGCTCGGCGACGCGGCCCGGCTCGGCGGGAGCCCGGCGCGCGCGGCCCAGGCCTTCGCCGCCCTCCGCGCGCGGTTCCCTGGCTCGCCCGAGGCCGCGTCCGCCGCGTTCATGCTGGGGAGGATCGCCCAGGACCATCGCAAGGATCACGCGGCCGCCGCGGCCTGGTTCACCCGGTACCTGAGCGAGCAGCCGGCGGGCGCGTTCGCGGCCGATGCCGCAGGACGCCTCGTCGAGGCCGAGGACAGGCGTGGCGACGAGGCGGCCGCTCGCCGCGCGGCGGAGCGTTACCTCGCCGCGCACCCGAACGGCGCGCACGCGGCGTACGCGAAGCACCTGCTCGCGCGCGGGTCGAAGCCCGCCGCGCACGGGAGCTCGCCCGGCATGCCGGGCCCTGCCCCCGAGCCGCAGGCGCCGTGACACGCCGCCTCACCACGCTCCTCCTCCTCGCCGGCGCCTCGCTCGCGCCCGGCGTGCTGCTCAGCCCGGGCGGCCTCGGCGCGATGGCCAGCGTCGATCTCGGCCTCGCCTGGATGCCGCGCGAGCAGGTCGGCGTGGTCGGGCTCGCGGCGATCCCGATCCTCAGCGCCCGGCTCGAGCGGCCCGAGGGCAGCGCCGATCTCGCGGTCCTGCTCGCCGGCGGCGGGGTGCGCTTCGCCGTGTCCACGCGCGCGAGCCGGTGGACCAGCTCGGTGGATCTCGGCGCACTGGCCGTCTCGCTCCGGAGCACGGGGGTGGCCGGCGCGGGCTACCTCGGGCGCGCCTCGTCCGCCGTGACCGCGAGCCCCTTCGTGCGCCTCGGGCTGGCCTTTGCCGTGACACCCATGTTCCGCGTCCGCGCCGATGTCCTCACCGGCATCATCGCGCACGGCGTCTCGATCCGGTTCGCGCAGCGCGAGGCGGCCACGTGGGGCAAACCGTTCGTGCTCTCGTCGGCCGGCGTCGATTTTGGCTGGCGCTGATGAGCCGTCGTCGGCCTCCAGGAGGACTTCACCCCAGGAATCCGATCTGGAGGTCGATCGAATGAAACGATGGATGATGGCTCTTGGAGCAATGGCCATGATGATGAGCAGCGGGTGTCACGAGATATGGCTCGACCCCATTCAGGGCGGGACCTGGGGTGACGCCCCGAACCCCACGGCGCCTGACGAGACCGAGGACGACGTGGATGAGCCCGAGGACGACATGTACGTGGGCGACCCGACCGTGCACGTGATCGCGAAGCGAGGCAGCGATGTGGAGCCCGGATCCATGCCCATCTCACTGGATCCGTCCTGGCAGACTCCCGACACGCTCGTCCTGATCTTCACCAACGAGGCCCACGCGTGCGATGAGCCCGTGATCCCCATGCAGGTCGGCGTCACCTGCGACAGAGCCCATGACTGGTACTTCATCCTGAAGATCCCGCCGGAGCTCAACGAGCCCGGCCTCATCGATCTGTCGGATGCAAGGATCTCCTTTCGCAAGGAGATCATGTTTCCCGACTGCGGCGGCGGGGGAGGAATGGGCTTCGGCCACGGGGGCACGCTCGAGATCGTCAGCAACGACGAGACGTCGCTGCTCGTGAGGCTGAGCGGCGTCGGAGACCAGCACTGGCCGATCGACGGCGAGCACACAGTCCCGCTCTGCGGCACGTAGAGCCCCCCCCGGTACGAGCGGGAGGCTCCTGGCGCGACGCGCCCCGTCGGATGGGACGCTCACGGCTCCCCCACCTCGCGCCCGCGCCGCCGCCGGAGGCGTGTCCAGCCCCGGGGCAGCCCGGCTCGGGGCGGAGCTCCGGCCCCGGCGCGCTCGGCGGTCCGGCCACCAAAGCCCTCAAGGAGCACAAAAAAACGGAGCGCCCATTCGACGGTGGGGGGGGAACCGTCACGGGCGCTCCGTCCTGCATGCATTGCAGGACGTGGGCCAGGTGTTGCCCGTACTCGTTCTGCTGGGTTACCCCTAGGCGAAGGCCCGACCCCTTTCGCTCTTGCGATCGCGCCTTGCAAACCTGATGGCGCGGCAGCGCCCGGCGCGCGCTCTCCGCGCGCTTTCCAGGGCGGCCTGCTCCTCCCGACCGTGGGCGTCCATCCCGGCGGCGGACCGCCGCGCCCCTGCCACCGGCCCCCGGAGCGGGGGCGCATCGCGCAGGGTGGAACACATCTCGAGCTCGCCCGGAGCCGTGACGGTTCCGATTTCCTCTTTACGTTCTCAGTGGATAGGATATCGAGGCGCCTCTCGATCGTGCCCCCCTGTACCCTTCGGGGTCACGCACGACGCGGCGGCAACACTGGAGCGCACTGAATGATGTCCCGTTCCTCGCCCTCGGCGAGCGAGCCCGAATCGAGTCATCCCGTCCTCATCGACTCCCTGGGCGGCCAGGGGAGCGAGCGCGCTCCGGCGCGCCGCGGGAGCGCCGCGGGCCCGCAGGCCGCGCTCGGGGCCACCGAGCTGTACTTCCGATCGCTCGCCGGCAGCCAGCCGCTCACGCGCGAGGGCGAGGTCGCGATCGGCCGTCGCATCGAGGCGGGCGAGCGCGCGCGCGTCGAGGCGTGGGTCCGCTCGCCGATCGCGCTGCGCGAGCTCGCCTGGACGGCGGAGGACGTCCAGGTCGGGGCGCTCAGCCTGCGCGATCTGCTGTGCGAGACCGACGAGGGCGACGCCGACGCGGACGCGAGCGCGAAGCGGCTCGCGGCGCTGCTCGATCTCGCCCGCGCGCTCGTCGCGCGGCAGGCGCCCGTCGAGGACGCGGCGATCGCGCTCGCCGACCTCGCCGAGCTGCGCCTCGATCCTGCCTTCGAGGAGCGCATCGAGCGGAGCCTGCGCGCGGCGGCGGCCGAGGCCAGCGGCGCGGAGCGCGCGTCGATCGAGGGGACGCTCGCCGCGATCGCCCGGGCGCGCCGCGCCGTCGCCCAGGCGAAGTCCGAGCTCGTGCAGGCGAACCTCCGCCTCGCGGTCGCCATCGCGCGGGAGCACCAGCGCTTCGGCGTCCCGCTGCTCGACCTCGTGCAGGAGGGGAACCTCGGCCTGATCCGCGCCGCCGACCGGTTCGAGTACCGCCGCGGCCACCGCTTCGGCACCTACGCCGCGTGGTGGATCAAGCAGGCCATCAAGCGGGCGATCCTCAGCCAGGGCAAGCCGATCCGCATGCCGGTCCACCTCACCGCGATCCGGACCCAGGTGGTGCGCGCCCGGCGCGACCTGGTGCAGGAGCGCGGGCGCGAGCCGACCGTCGAGGAGGTCGCGGAGCGCAGCGGCCTCCCGGTGGAGAAGGTGCGCGTGATCGACGAGCTCGCGATGGAGCCGCTCAGCCTCGACGCCCCCGTCGGCGAGGAGGGCGACACCCGGTTCGGCGATCTGCTGGCCAACCAGGAGCCGACGCCCGCCGACATGGTGGCGCGGCGCCGCCTGATCGAGCAGACGCGCGAGCTGCTCGACTCGCTGCAGCCGCGCGAGCGCGAGCTCTTGCGGCGCCGCTTCGGCCTCGACGGCAACGAGGACGAGACGCTCGAGGAGATCGGGCGCTCGTTCTCGCTGACGCGGGAGCGCATCCGCCAGATCGAGGCGAAGCTGCTCGAGAAGCTCCGCATGCGCTCGCGGCAGCGCGAGCTCGGCTCCTACCTCGAAGGGTGACCTCGCGCCGCGCTCGCGGCGACGGCGCGCGCTGCGCTCGCGGCGACGGCGCGCGCTGCGCTCACAGACCTTCGTGGGTAGACGCGCGCGCGGTCTGCGGGAGCGGGGCTCCCTTCTTGTACGAAACGAGGATCTCCGAGGTGCGATAGACCACCTCGCCGTCGCGCTGCTGGGAGAACGACAGGACGAGCTCGATCCGCTCCCCGGTCGGCCACCCCCACCGGATGGCGCGCGCGAAGGTACCGGACATGAAGCAGAGCTCGGCCACCGAGTCACCCGACGTGCAGTCGGGCGGCTCGACCCCCTCCTGGCCTGCGGGCCGGCCGTACTTGCGCTGGAGCGCCGCGCGGAGCTCCCGCAGCTCGCTCCGCCACGCGGCGGCGTCGCGCCCCTTCGGCACCGCCTTCAGCTCGACGCTGCAGAGGTGATCCGCGCAGAAGCCGAGGACCACCTTCGCGTTCATCCCGACGTCCGCGAGCGCGCCGCTGCACGTGAACTTCCCGGGCTCGCCGGCGCTCCACGTCCGGGAGGCGCGCGCGCACGCCGCCTCGTTCGTCGCGACGTCGGTGCCGAACACGAACCCGCCGCCCCCGCGCGGCGCCTCGTGCTGCCGGGTGTCCGTGAACACCAGGCACGTCCCGCGGTACCCCTTCAGGGTCCGCGTGTGCATGCTCCCGTAGCCGTCACTCACCGATCCATGGCCGAAGACGCCGTCGTTCGCGCCGGAGATGAGCACCCCATCGCATCCGGTCTGCGCGGCGACGCGACGGAGCTCGCCCACGAGCGCGCTGGCGCTGGCGTGGTTGAAGACGTCCTGCTGGACCTCGATCATCCCGACCTCCCGGAGAGGCAGGTCGGGCCGGCTGAGGAACACCTCGACGTCCTCCACCGGCCTCGGTTGCATGGCGCGCGGGCTCCCCGCGGTCGGGACGTACGACGCGCTCACCCCGCATCCGGCCGCGAGCCCGAGGCCCAGGGCCACCACGGAGAGCGACGAGCCACGCGAAAGACCTCCTCGACACAGCGCCATTCGAGCCTCCAAAGCCATCTCGAGCGGAGAGGAGCAAGGAGGCTCACACGTGTCAACCGCACACACACGACGGAAAGCTGCCATGCGCATGCGCCATGAGCGCTCCGCTCTGGCTCTCCCCCCCTCCCCGTCCCCTGGCGTCGCAGAGCGGCGGTCGCCCGCACAGGAGACGGGCCCAGATCGGCGTTTTCGGCGCGCAGGCGTACTGGAGTACGCCGAGCACCGAAAACACCGAGGTGGGCCCGTATCCGAAGCGGGCGACCGCCGCTCTAGGGGAGGATGCGGGTCGCCCGGACCGCGGCGAGCTCCGCGCCGCCGGCCCACGGCGTCAGCCGGTCTCCCAGCGAGGCGCGCACCTTCGCGACCTCGTCCTTCGTGATGGCGGGCGCGCTGTTGCCCCAGCTCGACCGGGCGTAGGTCAGCACCAGCGCGACGTCCTCGTCCGACAGCGTCACGCCGTGGTTGGGCATCACGTCGTTGTACGTCACGCCGTTCACCTCCATCGGCCCGTTGACGCCGAGCAGCGTGAGCCGGATCGGCGTCTCCTTGTCCTCGAGCAGCCACGAGGCGCCGACCAGCGGCGGATAGCGCCCGGGGCGCCCCTCTCCCCTCGCCTCGTGGCAGCTGGAGCACGCGCGGTGATAGATCTTGCCCCCCTGAGCGAGCTCCTCGGCCGTGACGCCTGGGACAGTCGGCGGGCTCACCTGCGACCGTGCGTCCAGCTTGCGCAGGACCATCCACGGGAGCGCGAGCGCGCCGAAGGCCACGATCAGCATCACCACCACGACCTGGGCCGGGTTCTGCTCGCCGTCTCGAGCGGGTTCGCGCTTGGTTTGATCCACGGGGGCACGCCTCCCTTTCGCTTCGCAGCAGGCCAACGCGATAGCGGGCGCAGGCGAAGGATGCAACCGGCGTCGTCGAGGCCCCCTCGCGCCGGGTGGCGAGGCCCATGTGCGCGTGGGCGCAGGCCACGGTGCAACCGGCATCGCCAACGCCCCGGCGGCAGGCTGGAAAGCCGGGTCTCCCCGGAGGAGCGCGCCGCGGCGCACGCGCGCCCGGCGGTGAGGGGCGCGCGCCGTCGCTCGTGCAGGGCGCGTCAGCGCACGTGAATGTCCGGCTTCGGCACCGGCGCCATCCCCTCCCCGATGTGGAAGCTCGGGTGAGGCGGCTGGTTGTAGGCGCTGTTTTGCCACGAGATGGCCACGCGGTACTGCGGATCGTGCATGAGGGTGTGAATCCGGTCCTTCGCGACCTGGTTCGTGGTGAAGATGCGGAGGGCGTCGCCGCAGCGGAAGATCACCTCTTCGCGCCAGTCGCCGAGGAGATCGGCGCTGAGGGTCGGCGTGCTCTTCGTGCCGTTGATCGAGGCGCAGCCCTGGGCGGTGAGGCCCTGCCCCTCGCGGTCGTACTGGCGAATGCCGTTGCTGTCGAGCAGCTCCCGGCTCAGGTCCGCGTCCCACCAGACGAGGAAGTTGGTCGACGAGGGACGGCTCCCGACCTCCTTGCCGGTCGTGGCGCTCAGCAGGCTGCTGTTGTTGACCCAGGCCTCGCTCCCGGGGTTGTTCGGATCGATGTCCGCCGCCACACCCCGGCCAGGTCCCTCGCTGGTGCTGGTCGGCCCCCGCCACAGGACCTCGCAGGTGCGGGCGTCCCGCATCGCATAGGCGGGCACGCCCTCGGCCTCGTACGGCTGGAACACCTCGAGGCCGGGGCGCGACGGGACGTGATCCGTCACGTGCAGCGCGTCGCCGTGAGCGTAGTAGTCCACCGCGCAGAGGCCCTTGCCGTCGTGGTCGAACGTGGCGCCGCCGTTGATGATCTCCTGCTGCGGATCGTCGTCCACGTTCGCGACGCTGATGCCGTGGACGCCCTTGCCGGCGAACGCCCCGTCCTCGCGGCTCGAGCTCGAGTCGAACGTCCAGAGGTTCGTGAGCGCCCCGTCGCGGTAGTTCCAGGCCGACAGCGTGGTGCGCGCGTAGTAGCCGCGCCCGAACACCGCGCTCGGGCGCCCGGTGTCGTCGAGGAACGCGATCGTGCCGACGAAGCGGTCGACGCGGTTGCCGTAACACTCGTTGTTGCCCCACGAGCACACGTCGCCGCGCCCCACCTGGAACTCGACCGTGGCGAGCTCCTCGCCGGTCTCTCCGGAGAACACGGTGAGGTACTCCGGGCCGGTCAGGATGTAGCCGTCGCCGTTGCGGTAATCCCTGGCGTCGTCGTCGCCGGCCGCGGGCCCCTTGCGCAGGAATTCGCCCGTCCCGTCGCGCGTCCCCGGCGCGGTCTTGACGGCCACCTCCGCTTTCCCGTCGCCGTCGAGGTCGTAGACGAGGAACGGCGAGTAGTGCGCTCCGGCCCGGATGTTCACGCCGAGATCGATGCGCCAGAGCCGCTCGCCGTCGAGCGAGTAGGCGTCCAGATAGGTCTTGCCGGTGCGGCCGGCCTTCGAGTTGTCCTGGAGGTTCGACGGGTCCCACTTGAGGACGATCTCGTACCGCCCGTCGCCGTCCAGATCGCCCACGCTGCCGTCGCCGCTCGTGTACGAGTAGCCGTCCCCTGCGGGCGGCGGCGGCGTCGGGATGGACAGGTATCCATCCTTCCACACGGCCGCGGTCTCCGACTCGCCGCGCTCGCCGCCGCCGGCGACGGGGCGCACCGAGTAGACCGAGCCCGGCGCGCCGCCGCGATCCACGAAGTTCGTCGAGTCGGTGATCGGCGCGTCATTGACCTTCTCGCCGTCCCGGTAGACGTTGAAGGCGATGTCGTCGCGATCGTAGCCGAACAGGCGCCAGCCGACGTAGATGCCGCCGTCCGCGGGGACGGCCACGACCCCGCGGTCGAGGTCCTCCATCTGCGCGAACCCCGTCGGCGCCTCCTCGCCGCCGCCCGTCCCTGCGCCGCCGGCGCCGGTGGCGCCGCCGGCGCCGGTGGCGCCGCCGCCCGTTCCGGGGCCGCCCGTCGCGCCGGACACGCCGCCGGTGCCCGCGCCGCTGCCGCCGCCGGAGGCCGTGCCGGCCGCGCCCGCGCCGCCCGTCCCGGCGCCCTGCCCGCCTGCGCCGCCCGCGCCGCCGTCCTCGCCGCTGGAGCTGGAGCCGCTCGACCCGCATGCCAGGAGCCCGGCGGTGAGCGAGAAGCAGATCAAGAGATTCGGTCGCTTCATGGAATACCTCGCTTGGACCCTTGTCCCCGGCGCCGGCGGTTTGCCTCCCGGCCGTGACACGAAGGGCTTCTCTCACGCCCCGGTTGCGAGATCAGCCCGGAATCAATCACCTGGACCCCGCAGGCCGCTGACATTCTCGGTGCGTCGGAGATTTGGCGGCACACGGCAACACGTCGTCGTCTCCGTCGAAGGATCGCGGCGCATCCACGGCCGGCTTCTCGTGCCGACGGAGTTTTACTCGGACCGCCCGCGCGCCGAGCGCGCGTGATAGGGTCCGATCATGCGCACTTCCCTGTCCGTCGCGCTCCTCGCCGCCGCGGCGCTCGCGGCCTGCGTTCCTCCCGCTGCGCCCGCCGACGCGCCGGGTTTCTTCGCGCCGGGCGCCGACGAGATCGCGCCGTGGACCGGGGCCGCGTTCGACGAGACGGGGAGTCCCGTGGCCCCCGACACGCCGGAGCAGCGGGCCGCGCGGCTGCGACGCAGGGCGATCCTCGTGGACGGCCACAGCGGCGCGCCCTCGCTGCTCCTCCGCGGCTCGCTCGATCGGGTGGGCCCGGGCCACGACGCGACGGCCGCGGAGCTCGCCGGGCTCAAGGCGACGGGCGTCACCGGCGTGTTCTTCCCGATCCGCGTCGACCCGCCGTCGGGGCAGGCGCCCTCGCCGCTCGACGGCAGCGCCGCGCGCCGCGCGCTCGACCTCATCGACGCGACCCACCGGCAGATCGAGCGCCACCGCGCGACCCTGGTGCTCGCGCGCAAGGCCAGGGACGTGCGCCGCGCCCAGCGCGAGGGCAGGGTCGCCGTGCTCCTGGGCATCGACGGCGGGCACGCCGTCGAGAACTCCCTCCCTGCGCTGCGCTCGTTCTACCGCCTCGGCGTCCGCGCCATGGCGCTCACGCACACGACCACGAACGACTGGGCCGACTCCGCGGGAGGCGCCCTCGAGCCCGGGGCCGTCCGCCACCGCGGCCTCTCCCCCTTCGGCGAGGCCGTGGTCCGCGAGATGCAACGGCTCGGCATGCTGGTCGACCTCTCGCACGCGTCGGGCAGCACGTTCCAGGCCGTCATGAAGGTGGCGAAGGCGCCGGTCATCACCTCGTCGTCGATGCCCGCCGCCGGCCACCACCGCCGCCCGCTCGACGACTACATGCTGCGCGCGATCGCGGAGAACGGCGGCCTCGTCATGGTGAACGCCTGGGCGCTCTTCCTGGACGAGGCGTACGCGGAGCAGTCCGCGCGCTTCCTGCAGAAGCACGGGGCGCACCTCGCGGCGCTCGGCGAGAGGTCCCCGGGCGACGCGGGCGCGCTCCGCGAGGAGCTCGAGAAGCTCGAGGCCCACGAGGGGCCGCTGACGCCGCCGCCGCTCTCGCGGATCGTGGACCACATCGATCACGTGGTGAAGATCGCAGGGGTCGATCATGTCTGCGTCGGCTCCAGCTTCGACGGGGTCGACGTGCGCCAGGGCGGGCTCGCCGGCGTCGACGGGTCCACGGACATCACGCTGGAGCTCGTCCGCCGCGGTTACTCGGACAGGGATATCCTCAAGATGCTGGGCGGGAATCTCCTGCGGGTCCTCGAGCGCGCCGAGGCCCATGCGGACGCGACGGAGACCACGCTGTCCGGGGACGGCAGCACGCGGCAGCTCACCGCGGCCGATCTGCCCGAGCCGCCGAGCCCGCCGGCCACGCTGCCGCCGCCCCTCCCGCCGCGGCACGCGCCGCCGCCGGAGGTGGGGATGCCGTCCGAGCGGCCGGTGCTCCCGCCGCCGAGGCCGGCCCCGCCGCCCCGGAAGCCCGGCGCGCCGGAGCCCCAGCCCATGGAGCTCATGCTGTCGCGGTAGCGGCGGAGAGCGCTCGGCGTCACGCTCGCTGTGATCGCCCCGCAGCGCGCCGCCTGGCGCCCGCGTTGCATCCCGTCGCGCGGCGCGCGTGGCGCCGTCGCAGGGAGGTCAATCGATGCTGGGTGGAATGAGGTTCGGAAGGAAGCGGTCGAGCCTGGCCGACGTGGGGCTCCTCGTGCTCCGCGCGACCGCGGGCGGGCTCCTGGCCGGGCACGGCGCGCAGAAGCTGCTCGGCTGGTTCGGCGGCCACGGCTTCGACGGCACGGCGATGTGGCTGGAGTCGATGGGCATGCGCCCCGCCCGCGTCTGGGCCGCGCTCGGGGGGCTCGCCGAGCTCGGCGGCGGGCTGCTCACGTCGCTCGGCTTCCTCGGCCCGGCGGGGCCGCTCGGCATCCTCGCCTCCATGGGGATGGCCACGGCGAAGGTGCACTGGCACAAGCCGATCTGGGTCACGAGCGGCGGCGCGGAGCTGCCCGTGACGAACATGGCCATCGCGACCGCGCTGATCCTCACGGGTCCGGGGCGCCTCTCGCTCGACGAGGCGCTGGATCTCGACGTGCCCCGCTGGCTCGCGCTGCCCGGCCTCGCCGCCGTGGGCGTGGGCCTCGGGCTCGGCCTCGCGACCAGCCAGCCGGAGGCGCAGACCACGAGCCCCGAGGTCGCGGGCGCCGGGCTGCAGGCGGGCGACCGCGCAGCGCACCCGATCTGAAGCCCGCGCCTCGGGCTCGCCCGCGCCTCACGGTCGAGCGCGGGGCCCCGTGATCGCGGGATCGTGACAGGCGGGGGCGCGAGCGCGCGGCCCCGCCCTCGAGCGCAGGGCGCGAGGCGGGCGTGCACACCAAGCTTCGCTCATGCTGGCTCCCTCCGACCCGCTCGCCGCCCTCAACCAGGCTTCGCCCATGCTGGCTCCCTCCGACCCGCTCGCCGCCCTCAACCAGGTTTCCCTCGACGCCTACGCCGCGCGCCGCGACGCCGTCCTCGCGGACATCGAGCCGGTCATCGCCCAGATCGACGACCGCCTCGTCCTGCGGCGCGGCGGCCGGCGCTTCGAGGGCCCGGCGCGCACGCGGCGCTACCACGAGCTCAAGGCGGTCGCGCACGTCCCCCTCGCGGTCCACGCGCTCCTCCTCGGCCGCCGGGGCGCGGTCGACGACGCCGCGCGGGGCCGGCTCGCCGCGCTCCGGCAGCACATCGCCGCGGCGCTGGGCGACCTCGACCGCCGCGGCTTCACCCCGGAGCAGCTCGCCCGGCAGCGCCGGATCCTCGACGGCTCGGCCGCGCTCCTCGACGAGGCGATGGCCACGGGCAGCGCGGCGCCCGAGGCGCTGGCCGCCTTCACCCGCGCGCAGACGCCGGACGTCCTGCAGAACGCCGAGGACGCCGCGCGCGACCAGATCGAGACGATGCACGCCACGGTCGAGGCCTGGAAGCAGCAGATGACCCCGGAGGAGCGCGCGCGCCTGCGGGCCGTGGTCGCCGCCTCGCACATGGCCCGCCCGGGGAACGTGGCCGCGCAGTACTTCTCGGTCACGCTGGGCGAGCGCTGGGAGGGCCGCTTCGATCAGGAAGATCTCCTGCCGGGCAAGCGCGTGCTGACCGCCGAGGCGACGTTCGACGAGGCGGCGGCGTTCGCGCTCGTGGCCGCGCACGCGCTCGACGCCGGCGTGGCCACGCGCTTCTTCAGCGAGGAGACCCGGCTCTCGCGCGACATCCTGGCCGACGCGGCGGAGCGCCTCCTCGCCGGGATGTTCCACAGGGAGCCGGAGCCGCCGGCGCAGCCCGTGGCGCGGCGCGACGTGTCGGGTTGACCAGATTTGTCGCATGGAGGGCCTTTCACAGGTCCCATGGGCGCGGCGCTTACGGCGGACCCATCAGGTCGCCGTTCTCTCCTGTGCTGGTCGTGGCGGGGAGACGCGCCTTTCAGGTGTCGTGACCGAGCCCGCGGCGGCGAGGGAGATCCTCGCGCGGCCAGGGCTGCCGCTGGTGGCTCCGCAAAGCCGAGCGCGCGATCCCACGGAAGGGATGGCCTGGTCCGACAAGCCCGGCTTCCCGTGTCAACCAGCGCGTGCAGCGCGGCTGTACGATGGGACGGCCATCACGAGGACCTTGACTTCCGGATCGTGTCTGGATTTCGAGCTCCCGGTGGGCATCTCACGGTGCCGCGCCCCCCGCGCCGGTGCGCCCGGCAAAGCCGAGCCCCGGCGTGGAGGACGGACCCTGACGCTTCCGGGCGGCGTCAGCGCATCAGGGCAGCGCGACGGTGACCGCCGTGAGGCTCCCGCTACTGACCGTGGGCCCGTCGCCGAGCTGGCCGTCGAGGTCGCTGCCCCAGCACTTGACGCTCCCGCCCGATACGAGCGCGCAGGTGGAGACCGCGCCTGCCTGGACCACGGTCGCGCTGTCGCTGAGGGCGGAGACTGCGGCGGGTGACGACCTGTTCGTGACGCTGCCGTCGCCGAGCTGGCGATTCCCGTTCACCCCCCAGCAGGAGACAGCTCCACCGGTACGGACAACGCAGGTGTGGCTGATGCCGGCGCTGATCTGAACGGCATCGCTGATGCCGGAGACCGAGACCGGCGTGGTGCTGTGGGTAGGCGTCGTCGAGCCTGTCCCGAGCTTGCCCTGGGAGTTGCTGCCCCAGCATTTGACGGTGCTGTCCGAAAGGATGGCGCAGGCATGCTGGCCGCCGGCGGCCAGGGCGACAGCATCAGTGATGCCCGTTACGCTCACGGGCGTGGACCTCTTCGTGGTCGTCCCGTCGCCGAGCTGACCGATGAAGTTCTCGCCCCAACACGAGACCCCGCCCGTGCTGCGGAGGGCGCAGGTGTATTGGTTTCCAGCGGAGATGGCCACAGCGTCCGTGAGGCCACTGACGGTCACAGGGCTCGGGCTATCGGTCGCGTTGTTCAGATCTCCGAGTTGGAGGTGCAGGTCTTGCCCCCAGCACGTGACGGAGCCCGAGGAGAGAAGAGCGCAGCTGTGCTCGGATCCCGTGACGACATCGACAGCGTTCGACACACCCGTGACAGCCGCAGCCGTGTAGTGGGCCGTGCGCGTTCCATCACCAAGCTTGCCGTATCCGTTGCTCCCCCAGCAATAGACGGTTCCCGCGCTGTCGAGCGCGCAGGAGTGCGCGTAGGCACCCGCCACATCGACGATGTTCGTCAGCCCCGCCACCTGGACCGGGCTCGTCGTCCCGTCGCCCAGCTCGCCGGCGTTGTTTCCCCAGCAATACGCGGTGCCGTCGGTGAGGGCCACGCAGCCGTTGTAAGGACCCATGTCCAGCGCAACGGCAACGCTCAGTAGCTCCTGGACCGAGCCCACGGGCTCGGGGACCTCTGCGTCTTCTTCAACGACACACCCCAGACCTGTGCTCACGACAGCTCCGCACAGCATCAACAGGACCCACTCAGGTCTTTTCATTCAACGCTCCCACGGAAAAGATCCAACAAACGCAGCAACCATACCGCTGATTCTTGTAAACCGTTCGCTCGATCCGGCTCCCGGGTGAGGTCAGTCGCTTCCCTGCGGCGCACGTGAATAAAATGGTTGAGCCGCGACGGCGGCTGGTCGTCGCCCCGAGTCCAGAGCCTGTGAGATCGCTCGCACAATCAGCACATTTTCCTGAAAAGCATTCCCATGTCAAGAGCTTATCCACGCGTGATCGGCCGACTTCGCTCGACGAGGCTTGCAGGCTGTGAAGGCGGCTCTTTCGATGCGTGGATGAGTTGTTGAACTAGCGTCGTTTTCCCAGGAGGATGGGCAGATACGTTTTTCTGTCACACCGGACGGGCATGGCGATTCGCCATTGATATTATTAAACTATTCTCTTTTCCTTCCGCCCTGCGTCTTGGCTGGACCTCAACGCGGGAAGGCCGCTGCGCCTGCCGATCTCCACCTCGACCCCCTGGGACACGCAGAACGGCGTCGGGCCTATTGAGGCAACTCTCGCCCGGATCCCGCTCGCATTCGGCCGCATCTACATCGTTTCACTTCTTTTCAGCCTTGGGGCGCTCGCCAGCAACCCCGGGGCACTCGCCGCAATCCCGGGACGCTCACCAGCAGACCCAGGGCGCGCGCCCGCAGACCTCGATGGCCTGCCAGCACGCCCCGGGCACGTGCCGGCAGCCTCGGCTCGCATACCGGCACCCGCTGGTACGACTCCCCCGACCTGCTGGCACGGCTCCTCGAGGCTCCGGACGCGATCCCCCGCCGCCTCAGCGCCGCCGGTCCCGCTCGCCGAGTTGCTCGCGCAGCGCCCGCCGTGATGGCCGGCCAGATCGCTCGCCTCGATCCCACGACGGGCCGCACGCCCGCCGCGGGCCGCACGCCCACGACGGGCCAGCAGGCGGCCCGGAGCTCACGGCGACGCGAGCACGTCCGACGAGCCCGGGGCGCGCCGCGCCTCCCCCTGCTCCGAGAGCGCAACGCGCGCCTTCGGGAGGTAACGCCCACCGTCCAGCGACTGGAGCCGCTGGACGAGCCCCTCGCGCACCGCGCAGCGCAGGTCCCAGAGCTTGCCGGCGTCGCTGGACGAGACGAGCGCCCGGAGCGCGATCGTGTGCTCGGTCGCGTCGACCACGACGAGGCCCGCGACCTTCCCGTCCCAGTCCTTGTTGGCCTCGCACAGCCGCGTGACCTCCTCGCGCATCACGTCGACCGGGACCGTGTAGTCGGCGTAGACCACGACCGTGCCGAGCAGCTCCGGCGACACCTTCGTCCAGTTCTGGAACGGCTTCTCGAGGAAGTACGTGATGGGCACGACGAGCCGGCGCAGATCCCAGACCTTCACGACCACGAAGGTCAGCGTGATCTCCTCGATCCACCCCCATTCCCCCTCGACGATCACCGTGTCGCCGATGCGGACCGGCTGGGAGAAGGAGAGCTGCAGGCCGGCGAGGAGCGTGGAGATCGACTTCTGCGCCGCGAAGCCGACGACCACGCCGGCGATCCCGGCCGAGGCGAGCAGCGAGACCCCGACCTTCCGGACCACGTCGAACTGGAGCAGCACCAGCGCGACGGCCACCACGCCCACGACGACGCTCGCGATGCGCTGGAGCATGGCCACGCGGGTCTGGCTGCCTCGAACGAGCGCCGCGTCCGCGACGCGCGCCGCCGCGCGCTCGGTCACCGTGTCGCCGACGAAGCGCACGAGGCGCGTCGCCAGCCACGCCGCGGCGGCGATGAGCAGCGTCTGCAGGAGCGTGTCGATCGCCTCCTGCGCGGGGGCGGCGAGGCGGAGCGGCCGGACGAGGCCGCCCGCGAGGGCCAGCATGAGCAGCGCGCGCACCGGCGCCCGGATGGTGTCGAAGAGCCGGTCGTCCCACTGCACGTCGGTCCGCCGCACGAGCTTGCCGGCGACGACGGAGGCGAGGCCGCCGAGCAGCAGGCCGCCGAGCGCCGAGGCGACGAGCGCGACCACGAGGCCGAGCCACTGCCACGCGGCGAGCTCCAGGAAGCGCACCCGGGAGAGCACCGGCGGCAGCCACTCGGCGATCGGCCCGGGGCCGTACGCCTCGTGGAGCTCGGGCACGGCCGCGAGCGTCGAGCGCGAGACGACCCAGATCGGCGCGCCGCCCGGGCCCGCCGCGCGGTTCAGCAGGACCGGGACCGCGGTGTCCGCGAGCGGGATGCGCCCGATCTCGTCGCGCCCGGGCCCGTCGGCCGGGTTGCCCTCGGGCTCGTCCGAGAGCTCCTCCCAGACGATCCAGAGCTTCTGATCGAGCACGAACTTGAGCTGCGCGGCGAGCTCGGGCCCGCGCTCCGCCTGGGCGCCGCGCGGGATCGCGGACAGGTCGAGCGCGTACGCCGCGAGGTCGTCGCGCCCGTCGCGCGACGCGTCGATGAGCAGCCGCATCGCGCGCCGCGGCGTCGAGCGGTCCACGTCCGAGGGCGGCGGCGGCAGGCCGTCCTGCGGCCCGGCGATCGCGCGCGTCGAGACCATGAGCAACGCGACGAGCAGCGCGAGGAGCGCCGCCATCGTCATCCCCGATCGGGATCGCTTCACTTCGTCATCTCCTGGGTCTGGCACGGGGTTCACGGCCGCGGGACAGGGGCGCGCCCCGCGCCGAACGGGCCGCGATGTTTCGCACGGACTGGTTTGATGTCAAACGAACTCGAAGGCCGTGCGCCGCCACACGCGCGCCGCGGCGACACGCTCGCGCCGCGGCGACGCACCGGGCGCGCGCTCGTCGGCCGCCCCCTGCGACGATCGATCCTCGGTCATCCCGGAGGCCGCACATCGATCCTCGGTCATCCCCAAAGCCGCACGTCACCCGCTCGACAACGGACCGCAACCCGGCCGAAACTCGCCCCCTTCGTCCACAGCGCCGCTCGGCATGAGCCGCCGCGAGAGCCCGTGGGATGGCCGTCCCCCTCCCCGCGCGCCATGGCCGCGAAACTCCTATGAAAAGGCGCGCCGTCCCCCGCGCCCGCGGCGCGATGGCGGCTTCAATCTTCTTGCTTGGGTATTTTCTTTTGAGCTGCCTTCCGATTAGGTTGCGCCCGGTTCGGAATGGCCCTCACCACGCCCGCGTCCTCTTCACGTTATCCCTCTCCACGGGGCGCGCTCGCGCTCGCGCTCGCGGCCCTCTCGCTATGGCCGGGCCTCGCCCTGGCGCAGCCGCCGCCGGCGCCCATGTCCGGCGCCCTGTCGATGCCCACGGACCCGAGCCATGCGAGCAATGCGCCGGACGTCTTCGCCGCGCCGAAGCTCCCGGCGACCAGCGGCCCGCGCGCGATCCTCGGCTTCTCCTGGGTCCGCGCCGAGGTGCTCGGCTATCGCCTCGATCTCGGCTGGCAGGTGCCCTGGGTGCACGGCATCGCGCTGCGCGGCTATCTCTCGACGCTGTACTCCCACGACTCGGTATCGGTGTCGGACCTGCTCCCCGGCGGGCTCGCGAACGACCTCGGGCCGAGCGGCGAGATGGAGATTCACGAGCTCGCGCTCCTCGCCACCGCGGAGATCGACGCCGCGCTCGTCTCCAACGAGCACGGCCGCCTCGGGGCCGGCGGCGCGCTCGGCATCGGGCCGTCCTTTGCCTGGGTGAAGATGCCCGACATGCCGTTCCGGCCCGGCGAGTGGATGCACGAGCGCGCGGTGATCGGGCGCCTGTCGGGGCACCTCGAGTACCGCTTTGCGTCGGGCTGGGTGCTCCGCGGCCAGCCGTTCGGGCTCCTCTTCTCGGGACACGACAACACGGACACGGTCTACGAGATGGCCGCGATGGGAGGGTATCAATGGTGAGGCGAGGCGCGGGCGGCGCGGCGCTCGGGTGGCTCGGCGCGGCGCTCTGGGTGGGCGTCGCGGCGGCCTCCTGGCCCCTCGGGTGCAACCCGCAATGGGAGCCGGGGCCGGACTGCGGACGGCAGGGGGAGGCGTGCGACGAGCACGGCGACTGCTGCTCGTTCGGCTGCCTCGGGGGCACCTGCGCGTGCGTGCCGCACGGCATGGCCTGCTCGTCGGACGGCGTGTGTTGCTCGGGGATGCGCTGCGAGGCCGGGGCTTGCCTCCGGGGCTGCCGCGCGGCGGACGCCGAGTGCGCGAACGACGCCGACTGCTGCGACGGGCTCGCGTGCGAGGCGGGCCGCTGCGGCGCGCCGCGCTGCAACCGCGAGGCCGAGGCGTGCACCGACAGCGCCGCGTGCTGCGAGGGGCTGACCTGCGAGCGGTCGAGCGACGGGATCTCGTCGTCCGGCACCTGCACCTCGCGCTGCGCGGCGCAGGGGGCGCCCTGCGGCGACGGGGCGACGTGCTGCAACGGCCTCGTCTGCAACGGCGTCACCTGCGTCCTCGCCTGCCGCAAGGCCGAGCAGGGGTGCTCGGCGGAGCAGCCGTGCTGCGCCGGGCTCGAGTGCGCCGAGGGGACCTGCCGCGCCTGCGCGGACGTCAGCTATACCTGCAGAGAGGCCGGCGACTGCTGCGGCGCGCTCGACTGCGTCGACGAGCGCTGCGCCTGCAAGGCGCCCGGAGAGCGCTGCGAGCGCCCCGACGACTGCTGCGACGGAGGGTGCTTCGACGGGGTGTGCGCTTGCCACCAGACGGGCGGCGCGTGCCAGCGCGCCGACGACTGCTGTTACGGCTGGGCGTGCCGCAACGGGACGTGCGAGCCGGACGCGTGCTTCAACACGGGGCACGTCTGCTCCGTGGCCAGCGACTGCTGCGGCGGCGCCTGCGCGGACGGGGCGTGCTGCTCCGTCGACGGCGCGCGCTGCAGCAGCGAGCGCGACTGCTGCGCGGGGCTCGTGTGCCACGGCGAGAACGGCTGCGGCCCCTGCGGGGCGGTCGGGGCGAGCTGCTCGCGCGCCGAGCAGTGCTGCGACGGGAACTGCCACACCAGCCTCGGCCAGTGCTGCGCCGGGGCGCAGGCCGCCTGCGACGCCGCGCGCCCGTGCTGCCGCGGCCTCGAGTGCGGGGCGAACGGGCGCTGCTGCTCGCGCGGCGGCTCCTGCGGCGAGGACGCGGACTGCTGCGACGGCTTCGAGTGCAAGTCGGGCAGGTGCGTGATCGAGCCGGGCGGCGCCTGCGACGGCACCATCGCCTGCCCCTCCCCGATGAGCTGCGTCGACGGACGCTGCTGCCAGAACGTCCGCCTGACGCCGTGCACGCTCGACATCCAGTGCTGCAGCGGCCGCTGCCACATGAACGAATGTCAGTAGCGGGAGCCCGCGTCACGCGCGGGCGCTCGGGCGCGGCGGCATCCGGCGCAGGGGACGCGCGCCCCTGCGGCCGCCCGCGGTCACCCCTTCGGCGCCGCGTGGATCGCGCCGCGGCACCGCGCGACGTCGTCCCAGAAGGTCGGGTACGTCTTGGCGACGCAGGCCGGGTCCTCGATGGTGATCCCGGGCCGGCAGAGGCCCAGGATCGCGAAGCTCATCGCCATGCGGTGGTCGCTGTAGCTCCGCACCAGCGCGGGCGTCAGCGGCCGCGGCTCGACGCGGAGCCAGTCGTCGCCGTGGGTCACCTCCTGCCCGAGGCGGCGCAGCTCCGCGACCGTGGCGGCGAGGCGATCGGTCTCCTTGATCCGGATGTTCGCCACGTTCCGGATCGTCGTCGGCCCGTCGAGGAGCGGGGCGATCGCCGCGAGCGTCATCACGGTGTCGGAGATGTGGTGCATGTCGACGTCGACGCCGCGCAGCCGCCCGCCGCCGCGCACCGTGGTCGCGTCGGCCTGCCGGATCACCTGCGCGCCGGCCTGCTCCAGGATCTCGAGGAACCGGTAATCCCCCTGCAACGCCCCCTGGCCGAGCCCGGGGACGGTGATGGCGCCGCCCGCGGCGGCCGCGAGCGCGAACGGGTAGCTCGCGGACGACGCGTCGGGCTCGATCGCGTAGGGCCGCGGGCGGTACCCGGCGGCGGGATGGACCACGAAGCCGCCGGCCACCTCGTCGATGCGGCCGCCGAAATCGGCGACCATGCGGCGCGTGATCTCGACGTAGGGGCGGCTCACCAGCGCGCCGGACACCCGCAGCTCGATGGCGGACTCGGCGAGGGGGCCGGCCATCATCACCGCGGAGAAGTACTGGCTGGAGCGATCGCCGCGCATCGTGATCGCGCCGCCGGGCAGCCGGCCGCCCCGGATGCGGAGCGGGGGGCACCCGGTCGGGCACTCCACGGTGACGCCGAGCTGCCGGAGGCCGTCGACCAGATCGGCGATCGGGCGTCTTGCCATGTGCTCGTCGCCGACCAGCACCACCTCGCCGGGCACCAGGCACGCGAGCGCCGCCAGGAAGCGCACGGTGGTGCCGCTGTTCCCGATGAACAGCTCACGCCCGGGCGCGCGCAGCCGCGCTCGCCCCCCCTCCACGATCAGCGTGTGCGGCCCGGCGTCCGTGATCCGGATCCCCATCGCCTCCAGGGCGCCGCGCATGTGCCGCGTGTCGTCGCTGTGCAGCACCCCCTCGAGCGTGCTCTGGCCGTCGGCGAGCGCCGCCAGCGCGAGCGCGCGGTTGGTGATGCTCTTCGAGCCGGGGACGCGCCAGGTCAGCTCGGGCGGAGACGACAGCGGGGCGATGGAGAGGGGACCTTCGGGGATCATGGGGGCGGCAGACTAGATCCTCGCGGCCGCGCCGGCCACTTCGCCCGCGCGACGCGCGCGCCCGCCGCGCGCGCCCTCCGCGTCGATCCCGGCCTTGCCCGCAGGGGCCCCGTCGGGCAGAGGCCGGCGCGGCGCCGGGGCGCAGCGCCTGTCCTCACCCCGCCGCCCTCGCCGGCCGCCTGCGCCTCCCGTCGATTTCTTAATAAAACGCGCGCGCTCTCGCCACGCACGCGCCTGGTGAGGCTCGCCCCCTCGAGCCCCGCGCGAACGACCCGTTGACCGAGGAATGTCTTGCCGCCTTGCTTGATCCAGATCGCGCGCCATCACGGCCTCCGAGGTCGCCCCATGCTCGCCGCCGTGGCCCTGGGGCTGCTGCTCGCGCGGGCCCCGTCGGCGCTCGCCGCGCCCGAGGAGGCGCGGCCGCCGGCCGATGCAGCGCCCCCGCCCGCCGGCCCCACGGCGCGTGAGCGCGCCGCCGAGCATTACAGGAGGGGCCTGGCGTTCTACGACCGGCGTGACTGGTCCATGGCGCTCGCCGAGTACCTCGCCGCGCGACAGATCTATGCGAGCTGGGCCGCGACCTCCGGCGCCGCGCTGTGCCTCTCGAACCTCGGGCGCCACGACGAGGCGCTCGAGATGTTCGAGGCGCTGCAGCGCGACTTCGGCGACCGGCTGCCCGCGGCGGCCAAGGACGCCGCGCAGCGCAAGCTCGACGAGCTGCGCCAGCTCGTCGGCATCCTCGAGGTCGACGCCGCCGAGCCGGGCGCGCAGATCGTGATCGACGGGCGACACCGCGGCGAGGCGCCGCTCCGCGCGCCGCTCCGGCTCACCTCCGGCAGCCACTGGGTGCGCGTGTTCAAGGAGGGCTTCGCGCCGTTCGAGCAGCGCGTGGAGATCGCCGGCGACCGGCTCTCGCGCGTCAGGGCGCGGCTCCGGCCGCTCGCGCGCCTCGGGCGCCTGCGGGTCATGGAGAAGGAGGGCCGGCCGCTCGAGGTCGTGGTGGACGGCAACGTCATGGCCAAGGTGCCCTGGGAGGGGCTGCTCGCGCCCGGCGAGCACACGGTCGCGCTGCGCGGCGAGGGCAACCTCGGCACGCCCCCCGTGCGGGTCGAGGTCACGGTCGACCGGACCGTGCCGCTGACGCTCTCGGCCGAGGAGCTCGCCGCGTCGCTGCGCGTCGAGCCGGTCCCGGTCAGCGCCACCGTGGCGGTCGACGGCGTGACCGTGGGGCGCGGCGTCTGGGAGGGACGGCTGCGCGCGGGCGCGCACCGGGTGGAGATCGCCGCGCCCGGGTTCTTGCCGGAGTCGCGCCGGGTCGTCCTCGGGCGCGATCACACCGAGGTCGCGCGGGTGACGCTGGAGCGCGACCCGAGCTCGCCGTTCTGGCGCAGGCCCGCGCGCCCGTCGCGGTTCGTCGTGGAGGCCGTCACGAGCGCCGTGCTCGTGCCCAGCTTCGGCGGCGACGTCGCGGGCACGTGCATCCGCGGCTGCGAGGCCTCGCTCGGCGCGGGCGCCTCCACCGTGCTCCACGCGGGCTACGAGCTCGGCATGGGCCTCGGGTTCGGCGCCACGGCCGGCTACCTCGCGGCGGCGCAGCGCCTCGGCGGCCGCGCCATCACGGTGATCCCGATCGGCCTGCCGCCGAACCAGGGCACGGTCGACGATCGCCTCGCGCTGCGCGCCGCGCTGCTCGGCGGGTGGCTCGGCTTCACGCTCCCGCTGGACGAGCGCGTCCCGCTGCACTTCCGCCTCGGCGCCGGGGTCCTCACCGGCTCCCTCCTCGACGAGCGCACGCGCGGCGCGTTCCTCTCGGGCGGCGGCGCGCCGTACACGCTCGGTCCCTACGTCCAGAAGCACCCGGCGCTCTTCCTCCACGCGACCCCCGAGGTGCGGATCAGCCTGCCGCTCGCTCGACATATCCAGCTGAGCGCGGGCATCGCCTTCCCCGTGCTCGTCGATGTCGGGCATCCGCGGCCGGCATGGGACGTGACGCAGGCCGTGCCCGCGGGGGAGGACGGCCGCGGCTCGTTCCCGGCCGAGCGCCTCGCTGGCCCGGTGCTGCTCACGATCGCGCCCGGGATCGGCGCTCGGTACGAGTTCTACTGAGTCGAGCTCGACTGAACGAGGAACCGACGCTCGCGTGAGCGTTCACCACACGACCGAAGGATTCGATATGCCCGTTGCTGGTTCGACGCGCCAACCTGGCTGGTGGATTCTGGCGAACCTCTGGAGTGTCACGCTGGCCCTGCTGCTCGGCTGCAGCGAGGCGGCCGATCCGCTGGATGCGCGCGCCCTGAGGCGCCAGTTCCCCGAGCAGGCCGACGCCATCCTTCAAGGACCGCTCGCCTTCACCCTGCAAGGAGGTTCGTTCGAGTCCTCGCGGACCGTCGATACGCCCGCGGACCTGTCGGGCGAGTCCGGGCTGCCCCCCCGCTTCCCGCGGGACGGGCATGGCGCCGTCCGCTTCCCCCTGCCCGACGGCTCGGAGGTGCGGGTGCGGGAGCTCGGCGCAGCGGGGGCTGGCGAGGTCGCGGAGAACGCATTGGCCTACGCGCGCCGGGGCGGGACGTCGTTCTGGACCGCGCTGGAGGACGGCTACGAGGAGTGGCTGCTGCTCGAGCCGGGCGCGGTGCGGCGCGACGCGCCCGTGGCCGCCTGGCAGGTCGACGGCGCGGCGCTGCGCCAGCGGGGCGAGGCGGTGGAGCTCGCGGACGCGCGCGGCGCGCCGCAGATGCGCGTGACCGCGCCGGAGGCGTACGCGGCCGGCGGGAGGCCGGTCGCGACGCGGCTCGTGGCGCGGGGGGAGCGGCTCGAGCTGTGGGTGGAGGCCGAGGGCGAGACGGTGCTCGTGGATCCGCGGTGGCAGCGCGCGCGGGATATGGCCGAAATCCGCTACAGTCACACCGCCACCCCGCTCCCGGACGGGCGGGTGCTCGTCACCGGCGGCTATCGCGTTGCTCGCACCGGGGACCTGCACGACACCGCCGAGGTGTTCGACCCCGCCTCCGGCGCCTGGTCAACCCAGGCTCCCATGAGCAGCGCCCGCGCCGTGCACACCGCCACGCTGCTGCGGGACGGACGGGTGCTCGTCGTCGGTGGCGACAGCCCTGAGGGAGCGCTCGCCAGCGTCGAGGTGTTCGACCCCGCCTCCGGCTCGTGGTCCACCGAGAGCCCCATGACCACCCCCCGGCAGGGGCACACGGCAACGCTCCTCTCGGATGGCCGTGTGCTCATCGCAGGCGGCTATGGACCGGGCGATCGAGCGCTCGCCAGCGTCGAGGTGTTCGACCCCGCCTCCGGTTCATGGTCCACCCAGGCGCCCATGCCCACGGCACGCGCTTTCCACACCGCGACGCTGCTTCGGGACGGGCGGCTGCTCGTCGCCGGCGGGGACACGGGCCTCATGGAGGAAGCCGAAGCGCTCGCCAGCGTCGAGGTGCTCGATCCCGTATCCGGCACATGGTCCACCGTGAGCTCCCTGAGCACCGCGCGGGCGAAGCACACCGCGACGCCGCTGCCGGATGGACGCGTGCTCATCGCGGGCGGCTTTGCCCGTGAAACCATCCTCGACAGCGCCGAGATATTCGCCCCGGTCTCCGCCTCATGGCTACCCGCCCGACGCATGCTGACCGCCCGTTACCTGCACTCCGCGACGCCGCTGTCGGACGGGCGCGTCCTCATCGCGGGCGGCTATGGCGTCAAGCCGTCGCTCGGCGGCACCGTGAGAGAGGCGCTTGATATCATCGAGCTGTTCGATCCGGTCTCCGGTTCATGGCTATCCATCAAACCCCTGTTCACCGCGCGGGGTTCACACACCGCGACGCCGCTGCCGGACGGAAGCGTGCTCGTCGCCGGTGGCGCGGCCCATGGCGGGCTCGACAGCGCCGAGGTGCTCGATCCGGCCTCCGGCGCGTGGCGATCCCTCGGCCCCATGCGCACCGCCCGGTACGCTCACACCGCGACGGTGCTGCGGGACGGGCGGGTGCTCGTCGCCGGCGGCATCGACAGTCAATCAGGGCGACAGACACTGCTCGACAGCGCCGAGGTGTTCGATCCCACCTCCGGCCAGTGGCTGGCCGTGGAGCCCATGCTCGCCGCGCGCCGGAGCCACACCGCGACGCGGCTGCAGGACGGACGCGTCCTCGTCGCCGGCGGCGCTCACATCGAGGAAGAATCGGCGGATGGCGTCGAGGTGTTCGAGCCCGCCTCCGAGCAATGGCTGCGGATCGCGCCCATGATCACAGCGCGCTGGGACCACACCGCGACGCTCCTCTCCGACGGACGGGTCCTCGTCGCCGGCGGTCTTGGGGCTGATGGAACGCTCGATAGCACCGAGGTGTTCGAGCCCGCCTCCGAGCAGTGGCTGCCGGTCGCACCCATGATCACAGCTCGCAGCGACCACACCGCGACACCGCTCTCGGACGGACGAGTCCTCGTCACCGGCGGCTTCTCCGCTGCAGGAGCGCCGCTCGACAGCGCCGAGGTGTTCGATCCCGCCTCCGAGCAATGGCTGCCGGTCGCGCCCATGATCACGGCGCGCGCGGAGCACGCCGCGACACCGCTGCGAGACGGACGGGTGATCGTCGCCGGCGGCTATGATGCGGAAGGAGCGCTTGCCCGCGCCGAGGTGTTCGACCCCGCCTCCGGCAGATGGCTGCCCCTCGGGTCCATGCACTCCGCCCGCATCTATCACACCGCGACGCTCCTGCAGGACGGATGGGTGCTCGTCAGCGGCGGCCTCGACATCGCCAGCGGGCCGCTCCAGCCCTACAGCGCGGAGGCGTTCGACCCGGCCTCTGGCACGTGGGTGCTCCTCGAGCCCCTGCTCGAGGGCCGAGCCATGCACGCCGCGACGCTGCTGCCGGATGGAGGAGTGCTCGTCACGGGCGGGCTCGGGCGCTACAACGGGGTCGCCGGCGTCCAGATCTTCCGCCCCATGCCGAACGGCAGCGCGTGCTCGGCGGAGGTCGAATGCCAGAGCGGCCTCTGCACCGACGGCGTCTGCTGCGACCAGCGCTGCGACGCCTATCTCTGCCAGGCCTGCTCGGAGCTCCGCGGTGCCTCCGCCAACGGCGTCTGCACCTCGCTGCACCCCGACTACCCGCCCTTCGCCTGCTCGCCCCAGACCGGCGAGCAACTGAAGCCTTGCCGCTCGGTCCACGACTGCGTCGCCGGCTTCGTCTGCGACGCCTCGGGCGACTGCGTCCCGCCGCCGCCGGGTGGCGGCTACGTCGACCACGGCGGCTGCCGCCTCGCCACCCCGGCGGCGTCACGGCCGTCGGCGAGCGGCCCGCTGGAGCTCGGCCTTCTGACGCTCGCCGCCCTCTCCACCGCGCTGCGCAGGCGCCGGCACGGCGGGCGCGATCTCCCCTGATCGTCCCCTGAAAGCAACCGCGGCGCTCCCCCCGCGAGGGGCGCGCCGCGATCCCTGCGGGGCGCCCTGGAGCGCCCCCGCGCGCGTCACCCCGGACGCCGCGCCGCTCACCGCGGCGCGTACGCCCGGAACTCGCCGCTCACGTGCAGCAGCGCCATGCAGTACAGCATGCCGTCGTAGTAGCGATACTGCCCGCTCGGGATATCGATCTCCCAGAGCGCCCGCACGAAGTCGTCCTTCCGCTCGTGGGTGGCCGACAGGCTGGCGACCGCGTTCATGGCGACGAGCCCCGACGAGTGATCCTCGCTCAGCGGCTCGCCGTCGAGCGTGAACTGGTTCGCGTACCCGGCCCCCTGCCCCTCGAAGAACGCCTGGATCCGGTCGCTGAGCTCCTGCGCGCGCGGGTCCTTCGCCCACCACGCCCAGTCGACGGACCAGTTCATCGCCGTTCGCCACGCGTCGAAGCGGAAGTCCACGGACTCGGGCTTCCACGACGCCGCCTTGGGCGTGCCGTCGAAGTTCGCGTAATCGGGCGAGAGCCCCGTCTCCGGGTGGACCGTGAGCTGGAAATAATCGCGGCTCACCTCCGCCGCCTCGGCCCAGAAGGCCCGATCCGCCTCCGGCCCGTGCTCGGCCCAGATCTCGTAGAACGCCGGCAGATGGTACGAAGGATCGGTGTGGTCCCCGTTCGTCTCGAAGTTCCCCGCGTCCGGCGTGAAGCGGATCTGGTGGTTCTGCGTGTTGAAGAGGGTCGTTCCCGTCGTCGTGCGGGTCTCGCCGTTCGACACGATGGTCCCCGTCACGTCCGGCCGGTTCTTCATCAGGTCGAGCAGGTTGTCCGCTTCCTTCCGGTAGTCGTAGATGCCCTCGCCGTTGCCCCAGCGCCCGGACGCGAAGTACAGGGCCGTCGCGAAGTACTCCTCGCCGTCCGGCGCCGGCATCTCGTCCTTCGGGGTGCCGTCGAAATTCATCGACCAGGAGAAGTACCCGTACGCCGGGTGCTCGTCGTCCGCGTGGTACATGTACGTCTTCGCCCAGTTCCACAGCGCGTCGAACTCCGCCTTGTGGTCCAGCTGGACGGCGATCATCATGCCGTAGCTCATGCCCTCGGAGCGCACGTCCTCGCTCGCGATGTCGCGGATCTGCGCGAGCGGGCCGTTGTCGTTGCTCCCGCTCTCGAAGTAGACGGCCTCCGTGTCCGGATCGCCCTTGAAGAAATGGTCCCACGCGGCCGAGAGCTTCGCCGAGATCTCCTCCTGCGCGTAGCCGACCTCGGCGAAGAGGTTGCGGTACTCGCCCGTGTCCACGGCCCCGGTCCCGCCCGGCGTCGACCCGCCGTCGCCGTCCGAGCCGCCGTCGCCCCCGCCGCCGCCGCCATCGGGAGATCCGCCGCTCCCCGCGCCGCCCGTTCCGGACTGGGCGCTCTGTCCGCCCTCCCCGCCAGCACCCCCCGAGCCCGGGGTGGGGCCGGAGCCGTCGCCGCACGCGACGAGCGCCGAGAGCAGCCCGATCGAGAGAAACCTGAGCGAATACCGATTCATGAGACAGGCCTCCTGAAGACGATTCCCGGAGCGACGCCCGAGGGTTCAGCGCCGGTCAGCCCCCCGCCCCGCACACGGTCGCCCGAAGCGCGCTGTGGCGCCACGCGGCATGTAACAAGGACCACGACGCGAGATGGTGAGTCGAAACACCAGCATCGGTGATGCGCGCGCGAGAGCACGTATCACATCATCGAGCTAACAGGTTCTGGAGATGGCGGAAAGGACTTTGTAAATAGCCTTTACACGCCGCTCTCCTCACCCCAGTCCCCGGCCGCCGCCCACGACATGGTCGCCGTCGACCGCGAGAGCCCGAACCGCCCCTCCCGGTCGATCGCGATCACCCCCCCGGTCATGCCGAGCCGCTCCGAGAGGTGGGCGATGATCGCCCTCGCGGCCTCGGCCGCGCCGCTCCCGGCGCGCATCCGCTCCACGGCCGAGCGCGCCACCGCGAGCCGGATCATCCCCTCGCCGTGGCCGGTCGTGGAGACGGCCCCGGCCTCGTCGTCGGCGTACGTCCCCGCCCCGACGATCGGCGAGTCCCCGACCCGGCCGACGCGCTTGTTCACCATGCCGCCCGTGCTCGTCGCCGCCGCGGTGAGCCCGCTCGCGTCGCGCGCCACCGCGCCGACCGTGCCGCCCGCCCACGAGGCCGCGGGCTGGCCCTGCTGCGCCGCGGCGAGCGCCGCGCGCGCGGCCTCCGTGACGAGCGCGGCCTCGGCCACCGGCGAGAACCCCTTCTCCCGCGCGAACCGCGCGGCGCCGTGCGCGGCGTAGAGCACGTGCCGGCCGTCCTCCAGCGCCGCGCGCGCGATCGCGATCGGCGCCGCGAAGCCCGCGAGCGCGCAGACCGCGCCCGCGCGCAGGCCGCGGCCCTCCATGATCGACGCGTCGAGCTCCACGCGGCCCTCCTCGTTGAGGCACGCGCCCGTGCCCGCGTTGAACAGCGGATCGTCCTCGAGGACGCGCACCGCCCGCTCCACGGCGTCGAGCGCGCTCCCTCCCTCGGCGAGCACGCGCGCCCCCTCGCGCGCCGCGCGGAGACACCCCGCCGCGTGCAGCGGCCTGCGCTCGGGGGCGACGTCGCCAGCGCCGCCGTGGACCACGAGGGTGCGCTCGCCGCCGCGCCCGCCCAGATGATGGATGACGTGCTTCACGGTCACAGCACCGTAGCGCGGCGCGCGCCCGGAGATCCATGCTCACCCGGCGCGCGGCGGTGGGCGCGCCCCGATCACTCGGGCGGCAGCGCGGTCCGCGTGGCCGTCAGGGCGTAGACCATCGTGCACGGCAGCGCGGCGAACACGGGCGCGACGCTGAGCTCGGAGACCACGAGGTCCTCACAGCGCGATCCCGCCGTGGGCGCGTAGTCGAAGGACAGCCTCCCCTCGAACCGCGTGACATCGTCGTCGTCGAGGCCGCGGCCGGCGCCGCCGAGCTCGCCGCGCACCCGATCGCGCCGCTCGACCGAGCAGGGCGGCCCCGGCGGCATGTCGCCCGTGCGCATGTCCACCACCACGCGCGCCTCGACCGAGAAGCTCAGGAGATCCTCGTCGAGCACGCCCGGGACGAGCGAGGCGCCGTTGTCCCAGAACAGGACGCCCGCGTCGCGCGCGAGCTCGACGTTGAACTCCCACGAGCGCGTCGCCCCGAGCGCCCCCTCGCCGCACGTGTTCGCCGTCTGCGTCCCCACCACGTGAAACGTGCCGAGCGCCGTGCCCGGCGCGTGCGCGTCCCGGTCCCCGAAGAAGTCGCCGCACGCCGAGAGCACAGGCAGCGCCGGCAGCAGCGCGAGCAGCAGCGTCCGCATCGGCGCCGGCTACCAGACCGGCGCGGCGCGGTGCAAAAAAACCGCCCACAGACAGCGGAAAAGAAAAACGGGTCGGGTGCTTCGCTTGCACCCGACCCGTCCCGTGGGCCTCTACCGGAGGCCGTCTGGACCCGCTTGATCCCGCCTGTGCGGCGTCTCCCCGTCCCCATCGCGACGCGCGATTGCCTCGCAGCGCAGCGGGAATCATTCCTGGATGACCCGAGTCACCCTCGATTCCCTCCACCAGCCCGCGAAGCTCGCGGTGGCGGTCGACGGTTGCTGGACGCCGGATCTGGCCGAGCGCGGTAGCGCCTCGCAAGGCCATGATGACCCTGCGTCACGCTCCACGAGGGTCAGCTGTTCCCAGCCTCCGGTGTAGAAGAGCCACTGGTACTTTGCATGGTGTCCATCCCTCCTCCGGCGTGCCGGCACCCCGCGCCGGATCGAAGAGACCGTCCGGCATGGCAGGGGTGTTCGATTGCGGATCGGCGGAGAGCCCGCCGATCTGGTGTCGACCCCAGCGCCGCGGTGCTCCGCGACAGGACCAATCCTGGAGCTGGTGCTCCGTCCGAGGCCGAGACCAGCCTATCACCGCTGTTCAGACGAGCAAGGGGCTCACGCACCGAAACATCCAGAGTGCTTCACCTCCGACGTCAAGGCGTCTCGTGACCAGGGTGATGTCGAGGACGTTCGTCGGATAAGCCGGCGCTCCGGCGACCTCGACGGAGGCCGGGCGCCCGGGCGGGAGCCGGCCGGGCGCGCTACACGTGCACGAACCAGCTCGTCTCCTCGCCCTCGGGCAGCGCCGTGGCGAGGACCGCGAGCATCGCGTCGATCTCTTCCTTCGTGTGCACGCCGCTGCGCAGGATGGCCGCCGGCCCCTCGCCCGCGCGCACCGCGATCGACTCGACCGCGAGCGCCGTCTCGACCCCGTAGCCGTACGACGCCAGCGTCACGACCGCGGTGGCCTCTCGGTCGTCGAGCAGCCTGCGGATCGTCAGCGTGCGCCGCACCTGCTCGCTGTCCTCGGCCCAGGCCGCGAGCCACGCGCGCGTGGCCTCGTCGAGGCCCACGAGCACGAGCTGCGCGGGCGGCATCGCGTCAGGGTCGGCCGCGGCCACCGCGGCGCGATGGAAGCCCCGCACCTCGCGGCACCAGAGCGGCGGCGCGCCGTCGACTTTGACGAGAAAGCCGTACGGCCCCTGGCCCCCCTCTCGCTCGGAGCCCCCCGGAGGAGCGGAAGAGAAACTGTCGTTCGACACGAAGGGAGACGATACACGAGCTTCGCTCGGCGGAGGAAGCCCACTCGATTGTGCAGCACGTCGAACGTGCAGGCCGTCCAGCCGAAAGTGCAGCGCCCGGGCCACACGCGGCACCGATGTACGTACATCGCGCGCCGCGCGCCACAACGAAACGCCACGCTCGCTGGATTTCGGTTAAGGTGGCCGCGCCTCCCCCGTGGAGACCCGTCCCGGACGGGGTGCGTCCAGCTCGTACGACGCCGCCCCCAACGGACGGGCTCCAGCCCGCCGCGGCGGGTCGGGGCGCGGCAGCAGCGCCCGCGCCGGGCGCGCCTCGGCGGAAGGCCCCGCGACCGGGCCGAGCCGGCGCGTCCTCCGCGTCACCCTCGATCCCGATCCGACACGCAGGCAATGAAGCTCAGTTCACAAGAAATCATCGAGATCGTCATCGCGTTCTGCGCCTACTTCGGCGTCGCGTACGCGGTCGGCGCGTTCGCGCCGGCGCGCCTCCGCGTGGCGGCCCGGTACGTCACGGTCCTCGCGGGCGTCGCGCTGTTCTTCTATGGGCTGCACCGGTACATCGACGAGCACGCCCGCGCCGTGGATCTGGCGAAGGTGCTCATCGCGATGGGCGCCGCGCTCTGCGTCTTTTACGAGAAGCAGCGCGAGGGGATGCGCCGGCCGATCGCGGAGCGCTGGAAGCGGTTCATCGGCGTGACGCTCGGGATCGCCGCCATCATCTGCTACTTCAACGGCTTCCGCTTCGGATATCCCAAGTATTACCACCGCTGGGATCAGTTCCATTATTACATGGGCGCCAAGTACTTCCCGGAGATGGGGTACGACGGCCTCTACAAGTGCACGTTGATCGCGCAGAACGAGCTCGGCGTGGTCACGTACAAGAACGAGGACACGGGGCGGACGGTCCGGCTCGACATGTCCAAGGAGGTCCGCCACCCGGACAAGAAGATCCGGAACCTCGGCGGCGACAACCTCCTGATCCCCGCGAGCGAGGTGCTGCGCGACCCCGAGGTCTGCAAGGCGCACTTCTCCCCGGAGCGCTGGGAAGCGTACAAGGCCGACGTGCAGTTCTTCCGGACCGCCTCCGACAAGGGCTACTGGGAGGACATGCAGAAGGACCACGGCTACAACCCGCCGCCGGTCTGGACGATCATGGGCAAGTTCTGGGGGGATCTCCACCCGGCCAGCACGCGCTACCTCCAGTTCCTCGCGAGCTTCGACATCGTCTATCTGCTCGGGATGTTCGCCGCCCTCTACTGGGCGTTCGGGTGGCGGGTCTTCTCCGTCGCGGCGATCTTCTGGGGTTGCCAGGCGTCGGCGCCGTTCTACTGGACCGGCGGCGCGTTCCTCCGGCAGGACTGGCTCTTCTTCCTCGTCCTCTCGGCCTGCCTCATCCGCAAGCGGTACTTCAAGCTCGCCGGCGCGAGCATGGTCTACGCCGGCCTCCTGCGCGTCTTCCCCGGCCTCGCCGTGATCGGCTGGCTCACGGTCGCGGGGATCTACATCTTCCGGCACAAGCGCATGGCGAGGACGCACGTGCAGGTGCTGATCGGCGGCGTGCTCGCCGCCGCGGTGCTCATCCCGGTGAGCATGAAGGTCGCCGGCGTGGACTCGTACCGGCAGTTCTACGAGCACACGCTCAAGGTGCACGACCAGACGCCGCTGACGAACCACATGGGCCTCCGGGTGCTCGTCGCCCACAAGCCCGGGACCGGCGTCGAGTCGGGCCGGATGAGGTACACGAAGGACACGAAGCTCACCGATCCGTTCGAGGTCTGGAAGCGGATGCGCAACGAGCGTTACGCGAAGTACCGCTGGGTGGCCTACGGCATCATCGCCGCGAGCCTGGCGGCCTTCGTGTACGTGTGCCGGCGCGTCCGCTCGCTGTGGGTGGCCCAGTGCCTCGGCCAGATCTTCATCATCCTGCTCTCGCAGCTCACCTGTTATTACTATTCGTTCATGATCCTGAGCGCGCCGCTCACCCGGGTGAAACGGCAGATCGAGGTGCCCCTGTTCGGCCTGGCCGCGCTCACCCAGTTCATCTGGATGGCGTCTTACTGGAACGACGACAAGTACACCGCGCTCACCGCGGTCTCACTCGCCTTCTGCTATTACCTGCTCTTCGTGTTCTCGGGGCTGCGGATGCCGTGGGCGCGCCGCCACGAGCCCGAGGTCGTCGAGGGCGACCAGCCGGCCGCCGAGAAGGCCTGAGCCGCTCGCCCCTCCGCGCCAGGAGACCACGATCCGAGATCACCCCGCGATGCCTGGAAGCAAACGATGACGGAAGTACTGCGAGAGCATCCCGAAGAGCCCGCCGAGCCGCCGGAGGACGGGCTCCGACCGAGCGACCCAGGGCCGGCGGCCGACCGGGAGAACAGGGCGCCCCTGCGCGGCGAGGAGCGGGCGGTGCACGCCTTCCGGAAGGTCCCGCGGACGGGCGTCATCTACGTGACGACCGAGGCCGCGCGCCTCGGGTTCAACGCGAGCGCCGACGAGGGAGAGGACGGCTGGTGCAACCTCGGGCAGGGGCAGCCGGAGACGGGGCCGCTGCCCGGCGCGCCCGCGCGGTGCGCGGCCGTGCCGATCGCCGGCGACGACCAGGAGTACGCGCCGGTCGCCGGCCTGTGGGAGCTGCGCGAGGCGATCGCCTCGCTCTACAACCGCGCGTACCGCCGGGGCATGCCGTCGCGCTACACGGCCGAGAACGTCGCGGTGTCCGGCGGGGGCCGCATCGCCCTCACCCGCGCCGCGGCGGCGCTCGGGCAGATCAACCTCGGCCACTTCCTGCCCGATTACACCGCGTACGAGGAGCTGCTCGACGTCTTCCGCCTGTTCTCGCCGATCCCGATCCTGCTGGAGGGCGAGCGGGGCTACGCGTTCTCGGTCGGCGATCTCCGCCGCGAGATCCTCGGCCGCGGCCTGAGCGCGATCCTCGCCTCGAACCCGTGCAACCCCACGGGGAAGCACGTGCGCGGCGAGGAGCTCGCGGCGTGGGTCCGCACCGCGAAGGAGCTCGATTGCGCGCTCCTGCTCGACGAGTTCTACTCGCACTACGTCTACGGCATGGGCGACGTCGCCCCGATGGAGAGCGCCGCGCGGTACGTCGAGCAGGTCGACCGCGACCCGGTGGTGATCTTCGACGGGCTGACGAAGAACTGGCGTTACCCCGGATGGCGCGTGACCTGGACGCTCGGGCCCCGCGAGGTCATCGACGCGGTGGCGAGCGCCGGCAGCTTCCTCGACGGCGGGGGGTCGAAGCCGATGCAGCGCGCCGCCGCAGAGCTGCTCACCATCGAGCACACCCGCGCCGAGACGACCGCCATCCACCGCGCGTTCTCGCGGAAGCGCGACCTCTTGCTCGACGGGCTGCGCAAGATCGGCGTGACCGTCGACGCGGAGCCCGAGGGCACCTTCTACGTCTGGGGGTCGGTCGCCGACCTGCCCCCGGGGCTCGACGACGGCCACGGCTTCTTCAGGGCGGCGCTCGGGGAGCGGGTCATCGTCGTGCCAGGCGAGTTCTTCGACGTCAACCCGGGCAAGCGCCGGGCGGGGCGGCCGTCCCGGTTCCGCCATCACGTCCGCTTCTCGTTCGGCCCGGGCGAGGAGGTCCTCGTCCGGGCGCTCCGGCGGCTCGAGCGCATGGTGGGCGAGCGTCGTCGGGCCTGACACCGGCGGCGCCGCGCAGCGCAGCGAGAGGGCCGGGACGAGCGCCGGGTCTTGTCGCGCTGCACGTCTTCCGACATGGTGGGGGAGCGCGTGGCCAAAGATCCGTGGAGTGATTGGAACGACGACGACCCCGGTAACTTCCAGCCGGGCGATACGATCGGCCCTTACGAGCTGCTCTTCCCGGCGGCCGTCGGCGGCATGGCCGCCGTGTGGGCGGCGCGGCTCAGGCGACCCAACGGCTCGTACCAGATCGTCGCCGTCAAGGTGCTGTCGGACGCGATGCGGGGCGACGACGACGCGCGGGCGATGTTCCTCGACGAGGCGTGCACCGCGTCGCGCATCCTCCACCCGAACGTGGTGCACATCCTCGCGTACGGCGAGGTCCGCGATCGGCCGTACCTCGCGATGGAGTGGATCGACGGCGCGCCGATCGCGAAGATCTTCTCGAACCAGAAGGCCAAGCGCGCGCTCCTGCCGCTCGGCTGGGTGCTGCACGTGATGGCCGCCGCGTGCGCCGGCCTGCACGCGGCGCACGAGGTCCGCGACGACTCGGGCGAGCTGCTCAACCTGATCCACCGCGACGTCACGCCCGAGAACGTGATGGTGACCTTCGACGGCATGGTGAAGGTCGTCGACTTCGGCGTCGCGAAGACGCGGGCGCGCGCGCAGATCAGCCGCGTCGGCGCGATCAAGGGCAAGACCGGGTACTTCTCGCCCGAGCAGGTCATGGGCGGCGAGCTCGATCGCCGCAGCGATCTCTTCTCCGTGGGCGTGCTGCTCTACCTCCTCGTCACGGGGCACACGCCGTTCCGCGGCAAGGGCCCGCTCGAGGCGATGCAGCAGATCGCCAACCGCAACCCGCAGCCGCCGCGCGAGATCATGCCCGAGGTCCACCCGGATCTCGATCGCCTCATCATGCGCGCGCTCGCCAAGAACCCGAACGAGCGCTACCAGACGGCCGCGGAGCTGCGCCGCGATCTCGAGCAGGTGAGCGCCGCGATCCGCGAGAGCTACACCGACAAGCAGGTGGGCCAGCTCGTCCGGGATCTGCTCCCCGGTGTCGCCGAGGCGCGCAAGGAGCGGATCGACCAGGCGATCGACGAGCTCGACAAGATCCTCGCCGAGCGGCAGCAGCCGAACAAACCCCAGGCCGCGCGCCCCGAGGACGCGACCGAGGTGATGCTGCGCCGCATCTCCATGCTGCCCATCCTGCAGGACGGGCCCGAGGCGCCGACGGACGACGGCGCGGCGGCCGACGCGACGTCCTCCGGGGCGGGCCCGGCGAGCTCGCGCATGAGCGGACCGGCGAGCTCGCGCATGAGCGGACCGGCGAGCTCGCGCATGAGCGGGCCGGCGAGCTCGCGCATGAGCGGGCCGGCGAGCTCGCGCATGAGCGGGCCGGCGAGCTCGCGCCGATCGAGCCCGGACGCGATGCGCAGGTCGAACCCGGACGCGACGCGCAGGTCGTACCCGGATCAGGCCGGCTCGCCGCTCGATCTCGCGGCAGGGTCTCCGCCGCTGCACGGGGTCCACCCGGCAGCGCTCGGGGGCCGGCCGGCGCTCCCGAAGGACGCCACGGATCCGGCCGCGTCGCTCCCCGAGCGGCGCACGCGCCCGGAGCCGGCGAAGGGCTCGTTCGTCCGCCACGCGCTGCTCGCGCTGCTCGTCCTTGGCCTGGCGACGGTCGTCTCGCTCCTGA
This sequence comes from Sorangium sp. So ce1036, assembly GCF_051369805.1. Lineage (NCBI taxonomy): Bacteria > Pseudomonadati > Myxococcota > Polyangiales > Polyangiaceae > Sorangium > Sorangium sp. So ce1036. Next base: position 6,121,285 of record NZ_JBBMOX010000001.1, read on the forward strand.
TCGTCCGGCGCTCCGGCGGCCTGAAGCTCGGGATCCCCTCGTGGCCTCCGGCGAGCGCCAGCGCACCCGGGCCGGCCGTGGCGCCCGCGCCGGCCCTGAACCCGCCCGCCGTGCCCGTCGACCCGGCAGCGGCGCAGGGCGCGTCCGCTGCAGCCGCCGACGCCGGGGTCCCGGCCGAGGCCGCCGCGGCCGATGCTGCCCCTGCAAGCGCCGCGACCGATGCGGGCCCGGCAGGCGCCGCCGCGGCCGATGCGGGCGCTGCGCCCGGCGCGTCCAGCGCGCCCGTTGACGCAGCGACCCCGACCGGCGCCGTCGCCCCTGTGCCGCGCTTCCCGCCCACGTCCCCGCCCGGCACCGCGCCGGCCCTGACCGCGACGGCCCCGCGCGCGCTCCCGGTCCAGCCGAGGTCTCGGCCGGGCACGGCCGCCCCCACCCAGGCCCCCCCGCGCCCGCCGGCCCCTGCCCCGCTCCCGCGCCCGCGGGCCACCAGCCAGCCCCCGCCGCCGCCGGTGGGCGATCTCGCACCCCGGTAGCGCCTCACAGGGCCAGCGCGGCGTTCTTCGCTGGCCTCCCGCCCCCCGGGATGCCGGCGCTGCTCCGGGCCACCTCCCGCGCGGGGCGAGCTCAGTCCTTCTTCGCTCTGTCGGGCGGAGACCGGTCGAACGGAAGCCTGTCGACGGGGGCGGGCGGCGTCGGGGTGGCGCGCGCCGCGGCCTTCTTCAGCGCGGACTCCGCGAGCGACATCAGCGTTGCGAGGTGCACCGGCTTCGTGAGCAGGAAGATCGCGTGGCTCCGCAGCGCGCGGATGCGGGCCTCGTGCGACTCATCGGCGGTCACGACGAAGACGGGCGTGTCCCGGTTCAGCCCCCCTTTGGTCGAGAGCGACTCGAGCACGCAGAAGCCGTCGACCAGCGGCATATGCAGGTCGAGCACCACCAGATCGAACTTGCGCGCGGACAGGCGGCGCAGCGCCGGCGCCCCGCCGTTCGCCTCCTCGATATCGCCGAGCGGGCGGAGCGCACGCGCAAACATGCCTCGGATCGCCGCGTCGTCGTCGATGACGAGGATGCACGCCACAGCAAACCGATGTTCGCACGGATACGGACGCGTTGGAAGCCCGGCCCGGATGTCGGGATATCGCGGCGCGGGCGTTTCCCGCGGCCAATCGGGCGTGGTCAATCGGGGCGGACGCGCCGAGTACACACAACGGAGACGGACGCGACATCAGCGCATCTATCATGTCGGGCATGTCGGGCATGTCGGGCATGTCGGGCGCCGCGACGCGAGGCGCGAGGTGAAACGTGGACGCCACGGACGGGGTGCGGTACACGCCGGACAGGACCGCACCCGCACCGCAGAGGAACGATCCATGGGCAAGTTCACGATCACGAACGAGATCAACTGCAACCTCGACACCTTTTGGAAGCTGTTCCTGGACAAGGCCTTCAACGAGAAGCTCTACAAGGAACAGCTCGGTTTCCCCGAGTACACCATCGTGGAGCAGGTCGAGACGGAGACCGAGATCATCCGGCGGGCGACCGGACAGCCGAAGATGGATTTGCCGGGCCCCGTGGCGAAGGTGCTCGGCTCCGGCTTCCGCTATACGGAGGAGGGCAGGCTCAACAAGGCCACCCGGGTGTGGACCTTCAAGCTGACGCCAAGCACGCTGGCGGACAAGTTGCGCAACGAGGGCACGGTGCGCGCCGAGGCGATCGGCGACAACAAGGTCCGCCGGACCACGGAAATCATCATCGAGGCGAAGATCTTCGGCATCGGTGGCCTGGTGGAGAGCACCGCCGAGAAGCAGTTTCGGCAGGGGTGGGAGGAGAGCGCGGTCTACATGAACAAGTGGATCGCCGACGGCCGCGCGATCTAGACGCGGTCAGACGGACGTCGCGAGGGGCGCGGGCCGCCCGGCCGACAGCCATGCGCTGCGGCCGCCAGGCGGCCTGTCCGCGAGACGCCACCGGGCGCGCGGGGGGGCAGGCCGCGAGCGGGCGAACCAGGACGTCTGGACGGCAAGGCGAGCCCCTCGCCATCCAGGCGGCCGCTCGCCGTCCATTCGCTCCCGAGCGAGGGGCCAGACCCGTGTGTCGAGCGCTGAAACGAGGGATCGGTTGCTCGGACTCTTGCTGAGCAGGGGGTCGGGGAGCAGGGCCATGGCATGGAGCACGTGGTCATCATCGGCGCCGGCTTCGGCGGCCTCTACGCTGCGCGGGCGCTCGGACGTGAGCCGGTGCGGATCACCGTGCTCGATCGGCAGAATCATCATACGTTCCAGCCCCTCCTGTATCAGGTCGCGACGGCGGGTCTGAACCCGAGCGACATCGCCGCGCCCATCCGGCGCGTGCTCCGCAAGCACAAGAACACGGGCGTGCTCCTCGCCGAGGTGAAGGCGATCGACCCCGCGAGGAAGAGGGTGATCCACGACGGCGGCGAGATCGGCTACGACAAGCTGATCGTGGCGGCCGGGGCGTCGCACTCCTATTTCGGGCACGACGAATGGGCGCCCGTCGCGCCGGGGCTCAAGACCATCGAGGATGCGCTGGAGATCCGCCGGCGCGTCCTCCTCGCCTTCGAGGCGGCCGAGCGCGAGCCCGATCCGGCGCGGCGGGCCGCCTGGCTGACGTTCGTGGTGGTCGGCGCGGGCCCGACGGGCGTCGAGCTCGCCGGGGCCCTCTCGGAGCTCGCGAGGCACACGCTCGTGCGCGAGTTCCGTCACATCAACCCGTGCAAGGCGCGCATCATCCTGCTCGAGGGGACAGGGCAGGTGCTGCCGACGTATGTCCCGGAGCTCGGCGAGAAGGCGCGGCAGCAGCTGACGGCGCTCAACGTGGATGTGCGGACGAACTGCCTCGTCACCCACATCGACGCGGAGGGGGTGTCGATCGGGGACAAGCGCATCGAGGCCAGGACCGTGCTCTGGGGGGCCGGAGTCGCCGCGTCGGCCCTCGCCCGCAGCCTCGGGGTGCCGCTCGATCGGGCAGGACGCGTGCTGGTGGCGCCGGATCTGACCGTGCCCGGCCACGAGGACATCTATGTCATCGGCGACCTCGCGTCGCTGAAGCAAGAGGACGGCTCCCCCGTGCCGGGGGTGGCGCCCGCGGCGATCCAGGAGGGGCGCCACGCGGCGCGCAACATCGCGCGCACCCTGGAGGGGCTGCCGCGGCTGCCGTTCCGGTACCGCGACCGGGGATCCATGGCGACGATCGGGCGCGCCGCGGCGGTCGCCGATTTCGGCAGGTTGAAGCTCTCCGGGCTCCTGGCGTGGCTCGCGTGGCTCGTGGTCCACGTCGCCTTCCTGATCGGCTTCCGTAACCGCTTCCTGGTGCTGTTCTCGTGGGCCTGGTCGTACGTGACCTACGAGCGCGGCGCCCGGCTGATCACGGGAGAGACGCCGGAGCTCGCCACGGATCGCCGCGTGCGGGAGCTCGAGCCGCGCAGGGACGACGGCGCGGGGAGGACCCCGCCGGTCATCGCGCACGCGCGCACACGCCTCTAGCGCCCCGCCGCGCGCTGCATCGTGGAAATCCGTGCTCGTCTGGATCTTCGCACGCGAGCTGCGTTAGCGTCGTGGATCATGCATATCCATCCTGGACAGGGCGCCTCGGCGCGCCGCCCGCGATCCCTCCTCGCCAGCACAGCCCCGGCGGCCGCGTTCCTGCTCTGCGCGTCCTCCGCCTTCGCGCAAGATCCTCCGCCCGCGCCCCCGGACGCGGGCGCCCAGCCGCCGCCCGCCCAGTACGGCGCCCCGGCGCCCTACGGCGCGCCGGCCCCTTATGGACATCAGCCCGGCTATTACCCGCCCCCCGGCTACGGCGCGCAGCCCGGCTACGGCGCGCAGCCCGGCTACGGCGCGCAGCCCGGCTACGGCACACCTCCCCTCGGCCCGCGGGTGATGAACTACGAGGAAGGAATGCAGATCCCGGAGGGCTATCGCGTCGAGCCCAGGGCGCGCCGCGGGCTCATCATCGGCGGCGCCGTGACCTTCGGCGTCACCTACGTGCTCTCGGCGATGGTCGGGCTCGTCGCGGAGTCCGCGGACCGCGCGAGCGGCGGCGACGGGGACAGCTACATCCCGCTCTATGTCCCGCTCGCGGGCCCCTTCATCACCATCGCCACCGCGGACGCCCGGGGAGGCGGCATCTTCGTGCTCATGGTCGACGGGCTGGCGCAGGTCGGCGGCGCCGCCATGCTCATCGGCGGCCTCGCGTCGCCGGTCAAGAAGCTCGTCCGGAACGACGTCGCCCTGTCGGTGAAGCCGATCGTCACGGGAGACACCGTCGGGCTCGGCGTCTCCGGCGCGCTCTGAGCGCCCCTCGCCGGCGGGTGGTGCGGCCTCACGTCACGACAGGCGGCGTCTCGTCCATCGCCTTGACCGCGCGCTTGGCCCTGCGGCGCACGTCGACGTGCAGCGACTCGTCGAAGTTGATGGCCGAGAACGCCGCCCTCGCCTCGATGTTCTTGCCGACGGCGGTGTAGGCCTCGGCCTCGTTCCAGCGCAGCTTCCAGTCGCGCTTCGCCATGTCCGGGAGCTTCGCGGCGTCGTCGAGGATCGCCTGGTACCGCTGCTGCTTTCCGAGCTCGCTCCAGTACTCGGCCCGGAGATCGTCGTCCTCGGGCGCGAGCGCGACGGCCGCGGCGAAGCCGGCCAGGGCGTCGTCGATCCGGCCCACGACGAGCTCGGCGCGGGCCAGCGAGCGGCGCGCGCCGGCGCTGTCGGGGTGCGCCGCGACGAACGCGGCGAGCGCGGGGATCGCGTCGTTGACCTTCTGGATGTCCGCCGGGTCGCTCGGCCAGAACCGGAGCGAGAGCGCGGTGAGATCGCCGGGGTCGCTCTCCAGCGCGCGCTCGATCGCGGCGGGCGCCTCCTCGCCGCGGCCGACCTGGGACAGGCACCTCGCCAGCTCGACCCACGCGCCGGACGACGACGGCGACTGCTTCACGTGAGCCTCGGCGGCGACGAGCGCCTCGTCGCCGCGCCCGAGCGACCGGAGCGCGGCGATCCGCGCGAGGTGCGCGCGCTCGCCCGCGGCGCCGGCGGCGATGGCGCGCTCGGCGGCGGCCAGCGCGACGTCGTGGCGGAGCTCGCGCTCGTGGTAGGCGAGCTGCTCGAGATAGAAGGCGCCGTCGCGCGGGGCCGCGTCCCACTGGCCGGTCAGGTAGGTGAGCACCGCGTCGGAGCGCACGTAGACGAGCGAGGCGGCGTCGCGCGGGTTCTCGTAGATCGGCACGAGCACCCCGAGCTGCACCATCGCGTCGAGCGCCGGCTGGCAGTCGGGCTTGGCCTCCAGCGCGAGCACCATCTCGTCGAGGGCGGCGTCCTTCTTCTGCATCGCGAGGTGCACCTGCCCGACCGCCACGTGGTAATCGGGGTCGCCCGCGAACGTCTTCCGGATCGACTGGAAGGCCTTGAGCGCGGCGGCGTGATCGCCCAGGTTCGCCTGCGCCGAGGCGAGGTTGAGCCGCGCGGCGTGGTCCTCCGGGTCCATGGCGATGATGCGCTTGAGCGCCGAGATGGCCTTGTCGTAGTCACGCTCGCCGAACGCCTTCTGGGCGCGCTCCCAGACCGGAGCCTTGTCGAGGAAGGCCTCGAGCTGCGAGACGAGCGCGCTGTTCTGCTTGCGCCAGACGCCGCTCTTGCCGGGCTCCGAGCTCGTGAGGAAGTCCTTGATCCACCTGCGGGCAGCGTCGATGCTGAGCCCCTTGTCGGCCAGCCCCTCGAACTCGCCCCGAGGGACCGGCATGCGCGCGGGGAGCCCCTGCCGACGCGCCATGTTCTCGTCCAGGCCGATCAGCACCCAGTCGCCTTGCTCGCTCATGGTCAAGGACGGTACCCGCCGTGCCCCGCCGGGATCAAGCGACGTCTCGGCGCGCGGCGCGGCCCTCCGCGGCCCGGACGACGCGTCCGACGCGCGGGCTTCGAGGCGAACGTCGCGGCGGCGCGGCGCCTCAGGAATAGATCCAGGCCAGCACGAACGCGGCGAAGGCCGCCGCCGCGACGGCGAGCGCGAGCGCGCGCGGCATCCCGAGGACCATCGGCCGGAGGCTGGCCTGGAACTGGATCGCCTCCGTGGAGCTCGGCGCGCCGAGCGGCGTGTCCGCGCCCGAGACGGCGTCCGCTGCGCCGGCCGCGGCGGACGCGCCGCCGGCGGCGCCGCGCGTCGCGTGGGCGGCGTCCGTGCGCTGCGAGAGCGCGCCGTCGTCCGGGAGCGCGGGCGGGCGCACCTGCGCCGGCGCGCCGAGATCCGGGAGCTGCGACGCCGCGGGCGGGGCCAGGTGCTCGAGGCCGAGCTGGGCGAGGATGGCGCGCTGCTCGCGCCCCCAGGAGACGGGCCCAGCGCTCGCCTCGGGCGCGAGGGTGAGCGGCGCCGACATCGCCTTGTGCATCGCCCGCTCGAGCGCGAGCGCCTCGTCGAGGCGGCGCAGCGCCTGCTGCGCGCCGGAGCTCGCGGAGGCGCGCAGCGCCTCGGCGGCCATCGACGACAGGTGGGCCGCCGCCTTGGCCATCGCCAGCTTGCGATCCGCGTGCGCGACCGCGAAGCGCGCCTCCTCGCGCAGCCGGATCGCCTCGGTCGTGAGGCGATCCGCCTCCGCGTGGAGGCGCCGCTCGCCCTCGGACGCGCCCTCTGCAGGGGCCGCGTCCGCGGACGTCGGGGGGGCGGCGTTGCCCTCCAGGGGGATCGAGCCGTACGAGGGCTGGCTGCCACGCGGCCGCCCGCCGCCCGCGAGCGCCGCCGGCTCCGCGCGCCCGCGGCCGCTGCTCCCGACGACGACCGTCTTCTCCTCGGACACCTCGGCGGAGGGCAGCGGCCCGCGCCGCCGTGGGCCGTCGTCGACCGTGTCCGCCTCGCGGAGCGAGGGGCTCGACAGCGGGCCGGGGAGCGCGCTGACGCGTGGCTCGAAGTCGGTCGCGTCGTCCTCCTGCGCGCGCGACGCGACACCCCCGCGGAACCGATCGGGGGTGCTCGACGCCCGCTCGCGCATGGCGTCGAAGGTGGGCCGGCGCGGCGTCCCCGTGGCCTCCGAGAGGGAGGGGCGCGGCGCGGCGACCCCCGCGAGGTTTCCGGAGACCGCGCGCTCGAACCAGCGCATCTGCCGCATGGCGTTGCGCCGCACGAACCGGCCGAGCGACTCCTCGTTCCCCTCGAGGTACCCGTGGCTGTGCAGCCAGCCGTCGAGCCGCGCGAGGATCTCGTCCGCGCCCTGGAAGCGCGCCGACGGGTCCCGCTCGAGGCAGCGCATCACGATCGCCACGAGCTCCTTGTCGATCTTCGGCCGGAGCTCCCGCAGGTCGGCCGCCGGCAGCGTCGCCATGCTCCTGAGCAGCTCGTGGTCACCCGCCGCGGGCCACGGGTGCCTGCCCGCGAAGAGCTCGAACAGCAGGATGCCGAGCGAGAACAGATCGGAGCGCCGGTCGGCGGGCCCCCCGCGCGCCTGCTCCGGCGCCATGTAGGTCGTCGTGCCCTTGCGCGACCCGACGAGCGTGTTCGCCACGCGGAGCGACGACTTGGCCAGCCCGAAGTCGGCGATCTTCACCTCGCCCTGGAACCCGACGAGCACGTTGCCCGGAGTGAGATCGCGGTGCACCAGGTTGAGCAGCTCGCCCTGCGGCGACCTGAGCTCGTGCGCGGCGGCGAGCCCGCGGCAGATCGTCGCGCCGATGTGGACGACGAGCCGCTCGGGGAAGACCTCGCCCGTATCGAAGACGGTCTTCATCAGCCGCGCGAGGCTCACGCCCTGGACCAGCTCGACGGCGAAGTACGTCCCCTGCTCGTCCGTCCCCCAGCCCGCGACCTCGACCACGTTCGGGTGCTTGAGCGCCGCGGTGGTGCGCACCTCGTCGAAGAACCGCGTGGCCACCATCGGATCGCCGGCGAGGTGCGGGAGCAGCCGCTTGACGGCGAGGAGCTCCCCGGGCCGGTGCGGACCGACCGACCTGCAGAGATCAACGCGGGTGGTGGCTCCGGACGCGATCTCGGCAAGGAACTGGAACGAGAGCGCAACCGGCGCGGGCTCTGGGAGCCGGGACATGCACGCTGAAGTCTAGCGGGCGAGAGCCCCCACCGGAAAGGGCCTCAGACGCCCGAGCGCGCGGCGGCGATCGCCGCGGTGATGCCCGAGGGGATCGCCTTGAGGTGCACGTCCAGGTGGTCGTCCTTGGTCTTCAGCGCACGGACACCGAGCACGGGCGCGCAGATGCGCAGCGCGCGCGCGACCGTCCGATTCCTGCCGAGCGCGGGGATCTTGAGGAGATCCAGGGTAAACCTGTCGTCTTTGGCGTCGATCAGCGCGGCGGGCCGCCTCGGCAAGAACGACACGAGGTTGCCGGGCTTGCTCAGATCGATCGCGCCGGAGCCGAGGAGCCCGGCGATCGGCGAGCTCTGGTCGCCGAGGACGTCGATCTTGAGATCGGCGACCCGCAGGCCGACCTGGATGGCGTCCGCCCGGACGTCGAGCTCCTCGGCGTAGACGGCGAACGACGCCCTGAGCGGAGTGCCCATGGCGTCGACCGTGAGCGCGAGGCGCAGGCCGGGCGGAGCGGCCTCGATCACGACGTCCTTCGGCGCACGTCGGCCTCCGCCGAGCTCCCGCGCGAGGTAGCGCAGCGCATCGATCGGGACGCCGACGCGCAGGCCGAGCGCGCCGCGCAGCGCCCGCGCGATCTCCTCGGGATGAGCCTTGAGGTAGTTACCGGCGTGGCGCAGCAGCACCTTCGGGTCGGGCTTGGGCATCGTTGGGGGCGCTACGATTGCCCGGAGTCCGCCCCGCGCGCAAGGGGCGAGCGCGATCTGCCGCGCGCGCAGGAACGGTGGGGGGGCTCGCTGTTCGCGCGGGAGCGGCTCGACCACACTCGGCGCGATGCAGACCAAGATCCTTCTTGTCACGGTCATGACAGCGCTCGCGATCGGCTGTGGATCGGCCGACGCGGCGTCGCTGTGGGTGCAGGACGGCGATCCGGCGGGCGGCGCCGAGGTATCGAGCGACGGCGATGCGTCGAGCGGCGATGGCGAGGGCCCGGACGGCGGAGAGATGTCGAGCGGCGACGGCTCCGGCGACTCCGGCGACGGCGATGCGTCGAGCGGCGACGGCTCCGGCGACGGGGTTCCGGGCGCGCTCTGCGATCCGCTGCCGGCGTGCGACACGGCGCCGCCGGACCCGGGCGACCAGCTCCCGTGGAATCACGTGTCCTCGTACCTCATCGCCGGCGCGGGAGCGCCCAACCACCGGGGGCGCGATCTGTACCTGACCCCGGACGATCCCCAGTGGATCATCGGCAAGTTCTCCTACGGGCTCAGCGACAAGGATCTGAAGGACGAGCAGGTCGACATCTACCTGCTCCGCGATTGCAGCGGCGCGTGGGAGCACCTCGGCGCGACGAGCACCACGGCCGAGGACTCGGCGCACCCCGAGATCGAGGGCGTCAGCGACAGCGGCGGCCGCGTCTACTTCGAGATCCCGGCAGACCGGCGGCTCGGGCCGGGCAGGCACCGGGTCCACCTGGTCGTCCGCGGCGATCGCTCGAGCACCGATCTCTTCATCGAGATCGTCCCCCGGGGTGCCCCGATCTTCGTGAGCGACGTCGACGGGACGCTGACCGGCACGGAGACCGAGGAGTTCACCTCGCTCCTCATCGGCCGGCTGCCCGACGTGCACCCGCACGCTGCGGCGGCGTTCCACCGGCTCGTGGTAAAGGGCTACCGCCCGATGTACCTGACCGCGCGACCGGAATGGCTCGTGCAGCGCACGCGCGACTTCCTCGATGCCTACGGCTTCCCGCCGGGCATCGTGCACACCACGCTCGGGCTGACCGGCGCGACGGGCGACGGCGCCGTGGAGTACAAGACCGCGGAGCTCGCGCACCTGCTCGACGAGAAGGGGTTGCTGCCCGCCTGGGCGTTCGGCAACACGGCGACGGACGCCGAGGCGTACGACAACGCCGGCGTCACGCCCCTCGCGCGGCGCGTGTTCTACCGGTTCGACGACCGGGCCCACGGGGGCCGCCGGATCGACACCTACGCCGAGCTGCTCGCCGAGATCGACGCGCTCCCGAGCCTCTGCGATTGATCCAGGGAGCCGCGGCGCTGCGCGCGGCGAGGGCGCGGCGGCCCGGCGCGAGCGGCAACGCGGCGGCAGCGGTGACGCGGCGGCGCCTCAGCCGGTCGCTTGCTCGGCGGGGGCGCCCCCTGCCGGCGGCCCCGAGGCGTCCGCGCCGCCCGCGAGCGTCTCGACCTGGCCGCCGAGCGATCGATAGAGCTCGCTCACCGCGGCATGGGCGCGCACGCGCAGGTCGTTCACCCGGGCGCCCTCGCGGCCATCCGGGCGCGCGCGGAGCGGCGCGCCGACCCGGACGCGGACGCGCCGCATGGTGCCGTCGCCCGTGTCGATGGCCCCCTTCTTCATGAGCAGGTGCGTGCCCTCGACCGCGACCGGCACCACGGGCACGTCGGCCCGGACCGCCGCGTAGAAACCGCCGTTCTTGAACTGCCGGAGGACGCCGTCCTCGCTCCGCGTGCCCTCCGGGAACACGAGCAGCGGCTTGCCGCTCCGGAGCACCTGCTCGAACCGCGCGATCGCCTCGGCCGCCGCGCGGGAGCCCACCGTGCGATCCACGGGGACGTGGCCCGCGAGCCTGAGGTGCCAGCCGAGGAACGGGATCTTCATGAGCGAGCTCTTGGCCGCCCACTTGAAGTCGCCCGGCAGCGCCGCGCCGAGGACCAGGATGTCGAGCAGGCTCTGGTGGTTCGAGCAGTAGACGAACACCCCGGCGGGGACGTTCTCGAGGCCGCTCGCCTCGATGTCGATGTCGAGCCCGCGCGCGCTCGCCTGGCACCAGCGGCGCATCGCCCAGAGGCTCGCCGAGCGGTCCCGCGTGAGCGGGCCGAGCGTCAGCGAGATGGTGCCATACGCCATGGTCCTGGCGGTGAACGGAACCCACTGGCGCGTCGCCAACCAAGCGCTTCTGAGATCCATCCCACGGCGCTTACCACTCTCCATGTCCGGAGAAAACGCGTAGCGTCTTGCGCGCTCGGCGCGCGCAAGGCGCGCGCGGCTACGGCTCCAGCGGCGGCGTGAGCAGCCCCCAGCCGAGCGTCACGGGTCGCCCGGCGCGCTCGAACTTCACGGTGTACAGGCCTGTCTCCTCGTTGTCCTGCACGACGCCGGGGCGCAGCGTCCCCACCCACTCGGCCCAGACGCTCGCCCCGACCTTGAGCTTCGGCCGGATGGGGATGGGGCGCAGCGCCGACTCGTCGGCGAGCAGCGCGGCGCCGCCGTAGCCGAGGGCGAACCACCGCGCGGGGCTGCCGGGCAGCGAGGTCTGGACGGTGTCCGGCTCCCCCGGCGCGCCGCCGAGCCGCGCCACGAGGAGCACGTGGCGCCACGTGTCGCCGTCCTTCCACGCGGCGAAGTTGCCCGGGGCGAGCCCCTCGGTCTGCCGGACGAAGCGGACGCCCTTGAGCTGCGCGAGCGGGGTGCGCGGGTCCATGTCGGTGTAGCGGACCTCGATCTTGTCCTTCACGAAGCGGGTGATCACGGCGTGCTTCATCACGCCGTTCCACTCCGTGATCACCGGATCGTGAGGGCGGAGCCGGGGCGCGTCGGGCACGGGGATGACGTAGCCCGGGTGGACCTTGTACGACGAGCCGCTCTTCCCCTCGATGATGAGATCATCGCCCTCGAAGGCGACCACGGTGGCGGCGTACAGCACCAGCGTCGACCCGAGCTTCGCGCCGGCGAGCATCCGGTCCGAGACGGTGAACACGCGGCGGCCAGGATCGAGCTTGAGCGTGCGCGGCGGGAGGCCGAGCGGGTTCGACGCGTGCGCCGCGCCGGTCGGCGGCGCGCTCTCCGCGACGGCGGGCCTCGGCAGCGCCGTGAGCGACGAGAGGGGCGGGCTCTGGGTGGGGGGCGGCGCCGGGGTCGGCGCGGGCTCGCACGCGGCCACGAGGCCCGCGGCCACGACGCACGCGCACGCCACGCCGCCGCGAACGCGCGGCGTCAGGGCGCCGGGACGTCGCGTCGCGCTCTTGTCGCGGCCTCTCGCAGGGACGCGGCCCGGCCTGCTGGACCCGACCCCGCGGCCGCCGGGACATCGGTCAGCCATCGGGGGCGAGCATGGCGCGCGAAGCGGCCGGCGGCGAGCGGAAAGGGACACGGGGGACAGGGCGACCACGCGACAGGAGCGCTTCCAGCGTCGACCGCCCGCGGCGGAGGCTGGCCGCGCGGGAGCCGCCGCGCGGCGTCGCGGCGCTCGCTTCGCGATCCGCGCGGCGCCGGCCTGGGCTAGCCTCCCGCGCGATGAAGCGCGCGTTCAGCGTCGATGAGCTCAAGCGGACCGCGGCTCGCCTCGCCGTGGAGCGCCGATCCGTGCGCTTCCAGGACGTGGACGCCGCCGGGATCGTCTTCTATCCGCGCGTCCTCGAGTATTTCAGCGACGCCTACATGACGGCGCTGAAGGAGCGAGGCGTCGACCTGCCCGGCCTGATCGCGGGCGGCGGCGTCAAGCTGCCGCTCGTTCACGCCGAGGCGGACTACCTGCTGCCGCTCCGGTTTGGGGACGCCGTCGAGGTCGAGGTGCTCGCGCCGAAGCTCGGCGACACGTCGTTCACGGTCGGCTATCGGGTGACCGCCGCGGGCGGCATCGCGGCCATCGGGCAGACGGTGCACGTGTGCATCGACGGCGCGCGCTTCACCCCGCGCCCGATCCCCGACGATCTGCGGGGCGCGCTCTCGTAGCCAGGCGGCGGCCCGCCCACGCCTCCCGGGACCGGGGGCGCGCCTAGGGCGCCGGGAGCGGCGCGAGCGCGGCCGCGAACCGCGCCGCCGCGCCGGCCCGATCGAGCTTGCCCGCGGCCGTGAGCGGGAGCGCGGCGACGGCGCAGAGGCGCCGGGGACGCTTGTGGGGGGCGAGCCGCGCCGCGACGGCGGCCGCGAGCTCCGAGGCCAGCGCGGGCGAGAGCGAGGCGCCGCCGGGATCGGGCGGCGCGGCCTGGTCGGGGACGATCGCGGCCGCGACCACGTGACCCCAGCGCTCGTCCGGCACGCCGAACACCACCGCGCCCGCGACGCCCGCGCAGGACTCCAGCACCTGCTCCACCTCGGCGGGGTAGACGTTCTCGCCGCCGGTCACGATGAGATCGGTCCGGCGCGACGCGACGTGCAGCCGCCCGGCGGCGTCGAGCGCGCCGAGATCCCCGGTGCTGAACCAGCCATCGCCGTCGATCGGGAGCTCCGGGTCGCGCCCGGGGCCGCGGTGATAGCCGCGGAACAGCACGGGGCCGCGGATCTCGATGCGGCCCACGCCGTCCGCGCCGGCGCCCGCGATGCGCAGCCCGACGCCGGCGACCGGCGCGCCGGAGCCCGGCTCGCGGGTGCGCGGGTCGCGCGGGCGCTGGACGGTGACCTGCGAGCACGCCTCGGTGAGGCCGTACGTGGTGAGCGCGGCGACGCCGCGGCGCGCGCACTCGTCGAGCGCCCGCGCCGGGGCGCCCGCGCCGCCGACGAGGACCGCGCGGAGCCGGGCGAGGACGTTGTCGCGATCGGCCTCGAGCAGCGCGAGCAGCATCGTCGGCACGACCGAGAGCAGCGTCGCGCGGTCTCGGACGATCGACGCGAGCACCGACGCGGGCTCGAAGCGGGGCGCTAGGATGACCGCGCGCCGCGCGAGCAGGCACCGCGTCACGATCGAGAGGCCCCCGACGTGGCAGAGCGGCATGCAGAGCAGCCAGCGGTCGTCGTCGCGCACGCCCAGGTTCGCCGCGCTCCCCTCGGCGGCGGCGACGAACGCCCGGCGCGGGAGCACCGCGCCCTTGGGCCGCCCCGTGGTCCCCGACGTGTACACGATCGCGAGATCGCCGGACGGGTCCGGCGACCGGCCGCCGGCCGCGCCCCCGACGCGCGGCGCGGCGAGGCCACGCGCGACCTCGTCGAGCAGGGCGGCGAGGTCGGGCTCGCGCAGCACGAGGTCGGGCCGGGCGTCGTCGAGCAGGGCGCGCGCCTCGCCGGCCGTGAGCCGCGGGTGGATCGGGACGAGGACGGCGCCGAGCGCGAGCAAGGCGTGGATGACAAGGACGGTCCCGAGCGCGTTCGGGGCGACGAGCGCCACGCGAGCGCCCTGCCCCACCCCCGCGCCGGCGAGGCGCGCGCGCACGGCGGCGACCGCGGGCGCGAGGTCGCCGAAGCGGAGCGCCTCGCCCGGGCGGACGGCGAGGCCGGGGATGTCGATCGCGCGCGGCGCGTCCGCCTCGGCGCCGCCGTGGACCAGCGCCGTCCGCGCGGCGGTCGCCGGATCGCGCGCGGCGTCGAGGAGGCTCAGCCCGTCCATGACCGGATGCCGAGGCCGGGCTGGCCGCTCGCCGCGACGCGGCCGCCCCGGAGGAGCTGCGGGATCGAGACCTCGGGCCACGCCGCGAGGCCGGCGTGCGCGTCGAGGCCGCACGCGATCGGCGGGCGCGGCAGCGCGAGGGCGAGCTCGCACGCGGCGGCGAGCGCGATGGGGCCGTCGAAGAGGTGCGTCACCACGGCGTCGATGCCGCGCGCCTGCGCCCTGCGTCCGAGCTCGTGCGCGCGCAGCAGGCCGAGCATCGCGGGCTTCAGGATGAACGCGGCGCACCCTTCCGCCTCGAGCAGGCGCTCCGGCATCCCCTCGAGCGCGAGCGACTCGTCGGCCGCCCACGGGACCTCGCACGCGCCGAGGTGGTGAAGGAGCTCCGGCGCGACCGGCTGCTCGACGAAGCGGGGGCGGAGCGGCGCGAGGTCACCGAGCCGGCGGGGCACGTCCCCGAGCGACCAGGCCGCGTTCGCGTCGAGCCGGAGCTCGACGTCCGGGTGCTCCCGCCGCAGCGCGCGCAGCGCCTCGAGATCGCGCGCGAAGCCCTCCTCGCCGCGCGAGCGCAGCTTCACCTTGATGGCGCAGACGCCGCGCGCGGCGAGGGCGCCGGCGCGGGCGAGCATCTCCGGGAGCGCGGTCGAGGTGGTGAGCAGCCCGTTGACCTGGACCTCGGCGTACCGCCGGTCTCCGCCGAGGCTCGCGGACAGCGGGAGGCCGAGGCGCTGGCCGATCAGATCGAGCAGCGCCGTCTCGAGGGCGAAGCGCGCCGCCGGGACGCCGCGCAGCCGCGGGGACATCGGCGCGAGCGCGCGCAGGATCGCGAACGCCGCCGCCCCCTTCGCCGCGCCGGCGGGCGGCGCGGCGAAGGGGAGCGCGATCGGGCCGAGCGCACCGGGCAGCGCGGCGAGCGCGCGCTCGTCGGCGTCGGCGGTATCGGGGGAGAAGCCGGGGAGCGGCGTGGCCTCGCCGAGGCCGACGAGCCCCTCCTCGTCCGTGAGCGACAGCACGAGGCCGCGGCGCGCGTCCTCCAGATCGAATCGCTCGAGGCGGGCGGCGACGACGCGCATGATCCCTACGGCTCTGCGGCGAGGCCCAGCGAGAACAGCAGCGCGTGGGCGAGCAGGAGCTTCGCCGTCCCGGCGAGGCAGTCGTTGAGCGGCCGGCCGTCGGTCGTCGCGAGCACCCGGAGCAGGCGCAGGGCGCGCGGGAACGTCGCGAGCACGAGGAGCGCCCACCGCCGGCCGTCGCCGACGGCGAGCGCGATCGGCACGGCGTAGGCGACCGCGAGCAGCATCGCGTACTCGATGACGCCCGCCCGGCGGCCGAAGCGGACGGCGAGCGTGCGCTTGCCGGCGACCACGTCCGTGTCGCGATCGCGGACGTTGTTCACGACGAGCACCGCGGTGGCGAGCGCGCCGACGGGCACGGCCGCCGCCCACGCGAGGGCCGGGACCGAGCCGAGCTGGACGAACGCCGTCCCGCAGACGGCCACGAGGCCGAAGAACACGAACACGAAGACGTCGCCGAGGCCGTGATAGCCGAGCGGGTACGGGCCGCCGGTGTACGCGACGCCGGCGAGGATCGAGACGACGCCGATCACGACGATCGGCCAGCCTCCGACGAGCGCGAGGTGAACCCCGAACGGCAGCGCGAGGGCGATCGTGACGAGGAGCCCGAGGCGCACCTGCCGCGGCGTGAGCAGCCCTGACTGCACGACGCGCGTGGGACCGAGCCGCTCGTGCGTGTCGGCGCCCTTCTCGTGATCGAAGACGTCGTTCGCAAGGTTCGTGGCGATCTGGATGAGCATCGCGCCCGCGAGCGCCGAGAGCGCCGGGCCGATCCGCATCGCGCCGAGGGCGTACGCGACCGCCGTCCCGACCATCACCGGCGCCAGCGCCGCGGTGAGCGTCGCCGGGCGACAGGCGAGGACCCACGCGCGGAACGAGCCGGGTCGCACGCCCTCCGCGGCCGTCGTCGCGGCGGCCGGCGTCCCCGAGGTCGCGGTCGCGCTCATGATCCCCGCCCCTGCTCCCGGGCGCGGCGCGCGCCCGCGGCGGCGCGATCGCGCCCGGAGCGCGCGGCGCGCCCGTGGGACGCCCCGCGCGCGACGCCGTCGGTCCCGGAACTTCTGCTCGCGTTGCTCTGGCTCATCATCGTGGATCCCTCTCCCGAAGCTCGGAGTCCTCGGCGCGCGCGCGGCTCATGGGGACGGGAGCTCGGCCGCCGCCCCCTCCCCTGGCGGCGCGCCGCTCAGGGCGGCGATCTCGCGGCGGACATCGGACCAGAGCCGCGCCGCGCGGGCGGCGCCGTCGTGGGGCGGCACGACCGCCTCGATCAGCGTCGCGCCGGGCCGCCTGTGCGCCGCGGCGAGGGCGCGGTCGAGCCCTCCCCTCGTGTCGGCGCGCTCGTAGGCGAGCCCGAACATCGCCGCGGCTGGCGCGAAGTCGAGGTGCTGCGGCATGGTGAAGCACCGATCGAGCAGCTCGGCGCCGCGCCTGGCGATGGGGAGGTGCTCGAAGATGCGGCCGCCGTCGTTCTGGACCACCACGACGACGAGCGGCGCCCCGCTGGCCCCGGCCCTCGCGGCGAGGAGCAGGCCGGTCAGGTCGTGCAGCAGGCTGAGATCGCCGAGCAGCAGCGTGAGCGGCGCGGCCGCGGCGGCGCTGGCGCCGGCCGCCGCCGACACGAGGCCGTCGATCCCGCTCGCCCCGCGCTGGTGCAGGACGCGCAGCGCGCGCGTCGACGGCGGGCAGTACGTGTCGAGATCGCGCACGGGCATGCTGTTGCCGATCGCGAGCAGCGAGCCCTCCGGGCACGCGCCGGCGACCGCCCTGGCGACGGCGCCCTCCGTGAGCGCTTCGCCGGCGCACGCGCGCGCCGCGAGCGAGCCCGCGATCTCCCCGGCGCGCGCGAACGCCGCGGCCCAGTCCGCCCGGGCGCGCCCGAGGTCGAGCGCCGCCCCGGCGAGCCGGGCCGCGAGCGCCTCGCACACGTCCGCGGGCTCGGCCATGACGAGGGCGGCCGCGGCGCTGGTCGGATCGTTCCAGCCGTGCGGGGACACGACGATCCGGCGGCAGCTCGCGTGCTCGGCGATGTAGGTCGCGTACCCGGCCGAGGTCGGCGGGGCGCCGAGCTCGAGGAGGAGATCGGGCGCGCTCGCCGCGCGGAACTCCGGCGCCCGCAGGAAGGCGTCGAACGAGGCCGGCATCACGACGCGCTCCGCGAGGGCGCCGAAATAGATCTGGCTCGTGCCCTCGGCGAGCACCGGGAAGCCGGTCGCCTGCGCCAGCGCGATCACCGCCCGCCGCGCGCGGGCGTCGTCCTCGCGGCTCGGGGCGGGGCCGCAGACGATGAGGCCTCGCTCGGCGCGCGCGCAGCGCGCGGCGATCTCGTCGATCGCGCGCGCGTCGACCCCGGCGCGGGCCGCCACGACCCGCGGGCCGCCCCGCCGCATCAGCGCCTCCCACTCGGCGTGCCACGGCTCGCGCGCGGGCACGTCGACCGGCTCGAGCGGCTTGCGGAAGCGCGCGTTGACGTGGACCGGCCCCGGCGTCGGCGCGAGCGCCACCGCGACCGCCTGGGCCGCGATGCGCGCCGCGGCGCGCATCGCGAGCGGCGACGGGTCCGGCAGGCCGAGCTCGGCGAAGTGGCGGACGTGCGCGCCGAAGAGCTTGGTCTGATCGATGGTCTGCGAGGCCGCGGCGTCGGCGAGCTCCCAGGGGCGATCGGCCGTGATCGCGATGAAGGGGGTGAAGCTCTGGTGCGCCTCGATGATCGCCGGCAGCGCGTGCGCGCACGCCGTGCCGGAGGTGCAGAGGAAGACGCTCGGCCGCCCCGTGACGCGCGCCTGCCCGAGCGCGAAGAACGCCGCGGCGCGCTCGTCGACGACGGCGTGGCAGCGCACCTCGCCGCTCTCCACCGCCGCGATCGCGAGCGGCGTGGAGCGCGATCCCGGGCAGAGGACCACGTCCTCCACCCCGGCCTGCGCGAGCGCGCGCACGAACAGCCGAGCCCAGGCGGAGTGGAGGTTCGATCCGCTCACCGCGGCCTCCCGAGCCCACGGCGCGCCGGCACGTCAGGCCCCCTCGGGCGTCGCGACGAACAGGCACACGGCGCCCAGCGTCAGCGGCTCCACGCGGAGCACGCGGAGCCCCGCCCCGCGCATCCGCTCGGCGAACTCGTCCGGCGGCGGGAACCTCGCGATCGACTCCTGCAGGTACCGGTACTCGTCTCTCCCGGAGATCGCGCCGCCCACGAAGGGCACGAGCGTGTGGACGTGGAAGCCCGCGAGCTTGCTCATGAGGCCCCCGCGCGGCTCGCTGAGCTCGAGGATGGCGATGCGCCCGCCGGGCCGCGCGACGCGCGCCATCTCCCGGAGCGCCCGATCGCGATCCGGCACGTTGCGGATCCCGAAGGCCATCGAGATCGCGTCGACGCTCGCGTCGCCGAGCCCGAGCTGCTCCGCGTCGCCGATCTCGAGCGCGATCCGCCCCGCGAGCCCCGCGGCCTCGACCTTGCGTCGGCCGACGGCGAGCATCCCCTGCGACGGGTCGACGCCGATGACCCTCACGTCGTGCGCCCGCGCGATCGCGATCGCCAGGTCGCCCGTGCCGGTCGCCAGGTCGAGCACCGTCGCGCCGGGCGAGAGCTCGAGCGCGCGCACGGCGCGCCGGCGCCAGCCCTGATCGAGCCCCAGCGAGAGGATCCGGTTCAAGAGGTCGTAGCGCTCGGCGATGCCGTCGAACATCTCGCCGCTGCCGGCGCGGCGCCCCTCGCGCGGCGCGCCTTCGTGCCCGGTCTGGCTCATGTCCCGCCCTCCGCCTGCTGCACCGCGCGGGGCAGCTCGCCCCGCTCCGGCGCGAACCGCTTGCCCTCGCCCGACGAGGGCGCCGCCGCCTCGTCGCTCGCCGCGGCCGAGAGCGCGCGCTTGCGCTCGTGCAGCCGCATGTGACCCCGCTGGATGCCCTCGCTCGCGAGCGCGCGCAGCGCCGCGAGGTTCGACGCGAGCCCGACGGAGGCCAGCACCACGGCGAGCTCGCGCGCGCTCTTCGCCCCGACGAGCTGCAGCGCCGCGCGCACGCCGGCGTGCACCTCGGTCGAGCCGCCCACGGTGCCGACCGCGAGCGGCAGCTCCGCGCGACCCGCGAGCCCGCCGGGGACGCGCTCCCACGCGCTGATCGGCCGGTAGCGCCCGCTCATCGCCGCGTACGCGTGCGCGCCCGCCTCGATCGCGCGGAAGTCCTGCCCGAGCGCGACCGCGGCCGCGTCGAGCCCGTTCATGAAGCCCTTGTTGTGCGTGGCCGCGCGGTAGGGATCGAGCTCCGCGAAGCGGCTCGCCCGCGCGATGCCGACCGCGACCTCGGCGCCGCCCAGCGCGTCGTCGGAGACGGAGGCCGTCACCCGGACGAGCCGGCGGACGGTCAGGTTCGAGAGGATCCGCAGGCCGAGCGTCCCGCCGGCGATGCGCTGCACGAGCGGCGCGACCGCCTCGGCCACGGTGTCGACCAGGTTCGCGCCCATGGCGTCGCCGACCTCGACGTAGAGGTGCACGACGAGCACGCCGAGCTCCGCCGAGAGCACGCGCACCTCGAGGTCGCGGCACCCGCCGCCGCGCGCCACCATCCGCGGGATGGCCGCGTCGCCCGCCGCGAGGAGGCTCGCGCGCGACGCGGCGAGCCGCGCAGCGGCCTCCTCGACGTCCGGCACGTCGTCGAGCTGCACCTGCGCGGTCATGATCGGCGGATCCGCCTCCCCCGTGAAGCCGCCGGAAAGCCGGACCATGCGCGCCGCGTTCGACGCGGCGGCGATGACGCTCGGCTCCTCCACGGCCATGGGCACCAGCACGTCGCGCTGGTTCACGCGGAAGTTCAGCGCCACGCCGAGCGGGAGCGCGTGCGTCGCGATGACGTTCTCGCACATCCGATCGGCCACGGCCGTCGGCAGCCCGCCGCCGCGCGCGAGGTGCGCGATCGCCTCCTCGTCGAGCAGGCCGAGCGCCTCGATCGTGCGGAGCCGCTCCTCGAGGCACCGCTTGTAGAAGCCGCTGATGCGGCTGGACACCTTCTGGCTCATCGAGGGCCTCCGCGCGTCGCCGACGCCCGCGGGCGCCCCGCGAGCCCGGCCTTGTCCCCCGCCGCCTCCGCGAGGTGATTCCGAGAGATGATCATCGCCGCTCACCGCCTCCGCCGGGGCGTCGACATCGCGACCCCCTCCAGCGCCGCCCTGGCCGGGCTCTCCGGGAGCGCCTCGAGGCTCTGCACCGCGTCCCCGCAGAGCCGGGACGCGAGCTCCAGGCAGTCGTCCACGACCCGCTTCTCGACCATGACCTGCGCGACCCGCCGGCCGAGCTCGGGCTCGACGGCGGTGTCCTCCGCCGCGCAGTGCGCCTCGAGGGCGGGCGTGAGCTCGCGGTCGCGCTCCATGGCGAGCAGGAGCGGGTACGTCATCTTGCCCTCGCGCAGGTCCGTGAGGAGCGCCTTGCCGGTCGCCTCCGGATCGCCCGCGAAATCGAGGACGTCGTCGACGAGCTGGAAGGCGACCCCGAGGCTCGTGCCGAAGCTCTCGAGCGCCTTGCAGAGCGGCTCGCTCACGCCGCCCGCGCGCGCGCCCGCGAACATCGCCCAGCGGAACAGCGAGGCCGTCTTGCCGTCGACGATCTGGAAGTACTCGCTGGTGCTCGTGCGGACGCGCCCGCGCGACGCGAGCTGGAGCGCCTCCGCGACCACCATCTCCTTGATCACCTGGAGCACCCGCTCGAGCACGTCGGGCATGCCCACCGCCTGGATGCGGCAGAGCGCGTCGAGCAGGAGGTAGTCGCCGCCGAAGATCGAGGCCGCGTTGCCGTAGATGACGCGCGCCGCGTCCGCGCCGCGCCGGCGATCGCCGAGGTCGACCACGTCGTCGTGGAGCAGCGTCGCGTTGTGGACGAGCTCGACGGCGACCGCGAAGGTCCGCGCGGCGTCGTTGAAGCCGCCGCCGATGTGGGAGGCCAGCGCGACGCAGATGGGCCTGAGCCGCTTGCCGCCCAAGCCGAGCAGGTGCCGCGCGCTCTGGTGCGCCGGCGTGTCGCCGTCCAGCCCGACCTTCGTGAGCTCGCGCTCGACGTCGCCGAGGTCCCCGTCGAGCAGGCGCCGGAGCTCCGTGAGCCGCGCCGCGAGCGCGTCGAGCCCGCGCCCAGCGCACATGCCCCCGAGGCTCGAGACGACATCGCTCCGCTGGACCGTCCCAGTAAACGTTGTAGTCGCAGTCATCCCATCTCCACCCTGGAAGCACGAGCGCATCGCTGCTCCCCGCACCGCGCGGGGTTCAAGGACCGGTCGAGCACTCCGAAATCACGGCCCCGCTAGGCGCCTCGCCGGGACCGTACGGCCCGGATCGGGAACCGGACCAGATCTCCGAACCGCGTGAAATCCACGGTCCTGCTCTTGATGAACCCGTCGAGCGCCGTCTGCGCGACGATCACGAACGAGAGGAGCCGCTCGACCCGATCGAGGCGGAACCGGGTGGCGTCGGTCTGAGGCAGGCCCTCGAGCATCGCGGAGGCCCGCTCGAGCCGCTCCCTCACGGAGTCGGCGATGAGCCGCTCGCGCTCGGCGAACACTTTGGAAATCATCTTCCAGAAGTCCGTCTCGGCCTCGAAGAACTCCTTCCGCTCGCCCGGTTTCCATACCCTTCGTACTACACCCCACCTTTGTAGTTCTGTCAGCGACATACTCATCGCGCCGGACGAAACCTGCAGCCGCTCGCCGATCTCCGCGGCCGACAGGGCGTCGCCCGCGATGAAGAGGATCGTCCAGATGCGCCCGAGGATCCGGCGGAAGCCCCAGTGCTCGATGACGTCCCCGATCGCGTCGGCCGCGAGCAACTCGGCCTGGCGCTCGGTGTCGCTTGAAGGGCTCATAGAACTTTCAAAATTCTTTGAATGAACTGTTTGGGCCATCCGAGACTGGCGTCAAGAGAATCCCGACCGTCCTGGCAAAAAGCAGGCGGGCACGGCTGACCGAGCTCGGGCTGGCCGGGCTCGGGCGGGGATCGTTGTCTCGGGATTTTCTCGAGCGCTCGGCGGGCGCCGGTCGCGTCGGAGGATTTTCCAGGGAACCCCGGCGGCCGTGTGGCCGTGGGGCGGCGGTGGGGGGCCGTGGGGCCGTGCGGCGGCCGTGGAGCCGCGCGACGGCCGCTAGCAGCGCCTCGCCCAGGTTCGTCCGTGGTTCGTCGCGGAAGGGCCTGCGCTCCGGCGGGCCCCTCCTGCCGTGGCCCGCCGGGGCGCGGGCCCCGCGAGCAACGAACCACGGACGGACTTGGGCGACAACGTCGCTAGCTCACGCCCGCATCCGGGCCGCGAGATCCTGGTTCAGCCGGAGCAGCGCCTCGGGCATGCGCGCCCCGAACGACTCCAGGAACGCCGCGCGGTCGCGCGCTTCCTCCAGCCACGGCTCGCGGTCGATGGCGAAGAGCTCGCGCAGCGCTTCGTCGTTCACGTCGAGGCCGCTCGTGTCCAGCTCGCCGTCCGCGGGCATGGTCCCGAGCGGCGTCTCGCGCCCCGCCGCCGCCCCGCGCACGCGCGCGGCGATCCAGCGGAGCACGCGCAGGTTCTCGCCGAAGCCGGGCCAGAGGAACTTGCCCGACTCGCCCTGCCGGAACCAGTTCACGTGAAAGATCTTGGGGAACGCAGGGCGGTTCGCGCCGAGCTCGATCCAGTGCCGGAAGTAGTCGCCCATGTTGTATCCGCAGAAGGGGCGCATCGCCATCGGGTCACGGCGGACGACGCCCACCTTGCCGGTCGCGGCCGCGGTCGTCTCCGAGGCCATGGTCGCGCCCAGGTAGACCCCGTGCGTCCAGTCGCGCGCCTCGTAGACGAGCGGCGCGAGCCGCGCGCGACGGCCGCCGAAGATGATCGCCGAGATCGGCACGCCCCCGGGCGCGTCGAACTCCGGCGAGATGGAGGGGCACTGCCTCGCGGGCGACGTGAAGCGGCTGTTCGGGTGCGCCGCGGGCTCCTTGCTGTCCGGCGTCCAACGGTTGCCGCGCCAGTCGGTGAGCACCGGCGGCACCGGACCGTCGAAGCCCTCCCACCACGGCGTGCCCTCGGGCGTGAGCGCGACGTTCGTGAAGATCGAGTTCCTGGACAGCGTCGCCAGGGCGTTCGGGTTCGTCCTCGAGCTCGTCCCCGGCGCCACGCCGAAGAAGCCGGCCTCGGGGTTGATCGCCCAGAGCCGGCCATCCGGGCCGATTCGCAGCCAGGCGATGTCGTCGCCGACCGTCCACACCTTCCAGCCCTTCTGCGAGGCGGGCGGCACGAGCATCGCGAGGTTCGTCTTCCCGCACGCGCTGGGGAACGCCGCGCAGACGTACGTCACCCGGCCCTCGGGGTCCTCCAGGCCGAGGATGAGCATGTGCTCCGCGAACCACCCCTCGTCGCGGGCCATGGTGCTCGCGATGCGCAGCGCGAAGCACTTCTTCCCGAGCAGCGCGTTGCCCCCGTAGCCCGAGCCGATGCTCCAGATGAGCCGCTCCGCGGGGAAATGGCAGACGAAGCGGCGCTCGGGGCTGAGATCCCCGAGCGAGTGCAGCCCGCGGCAGTAGTCGTCGGAGCCGCCCAGCGCGTCGAGCGCGACCTTCCCCATCCGCGTCATGATCCGCATATTCGCCACGACATAGGGGCTGTCGGTGATCTCGACTCCGACCTTCGCCGACGGAGAGCCCACCGGACCCATGAGGTAAGGCACGACGTACATCGTCCGCCCCTTCATCGCCCCGTCGAACAGCCGCCCCACCTTCCGCGTGGCCTCGTCCGGCGACATCCAGTTGTTCGTCGGGCCGGCGTCCTCTTTATCGCGACTGCAGATGAACGTGAGGTGCTCAGTCCGGGCGACGTCGGTCGGATCGCTCCGGTGAAGATAGCAGTTCGGGTACCTCTCTCCGTTGAGCGCGATGAGCGTCCCATCGCCCAGCATCCCCTGGATCAGCGTCCGGTTCTCCTCCTCCGAGCCGTCGCAGAAGACGACCCGGTCGGGCCGCGTCTGCTGCGCGACCTCGTCGACCCACGCTGAAAGATTCCTGTTTTTCATGCTGCGATGGAGCCTAGCCCGGGCGAGAAGCGGCGCCAAGGGACAGCACCGCTGCACGATTACAACAATCATGGACGATCTGGCGGAGTGCAAGCACGACGCAGCAGCCGGCCGACGACGACCGCTGCGCCGGCGTTCGCGCGAGGCGAACCAGGGGCGTTCGGCTATGCTGGAGACGTGCAGCGTGTCGTCGACCTCCCTGAGCGGGGCAGATTGATCGTCGCCACCGACTTTCAGGGCAATGTCGCGGACTTCGAGCGAATCGCCGACGTCTTCGAGCAGGCGGCGGCCGGTCGTGACGGCGCGGTGCTCGTGATAACAGGCGACCTCGTCCACGGCCCGGAGCTCGACGAGAGTGAATGGCCCGACTACCTGGGCTCGTTTTACCGGGGCGACTCCGTGACATTGCTGAAAAAGGCGAAAGATCTCGCCGATCGCCACCCCGGGAGGGTCCATTACCTGCTCGGCAACCACGAGCACGCGCATGTGGGTGGGCCCGTGGTGGCGAAGTTCTTCCCGGACGAGGCGCAGCGGCTCGAGGATCTCCTCGGTCCGGAGGAGACCCTGGCCATGCGGAGCTGGTTCCGCGGGTGGCCGTTCGTCGCGGTCGCGCGCGCGGCCCGGCTGGTGATGCTCCACGCGGCGCCGCACGCGCAGATCCAGAGCCGGCACGACCTCGATCGGCTCCCGCTCGACGGCTTCCTCGACGTGCCGCTCGCGGAGATGACCCTGCACGGGACGCTCGGCGCGCTGCTCTGGGCGAGGACCACCTCCAGCGAGCGCGCCTACGCCTTCCTGCGCGCGCTCGATCCGGACGCTCGCGTGGCGGTCTATGGCCACGACGTCGCGCGCGCGGGCTACGCCGTCGAGCGCGAGCCGCTGCTCTGCATCTCCACGAGCTTCGGTTGCCACGACGGCGACAAGCTGTACCTGGAGTGGGACCTCGCCGAGCCCGCGGAGAGCGCGATCGACGTCGCGTGGCGCGGGCTCCGGCCGCTGTACCCCGAGGCGCCGCGCGTGCACGGCGACCCCTGAGCGCGCGGGCCGCGGCCCGCGCTAGCGGCGCAGCTCGTCGACGATGGCCGCGACGCCCTGGTCGATCTCGGCGTCCGTGAGGTACGGCGCAGGGCCGACGCGGAGCACGTCGCGCCGCGCGTCGACGAGCACGCGCCGGGCCCGGAGGCGCTCGACGACGTCGCCGGCGGTCGAGGAGCGGACGGCGACGAAGCCGGCGCGCCGCTCCGGCTCGCGCGGCGAGACGACGTCGTCGCCGAGGCCGGCGGCGTCGAGGTGATCGAGGATGCGCCCGGTCTGCCGGAGCGAGATCGCGCGCAGCCGCGGGACCGTGAGGCCGAAGCGCTCCCAGTGCTCGAGCGCCGCGGCGGCGCGGTAGAGCGCCGAGGGGTCGAACGTGGCGCCTGCGAAGCGCGCGCCCCCCGGCGCGTACGCGACCGTCCCGTCGCCGCTCGAGAGCGACCCGAAGTCGGCGAACCACCCGGTGAACACCGGGCGCAGCGCGCAGTCGCGCGGGACGCGCAGCCAGCAGATCCCCTCGCCCATGGCCGCGTACTTGTAGCCGCCCGCCGTCGCGAACACGTGAGGCGCCGCGCGCCCCCACGCGATCGGGACGACGTTGAAGGCGTGATAGGCGTCGACGAGCGGGACGGCGCCGACCTCGACCGCGCGCGCCACGATCTCGTCGAGCCGCGGCACCACGGTCGCGCTCTCGAAGAGCACGGCCGACACCGCGAGCATCGAGGTGCCCGGCGTGAGCGCGGCGAGCAGCCGATCGGCGAGCGTGGCGCGCGGCTCGACGCTCACCCACACGACCTCGACGCCCTCCTCGGCGAGGCGCGCGAGCTGGCGCCGCAGCGAGTGGAACTCGCCCTGGGTGGTGACGATCCGCTGCCGCTCGCGCCGCGGCAACGCCGTGATCAGCCGGAAGACGAGCTCGTGCGTGTTCTGGCCGAACGCGATGGCGTCGCCGCGATCGAAGCCCATCCGCTCCAGGATCGCCTCGCCGACCGCCGAGAGCTTCGGGAGCACCACCGCGTCCCACTTCCCGTCGACGAGCCGCGCGGCGTCGTCGAAGCACGCGGCGAGCGCGTCGCGCGCGACGTCGGGCCAGGCCTGGTGGGAATGGCCCGTGAGCAGGATGCGCGGCGCGCCGTCGGGCGCGGGCGCGAGGGAGCGCGAGTACGCCGCGCGCAGCGCGTCGAGGTCGAACGAGGAGCCCTTCTCCGCATCGGGTCGCATTCCATCTCTCCGGTGGCGGCAGCGCACGACGGACAGCGCCGCGCGGCGAGCGCGGCGCGCCGAGCGCGGCGCGCCGCGCGTGCTCCCGATTAACTCACCTCGCGGGCCGCTTCCACCGGACCCATGCGTGCCGCGCGGCGCGCGGGTCGAGCGGATTGCGTCCTCGGCGAGCGAGCGGCGCCACCTCGGCGACCCGCCACCTCGGCGATCCGGTGCGCGCAGCGGGCCTTCGCCGGACGGCCGGACGGACGGCCGGGACCGAGCGCGCCCGCGCGAATCGAGCGACCCCGGCGCGGGCTGCCCTGGCGCGCGCACGCCGTGGTCACCCCGGACCACCGGGAATCGCCTCGCCCGAGGCGCGCCCCCCGGCAGATCGGATCATCGTAGGAGAAGGTGGCGCACGCGGAGCCAGGTGGAGCGGCGCGCGCGTCGTGTCGGAGCCGGATCGGTCGGAGTTTCCATGATGCGCGAGGATTGCTGCGGCGCGGGAGGGGGGCCAGCGCGCCGTCGCGCTAGACTGCGCAACCTCCCGATGCGACCGCGCGCGGACCACCTCGAAGGGCTCGTCGATCTCACGTCTCACGACGACCCGAACGTCCGGCGCGCGCTCTTCCGGCAGACGGTCGCCTCGATCGCCCTCGTCGACGCGCTCGACGGACCGGCACCGCTCGACACCCTCAGCCCCGAGGGGCTCCTGCGGAGCGTCCAGACCGCCATGGCCGACGGGCTGCTCGACGACCTGAGCTGGCTCGCGCCGGCCGCGGCGGGCGTGGCGCTCTACGAGATCGCCGGAGCGCTCCCGCTCGGCCCCGAGCGGCGAGAGCTCGGGCGGCGCGTGCTCGGGCAGCTCTACGCCGGCAACGCCGCGACGTTCGTCGCCATCGCCACGCGCATGGCCGCCGGCTCGGCGCGCGGCCTCTCCGGGGCGGGGATCCGCGCCCGCGTCACGCTGTCGCTCTGGCTCCCCACCGGCACCGACATCCCGGTCGATCCGCTCGCCCTCCTCCTCGCCTCACGCCGCGAGCTGTCGCGCGACTGGATCGCGGCGCCCTCGACCGGCTCGCTCCCGGAGCGCCGCCTCGCCGCGCGCCTCCTCGAGCGCGCCGCCCGCGAGGCGACGCGCCGAGCCATGCAGGGCGACGATCTCCCGCTGCGGCTCTTCCGCAACGTCAGCGACGGGCGGAGGCGCGAGCTCGACCGCAGCGCCGACGGGATCGCCCTCGCCTGGCAGACGCTCCTCGCCGATCGCGAGCCGCTCGTCTGGCGCCACATCGCCGCGGCGCGCGGCCTGCTCGCGGGGGCGCTGCCCGACTTCGCCGAGGAGGTGCGCTCGCTGCTCGCGGAGGATCTGTCCCCCACCGAGTGGCGGCGCGGCGCCGCGTCGCTCGCCGCGAGCGTCGCGGTCGACCCGGACGGCGCGCTCCGCCGCGCCGTGGAGCTCCTCGGCGGCCCGCTGCTCGCGCGGGATCCGGGCATCGCCACGGCGATGGCGTGGGCCCTCCCCGTCGCGGCGGACGCCGAGCCCGAGGCGGCCGAGGAGCTGCTCGACGAGATCGCGCGCACGTCCCCGATGGCCGCGGCCGAGGCGATCGTCGAGCTCCGGCGCGACCTGCGCGCCCTCGCGGTCCGCGGCGAGCCGTTCGGCGCGCGCGCCGCGGCGCAGTGCGCCCGCGCGCTCGAGGAGGCGCTCGACGCGCCGCCCAGCGCGCACGTCCGCGACGACGGCCTCGCCGCGCTCGCGCGCGCCATCCACCGCGATCTCTCGATGGATGGCGCCGGGGTCGCGCTGCTGCGCGGCGCGCTCGACGGCGCCGTCGCCGCGTTCGTCGAGAGCGGCCCGCGCGAGGCGCACGGCCGGGCCCTCGAGGCGTACGCCCTCGCGGCCGAGGCCGTGGGCGCGCTCGAGGAGATCGAGCTCGGCGATCTCGACGACGCGCAGAGCGTCGCCGCGCGGAGCGCCGCGGTGGGGCTCGTGCGCGAGCTCGACGCCGATCTGCTCGGCTCCGGCGTGCTGAAGAGCCTGCTCCTCCTGAACCGCCGGCCGAGCGAGGACTCGACCGGCGTCGCGTCCCTGGACGAGCTCGACGAGCGGCTCGCCCGCTGGCTGCTCCGCGCCGAGGGCTCCGCCGCGCGGGCGAGCGCGGCGACGCCGCTGCACGTGACCGTGCACCAGCGCAACCTCCGCGCGCTGCTCCGCCTGATCGACGGCGAGAGCACCGACTTCAGCGGCGAGCCCGAGCGCAAGGCGCGCGTCCTCGCCCGCTGGACGGGCGCCATCGGCTCGCTGCTCGAGCGGCTGCGCGCCGACCGCGGCTCGTCGCTCCGGCGCGCCATCGCCGCGTCCGTGGCCCGCGGCCTCGACGCGCTCGTACGCGAGGGGGCCGCCGACGCGGCCGACATCTTCCTGCACGCCGCGATGCGCGGCGGCGCCCCCGACGATCTCGAGGTGCTCGGCGAGGCCAGCATGCACCCGGACGTCGCGCAGCTGCTGCGCGCCTACGCGCGGTTCGCGCGCGGCGGGCGCGAGGACCGCGCGGGCGCGAGGGACGGCAGAGATGGCGACGCGGTCGCGTCGCGCCGGACGTCGAGGCAGCCCGCGCTCGACGCGGAGCTCGCCGAGGCCGAGCGCGCGCGCGTGGCGCTCGCGCGCATCGCCGCCCTCGACGAGCTCGTCACCGCGCTGCCGGCGGGCGCGTCGCAGCGCACCGAGATCGTGCGCAGCGCGCTCGCCCGCCTCGCCCGCGCGCTCGCGGCGGTGAACGGGGCGCGCTCGCTCAGCGCGCTGACCGCGGCGGGCGACGGCGACGCGGACGCCTCGCCGCTCGCCGCCCTGGAGGACGCCCTCGCGCGCCTCGCGCAGCTGACCGCCGGCGCCCGCCGGCGATGCGGAGAGCACCCCGCCTTCGTGGCCTCCGGCGCGACCGAGCCGCTGCGCCTCGCCATCGAGGTGGCGCTCCAGCAGGACGACGACGGCGCGGAGCCGCGCCTCGCCGCGGCCGTCGAGGCGCTCGTCTCGGCGGCGCGCGCGGGCATCCCGGGCGCGCTCGCCGACGTGATCGCGCTCGTCGCGCCGCGCGTCGCAGGGCTCCCGGCGCGGCGCCCGAGCGCGCCGGGCCGCGTCACCCTGCCCGAGCAACCGCTGCCCGCGTGGCTGCCGAGCCGGCGCACGCTCGGCGGCTTCTACGTGCACCGCCAGCTCGGCGGCGGCTCGCTGGGGACGGTGTTCGTCGTCACCCGCACGGAGGAGCGGCACGATCCCTCCGCGGAGCGCTTCGCCCTCAAGGTGCCGGAGTACGATCACACCGCGGCCCGGAGCGTCTCGGAGGCCGACTTCCTCCGCCTGTTCCGGGAGGAGGCGGGCGCGCTCCTCTCGTTGCCCGACCACCCGAACCTCGCCCGCTTCGTCACGTTCGACGCGGGCGCCCGCCCCAAGCCGATCCTCGTGATGGAGCTCATCGAGGGCGTCCGCTGCGACCAGCTGCTCGACGCGCGCGGCCTCACCTCGCGCAGCGCGGTGGCGCTCCTGGACGGCATCCTTGCCGGCCTGGAGGCCATGCACGCCGCGGGCGTGGGCCACCTCGACATCAAGCCGACCAACGTGATCCTGCGCGGGGGGCGCGAGCCCGTGCTCGTCGACTTCGGCCTGGCAGGGCGCCACATCCGCCCTGGCTGCGCCACGGGCTGCTACGGCGCCCCGGAGATCTGGGGCGTCGTTCCGCCGGGCGCCACCCCGACCCCGCTCACGGCCGACATCTACAGCTTCGGCTGCCTCGCCTACGAGGTCCTCACGGGGAGGACGCTGTTCGACGCGCCCACCGAGGTTGCGCTCATCACGGCGCACGTCACGCA
This sequence comes from Sorangium sp. So ce1036, assembly GCF_051369805.1. Classification (NCBI taxonomy): domain Bacteria; kingdom Pseudomonadati; phylum Myxococcota; order Polyangiales; family Polyangiaceae; genus Sorangium; species Sorangium sp. So ce1036. The sequence continues at coordinate 6,151,789 of NZ_JBBMOX010000001.1, forward strand.
CGACGGCCTCCCCGCGCCGGTCAAGCGGCTCGCTGACCACCCGAGGACAGCGGACATCGCGGCGTTCCTGTTTGCCTGCTTGCGACACAACCCACAGGACCGCGCGACAGCATCGTCCCTCCGCGAGATGCTCCTCCGCCTCACCGGTCAGCTCGCCGACCTGCGGTGGCCGCTCGACCTCGACAGCGAGCACGCCCCGAGGCGCGCTCTCCCGGGACCAGGAAACAGCCAACCAGGAAATCCCTGACGCCCCTTTCCTTGAAATCCTGTCGACGCGACGAGGGATTTCGGCGGTACGCTGTTTCTCGGCGGCGCGTTCGGGGGGCCGCGTATCAGGCCGCCATGGCCCCCGGGTCAGCGCTGCTCGATTGGATCGACGTCTCGGCGCATCCCGGCGGCCAACCTATCCCTTGACGGTGCGAGGCGCGGCCTGACGGACATCACGAGCGGCCCGAGCTTTCCGAGTCCAGGGAGAGGGAGGAGCACCCAGTATTTCGGGCGAGCTCGATCGACGACTCGGACCACGCGGCGGTTCGTCCGACGGAGCCTGCGGCAGCTCGTCGGAGCGCGTCCGGCGGAGCTCGCGGCAGCTCGTCGGAGCGCGTCCGGCGGAGCTCGCGGCAGCTCGTCGGAGCGCGTCCGGCGGAGCTCGCGGCAGCTCGTCGGAGCGCGTCCGTGCGTCCAGCGGAGCCTCGAGCGCTGGAGTCTCGTCGCCCGATGCTCTAAGGCCGACCGGATTGACTCCTCTCCTGGAACCGCCTCGCGATGAGGCCGAGCTCCGGCGGCGCGCGGCCGCGCTCGCCGGCCAGACCCTGGCGGACCTCGCCCGCGCGCTCGGGTGCGCCGTGCCCCGCGGCGGCGCGCGCACCAAAGGGTTGGCCGGCACGCTCGTCGAGCGGGCGCTCGGCGCCACGGCAGGCTCGGCGTCCACTCCCGACTTCCCTCACCTTGGAATCGAGCTCAAGACGATCCCCGTCGATCCGGCCGGCGCGCCGCAGGAGTCGACGTTCGTCTGCTCGATATCGCTCTCGGACGCCGATCGCGCCGAGTGGGAGACGTCGCGGGCGCGCGCCAAGCTCGCCCATGTGCTCTGGGTCCCGATCGTCGCTGCCCCGGGCCGGCCGAGCGAGGAACGGCGGCTGGGCGCCCCACGGTTATGGCGTCCCACCGCGCCCCAGGAGCGCGTCCTCCGCGCGGATTTCGAGGACCTCATGGGGCTCATCGGCATCGGCGCCGTCGAGGCCCTCACCGCGCACGCCGGGCGCTGGCTCCAGGTGCGGCCGAAGGCCGCGAGCGGGCGCTCGCGGACGCTCGCGTTCGGGCGCGACGGCGAGCTCATCTCCGCGCTGCCGCGCGGCTTCTACCTGCGCCCGAGCTTCACCGGCGCGATCCTGAACGATCCGGCCGCGCTGCCGCCGTGATCGGATCGCGCGCGGCCGCGCCGTGCATCATTTGCAGGGGACCACCTTCTTGGTGCCGTCCGGCATCGTCGCAGTGCACGTCTCCAGCGAGAGATCGCTGTTCACGGTCGGCGCGACGACCGTGCGCGGCGGCTCGACCTCCTCGGAGGGAGCCGGCGAGCTCCTCCCCGCGCCTTGCGTGCGCCCTCGTCCGCCTGCGCTCGAGCGCGGCGGCTTGCCACGTCCGGCGCTCGGCGCGCTCGTGCTCGCGGCCTTCGCGCCGGTCTCACCACCCGCCAAGGGCCCGGCCGGGCTGGCGCTCACGTCGGCCTCCGCGTCCACCGCGCCCGCGTCCACCGCGCCCGCGTCCACCGCGCCCGCGTCCGCCGCGCCCGCGTCCGCCGCGCCCGCGTCGGTGTTCGCTGCCTCGCTCGCGGGGGCGACGCCCGGGCTCGCGACCGCCGCGCCCGGCGCCTGGGATGCCGGCCCCGCCTGCTCGGCCGGCGCCGCGGCCTCGCTCGGCGCCGAAGCGGCCGGCGCCGGGCTGGTCGCGTCGATCTCTCCCACGGCGAGCCGGCTGCGCTGGAACTGGAGCGCGCCCCACGCGCCCACCGCGACGGCGACGGCCCCCACGGCCACGTAGAGCAGCGGGCGCCCGCGGCGCGGGGCCTCGTCCTCGCCCAGCGGCGCAGCGCCGGTGGTGCGCGCGCCCCTCTCGCTCACCGAGAGGCCGCCGCTGCTCCTGCGCGACGTGCGGGCCAAGGATCTCGACAGCGCCCCGCGAGACGCCGGCGGAGGCAGGTCGAGCTCCGCGGCGTGCTGGCGGAGGATCCCGGCGATGGTCGCGCGCGTGCTCGGCGCGGCGTACGGCGCGAGCGCCTGCACGAACTCCGCGATCGACTGGAAGCGATCCTCCGGCTCGCGCGCGATCGACCTCTCGATCACCTCGACGAGCCCCTCCGGCACCTCCGGGCGGAGATCCTGGAGCGGCTCGGGCGGCGAGGTGTAGATCTTCGCGCACAGCTCCGGGAAGCTGTCGGCGATATACGGCGGCCGGCCGCCGATGATCTCGAAGAGACACACGCCGAGCGCGTAGATGTCGGTGCGGGGATCGACGCTCTTCGACGAGCGCATCTGCTCGGGCGACATGTACAGCGCCGACCCGAGGATCGTGGTCGTCTGCGTGAGCGAGACGTTGCCGGTGTCGCCGGTGAGGATCTTCGAGACGCCGAAGTCGAGCACCTTGACGAACGACGCGCCGTCGGGGCGCCTCGTCAGGAACAGGTTGGCCGGCTTCAAGTCGCGGTGGACGATCCCGAGCGAGTGCGCCTCCGCGAGCGCCTCGCACGCCTGGACGATGTGATCGATGCACTCGCCGATCGCGAGCGTGCCCGCCTCGGCGGCGTGGCACGCGAGGTCCTCGCCGTCGAGCAGCTCCATCACCATGTACGGCTCGCCGCTCTCCAGGGCGGCCACGTCGAGCACCCGCACGACGTGCGGCGTCTGCAGCTTGGCGACGGTGCGCGCCTCGCGCATGAACCGCTCCGCCGCCTCCGTGTACGACATGAACTCCGGCAGCAGGAACTTGATCGCGACGCGTGTATCGAGGTCGAGGTGCAGCGCCTCGACCACGAGGCCCATGCCCCCGCGGCCGATCGTGCGCTCGACGCGGTACTTGCGCGCAATGACGGTGCCAGGCGCGATCGTGTAGACGTTGTCAGCCCTGGATTCCCCACCGCCGAGCGGAAACGCAGCCGTCTCCGGGCCGACCGAGTCCTCTCCTTGGGGCGAGTCCGGCTCACCAGAGGAGTGCGCCATCGAGTTAAGGTATACACGTCGCGCTTCTTCGAGGCGATTCCCCTCACGCCGCAGGAATACAAAGCGTCGCGAACCCCACGTCACGCGGGACGAGCGCGCGAGGGCGTAAGGAAGAAGGCGCCGCTAGAGGCCGACCTGCGCTCCTGGCGCAGCGCCAGCACGGCCTGCGTACGCTGCCCTCCCCTGGATCCTGCGCGCGCCGAACCCGCGTGCGTACCCGACGGCCCTCCCGCGCGCGGCGCCCCGCGACGCCGGTGGACAGCGGGCTCAGCGGGTACGTGCCGGCGGAGTCCTGGACCGTCGCAGGTTCGCCGTCGAGGAGGTCCGATGCGGCCCCTCGGTGCCGTGCACCGGCGTCTGCCGCGTCGCCTTGAGGTTGCCGAGATCGGCCTCGATCTCGACGCCGAGCGCCCGGCAGCGACGGATCAGCCGCTCCAGGTCGACCCCGGCCTCGATCAGCAGGCCTGCGGGCGGCGAGGGATCGACGAACATCTCGGCGGCCGGCCGCCGCGTGCGGAGCAGCTCGCGGATCTCCGGGTCCTCGATCCAGAGGAAGCCGGAGGCGCCGACGAAGCTCGCCTTGCCGAGGACGACGCTCGCCTGGATGAGCATGCGCGAGATGGTGTCCGGCAGCGGCGCGACCGCCTCGATGCGCGCGCGCAGGGCATCGCTGTCGAGGCCCACCGAGAGGGCGCGCGCGATCGACGGCGGCGTGAGCAGCAGATCGACCTGGTCGCCGACGCGCCCGATCTCGGCGAACGCCGAGAGCCCGAGCACGGACGAGACCTTGGCGCTCGCGCCGATGCGCAGCGCGTGGGCCTCCACGAACTTGCTCTTGCTGTTGTCCGAGCTCGGCGCGGCGCCCGCGAGCAACGCCCGCCCGCGCGGCGTCAGCCGGAGCGCCAGATCGGCGCTCGCCACGTCCTCGGACCCGCCGAGATCGATGATCCCGAGCGCCGGCAACGACTCGAGCGCGATCCGCCGCGTGATGTCGGGGACCTCGGGCGCCTCGACCGAGGCGCGCTCGGCCCAGCGGCGGACCAGCCGCTCGACGCCGGCGATCCGCTCGTCGGCCGCGAGGTAGCCCTGCAGCGACTGCCAGGGGACCCAGCGCCCCTCGCCGAGGTCGTGCAGCGCGTCGAGCACCATCTCGCGGAGGGCGCCGATGGGGCTCGCGTCGCGGCTGTCGGACGCGACCCGGAGCACCTCCCGCTCGGCCCGCGCCTCGTCCCACGCGCCGCCGCGGCGCCACGTCGTGAACAGGAGCGGCGTCAGCTCCTGCACCTGGAGCGAGCCGGGCGGCGTGGCCGGAGAGGCGGCCGACGCGTCCCAGAGCCCGACCGCGCGCGAGAGCGCGGCGACGAGCGCCACGCTCTCGACGTCCCGACCGAAGCGCTGCGCGAGCCGCACGAGCAACGAGCGCGGCGTCCCGACGCCGGGGCGCACGTCGCTGCCCGGCTCGCGCACGCAGTACGCGAGCGCCAGCGCGAGCATCCCGGGATCCGAGGCGAACCGAGCGCGGCGCGGGGCGTGATCCTCCTCGATGACGAACGAGCGGATCTGCTCCCGCCGCTTCTCGCGCATCCGCCGGCGATCCGCGCCGACGATGGCGGCCACCTCGGTCGGGACGACGTGGCGGTTCGGGTGGATCGGGATGAGGAAGGCGCGGCGCTCGAGCGCGAACCCGGCGCCCCTCCGGCTCGCCGTCACCCCGCTCGCGCTGCGCAGGCGCATCGGCTCCCGCTCCAGATCGAGCAGCTCCTGCGTGTCGACCTCGCCGCCGACCGACTCGATGGCCTCGAGCAGGCGGCGCTCGACCGGCGCGAGGCGGTCGATCTCCGCGCGGAGCCGGTCCGGGTCGCTCAGCGTCTCCCACGCGATCTCGAGGGACAGCGCGATCGGCGGCGTCGCCGGTCGGCCGAGGTAGTGCGTGGCGATGGCGCTCATCGTCTCGAACGGCGCCTGCGCGAGCAACGCCCGGATCGCCCGGGGGTCCTCGCTCTCCCAGCTCTTCAGCTGGACGAGGAACGCCGCCGGCAGGACGAGCTCGATGCCCTCGTCGGTCTTGCGCGCGTAGACGACGCCGCGGGCGATGAGCGGCTCGAGCCCCGCCGGGAGCGAGGGAACGACGAGCACGCCGCCCGCCTCCGCGATGCGATGGAGCAGCTCGCGGCTGGCCGTCGGGAGCCGCGAGGGATCGCGCACGTCGGGCAGGCCGACCAGCGCGCGCGCGGCCTGCGAGGGCGCGTCGATGCGCTTCGCGGCGTCGATGCGGATCCCCATCCGCGCGATGAGGCCCCGGAGCTCCGACTCGGGGAGGGCGCGGAGGATGGCGTCGAGCCGCCTCGGCGACTCGTCGACTTCCACCTCGTCACTGCTCGCCATGCCTCCCGATTCGCGTGTCACCCGACCCAGCTCCTCATCTGCAGGATGTCCCCGCCCCGACCGTCGTCCGCTGGTCACGGCCATGCGCTCGACCTATCTCCTGGATACCCGATGACCCAAGTTGACCCGCGGATTCGCCAGCCTCCTAACGTACACCAGGATGCTCGTCCAGCCTCAAGAAATCGAGCACTTTCCCTCCTCCGTTCACATTTTCGTTCGCGCGGGCCTTCGGTCGTCGCCGCCTCGCTGCGCGCTGGCGTTGCATGCGCAGGGCGTGTTGCGAGCGCAGGGCGTTCGCGTGCGTTCGCGTGCGTTCGCGTGCGTTCGCGTGCGGTGTCGTGTTCGCGGCGCTTCGGGGCGCAACGCCGCGGCTCGTCGCGTCTCGCTTCCGCTCGGCGTTCAACGCCTGGCCATCAGCGTTCCTTTCATGATTCCGTCTGAATGTGCAGGCAGCTCGCCGTGTGGTTTCCGTCGCGTCCGTCGGTGGGTCGGTCGCATCGCGGGCGTACGCTGCCCGCTCGCTGAAGCAGGCCGCTCGCTGGCAGCCCGAGGCGTGCGCCGACGAGCCGCGCTTGCCTTTCCGCATGCTCACGTGGGAACGTCGCCTTCCTCCCGGATTTCCCGCCCCTGATCGAGGCGCACCATGCCGCGCTCCACACCGCACGCCCGACGTGACGAGCCCTCCTCCAGCCATCCCCGGTTCAGACACCTCCGGCTCCACGCCATCAGGCGGCTCCTGAGTGACCCTGCGCCCGGCGCACCCATGGGTTCACGGGGAGAGCCATCTTGATCCTGCGCGACCCTGTCCACGGCCTCATCGACTTCGAGGGCGGCGAGGCCGCCATCGTTCCGCGCCTGCTCGGCGCCCGCGAGGTGCAACGGCTGCGGTCCATCCGCCAGCTCGGGCTGACGTCGCTCGCCTTCCCCGGCGCCGAGCACACCCGCTTCTCGCACGCGCTCGGGGCCGCCCATGTGATGCGCCTCCTGATCGCGAGGCTCCGCCAGATCGATCGCGACCTTCCGTTCTGGCAGAGAGTGACCAGCGACCGCGCGCGCGACGCAATCGCCGCAGCGTTCTTGCACGATCTCGGCCACGGCCCGCTGTCACACCTGTTCGAGGATGCCATGCCGGGCGCGCTCCATCATGAGCGCTGGACCGAGCGCATCCTGCTCGACCCCTCCTCGGACGTGCACCAGGTGCTCGTGCGCCAGGACCCCTATCTGCCCCAGCGGGTCGCCGAGCTCATCGGCGGGCGGCACGAGCTGCCCTACCTCGCCAAGGCGGTGAGCGGGACATTCGACGTCGATCGATGCGACTACCTCCTGCGCGACGCGCACGCGACGGGCGTCCGGTACGGCGAGTACGACCTGCCGTGGCTCCTGCGCAGCCTCAGGTTCAGCGACGTCCAGGTGAAGGCGCCCGGCGGCGGCGCCGCGTCTGCCCCGCCCGCGCCCGCGCTCGCCATCGACGGGACGAAAGGGATGAGCGCGATCGAGTCGTTCCTGCTCGCGCGCTTCTTCATGTTCCAGCAGGTCTATTTCCACAAGACCACGCGGAGCGCGGAGTGGATGATCGGCGCCATCCTGCGGCGCGTCGTCGCCCGGCTCGCCGCCGGAGACCGGATCCCCGAGGTCCCCGCCGCGATCGCGGCGATCGCCTCCGGCGAGATGCCCACGCTGGGGCAGCACATCGAGCTCGACGACCAGGTCCTGCTCGGGGCCATTCACGCGTGGGGGGCGGCGCCCGATCCCGTGCTGTCCGATCTCGCCCGCCGCCTGCGCGCGCGGGCGCTCTTCAAGACGGTCGAGCTGTTCCCCGAGCCCGGCGAGGGGCCGGCCGAGCGCGACGCGCGGCGCGAGACAGCGCTGGAGACGGTGCGGGACATCGCGCGCGGCGCGGGGCTCGATCCGGATGTGTACGTCGGCGTCGACATCGCAGAGGACACGCCCTACGCAGAGGACGAGTCGCTCCTGGTCGTCTACCCGAGAGGACGTCCCAGGCACCCGGCCGAGGTGTCCTTCTTGCTGGACCGACTGCGCAACGAGACCCTGACGCGCACCCGGATCCTCTTCGCGCCCGAGCTGCGGGATGCGGTGCGGGAGGCGCTGATACGCTGATGACCACCCACAAGAACGACGCTCCTGGGCCGGTCGCGCGCGCGCGCGGCCCCCGCGCTGGCGTGAGGGCGCTCGCCGGCGTCGCGGCCGTCGCCGCGGCGCTCGCGAGCGCGCGCTCGGCACGCGCGGAGGACGACGGAGCCTACGGCCGGCTCGACGGCGATCTCGAGCTGCGCGCGGGCGCGGGCGCCACGTTCGCGAGCGGCGGCCCCGCGCTCTGCGCGCGCGGCGCGGCGGTCTACCTCGCGACCGCCGGGGTGTACGCGCACTACACCGACGCGCTCGGCGCGGACGCGGCGCCGATCGCGCGATCCATCGCGGGCGGCGTCTTCATCCAGCCGCTCTTCCTCGCCCGGTACGCGAGCGATCTCGAGCGCGGCGCGCCGTGGCTCAACCTCCTCGTCGACTCCTTCGCGCTCGGCGTGGGCTCGTTCTGGGAGGCGTCGCCGGGCGGCGGGCTCGCCCCCGAGCCGGGGCTGGAGCTCTCGGCGTCGCTCGATCTGCCGCTCCTGGGAGACGCGACCGGCCCGTTCCTCGGCCTGCGGGGCGCGCTCCGCTGGCGCGGGCCGGAGCTCGCCGGCATCGAGAGCGCCCAGGAAGAGCAACGGGCGCTCGTGTCCGTCACGCTGAGCTGGCACCACGTGGTCTGGGCGCACCTCGTCGACGCGGGCGACCGCTCGTCCGCCCGAGGACGCGCCCGCGCCCAGGTGGCGGCGAGCGGCGGCGCGGCCGGCGCGGGGGGCCGTTGAGCGCGTCGCTCGACGCGCTGCGCGCGGCGCTCGTGGCCGCGTTCTGCGCCGGGCTCGACGACCTCGATCCCGCAGGGCTCGTCGAGCGCGCGCTCGCCGCCGAGGCCGGAGCGCGCCGCGGCCGCGTGTGCGTGATCGCGGCGGGCAAGGCGTCGCTGGGGATGGCGAGCGGCGCGCTCCGCTGCTGGGGGGATCGGATCACCGGAGGGCTCGCCGTCACGGTCGCTCCGCCCACACGGCCGGGTCGAGCGTCGCCGCCCGATCCCGCGGAAGCCGCGGAAGACGCGCTGCGCCCGCTCCGCGTGATGCGGGCGGCGCACCCGATCCCCGACGCGCGCAGCGTCGACGCGGCCACGGCGGCGCTGACCGCCGCCGCCGCGCTCGGGCCTGACGATCTCCTGCTCGCCCTCATCTCCGGCGGCGCGTCCGCGCTGCTCGCGGCCCCCCCTCCAGGCGTCGCCCTCGCCGACAAGCAGGCCCTCGTCGCCGCCCTCCTGGAAGGCGGCGCGCCGATCCAGGAGGTCAACCTCGTTCGCCGCCACTTCTCGCGCATCAAGGGCGGGCGCCTGGCCGCGGCCGCGGCCCCGGCGCGCGTCCTGACGCTGCTCGTGAGCGACGTCGTCGGGGGGCTCCCGCACGACATCAGCTCAGGCCCGACCGTCCCGGATCCGACGTGCGTCGAGGAGGCGCTCGCCGCGCTCGATCGCTGGGCCCCTCGGCTCGCCCGGCTCGCGCCGGCGTTCAGCGAGTCGTTGAAGCCCGCCGAGGCGCCGCCCCAGGAAGCGCGTGTGCTCGCGGATCCGGGCCTGCTCGCCGAGCGCGTGGCGGCCGCGCTCGCCGCCCGGACGGGGCTCCGCGCCGTGGCGGCCCCCGCCGAGGAGGGCGAGGCCCGCGCCATCGTCGAGCGTCGCCTCGCGCGCGCGCGAGCCCTCGCCCCGGGCGAAGCGGTGGTGATCCCGTGCGAGCCGACGCTCGCGCTGCCGCCCCGGCGCGGCGCCGGCGGCCGCGCCGGGTGGATCGCGCTCGCCGCCCTCCGCGACCTGCCCCCGGACGTCGCGCTGCTCTGCGCGGCCTCGGACGGCGCCGACGGCAGCTCCGGGGCCGCAGGCGCCGTCGTCGCCAGCGCGAACGCCGACGCGATCGACGCGGACGCGATCGAGGCGGCGCTCGCGCGCTTCGACGATGCGCCCGTTCACCGCGCCCTCGGCACGCGCGTGGAGACCGGAGCGACGGGTCACAACCTCACGGATGTGCACGTCATCGCGCGCGACTTCGCCCGCGGTGGCGTGCGCTGATCAGGGCGCGCGCTCATCAAAGCCGCGCCCTGATCAGGCCACGCGTCGTTCAGGGCGCGCGCTGAGCCCGCTCCCCCTCACCGCGGGTCGACGGCGGCCGCGGTCGTGTCGCCGATCGCCTCACGCACCGCGAGCGCCAGCGCGCAGCTGTTCGCCTGGCGCTGCCGGGCCTCGAGCACGCTCGCCTCGACCGATGGCGTCCCGCCGATGAGGTTGCCGCTCGCCTCGCGGCGCAGCCGCAGGATCGGCTTGCCGTCGGACAGCCGCCACACGCCGACGCGCGCCATGTGCGGCACCGCGAGCAGCGCCTCGGTGGTCGTCGCGCCCTCGGCCGGCTCGTCGAGCACGACGAGGTAGTACTGCGCCCGCGTCAGGAGCTCGGCCGCGAGCGGCACGTCGTCCCGCACCGTGTCGTCGAAGCTGGACTCCAGGAGCCGCAGGCGGAGATCGCTCGAGGCGTCCTGCGCGTCGCGCACCCACTCGTCCGAGAGCACGTGCATCGTCCGGTAGGCGACGCGCAGGTTGAACGGCTGCGCGGGCCGGGAGCAGCGATCCGCCTCGTTGCAGTATTCGCCTGTCTGGCAGTCCCGCGTGCGCTTGCACTCCGCGCCCACGAGCGGGTTCGGGTTCGGCACGCGTAGCAGGCATGCGGTGAACGCGTCGCGGAGCGACCGCTGCGCGTTCTTCCGGATCGCTTCGACGCTCGTCGCCTCGTCCACCCGAAGCCGCAAGTAGATGCCCGCGAGCTCGCGAAAATCCCACGCCTTGAGCGCCTCGCGATCGACGAGCTCGTCCCCGGCGCTCCGCGCGAGATCGAGGGCCCAGCCCTCCACGCGCTCGCGCAGCGGGAACCAGCGCGGGCCGAGCTCGACGGCGACGGCGCGCTGGCGCGCCATCAGCTTCTGCCGCGCGCTCTCGATCTGCCCCTGGGACCATTTCCAGTGGAGGATCGCCGAGACCGCGAGGATGATGGCCGCGTAACCCCAGAACTTCGCCGACGGCCAGCGCATCTTTGCGCGCGCTTCCCGCGCCCGGTGGACCGCTGGCAGGCCGCGTTCGCGAGGCGGCTGTTCAGACGCCATAGGAGAGGCTCCACGCGGCAGGCCAGCGCCCGATCGCGCCCGCGACACAGCCCCCTCCGCGAGCGCCGCGAAGGAGATGACGCTGCGCCGAGCGCGCCGCTGGGACCACCGCGTTCGATGGTGACCAGGGCCGCCGGGACTCGCCCGGCGCACCCCGTTCGTTCACAGCTAGAAAGGTCAAGAAGCGGGGATCAGGGCGAAGACTTCGGGAGCTTGCTGACCATGAAGCTGACGTTCGGATAACCGGCGAACGCCGCGGTCTGGAACACGCTCTTCACGACCAGCGCGGGCACGTTCTGATCGACCTGGAGGATGCACACGCCCGGGAACGGCTTGTTCGGCTCCACCTGCTTCCACAGCTCGCGCTTGTTCTTCAGCAGGTTGAAGAGCTCGTCGATCTTCTGAAGGCGCCCGAGCTCCTCGATCGCGCGGGTCGACCCGGCGAGGTTGCCGTCGACGAGGATCTGGTTGCCGTTCACGGCGACCATCGGCGCATCGATGACGTCCTCGACGTTCTCCGCCTTTGGCAGCGTGACGTTCTTGTCGACGGCGATCTCGCCCGACGCCGAGAAGGACATCAGGAGGAAGATCACGGTCACGACGAGGAAGTCGATGAAGCTCACGAGGTTGAGCCCCGCGCTCGGGCTGCGAGAGCCGTGCCCCGACACCTTGTTCCACACGAACCGGAGCGGCACCTTCATCATCAGCCGGCGGCCCGGCTTATGAATCACGTGGGCGTGCGGGTCCTTGTGGTGATTCCGAGTAAACTTATCCATGTCCGCGCTCCTGCCTCACCGGACCGAGAACGTCATGTTGAACGCGGGGACCTGCTTGGTCCCCTCGGGCAGCCGCATCTCGCGCTTCGGCGCGTAGAGCGCGTCGAGCACCGCGATGATCTCCTTGAACGGGGTCCGGTTGTCGGTGTGGAGGATGGCCTGGTCGAGCTTCTTGTCGCTCGGATCCCGGTGGCCGCCGTGCTGCTTCCACTCCTCCTCGATCCGCTTCGCGAGCTCCGGGTAGCGGACGGTCTTCGAGCTCCCACCGCCGACCTCGACCGGGGTCTTCGGCACCTTGACCTCGTTGACCACCGTCGAGCCCTGCTTCCACACGAGCCCGAACTCGCTCTCGCCGATGTGCAGGTTCAGCACCTTCTCCGGCGTCTGCGGGGTGAGCTCCTTGTTCGGGTCCGGCGGGCCGGGGACCTGAGCGTCCGCGTTCATGCGCGAGTTGGTGACCCAGACCGCCGTGATCAACAGGAATGAGATCGTGACCATCAGCAGGTCGATGAACGGGACCATGTTGATTTCGGAGTTCGTCGACCGCTTCTTGCCACTCTCGCCGACGTCTACGCCGCCCATAATGCCTTCCCAACGTGAGCCTCAGCCCACATATTCAAGTTGTTCCGGGGGACGCCCTACCCGCTGCTCGGGCGGAGGGACACCTTGCTGGGGTCTGACTCCGTTGCCCTTCCGAAGTTCCCGGGGCCCCGACGGCGCAAGCCGCCGTCCGGGGCGCTGCGACGCGAGAGCGGGCCCAGGTGGGACGACGAGCGCCCGGCGACCTGGACCCGCCGAGGACCATCAGGCAGCTTGACCGACGGCGGCGACATTCACCTTTTGCCGGTTCGTGACGACCAGGTTGAGGATCTGCACCGACGCCTCGTTGATGTCGTCCTCGATCTGCTGCGTCTTGCCGTTCAGCACGGCGAAGCCGACGAGGCCGAGGATGGCCACGCCGAGGCCGAAGGCGGTGCAGTTCATGGCCTCGGAGATACCGGCCGCGAGCACGCGCGCCTTCTGGCTCGGGTCGACCGACTCGCCACCGACGGAGCCGAACGACTTGATGAGGCCCAGCACGGTCCCGAGCAGGCCGGAGAGCATCGCGAGGTTCGCGCACAGCGCGAGGTACGAGGTGCGCGCGGCGATCTTCGGCAGTTCGCGGAGCGCCGCCTCGTCCATCGCCGCCTGGACCTCCTCGTCGGGGCGGTTCACCTTGACGAGCCCCGCCTGGACGATGCGCGCGAGCGGCGCGTTCGCCGCGGAGCACATCTTCACGGCCTTCGCGACATCGCCCGCCAGGATGCACTTCTGCATGGTGGCGAGGAAGACCTCCTTGTTGATCGACGAGCCGAACAGGTAGAGCGAGCGCTCGACAATGATGCCGATCTCGATGATCGACCAGAACAGGATGGCCCACATGGCCCATCCACCCTCTTGAAAAGCTTCATACAAGCCGTGCATTGCTTCTGTCCTCCAGTTCGCCTCGCGTCCCCGGATGAGGTTTCGCGCAACTCGATCGGTTACCTTGTTAGACTCGTGTTGCCGAGGGGCGGCAGTCTTTCGCTCACACGTGATAACGAATGAGGGGGCCTGTTCGCTTGGCGGTGCTGGCCGTGGACGGCGTGCTCCTGTCGCTCTCTGGCGGGGTGCCCACGGGACGCTAGCCGAGCGGCGTTCATCTCTGCAAGAGTCCTGATCGTCTCTCCTGCCAGGTGCAGGCCTCCGGCGCCGCCCCAGCTCTGTCACCTGTCGTCCGAGACTGACCTCGCGCCGTCACTCCAGCGACTCTTCGTGGCCCCGGGAGCGGCCCCCGCTCCTCGCAGAGCGTGCCGCCTGCACTTGACCAGGCCACGCCGATTCGCCCGGGGGACTCGCGCATCTTCGCGATTGAGACCCGCGGCCGTCAAGAGAGATTTGCCCACACCCGCGCGCTCTGGTGCGGGCAAAACTTTACAACAATCGCGGGGTTATGCAACAATCCGCCTGGAGCGCGTCACGTTCTCGGGCGGCGGATCTCGCGTGGTCCGGGTGACGCTGGGCCGACACGGCGGCCACCGAGCGACACCGCACCGCGGCGATGCGAGCCGCATCACCCGACGCGGCGCGCGGTGAATCCTGGAGCGAGCGGACTCGAGCGTGGCAGAGCACGACGGCCTGGCCGGCTCGGCAACCGGCGCGCTTCAGGGGTCTCCGTACCCACCGGCGGCGCGCGCCGCCCCGCGATTTCGCCCAGGCCGGCGCGCGCTCCGGGAGCGCGCGTCCCGGGAGACGTGCCCCGCCGTTTCGGCCGAAGATCTCCGCAGATCCCGGCCTCTCGCCGCCGGACGCGGCCGCATCGCCGAGCTTGCGCCCGGGATCGGGCGGCAGCTATAGTCGCGGCGCCTAGAGATTGTCGGGCTTCTGACGACGCTGAGAAAGGGACTTCGAGGATGCGTCATCTGCTGATGCTGGCGGCCGAGGGTGGTGGTGAAGGTGGGATGTGGGAGGCCATCAAGCACAATCCGACCTTCCTGATGGCGAACCTGGTCGTCTCGGCGGTCGTGGTGACGATCATCATCGAGCGAACCGCGTTCCAGCTGGGGCGCTATCGTGTGAATTCCAAAGAGTTTTTCGCCCAGGTGAAGAAGCTGGTGGCGGCCGGCAACATCGACCGCGCCATCAAGCTGTGCGACGCGAGCGACTACCCCATCCTCCAGCTCGTGAAGGCCGGCCTCACCCACGCCAACAAGGGGGCCGACGAGATCGACGCCGCCCTGAGCGAGAAGCTGTCGGAGCTCAAGCCCGCCGTGGAGAAGCGCATCGGCGCCCTCTGGTCGCTCGCGAACATCGCGACGCTGATCGGCCTCATCGGGACGGTCTCCGGCCTGATCAACACGTTCGCCTCCATCGCCGCCCAGGGCCTCTCCCAGGCCGACAAGCAGCGGATGCTCTCGAACGGCATCGCGGAGGCGATGTACAATACCGCGTTCGGCCTCGCGATCGCCGTGGTGTGCATGATCGCGCACGTCCTGCTCCACACCCGCTCCAAGAACATCCAGCACGACCTGGAGACGACGACGGAGCGCGTATTCAACCTCCTCACCATCAGCAGCAAGCCTGGGTACTAGCCCATGGGGGACCCGCAAGACGTCCCGCTCAGCTCGGCGCAGCGGTCGAAGATCCGGCGCCTGTCGCAGCCCAAGGAGCCCGAGCCCGGAGAGGAGGCCGGCGAGCTCAACGTCGTTCCGTACCTGGACATCATCACGAACATCCTGATCTTCGTGCTCGCGAGCGTCTCGGTGACCTTCGTGTCGTCGATCGACACGACGCCGCCCTCGATCGGCGGGGGCAAGGTGCGCAGCGAGCTCTCCAGCAAGGCGCTGAACCTCTCCGCGTTCATCACCGGCCAGGGGATCTCGCTGAAGACGTCGAGCGGCAACATCGCGACCGGCTGCCAGGACGTGGGCAGCGGGGTGACCGTGCCGACGACGAACGGCAGCCACGACTTTCCCGCCCTCACGGCGTGCGCGAAGCGCCTCAAGAACGCCCGCCCCGAGTTCAAAGAGGAGACGCAGGTGACGATCACGGCGAACCCGGGCATCGATTACAAGACGATCATCGACGTGATGGACGCGCTGAGGAGCGACAACGGGGAGGAGCTGTTCCCCGAGGTCCATTTCGGAGTGGCCCGATGAGCGCCGGGCCGCCCCCTGCGCCGCAACCGAAGGCGAGCATCGTCCGCTACAAGGCGGCGCTGCGAAAGGCGATCCGCAGGAACAGGCGGGAGCCCGAGATCGACTTCCTGAACATCACGGCGATGCTCGACCTGATGACGATCATCCTCGTCTTCCTGCTGAAGAGCGTGGGATCGTCGGCGGCGTCCATCCCGCAGTCGAGGGACCTCACCCTGCCGAAGTCGGTGATGCAGGCCGAGCCCTCCCAGGAAGGCGTGGTCGTCATCGTCTCGAAGTCGCAGATCCTGGTCGGCGAGGACCCGACCCCGATCGTCATGCTGCCCGGCCGCGAGCAGCTCGCCCAGTCCGGCGTCGACGCGAAGTACAAGCGCAGCGGGCCCAACGATCTCTACATCGTGCCGCTCGCGAACGCCCTGTCTCACGCGCGCGAGACGGACAAGGCCATCCGCGCCGCGAAGGGGCTCGATCCTTCATCGTCCGAGGCGATCATCGTGGCCGACGCGACCACGCCGTACCGCCTGCTCATCGAGGTCCTGTTCACCCTGGGGCAGAGCGAGTTCGGCAAGTACCACCTGATGGTCCTCAGCGGCGGCAGCAAGCCGTAGCCGCCTCCCCTGCCCTGCGACCGCGCGGGCCGCCCGTGGCCGTCGCGACCCTCGACGGGGCTCCCCGCCGGCTCGTGACCTGACCATGATGGGCCCCTCAGCCTGCTCGTGACCATGACGGGGCCCCTGCCGGCTCGTGACCGACAGCCGGCGCGCTCCCCCCAGAGCGCGCCGCGGTCCGGTCAGTCCACGGCGAACAGCTCTTCCAGGTCGGCCTTGGTGAGCTTCTTGGCGCCGCCGGCGTCCTCGCTGAGCACCGAGGCGACCAGCTCGCGCTTCTTCGCCTTGAGCTGGAGGATCTTCTCCTCGATCGTGCCCGCGGCGATGAGGCGATACGCGGTGACCACCTTCGTCTGCCCGATGCGGTGGGCGCGATCCGTGGCCTGCTGCTCGACGGCCGGGTTCCACCACGGATCGAAGTGGATCACCGTGTCGGCCGCGGTGAGGTTCAGGCCGGTGCCGCCCGCCTTGAGGCTGATGAGGAAGACCGGGACGCTCGGGTCGTTCTGGAAGCGCTCGACGCGCTCGGCTCGGTCCTTCGTCGAGCCGTCGAGGTACTCGTAGGCGACGCCGTCCTCCTTCATCGCCTTCTCGATGAGCCGCAGCATCATCACGAACTGGCTGAAGACGAGGACCTTGTGCCCGCCCTCGACGGCGTTCGCGATGAGCTCGCGGACCGCGACCAGCTTGCCCGAGTCGTCGTCGCCGAACTCGCGCGGCAGGCCGAGCAGCCGCGGATCGCAGGCCGCTTGCCGGAGGCGCGTGAGGCCGGCGAGGATCTGCAGCTGGCTCTTCGCCAGGCCGACGCGCTCGACCTCACCGAGGACCTGCGCCCGGACCTCCCGCGCGACCTGCAGGTAGAGCGCACGCTGCTCGCCGGTGAGATCGCAGATCTGATCCATCTCGATCTTCTCGGGCAGATCCTTCGCGACCTCCTGCTTCGTGCGGCGCAGGATGAACGGGTGGATCGCGGCGCGGAGCCGCTGCGCGGTCTTGTAGTCGCCCGCCTCGATCGGCCGGGAGAAGCGGGCCTCGAACTTGTCCAGCGAGCCGAGCAGGCCCGGCGAGACGAAGTCGAAGATCGACCAGATCTCCGAGAGCCGGTTCTCGATGGGCGTGCCCGTGAGCGCGAGCCGGCGCCTCGCGCGGAGCCGCTTCGCCGCGGCCGCGGTGGCGCTCATCGGGTTCTTGATGTGCTGCGCCTCGTCCAGGATGGCGTAGCTCAGGTCGAGCTGCGCGAGGAAGTCCTCGTCGCGGCGGAGGAGCGCGTAGCTCGTGATGACCACCTCGGCCGCCTTCACCTCGTCGATCTGGTCCTTGCGGTCGGCGCCGTGCCAGAGGGCGACGGAGAGCGACGGCGCGAACCTGGCGAGCTCGCGCTCCCAGTTCGTCACGACGCTCGTCGGGGCGACGATCAGCGTGCGCAGGTGCTTCTCCTCCTGCTTGACCGCGAGCAGGAGCGCGATGGTCTGGACCGTCTTGCCGAGGCCCATGTCATCGGCGAGCACGCCGCCCGAGCCGATGTCGTGGATGAACTTGAGCCACGACAGGCCGGCCTCCTGGTAGGGGCGGAGCGTCGCCTTCAGGTTCCTGGGCCGCTTGGTGCTGCCGATCTCGTCGATGTTGCTGAGCTTGTGGAAGAGCTCGCGCGCGGAGGCGGTCACGCTCGATCCGCTCGTGTGCTGGAGCAGCTCGTGCACGCGCCCGGCCTGCGCCAGCGGCAGCCGGCCGTTCTTGCCCGCCGACATCATCAGCTCGACCTCGCGATCGAGCATCGCCCGCACGGCGTCGGGGTCGAACGCGGCGAACGAGCCGTCCTCGAGGCGCACGTAGCGCTTGCCCTCGGCGAGGCAGCGGCGCAGCTCGTCGCGATCGACGCCGACGCCCTCGCTCTCGAAGCTGAGCTTGACGTTCAGCCAGTCCATCCCCGACGTGACCTTCGCGAACACGCCGATCGGCTTGCTGCGCACCTGCGTGTCGACGAGATCCTCGGGCACGAAGAGATCCCAGTCGTCGGGGAGCTCGGCGAGGCCCTCGGTCCAGAAGGTGAGCGCCTGATCGCCGGTCGCGACGAAGCCCTGGCCGGTCTCGTCCGGCTTGAGCCCGAGGGCGAGCAGCTTGCTCGCCGCCTCCTGCTGGGCGGCGATGTCCACGCGGATGCAGCGGGCGCGCTTCATCCCCTCCTCGGGCGGCTGCACGAGCACCGGGGGCGAGATGCCGTCGGCGCGCACCGCGACCTCCGCGTCGCCGTACGCGGCGAACAGCGTGACGCGCGCCTCGATCAGGGAGCCCCCCGCGCGCATGCGGAACGTGGGCACCAGGTCGACGACCTCGGCGATCTGGTTCAGATCGGGCAGCTCCGCGCCGACCTCGAGCGCGATCTTGGGCAGCCCCTGCATGATGATGCGGGGCAGCTCGCTCATCGGCTCGCCGATGGTCGGCGAGCGGAGCAGGCGGCGCATCGCCGCGGGGGAGACGCGCTTGTCGATGCGGCGCGCGATCCCCTCCTGCGTGTCGACGTGCCAGCCCGGCCAGCCCTCGAACCACCCGCCTTGCAGCAGCGAGAAGCGGCGCTTGTCGTTCCCGCGCTCGAAGCTCGCCTTCACGATGATGGTGTCGCCGCCGACCGTCTCGAGATCGAAGCGCGGCCGCAGGCTGTCCTCGCCGAAGCGCAGCTGCATGAGCGCCGGCTCCAGGAGCACGCGCTGGCCCTCCAGCAACGGGAGCAGCTCCGCCACGTCCTCGCCGCGGATGTCGACCGCCGGGTGGCGCGGGTTGCCGCTCTCGAACCGGGCGAGCAGCCGGAGCGCGTCACGATCGGGCGTCGGATAGAGCGCCTGCCAGGCGAGCGCCGCGGAGGGCAGCACCGGGACGCGCGCCTCGGCGTCCAGGACGGTGACGGTGAGCGCCCCCTGCCGGACATGGAGGCGGAACTCCACGCGGCGGGCGCCGGTGACCCCCTCGGGCGGGAGCCATGCGCCGATGCCGGTCTGCTTGGCCGTGGCGTCCTGGACCGGCGTCGTGAGGGTCACGGCGGAGCCCGGCGGCCCGTGGGTGCCGACCACGGTCGGGACGGCCACCGGGGGGGTGATCGAGAGCCGCCCGCGGCGGTCACGGCGGCGCACGCGCTTCAAAACGTCGCCGCCTGCGTGCGCCGTCTGCGGGAGCAGGGCCGGGATCGGCGGCTCGCGCCGGGGCTGGGCGCCGCGCGCCTGGTCGCGGATGCTGATGAGCAGCGCCGCGACGTGCTTGCAGTGCTGTCCAGCCTTCTGGAAAGCAGGGCACGAGCACTGCGACTGGATGCCGTCGGGCGAGAGCTCCACCTTGACCGGATACGGCTCGGAGTCGGCGGCGCGGACCGTGCCGCTCGCCGTCGTCTCGTTGATGGAGATGTCTTCGACGACGCGGCGGCGGAAGTACTCCAGCCCGCGGAGGAAGGTGCGGGCGCCAAGCAGCCTTCGCAGGCCACGATCACTGAGGGTGGAGAGTGCGTCGGAGATCGGAGGCGGCACGTCGTGGGCTCGGGATACGGGTACGGCGGCAATCTGCCGGGATGGATCGGATGAGCGGGACCGCTGGCCGATCCCGCTGGGATGAAGAACCGTCATCAGATGAAGAACGGCAAGAACACGATGATCACGGCGGGAAGCATCTTGATGAGTACATGGATCGCCGGACCGGCCACATCCTTGAGCGGATCGCCGATCGTGTCGCCGACGACGGCCGCGCCATAGGTGGGGTTGTCCGCTCGCGCCCCCGTCTCGTCGACGAGGTAGCGCCCGCCGTGTGCGCCGGTCGCGATGTACTGCCTCGCATTGTCCCAGATCGCCCCGGTATTCCCTAGGAAGAGCGACCCGAGGACGCCTGCGACCGTCCCGGCCATGATGAGGGCCGCGACTGAATCCGCCGCGACCAGAGGATTATCCTCCGTCCTTGCAAAGCGCAAGGCAAGTCCCACGGCCACGGGCACCACCGCCGAAATCAGGGCAGGCGCGATCATGTGGCGCAGCGCTGCCCGGGAGACCATCTCGACGCAGGGCTCGTGATCGCCGACAAAGCCCGACGGGCGGTCTCGGGCCTGGCGCCTCACCTCGTCCAGGACGCGGCGCCCGGTCTGGAGCACGTTGCGGATGCAGCGGCCAGCGAGCCAGAAAACAAGGAGGATCCCGACCAGCGCGCCCAGGTAGACCTCGGGCCGGTCGAGGCGCACCACCATGGCCGCGGTCTCGCCGCTGGCCTTCACGCTCGACGCCAGCGCGCGCCGCCGGGACTCGTCCAGGTAGCCGGCGACGAGCAGCAACGAGGCGAGCGCCGCCACCCCCGCCGCGTACGCCTTCGTGAGCGCCTTGGTCGTGTTGCCGGCCGCGTCCAGCACGAGGGTGCGCCCCCGCACGTCCGGCCGCTCGCGGGCGACCGTCAGGGCGACGATGCCGCCCGCGTTGTCGACGATCGGACCGAACGCATCCATCGCGAGGACGTACCCCGCGATGCCCAGCATCCCCATCGTGGCGACCGCGGTCCCGAACAGGCCCCCCCCGACGAGCCCGGAGCGGGCGCCGAGCAGGTAGGAGCCGAAGGTGGCGCCGACCACGACGAGGAGCGGGAGCACCGAGCTCTCGAGGCCGATCGCCAGCCCGCGCAGCACCGCCATGGCCGAGCCGCTACGGGCGGCCTCGGCGATCTCGCGCACCGGGCGGTGCCGCTGCTCGGTGTAGTACTGGGTCACGTGCAGCACGCCGACGCCGGCGACGATGCCGATGACGCCGCACGCGAAGAAGACGACCCAGTGGGGGCCGAGCAGCCACTTCGCGGCGCCGGCGATCCCGACGGCGTGCAGGAGGGCGGTGACGTAGAGCCCCCGCACGAGCGCGTTGAAGGCGTCCTCGCGGTCGTCGGTCTTGACGACCATCACGCCGAAGAGCGTCGCGATGAGCCCGAACGCCCGGCTGACGAGCGGGAAGAGCACGACGGCGAGGGCGCTCGGCAGCCCGGTGTTGTTGCGGAAGAGCATCGCGCCGACCACCATGGCGCCCGCGCTCTCGGCGACGGTCGAGGCGAAGACGCCGGCCGCGCGCCCGGCGCAGTCGCCGACCGCATCGCCGGCCAGGTCGACCATCGTGGCCGGGTTCTGCGGGTCGTCCTCGTCGAGCCCGACCTCCGCGCCCGCGAGATCGGCGCCGAGATCGGCCGCCTTGGAGAAGGTGCCGCCGCCGAGCTGCGCCATCAGCGCGGCGAAGGAGGCGCCGAGGGGATAGCCGGCGATGACCCAGGGGATGGTCGGCGCGAGCGCGAGCGCCTCCGCCGGCTCGGCCCCGAAGCCGCCGCGGAACGCGAAGACCGCGGCGAACAGCCCGCCGAGCCCGAGCAAGCTCAGCCCCGTGACGAAGAGCCCCGAGACGGCGCCGCCGCGGAGGGCGATCTGCAGGGCGAGATCGAGCGAGCGACGCGCGCCGCTCGCGGCGCGCACGCTGGTGCGGGGCGCGATCCAGGTGGCGACCCGGCCCGCCGCGACCGCGCTGGCCGCCCCGACCGCGAACGAGAGCGTGAGCCAGACCCCGAGCTCGAGCGCGGGCACCGGGTTGGTCTCCCCGGTGCTCCGGAGGAGGCCATAGGCCAGGAAGATGGCGCCGCCGAGCATCGCGGAGACCGCGCCGATCACGCTGCTCTGGCGACGGAAGTACACCTCGGCGACCCCCTGGATGATCGCGGCCACGCGCTGCATCTCGGGCTCCACCGAGGGGCGCGCGACGACCCAGCGAGCGAGGTAAGCCGCAAAGGCGAGCCCGAGCAGGCCGCCGCTGAGGATGAGCGCAAGCTCCGTCATGACGGGCGGGCCAGGCGCGCACCGTGAAAGCGCTGCCTCGGCCGGTGTAGTGCAGGGACGACGCGGACGGTGCCGCAGTTTCCGCGGCGACGCCGCAGGAACCCGCGCCGCAGCGACGCTCGACTTCCCTACTCCGGCCGCACGGGCCGCGCAAGCGAAGACGACCGGCGCCGGGCGGTCATTTTACGTCCTTCGCATCGCGCCCGACCGCGTGTTCCAGCCGGGTCTTCGCGACGAGCGCGCCGACGCGCGCGTTGAGCTGCTGGAGCCGCGCGCGCGTGACCTCGGCCTCCGCGTCGACCACGTCGACGCTCGTGGCCCGCCCGGCCCGGAACAGCTCGGTCCTGACGCGCATCGACTCCACGGCCGCCGCGAGCTGGCGCTCGGCGGACTCGATGCTGCTCGCGGCCTTGCTCAGCTCGGCGTAGGCCGACGCCACCTCGAGCCGGAGGGCGTCGCGCAGCGCGGCCTTCTGCTCGGCGACCTGGGTCGTGCGGGCGTTCGCCTCGGCGGACGAGGCGGCGGTGGAGAAGATGTCGTTGATCACCCACGAGGCGCGGACGCCGGCGGCCCAGGTCAGGTCGAACTGCTCCCGCGTCGGGAAGATGCGCTGGTTGGGGTTCGCGTAGGTGAGATCGGCGAACGCGTCCACGCGCGGGAAGTAGCCGGCCCTCGTCACCGCCTCGGCCTTTTCGAGCGAGTACTGCGTCTCGTCGAGGGCGCGGATCTCGAGGCGCTTCTGGAGCGCCTCCTGGACCAGCGCCGGGAGCGCCTCGGCGGGCGGCGGCGCGGGCGCGGCGCCCATCACGTCGATCCCGAGGGCGAGCGGCCTGTCGTGCGGCGCGCCCAGGGCGATCCGGATCTGGTCGTCGGCGACCAGGAGCGCGGCCTGGGCCTCGTGGAGCACCTGCTCCGCGCCGGCCACCTGGGCCTCGAGCCGGAGCACGTCGGCCCGCGAGAGCAGCCCGACCTCGAAGGTGCGGCGCGCGTCCTCGACGTGGGCCCTGGCCTGGGCGACCGCCTCGCCCGCGACGATGACCTGCCCCTTCACCCGCACCCAGTTGAAGAAAGCGATCTTCGCGTCGGCCGCGGCCTGCAGCGTCTCGGCCTGCAGCTCGAGCTTCTTCGCGCTCTCGGCGTGCGAAGCCGCCGCGTACCCTTGCGAGATGCGAAGCACATAGTCCGAGATGGGGACCGCGAGGCTCGCCGTGAGCGAGTAGCTGTTCGGCGGCGCCGCGAAATCCAGGCCGCTCAGGGGGTTGGGTACCTCGAGCGAGTTGGCGACGCACTGTTGGGTGGGATCGCCCGGGCATGGCCCCACCCGGACTGGTTGGAGATTCTCGAGATCCAGGGTGTCAGGATCAGTCGTCGTCACCACGGACGATGTCGGCGGCCCCAGGCTCGGCGCCTCGATCGGCGACAGCCGGGTGTACGTCGCCGTCACCGTGAGCCGCGGAAAGTAGTTGACCATCGCCTGGTCGACCCTCGCCGAGGCGGCGCGGAGCTCGGCCTGCTTGGCGCGAAGCGACGCGCGCGTCCGCAGCGTGGCTCTCGCGACCTCCTCCGGCGTCAACCCACCCGGTTGCGGGGCGAGCGCGGTGGCGAGCGGGTCGGCCTTCGGCGCCGCCGGCTGGGGCGCGGCGGAGGGGGCCGGCGCGGGCGGCGGTTGACCGGCGGCGGGTGGCGCCGGCGCCGGCGCGGCCGGCTGCGGGGCGATCGGCTGCGCGGCGGCGGGCGGTGCGATCAGGCCGAGGGCGAGCAGCGCGGCGAGCGTCGAGGCCAGCGAGAGGCTACGTGGAGACGAGGGGGCGGTGCTTTTCATGACCGGTCGGTCACTTATGGGCGGCGAATGCACCCGTCAAGTCACAGGTGGTTGCGCACACCGAACATCCAGCGATCGCTCTCCGCCATCACGCGACCCGTGACCCGACGGTCGACACGCCCGGGCCAGAGGGGGCGCGCTCGCGGCGCCGGCGCACCTCGCGCCATGCCATGGCAGCACCGGACTCCGCGCCGTGGCGTGATCGCCATGTCGTGCCGCAATGAGCCACGGCAGTGGGGACGTGATGCCCGGTGCGCATGAGAGTCCATCGCACCACGCGCGCCTCGTCCCCCCATCACGCGTGCTGGGGACGGCAGAAATCCCGCGCTTCAACCGTCGTCGCGTGGATTGCGGCGATGGGTTGGATGGAAGAACATCCCATCATGTGGCCGCCGTCTTGCTTGGCGGCGGACCGGAGGCCCTCATGCATCGACCGCTTGCATCGCGCCGCACCTTGTCCCCGCTCCTCGCCGTCCTGGCGACCGCACCTTGCTTTGCCGCCTGCACGCCGTGGGATCCCGGAGAGGACATCCCCCCGGCGGGCCTCGATGCGCATCGGAGCATCGCCGTCGCGGCGGAGCCGCCGCCCGCGATCAGCGGCGGTACGCTCGCCGTGAGCAAGAGCGCTGTCCGGGCGGTGGCCTCGGATCCGGATCGCGACCGGGTGTGGGTCGTCGACCTCGAGGCGCAGAGGCTGACCGCGGAGATCGTCCTGGAGAAGGGCGACGAGCCCGGCAGGGTCGTGGAGGACGGCGCCGGTCGGTTCCACGTCGCGCTCCGCCGCGGCGGCGCGGTCGTCACGCTCGACGCGGGCGGCGGGAAGATCGTCGACCGGCGCGCGGTGTGCCCGGCCCCGAGGGGGATCGCCTACGACGCGAGCGCCGACGCGCTCCACGTCGCTTGCCTCGGCGGCGAGCTCGTGACGCTCCCGGCCGGTCCCGGCGCGGTGACGCGCAGCGTGCGGCTCGAGCGCGACCTGCGCGACGTCGTCGTGGATGGCGACCGGCTCCTCGTCAGCAAGTTCCGCTCGACCGAGCTGCTCACGGTGGCCGCGGGCGGCACGGTCAGCGCCCGGGAGCGGCTCCCGCAGTTCCACCTGTTCGAGCAGCGCTTCGAGCCGGTCGTCGCCTGGCGGACGGTCAAGCTGCCGGCAGGCGGCGTCGCCATGGTGCACCAGCGCGCCCTGGTCGATCCCGTGGTGATCGAGCCGGGCGGTTACGGCTCCGGCGGCTGCAACGGGAGCATCGTGCACAGCACGGTGTCGGAGCTCGGGACCCCTCTGGCGAGGACGGGCGCCACCCTGCCGGACCTGATCCTTCCGGTCGACCTCGCGGTCGCTGCCGACGGCCGGTCGTACGCCGTGGTCGCGGCCGGCACGGACGAAGTCGTCGTGACGAGCCCTTCGGCCCTGGACACGAACGTGGACTCCGGGGGCGACAGGACCTGCGCCGCGCTGCAGCTGCGAAGGGGACTGGGAGGCGAGCCCACCGCGGTCGCGTTCGCCGGCAGCTCCCTCGTGGTGCAGACCCGCGAGCCGGCGGCGATCCACGTGCTCCCGCTCGACGGCACCTCGGCGGGCGACGTCATCACGCTCCCCGGGGAGAGCCGGAGGGACACCGGCCACGAGATGTTCCACAAGAACCCGGGCGGCCCGATGGCCTGCGCCTCGTGCCACCCGGAGGGCGGCGAGGACAGCCACACCTGGGTCTTCGACCCCATCGGCCCGCGGCGCACCCAGCTCGTGAGCGGCGGGATCCTCCAGACCGCGCCGTTCCACTGGGACGGTGACATGTCCGATATCGAGGCGCTCATGGACGAGGTCTTCGAGCGGCGCATGGGCGGCATGCAGCAGAGTCGGCGTCGCGTGGGGCTCGTCGCCCGCTGGATCGACAGCCTCCCCGCCCCACCGGCGTCGCAGGCGCCCGACGCGGACGCCGTGGCGCGCGGGGAGGCCCTCTTCCATGATCAGGCCGTGGATTGCGCGAGGTGCCACGCGGGCGCGCAGCTCACGAGCAACGAGTCCTTCGACGTGGGCACGGGCAAGGCGTTCCAGGTGCCGTCGCTGGTCCGCATCGGCGCCCGCGCGCCGTTCATGCACGACGGCTGCGCGGCGACGCTGAAGGATCGGCTCGTCGACCCCGCGTGCGGCGGCGGCGACCGGCACGGCAAGACGTCTCACCTGTCGGAGGCGCAGATCGACGATCTGGTCGCCTACCTCGAGACCCTCTGACGCCCCTTCCCCACCAATCCCCGCGGCATTTCGCGGGAGATCCTGCCCCGGATGGCCCCCCCTCACCGCGAATGATGTATCGCGCGCCGAGCCGCGATATGCTGGCGCGGCGTGAACGTCGCAGAAAAAGTCGCCACCCTCGAAGCGCTCCTCCAGCGGGTGCAGCGGAACGCCGCTGCGCCTCGAACCCGGGCGCAGATCCCGGTCTCCGCCGAGCTCGTCCCGCACCGCGGTGAGGCGCCCGGCGCCCTCACCCACGACAGCGCGGGCCTGGCCTCGTCGACGGAAACGTCGCCGGCCAGCGAGGCCCGGCCGGCAGCGGTCTCGCCGGCGGCGGCCAGCGCGATCGCCCCCGGACCGTCGGCGCGGCGCGCTCCCGAGCCGGTCCTGGACGACGTCGCCGGCGGTGCCGACGGCGCTGGCCCGGCCGGCAGGGCGCGTCAGGTCGCGGCCGCGGCCGCGCAGCAGCCGTCGCAGGGCGCGACGGGCAGCGCCGCGAAGCAGCCCGCGGCCGCGAGGGCGCAGCAGCCCGCGGCCGCGAGGGCGCAGCAGCAGGCCCCGGCGAAGACGCCGGTTCCGGCCATCGGCGCCCCCAGGGCGCCGGCCACGCGGTCCGCTGCCGCGGCGCCGGCGCGCGCGCCGGCGCCGCCTCCGAGCTCCCCGGGGCGATCTGCGGCCGCGAAACCCGCGCCGTCGCTCGATCTGCCGCGGGTCGAGGCCCGGGATGGGGGCGCTTCCGGCACCTCGCAGGAGACCTTCCGTCCGCCCGCCGAGGCCGCCGAGCCGAGGCCGCACGAGGCGGCCAGGCCTGCCGCCAGGGCCGCAACGCCGGCCACCCGGTCGGCCGTCCACGGCAAGGATGCGCCCCCTGCGGGCGTGACGGCGCCCTCTCCCCGGGGGGCGAGCCCGCGCGCGGAGACCAAGCCGTTCTTCCCCCACGAGGATCTCGCGGCCACGCCGACGGTGACCGAGAGCGACAGCGAGCTCTCGTTCGCCGGGCTCCTCCCGGACGAGCCGGAGCCCGCGCCGCAGCCGGCAGCGGCGAAGATCTCCGCCGAGCGCAGGCCCTCGAGCGATCGCGTCGACATCTCTGCGGCGCGCGCCACGCCGACGCCGGCCGCGAAGGAGGCCGCCGTCGCACCGGAGGCGATCACCCCCCGCGCGCTGTCCGGCGGCGAGGCGGTCGCCTCCAAGCCGGCGGCGGAGCAGACCCCCACGGCTGCGCGGCGCGCGGGCCTGGAGCCCGCCGTCGATCGAGAGCTGGTCGACGACGAGCCCACCGTCATCCGCGGCATGCTCGAGGACGAGCCCACCGTCATCCGCTCTCGCCCCGAGGGCCTCGAGGACGAGGAGACAGCCGTCCGCTCGGCGCGTTCCGAGGCCCAGGCGGTCGCGCGCCTGGTCCAGGACCAGGAGACCGTCGAGGCAGCGCCGGGCGTGCTGCCCAAAGAGGCCGCGAAGGAGGCCGAGGGCGCGCCGAAGCCGAAGGCGGTGGACCGCGACGGTCTCCCGAAGGTCATCACCAAGGACCCGGCCCTCCCGGCGGAAAAGGAGCTGAAGCCGTCCGAGCGCGTCACGACGCGGCCACCCGCGCAGGCCGCCGTCAGCGCCAGCGAGCCCGCGCCGCAGCGCCCTCGCTCCGGCGCGCGCATCGCCGTCGCGGCGCTGCTGCTCGCCGCGGCGGCCGCCGCGGTCGGCTACCGGCTCGGGTGGTTCGGCGCCGAGCCTGCTCCGCTGCCCAACGCCGTCCCGGACACCGCGGGAGCAGCGCAGGAGGCCGCGCCGCAGCCGACCGCGCCCGCCGCCGAGCCGAGCAGCGCCCCGGTCGAGACCGCGCCCGCCGCGCCGTCGGCGAGCGAGACCGCGGCGCCGGCCGGGAGCGCTGCTCCTGCCGAGAGCGCCGAGCCTGCTGCGAGCGCGGCCCCGACCGCGGGCAACCCCGAAGATCTGCCGGCGAACCGCGGCCACCTCGTGGTCAACTCGCCGGTGCCGGCTTCGGTGTACGTGAACGGGGCGCTCTCCGGAAACACGGGAGAGACGCTCGACGTGCCCTGCGGAACGCGGAATCTCCGGCTCGGCGAGCAGACGACCGACAAGACGTCCACGCCCAAGTGGCTCGCCGCGGGCCGGGCGGTCATCATCGGCTGCCGCAAGAAGACGGTCGTGTCGATGACGCCGGGCGCGGCGAGGCCGGCGCCCGCGCGGCCCGCCAAGAAGCAGAGCGCCGCCGGCGCCGACGCCGCTGCCACCGCGGACGAGGGCGCGGCGCCGCCGCCTGCCGAGGAGGCCGCGCCCGAGGCGTCCGAGCCGCCGACCGACTCCGCTCCCTAGCACGCGTCCTCCCCGCCCCGTCTCGCGGGATCATCAACGCTTCCCGTGGCATCGCGCTCCTGCCAGTCGGCAGAAGGGCGGTGCTACGCTGGGCGCCCCATGGACTCCAAGACGGCCGCCCTTCCCAGCGAGGAAGGCGCGGCGGCGAATGATCCGGCGGCCCCGTCGGCGCGGGGCCGTGCCACGAGCGTAGGCCCCTTCCCGGTGCGCACCCCGGCCCGGGGAGAACCGCTCGCCGAGGTCGCGAAGACCGAGCCCGCCGCGGTCGCGGAGCTCGTCGCCCGGGCGCGCGCGGCGCAGGTCGCGTGGGCCGACACGCCGCTCCAGGACCGGGCCGAGCGCATCGCCAAGGTCAAGCGGCGCCTGCTCGCGCGGGCCGAGGAGATCGCGACGCTCCTTCACCGCGAGTGCGGCAAGCCGATCGAGGAGGCCGCGCTGGCCGAGGTGCTGCCGAACGCCGACCTCATCGATTACTGGACCGCGTCGATCGAGGAGCTGCTCGACGCGTCCCCCGTCGATCTCGACCCGCTCGCCTACCCTGGCAAGGTCGGGCGTATCCAGCGGGACCCGCGCGGCGTGGTCGCGCTCATCACGCCCTGGAACTATCCGGTCGCGATCCCGCTGCGCACGATCGTGCCGGCGCTGCTCGCGGGCAACGCCGTGGTCTTCAAGCCGAGCGAGATCACGCCGCGCTCCGGCGCGCTCGTGGTGTCGCTGTTCGATGGGCTGCTTCCGGACGGCGTCCTCTCCATCGCGCAGGGCGGCAGCGACGTCGGCGCCGCGCTCGTGGAGGCCGGCGTCGACCTCGTCGTCTTCACCGGCAGCGTCGCGACCGGAAGGGAGATCGCCGTCGCCTGCGCCGCGCGGCTCATCCCGACGTCCCTGGAGCTCGGCGGGAAGGACAGCGCCATCGTCCTCGACGACTGTGATCTGGAGCGCGCCGCGCGCGGCGTCCTCTGGGGTGCCTTCACGAACGCCGGCCAGAACTGCGCCTCCATCGAGCGCGTCTACGTCGAGCGGGCGATCGCCGATCGCTTCATCGAGCGTGTCGTCGCGCTGACCGGGCAGCTCCGGCCCGGCGTCGACGTCGGGGTGATGACGACCGCGCGGCAGGCCGAGATCGTGCGGCGTCACCTCGAGGCGGCCGTCGCGAGCGGGGCCGAGATCCTTGCCGGCGGCGCGCCGAGCGAGGGCTCGCTCGCCTTTCCGCCGACCGTCCTCAGGGTGGAGCGCGAGGACACGCCGCTGCTCCAGGAGGAGACGTTCGGCCCCATCCTCCCCGTGCTCGTGGTGAACGACGCCGAGGAGGCGGTCGCACGCACCAACGCGTCCCGCTTCGCGCTCACGACGAGCCTGTGGACCCGCGGCTACGAGCGAGCCCACGCGCTCGCGCGGCGGCTGCGGTCGGGCGTGGTGACGATCAACAACCACGGCTTCACGGGCGCGCTCCCGGCCGCGCCGTGGACGGGGGCGGGCGACAGCGGCTTCGGCGTCACGAGCAGCCCGCACGCCCTGGCCGAGCTGACACGGCCGCGCTTCCTCCTCGAGGATCGCAGCAGGGCGAGGAGCGAGCTGTGGTGGTATCCTTATACGCCAGCGCTCCGGACGATCGCCTTCGCGATGGCGCGGGCGCGAGGCGGGGCCGGCTTGCTCGGCCGCATCGGCGCGCTCGTCGAGCTCGTCGCCGCGCTCTCGAAGCGCCTGCTCGGCCGCTGATCCGCCGCCCCGAAGAACGAACGCATGCGCCCCCTGATCCTCCTGTCCAACGACGACGGCTACTCCGCGCCCGGCCTGATCGCGGTGCGAGACGAGCTCGCCCAGCATGCCGAGGTCGTGGTGTGCGCCCCCGCCGTCAACCAGAGCGCGACGAGCCACTCGCTGAGCCTGCACCGCGTCCTCCGGTTGCTGGAGGCCGCGCCCTCCATCTTCGCGGTGGACGGGACGCCCGCCGACTGCATCTACGTGGCGCTCCACGCCGGCACGCGCGTGCTGCCGCGCCACCCTGATCTCGTCGTGTCGGGCATGAACCACGGGCTGAACCTGGGCTCCGACATCTTCTACTCGGGGACCGTGGCCGCCGCGCGCGAAGGAGCGCTCCGCGGCATCCCCTCGATCGCGCTCTCCGCGGACGCCGGCGCGTCGCGCGCGGCCGCCGCGGCGCTGGGCGCGAAGCTCGCCCTCGCCCTGCTCCGCGCCGCGGAGAAGGCGGATCGCCGTCCCGCGCCGCTGCTCAACGTCAACATCCCCGCGGGCAGCGGCTGGCCCGTGCGCGCCACGCGCATCGGCGCGCGCCTCTACACCGAGGAGGTGATCTTCCGCCAGGATCCGCGCGGGCACGAGTATCTCTGGATCGGCGGCGCAGGGGTGCGTCACGACCTCGTCCCCGGCTCGGACACCGAGGCCTACGACGAGGGGGCCGTCAGCGTCACCCCGCTGACCCTCGACCTGTTCGCGGCGCAGCACGAGGCCGTCGCGCGCGGGGTCGCCGCGGAGCTCAACGACGGCCGGACGATCTGACGGCGCTCACGTCGGCGCTTCCCGGTCCAAGGGCGCTCGCCTACGCTCGGCGCCATGGTGAACCACGACGATCTGCCCTCGGAGCACGCGCTCCGCTACCTCAAGTCTCACCTCCGCAGCGTCCCCGATTTCCCGCGGCCAGGCATCCTCTTCAAGGACATCACGCCGCTCCTCGCCGATCCGCGGGCGTTCCACATCACGCTCGATCTTCTGGCCCAGCGTTACATCGGCGAGCACATCGACGTCGTGGTCGGCGTCGAGTCGCGGGGCTTCATCTTCGGCGGCGCGCTGTCGGCCCGGCTCAACGCGAGCTTCGTGCCCGTACGCAAGCCTGGCAAGCTCCCGGCCGCGAGCGATCGCGTCGCGTACGAGCTCGAGTACGGCAGGGCGGAGCTCGAGATGCACAAGGGCTCCATCCGGCCGGGCGCCAAGGTCCTGATCGTCGACGACCTGCTGGCCACCGGCGGCACGGCCGCCGCCGCGGCGGAGCTCGCGCGACGGCAGGGCGGCGTGATCGCCGGCCTCGCCTTCGTCATCGAGCTCGACTTCCTGGGCGGCCGGGCGCTCCTCGCGCAGCGGATCGGCGACGCGGCCCGGGTCTACTCGATCGTGCACTTCGCCGCGGGCGAGTGAGCGCTCAGTCTTTGCCCACGCCGACCTGCAGCTTGCGCGCGACCACGCGGCTCGCGCTCGTCGCCCGGGTCGGCCCGCCGACGGGGAACGTGATGACGACGGCGCCCGCCCCGCCCCTGGTGATGCCGCCGCCGTGCGCCCCCACGAGCGTGCCGAGGCCCGCCGCGTCGAGCGCGGCGCCGGCGCCGCGCAAGGCGTCGAGCTGCCCCGCGCCGCCGAGCGCGGCCAGCGCCGCGCGGTTCACCGCCGGCAGCTCGGCGAAGAGGCCGGACGCATAGACGAGCGCGGCCGCCGCCGCGGCCGGATCCGGGCCGCGGAACCAGGCGCCCGCGTCGTGGTAGGGCAGGTGCGCGCAGCGCGCGTACAGGGCGCCGATCTCGGCGCCCGCGGCGTCGGCCATGCGGTCCGCGAGCGCGACGAAGCGCGCTCGCTGCGTGGAATCGAAGTAAGCGCGCGCGTATCCGCCGGAGAAGCGCGCGATGATCGCGCGCCACGACGGCGAGCGCTTTGCCTCCTCGTCCCCGAACCCGGGGACGATCTCGACGACGCCGTCGGTCACCGCCGCGAGCTCTGCGTCGGCGCCTTCGGTCAATCGACCGTGCGCGACGAACGCCCCCAGGCCTGCGGCGTCGGCGGTCACGGTCTCCTGGCCTGCGGCGCCCGCGACAGCCTGCGCTGCGCCGCCGGGGCGCGGCGTCGCCAGCCAGAGCTCGGCGACCCACCCGGCGAGCTCGAAGGGCCCCATGGATGCACCGGAGTAGATCCGCTTCCGCGCCGCCTCGCAGGTGCGCGCGTGCCGCGCCGCCTCTTCGTCCGCGGTCTCGCCCGGCGAAGGCGGCAGCGCGGCCGGCGCATCCCGCATCCGCAGCGCGCGCGCGCCGAAGAGCGCGCCAGCGACGACGAGCACGACCACGCCGATGGGGATCGCGAGGCGCCGCAGGGGCCGAAGCGGCGCGCTCGCCGCCGGCGGAGCGAGCGAGCTCACCGTGCGCTGGGCCTGCGCGAGCCGCCGGGCGATGTCGGACGCCTTGCGCGTCCGCAGGTCTTGCGGCAAGAGCGACCACTGCTCGCCCAGCTGCTCCAGATCGATGACCACCGGCGCGCCGCGCCCTTGCAGCGCGATCTGCCGACCTTGCACGCGCACCGAGCCCGGGATCCCGAACAGGCCCAGGGCCTCCTGCACAGCCGCCTCGATCTCCCGCGCGCTCAGTTCGTCCACGCCTTCAGCGTAGCCGGATTTGCGGTCGACCCGCCTCCGCTTCTGCGCGCCGCCCCCCCAGGGCGCGCGCAGGCCCGGGGGCCTCCAGGCGGCGCGGGAAATGCCGCCGGCGGGCGATGAACATGGCACAGTCCGGTGCGTGCAGAGGACGCGCGTCTATCTATCGCCCGGCATGTTCGGCTTCGCCCGCCTCGCGTCGCTGGAGTACTTCGAGCACTTCATCCGCGCGGTCGAGCAGCGCTTTCGCGACCGCGGTCGCGTCGTCGAGATCCACGTCTGCGAGGTGCACCCGACGGCCTCCATCCTCCGCCGGGCCGCGACCCTGGCCCGCCTCGTGGACGAGAGCGCCGGGAACGACGGCGGGCCGATCCACATCGTCGGCCACTCGACCGGAGGCCTCGACGCTCGCCTCGTGGCCTCGCCCGCGGTGCGCCTCCCCGGGAACGCTCACCGTCGGCTCGGGTGGACGAGCCGGCTGCGGTCCGTCACCACGATCAACACGCCGCATTTCGGCACGCCGCTCGCGGCGTTCTTCGCCACGGTGAGCGGCCAGCGCCTGCTCTATGCCGTCACGGCGCTCACGGTGGCGGGGCTGAAGCTCGGCGCGCCGCCGCTCGCCGCCGCGTCGGCGCTCACCGCCGCGTTCGGCCGGGTGCAGCTCGGCTTCTTCGAGATCGAGCTCGTCGATCGGGCGATCGAGAGCTTCATCCGCGTGCTCGACGACGCGTCGAGCCGCGAGCTGCGCGCCTGGCTCAAGTTCTTGCGCGACGATCAGGGCGCGATCGTCCAGCTCATGCCGGAGGCGATGGATCTGCTCCACGCCGGCCTGGAGGACCGCCCGGGGCTGCGCTACCAGAGCGTCGCGACCTACGCGCCGCGCAACGCCGTCCGCGACTGGGTGTCGGCGCTCCGGTCGCCGTGGGGGGCCATGTCGGCCGCCATCTTCACCGCGCTCTCGAACATCACGGCGCGCCTGGACGAGCACTACCCGTGCCGCTCCCACGACGGATCGATCGAGCAGAAGCTCGCGCAGGTGCTCGGCGAGCTGCCGCCGCCGGACGCCAACGACGGCGTGGTCCCGCTCGCGTCACAGGTCTGGGGAGACCTCATCTGGGCGGGCAAGGCCGATCACCTGGACATCGTGGGGCACTTCCCGGGCAAGGGCGGGCACATCGACTGGCTGGCGAGCGGCGCGCGCTTCAACCGGCTGCGCTTCGACGCGGTGCTCGATCGCATCGTCACCGGGATGGTGGCCGGCGAGCAAGGCTACGGGGAACAGCCGACCGCGGCGCCTCCGCGCCCGGCCGCGGGGGAGCGCGCGCCGGACGGGGGCCAGGACGCCGAGCCGCGCGCCCCGTCGGCGAGCCCGCACGGAGAGCCGTCCTGATGAGCCGCGGCGGCGCAGCGCGCGCACTCGCTCGGATCGAGGCGGAGCTCGTCGAGTGCCGCCGCTGTCCGCGGCTGGTGACGTGGCGCGAGGACGTCGCGCGAGAGAAGCGGCGCGCGTACCGGGACCAGACCTACTGGGGCCGCCCCGTTCCGGGCTTCGGCGATCCCGAGGCGCCGCTCGTGATCGTCGGCCTGGCTCCGGCGGCGCACGGCGCGAACCGCACCGGCCGCATGTTCACGGGCGATCGCTCGGGCGACTTCCTCTACGCGGCGCTCTTCCGCGCGGGGATCGCCTCGCAGCCGACGAGCACCTGGCGCGGCGACGGGCTCGCGCTCCGGGGCGCGTTCATCACCGCCCCCTGCCATTGCGCCCCGCCGGACAACAAGCCCACGAGCGCCGAGCTCGCGTCGTGCCGCGGCTGGCTGGAGCGAGAGCTCGGGGCGCTGCGCGGCGCGCACGTCTACCTGGCGCTCGGCCGGATAGGCTACGAGGCCGTCGGCGCGCTCGCCCGCGCGCGGAGCGCCCCTGCCGCCGCCGGCGAGCCCACGCGGCGCCGCGCGGAGGGGCCTCCGCGGCTCCCGCCGTTCGCGCACGGCGTGGAGGCGCTCATCCCCGATCCGCGCGGCGGCCCCGGCGAAGCGCGGCTCTTCGGCAGCTATCACGTCAGCCAGCAGAACACGCAGACCGGGCGGCTCACGGAGGCGATGTTCGACGAGGTCCTGCGCCGCGCCCTGCGCGCAGCGGACCTGCTTGCCCAGGCGCGATCGCCCACGTGAGCGTGGCGTGCGATGTCCGTCAGCCGGCGCCTAGCCCTGCTTCGACAGGAGCTTCTGCAGGTCGCCGGACTGAAACATTTCCGTCAGGATGTCCGAGCCGCCGATGAACTTCCCGTCCACATAGACCTGGGGGATCGTCGGCCACTGCGAGAAATCCTTGATTCCTTGCCGCAGCGCGGGGTCGGTCAGGACGTTGACGTCTTTGAAGTCCACGCCGCACTTCTTCAGGATGTCGACCGCCCGCGCGGAAAAGCCGCATTGCGGGAACGTCTTGGTGCCCTTCATGAAGAGAACGACGCGGTTGCTCTCGACGGTATCCTTGATCGCCTGGTGGATGTCGCTCATGGCTCGTTCCTGATCTCCCGCCGCGAGCGGGATCGCCCAATTCTCGATGTACACAGAGGCCGGTCATCCGTTCGGACCGCAGGCGGTCCTGGCTGGCGGCGAGGCTGGCAACAGGCCCACGTCCGGCTCGCCGGCAGGACCACTCGGTCGCCGCGAACCAGACGCACAGCCCCGAACAGGCTTTCTGGTGTCGACCTTCGCCCGCGTCAACTGGGCGAAGGCGGCGGGCGGCCCCCCGCCGGGGGGTGTCCGATCCGGACAACGCGCGTCCTCGCCCCCTCCGGAAGCGGTGCCGCCCCTTCGTGCGTCCGACGCGCAGGCGTATGCGCGCGAGGCGTTCGCTCGACGCGCAGCGCACGCGCGACGCGCAGCGCCTGCGCGAAGGTGCCGAACGGCCACGTCCATCGATCGCGCGGGGCTCGACGGGGCCGCGACGCCGTGGCTCGGCCCCGCGGCCATGGGCGAAGCGCTCGGCCCCGCGGCCATGGACCGAACGCTGGCCGACAGTGTGCTCCTGACCTGTGGCGAGAGGGACGCGCCGCCCGCTTTTCCGCTCACGCTCGGCGCCCTCGCCCCGCCGGGACCTCAGCGTCTGGCCTCGCGCCGCCAAGTCGTTGTAGAACACGCCCCCGCCTCAGCCGTCTTACCGACCGTGACCAGCGGCCGTGAGCCGCCGCGGGTGTGGCGAGCGTCCCAGAATCGTGACCTCACCCCGCATAACCCTGAAGGAGCCTCGTATGCGCTTTTACGTCCTGATTCCTGCGGCCCTGCTCGGGCTCGCGCCCCTCGCCTGCGGAGGCAGCGACCCGGAGCCGAACGACCCGTCGCAGATGCAGAACCAGTACGGGGCGTCAAACCAGTACCCGCCCGGCCAGTATCCCCCCGGGCAGTACGGCCAGCCCACCCAGCCCGGCCAGTACCAGCAGCCCACCCAGCCCGGCCAGTACCAGCAGCCCACCGCCACGCCGGCGCCCGCCCCGACGCAGCCGGCGGGGCAGGCCGGCACGAGCACCGGTCAGGCCACCGCGATCGCGCCCGCTGCAGCGGCCGCCGCGACCCCTGTCCTCACCGCGATGGCGGCCTCCGAGGTCCAGGGCATGCAACCGGAAGGCAGCGCCTTCGCCGGGCAGTTCCAGGACGGCCAGACGCTCGAGCAGCCGTTCAACATCCAGGCGGGCAAGTGCTACTCGGTCATCGGTGTGGGCCTCGGCGTCCAGGAGCTCGACCTGCAGATCGTCGCCCAGCCTGCCCCGATGCTGCCGCCCGTGGTGCTCGCCCAGGACAGCACCACCGGGCCCAACGCCACGCTCGGCGGCAAGGGGCAATGCTTCAAGAACCCGCTCCCCGTGGGCGGCCCCGCGAAGGCCATCATGCGTGTCCGGGGCAGCGGCGTGGCCGTCGCCCAGATCTACGTGAAGTAGTCGCATCCCCACGACATCGCCGGGCCGCGGATCACCAGGGCCCGCCTGGTGCGCGGCCCGTCGGCTTCTCGCCGGATAGGGCGCAAGCTACAATTTCATCGTGAACTTGCCCTGGAAAGCCTGGTTGCCCCGGGTCGCCATGGTCGGGCTTGGATCCTGCTCGATCCACCTGGACGGCGCCGACATGGCGCCCGACCCGACGTCAGGCCCAGCTCATCCCGAGATGAGGATGCTGACGTTCGAGGAGGAGGGGACGCTTCAGCTCGAACCGGGGGAGGTGCACAGGGTCTGGGTCATTGGCCATCCACCGGCCCCCTACAAGGTGAGCTTCAGCCTGCTCGGCGATGCCGGGGGCGCATGGCTCGATCGCACCACCGCCACCGCGGACGATGAGGGCCGGGCCTGGGTGGAGCTCCACGCCTCCAACCTGAGCACGTTCCGGCTGCGCGCCGCCACGAAGGAGGGGCTCGCCGCGGAGCTCGGCGTGGCCGTGAGCGCGGAGGGCTTCGGTACGCTGCGCGTCACCCCGGTCTACCAGGGCACGCGCTTCGCGAACGGCTGGACGGCGAGCGTCGTCGCCGGGGCCACCTGCGAGGAGCTCGCGGCGACGGCGCCCGAGGCGCCGATGGGCGCGCTCGTGGCGCACGGCGGGCCAGGCGGGCCGGTGGTCGTGACGGGCGCCCCCGTGGGGCCGAGCCTCGCCGTCGCGCTCCACAGCGGTCGGACGCTATGGGGCTGCGCCAGAGAACGCGAGCTCCAGGCCGGCATCACGCGCGACGTGCGGGTTCCGATCAAGGACCTGCCCGTCGATCTCGCGGCGACCCGCCTCGACATGACGCTGACCATCGCGTCGGCCGAAGGGCTGGACGCGCTGCTTGAAGCGTCGACCGAGCGGATGATCCACGGCTTCTTGCCCGACGGCGAGGAAGCCGCGTCCCTGCTCGACGCCATGGAGCTCGCCGCGCCGCCGGAGGAGGCGGACGCGTTCATGGCGCGCCGGGCCGCCCTCGGCTGGGACACGACCGCCCGGGAGCACCTCGCCGCGCTCTCGCCCCGCTTGCAGGACAGGTGCCGCGGATGGGCCCGCGCCGGGCTGGCCGAGGCGCCGCTCTCGATCGTTGGATCGCTGAGCGGCGCGGTCGATATGCCCGGACGTGCGCTCTTCAACGTGAGCCGGTTCGGCAGCCTGCCCGCCGCGAGCGCGGGTGTGCCGTCGGATCAGACGATGTCGTGGACCGCGGATCCAGGCGACGTGCTGCGGCTCGCCGGGACGCTCTCCTGGTCGCCGAGCCGGTACGTGGGCGGCGCAGCAGGGCTCGGGGCCGCCGCGGAGATGCCCGCGACGCGGTCGATCGCCGCGGCGCTCGCCGCCGCGGCGGAGTGCCCCGCGCTCGGAGCAGCGCTCGGTGGCTACCCCGGCTGCAACAGCACCTGCATGGCAACGCTGTGCGCGCGCGGCCTCGAGCTCCGCAGGCTCGCCAGCATGGAGGCCCCGGACAGGGCCGGCCCCACCGGCAAGCTCGTCGTGAACGCCTCGGGACACGCGCAGATCGACAGCACCGGGGCGCCGATGAAGTGGACCGCCGACTGGCTGGGAACCGTGCGTGACGGGACTGACGCGGAGGCGAGCGTCCATGGCGAAGCGAGCGCGGTCTCCACAGAGGTCCCGGCCGACTAGCTACCGCGCGGCCCCGAGGCGGACGCG
The DNA here is from genome assembly GCF_051369805.1 of Sorangium sp. So ce1036. Classification (NCBI taxonomy): domain Bacteria; kingdom Pseudomonadati; phylum Myxococcota; order Polyangiales; family Polyangiaceae; genus Sorangium; species Sorangium sp. So ce1036. The sequence goes on from NZ_JBBMOX010000001.1 coordinate 6,189,907, forward strand.
AGGTCGGGCTCAGGCCTCGATCCTCCCCCGGTGCGTCATCTGGCAGCGGCCTTCGGCGCGCAGCGCAGGCGCCACCTCCGGCCCGTCGACCGCTCGGTCGCGGCGAGCGGGATCCCGCCGTCGGCGACATCGATCGGCCTGTCCGAGGCCCTCGTGAGGACGCCCTGGAGCCGTATCGCCATCGTCTCGACGCACGCGCTGCCGGGCTCCAGGCGAAGCCGGAGCTCGGCCCCGTCGAGCGGCGCGCCATTGCCGCCGAGCTCGAAGCTGGGCGAGCCCTCCAGGCCTGTGTCGAGGAGCCAGCCGTCCTGGCCCGGGTGGCACCGGGTGAGCGGTGTGCCCGCGAGATCCTTGCGCCCCAGCGGGATCGCCTCGCCGAGCGCGCCGGTGTCGCGATCGATCGGCAGCACATGCCAGGAGCCGGTACGCACCCCAGGATCCGGGGCCGTCGAGATGAGCAAGCCGACCCCGCCGCCCAGCGCGCGCCGGACCAGGCGCGGCGGATCGACCCCGTAGCTCGTGCGGGCGGGACGAGAATAGGTCGTGAGCAGCCGCGCGATCCCGAGATCGGCGCGCCACAGGTTCACGGTCTCGTAGGAGCCGCCGGGCGCCACGAAGAACCAGGTCTCCCCGAGCTGCACGGCGCCGCTCGGATACGGCCGGAGGAAGTGGCCGGTACGGCCGGCGTCGTCGCGGAGCGGGAGGATCGGGAGCCCCTCGGAGACGGCGAACAGGCTGCAACCCGCGCCCCGGCAGACATGGGTGAGCGCCGCGCGTCCGCCGGGATCGAGGTACGCACCCCACGACGCCGCGCCGTGCGTGACCATCCCGATCGCCTCGGCGGCCGACGCCTCGTCAGGCCACGGCGACGCGCTGACCGCGCTGGAGCGGACGCCGCCGTCTGGATCGAAGCGGTCATCGAAGCGGACCAGCCAGCGCCCAGCGCGCGCCCAGTCAGCGCCTCGCTTGCCCCATACGTAGGCGCGCATCGCCACGATGTCGTACGGCGCCCCGTTGTCGAGCCCGCTCTCGTCCGCTCCGAGCGCGGGCGGCGCGGTGTTGCGGAACGGGGCCCATGCGGAGCGCGCGGTCTCCTTCGACGCCCCGCGCCCCCCCGGGCGCGAGCGCGGCGGGGGCGCAGCCGACGCCCGGTCGAGCAGCGGCGGGGTCGAGGAGCCGAGCACCTCACAGCGCATCGAGATCGGGCTGCCGGCGCGCAGCGGCGCCTGGAGCACCGGCGGCGGCTTCGCCTCGGCGAGGTCGCCCGGCGACGCCGTCTTGCCCCAGCCGATCCGGATCCAGCCCCCGAAGGCACAGCCGACGGGGCCGCACGCGCGCGTCGGCGAGGCCCTCGCGTCGTCGTCCCGCTCCGGCAGCTCGAAGGGGCGCCAGGTCATGCCGCCGTCCGTCGACTCGGCGGCGCGCTCCCCCTCCCCCAGGGAGAGCGCGAACCGCCCTGACAGCAGCGCGCCCGTGCCGTCCTGGCGCACCTCGCCGGCCGTCACCCTGCCGCTCTTCACGTCGATCCGGACACCGGTGATCGGACCGCCTGCCTCGACCCAGCCGCCGAGGACGCCGGGCTCGCGCTCCTCGAAGCCCTCGAGCCACATCCCCTGCTGGAGACCGCGGACGGTGCTGCGGGGCTTGCTCGGGAGGCGCAAGGGCACGGTGGTCACGTCGCTCCCGTTGAGCAGCGTGAGCTGCCCCGACACGCCGGGGCGAGGCGGCGAGAGGACGGCGACGCGGCCGTCGGAGAGCGCGACGACGCGCTCGAGGCCGACGTCCTTCCAGGGCGCGTGGACGCGGACCTCGCGCGCGCCCCCTCCCGCAGCGACGACGCAGTAAGCGCGGCCGTCCTGCTCCGCGCGATCTTCGCCGCAGGAGCCGCGGATCACCAGCGCGCCGTTGCCGCTCGCGGTCACGAAGCGCGGCCGGTCGAAGCGCAGGATCCGGCGCATGCCGAGCGGCGGTTGGAAGGCGTAAAGGATCGTCGGGCCATCGCGCTCGCCGCAGACGAAGCCGAACGACGCGCCCGCCCGGACCGCGTGACAGGCGGCCTGCCGCTCGGGGTAGGCGTCGGTGACGACGTCGAGGACAGCACCGTCGCGCAGCGAGATGCGCGCCAGGGCGCCGCCGCGAGCCACGACCGCGGTCGTGCTGGAGTCGGGCCACCCGTCCTCGACCGCGGCGCGGAGCGGGCGTCTCCCGAAGGGCCCCTGGGCGCGCGCCGGCGGCTCCTGCACGTCCTCGGGCGCATCCAGCGTGCGGTACGTGACGCCGCCGCGGGCATCGACCGAGTAGAAGCCGTTCGCCGTGATCACCGCGGGATCGCCGCCGATGACGCCGAGGGAGGACGGCCGCGCGTCGACGTCGAGCGCGCGCCACGTGGTGCCGGCATCGAAGGTGACGAGCAGCCCGCGCAGGTCGGCCTCGACCACCGCGCGCCAGCCGTCGGCGAACGCGAGCTGACCGTAAGCGCTCGCCGGCGGGAGCGGACCGAGCGGCATCGCCGCGCCCGTTTGCGCGTCGATCGCCAGGAGCCGGTGGTTATGAGAGAGGCGGGCGTAGAGTCGGTCGAACCCCGCGATGACCTCGTTCGCCTCCGACGAAAGCTGGGCGAGCGGCTCGAGCGGGGCGAGCCAGCCCTGGGCCCGCCAGAGCTGCGCGCTCCCGCGGTTCGACGCATGGAACACGTAACCGCCGCCGAGCCGCGTGGGCAGCTTGAGCGCGGTGACCTGGCCCGGCGGCAGCAGCTCGGCAGCGCGCTCGAGCGACCCGTCGTCGCGCGCGACGACGCGCATGCGATCGATGAGCACGCGCCTGGACCCGGCCTCGCTCGCCACCACGCCGCGCTCCCCGACCAGATCCGGGAGCAGGAGCGACGGCGTGACCATCGTCACGAGCGCCCCCTGCGCGGAGCGCGCCCCGGGGGCCGCCGGCAACGCCCGCGCGACGCCGTCGCGATCGCTCGACGCCTTGTCTCCGGCCAGCGCCGCCGCCGCCCGTCCGCCGCATCCTGCGGCGCTCGCTCCGAGGAGCAGCGCCATCGCGAAGGGGGGGGCAGCGCCCGGCGTCCATCGAGGCCTCGGCGCGTGCAGCCGCCCGTCCGGCTCGCTCATGACGAGCGATGCTAGCGCGGCCCCCTGGGCGCCGCACTGCCCTTGCCGCTGCGCTACGCGCCCTTCCGGGGGAGCATCACGCAACGGCGCGGACAAGGCCGAGCATCCGTTCATCACGGGGGCGTGGGTAACAGCCCCCGCGTGTTCACTTGCCCTTTGCAGAGCACTTCATCGCGCACATCAGGTCGCCGGGCGCGCACCCGCAGCTACCGCGCTTGGGAGCCGGCGCGGCCTGCGCCGGAGCGGCCGCAGGCTGCTGCGCCTTGCTCGCGGTTCCGCCGGCTGGCCGCGAGGGCCGCGAGGGCCGCGCGCGCGGTGCCGCAGCGGCGGGAGCCGCGCTCGGCGCCGCGCTTGCACTCGCGCTCGCGCTCGCGCTCGCGACCGGCTCGGCCGTTGCCGTTGCCGTCGCCGCGGGTGCCGGCTCGGGCTCGGGCGGCGTCGTCGTCGCCGGGGCCGCCGCCGTCGGCGCCGCGTTCTCGACGACGGCGGGCGCCGGCGCCTCACCGCCGCCCTTCACCAGCAAGAAGACGCCCGCGATCGCAAGGCCCGCGATCGCGATGCCGGCGCCGATGATGAGCGGGGCCCGGTTCTTGGGAGGCGCCTCGTAGGTCGTCGGCGCGACGGACGGTGCCGGCGCCGCGGTCACGATGGGCGCGCTGAGCTGGAAGAGGCCGCCGTCGTTGGCGACGATGCTCGCGACCGGCGACGGCGCGGTCACGCCGGATCCTGCGGCGAGCGCCTTCAGATCGATGAGGCCGGAGTCCTCGGAGACGGCAGCGCTCGCCCTCGCCGGGGCGGGGCCGGCCTTCGCCGTGAGGGCGCTCAGCGAGAAGAGCATCGAGTTCTCGTCTCGCTGGCCCGGAGCGGCCCCGCTCTTGAAGAGCGGAGCGCTCGTCGCCACGTCGTCGGAGCTGGGGCGTTGCGCCTCCGGCCCCGAGCTTCCGCCGAACAGGTCCTGCGTCGGACGGGCCGGATCGCGACGCACCGCCGCCGCGCGAGGAGCGGCCGCCGCAACCGCCTCGACACCGGCCGAAGGCTGGCTCACGGCCGCGCCGCCGCTGGGCACGGACTGCACCGGGGGCGCCTCGTGGGCGGCCGCCGACACCGGCGCGCTGCCCGCGTGCAGCGCGGCGACGATCGTGTCGACCTGGCCGAGCGGCTGCCAGTCGGCCATCCCGTCCGCCCAGATGTACGTCTCGGCGTTGATCGCCCCCGCTTGATAGCTGGCGACGATCTCGGCCACCGTCATCGAGCGCTGATCGCCGTCCGCCACGTTGACCAGGTAGGTGGTCCCATCGCTCGGCACGCTCGTCCCGGAGACCGGGTCGGCGGGGCCGCCGTTGGTCGTCACACCCGAGCTGTTCACGAGGATCGTCGCGCCGCACTTGCGGCACTTGATCTTGACGGTTCTGCCTTGGACCTTCTCGTCCGAGACCGTGTACTTCGACTGACAGGACTGACAGGTGATCTTCATTGGGGGCTGGCCCGCAGGGGTGTAGTGCCGGCGAGGCGTCGCGTGGAGTTTACCTTGATACCGCGCCGGTGGCTCGCTCTCTGACGTGCCAGTCGCGCGTCTGATCTCGTAGCTCGCCGCTTTACGATAGCCGAGGTCTTCGCCCCTGCGTAAAGCACAAACGGAACGGCGACGCCGGACCGCTGTCGGGGCGCGTCGCAGGACCGCGCAGGCCAGCGCCGGGAGTGCGACCCAAAATCGGCGGCCCTGGCGGCAAATTTCGCGGAAAGAGGGCAGGAAGACGGCCCGCTCAGGCCTCGCCGCGCGCGGAGCCGAGGTCGTCCAGGTTGGGCTCCTCGCTCACGACGGGCACCTCGTCGACCGGGTCCTGCGGCTCGGCGCTCTCGGCGGTCTCGACGCTCTCGGCGCTCTCGCTCGGCCCAGGGGCCTCGTGGCTTCCCACGTGCTCGCCGTACGCCTGCAGCTTCGAGTACAGGCCGCGGCGGCTGATCCCGAGCACGCGGGCGGCGCGCTGCTTGTTGCCGCGCACGGCCTCGAGGGTCAGGAGGATGAGCTTGCGCTCCGCGTCCGCCAGGCGCGTGCCGACCGGGAGGCGCAGCACGAGCGGGTGCTCGGCGGCCTCGCCGGCGTCCCGCGGCGCCTCGGCCTCGTGCGCGACCCCTTCCCCCGGAGGCCTGCGCGGCAGCGAGGCCGGGCCCACGGAGGCCGGGGCCGGCTGCGCGACGGCGTGCGACGGCGCTGGCTCGGAGGGGACGGCCAGCTCCGAAGGGTGGACGACCGGCACCGAGAGCGGCTCGGCCGGCTCGGGCGGGACGACCTGCGCCGCGGACTTCGCCGGCGGCGGGATGCTGTCGTACGAGCGCCGGGAAGACCGCCGCTCGATCCGGCCCTGGCCGAGCTGGACGTCGTTCGCCGAGACCAGCTCGGTCGAGGCGAAGAGCGCGGTCTGCTCGATGACGTTGCGTAGCTCGCGGACGTTCCCCGGCCAGTCGTGCTCCGTCAGCCGCTCGACGGCGGCGTCGGCGAGGCGCCGGGCCGGGGTGCCGTAGCGCTTCGCGAACTTGAGCAGGAAGCGCTCGGCGATGGGGAGGATGTCCTCTCGCCGCTCGCGCAGCGGGGGCAACGTCACCGTGAAGACGTTGAGGCGGTAGTAGAGGTCCTCGCGGAACACGCAGTCGTCGACGAGGTCGAGCAGATCCTTGTTCGTGGCGGCGACCACGCGGACGTCGGCCTCGATCTCCTTGCGGCCGCCGACGCGGGTGAACCGGTACGTCTCGAGCACGCGCAGGAGGCTGACCTGCACGGCGGCGTCCATCGTGCCCACCTCGTCGAGGAAGACGGTGCCGCCGGCCGCCGCCTCGAACTTGCCCTCCGCGGCCGCGAACGCGCCGGTGAACGATCCCTTCTCGTGGCCGAAGAGCTCGCTGCCGATGAGCTCGCGCGGGATCGCGCCGGTGTGAACCGGCACGAACGGGCCCGCGCGGCGGCGGCTCCGGTTGTGGATGGCGCGCGCGACGAGCTCCTTGCCGGTGCCGCTCTCGCCCACGATCAGCACGGGCGCCATCGTCGCGGCGACGCGATCGATGCGGGTGAAGACCTCGCGCATCTTGGGTGAGCCGCCGATCATCCCCTCGAACACGAGCTGCCCGTGGAGGGGGTCGTCGTCCTCGCCCTCGAACTCGCCGCGGGTCGGGCCCCGCAGGAGCAGCTCGCGCACGAGCAGCACGAGGCGCGCCGGGTCGAGCGGCTTCTGGAGGTAGTCGGCCGCTCCCAGCTTGAGGGCGTCGACGGCGCTCGTGATCGACGCGGCGCCGGTGACCATGACGACCGCGGGCGGAGGCGACTTCGGCTCGGGCCCCTCGAGCTCGCCCGGCGAGAGCCGGCGCATCAGATCGACGCCGGTCATCCCTGGCAGGTTGAGATCCGTGACGAGCACGTCTGCCGGCGTCCGCTGGTGGATCTCGAGCGCCTGCTCGCCGCTCGACGCCACGAGGACATCGAGGCCCTCGTGCCGCAGGACCGCCTCGAGGATCGCGGCCTGATCGGGCTCGTCCTCGACGAGCAATACCCGACCGTGGTGGCCGTGGCCCCGGTGCGGCGAACGCGCCTGCCCACGCGGAATTGCGGCTGTCACTGCGTTCGGTCCCAAAGCTTCCCTCCCAGCTCGGCGGACGGACGGCTCGGCCCCGTGCGATACGAAAGGTGCCGATGAACTTGTACCCCGTGGGGGCCCCACATCAACTCGGGAGTTGCCTCCTTCTCGGTGCAAGGCCCCCCTCACACGCCGTCCCTGCGCAACGGTCGTGATGCCCCCCGCGTCGCTGAGCTCTGTGGTGACACGCCGGCGCGCGCATCACCAGCGATCGATGATGCCGCACGCGATGCGATCGGCCAGCGCCATGCACGTGAGCATCGGATTCACGGCCGGACTTCCAGGGAAGACGCTCGTGTCTGCGACGTACACGTTGTCCAGATCGTGGCAGCGCCCCTCCTCGTTGACCACACCGTCGCGCGATCGCCTCGACATGCGCGCCGTGCCGAACGCGTGGTTCGCCGCGGTGATCGTGTCGCGGCCGTCGAGCCGCTTGCTCTTCAGGATCTCTGCCTCTTCCGGCGACCTCAGCTCGTCGGGAACGCCGTGCAGCCCGGGCAGGATCGAGCCTGCGCCGGCCGCCCAGCAGATGTCCGACAGGATGCCCAGGCCGCGCTGGATCTTCTCGACGTCGCGCGGCGCGTAGTCGAACCGCACGTCGGGATCCCAGCTGCCGCGCTTCGGACGGACCGTCCCCCGCGACTGCTCGGCCGCGATGATCACATCGAACGGGGCCATGCGGTGGTACGTCCGGAGGTGACGCTGGTAGTCGTGCCCGAAGCCGGGGAACCGCGCGGCGAGCACGGCGGGAGGCGACCAGAGGACCTCGAGCTTGATGCCCTGCTCGAGGAAATGGAGCGAATGGTAGCCCTGCGTGGCGCCCTCCCACGGGTCGATGGGATCCGGGAAGACCGCCATGATCGCGAGCCCTGGGTGGAGCTGGAGCTCGTTGCCGACGTAGCCGCTGGAGTTCGCGGCGCCGCTGCGGAGCAGGATCAGCGGGGTCGCCATGCAGCCCGCCGCGAGCACGATCAGCTCGGCCCGGATCTCGACCGGCGCCCCCTCGCGCCAGGTGAATGGCTCGATGGTGCGACCGCGCATGCCGGTGGCTCGCCTGCCGGAGAGGAGCAGGTGCTCGGCGCGCACGCTGGTGAACACGCGCGCGCCTGCCCGGATCGCGGCTGGAACGTACGAGATGTCGGTCGACATCTTCGCGCGGTTGCGGCACCCGGTGAAGCACTCGCCGGAGCCGCGGCAGTCGCGCACGTTGCGGTGGGTCGGCTCGCTCGACAGGCCGAGGGCGTCGCAGCCGCGCTTGAAGCGCAGGTTGCGCTCGCCCTGCACCTCCATCGGCGTGGGCGAGACGCCGAGCAGGCGCTCGACGCGCTGGTAGTGGGGCAGGAGCGCGTCCAGGGTGATCGACGCGGTCCCGGTTCGCTCCGCCCACTTGTCGAACACCCACGCGGGCGAGCGCGCGCAGATCGCGGAGTTGACCACCGATCCGCCCCCGAGCGCGATCGCCTGCATGGTCGGGATGAGCATGCGCCCGCGGGCGGCCCGCATCCCCCCCTCGCGCAGCGTGCGCGCGAGCGACTCACCCGCCTCCTGCCGGAAATCCTCCACCCCGAACGGCGGGCCCTCCTCCAGAAGGATCACGTCGCGCCCTGCCTCGGCGAGCTCCTTCGCGACGACCGACCCGCCGGGACCCGAGCCGACGACGAGCACCTCGCACGACGCCCGGACCTCGCCGTCGTAGTCGGCGAACACCTTCACCCCGGCGCGCGGATCGCCGGGCGCGAGCGGCTCCACCGCTCCCCTCCCGTGGCCAGCGCGGGCCGTGGCCGCGGCGAGCGATCGCCGCTCGCTCCGCCCGGGGCCCGCCGGCTGGAGCGCCCCTCCCACGGTGGGTAGCTTCACGCGGTCACCCCCGGCGCGAGCGACGAGGGCTCGACGGCGACGGCCGCGCGCGCCGCCGCTCGCTCGGCGCGGCGCTCGAACGGAGCGGGGCAGCAGGCGACGCCGATCGCGCAGGCGACCTTCTCGTTCGCGAGGTATCCCATCGACAGGAGCGTCCGGAGCGAGAGGAACGTCACCCGCCGGAGGTAGATGCGGCTCTGCGCCATCGACGCGAGCACCGCGATGCGATCCCGCTGCGAGAGGCGCGTGAAGCGGGCGCGGCGCGGGCCGAAGACCCAGGGCGAGAGCTCGACGGCGTGGAGCAGCAGCCGCAAGTACGGCCGGAGCGGCCGCGGCGCGCGCGCGACGTGGTGTTCCATGTACTCGACCAGGCCGGCCTCGGTACCAGAGAGCGGGATCGGGCCGCCCGGGGGAAACAGCGCGTCCGCGCAGGCCGCCGCGATCGCCCGCTCCTTCGCGGACAGCGCGCGGGCCGACCGCCGGGACGACGCCGACCTGCGCGCGAGGGCGACCCCGGCGAGGGCGAGCGCTGCGAGGGCAACGACGAGGGAGATCAGGGGGAGGTGCGCAACGAGCTCGCTCATCACTCGACTCCTTTCTTTTTCAGCGCGAGCTCGGGCGACGCTTCGCTCCGCGTCGCCCTGACTCGCGGTGTCGCTCTCGCGGTTTGCGCTGGAAACCAGGGGTCGTTCGGCACGACCGCCCCATAGAGTAGTCCGACCGCCTGAGTGCGCAATTTTGTTCGCACTGCGTCAGGGTGTTCGCACACCATCCTTTCCCGATTTACACGGCTCGAGGTCAGCGCTGTCACAGCGGGGCCGGGTGGCGGGGCGTCCGGGTGGATCCAGGGCAGGACGTCGCACGCGCGACCTCCGCCGGGTGGATCCAGGGCGGGACGTCGCACGCGCGACGTCCGTCGCGCGCATCACGGCGGCGCGTCGCCCGGCGCCCTCGCGCTCTCCTCGGCCTGCGGCTGCGCGGCCTGCGGCTGCGCGGCGGCAGCCCAGAACGAGCGCACGTCCTCGATGCGCTCCGTCCGGCGCGCGCCGGGCAGGCTGTCGAGCAGCACGCGGCCGTAGCCGCGCGTGCGGATCCTCCGGTCCAGGATCGCGACGATGCCGCGATCGGTGCGCGTGCGGATGAGCCGGCCGAACCCCTGCTTCAGGGTGATCGCGGCCTGCGGGACGCTGTAGGCGATGAACGGGTTGCCGCCGCCCTGCTCGATCGCCGCGCACCGGGCGGCGACGACGGGATCGGTGGGCACCGCGAACGGGAGCTTCTCGATGATCACGAGGCGCAGCGCCTCGCCGGGCACGTCGACCCCCTCCCAGAAGCTCATCGTGGCGACGAGGACGGCGTGCCGCTCGGCGCGGAAGCGGCGGAGCAGCGTCCCCTTCGGCGCGTCCCCCTGCACGAGCAGCGGGGCCCTGGGCCGCGGCGCGCCGGCGCCCTCGGCCCTCGCCTGGGCGGCCGCGCGGTCGAGCCGGACGCGGAGCGCGGCGGCGAGCGCGTTCATGGCGCGGTTCGAGGTGCAGAGGACGAACGCGCCGCCGCCCGTGATCGCGATGAGCTCGGCCATCCGATCGGCCGCGCGCTCGACGAACGACGCGTCGGTCGCCTCGGGGAGATCGCGCGGCGTGTAGAGCATCGCGGCGCTCGGATAATCGAACGGCGAAGGGACCTCGAGCTCGTCGACCGGCACCGACACGTCCTCGTCGAGGCCCATCCGCGATCGGAGGAAGCGGAACCCGGATCCGGCGGAGCCGCCCGTGGTCAGCGTGGCGCTCGTCAGCACCACGGCGCCGATCCGCTCGAAGACCTGCTCGCGGAGCATGTGCCCGAGGTCGACCGGCGACGCGCCGAACGAGACGGCGCGGCCGCGCACCTCGACCCACGTGACCTGGTTCGTCGCGGGGTCGACGATCCGCGCGGCGTCGTCCCGGAGCTGCGCGGCGCGGTTGCCGACGAGCTGCACCGCCTCGCTGACCGCGTTCGCGCTCGCGTACCCCGCGAGCGCCTCGAGCACGTCGTCGAGCCGGTGGTAGGCGCCGAGCAGATCGCCGGACCACGCGTCCCTCGGGAGGGGGACCCGGGTGTCGCCGCGATCCCCGGCGCCCGTCGCGCCCCCGAGCAGCGCGAGCCGATCGAAGAGGGCGTCCGCGGCCTCGCGCACCACGGCCGTGAGCGCCGTCCCCTCGCCCCGCCCGAGGATGCGATCGGCCAGGCCGGACGTGATGAACGCCCTGTCCGCGTCGCGGAGCATCGAGTCGACCCGCGCCCGCGAGACGCGGACGCCGAAGAAGCTGGTCGCGATGTCCTCGAGCTGGTGCGCCTCGTCGAAGACGACCGCGTCGTACGGCGGGAGCGCGCCGACGCCGGCGAAGCCGCGGCGCGCCCCGGCGATCTTCAGCGCGAGGTCCGCGAAGAACAGGTGATGGTTGACGATGAGCAGGCGCGCCGACTCGCTCTCGCGCTTCATCCGCGTGACGAAGCAGCCGTCGAAGTACTCGCACGAGGCGCCGAGCCGCGTCTCGCTGGACGACGCCACCTCCCGCCAGAGCGGATCCCCCTCGGCGAGGTGGGCGAGCTCCGCGACGTCGCCCATCTCGGTCTCCTGCGCCCACGCCTCGAGGAGCGGCAGCGAGCGCCCCGCGAGCCCGGCGCCCGCGCCGGGGCTGTGGCGGAGCTCGTTGAAGCGGCGCAGGCAGAGGTAGTTGCCGAGCCCCTTCACCAGCGCCGCGCGCGGATCGAGCCGGAGGTGCTCGGCCACGAGCGGCAGATCCTTGGTGAAGATCTGGTCCTCGAGCGCCTTCGTCGCGGTCGAGACGACGACCTTGCGCCCGCTCAGGATCGCGGGGACCAGGTAGGCGAGCGTCTTGCCCGTCCCGGTGCCCGCCTCGCAGAGGAGGATGCGGTCCTCGGTGAGCGCCCGCTCGACGGCGCGCGCCATCGCGAGCTGGCCCTCGCGGTCCTCGTAGCCCGCGAGACCGCGCGCGAGCGGGCCGGAAGGCCCGAGCAGGCTCGCGGCTCGGTCAGACGACATCGGCGACCGCTCACCGCGGCAGGACGGTCTTCTCCAGCGAGAGGGCGAAGCCCACCTCGCTGACGGCGAGCTCGAGCGACGCCACCGGCTTCTCGAGCTGGACCTCGCACCAGGTGTCGAGCGTCCGCTCCTCGTCCCCGGGGTCGCGGACGTGGCGGATGTTGGTTCCGCCCTCAGCGTACCCGCGCGCGATCGCGGCCTCGGCCAGCCCGCGCGCCCGCTCGAAGAGCTGCGACTCCGCTGCGCCTGGAAAGTCGTTGCGCTGGGCCCGCACGACGAAGCCGACCCGAAGCGGCTCGGCGCTCACGACGATCCCCGAATCCATGAGAAGGTTCTCCCGCACCCGCTCGGCGACCTGCACGGCGTCGACCCGGGTGCGGTAAATCTCGAATCCGGCCTGGAGCAGGGCTTTCTTTATCTCCGCGGGTGTCGGCATCTTCCGCTGGTTTCCGGATACCCCCAGCTGCCAGCAGGACCATCCATCGCAAAATTGCGGGCGTCTCGTCAAGCCGACAGACGGTGCGGCGCGCTGGCACGCCGGTGAGCGCTCACGCGCTCCGAAACGACGGCGTCGAGGCCCCGTCGTCCAGGAAGCAGACGCCCACGATCGAGCCGTCGGGCTCGTCCTGCACCCACACGATCCGGCCTGATCGCGGCGCCCCACCGTCGATCCACACCGTTAACTCCGTGCCGGGATCGAGTGAATTTTCTACCACCGCCCGGAGCCCGCCCACGCTCACGTTGAGCGTCCAGCCCGGGACCGCGTGCTCGCCGGTCTCCAGGCGGACACGCTCGCTGAGCTCACGGCGGGCGCTCCTGCGACGGTTGGCGAAGAGGTCGGCCGGGACCTGGAGGGACGGAGGAGTGAGGCTTCTTCGTCGAATCACGAAGGAAAATTACAAGCACACGCCGTACCCGCCAAGCCGTTCGCTCGCTTTTGACTACATTTTAGTGTGGACGTGAGCGCTCGGATCGCTCAGTGCGCCTCGGCGTGGTCGGGCTTGTGACCGGAGCCGTCGCTCGGCTCCTCGAAGACGGAGACCGGCTCGAGCAGCGAGAGCTGGTCGCGCTTGATGCCAACGCCCTTGTCGGAGAAGAAGAGGTCGTTCTCCTGCAGCCGCGACCGCACCCGCGCGATGAACAGGATAGGCATGCCCGCCTGCGTATAGCCGAGCTGCACCAGCGTCCCCTTGGGCCAGCTGCCGCCGTCGAACGAGAGCTCCTTGCGGAGCGTGTAGAACCCCTCGGCGGGGAGCCGCTGCAACGAGTCCGCCCACGTGGTGCCACGGAACGCCACGGCAGGGCCGTGGAAGTGCCAGCGGTTGTGCACGTTGTGATCGGGCGTCGTGACCGTCGGCAGGCCGTTCTCCGAGTGGTTGTGGAAGGAGACGATGATGCCGGCAGGCACCTTGTCCTCGTGTCCGGGGAGCGGCTTTGTCGTCAGGTACAGGCCGCAATCAGGGAGGTGTGACTTCGAGCTAGCCATGGCATGAGCCCCTAGCCTCGCTCTCGACCGCCGTAAAGACACGCCGTCGAGGCCGTGCTATGCCGCGCCAGGCCAAGGCGGGAGGCCGCTCGAGGAGCGAGCGGCGCACGCCCCGGGAGCGAGCCCTTCGTGAACAGACTGAGCCAAATCTTCGGCGCCGCTGTGGTCATCGCGATCGCAGTCGTCTTCATCATCCAGTTCCGCCCGGCCACGGGCCCCGTGCAGTCGAGCGGGAGCACGTGCGCCGTCGAGGTCAGCGGCAGCTGCATCTCCTCGATCGAGTTCAACGCCTCGAGGAACCTGCTCAGCATGCGCAGCGTCGACGAGAATCGCCTGCGGGCGATGGGGCTCCGGCGGCTCACGGCGGAGGGGCTGTACGAGCGCTGGCTGCTGAACGAGGACGCGGAGCGCCTCGGGATCAGCGTCTCGGACGACGAGCTGACGGCCGAGCTCGTCGCGGGCAGGATGCGTGTCTCGCTCCCGGCGGACAAGATCCGCCAGATCGGTTACGCGCTCAACCTCCCGGAGAACCTCATCCGCTACCTCGATGTCCGCAACCGGCAGACGAAGAAGTTCGACACCAAGCAGTACGAGCGGCAAGTCCGGAACATCACGAAGATGAGCCCGACGGACTTCCGCGAGTACCAGAAGAAGGAGCTCCTCGCCGCGCGGATGCGCGACCTCATCCGCGCGCGGGTCCGGGTCGGCGAGAGCGAGGCGTTCGAGCAGTTCTCGCGCGAGAAATCCACCCGGGCGCTCTCGTACGTGCGCTTCGACCGGCGCTTCTATACCGATCTCGTCGTCGACACCTCGGACAAGGCGATCCAGGCGTGGGCGGACGCCAACAAGGAAGAGCTCGACAAGGCCTGGGAGGGGCGCAAGGCGCAGTATCAGCCCGAGTGCCGCGTGGTGCGCGACATCCTGGTCGAGGTGGACCCCGCATCCGAGGACGGGCCGGATGCGGCCAAGGCCGCCGCGAAGGAGCGCATCGAGAAGGCCGCCGAGCGGCTCAAGAAGGGCGAGCGCTTCGCGGACGTCGCGCGCAGCGCGAGCGACGATCCGAGCGCGGCGCGCGGCGGCGACCTCGGGTGCGTGACCAAGGGCCGGCTCACCAAGCCCGTCGAGGACAAGCTGCTCGCGATGAAGCCGGGCGAGGTGTCGGACATCATCGAGACCGAGAGCGGCTTCCATGTGGTCAAGCTCGAGCAGATCGCCAAGGACGCCGAGGCCGAGAAGATCGGCCGGCACGAGACGGCGCGCGAGCTCTACGTCGCCCACGAGTCGGAGCGGCTCGCGGCGGAGGCGGCGAAGCAGGTGCTCGCGGCCGCGGCGGGCGGCAAGTCGCTGGAGGACGCGCTCGGCGCGTACCTGGACCAGCTCGCGCCCGCGAAGGGAAAGGCGACCGCCGCGCCGGGCGCGAGGCAGGACGGGGGCAAGGGCGACGGCGCGAAGGGCGCGGGCCAGGCGGAGCCCGGCGAGGCCGGACCGCCCTACACGCTCGCGAACCACCCGAACCGCCCCGCCGTCGAGACGAGCCTGCCGTTCAACGTCTCGGGCTCCCCCATCGCGGACGCGAAGGACAGCACCGAGCCCGCGCGCCTCGCCTTCCAGCTCGACAAGCCGGGCGATCTGCCCAAGGACGTCGTGGCGCTGGAGAACGGCTACGCGGTGATCCAGCTCAAGGAGAAGACCTCCCCGAGCCAGGAGCAATGGGAGAAGGACCGGGAGTTCTACACTTCGGCGATGAGGGCGGCGAAGCAGAACGACGCGCTCGTCGGATACATCCGCCGGCTCAAGTCGACCATCGGCAGCGAGGTGAGGTACGACCAGAACCTCCTCAAGGAGATCCGGAAGAGCGAGGACGGGCAGACGGGTGCGCCGCTCGACGAGGGGGAATGACGTCGCTTCCGATGCGTGACGTGGAGGACGTCGTCCTCTCCAACGGGCTCAAGCTCGTCCTCGTCCCGCAACCGCACGTGCACCGGGCGGTCGCCTCGCTCTACCTGCGGGTCGGCTCGCGGTTCGAGACCCAGCAGAACAACGGGATCTCGCACTTCCTCGAGCACATGCTGTTCCGGGGGACGCCCTCGCTGCCGTCGGCGCACGCGCAGGCGCTCGCCTTCGAGCGCCTCGGCGGGACGCTCTACGCCGCGACCCACGTGGACCACGGCGTGATGAGCATCTCGGTGCCGCCGGCGAACCTCGATCCGGTGCTCGCCCTGCTCGGCGAGGTCGCCACGTCGCCCCGCTTCACCGCGATCGAGGTAGAGCGCGGGATCGTGCGCGAGGAGATCCTCGAGGACCTGGACGACGAGGGGCGCGACATCGACGCGGACAACAACGCCCGCGCCCTGATGTACGAGCGACACCCGCTCGGCTTCACCATCACCGGGGGCATCGACGCGCTCGATCGCTTCGACGAGCCGACGCTGCGCGCGCACCACGCCCGGCACTACACGACGGCGAACGCGGTGCTCTGCGTGGCGGGGCAGATCGATCCCGGCGTGTGCGCGCGGGTCGTCGAGCGGCACTTCGGCGCCATGCCGCGCGGCGAGCAGGTGCCCGTCGCGCCGCCGCCGAACGGGCAGAAGAGGCCGAGGTTCCGCTTCATCGAGAACCAGTCGAGCCAGACCGAGCTGCGGGTCGCGTTCCGGGGCGTGAGCGAGCGCGACGCGCGCGAGCCCGCGGTGGAGATGCTCCTGCGCGTCCTCGACGACGGCATGTCGACGCGGCTGTACGAGCGGATCTGCGACCGGCTCGGCCTCTGCTACGACGTGTCGGGCATGTTCGAGGCCTACGAGGACGACGGCGTCGTCGACATCGCCGCGGGCGTGCAGCACGACCGCGCGACCGTCGTGGTCCGGGAGATCTTCACCCTGCTCCGCGAGCTCGCCGAGACCGGCCCGCGCGAGGACGAGCTCGCCAAGGCGCGGGACCGCCACCTCTGGTCCGTCGAGGCGATGCTCGACGACGCCGAGGCGACCGCGGGCTTCTACGGGCTCGCCGCCCTCGCCGACATCACGCGGACCCCGGAGGCGCGGCACGCGGAGCTCGCCCGCGTCACCGTCGACGACGTGCGCGATGCCGCGCGCGCCCTGTTCCGGCCGGAGCGCCTCACCGTCGTCGCCGTCGGCCTGCTCCGCTCCTCCGAGGAAGCGAAGCTCGAGAAGGTCGTCCGCTCCTTCGGCTGATCCGCCGCGAGCCGCAGACGGCTGGCCGCCCGGGACGCAAACCGTTGTCGCGGGGGTGGGGGCGATGCGCCCGAGGTGCGCCCGGCGGACAGGGCGCGACCCACGCGATCTGAGCGCGCGGCAGGCCAGGTGGCGCCCGCCGGCGAGGCGGCCGCCCCTGCCTGCGCACGGCGAAGGGCGCGGCCTGCGGCGTGGCTGGCGCTGCTTCGGGGAGCAGAAGCGTGCCAGGAGCCACAACTTATTATTTGCATTCATTCGCATGGACGCATAAATGGGGTCCGTGGTCGCGATGGCGGACAGCTCGGCCCAGCCTGCGGAGGCGATCGCGCGGTGCGAGCTGTACCGGCTCCTCGCCGATCCCGTGCGGGTGCGGCTCCTCGGGCTGGCGGCGGCGGAGGAGCTCGCCGTCGGCGAGCTGGCCGAGCTCCTCCGCGAGGGCCAGCCGAAGATCTCGCGCCACGCGGCCGCCCTCCGCGAGGCGGGCATCCTGCTCGCCCGGCGGCAGGGCACGTGGACGCTGCTCCGCCTCGATCCGCGCGCCACGACCGATCCGGTGATCGACGACGCGGTGCGCGCGGGCCAGCGCGCTTGCGCGGCGGACGGGACGCTCGCGCGCATCGAGGAGGTGCTCGCTGCGCGCGACGCCGAGACCCGGGAGTTCTTCGCGCGCGGCGGGCGCCCGCTGCGCCCAGGGCCGCCGTCGGAGCTCGCGGCCTACCTCGCCGCGCTCGCGCCGCTCTTGCCCCACCGGCGCCTCGCGATCGACGCGGGCACGGGCGACGGGGCGCTGCTCGAGGTGCT
Organism: Sorangium sp. So ce1036; assembly: GCF_051369805.1. Classification (NCBI taxonomy): domain Bacteria; kingdom Pseudomonadati; phylum Myxococcota; order Polyangiales; family Polyangiaceae; genus Sorangium; species Sorangium sp. So ce1036. Next base: position 6,207,030 of record NZ_JBBMOX010000001.1, read on the forward strand.
GTCGCCCGTCTTCGACCGCGTCGTCGCGCTCGATCGCGCGGGGGCCCAGCTGCAGCTCGCGGCGGAGCGGATGCGGCGGCGCAGCCTGGAGAACGTCGAGCTCGTGTGCGGCGAGCTCGACGGGCCCGAGGTGCGCGTGGCCGTGGCCCGCGCGCTCGGCGACGCTCGGCCCGATGCGGACCAGGCGCCCTCGGGCGGCGCGGACGTGGTCTTCGCGGCCCGCGTGCTGCACCACGCGCCGCAGCCGGCGAGGGCGATGCGCGCGCTGGTCGAGCTCGCGCGCCCGGCCTCGCCCGGCCCGGGCGACGACGCCCAGCGTGCCCGCGGCGGCGCCGTGTGCGTGCTCGACTACGAGGCGCACCACGATCAGACCCTGCGGGAGCAGGAGGCGGACGTCTGGCTCGGCTTCACGCCGGCCGAGCTCCGGCGGCTCGCCGAGGAGGCGAGGCTGTCCGGCGTCGAGATCCGGCGGCTGCCGTCCGCCTGGCAGGGCGAAGGTCCGGATCGACACCTGGTCTGGCAGCTGCTCGTCGGCTGGCGCAGCGCGCGCACAGGCGCATTCAACGGAGAAGGCAGAGGGACACCATGAACGCGAACAAGCTCTCTTACAAGGTCGCCGACATCACGCTCGCGGACTGGGGACGCAAGGAGATCCGCATCGCCGAGAAGGAGATGCCCGGGCTCATGGCGCTCCGGGCCGAGTACGGCTCCGCGCAGCCGCTCAAGGGCGCGCGCATCGCCGGCTGCCTCCACATGACGATCCAGACCGCGGTGCTGATCGAGACGCTCGTGGCCCTCGGCGCGGAGGTCACCTGGACGAGCTGCAACATCTACTCGACGCAGGACCACGCCGCGGCGGCGATCGCGGCGGCCGGCGTCCCCGTGTTCGCCTGGAAGGGCGAGACCCTCGAGGAGTACGACTGGTGCATCGAGCAGCAGCTCTACGCCTTCAAGGGGGGCAAGGGGCCCAACATGATCCTCGACGACGGCGGGGATCTCACGGTCGTCGCGCACGAGAAGCACCCGGAGCTCTTCACCGGCAGCGACCCGATCCGCGGGCTCTCGGAGGAGACGACGACGGGCGTGCACCGGCTCTACGAGATGCACCGCGCCGGCAAGCTGAAGGTGCCCGCGATCAACGTCAACGACTCGGTGACGAAGAGCAAGTTCGACAACCTCTACGGTTGCCGCGAGTCGCTGGGCGACGGGATCAAGCGCGCCACGGACGTCATGTTCGCCGGCAAGGTCGCCGTGGTGTGCGGCTACGGCGACGTCGGCAAGGGGTGCGCGCAGTCGCTGCGCGGCCTCGGGGCGCGCGTGATCATCACCGAGATCGACCCGATCTGCGCCCTGCAGGCGGCGATGGAGGGCTACGAGGTCAAGCGCCTCGAGACCGTCGCCCCGATCGGCGACATCTTCGTCACGGCGACCGGCTGCAGCGACGTCGTCCGCGCCGAGCACATGATCGCGATGAAGGACGAGGCCATCCTCTGCAACATCGGGCACTTCGACTCCGAGATCCAGATCTCGTGGCTCGAGAAGAACCCCGAGATCAAGGAGGAGAACATCAAGCCGCAGGTCGATCACTTCATCTTCCCCGACGGCAAGCGGCTGATCGTCCTCGCGCGCGGGCGCCTCGTGAACCTGGGCTGCGCGACCGGCCACCCGTCGTTCGTGATGTCGACCTCGTTCTCCAACCAGGTCCTCGCGCAGATCGCCCTGTGGACCGAGAAGTACCCGGTGGGCGTCCATCTGCTGCCGAAGAAGCTCGACGAGAAGGTCGCCGCGCTGCACCTGCCGAAGCTCGGGGTCGAGCTGACGCAGCTCACGCAGGACCAGGCGAAGTACCTGGGCGTCCCGGTCGACGGCCCCTTCAAGGCGGAGAACTACCGCTACTGAGACGAGCGGCGAGCGCGGGGCTTCCGGCGCCTCCGCCGCTGGGGTAGGCGGCGAGTCGATGGATTCTCGCCACCGCAAGGACGAAGCGCAGCGTTACCTGGAGACCTACGCCGCAACCCACGGCGAGGATCTCGCCCTCCGCGTCTACACCTCCCGCTTGCTCGGCGCCGATCCGTCGCTCGTCCTCCACGGCGGGGGCAACACGAGCGTCAAGAGCGCGGCCGTCGACCTGCTCGGCGAGCGGGTCGACGTGCTCTTCATCAAGGGCAGCGGCTGGGATCTGGCGACGATCGAGCCGCGCGGCTTCCCGGCGTGCCGCCTCGCGCCGCTCCAGCGGGCGTGCGAGCTCGCGGAGATGACCGACGAGCAGATGGTCGCGCTCCTGCGCGGCCAGATGCTGGATCCGGCGAGCCCCACGCCGTCGGTCGAGGCGCTCCTGCACGCGATCATCCCCGCGAAGTTCGTGGATCACACGCACGCCGACGCCGTGCTCTCCGTCGTCGATCAGCGCGGCTCGGCGGAGGCGGTCCAGGCGATCTACGGGGACGAGGCGCTGTTCGTGCCGTACGTGATGCCGGGCTTCACCCTCGCGCGCCGCGTCGCCGAGTTCGTCCGCGCGCGCCTCGAGCGCGGCGCGCTCCCGTCCTTGATGATCCTCGACAAGCACGGCGTCTTCACGTGGGGGGACACCGCCGAGGAGAGCTACACGCGGATGATCGACGCCGTGACGCGCGCCGAGCAGTACATCGCGGAGCGGAGCGAGATCGCCCCGCACCCCACGGTCGCGGCGCCGGACCCGGAGATCCGGGCCGCCATCGGCCCGGTCGTCCGGGGCGCGCTCGCCCGCGCCTCGGGCCGCCCGTGGGTCGCGACGCTGCGCACGAGCCTCCAGCTGGTCGCCTTCTGCGATCGCGACGATCTCGCCCGGATCTCGCAGATCGGCTGCGCCACGCCCGATCACGTCATCCGCACCAAGGCGCGGCCGCTCGTCGTCGACGCCTACGACGCCTCGGACACGGCGCGGTTCCGCGCGACCGTGGAGCAGGCCATCGCCCGGTACGTGGCCGAGTACCACGAGTACTTCCGCCGCTCGTGCGCGGCGCGCGGCGTGGTCCGCGACGAGCTCGATCCGTTCCCGCGCGTGCTGCTGTTCCCGGGGGTGGGCGCGCTGTGCGTCGGCGGCTCGCGCGCCGAGGCCGAGATCGTCGCCGACATCTACCATCACACCGCCTCCGTGATCGAGGCGGCCGAGGCGCTCGGGGGCTACCAGCCGGTCTCCGAGCTCGACCTCTTCGACATGGAGTACTGGAGCCTGGAGCAGGCGAAGCTCAAGCTCGGGGCGGGCCAGAGGGGCCCGCTCGATCGCCGGATCGCGCTCGTCACGGGCGCCGCGTCCGGCATCGGCCTCGCGACCGCGGCGGCGTTCCTCGCCGCGGGGGCGCACGTGGTGCTGGTCGATCGCGACGAGGAGCCGCTCGAGAAGGCCGCCGCCGCGCTCGACGGGCGCCACCGCGGCCGCTGGCTCAAGATCGCCTGCGACGTGCGGAGCGAGGCGAGCGTGAGCCGGGCGTTCTCGCAGGCCGCGGCGCATTTCGGCGGCGTCGACGTGGTCGTCTCGAACGCCGGCCGCGCGTTCTCCGGGGCCATCCACACGCCGGAGGGGCACGAGGCGCTGTGCGCGTCGCTCGAGCTGAACCTGCTCGGCCACCAGAACGTCGCCCGCGCCGCCGCGCGGGTGCTGCTCGCCCAGGACTCGGGGGGCGCCATCCTGTTCAACGCGTCGAAGAGCGCGTTCAACCAGGGGCCCGACTTCGGCCCGTACGCCGTCGCGAAGGCGGCGCTCGTCGCGCTCACGCGCCAGTACGCCGTCGACCTCGGCCCGCACGGGATCCGCGCGAACGCCGTCAACGCCGACCGGATCCGCACCGCGCTGTTCGGCGCCGGCCTGCTCGAGGCGCGCGCCCGCGCCCGCAACGTCTCGATCGACGACTACTTCCGGGACAACCTGCTCCGGCGCGAGACCACCGCGGCCGACGTGGCGCAGGCCTTCCTCTATCTCGCGACCGCCGAGGCCACGACGGGCTGCGTCCTGACCGTCGACGGCGGGAACGCCGCCGCGTTCCCCCGCTGAGCCGCCGGTGGTGGGGCACCTCGGGTGCTCACCTCCGGGCCGTCAGAGCCCCTCCGCGGGCCGGTCCTCGCGGCCTTCGCCGTGGACAGCGTCGGCGGACTTGCCCGGGGCGTCGAGCCGGATCTTCTTCCAGTCCCCCGAGTAGAACTTCCACGCCATGGTCGCGGCGAGGAGGACCACGTACACGACGCCCGCGCTCCAGATGCCCATCAGGCCGAAGCCGAGCGTGATGCCGAGCAGCCACGCCAGCGGGACGAGGCAGGTGAAGTGCAGGATGAGCTCCACCACCATCACGAACAGCGTGTTGCCCGCGCCGAAGAGCGCCTGCGTCAGGATCATGCCGACCGCCACGAGCGGCGTGCAGATGCCCATCACCTGGAGCGGCCGCAGCGCCGCGGCCTGGACGAGCTCGCTGCTGCTGGCGAACGCGAGGATCTGCGGGGCGAAGATCGCCTCGAGCACGCCGATGACGCCGAAGATCACGAGGCCGAGCCGGACGCTCGTCCAGCCGAACCGCGCGGCCTTGTCGCCGTCCTTCTCGCCGAGCGACTGCGCCACCAGGGTCGCCGTCGACGTGCCGAACGCCAGGCAGGCGGTGAACGTGAGCTTCAGGATCCCGACGATCACCGTCGTCGCCGCGCCGTACACCGGCTCCGCACGGCCGCCCGGGCAGAGCGGCGAGACGACGCCCGCCGGCGCGACCTGATCGAGCTTGCTGGCGATCGCATAGAACAGGCCGAAGCCCGTCATGATCGCCACGGTCGCGACGGCGCTCGGGATCGAGAGCTTGAGGATCGACCAGGTGAGCGGCGCCGAGAGCTTGCTCAGGGCGAACGGGCGGTAGCGGCGCCGGTACTCCGGCAGCAGCGCGTACGCCAGCATGATCGCGAGGCCGACGTAGGTCGAGATGAAGCCCGCCATGCCCGCGCCCGCGATGCCGTACTTCGGGATGCCGAGCGTGGCGTTGCCGAAGATGAGCAGGACGCAGAGCACGATGTTCAGCGCGTTCATCGCGAGCGCCGAGACGAGGTGGATGTGCGTCTTGCCGATCCCGTCGAAGAACGCCTTCAGCGCGAACGTCGCCGCCATCGACGTCACGCCGAGCAGGCGCCAGCCGAGGTAGTCGAGCGCCGCCTGCCTCGCGTCCGGCACCTTGATGATGACCGACAGGAGGTACGGCATCGTCAGGTACCCGAACGCGGAGAACACGACGCCGGCGACGAGGGCGAAGAACAGGGCGTTCGCGAGGACCGCGCCCGCGTCCTCCGACCGCTGCTCGGCGAAGCGGCGTGCGGTGAACGCCTGCGTGCCGACCGAGATCGCGCTGAGCGAGCCGCCGAACAGCCAGAGGACGATCAGCGACGGCAGGAGCGCCGCGTGCGCGTTCGAGGACTCCGGGCACGGCAGGTGCGCGAAGAAGACGATGTCGATCTCGTTGACGATGCTCTGGGTGAGCATCGCCGCGACGGTCGGCAGCGCGAGCCGCAAGATGGCGCGATGCGGGGGGCCCGATGTGACGGTGTTCGAGCCTGGCGCGGGCAGGGCGATCTGAGCCATCGCAGGCTGCGCGGTATACAACGCCGCAGCGGGCGTGCGAGAGAAATGCGCCGCGGGGGCGTCGGCTCACTCGGCCTTGGCGAGCCGGGAGCGCCGCTTGTGACGGCGCCGCCGCGCGTCTTCGTTCCGCTCCTCCTCGCTGGTGTCAGGCGCGACACGGGCCGGTGTCGACGCGGGTTCGGTCGGCTTGCGCGTCGCGGCCGAGGACGATCGCTCGCGGGCCTTCGCGTCGCGCTTCGCCACCTCGCGCGAGGAGCGGTCCGTGCCAGACACCGCGGCCTTGCGGGCCTTCGGGGTGGCCCCGCGCGACGCCGAGACCACCGCGTTCGCGCGCCGGGCCGCGTTGCCGCGCGCGGGCGGCTTCGCCCCGTCGCTCCGCGTCGCGCTCGCCTGCGCGGTCCGCGCCGCCGGAGCGACCGCTCTGGGCGGCGCGGCGCCGGTCGGCGCGGCCGCCCCTGGCTCGGCGGCGGGCGTGGCGGCCAGGGCAAGCGGCGCCACGGTCCCCTGCCCCGCCGGACCGGCCGCTCGCGCCGGCTCGGCGGCTGCGGCGAGCGCACTCGCCTGCTCGGCAGCGGTCGCCGGCGTCTCCGCGGCCGCCGGCGTCTCCGCGGCCGCCGGCGTCTCCGCGGCTGCCTTCGCCTCCGCGGCCGCCGGTGATTCTGCGATCGCCGGCGCCTCGCTCGCCGCCCCGGCGCCGGGGGCAGCGGACTGCGTCGCCTCGGCGGAGCCGTCCGCCGCCTCGCCCGCGGCGTCGAGCAGCCGAGCGGCCACGGGGACGCCGGCCGCGAGCTCGCGCCCCTTGCCCACGAGCAGCACGCCCGCCAGCGTCATCGCCGTGGCCACCGCCGCGAACCCGAGCGCCCGGCGGCGGGCGCGGGCGCGGGCGGGCGTGCCCAGCGCGCGCACGATGGCGTCGCGCATCTCGGCCGCGCTCTGGAAGCGGACGCTCGGGTGCCGGGCCAGCGCGCGCATCACGAGCTCGTCGACGAACGGCGGGATCTGCCGGGCCGGCGCGCGCTCGCGCAGGCGCTCGGGGCTGCCCTTGATCTTCGCGTCGAGCAGCGCGACGAGGCTCGGCTCCACGAACGGGAGGCGCCCCGTGAGCATCTCGTAGAGGACGCAGCCGAGCGCGTAGAGGTCCGCGCGGCCGTCGATGCGCCCGGACGCGGCCTGCTCGGGGGCCATGTACTCCGGCGTCCCCACGATCGCGATCGCCGCGCGTGCCGGCCCTCCCCCCGCGCCGGTGGCGTCCGCGGAGAGCGAGGCCTCGCCGCGGTCGTCGGCGAGGCACTTCGCGAGCCCGAAATCGAGCAGCTTCAGGCCCGAGCCCGCGAGCGACGGCGGGCCCTCGGCGCCGCTCGGGCGCGTCAGGAACAGGTTCTCGGGCTTGACGTCCCGGTGCACGAGCCCCTCCGCGTGCGCGAGCTCGAGCGCGCTGAGCACCTTGAGGGCCATCGCCAGCGCGTCCCGCCAGTCGACGGCGGGCCCGCGGGCGAGCACGGCGTCGAGCGTCTCGCCCTCGAGCAAGTCCATGCCGCAGAACAGGCGGCCGTCCGCGGCGATGCCGAAATCGTGGACCTTCACGAGGTGCTCGTGCGAGAGCCGCGAGAGGACGCGCGCCTCGCGGCGAAAGCGGCTCGCGACCACGTCGGACGCGGAGTGCTCCGCGGAGACGACCTTGAGCGCCACGCGGCGCCCCAGATCGACGTGCTCCGCCTCGTAGACGGTGCTGCTCGCGCCGGTCCCGATCTCGCGCAGCAGGAGGTACCGCGTGCCCGGCAGCATGCCCTGATCGCCGCGCTCGGCCGAGGCCATGGCCTCGGCGCGGGGGCTCACGGGCGTCACGGCCGCGGCGCGGTGCGCCTTGGCGCCGGCGACGAGCGCCGCGAACTCGCGGCGCGTGCGCCCCGGCTCGCCCGGGAAGAGCCGCTGCATCAGGTGCGCGGCCCGCGCGCGCACGCCGCGCTCGCCGCCCGGCAGGGCGGTCGACGCCCCGAGCAGCGCGGCGAGATCGCGCGCCGCGGCGCGGCTCGACGGGTACCGCGCCTCCCTGTCGAACGCGGTGAGCCGCGCGATCGCCGCGTCGAGCTCCGGCGGAGCCCCGAGGCCGAGGGCGATGGGCGGCGGGTTGTTCTGGTCGCGCGCGACCGCGGCCATGTGCGCCTGCGCGTCGCCCTGGAGGAAGCGCCGCCCCGCGCACAGCTCCCAGAGGATGATCCCGAGCGCGTAGAGGTCGACGCGCGCGTCCCCGGGGTCGCCGTTGGCGACCTCCGGCGCGACATAGCCCGGCTTCGCGAAGACGACGCCCGCGACCGTGTGGCAGCGGCGGTTCTGCCCGCGGGCGGTGCCGAAGTCGATGATCTTCACGTCGCCGGAGAACCCGAGCATCACGTTCTGGGGCGAGAGATCGCGGTGCACGATGCCGAGCGCGACCCCCGACGGGTCCTTGCGCTCGTGCACGTGCGCGAGCGCCTCGGCGATCATCGTCGCGATCGCGACCGACTCCGCCCAGTCGAAGCGGTGCCCGAGCTGGACCGCGCGCGCGCGGACCTCACCGAGGCTCCGGCCCTCGACGTGCTCGACCACCGCGTACGGCTCGCCGGTCGCCGGGTCGACGTCCGCCTCGATGACCTGCGCGACGCCGGAGTGCTGGAGCTGCGCCTGCACGCGCGCCTCGTCCAGGAAGCGCGCGATATAGCTCGGATCGGACGCGTGCTCGCGACGGATGATCTTCACGACCACGGGGCGCTCCGCCCCTTCCAGGCCGGTGGTGGAGGCGAGGAACACCTCGCCCATCCCGCCCCGGGCGATGCGCCGCAGGAGCACGTACCGGCCGAGCGGCCGGGGAACATCGTCCGCGGCGAAGCCGCTCTTGGTGGGCCCGTGCGTGGGCGGAAGGACCGGACGAGGCACGGTCGCGGAGGAGTTCGCCATGCAGCGAACCTACCGGATGTAGGACAAGGTGGGCCAACTTCGGGTGGCTCGCCCCGCCGCCCCGCGGAAACCGCGGATCTCACGCGGCGGGACCGACCAGGGTTGCCGGTTCGGCACAGGGGCTCTCCAGGTTATCCACAGGGTTATCCCCACCCTGTCGACAAGTCGAGCGCCGTGGGCGCAGCGCCCGGAACGGCGCTTTCATCCGTCCAGGAAAGCCTGGGCCGCATCGATCCCCGGCCGACCGGGACCGTTGCTCTCGCAGCGGGCCTCGGCTAGACCCTTCGCAGGAATGTCGCGGCACGCTGTCCAGCGCATCTTGACCTTGCTGACGCTCGCGTTGGCGCTGGTCGTTCCGCTGCGTGCGCGCGCCGCGATCGTGCCGGTCTGTGAGGACGATCGAATGACGATCGTGGCGCCGCCGGACGAGCCGTCGTGCACCGTGCTGACCAGCGTCGACGACGCGACGGGCGAGACGAGGGACGCGCCCATCTGCGATCCCCGCGGCGCTTCCGCGGTCGCGCCGCCCCGCATCCTCCCGATCACCGACGCGCGGATCGACGCGGCCCCCGGGTGTGACGGCGGCGATCCATGGCCGAAGGTCGGGCCGAGCTCGCGGCATCCTGCGCCCGCGAGCGAGCTCGCCAGCGCCCCGCCGCACGCGGTGCTCGTGCCCGATTTCGTCCTCCCCGCTCCGGGTCAACCCGTCGCCACCTTCACGTCCGTGCCGCCCACCGGAGGGCCGCGTTCCGGCGTCGAGCAGGGCGTCTACCATCCGCCTCGATGAGGTGAGCTCGCCGGCGGCCTGCGTCGAACGCGCCCGTGGGGTCCCCGGGGGGACTGCGGGGGGGTGCGCGCGACCGGCTCGCCGCGAGGTCCGGCGCCCTGGCGAGCTGACCGGAGCCGGCTGAGCGTTCGTCCCTGACCACGCAACGGAGCCGCGCCCGCTCGAGGGCGGCGCGGGCGCCGCGACGGAGGTCGGGTGTGGACGCTCGCCGGGCAGGTCCAGATCGGGCCAGGTGCGCCATCGGGGGCTGCTCCGCGCGCGCAGCGCGCCGCGGCCCCGTCGGCCCGGGGTGGCTCGCCGCCCCGGGAGCTCGAGATTGACCGTCTTGTCGCGGGGGCTGCCTGTCGTGGAGCGCCCGCGTTGTAAGGAGGAGCCTCGCCTGGCGGAGCTCCCCCACCGTTGAGAGAGGAAACCATCATGAACAAGGGAACAGCCATCGTCGGCTTCCTTCTCTGCTTCATCGCAGGGATGGGGCTGATGTGGAGCATCGATCGGAGCGCCGGCTCGCGCGGGCACGAGATCTCCGCGGCCTACGAGGACGGGCAGCCGTGGAGCGACGAGGACGCGGCCGTCCCGGTGTCGTCGAAGGACCCGATGTGGGGCTCGCGCACGGCGCCGGTGACGATGGTCGTCTTCAGCGACTTCGAGTGTCCGTTCTGCACCCGGGTCGAGACCACGATCAGCCAGCTCAAGGAGAAGTACGGCCCCGAGAAGCTGCGGATCATCTGGAAGAACAACCCGCTTCCGTTCCACAAGAACGCGCGCCCGGCGGCGCTCGCGGCCGAGACCGTGTTCCGCCTCGGCGGCTCGCAGGCGTTCTGGAAGTTCCATGAGCGCGCCTTCCAGAACCAGAAGGCCCTCACGCCCGACAACTTCGAGAAGTGGGCCGTCGAGGCCGGCGTCGACAAGGCGAAGTTCAAGGCGGCGTTCGACCGGCAGGAGTACATGGCCAAGATCGACGCCGACATGGCGGTCGGCAAGTCGTCGGGCGTCACCGGCACGCCCGCCTCGTTCATCAACGGCGTGTTCCTGAGCGGCGCCCAGCCGATCAACAAGTTCACCGCCATCATCGACGAGCAGCTCAAGGCCGCGCAGGCCGCGATCGCCGCGGGGACCAAGCCCGACAAGGTGTACGCGAAGCTCGCCGCGGAGAACAAGGCGAAGGCGCCGCCCTCGAGGGACCGCCAGCGCCCGCAGGAGGACGACAAGACGGTCTGGAAGGTGCCCGTCGGCGACTCGCCCGTGAAGGGCCCGGAGACCGCGCTGGTCACCATCGTCGAGTGGTCCGACTTCCAGTGCCCCTTCTGCAGCAAGGTCGTCCCGACCATCGACGAGCTCCTCAAGACCTACGGGGACAAGGTCCGGTTCGTCTGGAAGAACAACCCGCTCCCGTTCCACCCGCGCGCCGAGCCCGCGGCCGAGCTCGCCCTGGAGGCCCGCGCGCAGAAGGGCGAGAAGGGCTTCTGGGACGCGTACGATCTGCTCTGGAAGAACCACACGAAGCTCAGCGACGACGATCTGCTCGGCTACGCCAAGGAGCTCGGGCTCAACGTCGAGAAGGTGAAGGCCGCGATCGCCACCAAGAAGTTCGGCGCCTCCATCGCCGCCGATCAGGAGCTCGCCGACGACCTGCAGGCGTCCGGGACCCCGCACTTCTTCATCAACGGCCGCCGGCTCGTCGGCGCGCAGCCGATCGACAAGTTCAAGACGATCATCGACGAGGAGATCAAGAAGGCCGAGGGGATGCTCGCCAAGGGCGTCGCCGCGAAGAACCTCTACGCGGAGATCATCAAGGACGGCAAGGAGCCGCCGCCGCCCGAGCGCAAGGAGGTCCCCGCCCCGGCGCCGAACAGCCCGTGGAAGGGCGGCGAGAGGGCCAAGGTCGTCATGCAGGTCTTCTCGGACTTCGAGTGCCCGTTCTGCAAGCGCGTCGAGGACACCGTCGATCAGATCTCGAAGACCTACGGCGACAAGCTGAAGATCGTGTGGCGCCACCGGCCGCTGCCGATGCACAAGAACGCGCCGCTCGCGTCCGAGGCCGCGCAGGAGGCGTTCGCGCAGAAGGGCAACGCCGGGTTCTGGGCGTACCACGAGAAGCTCTTCAAGAGCCAGGGGCAGCCGGACGCGTTCTCGCGCGCCTCGCTCGAGAAGTACGCCGAGGAGCAGGGCCTCGACATGGCGAGGTTCAAGAAGGCGCTCGACGCGAACACCCACAAGGCGTTCGTGGACTCCGACAACGCCGTCGCGGAGAAGGCGGGCATCAGCGGCACGCCGGCCTTCGTCGTCAACGGCTACTTCATCAGCGGCGCGCAGCCGTTCTCGAAGTTCAAGAAGATCATCGACAAGGCCATGAAGGAGGCCGGTGAGACCGCGCCGGCTGCCGTGAGGGCCGTGCCCGTCAGGAGGCCGGCGCCCGCCGCGCCGAAGGCTCCCGCCCCCGCCCCCGCCCCCGCTCCCCAGTGATCAGCCGCGACGCGGTCTGATCTCCCGCCTGCCACCGTCCAGCCCAGGGCGGCTCCCGTTCGCCGGAGGAGCCGCCCCCCTCCCCTGCCCGACGCGGCCGCGATGTGCGCGGTGACGAGCCTGGGCGGCGCGGAGCTAGCTCGTAGTGCGGAACCGCGAGCGGCCTTCGGAGATCCACCACGCGCGGTAGCGCTCCTGGGCGGCCTCCCGCTCCTGCCGCGGGAGGTCCTCGTAGTAACCGAAGTACTCCCGGGTGATGCCCTTCAGCTCGTCGATGGCCGCGCGGCGGAGGGCGGGCCTCTCGTGCGTGAGCGCGTCGATGATCCACTCGATGCGGTGGCGCTCGCCGTTCCTCGCCCACCACGACGCCCACCGGCGCGCGTCGCGGCCGTGATCGTCCCGCGTGATCACGACGAGCGCCCGGGCTGCCGCCTCGACGATCGCCTCGTGCGGGTCGGTGAGCGCGCTGATGAGCGCCGGCACCGCCGCGCCCGAGCGGATGTCGGTCATGGTCTCGATGGCCATCAGCCGCCGCGCCGACGACTCCTCCCGGTCGCGCGCGATGTGATCGAGCCCCTGCAAGATCGGGCCGCCCGCCGGCGGCGCCGCGATCAGCAGGGCGGCCGACCGGACCGCGATCCGCCGCACGGGGATGCTGTCATCGAAGAGCCGCGGGAGCAGCGCGTTGGCGGCTTCCGGGTACGGGAGCTCGCCCAGCACGTGCGTCGCCCAGAAGCGCACCTCGGGGTCGGGTGAGGCGCTCCGCACGGTCATGAAGGGGAGCGCTGGGCGCCGGATCGCCACGATGAGCTCGAGCAGCGGCCCGCACTGCGAGGCGGGAGGCGCAGCGACCGCGCCGGCGGCTCCGTCCGGGCCAGCGAGCTGATCGCGGAGGCGCTGGCGATCGACCCGGAGCGGACCGGGGAAGCGCGCCGCGATGAGCGAGATTGCCGTCTCGCCGCTGCGCACGAGCTCGGCGAACGCCCTCTCGCCCTGCTCGCCGCCGGCGAGGACATGCTGCAGGAGCGCGGTGTACTCGGCGCGCAGATCCCCGGCGCCGGCCGGGGACGGCGAGACCGCGGCGCGTCGCTCGGAGGGCGGCCGCGCATACGCGGTCGCGGTCTCGACAGCAACGGGTGTGCGGCGGCGCCACGGAGGGCGCCCCACGACGGGCGCCGCCTCGAGCTCCCGAGGCTCGTCGGCGCCCGGCATGATGCTGCTGTCGAGCATCCACGGGGGTCGCGAGTACCGCTTCGTCCGCGCGTCTTCGGGCTCGCCGAGATCATGGTCCTCCGGGGGAGAGGGGGCCGGCGCTGCGGGGATCTCGAGATCAGGGATCTCGTCGATGACCGCCGACGGGGACGGCGCCGTGATCGCCGGCAGGATCGGCGCCGTGACCGCGGCCATCATCGGCGCCGTGACCGCCGTGCCCAGCACGCCGTCCACGCCGTCCGCTAGGCCCGGCGGGGACGGCGGATCGACGGCGAGCTGCGGCATGGGCGCCGGTGGTACGGTCGAGTCGAACGCCACCGCCGGCGAGGCGTCCTGGTCCGGCTGCGTCGCGTCGGCCTCCACGCCGGTGCCGCGGAGCCCGAAGGCCCGGGCGACGGCGTCGATCCCCGAGCCGCCATCCTCCGTCGACCACCCGCCCTGCGGTCGCGCCGCCTGCGGCTCAGCGGCCGCGCCGTCGACGCGCCGTGGCCCCCTCGCGCCGGGCTCTGCGCGCATCGCGGGCGGCGCGGGCGGCGCAGAGCCCGCGTCGACCGGTGCGCCGTGCGCCTCCGCGCGGACGCTCTGGCTCAGCTCCAGGAGAGCAGCGCGGGTCCGCAGGGAGAGCGGGCCCTCGTTCGCGTGCCCCTCCAGCGCCCCGACGGCGTCGTGCGCCGACCCCACGGCCTCGTGCGCTGGCCCCGCGGCCTCGTGCTGTGCCGGGCGGTCGCTTTGCCGCGCGCCGCCGCCCCGGTTCAGCTTCTTCCGCAGGATGAGCCGCTCCAGCGCCGCCGCCGCGACCCCGGCGAGGGCGACGAGGTCGCCGAGGCTGGAGAGCTCGACCGAGGTGGCGCCGTCGTCGCCATAGAGGAGCGCGACGACGCGGCCGCGCACGACGACCGGGACGACCGCCACGGCGGAGTGAAGCGCCCTGCCGAGCTCGCGCTGGAGGTCGGCGTCGGGAGCGCTGCCGGTGAGGGCGGTGACGAGCGGCGCTCGGAGCGTTCGCGCCCGGGCGAGCGCGTTCGGACGATCGAACGGCACCACGAGCGTCATGACGCGCTCGCGCTCGGCGCCTGGCCCCGCGGCGTTGCGGCCTTCGGCGCGCTCGCCGTGCACGGTGAACAGGACCGTGTACTCGAAGTACTGCTGCGCGAAGGCGAAGAGGACCGCGAGCACGGCCTCGCTCGAATCGACCGCGGCGAGCTCCTGCTCGGCCATGGCCAGCGTGAACGGGCCCTTGCGGCGCTGCGCGGGCGGCGCGGACCGGCCCGCCGGGCGCACCGTGGCCCGCGCCACCGGCGGGCTCGACGCTCCCCCGCGCCGCTCCGGCGCGGGCTCGGCCGGCCCGGGTGCATCGGTCAGGTGCGGCGCATCGGCCGGGCGCGGCCCATCGGCCAGTCCGGGTGCATCGATCAGGCGCGGCGCATCGGTCTGTGCGGGTGCATCGGTCAGGCGCAGGGAGGAAGCGCCGGCCTGCGGCCACGTTGCTCGCGGAGCGCGGTACACGTCCGAGGCGCGCCTGAGCCAGCCTGTCAGCAGGTGATGGCCCGTCGGCGGACGCGCGCCGGACGGCGCCTGCTCCGCCAGCTCGGCCGCAGACGTCTCGATTCGCGCGGCCACGTTGCCGGGGAGCGTGATCTCGTCGTTCGGGCCCGCCGGAGCGCTCTCCTCCCCGCCCGGAGCGCCGGGCTCCTGATCGCGCCGAGGCGCGAGCGCGTCGACCTGGGGCGCGCGCACCTCGGGCGAGGACGGCGACCTCCGCGGCTTCGGGGTCAGCGGCGGCAGCTCGATCGGGTACTCGGCGACGACGGTCGGCTCGTCGTCCAGCTCGTGCAGCGGCGGCTTCCTCGGGGTGGGCACCGCCTCGATGGCCACGGCCTCGTTCAGCGGGTCGTCCGCGAGCACCGTGTCCTCGTCGAAGATCGACCGCTGCGCCTCCACCGTCGGAGCGTCCTCGATGCTGGACCGCCCGGGCGCCGGCCCCGGCCGCGCGAGCGCCGCCTCGTCGCCGTCGTCGACAGCGGGCGCCACCGCCCCGACCGGGCCGGGCGAGGCCGGCGGCGGAGGCGCGGGCGCCTCGGCCGGGACCTCTGCGGTCGCCGCGGGGCCGGGCCCGACCTGCTCGGCCGGACCCGGCTCGGCGCGCGCCTCGAGCTGCTTCACGAGCCGCGTCATGCGCCGGTCGAGCGCGACGCCGTAGTGCTCCGCGAGCGCCTGGCGGATGCGTACGAGCGGCGCCGCGAGCTGCCGCAGGCTGACCCCCAGCGCGAAGCTGAGCTCCTCGGCGACGGCGCTCGTGAGCGGCTCGGCCGTGGCGATGACCAACACCCCTTCGGCCTCGGAGGTCCCCATCGCCCGGGCCTCGACGGCGGTCCGCAGGTCGAGCGGGAACACGCTGTGTCGGACCGCGAGCTCGGCCGGGATGACCCGGAGCACCTCGAGCGACGCGGGCCGCAGCCGACCCACGGCGGGCGGCAGCCCGAGGCTCTCCGCGAGCAGCGCCGTGAGCTCGCGCTCGCGCACCGCGCCCAGCTCCAGCACGTTCGTGGCGAGATCGCCGCCGTGGAGCACCTGGCGGGCGATCGCCTCCTCGACCACACGCATCGAGGTAACCCCATGCTGCACGAGGAGAGAGCTCAGCGTCGGCATCGAGGCGCGTTCATCGGTGGCGGTGGAAGACGGAGCACGCTCGCGACGTGCGGCCCGCTCCATCCTAGACGAAGTCGGCACCCGACACGATCCGCGCGTGGGGGCCCCGGAGGCGCCTCGACCGTCGTCGCTGCGAAGCCGCCGGCTGGCGCCTCAGGCAGGCCTCTGGTGGAGGTCTCGGTCGACGCCGCCGAGGGCGCACGTGAAGCGCAGCCCGGCGGCGGGGCGGCCCGCGCCCGACTCCGGCGCGCCGCCGTCGTCGCGCTCGGACGAGGGCTCGATCGTGAGCCCGCCCCCGTGGGCGTCGAGGATGCCGCGCGCGATCGCGAGCCCCAGCCCGAGCCGCTCCCGGCGGCGCGGCGCGACCGGGTCGGCCGGGATGGCCGCCCGCTCGCCGAACGGATCGAGCAGCCCGGCGAGCGACTCCGGAGGGACAGGGCCAGCCTCGTCGACGAACGTCACCACGGGCCCGTCGGCCGCGCGCGAGACGCGGATCTGGACCGGCCGATCGCGCGATCTCAGGACGGCGAGGCCGAGCACGTACTCGAGCGCGATCCGGAGCAGCTCTGGATCCCCCTTCAGGGTGGCCTCCCCGTCCTGCACGGCGTCCTCGACGGAGATGCGCACCCCCCGAGAAGCGGCCGTCGCCTCGAGGTGCGAGGCGGCCTGCCGGGCGAGTTCGGCGGCGTCGCACGGGGCGATCGTCATCGGGCGGTTCGGGTCCGCGCGGAGCCAGACGGCGTTGTCGAACTCGTCGAGCAGCCGCTTCAGCCGCTCGCCGGCGCCCCGCACGCGCTCCAGCATGTCGCGCGACCCGGCCCCGAGCCCCTTCTCGTAGCGCAGAAGATAGTGGACCCCCGCGAGCATGGTCGCCAGCTCGCCGCGCAGATCGTGGCCCACACGTGCGAAGAATTCGTCATTCATCCACATAGACGCCTGCTCCGAATATGCAGCAGCGCGGACCTTGAGCATCAGACGGGCGAGCCAACCGTCGTCGGGATCGCCCCGAAACGGCGGTCGCTCGACGCTGGGGACGCACCGCGCACAGACCCCCTCTGCGCTGGACGGTTGATGGTTGCGGATAAGCGACCTGGGCACAAGGTGTACCTGGGGCTCAGGTTCCAACTCCGCCAACACGGGGGAGCCTTTCCAGAGGCGCCGGTTGGGAGGCCGCTGCCCTCCCCGCCTGCGCGTCACGGCCCGAGCCCCTGGAGAGCGCTGTCAGCCGATCCGCGAGCGGAGGAGCATGTCCGAGGCAGAGCGCAGTGAGTCTACCGAGCAGGACGAGGACGACACCCTGGTGGTCGAGAGGCGGCGCCGGGTCCTCATCGTGGACGATGATCCCGATTTCCTCGTCATGGCCGAGGCGGAGCTCGCCGCCCACGGCTTCCAGGTCGAGCGGGCGACAGGCGGGCTGCGCGGCGTGTTCCTCGCGACGCAGGACGTACCGGACGTGATCCTCTGCGATCTGCGAATGCCTGGCATCGACGGCTTCGTGGTCGCCGAGGCGCTCCGCGCCGATCCGGCGACCCAGCACGTCGCCATCTTCGCGTGCACCGGCCGGCGCGATCTCGAGGCCCGGGCCGCCCTCAACGCCTCGGCCTTCGACGGCGTGCTCGTGAAGCCCGTCGACTGGGACAGCGCCGCCCGCTTGCTCAACGAGATCGTCGGCGGCCGGACGCCCTACGGATCTCCCCAGGGTGCGTAGGGCTCGGCCCGATAAGCCTCGGAGCGATTGCAGGGCGGCCCTTGCGCGGGAGGGGAAACCCCCGGCGCTGGGCCGGCAATAAGGTATAGAAACGTGGCGTGACCCGAGCGGATTGCCCCCTACATCGGCAGCGTCAGAGGCCGGCCGAACGACACCGGAATCGTTCGATGCCGCTCCGGCCGGCGCGTTGCTGAGGAACGGAAAGGCTCACTGGGATGGAAGTGAAGTGTGACGACAATACATTCTCGCCGCTCGTCCTGGTCGTGGACGATTTTCAGGACAACCGGGAGATGTTCGCGGAGTACCTGGCATTTTCGGGCTTCCGCGTGGCCGAGGCGGCGACCGGACGGGAAGCGCTCGACCGCGCCTTCGAGCTGATCCCGGATCTCATCCTGATGGACCTGTCGCTCCCGGAGATCGATGGCTGGGAAGCGACCCGCCACCTGAAGAGCGACCCACGCACGAAGCGCATCCCCATCGTCGCGCTGACCGGTCACACGCTCGCGGGCCACTCGCGCGAGGCGAAGGACGCGGGCTGCGACGCCTTCCTGACGAAGCCGTGTCTGCCGGACACGCTCGTGCTCGAGATTCGCCGCCTCCTCTCGCGAGGGGACGACGAGGCACGCAGCGCGTCGTCGCAGCCCGAGAGGACGACCTGACGCGCCACGGCTCCCCGCGCCGGGAGATCGGCGAGATCGGCGAGGCGGAGCGCGCGCGCACGACATGCGCCGAGAGGAGGCGCGCGGGACCGCGGACAACGCAGGTGTGCTCCCGCGTTGCCAGGACTTGACTGGGGCACCACCTGACTATTCCCAGCACCATCTTTCTGGCTAACTGGGCGTCCGAAAGCCAAGAGGGAGCCAGGATGGCGGGGGTGACGAGAAAGAAAGCCGAGAAAGCCGCGGCCGATGGCGCGGAGGCCGCGCACGGCCGCACGCTCCGTGGACGCTCCGCCGCAACGCCCCTGCGCACGGCCAGCAGAGGCCCGACGCCCGCGTCGGCGGGCGGGCCTCGCTCTGCAGGACCCGCTACCCTGCGGACCAGGGTGCCCAGACGATCGAAGACCGACGTGGAGCGCCGCGCTCCGCGGAGCGACGCGGCGGAGCGCGAGCGGCTCGAGGAGCAGATTCGGCAGCTGGAGCGACGCGCAGCGTCGGCCGAGCGCATGCTCCGCGAGACGGTGTCGACCATCTCCCATGACCTCCGGAACTCGCTGAGCGTGATCGTCGTCAGCGCCCGCATGCTGATGCGCTCCGCCCCGCCGGACGGCCCGGGGCGGCGGCAGCTCGACGCGATCACCCGCGCCGCGGACGAGATCAACCAGCTCGCCCAGGACCTCGTCGATGCCATGAACATCGAGAACGGCTCGCTGAAGGTCGGCATGGGCGCGCACGACGTCGCGCCCATCGTCGACCGGGCGATCGAGATCGTGGCGCCGACGGTCGCGCTGAAGCCGCTCGACATCGCGAAGGAGGTGCCGGACGACCTGCCCCCCATCGCGTGCGACCGGGAGCGCATCGTCCAGGTCGTCGCCAACCTGCTCGGCAGCGCGCTGCGCTACACGCCCAAGGGCGGGCGCATCACGGTGCGCGCGGAGCCCTCGGGCTCCGACGCGCGGTTCTCGATTTCAGACACCGGCCCCGGCATCCCGTCGGATCAGCAGGCGCTGCTCTTCGCGCGCCACGTGCCCTCCCGCCGGCCCATGGGCCAGGGCGTCGGGCTCTCCGCCTTCGTCACCAAGGGCATCGTGGAGGCCCACGGCGGCACGATCTGGGTGGAGAGCACGCCCGGCCAGGGCGCCACGTTCTTCTTCACCATCCCGGCCGCCACCGGGCTCGCCGCGCGCGCCCCCTGACGGCGAGCGGCGAGCACGCGCGCCGTCAGGACGGCCCGAGGCGTGAGAGCCAGCGGCGGAGGATCGCGCGGCCCTCCGACAGCTTCTCCAGCGATGCCCACTCGTTGCGCTGGTGCGCCTGCGCGTTCTCGCCGGGCCCGAAGTTCACCGCGGGCACGCCGAGCTCCGCGAAGCGGGCCACGTCGGTCCACGCCTGCTTCGGCTCGACCGCGGCGACGCCGGCGTCGCGGAGCGCCACGACGAGCGGGTGCGACGCGTGCGGCGGCGCCGACGGGCTCAGATCGCGCCAGGCGATCTCGGCGCGCCCGTCCACCAGCGCCTCGATGTCCCGCTGCGCGTCGCGGATCGACGTCCCAGGCGGGAAGCGATGGTTCAGGTTCATCGTGAACTCGTCGGGCACGACGTTCCGGCCGCGCCCTCCCTGCGCCAGCGTCGCCGTCGTCACGGCCCGGTAGACGAGCCCGTCGATCTCGACCTCGCGCGGCGCGAGGGCCGCGAGCTCGACCAGGAGCGGGCCCGCCTTGTAGATGGCGTTCTCCCCTTGCCACGGCCGCGCGCTGTGCGCCGTGCGCCCCCGGAACGTCAGCCCCGCGTGGAGCGAGCCGCTCGCCCCGAGGCTCAGCTTGTTGTCGCTCGGCTCGAGGCACACCGCGAGGTCGAGCGCGCGGAGGTCCGGCTCGCGCTCGATGACCAGCGCCAGCTCGTTCTCCAGGTACGGGCCCTCCTCCCGCGCGTAGAACACGAGCGTCAGATCGACCCCCGCGAGGTCGCGCCGGTCCCCCTCGGCGAGGTCGAGCATCAGCGCGAGGCCCGATTTCATGTCGCTCGCGCCGGGGCCGTAGAGGCGGTCCCCCTCGATCCGCGGCGGCCCGTCGTGCGAGGTGCGCACCACGTCGAGGTGCCCGGCGAGCGCGATCTTCGGCCCCCCCGTGCCCTGCGTCACCGGCACGACCAGCGAGTCGCCGTGACGGCGCACCGGCGCGGCGAGCCCGGCCCGCCCGAGCCGCTCCGCCACGGCGGCGCAGAGCTCGGCCTCCTCGCCCGTGGGCGACGGGACCGAGCACAGCCAGAGCAGCGTCTCGGCGAGGCCCGTCGCGGCCGCCGCGGCCTGGTCGAGCCGCGTGATCACACCGGCACCGCGAAGTCGCGCAGCGCCGCGTTCAGCGAGACCTTGCGATCGGTCGCCTCGCTCCGCTTGCCGATGATGAGCGCGCAGGGGACCTGGAACTCCCCCGCCGGGAAGCGCTTCGGCCGCGTGCCCGGGATCACCACGCTCCGCGCCGGCACCCGGCCGCGGTGCTCGACGACCTCGGGCCCCGTGACGTCGAGGATCGCCGTCGACGCGGTGAGCACCACGCCGGCGCCGAGCACCGCCTCCTCCTCGACCACGACGCCCTCCACCACGATCACGCGCGAGCCCACGAACACGCCGTCCTCGATGATCACCGGCCGCGCCCCCGGCGGCTCGAGCACCCCGCCGATGCCCACGCCCCCGGCGAGGTGGACCCCCCGCCCGATCTGCGCGCAGCTCCCGACCGTCGCCCAGGTGTCGACCATCGAACCCGAGCCGACCCAGGCGCCGATGTTCACGTAGCCGGGCATCACGATCGCGCCCTGCTCGAGGAACGCGCCGTAGCGCACCGTCCCCGGTGGCACGACGCGCACGCCCGCCTTGTCGAGCCCCCGCTTGAGCGGGATCTTGTCGTGGAACTCGAAGGGGCCGGCCTCCATCACGCTCATCCCGCGGAGCGCGAAGTAGAGGAGGATCGCCTCCTTGATCCACGCGTGCGTCACCCACTTGTGCGGCGCGCCCTCGCCGGAGGACGCGGCCTCGCCGCCGCCCGCCTCCGGGGTCCTGTCAGGCTCGGCGACGCGGAGCAGACCTTGATCGAGGTGCTCGATCGTGCGGAGGACCGCGGCCTCGTGCGCGGGCGAGCGGAGCAGCTCGCGGTCACGAAACGCCGCCTCGACAAGGGACTTCAGGGGTTCTTCGGTGGCCATAGGACGCCGCCTTTAGCACGGCCGCGCGCCGCCGGCGTCAGAACGTCATCGTGACGGCGCGGCCATCGGCCGCCTCGGCGAGCTCGATGCGCGCGCGGCGCGCGACGACGCGGGCCACGGCGGCGGCGCGCTCGCCGCCGTCGCGCAGCACGACGTCGAGCGCGACCGCCGGCGCCCCGCCGCGCGGGTCGCGCTCCGCGATCCGCACGGTCGAGCGCCCGTCCGGCCGGCGGGACACGGAGAGGTGGGGGCCCGCGACGCCGGCGGCGCTCACCATCCCGACGGCGAGCTCCAGGAGCCCGCTCACGGCGCGCACGTCGCCCTCCACCTCGTTGGCGCGGCTGTCCTGGGAGACGATCATGAGCCGGACGACGGGCCGCCCCTCGGCGGGGGCGGCGCTCCAGTTGCGGAGCACGTCGATGAGATCGAGCGGCGTCGGCCGCAGATCGAGGGTCGCGATCACGAGCTCGGAAAGGCGGAGCGCGCCGCTCAGCTCCCGCGCGGTCCTGCGCACCGACGCCTCGAGCGCGAGCCGCTGCCGCGCGTCGACGCCGCGCTCGGCGGCGCCGCGCTCTCCGCGGCCGCGCCCGCGGCCGGGCGCGCCGCCGCCCGCCGCGGCGCGCGACAGCTCCTCCGTCAGGCGCGCGACCTCGACGCCCGCGTGGCCGAGCACCGCGCACGCGGCGTCGGCCGCGGCGGGGTCGGCCGGCTCGGCGAAGCCGTCACGGACCGCCGCGGAGAGGCTCTCGAGGGCCGCGACGAGCGTCGCGCTCCCCTCGCACACCTCCGGTAGCGCGAGGGCGACCCCGCGCGGCCCGACGCGGCGCGAGCCGAGCAGGTGCGCGAAGCTCTCGATGCCTGCAGCGCCGTCCCGCGCCGCGCCGAGCGCAGCCGCGAGCCGCTCGCCGAGCATCAGGGCGTCGCGCTCGGCGCGACCTCGTACCCCGCGAAGAAGTAGGCGATCTCCCGCGCCGCGGTCGACGTCTTGTCCGACCCGTGGACCGCGTTCTCGCCGACGCTCGCCCCGAACAGCTTCCGGATCGTCCCCTCCGCGGCCTTGGCCGGATCGGTGGCGCCGATGACCTCGCGGTACTTCGCGACCGCGTCCTCGCGCTCGAGCGCCATCACCAGGATGGGGCTGCGCGACATGAACGTCACCAGCTCGTCGAAGAAGCCGCGCTCGCGGTGCTCGGCGTAGAAGCCTTCGGCCTCCGCGCGGGTGAGGTGGATGTGCTTCATCGCTTTGATCGTGAAGCCCTCCTCCTGCAGGCGGGCGATGATCGCGCCGGCCTTGTTCTTTTCCATCGCATCGGGCTTGATGATTGAGAGGGTTCGCTCGAGGGCCATGGGCGGGCCAATTAGGCGAAAAGGCTGAGATATGCAAGCGCCACGCGTCGCGCCCGCGGGCGGGCGCGCCCCGTCCGCCCGCGCGCCCGCGACTCGGTCGTTCCCGTCCGTCTGCCGCCGCGCATCGTCCGGTGTCGCTCCGGTGTCCTGCCGTCGCCGCGCGCCCCCCCGCTCCTCTCCTCTCGCGGTGACGCCCGGCTCGCCCCCGATCGCTTCCGCTCTGCCTGCCTGTCAGCGCGCGCTTCTTCGCTCTCCCCGCCCCTTCTCGCCGCTTCGCCTCCTCCTGGCTGCGCCCCGCCCACGAGGACGACGCGCGCCACGCGCGATCGCCATCAAGCTGTCACAATACGCTGCTACACCCCTCGTCCATGCCGAGCCACGTGCTCATCGTCGAGGACGAACGCGACCTCCAGCGCGTCCTCACGTACAACTTTCGCCAAGCCGGTTTCGATGTGGTCTCCGCCGGGAGCGGAGAGACGGCGCTTCGCGCGGTCAAGGAGGAGCGGTTCGATCTCGTCCTCCTCGATCTGATGCTCCCGGACATGTCCGGCACGGAGATCTGCCGTCGCCTCAAGCAGAACCCCCAGACCTCGGCCATCCCCGTCATCATGGTCACCGCCAAGGGGGAGGAGATCGATCGCATCGTGGGCTTCGAGCTCGGGGCCGACGACTACGTGGTCAAGCCGTTCAGCGTTCGGGAGCTCATCCTGCGCGCCCGCGCGATCCTGAAGCGCGCGGAGAGCCCCGCGTCGGCCCCGGAGAAGTTCGACTTCGGGATCCTGCGGGTCGACCGGGCGGCGCACAGGGCCTGGGTGGAGGAGCACGAGATCGCGCTGACGGCGCTCGAGTTCCGCCTGCTCATGATGCTCTACGATCGCCGCGGCCGCGTGCTCTCGCGGGATCTCCTGCTCGACGAGGTGTGGGGGTCGCACGTCGACGTGACCGCGCGCAACGTCGACACGCACGTGAAGCGGGTGCGCGAGAAGCTCGGCGCGGCGGGCGACTACATCGAGACCGTGCGCGGCGTCGGCTACCGGTTCCGCGCCGAGCCGGAAATGACCTAGGGGGCGCATGCTCGCGCTGGGGGGGGCACGCTCATGCTGAGGCGGCGCGGCATCGGCGCGAAGCTCGTCGTCGCGGCGGCGCTCGTCCTCGTCGTCGCCGGCGTCTCGCTCGAGCGCCTGGCCGCGCGGGACCTGGAGTCGGCGCTGCTCGCCGAGCAGAGCCCGCGCGCCGCCGTCGACGCGGCCCTCCTCCGCTCGCGGCGGATCCTGCTCGTCGGCATGGGGGCGGTCGTCCTCATCGCCGTCGCGGCCGGCGCCGCCGCCACCTTCTTCATCACGCGCCCGATCCGCAGGCTGACCCGCTCCGCGCTGGCGATGTCCGAGGGCGACCTGTCCGCGCGCGCGCCCCTGCGCGGCCCGGGCGAGCTCCGGGAGCTCGCGCACGCGCTGAACCACCTCACGAGCGAGCTCTCCCGCTCCATCGCCGAGGCCCGGACGGAGCGCTACCTGCTCGCGAGCATCCTCGACGGCATGAGCGAGGGTGTGCTGGTGCTCGACGGCGAGGGGCACATCCTCCTCGCGAACCGGGCGCTGCGCGCGATGGCCCCGCTCGGCGACGACGCGCTCGGCCGCTCGGTGATCGAGGCGCTCCGCAACGCGCGGCTCACCGAGGCGATCGAGCTGGCAGGCCGGCGGGACGAGCCGGTCGACGTCGAGGTCGAGCTCGGGCGGACGATGCCGCGGCGGCTGCTCGTGCGCGTGTCGCGCCGGAAGAGCCCGGCGGGCGGCGGGCCCGGCGCGGCGGTCGACGGCGCGGCCGACGGGCCGGGGCTCATCGCGGTGTTCCACGACGTCACCGACCTGCGCCGGCTGGAGACGATCCGGACCGACTTCGTGGCCAACGTGTCCCACGAGCTGCGGACGCCGGTCACCGCGATCAGCACCGCCGCCGAGACGCTGCAGCTCGGCGCGCTCCAGGACCCCCACGAGGCCGCCGAGTTCGTCGACGTGATCGATCGGCACGCGAAGCGCCTCCGCCAGCTCCTCGACGACCTGCTCGACCTCTCGAAGATCGAGGCGAAGACCTTCCGCCTCGCGCTGTCGGATCTCGAGGTCGCCCCCGCCATCGAGCACGTCACGCACCTGCTCGCCGAGTCGGCGCGCCGGCGCAGGGTCACGCTCACCGTCGACGCCGGCGCCCTCCCGCCCGCGCGGTGCGATCGCCGCGCGCTCGAGCAGGTGCTCATGAACCTGCTCGACAACGCCATCAAGTACGCCGGGGAGGGGGCGCACGTCACGGTGAAGGCGCGCTCGCTCGAGAAGCAGGTGACGATCGCCGTCGCGGACGACGGCCCCGGCATCCCGCCGCACCACCTGGGCCGCATCTTCGAGCGGTTCTATCGCGTGGACGCCGGCCGCTCGCGCGATCTCGGCGGCACCGGGCTCGGCCTCGCGATCGTCAAGCACCTGGTCGAGCTCATGAACGGCTCGATCGAGGTCGAGAGCGCAATGGGCCGCGGCACACAGTTCACGGTCCGCCTCGCGCGCGCGGCGTGATCCGCGCGCGAGATCGAGAAGGTGCGGTGCTCGCCCTTCCACCCGGCTGTCACGTCGCTGTCACAGAACTCGGTTACGCCTGACGGCGCATGGCTCGAATTCTGCTCACCCTGGCGATGTTCCTGCTGGCGGCCGCGTGCGGTCGCTCCGACGGCCCCCAAGACACCGGCTCGCTCCCTGGCTCCGCGAAGAACGCGTCGCAGCCGGCGGCCGCAGGGGAGACCTTGCTGACGGGCGCTGGCGCGACGTTCCCGTTCCCCCTCTACACCAAGTGGATCGCCGAGTTCCAGAAGGCGAACCCCAAGATCAAGATCAACTACCAGTCCATCGGGTCCGGGGGCGGGATCCGGCAGATCACCGAGCGAACCGTCGATTTCGGCGCCAGCGACGCGCCGATGACGGACGAGCAGATGGCGAAGGCGCCCGGGATCCAGCACCTGCCGACCTGCATCGGGGCGGTGGTGCTGACCTACAACCTCGAGGGCGTCCAGTCCGGGCTGAAGCTCACCCCGGAGGCCGCCGCGAACATCTTCCTCGGCAAGATCAAGAAGTGGAACGATCCGGCCATCCAGGGCGAGAACCCGGACGTGAAGCTCCCCGACAAGGCCATCGCGACCGTCCACCGCTCCGACGGCAGCGGGACCACCAAGATCTTCGTCGATTACCTCAGCGCGGTCAGCCCGGAGTGGAAGAACGGCCCGGGGACCGGGACCAGCGTCAGCTGGCCCGGCGGCCTCGGCGCCAAGGGCAACGATGGGGTCTCGGCCCTCATCTCCAGCACGCCCGGGTCGATCGGCTACATCGAGCTCGCGTACGCGACGCAGAACAAGCTCGCCTTCGCCTCGCTCAAGAACCGGAGCGGGAAGTTCGTGGCCCCGTCGCTCGAGAGCACGACCGCGGCGGGCGCCGGCGCCGCCGCCAAGATGCCCGACGATCTCCGGGTCTCGCTCGTGGACGCCGAGGGCGAGGACGCGTATCCCATCGCCGGCTTCACGTACATCCTCGCCTACCAGGAGCAGAAGGACCTCGCCAAGGGGAAGGTGCTCGCCAGCTTCCTGAAGTGGGCCGTGCACGACGGCCAGAAGTTCACGGGCGATCTGCACTACGCGCCGCTGCCCGCGGCCGTCGTGGAGAAGGTCAACAAGAAGCTCGCCGCGCTGGTGGGCCCTGACGGCAAGCCCCTGATCGCCCAGTAGCAACCCTCGAGGAACGCGCCCGGGCGGCGCGCGGCAGCCCCCGCCGCGCGCCGCCCGGGCGCGCGCAGGACAAGGCCCATGAGCACCATAGAAGTCCCGATGGAACAGGCCGCCTCGTCCGAGGTCGCGAGCGCCCCGGCGCGCGGCGGCCGCGGCGCGGACCGAGCGTTCCGCGCCATCCTCACGATGTTCGGCCTGACGGTCCTCGCGGTGCCCCTGCTGATGGTGCTGGAGCTCGTCCGGTCGTCGCAGCTCTCGATGGAGAGGTTCGGCCTGGGCTTCCTCACCAGCACCGTGTGGGACCCCGCGCGCGAGGAGTTCGGCGCCCTCCCGTTCATCTACGGCACGGTCGTCTCCTCGCTGATCGCGATCCTGCTCGCGGTCCCCGTCTCCCTGGGCCTCGCGATCTTCCTGTCGGATCTCGCCCCCCACTGGATCCGCAAGCCGCTCGGCTTCCTGGTCGAGCTCCTCGCGGCGATCCCGAGCGTCGTCTACGGGTTCTGGGGCGTGGCGGTCCTGGTCCCGTGGCTCAGGGACACCATCCAGCCGTTCATCATCCAGTATTTCGGCTACCTGCCCCTCTTCGAGGGCCCGCCGCTCGGCTTCGGCATGTTCGCGGCGGGCGTGATCCTCGCGATCATGATCGTCCCCACGATCACGTCGGTCTCGCGCGAGGTGATGCAGGCGGTCCCCCAGCTGCACCGCGAGGCGGCGATCGGCCTCGGCGCCTCCGCGTGGGACACCATCCGCTACGCCGTCCTCCCGTCCGCGCGCTCGGGCATCATCGGGGCGATCATCCTCGGGCTGAACCGGGCGCTCGGCGAGACCATGGCGGTCACCATGGTGATCGGCAACCGCCCGCAGGTGAGCGCGTCGATCTTCCAGCCCGGGTACTCGATGGCGAGCGTCATCGCCAACGAGTTCGTCGAGGCGCCCAGCGACGTGTACGTGTCGGCGCTCTCGGAGATCGCGCTGCTCCTCTTCGGCGTCGCCCTCCTCCTCAACCTGTTCGCCCGGTGGCTCGTGAGCTCGACCAAGAGCAAGCTGGAGGGGCGCGCGTGAGCCGCGAGACCGTTCCCCCCGCGGCGAGCCCCGCCCGCGCCCCCCGGCGCACGCTGCTCGAGCCCACGCCCGGCGAGCGCCTGCGCCGCGTCCGCGGCCACGTGTTCGAGGCGCTGTGCATCGCGAGCGCCGCCGTCGTGCTCGTTCCGCTGTTCCTGATCTTCATCTACGTCGTCAGCCGGGGCCTCGCGGGGCTGTCGCTCGACTTCTTCACCCAGCTGCCGAAGCCCGTCGGAGAGGAGCACAGCGGCATGGGCAACGCGGTGGTCGGCACGCTCCTGCTGATCGCCATCGCCTGCTGCATCGGCCTGCCCACGGGCATCCTCGCCGGCATCTACCTGGCCGAGATCGGCCGGGGCAGGCTCGCGGGCGCCGTCCGGTTCATCGCCGACGTGCTCGGTGGCGTCCCGTCGATCACCATCGGCGTGTTCGTCTACGCCCTCGTCGTGGTCCCGATGAAGCGCTTCTCCGCGCTCGCCGGGGGCATCGCGCTCGCGATCGTGATGCTCCCCACGGTGACGCGCACGACCGAGGAGCTGCTCAAGCTCGTGCCCGCGCACCTGCGGGAGGCGTCGCTCGCCCTCGGCGTCCCGGAGTGGCGCACCAGCCTCTTCGTCGTGCTCCGCACGGCCTCTCCCGGCATCGGGACCGGCGTGATGCTCGCCGTCGCCCGCATCGCCGGCGAGACCGCGCCCGTGCTCCTCACCGCGCTCGGCTTCTCGTACTGGAGCGTCGCCATCGATCGCCCCATCGCGTCGCTGCCCGTGCAGATCTGGCGGTACGCGACGTCGCCGTACCCGAAGTGGCAACAGGAGGCGTGGACCGCCGCGCTCGTGTTGATCGTCCTCGTCTTTGTCCTGAATCTTGTCGCCCGCATAGCAACGTCCCGGAGCGTCAAAGCGCGATGAGGCACCTCCGATGAGCTCGCTCGATCGTTCCACCAAGACACGCGACCGCCGCGATCGGATCGCCGAGGGCGGCGCCGAGCACCGCCGCGCGGCGCCCGACTCGGAGGCGCCGCCGCCCGACGTGGCGACGCCGCCCGCCAAGATCAGCGTCACCCGGCTCAACGCCTATTTTCACGGATTTCACGCGATCCACGACATCACGCTGGACATCCCGGACGGTCATGTGACCGCGGTCATCGGCCCGTCGGGGTGCGGCAAATCGACGTTCCTGCGCTGCCTCAACCGGATGCACGAGCAGGTGCCGGGGGCCACGGCGAAGGGCTCGGTCATGATCGACGGCGTGAACATCTACGACAGGGCGGTGGACCCCGTGCGGCTGCGCCGGCGCGTCGGCATGGTGTTCCAGAAGCCGAACCCCTTCCCCACCATGTCCATCCGCGAGAACGTCCTCGCTGGACACAAGCTGAACGGCGTCTCCGTCAAGGATCCCACCGGGCTCGTCGAGAAGTGCCTGCGCCAGGTGGCGCTCTGGGATGAGGTGAAGGACAAGCTCGACCAGTCCGGGCTCTCGCTCTCCGGCGGCCAGCAGCAGCGGCTCTGCATCGCGCGCGTGCTCGCGGTGGAGCCCGAGGTGATCCTGCTCGACGAGCCGTGCTCGGCGCTCGATCCCATCGCGACCGCGCGCATCGAGGAGCTCATCGAGGAGCTCAAACAGCGCTATACCTGCGTGCTCGTCACGCACAACATGCAACAGGCCGCGCGGTGCTCTGATTACACGGCCTTCTTTTACATGGGAGATCTGGTGGAGTTCGACAGGACGGATACGATCTTCACCAACCCCAAGGAAAGCAAGACCGAGGATTACGTCACCGGGAAGTTCGGCTGAGGGGAGCGGGGGAGAGAGTCATGCCGGTATCGCACACGAGCAAGGTCTACGAGCACGAGCTGCGGACGCTGCGCGAGAAGCTGCTGCTGATGGGCAGCCTGGTGGAGGAGATGATCCAGAAGGGCTCGACCGCGCTCGCGACGCGCGACACCGGCCTCGCCAAGGCGACGATCCGCCTCGACCGCCGGATCAACCGCCTCGAGTGCGAGGTGGACGAGCTCTGCATGCGGATCCTCGCGACGCGGCAGCCCGTCGCGTCGGACCTGCGGTTCGTGACGACGGGGCTCAAGATCGTCACCGATCTGGAGCGCATCGGCGACCTCGTGGTGAACGTCTGCGAGCGGGTGGTGGAGCTCAACGAGGAGCCGCCGATCGCCCCGGTGGCCGACCTGCAGGGCCTGTTCGACGGGGCGATCGACGTGGTGCACGAGGCGCTCGACGCGCTGGTCGCCCGCGACTGCGAGCGGGCCAAGGAGCTGCTCACGCGCGACGACGTGATCGACGAGCAGTACGCCCGCATCTTCCAGGACGTGCTGCTCATCATGAGCCGCGACCCGAGCACCGTGTACAGGGCCACGCGGATCCAGTCGATCGCGAAGTACCTCGAGCGGATCGCCGATCACGCGATGAACATCGCGGAGTCGGTCGTCTTCCTCGTCAAGGGGACGGACATCCGGCACCACAACCGCATGCGGGAGAACGATCCGATCTCGACCGCGCCGCCGGCGCCCGTCCTGGGGCGCGTGCGGTCGCGCTAGGCGCCGCTGCCGCCGTGGCCGTGCGGGTGCCCCCCGTGCGCGTGGCCGTGGCGCGCCCCGGGTCCGTGCCCGTGGCGCGCCCCGGGCCCGTGCTCGCCGCCGCACCGGGCGTCCTCCCATCCGACCCAGTACGGGCCGTCCGGCCCGTGCTCGCGCTTCCAGATCGGCAGGCGCGCCTTGATCCGATCGATGAGCAGGCGGCACGCCTCGAACGCCTCGCCCCGGTGCGGCGCGCTCGCGGCGCAGGCCACGGCGACGTCGCCGATGTGGAGCGCGCCCACGCGGTGGGTCGCGGCCACGCGCACGCCGGGGATCTCCGCGGCGATCTCCGCGAGGATCCGCTCGAGCTCGGCCTCGGCCATGGTCCCGTAGGCCTCGTACTCCAGCAGCGTGACCGCCCGGCCGTCGTTGACGTCGCGGACCACGCCGAGGAACGTGGCGACGCCGCCCGCGCCGGGGTGGCACACGGCCGCGAGGAGCTCGTCGAGGCCGAGCGGCTCGGTGCGGATCCGGCTCACGGCGCGCTCCTCTGGAAGTGCCCCGAGCGCCCCCCGCTCTTCTCCAGGAGCTGGATGTCCGAGATGACCATCTCGCGATCGATCCCCTTCAGCATGTCGTAGATCGTCAGGCAGGCGGCGCTCACCGCGACCATGGCCTCCATCTCGACCCCGGTGCGGTCGAGCGCCTCCGCGGCGGCGGTCACCCGGATCGCCGCGCCCGGCTCGTCCACGTCGAGCTCGACCGCGACGTGCGTGAGCGCGATCCCGTGGCAGAGCGGGATGAGCTCCGGCGTGCGCTTCGCCGCCATGATCCCGGCGATCCGGGCGGCGGCGAGCACGTCGCCCTTCGGCGCGTCGGCGCGCGCGACCCGGGCGATCGTCTCGGGGCGCATGCGCACCGCGCCCGACGCGACCGCGCGGCGGTGGGTGACGGGCTTGCCCTCGACCGGCACCATGCGGGCCTCCCCGCCCGGGGAGAGGTGGGTCGAGAGCGCTTCGCCCTCGCCGGGGCGATCAGGGGTTCGCGGCATCGCGCCGGAATCTGCCACGGCAGCCCGAGGGAGCGGAAGCCGAACCGTGAGCCGGCGTGCTCGCCGGCGCGCGACGCTAGCCGCCGATCGCCCGGATCGACACCCCGGAGGCCGTCTCCTCGGTGCAGCCCTTCCACACCGTGCCGTCCGGCTTCAGGCGCCACGCCTCGTCGAGCCGCTCCCGGATCGCGGCGAGATCGCCGCTCGCCGCCTCGCGCGAGGCGTCCACCCCCTCGTCGGTGGCGAGGCACGGGCGGAGCACGCCGGTCGACGAGACCCGCAGGCGATCGCAGCTCTCGCAGAACGTGTCGCTCGTGCCCGTGATGAACCCCACGCGGAGCGACGGATCGCGGCGGGCGCCGACGTACCGCGCCGGGCCGAGGCCGGGCTCGCCCACCGCCTCCTCCGGCAGGAGGTGCTCCGCGAGCCGCTCGCGCATCTCGGCCGCCGTGACGAGGTGATCGCGGACCAGCCGCGCGCCCTCGGCGATCGGCATCACCTCGAGGAAGCGCGGCACCATCCGCCGCTCCCACGCCCACAGCGTGATCCGCTCGAGCTCGTCGTCGTTCACGCCGCGGAGCACGACGGTGTTCAGCTTGATCGGGGAGAAGCCCGCGGCGACCGCCGCGTCGATGCCCGCCGTCACCCGCGCGAGCTCGCCGCCGCGGGTCACCTCGCGGAAGCGGGCGGGATCGAGCGTGTCGATCGAGATGTTCAGCCGGTGCAGCCCGGCGTCGCGCAGCGGCGCGGCGAGCCGCGCGAGCTGCGACGCGTTCGTCGTGAGCGCCAGATCCTCGAAGCCGAGCGACGCGAGGCGCGCGACGATGTCGACGATCTCGGGGTGGAGCAGCGGCTCGCCGCCCGTCAGGCGGACGCGCCGGATGCCCGCGTCGCGCAGCGCCTCGAACATCGCGCGCCACGCCGACGTCATGAGCCGGCCGTCGGCGTAGCCGTCGTGGCGCGACGGCCGGCAGTAGGTGCACGCGAAGTCGCAGCGATCCGTGACCGAGATGCGCACGCTCCGCGGCGCCGGCCCCGCGTGCGGCGCGCCGGGCGCAGCGCCCCGGTGCGGGATCACGGCGACGCGGCGCCCGGGCTCGCCGCCGCCGAGCAGCGGCAGCGAGCGCCGCCTCTGGATCGACGCCTCCCCCGCGGGGCGCGCTGCATCGAGGCCGAAGGAAGGAGGCATGACGTCGATCCTCGCGCCCCCTAGCCGCCCGCGACCGGGGGGATGAGCGCCACCTCGTCGCCGAAACCTACAGGATCGCTCGGCGTCGCATAGACGCCGTTCACCGCCACCCGGATGGATCCCTTGTAGGGAGCGAGCCCAGGGTAGCGCGCACAGACGTGCTCCAGGAGCTCCGCCGCGGTGCACGGCCCCGACAGCGGCAACGCCACCTCTCCCGCGCCGAGGACATCCCTCGCGCCTGCGAATGCGAGCACGCGAACCGCGGCCTCCATGGGAGCAACCTAGCATCGCCCCGGCGCCGCGACACGGCGAACCGAGGCCGAGCGACCCCGGACGCCCGGGCGAGATCGAGCCTACCGGGCCTCCCGGTCACGGTTATCATCGGACCGCTCTCCGCCATGTCCGAAGAAGGCTATCTACCGGGCACGATCCTGGCCGGTCGTTATCAGGTCCGTCGCGAGCTCGGCCGCGGCGGCATGGGCGTCGTGTACCTGTGCCGCGATCTCGTCCTCGATGAGCGCGTCGCCGTGAAGCTCCTGGACCGGCCGGGCGCGGCCACGCGCCCCGAGGACGCCTGGTGGTTCCAGGAGGAGGCCCGCGCGCTCGCCGGTCTCTCGCACCCCGCGCTCGTGAAGGCCCGCGACTTCGGCGCGCTCAGCAACGGCACGCCCTACCTCGTGATGGACGCCGTCCCCGGGCGCTCGCTCCACGAGTGGCTCTACCTCGCCCGGCTCGAGGACCCGCTGCCCTGGCCGATCATCTGGAGCGTCATCGACCAGGTCCTCGGCGCGCTCGCCCACGCGCACGCGCGCGGCGTGATCCACGGCGATCTCAAGCCGTCGAACGTCCTCGTCGACCTGCAGCACGGCGGCGAGCCGCCGCTCGTGCACGTGCTCGATCTCGGGCTCGCGTGGCTCATCCAGGACCGGATCGATCACCGCCTCGACGGCTCCCGCGAGAGCGAGCCGACCGTGCGCTGGGGCGCCGGCACCCCGGGCTGGATGGCGCCGGAGCAGATCCGCTTCGCGGCGCCGCACGTCGGGCCCCCGACGGATCTCTACGCGCTCGGCTGCATCCTCTACGCCCTGCTCGCCGGCGGCGAGGTCTACGACGGCACGAACGAGGAGCTGCTCCAGCAGCACCGGAGCGCGCCGATCCCGGATCTGCCGCTGCCGCCCGGGGTGCCGGGCGACGTCGCCAAGTTCGCCAAGCGCCTGCTCGCGAAGCGCCCCTGGCACCGGTTCGATTTCGCGGGCGACGCGCGGCGCGTCTGGAAGCGGTTCGAGCCGCGCAAGAACGTGAGCGCGGCCGCCACGCCCCTGCCGCTCGCCCTGCTGACGAGCGGCCGCTTGCCCCCGAGCCGCAAGGAGCTGCTCACGCCCGACCTCGTCGAGCCGCCGAGCGAGGACCCGCCGCCGTCCGTGACGACCACCGGGCTGCTCGCGCTCCGGCCGAGCCCGTTCGTCGCGCGGGCCGGCGAGCGGGCGCGCCTCATGGAGGTCGTGGCCGAGGTGGTCGACGCGCCGAAGCCGCTGCACCGGTTCGTCCTGCTCGCGGGCGAGGCCGGCGTCGGCAAGAGCCGGCTCGCCGAGTGGCTCTGCGAGGAGGTCCACGAGCGCGCGCTCATGGTGCCGCTGCGCGCGCGCTACCGGCGGATCGCGGCGCCGCTCGACGGCGTCCTCGGCGCCGTGACCCAGCACTACCGGCTGGACCGGGCCGAGCGCGAGATCGTCGAGAAGGTCCTGATGAACCTCTGGGAGGTCGCGCCCGAGGACGAGGTCGGCAAGACGTGGGTCGCGGCGACGGCCGAGTGGATCAAGCCGTCGCCGCCGGGCAGCGAGGCGGTCGGGCCGACGGGCAAGCGCTTCCGCCTCGACCGGCCCGAGCTCCGCTGGCTGATCATCCGCAAGACCCTGGAGCGGATCGGCCGCGACCGGCCCGTGCTGCTCTGGCTCGACGATCTCCACTACGCCTCGCCCACGACGTTCGAGGGCCTGCTCACGATCCACCGCGACGCGCCGGGCCTCGGCCTGCTCGTCGTGGCGACGGTCCGGAGCGAGGCGGTCGAGTGCGACCCGGCGGCGGCGCGGCGGATCGAGGGCGCGCTCGCGGCCTACGGCGGGGAGCGGCTCGACGTCGCCCCGCTGAACCCGGCGCAGACGCACGCGCTCCTGCGGGAGACGTTGCCGCTCGACGACGCGGCGGCCGAGGCGGCGACGGCCCGGAGCAAGGGCAACCCGCTCTTCGCGCTGCAGCTCCTGCACGCGTGGGCGAGCGGCGGCCACCTCCAGCTCCGCGCGGGCAAGTACTTCGTGCCGAGGGCGTCGATGGCCGTGCAGGCCGCGACCACGGCCGACCTCTGGGAGGAGCGGCTCGCGGCGCTGCCCGAGGATCTGCGGGCCGGCGCGCGCGCCGCCGCCGCGCTCGGCGGCGACATCCGGCGCGAGCTCCTGCGCGCGCAGCTCACGTCGCTCGATCTGCCCGCGGACCGCGCGATCGCGGCGATGCAGCGCGCGCAGATCCTCCTCGCCGTGGGCGACCGCCTCCGCTGGCCGCACGCGCTGCTCCAGGAGCACCTGCTCTCGCAGCTCTTCATCGAGCCGGACGCGAGGCGCGTCTTCCGCGCCGCCGCCGACGCGCTCGGCGCGCACCCGTTCGCGTCGAGCCGCCGCATCCTCCGCCACCGGGTGGTCAGCCTCCTGCGCGCGGGCGACACGGACGAGGCGGCGGCGCTCATGCACGCGCACGTGGCGGCGCACTGGCAGAGCACGCGCGACATCTCCGCGACGCTGCGCGACCTCGCGGTGCTCGACGGCAAGCTGCCCGGGGGCAGCGACTCGCGCCCGGGGCTCCGGGGCGCCGCGGAGGCGCGGCCGGTCCTGACCGGGACGCGGCTCGGGACGCAGCTGCGCTTCCGGGCCGAGGCGCTCCGGCTGGCGGGCCGGCTCGACGAGGCGCGGCGCGACGCGGACGACGCGCGGCGCATCTTCGAGCAGGCGGGCGACCGGGAGAACCAGGCGCACTGCCTGCGCCTGCTCGGGCACATCGCGTCGGATCTCGGCGCGGAGGCGCAGGGCCGGCGGCTGGTGGCGCGGGCGCACGCGATCTTCGACGAGATCGGCCGCACCCACGGGCAGGCGCAGTGCGAGGTGCTGCTCGGGGAGATCGACTACCTGCTCGGCGAGCACGCGCGGGCGCGGGCGGTGCTCGTGTCGGGGGCCTCGCGGTTCACGGAGGTCGGCGACCGGCTCGGCCGGGCGCAGTGCTTGCTCCTGCAGAGCATGGTCGAGCAGGCCGGGGCGCTCTCCGAGGCGTCGCGCTCGCTGCTCACGACCGCGCGCGCCGACTTCGACGCCATCGGCTACCGGCTCGGGCTCGCGCAGTGCGACCTCGCGCTCGCGCACGCGGACCACCGCGCCGGCCGCTTCGAGGCGGCGCGCGTGGGCGCGCTCGCGGCGCGGCAGAGCTTCCGCGACCTGGCGAACCCGCGCGGCGAGGCGGGGAGCGAGCGGCTGCTCTCGATGGTCGCGCTCGACGCGGGCGCGCCGGAGCTCGCCGAGGAGCACGCGCTCGCGGCCGGCCGGATCTTCGAGCGGCTCGCGGACCCGTGGGGCCTGGTGGAGGCGCGGCTGCTCTTCGCGCAGATCGCGCTGCACCGCGGGGACGCGGAGCTCGCGCGCGAGCACCTCCTGGCGTGCGAGGCGGTGGCGCTGTCCGAGGCGGAGCCGCGGCAGCACCGGCACCTGACGCTCGCGTGGCTCGCGTACCACGAGGGGCGCTTCCACGAGGCGGCGCGCGAGCTCGACGCGGCGCGGGCGGCGTTCAAGGACAGCCGCACGGGGGACCACACGCCGCAGCTCCTCGAGCGGTTCGCCAGGATGGGGTGGCCGAAGCCGGCGGGGACGCGGATCAGCGGCTGGATGCGGACGCTGGCGAGCGCCTGACGCCCCGGGAGGACGCGGCCGGGGCGGCTACAAAGGCAGCCAGAAGTCGGGGCCGAACAGCGAGCGCGCCGTCTCGATGGAGCGGAGGGCGCGCGGGAGATCGAGCTTCGCCTGGTGCTCGGCGAGCTGCACCACGTACGGGATCCAGAGCGGGCGGCAGACGACGAGCGCCGCGAGGTGGAACTCCGCCTCGTCGGTGCGGCCGAGGCCGATCGCCACGCGCGCGAGGATCGTGTGCACCGGCACCGGGGAGCCGAGCGGCGCGATGCGGCCCGCGCAGCGCTTCACGTTCTCCGCCGCCTCCTCGCTCGGGTGCCGCCGGAAGCCCTGGAACGCCTCCTCGAGCTCCTGCTCGTCGCTGACCTGCTCCGGCAGGTGCTCCGCGACGAGCCGCTTCCAGTGCTCGACGAACGGCAGCTCCGCGAGCGCGCGCGACGCGTCGGCGTGCGCGACCAGCAGATCGGCCTCCTTCCAGTCGCCGGCCTCGCGGGCGAACTCGAGCCCGGAGACGACGCGCGCCTCCTCGTGGAGCCCCGGCTCCTTCGTCAGGAGCCACCGCTGCCAGTACAGCGCGCCGCGGAACGCCACGCGCGCGAGCGGCTCGCCGCCCTCGGCGCGCCTGCGCAGCGCCTCGTCGATGAGCGCGCTCTTGTGCCGCTGCACCTCCTCGACCACGAGGCTCGAAGGCCACGCGGCGATCCCGCACGCCTCGGAGATCATCGCGCGCCCCCCGCGCCGCGCGGGGGCTGAGCACCGGCGGCGCGTGCAGAAGAAATCCTCCCCGACACGGACAAAACGCTACCACGACCCACGCGACGCGCGCGAGGTCGACGCGCGGGCCGCGCGCGCATCGCCGCGCCGCGAGCTGGCGGCCGACCTCGGCCTAGAGCGCCTCGTCGGCCTCGCGCTCGTCGTCGAGCGCGCGGGCGCGCGCGACGTGGCGCATCGCCTCGGCGCTCTCGCCGGCCGCGGCGGCGTACGACGCGGCGCGGGCGTACGCCGCCGACGCCGCGCGCAGATCGCCGCCGCGATCGTAGTGGTAGGCGACGAGCGCGGCGCCCTCGTCGCCCGGCGCGCGCTGCTCCAGCCAGCCGGCGACGAGCAGGTGGATCCGCCGCCGGACCTTCAGGCTCAGCGTCTCGTAGGCGACCTCGCGCGTCGCCTGCTCCGCGAACACGTACTCGCGCTCCCCCGGGACCGTCGCCGGGGCGCGGAGCCGGATCAGCCCGCGCTCGCACAGGCGCGCGAGCAGCTCGGCCGTGGACGCGACGCCCGGGTGGCGCACCGAGAACGGCGGATCGAGATCCTGGAGCTCCGCGAGGATGCGCTCGCTCGACATCGGCGAGCGCGCCGGGGGGGCGTCGTTCCGGAGCCGCTCGACCGCGCCCTCCCAGAAGGTCCGGCCGACGACCGCGGCCTGGGCGAGGAGGGCGCGCGCGTCGGCGTCGAGGCGGTCGAGGCGGGCCTGGACGGCGACCTGCACCGCGGGCGGAAGGCCCAGGTCCCCCGGCGCCTCCGCGCGGACGCGCCACGCGCCCCCGCAGGCCTCGATGACGCCGGAGTCCACGAGGAGCGCGAGCGTCTCGTCCAGGGAGCGCGGGTTGCCCTCGGCGCGCTCGGCGAGGGCGCGCACGAGCTCGGGCCTGACGTCGCGCGCGAGGCGGAGCCGGTCGCGGATCATCTCCTCGGTGTGCCGCCGGGCGAGCGGGAGCGCGTCGACGCGCGCGTGCGCCTCCTTGCCCAGGCCCCAGTCGGGGCGGCGCTCGTAGAGCTCGGGGCGCGCGGCGCACACCACGCAGAGCGGCCGCCCGTCGGCCTGCGCCACGAGCTCCTCGAGCAGATCGAGCGTGGCGTCGTCGGCCCACTGCACGTCGTCGAGCAGGATCAAGAGCGGCGCGCGATCGAGCGCGAAGGCGAGGAGCTGCGCGAGCGCGAAGGCGATCCGCTGCCGCGCGATGGCGCCGCCGCGCGCCGCGGCGTCGAGGAGCCCGGCGGGCGCAGGCCGCGCGCCCAGCAGGGCCGAGAGCCGGGCGACGAGGTCCTCGGGGCCGCGCGCGTCGAGCGGCCTCGACAGCGGCCCGCCGGAGTCGAGCATGTCCTCGTCCACGCCCCGCGCCGACGACGGCGCGCCGCGCCCGCACCCGGGGGCGCTGCGCGGCCCCCGCGGCGGGATCGCCGGCGTCCCGGTCGGGCGCGACGGGGCGCCGGCGAGCGCGGCGGCCGCGGCGACGTCGTCGCCTCCGTCCTGCGCCGCGCGGGCGTGCGGGGTGCGGAGCCGGAGCCAGCGCAGGCCGCGCCGCAGCTTGTGCAGGATGATCTGGGCCGGATCGGCCTCGAGGATCCCGAACCACCGGCGCAGCAGCGCGCCGGCGAGGCTGTAGCTCGCCTCCCGCGCGAGCGCCGAGCACGGCGCCGCGAGGACGATCGGCGCGCCGTCCTCCTCGCCCGCGAGGCCGCGCGCGGAGGGCGGCGCGCGGGTCCCCTGCCCGCCGCCGCCGAGGTCCGCGGACAGCTCGGCGAGCATCCGCGTCCGGCCCATGCCGGGCGCGCCGACCAGCGTGACGAGCCGCGGCCGCCGCTCGTGGAACGCGGTCTCCACGAGATCGCAGAGGCGCTGCATCTCCGCGCCCCGCCCGACGAGGCGCGTCGCGAGCCCGTGGAAGTCGGACGGCGGGAACGCGCGGTGGAGCGGCGCCTCGCCGAGCACGCGGTAGATCGGCGACGCCGCGCCGCGCGCGGGCGGCTCCGGCCCGGACGGCGCGGCGCGGCTCGCGGGCGCGCTCGCCTCGACCGGCTCGACCTGGAAGCGCCCGCGGACGAGGCGGTGCGTGTCGCGGCCGATCAGGATCGCGCCGCGCGGCGCGAGCTGCTGGAGGCGCGCGGCGCCGTCCACGGCGTCGCCGATGACGGCGAGATCCTGGCGCGCCGAGCCCCCGGCGCCGACGAAGACCCTCCCTGTCGTGATCCCGAAGCGCACCGCGAGGCGGGCGGCGCGCGCCGCGCGCGGCAGGGCGAGGCGCGGGATCGCGGCCTGCGCCCCGAGCGCCGCGAGGATCGCGCGCTCGGCGTCGCAGTCGGTCGCGCGCGGGACGCCGAAGACGGCCATGACGCGCCCGCCGATGGGCCGCTCGACGATCCCGTGCATCTGCTCGACGTGCTCCGCGAGCGCCTCGTAACAGCGGTCGACGACGTCCTTGACGTCCTCGGGATCGAGCCGCGACGAGAGCCCGGTCGCCTCGGAGAGATCGGCGAAGAGGACGGTGCAGACCCGGTGCTCTCCGCCCTCGGACGGGGGCATGGCCCGGCTCCTGAGCGAGCTGCGGTCGGGGCTCACGCTCCCTCGCACCCCGCTGCTCTCCGGCGCCCAGCGCGAGGACAGCGGGGTCGGCGGCGGCAGCGACGGCGGCGGCAGCGACGGCGGCGGCACCGGCGGGAGCGACGGCGGCGGCGGCAGCGGCGGCACGCGCAGGGCGTCGAGGTCGAGCGGCGCGTCATGCACGCCGTTCGCGCTGTCCGTGCCGTCCGGGGAGGGAGCGGGCGCGCGCAGGGTGTCGCGCGCCAGCACGACGACGCTGGTGCGCTGGGCGGCCTCGAGGGCGGCCCACATCTCGCCGAGGTGGTGGAACCGCTGCGACGGGTTGATCGCGAGCGCGCGGCCGACGACCGCCTCGATCTCGGCGCTCGCGCTCACGCCGCGGGCGCGGAGGCTCGGCCGGATCGCCTCGTCGCTCGACGCGACGAAGAGCTGGATGACGTCGCTGCCGGAGAGGGCGGGCTGACCGCTGGCGACCTCGACGAGGATGAGGGCCATCGCGTAGACGTCGGTCCACGGGCCGGTCGCGCCGAACCGCGCGCTGAACTGCTCCGGCGCGCCGTACTGCGGCGTGAAGGCGCGGAACGTCCGTCCGGTCTGGACGAGCGCGTCAGCGAACGTGGGCGTCTCGGCGAAGACCTTGGCGAGGCCGAAGTCGAGGACCTTGGTGCGGTCGCCGAGGAGGAACAGGTTGGCGGGTTTGACGTCGCGGTGGGAGACGTGGGCGTCGTGGGCGACGGCGAGGGCGGAGGCGACCGGCGCGAGGAGCCGGATGGCCTCGTCGAGGCTCCGCGGGGGAAGGTCATCGGCGCGGCGGCGCCGGAGGTCCTGCTCCAGCGTCTCGCCGTCGAGCCACTCCATCACGATGTACGGCGTCCAGGGCCCCTTGGGGGCGGCGGCGGCGCCGATGTCGAGCGCCTGGACGATGCCCGTGGTGCGGCGCGAGAGCTGGTGGAGCAGGCGCGCCTCCTCGCGGAACTTGGCGAGGAACGCCTCCTGCTGGTCGGCGCTCAGGCCGGTGGGGATCTTGAGGCATTTGACCGCGACGGGCGCGTCGAAGCCGAGGTGTCTGGCCTTGTAGACGACGCCGAACGCGCCCTCGCCGGCGAGGCCCTCGACGGCGAACTGGCCATCGATGATCGACCCTACCCAGCCGAATGGGTCGCTGGCCTGCATCAGTTGCCTAGGCTACCTGCTGCGCGGAACGACGAGCAAGAGAGGCAAACAGCGGAGACGGCCGGCGGCGAGGGGGGATGGTCGCGCGGCGAGAGGGAGCGCGTCGCGCGGCGCGTCAGGTGTGTTGGCGTTGGGGGTGGGCCTCTGGGCTGTTGGGGTTAGGCCGTGCGGATGGGGGTAGATCGTGCGGAGGCGCTGTGGGCCGTACGGATGGTAGGTAGTCCAAGCGGAGGTGCTGTGGGCCGTTCGCGGAGGGCTTGCCGGGTCAGTCTTCGGGGCACGCGCTGTTGCAGAGCTCGCCGCCGCAGTCGATCCCGAGCTCGTCCCCGTTCTCGATGCCGTCGGTGCAGGTGGGCGCCTGGCAGGCGCCGGCCCAGCAGACGCCGCTCTCGCAGTCGGCGCCGGTCAGGCAGCCCTCGCCCGCGGGGCAGCGGCGGGGGCATCCGCCGCCGCAGTCCTTTCCGGTCTCGGGGCCGTTCTTCGCGCCGTCGTCGCAGGCCGGGAGCCGGCAGACGCCCGCGCGGCACACGCCGTCCTCGCAGTCCGAGCTCCTCGCGCAGCGCAGCCCGGTGGCGCACGGGCGGCATGGGCCGCCGCAGTCCCGATCGGTCTCCCCGGGGCTGATCTGGTTGTCGACGCAGTGGACCGGCACGCAGAGCACGTGGTCACAGCCGTACCCCGCGGGGCATTCGTTCATGGTGGGATCGCCGCTGTAGCACTCGACGCACTGCCCCTTGTGGCAGAAGCCGTCGCCGATGAGCGGACAGGCCACGCGGTAGAACGACGGATTGCGCGGCGTACCGTTGTCGCAGGTGTCCAGGGTGCACTGGTTGCCGTCATCGTACGGGTCGAGGATGGTGGGCAGCTCCACGAGCTTCCCTCCGGCCGTGCAGTGCACCTCCTTGCAGTCGCCCTGGATCTGGGACGCGATCGGCCCCTGGTGGATGACGAGCTCGCACCGGTTCTCCACACATCGCCCCATGCCGCACACCGCGTCCGGCGGCCCGGGGCAGTCCGCGTCGGTGTCGCACCACCCCGGCGGCTCGGGGATCCCCTCGCACTCCGCCGGCCTCACGCCGCACTCGTGGCACGGCCGGCACTCGAGGATGCAGTTGGGCTCCTCCTGGCCACGCGCGCAGCAGATGCCCGTGCCCGGCTCCCAGCAGACGCACTGGCCGCCGACGCAGATGGTTCCCGGAACGTTCTGGTACTCCGAGTGGCAATCGTCCGTCTCGGCGCAGAGCCCTCCCGTGTAGATCTCCTCCCCGCAGGCGTAAAAAAGCGTCGAGCCCATGAGAAAAGACAACGCGACAACGTAATGCGATCTTGAACCCGTCATGGGTGCAGTCCTCCGGCACGAGGGCTGAAGGCCTCCGGGGCAACGACGGCGCCGGCGTGCCCGATGGCCAGGCGAGATCGCCCTATAGCACCGGTGGGCGCCTGCGCGCGCGGGAGGGCGACGGCGCCGGGAGGGACGTTCCGATCGTCCACCGCTCGATGCCGTGGGGCCTACCCGGGCAGATGCGGGGAGAAGGAGGGGCCCGACTCGTTCACGGTGCGACGACCTTGGCAAGCGGAGGGGAGCTCACTTCCAGAATTCCCACCACCGCCTGGTGCCTGGCGTGCTT
Organism: Sorangium sp. So ce1036; assembly: GCF_051369805.1. NCBI lineage: Bacteria > Pseudomonadati > Myxococcota > Polyangiales > Polyangiaceae > Sorangium > Sorangium sp. So ce1036. The sequence goes on from NZ_JBBMOX010000001.1 coordinate 6,249,224, forward strand.
CGATCGGACTCCGCGAAGATGACAGAGGGGACGAGCTCGACCTCCCGCCCCTCCTCGAAGACCAGCTTTTCGTCGCCCAGGCGGTAGACCTGGAACACGTTACACGCCTCCCCGGACGCGAGCTCGGCCACGACCTGAACGGCGTCGGTATCCTCCGTTGCGCCTCGGGCGCGGACCTTCACATCCCGATAAACGGCAGCCGCTCTGATCTGCTTTGCCGATGCTTTCTGCCTCAGCGCGGTGATGAGCAGGTTCCATCCCTCGTTGCCGCCCTGCGCAGCCACCCCGATGTCATACTTGCCGGAGGGCTGGACGGCGATGAACCCGGGGAGAAACGAGCCCTGTTGCAAGAGCGCATGCCTTGCCAGATCGAGCGACCGCTCGACGAGCCGCTGGATCTCGAATCGCTTCGCGTGAGGGTCTTTGCTCATCGTTCGCGTCTCCTGTCTCCAACACCGGTCCACCTTCACGCGAGGCCCGATGAACCCACGGGCGAGAGGGCCACCCCTATTACATCATGGCGTGATGCCCATCAAGAGGAGGCCGGACGCAAGACGGCGGAAGACACGGTCTCTGATCCGGGGCAAGGATCCATCGCTTTCACGCACGGCATAACGCCGAATGCGAAGAGCGCATCCGCCCATAGCGTGCGGTACGGGTGGGTGGCCAGCGCCATGCCGCCGCTCGGGTCCGGATCCCCCCTTACGTCATGCACCGGCTACGTCGCTCCCGGCATGGAGCGATGCGGACGGGGATGAACGAGACGATGCCCACCCCCGGCCCGTGCTCGGCGCTTCGCGCCTGCGCGCGGTCCGCCCCTCCCAAATCGCGCGCTCCGCGCGCTCAGGGAGGGGTGCCCCGTCGGGTATCTGGGGTCGGGATGCGAAGTCCAGAGGAGGCAGAGCGTGCACGACCTGCATCAGGACATGAGCCCGAGCACGAACAGCGCGTCGGACCAGAGCGGCCACAGCGAGCGGTACGGGTGGGTCACCAGCACCACGCCGCCGCTTGGGAGGCGCCGCACATGGAACGGGGCGTGCTCTTCAAGGAAGCGGACGTGCCTGCGCGTGGTCGTGTCCACCCGCCAGGTGGGGAGACCTTCGATCTCCTCGGTCTGACTTGTCAGCTCCAAAATCTCTCTCGCGCGCGGCGCGACGGCGCGCCACGCGTCGTCGGCCACCGCCGATGCTTCGAGCGCGTCGAGCAACGCGGAAGGCGGTGCTGCCAGCGCCTTGAGGACGGTCTCGCGGGAGAGCGAATGCGATGGTATAAGGGGGTGAATCCTTCGGGATCTTGAGCACATCGCGCACGCCGTCGTCGCCGACCCCGATGAGCGCTCTTCCGTCGTCCACCAGGAACGTGGCCGCCTTCTTCTCGAAGATATTCACCGCCTTCGTCGTGATCGCCCCGCGGAGGTTCTTGTAACCCCTGACGCGGTTCGTCTTCACGATCTGGGCGAACGCCTCCTCGATCTCCGCGATCTCCCCGGCCACCCGGATGCCGGCCGGCCTGAGCCCGCTGCTGGTCTTGATCACCCGCCACATGGGCCCGACCGCCCCGAGCCCGAACCCCACCCCCGAGAAGATCCGCTCCTCGTCGCTGAGTTCCTGCCCCGCTGGCAGGCAGAACGCCTTCCCGGTCACGGCCTCGCACAGGTCGAGCACCAGCCCGACCACCGGCACGAACCCCACCCCGATGCGCGTCGTGGCGTGCACGAGCGTCTGCATCATCCCCGCGTACGCCTGGAAGCCCTCGCCGACCGTCGACATGGCCCCCGCGAAGGCGCTGATCGTCTGGTAGAGCTGCGTCTGCTCCAGATCGAGCGCCTCCCCCGTCAACAGGTTGAGGCTGTCCTTCATCGGGTCGGCGAGCGCCTCGAACCGCGGCCTCAGCACCAGGTCCACCTGCGCCCGCAGGTCCGGCGGCACCGGCGTATCGAGGAACCAGTCCGACGCATCCATGTACCGCCGCACGAACGCCGTGACCCGGTTCTGCGCGTTCAGGAACGCGTTCGTCTCCGCGAGCGACACGCCCATCCGGTCGCGCAGCGCGATCTCCAGCGCCGCGCTGTTCTCCCGCCACGCCCGCACGTTCGTCACGAAGTCCGCCCGCGCGACCACCACGTCGCCGCTCACGTCCTTCTCCAGCGCCGCGATCACCGCGTCCGCATAGGCCGCATACGGATCCCTCCCCTCGTCGAACGCCCCCGGCTCCCCCGAGATGTCCGGCACCTCGACCCACGGCACGTCGTGCTCGCCGAGCGCGTAGCTCGACGGGTCGTCCGGATCCCACCCCTCGGCGCGCGCGTCCTGCGTCGCGAGATCCGCGACCTCGTCCGCCTGCGCGCCGAACTCGTCGATCAGCCGCCCGAGCTCGTCCTCCAGGTCGCCGACGCTCTGCTTCAGGTCGTCGACGAGCTGCTCCATCGCCGCCCGCGTCTCCGGGTCGACCACGTCCTCGTAGCGGTCCAGGATCTCGTCGAGGTCGACCCGCGCGATCTCGTCGAGCGGCCGGGCGACCAGATCGTGCAGCTCGGTGTCGAGCTGCTGGAGCCGATCCATCCTCGCCCGCAGGTCCGCGATCCTCGCGGCGTTCCGGACGAGCTTCTCGCGCAGCTCGGCGAGCGCGGCCTCGAGGTTCACGATGTCGCGCGCGAGCGGCGGGTTGATCTCCGCGAGGCTCAGGTCGACCTCGGCGCTGCCGGAGAACGCCGTCCCGTCGCGCCACACGTCGAAGACCGGCTTGTTCAGCCCGAGCGGGATCGACACGAGGTTCACCACTTCGTGCGAATGCGTGCACGAGTCGTTGCCGCTGGAGTTCCTCACACGGAAATGAAACTCGTTGGCCCCCATGCGGAGCAGCACCGAGTCGAACTCCGCTTCCGCCAGGTTGCTCTGCGAGCCGTCAGCGTGCGTCACCAGCGTGCCGGGAACCTCGTAGGTCGGCAGTGGCGTGTCGTTCACGCTGAAGAATGGGTCTCCGCTCTCGACGAGGAAGGCACCTTCACATGACAAGTAAGACTGGGTGCGGCTCCAGCTCAGGCTGTACGCCGTGCCCGCCCAGGTGAACGACGGCGCCAGCACCGCCAGCGTCGTGACCAGCGCGACCAGCTTGTGGAGCACCGCGGCGCTCCAGCCACACCGCGCAGCGCAGACCGACCGGCTCATGTCCCCTCCGCGCGGCTCACGGCCGCGTCATGCGCGATCGCCGCCCCCATCACGTCGCCCGCGTCGAGCCTCGCCTGCGCGGCATCGAGCAGCGCCGCGTCCACCCCCTTCGCGCGCATCGCCGCGAGGCCTGCCTCAATCATCCGGGGCAGGGTCGTCTTGAGCTCGGTCTCCGCGGCCTCGTACCGACCGCGGAGCGCGGCGCACCCGGCCTCGCGCCACGAGGACGACGGCGCCTCGCACAGCGGCCGCGTTTGCAACAGCGCCGCGAGCTCTCCGCACTGATCGGCGACGTACGGCAGCCCCAGGCGAATGGCCGCCGGCAGCGGCCTCGCGATCGCCGCGGCCCGCGCCTGCGCGCCGGCGAGGAACGTCGCCGACGCCGTCTCCATCCGCGACCGCGCGCTCGCCTCGCGCGCGCCCTCGTCCCCTTGCAGCGCGAGGAGCGCCTGCCGCCGGAGGCGGACCCCGCCCAGCAGCGCCGTCGCCGTCCTGTCGCTGCGGGCGACCCGCTGCTGCGCATACCCCAGCATCGCGTTGAGCGAGCGCAGCGCCCCCGAGCTCATGTCCGGCATCGCCGCGCCGTGCGTCGCGAGGAGCTCCTCGTGCGGCGCGAGCGCCTCGTCGAGCGCGACCGCGGACGCCTGGATCCGCGCCGAGAGCGCCATGATCGCGACGGAGAGCTCGCCCGGCGCGCGGCTCGCCTCACGCGCCGCCGCGAGGATCGCCTCCTCCACGGCGTCGAGCTCCTCGATCGCCGACCGCGACGCCTGCGCCGCAAGCGCCGCAACCGCCGCGGTCTCCGCCGCCTCGGTCGCCCGGTACTCCGCGAATCGCGTGACGAGGCTCGCGTACTCGGCCTGGAGCGGCGCAGCGTCCTCCCGCGCCCGGTCGAAGATCGCCTGCACGGCCGCCATCGATTGCTTGTCCTCCGCGAGCGCCGCGAGGAGCGGCTCCTTCTCGGCGTTCGCCTTCTCGGTCATCGCCTCCTTGAACCGATCGGCCGCGCGGACCGGCTCCTGCTCCAGCAGCGATCTCTGCTGACCCGCGGCATGATCCAGCAGAAAGCGGAGCTTGCCCGCGAGCGTCGCGCTGTACGACTCGGCATTCCGCTCCTGGTCGCGCACGTACGAGACGACCTTGTCCACGTTGCCGAGCCAGAGCTCCAGCATGTCCTCGCTCCCGGCGAGCTCGCGCATGGCCACGCCGCGCGGCGGATGCGCCCACATCTCGATCGGCAGATCGCCATGCCTCTCGGCCTGGCTCCACGCGTCGCCCGGGCTCCAGTTCGCGCCCACGCAATATTCCTTCCCGTCCTCGTCGCCGTTCGCCGGCACGGCGCAGAAGCGCCCGAGCGCGTCGTCGCTGCGCTTCCAGCACCCGGACGCCGCGGCGCCGAGCGCCAAGGCGGCCACGGCCCCATGAGGAGCCTCGCCTGTACCCCCGTTGTCATTCGCATTCCCTCCACCCTGCGAGTTTTCTCGCCCGCGCACGCTCGTCCGCTCGTTTCCCAGATGCAAGCGTCCCCACGAAAGCGATAGGACATTGCTCGGCCGAGCATCGCGCCCCCCGAGCGCCATCTCGTCCGCCCTCGGTGCACAGGGCATCGCCCCGGGCTTTCCTCACGGCGGTGCGATTCGTCGATGTCGATGACGACGTCGGGTGGTTCGGACCGCAAGCGCCCTCGCGACCTGCTTTCAGGTGGTGCAACCCCGGTCGCGCCCTGCTTTCAGGTGGTGCAACCCCGGTCGCGACCTGCTTTCAGGTGCTGCAATCCCGGTCGCGACCTGCTTTCAGGTGCTGCAACCCCGGTCACGCCCCGCTTTCAGGTGGTGCAACCCCGGTCGCCACCCGCTTTCAGGTGCTGCAACCCCGGTCGCGGCCTGCTCGCAGCACCTGCGAGCCTACCGGCGACCTGCTCGCCGCTGCTGCGAGGAATCGCGGCGCTTCACGCCGGCTTGTCGCCCGAGCCCGAGGAGGCCGAGTCGGCCTCCTCGGCCTCGGCTTCCTCCTCTTCCGGCTCGGTCGCGGCGCTGGCCGTCGACGCCGGCGGGGGATACCGCTTGAGCAGCTCAAGGAACGGCCGGTGCAGCGCCTCGACCTGCTCGCGCTTCTTCCCCGCGGGCAGGTGCTCGAGGAGCCAGACCATCTCGTCGTGGATGCTGTTGAAGGCCGTCACACAGGCCCCCATGGCCTGGCGCAGGCGTATCGACCGCGCGCCCGGCCGGCCCTCCGCCGCGCCGCGACCCATCCCCTTCGCCAGCGCCTCGGTCGCCGCCTCGATCCGCTTGATGTGAGGGAGCGCGCCGATCTTCTTGAGATCGGCCTCCATCCGCTTGTTCTTGGCCGCTTCAAGCTGCGAGCGCCCAAAATCGACCTCGGCGCCGTACGTCAGGGTGGTCTGCGCGGTGCCGCCGCCCTTCAGCATGGCGCGCCGGACCCGCGTCGCGGCCGCGCGCACCGGCGCGTCCTCGTGCTCCTCGGCCGCGGCCACCGTGTAATCGAACGCCCGCTGCGCCGAATCCCACGCCGCGTCGAGCGAGCGGAGCACGTCGTCCGACGCGACCGCCATCACCTCGGCGAGCCGCGCGATGCTCCACCGCGCGCGCAGCTTCCACACCACCGGCCGCGGCGCCTCCAGGACCAGCGGCGCCACCTGATCCGGCGCGTCGTACTTGTCGATCGAGATCTCCTTCCACGCCCCCTCCTCGAGATCCCCGAGGAACGCATGGAACCCCCGGTCGGGGACGTGGCTGTATCCATAAGCCGCCATGTCTCTGCGCTCTCCTTTCCCCCTCCCCCGCAAGCGCCATTCTACGTTGAGCTCGGCCGGCGGGCGCAAGAGGGTCGCCCGCCCTCACGCGGACGCCGCGCGCCCGAGCTCCTTCAGCCCGCGGTAGAGCGGCCCCCGGAGCGCCTCGGCGCGCGCCATCACGGGCCGCCGTCCCCCTCCAGCGCGCGGGCGATCGCCTCCTGCTCGTCGAGGACCTCCTCGAGCTGCGCCTCGGTCGTCAGCGGGTTGGCCAGCACGGCGCGCAGCGAGACGACGGGCGCGCCCCCGCCGTGCCCGGTGTGCGCGAGCGTCGTGCGCGACACGAAGCTCCTGCCCGCGCGCGACTGCGCCTCCTGCAGTCGCAGGTTCGCCGCGTCGACGGCCTCGATGTCCGCCGGGGACCACCGCTCCCGTGCGCCGCGGAGCGCGGGCGGCAGGTAACGGTAGTTGACGATGTTGGCGTCCGGCTCGCAGAGCAGCTCGAACGCGGGGCGCCGCCGGATCGCCGCGGCCAGCGCCCCCGCCCGCGCCACGCCCGCGTCGATGAGCGCCTCGTACGCGTCGCCGCCGATGAGGTGCAGCCCCGCGTGCAGGAGCAGCGCCATCGCGGGCCGGGACCCCTCGAGCGAGCGCCGCCCGAGATCCGGCGAGCCCCGCCGGATGATGTACGGCGCCTGCTTCTCGATCGCGCGCGCCGCGTCGGGCGCCCGCATCACCACCGCGCCGATGCCCATCGGCAGGTAGAGCTGCTTGTGCCCGTCGATCGTCACCGTGTCGGCCCGCTCGATCCCGGCGAGCTTGCCCCGGTGCCGCCGCGAGAACAGGAGCGGCCCACCCCACGCCGCGTCCACGTGGAAATGCACCCCGGCCTCGCCCGCGAGCGCGGCGAGCTCGTCCAGGGGATCGATCGACCCCGTGTCCGTCGCGCCGGCCACGCCCACCACCGCGAGCACCAGATCGCCACGCGCCCGGTGCTCCTCGAGCGCCCGCCGGAGCCGCTCGACCCGCACCCGGCCGCCGCGGTCGACCTCGACGCGGCCGAGGCCCGCGGTCCCCAGGCCGAGCACGTCCGCCGCCTTCTCCATCGAGTAGTGCATCAGCGCCGAGCCGAGGATCACGGCGCGGCGATGGCCGCGATCCGCGAGCGCCGCCGCGAGCCCCTCGCGCTCCACGCCGCCGAGCTCGCCCCGCGGCCCGAGCGCCGCGTTGCGCGCGATCCACAGCGCCGTGATGTTCGCCGCCGTCCCGCCGCCCGTGAGGATGCCCAGCGTGCGCTCGCGCGCCTGCGCGTGCTCCCGGTAGAACGCATCCGCCCGGCCGTAGACCAGGCGGTGCAGCGTCGCCAGCGCCTCGCGCTCCAGCGGCGTCACGGACTTCGCCGTCTCCACCTTCACCGGGTTCTGGTTGAGCCCGGCGATGAGCCGGCTGAGCGGCCGCACGAAGTACGGCAGCGCGGTCGTCATGTGGCCGATGAACCGGGGCGAGGCCGTGTTGATGGAGTGCTCGACGATCGGCTCGATCACGCGCGCGAGGTAGTCCGCGGGCAGCGCCGGCGCCGCGGGCGCCCCGGCGCCCGGGAGGAGGTCGCCGAGCGCCTCGAACGGGACGTCGCTCGTCACCCGCTCCGAGCCCAGAAAGCGCTGGAGGAGCAGGGTGACGCGCGCGTCGAGCAAGCGCTCCTCGTCGCTCGCGAGCGTCGGGGCGAACATCTGCGCGAGCGGCGCGGCGGCGCGCCCGGTCTCGGGGGGGCTCATGATGGCCAAGGACATAGCTCTCCTCACGCCGCGCGCACGAGGTGGATGCCCGATCGGGCGACGGCCTGCCGGACGTGCGCCACCACCTCTTGCCCCGGTGGCAGGCCGAGGAGGACGGTGGTTCCCCCCGCGCACGCGAGGGCCCTGCGCAGGTGCGCGGCGCGCGCGTGGGGGCCCGCGCCGTGGGCGTCAGGCCGAAGGGGAGCCCCCCGCGCGCGAGCCCGTCGAGCAGCGTTCCGGGCAGCGCCTGCGTGCTCACCGCGGCGGTCGTGCGGGCAAGCTCCGTGGCCGCCTCGGGCCGGTCCGACAGGGGCCCCGGGGAGGGACGACCTTCGCCCGCGGGTGGATGCGAGCGATGATGAGGTGAGCTTCGCCACGGTGTGCGGGGACATGTACACCGGGTTGGCCGTGATGAGGAGCAACGATGGGATGCGGTGGCCTTGGCCGCATGGCGACGTGAGGTTTTGAGAGGGGCGCCGAGGCCCGGCGCGCGTCAAGACGTGGACGGGGGGATGAAGACGATGACGAGACGTCGTGAACGCGCACGCGCACGCGCACGCGCACGAGGACGCGGAGGCCAGACGGAAGACGGGAGACGGGAGACGGGAGACGGAAGACGGGAGACGGGAGACGGGAGACGGGAGACGGGAGACGGGAGACGGAAGACGGGAGACGGGAGACGGGAGACGGCGGAGGAGCGAATCACTCCCCGGCTGGCCGCGCGGGAACGCCGTAGAAATAGTACCCCTCTCCCCCCAGCGGAGCCCGATACGTCCCGTACTCCCACCGGAATCGCCCCCCGAGCGGAGAGACCATCTCCCTCAGCTCCTCCTCGGAATAGACGCGCAACGTGCTCACCAGCCCGTCCCACGCGCTCGCCGCGATCGCGAGCGGGGTCCCCCACGTGAGCCACGCCTTCGCGAGGCGCGATCTCCGCGTGAGGAGAGGGTTCGCGAGCAGCGCCGCGACGCCGACCGGCACCATCGGCAAGAACCCCATCGGGTCCCGCTCGAACCCCTCCGACACGAAGATGCCCGCCGAGCCGCGCGCCGCGTCCGCCAGGATGGCGCGCGCGTGCTCCGGGGAAAAATGATGGAACGCGTTGATCATCACGCGCGCGCGCCCCTCGGCGAGCGCCGGTGGGATCCGCGTCGCGTCCACCGGGGACCGCTCGAAGGCGACGAACGACGGGCTCCGCGCGGCGAGCTCCTCCCACACCTCCGGCTGCGGCATCAGATCCGTCAGCACGAACCGCGGCGGCGTCGCGCCCGCGCGCAGGAGCTCGTCGATGAGCACCTCCGACGGCCCCGCCGCGCCCGCCCCGAGCTCGAGGACCTCCTTCGCCCCCGAGGCGCCCAGGAAGGCCCGGAACGGCGCGATCAGGCCGCGCAACATCCCCCCCCACCGGAGGGTCCGGCTCAGCGACTCGATGATCAGCTCGCGCAGTGGACCGGGAGACCACGGCGAATCGTTCCACTCGAAGAGCTCCATCCTCGGGAGAGCGCGGCGCATCGGTTTACCGTCGACCGACCCCTCCGACGACGCCATCCTGAACGCATGAACTTCCTGCTTCATCGCCACCTCGCCGCGCGCGATCTCGGCTCCGCCGAAGCCGGCGCGGGGGCGATGCTCCCCGACCTCTGGCGCATGGCCGATCGCCGCGTGAGGCCCTCGCGGGCCGTCGAGCCCCCCTCCTCCCCGGAGCGCGGCCTCGCCGAGGTGCTCGCGGGCATCGATCACCACGTCGCCCTCGATCGCTGGTTCCACGCCGCGCCCGTCTTCCTCGACGGAGAGCGCCGCCTCGCCGAGGCGCTGCGCACCGCCGCCCCCGGCGCGCCGCGCCTCGGGCTCTTCGCCCACGTGCTCTGGGAGATGTGCCTCGACGGCGCGCTCCTGCGCAGGACCGGGCTCGCGCCCGTGCTCGACGACGTCCGCGCCGGGCTCGCGGCCATCGACGGCGCGCCGGGCGACGCCGCGGCCTCCCTCCACCACTTCCAGCGACGAGCCTCCTCCCCCGCGGGCGCGCCCCCGGAGCGCGCCGCCTTCGAGGCGCGCCTCCGGCGCATCTGCGACGAGCTGGCCCGCGGGCCGTGGATCGCCGGCTACCAGGACGGCGCCGGGCTCACGCTGCGCCTCGCGGGCGTGCGCGCGCGGTTCGGCCTCCCCCCGTTCACGCCCGAGCAGCACGAGCGGCTCGCCGCGCTGCTCGACCGCCTCGCCGCCCCCACGGACCAGGCGCTCGACGACCTCCTCCGCGCCGCGCCGCGCCGCGCCCCCTCGAGCAGCCGAAGCGAGTGAGCGCCGCGCTCACTCGTGCACGATCACCGTCGTCCCCTCGCCCATCTCCTCGCCCGTGTTGATGGCGTGCCACCCGGGCGGCACGCTGGGCTCGGTCCACAGGAACAGCCGGTGGGCGTCGATCGGCGACAGGTTGATGCAGCCGTGGCTGCGCGGCATGCCGAAGACGTCGTGCCAGTACGCGGCGTGGATCGCGTAACCCGCCTCGAAGTACTGGATGTACGGCACGTCCTTGAGGGCGTAGGTCCCCTCGCCGCGACGCCGGGTGACGCCGTACTCCCCGTCGCCCTTGCGGGGCTTCTTCGGATCCTGCGCGCCCTTCCCCGCGTCGCCGCCCGACCTCTTCGCGGAGCGCTGCTTCGCGGAGCCGCCCTTGTCCGGCTTCGCGCCGCGCGAGGGCTTATCGGCCGTCGTGTTCGCGCGGCCGCCGACGCTCGACGACTCGTTCGAGTCCATCGTCGCCGTGATGTGCTTGTTGCGGATGCGAAAGACGCCCCGCACCGTCGCCGTCGTGGTCCTGGGGTCCGCGACCCCCGCCTGGCCGGTCGAGACCAGCGTCGCATAGACGGGGCGCTTGCCCTCCCACATGACGAGCGTCTGGTGCGAGATCGACACCTCGATCCACTTCTCGCCCTTCTCGGCGACCTCGGGCCACGCGGACGGGGCGACGACGAGCCCCACGTCCGTCTGGCTGACATACCGCTGGTCCCGGGTGCGATAGTACTTTACCCCCTCGACCCGGCGCATCCGGCCCGTCAGCGGGAGGACCTCGCGGTGCGCGAGCTCCTTGCCCGGCACGACCTTGTCCCCCTGGAGCTGGACGTCGCGCGCGCTCCGCGACCGGACGAAGGCGAGCGGCAGCGTGAGATCCCTCGTGAGATCGACGCCGTGCCACGGAGAGCCGGTGTCGGGCTTGACCTTGGTGGTCGGCGCGAGCCGGAGATCGGTCGTGATCGCGAACCGCCGGTTCAACGACTCCGGCCCGGTCGGGAACGATCCGATGAACGAGAGGCCGGTGAAGCGCCGCGCGCGATCGGCGAAGACCGCGTAGTCCGGCACCTTGAAGTCGCTGATGTTGCGGATGTGGCGCTTGCCGCCCTCAAGCCAGAACGGGATCGGATCGTCCTCCCCCTCCGCGCCGAACAGCGCGCCCTCGCCGAGCTCCAGCGAGTTCTTCCCGAGGCCGAGCTCGCCGATCCGCTTGCCCGGCAGCGGCACGCCGCGCTCGTCGATCGGGACGTCGTTCGCGCCGAGGATGACCCGCTGCACGGTCGCCCTGTTCTCCTCGAACCACTTCAGGTGCTCTGCGAGCTTGAACTCCGACTTGAGCTGCTCCGCCTCCGTGGGGACGCGCAGGTAGAGCGGCAGCACGGAGCGGACGAAGCCGTACCGGTAAGGGAGCGCGGTCCGCAGGTTCGGCCCCGGGCCGGCCGCCTTGAGGATGGGGTCGTCGAGATCGAGCGTCGCGTCCTCGCCGACGCACAGGTACCCGCGGGGCTCGATCGCGTACCAGCCGCCCGGGCAACCCGCGGTGCCCGCGGGCTCCGCGGCGCGGGGCACCCTGGACCCGACGCGCAGGTAGCCGAGCTTCTTCGACGTGTCGCGCGGCTCCTTGTAAACGGTCGCCACGAACCCGGTGATGCCGAGCAGCGGCTTGTCGCTCGGCGGCCACGCGGGCGGCGCGGCCGCCGGCGGCTCCCCGGCGGCCGGCGGGGCCTCCGCCGCGGAGGCGCCCGCGTCGCCCTCGCCGGCCACGGCCCCGGCGTCCGGAGCGGTGTCCGCGGGCTTGCGGCACGCCGCGGTCGAGAGCGCGCCGAGGCACAGGATCAGGCAGGGGACGCGCGCCGAGCGCAGCGCACCCCGGAGAGGCTCCCCGGAAGACAGCAGGCCGCCCATGGGGGGCGTACTTGCCAAAATCGGCGCGCGACGAGAAGCCAAAATCGGCGCGCGGCGCCCGCGCGCGCCCTCCCTGCGCGGCGCCCCTCCCCCTCGTGTCATCGGCGTCACGGATCCCCGGCGCCACGGAGCCCGCTGGAGCACACCGCTGCCCCCGCGGGATCCGCGCGCCCCACGCCGCCGCAGGTGCCGCGCCCTCACGCCACGGCGCCGCGCTGTCGAACCGGCCATGGGCCCTGTGCCGGGACGCGCGGCCATGTGCCCTGTGCCGGGACGTGCGGCCCCGCGATGCGTCGCGTCGAGACCGCACATCGTGCCATGGCATTTCTCGTCGCGCTGAGGCGCATCGCGGGACGGCGGGCGAGGCGGCGTCGCGCGTCGGACGGCGGCGGGAATCCGGCGTTGACGTAGACTCTTAGCGTCACTGCGTGTCTCGAGAAATATCGGACGGGCCCCTGAAATTACGCTGGATTCTGCTGCGCTGTCGCCTGTAGGCTCGCGCGCGTGCAAGCCCCGTCTGACGTCGCAGCGGCCGCCCAGAGGCCCGCTCGCAAGCCCACCCGGTTCACAGCACTGTCGGTTTCCCTGAGCCTGTGCGGAAGGCTCCTGCTCGGGCTCTCGGCCGCGACGGCCGCGGCGGCCGCGACGCTGGCGATGACGCCCGTCGCGCACGCCGCCCCCGAGGCGTCGAAGTCGATCGCGGTCCACATCGAGGGGCCCAACGCGGGCGCGATCCGCGAGGACATCCTCTCGTTCATGCCCGAGACGCTGGAGGTCGTGAGCCCGGAGGAGTTCAGGAAGGCGCTGCGCGGCGCCGGCCAGAAGAAGCCGGTCGGGAACGCGCTGGTGATGAAGAACCAGCGGAAGAAGGTCGTCGAGCGCATCCGCAAGGCGGCCAAGGCGGCGAACGTGGAGGGGGTGATCTTCGGCGTCTCGCGGACGAACAAGAGGAAGAAGAAAGAGGTCCACATCGTCTATGTCGACACGAACAGCGACGACCTCGCGGTCAACGAGGCGGTGCCGCTGACCGGCTCGCGCGACGAGCGCAAGCAGGCGCTCGACGCGCTGCTCGGCCCGACGCTGGCGCAGGTCGCGCCGCCTCCCCCCGAGCCGGACGAGGAGATGTCCAAGGAGGGCGGCGAGGGCGACGGCGAGGACGGCGAGGGAGAGGAGGAGTCGGACGACGGAGACAAGGAGTCCGACGACGGCGACGAGGGCAAGGAGCGCGAGCCGCACGCGATCGGCTCGTCCCTGTTCTCGGTCGAGCTGGGCGTCGAGTTCGTCGGCCGCTGGTTCAGCTACTCCGACCCGGTCACCACGAACCTCCGGCCCTACGACGTCTTCGGTCAACCGGCGCTGTCGATCTCCGGCGAGGTGTACCCGCTCGCGTCCACGGACATCCCGGTGCTCAAGGGGCTCGGGATCACCGCCGGCTACGCGCGGGCGCTCGGCCTCAACTCGGCGGTGGACGGCGGCGATCCGATCAGCACCACCTACCAGCGCATCAACCTGGGGCTCCGGGAGCGGCTCGCGCTCGGCGAGTCGTCCGTGCTCGGGATCAACGCCGGGCTCCGGTTCCTGACCTTCGACATGGACGCGGAGGGCGATCTCGCCCGGACCGTGCCGAACGTCTCCTACACGCTGCTGCGCCTCGGGCTGGACACCCGCGTGCCCGTCGGCCCGGTCGGGCTGGCGCTGGGCGCCGACTACCTCATGCCGCTGTCGTCGGGCGAGGTGTACGAGCGGTTCGAGGGGGCGAGCGTGCAGGGCATCGGCGCGATGGCCGGGATCGCGATCCCCGTCGCGAGCGCCTTCGAGGCGCGGTTGCTCGTCGAGTACGCCAGGTTCTTCTCGTCGTTCGATCCCCCGCTCGGCGCCGCCTACGTCGCCGGGGGTGCGACCGACCAGTACCTTGGAGTGCGGCTCGCCGGAGCCTATATTCACTGAAGAGAGGTTGTTCCTTATGGCCCTGATCGCTTTCTTTTCCAGGCACTCTGCGGCAGCCACGCTCGTCCTCGCGAGCGGCGCCGCGCTGCTCATGAGCTGCGCGGGGACGCTCGACGATCTCGAAGATCACATCGAGGCGCAGACCGGCGGCACGGGCGCCACGACGGGCGCGACCACGGGCGCCACGACGGGCGCGACCACCGGGGTCGGCGGGGGCACGGGCGACCCGGCCACCACCGGCACGGGCCCCGGCGGCACGGGCGGAGGCGACGCGGCCACCACCGGCGTGGGGGGCGGCGACCCCGCGACCACCTCCACCGGGACCGGCGCCCCGGCCGGCTGCGACGGCGCGCCGTCGTCGATCGTGCAATCGTGCGGCTTCAACGGCTGCCACGGGAACAGCGCCCCTCAGGCCAACCTCGACCTGTCGGCAGGGTGGGAGACCCGGATCATCAACCAGCCGGGATCGGCGTCGTGCAGCGGAGGCACGCTGGTCGTGCCGGGGGATCCGGACGCCAGCCTCCTTTACTTGAAGCTCTTGCCGGAGAAGCCGTGCGGCAGCCAGATGCCGATCGGCCAGCCGTGGACCCCGGAGCAGGTCGCGTGCGTGCGCGACTGGATCGCGGCGCTCCCCTGAGAGGATGAAGGAGCGGCACGCCGCGGGCGGCGGCGCGGGTGGGACCTAGCCCACCCCGCTGGCGCCCCCGCGGCCAGACGCTACGCTCGCCGCGATGCGGAGCCGGCGCTCGTTCTGGATCGCCGCGGCAGCCGTCGCCTACACGGCCTTCGCCGCGCTCCGGGCGTCCGGCGGCCACGGGACCGCGTGGCTCGCCCTGCTCGGGCTGCCGCCGCTGCTCGCGCTCGGCCTCCGGTGGATCGAGCGGCCGCCGCGCGGGGAGGACCGCATCGACCCGGCCGCCCGCAGCGCGGCCGCGGTCTGCCTCACGGGCGCCGCGATGCTCGCGGCGTCGCGGAGCGGCCCCGGCGGGCTCGCGCTGATCGCGCTCGGCAACCTCGGCGCGGCGGCGGCGGCGATGGCCGCGCTGGTCGCGCTCGCGCGCGTCGCGGGCCTCGGCGGGCTGCTCGAGGCGCCGCCCAGCACGCGGCGCCTCGACGCGGCCGCGTTCGCGTCGCTGTTCTGGACCGTGGCGGTCGCCTTGCCCGCGGTCTCCGCGGTGGCGCCCGAGCGGGCGGCGGAGCTCGATCCGGTCCTCATCGACTACGCGACCTCCGCGGCGTCGCTCGGCTCGCTCACGGTGACGCTCGTGGCGCTCGCGCACGTCCGCATCGCGCGGCGGCTGGAGCTCGGCGTCGCCGATCGCGTCGAGGCGGCGCTCCTGTTCACGGCGACCGCGCTCGCGGTCGGCCTCTCGTCGGCCTTCGTCGGCGTCGCGCGCCCGGAGGCGATCCTGCCCGTCACGAGCGCCGTGGCGGCGGTCTGCGTCGCCTCCTGCGTCGTGGCGGCCGACGCCGCGCAGGTCTCGCGCGCGCTCCGCCTGACGCTCGCGATCGCGGCGCTCGCGACGCCGCCGGCGCTGCTCGCGGTCTACGCGGTGCACGAGGCGCCGCGGGGCGATCTCGGGCTCCGCGGCGCGCCCCAGTCCTCGATCGGCGTCGCCGTGTTCGGCGCGTGCGCGCTCTGCGCGCTCGCGGGGCTCGCTGCGCCGGCGCTCGCGCGGCGGTTCGCGCCGGAGGGGGCGCGCTGGCTCGGCGCCTTCGACGCCGCGACGCGCGCGGCCATGAACCCGGAGCCCGAGGCCGCGCTGGAGACGGCGCTCTCGGCGCTGCGCGAGGCGTCGGACGCCGGCTACTCCGGGCAGGCCCCTCCGGCGCTGTACCTGCTCGCGCCGGCCGAGCGGGTGACCGTCGATCGCGCCGGCTACACGCACACCGAGCGGGCGGAGGTGCCGGCGCGCCTCATCGAGCTCTGCCAGCTCGAGCCGGAGCGCGTGCTGCGCATCGAGGCGGCCGAGGCGGTCCAGGTCCGCCGGCCGGAGGTGCGCCCGCTGCTCGAGTGGCTCACCGAGCGCGACGTCGGCGTGGTGGCCCTGGTGAACGACGCGGAGGGGCCGATCGGGGCCCTCGCCGTCCCGCGGGGCCGGCGCACGTCGCCGATGACGCTCGAGGAGGTGAACGGCCTGCGCGCCCTGGCGGACCGGCTCGGGGCGGTCATCGCGGTGTCGGCGATGCTGTCGGGCTCGCGCGGCCGTGAGATGGCCGCGCGCCGCGAGGGCGAGCGGCTCACGCGCGAGGTCGAGCGCCTCGCGCGCGCGCTGGAGCGGGACGCGGGGCGGTCGCGCGCGATCGCCGCGCTGCTCGCGAGGCCGGCGCGGGCCGCGGCCTACAGCCCGGCCGCGCGCGCGGCGGTCGAGCAGCTCGAGCGGCTCGCCGCGGGCGGCGGCCCGGTGACGCTGCTGACGGCGCCGGGGATCGACGCGGTGGCGTGGGGCGCGGTCGTCCACCTGAGCTCCGCGCGGGCAGGAGGCCCGCTGGCGATCGTCGACGGCGCGGCGCCCGCGCTCGATCCGCCCGCGCCGCCGCGGGGCGCCTCGCCGGAGCGCGACGCGCCGGCACCGCGGTGGGGCGCCTCGCCGGAGCGCGGCGGCGCCTCGCCGGAGCGCGGCGGCGCCTCGCCGGAGCGCGACGCGCTGGCGTCGCTGCCGCCCGATGCGCGCGCGCTCGCCCTGTGGCGCGATCCGGACAGCTCGCCGATCGAGGCGGCGAAGGGGGGCACGCTGCTCGTCCTCGACGCCCAGGCGTTGCCGACCGAGGTGCAGCGCTACCTCGGCGCGGCGCTGCCGGGCGACGTGGGGCTCGTCGTGGCGGTGCCTCAGACCGTGGACACGCTGGTGGCCACCGGCCAGATGGACGAGCGGCTCGCCGATCGGCTCGGCGATCGCGCGGTCGCGCTGCCCTCGCTCGCGTCGCGCGGCGAGGATCTCCGGGCGCTCGCCCTGGATCACCTCGCGCGCATCGGCGTCCGCCTGCGCGGCCGGCCGTTCGGCCTGGATCTGCGCGCGCTGCAGACCGTGCTCGATCACCCGTGGCCCGGCAACGACGCCGAGATGGGCGCGGTCCTGCTGCGCGCGGCGCTCGTCGCCGAGGGCGACGTGATCGGCGAGAAGGAGCTCGCCGCGATCGGCTTCACCGCCGAGCCCGAGCCGTCGGGCCGGGCGCGGGCCGCGCGGCCCGCGGGGGCCATGCGGCGGCGCCGCGCGAGCAAGGCGGGCTAGCGGCGCTACGCCTCCGGCCGGCTCCGCCTCGCGGCCCTGGGCGGCACGCCCGGCCGGATCTGCGCGGGGCGCAGCATGGCCTTGTGGAAGAAGTGCTCGAACATGTGCTGGCAGCCGGGACAGGGGCTCACGGAGTCACCGGCGTCGAAGTACCTGGACGCCTCGGCCTGGATCGCGATCCCGCCCTCGGGGATCTCGCTCAGCGCCCTTCGCACCCTCGCCTCGTCCGCGGTCCCGGGCGAGAGCCCGCGCGCCCGCTCCCACGACGTGAGATAGCCGCTGAGCGCGGCGGGCGCGGAGCACCGCTGCGGGTCCACGGGGATCGGCGCCGGCTCCCCCTGCGAGAGCGCCTCGATCCAGCCGCGGTACCACGCGGTGAAGCTGTCGTGGGTCGGGACGATGCCCAGATCCGCTGCGCGCAGGTCGGCCCAGACGCTGCCGGCGCGCGGGCCGCGCACCACGAGCACGGCGAAGTAGCCGCAGCCCATGTGCGCGAGCGCGATCGTGCCGCGGACCGCGTCGTCCGCGTGGAGCGCGGCGCGCTCGCGGGCGCTCATCGCCCGGACGTCGGGGCGGTAGGCCCGCTCGTGGGGGAAGTCGCCCGTGAGGCTCTCGAGCTGCCCCGGGCCGTCGAGCGGCAGGAGCCCGAAGTACGGTCCCGCGCCGGCGCTGCCGACCCGCGTGAGGAACGCCGCGTAATCGGCGGGGATGCGGGCGCCGCACGACGCCTCGATGCGCTCCAGCTCCCGCGGGGTGAGCGGCGGGAGGAGGCGGTATCGGTGCTCGCGGGCGCCGAAGCGGTTCAGCCACGGGTCGTGATCGCGGTGGAGGTGGGAGACCGCCTCGGCGGCGCCGGAGATGAACCCCTCGACGACGGCGACGGGCGCGGGGTGGTGGAGCCCCTCGGCGCGGAGGCGCGCGAGCGACCGGGCGGCGCACGCGCTCTCCGGGTGCGCTTCGGCGAACGCGGCGAGCTCGTCGTACCGGGAGCGGTCGCCGTCGCGCGCGGCGCGGTGGTAGACGTACGTCGGGAAGGCCGCGGGGTGCTCCGGCTGCTCCGCGAGGACGGCCTCGAGGTGGCGCAGGCCCTCGTCGACGCGGCCGGCCTCGCAGAGCATGGCGCCGAGGTCGCAGCGGGCGGAGACGTCCTCGGGGTCGAGGCGGGCGGCGGCCTCGAAGGCGTCGCGGGCCGCGTCGATCTCGCCGCGCTCCCGGAGGGCGTACGCGAGGCTCACGGCCGTGGCGAACGTCGGATCGAGCTCGAACGCGCGGCGGGCGAGCTGCGCGGCCTCGTCGAGCCGGCCGAGCTTGCGGAGGAGCATCCCGGCGACCCACGCGACCCGGGGGTGGTCCGGGTGGCTCGCGCGGAGCGCGTCGAGGGCCGGCAGCGCCTTCTCGAGGGCGGCGCTGGCCTTCGCGTCGAGGCGCTCGTCGGGGTGGCGGCTGAGGAGCTTCACCAGGCGGTAGACCGCGGTGTCGACATCCATGCGCGCGACGGTCTTCGGGGTGAGCTCGGGAGCGCCCTGTCGCGGCGTGGGCTTCTGCTTGCGCCGCCCGGTCCTTGTCATGGCGGGGACCGTAGCGTGCCTCGGCGCGCCGCTGAAGGGGCGACGTGGCGTGGCGACGAAGTCGCCCGGTCGGGGAGAGGGCGGCGCTCGACACTCCGGAGGCGATCCGCTCCGGCGCTCCGGCTTGCGGCGTGACGTGCTACGCCTGGCGCGGGGACGTGATGGTGCACGAGCGCTGCGAGCGGGCGCGAGACGTTGGGGATCCATGGGTGGAGGAGCGGAGCTACGTGACGCTGCCGGAGAGCGCGCTGCCGCTCGCGCAGCGGGACGGCGCGGCGGGGGCGCTCCGGTACTTCGTGCACGGGGTGAAGACCGCCGGAAGGCTGCGCCGAGCCGCAAGCCCTCTCTGAGCATATAAGGGACTGGGAACGCAGAACCGGCCGGTCGTGCGCGCCTGGAGAGCGCAACTGGCAAAGGAATCTCAAGAGCGCGCTCCGCGAAGTCGACAGAATCCGCTCGGAGACCGGATCGAGCGACGCTATCCCGGCGTGCCCCAACTGCTCTCAGCTCATCCCGCGACTCTGGACCCTGGCCGGGCAATCGCCGCCAAACGGGCGCGTGATCGGAGGAGGAACGAATGCGAGTCGCGATTACCTGTCGCATCCGACCAGCCATCTCAGCCGACCGAACGCACACGGGGCCATGAACCTTGGCACATGGAACGTCGACAATGGCAGCTTCATGAGGCGGCGATGAATTCCAAAAAAAAACGTTTCGCCGCGGCCTCGACACCATCAGACTGCCGGCCAGCCTCGCGCTGCGGCTTGACCGCCGCGACGAGCATATCGAGTTGCGCATCGACGGCGTCCGCGTTGTGGAGCGCCCGGTCGGGCGAAGCCGCCGCGCGTCGTTCGATCGGAGCTTCCCCAGGACGCCTCTCGCCGAAATCGTCTTTGAGCACCGCCTCGCTCGGCTCCGTGCCGAAGGGTTTACCGCTGGCAGTCAACCTCTTGCCGAGGTGCACGCGGAAGAGGACATGCTCGCCGCACCTCGTTCGGTCGCCGCACAGCTCGAACGGCGGGGCGACCCGACTGGAACCTTGCTCGCGTTCCAGGTTGAACGGCTGCGTCATGATAGGGATGATGCGCGCGCCCTGGAGCGCGAGCTCCTCGATTCACTGAAGGAGATGACGTTCGGCTCGATCCCTGATTTCGATGAGCCATTCGCGTGCATCGACGGCGGCCAGGATGGCCTCCTCGGGTGGGTTTACGATGAGGATGCGGCCACCATCGACGACGCACTCCGGCCAGAGCTCGAGCGCTTCGGTCGTGATGCGCTCGGCTTCTCGCCAGATGAGCCCGGCGTCTCGCTCGGCGTCATCGGACTGCATCGGTTGCGTCGATTTCTGGCGAGCGCTGTCGGGCGCTCACTCCGATCTCTTCGCATCATGACCTTCGGCGCGCTCACTCCATTCCTCGACCTGCTCGACGCGTGGGGGTGCGCATCGCTGGTCGCATCCCTCGTCGCCCGCGGGTCCAGTCCAGCCATCGGCGCGGCGCTTCCCGGCCTCCGCGGATTGGGCGCGCCGGAGCGTGCCCTCGCAGCGCTCCTCGTTCAGCCCGCGCCGGCGCTACGGCACCTGACGGTATTTCGCGGTGACAGTGACGTGCGAGGAGCCCTCGCACCGCTCGGGCCAGAGAGGCTTCCCTCTCTCGAGCACCTCGGGCTCTGGTATCGTTCGACGCGCCCTGAAGGACTCCGTGCCCTTGCGGCGCACCCTCTCATTCAACGACTTCAATCGCTGGAAATCTGGTCGATCGATGACGCAAGAGCGTTTCCGTTCGAGGATCTCCTCGCCCTGCGCCCGTCACTCTCGCACCTCGCGCGGATTCGCCTCGGAGGGCACCTCGTGCCCTCCGGAATCCAGGCGCGATTCGCCGAGTGGCCCGCCGTGGAGTTCGTGAGCCATGATCGCCGCGAGGTCATCGCGCTCGACGTCGCCGCGCTCGGCTGGGCACGGGCGCTCCGTTGATCCCATGCTGGGTTCTCCAGGAAGAGGACACGGGCGGCGAGCGCGACGCCCGCCGCCGCTCAGTAGAACCGGTAGCCCAGGCTCACGGGCGCGGCGATCGCGAAGCCCTCCAGCCCTTTCATGAACGTCGGCCAGACGCTCAGGAGGAGCGCGCCCGACGTCCAGCTCGAGCTCGGCAGGTCGGCGAGCACGACCGACAGCTCGACGCTCCCGCCGAACGCGAGCGTCTCGACCAGCGCGCTCTCGGGGAGGCTGCCCTCGCGCGTGGTCACGTCGACCTGGGTCCGGCCGTGGTTGAGATCGACCCACTGCGAGGGGATGTCCCCCATCACGCCCGTGACCTTCGCCTCCTGCGCCACCCAGCCCCCGAACCCCGAGAGCCCCAGCCACAGGCGCCCGAAGCGCATCGACACGGACGGGCCGCCGACCAGCAGGTAGCCGCCGCCGAACCGGTAGCCGCCGAGCACACGGGCGCCGAGGTGGAGCTCCTCGGACAGCGCGAGCCCGACGAAGGCGTGACTCCCGACGAACGGCCCGATCGCCGGATCGAAGCTGGCGTGGCAGACGTCGTCGTCGCAGGGCGCGATGAGCTCGCCCTCCGGGATGACGTAGCTGTACGAGTAGGAGCTCAGGTTCCCGAAGCTGCCGGCGTCGATCAGCCCGATCAGCCCACCGCCCGCCACGCCGACGTCGACCACGAGGCTGCCCGTATGCCTCGGCGAGGCGTCCGGCGTCGCGGCCGTGGCCACCGCCGCGCCCTTCTCTGGCCCCGCCGCCGCGCCCTTCTCTGGCCCCGCCGCCGCGCCCTTTCCCGGGGCCGCGGCCTTCTTCTCCGGCTCCGCCGTCCCCTTCCCCGGCCCCGCCGCGCCCGGCGCGGGCACCTCCGCCGCCGGCGCAGGCTTCGCCGGCGCGGCCGCGGCGTCCTTGGCGAGCACGGGGACCCTCACGGCCTTCCGCTCGCCACGCTTGATCGAGACCGAGGCCTCCCACCGCTTCCTGCCAGGAGCGCTCGCGCTCACCTTGTGCGCGCCGGGATCCACGGGCCTCGCCTGCCCCCAGGCCGACCGATCGACCGGCGCCCCGTCGAGCGTCACCTCGAGCCCATCGACCGCCGCGGCGCGCGGCACGCTCAGCGTGAGCCGCGGAAGCCGCCGCTCGAGCCGCGCTCCCCTCGCCTTCGCGTCGGCCTCGAGCCGCTTGTTGCCCTCCTTGCGCGCCGCGGCCCCGAGGTCGATGTACTCGGACCACGCCGTCGCGAGCTTCCCCTGCTTCTCGTGGCAGCTCGCGAGCGCGAGCAGCGTGGACGAGCGCGGGCTCAGCGCGTAGCTCTCCTCGAGCCTGGGGCAGGCCTCCGCGAGCTTGCCCTTCGTCATGAGCTTCTTGCCCTCGTCGAGCAGCGCCTCCGCGTCCGCCTGGGCGAAGGCGGGCCGCGGGCCCCCGAGGAGCCCGAGCGACAGCGCGATCGCGAGCGCGCACGCCCACGGGCGCCCGCGCCCCCCGCCCGTCGACCACGAGCCGACGGAGGGACGCCGGATGCGCCGGGGGATGGCGGACGCGTCGCCGGCGCGCTTCGCGTCCTTGCGGTTCAAGCGGTCTGTCGCTCCGGGGCGACGCTCGTCATGGGAAGTCAAAGGCACCGTGGGCGAGGACAGGGGGTCCGTCTCTGGAAAGCTCGATCGTATCACGCTTCATTTCCACCGATCAAAGCCGCGCCGCGCCCGGGATCGAGGCCGCCGCCCGGATCACGCGGCCCCGGAGCGCTCGCCGAGCAGCTTGATCCCCGCGGCGACCTCGCTGGCGAACGACTCGGAGAGCGCCCTGGCCTGGCCGAGCCGGAGCGGGACCTCCCTCGCGGCGCGGGCGAGCGTCGCGACGACGAGGTCGTGGGGCTGGCGCAGCATCACGCGGTAGGCGAGCCTCCGGCCGGGGGGGGCCGCGACGACCGAGAGCGTCGAGGCCGACCACGCGAACGGCGGGCTCCTGCGCGTGGCGGTCGCGAGATCCGTGAGCGGCGTGCGCGTCAGAAAGAGCGCGAGCGCGTCGGCGTAGTCCTCGGGCGAGAGCCCCGGGATGCCCTGGCCCATCTCGGCGAGGCCGACGCGCCGGGTCTCCACCTCGACGTTGCGCAGCCGCCGCCACAGGAGCAGCCGCGCGGGCGGGCGCTGGCCGCGAAAGCTCGCGCTCCCCGTCCACCACGAGACGTGCGCGTCCGTGCGAAAGCACTCGAGCACGCGCGCGAACGTCGCGTGCCGGGCGAGGGCGGTGGCGACGTCCGGCGGCGCCGGCACGAGCTCGCAGAGATCGCGGACGCTCGCGAGCAGGCGCGGATAGCGGCTCCGCGTCAGCGGCCCGGCGAGCTCGTGGTTGGTGAGCTGGAGCAGGTCGTTCAGCGCGGCCGCGAGCGCCCAGTCGGCCGAGGTGAGCTCCGGGAGCGCGTCGACCGGGGCGACGAGGCGGGCGACCCGGACGCGCACCACGTCGATGTGGGCGCCGAGGTCGGGATCGAGCGCCGGCGCGCCCTCGCCGAGCAGGAGCGCGAGCCGGACCCCGAACGGGCGCACCGGGCAGAGCGGGCCGCCGAGGACCAGCGGCGCGAGCACGTTCACCTGGAGCTCCGAGAGGCGCTCGGCGATGGCCTCGGGCCGGGTCATGGACGGCCAGGGCCCGGCGGGAGCGCCTTCGGCTCGGCGGCCGCGTCGGAGGGGGCGAGGTCGCGCAGCGGCCGGATGCCGACGCCGCCGAGGACGACCTCGGGGAGCTCGGTGGCCAGCGAGGCCGTGAGGTCGATGGACACCACGTCGACCGGCGACCATCGCTGCGCCTCGAGGAGCGCCGTCTCCAGCGAGACGAACGCCTCCTCGGGCACGCCGATGGCCCGCCCGTCGCGCCCGATGAACAGCGCCTGCCCAGCCGGCGCGCCCAGCGCGCGGAACAGCACGCTGGGCGCGACCGCGGGCACGGCGTCGTAGCCCGCGGGGATGTACAGGCCCGCGTGGACCTCCCGGAAGAACTCGCCGACCGGGATGCCCTCGACGCCGGTCGGATGGCGGAGGAAGGCGCCCGCCGCCGTGAAGGCGATGCGGGCGCGGCGCAGGGTGTCCGGGCCGAGCGCATAGGCGACGTGACGCAGGAGCCGCATCTCCTCCGGCCGGATCCACGACGCCGTGACCGTCCGCCACGGCTCGGAGCTCGGGACGAGGCGGAGCGACAGCACGACGGACTCGGGGCGCAGGGCCTCCGGCGTCACCCGGGCGACGGCGGGCTCTCGACCGAGCTCGATCCGCGCGAAGGCGGACACGTCCCCCATCGCCGGCAGCTTCGGGACCTCCAGGACCTCGCGCCCCCCGCCGCGGAAGAGCACGAGGCCCGCCTCGCTGAACACCGGGCAAGCGCGGAGGTTGACCGGGTGCCGGTGCCCGACCTCCACCGCGACGCCCGGCGCGACCGGGATGAAGTACCCGAGGCCCGGCGTGCTCGTGAGCAGCGGGACCATCCGCTCGGGGACCGCCGGCACGCGGAAGAGGTACCGCAGGACCGGGGCGTCATCGAAGCTCGACTCGGGCGGCCACTCGGCGAGGCCCACCTCGGCCTCGACGTTGCTCCGGGAGAAGTAGCGGATCAGCGCGGGGCCGAGCCCCGACTCCGCCACGATCCAGCGCGGGCCAGGCTCGCGCCCGGCCGCAGGATCGAGGTGCGGCTCCAGCCGGAGGAGCAGCCCGCGCACGTCGAGGCGCCGCTCGACGTCGTACGTCTGCGAGAAGGCGTTGTGGTAGAGCGAGAGCGCCGCGTCGCTCGGCAGGATCTGCGGGATGTCGTACCCGAACGGCGCGGCCGCGTCGCGGTACTGGACGAAGTGGCGGCTCGTCCCGGTGAAGCAGTATCCGCCCGCGAGCCGGGCCACCTCGGCCACGCGATCGAGCCGGTCGCTGCTCTCCGCCGCGAAGACGAGCGTGACCTCGCGGGCGCCCAGCTTCGATCGCACGACCTCGACGACGAGCGACCGGAGGATGTCCGCGAGCGACCCCTGCCGCGTGTAGAGCGCGAGGAACGCGACGAGCCGATCGATCGACGGCAGCAGGACGAGGCCCTTGGCCCCGAGCGCGACGCCCTTGGCGTCGAGGCCGAGGCCCGGCGTGCGCAGCCGGGTCTGGTGGACGGCGACGCGATCGAGCATGCCGTGGCTCCCCGACATCAGCGCGGGGCCGAGCACGCGGGTGCCCGCCTCGCAGCAGCCCGGCTCGACGCGTCCAGCCGAGCCCTCCGGGTCGGCCCGGTCACCCGCCCATCTCGTCCAGGACCTCTGCCCCGGATCCCTTCTCGATGAGGCGATCGCGGTGGAAGGCGTCGTTGAGCGAGATGTCGCGCCATGATGACAACGGGACGCAGACCGTAAGAGGACGCATCGGATCCGTCAAGGCGGTGACAGGACCGGTGGTGGCGCACCTGCGGCGCGCACCGGAAAGGGCTGACGTGGTTGGCCAGCGACGCAAGGGGCTCGCCCGCACGCAAGCCCCGGCGGGGAGCGCCCCGGGTGCCCCGCCGCCAGGGCAGGGCAAGAGACGGCGAGGCAGCCCCGAGCGAGGTGGTTCGGCGCACCGCAGCGTGACCGCGACACTGGAACTGCCAGGGACGACAGCGTAATCTCGTGGCGAATGCGCCCTGTCGGAACACCGCAGGCCCGCCCGGCCCGGCGCCTCGAGGCCGCCTGTCCACCGCGCGCGCCGCACCCGGGCGCCCTCGGCGCTCATCGTCTCATCGTGGATCACCTCGGCTAGCGCATGAACTCCGCGCGCATCCAGCCCGCAGCACCGCTCATGGCAGGCCGGTTCCGCATCGAGCGCGAGGTCGGCCGCGGGGGGATCGGCACCGTGCACCGCGCGTTCGATACGCAGACCGAGCGGTACGTGGCGCTGAAGATCATCACGGCGAGCGGCGTCGACGCCGTGGGCCAGGCCCGGCTGTCCCGCGAGGGGCAGCTCCTGTCGGAGCTCGATCATCCGGGGATCGTGCGGGTCGCGGCGTTCGGCACGCTGGAGTCGGGCGCGTCGGACGCGGAGGGGCGGCGGATCGAGGAGGGGGCGACCTACGTCGCGATGGAGTGGCTCGACGGCGAGGACCTGGCCGCGCGCCAGCGGCGAGCCCCGCTCTCGCTGCGCGAGGCGCTCGAGGTCGGGCGGCAGGTGGCGAACGCGCTCGCGGCCGCGCACGACGCCGGCGTCGTCCACCGCGACATCAAGCCGTCCAACATCCTCCTCCTGCACGCCCCGCCGGGCGGCGCGCTCCAGATCAAGCTCGTCGACTTCGGGGTGGCCGCGTCGAAGGAGGTCGTGCTCATGAGCGACGCGGGGGGCCTGGTCGGCACGCCGGCGTACATGGCGCCGGAGCAGGCGCGCGGCGACGCGACGGTGGACGCGCGGAGCGATCTCTACTCGCTCGGGGCGACGCTGTTCGAGCTGGTCGCGGGCCGGCCGCCGCACATGGGGCCGACGTCGATGGCGACCCTCGTCCGCCTGGCGACGACGCCCGCGCCGCGCCTCTCGGAGTTCCTGCTCGACGTGCCGCCGGCCCTCGACGACCTCATCCACGCCCTCTTGCTGGCCGACCGGGACCAGAGGCCGAGCTCGGCGCGCGAGGTGGCGCGGACGCTCGAGGCGCTCCTGCGCGAGCCGTACCTGCCCACCCCGTCGCCGCTGCGCGTGAGCGACAACCCGCCGGGCGTGATGGGCACGCGGCTCGTGACCACGATCGTGGCGCTGCACGTGGCCGCCGGCGAGGAGCGGCAGCGGGAGCTCGAGGCGCTCCGGCGCCGCGGGGCCGACGCGCTGCCGCTCGGCACCGACTCGGTCGTCGCCCACCTCGGCGTGCGCCAGGCCCACGGGGACGAGGCGTCCCGCGCCCTCGAGCTCGCCCTCGCGCTCGGCGGCCGCGGCGGCCGCGTCGGCGTCGCCTCCGGCCGCATGCGCGTCGACAGGACGCGCTCGGCCGGCGAGGTCGTCGACCGCGCCGTCGCGCTCGCGCGCGAGGCGCGCCCCGGCCGGGCGCTCGCGGACGCGACCACGGTGGAGCTGTCCCGCGGGCGCTTCACGTGCGAGCCGCTCTCGAGCGGCGCCCGGCTCGTGGTGGCGCGCGCGGCGAAGCGACCCGACGCGCAGACGCCGTTCGTGGGGCGGGACGCGGAGCTCATCACCACCGTCGCGGCGTTCGACCGCTGCGTGGAGGACCGGACGCCGGTCGTCGCGACCATCTCGGGGCCGCCGGGGATCGGCAAGAGCCGGCTCGCGCGCGAGTTCATCGCCCGCATCGCGGACCGCCCGGATCCCCCGCGGCGCGTCCAGCTGCGCTGCGAGTCGTTCGGCCGGGCGCAGGCGCTCGGCGTCGCGACCGACGCGCTGCGCGTGCTCATGGGCCTGCCGAAGGGCGCGTCGCTGGAGCAGGCCGACGAGGCGGTGCGCGCGCGGCGGCTGCTCCACGGCGACGGCGGGCTGCTCGCGCGCCTGCTCGCGAACCAGCCGTTCCCCGACGGCATCGACCTGCGCGGCGCGCGCGACGCGCTGTACCTCTCGATGACCGAGATCGCCGTCGGCGCCGCCTCGATCGAGCCGTGCGCGCTGCTCGTCGAGGACGCGCAGTGGGCCGACCCGGAGAGCGTCGCGTGGCTCGATCACCTCCTCGGGCGGGCGACGGGCAGGGCGCTCTTCATCCTGCTCCTGGTGCGCCCGGCGTTCTGGCGCGACCAGGGCCAGCGCTTCACCGGCCGCGACCACGTGCGCGTGGAGCTCAGGCCGATCGCGCGCCGCGCCACGCGCGAGATCGCGCGGGCCGTGTTCGGCGCGGCCGCGCGGCCGTTCGACGAGGCGACGCTCGACCGGGTCGCGCAGCAGGCGGCCGGCTCGCCGCTCTTCGCCGAGGAGCTCGCGCGGGTCATCGCCTCCGGGAAGGACGCGGCCACGGCGCCGACCATCGAGGCGGCGATCCAGGTGAGCCTCGACGCGCTCGACGAGGGCACGCGCGAGGCGGTCGTCCGGATGAGCGTGTTCGGCCTGTCGGTCTGGGACGTGGGGCTCGCCGAGGTCGGGGTGGCCGATCCGGAGGCGGCGCTGAAGAAGCTCATCGCCGCGGAGCTCCTGGTCGAGCAGCCCGCGTCGCGCTTCGCGGGCGCGCGCGAGTTCCTGTTCAAGCACGCGCTCGTCCGCGACGTCGCGTACGCCTCCGCCAGCGAGGAGCTCCGGAAGAAGCTGCACGCCGCGGCCGCGCGCTGGCTCGACCGGCTCGGCGAGGACAGCGCGACGGTGGCGCAGCACTTCGATCTCGGCGGCGAGCACGAGGAGGCCGCGGTCCGCTGGGAGGCCGCGGCGCGGCGCGCCCTCGCGACGAACTCGCTCCGCGACGCGGTCACGATGGCCGACCGCGCGCTCGTGTTCGCCACGGACAAGCCGACGGCCTTCGCCCGCGCGGTCCTGCTCGAGGAGGCGTACTCGCGGCTCGACGCGCGCTCGCCCGAGCGGGACTCGGCGATCCGAGCGATGGGCGAGAGCGTCTTCGACGAGGCGAGCGAGCTCCGCACCCTGACCGCCCGCGCCCGCTACGATCACGCGTGCGGCTCGGGGATCGACCTGGAGGGGCGCCTGACGGCGCTGCGCGACCGCGCGCGGGCGATCGATCTCGTCGAGGAGGAGGCCCAGTGCTCGGCCACGCTGGCGCAGGTCCATGCGTTCGCCGGGCAGCTCGCGATGGCCGAGCAGGAGGCCGCGCACCTGCTCGACCTCGCGGCGCGGCGGGGCCTCGTCTGGGCGGCGGTGGACGCCTGGCAGACGCGCGCGGTGGCGCACCAGACGCGGGGCGAGCCCGCCGCGGCGCTGGAGGCGCGCCGAAACGCGGCGCGGGCCGCGCGGCGCGCGGGGCTCCAGGAGCGCGAGGCGATGCTGACGATGAACGTCGGCTTCGCGCTCACGACGATCGGCGCCCGGGAGGAGGCCCTCCAGGAGATCGAGGGGGGCATCGCCACGGCGGAGGCGATCGGCAGCTCCGGGGCGGTGCGGCACGGGCAGATGATCCTGCTCTGCTGGGCGGCGACGTTCGGCCCCGAGCCGCGGCTCGACGCCGTGCTGGCGGAGCCGCGCGCGAGCGCCGACGAGGCCGCGGGGAGCCTGTGGGTCGTGCGCGACCGGGTGACGCTCGGCATCCTGTTCTACCGGGGCTGCGAGCTCCTGCGCGCCGAGTCGTCGGGCCTCGCGCGGGCCCGCTCGCTGCTCAAGAAGGCGACCGACGCCTACCGGGTGACGGAGAACCGCGACGTCCTGCCCGTGGCGCTCGGGTTCTGCGCCGAGGCGGAGCGCCGCTTCGGCAACGCCGAGCTGGCGAAGGAGATCGCGCGGGAGGCGGCGGCCCTGGTCGAGGCCGGCGCGCCGAGCCTGCTCAACGAGGCGCCGATCTACCTCGCGCTCCACGACGCCTGCGTGGACATGGGCGATCTGCAGGGCGCGCGGGGCGCGATGGAGCGCGCGATGCCGCCGCTCCTGCGCCGGCTGAAGGGCCTGGAGGGGACGCCCTACGCGAGCTCGTTCCTGCTCAACCTGCCGCAGAACTCGGCGATGCTCGCCGCCGCCGAGGCCTACGGCTGCGTGCCGCCGCAGATCGAGGCGATG
Organism: Sorangium sp. So ce1036; assembly: GCF_051369805.1. NCBI lineage: Bacteria > Pseudomonadati > Myxococcota > Polyangiales > Polyangiaceae > Sorangium > Sorangium sp. So ce1036. The sequence continues at coordinate 6,278,477 of NZ_JBBMOX010000001.1, forward strand.
CTCAACAGCAAGGCCTGACCCGCCCGGGGGTGGCGGGGCCGCCGTCGCCGCCGGGAGGAGGCCCGGCCGGCCCCCTCACTTCGTGCCCGGCTTGGGCCGCTTGTCGGTTGGGGACGACTGGATGGGGCGCAGGTTGATGGTCAGCACCTCGTCGCGCGTGAAGACCACGAAGCGCGCCTCGGGCGTGTATCCGTCGGCCGTGACCCGGACGCGGTGCCCCGTGCCGTCTCGCTCGAACCTCGCGAAGAACGGGTTCGAGGGGAGCTCGACATCGTCGAGGTAGATCTTCGCGTCCAGCGGGGTGGCGATGATCCGCAGCTCGATGAGGCGGCTCGTATCGGACCGGCGAAGATCGATGGGCTGCTGCACGATCGAATCCGGCGGCACGGCCACAGCGTCGCCGTCGTCGGGCTCGACGCCCCCCCTGCCGATGAACATGGCGACCACCCACACGACGCCGGCGAGCGCCACGAAGCCCGCCGCAGCCGCCGCGGTCCACAGCGCCTTGCGCCGCTTCGCCTGGGCGCTGTTGGCGACCATGATCGTGGGGATCGTCTTGCGGTCCGAGATGCTGTCTTCCCGCGACTCCTCGTCGGGCAGCACGGCCTCCGGCAGCGGGGTGGCGAAATGGTGGGACACCGGCATCCGCTGAGACCACGGCAGGGCGCCGCGCTCCTCGAGCACCGGCAGGACCTCGAACTCCTCCGGCCCCTCGGTCGTGGCGGCGTGGAGCCGCCCGAGCTGCTCGCTGATGGCGGACCGCACCTCGGCGCGCCGGTGCGCGAACGTCTCGCCGATGAGGCGGCCGATCTCCGCCGCGCCCGGGCGCCGCCCCATGGTGGCGAGGTACGCCTCGACGTCCTCGCGCATCTGGGCCGCCGTCGCGTACCGGTCCTCGGGCGCCATCGCGAGCGCGCGTGAGCAGATCCGATCGAGCGCCTCCGGCGCCGCGGGCCACCGCTCGCGCAGCTGCGGGATCTCGCCGAACGTGAGCCGCTGGAGGATCTGCACGTCCGAGAGCTCGCCCCAGAAGCGCTCGCCCACGACGAGCTCCCAGAAGATGAGGCCCATCGAGAAGATGTCGGCGCGGCGGTCCACCGTCGTCGCGAGGGCCTGCTCGGGCGCCATGTACCGGATCTTGCCCTTCACGACGCCGGTGCTGGTGTCCGCGTCGCGCGTCGCCCACTTCGCGATGCCGAAGTCGACGACCTTCGCCTGCCCGTCGTAGGTGACGAAGATGTTGTGCGGGCTGATGTCGCGGTGGACCACGTGGAGCGGCTGCCCGTTGAAGTCCATCAGGTCGTGCGCGTAGTGCAGCCCCGCGAGCGCGTCGGAGAGGATCGCCAGGTAGATCGCGCGGTGCCGCGACGGGTCGAGCTTCCGGCAGATCCGATCGAGCGAGTGCCCCTCCAGGTACTCCATCACGATGTAGTACTGGTCGTCGATCTGGCCGCACTCGTACGTCTGCACGACGTTCGGGTGGTTCAGGCGCGCGGCGAGCCTCGCCTCGTCGAGGAACATCGCGTTGACCTCGGGCTCGGTCGCGATGCCCGGCTTGAGCCGCTTGATCACGACCAGCTTCTCGAAGCCGAGCGGGCCGCGATGGGCAGCGAGGAAGACCTCGGCCATCCCTCCCTGCCCTAGCTTTGCGATGAGCCTGTACCTCCCGAAGCCTTGCGTAGACTGCACGGGGAGCCGGACGATCATCGAGGATGAAGTCACAGACCCCGATCGTTCGTAAGGATCGCCTGCTCGTCAAGCAGACTCATGGGAGATATGCATCCTGACGACGCTGAGGGGGGCGTCCGGGGGCCAGGAGCGCTTCGCTCCCGGCCCCGGAGCTCTGGTGGGTGAGGTGATCTCTGCGGGTTCGAGCGCGGCCTCCGCGGAGGCTCACCCCTCGCCGATGGCGATCCCGAGCGCCTGACGCAGCGCGAAATAATGGTCGCTCGTCGAGAAGACGATGAGCTCCTTGAGCTTGTCCTGGGGCGGGAGATCCCCGGGCTGCTGCGGCTCCGCGGCGATGATCTTCTTGGCGATCTCGAGGTCGCCCGAGAGGAGCAGGCCGGCGCGCGCGGCGGTGATGTCGACGCACTGGACCCACCGCTTGATGTTCGCCTTCGCGCCCTCCGCGAGGAACTTCTTGACCACCATGCGGAGCCCCTCGAGCTGCATCGGCTGCATGAACCCGCGGAGCGTCTGGGCCGTGGCCGTGATCTGCTTCTCGATGTCCTGCGGCACCGGCGTGTCGGGCGCGACGATCTTGATGCCCGCGAAGAGCAGCACCGTGAGCTCGGTGACCGTCGGGAACAGCGTCTTGATGTAGTGCTCGCCGCGGTACATCGCGAGGTGCTTGCCCACGATGAAGGTGAGCTCCTGCGGCGAGAACCCGGTCAGGACCGTCTGCCCCGCGACGGACGCCGGCTGCTCGTTGGCCACCGCCACGAGCGCGCCGGGCACGTCGCTCCGCACGTAGAGCCGCGGCGCCGGGAGCCCGAGGACGTTGGCCGCCCACCCGAACGTCCGGGCGAACGTCACCGTCGAGGTCGCGGGATCCTGCAGGAACCGCGGATCGAGGACCGGGAGCTCCCTCCGCTGCTTCAGCGTCTCGATCTTCGCCCGGAGCGCCGCCCCGGCGATCATCTCGAAGATCTTGCCGACGTAGAGGTTCTCCTCCTCGTGGAACAGGTTCCTGATCCACTGCTCGTTGTCGAGCCGGCTCTTCGCCTGGATCAGCCCCTGCGGGCGATAGTCCTCGAAGTACTGCTGCTCGTCGGGATCGGCCTTGCGGAGGAACGCGAGCGCCGCCGCCACGCACCACGCCTGATCGTACTGCTTGCTGTCGACGTACAGGCGGTAGACCCGCTTGTACGGATCGATCTTCATCGGATCGAGCTTGATCATGGACTGGAACTCGCCGATCGCCTGATCGAACTGCTCCGACTGCTCGTAGAGCTCCGCCAGGATCAGGTGCTCCATCGCGTCATCGGGCTTGAGCCGCGACGCCATGCGGAACGTCTCGATGGAGGCGGTCCGGTCGCCGAGCCGATCGCGGTAGATGAGCCCCAGCGCGTGCCAGAGGTTGTACTCGAGCTCCGTGTTCCCCTTGCCCGCGACCCGGTGCAGCATCTTGCGGTACGCCCGCTCGAGCTGCTTCCACTCCTTCTGGGCGGTGAGGATCTTGTTGATGCGCTCGAACGCCTCGAGGAAGCCGGGGTTCAGATCCAGCGCGTCGTTGAACAGCTCCACCGCGCGGCCCAGATCCTCCAGCTTGTCGCGGTAGATCTGCGCCATCGTGTAGAGGTAGCGGCTCTTGCGATCCGGCTGCGACTCGAGCTCCGCGATGCGCTGGAGGCACTCCACCATGCTCTCCCACTGGCCGGTCCGCTGGTAGAGCTGGAGCAGCTTGTGGAGCAGCACGTGGTTCTGCGGCTCCAGGTCGAGCGCCTCCTCCAGGGCCTCGATGCCCTTCGGGATGTTGCTCTCCTTGTCGACCCAGATGTCGCCGATCTCGTTCAACATCTTGAACCGCTCGGCGCCGTCCATGACGTTGTCGAGGATCTGCCGCTTGTACTGGCAGACCAGCTTCCAGTCCTTGAGCCCGTCGTAAACGGAGACCATCGCCTCGAGCGTCGGCCGGTGCGCGGGATCGGCCCCGAGCGCCTTCTCGAAGTTGTTGATCGCCTGCTTCGACTGCCCCTGCGCCTGCTTGATGCAGCCGAGCTTGTGGTAGACGGTCGCGCGCTCCTCGGCCTCGGCCTCGTCGAGGCTGGTGAGCACCTTCTGGTAGTTCGTCAGCGCGCTCGCCCAGTCGCTGAGCTTGAAGCTGACGTCCGCGAGGCCCCGGATCGTCTCGTGGTCGGTCAGATCGAGGTTGTGCGCGGCCGTGTACGCCTTGAGCGCCGCCTCGTCCTTGCCGAGCTGCTCGAGGACCTTGCCGAAGGTCCGCTGCAGCCGGTGCTGCTCGGCCCTGTCGCGCTTGCTGCTCTTCCTGACGAGCATCTCCGCGAGCGGCTCGGCCTGGGCCCACCGCTCGGTGGAGACGTACTCGCCGAGCAGCGGCATCGCGGCGTCCTCGTTGTCGGGATCGCTCTGCAGCGCCATCTCGTACGCCTGCACCGCGAGGTCGTGCTCGCCGAGCATGTCGTCGCGCAGCTTGCCGAGCTCGACGAGCAGACGCGCCTTGGCGCGGGGCGCCTCGGTGTTCATCTGCTCCTGATCGAGGTACCGCGCCGCCCGATCCCAGTCGGCCGCGTCGATCGCGATCACCCGCAGCGCCGCCAGCGTCGGCGTGTGGGACGGGTCGAGATCGAGCGCCATCTCGAAGCGATCCTGGGCCAGCGCCCGATCGCCGAGCTTCTCGTCGAGCTGCTTGCCGATGCGGTAGTACATCTCGACGCGCTGCTTGCCGTCGACCGTCAGGTCGGCGACCCGCGTCATGTACTCGATGGCCTGCGCCGGGTTGTCCTGCTTCTCGTAGAGCTTCGCCAGGGCCTCCAGCGCCGGGACGTGGGTGTCCTGGATGTCGACGATGTTCAGGTAGGCGTCGATCGCGCGATCGAGGTCCTCGATCTCCTCCGCGTAGACCTTCGCCGTGTGGGACCAGAGCTCGATCTTCTTCTGGCGGTCCTCCGCCGCGTTGATGTGGCGATCGTACGTGTTGATGAGATCGTGCCACTGGCGCAGGCGGCGATAGCACCGCTCCAGGGCCTCGAACGCCGGCTCGTGCGTCGGGTCGATCTCGACCACCTGCTCGAGCCGCGCGGCCGAGAGATCCGGCTTCAGGAACTGCTCCTCCTGGAGCGTCGCGATCTTCATCAACACGTCGATGCGCTCGCGCTCGGTGGTGACCACGTCGAGCTGCATCTCGAGGACGCGCACGAGATCCGGCCACTGGTGCGTGGCCGTGTACACGCGCTCGAGCCCGCGCATCGCGAGGAGGTTCGACGCGTCGATGTCCAGCACCTCACGGTAGACCGCGCCGGCCTTCTCGATCAGGCCGAGCTTGGTCTCGTAGAGGCCGCCGGTGCGCAGCTTCACCGACGCGATGAGCTCCGGATCGCTGACGGCCCGCGCCTTGCGGAGCAGGACGTCGACGAGGTCGTTCGACTGGTCGCGGTCGGTGTAGATCCGCTCCAGGGCCTCGAGGGCCGGCAGGTGCAGCGGATCGACGTCGAGGGCGCGCCTGTAGAAGCCGAGCCCCTGCTCGACCTCGCCCATGTGCTTCTCGAGGACCTCGCCGAGCTCGGTCAGGATCTCCTTCCGATCGACGTCGGTCACGGCGACGTTGAGGGCGCTCGTCAGCATGTGCCCCTGCTGCTGCCACTGGCCGGTCTTCTTGAAGAAGTTCGCCATCTGGCGCAGCACCGCGACGTTGTTCGGGTCGTGCGCGAGGATCTGCTGGTAGTACGGCTGGGCGTACTCGGGGTGGCCGAGGTCCTCCGCGTACCACTTGGCGAGCCGCAGGCAGAGGGTGATCTTCTGGAGCGGCGCCGTCTGCTGCTGCAGCCAGCCGTTCACCGTCTGCACGAGCTCGGGCCAGCGGTTCGTCGCCTGCGCCATGCGCTCGAGGTAGCGGACCGTGTCCATGTCCGAGAAATCCATCTCGAACGCGGTGAGCAGCGCGTCGAAGGCCTGGGGCTTGTCCTCGAGCTGCTCCTCGAAGACCCGGGCGACCTTGCGGAGGATGTCGGTCTTCTCGTGGACCTCCTCGCGTGACTCGAGCCGCGCGAGGTAGAGCTCGATGAGCGGCTCGCTCCGCCGCGCGGCGTCGTGGAGCTGCTCGAGCGCCGTGAACGCTTGATCGTGCGTCGGCTCGAGCTCCAGGACCTGCTCGTACGCGAGCGTGCCGCGGTCCCGCTCGCCGACCTGGTGCTCCCAGATCTGCGCCACCTCGAGGTACTCGCGGACCTTGTCGGCCGGCGACTCGTACGCCGCCGCCCGGCCCATCTTCACGTCGATGACCTCGACCCAGCGCTCCTCGGCGCGGAGCAGGTTCTCGAGCGCGGCCATCGCCTCGAAGTCCTTCGGGTCGACCTCGAGCAGCTTCCGCCACGCGTCGATGGCGTCGTACGACTGCCCGATGACGTGCTGGTAGGTCGTCCCGAGCTCGCGGTAGAGCGCGATCAGGTTCTCGGCCGGCAGCACCTCGCGCGCCCGGTCCACCGTCTGGTGGAGCGCGGACACGATCTCCTGCGGCTCGTTGCGCAGCCGCCAGATCGCCGCGATGGCGTAGAGCGCCTCGAGGTTCGCGTAGTCGATGTCGAGGACGCGCTGGTAGTCGTCGAGCGCGGAGTCGTCGCGGCCGAGCTGCTCGTGGAACAGCTTCGCGCGGCGGAGGAGCACCGCGACGCGCGACTCGTCGTCGAGCGCGATGTCGTAGTGCCGCTCGAGGACGTCGCAGAGCTCGGCCCACTGCCCCACCCGCTCGTAGAGGTTGGACAGCGCCCCGAGCGCCTCCGGGTCCTCGCCGCGCAGGTCGAGGACGCGCTTCCACGTCTCGACCGCGCCCTGGACGTCGTTGAGCCGGTCGGCGAGGAGGTGCGCCATCTTCGCGCGGATGTCCGCCTCCTGGCTGTCGCCCATCGCGTTCTCGAGCTCTCGCTCCAGCACGACCTTGAGCTGCGTCCAGGCCCCCTTGGTCGTGTAGATCCGCTCGAGCGCGCTGATCGCCTCCTCGTTGGTCGTCTCGAGCTCGTCGAAGATCTGCCGGTAGGCGCGGATGGCGTCGTCGAGCTGGCCGAGCCGCTCCTCGTACGTCTGGCCGAGCCGGAGGTACAGGTCGACGAGCTCCGGGCGATCCTCGGTCGCGCGCACCCGCTGCTCGAGCACGCTCGCGAGCTCCGGGTACTGCTCCAGCAGGGTGTAGATCCGGTCGAGGTTCGAGAGCGCCTCGGCCTCGAGCGGCTCGATCCCGAGCACGTAGCGGTATGTCTCCTCGGCCTTGGCGACGTCGCTCAGATCGGTCTCGAAGACCCGCGCGAGCCGCTTGCCGATGCTGGTCTGCACCTCCTTGTCAGCGTGGATGCCCAGCACATCGGCGTACGCGTTGGCGAGCAGCTCCCAGCCGCCGTCGACCGAGCCGGCGAGCCGCTCGACCTCCTCGAGCGTCCGCTCGTCGCGCGGGTACTCCTTGAGCGCCCGGATGAAGACGCCGAGCGCTCCGTCGGGCGAGATGAGCCGCTCCTCCTGCAGCTCCGCCAGGCGGTAGTACATCGCGAGCCGCTCCGCCTCCTCCGTGAGGTGGGCCAGCTCCGCCTCGAGCACCCCGCCGAGCTTCTCCCACTCCGCGGCGGCCTGGTAGAGCGGCTCCAGGATCGCGCCGATCTCGATCTGCTTGATCCCGGCGGCGAAGAGGCCCTCAAGGGCCTCGAGCGTGGCCGTGTGCTCGGGGGCCGCGGTGAGCACCTCGCGGTACGCCGCGATGGCCGCGGGCAGGTCGTTGAGCCGCGTCTGGTACACCACGCCGAGCCGGTACTTGAACTCGAGGATGTCGTCGGGCGACTGCCCGATCTCCGCCTCGCGCGCGAGGATGTCGACGAGGTCGCTCCACCGCTCGGTCGCGGTGAACAGGCGGTCGAGCGACGAGATCGCCGTCTGGTTCTCGGGATCGACCTCGATCACGCGCCGGTAGCGCGCGACGGCGCTGTCGACGTCCTCGAGCTGCGTCTCGAAGATCTGCGCGAGCCTGAGCCCGAGCTCGACGAAGCGCGACGGGTCATCGCCGAGCCGGTCGAGCTCCGCGTCGTAGAGCGCGGCGACCTGCGGCCAGCGGTTCACCACCATCGCGAGCCGCTCGAGGTTCGCGAGCGACTCCTCGTCACCGATGTTGCACGTCACGGCCCGCGCGTACGTCTCGAAGGCCGAGACGTGGTCGCTCAGCATCTCCTCCGAGAGGCGCGCGATGCGGTGGAGCAGATCGACCTTCTGGTACGGGTCGTCGGCCACCTTGACCTGCACCTCGAGGACGCTGATCAGCTTCTGCCACTCCCCGGACGCGTCGTAGATCGGCTCGAGCACCAGCGCCGCGTTGAGCGGGTCGCGGGTGCCGTCCTTGATCTGCTCGAGCGCGCGGAGCGTCGGCTCGTGATCGGGCATCTGCTGCAGGAGGTCGCGGTAGAGCTCGATCGCCCGGGTGACGTCGTCGAGGTGCCGCTCGTACAGCTCCGCGATCCGGTACTGGTAGCTGATGCGCTCCGCCGGATCGGCGGCGATCTCCGCCTCGCGCTGCAGCACGCTGAGCAGCTCGAGCCAGTTCTCCGCGGTCTGGTACAGGACGTCGAGCCGCCCGAGCGCCTGGATGTCGTCGGGATCGATCTCGAGCACCCGCTGGTAGGTGTCGATGGCGCTCGCCACGTCGCCGAGCTCGCGCTCGTAGACCGCGCCGATCTGGTAGTAGATGCTCTTCTTCTCGTTGTAGTCGAGGACCAGGTCCGCCTTCTTCGCGTAGACGGAGAGCAACTCCTGCCAGCGCGAGAGGCCGAGGTAGAGCTTGGTGAGCGCGTCGATCGCCCTGAGATCCTCGGCGTCGAGCTCGAGCACCTTGCCGTAGACGGCGATGGCCTGATCGTGCCGCTCGAGGACCTCCTCCTCGATGCTCGCGGCCTGGAACAGGGCGAGCTTCTTCTCGCTCAGATCGTCGAGGATCTCCGCCTTCTGCTGGAGGATCTGCGACAGCTCGTGGTAGCGCTCCGAGCCCCTGAACAGCCGCTCGAGCGACTCGGCCGCGTGCAGGTTGCGCGCGTCGGTCTCGAGCACGCGCCGGTAGTGGCCGACGGCGCTGTCCATGTCGCCGAGATCGTTCTCGTAGATCCGCGCGCTCATCGTGTAGAGCGTGCTCGCGAGCTCCGCGTCGCTCTGCTCCGCCGCGAGCGTCTCGAACACGCGCGCCAGGTCGGCGAAGCGACCGGTCGCGCGCGCGAGCCGATCGAGCCCCTCCTGCGTCGACTCCGAGGCCGGATCCTGGCTCAGCGCGCGCGCGTAGGTGTCGAAGGCCGAGCTGAGGTCGCCGCCCGCGTCCTCGTAGAGCACGGCGATCTGGTGGAGCAGCTCGACGCGACGGGTCACGTCGTCGCTGCGGCGCACCTGCACCTCGTGGACGCCGATGAGCTTCTGGAAGTCGCCCGACTGCCGGTACAGCGGCTCGAGGATCTCGGCGATCGCGACCTCGTGCTCCGGGAGCTGCCCGAGGCGCTCGAGGGCGCCGAGCGCCTCGACGTTCGTCGGCTCGCGCTCGAGCACCTGCCGGTAGATGTCGATCGCCGACTCGACGAGCCGCATCCTCGACTCGCGCAGCGCGGCGAGCCGCAGCATGAGCCGGATCTGCGCCTCCTCCTCGGCCGCGAGGCTGAGCTGCGCCTCGAGGTTGTCCGCCAGCTCCTCCCACATGCCCTGGCGGCTGAAGAGCCCGTCGAGCGCGGTCAGCGCGACCAGGCTCGCGTCGTCGATGGAGAGCACCTCCCGGTAGGCGGCGATCGCCTCCTCGGGTTGCCCGAGGCGCTGCTCGTACACCTCGGCCATCTGCGCGTAGAGGCCCTCGCGCTCGGTGGGCTCGTGCACGAGCTCGATGCGGCGCCGGTAGACGCCGATGAGATCGCCCCAGCGCTCGGTGCGCCGGTACAGCGCGTCCATCGCCTCCAGCGCCTCCGCGTCGGAGGGGTCGATTGAGAGCACGCGGAGGTAGCCGTTCGCCGCCTCCTCGACCTTGCCGAGCCGCTCGTGGATGCTCGCGAGCCGCATCCAGTACTCGCGGCTCAGCCGGGCGTCGCTCAGCGCGTCGGCGACCTCGCTGAAGATGACGTCGAGCCGGCCCCAGGCGCCGGCCTGCTCGGCGAGCGCCTCGAGCTCCGCCCGCGTCTCGGCGTGCGACGGGTCGTCCTTGAGCGCCCGCGACTGCGCGTCGAAGGCGCGGTCGAGATCGTTCAGGTTCTCGGCCGCCGTCCGCGCCACCTTCCGGAGCAGCGCGACGCGCGTCGCCGTGTCGCCCTCGGCGTCCGCGAGGATCTCGAGCGCCTGGATCAGCTTCTCCCAGTCGCCGCGCCCCTCGTAGATCTCCTGCAGGATGGCCGCGGCCTCCGCGCGCAGGGCCTCGTTCGACAGGAGCGCCTCGAGCGCCAGGCGAGCCGCCTCGTTGCCCGGATCGAGGAACAGGATTTCCTTGTAGTTCTCGAGCGCTCCGGCCGCGTCGTCCAGGTGCTTCTCGAGCGTGCTGCCGAGGCGGAACTTGAGATCGATGAGCGCTTGCTCCCCGACGTCGGAGTCGATCCGCTTGCGGAGCACGTCGACGTAGGATTCCCAGTCCTCCTGCTCGCGGTACAGCTTGTCGAGCGCGGCGAGCGCCTGCGGATCCATCGGCTCGTCGTCGAGCACCTGGCGGTACGTCGCGATCGCCTGCGCGGGATCGCGCAGCTCCCCTTCGTAGAGCGCCGCGATCGCGTACAGGATCTGCTTGCGCTCGACGGGCTCGGAGACGATGTCCCGCTTCTTCTCGTAGATGCCGAGCAGCTCGCCGAAGCGGCCCGTCTCGCGGTAGAGCCGCTCCAGCGCGCTGATCGCGGCCTCGTTCTCGCCGTCCGCCTCGTACACCGCGCGGAACTGCGCGAGCGCCTCGTCGACGCGCTTCACCTCGTCGAGCAGCACGCGCCCGAGCCGGAGCCGGAGATCGACGCCCAGCGTGATGTCCCCCTCGCCCTCGCTGCGCGAGATCGCCGCCGAGTAGGCGTCGATGAGCGCGTCCCACCCCTCGGTGACGCGCGCGGACCGCTCGACGTCCTCGATGCACTGCTCGTCCTGCGGGGCGATCTGGAACGCCGACAGGTAACGCTCGAACGCCTTCTGCGGCTCCTTGAGCCGCGTCTCGTAGAGCGCCGCGACCTGCCGGTAGAGGTCGAGCCGGGAGACGTCGTCCTGGTCGTGCGAGAGCTTCACCTCGATGGCGCCCGCGAGCCCCTTCGAGTTGTTCGCCTGCGTGTAGATCGGGATCAGCGCCTCGGCGGCCTGCAGGTGCGAGCCGTCGAGCGAGAGCACCTTCTCGTAGGCGCGCGCCGCGCGATCCGCCTTCTGCTTCTGGACCATCCAGAGCTCGGCGATCTTGAGGAGCAGGCTGATCTTGGCCGAGTCATCGCTCTCCTTCGCCTCCTGCGACTCGAGCACCCGGATGAACTCGTCCCATTTGCCGCTCTCGGCGTAGAAGATCTCGAGGTCGTCCCAGCGCTGGAGCTGGAGGTAGGCCTTCTTGAGCGCCTCCTGGGCCTTGCGGTCCTGGGGGTTCAGCGCGATGACCTCCTGCCAGGCCTTGACCGCCGCCTCGTCGTCCTTGAGGCGATCGCCGTAGAGCTGCGCGAGCTTGCTGAGCAGCGCGAGCTTCTGGGCGCTGTCGAACGTCGTGTCGACCTGCTTCTGCAGCACGCCCGCCAGCGCCGGGTAGTCCTTGTTCTTCTCGTACAGCCCTGCGAGCGCGCCGAGCGCCTCGGGGTTCTCCGGATCGTTCGCGAGGACCGCGTCCCAGAGCTCGATGCAGAAGTCGACCTTCTTCACCCGCTCCGACGCGAGCTTCGCGATCTCGAGGTACTTCGCGGCGCGCTCCGCGCCCTCCGGGAGCGCCGCGGCCTCGCGCCGGAGCAGCCCGATCAGCTTCTCCCAGTCGCGCCGCTTCTCGTAGCTCTGGCGGAGGAACTCGATCGCCTGCGCGTGCTCGCCGTCGATCGAGAGGACCGCCTCGTAGCACTTCACCGCCTCGGCCGCGTTCGAGAACTTGCCCGAATAGAGCTCGGCGGCCTTCGTGAAGTGCTCGATCTTCTCGGCCGGATCCGAGACCGCATCGGCGATCTCGATCAGCGTCTTGACGTACTCGTTGTAGCGCTTGGCCTGCTCCTGCTTCTGGGCCTTGGCCTTGAGCTCCTCGACCCGCCCCGCGAGCTCCGCCGCCGGGGGCGGCGGCGCGGTAGGCCGCCGGCCGATCTCCGAATCGGCCGGCCTGCTCTCGGCGGGCGCACGCGGCGGCGGCGCCACCTCGGCCGGAGCGTCGCCAGGCGCGCTCGCGCTCCCGCTCACCGGAGCCTGTGCGCTGACGGGCGCCTGCGCGCTGACGGGCGCCGGCGTGCTGACCGGCGCCGGCGTGCTGACCGGCGCCGGCGTGCTGACCGGCGCCGGCGTGCTGACCGGCGCCCGCACGCTGACGGGCGCTGCCGCGCTGACCGGAGCCGGCGCGCTCGTGGGGAGGGGCGTCACGTCCGCCGCGCGCTCGACCGGCGCGGCGGCCGCGGGCGCAGCGATCGCGACGGCCACCGGGGGAACGGATGCAGCGGCCGCCGGCCGAACGGACCCCGTGGCCGCGGGCGCGGCGGCCGCGAGGCGCTCGCCGATCTGCGCCTCGAACGCGCTCACGCTCGGGTGCGTGGGGGCCACCGCGGAGAGCCGCTCGAACCAGCTCCTGGCCCGGATGAGATTGCCGAGCTGCCGCCACGCGATGCCGCCGGCCTGGGCGATCATGTACGGGGAGCTGCCGTTCTGGTTCGCCGCGCTCTCGGCCAGCGACGCGACGCGCTCCCAGTTGCCCTCTCGGGTCCCCCAGAGCTCGCGCAGGTAGGCGAAAGCCCCCTCGTGCGAGGGGTCGTACCGGAGCGCCTCCTCCAGGAACTTCGACCCGATCTCGACGTTCTGATGCCGCGTGGCCCAGCGGACGCCGAACTTGAACGCCGCCTGACCGCGCGACGCGCCGGCGCGCGCGTCGAGGATGCGGCGCTGCGTCTCCACGAGCGCCTGCTGCCGCTCCTCCTCGGCGAGGAGGCCCTCGAACATCGCCGCCGTTTGCTTGTCGGTGGGCGCCGCCTCGTACGCCTGCCTGAGCAGCTCCTCGAGCCGACCGCGATCGAAGCGCTTCGCGAGCCGCGCCGCGCGGAGCAGCAGCCGCTTGCGCTCGTGCGGGCTCGTCGCCGCCTCGGCCGCCTCGACCAGCCCCGCGAGGTGCGCCTCCCACGACGACTCATCCACCTGCATGTCGCCGAGGCATGCCCGCGCCTCCTCGCTCGTCCCGCCGGAGGCGCCGAGCGCACGCGCGTACGTCGCGGTCGCGCGCTCGAAGTCGCCCGCGTCGCAGAGCACGTCGCCGAGCTCCACGAGGAGCTCGGCGGCCGTGGTCCCCTCGGGGGAGTTCCTCAGCTCGAGCTCCAGGAGCTTCTGCACCATGTTGGTCTTGCCGAGGTCCCAGTAGATCGCACGAGCCGACTCCAGCGCCTCGAGCAGCGCTGGATTCAGCTTGTACGCGTCCTGGAAGTGCTTCAGCGCCTTGACAGCCTGAAGGAACTTCTCGTCGAGCAGCCGCCCGAGCTTCAGGTGATATGCCGCCTTCCGGGTCGCGTCCCCTTCGGCCGCGATCCCCTTCTCGAGCTCCTCGACGAGCCCTTGCCAGTCATGAACCGACTCGAGATGAATGAGACGCTGCGCAAGATCCATTGATTATCGACCCTCGGCCCCGACCTTCGAACGGATTGAATCGCCTTACGTACCCCGCGCCGCGCGCGGCATCACGGCCCCGTGCCCCCGAGCTTCGCGACGAGCGTCTGCGCCGTCTCGCACTCGGTCTTGAAGCTCGCCGCCCTCGACCCCTTGCATGCGCGCGACGTGAACCCCTTGAGCATCTGGATGGCCTCCTGCTTACGCGGTGGCTCCAGGGTCGCGTACGTGCTCCCAAGACTCCAGAGGATCTGTACAGATTCGGGCCCATCCGACGGCGCGACCGCCCGGGCGGCCTCGAGCTCGGCCACCATCTCGGCCGTGGACCCTCGCTCCTGGTAGACCGACGCGAGCAGGCTGTGGATCCCGAAGAGGTACCGGTCCCCCTGCTTCGCGAACGACTTCGCCTCCTTGAGCACCTGCTCGGCCTCCTTCGTGTACCCGAGGCGGATGTACAGGTCGGCGAGCGCCGCGTAGTAGCGGATCTCGCTCGGGTTGTGCTCGATCGCCTTCGTGAGGTTCTCCAGCGCCTTCTGCTCGTCGTCCGTCCAGAGGTAAACGTTCCCGAGCTGGGAGTAGCAGTCGGCGAAGTTGGGATCGTTCTCGATGCACTTCTGGTAGGGCTCTTTGGCCTCTTCGTAGGAGATCGTCTTCTTCTTCGCCTGCTGCTCGAGAGCCCAGCCCCGCTCGAACCAGTAGTTGGCGAACTTCGGAGCGATCTGTGTGGCGCGCGCCAGCGTGGATGCGACCTTGTCCCACTCTTCCTTCTTCTTGTAAGCCATCGCCAGCTTGAAGAAGATGCGGTGGTTCGTGGGGTCGAGCTTGGTCGCCTGCTCGTACTTGTTGGCCGCACCGTCGGGGTTGACGGCGACCTCTTTGTCGGCCCGATTCGCCAGGATGACGGCCTCCTGGCGGTGCCGGCTGCAGCCCAACCCGGCCGCGCTCGTCGCGACCAGTCCGACCATCAAGAATGCCCCAAGCTTCATCGACCTCACCTTTCGAATGGAATCGGCTCCGCCGGCTCCTAACGTTGACCGTGGGCGTCGCGTCGCCCCTCTCCAGCAATCCCGGAGACGGCTGCGCCGCTCCGTCAGCAATCCCGAAGGCGGCTGCGCCGCTCCGTCAGCAATCCCGGAGCCGGGCTGCGCCGCTCCGTGTGGCACCGTCAACAGCGTCCTGAGGTGGCGCGCGTGCAACCACGCGCGGCGTCGCGAGAATAGGCGGAGCCAACCGCGGAAGTCCAGGGCTTCAGCTCTCACCCTCGCGCGGTCCGCGCCGGGTTCGCCGCCGGGCTCCGCCCCCCGCGCCTCGCGCCGCGCGGCGTCGCGCCGCGCGGCGTCGCGCCGCGCGGCGTCGCGGGGGCGCGAGCGACCAGAGCCCTGTGGCAAGGCACGATGACACCTCGTGCCCCATCGCTCCGGGGCGTGTCGGGCTGAACTGTTGAGCACGCTCGCGTGGCTCTGCTGCGTCCGGCGTTGAAATGACGAACGCCCCGCGCGAGACGCGCAGGGCGTTCGAAGGCCAGGTGGCCCTGACGAGTTCAGCCGCCCGGGCTCAGCATGATCGGGTAAACCACGGTGACGATACCGCCCTCAGGCTGCGGGAACGACAGGCCGTAGAACGCCCGAACCACGCAGGAGACCACGCCGCTGTCCGGGAGATCCGAACCGCCGTTGCCCACGTTCGACACCGCCCCGTCGCGGCCGATGACGAAGCGCACCGCCACGCGGCCCTGAAGGTTCGGGTTATTCCGGAGGCCGTTCTCGTAGCAGAGACGGAATCGACCGAAGTTCTGGCGGACGATACGCTGGATGACCTCGGGGGGCAGACGGCCGCTCACGCTGGTCGCCCCCATGCGCACCCGAGGCGGCTTCGTACGATGTGACCCACCGAGCCGGCCGTGCCCCGAGCCGAAGCCCTGGCCCGTGCCGGTCCCGGCGCCGTGGCCGATGGTCCCGATCGAGCCGAGGCCGATGCCTTCGCCGCGCCCGCCGCCGCCCTCGCCGATACCGGAGAGGCCGAGGCCACCGGCGCCGAACGAGTCACCGATCTGGTCACCCCACATGTTGCCGCGGGCGCTCAGCGGGTCGTTGCCGAGCGAATCGTCGCGCCCCCACGGCGCGGTCGGCGCGTTCGGATCGCCGCCTGCGCCGGCGTTCAGCAGGCCGATCATGCCGAACTCGGCCGCATCGCGCAGCGCGGCCTGGCGGGCGATGTGCGGATCCGGGTTGTCCGCGGGGCCCTGGACGCCGTAGCGGTTGCCGGTCGCCTTGGTGTTCGGGTTGCCCATCGAGCCCTCTTCACCCTTGGCGCGCGTGCCGGTGCCGCCCTCCTTGTTGTCCGCGGCGTTCTCGGCGATCTGCTCGGTCTCCTTCTCCTCCATCTCCTTCTCGGCGGCCGCCGCGAGGTACTGCTGGATCAGGAACTGCTGATCCGCGGAGATGCCGTCCTCATCGGTCGCGCCGAGCGGCGGCATGAAGAAGGCCATGGCCGCGAGGAGCCCGAGGTGCACCGCCATCGAGAGGCCGGTGTAGAGCAGGCTCTGCGTGTCCATCTGGAAGTGCCCGGCGACGACCTTGCCCGCGTTCACCGCGGCCACCTGGAAGGCGATCCCGTCAAGCTCGATCTTCGCCTTGCCGCCGCTCGGGAGCGCCATCTGGTAGGCGCCCGAGAGCTCGGCGCTCGGCTGCGCGCGACCCGTGTCGATCGCCTGCTGCAGCGTCATCTTCGCCTGGCCGGGGATCTCGATCGTCCCGGTCGCGCGCGGCAGGAGCACCACCGAGACGGAACCGCTGCGATCCGCGAGCACGATGGGCGCCCGCGTCGTACCCAGCTTCTCCGACGGGATGAAGAAGTCGCACTTGAAGTTCTTGCCCTCTTCCTCGCCGACGTAGAAGGAGCGGGGCGGGGTGAGGTGCGCGACGTGAAGCACCGAGGCGTCCCACAGGATCATCACCTCGACGGAGGCAGCCGGGACCTCGACCTCCTCGTTGGGCACGTCCGGCCCGTTCTTCACGAGCGTGTACGTGTAGGATCCTTCCGGCGCGTCCGGGGGCACCTCGTCGACCGCTGCCGCGGACTGCGCGAACGGGTTGTTGTAGGCGAACGGGTCTGGCCCGCCGGCGGTCGCGGCGAACGGGTTCGCGGGCGCCGCGGCGAACGGGTTCGCGGGCGCCGCGGCGAACGGGTTCGCGGGCGCCGCGGCGAACGGATTCGCGGGCACCGGCATCGCGGCAGGGCTCGCCGCCGCGGCGACCGCCACCGGCTCGGCGCGCTCCAGCATGATCTTCGTGCCGCCGATCTGGAGCTGATCGCCTGGGCTGATCTTGCACTTGTTGACGCGCGCCCCGTTCACCATCGTCCCCGGCTCGTTGCCGAGATCGATCAGCGTGATGTCCTGCGGGGAGGCGACCTCGATGACCGCGTGCATGCGCGAGGCAAGCTCGTCGTCG
This sequence comes from Sorangium sp. So ce1036, assembly GCF_051369805.1. Classification (NCBI taxonomy): domain Bacteria; kingdom Pseudomonadati; phylum Myxococcota; order Polyangiales; family Polyangiaceae; genus Sorangium; species Sorangium sp. So ce1036. Next base: position 6,295,381 of record NZ_JBBMOX010000001.1, read on the forward strand.
ACACGCAGATGGCTCTTCGCGTCCTTGCCTACCTTGACGATATCCTGCGAGATCGTCTCGCGACGGACGAGCGCTTCGTTCTGGTAGAGCGCAAATGTGAGAGCGACCCTTTGCTTGCCTTCCATCTCCGCCAGCCTTCCCTATGCGCCCCGCGGCGCACACCCCCAGCACCGGGGGATAAATCGATAGGGCAGGAGCCAACCTGCCCGATACATCAGAGGTTCTCGACCGACTTGAGCATCTCGGGGACGAACGAGGTGCGGGGACGAATCAGCGTCGTCCGGACGGGGCCGGGACGCACGCGGATGGTGGCATCGTTGGGGCCGAAACCACCCGCGTTCAGCGGATCATCGGAGAACTCGTACCCGTAGCCCTCCTCCTTGCCCCCCGCGCTCGTCTTGACGTCCTGCGCGAACGCCGAAGAGGCAACCGCGCTCACAAGAACGGCAGCCACGACTCCCGCACCCAAACGGGTCAACCCTGTCATTTCAGCCTCCTCAAAATGTTTCGACGCAGTTACAGTGCCATTGTACCGCCGCGCGCGACGGTCGGTCAACCAGCTTCGCACGCACCGTCGAGGCACCGGGGAGATGCGACCCACGAGCGCCTCGACAACCGACGGGACCCAAGGTTCCCAGCGACCCAGCGAGACACGAAGAAAGTGACGAGCCCCCCTCTCCGTCGTGGTGCGAGAGAGAAGGGGGCTCTTGAACGAAGCGCTGCGGGCCGGCTACGGAGCGTCCCCCTCCTCGCTGCCGGCGGCGGCCTCCGCCTCGGCCTCCTTCGTCTTCATGTCGGCCTCGGCCGCCTTGCGCTCGGCCTCGGTCTGCTTGTTGAAGGCGATGATCTGGTCGATCTCCTCCATGCGCTCCTTCGACCGCTTCACCGCATCAGCGAACTCCGCGTTGCCGCCCGCCTTCTGGATGAACTGACCGAACAGGCCCTTGGCCGCCATGAGCGCGCCCTCGGCGGACTTGCCCCCCGACTTCGCCTTGTACTCCTGCGTCAGGATCGCCTCGTTGTAGTAGGTCTCGGGGCGATCGGGCGCGACCCGCTTCGCGGCCTCGAGCTCCGCGCTGGCGGCCGCCACCATGCTGTCGAAGTTCGCGTCGTCGATCTGACCGCGCAGCGCGAGCGCGAGCCCCAGGTGAGCGTCGTAGTCGTTCGGCCGCATCTTGAGCGCCGCGCGGTACGCCTCCTCCGCCTGCTTGAACCCGCGGAACTGGAGGTTCACCGCCGCGTAGTTCATCTGCGCTTCGTAGAACGTCGGGTCGAGCCGCCTCGCCGTGTTGAACTCCTGCACGGCGCCGTTCAGGTTCGAGAGCTCGACCTGGATCATGCCCGCGGTGTTGTGGATGGGCGCGTAGTTCGGGTTCTTCCGGATGGCCTGGGAGCAGACCAGGGCGGCGAGCTCCAGCGCCTGCGTGTCGACCTTCTTCTGCCTGCTGCCGCTCGTCGCGACCGCCTTGCCCGACCTCCTGCCGGCCTTCTGCTTCGCCGTCTCCAGGTAGTAGATGGCGAGCTGATTGAACGCGGGCATGAACGAGTCGTCGACCGCCAACGCGCTCTGGATGTACCGCTTCGCGCGCTGGAAGTCGTTGGGGCCATCGCTGTCGGCGACGTTGTTGCCGCGCTTCATGTACAGGAGCGCGAGGTGCACGAGCGCCTCGACGTTCTTGTACTGCGCGTCGACGACGGCGGCCTGGCGCATCTCGCTGATCGCCGCGTCGATGTTCTTCTCGCCCGACTCGGCGAAGTTGTAGAGCGCCACCTGGACCCGCGCGGGATGGAACTTCGGGTTCGTCTGGAGCGCTTGCTGGAAGTACTTCTTCGCCTCCGCGTGGTTCTTGCAACGCTGGTACGCGAGCCCCGCGTTGTAGATGGCCTCGGCGAAGGTCTTGTCCCCCTGCTCGTCCGCCGCGTCCATGAACAGCTGGGCCGTCGAGCTACAGGTGGCCGCGCTCCAGTCCCCGGCCTTGTCGTGCTGGACCATGGAATCCATAGCCGTCTTGAACTTGTTGGCCGCCGCGACCGAAACGGCGTTGCCCTTGCTGTCGGTGAGGGCCTTGCCGGTCGTGGGGTCCTTCGCCGCCTTCGCCGAGCCGCCGGCGCTGCCGCCGCCACAACCCGCCGCGGCCAGCAGGAGCACCGCAACCGCTGCCAATGAGGTGATGCTTCTCATGTTTCGCTCCATCACTTCCTGGGTCGGGTCGTGGCCCGATCGAGCGCCGAGCCTTCCTTGGAAGCGGCAGACGCGCCGCGCGCTTCCTTCTTCTCCTCGTCATCCCCCTTGGCAGCGGGCCCGTCCGTGGCAGCCGGCGCCTCGCGGTAGGGGGTACCGTCGAGGTTCAGCGGCGCGGGACGGTCGCTCAGGCCAGAGTTGACCCGCGACGGAGAGCCGCGGAACTCATCGATGAGGTGGTACTCGGCGCCGTAGTTCTTCGAGAGCCACACCTCGCAGGTGCGCGAGTACTCGTCGAAGTACTGGTACTTCACCGACAGATCGAGGCAGGTCTTGAACGCGCCCTTGGCGATCTGCTTCTGCGGCTCGCTCGCCTCGTCCAGGCGCGAGTAGTACTCGCCCCGGATCTCGTCGTACGAGACGTCGGTGCCCGGCACAAACCCGTGGCCCTTCCACTCCTTCGGGATGGGCGCGGCCCGGAACTCGGCGACGAACTTGCCCCACATCTGACCGACGCGCGCACCGGCGGCGATGACCCACCTCGGCGGCGGCGTGGGCTCCAGCTTGAGGATCTTCTGGTACTCCCGATCGGCCGCCTCGATCGCCGGGCGCTTCTTCTTCACCCAGTCGGCGACCTTCGTGTTGATGTGCTTGAGGACGTGCTCGCGCGTCCCGGGGCCCTTGTACTCGGGGAACCTGATCTTATCGACCTCCTTCCGCTTCTGCTCTGCGAAGTGGAAGTAGGCCTCGCCCACCGCGGTCAGCACCTTGCCCAGCCGGCGCAGCTTCTCCTGCTCGTCGCCGCCGATCGCGTCGATCTTCTTCATCGCCGCCGCCGGGTCCTTCCAGTAGTTCCGGACCTTGTTGTACTCGGCGTTCGCCGGCGTCACGCTCTTCGTCTGCAGCATGACGCGCGCGAGCATCGCGTGCGCCTGCACCTGGATGTCGAACGTCGCGTTGCGATCGATCTGCCTCATCGCCGTCGACAGCCGCCGGCGGGCCTGCTCCCAGTCCTCGCGATCGATGTAGTGCGCGCCGATGGCGAACGCGATCTGCGCGGTCTGCGCCGGCTTCGCCCTGCCGTAGTTCTTGTTGAAGAGGTCGGCGTCCTTGATCGCCTGCTCCTCCTGGCCGAGGCCGAGCCGCAGCACGATGGCGTCCTGGAGCGCCTCCGGCGCCTTCTCCATCTTCGGGTTCTCGCGGGCGAAGCGCGTGTACCAGTTGGCCGCCTCCTCGTAGACCGCGATGGCCTGGTAGTTGGCGCCGATCTCGTAGATCGCCATCTTCGCGAGCTCGGTGTTGTGGAGGTTGTACCTCGGGTTGAGCAGGATCCTCCGCGCCGCGATCGACTTGGCGATGAGGCGAGCGGCCTGGAACGCCTTCGCGGCGTTGTAGAGGATCTCCTCGCTCTTCTCGCACGCGGGCTGCTTCGCCTCGCAGGCGGCCTCGCCGTACTTCTTCCACATGTCCATGTACGCGACGGCGGCCTTCTCATAGTTCTTGAGGGCCTCGACGCCGCCGGACGCATCCGCCGCCTCGACGAGCTTCTGGGCGCGCAGACGCTCGATGTCGCGCTGGATCCGGATCAGGATCCCGCACTGCTCCTCGTTCTCCTTCTCCTTGCCGCCCTTGCAGTACAGGTCGATGAACTTGGGCACATCCGCGGCCATGTCGTCGTAACAGGACGGACGCGGCGGATCCATGTTCGCGCCGAGGACATTGAGCGACTCGAGGTAGAGCTGCGAGGCGTAGATGCCGACCTCCTTGTCGGCGTGGTTCAGCGCCACGTCGCGGAACGCGAGCGCGGCCTCCTCCCAGTGCTGCGCCTCGAAGTACGTGCGGCCGCGCGCGTACTTCACCTCGACGTACTGCTCCTGCGCCTCCTTGTCGTTCGGGCCGGGCTTGATGTAGCAGACGTAGCGGTTGAAGGCGGTGATCATCCCCTTCTGGCTGTCGGTGAAGTCCTTGGGCAGGAACTTCGCCTTGTTCGCCTTCTCGCCCTTCTTGCCCGTCCCCCCATCGGGGAGGTTGCCCGAGCCCTTCCTGTCGGAGCCGTCCTTGTGGGTCTCGGTGTAGATGTTCTGGTAGCAGAGCACCGAGGCGTACGCGGCCTCCGCCGCCTGCGGCCCGTTCGGATCCTCCGCGACGACCGCGTCGAAGGCGGGGCCGCACTTGGCCCAGTCCTTCTGGAAGTACAGGAGGTCGGCCATCGCGTACTTGATCTTGAAGATGTTCGGCCAGTCCTCCTTCAGGATGCGGGGGAACTCGAACTTCGCGAACTGCTCCTGCTTGAAGTTGTTGACGACCTTGTCGTAGAGCTGCGCGGCGAGCTGCATCGTCTTCTTGTCGCCGGTGCCGCGCACGCCGCCCGAGCCGACCGCTTCGAGGTGCCAGGCCATCGCCGTCTCGGTCATCAGACCGGCCGTGATGTTCGAGCACTTCAGCTTGGCGTCCGCCGGGTGCCCCTCGGTCTGGAACTTGTTGTGGACCTCGAGCTGTCGCCCGAGCTCGCCCATGATCTGGTCCTTGTTGCCAGACTTCATGGCGAGCGTCGCCTCGGTGATGTGCCCCTGGTACACGCAGTACTTCGGGCCCCGGTCCCGGGTCATCAGGTCGGTGTAGAGCTCGATGCCCTCGCGGTAGTGGCCGGTGTCAAGGTAGTTCTGTCCGAGGTCGTCCATCATCTTGAACGTCTTCTCGGAGCTGCCCTTCTTGTCCCCGCTGAGCGGCCGGAGGAAGTCGTGGGACTTCCGCGGATCGCCGGCGAGCGCGTAGACCGGGATGATGTCGCGCCGCGCCGCGATCGCGAGCTGGGCCGCGTTCGGCATCTGCGCGAACTGCTGGCCGTACTCGATCGTCTTCTTGAACTCGCTGATCGCCCGGGCGAAGTCGCCCTTGTTCCAGTAGACGTACCCGAGCTTGTAGTGGGCGTAGCCCCAGACCTTGTTGTCGGGCGGCGGGTACTTGGTGACCTCGAGGTACGACTGCTCGGCCAGCTGCCACTTGGTCGGATCGCCCTGCGCCTCGTTGAAGAAGAGCTCGCCGAACGCGAGGTACGCGTTCGGGATGTACTTCGACTTGGGCCAGTTCTGGATCAGCTCGAAGTACACCTTGCGGGCCTGATCCAGCTGCTGGGCCTGCTCGTACTCGTAGGCGAGGTAATAGAGGACCTCGTCCGTGCAGCCCGTGCTCTTCGCGGGATCCGCCGCGTTGGTGCTCTGGCAGTACTTCGGGTACTGCGTCTTGAGCTGCGTGTAGTACCTGATGGCCGCCTGCCGGGCGGCGACGAGGATCTTGTCGGCCTTGGTCACCTCGGCCCGGATCGCGGCGGCCGCCTTCGTGTTCCTCTTCCGCTTGGCCTCGTCCGCCTTGATCTGCCCCTCGGTCTTGTCACGGAACGCCGCCGACTCGAGCTCGACATAGCCCTCGGCGAGCCGCCGCATCAGCTTCGGCCGGTCCGGGGCGTTCTTGGGCGTCGAGCGGTACAGCCTCTCGAGCCCCTGGATCTCCGTGACCAGCAGGCTCCGCACCTTCGGGGCGAGCCGGTTCCGCCGCTCGTCGCGCTGGGCCGTGGCCTGCGAGGCCGTCGGGTTGGCGGGCTTCGTCAGATCGTCCCGCTTCTTCAGCTTGATCCCCTGCGGGGCGGACTTGAAGCTGACCTGCGGCTTCTTTCCCGCCGACACCTGAAGCTTGCCGCCGGGGCAGGCCGCGATCGCGTCCCTCGCCGGCTGCGTGATGCACGCGTCGGCCGCCGACGCGGGGCTCGTCGCGACCGCGCACGCTGCCACGGCCAACGTGCCTGCCGCCGCGCGGAGCGCATGCAGTACATCGAACTTCGACTGCTTCATGTCCATCTCCGTCCCTCCGCCACGGACCCTCGTGGGGAAGCGCTGCCTGCCCCGCGGACGCGCGCCGCGGGGCGAACCATGATGAAACCGCTCACTTGCTGCACTTCGACGTCACGACCTGCCGGTAGAAGCCCAGCTCATCGCGCCAGTACTCGCCATCGAACGGCCAGAGCACGTGCTCGTCGTCGGGCTTGACGACGCCGTAGGTGAGCGCCTCCTCCTTCGACAGCTGGCCGCTGACGACCTGCTGATTGAGCTTGTTCCGCTCCGCCGCGGTGATGTCGATGAGGATCTTCGCCGAGTCGCGGAGGTGCTCGTTGAGCTCGTCGAGGTTGCGCTGGTAGCGCTCGCGGCCGAGCGTGCCGGCGTTCCGGATCGCGAGGCCACGCGCGAAATCGAGGGCGTCGGTCACGTCGGCGCCCACGGGAGAGTTGCGGAAGTTGGCGGGCGCCTTCTTGAACCGCGCGTCCTCCTCGTCGAGGATGCGCACGTACTCCAGGTTGCGGAGGAGCTGCCGATCGGAGAGCGCGTTCTCGACGATCGGGCGGACCGTCGGCGAGAGGTTGGCCTTGCCGGCGCGCACGTCCCTCAGGAACTTGAAGAACTGCTCCTCGCTCCCCTCGCCCTTGAAGCGGTTCAGGATCGCCTCGAGCTCCTTCTTGATCGGCTCGTACTTCTTCTGCATCTTCGCGACGATCACGGTCGCGTCCTGGTACTGGCAGATCGTGAAGGCGACGACGGCCTTGAGGATGTCGGCCTCGGGATAGAACGAGTTCGGGAAGTAGGGCGACTCGATCGTGTGGATGTTGCCGAGCGCCTGCGGGTACAGCCCGGCCATGAAGTACGCCCAGGACTGCTCGAAGAGGCTGTCGAGCCAGTACTCGCTCGCGACGTCGACGCGGTTCCAGTACTTGACGGCCGCGGAGAGCCGCGCGGCGTCGATCGTCGGGACGTTGTTGTCGTCGAGCCGGACGGAGGCCGAGTAGTAGGTGCGCGCCATCGAGAGGAACGCGAGGTCGCGCATGCGCGCCTCGTCCTCGACGCCCTCGATGCCGTCGTCGATCGCCTGGACGATCCGCTGGAACGACTTGACCGCCGGCACCGACTTGCGCAGCTGCACGTACGAGATGCCGCTGAAGAACTGGGCCTGGACGTAGTACTTGCTCTTCTGGTCGACCTTCGCGAAGAGGCTGATGGCCTCCTCGTAGCTCCGGTTCCGGTACTTGTAGCGGCCGAGCAGGTAGTTGAGCTGCCAGTAGAGGTCGCGCTGCTGGGGGTTGTTGAACCGCGCGATCTGCTCGGTCTTGTACTTGCCGACGCGCTCGATGATGTCCGCCGGCTCGGGGAGCTGCGTCGCGAGCTTGGACAGCCAGAGCAGCGTCTCGTTGAACTTGAGGTGGTTCGGCTTGTCGGCGATCTGCGAGAAGATCGCGTAGCTCGCCTGGTAGAACTGCAGCCGGTACAGGGCGATCGCGAGGTGGTACTGCGCGATCTGCTTGTTGCCCTCGTCGTCGCCCGTGTCGCCGTCGACGACGCGCTTCAGCCGCAGCGCCGCCTCGCTCCACTTCTCGCCGTCGAAGAGCCGCTTGGCCTGCGCCGCTTCCTCGGTCATCTGCCCCGCGGTCACGGGGCCCGAGTCCGCCTCGTCGTCGGAGTTGTTCCTGGGCGTCTTGCCGCCCGTGGCGTCCGCCCCTTGAGCCGCGACGGGCTTACCCTTCCCCGCCTGCGCGTGTCCCACGACGGGGGACAGCAACAGGGCAGAAGCTACAAGGCAGATACTCGCCAGCCGGTTCCGCATCGTCGTTCCTCGCTTTCGGCGACGTAATGATCGTGGCCCCTTCGCCCCGTTCGCGGCTCCACCCACCGGAAGCGCGCGACGTAGACCCCCGAGGCGACTCGGTCGAGAACCAAAAACTTCAATGAGAATCAACGGATACTTACGCGTGGCGGGGGATGGTAGGATTGCGGCGCACGGCTTGTCAAGCGATGCCAACCGTCGGCCTGCTCGACATTCCCGCGCTCAGACACCGGCCCCCGCGTCGAGCTTGGGGTGGCGCACTGCGTAGGAGTCGATGGTGGAATTGGAGAATCGATGCGCGGCCGCTTCCCGGTGTGCGCCGCCGGCCGCCCTCGGTCGCCCCCGCGCGTACCGCCGGCGTTGTCGTTTGCTGCCAAGCGCGTGACGCGGACCGGGTCGAACGCCAGGGCCCGCGACGGACCCCACCCCCCGGCGGAGCGCGCACCATCCGGCTGTTGACGCTCCAGCCGCCCTTCGTCTAGGGTCCAACCGCTGACGTTGTGCCTCTGAGCACCTCGACTTGAGCGTTTTCTTGCCTCCCGTCCACGCGCCTCTGCCCCGGCGAAGGCGCGCACCGCCGCCGAAGGAGCACGTTCTGATGACCCGTTCCATTCTGTCCGGCCTGCTCGGCCTGCTCAGCGTCGTCGCCATGGCCAGCCTGCCCTCCGCATGTGAGAGCGGCGGCGTGGGCGACCCGTGCCTGCCCGAAGAGGAGTACGATCCGCAGTTCGCTGGCTTCAAGGTGACGGAAGAGAACATCGAATCGCGGTCCTTCCAGTGCCAGACGCGGATCTGCCTGGTGAACCACTTCCAGGGGCGCGTGAGCTGCCCGCTCGGTCAGGAGGCGCCCAAGGGCTGCAACCCGGACGGCGACGCGAATTGCAGCCAGCAGGACTGCCAGGAGTCGGGAACGTACGCCCCTGACTGCGATCCGGCGGACCCGAACAGCTGCGTCCGCGGCACCTGCAACGCGGAGGGATCGTTCTGCGGCTGCCAGGGCCCGGAGGACTGCCCCGGCGGCGCCGAGGACGGCTGGCACTGCAGAGAGGGCGTGTGCAAGTTGTTCCTCTGCCGCGCGGGCTTCAACGGCTGCCAGGACCCGACCAAGTCGGCTGCAGAGAACGAGGGCAAATCGTGCTGCGTGCCCGGGACCGAGAACCCCGTCGCGGCGCCCGTCTGCGGCCAGTGCGCCGCCAACTCGGACCGGAACGCCGAGCAGGCCGTGTACTGCTCGTGCCGCTGCGGCCCCGCCGAGGGCGACGAGGACCCGAACTTCAACTTCTGCGAGTGCCCGCAGGGCTTCGAGTGCAGGGAGATCCGGCCGAACATCGGGTTCGGGGACGCGAAGATCACCGGCAAGTACTGCATCAAGCAGGGATCCATGTTCGAGAACGAGCAGTCCTGCGGCAAGGTGCAGGGCCGCTACAACTCGGAGCAGTGCGAAGGCACCCCGTAGGCTGCGGGTGACGGGCCACCGCGCGCCGCGCAGCCCTCGACGAGCGCCGCCCGCTCAGGCGGACGGCGCCCTCCCCAAAAGCGACACACCCAGCCCATCTCCTCCTCGCCACGGCGCCGAGCGCACCACGCGCGGCGCAGGCGCTCCTCCGGAGAGCCCCCCGGCCGCGATCGAGCGCGCCGGAGGTGCTTGCGCCGGGGACGCCGCGCCGCGCGGCGGGCCGGTGGCCGCTGCGCGGGCGCGCGTCGCGGCCGCGCCGTCCTCCGCGGCGCCGCCGGACGCGCGGCGTGCGCTCGGGGCGCGGGCCGAGGAGGCCGTGGTCGCGCGCCTCGTGGCGCAAGGGATGGAGATCGTCGCGCGCAACGCGCGGGTCGGCCGGCTGGAGATCGACGTGATCGCCCGCGACGGCCCGGTCATCGCGATCATCGAGGTGCGGACGCGCGGTCCAGGCTCGTACGTCCGCGCCCTCGACAGCATCGACGCGAGCAAGCGCGCCCGCGTGCGGCGCGCGGGGGAGCGCCTCTGGCGCGCTCGCTTCTCGCGCGTTCCCGGCGTGGAGCGGATGCGCTTCGACGCCGCGTCGGTGACCTTCCTCCCGGGCGGCGAGGCCGCCGTCGAGATCGTGAAGGCGGCCTTCTAGGCGTGTGTCTGACGAGGTGCTGCGCGGCCCGATCCGTCGGTCGAGCGCGCCCGGGCCGCCGCGGGGCGCGCGGCCGGCTCACATGTCGAGCTGCTCCTGCATCTCGCTGCGGAGCCGCTTCAGCTGGGCGAGGCCCTCGGGCTCGGCCTCCTTCGATCCCTTCTGCGCGTCCGCCTCGAGCTTCTCGACGATCGCGTCCACCCTCGCGATCTTGGCCTGCTGGCGGGCCCTGAGATCGTCGACCATCTTCTCGAACGCCTCGAAGAAGTGCTGGAGCTCGTCGCCCTTCCGCAGCTTCTCGCGCACGACCAGCTTGCCCTCGCCCACCTGGCGGAGGAGCCGCTTCATCTTGAAGATGGGCCCGGCGATCTTGTGCGTGAAGATGATGCCCGCGATCCCCACGCCGATGACGAGCAGCGACAGGAGCGCGACGATCACGCGGAGCAGCATCTGCTGGTTGTGCGCGACCTCGGAGGCCTGCCGCTCGAGCTCCCCGGCCCGCTGCTTCAGCGTCGCCGCGTCGCGCTCGAGCCGCGCCTGCTCTTCCTTCAGCTTGGCCTCGTCGCGCTGCGCCGCCTCGCCGAACGTCCTCGCGAGCTCGGGGTCGTCCTTGTACTCCTTCGCGATGTTCATCGCGACGACCTCGCTGACCCGCCGGCTCTAGACGATCACCTCCTGGCCGCGCTTGACGGTCTCCTGCCCCTGACGCACGGTCTCCTGCCCCTGCTCCACCGCGCGCCGGCTCTGCTCGATGATCTTCGAGCTCGCGTTCCAGAGGAGGGTCCCGAGCGCCGCGGACAGCGCGAGGCTGATCCCCACGAGCAGCCCCGTGTATTTCAGCTGAAATCTCTGATCGAGCAGGTAGTTCCGCGCGCTCCGCTGGTAGCGCGCTCTGACCTCCGGCGCGGAGGTCTGCGGGGCCGTGCTGGAAGCGTCGCTCATGGGATCCTCGAGGCTGGCTGGAGATGACAGTGATCGTGACGGACTGAATGGGCCAAGTTCAAGCAGCGCGGGGGCGTCACAGGGAGGCGACGATCTTGTGGAAGGTCTCGACCGCGTTCTCGACGCACATCTTCATCAGGACGTTCTCGCTCTGGACGTCCTTCTTCGGGGTGCCGCTCTGCGTGAGCTTGGGCGCGAACTCACCCTGGAGCGCCTTCGCGGGATAGGTCCACATGCTGACGCGGACCACCTGGGTGAGGTTGCCGTTCTGGTAGATGGCGGGCTCGACCGTGGCGAGGAGGTAGAAGCCCTGCATCTTCTTGCCTTTCAGAATCTTCTTGCCCTGGGCCACCGTTTCGCCCTTGGGGGCGACCGCGTAGCCGGCCCTCGAGAGGATCTTCGCCTGCATCGCGGCGCGGACGAGCGGCTCGATCTCCGACTCGGGGCGGCCGCTCTTGTTCGAGATCTCGATGGCCACGTAGTACTTGGTGTCCGCGCCCGGCGGAGGCGGGGCCGCGGCGCCGCCCGACGAGAGCGCCGCGATCGATTTCTTGATCTGCGCCTTGACCGAGGGCGTCTGCTCCCGGGGCTCGGCCCGCTGGAGGCACGCGAGGCCGGACGGCTTGCCGAGCTTGCCGAGCGCCGCCGCCGCCGCGACCTTGACGGACGCGTTGCTGTCCGCCAGGGCATCGCAGAGCGGCTTCGCCGCGGCGTCGTCCCCCGACGCCCCGAGCGCGAGGGCCGCCTGCGTGCGGACGCGGTAGTCCTCGTTGGACTTGAGCTGCGCAGCCAGGTAGCTCGTCCGCTGATTGGCGTGCAGCCTCGTGGGCCACAGCGAGAGTACGAGCGTCACGAGCAGCAACACGAGCGCAGGAGAGGGCCGACGCATTCCACTTGCGACGATACACGAGCGCATCACCGCCGTGGCGACCGGAAAAATGGATCCAGATGCAAATTCTGGTGCGCACACGCTCGTACTCTTCTCTTGCATTCGGTCACCCCTCGCTGCCGCCGGACTGAACGGTTTGACGCCGGCGGTTCGCGGGAGTTCAACGCCTGATGCATGTGGGGCTCGGGACGACCATGACCTCCACGATACCGTCTCCACCGCACGCGGCGCGTACGCGGCGAGCGGGCGGGCGCCGCGCCGCTTTTCCTTTCCGGGCTCCGCCCGCATGACGAATGATGCGGGACCAACATGACGAGGGGAGCGCGGGAGGCTCGCGGGTGACGCAGGGATCGAGGCGGTGCTGGCCGGGGGCGCTCGTCGCGGTGTCCCTGCTCGTCGCGACGCCGTCGGCGCACGCGCAGCCTCAAGGTGCGCCGCTCCGCATCCATGTGCGGGGGAGCGCGCAGATCGACGCGGTGGCGTGGACCGAGCCCGACGGGTTCGTGGTGCGCGGCAGCGTCGTCGACGACGCGCGGAGCGCGCTCGCGGGGGCGCCGATCTCCATCCAGGCGATCACGGCCGGCGGCGCGCCCGTGGCGCTCCCGATCGCGGAGGGGTGCGCGGCCGACGGCGCGGCCCGCGCCCGCGAGCACCGCGCGTCTCGGGACGGGTACGTGATCGTGACGGACGAGCGGGGCGCGTTCTGCCTCAGAGGGCGCGCGCCGCTCGCGAACGCGACGCTGCGCGTCCGCTTCGCGGGGGGCAAGCTCCACGGCGCGGCCGAGGCCAGGATCCCCGTCGAGGCGCTCGCGGCCCCGCTCTCGTCCGTGATCCTCAGGTTCGATCCGCCGCTCGACGCGATCGATCTGGATCGCCAGTCCGAGACCGTCACCGTGGCGCTCCGGATCGACCGCAGCGGCGCGCGGGGGCCCGCGCGCGGAGCGCTGCTCGAGCGCGAGCGCCTCACCATCGCGCTCGAGGACGAGCGGGGCGTGAAGCTCGCGGAGGCCGCGACCGGCGGCGACGGCCGGGCGCGGTTCGAGCTCGACACAGGGCGCCTCGACCGCCCCGGGCGAGGCGCGCTGCGCGCGCGCTTCGACGGCGGCGCCACGCTCGCGAAGGCGAGCGTCACGCAGGCGATCGTCCGGCACGCTCAGGTGACGCTCGCGCTCTCGCACCCGCTCGAGCCGGCGCGCGCGCAGGAAGGCGTGCCGATCGACGTCGAGGTGAGCTCGTCGCGCGGCCCGGTCGACGGCGGCGTCGTCGAGGCGCTGCGCGCGGGCGAGCCCGTCGGCGCAGCGGCCGTCACGTCGGGCAAGGCGCGGGTCATCGCCGCGTTCACCGCCGAGCGCGAAGGGACCGTCCCGCTCTCTCTGCGGTACGTGCCCGCGGCGCCCTACTGGCTCCCCGGCCCGGAGCTCGCGATCGACGTGCCCGTCGCGGGCCCGGGCGTGTGGCGGCAGATCGCGCTCGGCGCGATCGTCCTCGCCGTCGCGGGCTGGGTGCTCGGCGGCTGGCGCCGCGCTCCGAAGCGCGCGGCGGCGGAGCGCGCGAAGGAGCCGAAGGCCGCGGCTCCGCCCGGCCGCGCGGGCGTGCGGATCATGGGGCCGAGCGAGCGCGCGACCGGCTGGCGCGGCGCCGTCGCCGACGCGCACGACGGCACGCCCATCGCGAGGGCGGAGCTCACGATCGTCGTGCCCGCGTTCGACGGCAGCGGCGTCGTCGCGCGCGCGTCGACCGACGACGCCGGCGAGTTCGAGATCGAGGCGGAGCACCGGAGCGACGCGAGGCTCGTGGTCCGCGCGCCGACGCACAGCAGCTACGAGCAGGCGCTCCCGCCCCCCAGCACGCTGGCCATCGCGCTGGTCACGCGGCGGCGCGCCGTGCTCGATCGCCTCGTCCGCTGGGCGCGGCGGCAGGGCGCGCCGTTCGAGGGGCCGCCGGAGCCGACGCCCGGGCACGTGCGCCGCGTGGCGAGCCGGGTCCAGCAGCACGACGTGGAGCGCTGGGCGACCCGGATCGAGCACGCCGCGTTCGGGCCCGCTCCCGTCGACGAGCGGCTCGAGGAGGACCTCGGCGCGGAGGAGCCGAAGCCCGGCGTCTCGCAGCTCACCCCGTGAGCCGAGCGCTCGGGCCCGCGGCGGCTGCGGCGCCGCCGCAGCCGCCGCGCCGGGCGTGCTGACCTGGCGCTCCGATGGCCAGATCGACGCTGCCCGACGAGCGCACGTTGACGTACGGGACGCGTCCCATATAGTCGGCTCCCCCGCCGGAGAACGCCAACGTGGAAATCGCCCTAATTATCGTCGGCCTCATCGTGGTGGCCGCGATCGTCTACTTCGTCACGAAGAAGGCGGCGCCACCCGAGATCGAGGCGTCCCCCGAACCGAAGAAGCTTCCCGAGAAGGCGAAGCCGCCCGCGGACAGACCGCGCGCCGAGAAGAAGCCTCCGGCGGAGAAGAAACCTCCGGCGGAGGAGAAGCCCCCGGTCGAGGAGGCGCCTCCCGCGGAAGCGAAGGAGGAGCCGCCCGCGGCGGCGCCGGCCCCTGTCGAGGAGCCCGCCGCGCCGCCGCCCGCCGCCGAGGCGGCCGCTCCCGTGCCCGCCGTCGAGGAGCCGCCGCCCGCGGTGGTCGAGGCGCCGGCCGAGAAGCCGGTCCAGCGGCCAGCGCGGGAGACCGCGCCCCCGGCCGCGCGCAAGCGCGACGTCGAGGGGCTCCGCAAGGGCCTCACCAAGGTCCGGGAGAGCGAGGGGTTCTTCGGCCGGCTCAAGGCCCTCTTCGCCGGCAAGAAGGAGATCGATCCGAACGTCGTCGAGCAGATCGAAGAGGTGCTGCTCACCTCGGACGTCGGCGTGAAGACGACAGAGCTCCTGCTCGACGAGATCCGCGCGGCGCTCAGCAGGAACGAGCTCGCCGACACGGACAAGGTCTGGGACGCGCTGCGCGAGCACGCGGCGAGGATCCTCCGCGTCGGCGCCGGCGGCGGGCTCTCGCTCAAGGCCGAGCCCACCGTGGTGATGGTGGTCGGCGTGAACGGCGTCGGCAAGACGACCACGATCGGCAAGCTCGCGACGCAGCTCAAGGCCGAGGGCAAGAAGGTGGTGCTCGCCGCGGGGGACACGTTCCGCGCCGCGGCGGTGCAGCAGCTCAACGTCTGGGGCAAGCGCGTCGGCTGCGAGGTCGTGCGCGGCAAGGACGGCGCGAACCCGGGCGCGGTGATCTTCGACGCGATCCAGAAGGCGAAGGAGACGGGCGCCGACGTGGTGCTCGCCGACACGGCCGGCAGGCTGCACACCAAGACGAACCTCATGGAGGAGCTCGCGCGGGTCGCCCGCACGATGAACAAGGCGATGGAGGGCGCGCCCCACGAGACGCTGCTCGTGCTCGACGCCACGAACGGGCAGAACGCCATGCAGCAGGCCGCGCTCTTCAAGGAGGCGCTCCCCCTCACCGGCATCGTGCTCACGAAGCTCGACGGCACCGCCAAGGGCGGCGTCATCCTCGGCATCTGCGCCGAGCACGGGTTGCCCGTGCGCTACGTCGGCATCGGCGAGCGCGCCGAGGACCTCCGCGAGTTCGAGCCCGACGAGTTCGTCGAGGCCATGCTCGGGCGCGCCAACGGCGCCGAGGACGCCGCCGCCTGACGAGGGCGCGGCGCCTCCGACCGATCGCGCGCTCACCGCCCAAACACTCCTATCGACATCGGTCCAAGAAACGGGCGATGATCCGGGCGCTCCTCCGGCTCGCCCGCCGCCCCCCTGCCACGGAACGACCAGGAGGCGCAATCGACATGCGCCCCCTCGGTGAGCGCACAGGAAGATCCGATCATGCGGTCAATCTGCAACGAATCCGATCGTCGACTCGCGGATGTCGGCTCGGGTGCACCGGGCGCGCCTCGCGGGAGCTCGCCCGGCCGCCGATGGCTTCAGGATTTGGTTGTTGATCCTTTTATTTTCGACGTGATATAGTCCCTCGGGCTTGGCGGTTGGCCGATTTGTTCAATAAATTCGAGTAGTTAGGGAGCTGTACTACCTGGGCGATCGATGCTCGCATCGCACGGACTTCGGAAGGGATGGCGATGAACCAGGCTCGCGTGGGGCTTCTCGTTGCGGCTGCGCTGGTTGCGGTGCCGCTTACGGCGTCGGCTCAACCAAATGCAAATGAGCAACCCAAGGAAATCAACCTCGACGAGCCAGAGACTCCTGCCGAGGGCACGGAGCCGGGCGAGGCGCCCGAGGCCGGCGCCGAGGGCGAGGTCGGAGCCGAGGGCGAGGTTGACGAGGATGCGGGGCTTGGGGACATCTGTAAGATCGACCCGTCGGCTTGCCCTACGATCGACCTGAACAAGGAAGCGGCGCGCGAGCTGAACCTCGAGACCTACGCGGTGCAGCAGATCTACGCGCTGCGCTATCACCGCTTCGAGGTGAACCCCTACTTCGGGCTCACGATGAACGACCAGTTCGTCGGGCACAACGGTCCGGGGCTCGCGGTCAACTGGTATCTCACCAACGTCCTCGCGATCGGCGTCAACGGCAACTGGTACGCCGGCCTCAACACGCCGTCGGACTTCAACTTCCAGACGAGCAGGGCGGCGCGTGTCGGTGAGCCGATCACCGAGTATCAGTGGAACGCGAACGCGAACTTCACCTACGTCCCCGCGTACGGCAAGTTCGCGGGATTCAGCGACTTCATCTTCCACTACGACTTCTTCGTGCTGGGGGGTGTCGGCGCGATCTCGACGCGTCCCATGGCGGTCGTCGATCCGGACAACCGCACGTTCGACTGGAAGCCGAAGCTCGCGTTCCACGTCGGCGGCGGCCTCCGCATCTTCTTCAACCGCTGGTTCGCGGCGATGTTCGAGGTCAGCGACTACATCTTCTTCGACGAGCTGGAGAACCCCGCGGTCGATAGGAACAACCCCCAGGATGAGAGTACGTGGCTCGCCGAGGGGACGAGCTTCACCAACAACGTGCAGGCGCAGGTCGGATTCTCGGTCTTCCTGCCGTTCTCGTGGGAGTATCGGCTGCCGAAGTAGGGCCTTTGGACGTGGGGACGCGCGGACGCCGAGCGCGAGACATAGGATGATTCAGCCAAAGACGGGGACAGGCATGATGCGTCGATTCGTCCAAAGCCTCTGCACCGTGGTGGCAGGGCTTACCGGCTGTGCACTTCTGATGACGGCCGCGCCTGCGGAGGCGCAGGAGATTCAGCTTACGGGCCCGCTGGCCGGCGCGCCCGCCGTGCGGCGCCTCAGGCTGCACCGTGACGGGCGGTTCGAGATCGCGCCCGGCGCATCGTTCACGCTGCTCGACGAGTACCAGCGCACGATCATGCCGGGCCTGCGGCTCACCTACCACCTCACGGACTGGCTCGGCATCGGCGCCTGGGGCGGCTACGGGTTCCAGTACTCGACCGGGCTCACGGATGAGCTCCAGCGGGTGGCCATCGATCAGCGAAACTGCGCCGAGCGGTCGTTCACGAAGGCGTGCCAGCTGACCCGGGTCAACCTGACGCGGGGCGACCTCACGGAGGACCAGCTCGGCAGGATCCAGTGGGTAGCGGCCCCGCAGGTCACGGTCGTGCCCTTCCGCGGCAAGCTGGCGCTGTTCGCGGAGCTCTTCGTGGACACCGACGTGAGCTTCTTCGCGGGCCCGGCGTTCATCGGGGTGCAGGAGCGCAAGCAGTGCACCACCAACTGCGCGGAGACCTTCGGGCTCGAGAGCCGGATGGCCCTCGCGCCGACGTTCGGCCTCGGCTGGAATTTCTATCCGGGCGACTTCATCGGCTTCGGTGTGGAGTGGCGCGCCCTGCCGTTCTCGTGGAATACTTCGGGCTTCGACAACCGCGGGCTCGGTACGGATGAGGCGTTCCCGGACCGCAAGGTGGACGACAAGGACCGCGAGTTCCACTTCACCAGCATGGTCACCGTGAACGTCAGTGTTCAACTCCCCGCCACCATCAAGTCGACGGAGTAGGCGGCCGCGCCGGCCGGGTTGACCGCGCCGGCTCGCCCGGGACGGCCCGGGCAGGCAAACCCATCTGTCGGGCGCTGTTCGCTCGGCTTCCGGCGGTGGCAATCGGCAGCGATCGCCGGGCAGCTCCGACCACGGCGGCGGGACAGCCACCAGAGGTCAGCGTTGGGTATTTTCGATTTTCTCCGCAAGAGCAATCCCCCTCCCGGAGGCGCTCCCTCCGACAAGAAGGTGGCCGGGCCGGCCAGGGTCGTCGCGGACAAGCGCGCTCAGACGTACGACCGCCACGAGGCCATCCAGACGCTCGCCGCGATGAAGAGCGCCGATGCGGCGGCGGCGCTCCTCCGGCGCTTCACCTTCTCGATCGACCCGTCCATCACGGATCAGGAAGAGAAGGAGCTGGCGTTCCGGGGGATCGTCGACACCGGCAAGGACGCGGTGGCCGCCGTGGTCGAATTCTGCGTCAAGGCAGAGGCGCTCACCTGGCCGCTCAAGATCCTGCGGGAGCTGCTCGACGAGGCCGACTACCGCAGCGAGCTCATCCGTCTGCTCGGGCGCTTCGACACGGAGTACGCGCGCAACGTCGAGCCGAAGCAGCAGATCATCGTCGCGCTGGGCGATCTCAAGGGCGATGACGTGCGGAGCGCGGTGGAGCCGTTCCTCGAGGACGTCAACGAGACGGTCCGGTTCCACGCCGTGCAGACCCTCTTCGCTCAGGAGACCCAGGCGAGCGTGCCGGCGCTGGTGAAGATGCTCGCCGCCGAGGAGTCGGTCCGGGTGAAGAACAAGGTCGCCGAAGGCCTGATGAACCGGGGCTGGACGGTTCCAGCCGAGCTGCGCGACAGCGCGAATCAAGCGCTCCAGGACTCGAGCGGCTTCAGCGTGGCTCCGGACGGCAGGGTCCGGAAGGGCGCTGGATACGGCTGACCGACACGCGACGACGAGCCCACCCTTCCCGCGATCGGGTTGACAGCATCGGCGCGCGTGAACGACACTCCGCCCCATGCTTGTTCAGCCCAGGGCGGCTGCTGAAAGCGCAAGATCGCGCCGGGTGTCCGGCACAGGACGAAAGCGAGCGCAGAGTTCGTGAGTGAGCACCGCTCGTCGATGGCGGAGCTTCCGTCACGACTCCATGGGACATGCCCCTGCTCCGGCGAGACGCGGAGCAGCGGGTCGGGCGAGTTGCACAGGCGGCGCCGGAAGGGGCGGCGCTCGCCGCTGGCGTCCGCGCTGACCGCCGCCTGCATGTTGCCCTGCGCGCTCGCCGCGCGCGAGGCCGGCGCGGCGGACTTCGAGATCGAGTCGACCACGGCCGCCCAGGCGTACGAGGTCGCGAGCCCCTGGGGGGACACGAACATCGAGCGGAGGCGTCTCATGCAGACGCTCGGGTTCTCGGTCTACAACATCCAGGGCGATTTCACCCCGGGCGAGGCCGATTACTCGGTGACCATGCGGCTCCGGCTCGACGCGGACTTCGGGGTGAACGGCCACCTCGAGGGGGCGCAGCGAGGCGGCGAGACCGATTACGGGGTCGCGGGCGGCTCGCGTTACATCCCGGGCCTCTACGAGGCGCCGCTCGACCTGATGTACGCCTACGCCGAAGGCCGGAACCTCGCCGGCGGGTGGCTCGGTTTCCGGGTCGGCCGGCAGTACGTGAGCGACGTGCTCGGATGGTGGTCGTTCGACGGCGCGCTCGTCCGGGTGACCACCCCGTATTACGTGCAGATCGAGGCCTACGGCGGGCTCGAGCAGCGCGGCGGCCTGCCGCTCTCGACGTCGCGCTTCGAGCGGCAGGGGGTCTGGCGCGGCAGCCACAGCGGCTACGGCGAGGACGCGAGCCGGCCGGGGAGCGCGACCGACTTCCCGTCGTACCACGAGGCCCAGCTGGCCCCGGCGTTCGGCGCCGCGCTGGAGAGCGCCGGGCCGAGCTTCCTCCACAGCCGGCTGAGCTACCGGCGCGTCTACAACCTGGGGACGACGATCACCCAGCAGTTCCCGCATCGCGGCGGAGGCTACCGGACGGTCAAGGGGATGCGGCTCTCGCAGGACCGGCTCGGGTACGCCGCGGACGTCAACCTGCCGAATCTCGGCGGGATCAAGGGCGGATTCACCTACGACCTCTACAGCCAGCTCGTCGGCTCGTTCTACGGCGGCCTGGAGGTGTACGCCGGCAGCCGCGTCACGCTGGGCGCGGACGTCGACTACTTCGTGCCGACGTTCGACGCCGACTCGATCTGGAACTGGTTCACCCACGATCCCATCACGACGATCACCGGACGGGCGGCGGTCGACATCACCCGCGAGCTGGATCTCGCCGCCTGGGGCGGCGTGCGGATGTGGAGCGCCGAGGGGAACCCGGAGGAGTTCGGCGCCGGCCAGTGCGAGGCCGCGAACCAGCCGGCGGACTGCGTCGGGCAGGTCTCCCTCGATCCGGCGGACGACAGGGATCTCCGGGCGTTCTCGCGCGACGAGGAGAACCGCGCCGTGAGCGTCACGACCGACGTGCTCGCCAACCTCGCGGGCCGCTATCGCACGCGCACCGCGGCGGTCGAGCTCCGCGGCATGTTGCAAACGGGCGAGCGCGGCCGGCGGACGGGGGCCGATCTCTCGGGGGAGAAGCGGCTGAGCGGGCAGCGCTACGCGCTCGGCGCGCGGGTGTCGCTGTACAACTGGGAGGATCCGCTCAGGCCGGACCGCGGCGCGACCTCGTTCGGGTACGTGCTCGGGGCCGGGTACCGGCCGGGCGAGGTCGCCGATTTCAAGCTCGAGTGGGAGCACGACATGAACCGGCTGGTAGGCCAGCGCTTCCGGGTCGTCGGCCTCGTGAACCTGCGGGTGGCGCCGTGAGCGAGCATCACATGGACGCAAGACAGGACGGCCGGCGCAGCGCCCGGCGGGACCAGACGAGGTTCGTCCCCGGATGGGTCGCGATCCTCGCGTGCCTCGGCGCGCTGGCGCTCGCGATCGTGGGCCCGGAGGCGGCCGCCCAGCCGAAGCGGCCGGCGGAGCGCGGCGGCGAGGCGACGGCCGCGGAGGACGCGGAGCAAGACGACGCCGGCGAGGACGACGCCGGCGAGGACGACGCCGAGGCCGAGGGCGAGGAGGCGGCGCAGCAGCCGCCGCCCGGAGGGTACACGTCGGGCCTGTACCCGATGCCCGACGACGCCGAGGTGCCGCTCGCCTGGATGCCGCCCGGGACGAGCGCGACGCCGATCCCGAGCGACGAGATCTACCCCCCGCAGACGATCACGATCCGCTTCAACCACAAGAAGCACGTGAAGGGTCTCCGGCAGACGTGCCGGTCGTGCCACGAGGGGGCGTACACGAGCGGCGCGGTAACGGATCGGCTGCTGCCCAGGCCGGCGCAGACCTGCGACAACTGCCACGACGTCGATCACTCGGACCTCACCCAGGTGAAGGCGGGCACGAACGAGAACGGCCAGTGCGCCTACTGCCACATCGGCGAGGACGCGGGCAGCGGCGGGAAGGTCGCGCCGCTCATCCTGCCGCACGCGAACCTGCGCTTCCCGCACAAGAAGCACACGGACCGCAACATCAAGTGCAGCCAGTGCCACGGCAAGGTCGACCGGCTCGAGCTCGCCACCCGGGAGCAGCTGCCCCGCATGGCCGGCTGCTTCACGTGCCACAACATGAGCGGCGCGGCGCAGGGCGACGCGAAGAGCGACTGCGACGTGTGCCACCTGACCCAGCCCGACGGCCGGCTCATGACGGCGTTCTCCACGGGCGACCTGCTGCCGCCCCGGTGGCTGCACAACGCGGCGCACACGCCCGACTGGCTCGAGCGGCACAAGCAGATCGCCGCGAACGACAGCGCCTTCTGCGGGACGTGCCACACCGAGAGCTACTGCACAGACTGCCACGACGGGAAGATCCGTCCGCGCACGGTCCACCCGAACGACTTCCTCTCGATGCACCCGCAGGCGGCCCGGCAGGACAATCCGCGCTGCGTGACCTGC
Organism: Sorangium sp. So ce1036; assembly: GCF_051369805.1. Taxonomy (NCBI): domain Bacteria; kingdom Pseudomonadati; phylum Myxococcota; order Polyangiales; family Polyangiaceae; genus Sorangium; species Sorangium sp. So ce1036. The sequence continues at coordinate 6,317,081 of NZ_JBBMOX010000001.1, forward strand.
CATCAGGAGCAGACGTTCTGCGCGGACTGCCACCGCCGGACGGGCGTGGCGCGCGACGCCCCGAGCGCCGCTCGGCCCGCCGGCCGCCGCTTCCACCCCCCGCCGGCCGAGTGGACGTCCGCGCCGCGCGGCGCGAAGCACCACGCCTGGGAGGCCGAGCGAAACCTGAACGCGTGCGTGTCCTGCCACACCGAGCGGGACTGCGCGACCTGCCACGCGACCCGGGGGCTGTCAGGCGGGCAAGGGCTGAACCCGCATCCGCTCGGTTTCGAGAGCAAGTGCAGGACGGCGCTCTCCAGGAACCCGCGCCCGTGCCTGGTGTGCCATCAGTCGAACGACTCGTCCCTGAAGCGTTGCCGATGAAAAGTCAAAATCGGACAGTATATTCCTTGCCCTGGCCTTCCGGCGACGGGTATAGCGAAGTGCGCGCGGCTTCCCTAACGAACGCCGCGAACGCCAAGGAGAACGGGCGTGAAGGAGCTGATCAAGTACCTGATCGACAACCTCTATCTCGATTTCCAGGGGGAAATCACGCTGGAGACAGTGCGGGGCTTCCTCCGCGAGGACGACGGACGGGAGGCGCGGCAACTTTTGTCGAAGCTCATCGAGGAGAAAGGGGTCGACGACATGCTGATCACGCTGGCCGACTGTCTCAAGGAGCACATTCAGACCGGGGTCAACGAGAAGGTGGTCCGCGAGCAGCTCTCGCTCTACGCCGAAAGCTGAGCGGCCCGGCCCAGGCGGCGCGCCTCGCTCCCCTCTCCTTCTGCCTGCACGCGGCGCTCGCGACGGCGGGCTGCGATGTGGGAGAACCTTCGATCCAGCCGGTCGACGCACCTCCGGTCCAGCTGATCGAGGTGCGCGCGACGACCGGCCTCGACGACGACTACCGTCCCGTCCGCACCGCGCTCGATCCGGGCGGCTCCACCCAGGTGCTGTCGACCGCCAGCTTCGTGCTGAAATTCGACCGCTTCCTGCTGCCCGGCGCGGTGGGGCCGAAGCTCGGCCCCGAGTCGCTGTGCGTCTCGGGGGATCTCGCGACCCAGGTCCGGAAGTACGCCGACTGCGTCAACCCGGTCCCGCTCGCGCCCACGTACAACCCCGTCCGGCGGGAGGTCACCTTCCGCCAGACCGACGGGGCGCCGCGCCTCGCCCCGGGGACCCGCTACGCGCTCACCGTCCTCGGGCCCGTGGACGAGTCCGCTCCTTCGGGTATCCGCGCCTTCGACGGCGCGCCCCTGCGCGAGAACGTGCGGATCGAGTTCACGGTGGCGGCGGCCGACCCGCCTCAGGCCATGCCGGAACGCCAGCCGACGGGCGACTTCTACTGCTACCGGGACCCCGAGTGTGTCGCGGCCATGTGCGCGACCGATCCGGTGTGCGCCCAGTGCAGCGTCGGCGGCGTGGCGATTTTCCTCACGGGCTGCTCGGGGTGCCACAACGGCACGGACGCCGCCGCGGGCCTGGACCTGAACCTCGGGGCGCCGCAGTTCAACGAGGTCGAGAACCTCCTGGCGACCGCGATCGGGCACGCGGCCCACCAGACCCAGACGGGCGAGCGCGCCCACGTGGGCGAGGAGAGCCCGGATCGCTTCGGCACGGCCATGCCGCTCATCGATCCGGGAGATCCGGGGAACAGCTATCTCCTCTACAAGATCCTCATCGGGCAGAACGCGGTCGATCCCACCTTGAGCCCCGACCAGGCCGAGCAGCTTCGCGACGAGGTCGATCGGCTGCGCGCCGGGTTCGTCATGGGGATGCCGATGCCGCCGACGGGCGCCTCGTTCAAGCTCTTTGCCAGCGACCCGGCGGACCCGTCCCTGGTGCCGCACGTGGACGGGATGGACATCCTGACCGCGTGGATCCTCGACGGGGCGGAGCCGCGCGACTGCTCCGCCGCACCGCCCGCGCCCTGAGCGCGCCCGCGCGCCGCCCCCTCGCCCTCAGACCACCCGGTTCCGGCCGCCACGCTTCGCGTGATAAAGCCGCTCGTCCGCGCGGCGGTAGAGCTCCATCGGCGAGACCGGCGCGTCCGGCGTGACGCCGGCGACGCCGAAGCTCGCGGTCGCGGCGATCTCGTCCTCCTCGAAGCGGAACGGCGTGCGCTCGACGAGGGCGCGCAGCTTCTCGGCCACCAGGCGCGCGCTGTCGATGGAGATCTCCGGGAGGAGCAGCGCGAACTCCTCCCCGCCGACGCGGGCGAGCACGTCGTCGCGCCGCACGTTCGCGGCGGAGAGCGCGGCGAGCTGGCGGAGCACGGCGTCGCCCGCGAGGTGCCCCCGGGTGTCGTTGATGCTCTTGAAATGATCGATGTCGAACAGGATGAGCGAGAGGTGGCGGTGATAGCGGCAGGCGCGCGACACCTCCCGCTCGAGCGCGACCTCGAACGAGCGCTTGTTGTGGACCTGGGTCAGCCCGTCGAAGGTCATCAGGCGGTAGATCTCTTCGTGGTACGAGAGCTCGACGTTCCCCCCCTGGATGAACTTGAAGATCGTCCGCCCGATCTTGACCTGGTCCCCGTCCCTGAGGGAGCGCTCGTCCACGCAGGCGTCGTTCACGTACGTGCCGTTGGTCGAGCCGAGGTCGCGAACCACGTAGCTCCCGCCGTTCCACGAGATGCGCGCGTGGCGGCGGCTCACGGCCTCGTCGTCGAGCGGGATGTCCGTCTGGATCGAGCGCCCGCACTCGATCGCCCCGGTCCCCAGCGGGATGCGGCGCCCGAGCTCCGTGCCGTAGATGACGACCAGACACGCGGTGCCCGGCTCGACCGGGAGCGCCGGCGGCGCGATGGAGGCGCAAGTGACGAGCGTCTGCCGAGGATCGTTGTCGTGCTTCGCCACGCTGGAGGAGCCAAGTACACCAGAGCCAGCTCTCCAGTTCAACGCGCGCCACGCGCCGCGCATGGTAGGCTCGTGCCATGAAACGCTGCGGTTTCGGGCGGATGCACCTCGTTGTCATGACGGCGGCGGGGCTCGCCGCCCCGCTGAGCGGGTGTGGTCAGAGCGCGCCGCCGGGCGACGGCGGTGAGCACGCCGGCGCGCCCGGAGAGGCGGAGATCGTCACCCTCTTCCCGGACGCCGCGCCGCTCCCGGGCCAGACCGAATGCAAGGTCGTCATCCGGACCGGGCTCACCGTGAGCTCGGCGCAGCACGTGTCCCCGTGCACGCCCGTCCAGTACGCGACCAATCCTCCCAGCGGCGGCGACCACTGGGCCATGTGGGCGGCATACAAGAGCTATGAAACGCCGGTCCCGCGGGAGATCTACGTGCACAGCCTGGAGCACGGCGCGATCGTCCTCGCCTACCGGTGCCCGCCGTCCGGGTGCGCGGAGGTGAAGGCGCTGCTCGAAGCGGTGCGGGCCGGGGCCGCCTCCGATCCGAGGTGCCTCGTCTCGCCCGGCGGACCGGAGGCGCGCCTCGTGGTGACGCGCGACGAGGCGCTCGACACCCCCGTCGCCGCCGCCGCCTGGGGCGCCACGTACACCGCGACGTGCCTCGACGAGCCGTCGCTCGTGCGCTTCGTGGCGGATCACTACGCCGCCGGCCCGGAGGACACGTGCAGCCTGCTGGGCGCTGTCGACGTCGACGATCCGGCGGGCGGCGCGCCGAGCTGCGGCGGCGCGGCGGACGGCGATGGCGCGACCGGCGCGACCGGCGGCGGCCCTGCCGGGCCGTAACTGAGTTGACAGAGGCCCCTCCGCCCCGGGAGCATCCAGGGATGCTCGAGCCGTCGAACCTGACACCCAGGTTGGCAGAGCGCTTCCGGCTCTTGGAGCTCGCCGGCTCCGGTGGGTCGGCGGAGGTCTGGAGGGCCGCCGATCAGGAGCGTGGCGGCGTCGTGGCGCTGAAGATCGAGCGGCGCGGGCCGACGTCGGGCGCGACCGAGGAGCAGCGCGTCGCGGCGAGGCGGGCGCTCGCGCGCGAAGCGCTGCACGCCGCGCTCGCGCTCTCGCCGCGCCTGCCAGAGCTCGTCGACGTCGGCTGGCTCGCCGCGCGGGCCGGCCGCGCGCGCGTCGTCGAGGCCCCCCCCGGCGAGGAGGCGCGCGCGTTCGTGGCGATGCGCTGGGTCGAGGGGCAAGCCCTCGCCGAGGTCGTGCGCGGGCTGCCCGCTGGCGAGCGCGCGGCGTTCGCGCTCGCGGTCGCGAGAGACGCGGGCGAGGCGCTCGGCGACCTGCACGGCATCGGCCTGTCGCACGGCGACCTCAAGCCGGAGAACCTGATCCTCACTCCGGAGGGGCGCATCGGCGTGATCGATCTCGGCCTCGCCGGCTCGATCCATCAGACCGCCGTCCAGGGAGCGACGCTCCGGTACATCGCGCGGAAGGACGCGGAGCTCGGAGACGCTCGGGCGAGGGATCTCCTCGCGCTCGGGGCGCTGCTCGCCGAGATCGCCTTCCCCGACGTGGCCGCGGCGGAGGATCCCATCGAGGCGGCGCGCGCCGCGCTGGCGTCAGCGCGCGCGGCGGGGCACCCGGTCGCCACCCTCTGCAGGGCCCTGCTGTCGCCCTGTCCCACGGCGCGCCCGCCGTCGGCGTGGGTGACCGAGTCGGCGCGGGCCGCGCTGGCCGGCGCGCGGCAAGCGCGGGCCGCGCTCGCGGACAGCCCCGCGGGGCGCGCCGTCCTCGACCCCGACGCGGCCGGCGCGGAGCGCGATCGGCAGGACCGCGACGCGCGCCGCGTGCGGGCCGCGTACCTGCGCCTGCGACGGCACGAGCTCGAGGGGGCCCTCGGGGTGCGCGACGACGTGGCCACCTGGCTCGCGGACGCGCTCGCGATGGCCCAGCGGGCGCGCGCGATCGCCGGCGCGGTGCCCCGCGAGGGCGGCGACGCCGCGCGCGCGGGCGCGCCCCGCGGCGACGCGCCGTGGCTGGGGCGGCTCGGCCCGGATCGCGTCGCGCGGTGGCTGACCGCCCTGGTGGGGACGAGCGCCGCGGCGTGGCCGATGGCCGCCATCGCGGCGGCGCCGGAGCGCGCGATCGCGGACGCGCTCGTGGCCCTGGCGCGGCAGATCCCGCCGCGGGTGTGGACGTTCGCCGACGTGGAGGCGGCCGTGCTGGGGAGCGGCGCGCGGCGAGGGAGCGCGGCGGCGGCGCGGCGCGAGCCCCGCGCGACCAGCCCGGGCGGCCTCGGCGCGGCGGAGGCGGCGGAGCTCGCGATCGCGATCGCGCGGGTGCCGCCGGATCCGCTCGCGATCGAGGCGATCGAGCGGCGCGATGACGCGCCCGCCAGCCTGGTCGTCGCCGCGGCCAACGCGCTCCGGCTGCACGGCGATCTCGGGCGCGCGCGGAGCCTCATGCTGCGGCCGTGCGCGCAGGGCGCGGGCGAGGCCGGGGCGCTCGCCGCCGAGGTGCTGCGGCGCGCTGGCGATCGCGCGCTCGCCGAGGAGCGGGCGCGCGCCGTCATCGAGGCCGGCGCGGACCCGGAGGGGCGGGCGCGCGCGGTGCTCGCGCGCGTCGCGATCGACGCGGGGGCGCTCGACGCGGCCGAGGCGTTCGCCGGCGAGGCGGTGACCGCGCCGCTCTGCGAGGTGCGCGCGCTGCTCGCGGTGCTGCGCGGCGACGCCGCGCGGGCGCTCGCGGAGGTGGCGCGAGGCGAGGCGCTCGCGAGCTCCGCCGAGGAGCTCGCGCGGATCCTGGCCGTGCGCGGCTACGCGTGGCACGCGAGCGACCCGGCGCGCGCGCACGCGTCGTTCAGCGCCGCGGTGGACTACGCCGTCCGCGCCGGGGCCGTGGTCGAGGAGGCGACCTACCGGACGGGCGAGGCGGCCGCGGCGGTGGATCTCGGCGACCTCGACGGCGCGATCGCGACGTCGACGCGCGCCGCGCTGCTCTGGGAGCACCTCGGCCGGCCGGCCCAGGGGGCGCGCGCGCTGCTCGCGTGCGCCGCCGCGTACGCCACCGCGGGCCTCGCGCACGAGACCTGCCGGATCGCCGAGGACGCGATCGCGAGGGCCCGCGAGGCCGGCGACACGAGGGCGGAGGCCTACGCGCTCTGGGCGATCGCGGACGTCGCGGCCGCGCGCGGAGACGGCGCCTCGAGCGTCCACGCCGGCGCGCACCCCGGCGCGCGCGAGGCGGTCTCGCGGGCCGCCGCGCTCCTCGCCGGCGGCCCCGCCGAAGACGAGCTCCGGGCGGCGGCGCGCCTCCTGCGCCACGGCGCGGGCGAGCTCACGGACGCGCGCGTCGAGGAGCTCGACCAGCTCGCGAGCGGCCCGGACCTCCCGGCGGCCGCGCGGCTCGACTGGTGGGGCGCCCGCGCGGCCCGGGCGCTCGACGCGCACGACGAGGCCGCGGCGCTCGACGCGCCGACCGGCGCGCCGCGGCCGACGCCGCAGCGCGGCCGCGCCGAGCGGGTCCTCGCCGCGCTCGCCGCGCTCGCGGGCGCCCGCGCGCCGATCGCGGCGCGCGGCCCCGCGCTCGCGGCGGCGCACGCGCTCGCGGTCGGGACGGGGCAGACGGACGTCGCGCACCGGCTGCTCGCGGCGCTCGCCGAGGCGGCGCGCGAGCTCTGCCTGCGCAACCCGGAGGCGGGCTCGGCCGGGGCCTCGGCCGCGTCACCCCGCGCGCCGGAGCTGGCCGGCGCGGTCCGCTCGCTGCCGTGGGTCGCCCGCGCGCGCGCGCTGCCGGAGAGCGGGCTCCGGCCCGAGCAGGCGCGCGATCTGGAGCTGCTCGTCGCCGCGCTCGGCGAGCGCGAGCGGCTCTCGACGCTGCTCGACCGGGTCGTCGACGCGCTCGTGCTCTGGACCGGGGTCGAGCGGGGGCTGCTGCTCCTGCGCGCCCCGAACGGGCGCCTCGTCCCGCGGGCCGCGCGCAACCTGGCGCGCTCCCACCTCGGCGCGGAGCAGCGCGAGCTCTCGGAGACGCTCGCGCGGCGCGCCCTCCTGGCGCGCGAGCCGGTGGTGGCCGTCGACGCGGCGGGGGAGCTGCCGAGCGTGCACCGCAGCGTGCACGCGCTGAAGCTCCGGAGCGTGCTCGCGGTGCCGCTCATCGCGCGCGGCGAGGCGCTCGGCGTCGTGTACCTCGACGACCGCGTGCGCCGCGGCGCGTTCGGCGCCCAGGAGCTCCGGTGGGCGCGCGCCATCGCGTCGGTGGCGGCGCTGGCGATCTCGGACGCGCACGCGCAGGTGAAGCTCCGCCGCGCCGCGCGCCGCGCGGAGCGCGCCTCGGCGCGGCTCGCCGAGGCGCTGGCGCGGCGGGAGGCGGAGCTCGACGCGGCGGCGACCGAGCTCGCCAGGGCGCGCGGCGGGCGCGACACGCGCTACCGCTACGACGCCATCATCGGCGAGAGCGAGCCGGTCCGCGCGATGCTGCGGCTCGTCGATCGCGTGACCGCCGCCGACGTGCCGGTGCTCCTCTGCGGCGAGTCCGGCAGCGGCAAGGAGCTCGTCGCGCGGGCGATCCACCAGAACGGCCCGCGCGCGGCGCGCCCGTTCGTGAGCGAGAACTGCGGCGCCATCCCGGAGGGGCTCCTCGAGTCGGCGCTGTTCGGCCATGTCCGCGGCGCGTTCACGGGCGCCGAGCGGCCCCGCGCGGGGCTCTTCGAGGTGGCGGATCAGGGCACGCTGTTCCTCGACGAGATCGGCGAGATGAGCCTCGCCATGCAGGCGAAGCTGCTCCGCGTCCTCGAGGACGGGCTGGTGCGGCCCGTCGGCTCGGAGCGGGCGCGCAGGGTGGACGTGCGCATCATCGCCGCCACCCACCGGGACCTGGAGGCCCTGGTCCGCGCCCGCGCCTTCCGCGAGGATCTGCTGTACCGGCTGAACATCATCACCATCCGGGTGCCGCCGCTGCGCGAGCGCGCGACCGACGTGCCGCTCATCGTCCAGCACTTCATCGAAAAGCACGGTCGCGCCCCGATCCGGGTCACGCGGGGGGCGATGGAGCGCCTGATGACCTACGGGTGGCCTGGCAACGTGCGCCAGCTCGAGAACGAGATCCGGCGGGCGATCGTGCTCTGCGACGGGACCATCGAGCGGGACCACCTGTCGCCGGAGATCGCGCAGGGCGGCGGCGCCGCGCCGCGCGAGCCCGGCCTGAACGTCCGCGCGCGCATCGACGCGCTGGAGACGGAGCTCGTGCGCGACGCGCTCGAGCGCACGCGCGGGAACCAGACGCAGGCGGCCAAGCTGCTCGGCCTGTCGAGGTTCGGGCTTCAGAAGATGATCAAGCGGCTCGCGATCGACGCGTGAGCGGGCGACGCGTGAGCGGGCGACGCGTGAGCGGGCGACGCGTGAGCGGGCGACGCGTGAGCGGGCGACGCGTGGGCGGGCGCCCGCGCGCCGCCCAGGGCGCGCTCAGTCTCGCTCCGCGAGGACGGTGGCGTCGCGCAGGATCGCGGAGATCCCCTCGTCGTTCGCCTCGTAGTAGCCGCGGATCACCCCCTCGCGATCCACCAGCACCAGGCGCTCGCCGTGGAAGATGCTGAAGAGGCCAGGGCTCGACTCCTCCTTGCCCATCGCGATCTTGAACCCCTTGATGACCGTCGACTCGATCTGATCGAGCGGCCCGGTCAGGAGCGTCCAGCGATCGAGCGGCAGCCCTTGCGACGCGGCGTACGAGGCGAGCACCTCCGGCGTGTCGGTCTCCGGGTCCACCGTGATCGTCACGAGGTGCAACGCGTCGCCGAGATCACGCCCCCGCTGCTCGATCTCCTTCATGCGCTGCGTGAGCTTGGGACATACCGTGGGACAGGTCGTGAAGATGAAATCTGCGATCCACACGCGGCCCCGGAGCTGCTCCAGCCCGAACCGCTGTCCCCGATGATCGGTGAGCTCGAAGGCTGGCAGAGGGATGCGGAGCGCCGGCTCGGGAGGGCGGCTGAGAACCGCGCGCCCGATCGAGAAGAGGGCCACGACGGCGACGATCGCGATCCAGAACAGCGGCCGCTTGGCGAGCGCCTCGATCCGCGACCGGGGCCTGCCGCCGCGCCGGGACGGAAGCGACGCCACGGCGGTCTCCGCGGCCAGAGGAGCGCCGTTTGCCTGGCGCGTCGGCTCGATGGACACCATCCGCGGACGCTAAGAGCCGGTCCCCGGCGAGTCAAGGCGACGAGGCTCGCTCAGGCGCCGACCATCAACGCTGCGAAGAGGAGCACCAGGTAAAGCATGGAGGCGAAGAAGACCTTGCGCGCCCAGCGATCGCCGACACCCGCGCGGAGGCCACAGGCGCCGAGCGCGAAGAACGCGCCCCCGAGGACGAGCGCGGCGCCGAGATAGACAGGGCCCGCGACGCCCAGCGGGACGAAGAGCACCGAGGCCAGCACCAGCAGCGCGAGATAGCCGACGATGTGGAGCCACGTTGTGCGATCTCCCTTCTCGGCGGGCAGCACCTTGAGCCCCGCGCGCTGGTACTCGCCGCGACGGAACAGCGAGATCGCCAGGAAATGCGGGATCTGCCAGAGGAACATGACCGCGAAGAGCATGAATCCAGGCGCGTCGATCCGCCCGGTGACGCTCGTCCAGCCGAGCAGCGGCGGGATGGCGCCGGGGATCGCGCCGATCGGCAACGCGAGCGTCGTGCGGCGCTTGAGCGGGGTGTACACGAGCACGTAGCTGAGGAGCGCCAGCGCCGCGAGGGCGCCCGTGGTCGCGTTCACCGCGATGAACAGCAGCGGTATCGAGGTGGCCGAGAGCGCGATCCCGAACCAGAGCCCCACCTCGGGCGCGAGCCTCCGCGCGGCCAGGGGGCGGTTCTTCGTCCGCTCCATCAGCCGATCGGTGTCCCGCTCGATGTACATGTTGAGCGCGTTCGCGCCCGACACGACGAGGACCGTCCCGAGCAGCGCCAGCGCGAGCTGCGTCGCAGGCACCGCGGCGCGGTCGATCGCGGCCTCTCCGGCGAGGCCGTCGCGGAGATAACGGCTCGCGACCCACATGCCGCCGAGCATCGTGGCGACCACCATCCGCGTGATGCGCGGCTTGGTGAGGCTCACCAGATCGGCCGCGACCTTGACGAGCGGACGCGCGCTCGTGGGGAGCGCGCCGTCGTCGCTCGCGGACGGCTCGGCCTGACGGACGTAGGGGACCGGGGGCTGCTCCGTGGCCTGCTCGGCGCTCATCGTCACGCGCTCACCTTGCTGCCGTGCCCGGCGCGCGCGCCCTGCGCCGGCCCGATCTCCTGGAGGGCCTCTGTGTGCGAGACAGTCAGGGCGGATTTCAACATCACTGCCGGAGCGCGAGAGGCGGGGATGAACAGCATCTGGGCCGGGACACTAGCGCGCACAACGCGGCTCGGGGAGTCGAGTTCGTCGGTCGTCGCCCGCCTCCCTTTAGGGCACGAGTCGCCCTGCGGCAACCGTCGCGGCGCGCCCCTCCCCGCGCTGGGCCTCGCTCGAACCTGGAACGGTCGATCCTCTGCGCTGCACGCCGCCGACCGAGCGGCCTCGGGTGTTGTGCCGCCCACCGCCGCCGACGCGGCCGGGGACCTCACCCCATGCCCTGGAACTTCGTCCTTGTCCTCCGCGGGATGGGGCTCGGTGCCAGCATGCGTGAGCGAGACCTGGGCAGGCCTGTCGGCCGCCACCTCGACATTCTTCAGGTCGTAACGGGGGTGCCGCGCCTCGAGCGTGGACTCGTCATGAGGGACCTTATCGAGCGTGAAGGCGCCGTCATCACCGCTTCACGGCGAACAGCGGATGATCCGTCACCACGACAAGGCCGCGCATCCACCGGTGAACGTCGCACGTGAAGGGCGCTCAACGCGCGTCGTCGCCCGCGTCCACCTGACGAGGCCCCGCGGTATCCGGCTTTCCGGCGGGCGGCGCGCCCGAGGCGCGCTCGCGCTCGGTCGCGAGGACGGCAGCCCAGAAGCCTCGCTCGTCGCGCGCGGCGAGCGCGACGCACAGGGCGGCGATCACCAGCGAGAGGGCGCCGAGCGGCACCTCGGGGGCGCTGCGCGCGATGAGCAGCAACGCGAGCGCGCCGCCCAGGGCGGGGAGCCGGGGCGGCGCGGCGAGCGCGAGCGCGGCGACCGCCACCGAGAGCGCGGCGGCGAAGAGCTGCATCGAGAGCGGCACGGCCGGGACCGGGCGGGTGAGCAGGCGATCGAGCGCGCGGCGGAAGAGCGACTCGATCATGGAGGCGTCGTCGCCGGCGCCCGCGAGCGCCGCCCGGGTGGCCAGGAGCGCCGCGGCGAGCGCGGCGATCGAGAGCGGGCTGGCGAGGCGCGGCGCCGGCCGCGGCGCCTCGGCGCCGCGCGGCCGCGGCTCGGAGGACGCGCCGAGCGCCACCGTCCCGACGAGGACGGCCAGCACGTCGAGCGCGAACGCCGCGGTCGCGACGGAGCTCGTCGCGCCGGCGAGCGCCTTCGAGCCGCGCTCGTTCGCCCAGAGGGCCAGGAAGACGCCCACGAGCCGCACCATCGCGGAGGCGCCGACGAGCCCGAGCGCGCCCGCGACCGGGCGCATGAACGGGACGCGGAGCGCCTCCCAGGCGCTGCCGAGCGCGAGGACCGCCGCGCTCACGCCGATGAGCGCGGCGGAGAGATCGGGCACGCGCTGCACCGTCGCCTGCAGGACGACGAGGATCACGAAGCTGCCCGCGACGATCGCGGAGATGCGCAGCGCGTGGGAGATGCGGCTCCGCAGGACGGCGCCGATCAGCGCCATGGCGACGACGACGGCGCCGATGGCGAAGAGCTGCGACGCGCCCGCGCCGGCGAGCTCGACCGCCCGGGCGGCGCGCTCGATGCCCACCGCCAGGCCCACGGTGGCGGGCGCGACCATGCGGCCCAGGATCATCGCGAGCAAGGCGAGGACGGCGAGCGGCCGGATCAGCCGGAGCACGGGCAGGCCGGCGAGCGGCGGCCGCTCCGCCCCGGGAGGCCGCCGCTCGGCGGGCGGCGCGGCGCCGCCGTCCTCGCGAGGAGGTGACGCAGAGGGGGCCGGCGCGGCGGGGGGAGGGGCGCTCTCGGAGGGAAGATCGATGTTGAGGAGCATGAAAGGACGCCGGTCGCTCAGCCCTTGTCCCAGGCGCGGGGAGCGTCGAGATCGGTGAAGATCGCGGCGGCCGCCGAGGCGTTGATCAGGTCCTGCATCCGCTTGCCGCCGGCCTCGTCCACGATGCGGTCGTCGTACTCGTCCGCGAGCACCGACAGGTCCCGCAGGGCGACGAGGATCTCCTCGGCGTCGAGCGTCTCGCCCCCGAGCAGCGTGTGGGCGATGACGACGCACGAGCCCTGCGCGACGTAACCGAACGCGCCGAAGCGGATCCGCGCGTTCAGGCGGAGCAGCTTCATCGCGAGATCCGGCGTCATCTCGACGCCGTGGGCGAGTTGCGCGACGAGCCGCACCAGGGCGCGATCCGGCTCCCAGGGCAGGACGTGGAGGTAAACGTACGCGGTCCCCTGCCGGACGACGTAGAACTGCGGCTCGATCCGGGCGAACGCCGGAGAATTCGCGAGCGTCGCCTCGATGCGTGTGTTGGTCACCTGAACGGCCGCGGTCGAATCCTTCGGCATGGCGCGCAGGATACCTCGCCGCGGTCCTCGTGGAGAGCCGGGACCTACCGCCGGAGCGGGCGCAGCGGCCCAGGCGCCGTCCGGCCCTTCTCGTCGCCCGGGACCGGGCGCGGCGCCCTCCGCACCGGGGCCGGCTCGACCGGGGCGGCGCCGGACGCCGCCTTCAGCAGGAAGGGCCGGGCGTTGCGGGTGGAGCACGCGTCGTACGGATCCCGGTGGAACTCCCAGTGCAAGTACACGTTGCCGTCGGGCGAGACGATCGCGTCCGGCGCCTTGCCGAACGGCGACGCGCGGCTGACGGAGTTCAGCGCGACGATGTCGAACGCCGTCATCCCGCTCGGCTTCGTGACGCCGAGGCGCACGACGTGACCGCTGTCCTTGTTCAGCACGATCTCCAGGTGCGTCACCCGGTTCTGGTTGAACGCGTGGCTCTTGGGCAAGCTGTCGAGCGACGTCAGGAACTCGTCCGCGAAGATCGGGTGGAGCCGGTTGTGGATCATGTTGATGTACGTCGCGAACGGCACCCGCGCGGCGTTGAGGGAGGTCTGGTTGCCGGGCTTGACCGAGGGGTCGTAGTTCTCGATCGCCGCGCGCCATTTCTTCCATTTGTCGGTCTCCCACGAGCCCCGGTGCGCGCTCCTGCGCGAGGCGCCATCCGCGGCCCGCTCGGCCCTGAGCTTCTCGTCGCCCACGGCCGCCTGCACGCCGGCCATGTTCAGGTTGAGGTTGGGCCCGCCAGGGAGCCCCGGAGCGCCGAGCCCGAGCGAGCCGACGCGCACCGGGCTCTGGTACGGCTGCGGCCGCGCCTTCTTGCCGGCGACGCGGCTCTTGCCGTCGCCGCCGGGGTTCGCCGGGTCGAGGGTGTAGCCGCCGCGCGCGCCGTCCACGACCTCGGGCGACGCGGGCCCCGCGCCGCCCGCGGCGCCCCTCTCGGGCGGCGGCAAGGCGGGCGGCGCCTGCGCGACGTGACCGCCGCCCCGCGCGCCCGGCACGCTCGGCGGCGGCCCGGCCGTGGGGGGCCGCGCGGCCTGCACCGGAGAGGCCGGGCTGTGGTGCTCCGCGCTCTCGCTGTCGGGGGCCCGCTCGCCGGGCGCGTGCTGGTCGTTGCCGGCCCGCTCCTCGCTGTGCGCGCTGAGATCGTGGTCGCTGTCGCCGACCCTGTCCTTCGGCCCCATCGGGCCCTTCGGCGTCCCGGGCGTCGGCGTGGGGTCGTCCTGATCCTTCGACCGGATCTGCGCCATGGTCTCCTCGGCGACCGTGTTGGCGTCGTCGGCGATCCGGCTGGCTTCGGGGTTGTCCTCCTGGTCCTTCTCGACGTGCTGACGGACGGCGATCCGTCGCTCGGCCGAGAGCGGCACCGGCTTCACCGGCACGACCTTGGCGACCTTTTCCTTCGGCGGCTTCGGCGGCGCGGGCTTCGGCGGCGGAGGGGCCTTCGCCACCTTGTCCGGCTCGGGCTTCGCCTGGGCCTCGGGCGGCGCGTCCTCGTCCGGCTCGCTGGCCGCCGGGTCGTCGGGAGACCGCTCCGGGGGCTCGACCGGGACGGGAGGCGGCGTGGGCGCCATGTCGTCGGTCAGCACCTCGAACGTCGTGTCGCCCGGCCGCAGGCCCTCGCGCACCGCGTCGACCATCCGGCGGAGCTGCGCCCGATCCTCGATGACCTGCGCGACCTCGACCGCGCCGCCGCCGCCCGCCATGTGGGCCACGATCGCCGCGCAGATCCACAGGGCGAGCGGGATGTGGGCGTCACGCGACATGGAGATCAGCGCCCCCGTACGACAGGGTCCGCTCCGCGTGACCGGGTGGCGCGGCCGTGACAGCAGCAAAAGACGGTCACCGGTGGTACCTCCAGACTCCGCGTGAACGGCCTGCTCGAACAGTACGCCGATGCGAACGTCGCACCCGGAAAGCGAGTCGAACCTAGCATCCAGGGATCAGCGCAGCAACGGTCGGCGCGCGCCGAGGCCGCCACGCCCTCCGCCGCGCCTGCCGCGTCCGCGCTCGCCCCGCGATCCGCGGACAACGGAGCCCGGAGCGGGGTGCGCTCGCGACGGGCGCCGGCGGGGGCGCCCTGCGAGCGCCGCCCCTGCCGGCGCGCCGGCGCCTCGATCAAAGCTTGTTGATGGCGTCCCAGTGCTCGGCGATCTCCTGCGCCGTCCAGATCTCCCCCTCGTCCTTGAACTTCCCGGGGCTCTGCACGACCTTGTAAATGTACATCTGCGCGCCGGCGACGGCGAGGACGTTGCCTGTCCGGTCGGCGCACAGATCGGACGCGAGGAACAGCGCCGCGGGCGCCACGTGCGCCGGCGTGAGCGTGTCGCCCGCCGACTGGAACATGGGCAGATCCTCGGTCATCCGCGTCCTGGCGATGGGCGCGATCGCGTTGACCGTGATCCGCTGCTTCTGCAGCTCGATCGCGGCCGTGCGGGTGAGCCCGTAAATGCCGGCCTTGGCAGCCGAGTAGTTGGCCTGTCCGAAGTTGCCGATCATCCCCGAGACGCTCGTGGTGTTGACGATCCGCCCTCCCCCGCCCTGCCCGACCATCTGCTTCGCGGCGGCCTGCGTGCACAGGAACGTGCCCTTCAGGTGAACGGCGATGACGGCGTCCCACATCCCCTCATCCATCTTGAGGAGCGTCTTGTCGCGGACGATCCCCGCGTTGTTCACCAGGATGTCGACCCTGCCGAACGCGTCGACGGCGGTCTTCACGAGGCTCGCCGCCCCCTCGGGGGTCGCCACGCTGTCGAAGCTCGGCACGGCCTGCCCGCCCGCTGCCCGGATCTCCTCCGCGACCTGCGCCGCCATGGCGTCGCTCGATCCCGACCCGTCGCGCGCGCCACCGAGGTCGTTGACGACGATCTTCGCGCCCTCGCGGGCGAAGAGCAGCGCCTCCTCGCGGCCGATGCCGCCGCCGGCTCCCGTGATGATCGCGACCTTCCCGTCGAGCAAACCCATCGCAGCTTCCTCCTGCTCCGCGCGCCGGCGCGGCGCGCCGGGCCGACTTCGCGCGGAGCTTCGCACAGCGGGCCTCGGCCCGGGCACAGATTCGTGCGCGGCTGGAGCGGCCCTCCGGGCGCTCCACCCGTGCGCGCGCTCGGCCTGCCCGCGCGGGCGGGCGCGCACGGCGTCTCTCGGCCCGCCCGCCCACGCGGGCGGGCGGGCGGGCGGGCGCGCACGGCGTTGGACGCGCCGGCGCCGCTTGCTTGCCCGATCGCGCGCGGCGGTGATAACGCCGCCTTCGATGCAACTGCCCAGCCGTCTTTCCACGTCGACCCTGGGAGACCTGCTCGGCGCCCTGCACCGCCAGAGGACGACCGGGCTCCTGGAGCTCTGCGAGCTCCGGACGCCGAGCGGCTCCACCGTCCCCGGCCGCCAGCACAGGATCCAGCTCCTCTCCGGCCTGGTGACGGCCGTCGAGACGCCGCTCCGGGTGCCCCGCCTCGGCGAGATCCTCGCGCGGGAGGGCCACGCGTCCGAGCCGTCGATCCAGCGGCTCGCCGCGCTCGTCGCGACCCACCGGGGGCGCCGGACGGGCGAGGTGCTCGTGGCCGCGGGGCTCGTCCCGGCGAGCGCGGTCGAGCGCGCCCTGCGGCTCCAGCTCCGCGCGCGCCTGGAGGCGCTCTTCGCCATCGAGGAGGCGACCATCTGCTTCCACACCGCGAGGCCGCTGGCCGGGTCGCTGCGGGAGGTCGGCCCGCTCTCGCCGGGCGATTTCCTCCACGGCCGCCCCCGCGCGCGCGACCGCTACCGGCACGCGGGCGCCCCGCGCAGCGCGCCGTCCTGGGGCAGCGCCGGCGCCCCGCGCAGCGCGCCGTCCTGGGGCAGCGCCGGCGCCCCGCGCAGCGCGCCGCCCCGGGGCGTCCGCGCCGACGAGCGGCGCCGCCGGGCGCTCGATCTGCTCGGCCTCGGCGAGGGGGCGACCGAGGCCGAGATCCGCCGCGCCTTCCGCCGCCTGGCCGCGGGCCTGCACCCCGACCGCGGGGCCGCGCTGCCCGGCGAGGGCGCCCTGCGCACGGCGCGGTTCGCCGAGCTCTCGGCCGCCTACCACCTGCTCGTGGCCTGACCGCTACGCCCTGCCCACGAGGCGCTCGACCAGGAACGACGCCACGGTGGTCGGCTTGGTGCCCGGCCCGAAGCCGGCGTCGAAGCCGAGCTCGACCGCCAGGTTGTGATCGATGCGCGGGCCGCCGAGCAGCAGGATCACCCTGTCCCGGAAGCCCTGGGCCTTCACCATCTCGATGAGCGCGGCCGCGTTCTCCTTGTGGCAGTTCCGCTGCGTGATCACCTGCGAGACGAGGATCGCGTCGGCGCCGAGCGCCTTGGCCTTCTCGCAGAGCTCGGCGTTCTCGACCTGCGCGCCGAGGTTGTGGGCGTCGAAGCACTTGAAGCTCTCGAGCCCCTTCTCTCCGGCGAACCCCTTGTAGTTCAGGATCGCGTCGATGCCGACGGTGTGCGCGTCGCTGCCGGTGCAGGCGCCCACGACCACGATCTTGCGGCCGAGCCTCTTCGCCTGCGCCTCGATGTCGGCGCGCGTGAGCGGCTGCGCGGCGAGCTCCTCGACCTCGATGTCCGAGAGGTCGACGCCGTGCTGGGAGTGCCCGTAAACGACGAAGTAGGTGTGCTCCCGGCTCGCCTGCTCCATGGCCGTGACGAGCGGCTCGCGCAGGCCGTGGGCCTCGGCGAACCGCTTGGCCGCCTCGCGCGCGCGGTCGCCCGGCAGGACGCGGAGCGTGAACGACATCTGGACCATGCCGTCGCCCTCGCGATCGCCATATGCACGCAGGATGGTTCGCGGTGTCATACCTCCTTGATGTACACCACGAGGACGCTGGTCGTCGATCCGCGGACAGCGCCGCGCGCCGGGGCGCCGGCAGAAATGGAGCGGTCTTCAGGCGAGAGGGCGAAAGTCGTGGACATGAGGTCTCCCAGCACCCGCCGCAGCCTGGAGTCCCTGGAATAGCACTACTGCGGGAAGTTGCCCCGGATCAGCAGAAGAACCGCCATGGCGCCAACGACGCCAAGAAGAGAGGGGGAAGGGTTGTCCCTCCATGTTCCCCTTCTACTTCCCTGGTTTCTTGGCGCCCTTGGCGTCATGGCGGTTCGCCTCTCGGCCCGACTTCCCGCAGGAGCGATAGGCGTCCGCGTCCCGCGACGAGCTCGCGCAGTCCATGAGCCCGGCCAGCCCGGACCGAAGGCAGGATCGTCACGGCCGATCCTGGGGGGAGATCCGGGAACGCTGTACTGGCTAGCAGCTTCGTTTGGTGCACCCTGGCGGTGGCCTCGGCGCTCCCCTGTGTGATCTCGCGAAACGTGTAGGGCGGAACCGTCCAACGATGTCGCGCAGCGCGGTTCGAGACGTTCAACGAGGTGGTCCAGCGTCGGGAACATCGAACGGGACGCGGGCACGGCACGACCGCGGTGGGCCCGACCGTGGTGTGGGCGGTCCCGCGTGGAGGCCACGGGGGTCTGCTGTGCTTGTGGAACGGTCCGACCTGCCGTCACGGGCGCTCGGACCGTGGCAAAGCCCCAGCCGGACCGTGGTCGAGACGGTACGGACCGGTGGCCTGGGTAACGGTTCAGACCGGGAGCCTGGGTAGCACCCGGACGGACCGGGAGCCTGGGTGACACATGTCGTAGAGGGTCGGCGACGGAGGATCGCTGGTGCCCTGGAAAGAGACATGTTCAGTGGACGAGAGGCTTCAGTTCATCGCGCAGGTCAACGAGTCGGACGAGACGTTCGCGGAGCTGTGCCGACGGTTCGGCATCAGCCGGAAGACGGGGTACAAGTGGGTGGAGCGTTACGAGCAAGCCGGACCTCGTGGTCTGGAGGAGCGGCGGCCCGTGGCGCACACGTTCCCGCATGCGACGCCAGCGGCGATCGTCAACGCGCTGGTCGAGCTGCGGAAGGAGCGACCCACCTGGGGTCCGAAGAAGCTGCGCGCCCGGCTGGAGAGCATGGGCCTTGAGGGGCTGCCGGCGACGAGCACCATCGGCGAGCTGCTCAAGAAACACGGGCTGATCCGGCCCCGGCGGCGCCGCGTGGTGATGCCGACGTCAGCGATGCCGTCGACGCTGGCTCCAGCGGAGCAGCCTAATGACACATGGTGCGCCGATTTCAAGGGGCATTTCGCGCTTGGCGACAAGACCCGGTGCCACCCGCTGACGTTGACGGACCAGGCGTCGCGGTACTTGCTCAAATGCGAGGGCGTAGCGAAGCCGGACGAGGCCTCGGTGCGGCCGCACTTCGAGCGCGCGTTCCGCGAGTTTGGGCTGCCGAATCGTATCCGCTCCGATAACGGCCCGCCGTTCGCCACGCAGGGCATTGGAGGGCTCTCGGCGCTGTCGGTGAGCTGGATCAAGCTCGGCGTGGTTCCCGAGCGCATTGAGCCCGGCAAACCGCAGCAGAACGGCCGGCACGAGCGCATGCACAAGACGCTGAAGGCGGAGGCGACATCGCCGCCCGAAGCCACGCTCGCGGCGCAGCAGCGCGTCTTCGACCGCTTCCGGCACGAGTACAATGACCAGCGGCCTCACGAGGCGCTCGGCCAGAGGACGCCGGCTTCGCGCTACACGCCGTCGCGGCGGACGATGCCGAGCAAGCCCTCCTCGCCGGAGTATCCGGACACGATGGCCGTGCGACGCGTGGGGGACATGGGTCGGCTTCAGTTCGGTGGCGCGAACACCTTCGTCTCCAAGCTGATCGCCAACGAACCCGTGGGGCTGCTTCCGATCGCCGACGACGTCTGGGAGCTGTACTACGGGCCGGTTCTGCTCGCGCAGGTCACCTTGAAGAACAAGGAGCTGCAGCTCGCCAAGGCACGGTGACCTGCGCGCACTCACGCCGGAACGTGAGGAGAGGCTCGCGTGTACCGAGACCGCGGGAAGCGGTTCGTGTATAGATCCTGGCGGTCCGAGAGAGCGCGGTGAGCGTGTCGCGTCGACGAGGATCCGGCCCCTGTTCCCAGTCCTCCCGGAGCAGGGGCGCGTAGCTCAAGGAAGTGTCACCGCTGCTCCCGGTCAGAACTGTTACCAGGGCTCCGCTCGTACAGACGCCTCCGGACTGTGCTCGAGACCCCTCCGGACTGTGCTCGAGACCCCTCCGGACTGTGCTCGAGACCCCTCCGGACTGTAGTCGAGACCCCTCCGGACTGTGCTCGAGACCCCTCCGGACTGTAGTCGAGACCCCTCCGGACCGTGCTCGGGACCCCTCCGGACTGTGCTCGAGACCCCTCCGGACCGTCGCGGAGACCTACGGGTCGGCGGCTCCGTCGTCGTCGTCTTCGTCGTCTTCGTCGTCTTCGTCGTCTTCGTCGTCGTCCTCGGCCTCGTCGTCTTCCTCGTCCTCGGGCTCCGCGGCCTCGGCCTCGGCGTCCTTCTTCCGTCGCTTGAGGGTGGTCAGGCCGAGCGTGATCTGCTCGCGCGTGTTGAAGATGCCGCGGAACGTCGTGGCCCAGTCGTTGAACCAGAGGCGGAGCGACTGGAGCGCGGCGAGCTGCGCCTCCTTGGCCTTCGCGATCTCCGCCGCGCTCACCGCGGGCGCGGTCCTGTCCGAGCTCCGGTGCTCCTCCGCGGCGGCGATCAGCCGGCGCATCGACTCGATCTTCTTCGGCGTGAGCCCGCGCTCGCCGAGCGTCCGGTAGAGCTCCCGCGCGCCGGGCTCGGCGCTCGTCGCCAGCTCGTCGACCCGGTTCAGGAACGTCTTCACCGAGTCCACCACGGCGGGGCCGAGCGGCTGCTGCGAGAGGTTCTTGAAGAACGCGGCGCTGAACCGGGCGGCGCTCTCGCGCGGGATCACCCGGGGGATGATCACCCGCATCCGCGGGAACCAGAGGTTCTCGAAGTCATCGATCTCCTGGAGCAGGCGCATCCGCTCCACGGAGAGCCCGGCCGCGACCTCGCGGTGATCGCCCTCCGCCAGCCAGTGCTCGAAGCGGCGGTTCTTGCCGGAAGCCGTGGCGTACAGCTCCCAGCCCAGATCGTGCTCCTTCTGCGTGTACCCGTGGCGCCTCGCCCGCCCGAGGTAGCGCGGGATGTTGAAGAGCACGGTGTGGACGCGGGCGAGGAAGGCCGTCGTCTCGGCGTCGAGCTCCGTCGGCGTGGCTTCCACCGGCGCTTCGTCGATCGGCGCGAGCGCCGCGGCCTCGGCGCGCTCGGACTTCGGGGACTTCGGGGATTTTGGGGATTTCGATGTCCTGGGTTTGCTCATGAGATCCTCCAGTGTGGGAGGCTACACGGGCGAGCGGGCTCATGTCATCCCCCGGCGCGGGCGGGCGCCGGTCATCTGCGCGGGCTGCCGGTGGCGCCGGAAGGGCGAGCAGGCGCCCGCCGACGCTGGCCCGCCGTATCGGGACGGCCTGTCTCGACCCCGCCGGGAACGCAGCCGGGGCCGCGGGGATCGCGATCGGGGACCGGCCTCGCCGGCCGAGATGCCCCTCCGATCGCGCGCGTGCCCGCGCCTCGGCGGCCGAGCCACGTCTCGATCCCGATCGGGAGGCACGCCGCGCCCTCGCGGCCACATGCCGCGCCGCGCCCGCGCGCGCCGGTGGTAGAAGGGGAGCGCTCCATGGCAAGGCTCACCCTCCCTCAGCTCGAACGGCACCTGTTCAAGGCCGCCGACATCCTCCGCGGCAAGATGGATGCGTCGGAGTTCAAGGAATACATCTTCGGCATGCTGTTCCTGAAGCGGTGCTCCGACGTCTTCGACGCCCGCTTCGAGGAGCTCGTCGCGAAGGACCTCGCCCGCGGCAAGCGCGAGGCCGAGGCGCGGAAGCGCGCCGGGCACCCGAGCTTCTACACCGACACCTTCTACGTCCCCGAGGAGGCGCGCTGGGGCTACCTGCGCGATGAGGCCCACAGGAACATCGGCGACACGCTCAACAAGGCGCTCGCCGCGATCGAGGGGCAGAACACGAGCCTCGATGGCGTGCTCGCGCACATCGACTTCACGCGCAAGGTCGGCCAGTCGAAGATCCCGGACAAGAACCTCCGCGACCTCATCGACCACTTCTCCCAGCATCGCCTGCGGAATGAAGACTTCGAGTACCCCGACCTCCTCGGCGCCGCGTACGAGTACCTGATCCGCGACTTCGCCGACTCGGCCGGGAAGAAGGGCGGCGAGTTCTACACCCCGCGCGCCGTGGTCCGGATGATGGTCCGCATCGCCGCGCCGGACGAGGGCATGCACGTCTACGACCCCTGCTCGGGCTCGGGCGGCATGCTGGTGCTCTCGCACGAGTACCTCGACGAGCGCCAGAAGAACGTGAGGAACCTGCGCCTCTACGGCCAGGAGTCGAACGGCGGCGTGTGGGCGATCTCCAAGATGAACATGCTCCTCCACGGCATCGCCGACGCCGATATCCGCAACGATGACACCCTCGCCAACCCGCGCCATAGGGAGGACGGCGAGCTGATGCGCTTCAACCGCGTGATCTCCAATCCGCCGTTCTCGCAGAACTACGTGCTGAAGGATCTGCCTTTCAAGGAGCGCTTCCGCCACGGCTTCTGCCCGGAGAGCGGGAAGAAGGCCGACCTGATGTTCGTGCAGCACATGCTCGCGGTGCTGCGACCGGGCGGGATGGTGGTCACGGTGATGCCGCACGGGGTGCTGTTCCGCGGCGGGGCCGAGAAGCAGATCCGCACCAGCATCCTGGACGACGACTTGCTCGACGCCGTGATCGGCCTGGCCCCGAACCTCTTTTACGGAACGGGCATCCCCGCCTGCCTGCTCGTGCTGCGCGCGAAGGGGGCGAAGCCGAAGGAGCGGCGCGGGAAGGTGCTCTTCATCAACGCCGACCGCGAGTATGCCGAGGGGCGGGCGCAGAACCAGCTCCTCCCCGAGCACATCGAGAAGATCGTGAGCACGTGGCAGGCGTTCCGCGACGTGCCCGGCTTCGCGAGCGTGGTCGGGCGCGAGGTGCTGCGCGAGAACGACGACAACCTCAACATCCGGCGCTACGCTGACAACGCGCCGCCGCCGGAGCCGCACGACGTGCGCGCGCACCTGCACGGGGGCATCCCGAAGGCCGAGGTGAAGGCGAAGGCGGCGCTGTTCGAGGCGCACGGGCTCGACCCGCGGCGGCTGCTCCGGGAGCGGGACGAGCGGTATCTCGATTTCGTGGACGGGATCGGGGACAAGGCGGCGCTGAAGAAGCGGCTGGACGAGGATCCCGGGATGGCGGCGCGGGAGCGGCAGCTCGCGGAGGCCGTGGAGGGGTGGTGGAAGAAGGCGCGGCGGGAGCTGCGGCAGCTCCCGGTGTCGGGGGCAATCATGCCGCTCCGGGCGCGCTTGCTGGCGAGCTTCGAGAAAGCGGTGCGGCCGGTGGGGCTCCTGGATGCGTTCAAGGTGACGGGGGTGATCGCGACGTGGTGGGGGGCGGCGCAGAACGACCTGAAGACGCTGGCGGCGCACGAGTACACGGGGCTGGTGGAGGCATGGGCGTCGAGCATCCGGGCGGCGCTGGAGGACGACGAGGCGACGGAGAACCCGCTGGAGCATCCGCTGCTCAAGAAGCTGCTGCCTGAATACATGGCCGAGCTCGGCGAGCTGGAGGCGAAGCGGGCGGAGCTGGACGCGGAGATCAAGGCGGCGCAGCCGGGGGAGGACGAGGAGGAAGGCGAGGCCGAGGAGCGGCGGTCGGAGGAGGAGGTGAAGGCGCTGAAGAAGGAGCTCGGCGCGGTGAAGAAGCAGCGGAAGGCGCTGGAAGGGGAGCTTGTGCAGCGGCTGGAGGAGGGGGTCGCGAAGCTGGACGACGAGGGGGCCGAGACGCTGGTGGCGGGCGTCTTGAGGGAGAGCCTCGATGACATCTTCGAGCGGTACGTGGGAGAGCACCAGCGGACGGTTGTCGCGGCATTCGAGGGGTGGTGGGAGAAATATTCGGTGACACTCATCGCAGTCGAACAGGAGCGAGACGCATTGAGCAGCAGGCTGCGACAATTTCTCGGAGGACTCGGATATGAGACCTGATGGCTGGAGCCACAGGACCATTCGGGAGTGCCTGGCTGGGCAGTTCAGTGGTGAGTGGGGAAGCGATCCGGGCCATCGAGGTGGCAATGCAACGGTGATCCGATCAACGGATCTCGATGACGAGGGGCACGTTGATGTCTCTAGGGGAGCACAACGAACGATCGCGACCGCGAAGCTGTCAGTGAAGAGGCTTGAGCCGGGTGACATCCTGCTTGAAGCCTCGGGCGGCAGCCCGGAAAAGCCCGTCGGCCGTACAGCCATATTCAACGAGCGTTCTTCCACGCGGCATGTCTGCTCGAATTTTTTTAGAACACTCCGCCCCAATCGTTCCGTTGTAGATCCATCGTTTCTATCATGGCGGCTCCACCACCTGTATCGAAGCCCAACGATCTGGGGCCTACAGCAGCAGACGACTGGAATTATTAACCTCAAATTCCAGGACTACCTTAGCATCGACATCTGCATGCCGTCGCTCCCGCAGCAGCGACTGATCGCCGAGATTCTCGATGCGCTCGACAAATCCATTCTGACTACCGAGCGGCTCGTCGCCAAGTTGAATCGGATGAAGCAAGGGCTCCTGCACGACCTGCTGACTCGCGGGATCGACGAGAACGGTGGCTTGCGTGATCCCGAGCAATATCCAGAGCATTTCAAGGACTCGCCGCTAGGCATGATTCCCAAGATGTGGAGCGTGCTCCCATTGGGCGACGTCGTGCCGCACGTCGCATACGGCGTCTCTGTTCCATTGGGCTTTCACTCGACCGGCATTCCTGTTCTCCGAATGAACAACTTAAAGGACGGCGAGACTGACGTGTCGGACCTCAAGTATTCTGCGAGTGCCACGACGCGCAGGCTGCTTCTGCGGCCCGGAGATGTGTTATTCAATCGCACCAACAGCATTGAGCACGTTGGGCGTACGGGCATCTGGCGAGGACAGCTCGAGCTGGCGTCGTTCGCTTCTTACCTCGTTCGATTGGATCCGGAACCGGCGCGATTGAACAATGAATTCCTCAATCGCTGGCTCAATTGGCCATGCACACAGATGCGCATCCGCCGATATGCCACCCCCGGGGTGCACCAAGTCAACATCAACCCGACCAACCTGCGGAAAACGATGATCGCGCTACCATCGTCGATTTCTGAGCAGGTTGCCATAGTGGAAGCGTTGGTAGCGCACGAGGCAACAGTTGCTGCCGAAGTGCGCGAATTGACCAAACTCCGCCTCCTCAAGCAAGGCCTCATGGACGACCTCCTCACCGGCCGCGTCCGCGTCACCCCCCTCCTCGCGGAGTCCACCCCATGAGCGACCGCGAGCCCGACGATCCCGCCGATGACATCGTCTCCGCCCGAGGCGAGATCATCCTGTACCCCACCGAGGACGGCCGGAGCCGGGTCGAGTGTCGCTTCGAGGGGGGCACCCTGTGGCTCTCCCAGGGCGCGATGATCGCCCTCTACCAGATCGACAAATCCAACGTGTCGCGTCACCTCCGCGCGATCTTCGCGGAGGGAGAGCTGGATGAGAAAGCAGTTGTTGCGTATTTCGCAACAACTGGTCTCGACGGCAAGACTTACCAGGTCGGTCACTACCACCTCGACGCCGTGATCGCCGTCGGCTACCGCGTCCGCTCGGCCCGCGGCACCCAGTTTCGCCAGTGGGCGACCGAGCGCCTCCGCGAGTACCTGGTGAAGGGGTTCACCATGGACGACGAGCGGCTCAAGAACCCGCCCGGCCCCGGCGTGCCCGATCACTTCGACGAGCTGCTCGAGCGCATCCGAGACATCCGGGCGAGCGAGCGGCGCGTGTACCTGCGCGTGCGGGAGATCTTTGCCTTGGCGGCCGACTACCGGCCGGGCACGCCGGAGACCGTCGCGTTCTTCCAGACCATGCAGAACAAGCTGCACTTCGCCGCCACCGGCAAGACCGCGCCCGAGCTCATCCAGGCGCGGGCCGACTCTACCCAGCCGAACATGGGCCTCCGCACGTGGAAGGGGCAGGGCGTGCGCAAGGGCGACGTGACCGTTGCCAAGAACTACCTGAACGAGGACGAGATCACCGAGCTGAACCGCATCGTGGTCATGTTCCTGGACTACGCCGAGGACCAGACCAGGCGGCGGAAGCAGATCTACATGCACGAGTGGCCGAAGAAGCTCGACGCCTTCCTGGCCTTCAATGAGCGGAGCGTCTTGCCCGGCCCGGGCAAGTGGAAGCGCGAGGACGCGGACGCTCACGCCGAGCGCGAGTACGAGCGCTTCGCCGCCCGGAGGCGTGCGGTCCTCGAGCAAGAGGCCGAGACCGAGGCGCTGAAGCAGCTCGAGGAGGTCGCCCGACGGTTGCCGAAGGGAACCGCGGACGCGGCTGCCGGACCCACGTCGAAGAGCAGGGCGAACGCTGCGTCCCGCCCCACATCGAAAAAGAGGAGCTGAGCACGCCCATGAGCGGTGGTCCCGAGTACAACCAGGTCGAGCTCCCCTTCATCGACCAGCTCATCTCCCTCGGCTGGCAGTACATCAGCGGCAGCGTCGATCACCCCACCGTCACGGGCCGCCCCTCCTTCCGCGACATCCTCCTCGAGCACGACCTCCGCAACGCCCTCCGCCGCATCAACCTCAGGAACAACAAGCCCTGGCTCGACGACGCCCGCATCGCCCAGGCCATCGGCGCCCTCACCCGCATCGCCGCCCCCCGCCTGATCGAGGCCAACCAGGCAGCCACCGCCCTCCTCCTCGAAGGCCTCCCCGTCGACGGCTTGCCCGACTGGGACGGCGGCCGCCAGCAGACGATCCACTACATCGACTGGCACGAGCCGAAGAACAACACCTTCACCGTCATCAACCAATTCCGCGTCGATTGCCCCCGCGGCCAGGCCGTCCCGTACATCATCCCCGACCTCGTCCTCTTCATCAACGGCATCCCCGTCGTCGTCGTCGAGTGCAAGAGCCCCACCGCCCCGGAGGCCATCCCCGCGGCCGTCGACCATCTCCGGCGCTACCAGAACGAGCGCAGGGCCGCCGGTCAGGTGCAGGAGAACGAGGGCAACGAGCGGCTCTTCTTCACCAACCAGATCCTCGTCGCGACCTGCTTCGACGACGCCCGCGCCGGCACCCTCTGCGCCGACCTGGAGCACTACCTCGCCTGGAAGGACACCGCGCCCATCCCGCTCGCCGACGTGGCCAGGGCCCTCCACACGGCCGACCCCGCGAAGCTCTCGCTCCAGCAGAAGCTCATCGCCGGCATGCTCCGCCCGGACCACCTGCTCGACATCCTCCGGCACTTCACGCTGTACCAGGAGGTGTCGGGCCGGACCGTGAAGGTCGTCTGCCGTTACCAGCAGTTCCGCGCGGTGCACGGCGCCATCCACCGGTTGCTCCACGGCAAGACCCGCAAGCAGGACGGCGAACACGACCAGCGCGGCGGGATCATCTGGCACACCCAGGGCTCGGGGAAGAGCCTGACCATGGTCTTCCTCGTGCGGAAGCTGCGCTCGCTCCCGGCGCTCCGCCGCTTCAAGGTCGTGGTCATCACCGACCGGAAGGACCTGCAGCGCCAGCTCGCCGGGACGGCCGCGCTCACCGGCGAGACGGTGAAGGTAGCCCGCAAGGTCGCCGACCTGAAGAAGCTCCTCGGCAAGAAGGGGCCGGGGATCGTGTTCGCGATGATCCAGAAGTACGCGGGCCGCGACGACGACAACCCCGCCGCCCAGGCCGCGGCCGCGGAGGAGTTCGAGGAGCTGAACGCGGACGAGTCGATCCTGGTGCTCGTGGACGAGGCGCACCGCTCGCACACGAGCACGATGCACGCGAACCTGCAGAAGGCGCTGCCGAATGCCGCGCGCATCGGCTTCACCGGGACGCCCATCCTGATGGGCGCGAAGAAGCGCACCCACGAGATCTTCGGGCCGTTCATCGACCGCTACCGGCTGCGGGAGTCCGAGGCCGACGGCGCGACCGTGCCGATCCTCTACGAGGGCCGCACGGCGTCGGGCGCGGTCAGCGACGGGCGCGACCTCGACCAGCTCTTCGAGGACATGTTCGTCGAGCGGACGCCCGAGGAGCTGGAGGCGATCAGGCGAAAGTACGCGACCAAGGGGAACGTGCTCGAGGCCGAGAAGATGATCGAGGCCAAGGCGCGGGACATGCTGCGGCATTACGTGGAGCACATCCTGCCCAGCGGGCTGAAGGCGCAGATCGCGGCCTACAGCCGGCTCGCGGCCGTGCGCTACGCGAAGGCGCTCCCCGCGGCCCGCGACGAGCTGGTGAAGGAGGCCAGGGCGCTCGACCCCGCGCTCCGCGACCTCGACGCGGAGGCGCTCGCGACCAGGCCGCGGAAGCTCCGCGCCGCCGTGCGGGCCTACCAGAACCTGGCCGACCTCGAGCGGCTGGAGTTCGCGGCGGTGATCTCCGGCGTCCACAACGAGGACCCGATGTTCCGGGAGTGGACCGACGAGGGGAAGATCGAGGCGCGCATCGCCCGCTTCGTGAAGCCGCTCGTCCACGAGGACCCGGAGAAGGCCGATCCGCTGGCGTTCCTGGTCGTGAAGTCGATGCTCCTCACGGGCTTCGACGCGCCCATCGAGGGCGTGATGTACCTCGACCGCCCCATCCGCGAGGCCGAGCTGCTCCAGGCCATCGCGCGGGTGAACCGCACCGGGCACGGGAAGCAGGCCGGGATCATCGTCGACTACTACGGGGTGGCCCAGCACCTGGCCGACGCGCTCGCGACCTACAGCGCCGAGGACGTGGAGGGCGCGCTCCGCAACCTCCGCGACGAGATCCCGAAGCTGCGCGACCGCCACCAGCGGCTGCTCGATTTCTTCAAGGGCCACGGCGTCGCCGACATCTCCGACACCGAGGCCTGCGTGCAGCTCCTGACGAACGAGCGGCTGCGGGCCGAGTTCACGGTGAAGCTGAAGCAGTTCCTCGACACGCTCGACCTGGTGCTGCCGCGCCCCGAGGGGCTGCCCTACCTGAAGGACGCGAAGCAGCTCGGCCTGATCTACACGGAGGCGCGCAAGCTGCTCCGCGGCGAGCTGCCCGAGCTCGCGAAGTCGACCGGCGCGAAGGTGCGGCGGCTGATCGACGACCACGTGATCTCGCTCGGCGTGGATCCGAAGATCGCGCCGATCGCCATCACCGACGCGGGCTTCGCCGCCCACGTGGGGAAGCACGTGTCGCCGCGGGCCAAGGCGTCGGAGATGGAGCACGCGCTGCGGCACCACATCCGGCAGAACCGGGACGCCGATCCGGTCCACTACCAGCGGCTGTCGGAGCGGCTGGAGGAGATCCTGAAGGCGCACGGGGAGGACTGGGAGCAGCTCGCGCTGGCGCTCAGGAGCCTCGCCGAGGAAGCCGAGAGGGGGCGGCAGAAGGACGACACCGGCCTCGACCCGCAGACCGAGGCGCCGTTCTTCGCGGTGCTGAAGGAGGAGCGGGCCAAGGACCGCCCCGTGCCCCCGGCCGACGCGCGCTGGCTGGCGGGGCTCGCGGCGCAGCTCGTGGCCCACATCCGCGCGGAGATCCGCGTGGTCGACTTCTGGAAGAACACGCACGCGCGGGAGGTGCTCCGCGGGGCGGTGTTCACCTTCCTCGACGATCACGAGATCGTGCCGTTCGAGCACGCGGACGCGGTCGCCGACCGGATCCTGGAGCTGGCCAAGGCGAATCACGCGAGGCTGGTCAAGGCGTGACGGCGCTCGTGGTGGGCGACCTCGAGCTGGAGCTGCGGCGCAGCGAGCGGCGCCGGTCGCCGGAAGTCACCGTGGAGCGCGACGGGCGTCTGACGCTCGCGGCCCCCGCGGCCGCGTCGCCGGAGGCGCTGACCCGCTTCGTGCAAGCCAGGCGATTCCGGATCTACCAGCAGCTCGCCGCCCGCGAAGCGCTGCCCCCGGCGCCGCCGCCGCGGCAATTCGTGGATGGGGCGGGGTTCCCCTACCTGGGACGGTCGTACCGGCTGCTGCTCGTGCCGGACCAGGACGTGCCCGTCAAGCTCCTCGACGGCCGCTTTCGGATGCGCCGCGCCGACGCGGAGCGCAGGGGGGTGGGAGGAGCGGCGGAGACGGCGGAGGCGCACATGATCCGGTGGTACAGCGCGCACGCGCGGCCGTGGTTGGCGGCGCGGGTGGAGCGGTACGCCGGCAGGATCAGGGTGACGCCGGGCGGGCTCACCGTGCGGGATCTCGGGTATCGGTGGGGGTCGTGCGGGAAGGGCGGGCGGCTGTATTTCCACTGGAAGACGATCCTGCTGCCGCCACGGCTGATCGAGTACGTGGTCGTTCACGAGCTGGTGCACCTGCGCGAGCCGCACCACGGCGCGATGTTCTGGCAGCGTGTCGAGCGGGTCCTCCCGGACTGGGCGGAGCGCCGGGGAGCGCTGCGCGACGCGGGGCGGATGATCTGGTGAGCCCAGGCGCTCACGCCTCCGACGCTGCCCGCAGGCTCGACGTCTAGAGTGCCGAACCTATTGAAAACAATCTCTAATTCCAGGTCCTGGTCTCGAACCTGCGTGACCGCATCGAGATAGGGGCGAATTGGCTGCTCGATGACATCGTCCAGGTGGCGGTCCACCCACTGCTGCAGCGACGAGACCTGCCGCTCCAGGATCTGAATCGCTGCCGCCTTCTGTTTCGGGTTGCTCCAGTCGAGGTCGAGCCCAGCCTTGATGCTGGGCGCCAGAAGCAGCGGGATGCCCGCCTTGCGGCAGACTTGGGGCCAATGCAGGCGCGAGTCGCCCCTTCCGCCTCCGCGGCCGGCCGCGCGTTCGCGCATCAGCGCGCCGGAGTCACGGCTCAGTGAGTTTGATCTCTGGGAACCCGAGCCACTCCTCATTGAACCACGAGAGCCGGCCATCTTCCGCATAGTGGGCGAGCATGACCGGAATCAAGAAGAGCGCGCTGTACAGCGCCTGGAACGCATCGATGCCGGTTCCGTGGGTTTTATGGTTGTGCCCCGCTCCAGCGACCTCCACGTCAGCGACCCAGCTCCGCAATGCTGGACTGTACTCGGGTGCCCACACTCGAACTCGGATGCCCTCTTGCGTCCCACTCGCAAGTGTCAGCTCAAGGGTACGTTCCGCGATCACGTCCGGCATGCCCCACCAGCTAGCGCGCTCTTCAGCGATGTCAAGCGTCCTAGCTCCTCGCCGCCAGCAACCACGGTTGGATGGGTGGCGGCAGGTCGTTCACGTGACTCGCCACTTCACTACTCAAAGGAAATGGCCGCCGAAGAGCCCCACGGCGCGACACGCGTCCGAACGCTGCGACGAACCCAACCGCCACCCAGGCGTGCCATTCGACCTCCTCCGCGGGCTCTGCGGCCTCGGCTGGAAGCAACGACTTCCACCGTGCGAGCAACGTCGGTCCGCCGGCGACGCCGCTCGATCGATCAAGTGCGCCGGCCGTGCGCGCTCAACGTTGGCCTACAAACGGCAACAGTTGTAGGCCCATGGAAGCACTCACACACAAGCTGTTCGCCGGGATGTTTTTCGCGTTTGCTGGTTTCTCGTGCACCGTAGAGGAGGATAGCAGCGAGACAGACACGACCATAGATTTCGAGACGGTCGCGTCCCCGTCGGAGACGGCCACGCACACGGATAATTATGAATTACCTGGGGAACCACGCACCGATGCCAAGCTGATCTGCCTGCTCTTGAAGAACGCAAGCCAGCGGGCGAAGGAAGCCTTCTGTCGATCTCCGTGGAGACTGGACAGATTCCACAAGGAAGCGTGCTGGGCAACCGCAAACAGCGGCTCCGCACAAAAGTGGGAGATTTACTGCTTGGCCACGGTGTTTCCGGGGTAGATTCTAACCCCATGAAGAAGCGCATCGGAGAACCGATCGCCGTCCGCCGCTACGGGGTTGTTGATGATCCCGGCAACCCGCGGGAATTCGGTGAAGTTCACCGGTGAAATCCGCAGTCGATGCCGGTGAAGATCGTGTCGGCTGCCGGTGAAGTTCACCGGTGAAATCCACGTCCGATGCCGGTGAGGTATCCCGGGAAAGAGGCGGCTCAGCGCTTCTTGGCGCGGCGCTGCTTGGTGCGGAGGGCGCTCAGCTCCTTGGCTTCCTTGAGCCGGTAGCTCTCGGCCTCGATCTCGATCACCTCGGCGCGGTGCACGAGCCGGTCGACGAGCGTGACGACGCACGCGGCGTGCGGGAAGACCTGGCCCCAGTCGGCGAAGGCCTTGTTCGTGCTGAGCAGGATCGGCCTCCGCGCCTCGTAGCGACGGGTGACGACCTCGAAGAGCAGGTCGGCGTAGCGGCTATCGTAGGAGAGGTAGCCAACCTCATCGATGCAGAGGAGCGCGGGGACCGTGTAGCGGCGCAGCCTTCGCGCGAGCGCGGCGGAGGATTCCTGCGCGGCGAGGTCGGCGAGCATGTCGCTCGCGGTCGAGAAGCGGACCGTGTGGCCCCGGACGACAGCCTGGTGAGCGACGTTCTTGAGGATCATGGTCTTGCCGACGCCGTTGGGGCCGACGAGCACGGCGTTGTGGCCGGTGGCGACGAAACCGGGGGTGAACAGGTCGTCGACGGCCTCGCGGTCGATCTTCTTGGGCCAGGACCAGTCGAAGTCGCTCATGGGCTTGAAGGTGGCGACGCGGGAGTTCTTGAGGCGGCGTTCGAGGCTGCGCTTGTGGCGCTCGCGCTCCTCGATGGCGAGCACCTCGTGAAGCCAGGGCTTGTCGGCGAGCTCATCCAAGCAGGCGAGCAGGCCGAAGAGACCGAGTCTCTTGAGACGGGACTTGGTCTCGGTGGGCGTCAAGTCGGTCATGGCGTCGAGTCCTTCTTCAGGGCGTCGTAGGTGGCGAGTGAATGCGGCGTGACGACGACGTTGGCGTGCTGGCCGCGCGTGACGGGGATCGAGACCGGAGGCGGCAGACGGCGCTCGGAGCGGCGGCGGTCGATCACCTGGCGGACGGCTCCGACGTGGATCGTGTCGCGCTCGAGCACCTCGACGAGGGCCTCTTCGAGCTCGGCGGCGCCGACGGCGTCGAGCATCTGCAGAAGCCGAGCGATCGCGCTGCCGACGTTGCCGCCGCGCTCGGCGACGATGCGCAGGAAGGCCTGGCTGCTGCGGGCGGCACGGGCGAGGCGATCGAGGCCGCGGTGCTCGCGGGCGCGGCGCTTTTCGTCGACGAGGCGCTGGATGTGCTCGGGCTGCTCGATCTGCTGGCCACGGTCCCACGAGCGGGCGTGGGTCGCGACGATCTCGTTGCCGTCGACGATGCGCACCTGATCGAGGTCGGCGAAGACGACCAGCGTGCGGCGCGTGCGGTCGTGGGGGACGGAGTAGTCGTTGAGATCGAAGCGCGCGTAGGGGGTCTTTCCGATCTCGACCTCGACGCGCTCGTGGGCCGGGAACGGCGTGTCGGGGTGTTGCAAGAGCACGCTGCGCTCGTCGTCGAAGGCCTGGCGTACGGTGCGGCTGCGGTCCTCGACCCAGGAGCGATCGAGCGCCGCGGAGCTTGTCCACTCGGCCGCTTGCCGGTTGAGATCGTCGAGGTCGGCGTAGGCCCGGGCCTCGAAGAACGCCTCACGGACATAGCGGATGGCGCGCTCGACGCGGCCCTTCTCGTTACCGCGGGCGACGGCGACGGGGCGCGGCTCGAAGCGGTAATGCGCCGAGAGATCCAGCAGCATGGGGTGGAACCGGATCGCGTCGCCGTGGCGCTCCACGACGGCACTCTTGAGGTTGTCGTAGAGCAGCACGCGTGGAACACCGTCGAACTCGGCGAACGCCTCGACGTGCCCGCGCACGAAGAAGGGCATCGCCGCGCCCGGGAAGAAGCGCAGGAAGATCCGCCGCGAGTAACTGAGCACCATGACGAAGGCCCAGAGCGGTCGCCGAGCCCGGCCGATAGCCAGCTTGCCGAAGTGCGCCCAGTCGACCTGCGCTTGCTCGCCGGGCAGCGTGCGGAGCCGCTGGAATGCCTCGGCCGGCTTCTTGGGGCGGAGGCGGCAGATCACCCGGCGCAGATGATCCGGACCGCCCGGATAACCGCGCTCCTTGAGCATGACGAAGAGGCGACTCGAGCGCAGCGAGGGATACTTGCCGAGCTGCTCGACGATGAACGGCACGAACGGGTCGACCATGGACGGGCGCGGCGCGACGACCTTCGGGTCGACGCCCGCTTGCCCGAGCACGCGCTGCACGGTGGTGTGGTGCAGCCCGAGCTGGCCGGCGATGGTGCCAACGGGCCACTTCTCGCCGTGGTAGAGGCGCAGGATCTCGGCCTCCTTCTCCTTGGCGATCACCGCCACCTCCCGTCACCGCGGTGGCCCTCGTGGGACGCGGGGAGCGCGTCGGTGGAGAGCTGGCCGAGCGCGCCGCTCGCGCATGGCCCAGTGTGGAAGCCGCGCTCCGCAGAGCGAGCAGCGGCCGACATCTCGGATCCGATCGTCATCGTTGTCCTTTCGGCCGGGGGTGATCTCCGGCGCGACCTGGGACATCGACGCGGCCGCGGCTTCCGTCACCCTGTGATGCGTCACTTTCTGCGCCGAGAACTTGTCCCGCTGCCGCTCGCGGTACCGGGCCTGGCGAGCGGCATGGAGGCGGCGAGCGCGAAGCCGGGTCCGATAGGCGGCGCCGGCGCGGCGGAGCGACTCACGACGCCGGAGCGGGCGGCAGTCGAGGCAGAGGCGCTGGCCGCGATCGCAGCGACGGCAGAGGCGAAGCTGGACGCGGCAGCAGGCGCAGAGGGCGAGGCGGTAGGTGGACGAAGGCAACGAGCTCCATGCCGCCGATTTCTGGACCTGGAGCCCGGCTTGTGATGAGGGTGGGGGACTCCGACAAGGCGGAGCTCCAGAAGGCCCGAGGGTGGCAGCCCTCGGGCCTTCGACTTTTCGGCGGGCCCAACGTCTACGCTGCGGAGGCGAGCGGGGCCCAGATCGGCGCAGGTGGTGCGGGCGGTGAACGGTGAACGCTGGCGATCACGCGGCCGCGGTCTTCACCGATCGGACGCGGGACGCGATGATCACCGACAGGGGTACAAGGTGAGAGCGATCGCGAGATCGTGCTCATCATCGGCAAGCCGATACCTCCAGGGACTCCCGAGGGGGACTGGTGCTGCCCCGTGCTCATCGCTGGACTCGGCGAGGAGATTTTCAACTTTGTGGAAGGAGTGGATGCACTGCAAACGCTCCAGCTCGCTCAGACCTTCGCCCGGAGTGAGCTAGAAGCTTCTAAACGGCCGATCACCTGGGGAGATGGCGAGCCGGGCCATCTCGGCCTGTATCGCCCAATCCTCGCCGATTACGGCCTGTGATTCCAGCGCCTTATAGAATATGGATACGACCTTGCGATTGAAGCGGTGGGGCACGTCGCTGTTCAACTCCAACGCAGAGATCCAAGAGTGCGGGAGACCATTGAACGAGCACGTACTCAGCGAGGCTGAGCCATCTGGAGGGAGGGAGGGAGTAAATCCTTCGATGGCGCGTCCGTCGTCAAGCTGGCCTGCAGCCGTCCCGATGAGCACGAGGTCCCGTTCGAGCAGGTCTGGACTCTGGAGCGGCTGACGAAGGCGCTGAAGCTCTCCTCGCGGAGCGGGCGCTCACGGGCGAGCCACCGCCCCCCCAGCGCGCTACGGCCGCTCCAGCGCGTCCAGGATCGGATTCAGGTACTCCGGGTGCCGCGCCACGACGCCCGAGTACCCCTTCCCGCCCGTGCGCGTGCGCTTGACGTCGCCGAACGCGCCGCGCCCGATCGCGTCCCAGAGGGTGTCCCGCGCGACCTCGCGCAGGAGCGCGTGCGCCTTGTCGAGGACGTCGCGCGCGCGCGTCTCGACGATGCCGCCCGGCTTCCACTGGATCTCGTCGCCGAGGTGCCGCGCGGCCGTGAAGATGTAGCGGGCGCTCTTCAACGACAGGTACCGATCCATGAGGAGCGGTGTGTGGATCGCCTCGCTGAACATCCCGAGCAGCTCGATCGACTGGCCGGTCGTGATCCCGACCAGGTTGAACATCGCGTCGTGGACGTGGCTGTGGAAGATGTCCCCCGTCTTGAACTTCGTGGGCGGCATCCACTTGATGGGGTGCCGATCGAAGATCTGCCGGACGAGCTGCGCCTGGGCGAGCTCGAAGAGGAGGCTGTCCTCGAGCCAGGGGTCGATCTCGAAGGCGTGGCCGAGGCCCATCTGCTCCTCGCGGAGGCCCGCGCGCAGGGCGAACGCCTCGTTGATGAACTGCGACGCGAGGACCGTGTGGGCCTTCTCCACCGCGTCCGCGGTCGTGAGGTAGTTGTCCTCTCCCGTGTTGATGACGATCCCGCTCCTCGCGATGATCCGGCGGGAGAAATACTGGTCGATGAACGTCCGCTGCATGTTGATGTCGCGGAACAGGATCCCGTACATCGCGTCGTTGAGCAGCATGTCGAGCCGCTCCACGGCCCCCATCCAGGCGATCTCGCTCATGCACAGGCCGGACGAGTAGTTCGTCTGCGCGAGGTAGGTGCCGGTGTCGCGGGTCGCCTCGTCGGCGGCGCGGCGGATGATCCTGAAGTTCTCCTGCGTCGCGTACGTGCCGCCGTAGCCCTCGGTGGTCGGCCCCTCGGGGACGTAGTCGAGCAGCGACTGGGCGGTCGCGCGGATCACGGCGACGATGTCGGCGCCGGCGAAGCCGGCGGCCTTGGCCTGGACGGCGTCGTCGTAGATGTTGCCGGTCGCGACGATCACGTACTTGAGCGGCGCGGCGCCGACCCGGTGCGCCGCCTTGAAGGCGTCGCGCTGGTCGCGGGCCCGGTCGATCCGGTCGATCGCCTCGCGGGTGGCGGCCTCCAGCGCCCCGCGCGCCTCGCCCGTCGACGGGCCGGCGCCGAGGTCGGCAGCCTCGCTGAACGCCAGCATCTCCGCGGCCTCCTGCACCGAGCCGGCGCCCTCGCAGAGCGCCCGACCGAGGTGGTACGCGACGCCGCGGCCGATCTGCCCCGCCCGGTGGATGCGGTCGACCAGCGCGTTCGCGAGCGGCGTCCCCTCGGCGTCGGCGCCGACCACGCCGTAGGCGCGGGCCACGGTGCGCTCGACGCCGACCGTGGTGTGGCGGTCGATGAAGCGCTGCACCTCGTCGGCGATGTCGGCGGCGAACGCGCGGCACGCGTCCACCTTTTCCTGCTCCACGGGGACGGTGGTCATGAATTTCTCCGGGGCAGGCGGTCTTAGCGCACTCTCCCCGCGGCCGGTACTCCGCCGCGGGCTCCGGGGCGTAGCGGCCGGCCGCCCCGGGGCGTAGCGGCCGGCCGCCCGGGGCTCGGCGCCGGGTGGTGCGGCCCTTCGGGGGCTCACCGAAGGGGCTGCCAGGCGTGCCCGGGGTGGACCGCCCGGGGGGGATGCGCGGCGCGGCGCGCGGCGCTAGAGGGGGAGCATGGGCAAGCTGATCCTGCTGTTCCTGACGGTCCCGATCGTCGAGCTCTGGCTGCTCCTCGCGATCGGCAAGCAGATCGGCTTCTGGCCGACCGTGGCGATGGCGCTCGGGACGGCGATCCTCGGCGCGGCGCTCGCGAAGCGCGAGGGGCTCCGGGTGCTCGCCTCCTGGCAGGGCGCGATGGCCGAAGGCCGTGTCCCGGACGAGGGGCTCACCGGAGGGCTGCTCGTGCTCCTCGGCGCGGCGCTGCTCGTCACGCCGGGGGTGCTGACCGACGTGGCGGGGCTCGTGCTGCTGATCCCGCCCGCGCGCCGCAAGATCGCCGCCGCCGTGCGCGAGCGGTTCGAGCGGCGCATCGCCGCGGCGAGCGCCTCCGGCCTCGGCGGCGAGGGCCCGGGCGGCTCGTTCTTCAGCGTGAACGTCGTCCACTTCGGCGGCGGGCCGTTGGGCGGCGGGCCGTTCGGCGAGCGCGCCTCGTGGCGCCCCCGCGCCGGCGCGACGCAGCCCGGGCGGGTGGAGGTCATCGACGTCGAGGCGGAGGTGACCGAGGGCGACGAGCGCGACGTGCCGGTGCAGCGACGACTGCCCGGCTGACGGGCGACGACGTCGATCGCCCGAAGGGCGCGGTCGGGTGGTGAGCCCCCAGAGGGCCGCACCATCCGCGGTCGAGGGCAGCCGCCCGGGCATCAACGACGCTCACCCACTCGCACGCTCGCACGCTCGCACGCTCGCACACGACGCCTGAGATCGCCGTCAGGCGCCTGTCCGAAACGCGAGAGCAACAGTGCGATTTGCACTTTCACGCTCGAGCAGCACGAATGAAACGACAAAGAAACAATGCCCATTGTACGCTCTCTCGCGTCGTCGGAGCGATCCGACAGAACCGGAGAAGCGAGATGAAGATCTGAATCTCTGAGCATCACGACGCGACAACGCACAACACGCAGACGCAACACCCTATGCTAGAACCAGCTCGATACCCGATCCCATCGATACAACGGAACGGCCCTGGCGCGGCGTCAGGCCCTGAGCAGCGCCGGCGCGCTGGCCTTTGCGCGCGGCGGGCGGCGAGGACGCAGCCGCCCCACCTCACGCCTCGCTGGAGGGCACCCCGATGACGCTGGTCAAGGCCCTCGCCGGCTGGCTGCGCGGGATCGCCGATCCCGGGGAGCCGCTCGGCAGCTCGCTCATCAACGCGATTTCGCGGCTCCCGATCCACCTCGCGGCAGACGCCGTGTGCCTCCGGAGGAACACGGACTCCGGCGCCCTCGAGGTGCTCCTGACCCAGCGCGGAGGGTCGGAGTCGGACGCGGGGGAGTGGTGCTGCCCCGGCGGCGTCCTCTCGCCGGGCGAGCAGCCCGAGCGCGTCCTCGATCGGCTCGGGGTGACGATGTCCGACTTCACGTTCCTCGGCGACCATTTCTCGGCCGCCGCGCGAGGCTGGATGCTCTCCCGGGTCCATCAGGCGAAGCTCGCCGAGGTCCCGGCCACAGGCGCCTGGTGGCCGGTCGAAGAGCTGCCGAGCAACACGGTCCCCAAGCACCGGGAGCAGGTCATCCCGACGGCGGTCAAGGCGTTCCACGCCCAGCGCGCGAAGCGCTCGCGCCAGGCGAGCGCGCCGGCCCTCTGATCGGCGCGCCGCGGGGCCCCGCCGCGGCGCGTGCGGGCCCCGCGCCCCGGCCGCCGCGCCGCCCCCGGCCGTCGCGCCCCCGGCGAGCACGGCGCGCGACGCTCACCAGCGCTCACCGACCTACCAGCATGTGGATCCCGCGCGCATGAAGGGCGAAGGCGTGGGCCCCCTGGCAACCGTCGCGCCCGCCGTGCAGCCGTCGCGCCCGCCGTGCAGCCGCCGCCCCTCCGCGCAGCCGCCCGCCCCTGCCGCGTGCAGCCGGCCGCTATCGATCGCCCGCGGGTTGGGCTACGCTGCCCGGCACGGCTGTGGAGCACCGCGGCGGCGCTCTCCGCGGGTGATTCCGCAGGGACATGGAATCCATGACGGTCGACAAGACAGCTCTCATCGTGGGCGGAACAGGCCTCGTCGGCGGCCACTGCTTGCGCCTCCTCGTGCAGCAGCCCGCGTACACGCGGGTGGTCGCCCTGCTGCGTCGCCCCGCGCCGATCGAGGATCAGCGGCTCTCCCAGCGCATCGTCGACTTCGACAACCTGGACGGCGCGGAGTTCGCCGGCGCGACCGACGTGTTCTGTGCGCTCGGGACCACGATCGCCAAGGCCGGCTCCGAGGAGGCCTTTCACCACATCGACTATGGGTATCCGATCACCATCGCCAGGCTCGCGGAGAAGGCGGGGGTGAAGCAGTTCGTCCTCGTCTCCTCCGTGGGCGCCGATCCGCGCTCGACCAGCTTCTATCTCCGCGTGAAGGGCGAGCTCGAGCAGGAGCTCTCCGCCGCGAGCTTCGCGTCGGTCCATGTCCTGCGCCCGAGCCTCCTGCTCGGGGAGCGGGGCGAGGTCAGGAAGGGCGAGGCCATCGGCGTCGCCGCGGCGCAGACGCTCCGGTTCACGATGAAGGGCGGCCTGCGCAGGTACCGCCCGATCGACGCGAGGACCGTCGCCGGCGCGATGGTCGCGGCCGCGCTCAAGGGCACCCCCGGCCGCCACGTGTACCACTTCGACGACATGGAAGCGCTCGCCAAGGGCATCGGCGTCCTCCAGGCCTGAGCCGGCCCCGCGCGCTCGGGGGATGCGGCCCTTCGGGGGCTCACCTCCGGGGCTTGCGTTCCGGCGAGCCCCGTTTGTGGCTCGCCTGCACTTCAGCCCCTCCGGTGAGCCCCCGAAGGGCCGCACCCCCCGAGCGCGCCGCCATGGCGCCGCCAGCGACGCCGCGACGCAAGCGCGCGGAAATGCTAGGGCTCGCCGCGGGCACGCCGCTCGCTCGACGCCGCGGCCATGGTCTTCGCGGAGCCCCCCTTGTCCATCGTGACCGAGCGCCTCGCCCCCTCCCTGCCGCGCCCCCCGGAGAGCCTCCCCCCGTCGCCGGAGCGCCTCCCCCCGTCGATCGACGCCGTGCTCGCCGAGCGCTTCGGGATCGCCGCGTTCCGGCCGTGGCAGCGCGAGGCGATCGACGCCCTGCTCGGGGGCGCGGGCCGCGTCCTCGTCGTCGCGCCGACCGGCGGCGGCAAGTCGCTCTGCTACCAGCTCCCGGCCGTCGCCCTGCCCGGAACGACCCTGGTCCTGAGCCCGCTCATCTCGCTGATGGAAGACCAGGTGCGGGCGCTCGAGGCGCGGGGCATCCCCGCCACCTTCGTCGCCTCCAGC
Organism: Sorangium sp. So ce1036; assembly: GCF_051369805.1. Lineage (NCBI taxonomy): Bacteria > Pseudomonadati > Myxococcota > Polyangiales > Polyangiaceae > Sorangium > Sorangium sp. So ce1036. The sequence continues at coordinate 6,357,118 of NZ_JBBMOX010000001.1, forward strand.
CTCCCGCGCGAGGAGAACGCCCGCCGCCTCGCCGCGCTCCGCCGCGGCGCGTACAAGCTCGTCTACGCCGCGCCCGAGCGCCTCGCGTTCGACGGCTTCCTCGACGCGCTCGCCGCGAGCCAGCTCGCCCTCGCCGCCGTCGACGAGGCGCACTGCATCGTCCAGTGGGGGCACGACTTCCGGCCCGACTACCTGCGCATCGGCGACGCGCTCGCGCGGCTCCGGCCGCCCAGGGTCCTCGCCTGCACCGCGACGGCGACCCCCGACGCCCGCGACGAGATCATCCGCCGCCTCGGCTGGCCGCTGCCGTCGCACGACGGCGACGGCGACCGCGCGGGCGACGGCGGGCCCGAGGGGCCCCCGCCCACGGTGATCCTGCGCGGCTTCGCGCGGCCCAACCTCCACCTGCAGGTCAGCGCCGTGGATGGACCGCGCGAGGCCGGGCGCCGCACGGCGCGGGCGCTCGCGGAGGCGCTCGGCGATCCCGGGCGGCCCCGCGGCGCGGGCATCGTCTACGCCGCGACCCGCAAGGGGGCGGAGCGCCTCGCCGAGGCGCTCCGGGACGAGGGCTGGAACGCGGAGGCGTACCACGCCGGCCTCGCCCCCGAGTCGCGCGCCCGCCTCTCGGCCGGCTTCGCCGACCGCAGCCTCTCCGTGGTCGTGGCGACGAACGCCTTCGGCATGGGCATCGATCGGCCCGACGTCCGCCTCGTCGTGCACGCCCAGCCGCCGTCGTCGATCGAGGCCTATTACCAGGAGGTCGGCCGCGCGGGCCGCGACGGCGCCCCGGCCCGCGGCCTCCTGCTCTTCGCGCCCGCGGACATCGCGCTGCGCCGCCGGCTGTGCCAGCTCGGCGAGGGCGGCGCCGAGGCGAGCGCCGAGGACGCGGCGCGCGCGTGGCGGCTCTTCCGCGAGCTGCTCCGCTACATCGACGCCGCGACGTGCCGGCACGACTTCATCCTCCGCTACTTCGGCGACGAGGCCGAGTCGCTCGGCGGCTGCGGCCACTGCGACGTCTGCCTCGAGGTCGACGCCCTCGAGGCGAGCGACCCGGCCGCGCTCGCCCGCGACAACGACCTCGTGCGCCGCGCGCTCGCCGGCGTCGCCCGGGTGAAGGGCGGCGCCGGGATGCAGGCCGTGGCGTCGATGCTCATCGGCGAGTCGAACGAGCGCGTCCGCCGCATGGGCCTCGACCGGCTCTCCACCTTCGGCGTCCTCGAGCGGAAGAGCCACGCGGAGGCGATGTCGATCCTGCGCGTGCTGCTCGCCAACGCCTGGATCGACCTGACGACCGGCGAGTTCCCCGTCCCCCTCATCACGCCGGCGGGCTGGCGTGTGATGCGCGGCGAGGTGCCGTCCCGGGTGCGGCTGCCGCCCCCCATCACGCGCCGGAAGCCGCCGCGGCGCGCGGCGCCGGGCGCCTCGCCCGCCGCGCGCGCGCACGATGCGCGGCCGCGATCCGCCGCGGAGCCGTCCCCCGCCCCCCGGGGCCGCGAGGACGCGGCGCGCTCCGGGCCGGACGCCGCTCCCGTCGCCCGCGCGCGCGCGCAGGCCGCGCCCGGCGCCGCGCCCGACGCCCCGCTCGAGGAGCGGGACATCCCGCTGTTCGAGGCGCTCCGCGCCCATCGCGCGGCGCTCGCCAAGGAGAAGTCGCTCCCCGCCTACGTCATCGCGCACGACCGGACGCTCCGCGAGATCGCCCTGATCCGGCCCGTATCGCTCGAGGACCTCGCGCTCGCGCGCGGCATGGGGCAGGCGAAGATCTCGAGCTACGGGGAGGGCATCCTCCGCGTCGTCCGCGAGTTCTCCGGCCGCTAGCCGGGATCGATCGAGCCGCCAGGAGCGCCTGGGCGGCAAGGACCGTCCGGCGTCTCCCGGCGCCCGCGGGCGCCTCCGCGGCGCGCGCTCAGGCGTGGCCCGCGACGCGGAGCTCCGCGATGAGCTGCCCGTCCAGGCTCACGAACGTCGTGAGCCGGCCCTCGACGTTGATGAACACGTCGAGCATCACGCCGGCGCCGAGCTCGACGACATGAAGATCCTCCTTGAGGGCCGCCGCGGGGGCTGCGCCCGCCCTCCGCCTCGGCCCGGGACCCCTCTCCATCGCCTTCTTCGATCGCATGGCCCCTCCACCCTCGGCCCCCTCCGCGCCGCCCCTCCGCGCCGTGCTCTCCCACAGCCGCCTCCACGCGACGCACGGCCGGCCGGGCCGAGCCCAGGGCGCCCTTGTTTCCCGCCGACACGACAAGCGCATTCCGTGCCGCGCTCGCACGGCTGAAGTGATCCTTCCTTTCACGCAGCCCTCCCTGTCACGCAGCCCGCCCGATCAGGTGATCGCACAAGCCCAGGACGAAAGCGACATCGCGGCGTTCACGGCGATGCGCCCCGACGAGAGCACCTTGCCGAGCGCCGGCTGGGCCGCGAGCAGCGCCTCGACCCGCAGCAGCGCCGGCAGGTAGACGACCTCCCGCGCCAGGCCGCCCCCCCGGTGCACGCGCGCCGCGATCCGCAGGGCGTCCCCCGGAGCCCGCGCGCCGCGCGCCTCGAGCAGCCGCGCCGTCTCGACGAAGCCGGCGCCCCGCTCGACGCTCCGCGCGGCCAGGTGGCGCAGCCCGAGCTCCCGCCGGCGGGCGCCGACCAGGTACCCCGCCGCGCGCTCGCGCGCGAGCGCCCAGCCCTCCTGGTCGTCGCCCCCGTGCGCCGTCCCGATCGCGAAGATCCCGAGCGGCAGCGCCGCGGCGCGCACGCTGGGCGCCGCGTGCCCCTCGATCTCGTGGAGCACGGTGCGCTCCACGTCCTCGCGCGTGATCATCCGCCCCTTCGCGACCTGGATCACGCCGTCGCCCGTCGCGGCGAGCGGCGCGATCTCGGTGACCACCACCCGGAGCGGCAGGCGCTGCGCCCCGATCTCGCGCCGCATCCGCGACACGAGCGAGGAGGGCGAGCGCTCGTCGTCGCTCCGCACGCGCTCGCCGTCGCCGGCGGGCTCGTCCGCCGGCGCGTCGACCCAGGCCGCGGCCAGCGCGTCCGCCTGCGCGTCGAACGCGTCGCGCGCGACGTAGCGGCGGCGCGCCGCGGCCCAGCACCCCGGCCCGCCCGCGGCCTCGCAGATCGCGGCCTCCGCGGCGATCTCGCGGGCGCGGCCGGCGTAGACCGCGCCGAGCTCCCCCTGCCGCTCGAGCCGCTCGGCGGCCGTCTCCATGGCCCGCCTGAGCTCGCCGTGGTCCTGCGCGGGCGCGTAGGTGAACCGCGGGGGCTCCGCGGAGCGCCGCCCCCACGCGTCGGCGAGCCGCGCGAGCTCCTCGCCGAGGTTCACGGGCGTGTTCGCGCCGACGACGCGGACCCGCCGCGCGGCGGCGCCGAGCAGCCGATCCGCGTCCGGCACCCACGCCGGCGCCGCGGGCGCCGCCGCACTACCCCGAGATCGCCGCGCCACGCCGCTCGCCTCCCTCCCCCGCCTTACCACGAACGCAGCGCGGCGCCCCCGCCCGCCTCAGAGCAGGTTCGCCGCGAGCTCCGCGAGCTCGCTGCGCTCGCCCTTGGCGAGCACCACGTGCCCGGCGATGCGCTCCCGCTTGAACCGCTCCGCCACCACGAGCAGGCCGTTCGAGGCGTGGTCCACGTACGGGTGGTCGATCTGCTGCGGGTCGCCGGTCAGCACGATCTTCGTCCCCTCGCCGCACCGCGTGATGATCGTCTTCACCTCGTGCGGGGTGAGGTTCTGGGCCTCGTCCACGATGAGGTACTGGTGGGGCAGGCTGCGCCCGCGGATGTACGTCAGCGGCTCGACCTGGATCTGGCCGCTCTCCAGGAGCTCCACGAAGCCGCGCGCGTCGCGCCCCGGCTTCGTGCCGCCGTTCGAGAACAGGAACTCGAGGTTGTCGAAGATCGGCTGCATCCACGGGTTCAGCTTCTCGTCGACGTCGCCCGGGAGGAAGCCCAGATCGCGCCCGAGCGGCATGATCGGGCGGCTCACGAGCAGGCGGCTGTAGGCGTTGTCCTCCGTGATGCGCTTGAGCCCCGCGGCGAGCGCCAGGAGCGTCTTGCCCGTCCCCGCCTTGCCCACCAGCGTGATCAGCCGCACCGAGTCGTCGAGCAGGAGGTCGAGCGCGAAGGCCTGCTCCTTGTTGCGCGGCCGGACGCCCATGACCCCCTCCCGCCCGACGCGGAGCGCGACGATCTGCCCGCGCGCGGCGTCGTAGCGGCCGAGCGCCGTGTGGGTCGGCGCCGCCGCATCGCGGAGGAGCACTGCCGCGTTCGGCAATAAATCCGCGAGGTTGTCGCTGGCCAGGGTGCCGCTCTGGAAGAACGCGTCGATCTCGGCGCCGGGCACCTCGAGCTCCACCACCGACTGCTCGATCTCCGGGTCGTGCACGCGCGTGTGCTCGTACGTCTCCGCCGGTACCCGGAGCGCGTCGGCGCGGATCCGCAGGTTCGTGTCCATCGTCACGAAGATGGTCGGCCGGTCCTTGTGCCGGTCGCGGATGTCGATCGCCGTCTGCAGGATGGCGCTGTCCTGCGACCCCGACTCCAGCCCCACGAGCAGCTCCGGCCGCCGCTCCGGGATCGCGATCCGCAGGCTGCCGCCGTTCTCGAGGGGCACGCCGGTCGCGAGCGTCCCGGCGCCGCGCACCTCGTCGAGCAGCCGGGCGATGGTCCTCGCGTTGCGCCCGCGCTCGGAGCCCTCCCGCTTGAACTGGTCGATCTCCTCGATCGCGTAGATCGGGATGATGACGTCGTTGTCCTCGAACTTGAAGATCGCGTGGGGATCGTGGAGCAGGACGTTCGCGTCGAGAACGTAATTCTTTCTCATGGGGGGGCGCGACGACGTACCGCCCTGCGGCGACGGGCGCAAGAGAGCACCGACGAGGGCGACGAACTGGCGGCGGCGTCCCTCAGGTGCATCGTCCAGGTCGGCCGCCGCGACGCTCCGCGCGCCCACGTCATCGCCCCCACTCGAGGACCGATCTGGGGCAGCGCAGCGCGCGGCAGCGACAGAGACCGGTCTTGCCCCGCGCGGACGCGGCCCCTCGCCTCTCCTCAACGCCTCGGAGGTCGTCGTCGACGGGCAACGAGCGCGCGACCGGCATCGTCGCTGGGCGTCAATCGTACCCTTCACAGGGGCAGTCGGTGAACCAGTACCTCAGCCGATCCACCGCGCCCCCGGTCACGTGGACCGTGACCGTCCCGAGGTCAGCGCAGGCGGTCGCATAGCTGTAGTCTTTGCTGGCACCCCACCCTCCGACGTACCAGGTGTCGACGAGGTAGCCGGTCCCTGGAGAGAACAGCGAATCCATGGGCTCGTTGGGACTGGACGGCTGGATGCTCGTGAGATTGGCTCCAGTGGCCGTCAGCCGGAGGGCGCTGGAGCATCTGCTCGTTGGGTTGGAGACATAATACACCCTCGTGAGCAGCTGCTCGACTCCGGCGACCTCCTCCGATGGATCTCCGCTGTCGTCTGCGGCGAGCGCGCAGCCCGACAGGTGAGCTGCCAGAAACAGCAACGATCCCAATTTCCGTCTCATCACACAAACCTCCATTCATGGTCACGTACCCGATGGGCGTCCAACCGTTCACCAGCTGCTGACGCCGCCGGACGACGACACGTTCAGCGTCATCGAGCTGAGCTGGTCACGGACGATGGGCAGCCCGGCGAATATCCAAGCTCCGGCGCAGATCTCGACACGCCTGGTCGTGGTGTCGGCATAATACTCGGTCAACCCACCACCGTTGAGCTTGGCCAACAGGAACGTGGCGGCGTTGTTCGTCGTCAGGTAGAGCTCGGACCAGTGATGGAACGAGATGTCCCGGTACTTCGCGATGAGGTCCTCGTCCGAGCCGCAGGCGCCGATCGCGCTGGTAGCAACGTATGGATATTTTCCTGTCGGCCAGTCGGACCAGCTGACCGGCAGCTTCAGGCCCTGCCAGTACGCTTGCGCAGTCATCGGCGGATCGAGATCGAGATCGAGCTCGTCGACCATCGCGACGAGCCGCCGCTTCTCTTCCACGCTCATGGCCTGCTCCAGCTCATAAAGCTCCGCGACGCTCTCGGCGTCCCCCACCTCGGCCAGCTCGATCACCGAGCGAAGCTCCGCGTGCGTGAAGCCGTCGGTCGGGTCGAGCGCCGAGCTGGCCGGCGCGGCAGAGCACCCGAGCGCGACGATGGCGCTCATCAAGAATCCAAATATCCATGGATGCATGACATTGTCCTTTCGAGCCCTTACGGGGGCGCTCCCCAGTAGCGGCCGCAGGACGTCCGTGGGCGTCGATGCGGCGCAGCCTCAGAGGCGCGCGATCTCGATCGAGGCTCTGAGGGGATGGTGGGACGACGCGCCCCATGTGACAGAAAAATCTGCAGCGTCGCGTGCCATTCAGACAGGACGTAATTTACCCCTTCACACCTCGCGCGCAGCCCGCCGCGCGCTCTCTCGCAGCAGTGACGATGTCTGATGGAACGTGTATATTCGCACCGTGAGACAGGCGCAGTCGTCTTCGAGGACAGCGGGCACATCGCGTGCACGGGCCGATGTCGTGGCTGCTGGGAGCGATCCCGAACGGGCGATACGTCTCCACCACGAGCTGGGAGATTTCAAGGAAGCCGTAGGCGTCGCGATCCTCGCCTTCGGGCGCGAGATGTTCGCCTTTTTCCACGGCATCCTGGGCGAGCAGGACGCGGCCGACGCGAGCTCGGAGCTCTGGGAAGCGGTCCTGGCCGGCGTCGCGCGTTTTCGGTGGTCTTCCAGCTTCCGGACGTGGATCTACGCCATCGCGCGAAGGACGTGCAATCGCTTCTTCGAAGCTCGCCGCCGCCAGCGACGTCAGCAGCCGCTGTCGCAGTCACCCGAGCTGCAAGCGCTGGAGGCCCGGGTGCGAACAGAGACGCTCCCCTACCTGCGATCCAAGGTGCGAGACGAGGTGGCCCGCATTCGTGATGGTCTGGACCCCGAAGCCAGGATGCTGCTCGCACTTCGCGTCGACCGGGGCCTCCCGTGGCACGAGGTGGCGAGCATCATGCTCGACTCTCCCAGGCCCGACAGGCAAGCAGCGGCGAGGCTCCGCCAGCGGTATCGCAGGATCAAAGAGGAGATCCTCCAGCAGGCGCGCCAGGCCGGCTTGCTGGGCGCTGATTGAGACGACAGGGCGGTGAGGATGCCGATGTACGATCCTTTTCTCGACACAGGACGATGTTCCTCGGGCGAGTCGAGGGACGACGCGGGCGAGCGCGGGGGCGCAGCGCTCGGCGCCGAGGAGGGCTCGCTCCAGTCCGCGGAGGACGGGCCGGCGGCGCTCGTCCTCGGCCGGATCGCGCGCGTCAGCGCCGGCGGCTCCCTGCCGCTCTCGGGCGAGCAGCAGGGCGGCGCGGATCCGTTGGTCGGCCGGCGGCTCGCGCAGTTCGAGGTCCTGGAGCGAATCGGCGCGGGCGGCATGGGGATCATCTACAAGGCGCAGCACTGCAAGCTACGCCGCCAGACCGTGGCGTTGAAGGTCATGAAGGAGAGACCCGGTTGCAGCGCCCACCGCGGCCAGCTGCTCGAACGCGAGGCGCAGAACGCCGATGCCGTCTCCCATCCGAACGTCGCCCGCATCTTCGATATCGCCGAGTGGGACGGCGTGACATTCGTGGTCATGGAGTACGTCGAGGGGAAGCCCCTGGGCCACTTCCTGCAGAGCAGCCGCGTCGATCTCCACGAGGTGGCCCGGTATGCCCTGCAGATCGCCGAGGGGCTGGCCGCCGCGCACGCCGCAGGCGTCATTCACCGAGATCTGAGCCCGAACAACGTCATGATCACGACGGACCGAAGCGCAAAGATCCTCGACTTCGGTCTATCGACGCTCCTGCCTGGCGCCAGGACCGTGGCGGACGCCGCGGCGCTCGCGAGCGCGCCGGCGAGCGTCGCCGCCGGCGCGGCGACCGTCGGGCGCGGCGGCACCCCGGGATACATGTCGCCGGAGCAGGAGGCCAACGAGCCCGTCGATGCCAGATCCGACGTCTACTCGTTCGGCATTCTCCTCCGGGAGATGACGGCGAGGTGCCCCCGTCGACACAGGGATCAACGTCGGCGCGCGGCGCTCGAGAGGGTGATCGAGCGCTGCACGCGGCGGGATCCGAGGAATAGGTTCGCCGATGGCTCGGCCCTCGCGGCGGCGCTCCGGCCGATCACGCGTGACCGCAACAGCGCACGCCGCGCCATGGCGCTCGGAGGCGCCGCTGCCCTGGTCGCCGGGGTCGTCGTCGCCTTCGCCGCGCGCGTCTCGGCCTCCGGGGACGACACCACCGCCGCCTACGTGCACGTCCCTGGGAAGAGCGGCCCCGGATGCGCCGCCGACGAGGCGGTCACGCTGAGGGCGGCGGCGTACATGCCGACGCCGTCTTCCCCGTCGCTGCGCTTCTTCGTCACGAGAGATGACGAGCGGCCATGGCTCGCGCCAGGCAAGCTCACGCTCTTCGTGGGCGACGGACCCACGTGCGCGCGCAAGCCGCACAACATCGTGAAGGCCACGGCGGACATCGTCCCAGGTAACACCGTGCAGACCATCAACATGAGCGTCAAGCCTTATGATGGCGAATGGACGGTGGGCGAGGAGAAGCGGTTCTGGATCGGCTCGAGCGAGGGCGCGTGGCTCGCCTTCAGGACGAGCGGCCCTGTGGTCGTACAGCGTGTCGCGCCGGACTGAAGGGACGACGCGCCCCGGTCCGTGCTCGTCCAGCGCCCGCGCGCCTCGCGCGCTCACCATGGGCAGGCGCTCGCCCGCGCCGCGGGGCCTCCCGGGCGAGCGCCGCCTCAGAGATCGATCCGGTAGTCCTTGATCTTGTACAGCAGCGCGCGGTGGCTGATCTCCAGCACCTCGGCCGCCTTGGTCCGGTTGCCCTTGGTCTTCTGGAGCGCGCGCCGGATGAGGATCTCCTCGATGACGCGCGACGTCTTCTTGATCGACAGCTCGCCGCTCGTGAGCTGCATCTGGATCGGGTCGCGCGCCTCGCGGATCCGCTCGGGCAGGTCGGCCTCGCCGATCCGCTCGCCCTCGCAGAGCACCATGGCGCGCTCGATGGTGTTCTCCAGCTCCCGCACGTTCCCGGGCCACCGGTACTCCAGGAGCAGCCGGCGCGCCTCGGGCTCGAAGCCGCGGATGTTCATCCCGAACCGCGCGTTGTTCCGCGCGAGGAAGTGGTCCATGAGGATCGGGATGTCCTCGCGCCGCTCCCGGAGCGGCGGGATGGCGATCGGGAGCACGTTGATCCGGTAGAACAGGTCCTCGCGGAACCTGCCGGCCTGCGTCTCGGCCGCGAGGTCCCTGTGGGTCGCCGCGAGGATGCGGACGTCGACCTTGACGTCCTTGCTGTCCCCCAGGCGGCGGATCGTCTCCTCCTGGAGCACGCGCAGGAGCTTCACCTGGAGAGGGAGCGGCAGCTCGCCGATCTCGTCGAGCAGCAGCGTGCCGTGGTTCGCCTGCTCGAACAGCCCTGCTCGGTCGTTCACCGCGTCGGTGAACGCGCCCCGCCGGTACCCGAACAGCTCGCTCTCCAGGAGGTTCTCCGGGATGGCGCCGCAGTTGACCGCCACGAACGGCCCGCCGCGCCGGCTCGACCTGCGGTGGATCGCGCGGGCCACGAGCTCCTTGCCGACGCCGCTCTCGCCCGTGATGAGCGCCGTGGTCTTGTAGTCGGCGATCTTCGCGATGGTCTTGAAGATCACCTGCATCGGCGGGCTCTTCGCGAGGATGTCCTCGAACAGGTTCTCCCGCCGGATCTCCTGCCGGAGGGCGCGGTTCTCGCGGCGGAGCGCCTCCCGCTCCTCGGCCTTGCGGAGCGTGAGCAGCACCTCCTCGGCCTTGAACGGCTTCTGGATGTAGTCGTAGGCGCCGGCCTTCATCGCCTCGATCGCCAGGTCGATGTTGCCGTAGGCGCTCATCACGATGACCGTGGCCTCGTTCCCCTTGGCCTTGAGCGTCGCGAGCAGGTCGAGCCCGCCCATCCGGGGCATCCGGACGTCCGTGAGGATCACGTCGGGCCCGAACGTCTCGACCATGGCGAGCGCCTCCTCGCCGCTCGAGACCGCCTCGACCTCGTACCCGTCCCGCTTGAGGATGGTACGCACCACGAGGCGCAGGTTTTCTTCATCGTCGACGACCAGGACACGGCGCATAGACCCTGAAAACTTTTCTACACCGGCGCGCACCACTCCGCAACGAGTTGCGCCCGGCGCCGATGCCGCGGCGCGCCCATCGGGCGCGTGGGTCGGCGCCCCGCGCCCCGCTGCGCGCGGAGGGTCGAGCGCGGGCGGCCTCGCCGCGCTGGCGGGCGAGCGCGACGGCGCTGCGCTACCCGGCGCGACGCCGGGGGCGCCGCGATCGTGCTTTGCGTCGAGCGCTCCTCGTGGGCTCCGCGCAGCGCCGTGCCAGTTGACGCAGGTCGCGCAGGCTGCTTTAGCGGCGACGCGCACCGGACTCGAGCAGGGCCGCGCGGCCCCGCGCGCCGCTCCGGAGCGGCTTTCGCGGGCAGGACCGCGTCCCTTAACCAGCAAGATTGCGTGAGGAGCCAGGGCATGAGCATGAAGGATCGTCTGGTCGACCAAGCCAAGAAGCTCGCCTCGTCGAGCACGGTCGTCCGGGTCGTCAGCAACGATCGCGTGATGCGGCTCGCCACCGGGGTGATGGACGCGAAGAACCGCCTGCGCGCCGCCCGGGAGCGGGCCGCCGAGGCGTGGGACATCCTGCTCAACGGGCACGCGCTCCCGAACATCGATCCGGCGCTGGACGACGAGGCCGGCGTCCACGGGGCAGCGCCCGCCCGCGCGGCGGCGCCCCGGGCCGCCGCGAACGGCGGGGCGCTCTCCACGGTGGAGGAGGCGACGACCGACCGGGCCGCCGCCCGCCCGCGCACGAACGGCGCGGCCGCGAACGGGGCCGGCACCTACGTCGCGGCGGCGGCCGAGCAGCAGCTCGCGACCCAGATGGCCGCGCGGACGTCGCTGTCGCGCATCGGCGGGCGCGACGTGTTCGAGAAGGCGTTCAAGTTCATGACCGCGGACAACGCCCGCGCCATGGGGGTCTACCCGTTCTTCCGCCCGCTCGACTTCAACAACGGGCCCGAGGCGCAGCTCGAGGGGCGGAGCGTGATCATGCTCGGCTCGAACAACTACCTCGGGCTGACGACCCACCCGAAGGTGCGGGAAGCCGCGCGGAGCGCGATCGACAAGTACGGCACGAGCATGACGGGCTCGCGGCTCGTGAACGGGTCGATGCGCCTCCACAACGAGCTCGAGGAGAAGCTCGCCGCCTACCACGGCAAGGAGGCGGGGCTCGTGTTCACGACGGGCTACCAGGTCAACATCGCGACCATCTCGGCGCTGCTCAGCAACAAGCGGAGCGTCGCGATCATCGACAAGGACGATCACGCGTCGATCTACGACGGCGTGCGGCTCGCGCAGGCCGCCGGCGCGCGGATGGTCCGCTACAAGCACAGCGACCCGGCGGCGCTCGACGGCGCGCTCTCCGAGCTCGCCGACACCGAGGGCGCGCTGGTGATCACGGACGGCGTGTTCAGCGCCCAGGGCGAGATCGCGAGCCTGCCCGGCATCGTCGAGGTCGTGAAGAAGCACAAGGCGCGGCTCCTGGTCGACGACGCGCACGCCCTCGGCGTCATCGGCCCGGGCGGGCGCGGCACCGCGGCGCACTTCGGCCTCTCGAAGGACGTCGACCTCATCGGCGGCACCTTCTCGAAGTCGCTCGCCTCGATCGGCGGCTGGCTCGTCGGCGAGCGCAAGGTGCTCGATTACATTCAGCATTTCGCCTACAGCTTCCTCTTCGCGGCGAGCGCGGCGCCGCCCTGCGTGGCCGCGGCCATGGCCGCGCTCGAGGTCATGCAGGAGGAGCCCTGGCGCCAGGAGAAGCTCCGCGAGAACTTCACCTACATGCGCACCGAGCTGCAGCGGCTCGGCTTCGAGCTCGGCAAGACCGAGACGGCGGTGATCCCCATCTACATCCGCGACGATCTCAAGACCGTCATGATGTGGAAGTCGCTCCTCGACGACTACGCCGTGTACGTGAACCCGTTCATCACCCCGGGCGTGCCGCCCAAGCAGCAGGTCCTCCGGACGAGCTACATGGCGACCCACGAGCGGAAGCACCTCGATCACGCGCTCGAGGCGTTCGAGAAGGTCGGCAAGAAGTTCGGGGTCATCTAGCCCCGCCGGTCCGGGGTCCGGCCAGGATGGCCGGACCTCTGCGCCGCCTTGCGGCGGCTCCGCGCGGGCGGGAGAGGCACCCGGCGGCCGTGATAGCGTGACGGGCATGGATCTGAGACCGTTCGCGCACGGCGTGGCCGGGGCGCTGGGGCCGGCGCTCCGCTCGTTCTTCCTGACCGCGGCGGCGATGTCGCTGCTCGCGCTGGTGCTCGCGGCGTCGTCGTACGCCATCGCGGCGGACGGCTCGGCGCTGCGCGGGGCGCTCGCGGCCGTCGTGGCGGTGGCGGTCTCCGCCGTGCTCGGCTTCACCCTGGCGTGGAAGCGCGCGCTCGGCACCGGCGTCCTCCAGGTCGTGCGGGCGCGGCGCCTCGGCGGGATGCTCGTGTCCGCGGTGTTCGATCGGGTGCTCGGCGTCACGGGCCAGGCCGAGGCCGGCGCGCGCGGCGGGCGCCTGGCGCAGGCGGTGGAGCGCGTGCCGCTGAACGACGCGGCGAAGCGGCTGCGGCTCGCGGTGATCCACAGGGTGCAGGCGGCGCCGCAGGGGGGCGGCGCGCGAGGGTACCTGCGGCGCAGGATCGAGGCGCGGCTGCTCGGCTACGTCGAGCGGCTGACGCTGTCGCGCTTCCGGGACGAGGCGAACCAGAAGGGCGGAATCGATCTGATCAAGGTGCGGGACGAGGTCGTGCAGGCCGTGGACGATCTCGTCGCGGACCAGATCGAAGGGGCGCTGCTGAAGATGACGCTGCTGCTCGCCGGGGCCGCGGCGCTCGCGTCGCTCGGGGCGGCCGCGGGCATCCAGCACCTCCCCGTGTGACGGCCGCGCCGCCCGGCGCGCGCTGCGCACGCCGCCGGGCCCGGCGGCCCGGTCCCGGAGCTCGCTCTCCTCGATCACGATCAGCCACGATGGGCGAGCGCGGCGTCATCGCGCGCGCCCGTGCACATCGGCTTTGCCTAGCTCCTCTCCGTCACGTTATCGTCGGCTCGCTGCCGTTTCGTCTCATGGTTGCCGGCATCTGTGATGTTGCCGTTAGGTTTCATGTTGCGCAGGGAGGCAGTTCAATGATGGAGAATGGAATGGGGAAACGTTGCGCGGCGCTCACCTGCGTCGTGGGGTTGCTCGCGTCGCCGGCCGCCTGGGCCCAGGATCCCGCGCCGCCCGCGGTCGATCCGGGCGCAGCGCCGGCGGCGCCGGACGCCGCTGCGGCGCCGGGCGCAGCGCCGGCGGCGCCGGACGCCGCTGCGGCGGCGCCGGACGCCGCTGCGGCGGCGCCGGGCGCAGCGTCGGCGGCGCCGATCGCCACAGCACCCCAGGCGGAGCCGACCGCCACAGCGGGTGACATGGCGGCCGGCACGCCGGCGCAGGGCACCGCGGCGCCGGTGGCAGAGCCGCCGGCCGAGGCGAGCCCGATCATGAGCTGGTTCCGGTTCGACGCCGACAACCTCGGCCTCCAGCTCTGGGCCGGCGCCTCGCACCCGCTCGGCGGCCCCGTCAGCCTCTCCACCGACATCTACATCACGCCGATGCTGGGAACCGCGGAGTTCGACATCGGCCCCGCCTTCACCTTCGGCCCGGTCACCCTCAACCCGATGGTGGGCTTCGCGTTCAACTTCCTCAGCCAGGAGCCAGCGGCGCTGGTCGCCCCGCAGCTCTTCACCTACGTCGACGCGAAGCCCGTCTACTTCGAGTCGTGGCTCCTGGGATCGTTCTCCAGCATGTTCAACGAGAACGTCCAGAACATCTTCTACTCGCGGGACTTCCTTCTCTTCTCCGTGACCGAAGACTTCAGCATCGGCCCGCACCTCGAGCTGACCGTCGACCTCAACGAGGTTCCGGGCGCCACGGCCGACGCGGCCGTCGACGACACGGGCCTTTCCAGCCTCCAGGTCGGCGGGATCGTCGGCCTGAACTACGGCACCGGCAACAAGCTGCTCCTCTATCTCGGCTACGAGACCCAGGACGAGCTCCACCCCGACAACAGGCTCGCAGGCCGGTTCACGTTCCTCCACACCTGGTGATCCGCGGTGGATCACGCCCGGGCGCGTGATCGCGACAGGACCCCTCGCCTCACGGCCCGGTTCGCCGGGACTCCACCGGCGCCGTCCCCCCTCGATGAAGGAGCGATCCATGAAGAACGATCACGCCGTGATGCTGCTGCAGGCCGTCCGCGATCTGGCCCCCGGGATCTCGGCCCGGAGCACGGAGATCGAGGCGGCGCGGCGCATTCCCGCCGACCTGCTCGATGAGCTCAAGGCGGCAGGCTGCTTCCGGATGTTCCTCCCGCGGAGCCACGGCGGTTACGAGGTGGACGTGCGCACGGGGATGGAGGTCCTGGAGACGCTCGCGCGGGCGGACGGCGCCACCGGCTGGACGGTGATGATCGGCTCGGAGAGCCCGCACCTGTTCGCGCTCCTGCCGCGCGAGCGCTTCGACGCCATCTACGCCGGCGGGCCGGACGTGATCATCGGCGGCGGCTTCAACGCGCAGGGGGAGGCCGACGCCGCGGCGGGCGGATACCGCGTCACGGGGCGCTGGAGCTTCGCCTCCGGCTGCGAGCACGCGAGCTTCCTGTTCGGCAACTGCGTGCTCACGGACGGCGGCCGCCCGCTGCCCGGCCCGATGGAGGGCGTGCCGGCGACGCGGGCCATGCTGTTCCCGGCGAGCGAGGTGCGCATCCTCGACACCTGGTCCGTGCTCGGCCTGCGCGGGACGGGCAGCCACGACATCGCGGTCGAGGCCGCGTTCTGCCCCGCCGAGCGCTCGTTCGACATCTTCCAGGGCACGCCGGCGGTCGCCTCGCCGGGCTTCGTCGCGCCCGTCCTGCACTTCGTGCTGCACATGGGCGCCGTGGCCGTGGGCATCGCGCAGGGGGCGCTCGACGACACCGTGGCGCTCGCGACCTCGGGCAAGAAGCGGCTCTATGCGCGCGCCGCGCTCGCCGAGTCGCCGGTGTTCCAGGTGCACCTCGGTCGCGCCGCGACGAGCGTGCGGGCCGCCCGCGCCCTCCTGCGCGAGACGGGCGACGCGTTCTGGGCTGCGTGCGTCAACGACCCCGCGGCCGCCCTCGGCCTCGCGCCGCAGATCTCGGCCGCGCTGGCCTGGGTGACGGAGACGGCGGCCCGGGCCGTGGACGCCTGCTACCAGGCCGGAGGGGGCGGCGTGGCCCGCGACGCGTCGCCGCTGCAGCGGCGGTTCCGCGACATGCACACGTTCTCCCAGCACGCGGCCGCGGCCGAGGGGTGGCTCGGCCAGGCCGGCGCCGCGCTCCTCGGGCAGGCGACCGGCTTCTCTATCTGAGCCAGCGAGCGACGCCGATCACAGGGGGACGATGATCACGTCCTCGCAGGTGAAGTCGACGCCCAGAGACGCGTCGGGGTCGGATTGAACCATGGAGCACGCGCCCTCGCAGAGCACGATCTGCGTCGGGTCTGCGGGGTCGTCGTAGCGCCATCCGCTGCCGGACTCGCACTCCTGATCATACATGAGGCTCGTCGGGGTGCCGGCGCCGCTCGTGTACGTCACGTTGACCTTCTGCTTGTCGAACGTCCTTCCGTCGGGGGCCGGCGGGATCGGGAGCGTGCACGAGACCGCGGAGCCGCGGATCTGGTCGATGGCCGCCCTGAACGTGGCCGCGGTCTCCTCGGGGTCGCCGGTGTCGATGATGAACGCGTCTCCCGTGCCGCCCGCCACGGCGATCTCCTTCAGGTTCTCCACGTTCTCCGGCGCGTCTTCCACCGGCGGGTTGGCGACCCCGACCACGTAGGTCGCGATGTTGCTCTCGCGCGCCGACTCGACACGTTGCACGACGGCCTCGATCGAGTCCGCCCCGTCGCACAGCTGCGGGTAACCGTCGGTCACGAGCACGATCGCGTATTTCCCGGGGTTCTGCCGGCGCTCCTCCTCGATGAACGTCGTCGTGCCTTGCACCACGAACGCGGTCGGCGTGCCGATGCGCCAGCGCTCGCCTGGCTCGGGCGTGACGGCATCGATCGCCTCGGCGAACGCCATGGACGGCAGCGGCGTCATCTCGACATCCGGGCTCGAGTAGGTGCCGCCCGAGCACATCCGCCGCTGATTGGCGCCAGGGAAGAACGTGAGCGACGCCGTGAGCCCGGCGGCCCCGGGATCCGAGAAGAACTCCTTCGTCGCGCGGACGACGGGGTCCCACTTGAGGCTCTTGTCGTGCCAGGGCTGATCGTTCTGTCCCATGCTGCCCGACACGTCGAACGCGAAGGCGAGGTACACCGGTTGAAGCTCCGCCTTGGACGACTGGGTGGCGCACGCCTGCCCCGCGCCCGTCGAGTCACCGCTGCCGATGCCGCCCCCGCCCGGGTTCAGATCGTCCTCGCCGCCGAAGATCCCGCCGGAGCTGGCGCTGTCGCTCCCCGAGCCCGAGCCGCTCTGCGAGCCACCGCTGCCCGCGCTGCCGTCCGGACCCCCGCCGCACGCCGCGCCGACCAAGGTCACCATCGACAAAGCGATGGCCATCGTGGGCAATCTCATGGACCGACTCCTGTTCAAGCAACTGCCAGCTTCTCAAGCCGGCACGAAAGCAACCAGAAGCGACGAGGCCTCCAGAGACGTCACTCCGCCGGACCGCGCCGCCTGGAGCTCCGGGGCCAGCAAGTAGTATAACCGATAAAGCAGCTCCTCGCCCGGAATACGCGTCAAAAAGACATGACATCGCATTCTGACAATCACGTTGCAACTCGACCACGAGCGCGCAACACGCTTGTGCGTCGGTGTATTCAGGATCTAGCCCACGCAACGCGCCTGTGCGCCGGTGTGCTCGACGCCCTCACCCCGGCGCGCCGCGGGTGCTAGGCTCTGCGTCATGGTTCGCGCGGTGTGCTTCGATCTGATGGACACGGTCCTTTACGACCCGTACCGCGAGGCGCTCGCCGCGGCGACGCGGGCCGTGCCCTTCGATCTCGCGGAGGCCCGCGACCCCGCCTGCTGGCCCGAGTTCGAGATCGGCGCGATCGATGAGGCCGAGTTCGTCCGCCGGTTCTTCCGCGAAGACGCCCGGGGCGCCGGCGCCACGCTCGACATCGACGCGTTCCACCGCGTGCGCCGCGCCGGGTACCGCTTCTTGCCCGGCGTGCGCGAGATCATCGAGGCGCTCCGCGGCCGCGCGCTCCGGTTCGTGGCGAGCAACTACCCCGTATGGGTCGAGGAGCTGCGCGAGACGTTCGCGCTCGACGGCCTGTTCGAGGGCGTCTATTCGAGCCACCACCTGCGCGCCCGCAAGCCCGCGCGCGAGTTCTTCGACCGGCTCGTGAGCGCCACCGGGGTCGACGCCGCCGCGTGCCTGTTCGTCGACGATCGCGCGGGGAACTGCGACGCGGCGGCCGCCGTCGGGATGCGCGCGCACGTGTTCGACGGGGCCGAGGGGCTGCGCGCCCGGCTCGTCCGCGAAGGGCTGCTCGACCCCTGAGGCCCCCGGCCGGGCCGCGGGCGGCGCGCGCCGCCTCCACGCCGGCTCGCCCCTCGCCCCTCGCCTCACGGCGCGTGAAGCGCGCGCGCCGGGGAGCGGCTCAGAGCGCGGCGCACAGCGGGCACGAGGCGCGCTCGTGCGGCGCGTCGCCGCGGTGGAGGTCGAGGAGCGCCCGCGAGATCTGCGCGAGATCGCGCCGCACCTCGCGGCGCATGCCCCGGACGCGCGGGATGGACATCGTGTCGTAGGCCGTCGTCTGGTGGCGCATCCAGGCGATCACGGCGGACTCCGCGCGCCGCGCGACCGGGATGCGCTCGGTGCGGGCGACGGTGCCGCTGCCCACGGGGGTCGCGTGCTGCGTCACCCGGGCCGCGAGCGCCCGGCCAAGCGCCGCGTAGCGCGGCGAGAACCGGAGGAACGCGGCGACCTCGGCCTCGAACTCGCGCACGTACGCCTCCTGCTCGCGCTCCCGCCGCCGGGCGTCCGCCTCCCGCTTCCTGGCGTAGGCGGGCGTGCTCCGCTCGGCCTCGAGCGCGGCGCGCGCCGCCTCGATGTTGGCCGCCGGCGCCCAGAGGCCCCGGGAGAACGCCTTGCGCCCGCGCTTCTCGACCACCACCCACGACGGGCCGGCCTGCTTCACCCGGCGCGTGAGCCCGGCGTCCCCCGGAGGCAGGCACGCCCAGCCCTCGGGCGGCGAGAGCAGCGCGCCGTCGGGCGCGCGAAAGCAGCGGGGATCCGAGGTGGGGGCCAGGGTCAGGGACTCGGGCATGGCAGGGCGGCCCGCGTCTAGGCCAGGTCGCGCCGCGCGTAAAGAAAGCCGCCGGCGCGCTCCGGGGCGCGCCGGGGCGCGCCGCGGGAGGAGCGCCGGGAGCTCGCCGGAGCGCCTTCCTGGGCCCCCACCTCCGTGCTCCAATGGCCGCCGCACCGGGAGGCCAGGGTGTCGGACGACGATCGCATCAGGTGGGACGCTCGCCATCGCGAGGCAGGCGCGGATCCGGGCGCGCCGTCGACGGCGCTCACGGCGCTCGATCCGCTCCTCCCCCGGCGCGGACGCGCGCTCGATCTCGCCGGCGGCGCGGGGCGGCACGCCCTGTGGCTCGCGCGTCGCGGGCTCGACGTGACCCTGGCCGACATCTCCGAGGTCGGGCTCGACATCGCGCGGAGCGCCGCGGCCCGGGAGGGGCTCGCGCTCCGCACCGTCGCCGTCGATCTCGACCGCGATCCGCTGCCCGGCGGGCCCTGGGACCTGATCCTCATCGTCCACTTCCTCGATCGCAGGCTGGCGGCGTGCGCGGCGGAGCTCGCCCCGGGCGGGTCGCTCGTGGTCGTGCACCCGACGCGGTCGAACCTCGCCCGGCACCCGCGCCCGAGCGCGCGCTTTCTGCTCGAGGACGGCGAGCTCCCCCGGCTGCTCCCCGACGCGCTCGAGGTGGTCCGCTACGAGGAAGGGTGGCTGGACGAGGGCAGGCACGAGGCCCGCCTCGTCGCGCGCCGGCCGGGCGCCGCGACGCCGGCGGCCTGACCGCGAGACCGCCGCCCGCAGGAGGGCGGCGCGCCGCGACCGCGGACAGGAGCGCGCGATCGCCGCGCGGAACCCGGGCTTGCTGCGATGCGGGGATCGCGCTTTGCTCGCGCCATGCGCTTCGCCCGCCTCGCGCCCCCCGATCAGGATCGCCCGGCCTTCTTCGCCCGCCTCGACGGCGCCGCCGCGGTCGTGCACGACGCCCCGCCCTGGCTCGGCGGCAAGCCCACGGGGGAGGCCGTGGCGTGGACCGAGGTCGACCTCGTCTGCCCCGTGCTCCCCACCAAGATCGTTTGCGTGGGGCGCAATTACGCCGCGCACGCGAGGGAGCTGGGCCACGAGATCCCGGCCGAGCCGCTCCTGTTCCTCAAGCCGCCGTCGGCGCTCATCGGTCCGGGCCAGGCCATCGTGCTCCCGCCGGAGAGCCAGCGGGTCGAGCACGAGGCAGAGCTCGGCGTGATCATCGGCCGCCGCTGCAAGGCCGTGCGGCAGGAGGACGCGCTCGATCACGTGTTCGGCTACACGTGCCTGGGCGACGTCACGGCGCGGGATCTGCAGCGGAAGGACGTGCAGTTCACGCGGGGCAAGGGGTTCGACACGTTCTGCCCGACGGGGCCGTGGATCGAGACGGAGCTCGATCCGGCGGCGCTCCGCGTGCGGGGCCTCGTGAACGGGGAGGTGCGGCAGGACGGGCTCACGTCGCAGATGATCTGGGGCGTGCCCGCGCTCGTCGCGTACATCAGCCGGGTGATGACCCTGGAGCCCGGCGACGTGATCGCGACGGGGACGCCCGAGGGCGTGGGGCCGCTCGTGGCCGGCGACGAGCTCGCCCTCGAGATCCTGGGCGCGACCGCGGCGGCGCGCGGCCTCGGCGGCGCGCTGCGCGTGTCGGTCGAGGCGCCGCGGCACACCGGCGCTCCCGGGGCGTGAGGCCGCGCTCAGAACGATTGCCCGTCCCGGAGCACGATGGTGACGTGCGACAGCCCGGTCCCGCCGAGCAGCATCGCCTTCACGAGGAACTCGACCATGGTGTCCAGGCACTCCGCCGGGGAGAAGCCCGCCCTCCCCGCCCCGAGCAGGGGCAGCGCCATGCTCCTGAGCTTCATCGTGTCCGCGTGGTAGAAGCACCCCTCCAGGAGCCGCAGGATGAGATCGCGGGTCGGCCGGTAGGTCGCGACGTGATCCCAGTCGAGCGTGATCGCGTGGAACACGAACCGCGCGTTCAGCCGGCCCGCGGCGCTGACCACCACGCCGCCGTGGCGCACGGGCACGTACTTGCGCGTCTCCAGGTGGCACACGCCGCCGCTCGCCTGGTTCAGCGCCAGCGCCACGCCGCCCGACATGGTGAGCTGCCCGTCGTCGGCGCTCACGAGCGCGTCGGCCGACACGCTCGCGATGTTCGCGCGCACGATCGAGAGCGTCCGGTCCCCGTGGAGCTGGAACGCCGTGACCGGCCCGGCGGGGCCGCCCGCGCGCAGGACGGGGCGGACGCGCTGGTACTGCTGCATGTACCTGCGGAGCGTCAGGTCGTGCGGATCCCCCCAGCGCGTGCTCTGCGCGCCCACGAGCGCGGCCTCGATCTCCTCGAACGTCTGGAAGCGGTCCTTCGGATCCTTGGCCAGGCAGCGCTCCAGGACGGCCTGCACGTCCTCGTCGAGCTCGGGCCGGAGCGCCCGCGGCCGGGCCGGGATGTCCTGCCGGTGCGCGAGCAGGAGCGGGAGCAGCTCCTGCTCCTCGAACGGCCTCCGCCCCGTGGCCGCGTGGTAAAATGACGCGCCGTAGCTGTAGATGTCCGCCCGGGTGTCGCTCTCCTGCGGGCTCCACGCCTGCTCGGGGGCCATGTAGAACGGCGTCCCCAGCACCGTCCCCGTGGCCGTGAGCGGCTGCTCCCGGAGGGCCGAGGGCCCGGTCGTGGCCGTCAGGCGCGCGAGGCCGAAGTCGGCGACCTTCAGCTCGCCGGACGGCGCGATCAGCATGTTCGAGGGCTTGAGGTCGCGGTGCATCACCCCGAGCTCGGTCGCCGCGGCCATCCCTCGCGCGGCGTGGAGCATGTAGCGCCTGAGCTCGTCGAGCGGCAGCGGCCCCTTCGCCAGCAGCGCGCCGAGCGACGGGCCGCCCACGTACTCCATCACCATGAACGGCGACCGGCTCGCGAGGAAGCCGAAGTCGTAGCAGCCCACGACGTGCGGCGACTTGATGAGGGCCGAGATGCGCGCCTCGCGCAGCATCCGCTCCCCCGCGTTCGGGTCCGCGTGCCCCGTGAGCACCTTGATCGCCACCGGCCGGGCGAGCGCGAGGTGGCGCGCGCGGAAGACGGCGCCCATCGAGCCCGTGCCGAGCAGCCCCTCCACGCTGTACCTGCCCGCGAGCTCCTTGCCGAGCGTCGACGCGTCGATCATGGCCGAACCTTCTCTTCCAGGTTCGGACGATGTTCGGAACCCGACGCGCCGCGGTCAAGGGGCACGTGACAGCCCGCCCTCGCCCGGGCGCGAGGGCGCTCAGGGCGACAGGACGAGCACCTTGACCTGGCTCGGCACGATCCGCATCCCCGGGCAGTTCGTGGAGTTCTGCAGGCTCATGCTGGTCAGGCGGGTGGCCGGCATGCCGCCGACGAGGCAGGTGAACGCCGCGGTGATATGGCGGGATGGCCCCATGACCGTGCCCGACGCGACCCCCAGGGCGACGCCGGGCTGATCGCCGACGGAGACCAGCTGTTGCGTCAGCAGGTTGTGGGCGGGCGCGCACATGAACAGGACGTTGTACGCGGCCGGCGCGCTCACCGGGCCAAAGGACATGTTCGGATAAGGGACCGGGACCGGCACCGGCGGCGTGAGGCACACGTCCGGAAAGCCGAGGTTCATCCCGCCCATCTGCGTGTTCGCGAACATGACGCCTCCTCCTCCCTCAACCCAGGTGGATCTGCTCGCCGTCCACCTTCACGAGCTCCTGGGCGGTGAGCAGCGTGTTCTCGCCGCGCAGGCTCATGGTCTTCTTCGCGACGTAGTCGACCCGCTCGGCGCGGAGGTGGTCGCTCTCCTCGACGGTGCGGTACGCGCGCTTCACCCTCTGCGACAGCCGATCGAGCACCGAGTCGAGGCTCCCGGCCAGGACCTTGGCCTTGTCGAGCTCCGCGCGGAGGAACGTCGCGACGAACGACAGGCGCTGCAGCGCGACGTCGCCGTCGACGGCGTTCACCGAGAGGCCGGCCGAGACGACCGAGACCTCCCTGGCCGAGACGAGGCCGATGCCCTCCTGCGCGGCGATACCGAGGCGGCCGGCCGGCAGCTTGATGTTCAGGTCGCCGTCCGCGACGAGGCTCGCCGGCGCGCCGGCCTCCCGCTCCAGCACCGAGAGCACGTAGCAACGGCCGTCCGTCACGACGGCGACGAGCACGAGGTCGCCCGCTTCGGGCTCGAGGAGGCACCCCTTGGCGCGCCGCGCCTGGAGCTCCCCGGCGTCGGTCCGGACGACCAGCGCCGCGCCGCCGGCGCGCACCACCGTCCCGAGCTCCTGCGTGACCTGAACCCTTTGCTCCTGCTTTCTCGCCAGACTGCGCATGATTCCCTCTTCAACGCGTGACCGCCCAGGGCCCTGTGACCGGGGGCTCCTGGCTCACCCGGGCGCCGCCCAGACGACGTGATTGCCACTGCTCCGCCTCGGCGAGATCCGCGTCGTCGCCGAGGGCGGCAGCCCGATCCGACCAGACGGCCCCGTCGTCCTTGATCCGGTGGAGCCGCGCGCGGAACAGGGTCGCCCTCGTGAAATCGCCGGCCGAAACGTCGGCGTGCGAGAGGTCGGCGTACGTCAGGTTCGCGCCGGTCCAGCGCGCGCGCAGGCACGCGGCCCTGGTCAGGATACACATCTCCAGGTTGGCCCCGGAGAGGTCGGCCTCGATGAGGCGCGCGCCCGTGAGCACCGACTCCTTGAGCGCGGCCCCGGCGAGGCTCGCGCGGGTGAGGTCGGCGTTCACGAAGAGCGTCCGGCCGGCGAGCGCGCCGTCGAGCCGGGCGCCGGAGAGGTTCGCGTCCTTGAACGAGCACTGCGTCAGCGTCGCCCCGGAGAGGTCGCAGCCGCTGAGATCGGCGCCCGTGAACTGGGTCATCGTGAACGACATCCCGCAGAGGTCCTTGCCGGCGAGCTTCCCCTCCACGAGGACGACGAGCTCCAGGACGGCCCCGGTGAGGGTCGCGCTCGAGAGATCGGCGCGGACGAGCGCCGTCTGCTTCAGCGCGGCGCCCGAGAGGTCGATCCGCTCGGTCCGCACGTCCGCGAGGACGGCGCGGTCGAGGCCGGCGCGCGCGAGCCGGGCGCCCGACAGGTTCGTGTTGATCACGCTCGCCAGCGTCATGTCCGCGCCGGCGAGGTCGATCGACGAGAGATCGCCGCCCGTGAACTGCGCCGAGATCAGGGAGGCGCCGTCGAGCTTCGCCCCCGCGAGATCGCAGTCGACCATCGACGCGAGGCGCATGTCGGCGCCGGACAGGCGCGCGCCGCGGAAGCTGCAACCGTTGGCGATCGACTCCTTCAGCCGGACGCCCGAGAGGTTCGCGCCGGCGAAGCTCACCTTGTCGAAGATCACGCCGGAGAGGTCGACCCCGGAGAGGTCGGCCCCGGAGAGGTCGACGCCGTGGACGATCTCGCCGCCCTCGACCCGCTCGATCAGCTCATCTCTATCCATGGCTCTCCCGCGGGGCGATGAAGCGGACGTACTTCACGTTGGCGCCCTTCAGGCTCGTCGCGGCGTTTCCGCGCATCCTGGCGGCGTCGGCGCGGAAGAGGTTGGCCCCCTCGAGGTTCGCGTCGCCGACCTTCGCCTTCTGCAGCACCGCCTGCATCAGATCGATCCCGGACAGCGAGGCGCCCGAGAGATCCGCCCGCATGAGCAGCGCGGAGGCCGCGACGGCGCGGTCCAGGCGAGCGCCCGTGAGGTCGCACTCGCTGAGATCGGCGCTCCGCAGGTTGGCCTCGGTGAAGTCGCTCCCGCGGAGGCAGGTGCCGCGCAGGTTGGCCTGCTCGAGGGAGGCGCCGCGGAAGTCCACGCCGGCGAACGACGAGCCCGCGAGGATGCGGAGGTTGTCGAGCCTGGCGCCGCGGAAGACGGCGCCGTCGCCCTTGCCGGTGAGGAACACCGAAGCGCGGAGGCTCGCGCCGCCGAGGTCGACGCCCTCCACGTTGACCTGGATGAAGGTGCACCGCTCGAGGTCTGCGCCGGAGAGCCGGGCGCCCGAGAGATCGGTGTTGATGACGACGAGGTCCTGCGCGGTCACGCCGCTGAAGTCGGCCTCCTCGAAGGTCGCCTCGGACAGGTCGGCGCCCGACAGGCGCGCGCCGGTCAGGTCGGCGCCCGACAGATCGGCCCTGGCCAGCACGGCGCCGGTGAGGTCGAGTCCGCCGCGCATCTTCACGTCGCAGAGCCTGGCTCCGCCGAAGTTCGCGCCCGCGACGTTCGCCCCGGTGAGGTCGGCGCCGACGAGATCGGCCCTCGCCAGGACCGCGCCGGCGAGGTTCGCGCCGCGCAGCCGGGCGCCCGTGAGGGCCGCGGCCTCGAGCATCGCGCCCTCGAGATCGATGCCCGACAGGTCGAGGTGCGAGAGATCGGCGCCCGTGAGATCGCGCCCCGCGAAGCTCTCCCCGGCCCGGTGCCCGGCGATCACCTCCTCGCGCAGGCGGGCCGCCTCGTCGCCCTCCAGGCGGGAGGCCGCCGGGAAGTGGTGCGCGAACTTCCGGTAGGAAGAGCGCATCTGCTCCTCGACCTCGATGAGGCGCGCGCAGAGCTCCGGATCGGCGAGCTGCGCCTCGAGCTCGGGCCAGTCGACCCCGCCGTTCCGCGCCATCTGGGCCAGCGCTTCGAGCCGCTCGATCTCCCTCCTGGCCGAGAACTTCGGCGGACCGCTGCCCTGCTTCCGCTGCTCGCGCACCATCGCGTCGTAATCGAGCCCGTGCTTCGCGCACTCGGCGCGCGCCCGCTGCTCCTCGGCCGCGCGGCGCGCCTCCGTGTCCGCCTTCACCTCCTCGGCCTGGCTCATCACCCGCTCGACGAACGCCGGCAGCTCGTCCAGGCTGGGCTCGCGGAGGTCGTCCTCCGGCGGCAGCGGCCCGACGAGCGGCTCCGGATCGAGCCCCTGCGCCCGGAGCTGCGCCTTGACCTCCTCGAGCTGCCGCTCCGCCCTCGCGCGGGCGCGCTTCTGCATGAGCTTTTCCGACTGGAGCAGCCGGGTCATCTCCGCCTGCGGGTCGTCCGGCAGCGTCCCCGCGCCCGGCTCCGGGGGCGGCAAGAGGTCCGCGTCGCGCAGGAGGAAATGATGCCCCCTCTCCTTGTCGAGCCGCTGGGCCAGGACGGTCCGGTAGTGCTCGACCGGCCTGGGTTCGCCCATCGCCTCGCAGCCCGCGACGAGGTGCAGCACGTCGGCCGCGTCGTCCTCGCGGATCTTGAGCACCCCGCGATAGACGAGGATCCCGCGCTCCTTGTCGGGGAAGAGCCGGACGGTGTCGAGGCGCGTCGCGATCTCCTGGAAGGACTCCCCCTCCCCGGTCTTCTGGTTGATGAAGCACCGCGCCGCCACCCCCGGCAGCGCCCCCTCGATCCGGGGCCTCTCGGGGTGCATGTGCTCGATGACGAACACCTCGTCGCCCCGGAAATATCCCGCGATCTGCTGGTCGGGCGGCGCGGTGTTGTAAAAGGTCCAGTCGAAATCCCTTGCGAGCTCCGGGAAGCGCTCCTTGAGCCACGCTCCGTCGTACGTCCCGACCTTGGAGAAGCGCTGTGGCCAGGTCGGATCGTAGCTCCCGAACCCGGCGGGCGGGGGCCGGTCGCCGGGCGACCGGATGAGGCGGCGCGGATCCTCGATGTTGGGCAGCGGATGGACCGAGCCGCCCTCGCCGCGCACCGGCGCGACCCCTTTGCCGATCGGGTTCGGGGCGTAGCCCTCGCCGCCGAAGGCGTTCTGCCAGGTGATCGGCATCTCGGTGAAAGGCTCCGGCTCGGTCATCCCGAGGAGCCCGAAGCGGCGGTCCCCGACGACATAGAGCGTCTTGTCGACCGCCCCGAGCTGCACCCGCACCGAGCACGCGGGGCGCGGGACCCCGCCCGCGGTGAAGCAGCGGCCGTTGACGAGCAGCTCTCCCCGGAGCTTCGGCATGCACTCGTCGAGGATGGCGTCGCTCCCGAGCTCGGCGCCGACGAGCTTCCAGAGGCTCTGCTCGTAGAGCAGGCGCCTCGGCGACTCGAACGGGAAGAAGACGAGGAGGGTGACGACGAGGTACGGCGCACCGTCCTTCTCGAACACCTTGGTGAGCAGCCCCAGCCGGTTCGGCTTGATGGTCTTCATGAGGTTCGCGGTGGCGCCCTGGGCGCTGTCGATGGGTCTGATGAACGGCTCCGCGGACCGATCCGCCGGTCGAGATCGGGCCGGCCGCCGCGTTCGATCGACAGAGCCTAGTGGAACATGTGGATGAACGAATGCCAGACCTGGGCCCCCGTCGAGGTGACCTTGGCGATAGCATCCTTGCTGACCGTCACCCCCGCGTTGCCGAGGCGGACGCCCGCGTTCCAGCCCTTGACCACGGTTTGCTTGAACTCGGCCCCTGTCTGCTTGCTGTTGATGCCCGCGGTGAGCTCGTACTTGACCGGGGTGACGATATCCACCTTCGCTCCCAGGATCACCTCTGTCCGCTGCGGCGTCACGATGTTCAGCGTGCCGAGGCCGGCCGTGACGTTGACCAGGCCGCCCCAGGTGGTCTGCAGCCTGATGCCGCTGATCTTGACGTGCCAGTCCCCGTTATAGCTCGCCTTGAAGTGGTTCGCCTTGATGAGGTAATCGCCGGTCGCGGTGTGGTCGACGTTGCCCGTGGTGTGGACCTTCCAGCCGCTGTTGAACTTCTGGTCGTGCAGCCCCCCGGAGATCTCCTCGTACCGTCCGCCCGCCGTCACCGTGGTCTTGTAGTGTCCCTTGTACACCTCCGTGACCGTTCCATTGACGGTCGTCTCCTCGGTGCCGTGCTCCGACTTGCGCAGCCCGGTGACCTTGGTGTCCTGCGAGGCGAGGTACCGCTCGGTGACCGCGCCGGTCACGGTCTCGTTCTTCGCGTCCTTGTAGACCTCGGTGACCACGCCGGTCACGGTCTCGTTCTTGAGGTCCTTGTACGTCTCGATGACCGCGCCCTCGACGGTCTCCTTCTTGATGCCCCCGATATCGACGGTCATGTCGTCGCCGACCTGATCGTACCTCCAGGTCCCGACATCGATGTCGAGGGACTGGCCCGTCTTGATCAGGCCGGTGCCGTCCGTGCTGAGGACGAGGTTGTGGCCGTCGACCGGCGCGCCCATCGACAGCCTCGTGCTCTCGGTCGGCGTGCTGACGACGACGCGCTGCGCGCCCGCCTGGTCCTCGAGCTCGATGAGGTTCCTGCCCCCGGTCTGGATGATGTTCTTCGTGTTGTTGGCCGAGGTGATCGGGCTCGGCTTGAGCGCGTTGGGCGCGACGCCGACGATGACGGGGCGATCCGGGTCGCCGCCGAGGAAGCTGCACAGGACCTCGGTGCCCTTGCGCAGCGGGAAGTGGAACCCCTCGACGCCGCCGCCGTGCGGCTGGAGCATGCGCACCCAGGTCGACGCCTTGCCGCCCCGGAGGTCGCTCTCGTCGAAGCTCAGCTTGACCGCGTAGCGGCCGTGCTCGTCGATCTGCGCGTACTCGCTGTCCGCCGGGCCGTCGACGACGGCGTGCTCGGTCCCGTAGATGCGGGGCCACGGCGTCCGCTGCGGCGCCCGGTACTGGACGTCCGTGGAGATGGCCTTGACCTCCATCCGGTACACGTCGTCCCAGGTGAGCCCGAGGAGCTGCGTCAGCTCGGGCGCCCAGCCGGTCTGGTTGCCCCAGTGCTCGACCTCGGTCGTCAGGTAAGCCGCGTTGAACGCGGGCCGCGGGTGCTCCTCGAGCTCGAACGTGTACCCGGGCCGCATGTGGAACGCCGTCCCGGTGCCGTGGTACACGACCTGCCCCGCGAGCAGCGCCTCCGCCTTCACCCTGGCGAGGCGGCTGCCGTCGGCCGGCGTGAAGAAGCGCGCCCCGTGGACGATGATCTCGCCGACGCCGTTCGTCGCGACGGGCGCCTTGCCGGAGATCTCGACCGCAGGGTTGTTGTAGTCGTAGTCGTTCATGCGGACGGCGGACGGCATCGACGTGTGCCGGCACGTGAAGGTCCAGAGCAGCTCGCCTGTGCCCCTGTGCTCGCCGAGCTGCGGGACGTACCGGACCGCCCTGTCGCCGAGCGGCGCGTGGACGCCCCGGTCGTCGGTGATGATGAGCGTCTCTCCGCCGTCGCCCTGCTCGAAGTAGTAATAGAGGCCCTCGCGCTCCATCCACCGCGAGATGAAGTCGAGGTCGCTCTCCCGGTACTGACACACGTGCTCCTGCGGCTTGTAGCTGCCGACGAGCCGGAGCTCGTAGTCCGAGACCCCCGCGCCCGCGAGCACCGCCTTGAGGATGTCGGGGACCGTCTGGTCGGTGAAGACCCGGCTGTGCAGGGAGACGGAGAGCTTCCAGAGCTGCGGCACGAGCACGGCGCGGAAGACGGAGCGCTCGCCGAACGCGTGGACGAGCTCCAGGGTCGCGAAGACGCCGTTCACGAGGAGGGGAGCCCCGCCGTCGGCCGGCGAGATGCGGAGTGTCGCCTTCGTCCCCACGACCCGCGCGAGGTCGACGTCCTGGCCCACGTCGTTCGTCATCACGAGGTAGATCTCGAAGGCGTACGGCCTCGACAGCCCCTCGGTCCCTCGAAAGCCCGCGACCCGCGTGGAGGACGGGAGCGCGCTGGCGCTGACGGTAAACGCGTCTTGCATGATCGTGATTTCCCGTGGCCGGCGCGCGTCGGCTCCCGGCCCTGAGGATAAGGACCTTGACTATACAGGCCAGTCCGCGACAGCGATGTGATGATTGCGTGTCACGGCGGCGCGCCCCGTCACCCGCCGTCATGTCGGGCGGCGCGCGCCGCCGGAGCGCCGCCGCGCTCGCGCTGCCCGGGCGCCCCGGAGAGCCGCGCGATCTCGGCCTCGACGCGCTCCCTGAGGCGCGGATCGCCGGCGAGCCGCGCGGCCCAGAGCCGCTTCATGCGCGCCCACACGGTGCGCCGCAGCGCAAGCTCGTCGAGCAGGGAGGCGACGCCGCCGCGCTCGGCCGCGACGACCAGCCGCGCGTAATCGGCTGGCGAGAGGGCGCCCCGCACGGCCTCCCAGGCGGCGACGTAGGCGGCGTCGAACCGATCGCGGAGCGCTCGCTCGCGCCGCCTGGCCTCCTCGGCCATCGACGCCTGCCATCGCCGCTCGGCCTCCTCCCAGCGCTCCTCGGTGAGGCCGTGCGCCCTGAGGACCTCGGCCCGGGGGACCGGCCGCTCCGCGAGCTCCGCCGCGACGATCGCGCAGCGCGCGAGGCTCACCTCGTCGCCGTCGCCGAGCGGCGGGAGCTGCCCCGGCTCGTCGCGCTCGCGCGCCGGCGCGGCGCGCTCGCCGGACCAGGGGGCGCCGGGGAGCGGCGTCGCGGGCGCGACGCGCGGCGCGGGGCACGGCGCGATGGGAAACGGCGTCGCGGGCCGGACGCTCACCTGCGCCTCGTCCGCGCTCGACAGCGCGAGCGTCGTGGTCGTGGGCAGGTCGCGGAGCTGCGCCGCGATGGCCCCAGGCTGATCCTGCTGCGCCGGGCCGGGCGGCGGGGCCACGGGCTTGAAGGGGAGCGCCGGCGCGCGCCTCGCCGGCTCGGCCTGGTCCCGGGGGAGCGCGACCGTCTCCCAGATGGACGGGCCGGGCGCCGCGTCGACGAGCTCCACGTCCTGGTCCGAGAGGCCGACGGTGAGCCCCGGATCCACGCGCGGCGCGCCGGCCTCGCCGGGCGCGTCCTCGATCCGGAGCGTCCCCTCGGGGCCGAGCCGGCGCGGGGGCGGCGGCGCCGCCTCGACGCGCTCCCCGGGCTCCGGGCCGAGGTCGGGCCACGCGATCTCCTCGCCTTCGACCGCGACGCCGGCCACGATCCGCAGCGCCGCGAGGGCATCGTCCCCGGGGACGGGGAGGATCCGGCGCCACACCACCGTGCACCGCTGCTCGGCGCCGTCGATGCGGAGCGTGTCGGCGTAGAGCTCGACGAGCTCGCCCTCCGCCGCCGCGGAGGCGGTGAGCCCCTGGATGCGCGCCACCCCGCGCGCGCGGGGCAGGCGCATCTGGAGCCGTGGCGCGAGCGGGCTCAGGTTCTCGAGCACGATCCACTCGTCGCCCTGCAGGAACGCGATCCGCTGATCCGCCGGCGCCGCCTGGAAGTACGACCAGTCGAAGCCGGCCGGGATCTCCGCGTTCGGGCCCTCGAGCGCCTCGCGCGGCGTCCCGCCGAGGAGCCGGTGGCGCGCGGGCCAGGCGCGCGCGATCGGGCCGAAGCCGGCAGGGCGCGTCGGATCGCGGAGATCGACGAGGTTGGCCTGGCCGTCCTTCGCCGCGACGCCGAACGGGTTCTCCCACCCGTTCACGCCGGCGGCCGCCCGCTCGTACACGATGGGCATCCGCCGGAACGGGCGGACGTCGCGGACGAGGAGGCGCTTGTCGAGCGCGCAGCCGCTCGCGCCGTAGACCGCGAGCCGCACTGGCAACGACTGGACCTGGGCGCCGCGCGGCGCGTGCGCGTCTCCCGTGAAGAGCACGTCGGCGCGGCCCAGGTAGGGCGCGAGATCCGCGCTGAAGCGGATGCTCCGCGCCGGGTTCCTGCCGTGATGGACCTCCGCGCGGAGGATCTCCTGCGGCTCGGTCCGCCACATCACCGCGTCGGGCGCGAAGGCGAAGCTCGCCTTGGCGATCACGGTGACGTGGAGCCGGCCCTGGGTGCGCCAGGGGACGGCGGCGGCCTCGGCGCCGGGCAGCGGCGTCACGGCGCCGCGAGGGAGCGCGCTCCTGCTCGATCTCTCCGACAACGGCCATCGGCCACCGCTCGCCTCGACACCGCGCATCCTCGCGGAGTTCTAGTACCCTCCCGCGCGTGAAGAACGCGCAGCGATCTCGTGATCTGCGCGTGAACGCGGCCCTGACGCCCCCGCGGGGCACGGCGCCGCGCGCCGGCGGTCCAGCCCGGCGCCGGCGCCACCGCTCACTGCCCGCGCCGCCGCTCCCGGCACGCTCCGATGAAGCCGTACTCGCTCTGCCCTGCTTCGATCCGCTCGATCCACCAGGCGAGCCCCGGGTACCTGGCCCGGATGATCGCCGCCTGCTCCGCGAAGCGCGCCGCATCTCCCCGCGCGGCGTAGAGCTCGGCGCGGAGCCCGTGCGCCTCCGGCGCATAGACCCCGTCGAGCACGTCGAGCACGTCGGGATCGATGTCACAGAGCGCGTCCGGACCGTGGATCAGATGGCGCACGATGCGGTTGAAGCGCAGCGGGTCCCCCGGCCCCACGCGCACCTCGGCCGGTGTGCGGTCCTCGGGAGGCAAGCTCGTCCAGCGCCCCCACGACCCTGCGCGGGCGAGCTCGGGCGCGAGGCGCTGGAGCTCCCTCTGCTCCTCGGGGCCTGGGGCCGCGAGCTCGACCGGCACCGGCGCGCTCTCGACGCGGTCGGGCGGGGCGTCGTAGACGATCGCCAGCTCGTAGCTCCCGGGATCGAGCCCCGCGGGGAGATACGAGGAGACGTCGATGAGCATGCGCCGGCACGCGCCCGGCGCGAGGAGGAACATCGGCGTGCCGAGCTCGGGGAGCACGATCGGCGAGGGCTCGGTTTGCACGACCGCCTCGCGCGTGTCGGACCGCACGAGGCGGACGCCGATGGCGCCGGCGTTCCCCGCCCAGCTCGGCCACGGCAACCGCCGGAGATAGGCTCCGGGCGGGTCAGCGCACACCGTGATGGCCACGTGCACGGGATAACCGAGCACATAGCGGCGCTCGTGATCGATCGAGCGCAGCGCCAGGCCAGGCGGCTCCACCGGGTCCCTCTCGCCCCTCGCGTCACAATCCGACATGACGGCCCCCTCATCTCCACCGCAATCCCCTGTTGTTCTCCAGGCGCACGCGCCGGATCTCCTTCACGTGGCGCCCGCACATGTCGTTGCCGACCCGCCCGGCCGTCCCCGGGATGAGCTGCTGTTCCTCGTCGATCATCCAGTGAGTCCGGTAGTTCATGCAGCACGTCGCCTCGCGCGGCGTCCGGAAATCGAAGTATCCGCACTTGTGCGGCATGCCGAAGGCGTGCGTGAGCTCGTGGACGATGGTGTGGAGCGTGCGTTGCTCGTGGCCCCGCCGGCCCCGCCGGCGCGCCTCGTCCCACCACGCCCTGTGGTGCGTGAACAGGATGGTCCTGCCGGCGAAATACCTCGCGGGCCCGATGTCGATCGTGGGGCTCATGCCCGCGGTGTAGGCGGCGCCCGGGCCTCGCACGTCCGCCTCGACGCGCGCGGGGACGCCGTAGCCCGGGGGCTCCCACGAAGCGCCCCTGAGCCGGGCGCGAGGGAAGAAGAAGACCCGGTGTCTGTACGCGTGCGCCACGGACCCGTCGCCCGCGGTGAAGCGGCTCTGGATGTCGTGCGGCTCGATCCAGAGCCGGGTCCGCGGCGGGTCCCCGAGGACGGTCGCGATCGCGACCGAGAAGCTCACCGCCTCGCCGCCCCAGCGGAACGTGACGTAGCTCGCGTCCGGGTGGTCGCCCGGGATCTCGATATATTCCCTGCGCCGCTCTCCCTCTCCGCTGTCCAGGATCGCGACCGTCCCGGAGAACAGCAGCTCCCCCCGGACCTCGGGGAGCGGGTGCGGCTCGAGCGCGGCGATCAGGCAGAACCAGCCAGGATCGCCGGCGTGAGCGAAGACCTCGCTCACGAACAAGGGGGCAAGATCGCCGAGCGCCCCCGCGTCGGGCGCCATGTGCTGCCTGTCCGGGATCACCCGCTCGGGCGTGAAGTCGAGCTGGGTGAAGGTCGGCTCGAAGTGCCTCGGCACCTCGTCCACGGGCAGCGCGAGCGCGCTCTCCATCCGGATGTACTCGACGTCGATCCGGCGCCAGAGCGTCATGATCCCCGTCTCGTCGGCGGCCTCCGCGTCGCCCCCGGCGTCGAGCTCGGCGCGCACGATCACGTTGTCCCCTGCGATGTCGGTCATGTGCCGCCGGACCTTGCTCCTCGCCCCCACGATCGCCGTGCTCGCGCTAATCTCCGTCACGTCGGAGAGCGCGTATCCCTCCACCTCTTCCCAGCCGGGGGGCCTGTCCAGCGCCCCCTCGTTGTCCTCATCGACCGGCCCCACGTAGGCGCCCCACGCGTCGTAATCGTCGCCGTCGATGAGAGGAGCCCAGTCCGGATGCACCTCGGGGCGCTCATTGGATGGATCGTCCGGATCCCGCTGGCTCCAGCGGATCCGCGCCCCGTCCGGGAGCTCGCCCTCGCGGGCCGTCACCTCCACGGTGATCTCGATGAGCTGCGTATTCCTCGCCCAGCTCCCCTCGAGATCTCGGTTGATGTAGATGCGCCCCCGGTTGTCCAGGCTCGTGTACCCCGGGCTGTATCGAGCCGCGCGTGTCCCCCCCGGCATCGAGGTGTCCGGCGAGCCTGGAAGATACAGGCCCTTGATATCGACGATCCGAACGACGGCCATGACACCAGAGCTTTGCAAATACCGCGCTCAGCTCGGCCGCCCCCTGACTTCACATCCGCCGTATCGCGCGCGGGGATGGACAGCGGAGCGATGCCGGAGGTGATCCGGAGTCGAGGATCTCCGGCGCACGCCGCCGCTCGCCCGGCGTGCGCATGTCGCCCACGTGGCGCAGCGCGTAGCGCGCGGCGCGCGGCCCACGGTCCCTGTTGCCGCTTTCTCTTTGCGCGCGTTCGTGCGTAGACTGCGCGCCGCCATGAGCTTCGAGCCAGTTGCAGGGTTTCGCTTTGGTGCCATCAGCGCCGGGATCCGGAGAGACGGAAGGATCGACGTCGCGCTCGCGGTGGCCGACCAGCCGGCGGCGGTGGCCGGCATGTTCACACGGAACGTGGTGCGCGCGGCCCCCGTGGACATCGCCATGCAGCGCATCCGGTCCGGGCACGCCCGCGCCGTCATCGTGAACAGCGGCTGTGCCAACGCCTGCACGGGCGAGGCCGGCTGGAAGGCGGCACTCGACACGACGCGCGCGGTCGCCGACGCCATCGACGCTTCCGAGGAGGAGGTCCTCCCGGCCTCCACCGGCGTCATCGGCGCGGTGCTGCCGGCGCACCGGATCGTCGAGCGCGTCCCCGAGCTGTCGGCGCGCCTCTCGCCGAGCGGCTACCTCGACTTCGCTCAGGCGATCTGCACGACCGATCGCTGGCCGAAGCTCTCGCAACGCAAGCTCGGCGACGGCGCCACGCTGCTCGGCATCGGCAAGGGCGCCGGCATGATCCACCCCGACGTGGGGCCCCCGCACGCGACGATGCTCGTCTTCCTGTTCACCGACGCCGCGCTCGATCTGGGCGAGGCGAACGAGGCGCTGGCCGCGGCGTGCGACGCCACCTTCAACGCGTGCACCGTCGACGGGGACACCAGCACCAACGACACGGTGATCCTCCTGTCCTCCGGCGCGTCGAAGCGCCGCGTGTCGCGCGACGAGCTCATGCGCCCCCTCGCCGAGGTCTGCGGCGATCTCGCCCGCTCGATGGTGGCCGACGGCGAGGGCAGCACCCACGTCGCCGAGATCCGGGTCCGCGGGCTCTCGACGCGGGACGCGGCGCGCGCCGTGGCGTGCACGGTGGCCACCTCGCTGCTCGTCAAGACGGCGCTGTTCGGCAAGGACGCGAACTGGGGGCGCCTGCTCGCCGCCGCGGGGCGCGCCGGCGTCCCCTTCGACCCGGCCGAGGCGCAGGTCCTCGTGGGCGGGATCCCGATCGTGCGGAACGGCGTGGCGGTCGGGCCCGACGCCGAGCTCCGGGCGAACGAGGTGCTCGGCCGCGACACCTACGTCATCGAGCTCGTGCTCGGCAGCGGCCCCGGCGACTTCTCCTACCTTACGAGCGATCTCGGACACGGCTACGTCGACGTGAACGCCGGCTACCGCTCGTGAGCCTCCGGGGCGGGCCGCGCCGGCGGGTCGGCCCGCCGGCCCTCCGGCCGCGGCGCGCGCACGTCACCTCCGCCCCGGCCGGGACCGCGCGCTGCGTGCGGAGGAGCTCCTCGCGGGCCCGGAGCGCCCCCCTCGCCGCCTCCACGACCGCCGGCGAGTGAACCTCGCGCGACGAGCCCAGGTGAACGCCGGTTCACAGCGCGAAGCGCCGGTCGGGCATCCCCGCGAGCCCGGGCCGCCTCCGGGTGGCACGCTGCGTGTTAGCGCGCGCCATGGTAGTCGTGCGGGAGGGCCGCGCCGGTGCCGGCCGCCGCTGGAGGACTTCGATGCTTCTTCAATCACCCCTTGCGAAGATCCTGGGCCGAGGCGCGCTGTTCCTGCTGCTCGCCGCGACCGCGACGGGCTGCGGCGGCTGCGGCGACGCCACGCTCCACTGCGACGACGACGGCTACGACTGCATCCTCTGTGACGGCTACGGGTGCCGCCCGCTGGAGCCCGAGCACGGTGGCGTGGGCGGCTCGGATCACGGCGGCGTGGGTCAGGGCGGCGCGGGCCAGGGCGGCGCGGGCGGCAGCGAGGCCGCCTGCGACGCGGAGCTCACCACGTGCCCCTGCGACGACGACGGCGCGTGCGGCGACGGGACGCGGTGCATCGACGGGCTCTGTATCGCGGCGTGCGAGTTCAGCTACCAGTGCGGCGCCGGCAGGGTGTGCGTGAACGGCGAGTGCGCCGAGGGCTGCGACGACCGGTCTCCGTGCGAGGAGCCCGGCACGCGGTGCGACCGCGGGGTCTGCGTCCCCGATCCCACGAACCCCGAGTGCAGCGACGCGGCGCCGTGCGAGGGCGGCGCGCGCTGCGTCGACGGCGTCTGCTCCACCGCCTGCGAGACCCACGCGGACTGCGCGCCCGGCGAGGTGTGCAACGCGGTGACCGGCGCGTGCATGGCCGACCCCTCGCCGCAGCCCGGCTGCGCGACGACGTCCTGCGCGGCCCAGGGTCAGGAGTGCATGGACGACGGCTATTGCCACTACCCGTGCAGCGACGATCTCACCTGCGAGCGCATCGACAGCCGCTTCGTCGGCTGCGAGGACGGCGTCTGCAAGACACGGGAGGAGGTCGCGCCGGAATGCTCGGTCGACGTGCCCTGCCCCGACGGCGAGGACTGCATCTCCGGCGAGTGCCGCTGACCGAGTCCCGCCTCGCGCCGCCGTCCCGTCGCGGCGGCGGCCGAGCCCGCGATCGACGCGCCCTCCCCTCCCCGCACCTGCCCGCGCACCTTGACCGTCCGCCATGCGGCGGGTAATCGCCTCGAATGGTCGAAAGCTCCCCCGTGCATCGGGCCACGCCGCTCCTCGCCCGGCTCACCCGCGTCGCCGTGGCGTCGCTCGCCCTCGCCGTCCCCGGCGTCGCCGCCGCCGAGACCCGGCTCGCCGTCGTCGACGTGCAGCACGCGGTGATGCAGACCGAGGACGGCATCCGCGCGCAGGCCACGCTGAAGAAGCTCTTCGACCGGCGGCAGCAGCAGCTCGACGCCAAGCAGACCGAGCTCCAGCGGGCGCGCGAGGAGATCGAGAAGCAGTCGCGCGTGCTCTCGCGCGAGGCGCTGCAGAAGCGGATGGAGGACTGGCAGCGCCAGATGGTCGAGCTCCAGACCGTCTTCGTCGACTACAACAAGGAGCTGCAGAAGAAGCAGGGCGAGCTCACCGGGCCCATCATCAAGAAGATGATGATCATCGTCGCCCGCCTCGCGAAGCGGTCGGGCTACGAGATCATCCTCGACAAGCAGGCGGCCCCCTACGTCCGCGCCGATCTCGACCTCACGGAGCAGGTCATCCAGCTCTACAACACCGGCGGCGGCGAGGACGAGGGGGGCGGCGACAAGGCGGAGCAGAAGAACGACGCGAAGTAGCGCGCTCCACGCAGCGAAAGGAGCCGGCCTTGCCCGATCGAACCCACGAGCCCGTGACGCTCGACATCCACCAGATCCTGTCGATCCTGCCGCACCGCTACCCGAT
This sequence comes from Sorangium sp. So ce1036, assembly GCF_051369805.1. NCBI lineage: Bacteria > Pseudomonadati > Myxococcota > Polyangiales > Polyangiaceae > Sorangium > Sorangium sp. So ce1036. The sequence goes on from NZ_JBBMOX010000001.1 coordinate 6,394,299, forward strand.
GGTCATGGTCGACCGGGTGACGGAGGTGACCGCGAACAAGAGCATCCGCGGCTACAAGTGCGTCACCTACAACGAGCCCTGGTTCCAGGGGCACTTCCCGAAGCGGCCGATCATGCCCGGGGTGCTGATCCTGGAGTCGCTCACGCAGCTCGGCGGCATCCTCGCCTACGCGTCCGACCCGTTCGACGCGAAGGCGAACCTCATGTTCTTCCTCGGGCTCGACAAGGCGAAGTTCCGTCACACCGTGACGCCCGGCGACCGGCTCGATCTCTACGTCGAGGTGCTGCACCACCGCTCGAACGTCTGGAAGCTCCGGGGCGAGGCGAGCGTCGACGGGACGCGCTGCGCCGAGGGAGAGATGCTCGCCTCCGTCGTCGATCGTGACCCCTGAAGAAGGAGAGGAGGGGCCCCTCGCCATGCGCCCGAGCTCATCGCCGCCGTTCGCCCGGATCGTCGCCGCGCTTTGCGCCTCGCTCGCCCTCTCGCCCGCCGCGGGCTGCGGCGGCGCCGCCGCGCCCCCCGCTCCGACGCCGGCGCCCGCCGAGGGCGGCGGCCTGATCGGCGCCGCGGCGCCCGCGCTCTCGGCCGAGGTCGTCACCGGCGAGGGGCCCTCCACGCTCGAGGAGGCGCGCGGCAAGGTGGTGATCGTCGATTTCTGGGCGACGTACTGCGGGCCATGCAGGAGGTCGTTCCCCCAATACCAGGAGATCGCGGATCGCTTCGGCGGCGAGGTCGCCGTGATCGCGGTGTCGCTCGACGCCCCGGAGGACGCCTCGAAGGAGGACATCGCGGCGTTCGCGGACGAGGCCAGGGTCAGGTTCAAGATCCTCTGGGACAGGGACGAGAGCACGGCGAAGCGGTACCGCCCGCCGAGGATGCCGACCGCCTACGTCATCGATCAGGGCGGGATCGTGCGCCATGTCCACGCGGGCTACGAGCGCGGCGAGGAAGAGGAGCTCGCCCGCGAGATCGAGGCGCTGCTCGCCGCGGCGGGGCGCCGTCGCGCGGCGCCGCCGTCCGGGCCGCGCGACGGCGCCCGGACCTCCCCTTGATCCCCCTGCGAAGGCTCCGGTGGCCCTCATGTCCCCTACCCTGATCCGGCGCGTCTCGGTCGAGGCGCTCGACATCCCGCTGCACGAGCCGTTCGGCATCGCCGGCGGCGCCCAGGAGCGCGCGGAGAACCTCCTCGTCACCGTCGAGCTCGCCGACGGGACGCTCGGCTTCGGCGAGGCGGCGCCGCTCCCGGCGTTCAACGGCGAGACGCAGGCCGCGTCGCGCGCCGCCGTCCTCTCGCTGCGCGGCGCCGCCGAGGGCGCGGACGCGCGGGCGTGGCGCGCCATCGCCGGCGCCCTCCGCGCGGCCGCGGGCGGCGGCGCGGGCGCGGCGCGCTGCGCGATCGAGACGGCGATCCTCGACGCGCTCACGCGGCGCGCGGGCATGCCGCTCTGGGCCTTCTTCGGCGGCGCCGGGACGGAGCTCACGACCGACATCACCATCACCACGGGCCCGCCGGAGCGCGCGGAGGAGGCCGCGCGGCGCGCCTGGGTCATGGGCTTCCGCGCGCTCAAGGTGAAGGTCGGCGGCCGCCTCGCCGCGTGGGACGCCGCGCGGCTCGAGGCGATCTGCGCGGCGGCGCCGGGCGCCTCGCTGATCCTCGACGGCAACGGCGGGCTCACGGCCGGCGAGGCCATCGCGCTCGTCGCGCACGCGCGCCGGCTCGGCGCGACCGTCGCGCTCCTGGAGCAGCCGGTGCCGCGCGACGACTGGGAGGGCATGAAGGAGGTCACGCGCCGCGCCGGCGTCGACGTGGCCGCCGACGAGAGCGTCACCTGCGCCGGCGACGTCCTCCGCATCGCGGCGGAGCGCGCGGCGACGACGGTCAACATCAAGCTGATGAAGGGCGGCATCGCCGAGGCGCTCGACATCGCGGCGGTCGCCCGCGCGGCGGGGCTCGGGCTGATGATCGGCGGGATGGTCGAGTCCGTGCTCGCGATGACGACGTCCGCGTGCCTCGCCGCCGGCCTCGGCGGGTTCTCGTTCGTCGATCTCGACACGCCGCTGTTCCTCGCCGAGAACCCCTTCGACGGCGGCTTCGCCCAGGCGGGCCCGGCGCTCTCGCTCGACGGGATCCGCGCCGGTCACGGCGTCGCCCCGGGCCCTCGCGGGCCGGCGGCCGGCCAGCGCGGCGCCCCCTGAGCCCGGGAGGGCCTCGGGCGACGCGGCGCTCGCTCACGCCGCGGGCGCCGCGCCGATCCACGCCGGCACGCCCAGCCGGTCGAACGGATCGCGCAGATCGTCGGGCAGCGGCGCGGCGACGCGCAGCGGGGCGCCCGTCTCCGGGTGGGCGACGGCGAGCTCGGCCGCGTGGAGCGCGAGGCGGTGCAGCGCGTAGCGCTCACGGAAGAGGCGGTTGTGCTCCCCCTTGCCGTAGTTCACGTCGCCGATGATCGGGTGGCTGATGTGCTTGAGGTGCCTCCGCACCTGATGCAAGCGGCCCGTGCGCGGGCGCGCCTCGACCACCGCGTACCGCTCGAGCGCGTGGAGGAGCTCGAACTCCGTGACGGCCGGGACGCGCGGGCCCCCCTCGCGCCGCGGGATCGGGTGGTCGATGCACCCGCGCTCGGGGGGCACGCCGCGGACGAGCGCGAGGTAGCGCTTCCGCGCGAGGCCCTGCTCGAACTGCGCGCCGAGCTGCGCGGCGGCGACGGCGTCGAGCGCGACGAGCAGCACGCCGCTCGTCGCCCGGTCGAGGCGGTGGACCGGGAAGACCTTCCTGCCCAGCGCGCGCTCGGCGAGATCGACGAACACGACCGGCGCGCGGCCCCAGCCGCGGTGCACGAGCAGCCCCGACGGCTTCGAGAAGGCCGCGACGCGGTCGTCCAGGTGGAGCACGGGGAGCTGCATCGAAGGGGGACGGCGCTCAGCCCGCCTCGAGGGCGAGGTGCCGCGCGAGCCGCTGGTACAGGGCGGCCGCGAGCTCGGCGTCGTGCTCGCATACCTCGACGAAATCGTCCTTGCGGATCCGGATGAGCCGCGTGCGCGCCGCCGCCACGGGCAGGTCGCCCTTGCGCCGCGCGCCCACGAGCGACTCGGGGAAGAGCAGGCCGGAGGAGCCGATCCTGACGCCGTCGGGCAGATCCACGACGCCGTCCAGCACCAGGTAGGCGACGAGATCGCTCGCGACGTCGCGCGGGATGCGATCGCCCGGGTTGACCTCCACCTCGACGCCCGCCGCGAGCGCGCCGAGCACCGCGGCCGGGCTCATGCCGGCGAGGAGCGGGCACGCGGAGAGCGCCGAGAGATCGCGGGAGGACGGGCCGGCGTCGTCCGCGCGCTTGACGAAGCGCTCCAGGATGTCGATCACGATCGCGCTCGCGTTGTCGAGCCCTCCCCGCTCGCGCGCGTGCTTGAGCAGGCCGGCCGCGACGTCCTCGGGGCCGCCCTTCGCGCAGAAGCGGGAGAGCGACGCCTCGCTCTCGATCGCGCCGTGCACGCCGTCGGTGCAGAGGAGGATGCGATCGCCGCGCGAGAGATCGACGAACAGCGTGTCGACGGCGACCGTGCCCGCGAGGCCGATCGCGTTCACGAGCGGGCTCTTGCGCGGCCTCCTGGCCGGGGTCGGGGAGCCGGCCGCGCGGAGCGTGTCGTAGAGGGCGTGGTCCTGCGTGAGCTGCACGGTGGTCGTCGGCCGGACGAGGTAGGCGCGGCCGTCTCCGGCGTGGGCGAAGAAGGCCCGGCTGTGCGCGAGCACCACGAAGTCGAGGGTGGTGCCCATCCCCTGATGGCTCGGCTCCTCGCGGCCCGCCTCCAGGATGGCCGCGTGCGCGGCCTCGGCCACGCGGCGGAGCAGCGCGAGCACCTCGCGGCGCGCCTCGAGCTTCGGGTCGGCCACGTACGCGTCGAGGATGGCGGCCGCGGGCGGGCTGAGCACCTCCTCGCGCACCGTGTCGACCGCGATCTGGGCGGCGATCTCGCCAGCGGCGTGGCCGCCGATGCCGTCGGCGATCGCGAAGAGGGCGAGCTCGGGGCAGCAGAGGATCCGGTCCTCGTTGCTCTGGCGAACGAGGCCCACGTCCGTCGATGCGGCGAACTCGATGCGATAATCGAAGCGCGGGAGGATCCGGGACACCGCGACCAGGATAGACAGCGTGGGGGCGACGTCAAAAGGACGTTCCTGCGGCACTGCTCGCTCCCGCTCGCCCCGCGCGTCCGGCTCGCTCCGCTCGCCCTGCTTGTCCCGCTCGCCCCCCGCGCCCGGCTCGCTGCGCTTGCCCTGCTTGTCCCGCTCGCCCCGCGCGCCCCGCTCGTCCGTGGTTTCGCCGCGCCACAGGCGTGGATGCGCGGACGCCGTGCCTCTCGGGAGCGGCGGCACGCATCGCGCAACCGTTGCCGGGGTGTGCCGGCGCGCCCTGCTCGCCGGGCACGGCGCGGGGCGCGTGCCCCCGGCGGACACACCGGCGTTCGACGCGCACGGATCCACGGTTGGCCCGAGTCTCGCGTCTCCCGGGGGGCATGCAACTCATCCAAGTGGACGCCGGGCGATTTCGGCTCGAATTCGGCGGAGGGCTCGGGCTTGAGGTCATCCTCCTGTTCAGCCGCTCGGTGGCCTTCTGGCGCTGGGGCGGCGAGCTGGTCGCGGAGGTCAGCGTCGGCGTGAGCTGAGCCCGACAGCCCGTCGACTCGACCCGAGCCCGTCGGCCGCAGCAGATTCGGGGCGCGCAGCGAAAGAGCCCCAGACGAAAAATTCCGGTAGGATCCGGCTCGACCGCATGATGCCTTGCTGCTGTCTACCCTTCACGACGCGCGCTCACGCCGCGGATTCACCGCAGGCACGCGCAGCGATTCCGCCATCCACGCCCGAGCCCGGCGGGCCGACGCGGCGAGCGACCCCGGGCGCGGCGTCGCGCAGGGCCAGGAGCGCGCGATGATGGCGCAACCGAGGATCGACGTCGCGACGATGCGGCGCGCCCTGTCGACCGCCGAGGCGGTGATGGCGTTGAACCCGCCGGAGTCGCCGATGACCGAGGGGTATCGCCTGTTCCGCGTGTCGGGCGGCGACGTCGCGTGGCTGGACCTGCCCGCGAACAGCGGCGCGTACGCCGTCTTCGGCTCGCACCCGCGCTGCGACGTGAAATTCGCGCCGGGCGACGACGTGTGCGTCCGCCACCTCGTCGCCACCTGCTGCAACCTCGGCGACGGCGGCTTCGGCCTGCGCCTCATGGATCTGCAGACCTCGATCCCGTTCTTCGTGGACGACGACGTGCCGCGGCGGTCGATCGTGGTCAGCGGCCCTCTGCTCGTGCGCATCGGCAAGCACGTGGTCGGCGGGCTCCCCGTCGGCTCGCGCTCCTCGTCGAGGGTGTTGCAGGTGAGCTCGTGCGGGATGAGCGAGCCGCCGCGCAGCCTCGAGAGCGTCTCGGAGCGGCCCGCGCTCGAGGGCGCCGCGCCGCCGGCGCTCACCGAGGGCATCACGACCAGCCACCGCTTCACCCGCGGAGAGATCTCGCACATCACGTCGGTGCGGCCCGTCTCGCACATCGAGGAGATGGGGGCGCCGCGGGCGAAGACGGGGTACGTGCGGCTCACGCTCCAGTCGAGCGAGCGCAGCGCCGCGGTGGAGCTGCCCGAGAAGGCGCTCGACGACGGCGTGCTCCTGGGCCGCGCCGACAACTGCCTGGATCGCGGGCTGCGGGCCGTCCTGAGCACGCACATCTCGCGGACGCACCTCTTGCTGCTGCGCGACGGCACCGAGATCATGGCGCTCGATCTCTGCTCGACGAACGGGACGAGGTACGCTGGCCAGAAGGTCCGCCGGGTGATGGTGCCCGCCGAGGGCCTGGCCCTCACGCTGGGCCCCGAGCTGACGCTGATCTGGCACCCCCAGACCTGAATCCAGGCTGAATCCAGGCTGAATCCAGGCGCCGCAGAGCGGCGGTCGCCCGCACAGGAGACGGGCCCAGATCGGCGTTTTCGGCGCGCAGGCGTACTCACGTACGCCGAGCACCGAAAACGCCGAGGTGGGCCCGTATCCGAAGCGGGCGACCGCCGCTCTAGTCGGACAGCAGCTGGCGGGCGATGACGATGCGCTGGATCTGGCTCGTCCCCTCGTAGATCTGGAGGACCTTGGCGTCGCGCATCAGCTTCTCGACGGGGTACTCCTTCACGTAACCGTTGCCGCCGAACACCTGGACGGCATCGACCGCGGTCTGCATCGCGCTGTCGGCGCCGTAGGCCTTCGCGAAGCTCGAGACGATCGGGTCGCGCACGCCGTGATCGAGGTTCCACGCGGCCTTCTGGTACAGGAGGCGCGTCCCCTCGGCGCGGATCGCCATCTCCGCCAGCATCCACTGGACGAGCTGGTGGTTGCCGATCGGCTGGCCGAACGCCTTGCGCTCCTTGGCGTAAGCGACGCACTCGTCGAGGCAGCGGCGCATCAGGCCCGTCGCCGCCGCGCCGATGTCGGGGCGGGTCTGGTTGAAGGTCTCCATCGCGAGCTTGAAGCCGTGCCCCTCCGGCGCGAGCAGGTTCTGCTTCGACACCTTCACGTCCTCGAGGAACACCTGGGCCGTATCGCTCGCCCGCTGGCCGAGCTTGTCCTCCTTCTTGCCGACGCGGACGCCGGGGGTGTCGCGGTCGACGATGAACGCCGCGATCCCCTTGTGCCGGAGATCCGGGTTCGAGGTCGCGAAGATCACGTAGAAGCGCGCGTAGCTCGCGTTCGTGATCCAGCACTTCTGCCCGTTCAGCACGTAGTCGTCCCCGTGCTTCGCGAAGCGGGTCTTGAGCCCGGCGACGTCGCTGCCCGCGTCCGGCTCGCTCGTGCAGTAGCTCGCCATGATCGGCTCGGCCGTGAGCATGCCGAGGTACTTCTTCTTCTGCTCCTCGTTGCCGGCGAGCTTGACGGGCGTGAGCGCGAGCCCGTTCGCGAGGAAGCTCGTCTGGATACCGGTGCAGCCGTACGCGAGCTCCTCGGCGAGGATGGCGTTCTCGAGCTCGCCCATCCCCGGGCCGCCGTACTCGGCCGGGCAGGTCGGGTTGACGAGGCCGAGCTCCCAGGCCTCCTTGAAGAGATCCATCGGGAAGTACGATTTCTGATCGCACTCGGCCGCGATCGGGATGATGCGCTCCTTCGTGAAGCGGCGCGCCGTATCGATGAGAGCCTTGTGCTCTTCGCTCACAGAGAAATCGACCACCTTGGACCTCCTGCAATGAGGGCGGGGCACGGCGCTCGCCGCGCCCGCCGGCAACGCGGGTCGGGGGCTCGCGCCCCGTCACTCCTTCATTCTGCGCTTACGTCGTTCCAGCTCGGCGCGCACGGCGCGGCTGCCCAGGATGTAGCCGACGATCAGCCCCAGCATCAGCACCACGGGGATGTAGAGCGCGTGCTGCGGGGTCATCTCCCCGAGGTTGGGCATCAGCTCGTCCCCTGGCCCGCGCCGGCCCGGGCCTTCTGCACGGCGGCCTCGAGCGCGTCGATGCGCTGGTCGATCTGCTTCTGCCGGCGCCACGAGAGGAAGATCATCGCGAAGATGATGATCCAGATGGCCGCGTACGCCTCGACGAGCAGCTTCTCTCCGCTCTGGAGCTCGTTCCCGCCCTCCACGGGGCGGAAGGCCTGCGCCCGGTCGTCGGACAGGGTGCCCGTCGGCTGCTGCATGGCCGCGTGAGCGAACAGGGATTGATGGGAATTCACGTTCTCAGTCCTCTCCGATCCCGGCTTCGATGGCCTCTTGCTCGACCTCCGCGAGCCGCGCGGAGGCGAGATCGACGCGGAGGCGCGACCACAGGAGCACGACGGCGAGCAAGGTGAACGAGAGGAAGCCGAGGCCGAGCGCCAGCTTCATGTCAGGGTGCCCGAGGCCGCCGCCGCCGCGCGTGATGACCGTCGGGTGGTTCCCCCCCCACATCCGCACCGAATAATGGATGATCGGCAGGTTGGCCGCGCCGAGGACGCCGAGGGCCGCGGCGAACTTGCGCTCGGCGTGGCTGTCGCCGGTGAAGGCCCGGAGCACGACGTAAGCGATGTAGACGAGGACGCTGAGCAGCGAGGTGGTCAGCCGCGGGTCCCACGTCCAGTACACGCCCCAGGCCTTGGCGGCCCAGAGCGGACCGGTGATGAGGACGATGAGCCCCATCGCCACGGCGACCTGCGCGCCGGACTTCGCCAGCGAGTCCCACCACTGGGTGCCGCGCGCGAGGTAGCCGGCGGAGCCGACGAAGCAGGCGGCCGCGCCCAGGTACATCGCGTACCCGGCGGGGGCGTGGAAGTAGAAGATCTTCTGCACGATCCCCATCGAGGCCTCCGTCGGCACGACGTAGGCGACGAAGTGGAGCGTGCCGAGGATGGCGACGGCGGTCGCCGCGAGCAGGACCGAGAACACGACCGTGGACGCCCCGGAGGCGCCGCGCGCGCCGGGCCGCGCCGCCCCACCGTCCGCCGCCAAAGCCGCTCTGCGCAGCGCCTGCCCGTCATCGGCTCCCATGCTGGCGCGCCACCGTAATGCCAAGCCCGGGCGCGTTCAAGGCGACGCGGCGCGATCCCCCCGGGATGCGGGCGAGGCGGCCCCCTCGCTCGCGCTCGCCGCGCGCCCTCGGGCCAGCGCGCGCGCCGAGCGTCCGAGACCCTGCCGGGATGCTGGCCCGCGTCGACCGCGCGACGAGCCCCCTCCGGGGCCCGCGGCGCCGAGGTGGGGACGATCATGGGCGACGGCGACTACATGCCGTCCGGCGCGATCGCGTCCCAGCCGGTCGCCTTCGCGAGGCGCGACATCGCCATGTCGAGCTCCATCGTCGCGTTCAGCTGGTTGAAGCGGTTCATGGCGTACGCCTTGGCTGGGTCGATCAGGTCCTTCTCCGCCATCGTCCCGACGTCGATCCCCTGCTGCACCATCACGAGCCACCGCTTGCCGTACTTCGCCGCCTTGGTGTAGGCGTCGAGGCGCTTCTGCGCCTCCACGACCTCGGCGTAGGCGGTCTCGACCTCGGTCGCGACCCCGCCCATGGCGAAGCGCTGCGTCGCGGCCATCTCCTCGAGCTGCGCCTCGGCGAAGCGGATGCGCGCCGACTGCGGGAGCAGATCGAGCTTCCACTGCAGCACGAGCGCGGCGCCGTAGCGGAAGTAGTTGCCCGGATCGCTGGTGAACGGGTTGAGCTGATCCGCGACCTCGGGCGCGGCGCTCACCCCGACCTGCAGGCCGAGGCCGATGTCGGGGAACAGCTGGGCGCGCGCGAGCCGCACCTGCGCGGACCGCGCGTCGAGGCCGGCGCGCGCCTGCGCGAGCTCCGGCCGGTACAGGCGCGCCGCCGTCAGGTACCGGGTGATGTGCCCGAGCCGGTGCGCCGGCGGGCGGATGGGGGCGTCGGGGATGTCGAGATCCGCGACGCCCGTGTAGAACCTGAGCCCCGCCAGCGCGACCGAGATGAACTTCTCGACCTCCGCCCCGCGCGCCTCGAGCTCGGCCGCGAACGTCTGGAGCTTGAGGAGCTCGATCGGGTCGCCCTCGTCGTCCTCGACCTGCTCCTCCAGGCGCCGGAGCGCCCTGTCCAGCTCGCCCCGCACGTCCACGAGCAGGCTGCGCGAGTCGCGCGCGAGCTGGAGGCCGAAGTAGGCCTTGCGGACGTCGAGCCGCACCGCGTCCCGCTCCTTCTCGACGTTCGCCTGGTTCACCCGCACGTTCGCCTCGGCGGCGCTCCAGAGGTTCGTGATCTTGCCGAACGTCCAGAGGGGCACCACGCCGTCGATGTTCGCGCGCCACGCGACGCCCAGGCTCGAGGTGAGCGAGACGTCGGTGTTCGGGCTGAAGACGTTGTTGCCGCGGACCGTCGGCGCGAGCGCGACGCCGCCCGTCAGCTTGAACTGCGAGAACGGCGCGTAGCGGGCCTCGTCGAGCTGCGCGCGGACCTGGCTCAGCTTCGCGCGGGCAGCGGCGATGTGCGGGTGGTTCCGGTCGGCGAGCGCGAGGATGCGGGGGAGATCGAGGACCGCCGCCGCGCGGCGCGGCGGGGCGCCGCCGGTCTCGTCGGCGGCGGCGGGAGAGGGGGCGAGCCGGACCGCGAGGGAGACAGCGGCGGCGATCAGGGCACCACGTGCAGCGCGTCGGGCCATTTTCGGCGCAACGTAGCACGAGCCGGCGGCGCGCTTGCGCGGCGCGCGGCGCGCATCAGGCCGCGTCCTCTCCCCCCGACCCCGACCCGTCCTGCCCCTCGTTCCCCCTCGATTCGACCTTTTTCTTGAGCCTCCGGAAATTCGATCGATCCATGCCCGCCCGCCGCGCCGCCTCGCTGAGGTTGTTGCCCGCCCGCTGCAGCACGCGTCCGAGGTAGATCTGCTCGAACGCATCCACGGCGCGCTCCTTGGCCGCCGCGTACGGGAGCTCGCAGATCTCCGCGGGCAGCACGACCGCGTCCCTGGGAGGGCGCCGCTCCGGCTCGGGGCGCCCCGACACGGACGACGGCAGATCCGCGGGCAGGATCGCCTCGCCCCGCGCCGAGATGACCGCGTGCTCGATCGCGCTCGCGAGCTCGCGCGCGTTGCCCGGCCAGGCGTGCTCGCGCAGGAGGCGCGCCGCCTCGGGGCCGATCCGCGTGACGTCGCGCCCGTGCCGGAGCGCGCACCGGCGCAGGAAATGGCTCGCGAGCAGCGCGATGTCCTCCCTGCGCCGCCGCAGCGGCGGCAGCTCGATGAGGATGACGCCGAGCCGGTAGTAGAGATCCTCCCGGAAGCGGCCGGAGGCGACGCGCTCCCGGAGGTCGACGCTGGTCGACGCGATGACGCGCGCGTCGCTGCGCCGCGGCTCGCCGCCCCCTGCCCTCGCGATCTCGCCGTGCGTGAGGACCCGGAGCAGCCTCGCCTGGGCCGCGAGCGGCAGCGCCGAGACCTCCTCGAGGAACAGCGTGCCCTGGTCCGCCGCCTCGATCAGGCCCGCGCCGGCGCGCCCGTCCGGGGGCGCCTCGCGATCCTGGCCGAAGAGCTCGTCCTCGACGCGCGCCTCCGGGAGCGCGCTGCAATCGACGGCGACGAACGGCCGCTCGGCGCGCGGCCCTCGCCGGTGGACGGCGCGCGCAAGGAGCTCCTTGCCCGTCCCGGGCTCGCCCGAGAGCAGGACGGGCGCGTCCAGGGCCGAGACGCCGATCGCCTTGCGGTAGGCCTCCTGCATCGCCGCGGAGCTGGCGATGACCTCGCCGAGCTGCTCGTGCAGGCTGACCCGCTCCTCGAGGGCCCTCGCGCGGGCGAGCAGCCGCCGGCGCTCGACGGCGCGCTCCAGCGCGATCGCCGCCGCCGCCTCCGGATCGAGGGGCCGCGTCACGAACGCGAACGCGCCGGCGCGCACGGCCGCGATCGCGGCGTCGAGCTCGCCGTGGCCGGCCATCACCACGACCTCGAGGTCGGGGTGCGCCGACCGGATCCGGTCGAGCACCTCGGCGCCGCTCATGCGCGGCATGGCGAGATCGAGCAGCACCGCGTCGACGTGGGTGGTCGCGAGCAGCCCGAGCGCCGCGGGGCCGTCCTCCGCGGTGAGGACCTCGAAGTCGCGCACGAGGGCGCGCGCCAGGCCGCGACGCTGCGAGGGCTCGTCGTCGACGATGAGGATGCGGGCGCGAGCGGCGGCGTTCACGGGGCGGTGCGACGCGCGCGCCTAGAGCGGCTTGCGCAGCGGGAAGGGCTGGAACTCTCCGCTCCGCCGCGACGGCGGCTCCCTCGGCTCCTCCGGGGCCGCGACGAACGTGGGGTCGCTCGGCCGCCGGCGCTTGCCGGAGAGCAGCGGGGCGCCCGGCTCGGCGCTCCCGGCGGGGGTGTAGATCTGGCCGTGCTGCTGGAAGACGCAGATCCGGTTGCCGCCCTCGCGCTTCGCCTGGTGGAGCGCGCTCTCGGCGGCGCGGATCAGCGCGTCCTTCGTGCGCACGTCGCGCGAGGGGTAGAGCGCCACGCCGATCGACACCGAGAACGGCCGCGCGGAGCCGCCGTACTCGACCGGGTTGCCGGCGGCCTCGCGCCAGATCCGCTCGGCGACCGTCAGCGAGCCGGCGAAGTGCGTGCTCGGCAGGACCACGAGGAACTCCTCGCCGCCGTAGCGCGCCACCACGTCCACCTCGCGGACCGAGCGGCGGATCCCCTCGGACACGCGCCGGATCACGGCGTCGCCGAGCGCGCGCCCCCCGACGTCGTTCAGCGCCTTCAGCCGGTCGATGTCGACGAGCACGCAGGCGAACGGCTCGTGGTACCGCTCGGCGCGCTTGAACTCCTCGTTCAGCCGCGTGAAGAGGTAGCGGTAGTTGTAGAGCCCCGTCATCTCGTCGTGGATCGAGAGCTGCTCCAGGTACGCGCGCTGCGCCGCCACGTGGTCGTGCAGCCGCTTGATCCGCAGCATCGCCCCGACGCGCGCGAGGAGCTCCTCCTCCTCGAACGGCTTGCAGACGTAGTCGTCGGCGCCGATCTTGAGCCCCTCGACGCGGCTCGCCGTGTCGGTCTTCGCCGTGACCAGCACCACGGGGAGGAACGCCTCGGAGGTCATGCTCTTGAGGAGCCTGCACGCTTCGAGGCCCGAGAGCCGGGGCATCACGATGTCGAGCAGCGCGAGGTCGACGCCGCCGCGCCCGATGAGCTCGATCGCCTCCTGGCCGTCGTCCACCGCGTCGACCACGAAGCCGGCCTTCTGGAGCATGCTCACCAGCATCTGGCGCGCGATCCGGTCGTCGTCCGCGACCACGATCCTGGCCGGACGGGCGCTCACGAGCTCGACCGGCACAGCGGGCAGAGCGCCTCGATTGTCCTCGTTGATCGGCACGGGCCCATCCTCCCTTCGGGCGGGGCCGGGCGCAACGGGATCGCGCGGCGACGCGGGGGATCGCGCGGCGACGCGGCCCGCCCCCGCGGACCGGCCGCGCGCCCCGCCGCGCGCCCCCGCAGGTCGCGCGCGCGTTGCCGGCCGCGCGCAGGCTGCCGTCGCGCGGGTTTCGCGGTAAGGAGCCCTCATGACCCAGGCGCGGTTCTGGAAGCTCTCGGCCTTCGCGCTGACGTTCACGCTGGGCGTGATCCTGTGGGGCGCGTTCGTGCGCGCGACCGGCTCGGGGGCCGGCTGCGGCAGCCACTGGCCGACATGCAACGGCGACGTCATCCCCCGCGCCCCGAGCGTGGCCACCTTCATCGAGTACACGCACCGGATCACCTCGGGCATCGCGTTCCTGCTCGTCGGCCTGCAGCTCGTCTGGGCGCTCCGCGCCTTCCCGGCGGGTCATCCGGCGCGGGGCGGCGCGGCCGCCTCGATGGTGCTCATGATCACCGAGGCGGCGGTCGGCGCCGGGATCGTCCTGCTCGAGTATGTCGCCCACGACGCGTCGGCGGCCCGCGCGCTCTGGATGGCCGTGCACCTCATCAACACGTTCCTGCTCGTGGGCGCCATGACCTGCACGCTCTACTTCGGGCTCGGGGGCCGGCGCGTGCGCCTGCGCGGCCAGGGCGCGGCGGGCGCGCTGGTCGGCGCCGCGCTCCTCGGGGTCCTCGTGGTGGGCGTCACCGGCGCCATCGCGGCGCTCGGCGACACGCTCTTCGCGGCGGGCTCGCTCCGCGAGGGCATCGCCCAGGACTTCGCGCCCACCGCGCACTTCCTGGTCCAGCTGCGCGTGCTGCACCCGATCGCCGCGACGATCGTGAGCGTCTACCTGCTCTTCGCGCGCGGGGCCATCGCCGCCCGGCGCCGCTCCCCCCTGGTCGAGCGGCTCTCGACGGCGACCGCGGGGCTCGTGCTCCTGCAGATGGGCGCGGGGGTCGTCAACCTGCTCTTGCTCGCGCCGGTGTGGCTGCAGCTCGTCCACCTCCTGCTCGCCGATCTCCTGTGGATGGCGCTCGTGACGCTCGCCGCGGCGGCGCTGGGCGAGCCGGCCTCGGCCGTGACCTCCGGCCCGCGCGGCGAGGGGGCGCAGCGCGAGGCGATCGCGACCTCGGGGTGAGCGCGGCGCGGCGGCGTGGGAGGCGCGGGACCTAGAGCTCGGCCGCGGCCCCGCCGTCGTCCTCGGGCGGCTGCGAGAGCGCGCGGGGGACCGCGCGCTCTGGCTGCCCCGCAGCCTGCGGCGCGGCGCGCTGCTCGGGGACGGCCGGGGGGAAGTCGACCTGGAGCACGCTCCCCTGCTCGGTCTCGATGACCTGGTACGTCGCGGCGGACGGCGCGCGCAGGTCGATCACCATGTCGAGATCGTCGCCCTGGGCGACGAGCTGCACCCGGGTCACCGGGGTCGGGAAGAACGCGGTGACGAGCGGGAAGCGGTTGGTCTGGATCGCCCCTGTCCCCTTCATGCGATAGACGAGCCGCCCTTCGGCCTTCGACTCGGACACGTCCACCTTGCCGCCGTGGATCTGCACGAACACGCGCGAGCCCCCGGTCGGGAGCACGCGGAAGCCGGGGAAGGTGGCGAGCGGCCGCCCGGTGTCCGGCGGCGCGTCTTTCTGCTTCGGCTTGCGCGCCGGCTTGCGCGCGGGGGCGGGCCGCTGCGAGGGCGCCTGGAGCTGGCCGGCGTCGCCGGCGCGGGGCGCGCCCGTCGCCGCCGGCGCGCGCGGGGCGGCGTTCGCGGGCGCCGGCGCGGGCTTCGGGGCGGCGCCGGACGAGCTCTGCGCCGGGGCGAGCGACGGGGTGAGGGCGAGCGCCAGCGAGAGGACCAGAGGGATCTGCCGGGGAGGTCGCACCATGGCAGTACAGCACGACCGCCTGGCCTGGAGAAGACGGCAGCGCGTTAAGCTCGCCGCGTGCCATCGCGCCCCGCCCGCTTCTCCCACGTCATCGGCGTCGACGACGCGCCGTTCGCCCGCGAGCACCGCGGCGACGTGCCCGTCGTCGGGGCGGTCTTCGCGGGCCTGCGCCTCGAGGGCGTGCTCTCCACCCGTGTCCGTCGCGACGGGCGCAACGCCACGGCGGCCATCGCCGCGATGATCTCCGGCTGCCGCTTCTACGCCCAGGCGCAGGTGGTCCTGCTCCAGGGCATCGCGGTGGCGGGGTTCAACGTGGTCGACATCGCGGCGCTGCACGACGCCCTCGCCCTCCCGGTCGTGGTCGTGGCGCGGCGCCTCCCCGACCTTCCGGCGATCCGCGACGCGCTGCTCTCGCGCGTCCGGGGAGGACGCCGCAAGTGGGCGCTCATCGAGCGCGCCGGCCCGATGGAGCCCGTCGCCGGCGTGTACGTGCAGCGCGCCGGCATCTCGCTGGAAGATGCGGGCGCGCTGATCTCGCGGCTGTCGGTGCACGGCCGCCTGCCCGAGCCGCTGCGCGCGGCGCACCTCATCGCCGGCGGGCTGGCCACCGGCGAGAGCCGCGGGCGCGCGTGAGGGCGCGCCGGCTCCACGAGCGGGCTCCCCCCCTCCGGTACAGGCGTCGCTCTAGAGGTGTCGCTGGCCCCCAGCGCGCGCCATCTCGGGCTTGTCCTTCTTCTCGCCGCGGCCGGTGACCTTCGCATAGATGGCGTCGAGGTTGGCGGTGATGTCGAGATAGAACTGGGCGCCAGGGCTGTAGACCATGGTCCTGCGCTGGCCATCCTCGCCGAGCTGAGGGCTCAGGTTGCTGTACCCGAGCGCGACGTCGACCACCCCGTAGACCGGGTGGCTCACGTGGACATCGAACTCCGTATCCACGAAGTACGTCGCCGGATTGGGAGGAGAGCGGACCTCGGAGCAACCGGTCGCGAGCGCGACGCACTCGTCCTCGAACTCGTGCTTGAACCGGCTGATCATCGCGAACCCCATCCCCAGGGAGAGATCCTTGTAGAGCGGCAGATCGAGCACGAGGCGCGTGGTCAGCCGATCCATGTCGTGGGATGCCCCGCGCAGCTGGTCGTCGAACACCGACTCGGTGCGCGTCGACTGGCTGCTCGCGAGCACCCGCATGCGCTTGATGTCGTCGTTCACGGGCACATACGACTCCGCGAACAGGTGGGCGTAGGTCACGCCGAGCGTCGCCGTCACGTGGCCGAGCCCGTCGGCCTTGGAGCCGAGCAGCTTGATCTTCTGGATGATCTGCGGCCCAAGCGAGAGGGCGAAGTATTTCCCGGAGTTCCAGCTCGTCGGCGACGTCGGGAGGAGCACGCGCAGCCCCACGGCCGCCTCGGTCTTGTACTCGTCCCTGGTCACGCCGCCGCCTCGCCAGAGCTCGCGGCGGTACCGGACGCCGAGCCCCGTGTCCTTGAGCTGCGGCTCGCGGTAATAGGCCGTGGTGTTGCTGTTCGTGAGCTCGGTGACCCAGCCGATCTCGGCGTTCACCGTCACCTTGTCCTTGGGGAGGTCGAGCAGGTAGTAGTTCGGCCGCAGGGTGAAGTCCCAGCCGTAGAACTCGTCCTCGCCGCCGATGTTGTCGCGGCCGACGCCGAAGAGGGTCGTGGTGCCGCCCTGGTTCCAGGTGAACGTCGAGCCGCGCCAGCGCAGGTCCGTCGCTTCGTCCTCCTCGAGCAGCGTGTCGGCGCCGGTCGCCGGGCTCAGCTTGGCCGCAGGCGAGGCGGCGGCGCCAGCGCTCGACGCCAGCGCCCCCGTGGCGGACGGCGCGGGCTGAACAGGGGGCGCGCCCGCGGTTCCGGCGGGGGCGGCAGGTGCAGACGGCGCGTCCGGGGCAGCGGGCGCAGCAGGAGCCCCCGGCGCAGCGGCGGGCGCAGCAGCAGGCGCGCCCGGGGCGGCGGGCGCACCGGGAGCCCCCGACGCAGCGGGCGCAGCAGGAGCCCCCGACGCAGCGGGCGCACCGGGAGCCCCCGACGCAGCGGGCGCACCGGGAGCCCCCGGCGCGGCGGCGGGCGCAGCAGGAGCCCCCGGCGCGGCAGGTGCGCCCGGAGCCGGGGGCGCAGGAGCGGGCGGCGCTTGCTCGGCTGGCGGAGCCGGCTCGGCGGGCGGAGCCTTCGGCGGCTCGGACGGCGCCTGCGCGGACGCCACCGAGACGATGCCCAGAACACCGGCAGCCACAAGCAACGATCGAAACCTCATCTCCACTCCCTCTCCTGATCGCCTCGGACCCTCACCGCCCACCGCGCGCTCGGCCCAGGGCCCGCCCGCGCTTCGCGTGTCGCCCGGCACATCGCCGCACCGGGAAAGCTGCTCGGCCCGCCTCCTCTGCCTCTGCAGAAAACGTACCCCGCGCCGGATCACGCACAAGCAATCGAAAACATTGATAAATTTCACCCATACCGGCGTGACGCGTTACCCGGCTGACGCGCGCCCCCGTTGCGAATGTGACGATGGCTGAAGTAAGCCATCGGGCCATGGAGCCGACCCCCTTCCCGGGCGACAAGGACTCGCCCCTCTCGGCGCGATCCCCCGGTAGCCCCCGCGGCGAGGACGCGGGCGGCCAGCGTCCCACCGAGATCAACGCCCTCCTGGGCCGCGGCACGCATTTCGAGGGCAAGCTCTTCTTCGAGGGCAGGGTGCGCATCGACGGCAGCTTCCGCGGCGAGATCCGCGGCGAAGACGTGCTCGTCATCGGCGAGGGCGCGCTCGTGATCGGAGAGATCCACGTCGTGACGTGCATCGTCACCGGCGGCGAGGTCCAGGCGAGCATCCGCGCCCGCGATGCCATCGAGCTCTACGCCCCCTCGAAGGTGACCGGCGCCCTGCACGCGCCCGCCATCTTCATCGATCGCGGCGTGCAGTTCGACGGCTCGTGCAAGATGGCCCCTCTCGACGAGGAGCCCGGGGAGCGCTCCGTGCGCCCGCCCACGGCGCCCCCCGAGCCCGACGCCGATGCCGGCGGGCAGAGCGCCAGGGCCGCCGAGGACGGCGGCGCTGCCGCGCAGCGCGGGGCAGCCGCGAAGCGCTCCGACGTCGAGCGCTGAATTCCGACCTCCGCCGACCAGCGCACGATTTCTGTAATGTGCAGGCGTGCGGCCCCGCGCGCAGCGAGTACCATGGTGGGAGGTCGCGTCCTTGATGCCCGAGGCGCACGCGCGCGCCGTGGCCCCCATCGACGGACGCCGCTCGCGCAGGAGAGCCCATGAAAAAGCCGTGGACCCTGTCCCTGATCGCCTTCTCGCTCGCCGTCCTGGCCCTGTCGCTCTCGCCGCGCCCGGCCCGCGCCGCCGATGCCGAGTCGGAGAAGCTCGCGGCGCTCGGGAAAGCGCTCCGCTACACGCTGAAGACCACGGGCCCGGCCTCCGCGATCGACACCGGCGGCGCGGCGATCCTCGTGAAAGCCCCCCTCCCGGCCGTCCGGAAGATCGTCACCGCGTACGGCAGCTACAAGTCGTTCCTCCGCCCCTTTGACCAGAGCCGCGTGCTCGCGAAGCGCAAGGGCAGGAGCGAGGTCTATCTCCAGGTGCCGATCCTGCACGGCGCCGCGCGCATCTGGACCGTCGCCGACATGTCGCCGCCCACCCGGGACGGCGCCGACGAGGTGATCTCCGGCCGCTTCAAGCGCGGCAACGTCGCCGACTTCCGCGCCCGCTGGCGGCTCCGCGCCGTCGATGAACACCACACCATCCTGAAGCTCGAGCTCCTCGTCGACCCGAAGCTCCCCTTCCCCCCCTCGGCCGTCACCGCGCAGCTCGTCAGGGCGGCCGAGAAGGCCGTGACCGCGGTGCGCGATCGCGCGCAGGCCGCGGCGCCTGCGCGCGCGCGCTCGACCCCCTCGGCCTCCGCCGCCTCCAGCGGATCAGCGCGCCCCGCCGAGAGCGCCCCCGCGCCCGCCACGGCCCCGGGCCGCTCCGCCCCGGCCGCACCGGGCAGCGAGCAGCGCCCGACGGCGGCGGCCGAAACACCGGCGGGTAAGCCGACCAGCGACGACCGCGTCCGCCGGCACGAGGACATGGCGAGCCGGTAGCCGCTTCGCTCCAGGCGCTCGGGCGCCTCCCGATAGGCAACCGCTTCGCTCCAGGCGCTCAGGCGCCTCCCGAACCATCGCTGCGCGTTTCCCCCTCCAAGGCTCGCCGCAGAGCCCGACCACGATCCCCGCCGCAAAGCTCCATCGCCGGCGCACTGCCGCACAGCACCGCTGAGGCTGTTGAGAACCACGGTTCGCCCTGGGCGTGCGTCGACTCGCCGCCTCGCGTGCAATCACGCGGTCCTGGAGAGGCTCGCGGCCCGGACGGCCCTCCTCCTCAGCCAGGTTTTCAACACGCTTTCCGATCTTCCCACAGGAATTCCCACATTCCGCGGGGGCTTAATCAACATGCCATGTGCCCGGCGGAGGTTGCGAGGGGACGGATGCATGAAGTAAAGCGTCCCCGGTGAGGTTTCCCTTGCCGGATGAGCACTCAGGCGCACCGGCGCGCGCTGCCCAGGAGCGGCCCCCGGCCGTCTCGCGGTGGTGACCAGGACTTCGCTCCTCATCGTCCCGACCGAACGGCACGTCGAGCGCGAGCTCGCCGCGGCACGTGATGCGCGCGCCGCAGGCCAGGAAATCCGTTCACGGTGGAGCTTCGTCTCCGAGGCGCTCGCGGTGCTGGCGCCGGATGTCGCCATCGCGAGCCCGCAGGCCACCCGCCTCGCCACGCGGCTCGCGCTCGACGCGCTGCCGCCGGGCCGGCTGCGGCAGCCGGCCGAGCCGGCCGCGCGCGTCGCGCTCGCGCACGCCTTCGACCGCGCCGTCGGGAGCCTGCGCCACGCCGGCACCACCCCGGCGGACCTGCGGGCGCTCGGCGCCTCCTCCGCGAGCGCGCTCGCCGACGTCCTCGAGCGGGCGGACGCCGCGCTGCGGGCGGCGCGCCTCGTGGACCCGCGCTGCGCGGGCTCCCTGCTCGCGCGGGCGCTCCGCGCCGCCGGCCCGTCCGGCGCGCTGCCGCTGCCGCGCGAGGTCGCGATCCGCGGCGCGGTCGCCTGGGAGCCCGACGATCTCGCCTGGGTCGAGGCGCTCCACGCCGCGGTCCGCGCCGCGGGCGGCCGCGGCGTGACGGTCGAGCTGCCCGCCCTCGCGGGTGACGACGCGGCGCCGCTCGCCGACCTCCTGGAACGCCGCTGGGCGTCGCTCGAGGACGCGCCGGAGATCGCCTGGATCCCCGGCGGCGACGCGGAGCCGCTCGCCGCGATCAGCGCGAGGACCCCGGAGGGCGAGGCGCGCGCCGCCGCGGCCGAGGTCGCCGCGGCGCTAGGCCGCGGCACCCCCCCCGAGCGGATCGCCGTCGTCGTCCCCGCGCTCGACGACGCCGCGCTCGAGCCGCTCCGGGCCGCGCTGGCCGACGCGGGCGTCCGCTTCTCGGAGCCGCGCGGCCGCTCCGCCGCGGGCTGCCCCGACGGGCGCGTCGCGCTCGCGATCCTCCGCCTCGCCGTGGGCCCGGTGCGCCGCGAGCAGGCGATCGAGATCCTGCGCGCGCCCGGGGTCCACGCCGGCGCCTGGATGGACCGCGCCTCCGCCGCCGACGCGGAGCGGCGCGCCGTCGACCTCGCCCACCGGCTGCGCGACGTCCCGGTCGAGGTGGATCGCACGGGCCGCCTGCTCATCGACGCCCTCCTCACCGTCGTCGCCGCCCGCCGCGCGGGCCCGCCGCGGGCGGTCGGGCGGGAGGCGCCGCCCGAGGCCGAGCTCGACCTCGGCATGGAGGCGCCCGCCCGCGCGGGCGACGCGCACCGCGACGACGACGAGGCCTGGATGCCGCACGCGCTCGAGCGGCTGCTCGCCAGCGCGCGCTGGATCGGCGAGGCGACGACGCGGCCCGAGATCGTGCGGCGCTTCCTGTCGCTGCTCGACAAGCTGGGCTTCGGGGAGCCCGGGGTCGAGGAGCTCCGCGCCGCGCTGCGCGGCGAGCGGCGGGGCGCCGGCGCGATCGCCCTCGAGGCGATGGGCCAGGGCGCGCGGGCGGCGCGCGCGGTCCGCGAGCAGGCCGAGGCGCTCGCGCGGGCGGCCCGCGACCTCGGCTGCGAGGAGCGCCCCGCCACCGTGGCGGAGGTCCTCGCGGAGCTCGAGCGCGCCGCGGCCGAGCAGGGCGCGGGGCCGCGCGGCGACGCGGGCCGCGCCGGCGCCGTGCGCGTCGACGTGGCCGCCGGCTTCACGGCGCTCGATCACGACCTCGTGGTGGTGACCGGGCTCGACGCGCGCGCCTACGGCGGCGGCCCGGGCGCGGACGAGGGCCTGCTCGTCGAGGCGCTGCGCGCCCGGCTGCCCGCGCCGAGCCGCCCGGCGTCGGCGCGCGAGCGGCAGGCGGCCGGGCGCGCGGAGCTCGCCTGGGCGCTCGCCGGCGCCCGGAGCGTCGCCCTCTGCTTCACGCGCGGGGACGACAGCGAGCCGAACGAGCCCCACCCGGTCTTCGCGGCCGCCGCCTCGGCCGGCGCCCGGCAGCGGACGGAGCCCGCCTCGCGCGTCGCCCCGGACGCGGCGGTGCTCGCGCCGCGCGACGCGGAGCTCATCGCCCTCGCCGGCGGCGCGCGGCCGGCGCCGGACATCGCGGAGCGGGCGCGGATCGAGCGCGCCCGCGCGGACTTCTTCCTCGACCCGCGCGCGCCGATCGATCCGCACACGGGGCGCGTCGCCCTGGACGAGGACCCCGCGCTCGGGGCGCAGCTCCGGGCCGCGATCGGCGGGGCGCACCCCGACCGGCCGATCGCGGTGACCCACATCGAGCGCGCCGTGGGCTGCGCCTTCGCGGCGTTCGCCCGCCGCGTGCTGCACGTGCGCCGCGCCGAGGACCTCGCCGAGTCGGCCGACGCGCGCGAGCGCGGCACGCTGATCCACCGCGCCCTGCAGGCGTCGTTCGAGGCGCTGCGCGAGCTCGGCCCGGACCGCGATCCGGCCGAGCTGCTCGCCGCGGCGCGCGCGGCGGCCGAGGCGGCGCTCGGCCTCTCCGCGCCCATGGCCCCGCTCCGCCGCGAGGCGGTCGAGAAGGCGATCGCGGACGTCATGGCGGTCGTGGTCCGGACCCTCGATGGGGAGGACGCGACCTCGCCGGAGCTCCGCTTCTTCCTGGCCGAGCGGCGCTTCGGCGCCGGCGAGCCGCGCCCGTGGCGGCCGCTCGAGCTGCCCCCCTCGGACGACGAGGGGGGCGCGGACCCCGCGCCGAGCCTGTGGGTCGACGGCCAGATCGACCGGATCGATCGCTCGACCGACCAGCGCGTCGTGCGGGTCGTCGACTACAAGACCGGCAGGCTCCCCGAGGCCAGGGAGCGGCGGCGCGCGCTCCAGCTGCCGCTCTACAGCGCCATCGCGGCGCGCGCGCTGGGCGCGGAGGAGGTGCGCGCCGTCTACGTCGGCGTGCGCCAGCGCGGGCTCGTCGAGCTGTGGCCGCGCTCGGACGAGGACCAGCGCGCGCTCGCCGAGGGCTGGGCCGAGGCCGCGCGCGCGGCGCGGGCGGCGGTCGTCGCGCTCTGGCAGGGCCGCGCCGCGCCGCGGCCCGCGCAGCCGACGCTGTGCGCGCGCTGCGACGCGCGCGACGTGTGCCGGCGCCCCGCGGTCGTGCCGACCGACGAGGCCGCGGAGGAGATCGCGTGAGCTCCGCCGCGGCCGCGTTCGCCGACGGCGACGCGCTCATCTACGCCTTCCGGCGCAACGTCGTGGTCGCCGCGAGCGCGGGCACGGGCAAGACCCACCGCCTCACGGCGCTCTACGTCCTGCTCGCGCTCGGCCTCACGTCGCTCGGCCAGCCCGACGCCGCGACCGCCGGGCCGCCCGTGGCGCCCGACCGCATCGTCGCGACGACGTTCTCGCGCGCCGCGGCGCGCGAGATCGCCCACCGCATCGAGCGCTCGCTCCGGGAGATCGCCCGCTGGGACGGCGAGGCGGAGATCCCCTTCGCCGACATCCTGCGCGCGCGGCAGCGGGCCGTCGCGGGCTCGCCCGGGCCGGGCGGCGGCGCGGCGCCGCCGCTCGCCGAGCTCAGGCGGCGCGCGGATGACGCGCTCGCCCGCCTCCCCGCCGCGCGCATCGACACGCTCCACGGCGTGGCCAAGCAGATCGTGGATCGGCACGCGATCGCGATGGGGCTCTCGCCTTCCGCCCGGATCCTCGACGAGGAGGAGGCGCAGGCGCTCAGCGATCTCGCGGTCGACGAGGCGCTGAGCCGCGCGCTCGCCGAGGGGGGCGAGCGCGCCGAGGCGGCGCGCGCGCTCGTCGCTGCCACGGGCGGCGTGGAGGCGGCGCGGCGCGAGGTCACGCGGCTGCTCGACCGGCTCGACGAGGACGGGCTCACGCCGCGGAGGCTCGCCCTCTCGGATCACGCCGCCGAGGCCCGCGCGCTCTCGCGGGAGCTCCACCGGCTCGCGGCCGACAGCGCGGCGCTCGGCAACGCCGCGTTCCGCGGGCCGGCCTCCGCCCTCGCCGCGGCGCTCGGCCGCGAGGGCCCCGGCGCGCCGTTCCCCGCCCGCGAGGCGGGCGCGGCGCTCGTCGAGCTCCTGACGCAGCGCAAGCCGCACAAGAGCAAGTGCACGCCGGCCGACGAGGCGCTCCTCGCCTTCCGCGAGGCGCTGCCGGGCGACACCCTCCGGGACAAGGCGCAGCACCTCGTCGCCTTCCTCCGCGAGGCGCCCGCGCTGTCGGGCGTCGAGGCGCGGGTCCTCGATCTGCTGGAGGAGATCCGCGAGCGCCTCGCGGTCATCCGCCGCACCGAGGGCGGCCTCGGCTTCGGGGATCTCCTGCGCGCCGCGCGCGACGGCCTGCGCGACGACCCGGCGATCGGCGCCTCGGTGCGCGAGTCCGTGGACGTGCTGCTCGTCGACGAGTTCCAGGACACGAGCGCGGTGCAGCGCGATCTCGTCTACCTCCTGCGCGAGCGGGGCGACGCCGCCCTCGCGCGCCCTCCGGGCGTCGCCCCCGCGGCGGCCGGCCTGTGGGGGCACGGGCTGTTTCTGGTCGGCGATCGCAAGCAGTCGATCTACGGCTTCCGCGGGGCCGACGTCTCGATCTTCTGCCGCGTCTGCGCGGAGCTCGCGGGCGCCGCCGCGGGCCGCGCGCTCGAGCTCGCGCCCTCGCTGTGGTCCCCGGATCCGAGCGCGGACTTCGTGGCGCTCCGCGAGAGCCGCCGGTCGACGCCCGAGCTGCTCGCGTTCATCAACGCGTTCTCGGCGCGCGACTTCGCCCAGGATCGCGCCCCCGCGGCGCCGGCGGGGGGCGCGGGCGAGGCGCGCGACGAGCGCGACGGCGCCGCTGCGGCGGGGCCTGCGCTGCGCGAGTTCGAGATCGCCTACAGCGCGGCGGAGCACCTCGTCGCCGCGCCGGTGCGGGGCGGCGCCGCGCAGGGCCCGACCGAGGTCGTGCTCATCGCCGACGACGGCGGCGCCCCCGACGGGGTCGACGCCCTCGTCCGGGACGCGAGCGGACCGCTGCGCGAGGCGCTGATCGCCGCCGCCTACATCGCGCGGCGCGTGCGCGGCGCGCGCGCCGACGGGGGCGGCGACGCGGGGGAGCGCCCCGCGGGCGGCGATCTGCGCTTCCGCGACGTCGCCGTGCTCGCCCGGCGCCGGAGCACGCTCCCGCTCGTCGAGCTCGCCCTCGCCCGGCTCGAGGTGCCGTACGTCGTCGCGGGCCGCGCGCTCTTCGACGCGGCCGAGATCCGCGACGTGGCCGCGATCCTCCGCCTGCTGCTCGATCCGCGCGACCGCCTGGCGCTCGCCGCCGTGCTCCGCGGCCCGGTGGTGGCGCTCTCGGACACGGCGCTCGCGATCCTCGCGCCGCCGGGCCGGGGCCTCACGGTCCCGCTCCTCGGCCGCTGGCCGAGCGCCGCCGCCGCGCACGGGGGCCGCGCGCCGGACGGCGCCGAGCCCGGCGACGCGCCCCCCCTCCCCGCGCTCGCGCGGCTCTCCGCGGCCGATCGCGAGCGGCTCGAGGCGTTCCGCGCCCGCTTCTCGGGCGTGCGCCGCGCCGCGCTCCGCGCCACGCCCGGCGAGGCGATCCGCGCCGCGGTCTCCGCCTTCGACCTCGACCGCGTGCTCGCCGCGCTCCCCCGCGCCCAGGCCCGGCTCGGCAACGTCGATCGCCTCATCTCCATCGCCCGCCGGCGCGGGGGCTCGCTCGCGAGCTTCGTCCGGTGGCTCGAGCGCCGCATCCGCGACGACGCGGACGAGCCCGAGGCCGCCGTCTTCTCGCCCGAGGACGACGCCGTGCGGCTCACGACAATCCACGCCAGCAAGGGGCTCGACTTCACGGCCGTGGTGCTCCTGGATCTGAACGCGGAGCCCCGCGCGGCGCAGCCCGGCCTGAGCTACGTCCCCGCCGCGGGCGACCGCCCTGCCGCGCTGCTCGTGCGTCACTACGCGCGGCGCGGCGACCGGCCGGCGCGCGCGGGCTCGCTTTACGACGCCGAGGCGTCGGCGCTCGGGCCGTCGTTGCCCATCAGCACGCCCGCGCTCCAGGCGGCGCGCGCCGAGGTGCGGGCGCGGGAGCGCGCGGAGCGGCAGCGGCTCACGTACGTCGCGATCACCCGCGCCCGCCGCGAGCTCGTGCTCGTCGGGACCGCGGCCAGGCCGCGGAGCGGCTCGGCGTGGCTCACGTTGAAGGGCGCCGCGGACGCCGGGCCGCGCCCCGCGCCGGACGGCGCCGCGGACGCCGCGCCCCGGCCTGCGCCGGACGCCGGGCCGCCCTCTGCGCCGGACGGCGCCGCGGACGCCGCGCCCCGGCCTGCGCCGGCGGCGACGGCCGCCGACGTCCCGCTCGCGGCCACGATCGGCGCCACGCTCGACGCCCGCGCGCTGCTCGCGGAGGCGAGGCCGCCCGCGCCTGGCACCGACGCGTACGAGCGCGCCGCGCCGGTCCCCCGGGCCGCGCCGTCGCCCTCGCCCGCGCGCGCAGAGACCGTGCGGATCGCGGCCGCGTCGCTCGCCGCGTTCCAGGGGTGCGCGCGCCGCTTCCGCCTCCGGCACCTCCTCGGCATCGGCGAGCCCGCCGGCGAGGGCCAGCTCGGGCTGTTCGACGTCGAGGGCCCGCCCGAGCTGCCGGGCGAGGAGCGGGTCGAGCTCGAGGACGGCGCGGACCCGCGCCCCCCCGGCCGCGCAGCCCACCGGGTGCTCCAGCGCTGGCCGCGCGCGCGCTGGGGGGAGCCGACGGACGCCGCGGACGTCCTCGCGCGGCTCGCCTTCGAGGGGCTCTCGCCGCGCAGCCCGGACGCGCTGCGCGCCGCGGAGGGCATCGCCCGCTTCCTCTCGGGTCCGTACGCGCAGCGGGTGCGGGACCAGGAGGCCACGCTCGTCCGCGAGGAGGCGCTCGTGCTGGCCGTGGAGCCCCCTGCCCCCAGGGCCGGGCAGCGGCGGGGCGCGGCGCTCGCGCTGTCCCTCGCGATCGACTGCGCGGTGCTGCACCCGGGCGACTCCGTCGACGTGATCGAGTACAAGCGCGCGCGGCCGCGGGCCGATCTCGCGCCCTACGAGCTCCGCCTGCGCGCCGCCGCGCTCGCGCTGAGGCGGCGCCACCCGGACCGCCCGGTCCGCGCGGGTGTGCTGTTCCTCGGCGCGGCCGAGGAGCCCGCGTGGCTCGCGGCCTCGGGCCCGGGCGGGGCGATCGCCGACGACGAGCACGCGCGGTTCGAGCTCGAGCTCGCCCGGCTCGCGGAGCGCCTCTCCGAGGCGACGGGCGAGGGCCGGTTCGACGGGGCGCCGATCGACACGTGCCGCCGGCTGCGCTGCGGGTTCGTACGGGCGTGCCACGGCTAGCCGGCCGCGGACGGCGTCGTCGATGGATGGAGCGATGCGGGCCGGTACCGACGCCGGGCCGGTCAGGCGCCGGCCTGCTCCTCGCGCTCGTCCGGCGCCGCGCTCTGCGACGACGCGCGGCGCGGCGGCTCGAGCACGAGGGGCAGGACCTCCTCCATCGAGGAGATCAGCGTGATCTGGACCTGGTCCTTCACGTCCTGCGGCACGTCCTCGAGATCCCGCCGGTTCTTGGCGGGGATGAGCACGTGGCGGATGCCCGCGCGGTGGGCCGCCAAGAGCTTCTCCTTGATGCCGCCCACCGGCAGCACGCGGCCGCGCAGCGAGATCTCGCCCGTCATCGCGACGTCGCTGCGCACCGGCGCGCCGAGCAGGAGCGAGGCCACGGCGGAGAACATCGTCACCCCGGCGCTCGGCCCGTCCTTCGGCGTGCCGTGCTGCGGGATGTGCACGTGCAGGTCGATCTCCTTCAGCCACTGCGGGTCGAGGTGCAGGCGGTCGGCCTTGCTGCGCACGAAGCTCACCGCCGTGCTCGCCGACTCCTGCATCACGTTCCGCATGTTGCCCGTGAGGACCACGTTGCCCTTGCCCGGCATCCGCGTCGCCTCGATGAAGAGGATCTCGCCGCCCGCCGGGGTCCACGCGAGGCCGGTCGCGACCCCGGGCTGGAGCGTCCGCTCGGCGAGCTCGGGGCGGTGCTTGTGCGGGCCGAGCACCTGCTCCACGTGCTCGGGCGTCGCCACCTCGCGCACGTCCTGGCCCTCGGCGACCTTCACCGCCGTCGCGCGGCACACCGCCGCGATCTGCCGCTCGAGGCCGCGCACGCCGGCCTCGCGCGTGTAATGGTCGACGAGCGACGCGATGCCGTGCTCCGTGAACTCGAGGCGCTCGTCGGTGAGCCCGTGCGCCGAGAGCTGCTTCGGCACCAAAAACTCCCGCGCGATCCCGAGCTTGTCGGTGCGGGTGTAGCCGGGCACCTCGATGACCTCCATGCGGTCGACGAGCGGCCCCGGGATGCCGTCCCAGTTGTTCGCGGTCGCCAGGAACATCACCTGCGACAGGTCGAACGGCAGGTCGAGGTAGTGGTCCTGGAAGGTCGAGTTCTGCTCGGGATCGAGCACCTCGAGCAGCGCCGCGGCCGGATCGCCGCGCAGGTCGACGCCCATCTTGTCGACCTCGTCGAGCACGAGCACCGGGTTCTTCGTGCCCGCCTTCTTGAGCGCCTGCAGGATGCGCCCCGGCAGCGCGCCCACGTACGTGCGCCGGTGCCCGCGGATCTCCGCCTCGTCGCGCACGCCGCCGAGCGCGATGCGCTCGTAGCGCCGCCCCATGCTGCGCGCGATCGACTTGCCGAGCGAGGTCTTGCCCACGCCGGGCGGCCCGATGAAGAGCAGGATCGGCCCCTTCTTGTCCGTTCGGAGCTGCCGGATCGCCGAGTACTCGACGATCCGCTTCTTCACCTTCTCCAACCCGAGGTGGTCCTCGTCGAGGCAGCGCCGCACGTCCTCGACGCTGAGCTTGTCCACCGTCGTCTTGGACCACGGCAGATCCGCGATCCACTCGAGGTAGGTCTTGGTCACGTTGAACTCGGCCGACTGCTGCGCCATCGAGCGCAGCCGGCTGAGCTGCTTGCGCACGACCTTGTCGACCTCCGCCGGCACCTTCGCGCGCCGGATGCGCTCGCGCAGCTCGTCGATCTCGTCGTCGTCGCCGCCCTCGCCGAGCTCCTCCTTGATCGACTTCATCTGCTGCCGGAGGATGTACTCGCGCTGCGACTTGCCCATCTCCTCCTGGACCATGGAGGAGATCTCTTTCTTGACCCGCAGCACCTCGAGCTGCCGGCCGACCATGGCGAGCACGAGGCGGACGCGCGCCTTCACGTCGAACGCCTCGAGGATCTCCTGCTTGTCGGCGACCGAGGCCTGGGCCTGCGGGAAGTTCGAGGCGATGAGGTCGGCGAGCGCGCCGGGCTCGCGCACGTTGTCGAGGATGCCGGCCGTGTCGCGCGGCAGGTTCGGCATGAGGCCGAGCACCTCGCGCGTCGCCTCGCGCAGGCCGGCGCCGAGCGCGTCGAGCTCGACGTCGCGCACGAGCGACTCCGGGATGCGCTCGATGCGCGCGCGCATGTACGGCTCGAGCGCGAACGCCGCCTTCACCCGGAACCGGCCGAGCCCGTTCAGCACGACCGAGTAGTTGTTCGGGCCGAGCCGGATGACCTTCACCACGCGCGCGATGGTCCCGACCGAGTAGAGCTCCTTGAACGTCGGCTCGTCGACGTCGGGCGACCTCTGGCTGATCACGCCGACGAGCGCCCGCTCGCGGCCGAGGAGGTCCTCGACGAGGCGGACGCTCCGCGGCCGGCCGACGTTGATCGGCACGACGGACATCGGGAACAGCACCGAGTTGCGGAGCGGGAGGATCGGGACGCTGTCGGCGTCTGGCGAGGGGGGCGTTCGCGAAGGGGGATCGCCGGTCGGCATGCAGACAACCCTAGTACAGCGCTCTTCTCGAAGCCATGACGCGAGCGCGCCGCTAGAAGTCCTTGATCTTCCAGACCCCGTGCTCGCGGATGAAGGCGACCGTGCCGCCGGCGCCGTAGGCCATGGATGCGCTGTCCCCTGTCTCCTCGATGGTCGCGGTCGGCAGCGCGGCCTTGATCGCCTGGACGATCCGGTTGATCTGTTCCTTCTGCGGCCCTTCCCAGGCGGCCTTCAGCTTCTCGGGCGTGAGCTGCGCCGTCCCAGCCGCCCCCACGGTCCCCGGCCGCCCCTCCGGCTTCTGCGTCGCGTCAGCGCCCGCGCGTCCCGCTGCGCCCCCCTGCGGCGCCGCGCCCGCCTCGCCGGGAGCGCCCGCCTCGCCGGGAGCGTTGCCGCCGAGCGACGGGCCGCGGTCACCGAGCCCTTCTTTTTCGGCGTCGGGAACGTAGCGCATGATCACGTCGTAGCGCCTGCGCTCGAAGGCCCGAAGGAACCCGACCAGCGCCTGCCGGGGCGTGGCCTGGCCGTACAGGTCGACGGCCGCCGCGTCGAGGCGCCAGCGTCCCCCTTCGAAGACGAGCAGGAGCTCCTCGCCGTTCGGCAGGGTGACCGTCGACGTCACGACCGGATCGGCCGCGGGGCGCGCGATCGCGCGGGCGATCTCGAGCGCGTCGTCCGGGTTCTCCCGGACCGCGCGCCGGAAGGCCTCGAGCGACATGGAGCGCTTGGCCTCGTCCGAGAGCAGCCGGTAGGCCGCGTCGACGCGCCCCTCCTGGAGCGCCTGCGCGTAGGCCCGGAGCACGTCGCTGGGGCCCTGCTGGGCGTAGCTCGATCCGCACGCGGCGAGCGCGAGGGAGAACAGGAGGAGGGCCGTGCGTTTCACCCGTCCGGCCATAGCATACGCGGCCCCGAGCGCGCAGGCCCTGGACGGCCGGGGAGAGGGGACCTGCAGGCGCGCCGCCGCGCGTGGGGGGACGCCCGCCGGCACGCAGACGCGCGTGGGGGGACGCCCTCCGGCATGCAGCCGCGCGTGGGGGGACGCCCTCCGGGGAACCGGGGTTAACCGTGAACCAAGCTCGTCCCGTCGCGCTCGGGGCCCGAAGCCCGAAGGGCCCCCGCCCAGCGCTCACCAACGTGGTCGTGGACGTGGACGTGGACGTCTCATCATCCGTCACATCTCGCTCAAGTCCTCGAAATAATTGGACTTTGACCTCTGGGCGAATGCGAGGGATTTCGCGTGGTTAGGCGAGATGTGATGGACGCTCAGACGTCCACGTGTTCGGTTGTCGACCTAGGGTGCTTCCGAGCCGGACGCCGACCACGGCCCGCACGTCGGAAGCCCGACGCTCTTCTGCGGGCACTCCGCCGTGACGGGCGCCGTCACCACGCCGGTCACCTTCCCCGACGCGAGCTGGTCGCAGACCGCCGGCGGCAGCCGCACCCGCCCGTCCTCCGTCTGGAAGCCGTCGGGGCTGCCGGCGTCGAGCGCCACCAGGCAACCGTCGTCCCCGCAGATCCCGTCGCCCTCGGTCCGCAGCGCCACGTTCGGCTCGCCGTCGGCCTCGATGGAACACGCCGCGGCGTCGACCCCCGCCGGCGCTGCCCCGTCGAAGCACGCCGTCACGTCGAAGCAGTCGCCGCCCCCGAAGCCGGAGCCGCCGCCGTAGACCGCCTTGGCCGAGTAGTCGGGCAGCGCGCTCGCGTCGACCGCGCTCGGCGCGCACCTCCCCGCGACGCAGGTCTGCCCCTCTCCGCAGACCCGGTTCACGACGCCGCCGTTCCCGTCGTCGCGCCCCGAGCCGTCGCAGAGGAAGTAGAGCGGCATCGTCAGGAGCGCGACGCGATCTTGCGGGATCTTCGTGACCGCCTCGCGCAGGATGCGCACCGCGCCGCGCGCACCGCCGGCGCGACCCGCGACCTGGATCCGGATGGAGTCGCCCCCGCCGGTCGTCGAGTAGAAGCCGAGGGTCAGCGGCAAGCGCGCCGCGGCGTCGGGCGCGCCGAGCCGCTCGTAGGCCGCGGAGAACCTGGACGTGCTGCCCTCGAACACCTGGATCTGCAGGGTGTCGATGTCCTCGGGCAGCTTGAGATCCGTCGGGACGGCGACGACGATCTCGTCGGGCGGAGAGCAGCCCCCGCACGCGAGCGCGAGCGCGGCCAGCGCGATCCGGAGGGTATGAGTCACCGGCCGCCTCCGAGCGGGATCGCGATGGACACGCCGCCCCGCGCGGACAGGGGGACCGAGCCTGGCGACGTGTTGCCGTCGACCGGCGGCGGGGCCTGGAAGGTCCCGAGGCTGAACAGGAGCGCGCCCGTGAGCACCAGGAGGCCGCCGCCGAGCCAGATCCAGTTCTCGATCTGCCCTTTCTTGGCCTGCGGCACGAGCGAGACCTGGACCCGGCGCGTCTGGTCGTCCGAGATCACGACCTCGGACTCGTGCGGCACCATGCCGGGCGCCGTGACGCGGAGCGCGCGCGCACCGCTCGGCACCGGACCGTCGTACGAGCCGCGGCCGACCACCCGGCCGTCGACGGAGATGACGTCCGTCGGCCCGGCCGTGACGATGAGCCGCCCGCGGTGGACCTCCTTCTCGAGCGTCGCCGTGACCGTGACGACGCCGTCGCCCGACACCTGCCGGACGACCTCGACGTCCTTGAAGCCCTCCTTGGTCACCCGGATCCTGCGCGTACCGACGTCGAGCAGCACGGGCTCGCGCAGCGGCGTCTCGCCGACCACCTCACCGTCGACAAGGACCGTGGCGCCTGCCTCGCTCACCTGGAGATCGAGGCGGCTCGCGGCAGGCGGCGCCGCGCTCGCGGCAGGTGGCGCGGCGCTCGCGGCAGGCGGCGCCGCGCTCGCGGCAGGCGGCGCCGCGCTCGCGGCAGGCGGCGCAGGCTGGGCCGCGGCGGTCGCTGGCCCCGCGAGCGCGGCGCCGCCGACCGCGAGCGCCGCGCAGAGGCGATGATGCCGGCGACCCCGCCGCGAGATCCCTTGTCTTCCAGGCAAGCTCATTGAGGGTGACCTGATCGTGATCGGAGTGGCCGCTCGAACGGGCTCCGGGTCCCGATCGCGTCGCGGCCGGGCGGCCCAGGGGGAGCCACCCTATTCCAACCCACGCCGGCATCCTAGTACCGCGTCGGCCGAGCTCGTCCCTGGCTTCACGCCGATGCGGCAGGCCCCCGGAGCCGTCCGGCGCCGCGAGGGGGCTCATCCGTGGCGCTCCCCAGAGCGCCCTCGGGCGACTACCATGCGCGCCATGCCCCGCATCGCCAGGGTCGAGCGCAAGACGCGCGAGACCGACATTCGCATCGAGATCGATCTCGACGGTCAGGGCCGCTCCTCGATCAGG
The DNA here is from genome assembly GCF_051369805.1 of Sorangium sp. So ce1036. Classification (NCBI taxonomy): domain Bacteria; kingdom Pseudomonadati; phylum Myxococcota; order Polyangiales; family Polyangiaceae; genus Sorangium; species Sorangium sp. So ce1036. The sequence goes on from NZ_JBBMOX010000001.1 coordinate 6,426,643, forward strand.
ACGCCCCTCCCCTTCCTCACCCACATGCTCGATCAGATCGCCCGCCACGGCCTCTTCGACCTCACGATCCAGGCCGAGGGCGACGTCGAGATCGACGGCCACCACACCACCGAGGACTGCGGCATCACCCTGGGCGCGGCCGTGCAGCAGGCGCTCGGCGACAAGGCGGGCCTCGCGCGCTACGGCGAGGCGACGCTCCCCATGGACGAGGCGCTCGCGCAGTGCGCCCTGGATCTCTCCGGCAGGCCGTACTTCGTCTGGCGCGTGCCGCTGCCCAAGGCGAAGCTCGGCACCTGGGACGTCGAGCTCGCCCCCGTGTTCTTCGAGGGCTTCGCGCGCGGCGCGGGCGCGAACCTCCACGTCCGGCTGATCGAGGGGGACAACCTGCACCACATCGTCGAGATCTGCTTCAAGTCCTTCGCCAAGGCGCTGATGAAGGCGACCCGGATCGAGCCGCGCGTCGCCGGCATCCCGTCCACCAAGGGGAGCCTGTGACCATGCACGCGATCGCGCTCGTCGATTTCGGGATGGGGAACCTGCGCTCGGTGGAGCGGGCGCTGCTCCAGGCCGCCGGCGACGCCGGGACGCCGTGCGCGGTGACGCGCACCCGCGATCCCGAGGTCATCGCGCGGGCGGACAAGGTGGTCGTGCCGGGCCAGGGCGCCTTCCGCGACTGCGCGGCCGCGCTCCAGGCCGGCATCGGCGACGCGCTGCGCGAGCAGATCCGGAAGGGCACGCCCTACCTCGGCATCTGCCTCGGCATGCAGGCGCTCTTCGACGCGAGCGAGGAGGCCGAGGGAGCGCGCGGGCTCGGCGTGTTCCCCGGCCTCGTCGAGCGCCTCACGCCGGAGCCGCCCGCCGCGGCGGCCGAGGCGAGCGCCGCGGCCGCCGGGCCCCGGGTCGGGATCAAGATCCCCCACATGGGATGGAACCGCATCACGCTCACCCGGGAAGCCAGCGGCCCGCTCCGCGTGTTCTCGGGCGAGAGCCCGTACGTCTACTTCGTCCACAGCTACCACGCCGTCCCGAGCGAGCCGGCGCTGGTCGCCGCGACGACGGAGCACGGCCCGCACCGGATCACCGCGGCGATCGAGCGCGACAACGTGACCGCGACGCAGTTCCACCCCGAGAAGAGCCAGGAGACGGGCCTCCGGCTGCTCGCCCGCTTCCTCGCCGGCTGACGCGCGCGGCCGGCGCCCGCGGCGTCACGAGTGCCGCTGCGGGCGCTGGTGCTGATACGCCACCTTGAGGTGCGCGAGCTTCAGGTGCTCGACCTGGGGCGGGACGGGCGCGCGCCGGCCGTGGCCGCGGCGCGGCGGGAGCGCGCGGCCCGACGGGGGCGAGCGGTCCGGCGCGCGCGCTTGGCCGGTGCGGCGCGCCCGCGCGCGGCGGCCCCGCTCCGGTGATCGTGGCGCGAGGGGGAGGTCGACGATGAACGCCGCGCCCCGGCCCAGCTCGCTCTCGACGCGGATCACGCCGCCGTGCGCGCGAGCGGCCGCGTGCGCGATGTACAGGCCGAGCCCCAGGCCGCCGAAGTGCTCCACCGGGACCGCCCGCTCGAAGCGCGCGAAGATCCGGGCCTGATCCTCCCGGGCGATCCCGATGCCGTGATCGCGCACGACGAGCCGCGCCCGCGCGCGCTTCGCCCGCACCTCGATCGAGATCGGCTTGTTCTCGCCGAAGGTGATCGCGTTCTTGATGAGGTGGAAGGCCATGCGCTCGATCTGGGACCTGTCCCACTGGCCGATCACCGCGCCGTCGGCCGCGATCGAGATCGCGCCGCGCGCGGCGGGCCGCTGCGCGACCGCGGTCGCGACCACCTCGCGGACGAGGACGACGAGGTCGACCAGCTCGCGGGCCGGCGCGCGGAGCTCGATCTCGGTGTGCCTCACCTGGAACATGTCGTCGCAGAGCCGGACGAGCCGCCCGAGCTGGCGGTCGAAGACCGCGAGCATCGCCGCCGCCCAGGCCGGCGTCTTCTCGGGATCGCGCTCGCTCATCCGCTTCGTCAGCTGGAGCTGCAAGAGGAGCGAGGTCAGGGGCGTCCTGAGCTCGTGCGCGGCGAGCATGAGGAAGTCTTCCCGGAGCCGGGCCGTGTCGCCCTGGAGGAGTGCGGTGGGAATGCGCTGATCGAGTTCGTTGCAAACCGCGGGCATGGCAGAACCTGCTGGGCCGAGTTGACGTGTTTCTCCGCATGGAGCATGACGCGTGCCGCCGACGCGCCTCCGTCGAATGGCACGGAAGCGGCTCGCGGAGGGCCGCATCTGCCGAGCGGACGCGCTTCGAAACGTCGCATCGCGTTGCGCGAATGAGCAAACCTCGCGAAGTGAGCCGTCTGAACCGGCGCGGGCGGACTCCGGCTCTCCTCACACGGCCCCGGGCGGCGGCGCGGCACGGCCGGGCCGCGGCCTCGGGCGGCGCCGGAGCGCGGCCCGGGCCGCGGCGCAGGTGGGATACGGCCTCTCCCATCCTTGCGGGTGGGGGCGCGTGGACCAGCTTTGTGGTCATGGAACACCAGAGTGGAGACCCTGGAGCCGGAGCTCACGCCCACGGATCCATGAGCGAGCTGCGGGCGCTGCTCAGGGAGTTCGACACCGCCATGCTCGTCACGATGACGCCCGAGGGGCTGCTGCGCGGGCGGCCGATGGAGATCCAGGATCCGGCCGAGCTGGGCGACTGCGATCTCTGGTTCGTGACGCAGGAAGAGACCGCGAAGACCGGCGAGATCGACCGCGAGCACCAGGTCGCGGTCTGCTGCTACAGGCCGCGGGACCGGGCGTACATCTCGATCTCGGCGCGCGCCGCCGTCGAGAGGAACCAGGAGAAGATCCGGAGCCTCTGGAAGCCGTCGTGGAAGGCGTGGCTGCCGGACGGCCCGGACCACCCCCACGCAGCCTTCCTGAAGCTGAGCGTCGAGCGCGCCGAGTACTGGGAGCCCGAGGGCGGGCGGCTCCGGGTCCTGTACGAGAAGGCCAAGGCGCTCGTTCAAAGGCGGTCAGCGGACCAGAAGCCGAATCCGCCGAAGCACCTCTGAGCGCCGCCTGCGCCGCGGCCTCATCGGCGCCGCGGTCTCATGACGCCGAAGACGCGGCCGACGGCGCGGGGGAGCGAGCGCCTCGGCGATCCGGGCGCCGTCGCCGCTCCGCGCGTCCGTGATGAGGAGGATTTTGTCGGCGACGGGGCGGCCCGCGAAGCCGGCCTCGACCGTGGGCGAAAACCCGACGATCTCGGCCTCGACGCCGACGCGCCGGTCGATGGCCTGAACGATCCGGTCGAGCCCCGCATAGAGATTCACGCTGACCCGCCCGTCGCGACCGTGGCGCGCCAGGATGTGCTCGACGGCCTCCTCCGGCAGCGGCGAGCGGTCGAGGACGGCGCCGGATGCGCAGAGGATGGCGCCGTTCAGGGCTGCCCACGGGCTCTCCAAGCCGAGGTCGCGGACGATCCGCTCCACCGAGCGGGGCGGTCGTGAGCTGATCAGCGTCACCAGGATGCCCTGCCCGGCCAGCGTCGCGCACATCGACCGCATCTCCTGCGATATCGAGTGATCGGACCGCAGGAGGGTCCCGTCCAGATCGAAGGCGACGCCGCGAAAGGGCCCCGAGGTCATGTGCGCTCTCCTGGCCTGTCCGCTCCCCCCTAGCACGGCGGAGCGAGCGACGGTGGGGCAGCGCGCTCGGGGCTCACCTCCATGCCCGCGCGCGGAGCGCGCCGGTCGCTCCAGCAGGCTGGGCCGCCCCTGCCCGCGGGGCGCCCCTCCGGAGCTCAGATCTTCGCGTCCGGCTCGAACTCCGTGAGCAACCGGGCGACCCAACCACGGTCGGTTGGGTCGACACCTCAAGCACGGTCCGGCCGTGCCCGGCGGACGGGTTGTGCCGTCGGCCCGGAGCGTCCCCGGCTCACGGGAGCGCGGACGTGAACGACAGCGGGAAGATCTGCCCAGACCTCCACACCTCGGCGTGATCCGAGTAGTGGCACGTGCGAGGATCTCCGCTGTACCCCGTGCTCATCACCCCGAGCGAGCCGTCTGGCGACGCGAGGTTCCAGACGAGCCGCGTCGCGCTGAGCGCATCCTGATCGAGCGCCGCCCGTACGCCGCCCGCGGCCTCGAAGTCCCCGGGCGGGAGCGCCAGGATCCCGACGTTCGCAAACCATCCACCCAGGTTGACCGTCGCCACATCGCCGGTGGCAGGGAACGTGCCGATGGCGAAGCGCGCGTCCTCCCCCGCGAGCGGATGGTTGTAGGTCAGCTCATGGATGTCGCCCCAGGTCCAGGTGCTCACGTCCGGGCCCATGGCATCGCGGAGCATCGCGTCCGCCTCGCCCAGCGCATCGCGCACCGCCTCATCACGCGCGACGCCGGGATCCACGCCCGCGGTGATGCCGAAATACGGCGCCCGCGGGTTCTCGAGCACGTCGATCAGCCCGTTGAGCTGGTTCGTGAGGAACACGCTGGGCGCGAAGAGGGCGTACTCGTCCGGGCCGATCACGTCTCGCACCGTGTTGCGCAGCAGGATCAGCGTGAGCATCTCGTAGATCGCCGCGCCCTGGCTGCTCGCCGCGGCGTTCCCGTCCCACTGCGCCAGCGCCGCCACCGCCGCGGCGGCGCTCGGATCGTTCGCCGGCAGCCCGGCGCGCCCCAGCGCGGCCAGGTAGCTGTCGCGCAACGGCAGCCCGATCGTGGTCTGCGTGTCGAGCTGGATCGACGCCATGTCCTGCGGCGTGAGCGGCTGCGTGGCCGACGTGAGGCGCGTCATGATCCGCTGCGCGCGCCACGGCAGGTCCCAGTAGTTGGCGAGGTGGATCGGCCGCCCCTGCGGCGCGTAGTCGCGCGGGACCATGCGGTTGTTCGCCGTCACGAGGATGTGCGAGGGCGGGTCGTAGACCGAGGGCAGCTCGGACGTGCTCGCGTACCCCGTCCACTCGTGCCCGCCCGTCCCCGGCACCGGATAGAGCGCGTTCAACGGGCTCTCGCGCTGCGGCGCGAGGCCCGAGTTCTGGTAGCCGATGTGGCCGTGGGTGCCCTCGTAATCGGCGAAGATGAAATTCCAGCCGATGCTCTGCTTCAGCGCCGCCGCCCTGAACTGAGCCCAGCTCTGCGCCGCGGGCATCTCGAAATAGCCGTCGAGCCGCCACTCGGGCTGCCCCGCGGTCGACTTGAGGGCCAGGGTGCCGAACGACTCCAGCCCGTCCAGGCCATCGTTGAGGATGGGCCCGTGGGGCGTCGAGCGGAACGTCCGCTGCACGCTGGGCTGCCCCTTGACGTGGATGGTCTCCACGCGCGTGGTGACCGGCTTCCACTGGCCGTTGATGAGCACCTCCTGGCCCCCTCCGCTCTTCTCGCGGAGCGTCTCCACGTACAGGTCGACGCTGTCGAACAGCGAGTACGTCGGCACCCAGGCGATGCTCTCGGTGTGGCCGCTGATGAACCCGGGGAACCCGGGCATCATCCACCCCGTCACGTTGTACTGCCCGCGCACCTCGAGCTGCGCGACATAGACCGCGGACGGCGTCGAGTGCGGGAAATGCGGGTCGGTCGCCAGGAGCGGCTTGCCGGTCGAGGTGAGGTGCCCGTCCACCGCCCAGGCGTTGCTCGCGCGGCCGCTCGACGGCGCCATGCGAAGGAGCTGATGCGTGAGGCGACGCGGGCCCTCCAGACACGACGGGGGGGGCGGGTTGATGATGGTCGCCGACGGCGCGCTCGGCCCGGGCGGCACGAGGAAATTCGAGATCGGATTCAGGTTGCCCTGGGCGTCGAACATCGATACCTCGTCCGGCGCCTCCTTGATGAGCGTCGTCGCGACCTCCGTCCCCGCGATGGACGCCACCGCGGCGCGCTCGAGCTTCGTGAACCACGTCAGGGTGTCGAAGGTGACGCCCACGTAAATGTAGGCGAGGACGCTGTCCTGGGGAGTCCACGGCTCCGGCTCGTAACCGAGGATCTGAAACTCGAGAGGCAGGCCGCTGCTCGACGTCTTCGCGTCATGGATGTACTGGTTCACACCCGCGGCGCAGGCCTGCAGGACGCGCTTCGTCCGCTGCGTCGCCGTCGCGTAGCGCGCCGCGGCGAAGGCGGGGAGGTCCTGAGCGCGCGCGAGGAGATCCTGGTCGAGGACGCTGTTGCCGTCGCCGGGCCCGTAGATCTCCGCGAGGCGGCCCTGGGCGCTGCGACGCAGCACGTCCATCTGAAAGAGCCGATCTCGCGCCATCGCATAGCAAAGGCCGCCATAGCCGATGCTCTCGTCCCATGTGGTGATGTGGGACATTCCCTGCGCGTCCACGTCGATGCGCACGTACCCCAGCTCACCGATCGCGACGGAGGTTTGCTCTCCAGCGACCTCATTATCCGGGACGGGACTGCACGCAGCCGCCGACAGCACGATTGCCACGCCGGTCATTCGCCTGATCATGCCGATCTCCTCCTGCTGGCCCCCTCGCGGGGACCGCAATTCACAGTTCATAGGCCGCGCTCACCCTGCGCGCTGAGCCCTGCTCCGATGCGCATGCTCGGAGAGGGGTCGGCTGCGCTGCACGTCACCCCGGACGCGCCTTATGGCCGTCATCGGGGGCGCTGACACGCAGCGGACAAGACGAACGGGCGTGCCTCCTACACTGCTCTCGCGAACCTCGATTTAAGCGGACACGAACTAACCAATGTGGTTAGAAAGTCAAGCCATTCGTTGTAATCACCCTTCATACAGGCACACTGGACAGCACCGTCGGGGCTTTGCCCGTGCCTTTGCAAGACACCGTCATAAGCGATCTGCTCTCGGGCCATGCATGGAAGGCCAGAAAACCCTGCAACCTAGCACTTATCTCGCGTGCGTGCCACGCGGAGACGGTGCTCGCCCGGGACGACTCGCCCGTGGTTTGGACCGTGACCTGTCCAGCGGCCCGCGGCGGACAGGCCACACGCGCCGTTTCGGCATGTTTCGGCGTATTTCCGCGTATTTCCGCGTGTTTCCGCGTGTTTCCGCGTGTTTCCGCGTGTTTCCGCGTGTTTCCGCATGTTTCCACGGTCCTGAGCCCCTGTCCTCGCCACGAGCCGCGCGCCGGAGCCCGCGCACCGCAAGTCGCGTGCCTGACGCGAGGCCCAAGCTGGTTGCGGCCACGACGTGGTCACGGCCACGACGTGGCCCCCTGGAGAGCAGTGGAAGGACTTCACGCGGAGGCCGGCTCGGACCCGTCGCGGGCAGCCGCGGGAGGTGCGGCCCTTTGGGGGCTCACCTCCAGGGCTTGCGTTCCGGCGAGCCTCTTTTTTGGCTCGCCTGCACTTCAGCCCCTCCGGCGAGCCCCCAAAGGGCCGCACCCGCAGCCGCGGGCCGCGGGTTCCGTGCCAGGCAACGCGTGTCAGGGCCGCGGCTGGCCGGCGTCGGACGCGCTCGGCGCGCGCTCGCCGTCGAGCGCCGCGCAGATCTCGTCGAAGCGCTCGAACGGCGAGCACGGCACCCCGTCGCGGGCGCAGAGGGCGTCGAGGGCGCTGCCCCGCACCGCGAACACGCGATCACAGCGCCGCGCCGCGGGGTAGTCGAGCCGACCGTCGCCGATGTAGACCGTGGCCGTCTCGCCGGTGGCCGCCTTCAGCTGTTCGAGCACGCGAATCTTGAAGTCGTCTCCGGGACCGAGCGCGACCGTGGCCGGCACGGTCACGCACCAGCGCCCGTCAAAGACGGCATCGAAGCAGGAGAACGCCGTCCCCGGAGGCAGAAACTCGCGAATATAGAACGGTAGCCCGTGGCTGACCACATGAAACACCCACCCCCGGCGGGCGCACAGGGCAAGCAGCTCCTCGAAGCCCGGACGCAGCGCGGCATGGGGGCGCAGCTCGGCCAGGAGCTCGGCTTCCGGGCGATCCACATCGGCGTAGCCGCGGCGGAGGAGCTCGATCGCCGTGAGCTGCTCGCCGTTCGCAGGCGAGAGCAGCGTCTGCCGCCAGTCATAGCGCAGGTGAGCGTCCCAGATCAGGTTGGTCAGGTCGGCGCACGTGATGGTCCCGTCGAAATCACAGAGAATGAGCACGGCCGCTCATTGTGCACACCCGGAGGCGAGCCGCCATATCTCCCGGCGGCCCGGCGAGCCGCCCCTCGGCGCCGCCCGCGCTCCGGACGCCGGCCGACGGCCAACCCCGATCGGATTGCCCCGACGGCCAGCCTCGGTCGGGTTGTCAACCACGATCAGGTTGCCCACGGTCAACCAGGGCCGGGCTGCCCGCCTCGCCGGAGAGCGGACGACGACGTCGCGCGCTCAGCCCGCCGGGAATGGATTCCGCTCCTGGAAGCCGGCCTGGTGGAAGTAGGGGTATGGAAGCCTGGTCTTGCTGGCGGCGTCCAGCCTGGCGACCTGCTCCGGCGTGAGGTTCCAGCCGACGGCCCCAAGGTTCTGCCGGAGCTGCTCCTCGTTCCGGGCGCCGATGATCACGTTCGCGACGCTCGGCCGCTGCAGCAGCCAGTTGATCGCGATCTGCGGCACGGTCTTGCCCGTCTCCTTCGCCACCTCGTCGATCGCGTCGACCACGCGATAGAGATGCTCGTCGTCCATCGGCGGTCCGCCCTCGCGGGTCGCCTTGGTCTGGAGCCGGCTGCCCTCGGGCAGCGGCTGCCCGCGCCGGATCTTCCCCGTCAGCCGCCCCCAGCCCAGCGGGCTCCAGACCACCGCGCCGACCTTCTGGTCGAGCGCCAGCGGCATCAGCTCCCACTCGTAGTCGCGCCCCACCAGCGAGTAATAGGCCTGGTGCGCCACGTACCTCGAGAGACCGTACCTCTCCGACACCGCCAAAGACTTCATCAGGTGCCATCCAGAGAAGTTCGAGCACCCGAGATAGCGGATCCTCCCCGCGCGCACGAGATCGTCGAGCGTGCGGAGCGTCTCCTCGACCGGCGTGAGCGCGTCGAAGCCGTGGAGCTGAAAGAGATCGATGTAGTCCGTCTGCAGCCGGCGCAGGCTCCCCTCGACCGACCGGATCAGATGATGCCGCGAGGAGCCGACGTCGTTCGGACCAGAGCCCATCCGGAACGTCGCCTTCGTGGAGAGGATGACCCGATCCCGCCGCCCCTTGATCGCCTCGCCGAGGATCTCCTCCGACCGCCCGTCGGAGTACACGTCGGCGGTGTCGAACATGTTCACGCCCGCCTCGAGCGAGACGTCCACAAGCCGGGTCGCCTCGGCCACGTCGCTCGTGCCGAAGCCCCTGAAGAACTCGTTGGTTCCGCCGAACGTCGCGGTCCCGAGACTCAGCACCGGAACCTTGAACCCCGATCCGCCAAGCAGCCTGAACTCCATGAGATCTCCTTCGCGTCACGACGACCGGGGACAACCTGGTAGATGTGGGGGAAGAGAGATCCAGGAGATCTGCCTCTTGCCCCTCGCCGCGGCCGCAGGTGAGTTACGAACTTCAACGTGATCCGAAAGTCAAGACCTGGATGAAGCGTGCCCGCAGTTCAGCCACGCTGTACAGCCGGTGGGCAGGCGGGTGAGCGCGTGACGGCGTCAGCGCGGATCGCCCGAGGCGCGCCATCCGGCGCCGCGCTGGTCAGAGCCCGATATCCCTCCGGAACGCCCTCAGGGCCTCTGCGCTCGCGGAGTAGCGGAGCCGGTCCTCGCGGGGCATCTGGCCGAGCGTCCGCGTGTGACCTGCCGGGATGAACATCGGCTCCCAGTCGATCCCCTCGTCTCCCCGCTGCTCGGGGGCGATCTCGCCGAGGACGCCGCCCGTGTAGACGCGGAGCGTCCGGCCGTCGCAATAACACACCTTCTGGACGACCCGCGCGGCGCGCGACAGCCCTGCGGGGATGAGGGCGCAGATCCTGTCTTGCAGCCGCTCCCAGAACGGCTTCACGAGCGGCCCGGGGAAGCCGTTCAGGTGCTCGATGAACAGCCCGCCGTGCTCCACGAAGAGCGGGACGAGCGCCAGCCGGTAGGCGGCGATGGCCTTCTCGCGTACGACGATGTCGAGATCGGAGGAGAGGACCTCGGGCACGTCGAGCCGGAGGAGGCGGAGGGGCGTCGGGCCGTCCTCCCACACATGCGTCATGTCCTCGAGCTTTCGCTCGTTCGAGGAGACGAAATAGACCATGACCACCGCCCCTCACCCGTCCAGCGCGTCGAGCAGATCCACCACGCTCTTCGTCTTGTCGTTCGGGTCGAGCTCGATCACGTCGATGTGCCAGTCCTCGAGGAGCGCCGGCTGGACGAGCCCGGCGCCGAACGTGGCCCAGTAGCCGCGGCGGTTCGACGCCCGCCGCGCGCCGGGCGAGCTCCCCTCGAGGCGCATCTGCTCCATGCGGTACCAGATGTAACGGATGTCCACGTCGCTGAAGCTGTAGCCCAGGAACAGGAAGCTGTGGCTGAGCAGATCGGCGCGGAGGCGCTGATCGGGCGCCGCCTCGAGCCGCAGCCGGCTGAAGTACTGGGTCTCCGTGAGCACCACGGTCTCGGGGGAGTCGAGGTCGCCATGAAACTTGATGACCTGGCACACGCCGCGGGTCGGGCACCGCGCGAAGTCGTCGAACCTGGCGAGCGCGACGGCCCGCTTGCCCGCGTCCCGGAGCGCCTCCTCGATGTGATGCTCGAAGTTCGTCGTGTAGATGGTCGGAAAGTCGCGGCGGGCGAGCGCCTTGTGCTGCGGCGAGCCCCTGCGGCGCTCGTCGACCTCGCGCGCGTGAAAGCGAGCGCGCATCTCGGCGATGAAGCTGTCGAGGCCGCCGGGGCGCTCCCGGTCGAAGAAGCCGGCGAGCTGCGGGGGCAGGCCGTGCAGCTCGAAGAGCGCGGGCTCGAAGCCGAGCGCCGCGCCCATCCACCCCACGAGCTCCTTCCACATCGGCAGCCGGAGCGGGGCAGAGAAGCCCGCGCCGAGGAAAGGGATGAGGCGGCCCTCCCGGTACGCCTGCCGGAGCGGGACCGCCGCTTGCTCGAGGGTCAGCACAGCCATCGTCGGCGAGCGATGGTATCCGCCCGCCGCGCTCACGCAACCTTTGCCCGCTCGGCTGGACGCTCCTCCGCCGCGGCCGGGCCCACCGCCCACGACAGGACGGTCAGGCCAGACCACGACACAGGCGCGCGGACTCGAGGTCGAGGGCTCGCCCAGGGGCGCGGCGGCCGCCGCCGACCTTGACGGCACGCCGGCCACGGGCGGCAATGGGGGCCTGGAGCGCCCGAGGTGAGGTGTGCCGAGGCGCCGGCGGCCTTCGGCCGCGTGGCGGCGCAGGTCCAGCCCGGAGACGGGGTGGGTGTCGCAGGGAGAGAGAGATGAAGAGCAGATCTGCACAGTGGATGTGGGCGGCGTCGTGCCTCGTGGCCGGCGGTTGCACGACGATCGCGGGAATGGACGGGCCCTATCACCTGGTGGACAGCGGGGCCGGGGGTGACGGCGGGGCCGCGGGCGGCGACGGCGGGGCCGGGGGCGGCAGCGGCGGCGCGTGCTCGCCGGACGATGTGCGGTGCGCGGGGAACCGGCCGCAGCGATGCGATGAGGCTGGTCGATGGCGGGATGAGGCCGAGTGCGCCGACGAGGCGCCCCTCTGCGGCGATGGGCGTTGCGAGGGCCCGCCGAGCTGCGCCGACCTGCCGACGAGTTGCGGGCCGACCGGAGACGAGAGCTGCTGCACCAGCATGGTGGTGCCCGGGGGCGCGTTCCACCGGAACAACGACGACGCGCTCCCGGCGACGGTGAGCGCGTTCCGGCTGGATCGCTTCGAGGTCACCGTGGCGAGGTTCCGGGCGTTCGTGGAGGAGTATCCCGTGAGCTGGCCCTCGGCAGGGGCTGGCGCGCACCCGCGGATCGCCGGCAGCGGGTGGGACCCGGCGTGGGATTCCCGGATGCCCGTGGACCAGGTGGCGCTGAAGGCATCGCTGCAGTGCGAGGATCTCGCCACCTGGACGGACGAGCCCGGGGATCACGAGCTCCTGCCGATGAACTGCGTGAGCTGGTATCTCGCGTTCGCGTTCTGCGCGTGGGACGGCGGCCGGCTGCCCACGGAGGCGGAGCTCAGCTATGCGTCGTCCGGCGGGGACGAGCAGCGGCAGTATGCGTGGGCGGGCCCGGACACGACCGCGACGCCCGATCCGAGCTACGCGGTGTATGGCTGTGGCCACGACGGGGGGTGCGAGCTCGCGGACGTGCGGCCCAGCGGCTCGAGGTCGCCGAGAGGAGACGGGCGATGGAAGCACGCGGATCTGGCAGGGAACGTGTGGGAGTGGGTGCTGGACTCGTTCGGAGAGCCGCCGCCCGGCTGCGATGATTGCTCCGTCCTCGTCCCCGAGTCGGACAAGACGATCCGGGGCGGAGGATGGCGAAGCGAGGAGGCGACCCTGCTCTCTTCATCCCGCGAGCCCCGCGCCCCCAAGGGCCGCTTCGCCGGCGTCGGGGTGCGCTGCGCGAGGCCGCGATGAGAGGATGACGAGCGCCCGGCGACCCGCGGAGGACAGCGCGCGCGCTGCGCTCCGCGGATCCCTGGATCCTTGACGCCATCGCCGCCGCGCGCGACGCTCCCGTCGTGTCGGCCACGCTCGCGGAAGGGACCGTCTTCGCGCACCGATATCGCGTGGTGCGCCTCCTCGCCGTCGGCGCGATGGGGTCGGTCTACGAGGCGGTGCACGTCGAGACGAACCGCCGCCGGGCGCTGAAGATCATGCACCCGCACCTCTTCCAGAGCGACGAGATGCGCGAGCGCTTCAAGCGCGAGGCGCAGATCACCGCGGGGATCGAGAGCGAGTACATCGTCGATGTCTTCGACGCAGGCATCGACGAGGCGACCCGGACGCCGTTCCTGGTGATGGAGCTGCTCCGCGGCGAGGAGCTGGGCCAGCGCCTCAAGCGCGCCGGCCGGCTGCCGGGTACGGAGGTCGTGACGTACCTCCAGCAGACGGCGCTCGCCCTGGACCGGACCCACGCCGCCTCCATCATCCACCGGGACCTGAAGCCCGAGAACCTGTTCGTGACCCAGCGGGACGACGGGACGCCCCGCATGAAGATCCTCGATTTCGGCGTGGCCAAGCTCATCGCCGAGGGCGGGACCGCGGCCGGCGCCACGCGGAGCCTCGGGACGCCCATCTACATGGCCCCCGAGCAGTTCCGCGCCGGCACGAAGCTCACCGGCGCCGTGGACGTCCACGCGCTCGGGATGCTCGCGTACACGCTGCTCGTGGGGACGCCCTACTGGAGCCAGGAGGCGCTCGGCGCGGGCGATGTGATCGCGTTCGCGCTCGTGGCCGTCCGCGGCCCGCAGGAGCCGCCGGTCCAGCGGGCGCTGGCGCTGGGGGTGGCGCTGCCGCCGGCGTTCGATGCGTGGTTCGCCCGGGCCACGGCCGTCGATCCGGCGGCGCGGTTCGGCGCCGCGACCGAGGCGGTGCGGGCGCTCGCCGAGGCGCTCGGCGTCGCCGCGACCAGCAGCGGGCCGGTGTACACGCCGAGCGCGCCGCCCTGGTCCGCGGCGAGCTCCCCGACGCCGGCGCCAGCGATGACGAGCGCCGCCAGCTTCGGGGCGGAGCCCACGCCCCGGCCCCAGGGCGTGCCCTTCTCGGCGACCATGATGGAAACCGCGGTGTCCTCGGCCGTCCCGGCAGCATCGAGCCGGACGCCGCTCGTCGCCGCGGTGGTCGTGCTGGGGCTCGGGGCGCTGGGCGCGGGGAGCTGGCTCCTGCTCCGCGGAGGGGCCGGGGCCGAGCCGTCCGCGGGCGCAGCGCCGGACGCCGGCTCAGCGAGCGGCGCCGTCATCCCGACGGAGACCGCCGCGCCGCAGGCCGCGCAGACCGCCGCGCCGCAGGCCGCGGCGCCCTCGTCCGCGGCGGCGGCGTCCGCGTCCGCGGCGGCGGCGTCCGCGTCCGCGGCGGCGGCGTCCGCGTCCGCGGCGGCGGCGTCCGCGTCCGCGGCGAGGGCCGCCCAGCCCTCACCCGGAGCAGGCGCGGGCGCGCGTCGGCCCCCGCGCACGGCGCCCCCGCGCACGGCGTCGACCGCGCCCCCGCGCGCGTCCAGCTCGCCCGCGCGGGCGACGCCAGCCCCGGCCAGGACCTCCGCTCCCAGCACCAGAGTCCCCCTGCTCGGCCGGGATTGAGCGACCATGTCCGCCACAATCACCGTTCGCCCCTCGACCACGCCCGCTGACCCCTCTGGGTGCGCCAGACCATGACACGTCGTCTCCGCAGGATTGCCCATCTCGCTCTCGTTCTCTGCCCGCTCGCCCTCGCGGCGCCCGCCGCGGCGCAGGACATCGCGACGGCAGAAGCCCTCTTCAACCGGGGTCTCGCCGACATGGAGGCTGGCCGGTACGAGACGGGCTGCGAGGCGCTCGCCGCGAGCCAGCGCCTCGACCCCAGGCCGGGGACGCTCTTCACGCTGGCGACGTGCGAGGCGCGGTGGGGCCGCATCGCGACGGCCGTGACGCGCTTCGGCGACTACCTGGCCCTCTACCAGCGGCTCTCGCCGGCACAGCAGGTCCAGCAAGGAGAGCGGCCGAACGTGGCCAAGCAGCAACGCGACAAGCTGACCCCGCTGGTGCCCGAGCTCTCGCTCTCTCTGCCGGAGGACGCCCCCGACGGGACCGTCGTGAAGCGCGACGGTCAGGTGATGGGCGACGCCATGCTGGGCGTGAGCTTGCCCGTGGATCCCGGCGAGCACGTGGTGTCGATCGAGCCGCCCGGAGGGCCTGTCCAGGAGACGCGGATCCAGATCGCCCAGGGCGAGAAGAAGCGGATCGTGCTGGAGGTGAAAGGACCGGCGGCGGCGACGCCCGACGCGGGCAGCGCCGGCTCGGGCCGCCGAGCGGCCATGATCGCGACGGGCGGGATCGGCGCGGCGGGGCTCGTGCTCGGGGGGGTGATGGGCGCGCTCACGCTGGGCAAGAGGAGCGTCGTCGAGGAGCACTGCGGCAGCGGGATCGGCGTGGACGACGAGACGGCCTGCGACGCGACGGGGCTCAGCGCCGCGGAGAGCGCGAGCACCACGGGGCTCGTGAGCACGATCGGCTTCGGCGTGGGGCTCGCCGGGCTCGGGGCGGCGGCGGTGCTCTACCTGACCGAGCCGAAGCAACGCGACCAGGCTGCCGGCGCGACGTCGAGGCGCATCCGCGCCGGGGTGCTGGAGGCAGGGCCGGCGGGCGTCGTGCTCGGGGCCAGCGGGGTGTGGTGAGGCGGCGCTCGCGCGCATGAGGCAGCGCTCGCGCGCATGAGGCAGCGCTCGCGCGCATGAGGCAGCGCCCGCGCGCATGAGGCAGCGCCCGCGCGCCCTGCGCCTCCCGCCGCGCGAGGTGCGAGGCGCGAGCCCCCTCGCCGCCTCTACCCGCCGACGCGGAGGCGCGCTACATGCGCGGCGTGCAGCTCATCCCCGCCATCGATCTCCTCGGCGGCCAGGCCGTGCGCCTCCATCAGGGGCGCTACGATCAGGTCACCGTCTACGACCAGGACCCCGCGGCGCTCGCCACCCGCCTCCGCCGCGCGTGCAATCGACTGCACGTCGTCGATCTCGAGGGGGCCCGGGCCGGCCTGCCCGTGCAGGCCGACGCGGTGCGCGCCGTCATCGCGGCGTTCGTCACGGACGGCGGCAGCGTGCAGGTCGGCGGCGGCATCCGCTCCACCGCCGCGGCCGAGGCCTACCTCGCGCTCGGGGCCGATCGCATCGTGCTCGGGACGGCCGCGGTGAACGACCCGGCGCTCGTGCGCGACCTCGCCGCCCGCTTCCCGGGGCGCGTCGTGGTCGCCGTCGACGCCAAGGACGGGCGCGTGGCCGTCCAGGGATGGGAGCAGGTGTCGTCCGTCACGGCGCTCGACGTCGCCCGCGCGCTCGCCGGCGCCCCCGTCGCCGCGCTGCTCTACACCGACGTCTCCCGCGACGGGACGCAGGTCGGGCCCAACCTGGAAGCCACCCGTGAGCTCGCCGGCGCGTGCGGCTTCCCGGTGCTGGCTTCCGGCGGAGTCGGCTCGCTCGCTCACCTCCGCGCGCTCGCGCAGATCCCCGGCGTCACCGGCGTGATCGTGGGCCGCGCCCTCTACGAGGGGGCGTTCACGCTCGCCGAGGCGATCGAAGCGGCCGGCGCCTGACGGCGGCTCTGCGTTTTCGTGTACGCTTTAGCTCCGATGCCCGAGCGCGACGACCCACGGCCTTCCACACGCGAAGTCGCTGCCGAGGAGTTCCTGTTCCACCTGCACCGGGGCAGCGAGCTCCTGCAGGACAACCGGGTCCACGCCGCCAAGGCGGAGCTCGAGCGCGCCCTCTCGCTCCAGCCGAGCGATCCGAAAGGGCAGGACCTCCTCGGGATCGTCTACTTCCGGCTCGGGCTCTACCCGCGCGCCATCGCGATCTACGAGCGGCTCATCCAGGCCCACCCGGAGGCGGTCGAGCCGCGCATCAACCTCGCGCTCTCCTACCTCAAGACGGGCCAGCCCGCGCAGGCGCGGTTCGAGCTCGAGAAGGCGCTCGAGCAGAACCCGAAGCACCAGCGGGCCTGGGGTTACCTCGGGCTCGCGTTCCAGCGCATGGGCGACTACGAGCGCGCGAGCCACGCGTTCGCGGCGGGCGGCCACGACGCGATGGCGCGCCGCCTGCTCGACATGACGGGCGGGGGCGCGGGCAAGCACGCGAACGAGGCGCCCGACACCGAGGACCAGCCGCAGGTCGTCGAGGCGAGGGCCGAGGTGCAGCGCGCCGCGGGCGAGGCCGTGCAGGCGCTCGATCGGGCCGGCGCGGGGTTCCGGCACGACTCGGATCTGCCGCGCATCCCGTCCGGGACCTGGTCGGCGATCGAGCCGGGCCGCGAGGCGACGCCGACCATCCCGGCGCCGCCGTCGCTCCGGAGCCTCGGGGCCGACGCCCGTCGCGCCCCGGCGAACGCGCTGGCCGCGTCCAGGGCCGCCGGCCCGCGGGGCGGCGCGGCGGCGCCGACGGTCCCCTCGATGCCCGCGGTGCAGGCGCCGCCGGGCGGCGGCGCGCCCGCGGTCGCGCGCCGCGCCTCGATTTCCCCCGAGGATCCCTCCCCCACCGGCCGCTGGGCGGTCGCCGCGCCCGCGACGGCCGACGCGGTGGCCGCGAGCAGGAGGCCCGTCGCGCGCTCGTCGTCGTCGCTGCCGCCCCCCACGGCGTCGCCCGCGACGCAGTCGCCGCCGGCCGCGCCGGCGGCGCGGCCGCCCGAGACCTTGCTCGCGCTCGCGCGCGAGCGGCTGCTCATCTTCCCGCGCGACGCCGCGGTCGCGCGGCACGCGTCCGGCGTCGTGCTCGTGCAGGCCGCGAAGGGCTTCGTGGCCCGGCTCGACGGCATGCGCACGATGAGCATGCACCCCGGGACGGCCACGCACGCCCTGAAGCGGCAGGCGCGCGGGCGCGTCTTCGACGAGCCGCTCGGCGGACCAAGCACGCCGTTCATCGAGATCGGCGGGCGCTGCGAGCTCGTGCTCGCCGGCTCGGAGGGGCGGCGGCTCCACGCCGTGGCGCTCGTGGACGAGCCGGTCTACGTGCGCGAGGACGTGCTCCTCGGCTTCGAGCTGCAGATCGGCTACGAGAACGGGCGCCTGCCGGCGGGCGACGGCGAGGCGGTCGCGATGGTGCAGCTCCGCGGCCGCGGCCACGTCGTGCTCTCGGTCCCGGAGCGGGCCGCGGCGCTGGAGATCACCCCGTCGCGCCCGACGTCGATGCGCGCGACGGCGGTGCTCGGGTGGATGGGCCGGCTCCTGCCGCGCACGCTGCCTGCCACCGAGGCGCCCGCCGGGGCGCAAGGCTTCGTGACGTTCGGTGGAGAGGGGATGGTTCTCGTCGATGATCGCTAGCGCGGACACCTCCCTGCGGGGCATCAAGGCGCAGCGGCGGAGGACGCTGTGGGAGGACGCGAGGAACCTCCCGAACCTGCTGACGTTCGCCCGGATCCTCATGATCCCGGCCGTCCTCTTGCTCCTGTCGAGGGGCGCGCCGCGGGACTGCTTCTGGGCGGCGTGCGTCTACTCGCTCGCGGCGCTCACGGACATGCTCGACGGCTACCTGGCGCGGCGGCAGGGCCTCGTGAGCGTCCTCGGCAAGTTCCTCGATCCGCTCGCCGACAAGCTCATCGTCGCCGGCACCCTCGTGTGGCTGGTCCCGATGGGCCGCATCCCGGCGTGGGCGGTGGTGCTGCTCATCTCGCGCGAGATCACGATCACGGCGCTCCGGTCGATCGCGTCGACGGAGGGGCTCGTCATCGCGGCGGGCGACGGCGGGAAGGTCAAGACGGCGCTGCAGATGATCGGCATCGTCTGCCTCATCCTCGGCTATCCGTACCGCATCCACCTCGGGGTGGATTTCGGCGTGGTCGACGTGGTGCACGTCGGCCGGCTGCTCATCTACCTGTCGCTCGTCTTCTCGATCACGAGCGCCGCGCAGTACATGGGCCTGTTCATCGACGCCATCGACGCCAAGAACCGGCCTGCTCCACCGCAATAGATGGGCGATAGGCAAGCCCGCGCGGTTCTGCTAGACCAGCGCGCGTGAAAGCCCTGAAGACGTCGCGCGACGCCCTGCGCTCCGCGCTCCTCCTGGCCGCGCTCGCCGCGGCGATCGTCACCTCGGCCGCGAGCTGCAACCAGCAGAGCGAGGGCGAGCCGTGCGACCCTCGAAACGGCAACGAGGATTGCGCGTCGGGCCTCCAGTGCACGCGGGGCTACCGCGGCAACGTCTGCTGCACACCTGGCGTGCCGGGGACGCCTGCCTGTGACGCCAGCCTGGGCGCGGGAGGCGGCGGCGACGAGGGCAGCGGAACCAGCACCAGCACCAGCGGCGGCGGCGGCAACGCAGGCATCGCTGGCGGCGGCGGCGCAGGCACCGCTGGCGGCGGCGGCGCAGGCACCGCTGGCGGCGGCGGCGCAGGCACCGCTGGCGGCGGCGGCGCAGGCGCCGCTGGCGGCGGCGGCGCGGGCGCCGCTGGCGGCGGCGGCGCGGGCGCCGCTGGCGGCGGCGGCGCGGGCACCGGTGGCGCCGGCGGCGCGGGCACTGGTGGCGCCGGCGGCGCCGGCGGTCGCTAGATCGGCTCCCCCTCACCTCGCCTGAAAGCCCCCCAGAGAAGCCAAGAGCGGCGGTCACCCGCACAGGAGACGGGCCCAGATCGGCGTTTTCGGCGCGGAAGCGCACTCCTGTGCGCTGAGCACCGAAAACGCCGAGGTGGGCCCGTCTCCGCAGCGGGTGACCGCCGCTCTACTGGGAGAAGGCTTGGCGGAGGGCGTCGCCCGCGAACGACATCGCCTCGGCGCCCTGCGCGAGGCCGATGAGGGGCGCCACCAGGACGAAGCCGTGGAGCACGCCGCCGAACCGCTTGAGCCGGACAGGGACGCCGGCCTCCTTCAGGCGAGCGGCGTACGTCTCGCCATCGTCGCGCAGCGGGTCGTACTCCGCGGTGATCACCGTCGCCGCGGGGAGCCCTCCGAGGTCGCTCGCGCGCAGCGGGCACGCGAGCGGGTCGTCGCGGTCGGCGTCGCGCGCGAGGTAGCTGTCCCAGTACCAGCGCATCTCGGCGGCCGTGAGCATGTAGCCCTCGCTCAGCGCGCGGCAGGACGGCGTGTCGCAGCGCGCGTCCAGCGCCGGATAGAACAGCACCTGGTGGACGATCGCCGGGCCGCCGCGCTGGCGCGCCGCGACCGCCACGGCCGCGGCGAGGTTGCCCCCCGCGCTGTCGCCGGCGACGGCGATGCGCGCCGGATCGCCGCCGAGGCGCCCGGCGTTGTCGGCGACCCACCGGAGCGCCGCGAGGCAGTCCCAGAGCGGCTCCGGGAACTTGTGCTCCGGGGCGAGGCGATAGTCGACAGCCACCGTGATGCAGCCCGCGAGGTTCGTCAGCGAACGGCAGACACCGTCGTGCGTGTCGAGATTGCAGAGCACCCACCCGCCGCCGTGGAAATACACGACGATCGGCAGGGCGCCCGCGGCGCCCCCCGCGGGCCAGTAGATCCGCGCCTTGATCTCGCCGAGCGGCCCCGCGATCGCGCGCTCCTCGACGCGGTCGACCGCCTCGCTGGCCGGCATCGCGGCGGCGAGCTGGCACGCGGCGGCGCGCGCCTCGCTCACCGGGACGGAGAAGATGGGCGGTCCAGCGAGCATGTCCATCAGCGCCTGGGACTTGGGATCAAGAGGCATGAGCGCTCCCGTGTCGGTCTGGTGTCGGTCCAGCGGAATGCCCCACTCTAGCCGAGCGCCTCTGCCCTGCGTAGAGGCGTGTACCGCGTCGCCCGGGATCAGGAATCGGCGCGGCCGCGCCGCCTGAGCACGGCCGCTCCCGCGAGCGCGAGCCCCGACAGCGCCGCCCACGGCGCAACGGGCGCGCTCGGCTCGGCGGCGCGGCACGCGCACCCCGCCGCCCGCGGCTTCAGTCTCGGGTAGCTGGGCTCCGGCGTCGCCCCGCCGGATGCGCCGGTCTCCGGCTCGGTGGGCCCCGCGGGCTCGTCCACCGGAGGCGGAGGAGGCGGCGGCTCGACCCCGAGGTCCGTGCTCTTCACGGTCACGACGGTGTCCGGACAGTTCTTGTGACCGATCGCGAGGAAGTACGTCTGCGCGGGATCGAAGGGCGGATCGGAGGTCTCGTCGATGACGATCTCCCCCTGCCCCGCCGCGAGCTCCTTGACGCTGTAATCGTAGGACGTGGCCTCCGGCAGGGAGCCTGTCGACGTGAAGGCGACATGCCTGCCTGCCCTCACGTAGATGTTCCAGTCGAGATCGCCGCCGAGGGGCGCCTGGAGCTGCACGTCGAAGCGGATGCCCTTCGCGTCCGGAGGAGGCGTGCTCTTGAAGTGGAAGAAGCTCTGCAGGCTGATCTCCTTGCCGAGCGCCGAGCACGACACGCCGTAGCCCGCGCCCACGAGGTCGAGCCCGAACATCTGCGTCCGGCGCGCCTTGCCTCCGCTCAGATCGAGCACCTCCTCGCAGTCGTCGAGGCCCCGGCTCCTGAGGAGCTCCTCGACGACGGCGGCGTCTTCGGCCGTGAGCTCGCCGGTGCTGACCAGATCGTCGGCCGTCGTCCGGAGCCCCCGGGCGAGATCGTCGAACGAGGCGCTCGGGGTCAGCATCGTCAGCGCGCCCCAGACGAGCCGATCGCTCACCTCCTCGCCGAACCGGTCGCGCAGCGACCATGCGAGGCTGCCGATGATCTCGCCGTCCTCGTGCACCTCGCCGGTGAGATCGTCCGGACACCGCTTGACGTCGTTCGAGAGCTCGCGCTGCATGCCGAAGAGCGCGAGCGTCGCCTCGCCGAGCGTGGAGTCGTCGTTCACGGTGCAGGCGAAGTAGTCCGCGATGCCCTCGTCGATGCTGCCGCCCCAGGGGGAGATCCCGTAATCGGTCATCGCGAACTGGCCCTCGTTGTAGCCGATCGCGTTGGCAGAGACGTAATGGGTGAACTCGTGGAGGAACACGTCGGAGTCGTCCGAGAAATCGAAGAACGTGCCCTGGCCGATGCCGATGAGGTTCGGCGCGCTGAACGGCGCGCCCACGCCCTGCGGCGAGAAGAACGCGTTGTCGAGGGGCTGCCCCGCGTTCAGCATGTTGGCGACCGCGACGAGCTTCCAGCCGGGCGTCCCCATGTCGAGCTGGTGCACCGACGCGAAATAATCGCGCATCCGGGTGAGGTGGTAATAGATGCCGACCTGCGCGAACTCATCCCTCGCATCGCTCGCGGATCTGGGCGGATCGTAGAGGAAATCCTGCCCCGCGTTCGGCACGACGCGCTGCTCCAGGACGAGCGGATCGCTCACGAAGTCGCCGCCCACGTAGTTCACCACCTTGATGTTGCCGTCCCAGCCGCTCAACGTCTGGGGCGACGCCGCGTCGAGATCCAGGAGCTCGAGGTCCTGGAGCTCCGGCGTGACCGCGGAGCTGATCGGGTAGACGCGCCCGAGCACGTCGACGGCGAGCGGCCGCCGGTGGACGACCTCGCCGGTGTGCGCGTTCACGAGGTAGCGCTCCCCGCCGCGCGCGGACCGGACATCCACGACCCAGACGAGCTTGCCGCCCGTCTCTTCCTCGGGGAGCACGGCGAGCCCCGCGCTCGGCCGCTCGGCGAGCGTCATCCCGAAGCGCGCCTCGACCGCCCTCCGCGCGGCCTCCTCCGTGGTCTTCGGCGCCGTGGGGACCATCAGGTCGCGGGCCACGTCGAGCACCACGACCTTCACCCGGTTCTCCGGGGTGACGTGGACCGCCGCGGCGGCGCCGAGCACGGGCAGCCCGTCGTGGGCCTGCGAGAAGCGCACGGTGCGGTGCTCGCCGACCGGGAGCTCGTTCCGGTACCGCAGCGAGACGCCTTCGAGCCGGAGCTCGGCGGCGGCGCGCTTCAGGTACGCCTCCGCCGCGCCGCGCGCGCTCGCCGCGCCCGCCGCGGCCGCCGCGCCGCGGGCGGCCGGGCTCGCGGCGGGCGAGCCCGGCTTGGCCGGATGCCAGTCGGACGCCGCGGCGGATCCGGCGCCGAGCAGCGATGCGAGTGCGGTCAACGGAAGCAAGAGCGGCGATCGTCTCATGGTCCTCTCTCCGGCTGGATTTCTCTGAGCAGCGCTCGCGTGGGGCGCGGCGAGGCCGGACCGACGAGCGCGACCACCGTATCGACTTGTCTCGGGCCATCAAGGAGGAGCCGCGCGACGCTCTGCCCGAAACGCAAGGCGTTGTGGCCCCGGTTGGATTCTTGCCTGACCTCCTGGGTGGACATGCGTGGTATGCCTCCCGGACGATGCGCGCAGGCTCCCGTGGCTCCCGCTGAAAGAAACGTCTTGACTCGGCTCCCGGAGACGCTCTCGCCGAGCGACGTCGCCTCCGCCGGGGCGCCGCTGCCCGCGCGGGTGCGCGTCGGCGGCCGCGTGATCGAGGCCGCCGACGGCGCGGTCGTGCTGGCCGACGCGCTCGGCGCGCTGCGCGTCGCGCTCGCCGGCGCGGCGGCGAGCGACGGCCCGGAGGCGCCCGCCTGCCCGCGCGCGGCGGCGCTCGAGGTCGGCGATCTCGCGGTCGTGGTGGGGGCGCCGGCCGGCGGCGCGCTCGTCGACGCGCGGCTCGTCGAGCGGATCGCGCCGCGCAGGCCGCCGCGCGAGCGCGCGGGCGCGGCGGCGCCCCCCTCGAGCGAGACGGAGCGCGCGATCCACCGCGGGCGCGGCGCGGCGCTCGCGCGGCGCGCGGAGGCGCTCGCGGCGATCCGGGCGCTGTTCGCGGAGGCCGGGTTCCTCGAGGTGGAGACGCCCAGCATGGTCCCCTCCCCCGGGCTCGACCTGCACCTCGACGCGTTCGAGGTGCAGGCGGCGCGCCCGACATACCTGATCACGAGCCCCGAATACCAGATGAAGCGGCTGCTCGCGGGCGGCGTCGCGCGCTGCTTCCAGCTCGCGCGCTGCTTCCGGCGCGGCGAGCTCGGCGACAGGCACAACCCGGAGTTCACGATGCTCGAATGGTACCGTGCCTTCGCCGGCGTGGACGAGGTCATGTCCGACACCGAGGCGATAGTGCGGCGCGTCGCGCGCGCGCTCGGCTCGGACGGCGTGATCTCGGTGTCCGGCAGGGCGGTGAGCCTCGAGGCGCCGTTCCCGCGCATCGCTGTCGGCGACGCATTCGCGCGCTGGGCGGGCGTGCCCGCGGACGACGCGATCGCGCTCGCGTCGCGCGACGAGGAGCGGTTCTTTCGCCTGCTCGTGGACGCGGTGGAGCCGGCGATAGCGGCGCTGCCGCGCCCGGTGTTCCTGGTCGATTTCCCCGCGCCGCTCGCGTCGCTCGCGCGGCTCAAGCCGGACGATCCGCGGGTGTGCGAGCGATTCGAGCTTTACGTCGCGGGCGTCGAGCTCTGCAACGGCTTCGGCGAGCTGACCTGTCCGGTCGAGCAGCGCGCGCGCTTCCTCGCCGATCAGGCGGCGCGGGCGCGCGCGGGCAAGCCGGTCTACCCGATCGACCAGCGCTTCCTCGACGCGCTCGAGGAGGGCATGCCGCCCGCGGCCGGCAACGCGCTCGGGGTCGATCGGCTCGTCGCGCTGTGCCTCGGCGCCGCGTCGATCGGCGACGTCCTCGCCTTCCCCCACGGCTGGCTGCGATGACCGCGCCGACGCCCGAGGGCGGCGCGCGCCTCTCCCCGGAGGCGCTCTCGGGGCTCGCCCGCAAGTACCGCGCGCTCGCGGACCTCCGCCTCGCCAGGGCGCGCGGCGAGCCGATCCCGGACAAGCAGGTGTTCCGCGCGCTCGCGCGGGAGTTCCCCGGCGCGCTGAACGAGCTCGACAACCTGCCCCTCGACGAGATCGAGCGCCGCCTCGACGCGATAGCGCGCGCGCGGGGCGGCGCGCCGGAGGAGCGCTGGATGGCGTGGATCCACGGCTATCACGCGCTCATGCGGGCCGCGCTCTACGTGAAGATCCGCGTCGCGCGGCGGGAGGCGCTCTCGGAGCTCGAGGCCTCGTCGCTCGCGGAGCGGGCGGCGGAGCACGCCGGCGCGGCGGTCGACGCCGCGTTCGTGATGGGGGTGAAGGCGCCGCCGGACGGCCGGCTGAACCGCCTCGTGCTCGGGCGCCTCGCGGCGATGTTCGGCGCGTCGCCCGCCGAGCTGCGGGCGACGATGTTCCCGGGTCGGCCTCGCGGGAGCGGGTGAGGTGTCGAGCGCCGGCCGCGCGGCCGCGCTCCCTCCACACGGCGCGCGGACCGCGTGAGAGCGCCGCGCCGGGGCATTGACCTGCTCGGCGAAGTCCTGGAGTCTGGATCCCTCCGCCGCGTCGTGCGGTGAATCGTCCGGACCGGTCCCTTGCAGGAGGATCCATGAACCAACGTTCGTTCGGTCCACGCGGCCGCGTGGTCAGCCCGCCGCGCGGCGCGCGCTCACACGCTGTCTCTTCTCTTCTCACCCTCTCTGACTGCATCTCACCCGTCACCCTGCTCTGCGGCGCGACAGCGCTGCTCATGGCCTGTTCCGGGGGAGAGCCGGCGCGCGATCCCGGGGCTTCCGCCGGCGGAGGCGGCCAGACCGCCGGTGGCGGCGACTCCTCCGGCAGCGGCGGCGACTCCTCCGGCGGTGGTGGACAGGCCTCCGGCGCTGGCGGCGAATCCTCCGGCGGCGGCGGACACGCCTCCGGCGCTGGCGGCGAATCCTCCGGCGGCGGCGGACAGGCCTCCGGCGCTGGCGGCGAATCCTCCGGCGGAGGCGGGGCGCCGCCGGATCCCTGCCCCGAGCTCGGCGCGGGCACGGTATCGCCCGAGCTGGACATCAACATTCCCGCCAGCGCCCCGCACCCTCACGACCAGTTCACCCCCGCGCTGGCCTCGGATGGGACCAACTTCCTGCTCGTCTGGTCCGACGACCCCTCCTTGACGGACAACGGACGCGACGTCCTCGCCGCGCGGGTCGCGCCGGACGGCACGGTGCTCGACCCCGAGCCCCTGGTCGTCGCCGCCGGGGCCGGCGACGAGGGCGTGCCGGCCGTCACGTTCGATGGAACTCATTATGTGGTCGTCTGGGCCGATGACACCGGCTTCTACGGAGACCCGTACGCCGCAAGCGACATTCGCGCCGCCCGGATCAGCCCCGACGGCGCGGTGCTCGATCCCGGCGGCTTCGTCGTCAGCAGCCCCGAGCAGCCCGACTCCTGGCCCACCGCGGTCTCGCTCGGGGCGACGACCGTGGTGGCCTGGACCGCGCAGGACGACGGCCTCCGGTTCACCCGCCTGTCGCCCTCCGGCGAGGTCCTCGATCCGGGCGGCGTCCCGGTCGGCTCGGGCCCCGTCGAGGGCCGCGCGGCGCTCGCGAGCGACGGCGCGGGCGCGCTGCTCGCCTGGGAGGAGGACGGCGCGCTCCGCGCCGCGCGCGTGAGCGCCGACGGCGCGGTGCTCGACCCCGGCGGCGTCCCGATCGCGACCGGCGGCGGATGGCAGCCGGTCGCGGCCTTCGACGGCGAGCAGTACTGGATCGTGTGGAAGGGCGACGGCGTGCGCGCGGCGCGCGTGACGCCCGGCGGCGCCGTGCTCGATCCCGAGGGCATCCCGATCCACGCGGGCGGGAGCGGCGAGCTCACCAACGTGGCGGCCGCCGCCGACGGCGAGGAGCTCCTCGTCGTCTGGGCGACGCCCCACGCGACCGATCCCGGCGTCACCGTCGACCTCCGCGCGACGCGGGTGAGCCGCGCGGGCGCGGTGCTCGATCCCGGCGGCGTCGTCGTGGCCTCCGGCTCGCCCATGTACACCGAGGCCGCCCTCGCGGCCGGGGACGACGGCGCCTTCGTGGCCTGGATGCAGGGCGGCCTCGAGGCGCCCTGGGACATCTTCGGCGTGGCGCTGCGCGGGGCGACGCCCGACGCGTCCGGCCCGGCGCCCATCGCCGTCACCCCGGCGGATCAGTCCTGGCCGGCCGTGGTCTTCGACGGGCAGAGCTATGTCGTCGTCTGGTCGGACAGCCGCACGGTCAGCCGCAGCATCCGCGCGGCCCGCGTCAGCGCTTCGGGGGACGTGCTGGACCCCACGGGCATCCTCGTGGCCGACACGCCCGTGTACGACGCGGAGCCGCTCCCCGTCTTCGACGGTCGGAACACGGTGGTCGTCTGGAGGGCGTACGACTGCTGCGGCGCCACCGAGCTGTACGCGGCCAGGTTGAGCCCCGCGGGCGTTCCCCTGGACGCCACCCCGATCCGGTTGCCGTCGATCCGCACGAACCTCGACTTCATGGTGGACATGGCCGTCGCCTCGGACGGGCACGGCGTGATGATCGCGGTGATCGACGAGCTCGGGGAGATCGAGCTCATCCACCTCGATCAGGCGGGAGGGGCCGAGCTGCTGCCGCCCTCGCCGCCGGAGATCGTCGGGAGCTCCGTCTCCCTCGGCTTCGACGGCACGAGCTACCTCGTCACCCTGGGCGTGTCGGACGGCATTGGAGAGCCGGGCAGGCCTCTTCACGGGGCCCGGGTGAGCCCGTCCGGGGAATGGCTCGACACCACGGCTTTCCGCATCGCGCGCGAGGGCGCGACGGCCGCGCTGCGAAAACCTGCGGCCATCACGCGCCACGGCGACGGCAGCCTGGTCGTCTGGGAAGAGGAGAACGACGATGGGATCGGCCTCTATGCGGCCGAGATCGGCCCCGACGGGGCCGTGCGCCAGCCCGGCGGCGTCTTGTTCGCCCCGATTGACGACGCGGCCGTGGCCGAGCCGGCCGTGGCCTCGGACGGCGCGCGCGCGGTCGCGGTCTGGCAGCACACCGGCGAGGCCGAGAGCGACGTGCGCGGCGCCGAGCTCCCGGCCCTCGGCGCCGAGCCCGAGGTGCTCACGGTCTCCGCGGATCCGGCCCGGGAGCTGTGGCCGCGCGTGAGCGCCTGCGGTCCAGCGAACGCCCTGGTGACCTACGCGCGACGCGGGTCCACGGGCGCCTTCGATGTGCGCGGTCGGCTGCTCGGCGGAGGCTGAGGCGCGGCGCGCCGCGCCTCCGGAATCCCTCGCCTGCGCCCGATCGGCCCGCTGTCCCCGGGACCGTGGGCTAACACGACTGCGGGAAGTTGCCCCGGCTCAGCAGAAGAACCGCCAAGGCATCAAGGCCGCCAGGAGGAGAGGGGGAGGGCCGTCCCAGCATTTCCCCCTCCTGTTCCCCTTATTTCTTGGCGTACTTGGCGGCATGGCGGTTCGCTTTCCAGGCCGACTTCCCGCAGTAGAGCTAAGCTCCGCGCCCGATGGAACGACTCTTCTTTTTGCTCTCGGGCGCCTACGGGTTCCTCGGGGTCGCGCTCGGCGCCTTCGGCGCCCACGGCCTCAAATCGAGGCTGGGCGGGCTGCCGGACGGCGCGCAGCGCATGGAGTGGTGGCTGACCGGCTCCCAGTACCACCTCATCCACGCGCTCGCGCTCGCGCTCGCCGCCCACCTCGCCGCGCGGACCGGCTCGACGGCGGCCACCGTCGCCGGCTTCTGCTTCGCGGGCGGGGTGCTGTTCTTCTCCGGCAGCCTCTACGTGATGACCCTGACCGGCACCCGCGTCCTCGGCGCGATCACGCCGTTCGGCGGCCTGCTCCTGCTCGCGGGGTGGGCCTCGGTGATCGTGGCAGCGCTCGGGCTCGCGAAGGGCTGATCAGGGGCCGAGCTTCACCAGGTACCCGTCGGTCTCGCCGCGCGAGGTCACGGGTCCGCCGCCGAGGTCGACGGTGCCGCGGAAGGAGCCGACGGCGAACACCTCGCCCTCGGGGCCGACGGCCACGCCGTCCGCGCGCTGCATCTCGGGATCCCCGATGTGGCGGCTCCAGAGGTGCTCGCCGTCGAGCCCGAGCTTCGCGATGAAGATATCGCCCCCTTGCCGGTATCCCTGGGCGTCCGCGGTCGTGCCCTTGCTGGTCAGGACGGCGCCGTCAAAATCGATGTTGCCGAGGAACGTGCCCGTGATGACCGCGTTCCCCGCCGGATCGGACGCGACCGACGCGACGTCCTGGAGCTCGGAGTCGCCGAAGCCCCGGCTGTAGAGGTGGTTTCCCTCCGGATCGAACTTGGCGACGAAGAAGTTGGGCCTCGTGCCGAGCGCGACCAGCGGGCCGCCGCCGAAGTCGACGCTCCCCTGGAACGTGCCGCCGAGGAGCACGTTGCCCTTGGGGTCGAACGCCACCTGCGACGCCGCGTCGGCGAGGCTGTCGCCGAACGACTTCCGCCAGAGCACGGTGCCCTGGGGCGAGAGCTTGCCCACGAAGATGTCCCTTCCTCCGCTGGAGACGAGGGGCCTGCGGACCTCGCCGAGCCAGAGGTTCTCCTCGAACGCGCCCGCGATCGCGACGTTGCCCGCCGCGTCCACCGCGAGCCCGCCGGCCCCGACGAAGGCCCGTTCATCGTCGATGTACGTGGTGAAGACGTGATTGCCCTTCGCGTCGAGCTTGGCGAGGTAGACCGCGTTGCCGCTGAGCGCGTCGCCGACCGGCCCGCCGCCGAAATCGGCCGTGCCGCCGATCGAGCCGGAGATGAGGACCGCCCCTGTGCCGTCGACGGCGACATAGCTCAGCTCCTTGACGTACTGATCCCCGAAGCCCTTGCTCCAGACGTGGGCGCCGTCCTCGCCCGAGAACCGCGCGAGCCCGAGCCCGCCATTGCTCACCGGCAGCGGCCCGCCGCCGAAATCGAGGTCCCGGAAATAGCCCCCTCCCACGAAGAGCTCTCCACGGCTGCCGATCGCGACGTGCTGGCCTCCCGACAGGCTCAGCCCGAACGACTTGCTCCAGAGGTGCTTTCCCTCCCGGTCGTACTTCACGAGGTACGCAGCGGAGCCTTGCCCTGCGGTGATGGGACCGCCGCCGAGGTCGATCGCGCCGGCGAACCGCCCGATCACGATCGGGTTCCCCTTCGGATCCACCGCCACGCTCACGGCCGAATCGAAGCCGTTCTCCCCGATCTGGAGCGCCCACTGAAATCGCCCCGGCTCGGGCGTGGTCTCCCCTCCCCCATCGCCTCCGCTCCCGCCGCCGCCGGCGGCGTCGCTCCCGCCGCTGCCTGCCGCGTCGCTGCCGCCGCCTCCCGCCGCGCCGCCGCCTCCCGCCGCGCCGCCGCCTCCCGCCGCGCCGCTGCCGCCGCCTCCCGCCGTGCCGGCGCCGCCTCCCCCCTCGCCGATGTCATCGCTCCTGTCGCCATAGTTCCGCACCTTGGGCGAGCAGGCGAGTGCGCCGACGGCGGCGGCCGAGAGCATCACGAGGACGCGAACATGAGTGCTGCACTTGAGTGAACGCATCCCGCGAGTATACACGGGGAGTGAGGGGGCCGGACGCCCGCTGAAAAGCGCACGTCTCCGGCGCGGCCGACACCGTCGATCAAGCGGGCGGGTCAGGCGTCCAGCGGCTTGAACACCTCGTAATCGAACCGCTCGTAGGGAGGCGTCACCTTCTGCCGGCGTTGATCGTACCGCTCGAGGCAGCAGGCCTCTCGGTCGACGCGCATCCCGCGCTCCTCGATCCAGCGCGAGAGCCCCATGTAGGTCGCCTCGATGGCCTCGGCGGCCCCCTCGATCCGGGCCGTCGCATACGTCCGCGCCGGGAGCACCAGCGGCGTCAGGCCCTCCGGGAGCGCGCCGCACACGCTCACCTCGGCGCACACCCAGTAGGTGTAAGCGCCGTCGCGGCCCGCGCGCTGGTGATCGCTCTCCGGGAAGGCCCCGTAGAACACGTTCCTATCGACGAGCTGCGGGACGGCGTCGAGGCGGTCCACGAGCGCGATCCACGCCAGGGGGACACGGTGGCTCAGCTCACTGCGCCGCCCCACCACCTTGATACCGACCAGGGTGAGCTCGCCCCGGGACACGATGGAAACGTTCACGCGCTCTCCTCCTTGGAAACGACGCACGAACGGTGCACCTTGAACCAGGTTGAAGCTCAAGGAGAATCGAGCCGCATGCTGACGATTTCCCAGTTCGCAGACCAGAGCGGCATCTCGCCGAGCGCGCTGCGCTTCTACCAGCGCAAGGGCCTCCTCGTGCCGGCCAGCCGGCGCGAGAACGGCTACCGCGTCTATGCGCCCGGACAGGTCGCCGACGCCCGCTTCCTCAGCAGCCTGCGAGCCGCGGGGATCTCCCTCTCGGCGATCCGTGAGTTCCTCCGCCTGGACGGCCCGGCGCGCGAGGCGATGCTCGGCGCATGGCGGCGGGAGATGGCGGCCCGCCTGCTCTCCCTGCAGATCGCGGATCAGTACCTGCGGGGCATGGGGGCGTCGCAGCCCCCGCTGCACCTGGAGCACTGGAAGGAGCCGTCCGTCCTCGTCTGGTTCCCCGCGACGGCGCCGGAGGGCCCGCTGCCCTTTCGCGCCGACGTGCTCGCGCGCAAGAGGGAGCTCTTGCGCCGGGGCATCTCGGTGCTGACCAGCGGATACGTTCGCACGCTCGACCTCGTGGACGGCCAGCTCCACGGGGAGGTCGGGTTCCGGATCCAGCCCCGCCGGCGGCTGCCGCGGGGCGCGAGGCGTCAGGACGTGCCGCCGACGCTCTTCGCCACCCTGGAGTGCGCCGCCCGCGACGAGAAGGCCGCCCACCGGGTGTTCCGCTTCCTGCACGAGCTCGGCTTCCAGCCCGAGGGGCTCCACCTGGAGCGCTACCTGCCCGGAGCCCCGGACGGCTACCTGCTCATGATCGCCGTCCAGCGCATGCAGCCAGCCGCGTTCGCGGCGGAGCGCCGAAGTGGGGTCTGACGAACGAGCGAGCAGCTCGGGACTGACCGGGTGCGTAACCCGCGGGCGATCGCGCCGGCACGTCAGCGCGCGCGCCGCGTGCCAGGGCGGACTGTGGCGCGGAACGAGCGCATCGTCTCATTGCGTCATCGCGACGCCTCGTCAGCGCGTCCGAACGGCTGCTTCGTCGCCGCCGGATCGAGCGGGCCGAGTTGAGCAACGAGCCCTCGCGCCTCATCGACCCCGAACGCGGCGATCATTCGTTCCTGGAGCTCACGCAACTTCGCGTCGACTGACCTTTCAGGGCCAGGAGAATACCTCGAAGCAGAAAAGAGCTCAGGCGTGGTCAGCTCAATCGCGTACGCCAACGCGGCCCGCTGCTCCGCGCTCAACGAAGGATGCTGCTCACGGTAGCGCTCGAACTGTGAACGAAAGAAGACGCTCCTCACCTCGGGCGTCTGCGCTGCAAAGATAGCCTTCCTGTATTGCGGAGGAAACCGGACGAGCTCATCGTATGTCGAGGGCAGACGATCACGGTTCGCTGCGATCCAATCCTGGACCTTACCGCCATCGTCCTCGGCAGAAATCCCATCAGGAGCCAGCTGAACAGATGTCGTTTCACAGCCGAGACCACACGCCATCGCGACGTGTATCGACATGACCAAGAACATCGAGCAAATACATCCGGTGCGCATCATCGCTCCCTCATTCCGATCTGCGTGCTGTTTCGGCACAGAACCGCCGGACCGCCGGCCTTTTCCTTGGTCGAGCTTTAGACTCGGACATGAATATCCAATGAATCGGCAGATGTCAAGTGGCTCGCCCAACAATCCACCGCGTTACCGTCGATTGCATTTACCGCTTCAACTACCAAGCTGGACCGATATCATGTTCCCAAGGGCGCAAACGAGTGGAGACGCAATAAACGAAGAGGAACCTCGCCGCGTCCCAGCCAGGCGAGATAGTATGACAGCACCCAACCTCGCGAGCGACTGCGCCCCTCGACGAGGAGTCATCTAGAACACCGGGCAGGTTGAAACCCCGTGAAAATGCCGGGCTTCATGCCCCGCCGCGCGTCACGAAATGTCGGTGCCCCGGTCTTCAGGCACGCTGCCGTTCATGCAGATTCGTAAGGTGGCTTACTTGTTGCAACTTCAACCTGTTCGGTGCTCTAGTACTACACCGCACGTCGCGGAATCTCCGCGGATTTCGATGAGCGGGCGGACGATCGTGACGCTTGGCTCGTCCGCACACTGGGTGGGGCCCAGTTCGTTCGGTGCTCACCGACATGCGGCTGTAGTACTACTAACACAGCCGCACGTTGACACGTGCCGGACGAGCCGGGGCACGCCATCGCGTCCAGTCCGAGCGTTGCGATCATCCGTCCCCAGGCTGGAATCCTCGGCGATTTTTCGATGTACGGCTGTCCTACTCGTATAGCGTCTCCTAAGTTCTTCCGGGGTTTACGTAGCCAGAAAACTCTGCGATGTCGTGCAGACACGGCGTCGCCGAACCCGGGACGAACTTAGGGAACGAAGAACTAGAGCACCAGCCGGTTTTAAGGACTGCAAACAGGCTGGAAAGCATGAGCCACCGCGCTCCATCAGCCACCGCAGCATCAACAAGCAGCCACGCACGGCGCGCCATTCCGAAACTCAGCATAGCCACTGAAGCATCAAACCGCGCGGCGCCTCAATTCAGCCACACCAGCCGCAAATCGCTCAGCACTTTAGCTCAGCTACACCAACCATTGCACTCATAAAGCAGGAGCGAACCACAACCGAAGCTCAATTTCGTACATGGCCGCGGGTACTGATACGTACAATGATACGGATAACTACAGTAATCCGATTGAGTACTACACGGACATTCAGCCACTCGATTTGCGTTTGCAGCAACAAAGTTGCCCGCAACCGGAGCAAAAATTTGGTCAGCAGCAACCAGATCCAGCGGACCAAATATCGCCAACAGCGCGCGCGCCTCCTCGAAGCCGAACGCAACCTCGGCGTCGTTCATAAGCTCTCGGAGGGGCGCGTCGACCGCTTCGTTCCAGTTAGGAGAGTCCCTATCAATAGAAAACAGCTCGGGAGACGCGAATACAATCGCACGTTCCACCACGGCCTGCTGCGCAGGCGTTAACGATGGACGACGTCGAGCATATACCTCAAACCGCTCTCTCCAGAGCGCACTCCTCATTCCAGGAGAGTGCGAAGAGATAATGGCCTTTCGATATTGAACCGGAAAACGAACAACATCACGAAAAGTCGATGGCAGCGCAGTTCTATTCGCTTCGAGCCAGGCGTCCACCTTTTGACAACCATCTTCGGGGCTCACGCCTTCCGGGGTCGCCTCCACCAGTCCCCCGGATCGTTCCTGACTCTCATCATCAGCCGCACCGCACGATGAGACACTGAGAGCAACACCTACCATGATCACGGCACAAATAGATCCAGTTCGCCTCATTACAATCTCTCTGTGTTGCACATTGTCAACATTGCCGAGACGCATGATCCCTGCTCAGCCGTCCAGCTAACTTGGACCAAATCGCCGCCCCGGCACCCAAGTGTGCCTTATACATCCCCCTCAAGCAGAGGCATCCCAGCACACAAAAATCACATTGTCCAGACTTTTTGGGACAAGACACAAGCGCACATTTCTGCCTTCGCGGCACCGCATCAAACAGCTCGCCCACCGCGTTCCGCGGCAGGATGACTCAGCCGCGATCCGCTGGTACGGGCCTCGCGAGCTTGAGCCGGAACGCCGGATACCTTGCCTTGATGTGACGGCGCATTGGGTTGGACAAAGATGCGCTGTGCCGGATGGAAGCGGCGGCGCTCTCTCACATCGCGGGTCGCCTTCGCGAAGCTGCGCGGGTGCCTGGCCTCGCCGAAGCGGGCGCCGATGTTCTCGTGCTGGGGACCGGTCCGAGAGCGACAGCGCCGGGCCGCACCTGAACGGCAAGAACCAAACCCAGGCCCTTCAGCTCGAGTCGCCCGACCGGCCCCGCGCCAAGGGGCACGTAAAGTCTGTTTCCCCGCTCAACCGCGCTCGGCTCACATCGCGGTTCCAGCAGCAGTGCTGACCGCGCGCCCGCGCTCGACCGCCGCCGGTGTGACCGGCGCGAGCGGGACGCCGTCGCGGTAGATGACCACGTTCCCGAGGACGGCCGGGACGCGCGGCCCCGGCGTGACGATGCCGACCAGGTTCAGCGGATCGCACGCGCAGATCTGGACGATCTCGCCGGACGGCGGCTCCCGCCGGACGGCGCGGAGCGCGTCGAGCGCCTCGGGCAGCGCGAAGTGCTCGCCCACGAAGCCGGCGACGAGGTGCCCGCCCCGGAGCTCGCCCGCCATCTCGAGCCGCCGGTAGACCCGGACGAGATCGCGCCACGCTGGCGGCCGCGGCTCGCGCGCGAGCAGCTCGCGGCAGACCACGCCGTAGCGGCGGAGGTACTGGTGCGCGAGCGCCTCGATCACGTCGGGGCCGTCGCTCCCCTCGCCGGCGCCCTCGGGCGCCCCCCCGGGAGCCGCCGCGTCCTGGCGCGCCCGCAGGAGCGACCACCGGCCCGACGCGACCGGGCCCGCCCGGCGCCCCCCGCCCCGCAGCCGCCCGGCGCCCAGCGCGACGCCCGCGGCCCCGCCGTCGCCGAGCAGCGAGCGCAGCGCCGCGAAGCCGTCGCCGGTCACGAGCCCCGCGGCCACGAGCTCCCAGAGCGCCTCCTCGACCTCGGCCCGCGACCGGCCCGCGCCCGCGGCGAGGTCGTCGAAGAACGACGCGCCCGCGCGCGACAGGAAGGACAGCACGCCCTGCGCCGCCTCGGAGAGCGGCGCCGGCGGCGGCGCGCCCTCGGGCTCCCGCGGCGCGAGCAGCCACGGGAGATCGCGGCGCAGCGCCAGCGTGATCGGCGCCGCGCGCGTGGGGGCCGCCGCGTCGCGCGGGACCACGCGGCCCCAGGCCACCTCGCCGGACAGGCAGAGCGCGTCGAGCAGCCGCTCGTCGTAGCCGGCCACGCGCGCGGGCAGCACCTCCCGCTCCCACGCCCCGGCGGCGAGCTCGAAGCCCTGGAGCTGCTCGATCACCCGACCGAGGCCGCCGGGCCCGCGCGCCTGGGTGCCCGGCCGCACGCCCTGCCACGCGAGCAGGAACCGGAGGAGCTCCGCCGCGGTCGCCGGCTCGATGGCCTTGCGCAGGCCCGTCACGGTGCGGCGGTGGATGCGGGCGAGGAGGCGGCGATCGCACCACTCGATCGACAGGTCGCCCGCCGCGCCCGCCGCGCCCGCCGAGGCGCCGCCCGCCGGCACGTCGCCCGCATCGCCCGCCCCGGCCTGCGCCGCCCGCGCCGGCGCGCTCGGCCGGAAGCGCCCCCGCAGCGCGCCGCCCGAGAGCTCGATCCGCGCCAGCGCGGCGAGCGCCTCGGACGCGGGCACCTCGAGCCGCCGCGCCAGCTCCTCGGTCGAGACCGGCCCCGCGCCGCTCAGGAAGCCGCGCACGAGGGCCACGATCGCGTCGCCTCGGTCGACCCCCGTGGCCGCGCGCAAGGCGGGCGGCACGGCGACGTCGGGCGCGAACACGGCGCCCGGCCAGATCGCCTCGACCAGCGGCCGCCGCTCGGTCGCGACCCAGCGCGGCGCGCGCGGCGCCCCTGCCCCCGGCGCGGGCGGCGCCGCGGACCCCTCCGCCGCCCTCCCCGCGGACACCTCCGCCGCCCTCCCCGCGGACACCTCCGCCGCCCTCCCCGCGGCGCACAGCGCCTCGAAGAGCCGCGCGAAGCCGCCCCGGATCCCCTCGTCCGCGGGGAGCGCGACCCGGTCGAGCAGGAGCTCGTGCAGCTCGTCCGCGTCGCGCGCGTCCGGCCGCGCCTCGGCGACCACCTCGGCGATGACCTCCGGATCGAGCCCGCCCAGCCGCTCGACGACCTCGGCCGGGAGCCCGCGCCGCACCCGGACGGCGCGGGCGCGCCGCTCCTCCAGCGGGGCGTCGTCGAGGAAGGCGTAGGGGTTCGCGTTCAGGATCTCGTGCGAGAAGACGCTCGGCTCCGGCGTATCGAGCGCGACGACCCGGATCGCGCCGCTCCGCACGCCGACGAGGAGCGCGCGCAGCCCCTCGACATCCATCAGCTCGACCAGGCAGTCGCGCAGCGCCTCGCGCACGAGCGGGTGGTCCGGCGGCTCGATGTGCGCGAAGAGCCCGTGGTTGTCCTGGCACCCCTGCTGCTCGGGGAAGATCGAGAGGAGCAGGTCGTCGGCGCGCATGCGCTGGAGCGCCGGGGGCACCCGCCGGCCCCCCCGGTAGCGGAGCAGCGCGAGCGCGCGGTTCGCGGCCCAGCGGAAGCGCGTGCGGAACATCGGCCCCTGGAGCGCCGCCTGCACGAGCACCTCCTCGAGGCCCTCGGGGCGGACGAGATCGAGCACCTCCTCGACCGGCAACCCGTGCTCCGCCGACAGCGAGAGCAGCACGCCGTCGTCGGTCGCGGCCGCCTGGAGCTCGAAGTCGAACG
Organism: Sorangium sp. So ce1036; assembly: GCF_051369805.1. Classification (NCBI taxonomy): domain Bacteria; kingdom Pseudomonadati; phylum Myxococcota; order Polyangiales; family Polyangiaceae; genus Sorangium; species Sorangium sp. So ce1036. Next base: position 6,463,180 of record NZ_JBBMOX010000001.1, read on the forward strand.
AGCGGCAGAACCGCTTGCGGAGCGCGAGCCCGAGCGCGCGGTTCACGCGGCCGCCGAGCGGCGTATGGACGACGATCTGCTGCCCCCCGGCCTCGTCGAAGAAGCGCTCGACCACGACCGTCGCGCCGCCCGGGACCGCGCCGAGCGCCGCGCGCCCCGCCTCGATGTAATCGCGCACGAGCAGCGCGCCGCGCTCGTCGAGCGCGCACGCCTCCATGAGCCACCGCGCCGTCCTCAGCCGGCCCTGCTCCCGGAGCGCGCGCTCGTCCAGCCCGCCGGTTCCGGCCGCTGCCCCGGCCTGCGCGCCCCCGGCCCTCTCCTCCTCCAGGCGGGCGGCGATCTCGGCGCGGAGCGCCGCGACCTCGGCCGACAGCTCCGGCGTGCGCGCGGGCGCCTCGCCGAGCCAGAACGGCACGGTCGGCGCGGCGCCGTGGGCGTCCTCGACCCACATCTGCCCGCCCTCCATCCGGAGCACGCGCCACGACGTGTTGCCCAGCAGGAACACGTCGCCCGCGTTCGACTCGATGGCGAAGTCCTCGTCGAGCGTGCCGACCTTGGTGCCGTCGGGCTGGAGCAGGACGTCGACGGCGGCGAGATCCGGGATCGCCCCGCCCGAGGTGAGCGCCGCGAGGCGCGCGCCGCGCCGCCCGCGCAGCCGGCCGCCGAGGGCGTCCCGGTACACGAGCGCCCCGGCCCGCTGCCGCGCGCCCCGGGCCGCGGCGGCGCCCTCGTCGGCCGCGCCCGCGGCGCCGCCCGAGATCATCGCCACGACCGCGTCGAAGTCGCGGCGCGACAGGCCTTCGTACGGCGCGGCCCGGCGGACGAGCGCGTAGAGCCCCTCCTCGTCCCGCTCCTCGCACGCGCACGCGGCGATGATCTGCTGCGCCAGCACGTCGAGCGGCCCCTCGCGCGCCGTCATCCGATCGAGCTCGCCGCGCCGCGCGGCGCGCACGATCGCCGCGCACTCGACGAGCTGGTCGCGCGTGAGCGGGAAGAGCCGCCCGCGCGGCGTCGCGGAGAGCGCGTGGCCCGAGCGCCCGACGCGCTGGAGCGCGACGTTGATCGAGCGCGGCGAGCCCACGAGGCAGGCGAGGTCGACCGCGCCCACGTCGATGCCGAGCTCGAGCGACGCGGTCGCGACGACCACGCGGAGCTCGCCGGCCTTGAGCCGCCGCTCCGCGGAGAGCCGCCGCGCCCGCGACAGGCTGCCGTGGTGGGCCGCCACGACGTCCTCGCCGAGCCGCGCGGCGAGCGCGTGGGACACCCGCTCGACCAGGCGGCGCGTGTTGACGAAGACCAGCGTCGACCGCGCCTCCGCGGCGAGGGCCGCGAGGCGGTCGTAGAGCTCGGCCCACTGCTCGTTCGTACAGACCGCGCCGAGCTCGTCGCGGGGCACCTCGATCGCGAGATCGAGGTCGCGCCGCTGCCCCACGTCCACGATCTCCGGCAGGTCGCGGGCGCCGGAGACGAGCCGGGCGGCGATCTCGACGGGGCGGACGGTGGCGCTGAGGCCCACGCGCTGCGGCCGCGGGCCGCCGCGGCCGACCACGAGGTCCTCGAGCCGCTCGAGCGAGAGCGCGAGGTGGGCGCCCCGCTTGTCGCCGGCGACGGCGTGGACCTCGTCGAGGATGACGGTGCGCACGCCCGAGAGGGCGCGCCGCCCCGACGCGCTCGTGAGCAGGATGAACGCCGACTCCGGCGTGGTGACGAGCACGTGCGGCGGCCGGGCCGCCATGGCGCGCCGCTCCTGCGCGGGGCTGTCGCCCGTCCGCACCACCGCCCGGATGCCCGGCCGCGGCAGGCCCGCGGCCTCCATGGCCGCGGCGATCTCGGCGATCGGCTGCTCCAGGTTGCGGTGGACGTCGTGGGAGAGCGCCTTGAGCGGCGAGATGTAGAGGACGTCCGTGCGGTCGTCGAGGGCGCCGCGCTCCGCGTCGCGGACGAGCCGGTCGAGGCAGAAGAGGAAGGCCGCGAGCGTCTTGCCGGCGCCCGTCGGCGCGCAGATCAGCGTGTCGCGGCCGGAGGCGATGACCGGCCAGGCGCGCTCCTGCGCCGGGGCGGGGGCGCCGAACCGGCTGCGGAACCAGCGGTCCACGACGGGGTGAAACATCCGTTCAAGGGTAGCCGACGGGAGGGAGCGGCGAAAGCGAGAGCCCCGGCGCCCCGGACCGCCGCTCACGGGGCGCGCGATGGCCGCGCGCGATGTGCTATCGGAGGCGTCGAGGCGGGCCCAGGCCGAGCCTCTGGACGACACCCCGCCCGCCGCCGAACCCCCCTGATGGTCGAGCTGAATCTCCTCCCCGCCGCCGCGACTCCAGCTCGCGAACTGACCGACGACGAGGTCGCCCTGCTCCGGGAGGATCTTCACTACGGCCCCGTGGACGACGGCACGTTCGACGCCCTCTACGCCGCGCCGATTCGCGACAGGTCCCAGCAATACTGGACGACCACGGCGGTCGCCCGGCAGGCGGCCTCGCTGTTCGCGCGCCACGACGCCCGACGGGTGCTCGACGTCGGCTCCGGACCCGGCAAGTTCTGCCTCGTCGCCGCGTGCACCCGACCGGACATCGAGTTCACGGGGGTCGAGCACCGGGCTCACCTCGTCGAGGCCGCTCGAGCGGCTGCGCGGCGCCTCGACCTCGACAACGTCCGGTTCTTCCGAGCCGACGCGACCGACGCTCCCTGGTCCGGGTTCGACGGCTTCTATCTTTACAACCCGTTCGCCGAGAACCTCTATTCGACCGACGATCATCTCGATGACACCGTGGAGCTCTCCCGGCGCCGCTTCATGGACGATGTCGGGCGAGTGATTCGCTGTCTCGCCGACGCGGCGACGGGCACGTGCGTCGTGACCTACAACGGCTTTGGCGGCCCCATCCCCGCGACGTTCGAGCTCGTGCACGCCGAGCGGGCAGGCTGCGACTGGCTTCGCCTCTGGGTGAAGCGGCACGAGACGGCGAATCCCGAGGATTACTACCTGGAGGAAGACGACGGCGTGACGCTGGTCCGTGGCGCGCTGCCGGACCTCAAGGAGAGGCTCGCCGCGCTGCTGTGAGCGCCGGCACGCGCGCCGCCCAGGGAGATTTCGAGCACCGAACAAGGCCGGACCGAGCCGGGCGGCCGAGGGTGGGTGCAGCGCTGGGCGCGACGAGGAGCCCTGCTGAAGCAGAGCGATAAGGAGCAACGACGCGATGCGCCCGCCCTCGGCCGCCTGGCGCGGGAGGTCTTGAGAGGCGCTCCTAGCCTCCCAGGCGCGCTGGCCCAGGAACGGCCAGCTCCACGACATCGCGCGTAAGGAGCCCCCAGCGTCGATTGCCGAACCAGACCGGCTGCGCAAAGGTCACGACCGGCCTCGTCTCCCCATCCGGAGTGATTTCCTCCGCGATACGGTATGCGAGCTCATCGAAGCTGAGCTCCGAAGCAGATTCCTCCCCATCAGAGAAGCAATGCTCCCCAAGAACCCGGATGCCCCCCTCCCTCGTTGCTTCCCAGCGGAAGGTGTCCACCTCACAGGTCACGTAGTGAGCGAGCTCGATCCAGCCCGTCCCGTTCTCTTTGAATACAAGGAACGTATCTTCCTGCGCGCCCGGGCCGTACAGGCAATCTATCGACCAGCTCCCGACAAGCGGATGCATGGATAGCTAACGCCGTCGCTCACACGCGGCCGGAGGCCGCCGGGTACAATGCCTTGCTGGGCCGCATCCGCCCCCGTCTGGAGAGCGCTTCGGAAGCCGTCTTCGCCGCGAGGACGTTCTCGATCCAGCGGTCGAGGGTCGCGACGTCCGAGCATGCCTGGATGCGCGCGCTCTCGTTTTCGTCGAGCGCGATCCCTGCGCGCGCAGGCAGCCGCAGGAGGGTTTCCTTCCTGCCCTTGAGCTCACCCTCACGCATGCCGCGATCGATGAGCTTCTGCACGAACGGGGGGAGAGTCGCCTCGCCTTCGATCTGCCGTTCCATGACCAACGCCTCCAGAGCCTGCTGCAGGGTCACGCAACCCGTCCCAGATGAGCCGAAAGTAGACCATCGCGTGCTCCTGGTCGAGCCGGTCCAGGGCCGCGAGCGCCGCCTGGAGCACGGTGAGCCCGCTCGGCCCGTTGGCGGGCCACAGCGGCCCCTCTTCCTATTCCAGCGGATGAGCCGCATCTCTCCGCAGCCTACCTCCGTATTCCCGGGGACAGGCCGCGACCTCTGCGACCTGCTGACGCATGTCCGAAGCTGGGCCGGCGTACCACGGAGGGGGCGTGGTGTCGCCCCCTCCGCCATGGCGCCGCCACCCGCTGAGCAAGATCTCTCGCCGCGCTCTCCCGTCGTTTCGTGTCGGCATGGGCCGTGCCCAAGGCCGCTGTCATGCCGACGCTCGAGCACAACGCCCTCGTCGAGATGTTCCGTGAGCGCCCGGAGCTCGCGCCCCATGTCCTCGCGACGCTCTTCCATGTCGAGGTGCCGCCGCACGCCTCGGTTTCGGTGGTCGAGTCGTCGCTCGACCAGCTCATCCCGGCGGAGCTCCGCGCGGACCTGGTGCTCGAGCTGCGCGACGCGAAGGGCGCGCTCGTGCTGGCGATCGTCCTCGAGGTCCAGCGCGACGTGGATCCGGACAAGAAGTTCTCGTGGCCGATGTACGTCACGGGCGTGCGCGCCAGGAGGCGCTGCGCGACGGTCGTCCTCGTGGTCGCGCCGGACGCCGCCGTGGCCGCCTGGGCGGCGGAGAGCATCGACCTCGGCCTGGGCGTCGGCAGCATCAAGCCGCTGGTGCTCGGTCCGGCCGTCGTCCCCGAGATCACCGACCCGGCCGACGCCGAGAAGGAGACGGAGCTCGCCGTGCTGTCGGCGGTGGCGCACGGCAACGGGCCGAACGGGCTCACCGTGCTCCAGGCGGCGCTCGCGGCCCTGGGCCGGCTCGACCAGGAACACGCGATGGTCTATTTTCAGCTCATCTGGGACGGGTTGCGCAAACCCATGCAGCAGGCTCTGGAGGCGTTGGTCATGGAACGGCAGATCGAAGGCGCGGCGACTCTCCCCCCGTTCGTGCAGCGGCTCATCGATCGCGGCAAGCTCGAGGGCATGAGAGAGGGCATGAGAGAGGGCAAGCGCGAAGGCATGCGCGAGGGCGAGCTCAAGGGCATGCGCGAGGGCGAGCTCAAGGGCATGCGTCAGGGAAAGCTCGAGGGCAAGAAGGAAACCCTCCTGCGGCTGCTTGCGCGCGCAGGGATCGCGCTCGATGAAAACGAGAGCGCGCGCATCCACGCGTGCTCGGACGTCGCGACCCTCGACCGCTGGATCGAGAACGTCCTCGGCGCGAAGACGGCTGCCGAAGTGCTCTCCTGACGGGTCGCGGATGCGGCCCAATGAGGCATCGCACCCGGCGGCATCCTGCCGCGCGTGAACGACGGCGTTGGTCCGGACAGGGCAGCGTCTTTCCCGACCCCCCACAAGGTTCCGGCGGTCGCCCCGAACGGCAACGGCTACCTCGTGGTATCCTCGTGGGAGTCGCCATCGGTCGAGCATGGGTATGAGATCCTGGCGACGCGCATCGATGCGATGACCAGCGCGTATCTCGATGACCCCCGTCGTGATCATGACATCGCTGCCATGGCAGGCACAGAGCGCGTGTGTCGTGCTCAAGGGTCTCATCGTCCACCGACGAGCTCGCGGACTCCGCGCTGCGTCGGGCTCAGCCGGCGCTCCTACGACCGCCCGAACCTGAGGAGCAGCCCGAGCCACCCTCTCCCGAGGTACAGGCCGTTGATCAGCACGTAGATCCAGAAGAACACGTCGAGCCGGCCCGCGAGCGCGAACGCCCAGATGTGGCTCGGGTAGTGGTTCAGGAAGCGCAGGAACGTCGTCACGAGCGCCGCGGCCCGCGCGACGGGCGATCGCGGACGCTCGTCCGAGACCGTCTCGTAATAGGCCGAGACCGACGTCTCCTTGCCGCTGATCTCCGGCCGGCGCACGAAGTTGGTCAGCGAGATGGCCGAGGCGATCACCCCGACCCCGACCACCCCCGCGAGCAGGAAGCGCGGGTCGCCGGCCGCCCACAGGCCGCCGTCGAGCCCGAGGCCGCCGCCTCGGTAGAAGCGCACCGCCAGCGCGCCCGAGAGCAGCACCGCCTTGAGCTCGTCCGTGAAGAAATCGAAGAGGTGCCCCTCCTTCGACGCGAGCTGCTTGTGGCGCGCGAGCATCCCGTCGGCGCAGTCGAAGAGGTAGCTCAGCTCGAGCACGCCGATCGCGACGAGGCCCCCCGCCGTCGTGGGCAGGCCGATGAGCAACGCCGCCGCGACCACGAAGATGGCGAGGTTGAGCAGCGTGACCTGGTTCGGCGTGATCGAGGTCCGCGCGAGGAGCGCGACCACGCCGCCCGCGAGCGGGCGCATGAAGTAGGTATTGAAGAGCTGATCGTGCTTCTTCCGCGTGGCCAGGTAGATGCGCTTCGCTTCGCCGAGCATGGCCGGCGCATCCTAGTACACGGCGCCGTCCCGGCCGGAAGCTTGACGGCCGATCGACCGCGGCTCGGCGGCGCGCTCCCCCGGCCCGACGGGGCGCTCGCCCCCCGGGCCCCGGGGGATGCGGCCGCGTCCGCCGCCCGGCGCGCCGCCGATGCCTCGCGCCGCGGTCGGATCTCGGATGCGACACGGGCGACCCACGCCGGGCGGGCCGGCCGAGCAACTTCCCCCGCGCGACGAGAAGGTTTATCAGGGGATCTCCCAAGAAGGGCCTGCCCTCCACGGATCGAGGCGAGCCAGCGACGCGACCGCCGTGGTCAGTCACGCACGGAGGAGCTCGGATGAAGCGTTCTTTTCGCGGTCTCACGCTCTCGCTCGCGCTCCTCGCGGGCTCGCTCGCGCCCGCGCGGGCGCACGCCGGCCAGCGGCCCGCCTTCAACGCCTACCTGCTCGCGCAGAGGCCGTCGAACGCCGCGGCAGACCGGCTCGCCAGGGTCCGCGAGCGCGCCGCGCGCGCGGGCGGGGTCGTCACGGCCATCGACGAGCAGCGCGGGGTCCCGACCTTCCTCTGGGCGACCCGCGTCGCCCCGCTGACCCGCGCCGCGGGGATCTCCCCCGAGGCGGTCGCCCGGCACTACCTGGGCCGCTTCGCCGACGCGTACGGCCTGTCCAGGGCCGCGCTGGGCTCGGCGCACGTGGTCCATGTCCACGACATCGGCCAGGGGCCCGTCATCGTCACCCTGCGCCAGCGCGTGGCCGGCGCCGAGCTGTTCCAGACCGAGGTGAAGGTGCTCCTGCGGCAGGGCCTCGACCTCGTCGCCATCGCCGGCAACCTGCACCCGGCCGCCGCGCCCAGGAAGACCGGCGCCGGCCGCGGCGCCTTCCGCCTCGCGCCGGCCGAGGCGCTCGCGCGGGCGCTCGAGGACCTCCACGGGATCCCCGCGGGGCCGAGCGGCGTCGTCGAGGCGCAGCCCGCAGGCGGCTACCGCCTGTTCGAGCTCGCGCCCGGCGGCGCCCTCGCGGCCGCGAGCCTGCACCTGGTCGGGCCGGCCCGCGTGAAGCAGGTCCATTTCCCGATGCCCGATACGCTGGTGCCGGCGTACTTCGTCGAGCTCGTGTCGGGCGACGCGAGGTCCGTCTCCTCCGACGCCTACGCCTACGTGATCGCGGCCGACGACGGCCGCATCCTCTACCGCCGCAGCCTGGTGGCCAGCGACGCGTTCAACTACCGCGTCTGGGCCGAGACCACGGGAGACGGGCGGCCGCTCGACGGGCCGCAGGCCGATTACACCCCGCACCCGACGGGCTTGCCGGACGGGAGCGAGCCGGACTTCATCCCCGCGCCGCTCGTCTCGATGGAGGGGTTCAACACGAACCCGGACGGCGCGGTCGATCCGTGGCTGCCCGCGGGCGCGGTCGAGACGCTCGGCAACAACGTGGACGCGTACGCGGACCACCACCCCCCCGACGGCTTCTCGGAGGGCGATCTCCGCGCGACGATCACCGCGGAGAGGACGTTCGACCACGTCTACGACACCTCGCGCGATCCGCTGTCGAGCGCATCCCAGACCATGGCCGCCGTGACCCAGATGTTCTACGTGACCAACTGGCTGCACGACTGGTACTACGACTCGGGCTTCGACGAGGCGGCCGGCAACGCCCAGCAGGACAACAAAGGGCGCGGCGGCATCGGCGGCGATCCGCTGCACGCCGAGGCGCAGGACGGCGCCATGACGCCGGAGAGCCCGCGCAACAACGCGAACATGCTCGCGCTGTCCGACGGCGCCTCGCCGCGGATGCAGATGTATCTCTGGAATACCCCGGACGCCCGGCGGACGCTGACCATCCAGCCGGGCGGCGCCAGCCTCGACACCGGCACCGCCACGTTCGGGCCCGCGAGCTTCCGCCTCGCGGGCGAGGTGGTCCTGGTCGACGACGGGGTGGATTCGATCCCGGACGACGCCGCGGATGGAACACGGGACGGCTGCGAGGCGCCCATCCACGACGTCGCGGGCAAGATCCTGCTCGTCGATCGCGGCGTCTGCACCTACAAGCAGAAGGCGGTGAACGCCCAGGCCGCCGGCGCGCTCGGCGTCCTCCTCGCCAACGACGTGGCCGGCCCCGCCCCGGGCATGGGGAGCGGCGCGCCCGCGGACGTCGCGGTGAGCATCCCGATGCTCTCCATCTCGCGCGACGCGGGGGACCGCCTCAAGGCCGCGCTCCTCGAAGGGCCGGTCACGGCCGAGCTGGAGCGCGTCGCCGGCGTCGCGCGCGACAGCGGGATCGACAGCACCGCCGTCGCCCACGAGTGGGGGCATTACCTCCACCACCGCCTGACCCGCTGCGGCACCGAGCAGTGCAGCGCGCAGAGCGAGGGGTGGGCCGACTTCATCGCGCTGCACATGGCGATCCGCGAGGGCGACGACCTCGACGGGACGTTCGCGACGGCCATCTACGCCGCGCGGGTGATGGGAGACAGCGGCTACCGCGGCGGCCGCCGCGCGCCCTACTCCGTCGATTTCGACAAGAACGCGCTCACGTTCCGGCACATCGCCGACGGCGAGGAGCTCCCCGCGCATCCGATGGGCGCGGGCAGCGGGCTGGAGAACTCCGAGGTGCACAACGCGGGCGAGATCTGGGCGCTGATGCTGTTCGAGGGCTACGTCGCGCTGCTCCGGCGGGAGGAAGGCGGGCGCCGCGTCTACACGCACGACGAGGCGCGGCGGCTCATGTCGGACCTCATCGTGGCCGGGATGAAGCTCGCGCCGGTGGACGCGACCTTCACCGAGCAGCGGGACGCCCTGCTCGCGGCGGCGGCCGCGCGGAGCGAGGCGGACATGCTCGCGCTTGCGGGCGGCTTCGCCCGGCGCGGGGCGGGGACGTGCGCCGTGTCCCCGCCGCGCGCGTCGATCGACTTCGTCGGCGTGGTCGAGAGCTTCGAGCTCAAGCCGTGGAGCTCCCTCTCGATGGGCCAGCCGGCGGACAGCGTGCGCTCGTGCGACGACGACGGCTTCCTCGACGCGGGCGAGCGGGGCACGGTGACGTTCGAGGTGCACAACGCCGGCCCCGTGCCGCTCGTCGGGGCCGAGGCGACCGTCACCTCGGCGAGCCCGCACGTGACCTTCCCGGGCGGCGCGGCGATCGCCGTGCCGGAGGTCCCGCCGTTCGGCGCCGTGACGGTCGCGTTCGACGTCCGCGTGGACGACGCCGTCGCGGACAGGGCGGCGCTGGAGCTCCGCGTGGAGGTCGCCACGCCCGGCGCGTGCGAGCCGAGCGTCGCCGGGGTCACGGGCGCGCACCTCAACGTCGACGACGTGCCGGGCGCGTCGGCCGTCGAGTCGGTCGAGAGCGAGGCGCCCGTCTGGACGAGGGAGGGCGACGCGGCGGAGGCCGTCTGGTCGCGCGAGAAGACCGGCGCGGTGAACCACGCGTGGCGCGGGGTCGATCTCCCGAGCCGCTCGGACACGCAGCTCGTCTCGCCCCCGCTCTCGGTCGGCGCGGGCGAGCCGCTCGTCATCACGTTCACCCACCGGTACTCGTTCGAGATCACGCCGGCGGGCGAGGTCCCCGCGGCGATCCACTGGGACGGCGGGGTCATCGAGATCAGCGACGACGACGGCGCGACGTGGCAGGACATCGCCGCGCACGTCGACCCCGGGTACAGCGGCCCGATCGGCAACGATCCGGAGGAGCCGTCGGTGAACCCGCTCGCCGGTCGACAGGGCTTCGTCGGCGCGAACGCGGCCTGGCCGGAGCCGGAGCGGGTCACGCTGGATCTCGGCACCGCGCTCTCGGGCAAGACGGTGCGGGTCCGCTTCCGCATCGGCACCGACGCCTACGTGGGCGACTTCGGCTGGGAGATCGACGACATCGAGGTCCGCGGCATCGTCGACACGCCGTTCGGCATGCTCGTCCCGGACGCGTCCCGGTGCGGGGATGCGCCCGCCGGCGAAGGGGGCAGCGGGGCAGGAGCGGGCGGCGCAGGGGGCGCCGCCGCGGGCGGCCCCGACGCGCCGACCGACGGCCCCGCGCCGCCGTCGGCGAACGACGACGGCTGCGGCTGCGAGGTCGCCGGAGGGCCCGCATCGCGGGCCGCCGGGTCGCTCGCTTCACTCCTGGCCGTGGCCGCGCTCGGGCTGCGGCGGCGCCGGGGCGGCGTGCGCCGCTGGACGAGCTAGCACCGCGCGCGCTGCCAGGCGACGATCCGCGTCACCGCCTCGTCGACCTGCTCGACCGGGGCCGCGAACGACAGCCGGACGTACCGCGCGCCGCCCACGCCGTCGAAGTCCGTGCCCGGCGTGAGCGCCACGCCCGTGTCGGCGAGCAGCCGCGCGCACCACGCGACCGAGTCGTCCGTGCCGACGTCGGCGTACAGGTAGAAGGCGCCGTCGGGCGGGGCGACCTCCCAGCCGAGCTCGGGCAGCCGCCGCAGCAGCAGGTCGCGCGCGGCCGCGTAGCCCTCCACCAGCCGGTCCGCCTCGGCGTACGCCTCCGGGGTCAGGGCCGCGAGCGCCGCGTGCTGCGCCAGGGCGGGCGGGCACAGCGCGAGGTTCCCCGCCAGCGCGTCGACCGGCGGGACGAGCTCCGGCGGCAGCACGAGCCACCCCAGGCGCCAGCCCGTCATGGCCCAGTACTTCGAGAAGCTCGAGACGACCACGGCGCCCGCGTCGCCGTGGCGCGCGGCCGTCGCCTGGCGGCCGGCCCACGCGCCGTACGTGATGCCGTGGTAGATCTCGTCGCTCACGAGCCGGACGCCGCGCTCCGCGCACCAGCGCGCGATCGCGTCGAGCTCCGCGGCGTCGATCATCGTGCCCGTCGGGTTCGCCGGGCTCGCCAGGACCAGGCCGTCGAGCCCGCCGCGGCCGTGCGCGGCCGTGAGCTGCGCCGTGGTCGGCTGGAAGCGGCTCTCCGGGCCGCACGGCAGCTCGACCACCTCGACCCCGAGGGAGCGGAGGATGTTCCGGTACGCCGGGTAGCCCGGGCGAGCGAGCGCCACGCGGTCCCCCGGCTCGAACGCCGCGAGGAACGCGAGCAGGAACCCGCCCGACGACCCGGTGGTGAGGGCGACACGCGACGGGTCGAGGTCCACGTCGTACCAGCGGCCGTAGTGCTCCGCGAGCGCGCGGCGCAGCGCCGGGATGCCGAGCGCCTCGGTGTACCCGAGGTCGCCGCCCGCGAGGAGCGCCGCCGCCCGCTCGCGCACGACGGCGGGCGCCCCCGCGCCCGGCTGGCCCGCGCACAGGCTGATGACCGGCTCGCCCGCCGCGCGCCGCGCGTTGGCGGCGGCGAGCACCTCCATGACCGCGAACGGCGGCACCTGCGCGCGGCGGCTGATCCTCACCCGGCCCTCCTGCCGCGCCGGCGACGTGCCGCGCCCCCCCAGCCGGCGCCCGCCGGCACCGGCCCCCGCGCCGACGGCGCCACCGCCGCGCGCCGCGCCGCCGACCTTCGCCCCCACCCGCCGGGTCCGAGCCTGCTTGATCTGGTGAAGCCGTGGTGGATCAAGTTCTGACAGGAGGCTATACAGAAGCTGTTCTGTGGCAGGTCGAACGAATGAAGATCGTCGCGGAAAAACCCTGGGAATACCGCATCGAATCTCGGGGTGATGAGGTCAAAGCCATCATCCTGAACGGCACATCGGCCATCTACAACACGGAAGTCTTGCTGTCCGCAGAGGAAGCTCGACTCCTGAGACAGGACAAGAATAACGTGGATCGGATCATCGAGAACATCAAAAAAGATACGTCTCGGTCGCCGGCGCGCTGAGCGAGCCCTGCGGCGCCGTCGTGGTCAGAGGTCGACGATCTCGCCCGGGCAGCGTTTGTACGGGTGCGCGCGGCCGTACGGGTCGTGGCCGCAGGCGCACCGCCGGTGGTCCTCGTCCGGCGAGGGGGGCCCACGGCGCCGACCCGCAGCCGCGGTAGGTCGGCGGGTAGCCGGGCGTGGGGGTGGCGGGGCCGCGGCAGGCAGCGCGGTGGGGCCTCGAACCCGGCCCCCGTGCGGCGCTGGAAGGGGTACGATGCCGCCCATGAACCGCGTTTCCAAGAGGATGACGGCGGCGGTGATCGCCCTCGCGGCGGCCGCAGGCGGCTACGGGCTCCTGAGCTCGCGCGGGTCCGACGCGAAGACGCTGGTCGGGCGCGTCTGGATCGAGCGGATTCCGAGGGACGATACGGACCCGATCGAGCTCGTCGCGATCCTCGCCGACGAGCCGATCGGCATGTTCCGGCGTGCGTCCCGGTACGAGGGCTCGTATGCCCTGTTCCGTTACGAGCTCCGCGGCGACGACAAGCTGCAGCTGCTCTTTCCGCAGGACAGGTCGAAGCACGAGGTCGCCTTCGACGCGCGGCCGTGCGACGTGAAGGGCTTCGACTACTGCCTCGATCTGAGCGGCTCTCCGCGGGGCGCGGCGAAGTACTACAGCCGGAAGGAATGGGAGATCGACGGGAGCGACCCGGCGGCGCTGGAGGACGCGCTGCGAGCGCTCGGCGAGGAGCTGCTCGCGTCGCCGCCGGCGCCGTGACGGGGCGAGGGACGAGGGCACGGCGCGGGCGGGCCTCTGGCCGCGCGGATCACCAGCCGTCGGCCACGCGGATCGCGATCTTTCCCACGGTGCGGCCCGACTCGATGGCGCGGTGGGCCTGCGCGAGCTCGCGCACCGGGTAGCTCGCGCCGACGACGGGCCTGACGTGGCCCTGCTCCGCCAGCGCCGCGACCGCGGCCAGCGCGCGGCCCTGCGCGTGCGGGTCGAGCCGCCAGATCGAGGCGGCCCCCATCACGTGGTAGACGAGCGACGCCGCCTTCATGAACAGCCGATCCGCGACCGGCGCCGGCGTCGGCACGATGCTCACCACCGTGCCCATCGGCGCCACCGCGTCGAGCGCCTGATCCAGGGCGCTGCCTCCGGCGTTGTCGAACGCCGCCGCGACGCCCGCCCCGCCGGTCAGATCCCGGCAGGCCTGCCCGACGTCCTGCGCGGCGTGATCGAGCACGACCGCGGCGCCGAGCGCGCGGCACAGCGCCGTCGACTCGGGTCGGCTGGCGGTCGCCACGGCCCGGAGCCCGAGGTGCCGCGCGAGCTGCAGCATGAGGTGCCCCACCCCGCCAGCGCCCGCGGTGATCAGCACCGTGGCGCCGGCCGCGGGCCGCGCGCGGGCGAGGCACTCCCAGGCCGTGACGCCGGCCAGCGACAGGCACGCGGCCTGCTCGTGCGACAGGGCCGCCGGCTTGCGGGCGATGGTGCGGCTGTCGACCACCACGAGCTCCGCGTTCGCGCCCTGCCCGAACAGGCTGGGAGAGCCGAACACGTCGTCGCCGACCGCGAGCGCCTCGACGCCGGGGCCGATCGCGTCGACGGTGCCGGAGACGTCGTAGCCGAGCACCAGCGGGAACCGCCGCTCGATGCGGCGCGGCCCGGGCGCCGGCGAGCGCGCCCGGATGTCCGCCGGATTGACGGACGACGCGACTACCCGCACCCTCACCTGGTGCGGCCCCGGCGTCGGCTCGGGCAGCTCCAGCGGCGCGAGCTGCGAGGCGTCGCCGTGGCGATGGATTCCGATGGCCTTCATGCGTTGCGCTCCTCACGATCGGCGCCGACGTGCAGCGGCGCCGGCGCAGTGTGGTCACCGGCGGCCGCCGCGTATTGAACGATGTCGACATCGAGGCTCGCCGCCGCCGACAGCGAACGCCGCGCGTCGCCGCTCCGCGCGCACGCCGCGCCCGGCGCCGGCCAGCCCGGCGTGACCGGGCTCGTCGACGTGGCGGGGAGCGTCGCCTCGTGGGGCCCGCCGGCGCCGCGCGCGCTGCCGTCGCTGCACGCGGTCCTGAGCATCGGCCTGGTCGGCGAGATCCGGAGCGAGCGCGACGACCGCGCGGGAGGCGCGGTCTGGCTGTCGGGCGTCGCGACGCGCCCGTCCGGCTACCGGCTGCCGGCCGAGCTGCACGCCGTGATCGTCCTGCTCGAGCCGTGGGTGATCCCGGCGTGGTTCGGCGTCGACGCCGGCAGCCTCGTCGACCGCCGCATCGACCTGCGCGACGGGATCGGCGCGGCGCCCGTTTCGTGCCTCTTGTCGGCCGTGCGGCGCGAAGGCACGCCGCACGGCCGCCTGCTGGCGGTGCGGCGCTGGGCGGCCGGGCTGCCGCCGCGGGCGGAGGCGCCGGCCCCGCTGCGCGATCCACGGCTCGCCGACCGCGACCCCGCCGGCCTGGCCCGCGCGCTCGGCGTCTCGCTGCGCCAGTCGGAGCGGCTGCTGCGACGCCACCACGGGGTGACGCTGCGCGAGATGAAGGGGATCCGGCGCTTCCAGCGCGCGCTGGAGCATTTCGACGAGGACCTGTCCTGGGCCGCGCTGAGCGCCGACGCGGGGTTCGCCGACCAGAGCCACCTGTGCCGCGCCGTGCGGCGGTACGCCGGCATGACGCCCGCGGCGCTGCGGGGCGCGGCCCGGGCTAGCTGGATCGCGCCGCTGTATCGGCCGCTCGGGTGCCGCGATCGGCTCGTCGCGCTCTGACCCGGCCCGCTTCGCCCGGCGAGGCCCCGCGCTCGGCGCAGCGCGAGCAGAGAGAACGCGAAGCCGCCCGGAGGTGAGCACCCCGAACGAGACCACCCCCGCCGCCGCCGCAACGCTCCGAGGAGCGCGCCCGCCGGCTGGGAGACCTGCGGGGCTACCCGCGGACGAACGGAAGATACTGTGGCTGCCAGAACCGCGCCTTGACGTAGCTCTCGGCGGTCTCGGGGCTGACCTTCGCGCTCCCGGCGACGCCGTCGGCGAAGGCCGCGCGGATCACCGCGGTCGCGACCCTGGCGGAGACCTCCTGGAGCTCCTCCACGGGCGGATAGACGAGCCCCTTGTCGAGGTGCTTCTCCGCCGTGTAGTCGACGAGCGCGTACGCCGCCGCGAGCACCATGTCGTCGGTGATCTCGCGCGCGCCGGACAGGATGGATCCGAATCCGAGCCCCGGGAAGATGAAGGCGTTGTTGCCCTGACCGATGGGGATGGTCTCCCCGTCGATCTCGACGGGCGCGAACGGGCTCCCGGTCGCGACCAGCGCGCGGCCCTTCGTCACGGCGAGGATGTCCTCGGGGAGCGCCTCGCACGCGCTCGTCGGGTTGGAGAGGGGGAAGATGATCGGCCGAGGGGTGTTGTCGGCCATCGCCTGGATCACCGGCTCGCTGAACGCGCGCGGCTGGCCGGACAGCCCGAGGAGCACGGTGGCGCGCGCGTTCTGGAGGGTCTCGACCAGCGTCGGCACGGCCCCGGCCTTCTTCCACCCGGCGATCTTCTCCGGCGCCTGCGCGAACCTGCGCTTGTACTCCTCCACGGGGCGGTCCTGCGTGAGGAGGCCCTTCGAGTCGAGGACGAAGATGCGGGCGAGCGCCTGCTCCTCGGTGAGCCCGTCCCGGATCATCCCCTGGCAGATCGCGGAGGCGACGCCGATGCCGCCCGCGCCCGCGCCGTGGATCACCACCGATTGATCCCTGAGCGCCTCGCCGCGCAGCCTGCACGCGCTGATCACGCCGGCGAGCGTGACGGCCCCCGTCCCCTGGATGTCGTCGTTGAACGACGGGATCACCCTCCGGTACCGCTCCAGCACCGAGAAGGCGGCCTCCTTGGAGAGGTCCTCCCACTGGATGACGGCGCGGGGACAGCCGCTCTTCACGGCGTCGACGAACTTGTCGAAGAAGTCGAAATAGGCCTCTCCGCGGAGGCGGCGCTGGCGAACACCGAGGTAGAACGGGTCGTTGATGAGGTCGGTCCGGTCCGTCCCGACGTCGAGCACCACGGGCATCGTGTGGAACGGGCTCACGCCGCCGCCCGCGGTGTAGAGCGCGAGCTTGCCGATCGGGATGGCGAGCCCGCCATAGCCCTGATCGCCGATCCCGAGGATCGCGGAGGAGTCGGTCGCGACGATCATGCGGACGTCCTCCCAGGGGAAGCTCTCGAGCACGCGCCGGGCGCGATCGATGTTGAGGGGAGAGAACGAGACGCCTCGCGCGCTCTGGTAGAGGAAGCTGAACTGCTGCACGGCCTCGCCGACGGTCGGCGTGTAGACGACAGGCAGCATCTCCCCGAGGTGGCGCACGAGCAGCGCGTAGAAGAGGATCTCATTGCGCTCCTGGAGCGCCCGCAGGTATTGATATCTGGCGATCGGCGTCGGCTCGCGCCGAAACCCGCCGTAGACGCGGGCGAGCTGCTGATCCATGGTATTGACCTGGGGCGGGAGCAGCCCATCGAGCCCGAGGCTCACGCGCTCCTCTGGCGTGAAGGCCGTCCCCTTGTTGGTCATGACGAGCCTGAGCAGCGCGATCCCGTCGAAGTATACTTCCATGTACTCGCGGCCGAGCGCGTCCTTCTTGATGTCGAAGTACCTTGAAATCTTCGCCATCGCCCAAGCCTAGGTCGACGCGGGATAGAATACCAGGCACGACGCCCTCGACGAGGGGGCGCCGCTCTCGCCGGACACGGTTGAATCGCTCAACTCGCCTGTCCGGTGCAGCGCAGGGGCTCTAGAGCACCGAACAGGCTGGAATCACGAGCCAATGAGGGGAATTTGAACCACGGAGGCATCGAGGGCACCGAGGGAAGAATTGTATTTCTCCTCTCTCCTCTGTGTTCTCTGTGCCGGTCTGGTCGTTTGCCGGAGCTCCACCCGCTCTAGCGCCGCCCGGGGGGGGCGCCCTCCGGCTCCTCGCTCCACTCGACCACGATCGACTCCTCTCTCCGCGCGGTGCGCGGGCCGCTCCGCTCGATGGTGACCGAGTCGATGCTCGTGGGCGGCTCGTCGCTCCAGTCCACGGCGATGGAGTCGACGTGGGTCGGCCCGCTCGCCGAGAGCGCGGTGGGAGCGCTCGCCTGGAGCGTGGTGGACGCGCTCACCGCGTCCGGAGCCGCGGGCCACGGCCGCGCCGGCAGCGTGACCGCGTCGGGGTCGAGGCCCTGCGCGAAGCGCGACGCATAGGGGGGCGGCTCGCCGCGCAGGAGGGCGCGCACGTCCTCGAGCATCTGGCGCGCGTCCGGGTAGCGCTGGTCGCGGTCGAAGGCGAGCGCGCGATCGACGACGAGGCACACGTCGCGCGGCACGCGCGGCGCCCGCCGGGCGAGCGGCGGCGCCGGCTCCTTGCCCATCTTGAGCAGGAGATCGAAGTCGGTGCTCGCCTCGTGCACGTGGCGTCCGGCGAGGAGGCGGAACATCGTGGCGCCCACGGCGAACAGGTCGGCGCGCGCGTCGATGTCCCGGCCCTTGGCCTGCTCCGGCGGCATGTACGGCGTCGTGCCGAGCACGATGCCCATCCGCGTGAGCTCCCCCTGGAGGCTACTGTCCTGGCGGATCCGCGCGAGCCCGAAGTCGAGCACCTTGACGCGCTCGCCTCCGCCGGCGGGGGCCGCGCCCCGGCTGTCCCCGCGGACGACGTACAGGTTGGCCGGCTTGATGTCGCGGTGGATGATCCCCTGCGCGTGCGCCGCGCCGAGCGTGTCGAGCACCTGGGCGGCGAACCCGAGCACCTCGGCGAGCGGGACGCCGCCGAGCCGTCGCTCGCGCTCGGCGAGCGACTCCCCGTCGAGCAGCTCCATCACCAGGAACGGCGCGCCGTCCTCGGCGACGTCGATGTCGCGGATCTCGACGGCGCCCGGGTGGCGGAAGCGGTTCGCGGCGTGCGCCTCGCGCTCGAACCGGTCGCAGATCTCCTTCGACTGCGCCGCCTGCGGGTGCAGGATCTTGAGCGCGTCGCGGCGCCCGATGCGGTGGACGCCGACGTAGACGGCGGCCATGCCGCCGGCGCCGAGCAGCCGTTCCAGGGTCCACTTGTTGCGGATCGTGGTTCCCACGCGTCGCAGGGCCGTGTCGCTCATGCGGATCTCGCCTCCATGGGAGCGGCGCGGCGGCACGCGGTCAAGGCGGATGTGGGTTCGCGTGCCCCACGCGCGACGGGCCGCGGGGCGGGCGGCCGCACGGCGACCATGGTTTCAGTCGGCGATCCGGTCGGCGACTGGAATACATGGTGATGCACCGGCGGTCCATCGCTGTCGCTCACACGCGGCCGGATGCCGTCGGGTGCAATGCCTTGTTGAACGAAACCGCCACCCGTCAGGAGAGCACTTCCCATGTGGGCCGTGACACCCCCTGCTCGCTCAACTCGCGGCCCTTCCGCCCCGATACGGCGACGCCCGCGAGCTCGTGCCGCGCATCGAGCACGCCTCCCCCCCGAGAGCCCCGTGAAGGCGTCGACCCGGGCCTTTTCGCGGCCGTCGTCCGGCGCGCCGGACCCGAGCCACCTCCCCTCGACGTCGGCCTTCCAGGGCAGCCCCTCGCCGTCCCCGAGGGCCAGGAGCGCCCTGCCCGAGGGCCGCCCCACGCGGCCGCCGAAAACTGGCCATCCTCCCCCTCCTGTGCACTACGGTCGCCCGCCATGGACACGCCGCCCCGAACGCGCGCCGGAGCCCCGCTCGCGGCGCGCCGCCCTGCGTTCGCGTTCCTCGCCCTCGCCGCGCTCCTCGCCGGCTGCGGCAAGTCCCAGCCCGGGAGCACCGCCGATTCCCCGGTCGAGGCCCAGGGCAGCGCCGCCGCGAAGGACGCCCCGCAGGGCGCCTCCCCGCCCGACGCCCCCGCCTCCGCTGAGGCGGCCGAGGACGAGCCGCCGCCCGGCCAGCCGGTGAGCGCGCCGATCGTCTCGCTGAGCGGCGTCGCCACCCTGCCCCCGCCGCCCCCCGAGGGCAGCCCGCGCCTCGCCAGCACCGCGCTGCTCACCCGCGTCTACGCCCGGCCCAGCACGTCCGCGAAGCGCGTCGGCTTCCTGCGCGCCGGCGCGATCGTCGAGATGGATCCCGAGCCCGCCGGCACGGACGGCTGCCCCGGCGGCTGGCGCAAGATCAAGCCGTTCGGCTACGTCTGCATCGGCCCCGACGCGACGCTCGATCTCCAGCACGAGATCGTCCGCGCCGCGAGCCGCCGCCCGGACGTGACCGACAAGCTCCCGTACATGTACGGCATCGTGACGCGCGGCGGCCCCGCCTACGCGCGCATCCCCACCGAGGAGCACCTCGCGCAGTACGAGCCCAACCTGGAGAAGCACCTCGATCGCTGGGCCAAGGACGAGGAGAGCGGCGCCGCCTACGGCCTCGACGTGTGGCTCAAGTGGAGCGCCGAGCGCCCCCCGCCCGCGCTGGAGGCGCTCGCGCAGCGCATCACCGATCGCGACATCCCCTGGTTCCTGCGCGACGGCCGGCTCGCCCCCAACCTCTCCGGCCTCATCAAGTCCGACGACGCCGTGAAGATCGACGCGATCTCCCGCCGCAACGGCATGGGCTTCGTCGAGTCCTTCCTTCACGAGGGGCGCCGCTACAACGTGACCACCGATCTGCGGGTCGTCCCCGCCGATCGCTTCCGCCCCATCCGTGGGTCGGATTACCACGGCGTCGAGATCGGCAAGGACATCGACTTCCCGTTCGCGCTCGTGCGCCGCCCCGGCGGCAAGCGGTGGCGCGTCGAGGGCAAGAAGCTCGTCTCCGCCGGAGAGCTCGAGTGGCGCGCGGCCGTGCCCCTGACCGGAAAGCAGCAGTTCTTCGGGGGCAAGCTGCACTACGAGACCAAGGACGGCGCGTGGATCGACGACCGCCACGCCGGCCGCATCGACCCGGCGAAGCGGATGCCCGCCTGGGGCAAGCGGGGTGAGAAGTGGATCGACATCAACCTCACGAAGCAGGTCCTGGTCGCGTACGAGGGCGAGACGCCCGTCTATGCCACGCTGATCTCGAGCGGCGAGGCGGGGCTCGAGGACCACGAGACCAGCACCGCGACCAAGCGCGGCATCTTCCGTATCCACACGAAGTACATCTCCATCACCATGGACTCGGACGCGGTCGGCGAGGAGTTCGAGCTGCGCGACGTGCCGTACGTGCAGTATTTCGAGGAGGGCTACGCGCTGCACGGCGCCTACTGGCACGACAAGTTCGGCCGGCCGAAGAGCCACGGCTGCATCAACCTGTCGCCGGAGGACGCGCGCCGCCTGTTCTTCTGGACCGAGCCCGCGGTCCCGCCTGGCTGGCACGGCTCGGCGCGCTCGCTGACAGGAACCGTGGTGTTCGTGCACCCCTGATCGACGTGGGATCCACGCGACGACCTGGGGTGCGAGGCGCCCGGCGGGTCTCTCCTCGGTCCGAGCCGGTCGTGGCCGGAGCCGTCGTGTTCATGCTCCCGCGTTCGACGGCGCGGCCGGCGACGTGGGGCGCCCGTCAGGCCCCGTGCGCCCAGGGACGGCCCCGCGCCGAGGGGCATCCCGAAGGAGCCGGACGGATCGATCGAGGGTCACACTTCGTGCGCGAGCCGGCGCGACCACGCGCCGAGTCGTGGTAGCGTCCCGCCATGCAGCTTGCGGTCGTGGGAACAGGGTATGTCGGCCTCGTTGCCGGCGCGGGGTTCGCGGACTTCGGGAACGACGTGGCGTGCGTCGACGTCTCCGCCCCCAAGATCGAGATGCTCAAGCGCGGAGAGGTGCCGATCTACGAGCCCGGCCTCGACGTGCTGATCGCCAAGAACACGCGCGACGGTCGCCTGCGGTTCTCCACCGACATCGCCGGCGCCATCCGCGACGCGGAGATCGTCTTCATCGCCGTCGGCACGCCGCAGGCCGAGGACGGCTCCGCCGACCTGTCCGCCGTCGAGGCCGTCGGCGAGACCATCGGCAAGAACCTGAACAATTTCAAGGTGATCGCCACGAAGAGCACCGTCCCGGTCGGGACGGCGGACCGGCTCCGGCAGATCATCGGCGCGCACACCTCGCAGCCGTTCGCGGTCGCGTCGAACCCGGAGTTCCTCAAGGAGGGGGACGCGGTGAACGACTTCATGAAGCCGGACCGCGTGATCATCGGCTCGGACGACCCGAAGGCCCGCGAGATCCTGCGCCACCTCTACAACCCGTTCGTGCGGGCGAGCGATCGCATCCAGCTCATGGATGCCCGCTCCGCCGAGCTCACGAAGTACGCCTCCAACGCCCTGCTCGCGTCGCGCATCTCGTTCATGAACGACCTCGCCGTGCTCGCGGAGAAGCTCGGCGCCGACATCGAGCTCGTGCGCAAGGGCGTCGGGGCCGATCCGCGCATCGGCACGAAGTTCCTCTTCGCGGGCCCGGGGTTCGGCGGCTCGTGCTTCCCCAAGGACCTCTCGGCCATCCTCCACACCGCGAGCGCGGTGGGGCACGACCTGGAGATCGTCCGGGCGACGGAGCGCGTGAACGCGCGGCAGAAGCGGCTGCTCGCGAGCAAGGTGCGCGCCCACTTCGACGGCGCGCTGAAGGGGCGGACGATCGCGATCTGGGGGCTCGCGTTCAAGCCGCAGACCGACGACATCCGCGAGGCGCCGTCGCTCACGCTGATCGACGAGCTGCTCGAGGAGGGCGCGACGATCCAGGCGCACGACCCGCAGGCGATGACCAACGTGCGGGCGCTCTACGGCAACCGGATCCTCCTGAGCGACGGCATGTACGGCGCGGCCGAGGGCGCGGACGCGCTGGTGATCGTGACCGAGTGGCACGAATACCGGCGCCCCGACTTCCACCGGCTGAAGCGCATCCTGAGCTCCCCGACGCTGTTCGACGGCCGCAACATCTGGGAGCCGGACGAGCTCCGCGGCATGGGCTTCGTCTACACCGGCATCGGCAGGAAGTAGCGCGCGGCTCAGCCGTCGCCCGGGTCCTGGGACGGCGCGGCGCGGCGGCTGCTCGGCGGCTCCTCGCCGGTGTGCCGATCCCAGCGCCGCTCGAGCATCTTCCGGTCCACCCCGATGAGCCGGGCCGCGGCCGCCTTGTTGCCGCCGCAGCTCTCGATCGCGTGGTGCAGCACCGCGCGCTCGATCACGCGGAGCTTCGAGCCGAGCCGCTCGGGCAGCGCGAGCAGCGCGCGCGCCAGCCGGTCGATCTCCGCGGTGGCATCGACGACCGGGCGCTCGCGGGCCAGATCCTCGAGCGTGGGCACGTCGATGAGGTCGTCGTCCGCGAGCAGCGAGAGCCGCTCGACCACGTTCCGGAGCTCCCTCACGTTGCCCGGCCAGGGCCGCCGGACGAGCCACGCGATCGCGTCGTCCGTGTAGCGGAGCTTGCGCGGCAGCTCCGCGGTGAACGCGAGGAGCAGCTCGATGAGATCGGCGTCGCGCTCGGCGAGCGACGGGACGTGCACCGTGACGACGTTCAGCCGGTAGAAGAGGTCCTCCCGGAAGCGCCCCTCGCCGATGCGCTTCTCCAGGTCCACGTGGGTCGCGGCCAGGACGCGGGCGCGCAGCGGGATCTCCGACTCGGCGCCGAGCGGGCGGAAGCGGCGGTCCTCCAGGACGCGGAGGAGCTTCGCCTGGAGCTCGCCCGGCATCTCGGCGATCTCGTCGAGCAGGATGGTGCCCGCGCCCGCCAGCTCGAGCTGGCCGCGCATGCGCTTGTCGGCGCCCGTGAACGCGCCGCGCTCGTGGCCGAAGATGAGCGACTCGATGAGCGTCCCCGGCAGCGCCGAGCAGTTGACCGCGACGAACGGCTCGCCGCGGCGCGAGCTCATCTCGTGCAGCGCGCGCGCGACCATCTCCTTGCCGCTGCCGGTCTCGCCGCGGATGAGCACCGTCCTGCTCGACTCCGCGACCCGCTCGATGATCCGGCGCACGCGCTCCATCGCCGCCGACGAGCCGAGCAGCGCCCTCGTCCCGAACGTGCGATCGACCCGCTCGCGCAGCCGCACCACCTCGCCCTTGAGCATCAGCCGCTCGCGCTGCCCCTCGATGATCGGCAGGAGCATCTCCGGGCAGAGCTCGTCCTTCAGCACGTAGTCCTGGGCGCCGAGCCGCATCGCCTCCCGGATCTCGGACAGCTCGCTCACCGAGGTGACCATCACCGCCGGCGTGCTGCGCCCCGAGGCGCGCACCCGCCGCAGGATCTCCAGCCCGCCGCGGTCGCGTGGGTCGTCCGAGAGGCGCACGTCGAGCAACAGGAGGTCCGGCGCGCTCCGCTCCACGGCGGCCATCGCGTCGTCCAGGCCGACCGCCTCCAGCACCTCCACCCCATCGAGCGCCGCGAGGATCTGCCGCAGCGCGCGGCGACCGCTCCGCTGATCATCGACGATCAGGATCTTCACGCAACCTCATGCTCTGCGGTGATGGAGACATCGGCGGCGGGGATGGAGATCACGAACCGGGTCCTGCCGTCGCGCCGCTCCGGGTTGATGGACCACCCGTGGGCCCGGACGATCCGGTGCGTGATGGCGAGCCCGAGCCCGGTCCCACGAGGCTTCGTAGTGTACCAGGGCGCGAAGACCCGCGACGGGTCTCCGGAGATGCCCGGCCCGCTGTCCCACACGACGAGCTCCGCGCCGTCCTTGGTGGGCGCCCAGACGACGCCGATGGCCCCCTTGTCGCCGGCCGCGTCGAGGCCGTTCGAGAGGAGGTTGACGAGCACCTGCGTGGCCTGATCCGGATCGCAGAGGAGCCGCGCCGCCGCGCTCACCCGCGCCTCGACGCGCCGCTTGCCGAGCTGGTCGCGCAGGAGCATCTCCGCCCGGCTCACGAGCTCCTCGACCGCGAGGCGGCGGCGATCGAGCTTCCGGTGGGTCACCCGGCGCAGGCCCATCACGAGCCGCTCCAGGCGCTCGACCTCCTCGCAGCCGATCTCGACCTCCTCGGCGTCCAAGCGCTGGCCGCTCGACCCGCGCTTGAACACGGACCGGAAGAAGTTGATGGGGTAACGCACCTCGTGGGTGATCTCCGCCGCGAGCGTCTCGATGAGCGCCGCGCGCTCGTCGCGCCACGCCGCGGCCTGCTCCCTCCGCCGCCGCTCCAGCTCGGCGTAGGTGTGCGCGTGCGCCAGGGCGAGCGCGGCCTGGTTGCCGATGGTGCGGAGCAGATCGAGGTCCTCGCTCGTGAACAGGGCGCCGCCGCGCTTCCGGCCCACCTCGAGCACGCCGAGCAGCCGGCCGCGGAACATGACGGTCAGCGACAGCTCGCCCGCGTCGTGCTCGGCCTGGCCGCGCTCGATCGGTCGCTCGCCGCTCGACTCCTCGGCCTCCACCCGCGGCTGGCCGGGGGCGGCGCCCGCCTCGGCCGCCTCGACGGCGACGCGGCGGAAGGTGACCCGCTCGCACGGCAGCCAGCGCGCCACGGTGCGCTCGACCGCGTCCGCGACCTCCTCGGGGTCGGTGACGAGCGTCAGCTCCTCGCTGAGCTGCTCGACGGTCGGCTTGTACTCCGCCCGCGCCGGGAAGAGCGTCCGGTCGCCGGCGCCGAGGGCGAACACGACGAGCGCCGCGCTGACCACCGCGGCGGGGGCGGCGACCTTGAGCGCGCCGAGCAGCGGCAGGCCGGCGTAGCCCGCGCACGCCGTGCAGAGGATCACGGTGAGCGCGACCATCATGCCGCCGAGGATGACGCGCGTGAGCGGGCGCGACAGGAGCGCGCGGCTCCCCCACAGATCGTGGCGGATGAACGCGACCACGGTGGAGACCGGCGTCAGCGCGAGCGCCGGGATCGCGAACCACGCGAGCGTCGACGCCGACACGCCGAGCATGGCCAGCATGAAGCCGGAGCCGATCACGAGGTAAGGCGGCGCCATCGCGAGCAGCAGCGCGCGGAGCTTGCGGCGGCGATCCCCCTCCGCCAGGGCGAAGCGGACGATCAGGGTGGCCGAGAAGAAGAAGAACGAGGTGACCACCAGGGTCGCGCAGACGCCCCGGAGCGCGACGGTGGTCCCGCCCATGGCGTGCGAGGCGAGGAGGCCGGCGGCGAGCAGGCCGCCGAGCCCGAGCGCGAGCCGGGCGCAGGACGGGTAGCGCGCGATGAGCGGGGCGTCGTCCGGCAACCGCAGCGCGAGGATGAAGACGCTCATCGGGACGAGCGCGTAGGCGACGTGGAAGAACGGGACGAGGGCGCGCGAGCTGTGGTAGTCGAACAGCGCGAACTGGAAGAGCGCGGTGAGCAGCGCGGTGGTCGCGAAGCTCCGGGCGAGCTTGCCGCGCGGGCTCGCGCTCATGGCGACGAGCGCGCCGCCCACGTGCAGCGAGGCGACGACCATGAGGCCGCCCGCGAAGAACCACCAGGCGAGCGGATCGAGGGGGACGAGGGACAGCTCGACGTCGCGCAGCCCGTCCCGCGTCTCGACCCGCGCGTGGAGCGTGCGCCGCCCCTCGCGCGCGGCCTGCTCGACCGCGGCGTCCCACGCGCTGGCGCGGTAGCGCCCCGTCGTGCTCTCGAGGCGCCAGCCGTTGACCTCGACGATGCGGTCGGGGAACCGGAGGCCCTTCTGGAACCCTTCCCAGGACGGCAGGCCGATGCTCGAGACCACGCCGTCCGGATCCACGAGGACGCCGGGAAATGGGCGCTCGTACCAGCGCAGCGCGTTCCTCATCCCGAAGCCGCCCAGAACGAGCGCCGCGAGGACGACCGCCGCAAGGAGCCAACGCCGATTCGCGATTGCTGGCATCGGGAGACTCGGCCGCGCGAAAATTGCGCCCCGAGCCACTCACGATACGCTGGAACCCTGGGTGAACCAACGGGGCTCGCGCGCCAGATCGGGATGCGAAGCCACACGCTCCCCCCGACGCGGAGGATCCGAGCGGCGCTGTTCCGCGATGCCCATTACGTTTCGCCCGGGAGAAGCGAGCGGGATCACGCGACAGGCGGGGCGAGCGAGCTCGCCCGGAGCGCGGCGTCCACGACGTCGCGCGCCGCGGCGCTCGCGAACAGGGCGTCGGCCAGCTCGCCGAACCCCGACTCGATCGCCTCGATGGCCGCGGCGTCGGTCGCGGATCGCTCGAGCCGATCGAGCAGGGCGGCGAGCTCGCCCCGCACGCGCGGCGATCGCGCGGGCGCCGCGCGGGTCGCGGCGAGGCCGCGGACGAGGACCACGAGCTGCCGCAGCACCGCGCCCGGGCCGTGGGCGCGACGGCGCCGCGCGTCGCCCGCGACGAGCCGGGCGTGGCGCGCGAGGGCGCAGGCGCCGTGGCAGAGGCCCGGATCGGCGAGCAGCGCCCGGACGGCCCAGCGCGCGAGGCGGCGGGAGTACAGGCGACGGGCGAGCCGGCCCCGGGCGCGGGCGTCGTGCCACGCGCGCGCGGCGTCGTCCTCGCCGAGGAGCACGAGCGCGAGCGCGAGCGGATCGCCGGCCGCGAGGCACGCGCGGCCCGCGTGGAGGCGGCCGTAGCCGTGCTTGGCGTTGTGCCCGTCGCGATCACGCGCGCCCGGCAGGACGTCCCAGGGATCGGCGAACGGCGCGGCCGAGGCGGGCGCGGCGGGGGGGACCCGGGCGAGCGTGCGCGTGACGACGGCGTCGAGCTCCGGGAGGCGCAGCGCGGGGTTCTGCGACAGGACGAGGAGCAGCGCGCCCGCGGCCACGGCGGAGGCCCCGCTCGACTCGGCGTGGCAGAGCCGCTCGGACTCGGGCGGCGCGCCGGGGACCGGCGGCAGCGGGCAGGCGAGATCATCGCCGGGCGAGAGCCACCGCACCGCGGGGCCCCGGTTGGCGAACGGGCGGCTGCGCCCCCGGCGGTCCCGCCACAGGAACCAGCCGTCGTCGTCGCGGGCGCCCGGGCCGACGCAGAACACCCGCGGGTCGCTCGCGGGCTCGCCCAGCCCGAGCGAGAAGCTCGCGTGCAGCGACTCGGGAGGGCTCGACGCCTCGCGGCCGGTGGGGAACACGACCGGGCAGCCTCGGCCGCGGCGCCCGAGGCGGACGGCGAGCTCGAGCGCGTCGTCCAGCATGGGCGACATCGAGCCCTCGACGTACGCGGCGCAGACCACGACGTCCGCGCCGTCGCTGACCGCCTGGACGATCGCGACCGGGAGGGCCAGGACGCACGAGCCCGGCTTCGGGATCAGGTAGAGCCGCGGCGAGGCGTCCGGCGCGACGCCGCGGAAGCCGCCGGGGCGCCGGGTCCCGACGGCCCACGCCACCATGAACGCGCCGTGCGCCTGGCTGCGCGGCGGGACATCGAGCATGACGAGCACCTCGCGGTCGAGGCCGAGCTCTTCGACCGCCCAGGCGTCGTCGTCGATGACCGCGAGGCGCATGCCGGCGCCGCGCCCCGAGCGGCGGCGATCGACGCCGATGCCGCCGCCCTCGGCGCGCAGGAACCAGCGGCCGGGCGTCGCGGGGTCGTCCTCGTCGCCCCCCGAGGCGCGGCGCACGGGCCACGCCTCGGGCCGCGCCACGACGGCCCCCTCCGCGTCGAAGCGGGGGGCGACGGCGGCGCTCGGCCGCAGGGCGGAGGCGACGTAGCGCACCGGGATGGCCGCGGCCGAGAGCGCCGCGGCGACCTCGGCGCGCCGCCCCACGCCGGGCGATCGGACGCGCAGCCAGAAGATGGGGGCCCGCGAGAGGACGCGCTCGACCTGCGCGTCGGGCCAGCGCGGCGACAGCGCCGCGGCCGCAGCGCCCGGCGCCACGGGGCAGCGCGTCGCGACGACGAGGTCGAGGGGACCGCCGTCGTCGTCGCCCGCCGCGGTGGGGACCGGGGCGTAGCCGAAGTCCCACGGGCGGCCGTGGCCCCGGCTCACGCCAGCACGGCCCTGGCCCAGGCGTTGAGCGCCTGGGCGCGGTTGGCGTAGCCGGGGCTCTCGACCTCGCACCGCGCGAGCTGGTGCGCCTGCGCTTCCCTCCCCTCGGCCCAGGCGGCGACGCGACGGGCCCCGAGGACCGCGGCCCGCCGCCGCGCGGCGCGGAAGCACCGGCGCTCGCCGTCGAGCATCGCCGCGAGCACGCCCGAGTCGAAGACCATGCGGCGGACGGGGACCAGGGCCGAGGGCGCGCTCGACGGCGGCGGCTCGCCCGGCGCCCTCGAGATCGCGGCCATGCCCCAGGGCGGCGTGGCGAGCGGCCCGTACGCGCTGCGCGGGTTCTGCCGGGCGGCGCGCTCCGGGTCGCGCTCCTCGGGCTCCCCCTGCGCCCTCGATCGGAGCTCCGACGCCAGGACGACAGCCCAGGCGCCGCCCCGCTCGTAGTCGTCCTGCCAGTCCATGACGTCGTCATGGAGCTGCAGCCCGAGCCACACCGACGAGAGCAGCCGCTCGAGCGCCGCGCGCCGCTCGGCCGTCCAGCCCGCGGCGTGCGCCAGGGCGATCGACGCCGGGAAGCCGACGCGCTGCTTTCCGAGGGAGAGCGCGTAGTAGCGGCTGAAGCCCGCCGGCTCGCCGCTCGCGAGGAGGCTGCGCTCGGCCTCGATCGCGAGCAGCGTGGCGTCGTCCGCGCGGGAGAAGTCGATCGCCGGGTCGTCGACGCCGGGCGCGACGCGCCGGAGCGCGGCGTCCCGGGCCCGCCGCGCGTGGGCGAGGATGGCCTCGAGCTGCCACGTCGGGCGGACCTGCGCGTCCTTGATGCGATCGGTGCCGAACGCCTCGATCACGGCCAGGAGGTGCGCGAGCAGCGCGTCCTGCACCGTGGCCCCCCGGACGCCCGGCATCGCCTCGGCGAGCAGCGCGGGCGCGGCCAGGGTGAACTCGTTGCTGAACACCGCGCTCCAGGGCACGTCGCGCGACGGCGCGAGGCCGAGCGTGTGGGCCAAAGCCTGCGCCTCGGCGTGCAGCATCCCGGGGAGGGTCCGCCAGAACGCCATGTAGAGCTCATCCACCCACTGGTTCTCATCCATGCGCGGACACCTCTCTCGCCCAGGGCGGCGCGGCGGGCGTCGAGGCGGCGGAGCCGAGGGCGGCTCTACGCGTCGGCACGGCGCCCGCGCCGGGTCGTGACAGCTCACATCGCGGCCGCGCGGGGGGGCGCGGAGCCACGCCGCGCCCGGGCCGCGGGCTCGGGGCGCCGGCAGATGGCGCCGGGGCGGCGCCGCGCCGGTGGGATGTACGCCGAGGGCGGTGCACCCCCGCCTGTCTCCTCCTCCGGCTCATCAATAAACGTTCGACTCCTTCCAGGGCGACAGGCACACGTTGAAGCGCTCCTCGACCACGATGGCCCGCCACTGGAGCACCTGCGCGGCGCTCAGCCCGTCGAAGAAGCCGCCGATCCAGGACCGGATGCGGCTGTTGAGCTGCGCGCGCACCCTGGCCGCGTCGGCCGGCTCCTCATCGGCCTCCGGCGCCACGACGTAGAGGGCGAGGAGCTGC
Organism: Sorangium sp. So ce1036; assembly: GCF_051369805.1. Classification (NCBI taxonomy): domain Bacteria; kingdom Pseudomonadati; phylum Myxococcota; order Polyangiales; family Polyangiaceae; genus Sorangium; species Sorangium sp. So ce1036. The sequence goes on from NZ_JBBMOX010000001.1 coordinate 6,492,690, forward strand.
TTGAACTCGTCGAAGTACTCCTGGTTACGGAGCAGCGAGATGTACAACGCGCGCAGCTGCGCGTGCGGATCGACCGAATTCTCGGGTTGCATGAGCCTCCGTCACCGGTCCGCGCCGGCGTCGACGGCCGCATTGCACGTCACGGGCCGTCGTCAGCCAGCGCGTAACTCGTTGAAATCATTCAACCGCCACCGGCGGCCAGCGGTGAACGGTACCCGAAACCGACCATCGCCTGCCCGAATCCGACCGTTCGCGCGTCGTCGAGGTCGTCCTCGCCGCGGGGGTGGACATGAACACGTCCAACCTTGCGCGCGCCCGACTCGGGATCTGCCGGAGTGTGCGATTCGCACCTTCCCATCCCGTTCAATTCACACTTAACCGATTCAGACAGTGAAGCTGGATCACTTCCCGCCGCCGAAGCTCGGACCGCCTCCGCTCGGAATGACGATGATGCCGCCGGGGCCGCTGCCACAGTCGCTGAGCGCGCTGAGGAGGATGATGGCGATGATCAGCACGACGACGAGGACGAGGATCGCGCTGGCGCGCGAGCTCGTCGATCCGCCGAACGCGGGGCTCGGGGGCGGCGGCAGGTTGAAGGCGGCGGCGAGCTCCTTGCCGGGCAGGGGGGCGCAGAACGACGTGCTGACCTCGGTCGGGGCCTGCTCGACGCTCACCTTGCCGTCGGGGCCCTGGTACTCCGTCGCCCGCACCGACTCGCCGATCTCCACCTTCCAGTAGAACTCGCCGATCACGTACTCGACCTCGGCCTGGACGCTCTGCTTGAACGCGTACGTCTTGCCCTGGTAGCTCGCGCTCGAGCCGCCCACCTGGACCTCGCCGGCCGGCAGCGGCGTCACGAGCTGCCACGCGCCGTCCTCTTCCATGAGCCACAGGTAGCCGACGCGCGGGCCGCCGTAGAGCAGGTACTCCCGCCAGCGGTAGCGCTCCCCTTCCACCGTGCAGCCCCGGACGACGAAGCCGATGCAGAGGACGCGCATGCCGCGGAGCTGCCCCTCGGCGCCGAGCGGGACGTACGGCTCCACGGGCGGCCGGGGGACCTGGCCGAGCGCGACGAGGGCGCCCTTCGTGAGGTCGCTCGCCGTGCCGCAGTAGCGGCAGACGATGCGCTCCGCGGTGCCGGGCGCGGCGAGCGGCAGGTTGCCGCCGCAGTTCGGGCACGCGACGGCCGTCACCTGCGCCGTGGGCAGCTCCACGGGCGCGCCGGAGTCGAGCTGCATCTCCGCCGGGTCGATCTGCCGGCCCAGGTAGAGCTTCGGCGGGATGCTCCGGCCGTCGCCGTAGTCGATCGTGCCGAACGCGCCGCGGAGCCCCGAGATGTCGGCGAAGCCGGTCACCACGCCCGGCGCGGCGACGTGGGGCATCTCCCCCTCGGCCGAGATCACGCGCCGGCGGCCGACCTCGACGACCGTGAACACGCCGTGCCCCTCGAGGTGGACGCGGCCGCCCGGCTGGAGGGAATTCCACGGCGGCAGGCCGTTCAGCGGGAGCGGCGCCTCGCTGGTGGCGTACCAGTGTCCCTGGGCGAAGGCGACCCACGTCCATCGGCCGCTGGCCGGGAAGGCGAGGAAGATCTCCTGCCAGGGCGCGCCCGGCGCGCCGGCGCGATCGAGCTGCACCCGGCCATCGACGACGAACGGCTCGCCGCCCCAGCGCCCGGTGACGCCGAGCTGCAGCGGCGTGGGGATCTCGACCAGGTCGGCGACGCGGCCCACGGCGCGGAGATCGCGGTCGGTGCGGGCGATGACAAACTTGCAGTGCCTGCACACCTGCGCCAGCGCGCCCGCAAAGCGGAACGTGATCGGTGCGCCGCACGAAGGGCACGCGGCTGCGCGGTCAAAGGGCGTGCTCACGCGAGCAACATACTAGAAGCGTCGAGCAGGGTGGCGAAAGCGTTTCGAGCGCGCGCAGCCGAGGAGGCTGTGGTCTCGCACGAGCAGTGCTAGGACCGCGCCGATGCCGGCCACCGACGTGAGCTCGACGCGCTCGACGGGCGACGCGCGCCCCGGGGAGGCGCGCCCCGGAGGAGCGCGGGCCGGGGGCGCGCCGCCCGCGGATACGTGGGCCGGGGGCGTTCCTCCCGCGGGTGCGCCGGCCGCGGGCGCGCCGGCGCCCTTCCCGGCGGCGGAGCCGCTGCCCCGCCTCGTGCACCCGGCGCTCCTCGTGAGCGTGTTCGTCATCGCCACGTCGGGGCTCATCTACGAGCTCATCACCGGCACGCTCGCGAGCTACGTGCTCGGGGACTCGGTGACGCAGTTCAGCTTCGTCATCGGCCTGTACCTGTTCGCGATGGGGATCGGCTCGTACCTGTCCCAGTACGTCGAGACCCGCCTCCTCGAGCGCTTCGTCGAGATCGAGCTCGGCCTCGCGCTCGTCGGCGGGCTCTCCGCGCCGATGCTCTTCCGCGCCTACACCGCGCTCGGGGCGTTCCGCGCGCTGCTCTACTCGCTCGTGCTGCTCATCGGCATCCTGGTGGGGCTCGAGATCCCGCTGCTCATCCGGCTGCTCAACTTCTCCCTGGATCTCAAGCGGCTCGTCGCGCGGGTGCTCACGCTCGATTACATCGGCGCCCTCGCCGCGAGCCTGCTCTTCCCCTCGCTGCTGCTGCCGCGCCTCGGCATCCACCAGACGAGCCTCTTCTTCGGCCTCCTGAACGCGGCGGTCGCGCTCACGAGCACGTTCCTCTTCCCGCTCGATCGCGCCGTCGTCGTCCGGCTGCGGGCGCTCTGCGCCGTCGTGATCGCGGGGCTCGGGATCGCCTTCGCGCTGGTGTCGCGGTTCATCGAGCGCTCCGAGGCGCTCTACTTCGGCGCGCCGGTCGTGTACGCGGCGCAGTCGCCCTACCAGCGCCTCGTCATCACGAGGAGCCCGCGCACGACGCGCCTCTTCCTGAACGGCAACCTCCAGTTCTCGTCGGACGACGAGCACCGCTACCACGAGGTGCTCGTGCACCCGGCCGTCGCCGCGCTGGGCCGCGATCCGCGGCGCGCCATGATCCTCGGCGGCGGCGACGGGCTCGCCGCGCGCGAGCTGCTCCGCTACCCGTCGATCGAGCGGATCACGCTCGTCGACCTCGACGCGGCGGTCACGACCGCCTTCCGCGACCTGCCGCTCGCCGCGGACCTGAACCGCGGCGCGCTCCACGACCCGCGCGTCGTCATCCGCAACGAGGACGCGTACAAGTTCCTCGAGGAGTCGACCGACGCGTACGACCTCGCGATCGTCGACTTCCCCGACCCGGGCAACTACGCCGTGGGCAAGCTGTACACGGACGCCTTCTACCACCTGCTCCGGCAGCGGCTCTCGGTGCGCGGGGTCGCCATGGTGCAGGCGACGTCGCCGCAGTACGCGCGCGAGTCGTTCTGGAGCGTCGTGACGACGCTCGAGGCGGCCGGCTTCACGACCGCGCCGCTGCACGTCTACGTGCCGAGCTTCGGCGAGTGGGGGTTCATCCTGGCGGGCGGCGAGGGGCTCACCGCGCCCGGCGCGCTGCGGCTCGATCCGGCCGAGCTCCGCTTCCTCGACGCGGGCGCCCTGCCCGGGCTCTTCCGGTTCCCCCGCGACCTCGGCCGCGTCGAGGCGCAGGTCAACCGGCTGAACGACCAGACGCTCGTCTCGGTGTACACGCGCGAGTGGGCGGAGTGGTCGCGGTGACGCGATGAACCGCCGCGGCTTCCTGAGCGCCGTCGGCGCGGGCTGGCTCGTGCACACGGCCCTCCCCGGCCGCGCCCCGCCGAGCGGCCGGATCGTCGGCGCCGCCCACGGCGCGGGCCACCTGCTCCGCGGCGGCGGCGCGCCCGCGGCGAGCGGCCCCGCGGAGCGCGCGGACGTCGTGATCGTCGGCGGCGGGGTGAGCGGGCTCTCGGCCGCGTGGCGGCTCGCGGGCGCCGGGCTCGACCTCCGGGTCCTCGAGCTCGAGCCGAGGCCCGGCGGCACGAGCGCGTGGGGCGAGGACGGGGTCGTGCCGTACCCGTGGGGCGCGCACTACCTCGCGGCGCCGAACCCCGAGGCGCGCGCGACGCTGCGGCTGCTCGAGGAGATGGGCGTCGTCACCGGGTGGGACGCGGCGGGGCGGCCCGTCTTCGATCCGCGGCGGCTCTGCCACGCGCCGGGCGAGCGGCTGTTCTACGAGGGGGCGTGGCACGCGGGGCTCACGCCCGAGGACGCGCTCTCGGGCGAGGAGCGGGACGAGCTCGAGCGGTTCCACGCGCACGAGGACGAGCTCACCGAGCTCACCGGCGCGGACGGGCGCGCCGCGTTCCAGATCCCGCTCGATCGCTCGTCGCGCGATCCCGAGCTCCTCGAGCTCGACCGGCTGAGCATGGCGGCGTGGCTCGATCGCGAGGGGTACCGCACGCCGTTTTTGCGCTGGTACGTGCGCTACGCGATGCTCGACGACTTCGGCGGCGAGCTCGAGGAGATCTCGGCCTGGGCGGGGCTGCACTACTTCGCCGGGCGCAAGGCGCGCTCGCCGGAGCTCGCGGGCAGCCGCTATCTCGTCTGGCCCGAGGGCAACGGCCGGCTCGTGAAGGCGCTGCTCGAGCGCGCGGCGCCGCGCGTGTCGCTGGGGGCGCTCGTCACGTCCGTGCGCCCGCGGCCGGGCGGGCGGGTGGAGGTGAGCTACGTCGACGTCGCGCGCGGCGAGGCGCGCCGCGTCGAGGCGCGCGCCGCGATCCTCGCGGCGCCGGCGTTCATCGTGCGCCGGATCTTCGCGGGCGGCGCGGCGCGCGGCCTGCCCGAGCGCGTCGCGTCGGCGTGGCTCGTCGCGAACCTGCACGTCCAGCGGCCCGTCGATCCGGATCACGCGTGGGACTCGGTCCTCCACGGCGCGGACGGGCTCGGCTACGTCGACGCGCGCCACCAGCTCACCGACCTCTCGGCGGCGACCTCGCAGCGCTCGCGCCTCTCGACGCCGACGCAGCGCACCGTGCTGACGTACTACCGCGCCTTCGGCGGGCCCGACGTGGCCGGAGCGCGCGCGGCGCTCCTCGGCGCGCCGTGGGAGGCGCTCGCCGACGGCGTGCTGCGCGATCTCGCGCCGGCGCACCCGCACCTCCGCGACGACGTGGACCGGATGGACCTCATGATCTGGGGCCACGCGATGCCGCGGCCGCGCCCCGGCTTCCTCGGCGCGCGGCCGTTCGAGCCGCTGTGCGCGCTGGACGAGCGCGTCGCGTGGGCCCACGTCGATCAGCCCGGGATGGCGCTGTTCGAGGAGGCGCACGCGTGCGGCGTCCGCGCCGCCGAGACCGTCGCGGCCGCGGCCGGGATCGCGCTCGGCGAGAGCTGGCTCTGAGCCCGCGCGCCTGCCACGTCGCCCCCGAGCGGGGAGCCCACGTCCTCTCCCATCTTTCAAGAGCAAAGTGCACACCATGGACGGCCGGCTCCAGGAGGGTCCGCCGACCGGTTCTGGGCGCGGTGGGGCGGCCGGCCCGGGAGATTCGGCCCAGGATTTCCGCTTTGCCCTCGCCTTGAACTTGCGCTGCCCCCCTGCTCCGCGTCTACTCTCTGCCCATGTTGCGGACCCGGTTTGCCGGGATGACGGATACCGGGCTGCTCCGGGACCACAATGAGGACAACCTCCTCGTCAGCGAGGAGTACCGTGTCGTGGCCGTGGCGGACGGCATGGGCGGACACCGCTCGGGCGACGTCGCGAGCCAGCTTGCCGTGAGCACCCTCTCGGACTTCCTGTCCGTGACGGTGGGGAGGGACGCGACCTGGCCGTTCCCTGCCGATCCGAACCTCACCGAGGAGGAGAACTACGTCGTCACCGGCCTCAGGCTGGCGAACCGACGCATCTTCGATCGCTCGCTGAAGACGCTCGCCGACTTCGGGATGGGCACGACGATCGTGGCGGCGATGTTCTCGAAGGACGCCGAGCACGTGACGGTGGGCCACGTCGGGGACAGCCGCTGCTACCGGCTGCGCGACAGCCAGATCACGCAGCTCACCCGCGATCACTCGCTCGTCAGCGACGCGGCCCACATGGCGCCGTGGATGACCGAGGAGGAGGTCCGGCAGCTCCCCGCCAACGTCATCACGCGCGCGCTCGGCATCCGCGAGGACGTGCTCGTGGATCTCGTGACGGACGAGACGCGCCACGGCGACGTGTACCTCTTGTGCTCGGACGGCCTGTCCGGGCTGGTGAGCGACGATCAGATCCTCGAGCTCGTGATGTCCAGCGGCTCGCTCGACGCCGCGTGCAAGGCGCTCATCGACCGGGCGAACTACTTCGGCGGCACGGACAACATCACGGTCGTCCTCGCCCGCGTCGAGGAGATCCCCGACGGCAAGCGCGCCTTCGTCGACGAGCCCACCCAGGAGTGCCGCTAGCACCGCGGCGCCCACGTCCGCCCCTGGCCTCGCGCCCAGCGTAGGCCCCGGCGAGGCGCCCCTCGCGGCCGGCGAGCCGGGCGGCGCTAGCCCGGCGCGCGACCTGCGCGGAGGGCGGCGCTCACAGGACGAAGTGGTCCATGAGCTGGAGGACCTCCAGGTTCAGCCCCTTCAGCGCGGCGCACTCCCGCTCGACCTCGGCCTGGAAGACCGGCTTGATGTGGTAGAGCATCGTCGGGAGGTCCCTTGGCGCGCGGTACTTCATGAGCTCGGCGCCGAGCGTCCGCGGCGTGTGGTGGCCGCTCACGGTGGCGAGCCGCTGCTCCCGATCGGGGAAGCTGACCTCCATGAGCAGCGCGCGGAGGTCCTGCTGCTGGTTCAGCACCTCCCACAGCCGCTCGGTCGGCCCGGTGTCGCCGCTGTACGCGATGGCGCCCCCGGTCCCCTCGATCACGAACGCCGCCGCGTCGATCGTGTGCGACACGCTGACCGCGCGCACGCGCCGCCCGGCGACCACCGTCGGGCGCTCCGGCTTGAGCTCGAGGTACTTGATGGTCGGCTGCGCGGGGGTCGGGATGACCGCGAAGTCGGGCCACAGCACGCCGTTGAAGAAGTGCTTCTTGAGCGTGCGCAGCGTCTCGCGCGTGCCCGCGATGACGAGCGGCGGGCACTCGAGCTGGCAGCGGTTGTCCGCGAGCGTCGCCAGGTCGCGGATGTGATCGAGGTGCGCGTGGCTCACCAGGCACGCCTCGATGCGCGCCTGCTCCGTGACCTCGAGCCCGCTCGTCAGCGAGCCGGCGTCGATGGCGAGGACGTCGTCGACGACGAACGCGCACGTGCGATGCCTGGGGGTCTCCCCGCCGTGGCAGCCGATGACCCGGAGCTCCACCGGCTCAGCTCTCTCCGCCGAGCTTGCGCGGCGTCTCCAGGAACTCGATGAAGTCGATGAACCGCCGCATGTCGGCCACCACGATCGCCGCGGGCGCAGGGGGCCCGTCCGCGAGGAGCTTCAGCCGGCGGAGCCGGGCCATCACCTCGTCCACCGTCTCTCGATCCACGTCGACCTCGCGCGCGATGTCCGCGGGCGACGTGCGGACGCGTATCCCTTCCGGGGTCTCCTCCCCGAACGCCTCGGCGTGGCGCGCCAGCGCGAGCATGACCCGCGCCTTCGGATCGCGGTGCATGAGGAGCTCGACGAGCGCGTTCGCCGCGTCGAGCCGCTTCGCCAGCTTCTTGATGAGCCGGAGCGCGATCTCGGAGTTGCGCTGCAGCATGGCTTGCAGCGTCCGCGCCTCGACCACGAGGCAGCGCGACGGCTCCACGACGGTGGCCGTCGCGTTCCGCGGCTTGCCGTTGAGGATCGCCATCTCGCCCACGAATTCGCCGGGCCCGAGCACCGCGAGCACCTTGTCCTCACCCGCGACCGACTTGCTGACCCGGACGGCGCCGGACTGGATGACGAACATGACGTCGCCGGACTCGCCCTCGCGGAAGAGCACGTCACCCGGCACGTACTCGCGTCCATAGCGGGCGAACGACGACTCCGACATTGCCTGCGAGTCTAGCGCCCAGCGTGACCGTGGGTCAAAAAGCCCGGTCAAAAGCTCTGGTGGAGCGGCCCTTCGGGGGCTCACCTCCGGGGCCTCTCGTTCCGGCGAGCCCCGTTTGTGGCTCGCCTGCACGAAAGCCCCTCCGGCGAGCCCCCGAAGGGCCGCTCCACCAGAGCTCTGGCCCCACAAAGCGCGAGGGGCCCTCCAGGCCAGTGTGCCGTGGAGGACCCCTCGCCCGCCTCGTCGGGAGCGGGCGCGCGCCCGCCGGCGCCGGCGCCGCCCAGGGGGCGGCGCGCGGACCCGTGACGCGGCGCGGTCAGGCGATCAACCCATGTCGAAGTCGCCCATGCCGCCCATGCCGCCCATGCCGCCCATGCCGCCCATGCCGCCCATGCCGCCCATGCCGCCCGGCGCGCCGCCGGCGGCGGCCTTCTCCTTCTTGGGCTTCTCGGCGACCAGGGCCTCGGTCGTGAGCATCAGCGCCGCGACGCTGGCCGCGTTGGAGAGCGCGTGCCGCACGACCTTGGCCGGATCGATGACGCCGCTCGCGAGCAGGTCCTCGTACGCGTCGGTCGCGGCGTTGTAGCCGAACGTGCCCGCGCTCGACCGGACCTTCTCGACGACCACGGTGCCGTCGACGCCCGCGTTCTGGGCGATCTGGCGGAGCGGGGCCTCGACGGCGCGGCGCACGAGCCGCACGCCGACGTCGCGCTCGTCGCCGAACTTGAGCGCGTCGAGCGCCGAGGCCGCCCTGAGGAGGGCCACGCCGCCGCCGACCACGATGCCCTCCTCGACGGCGGCGCGGGTCGCGTGCAGCGCGTCCTCGACGCGCGCCTTCTTCTCCTTCATCTCCGTCTCGGTCGCCGCGCCGACCTTCACCACGGCGACGCCGCCGGCGAGCTTCGCGAGCCGCTCCTGGAGCTTCTCGCGATCATAGTCGCTCGTCGTGTCCGCGATCTGCTTGCGGATGGCCTCGATGCGGCCCTTGATCGCGCCCTTGTCGCCGGCGCCGTCGACGATGACGGTGTTGTCCTTGTCGATCTCGACCCGCTTGGCCGTGCCGAGGTCGCGCACCGTGGCGCTCTCGAGCTTCTGGCCGAGGTCCTCCATGAACGCGGTCGCGCCCGTGAGGATGGCGATGTCCTTGAGCATCTCCTTGCGGCGATCGCCGAAGCCGGGCGCCTTCACGGCGGCGACCTTGATCGTGCCGCGCAGCTTGTTCACGACCAGCGTGGCGAGCGCCTCGCCCTCGACGTCCTCGGAGATGATGAGCAGCTCGCGGCCCTGCTTCACCACCTGCTCGAGCACCGGCAGGAGGTCGGCCATGGCCGAGATCTTCTTCTCGTGCACGAGGATGAGCGGGTTCGTGAGCACCGCCGTCATCTTCTCGGGGTCGGTCACGAAGTACGGCGAGAGGTAGCCGCGGTCGAACTGCATGCCGTCGACGGTCTCGAGCTCCGTCGTCATGCGCTTGTTCTCCTCGACCGTGATCACGCCCTCCTTGCCGACCTTCTCCATCGCGTCGGCGAGGATGTTGCCGATCTCCCTGTCGCCGTTCGCGCTGACGGTGGCGACCTGGGCGACCTGGTCCTTGTCCTTGGTCGGCTTGGCGGCCTGCTGCACGGCCTCGATGACCTTCGCGACGGCCGCGTCGATGCCGCGCTTCAGGTCCATCGGGTTGTGCCCGGCCTCGACGAGCTTCAGGCCCTCGCCGAAGAGCGCCTGCGCCAGCACCGTCGCCGTCGTCGTCCCGTCGCCCGCCTTGTCGCTGGTCTTGGAGGCGACCTCGCGGACCATCTGGGCGCCCATGTTCTCGAGCTTGCCGAACAGCTCGACCTCCTTGGCGACCGTGACGCCGTCCTTCGTCACGACCGGCGAGCCCCAGCTCTTCTCGATGACGACGTTCCGCCCCTTGGGCCCGAGGGTCACCTTGACCGCATCGGCGAGCGTGTTGACGCCCTTCAGGATCGCGGCGCGGGCGCCGCGGCTATAAACGATCTGCTTCGCAGCCATCTCTCAATCCCCTCGCGGCCGCTCGGCCGCATTGCAACGCTTGCGTTCGGTTGCCTCGCGCCCCGGATCAGGTCGCGGCGGCGGCGGACTCGGTCACGGCGAGCACGTCGTCCTCGCGGATCAGCACGTGCTCCTCGCCGTCGATCTTCACCTCGGTGCCGCTGTACTTGCCGAACAGCACCTTGTCGCCGACCTTGACCTCGAGCGGCCGGACCTTGCCGTCCTTCAGGATCTTGCCGTTGCCCACGGCGACGACGCGCCCCTCGATCGGCTTCTCCTTCGCGGTGTCGGGGATGATGATGCCCCCCTTCGTCTTCGTCTCGCTCTCGACACGCTTGACGACAATCCGATCCTGCAGCGGCCTGATTTTCATGGTGGCTCCCTCGTCATCAGATGATTGGACCATCGGCTCGCCGGACGTCCCGTCCACCCCCCCGCAGGCGCGTTCCGCCCCCGCGACGAGAGCTAAGTGCCCGAGATCACAGTCGCTTGGCACTCTCCTAGGCCGGTGGCTAAACCGCGGCCGAAAGTAAATCAGGCCCCCGGCACGTCAAGGGCGCGAAGCATGGCAGGCCCGACTTTTCGGCGGCCGCGCCTTCGGGGCGGCAAGACGAGAGGACACGGAAACCCGGCGGAAGGCCGCTCACGGTCGCGCGAGCCCCTCACGGCCGGGTGGTGGTCACGTTCGGGGTGCTCACCTCCGGGGCTTGCGTTCCGGCGGACCTTTCTTGTGGCCCGCCTGCACTCCAGCCCCTCCGGTGAGCACCCCGAACGTGTGACCACCACCCACGGTCGCACCGGGGGGCGTGGGGTGCCCCATGACACCGCGGACGGGCGGTGGGCGATGCGGGCGCGGGCGCGGTGGATGGGTGATGGCCGGCCAGCCAGCGGCTGGGCGAGCGCCATGAATATGGCACAAGATGTGCATAACCTACCCGAAACGTACAGAATCCGCGGGTTTCACGGCCAAGATCAAAAATCTCCGGGGGGTCGACTTTTGTTCGCTTGACTTGCCCGGCGGTCCGAGTAGATTCCGCGGCCCTGACGCCGTTGCACATCGCAACTGCCCCTTGGGGGATCGTCTAACGGCAGGACGCAAGATTCTGGCTCTTGCTATCAAGGTTCGAATCCTTGTCCCCCAGCCGGCCGAACAGCGAAGCTGTAGGCCTTCTCGACAGAAAAGGGTCCCATCGTCTAGCGGTTAGGACATCGGCCTCTCACGCCGGTAACGCGGGTTCGATTCCCGCTGGGATCGCCACCCTTTTCCAGATTTCCTCGCCTGCACGGCGCGCTGGCACCCGGATTGCTACCCGGCGCCCCTCCGGGCTGCCAGGCCCCCTGGTTCTCCGGGCGCGGTGGCTGAGCCGCGGTGGTCGTCCGTGCGGATCGATGGCGCCGCGTCCGCCCTTGCCATCCGTCTGCTGGCCGCTAACCTCGCTTGCCGGCAGGCCTTCTCGACAGAAAAGGGTCCCATCGTCTAGCGGTTAGGACATCGGCCTCTCACGCCGGTAACGCGGGTTCGATTCCCGCTGGGATCGCCACCCTTCTCCAGATTTCCTTTCGAGCACGTCGCCGGGCGTTTCAACCTGGAGCACGGCACCCAGCTCACCTGCCGCGGCCGGTACGAGCTCATATGAGCGCGCGCTCGAGACCATCCGCCGGCGCGTCGCGGGCGAGACGCCGGCCCTCTGGACGCTCGGCGAGGGGTGGTGAGGGGGCCTGCGCGCCGGCGCCGTCAGCCCGATCCGCGGCGCCCCTCCGCCCGCCGGGGCCTGCCGGCGGGGCCCGCCGTGACGAGGAGGAAGCCCTCGGCGCGGTGCGGGGAGAGGCCGCAGCGCGCGTTCATGCGCTTCGCGACCTCGTCGCCGGCCCGGATGAGCGCATAGAACCACCGGAGCCCGAACCGCTCGTGCCCCTCCCGGAGCGCCGCGGCCTGGAGCGGGGCCCCGAGGCCGCGGCCGCGGTGGTCCTCGCGCAGGCAGGTGCAGAGCGGCATCCCCGTCCAGGAGGGCGCCTCCCCGACGTCGGAGATCCAGAGGGGCGGGGCGCCCAGCAGCCCGAGATGCGAGAGCGCTCCCTCCCCGCCCTCGCCCGCGGGCCACGGCCGCGTCAGGACGCTCAGGGTGGTGCAGCCGACCAGCGCGCCCCCGCGGTCCCGCAGCGCTAGGGTCACGGAGCGCCCCTCGCCGCCGCGCAGGATCCAGCCCGGGAGCGGCGCGTGGCCGCCCTCGACCTGGAGCGCCTGGATCGCGCGGATCGTCGCGTCGTCGTCGTCCAGCGAGACCCGGGACAGGCGGAGGCCCGCCGGGAACGACCGGAACCGGTCGAGGCCCTGCACCGCGGCGTGCACCTCGCCGGCCGGAGCGCCCAGCACCGAGAGCCCCTCGTCCACGGACAACCCCGCCTGGCGCAGCGACGCGGCGAGCGCCGGGAGCTCCGGCCGGGGCGCGTGCAGGAGCGCGCGCTCGAAGCACCGCACGAGCGCCGAACGCCGCTCCGCGGGCGTCCGGTGGGCGTGCAGCAGGATCAGCGCGCGCCCGTCGGTGGTGATGCCGTCCTGCTCCGCGAGCCAGCCGCGCGCCGCGTAAAGAATCCGCTGAGCCCGGTGATCCGCCGCCTCGCCGAAGCAGCCCGGGCCGTCCGCCGGAGCGGGGCCGCGCTGAGGGAGGGCATCGTCACGATCGAGGTCGAAGGCAAGCATCATCACGGCATTCCTCCTGTCGAGCGGGACACGGCGGCTTCCACCACGGCAAAGGCCACCCGCCGGCAAGCCGCCACCGGCGAGAGGCGCCCGCGCCCGGCCCAGCGAGGCGCGCGCGCGCGGCGATCGAGCGGGCCCAGGCAGCACCCCCAGGTGCTCCGGCGAGATGGCCTGAGGCAGCGGTGCGAGAAAGCGGGAGAGCGCCGCCCCGGCAGCGGCGTTTCGGCCCGCGTGACGAGACTTCAACTTATCCCTGGTCGAGCGCCGCGCAAGCCGCGACATGCGATGATCCGGACACCTCGCCGGTCGCGTCGCGCGCCCCCGGCAACACATCTCAAATCATTGAAATGATTAGCAAATACAACCAACACCAGACCTCCACACAGGCCCTGTCCCCCGCCGCCAGGGGGCCGGGAGATGGACATAAAACGACCTAGCTCGGCGCGGCGCATGACAGCGCCCGAGGCGACCGGGAATCGCGGGCGATCGGGGCGGACCGACGAGGCGACATGGCCCCCAGGCGGACGCCGCGCTTCCGCGGTTGAGGACGATCGCGCGCCCTGGTAGGTTGGCGTCCAGTATTGCGTGATGACCACCGCCCTTGTCACCGAACCCGACGGCGCTGCGCCCCCGCTCCCACGCCCGTTCCTCAAGTGGGCCGGCGGCAAGGGCCAGCTGCTCCGGCAGTTCCAGCCGCTCCTGCCCACATCGTACGGGCGCTACTTCGAGCCGTTCGTCGGCGGTGCAGCGCTGTTCTTCTGTCTACAGCCGAAGCGAGCGACGCTGACGGACGTCAACGCCGAGCTCGTCGACTGCTACCGGGCGGTGCGCGACACGGTCGACGAGGTCATCGCCGCGCTGCGGGGTCACACCTACGATGAGGCGCATTATTACAGGGTTCGCGACCTCGACCCCGCCTCGCTCTCGCTGCCCGAGCGCGCCGCCCGGACCATCTTCCTGAACAAGACCGGCTTCAACGGGCTCTATCGGGTCAACAGCGCCGGCCGCTTCAACGTGCCTTTCGGCCGCTACGTGAACCCGGCCATCTGCAACCCGCCCCAGCTGCGGGCCTGCTCGGCGGCGCTCCAGGGCGTCGAGCTCGAGGTCCGCGACTTCGAGCGCGTGCTCGACCACGCCGCGGCCGGCGACTTCGTCTACCTGGACCCGCCCTACTCCCCGGTGTCGTCGACCGCGAACTTCACGTCCTACAGCGCGGGCGGCTTCAGCTTCCGCGATCAGGAGCGCCTGGCCGACCTCTTCGCGGCGCTCGACCGGCGGGGCGTCCAGGTGATGCTCTCGAACTCCGATGTTCCCGAGATCCCGCCGCTCTACAAGCGATTCCGGATCGACCGCGTGGCAGCGCTCCGGAGCATCAACGCGAAGAGCGACGCCAGGGGCCGCGTGGGAGAGATCGTGATCCGGAATTACGGGAGCCGGCGGGGCCGCAAGGCGGACAGGGACGGCTGAGGGGAGGCCGCGCCCCGGCGCGCTCCCCGCGCCCCGGCGCGCGCGTCAGTCGACGGTCTTGCCCTCGTGCTTCTCCGGATCGGGGGCCACGCACTCCTCGGCGTTCGCCATCGCGACCTCGATCTCCTCGTGCACCTCGCTGGAGGTGATCTTCTTCCCCTCCGGGCCCTCGGCCTCCCACACGAAGCCACGGAGCTCGCCGGGCCGCTCGGGGATCCAGCGGACCCGCAAGGTCCAGCCGCGTATCTCGGCCTGATAACCGCCCTCGTGATCTCGCTGCCAGGCGGAGATGGTCGGGTGCTTCAGCATCGCAACGCCTCCTGATCAGCGGGTCGAGCGGACAAAAGAACTGTTCCCGAATGGCCGCGCTCCCCCCCCGAGCAACGCCGCCGTCCGGGAACACGGGGAAGCTAGCAGGCGCCTGGCGCGGAGCGCATCAGGCAGGCGTGTGTTCCTCATGAGGGCGCACCTTACCTCAGTCCCAGCGCGCGCCGAAAGGTCCTCGCCCGTCCGTCGGGCGACCGGCGCGAGCGGCGCGCGCCGCGCAAGGTGGCATCGCGCGGACGGGCGGCGCCGGTGCCCTGGCGCCGGCGCCCTGGCCCCTATGCTACGAAGTCCCGCATGGGGGCAGGACTCCTCATCCTCGCTGGGGTCGCGCTCGTCGGCTATCTCCTCGTCGCCCCCCTCGTCGCCTTCGTGTTCGCCGTCCGGGCCAACCGGCGTAACGAAGATCTGCTGCTGCGGATCCACGCCCTCGAGCACCGCGTGGCCGAGCTGTCAGGGCAGCGCGGCCGCGCCGGGCTGGCGGCGGCGCAGGGCGCGCGCAGCGCGAGCGCGGCGGAGCCGGGACGAGCCATCGCGAGCGCAGCCGCCCCGGCGGCGGTCGCGGCTGCCTCGGTCGCGAGCGCACCGGTCGCCGACGCGCCCGCGGCGGGCGCCGCCCATGCCGCCCCCACCGCTGCGCCCCCGGCGGGCGCCGCCGATGCCGCTGCCGCCGCCCCCACCGCTGCGCCCCCGGCGGGCGCCGCCGATGCCGCCGATGCCGCTGCCGCCGCCCCGACCGCTGCGCCCCCGGCCGGCGCCGCCAATGCCGCCCCGACCGCTGCGCCCCCGACGGTCGACGCCGTCGCAGCGCCTCGCCCCGCGGCGGCGCTGCCCGGGAGAGCCCTCGGCGAGGGCGCGCCCGCACGCCAGGGAGCCGCGGCGAGGGCCTCGATCGAGGAGCGGCTCGGCCTCACGTGGCTCACCCGCGCTGGCGTGGCCACGTTCCTGCTCGGCGCGCTCTTCTTCTTCAAGTACGCCGCGGACAACGCCTGGATCGGGCCGACCGGGCGCGTCGCCCTCGGCGCGGCCACGGGCGCCGCGCTCCTCGTGACGGCCGAGGCGATCCGCGGGCGCACCCGGCGTCCCTTCGTCCACGCGCTCACCGGCCTCGGGCTCGCCGTCCTGACCGCGTCGGTGTGGGCCAGCGCGGTGCTCTACGCGCTCGTGCCGGTCCCCGCCGCGTCCGCGGCGAACGCGGCGCTCCTCCTGCTCGGCGCGGCGCTCGCGCTCCGCCACCGCGGCGAGGCGATCCTGATCCTCACCCTGGTCGCGGGCTTCCTCAACCCCGTCGTGCTGTCGACCGGGCAGGACCGGCCGCTCCTCCTGTTCGGGTACCTCCTGCTCATGACGAGCGTCGTCCACGCGGTGTCCGCGAAGCTCGGCTTCCGCGTCGCGCCCTGGCTCGCGCTCGCAGGCCACGCGGCGCTGTTCTCGGGCTGGTACGTTCGCCACTTCGACGCGAGCCCGGCCCCGGCCGACCTGGCCCCGGGCGCGCCGCCCTGGCTCGACCGTCCAGCCGGGGCGCTCCCGGGTCGCTACCTCCCGCTCGCCGCGCGCGCGGTGCCGCTCGCGTTCGTCGCGCTCGCGGCCGCGCAGGGGGTCCTGCGCGCGCTGTGGGCGCGGGCGCGCGGCGCCGCCACGGCAGGCGCGGCCACGGCGGGCGCGGCCTCGCCCCGCGGCGCCGCGCCGGCCGGCGCCACCCCCCGGGCCGCGCCCGCGGACGGCAAGGCGTTCGCCGCCGCCGCGCTCGTGCTGGCGCACGCGGGCGCGGGGGCGCTGCTCTTCGACGCCCCGCGCGCCCTCGCCGCCGCCGCGCTCGCGCTCGCGCTCGGGGCGGTCGTCGCGCTCCGGGCGCTCGAGGCCCGCGGCGCGCTGCTCGCCCCGATGGGCTCGGCCTTCCTCGCCCTCGTCGCGGCGCTCGGTGACGCGCCGGCGCAGCACCGGGCGACGCTCGTCGCCCTGACCGCGGCCTGGACCCTCGTCTACCTCGCGGGCTGGCTCCGCGGCGCCGGGGTCGCGCGCCCCCTCGAGCGGACGACCGCGATCGTGTGCGCCGTCGGCGCGGCGCTGTTCGCCTGCGTCGAGGGCGCGCTGCTGCTCGGCGCCGCGGCGGCGCTCTTCGCGCTCGCGATCGCGATCGCCGCCGCCTTCGTCGCGTGGCTGGCCGCGCGCGCCGGGATGCCTGGCCTGCTCCTCGCCGCGGCGGTCGCCTCGGCAGGCGCGCTCGCCGCCGCGGCGCCCGGCGCGCTCGCCGCCGCGCCGGTCGACGCGCGCTTCCTCGGCGCGTCGGCGCTCGTCATGCTGGTGTTCCTCGGCGCCGTGGGCGCCGCCGCGCGGCGCGGCGAGCCGGGCGCGCCCGCGCTCTCCTGGGCCGGCGCGCTCGCCGCGAGCGCGGCGACGCTCGGGTTCGTCGCGGCCGCGCTGGGCGCCACGCCGGACGACACGCCGACGCTCCGCGCGCTGCTCATCGCCATCGCCGGCGCCCTGGATCTCGCGCTCGGCGCAGCGCTCGTGCGCGCAGGCGCCCTCCGCGGCGCCGCGCCCCCCGCGGCCCGCGTCGCGCTGCTCCTCGGCCAGGCGCTCGCCCTCTTCGCCGCGGCCGTCGCGCTCGGGCTCGGCGGGCCGGCGGTCACGGTGGTCTGGGCCATCCTGGCCGCGATCGCCGCTTCCATCGCCGCGCGCACCGCCGAGCGCGCCTGGCTCGCCGTCACCCTGCTCCTCTTCCTGGCCTCGCTCGCGAGGGCGTTCGCGGTCGATCTGGCCGGGACCGAGGCGCATTTCAGCACCTGGCTCGCGTCGCGCGGCCGCGACGGCGCCATGGCCGTCCCCGTCCTGTGGAACGCGCGGGCCTGCGCGTTCGCCGGCGTGGGCGTGGCCCTGGTCGTCGCGGGGCGGGTGCTGTCGCGCGCGCCGGCCGCCGGCGCCGCGCGCGCCGGCGCCGAGCTGCGCGCGCCGGCGCTCACGGCGCTCGGCGCCGGCTATGCGGTGCTCATCGCGACCGTGGTCGTCGAGGTGCGGAGCGCGCTCACCGTCCTCCCCGCCCCGCCCCCCTTCCCGCTCGACGCCGCGGAGTTCGCGGAGCTCATCGTGCTGCGCAACGGCGCCCTCGACGCCCAGCGCGGCGGCCTCGCCATGGCGACCACGCTCGTGCTCGCGCTCGCCGCGAGCGCGCTGCTCGCGGCGGGCTTCGCCGCGCGCGACGCGTTCCATCGCCACGCGGGCCTCGCCCTGTTCGCCGTCACGATCGCGAAGCTCGTGGCGTGGGACGCCTGGCACGTCGAGCGCATCTACCAGATCGCGCTGTTCACGGGCGTCGGCGCGCTGCTCGTCGGCGGAGGGTTCCTGTACGCGCGGTTCGGCCGGCGCCTCGCCTCGCTCCTCCGCGCCGGCCCCGGGGGCGCGGCCGGGTTGCTCGCGCTGCTCGCGACCGCCTCCTCCGCGCGGCCCGCCGACGCGCAGGCCGCCGCGCCGCCGTCGACCGGGAGGCACGCGCTCGTCCGCCCGATCGAGGGCGTGGACGCGCCCGGCGATCACCGCGTCGACGTCGATCTCGACCTCTACCGCGAGAGCCGCGCCGACGAGCTGCTCGCCGACGTCCGCATCGCCGGCCCCGACGGGGCCGAGGTGCCCTACGTGCTGCGCGAGGCGGGCGCCGCGCCCTCCGGGCGGATCGCCGCCACGATGCTCGATCCGGGGGTCGACGCCGCCGGCGTCGCGCACGCGACGTGGGCGCTCGACGCGCCAGGCACGCGCCACTGCCACATCGAGCTCAGCGTCCTCGGCAACGCCTTCCTGCGCGAGGTGCGGATCGACACCGGCGCCGACCCGCGCTCGCTCCGCGAGGTGGCGCGCGGCGCCCACGTGTACCGGATCCCCCGGGGCGCGGAGACCGTCGAGCACCTCGCGGTCTCCTACCCGCTCTCGCGCGCGGCGCTGGTCCGCGTCCGCCTCCTGCCCGACGGCGCGCCGGCGCGCGGCGAGGCCGCGAGCGTCCGCATCACGGGCGGCACCCTCTCCTGCGCGCCGCCGCCCGCCGCCGCGCAGGGGGCGCTGGTCCCGCTCGCGATCGTCGAGGCGCAGCGCGACGACGGGGCGAGGACGACCGCCGTCACGCTCGACGCCGGCGCGGACGGCGTGCCGCTCCAGGCGATCCACCTCGACGTCACCACGCCGGAGTTCAGCCGCCGGATCGAGGTCGCCGCGACCACGTACCGCGCGGTCTGGCCCGCCGTCGGGAGCGGCCTCGTCTACCGGATCCTCCCCCACGGCGAGGGGGGCGTGGCGCTCTCGTCGACGCGGATCCCGCTGAACCCCACCCGCAAGCGCTTCGTCCGCCTGACGATCCACGACGGCGACCCGGCGCCGCTCTCCATCACGGGCGCGCGCGGCGAGGTGCGCGCCCGGGAGATCGTGCTCCGCGCGAGCCACGCGGGGCCGCACTGGCTGTATGTCGGCGACGCCCTCGGCGAGCGCCCGGGCTACGACCTGGCCGACCTCCTCGAGCGGAGCGAGCGCGAGGAGCCGCCGATCGCGGCGAGGCTCGGCGCCGCGCAGCGCAACCCTGCCTTCGGCGCCGTCCGGGTCGCGCGCGACCTCCCCTTCACCGAGCGGCACCGGGCCCCGATCGGGGTGGTCCTCACCCTCGGGCTGCTCTCGCTCTCGGTGTGGGCCGCGCGCCTCCTGCGGCAGGGGGCGCCGCCGGCCGACCCGGGGCCGCCCCAGGAGCCCGAGGGCTCGCGCAGGCGCGCCGAGCCGCCATCGGAGAGGCGTGCACCATGAGGGGTCGGCGCGCCCTCCTCCTCGCGTACCGCGCGAGCGTCGGCGCGGCGCTGTGGTTTGCTAGCGGGTGCCCGGCGATCCCGGGCGACCCGTTCTCCGGCAAGGACGGCGGGGACACGCAGCACGCGGCCGGCGCGGGCGCGGGAGGCGCGGGCGCGGCGGGCGGCGCAGGGGGCGAGCTCGGCGGCGACTCTCCGGACGAGGGCGGCGGCCTGGCCGACGCGGACGGAGACGGGTTCACGGCGGCGGAGGGCGACTGCAACGACGGAGATCGGAACGTCAACCCGGGCGCGATCGAGGTCGTGATCGACGAGCCCGACGGGGCGGGCAACATGCCCGAGCCGGCCGACGAGGACTGCGACGGCCTCGTCGATAACGTCCTGCCTGCGTGCGACGGCGACCTCGCTCCCGACGATTTCGACGCCATGCACGGGGCCAACGCCATCGACCTCTGCGCCGCGGCGTCGCCCGGCGACAGGAGGTGGGGCGTGCTCCGCGCGAGGTACGTGCGCGGCGACGGCTCCCTCGCCGAGCCCACCGCCGCGGTGGGCGTGCTCGACGCGTTCGGGCCCAGCGTGCGCGCGCAGGGCGGCGCGCGCATGCTCGCCCTCTCCTCGGGCCGCGCCCGCGCCGCCCGCCGGCCGGGCGCGTGCGGCGGGCCGAGCTGCTCGAGCTACGGGCCCGGGCGCGCGCCGCCCGGCTTCCCGCTGGACAACCCGAGCTGCCCCCCCTCGTCGGAGATCCACGACGACATCGGGCTCGAGGTCGTCCTCCGCGCGCCGACGAACGCGACCGGCTACGAGTTCGCGTTCAAGTTCTACACGTTCGAATACCCGGAGTACGTCTGCGACAGCTTCAACGACCAGTTCCTCGCGCTGGCGACGCCGCCCCCGCCGGGATCGCGCGACGGCAATCTCTCGTTCGATAGCCTGGGCAACCCCGTGAGCGTCAACATCGGCTTCTTCGACGTCTGCGAGGGGTGCCCGCTCGGCGCGGACGACCTCGTGGGCACCGGATTCGGGCTCTGGAACGACGCCGGCGCCACCCGCTGGCTGCGGACGCAGGCGCCGGTGATCGGCGGCGAGGAGCTCACGCTCCGATTCATGATCTTCGACACCGGCGACGACATGCTCGACTCGACCGCGCTCATCGACGGGTTCCGGTGGATCGCGCGCGGCGGCACGGTCGCCGTCGAGACCACGCCGGTCCAGACCCCCCGCTAGCGCCGCTGCGGGAAGTCGGGCCGAGAGGCGAACCGCCATGGCGCCAAGGGCGCCAAGAAATCCGGGAAGTAGAAAGGGAAATGGGGGACAACCCTTCCCCTCTCTTCTTGGCGTCGCTGGCGCCATGGCGGTTCTTCTGCTGATCCGGGGCAACTCCCCGCAGCCGTGCTGGTATTGCGTCGCCCAAGCTCGTCCCTGGTCTCATGTGAGAAGGAACTGCCGTACGCTGGTTGTCCTCGAGATCAGCGGCGCGCGACGCCCGCCCCCTCCGCGCGCGCGCGCAGGGCGGCGAGCGCGCGCGCCGAGCCCTCCATGTTCTCCGCGTTGATGAGGCGCTTCGGCAACGGCAGCTTCGGGCGGAGGAAGACCTCGAGGGACACGCGCGTCGACCCGGCGTCGATCCTCTCCAGCCGCCAGACAGCCTGGAGATCTCTCACGTTGCCGGAAATGAAGCGGGACGAGTAGGTCTCGGCCCCGTCCGCGAGGACCGGCTTCTGGATCTCGATGCGCGCCCACATCGTGACCGCGCCCTGAAGCGCCGAGACCTCCATGTAGACGTCCCACCCGCCCGAAGGGGTCCGCCCGAGCACGCGACACTTCTTGTAGTGAGGCATGAACTCCGGGTAGCGCTCGAACGAGAGCACCGTTGCGCGCACCCGCTCGATCGGAGCCTTGACGACCGCCGTCGACCGCCCGCGGGAGTAGCCGGTGCCGCCGATCGGGATCGCCGCGCTCGCGATCCCCACCACGTCCGCCACGGGCTGGGCCCCCGGCTCCTCGCTCGCGGCGACCAGGCGCAGCGCGCCGCTGCCCTGCGAAAGCGCCGGCCGGCGCAGCGGATCCAGGTCCATCCCCCGCTCGCCAACGCCGCAGGCGGCGGCCGCAAGGGCCAGTCCCCCGGAGAGCGCAGGTCGGAGCAGGGCGACAACGGCGGGTGCGGTCGAGCGAGTTCTCCCCATGACCGCCGAGCTTGCCAGCAACGTGCCTGTCGCCGCGGCGCCGCACTGATCCCGTGCAACACATAGGACCCCGGGCGTCGCCCCACGCTGCCGCCGGGGACGGATCGGACGCGGCGCCGCGGTGACAGGCACGAAAAAGAGCGAGAGTCGTCCTACATAGCGCCACGCCGCCTTGCCGGCGCCACGCCGCCTTGCCGGCCGCTACGCCGTCTCGCCGGCCAGGTAGGCGATGAGGCTCGGGATCGGGACGCCCGTGGGCCGGCCGAACTGCCAGTCGGCCAGCTCGACGCCGACCCCGCCGATGTCGAGGTGGATGAACGGCAGGCTGCCGCCCTTGAGCCCCGACGCGATGTCGAGGAACGCGAACGGGAACTGGTGCCCTCGCGGCGTGTCCACGGAGGCGAGCCGGTTCGAGGAGACCACGTCCTCGGCGCTCGAGCGGGGAGCGACGAACGCGTAGTCCTCGCGCCGCGGCCGCACGCGCTCCATCGGCTCGCCCCAGCGCTCCGCGAGGACGTCGAGCCGATCGAGCTCGGGCCGCGCGGCGGTGTTGCCGATCGCGCCGGTGTACGGCCCGTGGGCGCGGAAGACGTGCCCCGTGAGCGTCGCGAGCGAGAACAGGATCGGATCGGCGGCGCCGCTCATGGCGAGCTCGCGCGCGAGCGCGAGCAGATCGGCGAGGACGAGGCGCCCCTCGGCGTCGGTGTTGCCGATCCGCACGCGCACGCCGGCGCGGCTGCGGATGATCTCGTCGCTGACGTAGGACTCCTCGCCGATGCTGTTGCGCACGAGGCCGAGCAGCCCGACGATGCGCACGCCCTCCAGGCCGAGCGCCGCGGCCGCGCGCACCAGCCCGGCGACCGCGCCCGCGCCGCCCTTGTCGCGCGACATCCCGGCCATGTGGCCGTCGGTCTTCAGGTCGACGCCGCCGGTGTCGTAGGTGACGCCCTTGCCCGCGAGCAGCACCGTGCGCCGGATCTCCCCGCGCGGCCTGTAGTCGAGCCGCACGACGCACGGCCGGTGCCGCTCGACCACGCGCGAGGCGCGCGAGACCGCGCTGATGAGCGGGTAGTCGTCGACGTTGCGCTCGATCTTGACGAGCACGCCCGTCCTCGCGAACGCCGCCTCGCACATCTCGGCGACGCGGCGCGGCGCCATCCGCTCCGGCTCGGTGCCGGTGATGTCGCGGCAGAGCGCGCGGCCGACCTCGATGGCCGCGATCTCGCGGGCGCGCGCCTCGGGCAGCCCGAGCGCCGCGACCGACTCGGCCGAGCGCGGGGCCATCTCGGCCTCGCGCGCCTCGAGCGGCGCCCACTGGCTCCCGAGCGCGGCGAGCGCCCCCACCTCGACCGCCCGCGCGAACCGCGGCGCGTCCGGGGCCCGCACGACGAGGAGCGGTCGGCTCGCCCCCGCCTCCACGGCGCGCGCGAAGCCGGCGGCCGCCGCCTCCGCCACGGAGCGGACGTCGTCGACGTCCTCGGTGAGCGCGCCCGTCGGCGCGAGCACCAGGCGCCCGCCGGGCACGCCGGGCGCCGGCAGGACGATCGGCGCGCACCGGCCATCGAGCGCGCTGTCCACGCGCGCGGCCGCATCGACCGCAGCGCCCACCGCAGACCCGAGCCCACCCGCGTGCTTCGCGATCGGCGACGGGGCGACGAGGACGACGGCATCGCAGGCCGCGATCGCCGCGGTCGGCTCGGCGAGGGCGTTGAAGGGCAGGCCCGCCAGGGAGGTGACACGGAACATGGCGGCAGATGATGTCACAGGGGTCAGGATTTTGGCAGCATCCGTCGCTGCCGACACGGCATCGACACCCCTGTCCGGGGAGGGACCAGGCGCGGGGAGGCGCCGCCCATCGCGCGCAGGGCCGCGCGCGCCCGCAGGTCGCGGCCCTGGAGATCGTCCGATGGGCGCTCCGATCGCGCTCGAATCGTGCTCGAATCGTGCTCGATCGCGCGCTCCTCCGGCGCGGCGGGCGACCGGGCAGGACCGCGCTCCGCGCCCCCGCGAGGAGCGCGACCTCTCCGCTCCCCTCACCAACCCGCGCGCGGATTGAAAAAGAAATGACGAAGGCCGAGGGCGATCGGGAAGGTCAGTGACACCAGGGACGGAGATGCGAGGGCGCACCTCGAGAGATGCGGGAGCGCCTCAGGGAGGAGATGCGGGAGCGCCTCGGAGAGGAGGTGCGGGGGCGCGCCTCAGGAGAAGAGCACGACGCTGCGGATCGACTCGCCGGCGTGCATGAGATCGAGGGAGCGATTGATGTCGTCGAGCGGCATCGTGTGCGTGATGAGCTCGTCGATCCTGATCTTGCCCTCCATGTACCAGTCGACGATCCTGGGGACATCGGTGCGCCCCCTGGCGCCGCCGAACGCGGAGCCCTTCCAGACGCGCCCGGTGACGAGCTGGAAGGGGCGCGTGGAGATCTCCTCGCCGGCCCCGGCGACACCGATGATGACGCTGGTGCCCCAGCCCTTGTGGCAGCACTCGAGCGCCTGGCGCATCACCTTGACATTGCCGATGCACTCGAAGCTGAAATCGGCGCCGCCCCGGGTCAGGTCGACGAGGTAGGGCACGAGATCCCCCTCCACCTCCGTCGGGTTGACGAAGTGGGTCATCCCGAATTTCTCGGCGAGCTCGCGGCGCTTCGGGTTGATGTCGACGCCGACGATGAGATCGGCGCCGGCCATCCGGGCGCCCTGGATCACGTTGAGCCCGATGCCGCCGAGGCCGAAGACGACCACGTTGTCGCCGGGCTTCACCTGCGCGGTGTGGATGACGGCGCCGATACCGGTCGTCACGCCGCAGCCGATGTAACAGACCTTGTCGAAGGGGGCGTCCTCGCGGATCTTGGCCACCGCGATCTCGGGGAGGACGGTGTAATTCGAGAACGTCGAAGTGCCCATGTAATGGTGAATCCGCTCCTTGCCGATCGAGAAGCGGCTCGTGCCGTCCGGCATCACGCCCCGGCCCTGCGTGGCGCGGATGGCCTGGCAGAGGTTGGTCTTTCCGCTCGTGCAATAGGAGCACTGCCGGCACTCGGGCGTGTAGAGCGGGATCACGTGGTCGCCCCGCTTGACGCTCTTCACGGACGGCCCGACGTCGACGACGACGCCCGCGCCCTCGTGCCCGAGGATGGCGGGAAAGAGGCCCTCCGGGTCCTTGCCCGAGAGGGTATAAGCGTCCGTGTGGCAGACGCCCGTGGCCTTGATCTCGACGAGGACCTCGCCCTCGCGAGGGCCCTCCACCTGGACGGTCTCGACCGTGAGCTTCTCGCCCGCCTTGTGGGCAACGGCTGCGCGCGCTTGCATGTTCGGTGGTTCTCCTCCCGCGAGCGGGGCGTTCGGGGGCGCGAGCGGCGCCCGAGCCCCTGAATACCCGGCCGGCGAAGCAGGTTTCAAGGGGTCCCGGAGAGCCGGCGCGCCACCGGCGCGGAGCGCACGGGCGACGCGGCGCGCCCGGACGACGCGGCGCGCTCGCGGCTCGCGCTCCCACTCCAGCCCACAGACGGCGCTCGCTCATCGTGGAACGGACAACGCACCTCGAGCGCCGGGGCACCCCGAACGTGCTCTCCGCGCGCGCATCCTTGAATCGGATGGCGATCGCGCGCGCCGGGGCGTAGCATCGCCTCGCTCGCCTCATGCACACGCCTCTTTGTCCGCTCGGTCCCCTCGCTCTCACGACGGCAGCCGCCCTTGCGCTCGCGGCCTGCTCCGGCGCCGGCGCGACCGAAGAGCCAGCGGCCGGCGGGCACGGCGGCGGTGGACGCAGCGTCTCGGCGGGTGACCAGGGCGGCGGCGCCGCGGGCGGGGGTGGCCAGGGCGGCGCGGGCCAGGGCGGCGCGGGCCAGGGCGGCGCGGGCGGTGAGGTCCAGTGCGTCGACGAGTGCCCCGCGCCCAACGGGGGTATCCAGGTCGGCTGCAAGACCCGCTTCATGTACGGGATCAACTATGCGTGGCACCACTTCGCCGGCGACTTCGGCGGCATCGCCGCCTGGGACCAGGGCGGCGTCTCGGCCGAGGCGTCCACGCACGCGGCGAACCTCGCGGACATGCGCGCCCACGGCGCGGGCGTCGTCCGGTGGTGGATGCTGCCGGAGCTCCGCGGCGAGAGCGTTTTGTTCGACGCGAACGACGACCCGACCGGCCTCGGCGCGACCACGGAGCGCGACGTCGGGAAGGCGCTCGAGCTCGCCGAGCAGGCGGACGTGCACCTCATGCTCTGCCTCTTCTCCTTTGACGCCTTCCGCCCGACCCGGGTCGAGGGGGATCTCCGGATCGTCGGTATCCGCCCGATCGTGACCGACGCGCGGCGGCGCGCGCTGCTGATGGACAACGTCGTCAGGCCGCTGGCCCGGGCGGTCGAGCGGAGCCCGTACCGGCACCGGATGGTGGCCTGGGACGTGATCAACGAGCCCGAGTGGGCGATCACCGGGCCGAGCCCGTACGACGACCCCGACTATGATCCGATGGCCGAGCTGGAGACGGTGACGCACGCGGAGATGGAGACGTTCGTCAACGACACGATCCGGGTGCTGCGCACGGAGAGCCGCGCGCTCATCACGGTCGGCGCGGCCGCGATGAAGTGGTCGAGCGCCTGGAGCAGGACGGACATCGATTTTTACACGTTCCACATGTACGACTGGATCAACCTGTACTGGCCGTTCAACCAGTCGCCCGCCGTTTACGGCATCACCGACAAGCCGGTCGTCATGGGGGAGTTCCCCGTCGCCGGGCTGTCCACGGCCACCGTGCCGGAGCTCCTGCAGAGCTGGTTCAGCCAGGGGTACGCGGGCGCGCTCTCCTGGGCTTACAACGGCGCGACCGCGGCCGAGCTCGATACGATCAAGGCCTTTGCCGACGAGAGGCCGTGCGAGGCGAGCTTCTGAGCCGGCGCGCGGCGCGATCAGGCGTCGGGTAGCCAATAGTCGATCAGGGAGGCGCCCATCACGTCGTGGCCGACCCCGCTCGCGATGGCCCACAGGGCCAGCGCGCGGCCCAGCGCCGCCATCGTGGGGAAGCGCTCCTCGGGGGACTTGGACAGCCCCTGCTCGATGATCTCCCAGAGCCGCGGATACGCCTCGAAGACCTCGAGGCGCGGCGGGTCGGCGCGCAGCACGTCGTGCACGATGGAGAGGCTCCCCGGCCCGCCGAACGGGCGCCGGCCGCTCACGATCTCGTAGAGCACGACGCACACGCTCCACACGTCCGCCCGCGCGTCCGCCTCGTACCCGCCGCGGACCTGCTCCGGCGCCATGTAGGCCGGGCTCCCGACCAGCGCGTCCCGCGCCCCCTCGCCCCGCGCGCGGGTCGCCGTGAACGCGATGCCGAAGTCGATCAGCTTGGGGACGGTCCTGCGGCCGTCGCGCACGAGCACGATGTTCGCCGGCTTCACGTCCCGGTGCACGACCCCCGCGGCGTGCGCGGCGCTGAGCGCCCCGATCACGGGCAGCAAGAGCTGCACGCCGGACACGGGGGACATCGGCCCCGACGCGGCGAGCGCCTGCGCCAGCGATCGGCCCTGGAGGAGCTCCATCACCACGAACGGCTCGCCCGCGTCCGTGACGCTGAGGTCGAAGATCCGCACCGCGGCGCGGTGCGAGACCCGCGCCGTGGCCTGCGCCTCCCTGAGCAGCCGCGCGGCGGCCTCGGGCACGATGCAGTCGCGGCGGATGAGCTTGATCGCCACGTCGAGCTCGAGGGCGAGGTTGCGGGCCTTCCAGACGGCGCCCATGCTCCCCTCCCCGAGGAGCTCCACGAGCCGGTACCGCCGCGCCAGGACGTCGCCTGGGGCGTAGCGACCTCGCGCGGTGTCCGACGCGGGTTCCGGCGCGCTGACCGCGCCGGCGCGTGGACCGGCGAGGCCCGTCCGCAGCGTGGCGGGCGGGGCGCTCACCGGCGCGGGCGCGGTGTCGCTCACCGCCTCGAGCGTCGCGACCTCCGCGCCAGGGAGCCACACCGAGCCGGACGGCCGCGGCAGCCTGCCCGGCGTCCTGATGTCGACGGGCTCGAACGGGGGGCGGTGACCGGCCGACCTGCGCGGAGATCGCGGCGAGCGATGGGCCCGCTGAGATGCTCTGCCCCCGGTGGTGGCGGGACGGGATCGGTTCGACGCAGGATCCATCGAAGCGCCGTGCGGCGTCGTGGTGCTGTCAGTTCCTCGGGTGTCCATGACCTCTCCTCCCTGAGTCGTAGCAAGGAGCAGGCCGGTATGGGACGACGGGAATGCGCTTCTCCCGCGCTCGCTCCGGCGCCGAGGTGCGAGGTTTCCCCCTGCGAAAGCGCGCCTCGCGATCGATTCCCCCGGCGGATCACGCCGGCCCTGGCGGCCACGGACGGCGCGCCGGCGCCATCGCACGCGCAAGGGCTGGACGGCGGCGCATTCTCTGCGCGCCGATCGTACGCGCCGCCATCACATCCGCGGCGGAGGTCGCCGGCGGGGGGTCACGTCGATGCTGTCGAGACACGCCCCTTGAACGCGATCGGCACCTCCAGCGCGCGGGCCGCCTCGATCAGCAGGGCGTGCTCGCTCTCGTGGATCACGCCGTCGGCGGCGATCAGCCGGATCGCCAGCTCGATCGCCGCCTCGCGCATCCGCACGTCGGGGAGGCGGGCGCGGATCGAGGCGAAGCGGCCGCTCCTGCCCTGCTCGCGCACCGAGCGCTCGATGAAGTCGAGGAGCGGCTGGACGATGTCGGGCCCGAGGCGGCCCTGGGTCAACGCCCCGAGGTGCGCCGAGAGCTCGGCGCGCTCAGCCTCGTTGATGGACCCGTCGGCGTAGGCCGCGAGGAACATGATCTCGACGATCGCCTCGAGCTTGCCGAGCTCGAGGTTAAGGAAGGAGATCTGTGTGTTTTCCATGAGCTCCCCCGTCAGCGTATCACGATGGCGCGGAGCGCGGCGCCCCCGCGCGCTCGCCGCGCAGGCGCCGCGCGAAACTTCTCGTCGAGCGCGGCGCCCGCTTCTGCTCCACTCTCCCCCCACGATGAG
Source organism: Sorangium sp. So ce1036 (assembly GCF_051369805.1). Taxonomy (NCBI): domain Bacteria; kingdom Pseudomonadati; phylum Myxococcota; order Polyangiales; family Polyangiaceae; genus Sorangium; species Sorangium sp. So ce1036. The sequence continues at coordinate 6,521,046 of NZ_JBBMOX010000001.1, forward strand.
CTCCACCACACCGACCGACCTCTTCCTGTCGCTGACGCCGCACAAAGTGATCGAGGCCGTCGAGGCGGCAGGCGTCCTGTGCAATCGCGTCTGCTACCCGCTGAACTCGTTCGAGAACCGCGTGTACGAGGTCGAGTGCGAGGACCGCACCCGCATCATCGCCAAGTTCTACCGCCCGGGCCGCTGGTCGCGGTCGCAGATCCTGGAGGAGCACCGGTTCCTCGCCGAGCTCGCGGACGCCGAGATCCCCGTCTGCCCGACGCGCCCGTTCCCCGACGGTGAGACGCTCAAGCAGATCGACCACATCCAGTATTGCCTGTTCCAGCGCACCGGCGGCCGCGCGCCCGACGAGCTCGGAGACGACATGTTCGCGCGCCTCGGGAGGCTCACCGCGCGCATCCACAACGTGGGCGCGGCGGGGACGGCCGAGCACCGCGTCCGGCTCTCCGCGGACTCGTACGCCCGCGAGGACCTCGGCTGGCTCGCGGAGCGCAAGGTGATCCCCGCGGGCGCCGAGCGGCGGTACCTCGCGGCGGCGCGCGCCGTCGCCGACGTCGCCGAGGAGCGCCTCTCGGGCGTCGAGGCGCACCGCATCCACGGCGACCTGCACCCGGGCAACCTGCTCCTCCGCGACGGCGCGCTCCACGTGCTCGACTTCGACGACATGGTGGTCGGCCCCGCGGTGCAGGACCTCTGGCTCTTGCTCCCCGGCCGCGACGCGGTCGCGCGGCGGCAGCGCGAGATCTTCATCGAGGGGTACGAGGAGCTCCGGCGCTTCGACAGGTCCACGCTGGCGCTCGTCGAGCCGCTGCGCGGGCTCCGGATGATCCACTACGCCGCCTGGATCGCGCGGCGGTGGCACGACCCGATCTTCCCGCGGACGTTCCCGCACTTCGGCGCCGAGGCGTACTGGCACGACGAGGCGAGCGCGCTGGAGGAGGTGCTCGAGCTCTCCCGCGCCGGGGGCGCCGCCCCCCCCGACGAGGGCGCGGACGAGGCGCCGCCGAGCGGGACCAAGTACTTCTGGGACCTCAACTGACGGCGCGCCCCCCGCCGCCGGCGCTCCCCGCCCTCAGGCGCGCCGCAGCACCAGGATCAGCCGCCACGCGGCGGCGTGCTCGAACGGCACCTCCACGTTGAAATCGCCGAGCGTGGCGGCGAGCGTGAGCTCCGGGACCCGCTCCACGACGCGGCGCCAGCCGGCCAGATCCGGGATGTACCAGGTCGCCTCCTGCCGGATCGACGAGAGCTCCCTGGGCGCGGCGCCGTTGCGCCGGGCGACGCACACCACCTCGAGGCTCACCGGCACCACCCGCTCGGGCGTCGCGCGCTCGATGTGGATGCGGAACCGCGCGTCGATCGACCGATCGCCGCGCCGCTCGGTCCACTCGGTCCGGTGCACGCCGGACGGCGTGAGATCGACCGGGTGGGTCGCCTCGATGACGTGGACGCCGCCCGGCGAGAGGAGCGAGGCGGCGATCCGGAGGTGGCGCTCGAGCGCCGTCGGCGTGGTCAGCTGGTGGATCGCCGAGAGCGGCACGAACGAGAGATCGACCGGCGCGACGTCGGGGCGCTCGTCGAGCTCGGCGCGGCAGAAGCGGATCCCCGCGCCGCGGGCGCGAGCGCCCGCGGCGCGCTCGGCGTAGGCGATCATCGCCGCGGAGCCGTCCGCGCCCGCGCAGTCGACGCCGAGCTCCGCGAACGCGGCGAGGTGCCGCGCGGGCCCGGAGGCCCACGAGAGCACCCGCTGCACCGGGCGGGCGCCGAAGCGGCGCGCGCACGCGAGCAGGCAGTCGCGCTCCGCGGCGTAGTCGCGGTAGCTGAAGGCCGCGTCGTAGAGCGCGGGCTCGCCCGGCGCGGGCTCGGCGTCGGCGCCGGGCGCCTCGCCGGCCGCGGCTGCGGCGCGGGCCGCGCGGACCCGCTTCGTGAAGATCAGCAGATCGTCGCCCGGGGCGTAGAAGTCCGCGATGACCGCCGCCCGCGAGAACTGCAGCGCGTCGTAGAAGCGCACCGCCGCGCCGTGGCCCTCGCGGCTGCCCGTCTCCACCCGCACGAGGCCGCCGCCCTCGCGCGCGATCTCGCCCTCCATGCTCGCGACGAGCCCGCGCGCCACGCCCGACCGGGCGAGCGCCGGCGAGGTCGCGATCCAGTAGAGGTCGTAGGTGGACCGCGTCATCGGCGTGCGGCCGTAGCAGAGGTACCCCGCGAGCCGGGGCGCGCCCCCGCGCGGCTCATCCTGGAAGCTCAGCACGAACCGGTAGCCGTCCGACGAGGGCTGGGCGAGCTGCGCGTCGACGAGCTCCAGCGCCACGGCGCGCTCGTCGTCGGTGAACGCCGGGACCGACGCGAGCAGCTCGGCGACGAGGGGCCGGTCCTCGGGGCGGAGGCCGCGCTGCGTGATCACGGGGCCTCCCCTCTGGCGAGGCCGCCGCGCGCGGCGCCGCGCTCCGCCGCGCGCACGCGCGCCGGAGCGCGGCCGCGCGCGCGGAGCAGATCCGCGCGGCGGTCGGCGCGACCGAGCGCGGACCGGACGATCTCCCCCACGACGTCGGCGTAGGAGAGGCCGGCGCGCCCGGCCGCGCGCGCGAAGCCGGCGTCGGGCGAGAGATCGCAGTTCGGGTTGACGTCGATGACGTAGGGCACGCCCCGCGGGTCGAGCCGCACGTCGACGCGGCCGTAGTCGCGCAGCCCGAGCACCTCGAAGGCGCGGCGGCCGATGGCCACGACCCGCCGCAGCTCGAGCGGCCGCAGCACGGCCGCCACCGAGGGGGTCCCGATCGACGCGGCGGTCTCGGGGCGCCACTTCGACTCGTACGTGACCACGTGCGGGTGCCCCTCGGGCAGCCCGTGGAAGACGATCTCGCCGGGCGGCAGCACGCGCGGGACAGGCCAGCCGAGCAGCGACACCGAGAGCTCTCGCCCGTGCACGTAGCGCTGCACCACGACCGGCTGCCGGAAGCGCGCCACGACGGCGGCGACCTGGTCGCGGAGCGCGGCGCGATCGTGGACGACCGAGCCCCGATCGATCCCGGTCGAGCCGTCCTCGCGCTCCGGCTTGACGATGACCGGGAACGCGACGTCGGGGAGGCGATCCGGGCCGTCGACCCGCACCGTCTCGGGCACGCGCACGCCGGCGCGCGCGAGGATCCGGTTCGCCTCGGCCTTGTGCAGGCAGCTGCGGAGCGCGACGTGGTCGCTGCCGGTGAAGCAGAGATCGAGCCCCGCGAGCATCCACGCGCACACGACCTCGTGGCGGCTGTCGCCGTCGAGCGCCTCGCAGAGGTTGAAGATCACGTCGGGCCGGTGGTCGCCGATCGCCGCGAGCACCTCGCTCGGCCGGAGCACGGCGCGGTGCGCGACCCGCGCGCCCGGCGCGGCGGCGAGCGTCGCGAGGACGCTCTGGGCGGCGAGCGCGCTGCCGTCCTCGCGGCCGACCCGGAGCAAGCCGCTCCCCACCCGCTGCACGAGTGGCGGCTCGTCGACGACCTCCTCCGGATCTCGGTTGGACAGGATCAGGATCCGGGGCTCAGCCACTGCGCGCCTCCAGGCCAGAGCGACGCGCGTGGGGCGCTGGAACCCGAGAAAGCAGAGAGGATGTTCGTTTGGAGGTCACACGAACAGGACGGAATTCGTGCATTCGAGTGCCCCCACTTCATCAGCTTGCCGGGCAACCGCAAGGGGAGATTTGCCCCTCCAGACGGAAGGAATCGGCGCAATCCCTGACGCACCGTGGTGTCTGCGTCATGTGGAGTCAGGCACCGCACGGGCGAGCTCGTCTGCGGACTCCTCCCCTTCCGAAACAGATCCCCGTGCCGGTTCCGTAACAGCCCCCCATGCCCCATGCATGCCGGGGCGGTCGCCGCGTCCCCGGGGAGGGGCCGCGCGCTGGGGGCTTCCCGGAGGGGCTGGCGTGGAGGCGAGCCACAAAAGGGGCTCGCCGGAACGCAAGCCCCGGAGGGGAGCCCCCAGCGCGCGGCCCCTCCCCGGGGACGCGCACGTCGAGCGTACGCGGCTCAGGCCGCGTTCTGGGCGGCGCGCTTCGATCGATCCGCCGGGAAGCAGGCCTCGATCTCGTCCACCCCGAGCGTCTCCTTCTCGAGGAGCGCGCGGACCAGCGCGTCGATCTCGGCGCGCCGGGACCTCACGATGTCGACGGCGCGCGCGAGCTGCGCGTCCGCGAGCGCGCGCGCCGTCTCGTCGACGCGATCGAGCAGCGCGGGGCTCCGCGCGGGGTGCCCATCGCCGACGCAGATCGGGCCGAGGTGGCTCATGCCGAGCTCCGCGACCATCTTCCAGGCGATCGTCGAGGCGCGCTGGATGTCGTCCGAGGCGCCGGCCGTCATCGTCCCGAGGATGACCATCTCGGCCGCGCGGCCGCCCATCAGCATGCAGATCTGATCTTCGAGGTACTCCTTGCGGTACATCAGCCGATCCTTCTCCGGCAGCGCCTGGGTCACGCCGAGCGCGCGGCCGCGCGGCAGGATCGACACCTTGTGCACCGGGTCGCAGCTCGGCGCGAGCAGCCCGACGGCCACGTGCCCCGCCTCGTGCACGGCGGTCGCGTAGCGCTCGTCCTCGTCGATCAGCACCCCCTTGCGCTCGAGCCCCATCATCACCCGGTCGCGCGCGCGGTCGATGTGCGACGGGTCCACCGCGTCGGCGCCCTCGCGGGCCGCGAGGATGGCCGCCTCGTTCAGCAGGTTCGCGAGGTCGGCGCCCGAGAACCCGGGCGTGCTGCGGGCGATGGTGCCGAGATCGACCCCGCCGTCGAGCGCGATCGGCCCGGCGTGGACGTTCAGGATCTCCTCGCGGCCGCGCACGTCCGGGAGCGGCACGGTGACCTTGCGGTCGAAGCGCCCCGGCCGGAGCAGCGCGGGGTCGAGCATGTCGACGCGGTTGGTCGACGCGATGACGACGATGCCGGTCGCGTGGTCGAACCCGTCCATCTCGACGAGGAGCTGGTTCAGCGTCTGGTCGTGCTCCGCGGAGGCGGAGTCGCCCTGCCCCTTCGCGCGGGCCCGCCCGACGGCGTCGATCTCGTCGATGAAGATGATGCACGGCGCCGCCTTGCGCGCCTCGGCGAAGAGCGCGCGGACGCGGGAGGCGCCGACGCCGACGAACATCTCCTGGAAGCTCGACCCCGACGCCGAGAGGAACCGAACGCCCGCCTCGCACGCGACCGCGCGCGCGAGCAGCGTCTTGCCGGTCCCGGGCTCGCCGGTGAGCAGCACGCCGCGCGGGGGGCGCCCGCCGAGGCGCGCGAAGCGCTCGGGGTTCCTCAGGAACTCGACCGTCTCGGCGAGCTCCTGCTTGACCTCGTGCATGCCCGCGACGTCCGCGAAGCGCACGGGCGCCCGCGTGGCCCCGGCCTTGGCGTCCGCGAACATCTTCGGGCTGCGCCGCCGGTTCACGGTGAAGAGCGCGAACCCGAGGGCGGCGAGGACCACCACCGGGAGCGCCGCGGCCGCCGCGCGCGACGGCTCGTCCCGGGAGGCGAAGTCGACCGAGGCGCCCGCGGTCACGAACCGCGAGACGAGCTCGTGCCGGAGCGTCGGGTCGTCGACGACCGACGTCACCGTCTCCCCGCCCGCCCGGCGCACGAAGAAGCGGGGGCCGCTCACCTCGACCGCCGCGGCCTGCCCCGCCTGCGCGATCTGGAGGAGCTCCGTGTACGACGCCGCGCGCTCGCGCGGCGCCGCGCGCACGGCGAGCGCGAGGACCGCCGCGAGCACCACCCCCATGATTCCAAGCACCCAAAGCCGGCGCCCCGCGGGCCCCAGCCGCTTACCCACCTGCGAGAACCAGGAATTCACTGCTTCGCCACCTCACTGCCCCGACGTCCGATCGGAGCGGACCTCAGGTGTAGCGCGGATACGGACCTCAGGAAGTTCCTTCTGTGATCATTCTGCGTGGCCTGAAGGCAGAATACTTCGAAAGGACGGTGCTCCCGAAACACCGAGGCTGGAGAACGGACAGGAGCGGACAGGGCTCGCCCTCGACCGCTGCCTCGATGGACGAGCTCGCTCGCCTTGATTGACCTGAAATGACGAGCTCGCCCGAGGCCGACGTAAATTGACGAGCTCGCCTGAAACCAACATGGATTCGTGGATTGACGGGCTCGCCGCGATCACCCGATCTCGGATTGCCGAGCTCGCTCAGCGACCTCCGCGGTCGACGTGGGGTCAGCGCCGGGAGGCGCGCTGTCGGGCGCTCGTCTCCCCGTCCCCGGCCGCGCGCGAGGCCTCCGTGGCGAACGGCAGCGTGAAGCGGAATGTCGTGGCGCCGCCGGGGCTGCTCTCGGCGGAGATGGTGCCCCCGTGGGCCTCCACGAGGCCTTGCGTGATGTAGAGGCCGAGACCGACGCCGCGGACCCGGTGCGCCCCGCTCTCGGGCGAGCGCCAGAAGCGCTTGAACAAGTGCGGGATAAACGCCTCCGGGATGCCCCGGCCCCAGTTGGTCACCGAGACCTGCGCGCAGGGCCCCTCGGCGCGGACGGCCACCAGGATGTCGCGCGCCGGCTCACCGTACTTGGCCGCGTTGGAGAGCAGGTTGGTGACGATCTGCTCGATCCGGCCGGGGTCCGCGAGGACGGCGGGCACGTCGCCCTGCACATCCATGCCCACGGCGTGCCCCTCGGTCGCCGCGGCCGACCTCTCGAGGATCTCCTCGAGCTGCGCGCGAAGATCCACGGGGCGAACCTCCAGGCTGAGCTGCCGCGCCTCGATGCGCGACGCGTCGAGGAGATCGTCGATCATGCGGCGCAGCCACTCGACGGACGAGGAGATCCTGCCGAACTGCTTCTCCATGTCCGCGGCGAACGGCTGGCCCAGCCGGAGGCGCACGAGCTGGCTCGCGGTCGCGATGGCCTGGAGGGGCTGGCGGAGATCGTGCGCGATGACGCCCGTCCACTCCTCGCGCTGCCGCTCCATCTCCTTGATCGCCGCGATGTCCTGGAAGACGGTGACCGCTCCCTGAATCTCGCCCCCGTCCGAGCGCACCGGGGCGGCGCTGACCAGCACCGGGACGAGCTCGCCGTCGTCGCGCGCGACCAGCGCCTCGACGCCCGTCACGACCTCCCCGTGAAGGAGCGCCTGGATCACCGGGCGCTCGGCCCAGGGGACGGGCGCCCCGTCCGGCGTCCGGTAGTCGAAGCGCAGCGGGTTGCCCAGGGGATCGCGCTCGCTCGAGCCACGAGACGCATACGCGAGCGCGAGCCGGTTGCACGTGATGATCTGCCCCCTCCCGTCGACCAGGACCACCGCCTCGGGCAGCTGATCGATGACCGCCTGGAGCCGCTTCCGCTCGTCCGTCTCGACGCGGTAAAGCCGCGCGACCTCGGCCTCCATCGCCTTGCGGCGCCGGATGTCGCGGCAGATCATCGAGACGCCGAGGATCCGGTCCGAGCCGTCCAGGATCGGGGACATCGTGACCTCGACGTCGATGTCCCTCCCGTCCCTGGTGCGGCCCACGGTCTCGAAGTGCTCGATGCGCTCGCCGCGGCGCAGGCGCGCGACGAGCGCCTCCGCCTCCCCGGCGCGCTCGGGCGCGGACAGGACGGGCAGCTTCTTCCCGATCACCTCCCCGGCGCTGTGGCCGTACAGGCGCTCGGCGGCCGGGTTCCAGCACAGGACGGTCCCGTCGAAGGTGTGGCCGATCACGGCGTCGTCCGAGCACTGCACGACGGTCGCGAGCAAGGCGCGCGCCGCCTCGGCCCGGGACCGCGCCTCGTCGAGGGCGTTCAGGCGCGCGGCGCTGACCCAGAGCACGGACCCGAGGAGGAGCGTCGTGAGCGCCGAGGCGAGCGAGAGCGACGCCGCGATGGGATAGGCCCCGAGATCCGCGCCGAGCAGGAAGAGGCGGCCGAGCGCGAGCGGGGCGAGGACGACGCAAGGCAGGAGGCGCCGCAGCAGGACGCCTCCGGGCCTCCCGTCGGTCAGCGCGTTGAGCGCCCCGCCATCGACCCGCGCCATGAGGATCCCGCAAGTGAGCGCGAGCAGGCCGATCGCGGTGTGGAGCGCCATGCCCGTGAACGGGAACAGCGGCGGCATCCCGTAGAAGTAGCCGACGCCGAACACGTAACCGGTCAGCGCGGTCAGCGCGAGCGCCGCGGACGCGAGCGCGCCCCCCTCCGCGATCAGGCCCCCTCGCCGCGAGGGCACGGGCAGCGAAAGGAGCGCCGCGCCGACCAGGACCAGGCAGAGCGCGGTGTTCGGCGAGGGCCTGCCGGGGAACGGCGCCGGGAAATCCACGCGCTCCGGGAACAGCAGCCGATCGAGGCCGAGATCCCACGCGAGGACGTACTGCACGAGGGCCCCGAGGCCGAGCGCGATCACCGCCGCGGCGCACGCCTGCCCGAGCCAGCGGAGCCGCGCCGGACGGCCCTGCCCGCCCAGGATCCAGAGCGCTCCCCCCGCGAGGACGAGGGAGACCGCGGTGTTGGGCACCATGCTCGGCAGGTCGCGCGCGATCGAGATGAGGGCGGTCGCCTCGATCGACCAGCCGAGCAGGGTCACGCCCCCCAGGACGAGCGCGCAGGCGGCCGCGATGGCCACACCGAGCCGCGCGCCGCTCGAGCGCGGCCTCGCCTCGCCGTCGTTCACCGTGTCCATGCCCTCCCGGCCGCAACATAGTTTCGGGGTGACAGGGTGGCCGTCAATGACCGGCGGAGCTCCGGCTCGTGTTCGCGATCGACCCGGACTCGATGACGCGCTCTCCAGGAGTTCCCGACCTCACGCGCCGGCTCCGCGCGCCGCCGGCGGCGCGGCTCAGCGCTGCCGTCCGGGCCCGGGGGGCAGGACCCGGGCGTGTCGAGGCAGCGCCCGCGCCGGGGAGCTCAGCTCTTGCGCCCGAAGATCGCGGCGTCGACCGACAGCCTCCCCGGCCCGAGGACGAGCAGCACGAGGGAGATGCCGAAATAGACCGCGGCCACCTCGTACGAGGGGCCGCCCATGGCGAAGAACGGATCGCCGCGCCCGATGTGGGTGGCGGCCGCGACGGCCATGGTGCAGGCGAGCCCCAGCGACGCGACGGGCGTCAGGAGGCCGAGGATCCAGGCGAGGCCGCCGCCGACCTCCGAGAGCGCGGCCAGCGCCTGCAGGAACCCCGGGACGGGCGCGGTGGGCCCCATCCAGCTGAAGGGCGCCTGGATCTTGCCCCAACCGTGGAAGATGAAGGCGACGCCGGTGACGACGCGAAGCACGAGCAGGGCGACCGAGGCCGAGAACGGTACGTCGGTCACCCGCAAGAATCTCTTGAGCATCTGGGGATAACTCCTCTCGGCCCGGTAGTAAGCAAGACGCCGTGGCGCGGCAAGGTGCCGCGCTCCCCGGGCGCTGTGCTCGATCGCGGCGCAGCGGGGCGCGGCAGGAGGCGCACAGGGGCGCAAGAAAGATCGGGAGTGCGCGGGGACACGCTGGCCCGTGAGATCGGGTCACCCAGCTACGAGGCGACCTCGCGCACCTCTCGCGCCCTTCCGGCGCAGCGTCCTTTCGTGGAGTCCCCGCCTGCTGCGCGGAGGCGCCAGGCGGCCTCCGCGGTCGCGGGGCCGCGGCGCGCACGGGGGCGCACCGCCGGCGCGGATCGCCGACCCGCCCGGGAAGGTTCGCCTTTTCCGACCTCGTTGTCTCCCCGGAGACGCGGGCGGGACGCTACCATGCGGGGCAACCCGTAGTCCTCCCATGGATCGGGGGAACCGCGCGCGGTCCTTTCCATCGACCACCCCGACCCACCGCGCCCGGCGCCTCCCAGCCACGGCGCCCGCGCGCCGCTCCGCTGCATGGCCAAGCACCCGTCCCAGCTCGCCGACCTAGAGATCCAGCGCCGCCTCGGCGCTGGCGGCATGGCGGAGGTCTTCCTCGCCAAGAAGCGCGGCGCCGAGGGGACGTACAAGCTCCTCGTCGTCAAGCGCATCCTCCCCGCGCACGGCGCCTCGCGGCGCTTCCGCGCCATGTTCGTCGAGGAGGCGCACCTCGCGACGCGCCTGAACCACCCGAACATCGTCCAGGTCTACGAGTTCTCGGACCACGGCGAGGACGGCCTGCTCCTCTCGATGGAGTACGTCGAGGGGTTCGACCTCGGCAAGCTGATGCGCGCCGCCCAGCAGAAGGGGTCGCGCGTCCCGCCGCTCGTGTCGGCGTTCATCGTGTCCGAGGCGGCCAAGGGGCTGCACTACGCCCACGAGCGCAAGGACGAGGGCGGCATGCCGCTCGCCATCGTCCACCGCGACGTCTCGCCGCAGAACATCCTGCTCTCGTTCGAGGGCGTCGTGAAGATCGCCGACTTCGGCATCGCCAGCGCGAACCTCTTCCGCGAGGAGCCCGGCGTCCTCAAGGGCAAGTTCGGGTACATGTCGCCCGAGCAGGCGCGCGGCGAGCGCGTCGACCGGCGGAGCGACATCTACGCCCTCGGCGTGGTGCTCTACGAGCTGCTCGCCATGCGCTCGCCCTACGGCAAGCTCGACGACGAGGCGCTCCTCCAGGCCGTCAAGGAGGGCCTGTTCGAGCCGCCGTCGGCGCACGCGCCCGACACCCCCGAGGAGCTCGAGGCGATCGTGATGCGCGCCATGGCGCGCGCGCCCGGGGACCGCTTCCAGACCGCGCGCGACATGGCCGGGGCGATCGCGCGCGTCCTGCTCGCGAAGCAGGAGCTCGTCGACAACGCCTCGGTCGAGCAGACCGTGGCCCACCTGCTCGGCCCGGGCCGCGGGGAGGACGCGCAGGGCGGCGCCGGCCTCGACAGGGCGGAGGCGCAGGGCGACGGCTCGCTGGCGCAGCCGCAGACGCTCGCGGCCGTGCCGGCCGCGCGCACGGGCGGCGAGCCGGAGGGCGCCGGCACGGGCGCGCCGCGCGTCGTGCGCGAGGTGCGCCACGTCGCGGTCGTGACGCTGCGGATCGAGGGCGTGGACGCGCTCGTCGGGGCGCAGGGGCGGCTCGCCGGCAAGCGCAGCGGGCGCTCGATCCGCACGACCCTCGACGCGATCGCCTTCAAGCACGGGGCGATCTGGTCGTGGGAGTCGCCGGCGAGCGCGCGCGCCGTGGTCGGGCTGCTCGCGAACCCCTCGCGCGCCGCGGCCGACGCCGCCTCGCTGGCGATCGACGTGCACGAGGCGCTCGCGGGCGCGTCGGAGGACCTGCCGGTCGAGCTGCGCGCCGCGATCGGCATCGTCCGCGGCATCGCCTGCGGCGAGCGCGACGCGCAGGGGCACCTCATCAACCACGCGCTCAAGCAGCCCGCGAACTTCCTCGCCGAGCGCCTCGGCGGCCGCACCCCGTTCGGCAAGACCTGGGTCGCCGGCGGCGTCTACCGCCTCGTCCGGCGCGACTTCCGGTGGGGCGAGGCGCCGTCGCTCGACCTCGACGACGCGCGCGGCCTCCAGGTCCCGCACCAGATGCGGGTCTACGCGCTGCAGCGGCCGCTCACCCGCGAGGAGCGGATGGCGGAGATCGCGCTCTCGCCGAACGATCTGGTCGGGCGCGACGCCGAGCGGGCCGACCTGCACGCGGCCTACCACCGCGCGGTCTCGCCGCCGCCCGTCAAGGGGCACGGCGAGCCCGCGCCGCGCCACGGCGAGCTCGAGCCGCCGCCGAGCCGGCCGAGCAAGCCCCCGAGCCCGCAGGGCGGCGCGCTCCGGGGCCAGTCCGTGGCGCGCGTCATCGTCGGCGAGATGGGCATCGGCAAGAGCGCGCTCATCTCGACGTTCCTGTCGGAGCTCCCCGGCGAGGCGCGCGTGCTGCACGTCGAGTGCTCGCCGGTGAAGAGCGAGCTGCCGCTCGCGACGGTGTGCGACGTGCTCCGCGACGTCACCGGGATGGGGCTCGACCACACGATCGACGACGCCGCCCACGTCATCCGCGCCCTGCTCGGGCCGATCGCGCGCTCGCCGCTCGGGGGGCGCATCGTCACGCGCCTCGCCGAGCTCGTCACCGGCAAGCAGGTCGATCCCCCCGAGGAGGACGCGGCGAGCTACGGCCGCGACGTGGTGGCGCGCGGCGTGAAGTACCTGCTCGGCGCGCTGGCGCGCCACCAGCCGCTGGTCGTCGTCATCGACGGCCTCCAGTGGGCCGACCGCCCGAGCCTGGAGCTCATCGCGGACCTGCTCAAGCGCTCGGAGCGGCTGCCGATCCTCGTCCTGCTCCTCACCCGCCCCGAGGAGCGCGTGACCCCGTTCATCGAGGGGCTCGTGCGCGTCGAGCTCCGCGGCCTCGGCGCCGAGGAGCAGATGCGCCTCGTGGAGGCGCGCCTCGGCGTGCGCGAGGGCGTCGCCGCCGTCTGCGGCGAGCTCGTCCCGCGCGTCGCGGGCAACCCGTTCTTCCTGCTCGAGATGGTCGACGCGCTCCTCGAGCGGGGCACGCTCGAGATCGTCGAGCACCCGGACGGGCGGCACGAGCTCGTCCGGCACGACCGGACGGGCGACCGCGGCGAGCCGCTCCCCTCGACGCTGGAGCAGCTCATCGGCGACCGCCTGCGCGAGCTGCCGCCGGCCGAGCACGACGTCGTGAACTGGCTCGCGGTCGCCGGCGGCCCGCTGCTCAAGGACGACATCCTGAACCTGACCCGGCTCGCGGACGACGAGGCGGTGACGCGCCTCTGCGCCCGCGGCCTCTGCGACCGCCGCGCCGGGGCCGTGGACTTCCGCCACCCGCTCGTGCGCGACGTCGCCTACCTCGCGCTCGACGGCGCGAGCCGCGTGCGCATGCACCGGCGGCTCGGCGAGCACCTCGCGACGACCCCGCTCGCGCAGGGGCTCTCGGCCGCGATCGTGGCGCAGCACCTCGCGCGCGGCGAGGCGCCCGGGCCGGCGGCCGAGCTCTACCTCGACGCCGCGCGGGCCGCGCGCGCCGCGCACCAGGCGCAGCTCTCGCGCCGCTACTACGAGCGCGCGCTCGCCCTGCTGCCGACCGGCGACAGCCGCCGGATGATCGCGCACGAGGCGCTCGAGGCGATCTTCCGCCACCTCGGCCGCCGCCGCGAGCGGCGGACGCACCTCGCGGCGCTGCGCCAGCTCGCGAAGGAGAGCGGGCAGGCGCGCTGGGCGGCGCTCGCGCTCGTGCGCACCGCGCGCCTCGATCTCGACGAGGGCCACCTCGCCCGCGGCCTGCCGGTCGCGCAGCGCGCCGCGGAGATCGCGCGCGTCGCGCGCCGCCCCGCGCTCGAGGTCGAGGCGCTCACGATCCTGTCGGAGGTGCTGCGCGAGCTCGGCGACGTCCAGGGCGCGATCAGCGCGGCCGACCGGGCGCTGCGGGTGACGCAGACGGGCGGGCTCGCGCCGCGGGCGCGCGCGGAGGTCCTGCGCACGAAGGGGGTGCTCCTGCGCCGGGTCGGCCGGGTGCAGGAGGCGGTCGAGGGCTACGCCGAGGCGATCGCGGTGTTCCGCGCGGTGGGGGCGCGCCGCAGCGAGGCCCGGGCGAGGAACTCGCTCGCCGTGGCGATGTTCGTGCTCGAGCGGTTCGAGGACGCGATCGCGGTCGGGCTCTCGTCGATCTCCATCGATCTCGCGATCGGCGGGCGGTTCCAGATCGCCAAGACGCTGAGCAACATCGGCCACGCCTACGCGAAGCTCGGCGACACGCCGCGGAGCCTGGCGTATATGAAGCGGGCGCGCGAGGCGCACGAACGCTATGACGACCAGGACGCGCGGGCCGACACGCTCCTCTGCTCGGCGGGGATCCTCCTCGAGGCGGGCGACGTGGACGCCGCGCAGGCGCTCTGCGCCGACGCCGGGGCGCTCATCGCGGTGACGGGGAGCGTCTACGACATGATCCACGAGCGCAACGTGCGCGCGCTGCTCGCGCGGGCGCGCGGCGACGTTCAGGGGGCGATCGCGAACGCGTCCGAGGCGCGGCAGCTCGCCGAGTCGCAGGGGCTGATGAGCTACCACGCCCACGCGACGGCGATCGAGGCGGCCTCGCGGGTGGACGCGGGCGAGGTGCACTCGGGGGTGCTGCTCGCGCGGACGGCGCTCGGGGCGGTCGAGGCGGGCAGCTCCGAGTACGGCATCGAGGTGCGCGATCTCTGCTGCGAGGCGCTGCGGAACGGCGCGCCGGCGAGCGCCGGGGACGCGTACCACCGGGCGGCGATGCACGTGCGGGAGGTGGCGGGGTACATCCGGGACGCGCGGCTCAAGGCGCTCTTCCTGGAGCGCGGGGTGGTGCGGCGCATCCTCGCGGCGGAGGCGGAGGGACCGGCGGCGGGGCAGGATCCCCTGCGCCGCGGGGAGATGGCATGATCGGAACGGGAGCAACCACATGACGAGGCCGCGCCGCAAGGTCGCGGTCATCCTCTCGGGCGGCGGGGCGCGGGGCGCCTACGAGGTCGGCGTGATGTCGTACGTGCTCGACGCCTTCGCGCGGCTGCGCGGGGCGCCGCCGCGGCTCGACATCCTGTGCGGCACGTCGGTCGGCGCGGTGAACGCCTGCTACCTCGCGGCGCACCTCGACGATCCGACGCTGGGCGTCCGGCGCCTGGTGAACCTCTGGACGCAGCTCCGGCTCGAGGGGGTGTTCGGCTTCGGGGTGAAGCAGGCGATCTCGCTGCCGAGGCTCCTGTTCGGCGGCGGATCCCAGGGCGTGGGCCTGTTCGACGTCTCGCCGATGCAGCGGCTCGTCGAGCGCGAGATCCCGTGGCGCGCGATCGCGCGCACGCTGCGCCACGGCTACCTGTCGGCGGTCAGCGTGTCGGCGACGGAGATCGGGACGGGCCGCACGGTGATCTTCATGCAGACGGGCCCGGACGGCGCGCTGCCGACGACGGCGCCGCCGCGCACGATCATCCGCGGCGCGCTCATCGGCCCGCAGCACGCGCTCGCGTCGGCGGCGATCCCGATCCTGTTCCCGCCGGTGCGCATCGGCCGCGACCTGTTCATGGACGGCGGCGTGCGGCAGAACACGCCGATCGCCCCGGCGCTGCGGCTCGGGGCGACGCACGTGCTGGCGATCGGCCTGTCCCGGGAGGTGCGGAGCATCGACGCGGGCGACAGCGCCCGGCAGCCGGGGATGGCGCTGGTGCTCGGCAAGGTGCTGAACGCGTTCCTGCTGGACCATATCCAGACCGACTTCGAGGTGCTGACGCGCGTCAACCACATGATCGAGGACGGCGAGCGGGTGTTCGGCCCGGATTTCCTGCCGTCGATCAACACGGCCGCCGCGCAGCGCGGGGCGCTGCCGTACCGCCGGGTGGAGACGCTGGTCGTGCGGCCGAGCGTGGATCTCGGGCGCCTGGCGGCGGCGCACGTGAAGGCGGGCAAGGTGCAGGGCGGGCCGGCGATGATGCGGCGGCTGTTCTCGCTGGTGGACGTCGGCGAGGAGAACGACGCGGATCTGGCGAGCTACCTGCTGTTCGACGGCTCGTTCACCCGGAAGCTCATCGCGCTCGGGCGGGCGGACGCGGAGGCGCGGCGCCACGACATCGCGGAGTTCTTCGGGAGCGCGGGCGACGACGCGGAGCCGAGGCTCGCCGACAGCGCGGAGTGGTCAATACCGCCGCCGGTGGGGCCGGGGACGGCTTAGCGCTACTGCGGGAAGTTGCCCCGGATCAGCAGAAGAACCGCCATGGCGCCAACGACGCCAAGGAGAGAGGGAAGGGGTTGTCCCTCCATTTTCCCCTTCTACTTCCCTGGTTTCTTGGCGCCCTTGGCGTCATGGCGGTTCGCCTCTCGGCCCGATTTCCCGCAGTAGCGTTAGGGCGTGTCGGCGGAGTGGGTCCTTGGTCCCCTGTCGAGGATGCGGGATCGGGGCCCGGTTCGCCGGCAGAGCTAGACCGCGGTCTCCAGATCATGTCTGGCGCGTCACGCGCCGATGCTCTTGGAGCTTTGGAGCGCCGCTTCGGCTTCCTCCAGCTTCCCCCGTTCGCGCAGCACCCCGGCCAGCTCCTGCAGCGTGAGGCCCAGGCTGATTGGCACATCATCTCCTTCTTGCTTGAGGTGCAGCGCCTGCCGCAGTGCAGCCTCCGCTTCCTCCAGCTTGCCGCCCTGATGCAGCACCACGCCCAGATGATGCAGTATCCAGCCTCGCTCCGTCGCCGTGCCGCGGCCCTCTTCGGCGAGCTGATGGGCGCGGCGCAGTATCGCTTTCGCCTCATCCAACTTACCGCTGTCACCCAGCACCACGCCGAGCAGGCGGAGAATATTTCGCCGTCGGATTGCCGATACACTTCCTGACTCGGCAATTCGGAGAGATTGCCGCAAGGACGATTCGGCACGGTCGAGCGTTCCCTCCGCGTGCTCCAATCGACCCCGAGCATGCCAGGAATCGGTGAGCTCCTCGGCGGAGAGCGTCCCTGCGTCCACGCGCTGCTCCAGCTGCGAGAGGCTCTCCCGTGCGCGCGCCAGCTTCCCCTCCAGCAGACACTGTCCCGTCCCGGAACAGTCCTTGCGCCTTGAGCCCCGCCAGGACCGGCGCGGATTCGTCCCGCAGGAGCGCTGCTGTCGCGTCGACGCCTCGCGTTGCCAGCCCGACCAGCGCCGCGAGCTCCCCGGCCGGCCGCCACTCCAGGAGCCGGATCAGCATGCGCTGGAGGATGCGCGCGCGCTGCTCGCTCTCCGGGTTCTCCTCGAGCTGCACCTCGATCAGCGCATTTGCCGTCTCCAGCACGTCGATCGGGCTCTGCAACGTGCGTACGAAGTCCGCGATGAGCCGCCACCCCTCCTGACGGAGCCCGAGTCGACCCGCTGTCGCCTCGTACAGGCTCTCGGCCTGCTCTCGGACGTCCCGCGTGAGCGTGAGCAGCGCCCGGAGGTCCTCGGTGCCGCCCGGGTGCACGCTGGAGAGGGCCGTGTGCTCGAACCCCCGGATGACCGGGTGTGCGGCCACCTCGTGCAGATCCACGCCGGGCTGCCGCACCTTCACGACGAGGAGCAGACCGCTCGAACCACGCTCGCCCAGCACGTGCTCCAGGTACCGGCGGCTCGGGTCGAGCAGCATCGTGTACCCGTCCACCTCCACGCGCGGCAGCGGGCGCTCCGTGATGACCTGCTGAAAGAAGGCGATGAGGAGCTCGTGGTCACCGCTGGGGATGCTCCCCGGGAGCATCAGGGGCGCTCCGTCCGGCGAATGAAACCGGTACCCAGGCGGCATCAGCCCGAGCAGATGCAGCGGACGCAAGCCTCAGGGCTCCCGGAGGCGCGCCGCGACCGTGGGACGGAGGAGATCCAGCACCGGATCCATCCGGTAGCCAGCCTCCTCGCGGAACCGATCTTTCGGGATGAGCAGCCCGGTCCGGACGAGCAGATACGACCGCGCCGTCCTGCAGGCTCGGCGGATCGAGTCAACCCGGATCGTGCCGCCGCGCCTGCAGGACGGCGCGTTCGTGCCTCGAACCGCCGCTCGTCACCTCCGCGCGACGCGTGGCCGAGGGGCGTGTCGCCAGCAGGCGGTCGACGAGGGCGTCGACCTCGAGCTCGGCCCTCGCGATCGACGCCCTGAGCCGGTCGCCGCCAAACTCGTCGTACTCGACCGCCACGGAGTCCACGTCGGTGATCCCGATGTACCCGAAGGCCGTGCGGATGCTCGGCTCGACGTGGTTCATCGCCTCGATCCGCCCGCCCTTGTCGTAGCCGTGATCGCCGCGCGACGTCAGGATCACGAGCTTCTTGCCGTGCCCGGAGAGCAGCGGCCAGTACGGCTCGCCCGGCCGCGAGCGGTCGAAGCCGAAGGTGCGCCCCACGCGGACAATGTTGTCGATATACGCCTTGAACTGCGCGGGCACGTTGAAGTTGTACATCGGCACGCCGGCGACGAGGATGTCCGCGGCGATGAGCTCGTCGACGAGCGCGTCGCTCTCCGCGAGCACCTCCCCCATCCAGGGCTCGCGCAGCTCGGGCTTCGTGAAGGCGGCCTGGATCCAGCGGCCCGTCACGGGCGAGGGCGGGTCCTGCCCGACATCCCGGTGATGGATCCGGTCCTCCGGGCGCGCCGCGCGCCAGCGCGCGACGAAGCGGGCGGTGAGGCGGCGGGTGTGTGAGCCGTGGCGGCTCGTCTCCGAGCTGCCCGCACGAGCGCTCGAGTCGATGTGCAGAATCGTGGACATGGCCTGTCTCCTCCGCGTGATGGGGCGCGCTCCCACGGGCCCGCGCCGCGAGGGCCCCCGGCGTGGGCACGGGCGTGCCGCCCGGCGCGCGGGACGACGCCGGCCCTGCGGCACCGCACGAAGGTGAACGGTCCTCATCTATCGGGCGCCGCGGCGCAGCCCCGGACGCCCGGCGAGCGTGCCCGTGGGTGGCGCGTTCCTGCTGTGAAGATGCGGCCGGCGCGGCGGGATGGCAAACGCGAATTTCTCAGCTGAAAGGTGAAATGAGATCAGCTATCGCCCCCGCATGCGAAGGCTCCCACCGCTCACGGCGCTCCGCGCCTTCGAGGCCGCCGCGCGCCACCTCAGCTTCAAGCGGGCCGCCCGGGAGCTCGGGGTCACGCCGACCGCGATCAGCCACCAGGTCCGGCTGCTCGAGGAGACGATCGGCGTCCGGCTGTTCGAGCGCCGCGCGCGGCGGGTCGTGGCCACGCGCGAGGGGCAGCTGCTGTACCCGGTGCTCCGCGACGGGTTCGACGCGTTCGCGCGGGCGCTCGACGAGCTCGCCGCCGGCCGCGCGCGCCGCGCGATCACCCTGTCGGCCACGACGGCGTTCACGGCCAGGTGGCTCGTGCCCCGGGTCGCGGCCTTCCGCGAGGCGTGCCCTGGGTTCGACCTGCGCCTCCACGCGTCGGACGCCCCGGTCGACCTCCACGCGGGCGAGGCCGACGCGGCGATCCGGTACGGGCGAGGCCCGTACCCCGGGCTGGCCGCGGAGGCGCTGATCGCGGATCGCTTCGCGCCCGTCTGCAGCCCCGCGCTCGGCGTGCGCCGGCCGGAGGATCTGCGCGGCAAGCCGCTGCTCCACTTCGAATGGCGGCGCGTCGATCGCGGCACGCCGACATGGCGCCTGTGGCTCGAGCGCGCCGGTCTCGCGGGCGTGCCGGCGGAGGGCGGCGTCACGTTCTCCGACGAGGGCCACGCGATCCAGGCGGCGCTCGCGGGCCAGGGCGTGGCGCTCGTGAGCCTGTTCCTGGTCGCCGACGACCTGAAGACCGGCGCGCTCGTGCAGCCCTTCGGGCCGGTGCTCGACGGCCATCGCTATCACCTCGTGCACCTCGAGGGCGCCAGAGACCGTGAGGAGATCGCCGCGCTGCGGGGCTGGCTCGCCGCGGCCATGGCCGAGGGGCGATGGCGGCCGCGGTCGGAGGAGAGGTGATAAGAAGCGCGCCATTCGGACCCTGGGTTCGCCTCGGTGTCGACGGCGCTCGCGAGCCGGAACACGACCGTGGAGGTGTCGTTCTCCTCCATCGCGATCAAGGACTCCGTGTTGCCCGAACGCTCCCCGATCGCGATCGCCTCGCCGGGTGAGTTCGGAGAAATTCAGTCGCCAGTTCTACGAGATGATACGGAAGCTGAACAAGAAGCTCGGCGCCGCCCCGGCTCAGAAGGTGGACGCCGGCTCCCTGGCGTACCATGTCACGAACCTCTCCCCCGCCCGCCCCCGCCCTCGGCCCGACCTGCGCTCGCGGCAGGGTATCTCTGGGGTTTGCGAGCGATCTCGCGCGGCCAGACCTGTGCGGCAGCCCTGGCCGAGGCGCAGAAGAAGCCCGGCTTCGACCAGCACGGTCCGCACTTCACGGCAGGCCTCGTCGACGTGCACGGCGCCTTCACGGCGCCCCCGCGGTGCGGGACGGATCCGGTCGGCGAGCTCGCGCAGGGCGCTGCGAAGGAGGAATTGCGCGACTGGGAGCATCGGAAAAGAATGAGCGGCGCGACGCGCTGATGACAGGGCCATTCGCTCGACGCATCCGGACCTCATGCCCCTGTCTGGCCCAGGCGCCGCCCAGCCTCTTCGCGCGCCGTACGCCCCGGACCGCTCGGAGCGGCGGGGCGTCGAGGGCGACCCGCGGGATCAGGCTCGCACCTGAGCCCCCTGTTGCTCTCTCCTGGATCCCTGGAAGGGGATTCCACACGGGGACGGATCGGCGCTCGCGTCGGATGCGCCCGGCCTCGAGGCCGACGACGCGGCGCGCGGGAGGAGCCGCGCAAGATCCCGGCTCACCGCGCGGCAGGAGGAGGGATCTCGATCTGCACCGCGTTGCATGACGTGCAGAACGGCCCCTCTCCATTGGGCTGCTGCTCCTCATAATCGACGCTGCGCTCGAAGCTCACCAGCTCGCGCCCGGTGTCGGCGTCGCTGACGCTGATCGCATAGACGTCTCCGTCCTCGAGCTCCGTGTCGACGCCCGGCTCGAAATCGATCTGCAGCTCCCATTGCGTGTTCGTCCGGTCCACGTCCCAGAGCGTGCAGTGGAACACCCCACCCTCGATGTCCACGACCGCGCTGCCGCCCACGGTGCCCTGCGAGGCTGCCTGGTCCGCGGTGAGCGCCGCCTCTCCACAGCGCCCGTTCCAGCAGGCCCGGATCGTGAGGTGCGCCGACGTGTCCGCGGCGACCCCGATCGGGCCCGAGATGGTGGCGCCGTCCCCGCAACCGATGTCGGTGCCTTTGCACAACGGACATCCGGCGCCGAGCGCCGCGAGCCCAGCAAGGGCCGTCCCGCCGAGCGCCGCGCGCAGCATCGCTCGACCGTATCCGCCGCGTCCCGGTGAGATTCCCCCGCGCCGCGCGCTGAACGGCGCGGCGCCCCGGAGCGCTGCGGCCATGATGCCCATCCTCCTCGTGATCATCTCCGGCACTCCTTGCCAAGGCCCCACGGGCCGGTCGGACCTCCTGCGCGGGATCGGTCCACTCCGGCTCGCCCTGAGGCCGAGCCGGAGGCTCTCATCGCGGCGCGAGCACCTGCAAGGGCGATCCACGCCCGCGAGGCGCCGCGGGGCGGCCCAGCACGTTTCCGGCGGCGAGCGTCGCCGCGACGGCCAGAGGTCGTCACGAAACCGCCGCCGCCCTGCCCGGGTCGGAGCGGGCGGCGGTGAGGAGCTGCGGATCGGCGCGGCCGCGCGGCTACCGCGGCCGTCCGGCCACCGAGAACATGTAATCCTCGTCGAGGCCCGACCCCGGGGCGGGCGAGCCCGCGAGCTGCTTCCACCCGAACGGCGCCTCGGCGCCGTCAGACCAGTAGTTGCGCTCGGGCTGCGCGCTGTCGCGACAGGAGACGACGCACATGGCGTCCGCGGCGTCCGCCTCGTCGCGCGTCATCCGCACGCCGAAGTAGCCATAGCGATGCTCCGCGTCCAGCAGGAGCGGCGGGTCGATGGGAATGGCGATCCTGTGCGCGGCGTCGCCGATGCTGGGGAGCTCGGGCACCTGGAGGGTCCGGAGCGCCGCGTCCTCGTCAGGCTCCGCGGAGGCGGACCTGAAGAAGACCACCTCGTGCGGCACGCCAGCGCACGACCAGTAGCTGAATTCCTCGACGAGCATCGGCTCCGGCGCCTCGAAGCGACCCAGCGCGATCACGTCGATCTCGGTGGGGCCTGGGCCGATGGCGCCCAGCTCGCGCTCCTGGCGGCCGCACTCCTCCGGCGTCGCGATCGACAGGACGATGACCCCAGAGGCCGAGCCGCCTGCGCCCCCCGCCCCGGCGCCCCCTCCGCCGCCGGTCCCGGCGCTGGAGGTGCCCGACGTCGTGGCGCCGCCGGCGCCGGCGGCGCCGCCGCCCCCCGAGCCGCCCTCTCCGGCGGGAGAGACGGGCGGAGGGGAGGATGCGTCGCCGCAGGCAAGGAGCGCGGCGCTGAGCACGATCGAGGCCATCAAGCGCATGGGAAAACCTCCTCTAAAACACCGAACGGGTTGAAACCACGAGGAAATGGGAGAAATTCGATCCACAAAGGCACAGAGGGCACGGAGAGAGGAATTGTATTCCCTTTCTCTCCTCGGTGTTCTCTGTGCCTCTATGGTTCTTTCTCTGAGCTCAACCCGGCACCGAGCTCTGCGAGGACGGAATCAGCGGGAGACGAGATCCTTCATCCAGGGCACATCGTCGGGCGTCGCGCTCCCGAGCTCGATGGCCCACTCCTGGTCGTTCATGCGCTTGAAGTCCCCGGTGATCTTCTCGAAGTAGGACGAGCGAAACCGACGCCCGGCTCCCGCCCCAAGCAATCCGCGCTCCCTCCCCATCCCCCCACGAATCCACGCGAGATCACGACGAGAAGCGCCAGATCAAGGCTCCACCCGATCGAGTCCACTGTGGCGCAGCTCGGCATGTGATTGGCGCACGCCGGCATGCGCGCGGTCCGGTGCCCGGGAACGCCGGGCGGGATCCGTGACCGAGGGCTGCTCGCGGCCTGCGGACAGGTGTGACAGGGGTCGTGGCGGACGAGGCGCGCCAGCGCCCAGGTCTGCCGCTGGCGCGTCGCTCGTGGGGCCTGCGCTCTCCACGATGGCCAGCGTACTGGCGGCGCGCGGGAGGGGTCGGGGGAGATCGGGAGATGGCCCGGCGGCCCGGAGGCGCTCTCCGCCCCCGGCCGCCGGGCAAGGGCGCGTCAGCGCTCCTTGTCCTTGTCGCGCTTCTTGTCGTCGCTGGACTTCTTCCTGTCCTTCTCCTTCTTCGACTTCGACGCCACCTTCTTCGGCTCGTCACGACCGATCGCGATCTCCAGGCGATCACCGCGCGCCTTCGCCCTGTAGGCGGGCACGCCGTCCTTGAACTTCAAGGTGACCTCCGCGCCGTGCGGCGTGTTGACCACGCGCACCGACGCGATCCGCTTGTCCTTGCGGGCGAGGCCGCTGCCCGACGACAGCGCGCGCCGGTCGGGCAGCGACACCGTGAAGCCCATCGCGCCGGCGGCGCCGGTCACCTCCTCGATCGGGCCGTCCATCTTCAGCCGCAGCACGGTCGGGCTCCGCACGACCCCCCTGCCCCACTCCTGCGGCGCCGCCTGCTCGTCCTCCTCGTCCGCGTCCTCGTCGCCGGGCCCGCCCGGCATCCCGGGATCGAGCGAATCGTCGGCCTGAGCGCTCGACTCCGGCGGCGTGGGCGGCACCGGCTCGGTCGTCGACAGCGGCGTCGCGCCGAACAGCGGGACGTTCGCCGTCAGCGCGCCGCCCGCCGCGGCCGGCGCCGCGGCCGCCGCGAGCGCAGGCGCGCCGGACGCCGCCGGCAGCGC
The DNA here is from genome assembly GCF_051369805.1 of Sorangium sp. So ce1036. Lineage (NCBI taxonomy): Bacteria > Pseudomonadati > Myxococcota > Polyangiales > Polyangiaceae > Sorangium > Sorangium sp. So ce1036. The sequence goes on from NZ_JBBMOX010000001.1 coordinate 6,544,116, forward strand.
CGGCGCGCTCTCGGCGGTCCCGGCGACCTCACCCGAGGGGGCGTCGCCGCCGACCAGGCCGACCAGGCGCGCCGCGCCGAACAGCACGAGCACCGTCGCGAGGCCCAGGAAGCTCCCCAGCGCGGCGGCCTTCGGGTTGAAGCGCTGCGGCGGCTCCGCCGCCTCGCCGCCCGCCCCGGCGTCGGCCTCCTCGCGCACCAGCCGGCGCCCACCGGACTTGAGCGCGCCCGCCGGCGGCGGCGCCGTCGTGCGGCGCGCGCCGCCGTCCTTGCCCGCCCCGGCCCCCTCGCCGGCCGCGGCCGCGGCGCGCCGGTTCCGGATCCTCGCCACCACGCCGGCCATCGCGGAGGCCGCGCGCGAGCCGGCCCCGGCGAGCGCAGGCCCGAGCTTGCCCGCCACCACCTTGCCCGCCTTCGCGGCCTTCTCGCCCACGTCGCGCAGCCGGCTCGGCTGCCCGGCGGCGGCCGCCTCCGCCTCCGCCCCGTCCGGCGCGTCCTGTGCCGACGACGCGACCGCGTCCGACGCCGACGACGGCGCCTCTCCGCCCGCCCGCGCATCGCGCGGCGCCGGCGACAGATCGCCGTCCTGGTCGTCGCCGTCGTCGACCGCGGCCCGGCCGCTCGCGCCGGCGGCCGGCTCGGCGCTCGCGCCGGCCGGCGCGTCCTCGGCCCGATCGCGCGGCGGCGGCGACGACGGGCGCGCCGGCGTCGCCGACACGCGCGCCGTCGCGCCGTCGTCTGCCGGCGCGCGCGGCGGCGCCGCCGACGGGCGCGCCGTCGCGCCGTCGTCTGCCGGCGACGGCCTCGCCGGGGGCTGGCTGGCCGAGGTCGACGCCGGCCTCGCCGGGGCCGAGGGCTGGCTGACCAGGGTCGGCGACGGCCTCGCCGGGGGCTGGCTGGCCGAGGTCGACGCCGGCCTCGCCGGGGGCTGGCTGGCCGAGGTCGACGCCGGCCTCGCCGGGGGCTGGCCCTCGGACGGCGCGAGCCGCGGCCGCGACGCCCTGGCGACGCGCGGCGCGTCATAGCGCAGCGACACCACGAGCTGCGGCACGCTCGTCGCCGGGTCGATCTCGACCTTCACGTGGTCGATGTACGCCTCGCGGCGCGCGCCCCGCTCGACCTCCTCCAGCTCGAGGGTGCGACCCACCTTGAGGAACTCCAGGTTGGACCCGACCTCGAGCTCGTCGGACCCGCCCGCGCGCACGCGCGCCTTCATGGGCGAGCCCAGCCCGTCGATGTGGAGCCGCACACGCGCGCCCCGCTGCGCCGCCTCGAGGGCGGCCGGCGCCGCGGCGGCGGGGGCGGCGAGCTCCGACGCGGGGCGCGCCGCGCCCGCGTCCATCGAGGCGCACATCGCGCGCACCGTCTCCTCCGCCTCGGCGTCGAGGCCGGTGAAGCGCAGGCCGAACTCCCCGCCGCGCGCCTGCTCGGCCCGCCAGCAGACCTCGCCCTCGACGACGAGCTCCTTGCCGAGCCCGTCGAAGCGGCAGATCAGCGCGTCGCCGACCTTCGGCAGGTACGCCGTGCGCAGGCGCATTCCCTCCGGGGACATGTCGATCGACTCGGCCTCGAAGCCGCCGCCCGACGTCTCGCCGACCGCGACGAGCGCCTCGATGCGGACCCGCTGACCGGCGCCTCCGCGCCGCTCTCCGCCGCCCTCGCGATCTCTCTCCACGGATTCCGGCGCCTTGCGAACGCCATCTCCCTCTGCGCCTCGAACGTTCATGCGTCCACTCCTCCGCCCTCTGCCGCGAGGCCGCGCCCGCGATCGCAGGCCCTCCGCCCAGCAGAGAGGCCCTCCGGCCGGCAGTACGGCCGAAGCCTCGCGGTGGCCAAGTTTTGGAGAGCGCGCGGGCAGCGGCGCAGCGCGGCGCGGCGGCGTCGCGCGGGCGCCCGGCCGACCGCTCGCTTCGCCTGGCGCGCCGGGGGGCAAACGTGGGAAGCTCGCGGAGATGGGCCAAGACGAGCCGCCGCAGAAACGCGACAAGTCCGTGCCGGCCGCGAGCCAGGACGTGGTGTTCATCCACGGCCCCGTCGAGCAGGGCGAGGGCTTCCGGGTGATCAGGAGCCGGGAGGACCGGATCGAGATCGGGGAGCTGCGGCCCACCGAGCACGGGCGCCCGCTGACCGGAGACCTCGTGAAGCTGACGCAGCGGCCCGAGCACGGACGGCTCTTCGACGTGGAGGTGCTCGTCCCGGCGCCGCACGCGGCAGAGGCGCGGCGCGCGGGCCCCGCGCAGGTCGCGACCGACACCTACCGCTCGAACTGGGAGGCGATCTTCGGCCGGCGCGAGGAGAACAAGCTCACCAACTGATCCGGCTCGATGATCTCCGCCCCGTGGTGGAGAAGGTCGTCCGCCGCATGGCCGTGCAGCAGGTCCGCAAACTTGGCATCGGCTGCTGCGCCGTTTTCCATCCCAAACGTATACAATACCCCCCCAGGCTCCGTCGCCTGACGGCGTTGCGGGAAGGCTCGGCGTCGGAGGGAGAGCGGCCACCACGGCGCACGGTGGGCGACGTCGGGGCGCGCTCTCCCGGGGTGGGGCACGTGTCGATTTCTGAGCCGTGGACGCGCCGAGCACGACACTGCTGGGCGTGACCCGAACGCGCCGCTCGACCGTCCCCCCCTTGACAGGGGTCGCGTCCGCCGCGCAGAGGGGTAGCGTGCAGGCGCTGCCGCTCTCCGCGACGGACGACGAGGCGCTGGCGCGCGCCGCGGCCCAGGGGCACCCGGGCGCCGCGCCGATCGTGTGGCAGCGGTTCGCGCCCCTCGTGCGCAGGATCCTGAAGCGCACCCTCGGGCCGGGCGACGAGGTCGACGATCACGTGCAGGACACGTTCCTGCGCTTCTTCCGCGTGGCCAAGGACCTGCGGGATCCGTCGCTCCTCTCGAGCTTCATCGTCGGCATCGCGGTGCGCGTCGCGCGCGCCGAGCTGCGCCGCAGGCGCCTGCGCCGCTGGCTCCAGCTCTCGAGCTCGGGCGAGCTCCCGGACGCCGGCAGCGCGCAGCAGGATCCGCAGGGGCGCGCGGCGCTCGCGCGGCTCTACCGCATCCTCGACCAGGTGGACGACCGGTCCCGGACGCTCTTCGTCCTCCGGTTCATCGAGGGGCTCGAGCTCACCGAGATCGCGGCCGCGCTCGGCTGCTCCCTCGCCACCACGAAGCGCCACCTCGCGCGCGCTTCGCACCGGATCCTCACCGCCGCGCAGCGCGATCCCGCGCTCTCGGCCTACCTGACGAAGGCCCCGCACGAGCTCGATCTGACCGGGAGCGTCCTTGCCTGCGGAGGAGAGCGCGATGAATGACGCGGAGAAGTTGAGCCGGCTCGCCGCCCTCGCGCGGCAGGGCATCCCTGCCGACGTCGACGCGGCGCACGACGCCGCCGAGCGCGACCGCTTCGTGGAGGCGGTGAGCCGCGGCGCGGCCGCGCGGCGCGCGGCCGGCCCGGGCCGCGCCTCCCCGTCGCGCTGGCTGCCGGCGCTGGCCGAGCGGCCGCGGTGGGGGTTCGCGCTCGCGGGCGCCGCGGCGCTCGCGGTCGCGCTCGTCGCCCTCTGGCCGGCCGAGCGGCTCGACTACGCCGTCGAGGGCGCGTCCGGGGCCGCGGGCGGGTACGTCTCCGCGCCCGCGGAGGCCGAGGCGCGGCTCCGCTTCACGGACGGGAGCACGGTCGCGCTCGCGCCGGGCAGCGCGCTGCGCGTGGCGGAGGTCGACGCGGCCGGGGCGCGCATGCTGCTGGAGGACGGCCGGGCGTCGCTGCGGGTCACGCCGCGGCCCAAGGCGCGCTGGGCCGTCGAGGCGGGGCCGTTCGCGGTGCTGGTCACCGGGACGGCGTTCGACGTGGCCTGGACGCGCGGCGACAGCACCCTGCGCGTCGACCTGCACGAGGGGAGCGTGACGGTGCGCGGGCCGCTCTCGCCCGACGGGCTGCCGCTCCGCGCCGGACAGCGGCTCGTCGTGCGGCTGCGCGAGGGCGACATGCAGATCTCGAGCATCGAGGCGGCGAGCGCGGCGCCATCGGGCGAGGGAGAGACGAACGGCCCCGGCGGCGGTGCGGATGGCGCCGCCGGGGTCGCACGGCCGGGAGGCTCGCGGGCAGAGGGGGCGCCCGCGGGCCTTCCGGACGCTGCGGTGATCGCAGCGCCGTCGGGTGAGGGAGAGACGAATGGCCCCGGCGGCGGTGCGGATGGCGCCGCCGGGGTCGCACGGCCGGGAGGCTCGCGGGCAGAGGGGGCGCCCGCGGGCCTTCCGGACGCTGCGGTGATCGCGGCGGCGCCGAGCTGGGCGAAGCGCGTGGCGGCGGGCGATTTCCGGTCGGTCCTGGCCGAGGCCGAGCAGCGGGGCCTCGACAGGGTCCTGAAGCAAGGCTCTCTCGACGACCTGGTCGCCCTCGGGGACGCGGCGCGGTACGCGCGGCGCGGCGACGTGGCGCAGCGCGCGCTCTCGACGACGCGCAAGCGGTTCCCGGGGACGAGCCAGGGCAAGGCGGCGGCCTTCCTGCTCGGGCGCCTCCTCGACGACGGCGGCTCGCCCGGGTCGGCCATCGCCTGGTACGACACCTACCTCGCCGAGGCGCCCGGGGGGCCGTTCGCGGCCGAGGCGCTCGGCCGCAAGATGGTGGCGGTCGAGCGCACGGGCGGCCGCGCGGCGGCGCGGCCCATCGCGGAGCTCTACCTGAAGCGCCACCCGCGCGGCGCGCACGCGCCCGTGGCGCGCGATCTCGTGAAGCCGTGACCTCCTGAAGCCGTGACGCCCGGCAACGCACGGCGCCGGGGCGACCGCGCCCCGCGGCCCGCGGCGTGACGGATCGCTCCTTGCAGCCAGGCGGCGCATGCGTTGGATCGGACGCGCCTTGTCCCGTGCAGGGCGCAAAGGATGCGTGTCCTCGGCGCGCCGAGCCGCAGAGATTGCGGTTTTCCTGCTGCCCGTGGCCTTGCTCGGCGGTTGCGGCGATGAAGAGGAGCCGCCGGACCTGCGGCAGCCGGCGGGCTGGGACGACGCGCTGCGCCTGCCGGACGCCGAGGATCACGACCCTGCGCCCGACGTGGTCGAGGTGCACCTCGAGGCGAGGGTGGTCGAGCTCGAGGTGGTCCCGGGGCTCGTGACCGAGGTCTGGACCTACAACGGGATGCTCCCCGGTCCGACCATCCGCGCGAAGAAGGGCGATCGCGTGGTGGTGAAGTTCGAGAACCACCTGCCCGAGGCGACGACCGTCCACTGGCACGGCCTGCGCGTGCCGGCGGCGATGGATGGGACGGAGCACATGCAGAAGCCCATCGAGCCGGGAGAGGGCTTCGAGTACTCCTTCATCGTGCCTGACGCGGGCACGTTCTGGTACCACCCGCACCTCCGCTCGAGCGCCCAGGTCGGGGCGGGCCTCTACGGCGCGTTCGTGGTCGAGGAGGCCGCGGAGGAGGCGCCGCTCGGCGACGAGCTGCTGCTCGTGATGAGCGATATCGACATCGAGGAGGACGGCTCGCTCGCCCCTGGCGACGCGCAGGGGTGGTTCGGCGATTACTTCGGGCGCGAGGGCTGGACCGTCCTGGTGAACGGGAAGATCCTGCCGACGGTCGCGGCGCGGGTGGGTGTGCCGCAGCGCTGGCGGGTGGTGAACGCGGCGCGCGCCCGCTACTTCCGGTTCGCCGTGCCCGGCCAGGCGCTCGTGCAGATCGGCGGAGACGGGGGCCTCTCGGAGCGCCCGCTGCCGGTGGACGAGGTGACGCTCGCGCCGGGGGAGCGCGCGGAGCTCTACATGCTGCCCGTCGAGGGCGAGTCGGTGGTGATCCCGCGCCTCGACGCGAACCGATTCCACCTGCCAAGGGTGGAAGAGCCCGGGGAGCTCATGCGCCTCGAGCTGGTCGACGAGCCCCCGGGGCACGGCGCGCCGCCGCTCCCCGCGCGGCTGGCCGAGATTGCCGCGATCGACATCGCGGGCGCGCGAGAACAGGGGGTGGAGTTCATGGAGCAGGGTGATCCCGACGGAGCGGTGCTCGGGATCAACGGCCAGACGGACGGCTCGCTCACGCTGTCTGCAAAGACGAACACGGTCGAGGTCTGGACATTGACCAACACCACCGAGTACGACCACCCGTTCCACCTGCACGGGTTCTCCTTTCAAGTGCTCGACATCGACGGTGTCGCGCCCCCCGTGCGCGCATGGCGCGACACCGTGAACACCGTGCCTGGAGAGACCCTGCGGATCGCCATCCCGTTCGACGACCGCGCCGGCATGTGGATGTTCCACTGTCACATCCTCGATCACGCGGATCTGGGGATGATGGCGATGCTCCACCTGATGCCGTGAACGGCCCCCCCGCCGCCGCTCGAGGCGGCGGGCGCCGATCCCCTGCCCAGATCCGTCCTGAATCTCGCTACCACCGGACGCCTCGCGGCCCGCGCGCGCCTCACCCGCCGCGGCCTCCTCGCGCCGTGATGCGCCGCCGCCCCCGCCGGCGATCTGATAAGCCATGGACGCGTGCGCTCCTTCACCCTGCTCGTCCCCTGGCTCCTGCTCGCGCCGGCGCTCGCGGCGACGCGGGCCGACGCGGCGCCGCCCGCCGCGCCCGCGCGGAAGGCGGCGGCCGCCGCGTCGCGGGTGGCGATCGTCGAGGCCGACGCCGACGACGCGCTGGTCCGCGAGGCGGCCACGCGGCTCCGGGCCGAGCTCGGCGCGGCGGGGTTCGAGGTGGTGAGCGTCCCGCGGGCGCCCGGCGGCGACGTGCGCGCGGGCCTCGAGCGCGCCGCCGAGGAGGCGGGCGCGTTCGCGGCCGCGACGATCTTCCGCTCCCGGAGGGGCGCGACCGCCGACCTCTGGATCGTCGACCGGGTGACGCGGAAGACGGTCGTGCGGACCGTGGAGGTGGCCGGCGCCGCGGCCCCCTCCGTGATGGCCGTGCGCGCGGTCGAGCTCCTCCAGGCGAGCCTGCTGGAGGCGAGCCTGCTCGAGGCCGACGCGCGGCCGGCCGGCGCGGCGGACACCGGCGTCGCCGTCCCCGACGACGTGCGGCGGTGGATGGCCCCGGCGCGGCGGCGGGCCGGGATGGCGCCTCGGCCGCAGCGGGCCGGGATGCTCGCGGGGATCGGGGTGGAGGCCGGCATCGTGGCGCTCGCGAGCGCGGGCGGCATCGGGCCGGCGTTCGGGCCGGCGCTGCGGCTCTCGTACGGCGGCGGGGCCGAAGGCGGCGGAGGGTGGCTGCCCGCCGGGCTCGCGGCGCGGCTGTCGTTCGCGGGGCCGACGCTCGCGCCCGCGCTCGAGGGCGCGCTCGGCAAGGTGTCGGTCCGGCAGGAGCTGGCGCTGCTGGAGGCGGTGTGGGCGCTGGAGACGGGGACCTCGATCTCGCCCGTGCTCTCGGCGGGCGTCGGCGGCACCCACCTCTTCATCAGCGGCGATCCCCTCCCGCCGCTCCGGAACGCCACCGGCGAGGTGTGGTCGTTCGCCGCGGACGTGGGCGCCGGCGCCGGGGTGCGCGTCACCGAGCGGGCGGCGCTCCTCCTGGACGCGCACCTCATCGTCGCCGAGCCGGGCGCCGTGGTGACGCTCGGCGGCGAGCGGCTCGGCGCCGCGTGGAGGCCGACGTTCGCGGGGTTCCTGGGGCTGCTCGTGCAGCTCTGACCCGGGCTCGCGGCGCGGCGCCGGTCGACGCCTCCGCGGAGGAAGGGGCGCGTCCGGCGCCGTGCTAGCCTGCGGCCCGACGCCCGTTCGTCCTCGCAGGGAGGGTTCGAGATGACACAGGGGATCTCCGACGAAGCCGCGCAGCAAGCCCGTGCCTTCGACGCCATCGGCGCGCGATACGAGACCGTGTTCGGGACGAACGCGACCCAGAGCGCGAGCCTCGACTGGCTGAGCGCCCGGCTCCGCCCGGGCGCGCGCGTCCTCGATCTCGGGTGCGGCACCGGCCGCCCCACGGCCGAGCGCCTCGCGCGCGCCGGGCACGCGGTGACCGGCGTCGACGTCTCCGAGGGGATGCTGCGCATCGCACGCGAAAAGGTGCCCGGCGCGACCTTCCTGCACGCGGACATGACGGCCGTGGACTTCCCCGGAGGCGCGTTCGACGCCATCACGAGCTTCTTCGCGATGCTCATGCTGAGGCGGGCCGACATCGAGCGATTGCTGGGCAAGATGCACGGCTGGCTCTCGCCGGGCGGTTATCTCGTCTGCTCGATGGTCGAGGGCGATTTCGACTATCTCGGGATGACGTTCCTCGACCAGCCCGTGCACCTCTCCGCCTATCCGGCCGCCGCGCTCGCCGAGCGCCTCCGGGCGGCCGGCTTCACGATCCTGGAGCAGCACGCGCCGGAGTTCGTCCCCGCCGAGGGCGCGCACCCCGAGACGCAGCTCTTCTTTCTCTGCCAGCGCGCGTGACCGGGGCGCGCCGCGGATCGGCCCCGCGAGGCGCCGCCCCTGCGCGCCGCGCGCGCGGCGATTCGCGCCGACGCCGCCGCGCCGCGCGCGACGGCGTCGGCCGCGCGCGGAGGCGGATCCATTGCGCCGAAAGGTCGGGGGCGCCGCGGCGATCGAGGGTGGGCTTTCCCTTGACAACAGGCCGGTCGATCGCGCCTGCTGACGTCCGGCCCTCGCTGCGTTCCCCGGGGGGAATCGCACGGCGAAACGCGCATGAGCACCGGACTGGACATCTCCGCAACGCTGCATCGCACGGTACAGGACGCCTTGAACAGCCTGCCCGGCGCGCAGCGCGGGGCGTTGCTGATCCGGGACGGAGAGCGCCTGATCCTCCGGGCCGCCGTCGGCTTCGAGGACGCGCTGCCGTACCGGCTGCGGATCCCCGCCGACGCGGGGCCGGCGAGCGGGCTATCCCTCCTGGGCCCGGCGAACCGCGCGCGCGTCGTGCCGGCCGACGCGTGGTACCGCGCCCACCTGCCGGGCGCGACGGCGCCGGATCGGCTGCCCGCGGGCGCGGCGATGGTCCTCGCGCCGGTGCGCATGCACGGGGAGCCGATCGGCGTGCTCGCCCTGGAGCAGCCGGCCGAGGAGGCGCCCGCGGCCGAGCGCTGGGCGCGGCTCCTCTCCCTGGCCGACGGCGCCGCCGCGGTGCTGGAGCGACGCGCGCTCTACGACGACAAGGCCCGGTCGGCCCACGAGTCGCGCCTGCTCGAGGAGGTGCTCAACGCGGTGGCCGCGCGGGCCAGCCCGCACAATCTCGTGGAGATCGTCTCGTACGGCATCAAGAGCGTGCAGCTCGGGCCGCAGTGGACCGCCGTGACGCTCGTCCTGCTGGAGGACGCCGGCCGCGAGGCCCCCGCCGCGGCCGGCGACGGGAGGCCGCGTGAGGTCCGCGTCTACAGGGTCCCGCGGCGCGCGCCGACGGCGTACTGGAACAACCTGCGCGACGGCGCCCTCGCCGCCGGGCGCAACCTCGGCGTCTTCGTGGACCACCGCCTCGGCGGCGTCGACGGCCCGACGGGCCAGAGCGCGCTCGTCGACGAGGGCGTCCGCCGGGGCGTGCACGGCATCGCCGTGGCGCCGATGGACCCCGCGGGCATCGAGCCGGCCCTCCGGCGGGCGGCGGAGGCGGGGATCCCGGTGGTCACGCTCGACGCGCCGCCGATCGAGGGCAGCAGCGCCCTCGCCTACATCGGCACGGACAACGTGGCGGCGGGCCGGCTCGCCGGCGAGATGATGGCGCGGCTGCTCCCCGGAGGGGGCAAGGTGGGGACGCAGGCGGCCTCGTTCCGCGCCGAGAACGGCCCGGCGCGCATCCGGGGGTTCGGCGCGGCGCTCGCCGGCACGGCCGTCGCGCCGCAGCCGCCGTCCGAGAACCGGTACGATACGGCGCTCGGGGTGCGGCTCGCCGTGGAGGCCTTGCGGCAAGGCGAGCTGGCCGGCGCGTTCGGGGCGTGCGCCGAGAATGGCCCGGCGTGGGGAGAGGCCGCCAGGGCCGCTGGCCGGGCGGGCGATCTCAAGATCGTCGCCTTCGATCTCGTCGCGGAGACGATCGCGATGCTCCGGGAGGGCACCATCCACGCGGCCGTCGTCCAGCGCGAGTACGAGATGGGGTATTGCGCGGTGCAGCTGCTCCACGACATGGCCACGCGGGGCGTCGAGGCGGCGCTGGCCGGGCTGCCCGCCCCGGCGCAGCCCGGGGGGCGGCGCTCGCCGCGCATCCTCGACACCGGCGTCGACCTCGTGACCCTCGAGCGCACGCCGTGGTCTCGCGCCCTGGCCGATCACCTGGCCCTGGATACGGGCCGCAAGGCCGCGAGCCGCAGGCGCGGCCTCGCGGGCGTGCGCCGCCCGGTCGAGCTGCTCGTGATCGCCGTCGACGTGGAGGAAGAGGGCTTCGTCGAGGAGAGCACCACCGTCGACGCGGAGTCGCTGGTCGGGCGCGTGCTGAGCTCGGGTCGGCCGGTGATCGTGGACACGCACGCGCCGCCGGGCGAGCTCCAGGGCATGAGCGACGTCGTCGAGGCGCGCGGGCGCGGGACCTGCACGCGGGCGGTCGTCCCGCTGCACGGTCGAGAGGCCGCGCTCGGCGTGCTCGTCCTCGACAGCGAGCGCCGGGACGCGTGCTCGCCGGAGGATCTCACGTTCATCGAGCGCGTCGCCGACATCATGGCCGTGGCGCTCGAGAACGTGCAGCTCCTCCAGCGGATCACCCAGCGGACGCTGGAGCTCGAGCAGGCGAACCGGCAGCAGGAGTCGCTGCTCAGCACGATCCACGAGCTCTCCACGCCCGTGGTGCCCATCGCCCGCAACATCCTGGTGATGCCGATCGTCGGCGCGATGGACACGCAGCGCTCTGGCCGCTTCATCGAGTCGCTGTTGCAGGAGATCACCGAGCGCCGCGCGAGCGTGGTGCTCATCGACGTCACCGGGATGGCGGCCGTCGACGCCGCGGCGGCGAGTCACCTCCTGGCGGCGGCGCGGGCGGCGAGGCTGCTCGGCGCCGAGGTGGTGCTCGCCGGCATCACGCCGGCGGCGGCGCGGCTCCTGGTCGAGCAGGGGATGGACCTCGGAGGTCTCGTCACCCACTCGACCCTGGAGCTCGGGTTCGTTCATGCGCTGTCGAGGACCGGCGGAAAGGTCATCTACAGCCGCAACTCGGGCCGCCCGCCGGCCTGACCGCCGCGGTCACTGCACGATCACCGGCTGGTAGTCGCTCCCGGTCGCGTTCGCGCAGAACCCGACGGAGACCGAGCCTCCCGGCGGGATCGCGGAGCCGTTGCTCTGGGTCACCGTCAAGACCGAGCCGCTCTGGCTGTATGCGGCGCCCCACAAGGTGAACACGTTGGACTCCCGGAGATCGATCAGGACGGTCCACGACGTCGCCTGCGTGGCCCCCGGGTTCGTGACGTTCAGGGTGGCGCAATAGCCGGTCCCCCAGTCCGTCATCAGCGAGAGCGCTCCGGACAAGGGCACCCCGGGTGAGAGGGCGTCGGGCGACAGCCCGTCGGTCGTGATCACCTCGCCGGATAGGACCCCCGCCTCCTCCTCGTCCCCTGTCGCGGCGGTGCACGCGGCAGCCGAGAGACCCAAGAAAGCCATCACCATCGCCGTACCGCAAGATCCGAGTCGCATCCTGTTCTCCAAGTTATGAGGAGACGCCGAGAGGGCGCCCCCGATCATGTAATAGACGTAGATTCATCATCTGACCATCACTCTGACGACGGATGAGATCGTTTTTTTTGCAAGCAATCACAGCAAAACATTCGCGCCCGACTGGAGCAACTCTGCCTATCCGTCAATCTTTTCACCTCGAACACAAGAGATCATGCGTTGGGGCCAACTACCCACATCGCGCGCGATTGACCCTCACAGCCCCACCACCGCTCCGGCCACCCACAACGGCCAACGATCCCCTCTATCCCCGCAGCCTCGATCGCGAGCGTCCGCGTCCACGCGTGCGCGGATCGCGAGGCGCCAGGAGACGGCGCGCGGACGGGCGCCGATTTGTGAAGACGAGCGCGGCTCCCGTAGACTGCGCACTCCCATGCTGCTCACGCTCACCACCACGCACCGCCCCGCCACGGAGCTCGGCTACCTCCTCGCCAAGAACCCGGCGCACACGCAGTCGTTCTCGCTCTCGTTCGGCGCGGCGCACGTGTTCTATCCCGAGGCCACCGAGGAGCGCTGCACCGCGGCCCTCCTGCTCGACGTCGACCCCGTGGCCCTCGTGCGCGGGCGGGCCCCGGGCGAGCCGGGCACGCTCGCGCAGTACGTGAACGACCGGCCCTACGTCGCCTCCTCGTTCCTCTCCGTGGCCATCGCGCAGGTCTTCGGCTCGGCGCTGGGCGGCAAGTGCCGCGATCGCCCCGAGCTCGCCGAGGCGCCGCTCCCGCTCTCCGCCACCCTCGAGGCGCTGCCGTGCCGCGGCGGCGAGGCGCTGCTCCGGCGGCTCTTCGAGCCGCTCGGCTACGACGTCGCGGCCGAGCGCCTCCCCCTCGACGAGGCGTTCCCGGAGTGGGGCCAGAGCGCCTACCTGCGCGTCACGCTCCGGAGGACGTGCCGGCTCAGGGAGCTGCTCACCCACCTCTACGTGCTCGTGCCCGTGCTCGACGACAAGAAGCACTATTACGTGGGCGACGCCGAGGTCGAGAACCTCCTCGCCAAGGGCGAGGGCTGGCTCGCGGACCACCCGGAGCGCGAGGCGATCGCGCTCCGCTACCTCAAGCACCACAGGCCGCTCTTCCGCGCGGCGCTCGCGCGCCTCGTCGCCGACGATGACGCGAGCCCCGAGGAGTCCGAGGACGACAAGGCCGCCCCCGAGGACCGGGCCGAGGCGCGCATGAGCCTCGACGAGGCGCGGCGCTCGGCCGTCGTCGCGGCCCTCCGCCGGGTCGGGGCGCGGAGCGTGCTCGACCTCGGCTGCGGCGAGGGCAAGCTGCTCCGGCGCCTCCTCGAGGAGCGCGCCATCGAGCGCGTCGCCGGCGCGGACGTCTCCCTGCGCAGCCTCGAGATCGCGCGCGAGCGGCTCCGCCTCGACGACCTCCCCGAGAAGCAAAGGCGCCGCGTCCAGCTCTTCCAGGCGTCGGTCACCTACCGCGACGCGCGCTTCTCGGGGTACGACGCCGTGACCCTGGTCGAGGTCATCGAGCACGTCGACCCCTCGCGCCTCGGCGCGCTCACCCGCAACGTCTTCGAGCACGCGCGGCCGCGCGTCGTCCTCGTGACCACCCCGAACGCCGAGTACAACGTGCGGTTCGAGGGGCTGCCGCGCGGCGCGCTCCGCCACGGCGACCACCGCTTCGAGTGGACCCGCGCCGAGCTCCACGCCTTCTGCGCGAAGGTCGCGGGCGCGCACGGCTACGCCGTCGAGCACCTGCCCATAGGCCCCGAGGATCCCGCGCTCGGCGCGCCGACGCAGATGGCCGTCTTCACGCGCGCGGGCGCCGAGGCGAGCCAGGCGGGGGTGCCGTCGTGAGCGCGCCGAGGCCCCTCGTCGTCCCCGCCCTCTCGCTCGTGGTGCTCGTCGGCGCGTCCGGCTCCGGCAAGAGCACGTTCGCGCGGGCCCACTTCAAGCCGACCGAGATCCTCTCGTCCGACCACTACCGCGGCGTCGTGTCCGACGACGAGAACGAGCAGGCCGCCTCGGCCGACGCGTTCGAGGTCCTGCGCTTCATCGCGGGCAAGCGGCTCGCGGCGGGGCGGCTGACGGTCGTCGACGCGACCAACGTGCAGGCGGACGCGCGCCGGCCGCTCGTGCAGCTCGCGCGCGAGCACCACGTGCTGCCGGTGGCGATCGTGCTCGACATGCCGGAGAAGCTCTGCCACGCGCGCAACGCGGGCCGGCCGGACCGGCAGTTCGGCCCCCACGTGGTGCGGGGCCAGAGCCGCGAGCTGCGCCGCGCGCTGCGGGACCTCCGGCGCGAGGGCTTCCGCTACGTGCACGTGCTCTCCTCGCCCGAGGAGGTCGCCGCGGCCGTGATCGAGCGGCAGCGCCTCTGGACCGATCGGCGCGACGATCACGGGCCGTTCGACGTCATCGGCGACGTCCACGGCTGCCTCGACGAGCTCGTGGAGCTGCTCGAGGCGCTCGGCTACCGGCTCTCGGGGCTGCCCGACGCGCCGCGCGCCGAGCACCCCGACGGCCGGCGCGCGATCTTCGTCGGCGACCTCGTGGACCGCGGACCGCGCTCGCCCGACGTGCTGCGCCTCGTCATGGCCATGGTCGAGGCGGGGACCGCGCTCTGCGTGGCCGGCAACCACGAGGTGAAGCTGCTCAGGAAGCTGCGCGGCAAGGACGTGCGGGTGACCCACGGCCTCGAGCGGACGCTCGAGCAGCTCGAGGCGGAGAACGACGCGTTCAAGGCCCAGGTGGCCGGGTTCCTCGACGGCCTGGTCAGCCATTACCTGCTCGACGACGGCAAGCTGGCGGTCGCGCACGCGGGGGTGAAGGAGGCGTTCCAGGGCCGCGGCTCGGGGGCGGTGCGCGACTTCTGCCTGTACGGCGAGACCACGGGCGAGATGGACGAGTACGGCCTGCCCGTCCGGTACAACTGGGCCTCGGAGTACCGCGGCCGGGCGATGGTGGTCTACGGCCACACGCCGACGACCGTGGCCGAGTGGGAGAACCGCACGATCTGCATCGACACGGGGTGCGTGTTCGGCGGGGCGCTCACGGCGCTGCGCTACCCCGAGCGCGAGCTCGTCGAGGTCAAGGCGCGGCGGGTGTACTACGAGCCGGCGCGGCCGCTCGCGCCGCGCGGGGGCGCGCCGGGGGCCGAGCCGCGCGGGCACGACGACGCGCTCGACATCGACGACGTGCGGGGCCGGCGCGCGATCCGGACGCGCGCGCACGGGATGGTGACGATCCGCGAGGAGAACGCGGCGGCGGCGCTCGAGGCGATGAGCCGCTTCGCCGCGGATCCCCGGTGGCTCATCTACCTGCCGCCGACGATGTCGCCGAGCGAGACGGCGAAGGACGGCGGCCTGCTCGAGCACCCGCGGGAGGCGCTCGCGTACTTCCGGCAGAGCGGCGTGGGGCGCGTCGTCTGCGAGGAGAAGCACATGGGGTCGCGCGCGGTGCTGGTCGCGTGCCGCGACGAGGCCGCGCGGCGGCGGCGGTTCCGCGTCGACGAGGGGCCGCTCGGCGCGTGCGTGACGCGCACGGGCCGGCCGTTCTTCGCCGACGAGGCGCGCGGCCAGGAGCTCATCGACCGGGTGCGCGCGGCGATGGACCGCGCCGGCCTGTGGGACGAGCTCGGCACCGACTGGGTCTGCCTCGACGCGGAGCTCCTGCCCTGGTCCGCGAAGGCGCAGGATCTCCTGCGCGGGCAGTACGCGGCCGTGGGCGCGGCGGGCCGGGCGTCGCTCGGCGCGGCGGTCCGGGCGCTCGAGCAGGCGGCGGCGCGGGACGAGAGCGCGCGGCCTTTGCTCGCGCGCCACGCGGCCCGCCGGGCGGCGATGGACGGGTACGTGGCGGCCTACCGGCGCTACTGCTGGCCGGTGCGCTCGCTCGCGGACCTCCGGCTCGCCCCGTTCCACCTGCTCGCGAGCGAGGGCGCCGTGCACGCGGCGCGGGACCACGGCTTCCACCTGCGCCTGCTCGCCCGCCTCTGCGAGGCCGATCCGGCGCTGCTCGTGCCGACCCCGCACCGGGTCGTCGACCTCTCGGACCCGGCGAGCGAGGCCGAGGCGGTGGCCTTCTGGACCGAGCTCGTCGCGCGCGGCGGCGAGGGGGTGGTGGTGAAGTCGTGGGAGTGGGTCGTCCGCGGCCCGCGCGGGCTCGTCCAGCCGGCGATCAAGTGCCGGGGCCCGGAGTACCTGCGCATCATCTACGGCCCCGAGTACCTGATGCCGGAGCACCTCGCGCGGCTGCGCAGCCGGAGCCTCTCCGGCAAGCGGGCGCTCGCGCTCCGGGAGTACGCGCTCGGCCTCGAGGCGCTCCACCGCTTCGTGGAGGGCGAGCCGCTCCACCGCGTGCACGAGTGCGTGTTCGGCGTGCTCGCGCTCGAGAGCGAGCCTGTCGATCCGCGGCTGTGACGGGATCCGGCGGGCGACGCGGGAGACGCGTGTCGGCCGGATCACCCCACCTGAACGAGAGCCTGGAGGGCGATACACCGCCGTGGGCGCGGCCGCATGGATTCCTGACATGGGATGCGATGCTGCCTTTCGCCCGCGGGGCTTCTGGTATGGTCCCGCGGCCATGTCCATCGACGATGTGACGGTCGACTCGCTGGAGGAGGAGAACAGGGATCTGCGCCGGCGCCTCGCCGAGCTCGAGCAGCGCCTCGCCGCGTACGAGACGGCGTCCGGGCCGGCGCGGGTGGAGGCGGGCGAGCGGGCGGCCGGGACACGCGGGGTCGGGCCGGCGGCGGTCGAGCACGTGGACATGCTCGCGGCCATCCTCGACAACGCGCCGCTGTACATCTACGCGAAGGATATCGAGGGTCGATATCTGCTGTTCAACCGCCGCTGCGAGGAGATCGCGGGGCGCTCGTTCGAGGAGGTCGCGGGGAAGACGGATTTCGAGCTCCAGCCCCGCGAGGCCGCCGAGATGTACGAGCGGCCCGAGCGGCAGGTGATCGCCTCGGGCAAGCCGCTCCAGATCGAGGAGGAGGTCCCGACCGCGGCCGGGACGCTGCACGTGCTCACCATCAAGTTCCCGCTCGTCGACGCGGCGGGGCGCGTCTACGGCGTGTGCGGGATCAGCAGCGATCTGACCGAGCAGCGGAGGGCGGAGCAGGAGAACCAGCGCCTCCAGGCGGAGGTGGTGCGCATGCAGGAGGCGACGCTGCGCGCGCTCTCGACGCCGCTCATCCCCATCGCCCGCGGCGTGCTCGTGATGCCGCTCATCGGCGACGTCGACCGGCGCCGCGCCGAGCAGATGCTGGAGACGTTGCTCGCCGGCGTCTCCGCGCGCGGCGCGCGGATCGCCATCCTCGACGTCACCGGGGTGCCGCGCGTCGGGCCCGAGGTGGCCGACGGCCTCGTGCGCGTGGCCCGGGCCGTGGGCCTCCTGGGCGCCCAGGTGGTGCTGACCGGGATCCAGCCCCGCCTGGCGCAGGAGCTGGTCGGCATGGGAGACGGGCTGAGCGGGCTCGTCACCCGCAGCACGCTCGAGAGCGGGATCGCCTACGCGATGAGCGCGGTGAGGGGCTGAGTCGTGCGCCCTGCGCCATCCACGCTGGAGAGGAGAAGACATCCCCAGCCGAGGACGCTGCCATGCCCACCACCGTCCGATCCGACACGAGCCGCGCCAAGGCGGCGCTGCAGGTCGTCCTCGTCGCCGCCATCCTGCTGGTGTCCCTCGCGCTCGGCCAGGCGACGCGCCCCGCCGGGCGAAGCCTCTCGCCGCGGGACGTCGCCCAGGGCGTCCTCGTCGGCGGTGGCCTCTTGCTCGGCAGCGTGGCCGTCACGCTGGCCGTATCTCGAGAGCGGTGGGACACGCTCGGCTTCCGGCGCGAGGCGCCGGCCGCCGTCCTCACCCGGGGCCTGCTCGGGCTCGGCGCCTGTTACCTGCTCGCCGGCGCGGGGACGGTCGTGTACGCGCTGGCAGCCGGCCTCGACCCCGCGCGGCTCGCCGCCGAGAAGACCGCCGCCCTCAGCGGCTTCGCCGAGCTTCCGCGGGCCCTCATCCTCCCGCTTTCGCTCTTCACCGGCGTCTACGAGGAGCTCGTCTTCCGCGGCTTCTTCCTCTCGCGCCTGCGCGCCGCCCTGTCGCGGAGCCCCCGTGATCACGCCGCCGCCGTCGGCGCCGTCGTGCTGTCATCCGCCCTGTTCGCGGTCGGTCACCTGTACCAATCCATGCTCGGCGTCGTGCAGACCTTCGCCATCGGCCTGGTGCTCGGGGCGCTCGCGGTGCGGCGGGACAACGTCTGGCCGTGCGTCGTGGCGCACACGGGCATCAACCTGATCGGGATGATCGCATTGCGGTTCACCTGAGATGGCGCGGGGAGCTGCCGCCGTGAATACCGACGCAGCGCCCCGGGGAGCCGACGAGCCGGCGGTGTGGATTGCACTACACGACCTCCACGGAGTCGTGCGATGCTGCGCCGACAGGAATCCTCTGCTTATGGATCACGTTTCTCCTGCGAAGGTCGTTCGAACCATGATCGAGGCCGGCGCGGCCAAGGCCGCCGCGCCCGTGCGCGATCTGCTGATCCGCGGCTTCCTCTCCGGCGCCCTGCTCGGCATCTCCACGAGCCTCGCCATCACGACCGCCCTCCAGACCAGCTTGCCTGTCGCCGGGGCGCTTGTGTTTCCGGTAGGTTTCGTGATGATCGTTCTGCTGGGGCTGGAGCTCGTGACGGGCAACTTCGCGCTGCTGCCCGTGGCGCTCGCGGACAGGCGCTGCGGCGCAGGTCAGGTGATCCGCAACCTCACCACGGTGTTCCTGGCGAACCTCGCCGGCAGCCTGTTCTACGGCGCGCTCCTCGCCGTGTCGCTCACCATGATGGGCAGCCAGGCGCCCGACGCCATGGCGAGCAAGATCGTCGCCATTGCGCAGGCCAAGACGCACTACCTGCATCTCGGTCTCCCGGGCTTCGTCGCCATGTTCGTGAGGGCCGTCCTCTGCAACTGGATGGTTTGCCTGGGCGTCGTCATGGCGATGACCTCCACCTCGACGGTCGGCAAGATCGTGGCGGCGTGGCTGCCGGTCCTCACCTTCTTTGCCCATGGCTACGAGCACGCCGTGGTGAACATGTTCGTCATCCCGGCGGGCATGCTCCTCGGCGCGCCGGTGAGCATGGCCGACTGGTGGATGGGAAATCAGATCCCGGTCACCCTGGGCAACCTGGTCGGCGGCAGCCTGTTCACCGGGCTCTTCCTGTACTGGACCTACAGGCCCCGCGAGGGAGAAGCGCAGGGGAAGGGGGAGGCGCGCGCGGCATCCCGGCGCGAGCGCGAAGAGCGCGGGGACGACGCCGTGAAGGGCCACGGCGAGCTCGACCCGCCGCGGCCCCGGTCGACCACGGCGGCGTGAAACGCCGCGCCCTTCCCCCCGGACTGCTCAGGGCGCCGCCATCTCACCCCGGATGGGGGCGCCGGGACGCCGCCATCCTCCCAGATCGGGGCGCCGGAGCGCCGCCATGACCGGGCCCGGCTGAATTGCCTCCCGGACAGGCTCGGCGGCATCCTTGACCGGCGTGGGTCTCCCCTACGCGGCGCGCGTCCGGCCGACGCCCCTCGCGGCGCGGTAGTCGGTGAACATCGACCCGAGGACGGTGGCAACCCCTGTTGCGATGTGCACCAGCGCGGCGAGCGGCGCGCGCTTTCTGTATCCGAACACGAACGGCGCCGCGATGACGGACGCGCTCCAGGCGTAATCGAGCGCCTCGTGGACCTCGATCGGGATCAGCTTCGCCAGGCTCATGCGGTAGTCGGTGAGCAGCGAGACGGAGATGACCGAGGCGCCGAGCAGGGCGCCGGCGAGCCGCGCCTCTGGCCGGTTCGAGGAGAGGCCGGCCAGGGCGACCGTGGCGCCGTTCGAGTAATCGAGGACGGAGTGGACGTCCTGGGGGATGACGCGCCGGATCGGCAGGAGGCCGAAGAGCAGCTTGGAGGGGATCGCCGCGTTGTGCTGAAACGCCGGCGCGATGAGCCCGGCCGCCGGCGCCGGCAGCATATCTTGCGGGTCTGGAGATACCACGGATTGTGTCATCGAGAACCTCCCGCCTGGGCCGGAAGCAAGCCGCGGACCGGGGGGGCGCGGCGCGCCGGAGGAGGTCGGCGGATCGTCTGGCCCGCGCGGCGGAGGAGATGGCCGTGCGCGACACGCGCCGGTCAGCTCAGTCCGCGGGAGGGTGCCCGCCCGCGATGACCCGGCAGCGTGCCGCGAGCTCGGCGCGGTTGAGGCGGAGCGCCACGACCGTGGCTCTGCCGGAGAGCGTCCTCGGATGAGAACAAACAGAATTTGAACCGCAGAGGCACAGCGGGCGCAGAGGAAGGCCGGGGACACGACGAGATCACAGGTTATGAACAACATGCTTGATACCGAGGCGCAGCGCGGGAACGTTGAACGTGATCAGAGGACCAATGGGGAGCCGCATGGTTTTCAGGCAGGAGAGGACCTGCGCCACACGGATTGGCGCGAGGTGTTCCACGACCTTGAGCTCCACGACAAGGCGCTCGGCGACGAGCAGATCGATTCTCCCCTCACCCACTTCGGTTGCGTCTCTCCGCTCGATCTTCCAATCATCACCGGTCGCCGCGCCCATCACAGCAGGGATGAGCGCCGCTCCCGCCCAACAATCAAGTCGTGTCGTGCTCCGTACTCACCGCGCCGGCCGCGGCTCTCGCGCGCGCCGTCGCGGCGGGCGAACGGCCTCTGGAGCGCCTCGCTCGGCGCCGTCGCGCAGGCCCACGGCGGGTGTCCCGGGTCGGTGGGGAGCCCCCGCGGCGCACCCGGGAGCACCTCGGGAGCCACCGCGCGGCATCACGACGACAGGCGGTCAGCGGTTGTGCCTGCATGCGCCAGTCATGTGACATCCGTGCCCCGCCACGCCGTCATCAGGCGCTCTCGGAGCCCGCCTGGTACGGTAGTTGAATCAGAGATCCCCGATGAGAACACGACGATTTGGTCATCTGGCTTGCCTCGCGCTCGTGCTGTCGAGCACAGGAATCCTCACCGCCTGCGCGGACGACGCCCCCGGGGGTCCGGGGGGGACCGGCGCCGGAGGCGGCGGCAACGGCGGCGCAGGGGGTACGGGCGGACACGGCGGAGACGGAGGAGGCGACGGCGGCGGCGGCAACGGCGGCGGCGACAGCGCGTGGCCCGTCGACACCTACCCGATCGACATCACCCCGTCCGAGGACTGGAAGAACGAGATCAGCTTCCCCTACGAGCCGTTCGCCGCCTGGTCTCCGGGCGCGAACGGGCCGACCTGGGTGAAGTTCACGGTGCTGATGCACGACCCCACCAAGGTCTATTACCAGGACAGCGTCAAGTACCCGTTCCACGGCGAGTTCGCCACGGCGCGCCTCGACCCGTTCGTCGGCATGTCGCTGGACGAGTACGACAACGTCTCTCTCCACGAGGAGGGACAGAAGGCCATCCTCGGCGCCGTCCTCATCTCCCCGCGGCCCGACAGCGCGCCGGAGTACGGCATCCAGCTCGTCCGGCAAGACGCCTATGATCCCGAGATGGCGCGCGTCGTCCTCGATCTCGTGAAGGACAGCGTCATCGCCCCTCAGGGCGCGCAGCCGTTCTATTTCCCGACGCACGAGCAGCGCGCGTCGGCCACGGAGCACAGCGCGTTCTTCCAGGCGGCCGGGTTCCCGGTGAGCTCGATCGCGCGGTGGCTCCAGGGCGACGCGTGCTACGCGACCGGTTGGGCCGTGGGCCGGCTCCGCCACGTCCCCGCGGACAGGATCGACGCCGCCTACCAGAGCGGCGAGCTCCGGGCCGAGGACATCCTCCTCACCGACTCGATCCCCGCGGAGGTGCCCTATGTGGCGGGCATCATCTCGCTGTCTCCCGCGACGCCGAACGCGCACACCGCGCTCCTCGCCACCTCGTTCGGCATCCCGTTCGTGTACCTCGGCGACGAGGCCGCCGCGGCGCGGGCGACGGCGCTCGACGGCAAGGACGTCGCGCTGCGCGCCTCGCTGGAGTACGGGGTCGAGTGCCGCGCCGCGCTGTTCGACATCGACGGGGCGATCGACCCGGCGGACCGGGATCAGCTCCTCGCGCTGAAGCAGCCCGGCAGCCTGGAGCTCCAGCCCAAGGAGCCGCTCGGCGCCTACTCCGCCTCCACCGAGGAGCTCGGCCCGGCCGACATCGTCCACGTCGGGGGCAAGGCCGCCAACTACGGCCTCCTGCGGGACTCCATCCCGGAGAGCTCGGACGTCGCGGTCGCGCTGTCGTTCGACCTCTGGGACGAGTTCCTCGATCAGGTCATGGCCGGCGGCAGCACCCTGCGCGCCGAGATCGCGGCGCGCCTCGGCGCCCACAGCTACCCGCCCGACATGCTGGCGCTCAAGTCCGATCTCGCGGCGATCCGGGACCGGATCAAGAAGGACACCGCCTTCACCGCGGGGCAGCGGCAGGCCATCGAGGCGGCCATCGCGGGCTTCTCGCCCACGAGGAAGATCCGGTTCCGGAGCTCGACGAACGTGGAGGACAGCGCCGTCTTCACGGGCGCGGGCCTCTACGACAGCTACAGCGGCTGCCTGGCCGACGACCAGGACGCCGACGACGCGGGGCCGAGCCTCTGCGAGGCGGACGAGCCGGAGGAGCGGGGCGTCTTCCGGGCGATCCGCAAGGTGTACGCGAGCTTCTACAACGACAACGCCTTCCTCGCCCGGCTGCTCCACGGCGTGGACGAGGACGACGTCGGCATGGGCGTCCTCGTCCACCACTCCTATCCCGACGAGGACGAGATGGCGAACGGCGTTGCGACGCTCTCGCGCGGGGTCTCGCACGCCGACGAGATCAAGCTCGTGACCCAGCTCGGGGCGCTCTCCGTCACCAACCCCGAGGGCGGCGCGCTGCCGGAGGTCGTGACCGTGAGCAGCCTGGGCGGCGAGACCTATGTCAACCTCGTGTCCGGCTCGACGCTCGTGCCGCTCGGCGGCCACGTGATGGCGTGGGAGGACGATTATCGCGCGCTCGCCGGCCTGCTCGGCCAGGTCGAGCAGCGGTTCCGCGAGGTGCACCCGGGCAAGACCTCGTACCTGCTCGATTACGAGTACAAGAAGATGAAGCCCGGCGAGCTCGTCGTGAAGCAGGTGCGCGAGGTCTCGCTCCCGGACACGACCCCGAGCCTCACGCCGTTCCTGCTCGGCGAGCCGCGGGAGCTCTGCACCTTCCAGGGCGAGTTCGCCGACGTGTTCGCGAACCACAGGCTCAAGGTGCGCGCGACCCTCACGCCGAGGAGCGCCTTCCTCACGCCGGCGGCCCTGGCCAGCACGCTCTTCGAGGACGCGACCCTCGCCCACGTCTCCGGCGCGTCGGTGGCGACGCGGACGGGGAGCCCGGCGGCGTGGCCGGCCGCGTCGCACGCGGTCGACGGCGAGAGGGTCACGGACTCCTTCACGGACGGCGCCGGCGCCGAGGAGATCACCTACTCGCTCGCCGCCTCGCCCGTCCCCGAGCTCTTGCCGCCGTCGCTCGGCCCCCTGATCGCGCTCCGCGACCTCGACCTGACCTTCAGCGCCACGTACGCGACGCCCGCGCCGGCGCTCGACTGGGAGCTCACCCCGATCACCGTGCCCTCGGAGACGGTGCGGCTCGGCGCGTGTCCGCCGGAGGGCCCCCCCGTCGAGGGCGCGCTGCTCCAGGAGCGCTCGCTCTCGTCCGCTTCCGGCGTCCGCGTGGCGACGTCGTTCTACTGGCCGCCGCCCCCCACGGGCCCCACGGCCGGCTACACGGCGCCCCTGCACAAGTGGGTGGAGACGCGCATCGAGGGGCTGACGAGCAGCCCGATCGTGCTCCGGGCCTACCACGCGCAGACGTACCGGCCTCAGCACCATAACTTCTCGGAGGATTTCATCTTCGAGCCGCGCCTGGAGCCGGGCCTCGACCCCGCGCTCCTCGCCGAGCTCGAGGCCAAGGACATCCGGCTCATCTATCTCCGCACCTCGGAGCTCCCGGAGATCGAGGAGCAGATGTGGACCCTCGACGCGGCGGGCGTGTTCCACGCGCTGAGCCTGGACTGAGCGGCACGGCCGTCGCCGTCGACCTCGGCGGCGCGGTCGCCTGCACAGGCCGCTCAAAGCGGTGGCATTGCGCGGCATGTCTGGCAGCATGCCCGTACCTGGAAGCTGCCAACCTCGGGGCCCGCGCGGTGGCCATTTGGAACTGGTCCAACAAAAGCGGTACTTTTCATTATAACGCCGTCGAGGTCCTCCATGAGGGCTCCGACACGCTGCTCTACCGGGCGGTGCGTGACGACGGCCTCCCCGTGGTGCTCAAGGTCCTGCGGCGTGACCACGAGAGCCCGCGCGCCCTCGGCCGGTTGCGCCACGAATACGAGGTTGGCAAGCGGCTCCCTGCGAAGGCCATCGTCAAGCCCCATGCGCTCGAGGCGCTCGGCGACCAGGCGGCGCTGGTCCTGGAGGACTTCGGCGGCCGCTCGCTCGATCGGCTCCAGGCCGGGCCGATGCCGCTCGATCGCTTCTTACCCCTGGCCGTTCGCCTGACCGACGCGCTCGCCGAGCTGCACCGACACGGCGTCATCCACAAGGACATCAAGCCCCAAAACCTGCTCTGTAACCCCGAGACCGGCGAGGTGAAGATCACCGATCTCGGGATCGCCTCGCTCTCGCCCCGCGAGCCCCAGGGCCCGTCTCACGACGGGCTCATCGAGGGGACGCTGGCGTACATGGCGCCCGAGCAGACGGGCCGGATGAACCGCTGGATCGACGAGCGGACCGACCTGTACTCCCTCGGCGTCACCTTGTACGAGATGCTGACGGGCACCCTGCCCTTCCACGCCGGCGATCCGGTGGAGTGGGTGCATTGCCACATCGCAAAGAGGCCGCCGCCGCCGCACGCGATCGTCCCCTCGATCCCCCCGGCGCTCTCCGCGGTCGTGCTCAAGCTGCTCGCCAAGGCCGCGGAGGAGCGGTATCAGAGCGCGCTCGGCCTCCGGCACGACCTCGACCGGTGCGCCGCGCAGCTCGCGGCGACCGGCGCCATCGAGGCCTTTCCGCTCGGCCAGCGCGACCTGTCCGACAGGTTCCAGGTCCCGCAGCGGCTCCACGGGCGCGAGGGCGAGGTCCGGGCGCTGCTCGCCGTGTTCGAGCGCGCGCTCGCGCAGGGCCGGCCGGAGCTCGTGCTCGTGTCCGGGTACTCGGGCGTCGGCAAGTCGTCGCTCGTCGCCGAGCTGCACAGGCCGGTGGTGCGGGAGCGGGGCTTCTTCCTCTCGGGCAAGTTCGAGGAGCTCAGGAGGGATGTCCCCTATCTCCCCTTCCTTCAGGCGTTCCGGGGGCTCGTGCAGGAGATCCTGTGCGCGAGCGAGGACGAGCTCGAGCGCTGGCGCCAGCGCCTCCGGGGGGCCCTCGGCCCCCATGGCCGGCTGCTCACCGACATGCTCCCGGAGCTCGAGCTGCTGGTCGGCCCGCAGCCGCCCGTGCCCGAGCTCCCGGCCGCCGAGGCCCGGCGCCGGTTCCACGCGACGCTCCAGCGCTTCGTCGCGGGGTGCGCCCGGAAGGAGCACCCCATGGTGCTCTTCCTCGACGACCTGCAGTGGGCCGACGCCGGGAGCCTCCAGCTCCTCGAGCGCCTCGTCACCGCCCCGGCCGTGCACCTCCTCGTGGTCGGCGCCTACCGCGACAATGCGGTCGGCCCGGCGCACCCGCTCCGGCTCACGCTGGCCGAGGCGCAGAAGGGCGGCGCGGTCGTCTCCGACATCGTCCTCGCGCCGCTCTCGGCCGCCCACGTCGAGGCGCTGGTCGCGGAGACGGTCCACGCCCCTGTCGAGCGGGCACGCCCGCTGGCCCGGCTGGTGTACGAGAAGACCGCCGGCAACCCCTTCTTCGCGATCCAGTTCCTGATCACCCTGCATCAGGAGGGGCTCATCGCCTTCGACGCGGAGGAGCGGGCGTGGCGGTGGGACGTCGCCGCGATCCGCGAGAAGGGCTTCACCGACAACGTCATCGAGCTGCTCACGGGAAAGCTGAAGCGGCTCCCGGTCCCGACGCGGGACGCGCTCATGCTCGCCGCGTGCCTCGGCAGCAGCCTGACCCTCGACGCCCTCGCCACGGTCGCGAACCGTCCGGCAGGAGAGCTCCGCGAGGCGCTCGAGGACGCCGTGCAGGAGGGGCTGCTCTCCTGCCGGGACAGCAGCTACCGGTTCATCCACGACCGGGTGCAGCAAGCCGCCTACTCGCTCATCCCGGAGGCGCAGCGCGCCGAGGTGCACCTCCGCATCGGCCGGCTGCTCCTCCGGGCGCAGCGCGCGGAGGAGCGCGAGGCGGCGCTCTTCGACGTCGTGGGCCACCTGAACCGCGGCGCCGCGCTCGTCCGCGCTCCCGCGGAGAGGGGCGAGCTCGCCGCGCTGAACCTCCGCGCCGGCAGGCGGGCCAAGGCGGCGGCGGCCCACGAGTCCGCCGCCGCCTTCTTCGCCGCCGGCATGGCGCTCCTCGCCGAGGATCGCTGGGAGACGCAGCACGAGCTGGCCTACGACCTGGGCCTCGAGCGCGCGCACGCGGCGTACATCACGGGCAGCGCCGAGGAAGCCGAGCGGCTGCTCGAAGAGCTCCTGGAGCGCGCGAGGACCAGGCTCGAGAGGGCCGCCGTCGTCGAGCTCGCGGTCGCGCTGAACGTCACCCGCGGGCGGTGCGCCCGCGCGGTGGAGATCGGGCGCTCGTGCCTCCGCGCGTGGGACATCGATCTGCCGCTCCACGTCACCGACGAGGAGCTCGAGGCGGAGACCGAGAGCGTCTGGCAGGCCCTGGGCGGCCGGTCGATCGAGGATCTGATCGACCTACCCCCCATGGCGCACCCGGAGATCAAGGTCGCGATGGGCGTCCTCCGGGGCATGGTCATCTCGTCTTACTTCGTCGACCAGAACCTGCACTATCTGCTCGTCATGCGCATGATCAAGCTCAGTCTGCGCCACGGCAACGACGAGAGCTCCGCCCAGGCGTATGTCGTCTTCGCGAGGATGCTCGGCCCGCGGTTCGGGCGGTACAAGGAGGCTTACCTGTTCGGCAAGGTCGGCCACGACCTGGCGGACAGGAGCCACGACCTCGCCATCAAGTCCCTGGTGTTCACGCTGTTCGGACAGCAGGTCGTCTTCTGGACGCGCCATTACAGGGAGACCTCCCTCTATACCCGCCTCGGCTTCGACGCCGCGGTGGAGGCCGGTGATCTGAACAACGCGTGTTACAATTGCATCTGGGCGGCGGTGTTTCCGCTGCTCTCCGGCGAGCCGCTCGAGGACGTCCTCCACCAGACCGAAGATCGCCTCGGCTTCGTGCGCAAGGCCGGCTATGCGTTCCCTCATGCCGTCCTCCTCGGCGCCCGGCACGTCGTCCACGCGCTGCGCGGGCGGCCGGCCCGCTTCCCGATGCTGGACGGCGCCGAGCTGGACCAGGAGGGCTTCGAGGCGCGGCTCTCCCGGGCGGACCTGCGCGAGGTCGACAAGCTGTACTACGGCCTGAAGGCCCAGGCGCTGTTCGTGCTCGGCTCCCCCGAGGAGGCGTGCGCCGCGACGGCCCGCGTGATCGTCGAGCACGACTGGAAGATCGACGCGACCGCGCTGACCGCCGAGAGCTTCTACTATCGCGCGCTCGCGCTCGCCGCCGCCCGCCACGAGGCAAGGTCGCCGCTCGAGGAGCTCCCCGGGGGGCTCCTCGACTGCGCGCGGCAGCTCGGCGTGTGGGCCGAGAGCTGCCCCGAGAACTTCCTCCACAAGCACGCCCTGGTCTCCGCCGAGATCGCCCGGATCGAGGGGCGCGAGGCGGAGGCGATCCGGCTCTACGAGCAGGCCATCGCGTCGGCGCGGGAGAGCGGCTTCGTCCAGCACGAGGCCATCGGCTGCGAGCTCGCCGCGGCGTTCTACCGCGCGCGCGGCCTGTCCACGCCCGAAGGCGCCTACCTGCAGAGGGCCCGCGCGGCCTACCTCCGCTGGGGCGCGCACGGCAAGGTGGAGCAGCTCGACCAGCGCCACCCCTCCCTGGCCCCGCGCAAGCCGATCGCGCCCACCGTCACCTTCGCCGTGCGGGCCGAGCAGTTCGACGTCCTGTCGGTGGTCAAGGCCTCGCAGAGCATCTCCGGCGAGCTCAAGCTCCCGCGCCTGCTCGAGATGCTGCTGCGCATCGTGGTCGAGCACGCGGGCGCCGACGAGGGGGTCGTGCTGCTGGTCCGGGCGGATCGCCTGTCGACCGCGGCGGCGCTCCCCGCGTCCGGGGGCGCGGCGCGGCTGCTCGACGCGGGCGAGGCCGAGGCGGCGCTGCCGCGGTCGATCCTCAACTACGTTCGCCGGAGCCACGACCGCGTGCTGCTCGACGACGCCGCCGCCAGGCACCCGTTCTCGGAGGACGAGGCCCTGGCGCGGAGGAGGCCGAGGTCGGTGCTGTGCCTCCCGATCGTGCGCCAGGCCCGGCTGATCGGCCTGCTCTACCTGGAGAACAAGCTCGTCGCGGGGGCGTTCACGCCCGGGCGGCTCAGCGTGCTCGAGCTGCTCGCCTCGCAGTCGGCCATCTCGCTCGAGAACGCCATGCTCTACGCCGAGCTCGAGCAGGAGAACGCCGAGCGGCGGCGGGCCGAGCAGGCCCTCCGGGCCAACCAGGCGACCCTGCAGGCGATCGTCGACAACTCGGCGGCGGCCGTCTTCCTGAAGGACCGCGAGGGCCGGTACCTGCTCGCCAACCGGCAGGCGGGCAAGCTCATGGCCATGCCGATCCACGAGCTCGTCGGGAGGACCGACGCCGAGCTCTTCCCTGCGCCGAGCGTCGAGATCTTGCAGCGCAACGACCTGCACGTGCTCGATACGGGGGCGCCCCTGGAGTGCGAGGAGGAGGTGCAGATGGCGGACGGGCCGCACACCTTCCTGTCGGTCAAGTTCCCGCTCGGCGAGGAGGTGATGCCCGGCGTGCTCTGCGGCATCGCCACCGACATCACCGAACGCAAGCGGATCGAGCGGGCCGAGCGCTTCCTGGCCGAGGCGAGCCGCAAGCTGATGGCCCTCGGCTACCACACGACCCTCGAGAGCGTGGCGCAGCTCGCCGTGCCCGACCTGGCCGACCACTGCGTCATCGACGTGTGCGTCGATCACGACGCCCGGGGGCGCGCGCACGACGCCTGGGGGCGCGCGGCCACGGCCGGGGTCCCCGCCGGGCGGATCGACCCGCTGAAGGACGCGCTGCAGCCCCTGACCGCGGCGTCGCTGCGCCGGCCCGAGGTGGGCGACCTCCGCGCCGCGCCCCGCCTGAGGTCGCTCGGCGTCCACGCGTTCCTCAGGGTCCCGCTCCTCGCGCGCGACCGGTGCCTCGGGGTCATGACCCTGCTCTCGACCCTGCCCTTTCGCCGGTACGGCCACGCCGAGCTGTGGCTGGCCGAGGAGCTGGGGAGCCGGGCGGCGCTCGCGCTCGACAACGCGCGGCTGTTCGCCGAGGCGCAGGAGGCGATCCAGCGGCGGGACGAGTTCCTCGTCGTCGCCTCCCACGAGCTCAAGACCCCGCTGACCTCGCTGCAGATGCAGGCGCAGCTCGTCGAGCGCCTGCTGCGCCGCCACCAGCGCGCGGAGCTCCCCCCGGAGCGGATCGAGTCGACGCTGCGCGTCCTCAATCGCCAGCTCACGCGGCTCGGACACCTGGTCGACGAGCTGCTCGACGTCACCCGGCTGAACGCCGGGCGGCTCGCGATCGTGCGCGCGCCGGTCGACCTCTCGGCCCTCGCGCGCGAGGTCGTCGAGCGGATGAGCCAGCAGCTCGCGGACGCCGGCTGTCCGATCCAGCTCGATCTGGACGAGCCCGTGGTCGGGCGCTGGGATCCGTCGCGCCTGGAGCAGGTCGTCATCAACCTGCTGTCGAACGCGATGAAGTACGGCGCCGGCGGCCTCGTCCAGGTCAGCGTGCGCCGGCGGGCCGATCGCGCGCTGCTCGTGGTCCGCGATCAGGGGATCGGGATCGCGGAGGCGGATCAGGCCAGGATCTTCGAGCGCTTCGAGCGCGCCGTCTCGGTCCGGAACTTCGGCGGCCTCGGCCTCGGGCTCTACATCGTGCGCTGGATCGTGGCCGCGCACGGCGGCTCCGTCCGCGTGGAGAGCCAGCTCGGCGCGGGCGCGACGTTCGTCGTGGAGCTCCCCCTGGAGCCGCCGGAGGTGGCCGAGCCCACGTCGACGTGAGCGGGGCCGCCCCCGGCGCGGTGGCCCCGCGGGCCCCCGGCTCAGCGCATGACGCCGAGGGCGGCCTCGATCTGGTGGCGCGCGACGACGCCGTGGTCGTCGACCGAGTAATCGTCGGCCTCGAGCCGGAAGGTGCGCGTCGCCGTGACGTCCGCCCGGCCGCTGAAGCGGTACGGGATGACGGGCGACGAGAACGACTCGCGGACGAGCTGGAAGCCGAGATCGACGGGCATGTGGATCGGGACGCGGACCGGGGTCGTGCGGTCGGAGGGGAGCCACACGCCGTCGCCGTCGGCGCGGAAGTCGACGGGCAGCATGTAGCGGCCGGCGAGCACGACCTGGCCGCGCACCGCGCGCACCGCGACGTCGTACGAGTTCGGGTTGTACACGTTGACGACGACGGTCATCAGGATGCCGAGGCTCGGCGGGAAGGCGATGCGGATCCCGGTGATCTCGGCGTGGTCGAGCTGCATGGTCGGCTTGCTGACGCACGCGGGGGCGGCCAGCGCCGCGAGCGCGAGCGCGAGCGCGACGCGCAGGGGTGAGGTCTTCCGGGGGCTCGTCACGGGCGAGAGCTTACCCGGGCCCACGGGCGCCGTCACCTCGCCGGGCCGCGGCGGAGCGCGGCCCGGCGGCGCGGCGCTCCCCCGTGGCCGAGCCGGTCGACGTGGAGGGTCGCGACCCCTCGCCGGGTCGCGTGCTCCACATGCGAGTACGCCTCCGGCTGATACGGCCAGTCCCAGGACGCGTGATCGCGAGTTCCGCCGTGCATCAGGATCTGGATTGCGGACACCGGATCTGGGAAGGCGGTGAGCACGGATCATGCTTGTTCGCGCCGTCCGGGCGCGGCGCTGCGGCAAGATGTCGCACGTCCTTTCGGCCGCGCCGGATTGCGCGGGCGCGCGCCGGTGCGCTGCGCTCCGCGCGGGGCGCGATCACCGAGCTCGAGAACTTGACAGCATCGGACGAGCCGGTAGGGTCGCGAGCGAACGGTAGTAACATGAGGAGGCAGTCGTGAACATTCGGCCGATATTGCCAGTGCTCTTCGTCGTCGCGCTCCCGAGCGTGGCTCGGGCCGAGATACTCAGCGTCAACGTCCCGGTGGCGAACTTCCGCGCGGGCCCGTCCACGAGCGAGCCTGTCGAGTTCACCGCGACCCGCTACTACCCGGTCAAGGTGCTGGAGCGCGAGGACGGGTGGTGCAAGATCAAGGATTTCGAGGGCGATCTGGCCTGGGTCGCCGACCGCCTGCTGGCCAAGATCAAGACGATCGTGATCAAGGTCCCGCGGGGCAATGTCCGCGCGGAGCCGACGACCTCCGCGGAGGTCGCGTTCCAGGCCGAGCGCGGAGAGGTGTTCAAGGTCCTCGAGCGCAAGGGGCGCTGGCTCCATGTCGTCGACGTGGAGGGCGAGAAGGGCTGGGTGCGCGAGGATCTGGCCTGGGGCACGAAGAAGGTCGGGAACGCCGGCGGCTCGTCCTGAGCCCCCGCTCCTCCCGGCGGCCCGCTCCGCTCCCGTGGAGCGCCTCCCGTGCCGCGAGCCGGGATCGTCACACCGCTCGCACTGCGACATTTCTCCGCACCTGGGACATGCTGTCCACCCCCGCCATGCCCGACAGCGTCGCTCGGGACGGCGGCGGCGTGACGTCGAGGCGGGAGGGGCGAGCTCACGAGGGGTCGTGAGGCGCTGTCAGCGTTGCTCGTCCCGGCCAGAGACGAGGCTCTTTCTCATGGCAACGCACGCGAGCTCGAGCCCGCTCGGGTGCCGGTAGACCGTCCTCTCGACGCGCTGGTAGCCGGCTCCCTCGTAGAACCGGACCGCGTTCAGCGAGGAGGACAGGTGCAGCGACGTGAGCCCCGCGCGCCGGGCGATGTCCTCCAGGCCGGCGAGGAGCTGCCTTCCGATGCCCCGGCGAGCGGCGCCGGGGTGGACGAAGACGGCCTCGACCTCGCTGGTCTCCAGGTTCACGATCCCGAAGCCAGCGACCTCCCCGTCCTGCTCTGCCACGAGGAAGCTCTCCCACGCCGTGGCGGCCCCATGCCGGTCCGGCATGGGCGTCGAGGCCCACGCGGCGAGCGCCGCGGCGCCGTAGTCGCTCTTGCACAGCTCCCGGATGGCCGCGGTGCGGACCGACCAGGTCGACGCCGCGTCCCTCGATTCGGCTCTCCGGAGGATGACCATGACGCTCCTTCTGGCACGAGGCCTGGGATGAGGCTCGACGCGCTGGGCGCCGAGCGCGGGCTCGCCCATGAGGCGACCCGCGCGCCAGCGCGTCAAGCCCGGCCGGCGCCCCGGCGCTCGTCCCGCTCCGAGATCAGGAGCGCGATGGCGTCGAGGATGCGCTCGAGGCCGAAGCGGAAGGCGTGCTCGGGGCTCGACGCCCCCTGGTAGGCCTGGCCCGCCGACTGCCCGACCCGCGCCGCGACGGGGAACCGCCTCGCATCCATGACCTTGTCGAGCAGCGGGGCGGTGGCGACCCACCACTCCACGTCCGACATGCCGCTCTCCTGCCGCGTGCGCCTCGCGTTCGAGAGCGCCCTCGCCGCGCCCTCGACGTGCGTGAGGAGGAGGGTGAGCACCGAATCCATCTCCATGTCGGTGAGGCCCAGGCGATCGAGCGGCCGCAGCTCGGCCTCGTACTTGAGCGAGGCGTTCGGCCCGAGCACGGGGCGCGCCGAGACGATCTCGAGCAGCCACGGGTGCCGCTGGTACAGGTCCCAGTTGCGCGTGGCGACGTACTCGAGCGACGCGCGCCACCCCCCCGGCCGCCGCGAGGGCGCGTCCACGTCGTCGTAGAGGTGGCCGTAGACCGTGTCGACCATGAGCTCGGTCAGCTCGGCCTTTCCGGGGACGTGCGTGTAGAGCGACATGGTGCCGACCTGGAGCACGTCCGCGAGCTGCCGCATGGACACGGCGTCGAGCCCGCTCGCGTCGGCGAGCGCGATCGCCGCCTCGACGATGGCCCGCACCGTCAACCCCGACCGCCCGGGCTTCCCGTGAGAGCCCCAGAGCAGCGCGAGGCTCCGGGCCGGGTCGGCCACCCGCCCCTCCCGCTCGCGCGCCGCGCGCTCCCTGGCCGGCTTCGCACGGGTCTTCTTCATCAGGACGCTCGCGCCCTCCCGGGCACGCCAGCGGCCCGGCAAACCGTACTTCGTACGGATCGCATCACGGAACAGCGCATCGGAGTCAGCATGAGCGGAATCGTACCAGCACGTCAACGCGGGCGTATCGCCGGGGCGACGTCAGGCGCCCCCCGGACGCCCGCGGCGATGCTCAGCGGCGACAGCCGATGCGCTGGGTCGCGACGATGACATCGTCGTACAGGATGGTGCGCGTATCGGAGACGGAGAGGCCGCGCTCCTCCATCTCCGCCCGCCGGCGTGCGTCGGAGTCGCGCTCGTAATAGGCGTCGAGCATGAGGCTCTTGAAGCGCACGTCTCCGCTCGAGCGGAAGTCGAAGCCCTCGAACGGCGCGGGCGGCGTGCACGCGCTGAAATCGCACCCTCCGGTGTGAAACCTGTCGCGGAGCCAGGTGCCGTCGGGGTAGCCGGGGCGGTAGTCGCCGATCGCCGCGCCGTCGATCCAGAACGCGAGCGCGCCGTCGCGCTCGCCGACCGTGTTCGCGCGCGCGTGCATCTCGACGCAGAACCAGCGGTCGCGCGGGAACGGCGCTTGATCCGGCGGCTGGAAGACGTTCCCGTAATGGTACGTCGTGCCCTGATCGCCCGCGCAGCCGGGCGTGGCGGTCCCGTCGTTGCAACGGCCGGAGCGCATCTTGTACCAGTACACGTAGAAGTTGAAGACATCGTCGGTGTTCGTGTCGAAGTCGAACCAGAAGCCCTCGTCTCCGGGCGGCACCGTGTTCGCGCGGCCGCTGCTGTCCCAGCCCTCGATGCCCGCCGCCATGCGCACCCAGTGGTGCGGGTTCGGGGCGAGCTCGGGGAAGCGCACGTGGAAGCGCCAGTAGATCGCGTCGACGCGCTCGTGCGTGACCCACGTCGACGACGAGACGTACGTCTCCTCCTCGAGAACGGCCGTCGTCACGCTCGAGCGGAGGTAGCGCTGTCCGCCGTGAGCTGTCGCCGGGTCGGTCTCGATGCGCAGGGTGCGCGTGTCGGCGCTCGGCCCGTCCCAGCGCCCCCACCCTGCCTCGAAGTCGTCGTGGAAGAGCACCGCGGGATCGCTGCCGATCCCGACGTCGCCGGGGTAGCGCGCGCTCAGCGTGCCAGGCGGCGGCGCCGGGTCCTCCTCGCCGCCGCCCCCGCTGCCCTCGCCGGGGCCGCCGCCCTCGCCCGGCCTGCCGCCGCCCTCGCCGGGGCCGCCGCCGCCCGGGCGCGGTGAGGGCACGTCGGCCCCCGCGCCTCCGCCGCCGCTCTCGCTCGGCGGGTCGTCGCACGCCGCGAGGAGCACCGCGATCACCAGGGTGAATGCCGGATGGGTCTTCATCCCTCCAGGCTACCCGACGCGCAACGCTTGCGTCTCGGCGCCGCGCTTGCGCCCCCGCAGGCGCGCGCACCGTCGAAGCACCGGGTTTGCCCACGGGGCTCCATCCCACGCGGAGGGCACGCTTGTTGATAGCCGGCGGGTCGTCCTTCTCGATGAAGAAGCGCGCCGCGCGGCGTCGCGGTCGCAGACGGCCGGTTTGCCGAGGACCGAGCGCCGGCCGAGATCTGCGGACCGCGCCTCCGCGCGGGCTCACCCCACGAGGTCGATCATGGCCATGTTCTGCAATCAGTGCGAGCAAACATCCCACGGGACCGGGTGCACCACGGTCGGCGTCTGCGGCAAGGACGAGGACGTGCAATCGCTGCAGGAGATCCTGCTCTACGGGCTGAAGGGCGTCGCGGCCTACGCGCACCATGCGCGCAAGCTCGGCGTGCGCGACGAGCGCGTGAGCGCCTTCCTCGAAGAGGCGCTGTTCGCCACGCTGACGAACGTGAACTTCGACCCCGAGGCGCTGCTCGATCTCTGCCTGGAGTGCGGCCGCGTGAACCTGGATGTGATGGCGATGCTCGACCAGGGCCACCGCCTTCGCTTCGGCGAGCCGCAGCCGGCGATGGTCCGGGAGGGCACCGTGGCGGGGCCGGGGATCCTCGTCTCCGGTCACGATCTCGCGGACCTCTCCGAGCTGCTCCGGCAGTGCGAGGGGACGGGCGTCAACGTGTACACGCACGGCGAGATGCTGCCGGCGCACGCGTATCCGAGGCTCGCCCAGCACCCCAACCTCGCCGGCCACTACGGGTCCGCGTGGCAGAACCAGAAGGCCGAGTTCCCGGCGTTCACCGGCCCGATCCTGATGACCTCGAACTGTGTGCTCCTCCCGAGGGAGGCCTACCGGGATCGCCTCTTCACCGCGGGCCCGACCGCGGTGCCCGGCGGCCGGCGCGTCCAGGGCAGCGACTTCTCGGAGGTCATCCGGATGGCCCTCTCGTGCCCTCCCCTGCCCGACCGCTTCGTGCGGGAGACCGAGGTCGGATATCACCACGAGGCGATCCTCGCGCACGCGGGCGCCATCGTGAGCGCGGTGAAGGCCGGGCAGATCAGCCGCTTCTTCCTGATCGGCGGCTGCGACGGCCCCGAGGCGGCGCGCAGCTATTACACGGAGTACGCGGCCCAGGCCCCGGCGGACTCGTTCATCCTCACGCTCGGCTGCGGCAAGTTCCGCATCCGCAACCACGACCACGGCACCCACCTCGGCTTGCCGCGGCTGCTCGACATGGGGCAGTGCAACGACGCCTACGGCGCGATCCGCGTGGCCAGCGCGCTCGCCGCGGCGCTGGGCTGCGGGGTGAACGACCTGCCCCTCACGCTGGTGATCTCGTGGCTGGAGCAGAAGGCCGTGGCCGTGCTCCTCACCCTGCTCAGCCTGGGCGTGAAGGGCGTCGTGCTCGGACCGCGCCTGCCCGGCTTCGTCTCGCCGAACGTGCTGCGGCTGCTGCAGGAGCGCTACGATCTCCGGCTCATCGGCGAGGCCGCCTCGGCAGACCTGCTCACGCTGCGCCGGGCGCCCGCCAGCGCGTGCGCGTGAGCGCCCCGGCAAGCCTGGCCCGTCGGGGACCTGCGGAGGCATGAAGGGGGGGCAGGCGCTCCACGGGGGGGCAGGCGCTCCACGGAACGGACGGAGCGGGCAGAGCGCCTGACGGAGAGGCGGGAGCCGTCGAGCCCGCGCGAGCCCGCGGCGCGGCAGGACGGCTCCCGAGGTGTCGTTCACCGGCGATCGGGGCACTCGCCGCGTGACGCCACGGACACGCCCGCCGCGTGCGCGGCGCACGCGTTGCCGTACGTCTTGTCGTCGCAGCCGCAGACCGGGGCGTACTCGAACGTGCACGCCTCCGGGATGGGCGTGCAGGCGCCCGTCATGTCGGCCGCGCCGCACATGGCCTCCAGGCTGTAGTCGCAGAAGTACCCGGGATCGCAGTCGAGGCCGGCGATGCCGCCGCAGAGCCGCGCCGGCTCCACCGGGGGCTCCTCCTTGCACTCGCCGCGCGACGCCACGGACACGCCCGCCGAGCTTGCGATGCACGCGTTGCCGTACGTCCTGCCGTCGCAGCCGCAGACCGGCTCGTACTGCTCCGTGCACGCCTCGGGGATGGGCGCGCAGGTGCCGGGCACGTCGGTCGCGCCGCACTCGGCCTCGGGCGCGAAGCTGCAGAAGAACCCGTCCGCGCACGGCTCGGCGCCGCGGGTGCCGCAGATCTGCCCCGGCTGAGGGGCGCACTCGCCGCGCGACGCCACGGACACGCCCGCCGCGTTCGCCGTGCACTCGTTGCCGTACGTCTTGCCGTCACAGCCGCAGACCGGGTTGTACTCCCGCGTGCACGCCGTCGGGACGGTCGTGCAGACGCCCGTCTGATCGGCCGCGCCGCACATGGCGTCGGGCGCGTAGTTGCAGAACTCCCCCTCGTCGCACGCGAGGCCCAGCAGGCCGCCGCACGCCTTGTCCTCCTGCGGGGGACGCGAGCACTCGCCGCGCGACGACACGCCGGTGCCCGCCGCGTTCGCCATGCACTCGTTGGGGTACGTGTTGCCGTCACAGCCGCAGACCGGGTCCTTGATCTTCGGGCACCCCCGCGGCATCGGCTTGCAGACGCCCGTCATGTCGAACGCACCGCACATGGCCTCGAGCTCGTAGTCGCAGTACTCGCCGGTCTCGCACTTCAGGCCGAGGAGGCCGCCGCACGCGCGCTCCTCCCCGGGCCCGGGGTAGCACCCGCCGCCCTTCACCTCGTCCGCGCCGGACGCGACGTCGCCGGCGCCGCCGTCGTCCACCTCCACCTGACAGCCCGCGGCGAGCGGGAGCACGGCGAACGCAAGCCAGAGGGCGGATCCGAGACGGCTGTTCTTGATGCGATGCTGGATGGTCATGATGTTCCTCCAAGACGGCCCCGCCGTGCGCCGGCGAGGCAAGAGCCAAGAGCGAGCCCCTCCCCTCCGGGAGAGGGGCTCCGGAGCGCCGCGCGCGGGCGCGGCGCGTCGATGTGAGGCCCCCTCGACCGTTCAGTCGGGGAGCGTGAGCGTCAGCGCGCGGCGCCCGGCCTCGGGCGCCGTGATGTCGAGGAAGAGCACGTCCTCGAGCTCGTCCCCGTCGCCGTCCGCGCGCACGGTGACGGCGATCGACCCGCCCGCGGGCACCACGAAGGGCGCCGACGGGCTGACGCTGAACGGTCCGCCGCCGCGGCGCAGGCGCGGCGCCGCGATGGAGACCTCCTCGGCGCAGTCGTTGCGGACGACCGCGTCGCGGGCGTCCGCGATCCCCTCAAGCGAGACCCATGCCTCGACCTGCAGGCAAGGCAGGTGCGCGCGCCTCGTGGCCTGGGGATCGAACGGCAGATCCACGATCTTCGTGTCCATGGGTGGCGATCGGCGCTCCCCGTGCTTCGCCTGGATCCGCAGCAGGTGCTCGGTCGTGCCCCTCAGGGTGATCTGGAAGCTGCCGTCCCCGTTCACCTCCGCGATCCCCGGCGGATCGGCGGCGTCGAGGTTCGTCACCACGACCACGCCCTCCGCGGGCTGAACCGCGCCCGGCTTGCCCTGCAGCAGGACCTGCTCCTGCAGGACCGTGAAGTCGCTGGTCCCGCCGAGGAGGCCCCCGTTCAGGACCGGATCGTGGACCGGCGGGCTCGGTTGCGGGCTCACGACGCAGCCGCCGACGAGCACCGCGAGCAGCGCCGCGATCGCGCCCCGCCCGCCTCCGTGTCTCGCCACCGTCCGCATCGTCATGCCCAGCACCAAAGCAAGCGCGATGCCGCTCGAAAACCATGCGAAATCATCGTGAAATCCAAGGGCAAGATGTCTCATTGGTTGTCTCACTGTCTCACTTGGCACAGTCATGAGACACTGTGCCGATGACCCCCGCGGAAGGCGCACTGGTCGCTCGTCGTTACCGGTTGATCCGGCCGCTGGGGCGGGGGGGCCTCGCCACGGCGTGGCTCGCGCGCGACGAGGCGCTCGGGCGGGAGATCTGTCTCAAGCTGCTCGGTCCGGCGCGCAGCGCGGAGCGGGCGGCGTTCCGGGGCGAGTTCAGGATGCTGGCGGGCCTTTTTCACCCGCACCTCGTCCGCGTGCACGATTTCGGTATGCTCCGGGAAGCCGGGGAGCCGCGCTTCTATTTCACGTCGGAGGCGGTGCTCGGTGCGCCGCTCGACGAGTTCGTGACGGGCCGGCGCTTCGAGGCGGTGCGGGCCGCGATCGTGGACGTGCTCGACGCGCTGCGGTTCCTCCACCGCGCGCGCATCCGGCACGGCGACGTGAAGCCGGCCAACATCCTCGTCGGCGCGTCGGGGCGCGCGGTCCTCATCGATCTCTCCTGCGCGGCGCGGGTGGGCGGGAGGCCCGGCGAGGCCGTCTCCGGGACCCAGGGCTACCTCGCGCCCGAGGTGATCCGCGGGGAGCCGGCCGACGGGCGCGCGGATCTGTTCTCGCTCGGCTGCACGCTCCGCGCGATCGCGCCGCGGCTCGCGGGGCCGCTGCCGGAGGCGGTGGGCGCGCTGGTCGAGCGGCTGCTCCGGCCCGAGCCGCGCGACCGGCCGGCCGACGCGGGCGAGGTGCTCGACTGGGTGGGCGCCTGCCCGCGCGCGCTCGCCCCGCCGCCGCCGGAGCCGCCCCACGTGGTCGGCCGCGACGCCGAGCTCGGCGCCGTGGCCGAGGCGCTCGACGCGCTCGAGCGCGGGGAGCGCGGCCCGCGACTGCTGGTGCTCGCCGGGGAGCCGGGCTGCGGGAAGAGCCGCATCCTGCGCGAGGCGAAGTGGCGCGCGGAGCTCAGGATGCCGACCGTGGAGGGGTTCGCCCGGGCCGGATCGCCGGTGGCCTCGATGCTCGGCCGCGCGACCGGGGAGGAGGCGCTGCCCGCGGGGGCGCTGGGGGCCCTGCGCGCGCACGAGCGCCTGGCGCGGGCGCGGGCGGAGCCGCTGGTGCTCGTGCTCGACGACGCCGACGAGGTGAGCGGGGCCGACCGGGAGATGCTCGAGGCGCTGGTGCGGCTGCTCGGGCCGGAGGATCCGGTGCTCGTCATCGCGGCCGAGCGCGTGCCGCAGGCGGGGGCGCGGGCGCCGCTCGCCGTCGTGGCCGCGGAGGCGGGGCGCGGCGCGCGCGAGGTGCCGCTGCCGCCGCTCGGGCGCGAGGCGGTGCAGCGCTGGATGGAGGACATCGGCATGGGCGAGACGACCGAGGCCGTGCTCCGGGCGAGCGGCGGGTGGCCCGCCGACCTGGTGGTGGCCGCGGGGCGGCTCGCGGAGAGCGGGGACGTGGGGGGGCTCGACGCGACGACGCCAGGGGCGAGCGCGCGGTATGCGCTGCGGCTGCGGGGGCTCCGGGGAGCGCTCCGCGAGGCGGTGGCCACGCTGGCGGTGCGGGGGGGCGCGGTGCCGGACGAGGAGGTCGGCTGGCTCGGGATCCCGGTCGCGCAGCTCGCCGAGCTCGCCGCCCGCGGCGTGGCCGCGCGCGCCGCGGGCGGCTGGACGCTGACGCGGGCGGGGCCGGTCGCGGCGCTGCTGGAGGCGCTGGGCAGCGAGGCGGTGCGCGGGGCGCACGCGCGCGTGGCCGCCGCCCTCGTCGCGAGGCTCGCGCAGGGGGAGGCGGCCGGACCGACCCGGGTTGAGGCCGACCCGACCCAGGTTGAGGTCCGACCGACCCAGGTTGAGGTCCGACCGACCCAGGTTGAGGTCCGACCGACCCAGGTTGAGGTCCGACCGACCCAGGTTGAGGTCCGACCGACCCAGGTTGAGGTCCGACCGACCCAGGTTGAGGTCTCCCAGGTTGAGGTCTCCCCCTCCCCCGCCACCGCCTCGCTGGCCCCCTGCGCGGTCCTGCACCTCGCCCTGTCGGGCGACGCCGCGGCCGCCGAGCGCCTCTTCCTCGATCGCCGCGCCGAGCGCGACGCGGCCCCCCGGCCGTGGGTCGCCGCCGCCGAGGCCTTGCTCGAGGCGCTCACGGCCGCGGACACGCGGCTCGAGATCGCCGCCACCCTCCACCGGGGCGGCCGCGCCGCCCGGGCCCGCGATGTGCTGGAGCGCCTGCTCGACGAAGCCCAGGCCGCCCACCTCGGCGCCCGCCGCGGGCAGGCCCTCGTCCTCCTCGGCGCCTGCCTCCTCGAGCTCGGCGACCCCACCGCGGCCCTCGCCCGCCTCGAGGAAGCCGCCGCCGAGGCCGCCACGCCGCGCGAGCGCGCCGCCGCCGCCGACCTCGCGAGCCGCGCGCTCCTGCGCCTCGGCTCCCACGCCGAGGCGCGCGCCCGCGCCGAGCCGGCGCTCGCCTCGTGCGACGACCCCGAGGTGCTCGCGCGCCTCCACGAGGACGTCGGCGTCGCCGCGAGCTACCTCGGCGAGCGCCGCCTCGCCGGCCTGCACCTCGGCCTCGCCGCCGGCCTGCACCGCGACCGCCGCGCCCCCCGCGCCCTCGTGCGCGCGCTCTCGTACCAGGCCATCGACGCCTTCCGCGCCGGCGAGGTCGAGGCGGCCCTCGCCGGCTACCGCCAGGCCCTCGCCACCGCCGAGGAGCACGGCCTCGGCGACCTCGTCGCGCGCAGCAGCCTCAACGTGGGCACGGCCTGCCACCAGTCGGGCGAGCTCGGCGAGGCCCTCGCCGCCTACGAGCGCGGCGCCCGCCTCGCCTCCGCCCTCGGCCAGGCCGACCTCGCCCTCGTCCTCGACTTCGACCTGGCCAAGCTCTGGGCCGACGTCGGCGCCTTCGAGCGCGCCGCCCGCATCGCCGCCCGCGTCCAGGCCGAGGCCGAGCGCCGGGGCGCGCCGTTCTTCGCCGCCGCCGCGATCTCCGTCCTGGGCGACTGCGCGCTCGCCGCTGGCGACGCCGCGGAGGCCGCGCGCCGCTTCGAGCGCTCGCGGCGCGGCTTCGAGGCGCAGGGCGCGCAGCGCGAGGTCGTCGAGGAGGAGCTCGAGCTCTGCCGGGCGCACCTCGCGCGCGCCGTCCAGGGGGCCGAGGAGGGCGCGCTCGACGACGCGCGCGGCGCCCTCGCCCGGGCGCGCGCGCACGGCGCCGCCCTGGAGGCGCCCGATCTCGGCGCGCGCACCGCCCTGCTGGAGGGCCGGCTCGCCCTGCGCGGCGGCGATCTCGCCGCGGCGCGCGAGCGCCTCGAGCGCGCCCTCGCCCTCGCCGAGCGCGCGGCGCAGCCCGACCTCGTCGCCGACGTCCGCCTCGCGCTCGCCGACGCCGGGGACGCCGCGGGCGACGCCGAGGCCGCCGCCGCGCAGCGGGAGCGCGCGACCTCCGCCTGGGCCGCCATGGCCCGCTCGCTGCCGGAGGCCCTGGCCCACGCGTTCTGGACGCACCCCCGCCGCCGCGCGGCGCGGCCCCCGCCGCCCGCGCCCGGCGTCGCCCCGGCGCCGCAGCTCCCCGAGCGCGCGGCCAAGCTCGAGCGGCTCCTCGCGGTCTTCCGCAAGCTCAACTCCTCCGTCGAGATCGCCGACATCCTCGCCATGGCCATGGACGCCGCCATCGATCTCACGGCGGCCGAGCGCGGGTTCCTGCTGCTCGAGCAGCCGGGCGGCGAGCTCCGCGTCGCGGTCGCGCGCAACGTCGACCGCGAGAAGGTCGGCAGGAGCCACCTCAAGTTCAGCTACGGCATCGCCGAGCGCGCGATCGAGGCGCAGGAGCCCGTGGTCACCGTCGACGCGCAGGAGGACCCGCGCTTCCGCGAGCACGCGTCGGTGCACGCCATGCGGCTCCGCTCCGTGATCGCCGTCCCCATCCGCTCGCCGGACGGCGTGCTCGGCGCCCTCTACCTCGACAACCGCTTCCGTCGCGCGCGCTTCGCCGCCGAGGACGTCGACCTGCTCCTCGCCTTCGCCGACCAGGTCGCGCTCGCCGTGCGCAACGCGCGCCTCGTCTCGGACCTGCGCCGCCGCACCGCCGAGCTCGAGGCCGAGCGGCGCCGCGTCGAGGAGCTCCTGCGCGGCCAGGCCGCCGAGATCGGCCGCCTGCAGGAGGAGGTGCTGGTCCGCCAGCAGGCGCTCGAGCACCGCTACGACTACGGCGCCATCGTGGGGCGCGGCGCCGCGATCCGCGGGGTGTTCGCGACGCTCGACCGCGTGGTCGACACGCCGGTCAGCGTGCTCGTCACGGGCGAGAGCGGCACCGGCAAGGAGCTCGTCGCGCGCGCCATCCACTTCGCCGGCCCGCGCAAGGCCGGCCCGTTCATGGGGATCAACTGCGCCGCGCTGCCCGCCGCGCTGCTCGAGTCGGAGCTCTTCGGCCACGTGCGCGGCGCCTTCACGGGCGCCGACCGGGACCGCACCGGCCTCGTGGTCGCGGCCCGCGGCGGCACGCTCTTCCTCGACGAGCTCGGCGAGATGCCGCTCGAGGTGCAGGCGAAGCTGCTCCGGGTGCTCCAGGAGCGCGAGGTCCGCCCGGTCGGCAGCGCCGAGGCGGTGCGCGTGGACTTCCGCCTCGTCTGCGCCACGAACCGCGACCTGCTCGTCGAGGCCGCCCGCGGGCGCTTCCGCGAGGACCTCTATTACCGCGTCGCCGTGGTCCAGATCCGCCTGCCGCCGCTGCGCGACCGGCTGGAGGACCTGCCGGAGCTCGCGCTCCACTTCGTGCGCCGCGCCGCCGAGCAGCTCGGCCGTCCGGCGCCCGAGCTCTCCCGCGAGGCGCTGCGGCGCCTCGGCCAGCACCGCTGGCCCGGCAACGTGCGCGAGCTGGAGAACGTGATCACGAAGGCGGTCGTGCTCTGCGATGGCCGCAAGATCGGCCCCGACGACGTGGATCTCCCCCGCCCCCGCGAGGGCGGCGGCCGCGGCGCGCCGAGGCCTCACGCCGACGAGCGGGCCGCGCTGCTCGACGCGCTCGACCGGACCGGCTGGAACGCGGTGCAGGCCGCGCGCGAGGCCGGAATGTCCCGAGCGACCTTCTATCGCAAGCTCCGCCGCCTCGGCATCGAGCGCCCTCGCTGATCCCCGGAATACGCGCCTCTCCAGCCTCATCCGCCTCATCGCGGCGCCGGCACGGGGCACTTCGCCTCACGTGGGGCGGTCCGGCATGCCACGAGCGGATGGGCCCGCTCACGCGCATTGCGCCGCGCTCGCGCGCGCGCAGGCCTTTTGCGCCGCGGCGCGGAATCGCTGAAAAGACATCTCATCCCACGACGCAACGCGGGATACCGATCCGCCCCGACCACAGCAATGGACCCGACAGGCGCCCTCCGCGCGACATGGCCCGCGGCTTGCGAAGGCGCCCCGGCATGAACACGAAACTCTTGCTCATGATGTCTCTCTCGCTCGCTGCCGCGGTTGGCTGCGACAGGGCGGAGGGCACGCCCCGCCCGGGCAGCGACGACACCGGGGCGGCGCGAGAGAGCCCGGCGACGGTGCCCGGGGAGATCGCCCAGCGGGCGAACAACCCCACGCCGGCCGCCGCCGACAACACGGAGAAGAACGATCGCGATCGCGACCCGACCGCGCTCACCCCCGGGGATCAGGGCGAGAGCGAGGCCGACCGCACGATCACCCAGAAGATCCGTCAGGCGGTGATGGACAGCGACGCGCTGTCGATGAACGCAAAGAACGTCAAGATCATCACCCAGGGGCAGGTGGTCACGCTGCGCGGCCCGGTGAAGAGCGACAAGGAGAAGGCCGAGATCGCCGCGATCGCACAGAAGATCCCTGGCGTGAAAGAGGTCGACAACCAGCTCGAAGTCGACGTGGACTGATCAGTCCGAAAGGAAGAACTCATGGCGACCAAGAAGGCAGTCCTGGGGCTCGTGAGCAGCCTCTCTCAGGCAGACATCGTCGTCGGCGAGCTGCAGCGCGCCGGCTTCTTGACCAGCGACATCTCGGCGCTCTTCCCCGACAAGCACGGCACGCGGGACTTCGCGCACGAGAAGAACACCAAGGCGCCCGAGGGCGCGACGGCGGGCGCGGGCGCGGGCGGCGCGCTCGGCGGGACCCTCGGCCTGCTCGCGGGCATCGGCGCGCTCGCCATCCCCGGGCTCGGGCCGTTCATCGCGGCGGGGCCCATCATGGCCGCGCTGAGCGGCGCCGCCGCAGGCGCGGCGCTCGGCGGGATCACCGGCGCCCTGATCGGGCTCGGCATCCCCGAGGTCGAGGCCAAGCAGTACGAGGGGAAGATCAAGGGGGGCAACATCCTCCTCTCCGTCCACGTGGAGAACAGCAACGAGCGCAGCCTGGCCAAACAGATCTTCGAGCGCTGCGGCGCGACCGACGTCGCCGTCGTCACCGAGGAGGGCATCTCGTCGAAGGACAGGGCGGTCGCCTGAACGCGACGCGCGGGCGTGACGGGTGAGCGTCACGCGTGACGGAGAGCGGCTGCCCGCCGGCGCCCGGTCCCCCCCACCGGCGCGTCAGGCGGGCAGTCGCTCGACGTCGATTCCATGGGCAGGCGAGATGTCGGCCTTGAGGAAGCGCTCCATCTGGCGGAGCGCATACCGGTTGTCCTCCTCGTCCTCCGAGGCGATGCAGTCCGACGGGACGATCAGCCGGTAATCGCGCATGTACGCGTCGTTGGCCGTGAACAGCACACAGAGGTTCCCCGCCATGCCGGTGAGCACGAGCGTCTGCGCGCCGAGGGCCTCGAGCAGGATCTCCA
Source organism: Sorangium sp. So ce1036 (assembly GCF_051369805.1). Lineage (NCBI taxonomy): Bacteria > Pseudomonadati > Myxococcota > Polyangiales > Polyangiaceae > Sorangium > Sorangium sp. So ce1036. The sequence goes on from NZ_JBBMOX010000001.1 coordinate 6,588,867, forward strand.
GCGTGGTGCCGTAGAAGCCCGAGTGCTTGGGCTTGAGCACGAAGTAGTCGTCGTCCTCGGGCTGGAGCAGCGCCGCGATGTCCCGGCCGCGGCATCCATCCCTCAGACAGTGCTCGATCTGCCGCTGGAAGTTCGATTGCCATCGACCGAAGTTGTCGTTCACGTAGACGGCGGGGATGCCGGCGTCGCGGCACCGCCGCTTCAGCGCCCGGATGCGGTGCGCCATCGGCAGCGCGTGGGCGAGGAGCCGATCGCCCGCCGGGAAATCCAGGTCGTTGATGACGTCGATGAGGAGCAGCGCGGTCCGGCTGCTGTCCGGCGCGGATCCGTGGAGGTCGTGGCTTCGACGAGACATATCGCGCGGTCGTTATACAACCGCGCTGGGAGCGCGGGGCAGCGATCGCCACCCGCCCGGCCGCCGTGGCGAATGGCGACCTCGGGCGTCCGGCCCCGAGGGCTCGAGTGCGGCCAGGACGAGGGCGAGGGGCCGCGCCGGGCGGCGCAGGCGCCCGGCCGCCAGCTTGCATGGCTGCGCGTTCGCAGCCCTCGAGTGGGCCGCTTGCGTGAGGAGAGCGCATGCCGCGCAGCATCTGGAAAGGCAGCATCAGCTTCGGGCTCGTTCAGATCCCGGTCGCCCTCTACCCGGCGGAAGCGCCGGACGAGCTCCACTTCACGCAGCTCGACCGGCGGAGCATGACGCCGATCCGTTACGAGCGCGTGAACCGCGAGACGGGCGAGCCCGTGAGCTGGGACGACATCGTCCGGGGCTACCCTCACGAGGACGGCGAGTACGTGGTGATCTCCGACGAGGACCTCCGCCGCGCGAACGTCGAGGCGACGCAGACCGTCGACATCCTCGATTTCGTGGACGGGGCCGAGATCGACCCGATGGACTTCGACAGGCCGTACTACCTCGCGCCCGCATCGCAGAACAGGAAGTGGTCCCCCGCGGGCGACTCGACCTGTCGCGTCCGGACGCGCCTCAACCAGCCTCCCGTCCCATGAGGTACCGGAGGATGAGCGCGCCCATCGCGTCGATCGGGGACTCGGCCGCCGCGAGCCCGGCCTCCAGCACGCGTCGAGGCATGCCGTACACGACGCACGACGACTCGGACTCCACGAGGATCTCCCCGCCCGCCTCGTGGATCGCGCGCGAGCCCTCGAGCCCGTCGTCCCCCATGCCCGTCAGCACGACCCCGAGCACGCCCGCCCCGAACGCCGCCGCGGCGCTCCGGAACAGCAGATCCACCGACGGCCGGTACAGCGACGCCTCGGGCGCCTGCCCGAAGCGCACGGCGGCGCCCTCCCGGCTGCGCTGCAAAAGGAGGTGCGTCCCGCCGCGCGCGAGGACCGCGAGCCCAGGCCGCAGCTCGAGGCCGTCCGACGCCTCGACCACCGAGAGCGCGCTCGCCTCGTCCAGGCGGTGAGCCAGCGATTCCGTGTAACCAGGGGGGATGTGCAGCGCGATGACGACGGGGACCGGGAGCTCGCCGGGCAGCGCCGCGAGCAGCCGCGTGAGCGCCTGAGGGCCGCCCGTGGACGCGCCGACCACGATCACGCGCGCCCGGCCCTCCGCGGGGATCGCGAAGGGCACGACCGGCGCCGGACGCGCGCGCGGCGCCTCCGGCTGCACCCGCGCCACGGCCGCGGCGGTCACCTTGCAGACGAGCTCGTCCGCGAGCGCGTAGAGGCGGTCCGTCGCGAGCGAGGTGGGCTTCTCGACGATGTCGACCGCGCCGCGCTGGAGCGCCTGCACGCCGAGCTCGCTGTCCGCCTCGGCGTTGCTGACCACGACCACCCGCGGCGCGCCCTCCCGCGGCAGCGACGCGAGCACGCCGATGCCGTCCAGGTTCGGCATCACGAGATCCAGCGTGATGACGTCCGGCCTGTGGCGCGCGATCTTCTCCAGCGCGTCCAGGCCGTCCGCCGCCACGTCGACGACCTCGATCGACCGGCTCGCGGTGAGCACCTGCCGCAGCACCTTGCGCACGAAGGCGGAGTCGTCGACGACGAGCACGCGGATCGGCCGGCCCATCGTCACGCCGTCCCCCGGGCTCGGTCGGCCCTTCATCACGCCGTCCTCCGGTAGAGGAATACCCCGCCCCGCTCCTCGCACGCCAGCGCGGTGCCGAGCCTGAGGAGCGACTCGGAGACGCCCACCAGGAGGAAGCCGCCCACGGCGAGCGCCCCCGAGAGGTTCCCGATCACCCACCGCGCCGTGTTGTCGTGGAAATAGATGAGCACGTTGCGGCAGACGATGACGTCGAACTGCCCGAGCGACGCGATCTCGGCGGCGTCGAGCAGGTTGATCCGCCGCCACGTGATGGCCCGCTGGAGCTCGGCGCTCACGGCGATGCGATCGGGCGTCACCGAGAGCCACCGGCCGGCGAAGGCGGGCGGCGGCGCGTTGCTGCGCAGCGAGCGCGGCCCGAACACGCCGGCGCGGGCCCGCGCGAGCGCCCGCGCGCTGATGTCGCTCGCGACGATCTCCACCCGGTCGAGCAGCCCCCGCTCCGCGAGGAGCATCGCGATCGTGAGCGGCTCCTCGCCGCTCGCGCACGCCGCCGACCAGATCCGCGGCCGCTGCCCCGCCGCGACGCGCGGCGCGATGACCTCCGCGATCGTCACCTCGAGCTGCGGGAGCTCCCGGAAGAAGTACGTCTCGCCCACGACCAGGGCGTCGATCAGCGCGTCGACCTCGGCCGCGCCCTCCGGGTCGTACCGGAGGTAGTAGTAGTAATCGAGCAGCGAGTCGAAGCCGGCCTCGAGGGCGCGCGCCGAGAGCTTGTCCCCGAGCAGCTCGCGCTCGCCCGCGTCGTAGTGGATCCCGGCCTTCTCGGCGATGAGCGCGCTGAAGATCGCGAAGAGCTGCGAGGAGAAGGGGAGGCGGCTCATCATGCCCACTGCGACAGGAGCGAGCTCGACACCCGGCGCACCTCCGGGTCCGGGTCGGTCCGCGAGGCGAGCTCGACCGCGGCGAACGCCTCCTTCGTGGGCACCGCGGCGAGCGTGGTCGCCGCCGCCTTCCGCGCCGGCGCGCGCGGCAGCCGGAGCGCCTCGAGGAGCGCGGCGTTCGCCGCGGGCAGCCGCATCCGCGCGAGCGCCGAGGTGAGCAGCGGCGCGAGCTCGTCGTCCGCCGTCGCGAGCGCGGAGAGGATGCCCTCGATCCGCCCCGGCGCGGGCGTGGACAGCGCGCCGAGCAGCGGGCCCTTCGCCTCGGACGCGACGAGGAGCGCGACGAGCGCCCGCGTCGCGTCGTCCCCGGGCCGCGCCGCGAGGAAGCCGGTCGCCGCCGCGCGGACGCTCTCGTCGGCGTCGCCCGCGGCCCGCACGAGCGCGGGCAGGACCTCGGGCGACGAGAAGCCGGAGATCGCCGAGGTCGCCACCAGCCGGGTCGCCACGTCCTCGGACGACAGCGCGCCGAGCAGCGTCGGCAGCGACTCCTCCCGCCCGGCGATGCCGAGCCCGATCAGCGCCGAGCGCCGCATGTCCGTGTCGCTGTCCCGGGCCGCCTCCTCGAGCGCCGCCGTCGCGAGCTCGCCCTTGATCCCCGACAGCGCCTCGATCGCCGCGACGCGCACCTGGCCGCTCTCGTCCTGGAGCCGCTCGGCGACGGCGCCCGCGGCCGGCTCCCACCCGTGCTTTCCGAGCGACTGGCAGGCGAAGTAGCGGACCCAGGCGTCCTCGTCGCGGAGCCCCTCGAGCAGCGCCGCGATCACGCGCGGCTCCCGCTGCGCCTGCCCGAGCGCCCGCATCGCGACGGCCCGGATCCGCTCCGACGCGTCGGACGCCACCGCGACGAGCGCGTCGAGCGCCTCGGGCTCCGAGAAGGACGCGAGGCCGTGGATCGCCCGCTCTCGCGCGCGCAGGTCGGCGTCGCGGAGCCCGTCGATGAAGACCTGTAGCGCCGGGCGCGGCGCGAAGTAGGCGAGGATCCGGAGCGCCGCCCGCCGCGCCGCCGGGGTCCCCCCGCGCGCGGCCTCGAGCGCGAGCGCCTCGACCTCGGCGCCGCCCAGCGCCTGGATCGCGCCCATCGCGGCGTGGACCACGCGGGCGCTCGGGTCGTCGAGGAGCCGGAACAGCGCGCGCGCCGAGCCGGGATCCATGATGCGCCCGAGCGCGTCGCACGCCGCGGCGCGGACCTCGGGGTCCGGATCCTCGAGGCAGCGCTCGACGTCGGCCGCGGCCGCGGAGCCCTTCACGAGCGGCAGCAGGAGGAGCCGCCGGGCGCTGTCGCCCTCGCGCAGCGCCGCGAGCACCCGGGCGTCCGCGCTCCGGCAGAGCCGGAAGAGCGCCTCCGCCGCGGCGCTCGCCACGGCGGGCGCCGCGTCGAGCAGGTGGGTCAGGTGCAGGAGCGCGTCGTCGCCCCCGATCGCGCCGAGCACCGCGCAGATCATCGCCTGCTCGCCCGGATCCGCCCCCGCGAGGCTGTGGATCAGCCGCCGCGCCGCGCCCGGCGCGGGCGACTCGCCCCGCAGCGCGTCGTCGATCGGCTCGACCGTCCCGTAGCGCTCGCGGTACCGCTCGCGCAGCTCGGCCAGCGCCACGGCGGCGACGCGCGCGACCGCGTCGCTCGGCCGCGCGAAGAGGCGCGTCAGCGGCGCCACCGCGGCGCGGCTCCCGGTGCGGCCGAGCGCCCGCGCCGCCTCGAGGAGGTACTGCGGGTCGTCGAGGAGGGCCGACAGCGGGCCGATCGCGCGCGGATCGCCGCTCCGGCCCAGCACGTCGATGGCCGGGAAGACACGGAAGAAGTTGCCGCTCTTCACGGCGTCGACGAGCGAGTCCACCGCGGCCCTGCCGCCGACGCGCCCGAGCGCCTCGATCGCGGCGACGGCCACGTTGTCGTCCGGGTGCGACGTGAGCTCCGCGAGCCGGGGGACCGCGCTCGCGCTGCCGCGGCGGCCGAGGATCTGCGCCGCGTCGGCGACGACCGCGGGGTGAGGCTCGAGCGTCAGCGCGAGCACGGCGGCGTCCACGTCCCCGAGGGACGCGGCGAGCGCGTCCATCGCGGCGGCGATGCGCGCCTCGCTGTCGCGCCGCGCGCGCAGGCACGCGCAGAGCGGCTGCACCGCCGCGTCGCCGAGCGCGGCGAGCGACGCGACGACGCTCCGCCGCACGGTCCAGCTCGGGTCGGCCAGCATCTCGACGAGCGCGGGCACGCCCGGCGGCCCGGACGCCGCGAGCCGATCGACCTGCTCGACGCGCTGCCGCTCCGCCCCCGCGGCGGCGAGCGGTGGCCGCCGCGCGATCATGCGGTCTCCGGCGGCGCGTTCGCCTGCTGGCCGTTCGCCTTGAGGGACGCGATCGCGGCCGCCACGCCCGCGATCGCGTCCACCTGCTCGGCGCTCACGTGCCGGATCCTGCCGACCTGCTCCAGCACGTAGCCGGCGTCGGCCGCGACCGCGCCGGCGTCCCTCGCCTGCCTGGTCGCGGAGGCGAGCAGATCCCGCAGCGGGTCGCGCAGCCGGGACAGCGCGCCCGCGAGCTCCTCGCTCCGGGCCGACTGCTCGACGGCCGACCGCGCGATGGCCTGGAGCGCCGACACCTGGCGGGACGCCCCCGCCGCGAGCGCCGTGACGGCCTCCGCCTGCTCGGTGACCGCCCGCGCCGTCTGCCGGGCGATCCGGCGCACCGCGTCCCCCTCCTTCGCGAGCGCCGACGTCGCCGCGCTCTGGTCCGCCGTCGCGGCGGTCACCGCGGCCGCGAGCCTCGCGACCTTCTGGGCGGACGCCTCGATCTGCTTCGTGGCCCGCGCCTGCTCGGCGATCCCCCGGGCCGACTGGGCCGTCTGCTTGCGGATCTCGTCCATCGCGCGCGCCATCTCGGCCGCCCCGCCCGCCTGCTCCGCGAGGCCCGCGATCATCCGCTGCGCCGCGCCCGCGACCTCCTGCGTGCCCGCCGCGATCCCGGAGAGCGCGCGCGTCTGCTCGGTCAGCGCGGCGTTGGTCTGGCTGGTCAGCGCGCGCATCTGCGCGGCGACCTTCGCGAGCTGGGACGCCGCGACCGCCTGCTCGTCCATCGCCCGCGACACCCGCTCGGCGCTCTGGGTGAGCTGCGCGTTGGCCCGCACGGCGTCGCGCAGCGCGCCCGCCTGCTCGGCCGTGGCCTCCCTGGTCTGCCGGGCCATGTTGCGCATCTGCGCGCTCCCCTGCGCGAGCGCCTGGATCGCCTTGGTCTGCTCGGCCGCGGAGCGCGCGATCGTCTTGCCCTCGTCGCTCATGCGCGCGGCGGTCTGGGCCAGGGAGCTCACCGCCTGCACCTGCTCCCCGTTCGCCCGGTCGATCTCGCGGATCGACCGGCCGAGCTCCTCGACCCCCTGCAGGATGGACGCGAGCGCCCGCTCGGCGTCGCCCGCGAGCCGGGTCCCCTCGTCCGCGACCTTCACGCCCTCGGTCGAGGCGGCCACCGCCTCGCGGGCGCTCGTCTGGAGCGCGCGGACGATCTTGGCGATCTCGGCGCTCGACACGGCGGCCCGGTCCGCGAGGTTCCGGATCTCCTCGGCGACGACGGCGAAGCCCCGGCCGTGCTCCCCTGCCCGCGCGGCCTCGATGCTGGCGTTGAGCGACAGGAGGTTCGTGCGGTCGGCGATCAGGTTGATCGTCTGGACGATGTCGCCGATCTCCTCGGCGCGCCGGCCCATCTCCTTCATGACCGACGCGGAGTCGACCATCGCCTGCCGGATGCTCCCGAGGCCGGAGATGGACCTGCCGACCGTGGCCGCGCCCTGGCGCGCGGTCGCGACGCCCTGCTCCGCGGTCACGCGCGCGCCGTCGACGATGGAGACGATCCTCCGCGTCGCGGCCTCGACCTGGGACGACGCCGCGGCGTTGCCGGCCGCGAGCGCGCTGATCTGCTCGGCGCTCTGCGCGACCTGCTGCGCGGTGCGCGCGAGCTCCTCGGTGGCGACCGCGTTGGCCTCGATGGTCGCCGCGTTCTTCTCGGCCGTCACCGCGACCTGCTCGACCGAGGTCGCGATCTCCGTGATCGTGCTCGCGGTCGTCCCGGCGCTCGCGTCGAGCGCCCTCGCGCTCTCCGCCACGCCGCGGATCGACCGCGCCATCTCCTCGGCGGTCGCGGCGGTCTCCTCGACCGCGCTCGCCATCTCCCCGGCGTCCTTCGCGACGCGCCCGAGGCCGCCGCTCACGCCCGCCGCCGCGTCGGCCATGGTCGAGATCTGCTGCCCGACCCCCCGGGCGTCGGCCGACAGGCGCCCGACGCCCTTCGACATCTCCTCGACCGTGGCCGCGATCTCCTCGAGCGCCGCGGCGCTGCTCTCGCCGCGGGCCGCCACCTCCTCGGCGTTCCCGCTCGTCAGGCTGACGGAGGCGAGGAGCTCCTCGCTCGACGTCGCGAGCTCCTCGGCGTTGGCGCTCACCCCCTTCACCGAGCGGGCGATCTCCTCGAGCGTCACCGCGGTCGTCTCCGCGGAGGCGCCGAGCGTGTCGGCGTCGGCCTTCACAATCGACAGCGCGGGGCCGAGCGCCTCGAGCCCGCCCGCGGTCGCCTGGAGCCCCTGCGCGGCGTCGCCGATGGCGCCGCTCAGCCGCTGCTCCGATCGCGCGAGCGCCTGCGCCGCCGCCCCGGCCTCCTCGAGCCCGCCCGCGAGCGACCCGGCCGCGGCCCCCTGCTCCTTCCCGGCGGCGGCCTGCTCGGCGCCGGAGGCGGCGAGCCGCGCGGCCGCCTGCTCGATCGCGGTCACGCTCGTGATCCCCTGGCGCAACGAGCGCTCGGCCTGCTCCGCCCGCGCGAGCGCCCCGTCGATGTCCGCGATTGCCTCACCTGCCATGATCCTGCTCCTCACCGATGACCCTGCCGACGTCGACGAGCATGACGAGCCGCTTGCCGAGCTGCGCGACCGCCCGGACGAACCCGGCGCTCTCCTCGGCCATGATCTCGGGGGGCGGCCTGAGCTCGTCGGCGGCGATGTTGACGACCTCCCGCGCGCTGTCGACGAGCAGGCCCACGGTGCGGCCGCCGTGCTGCACGACGATGACACGCGAGTCGAGCGTGGGCTCGACGCTCGGCAGCCCGAAGCGCGCGCGCAGCGCCACGACCGGCACGACGCGGCCCCGGATCTGGATGAGGCCGCCCACGTAGCCCCGCGTCCCGGGCACCCGGGTCGCGCCGGAGTACGACTCCACGTGCAGCACGTCCGCCGCGGAGATGACGTACTCCGTGTCGGCCACCTTCAGCACCACGTGCAGATCGCTCATGAGGCCACCACCATGGCGCCGCCGCGCCCGCCGCCCGCTCCGGCGGAGAGCCTGCCGCTGAGCGCCACGAGGTCGAGGACGAGCGTCGGCCGGCCGTCGCCGAGGTCCGTCGAGCCGGAGATGCCCGGCACCTTGACGAGCGGATCCTCGAGCGGCCGCACCACGACCTCCTGCTGCCCGAGCACGCGGCTCACGCCGAACGCGAACGGCGCGCCGTTGCGCCGCACGACGAGCGCCCTCCTCGCCGCGGGCGCCCCGAGCTCGAAGAGCGCGCCGAGGTTCCACAGCGGCACGGGCTCGCCGCGGCGATCGAGCAGGTCCGTCCCGCCCCCGCGCCGGCTCGGCGCCGGGCCGCGCACGATCCGGGCCGGATCGATCTCCATCACCTCCTCGACGCCCGCGACGGGCGTCACGAACGGCTGGTCGCCGCACAGGAAGGAGAAGGCGTCGACGATCGTGAGCGTGAGCGGGATCCGGAGGGTGAAGGTGGTGCCGGCGCCCCGCGCCGTGCTCACGGAGAGCTCGCCGCCGAGCTGCTCGACGGCGACGCGCCGCACGATGTCCATCCCGAGCCCGCGGCCGCTGGTCTTCGTCGCCTGGTCGAGCGTCGACAGCCCGGGCAGGGTGAGGAGCTCGAGCAGCGCCGCGTCGCTGTCGGGCACGGGGCGGCCCGCCCGCCGCGCCACCTGATCGCGATCGACGCCGCGGCCGTCGTCGCCGACGCTGAGCTCGAGCTGGTTGTTCGATCGCTCGAAGCAGGTGACCCTGACCACGCCCTCCTCGGGCTTGCCCAGCCGGCGCCGCTCGGCGGGCGCCTCGATCGCGTGATCGACCGCGTTGCGGAGCAGGTGCACGATCGCCGGGAAGATGCGCTCCGCGACGGACTTGTCGAGCTCCGCCTTGCCCGCGTCGATCTCGAGCCGCACCTGCTTGCCGGTCGCGCGGCCGAGGCCGCGCACGACGAGCGGGACGCGCTCCAAAAGCTCCGTGACGGAGATCATGCGCGAGCGCATGATCGCGCCGCGCAGATCGCGCAGCTGGCGGTCGTGCTCGCGCAGGATCTCGGAGAGGTCGCGGATGTCCACGCCGCGGGCGGAGAGGTCCGCCGCCGCCCGGGCGAGCCGGAACCGCGTGACGACCAGCGCCGACAGCTTGTCGAGCGCGTCGTCGAGGCGCGCCACGTCGACGCGCACGACGCCGCGGACCTGCGGCTCCCGGTCCACCGGCTCGTCCAGCGCCTGCTCGGTCAGGGCCGCGACGGCCAGGGGGACCTCCGGCGCCACGGCGAGCGGGCGGACGCTGTCCGCCGCCGCCGCCCTCGCGAGCTCCTCGTCCGGCGCGCTCGTGAGGACGAGCAGCGCGAACGCGATGCCGCCCGGCGCCCTGTCGCTGGCCGGCACCGAGAGCGGGACGACCTTGACGATCTCCGCGATCCTGCCGACGCGCTCGCGGACGCTCGTGATGTTGATCCCCTCGGCCGTGCGCGCCGGCGAGGGGATGAAGTCGACCCGCAGCGCGCGCCGCCCGCCCGCCACGCCCTGCGCGAGCTGCACCCGCTCGCCCGGCCCGAGCTTCGCGAGGATCTCGGGGTCGACGCCGATCGACGGCGGGGGCGCGGGCGGCGCGACGGCGACCTCGAGCGCGGACAGCGCGTCGACGAGCGCGGCCGGCGCGGGCGGCACCGGCTGCCCGGCCGAGAGCGCCCGGGTCCGCTCCTCGATGGCCCGGAGCCCGCGGACCAGCACATCGATCGAGCCGGCGGAGAGCGCGCCGCCCGCCCGGTCCGCCGCCCGGAGCACGGTCTCCATCGCATGAGCGATGTCCACGATCGGCTCCACGCCGACCATCGCCGACAGGCCCTTGATGGTGTGGAGCGAACGAAACAGCTCCCTTATCGCCCTCGGGGTCGGCTCCCCGGCGCGGATGGCCGCCTCGGCGGCGAGGAGGTTCGCGGTCGACGCGGAGAGGTGCTCCTCCACCTCGACGAGGTAGCCCGCCACGAACTCGTTGACGTCGAGCACGCCGCTCACCCGGGGCTCGGGGCGTCGTTCCCGAGGAGCGACCGCACGCTGGCCTGGATGGCCTCGGGCGTGAACGGCTTCGTCATGAACTGCGAGGCCCCCGCGCCGAGCGCCCGGGCCCTCGACTCCTCATCACCCCGGGTGGTCACGACCAGGATCGGCAGGCTCCGCAGCTTGTCCTGACCACGGATGAACTCGATGACCTCGAGTCCCCCGATGTCGGGCATGTTCAGGTCCAACACCACGAGATCGAACGGCCTGAGCGAGAGCGTCTCTATCGCCTCGAGCCCACTCGCCGCGTGCGCGAACGTGTACTGCTCGGCCCGCAGGCACGCCACGACCATCTCACGCATCACCCGGCTGTCATCGACGACGAGGATCTCTGTCACAGCGGTGCTCGAAACCAGCAAATAGCCAGGCGCTCCGCGGAGTGTCAATCACACGTGGAAGTGCTCGGGGAGAATCAGGAAACTCCCGTCGGACAGGACCCGAGGACGGCCCCGGAGCAGGTAGAGCAGAGCGCGCTCGGCCCGGCCGCGGCACTGGATATCGCGCATCGCTGGAGCGAGCGCCGGCGGGGTCGAGACGACCTCGCCGCGACGCTCGAACGGGCTGCGCGGCGCGTGGCGGCGCGAGACTTTTCTTGTAACGGGCTTGCGTCTCCGCGCGCCCTCGCTCAGATGAGACTGCGCGGCAAGGACTGTTGATGAGACAATCGATCTCTGCTCGCCCGGCGGCGCACGCCCGAATGACGGCACCGGGGACAGCGGCGCACGCGGCTCTCGCTGCTCCTGGAGGACCATGAACCGGCGCACCTCGATGGATTTCATGTTCACCGACGCGGCGCGGGAGGAGACCGCTCCGACGCGGCGCTCGCCGCAGGCAGGCGGGCGAGGCGCCCGGGGAGCCCGGGACGCGAGCGCGGGGCCCGCGCGGGGCGAGGGGACGGCGCGCGCGCGCGTGTGGATCGTCGACGACTCTCCGCTGGAGGCCGACATGGCGGCGCGCGCGCTCGCGCCCGGGTACGAGGTCGACGTCTTCACGGACGCCGTGATGATGCTCGAGCACATGACGGCGCACGATCTCCCGGACGTGCTCGTGCTCGACCAGATGATGCCAGCCATGTCCGGCACGGAGATCTGCGGACTCCTGCGGTCATGCCCGGCCACGATCGGGCTCCCGATCCTCATCCTGACCGTGGCCGGCCAGGAGCAGGACCTCGTCGAGGGGCTCAGCGCGGGCGCCGACGATTACGTGGTCAAGCCGTGCCCCGCGGCCGCCCTCTCGGCGCGGGTCGGCGCCCTCATCCGCTCGAAGCGGCTCCGCGAGCGGGCCGAGCGGGCCGAGCGGGCCGCGGCCGTGGAGCGGGATCTCCTGCGCGCGCTCATCGAGCAGAGCGGCGACGGCATCATGGCGGCGGACGAGCGCGGGGCGCTCTGCGTCTGCAACCCCGAGGCCCAGCGGCAGCACGGCGTCGTCGGGCAGGACGCGGTCGCCGCCATCGACGCGCTGGTGGCGGGCCGCGCGCTGCGCGGGCTGGACGGCCGCCCGCTCTCGGACGACGAGAACCCGCTCCGCCGCGCGCTCCGGGGCGAGCGGGTCGAGAGCGCGCGCTGGCTCGTGGCGCGCCCCGACGGCGCGGTCCGCGCGCTCGCCGGGACGGCGTCACCGTTGCGGCACGCGGACGGATCGCCCGCGGGCGCCGTGCTGATCACGCGCGACGAGACCGACGCGATCGAGGCGGAGCGGGCGCTCCGGGACAGCGAGGAGCGGTACCGCGTGATCATCAGCGCGCTCGAGGAGGGCATCACGCTCCAGGACGCGCGCGGCGTCATCCGCACGGCGAACGCGAGCGCCGAGCGGATCCTCGGGCTGCCCATGGCGCAGATCGTCGGCTCGACGACGCTGGATCGGTCCGCCCGGCTGATCCACGAGGACGGCTCGCCCTTTCGCTTCGAGATGACCCCCGCGGAGGTCGCGCTCCGGACCGGAGAGCCCCGGTCGGGCGTCCCGCTCGGGATGGAGCGGCCGGACGGCGCGGTCCTCTGGCTCTCGGTCAACGCGCGGCCGCTCCACCGCCCGGACGGCTCGATCGCCGGCGTCGTGTCGTCGTTCTTCGACATCACCGCGCAGAAGCGCGCGGAGGAGGAGCGACAGGGCCTGCTCGCCGCGGCGCAGGCGGCGCGGCGGGAGGCCGAGACCGCGAGTCACCTGAAGGACGAATTTCTGGCCACGATGAGCCACGAGCTCCGCACGCCGCTCACGGCCGTGCTCGGGTGGATCCGGATGCTGCGCACCGGCAAGCTCCCCGAGGACCGCCGCGAGAAGGCGCTGGAGACGGTGGAGCGCAACGCGCTGGCGCAGGCGCAGCTCATCGACGACCTGCTCGACATCTCGCGGATCATGGCCGGCAAGCTCCGGCTCGACGTCCAGAGCATCGAGCTCGTCTCGGTGATCGAGGCCGCGCTCGAGGTGGTGCGGCCGGCCGCCGACGCCAAGGGGGTCCGGCTGGAGCCCGTGCTCGACCCCGGCGTGGGCCCCGTCGCCGGCGACGCGGGCCGGCTGCAACAGGTGATCTGGAATCTCCTCAGCAACGCCGTGAAGTTCACGTCGCGGGGGGGGAGCGTGCGCATCCGGCTCGAGCGCGTCGACGCGTCGGCCGAGATCGTCGTGGCCGACACGGGCCAGGGGATCGATCCGGCGTTCTTGCCGTATGTCTTCGAGCAGTTCCGGCAGGCCGAGAGCGGCACCACCCGCACGCACGGGGGCCTCGGGCTTGGGCTCACGATCGTGAAGAGCCTGGTCGAGCTGCACGGCGGCACGGCGCAGGCGACGAGCGACGGGCCCGGCCGGGGCGCGACGTTCACGGTCCGGCTGCCGCTCGCGGCGGAGCAGCGGCTCGACAGGGGGCGCCGGAGGCGCGTCTCGCCGGGCGCCTCCGTCGAGGTCGACGCGCGCGCGGACCTCGACGGGATGCACATCCTCGTGGTGGACGACGAGGAGGACACGCGCGAGCTGCTCGTCACGATGCTCGAGCAGTGCGGCGCGCACGTGACGTCCGTCGAGACGACGGCCGAGGCGATGCTCGCGTTCGAGGCGCTCCAGCCGGACGTGCTGGTGTCCGACATCGCGATCCCGGGCGAGGACGGCTACGCGCTGATCCGCAAGATCCGGGCGCTCCCGGCGGCGAGCGGCCGGCGGGTCCCGGCGGTCGCGCTCACGGCCTATGCGCGCACGGAGGACCGCATGAGGGCCTTGCGGGCGGGGTTCAACACCCACGTGCCCAAGCCCATCGAGCCGGCGGAGCTGCTCGCGGTGCTCGCGAACCTCTCCGGTCCGAGGTGGCGCTAGCGCTGCTGCGGGAAGTCGGGCCGAGAGGCGAACCGCCATGACGCCAAGGGCGCCAGGAAACCAGGGGAGTAGAAGGGGAAAATGGAGGGACAACCCTTCCCTCTCTTCTTGGCGTCGTTGGCGCCATGGCGGTTCTTCTTCTGATCAGGGGCAACTTCCCGCAGCCGTGCCAGCACCGCGTCCATGGCCACCGCGACCGGCCGCCGCTGCGCCCCCCGGCCGGATCGAGGAGCGTCGCGCGCCGGTCAATTTTGATTGACACCAGCATGTGAACGTTCACAATTCCCCCTGGGACCTTCGAGCAGGACGAAGCCGCGCGACGGAGGAGGAGATGAACCAGGCACCCCGGGCGACAGCGCGGGGAGCGCCGGAGGCAGGTCGGCCACAGCCGGTGGCCAGTCCAGCAGCAGCAGCGATCAGGGCGGCTCAGGCGGCATCGGCAGCCGGTGCTCCGCATGGATCACGCTCGCTCGATCCTGGTTGCTGGACCTGTATCTCGCATGTGCCTGGATCGCTCTTGCGACGACGAAGGCGGCACGCTCGAGAAGGTCGCTCCGACCAGGAAGCAGCTCACCTTGACCCGTTCATTCTTCTGTCAGCCGCGCGCCGAGCGCGCTCGCTGACATCGCTCATCAGGATATCACCATGCCCTTCCCTTCCCTGTCCACCAACACCCGCTCTCGCACCCTACGCACAGGCAGCACGGCGTCCGCGGCCGTCCTCCTCGCTCTCCTTGCAAGTTGCGGCGGGGAGTCGCAGGGGGGCGACGGCGACCCCACGGGTACGACGACCGCCTCTGGCGCGGGCGGTTCGATCCGCAGCGGCTCGGGCGGGAGCGGTGGGCGAGCGACGAGCGGCGGCGCGACGGACCCCAGCGGAGGATCTTCCGGGCAGACCGGCGGGGGTCGAGGCGACGGGGGCGGCGGAGGGGACGCGTCCGGCGGCGGCGATCCGGGCAGCGGCGGCGGCGACGGTGGCTCGGGCGGCGGCGCCCCTGCCGTCTGCCCCGAGACCTACTCCAACCCTCTCATCTGGGAAGACCTCCCCGATGTCGAGGTCATTCGCGTCGACGACGCCTACTACTACACGGCGTCCACGTTCCACCATTCGCCTGGAGCGCCCTTGCTCCGCTCCTATGATCTGGTCCACTGGGAGTACGTCTCACACTCCGTTCCCCGGCTGGACTTCGACGCGTCGTACGACCTGAGCAGGGGCAGCTCCTATGTCAACGGCATCTGGGCGTCCACGCTCCAGTACCGGAAGAGCAACGAGACCTTCTACTGGATGGGCTGCATGCACAACGTGGGCGGCGGCTGGGTCTTCACCGCCAAGTCCCCCGAAGGTCCGTGGGAGAAGCACAAGGGCGGCTGTTATTACGACATGGGGCTGCTGATCGACGACGACGACACCATGTACGTGGCCTACGGGAACAACACGATCAGCGTGGCCCAGCTGAGCGCGGACGGCCTCAGCCAGGTCAAGAACCAGGCCGTCTTCCAGACGCCGGGCGACCTCTCCGGGCCGCTGGAGGGCTCTCGCTTCTACAAGATCGATGGAAACTACTACATCCTCGTCACGCAATACGCGAACGGCGAGTACGTGCTGCGATCGACGAGCGGGCCGTTCGGCCCCTACGAGCTGCGGCCCTTCGCCGTCAAGCTGCCCTACGCCGGCGCTCCGGGCTCCGGGGGGAGCCCGCATCAGGGCGGCATCGTCCAGACGCAGAACGGAGACTGGTATTACATCGGGTTCAACGACTCGTACCCGGCCGGCCGCATCCCGGTCATGGCCCCGGTGACGTGGGCCGACGGTTGGCCCTCGGTCACCCTGGTGAACGGCCAGTGGGGAGGCACCTACCCCTTCCCGGACCTGCCTTGCGGATCGAATCGCGTGAAGCCGCGTCCAACCAAGGACACCTTCGCGGGAGAGACCCTGCGCCCCGAGTGGGAGTGGAACCACAACCCCGACGACACCAAGTGGTCCTCCGGGGCTGGACTGACCCTGCAGACGGCGACGGTGACCGACGATCTCTACGCCGCTCGAAACACGCTGACGCGTCGCATCGAGGGCCCCGTCTCGATCGCGACGATCGAGCTCGACTTCAGCAAAATGCAGAACGGCGACGTGGCCGGCCTCGCCGCCCTGCGTGACGTGTCGGCGTGGATCGGGGTCAAGAAAGCCAACGGGGCAACGCGCGTCGTGATGACCAACGGGGTCAACATGAACACCTCCTGGAAGACGACGAGCACGGGCACCGAGGTGGCCGGGGCCAACGTGTCCGGCGACAAGATCTGGCTGCGCGTGGAGGCCAACGTCCGCTCGGACAACGGCGGTGCGCAGGCGCGCTTCTCCTACAGCACCGACGGCACCCAGTTCACCAGCCTGGGCGACACGCTCAGAATGAACAAGAACTGGCAATACTTCCTTGGCTATCGATTTGGCATCTTCAATTACGCCACGCAGTCCCTGGGCGGCTCGGTGCACATCGCCTCCTTCGAGGTGACCAAGCCGTAGCTCTACTGCGAGAAGTCGGCCTGGAAAGCGAACCGCCATGCCGCCAAGGGCGGGATCCTCCCCTCAGGGGAGGATGGCCGGTGACGGATCCCCCGTGTAGACCTGCGAGCAGCGGGGCTTCGCCGCGTTGGCCGGGCAGCGGAGCCCCTGGTAGAAGCTCAGCGAGCTCGCCAGGGGGGCGTAGCCGCTCGGGACCTGGAGCTTCGACACCTGGCCGAAGTACCCGAGGCACGCGTCCCGCCACCAGCGCGCCTCGTAGTGCTGGATCTCCAGGAAGTCGGCCACCTCGCCGAAGCGCTTGTCGTCGATGCGGCCCTCGACGGACTTCCACGCTTCCCGCATGACCCCCACCTCGTCGACGCCGTGGCTGTAACGGTGGACGAGCTCCTCCCAGAGCGTTCGCCCCGAGCTCAGCTCGTCTTTCCAGCCGACGCGGTGGAAGAAGAGCAGGAAATCATCGGGGACCGTGTCCCGGCTCCCGAACGCCTGTCCCACCGGCGCGAAGTACTGGGCAACGGCGTTGCTGCCCGACGAGGTGCGGTCGAAGCCGATGCCGTTCGCGTCCGCCTTGTGATAGTAGACCGGGTTCCACTCCGCGCGGCTCAGGTTGCTCACCCACGGGGCCGGCCCGTAGTGATGGTCGCTGCCCATGATGTGGACCAGGCCGAGGGGCGTCATGTAGTCGACGAGCGCCTGGTGGGAGCCCATCATCATCTGAACGACCGGCTCGACGACCACGCGGTCGTTCGAGAAGGTCTGACGGACCCACTCTTCGGCGATGGTCTCCGCGGAGGAGTCTGGATTCCACGCCATGCGTCCGAACACGTACCAGTTCGCCTGGTTCATGTGGGACCCGGTCCAGTTCACGTCGTCGCCGACGTTGGACACGCCCGCGATCGCGGTGGTCTCATGGCCGTGGAGGCTGCCGTCGATGACCCGCGCCACGGTCGAGCCCTCCCCGTCCGCGTAGGTGTCCGCCTTGAGGACCTCCTCGTAGAGCGGGCCGAGGTAGGCGAGGTGCGTATCCTCGCCGAGGTACTCCTTCGTGATCTGGAGCTCGAGGGCCAGGGGCGTCTCGGGCATGGCGCCGAACAGCGGATGGAACGGCTCCCGGGGCTGGAAATCGAGGGGGCCGTTCTTGGCCTGCACGAGGACGTTGTCCCGGAACTTGCCGTCCAGCGGCTTGAACTCCTCGTAGGCCTCCTTGATGCGGTCCGGAGGGCTGGCGTCCGAGTAAACGAAGGCGCGCCACATCACGATGCCCCCGTGCGGCGCGACCGCGTCGGCGAGCATGTTGGCGCCGTCGGCGTGGGTCCGCCCGTAGTCCTGCGGCCCGGGCTGCCCCTCGGAGTTCGCCTTCACCAGGAAGCCGCCGAAGTCGGGGATCTGCTGGTAGATCTCGTCGACCTTGTTCGTCCACCACTGCTTCACGCTGGCGTTGGTCGGATCGGCCGTGCTCAGATTGCCGATCTCACGCGGCGCGCTGAAGCGGGCCGTGAGGTAGACCTTGATGCCATAAGGGCGGAAGACGTCGGCGAGCGCCTTGACCTTCACGAGGTACGACGGCGTCAGGACCTGCGCGTTGGCGTTCACGTTCGTGAGCACGGTCCCGTTGATGCCGAGGGAGGCGTTGGCCCTCGCATAGTCCTTGTAACGGGGGGAGAGCGTGCCCGGCAGCGCGCTCCAGTCCCAGATGGAGCGGCCCGCGTAGCCGCGCTCCACGGAGCGATCGAGGTTATCCCAGTGGTTCAGGATGCGGTGCTTGATCCTGGGAGAGCTGGTGAGCGGCAGCCCCGCGAGCGCGCTGTGCGTCTGGGCGTGCCGGAGGAGCGCGAAGGCGCCATAGAGCACGCCCACCTCCGTGTTGCCCGCCACGACGATCGCCGGCTGGCCCCCCACGTCCGCGGCCTCGACGAGGTAACCCTCGGGGCCCAGGGCCCCGAGGCGAGCCGCGAGCGGCAGGTCCTTGATGAGGTCGGCGGTGGCCGTCCCGATCACCACCGCGCCCGGGCCCTCGACGGCCGCGCCGGTCTCGACCGCTCCGCCCGTCAAGCCGCTCAGCCCTTTGACGAGCTCGGCCTCGGCGATGTCGAGGCTCGCCCCGCTCCCCGACTTGACCACGCGCTTGAAAGCAGCCTGATACTCCGCGAGGCGCTCCGGAATCGGGAGCTCTGGATACCTGAGCCAGAGGGCCGCCCCGTCCTCGTCCGGCAGGGAGCCCGGCACGGGGTACTCCTCGTCGGAGCCCATTCCGCCCGTGTTCCCGGTCCCGTCCGCCCCTCCCGCGCCCATGCCGCCCTGGCCGACCGAGGCGCCGCCGCCCGAGCCGGCGCTCGCGCTGGCCGCGCCCGCGCCGCCGGTGGAGCCTCCCCCCGAGCTCGACCCGGCGCCAGCGCCGCTCTGGCCACTCCCGGCGCCGCCCCCACCACCGGTCGTCTCGTTCGGCCCCTCGGCGCCGCCCGACGAGCAGGCGCTCGCGAGCGCGACGCTGAGGAGCCCGACGAGAAGGAGCGGCCCCCTCGGAGACGTCATTGAACGGGACCGCCCGGCGGGCGGCCGATCCGCGCAACATGAGCTCTCGTTCTTCGCATTCGCAGGAAGCGCCATCTGCAGCAGCCTTTCCGGGGAGGGATCCAGGCAGAAGGAAATGCAAATGTATTTCCAAAGTCAAGGATGAACCGCGGTGATCGTCTCGGGTTGACACTCGATGCTCCCGGTCGCCTCCGGCGCCCCTGGCCCTGAATTTCGCGATGACAGAAGATTCCTTCCGCGCTCGCCCTCTGCCTGGAAAAGCGACACCGTACCTATAACGTGTCCCCGCGTCGAACGGGGCTGCCCTCGCCCCACGACCAGCCTGCGGGAGCTCGTCCAGCGCGGCCCCGCTTCGCCCATTTTCTCTCGAGCTGCCCGCAACCGCGCAGCGCGAGATCATCATGGCTGAGACACACAGGCCGGTCTCCTCGAGCCTGGTACTTGCGGCGTGGACGGCCGGTCCCATGTACACGCACGGGACCACTGACCATGAGCTCGGCGGTCCTGCGCTGTCCTTCCGGGCGCAGCCGCGGGCGGGGCACGTCCTCTCCGCGGAAAGGTGGATACCATGAACGAGCGCGTCGGCATCCTGAGTTTCCTGGCAGCCCTCTCCACCGTCGTCCTCGCGAGCACGGCGAGCGCGCAGGCGCCGGAGTTCACGCGGCTCCAGCGCGTCGAGTATCGCGGATCGGCGTGCCCCGCCGGCACGGCGACGATCGATATCGTCGACGGCAAGACGGCCTTCCTGGTCACCTACGACGTCTTCCAGGCGCAGGTGGGGCCCGGCATCCCCCTCACGGAGTCCTCGAAATTCTGCAATCTCCTGCTCGACATCGAATACCCGAAGGGCTGGACGTTCACGGTCGCGAACATCGCTTATCGCGGCAATGCGACCCTCCAGCGGGGCGTCTCCGCGAGGTTCCGGGCGCGCTACAATTTCCCGGGCGAGCGCTCGATCTCCGACGATGTCACGCTGCGTGGACCGATGCTCGCCGACTTCGAGCTGAACAACCCGCTCCGGATGTTCTCCTGGGCGCCGTGCACCGGGCGGGCCACGCTGATCGCGACAGGCACCGCGCAGCTCCTCTCCAGGAACCCGGATTCCACGGGCCTCGTCACCACGGAGCAGACCGACGGCAAGTTCAAGACGAAGCTCAACCTGCGGTGGCGGCGCTGCTCCGGCCGGTGACGAGCGCGGCCGCGGCGGCCGCGTGCGGGACCGTTTCCCGCGGAGGAGGAGGCCCATGAGGCGATCAGGCTCGCGCGGAACCCTCGTCCTGGCCGCCGCGGCGGCGGCCGCGCTCTCGGGGAGAGCGGCCGCGCAGGTCGCCGAGGGGCCTGTTGCGCCGCCGCCCGGGAGCTTTGCCGTCGAGAAGGTCATCGCGCGGGGGGCCGCGTGTCCAGGTCCGGAGACGGTGACCGTGGCGTTCGCGCCCGACGGACAGGCCCTCGTCGTGGACCTCGATCCGGGGCTGCTCACGGTGCTCGTCGGCCCGGGCTCCACCGCGGCGGGGCGCACCTGTCAAATGCAGCTCGACCTGCGCATTCCCCTCGGCCATCGCGTCGCCCTCCGGCGCGCGACGTACCGGGGGGTCGCCTACCTGCAAGCGGGCGTGACCGGACGACACATGACCCGCACATGGTTCCTCGGCACGCGGGCGCCCGCGCGCATGGCGGAGCTCCACGGGCCGCACCGCGGCCGGTACCGCATCGGCAGCGATTTCGGCCCGGAGGCGGTCTATTCGCTCTGCAACCTCGACCGACCGCTCTTCCTCCACACCACGGTGGCGGCGTCGAACCTCCTCGAGCCCCGCAGCGTCGGTCTCATGAGCGCCGGCGGCCCGTCCGCCATCGTCTACGAGCTCACCTGGAGCCGGTGCTCGCGGTGAAGCCGCGCGCTCGTCCGGCGAGCACGTCCGTGATTGCCACGCGCCGCGACGGCCCCAGGTTCATCGATGGGGGTGCGACATGAAGATCCACATCGGCGTTCTCGGTCTCCTCGCGGGCGTCGCGGCGCTCGCCTCCGCGAGCCCGGCGGCGGCGCAGGCGCCGGACAGGGTCACCATCGACCGGATCACGTATTTCGGCACCGGGTGCCCCGCCGGCACGGCGGACGTGGACGTCATCGACGACAGGACGGCGTTCCTCGTGACCTACCGGAGGTTCCAGGCGCAGGCCGGCCCCGGCGTGCCCCTCACGCAGACCTCGAAGGCCTGCACCCTCACCATCTTTCTGAACTACCCCGCTGGCTGGACCTACTCGGTGGCGAGCGTCGTGTACCGCGGCAACGTGTCCCTCGGCCCCGGCACGCTGGCGAACCTGCGCTTCCGGTACTCCTTCCCCGGCCACCCCTCGGTCTTGCAGGACCTGAACCTCGTCGGTCCGCGGCTCGGCGACTTCGAGACCCGCAGGGCGCTCGAGCAGCAGGCGTGGGCGCCCTGCGGAGGCAGCGTCCTGCCCATGACGATCGCCGCGAACGGCCGGGTGAACAACACGGCGGCCCCGTCGCGGACTGCCCTCCTGACCGTGGAGCAGACGGACGGGACGTTCAAGGTGATCCTCAACCTGAGCTGGCAGCGATGCTAGGGGGGATCGACGCCATGAAGAAGGCGACGTGTCACGGCGCCGTGGCGGCGCTCGCGGCGGGCCTGTTCTGCGCGGCGCCCGCGGGCAGGGCGAGGGCCCAGGAGCGCCCCGAGGGCGTGCGTATCGAGCGCCTCATGTACCGCGGAACGGGGTGCCGGCAGGGGACGGCCGACGCGCAGATCGTCGGGGGAGGCACGGCGTTCATCATCGTCTTCACCGAGTTCAACGCCCAGGCGGGCCCCAGCGCCTCGCCCTCCGAGGGGCGCTCGCGGTGCAACGTGAGCGTGCACCTGCGCTACCCGGAGGGCTGGAGCTTCACGGCGGCCAGCGTGGTCTACCGCGGCAACGCGATCCTGGGCCCGCGCGTGAGCGCCAGGATGGGGGCGCGGTACAACTTCCCCGGGACCCCGTCGTCCTCGGCCGAGGTCGAGCTCACGGGGTTCGCGACGGAGGACTTCGAGCTCCTCCGCCAGTTCGACACCGCGCGCTGGTCGCCCTGCGCGCGCCGCGGCGCGCTGCCGGTCAACGTCCTGGCGACGGTCGAGGTGAGCAACCGGCAAGACCGGTCGAGCTCGGGCCTCATCACGGTGGAGCAACACGACGGGACGTTCGACCTGCAGCTCAACCTGCGCTGGAGGCGGTGCTGACCGCACCACCCCCGCGCGCGCTCACCGGAAGATCCAGGGCTGGGAATGGCCCAGGCCGGCGCGGAATCGCTCCTCCCACGCGGCGAGCCGCGGGGTGACCCACGCGGCGCCCACCGCCAGCGCGACGCCGGCCACCACGTCGATCGCGTAGTGCCAGCGGAGGAGCATCGTGGACACGATGATGTTCGCCGAGAAGAACGCCGTCACCGAGGCCGGCCAGAGGAGGCGCCGGTCGGCGCGCGCCCGCTGGAAGGTGTGCAGGGCGAACCAGAGCGGCGCCGCCGTGTGCAGCGAGGGGAAGACGTCCTTCATCGCGCCGCCGCTCTGCACGACGCGGATCACCCAGCCCCAGAAGAAACCGCCGTCGACCGGCCCCTGATACGCGTCGTTCAGCGCGACGATGGGGCCATAAGCAGGGACCACCATGTAGCCGAGCTGACCGACGCAGTAGACGAGCGCGGTGCCGATCGCGTACTGCGTCGTGGCGCGGCCAGGGCGGTCGACCCAGATGGCCAGCACCATCGAGAAGAAGCAGATGAAGAAATAGCTGAAGTAGAAGAAGGAGAACCACTCCACGATCGGCCGCGTGTTGAACCGCTCCAGCCAGAGCGCGGGCTCGACGCCGAAGAGGAAGAGATCGACGCGGAGGAGCTCCATGTCGAGGGAGTCGCTCCGGACGATCGGCAAGATGTGGCGAAGCGAGAGGTAGTTCTGGAGGAAGATGCCGACGAGCACCAGCCGGTAGACGGACCTCCGGATCACGGGCGCCACGAACGTGGCCCGGCGCGCGAACACGCAGCCGAGCACCGTGGCGGCGATGCAGGCCAGGTTGCGGTGCACGCTCTCGGACTGCATCTCTGCCGGCCCCGCGCAGAGGAGCAGGACCGTCGTCGCCGCGATGTATCCGAGGATGATCACGTCCTGAAGCGCGAAGACCGCCGTGAGGCCGCGTAAGACGTCCTTCCAGAGCGCGCCGTCGCGCCCGACGTCGAGCAGGCCGCGGGGGCCGGCCACCTTGCCACAGTCTGTCGTGAGCCTCTCATGCATGTGTGGATTGTTCCAGTGAAGGCGTGGCGCGCGTGGGCGCCGAAGTCAGGCGGCTCTTTACCATGGGGTGGCCTCGCCGTGACGTTTCAACGATCCGACGTCGCGACGCCGTTCCGCGACACCGTTCAGCAACCCCGGGGCCACGAGGACGTCGAGTTTTCGACGCTCGGCTCCGCCGCGAGCACGGCAGCAGGAACGCCCCCGGGCGCGATCGGTCCCGGCGAGGCAGCTCACCCCGACCGCGCCCGGTCCCACGCCCGCAGGCGGCGCCCGCGTGCGAACGAGCCGACGCAGCGGCGCGGGCCGTACGCGCCGCCGCACTGCGTCGCGGACGCGCGCTCTCCTCGCCGGCCGGGCGCTCCCGGCGGCTGACCGGCGCGCGGCTCGACGGGGGCGTCAAGGCCCGCTGCCCTGCGAGATCGCCAACGGGTCGCGGGTGATCTCGACCGTGGCTTGCCGGCAGCCGATCCCGGCCGTTCCACCGCGCCTGTCGGTGGCGGCTCGCGCTCGGGGCGAGGCGCGATGGTCCGCGGGCGCAGGCGCCATGAGGCAGTCTGCCGCGCGGCAGGATCGCCAGGCGAGGGGCGCTGTCGAGCTGAACGGCTCGAGCGCCACGCGGCGTGGGCATCCCCGGCTGGGCGCCCCTCGACCCGCGGCGAGCTGTCGGCCCGCGCCGGGTGGACCTCCGTCCGCCCCGCTCGCGCGCGCCCGGTATCCACGCCTTTTCTGCATGGCACCCGCGTTGCACACCCCCCTCGTCGCCGACGTCGTTCAGCGAGGCATGAAAGAGCACGACGGCGTTCGAGGCCTCGTGTGCGCGCTGAACGATGCGCTAAGTCAGGGAGAATGACCATGGCACAGCAGCAGAATCAGAGCAGCAATCGTGGCTTCGCGGCGATGGACGAGAGGCAGCAGCGCCAGATCGCCAGCATGGGCGGCAAGGCGGCGCACGAGAAGGGCACCGCCCACGAGTTCAGCTCCGAGGAGGCCCGCGAGGCGGGCAAGAAGGGCGGCGCGGCCGTCAGCCAGAACCGCGAGCACATGGCCCAGATCGGCCGCAAGGGCGGCGCGGCCGTCAGCCGGAACCGCGAGCACATGGCCCAGATCGGCCGCAAGGGCGGCGAGGCTCGGGGCGACGGCGCGAGCGGCGAGCCGAGCCGGAGCGGGCGCGAGGGCGAGCAGGGCCAGCGCGCCGGCGGCCACGAGCAGCACGCCCCGGCCAGCCCCCCGGCCCACTGATCCGCGTTGCGGTCAGCGCCCCTCGCCCGGGGGGACCAGGCAGGTTGTCTCAGCTCTCTCGACGCCGTAGAGCCCAGCGCCCCTCGCCCGGGGGGACCAGGCGCCGCGGGATCGCCGCGGCGCTCCTGCCCTGCAGATCCTGCGCGTCACGCGCACCGCCGTCGCGAGGCGGCGCGCGGGGCGCCGGCGGCAGCCCCGCGCCTCGGGTGGGATCAGGGCGAGACGGTGACGACGAAGAGATCGCCGTTCTCGCCGTCGCGCGCTGGCGCGCTGTGCTCGATGGGCGGGAGGCCGCCGCCGAGGTCGAGCCGCTCCCCGTAGAAGAGCCCCGCGGCGACCGTGTTGCCGCTCGCGGTGACCGCCTGAGCGGAGATGAACGAGTAGAGCTGGTCCCGGTAGACATCGGTCCAGAGCGCCTCGGAGAAGTCCGGGCTCAGCTTGGAGACGAACGCGTCGGCCGTCGACGGCGCCTCGATCGCGATGGGCGCGCCGCCGAGCGCCAGCGACCTCGTGAAATAGCCGCTCACCACGTGGTTGCCCCAGGGATCCTGGGAGAAGCCCCAGACGAACTGGTCGCCCTCGGACGGGAACCCGCGCGCCGCGAGCGGCTCGCCCGCCTCGGCGTCGAGCCGGGCGAGGTAGAGGTGGTATTCGCCCGCCCCGGCGTGCGGGATCTCGGCCCCTCCGATCTGGAACGCAGCCCTGTAATTGCCGAGGACGACAGGATTGCCGTCGATCCCGAGGCCGATGAGCTTCGCGTACTGCTCGCCGGCGGCCCCCAGGGTACGGGCCCAGACCAGGCCCCCCGTCGCCAGATCGAACCGGGCGACGAGCGCGTCGATGCCGTAGACCGGCTCGCCGGCGCCGCCGCCGTCCCCGCCGCCGTCCCCGCCGTCGCCGCCGTCCCCGCCGCCGCCGTCCCCGCCGTCGCCCGCGCCGGGGATCTCGCGGTCGACGACGCTCTCCACGACGTGGCCGTCGATCTCGACGCGTCCGCCGAACGCCCCGGCGGCGTAGATCGCCGAGTCGGTGACAGCCAGGCCGCGGAAGCGCTGCCAGCTCGACTCGGATCCGAAGCGCCTGCTCCAGAGATGATTGCCGTTTCCGTCGAGCCTCGCGAGGACGACGTTCGAGCCCCCGTCGCTCGTCATCGCGGTCCCGGGATCCTCGCTGAAGTTGATGCCGCCGTCGGCGAGGCCGAGGACCACGATGTCGCCCTCGCCGGTGACGGCCACGGCGGTGGCGTACTGCTCGAGCGCGTCGCCGTAACGCTTGCTCCAGAGGTGGTTGCCCTCGGCGTCGAGCTTGGCCACGAACACGTCCTTCAGGCCGGCGCTCGTGAGCTCCGAGCTCGGGTCCGTGCCGAAGCGGATCGTCCCCTCGAACTCGCCGGCGACGACGATGT
This sequence comes from Sorangium sp. So ce1036, assembly GCF_051369805.1. Taxonomy (NCBI): domain Bacteria; kingdom Pseudomonadati; phylum Myxococcota; order Polyangiales; family Polyangiaceae; genus Sorangium; species Sorangium sp. So ce1036. The sequence continues at coordinate 6,614,422 of NZ_JBBMOX010000001.1, forward strand.
TGCCGCTCGCGTCCGTGGCCACCGCCAGCGCGTACTGATGGAGCTTGTCGCCGAAACGCTTGCTCCAGAGATGGTTGCCCCCGGCGTCCAGCTTGACCACGAACACGTCGTGGAGGCCCACGCTCACGAGCTCGTCGGCCTCGCCACCGAAGTTGACCGCCGTCTCGAAGCCGCCGACCAGGACGATGTTCTCGTCCTGGTCGGTCGCGATCGCCTCGACCCGGTCGTTCCTCTCATCGCCGGCGCCGCGGCCCCAGAGGGCCTCTCCGAGGAGCGCAGGGGGCTCACCGCCGCCGCTGCCGCCTGCGCCCCCGGCGCCGCCCTCGCCCCCGGCGCCACCTGCGCCGCCTTCGCCACCTGCGCCGCCTTCGCCGCCCGCACCGCCCTCCCCGCCGGCACCGCCTTCGCCGCCCGCACCGCCTTCGCCGCCCGCACCGCCCTCCCCGCCGGCACCGCCTTCGCCGCCGGCACCGCCTTCGCCGCCCGCACCGCCTTCGCCGCCCGCACCGCCCTCCCCGCCGGCGCCTCCCGTGCCGGTGGAGGACGCTTCGGGGTCAGCCTCGGGCTCGGAGCCGCAGCCGTCGCAGCCGAGGGGCAGCAACAGGCTCGTGACAAGAGCGATCTGGGCCACTTTCGATACGAAGTGCTCTTTCATCCTTCCTCCGTGTCTCGACGAAGAACCCGCGCCGCGGGGCGTCCGGCGGCGCCGGGGAAGCCACACGCATCGTGGATCATCGAACGCCGCCATCCGCTGTGCCCTGAGGTGCACTACGCGTGCGCGATGATCGAATCAAGCCGCTGATCTCGCCAGATCCGGGAGGACATCCTGCTACCCTCGGGACGGCAGGAGCACGCCTCGCGCTGAATCGCATTGGCCCGGCCGCGCTCGGTGCATCCTGGCCTCATCGTGGCGGAATGCCGCAGCCCTCGCCGGCGCGGCGCGCGCCCTCCGGCCGGACGCGCCGCGCCGCGCCGGCCCGCGGGTCGCCGCGGTACGCGACCTGCATTCTCCGGTCGTCCGATGGCGATGGCCTCGCACTCACCCTGTCGAGGCGCGACACGTGACGCGCTCGGCGCTCCGCGAGGAGCTTCTCCTTCACCACGCCTCCACGGAGGCGGGCGACGCGAACGATGGATCGATGACCGGAGCGCCGGGCAGCAGCCCCCGGCGCAGAGCCGCGGAGGGTGTATGACCGAGCGAGCGTACGACAAGAACACCGCCTGGACCCAGACCGTCCTCCCCCCCATGGCGCCCCTCGCCAGGGACCACACGGCCGACGTGTGCGTGGTGGGCGCCGGGATCGCGGGGCTCTCGACGGCCTATTTCCTGGCGAAGGCCGGGAAGAGCGTCGTCGTCCTCGACAACGGCTCCGTCGGCGGGGGCGAGTCGGGGCTGACCACCGCCCACATCACGAACGCGCTCGACCGGCGCTGGGCGTCGCTCGCGAAGCTCCACGGCGTGACCGACCTCCGCGCCGCCGCGAGGAGCCACACGTCCGCGATCGAGACCATCGAGCGGATCGTCCGCGAGGAGGAGATCGACTGCGACTTCGAGCGCGTCCACGGCTATCTCTTCGCGGCCCCGGGCACGCTGACGACCGCCCTCCGGGAGGAGATCGAGGCCGCGCACCGCGCCGGCCTCGGCTCCGTGCATTACGTCGATCGGGCGCCCCTGCTCGACTTCGATACGGGGCCCGCGGTCCGCTTCCCCGATCAGGCCCAGTTTCATATCCGCCGTTACCTCGCCGGGCTCTCGCGGGCGATCGAGCGCGACGGCGGCAATCTCTACACGCTGGCGCACGTGATCGACGTCGAGGAGCGCGCGGTGCCCGACAAGGTCGTCGTCAAGACGGCCCGGGGCCACGCGGTCGTGGCCAGCGAGGTGGTGCTCGCCACGAACTCCCCCTTCATCCCGCGGATCGGCCTGCACATGAAGCAGGCCGCTTACCGGACCTACGTCATCGGCCTGCGCATCCCCCGCGGCGCCGTGCCGCCGGGCCTCTACTGGGACACGGCCGATCCGTTCCACTACGTCCGCCTGGCCAGCGTGGACGGCGCGGACGGGCCCGACGAGCTCCTCCTCGTGGGAGGAGAGGACCACAAGACGGGCCAGGCCAGCGACGCGGACAGGCGCCACGCGCGGCTCGAGGCGTGGGCGAGGGCGCGGTTCACGCAGGCCGGCGAGGTGCTCCACCGCTGGTCGGGCGAGGTGATGGAGACGGTCGACGGGCTCGCCTACATCGGCCGGATCGAGGACGGCTCGAGGATCCTGATCGCCACGGGCGACTGCGGCAACGGGATGACCCACGGGACGATCGCCGGGCTCGTGATCTCGGACCTGGTGCAGGGCCGCGAGGGCCGGATGACGTCGCTCTACGCGCCGACCCGCGTCAACCTCAGGCCGCCGGCGATCGCCGAGCTCGTCCGCGAGAACGCCAACGTGGCTTGCCAGTACGCCTCGTGGCTCGGCAAGGGCGATGTCGAGGACGTGGCGCGGATCCCGCCGGGCTCGGGCGCCGTCGTGCGCAGGGGCCTGAAGAAGCTCGCCGTCTACCGCGATCCGCACGGGCAGCTCCACGAGATGTCGGCGATGTGCGCCCACCTCGGGGGCCTCGTGTCCTGGAATCCCGCCGAGCGGAGCTGGGATTGCCGCTGTCACGGCGCGCGGTACGAGGCCACGGGCCGGGTCATCCGGGGGCCCGCCACGGCCGATCTCGCGAAGGTCGCGCCGACCGAGGCCCCGGCGCACGCCGGCGACCGCGCCACGCCCGAGGAGGCGCCGCCGAGGACGAGGGGGCAGGCCGTCGCGCCGGCGTCGGCGGTGTCCAGCGCGCCGCGGAGCCGTCCTGTCACCTGATCGCCACGGATCGCGCGCGCTTCGCGCAGCAGGGCGCGGTTGACCCGCGCGCGACGCGCGTGCGATCATGGCGGGGTGAGCCGGGGGGTGTTTCCCCGGAATGCTTGGTGATTTCATGAATTTGCTGCGCCCTCGTGCCTCGCGCGCCGCAGGCATGGCCCTGGTCCTCCTCTCGGTCGCCGGAGCGCTCCCGGCGCGGGCCGAGCCGTCGGCGGCCGACCGCGACACCGCGCGCGCCCTGCTCATCGAGGGCCGCAAGAAGCGCGACGCGGGCGACGTCGAGGGCGCCCGCGCGAACTTTCGTGCGGCCCACGCCCTCATGCACGTCCCCACGACGGGGCTCGACCTCGCGCGCGCCGACGAGGCGCTGGGCCGCCTCGTGGAGGCGCGGGCGACGGCCTACGAGGTCGTGCACCTCCCGGTCGCGCAGAGCGAGCCCGCGGCGTTCACGCGCGCCCGGGCGGAGGCCGCGGCGCTGCTCCAGCGGCTCGAGGCGCGCATCCCGTCGCTCCTCCTGCGCATCGAGGGCGCGCCCCTCGACGAGGTCGACGCCCGGGTGGACGGCGAGCGGATCCCGGGCCCGGCGCTCGCGCTCCCGCGCAGGCTCAACCCCGGTCGGCACGAGGTGGTGGTGAGCGCGCCCGGCTTCCCGACCGAGCGGCGCGAGGTCACGCTGAACGAGGGGGTGCGCGCGCCGGTGGAGGTGCGCATCACGCTCGTGCCGGGGCCGCAGGCCGAGCTGGCCGGGGGCGCCGAGCCCCCGCCTCCCGGGGCGCCCGCGGCGCCTCGCGCCCCGGTGCCGACGTGGGCGTGGGCGGCGGGCGGCGTGGGGCTCGCGGCGCTCGTCGGGAGCGTGGGGTTCGCGATCGACCACGCGGCCGCGCGCGACACGCTGGACGAGGAGTGCCCCGGATCCGTGTGCGACCGGAGCACCCACGACCTCGAGAGCATGGACGCGCTCCGGGCGCGCTGGAACCGCAGCCTGGGCCTGTCGGTGACCCTGGGCGCGGTGGGGCTCGCGGGCGTGGGCGCGGCGGTGAGCGGCATCGTCCTGCGGCCCCGGTCGGGCAGCGAGCGGGGAGCGTCGCTCGTGCCGCTCCTCGCGCCCGGGGCGCAGGGCGTGCTGTGGCGAGGGGTGTTCTGATGGCGACGCGGGGTTTCTGCTCGCGCGCGGCGCTGGGCCGCGCGGCGCTCGGCTGGGCGGCGCTCGGCTGCGCGGCGCTCGGCTGGGCGGCGCTCGGCTGCGCGCCGGAGCTCAGGCTGTCGGAGCCCTCGGGCTCCGGAGCCGGCGGCGGCGGCGGCGCGCGGGACGGCGGGGTGCTGTGGGCGCGCGCGCTCGTGGGCGACGGGGAGCGCGCCGGGCCGAGCGTGGCCGTCGCCGGCGACGGCACCGCGGCGCTGCTCGGCCGGCTCACGGGCAGCGTGGCGCTCGACGACGAGAGCGTGGAGCCGGTCGGCGTGGAGAACGTGTTCTGGGCGCGGCTCGCGCCCGACGACGGGGCGGCGCTCGGGCTGAAGCGCTTCGGCGCGTTCGATCCGCAGATCGTGAACGCGCTGACGACCGACGTGAACGGAGACCTCCTGGTCGCCGGGGAGTTCTCGGGGACGCTGGATCTCGGCGGCGAGCAGCGGACGAGCACCGGCGGGCGGGACGGCTACGTCGCGCGGCTCGACCCCGAGGGGCGAGCGCTGTGGCTGGAGCCGCTCGGGGGCCCCGGCCTGCAGGCGGCGCTGGGCGTGGCCGCGAGCGCGGACGGCCGGATCGTCGTGGCCGGCCGCTTCTCGGGGGCGCTGCGGGTCGGCGCGGAGCGGCTCGAGAGCGCCGGCGGCAGCGACGTGTTCGTGGCGAGCTTCGACCCGGCGGGCGGCCTGCTCTGGGCCCGGCGCTTCGGCGACGGCTTCGATCAGCAGGCCCGCGCGGTGGCCATGGACAGGCTCGGCAACGTGATGGTGGTCGGGGATTTCGCCGGGGAGCTCGATCTCGGCGGCGAGCCGCTGCGGAGCGCCGGGGATCTCGACGTGTTCGTGGCGAGCTTCGACGCGCTCGGCGGGCACCGCTGGAGCAAGCGCTTCGGCGACGCGGGGCCGCAGCGGGCGCGGGCCGTGGCGGTGAACGGCGCGGGCAACGTGATCGTGGGCGGGGAGTTCAGCGGGACGATCGATCTCGGCGGGGGCCCGCGGACGGCCGGCGAGGGAGACGCGGTGTTCGTGGCGGAGCTGACCGGGAAGGGCGAGCACCGCTTCAGCCGGAGCCTCGGCGAGCAGGGCGCGTCGCTGGGACAGCTCCTCGTCGACGGCGCGGGGAACGTGCTCCTCTCGGGGGGGTTCCGCGGGAACGTGCAGCTCGGGGGCGGGTCGCTGGAGAGCGCGGGGGGCGACGATGTCTTCGTGGCCAAGCTCGATCCGGACGGCGGCGCCCTGTGGAGCCAGCGGTTCGGCGGGGCGGGCGCGGACCGGGCGACGGGGATCGCGATCGATCCGGAAGGTCGGGTGTTCGTCACCGGGGCGTTCACCGGGAGCGTGGAGTTCGGGGAGGCGCGGCTCGCCGGCGGCGAGGGCGCGGACATGTTCGTGACGAAGCTGTCGCCATGAAGGAGAGAGGCGCGATGAGGCGTGCGGAGAGAGGGGGCGCGGGGTCGCTCGGACGACGCTTGGCCAGGGGGCTCGCGGCGGGCCTCGTCGCGCTGATCCTGCCGGCGGCGGCGTGGGCGGGGCCGGATGAGGACGAGGATGGTGTCGCGGATATCCGCGACAACTGCCCATACTTCCCCAATCCGGATCAGGCGGACAGCGACGGTGACGGCATCGGGGACGCGTGCGACGAGTTCGACGATGAGCTCCCCTACGGCGAAGGAGAGCTCCCCGACAGCGACGACGATGGGGTTCCCGACCTCATCGATAACTGCCCGTACGCCTTCAATCCGTACCAGGAGGACGAGGACGAGGACGACGTCGGGGATGCGTGCGAAAGGCTCGACGACGACCGCGACGGGGATGAAATCCCGAGCTACGCCGACAACTGCAAGGACGTCTTCAATCCGGACCAGGACGACGATGACGGCGACGGGGTCGGGGATGCCTGCGAAGAGAGCGCCGAGGCCGGCGACGACGACGGCGACGGGTGGAGCAACCCGGAGGACAACTGCCCGGCAGTTGAGAACCCGGACCAGCGGGATACGGACAATGACAAGATCGGGGACGCCTGCGACAACTGCATCGAGGTGCCCAATCCCAGCCAGGAGGACGGGGACTCGAACGGCGTCGGGGATGTGTGCGAGCCGGGCAGCGACGCGGACGGCGACGGGCTGACCAACGACGCCGACAACTGCCCGATGGAGGAGAACCCGGACCAGGGAGACACGGACGGGGACGGCCTCGGGGACGCGTGTGACGACGACAGCGACGATGACGGCCTGGTCGACTTGGAGGACAACTGCCCCCTCGTGCCCAACATCTTCCAGGAAAATACGGACGGCGACGAGAGCGGCGACGCCTGCGACGACGACGACGACAACGACGGCGTGCCGGACGAGGACGACAACTGCCCGCACGCGCTGAACCGCGATCAGGCGGACAGCGACGACAACGGCCGCGGCGACGCCTGCGACCACGGCGCGGACATCGACGCCGACGGCGACGGCGTGCCGGACGACGAGGATAATTGCCCGCGGGTCCGGAACCCCGACCAGACGGACAGCGACGACGACGGCGTGGGCAACGCGTGCGACGACGAGGACGGCGACGGCGTGTCGGACGCGGCGGACAACTGCGTCTTGATCGAGAACGCCGATCAGGCCGACGCCGACGGCGACGCGGAGGGAGACGCCTGCGACGAGGACGACGACGACGACGGCGTGCTGGACGAGGACGACAACTGCGCCTCCGCTCCGAACCCCGGCCAGGAAGACAGCGACGGCGACGATCTGGGCGACGCTTGCGACGGCGACGACGAGGACGACGACGACGACGGCGTGCCGGACGAGGACGACAACTGCCCGCTCGTGGCCAACGCCGCGCAGGAGGACAGCGACGCCGACGGGATCGGCGACGCCTGCCAGGAGAGCAGCGGCGGCGGGGCGACGCCGGAGCCCGACGTCTCGTCCGGGCTGGTCTGCTCGCTCCAGCGAGGCGCGGGGCAGCGGGGCGCGGGCGGCGGGGAGCTCGTCGGCGTCGCGGCGCTCCTCGCCGGGGCCGTGGGCCTCGGGTCTCGCCGGCGGCGCCGCCGCGCCGGGTGACTCCGCCGCGTTCGCGGCGGAGACCGGCTCGCCCGGGGTTCGAGCGGCGGGTGGTGCGGCCGTTTGGGGGCTCACCGGAGGGGCTGAAGTGCAGGCGAGCCACAAAAGGGGCTCACCGGAACGCAAGCCCCGGAGGTGAGCCCCCAAATGGCCGCGCCACCGAGCGGCGCAGGACGGGCGCGAGGTGGGCTGTTGCCCCACCGCGACACGCCTGACCGGAGCACGACGCACACACTCGATACCGACCCGCACATTTTCATGAGCCGCGACATCGCCGTGGTGTGACTGCCCTGGGTGGACCGCGCCGGTACACCCGCTCCCCAGCGTGCGCTGCGGGGCGGGCGCGCTGGAGCCACCGCTCTGGAGACACCATGCGCATCGCCTTGCCGCTCTCTTTCATGTTCCTCACGACGTTGCTCGGGTCTGCTGTCGGCGCCGGCTGCAGCAGCAGCACCGTTGACGGCGCCGCCCCCCCCGACGGCACCGGCGCCGGCGACAGCGGAGGAGGCAGCGCGAGCGGCGGCGGCGCGAGCGGCGGCGGCGACGCGAGCGGCGGCGGCGACGCGAGCGGCGGCGGCGCGAGCGGCGGCGCAGGGGGCGCCGGGGCTGGCGCGGGCACCGCGGGGGTCGGCGGCGGCGCGCCCCCGACGAGCGTCGTCACCTGCCAGGGCAAGGTGTACGAGTGCGGAGATCTCCTGGACAACGACGGCGATGGGCTGATCGACTCGCAGGATCCTGACTGCCTCGGCGCGTGCGACAACACCGAGGACAGCTACTACGGCGGGATCCCCGGCCAGGCAGGGCCCGCGTGCACCGTCGATTGCTACTTCGACCAGGACTCCGGGTCCGGCAACGACGACTGTCACTGGAATCACCAGTGCGATCCGAACGAGGTGGCGCCCGGCTATCACCCCGAGTCCAGCAACGGCGCCATGTGCGCATACAACGAGGCCGCGTCGACGCCGGGCGCCCAGGACAAGAGCTGCGCGGATCTCGACAGAAAGCAGTCCAGCACGTGCCATACCGTCTGCGGACCGCTCACGCCGAACGGCTGCGACTGCTTCGGCTGCTGCGAGCTGCCCGCGGGCGGCGGGAAATATGTCTGGCTCGGCTCCGACGCGCGCGGCGACGGCACCGGCTCCTGCACGCTGGACGTCGCCGACGATCCGAGCCTCTGCGAGCCCTGCAAGCCCGTGGCCGCCTGCCTCAACACGTGCGGCCGCTGCGAGCTGTGCCTCGGAAAGGACACGCTGCCCGACGATTGCTTCGAGGGCGGCGCGGGCAGCGGCACCGGCGGCGCGGGCGGCAGCGCCAGCGGCGCGGGCGGCGGCGCCAGCGGCGACGGCGGCGCGGGCGGCGCGACCGGGACCGGCGGGGGCGGGACGGGCGGTGAAAACGGGGGCCAGTGCGAGGCCGGGGTGCAGCCGTGCGGGCTGCCCGGCCAGGAGCCTTGTTCCGCGGGCTACTACTGCATCACCGGATGCTGCCAGCCCAACCTTCGCTAGGGCGACAAACGGGTTGAAACCGCCTGAAAAGTGCAGAAACACGAACCACCAAGGCGCCAAGGACGCCAAGAATTGATTCTCTCCTTGGCGTCCTTGGCGGTTGAGCTCTCGCTTGTTCAACATGATCGGTGCTCTAGGACCGCCTGGGGGAGGCGGCGCGCTGGCGGTCCGAGGGCTGGAGGCTGTGCGTGTCGAGGGGAGACGCAGGTTGAAAGGAGACCAGTCGATGGGGATGCGCTCGATGGCTGTTGGGATGCTCTGCGCCTTCGCGGCGGCGGGCTGCGGCGGGGGTGACGAGGAAGAGGCGCAAAGCTGCTCGGTGGCCGCGCAGACGGGGTGCGCGGCGCCGCAGGTCTGCGAGGAGGTGGAGGGCGCCGAGCCGGCGTGCTTCGACCCGGTGACCGTGACGGGTCGCGTGGTCGACTCGCTCGACGACCAGCCGATCGCGGGCGCGCGGGTGCTCGCCCGCGACGCGAACGACGCCGTGATCTCGCGCGTGGCCGTCACGAAAGAGGACGGGACGTACGCGCTCGTCGTGCCGGCCCGGCGCGACGCGAACGGCGTCCCCGTCAAGGCCGAGCTCACCCTGCGCGCGGACGCCCTCGCGTACGAGACCTTCCCGAAGGCGCCGCGGGTCGCGCTGCCCATCGACCTGGCGACCGCCGCGGGCAAGCCGCCCACCCTCGCGTCGGCGGCGACCGAGATCGCGCTGCTGCCGCTCGCCGACGGCGACGCGCGCGGCTCCATCTCCGGCGTGGTCCACGCCGACCAGCCGGGCGGGACGCTGCTCGTGGCGGGCGGCGCCACTGGAGCGGCCGATCTCGACGGGTCTTACACGATCTTCAACGTCACGCCGGGCGAGGTCACGGTGAGGGGCTATGCCGCCGGCCTCGCGCTCGACACCGCGTCCGCGACGGTCAGCGCGGACAAGGAGACCCAGGGCGTCGATCTGCACGCGATCGGAGAGGCGACGGCCGTGGTGAGCGGCAAGGTCGAGATCGTGAATGCGCCCGGCGGGAGCGCGACCTCGGTCATCCTCGTCGTCGGCGACACCTTCGATGAAGCGACGGCGCGCGGCGAGGCCCCGCGAGGGCTGAGGCAAGGCGACGTCACCGGGGATTTCTCGATCGCCGGGGTGCCGGACGGCGAGTACGTGGTCCTCGCGGCGTTCGAGGACGACGCGCTCGTGCGGGATCCGGACACGTCGATCGGCGGGACCGAGATCGTGCGCATCACGGTCTCTGGCGGAGACGTGCCCGTCCAGGAGTCGTTCAAGGTGACGGAGGCGCTGGCCGTCGTGTCGCCCGGCGCGAGCACGCTGGACGAGGTGAGCGGGGCGCCGACGTTCGTCTTCCGGGACGACTCCAGCGAGGACCTCTATGAAGTGACCGTGTTCGACGCGCTGGGGACGAAGGTGTGGGAGGACCTGGAGGTGCCCAGGGTGACGGGGAGCGAGAACGTCTCCGTCGAGTACGGCGGTCCAGCGCTGATCCCGGGCATGATTTACCAGTTCCGGGCCACCTCGATGAAGGCCGGCACGCCCATCTCGCAGACCGAGGATCTGAAGGGCGTCTTCCTCTACAGGTGATCACGTCGCGGTGAGTCGCGTGGCGCGCGACGGGGCCGAGGGCGGCGACACCGGGCGCGCCGCGCGCTGCCGAGCGCGGCGAGGACGCCGATCAGGGCGTGCGCGCGGCCCGCCCCCGGCGAGCGCCCGGCCTCGCCGTGCATCGGCGCATGGGCGCAGCTGAAGCGGATGCAGCAGCACGGCTCGTGCTGCGCGGCGCCCCCGGCGCGGCCCGCGTCCCCTTCCCCGCCCGCGGCGCCCGAGCCGCCGCTGGCAGCGCCGCTGGTCTCCGGGCCGCATTCCCCGCCTGCGCCGCCCGCGCCCGCCACGGTGTCACCTCCGCCTGCGCCGAGAGCCCCGCCTGCGCCGGCTCCGCCTGCGGCCCCGCCCGCGCCACCTCCGCCGGCTCCGCCTGCGGCCCCGCCCGCGCCACCTCCGCCGGCTCCGCCTGCAGCCCCGCCCGCGCCACCTGCGCCGGCTCCGCCTGCCCCGCCCGCGCCACCTGCGCCGGCTCCCCCGTCTCCGGCGCCGCCCGCGCCGGCGGCGGCTCCCCCGTCGCCCCCGGCGCCGCCCGCGCCGGCGGCCGCTTCCCTGTCTCCTCCGGCGCCGCCCGCGCCCCCGACCTCGCCTGGGTCGACGCCTCCGGCTCCGTCCCTGCCATGTCCGCCGGCGCCGCCTCCTCCGGCGGCGGTGCTCTCCACGCTGACCGGCGTGTTGCGGCAGCCGTGGAGAGGATGGCACTCGTCCGTCGTCGTCGCGTCTCCGTCATTGCAGTCGAGGGGGAGGCCGTTCACGCAGTTTCCCTCGAAGCAGCGCTCGAAGCCGTTGCAGACGTCGAGATCATCGCAGGGCATGCCGTCCGGCAAGAGCAGGTCCTGCGGGCAGTATCCTGCTCCATCGCAGTACTCGGCCAGATCGCAGGGCGAGATAGGGACGCGGCAGAGGACGTCCGGCGGCTCGGCGGTGCACAGCGCCGAGCAGCAATCCCCGTCGAACAGGTTGCCGTCGTCGCACTCCTCGCCTCGCCCGAGCACGCCGTCTCCGCAGATCGCGGGCCGCACCAGGATCACGGTCGGATCGGCGGTGCCGGCGAACAGGGGCTCGTCCGTGAGCACGCTCGACTCGTTGATGCCGTCCGAGTCCGCGTCGAAGTAGATGGTGCCCTGGGTCGATACGAAGAGCCCCTCGGTGAACCGCCTGAGCGTCGAGTCTATCGTGAGGATCACCCACTCTCCGGGCAGCACCTCGCCGTCCCAGCCGACCGTGTTGGTGACGGGATTGGCCGAGATCGCCCCCTTCTCTGCGACCGCCCCGTTCAGGAAGAGCTCCGGCGGGAGCACGGTCACGAGCTCGAACCCTGGGTTGTCGGGCTGCGTGCGTCCGCCCGTGTTGTGGATGAGCGCCGTGTAGATGACGGCATCGTCGGCGTAGCGCGAGCTGATGACGGTCAGGTTGCCGATCAGGCGAACCGGCTCGGAGACGGTCGTGCTCGCCTTGCCCTCGTTGTTCGCCGGCTCCGGATCGTGCTCCGCCGCGGTGACCTTCGCCGTGCTCTCGATCTCGCCGGCGACGGCCGGCGGCTCGAGCGCGGGCGCGACCACGGTGGCCGCGATCGACGCGCTCGCGCCCGCGGCGAGCGACGCGCGCCGGCACACGATCTCCTCGGCGGAGGCGGAGCACGTCCAGTCGGCCCCGGCGGCGCTGACGAGGCTCGCCCCGGCCGGCAGGGCGGTCGTGACGACGACGTCGCTCGCGTCCTCCGGTCCCTCGTTGGAGACCTCGATCGTGTAGGTGAGCTGCGCCCCGGGCGACACGGGATCGGGCGCGTCCGTCAGGGCGATGGCCAGATCCGCGCCGCAAGGCGCGGCCACGACCGGCACCGCGGCGAGCACGACGTTGTCCACCGCGACGCCGCACGGCCCGGGCAGCCCGACGTCGGTGCAAACCAGGCTGTCATCCTGCGTGTAGGCGAAGCGGAGCTTGACGGTCCGCCCGCGCAGCCCCGCGCCCGGGAACCGCATCGACACGCGCTCTCTCCCGCCGGAGCTCCCGGACCACACCGACTGATCCTGCAGGTAGTCCGGGTCGTCCCGGGCCGGGAGGTGCCTGGGAAAGTGGAGGGCCGCGCCGGTCTCGATCCGCTCGGCGAACGCCTCGGCGAGCACCCTGCGCGGCGTGGCGCCCGCCGTCAGGTCCTCGATGAGCAAGGTCAGGCCGTCGAACGCCTGGATGATCCGCAGCGGGTCGTCCTCCAGCTCGTAGGTGAGATCGAAGTCGAGCGTGACGTAAGATTCGCCGGAGCTCTCCGGGATCGTCACGGCGGGCGACACCAGCTCGACGAGCGACGTCGTCCGCGACTCGTCATGGAACGCCGCGTTGTCGCCGGGCGTCAGCGTCCGCGCGACGACCCAGGGCGCGGCGGAGGCCGGCCCGCCGGCGCGCTCCGACGCCCACCCGGAGGGCAGCTCAGGCGCGCCGTCGTCGCCGAAATCCTCGTCGAGGAGGATGTCCGCCGCGCCCGGCGTGCCCGTCTCGATCTGGACGGGCAGCTCGATCGTGCCCTGATCGGAGCTCACCGTGAGCGTCAGCTCGATCGGTGTCCCCGGGACGAGATCCCGGGCGGTGCTGAGGAGGAAAGGAGCGTCGCCCGCGAAGGTGCGGAGCGGCTCGATGTCGGGATAGGTCGCGCTCGCCCTCACGACGGTCGCGGAGGCGGTCTCGGCGCCGAGCGTCGCCGTGATCCCGGAGAGGGTCGTGCTGCCGGAGATCGGGTTCGCGAGGTAGTTCTCGAGGTAGACGCGGAGCTCGACGAGCTCGCCTGGATCGACGCGATCGTTGGCGAGGGCGCCGCAGGCCGCCTCCGCGATCCGCGTGCCCGCGACGCGCAGCGGGGGGACGCGCACGAGCTCGTCGCGGGTGTCCACATGGATGTTCGGCGCGATCATGGATGCCGACCCCGGCTGCCCCTCGTCGAACCGAGGCGCGGCGCGCGTCATGCCAAAGACGCTGTGGAGCTCGCCGGCGAGCGCCACGCCGCCGAGGCGCTCGCCGAGGTTCGGGCGGGAGTCGTCGTTGCCGTGGCCCGCATGAAAGGGGCGGTCCGAGATCGGCACGGGCGGGCTCCAGGTCGCGCCCTGGTCGCTCGACGCGGTGTGCATGACCTCCGTCAGGTCGCCCGAGCTCGCGACATCCTGGTCGTAGTAGACGACGTGCGCGGTGCCGGTCGACCGGTCGACGGTCACGATCGGGAAGAACTGGGCCCGATCACGGCCCGGATCGCTGTTGAGGAGGACGGCGTTGCCGGAGGCGCACGGGCCCGTGAAGGAGCGAAGGGCGATGTCCCCTGTCCCCCCGTCGCCGCTCCGCTGGTAGACGACATAGACCTGCCGCGTGGCCTCGTCGACGTCGATCGACGGGGAGCTCCCGGCGTGGTCGACGCCGAGGATCTGATCTTCGGGCGGGTAGCCGGTCGCGTCGAGGAGGACGGGCGGCTCCCAGGTGGCGCCCCCGTCGGTCGATCGGCGGCAGCCGATGTTGCGGAGGAAGGTCCCCGACTCGATGGATCGAAAGACGGCGTAGACGGTCGACTCGCCGTCGGTCATCCCGGGCAGGAAGCGCGGGCTCGGCCCGTCGATGTCGCCGCCTGGCTGCGCCTGCGCGAGCACCTCGCCGGGGGACCAGGTCTGGCCGAGATCGTCGGAGTGGCTGTACACGATCCGCGGCGGCGCCGCGCCGCGCTGGACCCAGGTGACGGCGAGCCGCCCGGTCGTCGCGTGGAGGTCGATCGCGGCCTGCTCGGCGCGCTCCCCGGCGGAGAACGAGGGCGTCACCTCCACCGGCGCGGACCAGGAGGCGCCGGCCGTGCTGCCGGCGTTCGAGGCATGGATGCAGATGCCCTGCAGGCTGTCGCCGGGACGGACGCACGTCGAGGCGATGACGAACCGATCGCGGCTCCGATCGTGGGCGATGCGGGGCGCGCCGAGCACCTGGCCGCCGGCGGCGGACGGCAGGGTGGGCTCGCCGTTCGGACCGAGCACCTCGGCGAAGGTCCTGCCTCCGTCGATGGAGCGGGCCACACCGGACAGGCTGATCGGGGTGGTGAGCGCGCCGCGAGGATCGGTGTAGGTCACGACAAGGAGGCTCCCGTCGGCGTTCGCGGCGATGGCGGCGTGGCTCTGGGCGCCGAGCGCATCGGGCGCGTGGACGGCGAGGTCGTCGCTCCCGGCGAGGGCGAGCCGGCCAGCGCCGAGCGCCGCCGGTTCGTCGCTGCCGCAACCCACGCCGGCTGCGAGCAGCCCTCCGCCGAGCAACAAGGCGACCCCGCGTCGCGCGCACATGAGCACCTCCGAACAGAGATAGATGCCGGAAGCTCACAGGACGTGCCGATTTCCCCTTTCGCTCACCTCCACACGGTCTGACCAGCCCAAAGCCCGGTGTGCTGCGGTCGTCCTCTCAGCAGCGTCGACGCACGCAGCGGCCGCGCGCGGGGCGCGAGCGCGCGCGGTGCGCCCGGCGCGGAGGCGCACCTCGACACGGTTTCCAATCTTCCCGGCCGCTGGGTCGGCCCACGCCGCCCGTGCTACACCGCGCGGCGCCGATGCCCCCCGAGCACCACCCACTCTCTGCCTCGAGCTCCCCCCTCACCGCCACGGTGGGCGAGCTCGTCGGTGATCTCGACGACAGCGCCGCGAGCCCGCTCGCCTCCAGCGACGCGCCCGCCTCCACGCCGGTGGATCTCGAGCCGCTCCCCTCGTTCGACCTCCCCGCCGACCGCCGCGTCGTCACGCCGCGCGAGCTCGCCGCAGCGCTCGTCGCGGCGCCGCCTGGCGCGCTCCACGTCACGGGCGCGGCCGGCTCGGCCGGCGCCCTCGTCCTCCGCCGCCTGGTCGCGGCCGCCGCGGGTCGCCGCATCGTCGCCCTCACCGCCGACGTGGACAGCGCCCGCGCCCTCGCGGCGGACGCCTCGTTCCTGCTCGGCGAGCGTGACGCCGACGACGCCGAGGCCGCCGGCGCGGCCACCTCCGGCCGCGTCCTCCTGTACCTGCCGAACGAGGCCAGCCCCTACGCCGACGTCAACCCGGACCGCCGCGGCGCCCAGACCCGCCTCGCCACGCTCTTCCACCTCGCCATGGACCTGCCGTGGTCGGTCCTCGTCTCCCCCATCGCCGCGCTCGCCCGCAAGGTGGTCCCGCGAGACCAGGTCACCGAGCACGCGGAGCTCGTCCTCGCCGAGCAGGAGATGGATCGCGACGCGCTCTCCGCCCGCCTCGGCGCTGCCGGCTACGTGCGCAGCCCCCTCGTCGAGGACCCAGGCTCGTTCGCGGTCCGGGGCGCCCTCCTCGACGTCTGGGCCCCTTCCGCGGAATTTCCCGTGCGAATCGATTTTTACGGCGACATCGTCGCATCCATCAAGACGTTCAACCCGGATGATCAGCGCACGATCGCCGAGGTGAAGGAGGTCTGGCTCCCGCCGGCGCGCGAGGCGATCCTCACGCCGGAGAACGTCGAGCGCGCCCGCCAGCGGGTCCGCGCCGCGTGCGACGCCATCGACTTCCCCTCGACGAAGGCGCGCGCCCTCGTCGACGACGTCGCCAGCGGCCGCGCCTTCTTCGGGGCCGAGGGGTACCTGCCCGCCTACGTCGAGCTCGACGCCTTCACGTCGTACCTGCCCGACGACGCGCTCGTGCTCCTCGAGGACCCGGCCTCGCTCACCGCCAGCCTGCGCGACGAGCTCGGCCGCGCCGCCGCCGACCGGAGCCACAAGGACCGCGAGCCCCACTTCCCGGTCGACGCCTTCTACGAGGACGAGGCGTCCGTCGCCTCGTGGCTCGGGGCGCGCGCCGCGCTCGCGCTGCACCGCACCGGGGTCGAGGGCGCGACGGACAACCCCGGCTCGCTGGAGCGCTTCGAGGTCGTCCCCGGGGGGGCCCCCTCGCTCGCCACGCGCGACCAGTCGGACCTGGAGCGCGCCATCAAGGCGGCCCGCGCCTCCCGCGGCAAGCACGGCGCCCTCGATCCGCTCGTGCGCCGCGTCGTCGCCTGGCAAGAGGCGGGGCTGCGCGTGCTCATCGCGGCGCGCGCCCAGACCCAGGTCGAGCGCCTCGTCACCCTGCTCCGCCACCGCGACGTGCGGGTGAAGGCCCACCTCGGCCCGCTCGACCCGGCCTTCCTCGACGGCGACGGCGCGGCCGCGTCGCGCGACGCCGCCCTCGTCGTCGCGGGCGCCCTCGCGCGCGGCGTCGTCGCGCCGGCCGACGGGCTCGCGCTCGTCACCGAGGAGGAGATCTTCGGCGCGCGCGCCCACCGCCGCGCCGCCCGCGCCGCCGCCTCCTCGACCAAGCCGTCGCAGGCCTTCCTCGAGGACCTCCGCAGCCTCGCCGTGGGCGATTTCGTCGTGCACGTCGAGCACGGCATCGGCCGATACCTCGGCCTCGTGCACAAGCAGGTCGGCTCGACCACGGTCGACCTCATCGCGGTGGAGTACGCGGGCGGCGACAAGCTCTACCTCCCGGTCTACCGCCTCAACCAGATCCAGAAGTTCAGCGGCGGCGAGGGCGCGCCCAAGCTCGACCGGCTCGGCGGGCAGACGTTCGCCAAGACGAAGGCGCGGGTCGAGAAGAGCGTCCGCAAGATGGCCGACGAGCTCCTGCGCCTGTACGCGGAGCGGCGCGCCGCCACGGCCGAGCCGATCCCGCCGCCGGACGACGACTACCGCGCCTTCGAGGCGACGTTCCCCTTCGACGAGACGCCCGACCAGGCCCGCGCGATCACCGAGGTCGCGGCCGACCTCGAGTCCGGCCGCCCGATGGACCGCCTCGTCTGCGGCGACGTCGGGTTCGGGAAGACCGAGGTCGCGATCCGCGCCGCGTTCCGCGCCGCGAGCGCCGGCCGGCAGGTCGCCGTGCTCTGCCCGACCACGGTGCTCGCGCAGCAGCACTACCTCAGCTTCAGGGCCCGCATGGCCTCGTACCCGATCGAGGTCCGCGCCATGTCCCGGTTCCAGACCAGGCAGGAGCAGGACGAGGTCTCGCGCGGCCTGCGCGACGGCACCGTCGACGTCGTGATCGGCACCCACCGGCTGCTCTCGAAGGACGTCCACTTCAAGCGGCTCGGCCTGCTCGTGGTCGACGAGGAGCAGCGCTTCGGCGTCACCCACAAGGAGCGCATCAAGGCGCTCAAGACCAACGTCGACGTGCTCACGCTCTCGGCCACGCCCATCCCCCGCACCCTCCAGATGGCGGTCTCCGGCCTCCGCGACATGTCGATCATCACGACCCCGCCGGTCGACCGCCGCGCCATCCGCACCGTGGTCACCCGCCACGACGAGGCGGTCCTCCGCGAGGCGGTCCTCCGCGAGCTCGGCCGCGGCGGCCAGGTGTTCTACGTCTACAACCGCGTGGAGGGCCTCTACGAGCGGGCCGCCCGCCTCGCGGAGCTCGTGCCGAGCGCGCGCATCTGCGTCGCGCACGGCCAGATGAGCGAGCACAACCTCGAGCAGGCGATGCTCGATTTCGTCGAGGGGCGCTACGACGTCCTCTGCGCCACCGCCATCATCGAGAGTGGGCTCGACATCCCCCGCGCCAACACCATCCTCATCGACCGCGCCGACATGTTCGGCCTGTCGCAGCTCTACCAGCTCCGCGGGCGCGTCGGCCGGGCCAAGGAGCGGGCCTACTGTTACCTCATCGTCCCGCCGCCGAACGCCATGACCGACGAGGCCCGCGCCCGCATC
Source organism: Sorangium sp. So ce1036 (assembly GCF_051369805.1). Taxonomy (NCBI): domain Bacteria; kingdom Pseudomonadati; phylum Myxococcota; order Polyangiales; family Polyangiaceae; genus Sorangium; species Sorangium sp. So ce1036. The sequence goes on from NZ_JBBMOX010000001.1 coordinate 6,632,318, forward strand.
GAGGCCCTCGAGCGCCACACCGAGCTCGGCTCCGGCTTCCAGATCGCCTCGCTCGACCTGGAGCTGCGCGGCTCCGGCGACCTCCTCGGCGCCGAGCAGAGCGGCACCGTGGCCCAGGTCGGCTTCGAGCTCTTCTGCCAGATGCTCGACGAGGCGGTGCACGAGCTGCGCGGCGAGCCGGTGGTCCACGACGTCGATCCGGAGCTGTCGTTCGACGCCGACGCGCTGCTGCCGGAGGACTACATCGCCGACGTCGGCGTGCGCCTCTCGCTCTACAAGCGCCTGGCGAGCGCCGGCGCCGCCGAGGACGTGCAGGACCTCGCCGCCGAGATGGAGGACCGCTTCGGCCCGCCGCCGATCGAGGCGCGCCGGTTCGTGCACCTGATGCGGCTCAAGACCGAGCTGCGGCGGCTGAAGGCGCTCGCCTGCGAGGCGAGCGCGCGGGGCGTCACCTTGCACCTGCGGGAGGACACGCCGCTCGACACGGCCAGGGTGCTGAAGCTGGTGCAGCCGAAGGGCTCGCCGTACCGGCTCTCGCCCGACATGCGGCTCTCGCGCCGCGCCAGGGACGGCGAGGTCTTCACGAGCGGGCTGGAGGCGACCGACAAGCTCCTCAGCGAGCTCGCCGGCTGCCTCAAGGACGGCGCATGACGGCGTGAGCGCGCCTCCCCTGCGCTACCCCGCACACGCCCTTCCCCGCGTCACGCACACGCCCTTCCCCGCCCACGCACGGTGGAAGTCCGACCTGCGTGAAGCGGACGCACCGCGCCGGCGGTGGTAACCTCCCATGTTCGGAGGGAATGGATGACCGCTCGCCCCCATCGCCCCCACCGCCCCGATCTCCTCGATCGCGAGTGGCTCGAAGCCCTGCCGGACAACGAGATGACGAGCTGGTACAGCCCGTTCCAGCTCGCCCGCTCCGCGCTCGACATGGCCATCTCCGGCCTGATGGGCGCGCGCGGCGATTTCCGGCTCCTCGAGGCGATCGCCGGGCCGCAGCCGCCCTTCGACTATGCCGTCCGAGGCGACCTGGAGCGCGACGAGCTCTGGCTCGACTACGTGGCCGACACGGGGGACGGCTTCAACCCCACCTACGCCGTCGCGTGCCTGCTCGCGCGGCCGTCGCTGGTGCTCGGCGGCCGGGAGACGATGCGCGGAGACGTGCTGATCATGGGCGGGGACCAGGTTTACCCCTCGGCCACACGGAAGGCGTACTGGACGCGCCTCGTCGCGCCCTACGCGGCCGCGCTCCCGAAGGCCGACGTGGAGCAGCCTCCACACCTGTTCGCGATCCCGGGCAACCACGACTGGTACGACGGGCTGATGAGCTTCATGCGCCTCTTCGGCCAGAGGCGCACGCTCGGGGCGTGGAGGACGCGCCAGTCGCGGAGCTACTTCGCGCTGAAGCTCCCTCACGGCTTCTGGCTGCTCGGCGTGGACATCCACCTGGAGTCCGACATCGACCAGCCCCAGATCGAGTATTTCTGCCGGCTGGCGAGGCACGAGATGCGCGACGGCGACCGCGTGATCCTCTGCACCGCCGAGCCGGACTGGGTGAAGGGCACCCTCTACAACCCCGATCTCCAGAGCAACCTCGCGTTCCTCGAGAAGCAGCTCGCCGACGCGCGGCCCGGGGTCGAGATCGTCGTCCGCCTCGCAGGAGATCTGCACCACTACCGCCGCCACGAGTCCGACGACGGCCGGCAGAACATCACCGCCGGCGGCGGCGGCGCGTTCCTCCACCCGACGCACGGCGAGCGGGTGGACGTCGTGTACTCCGGCCCGGGCGGCTGCCTGCGCCCCTACACCCTGAAGGCCTCGTTCCCCCCCGCGTCGGTCTCGCGGCGGCTCACCTGGCGCAATCTCCTGTTCGCGCGTTACAACCCGGGCTTCTTGCCCGTCGCCGCCGTCCTCTACATGCTGTCTTCCCTGACGCTGCGCAATCCCGGGTCGGCCGCGGTGGTGTGGAGCCTCCTTGTCCTGATGGCGTTCATCGTCTTCACCGACACCCACCGGACGTGGTATCGCCGCCTCGCCGGCTCGCTCCATGCGCTCGCGCACCTCGGGGCCGCGCTGGGCCTCACCCACCTCGGCGGCGCGCTGCTCGACCTCGATGTCCGGACGCTCGACGCCATGTGGGGCATCCTCGGCGTGACGCTCTTCGCCGGCCTGACCGGCGCCGTGATCGGGTCGACGCTCCTCGGCGTCTATCTCCTGCTCTCCCTCAACATCGCGCGGAGGCACGGCAACGAGGCGTTCTCGGCGCTGCGGATCGAGGACTACAAGAACTTCCTGCGGATCCACGTCCACCGCGGCGGGCTCACCATCTACCCCGTCGGCCTGAGGAAGGTGCCGCGCGCCTGGCGGGTCGTCGCGGGTCGCGAGCCCGGCGAGCCCGCCCTGGCCCCGGCCACCGGCGCCCTCGCGCCCGAGCTCATCGAGGAGCCGATCACGATCCCGCTCGCGCCGCAGCGCCGCCGGGCCGCGCAGCCAGCGACCGGCGCCGCGGACGCCGCGCGCCGCGCGTCCCCCGCCGACGAGCCGCGGAGCCGCCCCGCCGCCACGGGTCCCGCGGCGGGCAGCGGCGCGCCCGATCCGTGATCGTGGCGGGGAGCGCCTCGTGGGCTCATCCCATCTCCGTGATGCCGTCGCCGGCGGCGGGCGACGACAACGGCGAGGTCTCCCGCCGGGGTCCACGGTCCGCGCCAGGTCGAGCGCGCCGGCCCGAGGGACGGCCAGGCCGCCCGCCCCGGCCGCCGTGCGCGGCGCCCCACGGCGGTCGAGCCGAGCGCTGCGCGGCCGGCCCTCGCCCCCGGCCCGAAGCGTCGCGCACGGCTTGCGTCCCCGCGCAATGGCCCAAGGTGCTGGACCGGGGGGCAGGTGCGGAGCGCTGCCCCGGGAAGGAGAGTCGATCATGGCGAGAGACGTCATCGAGGTCCTCAACGATCTCATCCAGCTCGATCGCGATGCGATCGCCGCTTACGATCAGGCCATCGAGGCGTGCGAGCGCGCGTCGGTCAGGGAGACCCTCGCGAGGTTCAGGGACGATCATGCGCGCCACGTGACGGACCTGAGCGCGCTTGTGACGTCGCTCGGCGGCGCCCCGGCGCAGACACGCGATCTCAAGGGCAAGCTCATCGAGGGCTTCACGGCGATCACGAGCTTCGGAGACCAGAGCGCGCTGCTCGCGATGCGCGGCAACGAGGAGCTCACGAACCGGAAGTACGAGGCGGCGCTGAACGAGGCGCTCACGGTCGAGGCGCGGGCGGTCGTCGAGCGCAATCGCGCCGACGAGCAGCGGCACCTCGCGTGGATCAAGGATGCGCTGTCGAGGAAGGTGTGGGAGCAGGCGGCCTAGGTGGACGCTCGGCCATGACGGCGTCGAACACGATCTGAAGCAAATTCCACGGTGGGGGTACTATGAAGTCGAATCGATCCATCCATCTCGCGCTCGTCCTGGGCGCGCTCGCGACCGTGCCGGCGCTCGCGGCCGCTCAGACGGGCAGCTCGGGCGCTCCGCAGCAGCGCGAATCGGGCGCGCAGGGGGGCGCTCAGCAGCAGCAGGGCGGCGCGCAGCAGGGCGGCCAGCCCGGGGCGAGCGGCGGCGAGCGCGCGCAGCGCAAGGAGGAGGGCCAGAAGGACCAGGGTCAGAAGGACCAGGGGAAGCAGAAGCAAGCGATGAGGCTCCAGGAGCAGATCGCGTATCCGGTCGAGGACGGCTGCACCTACACCGCGTCCGTCAGCGGCAAGATCGAGCAGGCCAAGGCGGGCAAATCGCAGCAGCCCTCGGGAGCCCAGCCTGGCGGCAGCGGTCAAGGACGGGGCGGCCCGGGTGCCCAGGGCAGGACCGGCGGCGCCGCCCAGGATCAGGACGAGAGCGGCCGTCAGGCGCAGGCCGGCGGCGCCCAGGGCCGCGACCAGGACACCGGCGGCAGCCGGGCCCCGGCCGGCGGCGCTCAGGGCGACCAGCAGGCCCAGCCCGGCGGCGCGCGGGGCGATCGTCAGGCGCAGGCCGGCGGCGCCCAGGCCGGCAGCCAGCCGGGCGCTGGTGACCAGGAGAAGGTGAAGCCGAACCTCACCCTCACGGCGTCCGTGAGCTGCCCGGGCAAGGCCGACATCCGCGTGAAGGACACCTTGAAGACGGACACGCCGGTCTCCCGCTCGGAGCTCGAGGACATGATCTCGCGGCGGACGAGCATCACGACCGAGAAAGACGGCCGCTTCTGCATGTACGTGCCTCAGTTCGAGGTGGGCCGCGAGAAGCTGAGCGCCCGTGGCGTTGCCCAGCTCTGCCGCGTGCCATCGCAGGGTCAGAAGCACGGCATGCGCTAGGCTCCCTCCGACGAACGGCCGCGCGGCCCGAGCCGTCAGTAGAGCTCGATCGAGATACGGCAGGTTTCCTCGCCCGCTCTCGCTGGGCTCGGGCCGCTCGCGACGTCCGTCAGACAGGGCCTGCCCTGGAGCGCGATCGGCTCCCGCACAGGGAGGGCGATGGGGATGGGCGAGCTCGGGTGGCGCGGGGCCTCGAGGGCACGAGGCCGCGCGCCGGCGCGGGCGCGGTGATCACCGCGCGCCGGCGCGCTCGTGAGGAGCGATCAGACGTCGTCCGGGGTCGGGAAGCAGGACGTCAGCCTGCCGATCGCGTAGGGTCGCTTGGCCGGCGAGTAGTACGTGCCGCCCGAGGTGACGCTCCAGGTGTACCCCTCCAGATCTCCCGTGGTGGCATCCGCGTAGAGACGCATGAAGGCCGTCCCCGGCCCCGCCGTGAACGTGCCGGTGGTGCAGCCGTCCGGCCAGCGGCTGTCCTCGTAGAAGCTGCTGCAGCCGTGGACCGAGGAGGTGGCGTCGGCGATCGGCAAGGCGTACTGGAGCGTACCGGAGTAGACCGGGTTCATCGCGGTGATGGGCTCCGCAGGCCCTGTCGCGATCACGGTGTGCCCCGGGTACTTCCGGACGCCATTCTCCCACACCTCGTCGATGACCATGATGTCACCGGCGGCGATACCGGCGATGTTCGTGACTTGCGTGAAGTGATTCCCCGCGAGGATGTGGTTGTAGTAGAGATTGGAGTTCGGGCTGGTCGAGCCCCAGAGCTGGGCGATGTCGCCGCTCGAGTATCCCGACTGGGTCTTCATGGCGAGCGTGAAGAACGAAGCACCATTACCGGACGGCGTCTGACTCGCGATGAGGGCGAGCGCCGCGTCGGCGACAGCACTGCACGCCTCGGCCGGGGCGGAGCCCAGCGAGACGAGAGAAGCAGCAGCAGAAACCATCAGAAAACGAGCCGCGTTACGGAGCATGAGGTACCTCGGTGAACGGTTACTACATTGCCATTCCGCAGGCCGAGCAGATTCGGTCAAGGAGGTCGATTGGGCACAGCCAGAGAATCACACCTGGTCGGGTCGAGCCTAGCATCCAATGATTACTGTTATTACAAGGCAACCGTCAACACACTTCGAGCATCTTGGTGAGTCAGACCATCATTTTCATGGGCTCATGTAGGACACATGGGCTCCTCGGCCGGCACCACCGGATACCGTCCACCGTTGGATGGACGCCTCGAGCCGTCGACTCGGACGTGCGCGGGGTTTCGCCACCCACCCACGCCCCCGTGGAGCGCCGCCGTGCGCAAGGTCAGCACTGGAGATCAAGTCCAGCTAGATTCCAGTGCCACGCAATGAGGCTTCGTGATGGTGGCGCAACCGAGCCATGAGGGTGGCTCGCCGCGCTTGCGCGCGCGGCGCGCGGTTACGAGGCGCGCGGCGACGAGACGCGCGGCGATGAGGCGCAGAGCGGGCGCGGTTGATGGGGGGGTCACGTGCGACAACGTGACCGAGGCGGCGCGCGCCGACTCGAGGCGCGGAGCGCGCGCTCAGTTCACGTGAACGTAGAAGTCGAGGCTCTGCAGGTTCGTGATCGGGCCCTCCCAGATCTCGAACCCGACGGCGACCGCGTTCACCTGGTTGCCGGGCACGCTGAGGCCGCGCATCTCCGCGTCGCGCACGAAGTCCATGACGTCGAACTCGATCTCGGAGCTGTCGTTCCCTTCGGCGCGCACCCAGTTCACGATCGGAAGGCCGTTCACCATCCCGTTCCAGATGTTCCACGTGCCTGGGACGTTCGCGACCGTCACGCCCTGGTGCGCAGCGTTCGGCTGCCCGGCGGGCTGATAGCTCGGCGGATCGCGCAGCCACACCATGAGGTAGCCCTGGAGCTGCGTGCCGTTGCCCATCCAGATGTCGTAGGCGGCGTTGTACTCGCCCTCGTTGCCATTTTTGGCCCAGCGCCAGCCGGTGCGCAGGCTCGTGATGGATCCGACCGGCGCCGGCAAGCCGCACGCTGGCACCTCCCTCACCGAGTAGCGGCCGCAGAATACGGTCGGGTACGAGGCGGGCTGCCCCATCGCGCCGGCCGAGCCGCTCATGCTCTGCACCGTGAACGAGGTGCCCTCCCACGAGATGCTGTGGCTGCCGAAGCCGGGGCCCCAGCCGTTGGTGATGAGCACGTATGGCGTGTCGTCGCGCGAGACGAGGCCCGTCTCGTACCGCTCGCTCGAGCTGCCGGAGCCGCTCATGGTGCCGGTGCCGAGCTCGGAGCCCGGGTTCGTGGTGCCGCCGGTGCCGGCCGTGCCACCGCCGGCCGTGCCGCCGCCGGCCGTGCCGCCGCCGGCCGTGCCGCCGCCGCCCACGCCGCCGCTACCTCCCGCTCCGCCGCCGCCCGTTCCTGTCGTGGAGCCGCCGCCCGCGCCGACGGCGCCGCCACCGGTTCCGCCGGTGCCGCCCGTGGTCGAGCCGCCGCTCCCGCTCGCGTCGTCGCCCCCCGAGCCGCTCGCGTCCGGCAGCCCACCGGATCCCGCCGCACCGCCGCCGACGCCTCCGTCGTCAGAAGATCCAGAGCAACCGGCGGCGAGGGTCGCCGTCAGCGTGAGCAATGCAAAAGACCAGGCCAAGGAACGCGCTCGCATGGCGCGGAACATATCACCTGGACACCGGCGCACGGCGGTGCGCGGTGCCGCCATGCGCGACAAATCAGCGCATAACTTGAACAATTGCAGCAACAGCGAAGAGCGTCACCGCTCGACTCCAGCGAGCTCGCCGCGCCGCCGGGCGCTGCCTGAAGCGCACGGGCGGCGCTGCTCTGTGGTAGGGCGAGCCGCGTCCGGCGTGGGCGGCTGTCAGGATGCGGCGTGCCCGGGCTGGCGGCGCTCGTCGCGAGGTCATCCATCGTCATTGCGTGATTCCTGGGTTGCTCGCTCGCGGCGGCGGGAGCGCGACGGCCGGCCATGTCCAGAAACTCGCGCTCGACGACCTCCGCGTCCTCGGAGTGCGGCGCCCTCGCCCACGGCACCCTCTTTGCTTTCCGCATGGCGCGTTGCGCTCCGGGTTCAGGGGCGCGCACCGGGAAGAGGAGCAAGATGCGCAACATGCTTTTTCGGTTGGAGGTCATCCCGATCGTGGTCGCCCTCGCCGTCGGGTGCGCGGGCGAGGAGATCCAGCCTGCGCCCAGCGTCGGCGGCACCCAGCAGCCGCCGGAGCAGCCGCAGGAGCAGCCGCAGGAGCAGCCGCGCTCGGCGCTCGGGCGCGAGCAGCAGGCGGAGCTGGACGCGCTGCTCGCCGAGCGGGAGGCGTCGGCGAGCATGACCGCCGAGGACTTCGCCGCGAAGTACCCCGTGTCCCTCGCCTCGGGCCTGTCCTACGCGCCGGCGGACGCCGAGGGTCTCGCGCTGCTCCAGAGCACCGTGCTCGCCCTCGACGAGGACGAGCTCGCGAAGCTCTCCGAGAACGGCTTCGTCATCTCGAGCAAGAAGGCATTCCCGACCTTCGCCTACGGTTACGACAGCATCTACGCGCTCGACCTGCCGCTCTACGTGTCCGCGGATTCGATCCTGTACGCGGTCCACCGCTCGTACAACGCGATCCTGAAGGAGGTGGAGCTCGCCTCGCTCGCGCCCGAGCTCGGGGAGATGCTCGAGCAGATGCGCGCGCGGCTCGCGGCGGGCGCCGGGGGAGCGCTCGGCGACGAGGCGCGCGCGGACGCGGACCTCTTCACCGCCGTCGCGCTCGCGCTGCTCGACGGCGAGCCCGTCGCCCCCGTCGCGGGCGCCAGCGCCGCGACGATCGACGAGCTCGTCGCGGGCGCCGAGGCCCACCAGGGAATGGCGGAGGTGCGCCTGTTCGGCGCCGAGCGGCTCATGGACTTCTCGCAGTTCGAGCCGCGCGGCCACTACGTCGACGAGCAGCGCCCCGAGCTCGCGCGCTACTTCCGCACCATGATGTGGCTCGGCCGCGTGGATTTTCGCTTCCTCGAGACCCACCCGGACGGCACCCAGCGCGTGCAGCGGCGGCAGCTCGAGGGCGCGTACGCGCTGCGCGCCCTCGCCGACGCGGAGACCCTCGCCCGCTACGAGCGCATCGACGACGCGATCGAGGCCTTCGTCGGCGAGAGCGACTTCATGACGTTGCCCGAGCTCGACGACCTGCTCGAGGACCTCGGCCTCAGCGACGCCTCGGGCCTCGCCGGCGTCCCGGACGCGCGGATCGCCGAGGTCCTCGTGAAGGAGGGCCACGGCACGCAGCGGATCGCCAGCCACATCATGATCAACGGGCTCGACGACGGTACGACGCCTCTCCCGTCGAGCTTCGCGCTGCTCGGCCAGCGGTACGTGGTCGACTCCCACGTCTTCTCGAACGTGGTCCACGACCGGGTGAAGGACGGCGCCGTGAAGCGCATGATGCCGAATCCGCTCGACGTGGCCTTCGCCGCGCTCGGCAACGACCAGGCGGGCCAGCTGCTCGCGCCGGAGCTCGGGCGGTTCGACTACGCGTCCGACCTGCACATGATGCGCGTGCTCGTCGACGCGCACCCCGAGGACTTCTGGGGCAAGAACCTCTATAACCGCTGGCTCGGCGCGCTGCGGGAGCTGTCGCCGGCGCGGGCGATCGGCGACGGCGAGGGGCTGCCCGGGGTGGCGAAGACCGAGGCGTGGGGCCGGCGCCTCTTGAACACCCAGCTCGCCTCCTGGGCCGAGCTCCGCCACGACACCCTGCTCTACGCCAAGCCGTCGTACACGGACGGGGCCACGTGCGAGTTCCCGGACGCGTACGTCGATCCGTACCCGGGGTTCTTCGCGCGTATCGCCGAGCTGGCCGATCACGGCGTCGAGGTCATCGGCGCGCTCGATCTGTCGACCGCGCCGCAGCTCGCGGAGAGGCTGCCGGCGTACTTCTCGCGGCTCCGCGACGTCGCGCGGACGCTCGGCGAGATGGCCGAGAACGAGCGCGCCGGCCTGCCCCTCACCGAGGAGCACCTCGAGTTCATCAACCAGGCCGTCAGGATCGACCGGGGCGACTGCGGCGAGATCAGGGGCCTCGAGGGGTGGTACAGGCAGCTCTTCTTCGACGTGACGAAGAGCTTGGAGCAGGACCCGACGATCGCCGACGTGCACACGCAGCCGACCGACGAGGTGGGCACGCCGGTCGGCCGCGTGCTGCACGTGGGCACCGGCCTGCCGCGGCTCATGGTCGTGACGGCCGATCCCTGCGGCGGCCCGTCGCGCGCGTTCGTGGGGCTCGCCTCGTCGTACTACGAGGCCGTCACCGAGGACTTCGAGCGCTTGACCGACAGGGAATGGAGCGGCGCGATCCTGCGAGCGACCCCCGACGTGCCCTGGATGAAGGATCTCGTCTCCCGTTGATTCCGTCCAGTCAGAGCTCAGCGTCGACCACGGAGCTCCTGAATTTGCGCCGAATTGCGCCAAGCCGTGCCGGTTGCCGCGCCAGGGCGGCACAACGGAACGATGGCTGATGGCGCGCATCACGCGACGATGCGGTCTACAGAACGGATACCGTCACGCACTCGAGCATTGCATGCACGGCGCGCCGCGAGGCGGCTCGAGGCCGCCGCCCCGCGGCGTCCCTCCGGCTGCGCTCAGTACGGCAGCTCATCCAGCACAGGCACCTCCGGCGGCCGCCCCCGCGCGCCGTTCTTCCCGAGCCGCGCGGTCGTCGCCACCCCGGCCCCGGGCTGCGTCGGCTCGCCGTCGTCGTCCGGCCCCGGCAGCGCCTGCCCCACCGGCCGGCGCCCGGTGAAGCGCAGGTCCCGCGCGATCACCTCGGTGCGGTAGCGCCGGATGCCGTCCTTGTCGTAGCTCGACGTGTGCAGCCCGCCCTCGATGAGCACGCCGTCGCCCTTGGTCAGGACCTTCGCGAGCGCCTCGGCGCGCGGGCCCCAGAACACGATGTTGTGCCACTCGGTGCGCTCCTTGGGCTCCTTGTTCTTGTCAAGGAACGACTCGTTCGTCGCCATGCGCATGTGAAGCACCGGCGTGCCGTTCCCGGTGTAGCGCAGCTCCGGATCCGCGCCGAGATTGCCCATGAGAATCACCTTGTTCAGTCCCTCGTTCATGATGTGCTCCAGGTATGTGGCTCGGTCGTCGTGTGATGTCGTCAGCCGCGGCGTCGACCCCCGTCCTCCGTCGCCGCGGTCGTGTCCGTCGTGTTCCGTGCCGCGCCTCGCCCTGCCCCGCGAGGCGCGGATTCATCGCTGAAGGCGAGGCGCGGGCTCATCGCTCAAGGCGAGGCGCGGCCCCGGCGGCGCCGGGCCGCCGGGCCCGCCGCCGCCCCGGCTCAGGCATCCATCGCCGCGCTCGCGCCGGGCCGCGCCGGCGTCGCCGCGTCGACCGCGGCGCGCAGCGACGTGGCGAGGGCCGGCTTGCCGAGCAGCGCCTCGCGGGCGCGCTCCCTCCCCTGCCCGATGTGCTCGCCCCCGAACGACAGGTGCGCGCCGCTCTTCTCCACCACGCCGAGCTGGCAGGCGAAGTCGATGAGGTCCGCCGCGCCGTCGATGCCCGCGCCCCAGCGGATGTCGAACTCGGCCTCTCGGAACGGCGGGGCCATCTTGTTCTTCACCACCTTGACGCGCGTCCGCGAGCCTATCGCCTCGTCGCTCACCTTCACCGGCCCGATCCGGCGCACGTCGAGCCGCACGCTCGCGTAGAACTTGAGCGCGTTGCCGCCGGTCGTCACCTCGGGGTTGCCGAAGACCACGCCGATCTTCTGCCGGAGCTGGTTGATGAAGATGAGCGTCGTGTCCGTGCGATGGCATATCCCCGTGAGCTTGCGGAGCGCCTGGCTCATCAGCCGCGCCTGCAGGCCCATGTGCGACTCGCCCATGTCCCCCTCGATCTCGGCCTTGGGCGTCAGCGCCGCGACCGAGTCGACGACGATGACGTCGACGGCGCTGGAGCGCGCGAGCATCTCGACGATCTCCAGCGCCTGCTCGCCGTTGTCCGGCTGCGAGACGAGCAGCCGGTCGATGTCGACGCCGATGGACCGCGCGTACGTGACGTCGAACGCGTGCTCGGCGTCGATGAACGCGGCGACGCCCCCCGCCCGCTGCGCCTCGCGCATGGCGTGCAGCGTGAGGGTGGTCTTCCCCGACGACTCGGGCCCGTAGATCTCCACGATGCGCCCGCGCGGATAGCCGCCGATCCCGAGGGCCGCGTCGAGCGACAGCGAGCCGGTCCGGATCAGGCCAATGTCTCGAGCCTCGGCGTCCTCGTTCAGCGACATGATCGCCCCTTTCCCGAACTGCTTCTCGATGGTGCCCACCACGGTCTTGACGGTGCGGAGCTTCTCGGCCATCTCGATCATCATCTCGATATCTCCCTTGTCGAAGCTGCTTCTCTTGCGTGTCTTCGGTGCGCGCCCCCGAGCGCGCGGACAGCCATTCAGCGCGGCCGTCGGGGCGGCCGCGATCACGCCCGGGGCTCCCCGGGCGCAACGTCCTTGAGCGCGCGGCGCGGGTTCAGGCGCCCGCGGCCGCCGCGGGCGGCGGGCCGGAGCCTGCTTCGCGATCGAACAGCCGCGCTCCGATCGCCTCGGCCACGTGCGCCGCCCGCACCGCGTCGCTCCCGTCCATGTCGGCGAGCGTGCGCGCGACCCGAAGTACCTTGGTGTAGGCGCGCGCCGAGAGGCCGAGCCGCTCCACCGCCGACGAGAGCACGCGCGCGCCCGAGGCGTCGGGCATGGCGACGCGCGCCAGCTCGCGCGGGCCGAGCCCGGCGTTGTGCGCCACCGCGACCTCCCCCGCCTCGCGGCGCGCCCGCTGCGCGGCCCGCGCCGCGACCACGCGCGCCCGCACCGCCGCCGAGCTCTCGGGGGCGTGGGCCGCCTCGCGCGGCGACCGGCCGTCGCGCGGCGCGCTCTCCGGCGCGCAGAGGTGGGCGACATCCACCGGGGGGAGCGCGATCTGGAGATCGATGCGATCGAGCAGCGGGCCGCTCAGCCGCGCGCGGTAGGCGCGCACGCGGTCGACGGAGCAGACGCAACGGTCCCGTCGATCGCCGTGGAAGCCGCACGGACAGGGGTTGATGGCGGCGACCAGGATCGGGCGCGCGGGGAAGACGACGCGGGCGCGGGCGCGGCAGAGGGCGACGGTGCCCTCCTCGAGCGGCTCGCGCAGCGCCTCGAGGACCCCGCGGCGGAACTCGAGGAGCTCGTCGAGGAACAGGCAGCCATGGTGGGCCAGCGAGACCTCGCCGGGGCGGATCGGATCGCCGCCGCCGACCAGGCCCGCGGAGCTCACCGTGTGGTGCGGGGCGCGGAAGGGGCGGGTCGTGACGAGGCCCCTGTCCGGAGAGAGCAGGCCGGCGACCGAGTGGATCGCGGTGATGTCCAGCGCCTCTTCGTAGGACATCGGCGGCATGATCGTGGGCAGTCGGCGAGCGAGCATCGTCTTGCCGCTGCCGGGCGGGCCCATCATGATCAGGTTGTGCGCGCCCGCCGCCGCGATCTCGAGGGCGCGGCGCGCCCCGTGCTGGCCGCGCACCTCGGCGAGATCGACCGCCGCGGCGCTCGGCTCGACCGGCGTCGTCGAGACCGAGCCGGCGCCGGGGAGGGGCCTGTCGCCGCGCAGGTGGGCGATGACCTGGCCGAGGTGCTCCGCGATGAGCACGTCGATGCCGGGGACGCTCGCCGCCTCTCGCGCGTTGCCCTGAGGCACGATCGCGCGGGCGATCCCAAGCGCCGCCGCGCCGCGCAGCGCGGGCAGGACGCCGCGGACCGGGCGCACCGCGCCGCTCAGGGAGAGCTCGCCGAGCAGGCCTGTCCGATCGAGCCCCTCGGCGGGGATCTTGCCGAGCGCCGCGAGCGCGGCGATCGCGATCGCGAGGTCGTAAGCGCCGCCGCTCTTCTTCAGGTCCGCCGGGGCGAGGTTCACGGTGATCACGTATTCGTCGAGCTCGACGCCCAGTTGCTGGAGCGCCGCGCGAACGCGCACGCGGCTCTCGCGGACGCTCGCCTCGGCGAGGCCCACCATCTGGAAGAACGACGGGCCGCGACCCGAGTCGACCTCCACGCGGATCGGGTGCGCGTCGAGTCCGAGCAGAGAGAACGTGAGCGCCGTGGCCTGCATGCCGGGGCTCTTTCGCGAACGGCGTGCCAGGCGGGGATGCGCAGGATCTCGGGGATCTGCGCGGCAGGACGGGTGGCGGAGGCGGCGGCGGGGGTGGCGGCCGCCAGGTGAGGCGGTGGCCGAGGGGCTCGCGGACGCCGGCTCGGGGTCCAGGCGAACGCTGACTTCCGTCCCGTCAGGGTTGTTCAGAGCCCATCCTGCGGGCCCCCCCGCGCGAGCGGACACGCAGGCTGAGGTGAGGTCACCCGCTTCGAATTACGGGGTCGTACGGAGGATCGTTCAGGAATCGTCGGCCCTCCGGCAACGACGTCAGGGCTGGGAGGTGGGGTGCGGCGCGGCTCAGCCGCCGTTGTTGCTACCGGCCGCCAGTGCGGCAGCGAACTCCTCGGCGGAGCCGACGGCGGCCAGGACGTTCCATGACTTCAGCCGGGCTTCGTCGTCGGTCGCTTCGAGGATCGCGACCAGGTTCGCGGGCATCGGGCCGAAGCGCGCCTCGTAGACCTCACGAAGGCCCTGCTTGCGCGCTTCATTCAGGCCCCGCTTCAGCCCTTCGTCCAGGCCCCGCTTCAGCCCTTCGTCCAGGCCCTGCTTGAGCCCTTCATCCAGGCCGAGCTTCCGGCACTCTTCGCGGAAGCGCTCTCGCCACGTTTCATAGAGGTTCTCGGTGCTCATCATGTACTCCCGGTCCTCGTGGGACCCATCTTGGGGTAGCTTGAAACGGAACGCAACCAGGTGCTCGACCGCCACCCTGCGCTCCCAGGCGTCCTCGGGCAACTGCATCAGCTCCGCGATCGCCGCCGTCTGCACCGCCCCGCGGCCCATCAGCCGCAACATCAGCGTGTCGCGCCCGGGCGGCAGGTCGCGGACGACCACCAAGCCGACCGCGTCCGCCTCGCAGCGCCCCCAGAAGCCCGGCGGCCAGCCGGCCAGCCGGATGAACTGATACGCCGCCAGCACACGCTCCGGCCTGCCCGCCGAGATGATCCATAGCGACGGAAATGGCGGTCGCGGCGCCGCAACGCCCCGAGGAGTGGCCCGCAGTTGCTGCAGGTCGACGGTCAGCTGCTTGTGAACGCAGGCCCGGACCTCGTCGATGTCCGGCGGCTCGTGGAACGCCTCCAGCAAGCCGGACGCGTCGAGCACCATCCGGCCGAGCAGGCCGCGCCCCGAGAGCGCGCCGCGACGGCCCGGGTCCGGGACGAACCACCCATCGATGCTTTGAACCTCACTGGCCACCTCCTTCTCGGGCACGAGTCGGCCACCCACGGCCAAGGTATCTTCCAGCAGCGCCTTGCTGAGCTGATCAAAACGTGTGCGCATCGTGCGTTGCGCCACCCCGCACGCGGGTCGCGCCATCCTCCACTCCTTACTTCCGGGGACCGGAGCGCGACGATCTCGGAATCGTCAGCCGCTGCTCGCCGGCAGCGTCGTCACACGCCGGCAGCCTCGCCGAGGCGAGCCTCTCGCGGAGCGCAGCGCGCTCTCCGAGCGCCGGGCGAAGCGCCACGCGCCGCTCGACACCTGCCGCTCGGCACCCAGCCCCGGAGCGGCGGCCGGCCGCCCCCCGGCGCGCCCCGGCGACCGCCATTGACGCAGGCGCGCCCGGGGCCCACGGATCGCCCCGACCCGGAACGGCCGCGCTGCCACGGCACCCCGGCCGCGGCGCGCCAGCGAGGCGGCGCTGCCGCCGCCCCCCTGCCCCGGATCGGGCCGCCGGCCCGCCCAGGAAGGCATGCTCATGCGTGTTGCCAGCGACATCGGCGGGACGTTCACCGACCTCGTCGCCCTCGACGAGGAGACCGGGGAGCTCTCGCTGGCCAAGGTCCCCACCACGCCGGACGCCCTCACGCGCGGTGTCCTCCAGACCCTCGATTCAGCGCAGGTGGAGGCCGCCCGGATACGCTATTTCATCCACGGCACCACCCTGATCATCAACGCCCTCACCGAGCGCACGGGCGCCCGCACCGGGCTGCTCACGACGCGGGGCTTCCGCGACGTGCTGGAGATAGGCCGCGCCAACCGGCCGGACATCTACAACTTCGCCTTCCGCAAACCCGCGCCGTTCGTCCCCCGCGATCTCCGCCTCGAAGTCACCGAGCGGATGAGCCACAAGGGCGAGGTGCTCACGCCGCTCGACGAGGACGGCGTGCGGCGCGGCGTGCGCGCGCTCCTCGACAAGGGCGCCCGCGCGATCGCCGTCTGCTTCCTCCACGCCTACCGGAACCCGGCCCACGAGCGCCGCGCCGCCGAGCTCGCCCGGGCAGAGGCCCCCGGAGCGCCCGTGAGCGCGTCCTCCGAGATCACCCGGGAGTGGCGCGAGTACGAGCGCACCAGCACCACCGTGCTGAACGCGTACGTCCAGCCGCTCGCCGGCTCGTACCTCCGCCTCCTGGAGCGCAGCCTGACCG
Organism: Sorangium sp. So ce1036; assembly: GCF_051369805.1. NCBI lineage: Bacteria > Pseudomonadati > Myxococcota > Polyangiales > Polyangiaceae > Sorangium > Sorangium sp. So ce1036. Next base: position 6,648,139 of record NZ_JBBMOX010000001.1, read on the forward strand.
AGCGCGGCGCGCCGGGCCCCGCGCTCCATGTCATGCAGTCGAGCGGCGGCATCACCCCCCTCGCCGAGGCGCGCGCCGCGCCCATCCGCCTCGTCGAGTCCGGGCCGGCCGGCAGCGTCCTCGGCGCCGTCGCGCTCGGGCAGCTCCTCGGAGAGCGCGACCTCATCTCCCTCGATATCGGGGGCACGACGGCCAAGAGCGCCGTGCTCCAGGGCGGCGAGGCGCGCGTCACCACCGAGTACAAGGTGGAGTGGACCCCGACGTCCCCCGGATACCCCGTCATGATCCCGGTGATCGACCTCGCGGAGATCGGCGCCGGCGGCGGCTCGATCGCCCGGATCGACGCGGCCGGACGGCTGGAGGTCGGCCCGCGGTCGGCCGGCGCGGCGCCCGGGCCGGCCTGCTACGGCCGCGGCGGCGAGGAGCCGACCACCACGGACGCGAGCCTCCTGTGCGGCCGGATCAACCCGGCGTACTTCCTCGGCGGCACCATCCCGCTCGACGTGCAGGCCGCCCGGAGGGCCATCGGCCGCATCGCCGCGCCCCTCGCCCTCACCGAGGCCGAGGCCGCCCGCGGGATCCTCCGGCTGGCCCACGCCACCATGGAGAGCCTGCTCCGGCTCGTGTCCCTCCGCCGCGGGTTCGATCCGCGGGAGTTCACGCTCGTCGCCTTCGGGGGCGGCGGCCCGATGCACGCGTCGGCGCTGGCGCGCAGCCTGCGCATCCGGCGGGTCGTCGTCCCGGTCGCGCCGGCGCATTTCTCGGCCTGGGGCATGCTCATGGCCGATCTGCGGGCCGATCTCGTGCGGACCGTGATGGTGCGCGCCGAGCCGACCTCGGCCGCGGCGCTCGCGGCGCTCCTCCGCGAGACCGAGCTCGAGGTCGCCGCGCGCGTCTCCCGGGGAGGGATCGACCCCGGCCGCGTCTCCGCGCGCCGCCACGCGGAGATGCGCTATGTCGGCCAGGAGCACACCGTCAAGATCCCCCTCCCCGGCGGCGCGCTGGACAGCGGGGCGATGGCGGAGATCGTCGAGCGCTTCCACGCGCTCCACGAGCAGCGCACCACGTTCCGCCTGGGGGCCGCGGTCGAGATCGTGAGCCTCCACGTCGCGGCCCTCGGCGCCGTGGACAGGCCGCGCCCTCCGCGGCTCGAGCGCGCGCCTCCGGATCCCGCGCCCGCCCGCAAGGGCGCTCGCATCGTCGATTTCGACGATCTCGGGATCCTGGACAGCCCCCTTTACGAGCGCGCTCGCCTGCGGCCCGGCATGCGCGTCGCGGGGCCGGCCGTCGTCGAGGAGCCGGCCGCCTCGACCGTCCTCTACCCGGGAGATCGCCTCACGGTGCACGAGCAGGGCAGCCTCCTCATCGACGTGCCCTCCGCCGGGTGAACCGCGCCACGCCCCCACGCCCCCTTGCCGAGGAGCCCACCATGAGCCGAGAGGCTCGGATCGACCCCTTCACGCTGGAGATCATCAAGAACGAGCTCATCGCCGCGGGCGACGAGATGTTTCACGCGCTAAAGCGCGCCGCCATGAGCCCGATCATCTACGAGGTCCTCGACTACGCGACCGGGCTCACGGACGCGCGCGGAAACCTCCTCTCCCAGGGCAACGGGGTCGCCGACTTCATCAGCGCCCTGGGCTTCGGCGTCGCCCACGTCCTCGACAAGATGGGGAGAGAGCGCCTCGCGAGCGGCGATATCGTCATCCTGAACGATCCCTACGTGGGCGGCGGCACGCACCTCTCCGACGTCGCGCTGATCCTGCCGATCTTCCACGAGGGCGAGCTCGTCGCGTTCGCCGTCGACAAGGCGCACTGGACCGAGGTGGGCGGCAAGGATCCCGGCTCCTGGACCACCGACGCGACCGACGTGTTCCAGGAAGGCCTCCAGTTCCCGGGCATCAAGCTCTTCAGGGCGGGCCGGCCCGACGAGGGGCTCCTCGAGCTCATCCGGGCCAACGTCCGCACGCCCGACGCGACGCTCGGCGATCTCCACGCCTGCGTGGGCGCGCTGCGCGTGGGCGAGCGCGCGCTCCACCGCGTCCTCCGCAAGTTCGGCAAGACCACCGTGCGCTGCGCCATGGAGGAGCTCCTCGACGAGGGAGAGCGCAGGGCGCGCCTGGAGCTCGCGAGGCTCCCGCGCGGGACCTACGAGGCGACCGACTTCGTCGACGACGACGGCGTCGGCAACGGCCCGTTCGAGGTGCGGGTGAAGATCACCCTCGACGACCGCTTCGTCTGCGACTTCACGGGGACGGCCGCCCAGGTGCCGGGGCCGATCAACTGCGGCCGCACCAGCCTGTGCTCGGCGGTGCGCCAGGCCTGGAAGGCGATCACCGATCCCCTGCTCCCGTCCAACGAGGGCGTGTTCCGGCCGGTCCACGTCATCTGCCCTCCGGGGACGATCTTCACCGCGGAGAGGCCGGCCCCGGTCTCCACCTACTGGGAGACCGCGCAGTACGCGACCGACCTCGTCTGCAAGGCCATGGCGCCGCTCGTCCCGCGCCGCCTGACCGCAGGACACTTCCTGTCCGTCTGCGGCACGCTCATCCATGGAATCCACCCCGACGATGGGACTCCGTATCTCCTCGTGGAGCCGCAGGCGGGCGGCTGGGGGGCGGGCGCGGACAAGGACGGCGAGAACGGGCTTGTCTGCGCGGGCGACGGCGAGACCTACATGATCCCCGTGGAGATCTGCGAGACGCGGTACGGGGTCCGCGTCGAGCAGTACGCCCTGGATATCGTCGACGGCGGGGCCGGCGAGCACCGCGGCGGTCGGGGCCTCGTGCGCGATTACCGCGTCACGTCGGCGTGGGCGCGGGTCACGGCGACCTTCGGCCGGCACCGGTTCGCGCCGTGGGGGCTGAACGGCGGACAGCAGGGCTCGCCCAACATCGTGGAGCTCGTGCACGAGGACGGCCGCCGGTTCGCGCTGGGCAAGTGCGCCCGTCACCTCCTCCAGCGCGGTGAGCTCTGCCGGCTCCGCACGGGCACGGGCGGCGGGCACGGCGATCCCGCGCGGCGCAGCCGCGCGCGCGTGCTCGACGACCTGCGCTGCGGCTACATCACCCTGGAGCAGGCCAGGCGCGATTACGGCCTGCGCGACACGGAGGAGCCCGGCCCCGCCGCCGCGCCCTCCGACGAGGCATGAGCCTCGCGGCGAAAGGATACACAGGCGCCGCTCTATCGACCGGGCGCGCGGTACCGCGCCACGACGACCGTGATGTCGTCGTCCGTGCTCGAGGACCAGCTCGCGACCTCGCCCAGGATCCGGTCGCAGATGGCGTCGGCCGGCGCCGACTGGACGGCCTCGATCGCGGCGCAGAGCCGCTCCAGCCCGAACTGCTCGTGGTGGGCGTTGCGCGCCTCGGTCACCCCGTCGCTGTAGAGCACGAGGACGTCCCCGTCCTCCAGGAAGAACTCGGAGTCTCGCGTCATCGCGTCGATGACGGGCAGCGCGCCGATCCAGACGCCGGTGCTCGGGATGCACACGCAGCGCCGGGTGCGCGCGGAGCACACGATGATGTCGTCGTGCGCGCCGGCGAACGTCACCCGCCCGTCACGCTCGTACCGGAGCAGGACCAGCGTCGCGTGCTCGTCGCGCGCCAGGCGATCGCGGACGTTCTTGTACAGCGCCCTGTTGAGCGCGGAGACGACCTTCGCCGGGCTCGCGGTCAGCTCGCTGCACGCCAGCACCGAGATCATGCTCTGGATCATCAGCATGACGAGGCCCGCCGCGAGGCCGTGCCCCGCCACGTCGCCGATCCCGAGCCACCCGCCGTCGGGCGTCGCGATGACGTCGTAGTAGTCGCCGCCGACCTCGGCGGCCGGCTTCATGACCGCGCAGAGCTCGAGCCCGTCGACGTGGAGCGCCTTCGGCACCAGCGTGGTCTGGATGCGCGCCGCGACGCGGCTCTCCTCCCGGACCCGCTCCTGCTCCAGCCGCTCGCGCAGCGCCACCTCGCGCACGATCGCCCGGTGCAGCGCCGCCGCCTTGATCGCGGAGCCGAGCTGCAGGCGCAGCACGTCGTAGATCATCGCGTTCGCCCGGTCGTCGAGCACCGCGACGCCGAACTTCTCCACCTCGCCGAACGCGACGGGGAACACGATGAAGCTCGCGCGCGTCGGGGAGCCGAAGAACCCCGGGGGCGCGAGCAGCCGCGCCGGGAAGGGCGCGGGCTGCGCCTCCACCTCGCGGCCGTCCTCCATCAGGAACAGCGGCCTCATCGTGGCGCGCCGCGCGCCGTGCGCGTCGTCGTAGAGCGACACGGCGACCCGCGAGAACTGCATCCTCGGCAGCTCCGTGGCGAGCAGGTCCTTGAGCACGGGCAGGCTCAGGCACGCCGCGAACTCCCGCACGCCGTAGGTGACGTCGACCGCGGCGAGCTCCACGTCCAGCCGCTGCACCCCCTCGGCGTGCACGGCCGCGCCCGCGATCAGGATGCGCGACGCGTGCCAGAGCGCCTCCAGCGCCTCGCTCCGGGCGGCGGCGTCCCCGCCGTCCTCGGGCGGCCGGCGGAGCCACGCGCGCAGCACCGAGATCGCAGCCTGGAACTGGTCGAGGAGCGCGCCCTCGCGCCGCGCGGCGTCGAGGAGCTCCTGGAGCGCCGAGAGGAAGCGGCCGCGCTCCCCGGCGAGCTCCGCGTCGAGCGCGCGGACCAGCTCGCCTGCCCAGCCGTCGAGCGCGCCGGCCGGGATCACCACGCTCCGCTCCAGCGCGCGCTCCAGCGCCGCGCGGTGGGCCTCGACCGAGCGCGGGCCGCCCGGCGCCGCCCCGCCCGGAGACGCCAGCGCCTCGCCCGCGTGGCGCCCGCAGCCGCAGGACTCGCGCCGCGTGAGCTCGACCTGCACGTGCCGCGTCGCCTCGACCGCCTCGCCGTCGATCATGCGCAGGAGCGTCTTCACGGCGAGCGCCCCGAGCCGCTTGATCGGCTGGCGGACGGTGGTCAGCGACGGCTTCGTGAAGCGCGCGATGCCGACGTCATCGAAGCCGCTCACGAGGACGTCCCTCGAGACGCGGAGCCCGTGCGCCTCGAGCACCTCGATCGCCCCGAGGGCCATCCTGTCGTTGGCGGCGACGACCGCGTCGGGCTCGACCCCGCGCGAGAGGATCTCGCGCATGGCGCCGCGCCCGGTGTTGATCGTGAACGCGCCGTGGGCGAAGAGGCGCCCGTCGCGCGGGAGCGACCGCGCCGCGAGCGCCCTCCAGTACGCGCCGGCGCGCAGCCTCGCCTCCTCGTGGTTCTCCGGCCCGCCGATGTACGCGATGCGCCGGCACCCGTGATCGTCGGCCATGTGCGCGACCGAGAGCTCGATCCCGAGCCCGTTGTCGACCATGAGGCTCGGGACGCCGTCGATGGCCATGCCGATGCTGCAGACGGGCAGCGGCGCGAACGACCGGCAGAACTCCCGGACGTCGTCGATCCCGGCGTGCTGGCAGAGGGTCGCCGAGGCGACGACGACGCCGTCGATCGTCTCCGGGCCGAGGAGGTGATAGAGGCTGCGCTGGGCGGGCTGGTCCGCGTCAGGGCGCTCGAGCGCGTCGCCGAAGACGGTCAGGAGGTTGACGTCGTGCGCCTCGGCGGCGCGCTCGACCCCGGCGCGCAGCTCGGACTGGTAGTCCCCCACGACGTTGTCGATCAGGACGGCGATCGTCCGGCGCTGCGTCGTCATGGCCTGAGGTCCCGGGTCAGGTGTCCGCTGGCCGGCCGCTCGCACGGGGCAGGCGTGCCCGGCTGGAACAGCGACGCACTCCTCCGAGCTGCCTCGACGTCGGCCACGAGCCTCTCATCACGCTACGGCGTTCCTGGGCCGGATCCAATCCCCTCCGCGCGCAGGGCGCTCGATCGCCTGGCGCGCGCGTCGCACGGCGCGGCGCGCGACACGGCCGCGGCGCGCCGGGCGGGGCCGCGGCCCGGGGTGTGGCCTGTCCGCGCGATCCGCGGTGCTAGGCTGCGCAACATGGCAGTCCGGATCATTCCTCTCGGCGGGCTGGGCGAGGTCGGGATGAACGCCCTGCTCATCGAGGAGGACGGCCGCCGCGTGCTCGTCGACTGCGGCGTGATGTTCCCCAACGACCAGGTGCTCGGCGTCGAGGTCGCGATCCCCGACCTCACGTACGTGCGCGAGGCGGGCGGGCTCGACGCGGTGCTCGTGACGCACGGCCACGAAGATCACATCGGCGGCCTCCCGTCGCTCCTGCGCGAGTTCCCCGTCCCTGTCCACGGGACGCGGTTCACGCTCAGGCTGGTCCGCGAGCGCCTCGCCGAGCACGGCATCGACGTGCCGCTCCGCGAGGTCGAGCCGCGCCGGAGCTTCGCCGTGGGCCCGTTCCAGGCCGAGCCGCTCCGCGTGACCCACTCCATCCCCGACGCGGTCGGCTACGCCATCGAGACGGGCGAGGGGTTCGTCGTCCACACCGGCGATTACAAGATCGACCTCACCCCGGTGGGCGGCGAGCGGCTCGATCTCGGCCGCTTCACCGAGTACGGCCGCGCCGGCGTGGTCGCCCTCCTGTCCGACTCCACCAACGCCGAGCGCGAGGGCTGGTCGGTCAGCGAGGCGGCGGTGGCCGAGGGGTTCGTGCGGCGCTTCCGCGAGGCGAAGGGGCGCATCCTCGTCGCCCTCTTCGCCTCCAACGTGCACCGGGTCCAGAGCGTCCTCGACCTCGCCGCCGGCATGGGGCGCAAGGTCGTGCTCGCCGGGCGGAGCCTCGCGAACAACGCGCGCATCTCCCAGGAGCTCGGCCTGCTCAGCGTGCCCGCCGGCGTGCTCATCGACGATGCCGTCGCGGCGGCGCTCCCGCCCGAGCGCCTGGTCGTGCTCGCCTCGGGCGCGCAGGGCGAGCCGAACAGCGCCCTCGCGCGCATGTCCGTGGGCGACTACCACGGGCTGCGGATCGAGCCGGGCGACACCGTGATCTTCTCGTCGCGCGCGATCCCCGGGAACGAGATCGCGGTGGGCCAGCTCGTGAACCGGCTGGCGAAGCGGGGCGCCGTCGTGATCGACCGCGCCCTCGACGCGGTCCACGCGAGCGGCCACGCCCAGGCCGAGGAGCAGAAGATCCTCCTCGACGCGGTGCGGCCGGAGCATTTCGTCCCCATCCACGGCGAGTACCGGATGCTCCTCGCCCACGCGCGCACGGCGCTCCGGATGGGCGTGCCCGCGTCGGGCGTCTTCGTCGTGGAGGACGGCGAGGCGCTGGTCGTGGAGGGCGGCCGCATGCGCCTCGGCGAGCCGGTGCCGAGCGGGCGGGTGTGGCTCGACGCGCGCGGCGGGCTCGACGTCTCCGAGCTCGTGCTGCGCGAGCGCGAGCAGATCTCGGGTCAGGGCCTCCTGATGGTGCTCGTCGTGGCGGATCGGAAGACGGGCGAGATCCTGCGCGGACCGGAAATCCTGGGGCGCGGCGTGGCGCACCTCGAGGAGGGCGGCCCGCTCTTCGAGGCCGCGGTCGCGAGCGCGCGGGAGGCGCTCTCGGCGATGCCCCCGGAGGCGCGCACGGCGGCGCCGGCGCTGGAGGACGCGCTCAGCCATGGCGTGCGGCGCGTCTTCCGCCGCGAGCCGGGGCGGCGCCCCGCCGTGCTGCCGCTGGCCGTGCTGCTGTGACGTGATATCTGGAGCGTCCTCGCTGCGGACCTTCCCCGGACGCGGCGGGTGATTACTGTACGGAGACCGGCAGAGCGCCCCTCTCGTCTGCCGTGGCGTGACCGGATCGGGTCGTGAGCCCTCGTGGAGGCTCCCCCCCAGCGCACCAGCGCATGCGCTCCGGTGAGCCCTCGCGGCGGCTCAGCGCACGGCGCGGGCACCATGGTGGAGTGAACGATGATGAAGGAGAAGCCCATGAGCTCGCTCCTGGAGAGCGAGACCGAAGAACCAATGGCGGACACGGCCGACGATCGCGTCGCGCGCTCTCCGGATACCGGCCTCAGCCGCGCGGCCGTGCTCCGGCACGCCACGCGAGCTCGCGGGCGAGCTGCGCAGTCGGCGCGATCGGCCGAGGACGTGACCGAGCTCTACCTCCAGGAGATCTCGGGCAACGCGCCGCTGAGCCGCGATCTCGAGGTGGAGCTCGGCCGCCGGATCGAGGCGGCGGAGCGCGCGGCGATCGAGGCCTGGGTCGGGTCGCCTGTCGCGCTGCGGGAGCTCGTGGCGATCGCGGACGAACTGCAGGCGGGGCGGGTCGAGCTCAACGATCTGCTGCTGAACGCGGACACCGACGACGGGCTCCGCGGCTCGGCGTCGGTGCGGCTCGCGCGGCTGCTCGGGCTCGCTCGGTCGATGCCGCCTCCGCGGCGGGGCGAGCGCGACGCCGCCCGCGCCCGGGCCGATCTGGCGGCCGGGCTGACCGAGGTGCGCCCGGCGCCGCTCCTCCAGGAGCGCATCGAGCGGGCGCTCTGCGAGGCCGCATCCCGGGCGACCGGGCGGGAGCGCGCGGCGATCGAAAGGACGCTCTCGGCGATGATGGGCGCTTCCCGCGCGGCGGCGGAGGCCAGGGCCGAGCTCGTGGAGGCGAACCTGCGCCTCGTGGCCGCCGCGGCCCGGCAGCTCCGGCACCGGGGCGTGCCGCTGCTCGATCTCATCCAGGAGGGCAATCTCGGGCTGATCCGGGCGGCGGACAAGTTCGATTACCGGCGCGGTTACCGGTTCAGCACGTACGCCACGTGGTGGATCAAGCAAGCGCTGGCGCGCGCGCTGCTTTATCAGGGCAAGGTCATCAAGGTGCCGGTGCACCTCGCCGAGAACCGGCGCAGGGCGCTGCAGGCCCGCCGGGAGCTGGAGCAGGAGCACGCGCGCGAGGCGGCGCCGGACGAGGTGGCGGAGCGGAGCGGCCTCTCGGTGGAGAAGATCCACATGCTGCGCGAGATCGCGCTGGAGCCCGTGTACATGGACGCCCCGATCGGCGACGACGACGGCGCGCGCGCGGGCGATTTCTTCGCGAGCGAGGAGGCGTTGCCGGACGAGGTGCTCGTGCACCGGCGCATGCACACACAGGTCCGGACGCTGCTCGACTCGCTCACGCCGCGCGAGCGCGAGGTGCTCCGGCTCCGCTTCGGCCTCGACGGCGAGCAGGCGCACACGCTGGCCGAGATCGGGGGGAAGTTCTCGGTGAGCCGCGAGCGCGTCCGGCAGATCGAGGAGAACGCGCTGAGCAAGCTGCGGCTGCTCTCGCGGCGGCAGGCGCTCGACACGCCGCTGGAGGGTTGAGGTGCGGCGGCTCGCCCGGCGCCGGGCCGTCCGCGCCCGATGGACACGGTCCGCCTTCGCCCCGCGGCGACCCGGACCGGGCGGATGTGGGACGCCGAGGCGGTCCTCGCCGGATCCCTCAAGCGACCAGAGCACAGGTGAGCTGGTCGTGCTCCGCGCGCAGGATCCGCTTGCCGAGCAGATCGTCGACGAGCGCGTCGAGGAGGCGCTCCTGGCCGGGGAAGAAGCGCGCAGCCTGCTCGCGGAACCACGGCGAGCGCTCGCAGCGCGCGACGAACGCGCCACGCGTGGCGCGTCCCGCGGCGAGGACGTGCATGATGACGAACGACTTGAGGACCGTGCTCGCCCAGCGATCCCTGTGAGCGCGGTAGAACCGGATGGTCTCGATGCTGTCGTCGATGCGCTGCCGTACGGCGTCTCGCCCCACGAGCAGAGGCCCGTGACCAGGGATCGCGATCTCCACGTCGAGCGCCTTCAGCGCGGCGAGCGAGCGCTCGTGGCGCGCGAGGCCGCCGATCCCCTCGACGAGCGGGACGACGTTGCTGAACCCCGACTGCCACAGGAGATCCCCACAGATGAGCAGCTTGTCCCGCGCGCAGTAATAGCTCACCTCGCCCGCCGCGTGGCCCGAGCCGTCGATGACGACGAACTCCGCCCCGCCGAAGGCGAGCGTCTCGCCGGGGCGGACAGCGCGCGTCACCTGGAACGACGGACACTGCAGGTCGGCCCAGTCGCGCATCAAGGTGACCGGGTCCCCGCTCTCGATGAGCATGCGATCGATGTCGCTCGTCACGATCTCGCAGCGCGATCGCGCTTGCAAGTAAGCATTTCCGCCGGTGTGGTCGGGGTGCGCGTGGGTGTTGACGATCATCGCCAGCTCGGCGAGCGACCGCCCGGCCTGCTCGGCGACGGCGCGCTCCAGCGCGGGCACCCCCGTACAGTAGCCCGTGTCGAACAGGAGGAACGCGTCGGGCGCGTGGACGACGACGCTGTTGCTGTTCAGCACCCCGCGCTGCAGGAAGGTGATGTGCGGGGGCAGCGCCGACACACTCATCCCTCGAACGAGCGGAACAGGAGGCTCGCGTTGTGGCCGCCGAAGCCGAAGGAGTTCGACAGCGCGAGGCGCACCTCGCGGTCGCGCGCCTCGTTCGCCACGTAGTCGAGATCGCACTCGGGATCTGGATCGCGCAGGTTGATCGTCGGGTGGACCTTGCCCTCCATGATCGTCTTCACGCAGACGATCGCCTCCACGGCCCCTGCGGCCCCGAGGAGATGGCCGATCATCGACTTGGTCGACGAGATCCAGAGCTTCCTCGAGGTGGCGTGCTCGCCGAAGAGCGCCTTGAGCGCCGCTGTCTCGACCTTGTCGCCGATCGGCGTCGCGGTGCCGTGCGCGTTCACATAGTCGACGTCCTCCGGGTTGACCTTTGCGCGCTCGAGCGCCGCCTGCATGGCGCGCCTGCCGCCGTCTCCGTTCTCGTCCGGCGAGGTCATATGGTGCGCGTCGTCGGTGAGCCCGTAGCCGGCGAGCTCGGCGAGGATCGGGGCGCCGCGCCTGCGCGCGTGCTCGAGCTCCTCCAGCACGAGGATGCCCGCCCCCTCGCCCATCACGAATCCATCGCGACCGCGATCGAACGGACGGCTGGCCTCCTCGGGGCTATCGTTCCTCGTGCTGAGCGCGTTCGCCGCGCAGAAGCCGGCGACCAGGAGCGGCGTGATCCCGGACTCCGTGCCGCCCGCCAGCATCACGTCCGCGTCGCCGCGCAGGATGACGTGCGCCGCCTCTCCGATCGCGTGCGTCCCCGTCGCGCAGGCGGTCGAGAGGTGGACGTTCGGGCCCTTGAGCCCGTAGTGGATCGCGAGGTGCCCCGGGGCGAGGTTGCCGAGGAACATGGGGATCAAGAAGGGGCTGATCGCGCGTGGGCCCCGCTCGAGCAAGACGCGCTGCTGCGCCTCGATCACCTGGAGGCCGCCGACGCCGGTGCCGACCACCGCGCCGGCGCGCTCGCGATCGCAGGCGGCGAGATCCAGCCCGCTGCTCTTGATGGCCATGTCCGCGGCGCCGATCGCGAACCGGACGAAGACGTCCATGTGCTTCGCCGTCTTGCGGGACGGGACGTACTGCGCCACGTCGAACCCGCGGACCTCGCCCGCGATCTGCGCCTGGTGATTCTTCGCATCGAAGCGCGTGATGCGCGAGATCCCCGACTGCCCCTCCAGGAGCCTTTGAAATGTGGTGTCCGCATCGTTGCCGAGCGGAGACACGCACCCGATCCCCGTGACCACCACGCGACGCATCGGAATCGTCACCTCACGCCGTCTTTCCGGGAGCCCCTGACGCCCTCGCCTCGATGTACTCGATCGCGCTGCGCGGAGAGCGGATCTGCGCTGCGTGCTCGGGGGGCACGCGGATGTTGAACGTTTGCTCGAACGCGATCACGAGCTCGGAGAGATCGAGGGAATCGGCGCCCATGTCCTGCACGAACAAGGCGTCCGGGTTGAGCTCCTCGACGTCCTTTTCGAGGTGCTCGGCGATGATCTGCATCACTTGATCGGCTGTCGACATTACACTGCTCTCCAATCGGTCACTCAGACCAATAGTACTTCCTCACGACGAGGATTCGATGAGCGCCGCCGTCCCGATCCCCCCGCCGACGCACATCGCGACGACCGCCCGACGCCCCCCTCGCCGCCGCAGCTCGCGCGCCGCGTGGCCGACGAGCCGCGAGCCCGTCATTCCGAACGGATGACCGACGCTGATCGCCCCGCCGTTCACGTTGACCCGCGCCTCGTCCAGCTCGAGCGCGCGCATGCAGCAGAGGATCTGCGCGGCGAACACCTCGTTGATCTCGAAGAGGTCGACGTCGCGGACCGAGAGCCCGCGCGCGGCGAGGAGCTTCGATGTCGCGCGCGCGGCGCCGACGGCCATCAGCTCGGGCTCGCAGCCGACGGTGGCGTAGCCCGCGAAGAAGCCGCGGATCTCCAGCCCGTCGCGCCGGGCGACCTCCTCGTCCGCGAGGAGAGTGCACGACGCGCCATCGGCGGCCGGAGCCGCGTTGCCCGCCGTCACCGAGCCGTCGGGGCGAAACGCCGGTTGAAGGGTCGCGAGGACCTCGGGCGTCGTGTCCGGCCGGGTGCAATCGTCCCGATCGACCACGACGCGCTCGACAGGCCCGCCCGGCTGCTCGGCGACGTCGACGGCCAGCGGGGCGATCTCGTCGTCGAACAAGCCGGCCCTCTGCGCGCTCAGCGTGCGCATCTGGCTGCGCCAGGCGTAGCCGTCCTGCTCCTCCCGCGTGATCCGCTCGCGCTGCGCGATGACCTCGGCCGTCTCGCCCATCGAGCGGAAAGCCCGCTTCCAGAAGGGGATGGTCGGGACCTCACAGCTCATGTTGAGGTACGTGCCGGGCGACCTCTCGCGTATCGCCGGGTTGAAGATGTTCGACGCGTTCACGGACTTCATCGTCATCGAGATCGACTCGGCCCCTCCCGCGACGACGACCTGCGCTTGCCCGCTCGCGATCGAGCTCGCCGCGTGAGCTACCGCGTCGAGGCCCGACGCGCAGTACCGGCTGATCGTCAACCCGGCGACGCCCAGGCCGAGCCGCGAGAGCACGGCCGCATTCCGCCCGAGGTTCATCCCCTGGGGCCCCTCCGGGAACGCACAGCCGATCACGCAGTCGTCGACGCGCGCCGGGTCGAGCCGCGGATTGCGCGCGAGCAGCGCGTCGATGCAGTGGGCCGCCATGTCGTCCGGACGCGCGGCCTGGAGGCGGCCCTGAAAGGCCCTCGAGATGCCCGTCCTCACGCCGTCGATGATCGCCACGCGCGCCATCGCGCCTGTCACTCCGGGACCGCGAGCCCCAGCGCGCCGAGCTCGTCGCGCATCGCATCGGCGAACGCCTGCCGCGGCCCGCCCTCCTCGATCGCCGCGAGCGCCACAGGCCATATGCGCCTCACGGCGTGCTGTGCCTGTGCCCGGCCCTCCTCGACGCCGCACGCCTTGCGCAGGAGCTCGAGCCCGTGCGCGGCGTGGCGCTCCTCACGCGCGACCGCGGAGCCGGCCATCTTCGCGATCGGCGCGCAGGTGGACCGCGCCAGCTCCCTGAGCTGCGCGAGCAGCGCTCGCTCGAAGACCGCCGAGAAGGCCGCGCGCTCCGGCCAGCTCGCCGTCGTCTCCAGGACGTCGGCGCCATACAGCCCCCGCTCGGAGATCGGCCGATCGACCACGCTCCCGAGGTCGACGCCGAGGCCGCGCAGCACCTCCGCGGCCGAGATGTAGTGCTCCATGTCCTCCGCGCCGTGGACGCAGCAGACCATCTTCTCGTCCGCGTCCCTGATCATCGGATAGAACGCCTTGGCGTACCGATCGGCGCACGTGGCCGCCGCCGCCGCGTACAATGAAAGCTGCTGGATCTGAGTCGATTGCGCTTGCGTACTCATCGCTTTTTTGGGGGGTGTACCGGGCGGGGGCTCAGACTGCGTTCGAGACGAGGGGGAGCGCGCGCCGCGGCTGCGCCAGCGTGCTCTGCGCATCGTACGGCGCCCAGCAGAACTGCTTCCAGTAGCTCTCGCTGATCTCGATCCAGGTCTTCAGGTGCCCGCCGCTCTCGCGGAAGCGATCGAGGCTGACGAGGATCCAGCTCAGCACGGCCTGGCTGTCGCGGCAGTCTCCGCAGTGCCCCGAGGTGCAACAGAAGTTGACCGTGCTGCAGTCGGCCGCCCAGGCGTTGAAGCGCGGGAGGACCGGGTTGCCGTTGGCCAGCCGCTCCGCGTGCGCCGGGTGATCCACGCTGAGGCTCGGGCACACGTCGTAGCCGAAGGTCCCCCAGTGCGACTCGCCGGTGACGATGGCGCGGATGAAATACGGGTGGCTGAGGAGCGTGTCCGGGTACAGCGCCTTCACGCGCAGGGCCTCTTCGACGAGGCGCGGCGCGTTCTCCATCCGCAGCGGCTCGTCGCGGTTGTACTTGCTGTAGAAATTGAGGCTTACTCGGTTGCCGTTCTCATGGATACGGCGGACCGTATCCTCGATGTGCTCGATGCCGTCCTCGGTGATCGCATACACGAAGCACGCACGGCGGTCACCCTCGTAGTTGCGGAGCGCCGTGTCGAAGAGGCCCGTGAACCTCTGGCCGCCGGGCTTGATGGCGCGGAGCTTGTCGTCCAGCTGTCCGCCGCCGAAGAGCGAGATCTGCACGGCCACGTTCTCGAAGCCATGGACCGGGAGACGTCGCAGTCCGTTGGTGGAGATCGTGACGTAGTCCATCACCTCGACGAACGCGGCGACCCGCTCCGGGATGAGGGTTGGCTCGCCGCCGATGATGATCGCGTAGGTGATCCCGCGCTCGCGCTCCCGTTTCGCGAACTCCCTCACGTCATCGACAGACTTGAGCTCCCTCGTGCCCTTGTCGAAGTCATGCTCGAAGAACCAGCAGCCCTCGCAGCGAATGTTGCACGCGTTCGTGAGCAGATACTCTGACGAGCGTACCTTGCGCGAGAGGGCGGTGACCTTCCTGAACCGCTCCAGATAATCGACATCACCGCCGAGCAGGCTCAGGATGGCGCGCTCCGCTGTCTTGTAGGGCCGATGTGTACTCGGTTCCATCTGCGCTCTCCGAACCTACAGGAAGCGACGGTTGGCCGAGTGATCCGGGACGTCCAGCCCGAGCTGCTGGAGCTTGGGGACCATCGCCTCGATGAAGCGGTTGCGCGCCTCCTCGTTCGTGTACTTGCGGAGCCGCCACTTGACGTACAGCCGCGACCGCTTCGACTCGCTGCGGCCGAAGACGTCGAGCGACACGGGCCACCAGCGGAGCAGCGCGCGCTGCGCCTGCTGCGTTCCCTCGTGGGTCTGGCAGAGGTCGCGGATGATGCGGAACCCGTGCGCGACATGCACCCGCTCCTCCTTGATCACCCCCGGGCACATGTCCGCGATCGGCTTGTAGCTGCTCTCCGCCATCTCCTTCAGGATCTCGAGAACGGCGGCCTCGCCGAGCATCGAGAAGAACCCGCGCTCGGGCCAGTTGTCGATCCGCTTCACGGCTTCGGTCGCGTAGAGGCTGCGATCCTGGAGCGGGATGTCCATCATGAAGCTCGCATCCTTGCCGATGTCGGCGAGGACCTTCGCCCCTTTGCGATAGTGATCGACCTCCTCCCCGCCGCGCTCGCAGCACACCTTCTTCTCGTAGGGGTCGTCCGTCATGGGATAGAAGAGCTCAAGGTAGTCGTCCGCGCCGGAGAGCTCCCCCTCCGTGTGCGCCATCATCTGATGGACGACGAGATCCTTGTACTCCTCGGGCATCCGCTCGAACTGTTCGGGGCCTTCGACCCACCGCGCGTTCCCTGATTCAACCTGCTCGGCGAGAATTCTGTCGTGCATTGTCTCGGTCTTCGCGTGGATTGACAGCAACCTAAGGAGCGTACGCATGATTTCATTCATACGTACAATCCACATTCTTCGAGCCTCTACCACGATAGATTTTGCATGTCAAGGCGATTCTACCTCGTTCGCCGCACTGCCTGACGACGCCCGGAGTGAGCTTGGGTACCCTCTGTGGCTCCTCATTCTCTCTGCGCGGGCATCAGGACGTCCATCGCGGCCAAATGGTCGACGCACGATCGCTGCAGCAATGTTTCCGAATTGTTAACAAACGTGAACTCGCGGTCGGGAGCGTCGCCGAACCAGGGCGCAGGCGGTGCCCGCCGGTGCCCTCGAGGCGGCCGCAGACCGGAGAGCGCGCCCGCAGCAAGAATTCGACGCTCACCTGGCGACCGCTCCATCGTCCCGTCCCGTGGCGGGGAGCGACGGCAGGCGGCCTCGGGGATCCACCTGCCTCCATGCTCGCCACCGTCCCTCGATGAATAATGAGCTCGCGACACGCGCGCTCGCGTCTCCAGATGCGCCTGGCGAGGTCTCGAGCGCGCAGAACGATCGGGCGGGCGACGTCGCGGTGCTCGACAAGGATGTCCTCATGGCCGCCAACATCACCTCGGCCACCGGCCAACCACCCGCGCTGAGATGAGGGGAATGGGCCTCTCACGCGCCCCTGCTATGTTGCAGTGACGCGGCCGGTATCCTGGGGATATGAGGCGATCCATCCAGCCCCCCCGCGCCGCGGTATGGCGCTCATGCTGGCGGCCACACCCGCCCGCCGCCCACACCCGCCCGCCGGACGCGTCATGACGCTGGAGGTGTGATCCAGGACCACCCCGCGCGGCGCGCCCGGAGCAGCTGCCGCAGCGCGGCGCGCGCGGCGCATCACCACGGCCGGCCGCTCGGGGCGCCGGCCGCTCGGCGGAGGTCGCGCGCTCGCCGCGCGCAGCGCTCCAGCGCGCATGGCCGCGCCTGCCGGAGGGCCGCGCACGCTCAACCGGGATTGCGCACGCTCGAGGTGTGGGCGCATAATGGGCAGCGGTGGATCCAGGCTGCTACGACGTCCAGGCCGTCGGCGCGCCCGCTTCCTCCACGCTTGCCGGACACCTGTTCACATGTACAGCATTTCATATTTCCTAACCCGCCACGCACACAGTGAAGGAACTCTGCGATGAACATCACAGTCCGTAAAACTGAGCAGCGCCGGGCAATGCCCGAGGGCACGCTCGGGTTTGGCCGCCATTTCACCGATCATATGTTCATCATGGATTTCGATCGTCAACGTGGCTGGCACGATCAGCGTATTGTCCCGTACGGTCCGCTCTCCCTCGATCCGGCGGCCGCGGTGTTCCATTACGCTCAGGAGGCCTTCGAGGGCCTGAAGGCATGGCGCACGGACAACGGTCGCATCCACCTGTTCCGGCCGGACAGGCACTGCCGTCGCCTGCTGGCGACGACGGAGCGCCTGTGCATCCCCCCGGTCGACGCGGACCTGCTGATGAACGCGCTGCTGAAGTTCGTCAGCATCGAGCGCGACTGGGTCCCCTCGGCGCCCAGCGCGTCGCTGTATATTCGTCCCGCGATCATCGCGACCGAGCCGTTCCTCGGCGTGAGACCGGCCGACACGTACTTGTTCTACATCATCGCCTGCCCCGTCGGCGCGTACTACGCCGAAGGCTTCGAGCCGGTGCGAATCTGGATCGAGGATGAGTACGTGCGCGCCGCCGTCGGCGGCCTGGGCGCGGCCAAGACCGGGGCCAACTACATCGCGAGCCTCTATGCCTCGGAGAGGGCCAAGAAGAACGGCTACTCGCAGGTGCTCTGGCTGGACGCCAAGGAGCATCGGTATTTCGAGGAGGTCGGGACGATGAACCTCTTCGTGCGGATCCGCGACACGCTCATCACGCCTCCGCTCGAAGGGAGCATCCTGGCCGGCGTGACGCGCGAGTCGATCATCACGCTCCTCAAGGAGTGGGGCGTCCAGGTCGAGGAGCGGCGGATCGCGCTCGAGGAGGTAGTGGCCGCGCACGGTCGGGGGGAGCTGGCCGAGGTGTTCGGGTGCGGGACGGGAGCCATCATCTCGCCGGTGGGAGAGCTGGGCTGGAGAGGCGGGCGCATGAGCATCAACGACGGGCGCGCGGGGGAGATGGCCAAAAAGATCTTCGAGACGATCACGGCCATCCAGCGCGGCCACATGCCTGACAAGCACGGCTGGCTCGTCGAGGTTCCGGACGAGGCATAGGCGACGACGTCGACGCCACATGGCCGGATCCAGACGCCCAGGGGGCCGCGGAGCTCAGAATGAGCGCTGCGCCTACGCGCCCCGCTCCGCGGGGCGCGCTGGCCGAGCCACCACCGCTCTCGCCTCCCCCCGCCGCCGTCGCGCCTCCGCTCGAAACCGGGCTGCCCCCCACCCCGCCGCTTCCCGTTCCACCGGCGGCATCGGCTCCGCCGCTGCCGCTCACCGGCGCCGCGCCGCCGGAGGCCGCGTCCGCTACCGCGGGGCCACCCCCGGCGCAGCCCGCGAGCGTCCCGCACAGCGCGCCGATGCACAGACTCGCAAACCTGAGGGTTCGATGCTCGATCATGAACGTCGCTCCAAAGGAGAAGTCAGGGCATCGGGATGACGAAGGTGGTGATGGAATAGGCCGGGATCGTGACCACCAGGCGATAGTCCTCGATCGCCATGTCGGGGAGCCGCACGAGGTCCTCCGTGCGCGAGGTGCGGTGCCCCTCCGCCGCGAGGCCGACCGTGGGGAGCCGGGTGAGATCGAGCGTGTAGCCGCGGCTCGCGTTGCGATCGCCGTTGCGGACCACGAGCGTGAGATAGCTCCCGTCGGCGCTGACCGCGGCCACCATGTCCTCGCTGTCGACCTCGACGAACGTCGCGCCGGGCCGGATGTAGCGGCTGAAGCCGGCATGCATGTAAAAGCGCTTGATGGGAGCGTAGGACTGCTCGCGGTCATCCAGCGTGAAGCTCGCCCAGCTTCGCGACGGATCGCCCGACTGCCAGTCCACCCAGGCCTCCGGCTTCAGCTCACGCAGATCCTTGATGATGCGCTCCGCCATGAACAGCGCCGCGTCCGTGTCGTCGCTGATGCTCTGCCCGAGCGGCCCCGACTCCGATTGCCAGAGCCGCTTGCCGAGCTCGTCCGCCAGCCGCCGGAGCTCCTTGCGCTCGCTGCCGGCGTAGGAGTGGACGTTGATCTGCTGGAAGGCGGCGAGCGTCGCCGGGCCGAAGGCGTCGATGTTCCGGAGGGCATCATCCATGCTGTTCTCGTCCGACGCGCTGACCACCGTTCCGTCGAGGCCCTTGCTGGCGAGCTGTCCGGCCACCTCCTGGATGATCTTCTCCTGACTCGCCCGGTCGAAGTGGCAGCCTTCCTGGGAGCCGTTCGATTTCCACCAGTTGGCCTGAGGCTCGTTCAGCGGCTCCAGCGTGCGAAAGACGATCCCGTGCTCATCCCTGTAGTGACGGACGACCTCCGTGAGGTAGTGGGCAAAGTCGTCGTAGTATTCGGCCTTGAGGTTGTCCCCGCCGTCTCGGCTGCCCGAGGCGCAACCGCTGTGCGTCATCCAGTAGGGGGGAGAGTTGGAGAACGCCTCGAAGATCAGCGCCGTCCCGCGCTCTGCGATGCGCAACAGGATGGCGCGCTGATTGGCGTCGCTCTCCCACGTGAAGGCCCCGTCGGCGCGCTGGAACCCCGGCATCTCGCGATGCTGCTTCATGTGCTCGTGGGACGGGTTCTCCCCGCCGCCGATGTTGTAGCGGAAGATATTGTAGCCGAGGCCATTCACCGGATCGACGACCGCCTCGACCACGGCATTGCGCCTGGCTTCCTCCCATCCGCCCACGTGATGGGCCCACCAGCACAGGCTCGTGCCCCAGCCCTCGAACGACTGGTGCCGCACGCTCGTGTCGATCCTGACGAGCGCCGTGCCCGGAGCGGCGGTCACCATGGGGCGAGGCTCGCTCGGCGAGCCCCCGCTCCCGCCCTGCGCGCCGCCGGTGCTCGCCCCTGTGCTGCCTCCCGCGCCCACCGCCCCTACCCCGCCGGCTCCCGGCGGCGCCCCTCCCGAGCCCCCCGCCCCTCCCCCTGCCCCGCCTCCCCCTGCTCCGGTCGAGAGCGCGCCGCCGCTTCCACCGCTCGATACGGCCCCGTCCGAGGGAGCTGCCGCGTCACGGCCGCAGCCCGAGACGAGGACCACGGCGATCGCGATGATGGCCGAGGTCCTCGAGGTCCCGGTCCTCGGGGGCCGCCCCCGAGCGCCGGCGCCTCCCGGTCGAGCCACGGTGAGGGGGCGAGGGGCCTCGCCGGCCCCGCGATCTTCCGCCCAGGCGCTCCGCTTGCTGCTCCACTGGCGCATGCGTGAGGGATTGTCAGAGAGACCGTGTCTTGTCGCCATGCAGACCTGTGCTCCTTGAGATCGCGAGTGAGCAGCGCACCGCACGCCGTCGCTGATACACCAGATCCCCTAGATATTCCCGCGACATCGGCGTTTGATCACACCAGCGCGCGGCCGCTGCACTATCACCCAGGCACACAATTCCCATACAACCACACTCGGCAACAATGAACAGCATGCACACAAGGAGGCGTGTCCTTCGCATTCCACCCTACCTGATGAAATCCAAGGGACCCACCGGAGCGCTTCCGGCCGGACTCCAAGGATTCCATCGGGAGTTCTCGCGAACTCAACGGAAGCCGAGACTCGACCGCACGGACGGGCGACGGCGGTCGCTCCGCGCTGCGGGCCTTCGCAGAGCACCTCGTGGGCGGGCGAGCTCGCCCGGCTCGGCCTCCGGAAAATTCGTTGAACCACGCCGCGCACCTGGGCGATGATGGCGTCTTCTCACCCGAGGGACGCCCATGAAAGACATTCTGTCTGCTCGCCTGGAGTCACGCGCCTTCCCCGCCGACGCGGTCGCGCTGTACGAGCTCGAAGGGCGCGAGGTCATCTCGCAGCTCTTCGAGTTCCAGCTCCACGTCGTGTGCAAGAGCCCTGAAGGCCTCCACGAGGAGGCGCTCCTCGCCGAGCCCGCCGCGCTCGTGTTTTACCGGGGCGACCGCGAGGTGCGGCGGCTCTTCGGGGTCGTCTCCGTCGTGCGCGACGCGCTCCACACCGAGACGCTGCACATGGCCTACACGCTCACCTTCGTGCCGCGCGCCTTCCGGATGACGCTCACCGAGACGTCGGAGATCTTCATGGACCTCTCGGTCCCGGAGATCCTCAAGAAGAAGCTCGAGCGCGCGGGGCTCCACGAGGGCGACGACTTCGAGCTGCGCCTCGTCGCGCCGTATCCGCCCCGCGAGTACGTGGTGCAGTACAGGGAGACGGATCTCCAATTCGCCTCGCGCCTCTCCGAGCACCTCGGCATCTCCTTCTTCTTCGAGCACCGGGACGGCCGCGACGTCATCGTCTTCTCCGACGCCAACAGCGGCTTTCAGCCGATCGAGGGCGGCGGGCGCGCGCAGTTCTACCCCCGGGGCGAGCAGATGGGCGTCCACCGGCTGGAGGGCACGACCCGCACGATCCCGGGCCGCTACGTGGTCAAGGACTACAACTACCGGACGCCGCACGTGCCCTTGATGGCCGCCGCGACGGTCTCGGGCGCGGCCGGCGGCGATATCGTCGAGTACGGCGCGCACTTCAAGACGCCCGACGAGGGCGAGCGGATCGCGGTCATCCGGGCCGAGGAGCTGCGCGCGGGGCGCAAGGTCTTCGAGGGGGCGAGCGACGTGCAGACCCTCGGCGCCGGGGCGCGGTTCATGCTGGAGGGGCACCCGCGCGGCGATGTCGAGCTGCTGCTCGTCGAGGTGCGCCACCGGCTGCAGCAGGCGACGCTCAGCACGGGCCGGGGCGAGGAGCACGCCTATACCAACGAGTTCCGGGCGATCCCGTTCGCGACGACCTACCGGCCGCCGCGCGTCACGCCCAAGCCCCGGGTGCACGGGGCCATCACGGGGGTCATCGACGCGGCCGCCAAGGGCCAGTATGCGGAGGTCGATGAGGCGGGCCGCTACCGCGTGCGCTTCCTGTTCGACACGAGCAGCGCCGCGGACGGCAAGGCCTCGCGGCTCGTCCGCATGGCCCAGCCGCACGCCGGGGCGGGTTACGGGTTCCACTTCCCGCTCCGGAGCGGCGTGGAGGTCATCCTCACGTGCATCGACGGCGATCCGGACCGGCCGATCATCACCGGGGCGGTCCCGAACCCGCACACGCCGAGCACGGTCGACGCGAAGAACTCCCGGCGAAATGTCATCCGGACCGGCGGGAACAACGAGATCAACCTCGACGACACCGAGGGCGAGGAGCGCATCAAGCTGTCCACGCCGTTCGGGGGAGCGTCGTTCCAGCTCGGCTCACCGAACACGCCCGAGGCCGGGGCGGCGATCACGACGAGCGAGGCCTACACCGCGGTGGCGAACGCAGGCGTGAGCACGCTCACGTCCGTGAGCACGGTCGTGTCCGAGGTCGCTTCCATCTTGACTTCCGCGAACATCGTCAATCATGCCGGAGCCTCGAGCATCATGGATGCGCTCAAGGGCGAAAAATTGCACAAGCTAATGGACGGCGTGCTGGGGGTGGCCAAGGGCGTTGTCGACACCACCACGAAATGGCATGCCAAGGAGCACGCCAAGCTCGAAGAGGAAGCCGTGAAAGCGCAGGCGCGCGTCGACGCGATCGAGCGCGAGGTGACCAATCGGTGGCAGACGCTCAGCTTCATGACGAACCCTCCAGGTCAAGACCCGAACGGCGCGCGCCGGCCGATGACACGCGAGGAGTGGCTCGCCAACTCCCCCACAGACGTCGAGAGAATCGCAAAAGCGACCGAGGCAGCAAAGGGCGCGAGGGAGCTGGCCAACTCGTACAAAAGGCTCAACACGGAGAGCGACGACGCGATCGGCTGGAGAAAGGCCGGCAATGTGGTTGAAAGGCTCAAGGCTGCAAATACCGGCGTGAAAGGCACACGCGATCTCATCAGCTCCAGAGCAAAGATCGCGCAGCGGAGCATCGATCATGCCCGCGTCGCGGCCGCCAAAGGGATGGCTCTCCTGGCCGACGCTTTCGCCACAGCGGGCCGGATCCCATCCCCTGTACCCGCGCCAGGGAGCCCCATCAACCTGAACTCGGCCACAGCCACCTCCGCCATCACCGGGACCGTAAGCGCCTTCGTGTGCGGCGGGGCCAACGCGACCATGTCATCGAATGGCCAGGCCGTCGTTGCAGGTGGAGCCGCCGCCGTGCTCAAGGCCGGCGGCTCTGTGGAGATCGCAGGCAGGCGCAGCGCTCTGGTGACCTCCGACCAGCTCGTGGACCTCCTGTCGCTCGGAAGCATGAAGCTGAAGAGCGGCCAGCTGGTGAGCATCGAAAGCGGCAACGTGGTGGACATCGAGTCGGGCACGCGACTCGAGATGAGAGCTGGGGGCTCGCTCGAGATGAGAGCCACGGGTCCGTTCCTTGCCAGGTCCGATGGGACCGTCAACATCAAGTCCAAGGGAGCCATGGAGATCAAGAGCGCGGGCAAGCTCGTGGCAGAAGGCAGCACCGCGATCGTGAAAGCGGGTCAGTGGAGCCTGAACGCAGAAGCCGGCGCCATCACTGTCGGAAACGAAGAGAGCCGGCTGGCGGTCTCAGGGAGCCAGGCGCGCCTCGTCAAGGGTGGCTCGATGTGCAACGTGAATAGCAGCAGCGTCGAGCTGCTGGCTGGCTCGTCGAAGATCACCGTCGGCAAGGGCGCTGTAAAGCTCCGCGGACGTCGGATCGATCTCGGGTGATGCTGGACGCCCAGCGCGATCAGTAGCACGTCCCTTGCAGAGAAAGCACCACAAAGAACACAATCCCGAAGATCCATGCGATAAGATTGGCCCGGCGCTCTCTGGCCTTTTCCTGCCTCTCCATCTCACCGCATATTCGCTGCAAATTCTCAAGCTCAGCCTGCGCCCGCACTTTTACCATCTCCATGCCGATCTCCACGCGCTGCTGTACGACCTCGTCGACGGTCGGCTTCTTCGGCCTGGGCTCCTTCTCGCTCGCGAACACCAGCCTGCCTCCGTGCCCGAGCTTCCACGCGAGCCCCTTCTCACCGAACAGCCAGAACGACCCATCAGGGCACACGGCAACACGCATCTTCTCGTGGGGGAGGGCGTCGCGCTCCGCGACCAGGATCGCGCCCTGCCCGCCCGCAGCGCTGACCCGCACGAGCCGATCCCTGCGAAGGACGAGGGCATTCCCCTGGAGATCGGCGCCGATCAAGCCCTCCCCTCGATCCGCGGATCTGGCGTCGAGATCCTCGCAGTACACCTTCCTCCCGCTCGCGTCGAAGCGAGCGAGCTTGTCCGAGTCCAGCAGATAGAGCGAGCCGTCTGGACCGCAGTAGATGCCCGTGAGCATGGACGGGACGTTCACCGGACAGTCCGCGAGCGAGCTCAGCCCCCAGGCGTATCCATCGCCAGCGTCGCCCCGCGGATCGCGGTGGGCCCACACGGGCCTCTCCGTCCCGTCCGGTGCTATCCTCCTGAGCTTGCCGTCCTTCTCGAGCAGCAGCGAGCCATCACGGTCGCAGGTCAGGTGGCCTGGCTCCAGCCGAGCGATCTCGATGCTCGGCATGACAGCGCCGGCGTTCTCGACGGGCGTGCCCGTCCCCGAGGAGAGCCAGAGCGGCGGTGAGCCGGCGGCGGCGCCGATCACGAGGAGCCTGTCCTTCAGGCAGCACAGCAAGCGCGCCGGCTCCGCTCGATCTCGCTGGAGCCAGCGGATGTTCAGCGAGGGGTCCATGGACCACAGGACGTGGTCGATCTTCTCCTGCAGTCTGCCATGTTCATCGTGATACCAGCGCGATTGCGTGGCCGCGCAGTACAGATTCCCTTCCGCATCGACGACAGCCACCGGCATCCCATCCCAGTCGAACAGGCCGGCAGAGACGGCCTGCGCGGCGGGGGCGCTCGCGGTCACCGATGGATGAAAACAGAGATACCAGTGCGCCACCACGCGCCGCTGGCCCCGGTACACGAACTCATCCGGGACGTGCACGCTCGCGTTGCAGAAGCGGCACGTGCACGCCCGGCTCACGCCATCGAACGCGATCGGCGAGCCGCATTGTGGACACGGGAACGTCGCCGCCTCGGCCGGTGGCGGAGCGGCTCCTGCGAGCCGGTCCGGCTCCTCGCCGACGAGGTGCGTGACGTTCGGGAGCGCTCCTGCCAGCTCCGCGGGCACCGCCCGGACCCACGTCTGCACGGCGCACCGCTCGCACCGGAGCATTGCTTGTTCCCGGACCTCCTGGATCCTCTCGACGGGGATCTCCTTGTCGCAGCCCTGGCAACGCGGCCCGCGCCGCGTGTACGCCGCAGAGAGCTTGCCAGCCGAGCTACGACGCACCTCGTTCGCGAGCAACCTGGGGCCGTTGTAGAGCGGGTCACGGAGCAGCGCCTTCCAGAGATCGTCGCCCAGCCCCGTCGACCTGCCGCAGCTCGGACAGCGCGCCTCGCGCGCCAGCGTGTTGACCGGCATCGGCATCCGGCAGGCGCCGCACGCCGTCTCCACCTTCACCGCGACGCTGATCATGGCTCCCCTCGCCTCCTCCCGCTCTCCGGCTCTCCCGTCCCCCGCCGGCGCGCCGCTCCTCGCGGCCCGCCGAGCACACGCCAGCACGCACGCTACCTCAGTGACACGCGCCGCGCGATGCCCTAGCCTCCTCGCGATCATGAGCACCGCGAGCCACGGCGGATCCCGCACGACGGCGGCAGATCTCCTGCGACGGAGCAAGCTCGGTCAGCTCGCCGGCAGCCACCTCTCGGGCGTGGCCGCGCCGGGCGTCGATCTCCGCGGCGCCGATCTCTCGAACGTCCTCTTTCGCGACGCCGACCTCTCCGGCGCGAAGCTCGCCGGCGCCACGCTCTCCGGCGCCATCTTCCGCAACGTGAACCTCGAAGGCGCCGATCTCACCGACGCCGACCTCTCGGGCGCCGATCTCAGCGGCCCTCCCGGCGAGGCCTGCCGCCTCGCCGGCGCCGACCTGCGCGACGCGATCCTGACCGCCGCGACCCTCGCCGGCGTCGACCTCGCCCGCGCCAAGCTCTCCGGCGCGCTCCTCGAGCGGGCCGATCTCCGCCGCGCCACCCTCCGCAAGGCCGAGCTCCTCGACGCCGTCCTCTCCCGCGCCCTCCTCCAGGGCTGCGACGCCCAGGGCGCCCGCCTCGACCGCGCGGCCGTCGACGGCGCCGACCTCTCCGGCGCAGACCTCACCGGCGCCTCGCTCCGCGACGTCGATCTCCGCGCCGCCGCCACGACAGGCCTCCTCCTCGGCGGCGCCGATCTCCTGCGGGCGCGCGCCTCGGGGCTCGACCTCTCCGCGTCGGGCCCCCCGGCCTCCCTCGCGGGCGCCGAGCTCGAGGCCTCGCGCCTCGGCGCGGCCGACCTCCGCCGCACCGCCCTCGAGGGCGCGCGCCTCGTCGGGTGCGAGCTCGCCCGCGCCGACCTCGCCGGCTCCACCTGCGACGGCCTCGTCCTCGACGGCTCGTCGCTCCGGGGCGCCCGGCTCAAGGGCACGCGCGCCCGCGGCGCGTCGCTCCGGGGCGTCGATCTCGGCGGCGCATCGCTCGACGGCGCGGATCTCCGGAACGCAGACCTCGCCGGCGCCACGCTCGATGGCGCCTCGCTCGGGGGCGCGAGGCTCGAGGGGTGCTCGCTCGAGGGCGTGCGCCTCGCCGGCGTCGACCTCCGCGGCCTCGACCTCGCGGGCGTGTCCCTCGGCAAGGCGGTGTTCAGCTCGGTCTCGTGGGCCGGATTGCGCCTCGCCGGCGCCGACCTCGCCGGCGCCGATCTCCGGGACGCGGACCTCTCGGGCGCCGACCTCTCGGACGCCGACCTGTCCGGCGCTTGCCTCGCCGGCGCGGCGCTCGGCGGCGCGACCTTCCGCGGCGCGCAGCTCGCGGACGTCGACCTCACGAACGCGGACCTCTCGGGCGCCGACCTCTCCGAGGCCTCCCTGTCCACCGCCTCGATCACCGGCGCGGATCTCCGCCGGGCCCGGCTGTTCGCCGCGGACCTCTCCGGCGCCGACCTGCGCACCCTGCAGCTCGCGGGCGCGGTGATCGAGCAATCCCTCCTCTGCGACGCGCGCGGCGAGGGCGTCGACCTCCGCGGCTGCGAGCTCACGAACGCCACGCTGTCCGGCGCCGACCTCCGCGGCGCGAACCTCGGCGCGGTGAAGGCCGCTCAGGTCAACCTGGAGGGCGCCGACCTGTCCGGCGCGACGCTCGCGGGCCTGAAGGCCCCCGCGGCGAACCTGAAGCGGGCGATCCTCGACGGCGCCGACCTCTCGCGCGCCGATCTCTCCGACGCGGCGCTCGACGGGGCGCTCTTGCGCCGCGCCGACCTGCGCGACGCGCGGCTCGGCGCGGCCAGGCTCCCCGGCGCGGATCTGCGGGAGGCGTGGCTGGCCGGGGCCGACCTCTCCCTCGCCGACCTCTCGCACGCGCGCCTCGAGCGCGCGGACCTCACCGGCGCGCGCCTCGAGGGGGCCGATCTCCACCGCGCGCAGCGCGACGGCGCCGAGCTGCGCGGCGCGCGGACCCAGGGCGCGAAAGACACCGACCCGGACCGCGCGCGCGCCGAGGACTTCCGGACGGAGACCTGAGGATGGGAAACGAAGCCGCCGCCCTGCAGCACGAGCCCGCCCGCGCGGGCGTGATCGAGGCCACCGTGGTGGACGCCGGGGACGGCGCGCGCGCCGTCGTGCGCGTCGTGCGGCCCGGCGCCCCCGGCGTCGAGGGCGCCGCGGCCAGCGCGCGGATCGCCGTGCCCGGATACCGGAGCACGACCGGCGACCGGGTGCTCGTCGCCGCGCACGCGACCGGCTCGGAGCTCTACATCGTGGGCGTCTTGCTCGCGGCGCGGGGGCCCGTGCTGCAGACGGCCGAGGGCGCCACGGCGTCGCTCGAGGGGAGCACGATCGCGATCCGGGACGGCGAGGGCGCCCTCGCCGTGACCTACGACGCGGCGACCGGCGCGGCGCGCGTCGCCGCGCCCGCGGGGGACCTGACGCTCGCGGCGCCGCGGGGGAAGGTCGTCGTGGACGCGGCCACGGACGTCGAGCTCCGCGCGCGGCGCGACGTGCGGCACCGCGCGGCGCGGCGCGTGGCGAGCGAGGCCGGCGAGGGCGGCGAGCCGGGCCTCGTCGTCGAGCGGGCGGCGGTGCGCGTGGCCGCGCCGGCGGTCGACGTCACCGCGGACCGGGCCTCGCTCCACGCCACCGAGGCGACCGTGCTCGCCGAGCGGATCGCGACGACCGCCGCCCAGATCGCCGCCACCGCCGGCCGGATGGAGATCCAGGCCGAGCGGCTGATCGAGCGGGCCAGGGACGTCTACCGCGAGGTCGACGGGCTGCTCCAGATCCGGGCGGGGCGCGCCCGCTCCCTGATCCGCGAGGCTTACCAGCTCGTCAGCGAGCGGACCCGGCTGGTCTCGAAGAAGGAAACCTCCATCGACGGCGAGCGCGTGCTGCTCGGCTGAGCCGGGGCGGAGGACACACGACATGGGATTGCCCGCAGCATCGAAGGCCGGCGGAACCTGCTTTGCCATGCCGGACGTGTGCAAGGTGCCCGCGCCACCGGCGCCCCCCGTGCCCACGCCGTTCCCGAACGTAGGCAGCCTGAGCGGCTGCGAGTCGGTCGTCTCCAAGGTGCTGATCCAGAAGAAGGAGACCGTGACCGAGGCGTCGAAGATGCCGAGCAGCAAGGGGGACGAGGCCGGGACGCTCGGCGGGATGATCTCGAACGTGAACCGCGGCCAGGTGGCCTTCAAGCGCGCGAGCTCGAAGGTCTACGCCAAGGGGAAGAAGATCGTGGTCCACACGGCGATCTCGGCCCACAACGGCGCCAACGCGAACATGCCTGTCGGCGCGCACGTCGCGCCGTCGCAGATGAAGGTGTTCGTCGCCCCCTGAGGCGGCGTCGGAACGGGTCGAGCAGGCGGGGGACGCGTCGGGGCCGCGGAGCGCGAACCAGCCGGCAGCGCCCCCGCCCGGTCACCCCGCGTCAGGCCGGGGCGCGCGGCCCACCATGACCGCTCAGAAATCCATCACGGCGTCGAACGCCGGCTTCGGCCTGTGGTCGACGTCGAAGAGCAGGGGGAAGTCCTTGCGCCCCGAGCTGAACTCGGACAGCCAGGTGTTGTCGTCCGCGATGCCCCAGAAGGTGACGCCCGTGATCGCGGAGCCGTACTTCCGGAACAGCTCGAAGAACTCCCGGTAGCGCGCGGCTTGCTTGGCCTTCAGGTCGTCGGTGAAGGTCGCGGTCGTGTAGAACGTGCTCGGGTTGTACGTCACGCCGGGGATGTACAGCGAGATGTCGAGCTCCGTGACCTGCACCTCCAGGCCGAGCGACGAATAGAGCTTGATCGCCTCTTCCAGGTTGGCCACGTGCTGGTGATACGCCTGGTTCGTGGTCACCGTGGAGGGCTCGATGTTGAAGTGCGCTTGCAGCCCGACGCCGTGGACCGGCACGCCCTGATCGAGCAAGCCCTTGAGCATGTTGTAGATGCCCTGCTGCTTGGCAGGGATGTAGTTGTAGAAGTCGTTGTAGAACAGCTTGGCGTCCGGATCGGCCTCGTGCGCGTACTTGAACGCCTCCGCGATGTAGCTCTCGCCGAGGATCTCGTACCAGCGGCTGTTCTGGCCGTCCGGCAGGTTGCCCCCGCGGTACGAGCCGTCCTCCATGATGGCCTCGTTCACGACGTCCCACGCGTAGATCTTGCCCTTGAAGTGGCGCACCACGTTGCTGATGTGGTTCTTCATGCGCGAGAGCAAGACCTGCTTCGACACGGCGCCGCCGCCGCTCGAGAACAGCCAGGAGGGGTTCTGGCTGTGCCAGACCAGGGCGTGTCCGCGGACCTTCATGTTGTTCGCGACCGCGAAATTCACGATGCGATCCGCCGCGTCGTAGGAGAAGTTGCCTTCAGTCCTCTGCAGCGACTCGAATTTCATCTCGTTCTCGGCGGTCACGCTGTTGAAGTGCGCCTTCAGCAGCGCGGCGTGCGTCGTGTACGACTGCGAATCCACCGCTGCCCCGATCGGAAAGCAATTCGCATACCTCTCCGCCAGGTTCTGGGAGTCGCCATTCGGCGTGCAGCCCGTGTCCGCGCCGCCTGTCCCCTCACCCCCCGTGCCTCCGGAGGTGGCGTCGTCCGTGCCACCGCTCCCGCCCGCGTTCGTCTGATTACCGCCGCCCGCCGCGCTGTCTCCAGCGCCGCTGCCGCCCGTGCCCCCGCTCGGATCCGCGGCGCCTGCGCCGCCCTGCGCCGCCGATCCGCCCGCCGCGTCGCCGCCTGCATCCCCCCCGGCGCTCGTCGAGGATCCTCCCGTTTGAACCGTGCTCTCCGTGCCGCTGGCGGCGGCGTCCGGCCCCGAGGTCGACGAGGTGCAAGACCAGAGCAGGCCGGTGAGCAACCCCATCGAAACAAGATTCTTGCGCATTGGTGCGATGCCTCGAGCGCGCACCTTACCCGAGATCGTGGCCGCCGGGCGAGCGCGGCCTTCCTCGTTCTGGCCGAACAGCGAGCGCACGAGGCAGCCAGGTGCAGTGACCCGCGCGCTCCGCGCAGCGATGTGGTCCTCTGGAAGAGGGCCGCCGCGCGAGGGGCCCTCGCCGCCGCGATCCGCTCCTGCGGAGTCGCCGCGGTCGGGGGCGCCGAGATCCCGGCGGACCTCGCCGTGAAGCTCGCATCGAACCGGTGAGAGGGACAAGGAGGACAAGGATGCCCACCATTGCAATCGTCGGCGCCGGCATGGCCGGCCTGCACCTCGCGCTGCACCTCCAGAAGGAGGGACTCGACGTGAGCCTCTATGTGGAGCGCACGCCCGACGAGATCCGGGCCGGGCGCCTGCCCAGCACCGTCGCGCTCTCCGCACCGACCCGGGCGCGCCAGCGGGCGCTCGGCGTCGCGCACTGGGAGCGGCCCGAGCACGCCACCCGCACCGTCCGGCTGCGCGTGGCGGCCGAGCCGCCGTTCGGCTTCGTCAGCCACCTCCAGGACTCGATGCTCTTCATCGACATGCGCGTCTACCTGCCGCGGCTGCTCGAGGACTTCGCCGCGCGGGGCGGCCGCGTGGTGAAGGCCTCGCTCGATCCGGCCGCCCTCCGCGACCTCGCCGCGGGGCACGACCTCGTGGTCGTCGCCACGGGCCGGGCGGGCCTCTCCGACCTCTTCCCGACGGTCCCCGAGCGCAGCCCGCACGCCGCGCCCCTGCGGCGGCTCTTCGCGGGCATCGTCCGCGGGCTCCGCATGCCCGATCGGCTGGAGTTCATGTTCCAGGTCTCCCCGGGGCACGGCGAGCTCTTCGAGAACCAGTACCTCACCCTCGGCGGGGTCATGCCCGCCCTGCTCATCGAGGCGATTCCCGGCGGCGCGCTCGATCCGCTCACGCGGATGCGCTACGAGGACGATCCGGCGCGGTTCGACGCGGCGCTGCTCGAGGCGGTGCTCGCGCACGCGCCGCTCACGGCCGAGCGCGTCGATCGGGCGAGCTTCGGCGTGGCCGGCCCGCGCGACCACGTGATCGGCGCCGTGAGGCCGGTGGTGCGGCGCGCGTACGCGGCCCTCGGCGGCGGCAGGTTCGCGCTCGCGCTGGGCGATCTCCACATCACCCACGATCCGATCACGGGCCAGGGCGCGAACATGGCCACGCTGGCGGCGTGGCTCGCCGCCGAGCGGATCGCCGGGCAGGCGGCCGCCGGCGCCGCGTTCGACGAGGCGTTCTGCGCGGACCTGGAGGACCGCCTCTGGGAGGCGCTCCGGCCGGCCACGGAGTGGACGAACGCCTCCCTCCTGCCGCCGCCGGATCACGCGCTGGCGCTCCTCGCCGCGGCCTCGCGCAGCCAGTCGCTGGCCGACGCGTTCGCCACGAACTTCGCGTACCCGGATCGTCAGTGGGCGATCCTCTCGTCGCCCGAGGCGACGGCCAGCTTCATCGCGAGCCACGCCTGACGAAAGGGACCTCGGCGCCCCCTCCCGGCGCGCCGCGCCCCCGCGACGCGCGAGGCCCACAAAACGACGACGCGGCCGGTAAGGGCCGCGTCCTCGGTCGTCGCGACGACGTGTCCGCTCAGGCGATGAGCGGGGCGATGAGGAGCGACACGACGCCCATCACCTTGATGAGGATCGAGATACCGGGGCCCGACGTGTCCTTGAAGGGGTCGCCGACGGTGTCGCCGACGACGGCGGCCTTGTGGGCGTCGGAGCCCTTCGCGTGGCCGGCGAGGCCGCCCTTCTCGATGTGCTTCTTGGCGTTGTCCCAGGCGCCTCCGCCGTTCGCCATCATCAGCGAGAGCACCGCGCCGACGACGAGCGCGCCGGCCAGCGTGCCCGCGAGGACCTCGGGGCCGGCCAGGAAGCCGACCAGGACCGGCGCGAGCACCGCGATGGCGCCGGGCGCGATCATCTCGCGGATGGCCGCCGTCGTGGCGATGTCGACGATGACCTTCGGCTGCGGGTCGACGCCCGGCTTGCCCTCGAGCAGGCCGGGGATCTCGCGGAATTGACGGCGGATCTCCTCGACGATCGAGCCGGCCGCGCGGCCGACGGCGGTCATCGTGAGCGCGCCGACGAGGCAGGGCAGCAGGGCGCCGAAGAGGAGGCCCATGAGGACCTTCGCGTCGGTGAGGTAGAGGACGAGCTCCGGCAGGCCCTTCGCGCGGCGGACCGCGTCGACCTCCATGTTGAAGGCGGCGAACAGCGCGACGACGGTGAGCACCGCCGAGCCGATCGCGAAGCCCTTGCCGACGGCCGCGGTGGTGTTGCCGACCGCGTCGAGCTCGTCGGTGATCTCGCGGACCTCCTTGCCGAGGCCGGCCATCTCGGAGATGCCGCCGCCGTTGTCGGCGATGGGGCCGTAGGCGTCGACGGTCATGACGATCGCGGTGCCCGCGAGCATGCCGACCGCGGCGAGCGCGATGCCGTAGAGGCCGAGGTAGTGGTTCGAGATCCAGCCCACCGCGCAGAGGACCAGGAGCGGGATCGCGACGCTCTCGAGGCCGACCGCGAGGCCGCGGATGACGTTGGTGCCGGGGCCGGTGAGCGAGCTCTGGGCCACCTTGTGGATGGGGCCCATCGACGTGTAGTAGTCGGTCACGAGGCCGACGATGGCGCCGCCCGCCGCGCCGGCCGCGAGGGTGACGACGGCGCCGAAGCTGTAGCCGAGCTGCGGGAGGACGGCCGCCGCCGCGAGCACGACCAGGAACGGCGGGAGGATGAGCGCGAGGCGCAGCACCCGGGCCGGCGGCAGGTTCTTGAGCGCGCGCGTGATGAAGATGCCGACGACCGAGACCGCGAGGCCGATCGTCGCGAGGAGCAGCGGCAGCGACACGGCCATCGCGCGGAGCTCCGTCTCGCCCATCGAGGGGGCGAGCTGCTGCAGCGTGGCGATCGGCATCGTGAGGCCGAGCGCGATCGCGGCGACGACCGCGGCCACGTAGCTCTCGTAGATGTCGGCGCCCATGCCCGCGATGTCGCCGACGTTGTCGCCTACGTTGTCGGCGATGACGCCCGGGTTGCGGGGGTCGTCCTCGGGGATGTTCGCCTCGACCTTGCCGACGATGTCGGCGCCGACGTCGGCGGCCTTCGTGTAGATGCCGCCGCCGATGCGGGCGAAGAGCGCGATCGAGCTCGCCCCGACGGCGAACGAGTGGACGATCGTGGCGAGGTGCTCGTCGTTGCGGAACAGGGCGTAGATGCCGCCGAGGCCGATGAGGCCGAGCCCCGCGACGCAGAGGCCCATGACGGCGCCGCCGTCGAGCGCGGTGACGAGCGCGGTGGGCTTGCCGTGCGCGCGCGCGGCCTCGGCCGTGCGGACGTTGGCGTACGTCGCGGCCTTCATGCCGAAGAAGCCGGCGATGAGCGACAGGAACGCGCCGGCGGCGAAGGCGCCCGCGGCGAGGAGCCCGAGCGTCGCGGCCAGGAGCGCGAAGACGACGACGGCGTAGATGGCGAGCACCTTGTACTCGCGCGCGAGGAAGGCCATCGCCCCCTCGCGGACGTAGCGCGCGATGCGCGCCATCGTCTCGTTGCCCTCGGGGGCCTTCTTGACGCGCACGTAGAAGACGCGCGCGACCATGAGCGCGACGGCGCCCGTTGCGATCGACTGATACGACAATGCATCCACGGGTGATGGTCCTCTCGCTCGCCCCCGGCCGGAGCGAGCGCCGGCTCATTCGTCCGTTCGCGACGGCGGATCAAGTGGGAAATCGCCGTGCCCCGGTTCCCGGGGGTCGCCCTGGGCGAAACGGGGTGGGAGGAAAGGCAAACACCTCGGTGACGTCAAGCCCCAAACGGCGGGATCTGCCCCGGGTTGGCAGCACAGTGTTCCATTGAATTCACCTCCACTGAAAAGTAACACCGTCAACAATTTGCCCGTGCATCGGAGGGGCTTCCTTCCCTCCACAGCCTGCGGGTGGCGCGGCGCACAGGCCGGCCAGGAGGGCGGAGAGGAGAACCCTTCTGGAGTCGTCACCGTTCGTCAGACGAACCTGAGGGGCGACGTCCGAGCCCGCTCGCTTCTGCCCGACGGCGGGTCTGTGATATTCCCCCGGACAGACCCATCACCAGGCCTGAAGGCGAGCTGTGGTGCCACGCCGCCTGCGAGCCGCCCTCGGACGACACCGATTCCTCATGACCCCGACCCTCCTTGCCTTCTGCGGCGCCGCGCTGGTGCTGGCCATGATCCCGGGGCCGAGCACCGCCGTCATCGTGCGGCAGGCGCTGCGCGGCGGGCGCCGCGCGGCGCTCGCGACCATCGCCGCGAACGAGGTCGGCCTCCTGTTCTGGGCCCTCGTGGCGGCGCTCGGCGCCACGGCGCTCGTCGAGGCCTCCGAGGTCGCCTACGACGCGCTCCGCCTCGCCGGCGCGGCGGTCCTCGTCGTGCTCGGCGTCCAGTCGATCCTGGGGCGGCCTCGGGCCGGCGGCGGCGAGCTGGGGTCGGGCGCCCGGGAGCCCGCCGCCGGCGGCGGGTGGAGCGCCTTCCGCGTCGGCCTGCTCACCATCCTGGCGAACCCCAAGGCGGCCGTGTTCGCAGCCTCCTTCCTGCCGCAGTTCGTGCCGACCGGTGCGCCGGCGCTGCCGGTGCTGCTGGTCCTCGCGCTGGCGTGGGTCGCCGTGGACACCGCCTGGTACCTGGCGCTCGTCCTGCTCCTCGGCCGGCTCCAGGCGGCCATGGCCGGCGGTCGCGCGCGCCGGACGCTCGAGGCGATCTCCGGCGTGGTCCTCGTGGCGCTCGGCGCGCGGATGGTCCTGGAGCGGCCCTAGCTCACCGGACAGGTTGAAACTCGTACAAATTCAAAAGGTTGTGACCCCCGGCGGATCCGTCGCGGAGCGTGACCGTGAACGTGAACGTCTCATCATCCGTCACATCTCGCTCAAGCCCTCGAAATGATTGGACTTTGCCCTCAGGGCAAATACGAGTAATTTCGCGAGGTTAGGCGAGATGTGATGGATGCTCAGACGTCCACGTTTACGTTCACGTTGGTGACCGATGAGGGGGCAGCGGTTCGGGCTTCGGGCCCTGAGCGCGACCGGACGAGCTTGGTTAACGGTCAACACCAATGCTCAGGGGGGTCGGCAATCATCATCAGGGAGCCACCGTCAGTTTGAGCGATGCGCCCTCGCAGTTTTCTCTCCCATCGGCTGATCGCTGCGGAACTTCAACGTGATCGGCGTTCTAGGCCAGCTTGGTGCCCGCCACGAACGCCCCGGTGAGATCGATCTCCGCCGTGCGCGCCTTCCAGGTCTCGGCCTGGTACAGGTTCGCGCCGCGCAGATCGGCCCGCTCGAGATCGGCGCTGTCGAACGCCGCCCGCATGAGGTTCGCCTCGACCAGGCGCGCGCCGCGGAGCCGCGCCTTGCGGAAGCGGCCGTCGCGCAGGTCGGCGGCGTCGAGGACGGCCCGGTCGAGCGTCGCCCGGGTGAAGCTCGCCTCCCGGAGCGCCGCGCCCTCGAACACGCCCTCCGTGAGGTCGGCGCCCTCCCAGACCGAGCCAGGGCCCTTCACGCGCCGGAACGAGCTGCCCCGGAGCGCGACGTCGTCGGCGCGCAGGTCCACGAGCGAGGCCCCGTCCAGGATCACGCGCGATCCCGACGCGCCGTAGAGCTTCACGTCGTCGAGCGTCGCGTCGCGGAAGCTCGCCTCGTCGATCGAGCTCCCCATCATCTCCGCGCCGGAGAGGTCCGCCCGGTCGAAGCGCGCCCGCCGGAGCGCCGCCCCCGCGAAGCTCGCGCCGGGCGCCTGCGCGCCCTCGAAGACCGCGCCCTCGCAGCGGGCGTCCGCCGCCGCCGCCAGCGAAAGGACCGCGCCCGAGAAGCGCGCCCCCTGGACGTTGGCGCCCGTGAGATCCGCCTGCGTGAGGTCGGCGCCCTCGAAGCTCGCGCCCTCGCAGTCCGCCCCGGCGAGGACCGCCTCGACGAGCCGCGCGCCGTCCAGCCGGGCGCCGCGCAGGTTCGCTCGCTGGAGGACGGCGCCGCCGAGATCGCGCCCCTCCAGGCTGGCCCCGGACAGGTCGACGCCCGTCAGATCCAGGCCCGCGAGCGGCTCGCCCAGGCGAAGCAGCTCGAGGATCCCCTCGCGCGCCGCCGCCGGCGCTCCGGGCGGCGCGTCCGCGGATGCCGCTGCGCCTCCCGACAGGTCTTCGCCGTCCACGTCCGCGTCCGCGACCGCCCCCACGGGTTCGACCGCCCCCACGGGCTCGACCGCCCCCGCAGCCGCGGCGCCCCCCGCGACCCGGCGCCGCGCCCGCGCCCTGGCGAGCCGCTCGGCGATCTGCGCGTCGAGGGCCATCTCCGCCCCCTCGCCCGCGTTGTCGTTGGCCGCCTCCGCGTCGCTCGCGGGCGGCTGCTCGGCGGCCTCGCGCGCCGCGAGCTCCGCGAAGAAGCGCGCCCTCGCCTCGCTCTTGGTCATCGGCTCGCCCTTCCCCATCGGCTCGCTGACGACGAAGAGCGACGCGAGCTCGGAGGCGTCCTCGTCGGCGACGTCGAGCAGGCCCCGCCAGACGAGGACGAGCCGGAGCGCGTCCGCGTCGAACCACACGGTGTCGAGCCGCATCGGGACCTCGGAGAACCCGCCGCCGCCCTGCTCCGTGGCCTGGGCGAACACGCGGACGCGCACGCCGGGGAGCTGCCCCCGGGCGACCTCCCCGTCCGGGCGGACCGACCAGAGCTCGAACGCCTCGTCGCCGCGCGGATACGGGATCTGCTGCGGGGCGGGCGCCGCGTTGAAGTACGTCCAGTCGAGGTCGTCGGGGAAGAACGGCCAGCGCGTCTTCCTCCAGCGGTCGCCGTAGGTGCCGATCTTCTGGAGGCGCTCCCGCCACGCGGCCGGGACCGGCGCGAAGCAGGCGGGAGGGGGCCTGTCGCCCGCCGCGCGGATCAGCAGGTCGGGCAGCTCGAGCGAGGGGAGCGCGTCGCCGGCGCGCGCCCCGTACCCGGTCCCCGCGGGGTTCGCGTCGAACCCGGGCCCGCCGAAGGCGTGCTCGAAGCGGAGCGGGATGCGGCTCCACGCCTCGGGCGCCGTGGGGACGCCGAGCGCGTCCCAGCGGCGCGGGCCGACGGCCACGACGGCGCGATCGAGCGCGTCGCCGAGGCGCAGCCGGACGAGCGCCGCGGCCTCGGCGCCCCTCGGGCGATGCGCGTGCCCGACCAGGAGGACGTCGGCCTTCGGCTTGAAGATCGCGAAATCGGACGGGTAGCGGAGGCCCTGGGCGGGGCCGCCCTCGGCGGGGGTGTCGCCGGCGGGGAGCTCCTGGTCGGGCGCGATCGCGGCCGGCGCGCCGGGCACGAGGGTGAAGGTGCCCTTGACCACGATCGTGAGCGAGTCTCTCGGCGGCCGGACCTGCCATGGGAGGGTGAAGGCCGGAAACGGGGTGAGGTTCAACAGGGGGATGTTCTCGGTGGTCCGCGCGGGCGGCGGCATGTCGGGCGAGGCCGCGAGGTCCTCGCTGGTCGGCCGCGAGGGCTCCGGCTCCGGGAGGGGGAGCGTGGCCGTGGGCAGCGGCGCGCCGCCCAGCGCCTCGATGTGCGCGGCCATCGCGGGGAAGGCCTGCTTGAGGCTCTCCCACGGGATCTCGGCGGGCTGCCTCGCGGCGTCGACGCTCTCCGGGGGGCGCGCCGGCGCGAGCGGGAACGGGGCGTCTTCTTGACGGAGCCCCCGCATCACATCCTGGAGGTTGAACTCGCGCGTGCCGGCGAGCACCGGCGGCGGACCGGAGCCCCGGCCCGCGGCCGCGCCCGGGCCTCCGAAGGGCAAGACAGGGGGCCGCACGCCCTCGGGCAGCGGCGCCGTCGTCGCGCCGACGGGCAGGACCGGAGGCCTGGCCGGCGAGGACGCGGCCGACGGGGGCGCAGGCGGCGGGGGCGCGGCCGGTGTGGACGCGGCCGGTGTGGACGCGGCGGGGGCCGGCGAAGGCCACGCCACGCGCTCGCGGGGGAGCGCGAGCGTCGCCAGGACACTGCCGCGCTGGAGGCCCTCCAGGGCGTGCTCGGCGACGGCCAGGGACGCGCGCCAGGTGAGCGTGCACCGCAGCGCATCGGCGTCGATCCAGAGCGTGTCGCAGCAGGCGCGGAGCTCCACCCCGGCCGGATCGGTGAGGGGCGGAGCGCGGACGAGCACGCGCGCCTCCAGGCCGGGCAGGCGCGAGCGCACCTGAGCGGCCGTCGGGTGGAGGCCCTCGAACAGGATCCACTCGTCGCCTTGCAGGTAGGGAATCTGCTGGTCGCGCGGGGCGGCGTTGAAATAACCCCAGTCCATGGCGGCGGGGAGCTCCGGGACGGGCTTCGAGAGCAGGGCCGGGTCCCACCCCGCGAGCGCGCGCCGGCGCTGCGGCCAGGCGCCCGGAATGGGCCCGAAGCCGACGGGGGCCGACGGGTTCGACGGGTCGAGGAGGCTCGGCAGCCGGAGGTCGGCGGGGTCGGCGCCCATGCCGACGGGGTTCTCGGGGAAGGTCGCCCCGCCGTGGGCGAGCTCGTAGCGGATCGGCAGCCGCGCGAACGGGGCGGCCGCGCTCGGCTGACCCGTCGCCGGATCGCGCCGCCGCTCGCCCACGACCTGGATCCGCTTGTCGACGGCGGGCGCCTGTGCGGACGCGCCGCCGAAGATCGCGAGGCGCACCCGGCGGTGGGGCACGCGCTGGCCCGGCGGGGCGTACGCGCTGCCGGTGAGCAGGACGTCGGCGCGGGGCTTGTGCGGGGCGGCGTCCGAGGCGACATAGAGGCTGCGACCTGCGTTCTGCTCGAAGAAGACGTCATGAAAGAGCGGCAGCGGCGAGGTCAGCGAGGCCACGGCCTCGGGCGCGAGCTGGAAGGTCGCCTTCAGGGGGATGGTGAGAGAGAGGCCCGCGGGCGTTCGCCAGAGGATCGTGGAGACGGCCAGCGGTCGCAGCGAGAGGATGTGCATGGGCGGCCTCCACCCTAGTACGTTGTCGCCCGAGGGCGAACTCGCGATGACGAGCGGTCGCGATCGGATCCGACCCTCCCCTCCCAGGATTTCGAGGGGCGCGACGGATCGCGCATCCGCGCATCGGTCGGACAGCAGCTCGACCCGTCCGGCGTCGGGTCGAGAAGGAGAATGCAGCGCGACCAGGCAGGACGGGTCGCACTGCCATCCTTGTCAGCCGGTCTTGCGGCCGATCGCGATGCTCGCCGTCGTCGGGCCGCGGACGGCTCCGCCAGGCTCGGCGCAGGACTCGATGGCGGTTCGCAGCGGACCGCTCAACCGCGCGCGCCCATCGCCGTCCGAGGGGCGCGTCCGTGGCCGCCTCTTCGGTTGCCTTGGCCGCCTTTTGGATCGCCGCGCCTCTCCGCGGCCGGGCCACGGCGAGGGTGGTACCCTCCGCGGGTGAGCCACGACGATCTCGATCCCACGCCGATCCGGGTCCTACAGCGTTCGTGCACCGGCGACCCCCCGCGGCCGAGGCGGAGCCCTGCGGTGCACACCTACGTCGCCCTCGCGCTGCACGTCGGAGGTCGCATGCGGGTCGAGCATCGCGGCGAGTTCGAGCTGACGGCCGGGCACCTCCACATCATTCCTGCCGGCGACGCGCACCGCGTCCTGTCCATGAACCGCCCTGAGGTGTGGGGGCTGGGCTTCTGCCGGACGTGCCTCGACCCGGCTCGCTACGGCGAGCTGCTCGCCCCGATCGACCGCGTGCGCCACGGGGCATCCCCCGTGGTCGACCTGCCGGCGGCGCGACAGGCGTACGTGCTCGATCTGATGAGGGAGCTCGAGCGTGAGCAGCACGCAGCGGGCGCGATGCCGGTGGTCGCCGAGAGCCTGCTCGCGCTGGTGCTCGCGGAGGTCGTGCGCGCGAGCGGCAGCGCCCAGGCCGCGCCGCCGCAGCGCCCCTCCATCGTGGTCGAGGCGCTGGCCGTGATCGAGGCCCGGTGCCTCGGGCCGCTCTCCTTGAAGGACGTCGCGGCGGCGGTGCGGCGGACGCCTGCCTACGTGACCACCGCGGTCAAGCAGGCCACCGGGCGCACGGTCGGCGCGTGGATCGTGGCGGGACGCCTGGCCGAGGCGCGACGCCGGCTCCTCGCGACCGACGAGTATGTCGAGGTGATCGCAGAGCGCGTCGGCTACGCCGACCCGAGCCATTTCGTGCGGCTGTTCCGGCGCCACCACGGCGTCAGCCCCGCCGCCTGGCGTGCCCAGCAGCGCCGCACGGCCTGAGGTCACGCCCGGTATCATCCCCCCTCTGTCAGAGAGAGGTCGGCGCTGCCGCCCGCGGCCGCCGTGACGGCTCACGCCACGGCGAAGCCGGCGCTCAAGAGATCCTGCGAGCGCGACGAGGCGCCGATGTGGACCAGGAACTCCCCCGGCTCCACCACGCGGCGCCCCTCGGCGTCGACGATCGACAGCTCCGCGGCCGGCACGTCGAACCGCACCGTGCGCGCCTCCCCGGCGGCGAGACTCAGGCGGGCAGACGCCTTGAGCTCCTTCACGGCCCAGGTCGACGACGTCACCCGATCTTCGATGTAGAGCTGGACGATCTCCACCCCGTCGCGCGCCCCCGTGTTGGCGACCGTCACCTCGAACGAGGCCGCGCCGTCGCGCGCCACGGTGGGCGTCAGGACCTTGAGGTCGGCGTAGGCGAAGCGCGTGTAGCTCAGGCCGAAGCCGAAGGCGAACGCCGGCTCCTGGGTGAGGTCGGCGTAACGGGTCCCGTGCTGGCCGCGGGCCTGGTTGTAAAACACCGGCTGCTGGCCCACGTGGTACGGAAACGAGATCGTCAGCTTGCCAGACGGGTTGATGCGCCCGAAGAGCGCCTCGGCCACCGCGCGCCCGCCCATCATCCCCGGGTTGAACGCCTCGACGAGGGCCGGAGCCCCGAGCACCGAGCGCGGCAGGACCAGGGGCTTGCTGTTGACGAGCACCACGACCACAGGGACGCCGACCCCGGCGATCGCGTCCGCCAAGGCCCTCTGCCCGCCCATGAGCTCGAGCGTCGCGGTGCTCTTGGTCTCGCCGATGTACTCGATCCGGTCTCCCAGGACGAGGACCACCACGTCGGCGCCGCGGGCCAGCTCGACCGCCGCGGGGATCCCCGACGCGTCGTCGCTGACGATCGAGCAGCCCGGGGCATCGACCACCTCGCACCCCGGGGGCGCGAGCTCCCGGATCCCATCCAGGATCGTGATGATGCTCGAGCGCGGGTGCTCGGGGCCGTTGCCGCCGCTCATCTGGCCCGAGCCGAGCGACCAGTCCCCGAGCTGGGCGATCGGATCGTCGGCGTTCGGGCCGATCACCGCGATCCGGCGGAGGGGCCGCTCCGCCGCGCCCACCCCGGAGGCGGCGCCGCCCGCCGAGGAGCTCGCGGCGCGGCCGTCCGGGAGCGGCAAGAGGCCGTCGTTCTTCAAGAGGACCAGCGACGCCCGGGCGACCTCCAGGTTGAGCTCCCGGTGGGCCGCGCACCCGATGACCTCCCGGATCCGCTGCTCGCTGCTGTACCCCGGATCCTCGAACAGCCCGAGCGAGAGCTTGAGGCCGAGGACGCGCCGCACCACCGCGTCGATCTCGGCCTCGGCGAGCAGACCGCGGCGCACCGCCTCCTGCGCCCCCTCGTAGAACTGCGGCGTGGCCATCATGAAGTCGTTGCCGGAGCGGATCGCCACCGCGGCCGCCTCGGCCATGTCCTTGCAGACCTTCTGATCGTGCACGAGGCTGGCCACGTTGTTCCAGTCGGTCACGACCACGCCCGTGAAGCCCCACTCCTCCCTGAGGACCTCCGTCAGGAGCCAGCGGTTGGCCGTGGCGGGGATCCCGTCCATGGACTGATATCCTGTCATGAACGCCATGCAGCCGCTGCGCGCGGCCTCCTCGAAGGGCGGCAGGAAATACGACCTCAGGTAGCGCCGCGGCAGGTTGGCCTCCGAGGCGTCGCGCCCGCCCAGCGTCTCGGAGTACCCCGCGTAGTGCTTCGCCGTGGCCAGGACCGCGTCCGGATCGCCGAGCCCCGCGCCCTGGTAGCCGCGGATCATGGCGCAGGCGAGCTCTCCGATCAGGTGCGGATCCTCGCCGAACGTCTCCCCTACTCGGCCCCAGCGGAGATCCCGTGTCAGGCAGAGGACGGGGGAGAACGTCCACTTGAGCCCCGTCGCCCGCATCTCGACGGCGGTCACCCGGGCGACCTTCTCCAGGAGCCCCGCATCCCAGGTGCACGCCATGGCGAGCTGGGTCGGGAAGATCGTGGCCCCCGCCCAGAACGAGTGGCCGTGAATGCCGTCGTCGGCCATCAGGACCGGAATCCCGAGGCGGGTGCGGAGCGAGCGCCGTATCGCCGCGTCCGCGTCCTTGCCGTTGCAGTGCAGGAGACTGCCGACCTTCATGCGCCCGATGGCGTCCTCGATATCCCCCTGGGCGTCGAGCTGCATGAGCTGCCCCACCTTCTCGTCCAGGGTCATCCGGCTCAGGAGGTCATCCACCCGCCGGCTCACGGGTTGCGTGGGATCCTTGTACAGCGGAGTGTCGTTCATGAGATCTCCTGAGTGAAATGGGGCCGGCACGATAACAGGTCCGCCCGCCGGCGCAAGCTCGGGCCCTCTACGCGGGTGGCGTGGATATATATAGACCGGGGCTCACCACGTTCACGGTGCTCGCCGAGCACGCCGGCGGACGTCTCCCCCTGGGAGCGCCGCGTGACCGAGAGACAGCGCTCCTGCTGCGAGCGGAGGAGCTCTTCGGCCGCTCCGCCGCGCGCCCCCGGACACCGCCCCTCTCGCACTCGCCGCCTCGGCGCGGGACGAGCTCATCGCTGGCGGCGCCGTCGCGGCGCTCCGTCCGCGCGCCGCGACGGCGAGCGCGAGACCTCATGTGTCCACGCGCGCTCCCCCTCCCCCGAGGCCACCGGGCGCGACGGCCGGGCCACGGGCGGCGTGCTAGAGCTGGAGCTCAGGGGGGGTAGTTGGATGGAGCGGCGGTGTCTTGCGATAAAGCACCACCTGCGCGTCGAGCCCGTCGGCGACGAGACGCTCTTCCTCGTCGGGGAGCGCGAGCGGTTCATGCTGCGCGGCCGGCTCTACCGCCTCCTCGGGCCGCTGCTCGACGGCCGCCGGACCGAGGCCGAGCTCGTCGCGGAGCTCGCCGGCGCGGCGTCCCCCGCCGAGGTCGGCTACGCGCTGCGCCGGCTGGAGGAGCGCGGCTACCTCGCCGAGCCCGCGCCGGCGCCCGGCGCCGCGGGCTTCTGGCAGGCGCTCGGCGAGTGCGCCGGACGCGCGGCCGGGCGGCTCGCGGCGACGCCGGTCGCGGTCGCCGCGGTGGGCGGCGAGGATCCGCGGGCGCTCGCCGACGCGCTCGCCGAGGCGGGCGTCGTGGTGCGGAGCGAGGCCGCGCTCGTCGCGGTCGTGACCGGCGATTACCTCGACCCCGAGCTCGAGGCGTGGAACCGGCGGGCGCTCCGGGACGCGGCGCCGTGGTTGCCCGTCAAGCCGGGCGGGGTGGAGCCGTGGGCGGGGCCCGTGTTCCGGCCCGGGGCGGGGCCGTGCTGGGCCTGCCTGGCCCAGCGGCTGCGGCACAACCGCCCCGTGGAGACCTACCTGGAGCGCCGCCTCGGCCGCGACGGCGCGCCGCTCCTGCCGCCGCGCGTGGGGCTCCCCGCCGGTCGCCGCGCCGCGCTCGCCCTCGCCGCCGTCCTCGTCGCCCGCTGGATCGCCGGCGGCGGCGCCGGCCCCCTCGACGGCCGGCTCGTCTCGCTCGACCTCGCCCGCGCGCAGCTCGCCGAGCACGCGGTGGCGCGGCGCCCCCAGTGCCCCGCGTGCGGCGCCCCCGAGGCCGCGCGGGCACGGGCGAGCGCG
Organism: Sorangium sp. So ce1036; assembly: GCF_051369805.1. Lineage (NCBI taxonomy): Bacteria > Pseudomonadati > Myxococcota > Polyangiales > Polyangiaceae > Sorangium > Sorangium sp. So ce1036. The sequence continues at coordinate 6,692,048 of NZ_JBBMOX010000001.1, forward strand.
CCGGTGCGGCTCGAGCCGCGCCCGAAGCGGTTCACCGACGACGGCGGCTACCGCACCGTCACGCCCGAGGAGACCTTCGCGCGCGCCCGGCACCTGATCAGCCCCATCACCGGGATCGTCGCGGGCCTCGGGCCAGTCGCGGGGCGCGACCACCCGCTCCGGCCGGTGTACGGGGCCGTGAGCCACGCCTGCCCCCGGGAGGAGCCGCCGTCGTTCGACGACTTCCACCGCGCGTGCGGCGGCAAGGGCAAGACGGCCGCGCAGGCCCGCGCGGCCGCGCTGTGCGAGGCCGTGGAGCGCTACAGCGCCACGTTCCAGGGCGACGAGCCCCTCGTCCGCGCCCGCCGCGCCGAGCTCGGGGGCGCCGCGATCCACCCGCACGATCTCCAGCACTTCAGCGAGGCGCAGTACCGCGACCGGGAGGCCATCAACGCCTCGGTGGCGGATCGGCGGCAGCGCGTCCCCCTCCCCTTCCGCGAGGAGGCCGTGATCGACTGGGCGCCGGCGTGGTCCTTGACGCGCGGAGAGCGGCGTTACCTGCCGGCCGCCTGCTGCTATCTCCACCTCCCGGTGCCCCCGGAGGAGCGGTTCGCCTGCATGAACCCGAGCGGGCACGCGGCGGGCAACTGCCTCGAGGAGGCGATCCTGCAAGGCTTCCTCGAGCTCGTGGAGCGCGATGCGGTCGCGCTCTGGTGGTACAACCGCGTCGAGCGGCCCGCGGTCGATCTGCGCAGCTTCGAGGAGCCCTACTTCGAGGCGCTCGAGGCCCACTACCGCGCGCTCGGCCGGCGCCTCTGGGTCCTCGACGTCACGACCGATCTCGGCGTCCCGGCGTTCGTCGCGCTGGCCCGGGCGGCCGACGCCGGCCGGTTCACGATCGGCTTCGGCTGCCACCTCGAGGCCCGGCTCGGCGTGCAGCGGGCGCTGACCGAGCTCAACCAGCTCCTCGACCTGGACGACCGCGCGCCCGCGCCGTGGCAGCGCGCCCTGCAAGGCGGCGCGGCCTACGCGCTGCCCGCCGAGGCGGCCCCGCCGCGGACGCGCGACGATTATGAGCGCGCGCCGGGCGACGATCTCCTCGACGACGTCCTTGAGTGCGTGCAGCGCGCCGCCCGCGTCGGCCTGGAGACCGTGGTGCTCGATCAGACGCGCCCGGACACCGGGCTCTCGGCCGTGAAGGTGGTCGTGCCCGGGCTGCGCCACTTCTGGCCGCGCTTCGGGCCAGGGCGCCTGTACGACGTCCCGGTCCGCCTGGGCTGGCTCGCCCGGCCGGCGCGGGAGGAGGATCTCAACCCGACCCCCCTCTCCGTGTGACGGATGGGGCGGCGGCGGGCGAAGGGGGGCGCTCGTGCGCGACGGACACCGCATTCTCGACGCAGATCGCCACGTCATCGAGCCGATCGATCTCTGGACCGCGTACATGGAGCCGGAGCTCCGGTCGCACGCGCCCCGCCTCGCGTACGTCGGCGAGGGCGCCCTGGCCGATCGCGTCGCGTGCCGGGGTCCGGACGGCTGGCTGCCGCTCCCGCCGCAGCCCGTGGTGGACGGTCGCCCGGTCTATCGCCGGATGGGCGCGCGCGCCGCGCGCGAGCTCGCGGCGGCGGCCTCCCGGCGGCACGGGGGGAGCGGCGCGCTGGAGCGGCCCGAGACGCAGCTCGCGGACATGGACCGGGAGGGCGTCGACGTGGCCTTCCTCTACCCCACCCTCGGGCTCGCGCTGCAGGGCGTGGCCCCGCTGGATCCGCGCGTCGCGACCTCGTACGCGCGGGCGTACAACGCGTGGCTGCGCGACTTCTGCGCGCGCGATCCCGAGCGCCTCCGCGGCGTCGGCCTGGTGAGCCCCCACGATCCGGCGCGGATGGCGCTCGAGCTCGAGCGCGCGGCCGCGCTCGGGTTTCGCGCCGTCGTGCTGCGGCCCAACCCGGTCGAGGGCCGGACGCTCGGCGACCCGGCCTACGAGCCGTTCTGGGCTGAGTGCGAGCGGCGCTCGATCGCGGTCGCCGTGCACGAGGGCGCGCACGCGCACCTGCCGGCGGCCGGCGCCGATCGCTTCTCCAGCCGCTTCGCCCTGCACGCGTGCTCGCACCCGATGGAGCAGATGATGGCGCTGCTCGCCCTCCTCGAGGGCGGCGTGCTCGAGCGCCACCCGGGCCTGCGGATCGCCTTCCTCGAGGCCGGCTGCGGGTGGCTGCCGTACTGGCTCTATCGCCTCGACGAGATCGAGTACGGAAACCTCGCCGGCGAGGTCGCGCCGCACGTCCGGCAGGCGCCGTCGGCGTACTTCCGCCGCCAGTGCTTCGTCGGGCTCGAGCCCGACGAGCCGTACCTGCCGGAGGTCATCCCCCGCATCGGCGCCGACAACCTGCTCTTCGGCACCGACTATCCCCACCCGGATCACGGACCGGATCTCGTAGCTCGGGCGCTCGCGCTGCGCGGCGAGCTCCCCGACGAGGTCCTCCGGAAGATCCTCTGGGACAACCCTGCCCGCTTCTACGGGCTCTAGGCGTCGCTCCGCGACGAGCCCGCGGCGGCGAGCGCGCGTCCGCGCTCGCCGGGCCGCCCGGGCCGGCTCACATGCGCAGCACGGCGCTGCCCCAGGTGAGGCCGCCGCCGAGCGCGCACAGCAGCACGGCCTGGCCAGGGCGGATGCGGCCGTCGCGGAGCGCCTGGTCGAGCGCGATCGCGACCGAGCCCGCGCTGGCCCGGGCCGCGCCGGACTCGTCGACCACGCCGAGGACGCGCTCCGCCGGGCAGCCGAGGCGCTCGGCGAGCGACGCCACGAGGTGGCCGTCGGCGTGGTGTACGATCACCCAGTCGACGTCCGCGGGCGCGAGCCCTGCCGCGTCGAGCGCCGAGAGGGCCTGCGCCCCGAGGCGCTCGTCCGCGGCCTGCCTCAGCTCGGGCAGCTTCGCGCGCAGGTACTGCCGCCCGTCGGAGAGCCGCTCCGCCGTGAGCGGCTCCGCGGATCCGCCTCCGGGCACCAGCAGCACGTCGGCCTTCCTCCCGTCGGCGCGGAGGCGGACGCTCAGGATGCCGCGCCCGTCGCCGGCCGCCGGCCCGACCACGACCGCGCCGGCGCCGTCGCCGAAGAACAGGGCCGAGGCGCGATCGCGCGGATCCACGCGGCGCGAGAGCAGGTCCGCGCCGACCACGAGGACGCGCTTCATCGTCCCGGCCGTCACGAACTGGTCCGCCACCGAGAGCCCGTAGAGGAAGCCCGTCAGCGACGCGGAGAGATCGAACGACGGGATGAGCTCGGCCCCCAGCTTCCGCTGCACATAGACCGCCGTCGCCGGCATCGGCGCGTCGCCGCTCGAGGTGGCGACGAGGATCATCTCCAGGTCGCCCGGCCCGACGCCGGCCGCGTCGAGGGCCGCCTTCGCCGCCCTCACCGCCAGATCGCTCGTCGCCTCGCCCGGCCCCGCGCAGCGCCGGTCCGCGCCCGCGCTCCCGTCCTCCGGGGCGCCGGGGGTCGCCGGCGCCGGCGCCGCACCCTCCGGCGCGACGAGCGGCAGGGAGCGGCCTGTGCCGAGAATGCGCGCGCGAGGATTTCTGGCAACGGAGGTCATCGGGAGCGCAGCCTACATCATGGGCCGCGCGATGGGACGTTCGATCGCACACAGCGCCCCGGTCGACGGAATGCTTGAGTCGGGGACGCGCTCCGGTACATAAAGCGCCTCGATGGCTACGAGCTCCGAAGACAGAGACCGCCCCGGCACGGACGATGCGCCTTCCGACGAGGCCGACGCGCAGGACACGAAGACGGACGGCGACGGCGAGAGCGGGACCGCTTCCGGCGCCGACGCCGCAGCGCCCGAGAGGGCCTCGCGGCCCGCGAAGGCCGCGGGCGCCGCCCGGCGCGCGGCGGGCAGGAAGCCCGGGGCGCGACCTCGCGCGGCCTCCCATGCCCAGAGCGGGTCGCTCGGCAAGAGCATGATCCTGTTCCTCATCATCGTCGGCGGTCTCGCCGGGGCGTTCGCCTATTTCGGGCGTGAGCCCGCGGGCGGCACGGCCGGCCCCCGGTGGAAGACGGGGGACAAGGCCCAGCTCGAGATCACGCTGGTGTCCACGGACATCAAGGATCTCGCCTGCTGGTCGCCCCAGGAGGTCAACGGACGGCACTGCGCGTTCGAATCGCCCACGAAGGGCTGGTCCAAGGGGACCGCGGACGACAAGACGCTGCTCCGCCCCTACACCACCACGGATCGGGTCCAGTTCCTCGCTGCCGGCCTCTGGAGCGAGCCTGCCCTCACGGGCACGCTGCCGTCCACGCGGTTTGCCGTGAAATGCACCTACGCGGTCGAAGGCAAGATCAAGCGTCCCGGCATCCGGTGGTCCAGCGAGGGCGCCTGGCTCGACAGGAACGACGACTGGTACACGGGGCTGTTGTCGGATTGCAAGCGCGTCACGCCCTGATGTCGCACGCGCCCGCGCGGCCAGCGCGTACGCCCGTGCAGCACGCGCTGCGTCGTGCGGCGCGCCCCTCGTATCGCCGCATCCCTCCGTGGTAGTGTCATGATCGGCTTGGAGGTGCTCATGCCCTGTCACCGGGTGATCGCATTGTTGTCGTTGACCACGTGGTTCGCTTTCGCTGGATGTGAAGCCGATCCGGGCACCGTCAACGTGATGCCGCTCTACGTCACCACGACGAGCACCACCTCCACCGGCGGCGGCGGGGGCGGTGACGTCGGGACGACCACCAGCACGACCAGCGCTGGCGGCGAGGGTGGAGGACCGGTGGAATGCACGTGCGAGGCGGGGCTCACGTGCTGCGGCCCGGCCTGCGTCAACATGGCCAGCGACCCGCTCAACTGCGGCGCGTGCGGCGCGCAGTGCGGCGCCGAGGAGGCCTGCATCCAGGGCGAGTGCAAGGACCCCTGCGATCCCGATTTCGGGTGCGAGGAGGGCCTTTGCTGCGGGAAGGCGTGCTGCGGCCCCGGCGCGCTCTGCTGCGACTACGGCGCCAGCGCCGACGCGCCCGATCTGCACTGCCAGGAGCCGGTGAACGGGACGTGCCCGCTCGCCTGCTCCGGCTGCGAGGGCTGACGGACCTCCCACGACGACGCGGCGGCGCGCCGGCATCCCGGGGCGGGAGCTCCCCGCGCGCGCCGGCCGCTCATGGCCGATCGAAGACCTTGCCCGGGTACTTCCTCTCGAAGTGCCCCACGATGCCGCGGCCGATCGCCACGATCGTGAGCCCCGCGATGGTCATCCGGATGGCCGGCCCGATCACGGGGACGAAGCCGACCGCCCGGGTGGCGAGGAACTTCAGGCCTTGTCCGAGGATCGCGAAGCTCCCGCCGGCGGCGGTCGTCGCCACGGAGCCGACGCTCTCTCCGTAGATCTCGCCGATCATCGTCATCATGTGGGTCTCGATCGCGACGAGCCCGGCGGACGTGGAGACCGGGAGCGGCAGGGCGGCGAACGCGGCGCCGCCGATCGCGTAGCGGTGAACCCAGCGGAGAGCTTCTTCTCGGCAGGTCGTCATGTACCGAGGGTGGCGCAAAGTTCGCCGTCCGTCCATCGCACACGGTGATGGCGGCGGGGTGCGCCCCTCTGCGCGAGCGCCCCCTGTCTGCTGTGCGCTGCCTTCCCGCCCGGCGGGAACCACGCGTGCATGGCCCTCGCCTCCATCGACCTCCGCGCTCACGCCGGACAGCGGCGCCCAGGGCACAGCGACCCCGCGAGGAGCGGTGGACCGCCGTTGCCGCTGGAGAGCGGAGCCTCAGCGAGGTGCCCATGACAGCTCGACACGCGCTCTTCAGCCTGCCCCTGCTCTGCTCCCTCGCCCTCTCGGCGTGCGGCGCGGAGCCACACCCCGCCTCGCCCGGAGCGGAGCCGTCGCCCGGCCACGAGGGGGAGCTGCCTGACGCCGAGGGCGTCCCGCTGTTCGACGATCTCGGCCCGCTCCATCACCCCGTGACGACCTCGTCGCCCCTCGCGCAGCGCTACTTCGATCAGGGGCTGCGGCTCGTCTACGCGTTCAACCACGACGAGGCGCGCCGGGCGTTCCAGGAGGCGGCGCGCCTCGATCCCGGCCTCGCCATGGCCCGCTGGGGTGTCGCGCTCACGCTCGGCCCGAACATCAACCAGCCGGCCGAGCCCGAGCGAGAGCGGGCCGCCTTCGAGGCGATCGAGGAGGCGCGCGCGCTCGCCGCGAGCGCGAGCGCGCCCGAGCGCGCGTACATCGAGGCGCTGGCGGAGCGCCACGCCGCCGCGCCGGTCGCCGACCGGACCGCCCTCGACCGCGCGTACGCGGACGCGATGCGGGAGCTCGCCCGCCGCTTCCCCGACGATCTCGACGCGAGCACGCTCTTCGCCGAGGCGCTCATGGATCTTCGCCCGTGGGATCTCTGGACGCTCGACGGCCGCCCGCAGCCGGACACCGAGGAGATCGTCTCCACCCTGGAGGGCGTCCTCCGGCGCGATCCCGAGCACACCGGCGCGAACCACTACTACATCCACGCGGTCGAGGCGTCGCCCGAGCCGGAGCGGGCGCTGCCGAGCGCCGAGCGGCTCGGCGGCCTGGCCCCGGGCGCCGGCCACCTCGTGCACATGCCGTCGCACATCTTCGTGCGCATCGGCCGGTACGCGGACGCCTCCGACGCGAACGAGCGCGCGGCCGAGGTCGATCGCCGGTACATCCGCGAGCAGCGCCCGCGGGGCATCTATCCGCGGATGTACTTCCCTCACAACCTGTACTTCCTCTCGTTCTCCGCGAGCATGGAGGGGCGCAGCGCCGTCGCCCTGCGCGCCGCCCGCGAGCTCTCCACCGCGGTGCCCGACGACGAGGTGCGGCACATGCCGATGCTCGAGCTGTTCCAGCCTGCGACGCTGTTCGCGCTCGTCCGGTTCGGCCGCTGGGACGACCTCCTCGCGGAGCCGGCGCCGCCGCCCGAGCAGCGCTACACGACGGGGGTGTGGCGCTACGCGCGCGGCCTCGCGCTCGCGTCCACGGGGCGCCTCGACGAGGCGGAGCGCGAGGCGACGGCGCTCGGGGCGATGTCGTCCGAGAGCTTCGGCGGGACGACGATCGGCAACAACAGCGCGCGGGACCTGCTCGAGATCGCCTCTCTCGTGCTGGAGGGCCAGATCGCGTCGGCGCGCGGCGACGCCGGCGCCGCCGTCCGCCTGCTCCAGGCGGCCGTACGCGTCGAGGACACACTGCGCTATTTCGAGCCGCCGGACTGGCCCGAGCCGGTCCGCCACACGCTCGGCGCAGCGCTCCTCGAGGCCGGTCGCCCGCGCGACGCGGAGACGGTCTACAAGGAGGATCTGCGGCGCAACCCCGAGAACGGCTGGGCGCTCCGCGGCCTCGAGCAGAGCCTGCGCGCACAGGGCAGGGAACAGGAGGCAGACGCCGCACACGAGCGCTTCGAGAGGGCGTGGGCGCGCGCCGACGTGCAGCTGTCCGGGTCACGACCGTGAGCGTGTCCGGCCTCGATCCGCGGTGACGGCGACGATCGCGGCGCGCGACGAAGAAATGCGCGATTCCTCGAAATGCGCGGCGTGTTCATCTGCTACGTTGCCTGGGTGTTGCGCGTGAAGCTCGGATCCTCGACGTTCCGGTGTCTCTTCGCTCTCACCGCTGGCCTGTTCGCGGCCTCGTCGCTCGGCTGCGACACCATGCCTGTCTCGCGGCGCTCTGATCGGCCGCGCGACGACGGCGCGCCGGCGTGCGCTCCGCATCAACTCGACACCTCGAGCGGCTGTGTCTCCGTCGGCATCCAGGGCTGCGCCGGTGAGTTCGTCGACGACGACGGCTTCTGTCGTCCCGCGCTCGCGAAGTGCGCGCCCGGCACCGTGCCGAAGCACGACGAGGGGTGCGTCGAGGTCGGGATCCCCGGCTGTGCTGCGGAGTTCATCGAGGGCGACGCCTGTCTCCCCACCATGGCGAAGTGCCCGACAGGGACGTTCGCCGTCCCGCAGAAGGGGTGCGTCTCCATCGACGGGCCGGACGGCTGCGGCGCGGCTCCGTGGGGCCATGTCGTCGAGGCGCCCGGCGACGTGCATGTCGATCCGAGCCACGCAGGTGGAGACGGGGCCGGCTCGCGCGCGCAGCCGTTCGCGACGCTGGCGGAGGCGCTGCAGGTGGTGCAGGACGGCGGCCGCGTCGTCCTGGCCGAGGGCGTATACGACGAGCCGGTCGAGATCACGCGGCCCATCGAGGTGGTCGGGCGCTGCGCATCCAGGGTCACTCTCCGTGGCGCGCAGCCCGCTCGGGACGGCAACACGAGCGCGATCTGGATCCACGATGTCCAGGGCGCGGGCGTGCGCGGCGTGAGCGTGGAGAGCGCCTCCCTCGGGCTGTTCATCCAGGCGGCGGAGGTGACGGTGCGCGACGTCCGCGTCACCGGCGCGAGCGGCAGCGGCATCGTGGTCACGCTCCCCGGCGCGAGCCTCGACCTGTCCCGCAGCCTGATCCAGGCGGCGCCGTCGGACGAGGTCACGGCCGATGTCTGGACCGGCGTGCTCGTCCACTCGGGGGCGCGCGCGCGGCTCACCGAGAACGCCCTGGTCGACGGCGCCGTCAACCTGCGGATCAGCTCCGAGGCGCAGGAGGTGATCGCGGAGGGCAACCTGCTCGAGATCGCCGCGCCGGCGGCGGCGAGCGACAGCGTCGGCGTGCTCCTGGACGCGGGCGCGCTCCGGCTCACCGCGAGCGCGCTCGTGCATCACCGCGTGGGCGCGCTGGTGACGGGCGCCCTCGCGGAGCTCGTGTCGAGCCGGAGCCTCGTCTCCGTCCCGCCCGAGGCGGCGCCGGAGACGCGCGGCGTGACGGTGGAGCAGGGCGCCCGCGCGACGCTTTCGTCCACCGTGCTGTCCGGCGCGTGCGACGCCCAGCTCGAGATCGCGGGCGCCGGCACGGCGGTCGACGCCTCCGGGTGCCTCTTCCAGGGTGCGGGCGCCGCGGGTCCCGAGCGCCCCGGGTACGCCATCGAGCAGCGGGGCGGAGCGCTCTCGCTGTCGTCGAGCCTCGTGTTCGAGGCCGGCGACGTCGGCCTGCTCACGTCAGGCGGCGAGCTCTCGGCCACGGGCGTGGTCATCGAGGGCACGCGCGCGAGCCCGCTCCGCCCGGAGCGCTCCGCCGGCGTGCTCGTGCAGGATGCGCGCGCCGTGCTGGCGTCGACCTACGTCTCGGGGGCCCGCGTCGCGGGCATCGCCGTGTCCGGGGGCGCGGGCCTGGAGCTCTCGGATAGCCTCGTCGAGCGCACGGCGCCGGAGGAGCGCGACGGCACCGGCGGCGTCGGCCTGCTGAGCGACGCGGTGGAGGATCTCGTGGTCCGGCGATCGGCCGTGCTGGAGAGCCGCGTCGCGGGCCTCCTGCTGCTGTCCTCCTCGGGCGCGATCGAGGACACCCTCGTCCGGAACGTCGAGATCGGGACGTTCTCTGCCCCGGGCGACGGCGGCCGGGTGGAGGCGGTGCCGGACTTGGGCGACGGCATCCTCGCGCTCCGCTCGACCGCGCAGGTGAGCGCGACGCAGGTGGAGGGCTGCGCGCGCGCCGGGCTGCTCTTCGACCACAGCGACGGCGCGCTCGCGCGCTCCCGCGCCACCGGCAACCGGTTCGGCCTGGTCCTCCAGGGCACGCCAAGGCCGGACGTGGAGCAGGACAACAGCTTCGAGGACAACTGGGAGGAGGACGAGCTCACCGCGGGCGGGCTGCGCGTCCCGGGGAGCGGCGCGCCCTAGCGGGCGCGCGGGCGGTGGGGCTCCCCGAGCGCCCCGCCGCCGGCGCGCTCCAGGGACGGGCGATCAAAGCGAGAAGAACTGCCGGATCTTCTCGACCAGCGCGACCGTCCTGGCCTCCTCCGCGCCGGCGCGGGCGCGGCGCACCGAGACGTTCTCGTCGATGGCGGACTGCCGCGCGGCGAAGACCTCCGTGATCTTCTCGGCGACGTCGGGCGCCGCCGCCAGGATCTCGTGGAAGGCCTCCTTGTCGACCTTCACGAGCTCGCAATCGCTCACCGCCTGGATGGTGGCGCTGCGGGGCTCCCCCGTCATCAGCGACATCTCGCCGAAGAACTTGCCCGGGCCGAGGCGCGCCACCTCGGCCGTGCTGCCGCCCTCGCGCCCCACGACCACCGAGACCTCGCCCGATTGCACGATGAAGAGCTCGTGCCCGACGGCGCCCTGCCGGATCACGACCTCACCGACCATGTAATGACAGGTCTTCGTCAGCGTCGCGAGCCGCTCGAGGAGCGGCGGCGGGAGCGCGGCGAGAAAGTCGACGACGCGCAGCGACTGCAGGCGGCGCTGCCGCGCCTCGGCCTCGCTGCGCGCGCGGGCCTCGGACGACGTGTCCGCCATCCTGACGGCGTGGGTGTTCACGGGGATGGAGATGCCCGCGCGCTGGAACGCGAACCAGATCCGCTGGCGAACGGCGGAGTCGACGCGGTCGCGACGGGCGAAGTCGTCGGTGAAGAAGTAGAGCTGATAGACGATGCCGTTGTCCTCGAACCTGGCGGCGAGCGCGAAGGGCGGCGGCGCGGGCAGCACCCCTGGCGCGGAGGCCGCCGCGTCGAGCAGCGCCTGCTCGACGACCCGCGGCGACACGTCGTGGGGGCCCCGCACCTCGATGGTCCGCCGCGCCGTCGCGGTGGGCTTCGTGAAGTTCCGGATGGTGCTCTTCGCCAGCGTGCCGTTCGGGATCGTGAGCTCGATCTGATCGTTCGTGAGCACCTTGGTCGCGCGCCAGTTGATCTCGATCACCTGCCCGATGAGCCTCGGATCGGGCTCGATCTGGATCCAGTCCCCCACCTCGAACGGCTGCTGCGCCTGGATCGCGAGGCCCGCGAAGAGGTTGCCGAGCGTCTCCTGGAGCGACAGGCCGATCACCGCCGTGAGCAGCGCGGAGGTGGTGAGCAGCGAGCCGGGCTCGACCCCCGCGGCGCGGAGGGTGATGAGCACGGCGCCGGCGTAGACGAGCCCCTGGAAGATGTCGCGGATGATCCGCGACAGCGGCCGGCCGAGGCGGATGCCGAGGATGAGGTCGACGACGAGGAGGAAGGCGGCGCGGCCGAGCGCGGTCAGGAGAAAGAAGAGCCCGACGACCGACAGCGCCCGGTGCAGCGGCGACGCCGGATCGAGCGGGAGCCGGGCGAGCAGCACGGCCACGTGGAGGCAGAGCAACGCGATCGGCAGCCGCAGCTTCCCGCGCTCCGCGGCGGGCGCCAGCATCCGTACCGCGACGAGCAGCGCCGCGGCGATGCCCACCCCGATGGCCCCTGACGACGCCATGCGCACGAGCGCGTCCGAGATGTGGTGAGCTGCACCCGGCATGGCGGCCGATGGTAGAGCTCCGCCTGCTCCTGTCACAATCGCGTCGCGCGCGCGGCCGGGAGGGCGTCACGGCTCACCTCCCCCGGCCGGATCGAGGGCGGGCGCCGGGTCGAGCGCGCGCGGCGCCCGCGCGCCTGCGGCCGCGCTGCGTCGCCGAGAGCTTGCGTCGATGTCGCTGGAACGACGCGGGGTCGGGAGCACGATCGCCGCCGATGACGACGCTCGCGCACCTCACCGATCTTCATCTCCTCGAGGCGGATCACGGCCGGCGCCGCGGCGCCGAGCGGTGGCGGCTCCGTTACCTGAGCTTCGGCCGCCCGATCGACGCGGAGCAGCGGCGCCGCCGCGCGCTGGCCGCGCTCATCGAGGCGCGGCAGAGCGGGGCCGACCACCTGGTGCTCACGGGCGACCTCACCGAGGACGGGACCGCCCCCCAGTTCGAGGTGCTCGCCGCGGTGCTGGCCGAGAGCGGCTGGCCGCCGGCGCGCGTCACCCTGGCGCCTGGCAATCACGACGTCTACGCTGGCGGCGACGCCTGGGAGCGCGCCCTCTGCGGACCGCTGCGCCCCTTCGCGGCGACGAGCGGCCCCGGGACGACCGTCGCCCTCCCCGGTGTCGTGCTGGCCGCCGTCTCCACGGCCATCCTGCAGCCGGTGACCCGCTCGGCGGGCGCGATCGCGACGCGCGCGCTGGCGCAGGTCGCCCAGCTCGCCGCCGAGACGCGGCGCTCGGGCGACGCGCTCGTGCTCGCCCAGCACCACCCGCCGCGCTGCCACCCTGTCGGCGCGTGGCAGTGGCTCGACGGCCTGCTCAACAGCGCCGAGCAGATGGCGCTGCTCCAGGAGCACGACCACATCCATGTGCTCCACGGGCACACGCACCGCGAAGCGGACACGCCTGTCCGCGCCGGCGCGCCCGCCCGGATGTTCTGCGCTCAGGCGCTCGTGGACGGACACACGCCGCTCCGCCTCTACCATGTGCGTCACGGCCGCCTCCTCTCGGAGCGGACGCGCGTCTGGAGCGGGGCGTCGGTGTTCGCGGCGGCATAGAAACGATCAGGGTGACTGGAGCGCGGCCTGCCCTCCATCCCCTCTTTTCGCCGGAAGACACGGTCGTATACAGTCCGTGTCGAATCATGAAACGCACTCGCTTGCTCAAGGCTTCGCTCCTCCTCGTCGCGTTCCTGGCCTCGTCGGCCCTCCTTGGCTGCGGCGGCGCCGAGCCTGCGCCCGCTGCGCCGCTCATGCGCGACGCCGATCCGGTGGAAGAGCGGCGCTCGTCGATGAGCGCGCGCGCCGAGATCGGCGCCATGAACGAGGAGAAGGTGCAGGCGGCGTTCGAGCGCGCGTCGCACCGGCTCTCGCGCTGTTACGAGAGGGGCGTTCAGCGCATCCCGTATCTCGGCGGCGAGATACGGTTCAAGGTCCGGGTGACCGAGGAGGGCACGGCGCGCTGGGCGTTCGTGAAGGAATCGACCCTCGGCGATCGCGAGACCGAGGCGTGCATGCTCGACGTCCTCAAGGCAACGAGGTGGCCGAAGCCGGTCGGCGGCGAGGGGCTGGCCGAGAACAGCTTCACCTTCGAGCCGAGCAGCGACGAGCGCCTGCCCGTGCCGTGGACGCCTGATCAGCTCGGGACGCCGTACAAGAAGGCGCGCCCGGCGCTCGAGTCCTGCCGGAGCCAGGCTGGCGCCAGCCAGCTCACGGCGACGCTGTACATCGACACGGACGGCAAGGCGCTCGGGGTGGGCGTCTCCAGCGCCGACGAGCGGGGCGAGGAGGCGGCCGAGTGCGTCGCAGACGCGCTCCGCGAGATCACCTTCCCCTCCCCTGGCAGCTACGCCTCGAAGGTCAGCGTCAGCATCGACTGACGTCGCACGTCGCGCACGCCTGGCCCGAGAACGCCGTCGTGCTGACGGTGCGGCTGCGCCCTGGGCCCGCCCGGCGCGCGGGCCATCGCTGGGCTCCTCCGTCGCCGTGCCCTTCAGCAGGCACGAAACGCTTCTCCGGTCGGGGGCGCGCGCCCCGGGACTGCGCTACGCTGCCGTCGTGGGCAAGGTCCTCTGGCAGATCCTGGCGCTCTTGTGGAAGGTGGCTCGCCTCGTCCTGTGGAGGTGGCTCAAGCCGCGGCTGGCGCGGTTCATGATGCTCGCGGCCGCGCTCGTCGGGATCATCCTCCTCGTGGTGGCCGTGCTCGGCAGGCTGTAGCGCCCCACGCCCGCGGTCCGGCGGGTATCGGGCCGCCGCGGTCCGGCGGGTATCGGGCCGCCGCGGTCCGGCGGGTATCGGGCCGCCGCGGTCCGGCGGGTATCGGGCCGCCGCGGTCCGGCGGAGGGCGCGCGGCGCGGGCCGGGTTGCGGGTTCCGCCCCGGACTTCTGCGCCGACGTCCGCTTGTCCGCGGTGGCTTCCGGCAAGTAGTCTCTTACCGCTTGCATGGCCAGCTCACCGTGCCCCTTGCTCCTCGCGGCCCTGACGTGGGCGGTCGCCTCCGGGGGCACCGCCGCATGCTCCGAAGAGAGCCCTGCCGTGGCCGCGCCGGCCCCGCCCGAGGCGGACGACGCCCACCCCGCAGCGCCCGTCGACGCCCAGCCCGCAGCGCCCGTCGAGCCCGTCGACGCCCAGCCCGCAGCGCCCGTCGAGCCCGCACCTGCCGCGGCAGCGAAGGCCCGCGCCGCCGACCCGGCCGAGACGGAGGCGGCGCCCTCCGCGGACGCGGCACCGGAGGTCGCGCGCATTTACTCGAAGGCGCGGTTTGCCTGGATCAACCCCGGCCCCTACCCCACGCGGGGATGGAGCGGCTACCTCGGCCTCGGCGGCTCCGTCGCCGTGCGCGGCGGCAGCCTCGAGGCGGCGCGCACGCCGGGCGCGGGCTGCGACGCGTGGTACGCCGTCGAGCCGCGGGGCTACGTCTGCGCCGGCGCCAGCGCCACCGTCGACCCGAACGACCCGGTGGTGGTCGCGCTGCGCCCCCACGCGCCCAGGATCGACTCCCCTTGGCCCTACGAGTACGCGGAGTCGACCGGCGCGCCGCGCTACCCGCGCCTCCCGAGCGAGAAAGAGCAGCGACGCGCCGAGTGGGATCTCGCGGAGCACCTCGCGAACGTCGCGAATGCGCGCGCCGCCGGCGGCGATGACGCCATCCGCGCGATCGACACGGACCTCGTCGGGGTCGATCTGGAGCCGGCGGGCGTCGCTGCCCCGGCGCTGTTCCCCTTCGGCGGCCTCGTTCGCGAGTCGCGTGACCGGATCGTGACCGGCTCGACGGTGGCGTTCACCCGGGCGTTCGACGCGCTGGATCGGACCTGGGTGGTCACCTCGGACCAGGCGTACATGCCGAAGGATCGGCTCAGGCCCTACCCGCGCTCGAGCTTCCAGGGCGTGTGGCTGAAGGACGGGCGTTCGCTCCCGCTCGCGTTCTTCCGCAAGACCGATCGACCGAAGTACCGGCGCGGCGCCGACGGCCGGTTCGAGCCGACCGGCGCGTCCTTCGCGCGGCTCGACTGGGTCGGGCTCACGGGCCGCGCCGAGGTCGACGGCGCCGAGCAGCTCCTCGAGACGCAGGAGCCGGGGATCTACGTGCGCGCGGAGGACGCGGTCGTGATCGAGGCGGCGAAGCGCTCACCGCTCGATGGGGAGAACGACCCTTCCTCGCCGCCGCGCAAGTGGATCGAGGTGAGCGTGCTCGGCGGATGGCTCGTCGCGTACGAAGAGCTCACCCCGGTCTTCGCGACGCTCGTCTCGCCCGGGCGCGGCGGCGTGCCGCGGAAGGGTGTCCCCGCCATCGAGACCGCGGCGACGCCCACGGGGCGCTTCCGCATCGACGGGAAGTTCGTGACGGCGACGATGGTGTCGAGCTCGAACGACGACCTCGTCCACTCCGAGGTGCAGTTCGTGCAGAACTTCCATGGCCCTCACGCCCTGCACGGCGCGTACTGGCACGACGCCTGGGGCGAGCTGAAGAGCGGCGGCTGCGTCAACCTCTCCCCCATCGACGCGAAGCAGATGTTCGCGTGGACCGATCCGCCGGTGCCGGACGGGTGGCACGGCCTGCGGGCGTCACGCGACGCGGGCCGCTCCACGGTGGTCCTCATCCATCGCTGAGCGCGCGCTCCAGCCGGTGGACGAGCCGCAGCGCGGCGGCGGCGAACACGGGCGGCTCGAGCAGCAGACCGACCACCAGGAAGCCGTCGCGCGGCATGTCGAAGAAGTAGCCGGGGTGGACGATGAGGCCCTCCTCGCGCACGAGGAGCTCGACCCACCCGTCGTCGTCGTGCACGCGCGGGACCTCCAGCGTCGCGTACCAGCCGCCGTCGACCGGGAGCCGCCGGACAGCGCGCTGCACGGTCGCCCGCGCCGCGATCGCCGCGTCGAGCGCGGCGAGGTTCGTCCGCACGCGCTCCAGGATCGCGCGCTGGACGGGCGCGCGCGCCGCGAGGATCTCCGGGAGCGCGAGCTGCACCGGCGTGCCGACCGAGAGGTAGGTATCGGCGATGACCTCGAGCCGCTCCATCGCCGCGGCGGCGAGGTCCGGCGGGCCCGAGACCACGATCCAGCCGAGCTTGAGCTGCGGCAGCGTCATCACCTTCGAGAGCCCGCTCAGGACGAAGGTCAGCGCCTGCCGTCGGCCCGCGAAGCTCGGCAGCCGGTCCGCGGGGAGGTCTCCGTGCGCGTAGTCGCCGAAGACCTCATCGACGATCAGCGCAAGGCCGCGCGCGCGCGCGCACGCCTCGAGCGCGGCCGCGTCGTCGCGGCGCACGAAGGAGCCGGTCGGGTTGTTCGGGTGGACGAGCACAACCGCCCTCGTCCGCTCGCCGGCCGCGCGCTCCAGCGCGCCGAGGTCGATCCGCCATCCTTCCTCTTTGACGAGCGGGTAAGGCGTGAGCGAGACGTCCTCCAGGCAGGCGAGGTACTCGAGCAGCGGGTACGACGGGACGGGGACGAGCACGTCATCGCCGCGCTCGGCGAGCAGCTTGAGGAGCCAGCCATAGGCCTCGCTGGTGCTGGCCGTCAGCACGACGCCCGCGGGATCCACGTCGAGGCCGCGCTCCTGGTAGTAGCGCGCCACCGCGGCGCGGGCGGCGGGATCGCCGAGCGGCAGCGGCGCGTACCGGCAGCCGCGCGGCTCGCCCAGCCGCGCGATGAGCGGGGCTGTCTCGGCGATCCCGCAGCGCGTCGGGTTCGACTCGGTGAAGTCGACGAGCGCGCGCCCGGCGCGGCGGGCCTCGACGAGGACGGAAGCAAGCTGGTTCTCCGAGAGATCCCAGCCGGTGCGCGCCGCGAAGCGGATCGGCCGCGGCGGGAGCCGATCTCTCGCTTCCGCGCCTGTCTCCTCGGTGGTCGGTCGACCTGAGCTCATCCTTTTCTCCATCACAGCCCCCGGGCAGGCGGCATCGTGGGCAGCTCCGCCTGCCGCGCGGCCACGGTGACACGGACAGCGCCGGATGGCAGCCAGGCGCGAGCCTGCGCCATCGTGCTGTCCTCTCGCCCCTGCCCGCGGCTCCAGGCGCCCCGCGCCTCTGGAGCTCAGCCGCGGCGTCGGCGGCGCGCCACGGCCGCCGCCGCGAGGCCGCTCACGACCCAGCTCGCGGCGACGCCCGGCGGGAGCCCGCGCACCGAGCCGGGCGCCGCGCAGGAGCACGCGCCGCTCGCCGCCTCGAGCTCCCCGCTCGCCATCCACACGTCGCTCCCGATCGGGAGCTCGCGCGCGCCGAGCGAGACGCCGTCATAGAGCACGTCGACGCTCAGCGTCGCTCCGCCGGAGCCGCGCGGCGCCGCGACCGCGAACCGCCACAGCCCGCGGCGCACCTGTCGGAGCGGCGTGTGCACGACCCCGCCGCGGAGAGACAACGTGAGCTTGTCGCCCGCGCCCCCCACCGGCGCTCCATCCGAGCGCCGCAGCTCGACCGTCCCCCAGACGGGCCATGACGGATCGGGCCTCGCGTAGGTGCTCGACAGCACGTACCAGCTCCTGTCGATCGCCGGCTCGCCGCCCTCGGTCTGGTGCCTCCAGTGCGCGAGGAGCGCGCCCTCGAGGTCGAGCACGCCGGGGCCGAGCTGCGCGTCCAGCGGCACGTTGCCCCTCGGATACCGCGCGCCTGCCTGGAGGATCTCCGTGACGTCCGCCTGGCTCAGGCGCGGGTCGCGCTGGAAGAGGAGCGCTATCGCGCCCGTGACCTGCGGCGCCGACATCGAGGACCCCGACGCGACCGCGTGGTGATCGTCGACCACGAAGCACGGCTCGTCGTCGGGGCACCCGGGCGTGTCGAACAGCCCTCCGGGCCGGTCGCGCGGATCCACCCCGTCGCCCATGGCCGCCACGACGAAGCCGCCGGGCGCGCTGATCTCGGGCTTCGCCACGCCGAACGGCGTGGGACCGGCCGCGCTGAAATAGCAGGCGCTGTCCTCCTCGATCAGCTCGCCCTCGACGCTCGTGAGGCGCACGTTCGTGCGGCGCCCGTGCGGCCTCCAGCTCACGCGGTTGATGGTACAGCCCACGGCGAGCAGGCCAGGGTGGCTCGCGGGCACGTTGATCGTGCCCTGCTTGATCCCGCGCGTGAACTGGAGCCCCAGATCGTGGGACGGCGAGACGTCGCCGAGCCCCGTCACCCAGAGCTGCGCGTCTCCGCGGCCCTGCAGGAGGATGGCGAACTCGCCTGCCTCCCACGCCCCGCTGAAGGCCACGACCGCGCTGTTCGTGTCCGCGGTGATGGCCGACTTCCCGTTCGCGAGCCGGTTGATCACGGCGCCGGTCGTCCTGCCGTCGTCGCCCTTGTAGCCGGCGTCCTCCCCGGGATCGACGAGGCCGATCCACGCCTCGCCGCCCGGCCCCTCGAGGCCGACCGACACCTCATCGTCCGGGCGGAACGTGATCCAGACGTACCCGTACCCGTTCGACGAGGCCGGCGTGCGGATGGGCACGCGTGTCACGGCGTGGGGCGAGACATGCGCCTCGGTGTGGATCCCCATCGGCCCCTCGCCGTCGATCTCGTACAGCGCGCCGCTGTTGCCGGCGGCCACGACGATCGCGCGCCCCCTGCGCTCGCCGCCGACCATCGCGGCGAGCCCGACCTCGAGCGGGCTCGTCCCGTCGTGGGGCCCGAAATCGCTCCCGACGCTCAGGTTGACGACCGCCGGCATGCCGAGCTCGTCGGCGCGGTCGAAGATGAACTGCACGGCCTTCAGGATGTCCGGGTCATCGAAGCCGTCACCGGGTCGCGAAGGCGCGGCGACGATCAGCGTGGCCGCGGGCGCCACCCCGACGTAGCGCGGCCGCTGGGAGACCATCGGCCCGCCGTTCCCCGCCGCGATAGAAGCCACGTGCGTGCCGTGGCCGGTGATGTCGCGCTGAAGGCCAGGCAGCTCCTCCGCCAGCATGGCGTCGATCTCGACGCTGGAGAAGATCGCGCACGGGGACTGGCTCGGATCATCGCAGCCGTACGCGCGCTCGAGCGCGGGTTGCAGCCCTCTGGGATCCCCCGCCTGAAGCAGCCATCGGATCCGCGTCCTGCCGTCCTCATCCCGGAAATCCGGATGGGTCACGTCGATGCCGGTATCGACGATGCCGACGACCACCCCCTCGCCGTCCGCGCCCATGCCGTCCGCGCTCGTGGCTTCCCGGTACTGATCGAGCCGGATCCACCTCCTGGATCGATCCAGGAGGGGCAGCCGCGGCGGTCCCGTGAGCAGCGACAGCTCCGGGTGCTCGGCGGCGAAGGCGTCGACGTCCTCGGGCGCGAGCCGGACGGTCCCGAAGCCCGGCGCGACCGGGAGCAACCCGAGCGACCGCGCATCGGCGCGAGCCGGCAGCGGGACCAGCACGGGGATGCGTCCGCGCGGATCGGCGAGCGGATGCCGTCCCAGGCGCGGCCTGAGCAGGCGCGCCATCGCCGAGGCTGGAGCGTCGGCGCGCGCATCCACGGTCGTCAGGGCGAGGCCGAGCAGCGCGAGGGCGAGCGGGAGCCTGCGAGCAAGCACGCGGCGAGTCTACACCACGACCGCGACCGGCCGGCGCCGCCGAGCGCATCGGGCTCGGCGCCCCGCGCCTCTGCGCTGCGGGGCCACGCGCGCGGCGCGGGCTCCCGGCGCGCCGCTCACACCGGGGGGACCAGGTGCTTCTTGCGCGGGCGCTCCTCGACCTTGCCGACGTAACGATCGAAGCGGCGCGCCACCTCGCGGCGGAGGCTCGCCGTCGGGACGATCGCATCGATCACGAGCTCGCTCGCGAGCTTCTCCAGGTCGACGTCGGCCCGGTACGCCTCGCGCAGCTTCTGCACGAGCGCGTCGCGCTCGGGCCCCTCGGGGACCGCCTGGATCTTGTTGTAGTAGACCGCGTTCACCGCGGCGCTCGGCCCCATCACCGCGATGGACGCCGAGGGCAGGGCGATGCACTCGTCCGGCGCGAACGCCGGCCCGCACATCGCGTAGAGCCCGGCCCCGTACGCCTTGCGGACGACGACGGACAGCTTCGGCACGGTCGCCTCGCTCACCGCGGCGATCATCTTCGCGCCGGCGCGGATGATCCCTTGCCGCTCGACGACGGTCCCGATCATGAAGCCTGGCACGTCCGCGAGGTACAGGAGCGGGATGTTGAAGGCGTCGCAGAGCCAGATGAACCGGGCGGCCTTGTCGGCCGAGTCGACGAACAGCACGCCGCCCTTGTATTTCGGCTGGTTCGCGACGATCCCGACCGCGCGTCCCTCGATGCGCGCGAGCCCTGTCAGGATCTCCTTCGCGTAGAGCTTCTTGATCTCGACGAAGCTGCCCTCGTCGATGATCGCGTCGATCACGGCCATCATGTCGAAGGGCTTGTTCTCGTCGGCGGGGATCACGTCCTCGAGCGAGCGCTGCGCCGGCTTCTCCGGCCTCGGCTCGACCCGCGGCGGGGCCTGCTCGGCGTTCTGCGGCATCAGCGCGAGGTACCGCTTCGCGAACGCGATCGCCTCCTCCTCGGTCTTCACGAGCACGTCCCCGCACCCCGAGACCGAGCAGTGCATGCGCGCCCCGCCGAGCTCCTCTAGCGAGACCTTCTCGCCGATCACCATCTCCGCCATCCGCGGCGAGCCCAGGTACATGCTCGCGTTGTTCTCGACCATGCACACGACGTCACAGAACGCCGGGATGTAGGCGCCCCCCGCCGCCGATGGCCCGAACAGCAGGCAGATCTGCGGGACCAGGCCGCTCATCTCGACCTGGTTGTAGAAGATCCGGCCCGCGCCGCGCCGGCCGGGGAACATCTCGATCTGGTCGGTGATCCTCGCGCCCGCGGAGTCGACGAGGTAGAACAGCGGGCACCGGAGGCGCCGCGCGGTCTCCTGCACGCGCAGGATCTTCTCGACGGTGCGGCGTCCCCACGAGCCGGCCTTCACGGTCGAGTCGTTCGCCATCACGCACACGGGGCGCCCGTCCATGGTCCCCGTGCCGGTGATGACCCCATCGGCCGGCAGCTCGGGATCCAGCGCGTTGGCGAGCGCCGCATCCTCGATGAAGCTGCCTTCGTCGAGGAGCAGCGAGACGCGTTGCCGGGCGAACAGCTTGCCCTGCTCCGCGTTCTTGTCGTGGTACTTCTGCGCGCCCCCCTTCTCGATGCGCGCCGTGAGCTCCCTCAGCTTCTGATCGAGCGACATGGCGCGAGCCATAGTCCTAAGCGCGCCTGGCGACCACCTCCCGCGCCGCCGTTTCGAGCTCCCGCGCCGTCCGGGCTACCAGCACCTTGGTCGACGCCGCCGCGTAGCGCAGCATCGCGCTGTCTCCCGTCCCCCAGGCGCCGGGCCCCTCGGGGCACAGCCAGAGGAGCGCTCGCGCCCGGTCGCGGAGGCGCCTCAGGACCTCTGCCTCGTCCGGGAAATAGTTCGTGCGACCATCGCCCAGGATCACGATCGTCACCCGCCGATCGACCTCGCGCCCGTACCGTTCCTCGAAGGCCCTGAGCACGCGCCCGTAGTTCGAGTTGTGCGCGCGGCTCACCACCTCGCCGCGCTGGATACGAGCGAGCGCGACGCTCGTCGGCGCCACCTCGAAGAGCTCGGTCGTCTCGGCGAGCTCGCTCACGAAGACGAACGATCGGGTCCGGTCGAAGAGGTCCTGCGCCGCGCAGACGAACTCGAGCATGAACCTGGCGGCGACGCGGACCGAGTCCGACACGTCGCACAGGACCATGAGGCGCGGCTTGTCGCGCCGGCGCGCCCGCCTCGCCGGCTGGAAGGGCACGCCCCCGGTCTGGAGGCTGCGCCGCAGGGTCCGGTGGGGGTCGATCCTGCCGCGCCGCGCGCGGCGCCTGCGGAGCCGCTCGGCGCCGCGGAGCCTCTCGGAGAGATCCCGCACGGCGCGGCGCACGTCCTCCATCTCGTCTTCGCCGAGCGAGGCGAACGGAACATCCATGCGGCCAGCCGTCTCGGGCGCCTCGCCCTCGAGGCGCCGCAGCGACAGCGTCACGTGCTCGCGCACGCGGTGCCGCATGCGCTCCAGCTCCGCGGACAGCGCGTCCGCGAGGGCCGCTCCTCGGTCCTCCCCGAGCGACTCCTGCAGCGCGCTCCGGATCCGCCGGAGCGCGCTCGCGACGGACGGCACCCCGAGCTGGTCCATCACCCGCTGCGCGAAGAAGCCGACCTGGAGCGAGCTCGTCATCGGCGCGAGCACGCGGGCGATCCCCGCCGATCGGAGCAGCTGATCGAGCTCCCCGGCGGCCCCGGTGAGCGCGTGAAACGCGACCGCGTCGCCATGGGCGCCGCTCCGCTCCGCCGCCGCGCTCAGCAAATCGCGGAGGGCCGAGAGCTCCGCGTCCGAGAACCCGCGCTCCCGCAGGCGTCCCCAGAGATCTCCGACGTGCGCGCCGGCAGGGGAGAAGAAGCGATCGAAGCAGGCGTGGAACCGCCGGAGATCCGCCGCGCGCTCGACGACCACCGCGCCGATGGCGTCCCGCAGCGCCGCGCGATCGCCGAACCCTACGAGGGCGCAGGCGCGCGCCGCGTCGATCGCCTGCGCGGTCGAGACGGCGAAGCCGTCGCGCCGCAGCGCCCACAGGAACTCGTCGATGGAGAGGAGCATGGGGAGGCAACCCGACCAGCCCGCGGGCCTGCGGCTCCTACGGCGCCGGCTCTGCGAGCAGAGCCTGGAGGAGCTTCTCGATCTGGGCGTGCCGGGACGGGTCGTAGCCGACGAGCACCTCGCGGATGATGCCCTTCTTGTCGATCACGAACATCGTCGGGAGCGCCGAGACGCCGTACGCTGCGGAGGTCGCCTCCGCGGCGTCCGACGCGACCGCGTAGCGCATGGCGAGCGCCTGAGCCGTCCTCGTCGCGACGCCGACGTTGTCGCTCGTCACCCCGACGACCCGCAGCCCCTGCGCGGCGTACGTCGCGTGCCATTTCGAGAGCTGCGGGGCCATGAGGCGGCACGGCGCGCACCAGGTAGCCCAGAAATCGAGCAACACCACGTTTCCGCGCAGGGCCCCGACGGTCGCGGGGACCGTCCCGGAGACGGTGACGAGCGCCTTCAAGTCCGGCGCGCGCGTGCCGACCTTGTCGAGGCGGAGGATCTGATCGCGCCCGGGGAATGGCGCCAGCGTCGGCGCCACATCGCGCTCCCGGCCGCCGCGCCGGATCCGGAGGTTCACCACGTTCCCCGGTCCAGCGAGCGCGACCCGGGCGATCAGCTGCTTCGGATCCTCGAGCGGCACGCCATCCGCCGCGACGAGCAGGTCGCCGTCCACCATGCCGGCCTTGGCCGCGGGCGAGCTGGTGACGACGTGCTTGGCGATCACGCCCCCGGCCGGCCCCGGCGCCAGCTCCACGCCGAGCCAGGCGCGGCGAGACATCTCCTCGGCGGACGCGTCGGACGCCCCTCCCACCAGCGCGGCGCCTGCCAGCGTGACCAGCGTTGCAGCGAAGAGGGCGCGCCATGCGCGGCCACGCCTGGAAGCGGCCAGGTCCATCTTGGCAGTGTAGCATCTCGCCCGGTGCGGTCCCGAACCCGCTTCTCGGCGTGCGGCGCGCTCGCAGCGGCGTCCCTGGCCTCCGCGATGTTCTCGGCGGGGGCACGGTCCCCTTCCAGCTCCGGGTGGGCGCCCCTGCCGCTCGGCTGTGCCCCCCCCGGCCCCCGAGGCCATGCCCCCCCCGGCCCTCGAGGTCATCATGCAGCCGCGACGGAGTGGATCGGGGAGCGCGGCCCTGGCCTCACCGCGGAGCCGCGCGCGCCGGCCGCTGCCCCCGCTGCCCCGCCGGACACGGAGCCCTCCATCTGGGAGCTCGCCCCGCAGCTCGCGACCTTCAGGCCGGTCACGGGCCGCGCTCGCTCCCAGCACTTCACCGGCGAGATGGAGGCAGAGGTACGGGTCAACGCGGCCGCCGCGGCCTACCCCGCGCTCGGCCCGGGTCGTGCGCTCCCGCCTGGAGCGGCCCTGGTCGAGTATCATTACGCGGCGGGCTCCTCCGACCCGGTGACGCTCCTGGCGATGGTCAAGCGCCACGCCGGCTACGATCCCGATGGCGGCGACTGGGAGTACCTCATCCTCACGCCTCAGGGCACATCCGCCCACCGCGGCGCATTGCCCCCCTGCAAGCGCTGCCACGCCGACGCCCCCCACGACCATCTCTTCGGCGGCCCTCGATAGCGCATCGCGTCACCCCCACCGAGTCCGGCCACCTTGGCTCGCAAAACTTGCGAACCACGGTCCCTGACGCGACATCGATGTCCCAGCGCGCGAGCAGTAGGCTCCGCGAGCCTCGGGGAAATCACGGTTGAACCCGGGGGCTCCGCCCGACGTCTCACGCCGACGTCGATCGGCTAGGCGGCAGGTCCGAGCGGTGGCACGGACGCTGCTCCAGGCGGAACCGACCGCGCTTCCCGCTGTGGGCTGCAGCGTCTCGCGGTCCTCCTCCCTCCTGACAGGCCTCGTTGACTTTCGCTTGGTCCTTCAGCCGGCGCTCGTCTCGCCTCGTCCGTAGCGCCGGCGCTTGGCTTACCGCTTGTTCATCTTTTGCAGCTCTGTCTGCGCCTCGTCACGTTCCCCGAGCTTGCGCTTCCGCTTGTGCTTCGAGAGCGTATGAAAGCGCGCGGCCATTCCCTTGAGGAATCGCCGCGCGCCATATTTTTTGTAATGCGACACACCCGACACCGAGAGGTCGGTTCCGGACGCCTCTCCGCTGCGATGCCGTGCGGCCGGCTCGCCCGGCGCGAACCGGAGACGCGAACCGGGGAGAGGATGGCCGACGGGAATGGGCGAGCGCTGCGGGACTCTCGCCCACGAACGCCGCTCCTGCGAACGGGCGTCCTCGGGCTCTCGTCACTTTCTCTTGACAGAAAGCTCGGGGCCGTCTAAACGGCGGCACTCACTTCGCGCAACCAAACGCGGACGCGAGGAGTGCAGTGGCGTAGCCACGCCTTTCCGTTTGCCATCACCAGAGCGCCCATAGCTCAGCTGGATAGAGCATCGGCCTACGAAGCCGGGGGTCGGAAGTTCGAATCTTCCTGGGCGCGCCTGATCGTTCGTGTGACAGATCCTGAACCCATCAGGGATGATGGAGCAGAGTTGCTCCTCTCGACCGCGGCCAAAGGGTCCGATGGGGCAGACGTTGATGTGTTCTGGATGCAGGGGGCGCTCGCGGAGGCGCAGGCAGCGGCTGCGGCCGGGGATGTCCCTGTAGGAGCGCTCATCGTCGATGCCGCGGGGGTCGTGCTGGCGCGCGGCCGAAACCGGCGAGAGATCGACCAGGATCCGACCGGGCACGCCGAGGTGGATGCGTTGCGCACGGCGGCCAGGCAGCTTGGCCGGTGGCGGCTCGAGGGGGCGACGGTCTACGCGACGCTGGAGCCGTGTCCCATGTGCGCGGGCGCGCTCGTCAACGCCAGGATCGCACGGCTCGTGTACGGCTGCCCCGATCCGAAGGCAGGCGCGATCGACACGCTCTTCACGATCGGGCGCGACAGCCGGCTCAACCATCGCTTCGTGGTGACGTCGGGGGTGCTGGCGGAGGAGAGCGCCGCCTTGCTTCGCGCCTTCTTCGCGAAGCTCCGGGCCGCAGCGCTCAAGCGCTGATCCCCAGGTCCGCGGCGCGGGTCACGGCGCTGTCCACGCACCGCCCTCGTCCACCAGGACGTCCTCATCCCCGGGGGGCTGCCGGGGCGCCAGGTGAGGCGCCGGGGAGCCCCGCACGACCGTCTCCTGCAGCCCCTTCTCGAGCTCCTCATCCGAGATCCGGTGACGCTTGTGAGCGATCTGCATGAGCTTGCGCAGGTACTCGCTCCATGCGGGGGTCACCTCGCCGCTCGCGCTGAAGTGCTGCACGCTGGGGCTCGGCAGGATCGACGCGATGTAGAGCGCCTGTCCGAGCGAGAGCTGTGCGGGCGTCGTGTTGAAGTAGTGCCGCGCGGCGGCGCCGATTCCGTAGACCAGCGGCCCGAACTCCACCACGTTCAGGTAGAGCTCCATGATCTGCTCCTTGGTGAGCTCTTGCTCCAGGTACATGGTGAGCAGGGTCTCCTGGAGCTTGCGAGCCACGCTCTTGGTCCGCTCGAGGTAGAGGTTCTTCGCGAGCTGCATGCTGACGGTGCTCGCTCCCCGCACGAACCTCATCTTCCGGAGGTTCTCGCGGATCGAGTTCTTGATGGCCTCCTGGTCGAAGCCGCTATGCCGGTGGAAGCCGCTGTCCTCGGTGGTCAGCACGGCGACCTCCATGAAGCGGGAGATGTCTTCATAGGGGACCCACTCGGCGGTCCCCGGACCGGACTCGATCTCGACCCGCTGGCCGCCGGGTCCGTACACCAGGCGGCGGAACGCGCGCTTGAACTGGTCGGCGCTCAGCTCGCGCGGCATCTCCGCGACACGGCAGGTGTTGGAGACGCCCCAGTCGAGCGAGAACGTGCGGTCTAGGCTGGCGGTGTCGAAGCGGAGCTTCCCCTTGATCCCGAAGGAGCCGGCGAGCCGCATGCCATGGAGCTTCGCCACGACCCCCCTGGGCACCGAGTCGAGCAGCGACTGGCAGGCCGTGAGAGGCACCTCGAAGCTGCCCCGAACCCGGTGGGAGGCCGCGGAGTGCTCGTACTCACCGCGCGCGATCAGCCTCATGGAGCCGAGATCGATCTCCGCGTCCTCTGCGACGAGCCTCGACCCGTCCAGCTTGCCGTGCGCCTTTGCCCGCCACGCCAGATCGAGACCGGCGATGGGCTCGTCCGCCAGGGCGGCGCTCCGCAGCGAGAGGTTCTTGAGCCTCCCTTCGCCATCGACTCCCAGCGTCTGACCGTCCGCCGAGAGGACGACCCGCGCGCGGCTGACGATCGACGTGCGCGCCACGTCGAACAGTCCGAGATCTCCCTCATGGACCCCGAGGGTCGAGAGCCAGATGGGCCCGCCCTGCACGTCGGCCACGATCTCCTGCGGGGTCTCCTGCGCGTCGTTGAGCGGCACGCGAAGCCGAAACGTGAGCGCCTGCTGGGCGTCCGCACCGACGCCCGCGATCGCCGCCTCTCCTGGAGAGAGCTCCACCACGAGCGAGCCTGCCTCCCGCCGCACGGCGAGGCTGCCGGGCCCCAGGTTCAGGGTGTCGGTGCCGCGCTTGAGGCGCGCGGTGACCCCCGCGACCTCGACCTTGGCTCCCTTGCCCAGCGTCAGGTCGATCCCCCTGGCAGCGTGCAGGAGAGCTTCGCGGACCAGAGCCCCGCGGTTCGGGCGCGTGTTCGCGCTGTCATCCCCTTCTGCGGCTCGCTTGACCTGTGTGACCTGTGCCGTTCGAGTGCCCCCGCCCTGCTCGGGTGGTGCCTGCGGCCTGCCTGCGAGCTCCGGTGATGCCTGCGGCCTGGCCGCGAGCTCCGGGAGCGTGACCTCGGCATCCACGGCCGCGGCCGAGAGCTCGTGCACCTGGTAGCGTGCCAGCTCGCGGACGAGCACCAGCCGACCATCCCGGACCGAGAACGCCGCGCGCCCCAGCGACAGCATCGCCTGCTGAGCGGCGATCGACGTGCGTCCCCCGGCGCGTGACAGGCTCACCCCGATCGCGGACAGGCTCTCCTTCGGAGCGCTCTCCCGGTCGTTCCACACGAGCTTGAGCCCGTCCAGCTCGGTACTCCCGCCCCCACCGCCCGCTGCTGCGCCGGGACGCCCCGCAGCCTGACCGGCCCGCCATGTCTCCAGCTCGCGAAGGATCACCTCCCGCGGGCCCACGGCGGAGACCATCCCGCCGCGCATCGCGACACGGCGCCCGGACCAGCCAAGGGCAACGGCGACCTCATCCAGCCGGATCGACACGCTTGGAGCGCCCCTCAACCGGACATCTACCCCTCGCAGGGCCACGCCCCCCCACGTGGGCCGAACCTGCTCGATCGTCAGCGACGCCCCGTATCCCTCGGCGGCTCGCTCGGCCTGGTAACGCACAAAAGGCGCGAAACCGACGAGGAGCCCGCAACCGAGGGCACCACCGACGACAGCGGCGACTCTGCAGCGCTTGGATCCCAAGGTCCACCTAGCGTAGCAACGCTCCGCGCCCGGGAGAAACTCGCCGTATCATCTCGATCTGCCTCGGCGAGCCGCTCCATGTCGCGCCCGCACGCCATACAAGCAAAAATCCACCCACGAAGGAACTGCAAGCACGAGGAGATCGCGACCCGGCGGAGGCGAACTGCCGGCTCCGAGACAAAAAAAAACCTGCGCACAGGAACACCTGTGCGCAGGTTCGAAGAAA
>NZ_JBBMOX010000001.1:6727500-9900425 GCF_051369805.1 Sorangium sp. So ce1036
GGGCAACGGGGATCTCCTCGGCGCCCACGCGGGCCGCCACGTCGGGCCGCAGCGTCGGCGCCCCGCTCGCGGACGTCGACAGGGCGGCCCACGCGACGCACGCGACGCACGCCGCTGCCGCAACGGATCGGCGTCCAGGCCTCATGCGCTGCCCCCGCGGGGACGAAGGATCTCCGTGGACGCCTTCAGCGACAGGCCTCCGATCACGAGGAGGTAGATCGCCTTGAAGTCCTGGCGATCTCCGAGCGCGTGCACCCCGAAGGCGAAGGAGCACGCGGCGGCGACGAGGAGCAGGATCGCGAAACCATCAACGGCGCGGGACACGCGCAGGAGTGTAACGCGATTTGGATGCGAACCGGCGGGGATGCGGGGGCGATGACCAACGCGAAGCGGGCCGATGGCGGGGGCCGACCGCCGCGGCTCAGCGCAGCATCATCACGACGGCTCCCAGCACGGCGACGACGATCAAGACCAGCAGCTGCCGGGCGGCGCGGTCGGTGAGCCGCCGCCCGGCGGTGGTCTGGCGGCGGCCGCGGGCGACCGCGACGCCAGCGGCCGCGGTGATCAGCGCGACGGAGCAGGCCACGCCGACCGCCTGGGCCAGGAGCGCCCGCTCCGGATCCCGGACGCGCCATGCGAGCACGAGGATCGCGAGGCTCACGAGCGCGCCGAAGGCGACGAGCGGGACGGCGAGCGGCGGGAGGTGGGCGCGGGCCTGCAGGAGGGGGGCGTCCGGGTCTGGCTCTGGCTGGCGCCGCGCATCCCAGCGATCGCGCCAGGAGAGCGCGAAGACGCCCCAGGCGACGGCGCCGATCGCCGCGCGGAACGGGTCGAGGCGGGACGGGTGCAAGGAGTGGGAGGCGAGCAGCCACGTCAGCGTGACGAGCGCCAGGAAAACAGAGATGCCGAGGTGCCGCGCGAGCCGACGGCGGGTGGCCGCGAGCAGCGGCGCGGCAACGCCGCACAGGAAGGCCAGCGTCGCGGTGACCCAGGCAGACGCCGGCGCGCCGCGGGCGAAGGCGGCAGGCGCGACCGTGATCGTCCAGGCGACCACCGCGGCGAGCAGCGCCTGGAGGGCACGCCCGTCGCCGAGCCCCAGATCGAAGCGAGCCGCGCCATGCGGCGCGGCATCGGCGCGAGCCGAGCTCGAGAGCCCCGCATCGACCTCGCGCGCGCGTGCCCCGTCGCGCACGACGGACGCGGTTGACTCCGCGTCGCGCTCGGCGGCGCTCGAGATCACCCCGGGGACATCCACGCTCATGGCGGACCGCTAGGCCAGATTTCTCAGCAGATTGCCGACGGGCAGCACATCCGGCGCCGGCGCGTCGGCGCCCGCCCCGCCTCCCCCCTCTTCCCGGGCGACCTCGAGCCCGAGCCGCTTCCAGAGGCCTGTGTCGAAGAGGTGGCTCGGGCGCACGTTGCCGAGGGCGGCGAGCATGTTCTGCCGCGCGCCGGGGTGGCGCGCGTCGAGCTCCGCGAGGAGCCGGCTCACCGCCTTGCGCTGGAGGTTCTCCTGAGATCCGCACAGATCGCAGGGGATGATGGGGAAGCGCTCCTCCGCCGCGAAGGCGGCGAGCTCGTCCTCGGCGCAGTAGATCAGCGGGCGGATCACCACGTTGTCGCCCTCGTCCGAGATGAGCTTCGGCGGCATGGACTTCAGCTGACCGGCGAAGATCAGGTTCAGGAGCAGCGTGGTCACGGCGTCGTCCCGGTGATGCCCGAGGGCGATCTTCGAGCACCCCAGCTCGCGCGCTGCGCGGTAGAGGATCCCCCGCCGCAGGCGCGAGCAGAGAGAGCAGTACGTCTTGTTCTCGGGGATCTTCTCGGTGACGATCGAGTAGGTGTCCTCGGAGATCATCCGGAACTCGTGGCCGCCCGCGGCCATGTAATCGGCCAGGAGGTGACCCGGGTAGCCCGGGTGCCCCTGATCGATGTTGACCGCGATCACGCTGAACCGGACCGGCGCGCGGCGCGCGAGATCGACGAGGAGCGCGTGCATCGCGTAGCTGTCCTTGCCCCCCGAGACCGCGCAGAGGATCCGATCGCCGTCGGCGATCATGTCGAAGTCGGTGATGGCGCGGCCCATGGCGCGCGCGAGCTTACGGCGTAGTTGCACGGTTCAACCGGAGAAGCCTTCGATGAGGCGGAGGTAGGTAAGCACGCCATGGCCCGTCCCGCCCTTCGAGAAGACGCCGTACGGCTTGCTCGCCGTCGACGGGCCGGCGATGTCCACGTGGATCCAGGGGACGTCACCCACGAACTCGCGCAGGAACAGGGCCGCGGTGATGGTCCCTCCCCAGCGGTCGGCCGTGTGCTTGATGTCGGCCCAGTCGCTCTTCAGGCCCTCCCGGAGCTCGTCGACGAGCGGGAGCTGCCACATCGACTCGCCCGCAGCCTTGGCGGCGCTCCGCATGCGCTCGGCCAGCTCCTCGCGGTTCGTGAAGAAGCCCGACACCGTAGGTCCGAGGGCCACGACGCAGGCGCCCGTGAGCGTCGCGTTGTCGACGATGAGATCCGGCTTCAGCGCGCGCGCATAGGCGAGGCAATCGGCGAGGACGAGGCGCCCCTCCGCGTCGGTGTTGATGATCTCCACCGTCCTGCCGTCGAACGAGCCGAAGATGTCTCCGGGCCGATACGCCGCGCCGTCGGGCATGTTCTCCGCCGCGCCGATGATGCCGTGCACCTCGACGTTCGGCTTGAGGGCCGCGACGGCGGCCATCAGCGCGATCACGTTCGCGGCGCCGCCCATGTCGCCCTTCATCTCCTCCATCCCCTGGGCCGGCTTGATGCAGAGACCGCCGCTGTCGAAGGTCAGCCCCTTGCCCACGAAGGCCAGCTTTCCCTTGGCCTTCCCTGCCGGGGAATAGACCATGTGGACCAGCCGAGGCTCCCGCGCGCTCCCCTGCCCCACGGCCATGATGAGCTTCATCCCCCGCTTGAGGAGCGCCGCCCTGTCGAGCACCGTGACCTTGAGCCCGTGCTGCTTGCCCACGCCCGCCGCGACGCGCGCCAGAGACTCCGGGTACACCTCGTTCGGTGGCTCGTTGATGAGATCGCGCGCGAGGCAGATCGCCTCGCCGACCTGCTGGCCGAGCGAGACCGCGTCCCGCGCCGCCTTGCTCACCTTGCCCTCGATGACCACGGTGCCGCGCGCGAGGCCGAACTTGGGCACGCGATCGCCCGTGAGGTACCGGGTGAACCGGTAGGCGCCGAGCACGAGGCCCTCCGCGGCGGCGCGCTCGGCGCGCTCGATGCCAGGCGGCACCGCGACCGCGACGCTCTCGGCGCGCACGCCGTTCGCGAAGCGCGCCCCCTTCGCCGCCAGGAGCCGGCAATCGACGTCGGTGAGCCTGCCCGAGCCCATCCCGAGCAGCAGCACGCGGCCGGGCTTCAGCGCGCCGCGCGTCGCGAACTCGATGCTCTGGTCCTTCTTCCCCGTGAAGTCGTCGCGCTTGACCTGGCTCTTCACGGACTCGCCCAGCGCCTCCGCGAGCCTCGCGAGCACGCCCTCACCCGTCGAGGCGCCTTCGGGCACACCGACGACGACGACGTCGGCGGGGGTGCTCAGCGGGTCTGACGAAGCAAGGTTCACTTTGATCGGCATGCGGTCTCCTGGGCCCGAACGTGGGCGTCTCCAGCGCGGCATCTAATCACGAAGGGCTAACCCCGTCGACGTGGACGATGCCCGCGAGCGGTCGGCCCGGAGCGCGTGAAGACGCGGCAGGGGCGCTCCGAGCGCCGACAGGAGCGCTCCGGGCGCGGAGGACGCGGGGGGCGCGCCGCCCTCTGCCCCCGCGCTCGAGCGGCGGCAGAGAGGCGAAGGCGCGCTCCGGCAGCGCGCCCCGCGCGGCGACGCCCGCTCGGACCGCCGGCCGCGAGCGCCCCCGGCCCCGGCCGAGAGGCGTCAGCGCGCGGACCTGTAAATCTGGATGACCTCGGAGAGGAGCTCGAGCGCCTCGGCGCGCGGACGCTGGAAGGCGTTGCGCCCCATGATCGAGCCGAACGAGCCGCCCGCGGCCAGCTCGCGCACCTCGGCGAGCACCGCGTCGGTCGCCTTGGCCTCGCCGCCGGAGAAGATCACCACGCGCTTGCCGTTGAAGGTCGCCTGCACGACGTGGCGGGCCCGATCAGCGAGCGTCTGGATCGGGATATTGTACTTCTCGTACGTCCTCTTCGCCTCCTCCTGCTCGACATGAGCCGTCGGCGGCTTGACCTTGATGATGTGCGCCCCGAGCTGCGCCGCGATGGTCGCCGCGTAGGCGCAGACATCGACCGCCGTCTCGCCCTGCTTGGACAGCCCGGCGCCGCGCGGATAGCTCCAGACGACGACGACCAGACCTCTGCGCTTGGCCTCGAGGGTGAGCTCACGAAGGTCCTCGTACATCCGGTTCCTCGCGCCGGATCCCGGGTAGATCGTGTAGCCGATGCCGACGCAACCGAGGCGGAGCGCGTCCTCGACCGAGGCGGTCACGGCCGGGTGAGGCTGCTCCACCCTGGCCAGCGTGTCGCTGTTGTTGAGCTTCAGGATCAACGGCACCTGCCCCGCGAACCTGGCCGCCACCGCCTCGAGCGAGCCGAGCGGCGCCGCGTACGCATTGCACCCGGCGTCGATCGCGAGCCGAACGTGGTAGTCGGGATCGTACGCCTCGGGGTTCGGAGCGAACGACCGCACCGGACCGTGCTCGAAGCCCTGATCGACGGGCAGGATCACCATCTTGCCGGTGCCCGCGAGCGCGCCGTGGCCGAGCAACCGGACGAGGTTCGTCAACGTGCCTGGATTGTCTGAAGAGTACCAGGAGAGGATCTGCTCTACAGGGGCAGTGAGCGCCATGGATCACTCCGTCGGGTTGTCGCGGCGCGGAGACCGCCTGATCACGCGGGGCGAGCGCCGCGCCATCCATGTCCAGCGCCAGGCCGGGCGGACGGGCTCGGGGCCTGGGTTGTTGAGGGTCTGGACGAACGTATCGAGCCCAACGCCCCCCGGAATCCCGGCGCCCGGACGATGTTGTACGCGGCCAGGGGATACGCAATCCTCCGGACCGCTCCGGTCGGCGCTCGAGGGCAGCGCCCGCGGGCGCGATCATCGGATGACGGGGCGGCGACGCCCTCGTCGACAAAGCGGAGGGATCATGTCGCTCTCATCGGACCATCAGCACCCGAGCTGGAGACCACCGGAGTCGCCGTCGCGCATCGGGATCACGCTCGAGACGTACATCCTCGAAGGGATGCTCGGCTTCCCCGCAGCGACCGGGGCGTTCACCTCGCTGCTGAATCAGCTCGTCCTGACGGCGAAGCTCGTGACCTCCAAGGTCCGACGC
This sequence comes from Sorangium sp. So ce1036, assembly GCF_051369805.1. NCBI lineage: Bacteria > Pseudomonadati > Myxococcota > Polyangiales > Polyangiaceae > Sorangium > Sorangium sp. So ce1036. Next base: position 6,732,819 of record NZ_JBBMOX010000001.1, read on the forward strand.
GCGGGGCTCGCCAATGTCCTCGGGTACACGGGACAGACCAACGTCCAGGGCGAGTCCGTGCAGAAGCTCGACGAGGTCGCCAACGAGACGCTGCTCAGCGTGCTCGGCAGGCAGGGACACTGCGCGGCCATGGTGAGCGAGGAGCTCGGGGACATGAGGGTTCTCTCCAGCGACCCGCGCGCCAAGTACCTCGTCGTCGTCGACCCGCTCGACGGCTCCTCGAACATCGACGTGAACATCTCGATCGGCACGATCTTCGGCGTGCTCCGCAAGGAAGAATCCAAGGCCGGCGCCGAGCCCTCGGACTTCCTGCGCCCCGGTCGCGACCTGCTCGCGGCGGGGTACGTGCTCTACGGATCGTCGACGCTGCTCGTCATCACGACCGGCCTCGGCGGCGTCCACGGGTTCACGTACGATCCCACCGTGGGCGAGTTCTTCCTCTCCCACGAGGACATCCGGATCCCGGAGCATGGCGCGACGTACTCCATCAACGAAGGCCACAGCGCGCGGTGGCCCGAGAGCGTGCGCCGCTGGAACGCCTGGATCAAGGAGGACGCCAAGCCCGAGGGGAGGCCTTACGGCGCGCGCTACGTCGGGTCGCTGGTCGCGGACGCGCACCGGACGCTGCTCAAGGGCGGCATCTTCGCCTACCCCGCCGATCGAAGTGGCCAGGGCAAGCTGCGGCTGCTCTACGAGGCGAACCCGTTCGCGTTCATCTTCGAGGCCGCCGGCGGCAAGGCGAGCACCGGGATCGAGCGCGTCCTCGACCTGACGCCGAGGTCGCTCCACGAGCGCGTGCCGCTCGTCCTGGGCTCGCCCCGCGACGTCGACGACTTCGAGCAGTTCATGCGCGGCGAGCGCTGAGGCGGCGCGGGACGACACCCGCCGCATCACCGGCGAGCCGCGCCGCAGGGCGGGCGGCTCGCCGCGTCAGACCCCCTGCGCGTCCGCCCCCCAGATGACCTTGTGCATCTGGATCTGCACCCGGACGCGCAGGCCGTCCTCGAGCACCCACCGCACGAGCTCCCTCGGCGCGAGGCGGCCCCAGACGCACGAGGCGAGCAGCGTCACGCCGCGCGCGTCGAGGCGCCGCTCGCGGATGGTGCTCCGCATCCACTCGTAATCCAGCCGGTCGGCGAGCACGAACTTGATCTCGTCGCGCGGCGTGAGGTGGTCCAGGTTCGACCAGCGGTTCCGGTGGGATTCGCCGGAGCCGGGCGCCTTCAGGTCCATGATCTTGTGCACGCGCGGATCGACGCGCGACACGTCCGCCTCGCCGCTCGTCTCCACGAGGACGGTGCGGCCCGCGTCGCAGAGCTCCGCGAGCAGCGGGAACGAGCCGGGCTGGAGGAGCGGCTCCCCCCCCGTGAGCTCGACGAGCGGCGTGTCGAACGAGAGCGCGCGCTCGAGGACCTCGCCCCGGCGGACGCGCGTGCCGCCGCGGAAGGCCTGCGGCGTGTCGCACCAGGTGCAGCGGAGGTTGCACCCGGTGAGCCGGACGAAGGCGCACGGCAGCCCGGCGAACGTCGATTCGCCCTGCACGCTGGCGTAGATCTCGTGAACGACGAGGGTGTCTTCTTTCAAGGAAGCGACGCCTCCGGGCAGATCGGGGCCGCCTGGTCAGCGCCCGCGCCGCCGGCGACCCGCGATGGGCCGCAAGCTTTGGCCGCGCGGCGCGCCCCGCGCAAGCGGCGCGGGGCGCTCAGCCCGAGGCGACGCAGACCTCGCCCGCCGCCACCCCCCGGAGGACGCCGTCCGCGCCCCGGATCAGGAGGTGCCCCGCCGGGTCGATCCCCGCCGCGACGCCCGCCACGCCGGCGACCTCGACGTGACGGCCGCGCAGCCAGTCCAGCCGGGCGAGGTCGTCCGCGAACGGCGCGAGCCCTCCCGCCTCGAACCGCGTCGCCGCGCCGCCGAGCGCCTGGAGCAGCTCCGCCGCGAGCACCTCGCGGGGCACGTCGTCGACCCCGAGCAGCGAAAGCGACGTGGCCCGCGCCGAGAGCTCCGGCGGGAAGCTCCGCGTCCCGACGTTGAGCCCGACGCCGACGATCACGCTGCTGACGGACTCGCCGCGGAGCTGCGCCTCGACCAGGATCCCCGCCAGCTTGCGGCCCCCGACGAGCACGTCGTTCGGCCACTTGAGCCTCACCTCGGAGGCGGCGCGATCGCCAGAGGCGCCGGGGCGGCGCGCCGGGGCGAGCCGCCGCTCGACGACGGACGCGACCGCGAGGCCCATGACGAGGGCGATCGGCGACACGCCGCTCGCCGGCAGGCCGGGGCGCAGCACCACCGACAGGTAGAGGTTCTCCCCGGGCGGGGAGTGCCAGGCTCGCCCGCCGCGCCCGCGGCCCCGCGTCTGCGCGTCGGCGAGGAACGCCGCCCCGTGCGGCGCGCCGGCGGCGGCGACGCGGCGCGCGTCGTCGTTCGTCGACGCCGTCTCCACCGCCACGGAGAGCGGCCTGCCGAGCGACGCGCCGAGGCGCGAGAGCTCGCGCTCGATGGCCTCCGCGTCGAGCCGCCTCACAGCGCGAGATCCAGCGCGATGTCCGCCGAGCGCGCCGAGTGCGTGAGCGCCCCGACGCTGATGACGTCGACGCCGGCCGCCGCGAGCTCGGGGATGCGCTCCAGCGTGATGCCGCCGGAGACCTCGAGCAGCGGCCGCCCGTGCTGCGAGCGCCGCGCGCGCGCGGCCGCGACCTTGACGTCGGCCAGCGTGAAGTTGTCGAGCATGATGATGTCCGCGCCCGCGGCCAGGGCCTCGTCGAGCTCCTGGAGCGAGGCGACCTCGACCTCGACCTTCGTCGTGTGCGGCGCGCGCGCCCGCGCGCGGGCGATCGCGGTCGAGATGCCGCCGGCAGCGACGATGTGGTTGTCCTTGATGAGCACGGCGCTCCCGAGGCTGTCGCGGTGGTTGTGCGCGCCGCCGATGCGCACGGCGTAGCGCTCGAGGGCGCGGAGGCCGGGCGTCGTCTTGCGGGTGTCGGTGATGCGCACGCCGGACCCTGCCGGCAGCGCGTCGGCGTAGCGGCGCGCCTCCGTGGCGATGCCGCTCATCCGCTGCGCGAGGTTGAGCGCGGTGCGCTCGCCGCTGAGGAGCGCGCGCGCGCGGCCGCGGACCGTCCAGAGCACGGCGCCCGTGTCGACGCGGGCGCCGTCCGCGACCAGCGCCTCGCCCTCCGCCTCCGGATCCAGGCGCTGGAAGACGCGGAGGAACACGGCCCCCCCACAGGCGACCAGCGGCCCCCGCGCGACCGCCTTCGCGGTCGCGCGCGCGGAGGCGTCGATACAGGCTTCGGTGGTGAGATCGCCCCCCGCGAGATCTTCATCCAGAGCGCGATCGATCAGAGCATCCAGCAACGGCGCAGCCAGCACAGGCATCTCCTCGGCGCCGCACCCCGGCGGCGGCTCCCAGGTATACTCGCTCCCACGCGCGCGCATCAGCGCCGTCGCACCCGCCGGTGCGCTGGATAACGCATCGCGTCGTCCCCACGCTGCCCCTGTGCTCAGACCCACGGTCGGAGCTGCCCGGGACGGGCGCTGGACGGGGTGGCAGGGCGCGGCGGCGCGAAAAAGCGGAGCTGATCGCGGCGCGCGCGCCCACGCGTCGCACAAATGGGGCTGACGTTCGTCTACCAGCCTGTGAGACTCTCCGAGCAACTCCAGCGCCCTCAACGGAGATCGATGCGTCCGCAGGCAGGCCAGGTCATCCATAACAAGTACCGACTCGTGCGCCTCATCGGGGACGGGGGCATGGGGAGCGTCTACGAAGCCCGCCACGAAGTGCTGGGGACGACGGTCGCCCTCAAGTTCCTCCACCCCGAGCTGTCCCGCCGCCCCGGCCTCGTGCAGCGCTTCCTGCAGGAGGCGCGCGTCTCCGCGCAGATCCAGAGCGCGCACGTCGTTCGCGTGGTCGACGTCGACCAGACGGCCTCCGGCCTGGCGTTCATCGTCATGGAATACCTGGAGGGGAAGACGCTCCAGACGCTCTACGAGGAGCTCTACCGGGCCGGCGTCCGGCTCGCGTACGCCGACGCCCTCGAGTACGCGATGCAGATGCTCGAGGGGGTCGAGGCCGCCCATCGCGCGGGCGTCGTCCACCGGGACCTGAAGCCGGACAACGTCATCATCACGAAGACGGCCAGGGGCGAGCCGCTCCTCAAGATCCTCGACTTCGGCATCGCCAAGCTGAAGGTCACGGGGGAGCTCGATCGAGGGCTCACGCGCCCGGGCGTGATCATGGGCACGCCCGAGTACATGGCCCCGGAGCAGGCTTACTCGGCCGACTCCGTGGACGCGCGCGCCGACATCTTCTCGCTCGGCGTCATCATCTTCGAGATGCTGGCCGGCCGCAGGCCGGTCGGCGGCGACGAGCCCCAGCAGATCGCGGGCGCCTACCTGACGGGCCAGATCTCGCGGCTCTCGGACCTCTCGCCGGAGCTCGCGCCCGGCCTCTGCGCCGCCGTCCACCGCGCGATGGCCGCCTCCCCGGCCGATCGCCACGCGACCACCGCCGAGCTCCGCAGCGCCCTCGAGCCGTTCGCGCGAGCCGCCCGCGCGCCGTCGGCGCTCACGCCGTCGCCGTCGGAGCCCGGCCCGGCGCGGTCCTCCGCGGCCGCCCTGCCGGCCGCCTTCGCGGCGCCCGGGATGGTCCCGCCCCCGGCCGCGGCGCCAGGAAACGGGATGGGCGACGGGCGCCCCAGCGGCGTCCCCAGGACCATTCCGCCGGAGGAGGGCCCGCACCACGTGTCGAGCGGCCCGCCGGCGGTGTCCGGGTTCGCGACGCCCATGGGCGGCTTCGCCTCGGACGCCCACGGCCCCGCCGCGTCGGGCCCGGGCTTCACGCCCAGGCCCGAGTCCTCGTCGGGCCCGTACGTCGCCGCAGGGGGCTATCCGCCGGTCGCGCAGCCGGCGACCGTGAGCGCCGCGCCTTACATGCCTCCGCACGGGGTGCCCGCCACGAGCTACGAGCCCGCGCCGCTCGATGCGTCGCCCCGCCCGGGCGGGACGGCGATCGGCAACGCTCCCTTCATGGGCGGGAGCTCGGCCCTGCCCGGCGCGTTCAACGGCGGCGCGGCGCCCGCCTACGGCGGCGTCCCTGCGGGCGGCGCGCAGGGCTACGTCCCGGGGACGGCGCCGATGGCCCCGTTCCCCGGGAGCGCGCACGCCGCCTCCGCGCCCGGCGCGCAGCGGCCGGCGAGGCGGGGGACGTCGCTGTTCACGATCCTGCTGCTCGCCACGGGGATCACCGGCGCGGTCGTGGGCGGCGTGTACATCACCCAGGAGCTCGGCCGCACCGAGGCCGCGGACGCCTCGCCGACGTTGCCGACCCCCCAGCCGACCACCCCGGTCCCCGCGGAGACGGTCCCGTCCACCCCGTCCCCTGCCACCCCGCCGCCTGTCACCGCGGCGCCGCCCCCCGTCGAGCCGCCGCCTGTCGCCACGACCAGGCCTCAACCCCGGCCGACCACCACGACGAAGCCCCCGGCAACGCCGAGCACGACCGCGACGCCGCCGACGACGAAGCCAACGCCGACGACGTCGGCGCCGCCGGCGCGCCCCAGCGGCACGCCGATCATCCCGACGCTGCCGCCCCTCGTGATTCCGTCGACGTTCCCCCCGTTCCCGTTCCCGTCGCCGACCAGCGCACAACCTGCCCCGGGCCCTCAGCCCACCACCACGACGAGCCCGACGCCGACGAGCCCGCCCTCCACACCGCCCAGCAGGCCTTCGCGACGCGTGATCATCGTGCCCAACAACTGACCTGCCCGTGGCTCGGGGGGGTAGGATGCGATCTCGATGAGCAACCAGAATAGCGGTCCGCCGCCCGGATGGCCTGCGCCCCCGAGCGGCATGTACGGCCCTGGCAAGACCGTGCCCGGCGAGCCTCCGCTCGCAGGGCTCAACCCGCCCCAGGGCGGCTTCCCCGTGCCGCCCGGCGCCGCTCCGCCCGACCCGGCCGCTGCGGGCGCAGGCGTCCCGCGGACCCTCGTCGGGGGAGAGAACAGCGACGCGCCCCCGCCCGGAATGCCCGGCCCGTACGGCGCTCCCGGGGGCGCGTACGGCGCGCCTCCCGCGGGCGCGCCCGGCCCCTATGGGCCCGGTGCGACGGCGAGCTACGGCGGCCCCCCCGTGGCCCCGGGCGCCTACGGGCAGCCGTCGTCTCCCGCCGGCGGCCCGTACGGCGGACCTCCGTTCGGCTCGCCGGGGATGCCCGGTGCCACCGCGCCGGGAGCCTACGCGGGCGGCGGTCCCCCGCTGCCGGGCGCCGCCGCGGCGCCTCTGGTGCCGGTGCCCGCGCGGCCTCGCCCGAAGAGCTCGGGTCTGGGGCTCGCCGTGATCGGGATCGGCGCCTTCGTGGTCATCGGCGGCCTCACGCTCGCGTTCTTCGTGATGCGCAGCGGGAGCTCATCCGAGGACGCCGCGCCGGTGATGGCGGTCGATGCGCCCCCCGCGCCGGCGTCGGTCGCCAGCGATCCGCCGCCCCCGCCCGCGACCACCACACCCGAGCCCCCTGCGCCGCCGCCGGAGCCGACCCCTGTGGCAGCGCCGAAGCCGACCGTGCGCGCGCAGCCGAAGCCGGCGACGCCCACCCCGACCTCCACCGCCACGCAGCCGGCGCCCACGTCGACGACGACCGCGGCCCCCACCTCGACGACGACCGCGGCCCCCACCTCGACGAGCACGGCGCCCGCTCCGACAACGTCCTCGACAGGCCGAAAGCGGATCATCCTGCCAGGCAGGAACTGAGCCGCTGGAACCGAGCCGCTGGAACCGAGCCGCTGGAACCGAGTCGCTGGAACCGAGTCGCTGGAACCGAGCAAGCTCGGATCCGTCCGCCTCGCCGTCGAGCTCGGCGCAGCAGGACGGATCCGAGGCGTCCGCCGGAACCCGCTTGACATGGCATCGGGGGTGATCAGGTTCTGACGCCATGAGCAAACCCGGGATCGCTGCAGTCCTGTCTTTCCTTGTTCCGGGTGTCGGGCAGATCTATAATGGTGCGTTTCTGCGCGGCATCTTCTGGCTGATCATCACGCCCGGCCTGTGGATCGGCACGGGGGGCTGGCTGGGCTGGCTCTGCCACCTGGTCTCCGCCTACACCGCGTACCAGTACGCGAAGCGCTCCGAGACCTGAGCCGCGACCGCGAGGCGGCCCGCGCTCAGGTCGCCTTCGCGAAGAGCCGCTTCAGCACCTCGCCCGTCGCCGTCGGCTGGCGAGCCACCTCGCGCGGGGTGCCTTCGGCCACGACGCGGCCCCCGCCCGCGCCCCCCTCCGGACCCAGCTCGACCACGTGATCCGCGCACGCGATGACCGCGGGGTGGTGCTCGATGATCACCAGCGTGTCGCCGCGCTCGACCAGGCGATCGAGCACGCGGATCAGGCGCGCCACGTCCGCCAGGTGGAGGCCGGTCGTGGGCTCGTCGAGGACGTAGAGCGTCGGCTTGGGTCGCGCGCCGGCCGTCAGCTCCGCCGCGAGCTTGAGCCGCTGCGCCTCGCCGCCCGAGAGCGTGTGCGACCCCTGGCCGATGTGGAGGTAGCCCACGCCGAGATCGCACATCGTGGCGAGCGGGGCGCGGATCCGGGGGTGGGCCGCGAAGACCTCGACCGCCTCCTCGGCCGTGAGATCCAGGACCTCGCCGACCGATCGCCCGAGGTAGCGCACGTCGAGCGTCGCCGGCTCGAAGCGCGCGCCGCCGCACGCCTCGCACGGCGTGGTCACGTCCGGCAGGAACGACATCTCGTGCGCGATGACCCCCTGGCCCTCGCACGCGGGGCACCGCCCGCCGGACGCCGTGTTGAAGGAGAACCGCGCAGGGCCGTAGCCGCGCACCTGGGCGTCGGGACAGGCGGCGTAGAGCTTGCGGACCTCGTCCCAGACGCCCAGGAACGTCGCCGGGATCGAGCGCGGCGTCCGGCCGATGGGCGACTGATCGACGGCCACCGCGCGCAGGATGCCCTTCGGGAGCCGCAGCGCCTTGTGCGGGCCCGGCTCGGGCGCCTCGAGCTTCAGCGCGCGGCGGGCGGCGGGGTAGAGCACCTTCTGGATCAGCGTGCTCTTGCCCGAGCCCGAGACCCCGGCGACCACCGTCATCCGGCCCGCGGGGAGCCGGAGCGTGTCGCCCTTCAGGTTGTGCGCGCGCGCGCCGAGGAGCTCGATGTGCTCGCGCACCGGCGGGCGCGCCGGGCGCGCGCTGAGCAGGGCGTCCTCGCCGGCGAGCGCGCGCGCGGTGGGGGACTCGGGGTTCGCGAGCACCTCGCGCGACCGGCCCGCGGCGATGATCCGCCCCCCCTTGCGCCCGCCCGACGGGCCGAGGTCGATCAGGGTATCCGCGGCGCGGATGGTGTCGGCGTCGTGCTCCACCATCAGCACCGTGCTCCCCATGCCGGCGAGCCTGCGCAGGTTGCCGAGCAGCCGATCGGTGTCGCGCGGGTGGAGGCCGATGGTCGGCTCGTCGAGCACGTACAGCGCGCCGGTGAGCCCGCTGCCGAGCTGCGCCGCGAGCCGGAGGCGCTGCATCTCGCCGCCCGAGAGGGTGGCGGCCCGCCGGTCGAGCGTGAGGTAGCCGAGGCCCACCTCGCAGACGAAGTCGAGCCTGCGGCAGAGCTCCCTGTGCGGCGCCTCGGCGATCAGCGCGCGATCGCCCGAGAAGCGGAGCCCCCGCGCCCAGGCGGCCGCGGCCTCGACCGAGCGGGAGGCCGCCTGGTGGTAGCGCTCCCCCGCGAGCCGGACCGCCCGCGGGATCGGCGCGAGGCGCGAGCCCCCGCACGCCTCGCACGGGTCGGGCGTCGCGAGCGCGTCGTCGTCGAAGTCCGTGGCGCCCGTCCCCTCGCACGCCTCGCAGCGGCCCTGCTTCGTGTTGAACGAGAACCACCGCGGATCGAGCTCCGGGACGCCGGCGCCGCAGCGCGGACAGGTGCGCGTCGTGGAGAGCAGCTGCTCGCCGCCCCGGCCGCCGACGAGCTTCACCGCGCCCCGCCCGAACGCGAGGGCGCGATCGAAGAGCGCCCGATCGAGGCCGTCCATGCGCCCCTCGTACATCACGAGATCGATCGAGTGCTCGCGGCGCTTGTCGAGGCGAGGAGGGCTGTCGGTCGCGCACGGCTCGCCGTCGGCGAGCGCGCGCGTGACGCCGGCGCGCGCGGCCGCGGTGAACACGTCGAGGTACGTCCCCTTGCGCGCCACGACGGCGGGGGCCAGGAGCGTCCGCGCGCCGCGCGTGGCGAGCAGCGCGCGGTAGACCTCGTCCGGCGAGCGCGCCTCGATGGGGACGTCGCAGTCCGGGCAGCGGGGCTCGCCGACCTTGGCGTAGAGCAGCCGCAGGTAGTGCGCGATCTCGGTCACCGTCGCGACGGTCGAGTTGGCGCCGGACCGCGTGGTGCGCTGCTCGAGCGCGATCGACGGGGGGACGCCGGTCACGCGGTCGACGTCGGGGCGCGGCAGCGTGGGGAGGAACTGGCGGGCGTAAGGGGTCAGCGTCTCGAGGAAGCGCCGCTGGCCCTCGGCGAAGACGACATCGAACGCGAGCGTGCTCTTGCCCGAGCCGCTCGGGCCCGTGACCACGACGATCTCGCCGTGCGGGATCACGGTCGAGATCTCGGCGAGGTTGTGCTCGCGCGCGCCCTCCACCTCGATCCGCCCCCGCGCGGTCGGGGCGCGCGCGGCGCCGCCCGGGCCGCGCCGGCTCGACCTCGGGGCGGCGGGCCCGGCGGCCGCGGCGGCGCGACGCGACCGTCGCGCGGCGCCGCCGCCTCGCTGCGCGAACCACCCGGCCAGCGAGCGGCCGGTCCGCGACGTCGTCCCGGCCACGTCCTCGGGCGTCCCTTCGGCGACGACGCGCCCGCCCTCGCTGCCCGCGCCCGGCCCGAGATCGATGACCCAGTCGGCCGCGGCGATGACGTCGAGGTCGTGATCGACCACGATCACGGAGCCCCCCTCGGCCACGAGCGCGGAGAGCGCGGCGTTGAGGTGCTTCACCTCCTCCGGGTGCAGGCCGGCGCTCGGCTCGTCGAGGAGGAAGAGCGCCCCCGCGCACGGCTCGCAGAGCGCGCGCGCGATCTTGAGCCGCTGCGCCTCGCCGCCCGAGAGCGTCGAGAGCGGCTGCCCGAGCGTGAGGTAGCCGAGGCCGAGCTGCTTGAGCGGCGCGAGCGCCCGCCGCACCGCGGGCTCCCGCTCGAAGGCCTCGAACGCCTCGTCGATCGAGAGCTCGAGCACGTCGGCGACCGAGCGGCCGTCGAGCTTCACCTCGAGCACCTCGTCGCGGAACCGCTTGCCCTTGCAGGTGGGGCACGTCAGCGAGACGTCGGCCAAAAACTGCATCTCGATGGTCTCGCTCCCCTCGCCCGCGCACGCCTCGCAGCGCCCGAGCGCGACGTTGAACGAGAAGTGGCCCGGCCCGAGGTCCCGCGCCGCCGCCTCCGGGCGCTCGGCGAAGAGCGCGCGGACGCGGTTCCACGCGCCGCTGTAGGTCGCCGGGTTGCCGCGCGAGGTGCGGCCGAGCGGCGCCTGGTCGACGAGCGTGACGGCGCGGATGCCGGCGGTGCCCTCGATGCGCCGGTACAGGCCGGGCGCCTCGATGTCCTTGTAGCCGCGCGCCCGCGCGATGTGCCGGTAGAGCACGTCGCTCACCAGCGTGCTCTTGCCCGAGCCGCTCGGCCCCGTGACCGCCACGACCACGCCGAGCGGGACGTCGACGGTGACGTCGCGGAGGTTGTTCTCGCGCGCGCCGTGGATCGTGATCTTCCCGCCCGGCGCCCTCCGCTCGGCGCGCGCCGGGGCGAGCGGGCCGCGGGCCGAGAGGCCGGCCGGGGGGCCGTCGTAGGTGACGCGCCCGCCCTGCTTGCCCGCGCCGGGGCCCAGCTCGACGACGCGATCGCTCGCCTGGATGACGATGGGCTCGTGCTCGATGACGAGCACGGCGTTGCCGCGGTCGGCGAGCTCGCGCATCGCGGCGACGAGCGGCGGGATGTCCGTCGGGTGCAGGCCGACGGTCGGCTCGTCGAGCACGAAGAGCGCGCCCGTCAGCGACGTGCCGAGCGCCGCGGTGAGCGCGACGCGCTGCGCCTCGCCGCCGGAGAGCGTGCGCGCCTGGCGGGCCAGCGAGAGGTAGCCGAGCCCGACCCGCTCGAGGTACCCGAGCCGCGCGATGAGCTCGCGGCGCGCCATCTCCCCCTGCCCCGTCTGGGCGCGCTCGGCCTCGAGCCGCGCGCGGGCCTCGCGGAGCTCGAGGTCGTGCCACGCGGCGAGATCGAGGCCGCCGACGCGGTAGAGGAGCGATTCCGGGGAGAGCCGCTTGCCGTGGCACGCCTCGCAGACGTCGTAGGTGCGGTAGCGCGCGAGCAGCACGCGGACGTGCATCTTGTAGGTGCGCGTCTCGAGCCAGCGGAACCAGGCCTTCACGCCGGGGTACTTGCCCTGGCTCCACGTGCCCTCGCCCTCGAGCACGAGCGCGCGCTGGGCCTCGGAGAGGTCGCGCCACGGCCGGTCGGTGCGGATCCCCTTCCGCTCGCAGAACGCGCGGAGCAGCTTCCGCTCCCAGGTCGTGGAGCGGCTGTTCCAGGGGCGGATCGCGCCGCCCGCGATCGACTTCGACGGGTCCGGGATCACCTTGTCGTAGTCGATGCCGAGGGTGCGGCCGAAGCCGCGGCACGACGAGCACGCGCCGGTCGGGGACTGGTACGAGAACAGCCCCGGGCGCGGCGGCTCGAAGGCGCGCGCGCACGAGGGGCACGCGAGCCCGCGCACGAGCCGCAGCCGGGTCGCCCCCGCGCCGCTCTCGCCGTTCGCCTCGGCCTTGTGGTGCAGGTGGAGCGAGGCGTCGCCGCCGCCGCCCTTCCACGCCTCCTCGATGGCCGCGCCGAGGCGGCGTCGCTCCCGGGGGGCCACCCGGACCCGATCGACGATGACCTCGACCTTGTCCGTGCCGCTCAGCGCCTCGGACGGCGCCACGCTGTCGAGGTCGCGCGTCTCGCCCCGGACGAGGAGGCGCCGGTAGCCGGCGGCGAGCAGCGACTCGCGCACGTCGAGGAAGCGCTCGGTGCCCTCGACGGGGATCGGGTACGTGACGAGCGCGGTCGACCCCTCGTGCGCGCTCGCGGCGAGCTCGGCGGCGCGGGCGGGATCGGTCCGCGCGGCCGGCGCCTCGCAGGACGGGCAGACGGGCACCGCCTCGCGCGCGAAGAGCGCGCAGAAGTACGGCTCCAGGTCGGCCATGGTGGCGACGGTCGAGCGCGAGCTCTTGACCGGCGCGCGGCGGTCGACGGCGACGCCGGCCGCCACGGGCTCGAGCGCGTCGATCGGCGGCCGCTCGAGCCGCTCGAGGAACTGGCGAGCGTACGGGCTGAAGCTCTCGACGAACCGGCGCTGCCCCTCGGAGTAGAGCGTGTCGAGCGCGAGCGAGGATTTTCCGGCGCCGGAGACGCCGACGATGGCCACGAGCTCGCCGGGCCGGAAATCGAGATCGATGCCCTGAAGGTTGTGCGTCCGGGCGCCGCGGAGACAGATGGGGTGCATAGGAGGCGCGGGGTGGCGTGATTCCGCGGGGTGGCGTCCGGCGTGGACAGGCCCGCGTGAAACCGCTGGGGTGTAGCCCCCTTTCCGGCGAACGTCGCGAACGATCGTACGCGATCGGCGCGCCGACCCCGCCCGCGGCGGCATTGCGTTCTCCGCGGTGAATTTGCCGCACGCTCGGCCGGGGGTCGTGGGGCACCCTGGCTGAGGGTGGGGTCTTTTGAACCGCCATGGCGCCGAGGACGCCAAGAAAAACACAGAAAACTTGGCGTCGTATGGCGCCTTGGTGGTTCCCGTGTCCCCGCAGGGCGGGGTAAGTCCCCCACCTCCCGGCCGGCTCCTGGGGTCTTTCGGGAGACGGTGGACAGGCGGCGGCGTGCGCGCTATGCGGCCGCGTGAGCCGCGCTGGCAAAGAGAAAGAACGAGAGGGGGAGAAGCTCATCGTGCGCAACAAGCGCGCGACCTTCGATTACACCCTCGACGATCGGTTCGAAGCAGGGTTGGTGCTGCTCGGCAGCGAGGTGAAGATGCTCCGCGAAGGCGCGGCCGAGCTCACGGACAGCTGGTGCGCCATCGAGCGCGGTGAGGTGTTCCTGAAAGGGGTCAACATCCCCGTGATGCCCGGGGCGGCCTTCGGCCACGAGGCGAAGCGCCCGCGCAAGCTGCTGCTGCACGAGAGCGAGATCGACGCGCTCCGCAGGGGCGTCGAGCGCGAGGGCATGACCGTGATCGCGACCCGCCTCTATTTCAAGAACGGCCGCGTGAAGGCGGAGATCGCCCTCGCGAAGGGGAAGAAGACCGTCGACAAGCGCGAGAGCCTGAAGGAGAAAGACGCGGCGCGGGAGGCGCGCGCGGCCATGGAGCGAGCGCGCGGCGGCGGGCGTGGCGCGTCGCCCCGCATGGAGGCGCGGCGCGCGGAGCGCAGCGAGGATCGCGCCCGCCCGCGGAGGCCGGAATGACGGAGGCCAGCAGGACGCCCCACGTCGCCTGGACCGGGGGCGGCCAGGCCGCGCTCGTCGAGCTCGACGGCGACCGCGTGCGGTTCCGCTCGACGGCGTCCGCGGCGCCCGGCGCCCGGGTGGACGGCTCGCTCCTGTCGACCGGGACGGCCATCCGGCTCAAGGTGGCCCGGTGCCGGCTGCGCGGCCCCCACGCGCCGGGCGCAGCGGCGCCGGCCGAGCGCATCTTCGAGCTCGAAGGCCGGCTCATCGACGCGACGCGTGAGGTCCGCGCCGAGCTCGCGCGGCTCCTCGACGGCGACCGCCCGGACTGAGCCTCCTCACGGATGCCCTCGCCGGGGCGGCGGGTGTTGCAGAGCCTCGCCGCGGCCCTTACGCTGGTTCCATGAAAATTACGTCGCGCCCTCGTGTAATCCTGCAGCGTTGCTCGACGTATGACGTGGCGGCGATCCGCAACATCGTGCGCGGCGGCCTCGAGGAGCTCTCGCTCCGCCCGCACGGCCGGACGCTCATCAAGCCGAACGTCGTCGCCTCGGGCGCGCACTTCCCGCACGCCTACACGCGGCCCGAGTTCGTCGAAGGTGTCATCGGCGCGCTGAGGGATCGCGACGATGGGCGCGTGACCGAGCTCGCCGTCGGCGAGCGGTGCGGCATCACGCTCCCGACCCGCATGACCTACGAGGGCGCCGGCTACTACCCGATGTTCCGGCGGACCGGGGTCAAGCACTACCACTTCGAGGAGGAGCAGCAGGTCGAGATCCGGCTGACGCACGAGGGCCGGCTGCGCGACTACGTGTTCACGCCGGAGCCCGTCGCCAGGGCCGACTTCTTCGTGAACTGCCCCAAATTCAAGTCGCACCCGTGGACGACCGTGACCTTCTCGATGAAGAACTACATCGGGATCCAGGACGATCGGCACCGGCTCATCGACCACGACCACCGGCTGAACGAGAAGGTCGCCGACCTCCAGTACATCGTGCAGCCGCAGTTCATCGCGATCGACGCCATCACCGCCGGCGAGGGGCGCATGCTCACGCCGTCGCCGTTCGATCTCGGCCTCATCCTGATGGGGAACAACCAGGTCGCCTTCGACGCGGTCTGCTGCCACATCATCGGCGTCGACCCGATGAGCGTCGACCACATCCGCCTGGCCGCGGAGCGCGGCTTCGGCCCGCTGGATCTCGACCAGATCGAGATCACGGGGGACGTGACGCTCGAGGAGGCGCAGGCGAAGGCGAAGGGGTTCAAGGTGGGCCTCGTCCGCGTCGAGAAGTACTTCGAGGGCACGAACATCACCGCCTACGCCGGCCCGCCGCCCGAGCGCGAGCACACCGACTACTGCTGGGGCGGCTGCCCGGGCGCCATCGAGGAGGCGATCGAGATCCTGCGCGAGTACGACAAGGAGTGCGACGCGAAGATGCCGCGGATGCACGTCGTGTTCGGCGCCTACGAGGGCCCCATCGACGCCAGGCCGGGCGAGAAGGTCGTCTTCATCGGCGACTGCGCGACGTACGAGGGCAAGATCGGCGACCAGCTCGTCAGCGTCGAGAGCCTCTACCGGGACCGGACCGCCCGCGACCCGTACACCGTGAAGCACGACGACATCCTGGCGAAGATGGTCAAGGTGACGACCAAGCTCGCGATGGCCCGGAACGAGGGCCACCTGCGCCTCGAGGGCTGCCCCGTGAGCGTGGCGGAGCAGGTGCTCACCCTGGTCACGCTGGGGAAGCTGAAGAACCCCTACCTCGCGGCCGATCAGGTGCTCGAGTTCAACAAGGCCTACGTCGCCTGGCGCGGGGCCTCGCTCGCGAAGCGCCTCTCCGGCAAGGCCTACCAGGTCCACGGGGCGTGCCCGCGCGGCGAGGCGGCGCCCGAGCTCCCGGCAGGGCCGCCTGGCCCGCCGGCCGCAGAGTGAGGCCGCCTGGCCCGCCGGCCGCAGCGTGAGGCCGCCTAGCCCGCCGGCCGCAGCGTGAGATCGACGAGGATCTCGAGCTCGTCCCGCACCCGGAAGGCCCCGAGCGGGCCCTTGATCTCAGGCACGCCGAGCGCCGAAAGCGAGAGCTGACAGCCGCCCACCACCCCGACGGCCCCGTCGCCGCGATCGTGCGACGACACCCGCGCCGTCAGCGCGGCGCTCCCCGAGGCGACCTGGACGCGCACCTCGGCGCGGTCGCGCGTCGCCCCGGAGGCGCGGACCGCCACGACCTCGGTGCCGCGGAGCACTTCCTCGCGCATGCGCCGCTCGATCTCGCGGCGATCCCCGGCCGAGAGCGCGTCCGGATCGAGGCGATCGCCGCGCAGGATGCCCGCGACGCGGAGCCCGGCCACGTCGACCTCGAGCTCGGCCGTCCACGAGGCGCCGTCGAGCCGCGCCCGGCCGCGCAGCCGGGCGGCGGTGATCTCGAGGTCGTGCGCCAGGCGCGCGAGCATCCCGATGGCGCGGGTGCGGACCACCAGCCGGGACGCGGCGGGATCGAGGTGGAGCTCGTTCAAGAGAGGATCCTCGTCATCGTGCAAATTCATGCGGAATCATGCGGAATCATGCGGAGACGACGCGCCGGAGATGGAGCGCGCCCCTCACCGGCGCCTGGGGCGGCGCAGCCCGTCAGGGACCAGCACGTAGCGGCTCGACGGAGGCTCGGGCTGCCGGAGGACCTCGGCGCGGAGCAGCGCCTCGGCGAGCCGCGCCTCGATGACCTCGTCCGTGACGCCTGGCTCCAGCGTCACCACCGCCGCCTGGATGTCGCGCGCCAGCGCGTCGAACTCCACGCTGTCGAAGGCGTAGATGTCCTCGGGGAACACGAGCGCGAGCGGCTTCCGCTCGACGGCCGTGTTCGTCAGCGCCGCGAGGTCGCTCTCGACGAGGAGCATGACGCGGGCCCGCAGGCACATCCCCCTGCAGCGCGCCGCCAGCTCGTCCGCCGGGCCGACGAGCAGGACCGATCGAGGCGTGTTGACCGCCTTGGTGGCCTCGTCGTCGCCGTGAGTCATTCCCTGCAGACTACGTGAACGGGCGCATGAAGCCATCCCCCATGCGCCGCCCCACGCGCGCCGGCCGCCCGGTCGCGCGCAGCGCGCGTCAGTCCCTGGACCGAGCCGCCGAGGCGAGCACGAGGAAGAGGGCGCTCAGCGCGAGCAGCCCGGCGCTCGCAGGCTGCCCGAGCCCGAGCGGCGCGGGGCCGCCGAGGAGGTTCACGGCGTGGCCGCGGGGCAGCAACGCGCCGGCCACGCCGGCCGAGCCGCCCAGCAGGAAGTCGGCCGCGAGCAGCACGAAGCGGCCTCGGCCGTGGCGCAGGAAGGTGGCGCCGAACGAGAACCAGCCGGCGTAGGCGGCGCCGGTGAGCGCGCCGACCCACCCGCTGATGAGGACGTCGCGAACGAACGGCGCATCGCCGGGGCTGCGGGCGATCACGACCACGGCGAGCGCGAGCAAGGCGCCGACGAGGGCACCGGCCAGGGCCGTGGCCAGCGCGATCCCGAGCGCGACGTGGTGGGACGGGGCGCCGAAACGAGCCGCGGGCCACGCCGCGTCGCGCAGCGTGGTCCGGCGTGCGGCGTCGGCGGCGAGCGCGAAGAGGGTGAGCGGCAGGATCAGGCGAAATGTGGCGAGCAGCGCCCGGTCCACGGCCCCGGACGACCCGAACGAGACCTCGATGACCGCGGCCGCGATCGCCAGCGAGAGGCCGAGGCCGAGCGAGAGCAGAGGGCGCCGCGCGCGAAGGCGGCTCCCGGCCATCTCCATCCCGAGCCGGACCGCGAGGAGCGCGGGCGCCCGCCGCTCGGCCTCGCCCTCGGCAGTACGCAGCGGCTGCACGGCCTGCGCGCCGGCCCCCGGGGCGCTCTCACCCGCCATCATGGCCTCCTGCCCCCGCGGTGTGCGGGGCGCGATCGGGCAACGCCGGTGCGGCCTCGGTCGATCCGTCAGCCGCCGCCTCATCGAGCGCCGTCGGCGGCGCGCCGGCGGGCGTCGGGCCGGGTAGCGGCGGGCCGGGTGGCATCGGGGCGCCGAACGCGGCCACCGCGACCGGCCCCTGGGGCGGCGCGCCGGGCGGGGGCGCAGCGTCGACGCCGGACGGCGCGCCGAACGGCCGATGCGGGCGGACGGCCGCCAGGTGCAGCGCGGTCGCCGCCCTCACGTCGTGCATCGACGGCGCTGGAGACGAGATCGCGGCGATCGCGACGTCCTCCCGGGCCGCCGCGTCCAGGATCGCGAGCGCCGCGGCGTCCCGGTCCGCAGCCCGGATCCTCACGGTCGAGGACGCGCCCCCCGGCCCCTCCTCCCACGCGCACGCGCGCACGGCGGGGGAGCTCGCGAGCGCGGTCGCGAGCGCGCGGGCGCCAGGCGCCCCGGGCGCGCGCTCGTGGAGGAGCACGAGCGTCTCGACCTCGAGGCCCAGCGCGCCCGCCGCGGCCGAGCGCGGCGCGCTCGCGAGGCGCGCGCCGTCGCCCGGCTCGGTCCGGACGATGGCGCCGCGGTCGAGCACATGGATGTGCTCCGCGAGGGCGCTCGCGTCGGCGGTCGAGGACGTGATCAGCACGACGCAGGCGCCGCCGGCCGCGAGCGCGCGGAGGCGCTCCAGGACCAGCGCCGGGGACGGCACGGCGACCTCGGCGAACGGCTCGACGACGCAGATCAGGAGCGGCCGCGGCGTCGTCAAGGCGAGCGCGAGCTCGATCGCCCGGGCCTCGGCGTAGCCCAGCGAGGCCCGGCGACGGGCGAGCAGCGGCGTGAGGCCGAGCGGATCGAGCAGCGCGGCCGCGCGCTCCGCGGGCTCGCCGCGGGCCCGGAGCGCCACCGCGATCGACGAGGCCACGGGGTCGCCGTCGGGCAGCTCCGGCGCGAGCGGGAGCACGCCGATGCGCGCCCGCGTCGCCGCGCTCCGGAAGGGGTCGCGGCCCGCCACGAGGACGCGGCCCGCGAGCGGCGCGGCGCGCCCCGCGAGCAGCTCGGCGAGCGCCAGCGTCCCGTCCTCCGGCGCGCCGAGGACGGCGTGCGCCCCCGGGCCGAGCGCCGCCGCCGCGCCGAAGAGGCCCCCGCGGGGCCGCCCCGCCTCGCCGGCGCGATCGCGCGCGCGCACCCGCTCGAGCACCACGATGGGCGCGCCAGGGCTCATTCGGCGGATCCCCCGGCCGAGCGCGCGGCGAAGGAGAGGAACGCGTCGAGCGCGCCCGGGATCGACCACCGCGAGTCGCCGGCGAGATCGGCGAGCGCCCAGGGGACGAGGATCAGCGCCGCGAACACGGCGCGCCCGCGCGCACCGGCGACGCGGCCGCTCGCCGCCGCGAGGCCGCCGAGCGTCACGCCGGAGACCGCGCCGAAGAGGGCGAGCGCCGCGCCGAGGGCGAGGTGACGCAGGGCGAGCGGCGCCGAGCCGGCGAGGAGCACCGCGAGCGCCGAGAGGGCGGCCAGCGGGAGCGCGACGACCCGCGCGATCTCCAGCATCGCGGCGAGGCTCCGGGCGCCGTGGAGCGCGGTCCGCGAGATCCCGCGCGCCGCGGCGAGCGCCTCGACGCCATCGGCGCGGTCGGCCGCGGGGCGATCGTGCGCCGCGGCGAGGGCGACGGGGCCGGCGGCCGCCCACGCGAGCCCGCGCGCCGCGGACCCGAGCAGCCCGTCCAGCGACGTCGCGCCGTCGTCCTGCCGGAGCACGAGCGCCATGGCGCCGTACCCCAGCGAGATCACCACGGCCATGGCGGCGCCGAGCCGGGCGCCGCGCGCGCCGCGGAGCCGCGCGCAGCCGAGCGCCACCGCGCCCCGCAGCGCCTTCCGGAGGGCGGCGCGCGAGCACCCGGGGTCGCCCGGACGCTCGCTCGGCGCTTCGCGCGGTTCGGGATCGGGCGGTCGGGTCATGGGGGAGAGCGGGCAGGCCGATCGGCGACGGCGCGCGCCGCTAGCGCTGCCCTTCCAGGCGCGCGGGCGCAAGGCCAATGTGCCACGGGCCGGCGCGCGACGGTCCGAATGTGAGCGCCGCCGTGCCCCGGCGCCACCCCCTCCCCCGCCGAGGTCCGGGGGCGCGGGCTAGTCGTACGAGAGCCCGCGCCGCCCCTTGTGCCTGCGCTTGCGCTCCTTGTCGGCCACGCCGATCCTGCCCCACTCGTACGTGATGCGGCGGCGGAACGCGCCCAGCGCGTCGCCGCCGTAGAGCAGGAGCTCGCGCGGGGAGTCCGTCTCCCCGAGGGTCGGCTGCCAGAGGTCCGACGGGACGAACGTGAGCAGCGCCGGCGTGCCGTGACGCATCCGCGCGACGACGAGCCCGCACGTCGCCGCGTCGCCCGGACGGCCCCGCTTCGCGCGCTTGCCGCGCCCGGGCGGCGCCGGCTCGGCCCCGCCCGGGCGCGCGCACCCGGCGCCGAGCACGAGCTCCTCGTTGCCCCGCGGGTGCCAGGTCCACAGGCGCTCGACCTTGAACGCCCCCTCGGGCCGCCCGGCCTCGGCCGCGGCGCGCGCCTCCTCCGGCGCGAGCCGCGAGAGCTGCGCCGCGACGCGCGCGTCCACGAGCGGCTCGAGCCTGAGCGGCCGATCGCGCGCCACGTCGAGCACCACCTCGAAGCTGTTCACCTCCCCGGCGCAGCACCGCACGCCCACCTCGGGGCGGCGCGTGTCCGGCTTGACGCCGCGCCCGTGGGCGCAGCGCCCCACGAGCTCGCCCAGCGGCCCGTTGCCCCCGCGCAGCGTGACGAGCCCCGGCTTGCCGCTGTCCCGCCGCCACTGGCTCGACGTCCAGGTCCACACGCCGCCGTGGATGTCGTGCACCCCGAAGGCGCTCACGCACCCGGCGTTCACCCCGTTGGGGGTCAGCACCCGGCTCTGTCCGGTCGCGCACGCCGACGCCCTGTATACGTCGCCATACTCGTACGTGGTGTTCGCGGGCCCCTTGCAGGCCCGCTCGATCTCCAGCTCGGTGCAGAGGCGCTTGCCCTGCGCCTCGCAGAGCGCGCGCGCCTCCTCCTGCGTGATGTTCGTGGTCGGGATCGCGCCGGCCTCGTTGGGGTACGAGAACACGTCGATATAGAAGCCGTGCATCACGACCTGCTCGCCCGCCATCTCCTCGTCGGCGATGCGCGGCAGCCGATCCGGCGGCGTGCCCGCGAGGAGCACGCCCTTCGGGATCCACGCCATCCCGGGGCGCGGCTCCGGCTCGGTCTGGCTCACGTCCCAGGGCGGCGCGGCGTCGAGATCGGCGCCCGCGCCCGGCGGGGCGCCGTCGCGATCGCAGCCGGGGGGCGCGGCGAGGAGCCCGGCGAGCAACACGGCCGCGGCCAGGGCCCTCCCCCCCGCT
This sequence comes from Sorangium sp. So ce1036, assembly GCF_051369805.1. Classification (NCBI taxonomy): domain Bacteria; kingdom Pseudomonadati; phylum Myxococcota; order Polyangiales; family Polyangiaceae; genus Sorangium; species Sorangium sp. So ce1036. The sequence continues at coordinate 6,753,564 of NZ_JBBMOX010000001.1, forward strand.
GTCCGGACGGAGCGCTGCTCGCCGAGGCGCATGCGCTACTCGGCGTCGCGCTCGCGCAGGTTCAGCTCCTTCATCTTGAGCTGGAGCCCCTTGCGCGAGATCTTGAGCAGCCGGGCGGCGTGGGTGACGTTGCCGTGCGTCTGCTTGAGGGCGCGCTCGATGAGGTCGCGCTCGAGCTTGCTCATCGCCGCCTTGACCTGCTCCTTCAGGCCGTCGGGCGTCGAGGGGGCGAGGGCCGCGTCCACGGCCGCGGCCGCGGACGCGAGCGGCAGCGCCGCGCCGGTCAAGGGCGGGGCGCCGCTGCGGATCTCCTCCGGCAGGTCGTCGAGGCGGATGCGCGCCCCGTCCGCGAAGAGCAGCGCCCGCTCCACGACGTTCTCCAGCTCGCGGATGTTCCCCGGCCACGCGTGCGACGACAGCCGCTCGAGCGCCTCGGGCTCGATGCCCTCGATGTTCTTCTTGAGGCGCGCGTTGAACTTCGCGACGAAGTGGGCGGCGAGGTGGGGGATGTCACCCCTCCTGTCGCGCAGCGCCGGGAGCGCGATCGGCACGACGTTCAGCCGGTAGAAGAGGTCCTCCCGGAAGCTGCCCGCCGCGATCTCCCGCTTGAGATCGCGGTTCGTGGCGGCGACGAGCCGGACGTCGACGTGGATCGTCTTGATGCCCCCGACCCGCTCGAACTCGCTCTCCTGCAGGACGCGCAGGAGCTTCACCTGCATCTCGGTCGGGATCTCGCCGATCTCGTCGAGGAAGAGCGTCCCGCCGGAGGCGAGCTCGAAGCGCCCCGGCTTGGAGGCGACCGCGCCGGTGAAGGCGCCGCGCTCGTAGCCGAAGAGCTCCGACTCCATGAGATCCTTCGGGATGGCCGCGCAGTTGACCTTGATGAACGGCCGGTCGCGCCGGCTGGAGTTCTCGTGCAGCGCCCGCGCCACGAGCTCCTTGCCGGTGCCGCTCTCGCCGCTGATGAGCACCGTCGTCGGCGTGTCGGCGACCCGCTCGAGGATCGCGTAGAGCTCCTGGATGGGCGGGCTCTCGCCGATGATCCCGAACCGGTCGGCGCGGCCCCGGGGCGGCGCCGGGGAGACGTCGCGCGTGGCGTCCGCGCTCGCCAGATCGCGGGTGCGGAGGGCCTTCTTCACGACGACGCGCACCTCGTTCTGGTCGAACGGCTTGGTGATGTAGTCGAACGCGCCCGTCTTCAGCGCCTCGACGGCGTTGTCCACCGTCCCGTGGGCCGTGAGGAGCACGACGGGCCGCGAGGGGTCGTCGCGGAGCGCGGCCCGGAGCAGGTCCATGCCGTCGACCCTGGGCATCCGGAGATCGGTGATGACCAGATCGATGTGGTGCTCCTTCAGGAACGCGAGCCCTTCCTCACCATCCTCGGCGGTGTGCACCTCGTATCCATCCCGGCCGAGCTGCGCGCTGAGGACCCGCCGGAGGTTCGCCTCGTCATCCACGACGAGGATCTGCTTCTTTTCGGGGAGCATCACCGGGCGAGACTAGCAGAACCGGCAACTGGGCAAGCGCCGGGACCATCTTCCGCCGGGTCCGCGCCCGCGCGCGGCGGGGCGCGCCGACGGGCTCTCCTGTCTCTGGGCGCGCCGTCCGGGCGTCGTCGCTCGGCCCGGGCGTCATCCGGCGGCGCCGGCGCCGTCGTTCGGCCCGCTGGCTCGGCAGGCCGAGCGCATTGCCCCGACGTCTGCCGTGATTCCTTTTTCTCGCTGCCGGCGAAACGGATCAGTATGCTGCGCCCACTTCTCGTGGAGGCGGCTCGGATGCGCGTGTTTCGGACTTGGCTGGTCGGTCTCGGCGCGGGGGTGTTCCTCGCTGCGGGGTTGGCGCTGGCAGGAGATCCGGCCGTCGAGTACCCCGAGTGTCACCGCACGGCGACGCCCGCGGACCTGGAAGGCGCCAAGGGGGCGCACAAGGCCGCCACGCAGTTCTACGAGCGGGCGGACTACGACCGCGCCATCCAGTACTGGAAGGACGCCTACCAGCTCGACTGCTCGGCGCACCCGGTGCTCATCAACATCGCCAACGCCTACGAGAAGAAGGGCGATCGCGCGCAGGCGATCGCCGCGCTGGAGACGTACCTGGCCCGCACGCCGGACGCGCCCGACACGCAGACGATCCGGGACAAGATCCAGAACCTCAGGAACACCATCCGACCGGAGCAGCCGGCCCCGACCGCCAGCCAGTCCGCGTCGGCGCCGGTGGCGCCGCCGCCGCCCCCCACGGCGTCGGTGGCCCCGAGCTTCACGGCGGAGCCGCCTCCACCGCAGCCGCCCTACGGCTACGCGCCGCTGACCGTGACGGGCGCCGGCGTGGTGACGCTGCTGGTGGGCGGGATTCTCACCTCGAGCGGCCTGTCCGACGTCGCCGACGCCGAGAACGGCTGTCCGACACGCACCAACTGCCCTCCGGACCTGGCCGAGCAGGGCAACGACGGCCGCGCGCGCGCCACCGTCGGCGGCGTGCTGATCGGGCTGGGCGCGGCCGGCGTCGCTGGAGGCCTCATCTGGCAGCTCGGGTTCAACCACCCACGGCCCCCCGCAGGCTCGTTCGCGTCCGATCACGAGCTCCGGGTGACCCCGGTCGCCGGCCCGGGCACGGCCGGGCTCGGCCTGTCCGGCTGCTTCTGACGGCGAGGCCCGGCGAGCCCGCGCGCGCCCGGCGCTTCCGCGCATGACGGCCCGACGCGGGCGCGCGCGACGGAAGCTGCCCCCTGACCGCCCGTGACGCGCCGGGTCGCAGGGCTCCCCCGGACGAGCGCGGTCGACAACCCATCGTTTACGATCCCCCCGTGCGCCCCAGCTCCCCCACACGCTCCTCCCTCACACGGTGCTGCATGAACCGGCTCGCTCTCGCTGGCGCTCTGGGCGCGTCGCTCGCCGCGGCGGCGGCGCTCGTGGGCCTCGGCGATCGCCCCGCGCCCGCGCTCTCTCGGGTCGGTCGGCTCCTCGTGCCGGCGGCCCTCGCGGCCCCCGCTGCGCGCGCGGCCCCCGCCCGCGTCGCGCTCCTCGCGACCCCGCCCGGGGCGACCCGGAGCACGCTCCACATCGCGGAGGTCGGCGGCGGCAAGGCCGGCCCTCCCCTCGCCACGCTCCGGCACCTCGCCGACGCCACCGTCCGGGCCCGCGTCGTGCCGGGGACGCCGATCGTCGTCGCGACCGCCGACACGGACCCGGCCCGCGACCGCTCGTTCAACGCGAGCCTCTTCCGGATCGAGCCGCACGCGGAGCCCACGACGCTCTGCGACGGCGTGGTGCACGCGAGCCGCCCGCTGGTCACCGCGGACGGCCGCGTGTTCGTCGCGCGCGGCGTCGCCGGCCCGGAGCCGCACCCGGGCGACGGCCCCGCGAGGCTGCGCGTCGACGCGCTCACCGTCGACGAGGTCGACCTCGCCACCGGCGCGACCCGCACGGTGCACGCTCACAGGGGGTACCTCGCCTTCCTCGCCGGCGCGTGGAGCGGCGATCTCGTGATCTACCGGGTCTCGCCCGGGTCGGCCGACCTCGTCCTGGTGAACCCCGACTCCGGCGCGACGCGCGTCATCGCCCCGAAGATCCCGCCGTTCGCGCGCGACTTCTCGATCGACGCGGCGGCGGGCGCGCTCGTGTTCCAGGAGCGGCACGAGAGCGATCCCGGCGCGTGGGTCGTCGAGCGCCTCGATCTGACCAGCGGCAAGCGCACCCGGCTCGAGGTGAGCGCGTGGAGCGGCCTCGCCCCGCACGCCTGGCCGGGCGGCGGCCTCGCGTACACGCCGGATCGCGGCGCCGGGCTCGTGGTGCGCGGCGCGCGCGCCGCCGTCCGCGGCCCGCTCGGGGCCGGCGTCGACGCCATCCAGGCCGTCTCGCAGGACGGGGCGTGGGTGGCGGCGCTGCACACGAACCCCTCCGCGTTCCCGGTGCCCTTCGCGATCCACGCGGAGAGCGGCGAGGTCGCGGCGATCCCGGCGCCGCGCCGCGCGCGCATCGCCGTCGCCGGCTTCGCCGCGGCGAAGGAGGGCCAGCGATGAGCCGCCGCCTCGGGATCCCGGCGGCGGTCGCCGCGGCCGCGCTCGCCGCGGCCACGCTCGTCGCGCCCGCCGCGCGCGCGGCCTACTGCCCCTGCTACACCGCGTCGAGCGCCTACAACGACCGCGGCTGCGCGATCGAGGCCGTGCCCGGGGCCAACCCCTCCGTCGCGGAGTGGAACGCCATCTTCGACCAGATCGCGCGGGGCCCTTCGGCCTGGGGAGACGCCGGCCCGCCGGTCCGCGATCTCGGCCAGGGTTGCGGCCGCCCCGAGGCGCCGCGCGAGGTCCCCGCGAGCTTCCCCTGCGAGCTGCTGAAGGCGATCGCGATGCAGGAGTCGGGCTGGCAGCAGTTCTGCGCGCCGGACCGGCCCATGGATCAGCAGGGGCAGAGCTCGCGGACGATCATCTCGTTCGACTGCGGCTACGGCGTCTCCCAGATCACGAGCGGGATGCGCGAGGGGGAGAGCCCCGCGTTCGATCCGCGCCGCGTGGCCGCGGACCCGATCTACAACGCGGCCACGGGCGCGCATATTTTGGCGGCGAAGTGGAGGGCCACGCGGTGCGTCGGCGACCGGCAGCCCGCGGTGATCGAGCACTGGTACAGCGCGGTGTGGGCCTACAACGGCCTGTCGTACGTCAACAACCCGAACAACCCGAACTTCGACCCGGGCCGGGGCGTCTACGACCCGGCGATCGGCGGCGCGGCGCCGTACCAGGAGCGGGTGTTCGGCCGGCTGGAGCACACCGGCGAGCGCTGGGCGAGGACCGCGGTCGCGTACCCGAACCCGGGCGAGATCGGCGGCGATCGGGCGCCGGCCGAGCTCTCCGATCCGCGCTGCGCGTCGCCGACGGACTGCACGCGCACGCGCCCGCTCCACGTGAGCCGGTGCGCTGGCGCCCGCGGTGACGGCGGCGCAGGCGGAGGTGGCGGCGAAGGCGCCGGCGGATGGGACGGCAGCGGCGGATGGAACGGCGCCGGCGGCGCGGACGACCCGTGGGACGATGGCCCCAGCGTCGGAGAGGCGCCCGCCACGACGGGCTCGGGGCGATCGGAAGCGCCCACGTGGCATGAGGAGGACGAGGTCGATCGCGATCGCGCCTCGACGTCGGTGGGCCTGTACGGCCGGTGCACCTGCGACGTGCCGGGGGGCGGCGCACCGGCCGGAGCGACGCCCTGGCTCGCGCTCGGAGCCGCAGCGCTCATGGCTGCGTGGCGACGGCTGCCGGGCCGTCGTCGCACGGACTGACCTCCGTCCGACGGGGTCCCCCTCCCCTCGGCCAGACGCTCGGCCACTTCCGAGGGGACCCACCCTCCCCGCCGCCGGGTGCCAGGTCACCCTCTGTCGACGCGTCCGCCGCGCCGTTCTAGGCTCGGAGGCCATGGCCAAAATTCTGGTCGTCGAGGATGAGCCGGCGATCGCCGAGTCGATCGCCTACTTCCTGCGGCGCGACGGGTTCGCGGCCACCGTCGCCACCACGCTCGCGGCCGCCGAGCGGGAGGTCGACAGGGCGGACCTCATCATCCTCGACCTCATGCTCCCCGACGGCAGCGGCTTCGACCTCATCGGCCAGGTGCGGCGGAGCGCGGCGCGCGCCGCCATCATCGTCCTGTCGAGCCGCGACAGCGAGGCGGACCGCGTCGCCGCCCTCGAGACCGGCGCCGACGACTACGTGACCAAGCCGTTCTCGCCCCGCGAGATCGTGGCGCGCGTGCGGGCCGTCCTCCGCCGCGCCGCCCCGCCCCCGCCCGCGAAGCCCGCCGCCGCGGCCGCGCCGCTGCCGCTCGCGGTCGACGAGGCCACGCGGCGGGCGCACGTGAACGGCCAGAAGATCGACCTCACCCGCGTCGAGTTCGACCTGCTCGCCTGCATGCTCGCGGCGCCGGGCAGGGTCTTCACGCGCGCCCAGCTCATCGACCGGGTCTGGGGCGACGGGTTCGCGATCACCGACCGGACGATCGACTCGCACGTGAAGGGGCTCCGGAAGAAGGTCGTCGAGGCGGGCGGCGACGCCGACCTCATCGAGACGGTGCGCGGCGTCGGCTACCGGGTCACGGACAGGCCGAGCTCCTCCGGCGGGAGCGGGGACTGAGCCGTGCTGCGCCTCGTGGTCACCGCGGCGGCGGCGGTCGCGATCATCCTGCTCGTCGCCCTGTTCGCCTCGCGCCTCGTCCGCGCCCGGACCGCGGGGATGAGCATCCGGATGCAGATCTTCATCGCGCTCGGCGGCATCGTCGGCGCGTTCGCGTTCGGGCTCGGGCTGCTCGTCATCGACCGCATCGAGGCGCGCGCGACGCTGCTCGCCGAGGGCAGCGCGCGCCACGAGGCCGCCGCCTTCGCCGCCGTCGCCGCCATGGAGATGGAGGTCCGCGGCGTCGACCTCGCCGGCGTGCGCGCCCTCGACGGCGAGGGCGCGGGCGCCGCCGCCCAGAACGTCGCGCTCCTCGATCCGGAGGGCCGCGTGCTCCGGGCGCGCGGCGCCTCGCCGGGCGAGCCCGGGACCGTCTTCGTGACCGCGCCGATCGAGGTCCGCGGCCGGCGCGTCGGGAGCGTGCAGGTCGTGAAGCCCACGATCGTCGTGCAGCGGATGGTCGCCGACTTCGCGCCCCCGATCCTCGTGCTGAGCACCGTGCTCGGCGCCGCGGCGGCGCTCTCGTCGTTCCTGATCGGCCGCACCATCGCGACGCCGATCGAGGCGCTCACCGAGTTCGCGGTGCGCGTGAGCGAGGGGGAGGTGCGCGCGGCGCCGCCGCCAGCCCACGGCCGCGAGGTCCAGCGGCTGACGCGCGCCATCGACTCGATGCGGCGGCAGCTCGAGGGCCGCCCCTTCGTCGAGACCTTCGCCGCGGATCTCTCGCACGAGCTCAAGAACCCGGTCGCCGCCATCCGCGCCAGCGCCGAGGTGCTCTCCGAGGGGGCGCTCGAGGATCCCGAGGAGGCGGCCCGCTTCGTCGCGCGCATCCGCGAGGCGATCACGCGCATCGAGGCGCTCCTCGGGGAGCTGCTATCGCTCGCGCGCATCGAGGCGCGCGGCGTGGAGCACGCGACGGTCGTCGATCTCGTCGCGGTCGCGCAGGCCGCGCGGCGAGGGCGCGCGAGCGCGGCAGCCGCGTCGAGATCGACGCGGCGGGGTCCGCGGCGGTGCGCGGCGACGCGCTGTGGCTGTCGCGCGCGCTCGAGAACCTGCTCGACAACGCGCGCACGCACGGCGACGCCGCGGCCCCCGTCCAGATCGCGCTGTCCCGCGTGGGCGGACAGGTCACGATCGCCATCCGCAACCGCGGCGAGATCGGGCGGCACGTCGCCGGCCGCCTGTTCCGCCGCTTCGTCACGACCCGGGCCGACCGGGGCGGCACCGGGCTCGGCCTCGCGATCGTGAAGGCGATCGCCGAGGCCCACAGCGGCTCGGCCGAGTGCACCCTCCGCGGTCCGCCCGAGGTCGAGTTCCGGATCTCGCTGCCGGGGGCATGAGCCGGCGGACCCCGGAGCTCCGGGCCTGCCCTCACGTCGAGCCAGGCTCCGGACGGTTTCCTCGCTCGCGCCGCGCGTGAAAAGGAGACCATGGATCGACCGGCGGTCGGGCGAGGCGATCCGCGGGGCGCGCGCCGCCGTCAACGGCGCAAGGGCCCTCGAGCTCTCCCGCGGCATCTTCCACAGAACCTCCACGATCGCATCACCGTCGTCCCCCCTGCTGCGCCCGTGTCGAGCGCAAAGTGCGGCGGTTCCCACCCAGGAAAGCCCATGACGTCCAGCAATCTCCCGAAGCACGTCGCGATCATCCTCGATGGCAATGGCCGCTGGGCAGCGGCCCGCGGCCTGCCCCGCATGCAGGGGCACCAGCACGGCGCGCACGCCGTGCGCCTCTCGGTGCGCGCCTGCCACGATCGCGGCATCCCGTACCTCACGCTGTACGCCTTCAGCGTGGCGAACTGGTCGCGGCCCAAGGACGAGATCGACGCGCTGATGCGGATCTGCCAGGAGTTCGCCGAGGGAGAGCACGACGATCTCCTCCGGCGCGGCGTCGCGGTGCAGGTCGTCGGCGATCTCGAGGACATCCCGACCCCGACGCGGCGCGCCGTGGAGAAGCTCGTGGAGGACACCGCGGGGGGCACCGAGATGACCCTGGCGCTCGCGCTGAGCTACGGCGGCCGTCGCGACATGGCGAACGCGATGCGCGCGCTCGCGGTCCGCGCGCGGGCCGGCCTGGTCATCCCGGAGGAGATCAACGAGACCTCGCTCCGGAACTTCCTGACGACGAGCGCGATGCCGGATCCGGATCTGATCATCCGCACCGGCGGCGAGAAGCGCCTCAGCGACTTCCTGCTCTTCGAGGCCGCGTACGCGGAGCTCTTCTTCACCGACACGCTCTGGCCCGACTTCACCGAGGCGACCCTCGACGAGGCCCTCGCGACCTACGGCCGGCGGCAGCGCCGCTACGGCCGGACCGGCGAGCAGGTCCGGCGGATGGCCGCGTCGACCTGAACGACCAGGCGCCGGCAGGCCCTCGAGCGCGGCCGTGACGCGCGCCGCGCTCGTGACGCTCGATCCCGGGGCCGTGATGCAGTACGAAGGCGGCGCCTGTTCGCGTACGCGCCCGTAGCTCAGCTGGATAGAGCAGCGGCCTTCTAAGCCGCGGGTCGCAGGTTCGAATCCTGCCGGGCGTGCCGATCCCCGGGGAGTTGCCTGACGGTCCGGCCCGGACCGGGCTTCCAGCCCTGGCCGGGCCGGCCGCGCTTCCGGCCCTGACCGCGCTTCCAGCCCTGACCGGGTTGACGCGCTTCCGGGCACGGCCGGGCCACGGAGCGGACGCGCGCGGGCCCGCGGCCCGCTCCGTTCGAGGCAGAGCGCCCTGCGCGGCGCCGCGGCCGCTGGCTTCTCGACCTGCGCCCTGCGTGTCAGCGTTGGGCATGATCGAGCTCTGCGATCGGCGCTACGCGCTGCCCGCGCGCAAGACGGTGGTGTTCTGCGTCGACGGCTGCGCGCCGGAGTACCTCGAGGCGGCGCTCGAGGACGGGCTGATGCCGCGGCTCGCGGGGACGCTCGCCGCGGGCGGCCTGTTCGTGCGCGGCCGCGGCCAGATCCCGAGCTTCACGAACCCGAACAACGTCTCGATCGTGACCGGCCAGCCGACGCGCGTGCACGGCATCTCCGGAAACACCTACCTTGACACCGCCTCGGGGGAGGAGGTGCCGATGAACGACCCGCGCTTCCTGCGCGTCCCGACGCTGTTCGAGCGGATGGAGCAGGCGGGCGTGAAGACCCTCTGCATCACGGCCAAGGACAAGCTCCGCGCGCTGCTCGGCGCGTGCCGCGAGGGCGGCCCTCGCCCGATCTCGCTGTCGGCGGAGAGGGCGCACGAGCAGGCGATCCCGGAGCTCGGCATCGCCTCGATCCCCGGCGTGGTCGGCCGCGAGAACCCCTCGATCTACGACTGGGACATCTCCCACTACGCCATGGAGATGGGCCTCGCGCTGCATGAGCGGGTGGGGGCGAGGCTCCTCTACGTCTCGCTGACCGACTACGTGCAGCACAAGGAGCCGCCGCGCGGCCCGATGTCGGATCGGTTCTACGCCCGCTTCGACGCGCTCTACGGGGCGTACCTCGACGCCGGCTTCGTCTGCGGCGTCACCGCCGATCACGGCATGAACGACAAGACCGCGGCGGACGGTTCGCCCAACGTGCGCTACCTGGAGGACGCGCTGCGCGAGGCCGGCCTCCCGGGCCTCCGCGTGCTCCTGCCGATCACCGATCCGTATATCGTGCACCACGGCGCGCTCGGCTCCTATGCGACGGTGTACGTCGACGCCGCGGCGGGGGGCGGCGCGCGGGACCGCGCCGCGGAGGTCCTCGCGCGGCTCCCGGGCATCGAGCTCGTCCTGCCGCGCGAGGACGCCGCCCGGCGCTTCGCGCTGCCGCCGGACCGGATCGGCGATCTCGTGGTCCTCGGCGACAGGTCCACGGTGCTCGGCAAGAGCGCCGCGTACCACGATCTCTCGGCCGTGCGGCGCGGGCTCAGGTCCCACGGCGGCCTGCACGAGGCGGAGGTGCCGATCCTCGTGAGCCACCCGCCGAGGCCCGAGGTGCGGGCGCGGCTCCTCGGCGAGGGGGCGGCGTCGGCTCCGGCGAGCGCGGCGCGCGGCCAGGCGAGCGAGCTGTCGAACGCGGACATCTTCGACGTGGTGCTGAACGGCCTCGCGACCGCGGCGGCCTAGCGCCGTCGATCGCAGGGCCGCACGGCGGAAGGGGGGCAGGATGGGCTCGGATCTCTCGATCGAACGACCAGCATTCCATTTCCCGTGCCTCGTCGCGGGCGCGCCGGTGAGCCGGGACGAGCGGATCCTCGTGCGCTTCCCGTTCACGGGCGAGGTGATCGGCAGCGTGCCGAAGCTCGGCGAGGAGGACGTGCTGCGCGCGCTCGCGAGCGCGTCCTCGGGCCCCCCGCGGCCCTCGCGCCACGAGCGCAGCCAGATCCTCCTCCGCGCCGCGGCGCGCATCGAGGCGGAGGCGGAGGCGGCCGCGCGGCTCATCACCTGGGAGAGCGGGCTCTGCCTCAAGGACACGCGCCACGAGGTGCAGCGCGCGCTGGACGTGCTCCGGTTCGCCGCGTACGAGGCGCTGCGCGACGACGGCCAGTGCCTCGCGTTCGACGTCTCGGCGAACGGCAAGCCGCGGCGAGGCTACACGCTGCGCGAGCCGCTCGGGCTCGTGACGGCGATCACCCCGTTCAACCACCCGCTGAACCAGGTGGCGCACAAGGTCGCGCCCAGCGTCGCGAGCGGCGGCGCCATGGTGCTGAAGCCGTCGGAGAAGACGCCCCTCTCCGCGCTCTACCTCGCGTCCGTGCTCCACGAGTCCGGGCTGCCGCCCGGCATGCTGAGCGTCGTGACCGGCGACCCGGCCGAGATCGGGCGGGCGCTCGTGACGCACCCCGCCGTGGAGCTCGTCAGCTTCACGGGCGGCGTGGAGGTGGGCAAGCGCATCGCGGGCATGCTCGGCTACCGGCGGGCGGTGCTCGAGCTCGGGGGCAACGACCCGCTCATCGTGCTCGACGACGCGGACCTGGACGAGGCGGTGCGGCTCGCGGTGCACGGCTGCTACAGGAACTCGGGGCAGCGCTGCACGGCGGTGAAGCGGCTCATCGTGAGCGAGCGCGTCGCCGACGAGCTCGCCGCGCGCCTCGTCGCCGCGTCGGCGGAGGTCCGGGTGGGCGATCCGCGCGACCCTTCGACCGACATGGGGACGGTGATCTCCGAGGCCGCGGCGAGGCAGCTCGAGGCGGCGGCCGAGGACACGCTCGCGCGGGGCGCGCGGCTCCTGTTCGGGAACGAGCGCCGCGGGGCGCTGTACGGCCCCACGGTGATGGATCACGTCCCGCGCGACGCCCCCTCGGTGCAGCGCGAGACGTTCGGCCCGCACGCGCCGATCCTCCGGGTGCGGGACATCGACGAGGCGATCGCGGTGGCGAACGGGACGAGCTACGGCCTCTCCGCCGGCGTCTGCACGAACGACCTGCGGCACGTCCATCGGCTCGTGCGCGAGCTCCGCTGCGGGACGGTCAACGTGCGCGAGGTGCCGGGCTATCGCTCCGAGCTGTCGCCGTTCGGGGGGATCAAGGACAGCGGCCTCGGGATCAAGGAGGGCGTCGTCGAGGCGATGAGGGCGATGACCCACGTCAAGCTCTACACGGTGCCCTGGGAGTGAGCGGGCGCGCTTCCCCGTACCGCCTGGGCGCGCGCCGGTGTAAGCGGAGCGGCATGAGCGGAGAGCCCCTATCGGAGCGAGAGTTCGACGCCGTGGCCGATCGGTCGTTGCGCGAGCTGGATCGGCAGATCAACGAGATCCCCGACGGCGTGGAGGCCGACCTGCAGAGCGGCATCCTCACCCTGGAGTTCGAGGACGGCACCAAGTACGTCATCAACAGCCACCGCGCCGCGCGGCAGATCTGGATGGCCGCGGAGCGGGCCGCGTGGCACTTCGACTACCAGCCGTCCGAGGAGCGCTGGGTCGCGCAGCGGACCGGCGAGGAGCTCTGGAGCACGGTCGAGGCCGTCCTGTCGCGGAAGCTCGGTCGCGCCGTGAGGCTCGCGCGCTGAGCCTCCCGGTCACAGCGCGAAGCGCAGGCCGAGCCCTCCGAGCAAGCCCGTCACCGAGGCGCCGACCCGGAGGTCGAGGGCGACGCCGTCCCACGGCTGGAGCGCGAGGCCGACCTCGGGCAGGACGAGCCACGGATAGACGAGCGGCCGGAGGCCCTGGAGCTTCCCTCTGGGGCGCGTGAACCAGCTCGGCTCGACGTACCCGGGGTAATGGTCGGCGTCGTAGTCGAGCTGGTTACAGTACCGGAAGCTCCCCGCCGGGTTGTTCGGCCCGCGGCACTTCACGTAGCGGTACGGATCTCCCGGCACGAAGGAGCTCGGGTCGCCGGCGACCGCGTCCCCCGGGTACGCCTGGGTCCGGTAGAGATCGCCGAGGAACGTCCAGCCCACGCCGATGCCCGCGCCCACGCGGAAGGCGACCCGCTCCTGGTCATCGAGCGGGATGTTCCAGACGAGCCGGGCGTTCGCCTGGAGCGCCTGGAGATCGCTCTCGATGATCTCGTAATCGGTGTCGGGGTGCCCCTTCGGCTTGAAGGGCGTCTCGCCCAGGCCGAAGCGCGCGTACGAGAGAGAGAGGACGAGATCGAGCCGGCGCCCGAGCTTCGTCGTCAAGGCCACATCGCCGCCGGGAACGAAGACGTTCCGTCCTCCTTCCCCGAACAGGCCAAACGCGAGCTGCGGGATGAAGAAGCCCTGAAAGCCGGCGCCGAGCCACAGGTCGTGCTCCTCTCTTTCCTTGATCTGCCCCATCTCGTCGCCGTACGGCGCGACGCGCGGCGGCGCAGGCGGCGCCTTCTCGGCCGGATTCTTCGCGAGCGGCGGCGCCTTCTCGGCCGGCTTCTTCGCGATCGGTCGCTTCTTCTCGGCCGGCTTCTTCGCGAGCGGCGGCTCCTTCTCGGCCGGCTTCCTCGCGATCGGTCGCTTCTTCTCGACCGGCTTCTTCGCGAGCGGCTTCTTCGCGAGCGGCTTCTTCTCGGCCGGCTTCTTCGCGCCGGGCTTCGGCTTGAGGCGCAGCTTGATCTCGCGCCGCTGCTTCTCCTTCAGCGTGATCCGCCGAGACGCCTCCTCGAAGCCCTCGGCCCTGCCGACGATCCGCAGCACGCCTGGATCGAACCGCTGCGGCGCCGAGGGCTCGGGGACCACCTCCCCGTTGACCTCGACCACGAGCCCCTCGTAGGGCTCCGCCGGCGTGACGACGAGCGTCGGGATGCGCGCGTCGAGCCGAGCCGCCTTCTTCCTAGCCGACGTAATGGCGGCCACATCTCGCGCCGTGTACCCGGGCTCCTTCTTCTCGCCCGCGACCTCGTGATAGATCTGGCTCGCCTTCAGCAGCGCGCCCCGCTTCGCGTAACAGTCCGCGAGGGCCACCGCGGAGCTCGGGCGGTGCCGCTTCTGCTCGGCGGACTCGAGGAGCGGGATCGCCCTCTTGCAGAACCCGCCACGGGCCGCGTTGATGCCCTGGCTCGCCTCCTTGTCGCCCGGCCCGGCGAGCGCCGCGTGGGCGAACAGCAGCGCGATGACGCCCAGGAGAGAAGCGATCGGAAAGCGCAAGGGGCGCTCAGCTTACCACCTCATCTGCCGACCGCGCCGTCCGGACGTGCTCGCGGCCGGGCCCACATGTCGCGAACGGCGGCCGGAGTCGCCCAGAAGGACGCGCCCCGAGATGCCGTGTGGAGGCGCCCCCCACATCGGCCCCGGCGTCACCCGGTCGTGGGGCGAGCCGCCCGCAGGTCCTGGACGGTCGCTGCCGGGCGGGTCGCCGGAGATACGCAGGTTTTTGTCAGGACCCGAGCGCCCCCAGCGCACGGCCGCCGAGCGTCGAAAGCGCGACTGACGAAAAGCTCGATGACCTCCTCTTTACACCTTCGACGCTGGACGAGAGCCCTTGTAAGCTCCCCCGGAATGGCTTCCGGCGCAGGTATCGAAGGACCGCACGGGCTGGGCGAGAGCACCACCGCAGAGGGATCGGGCGGCGGCGTTTTGTCCGGGCCCGTGCGGCGCACACTCAAAGCAGGCGAGATCCCGAACACGCTGATCGAGTGCAAGCACGCGGTCGAGTGCGCGGGCTGTCCGCTCATCGCAGGGGACTACGCGGAGCAGCTCAGCACGAAGCGCGCGCGGGTCGTGTCCGCAGCAGCGCACTATCCGTCGCTCGAGCTGCTCCAGACGAGCCCGGTCATCCCGGCCGATCCGATCATCGGCTATCGGGGTCGGGCCAAGCTCATCGTGGCCCCCTCGGGCGCGATCGGGCTGTACGGCCGCACGGGGCATCACGAGGTCGTCGACATCCCGGGGTGCAGGGTCCTCGCCCCGGCGCTCGCGGCGGTGACCTCGACGATCCGCGCGCTGATCGCGTCGCCGCCCCCCGAGGTCCGGTCGCTGCTCCTGCCGTATGATCCGGCGAGGGGCGGCGTGCTCCGCGCCCTCGATCTGCGCGAGGTCCACCTCGCGCCCGGCACGCCGCTCTTCGCGGAGATGGGCGCGACCGAGGACAACCCGGCGTTCGTGCTGGTCACGTTCGTCCTGCAGCGCGAGCGCGCGTGCACGCGCGACGAGCTGCGGGAGGCCGGCCGCGCCATCCGCGCGCTGCTCCCCCGCGTCATCGGCGTCGCGGCGAACTTCCACGACGCCGAGGCGCCGCAGATCCTCGGGCCCGAGACGATCGTGCTCGACGGCGTCTCGCACGCCGAGGATCGGATCGGGCAGATCTACCACATCGCCGCGTTCGGCTCGTTCGTGCAGGCGCACCGGGCGCAGGCCGCGCGCGTGCACGCGCTCCTGCTCCGCGAGATCGCGTCGCTCGAGAACGACGGGCCCGTCATCGAGGGCGAGGCCGCGGTGGGCCCGGCCTCCCGACGCAAGGAGCCGCCGCGCATCCTCGACCTGTACGGCGGCTCGGGCGCGATCTCGCTCGCCCTGGCGCACGGGGGCAACCGGATCCTGATGGTCGAGTCGTTCGCGCCCGCGGCGGCGAACGCGCGCGCGGCGGCGGAGGCCCAGGGGCTGACCCAGCGCGTGGAGGTGCGCACCGGCGACGTCTCGGAGATCGTCGGCTCCCTCGCCAGCGCCTCGGAGCGGTTCGACGGCATCGTGGTGAACCCGCCGCGCCGCGGCGTCTCCCCGACGGCGCGCGAGGCGATCGCGCGGCTGGGCGCGCCGCTCCTCGTCTACGTCTCGTGCGATCCCGACACGCTCGCGCGCGACCTCGACCACTTCTGCCGGCTCGGGTACTCGTCGACCGAGCTCACCCCGCTCGACATGATCCCGCTCACGGAGGAGATCGAGACGATCGCGGCGCTCCGCAGGACGCCCCCTCCGGCGCCCAAGGTCATCTACGACGACGACGGGGTGCTGGTCGTCGAGAAGGGCCCGCACGAGCCGGTGGCCCCGCAGCCTGAGTACCTCGGCTCGCTGCTCGCGCGCTGCGCCCGCATCCCCGGCGTCAGCGCGACGCCGCTCATCGTGCACGCCCTGGATCCGGGCACGAGCGGCCTCGTCATGCTCGCGCGCGACGAGGAGGCGGCGACGCGCTGGGGCGAGGCGCTGGCGAAGTCGGGGCGCCTCATCTACCTGGCCGCGGCCAAGGGCGTCACCCCGGGCAAGGGCGCGATCACCCGCGATCTCCGGGAGGGCACGCGCACGTACACGGCGCGCACGCGCTACCGGCGCCTCGCGGTCGCGTCGGGCCACTCGATCCTCCGCGTCATCCCCGACGGCGGGCGCACGCACCAGATCCGGCGGCACCTCGCCGCGATCGGCCACCCGATCCTCGGCGACGAGCGGTACGGGCACGTGCCGACGAACCGCTACTTCGAGGAGAAGCACGGCCTCGATCGCTCGTTCGTCCACCTCGTCCGCATCGAGATCGAGCACCCGCGCACGGGGGTGAAGATGATCATCGAGTCGACGCTGCCAGGCGATCTGCGCTCGGCGCTCGAGCGCTCGACGGGCCCGTCGGTGATCCGCTTCCTGGAGCAGAAGCACGCCCTCGGCGAGCAGCGGGCCGTGCCGGTGCTGACCCCGGCGATGGACGAGCCGGCGCCGAGCAGCAGGATGATGCCGTTCCGCGCCGAGGAGATCGAGTCCGGGGCGCCGGCCTCGATCCGCAGCCCCGGCCCCATCTCGATCCGCGTGCCGGATCTCGACGAGTCTCCCCGTACCATCCGGCACCCCATCGTCTCCACCGGCGACGAGGACTGATCCCCGCCCCGCAGCGGCCCAGGTACGGTCGCGGCCGGCCGCACCCGGGCGCGGCCCCGGCGCCGCCCCTCTCTTGGGACCCGGCGCCGCCCCTCTCTTGATCGATGGGCGGCGACCGGATCTGGTAGGCTTCCCGGCCGCATGTCCACGTTGCCCGAAGACCGTCCTCGCATCCTCGTCGTGGACGACGAGAAGGTGATCCGCGACATGCTGGCCGACTTCCTCGGCATGGAGGGCTATTACGTCCGCACGGCAGAGGACGGCACCAGCGCGCTCAACGAGCTCACGAAGGGTCACTACGATCTCGTGATCAGCGATCTCAAGATGCCGCGGATGGGGGGCATCGCGCTGCTGGACGAGATCGGCAAGACGGCGCCGAACGCCCTCACGGTCATCATGACGGGGTTCGGCACCGTCGAGACCGCGATCGACGCGATGAAGCGCGGCGCTTACGACTACGTGCTCAAGCCGTTCAAGCTGGACGAGGTCGTGCACGTCGTGCAGCGCGGGATCGAGAAGCAGCGGATGGCCGCGGAGAACATCCGGCTGCGCGAGGCGGTGTCGCTCTACAAGGTGAGCGAGGCGATCGCGGCGAGCCTGTCGCTCGACCAGGTGCTGGAGACCGTCGCGGAGAGCTGCCTCCACGAGGTGCGCGGCGACCTCATCTCGACGTGGCTCGACGACGGCGAGGGGAGCTTCTTCGAGCGGCAGCACCTCCGCGGCGCGTCGGTGCCCGCGGACGTCGACCTCGGCCGGCTCGATCCGGCGCGCGTGATCGAGCACTTCCGCCCCGAGGCGCTCCTGCTCGAGCAGGGGACGAAGGGGCTCCGGTTCTTCGAGCGGGAGCCGGCGCTGCCGCTCCAGTCGCTGGTCGCCGTACCGCTCCGCATCCAGAAGCGCCTCATGGGCTTCGTCGCCGTCGCGTCGTTCACGCGCACGAGGCGCTTCGACGAGGGGCAGCGCAAGCTGCTCAGCATCATCGGGTCGCGCGCTGCGGCGGCGATCGAGAACGCGCGCCTGTACCAGGACCTCCAGGCGACGTTCCAGCAGACGATCGAGGGGCTCGCCAAGGCGATCGACAAGATGGATCGCTACACCGCGGGCCACTCGGATCGGGTCGCGGTCTACGCGGTGATGCTGGCGCAGCGGCTCGGCCTCGGCCCGACCGAGATCGAGATCGTCCGGCAGAGCGCGCTCATGCACGACATCGGCAAGATCGGGTGCGTGCTCAACCTGAACAAGCCGGGCAAGCTCACGAGCGACGAGTACGAGGTCTTCAAGCGGCACCCCGTGTACGGGCGCGACATCCTCGATCCGATCAAGTTCCTGCACCCGCTCATCCCCGGCGTGCACCTGCACCACGAGCGCTGGGACGGGCGCGGCTACCCGCTGCGGATGCGGGGCAACGAGATCCCGATCATCGCGCGCATCATCTCGGTCGCCGACACGTACGACGCGATGACGAGCGACCGCTCGTACCGCCGGGCGCTCCCGCACGAGGTCGCGGTGACCGAGATCGAGCGCTGCTCGGGCTCGCAGTTCGACCCCGAGGTCGCGGCGAGCTTCACGACGCACATCGAGGCCTACCGCGACGAGCGCCGCGCGCGCGGCGAGAAGGTCCCGGAGTAGCCATGGCGCCCTCTCCCCCCACCGCGCTCGTCGACCCCGCGGGGGCCCCGCCCGCCCCGGGCGGCGCGCCCCAGGCGAGGCGAGCGCGCGCCGTGTGGCTCGGCCGGCGCCGGTACGCGCCGATCCACGATCTGCAGAAGCTGCTCGTCGAGGCGCGCGCGGAGGGGCGCGTCGACGACACGATCCTGCTCCTGGAGCACGACCCCGTGATCACGCTCGGCCCGCGGGCGAACCCGGAGCACGTGCTGCTCGACGCGCGCGCGCTGACCGAGCGCGACATCGACCTCGTGGCGACCGGCCGCGGCGGCGACGTCACCTACCACGGCCCCGGCCAGCTCGTGTGCTACCCGCTGCTCGATCTCAAGCCGGACCGGTGCGACGTGCGCAAGTACGTGCGGTCGCTCGCGGAGGTGATGATCCTGATCGCGCGCGAGCACCACGTCGAGGGCGGCACGGTCGAGGGGATGATCGGCGTCTGGATCGATCGCGCCGCGCCGGGGGAGTGGGGCGGCGCCGCGTGGGCGCGGGATCTCGCGAAGCTCGGGGCGATCGGGGTGCGCCTGTCGCGCTGGCTCACGATGCACGGCTTCGCGCTCAACATCGCGGTGGATCTCGGGGCGTTCAACCTCATCGTGCCGTGCGGCATCCGCGATCACGGGGTGACGTCGCTCCACGAGCTGATCGGGCGGAGGCTCACCGTCGCCGAGCTCGCCCTCGCCAGCGCCCCGCAGCTCGCGCGCGGGCTCGACCTCGAGGTCGCCGGCGTGGAGGACCTGTCGACGGTCGACGATCTCGCGGGCGCGCTCCTCGCCCCGGAGGCCGGCGCCGGCGGCATCCGGAGCGCGCCCTAGCCGGAGCCCGGCCAGGCCGCCGTGACGCGCGGCACAGGGCGGCCCCGCCGCGTTGGCAGGCGGTGTCGCCCGGCCGCGCCGTGGGTTAAAAGCCGTCCCGTGCGCGCGCAGCCGACGACGCGGCCTCGTGGAGGCGACGGGAGCTCGATCCGACGCTGCGGCGATCCGGCCGCGCGGGCGCCGTGGCGGCGGCCGCTCGTCCTGGCGCTCGCCGCGGGCGCCGCGGCGTCGCTCGCGCTCGCGCTCCTCGGCCCCGCCGCGATGGTCGCCGCGGGCGCGCGCAGCGCCGCCGCGTGCCTCGCCGCGATCGAGGCGCCGCGCGGCCCCGCGCTGCCCGACTGCCGGTCCGAGATCCGCTGGTTCGCCCTGCCCTCGCGGCTGCCGTGGACCTTCGGGGCGGCGAGCACGCTGGCCGAGGAGCTCGGCGTGCGCGCCGCGCTCGCCGAGTACATCGACGCGGCCGTCGGGCGACCCGACCGCGAGGCGCTTGCCCGCGCGACCTTCGCGGTGGAGACGGCCCAGGCCATGGTGGCCAGCGGCTCCAGGCGCATCACCTTCGAGGAGCTCGGCCCCGCGTGCGGCGCGCCGAGCCTCGGGCGCGAGGCGGCGAGGCTCGGCGATCGGCGCGCGCTCCTCTCGCAGCCGGAGCGCTGGCCCGACTGGCACGTGCGCGTGGGCGCCCTGCGCGCGGCGCTCACCGAGGGGGATCTGCCGCGCGCGATCGAGATCGCGCGCGGCTACGCGGGGATGGATCCGCGCGACGAGGACCTGCGCGCGACGGTGGGCGCGATCCTCTGCCTGGGCGCCCGCGCGGACGCGGAGCGCGGCGTCGAGCTCTTGACGCTCATCCAGGACGACCGGGCGTCGAGGCGCCACGCGGCCATGGCGCGCAACTGGGGCGAGGTCCGCGCCGTCCTCGTCGCCTGCGCCGCCCGGGCCGGCGTGGCGCCTCCGCCGATGCCGGACGCCCCCGAGGCAGGCGTGGCCGACGCCGTCGAGGCGCGGATGGCGCAGCGCGTCCGCCTCGCCGCCGCCGAGGGCGAGGACGCCGCCGGGGCGAAGCGCGGCGCGGTGCGCGCGATCCGGGACCTGCTCGGCTCCGCCGTCGCGCTCGCCCCGCAGGCCCGCGCGGACCTGCTCGCCCTCGTGCTGGCGGAGGACGACGCGCTCGACGCGGCCGGAGCCGCCGCGCTCGCGCAGCCCGAGCCCGAGGACGGCTCGCCGGCGACCGAGGTCGCCCCCGGACCATGGGTGGGCCCGCTGCTCGCGATCGACTGGCTCCCGGAGCGCGGGCTCACCGGGCCCGTGGTGGCCGGGGCCTCGCGCGCGCGCGCCGCCGCGCGCGCCGCCGAGCTGGCCGGCGCGCCGGGCCTGTCACCGGCCGAGGGCGACGCCCTGCGCGCGACCGCGGGGGCGCTCGCGCTGCATGCGGCCCGCGCGCTGGCCCTCGAGGGCGACGCGCCCCGGGCGATCGAGGCGCTGGATCGCCTCGGGGCGCTCTCCCCGGCGCTCGCGCCCGAGGCGGCCCGCGCGCTCGCGCGCTCGCGCGTGTGGACCCTCGCGGGCGATCGCGAGCGCGCGCTCGAGATCGTGGAGCGCGTCGATCTCGCCGCGGCGCCGCCCGCCCTGCGCGCGGCCGTGCTCCTCCAGCGCGCCGAGCTCCTCGCCTCGAGCGGGCGCGCTCACGACGCCGCGCGCGCGGCCGTCCTCGCCGACGAGGAGGCCGCCGCGCGCGCGGCGCGCTCCGCCCCGCGCGGGGCGCGCGCCGGCGACGGGCCCCCGGAGCGCGCCGTGCCCGCCCTGCTCGAGGCCCGCGCGCGGTGGACCCGGCTCGCCCTCGCCCGCCCTCCGGGCGCCTCCCCGCTCCGGGGAGGCGACCCGCCCCCGCGGTTGCCGGCGGATCTCGCCACCACCTTTCCCTGGGTCGGCTTCGCGCGCCTCGACGCGCCGTGGGCGCGCGGAGACCAGCCGGCGCTCTCGCGCGCGCTCGCCGCCTGGAGCGCCGCGCGCGACGCCCCGCCGCCCGCGCGCCGCGCGCTCCGTTACGCCGCCCTCCGCCGCCGCGGTGACGCGCCGCCCGCGCTCGTCCCGTACGCCGCCCTCGCGGCGCAGCTCCTCGGCGACGGCGAAGGGGATCCCGAGGTGTGGCTCGACGCGTTCCTCGCGCTCGACGCCGGACGCTTCTCGCTCCGGCACCACGCCTTCGCCCGGGCCGAGGCGGCGCGATGGCGCGGCGACGCCGGGAGCGCGACCGCATGGCAGCGCCGGTACGAGGCGCTGCGCGCCGTGGCGTCCGATCCGACGCGCGCCGAGATCGCGCGCGCCCTGGGCCTCTGAGGCCCTCGCCGCGATCGGCGCGACCGCGCAGCGCCCCCCGGCAGCGCAGCCCGGACGGAGCCCGCCCGCTGGACGCGCCCTGGCCTTCCCTGAGAAGCTGGAGACCACATCGCCGCACCTCTGGCGGTGGGGGCGCGCGATTCCTACGCTACAGCCTGGCTCGCGAGGGTCTGCTCGCGCGGAGAGTCTTCATGTGTCCTCATTGCGGAAAGAACGCACCCATCGTCCACCGCGGGCTCGCGGCGTATTGCACCGCGTGCGGCCGAGAGCGCCTGCCCCTCGCGGGCACGTCGGTCGACCTGGCGGGCAAGCCGTCCAGGGTGGGCGGGGTGGTCGCCGGCGTGCTCGGCTGGCTGGTCCTCATCGGCGGCACCGCGGTGGCGCTGCTCCTCGGGCTGATCGCGGCCGCGCTGTTTCCCGGATCGATCGCCGGCCTCGCCATCGGGCTGCCGATCGGGTTCATCGCCGTCGCGCTCGGCGTGCTGCTCCTGGTCAGCGGCCGCAAGCTGTCCCGCTCCGGGGAGAAGGCGTCGCGCGACGCGCAGGCCCGGGCGATCTTCTCGCTCGCGTCCCACCGCCGCCGCCCGCTCACGGCGCAGGAGGTCGGCGCCGCGCTCGATCTGCCGGCGCCCGAGGCCGACGCGCTGCTCACCGAGCTCGCCAAGGAGCGCCCCGACGAGGTGGGCGTCGAGATCGGCGAGCGCGGCGAGATCCTCTACACCTTCCCGAGGATCTCGGGGCAGACCGGCGTCCGTTTCCCCCGGCCCTCGCTTCGCATCGACCCGCGCGACGGCGCCTCCGTCCCGGCGGCGCGCCTCGACGACGACGAGGAGCTCGAGGAGGCGGGCGTCTCTCGCCCCTCCCCTCGTCGCGAGCACCTCCGCTGAGGATGTCCCGCGGCGCGCATGCTAGCCTCGGCCGCGCGCGCGCCTCGAGAGCCCCGCGCGCGCCGTCGTCGCCCTCGATTCCCTGATCGGGCGGGGGCGCCCCCGGGCTGCTCGCCGCCATCGACCATGATCCCCTCCTCCGCCGCTCCGCTGACCGCCGCCGCGCTCGCGCTCGCCGCGCTCCTCGCCCCCTCCCAGGCCGACGCGTTCGAGCGGCAATGGCACGCCGGCGCCGGCATCGGGTACGCGCTGCTCGCGGACGGCGGCTCGTACCCGGGGATCGGCGGCAGCGTGCACCTGACCTACGGGCTCACGGACGCCTTCAACGCGCTGGTCGAGCTCAACACGGCGTCGCATCCGGGGGGCGATCTCATGATGCTCGGCGCCTCCGCGGGCGCCGCGTACGTGCTCGACATCCTGCAGTGGGTCCCGTACGTGGGCCTCATGGCCGGCGCGTACGACAGCGTGCGCCTCGCGCCGTGCGGCTCGCATGGCCAGCCGGACTGCCACAGCGGCAGGTTCGGGGTCTCCGTCCCGTTCGGCCTCGATTACGCCTTCAGCCGCCAGTTCGCCGCCGGCTTCGCCGGCAAGTACACGCTGCTCATCCCGGGCGCAGGCGACGGCCCGGGGAGCTATTTCACCGCATTCGCCCGTGCGGAGTTCCTCTGGGGCTACTAGCACCGAGCGCCCTCGCAGCCTTTGGGGCTGCAAGAAGTCGGTGCTCGGGGCTGAACGCGAGACCCATGGTGGGGAGACGCGTACAGGCGCCCCCCGGTGCTCGTCACGGGCTCAGGACCGCTCGCTCTCGTCCTTCGGCGCCATCGGCGACGCTGGCGCGCTCTCGCCTTTGACCGTCGTGCCGCCGTTCATGAACGCGCCGGCCACGCGCAGGAAGCCGGCGGGGAAGTCGAGCGCCGGCTCCGAGGGCGCGTCGAGCGCGGCCCCCCACGCCGGCGTATCGGAGACGCCGACGTAGCCGACCTTGCCGGCCGTCACCAGATCGCCGAGGGCTCGCACGGTCTCCTCGACGGGCGTGTTCTTGTCCCAGGGTTGCTATCGCGTCGCTTATCCCGGAGGTGGTGGATCGCAAAAACAAGCTTCTGTCAGCTACTACAGCATGGCTGTACGAGACGCCAGCAGCAGCGAGGGCTTGACTTTTCGGAAGCCATGGACCTGCCCTAGCCCTCCGCTTGTCATGCGCTTCGCGGCCGAGGCGCTGACGCGCTCCTGCGCCAGGGAGCCGGATTTCGAGCGCCCCGTCGCGTGGTGCTCGCCGCCCCCACCGCTCGGCGGACACGCCCCCATCGAACACCTCGAGGCACATCCAAGAATGTGCGTTTTAAGGTCTCTGGCTGCCCCCAAGGGCCGCTGCACACCTTCAGCGCCGTGCTTCCCTACCCGGGCTGCGCTATCATTGGACTCACCGTGAGCCTGCTGTGGCAGTCGTTCCCCATGCCCGAAGGTCGCCGCGCCCAGGCATGGCGTTATCATCCGGCCTACAGGCGACCAGCCCATTTTCACAACGAACCGGAGTTCAATCTCGTCGTCCGGGGGACTGCCAGCTTTCGCGTGGGGCATCGTCGCGTTCCGATGGGCCGCGGATCGCTGTTCTGGTACCCGCCCGGGCTGGATCACTACCTCGAAGACGCCAGCCCGGACCTCGATCTCTATGTGGTGGGGTTTCGGCCCGAGTTGCTCGATGCGTTCGCGCGCGAGCACGGCTGCGCGCCGCGCTTTTCTAGGCCGCAGCAGCACCTTGACGAGGCCACCTTATCGGCCTGTGCAGACGCGATGTCGCATGTGCCCAGCAGCCGCGACGACCCGGCTGTAGAGGGACGGCTGCTCGAGTTGTTTGCAGTGCTGGCCCCAATGACGCCTCCTCCGCAGATGAGCCTTGGCCACCGTGCTGCGGCCCTGCTGGTCGAGGCGCCAAGCCTTCGCCGCGACGAGCTGACCCGACGCCTGGCCAGTAACCGCGGCGATGTGAGCCGCAAATTTCGCCGCGACCAGGGGCTGTCTTTGACGGAGTACAAGAACCGGCTGCAAACGCTGAAGCTCCTCGAGCTGCTCGAACACGGCTCCAGCCACTTGACTCACGCGGCGCTCGAAGCCGGGTTCGGTAGCTACTCGCGCTGTCACCAGGTAATCAGCGAGTTACTGGGCATGGCGCCCAGCGGGCTCCTCGACCCCGGTACCCGGAGACTACTCGCCGACAGGCTGGAACCGTTGAGCCCACAGCACGATCGCCGAGATCCCGGGTAGCCCGCGCACCCACACCTTTCGTTTCCGACGCCGATGCCCCGCGAATCGGCGTTCAGTCTACACAAACGCACAAACCGCGATGCTCGCCGTACGGCGGCTGAGTATGCGATCGGCATGCGAAGTCGACCAGCCCTTGCCTTGCTCGCGCTCCTGGCTTTTTCTGGATGTTCCAACGGCTCGTCGGATCCGAACTCCTCTCCTGCCGCTGGTGGATCTCTCCCCAACACGGCGACGGGTGGGGCTGCTGGCGGCCCCATGACCGGTGGCCATGGCGACACGCCGCCAGAGATGCCCATGACCAGCGGCTCGGGGACGGGCGGCTCGGGGACGGGCGGCTCGGGGACGGGCGGCGCAGGGACGGGCGGCTCGGGGACGGGCGGCGCAGGGACGGGCGGCTCGGGGACGGGCGGCGCAAGTTCCGGTGGGACGAGTGGCGCAACGGCAAGCGGCACCGGTGGCGCCGCTGGAGGTGGCGCTGGTCATGGCCGCTTCGAGCTCGCCTGGGAAGATCCGTTCGACACCGTCGATCTCACTCGCTGGCAGCTGATGACCCACAGCTGGGACGGCAATCTCGCGCAGTTTACCGGCGAAAACGCCGCGGCCGGCGACGGCATCCTGCATCTTTCGTTGACGGCAGCCAATGACATTAGCAAGCCCTTCCGCGGCGTAGAAATGCGCTCTCGCGAGACACTGACCTACGGAAAAGTAGAGGCGTCAGCTCGGTTTGCGCAGGGCTCCGCCGTCGTCTCTTCTCTGGTGCTCATTTACACCCCCTGGCCCCCCGACGACTGGAACGAGCTCGACATTGAATTCTTGGGCAAAAACACCGATCGTATTCAGTTTAACCATATGGTGAACATCCCGCCGGCCGATCCAGCCACCGGCCACCTCCAGTTCCCCGAGCTCGTCACGTTGGACTTCAACCCCGCAGCGGGATTTCACACCTATGCCATCGAATGGGTGCCCGGAGAGGCGCGCTTCTACGTCGACGGAGCGCTCATGCACACTGCCACCGAAGAAATGGCACGCATGGTCCTCCCTCAGAACATCCTCTTGACCATCTGGGCCTCTGGGTCGCCAAGTTGGGCAGGTCCCGTCGACAGCAGCACCGCCCCCTCGCGCGCCGAGTACGACTGGCTCCGCGTCTACCGCTACGTCGGTCCGTAGGTGCTTCGTGGGGTCCGAGCCACTGAAAGCGGCGCTCACGCGCAATTGGTGCTAGGACGGGAGGGCGACGAGCACGTCGTGGCTGCAGCCTTCGCGGTCGCAACGCAACAAGCCTCGCGCGAGGTCGCCGCAGCCGAGATGATGCTCGAAGGCGGCGACGGCGTATCTCGGGAGCGGGGCCGCATACGCCCCACAAGGCGATGAACCCGACGTGCAAGGCCAGGATACAGCTCGTCGCCAGCCGCCGCCCGCCCGGCGCTCCGGGCCGCGCGTCCGGTGCCTGCGTATTCCGACGCCGATGCGGTGGCCTTGCTCGTGGTGCTGGCGAGCGCGATGCCATGATCTCGTCGTGCGTGGAGTGGCCGTCGACGGCGGCCTTCTCGCAGGCCGGGGGCAACGCAGTGCGGAGGAAGCCCGCACCTCTTCGCGGGAGCGGAGGTGCTCGGGGCTGAACGAGAGATCCGTGGCGGGGAGACGCGTACGAGCGGCCCGCCGGTGCTCGGCACGTGCTCAGTACCGCTCGCTGTCGCTCTTCGGCGCCATCGGCCACGCCGGCGCGCTCTCGCCGTTGATCGTCGTGCCGCCGTTCATGAACGCGCCGGCCACGCGCAGGAAGCCGGCGGGGAAGTCGAGCGCCGGCTCCGAGAGCGCGTCGAGCGCGGCCACCTGCTCGGGCGCGAGCTCGACCTCCAGGCAGGCGAGGTTGTCGTCGAGCTGCGCCAGCGTGCGCGCGCCGATGATGGTGGAGGTGACGCCCGGCCGGGCCACCACCCAGGCGAGCGCCACGCGCGCCGGCGTGGAGTCGAGCTCCCTGGCGATCTCGACGAGCTTGTCGACGATGGCGTACGCCTCGTCGGTGAGCGCGGACAGCACGAACGGGCCGCGCGCGGGCTCGTGCTTGCCGGCGTTCTCCCGCGTGTACTTGCCGGAGAGCACGCCGCTCTTGAGGGGCGACCAGGGCGTGACGCCGAGGCCCAGCTCGCGCGCCATGGGGATGAGCTCGCCCTCCACCGTGCGCTCGAGGAGCGAGTGCTCGATCTGCAGCGCGATGAACTGCGCCCACCCGCGGAGGCCCGCCAGGACGTGCGCCTGCGCCACCTTCCACGCCGGCGTGTCGGAGGCGCCGACGTAGCGGACCTTGCCGGCCGTCACCAGATCGTCGAGGGCCCGCACGGTCTCCTCGATGGGCGTGTTCTTGTCCCAGGCGTGCATCCAGTAGAGGTCGATGTAGTCGGTCTGCAGGCGGCGCAACGACTGCTCGCACTGCGCGAGGATGGCCTTCCTCCCGGCGCCGCCGCCGTTGGGGTCGCCGGGGTAGAGGTTGGCGGTGAACTTGGTGGCGATCACGGCCCGGTCGCGCTTGCTCGGGTGGCGGCCGAGGTGGTCGCCGATGATCTTCTCGGAGTGGCCCTTGGTGTAGGCGTTGGCGGTGTCGATGAAGTTGCCGCCGCGCGAGAGGAAGCGATCGAGGATCGCCTCGGACTCCTTGACGCTGGATCCGAAGCCGTGCTCATCGCCGAAGGTCATGGCGCCGAGGCACAGGGGGCTGACGCGCAGCCCGGAGCGGCCGAGCGTGACGTAGTGGTCGAGGTTCATCGTGGTCCTCCTTGGGGTTCGGGCTGAAGCGCCCTCGCTGGACCGCAGCGTGCGCCCGCGCCGGCGTGAAGTCTTGGAGGAAACGGCCGGGACGGGGCCGGGTGGGTTGATGGCGGCCCAGGGCGAGCGCACGATGGAGTCGTGCCGGGCTCGATCGAACAGACCATCGCGCGGCGCGCCCCGCCCCCGGAGGTCGGCGCGCCGGCGTCGCGTGCGCTCCGCAATTTCGTCGTCGCCGTCCGCGCCACCACGCCGCCGATCACGAGCATCGACCTGCTGCCCGACGGCACGACGTCGCTGGTCTTTCGCCTCCTCGACGCGGACCGCGCCGATCTCGTCGTCCTCGGGCCCAAGACGCGGGCCGTGTACAAGCGCGCGCCGCGCTTCCTGCTCGCGGTGCAGGTGGTCTTTCGGCCCGGCGGCGCGTACCCCTTCTTCGGCGTGCCGATGGACGAGCTCGCCCATCGCATCGTCCCGGCGCGCGATCTCTGGGGCCGACGCGCCGACGCCCTGCTCGAGCAGCTGGCGGCGATCGGCCCCGGCGTCACGCTGGACCCCATGCGAGCTCGCCTGGACGCGATCGAGCGCGCCCTCGAGGACCGCCTGCTCGGCCCCGACGTGTTCGAGCCCGCGTCGGCGGCCGTCGCGCGCGCCGCGGTCCGGAAGCTCTCGCTCGGCGGGATCACCGTGGAAGAGGCGGCGAGCGCGCTCCACGTCAGCCCGCGGAACCTGCGACGCGCCTTCGCGGCGACCGTCGGCGTCTCGCCGAAGCAGTACGCGCGCATCGCCCGCTTCCAGCGCGTCGTCTCGAACGCGCAGGTCGCCCGCGGCTCGTGGTCGGAGGTCGCCCTCGCGAGCGGGTACTGCGATCAGCCGCACCTGGTCCGGGAGTTCCGCGAGATCGCAGGGCTCTCGCCGGTCGCGTTCATGAAGCGACGCTCGACCGGCGAGCTCGAGCGCGCGCGCTACTAGCTGGCGCGACCGCGCCGAGAGCGCCGATCCGGGCCCGTCGCCTGCGCGGGAGGCCGCCGCGCTGCGGCGCCTGTACCGGACGCGGGGAGCCCTTGTAGAATGGGCCGAGGGGGACCGGTGAATCACGGGAGCGCTGCGCGAGACGGAACGGGCCCGGAACACGCGGAGCCGGCTGCGCGCCCTGGGCTCCGGGGCCTCTGGCGCGCGCTCGCGGGGCTCGCCGTGGCGGCGGCCGCGCTCTCCCCCGGGTGCACGTGCGGCCCATCGTCGCCGCCGCCGCCGCGCAAGGAGGTCGCCCGCGGCGTGACGCTCTCGGTGTTCGCCCGCGGGCTCGACGAGCCGGTCGCGCTCGCGTTCGCGCCCGGTGACGCGTCGGAGCGCCTCTTCGTCGTCGAGAAGCGGGGGCGCGTCCGCGTCCTCGCGGGCGGTCGCGCCGTGGACCCGCCGTTCCTCGACCTGTCCGCGCTCGTCTCGACCGGCGAGGAGCAGGGCCTCCTCGGGCTCGCGTTCCACCCGCGCTACGCCGAAAATGGGCGCTTCTTCGTCAACTACACCGACCGCGAAGGCGACACCCGCGTCGTCGAGTACCGCGTCGCGGCGGGCGCCCCCGATCGCGCGGATCCGGCGACGGCGCGCGAGCTGCTCCACATCGCCCAGCCGTACGACAACCACAACGGCGGCCACCTCGCCTTCGGGCCGGACGGCAGGCTCTACGTGGGCACCGGCGACGGCGGCAAGCGCGACGACCCCCACGGGCACGGGCAGGACCGGCGATCGCTGCTCGGCAAGATGCTCGCGCTCGACGTGAGCGGACAGGGGCCTGAGCGGCCCGCGCCGGACGTCGTGCAGATCGGGCTCAGGAACCCGTGGCGCTACAGCTTTGACCGCAGGACCGGCGACCTGTACATCGCCGACGTCGGCCAGGACCGCTACGAGGAGGTCCACGTCGTGCCGGTCGACAGGCTCGCGGGCCACAACCTCGGGTGGAACGTCGTGGAGGGGGACGGCCACTGCCTCCACGACGTCCCCTGCGGCCTCGAGGGGCTGACGCCGCCGGTCATCGAGTACCCCCACGCCCACGGCTGCTCGATCACGGGCGGCTTCGTCTACCGGGGCGCGGAGCTGCCAGAGCTCGACGGGCTCTACTTCTACGCCGACTACTGCACCGCGCTCCTCCGCAGCTTCCGCTGGCAGGACGGGCGCGCCACCGAGCCGACCGACTGGAAGCCGATCCTCGATCCCGACGGCGACCTCTCTCGCCCCACCTCCTTCGGAGAGGACGCGCGCGGCGAGCTCTACCTCGTCTCGCAGGACGGCGTCATCTACCGGTTCTCGCGGCGAAGGTGATCGCGGCGCGCGGCGGCGGACGCGGCCGCGCTGGTCCGGCGCGGAGAGCAGGCTCCCCGCGAGAAACCGCCGTCGTTCCCGTGACGTCCGGCGCGGGAAACGTTTAAGAAGGAGCAGGCGCGCCCCCGCAGAGCCTCCGGGCGCGCCGCGTCGAGGGAGTGGACCGTGGAACAGCTTTGGCAGCGCATTTCCGAGGGCCGGCACACCGCCCTCCTGGACATCGTCCCCGGGGAGCCCCCGCCCCAGCTCGGGCTGCGCGTGCTGCGCGTGCGCTGCGACGTGCCCGAGGCGACGCTGGGGCCGCTCCACGAGGTGCGGGGCAAGATCGAGCGGCTCGTCGGCGGGGCGCCGCCGCTGCTCGATCAGGCGCGGACCCGCGTCGTCTCGGGGCTCAGGCGACGGCTGCTCGGCGACGTCCACGAGCGGATGGCCGACGCCGAGCTCATCGACGCCCTGAACCGCCTCGCGCGGCAGACGGATCGCCGGTGGGCGATCGTCTTCGACGCCGTGGAGCGCGCCGATCCCGCCACGCTCGACGTGCTGCGGCGGGTGGTGTCGCGCGCCGACGCGCTGGAGGTCGCGCTCGTCCTCTCCTTTCGCCTGCACGCGCCCACCGGCCCCGCGGGCGAGCTGCTCGCCGCGGTGCGCGCGGCCCTCGGCCCGGACGCCGTCATCCGGCCGCCCGACGGCGCGAGCGCGCCGACCTGTGCGGTCGCGCCCCCGCCGCCGCAGGTCTCGCTGCGCGATCTCCCCGGCGACGTGCTCCGGGTGCTCCGGGCCGGCGCGATCGTCGGCTCGGGCTTCGAGGGCGAGCTCGTCGCGGCGCTCCTCCGCATCGACGCGGTCGACGTGCTCGAGGCGCTGCAGCGCGCCGCGGACGCGGGCGTCCCCGTCGAGGACCGCGGCGAGGGGCGCTTCCATCTGCCGCAGGAGACCGTCGAGGCGCTCCGGAGGTCGATCCTCCCGTCGCTCGCGCGCGTGTGGCACCGGCGGCTCGCGGCGCTCCTCTGCGAGGAGCAGCCCGAGGCGCGGCCCGCGGCCGCGCCGGTGCGGGCCGGGACGGCGCCGCCCGTGCCGCCCCCCCCGTCGTCGTTGCCGGCGCCGGCGTCCACGATCGGCGCGCCGCGCGCGACCACCGCGCAGCCCTCTCCGCCCGCGGCCGCGCCGCCCGGCGCCCTCGCCGCCGCCGGGGCGAGCCATCCGGCCAGCAGCGCGGCGGCGCAGGGCCCCGGCGACGGCCGGGACGAGGCGGACGGCGAGCCCGGGCTCCCGGCGCCGCGCGCGGCGCCGCAGGCGACCGACACGCTGAGGCCGCCGCCGGCCGCGGGCCATCCGACCGGCGCGCCCCCGGGCGCCCCGCGCTTCGCGACGTCGCGGGTCGCTGCCCCCGAGCGGCCTCAGGACAGGTCCACGCCGATGGCGCCTGCCGCGCCCGGGGGCCTGCCGTGGCCCTACGCCGACCTGTTCCTCCGGGGCGGCGACGGCGGCCCCCCCTCGGAGCCGCCCGAGTCCCTCGTGCTCGACGCCCCGCCCGACTCGCTGGACGCGCCCATCCCGGGGCCGGTCCGGGTGCCGCGCGACCTCGCCCCGTCCGGCGCCGGCCCCGCGCCCGACGAGCCGGGCGCGGCGCCGAGCCGCTCGGCGCTGGCGGGCTCGCTGCGCGTCCCGGCCACGCTGTCCGAGCGGGCTCCCGCCGCGGCGCGCCCTTCCGTGTCGTGGCCCCCGGTGACCGACGCCGCGGCCGCGGCGCGCCTCGTCGATCCCGCGCGCGCCGCGGCCGAGTCGCTGCGCGCCGCCGCGCCGCTCGAGGTGTCCCTGCACCCGGCCCCGCCGGCGCAGGGCCGCGACGGCGCGACGGGGGCCGCGAGCGCGGCGCCGCACGGCGCGGGCCGCCGGGGCCACGAGGCGCGGGCGGCGGCTCACCTGACCGAGGCCGGCGAGATCGAGGCGGCGGCGCGGCGGTACCGCGCTGCCGCGACGGAGGCGGCGGCCGCGGGCGCGTACGCCCAGGCGCTGAGCTACGGGCAGAAGGCGCTCTCGCTGCTCGACGGCCTCCCGGCCACGCCGGAGCGCCGGCGGCTCCGCATCGGCGCGCTCGCGGGCATCGGCCGGGTGCAGTGGATGGCGGCCGGGCCGGACCCGGCCTTCACGCTGGCGGGCGCGCTCGAGGTGCTCGACGCCGCGCGGGCGCTCCTCGCGCCGGGCGACCCGCCGGAGCTGCACGCCGAGCTCGCCGCCCTCCTCGCGAGCGTCTGCTACGACGTGGGCGACCTGCGCTCGCTGGAGCGCGCGCTCGCGGAGCTCACGGCGGCGAGCCGCCTGCTGCTCGACGCGGGGGACGCGCTCGGCGCCGCCCGGCTGCTCAACGACCAGGCCGCGGTCTACGTGCGCATGGGCGATCCCGTGCGGGCGACGCACCTCCTGACCGAGTCGCGCCGGGTCTTCGAGGAGCGGGCCCGGGTCGATCCGGCCGCGCGCGTCGAGCTCGCGGAGACCGATCACCTGTTCGCGCGGATCCCGCTCCATGTCCCTGCCCGGCCCGGGCGCGAGTCCGACGCGCTCTCGATGGGCATCGACCACGCGCTCGCCGCGGAGCGCACCTACAGGCAGATCGGCGACGCCCGGGAGCTCGCCCGGGTGTGGGAGACCCTCGGCCGGCTGGAGCTGCGCAAGGGGCGCCTCGATCGTGCGACGCAGCGCCTCACCGCGGCGATCGAGGCGGAGCAGGCGCACGGCGATCTCATCGGCCTGGCGCGCTCGACGGCGGCGCTCGCGGAGGTGCTGTCCGCGAAGGGGCAGCACCGGGAGGCGCTGACGTTGCTGGCCGGATCGATGGCGATGAACCTGGAGAAGGGCTCGCCGGTGGGGCTGGCATACAACCGCCGGGCGCTGAACGCGCTCGTCCCGAACATCTCGCTCCAGGGCGAGGAGGCCGAGGCGCTGCGGCAGGTCGCGGCGCAGCTCGCGGCGGCGGAGGCGATCCTCGGCCGCCTGAAGCTCCCCGGCGAGCCTGACTGAGCCGGCCAGCCCCTCCTCGCCGGCGTGCTCCTCCCCTCTTCGCCGGCGCGCGCCTCCCCCCCTTCGCCGGCGCGCGCCTCCCGCTTCGCCGGGCGGCCTTTCAACCTTGCCGTGGCCCGGCATCGCGGGCGAAATGCGCCGCATGTCGTCCCTCCCGCAGCGGCGGCGGCGCCGCGACAGCGCGCTGCCGCTCCTCCTCCTTCCCCTGTCTGCCGCGTGCGCGCCCGCGCCGGCCGTCCCCGCGAACGGCGCGCCCGCGCGGCCGCCGGCGACCGCACCTGCCGAGGCGCCGCGGGCGACGCCGGCCGCACCGTTGGTCGAGACGCCCTCTCCGGCGGGCTACGAGGGGCACGGCGCGGCGAGCGTGTCCCCCGAGATCCTGGCCCGCTACGCGCCGCCCCCGCTCCCGGACGACGTGTCGCGCCGGATCCAGGCGATGCTCGACGTGCGCGCGCCCGGGGGCGGCGTCCTCGGGCCGGACGGCAAATCGCTCTTCTTCACCTGGACGATCACGGGGACGAGGCAGGTCTTCCGGCTCGACGGGCCTCAGCGCTTCCCGGTGCAGCTGACGGGCGGCGAGGACGCGACGGTGGTCCGGGACATCACGCCGGGCGGCGCGCACCTCGTGCTCTCGCGCGATCGCAAGGGCGAGGAGAACCCCGGGCTTTACCTCCAGGACGTGAAGGGCGGCCCGCTGCTCGCCATCCAGCACGAGCCCGGCGTGCAGACGCAGCTTCAGCTCGTCTCCGACGACGGGCGATACATCTATTATCGAGCCAACGACCTCCGGAAGGACGCGTATGCCATCTACCGGTATGACATCGCGTCGAAGCGGCGTGAGCTCGTGTTCGATCGCGAGGGCATCTGGCGCGCCGTGGACGCCACGTCCGACGGCCGCCTGCTGCTCGCGAGGGACGTGGGCTCGAACATGAGCGAGTTCTTCGAGTGGGCGCCGGGCCCGAAGGGCGCCGCGACGCCGGATCTGGCGGCCGGGACGCTGACGTCGCTGTTCGGGCTGGGCGAGCGCGAGGACTACGAGGCCGCGTACGGCGCGGCGCCCGGCGAGATCCTCGTCCTCACGCCGCGCCTCGGGGAGCATCGCCGGCTGTACCGCTGGAAGGAGGGGAAGCTCTCGCCGATCACGCCGGAGATCCCGTTCGACGTCAGCGGGTTCTCCATCGACCGCGCGAAGCGGCGGATCCTCTACACGGTGAACGAGCGCGGCTACACGCGGCTCCGGGCGCTGGACGCGAGGACGCACCGCGAGCTCAAGCTGCCCGCGCTCCCCGCGGCCGATCACGTCGTGCCGGTCGCGACGACGAGGGACGGCCGGTACACGACGCTGCTCGTGGAGACCTCGAGATCGCCGGCGACGAGCCATGTCCTCGACTGGACCACGGGCAAGCTCACGCAGTGGCTCACCCCGAGCATGCCCGAGGTCGACGCGGACGCGTTCGCGGCGGCCACGCTCGAGTCGTACCCGGCGCGGGACGGGACGCAGATCCCGATGTTCGTGCGGCGCCCCGCGCGCTGCGACCAGCCGTGCCCGGTGATCGTCCATTTCCACGGCGGCCCGGAGAGCCAGACGACGGCCGGCTTCGGCGCGCGGGCGCAGATCTTCGTGGACGCCGGCTTCGTGTTCGTCGAGCCGAACGTGCGGGGGAGCGACGGTTACGGCAAGACGTGGCTGCACGCCGACGACGGCGCGAAGCGGCTCGACGTCATCACGGACATCGAGGACGCCGCGAAGTTCGTCAGGGCGCATTTCGGCCACGAGGGCCGGCCGCCCCGGGTCGGCATCTTCGGCGGCAGCTACGGCGGCTATTCCGCGCTGGTGGGCATGACGATGTTCGCCGGGGCCTACGACGCGGGCGCCGCGGTCGTGGGGATGAGCAACCTGGTCACGTTCCTGAAGAACACGGCGCCCTACCGGCGCATCCTCCGGATCTCCGAGTACGGCGATCCCGAGAAGGACCACGACGCGCTGATGAAGCTCTCGCCGATCACGTACCTCGATCGGGTGAAGTCACCGCTCTTGATCGTGCAGGGGGTGACGGATCCGCGCGTCCCTGCCGGCGAGTCGGTGCAGATCCAAAAGGCGCTGGAGGCGAAGAAGATCCCGTCGGAGCTCATCCTGTTCGCCGACGAGGGGCATGGGGCGCAGAAGCGCGACAACCAGGTGCTCCAGTACGGGCACATCGTGCGCTTCTTCCGGACGCACCTCGGCGGGAAGTGAGCTCCCGGGGGGGTATCCCGATCTGCCCCGCCTCGGGCCTACCGCCTCCTTGAATTACCCTCTCGCGGACATCGCCCCTCCCCGCGCCCCGCGACGATCCCGCCGTCCAGCGGCCTGCGGCGTCGATGACGGCGGGGTGGGCGCGGCGGGGTCCGTCGGGGCGCGGACCTCGTCCGCGAGGTCGTCGAAGATCTGCGGCATCAAGGACAGCTCGCCGTGGAGCCGGAGCACGCACCGGACGAGGAGCTTCGCGGCGCCGTAGACCTCGAGCCACGCGGCGCGCGCGGCCTGCATCTCGGGGGTCGGGGTGCGGCGCTCGAGGCGGCGCGCGCGCACGCTCCTCGCGAGCGGCGCGATGGCGTCCCGCGAGCGCCTGATCTCGGCCGCCCAGGCCTCGCGGTCCGGCAGCCGGCGCCCGCGCAGCTCGATCACGTCGAGGGCGTGCGTCATGGTCGCGGCGAGCTCCGCGGGGCGGCGGCGGAGCACCGTGGCGAGGCTCTCTTGCCGGAGGAGGTCGCGGGTCAGCGCGGCGCCGCCGGGCCGCGCTCCGGCCTGCTGGACGAGGCGGCGCATCACGTCGCGGCCCGCCGCGATCGGATCGGCCTTCCCGCGCCGCGCGCGGCCGGACGCGGGGGGCGTGGCCCGGGCGGCGGCGGCCTTGCGCGCCTCCTCGAGCACGGCCTCGGTCGCGGCGTCGAGGCGCGCCGCCATGGCGCGCAGGGCCTGCCTGAAGTCCGCGTCGATCGGCAGGACGAGCTCCTGGATCCGCGACACGGTGAAGCGGCCGAACGCCTCGATATCACGCTGATAGATGTGGGCATCGGACATGAGGACAACTCCACTGCGCACGGGCGCGCTCAGGGCCTGTCGACAGGGGCCATGATCGCCCGGCGGGCCACGCCGCCGAGGGCGCGGCGGGCGCCGGAGACAGGCGATCCCGGCCGGAGCTCTCTCTACATGACGCGCGCGAGCGCAGGGAGGGGGATTTCGCCGGCGCGCATCGTCGGGCATTGACGGATGTCGCCGGCCCGGAGAGATTGGGAGCCCCGGCGCGTCCGACGACAGCAGCGATGATCACGAAACAGCTCAAGCGCTTGCTGATGCTCCCATCGCCCAACGCGCTGCGCCTCCGGCCTCCCCCATCGACCCAGGGGGCCACTGCGCTGCCCGGGCTGGAGGACGAGCCCGCGCCGCGGCCCCCCGGCGAGCCTGCCCCGAGCCGCCCGCCGGAGGTGCCGAGCTATCTCCGTGCTGCGCCGGCCGCCTCCGGGCTCGCCTCGCCGGCCGCCTCCGGGCTCGCCGCGCCGGCCGCCTCCGGGCGCGCCTCGCCGGCCGCCTCCGGGCTCGCCGCGCCGGCCGCCTCCGGGCTCGCCGCGCCGGCCGCCTCCGGGCTCGCCTCGCCGGCCACCTCCAGGCTCGCCGCGCCGGCCTCGGCCGGCGGGCCGCCCCGGCCGGTGGACGACCCCGCGTCGCTGGTTCCGCCGGGGATGCGTGGGTTCACGGACCTCCGCGGCACCCAGCCGACCTCCGACGCCGCGGCGCGAGCCCCTGTGTTGCCCTTCGGCCCCCCCGCGCCTCCGCTCGCGGGGCCGGTCGCGGACAGCGCCCTTGTTCCGGAGGGCATGCGCGGCTTCACCAGCCTGACCGGCACCCATCCGATCTCCGGAGCCCCGGCGGCGCCGGCCTTGCCGTTCGCGTCCGCCGCGCGCGCTGCGCCGGACGCGCCCTCGAGCGCTGCGCCGGACGCTCCCTCGAGCGCCGCGCCGGCCCCGGCGCTCTCGCTGGAGCAGTACGCGTCGCTGTGCGCCGATCTCGCCGCCTCTCCCGGCGACGCGGAGGCTCTCTTTGCGCGGTACGGGCTGGGCCGCCCCGAGGCGCGCCTCGCGGTGGACGGCTTCTGGCGCGACCGCCTGGCGCGCGACCCTGCGGCGCACCGGCGGTGGCGTGAGCTTTACTGGCAGCACCGCTCCCGCTCTTCTCCCGACGGGAAGAGCCCGCACGACCCGCGATGAGCGCCGCGCCCGCGGCGCCCCCCCGAGGAGACGCGACATGGCCATCGACGTGAGCCTGACGTTCCCCACCTCCGGAGTCACCGGCTTCGAGGTCCATCAGCTCGATTACCGGGACGCGCTCAACGAGCTCTTCGAGCTGACGCTCGAGGTGACGAGCCCCGATCCGGAGGTCGATCTCTCGAGCGTGGTGGGCGAGGAGATCGTCGTCGATCTCGGCGCGGAGCCGTTCCTCCGGCGGGTGCGCGGCAT
This sequence comes from Sorangium sp. So ce1036, assembly GCF_051369805.1. Lineage (NCBI taxonomy): Bacteria > Pseudomonadati > Myxococcota > Polyangiales > Polyangiaceae > Sorangium > Sorangium sp. So ce1036. The sequence continues at coordinate 6,790,437 of NZ_JBBMOX010000001.1, forward strand.
CGTGCGGCGCGTGCGGCAGCTCTCGGCGGAGCCGACCGGCGTGTCGCGGTACGAGCTGGCGGTCGTGCCGCCCCTCTGGCTCGCCACGCGGTGTGTCGACAACCGCATCTTCCAGCACCTCACGGCGGACGCCGTGTGCAAGGTCGTGGTGGGCGTGTACGGCGGCCGGATCCCGGCGCCGGTCTCGCTGGTCACCTCGCCCGACCGGCCGGCGCCCGAGTACCGCGTCCAGTACGGGGAGACCGACTGCGACTTCATGTTCCGCGCGCTCTCGGAGGAGGGCCTCATCGCCCACTTCGATCACGGGTCCGGGAGCAGCGACTGGGTCCTCCTCGAGGACACGGCCTTCACGGACGACGGCGCGCCGCGGGTGCGCTTCGTGCCGCCGGTGGGGTCCGGCATGAACGCGGCGGCCCCGGCGGTCTCGTTCATCGCGGTCACGTCGTCCATCGAGACGTCGATGGTCACGGTGCGGGACTACGACTTCAAGAAGCCGGACTACGTCCTCGAGCAGCGGGCCGAGGCGTCGCAGGCGACGTTCGTCCGCGAGGCGACGCTGGAGCGCTACGAGTTCCTGACGAACCGGTTCGCGGCGGCCACCGAGAAGCGGGGCGAGGCGCTCGCCCGGCGGTACCTGGAGGAGGCCCGCTCGGAGCGGCGCGTCCTCACGTGCCACACGAGCTTCGCGCTCGGCGCGGGCGGTCGTTTCACGGTGGAGGGTCACCCGCGGGCCGACGTGAACGGCCAGCTCCTCGTGGTGCGGTCGCGCTGCACGGTCACGGAGGGGGCGGACGGCCACCCGGTGCGGCGGCACGTCCTCGACTGCGTGCCTGCGGGCGATCCATGGCGGCCGGCGCGCCGGCCCAAGCCGCGCATCCACGGCACGCACACCGCGTTCGTGGTCGGCAACCAGGCGGGCGTGGACGAGATCGACGTCGACGAGCACGGCCGCGTCAAGGTCGAGTTCCGGTGGGATCGCCGCGATCTGCACGAGGGCAACCCGACGCGGTTCGTCCGCGTCTCGCAGGGCTGGGCCGGGCTCGACTACGGCATGGTGATGCTGCCGCGCGTGAACGAGGAGGTGATCATCGCCTACCTCGACGGCGATCCGGACGAGCCGATCGTGGTCGGGCGCCTGCACAACGCCTGGAGCGTGGCGCCGCTCAAGCTGCCGGCGGAGAAGACGCGCTCGATCTGGAAGAGCAAGACCTCGCCGGGCGGCGAGGGGTTCAACCAGATCATGATGGAGGACAAGAAGGGCGAGGAGCTGCTCGAGCTGCACGCCCACCGCGACAACCTCGTGACGGTCGGCGCGACCCAGACGGTGGACGTGGGCGGCGCCCAGGAGGTCCACGTCGCGGGCGCGCGGGGCGACCACGTCGAGGGCGCGGTCGAGGAGCGCTACGACACGTCGCTGACGACGAACATCGACGGGCCGCAGGAGACGACCGCGAAGGACGTGACCGAGCGCTACGCCAGCCAGGACACCGAGATGGCCGGCAAGAAGCGCACGAAGGCCGGCGCCGTGGTCGAGGACTTCAAGAGCCTGGAGACGACGGTCGAGGGGCTCCACGAGGAGAAGTTCGGGTCGATGAAGCTGGAGGGCGGGGGCGTCACGTGGAAGGTGGGCGCGCTCGACTGGCAGACGAAGGGGATCACGTGGACGCTCGACGGGAGCGGCACCATCAAGGCGCCGAGCTTCGTGATCGACGCGCCGGAGTTCAGGGTCACCAACGCGGGGAGTCACAAGGAGACGAAAGGCATAGTGGAGACGTTGCAAGCCGCCTGGGATGAGAGGACGACACGCAAGGCATCGGTCATCAGCGCCGAAAAGAAGTTCGTCATATTGGAGAGCAAATTCTACGGCTTCAGCACCAACGTCGGCATGGTCAAAAACGACATGTGCGTCCTGAAGATCGACAGAGCCGCCTATAGGATGCAGAATACGCCAACCGAGCTCGGCAAGAGCATGAGCAGCATCAGGCAGACCGGTTTGAGCACCTTAATCGCCGGCATCGTCACGATCGTGTGATCGCATCGGGCATACCGTGCCACTCGCCAGAAGATTCCTGGTTGCGACAGAAGCCACACGGGAGCCCGTCACATGGCAAACCTCGGCAGGCTTCCCTGCAATGCCAACCACTTCCAGTCACGAGCAGGTCGACACGACATGTCCGGCGGCGTCACTCCAGCACTGAGGGCACGAGCTCGACGTGCACCCTCTTCGGTTTTTCCGGGATCGCCCAAGCACGTATCTTGCCATTTTTGCCCCCGAGCTCCGCCAACCGCTTCCTGCGCTCATTGGAGGATTTAAGAACCAGGCGCGTCAATATCACCGCAGGCTGACCCGGCGGCGTAAGAAGCACCTCGACGCCGGACGGGTCGCCCATGTCGCCAGCTATCCGACCGACCACTTCGTGCTCCGGGCGACAAATACGGCTGTGGAGCCATCGCCCGTGAAGCCACATGGCCGATGGAACACTGAAGATGCAGAGCAAGCTACCAACAACCACCCGCGCGGGGTCTAAGTGCTTCTCATACGCAAAGATGATACCGGCTATGGGGACGAGGAGAGCGAGGATCATCGCCACCTCCAAGGCCCGCTCGGCTAGCCTGGTAAAGTTCTTCGTATCGGCCGGCCCCCGTCGCGGATCGTTCGCCACATAGATCGCCAGCCACCACCGCCTCTTGACGCGCGGCGGGTGCAGCGCAGCCCACACCGCATCGGGCAACGCCACCCGCGCCCCGCAGTAGCCGCACGGCACGAGCCGGCTCGACCCGTCCGCCACGAGCGGCCCGCCGCACTGGGTGCACGCGACGTGCACCGGCTCGCGCGGGCGCTCCTCGGCCACGGCCGGCTCGTCGCTCACGAACCCGAGCACCGGGCTGTCCTGCGGCAGCCACGGCGGCCTGGGCAAGATCGCGCGCCCCGCGCCGCAGCCCGGGCACACGCAGCCGCCCTGCGGCGCGAGGCGCATCGGCCGCTGGCAGCGCGGGCACGGCGGCGCATCGTGGCCGCGCAGCCACTCCACGTGCGGCCCCGGCGGCGGGCCGCCCTCGCCCCACTCCGGGCCGTGGCGCAGGTACCCGGGCGCGAACTGCACCACGTCCTTCTCGACGTCGCGCAGCGCCTCGTCCCACACCGAGGGCGGCAGCGCCGACTCCATCAGGCAGCTCGAGCAGCGGCACCGGTCGGCCAGCGTGTTGACCGCCATGGGTACGCTGCAGTGGGGGCACGGGCTGAGGAGCTCGATGCCGGCAAACTCGACGGTCGCGGTGCTCATGGGGTCTCACGGCCTTCGGCGCCCCGGGGCGCGCTGCGCAGAATGTACACGAAGCGCAGGTCTTCGCGTGTGATCGGAGCATGCCGCCGCAGGGCTCGACACCGGCACGCGACGGCGTCGCGCGTAGCCGAGGAGGCCTCCTCGTCGGCCTCGAAGGCCCTCGGGACGAGAGCTACCGCGCGCACGATCGCGGGAACGCTCCTACCGCCGCCGCCAGGGTCGCGAGCTGGCCATGCCCTCGTTTCCAACCGGCCGCCAGGGTCCCGACTCGGCCACGCCCTCGTCCCGCAGCCCCGATCCACCTCCCGACCTCACACGCTCTCATTTCTGACCGGCCGCCGTCACGACCTCACCGCTCCTTCCCGACGACGGCGCGCCGCGGGTACCGTTCGTGCCGCCGGTGGGGTCCGGCATGAACGCGGCGGCCCCGGCGGTGTCGTTCATCGTGGTCACGTCGTCCATCGAGACGTCGATGGTGATGCTGCCGCGCGTGAACGAGGAGGTGATCATCGCCTACCTCGACGGCGATCCGGACGAGCCGATCGTGGTCGGGCGCCTGCACAACGCCTGGAGCGTGGCGCCGCTCAAGCTGCCGGCGGAGAAGACGCGCTCGATCTGGAAGAGCAAGACCTCGCCGGGCGGCGAGGGGTTCAACCAGATCATGATGGAGGACAAGAAGGGCGAGGAGCTGCTCGAGCTGCACGCCCACCGCGACAACCTCGTGACGGTCGGCGCGACCCAGACGGTGGACGTGGGCGGCGACCAGGAGGTCCACGTCGCGGGCGCGCGGGGCGACCATGTGGAGGGCGCGGTCGAGGAGCGCTACGACACGTCGCTGACGACGAACATCGACGGGCCGCAGGAGACGACCGCGAAGGACGTGACCGAGCGCTACGCCAGCCAGGACACCGAGATGGCCGGCAAGAAGCGCACGAAGGCCGGCGCCGTGGTCGAGGACTTCAAGAGCCTGGAGACGACGGTCGAGGGGCTCCACGAGGAGAAGTTCGGGTCGATGAAGCTGGAGGGCGGGGGCGTCACGTGGAAGGTGGGCGCGCTCGACTGGCAGACGAAGGGGATCACGTGGACGCTCGACGGGAGCGGCACCATCAAGGCGCCGAGCTTCGTGATCGACGCGCCGGAGTTCAGGGTCACCAACGCGGGGAGCCACAAGGAGACGAAAGGCTTCGTGGACACGCTGATCGCGAGCTGGAACGACAGGACCTGGTACAAGTCGGCGGTTATAGGAGTGGAGACGAAAGCCGTAATCTCCGAGACAAAGGCCTTCGACCGGAGCGTCAATATCGGCTATCAAAAACTGGACGTTACCGGATTCAAGGTCGACTTCGCTGCCTTCAAGATGCAGAACAACTCCGTCAACATGAAGACCATCGGTACCAAGATCGGCAAGAACGCGGTTTGGACGACCATGGCTGGCATCTTCTCGATCGCGTGAACCGGCATCTGTACGCCAGCCGAGCCGCACACCTGTGGCAGTGAGCCAAACAGAGCGAGGCACCTATTCCAGTGCAGAAGGTGTCGGCTCGACATGCGATTGTTCCGCACGTCCAGGCATCAGCCATGCGCGAACCGTTCCGCCATCACCCCCGAGCTCGGCGAACCGCTCTGCGCTCGTTTGCAGCACTGTATACGCCAGCACCAGGTCCGGCTGATGCGGCTTGGTCAGACGCACCCTGGTCCCTGGCTGCACACGCCAAGGACCGACCAGACGGCCCACGACTTCGTTCTCAGGGCGACAGATGCGCCGATAACGCCAGCGCCCCCGGATCCACATGGATATAACGACGATCAGGGGTATGGCCACGCCTGATGCGGCGAGAATGAGATTGCGAAGCACCGGAAGAGCCAGGATAAATATGTTGAACCCAAGCCCCACAGAGAGAAGACAACCGAGCGCAACCGATGCATGGAAAGCGCTGGGGTCGGCCGGCCCCCGCCGCGGATCGTTCGCCACGTAGATCGCGAGCCACCACCGCCTCTTGACGCGCGGCGGGTGCAGCGCAGCCCGCACCGCATCGGGCAACGCCACCCGCGCCCCGCAGTAGCCGCACGGCACGAGCCGGCTCGACCCGTCCGCCACGAGCGGCCCGCCGCACTGGGTGCACGCGACGTGCACCGGCTCGCGCGGGCGCTCCTCGGCCACGCCCGGCTCGTCGCTCACGAACCCGAGCACCGGGCTATCCTGCGGCAGCCACGGCGGCCTGGGCAAGATCGCGCGCCCCGCGCCGCAGCCCGGGCACACGCAGCCGCCCTGCGGCGCGAGGCGCATCGGCCGCTGGCAGCGCGGGCATGGCGGCGCGTCGTGGCCGCGCAGCCACTCCACGTGCGGCCCCGGCGGCGGGCCGCCCTCGCCCCACTCCGGGCCGTGGCGGAGGTACCCGGGCGCGAACTGCACCACGTCCTTCTCGACGTCGCGCAGCGCCTCGTCCCAGACCGAGGGCGGCAGCGCCGACTCCATCAGGCAGCTCGAGCAGCGGCACCGGTCGGCCAGCGTGTTGACCGCCATCGGCGCGCTGCAGTGGGGGCACGGGCTGAGGAGCTCGATGCCGGCAAACTCGACGGTCGCGGTGCTCATGGGGTCTCACGGCCTTCGGCGCCCCGGGGCGCCTTGCGCAGAATGTACACGAAGCGCCAGTCTTCGCGTGTGATCCGAGCATCCCGCCGCAGGGCTCGACGCCGGCACGCGACGGCGTCGCGCGTGCTCGGGGATGCAGAGCGCCCGATCGCGCCCCCCCCCCGCGCTCGCCCGTGATTAGCCTCCGCCACGGTCACGACCGGACCACGCCCTCCATCGCTCAGGGCGCCCACGCGCTCCGGTCGGCACGGCGGGAAGCCGGCCGGGATCGGCGACGCTCCGCAGCCCGGCGGCGATTTTGCCGTGGTGGACAGCGAGTCGGGCGTGCGACGCTCCTGGCGAGCTGTGGGAGCGCACAGAACCATCACATTGGGGCCGCAGGTCGCGAACGCGGAGGAGCTGCTCGCCCGCTACGACGCAGGTGAGAGGTTTTTCCCCTTTGCGGACCTCCAGGGTGCCGACCTCCAGGGCAAGCGGCTAGAGGACATCAACCTCCAGGAAGCAAACCTCCAGGGCGCGAGCCTCCAGCGCGCGAATCTCTGCAGGGCGGCCCTCCGTGGCGCGAACCTTCAGGGGGCGAACCTCCGGGATACATTACTCCTGGGTGTCATGCTGTGGGACGCGAACCTTCGGGGAGCGAACATCCAAAGTGCGGACCTGCGGCACGCGCGCCTCGAGCGCGCGAACTTTCAGGCTGCCAACCTGTCTATCGCGCTCCTCCAAGGCGCGAACCTGACTGGCGCGAACCTGACTGGCGCAAACCTCCTCGGCACGAACCTCGAAGACGCCAATTTCCAGGGGGCGGATCTCAAAGGAGCGGATCTTCGGCACTCGCGCCTACGAGGCACATTGCTATTGAATGTCGACATCACCCCCTTATGCACTGCCGACCCGCCAGTCGTTCACATGGGCCCAAGTTATATAGATCACACGTCCATCCTCCGCTCTGTTCGCGTGCCAAACCTCAAAGATTTCTTGATCCGAACGGGCATGCCGGGAGTCACTGTCGAGTACGCGGTCGACTGCGCACTTTCCCTCAAGACGGAGATATTCAAGATGTTACAATCCACATTCATAAGCTACGGTGCTCCAGACGAACCCTTCGCGCGCAAGCTCAATGAGGCCCTGTACCGCAATGGGGTCACGACGTTCTTCTTCCCCGAGCATGCGGACCCCGGGGAGAAGCTCCACCGCATGATGCGGAAGGGTGTGAACGAGCATGACCGCATGATCCTCATCTGCTCGCGCTACTCGCTCGACCGCAAGGGCGTTCTGAACGAGCTCGAGGAGATCCTCAGCCGCGAGGCGCGCGACGGGGGCGCCTCGTACCTCATCCCGATCCGACTCGACGACTACGTGTTCACGGGCTGGAGGCCGTCGAACGCAGACGTCGCCCAGGCGGTACGCGATCGCGTCGTGGCCGACTTCGAGGGAGCAAACGAGGACGAGGCGAAGTTCCAGGCCGGCTTGCAGAAGCTCATCCGGACGCTCAGGAAGAAAACGGTTTAGGCCGGGGACGTCGCGAGGGGGTGGCGCGCCGGGGAGAGCAGTGCAGTTCGATCAACGTCCTTCTAAATAGGCGAGCACGATTCGTGCAACGGCCGAGCGGGCTCAGGATTCTTGAGGAGGCCGGTCCTGGGCCCTCGGGCTGATGTTCTCCAGGCTGGCAAGGTTCTACCCGTTGCCGAATCAGGATCAGGTATTTAGAACGGAGGGCATGGGCTCCACGTGAACCGCGGTGGGATTACCGCGAGCGATCCATGCGCGCACTCTGCCACCCTCGCCACCAAGCTCCACGAACCGCTTTTCGCTAAGATCGCGGAGGACCACACGAGCCAGGACATTGTTCGGCTGGTGTGGCGGAGTTAGCAGCACCTCGGCACAGTTGGAGCCACGCGCGCTCCAGGGCCCCTGCAATCTACCGACCACCTCATGTTCGTCGCGGCAGATGCGCACGTCACGCCAGCACCCCCAGAAAAAGAAGCCGAATGGAATAGAGAAGAGCGCGCAGAGGCTACCACCTATCACCACCAGGGGTTCCTGCTGGGTCTCTGCTGCGACGATTATGGCGGTGAAGAAAACGGGCATCGCGAGGACCACACACGCTGTGAAGATCCGGATGATCAATCCGACAAATCGTTTGTTCTCGGGCCGCCCCCGTCGCGGATCCGAGGCGACATGGACGACGAACCACCACCGTCGCTTGACGCGCGGCGGGTGCAGCGCAGCCCACACCGCATCGGGCAGCGCCACCCGCGCCCCGCAGTAGCCGCACGGCACGAGCCGGCTCGACCCGTCCGCCACGAGCGGCCCGCCGCACTGGGTGCACGCGACGTGCACCGGCTCGCGCGGGCGCTCCTCGGCCACGGCCGGCTCGTCGCTCACGAACCCGAGCACCGGGCTGTCCTGCGGCAACCACGGCGGCCTGGGCAGGATGGCGCGCCCCGCGCCGCAGCCCGGGCACACGCAGCCGCCCTGCGGCGCGAGGCGCATCGGCCGCTGGCAGCGCGGGCACGGCGGCGCGTCGTGGCCACGCAGCCACTCCACGTGCGGCCCCGGCGGCGGGCCGCCCTCGCCCCACTCCGGGCCGTGGCGCAGGTACCCGGGCGCGAACTGCACCACGTCCTTCTCGACGCCGCGTAGCGCCTCGTCCCACACCGAGGGCGGCAGCGCCGACTCCATCAGGCAGCTCGAGCAGCGGCACCGGTCGGCCAGCGTGTTGACCGCCATCGGCGCGCTGCAGTGGGGGCACGGGCTGAGGAGCTCGATGCCGGCAAACTCGACGGTCGCGGTGCTCATGGGGTCTCGCGGAAGGCGCCCGGGGGCGCATGGCACAGACTGTACACGAAGCGCCGGTCCTCCCGCGCGAGCGGCGCGTCCCGCCGCAGGCCCGACGATGGCACGCGGCGGCGTCGCGCGTGCTCCGCGCCTGATCGAGGATGCAGAGCGCCCGATCACGACCTCCGCGCTCGCCCGTGACGAGCCCCCGCCACGGTCGCGACCGGACCACGCCCTCGTTTCGACCGGCCCCCATGGTCGCGACCGGACCACGCCGTCATTTCGACCGGCCCCCACGGCCCCGATCTAGCCATACGTTCAAAATTATGCTGAGCACCGATCACGACCTCCGCGCTCGCCCGTGACGAGCCCCCGCCACGGTCGCGACCGGACCACGCCCTCGTTTCAACCGGCCACCATGGTCACGACCGGACCACGCCCTCGTTTCGACCGGCCACCATGGTCACGACCGGACCACGCCCTCGTTTCGACCGGCCACCATGGTCACGACCGGACCACGCCCTCGTTTCGACCGGCCCCCACGATCATGACCTCGCCGCTCCTTTGAAATTATGCTGAGCGCCAGGTCGCGACCTCCGCACCGGCCCGTGACGACCGCCCGTCACGGTCCCGACCCCCCGCCCCCAGCCAGGATGCCGCCGGGACGCTCCAGACCCCGCGGACCACGTGCGACGGCATGCCCAGCGGTCCGCGCCGCCTCGCGCCGCCCCCATCCACGTGCAGCAGCAGCCGCCGGACGCCCCCTCTCCCTGCGCACGGACCGCGGCGATCGTCCCGTTTTATCCATCCATCTACGAACATATCCCCCAGGATAGCCCCCACCCGCCGCCGCCCTCGTCTTCCCCGGCCCCGCCCCTCCCCCACCGCGGATTTCTCGCGCTCGCCTCCGCCCGAGGCCGGTTGGCATCCGCCCTGCAATACCCCCCGGCGTCCACGCCAGAGTAGCTCAGCGGTAGAGCGCGATATCAACTCCGGGCGGTGTTCTCCGGCGCGATGAGCGCCGGCAGTGAGCTCCGGGGTTACTTCCCTTCGGAGGACGAGGTCGCGGGTTCGAATCCCGCCTCTGGTACCAGGGCGCAGCGCGGCAGTGAGCGTCACGGCTCCTTCGTTCCATCACGACCAACCCGTGACCACCATCCTCCGCGCTGCGCCCGCTCTCTCGGCGCCTCACGCACCTGCGTCGAGGAAGGAGGTGTCCTCATGGCGTTCTTTCAGCATCTCAAGCCCAGGGCCCAGCGCGACGGCGCCTCTCACCTGAACTGGATGGGCGGGCGCTCCTACGACATCGCCGATCCGCTGAAGCGCCTCCGCCTCGCGGCCTCGTCCTGCTTCTTCGGCGAGCCCATGTACTACCACCGCGACCCGGCCGACCCGCGCCCGGTCAAGGCGGCGAGGAAGGCCGACGGCCGCGCGCGCCCCTCCGACGCCCGCGCGCGCCCCTCCGACGCCCGCGCGCGCCTCTCCGACGCCGACGTGAGGCGCCTGCGCGAGACGCTCTGCGCCGTGGATCCGGCCGAGTGGCGCGCCCTCTCGCCGGCGGCGCTCCTCGAGAAGGCCATCGACGAGGCGCTCGCCGCCGACCCGGAGGCGACGCTCGCCGAGGCCGCGCGCCTGCGCGAGGAGGAGCACCTGCGCACCACGCCCCAGGTCATCCTCGTGCGCGCCGCCAACACCGCCTCCGTCCGCGGGACCGGCCTCGTGCGCCGCTTCGCGCCGCGCATCGTCCGCCGCGCGGACGAGCCGGCGGTCGCCCTCGCGTACCAGCTCTACCGGTTCGGCAAGCCGGTGCCCAACGCCCTGAAGCGCGCGCTCCGCGACGCGCTCCAGCGCTTCGATGATCACGCCCTCGCGAAGTACCGCCTGGAGGGCAAGGGGAGCAAGACCGTGGACGTCGTGAACCTCGTGCACCCGAAGAGCCCGAGCGTCGATCGCCTCGCCAGGGGCGCGCTCCGCGCGACCGGCCGCACCTGGGAGGCGATCGTCTCGGCCCGCGGCTCGAACCGCTGCGCGTGGCGCAAGGCGCTGCCGGTCATGGGCCACATGGCCCTGCTGCGCAACCTGCGCAACCTCATCGAGGCGCGCGTGCCGGCCGAGGTGTTCCTGCCGAAGCTGCTCGCGACGGCCGCGGAGGGCAAGCAGCTCCCCTTCCGGTACTACAGCGCCTATCAGGCGGTGAAGGGGTGCGCGCCGGGCGCCGTGCTCGACGCCGTGGAGCAGTGCCTGCACCGCTCGCTCGGCCAGGTGCCGCGCTTCCACGGGCGGGTGATGGCGCTCTGCGACAACAGCGGCTCCGCGCAGGGCACGACCACGAGCAGCCTCGGCACCATGCGCATCTCCACGATCGCCAACCTCACGGGCGTCGTGGCCGGGATGCGCGCGGACGACGGGCACCTCGGCGTGTTCGGCGACCGGCTGGAGAGCTTCGCCGTGCGCAAGCAGGAGAGCGTGTTCTCGCAGCTCGACCGGGCCGAGGAGATCGCCCGCACGATCGGCACCGCGACCGAGAACGGGGTGTGGCTGTTCTGGGATCGCGCCATCCGCGAGCGGCAGCGCTGGGACGCGGTGTTCGTGATGAGCGACATGCAGGCCGGCCACGGCGGGCTCTACGGCAAGCGGCCGAAGGACTACGCGGACTTCGCCTGGAAGGGGAACCACATCGACGTGGCGAAGCTCGTGGCGACGTACCGCGCGCGCGTGAACCGCGACGTGCAGGTGTTCCTGGTCCAGGTCGCCGGCTACCAGGACACCCTCGTGCCCGAGTTCTACGACCGCACGTACATCCTCGGCGGCTGGGGCGAGGGGCTCCTGCGCTTCGCCGCGGCGATGGCGCAGGAGCAGGCGTGACCTCCAGGCGCCCGCGGCGCGCCGCGAGCCCTGCCCGCGGCGCGCCGTGAGCGTTGACGGAGGCGAGCCGCTCGGTGACATTGGCGGCGCCGCCCGCGGCCGCGAGGGATCCGCGCCAGACCGGCGCCACGGCCTCGGGGGGACATCGCCCATCGAGGCCGTGGGACACCAGCGCTCACGGCGCGAGCCCCCTCCCCCCATGAAGACCATCAAACCCCAGAAGCTCGGCCTGCTCCACAGGGTCCTCGAGGACGGCGGCGATTGCTATCTGGTGGTCACGATCCTGGCCTTCTTCTCGCTCGATCCGCCCGGTGCCCTGCTCTCCGAGGTCGATCTCTGGAAGTTCGCCGCGGCCGAGCTCGGCAAGGACGCCGTGCTCGACATGGGGATGCCCAAGCCGCGGGGAGAGCTCTTGATCTCCGGGCGCGCTCACCCGCCCGGAGGGCGCGCCACGGCGTGCGCCGTGCGCGCGCGGCTCGGCGCCGTGGACAAGGCGCTCTACGCCATCGGCGACCGGACGTTCGAGCGCGGGGTCCCGACCGAGCCAGCCCCGTTCACGGAGATGCCGATCGCCTGGGAGCGCGCCTTCGGTGGGCCGGACTTCGCGCTGAACCCCGTCGGCAAGGGGGCCCAGCCGGTCCAGACCGACGCCGGAGAGATCCACCCGCTCCCGAACATCGAGCTGCCCGGGCGGCTCATCACGTCGCCGGACGACCGCCCGGCGCCCGCGGGCTTCGGCCCGCTCGATCTCCTGTGGCCGCAGCGCTACGCGAAGATCGGCACCTACGACGCGGCCTGGCTCAAGGAGCGGTTCCCGGGCTTCGCCGAGGACACGGATCTCGGCGTGTTCAACGCCGCGCCGGAAGATCAGCAGATCCAGGGGTTCTTTCAGGGCGACGAGCCGATGGTGCTGGAGAACCTGCACCCCCGGAGGCCGGTCATCGAGGCGGCCTTGCCCGGGATCGCGACACGCGCGTTCCTGAACCGGAAGACCGGTGAAGGAGAGGTGTTCGGCGAGGTGGCGATGCACCTCGACACCGTGCACCTCTTCCCCCACGCCGAGCGCGGCGTCCTCCTGTTCCGGGGCGTCGCGCTCGTCGACGAGGACGACGCGGCCGACGTGCTCCAGATCGTGATCGGCGCCGAGGCGCTCGGCGAGCCCAGACCGGCCGAGCACTACCGCGACGTGCTGCGACAGCGGCTCGACCCGAAGACAGGGCACCTCGCCTCGCTGCGCGACGGCGATCTCCTGCCGCCGCTCCCCGCGGGCGCGCGGCCCCCGCGCGAGAAGTCCGACGTCGAGCGCCTCCTGGAGAGCGACGATCTCCTCCGGAAGAACCTAGAGGCCGGCGCCCGGCGCAGGGCCGAGGCGAACCGGGAGAAGGCGCGCGCGACCGTCGCGGAGCTCGGGCTCGACCCGGCGCAGTTCGGCCTCGACGAGGCCGACGAGCCCGCGCAGGTCGACGAGGAGGCCCTCCCCGACGTCGAGGAGCTGGGCCCCTTCGTCGAGGCGCTGGAGGCGCGCGCGGAGCGGGAGCGGGCCGAGGCCGAGGCCCGCCGCGAGGAGGCCGAGGCCGAGGCGCGCGCGGCCTACGCCGCCGCCGGGATGGATTACGACGCGCTCCAGGCCGACGCGATGAAGCAGGCCGCCGGCCCGCCGAGGTTCTCGGCGAAGGCCGAGCGCGAGCGGCTGGAAGACCTCGCCACGCTGCTCGCCAACGCCGGGTACCCGAACGCCGAGCTCGAGGCGACGCTCGCGGATCCCGCCTTCGACCGGAAGCTCGCCGAGATGGAGGCGCAGGTCCTGGAGGGATACCGCCAGACCGCGCACCTCGGCCCCCCGGCCGGCCGGCCCGACGGCGACGCCGCGCGGCGCCTCCGCGACGAGGTGGTCGAGGCGCACCGCGCGGGGCGCTCGCTCGCCGGGCGCGACCTGACCGGCGCGGATCTCGCCGGCCTCGATCTCCACGGCGCGACCCTCACCGGCGCGCTGCTCGAGGGCGCGCGCCTCGCGGACGCCGACCTCCGGGACGCCGACCTGGAGCGGGCGGTCCTCGCCCACGCCGACCTCCGCCGGGCCACGCTCCGGGGCGCGCGGCTCGGCGAGGCGAACCTGGGGCTGGCGCAGCTCGGCGGCGCCGACCTCTCCGGCGCCGACCTGTCCGGCGCCGTGCTCTACCAGGCCGATCTCACCGGCGCCTCGTTCCGCGGCGCGGACCTCACGCTCGCCGACCTCTCCGAGGCGACGCTGCGCGACAACGACCTCTCCTCCGCGCTGGCGCAGCTCCTGACGCTGCTCCGGGTCGATCTCGCGGGGTCGAAGCTCACCGGCGCGGATCTCTCGCGGTCCACCTTCATCGAGTGCAAGCTCGGCGGCGTCGACCTCTCGGGCGCCCGGCTGATCTCGACGGCCTTCTTCTCGTCCGAGGGCCGAGGCGCCGTGCTCCGGGGCGCCCATGCGGAGAACCTGCGCATGGTCAAGGACTGCGCCTTCGACGGCGCCGACCTCCGCGGCGCCACGCTCACCGGCGCGAACCTCCGCGGGACGACCCTCGCCGGCGCGGACTTCACCGAGGCGCGGATGAGCGGCAGCGACCTCAGCGACTGCGACCTGCGCGGCGCCAGGATGGCCTGGATCGTCGCGCGCGAGGCGCGGTTCGTCCGCGCCGAGCTGTCGGACGCCGATCTGACGGGCGCCGACCTGATGCTGGGCATCCTGCAGAAGGCGAGGCTCCCGGGCGCCGACTTCACCCGGGCCAACCTGTTCCGCGCCGATCTCGCCAAGGTGCTCGGCGACGAGCGGACGCGCTTCGACGAGGCGAACGTCCGGGAGGTGCGCTTCGTGCCGCGGAGGCCGCGTGGACAGGGCTGAGCTCATCGCGGCGATCCAGGGCGGCGAGGCGATCACGGGCGCTCGCCTCGACGGGGAGGCGCTGGAGGGGGCCGACCTCTCCGGCGGGCTCTTCGAGCAGGTGAGCTTCCGGGGCGCGCGCCTCGCCGGGGCGTCGTTCAAGGAGTCGATCCTCACCGCGTGCGACTTCACCGATGCGGATCTGACCGGCGCCGACCTGCACCACGCGGCGATGCACCGGTGCGCGCTCGCGCAGGCGAGGCTCGTCCGGACCCGCTGGGCGGCGGCGCAGGTGGCCGAGTCCGACCTGTCGGGCGCCGATCTCTCCGAGGCGGACCTGGTCATCGCGGCGTTCGCGCAGTCGCGCTTCGCGGGCGCGCGGCTCGCGGGCGCGAGCCTGGATCGCACGGTGCTGGTCGACGCGGACGTGGCGCACATGGATCTGTCGGGCGCCCGGCTGGAGCTCACGCACCTCATCCGGGCGGACATGACGTCGGTCGCGCTGGCCGGGGCGCGCTGCCGGAGCGTCGTCTTCATCGGCGGCCGGTTCGCGGGCATGGACCTCTCGGGGCTCGACTTCACCCTGAGCCAGTTCACCGAGGCGGATCTCCGCGGGGCGAACCTGACCGGCGCGAACCTCACGCAGTGCGGCTTCAAGGGCGCGAACCTCGCCGGCGCCCGGCTCGACGACGCCCTGGCGGCGAACGCGATCTTCGTCGAGGCCGACCTGAAGGACGCTAGCCTCCGCGGCGCGCTCCTCGACCAGGCGATCTTCGTCGACGCCGAGCTCGCCGGCGCGGATCTCGGGCGGGCGCGCCTCGCGCAGAGCCTCTGGCACCGCGCGCGCTGCGAGCGCGCCCGCTTCACGGGCGCGGCGCTCACGTACGCCGATTTCTCCCACGCCGACGTCCGGGGGGCAGATTTCACGGGGGCCACGCTCTTCCGCGCGCGCTTTCACCGGACGCGGGACGAGGGGGCCGTGTTCACCGGCCGCGCGCTCGCCCTGGGCGACGACGAGCCGCTCGCCGAGGCGGAGACCTGGCAGGACAAGCTTCGAGGCAAGGCCGGCTGAGCCGGCGCGGGAGGCGTGATGCGAGGCAACGTTGCGAGGAAGGTTGCGAGGGGGAGCGAGCCCGAGGCCGCCTACCAGGAGGCGGGTCGGGTGGTGCGCGCCGCGGGCGGCGCGTTCGTGGTGGCCTCCGGCCGCGCGGAGATCGAGGCGCGCCGCGCCGTGAGCTGCCTGGTGGAGCCCGTGGCCGGCGACGTGGTGCTCCTCTCGGTGCTGCCGGAGCGCGGCGCCTACATCCTCGCCGTGCTGGAGCGGGAGGGGCGCGACGTCAGCGTGGCGCTCGACGGGGATCTGCAGGTGAAGCTGCCCAGCGGGCGGTTCGTGGTCGGCGCCGCCGAGGGCGTGACCTTCGCGTCCGGCAAGGAGGTGGGCGTGGTGGCCGGCGAGGTGAAGGTCAACGCGCGGCTCGGCAGCGTCCTCGTGGAGAGCCTGTCGTACCTCGGGACGGCGGTGCAGGCCGAGATCGACCGGGTGAAGGTGAAGGCGGCGGCGCTCGACACCTCCGCGGAGCGGGTGATCCAGCGGCTCCGGCGGGTGTACCGCTTCGTCGAGGAGATCGAGCAGCTCCGGGCGGAGCGCGTCGACTACGTGGCGAAGAAGAACATGAGCCTGCGCGGCGAGAACACGCTCGTGACGGCCGAGGAGCTGGTCAAGCTCGACGGCGCGCAGATCCACCTCGGCTGACGGGACGGGAGGAGCCAGCGATGTTCGCCAACACGCAGGGGATGGGCGTCGATCTGGGGCTCCCGGACGTGTGCCTGACGCCCTCGCCCGCGCCGGTGCCCGTGCCTTATCCGAACATCGCCGCGGGGCCGATGGGCGTGCCGGCGGTCTACAACGTGCTGTTCACGGCGGCGCCGGCGCACAACCTGGCGACGACGATCCCGCTGACGAACGGGGACAACGCCGGGATCGCGATGGGGGTCGCGTCGGGGACGGTGATGGGGCCGAGCCGCCACCTGACCGGGGCCTTCTCGGTGCTGATCCGCGGCATGCCGGCGAGCCGGCTGACGAGCGTGTCGCTCCAGAACAGCACGAACTGCCCGGGGGTGCGGGTCGTGCCGAGCCAGGTGAAGGTGCTCCTGCTGGCGCCGTGAGGGGGCTCGCGGCGGCCACGGCGCGGCCGGTGGCTCGGACGCGCTCGACCGCGTCAGCGGCACATCGAGTCCTCAAGGGCGCAATCCTCGCTCGGCGGGTCGATGTCGGTGCGCTCGTTCGTCGGCTGGAGGCGCCAGATGCAGAGATTGCTGTAAACGAGCCCGTCGACCCGCGTGAACACCGTATTCACATCGGAGCACACCGACCCTCGATGACAGGCGCCCTGCGCACCTCTCGGGGCGATCGCGACGCCAAAACGCAACACGCCGCGAGCAGCCTGCCGAGGGACCCGGCGGCGGCTCGCGGCGAGCGCGTCACGACGGCAGCACAGGTTCTGTTATGCCTTGTTGCCGAGCCCGAAGCCGTCGTGCAGCACGCGGACGGCGAGCTCGGCATACTTCGTGGAGACCAGGCACGAGATCTTGATCTCGCTCGTGGAGATCGCCTGGATATTGATGCCCTCCGCCGCGAGGAGCTGGAACATCCGCGCCGCGACCCCCGCGTGGGCGCGCATCCCGAGGCCGACGATCGACACCTTCACGATGTCCTCCTCGTAACGGATGCCCACCGCGCCCACGCCGCTGGCGATCTTCTCCATCACGAGCTTCGCCCGCGGCAGGTCCGCCTTCCCGACCGTGAACGTCACGTCGGCCTTCACCTCGCCGGACGAGCCGCGCGCCTCCAGGCCGTAGCTCGGCGCATTCTGGATGATCATGTCGACGCTGATGTTCTCTTCCGCCAGCGCGCTGAAGATCTGCGCCACCACACCCGGCTTGTCGTCGACGCCGACGAGCATCACCCGCGCCTCGTTCCGGTCCAGGGCCACGCCCGTCACCGTCACGCTCTCCAGCGACTGCTCCTCGCCGACGACCCACGTGCCCGGCACGTCCGAGAACGACGACCGCACGTGCACCGGGACACCATACTTCATCGCAACCTCCACGCTCCGAATCTGAAGGACCTTCGCGCCCAGCGAGGCGAGCTCCAGCATCTCTTCGTAGCTGATCCGCTCGATCTTCCGCGCCGTTTTGCAGATGTTCGGGTCCGTCGTGTAAACGCCGTCGACGTCCGTGTAGATCTCGCACTCGCCGCCCACCGCCGCCGCGATCGCCACCGCGCTCGTGTCGCTGCCGCCGCGGCCGAGCGTCGTGATGTTGCCCGCGTCGTCCACGCCCTGGAAGCCGGCGACCACCGCGATCTTCCCCTCGCCCAGCGCCTCGTGCAGCCGCTGGGCGTCGATCGCCTTGATGCGGGCCTTCGTGTACGCGCTGTCCGTCAGGATCTTCAGCTGGTGGCCAAGGAAGCTCCGCGCCTTGCCGCCTTGCGCCTGGATGGCAATCGCCATCAGCGCCGCCGAGACCTGCTCTCCGGTCGCCGCCAAGGCGTCCATCTCCCGCGCGTCAGGCACGGGCGCGATGTCCGACGCCAGCTTGAGGAGCCGGTTCGTCTCGCCGGCCATCGCGCTGACGATGACCACGACGTCATGACCGGCCTGCTGTGTGGCGAGCGCCCGAGCGGCCGCCCGCTGGATGCGCTCGATGGAACCGACGGACGTGCCGCCGAACTTCTGGACGATGAGGCTCACGCGAGGTGTGGCCAACTAGTCCAACGCGGACGCCCGGGTCAAGTGGAAATTCAGCAGGAACAACGAGCGGGCAAGCACGGCATCCGCCGGGCGACAAGGCCCGCCGCGCCCGCCCTGCGCGATCCAGGTGGGCCCGAACGACCCCGCGTGAGCGAGGCCACGGAGCCGGGAATAAACCCCCGCGTTGGCCGCTTCCGGTCGGCGCTGTTGACAGAGATCCCCCCGCCGCTAGGATGGCGCCGCCATTCGCCTGGGTAATAGGCGATCCAGGGCGCCGCCGGCGGGCCTGTCGGCCGGGGCGGGAGGATCGCGAAGAGCGGAATCACGGAGCAGGGCGCTCCGCGTCAGGAACCATCAAGGAGGTTATTTTGGCTAGCGATGTGATGATCGAGGCGAGCTCGCTGACCAAGCGCTACGGGTCGCTGCGCGCGCTCGACAAGGTGAGCTTCGAGGTCCATCGCGGCGAGGTCGTCGGCTTCCTCGGACCGAACGGGGCCGGCAAGTCGACGACGATGCGTATCCTCACCTGCTTCATCTCGGCGTCGGCCGGGACAGCGAGGGTGCACGGTTACGACGTCTTCGACGACCCGCTCGATGTCCGGCGCAAGCTCGGCTACCTGCCCCAGCGCGCCCCGCTGTACGGCGAGATGAACGTCTGGGAATACCTCTCCTTCGTCGCCGACATGCGCGGGCTCGATCACGCGACGTTCAAGAAGCGGATGAAGGGGATCGTCGAGGTGTGCGGCCTCGCCCAGGTGCTCGGCAAGGACATCCGCAACCTATCCCACGGCTACCGGCAGCGCGTCGGCCTCGGGCAGGCGCTCGTCCACGACCCCCCCATCCTCATCCTCGACGAGCCGACCAGCGACCTCGACCCGAACGAGAAGGCCGAGGTCATCCGCTACATCAAGGAGATCGGCAAGGAGCGGACGATCCTGCTCTCGACCCACAACCTCTCCGAGGTCGAGGCCGCCTGCGCCCGCGCGATCATCGTCTCCAAGGGGCGCGTCGTCGCGGACGGCCCGCTCGACGACATCCGCGCCAAGAGCGGAAAGGTCCGGTACGTCGTCACCATCCACGAGAAGAAGGTGTTCGAGGGCGGCGAGGGCTACCGGTCGGGCGGGCGCAAGCCGCCGAGCGCCCAGGAGGTCCAGGAGGCGCTCTCCGGGCTGCCCGGCGTCACCAGCGTCACCGAGCTGCCGACCGACGACAGCGCCCACAGCTTCCAGATCCTCGGCGCGCTCGGCGGCGACATCCGGCCGGAGCTGTTCCAGCTCGTCGTCCAGAAGGGCTGGCTGCTCCTCGAGCTCAGGCGCGACTCGCAGAGCCTCGAGGACGTGTTCAAGGCGCTGACCCGCGGCGACGAGCGGAAGGACCGCGGCCGCAAGCTGATCACCGACGATCTCGACGACGAGGACGAGGACGCGGCGGACGAGGACGACTCGGACGACGAGGACGAGGACGAGGACGACGAGGCGAAGGACGAGGCCGGCGGCGAGGCGAAGGACGGCGACGACGAAGGCGCGGAGGAAGAAGCGCCGGCCAAGAAGAAGGGCTGAACGGCATGAGCACCACCCTGATCATCGCGAAGCGGGAGTTCCGCTCCAACTTCGATTCCCCCCTGGCCTATGTCGTGATCTGCCTCGGGCTGATCGCGCTCGGCTTCGTCTTCTTTTACCTGAACGGCGGCTTCTGGCAGGCCGATCGCGCCTCGCTCGTGCAGCTGTTCGCGCAGGCCCCGCGCGGCCTGTCGTTCCTCGTCATCCCGGTCCTGACCATGCGCCTGCTCGCGGAGGAGCGGCGGAGCGGGACGCTGGAGATGCTCATCACCCTTCCGGTCAAGGACCACGAGGTCATCCTCGGCAAGTTCCTCGGCGCGTGGGGCCTCGTGCTCGTGCTCATCCTCGCGACCGCGCTCTACCCGATCATGATGTTCGTGACCCCGTGGCACCTCGGCGCGCTCGACAGCGGGCCGGTGATCTCGGGCTACATCGGCCTCGTGCTCTACAGCGCCGCGGCGGTCTCGATTGGCCTGCTCATCTCGGCGCTCACGGAGAGCCAGGTGATCGCGTTCTTCATCACCTTCATGCTCCTCCTGTTCCTGCACTTCATCGGCGCCGCCGCCGACAACGCGCCGCCCGCCGTGCGCGACGTGCTCGCGTTCATCAGCTTCGACACGCGCCTCGCGCCGTTCGCGCGCGGCATGGTGTCCACCCGAGACATCGTCTTCTTCCTCTCGATCACCATCGGCTGCCTCATGGCCGCGTTCAGGGCGCTCGAACGCAGGAAGTGGGCGTAAGGACTACCCATGGAACGGAAAGCCAAAGCCGCGACGCAGACAGGCGTCTACCTGGCCATCGTGGCCGCCATCCTCGTGGTGGCCAACATCATCTCTTACAGCGCGTACAAGCGCTTCGATCTGACGAAGAACGAGCGCTTCACGCTGTCGAAGGGCTCCGCCCACCTCGTCCGCGAGGGGCTGAAGCAGGATCTCCAGATCGACGTCTACGTCACCCGCGGGCTCCCGAAGCACGAGGCGTTCATCCAGGACCTCACCGACCTGATGAACGAGTACGAGAAGGCCTCGAACGGCAAGCTCCACTACGCGGTCATCGAGGCGAAGACGGACGAGCAGCGCGCCGCCGCCAAGGAGGCGGGCCTCCAGGAGGCCGCGTTCGGCGAGGGCAGCGAGACCGGCCAGGACCAGACCACGATCTCCCGCGGGTTCATGGGGATCTCGTTCAAGTACGGCAGCGAGAAGGAGGCGATCCCGCTCCTCTCGCCCGACCAGTCGCAGGGCCTCGAGTTCTGGATCACGAACAAGATCCGCGAGCTGCGTGACCGCGCCGACAACATCAACCAGACGTTCGGCATCATCACCGGCAAGGACGAGATCAAGCTCAGCGATCCGAACCTCATCGCGGCCCAGCCGGGGCGGCCCGGCGGCCCGAACATGAAGGGCATCCTCGAGCAGGCGCTGCCGTTCTACAAGTTCGAGGACGTCGACCTGAAGGGCGGCGACAACGAGATCAACAAGGACCTCGTCGGGATCATCATCACCCAGCCCGGCAAGGAGTTCACCGAGAAGGAGCTGCGCCGCATCGACCAGTTCCTGATGCTCGGCAACAAGGCGCTCACCATCTTCGCCGGCGCGGTGAACCTCAAGGCGTCCGACCCGTCGATGAAGGCGACGCTGAACACGTGGGGCCTCGAGAAGCTGCTCGACGGCTACGGCATCGAGATGAAGAAGGAGGCGATCCTCGACTGGAGCCGCTCCCTGTCGATCCCGGTGCAGTCGCAGTCCGGCCAGCTCATGTGGTTCCGCGCGCCGGGCATCCTCCAGCTCCAGGAGGACAGCCGCTTCGAGGAGAACGAGCAGATCCTCGACTCGTCGTTCGCCGGGTTCTTCCGCCTGGGCGAGCTCGCCTTCCCGTTCCCCTCGCCCCTGGTCCCGCACCCGGAGAAGCAGCCCGAGGCCACGATGAAGGTCGTGGCGCGCTCGACCCCGAACGCCACGGTCGACGGGTCCGAGAACATCGACATGAAGTTCTCGACCGAGTGGAAGCCGAAGGGCGAGTTCGCGCAGCGCGCGATCGCGGTGACGCTCGAGGGCAAGATCAAGAGCGCCTTCGGCGGACAGGAGGCGCTCGGCATCTCGGCGCCCGCGGAGAGCGCCGACAAGAGCCGGATCCTCGTCATCTCGGCGTCGCAGTTCCTCGCGAACCCGTTCGCGCGGGCCGGCAACCCGCCCCCCATGCCGCCGCAGATGATGATGATGGGCGGGATGGGCGGCGACGAGGATCTGCAGATGCTCTCGCAGCCCTATGCGCAGAAGTACCTGACCAACACGATCCTCGCGCTCAAGAACACGCTCGACTGGATGGCGGGGGACAGCACGCTCCTCGCGGCCAGCGCGAAGCTGCTCGGCGAGACCAACCTCACCTACTCGGACATCGAGAAGCCGAAGCAAGAGGCCACCGACGACGAGGCCACCCTCGCCAGGAAGGCCGACGAGTACCGGGCGGAGCGCAAGCGCGTGCAGCAGCGCGTGCAGTGGACGCTCACGTTCCTGCCCGCGGCCCTCTTCGCGGCGTTCGGGCTGGTCCGGTGGCGGCGGCGCGAGAGCGCGCGCGAGAACATCTCGCTCGATTGAGCCAGAGCCATGGCGGGTGAAAGACCATGAAGACCGAGCACAAGATCTACGCCGCCCTCGTCATCCTCGCGCTCCTCGGGGTCGGCGTGTTCCTCACGCAGAAGAAGCAGAAGGAGCACCTCGCCGCGCACTCGGCCACGGCCGCGACCGCGGATCTTCCGAAGGTCGAGGTCACGAAGGACGACGTCGAGAAGATCACGAAGATCTCGATCAAGAACGCCGACAAATCCGACGTGACGCTCGAGAAGAAGGGCGACGCGTGGGAGGTCACGAAGCCGGTGAGCGCCAAGGCGCACCCGGCGAACGTGCGGAGCCTGCTCGACAACCTCAAGGAGCTCAAGCTCAAGGAGGTCATCGACCGGACGGCCGCCACCTACGAGCAGTACGAGCTCACCGACGAGAAGGCGCTCCACCTCGTGGCGCACAAGGGCGAGGAGAAGGCGCTCGACCTGTACCTCGGCAAGAGCGGCTCGCGCGGGCAGATGGCGCGCGTCGCCGGTCAGGACGGCGTGTACATCGTGGGCGGCTATTCGAGCTACCTCTACACGCGGGAGGCGAAGAACTGGCGCGAGAACTCGATCCTCAAGTTCGAGGACGAGAACGTGATCCAGGCCTCGATCGAGAACAAGAACGGCCTCATCAGCCTCTCGAAGAACGGCGACAAGTGGGCCGGCACGTACGCGGCCCGCAACAAGCTCGGCAAGCTCGGCGCGCCGTCCACGAAGTGGGAGAAGCTCGACGAGTCCAAGGTGAAGGACATGCTCCGCGCCTTCAAGAGCCTGGGCGCCGAGGACTTCGGCGACGAGAAGTCCGACACCGGGCTCGACGACCCGATCGAGCACGGCGGCGTCGTGACGATCAAGCTCAAGGACAACGCCGGTGACTTCACCATGAAGATCGGCAAGCGCGCGAAGGGGCAGAGCCGGTACGCCATCAAGGAGGGCGGAGACGGCACGATCTATGTGCTGTCGTCCTGGTCGGCCGACTGGGCCCTCGCGGAGCCGAGCAGGTTCGAGAAGACCGAGAAGAAGGACGAGAAGAAGGGCGATGACGCCCACGACGAGGCCGCGAGCCACACGGACCACGGCGACGAGTAACCGGCGACGTCGACCGTGAGCGCAGGAGGCGCCGGGACCCCGGCGCCTCTTCGCTTTTGTGCGCCGAGCGACCGCCCCGGTGGCGCTGAGGCCCCGGTGGCGCTGAGGTGGAGGGGGCCCTCTGGGGGCTCCCCTCCGGGGCCTGCGTTCCGGCGAGCCCCTGTCGTGGCTCGCCTGCACTCCGGCCCCTCCGGCGAGCCCCCAGAGGGCCCCCTCCACCTCAGCGCGGCGTCCGATACTTGACGTGAACTGACATTCGCACTTACGGGTCGATGTGACGAATTTTCGACGCACTCTGCGCACGATCTTTCGTCACGCCACATCCCCCCACACGGCGAAATCCAGCTCGATTCCCGTGATTCGACGTTTTCTGTTTGCTTTGGCCTGAATTTCGCTTATGGCTGCCCCTCACTGAAGTCCGGGTTGTCCCTGTCGGACGGCGCTTCACGTCCGGGC
The DNA here is from genome assembly GCF_051369805.1 of Sorangium sp. So ce1036. NCBI lineage: Bacteria > Pseudomonadati > Myxococcota > Polyangiales > Polyangiaceae > Sorangium > Sorangium sp. So ce1036. Next base: position 6,814,266 of record NZ_JBBMOX010000001.1, read on the forward strand.
CGCCCGGATCCGAGAGAGCTATGCGAACGTTCGTCGAGGTCCTCCAGCAAAACGCGGCGCACGCCGATCGAGCCGTCCGGTTCGTTCGCAGCACGGGGGAGGAGCGATCGGTCACCTACGCCGAGCTCTGGCAGGAGGCGCGGCGGCGAGCTCACGCCCTGCGCAAGCTCGGGCTCGGCAAGGGCGACCGGGTCGCGCTGATCCTGGCCGAGGCCGATGAGTTCGTGCTGACGTTCGTGGGCGCGCTCACGGCAGGCATCGTCGCCGTCCCGATGTATCCGCCGCAGTCGCTGGCCAAGCTCGAGGCCTACAGCGAGACGGTGCAGCACATCCTGACCGCGTCCGGCGCGCGGGTGCTCGTCACGAACGAGCCGCTCAAGGCGATGATCGACGCCCACCTCGCCGCGGGCGCGGAGGGCGGCCCGCCCGGGCTGCGCGTCGTCCTCGAGCGCGATCTCCGCGAGCCCGAGGGGTTCGACGCCTCGGCGGCGGAGGACGCCCCGGGGGTGTCGCTCGACGACCTCGCGTTCCTGCAGTTCACGTCGGGGAGCACCTCGCGGCCCAAGGGCGTGATGGTGACGCACCGGAACCTGACGGTGAACAGCCACGCGATCATGTTCGACGGGCTGCGCTCCACCCCCGAGGATCGCGGCGTGAGCTGGCTGCCGCTCTACCACGACATGGGGCTCATCGGCTTCGTCATCGCCCCGCTGTACGCGCTGGTGCCGGTGATGTTCCTGCCCACGACGGCGTTCATCCGCCGCCCGTCGCTCTGGCTCGACGCGATCCACCGCTTCCGCGGCACGATCACCTTCGCGCCGAACTTCGCCTTCGCCCTCGCGACCCGCGCCGTCACCGACGCGCAGGCCGCGAGCTGGGACCTCTCCTGCCTGCGCGCGCTCGGGTGCGGGGCCGAGCCGATCCAGGCCGACGTCCTCCGCGCCTTCACGGACCGCTTCCGCAAGCACGGGCTCCGCCCGGAGAGCCTCCTGCCCTCGTACGGCATGGCCGAGGCCACGCTGGCGATCAGCTTCAGCGACCTCGACGCCCCGATCACCACCGATCGCGTGGACGTGAAGGCGATGCAGGCCGGCCAGGCGCGCCCCGCGAACGGCGGCGCGTCGCTGGAGCTCGTGTCCTGCGGCCGCCCCCTCCCCTGCCACGAGCTCATCATCGCGGGGCCCGGGGGCGCGCCGCTGGGCGAGCGCCAGGTGGGCGAGATCTGGGTGCGCGGGCCCAGCGTGGCGGCCGGGTACTTCAACGCGCCGGAGGAGACCGAGGCCACGTTCGGCGGAGGCTGGCTGCGGACCGGCGACCTCGGCTACCTGGCCGGCGGCGAGGTGTACATCTGCGGCCGCTCCAAGGACCTCATCATCCTGGGCGGCAAGAACTACTACCCCCAGGACATCGAGCGCGTCGCGTCCTCCGTCGAGGGGGTGCGCCACGGCCACTGCGCGGCGTTCTCGTGCCTCACGGCGTCGGGCGCCGAGCGCGCGGTCGTGGTCGCCGAGGTCAAGCGCAGCGCGCCCGGCGTCGCGCAGGCGGTCATCCAGGCCGTGCGCGCCGAGATCGGCGTCCAGATCGCCGAGGTCGTCCCGATCAAGCGGGGGACGCTGGCGAAGACGTCGAGCGGCAAGGTGCGGCGCCGCGAGATGAAGCGGCGCTACGAGGCCGGCGAGCTGGAGCTCGCCTCGGACGCGGACGAGGAGGGCCTCACGCCGCCACCCCATGCCGACGCGGACCGCACGGGCGGCGCGGCGGCGCGAACCGAAGGGGGCCGCGCGGGCGGCGCCCCGGCACGTGTCGAAGGAGCTATCGATGGGATCCAGTAAGGCCGAGGTCGAGGTCAGCTACGACGTCTCGAACGAGTTCTTCAGGCTATGGCTCGACGAGCGCATGAACTACACCTGCGCCGTCTACGAGTCCCCCGAGCAGTCGCTCGAGGCCGCGCAGCTGAACAAGCTCCGGGTCCTCTCGGACTTCGCGAAGGTGACGCCCGAGAAGAAGGTCCTCGACATCGGCTGCGGCTGGGGCGCGGCGCTCGAGTACGTGGTGACGGCGCGCGGCGTGAAGCGCGCGGTCGGCGTCACCCTCTCCACGGCGCAGGCCGCGGAGGTGAACGCCCGCAAGATCCCCGGCGTCGAGGTGGTCGGCGGCGATTTCCGGACCTTCACGACGGACGAGCGCTTTGACAGCCTCATCTCCATCTGCATGATCGACCACCTCTGCTCGCCCGAGGAGGCGCGGCAGGGCAAGGCGGTCGACATCTACCGGGCATACTTCAAGAAGGCCTGGGAGCTCACGAACAAGGGCGCCTGGTTCGGGCTCCAGACGATCCTCCGCAACAGGACGCCCCGGATGACGCCCTGGGGCGCGCTCCCCGCCGGCACGAAGAAGGAGCTCGAGGACATCTATTTCTGCACCCGCGAGATCTTCCCGGGCGGCCTGAACCCGCGGCTCGAGGACATCATCCAGGCGGTGAACCCCTACTGGGAGGTGATGCAGGTCAACACGCGGCGCGAGCACTACCAGCGCACCACCGCGGAGTGGCTCCGCCGGCTCAGGCTGAACGAGAAGACCATCCGGTCGACGTGGGGGGACAAGGTCTTCGACGACTACGATCGTTACCTGTCGACGTGCGTGAACGCGTTCGACAAGCACTACAGCTCCCTCGCTCAATACGAGCTTCGCAGGATCGACTGAACCATGACGGACATGACCAAGCTTCTCGAGATGTTCAAGACGGTTGCCGCCCGCGTGGACAAGCGCGAGTTCCCCGACGTCACCTCGACCTCGGTGATCACGGAGCTCGGCATCGACTCGCTGTCGATGATGCAGATCGTCGGAGAGATGGAGACCGAGCTCGGGATCATGATCCCCGACGAGGATCTGGTCGAGCTCATCACGGTGGGCGACCTCTGCAAGAAGGTGGGGGAGCGCCTGGAGGCGAGCGCATGAGCCGGCTGGAGGAGAAGATCTTCCGGGAGTACATGACGTTCTTCGAGAAGGCGGAGCGCGAGCGCCGCTGGAACGTCTTCCAGGACATCCCCTGGGACCGCGTGAACCCGGGCGCGAGCGAGGAGCTCGCGCTCTGCGCGGAGACGTTCTGCTCGGTGGAGATGTACCTGCCCGACTACGTGGCGAACGGCATCAACCTCGTGCGGAGCTACTTCGGTCAGGCGTGGTTCCAGGCCAACTGGGCCTACGAGGAGTCGAAGCACTCGCTCACGCTGATGCAGTACCTCCTGCGCTCCGGCAAGCGCACCGAGGAGCAGCTCTCGGATCTGCAGCACAGGATCCTCGGCAAGCAGTGGAACCTCCCGTTCCACACGCCGCGGCAGATGACGTTCTACGGCTGCGTGCAGGAGATGGCGACGTTCGTCATCTACGTGAAGCACCGCGAGCGGGCCGGGGCGGAGAACGACGAGTGCCTGCGGACGATCTACGATTTCATCGCCCGCGACGAGATCGCCCATTGCCGCTTCTACCAGAGCGTGATCAAGGTGCTGCTCGAGGAGGACCGGCCGGGGACGCTCGCCGACATGGCGCACGTGTTCGCGAACTTCGAGATGCCGGGCGTCGGGCTCGTCCCCGACTACGACGCGCGCATCCTGAAGATGCGCGAGGCCGGCATCGATCGGGGCGTGTTCATCCAGAAGGTGTACATGCCGATCCTCAAGTACCTCGGGGTGAGCCGGCACGAGATGCTCGCCGCCCAGCGCGCCGCGCTCGATCTGCGCCGCGAGGGCGAGCGCCGCCGCGACACGTCGATCGAGGGCCTCGCGCCCGCCTCCACCCTGGGCGACGCCGCGCCGCACGCGCTGTCCGCCTGAAGCCCCCTCACCGAGAAGCCCGATGCGAAGGCGCGTCGTCGTGACCGGGATCGGCGCTGTCTGCCCGCTGGGCAACGACGTCGCGACCACCTGGCAGAACCTGCTCGCCGGCCGCTCCGGCGTGGACTACATCCGCGATTTCCCCGTCGAGAAGCTCCGCAGCGACATCGCCGCCAGCGTGAAGGGGTTCGACGTCGGCCAGTACCTGTCCCCCAAGGAGGCGGACATCTACGGCCGGGTGACCCACCTGAGCCTCGCGGCCGCGGTGGAGGCGCTGCGCCAGGCCGGCATCGCGCCGATCCAGCGCGCCCCGGCGACGGACGGCGAGGCGGCGGAGGGCGCGGGCCCGAGGGCGAACGGCCCCTCGCCGGCCGCCGCCGCGGCCAGCGGGCTGGATCGGACCCGCGTCGGGTGCCTGATGTCGACCGGCATGGGCTCGGTCGAGATCTTCGAGGAGCAGGTCGCCCGGAGCGCGGCGCGCGGGCCGAGGGCGGTGTCGCCCTTCTTCATCCCGGGCGTCATGCCGAACGGCGCCGCGGCGCTCATCTCCATGCGCTACGGGCTGATGGGGCCGTCCTACAGCCTCGCGAGCGCGTGCGCGACGGGCACCCACTCGATCGCCACCAGCGCGCTGATGATCGAGGCGGGCGAGGCCGACGTCATGGTCGCCGGGGGCGCCGAGGCCGCCACGCGGCTCAACACCGTCGCGGGGTTCGGCAACGCGAAGGCGCTCGCGCGCGCCGTCGACGGCGATCCGGCGCGCGCGAGCCGGCCGTTCGACCGGCGCCGCCAGGGCTTCGTGATGGGCGAGGGCGCGGGCGCCCTCGTGCTCGAGGAGGAGCAGCACGCGCGGGCGCGCGGCGCGAGGCCGCTCGCCTTCGTGACCGGGTTCGGGATGACCACGGACGCGGAGCACCTCACGCGGCCGCACGCGGAGGGGCTCGGCCTCGCGCTCTCGCTGGAGCGCGCCCTCGCGCGGGCGGCGATCGCGCCCGAGGCGATCGGGTACATCAACCCGCACGCGACCTCGACGCAGCAGGGCGACGCCGCGGAGATCCTCGCGCTGCGGCGCGTGTTCGGCGAGCGCCTCGCGCGCATCCCGATCTCGGCGTCGAAGTCGATGCTCGGCCACCTGCTCGGCGGCGCCGGCGCCGTGGAGACGATCGCCGTCGTGTGCGCGCTGCGCGACCAGCTGCTGCACCCGTCGATCAACGTCGACGAGCTCGATCCGGGGACCTCCCTGGACGTCGTGCGCGAGCGGCGGGCGGTCGACGTGCGCTACGCGGTGAAGTGCTCGGCGGGCTTCGGCGGACACAACTGCTCGCTGGTGCTGGAGCGGGCGTAGCCGCGGCGCCCCCCCGGCGCCGCGCCCGTCACGGCTGGCGGTCCCCGTCACGCGGCGCTAGGTGGGCTGCATGGCAGCCCGCACGAACCGGCTCGCGAACGAGTCGTCGCCGTACCTCCTGCAGCACGCCCGCAACCCGGTCGAGTGGTACCCGTGGGGGCCCGAGGCCCTGGACCTCGCGCGGCGGGAGGACAGGCCGATCCTCCTGTCCATCGGCTACGCCGCGTGCCACTGGTGCCACGTGATGGAGCGCGAGTCGTTCGAGGACGAGGCGATCGCCAGGCGCATGAACGAGCTGTTCGTGAACGTCAAGGTCGACCGCGAGGAGCGGCCCGATCTCGATCACATCTACCAGCTCGTGGTGCAGCTCCTCGGCCGGAGCGGCGGCTGGCCGCTGACGGCGTTCCTCACCCCCGATCAGCGCCCCTTCTTCGCGGGGACCTATTTCCCGCCGCAGGACCGGTACGGCATGCCCGGGTTCCCGAAGGTCCTCGACGCGGTGTCCGACGCGTACCGGAACCGGCGCGGCGAGGTCGAGCAAACGGCGCAGGAGATCGCCCAGGCGATCGAGCGCGCGCAGCGGGCGCCGGCGCTCGCCGCGGCGGCGCCGAGCGTCGGCCAGGGCGAGTCCTCCGACCTGCTCCGGCGCGCGTCGCGGCAGCTGCTCGCGCGCTTCGACGACCGCCACGGCGGGTTCGGGACGCGGCCGAAGTTCCCGAACACGATGTCGCTCGACGTGCTGCTCCGCCGCGGCGCGCTGGAGGGCGATCGCGTCGCGGCGGAGAGCGTCGAGCTCGCGCTCGACAGGATGCGCGAGGGCGGCATCTGGGACCACCTGCGCGGCGGGTTCCACCGCTACTCGACCGACGAGCGCTGGCTCGTGCCCCACTTCGAGAAGATGCTCTACGACAACGCGCTCCTCCTGCGCCTGTACGTCGACGGCTTCCGCGCGTTCGGTAAGCCGATCTACGCCGAGACGGCGCGCGAGCTCGTCGGCTACCTCTTCGCGGAGATGCGCGACGCGGAGGGCGGGTTCTACGCGTCGCAGGACGCCGACTCCGAGGGGAGCGAGGGCAAGTTCTTCGTCTGGACGCTCGAGCAGCTGCGCGCGGCCGTGGGCGACGATCCGCTCGCGTACGACGTGGCCCGCCTCGTCTTCGGCATCACCGCGGAGGGCAACTTCGAGCAGACCGGCGCGACGGTGCTCTCGCAGCACCGCACGGTGGAGCAGGCCGCGGCGGTCCTCGCGCCCGACGCCGGGCAGGGCGCCGCGGCGCACCTCGAGCGCTGCCGCGAGGCGCTCGCGCGCGCGAAGGCCAGGATGCTCGCGGCGCGCGAGGCGAGGCCCCGACCGGCGCGCGACGACAAGGTGCTCGCGAGCTGGAACGGGCTGCTCATCGGGGCGCTCGCCGACGCGGGCCGGGCGCTCGACGAGCCCGCCTGGGTCGACGCCGCGGCGCGCGCGTTCGCCCTGCTCGAGCGGAAGCTCGTCCGCGGCGGCCGCGTCGGCCGCTACCTGAAGGACGGCGCCCCCGGGGGCGCGAAGGCCGAGCGCGGCGGCGCGGCCGCGGACGACGTGCGGCCCGGGTTCCTGGACGACCAGGCGTACCTCGGCAACGCCGCGCTCGACCTCTACGAGGCGACCTCCGACCCGCGCTACATCGAGGTCGCGCGCGCGATCGCCGACGCGATGCTCGCCCACCACTGGGACGAGGCGGTGAGCGGCTTCTACTTCACGCCGGACGACGGCGACGCGCTGATCGCGCGCACGCAGGACGTCTTCGACCAGGCGGTGCCCTCGTCCGCCTCGATGGCCGCGCTCCTCTGCCTGCGCCTCTCCGAGGTGGCCGACGAGCGCTACCTCTCGCCCGCGGAGCGTCAGCCCGTGGCGCTCGCGCCGACGGCGGTCGAGAACCCCATCGGGTTCGGGCAGACGGTGTGCGTGCTGGATCGCCTGCTGCGCGGCGGCGTGACGGTCGTCGTGCTCGGCGACGCGGCGGCAGCCGGCGACCTCACGCGCGAGGCGTTCAAGGCCTACCTGCCGAACCGGCTGATCGCCGTCGTGGATCCGGCGCGGCCGGCGAGCGCCGCGGCGGCCAGGGTCGCCGCCGAAGGGAAGCCCGCGCGTCCAGGGACGGCCGTGGCCTATGTTTGCCGCGGACGGACCTGCTCGGCGCCGGTGACGACGCCGGCCGAGCTCAGGGCGCTGCTGCGGTAGTGCGGCACGCGCGGACGTCGCACGAGCCCGGGCCGGGGGCGCGCCTGCAGGTGCACTCCGAGACCGGGCCGGGCGCGTGGGTCTGCGCGCACCCGCGGCCGAAGCCCTCGGCGCGGGCGTCGCTCGGCGAGCAGACCTCCACGTCGAGCTTCGCGTCGTCGTCGAAGTCCGTGACGAAGGTGCAGTTGCACAGGTAGGGCGCGCCCTGCTCGGGGCGGCAGGCGTGCGAGAGCAGCGCGTAGAGCAGCAGCGCTCCCGCGCGCGCCCCCTGGCTACGGCGTGACCGTGGTGCCACCGGCGTTGTTGCCCTCGGCGTTGCTGTCGCGGATGTGGAACTCGACACGGCGGTTCTTCTGGCGCCCCTCGGCGGTGTTGTTGTCCGCGATCGGGCGCCTCGGCCCGAAGCCCGCCGCCGTGAGCCGCTCGGGGTCGATGCCGCCCCGCTCGATCAGGTACGTCCTCACCGAGTGGGCGCGGTCGTTCGAGAGCCGCTCGTTGAGCGCGTCCGAGCCGCGGTTGTCCGTGTGCCCCTCGATCGCGACCAGCGTGATCTCGGGGTTCACCTTGAGCAGCCGCACGACCTCGTCGAGGATGCCATAGCTGTTCGGCAGGATCCTCGCGCTGCCGGTCGCGAACTGGACCTGCTTCAGGATCTGGATCTCGCTCGACCCCGTGATGCGACGGATGAACTGCGGGCAGCCGTTCTTCGCCGGCTCGGGGCTCGGCTGGCCCGGCTCCTTCGGGCAGGCGTCCTTCGCGTCGGCGATCTCGTCCTGATCGGCGTCGTCCTCCGGGCAGCCGTCGCGGTCGTCGATCTTGTCGAAATCCTCGGGCTGATCCGGGCACTTGTCGCGCGAGTCCGGGATGCCGTCGCCGTCGCGATCGGGCAGCGCCGGGCAGCCGTCGTCGGTGTTCGGCGGCTTGCCGTCCTCGGGATCCGTCGGGCAGAGGTCGATGTCGTCAGGGAGGCCGTCCTTGTCCGTGTCCACGTTGCGCGGCGGGGCGGCCGTGAACCGCTTGCCGGGCGACATGGGCTCGACGTCCTTGATGCCGAACGAGTAGCCGACCACCGCGACCGCCCGGAAATCCGGCGCATAGCCCCCGGTGAGCCGCGTTCCGGCGCCGAGCCCGAGCCACCCCTTCTTCTTCTGGTCGAGCGCGAGCCGCCCCTCGGCCATCCACTCCAGCGGGGTGTTGTCCCCGGTGAACGTCGTGCCCCGCCCGAGCCCGGTCGAGCCGAAGAGCTGCGCGCCGAGCCGCAGCTTCCCGTCCCGGAGCGGCACGAACCCGCCGACGCCCCAGGTCCACTCGTTCGAGACGTTGAAGTCGTTCAGCGACGAGAACGGGCGGAAATGCAGGCCGGTGTTGACGACCACGAACATGGATTTGAGGTCGAACTCGCCCGACACCCCGATGCTGCCGCTCGCGCCCTTGTCGCCCGCGAACGACACCGCGTTGCCCGTCGGCACCCACACCGACGTGTTGACGCCGAGCGAGAAGAAGCGATCGTCGGTGCGGTACAGGGCCGCGCGCGCGTCGAGCCGCAGATCCATGAGCGCGACGGCCGAGGGGCTCGCCGCGTCCCGCGCGCCCGCGACGCCCGAGTCGTTCGTCTGGTTGCTCGTCTGGAAGGCGATGATCGGCAGCCCCACCTGGACGCCGAAGCGGCCGAGGAACTCGACGCCTCCATTGAGGTAGGTGATGAGCTGCGAGGACACCGGCGCGCCGTGCTCTCGGCTGAACTGCGCGGCGGCGCGCTCGTCGTTCAGCATGTTCTCGACCCGGAAGGGGTTGAGCCCGAAGCCGAGCCCGGCCTGCCCGAAGAAGCGCGTCTCCGACGCCACCTGCGGCCGCCAGAGCGCGATCGAGTCGTCGGGCGCCCCGGCCACGGTGAGCCGGTCCAGGTAGAACGTCCTGACCTGCGCGCTCGCTGGCAACACCCCCAGGAAGAGCGCTCCCGCCGCAGCCGCGGTCAGCGCGCGCCGCTTGACGCTCCGCGCAGTCACGTGCTGCTTCTCCCCCGCTTGTCCTCCGGTGCGCCTCAAATTCCCTCCTGTGACCCCTCAGAACGGCTGTCGCGGTCGATCTGAGGCTACACGCTACACCAGGCGCCCAGAAAGGAGAGAGAGAACGGCAAAACCGGACCGCGCGGCGTCGACTGGTGTTGACCTGGGCCGGAGGTCGTGCTTTCTTGCGCGCCCGCTCGACGTGCGGCCTGGTGCCGCCGTTCGCGGCCCACGACGCCAAGGGACCACTAGCCATGAAGCGCACCTACCAGCCCCATAACACCCGCCGCGCCCGGACCCACGGCTTCCGTGCGCGCATGGCGACCGCCGGCGGTCGCAAGGTCATCAACAACCGCCGCCGCAAGGGCCGCGCCCGGCTCGCGCCCACCATCTACAAGAAGTAACGCGGCGTGATGACGGAAGCGCCCAGGCGCTCGTCGTCGGCAGCAGCGTCCTTCCCGCGCGCGAAGCGCATCCGCAAGCGGGCCGATTTCGTCCGCATCCAGACCGGTGGCCACCGCGTCACCACCCGCCACCTCCTGCTCCTCGTCGCGGCCCCCGCGGCCGCGCCCCCCCGCACCGGACAAGAGGGCGCCCCGCTCGGGCCGCCGGGCGGTCCGCGGCTGGGCCTCGTCGCCTCTCGCAAGGTCGGCGGCGCCGTGGACCGGAACCGCGCGAAGCGCCTGCTGAGGGAGGCTTTTCGCAGGTTCCCGGAGCTCTTCCCGGAGGGGGTCGACGTCGTGGTGATCCTGCGCGCAGGCGCCGGGTCGCTCGGCCTGGGGGACGTGCTCGCGGAGCTGCGCAGCGTGGCCCCGGTGCTCCGTCGCCGGGCGCGGGACGCCCTCGCCGCGGGGCCGCCCCTCGCCGGCGCGCCCGCGCGCGGCGCCTCCAGCGCAGAGCCGGCCGGCTCCAGATGATCCAGAGGAAGAGCGGGCGCCGCCTTGCGTCGCGGTGCGCCACGCCCCAAGATCCCGGCTCTCCCACCGGCCTCCCATGCTGGCGAAGCTCCTCCTCGCGCTGATCCGCGCCTACCAGATGACGCTCTCCAGGCTCATCCTGGCGGCGATGGGCCCGGTCTGCCGGTTCGAGCCGTCGTGCTCCCGCTACGCCGCGGCCTGCATCCTCGGCCACGGGGCGCTTCGGGGGAGCTTGCTTTCGCTCAAACGACTGTGTAGGTGTCACCCGTTTCATCCGGGCGGGTTCGACCCTCCTCCACCACCTCGTCTCCGCCTTGACGCGGCGGCGCGGAGGCTACCGCAACGGGACGTGGACCCGCGGGATACGGCACGCTGTTCGTCTTCTGGCACCACGGGCACGGAGCTCGCCTCGCACCTCCGGTGAGAGGGCTCCAGCAGCCGGGCCAATCTCATGGACTGATCCCGCTCGACCCTCGACACGACCCTGGCGGCGCGGCGCCCGAAAAGCCACGGAGCGGACCCCCTCGGAGCGACCCTGGGCAGCCTCGTGAGGCGTCATGAGACTCTCAGCAGCGAAGGGCGCGGATCGAGATCCTGGGACCGACGAAGGACTTCATGGAACGCAGCAATATCGTCAAATGGCTGTTCCTCGGCCTTGCCATCTTCATGTTCATCCAGTTTGGCAAGCCGCTCCTCTTCGGCGACGCCGCGGAGCAGCTCCAGCCGCTCGACGTGAACGACAGCACCGCCCCGGCCGAACGCGCTCCGGCGGAGGCGTGCGTCATCACCGGGGATCGCTTCAAGGCCGAGCTGTCCACCCGGGGCGGGTCGCTCCGGCACCTCTGGATGACCGATCCGAAGTACACGATCGGGAACGGCGAGCCCACGCCGATGAACCTGGTCACGACCTCGCTCGAGTCGCGGATGCCCCTCAGGACGGACCTGCGCCTGCCCGGCGGCGACGCGCAGCAGGTGCCGTTCGATGACCTCGACTGGAAGCTCTCGGCGCAGGACGGCAAGAGCTGCACCTTCACGTACACCGACGAGGCGACGCGGCTGACCAAGGTCGTCGCCGCCACCGGGCGCCCGTTCGAGCTCACGCTGCAGATGACGGTCGAGAACCTCGGCCAGGAGCCGCGCAAGCACCGGCTCGCCGTCGAGCAGACCGCCTGGCGAACCCAGAAGGACACGGAGGGCAGCCTCGGCCTGATCTCGGAGTGGGTCACGGAGACGGTCGCGGCGACCGACCAGACGACCGAGCGCCAGATGCCGGACGCCTTCGAGCCGGACGATTTCAAGGACCCGGAGTTCACCCCCGAGCGCTGGCGGCGCACGCCGGGCGCCGCGCGGTTCGTCGCGGTCTCGAGCAGCTACTTCACCAAGGTCGCGCTCCCGATCGAGGGGCCCGCGGCGCCAGCGGCCGAGACGCAGATCGAAGAGGTCTGGGACACGTCGAGGTTCGCGCAGAAGTCCAGCGACCCGACCTTCGGGCACATCTACCGCGCGCGGCTCGCCTATCCGGAGCACGAGCTCGCGCCCGGCGGCTCGGTGACCTACAAGGTCCTCTCCTTCACCGGCCCGAAGGAGCGCGATCTGCTCGCCGCCGTCGGCCACGGGGCGAGCGAGGTCATCAACCTCGGCTGGTTCTCGCCGATCGCCAAGCTCCTCGTCTCGTATCTCTACGTCCTCTATCGCGCGGTCGGCAGCTGGGGCTGGGCCATCTGCCTGCTCACCATCACCGTCCGGATCCTGCTCTTCCCGCTGAGCATCCAGCAGATCAAGAGCGCCGCGGCGATGCGCAAGCTCAAGCCGGAGATGGACGAGATCAACGCGAGGTACAAGGACGACCCCACCCAGCGCGGCCTCGCGATGCAGGAGCTCTGGCGCAAGAACAAGGTCGCGAACCCGGTCGTCGGCTGCTTCCCGATGCTGCTCCAGATGCCGGTGTGGTTCGCGCTGTACACCGCGCTGCAGACCGCGGTGGAGCTCTACCACACCCCGTTCGGCCCCGTGATCCCGGACCTGTCGGCGCCGGGGAAGTACTACATCATCCCGATCATCCTCGGCGCCTCGAGCTTCATCCAGCAGAAGCTCATGCCCCCGCAGGGCGACCCGGCGCAGCAGAAGATGATGCTGTACCTGATGCCCGGCATCTTCACCGCGATGATGCTCTTCCTCCCGGCCGGCCTCGGCGTGTACATGCTGACGAACACCTGGCTCGGTATCGGGCAACAGGTGCTCGTGGAGCGGTATCTCAAGGCGAAGGACGAGCGGTCCGGCGGCATCGAGGTGAGGGAGGTCGCGAGCGCGGAGCCCCAATCCGCCACGAAGAAGACTCAGGGCGACGACAAGTCGGCGCCTGCTCTCGGAAAGGGAAAAGCACGTGTCCGTGGATAGTGAAGCTGCCGACAGGGGAATCGACGCGGCGGACGTCGATGCAGAGGCGCAGGGCGCTGACGACGCGGCCGGGGCCGAGTTCGTGGAGGATGGGCGCGCCGACGTCGCGCTCGACTTCGTGATCGACGTGCTCGCGGCGATGGGCATGGACTGCACCGTCGATCTCCTCGAGAACGAGGAGGACGATCCGCCCGAGGAGATCCGCCTCGAGATCGAGGGGAAGGACGCGGGCCGCGTGATCGGCAAGAAGGGGCAGACGCTCGCGGCGCTGCAGTTCCTCGCCAACCGCGTGATCAACCGGCCCGGCAAGAAGCGGCGCCACGTGATCATCGACGCCGAGGGCTACCGGCAGCGCCGCGAGGACACGCTCTCTTCCATGGCGCGGAGGCTGGGCAAGCAGGCGGTCGAGGAGGGCAAGATCATCACCTTCGAGCCGATGAACCCGCAGGACCGGCGCGTCGTCCACCTGGCGCTCGCGAAATTCCCCGGCGTCGTCACGAAGAGCGACGGCGAGGGCGAGGCGCGCCGCGTGCAGATCATCCCCGTCCGCCGCTGAGGCGGCCGGCGCGCCCCGCCGAGCCCGTGCGTGACGCACCCGCGCATCGGACGTCACGCGGAACCCAGCGTTGACACCGGATCGCCCGCATGCATAATGCCGCACCTCTCCGGTACCCCCCGGAGGGGAGCGTGGGCTGCGCTCGCGCCCGTGCTCCCGGAACGCAACCGGGCCGCACCGTGCGCTCACGGCGTGAAGCACGGGAGCCTCGTGCACGGCGCCCGCTCCGCCCAACGCAGTCCACCCACGGCGGCGGTCCTGGCCCCTCTTGAGCAGGGGACCGCGACGACGGATCCCCCACCCTTTGAAGGAATGACCATGCAGACCTCGAACGTCCTCGCGAAGATCGAAGCGCCCATGTTCCGCGAGGGGATCCCGGATTTCCGGGTCGGCGATACGGTGCGAGTCCATTACCGGATCGTCGAGGGCGAGAAGGAGCGCATCCAGGTGTTCCAGGGCGTCGTGCTGAAGCGCCACCGCGCGGGGGTCCGGAGCACCTTCACCGTGCGCAAGGTGAGCTTCACGGTCGGCGTCGAGCGCATCTTCCTCCTGCACAGCCCCCGCATCGACAAGGTCGAGATCGTCTCGCGCGGCGTGGTCCGCCGCTCGCGGCTGTTCTACCTGCGGAAGCTCGCCGGGAAGGCCGCTCGCGTTCGCGACGCGAAGGATTGATTCCGCAGCAGCGCTGGCGCCCCGCTCGCGCCGTGGATGCCCGCATCCCGGCGGCCGACATGCGCCGCCGGGCTCTGGCCTCGACGCTCACCCGCCGACCCCGGCGCAGCGCCGAGGCCTTTGCGCGCGTGGCTGCGACGTCGGCGCCGCGCGCAGACGCCCCTGGGTCGGCCGCCAGCAGGGATCCCCGCATACTTCTTCTTGATCCTCGGCCGAGCGCCCACGGTATGCTCGCGGCGGCGGCGCCCCAGCGCCGCGAAACCGAGAAGGATCACCATGCTCTGTCCGCGTTGCGGTGCGCCCGCGACCCCCGCCGATAAGTTCTGCGCCGTGTGCGCCTCGCCGCTCGGGCCGCCGGGGCCTGGAGCGTTCGGAGCGCCGCCGCCGCCGCCTCCGCCGCCGCCTCCTCCTCCGTACCCTGCCCCGGTGGGCTTCGGCTCGCCCCCTGAGCCTCCCCCCAATTTCGGCTCACCGAGCGGCGGTTTTGGTCCGCCCCCGCCGGCGCCGTTCGGGGCTCCTCCTGGAGCACCTGCCGGTTTCCCGCAGCCCCCGGAGGGCGGCTCGCCCAGCTTCGACCCGCCCCCGCCGGCGCCGTTCGGGGCTCCTCCTGGAGCACCCGCCGGCTTCCCGCAGCCCCCGGAGGGCAGCTCGTCCGGCTTCGGCCCGCCCCCGCCGGCGCCGTTCGGGGCTCCTCCTGGAGCACCTGCCGGCTTCCCGCAGCCCCCGGAGGGCAGCTCGTCCGGCTTCGGCCCGCCCCCGCCGTTCGGCGCGCAGCCGGGCAACTTCGGCGCGCCCCAGCCGCCTCCGCCGATGCCGCTGAAGCCGCCGCCGTTCCCGCCGGAGCCGCCGCCCTTCGGCGGGCCCAGCGGCAGCTACGGGTCGTCCCCGGGCTTCTCGGAGCAGGGGAGCGGCTACCCCGGCCCGCCGCGGCCGCAGGGGTTCAATCCGCCGCCGCAGCAGCAGGGGGCGCGCTGCGTGCAGGGGCACCCGATCCCCGCGGGCGGCTCGTTCTGCATGGAGGGGGGGCATCCGATCGCCCTCGACGGGGGCTTCCCGATGGGCGGGGACGCCTTCAACCAGACGGCGTACGCGAACCAGGGCCAGGGGGGGCCGTCCGCGCCGCCGCCCGTGCCGCCGCCTCCCGGCCTGGGCCAGTACGGCGCGGAGCCGCAGCCCCCGCCGCCGCAGGGCATGCCCCTGCCCGCGCCGCCGCCCCCGTATGTCCCCCCTCAGCAGGTCGCGCCCTCGCCGGCGCCGCAGCCGGCGTGGGGCGGACGGGAGGGCCGCCGCGCCCTCGCCGGCTTCCTCGTGAGCTTCCAGGACGACCCGCTGGGCAGGTTCTGGCCGCTCTGGCAAGGCAAGAACGTCGTCGGACGCGCCGAGACGGGGCAGAAGGTCGACATCGAGATCGCCCACGGGACGACGTCGACCCACCACGCGACGCTCGATGTCGACGGCGGTCGAATCCTCCTCGCCGACCTCGGATCCACCAACGGCACGTTCCACAACGAGGAGGCGATCGGCTTCCAGGGCCGGCGCGAGCTGCGCGATGGCGACAAGATCCGCTTCGGCGGCTTCAGCGTCATCCTGTTCAGCGTGGCCGCGCGGGCCTAGCGGGCCCACCGCTCGAGGAGAGGCGTTGCCGACCTGGCCCCCTTCCCCCGCGACGTTCGACCGGCACCTGGCGCCCCTGCCAGGCTGCGTGAAAACCAACCGGATAGCCGTCGCCACCAGCGCGGCGGCCGCCCCGCTCGCGCGGGGAGCGCTCCTCTGCTCCCTCGCGCTCGCTGGAGATCCCCACGCATGATCCCCTCTCATGATGCGACTCGCCCGATCCACCCCGTGAGCGTCCCCACCCGTCGCGGCGGGCGCGGAGGCAAGGCCTTGCTCCGCGCCCCGCTCCTCGCGCTCGCCACCGCCCTCCTCACGCTCCTCGCCGGACAGCGCCGCGCCGAGGCCGCGCCCGAGGCGCACCTGCTCCGCATCGATCCGCGCGCGAGCACCGTGGACGGCTCGCCCGTGCTCACGACCGTGCTCGAGATCGTGCAGAACAAGCGCCTCAGCGATCTCACCCGCAGATGCGCGACGCTCACGGGCAACGCGAACCTCGACTGCGTCGCCGACGCGCTCGAGCAGCCGTCGGCGCTCTACTCGTCCTTCGACTTCCCCGAGAAGAACGCGATCCTGTCCGTCACGGTCGACGGGACGGATCTGCCGGCGAAGTTCGAGTCGAAGGCGCGCTGGGGCGACAGCGCGGGCCAGCCGGGCGTCGGGACGGCGTGGCTCATCCTGATCGACGCCGCGTCGAGCATGGGCACCCGCTTCGACGAGGCGAAGGCGGTCGCGAACGCGTTCGTGAACGCAATGCAGCCGAACGACATCGTCAACGTGATGTTCTTCAACGACCGCGGCGTCGTCGAGGACTCGAAGTGGGTGAGCAACAAGCAGACGGCGGCGCAGACCATCGCCGGCGTCACGCGCACCTACCCGACGCAGGGCCGCACGCGGCCGCTCTTCACGATCATCAAGAACGCCGCGACCGACGCGTTCAAGGAGCTCGGCAACGCCGGCCAGGGGCTCGCGGTGCCGATGCACCAGGCGATGGTGCTCCTCTCGAACGGCTCGGCCGGCGCGGATCCGATGTCGAACGCCGCGGCGGCGCACGCCCTCCGGGACTTCCTGACGAAGGGGCGCTTCCAGGAGGACAACGACGTCCTGCCGAAGACGCCGGTGCCCGCGATCTCGATCTGGTTCCCGAGCCAGCTCGTCGAGGAGTTCTCGGCGAACGCGCGCGAGTTCATGGAGGGGCTGGCGAACACCGAGATCGGCGGCTTCTTCAGCGTGGTGCGCAACGGCCAGGAGCGGCGCGCGGCCAACATCGTCAACGCGATCCGCACCCGCTTCAACAAGATGCACATCGTGAAGTGGCGGGTGTCGTGCGTCGCGCCGAGCATGACCCAGACCTTCAAGCTCGCCTTCGTCAACACGGATCCGCCGATCGCGGGCGACGCGACGTTCCAGAACGTCCCCCTCGGGCTCGATCCGACCGCGTGGCCGCTCGACGTCGACCGGGAGGCGACCGATCGCGCCGCGAAGAAGGAGCCGCTCTATCCCGGCGGCACGGTCAAGATCTTCGGCAACTTCTGCTGGGGCGGCAACGCGCAGCGGGCCGAGATCTACATGGTCCCGAAGAACCAGGCCGCGCCGCAGACGCTGCAGGGCGGGAGCATCGAGGACGCCAAGAAGGCGCAGCGGACGCTGATCGAGAGCGGGATGCGCGGCAAGGCGATCACGGCCGGCGACAGCGTCGTCGAGTTCGAGCTCCCGGACACGGACAAGTTCCTCGTGGGCAAGGGCGACCAGATGACGGCGCGCCTCATCGTCTACGACAACCAGGCGCGGCGCACGAGCGCGGTCACGGCCGACAAGATCCTCACGCTGAAGGCGAAGGAGGCGCCGCTGCCGTACCTGCTGATCGGCGGCGTGACGTTCGGCGGCGTCGTCATCGTGCTGCTGCTCGTGTCGATCTTCCGCGGCGGCTCCGGGCGGCGCCGCGGCGCGACGGCGGCGGCGCCGCCGAGGCCCATCGTCGCGGGCGGGCCGCCTGCGCCCTACGCGCCGGCGCCCCCTCCTCCGGGCGACTTCATGTACGGCGGCGGGCCGGGGATGGCGCCTCCTCCGGGCGGCTTCAGCCGGGCGACGCTCTCGGGGGCGGCCGGCATCTTCACCGTGCACCCCGGCGTCGAGATGCGCGCCGGCCGCGACGGCGCGGCGTGCCAGATCCTGCTCTCCGAGCCGCGCGTGTCCGGCACGCACGCGAGCGTGAAGCTCGAGGCCGGCCAGCTGTTCGTGCGGGACGAGGGCTCGAACAACGGGACGTACGTGAACGGCCAGCGCATCGCCGCCGCCGTCTGGACGCCCGTGCCGCCCGGCGCCGCGTTGCGGTTCGGTCCCGTCGAGTTCAGCGTCCGTTTGGAGTAGCGTGATCCGGGGCCCGGCGTCCCGCCCCCACCGATGCCCCCTTCATGATGCCCCCGACCGAGTCCCCCCTGCACCTCAAGATCGAGTTCGCCCAGGCCAGCGATCCGGGTCGGGATCCGAACAAGCAGGTCAACGAGGATGCGTGCGGTTACGCCGAGACCCAGTTCGGTCACCTCTGCGTCCTCTGCGACGGCATGGGAGGACACTACGGGGGCAGCGAGGCGAGCCGCACCGCCATCACGACCATCTTCGAGGTGATCGAGCAGACGCCGGCCGCCGTGGATCCGAGGGC
This sequence comes from Sorangium sp. So ce1036, assembly GCF_051369805.1. Lineage (NCBI taxonomy): Bacteria > Pseudomonadati > Myxococcota > Polyangiales > Polyangiaceae > Sorangium > Sorangium sp. So ce1036. The sequence goes on from NZ_JBBMOX010000001.1 coordinate 6,832,483, forward strand.
GGTGCTCAGGGCCGCGATCGAGGAAGCGGGGCGCCGCGTCTACCGGCTGGGCGGGCCGGCGGAGAACCGCGTCCGGCCCGGATCGACCGTCGTGGCGATGATCCTCCACGATCGCGGCGTCGACGTCGCGCACGTCGGCGACAGCCGCGCGTACGTGATCCGGGCCAACCAGATCTACCCGCTCACCCGCGATCACTCGATGGTGCAGGGGATGCTCGACGCGGGCATGATCACCGAGGCGCAGGCCATCGGCCACCCCGACGCGAACAAGATCACGCGCGCGCTCGGCATGCGACCGGAGGTGGAGGTCGAGGTTCGGCCCGAGCCGATGGAGCTGTACCCGGGTGACGTGCTGATCCTGGCGAGCGACGGCCTGACCGACCTCGTGCTCAACCCGGACATCCTCGGATGCACGCGGCAGGCGCTCGCGTCAGGCTCGGTCGATCACGCCTGCCGGATGCTGGTGCAGCTCGCCAACCACCGCGGCGGCCACGACAACATCACCGTGCAGATGGCCCGCGTGCTCGAGGCGGGCAACCGCTCGCTCACGATCGCGCAGGGTCCGCCCGGCGTCGCCGGCGGCACCGGCAGCGGCGACACACCGCGCGCTCTGGGGCCGCACGACACCCTCGCCATGACGCGACCCGATGAGGCAGCGACGAGCCGGCGGAACCCCGCGACGGCGCCGCATGCCCCCGGCCACGGTGCGCCTGCGGCCGCCGCGCCGGCGGTTGCTGCGCCTGCGGCCGCCGCGCCGGCGGTTGCCGCGCCGTGGGAGCCGGTTTCACCGACAGCAACCGATGCGCCGGCCGGCGTGCGACCGACAGCGACCGACGCCTCCGCAGGCGCGGACCCGGCCGTGACCGCCGCTGGCCCGGGGACCGGGGACAGCACGCCTGCGCTCCGCCCGACGGCCGCTGACGGTCCGCCCGCGCTTCGCCCGACCGCGGCAGACGACATGGTAGGGCTGGCCCCCACGGCTCCCGACAACGCGCCTTTGCTGGCCCCCACGGCCGCGGACAACGCGCCTTTGCTGGCCTCCACGGCTCCCGACAACGCGCCTGGGCTCCGCCCAACAGCGACGGACGCCGCTCCGGCGCCGCCCTCGACCGTGCCGGGCTCCCCTGCGCCTGTGCCGCACATGCACGCGCCGGACGCGCCCGCCGTCGTGTCTCCCATCCCTCTGAGCGTCCCCTCGGCCCTCGCGCCGCCCCCGATGTCCCATGGAGCGATGCCTCCCCCGGGCGCCCACGGCGCGCAGCCTCCCCCCGACGCCCGCGGCACGCTGCCTTCTCCCGGCGCCCGCGGCGCGCTGCCTCCCCCGGGCGCCTGCGCCCACGGCGCGCTGCCTTCTCCCGGCGCGCCGCCTCCCCCGGGCGCCGCCGGCGCGCTGCCTCACCCCGGCGCAGCCTACGGCGGGCCGCCTCACCCCGGTCCCCCCTGCGCATTGCCTCACCCCGGCGCCGCCCCCGTCGCGCTGCCTCACCCGCCCGTCCAGGATGCCGCCGCGGCCGCCGCGCCCTTCCCAGGGCTCCGTGCTGCGGCGCCAGGCGGCCCCCCCGCCGGCGCCCCGCCCCCCCACCTCCTCGCGCCCGCCCCGCCGCTCGCCCAGGGCTACGCCGCGGCCGCGCCTCGCATCGCGCCTGCCCACGATCCCGCGCCGAGCGTCTCCGGACCCGTCTCCACCTCCGCGCCCCTGTCCGTGCCGACCACCGTGCGCACCCCGCGCGGCATCACCGTGATCGTCATCGCCGGGATCTCGGCCACGATCGCCCTGCTGCTCGCCATCCTGCTCTGGAACGTGATCGCGGGCTGACGCGAGCTGATGCGACGAACCGCCAGCGCCCGCGTCGCGTGCACGACAGACGCGCTCCGCCTGCCGGCACGCGCCCCCGGCCCCGGCTGCGAAATGCGATTGAAGTGGGACCGGAGTCCGGATTAGCCTAACCCTCCGGAGGTGGCTCCATGCCTGGAGATCAGGAGCTCGAGTACGGCGACGACGCCGACGTCACGCCAGCCGACATCGACGACGAGCCCGAGTCGAACCGCACGCCCTCCCTCGAAGAAGCCCGCGCCGGCTTCATGCTCCTCGACCTGTGATGCGCTGAGCCCCCGGCCCCGTAGCCGTAATCACGCTCCGCCCCGAAGCTCCGTCCGAAAAGCGGGAGAGTCCCCCCGCCAGGCTCGCCCTTCGCATCGCGCGGAGTCACACACGCGCGCCTCGCGCGCGGGCCTCCGCGCCGCCTCGGCGACGCGCACGCGGCGCGCCTCTTTCCTTGCCCTCCCCAACGGCCTGTGGTGAAACGCGGCCCGCATGATCCCGGGGCTTGGCAAGCAAAGCATCACGATCGGCAGCGCTCCCACCTGCGATGTGGTGCTCGTCGCTCCCGGCGTCCTGCCCGAGCACGCGCGCATCGTCAACCACGGTGGGGGCAAGCTCCTCTTCGCCTGCGGGCAAGGGCCCGCGTCGGCCAACGGCCGGGCGCTCGCGCCGGGGGAGCAGATCCCGTTCGACTTCCGCACGCAGTTCCTCGTCGCGCAGACGCCGGTCCCGCTCAACCACCCGGCCATCACGCTGATGCTGGCGTCGCCGGGCACGCTCACGCCCGCGCCCGGCCAGATCGTGATCGGGCGAGACCCCGCGCGCGCCTCGCTGGTGCTGCAGCACCCGAGCGTCTCGAGCCAGCACGCGACCGTCACGCTCGATCGCATGATGGTCATCGACCACAGCTCCACGAGCGGCACCTACGTGGGCGCGCAGCGCATCGCCCCCGGCGCGCCGACGCCCATCGATCCCCAGGGCGCCGTCGCCTTCGGGCCCGTCCCCGTGCAGGTGTCCCTGCTCGCGCAGCTCGCCCAGGCAGCGCGGCAGTCGGCGCTGCCCGGCGCGCCCTCCGCCATGCCCTCCCCGAGCGCCCTCCCGCAGCAGCCCGCGCCGGCAGGCTACGGGCCACCGCCGCAGCCCGCCCCCGGCGGCTACGCGCAGCAGCCCGCCCCCGGCGGCTACGCGCAGCAGCCCGCCCCCGGCGGCTACGCGCAGCAGCCCGCGCTGGCTGCGTCGGCCGTGCCCGCGGCCGGCGCGCCCGGGAGAAAGAACAAGACCGTCCTCGGCCAGCTCGACTTTTCCGGCGGCGGCTCGAACGTCAAGCAGATCGGGCGCACCCCCGACAACGACATCGTGCTCGCCCACCCCCAGGTGTCGAGCCACCACGCCCTGTTGCACTCGATCAACGGGCAGCTCTACGTCGAGGACCGCGGCAGCGCCAACGGGACCTACGTCCGCGGCAACCGCATCGCGCCCGGCCAGAAGATCTCCGTACAGAGCGGCGAGAAGATCTACATCGGGCCCATGCCCCTCCAGATCGAGATGGGGGGCGCGGGCGCCGTCGAGCTCGTCCAGGAGGAGTACGCCGCCGATCGATGGGCAGGGCGCCCGCTCTACGAGATCGAGGCGTGGAGCCTCACCCTCCAGGTCCCCGATCGCGACAACCCCCAGGAGCAGAAGACGCTGCTCGACAACGTGTCGTTCAAGGCGCTGCCGGGCGACATGATCGCGCTGATGGGGCCGTCGGGCGCCGGCAAGACGACGCTCCTGCTCACCCTGAACGGCTACCTCCCGCCGACGAGCGGCGTCGTCCGCATCAACGGCGAGGACCTCTACAACATCTACGACACGCTCCGCGGCTCCATCGGCTACGTGCCGCAGGACGACCTCGTGCACCCGGAGCTCACGGTCTTCGAGGCCGTCCGCTACAGCGCGAAGTTCCGCCTGCCGCCCGACTACAGCGAGGAGGAGATCGACGCGCGCGTCGAGCAGACCATCAAGGACCTCGGCCTCGAGGGCGTCAAGAACCTGCAGATCGGCAAGCCCGAGAACAAGATCCTCTCGGGCGGCCAGCGCAAGCGCGTCAACATCGCGCTCGAGCTCGTCACCGATCCCGTCATCCTCTTCCTCGACGAGCCGACCTCGGGCCTCGCCGCCGACGACACGACCGCGCTGATCAGCCTGCTGCACGACCTCACGAAGGCCACCGGCAAGACGATCATCATGACGATCCACCAGCCGGCGAAGGATGAGTTCGAGAAGTTCAGCCACGCGCTCATCCTCGGCTACGGCGGCATCCCGATGTTCTTCGGGCCGACCCGGCCCGACGCCTACCGCTTCTTCGGCACCTGGAAGGAGCGGCACGGCCAGCCCAACGACATCGACAACCCGCGCGACATGTTCGAGATGCTCGCGCTCCGGGAGCGGCCCATCTTCGACCAGCTCCGCGCGCGCGACCCGAACGTGTCGCGCGGCGAGGCCCGGAAGCTCGCGGCGATCGAGTGGCGCAAGGAGTTCTTCAACGACGCGAACCCGACCTACCGGCGGATGTACTCCGGCCGGCGGGAGATCGGCACCGGGCAGGGGCAGCGCGGCATCCCGGCCGGCCGCGCCACGACCACGGGGCAGCTCGGCCTGCTCCTGTCGCGCTACTTCAAGGTGAAGATCCGCGACGTCGGCGGCACCGCGATCATGCTCCTCCAGGCCCCGATCATCGGCGTCCTGCTCGCGATCGTCTTCGGCGGGCAGGAGAAGGCGATCCCGGCCTGGTGCCTCGGCGCCCTCCAGGAGCTCGGCCGCCGCGCCGGCGGCGGGGACCAGGGGACCGACGTCCTCAAGAACATGGAGGTCACCACCGATCACACCGCGGCGATCTTCTTCCTCGTCGTCGCCGCGGTCTGGTTCGGGACCTCCAACGCGGCGCGCGAGATCGTCAGCGAGCGGGCCATCTACCTCCGCGAGCGCATGGTCAACCTGGGGCTCGTCAACTACGTGCTCTCCAAGTACCTCTTGCTCGCCGGGTTCTGCGTCATCCAGTGCACCGTCCTGCTCGCCATCGTGTTCTTCGCCCTCGGCTTCCACGGCGGCGCGGAGGCGTTCGCGATGCAGCTCGCCGCGTTGACCGCGACCTCGCTCAGCGCCGTCGCGCTGGGGCTGCTCCTCTCCACGGTGGTCGCCTCGTCCGAGGCGGCGATGGCCCTCACGCCGATCGCGCTCATCCCCCAGGTCGTCCTCGGCGGGCTCATGGTGCCGATGACGACCGTCCCGCACCTCCGGCCGCTCATGTACATCATCCCGGCGCGCTGGGGGTTCGAGGGGGCGATCGCGCCGGAGCGGCGCGCGGTCGCGGAGGATCCTGCCTGGGTCATCGATCTGCACCGCGCCGACTCGAGCCCCGCGGACTTCATCGAGGGCGGCAGGTTCAAGTGCGCCATCGCGCAGATGGCGGCCGACAACTACGCGGGGGCGTGGGGCTTCACGTCGTACGATCAGACCTGGGTGCCGTTCGCGGTGCTCGCCGGGATGACCGCGGTCATCCTCGTCACGCTGTGCGCGGTCCTCAAGCGGCGTGACCCGGTGTGATCCCGTGGTGACGCAGGCGCCCGCCCCCACGCGCACCGACGGCCCGTCCCCGCGCCGCCCGCGGAGGCCGGGCGCGGCGGCGCTCTCGGCGCTGCTCGTCGCCGCGCTCTCGCCCGGTCCGGCGCTCGCGCAGCAGCGAGGCCCGCAGGAGCAGCCGGCGCCGCCCGCGACCCCGGGCCAGACGAGCGTGCCCCGGGGCGAAGGCGGCGCGATCCCGACGCCTCCCTCCACCACGCCCGCCGCCCCCACGACCCCCGCCCCCGCGCCGACAGGGCGGGCGACGCCGCCGCGGGCGCTCAACTACACGCCGCCGGCGTACCCGCCCGAGGCCGAGAGGCAGGGGTTCGAGGGGTCGGTGACCCTGCAGCTCGACATCGATCGCGACGGGCGCGTGAGGCAGGCGGTCGTCATCGAGGGCGCCGGGCACGGCTTCGACGAGGCGGCGGTGGCCGCCGCCCGGAAGCTCGAGTTCGAGCCCGCCCGGCGCGCCGACGGCACCCCCGCCGCGGCGCGCATCCTGTACCGCTACTCGTTCACGCTGAAGCCCGCCGAGCCGCCGCCGGCCGCCGCCGAGGCGGCGAGGCCCGTCGAGACCTTCCGCGGCGCCGTGCTCGCCAGCGGCGGCGATGTCCCGCTCGCCGGCGCCACGATCTCGCTCGCGCGCATCGCCGGCGCCGGCGACGCCCCGGCCGCGTCCGTCCCGCCGGAGGTCACCACCGACGAGGGCGGCGCGTTCGTCTTCGTCGATCTGCCGCCGGGCCGATACCAGGTCACCGCCGCGGCGCCCGGCTTCGAGCCGCTCTCCGTCGAGGAGGAGATCGCCGCGGGGGAGCAGACCGAGGTGAAGTACCGGCTCCTGCCGCGCGGCGAGGGCCTCGAGGTCACGGTCCGCGGCGAGCGCCCGCCCCGCGAGGTCACGAAGCGCACGATCGAGCAGCGCGAGATCAACCGCATCCCCGGCACGAACGGCGACGCGCTGCGCTCGCTCCAGAACCTGCCCGGCGTGGCGCGCCCCCCCACCCTCGCCGGCCTGCTGCTCGTGCGCGGCTCCGGCCCGCAGGACACGCAGACCTTCGTCGACGGCACGCAGGTGCCGCTCATCTACCACTTCGGCGGCCTCTCCTCGGTCGTGCCGACCGAGATGCTCGAGAAGATCGACTTTTACCCGGGCAACTTCAGCGCCAGGTACGGCCGGGTGCAGGGCGGCATCGTGGATGTCGGCCTGCGATCGCCGAGCGAGGACGGCGAGCTCCACGGGCTGGTCCAGATGGACCTCATCGACGCCCGCTTCCTGCTCGAGGGGCGCGTGCCGTACCTCGAGCAGGTCCGCTTCGCGATCGCGGGCCGGCGCAGCTACATCGGCGAGTCGTTCGGCCCCGTGCTCGAGGCGGCCGGCGCGGGCGTGACCCAGGCGCCGGTCTACCACGACTACCAGATCCTCCTCGAGGGCGAGCCGACGCCCTCGTCGCGCCTCCGCCTCGTGTTCTTCGGCTCGGACGACGCCCTCGAGGTGCTCCTCGGCGAGCCGGCGCCGAACGAGCCGGCGCTCGCGGGCAACGTGGGGCTGCACACGTCGTTTCAGCGGCTCCAGGTCCGCTACGATCACGAGCTCACCGACAAGGACCGGCTCGACGGCGCGCTCGCGCTCGCGCGCGACGACTTCGATTTCGGGATCGGGGCGATCTTCTTCAAGGTCGGCCTCAGCTCGATCTCCGGGCGCCTCGAGTACTCGCGGCGGCTGTCGAAGGGGGTGGGCTTCAACGCGGGCGTCGACGTGTTCGGCGGCCTGTACGCGGTGAGCTTCCGCGGCCCCGGGCCGGGCCGCCCCGGCGAGCCGCGGAACCAGCCGTTCTCCACGCGCACGCTCCAGGAGATCTCGCGCGAGGGCTCGTTCATCTACCCCGCCGCCTACGCCGAGCTCGAGCTCGCCCCGACCGCCCGGGCGAAGATCGTCCCGGGCCTGCGCCTCGACTACCAGGACCTGAACCAGCAGGCCACCGTGAGCCCGCGCGTCAACGGCCGCGTCGACGTCGTGGGGGGGTTCCCGCGGACGACGGTGAAGGGCGGCGTCGGCGTGTTCCACCAGCCGCCGCAGTTCCAGGAGGTGATCCCGCCGCTCGGCAACCCGGGCCTGAAGTCGACGCGGGCGCTGCACTACGCGGTCGGCGTCGAGCAGGAGCTCACCCGGAACATCGAGGCGTCGGCCGAGGGGTTCTACAAGCAGCTCGACGAGCTCATCGTCGGCGTGACGAGGCCCGCGTCGGTCCAGCTCGACTACCAGAACGTCGGCACCGGCAGGGTCGTCGGCGGGGAGTTCCTGCTCAAGTACAAGCCCGACGACCGCTTCTTCGGCTGGGCCGCCTACACGCTGTCCCGCAGCACGCGGGTCCCGGAGCCCGGCGAGGCGGAGCGCCTCGTGTCGTTCGATCAGACCCACATCCTCACGGTGCTCGGCAGCTACCGCCTCGGCGGCGGCTGGGAGCTCGGCGCCCGGTTCCGCCTGGTCTCCGGCAACCTGATCACCCCCAACGTCTGCAACGTCCACGAGCAGAGCTGCGATCCGTACCGCACCAACGCGCTCTTCCACGCTCCCACCGGGACCTATACGCCCATCCCGTTCTCGGGCCCGAGCAGCGAGCGGCTGCCCATGTTCCATCAGCTGGATATGCGCCTCGACAAGACGTGGAAGTTCAAGAGCTGGCGGCTCTCGGGCTACCTCGACGTGCAGAACGTCTACAACAACGCCAACAGCGAGGCCATCCAGTACAACCACAACTACACGGCCCGCCAGTACGTCACGGGGCTGCCCATCTTGCCGAGCATCGGCGTGCGAGGAGAGTTCTGAGGTGGGACCGACGCGAGCGAGCGGGGGCGGGGGCGGGCGCGCCGGCGCGGGCCGCGGGCGCAGGGTGCGGCGCGCGCTGCTCGCGGCCCTGGCGACGGGCGCGATCGCCGCGCCGGCGATCTCGTCCGGGTGCGTCGCGGGCTTCGATCCGCCGAGCGTCGTGCGCGGGCTCCGCGTCTTCGCGGTGGTCGCCGACAAGCCGTACGCCCTCCCCGGCGACACGGTGAGCTTCACGATCCACTACCAGGACGCCGCCACGAGCCCCGACGAGGGGGCACGGCCGATCTCGATCTTCTGGATCGGCGGGTGCGAGAACCCGATCGGCGACGACTACTACGGCTGCTATCCGCAGTTCGCGGAGCTCGCCGGGCAGCTCGAGGGCTGGACCCCGGGCGATCCGCTGCCCTCGCTCGACGGCGTGTCCCCCGGCTTCGGCGAGACGTACTCGGTGAAGCTCGGGGAGGACATCGTCTCCAGCCGCGAGAGGCCGGCGTCAGGCCCGCATTACGGCACCGCGTACGTGTTCTTCGTCGCCTGCGCCGGGACCCCCGGTCCCGTCGACGACGAGGGCACCGGGAAGGCCGGCTCCTTCCCCGTCGGCTGCTTCGACGCCGAGGGGCGGAGGCTCGGCGCCGAGGGGTTCGTCGCCGGCTACACGCAGGTCTACGTCTTCGACGACGGGCGAATGAACGCGAACCCCGAGCTCCAGGGGCTCGCGCTGGACGGCGCTCCCCTGCCGGAGGACTTCGGCGACATCCCCACCGTGCCGCGCTGCCCGATCGGCGCGGAGGAGCGGCGCGAGGCCGGGTGCAGCGCGGAGGATCCGTTCACCGCGTGCACCGCGTACGACCTCGACGCGCTCGTCTCCCCGGACGCGGCGGAGCCCGATCCCGACGCGAAGCTGGAGCCGCTGAAGGAGATCCTCTGGGTCGACTACTTCGCCGACCAGGGAGATCTCGACGGGAGCATCAAGCTGGTGAGCGACGCGGCCACGGGCTACATCGAGGACCACGCGGTGAAGTGGATCCCCCCGGCGGAGCCGGGCATCGCCACGCTAACCGCGGTCCTGCGCGACGCGCGCGGCGGCGCGTCCGTGGTGCGGCGCCTCGTCCGCGTCGAGTGAGCCGCGCGGGGCGCGCGGGCTCGGGAGGCGGCCGCGGCTACCAGTCGGTCGGCATGTAGTCCTTGAGGAACTGGCCGTAGACGTGCTGGCCGGTCAGGTGCCCCGAGAAGATGGGGTCGCAGATGCGGGCGGCGCCGTCGACGATGTCGAGCGGCGGATGGAAGCCGTGCTCCTCGAGCTTGCGGGCGGCGAGCGCCGCGGGGTCCTCGTCCGTGACCCAGCCCGTGTCGACGCTGTTCATGAAGATGCCGTCCTTCGCGTAGTCGGGCGCGGAGGTGCGCGTCATCATGTTGAGCGCGGCCTTGGCCATGTTGGTGTGAGGGTGCCTGTCCGTCTTGTAACGGCGGTAGAACTGCCCCTCCATCGCGGAGACGTTGACGATGTGCCTGTCGAACGTCGGGCGGCGCATCATCAGCGGCTTGAGCCGGGAGTTCAGCACGAAGGGGGCGACCGCGTTGACGAGCTGGACCTCGAGCAGCTCGACGGTCGGGACCTCGGCGAGGGTCAGGCGCCAGCTGTTCATGGCCCGGAGATCGACCTGCTGGAGGTCGGCGTCATAACGCCCCTTGGGGAAGAGCACGTCGTCGAGGGGCTCGTCCCCTGGGCCGGGGATCTGGGAGAGCAGCGCGGGCTCGCGGAGGCCGGCGTCGGGATCGCCGCCGGCGACGAGGGGGAGCGTGCCGCCCGCGCGGAGCGCGTCGTAGTCGCGGAGCAGCGGCTGCGCGGCCGCCGGGAGGGCGTGGACGGGCCCGGTCTCGCCCTCGATGAGGTGGGCGTAGAAGCCGGGCGGGCGCCGCACGGTCTGGCAGGCGTTGTTGATGATGAAGTCGAGCCGATCGAGCGTGCGGAGGAGGTGGCGCGTGAAGCGCTCGACGCTCGGCGTGTGGCGGAGATCGAGGCCGTAGATGGAGAGCCGTGAGCCCCACACGTCGAAGTCGCGCTCGGCCGAGAAGCGGCGCGAGGCGTCGTGCGGGAAGCGGGTGGTGACGATCACCCGCGCGCCCGCGCGGAGCATCATGATCGCGGCCTGATACCCGATCTTGACGCGGGCGCCGGTGATCAGCGCGACGCGGCCGTCGAGCGGCGCTGTCTGGCTGCGCTTCTGGTAGTTGAAGTCGCCGCAGGCGGTGCACATCGCGTCATAGAAGAAGTGCACCGTGCGGAACTCGGCCTTGCAGACGTAGCACTTGCGCGGCTTCGCGAGCTCCGGGCCGCCGCGCTCGGGCGGCGCGCCCGGCGACCCGGACGCGGAGGGCGGCGCGCCCGGCGACCCGGACGCGGAGGGCGGGGCGAGGGCGGGCGCGTCCGGGGTGCGGAACACGGGCTCGCGGCGGGCGACGCGGATGCCGACCGCGTCGAGGAGCGCGGCGTCGGCGGACCGCTCGGCGCGCCGGTCGCGCTTGCGAAAGGCCCTGGCGAGCTCCCGCTGCTCGGCGCGCTCGGGGCGCGAGACGCGGCCGGCGGCGAGGAGGAGCCGGCGGCGATCCTCGGCGCTGACGGCGGCGAGCTGCGCGCGGTCGTCGACCAGGGACTCGAGCACCTTCAGGCAGGCGTCGAGCTCGGCGGCCGTGAACGGCCGGCCTGCGCCGGTGGGTTCGCTCTCGGAGCTCATCGAAGCGGCGGTGCATAGCACGCAGGCGTAGCTGTGCGAATCGGGCGCGCCGGGAGGCGGGGCTCCGCCCACCTCCAGCCCGTGCGCCTGCTCCCGGAGTGAGCGCGCTTATCTGGCATCGCGCTGGTAGGAGCAAGGCGTGCCGCCTTCGACCACCTCGGCGAGGGTGCCCATCTTGAGATTGACGGTGAGCGTGGTGGGGAACGGATGTCCGCCCGGGCCCCGCGACGTGTCAGCGACGGAGAACGTGAGCGTGTCACCGGAGCGCTTGAAGGTCCCCTTGCGATGGATGATGCCGGACCAGATGCATGTGACCCTGGGCGGACATGGGGCGACGCGATCCTCCGCGGCGAAGCTACCATCCCCCCCGAAGGAGAGCAGGCGCTCGTATTTGCGCGGACCGCACGCGGCGGACCTCCAAGACCCGAGCAGCTCCTCATCGCCGGTCGCCGGAGCCGCCTTCGTCGGCGCAGGGGCGGTCGGCGCGTCTGTCGCCGGCGCAGGGGCGGTCGACGCCTCTGTCGCTGGCACCGACGTAGAGGTCGCGGTGGACGGGGGCTCGGTGGAAGCGGCCGGTGATGCGGGAAGGTTCGGTTCGGCCGCTGGCTCTCCCGGTCCATGGGTAATGCACGCAGCGAGCCACGTGAGCAGCGTGACGACGGACAGGGTCGACGTTCGCATCGCAAGCGCTCATCCCACGAAGGAGCACCGCCTGCAATCGCGGATCCGGCAAGGATCGTGGTATCGAAGCGTCGCCGCACGTCCACGCCCACTTCACCAAGGAGGGCGGCACGCAGTACTGATTTCGCGCCGACAGCCGGACTTTCGAGGACCGGGGGCCGCTGCTCGTCGAACTCCTCCGTCGCAAGCAGAGCTTGCCCCCGTTTCTGGACGCGATCTGCCCCGACGCCACGCTGGCGGACATCGATCGCCTCGCGCTCGAGGATTTCCTCGAGCCGCTCCGGTTGCCACGTCCCGCGCTCGAGTACCTGAAGCCGGGGGTCTCCATCGAGACGGTCGCGACACCGCTCGTGGGGCTGCGCCAGCTGGCGCCTGGCACTGCAGAGCCCGCGCCGACCCGCCTCGTCCTTCTCCTCTTCGGGCACACGCCCACGCGCTTCCTCCGCGGTGCGCGGGTGGTGCTCGCGGTCTACGAGGGCAACACGCGCGCCGCGATCCACAGCCAGCGCTTCGACGCCGAGGGGCCGATCCCCAAGCTGCTCCGCGATACCCGTGACAAGTTGCGCTTCTACACTGGGCTCGCCATCGACAAGTCGAGCGGCGTGGGCGGACGGACGGCGAACCGGCCGCGGTACTCGCAGCGCGCTCTCGACGAGGCGGTCGTCAACGCCATTGCGCACCGGGACTACGAGTCAAGCGATCCGATCCCAATCACGGTATTCACAGATCGGATCGAGATCACGAACCCCGGCGGCCTCGTCCCAGGGCTCGACATCCAGCGCGTCCGCGAGGGAGGTTCCGCTCCCTCGTGGCGCAACCCCTCCCTCGCGAGCTTCCTGCTGCGGCTCGGCGCTGCCCAGACCCTGGGTCAGGGGATCCCCACCATCCTCCAGGAAACACTCGCCACCGCCGGAAAACCAGCGGTGATTATCGTCGAGCCAGGCCGCTTCACCGTCGTCCTGCCTGCGCTCCAGCCCGCGATCTCGCCCGGGACGCCGCCGCTGCTCCGGGGCGAGCTGGCTGGATCCCAGCGCGACGGCCTGATCCTGATCTCGATCGGCGGCGAGTCAGTTCGCCCCGTGGTGGATAGCTCGCTCGCCGAGCTCGGGCTCTCCGAGGCTGACGTGCTCATCGATCACGCTTCCCCAGGGTACGTGGACCCTGACGCGCAACGCTGGGAAGAGGAGGCGCGGATCGTCCGCGATGCGGTCCGCCGGTGCGTCGAGGACACCAGGTACGGCCGATTCCACCTGTTCTACCGCGGGCCCGTTGCGCTCGCTCCGCTACTGGGCGCGCTCATCGCCCCGAACAAGCCGCTCGTGGTATACTACCATGAGGCCGGGCGGTACCGGCAGGCGATGACGCTGGACAGGAGGTTCCTCGTCGCCAAAGAATGAACCAGGACGACCGAGCAGGCTTGCTGAAGGCCCTCCGCCGCGCGAGCGGCGGACGCAAATCGGGTGAATTGCCGGAAACTCCGGGGACGGACAACCGGCAGCCAAGGCTGGCATGGAGGCCCTCCTCTCCTGGAGGCCAAGGGGCTGGCAAGGTTCAGAGACTAGGATCCGAGCGAAAGCGGTAACGATCCCACGAGCGCCCGACGTCTCTCGAAGACGATGAGATAGTCCGTTCTACCGCCATAATCCGAAGTTTCAAGAAACGGTAGAGGCCGGGGATAAAGAGCCCCGGCGATAACAACGTCCCAGCGGCTAAAGTAGAACCTCGGTCGTCCTGGTCCACTCCGGGCCGCCGCTCGCGGGGCGCCCTCCTCGGTCCGGCGATTCCCTGGTCGCTCGCGCTACCTTCGCGCATTGACTGAACCTTAGCCCAGCAGCGCGAGCAGATCCTCCCGTGTCAGCGAGACCGCCCGGTCCGCCTCGCCCAGCGCGGCGCCCGCGATCGCGCGCTTCTGCTCCTGGAGCGCGAGGATCCCCTCCTCCACCGTGTCCTTCGCCACCAGCCGATGGACCAGCACCGGACGATCCTGCCCGATCCGGTGCGCCCGATCGGCCGCCTGATCCTCGACCGCCGGGTTCCACCAGGGGTCGAGCAGGAACACGTGATCCGCCGCGGTCAGGTTCAGGCCGGTGCCGCCCGCCTTGAGCGAGATGAGCATCACCGGAGGCCCGCCCGCCGACTGGAACGCCCCCACCACCCCGGCGCGGTCGCGCGTCGCGCCGTCGAGGCGCACGAACGAGATCGCCGCGGCGGTGAGGTGCGGCTCGACCAGATCGAGCAGCGACGTCCACTGCGAGAACACGAGCGCCTTGTGCCCGTCCGCCACGCACTCCTCCAGCGCCTCGAGCAGCCGGGTCACCTTCGACGAGGGCGCGGTCCGCGGCGCCCTCGCCGCGCCCGCCTCCGCAGGACCGGCGCCGGAGCCCGGGATCAGCGCCGGATGACAGGCCGCCTGGCGCAGGCGGAGCAGCGCCTCCAGCGCCGCCATGACGCTCGCGCCCGCCGCGAGCTTCGCCACCACGTCCTTGCGGGTGGCCGCGCGCACCGCCTCGTACACCTCGCGCTCGGCCTCCTCGAGCTCGCAGTAGAGCACCGTATCCGAGCGGGGCGGCAGCTCGGGCGCCACCTCGCGCTTCATCCGCCGCAGCACGAACGGGCGGATCCTCTGCCGCAGCTCGGCCGCCGCGCCCGCCGCGCCGTCCGCGATCGGGCGGCCGTAGCGCTCCTGGAACGCGCCGCGCCCGCCGAGCAGGCCGCGGTTCGTGAAATGGAGCAGGCTCCACAGCTCCTCGAGGCGGTTCTCGACCGGCGTGCCGCTCAGCGCGATGCGCAGCTCGGCGCGCAGCGCGTACGCCGCCCGCGCCGCCTGGCTGTCCGGGTTCTTGATCGCCTGCGCCTCGTCGAGCACCACCACGTCCCAGGCCTGCGCCGCGAGCCGCTCGACGTCGTTGCGGAGCACGGCGTACGTCGTCAGCGTGACGTCGGCCGCGGGATCGAGCGCGCGCTTCGACCCGTGGTAGATCGCGTGCCGGAGGCCCGGCCGGAACCGCCGGATCTCGTCGGCCCAGTTGTGCACGACGCTGCGCGGGCAGACGACGAGCGTCCGCCCGCGCACCGCGCAGAGCGTCTGCAGCGTCTTGCCGAGGCCCATGTCGTCGGCGAGCACCCCCCCGAGGCCGGCGTCGCGCAGGAACGACAGCCAGTCGACCCCGCGGCGCTGGTACGGGCGCAGCGTCGCGGTCAGGTCGGCCGGCAGCGGCGCCTCGGGGAGCGACGCGAAGCCGTCGAGGAGCGGCATCAACCTGTCGAACCCCGACGGGCGCGGGAGCTCGAGCTCGTCGCACAGCGCGGCCAGCGCCGGCAGCGCCGCGGGCGGCACCTCCTTGTCGTCGCGCCGCGCCGCGAGCAGGTCGGCGACGCGCGCCCCGTACCTCTCGAGCCACGCCGCGGGCAGCGGCGCCCAGCCGCCGCCGAGCAGCGGCACGAGCGGCAAGCCGTCCTGCCACGCCCGGATCACGGCCGCGGCGTCCGCGCGCCTCGGGGGCGCGGCGGAGCCCTCGCCGCCCTCGCCCTCCCCGTCGCCCTCCGGCCCCGCCGAGAGCTCGAACTCGACGTCGAAGGCGCGATCGCGGATGACGAAGCGCGGCGCGAGCTCGGCCCTGCCGAAGAGCTCGCCGCGGGCGCCCTCGAAGGCGCGCGCGTCCCACGCCTCGAGGCGCGAGGCGAAGCGGATCGCCTCGGCGCCGTCGAAGTCGACCCGGCGGCCCGGGATCAGGTGCAGCTCGTCGCGCAGCCGGGCGAGCAGCTCGCGCTCCGCGGCCTCGTCGCGGATGGGCACGGGGCCGGACAGGTGCACGAGCCGCCCGTTCTCGATGCGCGCCTCCGGCGGATCGCCGTACACGAGGGTGGGGACGACCGAGAGCGTGTGGTCCTTCTGGCTGAGATCGAGCTGGATCCGCGGCCGGGACGCGCCGCCCGCGCGGGGCAGCCGCTGGCTCAGGATCGTGACCGGGACGCGCTTCTTCAGCTCCGGCAGGACCTGGGTCACGAGCTTGCCGAGATCCCCGCGCGAGAACCCCCGCCGGAGCGGCAGCCGCTCGAGCTTCGGGCCCGTGAGGTCCGTCTCCCGGAGCAGGTGCAGCGTGTCGCCGCAGCGGACGACCCCCGACGCGATGACCTCGTCGATGCGCGGATCCCGCTCGACGACGAGCACCACGCCGTCGTCGTGATCCCGCACCGCCGCGCGGGGGCCGATCGCCTCGCTCGAGACGCGGATGGGCGCGCCGTCGAGCTCCACGTCGGCGGCGCCGGCCAGCGCGGCGAAGAGCTCGGGCTGGCGGTCCGAGGGGAAATAGCCGTGCTGCTTCTGGCCCACGAGCCGGTCCACCGCGAGGTCCTCGTGGGTCGGGTAGAGCTCGGGCAGCCTCGGCCCGGGCCGCTCGGCGCTCACGGGCCCCCTCGCGCCGCGCCCGGCGAGGCTGGCGAGCGAGACCCGGAGCGGCTCCTCGGCGCCGCTCGCGAGCACGATCATCCGCTCGAGCGCGAGCACGAGGCCCTTGCGCCGGAGCCGGTACCGCAGCCGCGCGGCCCGAGCGGCAGGCCCGGCCGGGGCGCTCCCCTGCGCGGCCGGCTGGCCCTGCGCCTGCCCCGCCGGCGCGGGCTGCCCCTGCGCGCCCTGGGCGGCCGGCTGCGAGAGCGAGATGGCCGCCGCGACGGCGTGGGCGCAGGGGTCGACCTTCCCGCCGCAGTCGCAGGTCCACTCGGCGTCCGCGGGGTAGAGGGTGACGGTGGGCGCGACGGGCTGCCCCGCCGCCTTGACGCGGATCACGACGGCATCGTCGCGGTCCTCGCGGCCGAAGGCGGCGCCCTCGCGGGCGAGCTTCACCCCCTGGGACCAGAGGCCCGGGAGACAGGCTTTGCGGATGGCTTCGAGAAGACCCTGCTGCACTGAGACTCCAGACGCCGGCGCCCGGTCCCCGGGAGAACGCGTGCTCGCGCTCTCCTGGCCGGCACCGTTCTTGAAGATGGTCACGGTTCACGGGAACGGAGAGGGCGGGGAGAGTATCAGGCGTCTCCCCCCGCCGCCTCGTGTTCCGGTTTTCCGAGAGCGCGCCCCGGCCGAGCGGAGCGCTGCTCTAGCAGGAATTTGCCGACGCGCGGCCGACGCGGCGAGATCCACCGACGCGCCAGGTGCCCGCGATGGCGCGCCGCGAGGTCCATCCAGCGCGGCGCAAGGCTCGGCCCGCGCTCGAGGATCGGCCCGCACTCGAACCGGTCCTGCCAGCCGCGATCGACCGCTTTCCACAGGCCGGACAAGACGGACGGAAGCCTGACGGCGCCGGCGCCGTCGGGGGCACCGCCGCGCTCACCGCGCTCACCGGGAGACCGCCGCGCTCACCGCGCTCACCGGGAGACCGCGCGATGACCCGGACCGCGCGTTGCCGCCGAGCGTGTCGCAAGGGCGCCTCGCCGCCGAGGCGTGGAGGATTGGCCCCCCTGGGCGATGCACAGCGGATCATCGTTTCGTTCAGAGCAGCTCCACGGCTGCCCCGCACCTCGCAGGCAAACGCCATCCTCCGCCACATTTGTTTAGAATTCACGGCGCCAGATCGGAATGCAGTCCACTGACCATTTTCTGGATTCGGGAGGCTCGTTTTCGCCGAAGGGCGCTGGATCTGTAGTAAGGCAAGCGACGCGAGCTTGCGCTTGACAAGGAGGTCTCATGAAGGCGCCCCATCTCGCCCTTGTCTTGGTCCTCATCGCGTGCGTGGGCGGCTGCGGGATCACCGGCGGCATCGATTTCCTGTCGTGCGAACAGCAGTGCAGCGGCGATCCCGACCCGGCGGCGTGCATGGCCCGGTGCGGTGCGTGCAGCGGGGAGTGCGTCTCCCGACCTCCCGAAGGCTTCGCCGGCCCTGCCCTGCTCTGGTACGGGACGATCATGGATCTGCCTTCATGCCCTGACAGCGCCCCCACCCTCGTATTCCAGGGCTACACCGATCCCAACGACGTCATGGGGTGCGAGCGGTGCACGTGCGGCACGCCGCGCTGCGTGGAGCGTGACGACCTCATCGTCACCACCCCGCCGCTGACCCCTGAAACGACGCCCGCGCCTGGCCACACCCCGGGCAGCGCGAACAGCGTTTGCCCGGGGCCTGGCCCGTGCCTGCTGAACGGGAACTACCCGCTCTTCCCTCGAGAGGCCAAGGTCGGCTGGTGCGATCCCATCGTCGAGAGCCCTCCGGTGCCGCGCCTCATTTTCTCGCCGTGGTCGCGCATCGGGAGGGCATGCCGGGGCGTGATCCGGGAAGATACCTGTGGAAACGATACGTCGCAGACATGCGCACCGGTGGAACACACGTACGGCTTCTCGCAATGCATCATGCACCTCGGGGAGGGAGAGGTGAGCTGCCCGCAGGACTATCCGGAAAAGCTCGTGCTCTTCGGCAAGAGGCGCGACGAGCGCAGATGCACGCCGTGCACGTGCGGCCCTCCCACACGCGACGTGTGTGCGCCTTGGGTCCCGTCCCACCGGATCGAGGCGATCGACGGCGCGCTCGCCCTCCGCACGGCGCCGCACGCAGACGCCACCCCCCCCCTGCCGCCGGTCGAGGTGCCTCGCCCGTCCAAGGGGACCATCTTGCCAGCCCCGGACCTCGGGAGCTGCGAGCCGGGTGGTGGCAAGGTGGTGGGAGAGATCAAGCTCTTGGAGCCGAGCACCTTCTGCTGCACGACACGTCCAGGCAAGAAATGAAGTGACAGGCCCGGACAGGCCCCCTGGACGCCCGGAGCGTCGCAAACTCCGGCAAATCCTGACGCAGATCAGGCGCAGCCAGTGCACCAGGACATGGGCGCAGGCAGTGACGGGCCGGAGAATCTGTCCGGTAAAAATCTCTCGACCGAGAGAATTTAGAAGGCCGAAACGGAATGCACTTCTCCGGCGTCCGCATGGGCACACAAAAAGCTTTACGTGCGCTCCAAAGTCAGTATCTACAGGATCACGACGTGGGAGCGGCGACATCGGGCCCACCTCCGCCGCACGGTAGGGGTACAGTGAGGGGGGACTCAGGGTATCCCACGGGCGCCGGAGACGTTGAGGAGGGGGGCACATGACGGGGGATGGCGGCCGGACGGGACGCAGCGGGGCGCTTCGGTTCATGGTGTTCAGTCCGCGTCGCGCGGCAGAGATGCCACCCTAACCGGCACGCCGATGCTACGCGCCGGTTGCGCCGCCGCGCTCGCTGTCTCGATGGCAACGACCCCGGTGCACGCTGATATGCCTCGGTCTGAACCTCGACGGAAGACGCATGAGCAAGACGACATGTTGCGCGGCGAGATCTCCGCGGCCCCGTTGCTCGCGATGGGCCTCTTGCCGGCGCTCGGCGGAGGGGCCTCGTTCGGCACGAGGTTCCGCTGGACCAGCATGTCGCTCGGCCTCGAGGCGCGCATGCTCACGTCCATGGCCGATACCTTCGCGGACGGCGTCCTGGTCCATGCGAGCCTCGCGATGCCGGCGCTCGACGTCTGCGGACATCGCGCGTCGCTGTCGCTGTGCGCTGTGTTCAGCGCCGGCGAGCTGCGGATCACGAGCGACCCCGGGGTCAGCGTTCAATCGCACAGGCCCTGGATCAGCGCGGTGGGCATGCGGGTCAGCGGAGACTGGCTCTTCTCCGAGCACCTCTCGCTGCGCGGGTTCGCCGAGCTGCACGCCCACTATAGCCGCCCGTCCGTCTGGGTGAATCACCGCGAGGTATGGCAGCTCCCGCCGCTCACCGGGGTGGTCGGCGTGGGGCTCGTGCTCCCCGTGGGATGCTTGTAGTGGAGGCACTCCGGCCGCTCCTCGAAGGGAGCGCGGCCGCTCCGGAGGTGATCCGGACCTGGACGAGCGGGGCATCACGCCGCGATGGGCACCATGTCAGCAACACCAGCGACGAACGCCGGGGCGAGCGGGGCGACGCCGGGACGCTCGTGGCGGCGGCCGCAGGCGTGGGGGATGCGGCACCTCGCGGGCTCCCCGGAGGGGCGGATGGGCAGGCGAGCCACCCGAGGGGCTCGCCGGAACGCCCCCCCCGGAGGTGAGCCCCCGAGGTGCCGCATCCCCCACGCCTGCGTCGTCGCGCTAGCGGCGGTCCTCCTCTTGCCCTGGCGCGCCGGCGCCGCGCCGCCACGGGTCGCGGTGCAGCTCCAGTACCAGCGCGCTCCGGGGGCCGAGCACTGTCCGCGCGAACGGCTGTTGCGGGAGGAGCTGGCCCAGCGGCTCGGCTATGATCCGGTGGAGCCCGAGGCCGATGTGGCGATCAAGGCCCTTGTGTTCCGGGGGCCGGACAGGGAGATGCACGCCACCCTGGACCTCCATGACGCGGCCGGCGTCGTCACCTGGTCGCGGCACCTGGTCGTCTACAACAACGACTGTCGGGAGCTCGTCCTGAACATGGCGCTCTCGCTCCGCGTCGCGATCGACCCGACGCTGCGCGTGCAGCCCGCGCCCCCCTCGCGCCCGGCGCCGGCCCCGTTGCCCGACGCGCCCGCGCCCCCCCCGGACGCTCCGCCCGAGGAGCCTCCGCGCCCCGCGTGGCCCAAGCTCAAGGCCGGCCTCGACGGGTTCGTGTCGCACGGGATACTGCAGGAGACGAGCGCGGGGCCGGCGCTCAGCATCGCGCTCCGCTACCCGTCGTTCTCGCTCGGCCTGGAGGGCCGCTTCGATCTGCCCGTCACGTTCCGCGTCGACGGCACGGCCAGGGTCTCGACCTGGCTCGCCGCGGCGAACGTGGTGCCGTGCGCGCAGGTCCACCGCCTCTTCGCCTGCGGCTTCGTGTCGTTCGGATCGATGAGCAGCTCCAGCCCCGACCTCGAGCTCACCACCGAGGCTCCCTCGTTCTGGCTCGCGCTCGGCCCGCGCGCCGGGCTGGAAATGCCACTATCCGAGCAGATCGGCGTCCAGCTCTACGGAGACATCGTGATCCGGGCCACGCCGGTCATCCTCACGCACACGAGCAACGGCACGGAGCGCGCGCTCTGGGAGGCGCCCTCGCTCGGAGGGCGCTTCGGGCTCCGTCTGGTCGTCAATCTCTCTGCGCTGCGCGGGGCGCCCGCGCAGCGCGCTGCCCTTGTCCGGAGCACGAGGGCGCCGCGTTGAGCGGCGACGCGACGGCAACGTCGCCTCGCCCGAGGGGGGAAGAGATGGGGTCACCGTCACGCAAGAGCACAGCCATGGAGCCTTCCCACGCGATGATGGAGGACATCGCCGACGAGCACTTTGCGTTCATCGCCCGCTACCTCGCCCGCCTCGGCGTCCGCGCGCAGGACGTCGAGGATGTCGCCCAGGAGGTGCTCGCGGGCGCGTACCGCGCGCTGCCGCGCTACGATCCGAGCCGGGGCAGCGTGCGCTCGTGGCTCATGGGCATCGCCACCCACCAGGCGTCGAACCATTTCCGGCGGGCGCACCGCCGGCGCGAGCGGCTCCGTTCGCTCGACGAGCTCGCGGCGGTGCCCGACGCCACGCCCGACTCCGAGCAGCGCGTGATCGCGAGGGACCGACGCTGCGTGCTCGACCAGCTGCTCGAGGAGGTGCCGCTGGAGCGCCGCTTCGTGTTCGTCGCCCACGAGATCGAGGGGCTCGACATGGCCGAGATCGCGGAGCAGCTCGCGATCCCGCTGAGCACCGCGTGGAGCCGGCACCGGCTCGCCTGGGCCGACCTCAATGCGGCGATGCGGCGGTGGCAGGCGCGGCAGCGCGGCCGCGGGCTCGCGGTCGTGCCCATCAGCGTCAGCGCGCTGGTGCACGAGGCGCGCGCGGATCGCGAGGTGGGGCGCTCGCTGCTCGCGAGGCTCTGGCGCTGGATCATCGAGGCGCTCTCGCCGCGCAGGCTCGCCATCACGGGCGGCGTGGCCTCGAGCGCCGGCGTGGCGAGCGCGCTGAACACCGCCGCGGGCGCCGCGATCACGCTCGCGGGCGTGGCGCTCACGCTCGCGGGCGCGGCGCTGGCCGTCGCGCTCGTCCTCGGCGCGCTGCGCGACGCCCCGAGCCCGGCCCCTGACGACCAGGCGACGGCCACGCCGTCCGCGGGCGCGGCGCTGCCCCCCGGCGCGGCGCCGTCCGCGGGCGCGGCGCTGCCCCCCGGCGCGGCGCCGTCCGCGGGCGCGGCGCTGCTTCCGGGCGCCGCTCTGGCGGCGGACGCTCCGCCGGACGGCGGGAGGGCCGCCGCCGCGGGCGCCGGGGCCGGGGCCTCGCGGGCGGACGGCGCCGCGCCCCCCGCGCAGCGGCCCGCGACGCAAAGAGCCGGACGCGCTCCCTCCCCCCCCTCGCCCGCGGCCGCCACGCACCGCAAGCTCGCCTCGGATGATCGGGAGATGGCCGCGGAGCGCGCCCTCATCGACGGCGCGATCCTGGCGCTCTCGAACGACCGTTACGCGGAGGCGGACAGCCTCCTGGTCGCGCATGAACGGCGCTTCCCGGCAGGCCGCCTCACCGCGGAGCGGAACGCGACCCTGCGCGCGCTCCGCGCCAGGGCGGCGCGCTGATCGCACCGACGCCGCGGGGTCACCCCGGCGCTCCGGACGTCCACGGCGCTCCCGCACGGGGACATCGTCAGTCACGCGCGCACAGAATATCTTTTTTCATCAGTCGATTGCTTTTTTTGAGATGGGGGCTCGGCTGCTCCTAATTGAGCGAGCATGGGACAACCGCACCGCGCTTCCGCTCCGTCGATGCCGCTGGATAAACAGCGCGCCTTTGTCAGGCTCTTCCGGGGAAAGACCTACGCCTCCGTCTGGAACTGGCTCCGGCGGCTCGGGGTCCCGCGCCGCGATCGACGAGATATCCTCCAGGATGTGTTCCTCGCGGGATATCAGAGCTTTCCCACCTACGACCCGCTGCGCGCCCGGCCGGAGCGGTGGCTCAACCGCATCACGGTCCACGTGGCCGCCCATTACCGCGACCGGGCGCACCACCGGCGCGAGGAGCTGTCGTCCGGCGGGGGGCCGCGCGTGGCCGACGAGCGCCCCAACGCCGAGGAGCAGATCGGCGCGGAGCAGACTCGCTCGCTCGTCCTGTCGCGGCTCCGCTCGCTGCAGGCCGAAGAGCAGATGATCCTCGTCGAGCACGACATCGAGGGTATCCCCATGGCGATGGTCGCCGAGCAGCACGGGATCCCCCTCTCGACGGCGTACAAGTGGCGCGCACGTGCGCTCACCTCGCTGCGCGCGCTCATGGAGGAGCCCCGCGCGGAGCGAAAGCGCCGGCGATCACCGCGCCCGGGGGCGCGTGACGCCGGGGGACGGGGCCCGCGGCCGGCCGCGCCGGTCGCGCGCGCTGCCGGCCCGGCGCGGCCCGCGGCGCCGGGCCGACCGCCCCCGAGCAGTCCCCCGCGCTCCCGGAGGGCCGGCGCGGAGCAGGCCAGCGCGCCGGGGAGCGCGTGAGCGGTTGCGCCCCGAAGGGCCGGGATGCGGGCGCGCGAGCTCCCCGGCACCGGCCCTCGGACCAGCCTCCACGGCCGCTCTCCGCAGCCCGGACGCCGACAAGCTCAAATATTCAGCTAGACTGGAAGCCGGACCCCTTCCGTCCCACGCGCAGGTAGTCGGGGCATATCGCGTCGCGCTATGCTGGATCTCCCAACGATGTACTACTCGACCGACGACCTTCGTATTGCGGGGCTCAGGCCCTTGATTCCCCCTGCCATCCTTATCGAGGAGATCCCCGTCAGCCCCTCGGCCTCCGAGACCGTGACGTTCTCCCGCAAGGAGGCCGAGCGCGTGATCACGGGCGACGACGACCGGCTGCTCGTGGTGGTGGGCCCCTGCTCCATCCACGACCCCAAGGCGGCGCTGGAGTACGCCGAGCGGCTCCGGGAGGCGCGCGATCGGCTGAGCGACGATCTGCTCGTGGTCATGCGCGTCTATTTCGAGAAGCCGCGCACCACGGTCGGCTGGAAAGGGCTCATCAACGACCCGAATCTCGACGGGAGCTTCTCCATCAACAAGGGGCTCCGCGTCGCCCGCGGCCTGCTCCGCGACATCGCCGAGCTCGGCCTCGCGAGCGGCACCGAGTTCCTCGACACGATCACGCCCCAGTTCATCGCCGATCTCATCGCCTGGGGGGCGATCGGCGCGCGCACGACCGAGAGCCAGGTGCACCGCGAGCTCGCCTCCGGGCTCTCGTGCCCCGTGGGCTTCAAGAACAGCACCGAGGGGGACGTCCAGATCGCGGTCGACGCGGTGCGGGCGGCGCGCGAGGCGCATCATTTCCTGTCCGTGACCAAGCAGGGGATCTCGGCGATCGTGGCGACGCGCGGCAACGCGGCGTGCCACGTGATCCTGCGCGGGTCGCAGCGCGGGCCCAACTACTCGGCCGAGCACGTCCGGGAGGCGGCCGACCGCCTGACCAAGGCGAGCCTGCCGCGCCGGCTGATGGTCGACTGCAGCCACGGCAACAGCCAGAAGGATCCGTCGCGCCAGCGGCTCGTGGCCGAGAGCCTCGCCGAGCAGCTGCGCGCCGGCTCGCGCGACATCCTCGGCGTGATGATCGAGAGCCACCTCGTCGGCGGCCGGCAGGATCTCGCGCCGGGCAAGGCCCCCACCTACGGCCAGAGCATCACCGACGCGTGCCTCGGCTGGAGCGACACGGTGCCCGTGCTCGAGCTCCTGGCCCAGGCCGTGCGAGCCCGGCGCGCCAGCAAGGCCGCCTGAGCCGTCCGCGCCGCCGCGCGCCGTGGACGGGCGGCGGCGGACGCCCGGCGGCGGGCGGCGGCGGCGGACGAGGGGCGCCCTCCGCCCCGCCACGCCCGCCGGGCTGCGAGGCCCCGGGTGCGGCATCATGGGGGCATGCGATTCCCCTGCCCCGATCTCGAACCTCCCTACTACGCCGTCATCTTCACCTCGCGCCGGACGCCGGGAGACGGCGGCTACGACGCGATGGGCGAGCGCATGGAGGCGCTCGCCCGCGAGCAGCCGGGCTACCTCGGGATCGAGAGCGTGCGCGCGGCCGACGGCCACGGGATCACGGTCTCGTACTGGCGCGACCTGGAGTCGATCCGCGCGTGGCGCCGGCACGAGGAGCACCGCGCAGCGCAGGCGCGCGGGCGCGCGGACTGGTACGAGGCGTACGAGGTGCGCGTCTGCCGCGTCGAGCGCGAGCACGGCTTCGACCGGCAGCGCGCGTGAGCCGGCCTCTCGCCCGGCATCCTCGTCGCCTCTGCCGCGCCGGGGGGCGATGCGCTATGCACCCGAAGACCCAGGGAGGGACATCATTTTCTCGGAGATCCTCATCATCCTGGCCCTCGTGCTGGTGAACGGCGTCTTCGCGGGCGCCGAGATCGCGGTCGTCACGCTCCGCAAGACGCGGCTCGAGCAGCTCGTGCAGTCGGGGAGCCGGAGCGCGCGCGCCGTGAGGCGCCTCCGGGACAACCCGGAGCGGTTCCTCGCCACCGTGCAGATCGGCATCACCGTCGTCGGCGCGACCGCCAGCGCCTTCGGCGGCTCGACCCTGGCCCAGGAGCTCGCGCCGGTGCTCCGCGCCGTCCCGTGGATCGAGGACGCGGCGGACGAGCTCGCCCTGGCCGCGGTCGTCGCGCTCGTCTCCTTCCTGTCGCTGGTCCTCGGCGAGCTCGTGCCCAAGTCGCTCGCGCTCCGCGGCGCCGAGCGGTACGCGCTGCTGGTCGGCCCGCCGCTCCGCGGGCTGTCGTCGCTCGCCCGCCCGCTCGTGTGGCTACTCACGGCGAGCTCGAACCTGGTGCTGAGGCTCTTCGGCGATCGCACGAACTTCGTCGAGGCGCGCATCTCGCCCGAGGAGATCCAGCAGATCGTCGACGAGGCCACGGAGTCGGGCACGGTCGACCGGCGCGCCGGCGAGATCGCCTCCCGGGCCCTCGATTTCGCCGAGCTCACCGCGCTCCAGGTGATGCTCCCGCGGGCCCGCGTCGTCTCGCTGCCGCGCGACGCGACCGCGGAGGAGGTCCGGCGCGTGACGCTGGAGCACGGCCACACGCGCATGCCCGTCCACGAGGGGTCGGTCGACGACGTGATCGGCTACGTCACGATGAAGGACGTGCTCGAGCTGCTCTGGAGCGACGGGCGGTTCTCGCTCGAGAGCATCCTCCGCCCCGCGTATTTCGTGGTCGAGTCGATGCTGGCCGTCGAGCTCCTCGCCGAGATGAAGCGGCGGAGGCTCCAGCTCGCCGTCGTCATCGACGAGCAGGGCGGCATGAGCGGCATCGTCACGATGGAGGACCTCGTCGAGGAGCTCGTCGGCGAGATCTTCGCCGAGCACGAGACGCTCCCCGAGGAGACCATCCGCCGCGAGCCGGACGGGTCGGCGCTCGTGCAAGGCGACATGCCGATCCACGAGGTGAGCCGGCAGCTCGACGTCGAGCTGCCGGAGGACGATCGCTGGTCCACGGTCGCCGGCCTGTGCATGGGGCTCGCCCGGCGCATCCCGGCCCCCGGCGACGTGCTGACGACGCCGGGCGGCGCGGAGCTCCACATCGTGGACGCGAGCCCTCGGCAGATCCGCACGGTGCGCATCCGCCTCCCGCCCGGCGAGCCCGGCGGGGCGGAGGACGAGGCGCGCCGCGACTGAAGCGCTCGCCCCCCTCGTCCCCGGTGATGGATCGGATCGGCGGCGGGAACGAGCTCGTGCTCGCAGCGGTCGGCGCCATGATGCGCATGTCCGAGGAGGGCGCCCGTGGGATCGTGGTGTGCGACGGGGAGCGACATCTGGGCCTCACCCAAGACGCCATCGCCGAGGCGCTGACGCGGATCCTGTTCCTGCCGGCGCCGAAGCAGGACGGCGCAGCGTCGCCCGCAGGGGCGCGCGCGGAGGCCGCGGTCGAGACGGGCGCCGGCGCGATCTGCGCGCGCGGCAAGCATTGACAGCCTGGAAGGCCATGGGCGTATCCTGCCAGGTAGTCTCTCGTTACTACCCCCGTACCCCCGTCGCCGGCATCTCTGCCGAGGGAAGGCTCATGGAAAAGCTCAGATCGCGCTTCCGGCTCGCGCCGACGTACACCCTGCTCTGCCTCGCCGCGGCGGTGCTCGCCCCCGCGTGCTCGGGCGGCGGCGCCACGACGAACGAATGCATGTCTCCAACCACGCGGTGCGACAGCGGCTGCGTCGACCTGAGCGCGGACGCGAGCAACTGCGGTCAATGCGGCAACGCGTGCGCGACCGGGGAGACCTGCAGCGAGGGCGCCTGCGTCGCGGGCTGCGAGGACGGCCAGACGGCGTGCGGCGGTGAGTGCGTCGACACCGGGACCAGCGCGGCGCACTGCGGCGAGTGCGGCAACGCCTGCGAGGACGGCCAGATCTGCGAGGACGGCGCGTGCCAGGACGCCGCCTGCGAGGACGGGCGCACCCGGTGCGGCGACGCCTGCGTCGACGTCGAGGCCGACGCCGCGCACTGCGGCGAGTGCGACAACGCCTGCGAGGACGGCCAGACCTGCGAGGACGGCACGTGCGTGGTCGCCGCCTGCGAGGACGGGCTCACGGCGTGCGGCGACGCCTGCGTCGATCTCCAGACCGACGCCGCGCACTGCGGCGAGTGCGGCACCGCGTGCGGCGCGGACCAGACCTGCGTGGCCGGCGCGTGCGAGGGCGGCTGCGGCTCCGGGCTCACGGCGTGCGGCGACGCCTGCATCGATGCCCAGTCGGACGAGGCGAACTGCGGCGGGTGCGGGGTCGAGTGCAGCTCCCTGGAGGTCTGCCAGACCGGGGCGTGTGCGTGCACCGTGAGCCCAGGGGCGGACCTCGGCGACGTCGTGCCGCAGGTCGTGAACAACACGACGGTCGGCGCGGCGAGCACGTTCGCGCCCTCGTGCGTGGCGACGAGCTCGAGCGAGCGCGTCTACATGTTCACCGCGCGGACCGCGGGCCGCTACTCCTTCGACACCAGCGCCTCCACCTTCAACACCGTCGTCGCCCTGCTCGACGCCACCGGCTGCTCCGAGATCGCCTGCAACGCGGACCCGGGCGCGGCGCGCGTCTCGCGCGATCTCGCCGAAGGCCAGACCGTCTACGTCGTGGTCGACGGCGCGGACGGGGAGACGGGCGCCTTCCAGCTCAGCGTGACCCGCGAGAGCGAGCCGAGCTGCCCGGCGGGCGAGCTCTCCGGCACGACGCCGCAGACGATCACCGGCAGCACGCGCGGCCGGCCGAACAGCGTGTCGCCGACCCAGGTGGAGGGCTGCCTGGCCACGGAGAGCCGTGACTCGGCCTACACGTTCACGGCGCAGTTCGCCGGCGACTACACCTTCGATACGTACGGCTCCACGTTCGACACGGTGCTCCACGTGCACGACGCCACCTGCCGGGGGGCGCAGATCGCGTGCAACGACGACGACGAGGTGCGCTTCACCGAGCAGTCGGAGCTCACGGTGACGCTCGCCGCGAACCAGACCGTGGTGGTGGTGGTCGACGGCAACGGACCGGAGGATTTCGGCGACTTCACGCTCACCGTGCGCAGCCACGTCGAGCTGGTGTGCGACGACTCGGGCGTCTGCGGCGACGGCACCTCGGGGTGCGTGCAGTGCGCGTTCGCGGGCAACTGCAAGGACGAGCTCGCGGCCTGCACCAACCGACCCAACTGCGACAGCTACGTGAGCTGCTTCCGCACGTGCAACAAGGACCAGGCCTGCGAGCAAGCCTGCAGGGAGGGGGATCCGGAGAGCGCCGCGATCTTCGACGCGGCCCTCGCCTGCGCCTACTGCGACGAGTGCCGGAACTCTTGCGGCGGCACCACCGAGGTCGTGTGCCCCTGACCGAGGGCGCGAAATAGAAGCGCTGCGCCGCGCGTGGTACGAACGCGCGGATGCAGCGCATCTTCCACGGTCATTTCTGGACGATCGCTCCCTGGCTCAGGCACCAGCTCCGCGCTCCCGCGCTCACGCCGTCGTCGCCCTTCTCGGTGCATGTGGAGGAGTCCCCTGCCGGGCCCGTCCGGCTGCTCGGCAGGATCCGCCACCGGGAGGGCGCGCGCGCGATCCTCGTCGTGATCCACGGGCTCGGCGGCACGAGCGAGAGCTACTACATGATCGAGGCCGCCCGGCGGGCGGAGGGCGCGGGGCTCGCCTGCCTGCGCCTCAACCTGCGCGGCGCCGGGGGCGACGGGGACGACCTCTACCACGCCGGCCTGTTCTCCGATCTCCACGCGGCCATCGCCTCCCCGGAGCTCGGCCGGTACGAGCGCGTGCTCGTCCTCGGTTACTCGCTGGGCGGGCACATCGCCCTCCGCTACGCCGCCTCGGGCTCGCTCGACGCGCGCGTCCGCGCCGTGGCCGCGATCTGCCCGCCGCTCGATCTCGAGCGATCCGTGACCGCCATCGATCAGCCCGGCCGCTGGGTGTACCGCAGGCACGTGCTGTCGGGCCTCAAGGAGATGTACGCCGCCGTGGCGTCGCGCCGCGCCGTGCCCCTGCCCGTCGGCGAGGCGCTCGCGATCCGCACGATCCGCGAGTGGGATCGCCGCATCATGACGCGCCGGTTCGGCTTCCAGAGCCCCGAGGCGTACTACGCGAGCGAGAGCGCCGCCCCGCGCCTCCGCGATCTCTCCGTCCCGTCGTTGCTCGTCGCGACGGAGGCGGATCCCATGGTGCCGCTCGACACGGTGCGCCCGGCGCTCGAGGCCTACCCGCCCTCGCCGCTGCTCGACATCCGGTGGCTCCGGCTCGGCGGCCACGTGGGCTTTCCGCAGACGCTGAGCCTCGGGTTCGGGGCCGCTCCGGGCCTGGAGTCCCAGGTCATCCACTGGCTGCTGCGGCGCTGAGCGCGCCGAGCCCCCGCGCTCGCGCCTCGCCTCACCCCCTCGGCGCGACAGGCCGGAGCGCGTACACATCCACGTCCACCCCCGGGCTGTACAGCACGTGCGGCGCCCCGTCGGGCGCGGGCAGGCCGGCCGCGGCCACGACGCTCTCCTCCACGTGGAGCACCTCGGCCCGGTGGAGCGGATACGGCACGTGGTGCACCTGCCCGATCTTGAGCCCACGCCCGCTCGCGGCGAAGAGCAGGTACCGCTCGGCCAGGAAATGCTCGAGCGTCCCCGGCGCCGCGGCGCCGATGGGCGCGCCGACCCGATAGCGCGCCGCGAAGCGCGCGGGCACGGGGCCGGGCCAGCGCCGCTCGCTGCGATAATGGACCTCGCCGCCCCGCGTCTCGAGATCCATCGAGGCGTGGTGATAGGGCAGGTGCCAGCCGGCCCGCGCCACGAGGACCGCGAGCGCCTTGGCCGCGTCGAGGCTGAAGAACCACACCCCCGGATCCCGACCGCCCCGGTGCACGTAGGTGCGGACGTTGAGCTCGTGAAAGTTCGAGATCCCCGGCACGCTGGGCGACCACCAGGGGCTGACGTCCCGCATGGTGAAGGCGACGACGCCGACGTAAGCCCTGCCCTCGAAGGTGTCGAGATCGAGCTCGGGCGGGACGACGGCGCGCAGGGCCGCGAGCGGCGTCTCCCAGTGGAGGAAGAGGAGGTCTCTCCAGCGCTGGAAGCCCGCCGGGCGGCCCGAGGGGCGGAGCATGGGAGCGAGTCGATCCATGGCGCCCGCAGCGTAGGACAGCGCCGCGGAAAGATCCCCCCTCGCGGCCGGCGACGGCATGGGGATATCCTTCGCGCCGCAGCCGAGCGGAGGGCAGGATGAAGAAGCTCATCAATGCGCCGGAGGATCTGGTCAGGGAGGCGCTCGAGGGCATGGCGCTGGCCCACGGCGATCTCATCCGGGTGAACGCCGCGCCCCTCTTCATCACGCGCGCCGAGGCGAAGGGGACAGGCAAGGTCGCCCTCGTCTCGGGCGGCGGCAGCGGTCACGAGCCGATGCACGGCGGCTTCGTCGGGCGCGGCATGCTCGACGCCGCCTGCCCCGGCGCGGTGTTCACGAGCCCGACGCCCGATCCGATCGCCGAGGCGACGCGGGCCGTCGACGCCGGGGCCGGCGTGCTCCACATCATCAAGAACTACACCGGCGATGTCATGAACTTCGAAATGGCCGCCGAGCTCGCGCGCGAGGCGGGCATCGCCGTCGAGGGCGTGATCGTGAACGACGATGTGGCGGTCGAGGACAGCCTCTACACCGCGGGGCGGCGCGGGGTCGGGACGACCGTGCTCGCCGAGAAGATCTGCGGCGGGGCCGCCGAGGCGGGGCGGCCGCTCGACGAGGTCGCGGCGCTGTGCCGGCGCGTCAACGCGGCGGGCCGCAGCATGGGCGTCGCGCTCTCCGCCTGCACCGTGCCGCACGCCGGCAAGCCGTCGTTCGAGCTCGGCCCGGACGAGATGGAGGTCGGCATCGGCATCCACGGCGAGCCCGGCCGGCGACGCGAGCGGCTCGAGCCCGCCGACCGGGTGGCCGAGATCCTGATGCGACCCCTCCTCGAGGACCTGCCGTTCCGGCGGGGCGACGACGTGCTCCTGTTCATCAACGGCATGGGCGGGACGCCGCTCATCGAGCTCTACGTCGTCTACCGCAAGGCGCACGCGATCGCGCGCGAGCACGGCCTCCGGGTCGCCCGCAGCCTCGTCGGGCCCTACGTCACGTCGCTCGAGATGGCCGGCGTCTCGGCGACGCTCCTCCGGCTCGACGACGAGATGCTCCGCTACTGGGACGCGCCGGTGCACACGGCGGCGCTGCGCTGGGGAGCCTGAGCCATGCAGGGACTGAGCGGCGATCGCGTCGCGGCCTGGCTCGAGCGGGCGGCCGACGTGCTGGAGCGCGAGAAGATGTACCTGACGGAGCTCGACGCGGCGATCGGCGACAGCGACCACGGGATCAACATGGCGCGCGGCTTCACGGCGGTGCGCGCCCGGCTCGGCGGCCTCGACCGCGGCGACGTGGGCGCGCTCCTCAAGGAGGTGGGGATGATCCTGCTGTCGACCGTCGGCGGGGCGAGCGGGCCGCTCTACGGCACGCTGTTCCGCGAGGCCGGCCTCCGCGCGGCCGGCGCCGGCGAGCTCGACCTCGCGGCCCTGGCGAGCTGCCTCGAGGCGGGCCTCGACGGCGTGAAGCGCCGCGGCAAGGCGTCGCCCGGCGACAAGACGATGGTCGACGCGCTCGGCCCCGCGGTCGACGCGCTCAAGGCCGCCCTCCACGAGCCGCCCGCGGCGGCCGGGCAGGCGCCGCCGCCCTCGGGGGCAGACGGACGCGTGTCGCTCGCCGAGGCGCTCGCCCGTGCCGCGGAGGCGGCGCGGGCCGGGGCCGAGGCGACCGTGCCGCTCGTCGCCCGCAAGGGCCGGGCGAGCTACCTCGGGGAGCGCAGCGCCGGGCACCAGGACCCCGGCGCCACGTCCTGCTGGCTCTTGCTGCGGAGCCTGGCCGCGACGGCCGACGCATGAGCGCCGCGGCGAGCCGCGTCGGGCTCGTCCTGGTCTCGCACAGCCGCGCGCTCGCCGAGGCCACCGTCGCCCTGGCTCGCCAGATGACCGGCGATGCGGTCGCCATCGCCTGCGCGGCGGGCGCCGGCGAGGGGGGCGCCGAGCTCGGCACCGACGCGGTCGCCATCGCCGCGGCGATCGAGCGCGTGTGCGGGCCGGCCGGCGCGGTCGTGCTCATGGACCTCGGCAGCGCGATCCTGAGCGCCGAGACGGCGCTCGAGCTGGTCGATCCGTCGCTCGCCGCGCGCACGCGCCTCACCGGCGGGCCGCTCGTGGAGGGCACCGTCGCCGCAGCCGTGCGGGCGGCGTCGGGGGGCGCGCTCGATCAGGTCGCCGCCGAGGCGCGGCGGGCGCTCGCCGCCAAGGCGGCGCAGCTCGGCGAGGCCGCGCCCCCTGCCGGCGCGGCGGACGCGCCCGCGCCGGCTGCTCCGCTCGCCGGAGCGCCGGTCGCTGCGTTCGCCGCGCCGGCCGCGCCGCTCGCGGCGACGCCGGCCGCGCCGCTCGCAGCGACGCCGGCCGCTCCGCCCGCTCCGCCCGCCGCGCCGGCCGCTCCGTTCGCCGCGGCCGCTCCATTCGCCTCGGCGGACGTCACGCTCGCCGATCCGAGCGGCCTGCACGCCCGCCCGGCGGCGCAGCTCGTCGCGCGCGCGGCGTCGTTCGACGCGGCGATCACCGTCGAGAACCTGACCTCCGGCCTCGGCCCGGTGCCGGCCTCGAGCCTGATCGCGCTCTCGTCGCTCGGCGCGCGCCGCGGCGACGTGCTGCGCCTGCGCGCGACCGGGCGCGAGGCCGCCGACGCGGTTGCGGCCCTCGCGGCCCTCGCGGCCCTCCCGGGCCGCGAGGCGGCGGAGGGCCCCCCGGCGGCGCGCGCCGTGTCGGGCCGCGCCATCCCCGTCGCGCCGGGCATCGCGCTCGGCCCGCTGGTCCGGCTGACGCGCTCGCTCCCGCCGATCCCCGAGGCCGCGATCGACGACCCTCCGGCCGAGGTCGAGCGGCTGCGGCGCGCGCTCGCGCAGGCGGCGCAGGACCTCGGCAGCGCGCTGCGCGGCAGCGACATCCTGGAGGCCCACCAGGCGCTGCTCGCCGATCCGGCCCTCGTGGGCGCGGCGGTGGAGCGCATCGAGCGGGACCGCTGCACCGCCGCCTGGGCGTTCGGCCAGGCGATCGAGGCCGCGGTGTCGATCTACCAGCAGCTCGACGACCCCTACCTGCGGGCGCGCGAGGCGGACGTCCGCGACGTGGGCGACGCCGTGCTGCGCGCCCTGCTCGGCGGCGCCGCGGCCGCGCTGCCGGAGGGGCCGCCGGCCATCGTCGTGGCCGACGACCTCACGCCGTCGGAGGCCGCGCGGCTCGACGCGTCGCGGGTGCTCGGCGTCATCGACCGCCGCGGCGGCCCCACGTCGCACGCCGCGATCCTGCTGCGCGGCGCCGGCATCCCCGCGGTCGCCGGGGCCGCGGCGCTGGTGCCGGAGGCGGGCGGCGCGCAGGCGGCCCTCGACGGCGCGACCGGCGAGATCTGGCTCGATCCCGACCCCCGGACCGCGGAGGAGCTCGCGCGGCGGCAGGCGGCCTCCCGCGCGGCGCGGGGGCGGCCGCGCGCCCGCGCCGGCCGCGTGCGCCTCGCGTGCGGCCGCGAGATCGAGCTCTGGGCGAACGTGGCCGGGCTCTCCGACGCCCGCGCCGCGCGGGAGGCCGGCGCCCTGGGCATCGGGCTCCTGCGCACCGAGATGCTGTTCCTCGACCGCAGGGAGGCGCCCGGCGAGGACGAGCAGGCCGACCTGCTCGCGCAGATCTTCGCGGTCTTCGCCGGCGCGCCGATCGTGGTCCGCACGCTCGACGCCGGCGGCGACAAGGCGCTCGCCTACCTCGATCTCGAGGCCGAGGCGAACCCCAGCCTGGGCGTGCGCGGCGTGCGCCTGTCGCTCGAGCGGCCGGCCCTGCTCGAGGCGCAGCTCCGCGCGATCCTGGTCGCGGCGCGCGGCCACGACGTCCGCGTGATGGTCCCCATGGTCTCCACGGCCGCCGAGGTGACCGCGGCGCGCGCCGCGCTCGAGCGCGCGCACGAGGCGCTCGACGCCGCCGGGAGGCCGCACCTCTGGCCCGTGCCCGCGGGCATCATGGTCGAGGTGCCGGCGGCGGCGCTGATGGCCGAGCGCCTGGCGCGGCGGGCCGACTTCTTCAGCGTCGGGACGAACGATCTGACGCAGTACACGCTCGCGGCCGAGCGCGGCCACCCGCGGCTGCACGCGCTCGCGGACCCGGCGCACCCTGCGGTGCTCCGGCTCGTGCGCGCCGTGGTCGAGGCGGGGCACGCCGCGGCTCGGCCGGTCTCGGTGTGCGGCGAGGCCGCGGGCGATCCGCAGGTCGCGCCGCTCCTGGCCGGCCTCGGGGTCACCCGGCTCAGCATGTGCGCGTCCGCGTTCGACGCGGTGGAGGACGCCCTCGCCGCGGCCTCGTTCGCGGCGCTCGCCGCCGCGGCCGAGGAAGCGCTCGCCGTGGACGACGCCGCGTCGGCCCGCGCGGCGGCGCGACGGCCCGGCTGACCGCCCGGCTCAGGCGCGCGGCCCGGCCGTCTTCGGCGGCGGATCGCCCGCGAGGAACGCCTCCAGCGCGTCCGCGATGCGCTCGCCGGTCTTGCCGTCCCACCCCTCGGGCACCGTGCCCCGCTTGCCGCGGCCCGCGAGGATGGCGTCGACCTCGCGCGCGATGAGCGCGGCGTCGAGCCCCACGACGGTGTTGGTCCCCTGCGTCACGGTGATGGGCCGCTCGGTGCCTTGGCGCATCGTGAGGCACGGGATCCCGAGCGCGGTCGTCTCTTCCTGGATGCCGCCGGAGTCGGTCGCGACGAGCAGCGCGTTGCCCATCACGGTCACGAAATCGTCGTACCCGAGCGGATCCATGATCCGGAGCCCGCTCGTGTCCCGGAGCCGCCCCGACAGCCCGAACGCCTCGGCGCGCGCGACCGTGCGCGGGTGCACGGGGAACACCGTGGGCAGGCGCTGCGCGATGGCGGCGAGCGCGTCGAGCGTCTCGGAGAGCCGCTCGGCGCTGTCCACGTTCGCCGGGCGGTGGAGCGTGGCGATCGCGTACTTCTTCGGCTCGAGGCCGAAGCGCGCGAGCGCGTCGGTCTGCCGCTTGAGGGCGTAGTGGACCGAGTCGATCATCACGTTGCCGACGAACCGGATGCGCTCGGGGGGGACGCCCTCGGCGAGCAGGTTGGGGTGCGCGTCGTGAGAGGGCGTGAGCAGCAGATCGGAGAGCTGGTCGGTGAGGACGCGGTTGATCTCCTCGGGCATGGTCCAGTCGCGCGAGCGCAGCCCGGCCTCGACGTGGACGACCGGGATGCCGAGCTTCGCCGCCGCGAGCGCGCCGGCGAGCGTGCTCGTCACGTCCCCGACCACGACGACCACCCTGGGCCGGTGCGCGATGAGGTCCGCCTCGGCGCCGACGAGGACCGCCGCCGTCTGCTCGGCGTGCGAGCCGCCGCCCGCCTTCAGCATGTGATCGGGGGTGGGCAGCCCGAGGTCCCGGAAGAACACGTCGCTCATCGTGGGATCGAAGTGCTGACCCGTGTGAAGGAGCCGCATCGGGAGGCCGCGCGCCTCGAGGGCGCGGCAGATGGGGGCGAGCTTCATGAAATTCGGGCGCGTCGCGGCGACGAGGTAGATCATGTCGACCGAGGAGCATGCCGCGGCCCGCGACGGGGTACCAGCGCGTTGTGGGGCGCGCGCCACACGGGGAGCGCGAGCCGCGCCCCGGCGCGGGGCGCGCTGGCCATCCGCCGACGCGGGGACGTGCGCCGGCGCGCGAGGCGCCGCCCCGCGTGTCCCCCTGTCGCGCAGGCTACGTGGAACGTCCTTTGCGCGCCTCTCGAGGTGCGCCGGCTCCGGCTCATTTCATTGGTACGGGCGCGCCTGACCCCCAATACTCATCGCTCCGATCGAGCGATGATTGAAGACCCCCTCGCCGTGCTCTTCACGACGGCCGTCGTCGCGTCGCTCTCGCTCGTGAGCGGGTGCGCGGCGACCGAGCTCGCGCCGCGGGTCGCGGCGAAGGCGTCGGCGCCGGCCCCGCTCGTGCAGCGCTTCGCCAGCGAGCCGGCGCCGACGCCGAGCTTCCCCGACCCCGATCGCGGGCAGAGGCTCCGCGCCGCGGCGGCGGATGTGGGGGCCCTGGCGCGGCGGACCGCGCAGCAGGAGCGGCTGCCCGCGCTCGCCCTGGGCGTCGTCATCGACGACGAGCTCGCGATCCGCGAGGTCGTCGGCGTGCGGGACATCGCGCTCGGCGGCGAGGTCGACGAGCACACGCGCTTCCGGATCGGATCCATCACGAAGCCGCTGACGGCGGCGGCGGTCCTGCGGCTCCGCGACGAGGGGCGGCTGGCGATCGACGCGCCGGCCGCGCGCTACCTGCCCGCGCTCGCCGGCGTGGTCTATCCGACGCGCGACTCGCGACCGATGACGGTGCGCGATCTGCTCACGCACAGCGCAGGGCTGCCGCGGCTCGGTGTGTTCTCTCCGGCGTCGACGGCGCGCGACGTCACCGAGCGCGAGATCCTGTCCACGCTCGACGGCTTCGGGCTCGAGAGCGCGCCGGGCACCGAGACGTCGTACTCGAACCTCGGCTACTCGCTGCTCGGGCTCCTGGTCGGGCGCGCCGCCGGCGTCCCGTACCGGCGCTACGTGAGCGAGGCGCTGCTCGCGCCGCTCGGGATGCGCGACGCCGCCTGGGACGCCGCGCAGGTGCCGGCGGGCTGGCTCGCGTCGCCGCACGTGCGCGCGGGCGACGCGGTGACGCCGATCGAGCCGTGGCGGCTCGGGGCCTCGGAGGCGGCGGCGGGGCTCTACGCGAGCCTCGCGGACATGGGTCGCTTCATCGGGTTCCAGCTCGCCGCCTGGCCCGCGCGCGACGCGCCCGACGCGGGGGTCCTGCGGCGGAGCACGGTGCGCGAGTCGCACATGATGGCGCGCAACGGCTCGGCGTTCCCGGCGAGCGGTGGCGCCGACGGCCCGGGGCTCGGCTGGCAGGTGCGCGAGGACTGCGACCTCGGCCACGTGGTCTTCCACAACGGCCTCATCGACGGCTTCTCCGCGTCGGTGGTGCTCCTCCCGCGGCGCGGCGTCGGCGTGGTCGCGCTCGCCAACGTGGCCGGCGCCGATCTCGAGTCGCTCAACAAGGAAGTGCTGGGGAAGCTCGAGGCGACCGGCGCGATGGTCGCGCGGGTCGTCCCGCCGTCGCCGTCCGTGCGCCGTGCGGCCCAGGCGGTCGCCGCCGTCATCGGGCGCGCCCGGACGGACGTCCTCGATCGCAGGCTCCGGCCCGGCTGGTTCTCGGAAGCGCACCTCGGGGCGCTGCGACAGGAGCTGCGGGACATCGGCGAGCGGATGGGCGCGTGCGCGCTCGACGGCTCGGCCATGGTGGAGAGCGCGACGTCGGCGCGCTTCGGCCTCCGCTGCCAGCGCGGCGCGCTCTCGATGGCGGTGCGCGTGGACACCTCGTCGGATCCGCGGATCACGTCGCTCAGCGTGGAGGAGCAGACCGGATCGTCCGCGCTGGAGAACGTCCGGCGCCGCGCGAGGCCCGCGCACTGCCGCTGAGCCCGCGAGGCGCAACGGAGCGATGGCCGCCGTGGCCGACGAGCGCCGCTGCGCCGAGCACGACACCGCTGCCGCGCGCCATGGCCGCGCTCTCCGGCGGGGTCGGCAGCAACCGCGCCACATCTGTG
The DNA here is from genome assembly GCF_051369805.1 of Sorangium sp. So ce1036. Lineage (NCBI taxonomy): Bacteria > Pseudomonadati > Myxococcota > Polyangiales > Polyangiaceae > Sorangium > Sorangium sp. So ce1036. The sequence continues at coordinate 6,870,181 of NZ_JBBMOX010000001.1, forward strand.
GCAAAGCGCCCCCACACGAGGCTGACAGCACGGGAGCGCGCCGGCGCCGCGGGGAATATCCCCGATGGTGTTGGCGGAATTCCATGATTGGTCTGGGCCGTGCAATGGCCGGCGGCGCTCATCGAGGAGCTGACGTTGTCACGAAGAGCTCCGGCGAAACCGGAGCTCACTTGAACGCTGCGCCCGCCCCGGGCGCAGCGTGGAGGACGATCATGAGATACCTCGTTCACTCTGTCGCGCTCTCGGCCCTGGTTGGTCTCGCTGGACTTGGATGCTCCAGGGACCCGCAGCCTGCGCGCAGCGCGGATGACGCCACCGGCTCCGGCTATCAGGGCACCACGGAGGGAACCCAGAGCCCGTGGGGCTCGGGCACAGGCACGAGCAGCGGGGCCCTCCCGGGCTCGAGCTCGGGGACGAGCGGCGCCAGCGGAATGCAGGGGACCGGCAGCGACATGGGTCAGCCCGCGACGGGCGGCATGGGATCCGGTACCCACGACATGGTCCCTGGAACGGAGACCAGCTCGGGCATGGGGACGGGCTCGGACATGGGGACAGGCGCGGGCACCACGCCGGGCGCGGGCACCACGCCGGGCGCGGGGACTCCGGGTGGCTTCCGTGGCGAGACGAACAGCTCCCAGCCTCCCCCCACCACGGGCACGCAGCCGGGGAGTCAGCAGAACAAGAAGAGCGGCGCCCACGGCGCCGGAGCCGATAGCCAGAGCCCGAGTCCCGGAAGCGGCGCGACCGGAAGCGGCACCACGCAGGGTCAAGGGTCCGGAACCCAGCCCTGATCCAGGGCGGTGCCGCCTTTCAGGGGCCCGGAGGGCGGCGACCTGCGCGCCTCCCTCGGGCGCCGCGTGCTCAAGTTTGAAATATCGTCTGCCCTGGTTGGGACACGACCTCCCAGTTGCCTCCCCCGAACCGTTCCCGGTTCCCCGAGGGCTCCCGGCTGCCTCCCCCGAGCCGTTCCCGGTTCCCAGAGGGCTCCCGGCTGCCCGATGGGCGCTGACCCAATGTGGACGTGGACGGTCGTGATGCACTTCCACGTTGCACGTCCACGTTGACGGCAGGGAGCGAGCTCCGCGGTCCACCCGGGCCTGCCTCGTCGATAACCCGCGCGCGGCGCGCGGCGCGACCGCGCCGCCGCCCCGTAGCCGACAGCAGCCCTGCGGCCGACGCGCGCTCCCTCTCGCATGGTCCCGCCGTCACGGATGGCTCGGCGTGGCGCCGCCGCGGTGCATCATCGCGCCCGCCTCGGACGCCGCCGCCCGGCGTGCGCCCTCCGCCGCGCGCCGCTCGCGGCGGTTGCGCCACCACCGCTCGACGGTCATCACCGGCAGGATCGACATCGCCACCAGCGTCGAGGTGATCCACGCGTCGAGCGGGAGCGGCGCCGAGCCGAACAGCGTGTGCATGAAGGGCGCGTAGACGAAGCACAGCTGCAACGCGAGGAGCGCGCCGATCCCGACGTATACCCACGGGTTCGTGAAGAGCCCGATCTTCAGCATGGAGTCGCGCAGCGAGCGGCAGTTGAGCACGTAGAAGATCTGGAACAGCACGACCGTCGTGACCGCCGCCGTCTGCGCCTCGCGGTAGGCGACGTCCGACACGACGCCGCCGCGCACCTCGGAGAAGTACTCGTACAGGAAGAGCCCGATCGCCCCCGCGGTCATGAGCACCGCGACGATCACCGTGCGCACGAGGACGAACCGGCTCAGGATCGGCGCGCCCGGCTCCCGCGGCGGGCGGCTCATCACGTCCTTCTCCATCGCCTCGAACGCGAGCGGCAAGGAGAGCGCGACCGTCGCCACCAGGTTGACCCAGAGGATCTGCACCGCCGTGATCGGCATCATCGGCGTGCCCCCGAGGATCGGGAAGGTCATCACCGCCACGAGCAGGATCAGCGCCTCGCCCAGGTTCGTCGGCAGCACGAACGCGAGCGCCTTCACCAGGTTGTCGTAGACGCGGCGCCCCTCCTCGACCGCCGCCCGGATGCTCGCGAAGTTGTCGTCCGTCAGCACGACGTCGGCGGCCTCCTTCGACACCGCCGTCCCCGTGATCCCCATGGCCACGCCGATGTTCGCCTGCTTCAGCGCCGGCGCGTCGTTCACGCCGTCGCCCGTCATGGCGACGACCTCCCCGCCGGCCTGCAGCGCCTTCACCAGGCGGAGCTTGTGCTCCGGCGCGACGCGCGCGAACACGTGCGTCGACGCCACGGCCGCCCGCAGCTCGTCGTCCGACAGCCGCGACAGCTCGGTGCCGTTCATCGCCCGCGCGCCCTCGCCCACGAGCCCGAGCTGCTCGCCGATCGCGCGCGCCGTCGTCAGGTGATCGCCCGTGATCATCTTCACCGTGATCCCGGCGTCGTGGCACGCCTTGATGGCGTCGATCGCCTCCGGCCGCGGCGGATCGATCATCCCCTCGAGGCCGAGCAGCTCGAAGCCCCCCGCGAGGTCCGCCTCGTCGAGCGCGGTCGCGCTCCGATCGAGCGGCCGCGCCGCCACGGCGAGCACCCGCATCCCTTGCGCCGCCATCCGCTCCACCTGCGCCATCACCTGCGCCCGCCCCGCCTCGTCGAGCGCGGTGCTGCCGAGCACCGCCTCGGGCGCTCCCTTCATGAAGATCACCCGCTCCCCGCCGGGCGCCTGGTTCAGCGTCGCCATGAGCTGCCGCTCCGACGAGAAGGGGACGGCGTCGAGCCGCGGGTGCTCGCGGCGCGTCGCCTCGGCGTCGACGCCGAGCTTCTGCGCCGCCACGACGAGCGCGCCCTCGGTGGGGTCGCCCTCGATGCCGTGGGCGCCGCCCTTGCATGTCATGCACGCGTCATTGCAGAGCAGCCCCGCGCGGAGCAGCGCGCGCACCGCCTCGGGCACGTCGGGGGCCGGCGCGCCGCCCCGGCGGAGCTCGCCCTCGGGCGCGTAGCCGACGCCGGCGACCTCGAACGCCTCGCCGCCCTCGCCCCCGGGCGCCCCGGAGGAGGGCGTCCACAGGGCGCGGACCGTCATCTCGTTCCGCGTCAGCGTGCCGGTCTTGTCGGAGCAGATGACGGCCGTGCTGCCCAGCGTCTCGACCGCGGGCAGCTTCCGGATCACCGCGCGGCGCCGCGCCATCCGCTGCACGCCGATCGCGAGCGAGATCGTGATGATCGCGGGCAGCCCCTCCGGGATCGCCGCGACCGCGAGCGAGATGCCCGCGAGCATCGCGTCCACCGGCGGGTAGCCCCGGAGCAGCGCGACGCCCACGATGAGCAGCGCGACCGCGACGATCGCGACGGTCAGCACGCGGCCCACCCTGGCCATCGATCGCGTGAGCGGCGTCTCGATCTCGGTCGCCTCGCGGAGCATCGACGAGATGCGACCGAGCTCGGTCGCGCCGCCCGTGGCGACGACCACCGCCGTGCCCGTGCCGCTCGTCACGAGCGTCCCGCCGAAGGCGAGGTTCTTGCGGTCGCCGATGGCGGCGTCCTCGGGGACCACCCCGACCTGCTTGTCGGAGGGCACCGACTCCCCGGTGAGCGCCGACTCGTCCGCGCGGAGGTTCTTCACCGAGAGCAGCCGCGCGTCGGCCGGGATCTTGTCGCCGGCCTCGAGCACCACCACGTCGCCGGGGACCACCTCGGCCGCGGGGATCACGCGCCGCTGACCGCCGCGCAGGGCCGTGGCCGTCTGGGGCACCATGCCGACGAGCGCCTCGATCGCCTTGCTCGCGCGGAACTCCTGCACGAAGCCGATCGCCGTGTTGAGCACCACGACCGCCAGCACGACCGCGCCGTCGATCGCCTCGCCCATGGCGATCGCGATGGCCGCCGCCGCGAGCAGCACGTAGATGAGCGGGTCGTTGATCTGGCGGAAGAGCAGCTTGAGCGCGCTGTCGCCCTTCGCGCGCTGGATCACGTTGGGCCCGACCTCCTCGAGTCGTCGGGCGGCCTCGTCGTCGGTGAGGCCCGTCTCGGCGCTCCCGATCCTGGAGAGCGCGTCGCCGGCAGGCAGGTGGTGCCAGGCGACTGCGGTCGATGAGGGGAGGGCGGGCTGGGACATGGGGAGTCATCTCCTGCGGCGGGCCGCCACGCTGTGCGCGTCGCGCTCACCGGCGATGGCGGCTTTTCACCACGCGCTTCGCGCGTGGACGCCCGATTCTCCGCACGTCCTGTGCCATCCCGGCGCCGGCCGCTTGACATCCCGGGCGGCCCGCGCCCCGGGATCCCCACCGGACCGTTTCTCCCCGGCGGGGAATTTTGCCCCACCCCGACCTCCCGGCGCGAACTCCGCGCCTCCGGCACCCTGCCGGGCGGAGCTAGCCGCGGGCGTAAGCGAAGGCGCCGTCGATGTTGAGCAGCCGGGTGGCCTGGACGAGTTCGGCCACGGTCACCCCGAAGCGCTGCACGAGCTGCTCCGCGACGTCGCGGCGGAGGATGTCCCTGCGGAAGACGTGCAGGCGGCGGGGGGCGAAGTACCCCTCGAGCTCCGCGAACGTCAGGCGCTGGTACGCGGCGGTGCCAGGGACGCGCCGCCGCGAGACGAGATCGTAGAAGAAGAAGATGCCGCCCGGCCGGAGCAGGCCGAGCGCCTTGTCCATGAGGCCTCGCTTGAGCTCCGCGTTCGTCACCGACGACAGGACGGCGAACATCATCACCATGTCGAACGGGCCGCCGACGTCGGCCTTGAGGAAGTCGCCCGCGAGGAAGCGGATGCCGGCGAAGCGCGAGCGCGCGAGCTCGGTGCGCTCCGGGATGAGATCGATGCCGGTGAGGCGCGACGGATCGGCGCCGAGCTCGACCAGCCACGAGAGGTTGGAGCCCGACCCGCAGCCCACGTCGAGCACCGACATCTCGCGCAGCGCCTCGGGCGTGCGCACGCCGCACGCGACGAGCGCCTCGCGCAGGCGGCGCTGCCGCTGCCGCGCGACGAGGTACGGGTGGGCGTTGAGCAGGCTCGCCCAGGGGTTCGCGGGCAGGAAGCGCTCGGTGTAGTGCCGCTTGATCGCCTCGAGATCCCGCTCGAAGCCGCTGTCCTCGGTCATCGGACCCCCCCCGCGCGCGGCGCGCCGACCTCGGCCGTCAAGGCTGTCCCACCGCCCACGCCGGCATGCGCACGACCCCCCAGCGCACCACCTTGAGCAGGCCGAGCGCCACCGTCTGCTCCAGCGTCCGCGGGCGCTGCGGCTTCCGCCGCGAGAGGTAGGCGTCGAGGTAACGCAGGAACTCGGGATCCGGCGCCATGTCGCCCACCTCGCGCCGGATGCCCTGGTACTTGCGCGTCTTCCAGATGAAGTTCTCCCAGCTGTCGAAGTAGTCGTGCCGCATCAGGAGCTCGGGCGCGTAGACGACCCGCTTGCCGGGGAACGTCTTCGCGATCTGGTAGGCTAGATAGATCCCCTCCGCGCCGTAGAACCGATCCGGGAAGCCCCCGGTCTCCAGGTAGACGCCGCGCCGGATCGCCATGTGCCCCTCGGTCGAGAGGACGTCGTCGATCATCTCGTCGCCGCGGTCGTAGTGCCCCGCGAGCGTGCAGAAGTAAGGGTGCTCCTTGGGGATGATCCGGCCGCGCATCGCGGCGATGCGGGGATCCTCGAAGACGCGGCAGACGACCTCGACGAACGTCGGCGCGATCAGGCCGTCGTCGTCGATGAAGGCGACGTACTCGCCCCGCGCCCAGGCGATGGCCGCGTTGCGCGCGGCGTTCAGGGGGATGCCGTCGGTCAGGCGGAGCTCGACGTCGACGAGCGGGGCGGAGCGCGGCCTGAGGTGCTCGATGCCGCCGCTGTCCGCGAGCAGGACCTCGAACGGCACGCTGAGCGCCGCCGTCTGCCCGCGCACGTGCTGGAGGCACTCGATGAGGTAGTCCTTCGCCTTGTAGGAGATGACGATCAGCGTGAGCTTCGGCGACGGGACCTCCCGCCGCACGATGAGCTCCTTCACCTCCGGCGCGTACCTCGCGCGCCACGCCTCCTGAAGGACGCGCTCGCCCTCGGGGAGCCCCGCTCGATCCTGGAGAGGTTGTTCCGGCATCGCGGGCCTGCATGCCACGGGGGCCGCCGCGCAGGCAAGGAGGTCGACGGGGCGCCGCCCGCGCGCGGCGTCACCCCCCGCCGCGCGCCGTGACGTCCTCGAAGAGGCGCGCGAGCGCGCCGGCCGTGGCGCGCGCGCTCAGGCCGGCGAGCGCCGCGTGGTCCGGCTCGACGAGCGGCCGCCCGGCCGCGCGCGCGTCGACGGCGTCCTCGATGCGGCGCTCGATCCCCGCGGCGTCGCCGGCCGCGTGCGTCCAGCCGAGGCGCGTCGCCTCGAGGATGCGCGCGACCTCGGGGGACGGCGAGGCCGCGAGGACGGGCGCGCGCGCGAGCAGGTAGTCGTAGAGCTTGCCGGGCAGGAGGTGCGGCTCGTCGCCGAAGCCGGTGAGGAGCGCGAGGTCGGCGCCCGCGACGAGGCCGAGCCCCTCGGCGTACGGCAGGACCGCGCGGTGCTCCAGGAGCGGCGACACCCCGAGCTCCTCGGCGAGGCGGAGGTCGCCCTTCGCGACGCGCCCCAGGTTGAGCAGCCGGATCGCGCCCGGGCCGAGCGACCTGCGGCGCGCGACGGCCGCGAGCGCGCGGACGAACGGCGCGAGCGTGCGCTCGCCGTAGCAGTTGCCGAAGTGCACGAGCGTCACCGCCCCGTCGCGCCGCGGCGCGACCGCCGCGTCCGGATCGAAGCCGGTCCGGACGCACTCGACGCGGCGGCCGACGCCCCGCGCGACGTAGGCGTCGCGGGTCATCTCGGACGTCACCGTGAACGCGGCGGCGGCGCCCACCGCGGCCCGCTCGACGAGCGCCGCCGCGGCGCGGACCCACGCGGGCCGCGTCGCCATCACCGGGCCGAACGACCACGGATCGCGGAAGTCGGCGACGACCGGCCGGCCGATCGCCCTGCCGGCCAGCACGCCCGCGAGCACGGCCTCCCACGGCGCCCCGCTCGCGAAGATCACCTCGGCGCCGACCTCGCGCGCGAGGCGCGCGACGCGGGCCGCGAGGGCCGGGACGCGGCCCGCGTCGGGGCCGATCACCGGGACGTAGCGGATCTCGGCGGCGACGCGCGCGAGGCCCCTCAGGCGCGCGACCGGCCGCGCGGCCTCGGTCGGCGCCTCCACGGTGCCGTCCGAGCCGAGCGCGCGGCGCGGCATGCGCGCGAGCTCGGCCTCCGAGAGGTAGTCGCGGCGCACGTCGCACGCGGGCGGCGAGCCCGCCGCGAACGACGGATCCAGCCGCTCGCCGGGCGGCGGCCTCGCCGTGAGCACCGTCACGGCCCAGCCGTGCTCCGGCAGAAATTTCGCGAAGCGGTACGCGCGCTTACCGCCGACGCTGAACCGCGGAGGGAAGTAGTAGCTCACGAGGAGCGCGCGCCTCATCGCCGCGCCTATATCACGGCCGAGCCGGGCCTCGCGCGCTCGCCGCGGCGGCCGCGCCTGCCCCCGCATGTGCTACCGAGCCGCCATGCGGAGCGAGCAGCCCACCCCGGTCCTCCCGAGCGCGCCCGCGCGGGCGGCGGAGGCCGAGGAGGAGGCGCCGCGCTCCGACGAGGCGCAGGGCGCGTCGCTCGCCGACCGGATCGGCATGATCGTCGGCGGGCAGGTCGTCAACACGCTCATCATCCTCGTGCAGGGCGTCGTCGTGGTGCGGCTGCTCGGCAAGGCGGAGTACGGCGTGCTCGCGTTCGTGACGATGCTGTTCATGACCGGGCGCGATCTCGCGCTGCTCTACCTCCCGGAGTCGCTCCTCTACTTCACGCCCAAGGTGACGCGGCCCGAGCTCAAGGGGCTGGTGCGGCAGAGCCTGCTCCTCCTGCTCGGCCTCGGGGCCCTCGCCGCGCTCGCCTTCTGCGCCTTCGCCCTGGTCCCCAGCGTCTTCCTCGACGGCCGCGACGGCATCACGACGCCCCTCCTGCTCATCGCCCTGATGAGCCTGTTCGCCTTCCCGGCGAGCCTCTTCGGCCCGCTCTTCATCGCCACGAACAACCACCGCAAGTCGGCGGGCGTCGCGCTGCTCGTCACCGCCACCAACGCCGCGGGGGCCATCGTCCCCGCCGCGCTCGGGTGCTCGATCGTCTGGATCGTGGCCGCTCAGTGCGCGGCGCAGGCGCTCCGGCTCGGGCTCTCGTACCGCCTCTACGCGCGGCTGTTCCAGGACGTCGCCGCCGCCCCCTTCCCGGGCGGCGTCCGCGCGCAGCTCGCCTACGCGCTCCCGCTCTCGGGGACCCGCTTCGCCGGCCTCTTCAACCAGAAGCTCGACAAGTTCGTCATCGGCCTCTTCTTCAGCGCGGGGCTGTACGCGGAGTTCGCCGTCGGCTCGCAGGAGCTGCCGCTCGTCAGCGTGCTCGCGTACTCCGTCGCGTCGACGATGCTCCCCGACCTCGTCGCCCGCGTCGAGGAGGGGCGGACGCGCGGGGAGGGCGCGGCGGCGGCGATCGAGCTCTGGCACTCGGGCATCCGCAAGACGACGCTGATCATGCTCCCGATCGCGGCGTTCGTGCTCCTGTTCGCCGAGCCGCTCATGCGCACGATCTACGGCGACGCGTACGCCGGCGCGGCCGTCCCGTTCCGCATCTACTCCGCGCTCCTGCCGCTGCGCGTGACGGCGTACGGCATCATGCTGATGGCGCTCGGGCAGCCGTCCGCCATCCTCCGGATCCAGGTCGTGGCCATGGGGGTCAACACCGCGGCGAACCTGGTCCTCCTGCCCACGATCGGCATGGTCGGCGCGCCGCTCGCGGCCGTCCTGACGCAGCTCTTCGCGATGGGCCTGACCGTGACGCGCATCGCCCACCTGTCCGGCGTCGGCCTGCGCGGCGTGTTCCCGTGGCGCCACTACGGGCGCGTCGCGGCGACCGCCGTCGTCGCCGCGGCGCCGCTCGTCCTGCTCCTCGCCTCGGGCGCCGTCGATCGGCGCCCCGCGCTCTGCCTCACGCTCGGCGCCCCGCTCTACGCGGGGCTCTACCTCGCGACGGCGTGGCTCACGGGCGTGCTCGCCCCCGAGGACCGGGCGTTCGTCGCGCGCTGGATCCGGCTCGAGCCCCTGCGCGACCGCCACGGCTGACGGCCCCCGCCTTCGTGTGGATTCACGCCGACCGGTGTTCTACGCTTGCTCGCGGCCTCATCGGCGCCTGGAGCGATGGAGACGACCATGAGCGAAGACCGGGAAGCAGGTTTCCTCCTCCGCGTCACCTCGGGCCCGCTCGCTGGCCAGACGGCCCACATCCCCGGCGATCGCCCGCTGCTCGTCGGCCGCGCGCCGGAGTCGGACCTGTCGATCGCCGGCGACGTGGAGCTCTCCGCCCTGCATTTCTCGGTGGAGCAGCTCGATGGCAGCTACCTGCTCCGCGATCTCGGCAGCCGCAGCGGGACGCAGGTGAACCGCGAGCGCGCCCGCGAGGTGTCGCTCCGGGAGGGCGACGAGATCCGCGCCGGAGGGACCCTGTTCACCGTGGTGCGCGGCGAGCCGAGCCCCTGCGGCGCGGCGGCGAACCCCCGCTGCGCGCCGACCGAGCCCGCCCCGCCCTCGCGCCGCTCGCGGCGGATCGCGGCCATCGCGCGGGGCGCGCCGTTCGCCGCGTCGGCGCGGGAGCGGCTCCGGCAGGAGCGCGCGCCGCTCTACGCGGTGGTCGACGCCGCCCGCGACCCCCGCATCCGGCTGCTGCTCGGCGCGGCCGACGAGCACACCGCCTCGCTCTACACCGGCTTCCAGGGCGAGATCCTCGCGGACGTCGGTCCTACGCTCGTGCACCTGCCGCGCGGGTCCAGCCTCCTCGACGCGCTGGTCGACGGCGGCTGGGGCGACAGCTGGGGCGTCTTCCTGACGAGCCATCGCCCCTTCGGCGACGTGCGCAAGCACCTCCACCGGTTCCTGCTGGTCGAGAGCGGGACGGGCAAGCAGCAGTATTTCCGGTTCTACGATCCGCGCGTGCTCCGCCGCTTCCTGCCGACGTGCGGCCCGCGGAAGCTCGAGGCGCTGTTCGAGCCGATCGAGTCGTTCGCCATGGAGGCCGAGGATCCGGGCAAGCTCCTGCGCTTCACGGCCCAGCGCGGCAGGGCGATCCGCGAGGAGCTGCCGCTCACGCGCGCCGACTGAGGCGCCCCGCGCGAGGGGGCAGCCCTCCCTCGCGGGGCCCTCGGCGGCTCAGCGCAGCGGCGCGGGGCCCTCGGCGGCTCAGCGCAGCGGCGCGGGGCCCTCGGTGGCTCAGCGCAGCGGCGCGCGGGGCCCTCGGCGGCTCAGCGCAGCGGCGCGCCGGCCGCCCCGCCCGGCTCCTGGGACGGCAGATCCCAGGCGAGCGCGCGCAGGAGCTCCGCCACGCTGACGGCCTGGGCGAAGCAGCCGCCGGGGTGATGCGGCGGCTCCCCGAAGGCGAGCTCGGGCACGTGGCCGAGCGTGATCTCGTTCATGGCCGCGGAGGCCACGAGCCGGTGGAGCCACGAGAGGGCGTGCTCGCCGAGCGCGGCGTGGCGGCGGGCCGCGCGCACGTAGAAGCCGAGCAAGAACGGCCAGACCGTGCCCTGGTGGTACGCGCTGTCGCGCGCCTCGGGGCCGCCCTCGTACCGCGGCGCGTAGGCCGGATCGGCGGGCGACAGCGTGCGCAGACCGGCGGGGGTCACGAGCTCCCGGCGGGCCCGCTCGAGCAGCGCCGCGGCCTGCTCCTGCGTGAAGCAGGCGGGATCCACCGCGAGCGCGATCACCGCGTTCGGGCGGATCGAGGCGTCGCGGAACGCCCCCTCCCCGTCCGGGTGCTCGGAGATCACGTCGTAGGGGTAATCGGTCTCCTCGCACCAGAAGCGGGCGGCGAAGCCCCGGCGCGCCACGCTCGCGGCCGCCTCCGCGCGCTCCGCGAGCCGCTCGTCGCCGGCGGCCCGCGCGAGGCGCGCGAGCGTCTCCGAGCCCTTGGCCCACAGCGCCGTGAGCTCGACCGGGCAACCGGCGCGCGGCGTGACCGCCCGGCCCCCGACGCGCGCGTCCATCCACGTGAGCCCGTCGATCGCGCCCTCGCCGGCGCGCCCCGCGGCGAAGAGGCCGTCTTCGGTGACGTGGATCCCGCCCCTCGTGCCGCGCAGGGCGGCCTCGAAGGCGTCGCGGAGCGCGGAGAGGAGCTCGCCCGTGATGAACGGGTGCACGTCGCCGAGCGCGTCGGCGAGCAGCCGGGCCACCTCGAACAGCCACAGCGTCGCGTCCGCGGCGTGGTAGTCGGCGGGCTCGCCCCCGTCGGGGAGCCGGTTCGGCACGAGCCCGTCCTGCATGGCGTCGATCAGCGCGCGGAGGACGCGCACCGCCTCCTCGGTCTTCCGGGGCGCGAGGTAGAGGCCCGGCAGGGCGATGAGCGCATCGCGGCCCCACACCTCGAACCAGGGGTAGCCCGCGACGACGCCGGGCCGCGCGGCGGCGTCGGCGCGGAACGCCTCCGCCGCGATGTGGAGCCGCCGCTCCAGGAGCGGCCGCTGGGGCCCCGGGTCCTCCGCGCGGAGCGCGGCGCTCGCCGCCGCGAGCAGGGCCTCCGGATCCTCGTCGGGCAGCGCGCCGACGGCCACGAGCAGGTGCACGGGCTCGGCGCCGATCACGGCCTCGAAGTGGCCCGGCGTCCAGAGATCCTCGCGGAAGTCGAGGCCCCGGTCGTGCTCGCAGAGGTACTCGAAGCGGCGCCACCAGTCCTGCGAGCCGACGAACGTGCCCTGGTAGCGGAAGCAGATCCGCGGCAAGAGCCGGTTCGGCTGCACCCGGACCTCGCCGACCGGCAGGCGCTCCCGCCCCGCGCCGGGCTCGCCGCGCGCCGCGCCGGCGCGCAGCTCGACCTTCTGGGAGATGCCGCCATTTTCGCGCAGGAGCTGGTGCATGTGGCGGGCGGCGAGCAGCGGGCGCAGCGTGAGCAGCACCGGATCCGCCCCGCGCCAGATGTAGCGAAGCACCGCCGCGTTCTCGCCGCGCACGAGCCCGAGCGTCACCTCGAGCTCGCCGCTCGGGACGACATACGTCCAGCGCGGGAGCGGGTCCTGATCGAAGCGCTCGAGATAGAAGGGGCCCACCTCCGGGTCGATGCCCGGGAACTGGTGCTTGGCGAGGTCCCACCGCGGCCAGCCCCGCCGCTGCTCGGCCGACGTGCCCTGCACGATCGTGCGGATGCTGGCGTCGACGTGCGAGAGCATCACGTGCCGGCGCCGCGGGGGGTCGAGGGCGGCGACGAGCAGGCCGTGGTAGCGGCGGGTGTGCATGCAGGAGAGCGTCGAGCTCGCGTAGGCGCCCGCGCCGTTCGTGTGCAGCCACTCCTGCCGCGCGATGGCGAGGCGGCCGCGCACCTCGACGCTCGGCCAGGGCGAGGCGTGCTCCAGGGCGGCGCCCTGGGGGCGCGCCGCCGCGAGCGCCGCCGCGAGATCGCCGTGGGCCGGCGCGTTCATCCGGGATCCATCGGAGCTCATCGACCGCCGGTGGCCTTCCTGAGCGAGTCCTCGGCGGCGGCGCGCATCACGTCGACCGGGGCCGGGAGGCCGGTCCAGAGCGTGAACGACTGCGCGGCCTGGCCGACGAGCATGCCGAGCCCGTCGGCCGCGCGGAGCCCCCTCTCGCGCGCGAGCCGCAGGAACGGGGTCACGGGCGGGTTGTAGACGACGTCGTAGAGGCACACGCCCGGCGAGAGCGAGTCCCACGGGATGATGCTCGTGACCTCGTCGCCCGGCGGGCCGCCGACCATGCCGGCGCTCGTGGCCTGGACGATCAGGTCGGCGGCGACGGTGAACTCGGTCCAGTTGAGCCGCAGCGCCGCCGACGACTTGCTGCTGACCGCCCTGTCGGACGGGATCGGCCAGGGCGCGGTGAGCGCGCCGAGCTCGGACGCGCGCTGCCCCGCGGGCGACTCCAGCATCACCTCGGTGCTCGTCCAGGACCGGGTGGTGATGCTGATGAGGTGGTAGCCGAGCATCTTGCACGCGGCGATCGCCGCGAACGCGGCCCCGCCCGCCCCGATGATCACCGCGCGCTGCCGCGGGCTCGGGCTCGGGCCGCGCGGCCCGGCCGCGTCGTCCCCGCGCGGCGGCGCGGAGCCGAGGAGCAGGGCGAGCTCGTCCCGGAGCGCGATCACGTCGGTGTTGTGGGCGGTGACGCGCCGAGACGCCGACGCGCACAGGACGTTGGCGACGCCGACGTCCTCCGCGCTCGAGTCCACCTCGTCGACCAGCGACATGACCGCGCGCTTGTGCGGGATGGTGACGTTCGCGCCCGCGATGAGGCCGCTGCGGATGTCGTCGACGAAGCGCGCGAGCTCCGCGGCCGTGGGCACGTCGAACGCGCTGTAGATGTGGGGGAGCTGGTGGGCCCGAAACGCGGCCGAGTGCATCGCCGGCGAGACCGAGTGGCCCACCGGGTGACCGACCAGACCGAACATTCGCCGCTCAGGGTTCGACATGATGCCTTTCCTCCGGGCCGGCCTCTGCTCCTCCGCCTTGCCCTGCCGAGACCTGCCCGGAGGCGCCGCCGCGCCCGGGCGCCGGCGCGCGCTCGTCCGCCACGAAGCCGAGCCCGAGTTGCTCGCACGCGGGCGCGCCGGGCTGCCCCCGGCTGCGCCTCGACGCGCGGCCCCCCGCCCGCTCGCGCGGCCCCCCGCCCTGCCGCGCCGGCGAGGCGGGCGGCGCGGGCGCGGGCGGCGCGCTGACCTCGACGAGCGGCTCACCCGGCCCCGCGGCGGCCACGACCCGCGCGAGCAGCGCGCCGCGGTGCACGCGGACCGTGACCGCGTCCCCCGGCGCGACCTCGCGGTGATCGCGGACCGCGCGCCCGGACGCGTCCGTCGCGATGGCGTAGCCGCGCGCGAGCACGCGCAGCGGCGACATCGCCTCGAGCCGGGCGACGTCGCCCGCGAACCGCTCCCGCAGGAGGGCGATGTGGCGGCGCGCGGCCGCGTCGAGGCGCACCGACAGCGGCCGCAGCGCCCCGCGGGCGCCGGCGAGCACCGCGCGCGGGTGGCGCGCGGCCAGCCGGCGCTCGAGGCGCTGGAGGCCGCCCTGGTCCTCGGCGAGGATCCGCTCCATGCGGCGCCGCAGCCGCGCGACCGCGTCGTCGATCCGCTGCTGCGGCTCCGCGAGGATCTGCGCGGGCGTGCCGAGGCGGGCGCGCTGCCGGTCGAGGTCGGCGCGCGCGCCCCTGAGGCGGTGCGCCATCGCCCGGCGCATGCGCGCCTCGACGTGCTCCAGGGCCGCGCGGCGCGCGGCCGCGTCCGGGACGAGCATCTCCGCCGCCTGCGAGGGCGTGGCGGCGCGCGCGTCGGCGGCGAGATCGGTCAGCGCGACGTCGATCTCGTGCCCGACCGCGCTCACGATCGGCACCTTCGCGGCCGCGACCTTCCGGACGACGATCTCCTCGTTGAACGCGCTGAGGTCGTCCGCCGAGCCGCCCCCGCGGCCCACGATGATCACCTCGATGCCCGGGAGCTCCTCGAGCAGCGCGATCGCGCGCACGATCCTTTGCCCCGCGCCGGCGCCCTGCACCGGCGTGCGCGCGAGGATCAGCCGGACGCCGCCGCGGCGGAAGGCGACGGTCACGATGTCGTGGATCGCCGCGCCGTCGCCGCTCGTGACGACGCCGATGATCTGCGGATCGACCGGCAGCTTGCGCTTGCGCTCGGGCGCGAAGAGCCCCTCCGCGGCGAGCTTCTCCTTGAGCCGGAAGAGCGCCTCGAGCAGCGCGCCGCGACCGGCGAGGCGCGCGTCGTCCGCGCAGAACTGGAGCCGGCCGCGCGGCACGTAGACCGTCGCGCGGCCCGTGAGCACGACGCGCGCGCCGTCCGCGAGCAGCTTGCGCGCGCGCGGCGCCGCCGTCCGGTACATCACGCAGTCGATCGCCGCCTCCTCGTTCTCGTCCTTGAGCGTGAAGTAGGCGTGGCCGCTGCCCACGACGCGCAGGCTCGAGATCTCGCCCTCGACGCGCGCGTCCGCGGTCGACCCCTCGAGGATCCGCTTCAGGCGGCGATCGAGCTCCGCGACGGAGAGGACCTCCGGCTCGGCGCCCCGCGGGCGGCGCGACGGCGGCGGGCTCGTGGGCTCGCGCGGCTCGACGGCTGGGAGGGCCGCGAACGAGAGCTCGGGCGGGAGATCGCGGCGCTGCACAGGGGGAGACCTACCCTTTTGCTCGGCCTGTGGAAAGACTCTCGCGGGCCTGATCCAGCGTAAGGCCCGCCCGTGGCCTGGCCCGCGGCGAGGCGCGGCCAGGGCTTCGACGCGACGAGCCATTCGCGCGAGCGCTGTCGTGTGATACGGCCGGCGCGTGATCCGCAAGGTCCTCATCGCCAACCGCGGCGAGATCGCCGTCCGCATCCTCCGGTCGCTGCATGAGGCCGGCATCCAGGGCGTCGCGGTGTACAGCGACGCCGACCGCAGCAGCCTCCATGTCCGCCTGGCGGACGAGTCGTACCCCATCGGCCCAGCACCTGCGGCCGAGAGCTACCTCCGCATCGATCGCATCCTCGACGTCGCCCGGCGCTGCGGGGCGGACGCCATTCACCCCGGGTACGGGTTCTTGTCGGAAAATCGCGAGTTCGCGGAGGCCTGCGAGCGGGCCGGGATCACCTTCATCGGCCCGCCCTCGAGCGCGATGGCCGCGATGGGGTCGAAGCCCGCGGCGCGCGCGAAGATGGCGGAGGCGGGCGTGCCGATCGTCCCCGGCGGCGAGCCCGCGAGCGCCGCGGAGGCGCAGGCGCTCGCGGAGCGGCTCGGCTACCCGGTGATGCTCAAGGCGGCGTTCGGGGGAGGCGGCAAGGGCATGCGGCTCGTGCACCGCCCGGAGGACCTGCCGGCGGCCTACGAGCGCGCGCAGAGCGAGGCCGCGCGGGCGTTCGGCGACGCCACCGTCTACCTCGAGAAGGCGATCCTGCGGCCGCGTCACGTCGAGATCCAGGTGCTCGGCGACCGCGAGGGCAACCTCGTGCACCTGTTCGAGCGCGACTGCTCGATCCAGCGGCGCCACCAGAAGGTGGTCGAGGAGTCCCCCTGCCCCGTCGCCAGCCCGGAGCTCGTGCAGCGCATGGGCGAGGTCGCGGTGCGCGGCGCGCTCGCGGTCGGCTACCACTCGGCGGGCACGTTCGAGTTCCTCCTCGCGGAGGACGGCTCTTTCTACTTCCTCGAGATGAACACGAGGCTCCAGGTGGAGCACCCCATCACCGAGTGGACGACCGGGATCGACCTCGTCGCCGAGATGGTGAAGATCGCCGACGGCGAGCGGCTCTCGCTGCGGCAGCAGGCGATCACGCGGCGCGGCGCGGCGCTCGAGTGCCGCATCTACGCGGAGGATCCGAGCTCCGGCTTCCTGCCCAGCCCTGGCGCGCTCACGACGCTCCGCCCGCCGGCTGGCCCCTGGGTGCGGGACGACAGCGGCTTCTACGAGGGCGCGGTGGTCCCCAGCCACTACGACCCGCTGATCTCGAAGCTCTCCGTGTGGGCGCCCGATCGGCGCGCCGCCATCGCGCGCATGCGCCGCGCCCTCGCCGAGTACGCCGTCACGGGCATCCGGACGAACCTCGCGTTCCACGAGAACCTCCTGGCTCACCCCGACTTCCAGGCCGGTCGTTACGACACGGGCTTCATCGCCGAGCACACCGCGGAGCTCTGCGGGCCCACCGCGGTCCCCCCCGAGGAGGAGGCCGCGCTCGCCGCCGCCCTCGCCATCGCGGCCGCCCGGGCGGAGCGGCGGCCCGCTGGCAGCGGCGTCCCCGAGCCGGGCGCGCCGCGGCTGTCGCCCTGGGTGATCCAGCACAGGGCCTTCAGGTGAGCCCTCCTGTGCGAACGGCGCCAGGCACGCCCCGACGCATGGACGCACAGAAGCCCTGACGCACCTCCGCGCTGCCTATACGCAGCGCGTTGCGCCAAAGTCTCCTCTCGCGCCGGACATGCCCAGTGCTATCCTGCACGCGGACTCTCGGCTGGGGTGGAGGTGCGATGGGACGCGAGGCGAAGGGCCAGAAGGACCCTCTTGAGGCCGTCGCCACGCTCCCACCGCTCGAGGCTCGCGCGCACGAGCCGCCACCAGCCTCAGGCTGGCAGGCCGCGCAGCGCCCCGACGAGAGCACGGGCGACACGGTCGCCGCGCCTCCTCCAGGGACGGGAGCGACGCGGTGGTTCGACACGGTCGCTCCCGGCATGCCGCAGACGGACGGCGCGGCGTCTCGCTGGCGCTGGTCGCTCCCGCTGCTCGTGGTCGCGCTCGTGCTGGCCGCGACCGCGCGCGGCGTGCTGCTCCGCGCGATCGTCCCGGCCGCCCTCGCCGCGCTGGCGGTGGCGCTCGCCGCGCGCGGCCGGCGGAGGCCGCGCTCGCCCGCCGCGCAGGCGAGCCGGCGCGGGTTGAGCCTCGATGGCGATCGGCTGCTCCTTCACGGCGAGGACGGCGTGGCGCCTCACGCGCTGCTCACGACGGGCGAACGGTTCGGCGTGACGCTCCTCGCGACCCCTCGCCGCGATCATCTCGTTGCGCTGCTCAGCTCGAGCGCGGGGATGTCCTGCGTCGGCGCGAGCTTCGACGGACCGTCCCGCCGCGCCTTCGCCGCGCTGCTTGACCGCGCGTCCGTCGTGAGCTCCGACGAGGTCGGGCTCGAGGCGATCGGCCCGGACGGCGAGCCGATCGCGCTCAGCCCGGCGGCGCTCGCCGCGCTCCTCGACGAGCTCACGCTCCGCTCGCCCGGGTGCCTCGAGCGCTTCGTCCTGACCGACGCGCGCGGCGCGATGCTCAGCATGGACAGCCGAGAGCTCCGCGCCGGCGGCCGCGTCTTCGATCTGACGGCGCCGCTCGAGTGGCGCGCGTTCGTGTTCCAGGAGGCGCTCGGACAGGCGATCGCCGTCTA
This sequence comes from Sorangium sp. So ce1036, assembly GCF_051369805.1. Lineage (NCBI taxonomy): Bacteria > Pseudomonadati > Myxococcota > Polyangiales > Polyangiaceae > Sorangium > Sorangium sp. So ce1036. Next base: position 6,888,005 of record NZ_JBBMOX010000001.1, read on the forward strand.
CCAGGGGACGTGGATACGTCAGGACACGAGCGAGCTCGTCCTCGTCTGTCTGCTGCCCGCGATGACGCCGGCGCCCGACGGATCGAGCGCGGCGCTCGGCCCGCTCGATCGCGGCGCGCTCCGCGATCTCCGGTTGATGCAGGGCACGCCGGAGGGCCCGCCGCCCGCCGAGCAGCGCGTCGCGATCGATCGCCTGCTCATGGTCCCCATCCGATCCGCGCTGGACAGGGCGCCCCGCCCCGCCGCGCAGGCGCCGCGCGCACGCGCGTGAGGGCGCGCGCGTGAGGGCCCTGCGGATGGAGCGCGCCGGCGCTCCGGCGTCGGGCTTCGCTTGACGCGCGCGTTCAGGCGCGGGTAAACCGCGCCAAGCGCTCAGACGATTCAAGTCGCTGCGTCCCCTACGACATCCGGAGGCGATCCATGGCCGTCGATATCCAGAAGCTGTTCAACGAGGAGCTCCCTGCCGCCCTGGCGAAGAACCCCGACGCGGCCAAGCAGATCGGCGCGAAGTACCAGCTCAACGTGACGGGCGAAGGCGGCGGTGAGTGGTTCCTCGACCTGACCGACGCGGGCCCCAAGGCCGAAGCAGGCAACCCGGGCAGCGCGGATGTCACCATCACCGTCAGCAGCGAGGACTTCCAGAAGCTGTACGAGAACCCGCAGGCCAACTCGATGCAGCTCTTCTTCGCGGGCAAGCTGAAGGTCACGGGCAACCAGATGCTCGCGATGAAGCTCCCGAAGCTGTTCCAGCTCCAGGGCGCGGGCTGACCCAGCTCCCGGCGGATCTCCGCCGGGCCCCCTTCGACGCGCGCGCCCCTGCGCGACGGCCATCGACGTCGTCATGCGCCCGCTCACCGACACGCGCATCCTCGATCTCTCGCGGCTCCTCCCCGGCCCGTTCGCGACGCTCGTGCTCGCGGATCTGGGGGCGACCGTGGACAAGCTCGAGGACGTGGGCGGCGGCGACCTCCTGCGCCACATGCCGCCCCAGCTCGCCGGCGAGTCGGCCGCGTTCCAGCTGCTGAACCGCGGGAAGCGGAGCGTCCTGCTCGACCTGAAGCGGCCCGAGGGGCGCGACGCCTTCCGCCGGCTCGTCGCGACGTACGACGTGCTCCTCGATCCGTTCCGCCCGGGGGTGCTCGATCGGCTCGGGCTCGGCCACGACGCGCTGCGCGCGGACAACCCGCGGCTCATCGTGTGCGCGCTGACCGGCTACGGCCAGACGGGCCCCCTCGCCGCGCGCGCGGGCCATGACCTGAACTACGTCGCGCGCGCGGGGGTCCTCGGCGCGCAGGGGCCGCCGGAGGGGCCGCCGCAGGTGCCCGGCTCCCAGGTCGCCGACGTGAGCGGCGGGATGTGGTGCGCCATCGCGGTGCTGGCGGCGCTGCGGGAGCGGGAGCGGACAGGCCGGGGCGCGGTGCTCGACATCGCCATGACCGACGGCGTGCTCGGCTTCGCCCTCCCGACGCTCGCCGCGGCGCTCGCGGGCGGCGCGTCGCCTGCTGGCGCGCCCGCGCGCGCGGGCGAAGAGCTGCTCACCGGCGGGGTCGCGCCGTACAACGTCTACCTGTCGAAGGACGGGCACGCGATGGCGCTCGCCGCGCTGGAGCCGAAGTTCTGGCGCTCGTTCTGCGAGGGCGCCGGCCTCGATCCGGAGGTGGACGCGCTCGTGCCCGGGCCGCACCAGGTCGAGCTCAAGGACAGGCTCGCGGCCGTCTTCCTGGAGAGGACGCGCGCCGAGTGGGAGGCGTTCGCCGCCGAGCGCGACTGCTGCCTCGAGCCGGTCATCGATCCATGGACCGCCGCGACCGATCCCCACCTCGCGTCGCGCGGGCTGCTGTTCGAGATCGCCTCGCCGCGCGGCCGCGTCCCGCAGCTCCGGACGCCCGTCACGCCGCGCGACGCCTCGTTCGCGCCGGCGCCTCGCGCCGGAGAGCACACGCGCGCCGTGCTCCGCGACGCCGGCTTCTCGGAGGACGAGGTCGATGCGCTGATCCGCGCCGGCGCGGCGCGCGAGGCGCGCTGAACGCCGACGCGGCGCGCGAGGCGCGCTGAACGCCGGCGCGGCGCGCGAGGCGCGCTGAACGCCGGCGCGGCGCGCGGAGCGCCGGCGTCCCCGGGCGTCAGATCTTCTTCAGCTCGTCGACGAACTCCCAGTCGGCGATGAGGTGCTTCTTGAGCAGCAGCGACAGGAGCGCCGCGAACATCGCCTCCCAGCGCACGTTGTTGCCGAGGATCTCGCTCGCGTCGGCGCCGTGGGAGACGGCGCGCAGCGCGGAGACGAGATCGCGCGCGGTTAGGCCTGGATCGTCCGTGGTGGCCGGCGGAGGCGGCTCGGACTGGGCAGCCCGGGTGGAGGCTGGCCCCTGGCGCTGCTGCGACTTGGTCCCGCGCGCAGGCAACGTGATGGTCGTGCCGTCGAGGAGCGTGAGCGAGACCATCCGCCGGCGACCGCGGCCCTGCGGCGCGGGGATGTTGCGCACCTCGCGCTCGCTCGGGGGCTCATCGCCGAGCTCGGGGACGCTCTCCGGCGCGCTGCGCGCTGCAGCGGCGGGGCGCCCGAGCACGGCCCCGAGGAGCGCCGCAGCCGGCGTGCTCGGCGCCGCGCCCGCCTCCACCCCCGACGCACCTTCGCCCGCGGGCCCCGGCGCGGCGCTGGGGCGCAGCGTCTTCCGGCGCTCCGACGGAGCCGCCTGCGCGGCCTGCGCCGCCTGCGCGGCCTGCGCCGCCGCGAGCAGCTCCGGCGACGGCGCGACCTTCAGCGTCGGCCGCGAGCGCTCGTCGGGACGGCCGCGGATCTGCCGCTCTTCCGGTCGGCTGTGGAATTCCGGCTCCGGCCGCGGGGTCGGCTGCGACGCTTCCCACCCGTCGATCTCGTTCTGGACGACCGCCACCTCGGCCTCGTCGACCTCGGAGGTCTCGATCGCGGGGACCGTGTCCTCGACGGACCGAGACCCGGACCGGTGGGAAGGCCTCGTCAGCAGCAGCGGCTCCGGCGTCGACGAGACCTCCTCCGAGGGCCTGGCGGTCCTCGGGGCGGCGGTGAGCTCGGAGGAAGGCGGCGGGTCGGCCGGGCGCGCCCGCGACGCCGGCTCGTTCGCCTGCCCCCGCGGCGCGGCCGCGGGCGGCGGCACCGAGCGCGCCCGCGCCCCGTAGTAGACCCGGATCGCGTTCCGGATGTCGCTCGGCGGGGCGATCATCGCGCGGACGGGCAGGCCGGAGAACGCCATGCACTCCTTCATTCCGTCCTCGTTCGTCGGATCGTCCATCGCCACGTAGAGCGTCTCGCCCTGGTTGCGGACGTGGCGCACGTAGATCGGGACGAGGCAGTACCGCTCGGCGACATCGTGCGGGACGAGGTTGAGCAGCTGCCGCGAGAACTCGATGTGCAGCAACGACACCCAGGGGACGGCGAGCTGGTGCGACAGGATCTGCGTCAGCTGGGTCTCGTTGATCAGACCTTGCTCGACAAGGAGCGTGCCCAACCGCCGGCCGTCCGTGCGCTGCAGCTCCAGGGTTCTCTCGAGGGCCTCCTGGGTGATCATCCGCGCGTCGACCAGGAGCTGACCGAGACGTAGGCGAGGCGTAACCATCGCGCCCGAGGTTACCCCAAGAAGGATCCAGGTCCTAACAGACGGCTGGACGAGCCCTCCCGCCCCCCTCTTCGCCGCGCCTCCCGGCCCGAGGGAGACCTCGCCTCCAATCGCTATCCCGAACGTGGTAAGGTCCCGCGCGTGTCCACAGTGGTCTGCCCGCAATGCGCGAATCCGTGCGAGCAGGCGCACAAATTTTGCCCGGTCTGCGGGTTCCCGATCTCGGAGCTCAGCCGCACGTCGGACGACCCCCTGATCGGAACGACGCTGCCCGGCAACTACGTGATCCTCGAGCTCGTCGGGGTGGGCGGGATGGGGCGCGTCTACAGGGCCGAGCAGAAGGCCCTGGGGCGCACGGTGGCGGTCAAGATCATCCACCCCCACCTGCTCGGGGACGAGAGCGCGTCCGTCCGGTTCATCACCGAGGCCCGCGCCGCGAGCCGCCTCAACCACCCGAACTCGGTCGGCGTCATCGACTTCGGCAAGAACGGGGGGCAGCTCTACCTCGTCATGGAGTTCCTGCGCGGGCGCGATCTCGCCCGCGTCGTCTACGAGGACGGCCCGCTCCCCTTCCGGCGCATCGTCGACATCCTCTGCCAGGTGCTCGCGGCGCTCGCCGAGGCACACCACCTCGGCATCATCCACCGCGATCTCAAGCCCGAGAACGTCGTGCTCGAGCCGATGCGCTCGGGCGGCGACTTCGTGAAGGTGGTCGACTTCGGCCTCGCCAAGATGAAGGCGGAGGTCGCGACGCCGAGCATCACGAGCCCCGGCATCGTGTGCGGGACGCCCGACTACATGGCCCCGGAGCAGGGGCGCGGCGACCCGATCGACGCGCGGAGCGATCTGTACGCGTGCGGCGTCATCCTCTTCCAGCTCCTGACCGGCCGGCTCCCCTTCGAGGCGGAGTCGCCGACGCAGGTCGTGCTGATGCACCTCTCGTTGCCGCCGCCCGATCCGGCGATGATCGCGCCCGAGCGCGAGATCCCCGACGCGCTCGTCGAGGTCACCCTGCGCGCGCTCGAGAAGGACGCGGCGCGGCGCTACCAGTCCGCGGACGAGTTCGCGGCCGCCCTGCGCGCGTCCATCGGGACGTTCGACACGCCGTCGGGTCGCTTCTCGTTCGCCGACGCGACCGTCATCTGCGGCGCGTGCCGCGCCATCGTGCCGCGCGGCCAGAAATTCTGCGGCGAGTGCGGCGCCAGGATCGCGCAGGCGCACTCGCCCGCGCCGACGCGCGCGGCGCCCGCCGCGGCGCGGCGCGATCGCGCGTCGTCGAGCCCGCCGCTCCCGCTCCCGTTCGCGGCGCGCGAGGAGGATCTCGCGTGGCTCGACGCCTGCCTGGCCGACGTGCAGGGCTCGGTCGTCGCCGCGCGCGTCGTCGGCGAGCACGGCGTCGGCAAGACCCGCCTGCTCCGCGAGTTCCTCGACGCCGCGGCGAGGCGCGGCGACGTCGTGATCCAGACCGGCCCGGATCCGTGGGGCGCCGAGGTCGGCTACTACGCGCTCCGCTGGGCGATCGCCGGGCTCGCGGAGCTCCCGTCCGACGGCGGCAACGCGTCGCACTGGAGCGGCGCGACGCCGGAGGCGCGCCGCGGGCTGCTCGAGATCTTCGGCAAGGGCGATCGCGGCAGCGACATGCGCCGCCACGTCTGGAGCAAGCCGGCGGCGGGGAGCCTGTCCCCCGACGATCGCCGCTTCATCGCCGCGGAGGCGCTGCGCTGGGCGCTCTCTCGCGCGCACCAGGCCGCCTACCCGCACCGCGTCCTGCTCGCCATCGACGATCTGCACGCCGTCGACGGCGCGAGCCGGAACGCCTTCGCCGACGTGATCGCGGAGCCGCCGCTCGCGGCGCTGCTCATCCTCGCGAGCCACACGCCGGGCTTCGAGCCTGAGTGGGGCGGGGTCGCGCGCACGCTCCTCGGGCTGCCGAAGGACATCGCGCTCTCGCTGCTCCGGAGCAGCAGCGCGAGCCTGGACCACCGCGCCGCCCGCAAGAGCCCCTCGGGCCCGGGGGCGGGCGCGCGGACCTCGCCGCGGCGCGATCTCGCCGAGGGCGGCGCCGAGCCCGTCGTGCTGGGGCTGCCGCCGGACGCGGCGATCGCGAACGGCGTGGGCGACGGGGCCGCCGTGGTGCCGCCGCTCTACCTCGACCAGCTCGTCCGTTACACCCTGGAGGGGGGCAGCGATCCGCCCGCGCGGATGGCGGATCTCGTCGCCGCGCGCATCGAGCGGCTGCCGCAGGACGCGCGCCGCACGCTGCAGGCGCTCGCCGTCATCGGCGACGCCGCGGACAGGTCCACGCTGCAGCGCCTGCTCCCGGACATCCGCGCCTTCGACGAGCTGCTCGGCAAGCTCGTGGTCGCGGGCATGATCGAGGAGCACGCGAGCGGGATCCGCACGACGCACCCGCTCCTCCGCGACGTGACGCTCGCGACGATCCCGGCCGGCGTGCGGCGCGATCTGCACGCCAAGGCGACGTTCGACAGCGCCGGCGATCCGCTCGCGCTGCCGCTCGAGGTGCAGGCGATCCACGCCTACCACGCGCAGAACGCCTTCGTCGCGCTGATGCTCCTCGAGCAGGCGGCCGACCGCTCCGCGGCGCGCGGGGACGGCGCCGGCAGCGTGCTCGCCCTGCGCCGCGGCCTCGATCTCGCGCGGCGGGAGATCTTCCGGGGCGAGCTCGACGATCCGGTGCGCGCCGTGCTCATCTTCAGCCGGAAGCTCGGCGAGGCGCTCGCGCGCGCCGGCGATCTGACGGACGCCGACGGCGTGCTGCGCGAGGCGCTCGACCTCGCCGGCCCCGGGGGCCCCGATCGCGCGCTCGTCCTCGGCGCGCTGGCGTACGTGGCGCACCAGCGCGAGCGCACGGGCGAGGCGTCGATGTATCTCCGGGAGGCGCTCGACCTCGCCCGGCAGAGCGCCGACAACGACGTGGTGCAATCGCTCGACAAGATGCGGCGCGAGTGGATGTCGCGCTGAGCGAGAGACGGTGAACGGCGAGGAACGAGCGCAAGATCCCCGAGCTCCGGCGAAGGCCGCGGCCACGACGCCGCGCGTCCCCTTCATCGCGCGCTGGGACCTCGACAAGACCTACCTCAGGACGGATTTCGACACGCTGCGCGACCTCGTCCGGACGGCGATCGAGCGGCCGGATCAGAAGCGCACCGTGCCGGGCGCGGGCTCGCTCCTGCGCGAGCTCGGCCGCGCGGGCGTCGAGACCCACATCCTCTCGGGCAGCCCGGAGCAGCTCCGCTCCCGCATCGAGCAGAAGCTCAGGCTCGACGGCGCGCGCTGGGCGTCGCTCACGCTGAAGCCCAACCTGCAGAACCTGCTCCGGCTGCGCTTCCGGGCGCTGCGCGGCCAGCTCGGCTACAAGCTGCCCGCGCTGCTCCAGCGGCGCTGCGAGCTCCCGAGCCAGGTCGACGCGAGCGGCGCGCTGATCCGGGAGGTGCTCCTCGGGGACGACGCCGAGGCCGACGCGTTCGTCTACTCGCTGTACGCCGACGTCTGCGAGGGGAAGGTCACCCCGCGCGAGCTCGGCGAGGTGATGCGGCTCGGCCACGCCTACGAGGACACCATCGTCGATGCGACGCGGTTCGCGAGCTACGTCGAGAAGGGCCCGGTCGTCGAGCGGATCCTGATCCACCTCGATCGGCAGTCCTCCCCGTCGGATTTCCGGATCTTCGGCGACCGGGTGGTCCCCTTCTACAACTACCTGCAGGCGGCCTTCGTGCTCCACGGGGACGGCCGGATCTCCGCCCACGCCGTCCTCCGCGTCGCCCAGGATCTGGTCGTCGCGCACAACTTCGACAGCGTCGCGCTCGCGCGGAGCTACGTCGATCTGTCGCGCCGCGGGCACGTCTCCGGCAAGGGCATCGCCGCGCTCGAGGCCGCCTACGCCGAGCTCGCCCAGCAGAGGGCCCCCGGCGCGAGCGATCTCGGCGCGATGATCGCCGAGCTCACGCGGATCTCGGGCGATCTGCGCCCGGCGATGAGCCGGCCGCCGGCGGCCATCGATTACCGCGCGCTCGCCGCCGGCCACAACCGGCGCACGAAGCGCCGCCGCTGACGCGGCCCCGCTCCGCTCACACCCAGGCGTTGTTGAGGATCTCGCCGACGCCGCCGGCGCCCGGGACGATGTACTGGATGCTGTTCAGGCCGCGCTCCTCGTCCCAGTGCGTGCCCGGCTCGGTCTTGAGGACGCGCGGCGGCGAGAGGCCGCGATCGAGCCGGAGCGCGTAGATGACGACGTCCGGGTGGGCCGTCGTGACCCGGCGGAGGTACTCGGGCGTGACGATGAGGTGGATGGCGACGCACTTGGCCGGCCGCCCCTCGAGCGCGGTCTTGTAGTACGAGAGGGCGCTGACCATGGAGGTGCCGGTCGCGCCCATCGGATCGGGGAAGAGCACGAGGCGCCCCTCGACGTCGCGCCCGATCTTGGCGTCGTGCCACGTCGCGCCGACGACCTCTCCGTGCTCGTTCGTCTGCCGGCTCATGAACAGGTGGTCCTGCCGGACCAGCGCGGGGTCGAGGACCTCGTTGAGCAGCTCGTAGACGACCTGGGAGGGCATGGTCCCGGCGCGGGCGATGCCGACCGTGACCGCCCTGGTGGCGCGCGACAGCGCGGCGCCCCGGTAGACGGCCTCGGGGTGGGAGGAGATCATCCGCGTCGGGATGTCCACGCGCATGCGCCCCAGCTCGGCGGCGAGGACCGTGCGCGCCAGCATCTGGTAGAGGACCCGGACGAGGCGTCCGACGTCGGGCTGGACCGTCTCCGGGGAGCAGGCTCGAGCCAGCAGGGTCCATGCGAGCGGGTCATCGAGCAGATGCACCCCCGGGCCGTACCGGTGCGCGATTTCCGGGGGCCGGAATCGACTCTCAGCGTACGCGACGTCGACCATCGTTTTTCTGTTACACTACCTGGCCCGGCGCGGGGTATTCCTCCGGGCGCGCGCCGGTACTCTCCCCGGGAGCGAGACGGTTTCAAAGCGATGAGGGCGCCCGCCCCGGCGGCCGCCCGGTGGACTTGCAAAGGAAGGGACGTTCGGTGGATAGCGACCTTGCCGAGTCGGTTACGGCGCTCAAGGATGCCTTTGCCCGAAGAGGTATTCCTGCGAGGTTCGGAAAGGCGGCTCCAGCGGTGGTGGAAGAGCTGCGCAGGACGCTGCGGGTGCCCTCCAGGTACCGCGCTTTCCTGCAGGAGGCAGACCCGGTGGACGTCGAGACGGTGACTCCGGTCGAGCGCGTACGCCTCATTCCCTCCGACAGGCTCTTGGCCGAGCAGCAAGCGAACGGGGGCGACGGCCCTCTCGCGGGCTGGCGCAAGAGCTGGATCCTCATCGCTCGGAGCGCATTGCTCGGAGATCCTTACTTTCTCGACATCTCGAAGCTCGACGCCGAGGGGGACTGTCCCGTGTTCACTTGCATGACCGGGACCGACTCCCTCAAGCCGGAGCTCTGCGCATCGAGCTTCCAGCAGTTCCTCCGCATCCTCGCGACCTCGATGGAGGTCGCGTCCGGCTTCGGAGAGAGCGGCCTCGACGACGACGATGAGGCCATCTTCCGCGAGGCGCTCGCGCCGAAGATCAAGACGATCGACTCCGCGGCCCTCCGCGCGGGCCACTGGACGTGACGCGGCGCCTCCGGCGCGCTGCTCGAGGGGCGCGCCGCGGCTCCAGCTGACCGTGCCATGGCCAGGTGCCCGGCTTGCAGCGGAGAGAACCCTGACTCGGCCCGGTTCTGCGTGGCGTGCGGCGCTCCGCTCGCCGCGCGGGACGCGGGCGAGGCCGCGCAATCTCCCGCGTCGCCTGCGCCGGGCGGCCCGCGGGCGACCGTCCCTGGGCAGCCGCTGCTCGGGGCGCTGCTGCCCGAGGATCCGGCGCATCGAGGGAGCCCCCCGGGGCCCGGGGCCGGCGGCGCGCACGCGCCCGGGGCAGCGCCGGCCGTGATCCCGGCGCCGCTGGCGGGCTCGCTCCCGCGGCGCGCGCTGGGGGGTCACCTCCCGGCCGGGACGCTCGTCGACCAGAAGTACGTGATCGAGCGGGTGCTCGGCGAGGGCGGCATGGGGGTGGTCTACCTCGCGCGGGACGTCCACACCGGGCTCCACGTCGTCCTCAAGGCGGTGCGGCAGGAGCTCGCGCACCGGTCCGACGTGCGCGCGCGCACGCTCGCCGAGGGGCGCGCGCTGGCGCAGATCGATCATCCGAACGTCGTCCACCTGAAGGCGGTGGTCGCGGAGCGCGACGAGCTCTGGCTCGTCATGCAGTACATCGACGGGGAGAGCCTGGAGCAGCGGCTCACCCGGTACGCCGAGGAGCGGCGGCCGATGCCGGTGCCCGAGGCGCTCTCGCTCTTCCGGCAGATCGCCTCCGGCATCGCCGCCGCGCACCGCGAGGGGGTGATCCACCGCGACCTCAAGCCGGCGAACGTGCTCATCCGCGGCAAGGATGGCGTCGCGAAGGTCACCGACTTCGGCATCGCCAAGGCCGAGGCGGACGCGCTCGCCGGGCGCGGGCTGACGAAGGGGATCATCGGCTCGCTGGACTACATGTCGCCGGAGCAGGTCCTCGGGCGCCGCGACCTCGACAAGCGGGTGGACATCTACGCGCTCGGCATCGTCCTCTACGAGATGCTGGTCGGGCAGGTGCCGTTCGACGCCGCGAGCGACATCGAGATCATGCGCCTGCACGCGGAGGCGCCGCTCCCCAGGGTCGGCGCGGCGCGGCGCGACGTCTCCCCGGAGCTCGACGCCCTGCTCCAGAGGGCGTGCGCGAAGGACAGGGCGGACCGCTTCGGCAGCTGCGAGGAGCTGCTCGCGGCGCTCGACGCCATCGCGCGCCCTGCGTCGACCGCGATCTCGGCCGCGCCGCTCGCCGCCTCGAGCCGCCCGCCGCCGCCCGCGGCCACGACCGTCGACGCGGCCCACCTCGCAGCGCCGTCGCCGCCGGGCGCCGCGGGGGCGAGCGCGCGCGCATCGCGCCCGTGGCTCGCGATCGGCGCCGGGGCCCTCGCGGTGGTCGGCGGGGCCGCCGCGGTGCTCGGGCTGGGCGTCCTCGGCGGGCAGCCCGACGTCGACGGCGAGGAGGAGGGCGGCGTGCGGCCGCCGCCCCCGGACGCGAGCGCGAGCGTCGCCGCCCCGGAGACGAGCGCGAAGGCGCCGCAGCCTTCGCCGCTCGCCGGGCTGGTCGGCCTGTGGATCGGCAACGGGCGCGAGCTCGAGGCCGTCCTCGCCGGCGAGGCGCTCGAATTCCGCGTCCGCCGCCCGGAGCAGTTCGCGCCGCAGGACTACGTGGAGGGCGAGGCCCGCTTCTCGCTCCGCGAGATCCCCGGCGAGACGGCGGTCTTCGCCGTGGAGGATCGGATCCGCTTCATCGCGCCCGGGGCGCGCCCGTTCGACCCGGCGCGCTCGCGCGGCACCTGCCAGGACGTCCGCAGCGCCGTGGAGGGTCGCCCCCTGCGCGCGAGCTTCGACGGCACCCGGCTGAGCGTCGAGTTCGCGAAGATCGAGCCCACCGCGCGCAACTTCGTGCTGGAGCGCAACAAGGTGGTCAGCTGCGTCGGCCTCAGCGCGCTCCCCGCCACGCGCGTCGTCAGCACGCTGTCGAGGCCGTGACGCGGCACGCCGTCCCCCCGCTCTGCCCCCCGGCACAGAGCGGCGGTCCCCCGCACAGGAGACGGGCCCAGATCGGCGTTTTCGGCGCGCAAGCGCACGAAAGGGCGCTGAGCACCAAAAACGTCGAGATGGGCCCGTATCCGAAGCGGGGGACCGTCGCTCTATAGGCCGCCGACCGCGGGGACCGGCTGGGGCTTGCCGGCGTGGACGATCGCGCACCGGACGGTGGTCGAGGACGTCGGCGCGCTCGCTCGCCCGCCCCCCTGGACGAGCGTGCTGAAGATGCTGCGCGCCGCCGCGTCGACCTCCGCGGCGCCGCGCGGCGGGACCGGGTTCCCGCTCGCGTCGAACACCGTCACGGCCTGCACGACGCCGCGGGCGATCTCGCCCTCGGGGAAGGACATCATCACCGTGATCCGGACGTACGCCGACGCCCCCTCGACGATCCCGAAGCTGTGCGGCTTCTTCGCGAACGCGCCGCAGAAGCCGCTCGTGCCCATGCCGCCGTTCGGCCCGTAGTTCGCGGACGCCCACTGCCCCACGTGGACCATGAGCCCGCTGTCGCCCGAGCCCTGCGCGTACTGCACGCACTGCGCGAGCGCGGGGTCCCAGATCGCGCCCGTCGGGCATTGCCCCACCTTCGCGCAAACCTGGCCGGTCCACACCTCGTCGCGCGCGCAGGTCTGCGCGCGCGGCACGCACGCGGCGGTCGGGCCGTCGACGATGAGCTCCTGGTCGGGCGGGCAGCCGAGCTTCTGCCCCGCGCCGACGGCGACGCCGATGTTGCTCGCCACCTGCTCGCGCGACACGCAGTAGCCCGTGCTCTGGTCGATCTCGTCGCCGGGCCGGCAGCGGTCGGCGACGCACCCGCCGCTCTCGTAGTGGCGACCCACGCCGCAGTAGGCGTTCGCCGCCTGGGGCGTGAGGCACTGCCCCGCGATCGGGATGTAGCCCTTCAAGCAGCGGCAGCGGTTCTGGGTGGTGTCGAAGGCCGCGCCGTCGCTGCACGACGAGATGGAGCAGCGGCAGCTGCTGCCCTGGCAGATCTTGAGGAAGCAGGAGTTCTCGGGGCACCCCACGAGGACCGCGGGCGCGAGCGCGACCAGCGCGAGCGCGAGCGCGGAGGAGGCGAGGCCGAACGAGCCGGTCCGCATGGGGCGACCCTACTCCATCGGCCGGTGGCCGGGAAACTCGCGGAGCGCGCGGCCGGCGTACCACCGGCCGGGGCGCTGTGGTACGGGGTGTCGCGGTCCGCGCGGATCTCCGCCGCGGCGGTCCAACGCCAAGCCATGCTGCCCATCCACATCGAAGGTACGCCCGAGTTCGAGTCCACCCTGTCTGCCCTGCGCATCCGCGGCACGGGCGATCTCGCGAACGTCACGCCGGCGGTGACCGAGATCATCAACAACGTACGGCGCGCGGGCACGTCCGCCGTGCTCGGTTACATCGAGGCGTTCGAGCGGAGGACGCCGAAGGCGCTCGTCCGCCACGCCGGCCCCGAGGCGGAGGGCGGCTTCGGCGGGGCCGAGGCGCTCGAGCGGCTCGCGCCGGAGATCCGCGCGGCGCTCGAGACCGCGGCCGCGAGGATCGCGCGGTACCACGAGCGGCAGCGCGACGCGGGCGATCTCGGGGCGGCGGACGTGGCGCCGGGCGGGCCCGCGCTGCAGGCCGGCTTCAGCTACGAGGAGGACGGCGTCCTCCTGGGCATGCGCGTGCGCCCCCTGCGCCGCGTGGGCGTCTACGCGCCGGGCGGCAAGGCGCGCTACCCGTCGAGCGTGCTGATGTCGGCCATCCCGGCGCGCATCGCCGGCGTGCGCGAGATCGTCCTCGCGAGCCCCTCGCCCGACGACGTCACCCTCGCCGCGGCGCACCTCTCCGGCGTGACGACGCTGCTCGACTCGGGCGGCGCGCACGCCATCGCGGCCATGGCCTACGGGCTCCCGGAGCTCGCGCCGGTCGACAAGATCGTGGGGCCGGGCAACGCCTACGTCGCCTGCGCGAAGCGGCTCGTCTTCGGCGATGTGTCGATCGACGGCATCACGGGGCCGAGCGAGATCCTCGCGATCGCCGACGACGCCGCGGATCCGCGGCTCGTCGCGGCCGACATGCTCTCGCAGGCCGAGCACGGCGAGGACTCCTACGCGCTGCTCGTGACGACGTCGGCCAGGCTGGCGGAGGCGGTCGCGCGCGAGCTCGACGCCGCGCTGCCCGAGCTCACGCGCCGCGGCATCGTGGAGTCCTCGCTCTCGACGCACGCGGCGGCCCTGGTCGTCGGCTCGCGCGCGCGCCTCGCCGAGGTCGCCGATCAGCTCGCGGTCGAGCACGTGGCCTTCCACGTCAACGACGCCGAGGCGCTGCTCGCCGAGATCGGCACGCTGGGCGCGGCGCTGCTCGGCAGGCTCACCCCGGTCGCCGCGGGCGACTACTTCGCGGGGCCCTCGCACGTGCTCCCGACCGGCGGCTCGGCCCGCTTCGGCTCGCCGCTCGGGATCTACGACTTCGTGACCCGCGCGAGCGTCATCCGCTACAGCGACGCGGCGCTGCGGGCGCAGGGGCCGGCCATCGAGAAGCTCGCGCTCGCGGAGGGCTTGCAGGCCCACGCCCGCGCCGTGACGCTGCGCCTCTCGAGCCTCGCGCTCGCTCCGGCGGCGAAGCGCGACCCGTCGAGATCCTGACAGCCCACGCCGTCCGGTAAGCGCGCCGCGCTCGGCCTGCGAGCGCGGCGCCTTACCCCTGCGCGCGCCGGACGGCCAGCAGCGCCGGCCTCGCGCGCGGCGCCTCACCCCTGCGCGCGCCGGACGTCCAGCAGCGCCGGCCTCCCTCGCGGCGAACGCCGGAGCGCGCGCCGAGGCTGCGCGACGCATCGCGCAGCCTCACGTCGCCTCGCCGCCTCGACCCGGGATCACTCCGCGCGCAGATAGCCCGCGTGGAGCAGCTTCAGCACAGACTGCGCGGTCTCGAGATCCGTCGCGGGGCTCTTGTTGAGGACCATCGCGAGGTGCCCGTGGTTGTACGCGATCTGGAGGACGTCCAGGTCCACCGGCGTGAGATCGCGGAGCAACGGCTTGAGCGGCTGGGGGATGACGAGCCGCGCCGACAGATCCGGGAGCTGGTGACGGATGTTGTTCAGCTCGTCGATCTGCCGGAGGCCCTCCATGAGGAGCTCCTGCACCGTCGCGCTGATCTCGCCGGTCATGACCCGCTCCTCCGCCGGCTCCAGATCGAACGTCCCGCCGACCCACGTGAGGATGCGGTAGACGCTCTTGAGCGGCGGGACGTCGGTGAGATCGTTGATGGTCGCGAAGGTCACGATGCCCTTGCGCAGATAGATCTTGCCGACGTCGTCGTCCGAGCGGACGACGAGGACCCCGCTCTTCTTCGATGTGCCGAAGAGCTGAAGCAGATCAGGGAGCGGGATCTCGTCGATCGACCCGGACATCGACCGGGTCTGACCGCTCCGCAGCGAGGGCTCATCCATCCGACGGCGCGCCGGGGGCGCACCGGGGTCGGTGGAGACGACCTTGAGGATGCTGGTGCCAATGAGCACCCGATCGCCCTCCTTCAAGGTCGTCTTCTTGATCTTCTCGCCGTTGACGAACGTGCCGTTCGTCGAGCCGAGATCCTCGATCACGATCTGCTGATCGGTGCAGGCAATCCGGGCATGGCGCCGGGAGACCATGTCCTCGACGAGGACCATGTCGAGGTCGCTGGAGCGACCGACAACGATCTCCTGCTGCTCCCCGAGGGGAAATTCGCCGCCTTGGTACTTCCCGGAGATGAAGCGCAACGCTAGTTGCCGCGTCGCCGACACCTTGGGAGCGTGGTTGTCCATCGCAGGGAGTAAAAACCTTCGTTGCGCTACGCGAGCGCCAGCAGGGGGCAAAGTCTAGTTTCACGGAGCAAAGATGGTCAAGCGATCCGGTCCGTTCTTTCGCACGAGCCGGCCCGGCTCCCTCGACGCAGCGCGCCGCGCATCGCTCTCCATTCCTACCCGAAAAGCGCCCCGAACCGCTCCGGAATCGACCGCAAATGCGCAGAATCCTCGGAGAAGGGTCCCGCCGGCCCTGCCGGGGCGGCGCTCGCCCGGGCCTCCCGGGGGACCGCCGGGCGCCTCCGACGAGGGCGTTCGCGCGCCCTCTGCGCATTGCCCTTGCTTTCGGGCTCGGCATGTTCAACGGGCTCGGGGTGAGCACCGACGCGACGCGACGCACCTCCACCGCTGGCGATCCGCTGGGCACGCACCGCGTGCTCGATCCACCGGGGGCGCTGCCCCAACCGGCGGAGCGGCTCGACGCCGACCCCTCGCGCCGCTTCGAGACCGAGATCGTCGTCGACGTCGAGACCCTGAACATCGACGCCGCGAGCTTCCGCCAGATGGAAGAGGCGTCGGGCGGCAGCCCGGAGGGCGTGGCGCGGCTCGTCCTCGAGACGGTGGCGCGCCGGGGCAAGCAGCACAACCCGGTCACCGGCTCGGGCGGCATGCTGCTCGGCGTGGTGCGCAGGGTCGGCTCGCTCGTCGAGCGCCGCGGCGTCGGCGTCGGCGACCGCATCGCGACGCTCGCGTCGCTCTCGCTCACGCCGCTCTCGCTCCGCCGGATCGTCGCCGTGCGGCCCGCGTCCGCGCAGCTCGACGTCGAGGGCACCGCGATCGTCTTCGCGTCGGCGCCGCTCGCCCGGATGCCGGCCGACATGCCCGAGCGGCTCGCCCTCGCGCTGCTCGACGTCGCCGGCGCCGCGCCCCAGGTGGCGCGCCTCGCCGGCCCTGGCGACAGCGTGGCGGTGCTCGGCGCGGGCGGGAAATCGGGGCTGCTCTGCGCGGCCGAGGCGCGGCGCCGCGTCGGTCGCTCCGGGCGCGTGATCGGGATCGAGGCGTCCCCGGAGTTCGCCGCCGACCTGCGCGCGCTCGCGCTCTGCGACCACGTCGTCGTCGCCGACGCGCGCGATCCGATCGCGGTGCGCGACGCCGTGCTGCCGCTCACGGGCGACGCGGGCGCGGATCTCACGCTCTCCTGCGTGAACGTCCCCGGCGTGGAGCTCAGCGCGATCGTCGCCACGCGCGACCGCGGAAAGGCGTACTTCTTCGCGATGAGCACGAGCTTCACCGCCGCCGCCCTCGGCGCCGAGGGGATCGGCAAGGACGTCGATCTCTACATCGGCAACGGCTACGCGCACGGCCACGCCGAGCACACGCTCGCGCTGGTGCGCGAGCGCGCCCCCCTCGCGGAGCTCCTCGCGTCGCGCTACGGCTGAGCGCTGCGCGGCGGCGACGCCGACGCGCCCAGCTTGTCGACCCCGGCCGGGAGGATCACGGCGAAGGTGCTCCCCTTCCCCTCGTAGGAGCGGACCTCGATGCGGCCGCCCGCGCTCTGCGCGATGCGCTGGCTGATCGACAGCCCGAGCCCCGTGCCCTTGTCCTTCGTGGTGAAGAACGGCAGGAAGATGTTGGCGAGCACCTTCTGGGAGATGCCCGGGCCGTTGTCGGTGACGCTGAGCTCGACGAACGGCTCGTCCGAGCCGGAGCCCGGCCTCGTCCCGCGGCCGAAGCGGACGCGCGTGGCGATCACCACCTTCCCCCGGCCCTTCATCGCCTGGACGGCGTTGCGGAACAGGTTCATCAGCACCTGCCGGAGCTGCTCGGGATCGATGGCGACCCGGGGGAGCTCGGGGTCGAGCGTGAGCTCGACCTCGAGCTGATCGCTCCTCCGCTCGATCGAGAGCACCTGCAACGTGCGGCGCACGATCGCGTTCACGTCGGTCGGGACGACCGAGCCCTGCGCGGGCCGCGCGAGATCGAGCACCGAGCCCACGACGCGGTCGAGCCGGTCGACCTCCTCGAGGATGATCCCGATGAACTCGCGCGACGCCGGATCGATCTGCGCCTCCGGCACGGGATCGGCGAGCAGCTGCGCCGCTCCCTTGATCGCGCCGAGCGGGTTCCTGATCTCGTGCGCGAGCCCGGCCGCCATCTGGCCGAGGAGCGCGAGCCGGTCCCGCTCCTTCATCTGCGCGTACAGGCGCGAGTTCTCCACGACGACGCCGATCTGCGCGGCGAGCGTCTCGAGCAGCGTCAGCTCCTCGGGCGAGAACGCGTCGCGCACGCGCGCGTCCGCCACCACGAGGAGCCCGATCGGCTCGCCCCGCTCGTCGCGCGCGCAGAGCACGACGCCCGAGCAGAGGCTGCCGAGCACCTCGGCCGCGGCGAGCACGGCGTCCTCGGGGACCTGCGGGCGCACCTCGGTCCGCCTCGCGAAGTTGCCGTCCTCGCTCGCGTCGCTGTGGCTGCGCCGCGCCCGCCGCTCGCGGGCCTCGCGCTCCAGCTCCTCCATCGCGAGCGGGCCGCGATCGAGGCGATCGAGCAGCGCCCTCGCGGTCGCCACCTCGATCCGCTCCGGGACGCGCGGCCCGAGCGAGGCGAGCCGGTCGAAGCCGGTGCCGTCCTGATCGCGCAGGTAGAGCGCCGCGCCGGTCACCCGGCGCGACTGCTCGAGCGCGCTCATCACGATCGAGCCCATCTCCTCGACCTCGAGCGTGTGCACGAGGCGCCGCCGGGCCTCCGCGAGCGAGCGATCGAGATCGAACCGCTCCCGCAAGAACAGGCGCTGGATCTGCTCCTCGACGCGCTCCCGGAGCGGATCGAAGAGCACCAGGATCACGATCGCGGCGAGCACCGCGTTCAGGTACATCGTGTTGAAGCCGCCGATGAACGTGAGCAGGAGATAGAAGATCAGCGCGATCAGGAACGCGACGGCCGTGGCGACGAGCAGGCGCGCGAGCATCTCGTAGGCGTCGAGGAGCCGCTCGTGCCGGAGCGCCTGGGCGAGGACGAACAGGAACACGATCGAGAGCGCCGCGCCGACGGGCGGCGGCTCCGCGCCGAGGAACCAGGCGAAGTCGGCGACGCTGGCGAGCCCGGCGAGCGCGCCGATCACCACGAGGAACCGCACCCGCCGCTGCGTCGCGCGCGACGAGCTCTGCTTGCCGCGCTGGCCGAGCGTGTACAGCCCCGCGGTGAGCAGCGCGAAGACGTAGAGGAAGATGCAGCCGCGCGTGAGCCAGTCGAGCCAGGAGCCCGGCTCCCGGCTCACCAGCACGAGGACGAAGAGCGGGATGACGAGCGCCCCCGCGAAGCGGAGCAGCCGCGAGCGCCGATCCCCGTCGTGGGGGATCATCGCCTCGAACAGGTGCAATGCGAACTGCGGGAGCAGCACCGCGAGGATCGCCGTGAAGCGCTCCCAGATGGACGCCTGGAAGAAGCCGAAGAGCGACTGGGAGAGGTACCAGAGCCCGACGTCCGCCGCGAACGCCGCGAAGAAGAGGTGAACGCGGCGGACGCGACCACGGAGCAGGGTCGAGGCCGCGATGGCGAGCGCGAGGGCCCCGCAGACCAGGGTCGTCCGGGTGCGGAGATCGATCCCGAGCGGCTCCACGCCCGAAGGCTACCGCGGAGCACCGCGCCGCTGCGGCAAAACGCGTCGGGGCCGCGGCGCCGCGCCGCGCCGGGACGACGGCTCAGCGCGCTTCGCCGCTCCCCGCCGAGCGCGCCCCGTCGCCTGGCTCAGCGCGCCCCGTCGCCTGGCTCAGCGCGCCCCGTCGCCCTCGAATCAGCGCGCTCCGTCGCCCTCGGACGGGGTCTGATCGCGACCCTGCGCAGACCCGTGGGGGCGCCAGGGGAGCGGCTCCGGCATCTGCCCGTCCTCCGAGCGCGCGTAGATCTCCGTCCTCGCGCGCTCGTCGTCGCTCGAGGGGCGCACCGCGTCGCGCAGATCGAGCGGCGCAGGCTCGGCGAGCTCGCGGGCGGAGGCGTCGACGTCGTGCCCGACGTCGCCCACGTCAGCGTCCCACCCGGGCGCCGCCTCGGAGGCCATCGGATCGAGGTCGCTCCACGCCTCGTCGCCCTGCTCGTCGAGCTCCCCCGACGCGATCGCACACCCCGCGAGCAGCAGAGGCGCCGACAGCGCAAGCGTGAGGCCCCCGAACCGCCATGTCCTCCAGCAACCTCGCATCACTCAATCCTCCGACGTCCCACCAAAGCCATACTGCTTCACAAGCTGAGAGAGGCGCGGCCGCTTCATGCCCAGGAGAGTGGCGGCGCGCGTGATGTTGCCACGACTTTCGTCCAGCGCCCTGGAGATGCACTCGCGCTCGAGCTCGCGCTTCATGTCGCTCAGGCTGACGCCTCCTCGGACATGCGCATACGCGAGCTCCAGCGGCGTGCGATCCGCGAGCGCCGGCGCGGGCTGCCCCTCCAGCGCCGGCCGCTCGGGCGCCGGGGCGCGAGCCATGCTGGCGAGCTCGGGACCAGGCGACGCGCCCGCCCTCGGCGTGGCCGGGGCGCTCGACGGTCCCGCGGCGTCGAGGCCGCGCAGGCCCTCCACGTTCGTCGTGAGGTCCTCGAGATCGATCACCTCGCCGTCCGCGAAGATCGCCGCGGCGCGCAGCGCGTTCTCGAGCTCGCGCACGTTGCCCGGCCAGGTGTGCTGCGACAGGGCCGCGACCGCCCTGCTGGACAGGCGCTTCGGCGGCGCGCCGCGCTCCGCGGCGATCCGCTCCAGGATCGAGGCCGCGATCACCGGCAGATCGCGCGGCCGCTGCCGGAGCGCAGGGACCTCCAGGACGACCTGCCGGAGGCGATAGTAGAGATCCTCCCGGAACTCGCCCCGGGAGACCATCGCGCGCAGGTCGCGATGGGTGGCGCAGAGGATGCGGACGTTCGCGCGCAGCGGGGTGATCCCCCCGACCCGCTCGAAGGTCCTGTCCTGCAGGACGCGGAGCAGCGCGACCTGCGTGCGCGGCGAGATGTCCCCGATCTCATCGAGGAAGAGCGTCCCGCCCTCGGCGAGCTCGAAGCGCCCGCGACGGCGCGACGCCGCCCCGGTGAACGCCCCCTTCTCGTGCCCGAACAGCTCCGAGAGCAGCAGCGTCTCGACCAGGGCGGCGCAGTTGACCTTGACCAGCGGGCCCATCCGCCGCGCGCTCACCTCGTGGATCGCCTCGGCGACGAGCTCCTTCCCGGTCCCGCTCTCGCCGTGGATCAGCACGGTCGCGTCGCTCGCGCCGACCTTCTCGATCTGATGGATGAGGCTGAGCAGCGCGGGGGCCGTCCCCACCATCCGCTCGAGCGCCGGGGCCGCGACGGACGTCCTGAGGGGGCGGACCGACGCCCTCGCGCACCCCGCGCACGCGCTCGCCCCGCAGAGCGCGCAGCCCCTCGGATCCGCCTCGACGGCCCCGCGCGCGCACGCCTCCAGCCGCGCGAGCTCCGCGAAGCTCCGGCGCGAGAGGAACCTGCGCGCGATCTCGGGAGGGAGCGACGCGGCGATGCGATCCCGCAGCGCGATCGCCGCCTCGAGGTGCGAGCTCGCCGCCCCCGGGTCGTCCTCCGGCGCGCGCGGCGGCCGCTCCCCGGAGGAGGGCGCGTGGTGGAGCAGGACGTGCGCCTCCAGGGCGCGCTCGCGCGCGTGGGCCTGCCGCGCCAGCGCGAGCGCCTCCGCGGCGATCGGCCCGAACGGCTCGCCGGCGGCGCGAGCGCGCATCGCCTCGAGGAGGGCGACCTCGGCGCGGTGCCGATCCGATCTCGCCTCGGCGCGGGCCTTCTCGAGCATCTGCGCGGCCTGGAAGAGATCGCCGTCCTCCAGCGCGATGCGCGCGGCGAGGGCGCAGCACTCGCCGCGCTTCGGGCCGGCGCCGTGCGCGAAGGCGGCGCTGAGCTCGGACCAGGCGTCGTGGGTGCGGCCGCACTCGAGGTGGATCTGCGCCGCGACGTAGGCCACGTGCGAGATCCACACGCCGGGGACGACCGGACCGCAGACCTTCCGCGCGAACGCGAGCGCCTGCTCGGCCTCCTCGATCAACCCGAGCTGCAGGCGGAGCTCCGCGAGGTTCGCGATGAGGTTGACGAGGGTGACCTTGTCCCCGATCTTGCGGAAGATGTCGATCGAGCGCTCGAAGAGCCGCAGGGCCTCCGGGTACTCGTGCTTCAGGTGCGCGATCACCGCGAGGTTCGTGAGCGCGTAGCCGGTCGCCGCGCGCTCGCCGCGCCGCTCGCCGTCCTCGAGCACCCCCTCGAGCATCGAGCGCGCCTCGTCGAGCCGGCCGCTGGAGAGCAGCGCGATCGCGCGGTTCAGGCGGGCGCGCAGCTCGCTCACGAGCTCGCCGCCGCGCGCCGCCTCCCACGCGTCGGCCGCGAAGTGCCGCTCCGCCTCGGACCACGCCTGCCGCGAGAGGAGCAGCTTGCCGAGGACGTTGCGGGCCAGGAGGCGCGTCGCGAGCTCGCCCGCGCAGGCGAGGCCCGCCTCCGCGTGCTCCCTCGCCGCCGCGAGATCGCCCGTCTTGCAGCAGAGCTCCGCCATCTCGACGGCGCCGCGCGACCGCTCCGCGGGCGCGCCCGCGAGCGAGAGCGCGCGCGAGAGCACCATCGCGGCCGTCGTCAGATCGCCGCGCGCGCTCGTCGCGCGGCCGTGCACGAGGAGCGCGGCGAACGACTCCCGCTCCCGCAGCGCCGAGGAGGAGAAGTCGATCGCGAACTCGACGTCGCCGAGCCGGAGCGCGAGCTCCGCGGCGCGGAGCTGCCGCTCGCCCGAGGGCGCGCCGGGCAGCGCGCGCATCGATCGGGCCCAGCGCTGCCAGAAATCGGCGCGCGCCGAGGGCTCGCCGACCGAGGAGATCGCCCGCATCGCCGCCGCCTCGGCGCGGTCCGCCTGACCCAGCGAGGCGAAGAGCTCGCTCGCGCGCGAGGCGCTCCACGGATCGGTCGACAGCTCCTCGAGCGCCTCCGCGACCGCGCGCGCGTCCTCGGGATCGACGCCGGCCGGGTCGACCGCCGCGCGCCGCGCCGCCACCCACCCGCGATCATCGACCTCGATCAACCCGAGCCCGGAGAGCTCGTCGAGCGCGCCCTTGCCCGCGATCGCCTCGAGCTCCTGCGCCGCCCCCCACGAGAGCAGGAGATCGACCTGCGCCGACGGCCAGGGCCGCTGGCTCAGCGCGAGCCGATCGAGCAGCCGCCTGGCCGCGCGGCTCGGCGGCGGCCGCGCGGGGCGCGGCTCGGACGGCGTCGACAGCGCGGCGGCGCACCAGCCCTCGAGCGCGTCGAGCCGCTCGAGCCTCGCGACCACCCGGCGCTCCGCGTCCGCGGCGGCCGCCTCCCAGAAGAGGTGCAGGTCCTCCGGCGAGGCCACCGCGTCGATCGTGAGCGCGCGCGTCCACGGCCGCACCGCCACGTCGCTGCACACGACGACGAGCGCGGCGCACGAGCCCTCCGCGATGAGGCGCGAGAGCTCCTCCAGCACGAGGCTGCCCCAGGCCGCCGGCTCTCCCTCGGAGACGAGCAGGATCGCGCCCTGCGCGACGGCGCTGATCCCCTGCGCGGCCGCCGTCGGATCCGCGGAGGCGACCCCGCAGCGCAGGGCGAGCTCGCGCCAGGGATCCCGATCCGCGGCGTGCGCGGCCGAGATCAGCGAGCGCCCCACACCCCGCGCGCGCCGCGCGAGGTGGGAGCAAACGGCGTCCAGGACCTGCCGCCGTCCATGGACGTGGAACACCCCACGCGACGCGGCTTCACGGACGCGCTCATCGAGCTCCCGGAAACTTCCGGCCTCGCTCGTCGTGGCAGAAGAAGCGCAGGCTGCGGCAACCGATCCCAAGGCACGAGAAGCGTACCTCTGCGCTGAACCTCGCATCAACGGATCCCGCCGTCGCCCCCCCGGGCTCATCACGCCGCCGCATGCGGCGTCACAAGAAATTTTCAACCACGATGCTTGATTCCGTCCAGCAACTGCTGGATGGCGTCGAACGCGGCCGGGGGTGCTTCGCCCAGGGCGCGGGCCAGCGGGAGCTGCGTCGCGCTGGCGGCCACGTAGAAGGGCACGAGGTGCGGCGCGAGCCGGCGGAGCGTCTCGAGGTGCCGCGCGACGGCGGTCGCGTCGCCGCGCCGCACCGGCCCGGTGAGCGCCTCGGGCACGCCGAGCGCCTCGACGTTGTCCGCGACCGTGCGGAGCAGCGGGCCGAGCATCTGGGCGGCGGTCGCTCGATCGACGCCCGCGCGCTCGAGCAGATCGATCCCGCCGGCGGCGAGCGCGGCGGCGCCGTTGGCGACGAGGCCCGCCGCGGCGTGGTAAGCGACCCGGTCGAGGCCGGGGAGCGTGCGCGGGGTCATCCCGAGGCGCGCGCCGAGCGAGCGCGCGGCGCGCACGGCGGCGGGATCGCCGTCGACGTGCAGCTGACCGCGCGCGAGCGAGGGCGCGAACGAGGGCGAGGCGAACGAGATCATCGGGTGCATCTGCGCGACCGCGACGCGGTCGCTCCGCACCGCCTCGAGCGCCTCCGGCCCGAGCGCGCCCGCGCAGTGCACCACCGCGGCGTCCCGGTGGCCGACGAGCGCTCGGTCGCGCAGCGCCTCGGCGCACGGCGCGATGTCGCGATCGCGCACCGCGAGGATCACGAGATCCGCGTCGATGCGCTCCTCGGGCAGCCCGTCCCGCGCGGCCCTGAGGGTGACGGACAGCCCCGCGTCGCGGATCGCGCGCGCGAGCCCGCGGCCCACCTTGCCGCCGCCGTAGATGAACACGTCGAGCCCGGCGCCGCCCTCGCGGCGCGCTCGCGGCCGGCGCGCGCTCGCCCGCGCGCTCACCGGCCGCTCCCGTACAGGCCGCGCGCGAGCACGTAGTCGAGCACGGCGCTCGGCACGCGCTGGCGCACGGCGTCCAGATCGCCCGCCGCGAACGCCCGGCGGATGTCGCTGCTCGAGATCTGCGGGAGCCGCACGTCCGCGGCGCGCAGGCCGGGGCTGGCGTACGCGCCGGCCCCCTCGAGATCCTCCGCGGCCGACGCGGCGAAGCCGGAGCGCCCCAGGACGATCGGCGGCGCGAGCTGCGCGATGCGATCGAAGCGGTGCCACCTCGGCAGATCGGGGAGCACGTCGGCGCCGACGAGCAGCCGCATCGCCCAGCGCGGGTGCGCCGCGGCGAGGTGCTCCAGCGTGCGCAGCGTGAGGCTCTCCCCGCCCAGATCGCGCTCGACCGCCGACACCGATACGCGCGGGAGCCAGCCGAGCGCGAGCTGGCACATCGCCAGGCGATGCTCGAACGGCACGAGCTCCTTGGAGAAGGGGTGGCGGTAGACGGGGACGACGAGCACCTCGTCGATCGGCGCGACGGAGAGCGCGTACGTCGCCGCGAGCACGTGCGCCACGTGGGGCGGGTTGAAGCTGCCGCCGAAGACGGCGACGCGGCGCGCGTCCGGCGCGCGCCCGCGCGGCGCGCCCGCGTGATCCTCAGCCGTGCGAGCCACCTTGAACCCTCACCCCGGGGCCCGCCGCAGCCGGGCCGACGATCTCGCGCGCGGTCACCGCGCCGCGCGCGTTCATCACCTCGATCCGCACCCCGCCCTGCCCGTCGTCGAGGAGCGCCGCGCCGCCCTCGGGGCCGATCGGCCCGGGAGAGAAGAACGTCCGCGCGCCGACCCGCTGGATGAGCGGCTCCGAGCTCTTGCCGAAGACGAGGAGGGACGCCGCCACGACGTCCTCCTCGTCGAGCGCCGCCTTGTCGAACACGAACAGCGCCACGCGCCCGTCCAGGATCTCGATCGTGCGCTGGCCCGGCGGGAGGCTCCTCAGCAGCCTGAGGCGCAGCCGCGCCCGCTCGGACGCCACGAACGCGTCGATCTCCGCCGGCGTCGCGGCCACGCACCGCAGGGCCCGCTCGAAGACGGCGCCCTCCGTGGGGTCCGCGCCGACCAGGCGCTGCGCCCAGCCCTCGACGACCCGGTCGAGCGCGTCGTCCTCGGCGACGTAGAGGACCCGCTCGGCGTGCCCCTCGTCGAGCAGACGCTGCGCGCCGCGAGCGAGCGCGGGCAGATCACCCTGTGCAGGGCCGAGGACGCCGAGGCGCATCGAGCACAGCATAGATCAGCGCGCGAAGCGGAGGACACCTTCTCCACGATCTCCAAGCGACCGCTCCGGCGCGTGTCTGCTAGCGTCCGCCCATGTTTCGGCGGAGCCGCGCGCTTCAGGATCCGGTCACCATCACCCTCGACGGAGCGGCCGTCCCGGCGGAGCGGGGGGAGCCGCTCGCCGTGGCGCTGGTCGCGTCCGGCCGCGTGACGCTCGCGCGCAGCCCGAAGCTGCACCGCCCCCGCGCGCCGACCTGCCTGCGCGGCGGCTGCGACGGCTGCCTCGCGCGCGTCGACGGGGTGCCCAACGTGATGACCTGCCTCCGCCCGGCGGCGGGCGGCGAGCGCATCGAGGCGCAGAACGTCGTGGGCTCGCGGGAGGCGGACCTGCTCCGGGTCACCGACTGGTTCTTCCCGCAGGGGATCGATCACCACCACCTGATGGCCGGCGTCCCCGGCCTGTCGCGGGTCATGCAGTCGATCGCGCGCAAGCTCGCGGGGCTCGGTCGGCTGCCGAGCGCGGCGCTCCCGCCCGAGCCCGCCGCGCGGCTCGAGGTCGACGCCGCGGTGATCGGCGGAGGGCCCGCCGGCGTGGCGGCGGCGTCCGCGCTCTCGGCGCGGGGCCTCCGCGTCGCGCTGATCGACGACGGGCTCGCGCCGTCCGGCTCGCTCGCCGGGGCGCCGCGGCGCGCGGCCGAGCTCCTCGCGCAGCACCCGCTCGACGGCGTGCGCGTGCTCTCACGGCGCGTTGCCGCCGGGGTCTACCTCGGCGAGATCCTGGTCGCCGGGGACGCCGGCGCGACCGTGATCACGGCGCCCGCCAAGATCTTCGCCACCGGGGCGCACGACGGCGTCGCGGCGGTCCCGAACAACGATCTGCCCGGCGTCTTCTCCGCGCGCGCGCTCTGCCGGCTGCTCGCCCACGGGGTCGAGCCGACCGGCCCCGTCGCGCTCGCCGGCGAGGGCTTCTGGGCCGACGAGCTGGCGGGCGCCCTCGGCGACTGCATCGCGGCGCGCGTCCCGCTCGCCGCGCTCGCCGCGGTGCACGGGATCTCGCAGGTGAAGAGCGTGAGCCTGCGCGAGGCGCCGTTCGGCCCCGACAGCCCGACGCGCGACGTGAAGGTCGTGGCGGTCGCCGTGGAGGCGCCGGCGGCGCCCGCGTTCGAGATCGCCGCGCAGGCCGGCGCAGGCGTCGAGCCGGATCCGCGCGCCGGGTACGCCGTGAAGGTCGACGCGCGCGGCCGGGCCGGCGACGGCGTGTGGGCGCTCGGCGAGTGCACCGGCGCCGCGCTCGATCTCGCCGGCATCACGCGGGCGGCGGAGATCATCGCCGACGACGTGCTCTCGACGCGCGGCGCGGCCCCGTGAGCGCGCGGCGCGGCCCCGTGGGCGCCCGGCGCGGCCCCGTGAGCGCGCGCGGGCGCGGCGCGGGAGATCAGCCCTCGATCATGAGATCGAAGAGCCCGATCCCGCCCGCGATGAACACGACGTCGAACACGGCCATCAGCGCCATGTAGTCGGTGAGCTCGCCGACCGCCGCGCCGCCAAAGAGCTCGCGCGTGCCGGCGACCGCGGCGAGCAGGGTGGGCGCGAGCAGCGGGAAGAGCACGCTCGCGAGCACGAGATCGCGGGCGCGCGTGCGCACGGTCATGGCCCCGAAGAGGGTGCCGCTCGCGGCGATGCCCGGCGTCGCCGCGAGGCAGAGGAGCGCGAGCCCCGCGCCGGTCTCCGCGAGATCCACCGAGAAGAGCAGCGCCGCCACGGGGATGATGATGAGCTCGACCGCGGCGACGAACAGGCACAGCCCGAGCGCCTTGCCGGCGAAGAGGGCGCTCCGCGAGATCGGCAGGACGAGCAGGCCCGCGAGCGCGCCGTCCTCGCGCTCCCGCTGCCACGTGCGGCTCAGCGCGAGCACCGACGCGAACGCGACGCTCACCCAGATGACGCCGGGCGCGACCCGCTCGGCCGCGTCCTGCCCCGCGTAGAACGCGAGCGACGCGATCACGGCGACGAGCACCGCGAAGAACCCGCTCGTCGTGACGATCTCGCCCGTGGCGAGCTCGATCGCGAGATCCTTCCGGGCGACGAGCGCCGCCTGGCGCGCCCAGCCGGGAGGGCCGCGCCGGCGGAGGGGCGGCCGGCGCGCGGTCGCCGTGATCGGCTGCTCGGAGAGCACGTCGCGGCTCAGAGGCTCAGGTAGGTCTGATCCTTGAGCCCGCGCTCGTAGTCGGCGAGGAGCCGCATGCCCTCCGTCGGCTTGAGGAGGTCCTGCTTGATCGCGCCGTCGACCTGGGCCTTCACCTTCCCCACGAGATCGCGGTTGTCGTACTGGGTCAGCGCCAGCACCTCGTGGATCTTGTTCCCGGCGATCGTCTCCTCGATGTAGTACCCGCTCTCCTCGTCGTCATCGAGGAAGACGTGCACCTCGTTGACCCGGCCGAAGAGGTTGTGGATGTCGCCCATGATGTCCTGGTACGCGCCGGTCAGGAAGATGCCGACGTAGTACGGCTCGTCGCCCCGGATCGGGTGCAGCGGCAGCGTGTCCTTCACGTCGTTGAGATCGATGAACTTGCTGACCTTGCCGTCGGAGTCGCACGTGATGTCGACGAGCGTGCTGTCGGCCGCGGGGCGCTCGTTCAGCCGGTGGATCGGCACGATCGGGAAGAGCGCGCCGAGCGCCCAGTGATCGAGCAGCGACTGGAACACCGAGAAGTTGCAGATGTACTGATCGGCGAGCTGCTTGCGGAGCTCGCCGAGATCGTCCGGCACCTCCTCCGGCTCGAGCTCCGAGGCGATCTTCTGCATGCTCTCGGCGATCTCCCAGAACAGGATCTCGACCCGGGCCTTCACGTCGAGGTTGAGCAGGCCGAGCTCGAACATCTTCTGCGCCTCCTCCTTGATCTGGAGCAGGTCGTGCCACGACTCGCCGAGGTTCGGCCCCGAGATGTTGTCCTTGATGTAGAGGAGGTTCTGGATGAGCTTGTGCTCCTCGGTCTGGATGTCGATCGGCGACGACATCGGCGTCTTCTCGATCGAGCCGAAGGCCTGGACGACCAGCACCGAGTGGTGCGCGACGATCGCGCGGCCGGACTCGGAGACGATGTTCGGGTGGGGCACCCGCTCCTCGTCGCAAATGTCGGCGATGTTGTGCACGATGTCGCGCGCGTACTCCTCGACCGAGTAGTTCATCGAGGAGTGGAAGGTCGAGCGCGAGCCGTCGTAGTCGATGGCGAGCCCGCCGCCGACGTCGATGTACTCGACGCGCTGCCCCATCTTGCGGAGCTTCGCGTAGTAGCGCGTCGCCTCGCGCACCGCGCGCTTGATGATCAGGATGTCCGGCACCTGCGAGCCGATGTGGAAGTGGATGAGCTTGAACGCGGCGCTCATCCCGGCCTCCTCCATGATCCTGATCGCCGCCAGGATCTCGGCGGTGGAGAGCCCGAACTTCGCGTTCTCGCCGCCCGAGGTCTTCCACTTGCCCGCCCCCTCGGTCACGAGCCGGACCCTGAGCCCGATCATCGGCTCGACGTTCATCTCCTTGGCGACGCGGGTGATCATCCGCACCTCGGAGAGCTTCTCCGCGATGAGGATCACCTTCTTGCCGAGCTTGCGCCCGATGAGCGCCGTCCGGATGAAGTTCTCGTCCTTGTAGCCGTTGCACACGATCAGCGACTCGGGGTCGCTGTGGACCGACAGGCCGGCGAAGACCTCCGGCTTGGAGCCGACCTCGACGCCGTAGTGGTAGGTCCTGCCCGCGTCGAGGATCTCCTCCACGACCTCCCGGAGCTGGTTCACCTTGATCGGGAACACGCCGCGGTACGTGCCGCGGAACTTGCTCTCGGCGATCGCCTTGTTGAAGGCCTCGTTGAGCGACCGCACCCGGTGGTGGAGCAGGTCCTGGAAGCGGATGAGGAGCGGCGTGCGGAGCCCCTGCTCGAGCGCCGCGTCGACGACGTCGCGGATCGCGATCTTGCGGCCGCGCTCCTGGAGCGGCGCCACCGTGAGGCTGCCGTCCGGGCTGACATCGAAGTAGCCGCGGCCCCAGCGGTCGATCATGTACAACGACTTCGCGTCTTCCGTGGTCCAGACGTCGGTCTCGGTCTCGTGCGCGCTGCTCACAGTCGTTCTCCTTGGCGGGGTTCGCCGGGGCGACCCCACGTTCTGGGAGGGCCCACATAGGGCATCACGGGCTCATCAGGGGGGACGTCAGATCGTCGGTCCGACGCAGGACGGCTGGGCGCCGCGCGCTGGCGACGCGGCTCAATTACGATAGGAAAGCCAGACCTTCAAGGGCAGGCGGCCCGGTCAGGTCCGGCATCGACAAGCGCGCTCAGGTGCGAGGTCTAGGCCTGGGCCTTCGGGGCCGCGGACGCTGCCTTCGCCCGCTTCGAGGCCGACTTGTAGAGATCGTAGAGGCGCGGGACCGGATACGCTTCGAGGCGCTTCTTGAAGCCCTGGTCCTTCGTCCGGTTCAGGACGACCAGCGTCTCGTCGATGAGCTTCGCCCGGGTCCCGAACTTCTCCTTCACCTCGCTGAAGGTCGCGTGAAGGCGGAGGAGCTTGGCGTTCGAGACGTGCTCGAGCCCCTTCGATCCGCCCCGATCCGAGCTGACGCGACCGAGCCAGAGATCCTCGGTGGCAAACCCCTTCACAGCCTCGACGAGCTTCGCCTTGTCGCCGAAGCGCTCCTTCACGATCGCGAGCGGATTCTTGCTGGCCATTGCTGAACTCCCACGGGCAGGCGCAGCCTGCGCCGGAAATGCGCGAGATGACTCGCGCGGCATGAAAATGAGGGACGGGCATTTAGCAGAGCGGCCCGGGTCACCGCAAGGGCACACGCCAGGCGATCCACGCCGGCCGCAGCGCGTCGGGGCGCGACGGCCGCGGCGCGTCAGGGCGCGCCGGCCGCGGCGCGTCGGGGCGCGACGGCCCGGCGAGGCAGCCCGCGGGCGCCCGCGCGCTGCCGCTGTGCTGGGCCGCGGATCATGGTAGAGGGCGCGCCGATGCTCAACCTCGGGAGCTGGGTCGTGGCGCACGTGGACCGGGTGCGGCCGCTCCCGGATGTGGGTGCCCGCTTCGCCGACGCCTCGTCGTCCGCCGCGATGAGCACGCTCTTCAAGGCCCTGTTTCCGGTCGCCGCGTACCTCGCGCTCGCGCCCGTCCTCTGGCTCTTCTTCCGGCGCACCTGGCGGGAGCTCGACGTCGAGGCCCACGAGCACCAGCGGCGCACCCTCGCCGCCGGCGGCTACGACCGCCGCCCGGCCGTCCTCTTCACCATCACGGCGCTCGTGCTCATGCTGCAGCAGTACTACGGCGGTCGGGCCGTCTACGACGAGCACATCCGGCCCTGGCTGCGCGAGGTCGAGCTCGCGCAGGCGCTCTCGCCGACCGGACCCCTGCTGCCCATCTCGCTCCGCCGCTACGACGAGCTCTACAGCTATGTCTGGTGGTCGTTCACCCGCGTCTTCGGCTACGTGGCCATCCCGATGGCCGCGTGGAAGCTCTTCTTCCCGAAGGACAGCCTGCTCGACATGGGGCTGCGCGTCCGGGGGCTCGCCAAGCACGCGTGGATCTACCTGCTCTGCCTCACGGTCGTCGTCCCGGCGGTGTTCATCGTCGCGAGCTCGCCCGACTTCGGGACGTATTACCCCTTCTACAAGCAGTCCTCGCGCTCCTGGTTCGACCTCATCGCCTGGGAGGCGATGTACTTCGCCCAGTTCTTCGCGCTGGAGATCTTCTTCCGGGGCTTCTGGCTCGCCGGCCTGCGGCACACCCTGGGGTCAGGCGCGATCTTCGCGATGGTCGTCCCTTACTGCATGATCCACTTCGGCAAGCCGTACCTGGAGGCCGCCGGCGCCGTGGTCGCGGGCATCGCGCTCGGCTCGCTCGCGATGCGCACGAAGAGCATCTACTCGGGCTTCCTGGTTCACGTCACGATCGCGCTGCTCATGGACCTCCTCGCGCTGTCGCATCGGGGCGCGCTGCCGCGATCGTTCTGGGGGACGTAGCCCCCGCCGCGGGGGGTGGTGGGGCACGGCGGGCGCTCACCGGAGGGGCTGAAGTGCAGGCGAGCCACAAAAAGGGCTCGCCGGAACGCAAGCCCAGGAGGTGAGCCCCCGACGTGTCCCACCACCTCCTCCGGAGGCGGAGGCCGCGACGTGCGGGGCGGCCACGCGACGCCGCGCCGGGACACCGGTGGAATGAAGCTCCGGCCCGTGGCGTTCCCTCCGCCGCCGCGGCGCGATTGCTCGAGCGGGCGTTCCCAACCTATGCTGAGACGAGAGATGCCCGTCCAAGCGACCTCCGGCTCCTCCCCCCGCGCCGTCCTCCGGACCCTCGGCGCGGCCCTCGGGCTCGCCGCCCTCGCGCTGCACCCGGGCCGCGCCCTCGCCGACATCTTCACCTACACCGACGAGAACGGGGAGATCCACTTCACGAACCGCCCGAACGGCGACCCGCGCTTCAAGGTGTACATCAAGGGCGATGGGGGCCGCTCTCCCAGGCGCAAGGGCGTGGTCCCGGTCGCCCCGAGCGACAAATCCCTCGATCGCTTCAGCCGCTACGACGCGTGGATCCGGCAGGCCGCGACGCTGTACCAGATCCCCGAGGAGCTCGTCCGGGCCGTCATCAAGTGCGAGAGCGACTACGACCCGCGGGCCGTCTCGCCCGTGGGCGCGCAGGGGCTGATGCAGCTCATGCCCGAGACCGCCCTCCGCATGCAGGTGCGCGATCCGTTCGACGCGCGCGAGAACATCTTCGGTGGAACGCGGTATCTGCGCGTCCTGGCCAACCTCTTCAACGGAGATCTCGATCTCACCATCGCCGGGTACAACGCCGGCGAGGGGGCGGTCATGCGGTATGGCGGGATTCCGCCCTACGAGGAGACGCAGGCGTACGTCACGCGCGTTCGGACCTATTACGCGCGCTACCGCACCACCCGAGACGTGGCCGTGGCATCCATCGAGCCCTGAGGGCGCGCGCTCCGGAGGAGCCCCTCCGCTCGCCACGGCGAGCGCGACGGCGTCGTACCGCGGCCAGGCGCACACCGCCCCCGACGGGGGGCCGCGGTGCTACGATCCGGGAGACGTCTGCCGCTGCCTCTCCCGGGCGGGCCCCGAGAGGTGCAGGCGCAAGCAGGCGACCATCACCTGACGCTCTCTTTCCTCTGCGCGGGCAAGGGTCCACTCATGACGACCACCTCGAGCCTCATCGAACTCACCAAGCGAATCCACGACATCGTGCCCCTCAAGCCGCCGGTCGATCCGGCGTCGCTCCAGCACGCGAATCTCATCGAGATGCCCGACTTCCGGAGGATCCCGGCGTACGCCGACGTGACCGACGAGCAGTTCCTGGATCATCGCTGGCAAGCGAAGAAGTCGATCACCCGCCCGGACAAGCTGCTCGACACGCTGCGCGGCATGGTCTCGGAGGAGTTCATCCGTGACGCGACCAAGGGCTTCGCCCACGCGCCGATGAGCGTCCGGGTCTCGCCGTACATGCTCTCGCTGATCGACTGGGACAACCCGTACGGCGATCCGCTCCGGACGCAGTTCATCCCGCTCGCGTCGCGCTTCCTGCCGGACCATCCGAAGCTCGGGCTCGACTCGCTGCACGAGCGCGCCGACGCGCCGGTCCCCGGGCTGACGCACCGCTACGCGGACAAGGCGCTCTTCCTCCCGCTCGACACCTGCCCCGTCTACTGCCGCTTCTGCACGCGCAGCTACGCGGTCGGCATCGACACCGAGGAGGTCGAGAAGACCCACTTCAAGGTCGACGAGGAGCGGTGGCAGCGCGCGTATGCGTACATCGCGTCGCGCCCGGAGCTGGAGGACATCGTGGTCTCCGGCGGCGACGCGTACAACCTGCGGCCGGAGCAGATCGGCGCGATCGGCGAGGCGCTCCTCCGGATGCCGAACATCCAGCGCATCCGGCTCGCGACCAAGGGGCCGGCCGTGATGCCGCAGAAGATCCTCACCGACCACGAGTGGATCGACGCGGTCACGCGCACCGTGGAGCTCGGCCGGAAGCTGCACAAGGAGGTCGTGATCCACACCCATTTCAACCACCCGAACGAGATCACGGGCATCACGCGCGACGCGATGAACAAGCTGTTCGAGCGCGGGATCACGGTCAGGAACCAGTCGGTGCTGCAGCGCGGGGTGAACGACACGCCCGAGACGATGAAGCTGCTCGTGAAGCGCCTCGGGCACGTCCACGTGCACCCGTACTACGTCTACATCCACGATCTCGTCCGCGGCGTGGAGGACCTCCGGACCACGCTCGCGACCGGGCTCATGATCGAGAAGCACGTGCGCGGCTCGACCGCGGGGTTCAACACGCCGACGTTCGTCGTCGACGCGCCCGGCGGCGGGGGCAAGCGGGACGCGCATTCGTACGAGCACTACGATCGCACGACCGGGATCTCGGTGTTCGAGGCGCCGAGCGTCAAGCCGGGGCAGCGGTACACGTACTTCGATCCGATCGATCAGCTCCCGCCCGAGGGGCGCGCCCGCTGGGCCGATCCGGCGGAGCACCAGAAGATGATCGACGAGGCGCTGCGCGGCGCGTCGCGCTGAGCAGATCCTGGAGGTAGCGGGGGGCCCGCCGAGCGGCGTACGCCGAGGAAGAGAAGAGAGACCCTGGCGAGCTGCCCGGCCCCCGGAGAGGGGGTTCGCCGCGCGCGCTGGGGCCCCGCCGAGCTCGCCTGAGACCTCTTTCCTCCGGCAGAGCCGGAGGAGAGAGGTCAACCGGGCTCAGACACGGCCCGTCCCCAGCGCGCGCGGCGAACCCCCTCTCCGGGGGCCTACCGAGGTTCCGAGGTATGCCGAGGTTCCGGGGTGTGCCGAGCCCCGAAGGGCCCATAGAGGGCCGCGCGGCGCCCGGGACGGGCCTCGCGATGCGCGGCTAGCCCTCGGCCGGCGGCTCTTCCGCATAGCGCGCGAGCGCCCCGGACAGCTCACGCTTCACGCGGTCCACCAGATCGGGCGGCTCGACCACCCGCGCCGTCTCGCCGAAGCCGAGCACCCACGTCGCGAGCTCCGTCATGTCCCCGATGTGCATCGTGAGCCGCACGCCGCCGCCGGGCAGCGGCGTGATCTCCTGGGACGGGTGCACCTTGCGCGTCCTCACGAACTCGGTCACGCGCTGGTCGAAGTCAATCACGACACGCCGGGGCTCGCCCCCGCGCCAGATGCCGAACTGGCCCTGGAAGTGGTCGTCGATGGAGAAGTCCGGGGGCAGCTCGAAGCGCTCGGTGACCGCACACTCCGTGTCGCGCATCCGGTCGAGCAGGAACGTGCGCACCTCGCCGCGGCCCACATGGAGGCCCACGCAGTAGATCGCATCCTTGTAGAGGACGAGCGCGTAGGGGTGAATGAGCACCCGCTCCTCGCGCCCGTCCCGACCGCGGCGGTAACGGCACCTGAGCGGGCGCAGGTCGGCGACGGCCTGGAACAGGTCGTCGAGCTCCTCGGTCCGCGCGGCGTAGTCCTTCGGGGCGAACGGGAGGTAAAGGAACCGCTCCTCCAGCCGCGCGTCGGCGACGCCGGCGTTCGGGCCGCGCCCCGGCCTGCGCGCGACGCCGAGCAGGCGCTGCGCCGCGAGGTCGATCTCCTCGAAGAGCGTCGAGCCGCGCATCGGCTCGAAGAGCCTGCGCGCGGCGAGCAGGGCGTACGCCTGCGTCCGCCGCACCTCGACGCGCCGGGGCGCCTCGCTCGGGGAGAGCCGCCAGAGGCGAGGGCCGCCCGGACGCGTGGCGACCGAGACGAGATCGAGCTCCCGCTTGACCTCGACGAGATAACGCCGGAGCGAGCGAGGCGTGACGTTGAGCTCGCGCGCGAGGTCGTAGATCGTCAGGCCGGCCGGGTGCTTCTGCAGCAAGCTGCGCAGCGAATCGAGCCTGCGGTGCTGCGTGAACGGGCCACGCGGCCGGCCGCGCGGCGAGCCGCCCTTGGCCTCGGCCTCGGCCTCCGGCGGAGGAGGCCTCTTCGAGGCAGGCGGAGCAGCGCTCGCGTCGAGCCGCCCCGGCGCCGCCGGAGGCCGCACGCTCGGCGAGGAGGCGGCGGCCGGGCGCGCCTTGACGTCGGCCCCGGCGTCGGCGGTGAGCCGCGGCGCCGCGCCCGAGCGCGGCTTCGGCGGCGGCGCCGCGCTGCTCGCGAACGGATCCGCCGATGTCCGGCGGGACGCGCTCACGGTCCCGCTCGCCTCGCCGGCGCCCCGCGCTCGGGCGGGCGAAGCGGCCGACGCAGGCGCACTTCCAGAGCCTGTGCGAACAGCGCGAGGCATCAGCTCAGCGCTCTATCGCATCACCCCCGCTCGTCCAAGAGGTTTGTCCCGCTCCGCCCCGGTCGAGCGGCGCGCGCGGGGGCCCAGCGCGCGGGGCGCTCGCGAGGGCGCCTCCGCGCAGGAGATGGCCCTCGACGTATGCAAGCTCACACGCATTGGCGCGCCGCGAGGCGCACGGGCGCGCCGCGAGGCGCACGGGCGCGCCGCGAGGCGCACGGGTGCGCGACCGGCCGCGCGCGGCGATCGGCTCACCAGGGGCGATCGCGCATCGTCTTCTTGTACTTGTCCTTGTAGAGGTCGTGGCATTGCTTGCAGCTCGCCTTCGCGCCGTCGATGTCGCCGGCCTTTGCCTTGGCCGCGCCGGCCCGCGAGATCGAGGCCCAGCTGCCCATGCCGGGCGGCGGCTTGCCCGCCACGTACAGCAGCGCCTTCGCGATCTTGGCGCCATCGCCGCTCGAGGTCGCCGAGGCCATCGTGCTCTTCATCCAGGCCTGCATCGGACAGAGCTTCTGCCCCTTCGCGCCGCACGCGAACTTCTTCTCGCCGCCCTGCGCCGCGCCGGTCGCCGCCGGCGCCGCGGCCGCGGCGCTGCTCGCCTTCGGCGCCGCCGCCGCCGCCGTCTCGGCCGGCGCGGCGGCTGCGGCCGCCGTCTCGGTCGGCGCGGCGGGCGCCGCGGTCGCGGCGGCGGTCGGCTCGGCGGCAACCGCGGCCGGGACCGTCGTCGGCGCCGCCGTCGGGGCGGCGCTCTCGGCCGGTGCCCCTTCGGCCACCGCCCCCGCGGCCGTCGCGTCGCTCTCCTTGCCGCCGCACCCGAGCGCGGCGAAAGACAGGCTCGCGAGCAACAGCGCGAGCGGCGTGATCGTTCTCCTCATGCAGTCTCCTTGGTCATGAACCGGAGCGCTCCCTGGAGCGCGGAGCCGAGGGACACGCGGCGCGGTCCCGAACTCGCCGCGCAGTGTAATCGGGTCGAGGTCCGTCCGCTGCGTTCGCGCGTTCCTCCAGCGCCCGGGCGCCAGGGTGCCCCCACCCGCGACCTGCGGGCGCTCGCGCCGCGGCGGGCGAGAGGACCGCACCTCTCCGCACCTCACTCCCGCGTGCCGGGCATCGCGGCGAAGCTCGACCACTGGAAGTCGTCGAGGAGGGCGACCGAGTCGTTCCAGGGATCGCCCGTGTCCCAGAGCACGAAGCGCAGCTCCAGGATCTCTCCCGGGCTGACATTGCCGTTCATGACAAGCCACCCTGTCCCGCCGCCGGCGCGGTCGCTCGCTCCGCACCAGCCCGGATCGCCGGGGAACTGGGCGGGCGGCCGCGTGATGTCGAAGCCCGTGCCGAGGAGCTGCTCGATGCCCGTGCAGGTGGTCGTGGAGCCCGCCGTCGCGCCGTCGCTGCAGCCGGTCGGCCCGTTCACGCACCGGGTGAAGAGCCCTGTGTTGCCGAATGCGAGGTTCACGCCGAGCGGGTAGACGGGGCCCCCGGCGGGCGGAGGGTCATGGAAGGCGAGGTTCCCGTCCGCCGGGTTCGGCGCCTCGCCCGGGAGCGGCGTGAAGGTCGAGTCGAGCAGGGCGAGGAAGAAGTCGTTGAACCGGCTGCACACCGCCTCCGGGTACTCGGACGAGAGGAAGAAGGTCGAGACGCGGAACGAGCTCGCGTTCGTCGGCGCGCGCAGGCGCAGCTTCAACATCACGGGATCGTAGGCCCTCGCGCCGTCCTGCGGCTCCGGACAGCCGGGCGCGTTCGGGAAGTCGCCGCCGTTCGCGTCGAGCCAGTCCGCGGGCACGCCGCTCGACGTGCCCATGTTCTGGCCGCCCTGGAACGGCGCGAAGCTCGGCCTCGTGTTGTTCGGCGTCGCCTGGGCAGCGGCCAC
This sequence comes from Sorangium sp. So ce1036, assembly GCF_051369805.1. Classification (NCBI taxonomy): domain Bacteria; kingdom Pseudomonadati; phylum Myxococcota; order Polyangiales; family Polyangiaceae; genus Sorangium; species Sorangium sp. So ce1036. The sequence continues at coordinate 6,925,248 of NZ_JBBMOX010000001.1, forward strand.
GCCGGTCGAGAGCACCGCGAGCCGCGCGCCCCGGAGCGGCGCGATGCCCGAGCCGAAGCCCCGGCGGATCGAGCGCTGGCTCGCCACCGGCGCGCCGGAGCCGTCGGCCCGGTGGAAGCTCGCGGAGATGACCCCCCACGTGCGCTGCGCGCGCGAGGGCGGGTCCGCCGTCGTGGTGGCGCAGAGATCCATCGCCCTCGCGTGATCGAGCGCAGAGGAGGAGTCGCTCGCGAGGCCCGCGTCGCACAGCGCGATGTCGTCGACGGCGCCGTCGCAATCGTCGTCGATCCGGTTGTCCGCGACCTCGAAGGCGCCGCGGTTCACGAGGACGGGCGTGGTGCACCCGTCCGACGGCGAGTCGCAGCAATCTCCCTCGCAGATCGTCCACCCGTCGCCGTCCTGGTCGGGGGGATTGTCGGCCGCGCCGTCGCAGTCGTTGTCGACGTCATCGGCGCACGTGTCGAGCTCCGGGAGCACCTGGCCGAGGCACGGCCCCCACGAGAGGCCGCTCGCCCTGCACGTGGAGATCCCGGGGGCGCAGGGGCCGACGCCCTCGGTGCCCGGCGGCCCCTGGTAACAGGCCTTCGTCTCGCCGGGAGCGCACGAGCACGGCCCGCGCGCGGCGGCGTCGTGCTCGCACCCGTCCACCGGGTCCCGGTTGCAGTCGGCGAACCCGCTGTCGCAGGCGGCGAGCGCGCACGACCCGGAGATGCACGCGCTCTCGCCGTGCGGCACCGCGGGGCACGCTCGACCGCACAGCCCGCAGCTCCGCGCGTCCGTCGCGAGGTCCCGACAGATGCCGTCACAGCAGGTGGCGCCGGCCTGACACGGACGCTCGGCCGAGCAGCCCTCCGCGCACTCGCCCTCCTCCGTGCACGAGGCGCCGGGGGGACACTCGACGTCGGAAGCGCAGCCCACGCACGTGTGCTTCGCGAGATCGCAGGCGAGCGGAGCCGGGCAGTCGGCCGGAGATCCGCATCCTGGCACGCAGCGCTTCGCGCCGGGGTCGCAGTACTGACCGGCAGGGCACGCGCCAGCGCCGGGGAGGCACGCCACGCAGCGACCCGTTGCCCGATCGCACAGCGGAGCGCCCGGATCCGCGGAACAGTCGGTGGCGCAGCCGGCGGCGCCCTCCCCGCCGCCGCCCTGGCCTCCGCCGCCGTGCCCTCCGTCGCCCTGGCCCCCGTCGCCGGAACCATCCGTGCCGCGGGCGCAGGACGGCATCGTCCCGGCCGCGAGCGCGAACCCTGCCAGGGCGGCCAGCGCTCCGGTCCAGGCCAGCGGATGGCGACGGACAGCGCGATTTCTGGGTGACATCGACGAGCTGCTCCCCCTCGGCGACGTGGCGCACCCGAGGGTGCCCGGTCGCCAGGATCTCTACGATACTCCTCCACCGGCGCGAGCAACGGGCGATCGGCGCAGAGATGCTGCACGGTACCTCGCGGGAGAACCGGGGCGCGCGCTGGGCGACGCCGCGCCGCCGTCCGTCCGTGCCGCGTGCGCGGCGCGACACAGGTGACTGCGCCGGGCGCGAAATGCGACAGGGACGCTGCGAAATGCGGCAGGGATGCTGCACAGCGCGTGCGCTCGTGCCGCTCAGCGCGTGCGCTCGTGCCGCTCAGCGCGTGCGCTCGTGCCGCTCAGCGCGAGCGCTCGTGCCGCTCAGCGCGTGCGCTCGTGCCGCTCAGCGCGTGCGCTCGTGCCGCTCAGCGCGTGCGCTCGTGCCGCTCAGCGCGAGCGCTCGTACATCGTGAAGGCGCCCTCCTGATCGATCCGACGCCAGGCGGCGTGCGCCGCCGTGAACATCGGCCTGTCCGGCCGCTCGTTCCGGATGATCACGTAATCGTACGCGACGCCGTGGACATCCGGGTTGAACCACTCCCCGCGGTTCGGCGGCGGCGCGGGGAGGCTGCGCTTCAGCCTGAAGGGGAAGCCCACGTTGTGCCAGCCGTCGGCGCTGAAGCCTCCCCGCATGATCTGCACCCACGAGGAGAAGTGGTTCGTGCCCTCGATGATCAGGGACTCATCGGTGCGCGGGGGCAGCGTCAGAAACAGCACCTCGGCGCCGGGCGGGATCCGCTCCACCATGCGGGCGAACGGCCTGAGACGCTCGTCGAAGCGCTCGTATTTCTCCGAGAGGTGGAGCGGGAGCACGAGCGCGGCCGCCGCGGCGGGGGCCATCAGGAGGCGAGAGAGCCCCCGGAGCGGCGCCGTCAGCGCGAGGGAGCCGAAGAAGCAGATGAACGGCGCGAAGCGCCCGCTCACGAACCACCAGTCGAACGGCCGAGCCAGGTGCAGCGGCACGAGGAAATAGCAGACCACCATCGCCGCGAAGAGGACGAGGGAGCGATGATCGTGCAGCCGGTCGAGGAGCGAGCCGGCGGGCGCGCCGTTCGCGCGCGCGCGAGAGCGCCGGGCGAGCTCCCCGAGGAGCAGCAGCGACGCCGTCGCGAGCAGCACCCAGAAGAGCTGGGTATCGAGATCGCCCGACACCGAGTCGAGCGTGTACTCCGGGAACGATCGGAGCATCTCGTGCCAGGGCACCCAGGCCCCCTGGAACCGCGGGCCGCTCCGCAGATCGACCATGGGGCTCTCGAACGCGACGAGCTGCCACACGAGGAGCGCGACGGCGGGCACGAAGGGCGGCAGCGCTCGGGCGATCCGCGACCACCGGGGCGCATGGCAGAGCATCAGCGCGGCCACGCAGACGTAGTACGCGAAGAGGATCAGCGGGTGGCTGAGGCCGCAACCGACGCTGAGCAGCGCCACGGCCGCGGCGCGCGCGCGGCTCGGCCGCTCGAGCTGGGCATCGAGCGCGACGACGCCGAGGAGCAGCAGGGCCACGCCGACGAGGAAGGGCAGGAAGCCGCACGCCCACGACAGGCTGAAGGCGAGCGGGAACGTGAGGATGGAGAGCCACGGGCTGCGCCGCGTCCGGAGCGCCCAGCCGAGCGCCGCGGCGGGGATGGCGAGCACGTAGCTCGAGAGCACGATCCGGTTCGCGTCCTCGAGGCCGACGCCGTGGGCGATGACGTGGGTCAGGATGTGATAGGCGCCATACGGAGCCGGGGTGAGGCTGAGCTCGTAAAACTCCTTCGCACGGGCCCATGGCGCATCGAAGTTGTGCCAGATGTGGACGGCGGCGAGGTGGTTCGGCAGGTCGAGCAGGGGCAGGAACCGCACGCGCCATATCGGCACGACGGCCGCGGCCGCGAGGAGCGCGAAGGTCGCGACGAATAGCCTGTCGTGCGTCCAGCGCCGCGGCCCTCCTCCCCCGGCGTCGGGCTCCGCGGCCCCGGCGCGCGGGCCCGAGGCAACGGATCCGGGCGCTCGGGTCGCCGGTGAGAGCTCGCGGTCGGGCGGTGTCGAGCTGGGCATATCCACGAGAGGGTGGGCCTCCCCTGCCCTCCGCCTGCCGCGCGCGGAGCGGGTGCGCCGCGCGCGGCCTCACGGAGCCTTACCACGGGATACAGCGCCGCTCGCGGCCCGCGCCGGCCAGCGCGGCGGCGGATGGGGCGCCCCGCGCCGGCCGGCGCGGCGGCGGCGGACGGGGCGCCCGGCGCCGGGGGGAGCTTACCGGCCCTCGATCGTCTGCGACTTGATGTGGAACTCGACGCGGCGGTTGCGCTGCCGGCCTTGCTCCGTGTCGTTCGAGACGAGCGGCCGGCGGGAGCCGTAGCCGACGGAGGTGAGTCGCTCGCCCTGGATGCCCTTGTTGATGAGGTAGAACCTCACCGCGTTGGCGCGGGCCTGCGCGAGCCTGTCGTTGTAGTCGATGGTGCCCTGGTTGTCGGTGTGCCCCTCGATGCTGAGCAGCTTGATCTCGGGGTTCGCCTTGAGCAGCCGCACGACCTCGTCGAGGATCGGATAGCTCTGCGGGAGGATCCTGGAGCTGTCGAATTCGAACTCGACCTGCTTCATGATTTCGATCTCGGCAGAGCCGGTGATCCTGCGGATGTAGTACGGGCAGCCGTTCTTCTCCGGATCCTCGGTGACGACCTGCCCTGGCTCCTTCGGGCACTTGTCGACCCCGTCGGGGATGCCGTCCTGGTCCGCGTCCTCCTCCGGGCAGCCGTCGCGGTCGTCGATGCCGTCCTTGTCCTCCGGGTCGTCCGGGCACTTGTCGACGATGTCGGGGATGCCATCGCCGTCGCGATCGGGCATGTCCGGGCACCCGTCGCTCGGCTTGGGCTGCTTGCCGTCCTCGGGGTCTTCCGGGCAGAGGTCGATGACGTCGGGGTAGCCGTCGCCGTCGGTGTCCTTCTCCTGCTCGATCACGAAGTTGAAGCCGGGCGAGCGGACGTCGGAGTCGGAGACCTGGAAGGCGCCGCCGACGACCGCGACCCCCCGGAAATCGGGGGCGTAGCCGCCGCTGAGCCGGGTGCCGACGCCGGCGCCGGCGTAGAGGCCCCTGTCCTTGGTGAGGAACACCTTGCCGTTCGCGAGCCACTCGATCGGCGAGGCGTCGAGCTCCCCGAGCGTCTCCTTGTGGAGGCCGAAGGACCCGAAGATCTCGGCGCCGAGGCGGACCATGCCGTCGCTGAGCGGGACATAGCCGCCGACGCCGTACGTGAGCTCGCTGCCGACGTGGAGCTCGTGGAGCCGCACGTGCGGCCGGAGGGCGACGCCGGCGTTCAGCGTGACGAAGAACTTCTGGAAGTCGTACTCGGCGCCGAGGCCGAACGAGCTGCTCAGCTTCCGGTCGCCGGCGAAGGCGTACGTGTTGCCGATGGGCACGAAGACCGCGCCCGTGACGCCGAGCTTGAAGCGGCGCTCGTCGAGCTCCAGGGCGACGAAGCGGGCGTCGAGCCGGAGGTCCATGGGGGCGGCGGTCTTGAGGTCGACGCTCTGGTCGATGCCGAGCTCGCGGTAGTAGGTCTGGTTGCCGTCCTGGAACAGGATGATGGGGAACGAGACCTGCAGGGCGGCGCGCTCGAGGATCTCGACGCCCACGTCGAGGTACGTGATGAGCTGCGAGGTGACGGGCCCTTCGCCGTCGATCTGCTCCTCCTTCCGGAGGTCGTCCACGTAGTTGTCGTTGCGGAGGGGGTGGACCGAGACGCCCAGCCCGAGCTGCCCGAAGAAGCGCGTCTCTTCGCCGAGGTGCGGGCGCCAGACCCCGATCCCGTCTTCGGGGGCGCCGGCCATCCTGAGGCGATCGAGGTAGAAGGTCTGGTCCTGCGCGAGGGCGGTGGAGGGCGCGAGCCCGGCGAGGGCCGCTGCGGCCAACGGGCCGCGAAAGCGCGACCTGGGTCGCGGCTTTCCGCCCGGCAGGTGTCTTCGATCCATCACGGTGAGCTGTCCTCCAAGCAACGCTCGACAAAAACGGGGCGGACGCGAGCGCTCCGCCGCATGCGGGCCGGCGTCCGGGCCGGAGACTACTCGGGCCGGGGGACGAAGTCTCCAGGGTCGAACCACGAGGTGCGAGACGCGCCACCGCGGGGCGGCTGCGTCCTGGGCGCGCGGGCGAGGAGGCGGGCGGGGAGCCGGGAGCGGTCGCGAGGCGAGGGGCGGGCGAGGGACGGCGGGGCTCTCGTGCCGCTGGGGAGGCGTGTGGCGAGTCGCACGTGGTGAGGCGGGCGAGAGGCGGGAATGAGGCGGGAATGAGGCGGGAACGAGGGCTGAGGGGCTCCCGGACGGGCACCTGGATGGCACTGACCGCCATGACGGCCGGGCAGGTGAGCTGCGGCCTGCTGCTGGGGCTAGACGATTTCGAGGATGCGCCTTCAGCAAGCGCCGGCGGAGGCGGTGACGGCGGCGCGAACTCGGATGGCAACGGCGCCGCGAGCTCGGATGCCGAGGGCTGCGCGCACGGTGAGCGCGATTGCGTCGGTGACACGCCACGGCAGTGCGCAGATGGGGAGTGGATTCCTCAGCGACCCTGCAGCCAGGAGGCGCCGGTCTACAACAAAGAAGCACGAGGACACCACCACGCCACAGACGAACCATTCACGCCACCAACTCACCACAAGAGAGGAGGCAACAAATGAAACATATCTACATCACCGGTGCGCAACAGCGAAACCAAACTCCCTATCGCCTGCGACCTGCGACACCGAAGCATCCTCGACCAGAGGACTCGCAACCACAGAGCGACCGTAATAGAAGTAGACAACACTATCCTCTGCCACGGCAATCGCAAAATCCGAGTAGCCGTCACCATCTATATCCCCAGGCGAACCCAGGCGCTGCCCCGTCCTATCCTCGATAGCGTCTCTGTAAACGACAGCATCCGGCTCATCCATTGCCGAGCCTTCGGCGCCCAGATACAAGAGAACCTTCGGAGATCGGTCAGCAACCGCGATATCATCGAATCCATCACCATTGACATCACCAACCGCGGCGACCGTCACGCCAAACGAGTCATTCCCCTCAAGGATCAGGCTCGGGCTTGATTCTAAACCTTCAGACTTGCCCGCATAAATATACACACGACTGCCGCTCGCATCACCAACAACAACGTCACCAAAACCGTCTCCATTGACATCGCCAGCAGCATCGAACGAGCTGACAAACCTGGGGTGACCGTCAGGGGCGACAAGACTCACCATCGGCGTGACTTCGAACCCCCGGCCCGGGTTTCCGCGATAGACCCGCACAACATCCTGTTCGGCCGTATGATACACCACGATCACATCGGAGAACCCGTCGCCGTTGACGTCGCCAGCAGAGGAGGCCCGCGCGATCGCGTTTCCCAGGTCGTCGACGTTCTCGCCCAGCTCGAGCGCGATCGGCGCGTCGAGCTCGGCCGATCCCCCGAGGTACAGGTAGGCGGTCAACATGGGGCGGCTGGAGGTTCCGACGATGACATCGCCGAACCCGTCGCCGTTGACGTCGCCAGCAGAGGCCACGTATGGCCCCAGCTCGCCCACCGCTGAAGGCCCCTTGAGCGTGATGTAATCCGACGCGAACCGGTCGCTGCTGCTGCCACGATAGACGAACGCCTTGTCTCCGTAGGGTGCCCCGACCAGCGCATCAGCAAAGCCATCGCCGTCAACATCGCCTGCACATGACAGAGAGATCCCGAATCCATCGTTGGAACCTGAAGGGCTGAACACAACACCGTCATCCCTCACGCCAAACTGCACATCGGAACCTCCATAGTAGAAATAGAGCGCCCCGCCACCAGGACCGAGCTCGTAAGCACTGATTGCAACATCATCATATCCATCAGAGTTATAATCGCACTTGACCCGACCCAAATTGATCCACCGCGTCCGTGAGAATGCCGAACAGATCCCCGCCGCACAGGCGCGTACTCGCCAAAAATATCGCCGCCCGACGGGCGGCAGCAGTGCTATCGCGAGATCCGATTCCGGCTGGTACTCGGTTCGCTCGGTAGTGACCGAAACAGCATTCATCAAGTCCGGCTCAGCGCTGTACTGCAGCTCGTACACGATGGACGCACCGGAGGGCGATGTCGACGCTTCCCACACGAACCTGGGACGATTCGAGCCGGTCTTCCTTTGGGCACCGAGATAGGCATCGTTCATCGGGAGCCGCAGGACAGGTACGGTCGGCGGCTCCCCCGAACCGCCGCCCTCACCGGACGCTTCCGCCCCGCCCCCGCCGCCCGCGCCGCCGTCTCCGCCCGCGCCGCCATCGGCACCGGCGCCACCAGGAGCGTCGACGAACTCGTCGAGGCCGAGGATGTTGCCGCAGCCCGCGAGTAAACCGATGGCAACCACCGATGCCATCACGGCCTCAAAGATTGCTCTCGGCCAATCAGCTTCCATGAGCTCGAGAAAATCATGCCACACCACAAGTGTCAAGGATCCAGGCATCGTCCCCTGAGTCGAGCCACTGGCATAGCTCGACACAATACACTTCCGGCGCTCCGCAACGATGAACGCAGATGGGAAGAGCGGGGGCAGGCCCGGCTCTGACCATTGAGATCATCGACGAATTTGGCGATCGCACGACGACGGGAGGAGGAGCTGTCCGCGAGCGCGAGCTTCTCCGGGAGCCGCGTGTCATATCTCCCGAGCTCGGCGATCAGGCGGTCACGAGCGTCGGCCCGCTGCCCCGCTTGCGGCCGGCGAGAGCGCGCTGACGGCTTCGTGAAGGGTGCGCGGCCTCTCCGACGACGGGCGTCTCTGACGACGTGAACGACGAAGTCGGGAGCGATCGCCGCTCGCCCTGCCTCGGCGCAACGTCCTGCGCCGCGAGAGCCGGGGAAAGACTGCCCGCTCGGGAGACATGGAGCCTTGTGCCGCGAAGATCGGGGCTAGCGAGGCGTCGGTGGCACGACTACCTCGTTGATCGGCTGGAAGCCGGCGCCAGCAGGATACGCATAGGAAACCTGCAAGTGAGGGTCATGCGCTCCCCAGCCCCAGACTGTAACCCCGAATGGCAGCTTGCTGGACATGACATGCCGGCCATTGGCACACCTCCCCTGATTCTCGAAATTTCCCTTCACAAGATCGACGCGAGCGTACTCGTAATCGCCGAAGGCCTCCCAGCCGGTGATCGGGCCACCCTCCGGAGAGTCGCCAAGGCAATCGAGCATCACATCGGCAAACTTCTGATCGACCTGGGACTTGGTGCGAATGACAACCAAACTTGTCTCAGGGTAAGTAGGATCGGCAAAGAGGACATAGTAGTCCAAGAACTGCGACGGAGGAATCACATTGACCCAATCAGGATCTCCGATCCTATCGTAGGAGAAGCCACCAGTCATGTACGAGCCCAAATAGAACGGATGATTGGCGCCCTGGCTACGAACAACGAATGGGCCCGGGCTATTAAATTCAATCACCTCACCGAGATTGAGCTCGTCCGGGGCACCGGCAGGCTTCTCAGGCGTCCACTCAAGCTTTGTGCCGTCCACAGCGCCCACGAGACGCCAGGGAGGAGATTCCTCTTCGTTCCCCCTATTGCGGTGCCGCACCGCAGCATATTCGCTCCCCAGAGCCTTGACAGGCGCAAGCTGCTGGTGTGCCGAGTCGCAATCCAGCTCATCGCTGGGCACCATCATACACGGCGAACCACCGAACACGCCAATGGGCTTGTTGGATAGAATCGGGCTCCCCGTCAGCTCTTCGGGCTGCACGATCTGAAGGAATTGGCCGGCATCCAGGGTATAAGTAACCGGAGTATCCTTGGGAGCGGCGGCGACATCAGCACTTCCGATTATATCCACCTTCGGCAGGATTGTCACTTCGGTTCCATCTTGATTCGCAAGAATGTTGAGCGATGGATTTCCTCCCGGGACCAGCGGCTCTGATGTCTTGTATGCGTTCACCGCGATGTAGTTCGTGTCCCATGCGCTCGTCGGCAGGAGGAGAGACGCCGACGTAACAGCGGACTCTGACCCACCGTAAGGAACGATCTGGTAGGCGACCACCGGATAGTCTGTCGTGATGTGGAACGCGGAGCCGATTCCCGTGCCAGCAACCCCTGTCTCCCCGGTGGCACCGGAGAAAGCGGGCGGCAACGGACAGGCGGGCAGGCCTGCTCCTGCGATGTTACGCCGGGACAGGAACAGCATGGCTATCTGACCCACGCCAAGCCCATTCACCTCGTCATATGGCTCGAATTCCACCTGCCCCTGCCCGGACGGGATGCCTGCGAAGCTGGCGATCGGGAGCTCAACACCATCTCGCTCCACCTTGATATGAACCGGCTTTTCCCAGGTATTGGCGATAAAGGCGGCGAAGCACGCTCCGCTTGACTCGGTGAGGAGAGCAGGCTTCAACGCCCAGTAATCGCACCCGTACGAGCTCTTCGACCGCTTCGCCGCCTCGCACGGCCCCGGCACGCACTCGGCGTTCACGCAGCCCTCGTCCGGGCCGCACGTCTGGATCGGCACGCCGTTGCAGCTGATGACCTTCTTCAGATCGTTGGAGCACGTGTATTCGCAGGTCCCCCCCTCACCGAAGCTCCCCGTGCTCAGATCGTCGCCGCCCGAGCCGCCGGTGCCGCCGCCGACGCCGCCGGTGCCGCTGCCGCTCGCGCCGCCAGGTCCCGTGCCGCTGCCAGTGGCCTCGCTGCGGTACGAGTCCGCGCACGCGGCGAGCGAGCCCATCACACCCGCTGTCGCTGCTATGAGACCCAGTATCGTGTGTCGGCGGTATCTAGCCATGTTCGCCATCTCTACAGGACTCCTTCCCCCACAAGCATCCTGAAACTCCGAGACAGCGAGCCTAACACGGTTCCCTCGCCCTGGGGAGGCCCGCGAAAGCGCTCGCGTTTTTTCGACGGGCGCCCGAGAGAGCCTTGCGGCTTTCAGGAATGCAATGCCCCGGCGCCTCGCCCCCCACGCTATCGGCCGTCTGGCGCCCGGACGGACTCACGCCCTGTCAGCGCACCGCCATCGCCCTACCCTCGTACCGCCAGCGGGTGGGACGAGGTGGTGCATCCATCGCGCATTGCGAGGTCCACATACCTCGCACGTGGTACGCGCGCCGTCCCTACTCTCGCTCATGATCGCCGGCGCCCGCCGAGGCAGCCCCCGCCCGGCCGCTCCCGAAGACGCGGAAGAGCACGTAGAGCGATGGGAACAGCAGCAAAGATCCGGCGCCGAGCGCCCAGAGCACCAGTCGCAGCGTCACCGGGTTCGCCGCCGCCCCCTCGACCGTCACGTCAGGAACCACCAGGTAAGGATACTGCGAGGCCGCCCAGCCGAGAATGATCAACGCGACCTGCGCGGCCGCCGCGACGCGCGCGAGGCCATAGCGGCGGGTCCACAGCCCGACGAACGCCGCCGTCGCCGCGAGGCCCGTCGTGACGTGCAGCGGCCACGTGATCGGGTGATCCGTCAGGCCCTCGCGGATGAGCGGCGCGCCCTCGAACGACGCCGCGAACGACGCCAGCGCGAGCCCCGCCACCACGCAGCCCGAGACCAGCGCGCGCCGCCGGAAATCGTCGACGAGCGCAGGGTCCGTCGCCTCGTTCGTCAGATACACCGCCGCCAGATACGCGAACAGCGAGAGCGCGAACAGCCCGACCACGACCGGAAACGGCGACAGCCACGGCGCGAAGAAGCCGCTCGTCACGACCCCCGAGGCCACCCGGATCCGACCCGACGCCACCGCTCCCACGATCATGCCGAGCAGCAACGGCGCGATCACGCTCGCGAGCGAGAAGACGAACCCCCAGCGCTTCTGCTGCCGATCCCCCCGCGCGTCGTAGCTGCGGAAGCTGAACGCCGAGCCGCGGAAGACGACGCCCAGCAGGAACAGCGTGAGGGGGACGTGCAGCGCGACCGAGATCGCCGCGAACGCCGGCGGAAACGCGGTGAACAGCAGCACCACGGCCAGGATCAGCCACACGTGGTTGGCCTCCCAGATCGGGCCCATCACCCGCTCGATGAGCGCCCGCTGCTCCCGCTTCCGCGGGCCGGACGCCAGGAGATCCCAGACGCCGCCGCCGAAATCGGCCCCGCCGAGCAGCGCGTACAGGACGAGCGCCGCCACCATCACCCCGCCGACGAGCCACTCAGGGTGCATCGGCCGCCCCTCCCCCGACCGCGCGCGCCCCGCCGGGCGCCCCCGTCACCCCGAGCGGCGCCGCGCGGAGCTGCCGGACGAGCAGGTAAACCACCACCACCCCGAGGAAGATATACAGCGCCGTGAACATCCAGAAGGGCGCCGCGAGGTGCGGGAACGGGGTCACCGCGTCCCGCGTGCGCATCGCGCCCCGCACGATCCACGGCTGGCGCCCGAGCTCCGTCACGAACCAGCCCGCCTCCATCGCCACGATCCCGAGCGGGCTCGCCAGCACCGCCGCCCACAGGAACGCCCGCTGGTCCGGGATCCCCCGGCGCCGCCACGCGAGCACCGCCCCCACCACCGCGAGCAGCGCCATCGCCGAGCCCGCCGCCACCATCACCTGGAACGCGAGGTGCGTCGCCGTCACCGGCGGCCACGCGTCGCGCGGGACGCTGTCGAGGCCCGGCACCACCGCGTCCGGGTCGCCGTGCAGCAGCACCGACAGGCCCGCCGGGATCTCGATCGCATGGTCGATCTCGCCCCGCTCCACGTCGGGCAGCCCGCCGATGAGCAGCGGCGCGCGCGCCGACGTCTCGAAGTGCGCCTCCATCGCCGCGAGCTTCGCGGGCTGCCTCGCCCCGACCTCCTGCGCCGCGTAGTGGCCGACGAACGGCTGCGCCAGCGCCGTCACCCCGGCGAGGACGAGCGTCACCGCGAACGCCTTCCGGAACAGCGTGCTCCCCGGGTGCCGCAGCAGCACCAGCGCGTGGATCCCCGTCATCACGAACGCGGTCGCCTGGTAGCACGAGAGGATGCCGTGCAGCGTCTGGTGCTTCCAGGGCGGGCTGAACATCGCCGCGATCGGATCGATGTCCGCCGGGCGGCCGTCGACCATGGTGAACCCGACCGGATCGTTCATGCAGGCGTTCACCAGGATCACGAAGAACGCCGACATCGCGCCGCTCAGCGCCACCAGCGCGCCCGAGAGCAGGTGCAGCCTGGGCGGGAGCTTGTCGCGCCCGTAGAGATAGATGCCGAGGAAGATCGCCTCCGTGAAGAACGCGAACCCCTCGAGCGAGAACGGGAGCCCGATCACCTCGCCGAACGTCCCCATGAAGCTCGGCCAGAGCAGGCCGAGCTCGAACGAGAGCACCGTCCCCGAGACCGCGCCCACGGCGAACAGGATCGCCGTCCCCTTCGCCATCCGCTTCGAGAACTCGAGGTAGTCGCGATCGCCCGTGCGCTGCCAGAGCGCGTCCGCGACGACCATGATGAGCGGCAGCGCCACCCCGGCCGCGGCGAAGATCATGTGAAAGGCCAGCGACATGCCCATCTGGGCCCTGGCATAGAGGAGGCTGTCCATTCGGCTCCCTTCCCGCAGAGCGCCCGCGGCCGGCCTCGCCCGCCCCCTCGCGGGCCGGCGCGCGCGCTCTCAGCCGACCATAGGGACTCTCTCGCGAAGGACAAATGGGGTCGAGACCGGCTAAGCTCGGCGCCGATGCAGACCCTTGTCGAGCTCGTCGCGAAGAAGCGCGACGGCGGGCGGCTGTCCGACGACGAGATCGCGCGGCTCATCCGCGCCCTCGGCGACGGCGAGCTCGCGGATTACCAGATGAGCGCGCTGCTCATGGCGATCTTCTTCCGCGGCATGGACGACGCCGAGACCGTGGCGCTCACGCGGGCGATGCTCCACTCGGGGGACGTCCTCGACCTGTCCGACGTGCCCGGGATCAAGGTCGACAAGCACTCGACCGGCGGCGTCGGCGACAAGGTCTCGATCTGCCTCGCCCCGCTCGTCGCCGCCTGCGGCGTCCCCGTGCCGATGGTGTCCGGCCGCGGCCTCGGCCACACGGGCGGCACCCTCGACAAGCTCGAGGCCATCCCGGGGTTCGACGTCGCGCTCGACGTCGGGACGTTCGCGCGCATCGTGCGCGACGTGGGGACGTGCATGATCGGGCAGACCGCGCGGATCGCGCCCGCCGACAAGCGCATCTACGCGCTGCGCGACGTGACCGCCACGGTCGAGTCGATCCCGCTCATCGTCGCCAGCATCCTGTCGAAGAAGCTCGCCGAGGGCATCGACGCGCTCGTGCTCGACGTCAAGGTCGGGCGGGGCGCGTTCATGAAGACCCCGGACGACGCCCGCGCGCTCGCCGGCGCGCTCGTGCGCGTCGGGACCGCGGCCGGGAAGCGCGTCTCCGCGCTGCTCACCGACATGAGCGCCCCGCTCGGGCGCGCCGTGGGCAACGCCATCGAGACCCGCGAGGCGATCGAGGTGCTGCGCGGCGGCGGCCCCGCCGACCTCGTCGCGTGCACGCTCGCCCTCGGGGAGGAGATGCTGCTCGCCGGCGGCGCCGCGGCGAGCGCCGCCGAGGCGCGGGCGAAGCTCGAGGCCGCCATCGCGGGCGGCGCGGCGGCCGAGGTCCTCGCGCGGATGATCGCCGCGCAGAAGGGCGATCCGGCCGTGGTGCACGACCCAGGCCGGCTGCCCAGCGCCCCCGTCGTGGTCGAGGTCGCGGCCGAGGACGAGGGGTACGTCACCGCCGTGGACCCGCTGGAGATCGGGCTCTCGGCCGTGGCGCTCGGCGCCGGCCGGACGCGCGCCGACCAGCGCGTGGACCCAGCGGTGGGGATCGAGCTCGCCGCCGTGCGCGGCGACCGCGTGGGCCGCGGGGCGCCCCTCGCCCGCATCCACGCCCGCCGGGCGGACGACGCGGGCGCCGTGGCCGCTCGCGTGCGCGCCGCCTTCCAGCTCGGCCCGGCGCCGTCCGAGCCCCCCGCGCTCGTGCTGGAGCGGATCGCCCCATAGCGCCCCGTAACCGTACCCGGACGGAGGGGCACCCGCTGGGGCACCTGGGGGCTCACCGGAGGGGCCTTCGTTACGGCGAGCCACGAAAGGGGCTCGCCGAAACGCAAGCCCCGGAGGTGAGCCCCCAGGTGCCCCAGCGGGTGCCCCTCCGCCCGCGCCGAGGCCGCTCGCGGGCGGCGCGCCGGCACCTTAAGCTCTCGACCATGCGGCCCCCGACGCGCGATCTCACCACGCTGGGTTACCGGCGCATCATCCAGCTCCTCGTCTACCTGGTCATCGTGCCCGGCGTGCTCCTGTCGGGCGTCGGCTTCCTGCTGCTCGTCCTCGGCGAGGCCCAGTACAACCTCATCATGGGGATCCTGGTGCTCACGTTCTGCGGGACGCTCGCGACCGGGGTCATCCTCGTGTGGGTCTTCCTCCGGCGCGAGCGCAACCTCTCCGAGCTGCAGGCCGATTTCGTGTCCAAGGTCTCGCACGAGCTGCGCACCCCGCTCACGTCGATCCGGATGTTCACCGAGACCCTCAAGCTCCGGCGCGGCGACGCCGTGAGCGAGGATCGCTGCATCGAGGCGCTCGCCAAGGAGAGCGCCCGCCTCCAGCACCTCATCGATCGGCTCCTCGACTGGGGGCGGATGGAGAGCGGCCGGCGCGTCTACGCGCTCTCGGAGCACCACCTCGGCGACGTCATCGAGGAGGCGATCCACGCCTTCGAGCCGACCCGCGCCAAGCGCAACGTCGAGCTCGACGTCGCGGTGGCCGAGGACCTCCCGCCCGTGCTCTGCGATCGCAGCGCGCTCGTCGACGCCATCGTGAACCTCCTCTCGAACGCCTACAAGTACGGCGGCCAGCGCCGGAAGATCACCGTCCGCGCCAGCGTCGCCAACCGCTCGGCGCAGATCACGGTCCGCGACAACGGCAAGGGCATCGCCCGCAAGGAGCACAAGCGGATCTTCGAGAAGTTCTACCGGGTGGACGACCTCCTGGCGCGGCAGCAGGAGGGCTCCGGGCTCGGGCTGTCGATCGTCAAGCACGTCATCCGGGCGCACCGGGGCAAGATCCTCGTGGACAGCGAGCCCGGGAAGGGCAGCACGTTCACGCTCGTCCTCCCGCTCCGGGGCGCGCCCAGGGCGCACCTCGCCGCCGAGCCGCCGCCGGACGCCCCGCCCTCCGTCCCCGCGGCGGAGCCTCGGGCCGCGGAGCGCGACGTCGAGGCGAGCGCGAGGCCCTAGAACGTTGTCACCGAGGTTCGTCCCGGGGTCGTCGCTCACGGGGCCTGCGCTCCGGCCCCTCCGCGACGACCCCGGGACGACCTTCGGCGACGCAGTACTCGCGCGGGTGTGGGCCGCGCCTGGACGCGGCGCCCTCCGTCGGGACATGAACATGGTAGAGGACGTCCCCAGCATGACCCGGAACCCTCAAGCACCAGCGCGAACCGTCCTGCTCGTCGAGGACGATCCCAGCATCGCGATGGGTCTCGAGATGAACCTGACCGCCGAGGGCTACCGCGTCGAGGTGGCCGAGGACGGCGAGCGCGGCCTCGCGCTCGCCCGCGCCGGCGGGATCGACCTCATCATCATCGACGTGATGCTCCCCCGCCTGAACGGCTTCGAGCTCCTGCGCATCCTCCGGAGCGAGCGCCACACCTTGCCGGTGATCATGCTGTCGGCGCGCGGCGCCGAGATGGACAAGGTGATGGGGCTCGAGCTCGGCGCCGAGGACTACATCACGAAGCCGTTCAGCCTCGCCGAGCTGCTCGCCCGGGTGAAGGCGGTCCTCCGCCGCGACGCGATCGCGCGCGCGGACGGCTCCCAGCTGCGCGCGGGCGACATCGTGATCAACCCGGCGACGCGCGAGGTGCGCCGGGGCGACGCCCTGATCGAGCTCACGGCGACCGAGTTCGACGTGCTGCTCTGCCTCGCCGAGGCGGGCGGCCGGGTCCTGTCCAGGGAGCAGATCCAGGCCAAGGTGTGGGGCCCGGCGCACCACGGCACCCCGCGCACCATCGACAACTTCATCCTCCAGCTCCGCAACAAGCTGGAGCACGACGCGACCGCCCCCCGCCACCTCCTGACCGTGCGCGGCGTCGGCTATCGCTTCGTCCCCTGATCGCAGGCCACGCGGCCCGCTCGATCCGGCGGCGCGGGCGGCCAGCCCGCCCGGCGCCCCCCGGCCGGGGTCGCCCTTCAGGGCGCCTGACAGAACTTGTTGATGTTGTCGACCAGGGGGTCTTCCTGCTTGATCGCCTTCTCGATCGCGGCCTGGGCGGAGTTGCTCTTCTCCGGGTCGTTCGCGTCCGCGGCCGCGGCGAGATCGCGCGCCGCCTTGGCGACGTCCTTCGCCATCGCCTGGTACTCGCCCGAGTACTTCTGCAGCTCCGGGGTGGTCAGCTTCACCTGCGCCGCGTCGGCCGCCACCTTGTCCATCGCATCGGCCATCGCCTTCAGCTCGCCCGACCCGCCCTGCTCGGTGCCAGCCTTCGTACCCTTCTCGATGCTCTGCACGCCCTTGTTGATGACCTCGATGAGCGCGTTGCACTCCGAGACCTTGTTCTGGCCGCAGCCGCCAGCGCCGACGACGAGCCCGAGAGCGGCGACGAACGCTGCGAGGGTGACCTGAGTGCGCATTCTGCTGTGTCTCCTGGTGTGGTGGGCGAGGCCGGTTCGCCCATCCGGAACGCCGAGGCATGAACCCACATTTTGCGGGTATGTTTCAACATGGAATCGGCCGCCCGCGCCCGCGGGCGCGGCAGGGGTCAGGCGCGAACCCGCCAGTTGCCCTGGAAAGTTCGGCCAATGTCGTCGGCTGTCGGGTCCGTGATGATGAGCTCCGGCCGGCCGCCCTGCGCGAAGACGATCGTGTTCTGGCGGAAGACGCGGCCGAACGCGATCGCCTCATCGCGGTCCATCCCGTGGACGAGCCACGCCGGCTCGCGCCAGATGCCCTCCGGCTCCGCCTCGGAT
Organism: Sorangium sp. So ce1036; assembly: GCF_051369805.1. NCBI lineage: Bacteria > Pseudomonadati > Myxococcota > Polyangiales > Polyangiaceae > Sorangium > Sorangium sp. So ce1036. The sequence continues at coordinate 6,942,449 of NZ_JBBMOX010000001.1, forward strand.
CCGACGCACGGCTCCACCCGGTAACAGCCGAGGATCAAGAGATCGCGGAGGACGTGGTGGCGCTGCTCGTTCACCCGGCGGGGAATGAGCATCGAGCGCGGGTTGTAGGCGGTGAGCACGGCGAACTTGCGGGTCAGGAGGTCGGGGAGCCCGGCCTGATCCTGGACGATCTCACCATCCAGCGAGGCGCGGAGCGTCCCAGCCGCCGTGGGAAACTCGTAGATGGTCGAGAAATACGACCGGAGAAGCGTCTGGTCCATCGTGAAGCGGTGGTGTGGAGGCGGCGGCGCTCGGTGCCCCGGGCGCGTCGCTCTTTGCGGAATGGGCCCGTGGCCTGCGCGCCCGGCCGCCGGGCGCGACGGCGGAGGGTTACCAGAGACGCGCGGTCCTGGCTACTCGACGACATCGCGGCGGCGCCCGCTGGCGCGCGGCGGGGCGGCCCGGGGGCCCGCCGCGGCGGGCGGCCCGGGACCCGGGCGGCGCTCGCTTTCCCTGCCCCCTCCCGTGCGCTAAGCGTTCGCGCCGTCGACGAGCGCATCCCGCGCCGCACCGACGGCCCCGAGCCCCCCGCGTCCCCGATGCCACGATGATCGAGGTCGAGCACCTGTCCAAGTCCTACGGCCCGCACCTCGCGGTGAGCGACCTCTCCTTCCGGGTGAGCCAGGGCGAGATCGTCGGCTTCCTCGGGCCGAACGGGGCGGGCAAGAGCACCACGCTCCGCGTCCTCGCGGGGTTCCTCGGCGCGACCTCCGGCCGCGTGCGGGTCGCCGGGTACGACCTCGCCGAGGAGCCGATGCGCGCGCGCGCCTCGCTCGGGTACATGCCCGAGACCTCGCCGCTCTACCCGGAGATGCGCGTCTCGGAGTACCTCGCCTTCCGCGCCGAGCTGAAGCTCGTGCCGCGGCGCGCGCGCCGCGAGGCGGTCGCGCGCGCGCTCAGCGACGCGCGCATCGAGGACGTGGCGAGCGTCATGATCGGCCACCTCTCCAAGGGCTACCGGCAACGGGTCGGCCTCGCGGACGCGCTCGTGAGCGATCCGCCGCTGCTCATCCTCGACGAGCCGACGGCGGGCCTCGACCCGAACCAGATCCGCGAGGTGCGCGCGCTCGTGCGCCGGCTCGGGCGCGACCGCACCGTGCTCCTCTCGACGCACATCCTCTCCGAGGTCGAGGCGACCTGCACGCGGGCGCTCGTCATCGCCCGCGGGCGGCTCGTGGCGGAGGGCTCGATCGACGAGATCCGCGCGATGCGCCGCTCGTCGGGCGTGCGCGTCGCGGTGCGCGGCGCGGCGGACGCGGCGCTCGCCCTGGCGCGCGGCGCGGCGCAGGTCCGCGCGGCCGGGGCGGAGGCGGCCGGCGACATGACGCGGCTCACGGTCGAGTTCGACGCCGGCGCCGACGTCGGCGAGGCCACCGAGCGCCTCGTGCGCGCCCTGGTCGGCGGAGGCCTCGGGGTGCGCGAGATCGTCCCCCACACGCCGTCGCTCGAGCAGGTCTTCTCCGAGCTGACGGGCACGGGCGGCGACGACGTGGAGCAGGGCGCCGGCGGAGGAGAGCCGGCCGCGCCCGCGCCGGAGGGCGAGCCGCCCGCGCGGGCGGCCCGGAAGCAGGGCAGCGCGGGGCGCCGCGGCGCGGCCAGGGAGCGGCGATGAGGGGCTTCTGGCCGATCTTCAAGCGCGAGCTGTTCTCGCTGTTCGTGACGCCGCTCGCGTGGGTGCTGATCACCACGTTCCTCGTCGTGCAGGGCGTGCACTTCTTCCTGATCGCGACCCAGTTCGCCGGGGAGGTGGAGCTCTCGGCCGACGCGGGCCCGGTGCAGGTGTTCTTCGGGCAGACGATCCTGATCTACCTGCCGCTGCTCTTCGTGTGCCCCCTGCTCACGATGCGGCTCTTCGCGGAGGAGCGCAGGAGCGGCACCATCGAGGCGCTCCTCACGGCGCCCGTCGGATCGGCCGGCGTCGTGCTGGCGAAGTACGCCGCGGCGCTCGTGACGTATGTGGCGATGTGGGCGCCGACGCTGCTCTACGTGGTCCTGATCAGCAGGACCGGCGAGCTCGACTGGCGGGTGGTGGGGTCGAGCTACCTCGCCATCGTCGCGATCGGCGCCGGCTACCTCGCGATCGGCACGATGACGAGCGCGCTCACGAAGAGCCAGCTCATGGCGGCGGTCCTCAGCGCGATGGCGGTGATCGGCCTGTTCATGCTCGGCATCGGGGAGTTCATCCTCCCGGAGGGCCCGGCGCGCGACCTCTGCGCGCATGTCTCGGTGTGGACGCAGATGAACGATTTCTCTCGTGGGATCGTTGACTTACGCCGGCTCGTGTTCGACGGCACGGTGATCGCGCTGCCGCTGTTCGTGACCGTGCGCGCGGTCGACGCGTGGAGGTGGGGCTGATGGCCGACGCCGATCCCCCGCGGGCCGCTCCGTCGACGCGGGTCGCTCCGTCGACGCAGGTCGGGACGCCGCCTCCGGGCACGTCGCTCGGCGACAAGCTCTCGGCCAGCGTCGGGATCATCGCGGCGATGGTGCTCGCGGTGCTCGTGAACGTGCTCGTCGCCCGCCACTACAAGCGCTGGGACTGGACGCAGGGCGGCCTGTACACGCTGAGCGACGCGACGCTGTCGACCCTGCGATCGCTCGAGGAGCCGATCCGCGTCTACGTCCTGCTCTCTTCCGACGACCCCCTGACGCTCTCGGTGCGGCACCTGCTCGACGCGTACCGGGCCGAGACGACGCGGATCGAGGTCGAGGTGACCGACCCCGACCGGCGCCCCGCGGAGTTCCTCGCCGTGCAGCAGCGCTACGGCGTCGTGGCCGGCAAGACGGAGGACGGGCGGATCGTCACGGACGCGGCGATCATCGTCGCGCGCGGCGACCGGCCCCATTTCCTGACCGCGAGCGACCTGGTCGAGGTCGAGGACGAGGACGACCTGCGGTCGCGCCCCCGGCTCGAGCAGGCCCTGACGGGCGCCATCCGCAGCGTCCTCCGCAGCGAGCGGCCCAGGGTCTGCTTCGCGAGCGGCCACGGCGAGAAATCGATCGAGGCCGGCGGCGCCGACGGGCTCGCGGCGCTCAGGGACCGGCTCCACAAGAACAACTACGAGGCCGTGGAGCTCGGAGGCGGCCACGACCACGACCACGGCGAGGGCGACGCCGCGCCGCAGGCTGCCGCGCCGGAGGCCGATCTCGACCGCTGCCGGGTGCTCGTCCTCGCCGAGCCGAGCCAGCCGGTGCCCCCCGACGACGTGGCCCGCTACCGCGCGTTCGTCGAGGAGGGCGGCAGCGCGCTGATCGCGCTCGGTCCGGTGCCGGACGAGAGCGACCAGCGGTACGTCGACCTCGGGCTCTCCGGCCTGCTCGCCGTGGCCGGGGTCGACGTCCGGTCGGACTTCGTGTTCGAGCTCGACCCGAGGCTCCGCTCGACGCAGGGCTTCGGCGAGACCTTCTCGCCCGTCGTGAGGCCGCACCCGATCACCGAGGGGCTCGTCCGCGCCGCCGACCAGGGGCTCGGCCCCGTGCTCACGGTGGCGAGCTCGCTCGCGCCCACGAGGCGCGGACCGGTGGCCCCGGTGCCGCTCCTCGTCACGAGCGACCAGGCCTTCGGCATGGTCGACTTCTTCGGCTGGGCCCGGGATCCGTCCGAGCCCAGGCCGCGGGAGGGCGACCACCCGGGGCCGCTCACGATCGCGTACGCCGCGGAGCTGCCGAAGCCCGGCGGCTCCACCGCCGCGCACGGGCCGCGCGTGGTGGTGATCAGCTCTCCGAGCGCGCTCTACGGCGCGAACTGGCAGAGCCCCGAGCTCCGGGGGACGGCCGTGTTCGTCGAGAGCGCGCTCTCCTGGCTCGCCGCGAGCCCGCCCATGCTCGACATCCCCGACAAGCCCGCGTTCACCGCGGGCCTCCGCCTCAGCGAGGACGCGCTCGCCGGGATCTTCCGCTACGTCGTCGTGTACATGCCGCTCGCCGCGGCCTTCCTCGGCCTGGCCGTGCACCTCTCGCGGCGCAGCACGGAGCGCCGGCCCCCCGCGAAGGGCGGCCCCGGCGCGGCGGCCGGACGGGGCCCGGGCGAGGCCGAGCGCGGGGAGGCGCCGCGATGAGGGCGGTGCGCCGGCACGCGACCACGCTGATCCTGGTCGCGCTCGCCGCCGCGGCGGCCGTCGTGCTCTTCGTGCTCGATCGCGGCGCGGTGTCCACCGACGAGGCGGAGCGCCGCAAGAAGCACCTGCTCGAGGCCTTCCGGGCCGACGAGATCACCGAGATCACCGTGACGATGGCCGAGCCGGGGGCCCCGCCCGGGGCGCGGCGGACGGCGCGCATCACCCGCGGCGAGGTCGACGACGCGGGCCAGCGCCCCTGGAGCGTCGAGATCGACGGCGAGCGCCACCCGGCCGACGAGCCCACGGTCGACCGGCTCCTCGGCACGCTCGAGTTCGCGACGGCCGAGCGCCGCGTCTCCGCGGAGGCGAGCGATCCGGCGGCCCTCGGCCTGGCCTCGCCCCGGCTCTCGATCGCGCTCGCGATGGGCCCGCGCCGCGAGCGGCTGCTGCTCGGCGGCAGCGCGCCGACCCCGCCCGGCGCGGTCTACGCCGAGGTCGCCGGCCGGGGCGTCTTCGTCGTCACGAAGCAGCTCGCCGCGGCCCTCGACGTGCCGCCCGATCGCTTCCGCTCCCGGAGCTTCGTCCCCTACCCCGCGGCCGAGCTCTCCGGGCTCTGGCTCGACGGCGAGGGCGGCGCGCGGCGGTTCGAGCGCGCCCCCTGGGGCGGCGGCCGCGGCGCCGGCTTCCGCTTCGCCGACGGCTCGCCCGAGGGCAGCGGCCTCCGGGTCAGCGCGCCGGAGCTCGACCGCGTGCTCTCGGCGCTCGGCCGGATGCAGGCCGAGGCGTTCCTCACCGAGGAGGAGGCGCAGCAGGCCGCGGCCGCCGGCGGCCCCCAGGTCACGCTGACGCTCCTGCCGGGCGAGCCGTCGGCGGAGCGCGGCGTGATCGACCTCGGCGGCCCCTGCCCGGGCAAGCCCGACCACGTCGTCGCGGTGCGGCGCGAGCCCACGCGCGCGGCCGCCTGCGTGCCCGCGAGCGCGCTCGAGCCGCTCACCGTGGAGGCGTCGCGCTTCATCGACCTGGCCCTCGTCGGCGCGCCGCTCGACGAGGTCGCGGAGGTGAAGCTCGCGGCCGGCGAGCGCTCGCTCGAGCTCGCGCGCGCCGGCGCCGAGTGGCACCTGCGCGCGCCGGAGGACCGCCCCGTCCCGACCGAGACGGGCCGCGCCCTGGTCCAGGCGATCCTCGACGTCCGCGCGACGCGCCTCCTCCCCGCGGCGAGCGACCTCGTCGCGCTCGGCCTCGCCCCGCCCCGGGCCACCCTCCGTGTCCTCTCGACGCCGCCGGAGGGGCCCGGCGACGGCGCGCCGCGGGAGCGGATCGAGACGCTCGAGATCGGCGCCGAGCGGGGCGGCGTCGTGCGCGTCCGCCGGCTCGAGGACGGCGCGATCGCCGAGGTCTCGGCCGCGAGCGCGGAGGCGCTCCTGCCGTCCGAGGTGTCGCTGCGCTCGATGGAGGTGTTCGATTTCGAGCCCGATCGGGTGACCGCGCTGCGGATCGAGCGCGCCGGCCTGGTCCAGCGGCTCCGCCGGACGGGCGACAGCGCCTGGCAGCTCGTCGCGCCGAGCGGCGAGGGGCTCGAGGTCGACGATGGGCTCGCGGAGGAGCTCGCCGACGTGCTGGGCAACCTCAAGGCCGAGCGCTGGGTCGCCGCGGACGCGGGCCAGAGCTACGGGCTCGGCGCTCCTCGGCTCACGATCGACGCCGAGCTCGCCGCCGCGACGGGGCCCGGCCGCGCGGCGGAGGAGCAGGCGCCCGCGCGCGCGGTCCGGATCCAGCTCGGCGCGAAGGCGGGCGCGGGCTCGTTCGCGCGCACCGGCGACAGCGCCGCGGTGTTCGTCGCGCCGGCGGCGCTCGAGGCCGCGGCCGGGCGCCTGCTCCTCCGCCGCGACGTCTTCGTGATCGCCCCCCAGGAGATCGCGCGGGTGACGCTCTCGCGCGGCGACGGGCGCGGGGCGCCGGTGGTGATCGAGAGCTCGGCGCGCGGCTTCACCGTCGCGGGCGCATCCGACCCGGCGGACGCCATCGCCACGGCCGCGAGCGTCCGGGATGCCCTCGCCGATCTGCGCGCCGAGGGCGCCGTCGCCCTGGGCAGACCGGAGAGGCACCACGGCCTGAGCCCGCCGCGGCTCCAGATCGTCGTCGAGCTCACCCGGCCGCGGGCGGTGCCGGCGCGCGCGGGTGGGAGCCCGCCGCGCCCCGCGAACGGGTCCGTCCGGATCGCGATCGGCGCGGGGGACTCCTTCCGCGGCACGAACGTCGTCTATGCCCGGCGTGACGGCGTGGACGCGATCTACGCCATCGCCCGGTCCCGGGTGCGGCCGCTCCTCGACGCTGCGGGCCTCGGGGGCGAAGGGGCAGTCCGCTGAACGGCCCGGTTCGAACGGACTATTTCGTTCTTACGGACCACCTGTGCTAGGCGACGTGGTGGACATGGCGAAGGCGGACATGGCGAAGAAGCAGCGCCCGCTGACGGTCGACATCCCCCGCCCCGGCGATGAGCAGCCGGTCTGGTCGCGGGTCGGGGTGATCGCGCTCGTGGGGTTCGTCGTCGGCATTGCCTGGCCCAGGCTCGCGGGCGTGCGCATCGGCCCGAGCGTCCCCGGGGATAACAAGGAGAAGGCCACCGCCGTGGCCACGGCGGCGCCGCCCGCGAGCGCGGCGCCCGCGAGCGCGGCGCCCGAGGCCAAGCCGTCGGAGCCCGCCGCGAAGGACGCGCAGCAGGTCGTGGTCGGGCCTGGCCGGATCACGCGCTGCTCGGACAAGAAGGGCAAGCGGGTCGAGGACTGCGGAGAGCTCCAGTTCGATCCGGTCGCGCTGCCGCGGCTGAAGGAGCTCGCCAAGTGCCCTGCGGCGCTCGGGCTCGACGGCAAGCTCCCGATCGGCTTCGAGCTCAACTTCGGGAAGAAAGAGGTCCAGGTCGTCAAGGGAAGGAAGGCGACCGTGCCCGCCTCGGCGGTGAGCGGCATTCTCCAGTGCGCCGCGCGCGAGTTCTCGAACGTCTCCCTCGAGGACGTCCCTCACAAGTACCACCGTTATTCCCTCGTTTACACCGCGACCTTCTACCCTCCGGGCGCGCAGATCGAGCCCGACGCGAAGGCCGGGGAAGGCAAGGACGAGCAGGAGCAGGCGGCCGGCACCACCACGAGCGAGACCGCGGTGAGCGGCCTGGCCGCGGTCAGCTGGGATACCGCGCTCGTCCGCGGCGAGCCCAAGGAGGGCAAGGTGGTGATGCGCCTCGTACGTGGAACCCGCGTCAAGCTCGTTGGCCGACAGAACGATTGGTACAAGATCGAGCTCCGGGGGAAGACGGGATGGGTGTACCGCGGCGCCATCGGCCTCTAGCCGCAGCGAGCGCTGCGCTCGTGGCGCCGGCGCTCGCCGGGATCGTCGCGCCCGGAAAGCCTGGAACCGGCCCTCCGGGAGGTGCTCGATGGCACGCTTCGATCTCGGCGGTTGTGAGCTCTACTTCGAGGAGCGCGGGCGGGGTCGCCCGGTCGTGTTTCTCCACGGCGTCTGGATGAGCGGGCGGTTCTTCCGCCGCCAGCTTCCGTATCTCTCCGCCTCGTACCGCGCGATCGCGCTCGACCTGAGGGCGCACGGCCGCTCGACCGAGGTGCCGTCCGGTCACACCATCGCCACGTATGCCCGCGATCTCCGCGTGTTCCTCGAGCGGCTCGAGCTCGAGGGGGTGGTGCTCGTCGGCTGGTCGATGGGCTGCATGGTGATCTGGGATTACGTGAAGCAGTTCGGGGACGGGCGCCTGGCCGCGGCCGTGCTCATCGAGCAGTCGCCCTCCGACTTCAGGTGGCCTGACTGGCCGCTCGGCGCCTTCGATCTCCCGGCGCTCGCGGAGGCGATGGCGCGGCTCCAGACGGATCGCGACGCCTTCGCGCGCGACTTCATCTCTCTCATGTTCAAGCGTCCGCCGGGCGACGCCGAGCGACAGTGGATCTTCGATGAGATCACCCGCGTGCAGGAGTCGATCGCCGGCTCGATCCTCTTCAATCAGACGCTGCAGGATTATCGCCCGCTCCTCGGCCGGCTCACCGTCCCGTCGCTCGTGGTCGTGGGCCGGGACGAGAAGCTGGTCCCGGTCGCGGCCGGCGAGTACCTCGCTCGCCGCCTCCCCGACGCGCGGCTCCTCGTCTTCGAGGAGAGCGGCCACTGCCCTTTCCTCGAAGAGCCGGACCGGTTCAACGAAGAGGTCCACCGGTTCATCCAGTCGCTGTCGTGACCGCCGTCCCGCCGGGATGGTCGTGAACGCCGTCCCGGCGGGATGCAAGCGCGGGCCGGCCGGTTGGTCGTGACCGCCGTCCCGCCGGGACGTAGGCGCGGGCCCGCGCGAGCTGCGGCACAGGCCCCCTCGCGACGGCACAGCCCATGCAACGGCTCACCGTGGTACAGTAGGCGTTCGAACGTCGGTTCGCGTAGAATGGCTGGGTCCGATGGCGCGCAAGCTCTCGCTCCCCCTGCTCAACCTGGATCAAGGAACCCCCGCCTCGGCCCGCGCCGTGACGAAGCCCACCATCGACGCGGTGCGGGAGCGCCTCGGCGGGCGCGCGTCGACCGAGCCGGGCGCCGGCGAGTTCGTCACGCTCACCACCGCGGCGGGCAAGGCGCTGGCCGGCGTGGTTCTGTTCCGACGCGGCGACGTGGTCGACGTGTGGATTGACACCTCCGAGGCACACATTTCCTCCAAGGACACGGATGTTTCCCATGGCGCTGGTCGAGGCCTGGTTCACCGCGCGCACCGGGCGGACATCACCCCGATGCACGGCCCTGCGCCGGACTCGCTCGGCGCGGTCGCGACCGACGCGTGCGTCTTCGGCGCCCTCCTCGAGGGCCAGCGCATCCGGTTCCAGGACGGCGGCGATCTCTCGGAGGGCACGCTGGTCGAGAAGTGCCGCTTCGGCGGCCTGGTCCGGCGCGACGACGGAACGCTCCTCGGCGTCGGCTTCCGCCGACTCTGGCCTGCGCGCGCCGCCGACACCGAGCGGAATTGAGCAGAATTGAACGCGCCAGCGCGCGGCCGAGCGCACCGGAGCGAGAGCGAGCGAGCGCCGCGCAGCGCTCGACCGGCGACGGCTCGCGCGGCGCGCGGCGCACGTGCGGCTTGTACCTCCTTCGCGGACGCGTTACGACGGTCGACACATCGTAGCTCGCGCGCTGCGCGACAAGGTTGGGAGGATACACCCTTGAAGCTCGCTTACCCGTTCACGCTCGCCGTCGCGCTCGCCATGCTTCCAGGCTGCGGGTCCACGCTCACCGGGTTGTGCGAGGACAAGTGCGATTGCACGGGAGCCTGCAGCCCGGACGACGAGGACGACTGCATCGACAACCTCGAGGACGCCGAGAGGGCCGCAATCGAGGAGGGCTGCGAGGATCAGTTCGACGAGGCCATCGCCTGCATGGACGACGAGTTCGAGTGCCGCGGTAGATCGATCGACGTCGACGGATGCAGCCGACCGCTGGAGAACCTGGGCAGCTGCGCGGGCCTCGACGTCCGCATCACCCTCTGGGCCGCCCTCTTTCCCTGAGCCCAGCCCGGCGCGCGGGGCGCCACGCGCGCCGCCCGGTATGACGCGCGGCGCCCCCGCGGCCAGCGTGACACGGCCCCTCGTGTGCGGGGGAGCGCCGCCGTCGCGCGCCCCGAGGCGCGCCGATGCGGTCGAGAGCGCCTATTCCCCGAGATGGGTGCGGACCTTCTTGAGCAGCGTGTCGCTGTCGAACGGCTTGACGAGGTAGTCGGTGCACCCGTTGGCAAAACCGACCTTGATGCTCGTCTGATCGCTCCGCGTGGTCATCATGATGATCGGCACGGTCTTCGTCGCGTCGAACGCGCGTAGCCATCGGCACGCCTGAAAGCCGTCCATGGCGGGCATCACGACGTCCATCAGGATGAGGTCGGGGCGCTCCGCCACCGCCTTCGCGATGGCCTCCTTGCCATTGCGCGCGATGAGGATGTCGTAGGTGTCGACGCCGAGCGTCAACTGCTGCGACAGCAGCGAAGTCATCGAGTCGTCGACGACGAGGATCTTCTTTTTTCGTGGCCCCGTGCTCGCCTGATGACCTTGCGCGGTCGGCCGGCCCCGCGGCGCCGAGTCGGAAGCGGAGGCCGTTTCCGGAGAGCTCTTTCGCGAGGAGTCGACACGACGATCGGTCATGAGGGAGCCTCCATGAGGAAGCGCCGTTTCCTGGGGGCGCCTCCGGAGTGTTCAGGTTGCAACGAGTGGTCCCCCCGCCACCTTATCAGGATCGCTACCGCACAGGAACCAAGTTCCACTGTCATCCCATGTGGCCAAACCCGCGAACACAGTCCGGAACGGTCTACCGCTCGGTGTCTGCGTCCTTGCGCCCGTTGCGCCCGCTCGACCCGTTGCGCCCGCTCGACCCGTTGCGACAACGGTTGAGACCGCCTTGCTGGAAGACGCAGAGCTTCCCCGCATTCGCCGGACCACGGGAACACCGGCAACAACGGCGTTGTGCGAGAGGCAGCGGTTCACGCAGGGGCGCTGAGGACGGAGCGCGAGCACCTGCTCACCGACAGGAAAAAAGAAAGAATAGTGCCCAGGGACGGAATCGAACCGCCCACACGAGGATTTTCAATCCTCTGCTCTACCAACTGAGCTACCTGGGCTTGCTACGGGCCCCGCGACTGCGCCGGAGCTCGTCACGGGCGGGCTACGTTACGCGGATCCTGAGCCATGTCAAGCCATTCTGTAGCGGCCTCTTTCGTCCGCCCCGGATCTCGAGCGTCCAGAGGGATCGCGCGCCGTGCGGGGGGGGCGTCGCAACGCGCGGCGGCTCCGCCGGTCATCGGGCGGCGTCCTCCCCGGCCGTGGGCCGTCCGTCGTTGCCTGCGTCCTCGGCGGGCGCGACGCGATCGAGCAGCCGCACGGCGGCCGCGAGCCATGAGGCGCGCAGGAGCGCCGCCACGGCGAGCGCCGCGAGCCCTGCGCCGAACGCGACGGCGACGCGCGGGCCCGTGCTCACGCCGGCGACGTGCATTCCCCACGCCCCGCAGGCGAGCGCGACGACCACGAGGGCGCCCCGCCAGGCGTACGCCCAGGCCGCCGCGAGCGGCGACGCGAGCAGCGCGGCGAGCCCCCTCGTCACGGCGGCGTGGAGGCCGCGCTGCTCGGCCACGGCCGCAACCCGCGCGAGATCGTGGAGGACGCCGAGGGCCGCGACCGGCACGAGCGCGGCCGCGGCGACGCCGAGGGCCGCGAGGTCGCGGCCGCGCGGCGTGAGCGCGAGCGACGCGCAGAGCTTCATCCCGGGGAGCAGGACGAGCGCGGCGGCCGCGACCTCCGCCGCGAGCGCGGCGCCCCAGAGCAGCGCGAGCGGCCCGAGGGCGCGAGCGACGCGCCCGGAGGTGGCCTGTACCGACGCCGGCGCCGCGCGGCTCAGCGCGTCGATGAGCGCCGCGAGCGGGATCAGCCCGACCGCGGCGACGAGCAGGGCGCCCACGCCGAGCTGCGCCGCGAGGGGCGCGGCGGCGATCGCGGCGGCGCGCCCGGCCTCGAGGAGCATCAGCCCGCCAGGCTCGAAGAGGAGCGCGTCGCCGCGCGGGTCTTCGCCGACGATCCGGGCCGCGAGGACGGACGGCGGGGCCGCGAGCAGGAGCGAGGCGAGGGCGCGGTAGCCGAAGTAGAGGGCGACCGCGCCGAGCCGCTCCCGCACGGCGGGGCGCCGCGCGCGCGCCGGATCGATCCCGGCGCCGGTCGACGATCTCGGTTCGATCGCGCCCTCGTCCATCGATTCCCTCACGGGGCGAGGAGCGTGAGCGCGACCCCGGCGGCGAAGCTCGCCCGCGAGAGCACGCGGGGCGCGAGCAGATCCCGGTCCTTGCGCTGCGCGTTGTTCGTGAGGTCCTCGTCGAGCGGCACCCGGCGCTCGGGGTCGATCACCACGGCGACGAGCGGCGACGCGCCGGCGTAAGGGATCCTGGCGACGCTCTCGCGCGCAGGCCACCGCACCCGCTGCACGGCGCCGCCCTCGCTGTGCAGCTCGACGTCGACGGGGAGCGCGAGCGAGCCGCGGCGCCGCACCACGGCCTGACCGCGGTAGGCCGCGGCCTCCTCGCCGCCGGCGCCCCGCGCGGCCTCCTCGCCGTCCGCGGGCCACGCGTGGAAGCTCGCGACGGCGTAGTCGACCCACGCGCGCTCGAAGAGGCCGAGGCGGAGCGCCTCGGCCGCGTCGTCGCCGACCTCGCGCCGCACCGCCTCGATGAGCGCCTCGGGGCCGGGGTGCCGGAACCGGTTCTCGCGCGCGTAGCGGCCGACGGCCCGGCGCACGGGATCCTCGCCGTACACGCCGGCGAGGGTCTCGAGGAGCATCGCCGGCCGGAGGTACGCGAGCCCGGCGTAGTCCTGGCCGTCGACGAACGCCGACGCCGGCTGCGCGACGGCGCCGTCGTGGCCCGACGCGATCGCGCCGAGGCGGTACTGCGCGACGGAATCGATCTCGAGGCCGAGCAGCCGCGCGGCCGAGCCGTCGCCGTAGAGCGCGCGCATCCCGTCGATCTCGGCGTAGGTGGTGAGGCCCTCGTCGAGGAACGGATGGCGGTGCTCGTTCGTGGCGACCAGGCCATAGAACCACTGGTGCGCGAGCTCGTGCATCGTGACCGCCTCGACGAAGCGCACGCCCAGCGCGGGCCAGAGCCAGCTGCCGCCGGTCGTGATGAGCGTCGGGTACTCCATCCCGCCGGCCTCCTCGGCGCCCTCCGGCGGGTGCACGATCGTCAGCGTGCCGTAGGGGTACCGGCCGAACGCCGCGCCGAAGCGCGCGAGGCCGCGCCGGGCCACGTCGATCTCGAGCGCCGCCTCGCGCTCGCTCCCCTCGGGGAACAGGCACCGGATCGCGACGCCGTCCTCGGTCGTCGCGCGCAGCTCGCGGAAGCGGTCCCACGCGGCGAACGCGAAGTCGTGCACGTCCTCCTGCACGAACCGGCGGACCGCCCGCCCGCCCCGCCGCGCCTCCTCCACGAGCCGGCCGGTGGCCCCGACCGTGAAGCCCTCCGGGGCGTCGACGGTCACGTCGTACGCCCCGAAGTCGGCGTAGAACTCCGAGAGCCGATGGAAGGGGAAATGCGCCCAGGTCCCGTCGGGCTCGAGGCGAGCCACCTTCGGGAACCACTGCCCCACCATGTGGAAGCTCCCGTGGTGGCCCGTCCTGAGCGCGAGCGACGGCAGGTCGGCGTCCCACGCGAGGTCGATGGTGATCGCGTCGCCGGGCGCGACGGGCCGCGGCAGCTCCACGCGGATGTCGGTCTCGTCGTCGGGATCGCCGGGCGTCGTCGGCCTCCCCCCGGGCCACACGTCCTCGCCCCCCATCTCGCGCACGGCGAAGCGCGTCACCTGGATGTGCCCGAAATCGGAGAGGATCTCGCCGCCGCGAAACCCCGCGATCGACGCGCGGAGGAAGGCGGTGCGCTCGTTCTTGAAGCCGTTCAGGTAGAGGTGGACGAAGAGCTCGCGCTGCGGCGCGCGCGACGCGTTCCGCCAGACCAGCGTCCCCTCGCCGCGCAGCGTGTGCTGCGCCGGGTCGAGGCGCACCCGCAGCGTGTAGCTCGCGATCGGGTCGGCGTGCGCCGCGAGCTCGGCGTCCTGAGGCGGCGCGACCGCCGCCGCGGCGCGCGCCGCCTCGCTTGGGCCCGCGGCGGCGGGGGGCGGCGGGGCGGGCGCGCCGGGCTCGACCGCCGCGAGGAGGGACGCCCCCGCGTGGCCGGCGAGCAGCGCGAGCAGGAGACCGAGGGCGGCCTGGAGAGCCGTGCGCACCCGTGCAACCTAGCGAGGCAGAGCCGCCGCGGGAAGGCGCGCCGCGGTCCTCTGGACGCCGCAGACGATCTAGACGCCGCAGACGATCCCTTCCTGCACGAGCTCGTACAGGATCCGCAGGGCCTCGAGCGTCTGCATGCCGGATACGTCGAGGATCTCGTCGATCGAGCTGGAGCCGTCGATGCACGAGAGCAAAAAGCCCGCCCGGTGATCGAGGCTCAGCGAGCGGATCTGGTCCGGGGGCACCGCGAGGCGGAGCACGCGCGAGCCGTCGCCGAGGCGCGCCTGGTACATCTGGCGCAGCATCTCGACGCAGCTGTCCGCGTACTGCCGCGCCATCCAGTCCTTCGGGTTCTCCTCGAGCAGGCCCTCCGCGATGACGAGCGCTCCGCCGAAGTCGCCCAGATCGAAGCGGTGCTGCATCTGCTCCCGCGGCCCCTGGATGCTCATCTGGGGCTCGGTCGCGCGGGAATGGATTCCCCCGCCGGCCCTCGCGGCGGACGCGGGGGCGCGCTCCGAGTCGGACGGCCGGGGCGCGCGCTCCGAGCCGGACGGCCGGGGGGCGCGCTCGGCGCCCTGCGAGCCGGCCGAGACCCTGTACGAGGTGGAGCCGGCGAGGGCGCCCGTCCCGCCGCGGAAGGCGGGCTCGTCCTCCTCGACGATCAGGCCGTACCGGAGCGTGCCGGGCGGCGGCGTGATCGGCTGCTCTTCCATGGGGAAGGCGGGCTCCTCGTGGCCGAGCCCGAGATCGAGGCGGAAATCGATGCCCAGCCGCTCGCCGGCGTCCGGACCGGGCGAGCGCCCCCGCGCGCTCGCGGGGGCGCTCGCGCCCGGCGCGTCCAGCTCGGCGCTGCCGAAGACGTCGATCTCGCCGAAGCCGCGTGGGTACGGCTGGCTCGGCGCGCGCAGGAGATCCTCGTCGAGCTCGGTCCCGAGATCGAGCTCGGGATCGAGGAGCGCTCCGAGGCCCATGCGCTCGCCGGGCCGCGACGGGACGCCCGGCTCGTCGCACTCGAGGCCGAGCCGCGCGGTCTCCCGGGGGGAGGCGCCGTGCCTGGAGCCGCCGGCAGGCGGCGGCTCCCACGGGATGGTCCGGCGCGTCGGCGCGGGCGGGTACCCCTCCGGAGGCGCCTCGGGGGGGCGCCGCTGGGCGGCGATCTCGGAGCTCGAGTGGGAGCGACGGGTCATCATCTTTGCCACGTAGTCGCTGACGGGGATCGGCGGCGGAAGGGTGATCTTGCCCTCGGAGTCCGGCGGAGGGGGGATGCTTAAAGACGGGGTGTCCACCGCCGCGCCCTGCTCCTCGCGCAGGAGCCCCGCGCGCGCGAGGAGCTCCTGCGCATCGACCGGCTGGGTCGCGTCGAGATCCGCTTCCTCGCTCCCCCAGGAGGCGTCCAGGGACTTGGAGTCAGGCGGCACCGACCGCATCGTCTTCCCTCCTCGCGGCCACCCTTCACCCCTGCGGCCTGGCTACGACACCCTTGAACATCCGGTGGGTGCGCGCGAGCGCCTCCATCTGCTCCTTGACCGCCGCCGCGTCGCGGCGCCCGATGGCCTGACGGGAGCGGTCCACGATGCCCCGGGCCTTGCCGATGGCGTCGCGGCCGAAATCGCTGGACGCCACGATCTGCTCGACCTGCGGGAACATGCGCTCGATCTCGGCGATGAGCTTCTCGGCCTCCTGCCGGACGCCCTCGAAGAGGTCGCTCGCGCGGCGATCGACGAGGTACTCCTTCGCCGCCTCCATCATCTCGCCGACCTCCTCCTTCGTGAGGCCGCTCGACGCGGTGACCTGAATCGACTGCAGCTGGCCCGTCTCCAGATCCTTGGCGCTCACCGAGACGATGCCGTCGCTGTTGATCTCGAACGTGACCTCGATCTCGACCTGCCCCTTCGGGGCGCGGCGCAGGCCCGTGAGGATGAACTCGCCGAGCAGCTCGTTGTCGGTCGCCCGCTGGTGCTCGCCCTGCATGACCAGGATCTTCACCGCCGTCTGGTTGTCGCGGCTGGTGGTGAAGATCTTCGACCGGCTCGTGGGCACGGTGGTGTTCTGCGGGATGAGCTCCTCGAAGATGGAGCCGAAGGTCATGATGCCGAGCGCGTGCGGCGTGACGTCGAGCAGGATCATCTGCTTGGTCTCGTCAACGAGCGCGGCGCCCTGCACCGCCGCGCCGAGCGCGACCACCTCGTCGGGGTGCACCCCCTTGCACGGCTCGCGTTCGAAGAAGTCGCGCACGGCCTCCTGCACGCGCGGCATGCGCGTCATGCCGCCGACGAGCACGACGTCCTCGATCTCGTCGCGATCGAGCCGCGCGTCCTCGAGCGTCTGGCTGCAGATCTCGATGCACCGCTCGACGAGATCCTCGCACAGGGCCTCCAGCGTCTCCCGCGAGAGCGTGCGCTGGAGGTGGAGCGCCTCGTTTCGCGCGCTGGAGATGATGAACGGCAGGTTGATCTCGGTCTCGAGCACGCTGGACAGCTCGCACTTCGCCTTCTCCGCCGCGTCCTTCAGGCGCTGGAGCGCCATCCTGTCCTGCCGCAGGTCGACGTCGTGCTGCTCCTTGAACCCCTGCACCAGCCAGTCGATGACCCGCGCGTCGAAGTCCTCGCCCCCGAGGAACGTGTCGCCCGCGGTGGCGATGACCTTGAAGACGCCGCCCGCGCCGATCTCGAGCACCGAGATGTCGAACGTGCCGCCGCCGAGGTCGAACACGGCGATCGTCTTCTCGAAGTTCTTGCCGAACCCGTACGCGAGCGCCGCCGCCGTCGGCTCGTTGACGATGCGGATGACGTCGAGCCCCGCGATCTGGCCCGCGTCCTTCGTCGCCTGCCGCTGGTTGTCGTTGAAGTAGGCGGGGACGGTGATCACCGCCTTCGAGATCGGCTCGTTGAGGTAGTCCTCGGCGAAGAGCTTCATCTCCTGGAGGACCATCGCGCTGATCTCGGGGACCGAGTACGTCCTGTCGCGCAGCTGGATGCGGACGTCGCCGTGCGGCCCCTCGACGATCTTGTACGAGGCGGTCAGGATCGCGTTCTTCACCTGCGGAGACGACCACTTCCGGCCGATCAGCCGCTTCGCGGCGTAGACCGTGTTCTCGGCGTTGGTGATCGCCTGCCGCTTCGCGATGTGCCCACAGAGCCGCTTGCCGGCTTCCGTGATCGCGACCATGGACGGCGTCGTCTTGTAGCCACCGCGATTCGGGATGACGGTCGGGACGCCCTCCTCGACGATGGCAACACACGAGTTCGTGGTGCCAAGGTCAATGCCGATGACACGCTCCATCGATGCCGCTGCTCCTCTTCTTGTCTCTGGCCCAAACGGCCGCTGAGATCACGATGCTAGACCGTTTCGCGGAGCCGAGCGGACCAATCGTGCGCGGCCCCTGCGAAGGGGCCGCGCCCCGCCCGGCGGGGGCCGAGGCCCGGCCGCGGCGCTAGACTTGCTTCCCCATTTTTTTGGCCTGCTCGCGCGCCTGCGCGACGAGGGCGCGCAGCCTGCCGTCGTTCCCCGCGAGCTCAGCGGCGCGGTCGAACTCGCCCGCCGCGCTCTTCTCGAGCCCCGCCGCGGCGTACGCGCGCGCGAGCGTGAGCCGGTACTCCACCGACGTGGGCGCGAGCTCGACCGCCCGCCGCGCGAACTCGACCGCCCGCCGCGTGTTCTCCCTGGCTTGCAGCGTCGCGTGCGCGACCCGCTCGTGCGCGGCCGCGTCGTCGGGCCGGCCGCTGCACACCTTCGCATAGCTCAGCGCCGCCTCGACCCAGCGCCCGTTCTGCGCCTCGTAGTCGGCCTGCTTGAGGTAACCGTCCGCCAGCGCCGCCGCCGCGAGGCGCTGCACCTCGGCCGACGCCTTCTGGATCTCGGCGTCCTCCGGGGCGAGCGACGCGGCGATCCGGTAGGCGTTGGCCGCGCTCGCGTAGTCCTTCCGCTGGAGCGCGATCCGGCCCGCCTCGGAGTACCGCGCGATCTGCCCCCGGACGGCCTCGCCGCGCGCCGAGTCGTACCGCGCCTTCAGCACCTCGACCGCCCTCGTCGCGTCCGGCGAGCGGACGCCGGACGGAGCCCTCGGCGCGGCCACCGCGGCCGCGCCGGCGGGCGCCGTCGGGGGGGCCGCCGGAGACGCGCTCGTCGGCGGACGCCTGAGGCCCGCGGTGAGCTTGCGCGCGAGCGTCTCTCGCCGATCCTTGGCGCTGGCCGCGGGGGCGACGGGACCGCCCGCGCCCGCGGACCACGCCGGCGAGGGCTGCGGCGCTCCCCCGTGACCGAGCGCGCCGTCTTCGTGGGACGAACGGTGGCCGAGCGCGCCGTCTTCGTGGGACGAACGGTGGCCGAGCGCGCCGTCTTCGTGGGACGAACGCGGCGCCGCCGCAGCTCCCCGGGAGGAGGCCGCGGCCTGCTCCGCGGGCGTGGGCGCGCGCTCCCGCGCCTCGAGCGGCGGGCGCTCCGAGGAGTAGCGTCCAGGCGACGCGACCGCGTCGCGCGGCTCGGCGACGGCGGCGCGCACCGAGGCGTCGACCGCCGAGGAGACCGTGACGATGTCCCGGGGCGTCTGCTCGATCAGCGCCGCCATCGCCCGGTTCTTGTGGGTCTGCTCGAGGTACGCGTCGTACTCGGCGCGGCGCTGCCTCGACGTCAGCGTGTCGTGCGCCAGCGTGATGCGCGTGAAGACGGCCTCGATCTTCTGCTTGTACGAGCCGAGCTGCTTGCGAAAGTAGCTGTCCGGGTGAAACTCCGGCGCGAGCTGGTAGTAGGCGCTCTTGATCTGCTTCTTGTCCGCCTGGTCCGAGACGCCGAGCAGCTCGTAGTAGGTGAGATCCTCGAGCCGGTAATAGAGATCGAGGATCCGCCGCTTGCGGTCCGGGGCGAGCTCGACCGGCTCGTCGAGCTCGGCGGGGTCGTAGAGCGGGGGGGAGTCGACCGGCTGCAGCGCGCCCCGGCCGAGCGGGACGGGCTCGCCGCCGGGCGGCAGCGGCCTCTCCACCTCCGGCGCGGCCCCACGCCGAGCCGCGTCGGCCGCGCCCCGCGGCGGGGGCGGGCCCGAGGGCTCTCCGTCCAGGATGATCGCGCCGAAGCCGTGCAGCTTGCGCAGCACCTCGACGGTGTCGCTGTGCGACATGCCGGTGACCAGGGACAGCTCCCGCTCCGTCAGGACGCCATCGATCCGGGAGAGGAGGAACGCCTCGGCGGGTTTCAGCGGGAGCGACCGGAGATCGTACCCGGGTTTCGGCCTTGGGACACGGAGCGTCATCGGGTCGGGCAGCGGCCCCCTCCCGGCGAGTCTAGCGAGGAACGCGCGCCGGTCGCAATTGCAGACCAGCGGCGGGCGCCCGCATCAGCGCGGCCCTTGCCGGGCGCCCCTCAGGGCCTCGGTGATCACCTGATCCTGGATCGCGATC
Organism: Sorangium sp. So ce1036; assembly: GCF_051369805.1. Lineage (NCBI taxonomy): Bacteria > Pseudomonadati > Myxococcota > Polyangiales > Polyangiaceae > Sorangium > Sorangium sp. So ce1036. Next base: position 6,961,719 of record NZ_JBBMOX010000001.1, read on the forward strand.
GCGCGCTCCAGCAGGTCGACCGCGCGCCTCCGGGCGCGCGCCGCGGCCTCGCGGTCCCCCCGCGCTTCGAGCGCCTTCGCGCGGCGCTCCTCCACGACCCCCGCCACCTCGTAGAGGTGCCCCTGGTAATGAGAGGGCGCAGGCGCCAGCCTGAGGCCCGCCTCGATATCGCGGCCCGCGGCGTCGAACTCGCCGCCCTCGCTCCGGAGCTCCGCCAGCCGGGCGTGGGTGTCCGCTGTCACCTCGGCGACCTCCGGCGGCTCTCCCGGCGGCCTCGGCGCGGTGATGATCCCCTCGAGCGCGCGGACGGCTGCGGCGCGATCGCCCGCGCCGATCGCCAGGTCGGCGGCGTGGTGCGCGGCGCGCGCCCTCGAGAGAAACGCGAGTAGCGTCGGATCGACGACCGGCGCCGGAGCGCAGGCGCACGCCAGATCCCCCGGGGCCCCGGCGCCGCGCCCCTGCTCATCGCCCCGGGCGCAACCGAGGTGCGCCGCCGCGACGAGCGCGAGGCACGCGGCGGCGAGGCGCGCGCTCCGCATCAGCGCACCCCCCACGCCGCGTAGCGGTTCTGACGCAGGTCGGCCGCGCGCGCGGCGGCGATGCGATCGATGCGCGCCGTCTGACCGCCCTCCCTGGGGAACGGCGCGGCCGGATCGAAGAGCGCCGCGGTCGAGCGCGCCGCGATCGGCGAGGGGAGCGGCGCGCCCTCCGCGGCGGGCGCCGCCGGCGCGCGCGCGGCGGAGGGGAGCTCTTCCCTCACCTCGCCCACGAGCAACGCCACGCCCGCGGCGACCGCGGCGACCGCGGCGAGCGCCGAGAGCGCCGCCATGGTGACCGGCGCGGTGCGCCGGCCGCGCTGGCCGGACGAGGCGCGGAGGGCCTGCTCGACGAGCGCGCGGCCCCGGAGCTCCGCGAGCGGCCGGGGGCGCCACGCGGCCCGGAGCGCGATCGCGAGATCGGCGAGCTCCTCGCGCTGGCCGAGCGCCCCCTCGCCGCCCGCGCCCCCCTCCCGCGCCGGCTCGCCCTGCTCCGCGGCCCGGCCCTCGAGCGCCTCCCGCAGGCGCTCGGCGGCGCGCTGCTCGGCCTTCGTCGGCGGCGCCTCCTCGTCGCCGAGCGCGCGCGCGAGCAGCGCCTCGTGATCCGCCAGGTCGAGCCCGGAAGGCCGGGCCGCCGCCCTGAGCGCGGCCGCGAGCGGGACCTCGCCCCGCTCGAGCGCCTCGGCGAGCGCGCGCGCGGCGCGGAGCTCGTCATCAGACGCCGGCGCGTCGGGCTCCACCTCGGGCGCGACGGGCGCGACGGGCACGAGCCGCGGGCCGCGATCCGGTCCGCTGCGGCGCGGCGGCGCCTCGTCTCCGGCCGGCGAGGTGCGCTGGCCCGGGAGCCGCGGCTTCATCGCGCCCATCCCCTGGGCTCCACCCGCGGCGCGGCGGCCCCCGCGGCGAGCGCCTTCTTCAGCGCGGTCATGGCGCGGTGCAGGACGACATCGAACGTCGCCACGCTGACCCCGAGCGCGCTGGCCACCTCGTCGCGGGGCCGCTCCTCGAGGACCCGGAGCCGGATCGCCTCCGCGTAGCGCGGGTTGAGCCGCCCGAGCGCGTCCTCGACGCGCGCCCTCGCGTCCGCCAGATCGCGCTTCTCGCAGAGCGCGACCTCCCCGTGCGCGGTGAGGTCCGTCTCCGCGGCGTCGATCTCGCGCTGCAGATCCGCGGGCTCGAAGAGCGCCTCGCGGCGGCGCGCGCGGAGCATGTCGAGCGCGATGCGCAGCGCGATCACCCGGAGCCACGGATAGATGCCGCAGCTCTGCCACTGGAACTGGGAGAACCGCTCGATCACGCGCGCGTACGTCTCGGCCAGCGCGTCCTGCGCGATCGCCTCGGAGCCGAGGCGGGGCAGCAGCACCGACCGGTACAGCGAGGGCCCGTACTTGCGGAGCAGCTGCCCCAGCGCGAGGCGGTCCCCCTGCGCCGCGCGCTCGCACTGCAGACGCTCCGCCTCCAGGTCGGGCCTCGCCGCTGCCACCGCCGTCACCCGGGCGACGATACCCGGACGTCGGAGGAATCGCACCGCTGTCCTCCCTGCGCCCGCGGCGGGACGGGGCGCGCCGCCTGTGACACACCCAGGGGACCGCGGCGACGGGCTCGCGCGCGGCGGCGGAGGGCGCCACGCGGTAGAGAGGGCCGAGCGCGGGAGGGCTGCCGCATCCACACCTCGACAACGGGCCAAAGCCGTGGACCTTACAGCGAAAAGCCGCCACATTGTGCTGGCCTCGACGGCGTGCGTCCGCCTCGAAAGGAGCCCTCCGTGACCCGCGATACAACGTTCAGGTCCCGCGCACCCCTCGGCGCCGGGCAGCGCCACGGGGCCGCCCAGTGATGGCGAGGCCGGCCGGCGAGCGGGGGCGCGCGCTGCACTGCGCGCGCTGCGGCGCCCTCAACAGCACCGATTTCAACCGCTGCATCCGCTGCGGCTTGCTGCTCGCGCGGGCGGCGCTCCCCGCCGAGCGCCCGAGGGCGGGCCTCGACGGGCGGAGCCTGCTGGCGACCAAGATCCTGGGCGGGCTCACGTCGTTCGTGTTCGTGGGGCAGATCCTGGCCGCCCACGCCGCCGACGTCGGCCCGTTCTCGCCGTGGGGCATGTCGAACTACCTCCGCTTCGGCGCGCTGCTCCTGCTGCCCGGCGAGCCGTTCGAGCTCTTCCGCCTGCTCTCCGCGGTCTTCGTCCACATGGGCGTGCTCCACTTCGGCATGAACATGATGACGCTCGGCCTGCTCGCCCGCGCCGCCGAGCCCGCCGTCGGCTCGGCGCGGTTCGCGATCGCCTACGTCATCACGGGCCTGGTCGGCTTCGCCACGAGCGCCGCGTGGAACGTCCTCGTGCAGCCCGAGGTCGTGTGCACCGCGGGCGCGAGCGGCGCGGTGTTCGGCGTGATGGGCCTCCTGCTCGGCTGGCTGCTCCGCCGCCGCGATCCGCGCTGGAAGGACCTCGCGCTCCAGGCGGCCTTCTACATCGTCCTGTTCGGCTTCGTCGTGAACGCGTCGAACGCGGGCTTCCGCATCAACAACGCCGCGCACATCGGGGGCCTGCTCAGCGGTGTGCTGTTCGGGGTGCTCTACGCGGGCCGGTCCCACCGGTACGAGGGGGTGGCGAACGCCGGCGCGCTCGCCGGCGTCCTCGCCTGCGTCGCCGCGCTCGTCCTCGCGCAGCGCTCGCCGCTCTGGCGCGCGGCCGAGTCGCTCGAGGGGCGCTCGCGGCTGCACGCGCCGGCCCGCGAGGAGCGCCTGGAGGCGCTCTCACACCCGGACGCCGGGGCGCTCCGGCCGGGGCCGGAAGGAGCGCTGGTCCCGGCAGGCCCGTGACGCGACCTTGATTGCCGCGCCCCGGCGGCACGTCTAAGAGCGCCAACCTCGCTTTCACGTGGGGGGCGGGCCCGCCGTCCGTTCCCTCTCAGGAGACGTCATGGTCCGAACCACATCGCACCTCGCCTCGTGCGTGCTCGCCGCGTCGCTCCTCAGCGGCTGCCGCGTCACCATCCAGAGCGGTAGCACCCCCCAGGAGGCCGCGCCGCCGCCCCCACCTCCCCCGGCGAAGACCGCCTCCCCGACGCGCAAGCCGGCGAAGCCCGACGAGAAGCCTGTGACCCGCAAGCCCCCGAAGTGGCGCCTGCCCGCGAGCAACGCGCCGCGCATCACCGCCCCGAACGCGTTCGGCAACGGCAAGGGCGGCGCCTTCCGGGGGCTCGCGTACGTGATCCCCGAGGGCAGCAAGAAGCTGCCGAGCTTCGACGGCCTGGTGCCGTTCGCGGCGCTGTACACGGACAAGTTCGAGGTCAAGCCGCAGGAGTTCTCGGGCGGCTTCCCGGGCGCGCTGATGCAGAACGACTGGTTCGCGATCCGCTTCGAGGGCGAGTTCAAGGTGCCGAGCGAGGGCGTGTTCCAGTTCCGGCTCACCTCGGACGACGGGGCGATCCTCTACATCGACGACAAGCGCGTGGTCACGAACGACGGCGTCCACACCGCGAAGAGCGCGGACGGAGAGGCCCGGCTGTCCGAGGGCATGCACCGGCTGCGGCTCGACTACTTCCAGGCCCAGCGGGGCACGGTCGCGCTCATCGTCCTCATGGGCCAGAAAGGCAAGCTCGAGCCGCTCGTCGGCAGCCGCTGACGGGCGGCGCGCGCCCTCCGGAGCGCGGGCTCGAGCCCTCCAGCCGCGCACGCCGGCGCCCCCCGACCCCTTTTCGTGTATCGTCCCCACGCCCATGGCGTCGGTGAACCCACTGTCGCGCGAGCTCGTCTTCAAGATCGTCTATTACGGGCCCGGTCTGGGCGGCAAGACGACCACGCTCGAGTACCTGCACGCCACGGCGAAGCCGGAGCACCGCGGCAAGCTGGTCTCCCTCGCGACCCCGGTCGACCGGACGCTCTACTTCGATTTCCTGCCGGTCCGGCTCCCGCAGATGCGGGGGATGAACGTGCGGCTTCAGCTCTTCACGGTGCCGGGGCAGGTCTACTTCAACGCGACCCGCAAGCTGGTGCTCACGGGCGCCGACGGGATCGTGTTCGTCAGCGACTCGCAGGCCGTCCGCGCGGACGCCAACGTGGAAAGCCTCGAAAACCTGCGCGACAACCTCGCGGAGCAGGGGCGGCAGCTCCAGCAGGTCCCCCTCATTTTCCAGCACAACAAGCGGGATCTGCCCGATCTCCTCCCGCTCGAGGAGCTCGACGCGATGCTGAACCCGTCGCGCGCCTTCTCGGTGGCCACCTCGGCGAGGACCGGGCTCGGCATTTACGAGGGGCTCGAGGAGATAAGCGCCCTCGTCCTGCGCGCCTTCGAGAGCCGGCTCCCCGACGCGGCGAGGGGCGGCGGGCTCGGCGGCTTCGACGCCATCGAGGGTGGGCTCGTCACCGCCCTCCGCGACGCCTCGCCGCCGCCGTCGGCGCCGCTCGACGCGGTGATCTCGCGGCTCGCCCCGCCCAGCAAGCCGTGGCCCACCATGCCGCCGAACTCGACGCTCGGCGATCCGAGCGAGGGACCGCTCGTCGAGGGAGGGGACGCGCCCGGCGCGTCAGCGCCGCCGGGCCCCGCGGCGGCCGCGCCGGCGAGCGCGGCCGCCACGGCCCCGGAGAGCCGCGAGGCGCCGCCGCAGCGGCTCGCCGCCCGCCGAGGGAACGCGCCCGCGGAGGCCCCGGCCACCGCGCGCGCGGACGACCCGTCCGCGGCGACGAGGCACCTCGCCCAGCCGGGCCTCTCGTTCGTGGCGCTGTGGCCGACCGCCGAGCGCGAGGCCGTCGCGGAGATCGAGGCGGCGATCGCGGCGGAGCGGTACGCCGTGGCGCTCGAGCGCTGCGACGCGCTCGTCACAGGGATCCTCGCGAAGGCGGCGGATCTCGCGGGCGCGACTGGAGCGTCGCGCGATCCGCTGACGGTGCCGGCGCTGCTCGGCCTGGACGGGCGCCGCTACCTCGGGTTTCGCGCCGTGGTCCGGAGGGCGCGCGAGGGGGGCGAGGTCACGGAGCGCGACACGCTCAGGGCGTTCGCCTTCGCGATCGACGCGCGCCTCGCCGAGATGGCGCTCTGAGCTGCACGGCGCGCGGACGGCGCGCTCGTCACAGGCGATCGAGCGAGGCGACGCCGGAGTAGCGGCGCATCGACACGCTCATGAGCAGCGAGATCGCGACCATCACCGTGGTGACGCTCGAGCCGCCGTAGGAGAACAGGGGCAGCGTGACGCCGACGACGGGCAGCACGCCCGACGTCATGCCGAGGTTGATGACCGCGTGCCAGAAGATGATGGCCGCGCAGCCGACGCCGAGCACCGCGCCGAAGCGATCCTTGGCCTGCGACGCGATGCGGACCCCCCACAGGGCCAGGAACGCGTACAGGCACACGAGCACCACGCTCCCGACGAACCCCCACTCCTCGGCGAAGACCGGGAACGGGAAGTCGGTGAACTGGTCCGGCAAGAACAGGAACTGGTTCTGGGTCCCCTCGAGGTAGCCGTTGCCGAACAGGCCGCCGTTGCCGATCGCCACGCGCGAGTGGTGAGCGTGCCAGCCGCGATGCAGGATGTCCTCCTCGGGGTGGAGGAACACCTCGACGCGGGCGCGCTGGTAGTCGAGCAGGACGTACCTCCAGAGGATCGGCACCGACACGACGACCGACACGATGAACAGCGCGGCGCTCCGCCACCGCACGCGCGTGAGCGCCGCGATCGTCAGGAAGACGAGCGTGATGATCGTCGCCGTCCCGAGATCGGGCTGCTTCAGCACGAGGAGCGCGGGCACCGCGGTCAGCGCCGCGGGGATGGCCAGATCGCGGAGCGTGCGCCCCTCGTTGCGCGGGTCGTCGTGCAGGTACTTCGCCAGCGCGATGACCAGGAAGATCTTCATGAACTCGCTGGGCTGGAAGCGGAACGCGCCGAACTCGATCCACCGCGCGGAGCCGCGCACGTCGCGCGCGAGCACGAAGACGACCGCCAGCGAGAAGACGCCGAACGTGTAGAGCACGTAGCCGAGGCGCTCCAGGTGCCGGTAGTCGATCGCGACCAGCATCCCGCCCAGGATGCCGCCCATGAACAGCCAGTAGAGCTGGCTGATGTAGAGCTCCGCGCGCGACCCGGAGTAGACGCTCGTCGCGCTGTAGAGGTTGACGACGCCGAGCACGGCGACGGCGACCGCGGCGATGAAGAGCGGCCAGTCGAAATGATCGCGATCGCGCGAGAGAGAATCGCCCCGGATCATGGAGTACGCCCCGTCGTGGCGGACGCGCGGCCCGCGCCCTTGATGCCCGCGCGCGATCGCTCGTTCGAGCCGGCGCGCCGCTCCTTCTCGAGCTCCTGGTAGGCGCGGACCACCTCGAAGGCCACCGGCGCCGCGTGCTTGCCGCCGGCGCCGCCGTGCTCGACGAGCACGACCACGGCGACCTCGGGCGAGCGCGTCGGCGCATAGCCGGCGAACCAGGCGTGCTCGCGGTTGAAATACCAGACCCGCTCGGCCTCGACGCCGCGGGTGAGCCGGTGCGAGACCTGCGCCGTCCCGGTCTTGCCCGCCATCTCGACGCCGGCGACGCGCGCCTTGAACGCGGTGCCGCCCGCCTCGTTCACGCCGGCGACCATCGCCCTGTGCACGAGGCTGAGGTTCTCGGGGCGGATGTCGATCTGGCGGCGCACGCGCGGCGTGAACTCCTGGACGACCGTGCCGGCGCTCGTCTCGACGGCCCGCACGATCTGGGGCTGGTACAGCGTGCCCCCGTTCGCGAGCGCCGCGTAGGCGAGCGCGAGCTGGAGCACGGTGACCGTCGTGGCGCCCTGGCCGATCGCCGCGTTGAGGCCGAACCCGAGGCGGTACTGGCCCTTGTTCCGGAGCGTCATCCACGCCTTGGTCGGCATCCTGCCGGCCGCCTCGGCGTTGATGCCGAGCCCCGTCCGCGCGCCGAGCCCGTAGCGCTGGCCCATGTCGGCGATGACGTCCATGCCGACGCCGTACTCGGCCGCGAGCTTGTAGAAGTAGACGTTGCACGACTCGGCGATCGCCTTCTGCAGCGCGACCGCCCCGTGGACGTGGGTGCACCGGAAGGTGCGCTTGCCGAACGTCAGGGCGCCCCGGCACCGCGTGGACTGGCGGGCGTCGATGAGCCCCTTCTCGAGCGCCGCCAGCGCGGTGAACGGCTTGAACGTCGAGCCCGGCGGGTACGCCCCGGAGAGCGTCTTGTCGAGCGCGGGCTTGAGGGGATCGGAGTAGAGCCGCCGGAAGGCGTCGCGGATGACCTGCTTGCCCGAGCCGCCCGAGAGGGCGTTGGGGTCGTAGCCGGGCTTCGAGTAGAGCCCGAGGATCCTCCCGGTGCGCACGTCGATGACCGCCACGCCGCCGGCGAGCTCGCCGCGCATCGCCTTGTCGATCGCCTTCTGGATGTCGGCGTCGAGCGTCAGCCGGAGGTCGCGCCCGGGGATCGGGTCGACGCGCCGCGGCTCCTCGATGATGTGCTCCTGGCCGCTCCGGCGCCGTCCCCGGGCGTCGACGAGCACCTTCTCCCACCCGCGCGTGCCGCGGAGGTAGCTCTCCCAGGCGCGCTCGATCCCGGTGACGCCGATGCGGTCGCCCTCGATGTAGCCGACGCTCCGGAGCGACGCGAGCCGCTCGGCGTCCACCTCGGCCATGTAGCCGATGACGTGCGAGCCGACCTCGGCGTAGGGGTAGTAGCGCACCGGGACCGGCACCACCTCGACCCCCGGCAGCTCGGCGTCGTGCGTGGCCAGGGTCGCCACGACGTCGCGCGAGATGTCTTCCTTCAGCAGGATCTGCTGGTTCTTGCGCGGGCCGTCGTCGGCGCGGATCGCGGTGATGTGCGCCTCCAGCCGGGCGCGCTCCTCGATCCCGACGCCGAGGTACTCCATGAGCTTCGGCCAGGTCGTCTCCATGTCGAGGCGCCGCGGGACGACGTACACGTTGTACGACGGCCGGCTCGCGGCCAGCACCTTGCCGTTGCGGTCCCGGATGATGCCGCGCGTGGTCGCGAGCGTCACCCGCCGCACGATGTTCTCCCGGGCGATGGCCTTGTTCTCGTCGGCCTCGAGGACCTGGAGGTAGAACAGGCGCCCGATGAGCGCGACGAAGACGAGGAGCATGCCGAGCGCGATCCACCGGAAGCGCCGGCGGAACTCGCTCACGTCGGAGCGCTGGACGAGGAGGCTCATCGCGGGCTCTCCCCGGGCCGCGGGATGTTGATCGTCGCCTGGTGCACGCGCTCGGCCAGCCGGAAGACGAGCGGCGCGAAGAGCGCCGTCGAGACCGCGTGCGGCGCCACGAGCAAGGCGAGCGCGCGCGGGCGCGCCGCGTCGCCCCCGAAGATGGCGGTGAGGATCACGATGAGCACCCCCTCGACGAGGCCGAAGACAAAGGCCAGCGCGATCTTCGTGAGGAGCGTCTGCGCGGCGAGCCGCACGCCGGCCGCCCTCGACACGACGAAGGTCGCGACGGTGATGAAGGTGAACAGGCCGACGGGCGCGCCGGCGAAGAGATCGAGCAGGTAGCCGAGCAGGAACGAGAGCGCGGCCCCGCGGGCGATCGAGTACTCGTGCACCCCCATGAACACGACCAGCGGCAGGAGCAGGCTCGGCGTCGAGCCCGGGATGTTCAGCTTGCCGATGATCCGGAACAGGTTCGACTGCAGGATCAAGAGGCCGGCGCCCATCGCCAGGAACGCGGAGTTCCTCATCCCGTCACCTCCGCTGCGCCGGCGGTGGCGCCTCCTCCGGCGTCGCCGTCATCACGATGAGGACCTCCTCGAGCCGGGAGAAGTCCACGGACGGCGCGACGTACACCTGCTGGTAGATGCCGAAGTCGCGGCGGATGACCTGCGTCACGGTCCCGACCGGGATCCCCTTCGGGAAGCGCCGGCCGACGCCGCTCGTGACGAGGAGGTCGCCGACCTCGATCTCGTCGGTGCGCTGCACGTACTCCACGCTGCAGGAGTACTTGCCCTCGTCGCCCGTGCCGCGCACGAAGCCGCGCGCGCCCGTGCGCTCGACGACCACGTCGACGCCGCTGCCCGCGTCGACGACGAGCCGCACGTCGACCGTGTCCCCCGCGCTCTTCAGCGTCGTGCCGACGACGCCGTCCGCGGAGAGGACCGGCAGGTTGGGGCCGATGTCCCGCGCCTCGCGATCGAGGGTGACGCGCACGACGCGGAAGAAGTCGTTGGTGCTCTTGCCGATGACCTGCGCGCTCACGACGTCAGTGCGGAGGCTCTGGCGCAGGTCGAGCAGCCTGCGCAGGCGCCGGTTCTCCTCCTCGAGCGCCTCCAGCTTCCTCACCCGCTCCCTGAGGCGCGCGATCTGGGAGGCCTGCTTGGCGTTGTCCTCCTTGACGTCGACCAGGTAGATGTAATCGCCCCAGAGGTTCGAGAGGCCGCGCGCAAGCGTCGCGGCCGCGTACTGGATCGGCGCCGCGAGGCCGATGATCACCCGGTCGGCCCCCGTGTTCTGCTTGGGGTCGCGCATGCTGGCGCGCAGGAACCAGAACGGCACCGCGAGCGCCAGCAGCACGATCACGAAGTCGCGGTAGCGTTTCAGGTTCACGGTGGCTCCCGGACCAGGTAGTACGAGGCGCGCCGCGAGGCCACCCCTGTCAAGCTTGATGCGGCGGCCGCGGACCCCTGTCCTGTTGCCACGCGCCGCCGAGGAGCCCCGCCGGCCAGCTCACGAGCGGGGGACGACACGAGCGCTCAGCTGATCGTGACCTCTTTCAGGAGCTCGAGGTGGTCCAGCGCCTTGCCGCTGCCGAGCACCACGGCGCTGATCGGGTCGTCGCACACCATGACCGGCAGCCCCGTCTCCTCGCGGAGGAGCACGTCGAGGTTCTTGAGGAGCGAGCCGCCCCCGGTGAGCACGATGCCCTTGTCGACGATGTCGGCCGCGAGCTCCGGCGGCGTGCGCTCCAGGGCGATCAGCACCGTGTCGACGATGGCGTTCGTCGGCTCGCTCAGGGAGTCGCGGATCTCGTCGGAGTTGACGATGACCGTCTTGGGGATCCCCGCGACCATGTCGCGCCCCTTCACCTCCATCGTGAGCTGCTGCTCGAGCGGGTACGCGTTGCCGACCGTGATCTTGATGCGCTCCGCCGTCTGCTCGCCGATGGCCATGTTGTACTTGCGCTTCATGTAGGCGATGATCGACTCGTCCATCTTGTCGCCGCCGACGCGCACGCTCTGCGAGTAGACGATGCCGGCGAGGGAGATCACGGCGACCTCGGTCGTGCCGCCGCCGATGTCGACGACCATGTTGCCGCTCGGCTCGGTGATCGGCAGCCCGGCACCGATCGCCGCCGCCATGGGCTCCTCGATCAGGTAGACCTCGCGCGCGCCGGCGCCCTCGGCGCTTTCCTTCACGGCGCGCTTCTCGACCTCGGTGATGCCGAACGGGACGCAGATGATGATGCGCGGCTTGACGAGCGTGCGGCGGTTGTGCGCGCGCGCGATGAAGAACCGGAGCATCGCCTCCGTGATCTCGAAGTCGGCGATGACGCCGTCGCGCAGCGGCCGCACCGCCTGGATGTTGCCCGGGGTTCGTCCGAGCATCTCCTTCGCCTCGCGGCCGACGGCGAGCACCTTCTTACCGCCGCGAGCATCACGCTGGACGGCGACCACCGAGGGCTCGCAGGACACGATCCCCTTGCCCTTCACGTAGATGAGCGTGGTGGCGGTGCCGAGGTCGATCGCGAGATCGTTCGAGAACAGGCCGTAGAGCCAGTCGAAGATCATCGCATCGCCTAGAGAGGAGTAAGGTTAAGCCGAGCGCTGCGAGGGCACATGAACCTGACCCGAGGCCCGCATGCGCGAGCCCCGGCGGCAGCGACCAGCCGCACGGCGTGGCCTAGCCCTTCGAGATCTTGCCCTCTTTGTGCTCGGTGTGCTTGCGCTCGGCCGGGCAGAACTTCTTGATGACGAACTTCTCCGTCATCGTCCGCTTGTTCTTCGTCGTGTGATAGTTCGCGCGGCCGCAGTTGCCACACGTGAGCTTGATGATGTCGCGCATCGGAGATCTCCGAAGACAGGGCCGCACACGCGGCCCTGGTTGAACCTAGGTACGGTCAGCACGGGAACGCTGGCACCGCAACCGGCGGGAGCACCAGAGATTGCCGGGCCAGCGACGCCCGACCGCCCGTCTGGAGGGCGCCTACCCTACGGGAAATGACACAGTTGTCAACCGGGAGAGCTCATTCGTCATCCCAGTCGTCACCACCCCGGCCGCGATCCCAGTTCTTGTTGTTGCGACGGCCGCCACCGCCGCCGCCGCCACCGCCCCCAGGAGGGCCGTCGCCGTCGTGGCCGCCCCGCCGCCGACGGTCGTCGAAGGTTTTGCGCGCGGGCGGCGGGGGCGCGCCGCCGCCGCCGCCGCCGAAGCCGCCACCACCGCCGAAGCCGCCACCGCCACCGCCGCCGAAGCCGCCGCCGCCGCCGCCGAAGCCACCGCCCCCGAAGCCGCCCGGGCGGTCCTCGCGCGCCGGACGCTCGCCCTTCGGGTGCGCGAGGTTGACAACCAGCCGGCGACCCCGCACGTCCACGCCGCGGAGCGCATCGATCGCGGCGCGCGCCGCCTCCGCGCTGGCCATGGTCACGAAGCCGAACCCGCGCTTGCGACCGTCGGGGTCCATCGGCAGGTGGACCCGCACCACCGGCCCTGCACCCGTCGAGCCGATCAGCCCCTCGACCTCCTCGACGCTCGCGTCATAGGGCAAGTTGCCGACGTAGAGGGTCCGATCCGGCGCCGCGGCCGCTCCGGCGCCCCCGCCGCCCCCGCCCCCCGGGCCACCCGCGCCACCACCGCCGGGGCCCATCGGGCGCCCCTCGCGACGCGGCGGCTCGGCCTGGAAGGGCCGGACCGAGATCGACTTGCCGCCCTGAAATGAACCGTCAAGCGACTCGCGCGCAGCGTTGGCTTCGCTGGTCGTCGAGAGCGTGACGAAGCCGAACCCGCGCGGGCGACCCGTCGCGCGATCCTTCGGAAGACTGACCTCGACGACGTTGCCGCCGGTGGCCTCGAAGAGCTGCCGCAAAACGTCTTCGGTGATGGAATCGGGCAAGCCCGCCACGAACAACTTACGCGAATCTTCAGCCATTGTAGAAAAACCTGGGGTTGGCCCCTGCGTTCCCTCTTATTTGGTCCACTCGCTCCGTGATCGATGATGCGGAGCCTATCGCGAGCGCGCCTCGATGACCCCCCCCGATCGGCGGAGGGGCAACCGAGCTCAATCGAGCGAAGGTCGGCGGGCCGACCCTCTGGTGCAAACTCCACCCCACGATATCTAGCGCCCCTGGCGCGTCAAGTGACCCGCCGCGGGCGGGCGAGCCAAAAGAAGGCCCGCCGGAGGACGCCTCGACTCCCTGCTGTTCTCTCCCTGCTCTTCGCTCTGCGCCCCGCCCCTGCTCCCCCGCCCCTCTGCCCCGCCATGTGCCCCGTCCACGTGCCCCGGGCGCCGCGCCTGAGCGAAAATCCGCGGTGGAGACGGCCGCGGCGCCCGGGCTCCGTCACAGGCGGCGGCGCGAGGCCGGCGCTCGGGGTGCCCGGGCAGTCTAGCATTGACCGGTTCACGGGGGCATCCCGGTCAGCGCGATCGGTCCTTCGCCGCCGGCCGGCGCCGCACGACCGGGCCCACGACGAGCAGCCCAGGACGCTCAGCGATCGGCCCGGGCGCGACGCGCCCGCGGCTCCTCGGCCTCGTCGTCCTCGGCCCCGTCGTCCTCGGACGGGTCGTCGTCGTCCGCGACGCGCGAGGCGCCGCCCAGCGTGCCCACCCCGGCGCTCGACGGCTCGCCCCGCGCGGCCATCCGCAGGAAATAAAGGCCCAGCGCGAGCAGGCCGATGCAGGCCCACTGCGCCGGGGTGAGGCCACCGTAGCGGGGATCACCGCCCAGGACCGTGCCCTGGCGCTCGCGCAGGAAGTCGAGCCCGAACCGCACCGGGGCGTACGCGGTGCACATGACCCCCGTGTAGAAGCCGAGCGGCCGGTACGGATTCCTGCGCCAGAGCACGGCGAAGGCGATCGCGAGCGGGATCGTCAGCACGCACTCGTAAAGGCCGAGATCGTAGCGGCCGATGGTGCCGTCGCCGAGCGGATAGCGGACCGCGAACCACGCGTCGGAGACGTGGCCCGGGTGATCGTGGACCGACGCGCAGCCGGCGCGGCCGAACACCCACGCGAGCGGGAACGCGCTGTTCACGACCTCGCAATAGGGCAGGATCTTCTCGCGCCGGGTATAGCGCCAGGCGGCCGCGCCCAGCAGGGCGCCGGTGAAGCCGCCGAAGCTCGAGAGGCCATCCCAGAGCGCGAAGAGGTAGAGGGGATCGCGGGCGACCCGCTGCGGGTGGTAGAAGAGCGCGTCGAAGACATGCCCGCCGATGAAGCCGGCCGCCACGACCCAGAAGATGAACTCGCTCATCTTCTTCTCGTCGAGGCGCCGCTCGCGCGCGTGCCGCGTGGCGACCACCGAGCCGATGTAGACGCCGAGCGCCACCAGCGCGCCGAACGGCTTGATGGAGGGCGGCTTGGCCGGATCGATGAGCTGACCCAGGAGCGGGATGTGCTCCAGGAACGAGAGCGGGATCTCCGGGAGCTGGATGTAGGGGATCAGGGGGCCGGACACGTCGCTCCCCTAGCGCAGCCGCGATGCGAAAGCCATCGGCCCTCGATGACACCGGCGCGGCGCCTCGGAGGCCGCGCGTCGCGCGGGCGCCCCGCGGCGCGACCGACCTCGCACCCGGGCGGCCGCGGCCCTCGCGCGCGGGGATGGGGGATGGAGGAGGCCGCGGCCCCGCGGGGCCACCGTCAAGAGTTCGCCAACCGCCGGCGGGCGGCGTAAATCTGCCGCATGAGCCGCTCCCCCGTGCGCGTCGCCACGCTGACGCTCAGTGACACCCGCACCCTCGACGACGACGAGGGCGGCAAGCTCCTCGGCGAGCTCCTGGAGCGCGCCGGCTTCACCGTGACGTCCCACGCCGTCGTCCGCGAGGAGCCCGAGCTCCTGCGGGCCGCGATCGAGCAGATCGCGAGCGCGGCGTCGGCCGACGCGATCGTCACCACCGGCGGGACCGGGATCGCGCCGCGCGACAGGACCATCGAGGCGCTCGCGCCGCTGTTCGACAAGACGCTCGACGGCTTCGGCGAGGCGTTCCGGCGCCTGAGCTGGGACGCCATCGGCCCGAACGCGATCCTGTCGCGCGCCGCCGCGGGCGTCGTGCGCGGGCTCGTGGTGATCGCGCTCCCGGGCAGCCCGAAGGCGGTGGAGCTCGCCGTCGCGCAGCTCATCGGCCCCGTCCTCGGGCACGCGGTCGCGCTCGCGTCCGGCAAGGGCGGCCACCACCACGATCACGCGCGGCGCAGCGGCGACGGCCGCGAGGGGCGGCGCGGATGATCCCGTTCGAGGAAGCGCTCGCGCGGCTGCTCGCGACCGCGGTCCCCGTCGGCCCGGAGCGGGTGCCGCTCGAGGAAGCGGCCGGGCGCGTGCTCGCCGAGGACCTCGTGGCGGCCGAGCCGATGCCCGCCTTCGACTACAGCGCGATGGACGGCTACGCCGTCGCGTCGGCCGAGCTCACCGGCGGCGGGCCCTTCACGCTGCCCGTGCGCGGCGAGAGCGCGGCCGGCGGCCCGCTGCCGACGCTGGAGCCGGGCACCGCGTGCCGCATCTTCACCGGCGCGCGGCTCCCGCCCGGATCCGACGCGATCGTGCCGCAGGAGGACGCGCCGCGGAGCGGCGACGAGATCACCCTGCGCGAGGCGCCGCGCGCGGGGGCCTGGGTGCGGCGCCGGGGCGCCGACCTCGCGGAGGGCGCCGTCGCGCTGCGGCGGGGCGCGCGCCTCTCGCCGGGGAGGGTCGCGCTCGCGGCGGCGCTCGATCGCCCGAGCCTGTTCGTCGCGCGCCGGCCCGTGGTCACGGTGCTGTGCTCCGGCGACGAGCTGCGCCCGCCCGGCTCGCCCGGGCCCGCCGGCTCGGTCCCGGAGTCGAACGGCTACTTCGTCGCCGCGACCGCGCGCGCCGCGGGCGCGGCGGTGCGCGTCGCGCCGTTCGTGCCCGACGACGCCGCGCGCGCCACGGGCGCGGTGGCGACCGCGCTGCGCGGGTCGGATCTCGTGGTGACCGTCGGGGGCGTGAGCGTCGGGGACCGCGACGTGGTCCGCCCCGCGCTCGAGGCCGCGGGCGTGACGCTCGACTTCTGGCGCGTCGCGATCAAGCCGGGCAAGCCGCTCGCCGTCGGCCGCGCCGAGCTCGCGAGGGGCGGCGCGGTGCACGTGCTCGGGCTGCCGGGCAACCCCGCCTCGGCGTCGCTCACCTTCGCCCTCTTCGGCGTGCCGCTGCTCCGCGCGCTCCAGGGCGACGCGGCCCCGCTGCCGCCGCGCGTGATCGTCCGCGCCGCCGGCGCGCTGCGGCGGCAGACCGGGCGCGCCGAGTTCCTCCGCGCCCGGCTCGAGATCTCGAGCGGCGAGCTCGTCGCGCGCATCGCCCCGAACCAGGCCTCGGGCGCGGTCACGAGCTTCGCCGAGGCCGACGCGCTCGTCATCGTGCCGGCCGATCGCGACCGCGTCGACGAGGGCGATCGCCTCGAGGCCATCCGGCTCGCGGAGATCTGAGGTCGCGGCGCGCGTGCGCACGCGCCTACGCAGGCGCGCCGCCCGCGGCCGCGCATTACGGCGCGGCGCGCGTTTTTGCCTCACGATCACGCCGAGGGCTCGCCTTGACCCTCGCGCGGGGGCGCCGGAAGATGGCCCTGGAATGCTCATCCTGGGGATCAACGCCTATCACGGGGATGCGTCGGCCGCGCTGCTCGTCGACGGGCAGCTCGTCGCGGCGGCGGAGGAAGAGCGGTTCAGCAGGATCAAGCACTGCGCGGGCTTCCCGCGCCTCGCGGTCGAGTACTGCCTCGAGGCCGCCGGCGCGCGCGTCGAGGACATCGATCACATCGCGCTCGGGCGCGACCCGAGGGCGCACCTCGGCGACAGGCTCCTCTACGCGATGACGCGGCGATCCCCCGCCGGGCTCCTCAAGGGCGCGCTCGGCGCGCGCGACCCGAAGGTGCACCTCGGCGCCGCGCTCGGCGTCGATCCGAAGCGCCTCCGCGCCGTGTCGCACAACGTCGAGCACCACCGGGCGCACCTCGCGTCCGCGTTCTTCCCCTCGGGCTTCGACGAGGCGGCCGTCGTGTCGATCGACGCCTTCGGCGATTTCGTCAGCACGATGTGGGCCCGCGGCCGCGGCAACAAGCTGGAGATCCTCCGGCGCGTCGGCTTCCCCCACTCGCTCGGGCTGTTCTACTCGGGGATGACGCAGTACCTCGGCTTCCCCAAGTTCGGCGACGAGTACAAGGTCATGGGGCTCGCGGCCCACGGTCAGCCGGAGCTGCTCGACAAGCTCCGGCAGGTGGTGCGCGTCAAGGACGGGGCGTTCGAGCTCGGGCTCGAGTACTTCCAGCACCACACGAAGGGCATCTCCATGACCTGGGAGGGCGAGCCCCGCTACGGCGCCATCCACTCCGGGCTCCTGGTCGACCTGCTCGGCCCCGCCCGCAGCCCGAAGAGCCGCATGGAGGACCGCTTCACCGCGATCGCCGCCTCGACGCAGGCGGCCTTCGAGGAGGTCTTCTTCGAGGTGCTCGCGACCGCGAAGCACCTCACCGGCGCGTCGCGCCTCGCCCTCGCCGGCGGCTGCGCATACAACAGCCTGGCCGCCGGCAAGATCCAGCCGAAAGGGCTGTTCGAGGACGTGTTCATCCAGCCCGCGGCCGGCGACGCGGGCACGGCCGTCGGCGCGGCGCTCTACGTCTACCACCACGAGCTCGACAGGCCGCGCCGCTTCCACCAGACGCACAGCTACTTCGGCCCGGCGTTCTCGCAGGACGCGATCGAGGCGCTGCTCCGGCGGGAGCAGGTCCCGTTCGAGACGCTCGCCGACGAGGACCTGATCTCCCGCGTCGCCCGGGCGATCGGCGAGGGCAAGATCGTCGGCTGGTTCCAGGGGCGGATGGAGTGGGGCCCCCGCGCGCTCGGCAACCGCAGCATCCTCTGCGATCCGCGGCGGCCGGACATCAAGGACATCATGAACGAGCGGATCAAGCGCCGCGAGATGTTCCGCCCCTTCGCGCCCGCGCTCCCGCTGGAGCGCATGGGCGACTACGTCGAGCAGCCCGCGCCCGACCCGTTCATGGTCAAGGTCTCCCGGATCAGGCCCGAGCGCCGCGCCGAGATCCCGGCCGTGATCCACGTCGACGGCACCGGCCGCGTCCAGACGGTCACCGCCCGGGAGAACCCGCGCTTCCACGCGCTCCTGCTGGAGTTCGGCCGGCTGACCGGCACGCCCGTGCTCCTCAACACCTCGTTCAACGCGAGCGAGCCGATCGTGTGCACCCCCAAGGAAGCGCTCGACTGCTTCCTCCGGACGAAGATGGACGTGCTCGTGCTCGAGCAGGCCTATCTCGAGCGAGGGCGGGTCCCCGGGCACGACGCGGGCGGCGCGGCGGCCCCCTGAGCCCGCTGGCCGCCCCGGCTGAGCCCGCTCGGGGTCGGCCGATCTTCTGCGTGCTGCAGCACCGAAAAGCGGTCGGCGCGCTCCGGGAGCAAGTTCCTGGTTGACGTGGAGCGAGGGGACGGCAAATGGGCGTCCCCGACCATGTGGAAGAACGGGACGGCGGGCGCCCTGCCCACGCCGACGGGGATGCCGGAGCAAGCGGCTCTGGCATCTGGGGGTGCCTGGACGCCATGCCTCGAGCATGATGCCGCCCCGCCGCGCGGCGTGCGCGCGCGGACCTGGTACCCCACGGGCCCAGAGCGCTGTCTTCTGCGCTCACGGCCCCTCCTGCGTAAGGGTCCGCGCCGCGGCGGCCCAGGCGGTCAAAGAGGATGGATGCGAATCGGATGAAGCTCGTACTGGAAGACGGCACGACCATGATGGGCCGGTGCTTCGGCGCCCCTCGCGCGGTGAGCGGCGAGGTCGTCTTCAACACCGGAATGACGGGATATGTCGAGACGCTGACGGATCCCTCGTACAGAGGCCAGATCCTCACGCTGACGTACCCGCTCGTGGGCAACTACGGCGTCCCCGCGCCGAGACCGACCGGCAGCATCGACGGGCCCTACGAGGCCGATCGGATCCAGGTGCAGGGGCTCGTCGTCCAGAGCTACGTGGAGCGCTACAGCCACCACGCCGCGGTCCGCTCGCTCGGCGCCTGGCTCGCGAGCGAGGGCATCCCGGCCATCACGGGGATCGACACCCGGACGCTGACGCGGCGGCTCCGCGAGGCCGGCACCATGAAGGGCTGGCTGTTCCCGGCCGAGATGGACCTCGAGCGGGTCAAGCGCTCGGCGGAGGCCGTGGACATGCGCGAGGAGGTGTTCCGCCTCGTCGCGCCCCGCGAGGTGATCACGTACGAGGGCGGCCCGCTCAAGGTGCTGCTGCTCGACGCGGGCGCGAAGGACCACATCGTCCGCTCGCTCCTCTCGCGCGGGGTCTCCGTCATCCGCGTCCCCTACCACGCGCACGCGCGCATCCCCGAGCTCGCCGAGGCCGCCGACGGCATCCTCATCGGCAACGGCCCCGGCGACCCCAAGGACCTCGGCCCGCTGGTCGCCGCGGTGCGCGGCCTGCTCGGCACGTACAACAAGCCGATCTTCGGCATCTGCCTCGGCAACCAGATCCTCGCGCTCGCCGCCGGCGGCGACACCTACAAGCTGCCGTACGGCCACCGCGGCGTGAACCAGCCGGTGCAGGACCTCCTGAGCCGCCGCTGCTACGTGACCAGCCAGAACCACGGCTACGCGGTGAGGCACGAGTCGCTGCCCGCGGAGTGGGAGCCCTGGTTCGTCAACATCAACGACGGCACCAACGAGGGCATCCGCTCGCGGCTGCGCCCCTTCTTCAGCGTCCAGTTCCACCCCGAGGCCACGCCCGGGCCCCAGGACGCCGCGTACCTCTTCGACGACTTCTTGCGCCTCTGCGGCGCGATGAAGGGCCCCGCCAACCCCCGGTCCACGCAGGCAGGGACCGCGACCGCGGACCTCCGCACCACGTCCACAGGAAGGAGCTGAGTCATGTACGGCGCCTATCTCCCCAAGAAACCTCGGCGCGTGCTCGTGCTCGGCTCCGGCGCGCTCCAGATCGGCCAGGCAGGCGAGTTCGACTACTCGGGGTCGCAGGCGATCAAGGCCCTCAAGGAAGAGGGCATCGCCACCGTCCTCGTGAACCCCAACATCGCCACCATCCAGACGAGCGAGGGGCTCGCCGACCGCATCCACCTCTGCGCGGTCACCCCGGAGTTCGTCGAGCGGATCATCGTCAAGGAGGAGGTCGACGCGATCGCCCTCTCCTTCGGCGGGCAGACCGCGCTCAACTGCGGGCTCGAGCTCCACGACGCCGGGATCCTCGACAAGTACGGCGTGCGGGTGCTCGGCACGCCGATCAAGGCCATCCGCGACACCGAGGACCGGCGGCTCTTCATCGACCGGCTCGACGAGATCGGCGTGAAGACCGCGCGGAGCCGCGCCTGCCGCACGCCGGCCGAGGCGATCGCCGCGGCGCGCGAGATCGGCTTCCCCGTGATGCTCCGCGGCGGCTACGCGCTCGGCGGCAAGGGCAGCGGCATCGTCGAGAGCGAGCGCGACCTCGAGGAGGCCGTGCGGCGCGGCTTCGACGGCGGCGTGCCCCAGGTGCTCGTCGAGGAGTGCCTCCGCGGCTGGAAGGAGATCGAGTACGAGATCGTCCGCGACGGGCGCGACAACTGCATCACCGTCTGCAACATGGAGAACCTCGATCCGATGGGGATCCACACCGGGGAGTCGATCGTCGTCGCCCCGTCGCAGACGCTGAACGACGAGGAGTACCAGCTCCTCCGCTCCGTCGCGCTGAAGACCATCCGCCACCTCGGCATCGTGGGCGAGTGCAACATCCAGTACGCGCTCGACCCGCACAGCTGCGACTACCGGGTCATCGAGGTGAACGCGCGCCTCTCCCGGTCGAGCGCCCTCGCCAGCAAGGCGACGGGCTACCCGCTCGCCTACGTCGCCGCGAAGATCGCCGTCGGCTACACGATGCCGGAGATCGCCAACGCGATCACCCGCAGGACGACCGCGTTCTTCGAGCCGGCGCTCGACTACATCGTCTGCAAGGTCCCGCGCTGGGACCTCGGCAAGTTCCGCGGCGCCTCGATGCGGATCGGCAGCGAGATGAAGAGCGTCGGCGAGGTCATGGCCATCGGCAGGACGTTCCCCGAGGTCATCCAGAAGGCGCTCCGGATGCTCGACATCGGGGTGAAGGGGCTCGACCCCGACGCGTTCAAGTTCGACGACCTCCGCGACGAGCTGACGAACGCGACGCCGCTCCGGATCTTCGCCGTCGCCCGCGCGCTCAAGGAGGGGATGTCGGTCGACGAGATCCACGACCTCACCAAGATCGACCGGTGGTTCCTGCACCAGATCGAGCCGATCGTGCGGATGCACCGCGAGCTCGGGACGTTCAGCGTCGGCGCCCCGGCGCAGCCGGACAGGCCCGCGGCCGCGCAGAAGCCCGCGCTCGACGAGGCGACGCTCCGGGAGGCGAAGCAGCTCGGGTTCAGCGACCGGATGATCGGCACGCTGACGAGCGCGCCGCGGGGGTCGATCCGCGAGCTCAGGAAGCGGTACGGCGTCGTCCCGCACCTCGCCCAGATCGACACGCTCGCGGCCGAGTTCCCCGCCGAGACCAACTACCTCTACGCGAGCTACCACGCGTCGGCCACGGACGTCGCGCCGTCCTGGCGGAAGAAGATCATGGTGCTCGGCTCCGGCGCGTACCGCATCGGCTCGAGCGTCGAGTTCGACTGGTGCTGCGTGAACGCGATCCGCGCGGCCGCGGAGCTCGGCTACGAGACCATGATGCTGAACTACAACCCGGAGACGGTCAGCACCGACTACGACACCTGCGACAAGCTGGTCTTCGACGAGATCAGCTTCGAGACGGTGCTCGATATCTACGAGCGGGAGCAGCCGTACGGCATCGTGGTCAGCATGGGCGGGCAGGTCCCGAACAACCTGGCGCTCCGGCTGCACCAGGCCGGGGCGCGGATCCTCGGCACGAGCGCGGGGAGCATCGACGCGGCCGAGGACCGGAAGAAGTTCAGCGATCTGCTCGACCGGCTGGACGTCGATCAGCCCCGGTGGGCCCACGTCACCGACGCGGCCGAGGCGGGCGAGATCGTGAACAAGCTCGGCGGGTTCCCCGTCCTCGTGCGCCCGAGCTACGTGCTGAGCGGCGCGGCCATGAGCGTGGCGCACGAGCCCAACGAGCTCGCGCGCATCCTCGCGCGGGCCAAGGCGGTCTCCCCCGTCTACCCCGTGGTCGTGTCGAAGTTCGAGAGCCACGCCCGCGAGGTGGAGATCGACGCGGTCGCCGACGGCGGGGAGCTCGTCCTCTGGGCGATCAGCGAGCACGTCGAGAACGCGGGCGTCCACAGCGGCGACGCGACGCTCGTCCTGCCCCCGCAGTCGCTCTACATCGGCACGATCCGCAGGATCAAGCAGATCGCCCAGCAGGTGGCGCGCGCGCTCTCGATCACCGGGCCGTTCAACATGCAGTTTCTGGCCAAGCACAACATGGTGAAGGTGATCGAGTGCAACCTGCGCGCGTCGCGGAGCTTCCCTTTCGTCTCCAAGGTGACGGGGAACAACTTCGTCCGCGAGGCGATGCGCAGGATGCTCGGCGTGTCGCAGCCGGTCGAGAACCGCGGGCTCGACCTCGATTACGTCGGCGTGAAGGCGCCGATGTTCTCCTTCTCGCGCCTCGTCGGGGCCGATCCGATGCTCGGCGTGGAGATGGCGAGCACCGGGGAGGTGGGCTGCTTCGGCGACGACATGCACGAGGCGCTCCTCCACGCGCTGCTCGCGACCGGCTTCCGGTTCCCCAGGAAGGGCGTGCTCCTGTCGCTCGGCCCGCTCGAGGACAAGTACTGGTTCGCGGACGAGGCGCGCATCATCTCCGAGCACCTGAAGCTGCCCATCTTCGCGACGCCGGGCACGGCCGAGGCGCTCCGGGCGATCGGGGTCGAGTGCACGAGCCTCGCGAAGCGGCCCGATGACGGGGAGACGGCGATGAGCGCCATCGAGGAGGGGAAGGTCGACCTCGTGATCAACATCCCCCGCGAGTACGATCAGCTCGGCCGGCCGGACGGGTACCTGATCCGGCGGCGCGCGGTCGACGCCAGCATCCCGCTCATCACGGACCTCCAGCTCGCGCGCGCCGTCATCGCGGCGATGCGCGCGAAGCGGATCGAGGACCTGCGCACCCTCTCGTACGACGAGTACCTCGCGCGGAGCCCGGTGGCGCTGCGCTGACGGCGCGGCCCGCGCGCCCCCGCTCGGGGCGCGCGGGCGCGCGGCGCGATCCGCGCGGTCGAGCCCACGTCATGAACGGCGGAGACGATCCGCGGCGCTGGCCGATGGCCTGCGCCCTCAGTCGTCCCTCGTCACGATGAACCAGCCGTTCACGATGCTACCGCCGGCCGTCGCGTGCCTGCCGGCGATCGCGCTGGGGCCGTTGTTCAGGACGCACATGCCGACGTTCCACGTGCCCTCGGAGAGCACCGTCGTGCCGGAGACCGAGTAGGTCACGCGGGTCGTCGTGAAGTAGTGGTTCGCGAAGCCGGCTCCGAAGAAGTTGACGAGAGGGCCCGGGACCTCCCCCGCCCGCTGGTAGCAGAGGCCGACCCCGGCTGTCTGAGGGTCCGGGGCGCTCGACACCAGGCCGAGCGGAGCGGAGGCCGATCCGGTCACGCGCTGGCGCTCCCCGGTGATGGTCACCGACCCAGATGGACCGACGAAGACAAACTCGGAGCGGTTGCCGGTGATGGTGGGGGCGACGTTGCCCACCACCTCCAGCGTCAGGACGACGCCCGACGGCCCTTGCGGCCCCATCGGCCCCTGCTCGCCCTGCGGACCCTGCTCGCCCTGCGGCCCCTGTTCGCCCTGCGGCCCCTGTTCGCCCTGCGGTCCTTGCTCGCCCTGCGGACCCATCGGCCCCTGCGGACCCATCGGCCCCTGCGGACCCATCGGCCCCTGCGGACCCTGGTCTCCCTGCGGACCCTGGTCTCCCTGCGGCCCCGCCGGGCCAGCCGGCCCTTGCGGCCCCGCTGGACCCGCGATCCCGCTCGGGCTGCCCACCCAGTTGCCGTCCTTGTCGATGACGATCCGGTCGCCGATCGTCACGGAGGTCGGCGTGATGTCGCCGACAGCGTTGTTCGAGACCAGCGCGTAGGGGACGCTCCCGATCGCGGCGCGAGGCTCCATCTCCGGATCGGCCCCGACCGTGATCCCGAGATAGCGAATGGAGCCGTTGAAGACCTCCTCGGCGACGTCGGCGTCGAACGCGAGCACCGTGGAGAAATAACCGTCCTCGAACGAGAGCGCGTACGACTCGCTCCAGATCGGGTCCTCGGCGTCCTCGGCGTCGTAGAGGGTGAACTTGACCTCGAGCACGTCATTGACCGGCGTGCCGTCACTGCTGAAGAGCCGCCCCTGGTGCGCAATCCTCGTCGGCACCGCGGCGGCCGCGCTGCGCGCGAGACCGGCGGAGGCGGCGAGGAGGACACAGATCGCAAGGACGCGCGGTCCCATCCCGTTCATGGCAAGCTCCCGTTCGCCCCGACCAGGCCGCCCTGCATGCGGTAGCTCGGTGAGGTCGTCTTTCCCTGGTTCTGCGTCGGCTGGCCGAGCGTGAACACCATGCGATAGCTCGGGCTCTTCACCACCCGGCCCGCGCTGACCACGTCGCTCGCAGTGACGCCCTGGGCCGTGGTCCCGCCTTGCCCCCCGCCCCCGACCCCGCTGCCACCGGCCCCATGAGGGTCGCCCCCCTCGCCGCCGCTGCCCGAGGCTCCGCCAGCGCCGCCGTCGCCCGCCACGCTCCACCCGACGTAGGCGCCGCCATCCCCGCAGCTACATCCAGGCGACACCGCGAACGACGCCACGGCCAGGCCAAGCCACACAAGAGATTGCCATCGCGCCATCAACGGGTCCCCCCTCTGCATCCGGGGCCGACGATCCTGGAACAAAAGTACGCGCGCTGCCAGCGAGGTTCAATCGCTTCCCGGGTCTTTGCGAGAAGCAGCGCCGCTCCTCGTCACGTCACCTCCAACGGGAGCACCGAAAGCGCAAGGGGCCTGTCCGGCAAGGACCGGCGGAGCGTCGAGCCAGGCGCGGGGCGGCGAGCCGCCCTGAGCCGAGGCGCCCGGACGGAGACAGCGTGCTTTTCTAGCGCGATGGATCTGAGGCAGCCTCGCTGCCCCCGCCGCGCGGCTATCACTCCTGCGGGAAGTTGCCCTGGATCAGCAGAAGAACCGCCATGGCGCCAACGACGCCAAGAAGAGAGGGGAAGGGTTGTCCCTCCATTTTCCCCTTCTACTTCCCTGGTTTCTTGGCGCCCTTGGCGTCATGGCGGTTCGCCTCTCGGCCCGACTCCCCGCAGTAGCGCTACGGCCCACGCCGCGGCGCGCCCGCCCCGCCGGCCCCTCCGGCCGGCTGCCCCGCCTCGCTCGCCCCGCCGGCCCCGGCCGCCGTCCGACCCGCCCCGGCCGCCGGCTCTCCCGCCTCACCCGCCCCGCCGGCCGGCTCTCCCGCCCCGCCGGCGCCCGCGTTCCGTTGCTCCTCCGAGAGCGCCGCCGGGTTGAACGTCATGAACGACCGCAGCGACCACCAGAGCAGGTTGAACCACGCCGGCACAGGCAGGCGGCGCGTCACGCCGATCTCGGTCAGCCCCGCCGTCGCGAAGAAGACCGGCAGGAGCGTGCCGAGATCCGCGCGATGATCCATCGCCTCCCGCACCTCGGCGTTGATCGCGACGAAGGCGTGCGCCACGGCGCGCGCGATCCGCGTCGGGCCGGGCTCGCAGCCCGGGCGCGGCGCCGTGAGCGGGCGGCCGTCCTCGTCGCGCGAGGCGCTGACGAGCTCCGCGAGCCGGCCGCGGAGCCGCTCCGGATCGAGCCCGCCCTCGTCGCGCTCGACGATCACCGAGCCGGTGGCCGGCCGGACCGTCACGACGTCGCAGCCCGGCTCGGCCGCGAGCTGCTCGGCCACCCGCTCGCACGCGCGCCGGTGGCCGGCCAGCACGGGCGCGCGCAGGCGGACGCGCCGCTCGAGGGCGTGGGCGACGAGCACCGGGAGCGCCCTCATGACGGCGGCTCGCTGTGGAGATCGGCGGCGCCGTTGCTCGTGCGCGGCGCCGGCCGGGCCTCGCGCTGCGCCCGCTGCCGGACGCGCTCGCCGATCTCGGCCCAGAGATCCTCGACGTGCTCGCGCTGGCGCTCGACGAGCGCCAGGCCGAGCTTGCCCAGGTGGAGCCCGAGCGCCGCGATCTCGACGACCACCGGGCGGAGGTGCTGCTTCTGGCCCATCAGGACGACGGCGCAGCCGACCCCCAGGGCGAACGACGGCGGGTGGAACCTCATCATGGCGTGCCTCCCTTGCGCGTGGAAACCGTGGGAACAGCGCGCGCGGCGTGCTCCGCGCGCGTCGCCTTGACGATCACGATGTCGCGGCCCGGCCCCTCGAAGAGCCCCCCCGGGCCGCGCAGCAGCGAGGGCAGCGCGCCCGCGGCCACGGCGAGCGCGATCTCGCCGGCGCGGAGGCGCTCGGCCCCGAGCAGGCGGCCGAGCGGCCGGACGCCGAGCGCGAGCGCCTGGAGCGCGGAGGTCGCGGCGAGCGCGCGGACGACGTGCGGGTTGTCCTCGCGCGGCGACGGCAGCGGGGCGCGCTCGTCGTCGCCGGCGCAGGCGCGGCAGGCGCGGAGGTGGAGCAGCTGCGCGGTGACCAGCGCGGTGAACGCCCGTGTCCCCGCCGTGGCCCGGCCGCCCAGCGCGTACGCCGTGAGCGACGCGCCGGACATCAGCGCCGCGTCCACGGCCAGGGCGCGGTGGTCGCGCGGGCTCAGCAGCCGTTCGGCGGGGTCGCGCGGGGGGCGACGCATGACGCCGGGCTCGGCCGGCTCGAGCGCGAGCGCGAGCGCGGGCGCGACGTCGGTGAGCAGGTTGATCCAGAGCAGCTGCAGCGGCGTGAGCGGCGAGGCGCCGGCCACGGCGCCGGCCAGCATCGTGAGCACCTCGCTCGCGTTCGTCGCGACGAAGTACGCGATGGCGCGGCGGACGTTGTCGTGCAGCCGCCGGCCCTCGCAGACCGCCTCGGTCAGGCTCGGCAGGTCGTCGTCCGAGAGGACCACGTCGGCCACCGCCCGCGCGATGTCGGTCCCGCGCCGCTCCCGCGCGGCCCCGCCCATGGCCACGCCCACGTCGGCGGCCTTCAGCGCCGGCCCGTCGTTCACGCCGTCGCCCGTCATCGCCACGATCTCGCCGCGCCGCTGGAGCGCCCGCACGATGTCGAGCTTGGCCTCGGGCGTGACCCGGCTGTGCACCGCGTCCGGCGGGATGCCGAGCTCGGCGCCGATCGCGCGCGCGGTCCGCTCCTGGTCGCCGGTGAGCATCAGCGTCCGGATGCCCGCCCGGGAGAGCGCGGCGAGCGCCGCCTTCACGCCGGCGCGCGGCGGGTCGCGCAGCCCCACGAGCCCGGCGAGCACGAGCGGCGCGTCGTTGCCGGGCCGGCCGTTCCGCCGCCACGCGAGGGCGAGGACGCGCAGGCCGCGCGAGGCCATCGCCTCGTTGAGCGAGAGCGCGTCGCGCCGCGCCTCCTCGGGCAGATCGCAGCGCGCGACCACCTGCTCCGGCGCCCCCTTCACGAGCTCGATGTGCCCGAGCTCGGGGTGGTCGTGGACCGTCACCATGAACGCCCGCTCGGCCGAGCGGCGCTCCTCGCTGAGGCGCCGCGCCGACACGCGCCGCGCCGAGACGGGATAGCCGGCGGCGAGGGCGAACTCGACGAGCGCGCGCTCGGTGCCGCTGCCCTGGACGACCTTGCCCACGTCGCTCAGCTCGACGTCGGCGTTGAGCGCGGCGATGCGCGCGAGGGCCTGCACGCGCGGGGCGCCGGCCTCGACCGCGCGGCCGTCCTCGCCGAGCAGCGCGACGCCGCGCCCCGGCCCGGCGCCGCCGCCGGGGGCGCGGTCGACCCGCAGCACCCCCTCGCCGGGGAGGAAGATCTCCGCGACGCGCATCCGGTTCTCGGTGAGCGTGCCGGTCTTGTCGGCGCACACGACGGTCACCGCGCCGAGCGTCTCGGCCGCGGCGAGCCGCCGGATGACGATGCCGCGGCCCCGCAGGCGCCGGCTCGCGAGCGCCAGCGCGGTGGTGCCCACGGCGGGGAACCCCTCGGGGATGGCCGCGACGCCGAGGGCGACGGCGCTCCGCGCGAGGACGCGGAGCGGCCTCCGCCGCGCGAGGCCGACCGCCACGACCGCGGACGAGCTCGCGAGCGCGAAGGCCGCGAGGCGGCGGCCGATCCAGGCGAGCTCCCGCTCGAGCGGCGGGGTGCGCTCCCCCTCGCGGGACAGGGCGCGCTGGATGTCGCCGAGCTCGGTCCGCCCGCCGGTCGCGACCACCACGGCCGCGCCCTCGCCCGAGGCGACGACGGTGCCCGCGTACACCATGCTGCGGCGCTCGGCGAGCGGCGCGCCCTCGTCGACCGGGGCCGGGCTCTTCTCGACGGGCTCGCTCTCGCCGGTCAGCGTGCTCTCATCGGCGGCGAGGTCGCGCGCCCGGACGACGCGCGCGTCCGCGGCGATCGGCTCGCCGGCCCGGAGCGCGAGCACGTCGCCCGGCACGATCTCCGACGCCGCGAGCCGCTGCTCGCGCCCGTCGCGCACGACGCGCGCCCACTCCACCCGGAGGTCGCCCCAGGCGTGCAGGAGCTCCTCGGCGCGCGACTCGGTGTAGGTCCCGATCGCGGCGTTCGCGCCGATGACCAGGAGAACGGCGCTCGCGTCGAGCAGGTCGCCGAGCGCGAGCGACAGGCCCGCGGCGCCGAGGAGCAGCGCGGTCGGGACCGTGACGATCTGGCCGGCGAGGATCTCGAGCGACGAGCGGCTCGCGACGCCCGCGAGCACGTTGGGGCCGACCTCGCGGAGGCGACGCTCAGCCTCGGCGGCGCCGAGGCCGACGGCCGGGTCCACGTCGAGCGAGCGGGCGACCTCGGGCGCCTCGGCGGCGTGGGCCGTCTCTTCCACGCGTTCCGCGCGTCCCCCCCGCACGCGCGCGGGAGCGGCGGCGTGGGCTCTCCCCGCACGCCCCCCGGCCAGCGCCTGCCGCGCGGGGCGCTCGTCACGCGCCGCGCCCGCGGGGGCCGCGCGGCGGCGCGCGCCGCGGAGGAGGCCGCGCACGCCCTGGGCCACGGTCAGCGCGAGGCGGCGCGCGGAGGGCGGCGGCGGGGCGCCGGGCACGGCGTGCGCGCGGAGCACAGCGCGCGCCGCCTCCGCCGCGCACTCGGGCAGCCGCACGAGCACCCGCCCGGTCCGGGCGCTCGCCCGCGCCGAGAGGACGCCGGGGATCGCGGCGAGGTCCCGCTCGATGCGCGCCGCGCGCGCGGGGTCGCCGAAGAGGCCGGCCACCTCCAGGCGCATCCGCGCGATCCTGGCGGGCCGCCCGTGCGGGTCGCGTGAGGCCGCGCGGCGGAGCCACCGCGCGGGGTCGCCGCGGCGCCGCCCCCTGCCCTCCCGCCCCGCTGAGCTCGTGCCCGATCGCTCCATGATCCTCCGCGCTGGGCCCGGGGTGCCTTCAAAGGTCGAGCCAGCACCGGTGTGCGAGCGGACCACATCGCCCCGGCGAGCCGGCGGGGTGGAGAGGGGCCTCGCCCCGCCCGCCTCACGTCCGTGTGGCGACGGAGGCCAGCACGTCCTGCAGGGAGCTCGGATCGATCGGCTTGATGATGTGCATGTCGAAGCCAGCCTCCCGGGACCGGCGCCGGTCCTCCTCCCGGCCGTGGCCGGTGAGGGCGATCATGAGCGAGGGGGCGAAGCCCAGACTCCCCTTCAGGGCCCGCGCCACGCCATATCCATCCATCCCGCCGGGGAGGCCGATATCGCACAGGATGACCTCCGGCCGGAACGAGCGGGCCGCCTCCACGCCGGCAGGCCCGGACAGGGCCACCTCGACCTGATAGCCATCCATCGCGAGGAGCATCTGCAGGCTCTCGGCGGCGTCGGCGTTGTCCTCGATGATCAGGACGCGCAGCGGCCTCGCGTCGACGGCCGACGGCGGCGCAGCGCGGTCGGGAGACGGCTCGAGCCCTCGCGAGAGCGGCAGGCTGAGGCGCACCTCGGTCCCGTGGCCGACGCCCGCGCTCTCGGCCGAGGCCGCGCCGCCGTGGAGCTCGACGAGGCCCTTCACGAGCGCGAGGCCCAGCCCGAGCCCGCCCCGGCTGCGCTCCAGGCTGCGATCGGCCTGGCTGAACGGCTCGAACATGCGCGACAGCATCGCCGGATCCACGCCGATGCCCGTGTCGCGGACGCGGATCACGGCGGAGCCCTCCGACGCCGCCGACAGGCTGACCGTCACCCGCCCGCCGGGATCGGTGAACTTGCCGGCGTTGTGCAGCACGTTGCTGAGGGCCTGCGACAGGCGGGTGTGGTCGCCGTGGACCCAGAGCGGCTCGGCCGGGGCCTCCACGACGAGCGTGAGGCCGTTCGCCTCCAGCGTGGCGCGGTAGTCCTCGGCGGTCTGCCGGACGAGCTGCGTCAGATCGCAACGCTCCTTGCGGAGCTGGATCCGGCCGCTGGCGACGCGCGAGACGTCGAGCAGATCGTCCACCAGCCGCGCCATGTGCGAGACCTGCCGCTCGATCACGCCGCACGCCCGCGAGAGGAGCGAATGCGGCAGCCCGTTCCGCTGCAGGATCTCGACCGCGTTGCGGATGGGCCCGAGCGGGTTGCGCAGCTCGTGGCCGAGCATCGCCAGGAACTCGTCCTTGCGCTGGTCCGCTTCCTTCAGCGTCGCCTCCGCGCACTGCTGATCGTGGATATCCGTGCAGGTGCCGTACCACCGCACGATCTCGCCCGCGGGCCCGCGGACGGCCAGCGCGCGGCACAGATACCAGCGGTGAGCGCGGGCGCCGAGATCCCAGAAGCGGTATTTGATGTCGAAGGGCTCGCCGGTCGCGACCGAATGGCGCCAGAGCCCCACGCACCGCTGGCGGTCGTCGTCGTGCAGGAAGGCGATCCAGCTCTCGCCGGTCGCCGCTCCCTCCTGGACGCCGGTGAGCTCGTACCACCTGCGGTTGTAATAATCGATGAGTCCGTCCGGGCGAGCGGTCCAGACGATCAGCGGCATCGAGTCGGCGAGCATCCGGAACCTCGCCTCGCTCTCGCGGAGCGCGTCGTCGACGCGCTTCCTCTCGGTCATGTCGTGGGCGATGCTGATGACGAGCCGCCGGCCCGCCGCGTCCTTTCCGAGCGGCGCCCCGCGGAACAACCATGTACGGTGCTCGCCGCTCGCCGTGGTGATCGTGGCCTCGATCTCGCCCCTGGCGGTGCCCTCCTCCAGCGCGTACAGGGCGTTGATCCTGGCGCGGACCATGTCCTTCTCAGCCCAGTGCGCCCTGTCGAGCCATGCCTCGATGGTGGGGAGCTCCTGGGCGGTGTAACCGGTGATGTCCGTCCACGCGGGGTTGACGGCGACGACCTGGCCGTCGTCGGCGTGAATCATGACGGGGAACGGGATCGCCATCACGGCGCGACGGAATCGCTCCTCGCTCTCCCGCAAGAGGAGCTCCGCCTCCTTGCGCTCGGTGATGTCGATGACCGAGCCGACATAGCCGAGGAACTCGCCGTCCGGGCCGAGCCGCGGGGAGCCCGAGGCGATGCACCAGCGGTACACCCCGTCGACCCGGCGCAGCCGGTAATCCAGCTTGAACGACGCGCGCCGCGCCTCGGCCCGCCGGAACGCGTCCAGCGTGGCCGAGCGATCCTCGGGGTGCACCACGTCGAGCCAGCCGAGGCCGACGGCGGTCTCCAGGATCTGGCCCGAGAACTCGAACCAGCACCGGTTCCCGTACGTGCAGCGCCCGTCGGGACCCGTGACCCAGATCATGACGGGCGACTGTTCGGCCATGTTGCGGAAGCGCGCCTCACTCTCCCGGAGGGCCAGCTCGGAGACCTTCCGCGCGGTGATGTCGCCGATCACGCCCGCCATCCGCAGCGGCCGCCCGTCGCGGTCGCGCTGCACCAGCGCGCGGCCGAAGAGCCAGCGCACCCGCCCGTGGGCGTCGAGGATGCGATACTCGGTGTAGTAGGTCCCCTCCCCGCGGAGCGCGCGCTCGACCTGCCCCCAGACGACCCGCCTGTCATCGGGGTGCACGAGCCCCATGAAATCGTCCAGCGAGCTGCCGAGCTCCTGCTCGCCGATGCCCACGTTCTCGGAGCTCTCGGGCGACCAGAGGACGCGCCCGCTCGCCAGATCCCACTCCCAGATGCCGAGCTGGCCGCCCGCGAGGGCCAGCCGCAGCCGCGCCTCGCTCGCGCGCAGGCTCTCCGCGACCCGCCTCTCCTCGCCGAGCTCCGTGGCCGTGCCGAGCCAGCGGGCCGCCCGGCCGCCGCCGCCCGCGAGCGGCTCGGCCCTGCCCAGGAACCAGCGGTATGCGCCGTCATGCCGACGCAGGCGAACCTCCAGCTCGAGCGCCGTGCGCCCCTCGACGGCGGCCCGCCACGCGGCGGCGCCGCGGGCCGCGTCGTCCGGGTGAACGACGGCGGAGAGCCCGAGGTCCATCGCCTGCTCCACCGTCAGGCCGGTGTACTCGCGGAAGCGGCCATTGACGTAATCGCACGAACCGCCGCTCCCGGCGACCCACACCATCTGCGGGATGGCCTCGGCGAGCTGACGGAGCTGCGGATCGATGCGGCGCCGCTCGTCACGGCGGTGCTTGGAAGAGATCACGTCCATTCACGTCGATGGTCTCGCCCGGCGCTGTCGGCGAGACACAACGGACGCTTTGTCTGCGTTCAGCCGTTCTGCAAGCGTGCTGAAGGAGGAGAGCTGCTGGAACGGGCCCCGCTCGCCTCACGCCCGTGTCGTGAACGAGGCGAGGAGCTTCTGGAGCGAGCGCGGATCGATGGGCTTGATGAAATGCATGTCGAAGCCGGCCTCCCGCACCCGGCGCTGATCCTCCTCCTGGCCGTAACCGGTCAAGGCGATCATGAGCGACGGGGAGAGCCCCAGATTCCCCTTCAGGGCGCGCGCCACGCCATATCCATCCATCCCGCCGGGGAGGCCGATGTCACACAGGATGACCTCCGGCCGGAACGAGCAGGCCGCCTCCACCCCAGCGGCCCCGGACAGGGCCACCTGTACCCGGTAACCGTGCATGGTGAGCAGCGCCTGCAGGCTCTCCGCGGCGTCCTCGTTGTCCTCGATGATCAGGATGCGCAGCGACCGCTCCCTCGGGCACGCGGGCGCCGCCGGGCGCCCGGTCGACGGCTCGATCCCGCGCGTCAGCGGCAGGTGGAGGCGCACCTCGGTCCCGTGGCCGACGCCCGCGCTCTCGGCCGAGACCGCGCCGCCGTGGAGCTCGACGAGGCCCTTCACGAGCGAGAGGCCCAGCCCGAGCCCGCCCCGGCTGCGCTCCAGGCTGCGATCGGCCTGGCTGAACGGCTCGAACACGCGCGTCAGCATCGCCGGATCCATGCCGATGCCCGTGTCGCGGACGCGGATCACGGCGGACCCCTCCGGGGTCGCCGACAGGCTGACCGCCACCCGGCCGCCGGCGTCGGTGAACTTGTTGGCGTTGTGCAGCACGTTGCTGATGACCTGCGACAGGCGCGTGGGATCGCCGTGGACCCACAGCGGCTCGTCCGGGAGCGCGACCTCGAGCCCGATCCCGCTCGCCTCCAGCGTGCTGCGGTAGTCCTCGGCCGTCTGCCGGACGAGCTGCGCGAGGTCGCAGCGCTCCTTGCGGAGCTGGATCCGGCCGCGGGCGACCCGGGAAACGTCGAGCAGATCGTCCACCAGCCGCGCCATGTGCGAGACCTGCCGCTCGATCACGCCGCACGCCCGCGTGAGCGACGGCTGCTGCGCCCCGAGGAGCTGCAGGATCTCGACCGCGTTGCAGATGGGCCCGAGCGGGTTGCGCAGCTCGTGGGCGAGCATCGCCAGGAACTCGTCCTTGCGCTGGTCCGCCTCCTTCAGCGTCGCCTCCGCGCACTTCTGATCATGGATGTCCGTGCACGTGCCGTACCACCGCACGATCTGCCCCGACGGCCCGCGGACCGGCAGCGCGCGGCACAGGTACCAGCGGTGCCCGCGGGCGGCGGGGAACCCGAAGCGGTGCTCGCTCTCGTAGGGCTCGCCGGTCGCGACCGAGCGGCGCCACGCGTCCGCGGCCCGCTGGAGATCGTCCTCGTGCAGGAAGGCGAGCCAGCCATCGCCGGTCGTCTCGCCCTCCTTCGCGCCGGCGAGCTCGTACCACCTGCGGTTGTAGTAATCGACGGCGCCGTCCGGGCGGGCCGTCCAGACGATCTGCGGCATGGCGTCCGCGAGCTGCCGGAAATTCGCCTCGCTCTCGCGGAGCGCGTCGTCGACGCGCTTCCTCTCGGTGATGTCGTGGGCGATGCTGATGACGAGCCGCCGGCCCGACGCGTCCTTTCCCAGCGGCGCCGCGCGGAAGAGCCACGTGCGGAGCTCGCCGCGCGCCGTGGTGACCGCGTGCTCGGTCTCGCTCGAGGCGCCCTCCAGCGCAAAGAGGGACTCCACCCCCGGGCGGACGGCATCCCGCTGCGCCCCGTGCGCCCGGTCGAGCCACGCCGCGATCGTGGGGATCTCGTCGCGGGTGTAGCCGCTGAGCTCCGTCCACGCGTGGTTGACGCTGATGACCTCGCCGTCGTCGGCGTGGATCATGATGGGGAACGGCGTCGCCATCACGGCGCGGCGGAAGCGCTCCTCGCTCTGGCGGAGGCTCTCCTCGGTGCGCTTGCGGACGGTGACGTCGCGCGCGGTCTGCAGGACCAGCCGCCGGGGCTCGACCCCCTCGACGAGCTGCATCCGGGACTCGATGGCGAGCGTCCGGCCGTCGCGGGCCGTGTGCAAGAGCTCGCCCTCCCAGCACCCGTCGCGCTCGAGCGTCGCCCGGACCTCCGCGAGCGGCTCCGGGAAGACCGTGGACAGGAGCTCATGGCTCCGTCGCCCGAGGGCCTCCTGCTCCGAGAAGCCATAGAGCCGCTGCGCGGAGGTGCTGAAATAGACGATCCCGCCCCCGAACTCCCACGCGAACGCCGCCTCGCTGACCTGCTCCAGGAGCGCGTTCTTCCAGCGCTGCACGTCCTCGCCCAGCCACCGCGCCCCCTCCTCGGCCCGCTTCCGGTCGTCGATGTCGGTGGTCGTGCCGAGCCAGCGGACCGTCTGGCCGCCGCCGTCCCGGATGGGCTCCGCCCTGCCGAGGAACCAGCGGTAGACGCCGTCATGCCGCCGCAGGCGGACCTCCAGCTCGAACGCCGCGCCCGCCTCGAGGGCGGCCCGCCACGCCGCGGCGTGACGATCCGCGTCGTCCGGGTGCAGGACCGCGGTGAGGCCCGCGCCCACCTGCTCCGCCGTGAGGCCGGTGTACTCGCGAAAGCGGCCGTTGACGTAATCGCACGCGCCGTCGCCGCGGGCGGTCCAGACCAGCTGGGGGATGCTCTCGGCGAGCCGGTGGAACTGCGGATCCATCCCGCGCTCCCCCGCGTCACATCCGCAGATCGAGCAGGTCACGTCCATCGCGCTTACCACGAAAGCTCAGCGCTCGCACCGGACGGCGCCGCCGGGTCCGCCCGGTGATGGCCTTCCCCACGGAAGTCGGGCCGAGAGGCGAACCGCCATGACGCCAAGGGCGCCAAGAAACCAGGGAAGTAGAAGGGGAAGATGGAGGGACAACCGTTCCCCTCTCTCTTGGCGTCGCTGGCGCCATGGCGGTTCTTCTCCTGATCCGGGGCGACCTCCCGCAGTCGTGCTAGCCGCGGCCGAACTTCTCCACGAACGACCGGTGCGCTGCGAGCTCGGGCCCCTCTCCGCTCCACAGCTCCTTCTCGCGGTAGCCGGTCGCCACGGAGAGCACCTCGATGCGCCGTCCGTCGGCCCGGAACCGCACCCGCCACGAGGTCACGGCGAGGCGCATGGCGTCGCCGTCGGGCCGGATGCGCCGGTAGGGGTGCGGCTGCGGCCCGAGCGCGAGCACCTGGTCCACCCGCTCCCGCAGCGCGACGCCGTGCGCCGAGAGGAGCCACGCGGCCTGCTCGGCGGCCCGCTCGGCCCAGACCACCTCGAAGCCGGGCTCCGGATCCGCCGGCGCCTCGCCCGGCGCGAGCGGCGCGACCCAGCCCGTGCGCGCGTGCGGGTAGGCGTCCGCGTACGGCACGTACGGCTTCAGATCGAGCACCGGGGTCCCGTCGATCATGTCCACGCCGCCGACGCGCAACGAGAGCCCGTCCACCGCGAGGAGCTTGACCACGCTGAGGCCGATCGGGTTCGGGCGGTGCGGCGAGCGCGTCGACAGCACGCCGCGCCGCTTGCCGGCGCTGCGGGGCGGCAGCACCTTCGGGCGCCAGCCCTCGTTGAGGTGGAACCAGAAGACCACCCAGAGGTAGTCCCACCCCTCGATGTCGCAGAGCGCGTGCTCCAGCCCGCGGCCGGGGACGAGCTCGATCGTGCCCTCCGCGCCGGCCGCGGCGTGCGGCTGGCGCGGCGCGCTCACCCGGTCGGGGAACGGGGTGCGCACCACGCCGATGGGCGTGAACGTGACGGGCTTCAGCATCGCGCCGGAACTCGAAAAAGAACAGAACAGATACAGAGCGGCGAGGACAGGGAGGAAAGGAGAGCGGGTGCGTGAGCGCGCGCAGGATAGCGCGCGTCACGCGCGGCGCACCTCGAGGATCAGCGCCGCCGGGCCCTCGATGTCCACGCGGCCGCGCTCGAGCGGCGCGCCGGCCGACGACGCCGCGCCGCCGAACCGCGGCTCCTCGCTGAACGCGAGCACCCGCGCGTCCGCGCCGCCGAGGTCCAGGGAGAGCGCGCCCCGGAGCGCGACGAGCACGACCACCGCGGCCTCGCCGCCGCGGCGCTCGATGCGGATCGCGTCGGGCGAGAGCGCCTCGACCGAGAAATCGCGGCGCGCGCGGCCCTTCATCGCCGGGTGCGCGGCGCGCAGGGCGAGCAGCGCGCGGTACCACGCGAGCACGCCGGCGTGCTCCGGCCGCTCCCGCTCGCCAAAGGAGAGCTTCGAGCGCTGGAAGGTGGCCGGGTCCTGCGGATCCGGCACCTCCGCGCCGCCGAATGACGTGAAGTACCGGAACTCCCGGCGGCGGCCCTCGGTCACCAGCCGGCCGAGCTCGGGGTGATGATCCGTGAAGTACTGGAACGGCGTCCGCGCGTTCCACTCCTGGCCCATGAACAGGAGCGGCGTGTACGGCGTGACCAGCAGGAGCGCCGACATCGCGCGGAAGGCCGCCGGGCTCACCCGCTCGCCGAGCCGGTCGCCGAGCGCGCGGTTGCCGATCTGGTCGTGGTTCTGGATGCAGTGCACGAAGCGCGGCGGCGGCACCGGCTCGGCCGGCGTCCCGCGCGGCTTGCCCGCGTGCCGGGAGACCTGCCCCTCGTAGAGCCACCCCTTGCGGATCGTCGCCGCGATGTCCTCGGCCGTGCCCCGGTGATCCTCGAAGTAGCCGTCGCGATCCCCGGCGAAGCAGACGCGCAGCTCGTGGTGGAAATCGTCGGCCCACACGGCGTCGAGGCCGTGCCCGCCCTGCTCCACCGGCGTCACGAGGCGCGCGTCGTTCTGGCTGTCCTCCGCGATCACCACGACGCGCCGGCCCGCGCCGGCCGCGCGCGCGCGCTCGGCGATCTCCCGGAGGATGTGCGGCTCGGTGTCGTCGAGGATCGCGTGGGTCGCGTCGAGGCGCAGGCCGTCGATGTGGTAGTCGCGGATCCACATCTCGGCGTTCGTGATGGCGAGCGCGCGCACCTGCTCGGCGCCCTCGCCGTCGTAGTTCACCGCCTCGCCCCACGGCGTCGTGTGCCGCTCGGTGAAGTAGCGCCTCGCGTAGGCGCGGAGGTAGTTCCCGTCGGGGCCGAGGTGGTTGTAAACGCAGTCGAGGATCACGCCGAGGCCCGCGCCGTGGGCCGCGTCGACCAGGCGGCGGAGGCCCGCCGGGCCGCCGTAGCTCGCGGCGGGCGCGAAGAGGTCGACGCCGTCGTACCCCCACCCGCGCGCGCCCGGGAAGCTCGCGACCGGCATGAGCTCGATCGCCGTGACGCCGAGCGCCCGGAGCTCGCCGAGCCGCCCGATGAGCGCGTCGAACGTCCCCTCCGGGGTCGCCGTGCCCACGTGCACCTCGTAGATCACGAGGTCCTCGAGCGCGACGCCCCCCCACCCCGCGTCGGTCCACGCGAACGATGGGTCGTCGACCGCCGACGGGCCGTGGACGCCGCGCGGCTGCGCGCGGGAGTACGGGTCCGGGAACGGCCCCTCGCCGTCGAGCCGCACCTTGTAGAGCGCGCCGGCGCCGAGGCCCGGCGCGGTCGCCTCGAAGTAGCCGCCGCCCTCGGGGCGCGCCTCGATCGCGCCCGTGATCGCCTGTCCGTCCTCGCCGTAGGTGACGATCTCCACCCGCTCGTGATCGGGCGCCCAGACGCGGAAGCGGACCGCGCCGCCCTCGATCCACGCGCCCATCCTGCGAAACGCGCTCATGTCACTGACCTCGCTTTGGCGCCCCGAGCAGCAGGGCGACCGGGAAATCGACGAGCACGCGGTCGAGCGGGAGCAGCGCTCCCTCCGCCTGCTCGTCTGCCGCGCCGCGCGGCGCGGGCGCCGCCTCGATCTTCGCGCCGGTGAAGAGATCCGTGTAGAGGCCGGGCTCCACCTCGACGGCGCTGCCCGCCCACACCCGCCCGACCGGCGGGGCGCAGGCGCCGCCGAGCAGCCGCGCGGTGAGCCGGGGCGCGACCACGACGACCGAGCGGCCGTCCGCCTGGCCGCGGCGCGCGAAGGCGACCGCGTGGGCCTCGCGCTCGCCGACCACGCGGAGCGGCACGTAGGCGCCGTCGACCCCGAAGAGCGCCGGGTGCCGCCGGCGTAGCTCGAGCGCCACGTGCGTGACGAGGAGCTTGATGCGGCCGTCCGGTGCCCCGGCGCAGAGCTCGCGCGCGAGCGCGGCGTCGCCGCCGCTCCACCGCGCGCGGAGCGCCGTGAGCGCCTCCTCGCGCGCCGCGAAGTCGACGGCGCGGCGGTTGTCGGGGTCGACCAGGCTGAAGTCCCACACCTCGTTGCCCTGGTAGATGTCGGGCACGCCCGGCGACGTGAGCTTC
Organism: Sorangium sp. So ce1036; assembly: GCF_051369805.1. Classification (NCBI taxonomy): domain Bacteria; kingdom Pseudomonadati; phylum Myxococcota; order Polyangiales; family Polyangiaceae; genus Sorangium; species Sorangium sp. So ce1036. The sequence goes on from NZ_JBBMOX010000001.1 coordinate 7,000,423, forward strand.
AGCAGCGTCTGCGAGAGCGAGGCCCACATGCCGTGGTGCGCGACCACGCGCGCGAGCGGCAGGAGCGCCCCCAGGACCTCCGCGGACGCGAGCGCCTTGCGCACGAACGCCTCGACCGCGGCGTCGTACTCGGGCTGGGCGTCGACCCAGGAGGTGTTCACCTTCGCCTCCTTCGTGGCCTTGCGCATGTAGTCCACGAGGCGGCCCGTGTAGGCCGCGAGCGCGTCGCCGTCGGGCGCGCGGGGGACGGGCGGACCCAGCAGCGACTCGATCGGCAGGCTGCCGAGCAGCGTCTGGTAGAAGAAGTACTCCTCGTTGGGGTCCGGCGCGAGGCGGCCCTCCACCTCGACCTTGAGCGGCGCCGCCGCGGCGGCCGCGCGGCGGAGCGCCTCCTCCCAGGCCGACGGCAGCTCCGAGAGCACGCTGATCCGCGCCCGCACGTCCTCGCTCCGCTTCGTGTCGTGCGTCGACGTCGCGAGCATCGAGTACGGCCACGTCTTGTGCCGCAGCACGTTGCCGCGGTGGAACGCGAGCGCGCTCGCGCCGTAGCGCTCGGGCTCGCCCCCGACCTCGTTCAGCGACACGAGCCGGTTGTAGATGTAAAACGACGTGTCCTCGAGCCCCTTGGCCATCACCGGCCCGGTGAGCTGCTGGAACTTCATCACGAACTCGCAGAAGTGGTGCCGGTCCTCCTCGCGGAAGAGATCCGCGCCGTCGAGCATCAGGACCGAGCGCACGAACGTGAAGATCGACGCCTCCATCGTCGGGTTGCGCCGGCGCGCGAGGGCCACGGCGCGGCCGATCGCGACCCGGTCGTGATCCGAGATGTCGGGCGTCCGCTCGTTGATGTACGTGCGGTAAACAGGGAAGCAGGCGATGACCTCGCGCAGGGCGTCGTTGAGCGAGCCGAGCGTGAAGTCGCGGAAGCGGCGGTCGCGCTCGGTCAGGCGGTTCAGGGCGTGCGTGAGCACGTTGAGCTCGCTCGCCAGGGACGTCCGCAGGATCACCTTCTTCTTCTCGTAGACCAGCGCCTCGAAATCCATCCGGCCGCCGGTGAAGCGCTCGTAGATCTCGGTCATCGCCCCCTCGCTCGAGGGGTCGACGAGGAGCTCGCCCACCGCGGCGGCGAAGTCGTAGCCGCTCGTGCCGTGGATGGGCCACACCTCGGGCAGCGTCTCGCCGCGGGCGAGGATCTTCTCGACGACCACGTAGAGCGGCCGCGCGAGCGGCGAGCCCGGCTCGGCCGCGCGCTCCGCGATCGCCGCGCGGATCGCCGGCTCCAGCTTGGCGAAGCGGGCGGCCAGCGACGGGCGCCTCCGCGCCTCGCGCGCGCTGATCGGCGGCTCCTGCTCGCCGGCGGCCTCCGCGAGGAAGCGCTGGCGGCAGCGCTCGACGAGGTAGCCCCGCTGGAGCTCCTCGAAGTAGCCGATCGGGTCCCAGAGGCCGTCGGGGTGATCGATGCGCAGCCCCGTGACCTGGCCCCGCTCGCAGAGCTCGAAGACGAGCCGGTGCGCCTCGCTGAACACCGGCCGGTGCTCCATCCGGATGGCCGCGAGGTCGTTGATGTCGAAGAACCTGCGGTAGTTGATCTCCTCGGCGGCCGTGCGCCAGAAGCTCAGGCGGTAGGCCTGCTCCTCGAGCAGCGCCTCGAGCGCGTCGAAGCTCCGCGGCTCGCCCACCTTGCCGTTGATGCGCTCGACCCCCTCGGCCACCGCGGCCGCGATCTCGGGCGCGTCCTGGACGAGCGCGGCGAGGCGCCGCTTCAGGATCTGCTTCTCGCGCCGGCGCTCGATCACCTTGGCCCGCTGCGTCTCCGTCCGCGGCGGCAGGTTGCGGAGCCCGGTCAGGATGCTCTGCAGCTCGAGGAGCGCGTCGTGCTCGTCGCCGAGCTCGGCGACGAGCACGGGCACGAGCGGACCGATGATCATCCCGTACGTCCGCGGGTTCACCGGGAAGCTATGGTCGAAGTAGCGGAGGACGAAGGCGCCGTTCTCGAGCTCGATCCTGAGCTCGCCGCGCTCGAGCACGCGCCCGTAGTGATCGCCGAGCACCGGGAGCAGCACCTTGTGCCGGAGCTCCGTCTTGAGGGGCGTCCAGTCGATGTCGAAGTACGGCGCGTGGAGCGAGCTCGGGCCGTTCTCGAGGACGTCGCTCCACCACAGGTTCTCGGCGGTGCCGACGCCCATGTGGTTGGGCACGAAGTCGAGCAGGAGGCCCATGCCGTGCTGCGCGAGCTCGCCCGTGAGCCGGTCGAGATCCTCGCGGGCGCCGATCGCGGGGTTCAGCGCGTTGTGGTCCACGAGATCGTAGCCGTGCATGCTCTCGGGGTGCGCCTTGAAGAAGGGCGACGTGTACAGGTCGCTGACGCCGAGCGCGTCGAGGTAGCCGACCACGCGCCGCGCCTGCTCGAAGGTGAACTCCCGGTTGAGCTGCACGCGGTACGTGGCGCGCGGCAGCCGCGGCGAAGCGCCGCTGCACGCGGCCTCGACGAGCCGCGCCGCCGTCGCCCGCTGGCCGGCGGCGTCCGCCTGGCCGCCTGTCTTCTGATGTTCGTCCGACGTTCCGGTCATCCCTCGCGTCCCTCCGCGGCAGAATCTACTTCGAACACGGCGCCGACCAGGAAAGGATCCGCCAGGAGCCTCGGCGCTTCCGGCCGCTCCCGAGCGTGATTTGAAGAAATATCCTGAAGCGCGGAGGGGATCGCGGCGGGGAGCTGGGCCGAGCGCGGAGGAGGGCCGGCGCGGGGGCGCGCGAGCGGCCCTGCGTGAGCGCGCGTGAGCGAGATCGCGATCGAGGAGGAGCGCGGCGCCGCGATCGCGATCGCGATCGCGGCGCGCAAGCGGCCTTCCCCTGGCGGGCGCCCGGCCCGGACCGCCCGCCCTCCTCTGCCATCTTGCCATCCTCCTTCATCGCACTTGATAGGCGCTCATATTCACCCTTGAGCGGCCGGCGGCGCCTCGGGTGAAGGCGATATCGTGGCTGCGGCCCCGCCCGGGCGGGCGGAGGCAGACAACGCTTTCGCGATTCATGATCAGGAGAACCATTCGATGGACACTTCTTGGAGGTTCATCGCGCGCTCCGAGGCCCGTTGCAGGGCGCTCGAGCTCGCGAAGAAGGCCGCGGCCGCGGACTGCTCCGTGCTGATCGTCGGGCCGACCGGCGCGGGCAAGGACATCCTCGCGCGCGACATTCACCAGCACAGCAGGCGCGCGAAGCAGCGGGTCCTCACGGTCAACTGCGCGGCCCTGACGCCGACGCTGTTCGAGAGCGAGCTGTTCGGCCACGTGCGCGGCGCCTACACGGGCGCGACCGCCTCGAGGCCCGGATTCGTGGAGCTCGCCGCCGGCGGCAGCCTGTTCCTCGACGAGATCGGGGAGCTCCCGGCCGAGGCGCAGGCGAAGCTCCTGCGCTTCCTCGCGGACGGCTCGTTCTGGCCCGTGGGCGGCAGCCAGGAGAAGAGCGCCGACGTCCGCATCCTCGCCGCCACGAACCGCGATCTCGCCGCGGGGCTCGACAGGACGTTTCGGGCCGACCTGTTCTTCCGGCTGAGCGTGCTCACGATCGTCGTGCCGCCGCCCACGCGGGAGGATCTGCGCAGCCTCGCGCGGGTGCTCGCCCTGGAGATCGCCGAGCGCTACCGGGCGCCGATCGCCGCGCGCGAGGCGAGCGACCTCGGCGAGCTGGCGAGCAACACCGTTTACCGGGGCAACGTCCGCGAGCTCCGCAATGCCGTGGAGCGATATTTCCTGGTGCGGAGTCCGGATCGGACCGTCGAGGAGAGCTGGAAGGCCGCGTGCGCGCTCGACCTGCTCGCGCAGCAAGGCCTCCGCGGCCAGGGCTCCGAGGCCCGCTTCCAGGACGACGCGCAGGCGCTCGAGAGCCTCGACGACCTCCTGTTCCTGCGGTGCGTCAGGGAGACGAGGAGCGCGCGCGAGCTGTCGCGGCGAATGAACCGGTCGTTGCCGTACGTCTACAGCCGCCTCGCAAAGCTCGGCATCAAGCCGAAGGACCTCCAGAGATCCGACATCATCGAGAGCGCCTCGGCGAAAATTCGCGCGTCACTGGCCCCTCATCGCTCCATGTTTCTCCAGATTTTAAACGAATCCTAAGAAAACGATCACCCTCCGTTCAACGTCGCGGGCGGATTGACTTCGCCCGTTCGATGGAACGGCGCTTGCGATTGCGGTCGCGCGCCGCGGGACGGCCGTCGTCCCCGATAGGAAGGATGGAGGGAGCGCATGCTGACTCTGGGCCTCGCCGGAGGCTTGGATCCTGTCTACGACTGCCGTTACGACGCGCCGCAATACTTCACGTATGACGCGGCGGCCGTGCTGGTCGAGGACGGGCAGGTCGTGGCCGCGATCGAGGAAGAGCGGTTGAACCGCGTCCGCCGGACGAACAAGTTCCCGTTCGACGCGTTGCGCGCCTGCCTGAGGCAGCGGGGCGTCTCGCTCGGGGACGTGGACCGCATCGCCTATTACTCGGGCGAGGAGGTGGCCAATCTGCTCGTCGGGCGCCTCCGCCAGGCGTTCCCGGAGCTCGCCGGCATCCCGGACGCGCGCGGCCTCCTGCGCGCGGCCATCCAGCGGGAGATGCGGTGCGAGCTCGATCCGGCGCGGATCGTCTTCGTGCCGCACGGCGTGACGCACGCCGTGAGCGCCGCCGCGATGTCGGGCTTCGAGCAGGCGCTCGTCTACGTGATCGACAACGAGGGCGGGGTCTTCACGGCGACCTCCGACGAGGGGTGCCGGTCGTGCCTCACGCCGCGCGCGGAGCTCTCACCGGAGAAGTCGCTCGGCGAGCTGTGTCATCGCACGATCCGGGCCCTCGGATACAGCCCCTTCGAGGAGGCCGAGGCGATGGAGCTCGCCCCCCACGGCGATCCGGCCGCGCGCCGCGACGCGATGCGCGGGGTGTACACGCTCCTCCCCGACGGCGACTACGAGCTCGCCTTCCAGAACCTCGCGGGCGCGCTCTCCGGGGTGCCGGGCAGGCTGCGCGGCGAGCCGGTGGAGCAGGCGCACAGGGACGTGATCGCCGCGCTGGAAGAGGCGATCTCCGAGATCGTGCTGCACGTCCTGCGCCACCACCGCACGAGGAGCGGGCTCCGGCGGCTGTGCCTCGCGGGCGGGGGCGCGCAGATCTGCGCCGTCAACTCGCGGATCCTCGCGAGCGGCCTGTTCGACGAGGTGTTCGTCCAGCCCGCGGCGCACGACGCCGGCTGCGCGCTCGGCGCCGCGCTCCACGCGAGCGACGCGCCGCCGCGCCGCGCGCCGCTCGATCACGTGGCCTTCGGGACCGACCTCGGCACCGCCGACACCGTGCTCCCGGCGCTCCGGCGCTGGGGCGCGTTCGTGGCCGCGGAGCGGTCGGCGGAGCCGGCCCGGGAGGCGGCCGGGCTCGTCGCGGCGGGGTCCGCCGTGGGGTGGGCCAACGGGCGCTCGGAGCTGGGGCTCGTCGCGCTCGGGCGCCGCGTGATCGTCGCGGATCCGCGGGACGAGCGGCGGCGCGCGGCGCTGAACGCGCTGAAGCGGCGCGCGCCGCACCGGCCGCTCTCGGTCGCGATGCTCGCGGAGGACGCGAGGGAGCTCCTGGTGCTGCCCTGCCCGGCCGAGCAGCTCCGCTGGAAGAGCTTCGCGCTCCGCGCCCGGCGGGAGCGGCGCGAGGCGCTCGCGGCGGCGCTGCACGCGGACGGCACGGTGCGCGCGCGGGTCGTGCTGGAGCAGGCGGATCCCCGGCTGTTCGCGCTGCTCTCCGCGTTCAAGGCGCTCACCGGGGTCGGCGCGCTGCTCACGACGTCGCTCGATCACGGCGCGGAGCCGCCCGCCGAGACCGTCGACGACGTGGTCGCGCTGCTGCTCACGAGCGACCTCGAGGTCGCGTTCGTGGGCGACGTGCTCGTCCGCAAGCGGAGCGCGTCGCTCGAGGACCGGCTCCGGATGGCGGTCGAGCTCCCGCGCTCGACCCAGGTGTGCCGCGCGCGCGGGTGGATCGACGGCGCGCGGGTCGGCGACGCGTGGGAGCTGCGGACGAGCCACGATCGCGGGCTCCGCCGCAAGATCTCCGGCGCCGCGTACGACGTGCTGGCGCAGGCCGACGGCGCGCGCTCGATCGCGGCGCTCTGCGGCGGCGCCGGGGCCGACGTCGCGGACGAGCTCTGGGCGCTCTGGACCGAGCGGCTCGTGCGGCTCTGGCCCGCCGAGCGGCCGTGAGGCGCGCCCGCCACCCGGACGGATCCGCGCGGCCGCGCGGGCGAACGACACGAGGGATGAGGAGAGGAGAAGAGCGCGGTGAGCTCGGATGAACTGAAAAGGAGCGCCGGGCGCCAGAGGCGCCCCGGGCTCGACCTCGATCGGCAAACGGAGCTCGCGGCCGGCGCGCTGAAGGAGGCGCTCGCGGCGCGGGATCTCCCGGCCTTCTACCGGGCGTTCCGGTCGACGGATCTGCCGTTCCTCGGGCTCGTCTACGAGGGAGACGCGGCCGGGCTGTTCCGCGCGTGCGCGCACGTGCTGCACCGGCTCGGGGGCCTCTCCCCGGCCGTCGCGCTCGCGGTCGAGAACCACTTCTACGTGAGCTCGGCGATCGCCACGTTCCCCATCGGCGACGACGCGCGGCTCGACGCGCGGCGCCGGGCCCTGCTCGCCGAGCTCGTCGAGGGGCGCCTGCTCGTCGCCAACACGAACTCCCGGGTCCACACCGACCGCGTGGGCGCGGTGGGGACGAGGGCCCGCAAGACCGCCGGCGGGTACGTGGTGAGCGGCGCCGCGTCGTACACGTCGCTCGCGACCGAGGGAGATCTCCTGATCTTCACGACCGCGCTCGAGGAGGGCGCGCCCGCGGTCTTCCTGACGCGGCCGCGGGGCAACCCGGCCGTGGAGATCGGAGACTACCTGTTCCCGGACGCGATGATCGACTCCGACACGCGGCGCATCGTGTTCCACGACCTCTTCGTCCCGGAGGAGGACCTCCTGCTCGGCGGGCAGAGCCCGAGCGTGATGGAGCTCCTCCTGTTCGAGATGGTGTGGCACCAGGCGCTGATCCCCGCGCTCTACCTCGGGGCGGCGGCCGCGGCGATCGAGGAGGCGCGGCGGTTTCTGCGCGCGGTGCGCGCGCGGGAAGGCGCGCCGCTCGCCGAGCTCGACGGCATGATCGTCGACGTCGGGCGCCTCGTGATCCGGTATCGCGCCGCGAGCGCGGCGGTCCGCGAGGCGGGCGAGGCGATGGGGACCATCCGGAGCGCGCGGGACCGCGCGGAGCGGCTCCCCCGGCTCTTCGAGCTCGCCGGGGCCGCGAAATACGTGGGGACGCGGTGCGCCGAGGAGACCGTCGCGGCGGCGCGCGGCATCGTCGGCGCGCGCGCGTTCGCGGGCGACAACCCGATTGAGCGCCTGAGCAAGGAGGTCGTCTTCGGCCCGCTCGGGCCGGAGGTGAACGCCGCCATCGAGCGCGCCCACGGGCGGCGAGCGCTCGGAGAGGGCGTGTTCGAGGGCGCGGCGTCGTCGCCGTGGCTCGACGGCGCGATCGGCGCGACCGGCGCGACCGGCAAGGAGGAGACATGCTGACGCTCGGGCTTTCCGGCGGGTTGAGCTTCGCCCACGAGGAGATGTACGACATCCCGAAGAACTTCACGCACGACGGCGCGGCCGTGCTCGTCGAGGACGGGGAGGTCGTCGCGGGCGTCGAGGAAGAGCGGCTGAACCGCATCAAGCACTCGAACAAGTTCCCGATCGAGGCGACGCGCTTCTGCCTCGCCCGGCGCGGGGTCGACATCGACCAGGTGGACCGCATCGCGTACTACGCGAGCGAGGAGTACTGCAATGCCCTGCTCGGGCGGGTGCGGCTCCTGACCGGGGGCGCGCTCCCCCGGGTCGACGCGCGCACGCTGCTCGCGGCGAAGCTCGGCGAGGGGCTGGGGCGCCGGATCGACCGCGACCGGATCGTCTTCGTCCCGCACCACCAGGCGCACGCGGCGAGCACGTACCTCCTGTCGGGCTATGACGACAGCCTGATCGTCGCGATCGACGGGTCCGGAGACTTCCTGTCCGGGCTCGTGGCCGTGGGCACGGGCGACAGGATCGAGGTCCTCTCCACGTTCCCCGAGGCGAAGTCGCTCGGCAACTTCTACGTCGCGGTCATCTCCCTGCTCGGCTACGGCGTGTTCGACGAGTACAAGGTGATGGGGCTCGCGCCCTACGGCGATCCCGCGCGGTACCGCGCGCAGATGAGCGCGCTCTACACGCTCTTGCCGGGCGGCGACTACGAGATCCACCGCGACCGCGTGGGCGCGCTCGCGCAGGGGATCGAGGTGCGCCGGAGGGGCGGCCCCTTCACCCAGCAGCACCGCGACGTCGCGGCGTCGCTCCAGGAGGCGCTCGAGACGATCGTGATGCACGTGCTCCGCCACCAGCGCGAGGTGACCGGGAAGAGCCGGCTCTGCCTCGCCGGGGGGGTCGCGCACAACTGCACGATGAACGGGAAGATCGCGTATTCGGGCCTGTTCGAGGGCGTGTTCGTGCAGCCGGCGGCGCACGACGCCGGCTGCGCGCTCGGGGCCGCGCTGCACGTCTGCCTCGCCGAGGGCGCGCTCGGGTCGCGGCGGCGGCTCACGCACGTGTTCTGGGGCAGCGACGTGGGCGAGGACGCCGAGATCGAGGCCGAGCTCTCCGCCTGGTCCCGCTTCCTGAGCCACGAGCGCGTCGAGGATCTCCCCGGGCGCGTCGCCGACATCCTGGCCTCCGGGGCCGCGGTCGGCTGGGCGCAGGGGGCGTCCGAGTTCGGCCCCCGCGCGCTCGGACACCGCAGCATCCTGGCCGATCCGCGGCCGGCCGCGAACAAGGACCTCATCAACGCGATGGTCAAGAAGCGCGAGGCGTACCGGCCGTTCGCCCCGTCCGTCCTCGAGGAGGACGCGCGCGAGTATTTCGAGCTCCCGCCCGGGCAGGACGGCTTCCCGTTCATGATCTTCGTGCTGAAGGTGCGCGAGGACCGGCGGGGCGTCCTCGGGGCGACGACGCACGTCGACGGCACGGCCCGCGTCCACACGGTGTCGCAGCAGGCGAACCCGCGGTTTCACGGCCTGCTCAAGGCGTTCAAGGACAGGACGGGCGTCCCGGCGCTGCTCAACACCTCGTTCAACAACAACGTGGAGCCGATCGTCGACTCCGCGCATGACGTGGTGACGAGCTTCCTGACGACGGGGCTCCATCACCTCGCGATCGGCGACTACATCGCAACGAAGCGCGACTTCACCTGGGAGGACGTCGCCACGCTCGCGCTCCACATCCCGAAGTACGTCCGCGTGGACCAGATCCGCCGCTTCGTCGCGATGGACCGCGCCGCCACGGTCTTCGAGCTCCGCAACACGTATGACGCCGGCCTGCGGGTGAGCGTGTCCCCGGACGTGGGCGAGGCGCTGATGCGCGCGGACGGCTCGCGCTCGATCCGCGCGCTGCTCGCGGAGGCCGGCGCGGACGAGCCCGCGCGCGCGCGGAAGGCGGTGGAGGAGATCGAGGGGCTCTGGTCGCAGCGGCTCGTGTCCCTGCGCCCGCTCGGGGCGCCGCGGGCGGCCGCGGAGGGCGACGGGCGCTGGTCGCAGCGGCTCGTGTCGCTGCCGCCGCTGGAGATGTGACGGGTGGACGCTTGGCGCTTGCTTTCGCGGTGGCGGATCTCGCATGGGTAAAGAACAGGACCTCCGGGCGCGGGCGGAGACGCTCGTCAGCATGCTCCGCGAGACGCCGGTCGTGAGGCTCGAGCACGAGCACGTCGATCTGTTCGTCAAGCTCGAGTACTGCAACGCCGTCGGGAGCATCAAGGACCGCCCCGCGCTCTTCATCCTGAAGAGGGCGATCGAGCGCGGCGAGATCGAGCCCGGCACCACGGTGGTGGAGTCGTCCTCGGGGAACTTCGCCATCGCGCTCGCCGCGTACGCGGGGCTCCTCGGGCTCGACTTCATCCCCGTGATCGATCCCCACGTCTCCACGGTGAACGAGCACGTGCTCCGCTCGCTCTGCGCCCGGGTGGTCAAGGTGGAAGAGCGGGACGACACCGGGGGTTTCCTCAAGACGCGGCTCGCCCGCGTGCAGTCGATCTGCGCCCGCCTCCCGAGGTCCTACTGGCCCAACCAGTACAGGAACCCCGACGGGATGATGGCGCACTTCCACACGACGGGACACGAGATCTGCCGGGCGTTCACGGAGCTCGATTTCGTGTTCGTCGGCGTGAGCTCGGCGGGGACGGTCGCGGGGCTCTCGCGGCGGCTCAAGGAGCACTTCCGCGGGATCAAGATCGTCGCGGTGGACGCCGAGGGCTCGGTCATCTTCGGCGGCCCCCCGCGGCCGCGGCGCATCCCGGGCATCGGCGCGGGCGTGGTGCCCGACCTGCTCCGGGAGGCGCTGATCGACGATGTCGTGATCGTGCCAGAGGTCGAGTCGATCGCCGCGTGCCGCGCCCTCCTCGACCGCCACCGGCTGCTCGCCGGCGGCTCCACGGGGACCGTCTACGCGGCGATCCAGCGTTACTTCGGCCGGGCGACCGGCCTCGCGCGGCCGAAGGTCCTGTTCCTCTGCGCGGACCGCGGCCTCCCTTATCTGGACACTATCTACAACCCCGACTGGGCGTCTCGGCACGCCGAGGGATGAACGATGCGGTTTGGCGTGGTTTCCGGCGGCGTGATCCGTCGCCTCATCGAAGGTGATCCCGAGACGTGCGTCAGGACGGTCGAGGACGTGTACCTCGCCGGCCACCGCGGAGAGGTGGTCTGTCCGAACAGCTATTTCCTCCGCTTCCCAGACCGGCCGGACGCGCGGATCATCGCGCTCCCCGCTCACCTCGGCGGCGATGACCCCGTGTCGGGCATCAAGTGGATCGCCAGCTACCCGGCGAACATCCAGCGAGGGATCCCCCGGGCCTCGGCGGTGATCGTCCTCAACCGCGCGGACGACGGGTACCCGTATGCGTGCCTCGAGGGCTCGATCATCTCGGCGGCGCGCACCGCGGCCTCGGCGGCCTCGGCCGCGGCGGCGCTCTCGGGGCGTCGGGCCGCGAGGACGCTGGGCGTCGTGGGGACGGGGCTCATCGCCCGGTACGTGGTCTCGTTCCTGACGCGGCTCGGCTGGGAGATCCCGGAGGTGCTGCTGTTCGACGCGAACCCCGCCGAGGCCGAGCGGTTCCGGTCGGCCTTCTGCGACCCGGCCCGGCACCGCGCGATCCGCGTGGCCGAGGACCTCGAGGCCGTGGTGCGGCGGAGCGATCTCCTCGTCTTCACGACCTCGGCCGGCGCGCCGCACGTCCACGACCCGGGCTGGTTCTCCCACGCGCCGGTCGTGCTGCACCTGTCGCTGCGCGACCTGTCGCCGAGCGTCGTGCGCGCGTCGTTCAACGTGGTGGACAGCGTGGAGCACGTGATGAGCGCCGGGACGTCGCTCCACCTCGCAGAGCAGGAGTCCGGTCATCGCGAGTTCGTCACCGGGACGCTCGCCGAGGTGCTGCTCGGGAAATGCGCCGTGCCGCGGACGAAGACCATCGTGTTCTCGCCGTTCGGGATGGGGACGCTCGATCTCGCCGTGGCGAGGTGGGTTTACGCGCGCGCCGAGGCGGCGGGCGACGTGGTGTGGATCGACGACTTCTTCGACATGACGCGCTGACGCGGTGACACGGGTTCGGCGGACGGCGTTCGCGCTCGCGGAGAGCGCGACGGAGCGGTGGAGCTTTATTCGATGAACGGTGCCTTGTTGGGTGAGCTGGATCGCTGCGCGACCCTGGTCGACGTCCTCCGGACGCGCGCGGAGGCCCAGGGCGGCGCCCTCGCGTTTCGATTCCTGACGACCGGCGACGTGGACGGCGGCGCCGAGGAGTGGACGTATCGAGATCTCCACCTCCGCGCGATGGGGATCGCCGCGGCGCTGCAGGCCAGCGGCGGCGCCGGCGAGCGGGCGCTGCTCCTCTACGCGCCCGGGCTCGACTTCATCGCGGCGTTCATGGGCTGCGTCTACGCCGGCGCCGTCGCGGTCCCGACCTACCCGCCGAACCCCGCGCAGATGGAGCGCACCCTGCCGCGGCTCCGCGCCATCGCCCGCGACGCCGGCGCCCGCTTCGTGCTGACCACCGGGCTCATCGCCTCCATGGCGGAGGCGCTCCGGCAGCAGGCGCCCGAGCTGGCCGAGCTCCGCTGGATCGCCACCGATTCGATCGACGAGGGCGCCGCGTCCGCGTGGCGCGCGCCGGCGATCTCCGGCGAGACGCTCGCGTTCCTCCAGTACACGTCGGGGTCGACCGGGAGCCCCAAGGGCGTGATGGTGAGCCACGAAAACGTGCTCGCCAACGAGCGCGCCATCCTCGCGGGCTTCGAGCACGACGCGGGCTCGTCCGGCGTCGGGTGGCTGCCGCTGTTCCACGACATGGGGCTCATCGGCAAGGTGCTCCAGCCGATCTTCGTCGGCTTCCCCTGCACGCTGATGTCGCCGCTCGCGTTCCTGGAGAGGCCGATCCGGTGGCTCCGGGCGATCTCCCACTTCCGCGCCACGACGAGCGGCGGGCCGAACTTCGCGTACGACCTCTGCGCGCGCAAGGCGACGCGCGAGGACCGGGCGCAGCTCGATCTCCGCTCGTGGACGGTGGCGTTCAACGGCGCGGAGCCGGTCCGCGCCGACACGCTGGACCGGTTCGCGGACGCGTTCGCGCCGTGCGGCTTCCGCCGCGAGGCGTTCTACCCGTGCTACGGGCTCGCGGAGGCGACGCTGTTCGTCGCCGGCGGCCTCCGCGACGCGCCGCCCGCGCGCGCGAGCGTCGACGCCGGCGCGCTCGAGCGCGGGGTGTGGCGCGCGGTGGACCCGGCCGCCGCGGGGGCGCGGCGGCTCGTGTCCTCCGGGGCGCCCCGGGAGCGCGTCGTCATCGCGTCGCCCGAGGGGGGCGCGCGGTGCGCCGAGGGCCAGATCGGCGAGATCTGGGTCGCCGGGCCGAGCGTCGCGGGCGGCTACTGGGGCAGGCCCGAGGAGACCGCGCGCACGTTCGGCGCGCGCCTGCCGGGCGACGCCACGCCCTACCTGCGGACCGGGGACCTCGGCTTCCTCTCGGGCGGAGAGCTGTTCGTCACCGGGCGCATCCGCGACCTCATCATCCTCCGCGGGCGCAACCTGTACCCGGACGACATCGAGCGGACGCTGGAGGCGGCCCACCCGCGCGTTCGCCGCGGCTGCTGCGCGGCGTTCTCGATCGAGGTCGGCGGGGAGGAGCGGCTCGGCGTCGCGGCCGAGCTCGACACGCGGCAGGGGAACGACGCGCCACAGGACGTCGTGGAGGCGCTGCGCTCGGCGGTAGCCCGGGAGCACGACGTGCAGCCGCACGCGGTGCTGCTGCTCCGCCCGCGCACGATCCCGAAGACATCGAGCGGCAAGATCCAGCGGCACGCGTGCGCGAAGGGGTTCCGCGACGGGACGCTCGAGGTGCTGGAGGCGTCCGTGGCCGCGGAGGCACAGGGGCCGGCGGGCGCGGGCGCGGCAGGGGCGGGCGCGGCGGCCGATCCGGCGGGCGACGCGGCCCGGGTGCTGCGGCTCGCGCTGCGCGCCGTGCCCGCCGCCGCGCGGCCGGGCCTGCTCGTCGAGGTGGTGCGCGAGGAGCTCGCCCGCCTCGCGCGGGTGGACGTCCGGAGCGTCGCGCCGGGCTCGAAGCTCATGGCGCTGGGGCTCGACTCGCTGGCGAGCGTCGAGCTGCAGGCGCGCTTCGAGGAGCTGCTCGGCGTCGCGGTGCCGGCGGCGCTGCTCTGGCAGGCGTCGACGGTCGAGGAGCTCTCCCGCGCGCTCGCGGCGGCGCTCGACGCGCCGGCGCCCGAGCCGGCCCCCGCGGGCGGCGCGGCGCCGGAGGGCGAGCCCGTCGAGCTCTCCTCCCACCAGCTCCGCCTGTGGTTCTTCTGCCGGTTCGCGCCGGAGAGCCCGCTCTACCACGTGGTGTTCGGCGCGCGGATCCTCGGGGCGATCGACGAGGCGAAGCTCGAGGCGAGCCTCGCGGCCGTCGTGCGGCGGCACCCGGCGCTGCGCACCGTGTTCCGCGAGATCGCCGGGGAGCCCCGGCAGATCGTGCTCCCGGAGGTGACGGTGCCCCTCGCCCGCGCGCGCGTCGAGGGGGAGAGCGCGGAGGAGCGCGAGGCGCGCCTGCGCGCGCTCGCCATGGAGTGGGGGCGGCGGCCGTTCGCGCTCGAGGAGGGCCCCCTGCTCCGCGTGTGCCTGGTCTCCCTCGAGGAGCGCCACCACGTCCTGCTCTTCGCGCAGCACCACCTCGTGACCGACGGCCGCTCGATCGAGGTGCTCGTGCGCGATCTCGGGGCGAGCTACGCCGGGCGCCCCGGCGCGTCGCCCGGCCCGCGCCTCGGGTACGCCGACTACGCGCGCGCGCAGCGGGCCGCGCTCGACCGGATGGACGCGCAGCGGGCCTACTGGAAGGCGAAGCTCGAGGGGCTGCCGCCGCTCGACCTGGGCGCCGGGCGCGGGCGCGCCGCGGCGTCGCCCTTCGCGGGCGGGACCGTCCGGTTCTCGCTGCCGTCGCGGCACGTCGACGCGGCGCTCGCCGCCGCGCGGGCGGAGAACGCGACGCTCTTCGTCGCCCTCGCGTCGCTCTACGCGGCGCTGCTCCACCGCCACACCGGGCAGGACGACCTCGGCATCGGCGTCGTCGTCGCCAACCGGAGCCGGCCCGAGCACCAGGGGATCGTCGGCTTCTTCGCGAACACGGTCGTCCTCCGCGTCGACCTCGGCGGGAGGCCCACGTACCGCGAGCTCCTCCGCCGCGTGCGCGGCGCGATGGCCGAGGCGATGGAGCGCGCCGAGCTGCCGTTCGACGAGGTGGCGCGCGAGGCCGGCGCCGGGCGGGAGGGCGATCGGGGCGGGCTGATCCAGGCGAGCTTCGTGCTGGAGAGCCTCTCGGAGCCGCCGTCGGACGTCGACGGGGCGCCGTGGCGGCCGGTGCTCTGGTCCCCCGACGGCGCGGTCGAGGGCACGGCGAAGTTCGACCTGGGGCTCAGCGTGGCCCGCCTCCCGGGCGAGCTCACCGCCGCGCTCGAGTACCGCGAGGGCCGCTTCGCGCGCGACGAGATCGAGCGCATGGCGGGCCACCTCACCGTGCTCCTCGGCGCCGCCGCGGAGCAGCCCGACCGCCCGATCGACGAGCTCCCGCTGCTCCCGCCCGAGGAGGAGCGCTTCCTGCTCGAGGGCTGCAACGACACCGCGGCCCCCGTCCCGGCGGGCGTCTGCTTCCACGACCTCTTCCGGGAGCAGGCCGCGAGGACGCCGGATCGGCCGGCGGTCGTGTGCGCCGGGCGGCGGCTCTCCTACGCCGAGCTCGACCGCATCACCGACCGCGTGGCGCACGCGCTCCGCGCGCGCGGCGTCGGCCCCGATCGCCTGGTCGGCCTCCTCGCGAGGCGGGACCTCGACTTCGTGGTGCTCGCGCTCGGGGCCTTCAAGGCGGCGGGCGCCTACGTGCCGCTCGACCCCGCGCACCCGGCGCAGCGCAGCGCCGACATCCTCGCGCGCGCCGGCGCCCCGCTGCTCCTCGTGGGCGACGCGATCCCGGCGGCGCTCCGCGACGAGATCCTCGCCGCCGCGGGCCCCGCCGCGCCGGAGGCGCTCTCCGCGCGGGACCTCCTCGCCGCCGCCCCGCCGGAGCCCGCCGGCGCTGCCGCGCCGCGCGCGACGCCCGACCACCTCGCCTACGTCATCTACACGTCCGGATCGACCGGCGCGCCCAAGGGCGCGATGGTCGAGCACCGGGGGATGCTCAACCACCTCCTCGCGAAGGTGCGCTCCCTCGGGCTCGGGCCGTCGGACGTGGTCGCGGAGACCGCGCCCATCACCTTCGACATCTCGGTCTGGCAGCTCCTCTCCCCCCTGCTCGCGGGCGGCGCGTGCCGGCTCGTGCCGGACGAGATCGCGACCGACCCGGCGCGGCTGCTCGACGCGGCCGCGGACGACGGCATCACCGTCCTCGAGATCGTCCCCTCGCTCCTGCGCGGCATGCTGGACGAGCTGGCGTCGCGCCCCGCGTGGCGGCCGCGCCTCGACGGCCTGCGGTGGCTCGTCCTCACCGGCGAGGCGCTCGCCCCGGATCTCGTGCGCCGGTGGCTCGCGCTCTACCCGCGCGTCCCCGTCATGAACGCCTACGGGCCGACGGAGTGCTCCGACGACGTCGCCCAGCACGTCGTGGTCGAGCCCCCGGCGGAGGACGCCGCCTACGTCCCGATCGGGCGCCCGATCCAGAACACGCAGCTCCACGTGCTCGACCGGCAGCGGCGCCCCGTGCCGATCGGCGTCGCCGGCGAGCTGTACGTCGGTGGCGACGGCGTCGGCCGCGGGTACCTGCACGACCCCGAGCGCACGACGGCGGCGTTCCTGCCGGATCCGTTCGCCCGGGCGCCGGGGGCGCGCCTGTACCGGACCGGCGATCTCGTGCGGCGGCTGCCCGGCGGCGAGCTCGTGTTCCTCGGGCGGATCGATCACCAGATCAAGCTCCGCGGCTTCCGCATCGAGCTCGGCGAGATCGAGGCCGTCATCGCGCGGTGCGCCGGGATCCGCGATGTCGTCGTGGTCGCGCGCGAGGACGCGCCGGGCGACCCGCGGCTCGTCGCCTACGTGGTCCCCGAGGGCCCCGCCGCCCGGTTCGAGCCGGGCGCGCTCCGGGATCACCTCGCGTCGCGCCTGCCGGGCTACATGGTCCCGGCGGCGCTCGTCCCGCTCGACGCGCTCCCGCTGAGCGCGAACGGCAAGGTGGACCGCAAGGCGCTGCCCGCGCCCGCCTGGGCCGATCCGGCGGAGCGCGCGGCGCGGGCGGCGCCGCGCACCGGCCTCGAGCAGGCGATCGCCGAGGTGTGGCGCGCCGTCCTCGGGCTCGACTTCGTCGGCGCGCACGACGACTTCTTCGCGATCGGCGGCCACTCGCTCTCGGCGACCCGCGTCGCGGCCCGCCTGCGGGACCTGCTCGGCGTCGAGGTCGCGGTCCGGTCGCTGTTCGAGGCGCCGACCGTCGCCGCGCTCGCCGCGCGCCTCGAGCGCCCGGCCAGGGAGGCCGCGGGCGAAGGCGCCCGCCCCGGCGCGGCGCCGCTCGCGCCCGCGCCGCGCGCCGGGGATGTGCCGCTGTCGTTCGCGCAGCAGCGACTCTGGTTCCTGGACCAGCTCGAGCCGGAGAACGCCACGTACAACGTGCCCGCGGCGCTCCGCCTGCGCGGCCCGCTCGACGTGCCCGCGCTCGCGCGCGCCATCACCTGGGTGGTCCGGCGGCACGAGGTCCTGCGCACCACCTTCCAGGCGGTCGACGGCCGCGCCGTCCAGCGCTTCCACGCCGCGCCGGACGCGTGGCCCCTCGCCTTCCTCGACCTCGCGGCGCTCCCCGCGCCCGCGCGGGAGGCGTCCCTCCTCCGCCTCGCGTCCGGGGACGCCGCGCGGCCGTTCGACCTCGCGCGCGGGCCGCTCCTGCGCGCGTCGCTCTACCGGCTCGCGCCCGACGAGCACGCGCTGCTCGTCACGCTCCACCACATCGCCTCGGACGGGTGGTCGCTCGGCGTGCTCGCGCACGAGCTCACGGCGGCCTACGCCGCGCTCGCGCGGGAGGAGGAGCCCGGGCTCCGCCCGCTGCCCGTCCAGTACGCCGACTACGCCGCCTGGCAGCGGAGGGAGCTCACCGAGGAGGTGCAGGAGGCCGAGCGGGAGATCTGGCGCAGGCGGCTCGACGGCGCGCCGCCCCTCGATCTGCCCACCGACCGCCCCCGCCCCGCCGCGCGGTCGTTCCGCGGGCGCACGCACCGGTTCGCGCTGCCCGAGGACCTCGTCGCCGCGCTGCGGCGCACGAGCCAGGAGCTCGGCGCCACGCTGTTCATGACGCTCCTCGCCGCCTTCGAGGTGCTGCTCCACCGCCACAGCGGCCAGGAGGACTTCTGCGTCGGCACGCCGGTGGCCGGCCGCGGGCGGACCGAGCTCGAGCCGCTGATCGGGCTGTTCGTCAACACGCTCGTCCTGCGCGCGCGGCTCGGCGGCGACCCGACGTTCGAGGAGCTCGTCCGGCGCGTGAAGGCCGACGCGCTCGAGGCGTACGCGCACCAGGACCTGCCGTTCGAGATCGTCGTCGACGAGCTCGCCGTGGAGCGGGATCCCAGCCGGAACCCGCTCTTCCAGGTGATGTTCGCGCTCCAGAACGCGCCGCCGCCCGCGCTCTCGCTGCCCGGCGTCGAGGTGTCCCAGATCGCGCTGGATCTCGAGCAGTCGCGCTTCGACCTGACGCTCTTCCTCACCGAGTCGGGCGCCGGCCTCGACGCCGCCATCGAGTTCGACCTCGACCTGTTCGACCCCGAGACGGTCGCGCGCCTCGCCGGGCACTACGAGACGATCCTGCGCGCCGCCGCCGCGGATCCCCGGCGGCGCGCCGCCGAGCTCCCGCTCCTCACGCCGCGCGAGCGGCATGAGGTGCTGGTCGCGTGGAACGCGACGAGCGCGCCGCCGCCGCCCGCCGCGAGCCTGCACGGGCTGTTCGACGCGCAGGCCGAGCGGTCGCCCGGCGCGGTGGCGGTCGCCTCGGACGACGGCGAGCTCACGTACGGCGAGCTCCGGCGCCGCGCCGACGCGCTCGCCCTAAGGCTCCGCGCGCTCGGCGTGCGGCCGGAGGTGCGCGTCGGCCTGTGCGTGCGGCGGACGCTCGACCTGGTCGTGGCGCTCTGGGCCATCTTCAAGGCGGGCGGCGTCCACGTGCCGCTCGACCCGGGCTACCCGAGCGCGCGGCTCGCGCTCCTCCTGGAGGACGCGGGGGCGCACCTGCTCGTCACCGAGCGCGAGCTCTCCGCGCGCGCCCCGGCCCCGCCGGGCACCCGGGTCGTCCTGCTCGAGGAGCTCGCCGCTGGCCTCGAGGAGCCCGCGCCCTCCGCGCTGAACGGGGCCGGCGCCGCGGCGGACGCGGGGCGGCCGGAGCAGGCGGCGTACCTCATCTACACCTCCGGCTCGACCGGCCGGCCCAAGGCGGTCGTGATCGAGCACCGCCAGGCGGTCGCGCTCGCGTGGTGGGCGCGGCGCGCGTTCTCGGACGAGGAGCTCGCGGGCGTGCTCGCGTCCACGTCGACGTGCTTCGACCTCTCCGTCTTCGAGCTCGTCGTGCCGCTCTGCTGGGGCGGCAAGGTCGTCCTCGCGGACAACGCGCTCGCGCTGCCCGCGCTCCGGCGCCGCCACGAGGTGACGCTCCTCAACACCGTGCCGTCCGCCGCGGCGGCGCTCGTCGCCGCCTCGGGCATCCCCGGGTCCGTGCGGACCGTGTGCCTCGCCGGCGAGCCGCTCCGCGCATCCCTCGCGCGGGACGTGCTCGCGCTGCCGCACGTCGAGCGGCTCCTCAACCTCTACGGCCCGAGCGAGACCACGACCTACTCGACCTGGTCCACGGTCACCGCCGACGCGCGCCCGACGATCGGCAAGCCCATCGATCACACCCAGATCTACGTGCTCGACGCGCGGCAGCAGCCCGTGCCCGCCGGCGTCCCCGGCGAGATCTACATCGCCGGCGCCGGCGTCGCGCGCGGCTACCTCGGGCGCGACGAGCTGACGGCCGAGCGGTTCGTCCCCTGCCCGCTCGACGAGGCCCGGGGCGCGCGCATGTACCGCACCGGCGACCGCGCGCGCTGGCTCGCGGGCGGCGAGCTCGAGTACCTCGGCCGGCTCGACCACCAGGTGAAGATCCGCGGCTTCCGCGTCGAGCCCGGGGAGACCGAGGCCGCGCTCGCCGCGCACCCGGACGTCCGCGAGGCGCTCGTGCTCGCGCGGGACGACGGCCCGTCCGGCCGCTGGCTCGTCGCCTACCTCCTGGTCCGGCGGCGGCCGATCGACGAGCAGGCGCTGCGGGCGTTCGTCGCCGAGCGCCTGCCCGAGCCGTTCGTCCCGTCCGCCTTCGTCGCGCTCGACGCCTGGCCGCTCAACCCGAACGGCAAGATCGATCGCAAGGCGCTCCCGCCGCCCGACCGCGCGGATCGACCGGGAGAGGCGCGCCGCGCGTCGGGCGAGGCGCGCCGCGCGCCGGCGACGCCGACCGAGCGGGCCCTCGCCGGCGTGTGGGGCGAGGTCCTCGGCCGCGACGGGCTCGGCGCGGACGACGACTTCTTCTCCCTCGGCGGGCACTCGCTGCTCGCGGTCCAGGTCGTCGCGCGCGCGCGGCGGCTGTTCGGCGTCGAGCTCCCGCTCCGCGCCGCCTTCGACGCGCCCACGATCGCGGCCCTCGCCGAGCGCATCGACCGGGCGCGGCGCGCCCAGCCCGGCGCCGCCCGCCGGCCGCTCTGCCCGGCCCCCCGCGGCGGGGATCTGCCGCTCTCCTACGCCCAGCAGCGCCTCTGGTTCATCGAGGAGCTCGAGCCGGGCACCGCGCTCTACAACATGCCGCTCGCGCTCGTGCTCCGCGGGCCGCTCGATCGCGGCGCGCTGGAGCGGAGCCTCGCCGAGGTCGTCGCGCGCCACGAGGTGCTGCGCACCCGGTTCGAGGCGCGCGACGGCCTGCCGTTCCAGGTCGTGGACCCCGCGCCGCGCCTCGAGCTGCGCCACGTCGACCTGTCCGCCGTCCCCCCGGGCGAGCGGGAGCGGGCGGCCCGGCGCGCGGCCGAGGACGAGGCGCGGCGGCCGTTCGACCTCGCCTCGGGCCTCCCGATCCGCGCGGCGCTGCTCCGCCTCTCCGACGGCGAGCACGCGCTGCTCGTCACGGTGCACCACATCGCGTGCGACGGCGCCTCGCTCCCGGTCCTCTTCCGCGACCTCGCCGCGTTCTACGAGGCCGCGCGCGCGGGCCGCGCGCCCGCCCTGCCGCCCCTCCCGGTGCAGTACGCCGACGTCGCCGTCTGGCAGCGCGCGCAGGCCGACGCGTGGCGCGCGCAGCTCGAGTACTGGAAGGGCCAGCTCGCCGGCCTGGAGCCCCTGGACCTCCCGACCGACCGGCCGCGCGGCAGCGCCCCCTCCTACCGCGGCGACACGGTCCCCGTGCGCCTGCCCGCGCCGCTCGTCGAGGCGCTCCGCGCGCTCGGCCGGCGCGAGGGCGCGACGCTGTTCATGCTGCTCCTCGCCGGCTTCGCCGCCCTCCTGCGCCGGTACACGGGCCGCCCCGACGTGGCCATCGGCTCGCCGGTCGCCGGCCGCACGCAGCTCGAGATGGAGCCGCTCGTCGGCTGCTTCATCAACATGCTCGTCCTGCGCGTCCGCCTCGACGACGACCCCACCTTCGTCGAGCTCGTGCGGCGGGTGCGGCAGGTGACGCTCGACGCCCAGGAGCACCAGGACGTCCCGTTCGAGCAGGTCGTCGACGCCCTGGAGGTCCCGCGCGACCTCGGCCGCACGCCGCTCTTCCAGGTGGCCTTCGCGTTCCAGGACGCGCCGGAGCGGCCGCGCAAGCTCGGGGAGCTCGACGTCGCGCCGCTCGAGGTCGACGCCGCCGTCGCGAAGTTCGACCTCATGCTCGCCCTCGAGGAGGGCGACGGCGTCGTCTCCGGCGGCCTCGAGTTCAGCACCGACCTGTTCGACCGGACCACGGTCGAGCGCTGGCGCGGCCACCTCGAGGCGCTGCTCGCGGCCGTCGCGGCCGAGCCCGGGCTGCGCGTCTCCGACGCCCCGCTGCTCGGGCCCGAGGAGCGCCGCCTCGTGCTGCGCGCCTTCAGCGGGGCGGAGCGGCCCTCCTCGCCCGAGCCCGCGTGCGCGCACCACCTGTTCGAGGCGCAGGCGAAGGCGGCCCCCGGGCGGACCGCGCTCCTCTTCGAGGGGGCCGAGCTGAGCTACGGCGAGCTCGACCGCCGGGCCAACCGGCTCGCGCACCACCTCCGCGCCCGCGGCGTCCGGCGCGGCGCGCTGGTCGGCGTGTGCATGCCGCGCTCGCCCAACATGATCGTCGCGCTGCTCGCGGTGCTCAAGGCCGGCGGCGCGTACGTCCCGCTCGACCCGACCTACCCGCGCGAGCGGCTCGCCTTCATGATCGAGGACGCGCGCCCCGCGCTGCTCATCGCGCAGCCCGAGCTCCTGCCCGCGCTGCCCGCGGCGCTGCCGCCGGTCGTGCGGCTCGGCGAGGGCGAGCCCCCCTTCCCGCACGAGCGCGCCGACGATCCCGCCGCCGGGGCGCTCCCCGGGGATCTCGCGTACGTCATCTACACCTCGGGCTCGACCGGGCGCCCCAAGGGCGTGCTCATCGAGCACCGCGCGCTCTCCGCCTTCGCCGTGGCGCAGCGCAAGCTGCTCGGCGTCGAGCCGGGGACCCGCGTCCTCCAGTTCACCCGGCTGAGCTTCGACGTCTCCGTGATGGAGATCTTCGTGCCGCTCTTCGCGGGCGGCGCGGTGTGCCTCGCGCGGGCCGAGGCGCTCCTGCCCGGGCCCGGGCTCATGGATCTGCTGCGGCGGCAGCGGATCCAGGTCGCGATGCTCACCCCCTCGGCGCTGATGGCGGTCCCGCCCGGCGAGCTCCCCGACCTGCGCGTGCTGTGCGTGGCGGGCGAGGTGTGCCCGGCCGAGCTGCCGCGCCGGTGGGCGAAGGGGCGGCGGTTCCTCAACGGCTACGGCCCCACCGAGGCCACGGTGCTCGCGACCGCGGCCGAGTACGGGCCGGACGTCGCGCGGCCCACGATCGGCCGCCCGCTGCCGAACACGCAGGTGTACGTGCTCGACCCGCGCGGCCAGCCCGCGCCCGTCGGCGTCCCGGGCGAGCTCCACATCGGCGGGATCGGCCTCGCGCGCGGCTACCTGAACCGCGACGACCTGACCGCCGCCCGCTTCGTGCGCGCGGCGTTCCCCGAGGCCGAGGGGGCGCGGCTCTACCGCACGGGCGACCTGGTGCGGTGGCTGCCGGACGGCCAGCTCGACTTCCTCGGCCGGCTCGACGAGCAGGTCAAGATCCGGGGCTTCCGGATCGAGCTCGGCGAGATCGAGGCCGTGCTCGCGTCGCACCCGGGCGTCGCCGAGGCGGTGGTGGTCACGCGCGAGCACGGGCCCGGCGACGTGCGGCTCGCGGCCTTCTTCGTCCCGCGCGGGGCGCCCGTCGCGGTCGACGCGCTGCGCCGGCACCTGTCCGAGCGGCTGCCCGACTACATGATCCCGGCGGCGATCGCGCCGCTCGATCGGTGGCCGCAGACGCCGAGCGGCAAGATCGACCGGCGGGCGCTCGCCGCGTCCGTGCCCGCCGCGCGCGCGGCGCTCGGCCAGGGCGCGCGCGTCGCGCCGAGGACCCGGGCCGAGCTGGAGATCTGCGCGCTCTTCGAGGAGCTCCTCGGCGTCGAGGGGGTCGGCGCGACCGACGACTTCTTCGCGCTCGGCGGCCACTCGCTCCTCGCCGTGCGGCTCATGGCCGAGATCCGCGGCCGCACGGGCTGCGACCTGCCGCTCACCAGCCTGTTCCGCGCGCCCACGGCCGAGGCGCTCGCGGCGCTCGTGCGCGAGCGGCGGGGCGCGCAGGCGGGCCGCGGCTCGATCCTCGTCCCGCTCGCCCCGCCCGCCCCGCCGGGCGCCGCCGGCGCGCCGGGCGCCGTCGGCGCGCGCGCCCCGCTCTTCTTCGTGCACCCCGTGGGCGGCAACGTCCTCTGCTACGCCGAGCTCGCGCGCGCCCTCGGGCCGGATCGCCCCTTCTACGGCGTCCAGGCGTTCGGGCTGGAGACCCCCCCGCGCGCGCTCGGCAGCGTCGCGGAGATGGCCGAGGCGTACTGCGACGAGCTCCGCCGGGTGCAGCCCGAGGGGCCGTACCTGCTCGGCGGCTGGTCGATGGGCGGCGTCGTCGCCTTCGAGATGGCCCGCGTCCTCGAGCGGCGCGGCCGCCGCGTGGCCGCGGTCGTCCTCCTGGACGCGTACCTCCCGCCGTTCGACGAGCCCGGCGACGAGCTCCCGCCCCTCGCGCAGTTCGCCGCCGATCTCGCGGGCCTCTCGGGCGCCGACGCGGCCGCGGCGCTCCCCGCGCCCGGCGGCGGCGCCGCGGATCGCGCGTGGATCCTCGCGCGGCTCGAGGAGCTCGGCGTGCTGCCCGCCGGGACCACGCTCGACGAGCTCGGCGCCCTGTTCGACGTGTTCGAGCGGAACGCCGCGCTGCTCGCGCGCTACGCCCCCGGCGCCGTCTCGGCCCGGGTGGAGCTCTTCCGCGCCGAGGGCTCGCCGCGCCGCGACCCGCGGCCCGCGTGGGCCCGGTGGGCGCCCGGCCTGCGGAGCCACGTCGCGCCCGGCGACCACTACACCCTGCTCCGCAGGCCGCACGTCGAGGCGCTCGCGGGGCGCCTCCGCGAGGCGCTGCTCGACGCGGAGGCCGACGGCGCCGCAGGGCGCGACGACGCCCGCGCCGCCCGCCCGCCGGGGTGATCACGCCGCGCAGCGCCCGCGGAGCCCGCTTCGACCGATTCGTCCGAGACCCATCGACCGAACCAGAAAGGACCGATCCATGCCCAACATCGCCGTGCTCACCAACGATCTCCAGTACGAGTTCATCGACAAGATGCCGGGGGGCCGCGAGCTCCTCGCCCGGGTGGCGCCGCAGTTCAACATGTTCCTCGGCGCCATCCGCGCCCTGGGGCACGTCGTCGTCCACCTCCAGCTCATCAACGACCCGAACGACCCGCAGATCCAGCGCCGCTTCCGCGGCAAGGAGATCCCGGCCATCAAGGGGACGCCCAACGCCGAGCTGATCAAGGACTTCGTCCATCCGTCCGACCTCGTGATGGTGAAGGGCCGTGACAGCGGCTTTTACGAGACGCCCCTCGACGACAAGCTGAAGGAGCTCGGCGTCAAGACGGTGCTCGTCACGGGCATCCAGACCCAGATCTGCGTGCAGACCACGGCGGCGGACGCGTTCTTCCGCGGGTACAAGGTGTGGGTCCCCGAGGACTGCGTGTTCTCGCTCAAGGAGGAGGACAAGAAGCGCTCCCTCGAGTGGATGGCGTCGTACTGCGCCGCGATCGCGCCCGGCGCGGAGATCATCAAGCGCCTCCGCGAGAGCGACGACCTGCCGAGCCGGGAAGAGCTCCTCGGCTGACCCCGGACGACGAGGCCGAGGGGCCGGGCGGCCTCGTCTTTTTCTCTTTCATGCCCTCTCACCGCAGGTGCTGCGGAATCGACCCTGGAGCTTCATCCCATGACTGGACAACACGCAAGCGACAACGAAGAGGTCGTCCTCGACCACGGGACGGGCGCCCGCCTCAGCCGGGAGCTCGTCGAGCGCATCGCCGCCACGCTCGGCGACACGTACATCGGCGCGATGGAGGACAGCGCGGTCCTCGACGTGCCCACCGGCCGGATCGCGGTCACCACCGACTCGTTCGTGGTGACGCCGCTGTTCTTCGGCAACGGCGATATCGGCAAGGTGGCTGTCTGCGGCACGGTCAACGACCTCGCGGTGAGCGGCGCCCGGCCGCTGTATTTGACCCTGGGCCTCATCATCGAGGCGGGCTTCCCGATCTCGTCGCTGATCCGGGTCCTCGAGTCGGCGCGCGACGCGGCGCGGGAGGCCGGCGTGAAGATCGTCGCGGGCGACACGAAGGTCGTCGGCAAGGGCGAGGCCGACCGCCTCTTCATCAACACCACCGGCGTGGGCGTCGTGGAGCGCGCGCCGCTCGTGAGCCGCGCCGTGCGGCCCGGGAACAAGATCGTGCTCAGCGGGTACATCGGCAACCACTCCATCCACCTGCTCTCGGTGCGCGAGGGGCTCGGCTTCGAGAAGCGGGTGCAGAGCGACTGCGCGCCGCTCAACGGCCTCATCGAGGCGGTCCTCCGGGGCGTGCCCGAGGGCGCCGTCACGGCGATGCGCGACGTCACGCGCGGCGGCCTGTGCGCCGTGCTCCACGAGTTCGCCCGCGCGGCGGGCGCGGAGCTGTCGTTCACGCGCGCGGCGCTCCCCGTGCTGCCGGAGGCGGTCATGGCCGCGGACATGCTGGGCATCAACCTCATCCACCTCGCGAACGAGGGGTGCCTCTGCCTGTTCGTCGAGGCGGACAAGGTGGGTGACGTGCTGGGGATCCTGCGCGCGCACCCGTACGGCCGCAACGCCGCCGTGATCGGAGAGGTCAAGAGCGCCCCGGCGCCGGTCGTCTCCGTGATCGAGCCCGATGGGACGCAAACGCAGCTCGAGGAGCTCTATGGCGCCGAACTCCCCCGGCTCTGCTGAGCCGCGGCCGGCGATCGTCACCCGCCGCTTCCGGGTCTCCGGGATCGTGCAGGGCGTCGGTTTCCGGCCGTTCGTGCACCGGCTGGCCCGCGACGTCGGGGCGCGCGGGTGGGTCCTCAACGACTCCCAGGGCGTGCTGCTCGAGCTGCAGGCCCCGGGCGAGGCGATCGAGGCCTTCCTGCGGGCGCTCTCGGCGTCGCCGCCGCCGCTCGCGCGGATCACCGGTGTCCGGGAGGAGGCGCTCGCCGAGCCCGCGCCCCGGCACGCCGACTTCCACATCCGGAAGAGCGTCGATCTGCGCTACACCGACACGCTCATCCCGCCCGACTCGGACGTCTGCGCCGAGTGCCTGCGGGAGATGCGCGATCCCTCGAACCGTCGATATCGGTACCCGTTCATCAACTGCACCCATTGCGGGCCGCGCTACTCGATCATCTGCGACATGCCGTACGACCGGCCGCAGACCACGATGCAGCGCTTCGCGATGTGCCCCGCCTGCGCGCGGGAGTACGAGGACATCGACGATCGGCGCTACCACGCCCAGCCGAACGCCTGCCCGGCGTGCGGCCCCCGGCTCACGCTCACCGACCGGCTGGGCGCCCCGATCGCGGCGGAGGATCCGGTGCGGTTCGCGATCGCCCGGCTGCGCGAGGGCGCGCTCTTCGCGGTCAAGAGCCTCGGCGGGTTCCACCTCGTGGCGGACGCGCGGAACGAGGCGGCGGTGAAGGAGCTCCGCCGCCGCAAGCGCCGCGACGCCAAGCCGTTCGCGGTGATGGTGGCCGACGGCGACGCGGCGAGCCGCCTCGTCGTGGTCAGCGCCCCCGAGCGCGCCCTGCTCGAGAGCCGGCAGCGCCCGATCGTGCTCCTGCGCAAGCGGCCGGGCGCGCTGCCGGAGGCGGTGGCCCCGCGCAACCCGAGCTTCGGCGTCATGCTGCCGTCCACGCCGCTGCATTATCTGCTGCTCGAGGATCCGGCGCTCGACGTGCTCATCATGACGAGCGGCAACCTGTCCGGACACCCGATCGCGTACGACAACGACACGGCGCTCTCGCAGCTCCGCGACATCGCCGATTACTTCGTGCTGCACGACCGCGACATCCGGACCCGGGTCGACGACTCGGTCGTCCGGCTCACGGAGGCGGAGGGGCTCGACGGGCCGCTCCTCTCCTTCATCCGGCGGTCCCGCGGGTACGCACCCTACCCGATCCACATGCCCGAGGACGTCGGCGCGGTCGTCGCCCTCGGCGGGGAGCTGAAGACCACCGTCGCCGTCGGCAAGGACAGGCAGGTGTTCATCAGCCAGCACATCGGCGACCTGAAGAACGACGCGACGTTCAGCGCGCATGTCGACTGCTCGACCCACGTCCAGCGGCTCCTGTCGGTGCAGACGGACACGGTCGCCTGCGACATGCACCCGGCGTTCCGGTCGACGCGGGCCGCGAAGCAGCAGGCCGGCGCGGAGGTCGTGACGGTGCAGCACCACCACGCCCACATGGCCGCGTGCATGGCGGAGAACGGGCTGAGCGAGCGCGTCATCGGCGTCATCTTCGACGGCTCCGGCTACGGCCTCGACAACACCATCTGGGGCGGCGAGTTCCTGGTCGGCGATCACCGCGACTTCGAGCGCGCCGGGCACCTCCGGCCGATGGTCCTGCTCGGCGGCGACAAGGCGGTGAAGGAGCCGATCCGCGTCGCCATCTCGCTGCTCGTCGAGACGTTCGGGGGCGACCTCGGCGGCGTCCGGGTGCCGGCGCTCCAGGACATCGCGGAGGAGCGCCGCGACGTCTTCGTGAAGATGGCGCAGCGCCGGCTGAACGCGACGGCGACGACGAGCATGGGCCGGCTGTTCGACGGCGTCTCCTCGCTGCTCCGCATCTGCCACGAGGTCGAGTACGAGGCGCAGGCGGCCATCGAGATGGAGGCGCTGCTCGAGCGGGACTTCCGGACGGCGGACCCGCTGCGCTACGACATCGAGGAGCGGGACGGCCGCCTCATCGTGGATTACCGCCCGCTGGTCCGGGATCTCCTGCGCGCGCTCGAGGAGCCGGGCGCGACGCCGGCGCACCTCAGCCGGCGGTTCCACTCCACCGTGGTGGACGCGATAGCGCAGGTGTGCCGGCGCCTGGCCGAGCGGTACGACGTGCGCCGCGTGGTGATGAGCGGCGGCGTCTTCATGAACGAGTTCGTCCTGATCAACGCGATCCGGCGCCTCGGGCGGGAGGGGCTGACGCCGTACTGCCACCGGCTGGTCCCGTCGAACGACGGCGGGCTCTCCCTCGGCCAGATCCTGGTCGCGGCGGCCCGCGCCGGGTCGGCGCCTCCGGATCTCCCCACCTCCGCCGGGCGTCCATGAGGCTCCTCACGTTCATCGCCGGGTATTCCCGGCGGATCCTGGTCCTCGCGATCGTCGCGGGGGTGATCTGCGGCGCCTGCAACACGGTGCTGCTCGTGCTGATCAACCAGGCGCTGCAGGGCGAGCGCGGCGCGGTGATGTGGGCGTTCGTCGCGGTGTGCTTGCTGCTCCCGTTCGCCCGGTATCACTCGGAGATCCTGCTCACGCGGCTCGGCCAGGGGGCGCTGCTCGATCTCCGGGTGAAGATCTGCCGGAAGCTCCTCGACGCGCCGCTGCGCCAGATCGAGGAGATCGGCCCGCCGCGGGTGCTCACGGCGCTCACGGACGACGTCCCGGTGATCACCGCGGCGCTGCTGCAGATCCCGATCATCTGCATCAACCTGGTCATCGTGGTCGGCGGCCTGCTCTACATGGGGTATCTCTCGCCGTTCATGCTGGCCACGGTGCTGGCGCTCATCGTGATCGGCGTCCTCGGGTATCAGCTCCCGATGAGCCGGGCGTCGCGCCATTTCCGCCGCGCGCGCGAGGCGACCGAGGAGCTGATGAAGGCGTTCCGCGCGCTCACGCGGGGCGTCAAGGAGCTGAAGCTCCACGCGCGGCGCCGCGAGGCGTTCCTCGCGACGTCGCTCGAGGCGGAGGCGGGGACGGTCCACGCGAGCAACCTGCGCGGGGTGGTGGCGCTCACGGCCGCGAACGGGTGGGGGCAGGCGATGGTGTTCACCATCATCGGCGTGACGCTCTTCGTCTTGCCGACCTTCCAGGTGGCGACCGTCGAGGCGCTGGTCGGCTACGCGCTCATCCTGCTGTACCTGATGACGCCGATGCAGGTGCTCATCGGCGCGGTCCCGGCCCTGAGCCGCGCGGGCATCGCGGTGCAGCGGGTCGAGGATCTCGGCAGGACCCTCGCGGTCGAGGCGTGCGAGGCGGAGGCGGGGGCCGCGCTCCCGGGGAGCTGGAAGCGGCTGGAGCTCGCCGGGGTGACGCACGCGTACCGGTCCGAGGGCAAGGACGACAGCTTCATGCTCGGCCCCATCGACCTCAGCGTGCGGCGCGGGGAGATGATCTTCCTCGTGGGCGGCAACGGCAGCGGCAAGACGACGCTGGCGAAGCTGATCACCGGCCTGTACACGCCCGAGTCGGGCGAGATCCGGCTCGACGGCGCGCCGATCACCGACCGGAACCGGCGCGCGTACCGGCAGCTCTTCTCGGTGGTGTTCTTCGACTTCCACCTGTTCGAGCGCCTGATCGGGCTCGACTCGCCCGAGCTCAACGAGCGCGCGCGCGGCTACCTCGCGCGCTTGCAGCTCGATCACAAGGTCAAGGTCGAGGGGGGCGCGCTCTCCACGACGTCGCTGTCGCAGGGGCAGAGGAAGCGCCTCGCGCTGCTCACGGCGTACCTGGAGGACCGGCCGATCCTGCTCTGCGACGAGTGGGCGGCGGATCAAGATCCCGTGTTCAAGGACGTCTTCTATCGCCAGATCCTCCCGGAGCTCCGGGCGAGCGGCAAGACGATCCTCGTCATCAGCCACGACGACAAGTACTACGGGCTGGCGGATCGGGTCCTCAAGATGGACTTTGGCCAGCTCGTGGGCGAGCAGCCGGCGGCGGGCGCGCGGGCCGACGAGGCGTCCGCGGCGCAGGCGTGGTCGTGACCCGCCGCGGCGTGGTGCGGGGAGCCGGGCCGTCTCGGCGACCTGACCTCCGAGGACGAGCAAGTCCTCCCCCGCGGCGAGCAGCGCGCCCACGGGGAACCGGCGCGCGTCGCCCCGGTTCACGCGCCGGTCTCGGCGGTGCCGACCAGCCTCACCTCACGGGCAGGTAGAACTCCACCGCCTCGAGGCCGTTCATCGAGCCGGCCGGACCGGTGATCACCGTGTGATGACCGGCGACCAGCAGGCCGCCCGCGGCGAGCGCCTCGAAGCCGCCCTCGACCCGCTCCGGCGTGGCGCCGGACGCGGACAGGTCGATGCTGTCGAGCGGCCCGCTCACGCTCGTGTTCAGGCTCTTCTCCGAGAAGGACGGGCAGGGATAGGTGATGCACACGATCCCGGTGCTCTCGACCCGAGAGAAGTGGCCCTCGGGCGCCTTGCCGGTCGCCCCGATCCAGACCTCGCTGGCGATGAGCACGTCGGCCGGCCGCGGCCACAGCGGGTCCGTCTTGGCCTGCCCCAGCTCGCCGCGGACCAGGGCCTTCCCCGCGCCGAACGCCTCTTTGACCTTGGTCACGGTCGAGCGGTCGAGCCGGAGCCGCGACAGATCGAGCTCGAACATATGGCATTCTTCTTGCCATGTTCCATCCGCGCAGCGGGCCACGCTGGTGTTGACGCGGGCGACGAAATGGCCGCCGCAGATCGGTGACACGCACTTGCGGAGATCCGGGCGGGTCACGATGAAGTAGTCGGCCACGGCGCCCTTGGCCTCGATCAGCGCGCCGGGATCGACCTCGGCGGCGGGCTCGGTCTGGGGCTCGTCCAGCGCGAGGGCGCCGTCGCCGGGGACGTCGCAAGCGAGCGCTGGCAGGGTCAGCGAGCCGAGGAGGGCGAGACGCGAGATGCGATGATGGGTCGAGTCGAACATCGGTGTTCTCCAGCTCGGACACAGGTTCATGAGCGTGCGGGCGCCTCGGCCGGTCCGCAGGCGCGAGGCATCCTCGTGGGCTTTCACGGGTCGAGGCAGCGAGCTGTCGCGAGCGTGGCAGGCGCCTGTCGTCCCACCTCGCTGCTCGCCGCGTTGCCTCTGGCGCTGTCGGACGAGCCGCTGCGCGGCCCGATCCGTCGGTCGAGCTCGCTCGAGATAGTGCAGTATTCCTCGCTCGCTCTCCCTGGGCTCGGGCCGCTCCCGACATTCGTCAGACAGGGTCTGGAGACGCTCTGCTCCAGCGAATGAAAGGATAGTACCTTCCGGCGCTTCCAGGCAAGACGCTGGTCATGACAGGGATTCGACGTGCCATGAGGCTTCACGAATCCGACGTGAGCACGAGGTGCCCGGCCAGGAGCTTCCTCGATGAGCTCGTCCCTGCGCGCCCGATCGCTGCGTCGAGCAGGAGGCCGCCACGCGATATGGGCGAACAGAGGATGCGCTCGGTCCAGCCTTCGAGCTGCATGCCCCCCGCGCGCTCGCAGCGCCTCGTCCGTGTCCGCGCCGATGCCGCCCAGCACGAAATTTTTCACCGTCACACCTCCCCGCAGGTTCCGGTTTGAATTTCAATTCTCCCCGGCGGCTCTCGGCAGCCTCCGGTTTGAGTTTCAATTCTCCCCGGCGGCTCTCGGCAGCCTCCGGTCTGAGTTTCAATTCTCCCCGGCGGCTCTCGACAGCCTCCGGTCTGAGTTTCAATTCTCCCCGGCGGCTCTCATCGGTCGCTGGCCGTGCGGCGGCTCCTGGAGCGCAAGGGCACGAAGAGGGTGAAGCGGGCGAAGGCGCGGCTCCAGGACCGCGTCGCCCGAGCTCGTCCCTGGTTGCGGGCGAGAGGTCTAGCCGGGCTGCCCGACCCTCGAGGAGGAGGCCCTCCGCGAAGGCCTACGAGGATCCCGGAACCAGGTGCACGAGCACGACTGCGGGAAGTCGGGCCGGGAAGCGAACCGCCAAGACGCCTGCTCGGTGACCGGCGTGTCATGATCGGTCCGTGACGTGTCACGAGACATGTCACGGTTCGATCATGACATGTCACGGTCGATCCATGACATTCTGCAACCTCACCAGCCCCCCGGCGGGGCCAGGATTCCAGGGCTGGCGATGAGCGAGCGCTCGTCGCTGCGATCGCGGCCCTGAAGCGCTGCGGAGGCGCCAGATCAGCGCGGCAGCACAGGCGGTGGGGCAAGGACACCGCGACATGGCACACTCGTTGCAGCATGCGGCGTGTTCCTGGACGATCCGCTGCCCGGTCGCGACCGCGTCTCGGGTGCATCGACATCAGGGCCGGAGAGCGCCGCCGCCATGCCGGAGGCTGTCCACTCTACTCCACCGCTCCTGCAGGAATGTGACCGACGCGCGCGCGCTTGCGCAGCCCTGCTGGCCATGGAGTGAAGGCGGCCCCTTCGATGCATGGATGAGTTGTTGATATAGCATCGCTCCTTGAGGGGGTGTCGGATCGCACAGAAGAATGTTCTGTCGACCCGGGGGGGGGGGCAGGTCCCGCACTTGAGGGTGACGTCTCCGAGGCGTTTGGATCCCCTTCCCCCCGCGGACAAGGTTTGATGTCTCCGAAGCGTCCAGAGTTCCTTACACCCGCTCGTGCGCCTGGCCTGTTCCTCGACCGCACGAGTCGACACTCACCAGGGAGATTGGGCATGAAGATCCGAGCGTCATCGTTTCGTGGTTCATCGAGCTGGCTGCTCTCGATCATGTTGGCAGCCTCCGCCGCCGGTTGCGGCGCGGAAGACCAGGACCTGGAGTCCGACCTGGCGTCCGCCGAGTCCGAGATCATCGGCGGCAGCTCGGTATCGATCGCGACCCGCCGTTCGCTCGGCCTGGTCGAGGTGCACGGTGATTGCTCCGGATCTCTGATTCACCCCGACTGGGTGCTCACCGCGGCCCACTGCCTCAACTTCTATGAGTTCTTCCAGAACTGGGCGACCGCTCCCCGCCCCGACGGCACGCCGGAGAAGCGGATGGCCATCGCCGTCGAGCAGGTCGGCACCTCCGATCTGGCGATCATGCAGCTCGCGCCGCCGGCCCCAGGATCGGAGTGGCCCAACGTCACGCGGACGATGAGCTCCGAGCCCATCAGCACGCTGGTCGGGCAGCCCATCACCTGCTACGGGCGGGGCTTCACCGCATACGACTCCCCGTTCGGTCTCACGGGCAGCGACATCTGGCGCACGCTGACCCGCACCGTCGCCGAGCTCGATTACAGCGACAACTCGCTCGTGACCCACTCGACCAGCGCGGGCTACGAGACGGTCGCCCCCGGCGACTCCGGCGGCCCCTGTCTCCGCGACGGCCAGGTCGTGGGCGTGGCGTCCTGGGCCGAGTGGGACTGCGCAATTCCAGAATTCTGCGAGGAGACCATCACCAAGATCCACAAATCGCACTGGCGCTCGGTGGTCGAGTTCAAGAACTACATCGACAATGCCCAGGCGCGTCCCCCGGGGGGCACCGCAAACTGGACGCAGCCGCTACTGGGCGTCGACTGGGTCCACTTCCCCTCCACCAACGCCGCCTGGTTCACGAAGATCGACAACACGATCCACCTCCGGGGCGGCCTCCGGACCGAGGGCACCAACACGGCTTTGTTCTCGTTGTTCAGCAGCGAAGCGCCCCCCTCCGAGGTGTACATCCCCACCAACCTCTGCGGCGGTGCCAACGGCCGCCTGCACGTCATTCCCGACAGCCCCATCGCCGCTGTCCAGGTCGCGCTGGGGCCCGGCGTCGGCTGGTCCGCCGCGCAGTGCTTCACGTCGCTCGATGGCGTGTCGTTCACGAGAAACGCTCTCGGTACAGAGAGCCTCTCGCTGATCAACGGCTGGACGAACTCGCCGTACGGCACGCGCCCCGCCGCGGCGTTGCTCAGCGGAAACATCGTTCGCCTCCAGGGCGCGATCGCCAACGGCAGCGTCGCGCAGCCGTTCACGCTGGACCCGGAGCTCCGCCCGGACGCTACCGTGTTCGTGCCCGTCGACCTGTGCGGCGCCGCCAAGGGGCGGCTGATGATCACGAGCGGGGGCGCGGTGCTCATCCAGACCTTCGGCGGGTTCTCCGACGCCCAGTGCTTCACGTCGCTGGAAGGTGTCTCCTTCGCGAGGAACAGCACGGGCTTCGAGGCGCTCTCGCTGCAGAACGGATGGACCGATCACAGCCAGAGCACGCGTACCGCGAGGGTGGCGAACGTCGGTGGCATCATCCGCTTCCAGGGCGCGATAAAGACCAGCGGCACCCACCCGACCGCGTTCTACCTGCCCCCCAGCATGCGCCCGGCGACGGACGTCTACGTCACCGTGACCCTCAGCAACTCCGAAAAGGGCCGGCTGCGCATCACGCCGTCCGGCGACGTGAACGTGGAGACCGACGGCGCGTGGTCGTCCGCACAGCAATTCGTGTCGCTGGAAGGCGCCTGGTTCGGCCTGTAAGATCCTGCGCCTCGACCTCGACGCCGGCGCCGCGGAGGCCTGCATTTCATTGCCTATCCGCGTAGTCCGGAGTGAATGGCGCGACAGGACGCGACAGGAATCGAGCGCGCTACGGCGAGGACGGAACCCACTTTGACGCGCCGGCTTTCCCATGGCGCGTTACACTGCGCCCGTGGTCTGCACGACGTCGTATGGACCGCCTGCCGTGGCACGGCGCGGTGCCCTGATCGCCCGCCGGTGGGTTGATCTGCGATCGAAGCATGCCCGAGGAGCTCGGCGATCATGAGCAGCTCGCCGCATCCCGTCCACCCATCGAGCGGCCCGTCGGGCCCGTACCGCGAGCCGGGGGCGGAGGCGG
This sequence comes from Sorangium sp. So ce1036, assembly GCF_051369805.1. NCBI lineage: Bacteria > Pseudomonadati > Myxococcota > Polyangiales > Polyangiaceae > Sorangium > Sorangium sp. So ce1036. The sequence goes on from NZ_JBBMOX010000001.1 coordinate 7,035,308, forward strand.
CGCCCGGGTGCGCCCGCTGCGGCACGCGCAACGACGCCGGCGCGGTGTTCTGCAAGAGATGCTGCGCGAGGCAGGTGCTCCAGATCGGCCCCATTGAGTTCACCTGCGAGCGGATGGTCGTCCTGAGCGGCGGACGCGTCGTCTCGTGGGCGCCGCGGAGCGCGATCTCCTCGATGGAGATCGAGGTCGGCGCGGCGGCCGTACACCCGAGCGCCACGCTCGGCGGGGGGCTGATGGTCTTCCTCGCAGGGCTCTGCTTCGTCGGCACACCGACGCCTCCAGGCCTCCTGTTCGGCGTGCTGCTGCTCCTGTCCGCCGTGCTGACGCTCGGCGGCGCGGTGTACACGCGCGCGGCCGTGCGCGTCCGGGGCGTCGGGACCACGAGCGTGATCCGTGTGGGCACGGCGCTCGAGCCGGAGCGCCTGGGAGAGCTCCGGAAGGAGCTCCGCGACGACCTCGGTTATCCCGTGGAGTGACGCGCCCGCCGCGCACCGGGGAGCACCAGGGAGATGCGCCCCCGGCGCGCGGGGTGAGCTGGCCAGCACCCCGCGGAGGAGCCCCCCGCCTGCCGGGTTGACACGCCGCCGAGGCTGTCGTGTCGTGCGCGCGGAGGAGAACACCGTGATGACATATCTTCGGTTCACCGTTTTCTGTGCTGCTTTGCTCTACGCGGGGGGCTGCGGCTCGGGCGACGAGTCGGGGGACGGCGGCGGGCCGGACACGGACGCCACCACCACGTCCCAGGGATCGAGCGGCTCCGGCAGCGGAGGAGGGACGGCGGCCGGCGGGGGCGCGACGACGACCGTCGTGGTGAACGAGATCTCGGCCAAGGGCAGCGACTGGATCGAGCTCGGCAACCCGGGCCCGGGCTCGGCCGACCTCGGGGGGTTCGGCCTCTGCGACTCCGACGAGGCGACCGGGGCGTGCAACCTGGGCGACGCGCTCTGGTTCCCCGTGGGCACGCAGCTCGCCGCGGGGGAGTACCTGCTCGTCCTCGGCGACCAGGTCGCCGAGGACGGCCCGGGGCCCCACACGACGTGCCTGCCCGAGGGCGGTCCGAGCCGCTGCTTCTATGCGACGTGGAAGGTGAGCGCCTCCAGGGGCGAGACCGTCTACCTCATCTCTCCGGACGGCGAGGTGCTCACCCGGCTGGAGTACCCGATCGAGGCCGCGGCGGAGGGGCAGACGTGGGCCCGGCTGCCCGACATGACCGGCGAGCCCGCCGCGACGGCGCCGACGCCGGGCGCGGAGAACGCGGCGCCCTGAGCGGCGGTCCCCCGCCGCGCGCGTCACGCCGCCGCGCGCACCGCGGACATCACGGGGCGGGGTCGCCGGCGCCGAGCTCCGAGATCGCCTGGCGCACGATCCCGCCCCGGACCCAGACCCAGACCTCGCGGGAGTCCACGTGGGCGATGTCCTGGAGGTCGAAGACCTCGGGCGGCGTCTTGAACGACCAGTGATGGGCGTCGGACAGGCGGTAGACGTGGATCGCCTTCTCGCCGATCGCATAGACCGCATAGAAGCCTTCCCCGACGGCCGAGATCGGGTATCCGATGACGGGCCCCGGTCGGCGCGGCGTCGGCGCGAGGTCCGCCTTCGCCGCCGCGAACGGGCTGGTCCAGAGCGTCGACGGCCCGTGGAGCCCGTCGTCCGAGACCGGGCTCGCCTCCAGCCACACGAGCGTCTGCCCGTCGCTCGTGAAGTCGACGAGGATCCGAGGCGACTCTGCCCGGTGCAGCGGCTCGATGGAGTGGGCCTTTCGGTTCCAGATCCACCCCTCCGTGGTCCTGTCCTCGAAGAACGCCAGGCCGACCGCGCTGTCGCCGACCGGATGCATCCGATCGATCGAGGGCGCGTCGTCGCCTGAACGGGGGCCGAACTCTCGGGCCTTGTCGCTGATCCTGTCGTAGATGGTGATCGCGCCGACGTCAGGGCCCGACAGCACGAGGGTGTCGTCGCTCGCCCTGAGACCGCGGTTCGACACGTCGACCGGAATGGGCTGGCTCGCGGCGGCGAGATCGTCGTAGCCGGAGACGAGGTAGGCCGAGGCGATCGCGTCGACGCCCACCTTCTGCGCGCCGAGCCAGACCCGTTCATGGCCGACCTCGGGGACGGTCAGCAAGCAGTAGTCCTTGCTGCGCCAGGCGGCGAGCGGCGTCCCGTCGGCGTCGTAGACGCCCGCTCGCTGGTCGCCGAGGCGCTGGAGGACCAGCCCGACGCGGTAGCCGTCGCCCCAGCGAACCACGCTCGGCGAAGCGGTCCGCGGATACTTGTCGTGATCCCAGTCGACGGCGAGCGACGTGCACCCCGGAGCGCCCCCCGGGCACGGCTCCCAGCGCAAGGGGGGCAGCGCCTTCTTCGGCTCGTCGGCGACGTCGACCTGGCACCCATCGAGCCAGCCCGCCGCCTTCCAGGCGCTGTCGCCGGGAGGTGCAGCCGCGTCCGGGCCGGCGTCCACCGGGACGCCGGCGTCGGTCGCCGCCTCGCCAGCCGTCCCGGACCCGTGCGTGCTGCCCTGGGTCGCGCCAGGCGTCGCTGGATGCCCGCCGGCGCCGCCGGTCGCCGGATGCCCGCCGGCGCCGCCGCCCCCCGGAGGCTCCGGCGGGTTGCGAGAGCAGCTCGCCGAGAGGACCGACAGGAGGAGGAGCGGCACGGCGCGCGCCGCGAGGCTGACAGGGAGGACGTGTCGCATGGCTCAGTAGATCGTGGGCGCCTTGTTGCTCTGGGGCGTGCTGAGCTGGCCGAGCGACACCTCGGCCATGGAGATGCTGTCATCCGAGCCCCTGCGGGTCACGGACATGATCTCCGTACCCACGATCGGGGCCTCGGAGAGGTGGTGCTGCCCCTCCAGGAGCCCGGTGAACGCGAGCGCGCCCGTCGCGTCGACGGTGAACCGGGCGAACACCTCGATCGGGTCCGCGCTCTGCGTCGCGGGCGAGGTCGCGGCGAGGATCAGGTCGCCCGCCTCCCCCGGGACCAGCCAGTACGCCGAGAAATCGTTCCACCACGCAGGGAGCTCGGCGAGCGTCTCGACCTGCTGACCCGGCTGCCACCGCCGCAGCCGGATGACGTTGTTCCGCTTGTCGAGCAGGTAAACGAGCTGGTCTTCCATGCGGAAGGTCGCGCTGAGCACGGCCCCGGGCCGAGCGGTCCCTGGGATCTCGATCTCCGACCAGAGCTCCGAGTCCACGTCGAGCATCCAGGCCGAAGCGTTCGGCTGCGACCCGGGCTGGCCGTCCGTGGTCCCGCCGATGACGACGAGCCGGCGGTTGGTCGCCGAGAGCACGAGCCCCTCGTTCCCTTGCAGCACGGGCTCGTTCAGCAGCATCGAGCGGAGCTGGGCGATGCCCGCGGTACGAACGACGAACGGCGCCCGGTCGAGCTCGGCGCTGAGCACCTGCGCCGCGAGCTGGCCGCTGCTCGCGCCGTCGAGCGCGACGGCCCTCAGGACCGTCTCGCCGGGGATCTGCGTCTGCGCGAGCCGCCGGACCGGCTCGGCGGCGGCGACGTACTTGAGGGTCCCGGCGGCGACGTCGGCATAGAAATCCACCGTGTCGAGGTCGAGATCGGGCACGACCTTCAACCCGTCCGGCGAGGAGCGCAAGATCCGGGGAGAGGGATCGTAGGGCTCGTAGATAACCAAGATGTCAGAGAAGCCCAAGGGGCACTCGGGGCAGAAATACTTCGTTTTCACGTCGATGGCCTCGATGTAGGGCAGCGGCTCGTTTTTCGCGACGACGAAGGCATCGCCCGAGAAGAAGTAATTGCCGTACGTGGCGGCCTGGACCGTGTCGTACCCGGCCCCGGGGTTGAAGCTGTTCACGTGGCTGAACAGCACCCCCTTGACCTCGCGGCGACGGGTGGTTGCCTCCACGTAGCTAGGCCCGAGATCGAGGAAGTCCCAGTCGACAAACCGCTTCGTGTACCCCGGGTTCCTGTCGAACGGCACCGAGAACACTCTGCCGAGATCCTTTCCGTGCGACCACCCCCCGTCCGCCGCGGTGGAGATCGGGAGCCACTTGGGGCTCGTGCCGAAGTCCGCCGACGTTCGTATGCATTCGGTCCTCGTGTCGTGCTCACAGGCATACCGCCCCTGCTGCGAGTTGGTGTCGAAATATTCGCAGTCGCACCACCTGAGCGCGACTTGCCCGGTCGTGTTGACGGCGCCGACGGACCCGAGCACCGGCCTCAAGTTGATCCGGTTGTATGCGTTCCAGCTGCAGCCCAACGCCTGGGAGCAGCCAGGCTCGCCGAACGGCGGGGCGGGGAGCTCGGCCGAGGGCAGCGTGCCGCCGCTGTCGAGATCCGCCACCGGGCAAGGCACGGGATCACACGCGTTCGGGCGGAACGTGTCCCTGTAGAGCTGCAGATCGGCCGCGAGGGTCGGCGAGTCCGCGTGGATGAGCGGCGGCCAGGACTGGTCCGGATACCCGACGGCGAGCTCCGCCTCGAAATTGCAGTTCGTCCCCGGCCAGTTCCCCTGATCGGCCACTCCGGGGCACAGGTCGCACGCGGCGCCGAGGCCGTCGCCGTCGGCGTCGTCGTTGGGATCGGTCGCCTGCTCCGGGTTGGCGATCGTCGGGCAGTTGTCGCACACGTCGATGATGTCGTCGCCGTCCGTGTCCGTCTCGTCACAGTTGCCGAAGCTGTCGCACCGGTGGATGAACGCCGGGCACTCACCGTCGTAGTTGCCCTTCGCGTCGATGATCTTGTTGCCGGCAGCGGTCGTCACGCCGAGCAGGAAGCTCCGCGCCTGGGGGCTGTCGAGCGCGGCGAAGACGTTCTCCAGGGAGTACGTCCCCGGGAGGAACAAGCTCCCCAGCGTCTTGCCGCTGACCGCGCCGCACAGCCTGCCCTCCTCGTCGAAGAGAGGTCCGCCGGAGTCTCCGCCGTAGCTCCCCTCGTACTCGTCGCAGATCCAGGGCCAGTTGACCAGCGTCCATGTCGACTCGTCGGAGAGGATGTCGCCGTAGTCCTCCACCGAACGGTCGTACTCCAGCGGGTCACGGCTGTATCTGCGCCTCGAAGGGACATCGGAGCAGATGAGCAGGTCGTCCGCGCTGCTCCCGAACCCGACGATGGTGCCGTCGAAGCTCCAGCCGCACGCGCGCTCTTCCGGCAGGCGGGCGGGCCTGGCCAGCGAGCGCGGGACCCGCGTGTCCAGGCGAAACACGGCGATGTCGCGCGACCGATAGTCGTCGTCGAGCGGATCCGGCGGCTCGGTGGTCGGGACGAAGACCGGGCCCGACACGGCCATGGTGTGCGCGAAAGAGGGCTGGGAGCTGAAGGGGTTCGTGCCGAGCTCGACGACGAAGTTCTGGTTCTTGGGGTTCCCGTTGTCATCGATGAAGCAGTGCTGCGCCGACACCACCCACCACGGCGAGATCAGCGTTCCAGTGCAGAAGGGCCCGCTCGAGCCCATCGCGGTCAGGCTCACGACGTAAGGATACCGGTTGCCGGTGTCCTCGATGCCCTGTCCGACGGCGTGCGCTGGGCTGCTGAAGGAGGCGCCGATCGCCGCGAGCGCGCCGGCGACTGACAGTTTTCTCAAGCTCGATCTCATTGACTTCGATGTTCCCTTCTCGGCAGCGGGGAGCTCGCGCGGTGCCCCCAGGAGACCAGGCTTCCCCGGCAGATCCCGCGAGGCGAGTGGAGCTCGCCATGATGGGCTCGGGCGGCCCCTCGCCGGGGGTCGCCACCACGACGCCGGACAGCGACCGTCTGAGCTCCCGGTGTGAGCGCCGGTAATCCGCTTCCTGAGCCGACCTCAGCAAGCGCCGTACCGGACGTTGCTCCCGGCGGCTCCCTCGCGCCCTGGCGCCCGTGACCGCGCCCCGGCGGCCGTGCGCGAGGCGCGGCGCCCCGCGGAGGCCAGGAATATCGGCCGAGGAGGGTGGTTTCTACGCCGCGCAGAGGGCCGGGGTCGCAGCCCGCGCCTCGGGGGTGAGCGCGGCGCGCATCACGCCTTGTCGTGACATGTCACGATGGATGTCACGCCGCGAACGTGACATGTCACGCCGCGAGCGTGACATGTCACGGCGGATTTCACGCTCTGTTCGTGACGGGTCACGGCACAGGCCGGCGCCCCCCGGGCGCTCGCGGCTCACCGAGATCGCCTCACGGCGATCTCGCCCGCCCCCCGGATCCGGGGTGTCCTCGAGGCGCCGCGCGGTTCCTACACCCGCGCCTTCACCCGCTTCACCTTCTTCGCCCCCTTGCGCTCCAGGAGCCGCAGCACGGCCAGCGACCGATCGATGAGCAGGTAGCGCTCCCCCCCTGCCCTCGCCGGCAGCGTGCGCGCCGGCTCCGCGGCCGTGCGGGTGTCGATGAGCACCTCCCACCGCTCGCCGAACTCGATCGCGGGCAGCACGAACTCGAGCGGCGCCGGGTTCGCGTTGATGAGGACGAGCAGCGTGTCGCCCGCGATCGGCTCGCCGCGCGGGCCGAGCGACCAGAGCGCGTCGCCCCCGAGCAAGAAGCCGATCGCCCGCGCGTTCGGGTGCGTCCAGTCCTCGGGCGTCATCTCGGCGCCGTCGGGCCGGAACCACACGATGTCCTTGAGCCCGCTGCCGTGCACGTAGCCGCCCGAGAAGAACGTCCGCCGCCGCAGCACGGGCTGGCTGCGCCGGAGCGCGACCAGGCGGCAGGCGAACTCGAAGAGCTGGCTCCGCCGCTCGTCGAGGTCCCAGTCGTGCCAGGAGAGCTCGTTGTCCTGGCAATACGCGTTGTTGTTGCCGAGCTGCGTCCGGCCGATCTCGTCGCCGCCGGAGATCATCGGCACGCCCTGCGAGAGCAGCAGCGTCGCCAGGAGGTTGCGCTTCTGCCGCTCGCGCAGCTCGATGACCGCCGGGTCGGCGGTGGGCCCCTCGACGCCGTGGTTGTAGCTGTGGTTGTTGTTCGTGCCGTCCCGGTTGCCCTCGCCGTTCGCCTCGTTGTGCTTCTCGTTGTACGAGACGAGATCGTGCAGCGTGAAGCCGTCGTGCGCCGTCACGAAGTTGATGCTCGCGTACGGGCGGCGCCCGCTCGATCCGTAGAGATCGCTCGACCCGGTGAGCCGGTAGCCGAGATCGGCCGCGTGCAGATCGCCCTTCCAGAAGCGGCGGACCGAGTCGCGGTAACGATCGTTCCACTCCGTCCAGAGCACGGGGAAGTTGCCGACCTGATAGCCGCCGTCGCCCACGTCCCACGGCTCCGCGATGAGCTTCGTGCGCGAGAGGATCGGATCCTGGTGGATGATGTCGAAGAACGAGCTCAGGCGATCGACGTCGTGCTGCCCGCGGGCCAGGGCCGACGCGAGGTCGAACCGGAAGCCGTCGACGTGCATCTCGGTCACCCAGTACCGGAGGCTGTCCATCACGAGCTTCAGCGTCTGGTAATGGCGCGTGTTGACGGTGTTCCCGCAGCCCGTGTAGTCCATGTAGTAACGCGGGTTGTGCGCGACGAGGCGGTAATAGGCCCAGTTGTCGATGCCCTTCAGGGACAGCGTCGGGCCGAGGTGGTTGCCCTCCGCGGTGTGGTTGTAGACGACGTCGAGGATCACCTCGAGGCCGGCGGCGTGGAGCGCCTTCACCATCGCCTTGAACTCGTTCACCTGCTCGCCGAGCCGCCCGGTCGCGGCGTAGCGGCCCGCGGGCGCGAAGTACGAGAGCGTGTTGTAGCCCCAGTAGTTCACGAGCCCGCGCTCCCAGATCTCGCGCTCGCTCGCCATCTCGTGCACGGGGAGCAGCTCGATCGCCGTGACGCCGAGCCGCTTGAAGTGGGCGATCGCCGCCTCCGAGGCGAGGCCGGCGTACGTGCCGCGCAGGTGCGCGGGGACGCCGGGGTGCCGCTGGGTGAACCCCTTGACGTGCACCTCGTAGAGGACCGTGTCCTGCCAGGGCGTCCGCGGCGGCCGGTCGCCGTCCCACGCGAAGCGGTGGTCGACGACCACGGACTTCGGCGCGCCCCAGGCGCTGTCGCGGTGGCAGATCACGTGGTCGTCGAGCAAGGCCGGGGCGACGGCGTGCTCGTGCGCGCACGCCTCCGCGGCCCGGCGCTCGGCCGCGGCCCTGCCGCCCGGCCCCGCCTCGCCCCGCGCGCTCGCCGCGCCGTCCCGCTCCGGTCCGCGGGGGGACGACCGGCCGGGAGGCCCCTCGTCGCGCTCGGGGTGCCCGCCGCGGTCGTACGCGAACAGCGGCGCCTTCCAGTTCGGCTCGTTGGCGACCGCGTACGCGTACGGATCGACGAGGAGCTTCGCCGGGTTGTGGCGCATCCCGGAGCGCGGGTCGTACGGCCCGTGCACCCGGTAGCCGTAGAGCTGGCCGGGCTTGAGCCCGGGCACGTACCCGTGGAAGACGTGCGCCGTGCGCTCGGGGAGCTCGATGCGCACGCGCTCGACGACGTCGTCGACGGCCTCGAAGAGGCAGAGCTCGACCTTCGTGGCGGACTGGGAGAAGAGCGTGAAGTTCACCCCCTCGCCGTCATGAACGGCGCCGAGGGGGGCTGGCGTGCCGGGCCATATGCGTCGGGTCATCGGAAGATCCGCGTATTCGCGAAATCAGCGCCGCTGTCGAGGCACAAGCGCACCCCGCGCGAATTTTCGCCGCCGGGACGGTGAGCCGGGCCCCCGTCCTGCCCGATCGGGCGAAGCCCGGTCGCGGGTCGGGCTCCGCCTGCGCGACGCCTGGCGCCGCGCGGAGCCCGCGACGAGGCGGCGCGCGGACGAGGCGGCGCGGGGTCGCGGCGCTGCGCGGTCGCGGCGGCGCGGGGTCGCGGCGCCGCGGAAGGATCATCGCGAAGCCGCGCGACCCGCGATAGACTCCGCCCTCGAACGCCTGGAGCCAAGCCAAGAGACCGATGTCTTCCTCCCCTGCCGAAAGCCAGTCCCAGGGCTCGATCACGAGCCCGTCCTCTCCCTCCGGCGCGCGCCGTCGCATCTCCGGCGTGACGGTGCCGCTGTTCTCGCTGCGCAGCGAGCGCTCGTGGGGCATCGGCGAGATCGGCGATCTCCCCGAGTTCGCCGCGTGGATGCGGACCGCGGGGCTCCGCCTCGTGCAGCTCCTGCCGCTCGGCGAGATCTCGGGCGGCGAGACGTCGCCGTACATGGCGCTCTCCGCCTTCGGGATCGATCCGATGTACATCTCGATCTCGGCCGTGCCGGAGCTCCCGGCGGAGCAGCTCGCCGAGGCGCTCGGCGACGAGCTCGGGACGCTGGAGCGCGCGCGGAGGAGCGGGCGCGTCGAGTACGATCTCGTCCGCCGCGTGAAGCAGCGGGCGCTCCGCTTCGCCTTCGACCGGTTCGAGCGGGAGCACCACGCGAAGCAGACGCCGCGCGCGGCCGAGCTCGCGGCGTTCGTGGCGCGGCAGGCCGACTGGCTGCCCGACTACGCGCAGTACCGCGCGTTCAAGGACGGGTTCGGCGGCGCCGCGTGGTGGGCGTGGCCCGAGGAGATCCGGCACCGCGCCCCGGAGGCGCTCCAAAGGCTGCGGCGCGAGCGCGCGCGGGACGTCCTGTATTACGAGTACGTGCAGTGGCTCGCGCACGCGCAGTGGGAGGCGGCGCGCGCGGATCTGCGGGGCAAGGGGATCGAGATCATGGGCGATCTCCCGTTCATGGTGGCGCGCGACAGCGCCGACGTCTGGGCGCACCAGGGCGAGTTCCGGCACGACATGTCGGTGGGCGCGCCGCCCGACCAGTTCAACACGGAGGGGCAGAACTGGGGGCTCCCGCCGTACTACTGGGACCGGATGCGGGAGAACGACTTTGCGTGGCTGCGGCGGCGCTGCCGCTACACGGGCCTGCTCTACGACCGGTTCCGGATCGATCACCTGGTCGGCTTCTACCGGACGTACATGTTCACGGAGCGCGGGGGCCAGGGGGGCGAGCGGCCGCGGGCGATGTTCGATCCGCCGGAGGAGGCGGCGCAGCGCGAGCACGGCCCGCGCGTGATGCGGGCGATGCTCGAGGGGGCGGCGGAGACGGGGGCGCAGCTCGTGGCCGAGGATCTCGGCGCGGTGCCGCCGTGGGTGCGGGCGTCGCTCACGGAGCTCGGGGTGCCGGGCTACAAGGTGCTGATCTGGGAGAAGGACGACGTGGTGTTCCGTGATCCGGCGGAGTACCCGGAGCGGTCGGTCGCGTGCTTCGGGACGCACGACACCGACTCGGTGGTGGTGTGGTGGGAGTCGCGGGACGAGCGGGAGCGCTCCGGGGTCCTCGACCTGCCCGAGCTCGCGCCGCGGCGGCACGAGCTCGGGCCGACGTTCACGAGGGAGACGCACCGGGCGCTGCTCGATCTCATCCACGGGGCGAAGAGCGAGCTCGTGCTGCTGCTCCTCCAGGACGTGCTCGCGACCCGCGACCGGGTCAACACGCCGGGGACGGTGGGGCCGGAGAACTGGACGCTCCGGCTGACCGCGACGCCGGCGGAGCTCGACCGGGAGCCGGAGGTGCGGGCGGCGCTGGATCGCGTGCGGGAGAGCGTGCTGGCGAGCGGGCGCGGTTAAGGGCGTCGTCGCGGGTGGGTGGGCTCGGGCTGCACGAAGAGAAGGTCGTGCCGAGTCGCCCTCCCTCTCCTCGGACCTGACGCCGTGCGTGGAGGAGGGTCGAGCCCGATCGCTGCCTTGACATGCAACCATATGGTTGCATAATGCGGACGTGAGCGCCGGCTCGATGGACAAGGTCTTCAAGGCGCTCGCCGACCGGAGCCGCAGGAAGCTGCTCGATCGGCTCCACGCGGAGAACGGTCAGACCCTCGGACAGCTCTGCGAGGGGCTGGACATGACGCGCCAGGCGGTGAGCAAGCACCTGGCCGTGCTCGAGGACGCGAACCTCGTCGTCGTCGTCTGGCAGGGCCGGGAGAAGCTCCACTACCTGAACCCGGCGCCGATCGGCGAGATCTACGAGCGATGGATCGGCAAGTACGAGCGCCACCGCGTGCGGGCGCTCGAGGCGCTGAAGCGCACGCTGGAGGGAAACAGCGATGAGTAAGCCCGAGTTCGTTTACGTGATGTACATCGCCTCGACGCCGGAGAAGGTGTGGGAGGCGCTGACCAGCGGAGAGTTCACCCGGCAGTACTGGGGTGGCAGGACCATCGAGTCGGACTGGAAGCCCGGCTCGGTCGTGCGGCACATCCAGGAGAACGGCGAGAGCGACTGGCAAGGCGAGATCCTCGAGGTCGACCCGCCGAAGCGCCTCGCCTACACCTTCGGCGTGAACCGGAGCGAGCGCCCGTCGCGCGTCACGTTCGAGCTCGCCCTCTTCGGCCCGCACGTGAAGCTCACCCTCACCCACGACGAGTTCGACGAGGGCAGCAAGGTGTTCCCGGCCATCAGCAACGGGTGGCCCGCCATCCTGTCGGGCATGAAGAGCCTCCTCGAGACCGGCAAAGCCCTCTACCCCGAGTGGCGGTGACCGCGCGCGCGACGGCATGTCGCCGGACGAAAATAACCGTCGACCCGCTGAAACCGCCGGCCCGCCCCGCGCGCCGGCGGCCGCGGCGCCCGCGCGCTGACTCGCCGCGTCGCGACGGCATGTTTCGTGCGCCCGTGAAGTAAATACCGACGAAACATTCCGGAAAAGTTCCTCCTCTTACCTTCGCCGTCGAGGAGGCCACCAGTGAACGAAATCAACGCCTCGGACACCACCTGGCTCCTGGTCTCATCGGCCTTGGTCCTGCTGATGACGCCAGCGCTCGCCCTGTTCTACGGGGGGATGGTCCGAACGAAGAACACGCTCAGCACGTTCATGCACAGCTTTTTCGCCATGGGGCTCGTGACCCTGGCGTGGGTGACGCTCGGCTATTCGATGGCGTTCGCCGAGTCCAGGGGCGGGTTCATCGGCGGCCTCGATCACGCCTTCCTGAACGGCGTCGGCACCGACCCCCGCAGCGGGACCACGGTGCCTCACATCCTGTTCATGGCGTTCCAGATGATGTTCGCGATCATCACGCCGGCGCTCATCTCGGGCGCCTACGCGGAGCGCATCAAGTTCTCGTCGTATGTCGTGTTCACGCTGCTCTGGTCGCTCGCGGTCTACAGCCCGGTCTGTCACTGGGTGTGGGGGCCGGGCGGCTGGCTCGGCGCGCGCGGCGCGCTCGACTTCGCCGGCGGCACCGTCGTGCACCTCGCCTCGGGCGCGAGCGCGCTGGTCGTGGCGATCCTGGTCGGCAAGCGCAAGGGGTACCCGGCGCGCAAGATCGTGCCGCACAACCTCACCATGACCCTGCTCGGCGCGGGCCTCCTGTGGTTCGGCTGGTTCGGCTTCAACGCGGGCTCGGCGCTGGCCGCGAACGGGCTCGCGGCCGTGGCGTTCGTGAACACGCACATCGCGGCCGCGCTCGGCGCGCTCGCCTGGGCGCTCATCGAGGCGGTGCGCTACGGCAAGCCGTCGCTCCTCGGCGTGGCGTCGGGGCTCGTCGCGGGCCTGGTCGCCATCACGCCGGCCGCGGGCTTCGTGGGGCCGATGGGGGCGATGGTCATCGGGCTCGCGGCGGGCGCGGTGTGCTACGGCGCCGTGATGCTGAAGGGCAAGCTCGGTTACGACGACAGCCTGGACGCGTTCGGCATCCACGGCGTGGGCGGGCTCCTCGGCGCGCTGCTCACCGGCGTGTTCGCCTCGAAGGTGTGGAACCCCGCCGGCCAGGACGGCCTGCTCGCGGGCAACACGGCGCTGTTCGTCGAGCAGGTGATCGCGGCCGTGGCGGCGGCGGCTTACGCGGGGGTGGTCACCTTCGTGCTCGTGAAGGGGATCGGCGCGGTCATCGGGTTCCGGGTCGACGAGGAGGTCGAGGACGAGGGGCTCGACGGCGCGCTCCACGGCGAGGAGGCGTACTCGCTCGGCGAGGGCGGCGCGCACGCCGCCGTGCAGGCGCCCACGCCGTCCAGCGTCCCGGCGCCGGCCCCGGTGCTCGCGCGCGAGGGCGCCTGATCCAGCGCCGCGGAAGCGCGCACGCGAAGGCCGCCGGCGGGAGCTGGCGGCCTTCGGCGCTTTCACGGGCCTCACGCCGCCCGGCTCAGCCCGCGGCGCGCAGCCACCGCCGCGAGAGCTCGAGCACCCGCGCGTTCTCGGGGACGTCGCCGAGGAAGCGCTCGCGGAGCGCCGGGGCGAGCCGCTCGGCCCGCGCGAGCAGCCTGTCGCGCTCGCCCCGGAGGACCGCGGCCGCGGCCCTCCGATCGCCGGCCGCGTCGAGCGCCTCGGCGTGGACGAGGCGCGCGAAGGTGCTCTTGTAGCCCGGCGCGCTCCACCCCGCGCGGACCGACGCGACCTCCTCCGCCGTGGCGAGCGCCTCGCCCGCGCGGCCCGCGGCGAGCAGGATCGACGCGAGCAGCGCCTTCGCCCCCATCTGCTCCACCGGCAGGAACGCGAGCAGATCGACCGCGGCCCGCGCCTCGCGCTCCGCGGCCAGCGCGTCCCCCTCGCGCAAGAGCGCGCTCGCGAGCGCCCAGCGCGCGCAGCCCTGCTGCAGCGGGTTGCGCCGCCTCCGGCCCGACTCCAGCATCCTCGCCGCCTCCGCGCGCGCCGCGTCCAGCGCCCCGCGGTCGAGCTGCGCCTCGATGAGCAGGAACGTCCGGAGCCACGACACCGGCCCGAGCTCCTCCCCCGCGGGCACCGTGCCGCGCAGCTCGCGCTCGGCCCGGCGGAGATCGCCGAGCGACCGGGCGTTCATCCCGATCGCCACCTGCGAGATGACCGCGCCGCGCCAGAAGCCCGCCTGCTGGAAGCTCGCGCGCGCCGCCTCGGCCGCGCGCAGCCCCGCCCACGGGTCGCCGTCCTTCCACGCCTCGTAGAACGCGCGCGCCACCTGCATCCACCCCCGCGCCACCGGCTCTCGCTCCGCCACCGGCTCCACGACCTGGCCGATCCGCTGGATCAGCGCCTCGCCGAGCGCGAGCTCGCCCATCTGGTGGACGTAGTAGCTCCCCGCCGCGAGCGCGAACGCCGCCGAGCCGACCGCCTCCGTCGCCAGCTCGACCGCCTGCATGGCGCGCACCGTCGCGGTGAGCTCCTCGGGCCTGCCGAGGTGGATGTCCACCGTGATCTTCGCCGGCACCATCCTCACCCAGGGGATGCTCCCCGGCGTCAGCAGGCGCGAGGCCTCCTCGAGGTAGAGCGAGGCGCAGTCCCACTCGTTGCGCCACGCGTGGGCCTCCGAGAGCACGCCGAGCAGGCTCAGGCGGACCGCGTCCGGGACGCCGCACTCGAGGCCCCGCCGGGCGCGCGCGAGCGCCGCGTCGTGATCGCTCCCCCGCAGCGCCTGCTCGGCGGCGCTCAGGTAGAAGCTGCCGGCGCGCGCCAGGTCCTTCCCTCGCTCGTAGTGCTCCGCCAGCATCGTGGGGTCGCCCTCGCCGTTCTGCTCCAGGAACGCCGCGGCGAGCCGGTGCCCGAGCACGCGATCGGTCTCCGTGAGCATCTCGTACGCCCCCTCGCGCAGGAGCGCGTGCCGGAACATGAACTCCTCGTCGCCGGGGAACCGGCTCTCCTTGCGGCGGACGATCACCTCCCGGTCGACCAGCGTCGAGAGGACGTCCGGCGCGCCGGCCCACGGCGGCGCGCTGCCGAGCAGCGCCGTGACGCCGCCGCGCCAGAAGACGTCGCCGAACACGCTCGCCGCGCGCAGCACCTTGCGCGCCTCGCCGTCGAGCGCGGCGAGCCGCGCCTGGACCATCGCCAGCACCGTCTCCGGCAGGACGTCCCCCTTCCCCTCGGCCACGGCGCGGATCAGCTCCTCGAGATAGAACGCGTGCCCGTCGGCGTGCGCCACGAGGCGCGCCACCGTGGCCGCGTCCACGCCCTCGCCGAGCGCGTGGCGGACCAGCCGCTCGCACGCCTTCCGCGGCAGCCCGGTCAGGTGGATCACGTGCAGCGCGCGGCCCGTCCAGAGCCCCGGGAACAGATCGTGGACCTCCGGCCGCGCCAGCCCGAGCACCATGAGCGGCTGCTCCCTGAGCGCGCCCAGCGCCGCGTCCACGAAGCGCACGGTCGGCAGATCGCCCCAGTGCAGGTCCTCGAGCACGAGCACCACGGGGTGGGCCGACGTCTCGGCGACGAGGAAGTCCTCCCACGCCCGGAGCATCTGCTTGCCCATGGTCTCGACGTCCTCGCGGGCCGCGCGCAGGAGCGCGCTCTCGTCGCCGGAGAACTGGGCGCCGGCGATCTCCCCGAGGAACATGGCGACGCGCTCCCGGTCCGGGCCCGGGACGTGCCGCGCGATCCGCGCGAGCAGCTTCTGCTTCCGCGTCGCCCTCGCCTCGCCGTCCTGGATGCCGCACGCGCTCCGGATCGCCTGGCCGAGCATCCCGAACGCGGAGCCCACCCGCAGCGAGTCGCCGGAGCTCGTCCACACCTCGACCGGCCCGTCGTGCTCGCCGAGCGCGCGCGTGAACTCGCGCGCGATCCTGGACTTGCCGATGCCCGCGGGCGCCGTCACGAGCACGGCGCGGGCGACCGGCATCTCGACGCACTCGGCGAAGATCGTCCTCAGCGTGAGCAGCTCGCGGTCCCGCCCGACGCACGCGATCGCCTTCCCGAGCAGCGTCTGCGCGCTCTCCGGGAGGTGGCGCTCGCCGTGGAGCGCGCGCCGCTCGCCCTCGCCCGACACGTCGAACCGCGCGCCGAGCAGCCGCGCCGTCACGTCGTCGATCGCGATCGGCGGCGGGCGCGCGCCGGGGGGCCGCCCGGCGGTCCGCCCCGCCGCGCACGCGCCGAGCAGCCGCGCGGCCCGGTCGATCGCCTCCCCCATCGGCAGCGGCCCCATCACGTGCGCGCGGCCCGTCGAGAGCGCCATGGGCCGGCCCGGGACGAGCTCCCGGAGCGCCAGCGCGCAGCGCGCCGCGTCCGCCGCCTGGTCGGTCGCGCCGCGGCTCGCGACGATGGCGATCACCGCGGAGCCGTCGGCGAGCGCCTCCATGTGCCCGCCGTGGGCCAGCACGACGTCCCTGAGCTGCGCCTCCACGCCCGCCGGCAGGGTCAGCTCGAGCGCCGCGGTCTCGACCTCGGACAGGGGCGCTTTCCCCACGAGCAGCACGGAGAGCAGCCGCTGCTCGCCGGAGGTCAGCGCCTCGATCCGCGCCGGCTCGGCCCTCCGCGCGAGCGCGCCGCCGCGGGCGCGCAGCGCGTTCAGGATGACGGTGACGGTCGCGCCGTCGCCGAGGCGCTCCTCCGGCTCCTTCGCGAGCATCAGGTGGACGATCGCGTCGAGCTCGGGCGGGACGTCGGGGCGGAGCGAGCGCACCGCCGGGACCTCCCCGAAGAGGATCTTCGCGAGGATGGCGGGGAGGTTCTCGCCGGCGAACGCGGGCGCGCCCGCGAGGCACTCGAAGAGCACGCAGCCGAGGGAGAACACGTCGGCGCGCGGCGTGAGGGCGCCGTGGCCGACGCGCGCCTGCTCCGGCGCCATGTAGGCGGGCGTCCCGAGGGCGACCCCGGTCAGGGTCATGGGGGTCGCGTCGAGCCGCCGCGCGATCCCGAAATCGAGGATCTTCACCTGGTCAATCTTCCCGTCGACGAGGAACAGGTTGCCCGGCTTGAGATCGCGGTGAACGACGCCGTGGGCGTGGGCCACGGCGAGCGCCTCGGCGGCGCTCGCGCCGAGCGCCAGCGTCTCTTCGATGGTGAGCCGGCCGCGCTGGAGGCGCCGCGAGAGGTCCTCGCCTTCGAGCCACTCCATGGCGAGATACGACCTGCCCGAGGGCGTCCTGCCGTGCGCCACGTACCGCACGATACCGGGGTGCGAGAGCTCCGACAGGAGCTGCGCTTCCCGCTCGAACCGCGTCTCCAGCCCGTGTCCCCCCAGCACCACCTTGAGGGCGACCGTGTCGCCGGTGACCCGATCCTGCGCCCGGAACACCTCCCCCATCCCGCCCGAGCCAGCGAGTTCCAGGAGCACGAATCTCCCCCCGACGACGTCCCCCGCGTGCATGGATCGAGTATTGCCCGTCGGCCAATGCGCTGTCCAGCTCACATTCAAGCGCAGGAGACATGCCCTCTTCACCGTCACTCGGCGCCACGCGCGGTGGATGAGCGGTGGAGAGCGCGCGCGGCGCGAACATCAACTCGTTATGTCCGGATCAGCCTGTCTCCGAGGCTGGCCCCGCGCCGAGCGATGTTTGCGCCGCGGAGAGTGGACATCGCGCGCCCGCGGCGCGCCGCCCGAGCGGCGCCTCGTCGAACGCAGCGCGCGCCCGCGGTCGACGCGCGGCGCGCCCCCCGTGGTCGCCGAGACCGGACGGAGCTCGAGGCGCGCGCGGCGCGGGACTCGTCATCGCCGGCGCGCATCCCACGCGCCCGGCGCCGCGTCGCCGCTCCGTTGAACGGGTGTGACTTTGCGCGCTGGACGGCTATACACCGTCCTCGCATTGGAAACGGATCCAACGATTCTCCCCTCATGGCGCCCCGCTTCCCACGAACTCGCCCTATCGCCCACAACGAGCCCCGGCCCGCGCTCCGCGGGCGAGCGGGAGCGCTGGTGAGCGCGCCGGCGGCGCGCGCGCTCGGCGCGGGCCTCTGCGCGAGCGTCGCGCTCGCGCCCGCCGCGGCGCGCGCGGCGTGCGACGGCGGGGCCGCGGACGTGTCGTGGGTGCGCCTGGAGGGCGCCGAGGCGCAGTGTCCCGCGGCCGCGCAGGTCCGCGCCGAGGTCTCGCGGCGGCTGCGGCGGGAGCTCGGCGCGACGGGCGAGGGCCCCTCCATCGAGGCCGTGGTGCAGGGGCGGCCCGGCGCGTGGTCGGCCCAGATCCGGACCGAGGGCTGCGACGGCGCCCCGCCCGCCGTCCGCAAGCTCACCGACAGCGCCATGACGTGCGAGCCGATCGCCGCCGCGGCGACGCTGCTCATCGCCCTCGCGATCGATCCCGAGGCCGACCTCTCCGAGCCCCCTCCGGCGCCGGCCGCCGACCCGGAACCCCCACCCCGGCCTGCGCCTGCGCCTGCGCCTGCGCCTGCGCCGGCGGCCATCTCCCGGCCCGCGGAGCCGCCGTTCCCGTGGCCCGCGGAGCCCCCGCCCCGGCCGTCGCCGGCCGAACCCCCTCCGCCCCCCTCGCTCTCGGTCGCCTGGCGCGGGCTCGCCGCCCTCGGCCTCCTCCCCGCGCCCGCGCCCGGCGCTGCCCTGTCGGCCGAGTGGTCGTTCCTGCCACGCTGGACGCTGTCCACGGGCGCGCTGTGGCTGCCGGAGCTGCGCGCGGACGACCCGACGTTCGCCTTCGGCATCACGGCGGGCTGGCTCGGCGCGTGCGTCGAGGCGATCCGCAGCCGCGCGGTGGCGCTCGGCGTGTGCGGCCGGCTCGTCGCCGGGAGCATCCATGCCGTGATCTTCGAGGATCTCGACGAGCCCAGGGTCGTCCCCACGACCCCGGGCGCGCGGCCGTGGCTCAGCGCCGCGGCGGGCCCGCGCCTCGCCGTCCGCGTCGTCGGGCCGCTCCGGGTCGAGGCCGGGGTCGACCTGCTCGTCCCCGCGACGCGGTACAGCTTCCGCGTCCAGGGCGACCTCCCGGCGGCCTTCGAGCAGCCGGCCGTCGCGGGCACGGTCTTCGGGGGCCTCGGCGTCACCTTTCGATGAAGGATCCCCCGGACACCGGCATTCACCCCTCCGTGGAGCAATGCTTGCAACCGGAGGTGCTGGGCCACGTCAGGCGACCGCCCAGCGACCTCACCGCTTTACACGCCGAGCACGGCGGCTTCGTCTGGGCGACCTTGCAACGGTTCGGCATCCGGCACCCGGACCTCGAGGACGCGTTCCAGGACGTCTTCATCGTCGTCCAGCGGCGGCTCCCCGCGTTCGACTGGGCCTGCCCGATCACGACCTGGCTCTTCGCCATCTGCCGGCGCGTCGCCGCCGCGCACCGCCGGCGCGCGTACGCGCGGCGCGAGCGGCTCGGCGAGGTGGTGGACGACGTGCCGGACTCCGCGAAGGGCCCCGAGGAGCTCACCTCCCACAGCCAGGCGAGGGTGCAGCTCGAGGAGATCCTCGAGGCGATGGATCTCGACCGGCGGGCCGTGTTCGTGATGTTCGAGATCGAGGAGATGCCGTGCAGCGAGATCGCGAGCCTGGTCGGCGTCCCCGTGGGCACCGTCTACTCGCGGCTGCACGCCGCGCGGAAAGAGTTTGCCGCGCTGCTCCGGAGGACCGAAGCTGAGCGTACGCGTCGAGGGGGAACATGAGCCGCGATCCGATGCGATGGAACCAGGACGGCGGGGGCGCCCCGGAGGGGGCCCGTGAGCTCCTCCGCGCCGCCGCGCGCCCCCGGCCGATGACCCCGGCCGAGCTCGCGCGCACGGCGGCCCGGGTGGCGCCGCTCCAGGCGTCCGCGGGCGCCGGGGCCGCGCTGCCGGTGTGGGCCAAGGGGCTCCTCCTCGTGACCGGCATCGGGCTCGGCGGGCTCGCGCTCCACGGCGCCCTCGACGGGGCCCGGAGCGCCGCCGTCCCGGCGGCGTCGCCGCCGATGCTCGCGCACCTGCCGCTGGAGGGCCTGCTCGCCAGGGGGCGCGGCGGCGCGCCGCCCGCGGAGCCTGCACCGGCTGCCCCTCCGCCCACGGAGCCTGCGCCGGCTGCCCCTCCGCCCGCCGCGCCGGCGCCCGAGGCCGAGGCGCCGCGCGCGGCCGCGCCCGCCCCGCGCCGGGAGGCGGCGCGCGCCGCCCGGCCGGCCGCGCCCGCGGCGCCGCCGGGGACCACCGCGGCGCCAAGCGGCGATGAGCTGCTCCGGGAGGCCCGGCGCCTGGAGCAGGCCCGGGCGGCGCTCGCCGACTCCCCGGAGGCGTCCCTCTCGACGCTGGACGCGCACCGGAGCGAGTTCCCGAACGGCCAGCTCGCGGAGGAGCGGGAGCTCATCGCGATCCAGGCGCTCATGCGCCTCGGGCGCGCCGACGAGGCGCGCGCGCGCGCCGAGGCGTTCCTCCAGCGCTTCCCCTCGACCGCCTACACCGAGCGCGTGCGCCGGCTCACCTCCGTCGCACCATAAAAAAACGACACGGGCGCTCACGATTGCATGAAGGGCCGGCGGGCTCGTCGGCATCCAGGGGGGTAGCCGCGCGGCGCGGAGCAAGGCGCGGCCGGATCGTCAACGCGATGAATCGATGAGGGCGCGCCGCGGCAGCATCGAGGGCGGCGAAGCACGCCCCGAGGTCGTGCGCGCGCTCGCTCCGGCGCATCGACGTCGGCTCGCACGACTGCGGGAAGTTGCCCCGGATCAGCAGAAGAACCGCCATGACGCCAACGACGCCAAGAAGAGAGGGGAAGGGTTGTCCCTCCATGGTCCCCTTCTACTTCCCTGGTTTCTTGGCGCCCTTGGCGTCATGGCGGTCCGCCTCTCGGCCCGGTTTCCCGCAGCAGCGCCAGGCGCTCTTCCGTGCTCGCCT
The DNA here is from genome assembly GCF_051369805.1 of Sorangium sp. So ce1036. NCBI lineage: Bacteria > Pseudomonadati > Myxococcota > Polyangiales > Polyangiaceae > Sorangium > Sorangium sp. So ce1036. The sequence continues at coordinate 7,055,632 of NZ_JBBMOX010000001.1, forward strand.
CGATCCGGCCGCTCCTTCATCCGCGTGCGCGCGCCGTCCCGCGCGGCTCCGCGCGTCTTCGTGATCACAGGTCCTGGAGGTTTCATGGTCTCTCAGCATTCGAGTTCTGGCATTCCGGTGCGCTCATGGTCTGGCCCCGCCGGGGCGTGGCGGCGGGCGCGGCACGCCGCGCTGCTCGCGCTCGCCGCCCTGCCCGTCGCCTGCTCGGAGCCCGGGCCGGGGGGCGCCGAGCGGGTCGCCCTCGTGGACGGCGATACCGCCTCGGCCGCCCAGGCGCTCGGCTTGCCGTTCTCGATCGATGAGCGGAAGTCGCTCATCGTCACCGACGTCGACATCGTGTCCGAGTTCAAGCTGGAGGACGTGCTCCAGCAGCTCATCGATCAGTCGGGCGTCACGGGCCTCTCGCCCACCACGCTGTTCCAGCGGTTCATGGACACCCACCGGACCGGCGCGGACGGGGTCTTCGGCGACGTCCCGCACTGCGACGATGTCGCGGCCAGCACCGCCGATATCCACCCCCCGGGCTCCTCGAACCCGGCCGAGCAGCCCACCGGCTCGACGAACGGGTGGCCGATCCTCTGCCCGCGCGCCGTGGGGAGCGAGTCCGCGAGCGATCCGTTCGCCGATCCGAACGCCGACAACGCGTACATGGCCACGACGCTGTCGAACCGCTTCGACCTCGCCCCGCCGGACGGCTCCAATTGCGGGGAGTACCGGATCGTCTTCGCGAGGCGGGGCGGCCACCCGCAGGCGAACGGCTTGCAGCGGAACCTCATCATCTTCGAGGCGCGGCTGCCCAACCCGAGCCCCGGCCTCGGCCGGGCGGCGTGCCTCCCGGTCGTCGAGTTCTGGCTGAACCAGTCGGATCCCGCGAAGAGCGCGGCGACGCGGGCGAGCGAGCTCCTCGCCTTCTACTTCGACGGCCTGCCCGGGTTCGAGCCGGTCGTCCACATCGACCATTACGGCCACGCCCCGGGCCCCGATCAGGGCCAGATCCGGACCAACGAGTTCCTGAACGGCCAGACGCCGCCGCTCGCCTGGTCGCTCCGGGAGTTCAGGCTCACGCACGGCACCAGCGGCAATCCCGCGCTGGACATCGTCCCCTCCTTCGTCAAGGACAACCCGGCCGCGAGGCTCTTCTCGCCCGCCGCGTCGAGCGATCCGCGGGTCACGAGCTTCCAGAGCGCCGTCTTTCCGGACGTGGTGGAGAGGCTCGCCGCGGCCGAGGACATCAACCGCTTCGCCTACCCGCAGGCCCTGCCCGACGCGATCAACGCGGGCGAGAGCCTGATGATCCCCCTCCAGAACAACTACCTGAACGCGCTCGGCACCGGGCCGTCGACCCTGAGGACCAACATCGAGAGCAAGCTGACCGCCATGGGCAGCGATCTGTCCGGCACCGCCGGCAACCTGTCCGTGGACCAGGTCGTCGCGCGCGCGCAGACCCTCGCCTGCTCGGGGTGCCACGAGCCCCAGGACCGTGAGGGCGGCATCGACGACGCCTTCGACGTCGGCCTGAGCGATCCGTTCCCGACCACGCTGGTCTTCACCCACACCTCCGAGGAGAAGGAGCCGATCGACGCGAACGACCCGAACAGCGGGGAGCGCTTCAAGATCTCGCCGGCCCTCATCAATGTGTTCCTCCCGTTCCGCAAGACGGTGATGGCGGAGTACCTCCTCAACGACCCGATCCTCGGGTTCGAGACGCCGGGCGCGTGGACCTCGCCGCAGGCGCAGCTCGCGGTCCACACGGGCCGGGTGGTGGAGGGCATCTCGTCGCTGGAGGTCCGGACCCCGACCGCGTTCAACGCGATCGTCGGCCCGAGCTTCAGCACCGCGGGCCTCACGCCGGTGGGCGACAAGATCGCGCTCGATCTCTTCGTGTCGAAGGCCCAGCCGAACCCGAGCTGGATCGGCACCATCGAGGTCTTGATCTCGATCCCGTCCGCCGGCATCGACAACCAGTGGGTCGGCAACCACGTGCTCAACGGCCACACCCCGGGCACGTTCGCCACCATCACGTTCCCGCAGCTCCCGGCGGCCACCGTGAGCGCGCTCGACGCGTCGCCGAGCGACGTGAAGCTGCAGTTCAACCTCAACGTGACCCCGGGCTCGGGTCCTTACTACATGGACAACATCCGGTTCGTGAACTGACCCGCCACGGGGAACCGAGCGCGGGCGCGGGCGGGGCGGCGTCAGGCCTGGACGCCGGCCTCGTCCATCCGGGCGCCGTTGGCGCGGTCCGACACGCCGCTCGACGCCCGGACGTTGACCTTGACCGGCGGGCTCGCCTCTCCCCAGGAGAGCCGCCGGTGCGGGGACGGCATCTCGACGCCGTGCGCGTCGAACGCCTTCTTGAGGCGCCGGCGGTACTCCCGGCCTATCTGCCACTGCTCGGCGGGCTGCGTCTTGATGCGCGCGCGGACGATCACCGCGCGGTCATCGAACGACTCGACGCCGAGGACCTCCGGCGGCTCGAAGATATTCGCCTTGTAGCGCCTGTCCTCCTGGAGCTCGTGCGCCACCTCGCGCATGACGCGCATGACCTTGTCGACGTCCTCCCTGGTCGCGACCCCCACGTCGAACACCATCGCGGACCACTCCCTGGTCGTGTTCGCGAGCGAATCGATCTTCCCGTTCTGGAAGATGTGGACCACCCCGGACTCGTCGCGCAGCGTCAGCGTGCGGAGGCCGATGTGCTCCACGAGGCCGCCGGTGCCGTTGACGATCACCACGTCCCCGACCCGGACGTGGCACTCGAGGAGGAGGAAGAAGCCGGAGATGACGTCGCGGACGAGCTCCTGCGCCCCGAGGCCGACGGTCAGGCCGGCGACCCCCACGGCGACGAGGAGCGGCGCGACGTCGACGCCGATCTGACCGAGGATGAGCAGCGACACCGTGATGCCGATGACCACCCTCCCGCTCGTCCGGAAGAGGTGGAGCAGCGCCTCCGAGTGCTTCTCGATCTCGCGCACCGTCTTCGCGTCACCGCAGCGGGCTCGCCGCATCAACGACACTTCCATGCGCCGGCACAGGAAACGGAGCGCCTTGAGCAGCACGAGCGCGAGGACCAGGATCAGCAGCACGGCTGGCAAGGCGTGAATGGCCCACTCGGCCGTGCGCCGGGGGACCTCCTGCCAGGACGTGGAGTTGAGCCATGAGTCGATCTGCGGCATGGGCGGTTGCACCTCCTCCGGGAGGCGTCCGCAACCGATATGCCAGCGGGCGCCGGGACGGCAGGGCTCGGCCGCGAGCACGAGAGGTGGGCGTCAGGCGGGTCATGCGCGCGCAGGTGCGACACGATGTCGCACCTGGGTCGAATTGTCCCGGAGGTGGCGCGCCTCACGCGAGGCGCGTCACGTGCGTGGCGGCCCCGAGCCGGCCCTCAGCTCTTCTTGCGCGGCGCGCGGATATCGAGCTTGATGAGCACGTCGTCGCGGATGAGGTCGTCCGTCTTGCCCGGGTAGTTGATGCCGAAGTCCTTGCGGTTGATCGAGAATTCGCTCTTGGCGGTCACCGCGTCGGCGGCCGCGTTCACCGTCGCGGGGAACGAGATCGTCTTCTTGACGCCGTGCAACTCGAGCGTGCCCTCGATGGTGTGGGTCGCCCCGCTGGCGCCGCCGGGCTTGATCGAGGTCGACACGAAGGTCGCCTTCGGGAACTTCTCGGTGTCGAAGAAGTCGGCCGTCTTGAGGTGACCGGTCAGCTTGTCGTCATCCGTCTTGAGCGACGTCATGTCGATCGTGACGTCAATCTTGCTCGCTTCGAGCTTGTCCGCCGAAAACGCGATCTTGCCCGTGAAGCTCGGGAACGAGCCCTCGTGCTTGCCCGTCACCTTCGACCCGACGAACTCGATCTTCGACGCCTGCGCATCGATGGCCAGCTCCTCGGCGGCGGCGGCCGCGGGCGCCTCGGCCTGGGGCGCCGGCTTCGTCGCCTCGGTGACCGTGGCCTTCGCCTTGTCCTTGGTCGGGTCCTCGCACGCGACCGCCCCGAGAAGGATGGCCGTCAGCCCTACCGCTCGAATCATCTCACGCATCGCTCCGGTCTCCTTGTGAGGGCGAACCTTTAGCGAAGCGGCGAGCGCAGGGCAAGCAATACGTCCAGGACCAGACTGGTGACAACCATCCATCATGGTGCGCCGGCCGCACCGCCTGTGCCCGCTTCGCCCCCCGCGCCCGCGTCGCCGCCGGCGCCCGCCTCGCCGCCCGTGCCCGGCGCGGCGTCTCCCAGGGGGATCCTGCCCTCGATGCAGTAGGGGCCGTACGCCGTCTCCGTGCACTCCGAGCCTGCGGGGCACTCCACGTCGCTCCCGGGGCACGGCTTCGCGGGGATGCAGAATCCGTGGTCCGTCACCGGCGTGGACTTGCACCACAGAAACGGGTTCTGACAATCGTCATGCTGCTGGCACGCGATCGCGCACGCCCCGACGTCGCCTACCCCGCTCGACGAGAAGCTGATGATGCAGATCCCCTGCTCGATACCTCCGCAGTCCGACGTCGAGAAGAGCTCGCCGCCGAGCACGCACCGGCTCGTGCACTGAGAGTTCCCCTCCGTGTCCCGCAGGCACACGCCCGCGCACTCCTCCCCGGTCCCCGGGCACGGGGCGCCTGCGGGGAGCCCCGCGCTCGGCGTGTCCACGCAGACGCCGAGGAGGGGATCGCACCGGCGCCCGGGGCACTGCGCGTCCGAGCCGCACACCGGGACGCAGGCGCCGCGGCTCGCGTCTCCGCTCGACGGCAAGCACCCGAGATCCTCGCGACCGTGGCACTTGTCCGGATCGAGCTCGTCGTCGATGTGCGTGAGGCGCGGCTCGGCGGGCGTGCATCCGAGCAAGCACACGCCGCCGTCCTCCGCGTCCTTGCACGTGTTCCCAGGCCCGCAGTCGGCGTCCGAACGGCACGCCTTGGTGCAATAGCCGCCCGCCGGCCCCCCGCGAAAATGAGGATCGTCGTCGTCCGCCGCGGCGCACCGGCCGCCAGGACCGCAATCGGCGTCGCTCGCGCAGCCCAGCGCGAGCCAGCTCCCGTCGTCCGGCGACACGGAGGTTCCGCCGAGAGAGGACGATGAGGTCGCCACCGCTACGCTCGGGGCGACACCGCTGCCCGGACCGGCGCCGCCGCTGCCCGGACCGGCGCCGCCGCTGCCCGGACCGGCGCCGCCCGGCGCGTCGCTCGAGCACGCGAGGGTCGAGGCGGCGCAAAGCCCTGCTCCGAGCAGAGCAGCGGAGAGCGCGCGGCGCGCGGGGCAGTTCGAACTTGCGTGGACATCACAGCTCGACATCGGACGCGAAGCTATCATGGCGAGCTCCTCACCGCCAAGGCGCGCGGCGCCGATGCGTGGTTATCACGAGCACGAAGCGCGGCATTCCGTCAGAGCAAAACAGCGGTGACCAGGACGCGCCGTATCGCGGCCGATCTCGCCGACGTGAGACAGGCCGGGATCCGGCTCCCGGAGGGCCGCGACCGGGGCGAGGACGCGCGGACATTCGCCTCGCAGACCTCGCCAGCGAACCATCGCGCCTTGTTCAACACCCCTCTCCATCACTCGACGGCTGACATCGAGGCGCGCTCTCCGTCGCGGCCGCGGGAGAAGACCGACGATGCCGTCGAACCCGGCAGTCGCGGACGGATCGCATCCATCCGGAGCGAGCGCGCGACGCGCGGTCGCGCCTGGATAGCAATCCTTTTGTGGAGCTCGTTAACCGATTGTCGTTGTTTTGCATTGCCGCCTTCCGGGTTCGGCGTATATTCCACTCCAACCAACTTCTCTGCCGTCCGCCGCGCGTCGGGCGCGGCGTGCTGCAGCGCTGGCGCGCCTCGAGCCCAGGACGCGCCGTTCCTCGTCGCCCTGCTGCGCCGGAGGGGGGACGCGCGCCGCGCCGCCGCTCGGAGGGGCCACGAGCCGGGGGCCATGCAGCGCGGGGGCGCTGGGCGAGCCGCGAGGTTTGACTCTTTACCATCCGGTCGAGGGGGGGAACATGGAACCTTGTGACGTGTACGGCGCGGAGAGCCGCGGCCGGACCGGGGCGCGGCTCGCGTGCAAGCTCGCGATCGCGCACGTGGTGAGCAGCCTCAAGGTCGGCGGCGCCGAGCAGGTGGTCGTCGATCTGGCGACGCTCCAGCGCGCCGCAGGCCACGACGTCGTGGTGATCGCGATCTCCGACGATCCGGATGGCCCGCGCGCCGAGCAGCTCAGGCGGCGGGGGGTCGAGGTGCAGCTCCTGCCGAAGCGCCGCGGGTTCGACGTGAGCATCACCGCCCGGCTCGTCTCGCGCTTCGCGGCGTGGGGCACCTCGCTCGTCCACGTGCACAACCTGCAGCCGCTCATCTACGCGGCGCCCGCCGGGTGGCTGCACCGCGTCCCGGTCATCCACACGAGGCACGGCGTCGTCGACGACCCGCGAGCCCGGCCATGGCTGCGCCACGCCGCCGCCGCGTTCGTCGACGCCCACGTCGCGGTGTCGCGGCCCACCGCCGAGGTCATGCTCAGCGAGGGGCAGGTCACCCCTCCGAAGCTGCACGTCGTCACCAACGGCGTCGACCTCTCGCGGTTCGCGCCCGACCCGGTGGCCAGGGCCCGCGTCAGGGCCGAGCTCGGCATCTCGCAGCAGGCCTGGGTCGTCGGGGCCGTGGGGCGCCTCACCCCGGTGAAGGACCACGCGTTGCTCCTGCGCGCGGCCGCGCGGGCGCTGCCGAAAGACGGGCGGCTGCTCCTCGTCGGCGATGGCCCGGAGCGCGCGCCGCTCGTCGCGCTCGCGCGCGAGCTCGGCCTGTCCGAGCGCGCGCTCTTCCTCGGCGAACGGCACGGCGTCCCCCGGATCCTCGCCGCGCTCGACGCGCTCGCCCTGTCCTCCCTGTCCGAGGGCCTGCCGCTCGCCGTCCTCGAGGCGATGGCGGCCGGCCTCCCCGTCGTCGCGACCGCCGTGGGCGGCGTGCCCACGGCCGTCACCGACGGGCTGACGGGCTTCCTCGTGCCCTCCGGGGACACCGAGGCGCTCGAGGCCAGGCTGACCCAGCTCCGCGACGACCCCGCGCTCGCCGCGCGGATGGGGCGGAATGGCCGGAAGGTCGCGCTCCAGCGCTACTCCGCGGCTCGGATGGTCGAGCGGTACATGGATCTCTACACGCTGCTGCTCGTGCGGCAGCACCCCCGCGGCAAGCCCACCGTCCGGCCGAGCGCCCTGGTCGCCCACGTGAAGGGATCGTCCGCCCTGCCGCGCGGGCTCGGCCCGAGCGCGCCCCGCGAGGCGACGGACCGCGACGAGGGCGCGCCGCGCGGCGGCGCCGCGGCCGGCGCGCGGCCGCGCTCGCCGACGGCGCCGCCGAGCTGAGCGGCCGCCGGGACACAACGACGCGGAGAAGGGAGGGGGCGAACGATGTCCACTGTTGTCGACTGGCTCAAGGATCTCCTGACCGTGCCCTGGGCGACCCGGCCGTTCGCGCGGGTGATGCGCGGCCGCGCGACCATCCTCGTGCTGCATCGCCTGGCGGATCCGGCGCGCGGCATCCCGGGCGTCGATCCGCGCGATCTCCGGCGTGCGCTGGAGTTCCTCCGGAGCGAGCGCTACCCGGTGGTGTCGCTCGAGAGGGTCTTTCGCGGCCTCGCGGGCGAGGCGCCGCCGCTCGACCGGGCCGTCGCCTTCACGCTGGACGACGGCACCCTCGATCAGGCGACCGTCGCCGCCCCGCTGTTCGCCGAGTTCGACTGCCCGGCGACCCTCTTCGTCATGACCGGCTACCTCGACGGCAAGCTGTGGTGCTGGTGGCACCGCGTGGAGCACGTGTTCCAGACGACCCGGCGCCGCGAGATCAGCGTGTGGCTGGGCGGCGTCCTCCTCGTCTATCGCCTGGACGACAGGAGCGGTCGGGCGCGCCTCGCCCGGGATTTCATGGAGCGCTGCAAGCACGTCCCGGAGCCCGAGAAGCTCCGCGCCATCGAGCGCCTCGCCGCCGCCGCCGAGGTCGAGCTCCCCGAGCGCCCGCCCGCGCGCTACGCGCCCATGTCCTGGGACGACGTCCGCGCCTGGGAGGCGCGCGGCATCACGTTCGGCGCCCACACGGTCACGCACCCGGTGCTCTCGCGGACCGACGACGCGCAGTCCGCGCAGGAGATCACCGAGTCCTGGGCGCGCCTCCGCGCCGAGGCCAGGTGCCCGGTCCCCATCTTCTGCTACCCGAACGGGCACGTGGGCGCCGACTTCGGCCCCCGCGAGACGGCGACCCTGCGCGCGCTCGGCTTCCGGGGAGCGGTGACCAACAGCCCGTCCGGCCACGCGAGCGCCGCCGATTTCCAGAGCTCGCCCGACGCGCCGTTCGCCGTGCCCCGGATCGACTTCGGCCAGGATCATCGCAGCTGCATCCGCTCGGTGTCAGGCGTCTGGCGCGCCCGGCAGCTGCTCGGCGAGCACGGCGACGCGTCGCGCGCGCTGGCCGCGGCCGCACAAGGCGAGCCGCGCCGGGCGAGCGCGCGGCCGTCCTCGCGGCTCGATGGGGTCTGACGTTCCGGCGGGGAGCCCCCCAGACGAGGCCGCTCCCGTCACCTCCCGGGTAGCCATGAATCAACACGACACCGCGTTTCATCGATTCTCCCCCCGGCGTCCTCCCGCGCTCGTGCTCGGGGATCTCACGCTGATCCGCGCGCTCGACGAGGCGGGGATCCCCGTCATCGCGGCCGCGACCGACCCGGCCGACGGCGTCATGGGCTCGCGTCACGTGAGCGCCACCTGCCTCCTCCCCGGCTTCGACGACGTGCATCAGGACGAGTCCGCGGCGCGCCTGCTCGACCTCGGCGCGCGGCTCCGCGGCGCCGTCGGGCGCAGGATCCCGCTCTATCACGGGACGGATCCGCAGCTCGATCTCCTCTACCGGTACCGGCGCGAGCTATCGAGGGACTTCCTCTTCCTCCTCAACGACGACGACGTGGGCTGGTCCCTCCTCGACGAGGAGAGCTTCTACCGGCTCTGCGAGGTGAAGCAGGTCCTCGCGCCGCGCGCGCTGCGGCCCGCGGGCGACCTCGCGGCCGGCCTCGCCCGCCTGCGCGAGCCGATCGTCGTCAAGCCGCGCCGCGCGTCCGGCTGGGGTGGGCTCCGGGGCGATCTCCCCGGCGGCTCGGGCGAGGCGCGCGTCTTCGACACGCGCGCCGCGCTGCTCGCGCACCCCCATGTCCACCGCCTCAGGGACGAGCTGATCATCCGGGAGCACATCCCGTCCAGCGCCGCCGATCGGGCGTCGTTTCACGGCCTCGCGGACGAGCGGGGGGAGCTGCTCGCGGGGTCTCGCGGCCGCGAGCGCCGCGCGGCCCCGCCCCTCGCCGGCGAGGGCGCCCTCGTCGAGGCCGCGGACGACGCCGCGGTCTGCGCCGCCGGCCGCGAGGTCGCCCGCAAGCTCGGGCTGAAGGGGCCTTTCCAGATCGATCTCGTCCGCGACGCGCGGGACGGCGGGCTGTACACCGTCGACGTCAACGCCCGGTACCCGCGCTGGGACCACGCGGGCGCCGCCGCGGGCGTCGACCTGCCGCGCATCGCATACGATTACCTGGTCGACCGCCGGCTTCCGCCTGCGCCGCCCCGCGCGGCCCCGGGCCACCGCGGGCTCGACCGCCGCCACCGCGGCCTCCACGCGCCCAGGGAGCGCGGACTCCACGCGCCCACGGACCAGGACGGCGGGGCTCCCCGCGCCTGGCTCGGCGCGCTCACCAGGGCGCGCACGCGCTGAGCCCCCCTGCGCGCGCCGAGGGGCGGGCGCTCATCGTCCGCTCAAGACGCTCAGGGGGCCGACCAGGCGCAGGAGCTCCCGGCGCAGGCGCTCGCCGTTGAGCACCTGGGTGACGACCGTCCCGAAGGAGATCACGCTGCCGGTCGTGAACGGCTCCGGCTTGTGCGGGACGAGGGGGCGATCGTCGACGCGGGTCCCGTTATGAGAGCCGACGTCCGCGATCGTGTAGCGCTCGCCGGCCTCCACGCGGATGTGGGCGTGGAGCTTGGAGACGGAGGGGTGGCGTATCACGACGTCGCAGTTGCGCGCGCGGCCGAGGGAGATCCGATCCGTGTACGGGTTGCGCGACGACTTCTCGATCCGGAGCACGCGCAGCTCGTCGTGATCGGACCGCGAGGCCCGGGTCAGCTTCGCGAGGTAGTTGTGGGCGTCGCAGGTCTCGAAATCGACCCTCTCGCTCGCGCTGCTCGGCTGCCCGACGAGCAGGAACAGCCCGTGATGGCGCGCGGTGAACTCCTCCGCCGACCAGCGCCGCAGCTCGGCGCACCAGCGCTGGATGTCCCCGTCCGCCAGCGGATCTCCTTCCCCCGCCATCATTCCTCCAGCCCAGCGATTCTGCACTCTAGCGCACACGACCTCGTGAGCCCACTTTGTGTCGAGCCCGTCCAGCCGTCGTACAGCCGGAGCGGTAGAGTCAAGGAACGCGGGAGGGTGGTGGTCACGTTTGGGGTACGGCTGGGCAGAGCCCCCCGCGCCGACCCGATCGTGGGACGGCGCGTCAGGCCCGCCAGACTGGGGGGAGGAGCCGGCGCGGGCTCCGCCGCTCAGAGCAGCACGCGGCGCATGTCCGCGAGCAGCTGGCAGAGGGTGCTCGTGAAGCGCGCCGCCGCGGCGCCGTCGATCACGCGGTGATCGTAGGACAGGGAGAGCGGCAGCATCAGGCGCGGCGCGAACGCCTTGCCGTCCCACACGGGCTTGTTGCTGGACCGGGAGACGCCCAGGATCGCCACCTCCGGCGCGTTGATGATCGGCGTGAACGCCGTGCCGCCGATGCCGCCCAGGCTGGAGATCGAGAAGCAGCCGCCCGACATGTCGGCCGGGCCGAGCTTGCCGTCGCGGGCCTTCTTCGCGAGCTCCGCCATCTCGCGCGCGATCTCGTAGACCGTCTTCCTGTCACAGTCGCGGATCACCGGCACCACCAGCCCGTTCGGCGTGTCGGCCGCGAAGCCGATGTGGAAGTACTGCTTGTAGACCAGGTTGTCGCCGTCGAGCGAGGCGTTGAACTCGGGGTACTTCTTCAGCGCGGCGACGGACGCCTTGATCAGGAAGGCGAGGAGGGTCACCTTGACCCCGGCCTTCTCGGCCTCCGGGCCGATGGCCTTGCGGAACGCCTCCAGCTCGGTGATGTCCGCCTCGTCGAACTGCGTGACGTGCGGGATCATCACCCAGTTGCGGGCGAGGTTCGCCCCCGAGATCTTCTTGATGCGCGAGAGCGGCTTGACCTCGACCGGGCCGAACTTGGCGAAGTCGACCTGCGGCCAGGGCAGAAGGTTGAGCGCGCCCCCGCCGGTGACGCCGCCGCCCGCGCCGCCCGCCGCGGGCGACGCGCCGCCCTCGAGCTGCGCGAACACCCCCTTGACGAAGCGCTGCACGTCCTCGTGCAGCACGCGCCCCCGGGGCCCCGTGCCCGGCACGCGGGAGATGTCCACGCCGAGCTCGCGCGCGAACTTGCGGATCGCCGGGCTGGCGTGGGTCGGGCCGTCGGGCAGCGCGGCCCGCGGCGCGCCGACCTGAGCGCCGGTCGCCGGGCGCTCGCCGAGCGCGCTGGCGGGCGGCCGGCTGGGCGACTCGGGGCGCGCCGTCGACGTGGGCGACGGCGCGGGCGGCGCGGCCTCCGGCGCGGGGGCGGGCCGGGCCGCGGGGGCAGGCGCCGCGCCGGCGGCCTCGACCCGCAGCACCACGGAGCCCTCGGACACCTGATCGCCGACCTTGACGGTCACTTCCTTGACCACGCCCGCCGTGCCGGCCGGCACGTCCATCGTGGCCTTCTCCGACTCCAGGGTGACGACCGGCGTCTCGGCCGTGACCGTGTCGCCCACCTGGACGCCGATCTCGATGACCGGAACGTTCTTGTAGTCGCCGATGTCAGGCACCTTGACGTCGACCACGCCGCCGGCCGCGGGCGCCGCGGGAGCGGGCGGCGGGGCCGCCGCCGGGGTCGCCGGGGCGGGCGCGGGGGCGGGCGCAGGCGCAGGCGCCGCGGCCTGCGGGGCCGCGGCCGGCGCGGGCGCGGGCGCCTGGGCGGCGCCCTGGCCCTCGAGGATCACGACCAGCGAGCCCTCGCCCACGCGATCGCCGACCTTGACCTTCACCTCCTTGACCACGCCGGCGGCCGGGCTCGGCACGTCCATCGTCGCCTTGTCGGACTCCAGCGTCATCAGCGCGGTCTCGGCCTGCACCACGTCGCCAGGCTTCACCGCGACCTCGATCACCGGAACATCCTTGTAATCGCCGATGTCGGGAACCTTCACTTCGATGAGTTGGCTCATTCTTTCCTCGTGAGGACTGAGGAGTGAGGGCAGGAGCCCGTCAGGCGGGGCGCGGCCTCGCGGCCCCGCGCCGACGGCCCCGGGCGCTGCTCACACCGCCACCGGGTTGGGCTTGTTCACATCCAGGCCGTACTTCGCGATCGCCTCGGCCACCTTCTCGCGGCCGATCGCGCCGTCGTCGGCCAGCGCCTTGAGCGCGGCCACGGTGATCCAGCGGCGGTCCACCTCGAAGTGGTGGCGCAGCTTCTCGCGCGTGTCCGAGCGGCCGAAGCCGTCGGTGCCGAGCGTGACGTAGCGGCGGCCCACGTAGGGGCGGATCTGCTCGGAGAACAGCTTCACGTAGTCCGTCGCGGCGATGGCGGGCCCGACCGCCCCCTCGAGGCACCTCGCCACGTGCGGGACGCGCGGCGCCTCGAGCGGGTGCAGGAGGTTCCAGCGCGCGACGGCCTGGCCGTCACGCACCAGCTCGTTGAAGCTCGGGCACCCCCAGATGTCGGACTCCACGCCCCAGTCGGCCTTGAGCAGATCGGCCGCGGCGATCACCTCGCGGAAGATGGTGCCCGAGCCGAGCAGCTGGACGCGCGGCCCCTTCGACGGGGCGCCGCTCCGGAACCTGTACATGCCCTTGAGGATGTCGGCCTCCGCGCCCTCCGGCATGGCCGGGTGCTCGTAGTTCTCGTTCATCAAGGTGATGTAGAAATACACGTCCTCCTGCTCCGCGATCATCCGGCGCAGGCCGTCGTGCACGATGACCGCGACCTCGTAGGCGAACGTCGGATCGTACGAGACGCAGTTCGGGATCATGTTGGCGAGGACGTGGGAGTGGCCGTCCTCGTGCTGCAGCCCCTCGCCGTTCAGCGTGGTGCGGCCGGCGGTGCCGCCCAGGAGGAAGCCGCGAGCGCGCGAGTCGCCCGCCGCCCAGCACAGGTCCATCACGCGCTGATGCCCGAACATCGAGTAATAGATGTAGAAGGGGATCATCGGCACGTTGTGCACCGAGTACGACGTGGCCGCGGCGATCCAGGAGCTCATCGCGCCCGCCTCGTTGATGCCCTCTTGCAGGATCTGCCCGTCGCGGCTCTCCTTGTAGAACATCAGCTGATCGTGATCCTCGGGCACGTAGTTCTGGCCGAACTGGTTCCAGATGCCGAACTGGCGGAACATGCCCTCCATGCCGAAGGTGCGGGACTCGTCCGGCACGATGGGCACGACGTGGCGGCCGATGTTCTTGTCCTTGAGCAGCGTGGACAGGATGCGCACGAACGCCATGGTCGTGGAGAACTCGCGCCCCTCGCCCGAGGCCTTGAGCTGCGCGCCGAACGCCGACAGCTCGGGGATCGGCAGCGCGTCGCCCTTCTGGCGGCGGATCGGCAAATAGCCGCCGAGGTCCGCGCGGCGCTGGCGCAGGTAGGCGAGCTCGGGCGAGCCCTCCTCGAACTTGATGTAGGGCATCGCGTCGATCTGCTCGTCCGAGAGCGGGATACCGAAGCGATCGCGGAAGTGCAGAAGAGAGTCGCGCGTCATCTTCTTCTGCTGGTGGGTGATATTCTGCGCCTCGCCGGCGGAGCCCATGCCATAGCCCTTGATCGTCTTGGCGAGGATCACGGTCGGCTGGCCCTTCTTCTCGGTCGCCGCCTTGTAGGCCGCGAACACCTTGAAGACGTCGTGGCCGCCTCGATTCAGGCGCCAGATGTCGTCATCGGTCCAGTCGGCCACCAGCGCCTTCAGCTCCGGCGTGTTGAAGAAGTGCTCGCGCACGTAGGCGCCGTCCTTGGACTTGAAGGTCTGGTACTCGCCGTCCACGCACTCCATCATGCGCTTCTTGAGGATGCCCTCCTTGTCGCGCGCGAAGAGCGCGTCCCAGTGCGTGCCCCAGATCAGCTTGATGACGTGCCAGCCCGCGCCGCGGAACACGGCCTCGAGCTCCTGGATGATCTTGCCGTTGCCGCGGACCGGGCCGTCGAGGCGCTGCAGGTTGCAGTTGATGACGAAGATCAGGTTGTCGAGCTGCTCGCGGCCCGCCACGCCGATGGCGCCCATCGACTCGACCTCGTCCATCTCGCCGTCGCCCAGGAACGCCCAGACCTTGCGCCCCTCGGTCTTGGCCAGGCCGCGGTTCTCCAGGTACTTCATGAAGCGCGCCTGGTAGATGGCCTGCAGCGGCCCGAGGCCCATCGACACGGTCGGGAACTGCCAGAAGTCCGGCATCAACCAGGGGTGCGGATAGGACGATAGCCCCTTGCCGCCGACCTCCTGGCGGAAGTTGTCGAGCTGCTCCTCGGTGAGGCGGCCTAGCAGGAAGGCGCGCGCGTACACGCCGGGGATCGAGTGGCCCTGGAAGAGGACCAGATCGCCGCCGTCCGGGCTCAGGGGCGACTTCCAGAACCAGTTGAAGCCCACCTCGTACAGCGTGGCCGACGACGCGTAAGAGGCGATGTGGCCGCCCACGTTGGTGTGCTTGTTGGCCCGCACGACCATCGCCATCGCGTTCCAGCGCAGGAACGCCTGGATGCGGTTCTCGACGGTCGTGTCGCCGGGATACTTGGGCTGCTGCTCGGCGCGGATGGTGTTGATATACGCGGTGTTGGCACTGTAGGGGATGTCGGCGCCCTGCTCGCGCGCGGTCTCGATCAAGCGCTCGATGAGATAATGGGCGCGCTCCGGTCCTTCCTTGGCGAGGACCGCGGCGAGGGCGTCCAGCCACTCCTGGGTCTCCTGCGCGTCCACGTCGGACTGCAGCAGCACATTGGGCGATGCGGCCATCAGTGCCTACTCCTTCACAGTTGATGTTTCAGGCATTCGAGAAAGCGCCGCCTCGATGGGCGGCGGTTGCGGCGTCCGGTCACCTGGGCTGAAACGCGGCACCGACGGCGGCCAGAATGAAATGCAGCTTACATTTCAAGATGATAGAACAGGCTTGCGCACGGTGCAACAAAAACAGCTTGCGGACAAGGCTGCTAACATCGATGCAGGCGACACACAAGCTCCCTTGTCGCGCCGTCTCCGGGCCGCGTCGCCGGGGCATCGGCGGCCCCTCCCCCACCTGCTGATTTTCATCGCGTGTCCCCTTGCCTTTCAATCCGTTCACCCCAGCGACCGCCACCCGGCGGACTCCGTCGCGCCGAGCACCAGGCGCGCCGCCGGGGACAGGCCATTTGCGTCGTCCACCGCGGCGGGCGAGGTGTCCCGGTGCTCCCGCCCGATGAAGCAGCACTGCAGCGTCCGCCGCGGCGCGCCGCTCCGGTTGCGCGTCCCGGAGTGCCAGAGATGGCCGTTGAAGACGAGCACCGAGCCGGCCTCCGCCTGGATCGCCATCTCCTGCGGGTGGTGACTGGCCGGGTCCGCGAAGCTCTTCGGCGGCGACCGTCGCAGCTTGTGTGTTCCAGGTACCACGCGCGTCGGGCCGTTGTCGGGCCCGAGATCGTCCAGGTACCAGAGCGCGGTGACGACGTGGTACGCGCCCGGATCGCCCCGCCCGCTCCAGTCCGCGTGCAGGCCCTGCTGCCCGAGCCCGTGCCGCGGGTTGCGCCACGCGACGGACCCCAGCACGAACGGCCTGCGGAGCACGTGCCAGACCGCGGCGAGCAGCCGGGGCCACTGGATCGCGCGGAGGGCGCCCCGCCGCGTGCCGACGCAGCCGAGCTGCTGGTTGCCGCCCTGGCCCATGCGGCCCTCGTCGTGGCGAGCGCCGTCGCAGTCCTCGCGCAGCGCCGACAGCCACGCGGGGTCGACCGCCGCGCGGAACAGGACGTAGCCCGCGTCGTCCAGCGAGCGCGCCGCGTCGGCCGAGAGCGCGGAGGGCCCCGCGCCGAGCGCGGCGAGGGCGTCCTCGAAGACGGCGTCCGGGGTGTGCGTCGGCTCGTCCACGGCGCGGAGCATCTACCCTGCAACGCGAGCGGCGTCACCGTCCTCGTGCGGGTCAACCTGGATCGAGGCTGCGGCGAGGAGGTACCTTGGTCCACCCGCATGCCTCCGCCCCGACCTCATCACGGCCCGCACCCTCATCATCACGGCCCGCACCATCATTTGCCGCTGTCCTCGTCCGCGGTCTCCGCGCTCATCCGCCCCTCCAGGATCGAGGCGCTGCTCGCCCCCTGGATCCCCGACGCGGAGGAGCGCGCGTTCGTCGTCCGGTGCATCGTCGGAGAGGGCCCGATCCACCACCGCGGCGCGAGCTACACGCTGATCTGCCTGCTCGGCCTCCTGCTCGAGGCGCTCGGGCCCGGCGAGGGCCCGCCGCGCGCCAGCGAGTCGCTGCCCGTGCCGCTCCGCCTGCCGCCGCACCTCGCGCGCGACGACGACCACGACTACCCGCTGTCCCTCCCGCTCGCGCCGCTCACGCGCCTCGCGCCGAAGGGCTCCCCGGAGCTCGCCGCGCTCGTCGACTGCCTCACCGACGGCCCGCCGCACCACGCGCTGGCCAACGCCGCGATGGTCAGCCTGCTCGACGCCCTCTTCGCGCGCGCCGAGCGCGCCGGGGCCGGGCGCGCCGGGGCCGGGGCGGAGCCGGCCTCCGCCGGCACGGAGCCGGCCTGATGGCGCTGCCGCCCGCGATCGGGCAGGCGTTCCGGATGGCGGCCGCCGAGCTCGGCATGCGCTCCGCGGCGCGGCTGTTCCTGCGCGAGCTGATGGACGCCGGCGGGGTCTCGCTCGTCCACGAGGCCCGCGACCACCTCGGGCGCGAGTTCCCCGTCCTCGACTTCGTCGCCGAGCGGTGGCTCGCCGGCGAGGCCGACGCGCCGCTCGACCCCGCGGGCGTCATCGAGGCGCTCCGCGGCGTGACCCGGCTGCTCGTCGTGGGGCTGGAGGCGGACTGCCTCGACGCGCTCGTGCCGCGGCTCTCCGGCGTGGAGGCGGGCCTCGTCACGGACGCGGGCGGCCTCGACCCGGACTTCCACCGCGTGCTCGCGAACTACGACGGGCTCATGGTGCCGGTCGCGCTGTCCGATCTCCAGCGCTGGGCCGGGCGGCGGAGCGCGCTGCTCACCTTCGTCTACGGCACCGACGGGCACTCGGCCCACGTGAGCCCCTCGTGGCTGCGCGTCTCGGGCCCCGACGTGCGGACCCAGTTCCGCTCGCTGATCGGCTGGGACATCCTCGGCCGCCCCATGACGGTCTACCCGCGCTGGATGGTCGAGACGAGCCGGAACGATTTCTCTCGCCTCGTGGGGCCGCCCCCGCGCGAGCCCGCGCCCGCGGCCGCCGCCGGGGGCGCGGGCGGCCCGCGGGAATGCGCGCCGCTGCGCGAGGCGACGTGACGACGCCCCAGGCCGCGCTCTTCGCCATCCTGCTCGGCGCGCTCCTGCTCCAGGCCGCGCTCCCGTCGCGCCGCGTGCTCGTCGTGACGAGCGGCGCGGCCCTCGCCTGCCTCGCGTCGACGCTGCTCGGGGTCGCGACCACGCAGCGCCTGCTCGCCGAGGTGCCGTGGGACGTGCTCGTCATCCTGGTGACCCTGGGGCTCCTGTCCCGGCTCTTCGCGGCCTCGCGGCTCTTCGATCGCCTCGCGGTCGCGGCCACGCGGCTGAGCGGCGCCGAGCCGTTCCGCGTCCTCGTCGTGTTCTCGGTCGCGATGTACCTGGTGAGCGGCGTCGTCAACAACCTCACGGCGCTCGTCCTGGTCCTTCCGGTGCTGCTCGCGCTGCTCAAGCTCATGGGCACGCGGCAGCGGTACGTGTCCTGGGTGCTCGGCCTGTTCCTCGTCGCGTGCAACCTCGGCGGCGCCGCCACGCCGATCGGCGACTTCCCGGCCATCCTGCTGCTCGGCCGGGGCAGCATGACGTTCGGCGCCTACCTCGCGCGCGCCGCCCCGGCGACCCTCTGCGCGCTCTGCGCGCTGCTCCTCGTGGTGCGCCTCGCGGCGCGCCCGGCCGCGGGCGTGCCGCGCGATCCGGTGTCGGCGCGGCTCACGCGCGCGGCGATGGAGGCGCTGCACCGGCGGGTGCGCGTCGACCGGCGCCTGCTCGTGCCGGCGACGGCGTCGCTCTCCGCGATGGTGGCCGCGTGGCTGTTCCTGCCGGCCGAGCTCGGCGTCGGCCCGGAGCTCGTGTGCTGGCTCGGCGCCGGCGCGGCGCTCCTCATGGCGCGCAAGCTCGGCGAGAAGCTCGCGAGGACGGGGCTCGACATCGAGGCGGTGCTCTTCCTCCTCTCGCTCTTCGTGATGGTCGGGGCGGTGCGGCGCACCGGCCTGTTCGACGAGATCGCGCGCGCGCTGGAGCGGCTGCCGGTCGCGCCGTCCGTGCAGCTCGTGGCGTTCCTGCTCCTCGCCGGCGTGCTCACGGGGCTGTTCTCGGCGGGGCCGAGCATGGCGGCGCTGCTCGAGGTGGCGGAGTCGCTGGCCGGGCGGCTGCCCGGGCCCGCGGTCTACGTCGGCCTGGCGCTGTCGGTCTGCGCGGGCAGCTCGCTCTTCTTGACCGCGGCGACCTCGGGCCCGCTCGCGCAGGCGCTCACGGAGCGGGCCGACCTGCGCGACGTCGACGGGCGGCGCATCCGATTCGGCTTCTTCGATTTCCTGCCGATCGGCGTCCTGAGCTTCTCGGTGATCCAGGCCGTGGCGATCGCGTACGCGCTGCTCGCCGTCTGGGCGGCGCGATGAGCCGTCTGCGCCGATGTCACGTCGGGCGGGGATTTCCGCCGGCCTGCGTGGATGTGTTAAAAGGGCGTCTGTATGCCTGGCCGCCTTCGCATCGCAGCCGCCTGTGTGTTGTGGCTCTCATGCACACCGTCGCGGCGTGACGCCGGCTCACGCGCCGACGCGGCGGCGCGCGAAGGCGTGGTGGTCGCCGAGCCCTCGGGCGAGCGCCCGGCGGGCCTGCCGGCCCCCGGCGCGCCGGCCGTCGTCCCGGCCCCGCCGGCGAAGGCCCCCTCGGCCGCGGGCCCGACGGTGCCGGTCGCCAGGGAGGTCGTGACGGTGGAGCGAGCGCCGGACCCGCGCGTGTACTCGAAGGGTCGCCGCGTGTGGATCCGGTCGGCGCCGCGCGCGAAGGCCCCGTGGATCGGCTACCTCTCGATCGGCGGCTCGGTCCGCCTGAAGAGCGAAGAGCCCGTCCTCGACGCCGCGGGCTGCCCGGCGTTCTACGCGGTGGAGCCGCGCGGGTACGTCTGCGTCGACGGCGAGCGCGCCACGCTGGACGCGAGCGATCCCATGCTGGAGGCGCTGCGCCCTCACGCGCCGCTCGTCGATCAGCCGCTGCCGTACCGCTACGGCGAGTCGCTGGGGCTCAAGCGGCTCCTCGACGTGAAGGGCTTCGACGCGCCGGCGTGGCCCAAGTGGCTGCACGATCGGCGTCACATGACCGTCCGCCCGCGGTCGTCCGTCGCGTGGACGGAGGAGGTCGACGTCGGCGGGTCCACGTGGCTCTGGACAGCCGATCTGACGTTCGCGCCGAAGGACAAGGTCAAGCCTTACGAGCCGGCCACCTTCCAGGGGGTCCACCTCACCTCCGAGCTCCGCCTCCCCCTCGCGTTCTTTCGCCGCAAGCCGCGCCCCAAGTACCGCCTGACGGAGGACGACCAGCTCTCGAAGACGGACGCCGTGTGGGAGCGCCTCGACTGGGTCGGGCTGACCGGCGCGTCGAAGAAGGTCGGCAAGTCGGTGTACCTGGAGACCCGCGAGGAGGGGCACTGGGTGCTCGCGCGGGACGCCGTCGTGGTCAAGCCGCGGAGGTCGAAGACCCCGTGGGGGCGCCCCATCCAGCGAGGCGGCGAGGCCGAGGCGGCGCGGCCGGCCGCCGGTGAGCCGAGGAACACGTGGATCGAGATCGCGGCGCTCGAGGGGTGGCTCATCGCCTACGAGGACGACCGGCCCGTGTTCGCGACGCTCATCTCGGCCGGGCGCAACGGGGCCGAGAAGCCGGCGTCCGAGGAGCCGTTCATGCCGCCCTCGACCACGCCGCTCGGCCGGTACCGCGTCAACCGCAAGTGGGTGACGAAGACGCTCATCACGCCCCACGTCAACGCGGACGACTTCATCGAGGCCGAGGTGCCCTGGACCCAGCACTTCTTCAGCAAGTACCTCTTGCACGCGGCGTACTGGCACAACAACTGGGGAGACGGGCAGAGCGGCGGTTGCGTGAACCTGTCGCCGGTCGACGCGAAATGGCTCTTCCACTGGACCGAGCCGCCCGTGCCCGAGGGGTGGCACGCCGTGCAGGTCGCGCGGGGAGACCCGTCGACGCGCATCGTGATTCATCGCTGATGCGGCGTCGCCGCCGGACTCCGTCGCCGTGTCGGGCCCTTGTTCGCGCGGCGGTCCCGGGAGGCGCGGTTTCCCAGGTGGGCGCTCAGCCCTTTGCTCCTCGAGGCGGCTCGCAGCCGCTCCAGGGCCGCGGCCTCGATCTGACGGATACGCTCGCGTGACAGCGAGAGCGAATTACCGATCTCCTCGAGCGTGCGCTCGGGCGCCTCGCCGAGGCCGAAGCGCTGGCGCAGGACCTCCCGCTCGCGCGGGGGCAGCGTGTCCAGCAGCTCCGCCGCCTGCCGCCGCATCTGCGCCTCGGCGACCTCCTCGTCCGGCGCCGGGGCGGTCCGGCTGGGGATGAGATCGCCCAGCACGGCGTCCTGCTGCTCGCCGACGGGGGTCTGGAGGCTCAGCGGCTCGGGCGCGAGCTCGAGGGCCGCGCGCACGTCCTCGGGCGACAGACCGCTCTCCTCGGCGAGCTCGTCCTCGGTGGGCTCGCGGCCGAGCTCGGGCGCCAGCTCTCTTCGCGCTCGCCACACCCTCCGGCGGCGCTCCTGGAAATGGAGCGGCACGCGGATGGTCCTCACCTGCTCGGCGACGGCGCGCGTCATCTGCTGCTCGACCCACCACGAGGCGTAGGTGGTGAAGCGATGGCCGCGCCGATGATCGAACTTGTCCGCCGCGCGCATCAGGCCGATGGTCCCCTCCTGGATGAGATCGTGGAGCGACAGGCCGCGCTTCAGGTGACGCCTGGCAAACCAGACGACGAGACGGAGGTTGGACTCGACGAGGCGGGCCTTGGCGTCGTCCGCGGCGCGGCGGCCCTCCTCGATGGCCTCGAGCGTCGCGCGCGTCGCCTCGTCCTTCGAGGCGCTCGCGCGGAGCGCGCCGACGATGCGATCGAGCAGCCGGCGGTGGAGGCGGACGCGCTCGAGCTCCGCCAGGATCGCCGCGCGCTCTCCCGGCTCGACCGGCTCCCCCGCCGCGCGCGCCCGGGCCAGCGCGCCTGCGCGCCGGAGCACGGACACGAGGCGCCGCGCGATCTCGTCGTCGGTCAGGTTCTCCTCGTCGGCCGCGCGGAGCACGTCGCGCAGGCGGAGCTGTCGCGCCGCGAGCTCCTCGCCGACGGCGCCGAGCTCGCGCAGCGCGCGCGGCGATCCGAGGAGCGCGCGCAAGATGGCTCGCTCGCCCTCCTCGACGCTCCGCGCGAGCTCGATCTCGGCCTCGCGCGTGAGGATCGGGTACCGGCCGAACCCGCCGAGGTAGAGGCTCCCCTTGTGCTCGTAGGGCATCTGCTCGGCGCGGGGCCGGTGCCCGGTCCGCCCGCCGCGAGCTGGCTTGCGCTCGCGCCGCGGCGCGGGGTCTCGAGGCGGCGGGCTCTGGGAGGGGTCGGGCGCATCGGGCGAGGACATGGCGGTCGACACCTCGTGCTCTCGTGAGGGCGCGCGCTTGGGGGCGCGCGGTGGCGTGGGCGGGCCTTCGGGCCGACCCCGGATCCTGTCAAGCGGCCCTGACGTCCATGCCACGTCCTGCGCCAACCGCGCGTCCTGCACCGACCGCGCGGGCGTCCACGAGCCGGGTAGCCGGTCAGGGCGCAGCGGCGACCTCCTGCCTCTCGCAGCGCGCGAGGATGTCACCGGCGTGCACGGCGAGGGCCCGTCGAGGGGCGCGCTGGCGCTCAGCCTCTCCTGCCTCCCGTGCCGGTCGCCCGCTCCATCGGCATCTGCTCGGGCGCGGCTGCCGGCATTTCGTCGTCGCGCTGCACCTGGCCTTCGGTCCGGACCTCGGCCCTCTCGCGGCGCGCGGTCGCCCGTGCCTGCTGCTGCTCCTGGACCACATCCTTGCTGATCCGGACCTCTTCCTTCACCACGGGCCGCTTCGAGATCTCCACCTCCTCCTCGCGGACAGGCACGCTGATCGACTCCTCCTCGAACATCGTGCCGGCCGCGATCGGGCGCTCGCCGCTCGCGGGGACGCGCTCGACGTTCACGACCTCGCGCGACACGGGCACGGTGACCTGCTTCTCCTCGGTCACGACCTCTTTCTTGACCTGGACCTGACCGACGTCCCGCACCGCCTTCCCGGCCGCGATCTCCTCCTCCACGAGCGGCACGCGGATCTCGCCGCCGTCGCCCATCGTCCCCTCGGCCGCGCGCCCCTGGTCGCGGGCCGTGACGAGGCGGTCGCGGTCCTGCGTGAGGATGATCTCCCCGTTCCGGACGCCTGCCACCTCGTCGTAATGCACGATGTACTCTTTCGGAAAGAAGAAGCCCTTTTCGATCTCGAACGTGCCCGCGTCGATCCGCGTGACCTTGCCCAGCTTCTCTCCGTCCGAGCTCCGGACGACCATTCCCTGCGCGATCTCTGCTTGCTTCACCATGATCTACCCCCATCCCGGGATCTTCCGGGCATTGCATCGTGACGTGGAGCCGCCGATGCAGGCCGCTCGGCCTGCCCAGCCGCGCGATCGCGGCTGCCCGATCTGAATCGAGCCTCTGTTGCGCTTCGTCCCGGATCGCGCCCCCGTCCAGTGCCCGTCCCCGCCATGCAATCCTCATGCAATCTGCGCCCCTGACCTCGCCTTGCGGGATCTCACCGCCTCGCCCGCTCGGGCGTCCTGGGGACAGGCGCTGCCGCTCGGCCCGTCCAGCACCGTGCTGTGCACGCCCGTCCCTGGCCCCGCGAAAGGCCCTGAGAGAGGTTCGCGCTACTGCGGGGGGTTGCCCCGGATCGGCAGAAGAACCGCCATGGCGCCAAGGGCGCCAAGAAGAGAGGAAGGATTACCTCTCCATTTTCCCCTTCTACTTCCCTGGTTTCTTGGCGCCCTTGGCGTCATGGCGGTTCACCTCTCGGCTCGACTTCGCGCAGCAGCGTCAGGGCGGGCCGTGTCGGAGGGATGAATGGAGGGCGAAGGGTCGAGCCATCGACTGGCGCAGGCCCCCGGAGAGGCCTCCCCGCGGGCAGCCCGGCGAGGCGCGCCTACGTCGTCCCGCGCGAGCGCAGCCGGCTCATCTGCCCGGACACCGCGGCGCGGAGCGCGGAAGCGCGGGCCTGGACCCGCGACCAGCGCTCGCTCCGCACGAGATCGTCGAGCAGCGAGTACGAGACCGGCGTGACGATCAACGTGAGAAAGAGGCTCAGCGACTGACCGCCGATGACCACCACGGCGATCGCGTGGCGCTCCTCGGCGCCGGGCCCCGTGCCCAGCCAGAGCGGGAGCATGCCCGCCACGAGCGCCAGCGTGGTCATCAGGATGGGCCGCAGCCGATCGCGGTTCGCCTGGAGGATCGCCTCCGCGCGCGGCATGCCCGCCGCGCGGAGCTTGTTCATGTGGTCGACCTGAAGAATCGAGTTCTTCTTCACCACGCCGAACAGCACGAGGAACCCGAGCGCCGAGTACAGGTTCAGCGTGTTCCCGGTCGCCCACAGGCTGAGCAGCGCGAACGGCACCGACAGCGGCAGGGCGAGCAGGATCGTGACCGGGTGAACCAGGCTCTCGAACTGCGACGCCAGGATCATGTACATGAGCACGATCGACAGGAGGAACGCCCAGATGAACTCGTTGAACGTGCGCTCGAGCTCGGCCCCGCGCCCCCGCACGCTGAACGAGTAGGAGGAGGGCATGTCCATCTCCCGCGCGGCGCCGCGCAGCGCCTCGAGCCTGTCCGCCAGCGCGAAGCCGGGCCCCACGCCGGCCCGCAGGCTCGAGACGCGCTGGCGATCGAGCCTGTCGATCCGGGACGGGCTCTCCGCCCGCTCGATGCGCACCAGGTTGTCGAGGCGCACGAGGTCCCCCCGGAGCAGCGGCGACGCGGAGACGGGCGCCGCCGCGCCGCCGCCACCGCCCGGAGCCGCCGCCGCCGCCCGCGTCGTCCGGGGCACGTACAGGCGGCGCACCGCCTCCAGGCCGTCGCGATCCTCCTCGATGAGCCTTAGCTGAACGTCGTAGTTCTCGTTCGCGGACTCGTCCCGGAAGCGCGAGACCGACGGATCTCCGCCCACCATGAGGCGCAGCGCGGTCGCGATGTCCTCCGTCCGGACCCCGAGATCCGCGGCCCGCGCGCGATCGATGACCACCCGGAGCTCGGGCCTGTCGATCTTCAGCGTCACGTCCGCGTCGACGATGCCGCCGAGCTCCGCGGAGCGCTCCCGGAGCTCGTTCGCGTAGCGCTCGAGCGCCCTGATCTCGGGGCCCTGGATGGCGAAATCGATCTCGAAGTTCCCGCCGCCGATGTTGAACGAAGGCACGTTGCGGACCGAGATCCGGAGATCGGTGTACTTGCGCAGCGTGCGCCGCACCTCCTGCATCACGTCGCGCTGCGCGTAGTTCCCCTGGAAGGCGCGGAGCGGGTTGCCGGCGAGCGTCTCCCGGAGCAGGCGCGTCAGGGAGAAGGTGCGCTCGTCGTGCGGCGCGAGGCGGACGAACGCCTCTCCCGAGCTGACGCCGCTCACGAAGCTGCCGCCGGCCGTGACGAGCACGCTCCGCACCCCGCGCACCTCGCTGACATCGTCGCTGATCCGCCGCATCACGTCGTCCATCGCGCCGATGCTCGCGCTGAGCGGCGCCGAGACGCGGATCTCGAACTCCGCGTCGTCCGCCCCGGAGGGGATGTACTCCTGCTTCACGAGCCCGTAGAGCGGCGCCGCGGACGCCACCACCAGGAGCCCGGAGGCGGCGACGATCGCGCGGCGGCGCATCGCGAACGAGAGGGCCCGCATGTACCAGGCCTCGATCCTGCCGTAGAAGCCGCGGCGCGCCCCCCCGTCGCCGCTCGCCCCCCCGTGGGCGTGGCCGCCCTCGCCCCGGAGCAGGCGCGCGCTCATCATCGGCGTCAGCGAGAAGCTGACGAGGAGGCTCACCAGGATCGCGACCGTGGCCGTGATCCCGAACTGGAACAAAAACCGCCCCGAGATCGACGACATGAACGACACCGGGACGAAGATGACGACGAGCGACAGCGTCGTCGCGAGCACGGCGAGCCCGATCTCCTGCGTGGCGGCCCGCGCCGCCTCGAACGGGTCGAGCCCCTTCTCCTCGACGAAGCGGAAGATGTTCTCGAGGACGACGATGGCGTCGTCGATGACGATGCCGACCATCAGCACGAGCGCGAGCATCGTCACGCTGTTCAGCGTGAAGTCGAGCGCCCACATCATGCCGAACGTCGCGACCACCGACGTCGGGATGGCGACCGCCGCGATGATCGTGGACCGCCACGACCGCATGAACAGCAGCACCACCGCGCACGCCAGGATGCTGCCGAGCACGAGGTGCACGTTGATCTCGCGCAGCGCCGTGTAGATGTAGCCCGACTGATCGCGGATGACCTCGATCTTCACGTCCTCCGGGAGCTGCTCCGAGATCTTCGCCAGGTTGGCCTTCACGGCCTCGATCACCGCCACCGTGTTCGCGCCCGACTGCCGCACGACGTCGAGGACGACCGTGGGCCTGCCGTCCAGGCGGGCGAGCGAGCGCTGCTCGTAGGTGCCGTCCTCGGCGCGGCCGACGTCGCGCACCCGGACGGGCTTGCCGTCGACGGTGGCCACGACCAGGTCGTTGAAGGCCCCGGCGTCCTCGAGGCGCCCCATCGTGCGGAGCGTCCGCTCCTCCTGCCGGCCGGTGATGTTCCCCGCCGGGATGTTCGCGTTCTGCTCGGCGATGGCGTCGCGGACCGCGGTGATCGGCAGGCCGTACGCGGCGAGCCGGTCGGCGCTGAGCCAGATCTTGATGGCGCGCTCCTGCCCGCCCACGACGCGCACCTCGCCGACCCCCGACGAGCGCTCGAGCTGCACGCGCACGATCTTGTCGGCCACCTCGGTGAGCTCCCGGATCGGTCGATCCGCGGAGAGCGCGAGCGACATCACCGGGGTCGAGTCGTTGTCCTGCTTCCGGATGACGGGCGGATCGGTGCCGACAGGCAGGTTGCGCAGCACGGCCTGCACGCGATCGCGCACGTCCTGAGCCGCGGAGTCGACGTCCCGGTCGAGGCCGAAGGTGGCGATCACGAGGGAGCTGCCGCTCGACGAGATGGAGCGAAGCTCGGTGATCCCCTCGACGGTGTTGACCGCCGCCTCGATCTCCTCGGAGATCTCGGACTCGACGTCCTCGGGCGCGCCGCCGGGCAGCGTGGTGCGCACCAGGATCGTCGGGAGGTCGACCGCGGGGAAGCGATCGACGCCCAGCCTGAAGTACGCCACGGCCCCGACGACGACCAGCGCGAGCGAGAGCATCGCGGCGAACACGGGCCGCTGGATGCAGATCCTAGCGAGCGTCTGCACCCTGGCTCCCCTCCACGACGCGCACCGGCTGCCCCTGCTGGAGCGACCCGGGCCGGGCCACGACCGACTCGCCCACCGAGAGCCCGGAGACGATCTCGACGCGATCCCCCACCGTCCGCCCGGTGGTCACCTGCTTCTCCCGCGCCTTGCCGTCCTCGACCGTGACGACCTTCGAGAGGCCGGCGAACCGGATCACCGCGCTCGCGGGCACGGTCGGGGCCGGCTTCGAGCTCACGACGATCTGGGCGCTCACGAGGCTGCCCGGCCTGAGGTGGCCGGGGTTCTTGATGTCGCTCTCCACGAGCAGGGTCCGACTCTGGGGGTCGAGCGCGGGCGCGACGCGCGCGACCGTGCCCGCGTAGACGGCGCCGTCCCCCTGGACCGTGACGCGGACCGGCTGGCCCTGCCGCACGCTGGCCGCCTCGAGCTCCGGGACGGCCACGCGCAGCCGGAGCGGGTCGATCCGGACGAGGTCCGCGATCGGCGCGCCCGCGGTGAGGTACTGGCCGACGCTCGCGCGGCGCGCCTGGACCACGCCGTCGATCGGCGACCGCACCGCCGCGTCGGCGAGCTGCTGCCGGGCCAGGCTGAGCTCGGAGCGCCGCTGCCGCACCGCCGCCTGGCGGATGCGCACCTCCTCGCGCGCGGACTGCAAGGCCGTCTCGGCGCGGACCGCCGCGGCCTCGGCGGCGTCGAGATCCACGCCCGTGATGAGCCCGTCCTTGGCGAGCTTGTGCGCCCGGTCGCGGTTGGCCTCCGCCTCCTTCAGCGTGGCGCCGGCCTGCCGGACGATGGCCGTGCCCTCGACGTCGAGCGGCTCGTCCGGGCCGCCGGGCGGCAAGCCGAGCTGCGCGCGGCTCTGCGCCAGCGCGGCCGCGGCCTGCTCGACCCGCAGCGCGTAATCCCTCGCCTCGATCTGCCCGATCACCTGCCCCTTCGTGACAGGGCTCGCGAGGTCGACCGACAGCGAGGCGAGGCGCCCGGGCACCTTGGCTCCGACCGTCACCTGCTCGTCGGCGTCCAGCGTCCCCGAGATGGCCACGAGCTGCTCGACCGCGGCCTCCGTGACCGGGACGAGCTCCACCTCCCTGGCGCCCGACGCGGGCTGCTCCGCCCTCGCGCCCTCGGGCCGAGGCGCCGCCGACCCGCTGTTGCACCCGGCGCCCTGGAGCAGGGCCAGGAGGGCGATGAGGGGTGGCCAGGGCACCGCGACCCGGCCGGGCCTGCGTCGCATGCGGGTGGGGGGGCGGCGTGGCGCGAACTCTCGAATCGACATGGCGATTGCCTCAGGTGACAGAAACGCTCCCCCCGAGCGCGATGTTTTTCAGGCATGGTGACGCCCCGGCGTGGGGGCGCAACGTGGGCTCCGGCACGACGAGAGGCAAAGGCCTCCTGCGCGAGCGAGGGAGGCGGCCCGATCGCCCTGCGCGAGAGGCCTCGCGTCAGCTCATCGGCCAGGGCCGTAAGGCGTCCCGTCCCTGTGGACGAAGCCCTCGGCCACCACGCGCAGGTCGACGTCGGAGTACTCCACCACCTCGCCCGGGCGCCTCGATCCCACCTCGAGCACCACGGCCTCGCGATCCGCGCGGTTCTGCAGGTGGTGGCCGTCGGGATCCCCCGCGCGAAACCCGGCGCAGTCGCCGGCGCGCAACACCTCTTCGCCCGCGTTCGTGACCAGCACCACCTCGCCCTCGAGCACCATGACGAACTCGTCTTCGGTGTGATGCCAGTGCCGCTGGCTCGACCACTGGCCCGGGACCAGGCGCATCAGGTTGACGCCGAACTGCGTCAACCCCGCCGCGGCGCCGAGCTGCGCGCGCGTCCGCTCGCGGCACGGGACGTCGAACGGCGGCGGATAGATGCTGCCGACCCGGGTGGGGGCCTGGGCGATGTCGATCTTCTTCATCCTGTGCAAACCTCCATGAGCGCGGGAGCGGCGCGAAGCTTACGGAGGCCGCGCGATCGACGCCAGCAGCAATCGACGTTCAGGCCTCCTCCGCGCCGCGATCGCGCGGACTCCAGAGGACGGCGGGCGCACGGGACGAGTCGACGGCGCGCGGGACAGGTGCGCTATGGTGAGCCGATGTTACTCGCCGGCTGGGCGCCACGGAGGAGAGCTATGGATATCGTCGAGACGACCGCGAGCGGACCTGCCTCCCGCGCGCCGGACGCCCGGATCTCGCCCGCGCCGGATCGCGTGGTCCGCCCCCGCGCGCGCTGGGCGCGCTCGCGGTGAGCGCTCGCCTGCGCGCGGGGCCTCCGTCAGCGCAGCCGCCGGGCGCCATACGGCGTCCCGTCCTTGTGGACGTAGCCGTCCGGCAGTCCGCGCATGTCGATGTCGGGGTACTCGGCCACATCGTCCGGGGAGCTCGAGCCGACCTCGAGCAGCACGGCCTCGCGCTCCGAGCGATTCTGCAGGTGGTGACCGTCGGGATCTCCCGCGCGAAACCCGGCGCAGTCGCCGGCGCGCAGCACCTCTTCGCCCGCGTCCGTGACCAGCACCACCTCGCCCTCCAGCACCATGACGAACTCGTCGTTCGCGTGATGCCAGTGCCGCTGGCTCGACCACTGGCCGGGGGGCAGGCGCAGCAGGTTGACGCCGAACTGCGTCAAGCCCGCCGCCGCGCCGAGCCGAAAGCGCCTCCGCTTGTCGCACGGGGCGTCGTACGGCGACGGGTATCCGGTGCCAAAGCGGGTCGGTGCCTGTGCGATGTCGATCTTCTTCACCAGGTGCAAACCTCCCTCTGCGCTGGAACGGCGCGAAGCTTACGGAGGCCTGGCGATGGATGCCAGCGACAATCGCCGATCAGGCCTCGATTGCGCGGCGATCACGCGGGTTCCGGAGGACGGCAGCCGCTCATGACGAGTTGACGGCGCGCGGGACAGGTGCGCTATGGTGAGCCGACGTGCTCGCCGA
Source organism: Sorangium sp. So ce1036 (assembly GCF_051369805.1). Lineage (NCBI taxonomy): Bacteria > Pseudomonadati > Myxococcota > Polyangiales > Polyangiaceae > Sorangium > Sorangium sp. So ce1036. The sequence goes on from NZ_JBBMOX010000001.1 coordinate 7,085,266, forward strand.
TCGCGCGCCGCGGAGGAGAGAGATGGATAACGTCGAGAACACCGCGGGCGGGCCTGCCTCCCGCGCGTCGGGCGCCGGGATCTCACCCGCTCCGGCGCACGTGGTCAACCCCCGGCTGCGCCTGGCCCGCGCGCTGGGCGCGCTCGCGGTGAGCGCGGTCCTGTGCGCGGCGCTCCCGGGCTGCGGGAGCGCCTCGCCGGACGCCTCCGGCGCCGGGGCCGGCGGCGCCGCCGCGTCGGCGGGCCCTGGCGGCGCGGGCGGCGCATCGACCGCGAGCGCGGGCGGCGGCGAGGGCTCCGCGGGCGGCGCGACCGGCGGCTCCGGCGGCGCATCGACCGCGAGCGCGACCGGCGGCTCCGGCGGCGCGGGCGGCGCGACCGGCGGCTCCGGCGGCGCGGGCGGCGCGGGCGGCGCGCCCGACGACGGGCAAGGCGGCGAGGGCCCCGGCGCCCCGGGCGTGGCGATCGCCGGGCGGCAGATCCGCGTCGACGGGGCGCCCTTTCACATCCAGGGGGTGTGCTGGAATCCGGTGCCGCGCGGCGCCACGCACCCCGCGGGGCTCGACTATGCCGGGGCGGCGAGCCGGGATATCCCCCTGATGGCCGCGGCCGGGATCAACGCGGTTCGCACGTACGAGCCGTTGACCGATCGCGGCGTGCTCGACGCCCTGCACGCGGCCGGCATCCGCGTGCTCAACACCGTGTATCCCTACGGGGGCAACTCCGTGGAGAGCGCCGCCGAGCACGTCGCGGCCTTGAAGGATCACCCGGCCATCCTGATGTGGGTGATCGGCAACGAGTGGAACTACAACGGCCTCTACGTCGACCTGCCGCACGCCGAGGCCCTGGCCCGGCTGAACGAGGTCGCCGCGGCGATCCGGGTGGTCGACACGACGCACCCGATCTCCACCATCTACGGCGAGCTGCCGTCGGCCGAGACGCTCGCGGCGATGCCGGACATCGACGTCTGGGGCGTGAACGTCTACCGCGGCCTCGGCTTCGGCAGCCTCTTCGAGGACTGGGCGGCGCGGTCGAGCAAGCCGTTCTACGTCTCGGAGTACGGCGCCGACGCGTGGAACGCGACCCGGGGCGCCGAGGACCTCGAGAGCCAGGCGCTGGCCGTCGCCACGCTGACCGAGCTCATCCGCGACAACGGCTCGGCGCGGTCGGAGCGCGGCGCGTGCGCGGGAGGCACCGTGTTCGAGTGGGCCGACGAGTGGTGGAAGGACGGCGGCGGCTCCCCCGACGCGCACGACGTGGGCGGCATCGCGCCGGGGGGCGGGCCGCACCCGGATCAGACGTTCAACGAGGAGTGGTGGGGGATCGTCGATATCGACCGCGCCCCCCGGCCCGCCTACCACGAGCTCGCGCGAATCTTCGGGCGCTGAGGGCCCGCGGGGTCGCCGCGGCCGGGCCAAAGGACGCTCGACGACCGACGGGCGGCGCGCTCCGGGGCGAGCGCGCGCGGCGCGGCGCAGCGCGCGGGGTTGACGGGGTGCGCCGCCGACGGCATGGGTTCGTGTGGAACCAACACGGAGAGTCGAATGTCCGTCTCGTACGAGCACCCAAGGCCGGCGCTGACCGTGGACTGCGTGGTCTTCGGCCTCGACGAGGAGGATCTCAAGGTCCTCCTCATCCGGCGGGAGCTGGAGCCGTTCCGCGGCCGGTGGGCGCTGCCGGGCGGCTTCGTGCGCGTCGACGAGGCGCTCGACGACGCCGCGCGGCGGGAGCTCGCGGAGGAGACGGGGCTCTCGGGGGTGTTCCTGGAGCAGCTCTACACCTTCGGCGCGCTCGGGCGCGACCCGCGCGAGCGGGTCGTGTCGGTGGCGTACTACGCGCTGGTCAAGCTCTCGAGCCATAGGGTCAAGGCGGCGACCGACGCCCGCGAGGCGGCGTGGTTCGCCGTGGACGACACGCCGGCGCTCGCGTTCGATCACGAGGAGATCTTCTCGGTCGCGCTGGAGCGGCTCAAGGGCAAGGTGCGGTATCGGCCGATCGGGTTCGAGCTGTTGCCGCCGAAGTTCACGCTGTCGCAGCTCCAGCGGCTCTACGAGAAGATCCTCGACCGCCCGCTCGACAAGCGCAACTTCCGCAAGAAGGTCCTCGGCACCGGGCTGCTCGTCGAGCTCGACGAGGTCGAGCAGGACGTGGCCCACCGCGCGGCGCGGCTCTACCGGTTCGACCGGCGGAAGTACGAGCGGCTCGAGAAGGACGGGTTCAACTTCGAGATCTGACGCCGGGCGCTCGCGCGGCGCTCCGCGATCGCCCCCCGCCGGGGTGTCGGCCTGTCCGGGCGCATGGAGTCTTTGCGCCCCCTGCGGAGCGCCGGTGCGCCGGGGTGCCCAGGCCAGGGCGCGCTCGGTGGACCGGCGTCGAGTTCCGGCTTTCCGGAGGTCCTCTCCCTGCGTCGTCTCGAGCGATGGTACCGTGGCGGCGCGGGAGGCAGGGATGGGTAGAAGAGGGTCCGGGCTGAGGCGTCTCTCTCTGGTAGCCGCGCTGGTCACGCTCGGATGCGGCGCGAGGAGCAGCCTGGACGACACGGCATGGGCCCCGACGAGCGCCCCGGAGGCGGGGGAAGGCGGCGCCGGCGGCGTCAGCGCGAGCGCCAGCGTCGATAGTAGTGCCAGCGTCGGCGTCGGCGGCAGCGCTCCTGCGTGCGAGGCGGGTTGCCTGGAGCTCGGCTTCGCCCGTCAGTTCGACCGCGCCGAGCCCTACGCCCTCGCCGTCGACGCTCACGGCAACATCCTCGTGACGGGAGTCTTCGATGGCACCGTCGATTTCGGGGGTGGTCCTCTCGTGAGCACGGGCTACAAGGACGCGTTCGTCCTCAAGCTCGATCCGCTCGGCAACCACCTCTGGAGCCGGCGGTTCGGTGACGTCTCCGCCGTGCCCGGTCTTCAGTCCGGCGTCGCCATCGCGGCTGATGCGTCGGGGAACATCCTCGTCGGCGGCCTCTTCGATGGAACGACGGATTTCGGCGGCGGCCCGGTGACGGGGCAGGGCCTGAGCGGCTTCATCGTCCTGCTCGACGCCTCGGGACAGCACGTCTGGAGCAAGCACTTCGGAACGAGCGCCGCGGCGGTCCGCGGCGTCGGCTTCCATCCGGCGGGCGGCGTCGTCGTCACCGGCGACTACACGGGGACCGTGGATCTCGGCGGGGGGACGCTCACGAGCGGCGGGGATGGTTTCAACGTCTTCGTCGCCAGGCTCGGTGCGTCTGGCGATCACGTCTGGAGCAGGAGCTTCGGCCGGACGGGCAGCGCGCAGGCGCCCACGCTCGCCCTGGACGCGACGGGGAGCATCGTGCTCGGAGGCGACTTCCACGACGTCATCGATCTCGGCGGCGGCCCGATCAGGGCCGGAGGGCGCTCGGGGATCTCCGATGCGTCCGACGTCTTCGTCGCCTCGCTCGATCCGGACGGCGAGCATCGATGGAGCCTGCGGCTCGGCGGCCCCCTGGGAGACAGTCACCTCGCCACGGTCGTGGACGGGGCGGGCAGCGTGATCACGCTCGGCCACTTCGCGGGCACGCTGCAGTCCGGCGGCGACACGCTGACGAGCGATGGGGACGATGTGTTCGTCGCCAAGCGCTCCGCCGGCGGCGCGCCGGCGTTCGCCAGGAGCTTCTCGAGTGCACGAGCGCTCGCCGCCGACGCCGCCGGCAACACCTGGCTGACCGGCTTCATCGTCGAGAGGACGGACTTCGGCTGCGGTCCGCTGACCACGAGCTACCAGAGGCTCTTCGTCGCCGGGCTCGATCCGCGCGGAGGCGGCCTCTGCAGCGCCTCCTTCGAGTCGTCGGAGTACGGAGACCTGTCCCTGATCGCCCTCGACCCCGCCGGAGCCCCGGTCGTCGTCGGGATCCTCAAGGGCACGATCGATTTCGGCGCCGGACCGATCACGAGCCCCGCGGCGGAGGAGTCGATGATCGTCGTGAAGCTCATCCCGTGACCGCGCCGGCCTCGGCGCCGGCGCTGTGGTTCCTCCTCTCACGAACCCCCGAGCGAGCGCGCGCCACGCCGTCCTGGCGCACGAGCGGGGTTGACTTAGTGTCGAACGTACACCAAGATTCAGGTGCTGGTCCCACGGAGGACCGGACGTCCCGGCCGTTGCCGGCGGCGCCGCGTGCGGCTCCGCGGGCGGCACGCCGGCGCTCATCGTCATTCGCGAGGAGCTCTTCCCGGCCGCGCGCCCGGAAGCGCGGCTCGCGCTCGGGCTCACCGCGCGCCCTCGCCGGGCGCAGGAGGGATGTGCATGTCTCGCGAGGCCGCGTTCCATGCGGATCTGGGAGGGGGATCGCGCTTCGAGATCGCCGGAGGCACCGTGGCCGGGACCGACCACCTCGCGGTGGGGCGACCGAACCAGGATGCCTATGCCTTCCGGGCCGAGGGCGGGTGTCTGGCCGCCGTGGTGTGCGACGGCTGCGGCAGCGGCGCGCGCAGCGAGGTGGGCGCGGCGCTCGGCGCGCGGATCGTGACCGAGCAGGTCCTCGCCGCGCTCCGGCGAGGCGGAGAGCTCGCGTCGCCGGACACCTGGGAAGCGGTGCGGCGCGGGGCGCTCGCGCCGCTCCGCGAGCTCGCGCGCGGCATGGGCGGGAGCCTCGCCGAGGTCGTCTCGACCTATCTCCTCTTCACCGTGGTCGGCCTCGCCGTCGCCGGGGAGGCGGCGTGCGCGTTCTCCCTCGGCGATGGCCTCATCGCGCTCGGCGACGAGCTCCTGCAGCTCGGGCCATTCCCGGGCAACGAGCCCCCGTACCTCGCCTACGGATTGCTCGACCGGCCCCCGGGCGGCGAGGCGCCACGCTTCACCGTGCACCGCACCGTTCCGGCGAGCGCGATCCGGACTGCGCTGCTCGCGACCGATGGCGCGCACGATCTCCTGGAGTCGTCCTCACGCGCGCTGCCGGGGGGCGGCGGCGAGGTTGGCCCGCTCTCCAGGTTCTGGGACGACGATCGCATGTTCCGGAATCCGGACGCGGTGAGGAGGCGACTCGCGCTCATCAACAGGTCGACAGCACGGCCTGAGTGGAAGGAAGAGCGGCTCGTGCGGGAGAGCGGGCTCTTGCGCGACGACACGACGCTCGTCGTCGTGCGCAGGGCGCGGCCAGAGCGCGCCTGACACGGGAGCGCGGGGGGACAACGGGGCTCGATTCACGCCCGGAGGAGGCGAAGGTGGACGTCTATCTCGGTGGAAAGCGGATCCGGCTCGACCCTCGCGCCTCGCTCGGCAAGGGCGGGGAGGCGGACGTCTTCGACCTCGGCGACGGCAGGGCGCTCAAGGTCTGGAAGACGCCCGATCACCCGGATTACGCGGGGCAGGACGCCGAGCAGCGCGCCGCGGAGGGCCGCATCGAGCAGCACCAGGACAAGCTGCGCGCGTTCCCGGGAGGGCTGCCCGACGCCGTGATCGCGCCGCTCGAGCTCGCCACCGACCGGCGGCGGCGGCGCGTCGTGGGGTATGCCATGCGCCTCGTGCGCGGCGCGGAGCCGCTGCTCCGGTACGGCGAGCCGGCGATGCGCCACGGCGGGCTCTCGGCGGCCGCGATCGCCCCGGTGCTCGCGGGGCTGCACCGGACCGTGGAGGCGATCCACCGGCGAGGCGTGGTGATCGGCGACTTCAACGATCTCAACGTGCTCGTCGCCGCCGGGGAGGCGTTCGTCATCGACGCCGACAGCTTCCAGTTCGGCCCGTTCCTCTGTCAGATGTTCACCGAGCGCTTCGTCGATCCGCTGCTCTGCGATCCTTCCCTCCCCCGGCCGGCGCTCGTGAGGCCGTATTCGCAGGACTCGGACTGGTACGCGTTCGCCGTGATGGTGATGCAGAGCCTGCTCTGCGTGGGGCCCCACGGCGGGGTCCACCGGCCGCGATCCGCGGCGGCGCGCGTACCGCAGTGCGCGAGGCCGCTCCGCCGCATCACGGTGTTCGATCCCGAGGTGCGGTATCCGAGGCCGGCGATCCCCTACCGTGTCCTGCCGGACGATCTGCTCCAGGCGCTCTACCGGATCTTCGTCGAGGACCAGCGCGGCGTGTTCCCGCGCCGGCTTCTCCAGGAGCTCGCCTTCACGCGGTGCCCGTCGTGCGGCGTGGAGCACGCGCGGCCCGCGTGCCCGACCTGCGCGGGCGCGGCGCCCGCCGCCGTGCGGGAGACCGTCGCCGTCCACGGCGAGCTCCTCGTCACGCAGGTCCTCCGCACGCGCGGCGCCGTCCTGGCGGCGTCGGTCGGGGCCTCGGGGCTCCGCTACCTGGTGCACGAGGACGGGCGATTCCGGCGGGAAGACGGCGCCGTGGTGATGTCCGGCGCGCCTCACCCCGCGATGCGGTTCGCGGTCCAGGGGGACGCGACCTTGATCGGCCGGGGCGGCGAGCTCGTGGTGCTCTCGCCGGGCGCGGCGCCGGAGCGGCTCCCGGTGGACTGCGTGGGCGCGAGGCCGATGTTCGATGTCAACGCGCGACACCGCTACGTCGCGCGCGGAGGGCAGCTCTTGCGCAGCGGCGCGCCGGGCGCCGGGGTGCTGTCGGGCGAGGCGGGCGAGGTGCCGATCGGCGATGTCCTCGCCGGACAGACGGTCTTCTGGGCAGGGCCCCGCTTCGGGCTCGGCTTCTACCGCGCCGGGGACGTGTCGATCGCGTTCGTCTTCGACGCCGAGCGGCCAGGGCTCAAGGACACGGTCAAGCTGCCCTTCCCCGGCGGCAAGCTCACCGCGGCCACGTGCGTGTTCGACGCCGACCCGGGCTCTCCGCCGCGGGGCGGCCGCGGGCGCGCGTGGCTGTTCCTCGCGGCGGAGCAGGCCGGGCGCGTCGTGCACCGCTGCGTGGTCGTGCGCGAGGACGGCGCGGTGGAGGCCACGGCCGACGGCGAGGCCGAGGGCGGCTCATGGCTCGGCGCGCTCACCGGCAAGTGCGCGGCCTCGGGGTTCCTGCTCTCCGCGACCGACGCCGGCGTCGTCCGCGTCGAGGTCCGGGGCGGAGCCCTCGTCGAGGCCCGGCGCTTCCCCGGCACGGAGCCGTTCGTGACCCAGGCCTCGCGGCTCCTCGTCGGGCCCGAGGGGCTGTTCGTCGTCGACGCGCGGGCGATCACCTTGCTTCGCATCTCGTGAGTTCATCGTGGGTCCCGGCCCGCGCGCGCGGGCCGATCGAGTCGAGAGGAGAAGAGATCATGCAATCGACAGAGCTCCCGCTTCCCGCCTTCTATGATCCGAAGAACGCCGCGCGGTGGGGGTACCACCCCGACGAGGGGGCGCTCCACGCCGCCGCCGCCGACTGGCGCAAGGCGCACGACGTCAAGCCGTCGGCCAGCGACGCGCGGAACGTCCACCTCCTGCTCATCGACGTGCAGAAGGACTTCTGCTTCCCGCAGGGCTCGCTCTACGTCGCCGGCAGGAGCGGCGCGGGCGCCGTCGACGACAGCCGGCGCATCGCCGAGTTCGTCTACAGGAACCTCGCGTCGATCACGAACATCACCGCCACGATGGACACCCACTTCGCCTACCAGATCTTCTTCCCGGCCTTCTGGGTGGACCGCGACGACCGGCCGCTCGCCGCGCACCGCGAGATCACGACGTCGCAGATCGACGCGGGCGAGGTGCGGCCCAACCCGGCGGTGGCGCGGTGGCTCTGCGGCGGGAGCTACCCGTGGCTGATGAAGCAGGTCCGGTATTACTGCGAGGAGCTCGAGAAGGCGGGCAAGTACAGGCTGTACCTCTGGCCGCCCCACTGCATCCTCGGGAGCGACGGGCACGCGCTCGCGGGCGTGGTGCACGAGGCGCGGATGTTCCACGCGTTCGCGCGAGGGGCGCAGTCGTGGGTGGAGGTCAAGGGCGGCAACCCGCTCACCGAGAACTACTCGGTGATGCAGCCCGAGGTGCTCACGCGGCACGACGGCCAGCCGCTCGCGCAGCGGAGCACCCAGTTCCTGAGGACCCTGCTCCACGCGGACGCGGTGATCATCGCCGGCCAGGCCGCGAGCCACTGCGTGCGCAGCTCGATCGAGGACATCCTGACCGAGATCGCGCTCACCGATCGCGCGCTCGCGAAGAAGATCCACGTGATGACCGACTGCATGTCGTCGGTCACCGTGCCTGACGGGAAGGGCGGCTTCCTCGCCGACTTCACCGCCGAGGCGGACAGGGCGCTCGGCCGCTTCGCCGCCGCCGGGATGAACCTCGTGAAGAGCACCGACCCGATCTCGCGCTGGCTCGCGTAGCGCCGCGAGGCCTGGCGCGTTGAGGAACGGCGCCAGCGCCCTTGAACGTATCACCGTGGAGGTTCCGATGAACATGAGCAAGGACGACGGCAACACGATGAATCGCGGTGGCTCGCTCGACGTCGAGCGGCTGTTCGAGGCGGCGCGGGACGAGGGGGCGCTCTCGCCCGAGGCGATGCAGGCGCTGCACATCACGGATCTCGGCGCCCAGATCCAGGCCGGGTTCGGGGTGCACGTGGACGACGTGGCGTCGTCGGAGGTCGTGCTGGTCACGGTGATGCCCGACGACTCGGGCTCCATCAAGTTCGCCGGCAACGCGGGGGCGGTGCGGGACGGGCACAACCTGGTGATCGACGCCCTCGCCGACTCCGGGCAGCGCGACTCCATCCTGGCCCACAACCGGTATCTGAACGGCTCGGTGCTCTATCCGTATTGCCCGATCGCTCAGGCGGTGAAGATGGATGCGAAGAACTACAATCCCGCGCTCGGCACGCCGCTCTACGACCAGGCGGTGGTGCTGCTCGGGACGGTGATCGCGAAGGCGCAGGAGTTCGCGCAGAGCGGGGTCCCGGCGCGCACGGTCACGCTCATCATCTCCGACGGCGCCGACGCGGGCTCGACGTGGGCCAGGGCCAGGGACGTGTGCGCGCTCGTCCGCGACATGCGCCGCTCCGAGGCCCACATCGTGGCGGCGATCGGCATCGACGACGGGAGCACCGATTTCCGCGCCGTCTTCCGCGACATGGGGATCGAGGATCGCTGGATCCTGACGCCGAAGAGCGACGCGGCCGACGTCCGCAAGGCGTTCGCGCTGTTCTCCCGGTCGGCGGTGCGCGCCAGCCAGGGGGGCGCGTCGTTCTCCAGGACGGCGGCCGGCGGCTTCGGCGGGTGAGCCGCGGCGGCGGTCCGGTTCGCGGTACCCTGCGCGGTCGGACGCCCCTATAGAGGGCTCCCATGACGGTCACGCGGTGGAAGGCACTGGAGCGACGCGTACACGAGCACTCGCCGTGGCGGCGGATCGAGGACGTCCGGTTCGAGCTCCCGGACGGGACGGTCCAGACGTTCTCGCTCAAGAAAGAGGGGCCCGTCGTCTGCGTCCTCGCCATGTCCCAGGAAGGAAAGGTGATCCTGGCGCGCCAGTACAGGCCGGGGCCTGACCGGATCCTCGACGAGCTCCCCGGGGGCGGCGTCGAGCCGGGCGAGACCCCGGAGGAGGCGGCGGCGCGCGAGCTGCTCGAGGAGACGGGGTATGTCGCCGGGGCGCTCGTGCCGCTCGGGCGCCCGCTCGAGTGCGCGTACTCGACGATCGAGCGACACGCGTTCCTGGCCCTGGACTGCGCGCGAAGGGCGGCGCAATCGCTGGACGAGACCGAGTTCATCGACGTGATCGAGAAGCCGATCGAGGACTTCATCGCGCAGCTCAGGGAGGGTGCGTGCACGGATCCGGAGGTCGGATGGATGGGGCTGTACCAGCTCGGCTGTCTGGGCCCGGGGGTCTGAGGGCGAGCGCCGCCGGCGTTCCGGTCCCTGCCGAGCGCTGGCCGCGCTATGCTGCGCTCATGATGAGCAAGCGCGATCACGGGTTGCTCGCGCCCGGCGTGGACGCGCCCGGCCGCAGGCTCCATGCCCCCGCGTCCCGGGCGCGCCCGCACGTCGATGACCGGCTGGCCCCGCCGGAGACGCGGGTGGAGTACCTCGACGGCGCCGAGATGTTCGCCGCCCCGGCCGACGCGCCCCATGCGACCCAGCACTTCGATCTGACCTACGTCCTCGGCGCCCACGTCGCCAGGGGCTACCGGGGTGCGGTCGACATGCTCACCCGGGTCGACGAGGGCAGCGACTACGCGCCGGACGCCAGCGTGTTCGCGCTCAAGCCCGACCGCGGTGGCCGCCGGCGCCTGGAGGAGCTCGCCTTCGAGGTCAGCGACAAGCAGGCCCTCGCCGTGCCGACCATCAAGGCGCGCCGGCTCATCGAGCGGGGCGTGCGGCGGGTGTTCTGCATCCTGGTGAAGCACCGCCGGGTGCTGGAGTGGTCGCGCGAGACCGACGGGTGGCGGCCGCTGCCGAACGATGCGACCATCGAGGATCCGTGCTTCGTGCGCCCGCTGCCCATCCAGGCGCTGCTCGACGCCGCGGCCTCGGACGACGCCGCGGCCTGCGCGCTGCTCGAGAAGCGCGTGCCCGCGCTCGAGGCGGCGCTCGCCGAGGGCGAGGCGCGCGGCGAGGCGCGCGGCGAGGCGCGCGGCGAGGCGCGCGGCGAGGCGACCGGCGAGATCAGGATGGCCCAGGAGGCCATCACCACCGTGCTGCGGTCGCGCAGGGTCCAGGTGCCGGCCGAGGTGGCGCGCGCGATCGCCGACTGCCACGAGCTGAGCAAGCTGCGGCGATGGCTCAAGCGCGCGGCCACCGCCGCCACCGCGGCCGAGGTCGTAGCGGGGCCTCGCCGCAGGCGCTGAGGGCTCGCCGCAGCAGGGCCGCGGCGGCTGTGGTGGGCTGCCCCGCGCTGCGCCGCGGCGGCTGTGGCGGGCTGCACCGCGCCGCGCCGCGGCGGCTATGGCGGGCTGCACCGCGCCGCGCCCCCGGCCGGGGCATGACGCGACACCGCCCTCCCCTGCCCTCAGCCGGCCGCCGTCGCGGCGGCGCCTTCGCGCCGCACGCGGCGGAGGATGAGCTCCTCCAGCCAGCGCTCGAAGGCGTTGCCCTCGCGCTCGTCGGGGTCCTGTCTGCACCTCGAAGCCGACCGCCCCGTCGCCGGCGGGCTCGGCCAGGAAGCGCACCGCGCCGGCGAGCGGGTGGCCCTCGAGCGTGGCGAGCGTGATGGCGCGCGGCGCGACCTCCTCGACGCGCACCTGGACGTGCCCGCGCAGCGGCAGGGCCATGGTCAGGGTCGCGCCGGACTCGATGCGCGTCGCGCCCTCGGGCTCGGCGCCGACCACGAGCGTCGCGCGCGGCGTGAGCGCCGGGAACCGGTCGCGCACCAGCGCGATGAGCCGCTCGGCGGTAGGCCGACGCGCCCCGGTCGGCGCCGAGCGACGAGACGTGGACGAGGCGCTGGACGCGCGCCCGCTCGGCCTCGGCGACGACGTTGCGGGTACCCTCGACGTTGACGCGCTCGAACGTGACCGCCGGCGGCCGCTCGGCGACCACCGCCGCGAGGTGGATCACCGCATCGCACCCCTCGGCGGCGCCGCGCACCGACGAGGCGTCGCCGATGTCGGCGTCGAACGCCTCGACGTCGCCCTCGAACGACCTGCGATGCCCGCTCGCGTGGCGCGACAGGAGCCGCACGCCGTGCCCTCGCCGGAGCAGCCGCCACACCACCTCCGGGCCCACCACGCCTGTGCCGCCGGTGACCAGAACCTTCATCGCGCGCTCTCCCTTGGTGCCCCCCCGTGCGCCCGTCCGGGAGCGGATGGGCCCATCCGGGAGCGGAGCACAGGCGAACGCTGTGCCAGGCCGGCTCGCGGCGGGGCCGGGGCCTGAGCCCACCGGCGTCGCCTCCGGGAAGCGGAGCGCTGCTGAGCCTGGACGCCGTGGTGGCGCGGCGTCCTCGTGGTCGCTCACCAGACTCCACGCGTCAGCGCGTTACGCGCACCGGAGCGCGTGGACGCTGAGCGAACCGCACGACGTCTCATTCGGCGAAGACGTCATCGAGGGTGCCAGCGTTCATCGCCCGCAGGAGCCAGCGCTGCAGCGTCGCTGGTTCCTGACAGGACAGCAGGCGGGCGCGCGCTTCGTCCGGACACGGCATCCGGCGCATCTCCAGCGCGGCCAGGATCGCCTCTCGCAAGCCCCTCATGGCCTGCTCGGCCTGGGCCTGGGCCTGCTCGGCCCTTGCTTCGAGGCTCTCCATCATCCCTTTCAGCCGACCGATCAGGTCCGCGGAGCCGAACAGCTCGGCCATACCATGGAATAATTGGAGCCGATCGCCGACGACCGCCAGGTCGAGGTCCAGCACGGCCGAAGCGTGGCGCCCCATCTGCGGCACGATGCGCTGGTAGCGCGTGGCATCGGGCGCGGGCAGGCGGTAGCCGTGGACCTGCTGCCGGAGCCGGTCGTAGACGAAGTACTCCGGGATGCCCAGGCGCGCGTAACGCTCGACGTTGGCGACGAGATCCTTGGTCCGGTCGCCCTGATGGACGACCTCCAGGACCAGGCTCAGCCCCTTGCCCTCCTCGGCCACCACCCACGCCATCCGCGGATCGTCCTCGGGCTGGGGCACGTCCAGCACCGCGAGGATATCCGGGACGAACACCTCTTCACCCGGGTAGAGGACCGCCAGCTCCTCGGCGAGGTAGATGACGCGCCCGGTGGATCCGAAGTGCAGGGTGAGCATGTCGATCGCCCGCCCCTTGGCCCTGTGATGGGGCCGCCCTTCCGCCATCGCGCTCCGCGGGTCCGACAGGGCGTCGAGGACCCTGACCAGCAGGCGCTCGCGCTCTGCCGGGCTCATCGCACGCCATTCTTCCGTGGTCGGAGCGATCAGGGAGGATCCCGGCGGTCGCGGTGTCCCGGGGGCAGGTAGAACCATACCCAAGAATCTAGCACTGGAGCCGTCCCCGCGGCACCGAGGAGCGCGCGCCCGAGCATCCCCGGCGAGAGGACGCCGATGCCTTCCCGGTCGCCCACCTCAGGCATGGCGCACGATCCGCTGCGGCCCTTCGTAAGCTCGGGCGGACAGCTCCCCGCGGGCGACACCGGCGCGCGCAGGGCGGGTGACCGCGACCGCGCGGGGCTCGGTAAGTTCGGATCCTGCAAGGCGCTCTCACGCGCTGCGAGGCCCCGCGTCCCTCAGAGCCCCAGGCACCGGGCGATGATCGCGCGCTGGATCTCGGAGGTCCCCGAGTAGAGGAGGCTGCCCATCGCGTCGCGCAGATCCCGCTCGACCTCCTGCTCGACCATGTATCCGTAGCCGCCGAAGACGCGGACCGCGTCGATGCTCGACTGCACGTAGCTCTCGGAGACGTGCAGCTTGGCGATCGCCGACTCCATGAACGACGGCTGATTCCGATCCTTGAGCTGGCCGATCCGGTACACCAGCGGCCGGCACGCCTCGATGCGGACCTTCATGTCCACGATCAGGTTGGCGACGGACTGGAACTTGCCGATGGATTGACCGAACTGCTTGCGCTGGCGCGCGTGCGCGACGCACGCCTCGAGCTGGCGGCGGAGGACGCCGAGGCAGCTCGCGAGGATGGCCCCGCGCTCCCACTCCATCGAGCACTCGAAGACCTCGACCCCCCTGCCCTCTCGCCCGAGCCGGTTCGCCGCCGGGACCCTGCACTCGTCGAAGTGGACCTCCGCCATCGGCGAGGTGCGGAGACCCATCTTCTTGAGCTCCTTCCCGACGTGGAGCCCCGGCGTGCCGCGCTCCACGAGGAAGGCGGTCACCCCCATCGGGCCGAGCGAGGGGTCGAGCGTGGCATAGACCACGAACAGGCCCGCGACAGGGGCGTTGGTGACGAACGTCTTCGCGCCGTTCAGCACATAGTGGTCCCCGCGGCGCTCCGCGCGGGTCCTCATGGCGAAGACGTCGGAGCCGGCGTCCGGCTCGCTGGCGCCGTTCGCGCCGATCAGCGTACCGTCCGAGAGCGGCTCCAGGTACTTGCGGCGCTGCTCCTCCGTGCCGTGGAGCACGATGGGGATCGAGTTGGTCCAGAGGTGCGCGTTCAGCGAGAACAGCAGCCCCAGGTCCCGCGCGCCGTAGCCGAGCCCCTCCATGAGCGCGATGGTGCCGGAGAGGCCGAGCCCCATGCCCCCGTGCTCCTTCGGGATCGGCGCCCTGAGCAGGCCGAACTCGGCGCACCTCTGCCACCCTTCCCGGTCGAAGCCGTCGCGCCGATCGCGCTCGATCATGTCGCCCGAGAGGGCCGAGCGGGCGAACTTGATCGCCTCGCGCTGGAGGTTCATCTGCTCTTCGGAAAGCAGCCAGTCCATGGCGCGCTCATCGACTCCGGGGGTTAGGCTCGCCGGCGCCCGCGGGGACGAGCCGGGCGAGCGCTTGATAGTCCACCTTCCCGGTCGACGTCCGCGGCAGGGCGTCGAGGAAGAGGAAGGCGTCTGGGCTCATGGTCGAGGGGAGCACCGCGGCGCAGTGCCGCTTGAGCTCGACGAGGGTCGGGCGCGCGCCGGTCCGGCTGACGAGGAAGGCCACGATCCTCACGCCCTCGGGCTCGTTCACGGCGACGACCGCGGCCTCGCGCGTCTGCTCGTGCCGGTACAGGCCGCTCTCCACCTCGCCGAGCTCGATGCGGTGACCGCGGCGCTTCACCATGCGATCGAGGCGCCCGACATAGACGTACCCGGCGCCGGGCTCGACGCGGACGACGTCGCCCGTGTTGAACCAGCGCCGCCCGTCCCGCTCGATGAAGCGCGCCGCGGTCTCGTCGGGCGCCCCCCAGTACCCCGCGAAGACCGAGGGGCCGCTGATGTACAGGAGCCCGCACCCGCCGGCCTCCACCGGCCGCCCCTCCTGGTCGAGCACGAGGGCGGCGCAGTGCGAGCACGGGTCGCCGATGGGATAAGGCTCGATCCGATCCTGGGGTATGGGCGTCGGGACGCGCGCGAACGTGCAGACGTTGGTCTCCGTCGGACCGTAGAGGTTGTAGTACTCGGGGCCAGGCCAGAGCTCGACGAGGCGCCGCAGGTGCCTGACGGGGAACACCTCGCCGGCGAAGAGCACGAGGCGCAGCGCGCTCGCGTCGACGCGCTCGAGGCCGCCGAGCTGGGCCATGAGCGCGAGGACGGACGGCGCCGAGTACCACACGGTGAGCCGCCGGTCGGCGATGAAGCGCGCGAGCGCGCGCGGGTCCTGGCCGACGTCCTCGGGGATCAGGTGGACCTGCGCGCCGTGCTTCAGGCTGACGTGAATGTCGAAGACCGAGAGATCGAAATGAAGAGGGGCGTGGCTGGAGAAGCGATCTTCCGGCGTGAGCGCGAAGACCTCGGAGCACCACTCCACGAAGCTCACGGCGCTCTCGTGCGTGATCATGACCCCCTTGGGGACGCCGGTGGAGCCCGAGGTGTACAGGATACAGGCGAGATCGGACGCGCGGCGCGCCCTCCCCTCCAGGGGGGCGCGCGCGTGCGCGAGCACGTCGCAGAAGGGGATCGCCGCGCCGGCGAGCGCTCGGGGCGCGCCCCCGTCGTCGGCCGCGCCGCCGCCGGGGGGCGGAACCACGACCACCGTCTCCGGCAGCGCCGGCGGCGCGATGGCCACGAGCGCCTCGAGGTTGCGCGGGAGCGCGAACAGCGCCCGGACGCCGCAGCCGGCGAGGATCGCGCGGTTGCGCTCCGCGGGGGCGCCGGCGTCGATCGGCACGTAGGCGGCGCCGGCCTTCAGGGCGCCGAACAGGACCGCGAGCGCCGCGGCGCCCTTCGAGAGGATGAAGCCGACCCGATCGCCCGGCCCGACGCCCCGCGACCGCAGGAAGGCCGCGACGCGCTCCGCGCGGTCGTCCAGCGTCGCGAACGTGAGGGGCGCGCCGTCGACGTCGACCACCGCGACGCGGTCGGGGACGCGCGCGGCGCTGGCCTCGAGGTAGGCGGCCAGGTGGTCCGGGCGACGGGGGGGCTCCACGCGGCTCACCCGGCCGCCTTCTTCGCGGCGACGTAGGCGGCGATGCTGTCGATGCTGTTGAAGCTCGACGAGTTCGCGTCGCCGATCGAGACCTCGATCTCGAACTGGGCCTCGACGAACTGGATCAACCTCAACGTGCTGATGGAGTCGAGGATGCCGTTGCTCCGGAGCGGGGTGTCGTCCCGGAGGTTCGCGGGGGACTCGCCCGGGAGAACGTGCGTGAGAATGAAGTCCTTCACCTTGCCCTTGATGTCTTCCATGAGCTCCTCCTGGCGCGCAGCGTTCACGGCACGATCTCGCCCGCGGGCGGCTCGGGCCCGAGCGCGACATCCCCCCACCGGAGGACCGCCGCGGTGCTCTCCGACTGGCCGCCGAAGCCGTAGATCAACACGAGATCATCGCGGCGGAGGCGGCCGGTCAGCGCGGCGCGGTGCAGGCCCACCGGCAGCATGGCGTTCGCCATGTTCGCGTAGAGCGGATAGGTGTCGAGCGTGCGCGCCGGATCGATCCCCAGCGCGCGGACGCAGAACGGGGAGAACCAGGCGACGGAGGCGCTGAAGATGAAGAAGTCGATGTCCTCGAGCCTCACGTTCGCGGCCTCGAGCGCTCCATTGACGGCCTGATGGAGGCTGGGCTCGTAAATTTTGCGGAAGACGTGCAGGATGGTCGGCTCCGAGCGCAGCCGGATCTTGCGCCCGCCCTCCGTGGTCCCCGTCTCGTCAGGCGCGGTGTCGAGGATCCACGTGCCGCAGGACTCCCCCGTCTGGAGGCTGTAGGTCCCGAGCAGGCCGTAGCCGGGCTCCACCTCGCTGATCACGAACGCGCCGGCGCCGTCGCCCGTGAGCGGCGAGGTCGGGTAGGACTCGTCGATCGCCCTCGAGAAGTTGCAGGCGGCCGTGACCAGCACGCGGCGCTTCATGCCCGCGCGCACGAAGGCGCTCGCGATCAGCAGGGAGACCAGCGAGCCGTTGCACGTCGCCTCGACGTGGAAGCAGCCGCCCCGCTGCTTCAGCTGCTTCGAGATGAAGCCCGCGTCGCCGATCCCGACGCGGTCCGGGAAGATCGAGCTCGAGACGAGCTGGTCGATGTCGCCGGGCGTGAGGCCGGCCGTCTCGAGCGCCTGCCGCGCCGCGGCCACGGCGAGCGTCACGGACGACTCGCCCGGCCCGACCACGCGCCGCTCCACCGCGCCGAGGAACGGATCGTCGAGGTAGCGATCCATCTCGATGTCGTACGCGCTCCGCGCGACGCCCGGCACCGGCGCCGCCGCCCGCGGCCTCGCCCCCGGCGCCCGGGCGTAGCGCTCCGGATACCTCTTGCGCCAGTACTCGTTGGTCCTGATCCACTTCGGCAGAACGGCCACGAGGGCGGTGATCCCTGCGCTCCGTGCCTGCTTGATCTCGGGTGTGCTCATGTCACCGTCCCCTGCGCATCACGCGCTCGAAGGCCTCGTCCGTGTCGAACCACTGGCGGTCCGCGAAGCCGAAATCGACCGGGCGCTGCTGGCTGCTCACGCTGCGGAGCTGCTCCCGGTTGTACTGCAGCACCCTCCGCCTGACCTCGCGCCCCATCGCCTCCTTCGGCGCGCCCTCGGCCATGGCCTGAAAGGCGTCGATCGCCCCGAGCAGCTCCCGCGTGTGATCGATGCGCTCGACGATCCACCGCGCGACGCCGCCCGGCAGCGCCTTGTATTTCTTCTTCAGCAGCGTGAGCGCCCGGACGGCCCCGTACGAGACGTCCACGAGGTCGTCCCGGCTCATGTGCTCCGTCTCGACGTTGAGCCGGTGCTTCCAGTTGATGCTGAGGAGCGCGCGGCGGTGCTCCTCGATGGTCCGGTGGAAGATGCGATAACCGAACCTCTCCGGGTCGTCGTAGATCTCGCTGCCGGGATCGAGGAAGGGCAGCATCGGGCAGATGTAGGGCGTCACCCTTCGACCCTGGTACTTCCTGAGGAGGTGCTCGCAGTAGTCGACGGTCCCCCACACGCTCGCGACGGTCTGCCGGGGGAGGCCGATCAGGAGTGTGCGCGCGCGTCCGCGACGCGGCGATGCTCTCGAGCTCGAGCTTGAGGAGCTCCGGGGTCTTCTGGACGCGCCGCTTGAGCCCCATGTACTTCCGGAAGAAGTAGCGGCTCCCGCCGCACCACGTGCAGCTGTACTCGCATCCTGCCTGGGGGATGACGAGGTTATAGGGCACGATCCCGTCGCGCCGCCCCGCGAAGACGTCCCTCCAGTCCACCGCGGCCGAGTAGGTCGCGGGCACGTGCGTCATCTCGTTCACGCGCGCCTCGCCTCGGCGCTTCCAGGTCAGGTTCGGCACGCGGGAGAGCGCGTCCTCGTCGTCGCCGGCCCTCAGCATCGCCTCGAGCGGCGCGAGCGTGTCATAGCCGCGCATCACGAGGTCGACCTGAGGGTACTGGATGAGCTGCTCGTGGTAGTACGTGGACGCGATGCCGCCGAGGACGACCTTCGCGGAGGGGTGTATTTCCTTGTAGATCCTGGCGAGCTCGAGCGCGCCGTGCGCGTGCGCGAGCCAGTGGAGATCGATGCCGACGCAGCGCGCGGGGGGCGCGCGACGGAAGAACTCCTCCACGTCGAAGGAAGGGTCTCTCCGCATCTGCGAGGCCACGTTGAAGAACTCGGAGGTGAGCCCGCAGCGATTCATGTGCTGCTTGATGGCGAGCATGCCGACCGGCGGCATCTCGAAGATGGGGCTCACATGGACGCTGTCCGAGTTGCTCAGGTAGGCGAACAGGATGTCGTCACGCTCGCGAAAGTCGTAGACGCTCGGCGCGTGAAGCAAGAGCAAGTCGAAGCCCATGGGTACTCCGAGCGGGCGCAGCGTCGCCGGCGCAGCGCCCGCGTGGCCTGTTCTTTTCTATTCCCGCGGGATCCCCGCGCGGGAATGACCAAAGCAATGCATTCGTCCCGAACATACCAATGGGCGGAATCGATGTCGAGCGCAACGTGACCCGGATTTCATCACGGAGGCCGGCCGATCCATTCGATGTGCTCGCGCGCCGGCGAGGCCCCGCAGCATGCGGCATGCGCGGGGCCGAGGTCCCCGAGGCGGCATGCGGCATCGATGATGTATGAAATGGACCTTCAATCTCCGATTGCGCACCCCATGTAGGACCGCGCAACCCCCGCCGCGGCCACCGAAGCGCTCCCGGCGCGCTCCGCCAGCTCGAGGAGCCCGCCGTGCTCCCCGCCCACGGCGCAGGGGCTCACGGACCTCGATGCCCTGGTGTCGCTCGACTCAGCGCGGGCCGCACAGCGGGCGTAGCGCGTCGCGCTCGGCCCTGGACAGCACCGTGACCGGGTAGCTCGGAGTGCCGCTCGCGCGGTCGAAGAACGGATTGGGCCACGCCTTGCCGCGCAGCTTCCAGCCGAGCAGCTTCCGGACCGTGCGCGCGAGGAAGCGCACGTCCGGCCTCACCGACCCGGGCGGCGGCTCGCCGATCGCGAACTTGCCCAGGATCCGGGCGCGCGGCGCGCCGAAGACCTCGTCGCACGGGCGCGCGCCCGGCGCTTGCTGGAACAGCTCGGTGGAGATGCCGACGAACGGCAGCCGCGGCGTCGCCGTGTTGCCGAGCGGCGTCTTGCAGCAGCTCGCGTACCACCGATAGGCGCCCCCGGGCGTGAGGCGCACGGCGGCGATGAGCTCGCCGCCGCGGTCGAACGAGAGCGTCGAGGGCGCGACCTGCACGATGTCGGAGCCGCCGTGCGCGTCGAGCAGGTCCGCGCGGCCGAGGTGGTGCAAGAATGCCTGACAGTCGTCACAGTAGCAGACGACGCGGTTCACCGCGCTCGGCGACGCGTCGCGCAGCCATCCGTGGACCTCTCCGCAACGACACTGGAGCTCGACGTCTCGGGACATGGAGACTCCGTATCACATCCTGACGTGCGACGAGCGCGTGCCCACGCGGGGCGGCGCCGCCCGCCCGGGCCGTCACGCCTGCGCTTCGAGCTGCGAGAGGTCGATCTCCCGGTAGATCGCGGCCAGGCGCTGCGCCCAGGCCTCGACCTGCTCGTCGCTGGCCAGGCCGTCCTGGCGGATCTCCAGGAGCAGGTGCGGGAGGCCACGGGCCTCGCCGTGCGCGGGGATCGAGTAATCCCCGCCCTCGGTGACGCGGTAGGGCTCGTTGTCCCCGACGCAGAGCGCGGGATCGCGCCGCAGCGCCTCGAGGAACCGCGCGGCGAGCCGCCGGTCGCGCCCGTAGAGGACGGCCGCGTGCCAGGGCCGGTCCTCGCCGAGCAGCGAGGGCGTGAAGCTGTGGACGCAGAGCACCGCGGTGCGCTCGCCGGCGTCCCGCCGCGCGTCGAGCAGCGCGCGGATGGCGCGGTGGTAGGGCCAGAAGCAGGCCTCGGCCCGCGCCTCGGCCTCGGCGGCGTCGATGGCGTTGCCGGGGATGGGCACGCCGCCGCTGATCTGCGGGATGGACGTCGGCGAGCCGAGCGGCCGGTTGCAGTCGATGACCAGGCGGGAGTAGCCCGAGAGCACGAGCGGGGCGTCGAGCAGCGCGGACAGGCGACGCGAGAGGCGCGCCGCGCCGAGGTCCCAGCCGATGTGCTCGGAGAGCTCCTCGCCGTACAGGCCCAGCCGGGCGAGGCGCCGCGGGACCAGGTTCGACGCGTGGTCGCAGAGCAGGACCGCGCTGGAGCGCCCCTCGGGGTTCACGACCTCGAACGCAGGCGGCTCGTCGGGCTCAAGGAGGCTCACGGCAGGCGGAAGGGAGCTCATGGCGTGCCGCGCAGACATAGCAGAACCAGGCGCCGCCCGTCCGCCAGGCGTCGCTCCGCCGGCCGCCCCGCGGGCGCCCCGGCCGCCCGCCAGGCGCCGCCCCGCCGGCCGCCCCGCGGGCGCCCCGGCTGCCCGCGCCGCCCCGGCCGCGCGCTCAGGGGGGCGTCGTCATGCAGGCGCGCAGCGCGGCCTTGGCGCGGTGCAGGAGGACCGCGACGTGCCCGGCGGAGATGCCGAGCGCGCGCGCGACGTCCTCGCCCGGCTGCTCCTCGAGCATCCGCAGCGTCACCACCGCCTTCTGGATCTCGCAGAGCTCCTCGACGCACGCGCGCAGGCGGACGTGCTCCTCGGCGCGCGCGATCGCGTCGTCGGTCGCCGGGGTGTCCGTCGCGGCCTCCGGGTGCGCGTCGAGGTCCACGTGCGGCCGGGCACGGAAGTGACGGCGACGCCGGTTGCGCGCGGCGTTGCGCACGATCCCGGCGAGCACGCCCCCCCACGCGCCGACGTCCTCCGGGAGCGCCCCGCCCTGCGCGAGGGTGAGCAGCGTGCAGAGCCCCTCCTGCACGCAGTCGACCGCGTCCTCGGGCGTCACCCCCTCCGCCCGCGCCAGCGACGCGAGCGCCGCGCGCTCCGCGCGCACGAGGTGCGACACCCGGCCCAGGATGTCGTCCGGGTCGTTGGTGGATTCCATGGTCTACGGGGTCAGGTCTCGAGCCGCCGCGACATTACAGCGAGCGAGCGGTGTAATGGATGCCGATCTCGAGACCTGGCCGGACATGGAGGCCATGACCATGAACCCCGTCCACGAGATCGACGATCTCCGCTTCGACGCCGAGGTGCTGGAAGCCCAGGTGCCCGTGCTGGTCGATTTCACCGCGCAGTGGTGCCCGCCGTGCCGCGCCCTCACGCCCATCCTGCACCGGCTGGCGGCGGAGAGCGCGGGGCACCTGGAGGTGATGACGGTCGACGGCGACCGGTACCCCTCGCTGGCCCGCCGCTTCGGCATCCGCGCGTTCCCGACGGTGATCGCGTTCGCCGGGGGCAAGGAGGTGGCGCGCCACGTGGGGCTGACCACGAAGGAGAAGCTCCTCAAGCTGGTCGAGGGGCGGGAGGTCCGCGGGGGCGCGCGCCAGGAGACACCGCCGGCGCCGTGAGGGGGCGCGACGGCGCGCGCGTCGCTCGGGCGGGTCCCTGGTTGCGCGGGGGGTCTTCCGGGCTGTCCGGCCCAGGGAGAGGGGGTTCGCCGGGCGACGACGCGCCAGGCCCGGGAGCTCGGATGGGGACGCGCGGACGCGGCGGCAGGCATGCGCGTCCGATCGCGAAGCGAGGGGCAGAGATCCGTCAGGACCTCCGGTGCGCGGGCCCTAGTTCCGGTGCGTGTCCCGCCGCCGCTCTCGCCCGTCGCGCTCCCCCTGCGTGCGCTCCCCCTGCCTGTCGCCCGCCGCGCCGGCCGCGGGGAAGCTGACCCTGCGCGTCGTCTGCTCCTCGCCGGAGACCTCGAAGGGCCCCACCGGGAGGGGCTCGCTGACCGACTTCCCGTCCTCGTCCACGAGCGTGATCGTACCGACGTAGTCGTCGGCCATGACGTGCACGCTCGTGTCGAACCGCTCGCACGGGACCACCTGCTTCGTGACCTTGTTGTCGTCCGTGCTGATGAGGAGCAGCTCGACCGCGCTCGCGCCGTACGCCCTGCATCGCTCGGCGCTGGTCTCGTCCTCGATCGCCCACTGGACCGTGACGAAGCCCATCTCTTCGGGCGCTGGTTCTCCAGGCTCTTCCGGCTCGTCCCCCTTGCCCATGCACGCGACGGCCATCACCGCGCACGCTCCTGCCAGATAATAGATGCTTCGCATTCCTACCTCGCTGTGCTCGGCGCATTGTCCGGCGCCGCGCTCCGCGCGCAGCAACCCGGGTGCCACGGTGTCCCCGCGACGTGAAAGCGCGCTCGGCGCGCGCTCCGCGAGGGCGCGACATGGGCGCGAAGTGTCCGATATTTTTGACGATCTGGCGCATCGGCGCCCGGTGTTCCGGGGACCGCCGGGCCGGCGAGCGCGGGTTACGGGCGACGCGCACGCGCTGCGCGGTGGCGGGAGCGAGCACGGTGGCGCGCTCTCGAGCGCGCGAGTCGGCTCATCCGCGACAGGCGGGCTCCGCGGGGCCTGCGACCCGGGGCGCGGACGCGACCAGACCG
Organism: Sorangium sp. So ce1036; assembly: GCF_051369805.1. Lineage (NCBI taxonomy): Bacteria > Pseudomonadati > Myxococcota > Polyangiales > Polyangiaceae > Sorangium > Sorangium sp. So ce1036. The sequence goes on from NZ_JBBMOX010000001.1 coordinate 7,107,981, forward strand.
TCGAGGTCGCCGGCCCCGCGGAGCGCGCCGCAGAGGCCGCGGCGGCGCGCGGGGTCGCTCGGCGTTCGCGGCACGGGAGGCGCGGGGCGCGCGCGGGGTCGCTCGGCGTGCGCGGCACGTGAGGCGCGGGGCGGCGCCAGAAGTTGCTTGAAATTCAGGAGGAGCTTCGACATCGTGCCGCTCCGGTCGAGCGAGCGGCGCCTCGTGGCGTCGAGCGTTGAATGGCGAGCACCGCACCAGAACAGGCCCGATCGCCGATGCGCGCGCCCGACGAGGCCCGCGACGGCCGCCGGCAGGGCTCGTGGGGGGTGCTGTACGGCGTCGCGGCCTACAGCGCCTGGGGGATCGTGCCCGTCTTCTGGAAGCAGCTCCGGCACGTGGGCGCGGTCGAGATCCTGGCCCACCGCACCGTGTGGAGCCTCCTGGCGTTCGCGGCGCTCACGCTGGCCACGGGGCAGCGCCGCGCGCTCGCCGCGGCGCTCCGCGACCGCCGGGTCCTCCTGGCGATGGCGGCGACCGGGGCGCTCGTCTCGGCGAACTGGGTGCTCTTCATCTACGCCGTCGCGGTGGACCGCCTGCTCGACGCGAGCCTCGGGTATTTCATCAACCCGCTGCTCAGCGTGCTGCTCGGCATGCTCTTTCTGCGCGAGCGGCTGCGCCCGGCCCAGTGGCTCGCGCTCGGCCTCGCGTCCGCGGGCGTGGTGCACCTCGCCGTGCGCGCGGGCACGGTCCCCTGGATCGCGCTCGCCCTGGCCGGGACGTTCGGTGTGTACGGCCTGCTGCGCAAGGTCGCGCGGGTCGACTCGCTGCCTGGCTCCACCCTGGAGACCTCGTTCATCGCGCCCATCGGCGTCGCCTACCTCGTGAGCCTCCATGTCCAGGGCGACGGCGCCCTGGGTCACGCCGACGTGAGGACCCATGTCCTCCTCGCCGCCACGGGCATCGTCACGGCCCTTCCGCTCATCTGGTTCACGAACGCGGCAAGGCGCCTGTCGCTGACCACCCTGGGCTTCCTGCAGTACCTCGCGCCGAGCGGCCAGTTCCTGCTGGCGGTCCTGGTCTATGGCGAGCCGTTCACGACCACGCAGGCCGTGAGCTTCGCGTGCATCTGGGCCGCGCTCGCGGTCTTCAGCGCGGACGCCGCCCTGCGCGCGCGCCGCGGGTGAGATCCGCGCGCCCTCGGCCCGCTCACCGGCGAATTCATCGGCTGGACGACCCGTTGAGTCGGGACGCGTCTCGACCCGTTCGGCGTCCTGACGGTGCTCGGCAAGCGCTGGAGTCGCGCCGGCCGACTGCGCGCCACCGCAGCGGCGGGGAGAGCACACTTTCATATGCAACATTCATTACACTGTAAATTCCGTGCCCCTGGCGGACTTCCGGTCTCGCGGGGTCCTTCTGGACCACGGCACCGCGGGAAATCGCGCCGAGGGCTTCGCCCGGCCTCGATCGATTGCGTCGAGCACGCCGCGCGGCGCGCCCGGGGCGTCGACGCCCCGCAGCGTGGCCGGACGCCGCATGCGCAGGGCGTGCGCACGCGGCGCCGGCACGCGCCTCGCAGCGCAATCCGTTCTCATGACGACTCCGGCCCGAGCGGCAGAGGAATGCCCTGGCAGCCACGCCGGGGCGGCGCGGGGCGATGTGGGCACGCGGCGCGACGAGGACGCGCGGCGCGAGGAGCGCGCGTCGGCCGACGAGCGCGCTCGGGCCGGCGCCGACGAGCGCGCTCGGGCCGGCGCCGACGCGCCGCGCTCCGCCGCCCCGCCTGCCCCGCGCGCCCTCAGGAGCGCGTCCGCCGCCCGCCGCGCGCGGCGCCGGGCGCTGCTCCACGCGGCCCTCGGCGCCTTCGGCCTCGTCGCCCTGATCGCGCTCATCCGGCACGTCGGCGCCGCGGCGCTGCTCGCCACGGTGAGCCGCGCCGCGCCGCTCCTGCCCCTCCTCGTGGCGCTGGAGGCGGCGCGCCTCGGCTGCGAGCTGCTCGCGACCCGCGCGCTCTGCCCGCCGGGGAGCGTCCCGCTCGCGGAGCTCGCCCGCATCCACGTCGTCGCCTACCCCGTCGCGTCGCTCATGCCGGCCGGCCGCGCCACGGCCGAGGCGGTCAAGGCCGCGATGCTCTCCCCCCACGTCGGCGCCCCGCGCGCGGCCGCCATCGGCACGGCGAACCAGTCGCTCGCGCTGCTGTCCGCGGCCCCGCTGTCGCTCCTCGCGGCCCTCGCCGTCGGGTGGACGAACGGCGCCTCGCCGCTCGCCGCCGGCCTGCTCGTGCACGTCGCCCTCTCGGTCGCGAGCGGCCTCTGCGTCGCCTTCGCGGCGCGGCAGCGCGCCGCCTTCGCGTGGATCACCCGGCGCTTCGCCCGCGCCGGCCACGCCACCGCCGCCTTCCAGGAGGCCGTCCGCGCGCACCCGCCCGTCCCGGGCCGGCCGTTCGCCGCCTTCTGCGCGGGTCGCGCGCTCCAGGCCGTGCAGTACGCCGTGCTCCTCGCCGCCGTCGGCGCCGACAGCGGCCCGCTCCGCGCGCTCGCCGCGTACGGCGTGGGCGCGATCGGCACAGCCGCCGGCGACCTCATCCCCGCGCAGATCGGCGCCACGGACGGCGCCTTCACGCTCGCCGCCCCGCTGCTCGGGCTCACCGTGAGCTCGGCCATCGCCGTCTCGGTGCTCGCCCACCTCCTCCAGGCCGTCGGCGCGCTCACGGGGATCGCGATCACGCTCGCGTGGCGACGCGCCGCTCCCGCGACCTGAGCCGACCTCCGGCGCGCGCTCAGCCGCGCTCGCGCTTGAGGCGCGCGAGCTCCGCGAGGGCCTCGGCCAGCCGCCGCTCGGCCTCGTCGGCGCGCTGCCTCTCCCTGTCGAGGCGGCGCCGCTCCTCGTCGGCGCGCCGCTCGGCCTCGTCGACGCGGCGCCGCTCCTCGTCGGCGCGCCGCTCGGCCTCGTCGACGCGGCGCCGCTCCTCGTCGGCGCGCCGCTCGGCCTCGTCGACGCGGCGCCGCTCCTCGTCGGCGCGCTGCCTCTCCTCATTGAGGCGCAGCTCGGTCCGCTCGATGCGCGCCTCGAGGTCCCCCATCATCGTGCCGAGCCTGGCGAGCAGCTCGCGCGTCTCCAGCACCGCGGTCTGCCCGTGGAAGAAGCGCAGCCGGTCCTCCTCCAGGGCCAGGTCCAGGTCGAGCACCGCGCTCGTGAGCCGACCCTCCTGCGGGACGATCGGCAGGTAGCGCGCGCCGTCCTGGGCGAGCCGGTAGCCACGAAGCCGGCGACGGCGCCGGTCGAAGACGAAGTACTCGGAGATGCCGAGCGACGCGTGGCGGGTGACGTTGTCTTCGAGATCCTTCTTGGTCCTCCCGCTCCAGAGGATCTCCAGCGCCAGGTCCACCCCCTTGCCCTCGGCGCTCACGGACCAGTGGGCCCGCTCCTTCACCTCCACGTCGAGCACCGCGATGAGATCGGGCGCGAACATCCGCTCTGCCGGGTAGTAGACCGGCAGCTCGCACGCGAGGTACACGCGCCGCCCGATGCGCTCGAAGAACCCACCCAGCGCGTCCCGGGCCGCCATCTTCGGGTTGAAGTGGAAATCGCCCTCGGGAGGGCTCGCCTCCGACACCTCGAACTCCGATGGGAGCGTGTCGAGGACGCGCTGCCGCTCTTCCGGCGTCATGCGATCCCAGAGCTCCTGCGGCGGTGCCCGCGGATCGTCGGGGTCGATCACCCAGTACGTCGGCGCGCGCTGCATGATGCGAGCATAGCGGGCCCGCGCAGACACGACCAGCCAGGCGCCCGGCCGCGCCGCGCTCCAGGCGCTCCAGGCGCTCCGCGCGCCCTCAGCCGCGCTCGCGCCTGAGGCACTCCAGCTCGGCCAGGGCCTCGGCCAGCCTTCGCTCGGCCTCGTCGGCGCGCTGCTGCGCTTCCTCCAGGCGCTCCTCGGCCTCGTCGAGGCGCTGCTCGGCCTCTTCACGGAGCGCCATGAGGTCGTTCACCATCGCGCGGAACCTGGCGAGCACCTCGCGCGGCTCCGGCAGCCGGGCCAGCGCATAGTAGAAGCACAGCCGGTCCCCCTCCACGCCCAGGTCCAGGTCGAGCACCGCGCTCGTGAGCCGGCCCGCGTGCCGGGCGATCGGCTGGTAGCCCGCGCCGTCCTGGGCGAGCCGGTAGCCACGAAGCCGGCGGTTGCGCCGGTCGAAGACGAAGTACTCGGGGATCCCGAGCGACGCGCAGCGGGCGATGTCGACCTCGAGCTCCTCCTGGCTCCTCTCGTTCCAGAGGATGTCCAGCGCCAGATCGACCCCCTTGCCCTCCGCGCTCACGGACCAGCAGGCGCGTTCCTTCACCTCGACGTCGCGCACCGCGATGAGGTCCGGCGCGACCATGCGCCCGTCCGGGGTGTAGATCGGCAGCTCGCACGCGACGTACACGCGCTTGCCGATGCTCTGGAAGTACCCGCCCAGCGTGTCCCGGGCCGCCACCTTGGCGTTGAAGTGGAAGTCGCCCTCGGGCGGGCGCGGCTCGGAGATCTCGAGCTCCGACGGGAGCGCATCGAGGACGCGCTGCCGCTCCTCCGGCGTCATCCGGTCCCAGATCTCCTGCGGTGGGGCCCGCGGATCGTCGGGATCGATCACCCAGGTTACCGGCGCGCGCTGCATGGTCCGAGCATAGCCGGCCCGCGCGGGCGCGACCACGGCGCGCGCCCGACGGCACGCCCCCGGCGCTGCGGTCCGGAGGGGTCCGCCTCCCCGGCAAGCGCTCTGCGCTGCGCCCCGGGACGGGTCCGGCACCCCCGCGAGCGCCCTGCATTGCGGTCCGGAGGGGTCCGGCCCCCCCTTCTGGCACAACGAGGAGGGTGTGCGCGGGGTCGTTTGTACAAAATTTCGCCAGAAACCGCATTTTTGGCACAATCTTGCCCAGAAGATCGCTCCCCCGAGCGTTCTCGAGGGGTCTGGCACGCGGTGTGTCGCAATGCATTGCGTTTGAGCCAGTGCCAGACCCCCCTCCACTGCACATATCAGCGCCGCCCTGGCACAACCCGGTCCCTTTTCTCCAGGCCGGCCGCCCGTGGGCCTGGGGGGGTGGGGGGCCTGGGGGCTCACCGGAGGGCTTTCGTGCAGGCGAGCCACGACAGGGGCTCGCCGGAACGCAAGCCCCGGGGGGAGGCCCCCAGGCCCCCCACCCCCCAGGCCCGCGGGCGGCAGGGCGATCGCGGCCGTGCCAGATGCGCTGGCTCCCCTCCGGGGGTTCGTCCTAGGGTGCAGGCCATGACGGAGAAGACCGGCGGCCCCGGACGGGACGTGCTCACCCAGAAGGAGGCCGAGGAGCGCGCCGCGCGCATCGGCAACGTGCGTTACGAGCTCTCGCTCGACCTCTCGCGCGGCAGGAGCGGCTACCGCGGCGAGGCGATCGCCTACTTCGACGTCCGCGGCCGCGGCGACACCTTCATCGACTTCCGCGGCCGGCGCATCGAGCGGCTCGAGATCAACGGCGTCGCGGTCGACCCCGCGTGGGCCGACTGCCGCATCCTGCTCCCGGGCAAGCTGCTCGACCCGGAGACGCGCGTGCGCGTCGTCTACGAGAACGACTACGACCATACCGGCGACGGCTTCCACCACTTCCGCGACCCGGAGGACGGCGAGGAGTACCTCTACTCGGACTTCGAGCCGTTCAGCGCGCACCGGCTCTTCCCCTGCTTCGACCAGCCCGACATCAAGGCGAGCTACCGCCTCTCCGTGACCGCGCCCGACGACTGGGAGGTCATCGGCAACGCCCGCATCACCCGCACGATGGCCGCGGGCGCGGGGCGCTCGACCCGGATCTTCGAGGAGACGACCCGGTTCAGCACCTACATCTTCGCCCTGGTCGCCGGCCCGTACAGCGGGGTGCGCGACGAGCACCGCGGCATCCCGCTCGGGCTCTACTGCCGGAGATCGCTCGCCAAGCACCTCGACGCCGAGGAGCTCTTCACGATCACGAAGCAGGGCTTCGACTTCTACCCCGACTTCTTCGACTACCCCTACCCGTTCACCAAGTACGACCAGATCTTCGTCCCGGAGTTCAACGCCGGCGCCATGGAGAACGTCGGCGCCGTGACCCACAGCGAGCGGATGATCTTCCGCGACCCGCCGACGGACCACCAGCGCCTCACGCGCGCCGAGGTGCTCCTCCACGAGATGGCGCACATGTGGTTCGGCAACCTCGTGACCATGCGGTGGTGGAACGATCTCTGGCTGAACGAGAGCTTCGCCACGTACATGGCCTTCCTCGCCATGGAGCGGGCGACCCGGTTCCGGCCGGCCGCGTGGCAGGCGTTCAACGTCATCAAGAGCTGGGCCTACCGCCAGGACCAGCTCGTGACGACCCACCCCATCGCCGGCGAGCTCGCGGACACGGAGCACACCTTCCTGAACTTCGACGGCATCACGTACGGCAAGGGGGCGGCCGCGATGAAGCAGCTCGTGGCGGCGATCGGCCTGCCCGCCTTCCGCGACGGGATGCGCCGGTACTTCAAGCGCTACCAGTACGGCAACGCGACGCTGCGCGAGTTCCTGTCCGCCCTGGAGGAGGGCTCGGGCCGCGACCTCGGCGCCTGGTCGCGCGCCTGGCTGGAGCAGGCGTCGCTCAACACGCTGACGGCGGAGTGGGAGGCCGAGGGCGACCGCATCGGCCGGCTCCGCGTGCTGCAGACGGCGCCGGTCGACTACCCGACCCTGCGGCCGCACCGCATCGACGTGGCGCTCGCGCGCGAGGAGGGCGGCGCGCTCGTGATCGACGCGGTGGCCGCCGAGATCGACGGCGCCGTGACCGAGGTCGCGGCGGCGCGGGGGCGGAGGGCGCCGCGCCTCGTGTTCCCGAACCACAACGACCTCACGTTCGCGAAGATCGCGCTCGACCCGGGCTCGCTCGCGTTCGTGCGCGAGCACCTCGGCCGCGTGGAGGATCCGCTCCTGCGCCAGCTCCTCTGGGCGTCGCTCTGGAACATGGTGCGCGACCAGAAGCTCGCCTCCCCGGCGTACCTCGCGCTCGTCCGCGACAAGCTGCCCGCCGAGCCGGACCTCACGATCGTCGAGCCGGTGCTGGGCAACGCGGTGATGGCGCTCGCGCGCTACGTACCGGACGCCCTGCGCGACGCGGAGGCGAGCGCGTTCACGGGCCTGGCGCTCTCGGCGCTCCGGGCGGCGCGCGGCGACGCGCAGATCGTGTGGGCGCGGACGCTGCTCAGCGTGGCCTACTCCGCGCCCGATCTGGCCCTGGCCGCGCGCCTCGTCGACGGCGAGCTGGGGGTGGACGGGCTCGAGATCGACCAGGAGATGCGCTGGACGGTCGCCGTGAAGTGGGTGGCGCGGGGCATGGAGGGCGCGGCCGAGCGGCTCGAGGCCGAGAAGCGGCGCGATCCGTCCGATCGCGGCCAGCGCGCCGCGCTGCGCGCGGAGACGGCGCGCCCGGATCCGGCGGCGAAGGCGGCGGCGTGGGAGCGCTTCCACGGGGACGGGTACGGCTCGCTGCACCTCACGGGCGCGGCGATGTCGGGCTTCAACTGGTCGTTCCAGCGCGCGCTGCTGGAGCCGTACGTGGCGGCGTTCTTCGAGCAGGTGCAGAGGGTGTTCGAGGCGCGGACGCACGAGCTCGCGTCCGCGTACTTCACCCACCTGTTCCCGTCGTACCGCGTCGACCGGGAGGTCCTCGGCCGCGCCGAGTCGCGGATCGCGGCGCTCCAGGCGGCGCCGGAGGGCGCGCCGGCGGCGGCGCCGCGGCTGCCGATGCTGGTCCGGATGCTGCGCGAGGCGAGCGACGATCTCGTGCGGGCCATCGCCTGCCGGGAGCTCGTCGAGGCCGAGGGCGGGCGCGGGGGCGGCTGACGCGCAGGCCGCGCCCCGGCCGGCGCCGGCCGGGGGGCGCGGCGGCGCTCGAGGCGATCGAGGCGATCGAGGCGACGATGATCGTGCAGGTCGGCAAGGAGTCCCACGCGTGGACGCGCGCGGACCTCGAGGCGAAGCTCGCCGGGTACGCGCGCGTCCTCATCGACGTCGGCACGGGCGACGGCCGGTTCGTGTACCGCTCGGCCGGCGCGCACGCCGACACGTACTGCATCGGCGTCGACCCTGCGGGCGAGCGGATGCGCGAGGTGTCGTGGCGCGCCAGCCGCAAGGTCGCGCGGGGAGGCCGGCCGAACGCGCTCTTCGTGGTGGCGTCCGTGCAGGCGCTGCCCGAGGAGCTGACCGGGCTCGCCCACACGCTCACGGTGAACTTCCCCTGGGCGTCGCTGCTCTCGGCGCTCGTACTGCCGGAGGCGCCGGTGCTCGAGGCGCTGCGGCGGCTCGTGCGGCCGGGCGGCGAGCTCATCGCGCTGCTCAACCAGAGCGTCTTCGACGACCGGCCGTACGCGGCGCGGCTCGGGCTCCCCGAGCTGACGGAAGCGCGGGTCGAGGAGGTGCTGCGGCCGGCGTACCGCGCGGCGGGGTTCGCGATCCGGGAGAGCGCGCTCGTGGAGGGGGATATTCCGCACCAGACGAGCTGGGGGCAGCACCTCACGCTCGCGTCGGGCCGGAGGACGCGCCTGCTCACGGCCGAGGCGATCGGCTGAGGGGGCCACTGCCCTCTGCCCTCTCCCGTCTTCCGTCTTCCCTCTCCCGTCTTCCCTCTCCCTCTTCGTGCGCGTGCGCGCTCATCCCGTGCTCGTCCTCCTGCACGATCGTGCGTGTTGAGCACCCGCACGACCACGAATTCGCGGATGGAGCCAGAAGCGGATGATGAGAGACGAGGAGGGAATGAGCGCGCACGCGCACGAAGAGGCCAGACGAGGACGGGAGACGGAAGACGGGAGACGGGAGACGGAAGACGGGAGACGGGAGACGGGAGACGGGAGACGGAAGACGGGAGACGGGAGACGGGAGACGGAAGGTGTCTCGCGACCGAATCCCGCTCTAGCCAGCGGCCGACGCCGCCTCCGGCTGCGGCTCGCGCGTCACCCGGATCAGCGCCTCGTGCAGGAGCCACAGGCCCGCCGCCGCGATCACCGCGAGCGTCCCGATCGAAGGGAGCCCCAGCCGCGCGGCGAGCACCCCGCCGACGCTCGGCAAGATCACGCCGCCGAGCATGGCCGCGCTCACCTGGAACCCGATCGCGTGCGCCGTGGACGCGCCGAGACGGGCCGGCGTGCGGGACATCAGCGTGGGGTAGATCGGCGCGAGCCCGAGCCCCGCCACCAGGAGCCCCACGGCGCCCGGCCACGCCGGGCCGACCGCGAACAGCACGCTGCCGAGCAGCGCCGCCAGCGTGGCCATCCGGAGGAGCCGGTCCGCGCCCACGCGCTCCACCGCCACGCCGAGCAGCACGCGGCCGACGCCGAGGCTGCCCCAGTAGGCGCCCGCCCAGAGCCCGGCCGCCTCCTCCGCGACGCCGCGCGCCTCGGTGTTGATCGTGAAGCACCACTGCCCGAGCGTCACCTCGAGCCCCGAGTAAACGAAGAACACCGCGATCTGGAGCCACACGCGCCCGCGCCGCAGCGCCGCGACGGCCGAGGCCCCCGGCGCCTCCGGCGCGCCCGCGCCGCCCGCCACCGGCGCGCGAAACGACGCCTTGGTCAGGGCGAACGACGTGGTGAGCAGCAGCATGATCGCGCCGATGGCGGCGTACCCCCAGCGGAACGAGCCGCTGGCCGCGAGCGCCGCCGTCGCGATGAGCGGCCCCAGCGCCGCGCCGAGGCAGTAGCACGCGTGCAGCCAGTTCACGTGGCGCGCGGAGAAGTTGCTCGCCGCATAGGCGTTGAGCCCCGCGTCGATCGCGCCCGAGCCCAGCCCGGCGACCAGCGCGCACAGGATCAGCAGCGGCCAGACCGGCGCCGTCGCATAGCCGACCATGGCGACCGTGATGAGGCCGCTGCTGAGCGTGAGCAGCTTGCCCACCCCGAGCCGCTGCACCAGCCTCCCCGCCGCGAGCCCGGACGAGAAGTACCCCACCCCCGTCCCGACCAGGATCGCGCCGAGCGCGCTCTGCGGCAGCCCGAACGCGTCGCGGAGCGACGGCCACGCGACGCCGAGCACCGCGTCGGGGAGGCCGAGGCTCACGAACCCCACGTACGTCAGAATCAGGAGCGCTGGCACCCCGGGTGTGTAGCACGCGCCCTCTCCTCGCCCGGGCGGGCATGATCAGGCCAGCACGCCCCGGGATCGAGGGTGCCCGCGCGTCGGTCGATTGACCATGAGGGACGCGCGCGACCTCGCGGCGGCCCACGCCATCGCGCATCACGGGCCCTTGCCCCTCCCGGCAAACCCCTCTCTAATGTGCCGTGGCTCGCAGTGCCCCCGCAGCGGCATCCGGACCGCCCGCGCGCCCGCCGGACGCTGACCGGATCATCGCGGTGAGCTCGAAAGCCCGAAGGAGGAACGTCATGTCCGACATCTCCCATCCCCCTCTCCCCTCAGGCAATGGCACCGGGGCCGTGGATGCACCCCCTGCCCGCGATCCCGCGGCGCCGGCGAGCGAGCCGCGCCCGTCCACTTCCTCTGCGCCCGGGGCCGACGACGTCGCCCAGCTCGCCGACAGGTGCCACGCGGCGGCCCTCCGGGCGGCCGACTGGATCGAGGGGCAGCTCCAGCCCGACGGCAGCTTCGGGCCGGACATCACGGATCTCGCTGCCTATTACAAGGCCCCTTCGCTGATGCACCTCATCGGCAGGCCCCGCGCGGCGCATCGTTTGCTCGACCACATCGCGGCCGCGTTCGGCGACCCGAGCGGCGATTTCAACACCGCCCCAGGCGTGAAGACGGCCGACCCGGTGCTCTCCCAGTACCCGGGCTATCTGAACGGGTGGATCCTCCTCGGGGCGCACCGCGCCGGGCGCTTCGACGTGAGCCTCCGGGCCTGGAAGTACCTGCGCGGCTTCCAGCACCCGCGCCTCGGCGCCGCCCTGCTCGATGGCCCCGGATCCGGCGGCAAGCAGGGGCAAGTCGAGATGTTGATGACGGCCCACCTCGGGCTCGCCGCCCTTCACCTCGGCGATCTGCGCGCGGCCAGGGCGGCCGGCAAGGCGCTGCTCGATTTTCACGACCTCCAGCCGGACGTGGAGGAGCGCCTGTACCTCCGCCGGAGCAAGGGCGGCGATCTCGTCACCTCCTACCCGCCGGAGCAGGCCGCGCTGCACGTGGTCGAGGCCAGGCGGCCGGGGCAGGCATGGTTCTTCGTGGGGTATCCGATCGCCTTCCTCACCCAGCTCTACAGAGCCACCGGGCGCAGGCGATACCTCCGGGGGGCGCGCCGCTACGTGAAGTTCGCCCGCCGGTGCGGCGCGCTGCCGTCCGAGCATTTCGGCCACAAGGTCGGCTGGGGCTCCGCGCTCTTCGCGCGCGCGAGCGGCAGCCCGGGCGCCCGCCGCCTCGCCGCGGCCGTCGCGACGAACCTCCTCGCCGCGCAGGCCGCAGACGGCGGCTGGCTCCCGGACGCCCCCCTGGTCAATCGCCTCGACCAGTCGGCCGAGGTGGCCCAGTGGCTCCTCGAGATCGCCTGGCTGCTCCGCTGACGCTCACCCTCTGCTCGGTTCGCGCGCACGCCGCGCCGGTCGTGAGGTTCCCCTCGTCATCGATCACCGCGGACAGCAGGTCATCCCGTTCGCCGCGTCCCCTTCGCGCCGCAGCGCCTCCGCGACGGCGAGGCCGCCCGCGGAGGCGCCGACGACGAGCACGCTCGACGGGGCCTTCATGCGCTCTCGTCGAGCCTTATCGCCGCGCCCGGACAGACGGTGGCGGCCTCTCGGACCGCGGCGTGTTGCTCCTCCGGCGGCGCCTCGTCGAGCAGGATCACGATGCCGTCGTCCCGCTGGTCGAACACCCTGGGCGCGAGCATCACGCACTGGCCTGCTCCGCAGCACTTCTCGAAATCCACGATCACGCGCATGAATGACCTCTCTCTCTTCTTGCTCGTCCAGCAGTCACTTCGTGGGGGTGAAGGGGGCCCGCCACAGCCCGACCAGGGCGTCCACCAGCCCGACCGCGGCGGCCTCCCACGTCGCGCGCGGCGTGGGCGTGCCCGCGTGCAGCGCGCGCTCGCGCTCGGCGCACGTGTGCACGATGAGCTGCCGGCTCATGTCGCTCCGCTCCTCGCGCACCTCCTCCGGGAGGATCGGCATGAGCCGGTTCAGCCCCTCGATGACCCCTCGCATCGACGCCGAGGCGACCGCCTCGTCGGTCACGATCTGCCGCAGCGCGGGGTCGGTCGTCGCCTGGGCGATGAAGCGCGCATACCAGCTCGGGCTGCCCAGCGAGGCGAGGTGCTCGGTGCTCGGCCGCACCAGGCAGCCGATCCAGTCGCGCAGGTCGGACGAGCCCTTGATGGCCGCGAGCATCTCGGCCCGCCGCCGCTCGATGGATGGGGCGTGCCGGCGCACGATGGCGAGCACGAGATCGGCCTTGGTGCCGAAGTGGTAGCCGACGGCGAAGTTGTTCGCCTGCCCTGCCGCCTCGCTCACCTGACGGTTCGAGACCGCCGCCACCCCGTGCTCGGCGAAGAGCCGCTCCGCCGCCGCGAGGATGACCTCCCGCGTCTCGTTGCCGTGCGCTTGCCTGCCCCTCGGGCTCGCCATGATGCCCCTCGTCACCAGCGCAGGAGGACGCGCTCGATCCCGCCGACGAGCAGCCCCTCGCGGCGGGGGAGCTCCGCGGGCGAGACGGCGAGCTCGAGCGTGGGCAGCCGGCGCAGGAGCACCGACAGCACGGTCTGGAGCTCGGTGCGCGCCAGCGCCTGACCCACGCAGGAGTGGGCCCCCGCGCCGAACGTGAGGTGCGGGTTCGGCGAGCGGTTCAGCACCATCTCATCGGCCCGCTCGAAGGCCCCCTCGTCCCGGTTCGCCGCGGCCATGTTGCAGACGAGCGTCGTGCGGCCGGGCACCCTCGTGCCCGAGAGCTCGATCTCCTCGGTGACGAAGCGCGGCAGCCCGAAGCCCGCGTTGGCGTCGAAGCGCAACGCCTCTTCCACCGCGCTGCGGACGAGGGAGGGCTCCGCCAGGAGCTGCTCCCAGCGCCTCCGATCCGAGAGCAGCATGGCGATCATCTTGCCGATCATGTTCGAGGTGGTCTCGTGCCCGGCCACCAGGATGCCCTGCGCCGTCATCAGGAGGAGCCTCTCGTTGATGTGCTCTCCCTCGTCGGCGGCCCGGATCAGATCGCTGAGCAGATCGTCCCCGAGCTCCGCGCGCTTCTTCGCGATGTGGCCCGTGAGGTACTGGACGAACTCCGCCTGGGCCTCGTCGACCTCCTCCTGGGTGAACTGCGTCATGGTGAGCATCGCGTTGGACCAGTGGGCGAGCCGGTCGCGATCGTCCACGGAGATGCCCAGGATCTCGGCGATCACCCAGACGGGCAAGGGGAAGGCGAGCTCGCTCACGAGGTCGGCGGGCGGGCCCTTCGCGACCATCTTGTCGACGAGCTGGTGCGTCATCGCCTCGATGCGCTGCTGCATGGCGGAGATCCGCTTGACCGTGAACCACCGGCTGATGAGCCTCCGCCATCGCTCGTGCGCCTCGCCGCCCGCGAGATCGGCCGCGTCCTTGTTCTCGAAGGCGCTGCCGCCCTCGTTGGCCGTGATCCTCGCCGCGCCGTCCTGCGCGAGGTTGCGGGTGAACCGCGGATCCGAGAGCACCTGGCGCACGTCGTCGTAACGCGTGACCAGCATCGCCTTGTCCCCGCTCGGCAGCCGGATGTGGGCGACCGGGCAACCCTGGCGGAGCTTCGCCCACTCCTCCGGCGGCTCCACGGCTGAGGGGGCACGGAACGGATATTCCAGGACCTGCTCGCTCGTGTCGGTGCTCATCAAGACCTCCGCGGGGGGGTTTAAGGCAAACGACTCAATAAGTCAAATGACTCAAACCTGCTCGCCCCCAGGGGCGTGAGCCTTGACGCGCACGAACCCCTGCGATCTCGCACACGTGCCCACGTGGGCGCCGACGAGCCCGCAGATCGCCTCGAGCGCACGGCGGCGCGGGTCCACGGGATACGGGGGAGATCCGGTGCCCCCCGACAGCCGATCTCGGCGAGCGGCGATCACCTCGACCACTGGGCGAGGAGATAGGCATAGAAGCGCTCGAGATCCACCTGGTCGAGCGCCTGGATCGGGCGCCCGCCGGGGACGACCCGGGTGCGGCCCTGCGAGGGGCCCTCGGTGACGATCTCGGTCTCCCAGGCGCGCAGGGTGAACATCTCGGGTTTGCCGAGGTACGAGGTCGTCAGCACGTCCCAGGCGAAGTAGTCCTGCTGGGCCACGAGCGCGTAGCAGGTGCCCGCGAGGTCGGAGAGCGGATGGCGGCGCTGGCGGCACAGGCGGCGGAGGAACGCCTGGGTGATGGGGACGAGGTTCGTGATGTCCAGCGGGCAGAGGGTGATCGGGATCGTGGTCTGCCAGATGCGGTCGGCGGCGATCGGGTCCCAGTAGACGTTCCACTCGGCGGAGCCGTCCTGTCCGCTCTCGATGACCCGCTCCACGTTGCCGCGCACGTGGAGCGCGCCGCCCATCCAGAGGATCTCGCGGATCTTCCCCTCGACGCGAGGATCGATGTCGAGCGCCGCGGCGACGGTGGTGAGCGGCCCGGTCACGAGGAGCGTCACGGGCGCCGGGGCGGCGCGCAGGGCGCTGGCCATGAACGCCTGCCCGGCCTCGGGCACGCGCCGGGTGAGGATCTCGTCGCGCTCGTTCAGGATGGGGAGGTTGTCGACGCAGAAGGCGTCGCGCCGGAACATGGGCGGAAAGGGGTTGAGCCCGCGGACCGTGCTCTCGGCGACGGGCACGTCGTGGCGGCCCGCGAGGTCGAGGATCTTCCGCGTGGCGCTGACGGCGGGCCGGATGTAGCAATCGGCCGGCGTGACGACGACGCCGAGGACGTCGACGTGGTCCATCGTCATCAGGAGGATCGCCGCGAGGTAGTCGTCGACGCCGCCGTCGTGATCCATGAGGACGAGCGTTCGTTCCACGGTGGTGTCCTTGCGAGCGTGAAAGGTTAGCAGCGCGGGTGAAAGGCTAGCACTGCCCCCCCTCGGCCGCCTGGCCCGGTCCGGTTCTGCTCGGTGCGCTTATTTCAGATAAGGACCGCAGCGCCCGTCGCCGTCCTCGACGTCTTTCGCCGTCGCCTTCCCTGGAGGGAACGCCGCGCGATCGCAGAGGGCCGCCAGGATATCGAGGATCTCCTGCGCCATCTCCTTGCCGGTGCTCCCACGGACCTGACGGCCCATGGGAGATCCCGGCTGCCCGTTCAGGATCTTGTGCCAGTCCTCGTACGCCTTCTGCCGCGCGTGCGCGCCGAGCGAGTAGGCGCCGTCGTCGAAGAGCACCTCGGTCCCGTCGTCGCCGTGGCACGACGAGCAGCGCTCCTCGATGTACGCCTTCCCCCGGGCCGCGTCGCCGCCCGGCAGGAGCGCGTAATACCCTTGCGCCGGCGGCTTGATCGTGAAGATCTGGTCGGGGTGCGGGAGCGCGCCGTCGCGGACGCCGATCACGTACGCGGCCATGGCCTCGATCTGAGGGGGCGTGAGCACGTCGCCGTACGCGGGGATCTCGTGATCTCCCTTCGTGAACAGGAGGACGAGCTCCTCGCGTGTCTCGCGCCCCCCGAGGAGGTTCCTTGAGACGGCGTACCCCTTCGCCATCGCGCTCGGCCCATAGATGCCCTCGCGCCCCTTGAGATCCCAGCCGAAGAAGCTCTTGAGCCGGTAGTCATGCCCGGCGTCGTTGCTCATCGCCTCCCCGGATCCGAGCCTCAGCGTCCCGTTGCCCGAGGGACCGCCTTGACCATCCAGGACCCCTTGGGTCTTCGAGCTGTCGGGGACGAAGGCCGAGAATGGGGGTTCTTTCCCGTAAAACTTGTCGAAGAGCCGGCCGCCGAGCGCGGTGTCGATGGCGGGCGCCGCCGGCGCGCGGGGCGCGGCGGAGGTGGGATCTGCGGACGGCGGGGCCGGCTCCTTGGCCGGCGCGGCAGGGCCGCAGGCCGCCACGCAGGCGAGGAGCGCAGACAGGGAGGATGAGAGGATAGCGCGACGCACAGCGAGCGTGCGGGCGCGGCCACGGTGGAGCGAAACAGCCTTCTGCCGAGCGGGGTTCACGCGGCCACTCTATTCAGCTCCGGCCCGGCCCCGCAACGGTGACCGCAGCGCCGCCGCCGCGCGCGTACGCGACCGCGGTGCCCACGATCTCCGCCGCGCCGCCCCAGGATTCCTCTGTCCGGCGCGACGCGAGGCGATCCGGCGCGAGGCCGTCCGCGGTGCGGACGAAGCCGGCGCCGGCCGCGACGACGAGCTGCTGGGTGGTGGCCTCGTTTGGGGGCTCACCTCCGGGGCTTCCGTGCAGGCGGGCCACAAGATAGGCCCGCCGGAACGCAAGCCCCGGAGGTGAGCCCCCAAACGAGGCCACCACCCGCCGGCGCGCCCGAGCCCGCGGCGAGGGGGCGCTCTTCAAATACGCTCTTCAAAGATCAAAAACTTATTCCCCGAAGGATCCTTCAGCAGGATGTTCTTACCCAGAGGATACTCAAACACCTCGCTGCTCAGCAGCCGCCCGCCCGTCTCGAACCTCACCGATCTCAACCGCTCGAAGAGCAGATCGCAGTCTTTCGTCTCGAGGCCGAACAGATAATCATCAGACGCGGCGCCAGACCCAGTCGAGAGGACCAAGAAGAAGGTGGGGTTGTCCCTGGAGACCAGGGACACCGTCCCCATTCCATAGTCGTAACAAGAGTCGAACAGCCCCAGCTCATCACAATAATACCGCTCCGCATCTCTCACCGAATCGACCCTGAGCCTGACTTGCACTTTGACCATAACCTCTCTCCTGGTAGCGTGACACCTCTCGTTTCATCAACCGAGAGCCAGCACTGCTGCGGGAAGTTGCCCCGGATCAGCAGAAGAACCGCCATGGCGCCGACGACGCCAAGGAGAGGGGGAGGGCTGTCCCTCCATTTTCCCCTGCTACTTCCTTGGCACCCTTGGCGTCATGGCGGTCCGCCTCTCGGCCCGATTTCCCGCAGTAGCGTTGGAGCAGAGGCGATCGACCTCGAGGTCGACGTCCCCGCCCCGCGTCCTCACCTGGCCCCGCTGCGCGTCCGGCACGCCCCGGCGCGCCGCGTACTCCGCGTACTCCGGGCGCGTGAGCGGCGAGCGCCGGTTCCTCCGCTTCACCCTCCGCGGGCTGCTGTGCGGCCGCGAGTCGTCGCTCCGGAGCCTGCGCCGGCCGGCCCCGCGGCGTGACCCCACGAGCGCGTGTGTCGCTCGCCGGGGAGGGCGCCGCACCACAGGAGTCCAGGTTGCGCCAGGCTCTCCGCCCTCACGACCGAATGACTCGGCGCGGGCGTCGACCGAAATGCGGAGATGGGCTACACGATCTCGCAGACTCTCGTGCGCGCTCGAGGACCACCGCGCATCACGGAGATCCCCGGCCATGATGACGTTGCCCCCGGACGGGGCTTCAGGTACCTGGGATATGTGGCAACGTCCGACAGCCGCTCTGATGGCGCACGCGAGTCCGGGAGTGCCCCGCTGCGACAGCCCATCGAGGCGCTCGAGCAGCGCGTCGCCGAGCAGCAACACACGATCGACGCCTTGCGCCAGGCGAGCGCGTGGAGCGGCAACAGCGCCGTCCCGTGGCAGGCGTTGCTCCGCCTGGTCGATTGCAGCTCCGACTTCATCGGGATCGAAGCGGGTCCTGGAGACCCTCCTCGACGGCATCACGCAGCGGAGAGCCCAGTTCGCCATCCTCGACGTGACCGGGGTCACGGTCGTCGACACCGCGGTGGGCAACGCGCTCGTCCAGGCAGCGCAGGCGGTCAGCCTCCTCGGCGCGCAGGCGGTGCTCACCGGCATCCGGCCCGACGTGGCGCGGACCCTCGTCGGTCTGGGCGTGGCCTTCGAGCGGCTCGTCGTGCGCGGCACCCTGCAGAGCGGCATCGCGTTCGCGATGGCGCGCGGCTGAGCGCGGGCATCGGCGAGGCGAAGCTCGGGTCTCGATCGCCTACTTCGGATCGAGAAAATCGCATGCGGTGAGGTTGCGCCCGTGCGTCCAGCGGAAGCTGCCCATCCATCCTTCGAGCACGCCGCGCGCATAGGGGTCGCCATGGGCCAGGACGAACACGATCGAGCCCGTACCGGCGCAGATCGGGACGAGCACGAGCCGGAGCTCCACCGGGGTGCCGATGACCCGCCACCTCCGCTCGACGCCCGCGCCGAGCGCCGTCGTCACCGGGCCGCCGCCGAGCGCCTCGACGCGCATGGAGAGCGCGGCGGCATCGCGGACGAACGCCGCCTGCACCTCGCCGAACGTCTTCTCGTTCTCGGCGTCGCTGGTGATGCGCGTGGACACGGACAGGCCGCCGCGCACGAGCGTGCCGGGCCGCTCGACCACGAGCTCGACGTTGCCGCCCACGTGGCCGAGCATGCCCTGCGGCACGCGGCCGACGAGGTCGAGCCAGTCGTTGCGGTACACGTCGCCCTCGAGGCGACCCGGGGTCGGCTCGGGGAGGCGGACGCGCGGTGGGATCGGGAGATCCGTGAGCGGCGCGGGCTTCGGCTCCGGTCCGGCGAGCGTGAAGAGGTGCGACGCGAGCGCAGCCTCGGCGCCCTCGGGAAAGCCGCGCACGAACGCGACGAGCTTGCCCTCCCGGCGGACGGCGATGTTGGCGCCGATCGTGTAGTCGCCTCGCTCGAGCCCGAGCGCGTTCCTGTGCCAGCACGCCGCGCTCCGGCCGAGCGTCGCCTCGAGCTCCTCCGCGTCGTCCTCGGTGTCCCACGCGCTGATCCACGCCGCCGCGAGGCGCCGATCGGGCCCGGCGAAGACGCCGAAGCGATCGCCCGCCCAGCCGGCGGCCGCGCGCTCGGCGACCTCCGCGTCGACGCAGCGCTCGAGGAGGATGCGCGTGTCGAGCTCGCCGAGCGTGCCGGCGGCGGACAGCGCGTAGCCCGGAGGCGGCCGAGGATCGGCGAAAGGTCGCGGGAGCTCGCCCGCGAGGTACTTCTCGGGGTGCAGCACCTGCTCGGTGCTGCGCGGGAGGTGCGTGTACATCCTGTCGACGAGCGGGAAGCCGCCGGCGCGGTACACGTCGGCGACCAGCAGCATCCCGTCGCGGTAGGGGAACTCGAGGCGCTTCTTCGTCAGATCGAGCGCCCTGTCGAGCTTGGTGCTCGCCTCGCCGCGCGTGACGCTCGCGAGCGGGATGCGCCTCGTCACCTCCACGATCCGCCGCAGCGTGCGCCCCACCGGCGCGCCGGCCTCGGCGCCGAGCCACGCGCCCATGGCCACCATCGCGTCGCCCTCGATGAGCGCGAGCTGCGCGATGGCCTCGTCCGAGCTCTTCGCCTCGGGCATGTCAGGGAAATGCTGTGCCTGCAGCGCGTGCTGCACCTCGTGCGCGAGCACCGCGCGCTGCTCGAGCAGCTCGTCCTCGGACGCGAGGGCCACGTCGGGGAGGAAGACTTTGTCGGCCGTGCGGCTGTAGAAGCCGACGACCTGCTCCTTCAGCACGTCGTCGACGGTGGAGATCCCGCCGCGCTGCCCGGGCTGCGGGAGGAAATTGAACCCGAGCAGGAACGCGGCCTCGGCGCTGAGCGCGCCGCGCGGCGAAGGCTCCGCGTCCCGGCGGGCGAGCAGGCGCTCCACGAAGCGCTCGTGATCGAGCCGCACGACGCCGACCGGCCTCTTCGGCGACAGCTGCCGCGCGACGCTCACCGCGCGCACGACCTCTTCGATGGCGTCATCGCCGAGCGTGAGCGTCTCCTGCGGCGCCGGCGCCGCGGGCTGCTCGGGGCCGCGCGGGGGGCCAGCGGGGGTCGCGCCGTGGCCGCAGCCCGCGCAGAGCGCGAGCGCGAGCAGCCCGCGAGGCCGGCGCGGGAGCATCAGAACTCGCCCAGCCAGTAGCGCGGCTTGACCTCTGCCACCTTGCCAGCCGCCTTTGCGTCGCGCTGCTCGAGCGTGACCGACGTGCCCGACGTCGCGAGCAGCACGATGCCGCCGACGAGCGCCGCGCCGCCGCCGATGAGCGAGACGAGGCCCACGGTCCCCATGCCCCCGGTGTCCTTGTCCTGGCCCCCGCCGCCCTCGTCCAGAGGGTCACCCGAGATCGCGTCGCTGGAGACCGCGGCATCCACCAGCAGGAAGGTGCCTCCCAGGAGCACCGCGGCGCCGCCCAGGGTGGTCAGCCAGAACCCGCCGGTGCGTCGCCCGTAACTGCCGGGCTCGACCTGGAGCGTGACGTCGCCCGTCATCTGCGTGAACGTGAACGGATCCGGCGGCGGCATGTCCTCCGGCGAGAGCGAGAACCGGCGCCCGTCGCTGCCGTCGATCACCTTGTCGCACGGCGAGGCGCAGACGTGCCGGACCTCCTGGATGGCAAAGCCGTAGCGCCCGACGGCGCCGTATGTCGTGGAGCCTTCCTCGACCACCCGCACGGGCTTCGGGCTCTCGACATGCAGCCGCACCACGCCGGGCTTGCCGAGCGCCGGCTCCGGGGCCGGGATCGGCTGCGGCGGCGGCGCGCCGCCGTACCCCGGCCCCGCGGGCCCGGGCTGCGTGTCGCTCCTGGGCGCGAACTTCCCGCGCTCCACGTCCGACACCTGGGCCCACGGGATGACGCGCACCTGCTTCTCGCCCAGCTCGATGATCTTCACGCTCACGCCAGGCTCGGACGAGACGACGGTGCCCCGGATCGTGCCGCCGTTCTTGAGCGTGACCTCGTCCTCGCCGTCGTCGGCGCGGGCGCTCGCGCAGACCAAGAGCGAAACAGCCGTCAACGTGGCGATGATGGAAAAGCGGTTGCGCATGATGGCTCCTGTAGCGAAGATCGCATGAAGATCGCTGGTCCGGCGATCGATCGTCAAGCGCGAAGCACGTCATGCGCAGCGTGAAACGCCGGCATCACGCGCGGGCACCGGCCAGCAACTCCGAGCTACGCCGGGTTCGTCGCTCTCACGACCGAACGATTCAGCACGGGGCTCGGCTGAGACGCGTCGATGGACGATACGAGCTCGTGAGGGAATGCGGCCCCCTCGATGCGTGGACAGGGCGGGAGCCGGCGCTCGCCGGCCGGCCGCTCATCGCCTCTTCCGCTCCAGCTCGGCCTCCGCGGCCAGGAACACGGGGGATCGCAGCAGCGCGCTCATCAGCCGCAGCGTCTCCCTCGCGCGCGCCGCGGAGAGGTCCGCCTCGTCCGGATCCGGCGCGGTCAGATCGTACAGCTCGGGGGCGCCCCACTCGAGCGGCAAGACCAGCTTGTAGCGCCCGTCGAGGATGCCCACGCGCGCGATCTGCTGGTCGGAGACCGCCGCCGCGAGCAGGGGCAGCCGGCGCGGGGGCGGCTCGGGATCGAGGTAGCCGAGCAGATCCTCGCCGTGGTAGCCGTTCATGGGCGGATCGGGGTCGAGCAGGCGGGCCATCGTCGGCGCCACGTCGATGAGCGAGACGTTCTCCTCCACGACCATCGGCGGGACGCCGGGGACGCGCAGGACGAGCGGCACCCGCACGAGCGACTCCCACAGGAACGTCGAGTGCGGCCAGAACCCGCGGTAACCGAGCGCCTCGCCGTGATCCGACACGAAGAGCACGACGGTGCGATCGGCGAGATCGAGCTCCTCAAGGCCGCGGAGCAGCCGCCCGAAGTGCTCGTCCAGGCTCCGCGCCACCACCCGGTAGCGCCAGTTCCAGCGGCCCTCGTCGGGCACGTGGTAGCGCTCGGCGGCGCCGTCGACGTACGTGCGATCGAGCTCGTGCCAGTTGTGGACGTCGAAGTTGAAGAGCCACGCGAAGAACCGCTGCGAGCCGCGCTGGGCGAGCCACGACAGCGCGTGGTCCACCATCGGCCCCGCCGTCGGCTGGTCGGCGCCGTAGCCCCAGACGCCCCCGCGGGCGTGGTCGGGCAGCCGGTGCGTCTCGTCGAACGCGAACGCCGGCAGGAGCTGGGAGAGGAAGCTCGCCGCCGACTCGGGGATGAACAGGGTGGTCGGGATCCCGCGGCGCCTGGCCAGGTCGAGGAGGCTGCCCGGGCTGCGCGAGAGGCCGTCGTAGCTGCCGCCGAGCAGCCCGGGCAGCGCGCGCAGCGTGTCGGAGCCCGTGGAATACGCGCGATCGAACCGGATCGCCTGCCGCGAGAGCGCGGCGGCGTTCGGCATCACCTCGTCGTCGTAGGCGACGTCGCGACGGAGGCTGTCCACGTAATAGACGAGGACGTTGAGATCGGCCGCGAAGCCGCGCTCCCCCGGGCCGGCCGCGCCCGCGGCCGGCGGCGCGCGAAAGCCCGCGTCCCAGCGGGGATCGCGCGTCGTCTGCTCGACGTCGTACCGCTCGCGGAGGTCGTCGAGGCGGCTGGAGCGCATCTCGACGGCGTCCTCGCCGCGCACGACGGCCTGCGCCAGCTCGATGCGGCGCAGCAGCCTGCCGATGTAGACGGGGTCCCGGCCCGTGTGCGCGAGCGCCTCCTCGTGCCAGTCGCGCAACCCGGGCGACGCCGCGAGGCACAGCGCCCACGCCGCGGCCGCCGCGGCGAGCGCCCGGATCGCGGCCGGCGCCGAGGCCGCGCGCCGCGCGGCGAACGTCAGCGCGGAGAAGCAGGCGCAGCCCAGCAGCGCCGCCCCGCTGAGCTCCAGCGCCGTGTGCAGCCGCCTGTAGACGGCCACGAGCACGGTGAGGTCCACGATCACGAGCGCGACCCCGAGGACCGCGAGCGCCGCCGCGATCGCGGGGCCGCCCGCGCGCCCGGCGTCCGCCGCCCGCACGGCGCGGCCGTGGAGGAACGCGACCGCGGACGCCGCCAGGCCGGCCGCGGCCAGCGCGAGGTAGGGGCCGAGGGTGCCCAGCGCGCCGGCCTTCGCGCCCCGCCCGGAGAACGCCCAGAAGGCGGTGCTCGAGAGCGCCGCGACCGCGAGCAACCCGTAGGTCGCGGCCTGCGCGGCCTCGGCGGCGCGAGGGGACCGCCGCGCGAGGGGCCTCGCCAGGAGGCGCACGAGCGCGACGAGCGCGAAGGCGGCCAGCCCGACGCCCGCGCCGACGGCGACATAGAGGCCCACCGCGGCCCTGAGGTGCCCCGCCAGCGCGAGGCCGGCGACGTCATGTCGCGCGGCGGTGTCGGCCGCCACGGCGCCGAGCCCGACCGCGATGCCCGACAGCGCGCACCGCGCAAGCTCGTCGATCGAGCGCCTGCGCCCCGCGACGAGGCGGACGAGCCGCGACATCGAGAGCCGGATCCTGGGGAGCGACGTACGGGGCCGAGGCACGCCGCGGCGAGCCTAGTGAAACGGCGCCGGGTTCATCAAGCAGCGTCGCCCGCTGAGCCCGCACGCGCGCTCGTTGCCGCGGCGCGGCGCGACCCCCGCCGGCCGCCGCGCGCCGACGTCAGCGCGCGACCCAGTACGCCTGCGTCCAGGCGCGCGAGCCGTCCGGCGCCGTCAGGCGCGCGCGCACGTAGTGCTCGGCGCCGCGGAGCCGGTATGCCGCGCGGTGGCCCACGCCAGAGGCCTCGGCCTCGGCGGTCGGCAGCTCGGACGCGAGCAGCGCGCCCCACCGATCGAGGAACTCGACCATCACGTCGGGAGGCTCGACCCAGAGCGTGAACGTGTCCGCCTCGACGGCGATGCGCGTGAGCCGGGGCCCCGACGAGGCATAGAGCCGCCCCGCGCTCAGGGCGGCGCAGATCGCCTCCTGCGACGCCTCCTCGGCGAACACCTCCACCCACCCGGTGCCCGGGAACGCCTGGGGCACGTGCCTGTTCGCGCCGGTGAGCGCGTGCATGTCGTCGACCGCGACCGCGGCGATGCGCTGGCCCGACGACAGCGCCTGCTCCCACTTCTCCTCCGCGGACGTGTGGTTGGCGTCGCCGTCGCTCCGGACGTGCGGGTGCCCGCTGAAGATCTCGAGGAGCTGCGCGCCCTCGGCGGCGGCGATGTCCTCGGGCCCGATGGCCCAGTAAAAATTCGGGTGGTTCACGAGCGCCACGCCCCCCTGCGCCAGGATCGCCGACGTCGCCCAGGCGAGCGCGTCCCGCACGGTGCGGAAGGTCCCGCCGCCGATTCGCCGCCTCGTGCAGAGCGCATTGACGTGCACCGGCTGCCCCGCGGCGCCCATCGTCACCTCCTCGCCCGGGAGGACCAGGAAGCCTTGCACCCGCACCGCAGGAGAGCGCGTCGCGTCGAGGAAGCTGTTGTGATCCGTCAGGGCGAGAAACTGGTAGCCGTGGTCGCGGTACCAGGCGAACACGAGCTGCGCCGGGCTGTCGCCGTCGGAACGTGCGGAGTGCGCGTGGAGGTTGCCGCGCTGGAACACGCGGACGTCCAGCCGCTCGACGAACCGCGGGGGCCGCGCGGGCAGCGGCTCCCGCGAGACGTCGAGCGCGCCAGCCGGCGCGACGACCGGGCTCCTGTCCGCGCGGCCGAGCATCGCCAGGGCCGCGGCCGCGACCGCCGCCATCGCGGCCCGGGGCACGCGCCGCCGCGCCGCCGCGGGGCTCACGCTGCGGGCGACGGCCCTCGGCGTCGGGTCGGAGCCGCGCCACATCCATGGATGTGTAGCACGCGTCGCGCGGCGCGCCCTGGCTTCAGCGGCGGACGGCGTAGCGCGAGACGATGACGCCGCTCCTGTGGACCTTCGTGGACACGAGATCGAGCTGCGCGGCGGCGCGCAGCCCGGGCGAGAGCGCGATGCCGCCGCCCAGGAGCACCGGGGCGACCTTGAGGATCACCTCGTCGACGAGCCCCGCGTCGAACAGGCACGTCGCGAGCTCCCCGCCGCCGCAGAGGTAGATGTCCCCGCCCTGCTGCTCCTTGAGCCGCCGCACCGCGCCCGCCGCGTCCTCCGCCACGAGCTTCACGCGCGCGTCCGGGCTCTCCTTCATCGTCCGCGAGACGACGTAGGTGTCCATCCACGGATACGGGTCGGTCACGCCGAGCTTCAGCCCGAACTCGTAGGTCCGGCGGCCCATCACCACGGCGTCATACGCCTTCAGCGCCGCGAGGTACTCCGTGACGTGATCGCCCTCGTGGGCGAAGCAATCCACGCCCCCGTCGCTCCGCGCGATGAAGCCGTCGACGGTGGCCGCCACGTGATACGTGAGCTTTCTCATTCATGATCTCCAGGGCAAGTGTTCCTCGACGGCCGGCGCGACGGGAGGACCTCCGCCGCCCCTGCGCCGTCACGGCGGCGCCGGCTCGACCCGGACCGGGACGCCGTTCAGCGCGGCGGTGCCCGAGAGCGCGTCGACGGCGAGGTGGTCTGTCAGATCGTTGACGCTCGCGCCAGGGTGCTGCGTCGCCGTGTGGAGCTGCACCCCGCCGCGGCCGTGGCCCCAGCCGTGCGGGAGGCTCACCACGCCGGGCATCACCTCGTCGGTCACCTCGACCTCGAGGTCGACGCTCCCGACCCGCGAGCTCACCCGGACCCGCTGCGCGCCCGCGATGCCCCGGCGCGCCGCGTCCTCCGGGTGCATGAGCAGCGTGCACCGGTTCCTCCCCTTCACCATCCGCGGGCTGTTGTGCAGCCACGAGTTGTTGCTCCGGAGCTGGCGCCGGCCGATGAGCCGGAGGTCGTACCCGCCGTCCGTGCGACCCGCCCTGTCGCCCGCCTCGCCCAACGCGCGCTCGAGCGCCTCCCGCGCGCGCTCGAGATCGGCGACGAGCGGGGCCGGCGCGAGCTCGATGCGCCCGGAGCGCGTGAACAGCCGCCCCGGCAGGCACGGCTCGAGCGGCCCGAGATCGACGCCGTGCGCCTCGCGCTCGAGCTTGCGGAGCGAGAGCCCGCAGGACAGGGGGTTCAGCCGGTCGCCGTGGGGCCCGAGGCGGATCGCCGCGTCGAGCAGCCGCGCCGGCGGGAGCGCCCGCGACAGCGCGCGCGCCGCGGGGCCGGCGAGCGTTGCGCCGCGGCCCCGCGGCGCGGCGAGGCGCGCCCCGAGCTCGACGAGGATCTGCCAGTCGTGGCGCGCGTCGTCGGCCGGCGCGAACAGCGCGGGCGAGTACTTGGCGGTGTTGCGGACCGCGAGCGCGTGGAACGCGAGATCGTAATGGTCGCGCTCGAGGGGGCCGGTCGGCGGGAGGATCACGCGCGCGTGGCGGGTCGTCTCGTTGATGTAGAAGTCGACGCAGGCCATGAAATCCAGGCTGGCCAGCGCCTGATCGAGCGCGCGCCCGTTCGGGGTCGACAGCACCGGGTTGCCCGCCACGGTGAAGAGCGCCCGGATCTGCCCCGGCCCCTCCGTGGCGATCTCCTCCGCGAGCGCGGCGACCGGGAACTCCCCGGCGAACGCCGGCAGCCCGCGCACGCGGCTGCGCCTCGCTCCGAGGTGGCCCGTCTGGCGGAGCAGCGCTTGCAGCGCGACGACGTCGGCGGCTGGCCGGGTGAACATCGCCCCACCGGGGCGGTCCAGGTTGCCCGTGACCAGGTTGAGCGCGGTGATGAGCCACGTGGAGAGCGCGCCGAACTCCTGGAGGCAAGCGCCGATCCGGCCGTAGCAGACGGCCGGGCTCGCGGCGGCGAAGGCGCGCGCGAGGGCGCGGATCTCGGCGGCCTCGATGCCGACCGCGGGCGCGACGCGCTCGGGCGTGAAGGGCAGGGCGAGCCGCTCGATCTCGTCGAGCCCGCGGGTGACGTCGCGGAGCCGCCCGGGCGCGGCGAGCCGCTCGGCGAAGAGGGTGGAGAGCAGGGCGAGCAGCAGGAAGACGTCGGTCCCGGGCCGGATGAAGTGGTGGCGGTCGGCGAGGGCCGCGGTCTCGGTGCGGCGCGGGTCGACGACCACGAGCGAGCCGCCGCGTTCGCGGAGCGCCTTGAGCCGCCGCGGCATCCCGGGGGCGGACATGAGGCTGCCGTTCGACACGACCGGGTTGGCGCCGAGGACGAGCAGGAACGAG
Organism: Sorangium sp. So ce1036; assembly: GCF_051369805.1. Lineage (NCBI taxonomy): Bacteria > Pseudomonadati > Myxococcota > Polyangiales > Polyangiaceae > Sorangium > Sorangium sp. So ce1036. Next base: position 7,134,803 of record NZ_JBBMOX010000001.1, read on the forward strand.
GTCCGGTCGATGTCGGGCACGGGCAAGAGCATCTGGTGCCCGAAGAGCAGCGTGGCGACGAGGTGGTGCGGGAGCTGATCGACCGAGGTCGCGGAGAAGCGGCTGCGCGTGCGCAGGATCTTCAGGAACGGGACGAGGTAGAGGAGCGCCCCGTGGTTGTGCACCGTGGGGTTGCCCAGGTAGACGGCGACGGCGTCGCGGCCGTGGCGCGCCTGGGTCTCGCGGAGGCGGGCGGCGACCTCGTCGAAGGCCTCGTCCCACGAGATGCGCTGGAACCCGGCGCCGGTGCGGCGGACCGGGTGGCGGAGGCGGTCGCGGTCCTCGTGGATGTCCTGCAGCGCGAGCGCCTTGGGGCAGAGGTACCCGCGGCTGAACGGGTCGTCCGGATCGCCGCGGATCGCGGTGATCCGGTCGCCGTCGACCTCGATGGCGATCCCGCACATCGCCTCGCACAGGTTGCAGGTGCGGTGATGCGTCCGCGCGTTCCCAGAGCTCCCCATGGCGCGACAGCCTACCACTCTCCCCGCCCGCCCCTCCCCCCAACGCGACCTCCCCGCGCCACCATAGCCCTGATCGTGGACGTTTACGTGGACGTGATCGTGGCCGTGGCCGTGATCGTGATCGTAGGCGTGGTCGGAGGGAGCCCGCTCAAGCGGGCGACCCCGTTAGTCCGCCGAGGGCGCCCCGTTGCGCGAGGCCTTCCGCTCGGTCACGCGGCGGACGATCTGCGCCGTATTCCGATCATCCTCCCGCTGCGCGATATCCGTCAAGCTGATCACCCCCACAAGCCGCCCATCCGCCTCCGTGCAGAGGATCCGCGACTTGTGGTATCGCCCCATCAGCTGCTCCGCGCGGGACACGTCGTCGTCAGGCCGGCAGGCGACCGCCCCGCGCGTCATGATGTCGCCGGCCCGCGTGCTCAACGGGCGATTGTCCGCCAGAACCCGGATCGCCAGATCACGATCCGTCAGCGCGCCGAGCACCCGAAAAGAACTGTCGCAGACAGGGAGGAACCCGACGTTCGCGTCGCGCATCTTGCGTGCGGCCGTCTGGATCGTGTCCTCGGCCATGATGCACTGGACCTCGTTTTTCATGATATCCCGGCACAGCATCGTTCCCTCCTCCGGCTCATCGGCGGCTCGCTGTCGCGTCGCCGCGCATGGCCGGACCTTAGAGGACCGGCGCGGGCAAAGAATGGAGCGGTATGATGAATGCGGTGTCAGGCCCCGCTGGACGGCCGCCGCGCCGGCGAGCAGAGCCGCACGACGCCAGGACGCCGTCCAACCCGGAGCGTGAGCGCCATGTCAGAGCGGATCTCCAGGGCATCCATCCGCCGGGCCCAGCCGGCCGACGCCGCCGCGATCGCGCGCACCGAGGTCGACTCGTGGCAATCCGCCTACCTCGGCCTCGTGCCTGCAGCCGTCCTCAACGCCCTGTCCGTGCCGGCCCGCCAGGCGAGCTGGCACCGAATCCTCACCCGGAGCGCCACGACCGGCACGCGGACCTGGCTGCTCTGCGCCGGGGACGCCGTGCTCGGCTTCGCGAGCGCCGGACCGACGCGCGACCCCGACGACGCCCCGCTCGACGTCGGCGAGCTCTACACGATCTACCTCCTGCCCGCCGCCTGGGGCCGCGGGCTCGGCGCGGCCCTGCTCGACACCGCGCAGGCCGACCTCGCGCGACGCCGCTACCGGACCATGACCCTCTGGGTCCTCGAGGGGAACACCCGGGCGCGCCGCTTCTACGAGCTCGCCGGCCTCTCCCGCGACGGCGCACGGCGGCCCACGTGCGTCGGCACCGTCAGCCTTCCCGAGATCCGCTACCGGCGAGCGCTCTGACCCCGCCCGCCTCGCCCTCGCCCGGGCCGAAGCGCACGACGATGCTGCTGTAACCGCCCTGCGGGTCGTGCTCCGACGAGATCTTCCCCCACGGATACTCGTACGGCGGCGCGCCGAGCATCGACGCCAGCCAGGCATCGTGGCTCGCCTTGCGCTCCGCCTCCTCCCGCTCGGACCAGTCGTTCCAGGACGCCTTCGACTCCGCGCCCACCTCGAAGAGCTCGAGCGACGCCAGCTTGCCGCCGCAGAAATGCAGCGTGACGCGGAACGTCTTGTGGCCAATGCGCTGGCGCGACGTCCGGTATCCGCTCCACGGCTGCGCCCGGCTCAGGGCCTTGGCCATCCGCGCCAGCGACGACGACAGGAACTGCGCTTCCGAGTACGAGGGGCCGATGCGGAGCCCCGAGGAGAGCTCGATTTCGCCCGTCTGTCGATGGATCATCCATCCCTCCGGCCGGTCGCAGCAGCATACACCACAGCTCCCGTACCCGAGCCAGCCCGCAGATCACCGGGCCCAGCCGTGGCCCGAGGCGCCGTGACTCGGGTTCACCGCGACCTCCGCACACCGACCCGCACACGCGACCTCCGCCCGCGCCCCGCCGAGGCGCTCGCCGCGACCCGCCCGACGCGCCCCGTGCGCCGCACGACACCCCCCGCCCCCGTCCGGCGGTGTCGATGCAACGCCCACGCTGTCGCACGCAACCCGCGCCGTAGGCTTTCGCCATGGGCATACGCCAATGCGAGAGAACCTCGGCTTTTCCAATTCCTTTTCCAATTCATGGCGACGTGGACCCCCGGTAATATCGGTCACCGATCGCGCCGGACACATCCGAGCTCATCGAGGTCTTCTTGCCACGCTGCCCCTCCTGTCATCGTCGACTCGCAGCCCACGCCGCTTGCCCTGTGGACGGCGCGCAGGCGCCGCCCCGCGCGGCGCCGTTCGATCCCGGCGCCGAGCCGCCGCCGTCGCTCGCGGGCTTTCACGTCGGCCCGCCGCTCGCGGCGGGCGCGTTCTCGATCGTGTGGAGCGCGACGCGGCTCGAGGACGACGCCCCCGCCGCGATCAAGGTCAGCACGGCGTGCTCGCTGCTCGCGCGCGAGCGCTTCCGCTGCGAGGCGGCGGCGCTCGAGCAGCTCGGCCCGCCGGCGTCGCCGCGCCTCCTCCAGAACGGCGTGCTCGAGGACGGCCGCGCGTACATCGCGATGGAGCGGCTCGACGGCGAGACGCTGGCCGCACGGCTCGAGCGCCTGCCCGCCGCGCTCGACCTGCGCTCCGCCCTCGACGTCGCGCTCGGCGTGCTGAGCTGCCTGGAGGTGGTGCACGAGCGCGGCCTGGTCCACCAGGATCTCGCGCCCGAGAACGTCGTCCTCGAGCGCGGAGGGGGCGTGCGGCTCCTCGACTTCGGCCTGTCGCAGCGCGACCGCGGCGTCCGCTGCCACCCGGCCGACAGCGCGCTCACCACGCTCGGCGCCATGCTCGGCGCGCCCGAGGCCGCGTCGCCCGAGCGGCTCCGCGCCGAGCCGGTCGACGGGCGCGCGGACCTCTATGCCTTCGGCGCGCTCCTCTTCGAGCTGCTCACGCTGAGGGCGCCGTTCACGGGGAGCGGCGCGGACATCGCGCAGGGCCACCTGAGCCGGACGCCGCCCCGGCCGGGCGACCTCGCGGAGGTCCCCGCGCCCATCGAGGCCCTCGTCCTCGCCTGCCTCGCCAAGGAGCGGGCGCACCGGCCGCGCGACGCCGCCGCGCTGCGGGCCGCGCTCGCGGCCGCGGGCGCCGCGGCGCTCACGTCCGCCGAGGGCGCGGGCCCCGCCGCGCCCCGGGAGATCGGCGCCGCGGAGGAGGCCGCGTCGACCTCCGGCGACCGGCACGACACGGTGGTGCTCGCCCTCGAGGCCCGCGGCGCCGAGGCCGAGGTCCGCGCCGCCGTGGCCCGGCACGCGGGGCACCTCGCCCGGCAGCGCGGCTACCGCTTCGTCGCGATCTTCCCCGGGCCGAAGGAGGCGGCCGCGGAGCGCGCGCTGCTCGCGGGGCGGGAGATCGTCGCGTCCGTCGGCGCGCCCCTCGCGATCCACGTCGCGCCGCTGAAGCTCCGGCGCGAGGCCGACGGCCCCCACGTCGCCGCCGGCATGGCCGTGGAGCGGCCCGAGGCGTGGCTCCCCTCGGAGCCGTGGCGCGGGATCGCGCTCAGCGCCGAGCTCGTCACCGCCCACCCGGGGTTCGAGGTCGTCGCCGCGACCGAGGACGGCCGCTACTTCTTCGCGCAGGACGCGGCCCCCGCCTCGGGCGAGCGCGACGTTACCCGCGCCGCGCCGCTGCCCCTCGTCGGGCGCGGCGACGCCCTGAGCGCGCTCGCCGAGAGCCGCGAGCGCGCGCTCGCGGGCCTCGGGCCCGGCCTCTGCGCCCTGGTCGGCGAGCGCGGCGCCGGCAAGTCGCGGCTCGCGGAGGAGATCGCCGAGCGGAGCCGCCGCGCGCACCCGGGCGCGCTCGTGATCTCCCTGCGCGCCGAGGCCGGCCCCCCCGGGGCGCGCGCCGCGACGACCGCGGCCGCCCTGCTCGCCGAGCTGCTCGGCCTCGGCCCCGGAGGCGGCGAGCGCGCGGCGCCCCGCGACCTCCGCGCGCGCTGCGCCGAGCGCCTCGGCCAGCCGCTCGGCGACGAGGTGTGGCCCGCCGTGGCCGCGTGCCTCGGCGCGCGCGAGGCCCCCCGCGAAAGGCCCGCGCCGCGCGCGCGCCGCGGCAGCCTGATCCGCGCGCTCGCCGAGGGGCTGCGCCGCCGCGCGGAGGAGCGGCCCGTGCTCGTGATCCTCGACGACGCGCACCTCGCCGATCGCCTCACGCTCGACGCGCTCGAGCTCGCCGCGCGGCGCGAGGCGCAGCGCGCGCTCTGGGTGCTGCTCGCCGGCGCGCCGGAGCTCGCGGCGCGGCGCCACGGGCTCGGCGCCCGGGCGAGCGCGCGCGACGAGATCGCGCTCCCGCCGCTCGACGAGGACGCCGGCCTCCTGCTCTGCGCGGACCTGCTCAGGCCCGCGGAGCCCCCGCCGAACGCCGCGCTCCGGCGCATCTGGGCGTGGGCCGGCGGCAACCCCCGCGCGCTCGTGGAGCTCACCCGGGCGCTCAAGCACGCGGGCTACGTGCGGCAGCGGGCGCGGTCGAGCGGCTACCAGCTCGCGCTCGCCGAGCTCGAGAAGCTGCCGCCGTCGACCGCGTGGCAGTGGTTCGCGGCGCGGCGGCTCGAGGGGCTCCCGCCGGAGCTCGGCGCGTGCGCGCGGCTCTGCGCCGTGCTCGGCTTCGAGCTCTCGGAGGACGTCGCGGAGGGCGCGCAGCGCGCGCTGGAGAGGGCGCGCGCGGCGCGGGGAGAGCCGGGCTCGCCCGTCGACGTCGCGGGCAGCCTGCGCGCGCTCGCCGCGCGGGGGATCCTCGTGCCGCGGGGCGAGCTCGCCCGGCCCGGGCGCGGGGCGGCGCCGCGCTACGCGTTCCGGAGCGCCCTGGAGCAGGAGGCGATCTGCGCGCTCCTCTCGGAGGAGGAGCGCGCGGGCATGCACCGGCACGCGCTCGCGGTCTGGGAGTCGCTGGCCGAGGCGCGGCCGAGGGAGCCCGCGCTGCTCGAGCCGATCGCGCGCCACGCCGCGGCGGCCGGGGCGCGCTCGCGCGCGGCGCACGCGTACCTGATCCTCGGCGATCTCCAGCGCGACCGGCACAACAACACCGTGGCGGACGGGCACTACTCGTCGGCGCTCCTCTGGGCGGACGGCGACGATCAGCGCCAGCGGTACCTCGCGCTGCTCGGCCGGGCGCGCGTGCGCTACCGCGTGCTGCGCACCGCGGAGGCGCTCGAGGATCTCCGCTCCGCGGGGGCGCTCGCGCGGACCATGAAGGACCCGCGGATGATCGCGGAGGCGCTGCTCGAGGAGGCGACGGCGCTCGACTGGGCCGGCGCCTGGGAGGAGTCGGCGGCGCGCGTCGAGGAGGTGATCCCGCTGCTCGACGGCCGCGAGGGCGGCGGGGGCGCCGCGCTCGCGGCGCGGTTCGACGTCGCCGCCGGCCGCTCGGCGCTCCGCAGGGGGAACCTCGCCGACGCCGTCGAGCAGCTCACGCGGGGCGTGGAGACGGTGCGCGACGCCGATCACGACACGCACGTGATCGGGCTCATGCTGCTCGCGTGCGCCCTCCTGCGCTGCGGCCAGCTCGACGAGGCCGAGCGGCGGTTCGACGAGGCGGTGCGCCGCTGCGAGGAGCGCGGCGACCGGGTCCACCTCGCCGCGGCGCTCGTCCGCCGCGCGGAGCTCTGGCCGGCGCTCGACGATCCGGCGCGCGGGATGGCCGATCTGCGGCGCGCGGCCGAGCTCGCCCGCGAGGAGGCGAACGCCTGGGCCGAGCGCGAGGCGACGATCAAGCTCGCGGAGCTGCTCTACCTCTGGGGCCGGGAGGACGAGGCGCTGCCGCTGGTGCGGCAGGTGCGCCTCCTGGACGAGCAGTTCCTGGACCGGCCGGTGCACGACAGCGCGCTCTTGCTCGCGCGGATCCACGCGATGCGCGACGAGCACGCGGAGGCGAGCCGGCAGCTCAGGTGGCTCCGCGCGCAGGGGTCGGTCACGGATCTGCCGCCCTACGCGCAGGCGCTGCTCGGCGTGATGCAGCTCGCCGTGAAGGACCCGAGGTACGGCATGGAGAGCGCGCGCACGCGGGCGGCGATGCGGGAGGAGCCGGAGCCGCCCGGCGACCTCGGCGCGCTGAGCGCGGACGAGCGGGTCGAGCTGCTCTACTGGCGCGCGCGCGCGCTGCTCGACGCCGGCCGGCGCAACGACCTGGCGCTGCTCTTGCCGCGCATCGCGCAGCTGCTCGCCGAGAGCCGGCCCTGGCGCCCCCGCTTCGCGAAGCTGCGCGCGAGCTACGAGCAGCTCGCGGGGTAGGCGCTGTCGCCCGAGCTCACCCCTGGCTGCAACGCGGTCGCGCCGAGGTCCTGCGGCATCGCAAGCGCGCTGCGTGCGCTGCGAGGCGCAGGTCCAGCGTACTTACCGGGTCGGGGGCGAGCCGGTCGGCGTACGCCGCATCGCGCCCGCCGCGATCGCCTCCACCTCACGAAGGAGCGCCGGGGCGAGCTCGGCGTCCGCCGTGCTCGACACCTGAAGGGCCCGACGCGCGGCATCGCGCGCATGGACGAAGCCCCGGGCAGCTTGCGCTCGGGCGAGCTGCGCCAGCGACGCGGCGAGGGCCGACCGGTCCGCCTTCTGCTCGGCGAGCTGCGCGGCGCGGCGAAGCAGCGGCTCTGCTTCTCGCGACTTCCCGAGCTCGATCAGCGCCCCGCCGAGCTCCGAGAGCGTCGAGAGGAGCACCGGGTGCGCGCGACCGAGAGCTCGTTCCTCGACGCGGAGCACCTCACGCAGCAACGCTTCGGCCGTCCCGAGCTCGCCTCGGAGCCGACGGATACGCGCCTTCTCGTAGAGAGACGCAGCATACTGCGCCCCGTCCACGGCGCGGTCCCGCCGCAGCTCGGCCAGGATCTCGTCGAGCAGCGCCTCGGCTTCGTCGAACCGCCCCTGCGCCTCGATGCAGCGCGCGAGCTCGTGGCGCATCGGCGCAGCGCTCTTCGTCTCGGGCACCTCCGCGAGCGCCCGGCGGAGCTCCCGCTCGGCCTCCTGGAAGCGGCCCAGCCCCAGCAGCGCGCGGCCATGCTCGTGCCGCAGGAAGAGGGTCGGACGCCCGAGGCGCTGATGGCGCTCGAGCGCTTTGCGCAGGAGGCGCTCCGCCTCACGGAATCGCCGCTGCTCGATCCATGCTTGAGCGAGGCGCTGCTCGAGCACCCCGAGGCTCGGGTGGTCGGGATCGGGCCATCGCGGGAGCACCGACTCCAGCAGCCGGGAGGCGCCGTGCGCGTCCCCTCGCGCGAGCATGAGCTCCGCGGTCGGCCGCGCAAGCAGGATATCGAGCGACACATCCACGTGCGCGCGCCCTAGCAGCCCTGTCCACTCATCGAGCAGCCGCTGCGCATCCACGAGCCGGCCCGCTCGGAGGAGGGCCTGCACCGAAGCGTCGTAGAGCTCACTCAGCTCCTGCAACGAACGCCCGAGCCGCCGCCCGAGCTCCAGCGCATCCCGCAGCACCGGTATCGCCCCGGTGTGCCCCTCAGACGACAGCAGGATCCCCTCTGCCCACAGCAGCTCGAAGCGCGTCTCCTCGTCGACGCCGGCCTTCGCTCGCTCGCGAGCTCGCTCGAGCAGCGCGCGTGCCTCGCAGAGATCGACCGAGAACGCGCGTACACGGGCGAGCGCTGCTGTCGCTCGTGCGCTGTCGCCCGTCGCTGCCATCCAGCCGGCGGCCCAGCGAGCAGCCACTTCCACGTCGCCGTGGCGCAACGCCAGATCGATGCGACCAGGCCAGTCGGGCAGATAGGCGTCCTTTTTCAGCTCGGAGCCCGGTTCCCCGCCGCCAGGCTCCCTCGTGGCCGCGCGCTCTCGCCCGCGCTGCTGCACGAGGCGCGCGAGCGCGCCGCCCGGGTCGTCCTCCCGGAGCGCGATGGCGGAGAGCTCGGCCTCCGGTACCCCCGCGCGCGCCAGGCTCGCGGCGTCATCGACGGCATCCGGCGCGAGCTCCAGGATCGCCGCGAGCCGCACGCAACGCTGGATCCCCGCTGCGCGCAGGCGTCCCGCGCCCTCGTCGAGCGCAAGCGCACGCGCTCCCACCCGGGGGAGCGCGGACAGGCCGGTCGGAGGCTGAACCAGCAGCGTTCGCCCCCTGCGCCCGGCCTCCGCGGCGGCCCAGCGCGTGCGCCGCAGCCGGATGGATGTTTCGGCATCCTCGACCGCGCTCCACGTCCTCGGGTTCGGGCGGAGCGCCTCCACGAGCGCCGCGTACGGCTGCGCGGCCGAGACGCGCTGGAGCCTCCGGCCCGGCAGCGCCCGCGCGAAGGTCTCCTCGAGCTCGCCGCCGGTCCACGCGATGGCAGGCGCGCGCGCGCAGGCCGCGCGCCGCAGCGCATGCACGGCGAACGCGGGCGGCCCGTCTGGACAGTCGATGCGGTGCGATATCCAGTCATAGAAATCCACCGCGCACCGAGCCAGATTCACGGTCGTCGCCTCGTCGCTGAACAGCACGAGGCGCAGCGCCCGCTCCTGCACCACCGGCCGCTCCTGGTTGAGCCACGCGGCGTCGGCCGCGCGCACGCAGAGGACGACGGTGCTCCCCTCCGGCATCGAAGCGAGCGCCCGTGCCTCGGTCAGCACCTCCGTGTCCGGCCGCTCGTGGAGCACATGGCGCACGAGCTCACCCAGCCGCTCGGGTCGCGCCCGGTCCATGAGCACGATCACCCCGCGCCCCGCGAGGCGCAGGATCAGGCTCAGCCGGTCGAGCCAGGGGCGCGCAGGAGGTGCAGCGTGAGGAGCGGATGCGGGTAGTACCATTCGGACTCGTTGGGATACGGGAGCAGGTGCCCCCAATCGAGGAGCTGTCGCGCGCGGGCGTCCTCGGGGAGCTGCCGCTGCGCGTCCGCCATGACCGCGCGCAGCACGCCGAGGTGCCCCACGTCGAGCCCGCGCTCTCGATCTCGCCGCGCCTCATCCACCGCGTCTGCCACGATCTCGTCCGTCGCCGTGGTCACGTCCATCGTCCAGGCGCGCTCGGCCACGCCACGCACGAGCTTGACGAAGTCCCGCGCACGACCGCCGGACACGTAGGCGAGGCGCTCCAGCGAGTCCTGTCCGATCGCATCGGGCGCGGGCAGATCCTGTGTCCTCCGGCGGTACACCTCGGCAAAGAAGGGGACCCCTGGGCCCGGACGCTCCGGATGAGCCTTGTCCAGCACGGGCTCGTTCGCGAGCACGACCGTATCGAAGCGCGGGATCGCCGCGCCGACAGGCGCGCTCCGGAGCGCGAACGGAGCGCAGATGACGGTAGGACAAGCGATCTGACTGAGCAGCTCGGAGCGCAGGAAAAGGTCGAGCGCGCGCTCTTCATCGCGGATGCGGTCGAGGCCGTCGATGAGCAGCAAGACGCGTCGGTGCTGCTGCTGCATGTGGCCGACGAGGACGTTGACCGCCCCGAGCAGCGTCTGCATGGCGTCGTCCTGGTCGGGCAGCGTACGTCCGCTGCGCCCGATAGGCACCATGCGGCGGATGCCCTCCGCGATGGCCTTCGTCACGCCGACGCCGACCGCCGCGCCCGCCGCTGCGCCTCCCGACAACCCGAGCGCCGGCACGAGGACCGAGCCGGCCGTGGTGATCATGCCCGAGGCCACCTTCCCCAGGTCAAGCTCGCTCGTCTTCGGTGTCCCGGTCGCGTCTGCCACCTGCTCCCAGGCCTGCCTGAGCTCCTCGACGTGCTGCGGCGGCACCTCGTACGGCAGAATCTCCCGCGCCGCGCCGAGCACGGAGAGCCCCACGAGGAAGATGACCTCCCAGGACGCGACGCGCTGGATCGCCTCACCGTCGCCCATCCACGCGAAGTGCCGGTGCAGATCGAGCAGCAGGACGAATTCCTTGGTCTCCCGCGCCTCCCTGAGGCGAAGCAGCTCCGTCGATTTGCCGGTGCCCACCGTCCCGACCAGAAGGATGCGCGGATCTGCGAAGGGCAGGTCGAGTCGTCGCGCGATAACGTCGACCGGCGTATGCGACCGGGGAGCACGCCAGGCGGGGTCTTTCACCGGCTCCACGGGATCGAAGCGGCGGTAGATCTGCTCCCAAACGTCTCGCCGTGACACGGCGCCACACTAGCACAGACCACGGCGCGCGGCGGCGAGCCGAGCGGAGCGCCGGCGCTCCGCACCGCCCGCCGCGCCCCCGGCCACCGCTCCGCGGGCCGCACGAGCGGCTCGAACGGCGCCGCCGGCGCCACGATCCGCCCCCCGTGCGCTGCGCCGCCGAGTCGACGGCCAGAACAGGGCGCCAATCCATGGGCGCGTCAGCGGCGAGAGGCCGCTCGCGCCTCGCTCCGCGGGCAAAATGGCGCTGCATCGACAGCTTATCGGCGCTCCTTCCTGCTGTGATGAGCGCGGCGACCGGTGATGGTTGGAAGATCGCACGGAGCGACGCAACCGGAGCATCCATCGTGTCGAAAGAACAGGAATGAATCGCAGAGACGCAGAGGGCACAGTGAAAGAGAAGGTGGGGCCCGGGCGAGACGAGCTCACCCGCCAGGTGATCGGTGCCGCGATCGGGTACACGCCGCCGGCTGGCTCGACCGAGATCTCCGGCGCTCTCCACGCGATCTCGCGCGCTCGCCGCACCCCGCCGCAGCGTCCAGGCACGGCGGCGCAGGGGGGCGCGCGCCGGTCTGATGCCGCGATGTGCGCGCAGCTCGCTGGGGGCCGTGTGGGCGCCGCTGCGGCCTTCCAGCACATCGCATCGTTGGCCTACTGAGAGCGGCGCGGCGGCGCTGTGGGGCAGCACGCAGCGCGCGCGGGGTGGGAGGACTGTCTGCCTCGCGGCCGGGCACCGCCCACATGCGCGCCGTCCTCATGTCGCCTCGAGGTCGTGGTTGGCGCTGCCGCGCGGACGGCGTAGACTCGACTGCTGTGTCATCGCCCGAACCCACGCAGAGCGCCTCGCTGTTCCTCTGCATCACCTTCTTTCCGAGTGAACGGCTGGCGACCGCGGTGCTGAGGCTGGTGTCCAGCTTCTGCGGCGCGGTGCTGGACGACGCGAACGTGAGCTCGCGGTTCTACATGGCCGCGCACGAGCTCGCGGAGAACATCACCAAGTACTCGACCGGCCCCCGCGTCAGCCTCGAGCTCGCGCTGGAGGAGGACGACACGTCTCACATCATGAAGATCCGCGCGCGCAACGAGGCGTCTCCGGAGCGCCTGCGCGAGGTCGAGAAGAGGCTCCTGGACCTCAAGACCGCGATCGACCCCCTGAAGCACTACGACGAGCTCATCACCGAGACCGCGACGCTCGAGGGGGTCTCGGGCCTGGGCCTGGCGCGCGTCCGGGCCGAGGGGGGGCTCGACGTCGACTACAAGATCGAGGGCAACGAGCTGACGATCATCGCGCACGCGCCGCTCCAGCGATGGAGGGCCGAGGGGCGGCTAGAGGGTTGAGCCCGCCGCGAGAAGGTGTACGAAGAGCCACGTACCATGGCGGCGAAGCGGCCGACAATCGCCCTCCTCATCGATTACCTGTGCGGCGAGTACCAGTCCGAGGTGCGCTTCGGGGTCGAGCGCGCCGCCGAGGCGCACGACGTCAACCTCGTGGTCGCCTTCGGAGAGTCGCTCGCCCGCCCGGGCTACGCCCTGACGGCCCGGAGCAACATCTACCCGCTCATCAGCGCCGACGCGGTCGACGCCGTGGTGGTCGTCACGTCGGCGCTCACCAACCACCTCGGCGTCGAGGACGCGCGCGCGTTCTGCCGGTCCTACGCGCCGTTGCCCCTGTGCAGCGTGGGGCTCGCCGTGGACGGCATCCCGAGCGTCATCGTCGACAACGCCCGCGGGGCGGAGGCCGTGGTCGCGCACGTGCTGGACGACCACGGCTGCCGGCGCGTCGCGTACATCAGCGGGCCGGCCAGCAACGAGGAGGCGAACCTGCGCGCCGACGCCTACAGGAGGGCGCTCGCGGCGCGCGGCCTCCCCTGCGACGAGCGCCTCTTCGTGTTCGGCGATTTCATGATCGACGGCGGCCGCCGCGCGATGCGCGAGCTCCTCGCGCGCCGGGTCGACCTCGACGCGGTCGTCGCCGGGAACGACAACATGGCCCTCGGCGCGATGGACGCGCTGAAGGCGCACGGCCTCGACGTCCCGGCCGACGTCCTCGTGTGCGGGTTCGACGACGTCGCCGTCTCGCGCGTCACGAGGCCGTCCCTGACGACCGTCCGCCAGCCGATCAAGGAGCTCGGGGCGCTCGCGGTCACGACGGTCCTGCGCCAGCTCGGCGGCGAGCGCGTCCCCGAGCGCAGCCTCCTGCCGGTCGAGGTCACGCGGCGCGAGTCGTGCGGCTGCGGGTACTACGCGGCGGCCTCCCCGCGCGCGAGCGCGGAGGCCCCGGCGCGCGCCGCGCCCTCCCGCTCGCTCGGAGGCCAGCGGGAGGACCTCGCGCGCGCGCTCGCGCAGGTCGTGACGCACTCGGCCGCCCCGCTCGAGGGCTGGCCGGGCGAGCTGCTCTCGGCGCTCGAGGAGGAGCTCGCGGGGCGGGAGGGCCGCTTCCTTTTGGCCCTGCAGGCGCTCCTCGACGCGGCCGGGCGCGAGGGCGTCGCCCTCGATCAGTTCCAGCGCGCGATCACGCTGCTCCGCGAGCGGATCGGCGCGCCGGAGGGCGCGCCCGGGGGCGGCCTCGAGCGGCTCTGGCACGAAAGCCGCGTCCTCATCAGCCACGCGTCCGTGCGCGCCGAGGGGGAGAGGCGGCTCTACCTGGAGCGCGCCTCGATCAACCTGAGCTGGACCGGGATGTGCTTCTCGACGTGCCTGAGCCTGCCCCTGCTCCGGCGCACGCTGGCGTCGGAGCTGCCCAGGCTGGATCTCACGCACGTCTCCGTGTCGCTCTACGACGACCCGCAGCGCGCCACGCTGAAGTCGCTCTTCTTGATGGAGCACGGCCGCGAGGTGGAGCCCCCGCCCGCGAGCTTTCCGTCTCGCTCCCTCGCCCCGCCCGGCTTCCTGAGCTCCGTGGATCGCTGGAGCGTGATCGCCATGCCGCTCGCGTTCGGCGACGCCGAGAATTTCGGCGTCGCGGTGGTCAACAGCGGCGCCAACGAGGTGGTCTACGACGGCGTGCGCCTCCAGATCGGCTCCGCGATGAAGGCGGTGTCGATGCACCGGGAGATCGTCCGGCAGGTGGAGATCCGCGAGCGGCTGGAGCAGGAGCGGGCCCGCCAGGAGAGCGTCGTCGCGGAGCACATCCAGACCGCGCTCCTGCCCGCGACGCTGCGGGTGGACGGGCTCGAGCTCAGCGCGGCCATGAAGCCGACGGCCGAGGTCGGCGGCGACTACTACGACGTGCTCCCGACGCCGCAGGGCGGCTGGCTCGGGATCGGCGACGTCGCGGGGCACGGGCTCGCGGCGGGGCTGGTCATGCTGATGATCCAGGGCATGGTCGCGGCGCTGACGCGGCGGGAGCCGACCGCCAGCCCGGGCGCGGTCATCTCGGCGCTCAACCGGGCCATCCACGAGAACATCCGCGATCGGCTGAAGCGCGACGAGCACGCGACCCTGGTCCTGCTCCGGTACGAGCGCGGCGGTCGGGTGACGTTCGCCGGCGCGCACGAGGACCTCCTCGTGTGCCGCGCGAGGACGGGGCGCTGCGAGTGCATCCCGAGCTCCGGGGTCTGGGTCGGCATCCTGCCCGCCATCGACGCGATGACGCGCGACGCCGAGTTCGTCCTCGAGGACGGCGACGTCCTCGTGCTCTACAGCGACGGGGTGACCGAGGCGCGGAACGCGCACAGGGAGCAGTTCGGCGTGGAGCGGCTCTGCGCGGCCGTCGAGGCCACGCAGGCCGCGCCCGTCGACGTCATCCGCGACCGGATCCTCCGGGACGTCGAGAGCTGGTCGACGAGCCCCGACGACGACATCACGGTGGTCGTGGCGAGGTACCGCGCGCCGCGGGACGCGCGCGGCTGACGGGTCACTCCGCGGCCGGCCCGCGCGACGTGGGGGCGGGGTGGATCCCGGACTCTCCCTCCTCCACGCGCCCCCCCGCCCGATCGAACGACCGGCCGGTCCAGAGGCCGAGGACGAACCAGCCGAGCAGGAGCGCGCCGATCGCGAACAGCGTGTCCCCGATCACGCGCAGCCACCGCAGCCGGTCCATCAGCCCGGTCTGCAGGAACTCCGCCGAGCGCGCGTACCAGGTGCCGTGCTCGACCGCGGCCCACGCCTGGAGCAGGCCGATGGGCAGCAGGCTCAGGAGCACCATGAGGAGGAGCCCGCCGTTGATCAGCCAGAACGCGGCGGAGAGCGCGCGCTCCTTCCAGGCGAGCCCGGGCTTGAGCGCGCGCAGGCAGAAGAGCGTCAGCCCGAGGCCCAGCATCCCGTAGACGCCGAAGAGCGCCGTGTGGCCGTGGACAGGCGTCGTGTTGAGCCCCTGCATGTAATAGAGCGCGATCGGCGGGTTGATGAAGAACCCGAACAGCCCCGCGCCCACGAAGTTCCAGAACGCCACCGCCACGAAGAAGTAGATCGGCCACTTGTAGGCGCCGATCCAGGCGGTCAGCTCGCTCCCGCGCGCGATACGGAGGTTCCCCCAGGCCTCGAAGCCGATGAGCACGAGCGGCACGACCTCGAGGGCGCTGAACACCGCGCCGAGCGCGAGCACCGAGCTCGGGACCCCCGTGAAGTAGAGGTGGTGGAAGGTGCCGATGATGCCGCCGGACAGGAACACCACGGTGGAGAACAGCACGGCGTACGTCGCCGGCCGCAGGCCGATGAGCTGGAGGCGGGCGAAGAGGAACGCGATCACGACCGTGGCGAACACCTCGAAGAACCCCTCGACCCAGAGGTGGACGACCCACCACCGCCAGTACTCGGCCGTGACCAGCGGGCTCCGCTGTCCGTACAGCAGGCCGGCGGCGTAGAAGAGCGGGATGGCGAGGCTCGCGAGGACGAACAGGAGGAGCAGCGGGCGGCTCTCGTCGCGGCGGGCGAGCGCCGGTCGGAGGGCGCGCATCATGAGCCAGAACCAGAACACGAGCCCGCCGAAGAGCAGGATCTGCCAGAAGCGGCCGAGATCGACGTACTCGTACCCCTGCGCGCCGAACCAGAACCACGCGTCGCCGAGCCGCTGGTGGATGCCCAGCCACTCGCCCGCGAGCGATCCCACGACCACGACGACCAGCGCGCCGAACAGGAGCAGGACGCCGAGCCGCTGCCCCCTCGGCTCGACGCCGCCCACCGCCGGCGCGACATAGAGCCCCGTGGCGAGCCACGACGTCGCGATCCAGAAGATGCCGAGCTGCACGTGCCACGTCCGCGTCACGGAGTACGGCAGCCAGCGATCCAGCGGGATGCCGTAGAAGCCGGACCCCTCGACCCCGTAGTGCGCCGTGACCGCGCCGAGCGCGACCTGGACGACCCAGAGCGCCGCGACCACGAAGAAGTAGGGGACCGTCGCCCGCTGCGAGGGCGTCGGGCGCAGGCCGAGGAGCGGATCCTTGCCGGGTGGGCGCGCGGGCTCAGGCTCGCGCTCACGTGCGGCGAAATACCACACCATGCCGCCGACGGCGGCGAGGAGCAGGACGAAGCTCACCACGCTCCAGACCACCGCCTCGCCGGTCGGCCGGTTGCCGACGAGCGGCTCGTGCGGCCAGTTCTGCGTGTACGAGACGTCCTCGCCGGGGCGCTCCGTCGCGGAGGCCCAGGCGGTCCACCAGAAGAAGGCCGCCATCGCCCGCTGCCTGTCGGGGTCGACGAGCGCGCCCCGCGGGATGGCGTACTCGTCGCGCCCCTCCCCGAAGACGCTCGCGTAGTGCGCGGCCAGGGCGTCGAACGCCGCGGCGCGCGCGGGATCGACGGTGATCGTGCCCTGCGCGGCGTCGTAGGTGTTCCGGCGCATCCGGTCCTCGAGCCGGGCCCGCAGCGCCGCCTGCCGCTCGGCGTCGAGCGCCGCGAACGCCGGGGCGCCCTCCTCCCGCGCCCACCGGTCGAGGACGAAGACCGCCTCGCGATGGAGCCAGTCGGCGGTCCAGTCCGGCGCGACGTAGGCGCCGTGCCCCCAGATCGACCCGATCTCCTGGCCGCCAATCGATTGCCACACGTTCTGGCCGTCCAGGATCGTCTCGCCGTCGAACAGCGTCCGGCCGTCGGCGCTGACCACGCGCGCGGGGATCGGAGGCCCGGCGCTCACGGCCCGGAGCCCCACGCCGCTGAGCACGGCGAAGGATCCCAGCACCACCACCGCGAGCGCGATCCAGAGTTTCCGGTACTCCATCGTGAATGCTCCTCTGCGCCGCCCCGCGCCGGCGGGACGCGCCGCAGGCGCAGCCGAGCTCACGAAGCGGCGGCGTGGATGGGGGTGGCGTGCAGGCAAGCAGGAAACGGACCGAGGACGCACCCCCTCGGCCGGCGGGGCGGGAGGCCGGGATCCTCAGCCCGCGAGGCGCCCCTCGATGATGCCCCCGTCGGCCGTGATGGCGACGACGACCTCCGAGTCGACGAACAGCGACACGACCGGGCCGACCCAGGCGTCGTTCTCCCAGACGCACTCCCACGTGCCCGCCATCGGCGGGATGCCGCCGCGCCGCACCCAGATGCGCCCCGCGCTGCCCGCCCAGGCGCGGCCCTCCGCGTCGATCGTCGCCGCCGAGAGCGCGCGCCGCGGCTCGATCGTCTCCGCGAAGACGCTCTGCCCGTACCGCCAGACGACGCTCCCCTCCGCGCCCACCGCGATGCCCACGCCGAGGTCCGGCCGCCCGGCGCACGCCACGAACGCCCGCGCGGGCGGCGCGGGGATGCGCTCCAGGTGCCAGTCGAGCGGGGCGTAGAGCGCCACCAGCCCCTCGCCCGTGGTCGACCGGCCGACGACCAGCCACCGCTCGTCCTCGACCCGCGCGACCGCCGCGAGGAACGCGACGCCGTCGGCCGGCATCGGCCGCAGCCATCGCTTCGCGATGAACGCGTGCAAGAGCGGCCGCGGATCGCTCGGCGTCGTCGAGACGAGGATGCCCATGTCGTCGAGATCGCCGCTGAGCGCGACGTGCGACTGCGGCTCGCCCGGGAGCTGGAAGACGCCGGTGACGCCGCCCGTCGTGTACACGGCGAGCGTCGAGGCGTCGCCGCCGAGCAGCCAGCGGCCGGGCCCGATCCGGTGCACGAAGCGCACGCCCTGAGGGCTCGGGAGGCCGCCGGACGACGCCTCGCTCCAGCTCGTCCCGTTCCAGAAGAGCAGCCCGCCCGTCGCGGCCGCGAGGCACCGGCCGTAGCCGTCCCAGGCCACGCTCCGGAGGACCGCCTCGAGGCTCGGGTTGTGCAGTACGCTCCACGTCCAGCGCTCGACCACGGACACCCGCTGCGGCGCCTCCTTCAGGGCGCGCGGCCTCGCGCTGATGACCTCGGCCTCGATCGCGCGATCCGGGCTCGCCCGGTCCGGGCTCGGGCGGACGGCGCTGGACGAGCGCTTCGAGAGCAGCGTCTGGCCGAGATCTCCCCTGGGCGGCGCCGGCGCCTTCACGAGCGTGGACGGGATCGTCATGGGGCCGATCTCGTCCTGGGACCGGACGCGCTGCTCGCCCGCGCTCGCCACGATCCGCCGCTCCAGCGCGGAGATCGGCGAGGCGGGGCGGAGGTAGGGCGAGAGCATGGCGGCCACGGCCACGGCCTCCTGGAGGCGCTCCTGCGCCTCGCCCGCCGACGCCCAGCGCAGCGCGAAGTCGATCGACTTGCACGCCTGGTCGTTCGCGCGCAGCGCGGGGTGGAGCCACCGCGTCTCGAGGATGCTCCGGCGCGTGCGCGCCATCGCGACCATGAGCGCCTGCGCCTGCGACTCCGCGACGATGTACTCCTCGCCCGTGAGCAGGAAGAAGATGACCGACGCGAGGTTGAAGATGTCGGTCCACGGGCCGATCGTGCCCGGATCGGCGGAGAGCATCTCCGGCGGCACGACCCCCGAGCCGCCGACGACGCCGGCCATGATCGTCTCCCGGATGCCCCGCGGCCGCGCCATGCCGAAGTCGCTGATCTTGAACAGCTCCTCGTCGCCGGAGCCGCAGCACAGGATGCTCTCCGGCGTGAGCTGGCGGTGGATGACGCCCACCTCGTGCACCGCCGACAGCCCGCTCGAGATGCACTCGATCGCGCGCGTCGCCCGCGCCGGATCGAAGGCGAACCCCGTGGACTGGATGGTCCCCTGCACCCGCTGGCGGAGCGTCACGCCCTGGACGCCGCCGTGAACGTACTCGATCGTGATCCACGGCAGATCGAGCGTCTTGGTGCCGCGGCGCACCGCGAACGTGCCGGTGTCGATGAGCCGGACCACGAAGGGCGTCGGGGGGACCTGCTCGTTGAGGCGGCCGAGGGACACGGCCTCCTTCTTGACGATCACGGCCGCCGACGGGCCGAGCTGCCGGAAGAGCGACGGCCGGAGGATCTTGACGACGACGGGGGTCTCGCCCTCGGGCGCGGTGCGGAGCGCGTAGTGCGAGATGAACATCGCCCCGGCCCCGGCGAGCGACACGATCCGGTAGCCGATGTCGGACGACAGGTCGCTGATGATCGTCGCTCCCTGCAGACCTCCGAGGATCTCCTCGTCGCTGGGTAGTGTGAGCACGTGAACGACCATAGCGCACCGGACACGCCGCGGGACAGCTTGCCGCGGCGGAGCCACGGCCTCGCCGCGGACCGCGCTGCGCGTTCCTGGAGCGCTGCCGTCCGCGGCCGTCCGCGCTGGCGCAGAGCGCGCAGGCCGGGGCGCGCGAGCTGGGGCGCGCGGGCCGAGGTGCGCGGGCCGAGGTGCGCGGGCGGAGCCGCGCGGGGTGCGCTGTAAGCCGGCGCCGGCGTCGCGCGTTGCTCGGGCATGACCATCCCGACATCTCTGTGGCGCCGGCTGACCCTGGCCGGCCTCCTGCTGACGACCGCGCCCCTGCTCGCCGCCTGCGCGGCCCAGGCGACGCCGCCCCAGGCCGCGGCCCCCGAGGCGCGCACCATCACGGTCGTGGGTCAGGGCGAGGTCAGCGCGAAGCCGGACATCGCCCGCGCCCAGCTCGGCATCGAGGTGCTGGCGCCCACGGTCGCCGAGGCCACGCAGACGGCCGCGGCGCGCATGACCGACATCCTCGGGGCGCTCAGGAAGGCTGGGCTCGCCGACAAGGACATCCAGACCAGCAACTACTCCATCCAGCTCGAGCGCCAGCCGGACGTGCCGCCCCCGATGCCTCGCGCGGCCCCGGCCGCGCCGGCCGCGCCGCCCGCCGGGCGCGGACCGAAGGCGGCGCCCGCGCAGAAGCCGGCGGCGCCGCCTCCGGCGCCCCCTGATCTGGCGCCGGCCCAGCCGGCTCCGCCGAGGTACGTGTACCGGGTGAGCAACACGGTGACGGCCACCATCCGCAACCTCGCGCAGGTCGGGGCGGTGCTCGACGCGGCCGTGGCCGCCGGCGCGAACAACGTCTGGGGCGTCTCGTTCGGCCTCGACAACACCGACCCGCTCGAGGCGCAGGCGCGGGAGAAGGCGATCGCGGACGCGCGCGCGCGGGCCGAGGCGCTCGCCCGGCTCCAGGGCGTCCCGCTCGGCCCCGTGGTCGCGATCAGCGAGATCATCGACGGCGGCGGCCCGGTCTTCGCCGCGAAGGCGGCCATGTACGACCGCGGCGCGGGCACCCCGCTCGCTCCGGGCGAGGTCTCGTTCAGCACGCAGGTGAAGGTCGTCTACGCGCTGGGGAGCGCGCCCGCGGCCCCGGGCCGCTGACATCGCCCGGGCCGGCGGGGATGCGGTTCGGTGTGCCGCGCCGCGCCCGAACGGATACAGTCCCTGCGTCCGGCGCGGCGCCGTATCCAGCGCGGCGCCACGCCGGAGGCGCGCACCCCACCGATCATGCCCGCTCCGCCCTGCCCTCCCCGCCTCCGCGCCGCCGCCCTCCCCTCGCGCCCGCGCGCCCTGACCGCGCTCGCGCGCTCGCTCGCGGCGGCGGCGCTCGCCACCTCCGCGGTCGGCTGCCTCGTCATCGAGCCGCCGGAGTACAAGGAGCCCGCGCGGACGGCGCCGGTGCTCACGCCGACGTTCCCTCCCGTCTTCCTGCCCATCCACATCACGGAGCAGGACACGCTCAAGGAATTCGAGGCGACCGTGCTGTCCGAGGACAACGGCGATCCCGTGCAGGTCGCCCTCTACATCGACTACGGGAAGAGGACGCCGTGGAACAGCCCGTACCTCAGGAACACGACCCCGGGGTGGATCGAGCCGGGGACCATCGCCGGAGGGCCGCGCCCCGTCCTGCTCCGCTGGCTCCTGAGCCAGATGAACCTCCCGGACGCCGTGGAGACCGCGACGGACCGGTGCCACACCATCACCATGATGGCGACGCACGCCTTCAATCAGAGGGCCGGCGGGTGCGTGTGTCCCGAGGACCCGAAGGACATGAGCGCGATTACCTGGCAGATCATCGACTGCGATCCGAACGAGCCTCACGACCCGTCCAACCCGGACGACATCCCCTGTCCTGAGTCCTGTCCGCCGGTGAACTGCCAGTTGACGGAGTGCCTCTTCTGCGACGATCCCGAGCTCCGCGACGCCAGGTGCGATGGCTCCGAGGCCTCCGCGGCGTGGCCCCTGGAGACCGATGACCGCTCCCCCTGACGCCCAGCCTTTCATCGCGCCTGCCGGCGGGATCGTCCGGCCCGCGCGCCGGCCGCCCGGGTGGGTCGCCCCCGGGCCGCGGCCCGTGACGCCGGACCGGCCGGAGGTCTGGCCCGGCCCGGGCGAGGACCTCTGCTATCTCTCGGGCGATTTCCGCATCCTGCAGCGGCGCGACGGGCACCGCTGGTCGGCGGACGACCTCGTGACCGCGTGGTTCGCGGCGGAGCAGGTGAAGCACGCGCCCCCGCGCCGCGCCGTGGATCTCGGGTGCGGCATCGGCACGGTGCTCCTGTTCACCGCGTGGCGCTTCCCGGAGGCGCGCTGCGCGGGCGTGGAGGCGCAGGAGGTGAGCTCGGCGATGGCGCGGCGCTCGGTCGGGTGGAACGGGCTCGACGGGCGGTGCGAGGTGCGGTGGGCGGACCTGCGCGACCCGGCGGCGCTCGAGGGGCTCGGCCCCGCGGACCTCGTGACCGGGACGCCGCCGTACCTGCCGGTCGGGACAGGCATCGAGTCCGGGAGGGTCCAGTGCGGCCCGTGCCGCTTCGAGCACCGCGGCGGCGTGGAGGCGTACTGCCTCGCGGCGGCGCGGCTGCTCGCGCCCGACGCGCCGTTCGTGGCGTGCGCGGCGGCGCGGCAGCGGGCGCGGGTCGAGGCGGCGGCGAAGGCCGCGGGGCTCGCGCTCGCGGCGTGGCGCGATGTCGTCCCGAAGGTGAGCAAGGCCGCGCTGTTCTCGGTCTATGCGCTGCGCCGCGGCCGCGCGGGCGAGGGGGTGGCGCGCGACGAGCCGCCGCTGCTGCTCCGCGGAAGCAATGGTCGATTCACGGAGGAGTTCGACGCGCTCCGGCGGGACATGGGGATTCCGGTGTGACGGGCGGGAGATAGCGTATCTCGAGGATCGCCAGCGCGCGGGAGAGGGCGGATCGTGAGCATCGAGCGCCTCCCTCTCACGCCACTCTGGGGGAGGGAGCCATTCGCTCTCTCCCGGCGCCCGCGACGGTCAGCTCGGCTGCGACACGAGCGGGAGCGACATCGTCTGCGCCTGGAACAGCGGCCGCCCGTCGCGCGAGAGGAGCGCGTCCTTCGCCGAGGCGGCCGCGCGCGGGCGCGCCGGACGGGCCGGCTTCTCCGGGGGCGAGGGCGCAGACGGCGCGGGCGACGGCGCGGACGAGATGCCCTCGACCGGGGCCTCCCACGCGTTCCGGGTCCCGCCCGCCTCGTTGGCCTGGAAGAACACGGCGCGCAGCGCCCTCCCCTCGACGTCGGTCTCGATCGCCATCATCCAGAACCACGGGCCGTCCGGCTCGGCGCTCTCCCCCATGAACGAGAACGCCATCTGGCGCGGCTCGTGCCGCCGGTGATGCTCGCTGCGGGCCGCCTCGAGGTGGCGCTGCGACGGCTTGTCGGCCGGGCCGCGGTACACGCGCACCGCGACGCCCTCGATGAGCGGCATCAGATAGAGCCCGTCCCGGTGCACGGTGAGCCAGGGGTGCTTGCCGCTCTCCGCGAGCCGGCAGAGGGAATGGCCGAGCCGCTCGTGCGCCTTGCACCCGATCCCCCAGCTCGTGTCGCCCTCCTCGCGGTTCGCCTCGCTGAACGCCTTGTTGCGGACGTTGACCGCGGTCTGCGCCAGAAGAACAAGCCGGCTCTCGTGGAGCGCGGGGTTCACTTCCCAGGGCAGGGCAGCATCCATCGGCCGGGCACGGTACGCGCGTTCACTGAAAAGTCAATCCGGACGGTGCTATGGGGACCGGCCACGGGCACGGCCGCGGTCGCGATCCGTGGAGGTGCGCTGTGGGAGCGGAGGCGATGGACGGGACGGGCGCCGCGGAGCGGCCGCAGGTGGGCGTGGGCGTCATGCTGGTGCGCGACGGGCGCGTGCTGCTCGCGCGGCGGCGCGGCAGCCACGGCGACGGCACGTACTCCTGGTGCGGCGGGCACCTCGAGCTCGGCGAGTCGTTCGAGGCCTGCGCGATCCGCGAGGTGCGCGAGGAGAGCGGCCTCGTCGTCGAGAGGCTCTCCTTCCTGTGCCTGAGCAACATCCTCGCCTACGGGAAGCACTACGTGGACGTCCAGCTCCTCGCCGAGGAGTTCGAGGGCGAGCCCGAGGAGCGCGAGCCCCACAAGATCGGCGGCTGGGCCTGGTACCCGCTCGACGCGCTGCCCCGGCCGCTGTTCCGCCCGGTGGAGCTCGCGATCGCGAGCTACCGAAGCGGGCACCGATACAACCCCTGATCCCGCCGCGCCCCCCGCCCCGCGATCGACGCGAGCTCCGCGGCCCCTCGTCTGCGCCGGGAGCAGGGCGATGCGATCGACGTGCTCGTGGGCGCGGAGGAGCCCGGGCCCGCCTCGGCTGGGACCAGCGCTGGACCCGCTTGCGACCCGCCGGTGCGCGGCTAGAGTGCCGCGCCGCCAGGCGCGCCCCATGCAGGGCGGCGCGCCGCGGACCTTCCGATGACCAGGAAACTTCGCGTTCTCTTCGTGTCCGGCCTGAAGCCGCTCGCCAACGGCGACACGGGGGGGCAGCTCGCCGCGGCCACCTCGCTGATGAGCAGCCCGCTCCCCGAGGTCGTGGACATCATCCCGCTGTCGACCACGGTGCCCTCGTCGCCGCCGCCGTCGCTCGCGGAGCGCGTCCTCGGCGCGGCGCGCCGGCTCGTGACCTTCGGCGCGCTCCTGCCCTCCGCGGACGTCGCGCTGATCTTCTCGGCGAACGGCCTGGGCGCCGTGGAGAAGGGGCTCATGGGCATCGTCGCGAGCGCGTGCGGGCGCGGCGTGGTCATCCGGTTCGGCTCCGGCGCGATCGCGGAGGACTGCGAGCGCAGCCGCTTCATGCGGTGGTGGGTGGCGCGCGTGCTCGAGCGCAGCCACGGCGTCGTGGCGCAGGGGCCGTTCTGGAAGGCCTACTTCGAGGCGTTCCCGGAGGGGCGCGGCAAGGTCGTCGAGATCATGAACGGCATCCCGCTGCTCCCGCGCGAGCGGCTCGCCGAGCGGGGGGCGCCGGGCAAGCGCGTCGTGTACCTCGGCTGGCTCTTCCGCCCGAAGGGCGCGTTCGACGCGCTCGACGCCTTCGAGAAGGTCGTCCGGCGCGTGCCGGACGCGACGCTCACGTTCGTCGGCGGCGGCCGCGACGAGCACGAGCTCCGCGCCGCGGCGGCGCAGAAGGGCCTCGCGGCGAGCGCGCGCTTCACGGGGTGGGTCTCGAAGGCCGAGGTCTTCGATCACCTCCTCCAGGCGGACGTGTTCTTCCTGCCGAGCCACATGGAGGGCCTGCCGAACGCGATGCTCGAGGCGATGAGCGCGGCGCTGCCGGTGGTGGCCACGCGCGTCGGCGCGATCCCGGACGTCGTGACGCCGGGCCGCACGGGCTTCCTCACCGCCGTGGGCGACACCGACGCCATGGCCGACGCGCTCTCCACCCTGCTCGAGGACCCGGCGCTCGCGCGCGCGATGGGCGACGCGTGCCGGGCGCACGTCGAGCAGCACCATGCGATCGAGACCATCTGGCCGCGGTTCGCGGCGATCCTGGCGCGCGCCGCGCGCGACGCCGGCCGCGACCGGGGGATCGAGCTGCCCGGCGCGGCCGGCGCCGGGTGAGCACGGCACGGAGGCGCTCCGGGATGAACCGAACCGCGTCACAGGGCGAGGGGGCGGCGCGCGCTCAGCGCGCCGCGTCGCAGGGCGAGGGGGCGGCGTGCGCTCGCCGATGAGCCTCCCGGATCGCGCCGCGCGCCTCGCGCGGACCGTGCGGTCGCTCCACCCCCTCCAGGTGCTCGCGCGCCCGGCCAGCGCGGCGCTCACGCGCGTCGTGCGCCGCGTCCCGTGCGCCGGCGCGCCGGCGATCCGCGCGGCCTTCCCGCCGGCCGACCCGCGCCTCCGCGCCTTCGCCGCGCGCGACCGGGAGCGGGCCAGCGCGCGCCTCGCGCGGCTCCCGCCCGGCTCGATGCTGCGCGCCTACGAGGCCGCGTACGGCTTCGAGGCGCTCGGCGAGGCGGCGCCCCTCTCGCGCGCCCTGCTGGCCGCGTCGGGCGTCGCGCTGGCCCCCTACCCCTCGTCCGTGCGCGCGCGGCAGCTCGCCCTCGCGGCGCGCCTCGGCGCGCGCGGCGCGGGCGGCGAGCTCGCGCGCGCCTGCCGCGCGATCCTCGTCCACCCGGAGCTCCACCTGCTCGGCAACCACCTGCTCGAGAACGGCCTCGGGCTCGCGTGCGGCGGCGCCGTGGCCAAGGGCCTCGAGGCGGACGCCTGGTGGCGCGCCGGCTCTGCGCTGCTCGCGTGGCAGCTCCCGGAGCAGTTCCTCGCCGACGGCGGGCACTTCGAGGGCTCGGCCAGCTACCACCTCTGGCTGCTCGCGGGGCTGCTCGAGGCGATCGAGCTCGCGGACGCCTCCGGGCGGGGCGCGCCCGCGCTGTGGCGAGAGACGGCCCGGGCGGCGCTCGCGTGGGCCTCGGCGGTGCGCGCGCCGGACGGCGCCTACCCCCTCTTCAACGACGCCGCGCTCGACGCCGCGCCCGCGCTCGACGACGTGCTCTCGCTGGGCGAGGCGTGCGGCCTCCCGGTCCACCGCGGCGCGCCGGCCGCGGCGGCCGAGCCCGGCGCCGCGCTGCTCGACCCGACGGGCTGGGCGCTGCTCTCGGTGCCCGGCGCGTGGCTCGCGTTCGACGCGGGGCCGGACGGCGCGCCCTACCAGCCCGGCCATGCGCACGCCGACGCCCTCGGCTTCGAGCTCTGGATCGACGGCGTCCGCACCGTGGTCGACTACGGCGTCGAGAGTTACGGCGAGCCCGCGGCCCGCGCGGCGACGCGCGCGACGCGCGCGCACAGCACCGTGGAGATCGACGACACGGACTCGTGCGAGGTGTGGGGCGGCTTCCGCGTGGGCCGCCGGGCGCGGGCGCGGCTGCTCGCGCTCGGCGCGGACGCGGGCGGGGCGCGCGCGGAGGCGTCGCACGACGGCTACGCCTGGATGCCCGGCGGCCCGGCGCACCGCCGGCGCGTCGAGCTCCGGCCCCGCCGGCTCGAGATCACCGACACGGTGACCGGGCCGTTCCGCCGCGCGGTCTCGCGGCTCCGGCTCGACGCCGGCGCCGCGGCGCGCGTCCGCGTCACGGCGGACGGCGCCCCCGCGCCGCCGAGCCCCGGGCGCTGGTACCCGCGGCACGGCGACCCGCTCCCGGCGGTCGTGCTCGCGCGGGAGATCCCTCGAGGCGGCGTGCTCCGCTGGGTTTTGGACTGGTAGGTCCGAGGAGAATCGGCATGCGTCAGGTATCTCAGAGTTATCGGACGGGGAAGCTCGCGCTGGTGGACACGGCGACGCCGCGGGCGCCCGCCGGCGGCGTCCTGGTGGACACCACGGTCTCGTTGATCTCGGCGGGCACGGAGCGCGCCATCGTCGACATGGCCCGCAAGAACCTGCTCGTGAAGGCCAAGGACCGGCCGGACCTGGTCGCCAAGGTGCTCGACAAGGCGAAGCGCGAGGGCGTGCTCTCGGCGTTCGACGCGGTCCGGACCAAGCTCGACAACCCGATCCCGCTCGGCTACTCGCTCGCGGGCCGCGTCGCGGAGGTGGGCGCCGGGGCGCCGGGCTTCGCGCGCGGCGATCGGGTCGCGTGCGCGGGCGCGGGCTTCGCGAACCACGCGGAGGTCAACGCGGTGCCGCTGAACCTCGTGGTGCGGGTGCCCGACGGGGTGACGGACGAGGAGGCCTCGTTCGTGACCGTGGGCGCGATCGCGCTGCACGGCGTGCGGCTCGCGCGCCCGACGCTCGGGGCGAGCGTGGTGGTGATCGGCCTCGGGCTGCTCGGGCAGATCACGGTGCAGCTGCTCGCGGCGCACGGCTGCGACGTCATCGGCGTCGATCTCGACCCGGCCAAGGTCGAGCGGGCGAAGGCGCGCGGGGCGGTCGCCGGCGTGGTGCCCTCGAGCGACGATCCGGTCGAGGTCGTGCGCGCGTTCACGGGCGGGATCGGCGCGGACGCGGTGGTGGTCACGGCCTCGTCGCCGACGAACGAGCCGCTGGTCACCGCGGGCGAGGTCGCGCGCGACAGGGCCCGCGTGGTGGCGGTCGGGGTGATGCCGATCGAGGTGCCGCGCAAGACCTACTACGACAAGGAGCTCGAGCTCGTCGTCTCGCGCAGCTACGGCCCGGGGCGCCACGATCCCGCGTACGAGGAGCGCGGGCACGACTACCCGATCGGCTACGTGCGCTGGACGGAGCGCCGCAACTTCGAGGCGGTGCTGCGCGCGATCGAGACGAAGCGGCTCGACGTCCTGAGCCTGGTGACGCACCGCTTCCCGTTCGAGGACGCGCTCGACGCGTACGCGGTGGTGACCGGCGAGCGGCCGGAGCCGCACCTCGGCGTGCTGCTCACCTATCCGGAGCGCGCAGCGCGCCCGGCGGCGGCGGCGGAGGTCAGGTCGGAGCACGTCCGGCGCGACCGGTCCACGCTGGGGGTCGCGATGGTGGGGACGGGCGCGTTCGCGTCGGGCGTGCTCTTGCCGGCGCTCGCGAAGATCCCGGGCGCGAAGCTCGTGGCGACGGTGTCGGGGCGCGGGCTCTCGGCGCGGCACGCGGCGGACCGGTTCGGGGCCGAGCACGTGCTGAGCGACATCGACGCGGCGCTCGCGCTTCCGGCGGTCGACGCGGTGATGATCGCGACGCGGCACTCGAGCCACGCGGCGCAGGCGGCGAAGGCGCTCGCCGCGGGCCGCGACGTGTTCCTGGAGAAGCCCGCGGCGATCGACGAGGCGCAGCTCGCGACGCTCGCGGAGGCGGTGGCCGGGGCGAGGGGTCGCTTGCAGGTCGGGTTCAATCGCCGGTTCGCGCCGTTCGCGGTGGCGGTGAGGGACGCGTTCTCCGGGCGGCGCGCGGGGCTCGTGATGGTCGCGCGGATCAACGCGGGGCGCGTGGCCGACACGAGCTGGCTGGCGGACGCGGCCGAGAGCGGGGGGCGCATCGTGGGCGAGGGCTGCCATTTCGTCGACCTGATGTCGTACTGGGCGGGCTCCTCGCCGGTCCGGGTGAGCGCGCACGGCCTCGGCGCCGAGGGGGCGTACCGCCGCGACGACAACGTCATCGCGACGCTGACGTTCGCGGACGGCAGCGTGGGGACGCTGATCTACACGGCGATGGGCGATCCGAGCGTGCCCAAGGAGAGCTACGAGGTGTTCTGCGAGGGCAAGATCGCGCGGCTCAACGACTGGCGGGCGCTGTCGCTGACCGAGCGCGGAAAGACGCGCACGACGCGCGCCCTGCGGGCGGACAAGGGGCATGCGGCGCAGCTCGCGGCGTTCGTGAGGGCGTGCAACACCGGGGGGTCGAGCCCGATCCCCTGGGCGAGCATCGAGGCGACCACGCGGGCGACGTTTGCGATCGAGAGGGCTCGGCTGGAGAACGTGAGCGTGGAGCTGTAGCGAGGGGGGGGATTCGGGCGAACCTGAAGCCCGAATCCCCCCGCGGCCACCAACCACCAATGTGGACGTGGACGTCTGAGCGTCCATCACATCCCGCCTAACTTCGCGAAATCCCTCGCATTTGCCCTCGGGGCAAAGTCCAATCATTTCGAGGACTTGAGCGAGACGTGACGGATGATGAGACGTGGACGTGGACGTCTGAGCATCCATCACATCTCGCCTAACCTCGCGAAATTACTCGCATTTAGCCCAAGGGCAAAGTCCAATCATTTCGAGGACTTGAGCGAGACGTGACGGATGATGAGACGTGGACGTGGACGTGGACGTGGACGTCTGAGCGTCCATCACATCTCGCCTAACCTCGCGAAATCCCTCGCATTTGCCCAGAGGGCAAAGTCCAATCATTTCGAGGACTTGAGCGAGATGTGACGGATGATGAGACGTCCACGTTCACGTCCACGTTCACCATCCGGACACCCCGCCGGCCATCCGGACACTCCCCCCCGCCATCCGGACACCCCGCCGGCCGTCCGGACACTCCTCCCCGCCATCCGGACGCGCGCCCCCGCGCTCAGCACGCCGTAGCGCGATCTCGTCCCCCCGGGTTTCCCCCTCTCGCATCCAGACCAGCACGTTTTCGCGCTGGACACCCCGGCGAGCGCTCTCATCCTTGCCGCTTCGCGCCGCGCCGGGAAAGGCGCGGGACGCAGGAGGAGGGAACAAGCAATCGCCATGGCAAAGCAGGGAAAGGACTACGCTCGCTGGGTCAAGGCCGCCGCCGGGACGGGGAGGACCGACAACCCGCTGAAGGTGCCGTACGACGTCGCCGTGCGCGAGGCGGTCGCCGCCGCGGCGTTCGTGACGAAGTACTGGGAGCCCGACGGTGAGCGCCCGGGCCTCAAGCGGGTCAAGAGCCGCCTGCCCGCGTCGAGCAGCGAGGAGCTGCTCTCCATCGTCCGCGCCGTGCAGGAGGCCCAGACACGACTGCTCCTCATCATCGATCCCGCGGTGACCGACCTCGGGGAGCGCGCCCGGTTCGTCGTCGACGAGCTCGAGTCGGCGCTCGAGTTCCTGCTCGACGATGACGTCGATGAGCCCGCCGACGCGCAGCTCACGCGCATCAAGGAGTTCCACGCGCAGGACGGCCAGCGCTCCAGCGCCCTCTCGCAGGCGCTCCGGGACTACGCGGGGCTCGCAGAGTCGCTCAAGGACCGCCTGCTCGAGGCAGATGAGGAGTTCGACGTCCGCCTCCTCGCCGAGGCCAGAAAGCTCGCGGACGATCTGCAACGGCGCGCGATCGAAACAGCCCCCGAAGGCGGCGCATCGGCCGCCGCGACCACGATCCGCAACCAGATGCTTCACCTCATGACGGGCCGCATTGCCGCCATCCGGAAGACCGCGGCGCACGTCTTCCGGCGCCACCCCGAGATCGTCCGTGAGGTCACGAGCGCCTACGAGCGGCGCCGGCGCGTGGCGGCGCGGCGCGAGAAGGCCCGCAAGGCCGCCGAGGCAGGACCGGCCCAGGGCCAGCCGGCGGCGGCATCCGCGACCCCCGCGCCCCCGTCGACATCGACAGGCGCTCTACCCTCGTAATCCAGGCCGGCCCGCCCCGCGCGCGCGGCATTTCCCTTCCAGGGCGCGTCCCCTCTTGGCGGCCCTGGCGCCCTGGCGGTTCTTCTGCTGATCCGGGGCAACTTCCCGCAGTAAGTAGCGCTACTGGTTCGCGCCGATCGAGCCGAGGAAGTCGTTGTAGGCGTCGATCTTGCCCCCCGGGACCACATCGACCCCCGTGTTGACCCGGCTGCCATCGACCATCTGGCGGGCGAGGATCTCCCTGGTCGCGTCGAGGCCGATGTTCTTGATGGCATAGAGGATATAGGGCACGAGATAGCCCTGGTAGTACTGCCGCTGGACGTGCGTGGCCTGGATGCGCCCCTCGCGCATGTAGTCGACGGTCTTCGGATCGAAGTCGAAGGCCACGACGGGGAGCTCCGGCTTGCCCGCCGCCTCTGCGGCCATCGCGCACCGATACGAGATGTTGAACAGGCC
Source organism: Sorangium sp. So ce1036 (assembly GCF_051369805.1). Taxonomy (NCBI): domain Bacteria; kingdom Pseudomonadati; phylum Myxococcota; order Polyangiales; family Polyangiaceae; genus Sorangium; species Sorangium sp. So ce1036. The sequence goes on from NZ_JBBMOX010000001.1 coordinate 7,165,300, forward strand.
GATCAACCCCACGACGGGCGGATTCGCCATCCCGATCTGGGTCTTCATCCATTCGACGTCCTCGGTCTCGCCCGTGGGGGCCCAGGTGGATTGACGCACCAGGACCTCGTAGCCGGCCTCCTCGAACGCCTGCTGAGCCCCCTGCGTCCGCTCCAGCCCGCTGCTCCCGGCCGTGTTGACGCTGCCGTGGAGGATCACCGTCCCCGGCGGCTTGGGCAGCATCGCGAGCAGGGTGCTCGCCGCCTTGGCGCCGGCGGACCTGTCGAGGGTCCCGACGTAGATCGCGCGCTTCGAGGCCGCCACGTCGGCGTCGAGCGTCACGACGTGGACGCCCTTCGCGACGGCCTCGTCGACGGCGGTTCTCTGGATGTCGCTGATGGGCGCGAGGCCGATCCCTTCCGCCCCGTCCTCCACCGCCTGCTGGATTTGCAGGTTCTGAAGCTCGTCCGATCCAGGGCCGTCCTCCGACGGCGCGACGGGCCCGATCACGCTCCCCGTGGCCTCGAGCTCCCCCATGGCCCGGTTCGCGGCCGCGACGACCGGCGCCCAGAAGCCGGTGGCGTTCCTCAGGAGGACCGCCATCTGCATCGGCCGGTGCGAGCTCCCGTTGATCGCGGCGACGAGCCTGTCGACCGTCGCCTCGAGCTCCGCGGGAGTGAACTCATTCTCCGGCGCCGGGACGCGTCGGATCGGCGTGCCTTGCGCCCCCGCGTCGGCGGTCTCACCCGATCCGCACGCCGCCGTCATCAGCATGAGCCCAAGGGCCGTCGTCCCCCATCGTGCAATCCTCGCCAAGAGTCCCTCCTCGTCCGTGGCCCGTCTGGTTGCCCGCCGTGCCCCTGATCGATCGTCGAGCTCGCCGCGAGATCATCGCCCGTCACGGCGCGTGACGGGCACGGGCGTACGATCGACGAAGGTGTCCTCGTCGATGGTCCATCTCCTCATGAGACGATGCTTGCTCGCGCCGTGCTCGCGCTCGTCGGCTGCCCCGACATGCCGGAGCGCGACCCCGCAGGCCTCAGGATGACATCGCAAAGGGGACGGAAATGTCAAGCGACATGGTAACGATACGTTGCGGCGGCTCAGCTCGCGGCGGGCGCCGCGGCCCGCGCGAGCTGGCTGATGGCCGCGATGCCGCGGTTCGAGTCCTCCTCGGTCAGGAACAGGCGCAGCGTCTCGTGGATCGCGGGCAACGCGCGGTGGAGGTCCTCGGGCGACATCGACCGCGGCTCGATGCCGGCGCGCAGGCACGCCCGGACGATCGTGCTCGGCCCGCTCACGCTGGAGAGCCCGCTCGCGGCGACCACCTGGTCGAACAGCGAGCCCGCCGGCGGCGCCGCGCTCCCCGGGCCTGATCCGGCGTGCTGGCTCGACGGCACCTCGTCCGGGCTGCTGCTCCCCGCGCGCCTCGACGACGCCCCGTCCGGCGGGCTGCTGCTCCCCGCGCGCCTCGCGGGCGCCCCGTCCGGCGGGCTGCTGCTCCCCGCGCGCCTCGCGGGCGCCCCGTCCGGCGGGTTGCTGCTCCCCGCGCGCCTCGCGGGCGCCCCGTCCGGCGGGCTGCTGCTCCCCGCGCGCCTCGCGGGCGCCCCGTCCGGCGGGTTGCTGCTCCCCGCGCGCCTCGCGGACGCCCCGTCCGGCGGGCTGCTGCTCCCCGTGCCCCTCGTGGGCGCTCCGCCCTCCGCGCCCTGGACGGCCCTGGACCGGAACAGACCGCGCAGCCGCGTCCTCAGCATGGCGATCTCGGGCGTCTTCAACACGAAGTCGTCCACGCCGATGCGCACGCCCTCCGCCCGGGTGTCGGCGTCGTCGTGCCCGGCCAGGATGACCACGGGAATGTGGCGCAGGGCGTCAGCGCTCTTGATCCGCCGCGCGGTCTCGAGGCCGCCCATGCCCGGCATCAGCAGGTCGATGATCACGCCGTCGACCCGCTCCACCGCGAGCAGGCTCAGCGCCTCGTCCCCGGATTGCGCCGGGACGACGTCGCAGCCGTCCTGCCTCAGGAGCTGCGCGACCGTGGCGCGGTACGTGGGGCTGTCGTCCACGACCAGGATCCTCTTGCCCGTCACCGCGGAGGCACCGCCGCCCGGGGACCGCAGCGCCGCGCCGTGCTGGCTCGCGAGCTCCGTCGCCCGGAGGACGAGCGCGCCCCCGTCGTACGGCTTCTCGACGTGCTCGTCCGCGCCCACGCCCAGGGCCTGGAGCCGGTGCCTCACCTCGGCCTCGGTGGAGAGGACGATCACGGGCACGCGCTCGGCCCCGGCGCGGATCTCCCGGAGGAGCTCGATGCCGTCGCCGTCCGGCAGGAGGGCGTCGAGGATCACCAGGGAGAAGGGCTTCGATCGCAGCACCTTCTGCGCGAGCGCCCGGGTCTCGCACGCCGTCACCACGAAGCCGGCGCCGCGGAGCAGGCCGCGGAGATCCATGCGGATCGTGAGGCTGCCGTCGACGATCAGGACATGAGGTTTCATGCTGCTCCCTTCTGCTCCTGGACAGCACGCGCAGCGTAGGGCCGATCGCCCGCGCCGATAAGGCATGGTGCGCCGCGTGTCGCGCAATCACCTCCCGCGGCGCCCCGAGTACGACCGAGGAAGATTCGTGCCGTGCGAGCGTCACGCGCGAGCGGGACGAGGGGGTCGTGGGCCACGCCCGCGTCGCGCTCCGCGCCGCGGGCGACCCGGGGCCGAGGCGCCGGGCGCTCAGCGCTCCGGCGGGAGCTCCTGGTAATCGAGGTGATCGAAATCGGCGTGCAGGAACGCGCCCGTGAGGTCGTGGGCGCACAGCGCCGCGAACGTCCCGGTGAAGCCGATGCCGACCGACGTGCGCTCGTCCGACAGGATCGACGCGTCCAGCACCGGGCCGAGCGCGTCGAAGCGCTCGCCGTCCTCGGAGCACGAGAACCGGAGGTCCTTGCCGGAGAGCTCGAAGCGGAGGTGGACCCGCGGCGCCGCGACGGGGAGCGGGGCGTCCGTCAGCCAGGTGAGCTTCCCGCGCTCGCTGCCGAGAAGCGCCAGCGAGCGCCCCACGCGCTCGTCGTGGCTGAGCAGCGCATAGAAGAAATTCTCGTCGTCGTAGAGGCACATGAGCCCCGCCATCTGCTGGAACGAGGTCGGCTCGAACTCGAGGCAGGTCTCGACGCGGCAGCGGAGCGACTGCACGCGGCGCCCGACGACGCTCTGCCGGTGCAGCGAGTGCGGCGACTCGCGCCCGCGGAGGCGCAGGAAGCCGGGGCGCTCGCGCAGCGAGAGCCAGCGCTCGTCGGGCACGTCGCGCAGCACCTGGTACGCGACGCCGAGCGTCTCCCGATCGAACGTGTCGCGCGCCGGGGGCTCCTCGAACGGGTGGGCGGGCAGCCGGGGCGCCTGCACGCGGACGGCAGGCGCGCGCGGGCCCGGCGCGCCGTCGAGCGCGAGCCAGCCGCCGTCGGTCCAGCGCACGCGCTGCAGCGCCGTCTCGCGGCCGAGGATGCAGCGGCGCTCGCCCGGGAGCGGCCGCCCGCAGAGGTGGGCCAGGTACCATTCGCCCGTCGAGGTCTCGACGAGGCAGCCGTGCCCGGCCTTCTGGAGCTCGAGGCCCGCGTCGTGCCGGGAGGTCAGGAAGGGCCCGTCCGGATCGACCTCGTACGGCCCCTCGATGCGGCGGGAGCGCGCGAGCGTCGCCGCGTGCTCGTAGGCGGTGCCGCCCTCGGCGACGAGGAGGTAGTAGTGCTCCCCGCGCCGGTAGAGGTGCGGCCCCTCGGTGCAGCCGAGGCCGCTGCCGGAGAAGATGAGGCGGCGCTCCCCGACGAGCCGACGCCGCTCCTTGTCGAGCTCCTGCAGCACGATGCCGGCGAACGGATCGCGGCCGGGGCGGTGGTCCGACACCATGTTCACGAGCCACGCCCGGCCGTCGTGGTCGTGGAAGAGCGAGGGGTCGAACCCGCCCCGGTTGAGCGCCACGGGCTCGGACCACGGCCCCTCGATGCGGCTCGCGGTGACGAGGTAGTTGTGGGCGTCGACGAAGCCGCGGGCCCAGGTCTTGACGTCGGTATAAACGAGGTAGAACACGCCGTCGGCGTGGGTGAGGCAAGGCGCCCAGACGCCCCCCGACCGCGGATTGCCGACCAGGTCGAGCTGGGAGCGACGGTCCAGGGCGTGGCCGATGGGCCGCCAGTGCCGGAGATCGCGGCTGTGGTGGAGCCGCACGCCCGGGAACCACTCGAAGGTGGATGTCGCGATGTAGTAGTCCTCCCCCACCCGGACGATGGAGGGATCCGGATGGAAGCCCCGGAGGATCGGGTTCTCGATCATGGTCGTGTCGTCGGTCATGGCCCGTCGCGGTCTCCGATGGGAATCGATTGGGAATCGATGGCGCCCGGCCACGCGGCGCCGCCCGGCGCGGCGCGCCCCGTTTCCGGGCATCTTGCAGCGGGCCGGTCGATCCGCGCAACGAAACACGCCGGGCCAGGGCGAGACCTGGCCGGAAGCGCCCTGGCCGTTTCCTTTCTCCCCCCCTCGTGCTCCAATCCTCGTCCCCGTCGGGGGTGGGTGATGGCCTCCCCGCCGCGGAGAGGCAGAGGGGTCGACGTGAGCGATCGTGACAGGCCATGAACTGGGAGCAGCTCTGCAAGCTCGGCCTCGCGCTGCCCGAGGTGGTGGAGGACGTGTGGTTCCGAACGCCCGCGCTCAAGGTCCGCGGTAAGGCGTTCGTGCGCCTCAAGGAAGACGGCGAGTCCGTGGTCTTCCTGCTCGAGAGCGTCGACGAGCAGGAATTCCTGATCGAGGCGCGGCCGGACATCTACTTCATCACCGACCACTACCGCGGCTATCCGGCCGTGCTGGCGCGCCTCCGGGCGCTGCGCGCGCCCGAGTGCCGCATGCGGCTCGAGCAAGCGTGGCGCCTCAAGGCGCCGAGGACCCTGGTGAAGCAGCTCGACCAGCGCCCGCCCGCGAAGCCCGCCCGGCGACGCGCCTGAGGCCAGGCGGCCGCGCTGCGAGCGGCGCGGCGGCTCACCGGGCAGCCGGGCGGTTCGCCGGTCCGCGCCGAGCAGGCGGGCGGTTCGCCGGGCGGACATCGCGACGGCCCGACCGGGCGACCGCCGTCGGCCGGCGGCAGAACCGCGGCGGCGCGCGCGGGCGCCACGCCACCGAACAGCGCGACCGCGCGCCTCCGTGCGGAACGGGCTTGACAGTCCGCGAAGGGGCGGCTAAGTGCAGCCCCCTCACGTCGGGCGAAGGCGGTCCGGCGTGGGCTCCACGTCGAGCCGCGCGCCCGAAGGTCGGAGTTTGCGGGAGTAACTCAGTGGTAGAGTGCAACCTTGCCAAGGTTGACGTCGCGGGTTCAAATCCCGTCTCCCGCTCCAGCACCGCCAGGATCACGAGACGCCGGCGACGGGGGCGCTGACCAGGACAGCGCCCCCCTGCCGGGGTAACCACGCTCCGGCGTGGCCGCGGTCCGGCCGGAGCGCCCGCGCCGTGCGCGGCGCGGATCTACCGCGCGAGCCGCCACGGCGTCCCCCGCATCGCCGCGCGCGACGCCCCCGATCCCGGAGCGCCGGACGACGCGCGCCCGGCGCCCACGGGGAGCCCGGCCCGGCGACCGGCTAGTTCGAGCAGACGATGTCGGTGACGCCGCTGACCTCGCACCAGTTGCCCCAGTTCCACTGGATGTCCCCGCGCGAGTAGAACAGGTGGCAGTTGTCGAGCTCGGTGCACGGCGCGTCCGCCCCGTGCGACACGAGCTGGGCGTAGCCGTTGACCTCGCACGCCCACTGCGCGCAGGTGGCCGCGTCGCCGCACCCGTTCCAGCCCCCGCAAGCGCCGTGGTGCCCGTAGGCCTCGCCCGGCTGGGTGATCATCACGCCCACCGGCGGGCAGGCGGCGCAGGGCCCGCCGCAGTCGACCCCTTCCTCCCCCTGGTTCTGGATGCCGTCATCGCAGGTCGGCGCCGTGTAACAGACGCTCAGCATCGGGCGCCTGGCCGCGTTCGCCTCCTCGCTGCTCTTGAACTCCGTCTTCAGGACCAGATCCTCCTCGAGCGCGATACCATGGTTGTTCCCGGCGTCCGTCCAGCCCTGAACGACCGCCGTCAGGTCGGCCGTGACAATGCCGGCGACCTGGCTCTGGGTCGCGATGGTGCTCACGACGGTGGCGTCATAGCTGCTCGCGGAGCTCGTCCACGTGGCGGTATCCTCCGACCACGGCGCGGTGACCTGGTGGACGCGCACCGTGCTCTCGCCGTCGCGCCAGTTCTGGTGGAGCTTCAGCGTGGCCGAGTCGATGATCGAGCCCGCCGGGATGAAGTCGAGGCCGAACTTGAGCAGCGAGCGCTTCTCGTAGCCGTTCGACAGGCCAGTATACAGCGTCCCGCTGGCGCCGCTCGGGTTGTCCGCCGAGGACTCGTCGAGGAACGTGTCCTCCACCGCGCTGCCGGGCAGCCCGCGCTGGACGTCCACGCACACCGAGAGCGCCTGCTTCGCCCGCCCGGTCTGCTCGCCAAGATCGCTGTTGAAATCTCCTGTTTGAGCCGTGGTGGACGAGCTGCATCCGGCGAAGCCGAACGTCGCGGGAATGCCGAGGATCGCGGCCGCAATCATCTTCTTCATCTCGAATTCTCCTTACCAGTCCGCAAGACGGATCTATCCCCGATGCCCCTGTCCGCTGCCCGGAGACGATTGGCCGATCGGCGTCGTGCGACGTCGATCGTCAAGAATCGCGAGCAGAAGACATCGTGGCAATCGTGCAATTGACAGCAATCGAACCGCAATGTCAACGAGCAAGCTCGAAGGCCACGAACAATTTCCTGGACCCGGACCTTCGCATGTCCACGTGTCGGTCTTGCCCGGTCTTGCCCGGTCTTGCCCGGTCTTGCCCGGTCTTGCCCGGTCATCCCCGATCGTGCCCGTTTTGCCTGGTCTTGCCCGCGCATGTCCTGGTTGACGCGGGAGAACGTGCGCTCCGGCGGCTCTTTCGAAGGCCCCCTGGAATTGTCACGGTGTCACGGTGTCATGCGTCACGTTGTCGTCAAGATCGCCGGACCCCGCCATGCGGGCATGGAGCTCCAGCGCACCGGGCACCGGGTCGCCGCGGCGCTCCTCGACGACAGAGCCCGCGCCGGCGGCGCAGCGCGCGCGCTCGCTCGCTGGCGACACGGCGGCGGCCAGGAGCCCTGAGCGCGCGCGGCGGCCCGCGGAATGGCGGCCACGGGACAACGGACGACGTCACAGGCGAAGTGGACTCAGGTCATCGGGCCCCTCTCGCGCTCGACATCACCGCTCCTCCCCGGCGCCACGATGAGGGGAGGGCCCTCGGCGTGACGCCTCGCGCGGCAACGACGTCCCTGCCCGACGCCCCGGGTGACCCGCGTGAACGGACGAGCACGGGGTGTGGGCAGAGGGCCGCCCCTGTGAGCCGTCGGGCCCCCGCTCCGTCCAGACATCATCCTCGGGGCGTGTGGACAGCCGCTGTCCTCACCTTCCCCTCGCCGCGTTCCACGTTGAGCAATTCCTCCAGCCATTGGATACTCTGCGCGATGCGACTCCCCGGTCCACGAAGGCCAAAACCGGGAGGCAAGGCCGATCGCGCGCTGCGCCGCGCCGGCCCGGGCTCTCGGCCCGCGGCCGGACGACCCAGCGCGCCGGCGTCCCTGCCCCGGGGAGCGCAGACCGCGGCTGAACACAGGGTGTACGCAGGTTCCATACCTCGGTCGAGGTAGAGGAGGAGTGGTCCGTGGCGAAGAGAGCTGCTTGCAGACGTGTGCTGTTGGGGCCGGCCAGCGTGATGGCCGCGCTTCTCTTGCTCTTTGGACAGGGGTGCGGGGGCGGCAACGACAACCCGCCTGATCCCACCACGCAGAACCCGCCGGACGAGAATCCGCCCGACGAGGACCCGCCGGACGAGAATCCGCCCGACGAGAACCCGCCGGACGAGAACCCGCCGGACGAGAATCCGCCCGACGAGAATCCGCCCGACGAGAACCCGCCCGACGAGGACCCGCCGGCAGAGACGCCCGAGGGGCCCACCGACTTCGTGTCGGCCGATGAGCCCTTCAGCGAGGGCTACTTCGGTGAGGAGGAGGAAGAAGAGGAGGAAGAGGAAGAAGAAGAGGAGGAGGAGTCCGGGCGCGACATCGAGGAGGGCGACATCTACCGTGTCCTCGGTAACGGACATCTCCTCAACCTCAACCCCTACCGCGGCCTCCAGGTCATCAACATCCAGGATCCGTCGAGCCCGCAGTTCCTCGGCCAGATGCCGATCACCGGCACCCCGGTCGAGATGTACGTCGTGGGCGACCGCGCCGTCGTGCTCATGAACGACTGGGCGGGTTATCAGCTCAAGGCCGATGGCCTCACCGTGGAGAGGAAGACGGGCGGGACCGTCCTGCTGATCGACATCGCCGACCGCGCCGCGCCCAAGCTCCTCTCGCACCTGCCCGTCGCGGGCTCGATCATGACCAGCCGGGTCGCGCGCGGCGCGAGCACGAGCTCGCTCTACGTCGCCTCGAACGGGTCGGAGCTGGTCGAGGTCGCCGCCGGCCAGTGGCAGTATGTCCGCAAGACGCGGGTCAAGAGCTTCGATATCGGCGACGACGGCCTCGTCGAGCGCACCGAGATCGAGCTCGGCGACACCGTGACCGCCATCCACGCCGAGGCCGACGTGCTCCTCGTGGCGCGCAGCGGCTCCAGCTGGTCCGAGGAGGCCAGCCAGGTCTCGGTCATCGACATCTCGAGCCACGACGGCTCCATGACGCTGCGCGACACCGTCGATACGGCCGGCTACGTGCGCTCCCAGTTCCACATGGATTTCCGCAACGACACGCTGCGTGTGTTCTCCGGGCCGCGGTGGAGCGGCGGGGCGTCCAGCCACCTGGAGACCTGGAACGCGGCCGATCCCGACGACCTCGTGCCGGTCGACAGCGAGGAGTTCGGCACCGGACAGTCGCTCTTCGGGGCCATCTTCCTGGAGGACAGGGCGTTCGCGGTCACCTACCTCCGCCAGGATCCGTTCCACGCCTTCTCCATCGATCCGGCGGGGAACGTCGCCGAGGAGAGCGAGTTCATCGTGTCCGGGTGGAACGACTTCTTCCGCCCGGTCCTCGGCGCGACCCGCCTGATCGGGATCGGCGTGAACGACGAGGGAGGGACCCGCAAGCTCGCGGCCAGCCTCTATGACATCACCGACCTGCAGAACGCCAATCCCCTGGTGGCGCGCGCCGAGGTGGCGGGCGACGGCAGCGGCTGGAGCTGGTCCGAGGCGAGCTGGGACCACCGCGCGTTCTCCGTGCTCGACGACGCCGTGTCGGTCGCGGCGCCGACCGGAGAGACCGAGACGGGCATCGTGCTGCTCCCGTTCTCGACGCGCATGCGCGTCGACAACCGGTGGCGGACGCTCTCCGGCGTGCAGATCTTCACCTTCTCGGACACGACCCTCACCCGCCGCGGGGTGATGGAGCACGGGACCCCCGTGCGCCGCACGTTCCACGCGGAGGGCGACACCACGGCGAACGTGTCCGACCAGGAGCTCAGCCTGTTCAGCCAGAGCGACCTCGACAGCCCCGCGGAGCTCGGACGGCTCGAGCTCGCCCCGGATTACGTGAGGGTCTTCGCGTTCGGCGATCACCGCGTGCGGGTGAAGTATCCGAGCGATCTCTACTGGGACGACACCCCCCGCATGGCCCAGGTGGACGTCGTGCCGAGCGCGGGGCTCACCCAGATCGCCGCGCCCGTGGCGCGCTTCGAGGTGCCGGCCGACGCGCAGCTCTTCCAGGTGGGCGACCTGCTCGTGACCCTCACCACCACCTTCGAGAACTGGGTGGGCAAGGTGAGCCACCTCCAGGTGTACGATCTCTCCGATCCGACCGCGCCGCGGGAGGCGGGCGCGCTCGACACGGGCGAGCTGCCGTCGTTCGGCACCTACCACGTCGGCGGGAAGTCGTTCCCGACCGTGCACGCCCTGGCCGACTCCCTCGCTTTCCTGCGCGTCATCAGCCACGCGGAGGAGCTCGGCAACGGCTGGGAGTGCCGGACGGTCACGATCGGCGACACCCGCTGCTTCGGCCAGGAAGGCTGCACGTACGTGGCCGGCGAGCGGACGTGCCGCAACGTCCGCGGCGACGAGTACTGCCACGGCGGGTTCGCGGAGTGCGTGGATCACGCCGGCGCGGACACGACCTGCACGCCGATCGAGGTCGGCCGGGACGACCTCCCGGGCGTCACCCAGACGAGCTGCCGCGAATACGTGCCGCGCCGGACCTGGGCGCAGCTCGATATCCACGGGGTCGATCTCACCGACCCGGATGCCCCCAGCCTGACGCCGCCCGTCGCGCTGCCGCCCGGCGACGAGGCCGTGAGCCTGTTCACCGAGGACGGCGAGCTGTACATGACCGTGAAGCGGCTGGTCAGGGCGAACGACGACCCGCGCCCGCACACGCAGTACTTCCTCACGCGGCTCGATCGGTCGAACCCCATGGAGCCCGCGCTCGCGCCGGCGGTCAACGTGCCCGGCGAGGTCCTCGCGGTGCAGGGCTCGACGATCTTCGCGAGCGACAAGGTGTGGGGCGAGCAGTTCATCGAGACGGCGATCGCGCGGCTCGAGGTGCACGAGGGGCTCGCGTACCTGCAGGACTACCGGCGGTTCCCGAACCGCCAGATCAACGCGATCTCCATCGACGATCGCGGCCTGCCCGTCCTGTCCCACGGGCTGATCTGGCGCCCGACGTACGCGTGGTATCACGGGTGGGATCCCAACCAGAAGCTGACCACGCTCGCGCCCGTGCCCGCGGAGGAGCAGCCGCCGCCCCCGGAGGACGAGGACGATCCCCCGGCGAGCAGCGCGTTCAACGTGCTCTCCGAGGTGCGCATCGCGTCGTGGGCGTCGCTGACCGGCACCGCCGACGGCCGCGCGCTGTTCGGGGTCCCCGGCGGCGTGCTGGCGATCTCCCTCGAGCAGCCCGAGCAGCCGAGGGCGCAGGCGTACTTCCCCCTCGCGGGGCGGCCTGACACGTTCGTGGTCAGCGGAGAGGAGATCCTGTTCGCGGGCCGGAGCTACGGTATCCACCAGCTCGATCGCGATACCGTCAATCTGATCCCCTACCTCGGCGAGTAGCACCTTCGATCGCGCGTCGCCGCGTCGACCGCGGCGCGGCGGCCCGCCGGCCAGCGCCGGAGACGCGCCCGCGCGCCGAGCCCGGTCCAGCCCGTCGGGCCGCTCAAAGCGGTGGCAAGGCGCGGCGCCTCTGGCAGCCTAGCTGCACTTGGTGGCTGCCAGGCCCGGGCCCCCGCGGGGGCTCGTCGCGACCGGCCCGGCACAACACAAGTGTATGTCTCAGTATACCGCGATCGAGGTCCTCCACGAGGGATCGGACACGCTGCTTTACCGGGCGGTGCGTGACGACGGCCTCCCCGTGGTGCTCAAGGTCCTGCGGCGTGATCACGCGAGCCCGCGCGCCCTCGGCCGGCTGCACCACGAGGGCGAGATCGCCGGGGCGCTGGACACGACGGCCGTCGTCAGGTCCCACGGGCTCGGATCGCTCGGCGACCAGGCGGCGCTGGTCCTGGAGGACTTCGGCGGCCGCTCGCTCGATCGGCTCCAGGCCGGGCCGATGCCGCTCGATCGCTTCTTACCCCTGGCCGTTCGCCTGACCGACGCGCTCGCCGAGCTGCACCGACACGGCGTCATCCACAAGGACATCAAGCCCCAAAACCTGCTCTGTAACCCCGAGACCGGCGAGGTGAAGATCACCGATCTCGGGATCGCCTCGCTCTCGCCCCGCGAGCCCCAGGGCCCGTCTCACGACGGGCTCATCGAGGGGACGCTGGCGTACATGGCGCCCGAGCAGACGGGCCGGATGAACCGCTGGATCGACGAGCGGACCGACCTGTACTCCCTCGGCGTCACCTTGTACGAGATGCTGACGGGCACCCTGCCCTTCCACGCCGGCGATCCGGTGGAGTGGGTGCATTGCCACATCGCAAAGAGGCCGCCGCCGCCGCACGCGATCGTCCCCTCGATCCCCCCGGCGCTCTCCGCGGTCGTGCTCAAGCTGCTCGCCAAGGCCGCGGAGGAGCGGTATCAGAGCGCGCTCGGCCTCCGGCACGACCTCGACCGGTGCGCCGCGCAGCTCGCGGCGACCGGCGCCATCGAGGCCTTTCCGCTCGGCCAGCGCGACCTGTCCGACAGGTTCCAGGTCCCGCAGCGGCTCCACGGGCGCGAGGGCGAGGTCCGGGCGCTGCTCGCCGTGTTCGAGCGCGCGCTCGCGCAGGGCCGGCCGGAGCTCGTGCTCGTGTCCGGGTACTCGGGCGTCGGCAAGTCGTCGCTCGTCGCCGAGCTGCACAGGCCGGTGGTGCGGGAGCGGGGCTTCTTCCTCTCGGGCAAGTTCGAGGAGCTCAGGAGGGATGTCCCCTATCTCCCCTTCCTTCAGGCGTTCCGGGGGCTCGTGCAGGAGATCCTGTGCGCGAGCGAGGACGAGCTCGAGCGCTGGCGCCAGCGCCTCCGGGGGGCCCTCGGCCCCGACGGCGGGCTGGTCGCCGACGTGCTCCCCGAGATCGAGCTGCTCCTCGGCCCGCAGCCGCCCGTGCCCGAGCTCCCGCCGGCCGAGGCCTGGAGCCGGCTCCACGCGGCGCTCCAGCGCTTCGTCGCGGGGTGCGCCCGGAAGGAGCACCCCATGGCGCTCTTCCTCGACGACCTGCAGTGGGCCGACGCCGGCAGCCTCCTCCTGCTCGAGCAGCTCGCCACCCACGCCGGGGCCGCGCACCTCCTCTTGATCGGCGCTTACCGGGACAACGAGGTCGGCCCGGCGCACCCGCTCCGGCTGACGCTGGCCGAGGCGCAGAAGGGTGGCGCGGTCGTCTCCGACATCGTCCTCGCGCCGCTCTCGGCCGCCGACGTCGGCGCGATCGTCGCCGAGGCGGTCCACGCCGGCGAGGAGGAGGCGCGCCCGCTCTCGCGGCTGGTGTACGAGAAGACCGGCGGCAACCCGTTCTTCGTGCTCCAGTTCCTCCTCGAGCTGCACGAGGAGGGGCTCATCGCCTTCGACGCGCGCGAGGGGGCGTGGCGGTGGGACGTCGCCGCGATCCGCGAGAAGGGCTTCACCGACAACGTCGTCGAGCTGATGGCGGGCAAGCTGAAGCGGCTCCCGGTCCCGGCGCGGGACGCGCTCAAGCTCGCCGCGTGCCTCGGCGCCAGCGTGGATCTCGACGCGCTCGCCATCGTCGCGAGCCGGCCTGCGGCGGAGCTCCGCGAGGCGCTCACGGAGGCCGTGCGCGAGGGGCTGCTCCTCTGCCGGGGAGACGTCTATCGATTCCTCCACGACCGCGTGCAGCAAGCCGCCTATTCGCTCATCCCGGCGGGGCAGCGCGCCGAGATGCACCTCGGGATAGGGCGGCTCCTCCTCTCGGCACAACGCGCCGAGGAGCGCGACGACGCGCTCTTCGACGTCGTCGGCCACATGAACCGCGGCGCCGCGCTCCTGCGCTCCCAGGCCGAGCGGGACGAGCTCGCCGCGCTGAACCTCCGCGCCGGCAGGAAGGCCAAGGCCGCCGCGGCCTTCCAGTCCGCCGCCGCGCTCTTCGCCGCCGGCCTCGCCCTGCTCGCGCCGGACCGCTGGGAGGCGCAGCGCGGGCTGGCCTACGACCTGACCCTCGAGCGCGCGCGCTCCGCGTACATCACGGGCAACTTCGATGACGCCGAGCCGCCCCTCGAAGAGCTCCTGGAGCGCGCGAGGACCCGGAGCGAGACGGCCGCCGTCGTCGAGCTCGCCGTCGCCTTCTACCAGATCCGCGGGCGATGCTCCCGCGCGGTGGAGATCGGGCTCTCGTGGCTCCGCGCCTGCGACATCGATCTTCCGCTCCACCCCACCGACGCGCAGATCCGGGAGGAGACGAGGAGCGTCTTCCAGGCCCTGGGCGACCGGGCGATCGAGGATCTGATCCGCCTGCCCCCCATGACGCACCCGGAGCTCAAGGTGGCGATGGGCGTGCTGCACGGCGTGTCCGGCCCCGCGATCTTCGTGGACCAGGACCTGCACTACCTCGCGGTCATGATCATGGTCAGGCTCAGCCTGCGCCACGGGAACGCCGAGAGCTCCGCGCAGGCGTACACGGCCTTCGCCAGGCTGATCGGCCCGAGGCTCGGACGATACCGGGAGGCTTACCTGTTCGGCAAGCTCGGCCACGACCTGGCGGACAGGAGCGGCCTGCTCACCACGCGATCGCTCGTGTTCACCCTCTTCGGGCAGCACGTCGTCTTCTGGACACGCCATTACCGGGAGACGTATCCGTACACGCGCGCCGGCTTCGGCGCCGCGCTCGAGTCCGGCGATCTGAACATCGCGTGCTTCAACTGCCTCTGGGCCGCGCTGTTCCCGCTGCTCGCCGGCGAGCCGCTGGAGGACGTGCTCCACGGGCTCGAGGAGCGCCTCGGCTTCGTGCAGCGGGCCGGGTACGCGTTCGCGCACGGCGCCCTCCTCAGCGGCCACGCCATGATCCAGACGCTGCGAGGGAGGCCCGTCCGCCTCTCGACGCTGGAGGGGTCCGAGCTCACCCCGTCGGCCTTCGAGGCGCGGCTGGACGAGGGGGACATGCAGGGTGTTCGCGGCCTCCATTACAGCCTGACGGCCCAGGCGCTCTTCCTGCTCGGCGCTCCCGGCGAGGCGCTCGCGGCGGGCACCCGCGTGATGGTCGAGCACCCCTTCAGGACCGAGCCGTACGCGCTCATCGCCGAGAACACCTATTATGTCGCGCTCGCGCTCGCGGCCCGCCGCGACGACGCGCGGCCGCGCCCCGAGGAGGCGCTCCCGGAGCGGCTCCTCGAGTGCGAGCGGCAGCTCGGCGAGTGGGCCAGGAGCGGCCCCGACAACTTCCTCCACAAGCACGCCCTGGTCCGCGCCGAGATCGCCCGGCTCCTGGGCCGCGAGGCGGAGGCCATGCGGCGCTACGAGCAGGCCATCGCGTCGGCGCGCGAGGGCGGCTTCGTCCAGCACGAGGCCATCGCCTGCGAGCTCGCCGCGAGGTTCTACGGCGCGCGCGGGCTGACCACGCCGGCCGACGCCTACCTGCGCAGGGCCCGCGCCGGCTACTGCGCGTGGGGGGCCCACGCCAAGGTGGAGCAGCTCGACCAGCGCTACCCCTTCCTGGCCCCGCGCAAGCCGATCGCGCCCACCGTCACCTTCGCCGTGCGGGCCGAGCAGCTCGACGTCCTGTCGGTGGTCAAGGCGTCGCAGAGCATCTCCGGCGAGCTCAAGCTCCCGCGCCTGCTCGACACCCTGCTTCGCATCGTGGTCGGGCACGCCGGCGCCGAGGAGGGATACGTCCTCCTGGTCCGGGACGAGCGCCTGTGGATCGCGGCGAGCGAGGCGCCGGGGGGCGCGGTGCGGCTCCTCGACGCGAGCGACGCGGGGGCGGCCGCGCTGCCAGAGGCCGTCCTCAACTATGTTCGCCGGAGCCACGAGCGCGTGCTGCTCGACGACGCCACGGCCAGGCACCCGTTCATGGAGGACGGGTATTTCGGGAGCAAGCGCCCGAGATCGGTGCTGTGCCTCCCGATCGTGCGCCAGGCCCGGCTGATCGGCCTGCTGTACCTCGAGAACAACCTCGTCACCGGGGCGTTCACGCCCGCGCGGCTCAGCGTGCTCGAGCTGCTCGGCTCGCAGTCGGCCATCTCGCTCGAGAACGCCATGCTCTATGCCGAGCTCGAGCAGGAGAACGCCGAGCGGCGGCGGGCGGAGCAGGCGCTCACGGCCAACCAGGCGACCCTCCGGGCGATCGTCGACAACTCGGCGGCGGCCATCGTCTTGAAGGACCGCGAGGGCCGGCACCTGCTCGCCAACCGGCACGTGGGCCACCTCCTG
Organism: Sorangium sp. So ce1036; assembly: GCF_051369805.1. Classification (NCBI taxonomy): domain Bacteria; kingdom Pseudomonadati; phylum Myxococcota; order Polyangiales; family Polyangiaceae; genus Sorangium; species Sorangium sp. So ce1036. Next base: position 7,181,119 of record NZ_JBBMOX010000001.1, read on the forward strand.
CGCATGCCGGTCGAGGAGCTGCTCGGGAAGACCATCGCCGATCTCTTCCCTGCGCCGATGGCCGAGGTCATCCGCGAGCACGACCGGGCGGTGCTCGAGGCGGGCGCGCCGATGGAGTGGGAGGAGGAGGTGCCGCTGGAGGACGGGGTGCACACGTTCCTGTCGGTCAAGTTCCCGCTCGGCGAGGGGGGGATGCCCGGCGTGCTCTGCGGTATCTCGACCGATATCACCGAGCGCAAGCGGGCCGAGCAGGCCGAGCGCTTCCTGGCCGAGGCGAGCCGCAAGCTGATGGCCCTCGGCTACGGCGCGACCCTCGAGAGCGTGGCGCAGCTCGCCGTGCCCGAGCTGGCCGATCAGTGCCTCGTCGAGGTGCGCTCCGACCGCGACGCGCCGGGCCCTGCGGCCGCCTTCGCAGGGATCCCGGCCGGGCGGGAGGACGCCGTGTGGGGCGCGCTGCGCTCCCTGGCGGAGGCGTCGCCGGTCCGGGCCGAGGTGGGCGATCTCCGCGCCGCGCCCGCGCTGGAGCCGCTCGGCGTCCAGGCGTTCCTCCGGGTCCCGCTCCTCGCGCGCGACCGGTGCTTCGGGGTCATGACGCTGCTGTCGACCGCGCCGCGGCGCCGCTACGGCCCCGCCGAGCGGTGGCTGGCCGAGGAGCTGGGGAGCCGGGCGGCGCTCGCGCTCGACAACGCGCGCCTCTTCGCCGAGGCGCAGGAGGCGATCCGGCGGCGGGACGAGTTCCTCACGGTCGCCTCCCACGAGCTCAAGACCCCGCTGACGTCGCTGCAGATGCAGGCGCAGCTCGTCGAGCGGCTGCTGCGCCGCCACCAGCGCGCGCAGCTCCCGCCGGAGCGGCTCGAGGCGACGCTGCGGGTCCTCGACCGCCAGCTCACGCGGCTCGGGCGCCTGGTCGACGAGCTGCTCGACGTCATGAAGCTGAACGCCGGGCGGCTCGCGATCGTGCGCGCGCCGGTCGACCTCGCGGGGCTCGCGCGCGAGGTCGTCGAGCGGATGAGCCATCAGCTCGTGGACGCCGGCTGCCAGACCCAGCTCGATCTGGACGAGCCCGTGATCGGGCGCTGGGATCCGTCGCGCCTGGAGCAGGTCCTCATCAACCTGCTGTCGAACGCGGTGAAGTACGGCGCCGGCAAGCTGGTTCAGGTCAGCGTGCGCGCGCAGGCCGATCGCGCGCTGCTCGTGGTCCGCGATCAGGGGATCGGGATCGCGGAGGCGGATCAGGGCAGGATCTTCGAGCGCTTCGAGCGCGCGGTGTCGGTCCGGAACTTCGGCGGCCTCGGCCTCGGGCTCTACATCGCGCGCTGGATCGTGATTGCGCACGGCGGATCGATCCGCGTGGAGAGCGCGCCCGGCGCCGGCGCCTCGTTCTTCGTGGAGCTCCCGATCGACCCACCGGAGGCGCTCGATCACGGCGTCCACCTCGCTCCTGCATAGGTGAGCTCGACCGGGCGGCCCGCGGTCCACAGGCCAATCAAAGCCGTGACACCGTGAGGCGTGTCTGGGAATATTCCTGAGCTTGAGATCCGCCAACCCCGGGGCCTTCACAGTGGCCACTTCCGACGTTTCCGAGCAAGCCCGTCTCTTCCGTTATACCGTCAAGGAGGCCCTCTACGAGGGATCGGACACGCTGCTTTACCGGGCTGTGCGCGAGGACGACGGCCTCCCCGTGGTGCTCAAGGTCCTCCGGCGCGATCACGCGAGCCCCCGCGCCCTCGAGCGGCTGCATCATGAATACGAGGTCGCCCGGGCGCTCGATACAACGGCCGTCGTCAAGCCCTATGCGATCGAGGTGCTCGGCGATCAGCCGGCGCTGGTCCTGGAGGATTTCGGCGGCGTGTCGCTCGACCGGCTCCTGGACGGTCCGATGCCGCTCGAGCGCTTCTTCCCCCTCGCCCTCCGCCTGACCGACGCGCTCGCCGAGCTGCACCGGCGCCACGTCATCCACAAGGACATCAAGCCCCAGAACCTGCTCATCCACCCCATGAGCGGCGAGGCGAAGATCACCGACCTGGGGATCGCGTCCCGCGTACCGCGCGAGCACCAGCACCTCGCGCACGCCGGGCTCATCGAGGGGACGTTGGCCTACATGGCGCCGGAGCAGACGGGCCGGATGAATCGGTGGATCGACGAGCGGACCGATCTGTACTCCCTCGGCGTCACCTTCTACGAGATGCTGACGGGCACCCTGCCGTTCCGGGCAAGCGATCCCGTCGAGTGGGTCTATTGCCATATCGCGCGGAGGCCGGCCCCGCCGCACGCGCGCGTCCCCTCGATCCCCCCGCTCCTGTCGGAGGTCGTGCTCAAGCTGCTCTCCAAGGCCGCCGAGGAGCGTTACCAGAGCGCGGCCGGCCTGCGACACGACCTCGACGAGTGCTTCGCGAGGTGGCGGGCGCGCGGCGCCATCCAGCCCTTCGCGCTCGGTCAGCGCGACCTCTCGGACCGGTTCCAGGTGCCGCAGCGGCTGTACGGGCGCGAGCGCGAGGTGGAGGCGCTGCTCGCCGCGTTCGAGCGGGTGGTGGCGCAAGGCCGGTCAGAGCTCGTGCTCGTGTCGGGCTACTCGGGCATCGGCAAGTCGTCGCTCGTCGCCGAGCTGCACCGGCCGATCGTGAGGGAGCGGGGCTTCTTCCTCTCCGGCAAGTTCGATCGAACCGCGAGGGACGTCCCCTACCGCGCCTTCCATCAGGCGTTCCGGGCGCTTTTTCAGGAGATCCTCTGCGCGAGCGAGGAGCAGGTCGAGCGCTGGAGACAGCGCTTCCGGGAGGCGCTCGGCGAGAGCGGCGCGCTGCTCGCCGACGTGCTCCCCGAGCTCACGCTGCTCCTCGGCCCCCAGCCGCCCGTGCCCGAGCTGCCGCCCGCCGAGGCGCAGAGCCGGCTGCACGCCACCCTCCAGCGCGTCGTCGCGGCGTGCGCCCAGAAGGAGCACCCCGTGGCGCTCTTCCTCGACGATCTGCAGTGGGCCGACGCGGGGAGCCTCCAGCTGCTCGAGCAGCTCGCCACCTACGCCGGGTCCGAGCGCCTCCTCTTGATCGGCGCGTACCGCGACAACGAGGTCGGCCCCGCACACCCGCTGCGGCTCACGCTGGCCGAGGCGCGGAGGCGCGGCGCCGCTGTCTCCGAGCTCGTCCTCGCGCCCCTCTCGGCCACCCATGTCGGGGCGCTCGTCGCCGAGGCGGTCCACGCGCCGCACGCGTCCGCAGAGCAGGTCGAGCCGCTCTCGCGGCTGGTTCACGAGAAGACCGGCGGCAACCCGTTCTTCGTGCTCCAGTTCCTGATCGCGCTGCATCAGGAGGGGCTCATCACCTTCGACGCGGAGGAGGGCAGGTGGCGGTGGGACATCGCCGCGATCCGGGGCAAGGAGCTCACCGACAACGTCGTCGAGCTGATGGCGGGCAAGCTGAAGCGGCTCTCGGCTCCGACGCGGGACGCCCTCACGCTCGCCGCGTGCCTCGGCAGCAGCCTGGAGCTCGACACGCTCGCGGTGGTCGCGGGCCGCCCGGCGGCCGAGCTCCGCGACGCGCTCGAGGAGGCCGTGCGGGAGGGGCTGCTCCTCCGCCGGGACGGCGCCTATCGATTCCTCCACGATCGGGTGCAGCAAGCCGCTTACTCGCTCATCCCGGCGGGACAGCGCGCCGAGATGCACCTCCGGATCGGGCAGCTGCTCCTCTCGGCGCAACGCGCCGAGGAGCGCGACGACGCGCTCTTCGACGTCGTCGGCCACATGAACCGCGGCGCCGCGCTCCTGCGCTCCCAGGCCGAGCGGGAGGAGGTCGCGGCGCTGAACCTCCGCGCCGGCAGGAAGGCCAAGGCGGCCGCGGCCTTCCAGTCCGCCGCCGCGCTCTTCGCGGCTGGCCTCTCCCTGCTCGCGCCGGCCTCCTGGGAGACACGTCACGAGCTGACCTACGGCCTGGCCTTCGAGCGCGCGCACATCGCGTACATCACCGGCAGCTTCGAGGAAGCCGAGCGGCGCCTGGAAGAGCTCATGGATCGCGCGCGGACCCGGCACGAGACGGCCGCCGTCGTCGAGCTCGTCGCCGCGCTGAACGCCACCCGCGGGCGCTACGCACGCGCGGTGGAGATCGGGCTCTCGTGCCTCCGCGCGTGCGACGTCGATCTGCCGCTCCACCCCACCGACGCGCAGGTCGAGAAGGAGACCGAGAGCGTCTGGCAGGCCCTGGGCGATCGGGCCATCGAGGACCTGATCCACCTGCCTCCCATGACGCACCCGGAGATCAAGATCACGATGGGCGTGCTGCAGAGCGTGTCCCTCCCTTCGTTCTTCGTGGACGTGAACCTGTACCACCTCGCCGTCATGCGCATGGTCAAGCTCAGCCTGCGCCACGGCAACGCCGAGCACTCCGCGGTCGCGTACGCCGCCTTCGCGATGGTGATGAGCTCGAGGTTCGGGCGATATCGGGAGGCTTACTTGTTCGGCAAGCTCGGCCACGACCTGGCGGACAGGAGCGGCCTCCTCACCACGAAATCGCTGGTGGTCATCCTCTTCGGACACTATGTCGTCTTCTGGACACGCCACTACCGAGAGACGTATCCAACCACGCGCGACGGCTTCAGCGCCGCGGTCGAGTCCGGTGATGTGAACAACGCGTGCCTCAACTGCATCTGGGCCGCGCTGTTCCCGCTGCTCGCCGGCGAGGCGCTGGACGGCGTGCTTCACGAGGTCGAAGAGCGCCTCGGCTTCGTGCGCAGGGTCGGCCACGCGTTCGCGCACAACGCCCTCCTCGGCGGCCACGCCATGATCCAGACGCTGCGCGGGAGGCCGGTCCGCCTCGCGATGCCGGACGGGTCCGAGCTGGATCCGCCGGCCTTCGAGGCGCGGCTGGAGGAGGGTGGGGAGCTGGAGACCGCTCGCGACTTCTACTACAGCTTGAAGGCCCAGGCGCTCTTCGTGCTCGGCTCTCCCCGAGAGGCGCTCGCGGCGGCGACCCGCGCGATCGCCGAGCACCCCCCCAGGGTCGGGCCGCACGCGCTCATCGCCGAGAGCTTCTATTACCGCGCGCTCGCGCTCGCGGCCCTCTTCGACGCGCCGCGCGAGGCGGAGCCATCCCCGCTGCGGGCGGCCCCCGAGGAGCTCCTCGAGTGCGAGCGGCAGCTGGGCGAGTGGGCCAGGAGCGGCCCCGACAACTTCCTCCACAAGCACGCCCTGGTGCGCGCCGAGATCGCCCGGCTCCTGGGGCGCGAGCCGGAGGCCAGCCGGCTCTACGAGCAGGCCATCGCGGCGGCGCGCGAGGGCGGCTTCGTCCAGCACGAGGCCATCGCCTGCGAGCTCGCCGCGGGGCTCTACCGCGCACGCGGCCTCACGATACCCGCCGACAGCTACCTGCGAGAGGCTCGCTCCGCCTATTTCCGCTGGGGCGCCCACGCCAAGGTGGAGCAGCTCGATCAGCGCTACCCCCACCTCGCCCCGCGCAAGCCGATCGCCCCCACCGTCACCTTCGCCGTGCGGGCCGAGCAGTTCGACGTCCTGTCGGTGGTGAAGGCCGCGCAGAGCATCTCCGGCGAGCTCAAGCTCCCGCGGCTGCTCGAGATGCTGCTTCGCGTCGTGGTCGAGCACGCGGGCGCCGAGGAGGGACACGTCCTCCTGATCCGGGATGACCGCCTGTGGACCGCGGCGATCGAGAGGCCGGGGGAAGCGGTGCGGCTGCTCGGCGCGAGCGAGGCGCCTTCTGTCGCGCTGCCGCAGTCCGTCCTCAACTACGTTCGCCGGAGCCACGAGCGCGTGCTGCTCGACGACGCCGCCGCCAGGCACCCCTTCATGGAGGACGAGTATTTCCGGCGCAGGCGCCCGAGATCGGTGCTGTGCCTCCCGATCGTGCGCCAGGCCCGGCTGATCGGCCTGCTCTACCTGGAGAACAACCTCGTCACCGGCGCCTTCACCCCCGGGCGGCTGAGCGTCGTCGAGCTGCTCGCCTCGCAGTCGGCGATCTCGCTGGAGAACGCGATGCTCTATGCCGAGCTGGAGCAGGAGAACGCCGAGCGGCGGCGGGCGGAGCAGGCGCTCAAAGCCAACCAGGAGATGCTCCAGGCCATCGTCGACAACTCGGCGGCGAGCGTCTACGTGAAGGATCACGAGGGTCGCTACCTGCTCGCCAACCGGCAGGTAGGCGCCCTCCTGGGCGTGCCGAGCGAGCAGCTCCTCGGGAGGACCGACGCAGAGCTCTTCCCTGCTCCCGTCGCCGAGATGATCCGCGAGCACGACCGGAAGGTGCTCGAGGCGGGCGCGCCGATGGAGTGGGAGGAGACGGTGCCGCTCGCCAGCGGACCGCGCACCGCGCTCTCGGTCAAGTTCCCTCTGGGCCAGGGCGCCGAGTCTCGCGCGGTCTGCGGCATCTCCACGGACATCACCGAGCGCAAGCGGGCCGAGCAGGCCGAGCGCTTCCTGGCCGAGGCGAGCCGCAAGCTGATGGCCCTCGGCTACGGCGCGACCCTCGAGAGCGTGACGCAGCTCGCCGTGCCCGAGCTGGCCGATCAGTGCCTCGTCGAGGTGCGCTCCGACGGCGACGCGCCGGGCCCTCTGGCGGCCGTCGCAGGGATCCCGGACGGGCGGGTGGACGCCGTGAGGCGCGCGCTGCGCCCCCTGACGGCGGCGTCGCCGGTCCGGGCCGAGGTGGGCGATCTCCGCGCCGCGCCCGCGCTGGAGCCGCTCGGCGTCCAGGCGTTCCTCCGGGTCCCGCTCCTCGCGCGCGACCGGTGCTTCGGGGTCATGACGCTGCTGTCGACCGCGCCGCGGCGCCGCTACGGCCCCGCCGAGCGGTGGCTGGCCGAGGAGCTGGGGAGCCGGGCGGCGCTCGCGCTCGACAACGCGCGCCTCTTCGCCGAGGCGCAGGAGGCGATCCGGCGGCGGGACGAGTTCCTCACGGTCGCCTCCCACGAGCTCAAGACCCCGCTGACGTCGCTGCAGATGCAGGCGCAGCTCGTCGAGCGGCTGCTGCGCCGCCACCAGCGCGCGCAGCTCCCGCCGGAGCGGCTCGAGGCGACGCTGCGGGTCCTCGACCGCCAGCTCGCGCGGCTCGGGCGCCTGGTCGACGAGCTGCTCGACGTCACGAAGCTGAACGCCGGGCGGCTCGCGATCGTGCGCGCGCCGGTCGACCTCGCGGAGCTGGCCCGCGAGGTGGTCGAGCGGATGAGCCAGCAATTCGCGGACGCCGGCTGTCCGGTCCGGCTCGAGCTGGACGAGCCGGTGATCGGGCGCTGGGATCCGTCGCGCCTGGAGCAGGTCCTCATCAACCTGCTGTCCAACGCGATGAAGTACGGCGCCGGCAAGCTCGTTCAGGTCGGCGTGCGCCGGCAGGCCGATCGCGCGCTGCTCGTGGTCCGCGATCAGGGGATCGGGATCGCGGAGGCGGATCAGGGCAGGATCTTCGAGCGCTTCGAGCGCGCGGTGTCGGTCCGGAACTTCGGCGGCCTCGGCCTCGGGCTCTACATCGCGCGCTGGATCGTGGCCGCGCACGGCGGATCCATCCGCGTGGAGAGCGTGCCGGGCGCCGGCGCCTCGTTCTTCGTGGAGCTCCCCCTGGAGGCGCCGGAGCCGCCGGAGCCCGCGGGAGTGCGCGGTGAGCTGGCGGTGAGCTGACCGGGCCCGGTGAGGCGCGCGGCCGGCGTGCTCCCGCGAGCGCGGGCGCCGGGTCGGGGGGCGAGGGGCGCTGCCGCGCGGGGTGGGTGGGGTGCGCGGGGGGGCGGGGTGCGCGGGGGGCGGGGTGCGCGGGAGCGTGGGAGCGCGGAGGGATCCGGTTTCGCGAAGCGCCGGAGGACGCTATGGAGGGGGCCGATGGTCGAGCAGCACACAGCAGAAAACGAGGGGGGACAGCCGGAACACGCGGCGCCCGTCGAGGAGCGCGCGACGGACCCGCGCGCGGTGGAGGCCGCCGCGGGCGTGCCGGAGGTCGCGCCCGGAGCGACGGAGGTCGCCGCGGGCGTGCCGGAGGTCGCGCCCGGAGCGACGGAGGTCGCCGCGGGCGTGCCGGAGGTCGCCGCGGGAGCGACGGAGGCGGCAGCCGGGGGAGCAGCGGAGGCCACGGCGGGAGCGGCGGAAACGGCCGCCGAGGGAGCGGCGGAGGCCGCGCAGGGAGCAGCGGAAACGGCGGCCGAGGGAGCAACGGAAGGCGGCGCAGCGGCATCCGCCGAGGCGGGCCCGGAGGCCGTGGCAGCGCCCGCAGCGCCCACCGCGCCCGTCACGCCCGCCGCCGCGCGCCCGCGGCGGGTCATCGACATGCGCCGCCCCCGCACGCCTGCCGCCGCGCAGGCCCCCTCGCCGCAGCGCTCGACCAGCCCGGCGGAGCGCGGAGCGCGAGCGCGCGCGGAGCGCGAGGGCGGATCGTTTGTGCGTGAGGCGCGCGAGCGCGGACCTGTCGAGCGCGCGGCGCGCGAGGGCCGCCCGCCGGAGAGGTCCGGGACGCCGAGGACCGGCGCGCCCCGCCGGGCCTGGGCGGGTGCCGACGGCGCCGCTCCGCGGCCGCGCGCGCCGGCGCCGCAACCCGGCTCGGACGCCGCCGCACGGGAGCGTCGCACGCCCGCCGCCGCCGCGAAGGGTGAGCGGGGCGGCGAGGGGCGCACCGGGCCCGCCGCGGCGAAGGCCGCGCCCGCCGCTGGAGTGGCAACCGCTCCCCGGGAGGGCTCCCGGGAGCCGCAGCGCTCCCGCACGCCGGCCGCGGCGGCCGCCGCCCCGCCGCCGGAGCCGACGCCGAGCCCGGAGCCGACGGCTCCGCCCCAGCCGCCGCCGCCGGTATGGGTGCCGCTGCCGACCGCCGCGTTCCCGAAGAAGAAGAAGCCGGCGCTCACCGCCAAGGAGGCGATGAAGGCCAGGGTCCAGGCGCGGGCCGGCAAGCACGGACCGAAGCCTGCGCCGAACCGGGCGGCGGCCCACGCCGCGGAGCCCCGGCGCGAGGAGCCCGGGCCCCCCGCCGAACGCGACGCCGCCACCGCGAAGCCCCGCGACGCCGCCGCCGCGAAGCCCCGCGGCGCTACCGCCGCGAAGCCCCGCGACGCGGCGCCCTCTTCAGCGCGCCGCGGGAAGGAGCAGGCTGCGGACACCCCCGCCCAGAAACCTGGGCTGCTCCGCCGGTTGATGAACCTCTTCCGGCGATCCGGATAGCGCTCCTGCGGGAAGCCGGGCCGAGAGGCGAACCGCCATGGCGGTTCTTCTGCTGACCCGGGGCAACTTCCCGAAGGAGTGATAGACCGGCCCGCCGCATGGGATGGGCCGGCGCGGGTCGCGGCGCCTCGCCGTCGCGCCCTCGCGCCCGGCTCATTCCTCCTCGAGCGGCTGGCAGCAGTAGACCGCCGGCTCGGCCGGCTTCACCTCGCCCACGGGCTCCTCGCTGCCGCCCCGCGGGATGCAGCCGGTCCCGGGGTCGTTCTCGATCCACTCGGCCCTCATCGTCTTGGCCGCAAGGGGGGCCGCGCCGGCGGAGACACCCGCTCCCTCCTCGGAGACGACGTCCGAGAACCGATCCAGATCCACATCGCAGTTGGACCCGGTGAACATCGTGATGTTCGCCGTACAGGTGGCCCCCTGCGGCTCGCACGTGCACGGCTCGCACCCGCGCGTGTCCTCCGCGTCCCGGTAGAGCACGACCCGCTCCGGGTAGTCCTGCGGGCATTCCGAGCTCGGCCGCTGGAGCATCCGCATACAGCGCCTGAACTGGCGCGGGGGTGGATCCGCGTCGGGAAAAACAAACCTCCCAGATTTCGCACACCGCTTCGTCGAACCTGCGCGTGGTGCAGACTTGACCGTACGTCTTCCGCGCGGGGGCGGGTTGTTCGACGGTAGGCGCGGAGATCGGCTCGCACGCCGCGCCGGTCTGAGCTTCGAAGGACCCCACCCCCGGGACGGGCCAGGCGATGGGATGGCAGCTCCCGCTCCAGTCCACCGTCTCCGCACGCAGGGAACCCGATAACCCATCGCAGGAGGCGCTGGAGTGCGCGGTGAGCTGGGAGGGGAGCTTGCACTGCGGCTCACCGCACGCGCGCTCGGGACACACCGTCTCCGCGCTCCGATCCATCCAGCCCTCCACGCTCCTGGTGAACCCCTCCGGGCATTCGGGCGCCTTGTCCGCGTCCCCCGTCCAGACGAGCTCGGGCGAGGCGTATTCGTAGTCCGCCAAGGGAAGGCACTCGCCAGGACATGTCGCGTCGCCGAAGTCATACGGAGCGCACCCGCCGCAGGCCACGGCGAGCGTCCCCCCCAGCACCGCCCTCCAGCCGTCCATGCGGTCCCCATGCTTCGGCACCTCCCTGCTCCCGCCACGCTGATCCCGCATCATTCGCGTTCCCTTCTCTCGCAGCAGTAGATGTCTCGGTCCGCGGCGCCCGCGGGCTCGCCGCGCCCCCGCGGTACGCAGCCGACGCCCGGATCGTTGATGAACCACGTGGCGGCCACCGCGCTGACCGCGTGTGTCACGTCCGCGATTTCCGGCGCAGGAGCGACCGGCGCCACGAGCGGCTCGCCGAGGAGGAGATCGAGATTGCGCAAAAGGCGCCTCAGGAGGCGGACGTCGCGACGCTGCGGACGCTGGAAGCGCCCCCTCGAGCCGCGCGATCCGCTCGACCGCGAGATCCTCGTGCTGCACGACTGCCAGGGCATCCCGCTCGGCGACATCGCCGCTGCCCGCGGGATCACCGAGGCGAGCGCGGCCAAGCGGCGTCAGCGCGCCCTCGAAGCGATGCGCGCCACGGTCGAGCGCTGGCGAGCGCACGGGCGTCCACGCGGGATCGCGCCTGTCGTCCTCGTGCCGCTCGCCGGCCCCGGGCGATCCCCGTGGATACCGTCGCTCGGCGGGGCCCGGCACCTCATCGCCTGTTCATTCGCCACGCTCGTCCTCGGGCTCATTCCCCTTCCGTGCCCGAGGTGCGCGGCGCGCCGAGCACGGAGGTGCGATTGGCCGACGCGCGGCGAGCTCCGGAGAGCGCCCCCGAGGCGGCGGCGGCCCCGCACGCAGTCCCTGCGCCCTCGCCTGAAGCCCCCTCGTTCGAGCCCGACGCGCAGCGCGGCGCCGCGCCGCCCCTGGACCGGGCCGGCCCCGGCGCGCAGATCGAGGCGCGCCGCGCGCTGGATCGAGCCGCCGCAGTGCCCTGGAGGGTGCGCGGCGTGGCGCTCCTGGCCGCGGCGGGGCACGGGCTGACCTGGATCGCCCGCGCGCTCGCGCTCCCGATCTCCGCGGCCGCGGAGCGCCGGCGAGCCGCCCGCCGCGCCCTGGCGCAGGACGAGCGCTGACCGGCGCTGGCGTCCGCCCTTCTCGGCTCCGCGAAGCCCCCCGACGGGCACACGCCTCCCGGACCGACCGGGACACTCGATCCCGCCGAGCCTGGCCGATGCCTGACGAGCCGCTCAGCTGCTTCTCGGTACGCACCGGGCAGCTCAGCTGCCTCCTCGGCACCGGACGCGGTCCCGCCGCAGCGCGGACACATCTCATCGACCGCCGATGTCACCGTTGGCGGCGGGAGGGGAACGATTGCGCCCCGAAGGTCCCGCTCTCCCCCCCTCCCCCGCGGCATCAGCAGCGGGCTCGCTGCCGCGGCTCGCTCGCTCGACAGTGCGGCAGGCTGGTTCCAGGATGGACGGCGTAAAGGTCGAGATCGAGACCTGCTTCGCCGCGAACCCAGACCGCGTCCGACACCTCGCGGCCGTTTACCAAGGCGCAACGGCAGGGTCGGGACGCCGCCCGGTGGAAACGACCGACGTCCTGCGCGCGGCGGTCGTCTTCCTGCACGCTACGCTCGAAGACCTCCTACGCAACCTCCTGGAGTGGAAGCTCCCGTTGGCCGCCGCGGTACACCTCGAAGACGTACCGCTGGCGGGGAAGAAGCCACGATCGACCTTCACCCTGGACGATCTCGCGCCCTTTCGAGGCACGAGCGTGGACGACCTCATTGCTCGTTCCGTTCTGGAGAACCTCGAACGCTCGAACTTCAACGATCCGGGCGAGGTGGAGGGTGTCCTGGAGCGGATCGGGCTACCGAAGGGTCTGTTGGATCCCTACCGAGACAAGCTGGGTCCCATGATGAAGCGTCGGCACTGGATCGTTCACCGTGCCGACCGCAACACCGCGACGGGGCGCGGTCATCACGCCGCGCGCGCTCTCCAGCAAGAAACCGTGGAAGTCTGGAGCGAGGCGTTGAAACGATTCGGCACGGATGTGCTGGCTCAACTGTAGGACGTTAGGAGGTTGCACATGGCGACGCGAGCAGAGCTGGAGCAGGCACTCACCACGATGCCCAACGTCGACGAAGCGAACGTCGTCGGAGAACAGAGCCTCATCGCTACCGTGGTGTCCGGCTCGTTCCGCGGCCAGAACGAGGCGCAGCGGCAGGAAACGGTCTGGAGCTATCTGCGCCAGCAACTTGGGTCCGGTGCCCTACAGAACATCGAGTTCATCTTCACGAATACCCCGGAGGAGAAGACAGCATAGGCCGTCGGCCAACGACCGGACCCCTGGTCGAACATGCGTCGCCAACCGGACCGGGTAGCTTGCATGGGGCCGCCGCCTTCCATCGGAGGAGAGGGGGCGGTCCGCGCCGGGCAGCTCGGCCGCCTCCCCGGCACCGGACACGGTCCGCACCGGTGCCGCTGACGCAGGGGCGCGACGAGGTGATGAAGGCCCGGCCACGGTCGGTGGCCACGCCCGTCGGAGCTCACTGGAATGCTGTGGGCTTCGATGCGCACCCTGGGGTCCCTGGGGACGTCGGATGTCCTCGCCTACCAGAAGATCCGACCCGCCTCGGCCGGCTCCACGCCGACGCCGGACCACGCGACCGTCTCGATGATGCGGACACCGCACGTCGCCACGATCGCCACGTGCTGCGTCGATGGGTAGGCTACCCCGGGCTCCACGGCCGGGAAGAATCCAAGATACCGCAAGCAGAGCCCCCACGCGTTGCATACTCGTCCGGTACACCGGCTTCGCCAAGCCGGAGAGCGTGCTCTACGACGTGGACAACGACCGCTACCTCGTTTCGAACATCAACGGCAATCCGGGCGACAGGGACGACAACGGCTTCATCTCCGTCCTCTCGCCCGACGGTCAGGTGACGAACCTGAAGTGGATCGAGGGCGGCAAGAACAACGTCAGGCTCGACGCGCCGACGGGCTCGGCGATCGTGAAGGGCGTGCTCTACGTGGCCGACCTCACGACCGTCCGGAGGTTCGACCTCGAGACCGGGGCGCCGAAGGGTGAGCTCGCCATCCCCGGCGCGACGTTGCTGAACGACGTCGCGGCGGCTCCGGACGGCAAGGTCTACGTGTCCGACTCCGGCTTCACGATCGGCGCGACCGGCAACCTCGAGGCGACGTCGAGCGACGCCATCTACGTCATCGAGAAGGGCAAGGCCAGAGCGCTGGTGAAGACCACCGACCTGCGCATGCCGAACGGCCTCGCGTGGACCGACGAGGGGCTCGTGGTTTGCTCGAGCGGCGCTCCCAAGATCTTCCGCCTCGACGAGGAGGGCGCAAGGCAGGACGTGACCACCACGGCGCCCGGCGGCCGCCTCGACGGCCTGATCTCCCTCGGAGACTCGCTCCTCGTGACCAGCCACGACGCGTCGGCGGTGCTCCGCGGGGACCTCGGCGGCGCCTTCGAGATCGCGATCCCCGAGCAGAAGACGCCCGCCGATATCGGTTATGACACGAAGCGTGGACGCGTCCTCGTGCCCCACGTGATGGTGGACACGGTCGACGTCTACGAGCTGAGGTGATCCGCGGACGAACGATCCCAGTCCAGGGGGGCCGCGATGAGCCTCCGCTCAGAGCCGCCGCACCCGGATCCCGTGCGGATCAGCGCGCTCGACGCCGCCCGCATCCAGGTTGGTGATCGGCACGATGGCCTTGAGCTTGCCGCTGCGCCCGCCCTGGGTCACGTGGATGACGCCGACCCCCGGCGTGCTGCCGACGGAGGCGTGCGGATCGCCGCTCAGCGGTGTCGGGCCGCGCAGCGTCACGAAGATGCGGTGGCCCGACGGCGAGACGTCCATGAGGTCCGGCGCGGGATCGCTCGAATACGTCCCCTTCAGGTCGACGGTGTTCACGTGCGCGCTGGTCGCGACGTCGAAGACCTCGGCCACGCCCTGGATCCGGTCCAGCACCCAGACGGCGTGGCCCTTGACGAGCGCCGTGCCGTGGGCGTCGCGATCCGGCGAGCCGTCGGCGAACACCACCTCGGGAGCGGGCGTGTTGGCCGGGTTTTCGGGCCCATAGCCGGTGAGCGGGAAGCGGTACACATCGAACTGATCCAGGTTCGCCGGCGTCGCCCCGCCGGAGTTGATGAACATCGAGCCTCCGGCCTCGACGCCGCCGCAGCCGTTGCCGTGCACGGTGGCCGCGTCGTACTCGCCCACGATCTGCATGGGCGTCGCGGCCGCGTCGACGACGAGCAGCCCGCCCCCGCGCAGCGTGATGAAGCTGTGGGCCCCCGTGGCGTCGATGATCGGGCAGATGGGCGCGTTGTCGGGCCGTATCTGCGGGAACTGGCACGGATCTCCGCTCGGCGTGACGCACGTCGCGAGGTCGAGCGTCGCGGCCGGCTCCCACGCGAACGTCCCCGCCGCGTAGTCCGTCGCGATCCGCTCGAGCCGCTTGCCGTTCTGGTTGGCGACGAGGATGTAAGAGCCGTCCGGCGCCGGGACCGCGGCGTGGGCCTGCCGCGCCCCGTCGACCCCCGCCGACGTGCGCAGGCACGCGACGGGGGCGCGCGCGGCGGCGTCGAAGATCGCGACATGGCCGCTGGCCACGAACGAGAGCACCGCGTGGGTGTGCTCGGCGTTGAAGAAGACCATGTGCGGCCGGACCGGTCGCTCGCCGGTCTGCTCGAGGCACAGCGTCGAGGTCTGGGCCCCGAGGTCGATGACCTCCGCCGGGACCGGCCCGACACCCATCTTGCCCGTCAGGCTCGAGCCGCTGTAGATATGAACGGTTCCACCGTAGCTGAGCCCGCTCGTATCCGACTGATCGACGGCCCAGACCTCGAACGCCGGCTCATCGTGGCTCGCGGCCTCGGCGGCCGAGTCGGTGGCGGCGAGGCCGGCGTCGTTGCTCGGCGCGACGCAGGCGGACAGCAGACAAAGACCAAGCGTCGCCCCCACGAGGGGGGCGGATGAACTCTCCATGACTCGCTCTCCCGGCTCCGGTGCGGGCCGGAGCCTCTTCCATGCCAGCCTGCGGGCGCGCGCGGCCGGCTTTGTGCGTCAGGAAAGAGTCCTTACATCGCGCGCACGCGCGCGGCAAGGGCGAGCTGTCGGCAATGGACATTGTCGGTCAGCGCGCCGGAGCTTCCATTCGTGGATCCATCCGTGGATCCATTCCTGGCTTCATTCACGATCGGATTCACGCGCGCACCGGGTCGCTCGGCTCGCTCGGTTCACTCGGCTTCCTCGATTCTCTCGACTCCTCGACCACGAGATGTTGCTCTCTCTCGGCAGGATCGCCACGAATCGCCACAGGACGACGAGGACGCGCTCCGCGTCGCCGGGACCTCTCGACCGAGATCGAGAGGGGTGCCGTGCGGCTCGATGACGAGCTCGGGAGCGAGGGCGCCGCGCCGGAGGCGGTGTCCCCTCCCGGGCCGTGACAAGGGGGCGCCTCGTCGCGACGATCCGGCCGAGAGCGCACGCCGACCCAACCTGCCTGACGTCCTCCCCGACGGGGCGGGTGGGGGTGAAAGCGCGGGTGTCGCACACGGCGCTGGCGCGGCCGGCGCGCTTCGTTCAGGGCATGACGCCAGGCATCGTCCGGCGGGCGCGCGCGCCGCGTCGTCAGGGCGCGCGTCACGGCGCCAGCGCGCGCGTCACGTCGAAGACGCGCTCAGGCGCGGAGGGGGTCGGGGGCGAGATTCTGCCCGAGACCCAAGGTATCGCTGGTGTATACTCGCCGACCGATGGCCCAAGCAGGCTCGGATACAGCGGAACCGGCTTCGTGGCGCAGGATCCCGCGGGCCGGGGACATCGTCGCAGGCAAGTACCGCGTTGAGCGGGTGCTCGGGCGCGGCGGCATGGGGCTCGTGGTCGCGGCGCACCATGTCTCGCTGCGCCACCGCGTCGCGCTGAAGTTCCTGCTCCCCGAGGGGCGCGGCGCGCCGGACGCCGTCGCGCGCTTCTTCCGCGAGGCCCAGGCCGCGGCCGCGATCGCCAGCGAGCACATCGTCCGCGTCATCGATGTGGGGCACACCGACCAGGACGTGCCGTACTTCGTGATGGAGTACCTGAGTGGCATCGATCTCGAGGCCCTCCTCGACCGCGAGGGCCCGCTGCCCGTCGAGCGCGCGGTCAGCCACGTGATCGAGGCGTGCGAGGCCGTGGCCGAGGCGCACGCGCTCGGCATCGTGCACCGCGACCTCAAGCCCGGGAACCTCTTCCTGGCGAGCCGCAGCGACGGGTCGACCCTGATCAAGGTGCTCGACTTCGGCATCTCGAAGGCGTGCGAGTCCGGCGTGCTCGGCCCCGGCGGCAAGCTGACGACCTCCTCGTCCGTGGTGCTCGGCTCTCCCCGCTACATGTCACCCGAGCACATTCGCAATCCCCGGTCGGTCGACGCCCGCAGCGACATCTGGGCGCTCGGCGTGACGCTCTACCAGCTCCTGACCGCGAGGCTGCCGTTCGACACCGAGCCCGTCTCGGCGCTGTTCGTGAGCATCGCCACCGATCCGCCGGCGCCGCCGACCGCGCACCGGCCCGGTCTCCCGGTCGAGCTCGAGCGCGTCGTCCTGATGTGCCTGGAGAAGGACCCGGCCCGTCGCCCGCAGACCATCGCCGAGCTGGCGACGCTGCTCGAGCCGCTGGGGTCGGAGTCCGCGCGCCGGAAGGTGGCGCGCATCCTGCGCGCGGCCATGGGGGACGAGACCCTCGACGCGCCCGCGGCGCCGGTGCGCCCGAGGCTCGTCGACGAGGATGCGCAGACGCTCCCCGGACCGCCCGGCGGGCCGCCGGCGCCGCACGGCCTCGCGCCGGCGCCGCCGACGCGTCCCGCGTCGCTGGCCCCCGCCGCAGGCCCGTCGCAAGCGCCCGCCGCGGGCCCGTCGCAAGCGCCCGCCGCGGGCCCGTCGCAAGCGCCCGCCGCGGGCCCGTCGCAAGCGCCCGCCGCGGGCCCGTCGCAAGCGCCCGCCGCGGGCCCGTCGCTCGCGCCCGCCGCAGGCCCATCGCAAGCGCCCGGCCGGCGCCGCACCGCGCCCGCCCTGGCGGCGCTCGCCGCGCTGCTCGGGGGCGCTGCGGCGGTCGCGTGGCTCGGAAACGCGGCGCGCTCGGCCGGCGTGGCATTGCCGTCCAGCGCGGCGGCCTCGCTCGCCGCACCGTCGCTGGCCGCACCGTCGCTGGCCGCGCCGTCGCTGGTGGAGCCCGCCGCGGCCGCGGAGCCGGCGCACGCGGAGCCGGCGCACGCGGAGCCCGACCTCGCGTATACCCTCCTCCCCGCGCCCGCCGCGGCCGCGTCGCCCGGCCAGGCCAGCGCCGCCGCGGCGGACGGGCTCGCGCCGGCCAGCGCCGCCGCGGCGGACGGGCTCGCGCCGGCCAGCGCCGCCGCGGCGGACGGGCTCGCGCCGGCCAGCGCCGCCGCGGCGGACGGGCTCGCGCCGGCCAGCGCCGCGCTCGCGCCCGTGAGCAAGGCGAGGCCGCCCCGCCCGCGGGCCGTGCTCGCCCCCCCGCCGCCGACGAGCAGCGGCAAGCCCACCGAGCCCACGACGAGGACCGCGCGCCTGCGCGAGCACCGCTAGAGCATCGAGCGCTTGAGGGCCCGGTTCAAGGCGATCTCCCGCGCGGCGCTCCAGCCCGGCCGGCGGTCCTCCGACGCGCCGCCGGCGCAGCGGAGCGCGCGCGCGGTCCGGCGCCCGCGGGCGCGGAGGGCGTGGTGGCTCGTCGCGCTCCCCCTCCTCGTGGGCTCGCTGCTCCAGGCCTCCGCCGCCCGCGCGGACGGCGAGGGCCAGGCCGACGAGGCCGACCTGCACTTCGAGCTCGGCCGCGAGCTGTTCAAGAAGGGCGAGTTCCGCGCCGCCCTGGAGCATTTCCTCGCGTCCAACCGGCTCGTGCCCAACCGCAACGTCATCTTCAACATCGCGCTCACGTACGAGGAGCTCGGCCGCTTCGCGGACGCGCACCGGTACTACGACGACGCCCTCGAGGGCGAGGCGGACCCGGAGGTCGCCGCCGAGATCCAGGCCGCGCTCCAGCGGATCGCGCCGCGCGTGGCCGTCTTGCAGATCACCACGTCGCCGCCGGGGGCGAGCATCTACATCGACCGCAAGGACCTCGGCCCGCGCGGCAGGGCGCCGCGCCGGCTCGCCGTGGACGAGGGGCGCTACCGGATCCTGGTCGAGCTCGACGGGTACGAGCCGGTCGCGGTCGACGCGACCGAGGTGAAGCTGGGGCAGGCCAAGGAGGTGATGTTCGTGCTCCGCCGCATCGTCGGCACGGTGCGCGTCGACCTGCGCGGGGCGCGCGAGGCCGCGGTGCACGTCGACAGCGAGGGCGCGCCGCCCGCGTGCGTGGCCCCCTGCGACGTCGACCTCCCGCCCGGCCGCCACGTGCTGTACTTCTCGCGGCCGGGCTACCACGCGGCGCCGCGATCCCTGACCGTCGCCGCGCGCGAGGTCGTGCCGGTCACCGCGACGCTCAGCCCGCTCACGGGCTCGATCCTCGTGCACGCCGACGAGCGCGACGCGCTCATCGAGATCGACGGCCGGCCGATGGGCTTCACGCCGTCGGTGATCCAGGGCGTGCCCGTGGGCCGGCGTCACCTGCGGGTCAGCCTGCGCGGCTTCGCGCCCGTCGAGCGGACCGTGGAGGTGACCGCGGGCCAGCAGGCGGAGCTGCGCGACCTCACGCTCGAGCCGCTCCGGGAGGTGTCGGCGGCCTCGCGCGTCGTCGAGCGCGTGGAGGACGCGCCGGCCTCGGTCAGCGTCATCGATCGGCAGGAGCTGCGCGCCTTCGGGTACCCGACCCTCGCCGAGGCGCTGCGCGGCACGCGCGGGGTCTACCTCTCGAACGACCACGTGGTGTACTCGGCCGGGATCCGCGGGCTCGGCGAGCCGCTCGACTACGGCAACCGGCTGCTCGTCCTCTCGGACGGGCACTCGACGAACGACAACATCCTGAACGCCTCGTTCGTCGGCTCGGACGCGCGGGACGACCTGCACGACGTCGATCACATCGAGATCGTCCGCGGCCCGGGCTCGCTGCTCTACGGCACGGGCGCGCTCTCCGGCATCGTCAACCTCGTCCCGCGCGGGCGCGACGAGCCCACGGGCGCGCACGCGGCCGCCGGCACCTACCACGACAGCGTGGGCCACGCGCGCGCGGGCTTTCACTACAACGCCGGCAAGGAAGCGGGCGTGCGGGCGAGCGCGTCCGCGGCCAGCTCCGACGGGTTCGACGTCCCGGTCGCGCTGCGGATGCCCGGCGGCGGCCCGCGCGTGCAGGTCGCCGAGCACGCCGAGGCCTTCCGGGCGGGCGGCACCTTCGGGCGCGCCTGGTACGGGCCGATCACGGCGCAGTGGATGTACCACCAGCGAAAGCAGATCGTCCCGACCGGCTACGTGGGGACGCGGCTCAACGACCTCCGCTCGACGTTCGAGGACGTGCACATGATGGCGGAGGTGCGCTACGAGCCCGAGCTGGCGCCCGGCGTGCGGTTCATGGCGCGCGGCCACGCGAACCGCTTCGTGTGGCACGGCGTCTACGCGTTCGACGAGGAGAGCACGGAGCGCCAGCACCAGTTCGGCACCTGGCTGGGCGGCGAGCTCAGGGTGGCGTGGACGCCGCTCCCCTGGCTGAGGGTCACCGGGGGCGGCGAGGCGCAGGCGCACCCCGAGGCGAGGCTGCGCACCGAGTTTGCGGGCGGCGGCACCCGCGCGACCTCGAAGCCGTTCCGCTTCGGCGCCGGCTACCTCATCCTCGACGGCTCGCCCGCGCCCTGGGTGCGCCTCTCGGCCGGCGCGCGCCTCGACTTCTACAGCACGCTGGGGCCCGGGCCGATCGCGGTGCCGCGCGGGGCGATCATCCTGCGGCCGGCGCCGGGCGGGGTGCTGAAGATCATGGGCGGCAGCGCGTTCCGGGCCCCGAGCGTCTCCGAGCAGTTCTACGCCGACGGCAAGACGCAGCTCCCCGCCGTCGACCCCGCGCGGGGCCGCGAGCTCGACCCGGAGTACATCCTGTCCGGCGAGGTCGAGTACTCGCAGCGGCTGGGGGACGAGTGGGTCGCGCTCGGCGCCGTGCACGCGAGCAGCCTCTCGGGGACCATCACCCTCGCGAAGGACGAGGACGATCCCGCCTTTGTGCGCTACACGAACAGCGAGAGCCCCGCGGTCGTGGCGGGGGGCGACGTCGAGCTGCGCCGCGAGTGGCGCCAGGGCTGGATGCTCGCGGCGAGCTACGGGTACCAGCACACCCGGCACGCGAACGGGGGGCGGCTCGTGAACGCGCCGGAGCACCTCGCGTCGTTCCGCGGGGTCATCCCGGTGGTGGACCGGCACCTCTCCGCGGGCCTCCGGGTCAACCTGGAGGCGCCGCGGCGGATCTCGCGCAGCGCGGACGACGTGACGTCGCCGGCGATCGTGGCGGATCTCACGGTGTCGGGGGAGGTCGAGCGGTTTCGCACCCGCTATGTCCTTGGCCTCTACAACGCCATGGATGCGCGGTACGACTACCCCGTCGCGGACACGTACCTGTCGTCCCGGAGCCGCCAGAACGGCCGGACGTTCCTCGCGGAGATCGTCGTCAGCTATCCGTAGCAGCGCGCTCCAGGTCGCGATGTGCCGGCGCGGCCTCGCAAGCAGGGTGGATCGGGTCGAGACCGAGGCGGGCCGCCTCGGAGGGGGCGCAGGAGCGGTCGCGATGTGGCGGAGCGGCCTTGGAGGGGGTGCAGGAGAGGTCGCGATGTGGCGGAGCGGCCTCGGAGGGGGCGCAGGAGAGGTCGCGACGTGGCGGAGCGGCCTTGGAGGGGGCGCAGGAGAGGTCGCGACGTGGCGGAGCGGCCCCGCGAGGGGGGGCGGGTCGATCCGGAACCGACACGGACGGCCTCGGAGGGGGCACGGGTCGATCCGGAACCGACACGGAGCGGCCTCGGAGGGGGCGCAGGTCGATCGCGGGGACCGGAGCGGAGCGGCCACGCGACGGAACGAGGAGCAACCCACAGGTTCAATGAGGAGAACAACGAGGAGGCCGGAGAGCACTGGACGCCCCGGGACGGGGTGCGGCTCATGACCACGCTCATGTTCCGCCCCATCGCCGCCGAGCACGGCCAGTCGGTGAAGACGCACCTCTACGGCCAGGAGACCAGCCCCGAGCCCTACGCGATCTGCAAGGCCGACCTGCTCATGAAGGGCGATGGCGATCAGCCCGAGCACATCATCGGCGGCGCTTACGAGCACTCGACGTTCTCGCACGACGCCTTCCCGGCCCAGGCGTTCGACTTCATGCTCGCCACCCCGCCCTGCGGGAAGAGCTGGAAGAAGGATCTGGAGCTCCTGGGCGGCAAGGACGGGATGCGCGACCCGCGCTTCAAGGTGGTGCACAAGGGCGAGGAGCTGTCCCTGGTCCCCCGATCGAGCGACGGGCAGCTCCTCTTCTTCGCCAACATGGCCTCGAGATGAACCACAAATCGGCGTAGGGCAGCCGGACTGGAGTTCTGAACTGCGCGCTCGTAGTGCCGTCCGCGGGCGGGCTCAGCCTCCTGGAATCCCCCCCGTCCCACTCATCCGCTGTCGAGCATCCTGAGCCTGCCGGCGCGCACGGGGGTTGCGATGTCGGCATAGTCCGTGTTATAATAGAGGGCGACCGGAGAGTGCACAGTGCCCGTCGACAAGGACGCACTGGGAGAGCGCGGTGAAAGCATTTTCCGCAGCGTCATCACGAAGCTCCACGGTGACAAGCCACTTTTTCGCCCTGCATTCCTTGGCGAAAAGTGGCCGGTCGCAGATTTCGGAATCGAGCTATGGGGGCACCCGGGCAAGCTCTTCCTCGTTCAAGTAAGAGCCACCTCAACGGCAGTGAACCACAAGAAGAGGCTTCCGATAGGGGTTGCAATCGCGCGAGCCAATGCTCTTTATGGAGCGCCATTGCCCAGTTTTGTCGTGGGTATTCACGAGCCGAGCGAGCAGCCCTACATCGTGACCGTCGACATCAAGAGGACGCAACGCATATCGAGCATTCCTACAAAATTCTCTCTCCAAAACGCCACGGTCCGTCAAACACTGCACGACGAGGTGCTCGCCTTCTGGAACGGCCTCGGCGTGGTCAAAACACCAAGAGCATCCGCATTTTCAGATGTTTAGGGGTATCCATGGCGAGCGACAAGGCAAGGTTCTTCGCAGAGCGCGCTGAATATCTGGCGACGATGTTTCTGACGCGGCCCCCGGACGTGTCCGTCGAACGTCCCTCCCACGATTACGGCATCGATCTCCTCGTCAGCGTCAAGTCCTCAGAGCGGAGCGCGGAGCTATTTGGGGTAGTGGTCAAGGGGGACATTGAGGTCGAAAAAACTCTCCTCAGCGACCGTAGCCGGGTGCGGGCGACGGTCGCCACCGCATTGAGGAAACAGGTAGAGCACGCGACGTTTCCCATTGGCGTACTCATCTTCGACATGAGGACAGACGAGGGGTACTTCGGGTGGGTTCTGCAACCGCGTGTCGCCGGCAGCGTGAGCCCGGGCCTTACATTGCAGTCATCGATTGATGTTGCTGCCCTTGACGAAGAGCGGCTCGAGCACGTCGTGGCGGACGTGCAAGCATGGTACAACGCTCGATTGCGGCGCCGCCGCGCGCTGGGGTGAAGCACTACAACGCGAATGCTGCCCAACCCGCCGCTGCTGCCGACGCCGCTGCGCGGCGCGGCAGAGCGTCAGGGCGCTGGGCAGCCGCATCGTCGAGCACGGCCGCGGCTTCAGCAAGCGCAACCTCCACCACATGCCGCGCTTCGCCGAGGTTTTCCCCGACCCGGAGGTTGTGCACGCGCTGCGTGCACAGTTGAGCTGGACCCATCTCCGCTGGACCCATCTCCGGGAGATCATTGCCCTCGACGACCCCCTCCAGCGCCGCTTCTACAGGTCGACGCCGCCCTGCTGAGGCGATCGACGCGCGCGCCAGACCGCACCACCGTGGAGCGTTCCTGCACTCGACGTGCCACGGCCGGGAGGCGCCGCCCCGGTCGAGCCGCCGGGCGTGGGGATTGTCCACCCCGGTAGCGAGCCTCCGGTCTCCGGGGCGCTCCCATCCTCGGCTCCCGCACGCACCCACCACCGAGCCTCCACGGTGGCTCCTCCCGCTCCTGCGTTGTTCCGGGCGCGTCTCATCGGATCTCCGCCCACCCGCGGCGCCTCGTCGTCGTCGCGGGTCCGGTCCGACGAGGCGCACGATCCCGAGGAGGCGCTCATGAAGGTGAGGATTGTCGTGAGTTACGTCCCCCGTTATCGCAGGGGGCACCGGTTCCACTTCGTCCCGCCGGTCACCGGGATCCACCTCGCGGCGATCACCCCGCCGGAGCACGAGGTCGAGCTCTTCCACGAGCAGGTGCGCCCCGTCCCCGTCGACGCCGCGCCGGACGTGGTCGCGCTCTCGTTCTTCTCCGGCTTCGCGCGCCGCGCCTACGCGCTCGCCGATCGCTACCGCGCCCTCGGCGTGCGCGTCGTCGCCGGCGGGCCGCACGTCTCGTACTGGATCGAGGAGGCGCTCCAGCACGTGGACGTGGTGGTCACCGGGGAGGCCGAGGCGGTCTGGCCCGCGGTCCTGCGCGATCTCGCGCGCGGCACGCAGCGCCGCGTCTATCACGGCGAGCCGGCCCCGCTCGCCGGGCTGCCGACCCCCCGCTACGACCTGCTCGAGCGCCGCTTCCTCGTCCCCCGCGTGCTCCAGGCGACGCGCGGCTGCCCGTTCACGTGCGGCTTCTGCACCGTGCCCGACCTCAACCCCGGCTTCCGCGTGCGCCCCGTCGACGAGGTGATCCGCGACATCGCCACCACGCATTTCCCCCGCTTCTGGCAGGAGAAGGTCGCGTGGTTCTGGGACGACAACCTGCTCGTCCAGCGCCGCTGGGCCAAGGAGCTCCTGCGCGAGCTCGCCGGGCTCGATCGCTGGTGGCTCACGCAGGCCTCCATCGATATCGTCAAGGACCGCGAGCTGCTCGACGCGATGGAGCGATCCGGCTGTATCGGCATCTTCCTCGGCATCGAGAGCCTCGACGAGGCCGATCTGAAGCGCGTCGACAAGCGCCAGAACCGCGTGGGCGAGTACCGCGAGGCCATCCGCAAGCTGCACGATCGCGGGATCTGCGTGATGGCAGGCTTCATCTCGGGCTTCGACGATCAGACGCCGGAGGTCATCGCCTCCACGGCCGATCGGCTGAACGAGATCGGCGTCGACGTCCCGTTCCTGAGCATCCTGACGCCGTTCCGGGGCACGCCGCTGTACGACGAGCACCGGCGAGACGGGCGCATCCTGGAGGAGCGCGACTGGCCCCATTACAGCGGCTACGGGGTCGCCTTCCGGCCGGCGCGCATGTCCCCCGAGCAGCTCCTCGCCGCCCACCGGCAGATGTGGAATCGCGCCTTCGGCCCCGCGGCGGTGCTCGAGCGCCTCGCGCGCGGCGCGCGGTCGTTGAGCCGCGGCGGGATGATGCTGTCGGCGGCGATGAACGGCTTTTACGGCCTGAAGCAGGTCACCGGCAACGAGCCGGCCGCGCCGCCGCTCGAGCCGCGAGGGACGATCCGGCACCCCGCGCCCGGGGACGCCCCCGCCCGGCTCGCGCGCCTCGGCCTGAAGCGGGCGGAGGCCGCCGTCGCTCCCCCGGAAGGGCCACGAGGCGGGTCACGAGACCCGGCCACCTCATCGGGGTGAGCGCGGCGGAGCTCCGCCGGGGGCGGCGGGGGGTTGCGGCCGCGGACCCCCGCTCCATGAGACGCCGATGGAGAACCAGAACAAGCGGGGCACCGAGGGCAAGGGCATGGAGCCTGTCGACGAGCGCACGCAGCGGCGGGCCGGCGAGGAGCGCCACGGCGGCAAGAGCTCGCAGGAGAGCGCCGAGGCGTACCAGAAGGGCGACAACCCGGGCGGGACGCACCAGGGGGGCGACACGGAGGGCGCCGTGGGCGCGATCCACGGCCACGGCGACTTCGGCGGCAAGGGCGCGACCGGGGGCGACGAGGGCGAGGGCAGGCCGAACCCTTACGAGGAGATCGGCGTGAAGAAGGGGCGGGGCTGATCCCGCCGCCGTACCGAGGCGTGCTCCCCGGGCGCGGGGCGAGCGCGGGGTGATAGCGTCGCAGGTCGATGCTCCGCCACGCTCTCCCTCTCCTCGTCGCCTGGACGTGCGGTTGCGCGCCGGCGCTCTCCACGTTGCAGCCAGCCCACGTGGCCCCCAAGGGGCACGTCCAGGCCGAGCTCGGCATGGATGTCTCGATCCCGACCGGCACGCTGGCCTCCGTGGTGGACGCCGGCGCGGTGCTGGCGGAGGCCGCCGCCTCGCGCGAGCTGTCCGAGGGCGAGCGGCGGACGCTCTTCGAGGCGGGCGGCGCGCTCGCGCTGAACCCCCCTTCGGTCACTCCACACCTCGGGATCGGCTACACCGCGCTCGACGCGTGGGAGATCAACCTCCGTTACAGCGTCAGCGCGCTCCGCCTGGGCACCCGGTACCAGCTCCTGAAGGGCGACGAGCACGGGGTCGACCTGACGGCCGGCGTCGGCTTTGGTTATTACGTGATGGGGTTCCCCGTGGGGAACCTCCTCGACCTCGTCGAGCTCACGGACTTCACGCGATGGCAGATCGACCTGCCGCTCCAGATCGGGAAGGCGGGCACGTGGTACCGGGTCTGGAGCGGCCCGCGGCTGATGCTCACGAGCTTCGGCACCGAGCTCGTCATGAACCTGCCCGCCTTCACCGGGTACGGGGGCGAGCGGGAGATCGCCTCGTTCTCGGGCACTGGCCTCTACCTGGGCGGGCAGGTCGGGGTCGCGCTCGGCTACAAGCACGTCTTCTTCGGCTTCGAGCTGACGCTGGCGCAGCTCTTCTCGACCGGCGAGCTCGCCGCGCTCGGGAAGCCGGTGGCCGAGATCGATCTCGACAGCTTCATCGTCTATCCGACGCTGGGGCTGATGGGCGAGTTCTAGCGCGGCGGTCAGGCGCGCTGTCGCGCGAACAGGTCCCGGAAGAAGTCGCCCAGCGTGTGCTCCTTGTAATCGCGGAACTCGCCGGCGTCGAAGTACACGCCGCCGCACACGCTGCAGCTCTCGTACCAGATGTGCGGCTGCTGCGGGTCGACCATGCGCACCATCGGCGTCGTGCAGCGGGGGCACGGCACCTTGCGGATCTCGTTGTTCCGCCGCCCGACCGCGGGGTCGCCGACGTCGATCGCCTGGGACCCCTCGACCGCCTTGAGCGACTCCTTCTCCCGGCTGTCGAACCAGATCCCGCCGCACGCGGTGCAGCGATCGACGTCGATCCCGCCAAAGGTGATGGTCTGCATCCTGGCCATGCATTTCGGGCAGTTCACATCGCGCTCCAGTGCGGCAGGCGCCGCGGTCGGGCCGACGCTACCAGACGCGCCGGATCGCGTGAAGGGCTCGCCGCGATGCGCAGAACCTCGGACGCGGTCGCTCCAGCAAGGAGCGGCCTCGGCGCGCTCAGATCCCCGAGGCGGACTCGAGGCAGGCGTCGAGCTCCGGGGTGTCCCGCCAGCCGCACGCGCCGGACGCGTCGCGCTCACAGACGCCGAGCTTGCCGTAACACGCGTACTCCTCGCGCCACTCGCACGTCGTGATCACGTGATCGCTCGCGCAGATCTGCCCGCTGCACCCGGTGACGACGCAGCCGTCGGACGGCCCGCCCGGCGCCTCCCCGCCGCCGAGGCACGCCTCGAGCTCCGGCGTCTCGCGCCAGCCGCACCGGCCCGACGCATCGCGCTCGCAGATGCCGTGCTCGCCGTAACACGCGTACTCCTCGCGCCACTCGCACGTCGTGTACACGGGCTCGCTCGCGCAGATCTGCCCGCTGCAGCCGGTCACCATGCAAGGGCGGGGCTTGATGCGCCCGGCCGCCGCCGAGACGACGCCTGCGGACGCGCTGCCCTCGTCGTCGATCGCGGGGACCTCATGACTGCGGCCGGCGGCGTTCGCGCCGGCGAGCAGGGGGGCGCAGAGCAGGAGCAGCGTGAAGGCAAACCCGTGACGTGTGGTAAAAAGTTTCATCCCAAGACCTCCTCACAAGAAAAAAACAGCAGCGCCCCGGAGAGGGCGAGTCCCTGTCCCTAGATCATGCGGCGCGCCCGGGCAACCCGCGCCCCTGCGCTCACGCACTCCGGTGTCCCGAGGTCGGGCGGCGGCACAGGATCCGTGCTGCCCGCTTGACATCGCTCTCCGGTCATGTCGCCGCTGCGATGCCGTATCGATAGGCCCTCGCCGCCGGGCGCTACTTCCTCGCCTTCTCGTCGAGGAAGGCTGTCACCCACGCGAACGGCGCGTTCCAGTTGATGGTGATCTCGTTCACGCTCCAGGCTTCGATGTGATCCACGAAGCACCGCTGCGCGACGCAGCCCTTGAGGCCGGCGGCCTGGGCGTGGGGATCCTGGAGCGACGAGTTGGGCCCGCCGGACACGGCGCCGGGCGGCGCCTTCGGATACTTGCTGTTCGCCTGGTGGGCCCAGAACCGGTGGTGCGGGTTCTGGAGGGGCTTGTCGCCATAGCCGGTGACGTACGATTGCCCGAGCGGGTTACGGCCGAGCAGGTAGTCCATGCCGAGCACCACCCCGTCGAGGTACTTCTGCTGCTTCGTGACGTCGTGCGCGAGCGCGACGACGAGCATGTTGTTCAGCACGAAGGAGTTCGAGCCCCACTCGTACTTGCCGGCGGGCGTCCGCTGGAGGAGCGTCCGGTAGCCCTCCTTCTCGGCGATGGCGAGGTACCGATCGGCGGCCTTGGCGATGCGGCCGCGGAGCTGCTGCTGCCACGCGGCGTCGACGTGGCCGGGCACGATCGCCATCGAGATCTGGCCGAGCGCGTCCGTGACCTTCCAGCTCATCGACGAGACCACCCCGTCGACCTCCATCGGGAACCGCGCGTTGAGCGGAGAGGACTGGACAACCTGCTTGTACTCCGGCTTGCCCGTCGTGACGAAGAGCTCGGCCGCGGCCCAGTACAGCTCGTCCTTGACGTCCGTGTCGTCGTAGGGGCCGCCGCCCTTGTCGCCGCCGGGGGGCGCGTAGAGGGCCGGGTGCTGCTTCGCCGCGGCCCAGGCGCGCTCGGCGGCCTTCAGGCACCGCGCCGAGAACGCCGCGTCCACCGTCTTCCAGATGCGCGCGCACTGCGCGCCCACCGCGGCGACGTTGAGCGTCGCCGCCGTGCTCGGCTTGTGCAGCGAGCGCGTCATCTTGTCCTCGTGCGGCGCGAGGCCGAGCCCGGTCCACGCGTCGTCGTGCATCTTGTGGTGGACCATGCCGGCGAGCGGCTTGCCTTCCGGCACCTGCATGCCCATCAGGAACTCGAGCTCCCAGCGGGCCTCGTCGAGGAGGTCCGGCACGCCATTCTTGTTCTCGGGGATGCTGAGCTTGCCGTCCGCGAAATCCACGCTCGACGTGCCGAGGTGCTTCGTGCGCTCGTACCAGTTGAGGAGCGTCCACACCGAGATGCCGCCGTTGACGACGTACTTGCCGTGATCCCCCGCGTCGTACCAGCCGCGCGACGCGTCGAGCGTGTAGTTGCACCCGCTGCCCGGAAGACAGCGCGTGCTTTTGTCCTGGAGGTGCCCGGCCGGGCGCGCCAGCTCCGGCTTGCCCGCATACGGCATCTTGATCTCGATGCCGCTCCGGTTGTGATAGAAATACGCGAGCGCGTCGTACTTGAGCTTCTGGTAGATGCCGGCGCCGATGTCGAACGGGAAGCTCTTCTCGTCCCCGACCTTGAGCACGTAGCGCTCGCCCGGCGCCTTCACGGCCGTGAAGTCGACCAGGTGGACGTGATCGCCGGACGCGCCGTCCTCGCCGAAGACCCGGGTCTTTCCGCGCGCGACCGCCTTGCCGGCGCCGTCGAGCAGCTCCCACGCGAGCGGGGCGGTCGCCGCGTCGTTCACGCTGGCGATCTTGATGGCGCCGGGCAGATACCCGATCTGGTTCACGGCGACCTTCGGCGCCGCCGCGGCGGCCTCGGGCGCGCTGGCGCGGAACTCCGGATCATCCAGGCGGATGTCGTCGATGCAGACCTCGAACGGCTCCTTGGCCGACGCCATCTCACCGCCGATGTGGAACGCGAGCTCCGCCGTGGGATCGTCGGCCTTCGCCATCGAGAACTTGCCGGTGTAGGTCTTCGGCTCGGTCCCGAGCACCACGGTGTCCGACCAGTACTCCTCGTACGGCGGCCCGGCCATGCCTACCTTCGGGCGCGCCTTCGTGGGCGCGGACGCCCAGGCCTTGTATTGGATCGAGTAGCTGTGACCCTTCTGGATCACCATCTCCCGGTGGCGGAACTGGGCGTCCCAGTTGTTGGTCCCCTTGTTCGTCACCGTCACGCAATAGGCGCCGTCCTTCACCTCCGCGCTGCCAGCGCCCGGCGCGCTGAACGAGGTGGTCCAGGGCAGGCTCCTGTTGTCATTGAAGTCGGAGGCCTTCAGCAGGTTGTGCTGCGCCGGCCCGGCGGTCGCGGGGTCGCCCGCGCCCGGCGTCGAGCCCGCGGGAGGCGCGCCCGCGGGGAGCGCGGCTCCGGAGCCCTGGCTGCCGGCGCATCCGGCGCCCAGCGCGAGCGCGCCGAGCACGAGCGCGGACGCCGTCGTCGTCCGGCGCAGGATCCATCGCTTGAGAAAGGGTTCGTGCATAAGTCCTCGGGTCACCATCTCCTGCAAGAGGGGAACAAGGTGCGGAGGATCCGTCCGGCTTGTCAAACACAATCCTCGCCGAGCGGCGCCGCCGGGAGGGCGCCCGGCGTCATGCGCTCATCCTTCGTGCGGGCGCCTCGCCGGGTCGCCTCCCCGCGCCCGGCGCGGATCGATTCGCGCTGGTGCCGGCGGAGCAGTCGCATTACGCTCTCCACGGCCTCGCGCCGCGGCAGGGCGCGACCGAGATCAAGGAGGCGGCATGGCAAAGCACAGCTTTTCAGTACCCTTCAGCGGCTCCGCGCCGGAGATCGTCGCGAAGGCCAGGGCGGCGATCGAGAAGGCAGGTGGTCAGTTCAACGGCACGGATGGCAACGGCGATTTCACGGTGCCCACCCCGGCCGGGGCCGTGAAGGGGACCTACTCGATCGCGGCGCAGAGCTTCTCCGTGGACATCACGGACAAGCCCTTCCTCGTGCCTGGCAGCGCGATCGAGTCCCAGGTGCGCAAGTTCCTCGACAAGGCCTGAGTCGAGGCGTCCCGTCGCGCTCTCAGGCGCCGTCGCCGGCGAGGTGCACCTTGAGGACGCTCTCTTCCGCGGGCACGCCGAGCCGGAGCGGAAAGCCGTAATGCCCTGTCCCGCGGTGCACGTAGAGCCGGTCCGGGCCGCGGGCCCACAGCCCGTGATCGGGCATCTTCACGAACAGCCGGAGCGCGGTCCAGGTGCCCCCGAGGCTGACCACGCCGATCTGCCCGCCGTGGGTGTGGCCTGAGAGCACGAGATCGCCCTCCCCCTCGCCGAGGTGGCGGAACGCGCCCGGATCGTGGAGCAGGATCAGCCGGAGCGCGCCCTTCACGCGCGGGTGTCGGGCGCAGACCTCGGCCATGCGGGCGTCGCGATCGCGGTAGTGGAAGTCCATCCCGAGGACCTGGACCGGCCCCGCGGCGGTCTCGACCAGCGCCGCCTCGTCCACGAGCAGGCGCGCGCCCGCCCGCGCGAGCGCGGTCGCGACGTGACGGGGCGCCTCGTGATCGTGATTCCCGTTGCACGCGAACACGCGCCCTTCGAGGGCGCGGAGCGGGGACAGCGCCTCGGCGAGGTGGTCGGCGGTGTGCTGCGACTCCATGGTCAGGTAGTCGCCGGTGAGCACGATGAGGTCGGGCTCGCGCGCCACCGCGCGCTCGCAGATGCCGCGCAGCCGCTCGACGGACATGAACGGGCCGAGGTGAGGATCGGTGATCTGGACGATGCGGAGGGGGCGGCGCGGGCCGGGCGGCTCCTCGCGGGGCAGCGGGTGGCGGCGCAGCCCCTCGACGTGGGCGCGGTCGACGACGAGCTCGACCTCCTCGCGGCGGGCCGTGAGCGACTGGAGGGTGCCGACGCCCGCGAGCGCGAACGGCACCCAGAGGCCGTACGGCGTCGCCCCGAGCGCGCCCGCGATGGCCCAGGGGAACGACAGGAAGACGGCCGCGACGAAGAACGACGCGGGGATGCTCACGAGCGCCCTGTAGGCGAGCGGGCGCATGCGCGGGCGCGAGAGCAGGAAGAAGTGCAGGTAGACCGCGGCGTGGAGGTACGCGAACGCCGGCGCGAGCGGGCCGACGTGGCGGAAGACCGCGCACGCGCTCAGCGTGTGAATCCCGAGCAGGACGCCGACGAACTGAGCGTACAGCCGGCCGCGGCGGGCCCGCGCCGTCGCCACGACGGCGAGCCAGGCCAGGACCGAGGCGACGCGGAACAGGACGAGGGGCGTGAGGAACGTCAAGCAGCGGCTCCAGGCGACGCGGGCGCTCAGCACCACCGCGGTCTGCTGCGCCGGGTCGGCGGACGAGTGTCCCGCGTCCCGCGCGCGCGCGCCAGCGGGGACGGGTGGTGGTCGCCAGCGCCGGGGACGGCGGCCCCCCAATCAAGCTTGCGTGCGTCGGCACCCGACCGGTACGCTCGTCCGGTGCGCGCCCCCGCCGATGCGATGCAGACGCGCGGCGGCCCTGGCCACCTCGGCGCGCCCGTGCGCGAGTTCTGCCGCGATTTCTTCACGGACACGGGCGCCCGGCGCGCCCCCCGACAGCGGCTCCACGCCTCCGCGTGGGTGAGGCTCCTCAGCGCGCCGCTCGTCCTCGTCCCGACCGGCCTCGTCTTGTCGACGTACGCGGCGCGCGCGCCGTACCCGGTGCACGCGCGCCGGGTCATCGCCGCCTGGCTCCTCCTGCAATCGGCTTACCTCGTCGCGAACGCGGCCTTGCTGGCGGTGACGCGGCGCGGAGGCCGGGACGCCTCGGGCATCGCGCGCGCGTTGACGTATGCCGTGCTGACCGTCGAGCTCGTGACCAACCAGCTCGCCATGCACGCGACCGGCACGCTGGTGTCCCCGTCGGCGCTGTATATCGTGATGTTCGTGGCGGTGTACCGGGTCTTCTTCGACTTCCGGCTCGGCCGCTTCGCCGCGGTCCTCGGCGCTGTCCTGTACTGCGGCGTGGGCGCTCTCGAGCTCGCCCACGTGATCCGCCCGCACCCGCTCTTCAGCTCCCCGGTGCCGCACCTCTTCTATGCCGAGCCGGCGGCGGCGGCGACCTTGCTGGCCACCATGTCGGCGGGCGTCTTCCTGGTCTTCTTCGCGTCGAACTACGCCGTGAATCAGGCCGAGCGGCTCCACCGCTACCTCACGGAGTCGGTCCTGCGGCGCTACCTGCCGCCTTCGCTCGTCGAGCGGGCCGCCCACGGCGAGCTGCGGATGGACGCCGAGCCCGAGCGGCGGGTGGTGACCGTGATGTTCACCGATCTCGTGGGGTTCACGTCGCTCTCGGAGACGCTCGGGGCCGAGGCCGTCGGGCGCCTGCTCAACCGGTACCTGTCGATGATGGCCGACGTCGCGCACGCGCACGGGGCCACGGTCGACAAGTTCGTCGGGGATGCCGTCATGATCGTGTTCGGGGCCCCCGATCCGCTCGATCCGGCCGAGCAGGCGCGCCGCTGCGTCGCGCTCGCGCAGGACCTCCAGGCCGCGCTGCCGCTCCTGGGCGGCGACGTGCGGCTCGTCGCGCGCGCGGGCATCAACACGGGCGAGGCCGTCGTCGGCAATTTCGGGTCGCTCTCGCGGTCGGACTACACCGTCATCGGGCCGGCCGTGAACGTCGCCGCGCGGCTCGAGACGGCGAGCGAGCCGGGCCGCATCCTCGTCGGCGAGGCCACGGCGAGGCTGCTCGACGGCGCGGTGCCGCTCGAGCCCGCCTGCGAGCTCCGGCTCAAGGGCGTCGCGGCGCCGGTGCGCGCGTTCTTCGTCCGGTGAGGGAACGCCCCGACCCAGGTTGCGCACCCCGACCCAGGGTGGGCTCGCCGCACCCGACCCAGGTTGGGCTCGCGGCGTCCCGCGTGTCCGCGCCACGCTGACGGGGGGCCGCTCGACGGATGAGCCGGCTGCGGCGGCGCGGCTGCGAGCGCATCCTCGAGACGCCGACGCCGCTCGGCGACGTGCTGCTCCTCCAGCGCGGCGTGGTGCCTTCTTGAGCGGGCATCGGCTCGATGAGGCAGGGTGTCAAAACGAGACGAAGTCGTGATCGCCCGCGGCGTGCGGCGCGCGCCCATTGCCCGATGCGCCGCCGCTCGAGCGGCCCTTGAGCGGCGGCTTCCACAGCGGCTTACCGCCATGGCGCTCCGGGAGACGGCCCGCCCCCGGCGGCTTGTGGCCGAAGTCGCCGTCGCCCTCCTGCGAGAGCCGGAACGACGCCATCACATTCTGGAGCTGCTCTGCCTGCGCCGAGAGCTCGGCAGCCGTGCTGGCGAGCTCCTCGGAGATCGCCGCGTTGCGCTGCGTGGCCTGCTCTATCAGCTCCACCGCCCCGCTGATCTGGGCCACGCCGTTCGACTGCTCCTTGGATGCCACGGCGACGCCCTGCACCAGCTCCGCGGTCTCCCGGATCGACGGGACGAGCTCCGCGATGAGCTGTCCCGAGCGCTCCGCGACGACGATGCTCGACGCGGCGAACGAGCCGATCTCCTTCGCCGCGTCCCGGCTTCGCTCGGCCAGCCGCCGCACCTCCGTGGCGACGACGGCGAAGCCCTTGCCATGCTCGCCCGCGCGCGCCGCCTCGATCGCGGCGTTCAACGCGAGCAGGTTCGTCTGGTACGCGATCTCCTCGATGATCACGATCCGCTCGCCGATCGCCTTCATCGCCTCGACCGTCTCCCGGACCGCCTGACCGCTCTGCTCCGCGTCCCTCGTCCTCCGGTGCGCCGTCTCCTCGACCTGCTTGCAGTTGGCGGCGTTCTTCGCGATCGTGTCGCTCAGCTGCTGCAGGCTGGTCATCGTCTCCTCCACGGACGCCGCCTGCTCGCTGGTGCCCTGCGACAGGCTCTGCGCTGTCGCCGAGAGCTGCACCGAGACCGAGGAGACCGAGACCGCGCCGCTCCTGACCTCGCCGATGAGGCCGGCCAGGCGATCCGACATGGCCTTCACGGCGCCGAGCATCTGGCCGAACTCGTCGGAGCTCTTCACCGTGACGTCGCCCGTGAAGTCGCCCCCGGCGATGCGCTGGTGGATCGATACCGCCTGGTTGAGCGGCAGCAGGATCATCCTGCTGAAGAAGATGGCGAGCACGACGGCGACGACGAGCGCGAGCAGACCTCCCGCCTGCAGCGTCACGTACATCGTCGTGACGAGCGCGTTCGTGGCCGCCTGCCGCTGGCCGAGGAGGGCGAGCTCCTCGTCATCGATCTCCTTGAGCGTCGCGCGCATCTGGTCCATGAGGGTCTTCCCGCGCCCCCGCCTGACCTCCTCGTCGGTGCGATCCGACGGCATCTTCGCCTCGTCCGCGCGGCGGCGGAGCTGGATCGCCGGTTCGAGCACGGTGGAGACCCACTCGCTCTGGTCCTTGGCGACCTTCTCGAGGCGCATCTGCTGGCGCGGGTTGTCCTTGGTGAGCTCCCGGACGCGACTCAGGCTCTTCTCGAACCGATCGTGCCCGCTGCGGTACGGGTCCAGGAAGGATTCCACCCCGGTGATGACGAAGCCGCGCTCCCCTGTCTCGGTGTCGAGCAGCGACTCCATGATCTCACTCGTCGCGAGCATCACCTCGTACGTGTGCTGGTCCCATGAGCGGGCCTCGTCGAGCTCCGCGAACCTCTTGTAGGCCGTGCCCGCCAGTGCGAGGACGATGACGACCATGGCGGCGAAGCCGAGGTAGAGCTTCCGGCCTACTCCGATATGCGCAAGCATGATGCATGCTCCGGGCTAGGTGTGTTTCGGCTCCCTTCGAGCCCCGCCGGGGGCTGGAGCCGATAAACGGATGGCGCGACGCATCGCACGCGGTGGTCCGCCCCGTGGAGGCCCTCGGCGTGCCCGAGGAACAGGTACCCTGAAGGCGCGAGGCTGGCGATGAGCCTCGCCACGATCGACGCCTTCGTCGCGGCGTCGAAGTAGATGAGGACGTTCCGGCAGAAGATCAGATCGAACAGACCGAATCGCTTGGGCGCCGCGTCGAGCAGGTTGAAGCGCCGGAAGGTGACGAGCTCGCGCAGCTCGGGCCGGGCCTTCATGAGGCCCGCGCTCGCGCCCGTCCCGCGGAGCATGTAGGTGCGCAGGCGCTGCTCCGGGATCTCCGAGGCCCGCTCGATCGGCCACACCGCGCGTTGCGCCTGGTCGAGCGCGCGGGCGGACAGGTCCGTCGCGAGGATGCAGATCCCCGGAGCGCCCACGGGCGCGGCGCCTGCCCAGGGCGACGCCTGCCCCGCCGCGGCGCGGCGATCCGGGGAGGGCAGGCTGTCGAGCAGCGCCATCGCGATCGAGTAGGGCTCTTCCCCGGTCGAGCAGGCTGCGCTCCAGGCGCGCAGCGGGCGGCCGCCGCGCGCCGAGGGCGCTCCGTGGCCCGCGCTCGCGTGCCACGCCGGGAGGATCTCGCGCTCGAGGAGCTCGAACTGCTCGCGTTCCCGGAAGAAATGCGTCTCGTTCGTGCAGATGCAGTCGAGCATGTTCACGAGCTCGCCCTCGCCGCCCGCCGCGGTCACACGGCGGTAGTACTCGCCGAAGCTGCGGAGCCCGAGCGCGCGGAGCCGGGGCCCGAGGCGGCAGAGCAGGAGCGGCTTCTTCTGCGGGCCCAGCGCGATGCCCGAGAGGCGCTTGACGAGCCTCTGGAACATCGCGAACTCCTCGTCGCTGAGGGTGCGCGGGCTCGGCTCGGCGATCGAGATCATCGCCCGTCCCCTTCACCGGCCGGCGCGCCGAGGCTGCCTGGGAGCGCCGGCGGGGCCCCGGAGGACGAGGGGCCGAGCGCCGTCGAGGCCAGGAGCTCGGCCGGCGAGAGGATGCGGTCGATGTTGAGCAGCAGCACGAGCTTCTCGCCCACCTTCGCCAGCCCGCGCAGCTGATCGACGCGCACCTGCGTGCCGAAGGTCGGCGCGGGCTCGATCTCGTCCTCGGAGAGCGTGAGCACATCGCCCACCCCATCGATGAGCAGGCCGAGGCGGGTGTTCTCGCCGTCGAGCTCGGTCTCGACGATGAGGACGCAGGTCCACCGGCTCACCCTCGTCGGCGGCAGCCCGAGCTTCACCGCGAGATCGATGACCGGCACGACGCGGCCCCGGAGGTTCATGACGCCGACGATGCACGCCGGCATCATCGGGACCCGCGACGTGACGCTGCGCTCGACGATCTCCCGCGCCCGGAGGATGTTCACCGCGTACTCGTCCCCCGCGATGATGAAGGAGATGTATTGCGACACGGGGCTCGACGTGTCGGAGATCATGATGGCTCCATGGAGAGGGATGGGAGACGCGCGCGCTGCGCGCCGGGGCGCCGGCTCATCCTGGGCTGCCTCCGGCGGCCGATGGCGCTGACCTGCGCTCGTCGAGGGTGTCGACCGGGACCGCGTCCCTGAGGACGCCACCGAGCAGCGCGTCGACGTCGAGGATCATCGCCACGCTGCCGTCGCCGAGGAGGGTCGAGCCGGAGATGCCCGGAACGCGGCGAAAGAGCTGGCCGAGCGGCTTGACCACCGTGCGCCCCTCGCCTTCGAGGGAGTCGACCACGAGGCCTGCCTCGGCGCCGTCGAGCGCGACGACGACGACGCGCTCGTCCGGCGGGGGCGATCCGCCGAGCCCGAAGAGCGCCCGGAGGCGGACGCACGGCAGCGCGCGCCCGCGCCGGACCATGAGCCCCTGGGCGGCGCCGTGCGCGAGCGCGCCGCGGGGCAGATCGCAGCAGGCGAGCACCGCGCGGAGCGGGATCACGTACCGCTCGTCGCCGATCCCGACCGAGAGCCCTTCGATGGTGGCCAGGGTGAGCGGGAGCTGGATCAGCAGCGACGTGCCGTGCCCTTCGCGGCTGTCGATCCGGATCGTGCCCTGGATCGACTCCACGCGGCGCCGCACGACATCCATGCCCATGCCGCGCCCCGCCAGGTGGGACGACTCCGTCGCCGTGGAGAACCCCGGCTCGAACACGAGGCTGAAGAGCTCATGATCGGAGAGCGCGTCGGGCGCGGGGTGCCTCCCCAGCGCCCGGACCCGGGCGGCGATGCGCTCGCGGCTCATGCCGGCGCCGTCGTCGGAGATCCGGAGCGCGATGCCGCCCCGCTCGTGCGCGGCGTGCAGGGTGATCGTGCCGCAGGGGTCCTTGCCCGCGGCGCGCCGCGCCTCGGGCGCCTCGATGCCGTGACAGATGGCGTTGCGCAGGAGGTGCGTGAGGGCGTCCCGGAACCGCTCGACCACGGCCGTGTCCACCTCGACGTCGCCGTGCACGACCAGGAGGCGCGCCAGCCTGCCGTGCGCGTGGGCGAGATCGCGCACCGTGCGCTCGTAGTGCCGGAACCAGGGGCCGACCGGCACCATGCGCGCGGCGCGCACCGCCTCCTCCAGCTCCCTGCAGAGCCGATCTTGCTCCTCCATCTCGTCGCGCAGCGCCGCGCCGGCCTCCCCGCGCACCGCGCGGAGCTCTCGCAGCACCCTGTTCCGGCCGAGGGTGAGCTCTCCGATGAGATCCGCCATCCGATCCAGCTTCTCGACGGCGATGCGGATGCTCTTGATGCTGGTCGCTCCCTCCGCGTCGTCCTCGATCGCGCGGCGCGCGCTCGTCTCCCGCGCGTCCTGCGGCGCCCCCAGCCCTCCGCGCCGCGCTTCCTGGAGGCGCGCGACGACCTCTTGGTGGGAGGTGCTGCGGTCGGCCTGCCCCCTGTCGACCTCGGCCACGAGCCGCCGGGCGGCGTCCACCGTCTCCAGCAGCAGCGAGACCACAGGCGTCGTCAGGGGGAGGTCGCCGCTGCAGAGCGCCTCGATGACGTCCTCCGCGGCGTGCCCGAGATCGCTCAGGCCGCCGAGGCCCACCGAGCCGGCGCTCCCCTTGAGCGTATGGGTGGCGCGGAAGACGCGCTGGAGGACGTCGTACACGTCGCCCCCGGTCTCGAGCTGCAGCAGCGCGCGCTCGATCTCGTCGAGGATCTCGTGCGCCTCTGCAACGAACGTGTGGAGCAGCTCGTCGCGCTCTCTATCCATGCGGCCCATGCGGCTCACAGAGGCTGGATGGAGATGTCGCCGTCGTCGGTCCGGAAGACGATCTTCCGCCCCCGGTCACCGCCCGTGTCGAGCTGCGCGACCTGGATTCCCTCCGCTCGCAGGAACGCGAGCCCGGCCTTGACGTTCTGCGCGCCGAGGTGTGTGCCGCGCCCCCGGAACGCGGAGATGAGGCAGGCGCCCCCGACGACGCGCGCTTGCAGCGCCCGGGTGGAGGCCCCGAGCTCCCTGAGCTGCTCGAGGAGGCGCTGGCATGCGGTACCGGCGAAGCGGGCGGAGGCCTCCCCCGGGCTCGGACACTCCGGGAGCACGTAGTGGTTCATCCCGCCGACGCCGGTCGTCGCGTCCCAGAGGCAGATGGCCACACACGATCCAACGATGGTGGTCACCGCGGTCGAGTCGGACGAGGCGAATATCTGGCCCGGCATGACGTGATGGGTCTTCACCGGCAGCGCGCGCCGGCTGGGCGGTCCGGCAGACACCGACAGTGCCGTGGCGCTGGACGGCATGGCCATGTCCTCTCCACCGACGTCGTCGTACGGAGATCCGGATCGATCGGCGTCGCCGGAAGAAGCGCGATGTGCGCCCCCCGATGCCTTGGTCGCTGCGTTAGTCGCCAAGGCAGTTTCTCACCTTTTCCATGAGTTCCATCGTGTCGATGGGCTTGGAGATGAAATCGGAGCAACCGCATCGGAAGCCCTGCTCCATGTGAGCGACATCGTTTCGGCTGGTGACGAGCAGGATCGGCGTGCTGCGCGTCGCCTCATCGGCGCGCAGCCGCCGGCAGGCGTCGAACCCGTTCACGTGCGGCATGACGACGTCCATGAGGATGAGATCAGGCCGCTCATCCATCGCCACGGCGACGCCCTCGCCGCCGTCGTTCGCCGTGATGATGTCGTAGTGCTCGCGCAGCGCCATCTGCTCGATGCGCAGGATGGTCTGAGAATCGTCGACCAGCAGAATCTTCTTCCGAGACACCGTTCGACCCCTCCTGTCCGATGCAGAGGACACAACACGAGACCGCGCCGCTATGCGTGGCAGGCTGGATCCCCCCCTCATGCTCCTACCTACAGGGCATCTCCCCCTGGCAGGCATCACCTTACCACGGGGCTCCGTCGAAATTCCACGTTAAAAATTGCAGCATGCACAGATCTACGCTCCGGTCCCTGGGCCCCGCCGGTCGTGCGGTTCATCGAGAGGTTCGGCGTCCTCGGCTCGGATCGCTCGCGACGTTGGTGCAGGGTGAAGGAGAGCAGGACCGGTCGACGTAGGATGTGCGCCGCAACGCGCGGCGCGCCTGCAGGAGCGATGCGCGGGTTGCGCCCAGGCGGCCGAGCTCATCGACGTGCCCAGTCGCTACGGCATTCGCACATCATGCTCCTCGGATAGCCAGTCCGGCGCACCGCGAATCGACACACCGCCGCGACATCGGGGCGCCGCCCGACGCGCGCGCGTCCCGGCGGGCGTCACCGGCCGCCGCCAGCGGACGACGCTCCGCCGGCGCACGGGGGCGGGTCGGTCGTGAGCGAGACCCGACGATTCTGCATCTCAAGCCTGCAGCGACCCGACCCCGGTCGAGCGATCCGCTGGTTGGAGCGACCCGACCCAGGCTGGGATCGGCGCCGCAGCTCGGGATTCACCCACTTCACCTCCACGGACGCACGCGCCAGGGTGGTCAAGCTCGCTCCGGCGAGCGGACCATGGCCTCTCGCGCTCTCATGACACGCGCGCTCGCGCCGCCGCGCGCTCGACAGGTCGCCTCCTCGATGTCCTGAGGAATGCCACGTGGTACGGAGCCGGCCGCCGCGGTGGCAGCGCGTGCGCGGGGTCGTGCGACAGGCGCACGGTGGGCGCGCCCCGAGGCGCCCCCTCACGGAAGCCCAGGCCTCATGCGATGTTCCCCGCGAACGGATCGAGCGCGGGGATCATCATCAACCACCTGTTTGCCCGCGTGCTCCAGGCGCGAGCGGATGGCGATATCCACAGAGCGTTTCGGGAGGTAGGATCTCGGGCCGAGCGGCCGGCACGGAGAATGTCGGACTGCCCGTGTCGCTGGAGGAGGATCCCGCATGACCATAGACCTCGATGAACGCCGCCCGAGCGCTGGAGTCGATCCCCTGCCGCTCTTGCGCGCTCTCCCGACGGCGGCCGCCATCTTCGATGCGAACGGAGCGCTCCTGTGCGCCAACCCCCGCCTGGAGCAGCTCCTCGCGGAGGGCGCGCTCCCGGCGTGGCCGGTCTCCCTCCCGCGCGCGCCGGCCGTCCAGCCGGCGTCGCCCGACGGGCTCGCCCGTGGCGCGCAGGGCGTGCTCGCGGGCCTCCTGGCGGTCCTCCGAGGCGAGCGCGATCAGGTCGACATCGAGCTCCCGGGCGGCGCGCCCGGCGGACCTCGCCGCGAGATCGCGATCACGCCGCTCGGCGTCGACGGCGCGCGCGGGGCGCTCGTCTGCGTCCGCCCCCTGGCCGCGCCGTGCGACGAGCAAGAGCCCGCGCCCGTCGAGGGCTTCCTCGACACCATCATCGACCACCTGCCGGTCACGGTCCTCATCAAGGAGGTGAAGGAGCTTCGCCTCGTCCGGGTGAACCGCCATTACGAGGAGCTCATCGGCATGTCCCGGGCGGCTCTCCTCGGCAAGAGCGCCCATGATCTCTTCAAGCAACGACACGAGGCCGACCTGGTCGACCGCATGGATCGGGAGGTGATCGAGAAGGGGGAGATCTCGATTGACCCCGAGATGCATATCACCGGGCCAGCCCAGGAGGAGCTGGTGCTGCGGACCGTGAAGATGCCCCTCAAGGACGCGCAGGGCGTCCCCCGCTATCTCCTGAGCATCTTCGAGGACATCACGGAGAAGAAGCGCGCCGAGGAGGCGCAGCAGCGAGAGCTCGCGTGGTTCGAGACGCAGCGGGAGCTCCGCGCCGTCATCCAGGAGCTGTCCACGCCGGTCATCCCGGTCCACGAGGGGATCCTCGTGATGCCCCTCGTCGGCAGCATCGACTCCTCCCGCGGCGCCCAGCTCCTGGAGACGCTCCTCCGGGGCGTGGAGCGCCACCAGGCCGGGACGGTGCTCATCGACATCACGGGCGTGCCCGTCATGGACGCCGAGGTGGCGGCCCGCCTCCTCCAGGCCACGCGGGCCGCCGCGCTCCTGGGCGCCACGAGCGTCCTCGTGGGGGCCTCCCCCGAGGTCGCCCGGACGCTGGTCGCGCAGGGGATCGATCTGGGAAACCTCCCCACGCAGCGCGACCTGCAGGCCGGTATTCTCTACGCCCTCGCGCGTCAGGGCAAGGCGATCGTCGAGCAGCGGCGTGCGCTGCGCTGACCGCGGCGCGGCTCACCACCGAGCCCCCGCGCCCGTGGAGGCCGCCCTGCAGGCTGGCTGTGCGGGGAACGGCCCCTTCGACGCCTGGATACGTTGTTGTTCTGGATACGTTGTTGATACGGCGTCGAGCGCGAGCGAGCAATAGAGCGCAGCACGCCCGCCCCCCCGGGGGCCGCCTACCGATACACGACCGTCGACCCGGCGGCGATCAGATCCAGCCGGTACGCCTCGCCTTGGCTGCGCACGGCGAGCTCGCTGATCGGCTCGCGGTAGAGCTCGTAGGTGGAATGGTGAATCGGCAGCACGCGCCGCGGCCGAAGGGCCCGGGCGAGCGTGACCACGTCCGACGCCCGCATGCTGATCAGCCCGAAAGGCCCGGTCGCGCCCACCCCGCCGACGTGGGGCACCAGCAGATCCGGCCTGCCCCGCGACCGGGTGGCGGCGATCACCTCCTCGGTCGGCATGGAGTCCCCCGTCCAGTAGATCGTTCGCCGCCAGCTGCCATCGGTCAGCTCGATCCAGTAGCCGTTTCCCTTGCCGAGAGCCTCGGCGATCTTCGCGTCGCTCGAGTGGTGCGCTGGAATGGCGGTGATGCTCACCGCGCGCCCTGCACCGGGGGCCAGCCGCCGCGTGTCCCCCCACGCCAGACCGTCCACGCGCCTGAACCCTTTGGCGGTCACCGTCCTCACGTCGGCCACCGGCAGCAGGATCGGCAGCGAACGATCGAGATCCGCCCATGCCTGCTGATCGAAGTGATCTTCATGGGCATGGCTGAGCAGCACGAGGCCAACCCCCGCGAGGTCGACGCCGCCGAGCGGCGTCGACCGAGGGTGCTGCACGACCTCTCGGAAGTTTACCGGCTCGTTGGGGTCGCCCATCGAGAAGCTCTCGCCCAGCACCGGATCCGTCAGGATGGTCAGCTCGGCGAACGAGATCGCCATCGTCGGCCCGCCGGCCCAGGTGATACGGCACTCGGGCGCCTGCCCGGCATCGCTCGGCCGGGCCGCGGAGGTGCGGTCAGGCAGCAGCGCGCAGCCTTGCAGCGCCAGCAGTGACAGCGCTTGGAGAAAATCGCGTCGAGTGGAAGTCATTGGCTCGCTCCGTGGTGGTGACGGGAAAAGCGTAGTGTCTTCCGGTGCAGCAGACGAGATGGACAATCTCGCCGACACTGACTAAAGAACCTGTTCAATGCTCAGCCTCCCGCAGATCCAGGCCTTCATCGAGGTCGCACGAACGGGCAGCTTCGCCGCGGCGAGCCAGCGCCTGTCTTTGCCGCGGTCCACGGTGAGCGCGCGGGTGCGTGCCCTGGAAGAGCGCTTGAACGTCCGCCTGCTGCACCGAACCACCCGCCGCGTCACCCTGACGGACGAAGGCCGCTCCTACATGGAGCAGTGCGAAGAGGCCATCGACCTGCTCACGAAGGCCGAGAGCCAGCTCACGCGGTCGAGCGAGCTCGCCGGCACCCTACGGCTCACGGTGCCGATCGACATGCCCAAGCCGCCATTGGCACGCTTGCTCGGCGCATTCGTCGAGCGGCATCCCGCGATCCGAATCGAGACCGTGGTCAGCGACGAGCCCTTGAACCTGGTGGCCCATAACATCGACCTCGCCCTGCGTGGCGGCTCCCCCGGCACCCCGGGCCTCGTGGCGCGCAAGCTCGACGAGAGCAGGCTGGCCTTCCACGCCAGCCCCGACTACATCAAGAGGCAGCGCCTGGGGAAGGCGCTCGTCCACCTGCACGAGCATGCGATCTACGACCCCGCGCAGCGCCTGCCGAAGCGCGCCCGTTCCAATTTGCGGCCGGCACCGCTCGCCACGCGCAGCTTCGAGCTCGCGAAGACCTTTGCGCTGCAAGGGCGCGGGATCGCCCTGCTGCCGGAGAGCCTGTGCGCCGAGGAGGTGAAAGCCGGCGCCCTGGCGAGGCTGTCCTCCACCCATCGAATCCCTCCGCTGCCGCTCTATCTGGTGATGCCTTCGAGAGCCCATGTCCCCGCGCGGGTGCGGGCGCTGGTCGATTTCCTTGCTGGCCCAGGAAATGCATCCTCCATCGTTTGAGTCGTTGCGCTGGAAGGGGCGGCGCCCTCCGCGCGCTGCCAGGCCCCCCTCGGCGCGGCGTCATGCTCCCCCGCTCCCGCTCCCGCCGGCCGCTCACGCCTGCAGCACGCGCAGCGACCCCCGCACCACGCCGTAGCTCCCCTCGGCGCGCAGCCCGCGCGCGACCTCGGCGGGGGCGACCTCCCCGGCGAGCAGCCGCCGGTAGGCGTCCACCACGCGCCGCGTCCCCCGCGCGTCCTCGCGCACGAGCTCGACGCGGAAGCGCCGGACCCCGCTCCTCGCGAGCTTCGGCACGAGGTGGGCCGCGCTCTGGGCGGCGGCGTGAAA
Source organism: Sorangium sp. So ce1036 (assembly GCF_051369805.1). Taxonomy (NCBI): domain Bacteria; kingdom Pseudomonadati; phylum Myxococcota; order Polyangiales; family Polyangiaceae; genus Sorangium; species Sorangium sp. So ce1036. The sequence continues at coordinate 7,225,111 of NZ_JBBMOX010000001.1, forward strand.
CACCGTGTTGCGACAGCCCACGTCGGCCTCGAGCGGATGATCCATCCCGGCCCGGTCCCGCAGCGACAGCGCGTGCTGCTCGCACGGGCGGCCGCAGGTGCGGTGATCCTTGCCCTCGGAGAGCGTCGCCGCGATCACGCAATGTTCCATGTGAAAGAGCGGCATCGGGTGGTGCACCACCACCTCGGCGAACGGGCCGAACGGCGACTCGAGCAGTGAAACGAGCTGCGCGGCGTCCAGATCGAACGACGGCGTGAACGCGATGAGCCCCCGCGAGAGCACCTCGCGCGCGGCCAGCTTGTTCGTGACGTTCAGGGAGAAGTCGCCGATCCGGGGGGTGTCCGGCGACGCGTCGAGCAGCGCGCCGAGGCTCCGGACCAGGATCGCGGCCGGCCCGAGCGAGCGCAGGTACCGGTCGATCTTCTCCTCGCCCGGCTTGCGGATCCGCGGCGGCGCCACCGCCACGAACGCCCCGGCCGCGGAGAGCTCGCGCGCCGCGGCGCCGAGGCCGACCATCTCCAGGAAATCGAGGTAGACGCCGCTCGCGCCCGCCTCGAGGGCCGCGCGCGCCTGCTCCACGTTGCGGCACAGGACGAAGAGACCGCCCGGCGGCGGCTCACCCGCCGGGGGGACGGCCTCGGCGAGCAGCTCCCCGGCCGACACGCGGGCGCGCGGGTGCGCCCGGTGCGACGCCTCGAGGAGCGCCGCGACGAGCGCCCGGCGGGCGCGGTTGATCGCCGACGGCGGCAGGACCACCGGCGTCGCCGGCTGCTCCGCCGCCCCCTGCCCCGCCGTCGCCTGCTCCGCCGCCCCCTGCCCCACGTCCGCATCCCCGAGCGACAGCGCCACGCCGCGCAGGGTGAACGGCGTGTCGCCGAGCCGATCGAGCTGCCGCCGCAGCGCCGCCTCGTCCAGCGGCGAGCGCTCGGCGCGGGCGAGCGGCGCGTCGACCTCGACCGTGGCCGACACCCCGCCCTCGGTCGCCGCCGAGAGCCGCGGGCGCTCGCCGAGGCGGCCCTCCAGGCGGACGTCGATCGCCACGCGGCGCGGATCGCGCTCCAGCGCCTCCCGGATCCCGCGCAGCGCCGCCGGATCGCTCGTCCGGAAGACCCGGCGCCCGCGCAGCCCGCGCGCCCCGCGGCGCTCGTCCGGCAGGCGCCGCTCCGGGCCGAGCCACACCTCGACGTCGCCGCCGGCCGGGGCGCGCTCGACCTCGCGGCCGTCGCGCCACAGGCCCCAGACGCGGCCGCCGATCTCCCCCTCGCCGGCGAAGCCGCCCTCCACGAGGATCCCCTCGCCGCGCGCGAGCGGCCGGGTCGCGCGCACGACCACGACCTCGTGCCCCCGCCGCCGCGCCACGCCGCGCGCCTCGCCGACCTCGACGCCGCGGTGGTCGCAGGTGCGGCCGTCGACGAGGCGCTGGTGGTCCACGCCGCGCAGGAAGCCCGGCCCCGAGCCGCGCGAGAACGCCTGCAGCGCCGCCTCCCGGTCCGCGGCCGAGGGGCCGCCGCCCTCGCCGAGCGCCGCGTCGATCGCGGCCCGGTAGAGCCGCGCCGTGGCCCCGACGTACTCCGGCCCCTTGAGCCGCCCCTCGATCTTCACCGACGCCACGCCGAGCGCGATCAGATCCGGGATGACGTCGGTCGCGTCGAGGTCCTCCGGCGACAGGAGGTACGCCGCGTCGCCGAGATCGTGGAGCGCGCCGTCGACCACGAGCCGGTACGGCAGGCGGCACGCCTGGGCGCAGGCGCCGCGGTTGGCGCTCCGGCCGCCGATGGCCTCGCTCGTCAGGCACTGCCCCGAGTAGGCGATGCAGAGCGCCCCGTGCACGAACACCTCGAGCTCGACGTCGGTCGCCCGCCGGATCGCCGCGATGTCGTCGAGCGAGAGCTCCCGCGCGAGGATCACGCGCGCGGCGCCGAGCTCCCGCGCGAGCGCGACGCCGGCCGCGTCCGTGCAGGTCATCTGCGTGGAGGCGTGGATCGGGAGCCCGGGCGCGAGCGCCCGCGCGAGGCGCATCAGCCCGAGATCCTGGACGATGATCGCGTCGGCGCCGGCCGCGGCGCACGCCTCGATCGCGGCCTGGGCCGCGGGGAGCTCCTCGTCGAACACGAGGGTGTTCAGCGTGACGTAGCCCTTCACGCCGTGGGCGTGGAGGAAGCGCATCGTCTCGCCGAGCTCCGCCGCGTCGAAGTTCGCGGCGCGGGCGCGGGCGTTGAGCGGCGACGGCGCCGCCGCGGCGCCGCCGCGCAGGCCGAAGTAGACGGCATCCGCCCCGCCGCGCACGGCGGCCTCCAGCGAGGCGCGATCACCGGCCGGGGCGAGGACCTCAGGGCGCGCAGGGCGCATCATCGGCGGCGTTCTAGCACTGCTGCGGGAAGTTGCCCCGGAGCAGCAGAAGAACCGCCATGGCGCCATCATGGAGATCCGGCGCGCCATGGGCGTCCAGGGAAGGGTGTGCTCATGCGTCCCGCTCCCGGAGCTCATTGTCGAGGCGCTCGTCGTACTCGTCGCGAGCAGCCGTCGAGATGGCGAGACTGGACGAGGCTGGCTGCGCGGCGCTGCGCCTCCACGAGCGCAAGAGGGCGAACACCCCGAGGAAGGTCACGGCGATACCCGACATCAGGCCCAGCGCGACCTTGCCGAGGATGCCGGCCGAAGGCGCCGCGCGGATGCGTTCGCCATGACGCGCGACAAGATCCAGCTCGATGGTGTCGGCGGACTCTCCCCCGCGAAGGCGGCCGCGGATCTCGCGACGAAGGTCGCGCGTCACCTCGGATTCGTGGACATCGAGCGTCTGATCCCAGCAGCAAGGCGCGAGCAGGCGCGCCGCGAGCGCCCTCTCGCCGGGCGCCGGGGTCGAGTCGGCCAGCTCGGCCGCGGCCTGGCCGGACGTCGCGGGCTCGGCCCTGTCGCTGAGCGCCACGCCCACGAGGACGGCGGCCAGCGCCGCCGCCCGGCGCCAGCGCGAGCTCCGCAGGGAACGGAGACGCACGGGCGAGCTCACCTCGCGCGCGCCGTGCGGGGAACGGGCCGGGGCATTCGCGGCCCCGCCGAGCTCTCGCTGGGTCATCGCGTACCACCCTAGCGCCACCGGCCCGCCAGGGCCCTGCGACATGATGTCGCGCTGGTCGACGCGCGGCCAGCTGCGCTTCGAAGGCAAGGAGACCGCCGCGTCGCTCGAACGGATGCGACACCGTGACGCATTGCCCGCCTCGGCTTGCATCACGTCATGTCGCGCGCATGTCACACCAGGTCCTCCGCTCCATGTCCCCAGGGTCATCACCTGCCGGCGAGGGAGCGCGGATCCGCCGGCGCGGGCGACGCTCACGCCCCGGACCTGACTCATGACGTCGCCCATGGCCGGCAGGCTGGATCTCTTCATGGACTCGAGCCCACGTCGTAGGCCAGCGCGGGGATGACCGGGATCGCGCCGGTGCTCGCGTGCAGCCGGTCGGAGAACGCCATGCGCGGCTCGGCCAGCAGGGCTTGTCGGGGCTGAGGCTCTGGTCGAACGTCGAGATCCGCCGCGCCATCCCAGCCTGCGGGAGCTCGTCCAGAGCTCGTGTATCGGAGCACGACGGAGACGCCCGCCCTGGAGCAGACCACCGGGCTCGCCGCGCCGCCGCTCGTGGAAGGGCGCGCTCGGCGCGTGGCCTGTGGAGGAGCCCGAGCGCACGGGGGGCGCGCGCTGCGGCCGCGCGCGTCGCAGGCGAGCCGCCGCGCCCCGGATGACGCGGAGGCCGCGCGGTGGCAACCTTCGACGACGCATGAGCGACCGTCCGATCCTCATCGAGGTACCGCCTCGCTTTCGCGTGGTCACGGGTCCGTGGGACGCGGAGGTCGACGAGCGCACCATCGTCCTCGGGAAGAGCCACGCGTTCGGCGACGGCCGGCACGAGAGCACGCGGATGTGCCTTCAGGCGCTCGCGTCGTTCGCGCCGCGAGGCGGCTTCCGCCTCCTCGACGTCGGGAGCGGGACGGGCATCCTCTCGATCGGCGCCGCGAAGCTCGGCGGTGAGGCGATCGGGGTCGACATCGACGCCGCCGCGATCGCGATCGCGGAAGAGAACGCGCGGCGGAGCGCGGTGGAGGCTCGCGTGCGCTTCGCGACGACGTGGCCGAGCGGGACGTTCGACGTCGTCGTGGCCAACATCCTTCGTGACGTGCTCACGGAGCTCGCTCCCCGGATCGTGGCTCGCCTGGCGCCGCGGGGGACGTTGATCCTCTCCGGCCTCGTGTTCACCGACGTCCCGGAGCTCGTCGCGCGGTATTCGCCGCTCCTCGCCGGGCGGCGACCGGAGATCTTCGAGCGTGATACATGGCGGACGCTCGTCTGGCGCCTCGTCTAGATCACCGAACAGCCTGAAGTACGAGTTCAAAGGTTGTGGCCCCCGGCGTCTCCGTCGCCGAGCCTGAACGTGGTCGTGGACGTCTGGGCATCCATCACATCTCACCGAAGCTTGTGAAAATCCTCGCATTTGGCCTGGGAGCAAAGTCCAATTATTTCGAGGGCTCGAGCGAGATGTGACGGATGATGAGACGTCCACGTTCACGTTGGTGAGCGCTGAGGGGGCGGCGGTTCGGGCTTCGGGCCCCGAGCGCGACCGGAGGGACAATGCTTCCCCTCTCATCTTGGCGTGGTTGGCGCCATGGCGGTTCTTCTGCTGCTCCGGGGCAACTTCCCGCAGCAGTGCTAGGGTCCCGGCATGGGTCGGTCGACGGACGACGGCGGCGACGCGCTCGCGTTGCTCGACGCGGAGATCGCAGCGCGGGCCGAGGCGACCGCGGAGGCGGCCGGGGGCTGGCCGTGCCGCGCCGGCTGCGACCTCTGCTGCCGCCGCCTCGCGCGCCCGCCGCAGCTCACCCGCATCGAGTGGGCGCGCCTCTGCGCCGCGATCGACGGACTGCCGGCGTCGGTCCGAGCGGAGGTGCGCGAGCGGATGGCCGCCATGCCGGAGGCAGGCCCGCTCGTCTGTCCGCTGCTCGACGACGAGCATGGCCGCTGCCGCGTCTACGAGGCGCGGCCGATCGCCTGCCGCACCTACGGCTTCTACGTCCGCCGCGAGCACGATCTCGTGTGCGACGAGGTCGAGCGCCACGCCGCAGGCCGCCCGGTGGTCTGGGGCAACCACGCGTCGATCGACGTGCGCCTCGAGCGCCTCGCAGGCGCGCCCCGCTCGCTCGGCGCGTGGCTGCGCGGCGACGAGCGCGACGGGGCCGGCTGAGCGCGCACGGACGCGCCGCGAGCTCGCCCCGCCCCGCCGCCGTCGGGCGCCACGACGTGTTCCCGTCGGGCGGGCCCGCCGCCCCCCGCCCCGCAGGCGCGGGAACCCTCCCGGCCTGCGGAGCAGGACGATGACCCGCTTCCGGACCCCTCTCGGCCTGTCGAAACACGCCGGCGAGACGGGGAAAGAGGCCGATCGGCCTGCTCCACCATCACGCCGACCCGTCCCGCAAGGCCCCGGGGGTCGCCGGGCACCGTGACGACCCGTCCGGCATGCCCCGTGGGTCGCCGGGCACCGTGACGACCCGTCCGGCATGCCCCGTGGGTCGCCGGGGATACCCGACCGCGGGCACGTAGGGCAGGATACCTGGTGAACGACATGCCCATGATGAAGACGGTCAGCACCGCGAAGCCAGCGCGCACGCGACGCCGAGGACCAGGGCACTCCGACCGGAGCGGATCTTGCTGCGCTCGCGACCACGCGGCGCATGAATCCGTGCGGCATGTCCACGCTGCGCCGCCGGGACGATCCGCGCGACAGGCCGCGCTGAACGACACGAGGGCCAGAGCGGCGCACGTCGCGAGCGCGCTCGCGGCGCAGGCGTTCGAGGCGCTCGGCGTCCTGCTCCGGGGCTTCGAGGACGCCGCCGCCCGCGATGGGTCGGGCGCGCTCGAGGACGCCCTTGCCCGCGGCCCGGACCACCTCCACGGCGGGCTGCTCACGGCGCTCTTGCGGCTCGTCTTCCTGCTCCACGCGGAGGACCGCGGGCTCCTGCCGGTGGACCCCCCGGAGTACGCCGCGCACGTCGGCGTGCGCGCGCTGTTCGAGGAGCTCGATGCGGAGCGCCGCGCGCACCCGGAAGCGCTGCCGCGGCGCTTCACGGCGTGGACGCGGCTCACCGCGCTGTTCCGCGCCGTGCACGCCGGGGGCCGCCTCGGCGCTCTCACCCTGCCGGCGCGGCGGGGTGAGCTCTTCGACCCGGCCCGCTACCCGTTCCTGGAGCGCGCGGGCCCCCCGTGCGGCGCGCCGGGCGCGACCCCGGAGCCGCGCGCCGCGCCCGAGCCGCGCGCCGCGCCCGAGCCGCGCGCCGCGCCCGAGCCGCGGGCGCCGTCGGTGGACGACCGCACCGTGCTCCAGGTGCTCGAGAAGCTCCTCGTGCTCGAGGGGCGGCGGCTGTCGTACCGCGCGCTCGAGGTCGAGCACCTCGGCGGCCTCTACGAGGCGCTCATGGGCTACCGGGTCGAGCGCGCCGCCGGGCTGACCGTGTGCCTCCGGCCCGAGAAGGTCTGGGTGAGCGCGGCCGAGGTGCTCTCCCGGCCGACGGCGCGGCGGGCCGCGTGGCTCGTCGAGGAGGCCCGGCTCTCGCGGCGGGACGCGGGCAAGCTCGGCCACGCGCTCGCCGCGGCCCGGACCGAGGCCGAGATCCTCGAGGCGCTCGGCCCGCTGCGCGCGCGGGAGACCGACGTGCTCCCGGCGGGGCGCCTGTACCTCCAGCCGGGCGCCGAGCGGCGGCGGACGAGCTCCCATTACACACCGAGGAGCCTCTCGGCGCCCATCGTCGCGCGGACGCTCGAGCCGCTGCTCCGGCAGATGGGGGACGACCCGCCGTCGGCGCGGCTCCTCGGGCTCAGGATCTGCGATCCGGCGATGGGGTCCGGGGCGTTCCTCATGGAGGCGTGCCGGTTCCTGGCCGACCAGGTGGTGGCCGCCTGGACGCGCGAGGCGGCGCGGGGCGACGCGACGGCGGCGGCGCGGCTCGCGTCGACGGGCGGCGGCGAGGACGCCGTGAACCTCGCGCGGCGGCTCGTGGCGCAGCGCTGCCTGTACGGCGCCGACAAGAACCCGTTCGCGGTGAGCCTCTCCAGGCTCTCGCTCTGGCTCGTGGCGCGCGCCAGGGGCGAGCCGTTCACGTTCGTCGATCACGCCCTGCGCCACGGCGACTCGCTGGTGGGGCTCGACCTCGACCAGCTGCGCGGCTTCCACTGGAGGCCCGCCGGGCCGATGTCCCCCTGCGGCGAGGCGATCGACGCCGCCATCGGGCAGGCGCTCGCGCTGCGCCGGCAGATCGCGGCGCTCGCCGGGGCCGGCGGCGCCGGCGCAGCGCGGCGGCGAGCGCAGCTCCTCGGGGAGGCCGAGGAGGCGATCGGCAGGGCGCGGCTCCTCGGCGATCTCGTGGTGGGGGCGTTCTTTTCGCACGAAAAGGACAGGGATCGACAGAAGGAGCGCGAGCTCCGCGCGAGGCGCGTGACCGCGTGGCTCGACAGCGGGGGGCCGCCCCCGGAAGAGCTCCTCGCGATGCAGCGGGAGCTCCGCGAGGGGAAGCCGGGGGAGCGGCCGCCGGTGCCCGCGTTCCACTGGGCGCTGGAATTCCCGGAGGTGTTCCACGAGGCGTGCTCCGACCGGCCGGCCCGCGGCCAGAACGGTGGCGCGGCCGGCGGTCACGACCGCGGCGCGGCCGCCGGCCAGGGGCGCGGCCGGGCCGGGCTCGACGCGCTCGTGGGGAATCCGCCGTTCCTCGGGGGCAAGCGGATCTCGACGGATCACGGCGACCTCTACGCCGCGTGGCTCGGGCAGCTCCACGGCGCCACGAAGAACACCGACCTCGCGGCCCACTTCTTTCGCCGCGCGGACACGCTCCTCGGGCGCCGCGGGACGGTGGGCCTCATCGCCACGAACACGATAGCTCAGGGCGATACCCGGCGTTCGGGCCTTCGGCCGCTCGTCGAGGGGGGGCGGGCCACCATCTATCACGCGCTGCGCAGCCTCCCGTGGCCTGGAGACGCCGCGGTCCATGTCGCGGTCGTGCACCTCGCCGTGGGCATGTCGCCGCAGGACGGCGCGCCGCCGCCGCGGCTCGACGGCCGCCCCGTCGGCCACATCAACTCCCTCCTGCGCGCCATGCCGGAGCGGCCCGACCCGCGCCCGCTGCGGGAGAGCCAGGATCTCTGCTTCATCGGCTGCTTCCTCCGCGGCGAGGGCTTCGTCCTCACCGAGGGCGAGGGGCGGGCGCTCCGCGCGGCCGGCGAGGATCCCCCCGCCGGCGAGGTGCTCCGCCCGTTCCTCGGCGGCGAGGAGGTCAACTCGTCCCCTTCGCACAGCCCGCACCGCTACGTCATCGATTTCGGCGAGCGCGGGCTCGAGGACGCCGGCCGGTGGCCCGCGCTGCTGGCGATCGTCCGGAGCCGGGTGAAGCCCGAGCGGGATCGCCTGCGATCCACGGGCATCGACGCGAGCCACAGGGCGCGATGGTGGCAGTTCGCCAACCCGCGCCCCGAGCTCCGGCGCAAGCTCACGCCGCTCCGGAGGTGCCTTGTCGCGGCGCGGGTGACGAAGCACCTCTGCTTCGCGTTCCAGCCCACGGACCGGACGTTCTCGGACCAGCTCTGCGTCTTTGCCATCGAGGATCATGCGCGCTTCGCGGTCCTCCAGTCGCGGGCCCACGAGTCGTGGGCTCGCCTGCTCTCCTCGACCATGGGAGAGGGGCTCCGGTATGCGCCGTCGGACTGCGTGGAGACGTTCCCCTTCCCACGCCCGGAGCACCTCGCCGCGGGCGGCCCCCTCGAGGCCGCCGGCGAGCGCCTCTACACGGCCCGCGCGAGGGTCCTCGTCGAGCAGCGCGACGGCCTGACCGCGACCTACAACCTCCTCAAGGACCCTTCGTGCGAGGTCCCGTCCATCGTCGAGCTCCGCCGCCTCCACGAGGAGATGGACCGCGCCGTCCTCGCCGCATACGGGTTCGACGACATCCGGGTCCCCCCCTACGCCGCGCCGACCACGCCCCTCGAGCGGCAGGCGTGGGCAGACTTCGAAGATCAGGTGATCGATCGGCTGTTCGCGCTGAACGAGGAGCGCGCCGCGGCGGAACGACGGCGCGCGCCGGAACGGCCGGAAGGGCTCTGACCGGACCGATCGCCGGACATGCCGTGGACCGGGACAACCGGGAAAGAGGCGGTGTCAGGCAGGACGCCCGATGCGCGCTCGCCAGCGTCTCTCACGGACACGAGGCCCTGGGCGACGCGACGCGAGGCGCCGCCGCGGCGCCCCGGGCACACCGATGTTGATGAGCGGGCGACGTCGATATAGCCCGACCGACGCAGCTTTCGCGTTGAGAGCCAATCTACGCAAATAATAAATCCTTGGCGCCACACGACCCCCCATGGCAGGAATGGGCCACTCGGGGGGAAGGCGCACCTCGCGCCCTCTGGTCGGAAGCGGGGTGAGGATTCGCGCCTCGCAGGGCGGCGAGACGTCGACTCCCGGAAACGAGGTGCCACGAGCATGAGCTCCCTTCTTGAACAAAGGTTGATGTCCATGACGCCCCCGCCCGCCATCTCTCGCTTCCTCTCCGGAGCGGAGCAGGCGGACGGCCTCTCGCCTGACACCCTGACGCGCTACCGCGCGGAGTCGCTCAGGACGATCGTGCAGCGAGCGTACCGCAGGTCGCCGTTCTACCGGGCCAAGATGGACGAGGCAGACGTCACACCCGGGGATATCCAGCAGCCGTCCGACGTGGCCAAGCTCCCGTTCCTGACGAAGACCGAGCTCCGCGGGCAGCCCTTCCGCCTCCTCGCCTGCGACAGGCGGGACATCGCCCTCATCCAGGTCTCCACCGGGACCACCGGCGGCGAGGAGATCTACATGGCGTACACGTGGAACGACTACCTGCTTTATGATCTGGCGCCGCGGTATTCCAGGCTGTTCCCCGTCGGCCCCGGCGACATCTGCCTGAACGCGCTCCCGTACGAGATGAGCACCGCGGGGCTCGCCTTCCACAAGACGTTCATGGATGGCTACCAGGCCACCGTCGTCCCGGCCGGCAAGGGCGGGGCCTACTCGACGCCCCAGAAGACGGTCAAGACGATGCGGGATCTGCGCCCCAGCATCGTCGTCACGAGCCCCTCCTGGGCCATCGTGCTGGCCGAGGAGGCGGCGAGGAGCTCGTTCGACCTGACCGGCCTGCGCCTCAGGAAGATGTGGCTCACGGGCGAGGGGTGCTCCCCCACCCTCCGCCGGCGCATCGAGGGGATGTGGGGGACCACGGCCAACTTCTTCTACGGATCGCTCGAGTGCGGGGTGCTCGGCATCGAGTGCGACCACCACGACGGCTATCACGTGCCCGAGGCGCACGTCATGATGGAGATCGTCGACCCCGAGACCGGCCGCCCCCTCGAGCCGGGCGAGACGGGCGAGATCGTCGTGACAGCGCTGCTCCGCTACGACAGCCCGCTCCTGCGCTTCCGGACCGGAGATCTCGGCTGCATGATCCCGGCCCCGTGCCCGTGCGGGGTCACGATGCCCCGGTTCCACATGAGAGGTCGCGCCTTCGACCAGATCCGGCTCCGTGGCAAGGCGATCTCGCCCGTCCACCTGGAGGAGATCCTGCTGCGGATGCCGGAGGTCGGGGACTGGTTCCAGTTCGTCCTGCCGGCCTCGGACGAGGGGCGCATCACGGTCCGCTGCGAGCTCGCGCGCGGCGTGGAGCGCAGCGCGGCGCTGGCAGAGGCGCTGTCCACGAGGATGCGGGCGGCGACCTCCCTGCCCTTCGATTTCGAGCTCGTGGACGCGCTCCCGCGCGCCGGCGTCAAGGTGGCGCGGCTCGTCCGGGAGTGAGAGGGAGCCGCGAGAGGACAGGCAACCCGAGGAGAGACAGGGGGTCATCGATGATCATCGACGCGCACGCGCACGTGTCTCCGACGAGCTACGGCTCCGCCGAGAACTACCTGGAGCAGCTCGAGCGAGGCGGCATCCAGCAGGGCGTCGTCTGCCCGGGCGGGATGCTGGACGTGCGGCGGTTCAACACGTACATCACCGGCAAGAACAAGCCGGACGCGGTCCCGAAGAACGACTACGTCGTCGAGTCCGTGGAGGCGAGCCCCGCGCTGCGCGGGCTCGCCTGCGTCGACCCGTGCGATCCGGGGGCCGTGGAGGTCGCGGAGCGGTACCTCGACAGGGGGCTCCGCGGGCTGATGGTCACGCCGCTGGTCCACAGGTTCTCGTTCTGCGATGACGTCATGGCCCCCTTGGCCCGCCTCTGCGGCGAGCGGGAGGTGCCCATCTATTCCCACGTGGCGTTCAGGCCGGGGGCGAACACGTCCGACTACGTGGCGCTCGCGCGGCGGTTCCCGAAAACGAGCTTCATCCTGGAGCACATGGGGGCCGGGCACGTCGACAACGAGGCGTCGACCGCGGCCGCCACGCTGGACAACCTCTTCCTGGAGACCTCGCTCAGCAGCTACCTGCAGATCCTCCTGTCGGTGCAGCAGGCCGGCGCGAGCAAGGTGATCTTCGGCTCCGAGTACCCGCTGTCGCACCCCGCCGCGGAGATCCACAAGGTGCTCCTCTTGCCGATCTCCGGCGGCGAGCGCGACAAGATCCTGGGCGGAAACATCCGCGCGCTGCTCCACCTGGAGAGCGCCTGAGCGAGGGGGCGGACCATGGTCTTTCCGGATCGACTTGCGGCCGTCAACCAGGTGCTCGCGCACGCGCGGCGCTCCGAGTTCTACCGGCAGCGCCTGCCCGAGGCCCCGCTCCGGTCGTGGGAGGAGTGGGGGAGAGTCCCGCTGATGACGAAGCGCGAGCTGCGCGAGCAATCGCCGCACGGGGTGGTGTGCGTCTCGGAGCGCGAGCTGCTCCAGTACCACGAGTCCTCCGCGACGACCGGCGCCCCCGTCTCGGTGTGGTACACGGGCCGGGATCTCGCGGAGATCCGGGAGCGGTTCTCCCGGTGGGGGGTCGGGTTCACGAGCGAGGACCGGGTGCTCATCCGCTTTCCCTACGCGCTGTCCACCATCGGGCCGTTCGTCCAGATGGCCGCGCAGCAGCGGGGGGCGTGCGCGATCGCGGCCGACAGCCGGACCACGATCACCCCGCTCCCGCGCGTCCTGGAGCTGATGAGGAAGCTCGACGTCACCGTCCTCGCCACGATCTCGCTCTCGGCGGTGATGATCGCCGAGGCGGCCGATATGGCGGGCCTCGATCCGCGCCGCGACTTCCCTCGGCTGCGCGCCATCTGCTGCGCCGGAGAGCCGCTCTCGCCCCACCGGCGGGCGCTCGTGGAGCGGATCTGGGGAGTCCCCGTGTACGACAACTTCGGGATGACCGAGACGGGGCCTCAGGCGATGGATTGCCGGGAGCGCAGGCTGCACCCCTGGCAGGACTGCTTCCTGATGGAGCTCCTCGACGACCGGCTGGAGCGGAGCGTGGCGCCGGGGGAGACAGGGCAGCTCGTCGTCACGTCGCTGACGCGGCGGGCGACGCCGGTGATCCGGTACGTGACGGGGGACCGGGCGAGGCGCCTCGACGAGCGCTGCGCGTGCGGTGAGCGCACGACGCTCGAGATCCGCGGCCGGGCGGACGACACGCTCTGGGTGCGCGGCGAGCCGTTCGATCTCTGGGACCTCGACGCGATCGTCTCGAGGCTGCCCAGCCGCCGGTTCTGGAGGGCCTCGCCGGCAGAGGACGGGCTCCGCTTCATCGTGGAGCGCGAGCGGGAGGAGGACCGCATCGCGCCGGACCTCCTCGATGAGCTGTCGCGAGCGCACGGCGCCCGCGTGCAGGTGGAGCTCGTCCCCAAGGGGACGCTCTACGACAGGGGCGAGCCCGTCTCGTTCGGGATGCTGGGCAAACCGGTCTATGTGGACAAGCCCGTCGCGCGCGTCTGAGCGCGACATCGCATGACAACTGGAGGAGGGGAACGATCATGAGCATGACACCTGTGACCAACGGCGGCGGCGCCGCGAGCCTCGGCAGCGACAAGGGCGTCGCGGTCACCATGGAGAAGCGCGAGCGCATCCGGCTCGAGCGCGTCGAGGGAGACCGCAACCGGATGGCGGCGTCCGACGCCCTCGTCGTCTGGTTCGACTCGACGAAGCTCGCGACCCCGAGCGACTGCGACGGGATGCTCGAGCGGGTGGTCAACCTGGCCTATACCGGGATCGTCCTCTATCCGGACAACCTGGCCGCGCTCGCGCCCGCCGTCCCGTCGCGCATCCTCAAGGTCTACCACGCCGAGCGCGCCGAGGACCTGGCGCGGCTCGCCCCGCTGCCGAACGGCGGCAAGGACGTGGTGATCGCGAGCCCCGACGTGCAGCTCCTCGGGAAGGCCGCGGAGCTGGGGCACAAGACCTGCTTCCGCGCGTACGTGGACGACGGGGAGAGCCTGCACCAGTCCATCGCGGAGGGGCAGCGCCACGCGTACCTGATGATCCGCTTCCGCGACCCCACCAACATCCCGCTCGAGCTCGTGATCGCCACGCTGCAGGCGACGAACACGATGCTCATCAAGGAGATCAACTCTCCCACGGACGTCGACGACGCCATCGTCACGCTGGGCGTGATGGAGGTCGGAGCGGACGGCGTGATGTTCTCGCCGCGCTCCCACGGCGCGCTGAGCGAGTTCGTCTCGCGGCTCGGCCGGCTGGATCGGGCGGCGGTGAAGCTCGAGGTCGCCACGATCGTGAAGAGCGCGCCGATCGGCATGGGCGAGCGGAGCTGCATCGACACGACCACGCTGTTCTCGCCCACCGAGGGCATCCTCGTGGGGTCGACCTCGCAGGGCGGGATCCTGTGCTGTCCCGAGGTCTTCTTCCTGCCGTACATGGAGCTCAGGCCCTTCCGGGTCAACGCGGGCGCCGTCCACAGCTACGTCTACAACTTCGGCAATCGCACGGATTACATGACCGAGCTCAGGGCGGGCTCCCCCGTGATGATCGTCGACCGCACCGGCAGCGCGCGCCGGGCGAGCGTCGGGCGCATGAAGACGGAGGTCCGCCCGCTGCGCCTCATCGAGGCGGAGTTCCAGACCGGCGAGCGCATCAACGTCATCATGCAGGACGACTGGCACGTACGCATCTTCTCGGACGACGCCAAGCCGCTCAACATCACCGAGCTCCGGCAAGGCGACGAGGTGCTCGCGCACCTCGCCAACCCCGGGCGCCACGTGGGCATCAAGGTCGACGAGCACATCATCGAAACCTGAGCGCGCGGACACGCGCGCTCGCCGCGCGCGCACCACGCGCGCGCTCGCAACGACGGGGGGCTCTTGCCATGGATGGATTTCCGAAGAAGATTCGTTGGTCTCGCTTCCTGGATCGGCGGTGCGGACGCGGCATCATCGTCCCCATCGATCACGGGCTCACGATCGGGCCGGTGGAGGGGCTGGACAGCGTGGCGCAGGTGGCGCGCTGGATAGGGCACCCCGGGATCACCGGCATCATCGCCCACAAGGGCATGGTGGAGCGGCTCGCGACCGCGGGGCTGATCCGGGGCGCAGGCCTCATGATCCACCTCAACGGCATGACGTCGCTCGCCCCGAACCCGAACGTCAAGGAGCGGCTGACGTCCGTGGAGGCCGCGCTGCGCCTCGGCGCGGACGCCGTCTCGCTGCAGCTCAACTTCGACGGGAGCAACGACGCCCACAACCTGAGCCAGCTCGGGGCGGTCGTGGACGAGGCGCAGCGCTTCGGGATGCCCGTGCTCACCATGCTCTACGACAAGGTCCCGAGCGACGGAGAGCAGGCGCGGCTGCAGCGGCTGCGCCACCTGATGCGCGCGTGCGTGGAGCTCGGGACGGACGCCCTCAAGCTCGAGGCGCCCGCCCAGCCCTCGCACGTGCACCAGCTGCTCTCGGGGATCGTGGAGCACACCGCCGTGTTCTTCGCGGGCGGCGCGTTGCGCTCGGAGGACGAGATGATCCGGCTGGCCCAGGAGGTGGTGGCGCGCGGCGCGACCGGGCTATGCGTCGGGCGGAACGTCTTCCAGCGCGAGTCGGCGTCCGCCGTCCTGACGCAGCTCCAGAAGGTGGTGCTCGCCGCGGGCGAGGCGCCGGCGTCCGAGGCCCCGCCCCGGTCGTCGTCCCGCGGCGGCGCCAACGGCACCAACGGCAGGTTGTCGCTCGGCCTGGGAGAGGCGACGAAGTGAGGCCATCGTCGGACAGGCTCCCACAGCGCGGGGCGCGCCGTCCGCTGCTCGTCAAAAAGTTCGGCGGCACCTCCGTGGCGAGCATCGAGCGCATGCGCAACGTGGCGCGCATCGCGCTCGAGAGCCAGCAGGCGGGCGCGGACGTGGTGGCGGTGGTCAGCGCGATGAGCGGGGAGACGGATCGTTTGCTGTCGCTCGCGCACGAGGTGCTCCCGCTCCCGGACGGCCGGGAGCTCGACGTCATCGTCTCGACGGGAGAGCAGGTGTCGGTCGCGCTGACCGCCCTCGCCATCCACGCCGAGGGGGGACAGGCCTGCTCGTTCCTGGGGCACCAGCTGCCGGTGCTCACGGACAGCGCGTTCACCAGGGCGCGCATCCAGGGGGTGAACGACGGCCCGATCCGCAGGGCGCTCGGGCGGGGGCAGATCGCGGTGGTCGCGGGGTTTCAGGGGACCGACGGCTCGAGGAACATCACCACCCTTGGCCGCGGCGGCTCCGACACGACCGCCGTGGCCCTGGCGGCGGCGCTCGGGGCGGACGTCTGCGAGATCTACACGGATGTCGACGGCATCTACACGGCCGATCCGCGCGTCTGCCCGGCCGGCCGGAAGCTCCGGACCATTCCTTACGAAGAGATGCTCGAGCTCGCGTCCCTGGGGGCCAAGGTCCTGCAGGTGCGCAGCGTGGAGATTGCCATGAAGTACCAGGTTCCAGTGCATCTGCGCAGCTCGTTCACGGACGAGGAAGGGACGTGGGTCGTCGACCGCGAGCGCACGCTCGAGGGCAAGGTGCTCACGGGGCTCGCCTGCAGCCGCGATCAGGTGCGGGTCGAGCTCGCCGGCGTGGCGTGCCGCCCGGAGCTGATCGCGGAGGTGACGGGCATCCTGGCGGAGCTCAACGTCTGTGTCGACATGCTCTGCCACCCCGGCGGCGCCCCGGAGAGCGCCCGCGTGGACATCGCCTTCACGCTGCCCGCGGGGGAGCTGCGGCGCGCCAGGCAGCGCCTGGAGCAGTTCGTGACGAGCGAGGGGGGAGGCGAGGTGCGGGTGTCGGGGGGCCTCGCCAAGGTGTCGCTGGTGGGCATCGGGATCCGCTCGCACCCGGGGATCGCCGCCCGCCTCTGCCGCAGCCTGACCCGGCACGGCATCGCCGTGTCGGGGCTGATCGCGAACGAGCTGCGGATCAGCTGCCTCGTGGACGAGCGCGCGGCGGACCACGCCGTCAATGTGCTGCACGAGGAGTTCAAGCTCGGTCCGGCCAGGGAGTGGGCGAGCGGGGTCGAGGGAGAGGCGGGGCACGGATCCCCCGTGAGCACGGCGCGCGGGTCGAATGGCGTGCACGGCGCGCACGCTGGCGCCGACACGACCGAGCCGTAGGCGAGGCCGCGCACGCGGCCCGGGCCGAGGAGCGCGCCGCCCGGGGCGGGCCGCGCTCGTCTCGCCTCGCAGACCAGCCAGCGGCTTCCGGATCGCCGCGGCCACAGCCGCGCGCTCACGCCCGGAAGCCGCGAGTCACACGGCGCGATCGAACACGAGAATTCCCACAACCGATCCCCGGCAAGGATGAGATAGCCATGGCGTACCTCATGCGCTCGTATCGGAACCGCTTCGCTCTGCTGGTGTTCGCCTTGGGGCTCCCGATCGGCGTCCCCGCCCAGGCGCCGGCGATGCCTTGCGAGGAACCGCGCAGCTTGCAGGGCTTCCTCCAGCCGTTCCTCAACGCCTTCCATCGGTATGACCATCATGTGATCGTCTTCCTCGCGGACCATCCGGACTACGAGGCGGTCGAATCCATGATAACCTACCGCGCCGGTCAGCAGCCGTTGATCCGAGCATTCATCACGCTGCGCGACGGGACCCAGATCGATCACTCCAGCGATCGCGAGCTCGTGAGCGATCGGGCGGCGCTCCTGACCGAGCGGGAGATACTGTACCGGCCCATCCATTTCGAGGTGAGCGAGGGCGACGGCGTACCCAGGGTGCAGGTCCGGTTCCGCTCTTACCAGGACGAGAGCATCGTCCTCGACGCCGCGGGGCTGGCCCCGCCATCGCCGGAGCTGGGCGGATTGATCAATCCCGGCGGACATGGCGGCGACCTCGCCATCCTGTGGGCCGAAGCGAGCGCGCCGGTCAGCCCCGAGAGCGTGTTGACCATCGACGGGGTGCCCTTCGCGCTCGGCAACCCGGCGTTCGGCGGCGCCGCCGGCTTCTACTCCGCGGGCTTCCAGATCGGGGCCTTCTACGACGGGCACCTGGAGCTACGGCCCATCAGCGCTCCGCGCCGCATCGCCGTGGGTGAGCGGTGGGTGTACCGGGATAACCTCGGAAACCGGCATACCTACGAGATCGCCGACATCGACGGCGAGCAGCTCACGGTACACAAGACGACCACCTCGCCTGCCTTGACGGAGGAGATCCTCACCGCAGGGATCGTGGGCGGACAGCTCGAGCTCCGCTCCGTCCGCGCCACGGGGCGTGTCGGAGACGAACTCCCGATTCCACCCGCGCCGGAGGGCCTCACGCTGGATCTGTCGGCCCCCGGCGGCTTCTCGATATCCCTGGATGAGCACGCGGATCTCGTGACCGGCATCGCCTCTCCTACCGAGCAGCGCGCGCAAACGGTATGGACTCTGCAGCCCGTCGAGCCGCCCTGGACCGCGAGCCAAACCGTGACTGCCTCCGTGACCTTGAGGCGGCGCGTTTACTCGATCGACAGCCAAACTGGCGAGCCCTGAGCGTGCATTCATGCGTGAGCCACAAGCCGATGAGCCCGCGGCGAGCCGGCCTTCCGGGTCGGCACGCCGCCGCGAGGCGCGACGACTGGACCGACGCGCGGGCGGCGTCGCGCACGGCTCGCTGTCAGCTCATCCGAGCACTGCGATCAAGGAGAGCACGTCCATGAGATATGCTAGGATCTTCATCGCGCTGGTCGCCACCAGCACTGCGTCGCCGATCGTGCTGCACGCGCTGTGGCGACCGATCGGCGCCGCGTCCGGGGCCTTCGAGCGCGTTTCGGTATCGCTCCTGACGCTCGTCGCAGTCCTGATCCCGCTCGCCTGCGCGATCGTCTTCGCGATCCTCTCAAACCACCCATCGGGCGGGCGCGCGACGCAAGGAGCAGCGGTGTTGCTCGCCGGCGCTGCCGCGATAGGGATCGGCGCGACTCGCGGCGTCCTGCTTCCGCTCCTCGTGCCGCTCGCCGCGGTCCTCGCGATCTCCGGCTTCGGCCTGCCCTGGGTCGCGAGCCACCTGCCGGAGTCGATCGACATCACGGCTCGGCGGCGCCGCCTGCTCGCAGGGCTGTGGGCGGCGCTCGGCGTCGTCGTGGTGCTCCAGACCGCGCGATTGAGCGTTTTCATGGCCGATCCATCATCCGTGAGCGCCTCGCTGGTACCGGAGAGCGCGTTCTTCGTGCGCCATGCCTGCCTTGGCGCATACATCAACGCGGCCGAGCTCAGCCGTCATGGCGTCGCGAACGTCTACCAGGAGCCGCTCGCGTCGAGTGGCCTCCCCTCGCCCTCTCCGTCGGCCATTGATATCGCGCCATTCATGCTCGAGGCCTACCAGTATCCTCCGCCCTTCTTGCTCCTTCCGCGCCTCGCCACCCTCTTCACGCGAGATTTCTTCGTCCTTCGCACAGTATGGTTCGCTGTCCAGGCGACGCTGCTCGCCGCCGCGCTCCTCGGCCTGGCCCGCTGGATCGGCGGGAGGGAGGGCAAGGTTGCGGCGCTGCTCGCGCCGCTGGCATGGGTCTCGCTCCCGAGCCTCCTGGGCATCCAGCTCGGCAATTTCCAGATCAGCGCGATCGCATTGTCCGTCCTGGCCATGGTCGCCTTTGAGAATCGCCGTCCGGCGATCGGGGGAGCGCTGCTCGCCTTCAGCATCCTCTCCAAGCTCTGGCCCGGCCTGCTCGTGATCTACCTGCTCGCTCAGCGGCGCTGGCGGGACGCCGCCTGGGTTCTTGGCTTCGCGATCTTCCTCACGGTCGCCTCGCTCATCGTGCTCGGACCAGGTCCCTTCGTCGCGTTCGTGAGCTACCAGGTTCCACGCCTCGCCAGCGGTGAGGCGTTCGGGTTCATGGGCCGGTCCGCGGCAGCCCTGGTCGGAAACTACTCGGTCTTCGGAATACCATTGAAGCTGTCGGCGCTCGGCGTGCCCGGTATGTCGCTTTCGCTATCCTCTTCCGTCACCTGGTGTTACACGGTGCTCGTGCTCGCCCTCGCGGTGATCGCCGCGCGCCGGCTCGACGACCGCAGGCTGCCCGATGACCGCAGGTTGAAGGCGTGCGCGTGGCTCGCGCTGCTGAGCCTCGGCGCGCTGCGCGCGCCGTTCGCGCCCGGCTACGTCATCGTCTCGACGCAGTGGCTGATGACGCTGCTCGCGGCGGAGGTGCACGACCGTCGCGCCGCCCTGGCCCTCGTCGCGACATGGCTCATGATCTCGACCACCATCCCACCGATGGCTCTGCCCGTCGGGATCGTCCTCTCCATGGTGGCGCAGGGCACGGGCTTCGCGCTCCTCTTCTGGAGCATCCTTCGAAGGCGCAGGCCGGTCACCGAGCCGCGAGCGGCCGACCGGTATGATCTTGCGCTGGAATCCTCGGCCTGAGCAGCGGTGATGGAGAAGCGGTTCAAGCGGGCTGGTCGCCCCACGGTGGACCGCTGTCTCCACGCCCGACCAGACGACGACCTTTCCCATCCAGGAGGATCATGCATCCCACATCACCACACAGCCAAACAAACCTCGATCCTGGTGCGCGAGCCGGCACGCTGGCGGTGGGGCCTCGGCCGGGCGCGGCCGTCGCGCTCCTCCGCGCCATGCGGCCGAGACAATGGACGAAGAACCTGCTGCTCTTCGGCGGTTTCCTCTTCACGGTGAACGAGCGGTGGACCCCGTTCACCGAGAGCATGTGGACCCACCTCGGGCGCGCGGCCGGCGGATTCCTGCTGTTCTGCGGCCTGTCGAGCGCTGTCTACCTGCTGAATGATCTGAAGGACATCGAGCGGGATCGCCTCCACCCGGTGAAGCGGAACCGGCCGTTGGCGTCGGGGGCGCTGCCCCCTCGCCTCGCCCAGCGCGCGGTTGTCCTGCTGACTCTCGTGACCGCGGTGCTCGGCTACGCCTTGAGCCCGCTCTTCGCCGCGCTGTGCGCGTGCTACTTCCTCATGCAGTTGCTCTACACGTTCGCGCTCAAGGAGATGGTCATCCTCGACGTGCTCGTCATCGCGCTGGGATTCGTCCTGAGGGCGGTAGGCGGCGCGGTGGTGCTCGGCGTGGACATCTCGCCGTGGCTCTACACGGTGACCCTCCTCGGCGCGCTCTTCTTGGGCCTGGCGAAGCGCAGACATGAGCTGGTCGTCCTGGGCGACGCCGCACAGCACCGCCCGATCCTGAAGGAATACACGAGAGGAATGCTCGACCAGCTGATCGGGATCGTGACCGCGGGGACGATCATGGCGTACTCGCTCTACACCTTCACCGCCGCCAATCTCCCCGCGAATCACCTGATGATGTTGACGATCCCGTTCGTCATCTACGGCGTGTTTCGGTATCTATACCTGATACATCTCCGCCAGGAGGGGGGCAGCCCCGAAGAGGTGCTCCTGCACGACCGTCCGCTCATTGGAGCCATCCTGCTCTGGGCGTCGAGCGCCGGCGTCATCCTCGCCTTCTTCCGCTGAGCCCTCATCACCGTCCTCGCGACGCGGCATCGCTGCCCGCGTCGCGGAGTCCGCGACGGCCGGGCGCGCTGTCGATCGCCCCCGGTGCCGCGGCCGAAGCTCCGCGCCCGGGGAGCGCGCCACCTCGACGCCCGGCAGCAGGCCGACTCGGGGCTGACATCCGGAGCGCCAGCAGCAGCCCGGCAGCGCTGAAGCAGGCGGCGGCGAAGAACGGCGCGCCAGGGATATGGGGTTCGGCGCCAGGAGGCGCGTAGCGCGCGAGCAGGCCGCCACCGAGCAGCGGCCCGACGATGGCGGTCAAGCTGGCCATGGTGGCCAGCGATCCCTGGAGCTCGCCCTGCTGGGAGGACTCGACCTCGCTCGAGATCAGCGCCTGCGCAGCCGGCGCGGCGACGCACCCGAGCGAGCTCGGCAGGAGGACTATGTACATCCACAAGCCGCTGTCCGCCAGGCCGAAGCCTACGAAGCTCACCGCGCCGAGCGCGAGCCCGAAGAGCAACGAGCGATGCTCACCGACACGGGGAACCATGACGCGGATCAGCGCGCCTTGCACGACGGCCATGCCGAGGCCCGCCGCCGCGAGCGAGATGCCGATATCGAGCGGCCGCCATCCGAAGCGCGCTGCGGTGAACAGCGGCCACACGCACTGCAGGATCTGCTGCGCCATCTGAACGCAGAAGATCGTGACGGCGAGGCCGAGCAGGACGGGTCGCTGCCCGAGGCGCGCGAGAGACGCGAGCGGATTGGAGCGGCGCAGGGAGAAGGGGCGGCGCCTCTCGCGTGGGAGCGATTCGGGGAGCACGAACAGCCCATAGGAGAAGTTGAGGAGGTTGAGCCCCGCCGCGACGAAGAACGGCATGCGCAGGTGCATGTCGCCGAGGAGCCCACCCAGCGCCGGACCCAGGACGAAGCCGAGGCCAATGGTGGTTCCAATGAGCCCGAAGCTCTGAGCGCGCCGCTCCGGCGGGGTGACGTCGGCGATATACGCGCTCGCCGCCGAGAAGCTTGCGCCGGTGATCCCCGCGATCATCCTCCCGACGAAGAGCCAGCCGAGCCCCGGCGCGACCCCGAGCAGCGCGTAGTTGATCGCTGCGCCGAGCAGGGAGCTCAAGATCACCGCGCGCCGGCCGAAGCGGTCGCTCAGCGCGCCGAGGATCGGCGCGAAGAGGAACTGCATCGCCGAGTACAGGGCGATGAAGGCGCCGTAATACCCCGACGCGGCGCCGACGTCGCCGCCCAGAAAATTGCTGACGAGCTGCGGCAGCACAGGGAGCATCACGCCGATGGCCAGCCTGTCGAGGAGCACCGTCGCCAGGATGAATGCGACGCTCGCGCGGCGTCCCGGGCTCATGGCGCGAGCCCGCCTGGAGAAAGCTGCCGTGCGACGAGGGCCCGCAAGGCATCATCTCCAGCGAACGCTGGAGATGCGCAGGCACACGGAATGGCCATGAAAGCACCCCCCTGGAGCACCGATCACGTTGAACAAGCGAGAGCTCAACCGCCAAGACACCAAGGACGCCAAGAATTGATTCTCTCCTTGGCGTCCTTGGCGTCCTGGCGGCTCGAATTTCTGCACTTTTCAGGCGGTTCCAACCCGTTTGTCGCCCTAGCCAAATACTACAGAATACGAGTCCAGCGCGGCGCGACCGGCGCCTACCGCGAGCGGGATGCGAGGCGACCGGAGGCCGCGGGCCGCCCCATCCGCCCGACGAGGTCGTCGATGCAGACGTCAGCACGCCTCGATGAAGCTCGCGCGCGGGAACTCGCGCACGTACTTCAGGTACTTGGCGAGGTGCCGGTCGGCGGCGACCAGCACGCCTTGCCGGAAGCGGATCGTGGTGAGGACCCGGTCGTCCTCCTCCAGGAGCCTCGCGGTGAGCGCGCCGATCGCGTCGAGCTGCCGCTCGGCGGCCAGCCGCTCTTCCTCGGACTGCGGGTCCTCCTTGCGCACGGCGACCACGGAGAAGACCAGGGTCTCCCCGGGACGGAGCGGCGTCCCGCTGAAGAGCGTGAACGACTCGCGGCCGCCGTCGTTCCGGTAAAGCGAGAAGGTGTTCGCCCCCGTGATGAGGCCGTGCCGCTGCTTGTTCGGCTCGGTGATGGTGTACTCGATGCCGTACTCCCTGACCTGGATCATGTCCGGTTCGACGATCGGAATGTTGTGCAGGGCGCGCAGGTGCTGGAAGTCGAGCCCGTTGGTCACCGGCAGCCACGGCTCGTACGGGACGATGCCGTTCGACTGGGTCCTGTAGACGAGCCCGCTCTCCTCGGCCCTCGGGACGCGAGGCGGGTCGAACAGCGGCTTCTCCCCCGTGAACGCCCAGACGAGCCCCCACGCCTCGGCGCTCGGGTACGTGAAGATCCGGGCCCCGGGCGGGATCTTGCCCTCCGTGGGGATCTGGACGCACTTGCCCGACGTGTCGAAGCACCAGTGGTGGAACGCGCAGCGGATCTGCCCGTCGACGACGTCGCCGACCGACAGGTCGGCGCCGAGGTGCGGGCAAAAAGCGCTCTGGACGACCGGCTGACCCGCGGCATCTCGGTAAAGGACGACGCGGCCGCCCAGGAAGTCTCTCCCGAGCACCTCTCCGCTCTTGAGCTCGCTGCACAGGGCCAGCGGATACCAGCCCAGGTGATACGCCTGCTCCTCCCCGTGCTCGCGCAGACGCCCTCGCTTCTTGAGATTCGTGCTGACGATACTCATGCGCCCTCCCCGCACACGCGTACGCGGCTCGAAATCGCGAGCGAGCGCGCACACGCAAACTCCCCCACTTTATCGAACGTCGATTCTTAAGCCACCAGAGTGAACATGTCAATCTATCCCGGGGCGCGCACGGCGCCCTCACGGCATATCCATCGTGCCGTCCCCGAAGCTCGTCCGCCTGGCCGGCTGCACCCCGCGCGCAGCGCCGGACGCATGCAAACTGGCCAGGACGCCGGCGCAAAGGCACGTCCGGGGCGCCGACCCGGACGCCGTGCGGCCGGGGGTTTCATGATTCGGCCACGAGGAGCATCCGGGTGGGGCGGCGCGCGCGCTCACGGGACGACATCGATCCACGCCGAGGCGCGCACCGCCGCGCCCGACGCCGGATCGAGCCGGACGAGGCTCGCTCCGAGCACGCCGGTCCTCCGGTTCCGGGCGAACGTCACGAGCGGCGCGGGGCCCGCGTCGAAGTCGCGCAGGCCCTCGAGCGCCGCGATGAGCCCCTCCCGCGTCACGTGCGCTCCGGCGCGCTTCAGCGCCTCGACCGCGATCCTCGCGGCGACATAGGCGCTCGCCTGCGCCGCGAGGTGGGCCGGCCGCGCGGCCGGCTCGGCCGTCGCCTCGCCGCGCGGCCGGCCCACCCCCGGCGCCGCCCCGGATCGTCGCAGGAAGGCGCGGAGCGCCTCGCCGGCGTGCCGCGCCCTGTCGCCGAGGGGGCCGGAGTACAGGAACAGCACGCGATCGGAGGCCTGCGAGAGCGCCTCGGCGACCTCGCCGGCCGACGCCAGCGGCGCGTAGATGGCGCCGCCGAGCGACGCGGGCTCGACCGCCGCCGCGCAGCGCGCGAGATCCGCCCCGGGCCCCCAGAAGAGGATCCCCCGCGCCTTGTGCCGCCGCGCCGCCTCGACCACGGCGGAGGCGGGGAAGCGGCCCGGCTCGAACGAGACCGCCGCGGGCGCGGGGAGCTCGCGCCGCGCCGCCTCCGCGCGCGCGCCGGCGAGCCAGGCCTCTCCCGCCTCGTCCCGGGAGTGCACGACCAGGACAGCCGGCTTCCCGTCCGTCTTGTTGCCGTCTTTGCCTTCCCCGCCCGGACGAGCACCGGCAAGGTGGTGGATCGCCACGCGCGCGAGCACGTCCGGCCCCGGCTGGACGTGGAACACCACCCCGTCGACCGCCGTCTCCCCCGCCTCGATCGGCCCCACGAGCGGCGCCCGCTCCTCCGAGAGCCGCGCCGAGAGCGCCGGATCCCCGCTCCACACGCTCCCCACGAGCGCCAGCACCCCGCCGTCCAGCAGGCGCGCCGTCGCCCCGGCCTCGCCCGCCGACCCGCCGCTGTCCTCCACGCGGAGCGCGATCCTCCGCCGGTAGATGCCTCCCTGCGCGTTCACCTCGGCGAACGCCGCCGCGAGCACGTCGCGCACGGCCGCGCCCACCGGCGCTGCCGGCCCCGAGAGCGGCAGCGCGGCGCCCAGCGCCACCGAATCCGCCGTGACGCCCGGGTCCAGGTCGCGCCCGACGCAGCGTAAATATTCGATCACATCGGACAGATCCGCGTCTTCCAGGCGGTACCGCGGCATCACCGGATTCAGCGGCCGTCCCGCGAGCCCGCGCCCCTCGCGGATGGCGGCCGCGAGCGCCGCGGCGGTGGTGGGGGCGTCCTGCTCTCGGCCGGACGCGACGCGCCGGTCCCGCGCGAGCGCCGGCGCCGCGATGCCGCCCTCGTCGGTCCCCTGCCCGCTCGGGCCGTGGCAGCCGGCGCAGGCGGCGCCCCGGCCCGAGAGCGCCGCGGCCCCGCCGGCGATCGCCCCCTCGATGGTCCGGCCGTCGACGGTCGCGCCTCGCTGGTAGATGCGCTTGCCGCGCCGGGCAGCGGGCGTGAGCTCGTCGCACGACGCGACCTCTGCCCCGCCGGGCGCGCGCGCCTCGGGCGCGCGGTCGCCGACGCCGAGCGCCCGCAGCGCGACCCCCGAGAGCCCGATCGCCGACGCCGCGGCGAGGAGGGTGAACCGCAGCCGCGGCTCAACCACCGCCCGCGCTCCGCGCCGCCGCGCTCCGCGGCTCGCCCGCGCCCCGCGGCTCGCCCGCGCCCCGCGCCGCCGCCCCGCCCGGAAGGAACGCCCGCACCTCCTCGGCGAGGCGCCGCGGCGGCGCGATGCCGTCGACGCGCGTCCAGCGCCCCTCCGCCTCGCGACCGATGAGCGTGATCGGCGTGTGCCGCTCCTTGATCGGCGCGCGCCCCCCGAGCGCGTCCAGCACCCGGTTCACGCGCTCGCGGCTGCCCGTCAGGAAGACCCAGCCCGGCCGCCGGCCGAACCGGTCCGCGTACGCCTTCAGCCGCTCCGGCGTGTCCATCGCGGGATCCAGCGAGATGGAGACGAGCCGCACGTCCCGCTCCAGCGCGTCGCCGAGCTCGGCCTGGAGCCGGCCGAAGATGGCCGTCATCGGCGAGCAGATCGTCGTGCAGGCGGTGAAGATGAAGTTGACCACGAGCACGCGACCCTTCGAGAGCTCGCGGAGGCGGACGGGCGCGCCGTCCTGGTCCACGAGCTCCTCGTCCGGCACCACGACGCCCCGCGCCGGCGCCGAGCGCACCAGGGCCGCGGCGTCCACCGCCGGGAGCCCCGGCCCCGCGGGGCCGCCGCCGGCGCGCGCCTCGCCGTCCCGCCGCTCGCCCCCGCGGCCGCACGAGGCGGCGGCGAGCGCGCCGGCGAGGAGCAGGACGTTCATCGCATGCCATGAGAGAGAGCGCATCTCGGCCTCACCGCGGATCGTTGATGTGCTGGGCGATGTGCGCGAGCGCCTCCGGCGGCTCGGTCGCCAGCGTCTTGAGCCACATGCCGGTCGACGCATCGCCGAGGAGCAGCGTCATCGTGTGCTCGTCGGGCCTCCGCACCTGGCCGCCGAGGCGGCGCAGCACCGCGGCGACGTTCGCGGGGGTGCCGGTCAGGAAATACCAGCCCTCCCCCGCCTTGAACCTCGCCGCATACCGCTTCAACACGGCCGGCGTATCGTTCTCCGGGTCGACCGTGATCGTGAGGATCGTCACCCGCTCTCCGCGGGCCCGGAGCAGCGCCTGCACGCGCGCGAGGTTCGCCGTCATCGCCGGACAGGCGCCCTTGCACGAGGTGAAGGCGAAGTTGATCAGCACCTTCCGGCCCCGCAACAACCCCGCGTAGAACCGGTGCGGGCGGCCGTGCTGGTCGACGAGCTCGGTGTTGGTGAAGTACTTCTCCGCGGCGGCGTCGTCCTCCCTGGAGACGCCCCCGATCTTCATCCGCTCCGGGCGGGGCGCCCTGTCGTCGGCCGGCGCGCCGCGGGGCGCCCTGTCCTCCGCCGGCGCGAGGGCGGTGAGCGAGAGCGCGAGGGCGGCCGCGGCGAGGGCCGCGCCGGGCCTCATCGCGCACCTCCCTCGGGAGCGCGGGCCGCGCCGCGCGCGTGCACGCGCAGCGGGACGAAGGGCAACGCGCCGAGGGGCGCGCCGCGGTGCGGGGCGGTGGCGAGGAAGCGGTACTCGCCCGGCTCGGGCGGGGTGAACGCGACCGAGAAGACGCCGTCGCCCTCCGGCCGCGGCGCGCCGCTCCAGCGATATCCAGCGGGGAACCGAACGATCATGATCTCCATCTCCTTGGCGTCCAGAGCAGACCCCGCCTCCTTCGCGGTCGCGCGGAAGCGGAGCGTCGCCGGCGCGCCCGCCTCGAGCCGCAGGCCGGGCTCGAAGAGCGGCTCCAGCGTGATGCCGGGCGCGGCTCCTCCGCCGCAGCCGGGTTGCCCGCCGTAGCCCCCGCCCTGGGCGCAGCGCGCGGGCGCCACGGTGGCCTCGAGGCACACGGCGATGCGGGGCCGGTCGAGGAGCAGCTCGACGTCGTGGAGCCCCTCCGCGCCGAGGCGCACCGTGGTCGCGTACACGCCCGGCCGCACCTCCCTGAGCGACCGATCCTCGATGAGGATCGACCTCGGCTCGCGGCCGTAGCTCGAGAGGGTGCCGATCGGCGCCATCATGCCCTCCACGTAGAAGTAGAAGGCCCTGTCGGCCGGGTTCGCGATGAGGGCGCCGTTGCCCTCGGGGACCGGGGCGATGGGCGCGCCGAGCGCGCCGGGCCCCGTCCGTGGACCTGCGCCCGCGGCCGCGGGCGCGTCCTGGCCGACCGTGACGTCGACGACGGGCGGGGCCGCGGGGCCGCGGAGCGCCGCGCGGTCGATGAGCGAGACCTTGGCCGCGCCGCGGTTGCGGACGTAGGCGAAGGCCTCGGTGAAGGCCACCGCGTCGGGGGCCGCGAACCCGGAGAGCGCGTGCGCCACCGCGCCCGTCGAGGCGTCGATCACGGTGACCTCGTTCGCCGCCGGGTTCAGCGCGAAGGCGAAGCGCCCGCGCGGCTCGAACTGGAGCGCGCCGAGCCCCGGCTTCAGCGCGACGCGCCCGGCCACGGCGCGGCGCGCGGCGTCGAGGAGCACCACCTCGCCGCGCGCGCCGTTCGCGACGTAGACCACACCCGACGCGTCGCTCGCCGCGATGGCCACGGCCCCCTCGCCGACGGCGATCTCGCCGAGCGGCTCGAGCGTGGCGCCGTCCACCACAAACACCGAGTCTCCCTGCTGGCTCGTGATCCACGCGGCGCGGCCGCCGCCGGTGAAGGCGATCTCGTGGTGACCCGGGCCCACCCGCAGCGTCTTCAGCACGTCGGTCGAGCGCGCGTCGACCACGCTCACGGTGCCGTCGCCGTCGTTGCCGACCCAGACCGTGCGCCCGTCGGGAGCGACCGCGACGCGGCCCGGGTCCTCGCCGACGGGGACGTTCGCCCGGACGAGCCCCCGCTGCGTGTCCACGACCGCGAGGCGGCCGCCCTGGAGCGAGACGTACAGGCTCCCGCGGTCGGGGTGGAGGGCGAGCGAGACGCCGGGCCCCGCGAGGCTGACCAGGCTCCGGAGCTTCGTCCTGCCGAGGGCGACCTGCGGGTTGATGACGGACAGCGTGCTGTCCTGGTTGAGCGTCCAGAGGAGGTAGGTGTTCATGTCCACCTCCGGACGCACGGACAGGAGGCCCGCCATGAAGCGCTTGATCTTCGCCCGGCAGGCCTCCTCGTCCGGCGCCCCGCCCGCCACGCTCGTGGGCCCAGCGGCGGCCGGGTCCGCGGCGCCCTCGGCCTCGCCGGCTCGCCTCGACATCCACCCGAGCGGCGAGAGGCCGCTCACGGGCGCGCCGGTCTCCGCGTCGGTGATGGTGAGCTCGGCCACGGCGTCGGCGAACGCCGGCGCCGCGCGCGCTCCCGCGACGGCGGCCGCGCCGCGATCCGTCCCCCCGCGGCGCCGGTCACGCTCCAGCGGGCGCAGGGAAAACGCGATGGTGAGCCCATCGCGCTCGACCCGGCTCGCCGGAGGCGGCGCCGCCCCCGGCTGCGCCGGGGCTCCGGCCGGGGCGGCGCCGTCGCCCGGCGAGGCCGGGAGAGACGCCCTCCGCTCGCAGCCGAGCCCCGCGCAGGCGCCCGCCGCGCAGGCGCCGAGCCAGGCCAGCCTGAGGCCGAAGCCGACCCCGCGCACGCTCGTCCAGATCCGCCGCGCCACAGGTCCCCTCCCGTCGCTCACGGCGTGACCCGCACGATGCCCCAGAGCCCGTCGGCCATCGCCGCGGCGCCCTGGTCGAGGTACAGGCGGTCGCCCGGCACCGCGAACTTCCCTCCTGCCCGGAACAAGGGGTTCACGTTCCAGGCGGTCATGGGGCCGATGCCGCCTTGCGCGCCGATGACGAACGAGGCGTCGTTCGGGCCCATGAACCGGGAGGACGAGCCCTTCGCCCACGGGTTGAACGCCCACTCCGCGCCCCAGAGGCCGAAGGAGTGCTGGCGCCGGTGGCCCGAGGGCTGCAGCACGCGGAGGCGCAAGGTGTCGTGGCGCCCCACCGTGAAGAGCGGCGTCGCCGGATCGCCGTGCTCCGCCGAGCTGAAGATCGCGCTGAGGTCGAGGTCCTCCACCCCTCCGAGCCGCGTGTCCGGAGCGACGCCGAGGCGCGCCCACAGCGGCTCGGTGCGGTAGTTGAAGGCCTTGTGACCGGTGCCGTCGGCGTCGACGTCGCCGACGAGGTTCCGGAGGGCGGTCCCGCAGCCCAGCGACGGGTCGTCGCACTGGAACCGCGGATCGTCGGAGTGCAGGGCGACCTCGTCCTGGTAGAAGAGCACGATCTCGCGGAACCCCCGCTCGGCGCCGGACTCGTCTCGATAGACCACATGGGCCGACGCGCGCGTGCCCGGCTCCGGGTGCCACGTGGCGCCCTCGGGCTCGACGATGAGCGCGCCGATCGCGCCGTGCATGCCGTGGTTCACCACGTCGGCCATGTCCTTCAGGTTGATCGCGCCGAGCTCGATGGGCTGCCACCGGAGGTGGCCCCGGCGCGTCACGGCGACGTCGCCGGCGTACCAGGTGTATTTCCGCCGCCTCCCGGGCGCGACCGTCTGATCGCGGTTCTGGCCGATGTTGGCCCCGTCGCTCGTCATGACGTCGTAGGCCACCAGCTGCGGGTGCAGCCCGACGCGGTTCGAGGTCCTCACCTGGTTGACGTTGAAGCCCGCGACGATGGGAGGGTTGTAGTTCCAGTGGGGCGTCTTCGGCGGCTCGTCGGGCAGATCGTTGACCAGCGTGACCTCGACGCACTCGCCGGCCGCCGCGCGCAGGATGAGCGGCTCCGGCGCGCGCGCTCCTGCCCTGACGTCGTCGAGCTCGTCCTCGTCGACGAACAGGATGGCGTCGGGATCATAGAGCCCGTACTTCTCGTTGTACGTGAGGCGGCCGCCGGGCAGGTTGCCCTGCGCGGTGATCGCGTGGACGACGTACTCTCTCACCTTCGCGTCCGGCGGACAGACACGATGCCGCGCGCGCCGCGACTTCGGCGGCGGGGCGTCGGCGGAGAGCGGCAGGAGATCGCGCCGCCGCTCGCTGTAGACGCGCATGAGCCCCCACATGCCCTCCCACAGATCGTCCGTCGTCGCGCTCTGGTAGAGGTAATCGACGCCGCGCCGGTCCCTCGTGAACACGGGATCCGCGGCGAGCTCGAAATCCATCTGCTCGGAGACGCCGATGGCCTGCCCGTTGGCGTAGCCGCTGTCGGGATCCGCGCTCTCGTTGAGCCACTTCTTCCCGTGCAAGGAGAAGACGTGCTGCTCCGACTGCGTGCCCTGGGTGAGGCGGATGATCGCGCGGTCCCCCTCGTACGCCCGGAGCAGCGGGGTGAAGGGGTCGTCGTGCACCCTCGAGCTGAAGACGTTGTGCATCTCGCCGGCGGCGCCGCGCTTCGGGGTCACCCGGCCCGTGGCGCAGCTCCGCCTGGCGATCCGCAGCGGGATGGGCTCGTGCCGGTAGTTGATGAGCCCCGCCCCCGGATCCCGCCAGGAGACCGGCTCCCGGAGGACGCCCACGTGCGCGACCGCCTCCGGCAGCGGCGCGAGCTCGTACGACGGCGGGTTCACCGGATCGCCGCACTCGTCGTAGACGATGGCGTAGTCGGCGAAGCTCAGGTTGTACTCGCGGAACGGCGCGCGCCCGTCGCCGGGCGGAAACAGGATGTCGGCGCGGTAGCTCGTCGGCCCGCCGTCGCGGCGTGTGCCGAAGATCTCCCCGGTCTCGGGGTCGCGCCAGGACGAGCCCGCGGGCTCCACGACCAGCGCCGCGTACAGGCCGTGGTGCTGGTGGGACGAGGGGGCGAAGTGATCGTGGGTGAAGGCCGTGCCGAGGGCGCGGTCCTTCCCCGCCCTGTTCACGATCGGATCGGCAAACCAGCGCTGCGTCGTCGTCTGCGCCCCGAGCGGCGCGCTGGAGAGGCGCGGGTGCGGCTTCGCCTCGAGCATCACGCGCCTGCCCGACTCGGCGACGGCGCCGTCGGCGACGAAGGCGCCGCCGGCGGCGTTCGCCGCGTTGATGCGCGACACCACCTCCTGCGCGGCGAGCGTCCCGTCCTCGTAATTGAAGCCGTTGGCCCCGCCGTCCGACGAGGTGACATCGAACTTCACGAGATGGATGTGCTGACCGATGACGTCGGTCTGCGTGAACATCTGGAAATCGTCCGCCTCGAGCGCGTCCGGGATGGTGTTCGTCGCGTGAAAGACGACGCACTCGCCGGACTCCGCGCGGATGAAGAGCGGCTCCGGCGGCCTCGTGCCCTCGAGGGTGGCGTCGTAGTCCTCCTCGAGGACGATCGTGCGCGCCTGCGGATCGTGCCAGCCGGCGCGGTTCACCGTGGCGTCGATCTGGACGTAGGCCGCGCGGTAGGTGCGGACCGGCGCCCCGGGCGGGCAAGGGTCGGCGTAGGGGGCGCCGGGGGCGGGGGGCTGGCCGTTCACGAGGAAGAGCGCCGGCTCGCCTTTCGGGGTGAAGGCCGGGTAGCCCTTCGCCGGGAAGCCGTAGCGCGTCGTGGCCCGCACGGCCCCCGGGAACAGCCCGGCATGGAAGCTGCTCGCCGCGCGCTCCGCCCGGGTGCCGTCGGACGGCAGGAGCTTCACGTTGGCCTCGTAGATCTGCACATCGAAGGGGCCGCGGACGCCGCGTTCGACGGCGCCCGGGGGGACGCTCGTGATGACGTGGCGCGGCAAGCCGCCGTCGTGCTCGATGTCGCGCGGCGGCTGGGGCGCCCGGTGCCCGGGCAGCGCGGCGATGTAGTGAGGATACCCGGGCAGGGCCGGGCGCACGACCTTCCTCCCGCTGGGCAGCCGGACCTTCGTCGGCGCGTACGTGGGCATCGGCGGCATCGCCACGTCCGGGATGGGCACGACCGCGGGCGTGGGCGTACCTTCCGCGATCTCGCCGTCCGGGAGGGACCGGTCCGGCGTACCCGCCTCGAAGACATCGTGGCTGCGCCAGAGCCCCCACATCCCCTGCACGAAATGGGGATACAGGTGACAGTGAACGATGGCATCTCCGGGCGTGAGATTGCGGTTACCGCCCCCGCCGTAGCTGATGTCGTAGGTGAAGGCCGCCTTGGGCCCGATCGTCTGGGAGTCGATGTAAGCGCTGTTGTCGTTGCCCGGCGACCGCCGCCACTGGTGGGCGTGCACGTGGAAGACGTGCGTGTCGTTGGGCCCGTGGTTCAGGTTCCGGATGCGGACCGGATCGCCGAGGTAGCTGTGGGAGACGTTCGAGGGATCGTCCGGGTACAGCGCGCGGACCGCGTTGTTGTCCGGGTCCCGCTCGATGTTCAGCCCCGGATCGCCGCTCACCCACGAGCTCAGGAAGAACTCCTCGAACTTGCACTCCGCGCAGTCCTTGCTCGGGCCGAGCTTGCTCCGGTTGGCGAGGACGGCGTTGCCCAGGCTGGCCGCGCCGTAGTTGACGCCGAAGCCGCTGCGCACGCCGTGGTAGACCGGGTCTCTCTGGAGCTCCGGGAAGGCCTGGACCCCGCCGAGATCGTCGTGGAATATCACGGTGAACTCGCGGAAATATCCCTCGTTCACGGACGCCGCGGTCCCGACCTCGGTCCTGTCGAAGCCGGTGATGATGGCGTTGAGATCGCCGTGCACGATCTCGCCCTCGTCGTCGATCATCCTCAGGATGGGCACGCCGGACGGATCGACCGCCTCGTAGTCGATGCGCGGCGTGCCGTCCGGGTTGGTGTCGTAGGTGACGGCCTCGAGCTCGGCCGCCGTGACCTGCGAGCGGTACGCTATCGCGCCAGGCGGCTCGACGTGGACGGCGCCGAAGAGGTTCTGGGAGATCTGCCGCAGCGGCCTGCCGGTGCCGTCGGCGCCGGCCATGGCGCCCGCGCTGTGCATGAGGAACGTGCCCTCGCGGCCGGCGAAGAGCTCATAGGTGCGCGTCTCGCCCGGAGCGGCAAGCGAGCTGACGTTCTGCCCGATATTCCCGCCGAGCGCGTCGATGTTCCGGATCTGGAGCCCGACCACGTGGATGGAGGCGTGGCGGGTCGTCGGGGAGAGCGCCCGGAGCGTCGCGCCGCTCGGCGCGAGCCAGTTCGTGAACGAGAGGACGAGCTCATCGCCGGCGTTGACCCGCAGGACGAGCGGCCTCGGGCGCTTTCCGGGCCTCAGCGTCGCGTTGCCCGGGCCGACCGGCCGTGACGGGTCGGCGGCCACCACGTCCCGCCGGAGGGCATAGACCATCCCCCCGGGGTTGAACGCGCCGGAGCGGTCATAGACCACCGTCTGATCTATCGCGACGACGTCGGCGTAAACCGTCCTCCCCGATCCGGGCGAATGCGATGATCCGACGATCGCCTCTTCGCCTGGGGCGACCCCCTCCGTCGCCGGAGGCGCGCTGGCGTCCGAGCATCCTGCGACAGCGATCGTCGCCATCGCACATCCCCAAAGCCAGTAGAGCTTCATCCGCACGTAGGCCTCCCTATGCCAGACCGAGCCGGAGGGCGCGCTCGATTCGAACGCTTACCGCCCGAGCGCCGCGAGCGCATCAACCCAGCTTGAACGCAGCGCGCGGCGCCCATCTGCTGAGCCCATCAGCAGGGATGCTGGTTTGGCCCCACGATCCCCCCGGGTCAAGACTTTTCCCTCAATACACGAATAAGCCCATCACCAAGAGGCGCTGTTCGGGTCAAACGACTGCCCAACTGACATGCTCGTTCTGCCCTCGTGGTCGCGCGCCCTCCTGGAGAACGCGGAGAGAACGCGAATCGCGAATCGCGGAGCGCGCGGCCGACGAGGGTTGCCGCCGTCGGGAGGACCATGCTGGGCGGGTATCGGCGACGGCGAGGCGACGCAGGCGAGGGAGACGTCTCGGGCGCACGCCTGCCGGGGCGCGATCGACGCGCGGGGCCCGATCTCGGGGCGCGCCTCGGTCGCGCCCGGCGCGCGCGGAGATCGAGCGTGATGACGGCCGGAGACCCGGCGTTGCGCAGGGGCCGTGGCCGCGCGGCGCTGGCCGTCGACGTCGGACCGCGCCAGCAGGTTCCACCCCTGTGCCCACCACACGTATGCCCAAAGGAGCTCGCGACCCATCATGTGGCGTCGGTTGCGCACAGCAGATCCGACTGATAGCCTAGAGCACCTATCACGTTGAACGAGCGAGAGCTCAACCGCCGAGGCGCCAAGGACGCCAAGGATCGATTCTCTCCTTGGCGTCCTTGGCGCCTCGGCGGTTCGAGTCTCTGCGCTTTTCAGGCGGCCTCAACCCGTTTATCGCTCTAGAATCGAATACAACACATACCATCTTGGCGAGCAACCAGAACGAAGAGCGGCGTCCGGACGACGGCGTGCGCGCTCGACGCCCAGCGCCGCGCAGAGCCACGTCTCCCGCCGAGGCGTGATCGTCGGCCGATCGCCCGCGCGCCACGAGGCCCGCGCTCGCCTGCATGCGGCGACCGGCGTCGGCAGATACGGATTCCGAGCTCAACGCCTCGCCGCGGCCGGTCGCCCGCGGCGTCGCGGGCCGCGGGGCCACGGCAGACGCGCCGACGAGCTCCATGGCACAGCGGCAGATCGTCGAGGACCTGCCGCCGACGCGGCCGAGCGGGGCGGCGGCGGCGCTCCGCCGTCAGAAATCGACGCAGACGGGCTCGTCGATCCGGAGCACGGACTCCTGGTCGAAGCGAGCCTTGTACTCCTCGCGGATGGCGTCGATGGCGTCCGACGCGGCCTGACCGCCGTCGTGCAGGAGCATGATCAGCCGGCTGTCCTCGTGGATGAGCTCCCCGGTCGTCGCGAGGTACTGGCCGTCGACGTCGAACTGCGTCAGCCCGTCCTCGAACCGGGGGGTCACCGCGGTGTCGACGAAGTCCTGCCACTCCTCGGCCGTGACGGGGGGCGCCTCGAGCCGATCCAGGCCGAAGAAGAGATCGGTCCGGATCATCGGCTCTCCGGCCTCGCAGGGGAGCTCGGAGGCGGTGGGCGCGGGCTGCACTCCGTCGTCCTCCGCGGCGCTGTCACAGCCGGCGGTCGCGAGGAGCGTGGCGAGGAGGGTACACGGGAGCGAGCGGGTGGGCATGGAGGCACTCTCCAGGGTGAAGCGATCCGGGCACGCCGGCGACGTATGCTCGACAGCGTATCACAACGGAGGTGGAGGAGGAGATCTTCTCCTCTCGACGCTCCGGCGGCTCACCCCGCTGTCGCGCCAGAGCGCCGAGCGGGTTGAAGCCACGAGGAGTTGAGAGGGGCGTGAGCCACAGAGGATTTCTTGGCCCCCTTGGCGGCATGGCGGCTCGCTTTCCAGGCCGACTTCCCGCAGTAGAGCTAGCTCATGTTGTACGCGACCATCGCGATCCCCGCCGCGATGAACACGATGCCGCCGATCTGCAGCGCCGTCAGCGTCTCGCGCAGGTAGTAGACCGAGAAGACCGAGATGATGAGGAACCCGCCCGAGGACATGATCGGATAGGCGACCGACAGGTTGATGCGCTTGAGCGCCAGCACATAGAACAGGATGTTCGAGGCGAAGAGCACGAGCCCGAGCACGAGGTGGACATTCGTCGCGAGCGCGACGCCCTTCTGGACGAGCGACAGCCCCTCCATCGAGGGGACCCGCCGCGACGCCAGCTTCATCAGGATGTTCGCGGTCGCGTTGAACAGGAGGGCGATGATCAGGAAGAGGTAACCTTGAGCCATGTCGATTGGTGGACGAGCGCCGGAGCTCGGAGGCTCGCCGTTCCCGGCGAGACCTCTGGCGCAGCGGACCGCGCGGATCAAGCGCAGATTTGCAGGAACACGGGCAAGCGAGGGACGAGGACAGCTCCCTTCCCTTCCTGCCGCGGCGCCGTCGCGCCGGCGCCCCGCCGCGCTCGCGCCCCGCCGCGCCGGCGCCCCGCCGCGCTCGCGCCCCGCCGCGCTCGCGCCCCGCCGCGCTCGCGCCCCGCCGCGCTCGCGCCCCGTCGCGCTCGCGCCGTCTGGGCGGGCGGGCTGCGCGCGACGCTCGAGTCGCCTCGACGCGCCGTGTCCGCGCGCGCGACCAGGCTCCGGAAAACCCCACATCTCGCGCTCGGGAGAACCCTGACTCTCCTGTCATCCTTGGTGCCGACAGGCGCTCTGGCG
Organism: Sorangium sp. So ce1036; assembly: GCF_051369805.1. Lineage (NCBI taxonomy): Bacteria > Pseudomonadati > Myxococcota > Polyangiales > Polyangiaceae > Sorangium > Sorangium sp. So ce1036. The sequence continues at coordinate 7,261,609 of NZ_JBBMOX010000001.1, forward strand.
ACGCGACGAGATGGAATCGTCATGGCCCGCTGCATGACATGATGAGAGACTGCCGCCTGCCATGAGCACCGGACGCCACGAGATGCCGTTCGCTCCGATGATCGCCGCCGTGGGCACCGCGTTGCCGCCGCACTACGCAACGCAGGAAGAGACGTGCGCCGGGCTGCGCCGGCTCTGGGCCGGAAAGGGGGACGCGCTCGCGCTCGTGGAGCGGGTCCAGCGGTCGATCGAGGTCCGGGGGCGGCACCTCGCCATGCCGGTCGAGGCCTACCACGCCGCCTCGACGTTCGCCGAGCAGAACCGCCGCTGGAACGCGTGCGCGATCGAGCTCGGCGAGCGCGCCTGTCGCGCCGCGCTCGAGCGCGCGGGGCTCCTGCCCGAGGACATCGACCAGATCGTCTTCGTCTCGGTCACGGGCATCTCGGCGCCCAGCCTGGACGCCCGGCTCGTCAACCGCCTCGGCTTCCGGCGCGACGTCAAGCGCACCCCCATCTTCGGCCTCGGGTGCGTCGCCGGCGTGGCCGGCGTCGCGCGCGTCACCGACACGCTGCGCGCCTTCCCCGCCCACACGTCGCTCCTGCTGTCGGTCGAGCTCTGCTCGCTCACCCTGCAGCGCGACGACACCTCCGCCGCGAACGTCATCGCCGCCCAGCTCTTCGCCGACGGCGCCGCGGCCGTCGTGGCGCGCGGCGCGCAGGCCGCCCGCAAGAGCGGCCGCGCGGGCGGGGCCGCGGTGCTCGCGACCCACGCCGTCTTCTACCCCGACACCGAGCACGTCATGGGGTGGGACGTCGTGGACTCCGGCTTCCGCGTCGTCCTCTCCGCCGGCGTCCCCGCGCTCGTGCGCGAGCACGTGCGGCGCGACGTCGACACGTTCCTCGCGCGGCACGGCCTGTCGCGGCGCGACGTGCGCCACTGGATCGTCCACACCGGCGGGCCCAAGGTGCTCGAGGCCGTCGCCGAGACGCTGGAGCTGCCCGGCGACGCGCTCGACCGCTCGTGGCGGTCGCTGCGCGAGATCGGCAACGTGTCCTCGGCGTCGGTGCTGTTCGTGCTGCGCGACTTCCTGGACGAGCCGTGCGCCCGGCCCGGCGACCACGGCGTGATGATGGCGTTCGGCCCGGGCTTCTGCTCGGAGATGGCGCTCCTCCGATGGTGACCTCGGAGCGGCTGTACCTCGCCTTCCTGGGCGCGGTGGCGGTCGAGCGGCTGGCCGAGCTCGCGCTCTCGCGCCGCAACGCGCGGCGCGCCTTCGCGCGGGGCGGCGTCGAGGTCGGGCGGGCGCACTTCCGGGTGATGGCGGGGATGCACGGCGCCTTCCTCGCCGCCTGCGCGCTCGAGGTCCTCTGGCTCGGCCGGCCGTTCCCCGGGCCCGTCGGCCTCGCGGCGCTGGCGCTCGCGCTGCTGGCGCAGGCGCTGCGGTACTGGGTCATCGACACCCTGGGGGACCGGTGGAACGTGCGGATCATCGTCGTGCCCGGGGCGCCGCCGGTCGTGGGCGGGCCTTACCGGTACCTGCGCCACCCGAACTACGCGGCCGTGATCGTCGAGATGATCGCCATCCCCATGATCCACGGCGCGTGGCTGACCGCGCTCGTGTGGAGCGCCCTCAACGCGCTCGTGCTCGCGGTGCGCATCCGCGCCGAGGAGGAGGCGCTCGGGCCCGCCTACGCGGCGCGGATGCGCGGCCTGCCGCGGCTCGTGCCGGGCCGCCGCCCGCCCGGGGCCGGGGAGCTCTCGGGCGGGCCGTGAGCGCCGGGCGGGCCGTGAGCGCGCGGTGCGACGTCGCCGTGGTCGGCGGGGGGCCTGCGGGCCTCGCGGTCGCGATCGGCTGCGCGGCGCGGGGGCACGCGGTGATCGTCCTGGATCAGGCCGCGTGGCCGATCGACAAGGCGTGCGGCGAGGGGGTGATGCCCGAGGGGTGTCGCGCGCTCGCGGACCTCGGCGTGCTGTCCGGGATCGATCCGGCCGAGCGGGCGCCCATCGAGGGGATCCGGTACCTCCGGGCCGACGGGCTCCGCGTCGAGGCGCCGCTGCCGCCGCCCGGGGGGCTCGGCGTGCGCCGCACGGCGCTCTCCGCGGCGCTCGCGGCGCGGGCGCGCGGCGCCGGCGCGGAGCTCTGCGCGGAGGAGCCCGCGCTCGGCGTCGAGCGGACCGAGGGCGGCGCGCGCCTCGTGACGCGGCGACGCGTGGTGGAGGCGCGGTACGTGGTCGGCGCGGACGGCCTCGGCTCCCGCGTCCGGCGCGCCCTCGGCTGGGACGCGCCGCCCTCGGGCGCGCGCCGGCTCGGCCTGCGCCAGCACTTCCGGTGCGCGCCGTGGACCTCCTTCGTCGAGGTGCACCTCGGCGACGGCGTGGAGGCGTACGTGACGCCCGCGGGGCCGCGGCGCGTGGGGGTGGCGTTCCTGTGGGACCGCGACCGGCTCGGGGGCGGCGCGTCGGCCGGGCGCCTCGTGCGCTGCTTCCCGGCGCTGGCCGAGCAAGTCGCCGGGGCACAGGCCGACTCGACGCCGCGGGGCAGCGGCCCGCTCGAGCGGGCGTCGGCCCGGCTCCACGACGACCGCTTCGCGCTGGTCGGCGACGCCGCCGGCTACATCGACGCCATCACGGGCGAGGGGCTCTCGCTCTCGCTCGTGGGCGCGGCGGCGCTGTCGACCGCGCTCGACGCGGCCCTGCGCGGCGGCGGCGCCGCCCCGCTCGCGGCGTACGAGCGCGTGTTCCGGCGGGCCTACCGGCGCTACGCGGTGGCGACGCGCGCGGTGCTCTTCGTGGCGCGGCGCCCGCGCCTCCGGGACGGCGTCCTGTCCGCGCTCGCCCTCGCGCCCGGGCTGTTTCGCTGCGCGGTCGGCGCGGTCCTCGGCCCGCGATGATGGCCGCGGGGTGAGGCATTCTCATCTCCCTCTTCCGTCTTCCGTCTGCCGCCCCCGTCTCTCGTGCGCGTGCGCGACTGTGCCGCCATACGCTAAGCTCGCGGCGCCGCCCAGCAGGAGGGAGATCGCATGCACCGGAGTCGCCTTTGTGCTCTCGTGATTGACTGCAAGGTGGAGGACATCGACGCCGCGGCGGACTTCTGGGGCCGCGCCCTCGGCAAACCCGTCAAGAAGAACGCGCCGATCGCCGGCGGCTACCGCGAGCTCGAGACCCGGGCCGATGAGCCTATCGTCCTCGTGCAGAAGGTCGATCACCCGAGCCGGACGCACCTCGACATCGAGACGGACGACCTCGACGCCGAGGTGCGCCGGCTCGAGGCGCTCGGGGCGCGGCGCGTGGAGTTCATCCAGCGCTGGTGGGTGATGGAGGCGCCGACAGGCCAGCGCTTCTGCGTCGTCCGCCCGCAGCGAGGCCCGCTCGAGGCGCACGGCAACGCCAATGTCTGGAGCGACGATCCCGGCAAGCCGGGCGCGCAGTGAGCCGGGGCGCCCGGCGAGCACGGCGCGCAGATCGAGACCCCGGCGGCGTCCGCCGGTGATCGGGACTTCAGGGCGGCGTGGCGAAGGATCGCTCCGCCTCGGGACGCATGGCGAGCGGACCGGGCAGCTCGGGGATGAGGGGCAGCTCGTGACGCTGTATCAAGAGCTTATCCACGCATCGCGCGGGCCGCGCTCACTCGACCGCTTGCGGGGGGAGGCTATCCGGAGCCGCGCCGGGTGTCGCCGGGCGATCTCGATCGCGGCAGCAGGTCGCTCTTCGCCGCCCGCTTCGGCTTCGGCGCGTCCGCCCGTGGGAGGAGATCCCCCCCTCCCCACGCCATCACCGCGTCGATGAAGGCGCGGAGCTGCGGCGGCATGAACTCCCGCTCCGCGTAGATCACCGCGAGGTGCGAGTCCGCCTGGATCGCGCCTGCCAGCACGTGCACGAGCGCGCCGCTCTCGAGGTGCGGGCGCGCAACCTGTTGCGGTAAGAGCGCGATGCCGAGGCCCTGGAGCGCGGCGTCGCAGAGCAGATACATGTCGTTCGTGAAGAGCGCGCCCTCGACCTGGAACTTACCGCCGACGGACGGCCAGTGCGTCTGCGGCAGCTCCCCCCGGGCGAAGCCCATCATGCAGCGGTGGCTCCGCAGATCGCGGCGTGTGCGCGGCGTGCCGCGGGCTTCGAGGTAGGCGGGCGAGGCGACCGCGAGGAGCGGTATGCGCGCCAGCTTCCGGGCGACGAGGCCGGGCTCGAGCGCGGAGCTCGCGCGGAGCGCGAGGTCGTAGCCGCCGCGCTGGAGGTCGACGTACTGGGTCGTGCTGTGGACGTGGAGGCGGACCTCGGGGTACCGCCGCGCAAAATCGCAGAGCATCGCGCTGAAGCTCGCGCCCAGCCCCGGCGGCACCGAGACGCGCAGCTCGCCGCGCACGACGTCGTTGGCCTCGCGCACGCTCGCCTCGGCGTGGTGGACGGCGTCGAGCACGACGCGGGCGTGGCGGTAGAGCGCCTCGCCCGCGTCGGTGAGGGCGAGGTTGCGCGTCGTCCGGCGGAGCAAGCGCACCCCGAGCCGCTCCTCCAGCCGCACGAGGCGGCGGCTGATGGTGGCGCGAGGGACGCCGAGCTCGGCGGCGGCGCGGGACAGGGATCGGGCCTCCACGGTCTTCGAGAAGGCGAGGAGCTCGGAGGTCTCGAGGGGCTCGTCCATTTGGATCAAATCCTGGCAGGTTCTTCCAACTGTTGATGCATTGATACAGGCGCGTCCAGGCCTCAGGATGCTCGCTCATGAACGACAAGGCACGCACCATCGGTTACTGGATCGCGACGGGTCTCCTCGGCTCCGCCTTCGCCGCAGGCGGGCTCGGCGATCTCGCAGGCTCCCCCGAGGTCCTCGAGGGTATGGCGCACCTCGGCTACCCGGCCTACTTCGCCACCATCCTCGGCGTATGGAAGGTGCTCGGCGCCATCGCCCTTTTCGCCCCGCGCTTCCCGCGCCTGAAGGAGTGGGCGTACGCCGGCATCTTCTTCGATCTCACGGGCGCCGCCGCCTCCCACGCCGCCGTGGGCGACGCCGCCGGCAAGGTGATGACGCCCCTCGTCCTCGTCGCCATCGCCGCCGCCTCCTGGGCGCTGCGCCCCGAGAGCCGCAGGCTCGCGAGCGCCCCGAAGCCCGAGGCCGAGGCCCGCGTCGGCAAGCCCGCGCTCGCGACCTGACGCCGGATCTCACGGGGCGACTCGCCCCACCTCGCCCACGTACCACGGAGCAAGCCTCATGAACGACCGACTCCTCCAGCAGATCCTCCTCGAAGCCCGCACCCACAACGGCTGGCTCGCCGAGCCCATCGACGACGCGGCCCTGCACCGCCTCTACGAGGCCTTGCGCCTCGGGCCGACCGCGGCCAACAGCGTGCCGGCGCGGATCGTCTTCGTGAAGAGCCCGGAGGCCAAGGAGCGCCTGCGCCCCTGCCTCGCGCCGGGCAACGTCGAGAAGACGATGAGCGCGCCCGTCACCGCGATCATCGCCTACGACACGCGCTTTCACGAGAAGATGCCGAAGCTCTTCCCGGCGCGCCCGACGATGGGCGAGGCCCTCGCCGGGATGCCGCCGGAGCAGCGCGACTTCTTCCTCCTGCAGAACGCCTCGCTCCAGGCCGGCTACCTCATCCTCGCGGCCCGCGCGCTCGGGCTCGACTGCGGGCCGATGGCCGGCTTCGACCGGGAGCAGGTCGACGCCGCCTTCTTGGCCGACGTGCCGTGGAAATCGATCCTCCTCATCAACCTGGGCCACGGCGATCCGGCGAAGCTCTACCCGCGCAACCCCCGCCTCGATTTCGAAGAGGCCTGCCGTATCGCGTAGCCAGGGATATCCATGCATCCAAGGGGCCGCGCTCACGCCACAGCCTGCGGGACACCCAATGGCCGATCGCGGGCGAGGAGGAAGGAGGCAATCCAACCCGAGCGCGGCCGGCTGCGGCGCGCGCCGCGCTCCCGGCGCGCGCGTCTTGTCGGCCCAGGGCGGCTCGGAGCGCTCACGGCCCCTGCCCTCGTCCTGGAGGAGCGCGCTGCCCGAGGAGCACGCCCAGATCGAACGGGTAATACACGTTGAGCTTCCGGCCGCGCACCGGGGGGGTGTCGAGCGCGAGGACCTTCACCGGATCCCTGGCCGAGAGCTCCGTCGTCGAGATCCTGTACGTCCCGCCGCTCTCGACGAGAAGCCCGAAGCCCGCGGCATCCGACGCCGCCAGGTGGAAGCCGGCGTTCGTCTCGGTCTTCCAGGCGGACAGGAGTGCCTCCTTGTCCCAGACGCCACCAGCCGACGCGAGGCTCGAGGAGATCGCCACGATGTCCGCACCGGCCTTGGCCAGCGCGACGCCGATCTCGGGGAACACCGCGTCGTGCCCCGTCAAGAGCCCCACGCGCGCACCGGGCAGGTCGACGAGCTCGGGCCTCCTGCCGCTCCCCGGGTCCGCTGCGGCGGCGTGGATCGCGGGGATCGTCCGCGGCGGCCTCCCCTTCTCCAGCACGAGCAAGGACTCACGCGCGCCGGTGCCAGATGGCCTCTCGAGGATCGTGGTGACGAGCAGCTGGACGCCCTTCCGTTCGACGAACTCCCGCCATGACGACCACGGGGGATGGCTCCAGTCCGGGAGCGGCGTCTGCGCGGCCCCTCCGGAGATCCCCAGCGCCGGCAGCACGACCAGCTCGGCTGGAGCGTCGCCCCACCTCGCGGCGACGACGTCGAGGTTCGCAGCCGGATCGGCCCGAGGTACGTAGGAGAGGACGCGGACCCCGACCTTCCCGGCAGGAGGCAGGCCGGTCTCGCAGGACGCGGGGGCCGATGGCGCGAAGCAGGGGCCCGCGAGATCCGGGTAAGCCTGCGGGCGCCGGTTCGCGACGGTGTCGGTCGGGTTGCTCTTGGTTCCGATCCGCGCCCGCGGGATCGACAGCGTGGCATAGAGGATCTCGTCGGCCGGGGCCGGCATGTCCATCGCCCGGTGACGCAGCCGGATCCTCCCCTGGGGGTCGATCACCACCGACGGCGCGTCGTTCATGTCATAGACGTACGGCTCCGGCCCGCGGCGATCGATCTCCTTGCCCCAGCGGTTCGCCACGGCCATCCAGACGCCGTTTTCCCGTGCCCGCGTCGCCCAGATCGCCTCCTGCTCGTAGGCCCCCCACCAGTTGGCCGGCGCGACGACCACGTCGGCGCCTTGCAAGGTCGCGATCCGAACCCAGTCCGGCAGGTAGGTGTCGGAGCAGATCACGGCGGCGAGCTCGCCGTACGGCGTCGGGACGACCTTGAACGGAAGGTCTCCACGGGCATGCCACGGCGCCGTCCCGCGCTTGCGCTCCACGCCCAGGAGACCGCCTGGACCGAAGATGACCACCGAGTTGAACGCCGGCGTCGATGGCGTCCGCTCGGCGACGCCGACATACACGTACGCGGCGTAGCTCGCGGCGAGATCTCGGATCCGATCGAGCTCCGGAAAGGGCGAGACCGAGCCCAGGCTCCCGCTCACCTCCTGCGCCGTGATCGAGTATCCCGTGGTGGCGAGCTCTGGCGCGACGACGATCTTCGCGCCTTTGCTCAGCGACTCCTCGACGAGCTGCTCAATCTTCGCGACGTTGTGGTCTCGTCGGCCGAGCTCCGGGGCCATGTGGAGGAGGGCGATCGTCACCGTCACGTCCGCCTCGGGTGTCGGCAGCGGCGATCGCGTGTTGCCCGAGGCGCCGCCCGAGCAGCCGACGGCCAGCACGAGGGTGGCTGGCCAGGCCACGGAGTGATTCGCGTAGCTGGCGCGCACAAGGCTCCCGATCCTGTCGACGAAACCTCGGAGGTCCATGCGTCATCCTCCCAGAGAACACCGGGATCCGTAATTTTTGATGAAGAGACGTAGGGCCGCAGCGCCTACCTCGGTCGCTGCCCGCCGCGCATCCGCCTCGGAAGGGCCATACCAGAACGTCCCATTTTATGTCAACATCGCACCGCCATGGTCTTCCGGCTGCGACGCATTGACTTTTCCTCCGATGCCCGGGCTTCCATTTTGACGATCGTGGCCGTGGACCACCTCGGCGGCGACGTCGCCCGGGCGCGCTCCGTTCGTATCACCGACTGCTGGGACCCCCCTCGGGTCGTTGATCTGGCCGTGACGTGGAGCGTCGGCGCTCAATGGGCCTGAGGCCGCCGATCGCGCTGCGCCGCGCGCTCGCGGCGGCGTCGTTCGCCAGCGTGGTCACGCTGGCGGCGGGCGCGGCGGCCCAGCAGGAGCCCGTCCTTGAGGTGACCGTTCATTCCGACAAGCGCGCCCCGGGCCCGGGCTCGCGCGATCCGAGCGCTGCATCGAGCAAAGTTTCGAGGGAGCGGTTACGCCAGCCCGGCGAGAGCGCCGCCCACGTCCTCGAGCGGGTCCCAGGTGTGCAGCTCTCGAAGGGCGGCGGAAGCTCCGATCTCTCGACGGCGTCGATTCGCGGCGCGACCAGCGCCCAGACGCCCATCTACCTGGCCGGCATCCGGCTGAACGATGACGTCACCGGCACTGCCGATCTCTCCGCCGTTCCGCTATGGATGATTGACCGCGTGGAAATTTACCGCGGCAACGCCCCCATCGAGGCCGACCGGCTGGGGATCGGAGGCGCCATCTTCTTCGACCCCGTGCTGCCTCGGGGATCGAGGGTTGGCGCTGGGGGCAGCGTGGGCAGCTTCGGAGAGCTCGCGACGTGGGCGGCTGCGTCCACGGGTGACGCGCGAGGGGGCGCGATGATCGCGGCCCGGCGCGAGAGCGCGAGGAACGACTATCCCTACGTCGACGATCGGGGCACGACGTTTGACCGGACCGACGATCGGATGCGCGACCGGTTCAACGCCGATCACACCGCCTACGACCTCTGGAGCATCGGCCGCCTTCGGCTCGGACGCAGCGCGATCACCCTGCTCGCGAACGCCTTTGTCCGTGATCGAGGCGTCACCGGCCTCTCGGTGATCCCGGCGCACGCCGCGCGCTCGCACGTCCAGCGGTGGCTCGGCGCGGCCTCGGCGAAGCTGCCGTGCGCGGCGCCGCGCCCGGGCGAGCCCGACGATCGCTGCTGGCTCGAGCTCACCACCTCGGCGATCCTGGCGAGCACCCGGATCGCCGATCCGCAGATGGAGCTCGGGCTGCTGTTCCCGTGGACCGCGAGCGCCGGCGCCCGCCTCTCGCAGCAAGCGCGGCTCCGTTACCGCCTGCAGGGATTCGATCTCGGCGCTTCGCTGGTGCAGGAGTTCGAGCATCTGGGGCTCGACCATCCGGAGGGCGAGCCCCTCCGCGCGAGCCGGTCGTTCACGCGCGCGGGCGCCTCCATCGCGGCCTCCCCGACCCCGACGCTCCAGATCCATGGCCTCGCGGCGATCGAGTGCCACACCACGGCCGGCCCGGAGGGCGATCGAGCCTGCGAGCCCTTCCAGCCTGTCGCGCGCCTCGGGGCGCGCCTGGAGCTCCCCTGGAACATGACGCTCCTCGCGAACGTCGGCCGGTACGTGCGCGTCCCCTCCCTCGGTGAGCTCTATGGCACATCGCCGATCGTGCGAGGCAACTCCGACCTCCGCGTCGAGCAGGGGTACACCGCCGACGTCGGCGCCCGGCTCACGGGTCATCGATCGCGCATCGAAGTGTTCGGCTTCACCCGGCTGGCGACCGACCTGATCGGCTTCCGGCGCTCCTCGCTCGGCGTCGTTCGGCCGTTCAACATCGGGAGCGCCCGGCTGCTCGGCGTCGAGCTCACCGCGTCGACCTCCTTCCTGGACGCGGTCCATGCCGAGGTGTCGCTCACCGCGCTCGATCCGCGGGACACGTCGCGGGGTCGCCAGCTCAAGAACGATGTCCTCCCCTTCCAGGCGAGGCTCGTCGCGGCGCCGTACCTGGAGGTCTATCAGGAGCCCTTCCGGTGGTTGCCCATCGACAGGATCGCGCTGGGCACACGCCTGTTCTACCGGTCCTCCAGGGTCGCCGACCCGGCAGGGCTCATCGTGATGGCCGAGCAGGTCAGCGTCGACGTGGAGCTGTCCGCGCTCTTCTGGCAGAAGCGAATCTCGGCCCGCGCCAGGCTCAGCAACGCACTGGACGCGCAGAACTACGACGTGGTCGGGCTCCCGCTGCCAGGGCGCAGCGTGCATGGCGGCCTGGAGGTATGGTGGTGATGGTGAGGTCGGCCCTCCCGATGAGTCCCCAGGGTTCACCAGGCGTACGCCTGCGGGGCCTCGCCGCCGGGGCCGGGCCAGATCTGCTCTAGCCTCGCCACGATCTCCTCACGGAGCGCCACATCCATGGCGCCCACGTTCTGCGCCAGTTGCTCGACGGTTCGGGGCCCGATGATCGCCGCCGTGACGGCCGTGTTGCGCAGAACCCAGGCGAGCGCGACGTCGGCGGTGCGATGCCCAGCCTGCCGACACAGGCCCTCGAACGCGCTGAGCTGCTCTCGATGCTGCTCCGCGATGCGCCGGACCCAGCCATCCGCGCGGCGCCCCGGCGCTGGGCTCGTCAGGCCCCCGCAGAGCAGCCCGCCGCCCAGCGGACTGTACGCCAGCAGCCCCATGCCGAGGGCCCGACAGCAGGGGATGACCTCGAGCTCGATCAACCGCCTGCGGAGGTTGTAGACGCTCTGCTCCGAGGCGAATCCAGGCCACTGGTGCTGTCGGCTGACGCTGTTGCCCAATGCTATGTCCCATGCCGCGAAGTTGCTGCTCCCGACGCTCGAGACCTTCCCTTCCCTCACGAGCTGATCCATGGCCTGCCATAGCTCTTCCCACGGGCAGGCCCGGTCGACGTGGTGCACCTGGTAGAGGTCGATACAGTCTGTCCTCAGCCGCCGGAGGCTCTGCTCGCACGCCTCCACGATGTGACGCGCCGAGAGGCGCCGCTCGTCCGCCCCTCGGAAGACCTTCGTCGCCAGCACGATCCTGCTTCGTCGGCCCTGCCCGAGCGCCAGCCAGCTCCCGATGAAGCCCTCCGCTCGCCCCTCACTGTAGACTTCGGCCGTGTCGACGAGGTTGATCCCGCAGTCGGTCGCCCTGTCCAGCAGCAGATGCGCGTCCCTCTCGGAGGTGTGCAGCCCGAAGTTCACTGTCCCCAGACCGAGGCGGCTGACGCTGATGGCGGTCGGGCCGAGAGGGCGATATTCCATGGCTAGAAAGGGGGCGGCGTCTTCATGAAGTCATTGTGGTGGTAGCGATCGACCCCTCGGACGACGATGGTCCTCAGATAGCCGAAGCTCGACTCCACCGCAGCGCGCTCGAACCGAACCTCCGGCCTCGTAAACCGCAGCGCGTAGGCGATACGCGGACTGGAGCTCCCATTTCTCTCCGAGCCGTGGTAGAGGTATCCGGAGAAGAACGTCGCCTGGCCGGGGGTCATCTCCAGCTCGACGATCGGGACGTTTGAGTCGTCGATGTCCGGTATATGGGAGTCGTGGGGCATCGTCCGATGCGAGCCGGGAATCACCCGCAGGCCGCCGTTGCCGCGATGACAGGGGCTCAACGCGATCCAGGCCGTCAAGTTGATGTCGCGGTTCAAGACGGGCCAGTAAACGGCGTCGCAGTGCCAGGGGACGATGTCCTCCGATCGCGGCGGTTTGTACCAGACGTGGCTCGCCCACAGCACCAGATCCGGTCCCAGCACGGCCTCCACACAGTCGAGGAGCGCCGGTGTCGTGGCGAGCTCGTACGCCCATCGATGCCTGAGGTGGTACCCCGACAGCGTGTGTGGATCGGGGCGACCTCCGCTCTCGCCCAGCGAGTCGAGGAAGCTGCGTCGATAGTGGTCGGCCTCGGCCCGGTCGAAGACCGGGACGGGGTCGACATACCCGTTGCGCGAGAGCTGCTCGGTCAGGGTGCACTTCATCGAGCGCTACGCGCCGTCTCTTGACAGGACTTCGTACCGCGCGCAAGCAGAATCGCTGGCGTCGGGGAGGAGAGAGTCGATCTCTCGGATCGAGCGGACCTTGTACGCGGCTGCAGCGAGCCCCATGGTGGCCAGGCCCGCGACGATGAAGAGGAGACTCATCCCAGAGCCCGGGCCCGAGCCGACGAGCCAAGAGAGGAACGGGACCCAGGTCCCCCCCGGAGATAGCGCCGGTTCCAGCACGTAGTCCGCGAGGGGGCCGGCGACGAGCATGGCGACGGGAACCATCGCATCGACGACGATGCGCCGCGCGGCGAAGACCCGCCCCTGGGCGTCGGGATGGATCTTCGACTGCCAGATGGCCTGGTTGCACCCGTACAGGATCGGAAAAAAGAAAGACGTCAGGAAGGACGCCACGCCCCAGGTCACAGGCGTGCGACCGAGGCCGAGCAGCACCTGACCGAAGAGGCCGTTGAGAAAGATCATCAAGAGCACTCCCTGGATGCGCTTTCGTGGCCCTCCCCACAGGCCCATCGCGATGCCTCCGGCCACGCCTCCAGCCGCGCCTGCGACCATGACCGACGCCAGCGCTGCCTCGTGACCTCCCGTCCGGGCGAGGACCAAGGGCGGCAGCAGGATCCCGAACATGCTCAGAAAATTGTTGGCCGCGAGGACATACAGCAGCCCGACGAGGCTCTTGCTGCCAAAGACCGTCCGGAAACCGTAGATCGCCTCCTCGACGAACCGGGGGCGGGCCCTGGGCTCGGTAGCCAGCGCGCGCTCGGGGACACGAACGAGGAACAGGAGGACGACGGCGATCGCGAAGGTGGCCGCATCCAGCAGGAGAACGCCGTCGAGGCCGATGTGGCGGTACAGCACCGACGCTGCCGCCGGGGAGACCAAGCCGGAGAGCGACAGCGACAGCGACATCATGCCGCTGGCGCGCGCATAGGACTCCTTGGACAGGAGGACGGTCACCGCGCCCAGATAGGCCGGGGCCTGGAAGGCGACGAAGGCGCCGGTCAGCAGCTTGGCCACGTAGAGGTGCCACGGCTCCAGCCCGATGGTCCTGTGGATGCACACGAGCCCGACCGTCACCGCAGCGACCCCCAGGTCGGCCAGCGCCATCGCCCACCGCCGGTCGAGGCGATCGACGAGCACGCCGGCGAGCGGGCTGACCAGGACGACGACGCCGAACGAACACAGCTCGAGGGTGGTGATGGACACGGCGTGCTGCGTCCGGTCCCAGAGCCACAGGGTGATCACGAAGCTGCTGGCGCCGGTCCCGAGCGTCGACAGGAGCTGACCGAACCAGATCGCGAGAAATGACCTCGGCAGCGCCCGGAGCATCCTACCGATCACCTCGCCGGGCGCTGCCGCCTCACTGGACCGCGCGGGCGCTCATGGGCTCAGGCTCCGCGAGGGACATCGAAGGAGAGCCGGCGAGGACGCGCTCCGCCAGGAGCCGGAGGTTCAGGTGCTTGATGATGTGATCCGCGCAGCGATCCATCTCTCTGGCGAAGGCCTCGCTCGATGCGATGATCTCCGGCGCCGGGGCCGCCCCGCTCTCCTGGCCGACCATGGTGATGCCGGACAGGAAGGGGATGACGCCGAGGCAGGGGATCCCGGTCCTCTCCTCGAGAATGCGGACGCCGTCGGCGAACCCGCCCGGATCGCCGTGGAACTTGTTGATGATGAACCCGACGACCCGCGACCGCTCACGCTCCGTGAGGAGGGCCAGCGTCCCGATGATGGACGCAAACACGCCGGTCTGCTCCGCGCTCCCGACGAGCACGCATCGGGCGTCGAAGGTCTCCGCGACCCAGCAGTTCGACAGATCGCGCTCCTTGATGTTCAGCTCGACAGGACTTCCGCAGCCCTCCATGATGATGTGATCGAACCTGTCGGCGAGCCGGCGGTGGCACTTGGTGATGACGGCGCGGAGCGAGGTGCACCGATTCGAGACCGGGATCTCGGATAGCCCCGGAGAAGGTGCTCCCCAGACGATGATCTCGAGCTTGTCCCCGACCGTCTTGAACATCAACGGGTTCATGTCGACGTGGGGATCGAGGTTCGCCGCAATGGCCTGGTGCGCCTGGTGGACGTGGATCTCCCCGCCCGAGGCCGTGCGATAGGAGCCATGTCCAGACGACATCGACATGGGCTTGAACGGGGTCACGGCCTTGCCCTGGCTGCTGAGCCAGCGGCAGATGGCCAGCGTGACCAGCGTCTTCCCGACCAACGAGGATGTACCGAGGACAAGAACATTCGCGGAGTTCCTGCTCGCCATGGTTGATACGTCGCTCCAGGAAGATCGTGGACGCCGAGATGACCACTTTAAAGCAACGCTCAACCCGTATCAATCATTACCATTGTCGCACGACAATGATACAACAACGACAAATTATTTCACCTGTACTGTCGCGCGATCAGGTACACCAGGGTCGGCGCGCCGAGCGCGGCGGTGATGACCCCGACCGGCAGCTCGGCGCCTGCGATGAGGGTTCGCGCGATCGTGTCGCATAGCGCCAGGAATGCGCCGCCCACGACCAGGGACATGGGCAGCAGCACGCGCCGGTTGCTCCCGAGCGTGAGCCGGACGACGTGGGGCACCATCAGCTCGACGAAGGCGATCGGGCCGCACCAGGCGACGCACCCGGCGACGCCGAGCGCCCCGCAGCCGATCGCGATCGCACGGACCAGCGGGACGTTCATGCCCCGGCTATGCGCGAGCTCCTCGCCGGCCGCGAGGGCGTCGAGGGAGCGCGACAGGCCGATCAAGCCCAGCGCCGTGATCGAGGCGAACGGCAGCAAGAGGGCGATGCCACGGTATCCCACCTGCGGCAGGTACCCGAGCGACCAGCGCACCGCGGCGAGCGCGGCGGTCTCGTCGGCAGAGAATTGGATGGCCGACGACGCGGCGCCGACGGCGAGGGAGCTGGCGATGCCGGCGAGGATGATGTCATTGTTGCGCGCCCGCCTGCTCAACGCGACGAACGTCACCGCCGCGCTCACCCCCAGCGCCCCGAGGAACGCAGACAGGGTGAGGACCGGCAGCTCTCCCCAGACCATGCTGCGGACCCCGAACACGATGGCCACCAGGGCGCCGAACGTCGCCCCCGCCGTCGTCCCGACGGTGCTGGGCGTGGCCAGCGGGTTGAAGAAGATCACCTGGTAGGTCGCGCCGACCAGCGAGAGCGTCCCCCCGACCAGGACCGCCATCAGCACGCGCGGCACGCGGAGCTGCCAGAAGATGAACTCAGCGCTCTCTCCGACCAGCGGAGGGCCGACGAAGGGGGACACGCCGACGATGAGCGCGGCGCCCAGCACGAGCGCGACCATTCTCGCCCCGGCGCGGGCGCGGGGGCTCATGCGAGCGGAGCTGCGCCGGGCGGCTCGATCACGAACAGGCGCCGGCCCCCCACGTCCACCGCCCGCATCCGGACGCCGAACAGGGCGCCGAGCGAGGCCCCGAACTCCGCCGCGCCATAGCTCGTCACGAACTCGATGCGCCCGTTCTTCATCCCCACCACGCTCAGACGATCGATCTCGCTGTGGTGGACCGAGTACGCGAGTGCGTTCGCGTCGTGGGTGACGCAGAGGACGCTCCGGCCCGAGCGCCAGAGGCGCGCGAGCTGCCCGTAGAGCTCGAACTGCTGCGCCGGATCGAGGTGGTTTGCAGGCTCGTCCAGCAGCACGAGCGGCGTCTCCTGGGCGAGGAGCGCCGCGACGAGGACGCGCTGCAACTCGCCGCCAGAGATGTCGGTGATGAGGCGGCCCCCGAGCGCCGCCGCCCCCACCGAGGCCAGCGCCTCCTGCGCCGCGGCGAGCGAGCGCCCCCGGCTCTCCCTGAAGCGAAACCGGGCCGCGGCGACGAAGTCCACGGCCGGGATCGGCTCGAGGACGACCCCGCGCTGCGGCAGCCACCCGAGCTTCGCCGCGCGCCTCCTCCCGGACAGCGAGGAGAGCGCCTCGCCATCGACGAGCACTCGGCCCGAGGACGGCCGGATGACACCGAGCGCCACGCGCACCAGCGTCGTCTTTCCGGCGCCGTTGGGGCCCACGACCGCGACGAACTCGGACTCGCTGAGGCGCAGCGTGACGTCGTCGAGCAGCCTGTGCGCGCCCACCTGAACCGTGACATGGTCGAACTCGAGGACTGTCATCGGGGATGTGCGGTCGCATCGTGGATGGCCGCGGTGACCTTGTCAAGGAGCCCCAGTATACGCGGCCCGGTCGACTTGACCTCAGGGCCGTGAATGACACGGATGGCACCCCGCTTTGCCGCGGCGATCGGCAGCGCCTTCCAGTCGGCGATATAGCGAGCTTCCACGCTGTCCTCGATCCGATCGACGCCGACGAGGATGAGCACCACCTCCGGGTCCAGCGCGATGACCCGCTCCAGCGGCAGGTTGGGAGTTCGGGAGATATCCTCTGCGACCGCGTTGCGGCCGCCGGCCGCCTCGAGCACCGTTCCGTGGAGCGCGTTGCGCCGGAGGAACCAGATCTCGCTCATCTTCCCTGGGGTGGAGCCGAGCACCATGAGCACGCGCGGGGCCCCCTCCGGAGGCCTTTGGGAGAGCCGCTCCTCGAGCGTGGCGGCCAGCGCCTCCGCGGCGGCTTCACGCGACGTCAGCCGGCCGAGCGCTCGCGTGCTGCTGAGCACCTCCGAGAGGGTCAGCCAGGGCAGCAGCTCGGTGCGCGCGATCGCCCTGAGCGCCTCCACGCGCGAGCCCTGGGCGCGCTGGCTGAGGATGAGGGTCGGGCGCAGGCTCGCGATCGCCTCGATGTTCGGGGTCAGCGCGGTGCCCGCCCTGGGCCGGCGCTGCGCGCCCTCGGGGTAGTCGCAGTAATCGCTCACGCCCACGACGCTCTCGTCCGCGCCCATGGCGAAGAGCGTCTCGGTGATGGAAGGGGCGAGCGAGATGATGCGAAGAGCGTCGGCGCGCTCCGCAGGCGGGCGCGGGTCGCACGCCCAGGCGAGCAGCGCCGAGGAGGCCGCCCCGAGGACGAAGGCGCGACGGGCCGGGCGGCTGGCGGGGTGCCGCGCCGCCTCCTCCGTGGCCCCGGCTCTGCCGCTCGACCTCGCCAACGCTGGCCCCTCCGCCGCGACGTGTGGGGCGAACATGTCCCGGTGACGATGAGACGTCAACCTTGCCCCCCCGGCTGCATGCCCGGCGGCGCATCGCCGATCAGCATCCCAGAGAGAGAGGACGCGTCCAGGTGCCGCATGACGTGGCCTGTCCAGCGATCGATTTCGGCGTCATAGCCGCCCGAGAGATAGGAGCGCACGCCCGGCAGAGCCGGCCAGCCGCGCTCTCCTCGCAGGGTGTTCACGAGGTGAAGGCGGAACGCGTCGTTGTCGAGCAGGCCGTGCAGATAGGTGCCGGACACGCGGCCATCCTCCGTCTGCGCCCCGTCCAGGACGACGTCTCCGCTGCCGGCCCGCCTCAGGTGCAACAGCGGCCTGCAGCCCGGGTCGGTGCGCTCGGTCGAGCCCATGTGAATCTCGTAGCCCACGAGCTCCCCCACGCCCGGACGCGGCTCGGCGAGCACGGCGGTCGCCTGGGTCGTCGTCTTGCGAGCGCTCATGATCGTCCTCACGGGGAGCAGCCCGATGCCTTGGACAGGCTCGCCGGTCTCGTCCTCGACCTTGTGAGGATCTTCGATGCTCTGCCCCAGCATCTGCATGCCGCCGCAGATCCCGAGGATGCGGCCGCCGCGCGCGCGGCGCCGGGCGAGCGCGTCCGCCAGCCCGCGCTCGCGCAGCCACCTCAGATCCGCGACGGTCGCCTTGCTGCCGGGGAGGATGAGCAGATCGACGCTGGCCACCTGCTCCGGGCGCGTCACGTAGACCAGCCGCACACCCGGCTCCCGCGTCAAGGGGTCGAAATCGGTGTGGTTGGCGATGTGGGGGAGTTGCACGACGCCGATGGCCAGCGCCTGGCTGTCGTCCGCGCCCGCGCTGGGCGGCCCGTCGGCGAGCGCCACGCTGTCCTCGGCCTTCAGGCAGATGTCCGGCAGGTGAGGGATCACGCCCAGGCACGGCTTGCCGCTGCGCTCCTCCAAGAAGCGCACGCCGTCGGCGAAGAGCCGGCTATCGCCGTGAAACTTGTTGATGACGAACCCCGCGATGAGGCGCCGCTCCGAGGGGGTGAGCAGCGAGAGCGTGCCGAGGATCGACGCGAAGACGCCGCCTCGATCGATGTCCGCCACGAGCAGGCACGGCGCGCCCACGGCCCTCGCCACCCAGAGGTTCGAGACGTCCCGCGCCTTGATGTTCATCTCCGCCGCGCTGCCGGCCCCCTCGATCAGGACGACGTCGTGGCGGGTCGAGCACCGGCGGTAGCTCTCGAGGATGATGGGACGCAGGGCGCTGTGCCGCCGATCGGGCGGCAGCTCGCCGAGCTCCGGAGACACCTTGCCGCGCACCACGACCTGCACCGAGGCGGCGGCCCCCGGCTTGAGCAGCACCGGATTCATGTCGGCGTGAGGGGTGACGCCGGCCGCGAACGCCTGCTGCGCTTGAGCCCAGCCGATCTCGGCGCCGTCCGGCGTCACATAGGAGTTGAGGGCGATATTCTGCGCTTTGAAGGGCGCCACATCGACGCCGCGGCGGCGCAGCCAGCGCCCCAGCGCCACGACCAACAACGATTTTCCCACGTTCGATGCCGTGCCAAGGACCATCAAGGCGCGGGCGGGGCTCCGCCTCGCCCGGTCGTGGCGTGCCTCGCGCGTCGAGGGCTTGACCATACCGCGGAGTATACCCCGTCTCGCGGAGCACGGGGGGATCCTTCGGCGGAGGACGTCCGGGCGGCGCCGGCGCCGCGCCCAGCGACAGCCCGGCGCGGCACGGGACGGCGCATCGCGCGGTCAGTCGTCGAGGAGGGCCGCGAGATCGAATGGATAGTAACTGTTCAGGAACTTCTGGCGCACCGTGCTCGTGTCCAGGCTCATGATCTTGAGCCGGCCGCCGGCGCCGACGTCTTCCATGTTGCTGATGTAGCCTCCGCCGTTCGCGACGAGGATGCCGTTGCCCGTCCAGTCAGAGGCCGCCAGGTGCACCACCTCGTTCGTGCGGGTCTTCCACATGCGTCGGAGCGCGTCGACGTCCCAGTGGTAGCCGATGCTGCTCAGCGGGTCGTTCGGCGCGCGCGAGCCCGAGGTCGAGGTGATGAGCACGAGGTCGGCTCCTGCCTTGGCGAGGTGGGTCCCTGTCTCGGGGAACAGGGCGTCCTGCCCGGTGAGCACGCCGACGCGGGCGTTCGGGAGATCGAGCAGCACCGGCTCGGCCCCGCTGCCGTTCGCGAGGAAGGGGGTGTCGTGGATCTGGGCGTGCAGCGAGGGAGGCATCCCCGGACGGACGAGCACCAGGGACTCGCGCAATGTCGCCTGGTGCTCGTACTCGATCGCCGTCGTGACCAGCAGGGAGAGCCCGTTCTGCTCGACGAAGCCCTGGAGCGCAGACCAGGGGAACGCCGAGTGCCAGCCAGAGCTGGACGAGCTCACCGGCAGGACGGAGACCCCTAATCCCGGCAGGACGAGCACGTCGGCGTCCTGGCTCCGCATGGACCAGAGCTGGTTGATGGTCGTGATGTTGTGCGCAGGGAAGAGCGCCGGCTCGTAAGCCATCGACGCCACGCGCACAGGCCCCGCGGTGGGCAGGCCGGGCGCCGGCTCGTAGCCGAGATCGCGCCGGTAGTACGGGTTCGCGATCGCGCCGTACGCGCTCGGCTCCCGGTGGCTGAGCGAGTAGGCCGGGTTGCTCGCGTTCCCGATCCGCTCGTCGGGAACGACCACGGTCTGGTACAGGATCGTGTCGCCGGGAGACAGCGGGTCGTCCTCCGTCCGGTAGATGAGCTGGATGTCCCCATCCGGGCTGATCGCGGCGGACGGGGCGTCGTTCATGTAGTAGGTGAAGGGAGCGCCGAAGCGCTCGTCGACCTCGGTCCCCCACCGGTTCGCTGCGAGGAACCACAGGCCGTTCTCCCTGGCGCGCGTCTGCCAGATCTCCTCCTGCCCGTCGCGCCCCCACCAGTTGGCCGGCACCAGGACGATGTCCGCGCCCTCCAGCGCGATGATGCGCGTCCAGTCCGGAAGGTACGAATCGGAGCAGATGAGCATTCCGAGGTCCCCGTAAGGCGTCGTGATGACGTCGAAGGGGATGTCGCCGGCGTCGTGCCAGCCGGAGAGCCCCCGCTTCTGCTGCGTCTCGATGAGCCCGTCGGGACCGAAGAGCACCATGGTGTTGTATACGCCCTCCGAGGGGGTCACCTCGGCGATGCCGACGGCGACATAACCGTGGTACGCCATGGCGAGATCGCGGACGTTGTCCAGCTCGGGGTACGGAGAGGTGAACCCGAGGCTGTCCACCGCCTCTTCCCTGGTGATCGAGAAGCCCGTGGTGGCGAGCTCGGGGGTCACCACGATATCGGCGCCATTCTGGAACGCCTCCTCGACGAGGGCGTCGAGCGCGGCGACGTTCGCGGTGACCTCTCCCAGGCCCGGATTGGAATGAATGAGCGCGACCTTGGCCGAGGCGGCCGCCGCGTTCACGGCGAGCAAGAGGGCCGACGACGCAATGCCGCACGCGCTGAATTTTATTGAAATTCCGTTCATATCACCTTCCATCCTACCACGAGATCCATGATGGGGGGCTCTCGATCAGGAGCATTGGGATAGCAGGGATTCGCTCGTTTTACCGA
The DNA here is from genome assembly GCF_051369805.1 of Sorangium sp. So ce1036. NCBI lineage: Bacteria > Pseudomonadati > Myxococcota > Polyangiales > Polyangiaceae > Sorangium > Sorangium sp. So ce1036. The sequence continues at coordinate 7,282,094 of NZ_JBBMOX010000001.1, forward strand.
TGGCGGAATGGTGAGCAGGACGCGACATGCGTTTTTCAAGGACGGTCGTGGACGGGCCGGTGTCGTCACTGCGGTCGAGGATCGCGCCGGCGGCTCCGCAGCGCATCGCCCCTCCTCCTGAGCGCCCCGCATCCACGAGCTCGCCGAGCCCGCGCGGCGCGGCCATCGCGGCCGGGACGGCGGCCATCCCCACCGGGCGCTCGCGGGTGGTGCGGCCCTCTGGGGGCTCACCTCCGGGGCTTGCGTTCCGGCGAGCCCCTTTTGTGGCTCGCCTGCACTTCAGCCCCTCCGGTGAGCCCCCAGAGGGCCGCACCACCCGCGAGCGGGCGGACATCGCCCACCCCGCGCCCCGCCCACGGCGCCGAGAGCCCGGGACGCCGCCGCGGCGAGCTCCACTGGCACCTCCAGCCACCAGCGATGTGACGACTGACGACCGAGATCGAGCGCCTGCTCGCCTGGGCCTCCACGCGGCGCGCGTCTTGTCGGACCAGGGCGGCTCGGATAGGCTCCCGCTCCCTTCGGCGCGACGGCGCACCGGCGCGCCGAGGACCGACCCGAAGAATCCGGCGAGGAACGAGGAAGGAGCCTGTCACGTGCATTGGCCTGCCCAGGGTGTCACCGCGGTGAGCGCGAAGGGACGTGTGGGGCTCTCCCCTCCCCTCCCTGTCTCCGAGGGCGGCACGGCGCGCGTCGGCTCCCCGGCCGGAGCGCGCCCCGGCCGGCGGCAGGGCCCGGGCGGCAGGCGCCGCGCCGCCGCGCGCCTGCTCGCGCTGCTCGCGCCCGCGCTCCTCGTCGGGTGCGGTTACACCGAGTTCGAGTGGCAGGCGCAGCTCGACAAGATCGATCGCCTCCAGCGCGACCTGCAGAGCAGCGAGCAGCGCATCCGCCGACTCGAAGAGCAAGCCTCGCGGCCGGGCGCCGCGGCGCCGGTGCCAGGGGACGCCGACCGCCTGGACGTCTCGGGCATCGACCCGGGCGCGAGCGCGCAGCGCGGCGAGCCGGCCGGAGCGCGGCCGGAGCCGGACAGCGCCGTCCTGAGGGCGTTCCAGCCGCTCGCCACCGGCGAGATCACGGTCGCGCCGCGGGACGGCGATGTCGTGATCTCGATCCCGACCCGGCTCCTGTTCAAGGGAAACCGCGACGCGCTCTCCGCGGCAGGGGAGAAGGCGCTGCGCGAGCTGGCCGCGATCGTCCGCGGGAGCGAGCCGCTCCAGGCGCTCGGCTACCACGTCGTCGGCCACACCGTGAGCGGCGCGCCGACCGTGGCGTGGCGCAACGGCTGGGACGTGACGGTCGCGCGGGCGCGCGCCGTGATGCTCTTTCTGGCGCAGCCCAAGGAGGCTGGCCTGCCCACCGCGCGCCTGAGCCTCGCGAGCTTCGCCGACCTGCCCCCCGCCGATGCGGCCGGCGGCGCCCCCGCGCAGCCGCCGGATCCGCGCCTCGAGATCGTGGTGAGCGGGACAGCGCAGGAGGCGGGCAGCCCTGGCGGCGAGGCCCGCCCGGACGGCGGCGCCCGCCCGGGGGCCGGCGCCGCGGGCCGGGACGACACGTATCCCTGAGCGCGCCACCGCGGCCCCGGGCGCGGCCCCCGGTCAGAACCAGCGCCGCGTCGAGCGGGCGTAGGCCTCGTACAGGACGCCGAACCGGGCGCGCATCCGGCGCTCCTCGAACGCGATGTACCAGCGGTCGACGACCACGACGAAGGCGGCCGCGAGCAGGAACGCCGCCGCCGTGCCGCTCAGCATCGCCGCGCCCGCGGCGGCGAGGCCCATGCCGAGGTACATCGGGTTCCTGGACAGCCGGAACAGCCCGCCGGTCACGAGCCGCGTGGGCTCGGCAAAGGTGTTGATCTCCGTCGCGGCCCGCGCGAACTGCGCGCGCGCCGCGACGGCCACGGCGATCCCGAGCGCGAGCGGCACAAGGCCGCTCCAGCGATACGCCGCCGGGAGCACCGAGGGGCGCGGCAGGACGGCGTGCGTCAGCCCCATGGCCGCCACGACGAGGAGGAGGAGGATCGGCGGGAGCAGCTTGTGCGAGGATGCGTTCGACGTGTTCATGATCCGCCAGCCTAGCGACCCGGCAAACCACGGAAACTCGCGTTGGGGAGAGGGACGATGAGGGGCCCGCAGAAGCCGCGCAAGGAGCCTCGCCAGGCGCGTTCACGCTTCCTCGTGGAGACCATCGTCGAGGCCGCAGCTCGCGTTTTCGACGCGCACGGCTACGACGGGGCGAACACGAACCAGATCGCCCGGATCGCCGGCGTGAGCGTCGGGTCGGTGTACCAGTACTTCCCGAACAAGGACGCCCTCGTCACCGCGCTGCACGAGCGCCACGTGCGCCACATGCTGGAGCTCATCGAGCAGGTCGACGAGGCCACCTCCGGCGCCTCGCTGCGGGCGGCGACGGAGAGGATCGTCGCGAGGAGCCTCGAGCTCCACCGGGCAGAGCCGCGGCTCGCGCAGCTCCTCCACGCCGAGCTGCCGACGCTGGAGCAGCGGCGCGCGCTGAGCGCGGCCAGCCAGGCGGTATTCGACCGGACTCGACGCCTGCTATCGAGCCACAGGCCGGAGATCGTCCAGCCGGATCTCGAGCTCGCCACCTACGTGGTCCTGCGCATGTTCGAGGAGCTCGTCCACGCCGCGGCCCTCGATCCGCCGCCTGGCGTCGACGACGACGCGCTGCGGCGGGCCATCTCCGACGCGATCCTGGGTTACCTCACCGGCGCCGCGACGCCGGCGCAGGCGGGGACTCCCGCGGATCCGCCGCCGGTGCGGTGAGCGACGCGCGAGGCGGTCACGCGCCGCGCAGCGCCTCGACCCGCCTCCTGAGCGCGCCGGCGTCCCCGAGCTCGCCGAGGAGCGCGCGCGCCGGCCCCGACGCGGCGGCCGCCGCGGCCTCCTGGACCCGCGCCTTGAGCCGCCGCCCGCTCGCGACGAGGTAAGCCGCCGCGAGCGCCGCGGCCACCTCGCGGTCGGCGCCGCCGCGCTGGAGCAGTGACGCCGAGAGCGCGGCGAGCGCCTCCACGGCCTTGGCCACCTGGGCGCCGTAGATGGGATGGGCCGAGTCGACGCCCTGCGCATGGCACGTCGCGAGGCACAGCGCCGTGCTGGTGAGTCGCCCGAGATCGGTCGACTCTCCCCTCTCCCAGAGCCCGGACGCGAGCTGCTCCTCGAAGACGCGCCCCACGTCGACCCCGCCGGCAGAGGCCCCTCCGGGCGCCGCGCCCGGCGCGGGCGCCGGGGGCGCGGCCGGCGCGGCGGCGACCTGCGGCCTCGCGGGGGCGGCCGGCGCGGCGGCGCCCCTCGAGGCGAAGGAGCGCGGCAGGGCGGCCGCGTCGCGATCGTCGAAGCTCGCCCGCGCGATCGACGGCATCACCGCGCCGCCCGCCGGGGGCACGAGGTGGCTCGCGGCCCGCGCCGCCGCGGGCGCCACGCCGCGGGCGAGCATCGCATCGGCGGCCTTCATCATGAAGCGCGCGCCCGCGCCGAACGCGCCCGCCGCGCCCGCCCCGAACGCGCCCGCCGCGCCCGCGCCGAACGCGCCCGCGGCGCCGGCCATCGCCATCGTCGGGATCCTCGGGTCGGGACGACCGGACATCGCCCACCCCGCCGGGGCGCTCACCGGCACGGGCCGCGCCTCCGGCTGCCCGTGGGCCCGCCGGTCGCCCGTGCGCCGCTCGATCACCACGAACGACGCGTGCTTCGACGCCACCCGGTGCCGGACCGCGAGGTCCACGATGCGCCTCCGCATCACCTCGGCGCGCTTGCCGGACAGCCCTCGCTCCGCCTCCTCGAGCTCCCGCACCCGCGCCCCCGCCCACAGCGCCGGGAGCCCGGGCCGGGACGCCTCCGCCGCGAGCTCCACCGGCACCTCCAGGAAGAACCGCTCGCCGCGCAGGCGCCCGCGGATCTGGAGGCGCCCCACGCCCGGCTGCGCGTAACGGCCGTGGAGCACCCACGGCTCGCCGTCGACGAGCGCCGGGGGCTCGGCCGGCGCGAGCTCGCCCACGTCGACCCCCTCGAAGCGCGCCTCGACCCCGTCGATCCGGACCGCCGTCGCCCGCGCGAACTGCGCCGTGACCTTCTCGTCGATGCGCTCCCCTGGATGGATGAGCTCCGCGGCGCCCCGCGTCCTCCGCGCGAGGTCGAGCACGAGCAGGTCGCTCACGTTCGTCCCGATGCCGAACGTGTAGACCCGCACCCCCTCGCCGAGCGAGGCGACGCGATCGACGATCTCCGCCTCGTTCCCCACCTGGCCGTCCGTGAGCAGCACGATCACGCGGTCCCGCTCCGGGTCGCCGAGCATGCCCACGGCCGCGACCAGCGGCTCCAGCATCTCCGTGCCGCCGTGCGCCCCGAGGCCCGCGACGAACCCGTCGGCGCGCTCCAGGGTCTTCTGGGTGTAGGGCACGAGCGACGGATCCATGGCGCTGAAGTCGCTCGAGAAGGCGATCACCCCGAACCGGTCGCCCTCGGCGAGGTGCCGGAGGCACAGGCGGAGCGCCCGCCTCGCCTGCTCGATGGACTCGCCCTCCATCGAGCCCGACACGTCGACCACGAACACGACGTCGCGCCGGGCGGGGGCCCGCTTCGCGTCGAACAGGTCCGGCACCACGGTGACCGCGAACGTCCCCTCCTGGCCGGGCTGCCTGTCGCAGACCACGCCGGCCTGCACGCCGGGCGCGCCCGCGGCGAGCAGCACGAGGTCCCGATCGAGCGCCGCCTCGTCGCTCCGGAGCGAGACGCGCCGGCGATACCCCTCTTCACAGCGCACCTCGATCGCGTGCGACGGGCTCTCGATCGCGACGTCGCGCCCCAGGTCGAAGACGAGATCGAGGGAGAGCCCGTAGCCCACGCGCGCGATCTCGGGGGAGATGCGATCCGCGTCGGGGACGCGATCGGTGGGATCCGCGGCGCCGTGCCCGGTCCGGTCGCCCCCCGCCGCCCCCGGGATGTACCGGGGCGCGACGACGGTCGGGATCATGAGCCGCAGCGCGCCGTCCTCGGCCCGGAGCGGCTGCACGAACGACACCTCGATCACCGTCTCTTCCCCCGGCAGGAGGTTGCCCACGCTCGCGGTGAACACGTTGCGCCGCTCCTCGTCGAGCAGCGCCGCGCCGTGCCCGGCGGCGACCGCCTCGTCGTAGGACAGGAACGCCTCCTCCCGCTCCTTGACCTCCCCCTCGAGCCGCCGGCCCGCGCACTCCATGGCGAAGCCGACGATCGTCGCCTCGCTCGGGAGCGGGAAGGTGTAGACGGCCTCGATGGGCCGCCGCTCCTCGTTCCGGTAACGCTGCCGCACGACGAGCCGCGCCGCGCCGCCGAGGACCTCTCCGGAGAGAGAGACGCCGCGCAGCGGGACCGGGCGGCCCTCCGAGGAGCACAGGCAGGACGTCGGACGCGGCGCTTCGGGGGACGAGCTCATCGTGAGCCTCTCGGGGCAAGGGTGGAGTGACGGGACGCGATATCGAGGGCGATGCGCCGCGAGCGCTCCGGCGCGTCGCCCCGCACGTGGAGCTCCACGCCGTCGGCGATCGGGATGCGCTCCCAGCGCTCGCCGCCGCCGCGCGCGGGCGGCGGACACGCGACCTCCGCGCCGGGACAGCCAGCGAGGGCCGCGCGGGGCGGCGCCCCCGAGGCGAGGCGCTCGATCTCGGGGAGGCCCGCGCCCGCGAGGCGCGCCTGGATCTCCTCCAGCGGCCAGTGGGCCTGCTGGAGCGCCTTGATGGCGCGCAGCCGGGCGAGGTGCTCCCGCCCGTACGAGGTGTCCTTCCCGCGGAACTCGGGCGCCGGCAACAGGCCGCGCTGCACGTAGTACCGGACCGTGCGCGGCGCCACGCCCGCCTCGCCCGCGAGCTCGTCGAGCTTGTACGTCATCACGAGGCCCAGGCTAGATCATGACACTACAACTGTCAAGTAGACACTACTCGACCCCGATCGCGCGCTTCCGGAGAGCGACTGTGCAAGCAACACGCTCGATGCCCCGGTGACCACATCCCGGAGGATGCCCAGGAGGCGCGCGGGAAATGTCGAACATGTCCTCTCGCTTACCATCGCTATCCGTGGATGAGCCCGGCCGATGACGCGCGCTCCGAGCAACGGTGACGCATCGCAACGAGCCCCTCGCGCCATTGACTACATCAGCGGCGCGGAGACTTCATTTCTGGAACAAACTGAGCCGCACCCCACGGCATCCTTGTATTATCCAATCATCCAAACTTAGAATCATGGTTCCGTGCACTGTGGCCTTGGCGCGGCTCAACACCGGGGAGACGATCATGATTCGATTGCCTGTTCCACGTCCGACGCAGGTAGGTGCCTTCGTCGCATCCTTGACCGCATCAGCCCTCTTCGGCGCTCCGGCGCTCGCGGCGCCGTCGTTCACCGCGTTCGAGAGCGGTCAGGTCCGCCCGCTGGCCCTCTCGCCGGACGGGACGCTGCTCTTCGCCGTCAACACGCCGGATAACCGGCTCGAGGTGTTCCGGATCAGGAGCAGCGGCCTGGAGCACCGCGCGTCGGTGCCGGTCGGCCTGGAGCCGGTCGCGGTCGCCGCGCGCAGCAACAACGAGGTCTGGGTCGTGAACCACCTGTCGGACAGCGTGAGCGTCGTCACGCTGGGTCTCGGCGGCTACGCCGCGCGGGTCTCGCGCACGCTCCTCGTGGGCGATGAGCCGCGCGACATCGTGTTCGCGGGCCCGGGGCGGAGCCGCGCCTTCATCACGACCGCCCACCGGGGCCAGAACGGCCTCGTGGATCCGCAGCTCACGACGCCCGGCGTGGGCCGCGCCGACGTCTGGGTGTTCGACGCGGGCCAGCTCGGCGCGTCGCTCGGGGGGGATCCGCTCAACATCGTCACCCTCTTCAGCGACACCCCGCGCGCGCTCGCCGTGACCCCGGACGGCACCCGCGTGTACGCGGCCGCCTTCCACTCCGGCAACGCCACCGCCGCCGTCAACGAGGCGCTGGTCCCCGACGGCTTCGGGCTGGACGGCGTCCCCGGGCCCAGCACCAACTTCGAGGGGATCCCGGCGCCCGAGACCGCCATCATCGTGCAGTACGACGGCGGGCACTGGTACGACGAGCTGGGCCGCACCTGGGACGACCAGATGCGGTTCTCGCTGCCCGACAAGGACGTCTTCGTCCTCGACGCCATGGCCAATCCCCCGCAGCAGATCAGCGGCGCCGAGGGGTTCTTCGCCGGCGTCGGGACGATCCTCTTCAACATGGCCGTCAACCCGGTGAACGGGAAGGTCTACGTGGCGAACACCGACGCCAACAACATGCAGAGCTTCGAGGGGCCCGGCCTCTACGCTGGCAGCAGCCTGCGAGGCCACCTGGCCGAGAGCCGGATCACCGTCCTCAGCCCGGGGAGCGTCGCGCCGAGGCACCTCAACAAGCACATCGATTACAGCACCTGCTGCGCGCCGATCCCCAACGCGGAGAACGAGAAGAGCCTCGCCTTCCCGCAGGAGATGGCCGTGACGAGCGACGGCGCGACGCTGTACGTCGCCGCGCTCGGCTCGAGCAAGATCGGCGTGTTCAGCACGGCCCAGCTCGAGAACGACACGTTCGTGCCCAGCGCCGCGGACCAGATCCCGGTGACCGGCGGCGGGCCGACCGGCGTCGTGCTCGACGAGAGCAGGAGTCGCCTCTACGTGCTGACGCGCTTCGACAACTCCATCTCGATCATCGACACGACCTCGAGGACCGAGGTGGGGCACATCCCGATGTACAACCCCGAGCCGGCCAGCATCGTGAACGGCCGGCGGTTCCTCTACGACGCCTCGTTCTCGTCGAGCCACGGCGACTCGGCGTGCGCGAGCTGCCACATCTACGGCGACCTCGACGACCTGGCCTGGAACCTCGGCAACCCCGACGGCCTGGTCGTGGCCAACCCGGGCCCCTTCCCCTTCGGCCTCGTCGACGTCATCACCCAGCAGCCCATCACGAACCCCATCTTCCACCCGATGAAGGGGCCGATGATGACCCAGAGCCTGCGCGGATTGGCCAACCACGGGCCCATGCACTGGCGCGGCGACCGCACCGGCGGCTACAGCGAGCCGAGCGCCCAGCCGGACGAGGGGTCGTTCGACGAGCGGGCCGCGTTCAAGCAGTTCCAGGCGGCGTTCCCGGATCTGATGGGGCGCAGCGGGCCCATCCCCGACGAGGACATGGAGGCGTTCACCGACTTCATGCTCCAGGTCACCTACCCGCCCAACCCGATCCGGGCCCTCGACAACTCGCTCACGCCCGATCAGCAGGCGGGGAAGGACTTCTTCAACGGTGATGTGGTGAACTCGATCGCGAGCTGCGGCGGGTGCCACGTGGTCGACCCCGACGCCAACCCGGGCGACGACTTCCCCGGCTTCTTCGGGACGAACGGCGGCTCCGTCTTCGACTTCCAGACGCAGCTCTTCAAGATCCCGCAGCTCCGCAACGTGTACACCAAGGTCGGCGCGTTCGGCCTGGCGGACATCCCGTTCGTCTTCCTCTCGCGCGACAACGGCCACATGGGGGACCAGATCCGCGGCTACGGCATCCTGAACAACGGCACCGTCGACACGATGTACCGCTTCTTCTCCGCGATCGGGTTCTCCGACCAGTTCCCGAACAACCCCGACGCCATCCCGTTCACGCCGGCCGGCGACGTGATCCGCCGGCAGCTCGAGGCGTACGTGCTCGCCATCGAGACCAACATGGCGCCGATCGTGGGTCAGCAGGTGACGCTCAAGCACTCGAACAGCGCCGTGGCCGCGCCGCGCGTGGACCTGCTCATGGATCGCGCCGACGCCGGGGAGTGCGATCTCGTGGCGAAGACGCAGGGGTTCCTCCACGAGATCGGGTTCCTCTACGTGGGCAACGGCATGTTCCTCTCCGACCGGCAGGCCGTCCCGCCGATCAGCGACACGGTGCTCCGCCTGCTGGCCACCCAGACGCACCACGATCTGACGTACACGTGCACGCCGCCCGGCTCGGGGGCGCGCATCGGCATCGATCGCGACGGCGACGGGTACCTCGACGGGGACGAGCGAGACGCCGGCAGCAACCCCGCCGATCCGAGCAGCCTTCCGTGACCCGGGTGGGCTAGTCCTGCTTCGCCCTAGGTCCATCCCTGGTTGGGGGGTTTGCGGGGTTGCCCGGCCCCCCCGCGGCGAGCGCGCTCTCCGGGGGGGCCTGAAGGGGGGACTCAGGTGAACCGCGACGAGCCCGCCCGCGGGCCGGACGCGCCGCGGAGGCCGTTCTGCCCGAGCGCGTACGCGATGCTGCTCTGCAGCGTCCCCATCGTGACGATGGAGCCGAGATGGACATCCTGCTCCACGAGCGCGCGGGCCACCTCCGGCCGGACCCCGGAGAGCACCGCCTTGGCGCCGAGGAGCTGCAGCGCCTTGACGATCTTGATCAGCGCCTCCGCCACCGCGGCGTCGACCCGCGCCACGCCGGTGATGTCCAGGATCACCGCCTTCGCCTGGCGCGCCGAGAACCCCGTCAGCGCCGTCTCGAGCACCTGCTGCGCCCGCGCGCCGTCCATCGCGCCCACGATCGGCATGACCAGCACGTCGTCCGTGATGGGGATGATCGGCGTCTGCCGCCGCACGATCTCCTGCTCCAGGAGCGCCCGCTCCGCCTCGGACGCCGCGCGCAGCTCGAGCTCCCGCTGGAGCTGCTCGTTCGAGCGCTGCAAGGCCTCGGTCCCCTCGCGGATGCTCGCGATGAGCAGCGCGTTCTCCAGCGCGATGGCCGCCTGCGAGGCCAGGAGCCCGCACACCTCGACCCGCCCCGGCGTGAACGCCCGCTGCACCACGTTGTTCTCGAGGTACAGGATCCCCGCAGAGCGCCCCTGGTGGGTCATCGCGAGGCACAGGATCGAGCGCGGCTGCCGCGCCGCGATGTACGGATCCGACGCGAAGCGGGTGTCCCGCCGCGCGTCGTTCAGCACGACCGGCTCCCGCGTCCGCTCCACGAGCTGGACGACGCTGGTCGCGATCTCCTTGCTCTCGAGCGCCGGGATCGAGAGCCCCGTCTCCACGACGTCCGGGTCGACGCGCATCGACGCCACGATCACGAGCCTCCCCTCGCGCTCCAGGATCAGCGCGCCCCGCTGCGCGCCCGCGTTGGCGATCAGGCTCCGCATCAGCCGGTCGAGCAGCCGCTCGAGCACGTTCTCGCTCGCGACCGCCTGCATGGCCCGGACGACCGTCGCCACGTCGAACGACTCGGTGGTCCCCCGGCGCGTCACCGTGGACGCCACGACCCTGACCTCGTCCGAGTCGCCTGCCACGACGCCCTCCAGGAGCCGCCCGTGCTCCTCCGCGAGGTGCTCCGCCTTGGCCGTCGCCCCCCACCGCCGGTAGGCCCGGTACGCGTCGATCAGGTACCACCGCGCGATCCGCTCCCGCCCCTTCGCGAGGTAGAACCGCGCGCACAGCTCGCCGGCGAGCGCCTCGTGGTGCACGAACTGGCCCTCGCGCGCGGCCGCGATGGCCTGATCGTAGAGCTCGGCCGCCTCCGCGTCCTTGCCGAGGACGCGCGCGAGCTCCGCCCCGATCAGCCGCTCCTTGTGCGCGTAGTTCTCCGGGGCGTGCTCCTCCCAGCCCGCGAACTTCGCCCGGTGCTCCGCCGCGGTCGCGAGGAACCGCGCCCGCTCCTCCTCCGTCGCCGTCGCGCAGCGCGCGAGCAGCGCGAGGCTCGCGTAGAGCGGGATCTCGTTCAGCAGGAACAGGCCCATGGCGCTCGCGCTGTGCTTCTGGGCCCGCTCGGCGAAGTGGAGCGCGCCCGCGGGGTCGCCGTACAGCACCGCGAGCGCGAGCCGGTTCACGAAGTACCAGCACCTCGGCAGATCCTGCGCGGGCCCGAGCCCGGAGAGGAACGCGCCCTCGTCGAACGCCGCGTCGCTCAGGCTCTGGCGCCCGTTCGTCCTCCCCTCCAGGCACGCGACCATCTGCCTCGTGACGAGGATCACGGGCGCGCCGAGCGGGTCGTTCGTCCGCTGCAGGAAGCCGAGGAACCCGGCCAGCTCCTCCTTGAGCGACGCGAGCTCGTAGCCCGACGCCAGCATGATCGTCGCGAGGTTCAGGCTGGTGTACGCCGCGAAGCTGAAATCGCCCGTGGTCAGCCCGGACTGGTAGGCCTTGGAGAGGCACGCGACCGACGCCCGGGTCGGCTCGAAGAAGTGGGACGGGGCGCCGCACACGAGGTACGCCTTGCACTGCAGCTCCACGTCGGGCCGCTCGCAGAGCTCCAGCGAGACCTTCTGGAACCGCCGCGCCTCCTCGTACTTGCCCATCCCCCCCGCGAGCATCAGGCAATAGACGCCGTAAGCGCACGCCGCCGCGGGGGAGTTGCCGTACCGGAGCGAGATGTTGACCTGGGTGACGGCGACGAGGCCGAGCAGCGTCGGATCGAGCGTGTACGCCCCCGGGATCATCGCGGCCAGGAGCCGCAGCACGGCGAGCTGGTCCGCGTCCCCGACCCACGGCGCCTCCGCGAGCGCCTCGATCGGGCGCCCGCCCAGGCGGACCGGGATCTCCGCGAGCGCGGCGCCGAGCGCCGCGGAGATCGCCTCGGGCGCCTCGGGCAGCTCGACGCCGAACAGCGCCACGCCCTCGCGCCCCACGCGCAGCACGTCCGCGAACTCCCCGCGCATCGTGTGCACCAGGATCCGGAGCCTGAACACGTCCGCGCGCTCCAGCCGGGACCTCGCCCGCGAGAGCAGCACGCGGATCAGCGCCTCGGCGTCGGCCTCGCTGCCGTTCAGCCACTCGCACTCCGCCCGCTCCCTGTGCAGCGCGAAGCAGAGCGCGTAGTCCTCCTCCCACCCGCCGTCGCCGAGCAGGGCCATCCCCGCCTTGAAGTATCCGGCGGCCGCCGTGTGCGCCATCGCGTCCTTGGCCCGCTTGCCGGCGGCCAGGTTGAGCCGCGAGAGCTCGAGCTGCTCGGCCCGGTCCGTGATCAGCGCCGCGCCGATGTTCTCGTGGTTCACCACCTTGAACAGGTCGTCATCGCGCGGCTCCCCCTCGACCTGCGCGCGGATGAGCCGGCCGATCCGGAGGTGCACCTCCTCCTTCCGCTCGTCCGCGATGAGGGCGTAGGCCGCCTGCTGCCCCCGGTCGTGCAGGAACCGGTACCTCACCGAGAGCGCCTGCTCGGTCACGGCGCCCTCCTGCGTGTGCAGGAGCCGGTAGCCGGGGTCGAGGGGCACCACGAGCCCGTCGCGCAGCGCGTCCCACAGATCCGCCGCGACCTCCGCGGGCGGCTTCTCGCTCACGATCGACAGCGTCTTCAGGTCGAACTGGTGCCCGATGCACGCCGCGAGCGAGAGCGCGCGCTGCGCCGCCGGCGGGAGCCGCTGCATCTTGTCCACGAGCAGGTCGTGCACGTTGGTCGCGCCCCACCGCTCCTTGATCGGCTCGAGCTGCCACGTCCACCGCCCGGCCTCGGGGTCGAACGACACGAGCCGCGCGGCGTACAGCTCCTTGAGCAGCTGACTCAAGAAGAACGGGTTCCCCTGGCTCGTCGCGTGGACCACCTCTGCGAGCGGCTCGACCTGCTCCTCGCGCAGGCTCAGCGCGTCCACGACGAGCTTGCGCACGTCCGGGAGCGAGAGCGGCGCGAGCGTGAGCTCACGCCGCGCCACGCCCGCCGCGCGCAGCTCTCCGAGCCAGCTCGTGATCGGCTTTCCGGCGATCGCCTCCTGGTCCCGGTAGGCGCCGATGATGAGCAGGTAGGCGCCGCCGGGATCGGTCACGACGAGGTGCAGGAGCTTCAGCGAGGCCGGGTCGGCCCACTGCAGATCGTCGAGGAAGAGCACCACCGGGTGCTCCGCCGTCGTGATGACGCGCAAGAAGTCCTGGAACAGGAGGTTGAACCGGTTCTGCGCCTCGCTCGGCCCGAGCGGCGGCACCTCGGGTTGCGGCCCGAGGATCAGGCCGAGATCGGGGATCAGGTCCACCAGGATCTGCGCGTTCTTTCCCGCCGTCCTGAGCAGCTTGTCCTTCCACTGCTCGAGCACCTCCGCCGGCTCGGTCAAGAGCTGCCGGACGCGCTGGCGCAGCGCCCCCGCCACGGGCGCGTACGGCATGGTGCCGCTGAGCTGGTCGAACTTCCCCTCGATGAAGTGCCCGCCGCGCTGCGCGACCTCCTTGTGGACCTCGCTCACGAGCGCTGATTTGCCGACCCCCGCGCCGCCCGCGATGAGGAGGAGCTCGCACCGGCCCCCGCGCGCCCGCTCGAAGGCCGCGAGCAGCTCTTCCATCTGCGCGTCGCGGCCATAGAGCCGCTGCGGGATCCTGAGCTCGCTCGGGACGTCGCGCGCCCCGAGCTCGAACGGCGGGATCTGCCCGGTCGCCTCGAGCGCCGAGAGGCACGCGTCGAGGTCGGCCTTGAGCCCGCTCCCGCTCTGGTATCGCTCCTCGGCGACCTTGGACATCAGCTTCTGCACGATGTCGGACACCGCCCTCGGGATCTCCCGCGACCGCTCGTGCAGCGGCGTCGCGATCCGCGCGATGTGGCTGTGCATCAGGTCCACCGGGTCGGTGGCCTGGAACGGCAGCACCCCCGAGAACAGCTCGTACAGCGTCACCCCCAGCGAGTAGAGATCGGTCCGGTAATCGATGACGCGGTTCATTCGACCGGTCTGCTCCGGCGACATGTAAGCCAGCGTCCCCTCCAGGAGATCGGGGCTCTGGGCCGCCTGCGTCTCCTCGGACAGCCAGGTCGAGATCCCGAAGTCCGTCAGCTTGACTTGCCCGGTGGTCGGGTGGACGAGGACGTTCTGCGGCTTGATGTCCTTGTGGATCACGTGCTTGCCGTGCACGGCCGAGAGCGCCGCGGCGAGCGCCGACGCGATGCGCAACCTCGCCTTCAGATCGAGGCGGGCAGAGCGGGCCAGCTCGTGGAGGGGCACGCCGCCGAAGTCCTCCAGGAGGAGCGCCGCCCCGCCCGGGATCTTCTCCAGCCGGTACGCTCGAATCACGTGCTCGCCCTGGAGGTGGCGTGTGATCTCGAACTCGTGCTGGAGCTGCGCCACGCGCCGCGGGCCGAGGTGCTCACCCTTCAGCACCTTGATGGTCACCGGCACACCATCGGTGTCGCTGTAGCCGCGATAGAGGAGGGTATCCGCCGTCTCGTACAGCAGCTCGCGCTGCGTGAAGGAGAGCTCTCCGCCCCTGACGTTCCGCATCGCAAGCGATGGTTGCATGGGTTCCGCGGCCGCGGCAAGCCCCATACGCCCGTCCTGCGCGGCCGCACGGATTCAGCTTTGTGGACGAGTCGCGCGGAGCGGACTCGACGACGCGGAAGTCTTTTAAAAGAACGCGCCCCGAGCGTCAAGCAACGTGCGTTGACGCTCGGGCGCGTGGCGCGTGATTACTGGGCTGCCTTGGGGTCCATCCAGAGGACCTCCCAGTGGTGCCCATCGAGATCGTAGAAGCTCCAGGCGTACATGAAGCCGTGATCCTGCGGATCCATCGCGGGCTTGCCGCCCGCCGCGATCGCCTTCTGAACGAGCTCGTCGACCTCGGCCCGGCTGCAGCACGACAGCGCGAAGAGCCCCTCGGTGTGTGTGCTCGTGTTGCACACCTCCTTCTTCGTGAACGTCTTGAAGAACGGCTCGGTGAGCAGCATGACATACCCCTCCTCGCTGAGGATCATGCAGGCCGCCTTGTCGTCGGTGAACATCGGGTTGAACTCGAAGCCGAGCCTGGAGAAGAAGTCCATCGACCGCTTGAGGTCGCGGACGGGCAGGTTGATGAAGACCTTTCGAGAGTTGCTCGTCGCCATGGTTCCCTCGTGATGCTGTGGAGTCGTTGCGGTGGTCCGGCCCGTTGCAGGTCCCGGGCGTCAGCGCTTCGTCCTGTGGAACGTCCAGCGAGCTCAGCGGCACCGACCGGCGCGCCTGCCGGCGGCGATCGCGATCATGGGGCCTCCGAGCTGCATTCGCCCCTGTAGACTCCCCCGGGCGCCGGGAATCATCGATCGCTGGAGAAAAAAAATCGTGGGAGGTCCGGGCCTGGCCTGGCTCCGGTGCGGCTAGACCGGAAGCTCGAGCGGCAGGCCGAAGCGCGGGAAGAGCGTCTCGGTGTCGAGGAAGGACGTCATGCTGGCGATGCGGTCCCCGGACAGATCGAGCACGATGAGCGCCCAGGCGCGGTGGCCGCCCTCGGGCGCGGGGCGGTACTGCGCGAACGCGGGCGAGCCGCAGGCGGCGGTCGGCACGATCCGCGACCCACGGCAGCCGGCCCCCCGGCCCAGGAACCAGGTGCGGATCGCCTCGGGGCCGCGGAGCCAGAGCGTGTACGGCGGCATCGAGAGGATGGCGTCGTCGCGCAGCATCGTCGCGAGCGCGTCCACGTCGTACCGCTCGAAGGCGTCGACGTAGCGCTCCAGCAGGGCGGACTGCGCGTCGGACAGCGGGGTGCGCGCCTCGCCGAGGTTGCGGCCCGCGAGCGTCGCCCGCGCCCGCTGGAGCGCGCTGTTGACCGCGGCGACCGAGGTCTCGAGGCAGGCGGCGACCTCGGCGGCGGACCAGCCGAGCACCTCGGTGAGCAGCAGCACGGCGCGCTGCTTCGGGGGCAGGTGCTGGAGGGCGGCGACGAACGCGAGGCGGATGCTCTGGCGGAGCGCGAGCTGCTCCGAGGCATCGGCGTCCGCCGGGATGGCCCGCGCGTCGGGGACGGGCTCGAGCCAGTGCGTGCGCGGGCGCGTCTCGAGCTGGTCGTCCACGGTGCCGACCGGGCCTTCCTCGAGGGGGCGCATCCGGCGCGAGCCAGCGGCCAGCTCGTCGAGGCAGACGTTCGTGGCGATGCGGTACAGCCAGGTGCGCAGCGACGAGCGCCCGTCGAACCGGTCGAGGCTCCGCCAGGCGCGCACCATCGTCTCTTGCACGGCGTCGTCGGCGTCGACCACCGAGCCCAGCATCCGGTAGCAGTGCCCGGTGAGCGCGGTGCGGTGTTCTTCAAGCTGGGCTACGCTTCCTGACATCGGGTGAGGCGGCAGCGTATCACCGGGCTCTCGGCAGATCCACGGTCATGCATCCTCGGCGCGAGGCGCGTGTGGTCGTGCCCACCTGCGATGGGCGGATCTACCGGGGATCGACAGAGAGAGGCTCGGAGCGTGAGAAACCGAGGTGATGAACCGGAATGCGCTGGACGCCTCGCCGCGCTCACCGCCCCGGCGTCAGGCCTTCTGGAGATCGCAGTTGAACATCCAGCGGATGCCGAACGCGTCGGTGAGCGTGCCGAACCTCGCGCCCCAGAACATGTCCTGCAGGGGCGACGTGACCTTGCCGCCGGCGGCGAGGGCGTCGAACGCCTTCGCCATCGACTCCACGTCATCGAAATGCAGGCAGACCTCGGTGTTGCTCTCCTTCGCGACCGGCGTGCCGGGCATGCCGTCGCTGACCATGATGACGCTCGGGCCGACGTGCACCGTGGCGTGGAGGATCCGGTCCTTGACCTCCCCGGGGCACGGGGCGTCGCCCGGCACGTCGCCGTACCGCATCACCCCCTCGCACTTCGCGCCGAGCGCGCGCTCGTACAGCTTGATGGCCTTCTCGGCGGTCCCGTCGAACATCAGATAGGGGTTCAGGCTCTTGATCGACATGTGTGCCTCCATGCGGCCCCGGCGCGAGCGGCGTCGCCCCGGGGCCTGGTTCGATGCGTTGACTCCGTGAGGAGCCCCAGCTCATCGGTCGTTGCGGACGTCGTCTCTCGTCATTTCGCGGCCCGGAGCGGGAGGACCGCGCGCAGCGTGTGGTCGCGCAGCCAGAGCCCGCCCCAGAGGAGCGCCGCAATGTAGATCGGGAACAGCGTGTGGGTGAAGAGCGGGTTGCCGACGCGCACGTGCGTCGCGATGGCGCCTCCCAGGTAGCCCGTCCAGAGCACGGCCCCCAGGACCGCCGTGCGCGGGACGAGGTAGAAGAACAGGCACGCGAGCTGCACCACCCCGAGCGAGAAGATCACGCTCGCCGGGTAGCCGAGGCTGGTCGTGCCTTCCACGACCTGGGGCGGCTGGAGCAGCTTGCCCGCGGCGTCGAAGCCCAGGAACAGCGCGGCGAGCCCGCTCAGGGTCCGGCCTGCCCAGAGCGCCTTGCTCGAGCGTGGAGCCGAACGCTGGACGTCGCGCGGCGCGGCGGCCAGGGGGGCCGCAGGGGCGGCGGCGGTCTCGGGCGTCTCGTCCTGGTCTCGGGTCGGCGCGGCGTGCTGAAAGGAGGTGGAGATCGCGGTCATGGGGGCCTCGTCGGTCGGGGTTCGGAGCTACAGACCCCCGCGCCCGACCGGAATCATCGGTGCCGCGAAAAAAAAATCGACCGCCCCCGAGCCAGGCCGACGCGAGCCGGGATCACGTCGCGCTGCGCGGCGCCATCGTCGCGACCGCCCGGAAGCAGGAGGGAGCGCCCGTCAGAGCGGACGCGCCGAGCGGGCGCTTCCGGAGCGTCGCGGAGGCTGGCGATGCGGGCGTCGCGGCCCCAGGTGCCCCCGTTCAGGAGCGACAGGAGCTCCGAGGAGGTCACATGAGCTGGAATCAATCAAGCGCAGGAGCCCCCGGTGCGGCCGAGCCCAGGACCGGTGGGGCGCCGCTCGAGCGCAAGGGAGAGGCGCCTGTCCCGGACGAGGCGGCGCCGCTGCCGCAGGCACCCGGGCCGGGGGTGCCGATCGAGCCCGAGCCTCTCCGATCGTCGCAGCTCGAGCCGCCCTCGCTCGCGCCGACGAAGCCGGCCAGTCGAAAACGGCCGCTCGCGGAGGCGCAGTTCCGGCCAGAGGCGGGCGCGGGGCTCGCCGCGGAGCAGGAGGGCGATCGGCGCGACAACGCGCCGGAGATGCCGAGCGACGAGGATCTGGAGCGAGCGAGGCAGCGCGCGGCGTCCACGCCGAAGTGACGGCGGGGGCTCGTCTCAGGGTGCAAGCGCGGCTTGCCCGCGCGCACGGTCGCGTCGAGCGATGATAAACTCGCCGTCATGTGGTGGATCCTCCTCGCGCTGGTCCTCCTCGCCTCGTGGGCAACGTGGTTGACGTTCAACCTGAACATCGTGATTCCGTTCACGACGAGCGTCCTTGTCGTGCTCAGCGCGGCAGCCCTCCTGGTGTTCCGCCGCATCCGTTCGAGCCGCGCCGGCGAGGGACTGGAGCGGGCGATCCTCGACCAGGGCGCGCAACAGGCCGCCGTTGTTCAGCCTGAACGGCACCGTGAGATCGAGGCGCTGCAGCGCCAGATCCAGAGCGGCATCCGAGCGCTGAAGAGCTCGAAGATGGGCAAAAGCAGGAGAAGCGGCAGCGCCGCGCTCTACGCGCTGCCCTGGTACGTCATCATCGGTCCGCCTGGGGCGGGGAAGACGACGGCCCTCAAGCATTCGAGCCTGGTATTCTCCTGCGTCGATCCGGAGAGCGGCGGCGGCGTTCGTGGCGTCGGCGGCACCCGACACTGCGACTTCTGGTTCGCGAACGAGGCGATCCTCCTCGACACCGCGGGTCGCTACGCGACGGAGCGGGGCGATCACGAGGAGTGGATGGCGTTCCTCGCGATGCTGCACAGGTACCGGGGGCGACGTCCTCTGGACGGGATCCTCGTGGTCGTGAGCGTGGCCGAGCTCATCGGCGCCAGCGAGCAGCAGGTCGACGAGACAGCCAGCCGGCTGCGCGCGCGCATCGGCGAGGTCATGGACAGGCTCGAGATGACGCTGCCGGTCTACCTGCTGTTCACGAAGTGCGATCGCATCGCCGGATTCACCCAGTTCTTCGGCGACCTGCGGCGCAGCGATCGCGCCCAGGCGTGGGGGGCGACGCTGCCCATCGACGCCGACAGGACCCGTCCAGGCAGGCGCTTCGATGCCGAGATCGACGCGCTGATGAAGCAGGTCCACGCGCGCATGCTGAGGCGGCTCGTGACGGAGCGCAGCCAGGAGGCGCGCGAGCGCATCTACCGATTCCCTCTGGAGCTGTCGAGCGTCCGGCAGAACCTGGCCAGGCTCGTCGACTCCGTATTCGCCGTCAACGCGTACCGGGGCACCCCGATCTTCCGGGGCTTCTACTTCACGAGCGGCGCGCAGGAAGACGCACCGAACGGCCGCGAGCGACAGGCCATGGCGCAGCACCTGGGCACTCCTCCGCACCAGGGCGCTCCGCATCCTGCTGCGGGATCGAAGGGCTACTTCCTCCACGACATCTTCACCAACATCGTATTCCATGATCGCCACATCGCCGCCCGGAGCGCGGGCAACGTGCGCCGCCAGCGGCTGATGGGCCTCGCGATCAGCGCGGCGGCGGCGGCGCTCGGCGTCGTCCTCGTGGTGCCGAGCGCCATCTCCTTCGCGAACAACCGCAGGTTCCTCCGGGAGACCGAGGACCACGCGCGCGCCGTGGGCTCACCCAGGGGGGGCGGCCAGCCCCTCTCGGAGAAGCTCGCCGCCGCGCGGGGCATGCTGGAGCGGCTGCGCGAGATGGACCGGGTCAGGAAGGAAGGCACGCGGAGCGGGGTGGGTCTCACGATGTACCAGGGCGAGACGGTATACCCGGCCCTGCGTCGTCTCTACGCCTCGTTCATCGAACGCACCTTCATCCTCCCTTGCAAGCAACGACTCGAGGTGCGCCTCGAGCGCGCGCGCGGGGAGCGCTACCTGCGCAATCGACGAGCGCTCATGATGTACCTCATGCTCCGTGACGTCGATCACCTGGACGTCGACTGGGCGACCGAGCAGCTCACGGCGCTCGGGGCCGAGGAGATCGGGCCGCTCGCGGACATGTCCGACGCCGAGCTGAAGGAGCAGCTCGGCAGGCACGTGAGCCACTACCTGTCGCTCGTAAAAAGGCAGGAGATCGCGGCGATCCCCCTCAGGGATGAGCTCATCGAGAGGGTGCGCGAGGCGCTTCGCAGCGTGCCAGCACCGCAGCGATATTACAGCATCTTCATCGACTCGCTCACCGAGGAACGATACGACCTCCACCACGCGGACCCGAAATATCCCGCCATCACGCTGGAGGACGTCTTCCGGTGGCGCGCCGGCGCGCTGACGGTGATCGGGAGCCAGCAGCACGACCGCGAAAGGCGCTGGAAAGAGGTCGGTGGACCTTACACCGAGAAGGGCCGCTCCGCCGTCCTGAACAACATCGCGAGGAGCGCCGAGCTCCTGGAGCAAGAGCATTGGCTCGTTCCGCCCGATCACGACGAGCCGATGGAGAGGACCACAGCGCACCTGGAGGACATGGCGAACGACTACGCCGAGAACTACAAGAAGCAGTGGACCGCGTGGATGCAAGACATCGTCATCCGCCCCCCGGCCAGCGCAAGAGATGCAATAAAAAGCTACGCGGAGATCGAGAGGACCGTCTCCCCCTACCTGCTCATCCTCCGCACCCTGGAGGACAACACCCAGTGGAAGCAGGGCGACACGGTGCTCGAC
This sequence comes from Sorangium sp. So ce1036, assembly GCF_051369805.1. Taxonomy (NCBI): domain Bacteria; kingdom Pseudomonadati; phylum Myxococcota; order Polyangiales; family Polyangiaceae; genus Sorangium; species Sorangium sp. So ce1036. The sequence goes on from NZ_JBBMOX010000001.1 coordinate 7,302,485, forward strand.
GATCAGCAGTGGCTAAAATACCTGAGCGCGATGCTCAACGACGATCGGAAGCGGGCAGCAGGCGGGTCGCGTTTCAAGCTCAAGATCGACGCAGACAAGATCGGCCGATCGCTGCTTCGTATACGGGATGAGTTCAAGGGACTGGTGGAGTTCGGCGTGCCATCGGGTGCGAGCGGCGCCGCGCCGCTCATCGCCCCCCCGCTGGCACGGTACATCTCCCTCCTCGGCGCGCTCCGCGAGGACATCGAGGCGCTCGAGCGCGCGGATCCAGCCACGAAGCCGCACAACCTCCGCATCAAGCTCATCGAGGCTCGACGCCAGGTCGACGCGCTACTGCAGCCGCTCGACGACAGGACCAGGTCCTTGCTCCAGCCATTGCTCTTGAGCCCGCTGGACGTCGCGGAGGCCCAGCCATGGCGCCCCGCGGCTGCTCAGTAGCTCACGGTCAGAGATCCCACGCAATGTCGGCCGAGCTCGATCGGCAGGCGTGCGCCATCGTCGCGGGCGGGCGCGGCGCCTACCGCATCGACGAGGAGCGCCTGCGCGAGCCGCTCGGGTCGATCTCCGAGAACGCGCTCCGTTGCTCCTTGAGCCACCCGAGGAGCACCTTCTGTTGCGCTCGAAGCGCCGCGTCGCGCTCGAAGAGCGCCGCCTGCTTCGTCAGGACGAGCGTATACGGGCTCCCACGGCGAAGCGTGGTGAAGGGCAGGAGCTGCTTCGCCCTGTCGCGCGCCTCGTCCGTGGCGCAAAAAAAATCGACCGCCCCCCGCGCCGGGGTACCAGGGTGCCGAAGGGCGGGGACCGGCGCCCAGCGGGCTGGTTCGAGGGCCAACGGCTGCCGGAGCAGGCGGGAGCGAGAGAGAGTGCGGGCTGCACGAAAGACGCGACCATCGATCTGCACGGGCCGCGTTCGTGCCGGCGAGGCTCGGGCCGGGAAGGATGATATACCTGTGCGCAAGCAGAGCGCCGCGGCGAACGCTCCCTGGAGGCGCGGGGCTCGCGGCCCGCCGCCGGAAGAGAGGTATGTCGATGCGCTTGCGAGGGATGGTGCTCTTGATCGTCGGCCTCGGCTGCGCGAGCTGCGCCAGGAGCAAGGAAGAGATCCAGGAGGAGTTCGACGCGATCGTCGCCGAGTCGAACGCGTGCAACGACGCCTCCGAGTGCGTCCTTGCGTCGGCCGGATGCCCGCTCGGGTGTGCGGTGCCCGTGAACCGCGCCAGGGAAGCGTATGTGGAAGAGAAGGCGCGCGAGCTCATCGAGGACTACGAGCGCTGGTGGCGGGGGTGCGCGTACGAGTGCGTCGCGCCGCGCCCGCTCGAGTGCATCGCGGGCCGCTGTCAAGAGATCACCTCGCCCTGACGCCCGCCGCGCCGCGCGCTCGTGCCGAGCGCGGCCCGCCGACCGCCCGGGCGCCCGAGGCGACTCGAACGTCCGGCCAACGACTCAGGAGGGGGCGATGCTCGGGCGAACCTCCGAGAACGCGCTCCGTTGCTCCTTGAGCCACCCGAGGAGCGCCTTCTGTTGCGCCCGGAGCGCCGCGTCGCGCTCGAAGAGCGCCTCCTGCTTCGTCAGGACGAGCGTGTACGGGCGCCCACGGCGAAGCGTGGTGTGTGCCACAGGCAAGCGGTTGAGATCGATCACCCCATGAATGTGGCTCCGCCGCTCCTTGGCCAGCGGCCAGGCAAGCTGGATCCGGGTCCGATCGCGCAGGAACTCCGAGAGCTCTCGGCACAGCGGGCAGGTGCACCCGGACGGAGGCTCGATCGACCAGTCCTCCGGGCTGCGCGGCCTTGCCGCGACGGCGCGTTCGAGCAGCTCCACGACGCGGCGATACAGCGGTCGCAGGCCGAGGGCCCTGACCGCGGCCGGCGCGCGCCCTTCCCGGCAGCGCCTGAGCAGCGCGCCGGCCGTCATGAGCGGCAGCGCCGTCTCGGGCGCCGTGAAGAAGGCGATGAGGTCGTCGCGCACGGCCGGCGCCCGGATCACGGCAGCGGTCTCCAGCAGGGCAACGGCATCATCGAGGAGCCGGTCGAGCCCCACCTCGCCGAGCGCCTGGGGCAGGCTATGCGCGCCGGTATGGCTTTGCTGGAACGAGGTCACCTCGCGCGAAAGGAGCCACATGGCGAGCGCCTCGCCGTGCTCGCCGCCCGCCGAGAGCGCCTCACAGAGGAGAGGGAGGAGCGAGCGCCAGGGCGGCGTGTCATGGCGCGCGTCCGCCTGCCAGGCGGAGAAGAGCCGCTGCGACCACGAGAGGTCGTGATGCTGGACGAGGGTGACGAAGGCGGGCGTCGTGCGAGGGCTCAGCCGGTGCGGCCCCAAGGGGGAAAGCAGCCCGAGGGCGAGCTCGGCGTCGCCGAGTGACGCTGCTACCGAGAGCAGGTCCCGGACGAACGCCTCGCTCGCTTCGTTCGGCGCCACGCGACGCCAGAAGGGCAGGAGCTCCTTCGCCCTGTCGCGCGCCTCGTCCGTGGCGCCCGCCTCGATGCGCGACGCGAGCTCGTTCACGGCCCAGGATGGGGACACCTTCGCTCGAATCACGAAGTTCCTGGCCCGCGGCCACATCACGATCGCGGCCCGGTGATACCAGCGGTCCACGGTGTTGCCGTAGTTGCCCATGTAGCCTTCGTGCTCCGACCTGAACGGGTCGATCTCGGTCGACGCCCTGGTGAAGCAGACCTCGTGCATCGCCGTCCGCGTCGAGATGCCCGGCGCGACCTGCCCGTCCGCGTCGACCCAGTGACGGAGCTCGACGTCGGTGTTGATGAGCTCGACGAGCTCGTGGTCGTCCGCGTCGCCGGCTCCCTCGCCATCGTGACCCCAGCGGCCGAGGGCGCGGCGGCCGTACCCGCCGTTCCAGTCATCTCCCTCGCACGACCAGCACTCGTGCACGTCGGCGAGGGCGAGGAACGCCTCGCAGTCGAGGCGCGCGGCGACCTCTCGCAGCGCGGAGGCGCGCAGCCGATCCGCGTTCTTGAGGCGGCCCCAGCCCAGGCTCTTCTGCGTGTACTCGTGGTCGAGGAGGTAGATCAAGCGGTCCGGCCGCTCCGGGGCAGACCTCGAGTACGGGATCGCGGCCGGCGTCGAGAAGTACGCCTTGACGCCCGCGCAGAGGCGCTCGAGGGCAGCGAGGCGGAGCGGCGCGGGCTCCGTGGCCGGCCCGCGGTAGAGGAGATGGTACGTGAGGGAGATCCGGTAGCCGGCCTCGACGGGTCTCACCTCGTGGTGGCAATCTGCGTAGAAGGCGAGGAGCCACAGGTCCTTCGGCCCCTGCGCGGCGCCGCAAAAGAGCTTCGTCTCTCGATGGTGCCGGACAAGGATGGCACCGCCCTCGTGCCTGGACGGCAGCTCCACCACGAGGGTAGCTACCATGTCGTCGGCCCTCTCCGAGTCCTGGTGAGGCGCGAAGAACTGGCCAGGGCCGTACACGAGCATCTTGTCGAGGACGGCTTCGAGCTCGCCTCCCTCCGGCAACCCGAGGCGCTGCCGGAGGATCGCGAGCATGGGCTCGAGGGTGCGCTGCCATCTTCGCGTGTCGATCTCGATCTGGCGGCCGTGGATCTCCCACGTATCGCGCACGCGCACGTCATGCAGCGTCCTGTCGCGCCGCCCGTACGGCGCCGGGCGGGCCACGGCGCACAGCTTCCGCGCCGTGACCGCCGAGATCGGGAAACGGATGGGGCCGACCCCGTCGACCTCGATGCGCAGATCGTCGGAGCCGCATGTGAGCTCGACCGCGAACTCACCTTCTGCTTCGATGGCGGCGAGCGCCGCCGTGACCGCGTCCAGCATGGCTCACCTCGCGGGCAGGTGCCCCGCGCGCGGGCATTAGTTGACGGCGCCTCGCTCGACGCGCCCACGGCGGCGAGCGGGGGCGCGCAGCAAGGCGCACCGCGCCAGGTCTTCCTCGGGGGTGACCGGGTGCCGAGCGAGGACGGGACTGTCGGGTCCGGGACTCATGGGCCAGCAACTACTACGACGCCCGTGCAAGAACGAGTGGGTTGTGCATGGAAAATGCGCGCGTCTGAACGTAATGCGTGCGCCGACCTGGCTTGCGCGGAGGCTCCTCAAAGCCACCTTCGCGCTGTCACGTCGAGGGCTCATGCCAGGAGGCGGCCACGGCGTCCGCGTGGGAGCGGCGGCACCCGGCATGGAAAATGTGCGCGGCTGGAGGGAATGCGCGGTGTCAGGCGCGCTCCGCGTCCCGCGTGGCCTCCTCCGCGATGAGCTCGTCGGCCACGCGGACGCCCTCGACGAAGAGCCTCGCCTGCGCGGGGTCGTCCGGGTCCAGACCGAGCCGGAGCAGCCCTGCGCGCACGCGCGGAGGGACCTCGCGGAGGATCTGAGCAGCCGGGCGACGGCGGGGCACGGCCACGAGCCTATCACGGGGTGGGGGCTGTCAGGCGACGGCGTCGGGGCGCAGCGGCGTGCCGGCGCGCGGGCCCCGCAGCTCGCCCGGGGCGCGACGCGCCTTCGGGCTGACGAGGCACATAAGCGCCCGGAATCCCGGGGTCCCCCCGGGAGAGCGCTCGGTAACACGGGCGAAGCTGGCGCACGAGGCGGAGCTCAGGACACCTCGCGCGGCTCCCGGCGCGCACGCCGGAACATCACGACCCCGAGCAGGATCCCGCCCGCCGCGATGGCGATGTCGGCGACGTTGAACACCGGCCAATGATGGAGGTGGATGAAGTCGATGACGTAGCCGCGGGCGGCGCGATCGATCGCGTTCCCGACCGCGCCGGCGACGATGAGCGCATACGCGGCCTGCTCGGTGGCCGAGGCGCGGCGGCTGTACCACCAGCCCAGGATCATCATGCCGAGAACGACCATCGAGCACGCGAAGAGGATCGTCACCTTCGCCGGCGAGTGGATGCTCCGGAGCAGGCTGAAGGCCATGTCGCGGTCCTCGGTGTAGCGGAGATCGAGCACCCCCGGCACGATCGACAGCGGCGCTCGCCGCTCGAGCGCGGCCTGCGCGACCGCCTTGGTCGCATGGTCGCACCCCACCAGGGCCATCGTGAACAGGATAAGGATCCAGCTCATCGCGCGTCGCGCCATGGCCGATGGAACGCGGGGCGGCGGCTGGTTGTTCCCGGTATCTCACGAGGACGAGACCCGCCCGCGAGAGACGTCAGATCGAGCTATCGGATATAACGCTGCAAGGTATCGTCAGCGCCGTCCGAGCGGTTCACGACGAGCGCTCCGGTCCGAACATAGCGCTCGTAAACGATACGCAGCTCCGCGTTGCTGAGCCCCCGCACGTCGCCATCGATGATGTAGATCCCGCGCTCCGGGTCGTGGTGGGCGTTCGCCTTGAACTCCTCCCAGGTCATGTAGGCGTCTACATTCGGCGTGGATTCGTCAGCCTCGGATGAGGAGGGATCCATGCCGCCGCAACCGACGAGCACGAGCGCCACCGCGGGCGCACAGAGAAGGACGGACAGGGAGCCCCCGATGCGGCTCCTGGACAGACGCGCCGACGACGATCCTTGATCCATTGGAACACCTTTCGCGGTCAGGTCACATGTTGCTCGCAACCAAGAGGAGCTTGCCGACGGCGAGTCGAGATCCAGCGCCTCGAGCATCTGACCAGATTACACAGGAGTCGAGGAAGATGGAAGTCCGACGCGCGGGCTGCGGTGCACCTTGGTCGCCGCCGGCGGGGGTTGCGGTCACGGCGGCGACTGCGCCGTGCGAGCCAGGAGGAGAAAGATTTCCAGACGTCACGGTCCCTGTCGCGCAGACCGGGCACCTGCTCGCGCTGAAGGTGCTGGCCCGTGATGATCGTCGCCGCCCCCAGGATCTCGTGGACATCCGGACCCTGTTGGCGATAGCGCGGGATACGGACATCGCGATGGCGCGATCTGCCGTCGAGCTCATCGAGCAACGGGGGTTCGCCCGAGGCCGGGATCTTCGCCGGCTCCTGGAGGAAGTGCTGACCCCCCTGACGGGTGGCGCTGGATCAAGAGAATGCGGTCGCGCTACCGCCGGCTTGAATTGAAATTCAACCCGGAGCCTCTCCAGAGCCTCCGGCCTGAATTGAAATTCAACCGGGAGCTTCTCGAGACCCGCCGGCTGAATTGAAATTCGACCCGGAGCCTCTCCAGAGCCTCCGGCCTGAATTGAAATTCGACCCGGAGCCTTCCATGTGCCACTCAGTCAAATTATTCCAGTAACACAACAAGAACCTGCCCCGTCCTCGCGCTGCGCCACCGCTCCCGCGAGTTGCGCACGCGCGGCGCTCCAACCCCGCGCGCATCGTCACTCTCGCGGCCGGCTGGCGGTCCTTCCGGCAGTCCACGCAGTTCCTGCTACCGCCGCTGGCCGCCACCTCGTCGCGTCGGCGCCGCATGCTGTGGTCCGCGACCAACACCAGACGATCGGGGCCGCGGCGCGATCCGCCTGCGGCTGCTCCACCCATCCGGTGCGTATCCAAAATCCCTCAGGATTTCGAGCACCCCCGGCAAGAATTGAACTTGCGACCTTCGGTTTAGGAAACCGCTGCTCTATCCACTGAGCTACGGGGGCAATGTCAGCAGGCGCGGCCGGACCCTGGCACACCTGGCCGCGTACATCAAGCCAGATTCCCGCCGTGCGTTCTCCTTCATGGTTCCTGGCCGGTCGATCGACCGGTCCAGACCGTTCGTCCGCTACTCTCCTCCCCGCCCCCCTCCACAGCCCGCTCCCCGCCCCCGCCCTCCTCCCCGCCCGGCCCCACGGCGCGCCCTCAGCCCGTGCTGCCCTGCTCGTCCGGATAGTGGCTGAGCGCCACGAGGTTCCCCTCGGGATCGCGCGCATACATCGAGTAGGGGCTCTCCCGCTCGATGCGCACGCCCGCGGCGGCCAGCCGGCGGCGCCACGCCTCCCGCTCGGACGGGGCGATCCCCAGGGCGACGCAGTGCCAGCCCGGCGCCGCGTCCGCGCGCGTCGGCCCGTCGGCCGTGGCCCGCTCCACGGCCAGAAACGCGCCGCCGCCGAGCCCGAGCCACACGGACCGCGGCGCGCCCGCCTCGTCCGTCCAGCGCCGCACCACCGGCAGGCCGAGCACGCCCCGATAGAACGCCTCGGCCCGCTGCAGATCGCGCACGACCACGGCCAGGTGGTGGACCGACAGGGACGACCGGGACGACAGCGGCTCGCTCATGCAGCGCTTCATCCCAGCGCCTTTCCCGTGGCGCCGCACCTGGAAAGGCGCGCCCCTCCGCATCGCCTCGAACGGCGCGCACGCCCTTCGCCTCCCCCGCCCTGCGCGTCCCGGTGGAGCGCGCCCCGCGCCTCACGGGCCCTGTGCCGCCCGGCCGCTGCCGCGACGTGTCTTGCCCTGGCAGTGCACCTCGTCTATGGTCCCCGCCTGCGACGCTTCGCCCGGGGAGTCGCACAGTCCGGTAGTGCACGAGCTTTGGGTGCTCGTTGTCGCGGGTTCAAATCCCGCCTCCCCGACCGCTTCCGACGGAATCCGACGGCCCGCCGGCCACGCGAGCCCAGCGGTGTCCGTGTTGCTGCGGGCCCGCATCTTACTTGGCCGCCCTGGACCTCCCGCGCATAGTCCCCGCGATGTCGACGTCCGGAAAGCTCCTGCTCGGCGCCTGTCTCTCCCTGTCCGCCTCCGCAGGCCTCGCCGGCCTGGCGGGCGTCGCCGGCCTCGCCGGCCTGACAGGCCTCGCGGCGGGCTGCGGCGGTCAGCAGGCGCCCGCGCCCGCGGCGGCCCCGGCGCCGCAGGCGCCGCGCCCGGCCCCGCCCAAGCCGGTGGCGCCGCCCGGGCAGCTCGCCCGCGCCGACGTCGAGCGGGTGCTGCTGCAGGGCCCGCCCTGGATCCTGCGGCGCGTGCCCGTCGAGGAGGTCATCCGGGCGGGCGCGTTCATCGGATGGAAGATCCTCGCCTTGCCCCCGGACTGGACCGATATCGAGCTCAAGCCCGGCGACGTCGTGATGCAGGTGAACGGCGCATCGCTCGAGCGCCCCGACGACCTGTTCGCGGCCTACCGCAACGTGGCCAGCGCGAACGAGCTCAAGATCGCCTACGAGCGCGAGGGCAGCGCGCGCGAGCTCGTCCTGCCGATCTTCGGCCCCCCCTCCAAGGACGTGGTCGCGGCCTTCGAGAGCGACGCCCCGCCGCCGCGCCGCTCGACCGCGACCCGGCCGCGCCGCACCCTGGTCATCGAGGAACAGGACAGCAGCACGACGCTCCAGGGCGGCGCGCCGTGACCCCGGCGCCCGCCGCGGCGACGCCCCCTGACCCCGGCGCCCGCCGCGGCCAACTGCCGTGACCCGGCGCCCGGCCGCCGCGCCCCCATCCCGCGCGCGCCGGCCAGCGCCCCCACGGCCTCCCCGCTCACATGTCGAGCGCCAGCCCCACGATCCAGGTCGACGTGCCGACGTGCATCTGCGGCCGTGAGCCCAGCCCGTCGAGGTTCGCGTACATCCACTCGCCGAACGCATAGACGTGGTTGACGCCCGTCGACTCGTCGAGCCGCGACACCGCGCGGGGATCCAGCCAGTTGAGCGAGAGCATCCCGCCCAGCGCGAGGTGCGTCCCCCAGGAGATGTCCTTTCCCAGGACGCCCTCGTGCTTCGCGTCGCCGGCCCCCGCCCCGGCGGCCCATACCCCCATCCCGACACCCAGCTTGGCATAGGGCACGACAGGCACGCCCGTCCTGCGCATCAGCTCGTCCAGGCGCACGACCGCGGACAGGTGCATGGGCATGATGGTGAGCGAGGTCTCCTCGTCGGACCGCTCGCTGAAACCGGATTCGGCGAGGAACCCCTTCGCCGAGGCCGACGTGTACCCCCAGCCGAACCCCGGGCCGATCGCGCCCACGTACGGGATCCGGAGCGGCAGCCAGTCGACCTCCAGCCCGAAATAGAACCGCTGACCGTCCCCGAAGGTCCTCTCATAAGGGCCCATCCCCGAGAACTCCTCGTCGACCTCGGGGGAATAGGGACCGAAGCGCAGCTCGAACGCGAAGCTCTGCGGCGAGGCGTACTTCTCGCTGGCACGGAGGCTCGACCGGTCGCTCTGCCGCCAGTCGTTGTGCGTCGCGGTCACCTGCGCGGACGCCGCGCTGGCCACGAGGACCGCCGCGCCGCCGGCGAGGCACGCCGCGGCAATGCGAGGAAGACCGATGTGGAGGCTCATCCATGCTCCTCTGCGGAGGAGCGCGAGCGCCGCCGCCGAATGCTGCGCAATCGTCCCAGGGCCGCCCCGGCCGCGACGGCGCCCAGCGGCAACGGGACCCACCGGCCCGCCCCGACCGGCCCCGTGACGCTGCAATAGCCCCCGCCCGCCTTCCCCCCGGCTTCACGGTACAGCTCGAAGAAGCCGTCCACGTCCTTCGGCGTCCCGCAGGCGAGCGCCGACAGCACGCCCGGGTTCCCGATGGTGTCGTACGCCGCGATGCCCACGGCATAGGGGACATCGTTCCGGAGCCCGGTCGCCTCGCCCGCGCTGCCCTTGCCCGTGCTGCCGCAGCGATACGTGGCGTCGAGATCGGGGATCTCCCCGGGAACGAGCGCCGAGGAGCCGCACGCAGCGCTGCCGCCCGCGGCCGTCGAGCCCCCGGCCCCGCCGCCCGTCCCTTCTCCCCCGCCGGCGCCGGAGGTCCCGCCGGCGCCGGAGGTCCCGCCGGCGCCAGCGCCCGGCGCGCTCGCGCCACCGCCGTCGCAGAAGAAGTAATAGCCGTTGAGGTCCTCGTCCACGGGCTGCGTGAACTCGAGGATCAACCGGGTATCGCCGCTGCCCACCTTCAAGCCCGACGGCGGCTTCGGGCCCTGCAAATCCATCTTGGTGTCCGTCCACACGACGGCGTGGTTACCATCCACATCTCCCTCGGTGCCCTGGGACGCCGGGTGGTGCAGGAAGTAGATCGATACGGGACGCGCGAGGGTGCTCGCGCTCCGGTCCTCGCAGTCCGGGGCGTCGAGGGCTCTCGCGATCTCCTTGGCGGGCACGCGGATGCCCATCGTATCCTTCAGGTCGGACTGGGCCAGGATCGGGATGCAGCGGCCGTTCGGGTCGGTGCGCACGGCTCCAACCTTGCAATCCGACGACTGGCTCACCCACACGGACAGCGTATCGCCCGGCGAGAAGCTCCCCCGCGACAGCGTGATCGTGAACTCCAGATCGTTGTCCGTCAGGCAGTCCTGGCGGCTGATCCACAGCGGAAACTGCGAGGTCGGGCGCATCGGCATCTCGGTGCGCTCGACGTCGGAGCTGATCGCCACCGTCGCGCCGGCGGCCTGACCCGCGCCCCCGACGAGCGACGCCGTCGCGAGGGTCGCCGCGCACACCCGGACCCGGAGCCGCCGCCACCGCAGGGGCGGCCGCACGATCAAGCTTGTCTCATCCATGCGCGCGTCCTTTCAGCACAGCTCGTACCACGCCGCAAATACCTCGCACGGCCTTTTCCGGCGGGAGAAACGCCGCACACCGCCCTCGCCGGATGACGAGCTGGCTGCCGGCGCGCTCCGTTCCTGACAAGTTGTCAGCAGCGCCCGCGCGCCAGGGCGCCAGCGCTCCGGCGCTCGACGCCTCGCGGGCGCGAACGCCCCGGCGCTCCGGCGCGGACGCCCCGCCGCCCGGCGCGCCGGCGCGGACTCCCCGGCGCGCCGGAGCGCCGCGGCGCCGGCGCCCCGGCCACCGGAAGAGCTCGGTGGCCCTCGGTACGCGCGCTTCGAGAGACCTCGGCTAGCCTGAGCGGGGTGGAGTCAACGACGACGCCCCATCCGAGCCGGGCGCCAGGGAGCGCACCTCTGCCGTGGAAGTGATGCGCTCGGGACAGCCTGGCGCGCGCACCGACGGCGCGCCCACGTCGAAGCCCGCCCCCGCGCCGCGGTCGCCGTCGTCGCGGCCCAGCCGGACGCCGCCGGGCGGCGCCGCGTCCGGCGCGGACACCGCCGTCTTCGGCGTCACGCTCACCCGCGTCGAGCTCCACCGGACCGCGCTGCTCTTCTGCCTGCTCTTCCTCGCCGCGCTGGTGTTCGTCGTCGGCCGCTCGGCCCGCGACGCCCTCTTCCTGACCAGGTTCCCCGTCACCTGGATCGCGCCGATGTGGATCGTGTACGGCGTCGCCTCCGCGCTCACCGCGCTCGCCTACAACCGCGTCGCCCACAGCCTGCCGCGCGCCCGCCTGTGCGTCGCGTTCGCCCTCTTCGGCGCGGCCACGTTCGCGGTGCTGCGCGTCCTCATCGGCCAGGAGGTGCGCGCCGCCTACCTCGTCTTTTACGTCTGGTCCGAGATCATCGCGAACTTCACCGGCGTCCTCGTCTGGGCCATCGCCCAGGACCTGCACGATCCCCGCAGCGCCAAGCGCCTCTTCGGCCTCATCGGCACCGGGCGCGTCATCGGCACCGTCGCCTGCGGCTTCGCCACCGGCGCCGTCGTCACGTGGATCGGCACCGAGAACCTCCTGCTCGTGCTCGTCGCCGCCCTCCTCGTCATGGCCGCGCTCACGACGTGGCTCGCCCGGCGTCACCCCCTGGCGCGGCCCCCCTCCGGCGACGAGGAGATCCTGCAGGCGCGCCTGCCGCGCACGGCGGTGTGGCGCTCGCGCTACGCGCTCACGATCGCCCTGTTCACCCTCCTGCTCTTCACCGTCCTCACGGTCGGCGACTACCAGTTCAAGGCGGTCGCGCTCTCCGCCTACCCCGCCCGGGACGACCTCGCCCGGTTCATGGCGTACCTCTACGGCGCCGTCGGCGCGATCGGCCTGCTCGTGCAGCTCGTGGCGACGCCCGTGGTCCTCCGGCGCCACGGCGTGCTCGGCGGGCTGCTCGCCATGCCGGCCGCGTTCACCGCGAGCACCGCCGCGCTCCTCGCGAGCCCGTCCCTCGCCTTCGCCGCGATCCTCAAGCTGAGCGACAACGCGCTCCAGTTCACGATCCACGACGCGACGATGCAGCTGCTCTTCTTCCCGTTCCCGCCGGCGCTCCGGGAGCGGGCGAGGATGCTCGTCTCCGCGATCGCCAAGCCGCTCGGCTACGGCGTCGGCGCGCTGATCCTGCTCGCCATCGCGCCCACCGCCTCGACCGGCGCCGCGCTCGCGCGCGACGCCGCGGCGCTCGGCCTCTATTCCATCCCGCTCGGCATCGCCACGATCGCCCTCATCCCGCTCGTGCGGCGCGGCTATTTCGACGCCATGCGCCGGACCCTGATGCGCCGCCAGCTCGACGCGGACATCGTCGCCTTCGGCCCGCAGACGCGCGCGGTGCTCCGGGAGGCGCTCCACAGCGCCGCCGCGACCCAGGCGCTCTTCGCGGTCGAAAAGCTGCGGCTCTACGAGCCGGACGTCGTGCGCGAGGCCCTGCCCGCGCTCGCGCGCCACGGCTCCGCCCGGGTGCGCGCGCTCGCGGTGCGCCTCGCCGCCGAGCTCCGGCACGACGACGGCGCCGAGATCGCGCGCGCCGCGATCCGCGACCGCAGCACCGCCGTGCGCGTCGCCGCCGTCGAGGCGCTCGCCGCGCTGCTGCGGGAGGACGCCCACGACGAGCTGCTCGCGCTCGCCGGGGAGGGCGCCGCGCCCCAGGGCCCCGCCGCAGGGCCCCCCCGCGGCGGGGCGCGCCGGGACGAGGCGCTCCGCAACGCCGCGATCGCGGCGCTCCTCCGCTACTGCGGCCTCGACGGCATGCTCGAGGGCGCGCCCCGGCTGCGCGCGCTGCTCGAGAGCCCGTCGCCCCGCGATCGCGTCGCCGCCGCCCGCATCCTCGGCCTGGCCGGCCGCGCGTCGCTCCAGCGCGCGCTCGCCCGGCTCCTCGGCGACACGGATCCCGCGGTGCGCCGCGAGGCCGTGCGGTCGTCGTCGAGCGTCGCCGATCCGCGCCTCCTCCCCCTGCTCGCGGACGCGCTCGCCGAGCGCGCCCTCGCGCCGGCCGCGGCCCGGGCCATCGAGGCGCTCGGCGACGAGGTCATCCCCGAGCTCGCGGCGCGCCTCGACAGCGACGAGACGCCGCGCGCCGCGCGGCTCGTGATCCCGCGCGTGCTCGCGCGGCTCGGCAGCCGCGGCGCGCTCGACGCGCTGCTCGCCCGGATCGACCACCCGCACGAGGCCCTCCGCCAGAAGGTGCTCGCGTCGGCCTCGCGCCTGCGGCTCGCGCTGCGCGCCCCGCCGGCGCCCCTCCGCGTCATCCGCGCTTCCATCGACCGCGAGACGGTCGAGCACGTCCGCGAGCGCGAGGCGTACATCGCGGTGCGCCCCCGCGTCGCCGGCCCGCTGCTCGACCAGCACATGCTCCGCCGGCTGCGCAAGGGGCTCATCCGCGTGCTCCGGCTGTGCGAGCTCGCCTACCCGCGCGAGGTCGTCGCCCTCGTGCGCAATCACGTCTTCGGCCCCGACCCGGCGCTGCGGGCCAACGCGTTCGAGGTGCTGGAGTCGCTGCTCGATCGCCCGCTGCGCGAGCGCCTCGTCTCGCTCGTCGAGCGCCTGCTCGAGCTCTACGCCGCCTTCCCCGCGAGGCCCATGCCGGAGGAGGCCGACGTCCTCGCCTGGGTCCGCGGCGAGATGGCGCGGGGCGAGCCGTACAGCGCGGCGCTCGCGCTCGACGCGGTCGCGCGGCACGCGATCCTCGGCGCCGCCGAAGACGCGCTCGCCGCGACGTATCACCCCGACCCGCTCGTGCGCGAGGCGGCCGCGATCGCGACCGCCGTGACGTACCCGGCTGGCGCCCGCGAGCGCCTGACCGCCCTCCGGGCCGATCCGGATCCCGCGGTGGCGCGTTACGCACGATACTGGGCGGTCACCGGCGGCACCGGCATCGATCCCGAGGACGAGATGTACACCACGATCGAGAAGATCCTGTTCCTCCAGCGTGTTCCGCTCTTCTCCCGCGTGGCCGGCGACGATCTCGTGGGCCTGGCACGCGGCTCGCTCGTGGTCTCGCTGCTGAGGGGCGACGTGGTCTTCCGCCAGGGCGAGACCGGCGGCGCGCTCTACTCGATCATCTCGGGCGAGGTGAGCCTCACGCTCGACGGCCGCGAGATCGCGCGGCTCGGCCCGAACGACGTCTTCGGCGAGATGTCGCTGTTCGACAACGAGCCGCGCGCCGCCACCGCCGTGGTCACCGACGACGCGGAGCTGCTCCGCGTCTCCGCCGAGGATTTCCGCGAGGCGGTGCGGGAGACGGCCGAGATCGCCGACGCCGTGATCCGGGTGCTGAACCGGCGCCTGCGCGAGGCCGAGCGGAGGCTGGCCGACGCGCACGCGCGGCTGTCGCTCGTGCCGAAGCCGGCGCCGTCGCCGCCGTCGCTGCCGGCCCGGGAGCCGCCGCCCGACGGGGAGACCCCGGCGCTCGACGACGGCGACCTCGATTGAGCGTCACGGGCCCGATGGAGCGCTGCGTCTAGCGCCGTCCCGCGCGCCGGTACACGCACCGGCACGCAGCGCGCACACCCCTTGCATGGCGGCGAGGGCCGAGGCCGGGGTCGACCCGACCTCTCCCTGGCATCCACCCCGAGAAGGACCCATGATGCTCTCGATGCCTCTGCCGCTGTCTGCTCCCCCTTCGCGCCCTGCGCCCGCCGGGGTGCCAGGCATCACCAGGGCCCGGCTCTGCCGGCTCGGGTGCGCGCTGCTGCTGCTCGCGGCGCTCGTCGCCGCGCCGTCGACCGGCGCCGCCCAGGGCCTCCCTCAGGGCTACACCACCGACGATCCCCCCGCGGCCGGTGAGACCGCGCCTTCACAGCCCGTCGAGGCCCGGCCGGTCCAGGTCGAGGTGGGCGTGAGCGCCGAGATCTCGGTGGATGCGTACGCGGACACCGACCCGAGCGCGCTGATCGAGTTCGAGCGCCCCCTCGCCCCCTACGGCACCTGGGTCGACGACCCGACGTACGGCAGGGTCTGGGTGCCTTCCGTCGTCGTCGTTGGCCCCGATTTCGCGCCGTACCAGACCGCGGGTCGCTGGACGCTGACCGACGAGGGCGAGTGGCTCTGGGTCAGCGATTACGCGTGGGGCTACATCCCCTTCCACTATGGCCGGTGGGTCTGGACCTCCACCCACCGCTGGGCCTGGATCCCCGGGCGCGTGTACGCCCCGGCGTGGGTCGTCTGGCGCGTCGGCGATCACGGCTACGTCGGCTGGGCTCCGATGCCGCCCACGTACGTCTGGCGCAGCGGCGTCGCCGTCTCGCTGTGGACCGTGCCCCCGGCGCCGTACGTGTTCTGCCCGACGACGCACGTGTTTCACCGCCACATCCACAGGCACGTCGTCCGCGACCGCGCGATCGTCCGGCGCATCGCCGCGCACTCGCACACGTACCGGCCTGCGCGGCCGACCGCGAGCGCGCCGGCGCGGATCGGCGCCCGCCCGGGGCGCCCTGACGGCGCTCGAGACGCGGCGCCGCACCGGCTGCGCCCCGGCAGCTACCGCCCCGCGTCGCCGTCGCTGGCCGAGGCCCGCGTCCCCGCCTCGGCCGCGCCGCGGCATCGCGGCAAGCCGGACGCGCGCGCCCTCGCCTACGCGCGCAAGAGCACGACCCCGCACGCACGCACCCTGCCCCCGCCCGCGCGCCGCTTCACGGCGCCCCCCGCTCCCGGCGGCAAGCGGCGCGAGGCGCCCTCGCTGCGCACCCCGAGGATGCCGGGCAGCCAGGCGCCCGCCCCGGCCGCAAGGCCTGCCGCGCCGGCGCACGGCCTGCACAACGCGGGCGCGCCGCCCCGCCCCGGCGCGAGCGCGCCGCACCGCGCCCCGCGGACGGTCACGGCGCCCCCGGCGCGCCCCGCGGCGCCGCGCGTCGCCCCCTCGCCGCGCGCCGTCCCGGAGCGATCGCAGCCCGCCCCGGCGCACCCGGCGCCGCCGCCGGCCGCGCCCCGGCCGAAGCTGAGCGCGCCGCCCGCGAAGCCGCGCTTCACCCCGGTCGCGCCGCCCTCGCACGAGCGCCGGCGCATCCACCGCCCGTCGAGCCCGCCTCCGGGGAGGACGGCGCCGGCGCCGAGCCGTCCGCGATCGCGGTAGCGCCTGGCCCACGTCTTGCGAAGCCCACGAGCAGGAGCAGATCCGATGACTTTTTCCGCTGACTTTGTGAAGCTTCGTTCACTCGGGGTGTGGTGGTTCCTTCTCGCCGGCGCGCCCCTTGCGCTTGGCGGCTGCATCATCGTCGACGACGACGGCCACCACGACCACCACGGCTGGCACGACGAGGACGACTGGGACAACGGGGACGACTGGGACGACGAGCCTGCGCCGCCTGATCAGGACCCCTGGCGCGTCTCCATCGACACGGACGCGCTGGTGAGCAGCGAGCCGGGCGAGGGCGTCGGCATCTTCGTCGAGTACGCGGCCGGCGGCACCTGGACCATCTGGACGACCTGCGACACGAACACCTCCAGGGTCGCCTGCAGCTTCGATCTCTACGCCTCGGTGGACACCTCGTCCGAGCTGTTCGACATCGCGGGGAGCGAGCTCGAGAGGACGGACACGACGCGCCTCGTCGACGAGGGCATCGCGTACCTCCACGCCGAGACCGGCTCGGACGTCGACGCGATGACGTTCACCACGACCGAGGGCGCGATCGTCCGGCTCGAGGCGTACCTCGACGGCGAGCCGCAGCCTCGCTTCATCTACTGGTTCGGCGACGGCGTCCTGCACGAGGGCGCGCCCAGCAACCCGATCGATTTCGAGCCGACCTCGCCCTGAGGGCTCCCTCGTTGCCTCGCGGCGGCGACGTGCAGCGCCGCCCGGCGCCGCCGCCCGCGGCGCGGGCGGCGACGCGGGCGCCGCGCCGCTCAGGGCGTCTTCTTCCCCAGCGCCCCCTGCACCGGCTGCCCCTCGACGTCCCACGCCTCCGGCTCGCCCAGCCCGATGGCCTGGAGCTGCGGCAGGATCTCCTGCCGCGGCCCCACCACCACGACGGTCGCCTGCTTCGGATCCACCGCCCTGGCGAGCTCCGCGAGGCCCGGGAGCGTCGCCTTCTGGCGCGCCTGGCTCGCCTCGGCGTCGAACGTGGCCGGCAGCCCGAGGATGGCCAGCGACCCGAGGCGCGAGGCGGTGTGGCTCACCGTCTCGTAGGTCGAGACGAGCTCCGCGCGGTCGTGCGCCAGCACCTTCGCGAGCTCGTCCTCGGTCAGCCCGGACTCGGCCATCTTGTCGAGCTCGGCGAGCATCTCCTTCAGGGCCGGCCCGGTCGCCTCCTTGACCACAGCCGCCCGCGCCGTGAAGGCGCCCCCTCGCCTCCGCTCGGTGAACGCCGAGCGGGCGCCGTACGACCAGCCGTGATCCTCGCGGAGGTTCTGGTTCAGGCGTGACGTGAACGAGCCGCCGAGCGCGGTGTTGATCAGCTCGAGCAGCGGCAGCCGCGGATCGCTCGCGGCGACCCCCTCCCGCACGACCGCGATCACCGACTGCGGCGCCCCCGGGCGGTCGACGAGCACGACCCGCGGCGGCTTCCAGGCGGGCGCCCCCGCCGCGGGCGCGCCGGCCTGCGCTGCCTTCCCCGGCTTCCCCGGCTGCGCCCCGGGCGGGGCGCCCTTCGCCGCCCACGCGCCGAGATCCCGCGAGATCGCCTGCGTCACCTCGTCCTGCGTGATGTCGCCGACCGCCACGATCACCGCGCGGTCCGGGCGCCACGCCGTCCGGTAGAACGCCTGCACGGCCGGCAGCTTGACCGACCGGGCGTCCGCGAGCAGCCCCTCGACCGGATGCCCGTAGGGCGTGCCGGGCCCGTGGAGCGCCGCCGTCGAGACCAGGCCCGACACGCGCACCGGATCGTCGCCGCGCTTCCGGAGGTCGTTCTGCCAGAGCTCGCTGACGCGCCTCCACTCCTTCGCCTCGAAGCGCGGGCGCGCCACCACGTCCGCGAGGAGGGAGAACGCCTCGGAGAAGTTCTTCTTCAGCACGGAGAGCGTCGCGAAGCTCCCGTCGACGCGCGCGCCGGTCACGAGCGTCGCGCCGAGATCGTTGACCGCGCTGGACAGCGCCACCGCGCTCCGCGTCCCGGCGCCCTCGTCGAGCATGTCCGCCGTGATGTGCGCGAGCCCCGCCGCGCCCTTCGGATCGTCCGCCGAGCCCGAAGGGACGGCGATGGTCACGGACACGAGCGGGAGCGTGTGGCGCTCGAGCAGCCAGATCGTCGTGCCGTTCGGCCCGTCGAACACCACCGGCGACGGCGGCGTGAACGGCCTCGGCTCGGGCAGCGCGGGCTTCGGCCCGAGCGGGTCCGCCGGCTGCGTGGGCGCCGGGGCCGTCGGCTGCGGCGCCGCGGCCCGGGCCGCGGGCTGCGGCGGCGGGCTCGACCCGCAGCCGAGGGCCGCCGCGAAGAGCGGGATCATCGCCCATCCATGCCTCGCGCTCATTTCGTCACCGCCTTCCCCGCCTCGCCGCTGCCCCTGGGCACCACGCGCACGATCACCCGCGCATCCGGGTCGAGCGTGCTCTTCGCGTAGGTCTGCAGCGACGCCGCGGTCGCGTCGCGGTAGCGCTGCAGATCCTGCTCCACGAACCCGGGCTGACCCGTCCACGTCTCGTACCGGTTGAGCATCGAGGCCCGCCCCGCCACCGACTCGATCCCCCGCACGAAGGCGGTCTCGAACTGGTTCTTGGCCCGGTCGAGCTCCTCGCGGGTCACCTTCTGGTCGCGCACCCTCGCGAGCTCGGCGTCGATGGCGGCCTCGAGCTTCTCGAGCGGGACGCCCGGCCGCGCGATCGCCTCGACGGTGAAGGTCGAGCCCAGGTCACCGGACGACTGCATGGCGCGCACCTCCTGGGCGAGCGGGCGATCGTAGACGAGCGCCTTGTAGAGGCGGCTCGCCTTGCCGTCCACGAGCACGGTGGCCAGGAGGTCGAGGTCGGCGTCGCCCGGCGCGAAGCGGGCGGGGCTGTGCCAGGCCATGACCACCTTGGGGAGGTTCACGTTGTCCTCGATCGTCTCCCGCGTGACCCCCTTCAGCTTCACCGGCGGGGGCGCGGCGGGCTCGGTGACCGGCCGCGCCGGGATGCCGCCGAAGTACCGGTCGATGAGCTCGCGCGTCTTCTGCGGATCGAAGTCGCCCGCCACGACCAGGGAGACGTTGTTCGGCACGTACCAGCGCCGGAAGAACGCGGTCACGTCGTCGACCGTCGCCGCCTTCAGGTCCTCGTGGGAGCCGATCACGGGGTGGTGGTAGGGGTGTCCCTCCGGGTAGAGCAGCGTGGGGAGGAGCAGCTCGACCTTGCCGTAGGGCTCGTTCTCGCTCGTCTGGCGGCGCTCGTTCCGCACGACGTCGCGCTGCGCGTCGAGCTTCGCGGCGTCCATGCTCTCGGCGAGCGACGAGAACCTGTCGGCCTCGAGCCAGAGGAGCAGCGGCAGGGCGTGGGCCGGCGCGACCTCGTAGTAGTCGGTCCGGTCCGAGCTCGTCCACGCGTTGTTCCAGCCGCCTTCGGCCTCCATCCAGGCGTCGAACTGCTTCGTGGGGACGCGCCGCGTGCCCATGAACATGAGGTGCTCGAACAGGTGCGCGAACCCGGTGCGCCCCGGCTCCTCGAACCGCGAGCCGACCTTGACCATGACGTTCACGGCGACGATCGGCAGCGCGTGGTCCTCGTGCAGGATCACGGTGAGGCCGTTCGGGAGCGCGTACTTGGTGAACGGGACGTCGAGCTTCGGCGGCGGCGCGTCGGCCTTCTGCGCCACCGGCTGCGCGGCCTTCGGGGCCGCGGCCTGCGCGGCCTTCGGCGGCGAGGGGGCGGGCTCGGGCGGCGCCGCCGGCGCGGCGTCGGGCACGGACAGCAAGAGGGCCGCCGCCACGGCCGCCACGATCGGTCGGGCGGAGCGCGGGGGCGGCGCGTGACGCGAGCGGGTCTTCATGGCCGGGAGCGTTGCGCCGGCCAGGGGCGGGATGCAAGCGGGCCGGGGCGCGGCCGGCGCGGCGAGCTCCGCGAGGTGCGCGTGTCAGATTGTCACGAGGAAGGGACGTCCAGATGGCCGGGGGGATGTCCAGATAGCCGGGTGAGGTGTCCAGATGGCGCCCTCGGGTGTCCAGATGGCGGCCTCGGGTGTCCAGATGGGGAACGAGCAGGTCCAGAAGGGCAGGACTCGCCGGGCGCAAGAACGGAAGAGCGCTGGCCCTCACGTCTCACCTCGGCGGTGCACCTCGCGCAGCGGCCCTGCGAGGCGCGGCTACTCCCTCGGCACCCAGCGCGACAGCACCACCCCCGGGATCGACGCGGCGAACGCGATCGCGAAGAACGCGGTGAACCCCACGGCGTCGGCCAGGTAGCCGCTCGCGCTGCCGGCGACGGTCGCGGAGACCGACATCAGCGCCGAGCCGATCGCGAAATGCGACGACTTGTACCCGTCCGCGCAGCGCCGCATCAGGAACACCACCAGCACCGCCGTGCCGATCCCGGCGGCGAGCTGCTCGAGCGTCACGAGCGCGACGATCCACGGGAGCGCCGGCCGGAGCCAGGCGAGCGCGACGTAGAGCAGGATCGCGAGGCTCTGCAGGAGCGCGATCGGGAAGATGGTCCTCGCCAGGCTCCAGCGCTGGATGGCCACGCCGCCGAGCATCGATCCCGCGATCGACGCGACCGTCCCCACCCCGCCCACGGTGCCGCGCATCGCCGTGTCGAGCCCGAGATCCTTGAGGAGCGGCGACGACATGGCGAACATGAGCGCGTCGCCCGCCCGGTAGCAGAGGATGAACGCGAGGCTCGACGCGATCCGGGGCTGCCGCAGGAAGGCGCGGAACGGCTCGACGTAGCGCAAGAGCAGCCCGGCGCTGCCGCCGAGCTCTCCGGCGGCGCCGGGCCCCGCGGCGGCGGGCGCGGCCGGCCGGGGCAGCGAGAGCGCGTGCGCGAGCGCGAGCAGCGCGAACCCGACCGCCGCGACGGCGAACGCCGCGCCGAACGACGCCCAGCCCGCGAACGCGACCAGGAGCGCGCCCACGAGCAGCGCGATCCGGTACGCGCCGACCCGCAGCCCGGAGAAGGCGGCCTGCGCGTCCTTGTCGAGCGCCTGCAGGTAGAAGCCGTCGACCGCGATGTCGTGCGTCGCCGCCGCCACCGCGACCACGCCGAACAGCGCCGCGACCAGCCCGAGCGCGCCGAGGTCCGCGGCCGCCGCGAGCGCGAGGAGGATCGCCGCGAGCGCGAGCTCGGCCCCCACGAGCCAGCGCCGCGAGCTGCCGTGGAGATCGACCAGCGGGCTCCAGAGGAACTTGAGGTTCCACGGCAGCCCGTAGAGCGACACGAGCCCGATGATCTGGAGGCTCGCGCCCGCCGCGGTGAAGAACTCCCCCGCGACCTTGTGCGCGATGGCGTACGGCAGGCCCTCGGCGAAATACGTCGACGAGATCCAGAGACCCCGGCGCGATGATCGCTCCGCGACCGCCGCGCCCTGCGCCGCGACCGCCGCGCCCTGCTGCGCCGCGACCGCCGCGCCCTGCTGCGTCGCGACCGCCGCGCCCTGCTCGGACGGCGCGCCGCGGGGAACGGCGGCGGGCTCGATGGACTTGTGGGATGTGACGGCAGCCTCCACGCGCTCTCCGCACCCTTACACGAGCCACCCCGGGGCCGAGCAAGTTCCCGGGAGATACGGCGCGTCGACGGCCGCGCACCGGTCCTGTGTCACCTCGAACGGCAGCGCGAGGGCGCTGCGGACTCCATCGCGAGCGACGCTGTGGTATCGGTCCGGCATCTGGTTTAACGGTGAACTGCATGCGATGGGCTCGCGTTTCTCCGGTGTCCCCCTGCCGTGACGGCCGCGACGCCGATCGCGGCGCCCCGCGCCGGATCGTCCGTACGGCCGTGCTCGTCCGGG
Source organism: Sorangium sp. So ce1036 (assembly GCF_051369805.1). NCBI lineage: Bacteria > Pseudomonadati > Myxococcota > Polyangiales > Polyangiaceae > Sorangium > Sorangium sp. So ce1036. The sequence goes on from NZ_JBBMOX010000001.1 coordinate 7,324,203, forward strand.
CGGCGCGCGCGCGGGCCGCTCGCGCGCCGAGCAGGACGCTGCCTTACCCATCTCCGGTCTTTCCGAGGGAGCGAGCGTGAACGAGTACACCCGGCGCGAGGAGGTCCGCGCCACCTTCATCGCCTCGGCCATCCTCGTCCTGTGCATCGCCGTGGCGGTCCTGCGGCTCGTGACCGTCGAGGGCAAGCTCGTCCCCGATCCGGTCGCGCGGCGGCAGGCGGAGGAGTCCGAGGCGCGCCTCGCGCCCGCGCGCGCGTGCGCCGTCGCCGGCGAGCAGCTGATCGCCGAGATCGAGGTGTTCAAGAAGCTCGCAAAGTCGGCGCGCATGCCCGACCCGGGCGAGGAGGCCGTCGAGGCGCCGAAGGCCCCGCCCCCGCGCGCGCGGCGCAACGCGCCGGCGCCGAAGCCCAGGGAGCCGGACAGGCAGCTCGCGTGGGCCTCGGCCCAGCCGTCGTACAAGCAGGCCAAGATCCTCGCCGGCTGCCGCGAGGCGACCGAGGCGAGCGTGGGGGTGCGGGCGAGCGCAACCCCCGCGTGGGACGCCATCGCCGCGGCCGCCGCGATCTCGCCGCCGGGCACCGCGGAGACCGAGCAGTTCGAGGCGGCGAAGAAGCTCCTGTCGCTCCTCTCCGACATCCCGGCCGACAAGGTCGCGCAGGCCACGAAGGACGCCGAGGCCGCGTTCAGGGCGACCGCCGAGCGCGATCGGGAGCGCGCCAACACCGCCATGGTCCGCGAGCCGCTGCCGCAGGGCGTCTTCTCGCGGCGCGTCGCGGTGAGCGTCGGCGTCGGGCTGACGGTCTGCGCCCTGCTCATCAGCTACCTCGGCGTGCGCGCCGCCTCGATGCGCCGGCTCGCCACGCTGCTGCCGCTGCGCGACGCGGTGCGCAGCGGGCGGCCCGGCGTGCAGGCGGCGGAGATCCTCCAGACCGCGGCCGCGCACAACAGCGGCGAGCCCGGCATCGTCATCGGCGCGGCCCTCGGCGGGCTCTCCGCCGCGCTCCTCGCGCCGAAGGACGCCGATCTCTTCGTCGCCGGCGTCATGGCGGGCCTCCTCATCGGCCTCGGGGGGCAGTGGGCCTTCCGCCTCGCCATCGGGGCGAGCCGCTGGCGCGCACGCGCCATCGAGCTCGCCGAGGTCGAGAAGCCCGCCATCCCGATCGTGCTCGTCCTGAGCGGCGTGAAGCCCGGCCTGGAGCCGGAGTTCATCCAGTTCCTTCGCTCGCTGCCCCCGGCCGACGCCGCCGCGGCGGTCGAGAAGCTCGCCTCGCAGGCCGAGGAGCGCATCCTCGCCGCCGCCGACGCGGGCGCCACCTTCCAGCAGGGCAGGCTGCCGCCGGGCTGACGCCACGGAGGGGGGAGCGCCGCGCGCCGCCAGCGCTGTCCCCCGGCCCGGCGGGGGCGCCCGGGCGGCGGCGCGGCGCCGACGCTCTTTACAGCCAGCGCTCGATCCGCTTACAGCCAGCGCTCGATCCGCGCACGGTTCCATGGAATGGAGGCCCACCCCGACATGAGACATCCTCTGCAGGCCCGCCGGCCCCCCGGGCGCTGGGCGCTCGCCGCGCTGCTCGCCGCCACCTGGTGGCTCGCCGCGGCCCCGGCGCCGGCGCAAGACGCAGCCGCCGCCCCGGCGCAGCCGGCGCCGCCGCCCGCAGAGCAGGCCGCAGCGCCGGCCGACGGGCCCCCCGCAGCGCAGCTCGCCCTACCGCTCGGAACGCCGCCGGCCGCCGACGCCGGCGGCTCGCCCCCCGCCGCCGGCGGCCCGGCCGCGGAGGCCGGCCCGCGCGGCGCCGCCGAGCGCGCCCCGTCGCGGCGCGACAGGCCCGGGGCGACGAGCAGCCGCGCCGCGCCCGCGAAGAAGCGCCGCGGCGGCATCAACCCGTGCATGACGCCCGATCCGGGCTGGGGCGTCTACGACCGGTGGTCCCGCGCGCCGTCGATGGGGCAGATGATCATGCCCCACCGGGGCGGGGTCACGAAGCGCGGCGGCTTCGACCTCCTCATCCACTTCCACGGCCACGAGGCGCTGCGGAAGGAGTTCGTCAAGGCGGCCGACGGCGTCGTCCTCGTCGGCATCGACCTGGGCATCGGCTCGGGCGCGTACTCGAGCGCGTTCGCGTCGCCCTACGCCTTCAAGCAGCTCCTCGACAGCGTCGAGCGCGCCGTGGCGAAGAAGACGGGCAAGAAGAGGGCCTACGTCCGGAAGCTCGGGCTCTCGGCCTGGAGCGCGGGCTACGGCGCCGTCGAGCGGATCCTGCGCCAGCCGGCCGGCAAGCGGGTCGACGCGCTCATCCTGCTCGACGCGCTGCACGCCGGGTACGCCGACGAGCGGCAGCGGACGCTCAAGGTCGCGCAGATCGAGCCGTTCATCGCGTTCGCGCGCCGCGCGGCGGCGGGAGAGGCGTTCATGTTCATGAGTCATTCCTCCATCGTGCCGCCCGGCTACGCGTCGACCGGGGAGACGGCGAGCTTCATCGTGAGGCAGCTCCGGGGCAAGCCGCGGCGCGCCTCCCGGCGCGACGTGCTCGGCCTCGACCTGGTCCAGCGCTACGACCGCGGCGGCTTCCACCTCCGCGGCTACAGCGGCGACGACAAGCCCGACCACTGCGCCCACCTCGGCCTGATGGCGGACGTCATGCGGGTCCACATCAAGCCGCGTTGGAAGACGCCGAAAGGCCGGCGCTAGATGGGCGGAATCGGCATCGTCCTCAACCCCCGCTCGCGCCGGAACCTGAACGATCCGCGCGCCGCCGTCCGGCTCGCGCGCGCGCTCGGCGACCACGGCGTTGTCCGCACCGCGCAGTCCCGGGAGGACCTCGCCCGGATCGCGGAGGACTTCAGGAAGCTCTCCATCGACGTGCTCGGCATCTCCGGGGGCGACGGCACGAACCACGTCACCATCACCGGCTTCCTCGAGGTCTACGAGGACCAGCCGCTGCCGCCGATCGCCTTCCTGCGCGGCGGCACGATGAACACCGTCGCCAACGCCGTCGGCGTCCCCCGCGGCGGCCCCGAGGGGCTGCTCGCCGGGCTCATCGCGCGCTACGCCGAGCGGAGCCACCACCCGCTGCGCTGGGTCGAGCGGCACGTGATGCAGATCGGCGCGCACTACGGGTTCATCTTCGGCACCGGCTGCGTCCACGGGTTCATCGCCGAGTACAACCGCAGCGAGGAGCGGAACGCGCTCTGGGCCGCGAAGGTCCTCGCCCGCGCGAGCGCCGCCGTGCTCCTCGAGGCCGACACCCAGGTCGCCGCGCGCTGGGAGGGGCGGGTGCACTTCGAGGACGGCTCGGCGTTCCCGGACCGCGACTATCTCGCCGTCGCCGCCGGCACCGTCGACCAGATCGGCCTCGGGTTCCGGCCGTTCTACCGCTACAGCGAGCGGCCGGAGACCTTCCACATGCTCGGCATCCACACCTCCGCGCTCGGCTTCGTCCGGAAGCTGCAGGACGTGTGGCGGGCGCAGCCCATGGGCGAGGCGCACACGTTCGAGAAGCTCGCGCAGCGCGCGGTGCTCGAGGCCCGCTCGGGCGTGGTCCACTACGTGTGCGACGGCGATGTCCACGAGCACGTGGGCCCGCTCACGGTGCGCATCGGCCCCCGGGTGAAGATCCTCGTGGAGCACAGGCCCGGCCATCATCCCACCCGGCGCCGCGTGCTGCGCGCCGCGCGCGCGCCGCACGACGGCGTGCCGCGCGGCCTCGGCGCGCTCTGACGCGCGTGGCGGGGCGCGGCGAGGCGTGACGAGGCGCGACGAGGCGCGGCGCGGATCGACCCGCGCCGGCGCGAGAGACCGTGGCTAGAGGAGGCGGGCAAAGTTAGAATGCCCTCTCTTCATGTCGCCGCGCCCAATCTCCGTGCCCGCGCCAGCGACGGGCCCGACGCTGCGGGCTGAGGGCGTGAGCCGCGCCTCTCGCTCCTCCGCGGCCTTCCCTCGCGGGAGCGTCCCCGACGCGGACGCCCCGGAGGCGCCGGGCACGTCCCCCCTCGCGCAGGCCCCGCCGGCCGGCACGCCGTCGCCCGGCCCGGGGCGGGCGACGCGGCGCAGCTACCGCGAGGGCGACGTGATCGGCGGCAAGTACCGGCTGCGCTACGTCCTCGGCGAAGGCGGCATGGGGATGGTGTGGCTGGCCCGCAACGATGTCCTGCACATCGACGTGGCGGTGAAGTTCATCCGGCGCGAGGTCAACTCGCCCGAGGCGACGATGCGGCTCCTCCAGGAGGCGCGGGCCGCGGCGCGGATCGACCACCCGTCGATCGTCCGGGTGCTCGACTTCGGCGAGTCCGAGCACCTCGACCCGTTCATCGTGATGGAGATGCTCCGGGGGGACCAGCTCGTCGAGGCGCTCGAGCGCAAGAGGCGCTTCTCCCCCGCGGCCGCGCTCCGCATCCTCCTGCCGATCGCGAGCGCCCTCGTCGCGGCGCACGATCGCAAGATCGTCCACCGCGATCTCAAGCCCGAGAACATCCTGCTCGTGAAGAACGACCGCGGCGACGTCACCCCGAAGATCGTCGACTTCGGCATCGCCAAGGTGTGGAGCGAGACGTCGAGCGGCGAGGTGACCATGACGGGCACGGTGCTCGGCAGCCCCGACTACATGTCCCCCGAGCAGGCGCGCGGCATCTCCGACGTCGACGGGCAGACCGACATCTGGGCCTTCTCCGTCGTGCTCTACGAGACGATCACGGGCCAGAAGCCGTTCCAGGGCGGCAACTACCACGACCTCGTGAAGGCGATCCTCCGGGAGGATCCGGCGCCGATCACCGCGCTCGGCGTCGGCGACGCCGCGCTCTGGGGCATCATCGCGCGCGGGCTCGCGAAGGAGCGCTCCGCGCGCTGGGGGACGATGCGCGAGATGGGCGAGGCGCTCGCCCGGTGGGCGCTCGACAACGGCGTCGAGGACGACGTGACCGGCACGTCGCTCGCCGCGCACTGGCTGAGCGACGGCGGGCAGCGCCCCCTCTCCGACCGACCCACCATGCGGGCGCCGAGGCCGAGCAGCCCCGCGGCCGAGGAGCCGCCCGCGCGCCGGGAGGTCGCGCACCAGGAGGCCGCGCAGCGGCCGCTCCATCAACCCCCCCGGCGGTGGCGCCTCCTCGTCCTCGCGCTCGTGGCGCTCGCGGTGCTCGGGGCGACCGGCGCCGCGCTCGTCGCCCTGCGCGCGGGCGCCGCGCGCGATGGCAGCGCCGATCTCTCGAGAGCGGCGCCTGCTCCCCCGCCGGCCCTCGCGCCGCCCGCCGGAGCGCCGGAAGCCGCGCAGACGGCCCCCGCGCAGGCGGCCCCCGCGCAGGCGACGCCCGCGCAGGCGGCCCCCGCGCAGGCGGACGGCGCCGCGAGCGCCCCCGGGCCGGCGCGCGAGGCCGGACCGCAGCCCGGCGGCACGAGCGCCGCCGGCGCGCCGCGCCGCGAGCCGGCGGACGGCGGCACGAGCGCCGCCGCCGGCGAGCCCGCGGCGGCCTCCCGGACCCGGACGGCCGGCGCGCGACGGGCCGCGCCCCGTGCCGGATCCACGCGGACGAGCCCCAGGCCGCCCGGCTCCGCCCTGCCGGTCCCGGCGCGGCCGAACTTCTGACGATCGCGATGCCCACGCAGGAGAGGTCCGCGAACGAGAGGCCCCACCCCGCGCCCGCGATCCAGGCGCGCGCCCGCGCGCGCTGGGCGATGCTGCTCGCGATCGCCGGGCTCACCGGCGCCTGCTCGCTGCTCGCGGAGCGCGCCCTCTCGGACAAGCCGTCCGAGGGCGGCGAGGGCGGCGCCGCGGCGGGCAACGCGTCGACCGGCAGCGGCTGCGCGCCGGGCTGCCCCGAGGGCGCCTGCTGCGACGGCCGGTGCGTCGACCCGAGCCAGGACGAGCAGCACTGCGGCGCCTGCGGTAACGCCTGCGAGGCCACCGAGTCGTGCTGCGACGGCTCGTGCGTCGATGTCCTGAACGACCCGTCGCACTGCGGCGCCTGCGGCGCGCGGTGCCCCAACACCCTCTGCGGGGGCGGCCACTGCGCGGCCGAGTGCCTCCTCGGCTTCGACAACTGCGACGGCAACATCGTCATCAACGGCTGCGAGGCCGACCTCTCCAGCGATCCCGAGCGCTGCGGCGGCTGCTCCCTCCGGTGCCCCGCCGGGGCGATCTGCGGCGGGGGGGAGTGCGCCTGCGCGGCGCCGCTGCTCGATTGCGACGATCTCGACGACACGGGGTGCGAGGTCGACGGCTCCTCGGATCCGTCGAACTGCGGCGCGTGCGGCGTCGCCTGCGGGCCGAACATGGCGTGCCAGGGGGGCGCGTGCGCGTGCCAGCCCGGGTACGCCGACTGCAACCTCTCGCCGGAGGACGGCTGCGAGGCGTCGCTCGGCACGGACGCGAACTGCACGGCCTGCGGGAACGCCTGCCCGCCCGGGATGGTGTGCGATCCGACCGGCGGGTGCTCCTGCGCGCCCGGGCTCCTCGACTGCGACGACGTGCCGGGCTGCGAGTCGAGCACCATCAGCCCGGCGACCTGCGGCGCGTGCGACGTGCGGTGCCCGCCGGAGGCGCCGCGCTGCGACGGGACGACGTGCGCCGTCGCCTGCGGCGCGGGCCTCGCGGAGTGCGGCCTCTCGTGCGTCGACACGCGGGAGAGCTCGATCCACTGCGGGGCCTGCGGCGTCGCCGCGGGGCCGCACCAGCGCTGCGAGGGCGGCGAGCTGGTCTGCGAGCCGGGCTTCGCCGACTGCGACCCGCTCGCGCCGGGCTGCGAGGTCGATCTCGCCTCGGATCCAGCGCACTGCGGCGCGTGCGGCGCCGCCTGCAAGCCCGGCGCCGTGTGCGCGGCCGGCGCGTGCGCGTGCGCGGCGTCCACGCCGCGCGACTGCGGCGCGGCGTGCCGCGCCTGCTGCTCGGACGACGACTGCTCGGACGGCGACGGGTGCACCACCGACGTGTGCGAGGACGGCGGCGCGGCGTGCAGGCACACGGGGTGCGCGGCCGGCACGCAGTGCTGCGGCCTGGCCGCGTGCCGCGAGTGCTGCACCAGCGCCGACTGCAGCGGCGGCGACATCTGCTCCGGCGGCGCCTGCATCCAGCCGTGCGCCGGAGGCCTCGCGGCCTGCGACGGGGCGTGCGTCAGCCTGGAGTCGAACGCCCACTGCGGCACGTGCGGGAACAGCTGCCTGAGCGGGCGCCGCTGCGATGAGGGCGCGTGCTGGCCGGCGTGGGTCGAGATGACGAGGAGCGGCGCGCCCGCGCCGCGCCAGATGGCGGCGGCGACCTGGGCCGGGGATGCGCTGTTCGTGTGGGGCGGCCGCACCGCGACCGCGGACGTGGACGACGGGGCGCTCTACGATCCGGCGAGCGACACGTGGTCGCCGCTGCCCCGCGAGGGCGCCCCCTCGCCGCGCGTGCTCGCCTCGGCGGTGTGGACCGGCTCCCGCGTGCTCGTGTGGGGCGGCGGCCCGTTCGCGAGCACGAGGGGCCTGTCCACCGGCGCCCAGTACGATCCGGCGGCGCGGGCGTGGCGGGCGATGAGCCCCGCGAACGCGCCCTCGGCGCGGCGCATGCCCGTCGCCGTGTGGACCGGGACGCGCCTGCTGATCTGGGGCGGGTCCGAGGGCGGCGTGCCCGCGGCCGGCGGTGGCCTGTACAACCCGCTCACCGACGCGTGGACGGCGGTCTCGAGCGCCGGCGCGGCCCCGGCGCGCGACGGCGTCGCGTGGGCCTGGTCGGGCGCGGAGCTCTACGTGTTCGGCGGGCGCTCCGGCGGCGCGGTCACGAACCAGGCGTACGCCTACAACCCGACGACCAACGCGTGGCGGGCGCTGCCCACCGCGGGCGCGCCGGGCCCGCGGAGCGACGCGTTCGCGGTCTGGATGGGCCACCAGCTGCTGGTCTGGGGCGGCCGCGCCGGGGGCGGAGAGACGCTCGACGACGGCGCGCGCTACGATCCGGCGGCCGACGCGTGGGTCGCGATCGACAACGCGAAGCGCCCGTCGCGGCGCAGCCGCGACGAGCGGCGCACCGGATGGAGCGGCTGGACCGGCGCGCGCGCGCTCATCGCCGGCGGGCGGGACGGCGCGACGACCCGGCGGGACGGCAAGCTCTACGATCCGCTGACCGGGTGGGCCGCGAGCATGTCGGCCGCGGACCGCCAGCACGGCTACGGGGTGGGGGTGTGGACCGGGGCGGAGCTCATCCTGTGGTCCGGGCTCGACGGGTCCTCGCTCACCGCCGCCGGGGAGCGGTTCAGGCCATGACGCAGCGGCGGACGCGAGCGCGCGCGCGCCCCCTCGCCCTCCTCGCCATCGCGGCGGCGCTGCTCGCCGCGCCCGCGCCCGCGGGCGCCCAGAGCGCGGCCGACGTCGCCGTCGCGCGCGAGATGTTCATCGAGGGCTCCGAGCTCGCCAGGCAGGGCCGCTGGGAGCAAGCGCGGGAGCGGTACGAGCGCTCCCTCGAGCTCAAGCGCGCGCCGATCACGCTCTATAGCCTCGGCGTGGCCCAGCAGCAGACGGGGCAGCTCGTCGAGGCGCTGGAGAGCTTCCGCGCGTTCCTGGCCGAGCCGTCCGCGCCGGCGACGAAGGAGTACGAGCCGCTCGCGCGGCAGGCGGTCCAGGAGCTCGAGCGCCGCGTCGCGGAGATCGAGCTCAGGATGTCGCCCGCCGACGTCGCCGGCCTCGTGGTGAAGATCGACGGCGTCGCCGTGCCCGCCGCGGCGCTCGACCGCCCGCGGCCCCTCAACCCCGGCCACCACGAGGTGACCGCGACCGCGCCGGGCCACCGCGAGGCGCGGCGGAACCTCTCCACCGCGCCCGGGAGCCGCACCGTGGTGCTGCTGAGCCTGGAGCGCGAGGCCGCCGCGCCCTCCCCCGCGAGCGCCGCGCCCTCGAGCTCGAGCACCAAGCCGCCACGCTCGAGCGCCGCGCCTTCCCCCTCGAGCGCCGCGCGTGGACCGCGGACATCCGCGCTGGGCGGTCCGCCGGGCGCCCTGGGCCCCGCGCCAGAGGCCGACGGCGGGCACGCCGTGCCCATCGCGCTGCTCGCCGGCGGCCTGACCACCTTCACCGCGGGCGTGGTGCTCGGGCTCTTCGGGGTGGCGAGCGCGTCGGACGCCTCGACCCGGGACGGGGACGAGGCCGACGCCGCGCGCGCCCAGGCGCTCGCGGGCGACATCGTCGCGGGCGCCGGCCTCGCCGTGGCCGGCGCGGGTGTGCTCGTGCTGCTCCTCGACGGCGGCCCGGCGCGCGCCGCCGCGGGCGCGCGGCGCGCGCCGCCCGCGCCGCGCGCCGTCGTCGGCCCGCGCGGTGTCACCGTGCGTTTCTGAGCCGCCCCGGAACCGCGGCTACGCCCTCGGCATCTCGCTCCGGTCGAGGCGCACCACCACGAACGCGCCGTAGTTCAGGATCGTGAGCGAGCCCTCGTCCACGATGAGCACCCGGACGCACTGCGGCGGAGACGGGGCGAGCAGATCGGCGTAGGGGTCGAACGGCGCCTCGGCCGCGGGCGGCAGCACGGCGTGCAGGAGGCCGTGCAGGCGCTCCCGGTGGCCGAGCACGACGCTCGCGCCCGATGGCTCCGCGTTGCCGGGCGCGGCGCCGCGAAAGAAGAGCCGGTGCGCCGCCGGGGACACGACGAGGATCGCCGTGTCCGTCACGTCGAGCCCGCCGCGCGCGCAGAGCTGCTCCACCCGGTCGCACACGAGCGCTTCCACCGTCTGGAACAGGCGCAGCCGGCTCCTCTGTCCCTCGGTCAGCCCCGGCTCTTCGAGGACCGCCTCCAGGCTGCACCCGTGCATGTTCCGCTCGACGTCGTACCTCATGCGCCCGCACCGCCCCCCCGCCGCCCGCCCGCCGTGTCGGCCGGGTCGGACAGACGAAACGCGTCCCCCCAGGGGCGCTCATGCACGGGATTAGCCAACGCGCCCTGCGCGGCCGCGCCGCTCGGGGCGGGCCCCAACCTCCGTGCTCTCGGCGCTCTCGGCGCAGCGACCAGGACGCACGCCGTCGATCGTGAGAAGGGCGTGCGCTACGGCGTGTCCGCGGCCGGCGTGACGAGCTTTGCCGTGAGCTCCACCTGGGCGACGCTGCGCTGGGCGGTCTGCTGGCCGCCGGGCGGCACCAGGAGCGCCTGGAGCCGCTGCGCGACGTCGGCCGTGCCCGCCGCGACGCCCGACGGGGACCAGGTGAGCGACCCCTTGCCCGAGGACTCGAGCTGGTCGATGGTCAGCGTGACGTCGCCGTTCGGGCCCGGCAGCTTGAGGTCGGCGCCCTCCGCGTACTGGCGCGTATCCACGGTGAAAGAGACGACGTCGCCCTCGATCTTGTCGATCTTGTAGACCCGGTACCGCAGCACCGGCAGGGCCGCGCCCGACGCCACGGCGCGGTCGGCGACCATCCAGTAGGCCCCCGCGCCGACGGGCTTGTCGGGCAGCGGCGGCGTGAGGAGGCCGACGGCCTCTCCTAGCGCGGCGAGGACCGGCGTGAAGCCCGGATCGGCGCCCTTCGCCAGCTCGACCTTGAAGCCGCTGGCCACGTTCGCCGGGGAGAGCTCGTAGCGGAGCGCGCTCCCCTTCAGCTTGGCGAGCGCGTCCGAGAGCTCCTTCGGCGGGCCGCCGAGGGACATCGAGGCGAGCGTCGCCGACGTGATCTTCGCGGTCACCGGGGTCGCGGCCGCGCCGTCCTTGGGCTTGTCGGCCTGGAGGCTCACGCCGAGCTCGAGCTTCGGCAGCCCCTGCGGCCCGCCCATGCGCAGCCCGAGCGTGACGCCGAGCTGCTGCTCGGCCTTCGGGTCGATCTTCGCGGCGAGCCTCGACCGCGGCTCGCTCCCCTCGTGGACGACATCCAGCTTGTAGGGCACGTCCTTCGGGAGCGCCGCGGCCGCTCTGGGCAGCGTGAACACGCCGTTCTCCGGCGGGGCGTTCGCCGCGTCGCCCTGCGCCTGCGCCGGCGGCGACGTCGCGGGGTTGCCCGACGCGGCCTCGGCCACCACCGCGCCGAGCTTGCCGCCGATGACCGGCTGCGGCGGGCCAGCGTCGAGCGCGCCCGCGTCGGCGGCCCCCTGCGCCTTGCTCTTTTCCTCTTCGCAGCCCGCGGCGAGCCCCGAGAGGACGACCGCCGCGAGCCCCGAAGCCATGATCGCGCGCCAACCTGTGTGCATGACGGCGGGGTGTAGTCAAAACCGGCGCCGCGTTCCAGCACGCTCGCCGGCCAGACGGCGGCCGGCCGCTCGGCACGAAGAGGCTTGCCGCGTCAGCCCCGCCGCGCGGCTCAGCCCGCGAGGAGGAGCCCCGCCGCGCGGCTCAGCCCGCGAGGAGGAGCCCCGCCGCGCGGCTCAGCCCGCGAGGAGGAGCCCCGCCGCGCGGCTCAGCCCCGCCCGCGCGGCTTGAGCCCGCCGATGTGCTCCAGGAGCTCCAGCGGGCGAAACGGCTTGGCGTAGTAGGCCGTCGCGCCGAGCTCCTCGGCGCGGAGGCGCGCCTCGCGGTCGTCGAGGGCGCTGATCACGATGATCGGCAGGCTGGCGGTGCGCGGGTCCGCGCGGAGGCGCGCGCACACCTCGAAGCCGTCCATGCTCCCGGGGAGCATCAGGTCGAGCAGCAGGACGTCGAACTGCCCCGTCAGCGCGCGCTCCACCGCCTCGGGGCCCGTGCCGACGCCGCTGACCTCATGGCCGCTCGCGCCGACCAGCGCCTCGATCATGCGCCGGATCGCGTCCTGATCTTCGCAGAGGAGGATTCGCATGGTCGCGAGCCAGAAGGAGCGTCGCACCCGCGCCGTCGCGTGGTCAAGCGGGAACGCGCGCGCGGCGCCGCTACGCGCGGCGGCGGGCGGCGGTGCCCGGATCGCCGGCCGGCGGACGCAGCGCGAGCTCGATGCCCACACGGGCCCCGCCGCCCTCGCGGCGCTCGGCGAAGGCGCGGCCCCCGTGCGCCTCGGCGATGCGCTTGCAGAGCGTGAGGCCGAGGCCGAGCGACCCGCGCTCGGCGCCGCTGCCCTGGGCCCGTTCACGACGGAAAAACGGCTCGAAGATGCGCGTCTCTTCGCCTTCCGCGAACCCTGGCCCGCGATCCTCGACCTCGAACACGATGCGCTGCGGGCCGCCGGGGCGGACGCGCAGACGGTCGGCGCCGCCCGCGTGCGCGCGCGCGTTCTCGAGCAGGTTGGCGAGGGCGCGCGCGAGCAGCGTCGCGTCGGCCTCGAACGCCGGCGTCCCCTCCGCGACCTCCAGCAGCGTCGGATCGAGCCCGGCGCGCTCCAGGGCGCGGAGCGCGGCCTCGGCCGGATCGAGGCGGGTCACGGTGAGGGCGGCGAAGTCGAGGCGCGAGCTGGCCAGGAGGTCGCCGACGAGCGCGTCGATCTCCATGACCTCGCGGTCGAGGTCGTCGAGCACCGTCGCGCTCGGGGCGCCGCTCCCGCGGGCCATCTCGGTGAGCAGGCGGATGCGGGCGAGCGGCGTGCGAAGCTCGTGCGAGACCGCGGCCAGGAGCTCTCGCTGGTCGGCGATCTGGCGCTCGATGCGGGCGGCCATGTCGTTGACCGCCTCGGCGACCACGCCGACCTCGCCGTGCCCGTGGCGATCGAGCCGGACGCGGCTCGACAGCTTGCCCGCGCCGATCTCGTGGGCGACGTGGGCGAGATCGACGAGCGGGCGCGCGAGGCGGCGGGAGATCACGCCCGAGGCCCCCCACAGCACCACGGCGACCGCGAGCAGCGGCAGGGCGAAGCGGAGCGACGCGCCGGAGCGGCCCCGCCCGGGGCAGAGGAGCACGGTGCCGAGCACCGCGCCCCCGTCGCGGACCGGCGCGACCAGGGCGCGCGACCTGCTGCAGATCTGGCCGTAGCGCACGAGCCGCCGTCCGCTCGCGTCGAGGAGCTCGAGGTCGGTGTCGAAATCCTCGGCGATCACGCGGGCGAGCGCGTCGCGGGCCATCGGGTCGCGCCAGACCCCCTGGAACTGGTGGCCCACGAAGTTCCTGGCGCTCGCGTGCTCGCGCCGCCACCCGGAGTTGCCGAGCTGGTTGAGCATCCCGACCGTCGCGAACGCGGCGAGCGCGGTGAGCAGGATGGTCGCGCCGAACCACATGAAGAGCCGGCGGTGCAGGCGCGCGCTGAGGAAGCGGCCGATCGAGACCTTTCGCCTGTTCTCGTGCAGCCAGGACCGGTAGCGCCTCACGCGCGGTCCTTCGCGAGCACGTAGCCGACCCCGCGCACCGTCTTGATGAGCTTCGGCGACCTCGGGTCGTCGGCGAGCTTCTGGCGGAGGTGGGAGATGTGGACGTCGACCGTCCGGCCGCCGACGTTGACGTCGCCGCGGCCGGCCTCCTCGAGGAGCGCCTCGCGGGCGACGACGCGGCCGGCGCGCCGCGCGAGGGCGACGAGGATGTCGAACTCGATGCCGGTGAGATCCGCGGGCTTGCCCGCGACCGTGACCACGCGGCCGGGCACGTCGATGGCGATGTCGCCGGCCACGATCCGCTCGCCGGCGGCGTCCGGCGTGGCGCGCCGGAGCACGGCCCGGAGGCGCGCGAGCAGCTCGCGCGGGCTGAACGGCTTCGCGATGTAGTCGTCGGCGCCGATCTCGAGGCCGACGACGCGATCGGCCTCGTCGCCGCGGGCGGTGAGCATGAGGATGGGCATCGAGCTCTTGAGCCGGATGCGGCGCACGACCTCGATGCCGTCCATGCCGGGCATCATCACGTCGAGCAGGACCGCGTCGAAGGTCCCCGCGGCGAGCGCGGCGAGGCCGCGCGCGCCGTCGCTCGCGACGGTCACCGCGAACCCGTTCTGCTCCAGGTAGCTCGCGAGCAAGCCGTGGAGCCGGGTGTCATCGTCGATGAGAAGGATCCGCAGCGCCATGAGAGTCCCGGGTCAAGGGGCGGCAGCGCGCGGCTGCCGCCGTCCTTTTTATAGCTCAGCGGCCCTCGCCGGTGTCCGCCTGCGGCGCCCCGGGCCTCGCGGGCGCGGCGCTCCGCGGCGCGGCGCGATCGGAGCGCTCGGCGTCCCTCGCGGCGTTCACGCAGAGCGAGGCGACGTGGCGCTGGAAGGCGTCGCGGCGCGCCTCCGCCCGGCAGCGCAGCGAGGCGAAGCCGGATGCGTAACCGACGACGGTGCCGAGCGCGAGCAGCGCGATCGTGATCTTGCGTCGCATGGTCTCGCCTCCTTCCTCACGCCCAGCGGCCGTGGGTCCTGTAGGGGTCGCCGCGGTGGCCGCGCCACGCGTAGCCGCCGGGTCCCACGTCGCGGAACGCGGCCGGGCCGATCTCGATGAGGTCCGCGAGCTGCTCGCGCTGCCGGTCCTCGAGCACGGCGTGGACCTTCCCGAGCGCGCCGACGGCGGCCCTGCGCAGCGCCTCGATGGCGGTGTCGTGCCTCGCGAAGAGCTCGCCGAGGCGCGTCTCGTCGAAGCTCGGGCTCCGCATCGCGGCCGCGACGTCCGCGCGCGTGCCGCGGATCTCGCCCCGCTGCGCGTCGGCGGCGGCGCGGAGCTCGTCGAAGGCGGCGACGATGACCTTCTCCTGCGCCGGGGTGGTGTCGAGCCGGTCGAAGAGGAACGACAGGAAGAAGCGCCGGCGGAAGCCGCGGCCGCCGAAGCCGCGCCGGCCGAAGAACGGCGGCCCCGCGTCCCAGGGCGCGCCGCAAGCGTGCCGGCCGCGCTTGAGCGCCATGAAGAGGCCGATCAGGCAGGCCGTTCCGAACACGAATCCCAGCATGGTGAATACCCTCCGTGAGCGTCGTCGTTGTCGAGCCGTGCACCGGGAGTGAGCGCGCGACCTCCGTTCTCCCGAACGCGAGCGCGACCCCGAGCCACGGGGCCCGGCGCCGCAGACGCGCGGCCCCGAGCCACGCTGAAGCTGCGCAGGGCGTGTGAAGGATGTGCCGGGTAGCGGGTGAAGAAGTGTGAAGGCGGCGGCGTGCCGCGCGGCGCGCTGCCTCGTGGCGGCGCGGCGCTACGTCTTGTCGGACGGCTTTCCGTCCTCGAGCGGCTCCGCCGCGCCGAGGTCGTCGAGGTCGGCGTCAACGCTGTCGGGGCCGGCGACGGCCCAGGGGTTGGTGCGCTCGCTCTCGACTTCTTCTCCCTCGTCGCCGTCGCTCTCCTCCTCGAGATCGTCGAGCGACTCGATCCCGAGCGCGGACACCGCGATGCTCGGCGCAGGCGGCACCGACGCGCGCGGCGCAGGCGGCGCAGGCGGCGCGGGCGGCGTCGACGCGCGCGGCGCGGGCGGCGGGGGTGGCGTCGAGGCGCGCGGCGCGGGCGGCGCGGACGGCGTCGACGCGCGCGCCGGCTCGGCGGCGGGCGGCGGCGAGGCGCCCCCCGGGGAGGACCCGGCCGCGGACGGCGGCCGCGCGGCGAGCGCGCCCGCCGTTGCCCCGGCGGCCCCGCTCGGCGGCGTGAGGGCGCCGGCGGGCTTCGGCGCCGAGGACGACGCGCCGGGCGGGCTGCTCACGGCGGCAGGGAGACCTCCCGGCGGCGATCCCGTCGGCGCCGAGGGAGCCCCGGCCGGCGCGGGGCCGCCGGCCGGCTTGCCCGCCGGGCCCCCGTTCAGCGCGCCGCCGGAGGGGACGGGGACCGACGCCGACGGCGCCGACGCGGGCGCGCTCCCGGAGGAGACCGGGGCCGACGCCGCAGGCGCGGACGCCGCGGGCGCGCCGCCGGACGAGGCAGGGGCCGACGCCGCGGGCGCGGACGCCGCGGGCGCGCTGCTCGACGGGGCGGCGGTGATGGCGCTGCCGCTGCGGCCCGACGAGAGCTCCACGGCGGCCGCCTTCGGCGCGTCCGCCTTCTGCGCGGCGCGCGGCGGGTCGAAGCGCATCGCCGTCTGCGCGAGCTGCACGACCGGCAGGATCTCGCGCGGCGGGATGTTCGCGGCGATCACGTCCGGCCCGGCGATCGCGAGCTCGGCGGCGGCGTGGAACGGGACGCCGGGGCGCTCGCGCTCCTGCTTGAGCCGCGCGCTGTCGATGGCGACGCGGACCTCGAGGGGGATGCGGGTCTGCCAGAGCCGGCCGTCGATCGCGGTGCGCACGTCCCACGGCGTCAGGATCGGCTTGCGGCCGATGCCCTCGAACGGGCTCCGGTCCGCGAGGAGCGCCTTGAGCAGCCAGGCGACGATCTCCTGGTGCTGCGGCGTGTCCTCGTCCCACGGCATCGACTCGCAGAAGAACTGCCAGTACGCGGCCGCCGGCCCGTACACGGCGAGATCGCGCGGGTCGTACGCGACCTCGAACGCGCGCGGGGTGATGTCCCCCTCGTCGATGACCGAGTCGATGAGCGCGCCCTGGAAGTCCGGCGTCTTGCGTCGCGCGGCGCGCGGCGACAGGCCGGTGAGGGACGTCGTGATCTGCTGGCGGATGTCGCTCCGCTCGCGGAACCAGCCCATCCGCTCGATCGCGCCCCAGCGCTCGCGCAGCTTGACCGGCGTCCACCACGGCAGGTCAAGCTCTCGTAGCTGCGCGACCAGCTCGGCCACGAGCTGCAACGCGGGCTCGCTCGCGAGGTGCACGCGCGCCTCTCTCCTCAGCGTCTCGTCGTCCTTGCTGTCAGGATCTCGGTGCTGCAGCGATCGCTCCACCATCGTTCCTCCGTGTTCTCCCGGCTCTCTCTGGCATATCAGAACCGGATCCGCGGCGGCCAGCCCGCGCGGTCGCGAGATCCGATCCCGGTCGACGCGATCCCCTCCGGCCGGCGCGCGCCGCGCCTCGCGCGGGTCGAGCGCGCGAAGTCCTGCAGCGACGCGCGAAGTTCTCGCCGTCACTTCACCCGTGGTGCGCGATCCGCCGTCGTGAGGCGCGACCGGTCTACGCGAGGCGCGGCCGGCCGCTGGCGGACGCGGCCGCGGGTCCGGAAGCAAATCTCCAGAGGGCGCGCCCTGCCGGTGGCCGAGGCCAGCGCCGGAGATCACCCGGCCGCGGCGCGCGCGCCGCCTTGGATCTCGGCGCTGGCACGATCCGGGCTACGCTCTCGCGCCCATGCAGGACACGGTCGAGGACGCACACGAACGCGGCGCCGGCACCGAGCGGCTGGACCGCCCCGGCCGCGGGCTCGCGCCCTGGGCGCGACGCGTCGCGTGGGCCGCCGCCGAGGCGATGCTGTGCGACGAGGACGAGCGCGGCGAGCTCGTCGCGCCGGGCGCCGACGTGTGCGAGCGCGCGGTCACGGCGCTGGATCGGTCGCTCGGGCAGGGCAGCCCCGAGCTCCGGCGCGGCTTCTCGCTGCTGGCCGCGTGCCTGGAGCTCCTGCCGCTCTTCGTGATCGGCGCCCTCGGCCGGATGAGCCGGCTCCCGCTCGCGCGGCGGCTCGCGTACCTCGAGGCGCTGGAGTCGAGCCGCGTCGGGCTGCTCGCGGTGCTGCTGCTCGCGTTCAAGGTGCCGCTGTGCATCCCCGCCTTCGAGGAGGGCGAGGAGCTCGCGATGACGGGCCTCGATCGCGAGAGCACCGTGGCGCGGCGCCGGCTGCCCGGCCTGCGCGCCGCCCAGGGGCCGGCCGCGAAGCGCGCGGAGGGCGCCGCGTGAGCGCCGCCATCGCGTCGAGCGATCCGATCGTCCGCGGGCGCGACCTGCCGGCGGGGTTCGACGAGCCGTGCGACGTCGTCGTGGTCGGCTCCGGCGCGGGCGGCGCGGTCGTCGCCGCGCTGCTCGCCGAGGCCGGGCGCCGCGTGATCGTGCTGGAAGAGGGCCCCTACCACCGCCCCGACGACTACCAGCGCTGGAAGCCCAGCGAGTCGCTGCGGCGGCTGTTCCGGGAGGGCGGGATGGTGACGGCGTTCGGCCTCGGCCAGACGCCGATCATCTCCATCACCCTGGGGCGCGCCGTCGGCGGATCGTCGGTCGTGACCGGCGGGGTCTGCTTCCGCATCCCGGGCGCCGTCCACGCGCGGTGGGTGCGCGAGCTCGGCCTCGACGAGCTGTCGGAGCGCGCGCTCGAGGCGGCGTACGAGAGCGTCGAGCAGAGGCTCCAGGTCCGCGAGGTCCCCGAGGCGATGCGCTCGGCGTCGACCGCGCGGTTCGTCGAGGGGGCGAGGCGGCTCGGCATCCCGATGCGGCCGCTGCGCCGCAACACCGGCGACGCGTGCGAGGGGAACGGCCGCTGCAACTTCACCTGCCCCGCCGGGGCGAAGCGCTCGGTCGACGTCGCCTACCTGCCGTCGGCCACGGCGCGCGGCGCGCGCGTCGTCGCCGACGCGCTGGTCGAGCGGATCGTCGTGGAGCGCGGGCGCGCCGCCGGCGTCGAGGGGACGCTGCTCGGCGGCGAGCCGGGGGCCCCGCAGCGCAGGTTCCGGGTGCGCGCGAAGGCCGTGGTCGCCGCGTGCGGCACGCTGCACACGCCGCTGCTCCTCCGCACGGCGGGCGCCTTCAGGGCGAGCGGCGCGCTCGGCGACGGCGTGACCTTGCACCCGGCGGTGCGCGTGGTCGCCCGGTTCGACGACGCGCTGAACGGCTGGGACGGCGCGCTGCAGAGCGTGTACTCCGACCACTTCGACGCCGAGGGGATCAAGCTCGTCGGCGTGTACTCGGCGGTGAACGTGCTCGCGGCGGGCCTGCCGGGCGTCGGGCCCGCGCTCCGGCGGCGCGTCCGCGCGCTCCCGCGCTGCGCCGTCTTCGGCGCCATGATCCACGACGAGGGCGGCGGCCGCGTCCGCCCCGGCCCCGGGCGGGAGCCCCTGCTCTCGTACGCGATGGCGCCGCGCGATCTCGCCCGGCTCCGCCGGTCGATCACCGTCCTCGGCGAGGTGGCGCTCGCCGCCGGCGCGCGCGAGGTCTACTCCTCGATCCTCGGCGCCCCGCCGATCACGACCGTCGACGCCGCGCGCGCGCTCGAGCGCGCCCCGATGGACGCGCGCCGCATCGAGTGCATGGCGTTCCACCCGCTCGGGAGCGCGCGGATGGCGAACGATCCGCGGCGCGGGATCGTCGATCAGAGCGGCGAGTGCTTCGAGCTGCCGGGGCTGTTCGTGGCCGACGGGTCCGTCCTCCCCACGAGCATCGGCGTGAACTCGCAGGTGCCGATCATGGCGATGGCGACGCGCATCGCGTGGCGGATGGCCGAGCGGTTCCCGAGGCTCGCGGCGGAGGGCCCCGCGTAGGGGGCGGCGGGCGCGGTGCTACGATGCCGGCGGAGGCCGGCGGCCGAGGGTTGAGCATGCAAGCGATGATCGATCTCCGCTCCGACACGGTGACCCGACCGACCGCGGCGATGCGCGCGGCCATGGCCGCGGCCGAGGTCGGCGACGATGTCTACCGGGAGGACCCGACCGTGCGCCGGCTCGAGGAGCGCGTCGCCGAGCTCACCGGCAAGGAGGCCGCGCTCTTCGTGCCGAGCGGGACCATGAGCAACCAGATCGCGCTCCTCTGCCACACGCAGCGCGGCGACGAGGTGATCGCGGGCGAGGGGGCGCACTGCGCGCACGACGAGAGCGGCGCCGCGCCCGCCTGGAGCGGCGTGCAGTTCGCCTTCGCCGGGCGCGGCGGGCTCTTCACCGCGGAGGACGTCGAGGACGCGATCAAGCCGCCCCAGTACCACCGCCCGCGCACCCGCGTCGTCGCGATCGAGAACACGCACAACCGCGCGGGCGGGCGCGTCTTCCCGCAGCGCGACGTGCTCGCCATCGCGGAGGTCGCGCGCGCGCACGGGCTCGCGCTCCACCTCGACGGGGCGCGCCTCTGGAACGCGGCGGTCGCCTCCGGCAGGACGGTCGCCGAGCTCGCGGCGCCGTTCGACACGGTGAGCGTCTGCTTCTCGAAGGGGCTCGGCGCGCCGGTCGGCTCCGCGCTCGCCGGCGGCGCCGACGCGGTGCGCGCCGCGCTCCGCTTCCGGAAGATGCTCGGCGGCGGGATGAGGCAGGCCGGCGTGCTCGCGGCCGCCGCGCTGCACGCGCTCGCGCACCACCGGGATCGCATCGCCGAGGATCACGACAGCGCGCGCGCGATCGCCTTCGCGCTGCGCGCGGCCGCGCGCAGCGCGCCCTCGCCGCCCGCGGCGGAGCCGCCGCAGGCGACGATCGAGGAGCCCGAGACGAACATCGTCTACGTCGACACGCCCGGGCGCCCTGCCGAGCGGCTCGTCGACGCCGCGCGGCGGCGCGGCGTGCTCGTGGGGGCGGCGGGCCGGAGCGCCGTCCGCGCCGTGACCCACCTCGATCTCGCGCCCGACCAGGTCGCGCCCGCGGCGCGCGCCCTCGCCGAGGCGCTCGCCGAGGTGCTGGCGACGCCGCGCGCGCCGCGCGGCGCGGGCGGGCGCGCGTGAGCCGCCGCGCCTCGAACGCCGCGGCGCCGGCGCTCGCCCTCGCGCTCGCGGCGCTGCTCGGCGCCGCGTGCGCGGCGGCGCCCGGCGACGCCTACCTCGACGCGATGGCCAAAGGCTCGCGCGCGTACCACGCCGGCCGCTACCGCGAGGCGGCGCGCGCGTTCGACGGCGCCGCCGCGCGCGCCGAGCGCGTGAAGGATCGCGACGAGGCGCGGCTCCTGCAGGCGCGCTCGTTCGAGCGCGCGGAGGCCTGGGGCGAGGCGCGCGCGTCGTACGAGCGGCTGCTCGCCGAGTCGCCCGGAGGGCCGCGCTCCGCGCGCGCGGAGTTCGAGCTCGCCGATCTCGCGATCGCGCACGGGGACGCGGACGCTGGCTGGGCGATGCTCCTCGCGGCGACGCGGCGACACCCGTCGCACGGGCTCGCGCGCGGCGCGCTGAAGCGGCTCATCCAGCGCGAGGAGGAGCGCGCCGGCGCGGGCGGCGCGCTCGCGTGGCTGCGGCGACACGGCCCCGCGCTCCGGAAGACGGCGCTCGATCAGGACGTCGGCTACCAGACGGGGCTCCTCCTCGAGCGCAGCGGCGACCGCGAGGGCGCCCTCCGCGCGCTCGTCGCCGCCGCGCGCGCGCACCCGTACCCGGCCGGCAACCTGACGGACGACGCGCTCTTCCGCGCGGCGGAGCTCGCCGCCGCCCTCGGTCGCCCGCGGGAGGCCATCGGCTACCTGCGGGAGCTGCTCGCGTCGCGCGAGCCCGCCATCACGGGCAGCTACGAGCGCGAGCGGTTCGACGACGCGCAGCTCCAGATCGCGCTGCTTTACCGCGACGCGCTCGGCGACCACGCGGCCGCGCGCCGCGAGCTACGCAAGCTCTACACGGACCACCGCACGTCCATCCTGCGCGACGACGCCCTGTGGGCCGAGGCGAAGCTGTGGCGAGCGGACGGACTCCCCGCGGAGGCCTGCGCGACCGTGGCCCTGCTCGCCCGGGAGCTCCCCGACTCGCGCTACGCGCGCTGCGCGCAGGCGCTCTGCCCGTCGCTCCCGGCGGCGAAGCGACCGTGCGCTGACTACATCCTCCGCGAGCTCGACGGCCGAGAGGAGCCTTGACGCGGGAGCGCCGCACGGCGTGGCGCCGCGCGGCGCCGCGCCGGGGGGCGCCCGCGCTCAGTCGTCCTCGTCGTCCTCGGGCTCCAGCTCGGCGTCTTCGTCCTCGTCGTCATCGCCGAGGTCGTCGTCGTCGTCCTCGTCGGCCTCGTCGAGGTCGTCGTCGTCCTCGCGCGGCTCGTACTTGAGGTCGATGCCGATGTCGCCGAGCTGCGTCTCGAGGAGCTCGAAGAGCTCGTCAACATCGTCGCCCCCCCACTCGTCGAGCACGTCGGTCAGGAACTCGAAAAAATCACCGCTGTCCAGACGACGCTCGATCTCTTCGACCTGCTCTTCCGAGAACGCTTCGAGGACGTCCTCGCGCAGCGCTTCGGTGTCGCCTTCCTCAACGGCATCCGCCGCAGAGAGGCGGATCTGCTTTACGGCACGCTTGTCGAGGTGAATCTCCATGAAGGTGGCTTCGTTTAGGCGACCCTCGCAGCCGCCGTCAAGCGGCGTATGGCGGTGAGCATCAAGAGACCGTCCGTCTCCCCTCCTTTTCCCCGTCCACCTCCCCTCCCTTTCCGGCGCCGCGGCGAGCCCGACCGCGCGCCGGGACGCCGGACGGGCCGCCCCGGCGCCGTCGCGCGGCAGCCGGTGGAGCGTTGCCGGCGGCGGATCTCTCGCGTATCTCAACCAAGTCGTGCGTTTACGACCTCCGCCCGGCGCGCTCCCGGCCGCGATCACCGTGGCCATCGCGCTGCTGTCCCCGACAGCCTCGTCCGCGCCGCCGGCGGGCCGGATCCAGGGCGCCCTCTCTCCCGACGCGTCGAGCCCCGACGCGTCGGGCGCTCCCGTCGACGCCCGGGCCGAAGCGGACGCGGCGACCGGAGGCGCCCTCGCCTCGCCCGCCGCGGGCGCGGCCTCGGAGGCGCGAGGAGGCGCGACCGCCGCGGAGCCGCCGCCTCCGGCCGTGCCTCGCGTCGAGATCGCCACCCGGCCCCCGCCGCTCCACGTCGAGTACGCGCAGTACGGTGTTGCGCTCGCGGCGGAGATCAGCCTTGACCCGGGCGCCACCTGCAGGGAGCAGCCGGGTCGCTTCGTGCCGTGCATCCTGGGCAGCGGGGGCGGGCTCTCGGTCCGCGGCGGCTACCGCTCGCCGGGCCCCTGGTACTTCGGCGGGGCGTACCAGTTCACCAAGATGGACTCGAGCAACCTCTACCGGCTCGGGATCTTCCAGCAGCTGCGGGCCGAGATGAGGTACCTGCCCGACACCGGCTACCGCGCGGCCCCGTATTTTTCCGCCGGCGTCGGCGGCGTCGTCTACGGCAACGAGTGGGGCGTCGAGACCGGCGGCGCGCTCATCTTCGCCGGCGTCGGGATCGAGCTGGAGGTCTCACGCCGCGCGGTGATCGGGGTCAGCTGCGTCTACCGGCCGGTGCTGCTGGCGGGCTGGAGGGACACGGCGCACCACGAGCGGGAGACCGCCATCGCGCAGTTCGTCGGCTTCGAGTTCCTGCTCGAGGTGCGCACGGAGCTCGGGCGGCGCTGAGCGCCTCCCCTGTCCGCTCGAGAGAACGCACCGGCTACTTGACTCGACCGTCGCTCCGCGGTCCCCTCGGCAGCGTGATCTGCGATGTGTGCGGTCGCGACAACGCCGACGATCTGACGTTCTGTCAGGACTGCGGCCGACGGCTCAAGGCGCGCGAGGCGCGCGTCGCTCCACCGACGCCGCCGAGCGGCTTGCCCCGGGTGTCGATCGCGGAGCTGAAAGCGCCCGCGCCGGCCGACGCGCCGCCGACGACCGACGGCCGCCCGCCCGCCAGGGCGTCGGGGCCCCGCAACGCCCCGGGGCGGCTCCGCCCGGAGGCGCCGGTGTTCTCGTTCAGCCCGATCGGCTCGGCGAGGACGGAGCCCGCCATGCCGGCGGTGCACGGCCGATCGGAGGCGAGCTCCCGTCCCGCACGCGATGGCGTCGCGGCGCCGCCGCCCGGCGCCCTGGACGCTGCGATCCAGATGGCGCCGGCCGTGCGCGGGTCGAGCCTCGCGGACCGGATCGACTTGCCTGCGCCGGCGCAGCCGCCTGTGCCGACGCAGCCGCCGGCGTCGGCGCAGCCGCCCGCGCCGGCGCAGCCGTTCGCGCCGCCGCCTGTGCCGACGCAGCCGTTCGCGCCGCCGCCTGTGCCGACGCAGCCGCCCGCGCAGACGCAGCCGCCCGCGCAGACGCAGCCGCCCGCGCAGACGCAGCCGCCCGCGCAGACGCAGCCGCCCGTGCAGACGCAGCCGTTCGCGCCCGTGCAGCCGCCCGCGCCGATGCAGCCGCCCGCGCCGATGCAGCCGTCCGCGCCGATGCAGCCGTCCGCGCCGCCGCCCGTGTCCGCCGACGCGCACCGCGCGCTCCCCTGCGCCACCTGCGACGCCTCGAACCCTCCCGGCTACCGCTTCTGCGTGACATGCGGCGCGTCGCTCACGCAGACAGAGGCCGGGCCGCCGCCGCGCGACGGCCGCGCGGAGGGCGGGAACACGCAGCAGCAGGGCGCCGGCCCGGCGCCGGACGAGGAGGCCCGTCCCCCGCTGCCGCCGGTCGCCCAGCCGCCGCCGCGGCTCCCCCCTCCGGCCAGCGGGAGCACCTCCGACAAGATCGTCGGCGCGCCGGTGCTCGACATCGCGTCGTCGCGCAATGCGCCCGTCCCGCCGGTCACGTGCGCGCGCTGCCACGGCCAGTGCCTTTCGGGCACGCGGTTCTGCAAGTACTGCGGGGCCCCCCTCGACGGCGAGCGCGCGGCCCCCGAGCGCCCCTCCAGGGTGGCCCCCGAGCGCCCACAGCCCGCGCCCGCGCTCGCCCCGGAGGTCGCGCCCACCCCGCCGCGGCCGCCGCAGGCCGAGGCCGCCGGGCCGAGATCAGCCGACACGGGCGGCTCCCCGCCGCCCTCGCCGCTCCAGCTCGCTCCGCTGCGGGCGTCCCACTCGGCGCGGCCGCCCGCCTGGACCCCGAGCGACACGCGGCCGATCCCGGCCCCCGTGGGCAAGCTCATCGTGATCGTCGAAGACGGGACCGAGGGAAAGAGCTTTCCGCTCGACGGCCCGCAGGTCGACATCGGGCGCAGCGAGGGGGACATCCTCCTCGAGGACGACCTGTACGTCTCTCCGCGTCACGCCCGGCTCATTCCGCGGAACGGGACCTGGGTTCTCCGGGACCTGGGCAGCATCAACCGCATCTACCTGCGCATCCGGAAGACGCACGCCCTTCGAGATGGCGACTTGCTCCTCCTGGGGCTCGAGGTGTTACAGTTTCAGACCGTGAGCGACGGGGAGCGAGGCCTCGGCCATGCGATCCAGCATGGAACGTTGCTGTTTGGCTCGCCCGCCATCCACCGGCGGGCGCGGCTCTGCCAGAAGACGGTGGAGGGCGTGACGCGGGACGTGTACCACCTCTACCGGGACGAGACGGTGATCGGACGGGAAACGGGAGACATCGTGTTCACGGCCGATCCGTTCCTCTCGCGACGCCACGCCGCCATCCGGAGGAACCCGGCCACGGGGGAGTTCACGCTCGCGGACCTGGACTCGTCGAACGGCACGTACGTCGCCATCCGCGAGGACGTCCCACTCCTGGATCGCGATTACGTGCGCATCGGGCAGCACCTGTTCCGTGTGGATCTTTCCCGATGAGCGACCCGACCGTTCGCGAAACGCCCACCGAGGCGCTGGAAGTCGATGGGCTCTCGAGCGCGGCGTCGGTGGGGACCGACTCGAGCGGCAAGGCGGGCAAGGCCCTTGGTGATTCCCCGCACGGCGCCGCGTCGCTCGAGGCCGGCAGGGCGGGGTCAGTGGAAGCAGGCAAGTCCGTGAACTGGAAGCCATCCCCGCCGCCCAAGACGCGTCCCGCCGCGAACGCCGCGCGCGAGCAGAAGGCCTTCGCGGCCGTGAAGCCCGCGAAGGCGCCCGGCGCCCAGAGCCCCGACCGGGGCGCGAGGAAGCTCCCTCCGCCCCCGCGGGTGCGGCTCACCGCGAGCGGATCGCGCGACGACGACCCGGATGCGAGCGCAGCGAGGACGGACGACCTCGCGAATGCGGCGACCCCCGACGCGCCAGCGGTCACCGTCACCGCGCCGGCGAGGCGTGGTTCCCACGGCGACGGCGCGCTCGACGAGACCCCTGCCGCAGAGGTCGTTCACAACCACGGCTCGGCCGGGCGCGCGTTCACCGACGGGCTCTCGGGCGAGGCGCAGGCGGGCGACGAGCCCGCGGAGGGCGCGCCGCGAGGCGAGGACATGGACAGCCAGGCCGCCGCGCCGGACGCGCCGCGTCGCCCCAAGGTCATCCTGCGGCTCTTCGGCAGGACCGACGTGGGTCAGGTGCGCGAGCACAACGAGGACAACTTCATCGTCGCGGACCTCACGAAGGCGAGCCGCGGCCTGATGGAGATGGACCGCTACCAGGTCATCGGCGAGCGGGGAGCGCTGCTCGGCGTGTGCGACGGCATGGGCGGCGCCGCGGCCGGCGAGGTCGCGAGCCAGCTCGCGGTCGACATCATCTACCAGCGGATGAGCGCCGGCGGCCCGCCGGAGGACCACGACGAGCTCGCGGCGCGGCTGGTGCAGGCGATCGAGGCGGCCGGCCTCCGGATCTTCAGCGAGGCGAAGCTCGATCGGACCCGGCGCGGGATGGGGACCACGTCGACCATCGCCGCGCTCATGGACGATCACCTGTTCCTCGGCCAGGTCGGCGACAGCCGCGCGTACATCCTGCGCGGCGACAGGCTCGTGCAGGTGACGCGCGATCAGTCGCTCGTGAACCAGCTCATCGAGGCCGGCCAGCTCACGGAGGAGGAGGCCGAGACCTTCGAGCACAACAACATCATCCTCCAGGCGCTCGGCACGGCCGACTCGGTGCAGGTCGACCTCACCTACGTGCACCTCCGGCGGGGCGACACGCTGATGCTCTGCTCCGACGGGCTCTCGGGCATGGTGCGCAACGAGGAGATCCGCGAGGTGCTGCGGACCGTCGACGATCCGATCGAGGCCTGCAAGGTGCTGACGGATCGCGCCAACCAGGCGGGCGGCCACGACAACATCACGGTGGTGGTCGCGAAGTTCGACGGCGAGGGGCTCGCGCTGCCGGAGATCGAGGACATCGAGGAGCTCCGCTACCAGAAGTACCAGCTCCCCGAGCACCTCCTCGCGCAGAGCGCGGTCGCGTCGGAGCCGGCGCGGCGGGTGAAGGAGCTCGACGAGAAGAAGATCTCGCAGCGCCCCCCCTCGCCGAAGTCGTGGCTGAGCCACGCGGACTCCGAGATGGACGAGGACGGCGACGAGTACGACCGCGTGTTCTCGGCGCTGTCGCCGGAGGAGGCCAGGGACGAGCGCGCCGCGAGGCCGCCCGTCCATCATGGTGACGAGCCGATCCTCATCCCGACCGACGGCGCGCCGCAGTGGCTGGTGATCCTGATGATCGCGAGCGCCGTCGCCTGCGTCACGATCGCCGGCTATTACCTGCTCCGTTAGGGCGCGCGCGGCGGATGCGCGCGCCTTCGATCGCCATGCTGCGCAGCAACGACAAGCGTGGCCGGCACGCTCCGGCCGTCGAGCAGGGAGGGTCGCCGCCACGCGGCCCGGACGCGGACGGGCGCGTCGACGTCGAGACCGCGCAGCGCATCGTCCACGATGCCGTCGTGCAGGCGATGCGGCGCGACGAGAAGGCGGTCGCGCTCGTGCGCGCGAAGGCGGACGAGGCGCGGCGCAAGGTGACGCGCCACAACCTGCTCCTCGGGGTGGGCGTCACCGCGGCGCTCGCCGCCGTGGCGGTGGCCGGCGTGGCCGCCTACCGGTCGCGCGTCGCGGCGGACGCGCTCGCGCGCGAGGTCGGCCTCGGGCGCTCGCCCGCGGCGCGCCCGTCGGGCCAGATCCCGGAGCAGGTGCTCTCGGGCCGCGCCATCTTCGAGCAGAACCGGCGCGCGCTCTACGTGATGGGGTACAGGCTAGAGGACCGCATCGGCGGCTGCTGCTCGGCGTTCGCCGTCGCGCCAGACCTGCTCGCCACGAACGCCCACTGCGTCCGCGACTGCCGCGCGCTCGGCGGCACCCCGATCGTCACGCTGAACGATTCGATGGGGAGGACGCGGTTCCGCATCATCGCGATGTCGCCCCACCCCGGGTACGCGCCCGACGCCAGGGGCGCCGGCTCGCCGGACGTCGCGCTGCTCCGCATCGACGGCGAGGCGCCGCACACGGTGAAGCTCGCGAACGACGCCGAGCTGCGGGCCATCGGGCCGGGCGACGACGCCTATGTCATCGGCTTCCCCGGTCGCCTGATGGATCCGCTGAGCCCCTCGGCGACGTTCCTGGAGGGCCGCATCGGGCGCATGACCGGCCTCGACGGCGAGGCGGCGACGCCGGACCGCGCCGTCCTCATCCAGCACGACGCGGTCACGCGCGGCGGCAACAGCGGGAGCCCCATCTTCAACCAGTACGGGCACGTGATCGGCATCCACGCGGCGCACATCGACGACGAGGCCGACGTCACGATCGGCGGGCGCAAGGCGACGGTGACGCAGAGCTCGCCTTTCCGGATCGGGATGCGGATCGATCTGCTGCAGGGGGTCCCCGCGCCGTGATGCTGCGTGTCGTGCACACCTTCGGGCGCAACGCGGGCGCCGTGGCGCTCCACGACAGGCGCGTGGTGCGCTTCGGTCGCGCTCCCGACAACGACGTCGTGTTCGATCCGAACCACGACCGCGACGCGAGCAGCCACCACGCCGAGGCGCGCCTCGAGGCCGCGGGCTGGGTGCTCTACGACCTCGACAGCCGCAACGGGACGTTCGTCGGCGGGCAGCGGATCAAGCGTCATCCGCTCGCGTCGGGCGACGAGGTCACGTTCGGCGCGAAGGGGCCGCGGGTGCGCATCGAGCTCGTCGCGCACCGCGCGCCCGGTCCGTCGCACGCGCACGCGGCGCCGCCGCCCCCCGGGCCCGCCAGAGGCCACGCGGCCCCGGCGCCGGGCTACCCCGCGCCCGCCGCGGGTCACCCCGCGCCTTCCGCGGGCTACCCCGCGCCCGCCGCGGGCTACCCCGGCCCCGCCGCGGCGTTCCCGGCGCAGGCCGGCTATCCCGCGCCCGCCCCGGCCCACCCCGGCCCCGCCGCGCTCGCGCCGCCGGCCGGCGCGCGCCGCGTCGGCGAGCGGACGATCGCGATGATGATCTCGTCGGCCGTCGCGGCGGCCACCGGGCGCGCGCGGCCGCGCGGCACCGTCGAGCTCAACGCCATGCTCCACAGGGAGGTGCACGCCGCGACGGCCGGGCAGCGCCGCACCACCTACATCCTCGCCTCGCTGCTCGTGCTCGCGCTCGCGAGCCTCGCCGGGCTGATCCTCTACAACCGCGCCTCCCACGACGAGATCAGCCGGCTCCGGGCGGAGCTCGCGCGCCTCCCGCCGGAGGATCCGCGGCGCAAGGAGATCGAGCAGCGCCTCGGGACGCTCCACCCCTCGAACGCCAACTTCGGGCGCAACCTCCACGACCGATCCAGAAAGGGGATCTTCATGCTCGCGTCCGGGCGCGAGGGGTTCTGCACGGCCTTCGCGGTGCGGCCCTCGGTGCTCGCGACGAACGCGCACTGCATCTCCGCCGCCAGGCGCCGCGGCGGCACGATCGTGGCGCTCGAGAACGAGGGCCGGGGCCAGATAAGCTTCGCCGTGACCAGCATGCGGACGCACCCGCAGTACCGCGACAGCGCGGACCAGCTCACCCCCGACGTCGGCGTCGTGTCGATCTCCGGGCGCGCCGCCGCCGTGCTCTCGCTCGCGAGCCGCGAGGAGCTCGCCGCGGCCGGCGCGGGCGACGACGTGTACCTGATCGGCTTCCCGGAGCGGCTCACGGACGCCTCGAACCCGGTCGCCACCTTCCTGGCCGCCAACGTCGGCCGGATCACGGCCGCGAACGGCCGGCCCGCGGCCGCGGCGGAGTCCTGGCTGATCCAGCACGACGCCCGCAGCACGAGCGGCATGAGCGGGAGCCCCATCTTCAACGGTCAGGGCAAGGTCATCGGCATCAACGCGGGCAGCTACCTCGAGGAGAACGACGAGACGATCGCTGGCCAGAAGACGGAGGTGGTCAAGACCTCCCCCTACAAGTTCGGGATGCGCATCGATCTGCTCGACGCCATCCTGCGCTGACCTCG
Source organism: Sorangium sp. So ce1036 (assembly GCF_051369805.1). Classification (NCBI taxonomy): domain Bacteria; kingdom Pseudomonadati; phylum Myxococcota; order Polyangiales; family Polyangiaceae; genus Sorangium; species Sorangium sp. So ce1036. The sequence continues at coordinate 7,353,663 of NZ_JBBMOX010000001.1, forward strand.
CGCGAGAGAGATGCTCCGCCACGCGCTCCGCCGGCTCCTCTGGACCCTGCCCACCCTCTTCGGCGTCTCGCTGCTCACCTTCTTCGTGCTCTCGTTCGTCCCGGATCCCACGGATGATCCGCTCCTCGCCACGTCGCTCTCCAGCGCCGAGCTCGCGCGGCTCCGCCGGGAGCGCTTCCTCGACCTGCCGCGCTTCCTCAACATGAAGCCGCGCGACGTGCGCCTGCGCGCGCTCGCGGCCGCGCAGACCATCGCGGCCGGCGGCGAGGACGCGGCCGCCGCGGCCGCGGAGCTCAGGCGCCTCGGCGGCGCCGCGCTGCCGCACCTCCTGCCGGCGCTCGACGGGTTCGCGCCGGAGCCGCGCACCCGCGTCGCGCTCGCGCTCGCGCCCGTCGCGGCGCGCATGGGCCTGCCGAGGGCCGAGGAGGCCGCGGACCCGGCGCACGCGGTCGCCTTCTGGGCGCGGTTCTGGGACGATCGGGGCATCGAGTTCCGGAGCGCGTCGGTCCGCAGCGCGGTGCGGCGCCTGGTCCGCTACGGCTCGGCGTCGCGCGCCGCCGAGCTGCACGAGGTCGACACCTTCGCCCTGCAGCCGGTGCTCGCCGCGCTCCAGCCGCCGCGCGACGCGGCGACGCTCGAGCGGGCACGCGCCCTCGCCGACGTCGCGGCCCACGTCACCGAGATCGACGACAGGATCGGCCCGGGCGACGATCTCGAGGCGGCGCGCGCGTGCGTCACGCGGTGGAAGTCGTTCTGGAACGTGTACCGCAGCGACTTCGAGGTGTTCACCGGCCCGACGCGGCTCGCGGCGACGGTGCTCGAGACCCGCTACGGCAAGTGGGCGCTCGGCGCCGTCACCCACCGGCTCGGCGTCGCGGCGACCGGCGAGCCGGTGCTCGACGAGCTCGCCCGGCGCACGCCGATCACGCTCACGCTCGTGTTCGGGGCGATCGCCCTGGCCTACGCGGTGGCCGTCCCGCTCGGCGCGCTCAGCGCGGCCTCGCGCGGCCGGCGGAGCGACTCCGCGATCGCCGCCGCCGTGCTCACCCTCGCGGTCCTCCCGATCGCCGTGGTGGCCGTGGCCGCCGTCCTCCTCTCGGGCGGCGGGGCGTCGCTGCTCCTGCCGACGAGCATCCTCGCGCTCGGCCTGATCGCCGCGCCGACGCGGCAGCAGCGCGCCGCGCTCGTCGCGGTCCTCACGCAGGACTTCGTCCGGGCCGCGCGGGCGCGCGGCGCTGGCACGGCGCGCGCCATCGTCGTCCACGGGCTGCGCAACGCCGTGCTCCCGGTCGTGACGCTCGCCGTGCTGGAGCCGCCGATGGCGCTCGGCGGCGCCTTCGTCGTCGAGCGCGTCTTCGAGCTGCACGGGCTCGGCGAGCTCACCCTGCTCGCCGTGCAGGCGCGCGACGTGAGCTGGCTCATGGCGATCTCCATCGTCGCCGCCGGCATCGCCGCGCTCGGCGTCATCGCCACCGATCTCGCCTACGTGCTCATCGATCCGCGGCTCGGCCCCGCGGTGCTCTCCCGGAGGAGCGACGCGTGACGCACGCAGCGGCGTTCCTCCGCCGGATGGTGGGGAGCAAGCGGGTCGCCGCGGGCACGGTCGTGCTCGGCTTGCTCGCGATGCTCGCGATCTTCGCCGAGCTCCTCGCCGCGCCCGCGCCCATCGCGCGCTTCGGGCCGGACGGCGCCGAGATCCTGCCGGCGGTCACCGACACGACGCTCGAGACGCTCACCGAGGCGGAGCTCGCGGCCCGCTTCGAGGGCGGCTTCGCGATCTGGCCGCCCATCCGCTACGGCCCGGAGCAGCGCACCGACGCCGGCCCGAACGCGCCGCCGTCGCTCCTCCACCCGCTCGGCACGGACTTCGAGAGCCGCGATCTCGCCGCGCGGCTGATCTACGGCGCGCGCACCGCGCTCGGCCTGTCGCTCAGCGCGGTGCTCGTGGGCATGTTCCTCGGCGTCGTGCTCGGCGGGCTCGCCGGCACGCTGCGCGGCGTCTGGAACGACGTGCTGGTCCGCCTCGTCGAGACGGTCGACACGTTCCCGGCCATCCTCGTCGTGGGCATCGTGCGCGCCATCGAGCGCGAGCCGTCCGCGCTGTCGCTGGTGCTCGCGGTCGCGTTCGTCCGGTGGGCGGAGATCGCGCGCCTCGTGCGGGCCGAGGTGCTGCGCGCGTCGAGCGAGGAGTACGTGATGGCCGCGCACGCGCTCGGCTGCACGCGGCTGCGCGTCTTCTACCGGCACATCCTGCCGAACGCGCTCGGCCCGACGATCGTGAGCTCGGTGCTCGGCGTGGCGTCGGTCGTCCTGCTCGAGGCGGCGATCTCGTTCCTTGCGATGGGCTCGCCCTCCCGGGTGGCCTCCTGGGGGGAGACGCTCGGCCAGGCGGCGCGCCACCCGAGCGAGATCCGGCTGCTCGTGCTCCCGGGCCTCTTGCTCCTCGCCACGGTCGGCGGCTCGTATCTGATCGCGGACGCGCTGCGCGACGCCGTGGACACGCGGACCGTGCGCTCGCAGGCGCCGCGCTGAGGCCGCGCCCCGCGGCTCGCGACGGCCGTTCAGGCCGCCGGCGGGGGGGGGTGGGGCCCCCGGGGGCTCACCTCCGGGGCTTGCGTTCCGGCGAGCCCCCTGTCGTGGCTCGCCTCCACTCCAGGCCGCCGGCGGGGGGTGGGGCCCTCCGGGGGCTCACCTCCGGGGCTTGCGTTCCGGCGAGCCCCTGTCGTGGCTCGCCTCCACTCCAGCCCCTCCGGTGAGCCCCCGGAGGGCCCCGCCCCCCGCCGGCGATGCGACGGTTTTTCTCGCCGAAATTGGCGGTATTTCCGGGATCGCAGCGGGGAGCGCTTCGCGCCCCTCGATCTCGATGGCCAGGACCGCTATGAACTCGCCCGCCATGGCTGTTCCCGAGATCAGCGAGCAGGAGTTCGAGCGCGAGGTGCTCCGCAGCGAGTTGCCCGTGCTCATCGATTTCACCGCCACCTGGTGCGGGCCGTGCAAGACGGTCGCGCCCGAGGTCGAGGCCATCGCGCGCGAGCTCGAGGGCAAGGCCAAGGTGGTCAAGGTCGATATCGACCGGTCCAAGCGCATCGCCGCCACCCTGCGCATCCAGGCCGTCCCGACGTTCATGGTCTTTCACAAGGGCCGCCCCGTGGCCGCCGATCAGGGCGTCCTCCGCCGCAACCAGCTCCGCGAGCTGATCGAGCCGTTCCTCCCGCGCGCCGAGGGCGCCATCCGGGCGGCCGAGCTGGCCCAGCTCATCCGAGAGGGTCAGGTGGTCCCGGTCGACACGCGCGAGGGCGGCGCCTACGGCCGCGCCCACATCCCCGGCGCGGTGCACATCCCGCTGGAGGAGATCGAGGGACGGCTCGCCGAGCTCCACATGCTCGCCGGCGCGCCGGTCCTCTACTGCCGCGCCGGCGACAGGTCGAAGGACATCGCCGCGAAGCTCGCGGAAGAAGGCGTTCCCGTCGCGTTCCTCGAAGGGGGCTTCCTTTCGTGGGAAGCCGAGGCGCTGCCGATCCAGCGGCCCGACTGAGCGCTCCCGCGCGGCGGGCGATGGCCGCGGGTGTCCGGATGGCCCGGGGGGTGTCCGGATGGGTCCCGGGGGGTGTCCGGATGCTCAAGGGGAGCGTCCGGGATGGCAGAGGCCGGGAGCCGGTCCGTCTTCTCTCTTCCGTCCTCGTCTGGCGTGCGCGTGCTCGCTTCACGTCTCGCGTGCACGTGCTCGTGCGCGATCCCGCCCCACTCCCCGATCCACTCCGTCACGCAGGTGAGCGAGTCGCGACAGGACCCCGTACGCGCACGCGAGGCGAGCAACCGAGCACGTCGATGTGAGACGAACGAGCGAGCACGCGCACGCGCACAAAGACGGGAGAGGCGGAGCGGAAGACGAGAGACGGGAAGACGGAGGACCGGGCGGCGTCAGCCCTTGGCGGCCGAGAGCGCGGAGGAGACGACCTCTCTCACCGGCACGCCGTGCGTCCTCGCCGCGGCGGCGCAGTCGTCGAACTCCGGCTTGATCTGCGGCGGCCCGAACGGGCCCTCGCTGATCTTCACCCGGATCGCGCCGTAAGGGGTCCTCACCGTCGTGATGCGCCGCGGGCGCTCCGTGCGCGCGACCGGGATCCTGCGGAGCCCGATGCTGGTCGTCTCGCGGAGCAGCGCGGTCGCGACCGCGTCGGCCTGGGGGACGGCCGCGAGCGCCGCGATGGTCAGCGCCGGGCGCCCCTTCTTCATCGTGATCGGCACCGCCCACGCGTCGAGCGCGCCCGCCGCGAACAGCGCCTCGATCGCGTGCCCTGCGACCTCGCCCGTGAGGTCGTCGACGTTCGCCTCCAGGACGACGTGCGACGCGCTCCCGAGGTCCTCCTCGCTGCCCGAGCGCGTCCCCAGCACCACGCGCAGCAGGTTGGGGCGATCGGGCAGCTCGCGCTGGCCGGCGCCGAAGCCGATCCGCTCGGGCGCGAACGTCGGCCAGCGCTCGAACCGGCTCGCCAGCGTGGCGACGATGGCCGCGCCGGTCGGCGTCACCAGCTCGGCGTCGAGATCGACGCCGTAGGTCGGGACACCGCGGAGGCACGCGACCGCCGCGGGCGGCGGCAGCGGGAGGATCCCGTGTCGCGCCTTCACGAACCCGCGCCCCATGGGCAGCGGCGAGCCGACGACCTCCGCCCCGAGGTGCACGATGGCGGCGGCGGTGCCCACGATGTCGACGATGGCGTCGACGGCGCCGACCTCGTGGAAGTGCACGTCCTCGAGGCGGATCCGGTGCACCGAGGCCTCCGCCTCGCCGAGGCGCCGGAAGATCCGGCGCGCCAGCGCGGCGACGGGCGGATCGAGCGGCGCCTCGGCGAGCATCGCGTCGATGGATCCGTAGGTGCGCTCCGGCTGCGGCGCCTCGACGTGCACATCGAACGAGGTCGCCACGATGCCGCTCCGGTGGGCGTGCCCGCGGTGGAGGTGAAACCCGTCGATGGGGAGCGCGGCGACGGCGCGCTCGATCACGAGGAGCGGCACCCCGAGATCGAGCAGCGCGGCGATGGTCATGTCACCCGCGACGCCGCTGAACGCGTCGAAGAACAGGATCTTCCCGGCGCCGGCGCCCTCCTCCAGGAGCGGCGCGCGCGGGTGGTCGTGGCCGTGCGCGTGATCGCCGTGGTCGTGGCCGTGCGCGTGATCGCCGTGGTCGTGGCCGTGCGCGTGATCGCCGTGGTCGTGGCCGTGCGCGTGATCGCCGTGGTCGTGGCCGTGCGCGTGCCCGTGATCGCCGTGGTCGTGCGCGTGCCCGTGATCGCCGTGGTCGTGCGCATGCCCGTGGTCGTGCGCGTGCCCGCGATCACCGTGGCCGTGCGCGTGAGGGTCGTGGTCGTGCCCGTGTCCCATGTCTCGCCTGCTCCGTTCACCGGGCGCCTGCGCGCCGCGGCGCTCCCGCGATCACGCTCGTTCCGCGCTCACGCCTTCGGCAACAGGCGGTGGACCGCCATCGCCGCGCCGAAGCCGCTGTCGATATTGACCACGACGACGCCCGAGGCGCACGACGTGAGCATCGAGAACAGCGCGGTGAAGCCGTTCAGCGCCACGCCGTAGCCGACCGAGGTCGGGACCGCGACGACCGGGGCCGCCACGAGCCCGCCGACCACGCTCGGCAGCGCGCCCTCCATGCCCGCGATCACGATCACCGCGGCCGCGTTGCGCAGCTCCTCCACGCGATGGAGGAAGCGGTGCAGCCCCGCGACCCCCACGTCGTACATCCGCGTCGCGTCGAGCCCCACCGCCCGCAGCGTCTCGATGGCCTCCTCGGCGACCGCGATGTCGCTCGTGCCCGCGGTCACGACCGCGACCGGCCCGGCGCTGCGCTTCGGCGGCGGCGCGACCTCGACGCTGCCGGTCCGCGCCACGGGGACATAGCGGAACGCGGGCAACAGCGACGCGACCGCCGCGCCCTTCGCGGCGTCGACCCGCGTCGCGAGCACGTTCTGCCCGGCGCCCGAGATCTCCTGGGCGATCAGGGCGATCTGCTCGGGCGTCTTCCCTTCGCCGAAGATCACCTCGGGCACGCCCTGCCGCAGCGCGCGGTGGTGATCGACGGTCGCGACGCCCAGCTCCCGGAACGGCAGCCCTCGGAGGGCGTCGAGCGCCTCCTCGACGGCCAGCTCCCCGGAACGAACGCGCTCAAGCATCTCCCGGACGAGGCGCGGATCCATGAGCGCAGCCGCTTAGCGCGGCCGGGCCGGCAGGGCAAACGTTCCGCTGCGCCCGGCGCGTCTCCCCGTTGCCGCGCCGCGCCCCCCGGCGCGGCGGCGCTGCGCCTCCATCATGGCCGCGCCGCGCCCCGGGCCGCGCAGACCAGCAAATCCTCCAGCTCTTTGCGCACGGGGGGGCGGCGGGGCTACTTTCCGCGCCGCGTGCCCGCCTTCGTCGCTCCCCTCGTCGGCTTTGCTCTCGGCGCGCTGCTCGCCTGGTTCAGCGCGGTCGCCGCTCACCGCCCAGGCGCGCTGCGCGCGGCGGAGCCCCGGCTCTCGCCCGACCCGAGCGGCCGGCCGCTCGCGCTCGTCACCCTGTTCGCCGTCCTCGTCTTCGCGCCGGTCTGCGCCTACTTCCTCGTGTTCGCGCCGGACTGGAGCTTCGCGTACCTCGTCGACACCCGCCGCATCCCCTCCGCGATCGACCTGCTCTTGCTCCTGCTCGACGCCGCCTCGGTGCCCGCCGGCTTCGCGGCCGTCCAGGCCTTCGTCGCGACCGCCGGCGCGGGGCCCGCCGCGCAGCGCTCGGTGCGCGCGCTGGCGTTGCTCGCCGGCGCGCCGCTCTCGATCGCCCTGATCGCCGTCATCGCCCTGTCCCGGCGCCTCGCGCTCGACGGCACCTACCGGCAGGTCGAGGGCGACTTCGGCGTCCACCCTGTCGCGGGCGGTCCGCTCGGCTACGCGCTCCTCTGGATGTACACCCTGCTCGCCGCCGGCTTCGCGGTCACCGTGAGCGCCCTCCTCCGGCGAGAGCCGGGCGGCGCCCCGAAGACCGAGCCCCACCGCGGCGCGCGGCCCCGCGCCGTCCCGAGCGAGCCAGCGCCGGCCGCCGCTCCGCCCCGGCCCGCCTCGGAGCACCCGCCGCGCCGGCTCGGCCTCGGCAAGGGCGGCCGGCCCAACCGGCCGGGCTGAGAGGATCCGCCAGCGGGTCGCTCACCGCGTTGACGGAGCCACAGCGCTCCACCACGCTGTCGCCCCATGTCCGAACGAGCCCGCGTGGATCAGCAGATACAAGAACTGATGGAGCTGGCCGATCAGGTGGTGCAGCGCGCCAGGCAAGGCGGCGCCGACGTCGCCGAGGCGATCGCCCGCTCGGGGTCGGAGCTCTCCACCAAGGTGCGCCTCGGCGAGCCGGAGCTCGTCGAGGAGGCCGTCCACAAGAGCCTCGGCATGCGGATCATCAAGAAGCAGCGCGTCGCGCTGACCTCGACGTCCGACCTCACGCCCCGCGGCATCGACCGGTTCGTGGCCGACGCGCTGGAGCTCGCCGACATCTCCCAGGAGGACGCCTTCGCCGGCCCTGCCGATCCGGAGCTCATCGGAAAGGGCCCCTTCCCCGCGCTCGATCTGTACGACCCCTCCGGCGGCGAGGTCACCGCGGCGCAGGCCATCGAGCTCGCGCGCCGCGGCGAGCAGGCCGCGCGCGACGCCGACCCCCGCATCACGAACAGCGACGGCGCGACGTTCTCGCGCACCGCGAGCGCCTTCGCCCTCGTCCTCTCCGGCGGGTTCCGCGGCGGCTACGCCGGCTCGTACGCGTCGCTCGTCGTCTCGCCGGTGGCCGACGACAGCGGCGACAAGAAGCGCCGCGGCTTCTACTTCAGCGCCCGGCGCCACCTCGCGGAGCTCCTGGCGCCGGAGGACGTGGGCCGCGAGGCCGCCCGGCGGACGCTGCGCAAGCTCGGCGCCCGCAAGGTGCCCACCTGCGAGGCGCCGGTCATCTTCGACCCGGACGTCGCCCGCTCCATCCTGGGGCTGCTCGGTTCCTGCATCATGGGCAGCGGGATCTGGCGCAAATCGAGCTACCTCGTCGGCCGCGAGGGGACGCGCGTCGCCAGCGATCTCATCACGGTCGTCGACGACCCGCTGATCCCGCGCGCGCCCGGCTCGCGCCCGTTCGACGGCGAGGGGCTCCCGGCCCGACGCAACGTCGTGGTCGAGCAGGGCATCCTGAAGACCTACCTGTGCGACAGCTACAGCGGCCGGAAGCTCGGGCGCCCGCCGACCGGCAGCGCCTCGCGCGGCGCCGGCGGAGGCGTGGGCCCGTCCACCTCGAATTTCATCCTTCAGCCCACGTCCACGCCGGCCCAGGACATCGTGCGCTCCACGCCGCGCGGCCTGTACGTCACCGAGATGATGGGCTTCGGCTTCAACGCCGTGACCGGCGATTTCTCCAGGGGCGCATCCGGCTTCTGGATCGAGGACGGCCAGCTGACCCACCCGGTCAGCGAGGTCACGATCTCGCTGAACATCGACGATCTCCTCCAGCGGATCGACGCGGTCGGCGATGATCTGGATCTCCGGACCGCGACGGCCTCTCCGACCTTCCGGGTCTCCGCGATGACCATCGCCGGAAGCTGATCGCTCCCAAAGGCTCATTTCAGAAAGAGCCTTTACGTAAAGAGCTTTTATACAAAGGCTATTACGTAAAGGCTCTTTCTCTTTCGGTCTGTTCGTTCCGGGAAAGGACTCCAGGCGCGGACTCGGCCGTGGAGCTGCGAGCGACCTTCAACCGGCCCCAGGTTTCGCTGTGGGGGGGATTCCGTCTCAGCGGGTCGCTCTGCAGCGCCTCAATGCCTCATCCTGCGCCTGGCTCCGGTGGCGTCGTCGGAGCCACCGATCTGTCCGCCTGCAGCCGTCCTGCCCGGGTTTCTTCCGCCCCGCGCAGGACGGCCGGGGCCCTCGCTCAGCGCGAGGACCCGCCGGCGGCCAGGCTCCGGGGCGGCTCCTCCGAGGCTGCGCCGGACGCCGCCTGCAAGGGCGTCCCCGCCTGCGCAGCCGCTTCAGGAAGGAGGAACGCCTTCAGCTGCTGCCCGTCGTTGCGCCCGATCCGGGTCACGAACGACGGCAGGCTGATCGGCTCGTCCGACAGCGCGACGAACGTCCCCTGGGACGACGCTCGATGGAGCGCCTCGAAGAGGGACGTCACGTCCACGTCGCCGGAGACCGAGCGCACGTCGACGATGTACACGTCCGCGGGATCGGCTCCCGCGTAGATCAGCGCGTCGTACGGGTGGGTGGCGTGCCGGATGGGCACGCCTTCCCCGAGGGCCCGCGCCACGTGGGCCATCGTGTCCTTGGTGCCGATGGCCATCATCGACTTGGAGGTCGCCTTGGCGAGCTCCCGGGGCACCGAGTAGCCCCATGCACGGAGGAACTCGGCCACGTCCGCCGCCTTGAAGCGCAAATGTCTCCCTGGCGTACGAAAATGGGCGATTCTCCCTCGATCTACCCAGTTGTGGATTGTCTTCAAATCGACCTCGCACAAGGCTGCGAGGTCCGACGCCGTCAACAGCTTTTCACGAACACCAGCCATCGCCGAACTCCACGCGAAAGGCACCCGCCGCACAGCTCGCGTTCACAGCGCGGCAGCGTCTCCTCAGGTGGCGGCCCCCCCCACCCGTCTCTTTACTCGATTGAAACCTAGCTCTCACGGACGGGTCCGTCACCCGCTTTGCTCGAATTTTCTCAGCCCCTGAGAGGAAACGCCCCGCGCGGAGGCAAACTCCCGATCCTTCAGGGGATCTCCTGGTTGATTATGTTCTCGCGGCCGGGTGTCGGCCAGCTGGTCACGAAAGCGCCAGCTGAGCCGTCGGGAGCCCGTGGCCCCACGCGGGCCAGGCTCATCCCCGCTTTGGGCTCGGGCAAAGCGGGCGACCTCGACACGACCACACCTCCTCCATCCTTTAATTTGAGCGGTTCTCCCGTGTTCGACAGCCCATGGTTGCCAAGTCTTGGCACGCGAGCCAGCAGCGCTTCGGGTGACGGCGGCGGATCGAGCTCATCGTTGGGCTCATACCCCTCGCTGACGACCAGCGCGTACGCTCCCGGCTCCAGGGAAATGGACGGCAGTTCCGTCTCTCCTCCCACATCGACGAGTACATACCCTGTAAGGTCCGCGGAGACATCACCATCGTTGTAGAGCTCGACCCACTCCTGAGCTGGCTCGGCCCCTATCGGGTTCGCCAGCACCTCGTTGATGATCACGTGAGACATGGGCGCGCGCGTCATGGCTGAGAACGGCTGGCGCTCCACGCGTCCCGCGTTGTCGATGGTGGCGACGGAGAGCGCGACCGGCGCGAGGGGCGGCAGGGGCGCGAGGACGAACGGCTCCCCCGGCGGCACCACGAGGACCTCATCGAGCCCCTCCCCCGCGATCGCCCAGAGCAGCGGCGCGTCCGCCGAACGGACCTGGATCCGGTCGTCCGCGACCCGCGCGCAGCCCGGCCCCAGGGGCACCTCGTCCGGCTCGCAGGCGACCGCGGGGGCCCGAAGCGGCTCTGACTCGAGCGCGAACGGCCGCGGGTCGAGGCTCACGACCGCCGGCTCTCCCGCGAACGCGGCGGGCGGTCCCACGAGGCGCGCGCCGTTCGCTCCGTCCGGCGCGGGCGCCGGCTCCGCCTCGAAGCGCAGGCAGCGCGCGCCGATGCCGTCGACCGCGCCGCGGCGGAGCGCGCCGGCCGGTCCGCCCGGCGCGAGCGTCGCAGCGGCCGCCATCTCCGGGAGGGGCGCATCGCCGCACCACACGCCCAGGGCGAGGGTCGCGCCGGCGTCGATGGGCGGCCAGAGCCTCGGGACGACGGGCGGCGCGCCCTCGCTGGCGATCTGGATGGGGTGCGAGAAGACGGGGCTGCCGCTGGCCACGGCGTAGGCCTCCCCGGGGTTCAGCGGGGCCAGCGGCGCCACCGTCATCCAGAGATCGCCCGGGGAGGGCTCGTCCAGCCAGGCGATCGAGGGGACGACGCGCTCCGAGAGCGCCTTCGACAGATCGTCCTGCTCGATCTGCCGGAGGTGCACCGCGCCGATCTTCCCGTGGAAGACGAACACGCGATCGAGGTCGATCGCCTCGGCCGAGGCGCCCGGGAGGCGCACCCGGAGCCGCAGCACCGGCGGCGCTGCGTCCGGCGGCGCAGCCGGCTCGATCTGGAGCAGGCTGCCCGCGTTCGCGTCGCCTGCGGCGTCGCCCTCCTCGTCGTCTGCCCGGTCGAGGCACGGGGGAGCGACGAGGTCCGGCGCGCAGGCAAGGGGGGCGGCGACGAGCGGCGCGAGCGCGAGCGGCAGGGCGCCGAGGGCGCGCGCGGAGCACGAGGAGCGAGCGAGGGGATGATGGGTCATGACGCGGTGTTCGGCGGCAGCTCGCTGCCGGTTGCTCCGCCCCGTCGCTTTTTTCGTCGAGGCCGCTACCCTCGCCCCGCATGACCCCCGAGGACATCAAGAAGCTCCGGCAGGAGCTCGGCTGTACCGCCCGCGAGCTCGCTGGCGCGCTCGGCATCGAGCAGGAGACCGTGCTCGCGTGGGAGCATGGCGACCTGTTTCCCACGAAGCGCTTCGTCGGGATGATGGCCGAGCTGCGGCGCAAGGGACCGGAGGCGATCCCCCGCAAGAAGAAGAAAGCGGCGGCCTCGTCGCCGCTCCAGCTGCTCGCCGATCCCGAGCTCTGGCGGCTCTTCCGGAAGCTCCTCGCCCACCCCGAGCTGAGGAGCGCTGCGCTGAAGCTGGCGGAGACGTATCCGGAGCCGACGGACGCGCCGTCTCCGTGACCAGCGGCTCGGCCGCTGAGCGACGGACCCGCGCACGCGAAGGGCAGCGGGACTGGAGGCTTCAGTCCTCGTCGTCGTCCTCGTCTTCGTCGTCCTCGTCTTCGTCGTCCTCGTCTTCGTCGTCCTCGTCTTCGTCGTCCTCGTCTTCGTCGCCTTCGTCGTCCTCGTCTTCGTCGTCGTCGTCTTCGTCGTCCTCGTCCTCTTCGGCCTTGTCCTCCTGGCTGTCCTCGAGCACTTCGTCCGACTCGATATCCCTGTCGTCCTGGACCGCGCTGTTCTCGCCAGCCTCGATGGGCCTGGCCTCCGCCTCGCCCGTCGGTTCCGCCTCGCGCGCTTCGTCTGCTTCTGCTGTTGCGCCGGTTGTAACCTCGCCCTCCGCGGGCGCGACGACCTCGTCCGGGACGATGCCTTCCTCGGGGCTCGCGACGTTCGTCCGGATGGATCCCTCCGCGCCTGCGAAGCTCTCCTGTCCAGCCGTCCCGGCGAGCCCCTCCGGCGGCTCTTCGCCGAGCTCGCGCTCGTAGGCGCGGCGCGACTCCTCGGTGAGCTCGGTGAACTCCCGCAAGGTCGGCAGCTCGCTGAGCGCCTTCAGGCCGAAGAACTCGAGGAACTGAGCGGTCGTGCCATAGAGCATCGGGCGCCCAGGCTCGTCCTTCTTGCCCAGGATCCTCACCAGATCACGCTCCAGGAGCGACTTGAGCGCCGCGCCGGAGTCGACGCCGCGCACCTCGTCGATCTCGGGCCGCGTGATCGGCTGCCGGTACGCCACGATCGCCAGCGTCTCGGTCTGGGCGCGGGACATCTTCACGGGCTTCTGATCGGTCACCTCGCGGACGAAGGGCGCGAACGCAGGGCTCGTTCGAAAGACAAACCCTCCGGCGACCTCGTCGAGCCGGAACCCCCGCCCGTCGTACTCGGCGACGAGCTCGGCGAGCAGCTCCCGGACGACGCGGTGCTCCGCGTTCGACGCGCGCGCGAGCTCGCGCGCCGGCATCGGTCGCTCCGAGGCGAAGATGAGCGCCTCCAGGACGCCCTTCAGGTGCTTGCGCACGACCGCGGAGAGCCCCGGCGCCTGCGCGGACGCCGCTGCGCTCCGGGCAGGGATCGCGGACCGCCGCGACGGGTGACCGAGCTGGGCCCACGCGGCGGCGCGGAGGCGAACGGCCGGATCCTGCCGTGCTCCCTTCGGGGCGCGCGGCTCCTTCTTCGGCGCGCGCGGCCGCTTCGCCCCGCCCAGCCACGCGTGCGCCGCAGCCCTCAGCCGCACCGGCGTGCTCTGCCCCGCCTTCGCGCGCGCGCCCTGCCCCGCGCCCCTCGGCGCGCGCGGCTCCTTCTTCGGCGCGCGCGGCCGCTTCGCCCCGCCCAGCCACGCGTGCGCCGCCGCCCTCAGCCGCGCTGACGCGCTCGGCCCGGCCTTCGCTCGCGCGCCCTGTCCCGCGCCCCTCGGCGCGCGCGGCTCCTTCTTCGGCGCGCGCGGCTGCTTCGCCCCGCCCAGCCACGCGTGCGCCGCCGCCCTCAGCCGCGCTGACGCGCTCGGCCCGGCCTTCGCGCGCGCGCCCTGCCCCGCGCCCCTCGGCGCGCGCGGCTCCTTCTTCGGCGCGCGTGGCCGCTTCGCCCCACCCAGCCACGCGTGCGCCGCCGCCCTCAGCTGCGCTGACGCGCTCTGCCCTGTCGATCTTGCCACGCGTCGTCGCTTCGTCGCGGCATCAGCCACCGTCACGGCCACTCCCTGCGTCCACTTCGTCCACGCCCGCAGACGGCGTCGCCGCTGCTTCCAGCGTCACGTCGCTCATGCGCGTGGCCACGTCGCGACTTGCGCCCTCCAGCGCGGTGCCCGCCTCCGTTTCCGTCGCGACCTCGCCTTCCGCTGCTGACTCGCCCCGCGCGACGCTCTCCTGCTCCAGCACGGCGCTCTCAGCCGGTTCTTCCGTCGCTGCCTCATCCCCGGTCTCGGCCGGGGCGGCGCTCACTACCTCCGCGAGGTCGACCGACTCGATCTCCACAGACTCCGCCCCGGCAAGCTCCGCCCCGGCAAGCCCCGCCTCGACGGGCTCCTCCTCGACAGGGTCCGCCTCGACAGGCTCCGCTCCGGCGAGCTCGGTCTCGATGAGCTCCGCCTCGACGGGCCCCACCTCGGCGGCCTCGGCTCCCGCCGGACCACCGTCACCCACCTCGGCCTCGAGAGGCTCCCCGGCAGGCGGCGCCCCGCGCGCCTCGCCCGGCGTCGCCTCGACCGGCTGCGCCTCCGCCGCCCCCGCTCCGTCCTGCAGCTCCGGCGCCGCCGGCGCCGCCCCGTCGGCCACCGCGAGCTCGATGTGGATCGGCGCCAGCGGGTCCGTCTGGTGGACCCGGATGAGCTTCAGCTTGCACATCTCGAGCACCGCCAGGAACGTGATGACGACCTCGAAGCGAGGGATGACGCCCCCCTTCGAGACGCTGTCGAGCAGCAGATCCTCGAAGCGCATCGCCCGCCGCGCCGAGAGCTTCTCCGTGAGCTCCACGATGCGATCCGTGATGCTGATGCGGTCGAACACGACCTCGTGATCGATCTGGACGTTCGTCCGCTTCAGCACCCGCTCGAAGGCGTCCAGCAGGCCGAAGATGCTCGTCGGCGCGAACGGCGCCGGCCCCTTGGGCACCTCGGCCTCGCTCATGCCGCGCGTGAACACGTCGCGCCCCAGCGTGCCGCGCTCGCCCAGCTCGGCCGCGGCGACCTTGTACTTCTGGTACTCCAGGAGGCGCCGGACGAGCTCCGCCCGCGGATCCTCCTCCTCGCCCGGCATCCCGTCGTCGTCCTGCCCCGCCGGCACGCTGGGCAGCAGCATCTTCGACTTGATGTGCGCCAGCGTCGCCGCCATCACGAGGTACTCGCTCGCGAGGTCGATCGAGAGCGAGCGCATGATCCTCAGGTACTCGAGGTACTTCTCCGTGACGAAGCTCACGGGGATGTCGAGGATATCGAGCTCGTGCTGCTGGATCAGGTGCAGCAGGAGATCGAGCGGCCCCTCGAACGTCGGGAGCTGGACGACGTACTCGCCCTCGCGGGGCCCCGCCTCCTCGGCCACGCCCGGGGCCGGCGTCGCCGCGGCCTCGCGGGCGGCAGGGGCCGCGGGCCGAGGGGCGGCGCCCGCGCCACCACGCCCCTTGCCGCCGCGCGCCCTCGCTGCGCCCGCCTTCGAACCGCTCACGCCGCGACCGTAATCGCAAGGCGCCGATCGGTCCACGTTCCAGCCATCTCCCCGGCGACGCGCCGCGCCGGAACGCCGCCCCGCCCGAGAATTTCCCGCGGGAGCGGTGCTAGACTCGGCGCTGTCGATGAAGCCGCCCCCCGCGAAGAGCTGCCCCTCGTGCGGCGAGCGCTACGACGCCGACGTGCTCTTTTGCCCGCGCGACGGCACCCCGCTCGCGAGCTCGCGCAGGGGCCCGGCCTTCGGCGCCGACGCGGGCGATCCCTACCTGGGCCTCCTGCTCGGCGGCCAGATCCACGTCCGCCACCTCATCGGCATCGGCTCCATGGGCCGCGTCTACCGCGCGTTCCAGGCGGGGATCGAGCGCGACGTGGCCGTGAAGATCCTCCACCGCGAGCTCAGCACCAACCCCGAGCTCGTGAGCCGCTTCCACCGCGAGGCCAGGATCGCGAGCCGGCTCGTCCACCCGAACGTCGTCCAGGTGCTCATGACCGGGAGCGTCCCCGCCACGGTCGACCCCCGGATCGGCGGTGAGCTCTACCTCGTGATGGAGCACCTCGACGGCATCTCGCTGCTCTCCGCGCTCGCCGCGGCCGGGGCGGGGGGCGAGAGCGAGGCGCTCCCGCTCCCGAGGGCGCTCCACGTCATCCTCCAGGTGTGCGACGCGGTCGGCGAGGCGCACGCGCAGGGCATCGTCCACCGGGACCTCAAGCCCGAGAACATCATGCTCGTCCGCCGCGGCGAGGACCCGGATTACGTGAAGGTGCTCGACTTCGGCATCGCCCGCCTCGACTGGGCCGACAGGGCGACGGCCACCCAGGCCGGGCTCATCTTCGGCACCGCCAAGTACATCTCGCCCGAGGGCGCCGAGGGGAAGCCGGTCGGCCCGCCCGCCGACGTCTACTCCATCGCGACGATGCTCTACCAGTGCCTCGCGGGCCGCGCGCCCTTCGAGGGGGACTCGCCCGTCGCGCTGCTCGTCCAGCACACCCACGCCCCGCCGGCCGACCTGCGCAGCATCGCGCGGGCGAACTACGTGCCCGCGCCCATCGCGGAGGTCGTGATGCAGAACCTCGCGAAGGAGCCCGCCGAGCGGGCCCCGGACGCGCGCGCCCTCGGCCGCGACCTCGCCCTCGCCGTGCGCGCGAGCGGCCTCGATCCCGACGAGATCGCGGCCCAGTCCGGGCTCCTGCGCCCGAGCGCGGTCATGAAGCTGGCCTCCAAGTCGCGCACCCGGTCGCTCGACCTGTCCCCCGCCCTGGCCTCGCAGATCGGCGGCGTCGCCGCGCCCACGCTGGAGAGCGCCCGCATGCGCGACCTCGACCCGCGCCTCCCGGAGGCCGGCACCGAGCCTTGCGGGGACCCCGCGAGCGGGCACGCCGCGGCGCTGTCCTCGGGGGCGAGCGGCGCGGCGGAGCGCGCCTCCTCGGGGGGCGCGGCGCCCGCGTGGCCGGGGGGCGCGGCGCCCGCGTGGCCGCCCCTGCGCCCCGCCGCGACCCTGGTCGATCGGCCTTCCCACGACGCGCTCCCCCCGTCGCCGACGCTCGTCGACCCGGGCGACGACCTCGCCGCGGAGGTGCGCGCCTCGTGGAGCGCGGCGCGCCACGGGGGCGCCCCGGCGGAGCCCGCGCGGGCGGCGCTCGGGCGCGGCGGCGACCCGACGCACGACGCCGCGGCCGCGCCGTCGACCATGCAGGGCGTCGCGTCCGCGGCGCGGCCGCGCCCTCGCCGCGCGGTGATCGCCCGCGCGACCGCCGTCCTCGCGCTCGCCGGCGCCGCGGCGCTCGTCGTGTTCCTCGGCGGCCGGCACCTCGGCGCCTTCGGGGAGTCGGCCGCGAGCGACTCGCTGGAGCGGCACATCGAGCGCGCGCGCGACTGCATGGGCAGGCACGCGTGGGACACCCCGCCCGGCGAGAACGTCAAGGAGATCGTCGCGCAGGCGCTCGCGCGATGGCCGAGGGACGCGCGGCTCGCCGACCTCCGCCGCGAGTCGGCCGAGCGCATCGTCGCCGACGCCCTCGGGCGGAAGTACGCGGGCGACAGGGCCGGGGCCATCCACCTCGCGAAGCTCGCGCTCGAGCTGCAGCCGGAGCTCACCACCGCCCAGCACCTCGTCGCCGAGCTCTCCGGCGGCCAGGAGGGCGCCGGCGCGCTGCCCCCGGCGATCGCGCCGCAGGGCTCCGGGCGCCCCGGAACGGGGCCCGATCGCAGGCCGCCACCGCGCCAGGCCGCGCCGGCCGGGAGACGGGGGGCGCCCGCCGCCCAGCCGGCGTCGCCGGGCGCGCCGACCCCGCCGCCGGTCCCCACCTCGGCCGGGCGCCCGCCCGGAGGGACGAGCGCCCCCTCGCCGCCAGCGCCCTCGCCAGCCACGGCGCCCTCGCCAGCCACGGCGCCCTCGCCGGTGCTGCCCCCGCCGCCGCCGCCGCTGCCCACGGACGCTGTCGCGCCGCTCCCCCCGGCGGCGGGTCCCTGGCTATAATCGACCGAAGGTGAACCCCGGCGACCGGCAC
This sequence comes from Sorangium sp. So ce1036, assembly GCF_051369805.1. Taxonomy (NCBI): domain Bacteria; kingdom Pseudomonadati; phylum Myxococcota; order Polyangiales; family Polyangiaceae; genus Sorangium; species Sorangium sp. So ce1036. Next base: position 7,371,143 of record NZ_JBBMOX010000001.1, read on the forward strand.
CCAGCCTCGCGAACGCGCTCCAACGTCCGCGCCGGGGAGAGCGACAGCGCCGGACCACCGCGCCTCGCGGGGGCCCGAGCGCCCCGCGGCGCGGGCGTCCGCGCGCCCCGCGGCGCGAACGTCCGCGCGCCCCGCGGCGCGAGGGCCCGGGCGATCCGCGGCGTCGCCGGCGGCGCGGCGCTCGCCCTGCTCCTGCTCGCCGCGCCCGGTCGGGCCGACGAGAGCCGGGCCGCCCGCCGGGCCGCGGCCGCGCGCGAGCAGGATCGCCCGTACACCATGGTCGAGGTGAGCGGCGGGGTGATGGCGCTCCCCGGCGCCGACGTCTGCCCCATCTCCGTCGCGCCGCGGGACTGCGAGCAGGGCGAGACGAGCATCTCCGTCGGCATCCACAACATCTACCGCTGGCGCTACATCGGCTTCGGCGCGGGCATCTTCTGGGCGGCGTCGCTGAGCACGGACGCCGCGCGCGGCGCGCCCGAGCTCGAGCGCGATCACGAGCGCAGCTACTTCATGGTCGAGGGGCTGTTCCGCTACTACTTCCTCCGGAGCCGCTCCTGGGAGTGGTGGGCGGGCGCGACGCTCGGCGGCGTCGTCGTCAACGACTCCTGGTCGGTCGAGGCCGATCGCAACCCGTACTCGGACACGGCGTACGTCGGGCCCAGGGCGGCGACCATCGGCACCGAGGGCGTCGCCGCGGGGCTCACGATCGGCGGCGAGTGGACCTTCGCCCCGAACTGGAGCCTGGGCAGCCACCTCCGCTACTCGAGCTGGTTCCTCCCGAGCGAGCGCAAGGTCTCGCCGACCGGCGACCGCGCCTCGCTCTCGGACCGGGTCGACATGTTCAACATCGGCCTGCGCATCGCCTACTACGTCGCGCTCTGACGCCGCGGCGCTCCGCGCCGGCGGCCGGTGGCCGACGCGCGGGAGGTGGCCGCCAGATGCTCCGGCCGCGCCTGCGGCTCACCTCCCCGGTGGCCCACGCGCGGGAGGTGGCCGCGCGGGCGGCAGTTGACGCGACATCGCCGGGTCTGTACGCCTTCTCGCCGGTTTCCACCTTCGAGGAGCGAAAATGCCGCTGAATTCGTCGATGGTCGGCCACACGACCAAGCCCAGCGCGTTCACCTACACCTGGAAGACCCTCGCCACCTACGCGCTCGGCATCGGCGCCCGGCGCGAGGAGCTCGAATACGTCTACGAGGGCGCGCCGGGCGGCATGAAGGTCTACCCCACGTTCGGCGTCATCCCGTCCCAGGGCGCGGTGTTCGAGGCGCTCGAGGCGGTCGGCGCGGAGCTGCCGCTGATCGTGCACGGGGGGCAGACGCTCCGGGTCCACCGCCCGCTCCCGACGAGCGGCGGCACGCTCACCACGCGCGCCACCGTGGCGGGCATCTACGATCTCAAGAAGTTCGCGCAGGTGCTCGTCGAGACGAAGACGACGCTCGACGACGCGCCGATCTTCGACACGGTGTGGTCGATCATCGTGCGCGGCGTCGGCGGGTTCGGCGGGCCTCGCCCGCCGCAGACCGAGACCCCGGCCCCGGTGCCGAAGGACCGCGAGCCCGACTGGGTGGTCGAGGAGGCGACGTCGCCGGAGCAGGCGCTGCTCTACCGGCTCTCGGGCGACGAGAACCCGCTGCACGCCGACCCGGAGGTCGCGGCGAAGGCGGGCTTCTCGCAGGGGCCCATCCTGCACGGCCTCTGCACGTTCGGCTTCGCCGCGCGGGCGATCATCCGGAAGGCGGCGGGCGGCGACGCGAGCCGGCTGCGGGCCTACGGCGCGCAGTTCCGCAAGCCGGTGTGGCCCGGCGACACCCTCATCACGAAGGGGTACGCGCTCGAGGGCGGCAGGATCGCGGTGGTCACCTCCGTCAAGGAGCGCCCCGATCCCGTGCTCACGAGCGCCTGGGCGGAGATCGGCTGACGGCCGCCGCGGTCGCGTGGTAAGGCCGCAAGGAAGCGATATGAGCAAGACGAGCGAGCACGACAAGGCCAGGGACGAGGACGACCTCGAGGACGACGACTCGACCGACGGCAGCGGCGACGGGGAGGAGGACAAGACCACCGCGGCCCGCGGCCGCGCGCACGCGGACGACGACGACGACGAGGAGGCGGAGGACGACGGCGCCGAGCCGGAGGATCCGTCCTGGTGGGCGCCGCACGCGGTGCTCGGCGCGCTCGTGCTGATCGGCCTGCTCGGTTTCTTCGGCATGTTCAACAAGACGCCGCTCGCGCGCCTGGCGGCCCCGGTCGCGCCCGAGCCCGAGGCGGCGCACGCGGCCGCGCCGCCCTCGCCCGCGCCTCCGGAGCCGAAGCCGCAGCCGCGCCCAGCGCGGACCGCCCAGCCGCCGCGGGAGATGTTCGGCGCGAAGCACCTGCTCGTCATGTACAAGGGGAGCCGCCGCGCGCCCCCGGGCATCGAGCGCACCAAGGACGAGGCCAAGGCCCGCGCGACCGAGGCCATGAAGAAGGCGAAGGCCGACCCGAGCAAGTTCGCCGAGCTCGTGAAGGAGTACTCGGACGAGCCGGGCGCGGACCGGCGCGGCGGCGACCTCGGCAGGTTCCCGAAGGGGGCGATGGTGCCGGAGTTCCAGGCGGGCCTCGAGAAGATCAAGGTCGGCGAGGTGAGCGACCTCGTCGAGACCGCGTTCGGCTACCACGTCATCCTCCGCACGCAGTGAGCGCGCGGGGCTCCGCGGCGCGCCACCCCCGCGCCGCGGAGCCTGACCCGTCAGCGGGCCGCCACGAGCTTCTTGAGGCGCGCCGCCTTCGCGTCCTTCTCCAGCGTCACCTTGGCGTGCTCGTCGGCCGTCATGCCGTTGCGGAGCACGCGGGACTCGTCCCCGACGCCGTAAACGGCCTTGTCCGCGCGGGCGAAGAGCCACTCGGTGGCGGGCCCCTCGCCCTCCTTGTGCATCAGGCGCACCGCGCCGCCGCCGATGCCCTTCTCCCGGACCGCGCCCGGCTGCTTCGCCAGGGTCGACAGCACGTCCTTGGCCTGGTCGACGTCGTCGCGCACGACGGCGAGCACCCGGTAGCGCTTGTCGCCCTCCTTGTAGTAGCCGAACGCGCCGGGCCCCGCGCCGTCGACGCCGAGCACGTCGCGGGTCTCGTACCGGATCCCGAGCGGGATCCTGCTGTCCCCGGGCAGCGCGAGCGCCGCAGGGGGCAGCGACGGCTCGCCGGGCAGCTTCTCGCCCATCTCCTTCACGAGCCCGGGCAGCACCTTCTCGCTCGCCGCCTTGAGCGTCGCCTCGGCCAGCGCCTCGTCGTTGTACGTGATCTCGGCGAGGTACTGCCCGCGCCAGAGGTACGCGTTCCCGATCCCCATCGCGGCCGCGCCGCCGCCCTCGATGGGCCGGGGCGTGGCCTCGTCGGCGGGGTCGCCGTCGCCCACGGTGCGCTTCGTGAACATCCCGTACGCGCCCTCCGTGGACCCGAACTTCGAGAGGTGCACGTCGACCGTCGCGGTGCCGCCGGCGCCGCTCACGTACCGCGCCTCGACCACCCGCCGCACGCCGAATCCCTTGTAGATCTCGCACTCCCCGTCGAACATGTCGCAGATGCTGTCGAGCGGCAGGGGCGCCGACTCGCCGAACGCCTTCGCCGCGCCGTTCGGGTCGAGGCAGAACCCCCCCGTGGTGCGCGGGAAGAACGGCGCGCTCGCCGCGTCGTTGAGGGTCCCCCCGCCGTCCGCGCAGGCGTCGGGCCTGGCGGCCGGCGCAGGCGGCGGCGGCGCGCCCTGGCGCTCCTCCTTCTTGCTGCAGCCCGCCGACAGCGCGGCCGCGAGCACGCCGGCGCCGACGAGCCGCGCGAGGCGCCCGCGCGCGGCGCGGCTCGCCCGGCACGCCGCGCGCGCGATGTGGGCAGATGACGGACCTCTCGATGAACACCTTTCCGGCGGAAATCGCATGGCCCGTTCGCCTTGCACCTTTTTTCATAGCGCCGCAATCGTTAGCGCCCGCCGCGGGGCGCTTTGAGCGGATTCATCATGCAAATCAAAAGCTTGGCGGGAATCATCAAGGGCATGCGGTTTGCCTTTGAGGGCATTCCAGTGCGTCCCTCTCCCTGTTCGCGCCCCTCGCCCCGTGATCCCGACCGCGCGCGCGCGGTCTCTCCGGGGGAGCGCGGCCGACGCCGCCGCGACGCGCGCGGCTTCACGCTCCCGGAGCTGCTCACGGTGGTCATCCTGATCGGCATCTTCGCGGCCACGGCGTCGCCGAGCTTCGTCCAGGCGATGCGCGACCGCCGCGTGAACCGCGCCGCCATGGAGATCAGCGGCGTCTACCGGCTCGCGCGCCACCGGGCCATCGGGCGCGGGACGGCGGTCCTCGTGCGGTGGACGGCTGACCCCGGGGTGTTCGAGGTGCGGGACGCCCGTGTCCAGGATGTCGGCGGGCCGCTGATCGCGCCGAGCTGCCTCAACATCGCGAACTGGGCGGACCCGACCCTGACCGATCTGGTCTCGACGCTCGACACCTCGGGGGTCGAGCTGGCCACCGTGGAGCTGCTCGATACCTCCGACGCCGCGCAGACGTTCGCCGACGTCTGCTTCACGCCGCGGGGCCGGACGTTCGTCCGCTACAACGCCGGCGGCGCCTTCACGCCGCTGGTCGGCGCGGTCCGGGTGAACGTCACCAACAGCCGGACCGGCCTCCTGCGCACGGTCTTCGTCCCGCCGAACGGCGTCGCGAGGTTGACCCTGTGAGCGCGAGGCGCGCGGCGCGCGCGGCGGGGCGCGGCTACACGCTCATCGAGGTCATGGCGGCGCTCGGCGTGCTCGCGATCGGCGCCACCGGCGTGGTCGCGCTCCAGAAGGCGACGCTCCTCAGCAACATCAACGCCCGCAACCTCGCGCTCGCCAACGCCATCGCGATGACCTGGGCCGAGCGGCTGCGCGCGGACGCGCTCCAGTGGAACGACCCCGGCGGCGCGTCGGATATCGCCAACACCGACTGGATCGCGCTCAGCGCGGCGGCGCCGTACCCGGCCAGGGTGACGCCGACGCCGATCGTCGGGTTCGGGATGCCGGACGCGGACCTGATGGGGGCCGACATCTACGAGGGCGACCCCTCGCAGACCGCGTTCTGCACGCACCTCCGCTTTCGCCGGTTCACCGATCAGGCGGGCGCGACGCTCTGGCCGAACCTCCTGCGGGCCGAGATCCGCGTGGTCTGGGAGCGGGGCGGCGATCCGATGGACTGCGCGACCGACCCGCTCGACGTCGACGCGAACCCGGGCCGCTACGGCGCGGTCCACCTGACAACGAGCGTCCTCCGGAACACGAGCCAGTACTGATATGGTCCGCTGTCGCCCCCTGTCCGCCCGAACGCGCGCCTCACGAGAGCGAGGCTTCACGCTCGTGGAGCTGCTCGTCGCCATGGCCGCCGGGCTCACCGTGTCCATGGCGGCCTTCCTGCTCTCGAAGAACGCGACCCGCTTCTTCCAGAACGAGGCGCGGGCCTCCGCCTCGCACCTCGCCGCGACGCTCGGGCTGAACCGGATCGTCGCGGACCTGCAGCGCGCCGCCCACCAGTCGTCCCCGAACGTCCAGAGAGACCCGTTCCTCTGCGGGGACATCGACACCTGGCCCGAGGGGCTGAAGCGCCTCGCGGGCGTCACCATCGTGCAAGACGGGTCGATGGGCGGCTCCGGCGTCGACCAGCTCACGGCCAACGGCCTCTCGCCCGACGCCCTCATCATCGGGGGCAGCTTCAACACCACCGAGCAGTTCTATTTCAACTCCATCAACTGCACGGCCGGCGGCTGCGTCGTCAACATCGATCCGTTCAGCGGGGCCGTCCAGCGCACGCTCGCCCGCGCGAACGGCGGCGGGGCGAGCCTCAACGACATCTTCCGGCCGAACCGCTTCCTGCGCCTCAAGATCCTCGGGCAGAGCAAGTACATGTACGGGGTCATCCAGGGCACCACCGTGGCCGGCGACCCGGTCAACACCATCCAGGTCACGCTGATGGCCACGTACGGGCTGCCGCAGCTCCAGGCGTTCGGGGACTGCGGCGTGACCACCGGATTCAACGGCACCGGCGGGTTCGCCAACCCGGTCTCGCGCGTCCGCTACGACATCCGGAGCCTGATCGGCCACGCGAGCTACGGCGCCCTCGTGGGGCCCGCCTACCCGGGGGATCCGGCGGCAGCGGCCGACGTCGAACGCATGACCGGCGACAGCGGCCGCACCGAGCTCGTGCGGGTCGAGCTCGACGAGAACGGCGGCGAGATCCCGGCGACGCTCGAGCTCGTGGCCGAGTACGCCGTGGATCTCAAGTTCGGGATCGTCACCGCGGAGGAGAGCGGCCTCCCCGGCGTGACCAACCCGCAGCTCACGCGATATCCGATCACCGCGACCAACAACGCGGCGGTGTACGATCGCGCCGGCGACAACACCACGGCAGGCGCGGTGCCGGAGCGCATCCGGGCCGTCCAGGTCCGGCTCTCGACCCGCACCCGGGCGCCCGATCGCGACGTCAACCTCCCGTTCGACGCCGACGATCCCGCGGGCCCCGTCACGGGCCCCGACGGCCGCAGGTACCGGTTCCTGATCCCCGGCGTCGTCGATGGCGTCAGCACCCTCGACAACACGCCCCCGGCCGGCTCCCCGCCCGTGTACGCTCGAATGCGCACGCTCTACGCCGACGTCGCGCTCCCCAACCAGGCTTACGTCCCATGGTGAACGCAAGGATCGCCCGGTCCCACAGGCGCGCCGGCGAGCGCGGCGCCGCGGTGTTCGTCGTCGTGCTGGTCATCACGATGCTCACCGCGATCGGCCTCTTCGCGGCGCGGGCCGCCACGCTGTCGACCGTCGCCAGCGGCCATGAGCGGCAGATGACGCAGACGCAGTACCTCACGGAATACGCGCTCTCGCTGGCGCTCGCCGAGCTCGAGCGGGCCGGGAGCCTGAACGAGGTCGACGCCGCGGTCTTCCACTCGAGGCTCGCCGGCTCCCCCCCGCAGTGCTCGACCCCGTCGCTCGACAGCACGCCCTACTGCTTCTCGTTCCTCCCGCAGACGCTCGACCACAAGGCGACGGAGGACCTCCTCGATCCGCCCGCTCCAGGCGACGCCAGCACGCCGGCCGCGCCGGGGAGCCTCGGGCACGCGGACATCGGCTGGAGCTTCAGGGTCGAGCTGGCCGACAAGACCAACGCGATGACGAGCCCCCCGGGCATGCCGGAGAGCCCCGACGGCGGCCCCACGATCAAGTACTGCACGGTCACCCTGAACGCGCGCGGCCTCCTCTGGCCGAAGGCGCTCGACGCGATGGGCTCGCAGGAGCTGACCATCGCCAGGGCCGGCAGCCAGGCGTCCCTGAGCGCCTATGTCACCTTGCCCTGTACGGCCCGATGACCCCGGAGCACACGATGCGAAGCTTGACGAAGGTACTTGTCATGACGGGCTCCGCGACGACGATCGGCCTCCTCGCCGCGCGCGCCCGCGCGCAGGCGATGGACGTGGAGCCGCCGCTGCCCAACGTCCTCCTGCTCGTCGACACGTCGGGCTCGATGGAGAGGACGGTCTCTGGCCAGGAGCCGGACTGCAACCCGCTCTCTCCCCCCGCCTCCGAGGACCGGAAGAGCCGCTGGGCGAAGCTCGTCGAGTCGCTCACCGGCCCCATCGAGAACTTCTCCTGTTACGCGCAGCCCCGCACGAGCAGCGAGTTCATCGAGGAGTTCCGCCTCGGGACGGTGGATCCCTACGACAGCAACTATCATATCCCGTTTCATCGCCTGCTCTCCAACGGCTGCACGGCGGGCCCCGGGGCGACCCACGATCAGGTGAGCTTCCACCTCTACAACGACCGGACCCAGAGCTGCGCGTGGCCGGCTACATCCGGCCTGCTCGACATCTACGAGGACCGGATCCGGTTCTCGCTCATGACGTTCGACACGCTCCCCGACGCGAGCACCGGGTGGCTCGGCGGCGCGCCCAACCCCGCGGACGGCGTGGAGGGCATGTGGAGCTATTTCCCCGACTTCCAGACCGGCGGCTATCCGGCGCAGGGCAACCCGCCCGACTGCGCGCCCCAGGAGGTGGAGGTCGGCGCCAGGAACCCGGCCGCGCCGCTCTGGGAAGGGCCGCTCATCCCCTTCCCGGACTACAGCGCGCCGGTCACCGACGTTCGCGCCACCAACCAGCGCATCCAGCAGGCGCTCATCGCGATGCGGCCGTACGGCGCGACGCCGATCGCCGGGATGCTGGAGGACGCGCGCCGTTACCTGCTGGACGACGGGTCGGAGTGGAACGGCCGGCCGCTCGGCCCTCGCGCCGACCCGTACATCAGCGGCGGCTGCCGCAAGAGCTCGATCGTGCTCATCTCCGACGGCGAGCCGAACCTCGACCTGCGCCCGAGCTGCGCCCAGGCCGCGGGCCCGGGCCCGGAGGGGACGGGCTGTCCTTACGAGGAGCCGCACACCATCGCGCACGCGCTCAACAGCCACACGAACCCGAACCTGCGCGTCCGGACCTACGCGGTCGGGTTCGGCCTGTCCACCGAGGCGGGGTTCGATTGCGCGACGATCGCCCAGTCCGACTTCCTGCCCGGAGGGCGCTGTGATGCCCCCACCGGGGCGGCCAAGGCGTGCTGCACGCTCGCGCGCATCGCCGTCGAGGGCGGGACCGATCACGGCTACTTCCCGGACGACGCGAACGAGCTCTCCGCGGTGATGTCGCAGATCTTCGCGCACATCGCGGCGAACTCGACGAGCCGCACCCTCCCCGTCTTCGCCACGGCGGCCGCGACCGGCCCCACCGGCAGCACCGCCGAGGGGGTCGCGTACCAGTTCTCGGCGTCGTTCAACCCGCCGCCGGACGGCTCGCTCTGGACCGGCAACCTCGAGCGCAAGCGCTTCGTCTGCAGCGAGCCGGGGAACGGTCCGCTGGAGACGCAGCTCGAGGACATCGACCCCGGCAAGGGCGACGACTTCGCGGCCAACGTGAACTCCAACGATCTGGAGCGGCCGCGCAGGTTCTTCACCGTGATCGGCGCGCTCGACGGCGGAGACATCCACTCGACGCGGAGCATCCGCCCCGCGGGCGTGAACGACGGGCTCGGCAGCTACACCGGCACGGTGACCGGCGGCGGCGCGCCCGCGACGGCGTCGGTGCTCGCGAGCGAGCTCGCCTCGGCGTGGCGCGCGCTCGACGTCGCCGACAACGCCACCCTCGCCGTGCGCTCCGAGTGCGCGGGCGGGCTGCAGGCCAGCACCCCCGAGATCTGCGCCGAGCGCATCGTCCGGTGGCAGACCGGCGAGTCGATGCCGTCGAACCTCCCGTCGCGCGACGGGAACGAGCTCGGCAGCATCTACCACTCGACCCCCGTGGTGGTGGGGCCGCCGCGCGACCTCATCCCCGACGAGTCCTACCAGCTCTTCGCGGAGGCCCAGGCGAGCCGGCCGCTCGTGCTCTACACGGCCACGACCGACGGGCAGCTCCACGCCTTCCAGGTGGCCGCGACGACCGATCCGACCGACTCGCTCAAGGTGGACCGGGTCCAGAACAACGAGCTCTGGTCCTTCCTGCCGCCCCACGTCCTGCCCCGCCTCCTGCCGACGTTCAACCAGCAGTCGCTGCTGCTCGACGGCGCGCCCGTCGTGAGGAACGTCATCTTCGAGCGCACGGCCGAGCAGGCCGCGGCCGCGGGCACGGGCGGCGGCGCGACGTGGCGCACCGTGCTGGTCGCCAGCAGCGGCGTCGTGAACGGCAGCTTCTACTACGCGCTCGACGTGACCGACCCGCGGAGCCCCCGGTTCCTCTGGCAGCTCTCCACGGACGACGGCGGCGCGCCGCTGTTCGGCGACAGGCCGCCGACGCCGGCGATCGCGATGGTGGAGCTCGAGGACGAGGGCGAGATCAAGGAGGTGTCGGTCGCCATCCTGGCCGGCGGCTCCGCCGGGCTCGGCCCCGGCACGTGCGCGCGGAAGAACACGACGACGCCGCTCTTCGCCCCGACGGGCACGCTCGATGTCCGCGACGAGGTGCGGTGCTGGGGCAACGCCAGCGATGGCGGCCCCGTCGGCCCGGCGCGCTCGCTGACGATCGTCCGGCTCGACACGGGCGAGGTGCTCCAGACGTTCCGCGGCCACCTCTCCGAGGCGCCGGGCGGGCTCGCGTCGCGGACCCAGGTGGTCGACTTCGACTCGCCCATCAGCGGCGTCCCGGTGCCGTTCCCGTCGCAGGTCGGCCAGGTGGCCGATCGCGTCTACGTCGGCGACGCCGACGGGGCGCTCTGGCGCGTCAACCTGACGGGGGCGAAGCCGGGCGAGTGGGAGGTGGATCTCGCCTGGGACGCGTACTCGATCCCGGGCGACACCGCGACGAGCGGCCAGCCGATCCAGACGGTGCCGGTCGTGAGCCTCGACCCGCAGGGCAACCGGGTGATCCTGTTCTCCACGGGCGATCAGGAGACGTTCACCGCGGGCGGCGACATCAACACGCGCGTCTGGTCGCTGACCGAGCGACCGCACAACGGGAGCTTCCGCGTCAGCGAGAACTGGGTCATCTCGTTCACGAACGGCAAGCGCGTGACCGGGCCCATCTCCCTCTTCAACGGCTGCGCGTACTTCGCGACGTTCACGCCGACGGCGCCCGGGGCCCACGCGTGCGCCGACGGGTTCGGCTCGCTCTGGGGCGTCGACTACCTGCGCGGCGAGGACGGGACCCCGGCGGCGTACCCGAACGGGTGCCTCGTGCCCGATCCGGACGCGCCGCCCGAGGACGGCGACGATCTCCCCGACCACGTGGACGAGCCGCCGGGCTCGATCATCTTCGGCGTGGCCGTGACGCAGAAGCCGACGTGCGTGGAGGTGGAGTCGTTCTCCGATCCGCACTTCGGCGCGCAGACCATCGTCCGGCAAGCCACCGCGCCCGAGTACCAGCTCGTCTATCACACCGGCGCCGCGGGCGCGGAGGACGCCCAGGGGGGCGAGGCGCGCACCACGACGAGGACGCTGCAGCCGCCGCGCACCGTGGTCAGGATCGACTCGTGGGCGGGCATCGTCGAATGACGCGGGCCCGGCTGTCGCGCGCCGCGGCGCTCGCCGCGTGCGCCGCGTGCGCCGCGCCCGCGGCGCTCTCGTGCCGCGGCGACGCGGACGCGCCGCCGCCGCCGCCGGCGCCGACCGCGGCCCCGGCGCCGAGGCCGCCCGTCGATCAGGTGCTGCCGGGCGAGCTCGCCGAGGGCGTCGAGCAGGCGTTCGGGCTCCCCATCCCGCGGCGCATGAGGGTGAGCGCGCGCTTCTCCGATGCGGTCTTCGCCACGGGGGAAATCTCGGCCGAGCGGGTGGCGAACTACGTCCGGACGCGCGTCCTCGCGGGCCGCGTCGAGACCGGCCCGGGCAAGACGATCTTCGCGCAGGCGACCGTGAAGAGCGCGCCGCAGCGCAAGGTCCGGATCGAGGTCGTCTCGCGCGCGCACGTCTCGGAGCTGGTCGTCCGCGACGAGACCCGTCCGCCGCCGGAGCCTGGTCTGTCCGTCGAGGAGCGCTGGCGCCGCCACGGGCTCACGCCGGACGGCAAGGTGCTCGATCCCACCCGCCTCGAGTGAGCGCGACGCCGGCGCGTGCGCTCGCTTGCGCGACCCGCGCCGCGTCGACACCATGCGCCGCGAGAGGGCGCCGCGCCAGTCGACATCCTCGACCATTCGAAGTAGATCGCGCCCGTGTCGACCAAGCCGCTCCCCTCCGCTCCCCTCCGAAGGACCCCGCTCTATGATGAGCACATCAAGCTCGGCGGGCGCATGGTCCCGTTCGCCGGCTGGGAGATGCCGGTCCAGTACAAAGGCGTCACCGAGGAGCACAGGGCGGTGCGCACGGCGGCCGGGCTCTTCGACGTCTCGCACATGGGCGAGATGATCCTGAGCGGCGACCACGCCGGGCAGGTGGTCGACTACCTCATCACGAACGACGCCTCGAAGCTGGAAGACGGCCACGCGTTCTACACCTGCGCGTGCAACGAGGGCGGCACGATCCTCGACGACCTCCTCGTCTACCGGATCGACGCGCGCCAGTGGCTCATCGTCTGCAACGCCTCGAACCGCGACAAGATCGCCGCCCACTTCCGGAGCGCGGCGCAGGGCCACTGCAGCTTCGAGGACGCCTCGGACCGCACGGCGATGATGGCGCTCCAGGGGCCGAAGGCGCTCGACATCGTGGCGCTCGCGAGCGGCGACGGCGCCGCGCTGCGCGATCTGCCGGCGTTCCACTTCCGCGACGCGACGCTCGCCAACATCCGCTGCACGGTGGCCCGCACCGGCTACACCGGCGAGGACGGCATCGAGATCTTCTGCTCCCCCTCGGACGCGCAGCGGCTGTGGCGGGCGCTCATGGAGCTCGGCGGCCCGCTCGGCATCGAGGCGGCGGGCCTCGGCGCGCGCGACACGCTCCGCCTCGAGGCGCGCCTGTCGCTCTACGGCAACGACATCGACGAGACCACGAACCCGATCGAGGCGGGCCTCGGCTGGGTGGTGAAGCTCGACAAGGGCGACTTCATCGGGCGCGCCGCGCTCCAGCGCGTCAAGGACGAGGGGCCCTCGCGCAAGCTGGTCGGCTTCGAGATGGTGGGGCGCGGCATCGCGCGCCACGGCTACCCGTTGCTCGACGCCGCGGGCGAGAAGGTCGGCGTCTGCACGAGCGGCAGCCCGGGGCCGACCGTCGGCAAGAACATCGGGCTCGGGTACCTGCCGGCCTCGATGGCCAAGATCGGGACCACCTTCCAGGTCGACTGCCGGGGTCGCTCGGTCGAGGCGGTGGTGGTCAAGACCCCGTTCTACAAGCGGGCCTGACCCGCGCTCGAGCCCCGCGGGGGAGCCGCGCAGGCGCCCCGGGATCACGTAAAGGGAGAAAGAAGAGTCACATGGCGAGCGATGATGTCCGAACGGACCGGCGGTACACGAAGGACCACGAGTGGGCCAAGCAGGAGGACGACCGCGTGGTCGTCGGGATCACCGCCTTCGCGGTCGACCAGCTCGGCGACATCACGCTGGTCAACCTCGACGTGAAGCCGGGCGACACGATCACCGCGGGCACGGCCTTCGGCACGATCGAGAGCGTCAAGACGCTGAGCGATCTGTTCGCGCCGCTGAGCGGCAAGGTCCAGCGCGTGAACGCGGAGCTGGAGAGCCGCCCCGAGCTCGTCAACGAGGACTGCTACGGCAAGGCCTGGATGATCGAGATCGTGCCCTCGGACCAGGGCGAGCTCGGCGGGCTCCTGGACGCCGCCGCCTACACCGAGATCCTGAAGACGGCGCACTGAGCGCCGCGCCCCCGCCTCCCCCTCTCCGCAGCAAGATCATGCGTTACCTGCCCCATACGCCCGAGGAAATCAGCGCGATGCTGCAGGCCGTCGGCCTGTCGTCTCTCGAGGAGCTTTACAGCGCCATCCCGAAGGAGGCGCGCGTCAAGGGCCCGCTGTCGCTGGACCCGCCCCTCGACGAGGCGTCGCTGATGCGGCACCTCGAGGAGCTCGCCCAGAAGAACCGCGCGGCGAGCATGCTCTCGTTCCTGGGCGCCGGCGCCTACGAGCACCACTTCCCGCCGGCCGCCGATCAGCTGCTGCTCCGCAGCGAGTACTACACGGCCTACACGCCGTACCAGCCCGAGGTCGCCCAGGGCACGCTCCAGGTGATCTTCGAGTTCCAGACGATCGTGAGCGAGATCCTCGGGCTGCCCGTCGCCAACGCGTCGATGTACGACGGCGCGAGCGCGCTCGCGGAGGCGGTCCTGATGGCGCGCCGGCTCACCGGGCGCGAGCGGACCGTGCTGTCCGGGGGCGTGCACCCCGACTACGTCGGCACGGTCGAGACCTACGTGCACGGCATCGGGACCGGCAAGGCGTCGCTGACCCGCGTCGACGTGGGCGAGGACGGCGCGGCCGACGTCGCGGCGCTCACGCGGGCGATCGACGAGACGACGGCGTGCGTGGTCGTCGGCTACCCGAACTTCTTCGGCGTGGTCGGCGACATCCGGAAGGTGGCCGAGGCGTGTCACCAGAAGGGCGCGCTGCTCATCACGGTCACGCCGGATCCGTACGCGCTGGCGCTGCTCGAGTCGCCGGGCGCCCTCGGGGCCGACATCGCGGTCGCGGAGGGCCAGCCGCTCGGGCTGCCGCCGCAGTACGGCGGCCCCAACGTGGGCCTGTTCGCGTGCAGGAACGATCGCAAGTACCTGCAGCAGGTGCCCGGCAGGCTGGTCGGCGAGACGGTCGACAAGCACGGGACCCGGGGCTACGTGCTGACGCTCGCCACCCGGGAGCAGCACATCCGGCGCGAGCGCGCGACCAGCAACATCTGCACGAACAGCGGCCTCTGCGCGACGGCGGTCACGATGCGGATGTGCATGCTCGGCAAGCGCGGGTTCGTGGAGGCGGCGAGGCAGTGCCTCGCGAAGGCCGAGTACCTCAAGCGGGAGATCGCGCGGCTCGACGGGTACGCGCTCCCGCTCCCGGCGCCGACCTTCCACGAGTTCGTCGTGAAGGTCCGCGGCGGGGACGCGGGGAGGCTGACGCGGGCGCTCGCGGAGCAGGGGATCATCGCGGGGCTCGATCTCGGGCGGATCGATCCGCAGCGGCGCGACCAGCTCCTCGTCGCGGTGACCGAGCGGCATGGGCGCGGGGATCTCGATCGGCTCGTGACGGCGCTGGCGGGGTTCAGCGGCTGAGGGGGCACAGGGGGGCGTTCCGAGCTGCACGCGCCGGCGGGTGGGTCTGCGCGCGCCGGCGTGGCGCGGGCGGGCGCTCGGCCATCCGCCAAGACGGGGGCCGGGGAGCTCGCGCATACAACACCGCCCGGCATGTCTCCCTTCGGGCCTTGCCGACTGAGACGTTTCGTTGCGCGCCACACGAGGCGCGCCTGAAACGTGGAGCCCGCTGAGACCTTATGGCACCTCGGTCGGTGCTCGGCGCGCCCGCCCGCGCCACGCCGGCGCGCGCAGACCCACCCGCCGGCGCTGACCTCGTGGATGAGGCAGACCCACCCGCCGGCGCTGACTCGTGGAGGAGAGGCCAGGGGGGCGTGGCTTTGGCGCGGGTCAGCGGCGGGCCACGTCCTGGGGGCGCTCCTGCGCGGGGAACGGGTTCGGCCACACGGGCAGGAGCGACTGGCGATAGACCGTGAGGCGCAGCAGGTCGATACCGGCCACGGCGCCGAACGCCACGGCGTCGCCGGTGCCGACGCTGCCCTGGAGCGACAGGCTGATGCCGAGCGGGGCGCCGAGGGTGAGCGCGCCGGTGAAGCCGGTGGAGCGCTCGCCCCAGAAACGCGCGTAGCCGCCCGCGTCGAGCGCCAGGCCGAGCTGGCCCGCCTGGAAGCCGCGGGTCGCGACGCGGGCGAGCAGCGCGAGATCGACGCCGCTGCCGAGGATCGGCGTCGCGCGCGCCAGGCCGCCGAAGATGAAGGGCGCGTCCGGCGTGGTGCCGACGCCGACGTCGAGCGAGAGCGCGCCGTCGACGACGAGATCGGCGTCGCCCTGCTTCCAGCCCACGGCGCCGGCGCCGGTGAAGACCCAGGCGGAGGCGTCCGCGCGCGACGGCGACGACCACGCGAGCGGGGCGAGCAGAGAGCCCAGGGCGAGGAGGGAGGCGATCGGCGAGCGCACGCGTGCGAGCTACCACGAAGCGCCGAGCGGCGATACCGGTCAGCGCGCGCCGAGGCGCCGGTCGACGATTCGCCGCGCGACGAGCGCGGCCACCTCGGGGTCGAAGAGGAGCGCGTTGTGGCCGCGCGCCTCCATCACCCGCACCTCGCCGCCCGGCAGCGCGTGCGCGATGGGCGAGCGGACCAGCGTGTCCGCGCCCGCGATGATCGACAGGTGCGGGACGCAGGAGCGCGCCGTCCCGAGCAGGATGCGGCGCAGGAGCGGGCTCGACGCGTCGAGGTCCCGCGCGCCGCCGAAGCCGAGCAGCGCGGCCCGCGGAATGCCGCCGAACGGGCTCGCCATGGAGATCGTCTGCACGACGCGAGGATCACCGATCTCCTGCGCGAAGAAGCGGCACACGATGCCGCCGAGGCTGTGACCGACGAGGTGCAGGCGCACCCCGGCCGGCAGCGCGGCCACGACGCCGGCGAGGCGCGAGGAGAGCACCTCGACGCCGGGCCCCGGCGCGTACGACATCGTCGCGGTGTGGACCGACCACGACGCGGCATTGGATGCCGCGCCCGGCCGGCCGGCCGCCCGCACCGCGCGCGCGGTGGACGCGTGGCGCTCGATCGCCGCCCGCAACGGCCGCAGGACGCCGGCGGACGCGAAGAGCCCGTGCAGGACGATCACGACGTCATCGCCGTCGCGCGCCGCGGGAGGGATCACCGGCGAGCGGATGTCGTACGGGAGCAGGACCGCCTGCCGCGCGAACGAGGCCACCTCCCTGCCAGCCGTCGCCGCGAAGGACGACGCACGGAGCCACTTCACCACGCAGGGGTCCTTACCACGAATTCCCCGCACGACGGACCTGTGCCCGAAGGACGCGCCGCGTTGCGGGCGTCGCGGACGCCGCAGGCGCCGCGCGCATTCCGGGCGATCACGGCCGCAGCGGACGGACCCGGAAGCGGCGGAGCACCTCACGGCCGCAGCAGCCAGACGTGGAAGCGGCGGAGCACCTCACGGCCGCAGCAGCCAGGCGTGGAAGCTGCGGAATGTCCCCTGGAGCGCGCGGACGCGGACGACGTCGCCCGGCGCGACGTCGCGCAGCGGCACCCGGATCTCGGACCAGCGGTCCGCCGGGCGCTCGGGCACCTCGACGCGCTCCTCGCCCGCGGCGCGGCCGACCGTCACGCCGATCGCGATCGGGCCGCCGCCGTCCGTGCGCAGCGCGAGCACGGCCGGCCCGCGGGCGACCTGGCCGATCGTGAACGACTGCTCGCGCCCCTCGGGGATGAGCCTGCCGGCGTCGAACCGCGGCGCCCCGCGGTCGTCCTGGAGCACGGCGCCGACCACCCAGCCGCCGCGCGGCGTCGGGAACGCATAGCGATGCGCCCGCTCGTCGATCAGGTCCGCGATGTCGACCTCGTCCACGGCGCCGTCGCGGCGCTCCCCCGGCGGCGCGAGCGCCGACCAGTCCGCCTCGTAGATCACCTTCTCGTCCGCGGCGCACATCACGTTGTCCTCGATCTTCACGGCGTCGACGCGCCGGCCGAAGACGTCGGCGAGCCCGCCCCACCAGGACGGGTACAGGGCGAAGGCGTCCGGCCGCTCGTCGGCGCCGAGCCGCTCGATGAGCTCGACCACCGCGGGCACCCCGTGCACCGAGGCCCGCGCGAACGGCATGCCCCGGTACCCGCCGAGCCCGAGCCCGTCGATGGCCGGGATCCCCGACAAGTACGGGATCGCGCCCGCGTCGCCGAGCAGCACCCGCCGCGGCCTCGGCGCGCGCGCGGCGAGGCGCCGCGCCACCTCGACGTGCTGCCCGGCGATGTTCGCCGAGGCGCGGGCGAAGTGATCGATCTGCCGCCCGAACCACCGGGACGGCGCGGCGAGCCCCGCGAGCGCGAGCGCCCCGGCCACGAGCGCCGCGAGCCGCCCGCGCCGCGCGAGCGCCTCCGCCCCGAGGGCCGCCGCGACGAGCAGCATCACGAGCGCCGGGGCGGCGTAGCGGAGGTTCTGGTACCGCGCCGTCGCGTTGAGCGCGACGAGCAGCAGCGAGCCGTACGCGCCGACGAGCAGCGGCGCCGCGAGGCGCCGCGAGCGCCGGTCGAGCGCCGCGAGCGCGCCGAGCAGCGGCAGGATCCACGAGAAGGTCGGGCCGCCGAGCGCGCTCTCCAGCGCCTGCACCCGCAGCGCGGCGAGGTTCCTTATCACCTCCACCGCCTTCTCGAGCGGCGTGGGGTACGGGTTCGAGAGGACGAGCTTGCGCACGGCGCCGGCCGCGCTCCACTCGCCCGTGAGGGCGCGGTTCGTCACGGCCTGCGCGGCGAGGAGCAGCGCGGTCGGCAGCGACGCGCGCGCGAGCGAGGCCGCCGCGCCGAGCGAGCCCGCCGCGTGGGCCACGGCGACGGCGAGCGGCGCCGCGAGCGCGATCGCCTCGGGTCGGGTCGCGACGAGCAGGGCGCAGAAGAGCCCCGCCCGGAGCTGCTCGGCCGGCCGGCGCGCGGGCGGGGCGAGCTCCGCGCGCCGCGCGGCGACGAGCGCTCGACCCAGCACGGCGCCGAACAGCGCGACCTCCATCCCGGAGAACCAGCTCCAGTCGAGCAGCGGCACGGCCACCACGAAGAGCGGCGCGGCCCAGGCGACCCAGCCGGAGGAGCCGCCGCCGGCGGCGGCCGGCTCGAGGTGCGGCGCCCGGCCGAGCAGCCGCCGGAGGGAGCGGCAGAGGTCGAGCAGGGCGGCGCACGCGAGGAGCGCGGCGAAGAGGCCGAGCCAGACGCCGCGGAAGCCGAGCAGGTACCCGGGCGCGAGGACGAGGGGGTACGCCACGCTGGTCGCGCCCGACGAGTAGCCGTTGCCGGGGATCCACGACAGCGGGTGGCCGAGGGCCGCGGCGCGCGCGAAGCCGAAGTAGATGTAGACGTCGTCGAGCGGCGCCGGCCAGACGCCGCCCGTCTTCTCGAGGGCGGGGCCGTAGAACGCCGCGGCCGCGCAGAGGACCGGGAGCGCGGCGCTGGCGCGCCACAGGAGCAGCCTGATCGGCGGCGGACGCGTCACGCCCCGGCCGGTACCACGAAGGGGGTCGGGACGGCGCGCCGATCGCGCCCGGTTGTGCTTAGACTGCGGGCCATGGTGCTGAGAGCCGTGGTGGACGAATCGGTGGACGCCGCCCACTGGGAGGCCGTCGAGGAGGCGGCCGAGCTCCTGCAGGAGGAGCAGTTCCAGGAGGCCCTCGTCGCGCTGCGCGACGTGATCAAGGCCTCCCCGTCGAACCCGTACGCGTACAACCTGCTCGGGCACGCGCTCTACGAGCTCGGCCAGATCGAGCCGGCGCGCGACGCCTACCGCGCCGCCGTGCGGATCTCGCCGAGCTTCCTCGGGGCGCGGGTCGCGCTGTCGCACGCGCTCCGGCGGCTCGGCGACCTCGACGGGGCCCTCGCGCAGGCGAAGGAGGCGCTGCGCCGGTTCCCGAAGGACGGCGAGGCGATGCACGCGATGGGGCTCGCCTACGCGGCGCGCGGCAACCGGGCGCTCGCCAGGAAGCACCTCCAGGGCTTCCTCGACGCGGGCCCGGAGCTCGAGGCGGCGATGGAGGTGCGCCAGATCCTCGAGATGCTCGGCGTCGGCGATGACGACGAGCCGCTCCGGTTCGAGTAGCCTCTCCGGGGCGCGCGACGCGCCGGGAGCGCGCGACACGCCGGGAGGAAAGACACGCGATGGCGACCACTCCGCACTTCGATCTCCTCATCATCGGGACGGGGCCGGGCGGCGAAGGCGCCGCCATGACGGCGGCGAAGCACGGCAAGTCCGTCGCGGCGATCGAGCGCTACACGCGGGTCGGCGGGGGGTGCACCCACTGGGGGACGATCCCGAGCAAGGCGCTGCGCCGGGCGATCTACCACATGAACCTGGTGAACCAGAGCCCCGTCTACAAGCGGATGGACGTGGTCCCGGAGTACCCGTTCGCCGAGCTCCTCGCGACCGCGAGCCACGTCATCGCGCAGCAGGTCGATCTGCGCGAGAGCTTCTACGATCGGAACCACGTCCGGCTCATCCCGGGGCAGGCCAGGTTCGTCGACGCGCACACGGTCGAGGTGGAGGCCGAGGGCGGCCAGCGCCGGCGCTTCACGGCCGACGCCTTCGTCATCGCGACCGGCTCCCGCCCGTACCGCCCGGACGACATCGACTTCAGCCACCCGCGCGTGCTCGACAGCGACACGCTGCTGAGCCTGGATCGCACCCCCCGCAGCATCACGATCTACGGCGCGGGCGTCATCGGCTGCGAGTACGCGTCGATGCTCCGCAACATGCAGGTGGCCGTGAACCTGGTGAACACGCGCGCCCACCTGCTCGAGTTCCTCGATGACGAGATCACCGACGCGCTCGGATACCACTTCTGCGACACCGGGATCCGCGTCCTGAGCAACGAGGAGTACGAGAAGGTCGAGCCCTCCAAGGAGAGCGTCGTGCTCTCCCTGAAGAGCGGGAAGAAGATCAAGAGCGATGTCTTCCTCTGGGCGAACGGCAGGACGGGCAACACGGCCGAGCTCGGCCTGGAGAACGTGGGCCTCGCCGCGAACCGGCGCGGGCAGCTCGAGGTCAACGAGAGCTTCCAGACGGGCCAGCCGCACATCTACGCGGTCGGGGATGTCGTCGGCTTCCCGGCGCTGGCCAGCGCGTCGTACGACCAGGGTCGCTTCGCGGCCAGCCACTACTGCGGCCAGGCGGATTACCACCTCGTCCACGACATCCCCACGGGCATCTACACGACGCCGGAGATCTCGTCGCTGGGCAAGACCGAGCGGCAGCTCACCGAGGAGAAGGTGCCTTACGAGGTGGGGAAATCGACCTTCAAGACGCTCGCGCGCGCCCAGATCACGGGCCATCAGGTCGGGATGCTGAAGCTCATCTTCCACCGCGAGACGCTCGCGCTGCTCGGCATCCACTGCTTCGGCGAGAACGCGGCCGAGATCATCCACATCGGACAGGCGATCATGTCGCAGCCGGCGCCGAACAACACGATTCGCTATTTCGTCAACACGACGTTCAACTACCCCACCATGGCCGAGGCGTACCGCGTCGCGGCGCTCGACGGGCTCGGGCGGGTGTTCTGACCGGACGGAGCGCGGCCCGATCGCGATGGCCGGCGCGTGGAGCCCGGGAGCGAGCGCTGCCGGCGCTCCGCGAGGCGGCGGCGCCCGCCGGGGCCGCCCTGCGCGGGGCGGGGGGGCGCCGCGAGCGCGCCTGGATCCATGGTTGCATGCCCGCGGCGCCGCGGTGATACTCCCCGGAGGAGCACGCTGTCATGGTCGCCGCTGCACCCCTCATCCCCCCCCTCACCGAACGCGCGGGCACGGTCGCGGAAGAGGACCAGCTCTTGGTCGTTCATGACGTCTCGTGGGAGGAGTACGAGGCGATCCTCGCCTCCCTCGGCAACCGAGCCGGCGTACGGACGACGTACTGCGAGGGGGTGCTGGAGCTGATGAGCCCGGGTGGACCGCACGAGGGGCGGAAGAAGATCCTGGCCCGCCTGGTCGAGGCGTACGCGGAGGAGACGGCGCTGCCGCTCAGCGGGTACGGCAGCATGACCGTCCGCAGAAGGCTCGCGCAGCGAGGCGTGGAGCCGGATGAGTGTTACGTGCTCGGGACGGTGGAGGACGGGGGAATCCCGGCGCTCGCGATCGAGGTGATCGAGAAGAGCGGGACGATCGACAAGCTCTCCGTGTACGCGGGGCTTGGCGTGCCGGAGGTCTGGTTCTGGAAGAAAGGAAGACTCTCGATATACCTCCTCGGGCCCGAGGGGTACGCCGAGGCCGGGCGGAGCCGCCTCATGCCGGGGATCGACGTCGCGGAGCTGACGCAGCTCGTGCAGCGCGACGGGGACCAGACGACGGTGGTGCGCGCGTATCGCGCGAGGCTCCGGGAGCGGGGCGGCAGGTAGCCGCCCGACCCGACGGCAGCGGACAGTAGCCCCGGGGAGCAGCCCCTAGGCGCTGTCCGATGCGGTCCCCACCTCGCCCTTGGCGCGCGCCGCGCAGGCCGCGGCGATCGCCTCCGCCCCCGCCTCCCGCGCCGCGATCTCGCAGGCGCGCCACGCCGCCGCCCGCTCCGGCGCCCCCGCGCCCCGCGGCGCGGCCGCGATCCGGGCCTCGACCGAGCGCGCGAAGGCATCCATCGCGGCCTCGTCCCCGCGCTCCGACAGGAGCGCGCCCAGCGTGAGCGCCGCGTGCGCGACCTGCCGCTCCGCGCCCGGGTACATCGGCTCGGCGAGCGCCGCGGCGAGCGCCGGGAGGTCGCGGCGCGCCGCCGCCTCGCGCGCCCGCACCTCGGGCGACGCGGCCTCCGCGCCCGGGACGCCGAGGCGGCGCTCCAGGTAGCCGACCACCGAGCGGGCGACGCGTTGGAACGAGGCCAGCCCGTCCGTCGGGACCTCCAGCACGCCGCCCCCGGCGCGCACGCCGGCGACGTCGAGGTCGAGCACGATCACGAGATCCTCCCGCTCGCCGACGACCAGGAGGTCGTCCTCCCAGTCGAGCGACCGCTCCTCCACGAGCCACGCCGTCGCCCGCGCGACGTCGCCGCGCGGCAGGATCCGCGTGCCGTCCGGGAGCTCGACGCCGTCCGTGGCCCCGTAGAGCGCCGCGACGTCCGCCGGCTCGGCGGCGTCCGCGGGCCAGCCGCCCGCGCCGCCGGACGGGGGGCGCGCCTCCACGCCGCCCTGCGCGAGCAGCGCGGCGACGCGCGACGCGAGATCGGCGGCCGCGCTCACGGCGCCGGCACCCGGACCGGCCGAGGAGCGCCCAGGCCGAGCCCCCGGATCGGGCGCTGCGCGGGCGATCGCGGCGGCAAGCCCATCGCCAGCGCGTGCATCTCGATGCCGCGCGGGGGCGCGTGCGTGTCCCCGCTGCCGTCGTCGGGGTGGGTGCCCTCGGTCATGTGGATGCTCTTCGGCGCAACGTCGTCGC
Organism: Sorangium sp. So ce1036; assembly: GCF_051369805.1. Classification (NCBI taxonomy): domain Bacteria; kingdom Pseudomonadati; phylum Myxococcota; order Polyangiales; family Polyangiaceae; genus Sorangium; species Sorangium sp. So ce1036. Next base: position 7,393,689 of record NZ_JBBMOX010000001.1, read on the forward strand.
GGGGCGCGACGAACGGCCGCCGATCGTAGTGGATCGGATCGACCACGTCGACGATCGATTGCGCGCGCGAGTCGCCGGGTGAAATTTCCAAGATCTCCGCGCCGGCGCGCTCCGGACGAGGCGTCCGAACAGCCCGCGCCGCGCCCGCCGAGGGTGACTTCCGCCTGTGCTTCATATATATATGATTTAGGTGCACCGCATGTCCCTCGAAGGCAGGATCGCGCTCATCACCGGCGGGGGTCGCGGCATCGGCCGCGCGATCGCCGAGCGGCTCGCGCAGGGCGGGGCGCGCGTCGCCGTCGCCGGCCGCACCCAGGCCGAGATCGACGAGACGGCCAGCGCGATCGGCGGGGTCGCCGTCCGGCTCGACGTGGGCGACCGCGAGGGCGCGCTCGCGGCGCTCGCCGCGCTCACCGCGCGGGTCGGGCCCGTCGACGTGCTCGTCAACAACGCGGGCACGGCCGAGAGCGCGCCGTTCGACAGGACCACCGACGCGATGTGGGACCGGATGCTCGCGGTCAACGTGACCGGCGCCTTCGCCCTGTGCCGCGCCGTCATCCCGGAGATGATCGCGCGCGGCTTCGGCCGCGTCGTCAACGTCGCCTCGACCGCGGGGCTCGCCGGGTGCGCGTACTCGACCGCCTACTGCGCGTCGAAGCACGCCATGGTCGGGATGACCCGCGCCATCGCGCTGGAGATCGCCCGGACCGCGGTGACGATCAACTGCATTTGCCCCGGGTGGGTCAACACCCGGATGGCGGACGAGGCCATCGCGCGCATCGCGGAGAAGACCGGGCGGGGCGAGGACGCGGCGCGGCGCTCGCTCGAGGCGATGTCGCCCCAGGGCCGGATGGTCGAGCCCGAGGAGGTGGCGATGGTCGTGGCGATGCTCTGCAGCGACGAGGCGCGCAGCATCCACGGCCAGGCGATCCCGGTCGACGGCGGGCAGGTGATGCGGTGAAGGGCGGCATCGAGATCGTGCAGCCCGCCGGGTGGCCGGCGCCCCGCGGGTACGCCAACGGCGTCGTGACGCGCGGGAGGACGCTGCACGTGGCCGGGCAGATCGGGTGGGATCCCTCGTCGGGGCGGCTCCGGGGCGGCGGCCTCGTGGAGCAGTTCGCGCAGGCGCTCGACAACGTGCTCGCCGTCGTGGCGGCCGCCGGCGGCGGGCCGGGCGACGTCGCGCGCATGACCGTCTACGTGACCGATCTCGACGCCTACAGGAGCTCGCGCCGCGCGATCGGCGCCGCCTGGCGAGCGCGGCTCGGCGCGCACTTCCCTGCGATGGCGCTCGTCGGCGTCGCGGGGCTCGTCGAGCCGGGCGCGCTCGTCGAGATCGAGGCGGTCGCGGCGCTCGGCGCGGACGGCGCGCCCCTCGTGGGCGGCGCGGACGGCGCGCCCCTCGTGGGCGGCGCGGGCGGCACACACGGCGCGCACGGCGCGGACGCGCACGGCACGGGCGGCGCGCACGGCGCGGGCGAGGGCGGCCGGTGAGGCGCGGGGCGCCGGCGCGGCGACCGCTCGCCCCCGCCCCCTCGCCCGAGAGCGCGCGCGGCGCTCAGGTGGCCGTCCGCGCCTGGGTGCGCATCCTCGCGGTCCACAAGCGCGCGCTCGCCGCGATCCGCGAGGACCTGGAGCACGAGATGACCCTCCCGCGCTTCGATCTCCTGGCGAACCTCGTGCGCAGCGACGGGCAGACGCTCGCGTCGCTCTCCCGCAGCATGCTCGTCACGGCCGGCAACCTGACCGGGCTCGTCGACCGCGCGGCGCGCGACGGCCTGGTCGAGCGGCGGGCCGACCCGAGCGACCGCCGCGCGTGGCGGGTGCACCTGACCCCCAAGGGGCAGCGCGCGTTCCGCGACGCCGAGCGGCGCCACGCCGCGCGCGTCGCGAAGGTGTTCTCCGCGCTGAGCCCGGCGGAGATCGCCACCCTGACGCGGCTGCTCGACAAGCTGCGCACCACGCTCCGCACGCCGGACATCGCGGTCCCGTCCCGGGCAGGCAGCGCCCGCGCGCACGCGGAGCGCAGCGCGCGCGCCCCGTCGCGACGCGCGCGCTCCAAGCCTTGACCGCCTGGGCGGCGCACGGCACCGAATGGCCTCATGACCCTCACACCCCGCTCCTTCCAGCTCGAGATCAGCCGCGGCATCGCGGAGATCACGCTGAGCCGCCCCGAGCGGCTGAACGCCCTCACCTTCGAGGTGTACGGCGAGCTCGCGGCCACGTTCCGCTCGCTCGAGCGCTCGGCCGCGCGCGCGGTCGTGCTCACCGGCAAGGGGCGCGGCTTCTGCTCGGGCGGCGACGTCGAGGGGATCATCGCCGAGCTCTTCTCGCGCGACGCCCGGGGGCTGCTCGAGTTCACCCGCGCGACGGGCGCGCTGATCCAGAGCATCTGCGAGCTCCGGCGGCCGGTCGTCGCCGCGGTCAACGGGGTCGCGGTCGGCGCGGGCGCGGTGATCGCCGCCGCCTGCGATCTGCGCATCGCCGCGGCGAGCGCGCGCTTCGGGTTCGTCTTCCCCAAGGTCGGCCTGTCCGGCGCGGACATGGGCGCCTCGTACCTCCTGCCGCGCCTCGTCGGCCACGGCCGCGCCGCCGAGCTGCTCTTCTTCGGCGATCTCATCGGCGCCGACGACGCGCTCCGCATCGGCCTCGTCAACCGCGTCGTCCCCGACGGCGACGTGCTGCACGTGGCGCGCGGCTGGGCCGATCGCCTCGCGCGCGGGCCGGCGTTCGCGCACGCGATGACGAAGCAGATGCTGGAGACCGAGCGGACGATGTCCCTCGCCGCCGCGATCGAGGCGGAGGCGCAGGCGCAGGCGCTCTGCATGGCGCACCCCGACTTCCGCGAGGCCCACGAGGCGCACAAGGCGAAGCGCCCGCCGCGCTTCGAGGGCGCCCTGGCCGAGGAGGCCGCCGCGGCCCCGGCGCCGCCCGCGCCCGCCGCGGAGGACGCCGTCCCCACGCCCCGCTCCACCGGCCCGGCGACGCCCCGCTCATGACGCGGCTCGCCCTCTCCTCGGCCGACCTCCCGGTCTTCTTCGAGGCCCGCCACGCGGCGCTCGCGGCGCGGCTCACCCCCGAGGCGCTCGCGCCGCTCGCGCGGGCGAGCGACGCCGCCGAGGTGGCGCGCTGCCTGGGCGAGCCGCTCGGGCTCTACGCGCACCTCGTGCCCGAGGCGCTCGGCGGCGCGCCGCTCTGCGCGGGCGGCCCGGCGTCGCCGACGTACGTCGACGTGCGCTCGCTGGTCCTCGTGCGCGAGGCGCTCGGGCAGGTCTCGCCGCTCGCCGACGCGATCTTCGCGGTGCAGGGGCTCGGCTCGTACCCGATCGTGCTGGCCGGCAGCGACGCGCAGCGCCGCGCGCTCCTGCCCGACGTGATCTCGGGGCGCCGCGTCGGCGCCTTCGCGCTCACCGAGCCCGAGGCGGGCAGCGACGTCGCGTCGCTCAGGACGGAGGCCCGCCGCGACGGCGACGGGTGGGTCCTCGACGGCGAGAAGGTGCTCATCTCGAACGTGCCGCTCGCGCACCACGCCGTGGTCTTCGCGCGCACGGGCGCGGCGCGCGAAGACCACGCCGGCCCCGGCGCGGTCGGCGCCGCCGCGCGCCGCGGCGGGCGCGGCGAGATCACCGCGTTCCTCGTCGACACGGGCGCGCCCGGCGTGTCCTCGGCGCCGCTCCCGATGTCGGTCCCGCACCCGATCGGGAGGCTGCGCTTCGACGGCTGCCGCGTGCCGGACAGCGCGCGCCTCGGCGACGTCGGCGGCGGCTACCGGCTCGCGATGCAGACGCTCGACGCCTTCCGGATCTCGGTCGGCGCCGCGGCGAACGGCATGGCGGCGCGCGCGCTGCGCGAGGCGGTCGCCCACGTCACGCGCCGCCGGCAGTTCGGCGCGCCTCTCTCCGACCAGCAGATGGTGCGCGCCTACCTCGCCGAGATGGCGACGGATCTCGACGCGGCCCGCCTCCTCGTCGCGCGCGCCGCCCACCTCCGCGACACGGCCGGCGCGGGCGCGGGCCAGCGCGATGCGGGCGCGGGCGGCGCGGGCTCCGCGCGGGCGCGCGCCTCGACCGAGGCCGCCATGGCGAAGATGTTCGCCACCGAGGCGGCGCAGCGGATCATCGACCGCGCGGTCCAGCTCCACGGGGGCATGGGCGTCATCGAGGGGACGGAGGTGGAGCGGCTCTACCGCGAGATCCGGCCGCTCCGCATCTACGAGGGGACGACGGAGATCCAGAAGCTCATCATCGCGAGGGGGATCCTGGAGCGCGCCGCCGCGGAGCCGCCGGCGGAGGAGCCCGGCGGGGGCCGGGGGGGCGAGGCCACGTAGCCATGTGGAAGCCGCCGGAGAGGATCCGCCACGCGCTGCCGCCCGACGCGCCCCCGACGGCGGAGGAGACGGCGCGCGCGCGGCTCTTCTCGCCGCTCCGCCTCGCGTCCGGCCTCGAGCTCGCCGAGCGCTCGTGGGTGCCGGCGATGGTCCCCTGGCGGGCAACCGAGGAGGGGTTCGTCACCCGGGAGGTGCTCGACTGGTACGGTCGCTTCGCCGACGGCCAGCCGGGCGCCCTCGTCGTCGAGGCGACCGGCATCCGCGACGTGCCGAGCGGCCCGCTGCTCCGCGCCGGCCACGACCGGTTCATCCCGGGGCTCGCGGAGCTCGCCCGGACGGTCCGCGAGAGGAGCGCCGGCCGCACGCGCGTGTTCCTCCAGCTCATCGACTTCCTCCGCATCCGCAGGCGCCCGCCGAGGGACAGGTTCCTCCGGGAGTTCCTCCCGATCACGGGCGAGCACCGGCGCGCGCTCTCCGAGGCGCTCGGGGAGCCGCGGCTCCGGGGCGCCGAGGAGGCCGAGGTGCGCGGGGCGCTGGTCGCGCTCGACGACGAGCGGCTCGCCGCCGTGCTCACGCCGCGCGAGCTCGAGGCGCTGCGCCACGGCGAGCGCGATCGCGTCACCGACGTCGCGCTCCCGCACATCCGCGACCTGCCGCGCGCGCTGCCCGGCCTCTTCGCCGCGGCCGCGGCGAGGGCGCGCGAAGCGGGCTTCGACGGCGTCGAGCTCCACTACGCGCACGCCTACACCATGGCCTCGTTCCTCTCGGCGCTGAACACCCGGGCGGACGGCTACGGCGGCGCCCGCGAGCGCCGCGCGCGCCTGCCCCTCGAGGTCTACGCGGCCGTGCGCGATGCGGTATCGTCCCGCTTCACCGTGGGCTGCCGCTTCCTGTGCGACGACGTCATCGAGGGCGGCAACCGGGTCGACGACGCCGCCTTCTTCGCGATCGCGTTCGCGGCCGCGGGCATGGATTTCCTGTCGCTCTCGACCGGCGGCAAGTTCGAGGACGCGAAGCAGCCCAGGGTCGGCGAGGCCGCCTACCCGTACACCGGCCCGAGCGGGTACGAGTGCATGCCCACCGCCCTCTCCGACGCGACCGGGCCGTTCGGCCGGCAGGTGCCGAAGCAGGCCGAGGTCCGGCGCGCGGTGCGCGCGGCCGGCCTCGCCACCCCGATCGTGGTGGTGGGCGGCATCTGCACGTTCGCCCAGGCCGAGGGGATCCTCGCGCGCGACGAGGCCGATCTCATCGGCGCCGCCCGGCAGACCCTCGCCGACCCCGACTGGTTCTTGAAGCTGCGCCTCGGCCGCGGCGGCGAGGTCCGCCGCTGCATCTACTCGAACTACTGCGAGGCGCTCGATCAGCGCCACCGGCCGGTCACCTGCCAGCTCTGGGATCGCGAGGGGCTCGACGAGCCGGGCGTCGCGACGACCGACGGCGGCAAGCGGCGGCTCGTCGCGCCCCCCTGGACGCGCGACCGGACCGCCGACGACCGACCAGGCCCGAAGCCCAACGCCGGAGAGGAGCGCCCGCGCCGATGATCCCGCCGACATTCCCCGACCACTTCAACCTCGCCGACTACTACCTGTTCGATCGCCTGCGCGAGGGGCGTGGCCAGAAGACCGCCTTGCTCTTCGGGGATCAGCGGCACACCTACGCCGACGTCGCCGAGCGGGTCCAGCGGCTCCGCGCCCACCTCGCCCTCGAGGACGTGGCGCCCGAGCAGCGGGTGCTCCTCTTGCTGCACGACTCGCCCGCGTTCGTCTGGGCCTTCTTCGCGGCGCTCCACCACGGCGCCGTCGTGGCCATGGGCAACCCCGAGGCGCCGGCGGCCGACCTCGCGTACCTCGTCGAGTACACGCGCGCGGCGGCGGTGATCACGATCCCGCGCGTGGCCGCGGCGATCGCGGACACGCTCGCCGCCGCGGACCTCCGGACGCTGGTGCTCGTGCCGGAGGTCGTGACCGGGGGCGACGTCGAGGCCGACATCGCCGTCCCGCCGGCCCTGGATGCGCTGCGGGCGGTGTCGCTCCGCAGCGCGCTCACGATGGGGCGCGCCGCGCTCGGGCCGAAGAGCGGCCTCTCGGGCCCCCGCCCCACGCGGCGCGACGACGCCGCGATCTGGCTGTTCACGTCGGGCTCGACCGGCAAGAGCAAGGCGGCGATCCACGCCCACCGCGACTTCGCGTTCAACACCGAGTGTTACGCGAAGGCGACGGTGGGCTACCGCGAGGACGACATCACCGTCTCGGTGCCGCGCCTCTTCTTCGGCTACGCCACGGGCACGAACCTGCTGTTCCCGTTCGCGGTCGGCGCGACGGCCGGCCTCTTCGTGGAGCGGCCCACGCCCGAGTCGCTCGCGCACACCATCGAGCGCTACCGCCCCACGGTGGTCACGAACGTCCCGACGATGATGGGCAAGCTGCTCGACCACGACGACGCCCGCGCCGCGCGCGGCGAGCCGCGCCTCGACCTCTCCAGCGTGCGCTTTCACCTCTCCGCGGGCGAGGCGCTCCCGCCGGCGCTGCTCGAGCGCTTCCGCGCGCGGTTCCACGCCGACGTCTACGACGGCATCGGCTCCGCGGAGATGTTCCACATCTACTGCTCGAACCGCCCCGGCGACGTGCGCCCCGGGTCGCTCGGCCGCGCGGTCGAGGGGTACACGATCAAGATCCTCGCCTCGGACGCGGACGGGCCGGGCGCGCCCGAGCTCGCGCCCGGCGAGACCGGCGTGATGTGGGTGAAGGGCGACTCGGTCGCGCTCGGCTACTTCCAGGATCGCGAGAAGAGCTGGGGCACGTTTCACGGGCACTGGTGCCGCACCGGCGATCTCTTTCGCAAGGACGCGGACGGGTATCTCTGGTTCAGCGGGCGGGCCGACGAGCTGCTCAAGGTGGGCGGCGTGTGGGTCGCGCCGGTGGAGGTCGAGGAGTGCCTCACCGAGCACCCGGCCGTCGGCCTGGCCGCGGTGATCGGGGCCGAGGACGGGGGCCTCGTGAAGCCGAAGGCGTTCGTGGTGGTCCGCGACGACGCGCGCGGCCGCGTCGCCACGGCGGAGGGGCAGGCCGCGCTCGCCGACGAGCTCAAGGCGTTCGTGAAGGACCGGCTGAGCAAGCACAAGTACCCGCGGTGGATCGTCTTCGTCGACGACGTGCCCCGGAACGACCGCGGGAAGGTCGACCGCAAGGCGCTGCGGCAGCTCGATGCTGCCGGCGAGAGCCCGGCGGGCCGGTGACGGCCGTGCAGGACGCGCCGCGCCTCGCCGAGCTGACGACGGAGGAGCTCGCCGGGATCCTCTCGGCCGGGGGCCCGAGCGTGGCGCTGGTGCCGGTCGGTTCGGTCGAGCCGCACGGGCCGCACCTGCCGCTCGGCACGGACACGCTCATCAGCGAGGCCGCGGCCGAGCGGGCGTGCCGGCGGCTGCGGGAGCGGGGCGTCGCCGCGCTGCTCGCGCCGCCGGTCGGTTACGGCGTGACCGATTTCGCGGCGGGCTTCGCGGGCGCGATCTCGATCCCGGCGCCGGCGCTCACCGCCTTCTTGCGCGCGGTCGCGGAGGCCTACCTGTCGGCGGGGCTGTCGCACGTCGGCTTCATCAACAACCACCTCGAGCCGGAGCACGACCGCGCCGTGCGCGCGGCGGTCGCCGGGCTGCCGCCGGGGCGCGCCTCGGTGGCGTGCCCGCTCTCGCGGCGCTGGGCGCGGACGCTCTCGGACGAGTTCCGGAGCGGCGCGTGCCACGCGGGCCGGTACGAGACGTCGCTGGTCCTCGCGGCCGCTCCTGGGCTCGTCCGGCGGGACGTCGCGCGGGCGCTGCCGGATCTCGACGTGAGCCTGTCGGAGGGGATCAAGGCGGGGGGGACGAGCTTCCGCGCGCTGGGCATGGACGCCGCGTATACCGGGGCTCCGCGCGAGGCCTCCGAGGACGAGGGGCGCGCGCTGCTGGAGCTGCTCGCGACGATGATCGTCACGGAGGTGGAAGAGGGGCTCGCGGCGGCCCACGACGGGGCTCGCGGGCGCGGGTAGGTAGATGAACTGCCCGGCCCCCGTGGAGGGTGTTCCCGGCGCGGGGTGGGGCCCCGCCGAACTCGCCTGAGACCTCTCTCCTCCGGCAGAGCCGGAGGAGAGAGGTCTGTTGGGCTCAGACACGGCCCGTCCCCACCCCGCGCCGGGAACACCCTCCACGGGGGCCTACGCTGGACCCACAGATCGACCCTCGCCCCGATTCTTCCCTCGGATCGGACATCGCCCCGTCCCCACCCCGCGCCGGGAACACCCTCCACGGGGGCCTACGCTGGACCCACGGATCGCCCCTCGCCCCGATTCTTCCGTCGAACATGACATCGGCCCTCCCGCGCGGCGAACAGGGGTTCCTCGGGCCTGCAAAATGCACAGCTCCCCGGGGCGTCATGGACGATGCGGTGCCGGCGCGGCCGGGGTCGGTGGCAGAAGATGAGGATGCAGGCATGCCAGCCATGCAAGTAGGCCGCTGGATGCCCTTGTAGGCGGAAGCGGACATGGCCGCTCCCACGGCCTGTGCTCACGGGTGAATCCGGCCATTGGACGGCGCGATGCAGCGGGGCGCGAACGAGCGCCAAAGCGCGGGATCATGAGCAGCGCGAGATCGTGAGCGGCATCGCCGGGCCGCGCCGTACAGGCGTCCGTGTTGCGAGAGGGCTGGACAGCCGCAAGCGGCCTGAGCGATATTGGATGATTTCACTCGAACACAATTCGAACAAACCGCGACCAGCCGCGAAGCTTTTTCGCGACAACACCGATTAACAATTGACGCGAACCGGGAGAGACCGTAAAACGGTATCGTTTTCCTCGTGCGCCGATCGCCAATAGAACGATTCGACCGTTGACCTGATCAGAGTTGATCCTTCACGGCGCGCGGGCAGATGAGGAGCTTGGCAGGGGCGCTCTCTGGCGCTCCAGCGCGACGGCATCACAGCGGGCCTCGCGGGCGCACCCCGCCCGACGACGCGGATCGGAGAGCACCATGAGGAATCGCACGTTCGTGAGAGGGTCTCGGCATCTTCTCCTGGCCTCCCTCGCCGCCGTATCCGGCGCGGCGGGCGCCGGGTGCAGCAACGCGCCGGGCGCGGGCGACGAGCTGATCGGGGAGGCGCGGCTCGCGGCGGAGGCGTGTGTGCAGATCGGGGGAGCCGCGGCCTTCAAGGATGCATTCCTGCATCAAGGAATGACCACCTCCAACTTTGGCACGGGACCGGACATGTATTCCGGCCTCCACTCGTCAGGCAACCGGCAGTACGCGATGCTGGAGGCCGACCTCTCGCAGATCCCCGCCGGAGCCACGATCACCTCGGCGAAGCTCTCCGTCTACATCAAGTACGTCGCGCTCCCGGGGAGCGACGTGGTGCGCGTGCTCCCGATCACGGCGGCCTGGCAGGAGACCACGGTCAACTGGAACTCCCACGAGCTGGCCAAGGGCGATGTCGAGGCCAACCTCACGGTTGAGAGCGCCGGCCGGTACACGATCGACCTCACGTCGCTCGTGCAGCGCTGGGTCGACGGGACCGTCCCGAACCACGGCATCCTGTTCGAGCAGGACGCGAATCGCTCCCAGTTCAGAACGAGCGAGATCGCGGACGAGTCACAGCAGCCGTTTCTGTACGTCTGTTATGACGATGCGACGGGCTCCAGCTCCTCGGCGAGCAGCACGACGGCGTCGTCCAGCTCCAGCTCCTCCGCGAGCACGACCGGCGCCTCCACGTCAGGCGTGGGCGGCGCCGGCGGCTCAGGCGGCGCGGACGGCGCAGGTGGCGAGGGCAGCACGGGCGGCGAGGGCGGCGCCGGCGGCTCGGGCGACGCGACCGGCGCCGGCGGCTCGGGCGACGCGACCGGCGCCGGCGGCTCGGGCGACGCGACCGGCGCCGGCGGCTCGGGCGACGCGACCGGCGCCGGCGGCTCGGGCGACGCGACCGGCGCCGGCGGCTCGGGCGACGCGACCGGCGCCGGCGGCTCAGGTGGCGCGAGCGGTGGCGGTGGCGGCGGGGTGCCCGGGCTGCCCATCAGCTGCGCCGGCAACACGCCGGGCGCAGGCGATACCTGCGGCGCTGACGGCAACGACGATTGCTGCTCGACGCTGCCAGTCCCGGGCGGCACGTTCAACCGGCTCAACGACCCGAGCTATCCGGCGACGATCAGCAGCTTCTCTCTCGACAAGTACCTGATCACGGTCGGGCGCTTCCGGCGTTATATCGAGATGACCGGCGGTCCGACGCAGCTCAACCCGCCGCCCGCCGGCACGGGCGCCCACCCGAAGATCCCGAACAGCGGCTGGGATCCGTCGTGGAACTCGATGCTCGCGGGCAACACGGACGCGCTCAAGGACGCGCTCGACTGCGGCGACAACTACTGGTCCACCTGGAGCGACGATCCAGCAGGCAAGGAGGACAAGCCCATCGTGTGCGCGACATGGCTCGAGCTCTTCGGGTTCTGCGCGTGGGACGGCGGCCGGCTGCCGACCCAGGCGGAGCTGAACTACGTCTCCGCCGGGGGCAGCGAGCAACGCCTGTATCCGTGGGGCGGCGAGAGCGTCGAGGACATGCTCGCCGTCAACGAGGACGGCTCCACGGATGTCGCTCGATACGCCTCCTGGTGCTGCCAGGGCGACGGCTCCGTCGGGGGGGCCTGCCTCCACGATTACGATTTCTCGAACTACCCGTGCGCCCCCACGGACATCACCGCGGTCGGCAGCTTTCCGAGCGGGGCCGGGCGCTGGGGTCACATGGACCTGGCCGGTAACGTGTACAAGGCCACCCGCGACGGCGCCGACAACTACGGCCTGCTGCCGTCCTGCACCGACTGCTCGCGGCTCGACAACAACTCCGTCGCCCGCGCCATGCACGGCGGGAGCTTCCTGGCCGCCGCATTCAAGCAGACGACCACGTACCGCGTCTCGTACGCAACGAACGCGCGCCGCTACTACGTGGGCGCCATGTGCGCGCGCGATCTGTGAGCTGAAGCCCCGTGCGCCGGAGGCGGGGCGGGCGCGGACAGGCGCGCCCGCCTCCGCATCGGGGCCGCACGGGCGCTCCCGGCCTCCCTGGCAAACGCCTCCCGCCGACGAGCCGCTCGCGTCTCGGCCCGCGCCCGGCCCGCAGCGCTCCTCGAACTTGGCCCTCGCCCGCGCCGCCTGGTACGCGCGTCTCTCCATGCGCGTGCGAGGCGTCCTCCTGCTGCCGGCGATTGCGCTCTCCGCGCTCGGCGTGAGCTGCCCGCGCCCGGCGCCCGAACCCGCCGCGACGTCCTCTGCGCCCGCGCCCGCCTCCGCGGTGACCGCGCTGCTCGGCGTGGCGGCGCCGTCCCTCGCTGACCCGCCGACCGCCGCGGACCCGGCGACCGCCGAGGAGCCAGCAGGGAACGCGGCGCCGCCCGACGCGAGCGCCACGATGGATCCAGCCGAGGATCCGGCCGCAGACCTGGCGGCGCCGGGCGTCGACCCGCTCGCCGTGCCGGTGCTGCCGCCGCAGCTCGTCGACGACGGCTCGGACGAGCTGCCCAGGCTCGATCCGCCCCCGGTCGCCCCGCAGGCGCCGGAAGAGGAGGTCCACGAGCTCGCGAGCATCGCCAGGGAGACCTGGATCTTCGCCGAGCCGAGCTGGACGAGCCGGCGCATCGGCTATCTGCGCGCCGGCGCCGTGGTGCCGCGCCGTCCGGAGCCGTCCGGCAGGAAGTCGTGCGGCGGGGGCTGGTACCGCATCGAGCCGAACGGCTACGTGTGCATCGGCGCCAGCGCGACGCTCGACATCCACGACCTCGCGGTCGAGGCCTCGTCGCGCCGCCCGGTGCGCCGCTTCGCCAGGGCCACCTCGCCCGCGTTGCCGGAGCCCCGCGGCGAGGCCGCGCAGAGCGCGGAGGCCGCGCAGAGCGCGCCGGACGCGGCCCCCGAGGCCCGCCTCGCTGCGCTGACCGTCCCCGCCTCGCCGGATGCGGACCGCGCGGCGCTGCCCGCCGCCGTGATGGACGCGGCCCCCGTCGGGGCGCTCGTCCCCGCATCGCCCGAGGCAGACCGAGGGGCGCTGCCCGCCGCGATGGACGCGGCCCCCGTCGGGGCTCTCGTCCCCACCTCGCCGGACTCGGCCCCCGCATCGCAGGACCCGGCCCCCGCATCGCACGACGCGGCCCCTGCCTCGCCGGACCCCGCCCCCGCATCGCACGACGCGGCCCCTGCCTCGCCGGACTCGGCCCCCACCTCGCCGGACTCGGCCCCCACCTCGCCGGACCCGGCCCCCGCCTCGCCGTACGCGGCCCCTGCCGAGGCCCTCCCCGCCTCGCCGGACGCTGAGCGCGCGGCCTGGCTCAACGGCCTACCTTATGTCTACGTGATGTCGCGCTCCCCCACCCCGACGCTCTACGCGCGCCTGCCGAGCGAGGACGAGCAGCGGAGCGCCGAGCCCGATCTCGGCGCGCACCTGCGCCGCGCCGCCACCGCCGCGCGCGCGCCGGACTTCGTGGCGCCGCCGCCCCCGGACCCCATGCCCTCAATCCTGCTCTATGGCCGGCCCGCGCCCGGCCTCGCCGGCGACCGCCGGGCGCCCGACGCGCTCGTCCTCGGCCGCGCCCGGACGCGCTCCGGCTTCGCGCTGCTGTCGACCTTCGATCACGACGGCCGCCGCTTCGGCCTGACCACCGACCTCGCCGTCCTGCCGCTCGACCGCACCCGGGTCATCCGGCCGAGCGCCTTCTCCGGGCTGAAGCTCGAGGCGGACGTCTCGCTCCCCGTGGCCTTCGCGAAGCGCCGCCACGCCGCGCGCCTGGTCCCGGGCAAGCGCGGCGGCTTCACCCGCGCCCCGCTCCGCTTCCGCGAGGCGATCCCGCTGACCGGCGGCACCCGGCGGCTCGGCGGGGTCGACTACCTCGAGGCGCGCGACGGCGCGCTCGTCCGCGCCGGCGACGTCGTGCGCGTGGATCCGCTCCCCCGGGCGCCCGCGTGGGCGGCGCGCGGCCAGAAATGGATCGACGTCTCCATCGAGCGGCAGAGCCTGGTCGCCTACGAGGGCACCCGCCCGGTCTACGTGACGCTGGTCTCGACCGGGGCCGACGGCCTCGGCGATCCGAAGACGACGCGCTCGACGATCCAGGGGCTGTTCCGCATCCACACGAAGCACGTGACGGTGACGATGGATGGCGACGAGGAGGACGAGGATCCGTTCGACTTCCGCGACGTGCCGTTCGTCCAGTACTTCACCGAGGGGTTCGCGTTCCACGCCGCGTACTGGCACGACGACTTCGGCACCCCGCGCAGCCACGGTTGCGTGAACATGTCACCGCTCGACGCCGCCTGGCTGTTCGAGTGGACGACCCCCGAGGTGCCGGCCGCCTGGCACGCCGCGCTCTCGCTGCGGAAGGGCACGCTCGTCTCCATCCGTCCGTGATCCGCCCGCTCGCGCGCGTCGAGCGTGGGCCGGCCCCCCGCGCGCCGATCGCGCCGGCGCTGCCCCTCTCGCGCGCCGGCGCTGCCCCTTCCTTGCCGTGCGCAGGCACGCTACACGCTGGCCCATGGCCACCCCGGAGCCCCTCTCGCTCGATCGGCTCATGGCGATCGATCCGCTGCTCTCCGACGAGGAGCGCATGGTCCGCGACTCCGTCCGCCGCTTCGTGCGCGAGCGCTACCTGCCGCGCGCCGCGGACCTGTTCGCCCGCGAGGAGTTCGCGACCGACCTGATCCCCGAGATCGCCGCGCTCGGCCTGCTCGGCGGCTCGCTGACCGGCCACGGCTGCGCGGGCATGAGCTCGGTCGCCTACGGGCTCGCGCTGCAGGAGCTCGAGTACGGCGACAGCGGGCTGCGCAGCTTCGTGAGCGTCCAGGGCTCGCTGGCGATGTATCCGATCTGGAAATACGGCTCCGAGGCGCAGAAGCAGCGCTGGCTGCCGAGGATGGCCGCGGCCGAGCTGATCGGCTGCTTCGGGCTGACGGAGCCCGACAGCGGCTCGGACCCGAGCTCGATGAAGACGCGGGCCCGCAAGGACGGGAGCTCGTACGTGCTCACGGGCACGAAGATGTGGATCACGAGCGCGCCGATCGCGCACCTCTGCGTGGTCTGGGCGAAGGTGGATGACGGAGGGGCCGAGTCGATCCGCGGCTTCGTGGTGGAGCGGGGGATGAAGGGGCTGGAGACGCCGCTCATCCACGGCAAGATGAGCCTGCGCGCGAGCCCGACCGGCGAGATCGTGCTGAACGAGGTGCGGGTCCCGGAGGAGAACGTGCTGCCCGGCGTGGTCGGCCTGAAGGGCCCGCTGAGCTGCCTCACGCAGGCGCGCTTCGGCATCGCGTGGGGCGCGCTGGGCGCCGCCCGCGCCTGCTACGAGACGGCGGCGTCGTATGCGCGGGAGCGGATCCAGTTCGGGCAGCCGATCGCGTCGCGGCAGCTCATCCAGGCGGAGCTCGTGGAGATGGCGTCCGAGATCGCGAAGGGGCAGATCATGGCGCTGCATTTCGCGCGGCTCAAGGACACGACGGGGATCAGCCCGGTGCAGGTGTCGCTGTGCAAGCGGAACAACGTGGGCTGGGCGCTCAAGATCGCGAGGACCGCGCGCGGCGTGCTCGGCGCGAACGGCATCCTGCTCGATTACCCGGTCGTGCGGCACATGCTCAACCTGGAGAGCGTGTACACGTACGAGGGCACCGACGAGGTGCATTGCTTGATCCTCGGCAACGCGATCACGGGACACAACGCGTTCTGAGGGAAGGGAGGACGCGCGGGGGCGCGGCGCCGCTGAGCGTCGAGGGCCGGGGATACACCAGGTGAGCGGTCTGCCCGCCGGGCGACAGCGCCCTCGCTAGCCCTGGTCGGTCTTCTCCGCCGCCTTCCGCCGCAGCCCGATCAGGAAGATCTCGACGCTCGACGTCCGCGTCCCCTCGGGCCGGATGCTCCGGACCTCCTCGAACAGGCCGCGCAGCGCGTCGCGCGCCTTCACGAAGTCCTCGCTCATGAAGATCTTGCCCACGAACGCGCCGCCCGGCGCGAGCAGCGCCTCCGCCACGGCCGCCGCGCGCATGAACAGCTCGTAGCTCCGCGCCTGATCCGCGATCTTGCTGCCGCTCGTCGCCGGCGCCATGTCCGACAGCACCACGTCGTACGGCGCGAACTGCGCGAGCGCCTCGTTCGCCAGCGACAGCGCGTCGCCCTGCACCACCGTCGCCTGCGGGCCGAGCGCCGACGTGATCGGCGAGAGATCCACCGCGAGCAGCTTGCCCGACGCGCCGATCCGCTGCGCCGCGTACATCGACCACGACCCGGGCGCCGCGCCCAGATCGAGCACGCGCTGCCCGGGGCGGAGCAGCCGCACCCGGCGATCGATCTCCTCGAGCTTGAAGACGCTGCGGGCAGGATAGCCCTGCGCCTTCGCCGCCTTCGTGAAGGCGTCAGGGCGCTTGTAGGGGTTCTTGGACTTCTGACGCACGGCCTGCTCGGAGGGCTCCGCCGGCGGGGCGCGCGCTCGCTCGCCGGCGCGCGCCCCGCCCGGCGGCGGGGCTCAGCCGCCCTTCTTCTTGCCGGTCGGCTGCTGCGCCGGGGCGATGCCCTTGCCGCCGTTCTTCTTCACGGCGCCGCGGATCGTGACCACCTGGTTCTTCGGGCCCGGCACCGCGCCCTCGATGAGGATCAGGTTGTCCTCGGGCATGAGCTTCGCGATCTTGAGGTTGAGCGCGCTCACCGTCTCGTCGCCGTAGTGGCCGGGCATCTTCAGGCCGGGCAGCGTGCGGCCCGGGGTCATGTTCGTACCGATCGAGCCGCCGTGGCGGAAGTACTCGTGCGTGCCGTGCGAGTTCACCGCGCCGGCGAAGCTCCACCGCCGGATGACGCCGCTGAAGCCGCGGCCGCGCGAGCGGCCCTGCGCGTCCACGCGCTGGCCCACCTCGAAGACCTCGTCGACCTTGAGCGCCTGCCCGAGCTCGTACTTCGCCGCGTACTCGGGGCTGCAGCGCAGCTCGCGGATGACGCGCTTCGGCGTCTGCCCCACCTTCTTGAAGGCGCCGGCCATCGGCTTGTTCGTGTGCCGCTCGGCCCGCTCGCCGAGGCCGAGGATGAGCGCGCTGTAACCGTCCTTCTCGAGGGTGCGCTTGCCGATGACGACGCAGCCCGCCTGCACGACCGTGCAGCGCAGGACCTCGCCCCTCTCGTTGAAGATCTGCGTCATGCCGATCTTCGTGCCGATGATGCCGGGATGCTGGTTCATGATGGGATCGCCTTCTCGCTCCGTCTGGGGTGTCCGTTCGTGAAGCCGCGCGCGGCGCGCCGAGCGCGGCCATCCCCTCGGCGCGCCTCGCATCGAGCCGGTTCGGAGCGTGGAACCGGGGCGGTAACCCGCCGGGCGCGTTGGGGGGCGCAGAGCTTACTCACGGGGCTCCCAAAGGGAAGCGAAACCTGCCGCTTCCGATGTTGGGTAGATCACCGGGCACCCATCCCACGGGGCCCGATGAGCCGCGCGCAACCTGGGTCGGGATCTCGGACCTCAACCTGCGGGACCTCAACCTGGGTCGGCGGGACCTCAACCCGGGTCGGGACCTCAACCCGGGTCGGGACCTCCGGGACCTCTACCCGGGTCGGGACCTCCGGAACCTCAACCCGGGTCGGGACCTCCGGGACCTCTACCCGGGTCGGGACCTCAACCCGGGTCGGGACCTCCGGGACCTCTACCCGGGTCGGGACCTCACGGGTCGGAACCTCAACCCGGGTCGGGACCTCAACCCGGGTCGGGACCTCCGGAACCTCAACCCGGGTCGGGACCTCCGGGACCTCTACCCGGGTCGGGACCTCAACCCGGGTCGGGACCTCCGGGACCTCTACCCGGGTCGGGACCTCACGGGTCGGAACCTCAACCCGGGTCGGGACCCCACCAACCCGGGTCGTGACCGCGCGCCGGCCGGGGTCCCGGCGCCCGCAAGGACGACGGCCATGCGGACATTGTCCGTCTTATGTGCCATTTCCTGACTCTCCATCGCATCGCCGTCCAGGGGCGCCGGCCTCACATTCCGTCGCCGGAGGTCATGGATGACAGACATCATCGCCCAGGACGAACCGCGCGACATCGAGCGCCTCGTGGATCGTTGCTGGTTTCTTTTGCGGAGCGGGAGATCCCGCTTCGGCGCCGGCGGCACGCAGGTGGTCCGCGATGGCGAGCACGTGGTCGTCAGCGTCGACGCAGCGGCGCTCGGCTGGCCCGAGGGGACGCTGCTCTTCCGGTTCAGGTCCGAGACGGCCCCCTGCGTCGCGTGCGTGGACCGCGCCGTGGCGCTCGCGCGGCCCCGGACCGACGGCATGCTCACCACGAGCGACGTGCGTGAGATGCTCCGCTTCGCCGTGGCCCGCTGCGCCGTCGCGCGCATCGATCTCGCCCACGAGACCGCGCAGGCGTCTCGCCCCGCGGGCGCCGGGCAGGGCAGCGCCGCGGAGCAGGCCGCCCCGGGGGATCGCCGCACGACGAAGGACGCAGGGGGCGACGCGAGGCGCCGCGACGCCGAGCTCTGGCTCGTCCTCTGAGGCGCAGGCAGCCCGCGCCGGCGCCGCTAAGGGGAACAGCGCCGCGGGGTCACGAGCCGACCACGTTGATCGTCGCCTTGATCATCGCCATCCAGCACTGAAGCACCATCTTCCCTTCCTTCTCCGGGGTGACGGCCACCTCGACCGGGACGTTCAGCGGCAGGTCCTTCTCGATCTTCAGATCGGGAATCGCGATGGCCTTCAGACACTCGCTCTTCGTGGTCCGCGTGAAGCGGAGCACCACCGGCTCTCCCTTCTTCAGCTCGATGGTCGACGGGGAGAAGCCGCTGTCGGTGACCGCGATGTCCACGCGCTTGACGTTCGCCGGCGCGGCAGGCTCGGGGGCCACCTGCGCCGCCTGCGCCTCCTCGGCGGGCTTGCTGCAAGCGGACAGAAGACCGAGCGATGACACGGCGAGGGCGAGTGCGGCGAGGCAGAAGGAGCGGCTCATCGGGCGTGCGTTCTTACCCGGCTCCCAAGGGACGTCAAGCCGCCCCCCGCCTCCGCCCCGGGCACGCCCGGCGCTCGGCGGCAGGGCGCAGCGAGAGGCCTCAGCCGCAGAGCGCCGGCCGCCCAGGCAGCCCACCCGCGCGAGAGAGCCGGCCGCGCGCCGGTCACACGTGACGGCCAGAGAGGATGTGCAGGATGGAGGAGAAGAGGTTGATGAAGTTGAGGTAGAGATCGATCGCGCCGCCCACGGGGTCCTCCTCGTCGGAGTGGATGAGGCGCGACGTGTTGTAGAGGACATACCCTCCGAACAGGAGGACGGAGACGCTGGAGATCGCGAGTCCGAGCAGCGTGCTCCCCAGGAGGGCGTTGAGCAGCATCGCCCCGAGGACGACCATCGCGCCCATCACGAGCCCGCTGGCCAGGAACGAGAGGTCGTCCTTCGAGAGCAGGACGCCGAGGGTGAGGCTGCCGAACGTGAGGACCGTGAGGATGAAGGCGTCGCGCACGGGATCCGCCGACAGGGTGCCGCCGAGGCCGGCGGCCGCCTGGGCCAGGTAGAGCGCGGGCGCCGTGGCGACGCCGAGGAACGCCGCCATCCCGAACAGCGCGAGGAGGTTGAGGCCCGGCACGCGGCGCGCCGCGCGGGCGCCGATCATGACGGCCAGCGTGGCGCCCATGCAGAGGAACGGGTGCGCCGCGAAGAGCTCGACCACGGGCGGCATCGCGCGCTCCAGGCCGGCCTCCTCCGGATCCGGCGCCCCGATGTAGATCGCGCACATCGCGCCGAGGGAGGAGACCACGAGGCTCGCCGTGAAGAGGCCGTATACCTTCTTGAGAAAGCCGATACGCAGCGCAACGGTCGGTCTGGCCGGCGCGCTCGCACCGAGGGAACTCGCCTGGCGAAGATTCATCTGCTGCGCCCCTCCTTGCGGGCGACCCGCGATGATCGCGAGCCAGCCTAGTCGTGCACCATTCACCCGCCATGCGCAACAGCGCCCGCGGCGCCGCGCGCCGGAGTGCGCTGCGTCCAGAAATTCATGCTGCCACGGCACGGGTGAACTGAATGGCGCTCCCACCCAGGTTGGGGAGCGACGCACCCAGGTTGGGGAGCGACGCACCCAGGTTGGGGAGCGACGCACCCAGGTTGGGGAGCGACGCACCCAGGTTGGGGAGCGACGGCGCTGCGCACGCCGGGGCGGAGGCAACGGCGCACGCCGGGGCGGAGGCAACGGCGCGCGCCGGGGCGGCGCACGCCGGGGCGGGGTGAACGGCGCGCGCCGAGGCGGATTGTCGCGCGCGGCACGCTCGTGTAGCAGAGGATTGCGCCGGATCACGCCAGCACCTGCGCGGGGCCAGGAGGACGAGAGAGCATGCACGTGACGCCGATTGCCGTTGCCGACGTCGAGCCCGCGACGGCGCCACTGCCCGGGTTCGACGGCGAGGCGGTGGTGCAGAGCCTCCTGGTCGCGCGCATCGAGGCCGCCTACCGCCATCGCCTGCCGCTCGTCGGGCGCACGGACCTGCACCCGCTCGTCCAGGCCGCGTGTACCGCCTTCACCCGGCGCTATCCGCTCGTGCTCTCTCCCGACGTGGTCTGGTTCTGCGTGGCGCGGGGCTTCACGCTCCACCTCGCCGCGAACGTCGCAGAGCGGCGCCGGTTCGTCGCCGAGGATCGCGATTTCGCGCTCCTCGTCGAGCGGCCCGACTTCACCCTCGGCGACGTGAACCCGTGGCCCGCCCTGTTTCCGGACCTCTCCAGGCAGCTCTCGGCGAGGGTCGGCAAGCTCTGGGAGCTCGTGACCGCCCATTTCTCCACCACGGGGCCGGTCGAGCGGGTGGCGTCGGAGCTCACGGTGACAACCCCGCTCGCGCCGCATTTCGAGGGGGAGCCGCCGCCCCCGGGCGACGCCACGGCGCGTGGCCGCGGCATCCCGCGCGTCTACCTGCTCGGCACGGCCGACGACTGGCGCTGGATGCGGCAGCGCGCGGCCACGCTCGGCGCCTTCGGGCAAGAGCGGTGGATCCGGGCGCTCTTGCCCGTGCTCGACGAGATCGCCGCCTCGGCCGAGGGGCGCCCTGACACGATGTTCTGGCGCGCGTTCTTCCGGTACGACCCCCCGGCGGACGAGCTCACCGGCTGGATCCACGTGCTGTTTCCTTACCTGCGCGCCTGGCCGAACGATTACTTCGCCCCGAATCCGTACGTCGAGGGCTGGCACGATCGGTGGCTGACCGCGGAGGCCCGGGGCCGCGCGCTCGGCGGGCCGGGAACCCCGCAGGGGCCCGGCCTCTCCGAGCTGCCTCCCGGGCTGACGAGCGCCCCGCTGCGCTTCATCGACGGCGCCGGCCGCGAGCACCCCATGGACCTCATCAGCGGCCTGATCGGCGTCACGCAGGCGCCGCACTCCCTCGCTCTCCTTCCGGAGTTCGTGTGGGCGATTGCGCACCAGGGGCCCGTGCTCCCGGCCCGGCGCCCCGCCGAGGCCTCCTGAACCGCCGCCCGACCGCGGGTGGTGGTCACGTCTGGGGTGCTCACCTCCGGGGCCTGCGTTCCGGCGGACCTGTTTTATGGTCCGCCTGCGCTCCAGCCCCTCCGCGGAGCACCCCAGACGCGACCACCCCCCAGCCGCGGTGAGCGGTTTGTGCATGGACGGCCAGTCCCCCGTGACCTAGGATATGGGCCCGACGCCGCGGCGACGCCGCGCGTCATCCACCGCGCTCGAGACGGAGGCTCCTGTGTCCGGAGGCAAGTTCGCGCTACTCGAAGTACCGGATCTGAAGGGTGGACAGCCGTCCTACCTGCGCCTCGGGGCCGCCGCGCCGCTCGGGGAGAGCCCGGGCGACGACCTCGCGGAGCGGATTCAGTCCTTCACCGACGACGACCGCAAGCGGGACGGCTCTCCGGGCTTCGTGCCGGTGGCCGAGCGCAAGGCCGAGAGCGCGAAGCTGCACACGAAGGGCGGCTGGCGCGATCACACCGACGGCAATCGAATCTCGACGACCCAGGGCGACAAGGTCGAGGTGATCGGGGGGAACTATCGCCTGCTCATCCTCGGCCGCGGGGAGCACCAGGCCGGCTGGGACGTGTCGGGAGGGCACATCACCGAGGTCAGCGAGACCTTCGGCGGCGGCACCACCATCGAGTGGGTGGAGAACTACGATGGGACGTGGAAGGTCGTCGAGACGACGGTGAAGGGCGAGGTGCACACCACCTACCACGGCGACGTCTACGACTACTACTACGGGAAGATCAAGGAGAGCCAGACCGGCACCGACACGTTCCCCACGCTGGAGGTCGACGACGACAAGATCGACGACAAGAACCCGCCCCCGCGCCAGTCGATCCCCACGGAGAACCCCACGATCGTCGACAGGACGTGGGCGCAGAGCATCTCGTCCTACACGGGCTCGGAGAAGCTGCCGGTGCCCTCGATCCTGAACGTGACCTGGGCGAAGGAGATGGTCTCGAGGACGCACGCCACGTCGATGACCGACGAGACGACCGTCGAGGGCCCGTCGGACTCCACGATGAAGGCCGACTCGATCACGTCCTCCACCACGGTGACCGGGACCATGAAGGACACCACCAAGGCCGAGAGGATCGAGAGCTCCACCGAGGCGAACGAGATCGTCTCCGTCACCCGCGGCAACACCGAAGACAAGATGTACGGCAACGCGGACTCCTACACCGAGGGGAACAGCATGACCACGGTCCTCGGCATCGAGACGACGGTCAACCTCGGGATGGTCAACGAGGTCGTCCTCGGGTCGATGATCGAGGCGACCGTCGGCGCGGAGATCACCGTCACGGCCGGGCCCGTGGTGGACGTGACCGTCGGCCCCAAGCTGGAGGTCAGCCTGGGCCCGACCGTCGACTTCTCCGTCGGCCCGAGGCTCGAGCTCGGGACGATGGGCGTCGAGCTCCACATGAGCAAGACGGATATCGCGATCACGAACAAGATCCTCTCGGCGCTCAACGTCTTCATGTGATGTCGCGGGCCGCGAGGTCCACGCGAGGAAGAGCTCCCCATGGCCGGTGAAGGCAAATACGCGATCCTCCACGTGCCCGATTTCGACGGCGGCATGTCGTCCTTCTTGCGCATCGGCGCGACCGAGGACGACCCGTACACCTGGCGAGATCACACGGACGGCAACCGGATCACGACCACGCGCGGCGACAAGATCGAGGTCATCGGGGGGAAATACAAGATGACCGTCCTCGGACGCCGGGAGTTCGAGAGCGGGTGGACGGTGGAAGACGGTCAGATCAAGGAGAAGAGCATCACCTTCCAGGGGTCGGGCGAGTTCGATTTCATCCAGGGCCCCCGCGGCGAGAAGCGACTCCGCGAGAAGACCGTGAAGGGCGAGGTGCACACGACCTACCATGGCGATGCCTTCGAGGTCCATTACGGCAGCAGGCTGGAGAGCGTGACCGGCCACCACAGCCCACCGCGCAACCTGGACGAGATCCCGCCGCCCTTTCCGCGCGGCGTCCTGGGGGAGAACCCCACGATCGTCGACAGGACGTGGGCCAAGAGCATCTCGTCCTACACGGGCTCGGAGAAGCTGCCGGTACCCTCGATCCTGGAGGAGACCTGGGCGGAGGAGCTGGTCTCGAGGACGCACGCCACGTCGATGACCGACGAGACGACCGTCGAGGGCCCATCGGACTCCACGATGAAGGCCGACTCGATCACGTCCTCCACCACGGTGACCGGGACCATGAAGGACACCACCAAGGCCGAGAGGATCGAGAGCTCCACCGAGGCGAACGAGATCGTCTCCGTCACCCGCGGCAACACCGAAGACAAGATGTACGGCAACGCGGACTCCTACACCGAGGGGAACAGCATGACCACGGTCCTCGGCGTCGAGACGACGGTCAACCTCGGGATGGTCAACGAGGTCGTCCTCGGGTCGATGATCGAGGCGACCGTCGGCGCGGAGATGACCTTCACGCTCGCCGGGACGGTCGATGCGATGATCGGCATGGAGACGAGCGTCAGCGTCGGGGTGACGGTCGAGGCCAGCGCCGGCCCGACCATCGAGCTCGGAACGGCGAAGCAGAGGATCGCCCTGGACCGGAGCAAGGCCGCGCCCGTGCGCACGAGCATCGCGGCCGTCCACCTCATGGCCTGACGCCCACGAGCGGCGGATCCCACGGATGGCGAACAAGAACCTCACCCCCTTTCTCTTCGGCCAGAAGCTCACCTCCCGGAGGCCGCCCCAGCCCGAGATGACCGTGATCGTCCGGGCGAAGTTCACGCTCAAGCCGGGAGCGCCGCTCTCCCTGCCGGAAGGTCACCCGGTGCTCGCGCAGGAGACGCTGCGGGGCGACGTGTTCGAGGAGGACGACCACGACCAGACGGGCGAGTGCCTGTATGCCAGCGACCTCGCCGACTACAAGCCGCACGCGGACGTGCTGCTCTGCGGCACGTGCCACACGCCGGGCAAGGCGCGCATGACCGAGTGCCCGGTGCGGTTCGGCGTCGGGTCCTGGTCCAAGATCCTGCGCGTGATCGGCGATCGCGTGTGGATGGACGGCCTGCTCGGGCCGGCCATGAGCGATCCGGTGCCCTTCGACCGCATGCCCCTCGGCGACCGGTACAGCTTCGGAGGCCCGGGACACCCGCTCAACCCGGTGGGCAAGGGCTTCGGCACGCGCGAGCTCCCCAACGTCGAGCACCTCGAGGATCTGCTCCTGTCGCGGTCGGACCGCCCGACCCCCGCGGGCTTCGGCCCCCTGTCGCCCAACCGGCCCGAGCGGCGCGCCAAGGTCGGGAAGAAATACGGCGCGTCGTACCGCAAGGAGCGGGCGCCGTACTACGCCGAGGACTTCGACTGGACCTACTTCAACGCGGCGCCGCCCGACCAGCGGCTCCCCTACCTGCGCGGCGACGAGGAGCTCCTGTTTCAGAACCTCCACCCGGACGCGGCGGTGTTCCGGTCGCGCCTGCCGGGGCTCCGCGTCCGCGTCTTCGTGAGCGACGCGGAGGGCGGGTTCCGGGAGGTGCCGATGCAGCTCGACACGCTGTTCGCCGACCTGGACAGCGAGGCCTTGTTCCTCACCTGGCGAGGCCTGGTGGAGATCCAGGACGACGACGTCTCGCGCACCAACACGCTCGTCGCCTCCGAGGCGCTCGCCGATCCGCCGCTGCCCGAGGCGCACTACCGGGACATCCTCCGCCGCTTCGAGGCCGATCCGCTCGAGATCGAGGAGCAGCTCCTGCCGGAGCACAAGGAGGAATGGCGGGCGCTCCTCGCGCTGCAACAGAGGGGCGCCGAGGCGGCGCCGCCCGACGCGCCGGGGCTCGATCCGCTGTCCGCGCTGCTCAAGGCGCGGCTCGGAGACGTCGCGAAGCCGCAGCAGGACAGGCTCCGCCGCGCGATGGCGGCGCTGTCGGGCCTCGCGCTGACCGGAGGGAAGGTCGTCGGCGAGGCCATCGCCGAGGCGCTCCGCAGCCTGCCGAAGGCGTCCCACGGCCTCCCCCCGCTGAGCCCGGGCGCGTCGCCCGCGGTGACGGACGCGCAGCTCCGGACCGCCTTCCGGAGCGTCGCGCGGGCGGTGGAGGAGGCCAGGGCGCTCGCGACGGCGCGCGGCACCCCGGTCCCGGCGCTCGCGGCGTGGGACAAGCTCCTCGCCGATCCGAAGCTGGCCTCCACGGGCCTCTCTCCGGCCGCCCCGCCCGAGCCGGAGAAGCTCGGGCCGGGGTGCGACCTGTCGGGGCAGGATCTGAGCGACCGGGATCTGAGCGGTCAGGATCTGACAGGCGCGAACCTGAACGGCGCCATCCTCACGGGCGCGAACCTCCGGGGAGCCAGGCTCGCGCGCGCGACCCTCCAGAAGGCCGTGCTCTTCGAGGCCGACGTGCGCGAGGCGGACTTCACGGACGCGGACCTGAGCCTCGCGACGCTCCAGGGCGCGCGGGCAGAGGGCGCGCTCTTTCGCGGCGCCACGCTGGAGGGCGCCTCGTTCGACGCCGCGCGCCTCCTGGGGGCCGATCTCTCCGGGAGCCAGGGGGCGCAGCTCGTCCTCTCGCGGGCGGACATGACCGGGGCCACGGCGAGGGGAGCGCGGTGGCACACGACGTACCTGGAGAGCACCGTGCTCGAGCGCGCGGATCTGTCCCAGGCCTCGCTGACCCGCTGCTTCGTCTCCAAGTGCAACGCGGCGTCCGCCACGTTCGCGGGCGCGACCCTCAGCGGCACGAGCTTCGCCGGCTCGGACCTGAGCCAGGCGGTCTTCACGGACGCGCGCGGCGACTTTGGCGTGTGGATGGGCGCGACCCTCACGGGCGCCGATTTCAGCCACGCCGTGCTGACCAGCGCCCTGTTCTCGGAGGCCAGCGCCGAAGGGGCGCTCTTCTTCGGGGCCAACCTGCGGCGCGCCCGGCTCGATCGGGCGAACCTCACGCGGGCCGATTTCACGCGGGCGAACCTCTTCGACGCGGATCTGGGCAAGGCGCTCGTCGCCGAGGCGAGGTTCGTCGACGCGAGCCTCTACGACGCCAAGCTCTACCAGACCTCGGGATCCGGCTGCGATTTCAGGGGGGCGAACCTCAAGAAGTCGACCCTGGAGCGCGGCCTGTGACCCCGGGCGAGCTCGAGGCGCTGGTCCAGTCTGGCCGCTCGCTCGCGGGCGTGGCGCTCGGCGATCTCGATCTGCGGGGCGTCCGGCTGCGCAAGGCCGACCTGCGCGGCGCGAAGCTCGGCCGGCTGCAGCTCGACGGCGCGGACCTGTCCGGGGCCGACCTCCGCGGCGCCGAGATCGCCTGGTGCGCGCTCCGCGGCGCGAACTTGTCGGGCGCCGATCTCGAGGGGACGGTCTTCCTCCAGAGCGATCTGTCGGACGCCGACCTCTCCGGCGCGAGCCTGACGGAGACCCGCATGATCCGGGGCGAGCTCCGCGGCGCGAACCTGACCGGCGCGCGGCTCAAGGGCGCCAACCTCGCCGAGTCGCGGCTCGCGGGGGCGGCGCTGTCGAGCGCGACGCTGTCGGGCGTGCGGCTCGACCGCGCCGACCTGTCGGGCGCGAAGCTCGACGGCGCGACCCTCTCGGACGCGTCGTTCACGAGGGCGGATCTGTCGGGCGCCACGCTGACGCGGGCGCGGATCGACGGCTCGACGTTCACCGAGGCGAACCTGAGGCGCGCCGACCTGACGGGCGCCGAGCTCGACACGGTGGTGCTCATCAAGGCCGATCTGCGGGACGCCGCGCTCCCGAAGAAGCTCACGAAGACCGCGTTCGACGGCGCGCTCCTCGGGAAGCTCGATCTCTCCGGGGCGAACCTCGCCGGCGCGGCGCTGGAGGACGTGGACCTCGCCGGGGTGAGCTTCGAGGGCGCGGATCTCACGCTCTCGTCGCTCCAGGGCACGAACCTCCGGGGCGTGAGCTTCCGGGGCGCGACGCTCGACCAGACGATGCTCGCCGGGTGCGACCTCACCGGCGCGGACTTCCGCGGCGCGACGCTGAGGTCGTGCATGCTGTACAAGGCGCGCCTGCCGGGCGTGGACCTGTCGGGCCAGGATCTCGAGATGATGGTCTTCACCGAGGCCGATCTCTCGGGCGCCAACCTGACCGGGGCGCGGCTCGTGCGCTGCGTGCTGCAAGGGGCCGACCTGACGGGCGCGGACCTGACCCGCGCGCTGGTGACGCAGACCTCGCTGCGAACCGCCCTCGTCGAGGGCGTCCGCTTCGAGAAGGCGATCTTCGATTGCGTGGACTTCTCGGGGGTGGATCTGACCCGGACGCCGCTCGCGGGCCTGTCCATCTCGCGGTGCTTCTTCGTGCTCGGGAACCTCGTGGGGATGAACCTCTCGGGCTGCAACCTGTCGAACTGCGACTTCACCGAGTGCAACCTGGAGCGCGCGCGCCTCGACGGCGCCATCTTGACCAACGCGAACTTCAAGGGAGCGAACCTGCGGCACGCGACGCTGTCGGGCGCCATGGCGAAGGCCGCCTTCTTCGGCGAGAGCGTCCTCGCCGGCGCCATGCTCCAGAAGGCCATGCTCCGCAACGCGATCTTCGTGAGGGCCGATCTCACGGCGGCGAACTTCGCCGGGGCGGACCTCAGGGAGTCGCTGCTGATGGAGGCTCGCGCGACCGAGGCGCTGTTCCTGGGCGTCAAGGCGCATCACGCCGATCTCTCCCACGCAGACATCTCCGGCGCCGATTTCAGCGGCGCGGATCTGCACTGGGCCAACCTGCATCACGTCCGCGACGAGAGGACCCGCTACCTCGACGCGAACCTCGCCACGGCGAGGCGCACGGACGTGGATCGCCTGGAGGCCGAGGCCTGGAGGCCGCCCGAGCGGCGGCCGTCATCGTGAGAGGAGGAGCCATGTCGATGGGAGCCATGAAGGAGAGCGAGCGCGCGGCGGCCGTGCCGGTGGACGCGCCGCGGTGCGAGGACCCCGACAGGCGAGCCCGCACCGCGGAGCTCCCCAGGATCGGGCTCGTGAGGGCCGGCGCCACGGGAGCCGACGACGCGCTCCTCGGCAGGGCGCTGGCCGCGCCGCGGGACTACCTGGGCCCCGGCCGCGTCACGGCGACGGAGGCGGGCCGGGTCACGGTGGAGCTGCCCGGGGGCCCGTCGGTCGCCGCCGAGATGGCGCTCGCGCTGCCGTACGAGCCCGCCGTGGAGGACACGCTGCTCGTCATCGGGAAAGAGGAGAGCTACTACGTGATCGGCGTGCTGCACGGCCGGGGCCGGACGGTGCTGTCCCTCCCGGGGGACGTGGCGGTGCACGCCAGGGAGGGCGCCCTCTCGCTCTCCGGGGACCGGGGCGTCGCGATCCGGGGGCCGGAGCTCGAGATCGAGGCGGGCAAGGTGCGGATGGTCGCCGACGCCGTGGTCCAGAAGGTCGCCTCGATGTACCAACGGGTGAGCGCGCTCTTCAGCGTGCACGCGGGCGAGGCGCACACGGTCGTCGAGAAGACGTCCTTCACGAAGGCGAAGAACGCCACGATCCTGACCGAGGAGACGGTCACGGTGAACGGCAAGCAGATCCTCTTGGGCTAGGAGGCCGGCGCGATGCTCCCCGCGAACAACAAGGGCGTCGGCATGAGCGCCGGCTTTCCGGACGTGTGCCTCTCGCCAGCGCTCGGGCTGTTCCCCTTCCCCAACTTCCACCCGAACGCGACGATGTTCCCGTTCTCGTTCAACGTGTGGTTCTCGATGATGCCCGCGCTGAGCATGCTGTCGTTCTCCCCGATCACGCTGGGAGATCAGCTGGGCACGTTGCACCCGACGTTCATGGGGCAAGGGCGGCACACGGCCGGGAATCCGCGGGTCCTCATCAACTTCGTCCCCGCGACATCGCTGCTCAGCCCGAGGCTCGGCAACAACTTCAACTGCATGCTCGGCCTCCAGGTGATGCCGAGCCTGACCAACGTCTTCCTCACGTACAGGGCGGGGGACGCCGGGGACGCGCGGCCCGCCGGCGCGGCGATGCCGGCCGATGCCGATATCGACGGGCTGCTCGAGGCGCTCCACCCCGCGGGGAGCGCGTCGCCCGTCGAGCGGGCCTGGCTCGGGCCGGGCGTCGGCTATCTGCGCCTCCGGAGGTTCTCTCTGGACGTGCCGGCGCGGGTGCACACGGCGGTGGCTGCACTCCAGGAAGAAGGGCTGGAGACGCTCGTGCTCGATCTGCGCGGCAACCCGGGAGGGGAGCTCACGGCCGCCCTGGAGCTCGCGGGGGAGTTCCTGGAGCCCGGCAGCGTCCTCTGCCGGGCGCTCGACGCGGACGGCGACGAGACCGTGTACCGCGCGCATCACGAGCAGCCGTGCCGGGCGCCGCTGTGGCTCCTCGTGGACGGCGGGACGGCGTCGGCGGCGGAGCTCTTCGCCGGCTGCCTGAAGTGGCACGGCCGCGCGATCGTCGCGGGGTCGCGCACGTACGGCAAGGGCACGGCGCTGACGCTCGCGCCGGATCCGGCCACGGGGGCCCCGGGGCTCGTCCCGGCGGCGATGCTGCTCCTGCCCGGCGGGGAGCCGATCCAGGGGACCGGCGTGCAGCCGGACATCGAGCTCGGCGCACAGGACGCCCCGTGAGCCGGTAGCGCCCGCCCCGCCGCGAGCGCGGCTCAGGGGTGCACGGCCAGGTACACCGTGCTCCAGAGCTGCACGGCGTTCGACTCGTCGTGGTGCGCCCGCTCGGCGCCGAACGGGACCAGCTTGTAACGGCCGTCCTCGAGCGCCCAGCTCCAGAGCTCCCACGTGCGCGCCTCGCGCGTCGCGTGGATCACCTCCCAGAGCGCCCCCCTGGCGCGCTCCAGCGCGTCGCGCGCGCGGGGCGGCAGGTCGGCGCGAGCGAGCTGCCGCGAGAGGCCGGCGGCGAGCATCGCCTGCTGCCACGACCAGGTGACCGTGCCGTGGTAGTGCGCGACCGTGAACAGCCCCCGGATCTCTGGATCGGGCGCGAACGCGGGGTTCGCGACCAGGACGCCGACCGGCGTCCGCAGGCCGGCCGGGAACGGGCGGAGCAGACGGCCCGCGATCTCCTCGAGCGCCTCGGGCGGCGGATCCGTGAACAGCAGGACGAAGCTGTCGTCGGAGTGCATGACGGGGATGGGCTCGCCCTCGCCGTCGAGCGCGAGGGCCGGGAACGAGAGCGTCCCCGAGAGCGACGACAGCGCCGGCGCCGGGTCCAGGCCGAGCGACTCCGCATAGGCCGACACGCACCGCCGCGCCTCGTCCTCCGGGAGCTCCACCCGGAAGAACGCGCCGGCGCTCTTCCACGCCCGCGCGAGCCGCTCGGCCCGGCCGGCGCCCTCGGCGTCGGCCCCGAGCAGCGGGCTCGCGAGCAGCCGCGCCGAGGCGTGGAGCGCGGCCGGCACGAGCGCGACGTTCACGTTGAAGGGGATCCGGCCGTACCCGAGCCCCTCCTCGCTGTCGCGCCACTCCCCCACCCGCTCGCCCTCCTCGAGCGCGATGAGCTCCTTCACGTCTTGCGTCTCGGCGAACGGGGTGGCGAGGCGCAGGACGAGCGCCACGTTCCGGGCGAGCGCCTCGGCGTACGTCGCGCCGCCCGGCGTCCGGCGCGCGAGGAACGCCGCCGCGCGCTCCCGGCCCGCCGCGGTGCCGAGGAGGTACTCGGCGGCGAGCGGCGCGAGCAGGAAGTCGTCGTCGATCATCTTGTAGTCGTAGACGGGCTCGCGCAGGCCCTCGGTGCGGCCCGCCTCGAGGTGGAGCAGCGCCGCGAGCTCGCCGATCGCCTCCTCGTGCGCCACCTCCCCGGTCGGGCTCAGCCGATCGAGCACGGAGCCGAGGCCCGCCTCGACGACGGCCGGCTCGAGCACGGGCAGGAGCATCCTCACCGCGAGCAGCGTGTCCCGGCCGAAGTACGTGAGAAAGCGCCAGGAGCCGGCAAGCAGCTTCTCACGGTACGTGAGGAACGCGAGCGCCTGGCGCTGGCGCGCGTCGTCGCCGGCGCGCTCCGTCACGATCTCGCCGACGGGCACCGGCGTGAGCGGCGGCTCGTCCGAGAGCGCCGTGACCCGGACGCGCAGCCCCTTCGGGCCCGCCGTGAGCTCGATGTGCCCGCCCGCCCCGAGCGTGGCGGTCGTGCCGTCCAGGGCCTCGACGCGGAGCTCGAGGTGGTGCTCGCCGTCCCGGGTGGTGCGCCGCGCGGCGATCGAGGCGCCGCGCGGGGTGTCGCCGACCTCGACGGCGCTGTGGAGCCAGGCCGGGACCTCGCCGTCGCGGCCGACGTCGCGGATCGTCCGCACGCTCCCGAGCAGGAGCCGGCGGACGCGCAGCGCCGGGGCCGTGCTCGTGAGGAGCGCCGAGACGCCGCGCATCCCGTCGGCCTGCTCCACCCCCGAGAGGCCGCCCTCCACCGAGAGCTCCGCCGGCGCCGCCGCGTTGTCGAACCACGCCGCGATTCCCATGTTCCCCGCCGGGAAAGCGACGATGAGCCGCGGGGACGCGCCCGACCTCGTGAGGACGTGCGCAGCGACGCTGCCACGACGGAAAAAGTGGTTGTGAATGTCGCCTTCGCGCAGGTCGAAGACCAGCATTCCAGGATCCCGCGGCGCGGACGGCGCCTCGCTTTGCGGCACCCTGGAGGATGCGCAGGATGCGGCAAGGAGCGTTGTCAGCGTGGTTCCCATCACGAATCGATCGCTGCTCGTCGGCACCTCCGGACCCTAGCCGTCCGGGAGGCACCTGCCAAGGATTAAGGATCTTCCTGGGGCCGCAAGCTTACCATTCTGGTATGATGCCTACCTGTAGCGAGGTTCTTTCGGGAATCGCGGGCGTCAGGGGGGACGCGGTGGGCGCTTGGAAGAGCGCTCCGGCGAGGGCTTTCCGTTGGGGGGGAGGTTCCATGGCCACGCCATGGGCCGGCCGTGGACGGGAAGTCACGCCCTTGTTGCCACGCCATCACCCGACCGAGACTTCGGAGATCGATAGTCGTTGCCATCGGCGGGCGAACGGCCTGCCAATCCAGGAAGGGGGTTCACGATGGATGAGAGCTTGTCGGGCCAGGCCAGCGTCACCAGCAGACCAGTCCAAGCGCAGAGCAGCGATCCGCGAGAGGGCCTGATCACCACCTGGGTCGAGGGCAGCCTCGGGGTCATGGATGAGATCGTGCGCGCCGGATTCGGCTTCTTCGAGGACGCCCGCACCGAGACGCAGGGGCGGCTCGGCGCCACGCTCGACCTGCTTGAGGGCATCAACCAGAGCATGTTCCGCGTGGCGCGCAAGACGCTCGTGCGCATGGACGGCATCAGCGCGCGCGCCCTGGCGAGCAGCGAACAAGGTTGGTATGCGCTGCTCGGCATGCTCCGCCGCACGTCCCAGGGCGCGGCCGGGCTCGCGTCCGAGACGGCGGTCTCGCTCGTCGGCGACCGCCGGCAGGCGCAGCAGCTCATCATGAAGGCGTCCTGAGCGCGGCGCGGACGGGCCATCGCCCGATCCGCCGGCGACGCCGCCCGTCCCGCGCGGTGAGCGCCGCCATGTGTCCCGCTTGAACGATCGTTCCCCCCATCCATCCCGAGCACGTGAATCACAGGCGTCCGTCCAGGACACGCCAATCGTGAGCGCGCGTCATCGGAGCCGACCGAGGTTGAGGTCATCTCATCTAGAGGGTCGGCGGCGGCGGCGCCCGACCGGCACCCACCCGACCGGCGGCGCCCGACCGGCACCCACCCGACCGGGGTTGAGGTCACCAGACCTAGGTTGCCGGCACCCACCCGACCGGGGTTGAGGTCACCAGACCTAGGTTGCCGGCACCCACCCGACCGGGGTTGAGGTCACCAGACCTAGGTTGCCGGCACCCCAGGCGTCCGTCCCAAACACGCACATCTCGAGCACGCGTCGTCGGCGCCCAACCGGGTCGAGATCATCCGGAGGGTCACCCGGCCTTGCGGAATGGCGCCCGACCGGGGTTGAGATCACCCCCCCGGCATCCGACCTAGGTTGGGGGCACCGGCGTCCGACCGAGGTTGGGGTCACCGAGGTTGGGGTCACCGACCGAGGTTGGGGTCACCGACCGAGGTTGGGGTCACCGACCGAGGTTGAGGTCACCGAGGTTGAGGTCACCGACCGAGGTTGGGGTCACCGACCGAGGCTGAGGCCACCGAGGTTGAGGTCACCGGAGGTCACCGACCGAGGTTGAGGTCACCCCCGAGGTTGAGGTCACCCGGCCGGGTGGCGCGAACGTCCCCAACGGAAGAGAACGATCGCCACCACGAGCGCCGCGACACCCACGAGGAGCAACCCCGTCGTTCGCCACCGCCCGAGGGCGCCCGGCTTTCCCCATGCCGGGCCCTCGTCCGCCCGCCCGTCGCCCGCGCCTCGCGCGCGCGGGACGAGCGCGCGCCGCGCGGCAGCCGCCTCGGCGAGGACGCGGCGGACGGAGGCGGCGTCGAGCGAGGCATTCTCCGGGATCAGGGCGCGCAGCGCGGCCCGCCCCTCGAAAAACGGGGCGCCCTCGCTGCTCCACGCGGTGGGCGCGGTGTCGAGCGCCTCGTCGAGCGCGGCCGGGATCACCTCCTTCACGATCGCGTCCGCGGCGCCGGGCGACGCCGCCCGCGCCAGCGCGATGTAGCCGGCGTCCTGGATCCCTCGGCGCAGGCTCTTCAGGCGCATCGAGGGGAGCACGCCGGGAAATCCGATCGAGCGGGAGGCGAACGGCCCGCGCTGCGTCCCGGGATAGAGCAGCATGCCGTCGCCGAGGCACGCGTCGCCGTCCTGGTTGTGGAAATTCTCGGCGACCGTGAACGGGTCGATCGGCCCCTTGCCGCCGCGGTTGCCGTCGTGCCAGAAGGCGGTCTCCCACAGGAACCAGCGGCCCACCTCGTGCGAGGCCGCGATCCAGCCGTTGGCCATGAGCCCGGTGAGCGGTGCGTCAATCATGAAGGTGCCGGTCCGCGGCAGCGCGCCGTTGTACACCCAGAGCCGCTTTCCGGCCTCGCGCGCGGCGCGCGCCCACGCCGAGTCGAAGCGGTTGGCCGGCGTGAGCACGAGATCGACGTCCTGCTCCAGCGGGTGGACCTCGCCGCACGAGTGCCCCACGAGGATGCGCGACGACAGGCGCGAGCCGCGGATCAGCCGGCGCCACCCGGGCCCGCGGGGGCTCTCGCACTGCTCGTCGACCGCGTACAGCATCACGTCGTCCACCGTGGGCGGGAGGAGGTCTGCGACGGCCTCGACGCGGGGGAGGGTCTCTTCCCTGGGGTCGCCGAAGCCACCGTAGGCGCCGAGCGCCACCGCGGACGGGGGGACGCCCGCGCCGGGCCCCCGGTAGTGGTGCTCCTTCGTGTAGAGCGAGCCGTCGATGGCCGCGCGCAGCCGCTCCACCTCGGCGGGCGTCCTGACCGACGCGAAGCCGTCGACGTGATGCTCGTGGAGGAGCTGCCAGAGCTGCTGCTCGACGGCGGGTCCGTCGCCGACCCGCTCGGCGACCTCGCCGGCCTCGTAGAACGCGATGAAGTCGACCGGGCTGTACGGCAGCGTCGCCGACGCGACCTCGAGCCTGAGATCGAGCGCCGCGAGGTCGCCGTGGGAGGCCGAGCGGACGAGCACCTTCCCCTGGTAGGTCCCCGCGGCGGCGTCCTCCGGGACGTGGAGATCGATCCAGACCGCCCTGGTCTCCCGGGCGCCCACCTCGAGCGGATAGGGCGCCCAGGGCGGCGCGAGCTCGACCGGGATGAGCGCGTCCGGAAGGTAGCCGAGATGCCTGTCGTCGGGCGGCCGCGCCGCCGGGCTCCACCCGAGCGACTCGGCGTGCCGTCGCTCGTTGCGCGAGCGCCGCTTGATCTCGACGTAGTGCTCGACGAAGCGCGCGATCGAGATCGCCGGCGCGGCCGCGGTGCCCTGGGCGTGTCGCGGGTGCTGCGGCCCACCGGGCTCTTTCGCGGGCGCGCCGGGCTCTTTCGCGGGCGCGCCGGGCTCTTTCGCGGGCGCGCCTGTGCCGGCCGCGGGCGTCAGGCCGGGGAGCTCCACGGTGACGCCGTGCACGGGCTCCGCGCCGGCCTCGACGATCACCTGGAACGCGACGACCTCCGCGCGGAGCGCGCCGAGGCGGATCGGCTCACCGGGCCGGAAGAGCGGGTTTCCTTCGCCGCGCGAGAGCGGCAGGCCGGCGTCCTCCCTGCGCACGCGCGTGCCGTCGTCGACCACCCAGACTTGCGGATGCCCCGGGTCACGCTCGCCCGCGGCGGCGGCCGGGGCCGGGAGCGTGACCGAGGAGAGCGCGGAGAGCAGCGCAGCGGTGGTGAGCAGATGGGATCGCGGCATGGCCCTCGGTCCGCCTGGCGCCCGCGGAAAGAGCGGCCGCCGCGGCGGAGGCGTCGCGATTCTATCGCCGACGCCGCGGCGCCGAACAGCACGGCCTCGCGGCCGCCATGCTGGCGGCCAGCGCGGCGACCGGACCGTCGCGGCGCGGGAGGTTGACAGCGACGCCGGCGTCGGGCCATGTCGCGCCGTGGATCTGACCGGAGCCGCACTCCTCGCCGGCGCCGCCGCCGTGGCCGGCGTCATCAACGCGGTGGCCGGGGGCGGCACGCTGGTGTCGTTCCCCGCGGCGATCGCGGCGGGCCTGCCCCCGCTCGCCGCGAACGCGACGAACGCCGTGGCGCTCACGCCTGCGTCGCTCGCGTCGGCGTGGGCGTACCGCCGCGAGCTCGCGCGGGACCACCGCGTCCTCCGCGTCCTGCTGCTGCCGTCGCTGCTCGGCGGCCTCGCCGGCTCGGCGCTCCTGCTCGTGACGCCGCAGCGCGTGTTCGACGCCGCCGTGCCCGCGCTCGTGCTCGTCGCGACGCTGCTGCTCTTCTGGCAGAACCTGCGCCCGCCGCGGCCCTCCGCGGGGGCCTCCGCGTCGGACGACTTCGCCTTGCCCACACGCCCGGGGGTCGTGTTCCTGCTCCAGCTCCTCGTGAGCGTCTACGGCGGTTACTTCGGCGCGGGCATCGGCATCATGATGCTGGCGCTCCTCTCCTCGTTCGCGGGGGGCGCGGACATCCACCGGCTGAACGCGATCAAGACGGTGCTCGCCGGGCTGATCAACGGCGTCGCCGCGGTCGCCTTCCTCCTCGCGGGCGCGGTGGATCCCGTCGCCACGCCGATCATGATGGGGGCGGCGATGCTTGGCTCGTTCGTCGGCGCCGTGGTCGCCCGGCGGATCGAGCCCAGGAAGGTGCGCTGGTTCGTGGTCGCGCTCGGCCTCGTGCTCACGGCCAAGCTCGGCTGGGACCGGTTCGGCGCATAGCCCGGGGAGGCTACGCGACCCGCGGCGCCTCGAGGATCCTCATGAAACGGGAGGCGGACATCCTGAGGGTGTCGCCCACGAAGCGCTCCTCGATCCGGCCGAAGGACTGGCCGGCGAGGCGCCGGCCCCCCCCGAGCGCAGCCTCGAGTCCTGATCACGTCTCAGCCGGCGAGGCTGAGAATCACGAAGCGCGAATTTTTATAGACGACCTTGCCGGGCAGGTTCCTCTCCCGGCCGCGGGCCACCACCACGTAATTGAACTTGTATTTCTTCTGCAGCGAGTCGAGCCGAGCGGCATCGAGACGCCCGTAGCCGTTGAACAGCTCCTTCGCGCTCCGGAAGCCCTTGCGCCCGGAGACGTCCTCCAGCCGCCGGTACCACTCCACCAGCTCGCTGGGCACGTAGGTGCTGGCCTTCCAATCGACGACGATGGCGCGCTCGCCGATGAGCCGGAAGCGCGCCAGCTGCGGCGGCGTGAGGAACAGCGCATCCTTCGAGGTATTGGCGCGGATCCAGGCGTACATATCGTCCTCGGGCCCGCGCATACCCTTGATCACGTTGGACCGCTCCCGGTAGCTCTTCACCGCGGGCACGGCGAAGTGGAGGCAGGCGAACGCCGCGTAGGCAACGACCGCATAGGCGCCGAAGCGCAACAACAATGCGCGCGCCGGGGCGAGGCGGACGCGCCGGCGCTCAAGCAGCGACGCCGCCGCGCCGATGAGGGCGCCCGCGGCGCCGGGCGCGAGGACCAGCCAGAGCGCCCGCGCCAGATCGCCCTCGTTGTCGAGCATGGCCAGAGCGACGAAGCCGCCCAGCGTCAGCGTGAGGCCCGCGGTCGGGATGCGCCGGAGGAGGGAGGGGCGGGCCGCGATGCTCGCCGAGGCCGCGCAGACGAGCATCTGCATGAGGAGGTCGAGGAACGGCGCGAAGCGCCACACGAAGACCTGCGCGACGCGCGGGATCTGCACCCAGGTAGTGAGCAGCGTGCCGGTCCAGATGAGGATCGCCAGCGCGAGCACCGCCGCGCCGAAGCGCCGCCCGCGCCCCTCCCGGCCGCGCAGGAGCCACGCGCCAGCGCCGAGGCCGAGCATCTGCCACGCCGCCACCGGGAAGAAGCGGCCCTTGAAGGTCGTGGGCGCGTAGTGGTGCGGCGAGCGGATGTTGAAGAGGATCTCGTGCGCGAGCGCCGCGTCGGGCGAGCGCACCGAGCTGAGGATGAGCGGGGAGAGGAGCAGGAATACCGCGATGGCCGGCCCGACCTGCATGGCGATGCGCCGCGCCAGATCCTTCCAGCCGTCCCTCCAGCCGAGCAGGAGCTGGGTGAGGCCGAAGGTGCCGATCCCGAGGATGAGGTAATTGGCGTGGAACAGCCCGCTCAGGCCGAGGAACACGCCCGAGAGCAGATAGCGGCCGGCCACGAAGGGCGGCAGCGCCGCGAGCAGGAAGAGGCTGCCCAGGGTGGAGGGCTGCAGGATGAAATCGAAGATGAAGGTGACCGCGACGCTGCGGGTGCGGGTGACGAAGGCGATCGCCATCACCAGCAGGAAGGTGGCCAGCGCGAGGCGCCGCTGCTTCAGGAGCTCGGCCGCAAGCCAGTACATGCACATGGCGCCGAGCGTCACGGTGACCACGAGGCCCCAGCCCACCGCCGCGCCGCCGCGGTCGATGGCGAGCAGCGGCCAGCCTACATAGGCAAAGGCCGGGTGGTAGTTGGCCGCGCCGGCCGCATAAAAGTCCTTCGTGAGCACGCTGGGATCGAGCAGCCGGAGAGAGCCCAGCATGTACGCCGCCTGGTTGTCGACGCCGTAATTGACACCGAAGCTCAGCCCGAAGCAGATGGAGATGACGAGCGCGATGAGCGCGGCCGGCAGCTCGCGCAGGAGCGGCGCGAGCTTCTGCCGCGGCGAGGGCCGCGCCGGCCCGGCCGCCAGCGCGGCGGCCTCGGGCCCCGCGGCGCGCGGGGAGCTCTCCTCGCCGTCTGCGCCCTCCGCGCCTGAGCTCCCCTCGCCGTCTGCGTCGGCGGGGATCTCGTCATTCCCGCCGGCGGCAGCGTCCGTGTCGGCCTCGGCCTCGGGCGCCCCGGGCCCGGTCCCCGTCTTGTTCCCCATCTTGGGGCGCGAGCCCTAGCACAGGTCACACGATCGCGTGCGTGAAATCTTGACAGCGCGCGGCGGGTTCGGCCAAGTTCCCGCCGTGATCGCGGAGCTGTTCCGGAGCCGTCGTTCATTCGGCTCCTCTGGGTCCGTGGAGGCGCCCACCTGCCCCATTCCCTCGTTCTCGGACGTGCGGGCGCGGGTCTTCCTCGACGTGCAGGCCGAGGACGGCGTGGAGTCGTCATGGGGCGTGCGCACCAGCGAGGCGCGCATCTTCGAGTGCCCCGCCTCGGGCCTGCGCTTCCGGCTGCCGGCGCCGCGCGAGAAGATCGCGGCATTCTACCGCTCCGAGTACCACGCGCGGATGGGCGGCGAGGAGGACGCGCGGCGCGCCGAGGCGTACCGCAAGGAGAACCAGGAGCGGATCGGCGTGCTGCAGCGCTACTCCCCGTCGGGCCGGGTGCTCGACGTGGGCTGCTCCACCGGCCAGTTCGCGGCCCAGCTCCGCGAGACGGGCTACGACGCGCTCGGCTGCGACATCTCCGAGGACGCCTGCCAGAAGGCCGCGGCGCTGCTCGGCGAGGACCGGGTGCTGTGCGGGCCGGTGGAATCGCTCCTCGACAGGCTGCGCGGCTCGCTCGACGCCATCACCATGATGGACGTCATCGAGCATTTCGACGACGTGGTGTCGCCGCTCCGGGCGATGCGCGAGATGCTCCGGCCAGGCGGGATCCTCTTCCTGCGCACGCCCACGCTCCGCTCGCCGTTCTACAAGGTGGCCGACCTCAGCTATCGGCTGAGCGGCGGCCGCTACAAGGACGCGGTGCTCAAGATCTACCACGCCGAGCATTTCTATTTCTTCACCGACCGGGCCATGCGCGCGCTGCTCGAGGACACCGGCTACGAGGTGTTGGCGATCGATCCCGACCCGCTGCTCTGGGAGAATTTCCGCTCGGCGGAGATGCGGCAGGGCCCGCTGGTGAATTCGGTGCTGGCGGCGGTGTACTTCGCCGGCCGCCTCGCCGATCGCGGCCACGGCATGAAGGTCGTCGCGCGGCGGCCCGGGTAGCCGGCGAGGGCACGGCGGTGAGCGTGGACATCTCGGTCGTCATCCCCGTTTACAACGAGGAGCCGGCCATCGAGCACAGCCTCGAGGTGGTGCGCGGGCACCTCGACAAGATCGGCCGGAGCTACGAGCTCGTCTGCGTGGACGACGGCTCCCGCGACCGCACCCTGGAGCGGCTCGTGGCCGCGGCCGCGGCGGATCCGCGGGTGCGCCCGGTGCCGCTCGCGCGCAACTTTGGCAAGGAGGCGGCGATGGCCGCCGGCCTCGACGAGGCGCGGGGCCGCGCGCTCATCTTCATGGACGCCGACCTGCAGCACCCGCCCTCGCTCATCGCGCGCATGGTCGAGCTCTGGGCCGAGGGCTACGACGTGGTGAGCGCCGTCAAGGAGACGCGGGCGCGCGAGAGCCTCCTCTACCGGATGATGACCTGGGTCTTCAACGCGCTCATGGCCGGCGCGGCGCGGGGCCACTTCCGGGGCGCGTCCGATTTCAAGCTGATCGACCGCCAGGTGGTCGACGCGCTCAAGCAATGCGCGGAGCGCAACCGCTTCTTCCGGGGCCTCGTGACCTGGGTGGGCTTCCGGACCATCGAGATCCCCTTCGCCGTGGCCGAGCGCCTCCACGGCACCACCAAGTGGTCGCTGGTCGGCCTCATCCGCTACTCCATCCGCAATCTCATCGCCTTCTCGGCGCTGCCGCTGAAGATGGTCTCGGCCATGGGCTTCGGCACCCTGGTGTTCGCGGCCGGGCTCGGCGCGCAGACCCTGTGGCGCTACCTGCACGGCGAGGCGCTCAGCGGGTTCACCACGGTGATCCTGCTCCAGCTCATCCTCGGCGGGCTGATGCTCACCAGCGTCGGGGTCATCGCGCTCTACGTGGCGGTGATCTACGACGAGGTGAAGCACCGGCCCATGTTCTTGGTGCGGCGCCCGCGGCCCGGGGAGGACGGCGACGCGCGCGAGGACCGCGGCGCCCCGGCCCGGGCCGACGCGGA
This sequence comes from Sorangium sp. So ce1036, assembly GCF_051369805.1. Classification (NCBI taxonomy): domain Bacteria; kingdom Pseudomonadati; phylum Myxococcota; order Polyangiales; family Polyangiaceae; genus Sorangium; species Sorangium sp. So ce1036. The sequence goes on from NZ_JBBMOX010000001.1 coordinate 7,433,842, forward strand.
CCGCGCGGACAGCGGCGCCGATGGCTGAGCCGGCGCCGGTTCACGAGGGCGACGCGCGCGCCACGCCGGCGGCCAGTAACCTCCCGCGGCGCCGCGCGCTGGCGCTCCTCGGATCGCTCGTCGTCGCCGGCTGCTTCGTCTGGCTGATGCGCGCCGGCACCCTGCCGGTCGTGCCGGCGGCCGAGCACCTCGCGCGCGTGCCCGTGTGGATCCCCGTGGCCTACGGCGCGGTGTGGCTGCTCGTGCTGACCCTGCGCGCGATGCGCTGGTACTGGCTGCTCCGGCCGCTGCACCCGGTGTCGATGCGGCGGGTGCTCACCGTCTCGTTCATCGGCTACGGCGCGCTCCTGCTCCTGCCCTTCCGCATGGGCGAGCTGGTGCGCCCAGCGCTCATCCGCCAGCAGGGCCGCATCTCGGGCTGGGCGGCCACGGGCAGCGTGGGCGCCGAGCGGGTGCTCGACGGCCTCTACCTGAGCGCGCTGCTCTTCATCGCGCTGCGGATCGCGAGGCCCCTCGACCCCCTGCCGGACCGCATCGGCGAGCTGCAGGTCTCGGCGGCGGTGGTCCCCGGCGCCGCGTACACCGCGCTCGCCGTCTTCTTCGCCGGCTTCGTGACCATGGGGGTGTTCTACTGGCGACGCGCCTGGGCCCGCCGCACCACCGAGCGGGTCTTCGGGCTGGTCTCGCCGCGGCTCGGCGTCTGGCTGGCCGACCGCGTGGAGCACGTGGCCGACGGCCTGCGCTTCCTGCCCCGCTTCCGCTACACCGGCCCGTTCCTGGCGGTCACGGTGGTGTACTGGCTCGTCAATGCGGCCGGCATCTGGATGGTGTGCCGGGGCGCGGGCGTCCCCGAGCTCACCTTCGGCCAGGCATGCGTCGTGATGGGCGTGCTCGCGCTCGGGGTGCTCGTGCCCAACGCGCCCGGGTTTTTCGGCGCATTCCAGATCTCCGTCTATGCCGGGCTGTCGATGTACGTCGCCCCGCGCGACGTGATCGGCCCCGGATCCGCCGCGGTGTTCTGGCTGTACGTGCTGCAGATCGGGGTGACCTTCCTGGGCGCGGGCGCCGCGCTGCTCATCGAGCGGATCTCGCCGAAGGACGCGCTGGCCGCCGCCGGGGCTCGGCAGGCCGACGCCGAGGCCGGGGAGCCGGGCGCCGGGCCGGCCTGATCCCCGCCGTCGCGCGCTCCACACCACCGCGCATTTCGTGATGATCTTCGGCGAGCCGAAGATCTCGTGATTGCCCAAGGAGCGTGGCGGAAAGGAGGGTTGATGTGCGGGGCTTCCTCTGGCGCCGTCGCGAATCGAGAGGACCTCACCGGTGCGCGATCCTCCGCAGCCGGTACGCGAGCCCATCCCACAGCGAGAACGGCCGCTCGCCGCTCACGAGCACGTCGAAGCCGTGGCGCGCCGCGAGCCGCGCGACGTCGGCCGCGTCCCGCGCGGGGTCGCCGCGGTACGAGTAGCCCAGGAGGACGAGCTCCCCGCCCGGAACGAGCACCCGGCGCGCGTCCGCGACGTGCCGATCCACGACCGCCGCGCCCGCGCCGACGAGGTACGGGAACGAGTCGACCGCGTACACGAGATCGAAGCGGGCGGACGGCACGTCGCGGAGATCGACGCCCGAGGAGACCGCGAGCACGACGTTCGAGAGCCCCGCGCAGCGCCGCCGCGCGGCCTCGATCATGCGCGGCGCGACGTCGAGCCCCCAGGCCTCGCGCACCCTGGGCGCGAGCGCCGCCTCGAAGCGGCCGATCCCGCAGCCGATCTGCAGGATCGCGCGGTCCTGATCGAGCAAGCCCCACCGCTCGAGGAGCTCGACCACCTCCCGCGTTGCCCGATCGAGGAGCGCGGGGTCGCCGAGCGAGTACGCCGCGACGCTCGCCTCCTCCGAGCGCGCGCAGAGCGCGTCGAAGAGCGCCGCGGTGCGCGTCGGAGCGACCTCCCCGGCGCCGCCCCCGTCCCGGTGCGCGCCCAGCATCTCCGCGACCGTCGCGCACGCTGCGCGCCGCTCCGCCACGCAGCGGCGCAGCGCCTCGAGGCGCGCCGCCGGCTCCCCCGCGCCCGCCTGCGCGGCCTCGAGCGCGCGCTCCGCGGCGGCGAGGTCTCCCGCGGCGCCGAGCAGCCGCACCAGCCCGACCTCGGGCGACACCTCGCCGGACATCACGGCACGCATCGCGCCCTCCACCTCGCCGCGGCCGCTCGCCCGCGCCGCGCCCTCCACCTCGCCGCGACCGTCCGGTCGCGCCGCGCCCTCCACCGCCGCGGCCCCGCGCGCGCCCCGGTGCCGGAGTCGCCGCCGGTACGTCCAGCGGTCGACGGCGCCCCACGCGTACTTGTACGGCTCGCGGCCGCGGAGAAAGTCGACGGTCCGCGCGCCCTCGCGCGCCGTATGCTCGATCGCGCTGGCGAGCATCACGAGCCCCGGGCTGTACCAGGCGAACTCCGGATCGAAGCCGGTGATGTACGACGCGAGCCCGTCGCGCTCCGCGAGCCCGTAAAGCGACGCGATGATCCGTCCATCGAGCCGCAGGCCGAACAGCCGCAGCGCGCCCCGCGCGCACAGCCCCGCCGCGGCCGCGCGGTGGAACGGCCGGAGCGCCTCGTCCAGCACGCCGCCCTCGCCGCGCGAGATCCAGCGCGCCCGGTGGTTCGCGAACAGCGCGTCGAGCAGCTCGCCCAGGCTGTCCGCGCCGGCCACCTCGACGCGCAGGGCGCCGGCCCGCGCGAGCCGCTTCCGCGCCCGGGCGATCCGCGCGCGCATCCCCGGCGAGAACAGATCGTCCGGCCCGGCGCCCTCCGGGATCACGACCCGCGGACACGCCTCGTGCTTCTCGACCTCATCCGACCAGCCGGGCGGCGCGTCGGCCGCGAGCAGGGGCGACGACCCGCGGAGGTCGTGGAGATCCGCCACGTCCCATGCGCCCGCGCGCTCGCCGAGGAACGCGAGCACCGCCTCCGCGACCGCGCGCTCGTACCCGGGCGCGGCCAGGACATCGTTGTAGTCGGTGATCCCGGCGCCGAGCAGCGCGACCACCCGCTCCGCGCCGATGCGGTGGATCGCGAGCGGCGCGAGGCCGACGAGCCCTTGCGCTGACGGGGACCGGAGCACGAGGGCGAGCACCTCCTCGGGCCCGAGCTCGCGGCACCACGGGAGCAGCCACTCCGGCCGCTGGAACGTCGTCGCCGCCGGACAGCGCTGCCACAGCGCGTCCCACGGCTCGCGCAGCGCCTCGAGCTCCTCGCGGCGGTTCAGCACCCTGACATCGAGTCGTTCGCTCACCGGCCCTCCGAGAGGCGGGCACCCCTCGGCCCGCCTCTCGGAGGGCGGTCGCCGAGCCCCCGGCTCGCCTCGGCGCCGTATCGTCGCAGAGGCGAGCGGCCGCGCAACCGGCGCGCTATCCCGGGATGGCTCGCCGGCAGCGTGATGAAGGCTGCCGTCCTCGACGGCAAGCTCGAGGCCCGGGGACGAGAGGGAGGAGCCCCTGGGCGCGATCGCCCAGCGCTGGTTGGGGGTGCACCCGGGTGCCCCACCGATCAACGTGGCGCGGGCGTCACCGGGCGGCGCGCCGTCGCATGGCCTGGCGCGCCACACTCGCCGCCCTGGCCTCGACGAGCGGATTGCGCGCCTCCGCGGCGCGCAGCCGCTCGAAGCGCTCGATCCGGGCGCGGTCGCCGCTCTGCCGGAGCGCCCTCGCCAGCACCACGCTCTTGGCGAGCCGGATGAAACGCAGCCGGTGCGCCGAGATCACGTCCTCCACGTCCCGCTTGCCCGCGCCGGCCCCGAACTCGAGGTCGTACGCGACGCGGAGCCGGTGCTCGCCGCGGAGGCCCAGCATGTCCGACAGCCCCTCCAGGGCGGCGCGCTCGGCCGGGCGCGCCCACGAGAGGACCCGGGAATAGGGCGTGGCCATGGTCTCGTGGTCCGGCTTTCTGACGAAGCGCCGCAGGAACACGTCGGACGTCGCGACCGGCACGTCGCTCGTCGCCTGGTGAAGGAGGGCGTACGCATACGCCTCGTCCATGCCCACGAACCGGTTCCGGTCGAAGTCGGCGCCGTGCACGCGCCGGCCGAGGCGATCGACGCCGGAGAGCGCCGCGAAGAAGAAGCTGCTGAAGTCGCTGTAATCGGCCTCGTTGATCTCGGGCGTGCAGCCCGACGCGGGGCGATCCCTGGTCGCCGCGAAGAACCCCACGACGTCGCGCTCGACCAGATCGCCGTCGGGCCTCCCGCCCTCGAAGAGCAGGTTCGCGAACGCGCCCGAGAAGCACTGGGCCATCACGAGGACGACAGGGGTGTCGTCGGGCAGCTCCTTCATGCGCGCGGCGAGATCACGGACGGACAGGGCGCCGCCGCCCCAGAGGTCGAACACGTTGTTGTCGAGGTTGCGTTGCGGGCTCGGGCTCCCGTGGCCGGCGAAGTACAGCAGCAGCGGGGCGTCCGGGCGCGCCTTGACGAACCTGCGCCAGATCCCGTCGAACCCCCGGCGCGTCGTCGCCCCGTCGATGCGCGGCAGCCTGGGCGCGCGGTAGCGCATGCGGTGGCCGTCGAGGTACTGCACGCTCCGCGTGCGCCGGCTGCCGTCGGCGAACAGGACGCGCCGCTCCATGGCGGCCGGTAGGAGCGACTGGACATAGCGGACGTGGCCCTCGATGGCCACCTGGTTCATGGTCGCCTTCGGACCGCCTCCCACGACGAGCGCGCGCCAGGGAGCGGGCTCGAACAAGGGGGCGACCGGCGGGGTGGGCCTCACCGGCGAGGCGGGCGTGCGAGCGCGCGCAACCGGCGGCGTGGGCCTCACCGGCGAGGCGGGCGTGCGAGCGCGCGCGACCGGCGGGGTGGGCCCCACCGGCGAGGCGGGCGTGCGAGCGCGCGCGGCCGGCGGGGGGCGCGGGGGCGAGGGCGCAGCCCGATGGACGGGCTCCGGCCGAGGCGGGCGCGCAGCCGCGACGGTCGCCGTGGCCGTGACGGCGGCGAGCACAGCGGCTCGGAGAAGCAGGTGGTACGCGGTCAACCCTGAAACCTCCGCAGCGCGGCCCGACACGCGATGCTAGCACCCGCCCGGCGCTCGCGCAGCGGGCTGGCCGCGCCGGCGCGGGCCATGGCCCCGCGGCGCGGCCAGCCAGGCGGAACCCCGCGGCGCGGCCAGGGGGAAAGATCACGACGAGATCCGCAGGTGGGTGGAGGCGCGCGGCGGCCGCCCGGCGACGGTGAAGCGCACCGAGACGAACGGCGAGCCCGGGATCCTCCGCATCGATTTCCCCGGCTACAGCGGGGAGGACACCCTCGAGGAGATCTCGTGGGACGATTTATTCGCCAAGTTCGAGGAGTCGAACCTCGCCTTCGTCTACCAGGACGAGAAGGCCAGCGGCGAGCCGAGCACCTTCTCCAAGCTGGTGAGTCGCCCGGACGACCTCGGCGGGAAGAAGAAGGCGAAGCAGGGCAAATCGAGGTCCAGGAAGGCCGCCTGAGAGCGCTGCTCTCGACCCATTGTCGTTCAGGATTGCGAGGGCTTGACGCGTCACGTGGGCGGTCGGCCGGCGAGGGCCCTCTGGGCGCCTCTCCGCTGCCACGCCGATCCGTGCGCGAGCAGCGTCTCCCGGAGCTCGGCGGCCGCGCCCTTCAGCTCGCCGCCGCGCCGGCGGATCACGAAGAAGATCTTGCGCGGCAGCTCCGGCAGCGGGCGCGCGACGAGGCCGCGGGGCCAGCGGCAGCAGGCGTTGACGACCGCGACGCCGACGCCGAGCCGGACGAAGTGGAGCATCAGCTCCCAGCCGTTGGCCTCGACCGCCGGCTCCCAGCGGACCCCCGCCGAGAGCAGCGCTTGCGCGAGCATCGCCCGGTGCGGCCGCGACGGGCCAGGGACCACCAGCCGGGCGCCCTCGAGATCGCGGAGCCTGATCCGGCGCTTGCGGGCGAGCGGGTGGGCGTCGGGGACGACCAGCACCTGCTCCACCTCGGCGAGGCGGTCGGCGGCGAGCCCGTCCGGCGTGCCCTCGAGCGGCGCGACGCCGAGGTGCGCCTCGCCTGTCGTGACCGCGTCCAGCGTGCCCTCGCGGTCGCGCGTGAGCAGCCGGAGCGGGGCGCCGGCGCGCGCAGTGAAGGCGCGGATGCCCTCGCCGAGCAGGTACAGGTACGAGCCCTCGCCGGCGCAGAGCACCACCGGCTCCCGGCTCTCGCCCTTGCGGAGCACATCGACGAACGATCGGGTCCGCTCGCCCACCTCGCGCCCGAACGCCGCGACGCGCTTGCCGTCCGGCGTGAGCTCGAGCCGCTGCCCGCGACGCTGATAGAGCGTGACGCCGAGCGCCTCGCCGAGCTTGCCGATCTGGGCGTGGAGCGCCGGCTGCGAGAGGTGGAGCGCCCGCGCCGCGCGCGTGAAGTTGAGGTGCTCGGTGAAGACCACGAAGGCGTTGAGCCAGTCGAGGTTGAGCATGCGGGTGACGCTATCGCGAAACGTGATGGCCTATCCAGAAATACCGCTTCCGGACGATAGCCGGGCGCTTACCCTTCACCGCCGGCGAGGATCTCTCCCGGAGCCCGGCCGCGTGGGTCGCGGCGCCGGCTGGACCGACTGGAAAGGACTGGAGTTGACGATGGGCCGCGATCGCTTGACCGACACGAGCAAGAAGCTCTCCTGGCTGCTCCGCCACGGGGCGCCGTCGCAGGGCGTCGCCATGGACAGCGCCGGCTGGGTGGCGGTGGACGACGTGCTCAGGGTCCTCGGGATGCCGCGCTCGCTGCTGGAGGCGGTGGTGGAGAACAACACCAAGAACCGCCTCGAGCTGAGGGGCGATCGGGTGCGCGCCTCGCAGGGGCACTCGCGCGAGGGGATGCCGGTGACGCTCGCCGGGCTGGAGGCGTCGTGGGAGGAGGTCCACGGGGACGCGCCCATCTGGCACGGCACCAGCGTGGACGCGGTCGACGGCATCGCGCGGGAGGGCATCCGGCCTGCCAGGCGCACGCATGTGCACTGCACCGACGCGCTCGACAGCGCGGTGGGCAAGCGCTCCAGGGTCGACCTGATGCTCGAGATCCGCCCCGAGCGGCTGCGGGCGCGCGATCTCCGCGTGTTTCGCAGCCAGAACGGCGTGATCCTCGTGCGGGAGGTGCCGGTGGCGTGCATCGTCGGGCTCGTGCCGCTCGTCGCGCGGGCGAAGCGAAACATGGCAGCGCTGCGCGCGCTGCTCCTCGGCGCGGGCTCGCGTGGGGCGGGGTGATCGGGGTGGGGGCGCCGCCGCGAGCGGCGCGCCGGCCCGGGATCGGCCGCGCGCCCTCATGGTAGGCTCACGCGCATGGATCCCGCGAACGCCCCCGTCTCCCGTTGGCGCTCAGCCCTCCTGCGCGGGGTCCAGGGCGCGGCCCTGCTGCTCGCTGCTTGCGGCCCCGCACCCATGTTGGGCGAGCCTCATGCCGCCGCGCCGCCGCCCGCCCAGACGGTGTACATCGTCCTCGGCGAGCCGCCCCCCGCCGCGGAGCCGTCGGACGACGCCTGGGTGCCGGACGAGGACCACGGCGAGAACCCGTTCGAGCGCACGCGGACGTGGATCGGCGATTATGACTGTCCGCAGGGGACAACCGAGATGACGTTCCGGATCCTCCAGGTGCGCGGCAACAGGATCAAGGCCGTGTTCGGCTTCCATCACGCCGAGTCGGGCGTCTCCGGCAAGTACCTCATGCGCGGCCGCTACGACGCTCGAGCACGGACAGCGACGTTCTCGCCGGGCTCCTGGATCGAGCGCCCTCCCAACTACGTCACCGTGAGCATGAAGGGCGATCTCGCCCTGGATGGCTCGCTCTTCGCCGGCCGCATCGAGCACCCCGAGTGCGGCGCATTCCGGCTCCGACCTGCCGGCTGAGCGCCGGCTGCAGGTGGCCGCGCAGATCCGCGGGGACTAGACGCGAGCTGGCCCCCGGAGAAGGATCAGATGGCGGGTACGACGGTGATCTCGCCGGTCGTGTACAGCGCAGAGGTGTCCCAGGCGAGCCCCGGGGCGAGCGGCAAGGCGATGTCCACGGCCGCGAACGTCCCCGTGAGCTCGCCGCTCCAGCCGAGCAGCGCGATGGCGTCCCCGACCTGGAACGATACAGACGCGTCGGCCGGCAGCACCACCAGCGCCCCGTCGAGGCTGAGGTCCCCGTCCACCTGGAGGAGCGGCACGGCGCTCGTCCCCGTGACGGTGATGCTCAGGGCAGCGCCTGGCCCCTGGCTGTAGCTGCCGACGATGCCAGTCGACGGGTAAGCCTCCCCGACAGAAAGCTCGCCGGCCTGCATGTTGGCGAGATCGCCCACGAAGTTGCCGGTTTCGAGGCGCCCGCCGGCGAAGCCGAACGCTCCTTCCAGGACCTCCATGGCGCCCGCGACGAGGTCGCCCTCCACGAGGCGCACGGAGGGACCCAGGTAGGGATAGGGATAGCCGCCGACCACCGGCGCAGTCCGGAGGAGGCCGCCGATGCTCACGAGGGCGCCCTTGTCGACCAGGAGCGATGGAGACTGAGCTCCTGTAGCAAATACGGTGACGTCGCCGCTGTTGAGCCACGAGGCCTGGACATCGTTCACATGGACGAATCCCCCGCCGAGCTCCGAGCGGATCTCGGTGTCCTCCGTCACGAGGGTCCCGTAAGCCCCGACGGTGAGCGAGCCGTACCCAGTGGTCGACCCCACGCGCAGGAGCCCCTGGTTCGTCCACGTGCCGCCCCAGCCGCTCACGGTCGCGGCGCTCATCCACAAATCATTGCCGTTGATGCTGGCGTTCACCGTGAAGAGCTGGCTGCGCTGAATGTTCAGCAAGCCACGACTCCTCACCCCCAGAACGAACTCCCCCGTGCTCACCCAGCTCGTCGCGGAGCCCGTCATGGCGACTTCACCCCCGCAGATCGTGCAGCCATTGACTCCGCCAATATAGACATCGTGCGAGAAAAAGCTCGCTCCCTGCTTGAGCTCGACGTAACCTTGCCCCCTCTCACCGATATAGGTATTCGTGCTGCTCGTCAGGGTGGCGTCGTACCCCTCGACGAGCACATGAGAATAACCCGTCGAGCCTCGGGTGCCCACCACGAGCTCATCGGTGACCACCTCGGCGCCGCTCCGGATGATGAGCCAGCTTTCGGCCAGGCTCCTACCGAGCTTGATCGAGCCATTGTTGATCCAGGTCGAGCCATACCCGACAACCTGGATGGTTCCCTCCCGTTCCACAGATGCACCGGGGCTGATCAACGTCCCGCCATCGGTCACCTCGACGCCCCCATAGTCTACGACGAGCTCGGTCAGCCCCAGATCCCAGGGATCGGTCGGATTTCCAGGTGACACGTTTCCCCAAATGGTAACGCCTGCATTGGCTACCCCTGCCACGCTCACCGACGCAGCGACAAACAGGGTCGAGAGAACGATCCCAAATCGGTGACTCATGATTTCTACACCTCCACAAGACGAGCCATTACCCAGGAGAGGCCACCATCGCCTCGGCAATCCCCCGCAGCCCGGGAGCACCACGCAAACGCAGCCTCCCATGGTCGCACCATTATGCGAGCCGGCCCTCCATTGCAACACCATTTCGAAACAATCAACCGGGAGACCAGGGGGCGGGGGGCGGGGAAAGAACACGCGGCATCTCCCCGTCCGCCTTCTCCTCGTAAAGGAGGCAGCCCGCGCACGGCCGCAAGATCTCGCGCACGGCCGCGAGCCCCTGCGTACCGCCGCAACATCTCGCGTACGGCCGCAAGCTCCTGCGCATCAGCGCAATCGCCTGCGCACGACCGTCAGCGTACGACGTGAATGATGATTGCTCTGGACGCCTCGCGTTCGCACATGCTCCGCAGAACGTTCGAGGCTGCAGCGCTCGGGCGACTCGATGGAACAGCCATCGCCCATGCGCGGGGACGGCACCTGACGAATGGCGCCGAGGCTCCCGTCACGGCGTGCTCGACGGGTCGGCCGGGTCGCTGCGCTCGTCGATCTCGTCGCCGTCGCGGTGACCGTCACCGTCGCGATCGATCCCGATACGCACCCCCGAGCCCGGCGGGGCGCACGTGTAGGTCACCTCGCCGCGCTTGCGCGTGGCCCGCTGCCGCAGCGCCGCGTCAGCAATCGGCGGATCCCACAGCCGGTCGCCGAGGAACAGGCCCGACCCGACGTAGAGGAACCCCTCCGTGCGGCTGCCATGCAACCGCTTGGCCACGAGGTCGCACTCGCCTGCCTCGGCGCGCGCGATCAGAAGATCGATCCGCGGCCCGACCACCGCCGCATTCTCGCCGGTGAGCGTCACCTGCTGTCCCACGATGGGCGCCAGGTTGCTGTCGAACGCGAGCAGGAACTGCTCCACCTGGCGCTTCATCACGTCGCCCTCCGGCCCCGGCGGGAACCCGCCGGGGGTGAGCGGGGACTGGTTGAACCCCATGTCCGGCGTCGCCGAGCTGACGAAGCGGAAGAGCGTGGGCACCCCTCCCTCGTTGTTGAACCCGAAGCCGCGGACCTGATCCCCCATGTGCTCGTCGCTGCCCGGAAACAGCTCGTTGTCCGCCATCCCGAACATGCCGATCTTCTGATACAGATTGCGGAAGTGCGGCGACTTGAAGGCCTCCGTCTCCAGGTCGAACGTGTACCGGCCGTCGGTGCCGAAGAAGCCCGGCGCGGCGACGCCGAACTCCTCGTTCGCGTGGGGGTCGAGCACGTGGCAGGAGTTGCAGGTCCCCGGATCGCTGAAGTCAGACACGTTGTTGAAGTAGAAGTCGCGCCCGGCCTGCTGGTCCGGGGTGAGCGAGTTGTCCAGCGCCCGGATGGGGTTGGGCGGATACGTGACCTGGAGAATGAAATCGGCGAACGCCTGCATGTCCGCGTCGGGGATGGGCTCGCTCCTCCCCAGGAGGTCCGTGAACGCGGACTGGAACTCCTTGAACGCCGCGACCTCGTCGAACGTCCCGCTGTCCGGGTGCTCGCTCGAGCTCTGGTCGCCGTCGGTGCGGTCGCCGCGCCAGTGCATCGGCCCGTGGTTCGCCATCCCCCGGAGGCTCTGCGTGGTCATCGGGCCCTTCATCGGATGATGCGTGTCCGGGATCCCGAAATCCAGGGGGTGTGACTCGAAGGGGCCCGGGATGCGCGCCACGTCCGCGTCCGGGTTCCCGAGATCCCACGCTAGGCTGTCGAAATCGCCGAAGACGTGGCAGCTCGCGCATGACGAGTCGCCGTGGCTCGACGAGAAGGACGCGTCGTAAAGGAATCTCCGCCCGGCGACCACGCTCGGCGGCTCGGGGTTGTGCAGGGGGACGCGCGCGACCTCTGCCCGGGTGACCGTGCTGAGGATCGAGATCGCGTTGTCGAAGCGCGTCAGCACATAGAGACGGCGCCGCTCCTCATCGAGCACGAGCCCGGTGGGGCCGCCCCCGGGCACGACGATCTGCGCGGCCGTGCTCGGCGTGAACGTATCGTCCTCGAGGGCGGCGGTGCCATAGACACCGATCTTCGACGAGCCGAGCGCCGCTACGTAGAGCGTCGCGCCGTCGCGCGTGACAGCCATCTGCTGCGGCAGGGCGAGGCTCCGCTCGCTCTCGTCGTTCGGGACCGGCGCGCAGCAGGTCTCGTAATCGATGTGCTTGTTGAGGTGGCTCGGGGCGACGCCGCCGCCGGGGCCGAGGACGGTGATCCTGCTCTCGTGCAGGTGCCCCCGCGTGCTGTGACCGGCGTAGATCCCGGGCCCCTCGAAGCGCCGCTCGTTCCCCGCCTCGGTGTTCGCCACGTACACCTTCCCGCTCACCGGGTTGATCGCCATGCTGTAAAGAATGGTGCCCACGCCGGTGTAGAACCCCGCGGCCCCGGGGAGCTGCGTCGGCGGGTCCGCGTTCGCGTCGATGACGAACACGTCCTTGTCGGGCAGCGAGAGCCTCACGCTGTGATCCCAGCTCCGCCCCAGCTCGTCGACCCAGTGCGCGCCGTCGAACCGGACGATGAGCCCCGTCTCCGGGTGCGGCACGCCCTCCCAGTTGGTCGCCGGCCCGGGCACGCCGCCCGCCTCCTCCCCGCCGTTCGGGACCACGCCCTCATGGAGCGCGGTCGTGCGGTTTCCGGAGTGGAAGGCCGCGGCGTAGACCCTGCTGCCATCCGGGGTCACCGCCAGCGCCCGCGGCGTGTCGCTGAACAGCGTGACGATCGTGAGCGGCGTGCCCGTGAGCGTCGGGCCGAGAGGATCCGCGTCGAAGACCCACACGTCCGCGCGCCCGACGCCGGGTGTGGTGAGCTCGGGGTCGTAGGGGACGTTCTGGCCGCGGTGGGCCGTCGTGATGAAGGCGCGGTCCCGCCCGGCGCCGCCGAAGACGATGTCGCGCGGCTCATCGCCCACGAGCAGCGTCCGGACGACGCGGCCGGCGTGCGCCCCGTCCGAGAGCTCGACCACGCTCACGCTGTCGGACAGGTGATTGACGACCCAGACCTCCGTGGCGCTGCGCGCGGCGACGGCCACCGGCTCGAGGCCGACAGGAATGGAGGCGCGGTGCTCCAGTCCATGGTCCTTGACGCGAAAGACCTCGAGGTGATTGTCCGGCGTGTTGACCGCGAAGAGCAGCCTGCCATCGGGAGAGAGCGCGAGCGGACGCACCTGGCCGCTCTCGAATACCGTGAACGACGAGGCCGCGGCGGCTGAGCTCCCGGCCGCGAGGCACGCCAGCAGGGCCGGCGCGAACGCGAGGCGAGAGAGGACATTACGTGCGACGAACGGCAGGGCCATAAACACCTCCCGGGCGACGGTCTCCTCGGCGTCTCGTGAAAATGGACGTCGGGAGAGACGTGAAAACAAAAAATCGCAGACACGACAAGCCCTATGCCCGTTTCGTCCAAATTGCAATCGTAAAGTACGACCCTTCACCCAAAGCACGAATCGAGGACTTCGGCGTATCGTCTCCGATACACCCACCCGTATCCCCTAACACCGGAGACGGACGGAGCTGGAGCGCGCCCCCGAGCGTCGCGCGAATCTCACGGCCGTCGGCCATGACAGCATCGCAATGCGCAGGCCGTCCATGGTACGGTGCCCAACATGCACCGGAGCCTCGTCGCCGGGGTCGCCACCTGCTGGCTCACGATCACGGCGCTGACCGTCCTGCTGTCGGCCTGCCAGCCCGAGCTGCCGACCGCGGGCGGCGGCGGCGGCGAGGAGCGCCCGCCGCTCCGCTTCAGCCACGGCTACTGGCTCGGGTTCTTTCCGCTCTCGATCGCCGAGGAGAAGGGCTTCTTCGCCGAGCAGGGCGTCGACGTCGAGCTCGTCTTCAATCCGGATCTCTACGGCATGATCTCCGATTTCGCGGCCGGAAAGGTCGACGGCTTGCCGTGGACGATGGAGGCCGTGGTGCGCGTCCTCGCGAAGGAGCCGGACGCGCGCGTCGTCCTCCCCCTGGGCCAGACCGCGGGCGCGGACGTCATCATGGCCCGGCCCGAGATCACGCGGGTATCGGATCTGAAGGGGAAGAAGATCGCGGCCAAGAGCGGCGCGCTCGGCGAGATGCTGGTCGGGGAGATGCTGGAGAAGCACGGCCTCGCCCTCGACGAGGTGACGCTGGTCGACGCGAGCGAGACCGATGTCATCAAGCACCTCACGGACGGCACCATCCAGGCGGCCCACACCTGGGAGCCTTATGCGACGCAGGCGCAGCGGGCCGGCGCCAGGGCGATCTTCTCGAGCAAGGAGACCCCCGGACTGTTCGCCGATTTCACGGTCTTTCGCGGCGCGGTCCTACGCGACCGGCCCGACGACGTGCGTGCGTTCGTCCGGGCCTGGTTCCAGGCAGTGGAGTACTGGAAGACGCACCCGGAGGAGGGCGATCAGGTCATCGCGAGGGCGCTGAAGATACCGGTCGAGGACATCAGCACCGAGGGCCACGAGTTCTTCTCGCTGGAGGAGGTCCAGCGGAATTTCGCCCCGGGCAACGACCCCACGTCGCTGGCCCCGCTCGTCAGCAAGCACGTGGAGTTCCTCGTCCAGGACGGGCAGCTCGGGCGCCGCCCGGAGCTCCATCAGATGTTCGACTCGTCGTTCCTGCCCCGCGCCGCGAACCCCGAGTGACCGCGGCGATGCAGCACGCGCGCGCCCTCCCCTGCGCGAGCCCGGCGCGGCGCCGGGACGACGGGTCCCGCGGGCGGCGCCCCGCCGCTCCGCCGGGCGCGATGGAGCGGCCGCCGCGGCGAGCGACCAGGGACCCGAGAGGCTGACTCCGATGAAGACAGCGAGGCGCGCCATGCAGCCGGAGACCCCGCGGATCACCCTTCGGATGAAGCTGATCGTGGCGCTCTTGACGATCGCGCTCACCCCCCTCCTCATCCTGACGCTCCTGAACAAGCGCACGAACGAGGCGGTGCTCACCGAGAGCGCCAACCAGGCGCTCTCCGCGGCCGCGTCACAGGCCGCGGCCAGCATCGAGGCGTTCCTGGAGACCAACCTGGATGCGGTCCGGGTCGAGGCGCGTCTGCCCGGGCTCGTCAACTACCTGGACCTGGACCGCGAGGCCCGGCGAGGCGGTGCCGCGGAAGAGGACGCTGCGACGAGGACGCTGCAGAGCCTCATCCGGAAAGACACCATCCACATCCTCTCCTATGCGCTGCTCGACTCCCGCGGGCGGAACGTCCTCGACACGATCCAGGCGCACATCGGCAGCGACGAGTCCGGGAGGGACCATTTCCGCCGCGCCATGGAGACCGGCCTGCCCTACGCCTCCGCGGTCGAGTTCGCCGGCGAGGTGCCGCAGATCATCTTCAGCAGCCCTGTCCGCGACGTGGCGAACAAGCGGCGGACGCTCGGCGTGCTCCGGTGCATCTACAACCTGTCCGCCGTCCAGCGCATCGTCCTGGAGCAGACCCGCGCGCTGGAGGAGTCCGGGGCGTTCGCGATCCTCCTCGACGAGCACCACATCCGCCTGGCGCACGGCCGCTCGCCCGATCTGGTCTTCCGATCGCTCACGCCGCTCGATCCGGGCCTGGTCCAGCGGCTCAAGGCGGAGCGGCGGCTCCCGGAGCGGCCCGTCGCGGCGCTGTCGACGGACGCGCGGGGCCTCGACGACGGCCTCCGCCTCTTCGAGCGCGAAGCCGACCCACGCGCCACGGCCACGCGCTTTCTGCGCACCCGCATGGCAGAGGCGGGCGATGCCATGAGCGCGGTGGCCCTCTCGCGCGTGGACGCGTTCGAGGACATGAACATGCCGCCGTGGACCGTCGCGTTCGTCCGGCCGGAGCGGGTGTTCCTCGCGCCGATCGAGGCGAGGACCACGCGCGACGCGCTCGTCGTCGGCTCGCTGATCGCCGCGATCGTGACGGCGGCCGCGGTGCTCATGGCGCAGCTCCTGACGAGGCCCATCAGCCGCCTCGCGCACGCGGCCTCGGAGCTCGCCGGCGGCAAGCTGGACACCACGGTCGACGTGCGGTCGCGGGACGAGATGGGCACGCTGGCCGCGTCGTTCAACCAGATGGCGCGGCGACTCCAGGCCTCGTTCGAGGAGCTCGAGGAGCGGGTCGAGCAGCGCACCGCCGAGCTCAGGGAGGCGAAGCTCACCGCCGACGCCGCCAACAAGGCGAAGAGCGAGTTCCTCGCCAACATGAGCCACGAGCTGCGAACGCCGCTCAACGGGATCCTCGGGTACGCGCAGATCCTCCGGCGCTCGCGGGCGATGGGCGAGCAGGAGCTGCGCGGCGTCGAGATCATCCATCAATCCGGGGCGCACCTCCTGACGCTGATCAACGACGTGCTCGACCTGTCGAAGATCGAGGCGCAGCGCATGGAGCTCCACGCGAGCGACTTCCACCTCCCCTCGCTCCTGCGCTCCACGGCGGAGCTCTGCCGCATACGGGCCGAGCAGAAGGGCATCGCCCTCGTCTACAGGCGCGACCCGGCGCTGCCCACCGACGTGCACGCCGACGAGCGGCGGCTGCGGCAGGTGCTGATCAACCTGCTCGGCAACGCCGTGAAGTTCACCGAGAAGGGCACCGTCACCTTCACGATCACGCGGCTCGGGGAGGGAGAGCAACCGCCACCGGGAGCCCGGCCGCGCTCCAGCGCGGACCTCACCCTGCAGCGCAGGGTTCACAGGATCCGCTTCGAGATCGAGGACACCGGGAGCGGCATCCGCGCGGACCTGCTGGGCCAGATCTTCCTGCCGTTCAAGCAGGCCGACGATGGCAAGGGCCGCGTCGAGGGGACGGGGCTCGGGCTCGCGATCAGCCAGCGGATCGTGGAGATGCTCGGCAGTTCCATCCAGGTCACGAGCGAGCCGGGCAAGGGGAGCGTCTTCTGGATGGATCTCTCGCTCCTCGAGGCGCCGCCGCGGGAGCAGGCCGCGGCGCCCGCGCTGGCAGGGACGATCGTCGGGTACGAGGGCAGGCGGCGGACGGTCCTCGTGGTCGACGATCAGCGAGAGAACCGCGCGGTGCTCGTGGCGATGCTGGGCGCCCTCGGGTTCGAGATGGCGGAGGCCGCGGGCGGCGAGGAGGCCCTGGAGGCGGCGTCGGAGCGCAGGTTCGACCTGGTCATCACGGATCTCGCCATGCCGGGGCTCGACGGCTGGGAGACGATGAGGCGCCTGCGGCAGGCGCCGGATCGAGAGGGCATGACGATCTTCGCGTCGTCCGCGAGCGTGTTCCTGTCCGATCAGCACAGGAGCCTCGACGCGGGCGCGGACGATTTCATCCCGAAGCCGATCGATCTCGAGGAGCTCCTCCAGAAGGTGGAGCGGCACCTCCAGCTCGCGTGGGTGCGAGCGCCGGAGGAGCCCTGTGCAGCGAGCGAGGCGCCTTCCGCATCGCAACCGCGTTCGCGCCCGCGCGAGGCCACGGCCCCGGATGCATCTCCCGTGATCGCGCCGCCTGCCGGGGATCTCCGCGTCCTGTTCGATCTCGCGCACAGAGGGCTCTTCGGCCAGCTGAAGCGGCACATCGACGGGCTCGAGCGGGCCGACCCGAAGCTCGCGCCCTTCGCCAGACATCTGCGGCACGTCATGAAGGACTACGACATCGACGCCGTGGAAGGTTTCATCAAGCAGCACACACGCGATGAATAACGCCGGGAGACTCTGCGCTTTGCTCATCGACCCGTGAGCGTGTGTGTACGGGAGGACTCGAATGCTAGACGCCAGTGAGGCCGGGACGATCCTGATCGTTGACGACAATCCGAGGAATCTGGGGCTTCTGTCCGATACCCTGAACGGCGCAGGCTTCGAGGTCGCGGTGGCGGTGGACGGCGTGCGCGCGCTCCGGCTCGCGAGGGAGGGGCTGCCGGATCTGATCTTGCTCGACGTGAGGATGGCCGGGATCGACGGGTTCGAGACGTGCCGCCGCCTGAAGGCCGAGCCGGATACGCGCGAGATTCCGGTCATCTTCATGACGGCGAGCACGGATCTCCCCGCGGACAGGGTGAAGGGGCTGAGCATCGGGGCGGTCGACTACCTCGCCAAGCCGTTCCTCGACGAGGAGCTGCTCGCGCGCGTCCGGGTGCACACGACGCTGAGGCGGCTGACGAAGCGCCTCGAGTCGCAGGTGAACGAGCGCCTCGCGGCGGAGGCCGCCTTGCAGGAGCTCACGCGCGAGCTGGAGCGGCGCGTCGCGGAGCGCACGCTCGAGCTCGCGCAAGCCCTCGAGGGGCTCACGCGGGCAGAGGCGCGGCTCCGCGCGTCGAACGAGCGGCTGGAGATTGAGGTCGCGCGCCAGACCGAGGAGCTCCGCCGGACGAACGAGCGCCTGCAGACCGAGCTCACGGAGCGGGCGCGGGCCGAGGCGGCGCGCGCGGCGCTCCAGGAGGAGATCATCCGGGCGCAGAGCGCTCGCCTGGCGGAGCTCTCCACGCCGCTCATCCCGATCACCGATCACATCATGGTGATGCCGCTCATCGGGACGATCGACGCCGGTCGGGCGCAGCAGGCGCTGGAGGCAGCGCTGCGGGGGGTCTCGGCGAACCGCGCGCAGGTCGTGATCCTCGACGTCACCGGGGTGACGGTGCTCGACTCCGCGGTCGCGAGCACGCTCATGCGCACGGCGACGGCGCTGCGGCTGCTCGGGGCGAGGACGGTGATCACCGGCATCCGCCCCGAGCTGGCGCAGACGCTCGTCGCGCTCGGCCTGGATTTCAGCGCTGTCGTGACCCGGGGGACGCTCAAGAGCGGCATCGATCACGCGCTGAAGCAGGCGGGCGACGGCGCGGCGAGCCTCCAGTGCGACGGGGCGAGGGCGAGCCTGGCGCTCCGTCCGCCGCGCAAGGACGAGGCCTGAGCGAACGACGGGCGCAACGAGGGCGCCTGAGCCGCAGCGCGCACCGACCCGACCAACCGGGCCCTCGATCCAGGACTGCTCCCCCATCGAGGTGCTCGGCGACTGCGATGACGTCTGCGGCCAGGAGCGCAACGACGGCGCTTACGACAAGTGCAGGGAGCCCCTCGGCGAGATGCAGATGGGCATCGCGACGGTGTTCCTGACCCCCTAGCACCTGAGGCATCCCCTCATTTGACCTCGAAGAAATGGCTGAAGAACGCATGCTCGCGGACGATGCGGTCAAAGGCATCCACCAGGCGGCGAAGCCACTCCTCCCGCATCGTGGGGATGCAGTGATACCAGTACAGCCCCTGGCGATAGAGCGAGTGCGTTCGCTTCTTGACCGTGTTGACCTTCAGAGTTCGATCGAGCCCGGAGGCCTCGCTGGCGGCGCCGAGCAGCGTCAAGAGCGTGTGCGCCATGGCGACCAGCAGCAGGAGCCGATCGCGCCGGGCCGCATCGCGGATGTTCGTCGCCGACAGCCCCATGCCGAGGTGGAGGTCCTTGGTGTCGCGGAAGGTCTCCTCGATCGTGAACCGCCGGCCATAGAGCTTGACTACCTCCGCCGCCTTCGTGGTCGCGAGCGACGTCGCCAGGCACCACGCCTCCTTCATGCGCGCCGCCTTCACGAGCACCACGGCGCCCACGGCGGCACGCTTGTCCGTCACTCGCGCGCCGACCAACAACTTCGGCCGGCCGTTCGACGGCACCCAGTCCTCGGCGGGACGCACCGCGCCCTCGGCCGATTCGACGAGGATGCAGCCTCGGAACCGGATGACGAAGTTCCAGCCGAACGCTTCCAAGAGCGCGTAGAGCTCCTGGTAGCCGAACGCCCGGTCGGCCAGGAGCGTGATGTTCACGTTCTCGGGCAGCCAGGTGTGCAGTCGCTCGACCATCTCCAGTTCATGTCCGGTGCGCTGATCCTTCAGCGCCGATTTCTTCACCGTCTTCCAAGCCAGCGGCATCGCCCGACCGTGGGTCGTCACCATGTAGGCGCAGAGCGTCGTGTGGTCGTCCTTGTCGAAGTCGGTCCAGTCGAGGGCGATGAGAATCGACGCGTTCTCTCCCACGACGAACCGGACCCAGCGCGCCAGCACGATGTCGAGCGACAGGGCGTCGTTACCCAACATGCGGTCGACCTGCTTGACGCCGCTCTTGGCGGCGATCTTCGCCACGTTCGCGTAGGCCTGCCCGATGGCGTGGATCGACAGGACGGCGGCGTTCAGAACCCCGGCGACGCCGTTGGCCAGCGACAACACGCGCAGGGCATGCAGATCGGGGCCGAAGACGCGGGCCACGAACTCGCGGGTGTGCTCCAGGCCGAGCTTCTCTCGGTCGGGCTTCTGGGTCGAAAGCGAATCGGCAACGGTCACGGGCGGCATCATGCCGCATCAACCACCCGCCGGGCGATGGATTCCCGGCTCCGCGAAGAACAAGGGGATCCCTCAGATCGCCAACCGCTACGGAACAGCCCCGCTCGATCAAGGACAACCTCCAGCGAGCCGGCCCTCGCGCGTTTCGAGCACGCTCGGCGCGGCATGGCACATGCCTCCCCTCTTCGCGCAATGCTGCGAGGAGGATTTGCCACCTGCTCCACCTCCTGCAAACGCACATCCCCACGATGGCGCGTCGAAGCCGTCGCTCGCCCCTGCCCGTTTCGCTGTCACGCTCCGGCGAGTGGTCCTAAACGGCGAGCACCACGTCGTTCACGCTGGCGCCGTGAAACTTGCACATCCACCACGTTCCCGCCGGGAACAACGCGCTGCGCACGCCGGCACGCCATCGTTCGAGCGCGGCGCGGTACGACGCGCGAAATGCGCGCACTGCGGCAGCGGCATTGCGCCGTGCGTCGCCCTGGTCACGGCCAACTGCGAACGTCGGATTGCGCTCACGCAAGCCCTCGAAGCTCGTGGCTCGTTCGTACGGGGAGACCTTGCTGGCCTGCTCGGCGCCCAGGAACCCGAGCCCCTGCCGCTCCACTTGCGCATGGGCCTCCCTTTCCTGGCGCTCGAGCTCGGCGGCGACCTGATGCCGAAAACCCTCCGCATTGTCCTGTTCAATGGCTGGCGGCAGCGCGAGTGGGAGCGTCGCCTCCTCGACCCACTGCGGATTCGTCGGGTCGAGGTACACCGAGGGACGCGCCGCGTGCAGCATGCCACGGCCGATCTCATCCACGTCCGCCTTGGCCCCCGGCCAGTCCCTCGCATGCCGGACGAGGCCAGCGGCCACGGGATTCGCGAGGACGTAGGCGATCTTCTCTACCACCGCCGCCTGCGTCAGCAGCCGTACCACGCTCGTGGCCTCATGGTCCCAAACCGGCCCCTCCCACTTGCGCAGCACCTTGGTGCCAAGCGCCACGATGCGATGGAAGAACTGCAAAAATCGCGGCAGGACGCCATGCACATCGGTCACGACGAGGTGCAAATGCGTCGACATCATGCACAAGGCATGAACCTCGACGCCGTAGCGGCGGGCCGAGACAGCAAGTACGTAGACCATGAGCTGGTTGATGGCCGCATCGGGGCGGAAGAGGAGGTGGCGGCGCAGGACACGCCGGGTGACCAGGTAGGTGGCGCCTGGAGCGATCTCGCGAGGCTGGCTCATGGCCGACGAACACAGACAAGCGCCGCGCCATAGGTCAGCGTGAATCATTTCGAGGATTTGCCCCTCTCGGTGGGTGGCGGCCGCCAGTTCCCGCCATGCTGGGCCGGTGCGCGCTGCGCAGCTCTGCCCAACCTGCGCTGTAGCGCAGCCGACCTGAGGCTGAGGCTCGCCCAACCTAGGCTCGCCCAACCTGGGTCTGGTCGGGTCGGGTCGGGCTCAACCTGGGTCGGGTCGGGCTCAGGGTCGGGTCGGGCTCAACCTGGGTCGGGTCGGACTCAACCTGGGTCGGGTCGGACTCAACCTGGGTCGGGTGGGCTCCAACCTGGGTTGGGTCGCGCGCAACCTGGGTCGGGTGGGCTCAACCCGGGTCGGGTCGCGCGCGGTACCCGAGGTAGCGCCCGAACGCGCGCATCGCCTGGTTCCATTGCTTGGGCTGCTTCACCCGCATCTCCTTCACGCCGACGTCGGCCAGCGCGTCGCCCACCGCGAGCCACCGCGGATCGCGCGTCAGCGCGTAGGCGGCGCCGAAGACCGGCACGATCAGCAGGTTGAGATCGGCCGTCCCGCTGTCGTCGTACGCGTCCGTCTCGCAGCCCCACAGGTAGCGGAAGGCGCGCCGGTCCGAGGTCATCGCGCGCTCCGAGAGCCAGCTCGCCGCGCGCACGACCACCTCGCGCACCCGCGCGTCGCCCGTGAGCGCGCGGTAGTCCATCAGCGCGTCGACGAGCAGCGCGGTCATGAACGGCGACCCGCCGCGCGGGCCGCGCTCGCACTCCGACGGATCGGCGCGGTGCAGATCGTGCTCGAACGCGCCCGAGGTGCCCTGCCGCTGCCACGCGACCGTGCGATCCATGAGCCCGCGCAGCGCCGAGCGCAGCTCCGGCCGCGGGTCGAGCGCGTAGGCGCTCGACAGGGTCATCATCGCCCAGGCCATGTTGCGCTCGGTGACGCGCAGCACGTCCTCCTTCTTTCCTCCCGTGAGCGCGGGCAGGTTCCGCCGGAGCGCCTCGCCCATCGCGAGCACGGCCTCCCTCGCCGCCGGGTCGCCGGTGAGCAGATGGTCGTCGAGCATCCCCTGGCCGAGCATGCGCCGGAGCACCTGCCAGGACAGCGGCTTCTCCGGCGTCCAGTCCTCGCGCTCGCACACGTGGACCGCGACCCGGCGATCCGGGGAGAACCTGAGCTCGTGCTGCCGGTACCAGAGGGCCTCGGCGCGCGCCCGGCGGTAGCGGCCGGCGTCGCCGTTGCGGAGGAAGCGCTGGTAGAGCGCGTGCGGCCCGTCGTAGTACGTGCGGTGCGCGCCCGAGCAGCTCACTCCATACGTGTCATAGGCGGGCGTCATGCGCTCGAGCCCGCGCTCGATGCCGCTCTCGAACCCCGGGAAGCGGCGGTCGTCCATGGCCGGCAGCTGCGGCCCGCAGACCTGGCTCGCCGCGTACCACGACGGCGGCAGGACGGCCGCGATCGGCCCGTCGGGGTTCGGCAGGAGCGCCTCGTCGAGCAGGGCGGGCCGCGCGCCGGGCGCGTCCGCCCGCTGTCCGGGTGAGCCCGCCCGAGCGCCGTACTCCAGCGCGTAGATCGCGCGCGCGCCTGGCGGGAGCGCGGCGCGGAACGCGATGAGCGCGCTGCGGATCGAGCGGTCGAGCGGCCAGACCGCGAGCGGCTTCACGCGCAGCGGGACCGCCGCGCCGAGCGCGTCGCGCAGGCGGAGGAGGCGGACGTCGCGCAACGCGCCCGGCGCGAACGGCACGCCCGCCGACACGACGACCTCCGCTGGCGCGCGCTTCTCGGGCGCACGCGCGCTGCCGCCCCCGTCGGCGACGAGCAGCAGCGGCACCGACCCCTCTCGCGGCGGCGCCGGACGCGCCGCCGTCGCATGCGCTTCCAGGACGGCGCGGACCCGAGGCTCCACGCGACGTGCGATGGGCGGCCGGCCACAGCCTCCCCAGACGAACGGGGCCGCGACCAGCAGCATCGCGAGCGGGCGACCACGGCCGCGTCTCGCCTTTGCGCGCTGCGTCTCCATACCGCGTCCGATGCCCGGCGCCTCCGTGCGTCGCGGCAGAGCCCGCCCGGGCCAGCGGAGCAGCGCCGCGAGCTGCTCCAGAGCGCCGGGCGCGGCCAGGCCAGCAAATCCGATTGAACAAAGCGAGACCTACTGGTCGACCCGCCACGCCTGCCCCGGATCAACGCAGCCGCATCGTCCCTTGCGCCCTGCGCCACACGGGTTGTGGTCGGAGCACACGAATATTTCCTGCCTCCGCTCCGGTGGCCACCTGTTTGCCGGATTCGTCGTCCACTCCTATCCTACGCGTTCCGCTCGCTCGCACAGCTCGCAAGCGGTGAGCTGAGACGGAAGGGGGGTTATGACGAACAGAAGCATTCTGATCGCGACGTCGCTCGTCGCGGTCGCGGGGTGTGCTGCGAACGTGGACGATCCCGGCGCGAACGGAGCCGACGGCGCAGGCGAATTCGAGGCAGCGTCCGGGCGGGTCCGCGCGGGCGATGTCATCGCCTACGGCGCCGAGACGCCCCACCCGTACGTGGGGGGCTGGAAG
The DNA here is from genome assembly GCF_051369805.1 of Sorangium sp. So ce1036. Taxonomy (NCBI): domain Bacteria; kingdom Pseudomonadati; phylum Myxococcota; order Polyangiales; family Polyangiaceae; genus Sorangium; species Sorangium sp. So ce1036. Next base: position 7,457,275 of record NZ_JBBMOX010000001.1, read on the forward strand.
CGGGCGATCACGTCGCCTGGCGCCACGTTCGTGCGCGTCCACTTCACCGGTTTTTCCCTCGCGAAGGGCGATCATGTCACCGTCTCGAGCCCCGACGGCGCCCAGTCGTTTCGGTACGTTCAGCATCCCGGCGGAGGCCCGAAGGAGGTCGGTTACTGGAGGGATGCGGCGCAGACGCTCCGTTGTCAGGTCGACACGCGCAATCAGACCTACGACCTCACGACCTCGCGAACGCAGGTCGGCTACTCGTGCGACACCGCGGGGGGCTCGAGCGGATCGCCGGTCATCCACGGCGTGAGCGGCAAGGTGGTCGCCCTCCACCATCTCGGCAACGTCGGTCTCTTCACCTGCAGGAACGGGGGAACACAGATGTCCGCGATCTGCGCGGACGCAGGCGACCTCCTCGACTGCGCGAGCGACTGAGCGGGACACGGCCTGCGCCGCCGAGCCGCACGGTGGCTCGCGCCGGTCACGCCTCGCCCCCGTGCACCGTGACCGCTCGAGGCTCCTGTCGTCGCGGGGGCTGACGTCGATGGGCGCGGCGGGGCCGCCCGGGCGGCGTCACGCGGAGGCGTACGACAGCGCGAGGCTCAGCATCGCGAACGCCACGAGGAACGCCACGACGAAGCACATGGCCCTGCGCTGGTCACGGAGCACCCCGGCGTGCCAGACCGTGATGGCCTCCAGCGACGGCGCACGCCACGGCAGCGCCGCCAGGTCGGCGAGCTCGTCGAGCGCCCGGACGGCCGCATCGACGTCGAGCGTCGGGCCCTCCTGCACGGCGTAGAGCACACCGTGGAAGCAGCCGGCGAAGTGAAACGACCCGGCGGCGAGCAAGGGCGCCTCGCCGCCGGCGAGCGTCCAGGTGTACGGCGGCATCGGATGATCGAGGAGGAACAGGTGCGGGGTAGCGCCGCGCATGGAGAACGTGCCGCGCCTGGGGGCGATGGGCGCCGGCGGCCAGTCGACGGGCGCCAGCGGCGACGCGAGCGCGACGCCCGGCAGGACCACCGCGACCGCCTGCCGGACCCGCAGCTCGGCGGACTCGTCGTCGGCGACGTCGACCCCGAAACGCCCGACGCGGCGGCGCAGGTCGATCAGCACGAACGCGCGGCGGCCCTTCACCCCGGTCTCGAGCCACTGCGTCGCCTCGAACTTGTAGCGGTAAGAGAAGACCGCGGTGGTCCCGTAGAGCGCCAGGGTCTCCGGGGTCGGGCGGTGCAGCGCCCCGCCGAGCCGCGCCTGCAGGTACACGAGTGCTGGGTTCATGGGGCGAGGTCGTGTCGGGCGGCGGGGCGAGCCGGAGGATCCCTGCGAACAACGGCGCGGATACCACGATACCACGACGGAAACCCCGAGCGCATCGCCCCTCCGGCGCCCCTCGGCGTCGAGCGCATCGCCTGCGCCGCGCGCATCGCCCGCGCCCGCCGCGCCGCGCGCATCGCCCGCGCCCGCTGCGCCGCGCGCATCGCCCGCGCCCGACGCGCCGCGCCGTACGCCGCGGGGCGATCGTGCAACCCCGGCGTCGTGGTAAGCGTCGCCGCACCATGCAGGCGCCCGACACCGCCCCCCCTGCGCCCACGGAGCCGCTCCACGACAGCGCGCCCCAGGACGCCGTAGCCCAGGGCGCGGCCGCCCCCGCGCCCGCCGAGCGCCGCGACCGCGAAGAGGCCCGCCCGGCCCGGCGCTGGGCCGTCGCGCTGCTCAGCGCCCTCCACGCGCCCGTCTTCGCCTGGGCCGCGCTCTCGCTCCCCTTCCGGTCGTGGACGCTCTTCGCCGCGGTCACGCACGCGCTCGCGCTGCTCCACGCCGCGACCGCCCTGCTCTCGCTCCTCCCCCACCCCTTCGCGCCGCGCGCCTTCCGCGTCACGTCCTTCTTCTCGCTCGGCTACCTCGCGTTCCTGAGCCACGGCCTCCTCTCGTCGGCCGTCTACGTGGCCTCGCTCAACCGCGGCCTCGGCGCCGGCATCGCGGCCGCCCTGCTCGCGGTCTGGGCGGTCGTCGCGCTCTTCACGCTGCCCTTCGCCTGCTGGGGCGTCGCCTCGACCGGCGGCCTCCGCCTGCTCCGCTCGCGCCGTCGGCCCTCGCCCGCGCTCGCCGCGCTCGCCGCGCTCGCCCTCGTGGCCGCGCTCTCGCTGGCCCTGCGCCACCGCACCGCCAAGGCCGACGTCCTGCCCGTGCCGGGCGGCGCGCCCGCGCGCACCGGGGCGGCGCTGCGCGACGCGCTCGCGTCGTTCGACGCGCGCCCTCCGCCGCGGGGCAAGGCGCCCTCGCTCAGGACCACGGCGCCGGCCGCGTGCGACGCGCCCCCGCGGCCGGGGCGCTCCACCCTCGTGATCACCCACCTCACCCGCGCTCGCGCCCGCCGCGGCCGGGCGCCCAGGGCCGCCGACGTCGCCACCCGATGCCTCCAGCCCGCGCCCGGCGAGGACGCCGCGGCGGCGCTGCGCGACGCGCTCGCCGGGGCGCTGCGCGGCCCCCTCAAGATCGACGTGGTCTCGGCCGTGCAACCGCTCGACACGCCCGGACCGGGCCTCTCCGGGCTGTCGCTGCGCCCCGGGCTCGACGGCCTCTGCCTCGCGGAGCGCTGCCTCATGCCGTGGCAGCTCATCGCGCTCGACGCCTTCAACACGCACGCGCCGCTCGCCGGCGTCCCCGACTTCCGCTTCGGCGCGGACCTCGCCGTCCTGCGCCGCGCCCTCGGCGAGCCCGAGCCGCCTGGCGGCCGGGGCGCCTCGAGCGCCGACGACTCCGCGCTGCGCGACGGCCTGCTGCGGATCGAGACGCTGAGCTATGGGGTCGACGACGCGGGCGCGCTCCACCTGCTGTCGCGGATCGGCGAGCCCGGGGTCCCGCTCACCGAGGCGACCGTCCAGGCCGCGACGGCGGCGGCCGAGCGCTACATCGTCGACGCGCAGCGGAAGGACGGCATGTTCCGCTACCTCGTCGACCCGTTCAGCGGGCGCGCCTCGTTCGACAGCTTCTCGATCGCGCGGCAGGCCGGCACCACGCTGGCCCTCTGCGAGCTCGGGGACGGCGCGGGCGACGCAAACGACGCGGGCGAGGCGCCGGCGCCCTCCAGGATCGAGGCGGCCGTGCGGCGCTCGCTCGGGCTGCTCGCGAAGCTGGAGCGCCGGGCCGGCGAGGGCGGCGCGATCGGCGCGCTCGTCTACCCGGCCGACAGCCCGACGACGGTCGCGAACCTCAACCCCACGGCGCTGAGCCTGGTCGCGTTCCTGTCGTGCCGCGACCTCGCGGGCGACGCGCACGACGCGCTCATCGGCCGCCTGGCCGGCATGATCCTCGCGACGCAGCGGGACGACGGCGGCTTCGCCCCGCAGCTCGACCTCGCGCGCGCCGCGCCCGTCCTCGGTCCCACGCAGCTCTACGAGGGGGGCCAGTCGGTGCTCGCGCTGACCCTCCTCGAGGCGCTCGCCGCCAGCGAGCCCGGGCCCGCGCTCCCGCCCGCGGCCGAGGTGCGCGCCGCCGTCGACCGGGCCATGGACTATTACGCGAACCGCTACTGGGACCATTTCGCCAGTGATTTCGTGTACATGGAGGAGAACTGGCACTGCCTCGCGGCGCGCGCGGCGCTCGGCCACCACCGCCGGGACGACTACGAGCGGTTCTGCCTCGACTACGTGGCGTTCAAGTCGCGCCTCGTGCTCGACGAGGACAGCGGGGTGACGCCCGATCTGGTGGGCGGCTACGGCTTCGGCAACGTGCTGCCGCCGCACAACACGGCGACGGCGGGCTTCGGCGAGGCGCTGGCCGCGGCGATGGCGGTCAAGGGGGCGCGCGGCGAGGATCTCGCGGCCGACCGCGCGCTCCTGGAGCGGGTGCTCGGCTTCCTGGTGCGGCAGCAGTGGTCGCGCGCGACCTGCTTCGCGTGCGCGCGCGACGTGACCATCGAGGGCGGCTTCAGCGAGAGCATGGCCTCCCCGCGGATCCGCATCGACTACGTGCAGCACGCCTGGGCCGCGCTCGGCCACGGCGGCAGGATGCTGGGCCTCGTGCCCGGGCGGAGCGCTCCGCCCGCGGGGCGGCTGTGAGCGCGGGGTCGGCGGCGGCCGGCGCGCCCGCGCGCAGGGCGTACGCGTACGGCGTGACCGCGGCGATGCTGCTCCTCATGCTGGCGCCGCTGTTCCGACGTCCCCCCGTGGACAGCTTCCCGCTGTCGACCTACCCCATGTTCTCCCGCGGTCGACGCGGCGCGAGCACCACGGTGGAGCGCGCGGTGGGCGTGGACTCCCGGGGCAAGCGGCGGCCGCTCCCGCCGCGGCTCGTGGGCAGCGAGGAGGTCCTGCAGGCCAAGGCCACGCTCGCGAACGGCATCCGGCAGGGCCCCCGCGCCACGCGCGCGCTCTGCCGCAGCATCGCGGCGCGGGTCGCGGAGCAGGACGGGTTCGCGGATCTCGTCGCGGTGGAGATCCGGACCGACACGTTCGACGCCGTGGCGTTCTTCGAGGGGCACGAGACCCCCACCGACGCGAAGCGCCACGCGCGCTGCAAGGTGCGCGCGCGATGAGGCGGCTCCTCGAGCGATTCGACCGCGCCTTCTTCGCGGAGGCGCCCGCCGAGCGGCTCGCGATCCTGCGGCTCTTGGTCGGCGGCTTCGCCCTCGTGTACCTGTGCGTCCGCGCGGCGCACCTCCAGCGGGTCGGGCACCTGCCGCCGGAGAGCTTCCGGCCGATCGGCGTGGTCTCGGCGCTGTCCGCGCCGCTCCCGCTCTGGGCGGTGCGGGGCCTCGTCGCCGCGGCGATCGCGGCGGGCGCGGCCTTCGTCGCGGGCTACCGGTTCCGCGCCTTCGGGCCGGTCTTCGGCGCGCTCCTGCTCTGGGTGCTGAGCTACCGGAGCTCCTGGGGCATGGTGTTTCACACCGAGAACCTGCTCGTGCTCCACGTGATCGCGCTCGCCCTCGCGCCCGCCGCCGACGCGTACGCGCTCGACGCGCGCGCCGCGCGCCGCGCGGGCGCCGCGCCGCCGGAGCCGGACGGCCGCTACGGCTGGCCGATCCGGCTCCTCTGCGCGATCACAGTGCTCGCCTATTTCATCGCGGGGATCACCAAGCTGCGGAACAGCGGGCTCGCGTGGGCGACGAGCGACATCCTGCGCGACATCATCGCTCACGACAACGTGCGGAAGCTCGCGCTCGGCGACACCCACTCTCCGCTCGGCGGCGCGCTGGTCCGCTATCCGTTCCTGTTCCCGCCGCTCGCGTCCGCGACGCTGGCCCTGGAGCTCGGCGCCCCGCTCGCGCTGTTCAGCCGGCGCATCGCCGTCGTCTTCTGCGGCGCCGCGTGGCTCTTCCACCTCGGCGTGCTCCTGACGATGGCGATCCTGTTCCCCTACCCGCTGCTCGGCGTCGCGTTCGCGGGGTTCTTCGAGCTCGAGAAGATGCGCGACCTGAGGCGCCCGCGCCGCGCGGGGCCGCCGCCCGCGTCGAGGCGGGGCGGCGAGGCGCCGCTCGGCCGCCGATCGGAGCGTCGATGAGCCCTCCGTGAACGGCCTGCGAGTTTTTTCCGCGCGACTCCGGCGTGACTTGACGGCTCTCGACCGGGCCTCGATAATTTTGGCCCCCACGCGCTGGCCGGGGGGGACAGGAGGCGGACGTGGCTTGGACGATCACGTGGGCGAGAAAGTACGAGAAGCAGCTGTCGAAGGCGGGGCTCCTGGGCTCCGAGGAGCGAAAGCTCAACGAGTGGATCGAGCTCGTGCCGCAAAGAGGCCCGTTCGACGCCGCCAGGGAGCTGCACATCGACTGCACGAAGCTCAGCGGCGCGGGGGACGAGTGGCACCTCTATCTGGGGAGCTATAATCGCCTGTTCTTCACGGTGAGCGGTTTCAACGAGGTCGAGCTCTTGGGCGTCGGGCACACCTGAGGCGAGACGGGAGCGACTCTCTCTAGTTCCGCGCGTCAGAAATCCCTGGCGGGACGACTCCGCGGGGGGCGAACCGTCGCGCTCCGTCGGAGCCTCCGGGATCGTGGGAGCTCCTGCTTCCTGGCACGGAGGCCGGCGGGGTGCGGGGCCATGTTGGCTTCAAGCGGCGCCTCCGTTGCTTCTGCTGGACCGTGTGCGGTGCACCTTGCGCCGTGGGCAAAATTTCCGGCTGGGTACGCGCCCCATCGCCCCGAGGAGACAATCCTCCATGGGCTGCTTCGAGAGAACCTCGAATCGCTCCTCGCACGCCCGCGGACCCTACGAGCGACCGCTACCTCGGTACGTAGAGCAGGCATTTCGCGGTTACCTGCGCTGCGGAGTATTCGCGCACGGATCTCCACGGTTCCAGTGCGATGAACGCGGTCACGACCTCCTGGTCGCTTACTCCTGCAAGAGGCGCGGCCACTGCCCGAGCTGCGACGCGCGGCGGATGAGCGGGGGGCTCGACGTCTTTGAGACGTTTGGACTTCCTTCTCCCCGTCCGCGCTGAGCCTGACGCGGGCGAAGGTTCACCATTTCCTTCTATGGAACGTGGTGTCAAGATGGCTCCGGGCCCCCTGAGGCCTCGCGGGTCAGGCGCCTGGAGAGGCGACGAGAGGAGAGGAAATGAGCGGCGGGCCGTTTTCGAGTGACGCGATCGTGACCGCACCGGGCTGCGCCGCCGCGGCCATCGCTTGGCGCTATCGGGGCCGTATCCATGCGACGATCGTGGTCAAGGCGACCTTTCGCCTCGTGCCCGACGGCACCATGCGACGGATCGAGCCGGAGCGCATCGTCGAGCACGACGTCCCGCATCATGACGACCCGAGCAGCAGCACCCGAATCGCCCGCGATCTGGCGCCTCATCTGACCAAGGTCGATGTCGTCCTGACGGGACACGCCTACTCACCCACCGGAGCACCTGCGCAGTCGGTGCAGGTGGGCTTGGCCGTGGCCGACGGGGGGCGCACGCTCCTGCAGAAGTCGCTCCTGGTCCGCCACACCGCGTCATTCCAGCGAATGCCACTCGTGTACGAGCGGGCGTTCGGCGGGGCGGGGTATTTCGACAACCCCGTCGGTCTGGGGGCGCTCCCCGGTGACGGGGAGCCCAACCTCGTCGCGCCGGCCGACCCGCGCAGGCCCGCGTGTCTCGGCCCGATCGGCGGGACATGGCCCTCCCGGCGCAAGCTCCTCGGCGCGTGCCAGAGGACGAGCATCGAAGCTCCGTTCGCGGATATCCCCGATGATTTTGCGTGGGAATACTTCCAGGCAGCGCCGCCTGATCAGCGGCTCGACCGCCTGCGCGGCGGTGAGTGGATCGTGCTCCACGGGGTGCGCCCCGGCGTGCCGCGCCTCGCCACGAGGGTGCCGCGCGCGCGCGGCCTCGCGAGGGTCTCCGGATTGAGCGAGCACGGCATCGCGAATGGGACGCTCGTGCTCAGCGCGGACACGCTCCGTATCGACGCCGACGAGGAGCGGTGCACGCTCGTGTGGCGCGGGCAACTCGCGCTGCCCAGCCGCTCGGCGCTCGCGTCCATGCGGGCGGCCGCGTCCGTGGAGGTCGAGGGAGAGCCGCTGTCATGGCCCGAGAGCTCCACGCCGGCTGCGAGGGCGCAGCCGGCGCCGATTCCCACGGTCTCCGGCACGTCGGAGGCCGGGGGCACCGCCGGCGCTGCGCGGCACGGCGCTGTGCCTTCGAGAGCGCACCTGCTCCACACCGTGCCGCTGGAGGATGAGCCCGAGGGGGCGCCGCGCCTGAAGCCCGCCACGCTGCCGTTCCGTCCGGACCTGCCGCCAGCGATTCCACCGGCGCCAGCGCCTCGACCTCGGCGCCGGGGACGCGAAGACCTCCTCCTCACGCAACCGTTCCCGACCGCCACGGGGATGATGCAGCAGGGGCCGGAGCGCGACGCGCTGCCGTTCGTGGTGAATCGTCCGTCAGACAGCGCGCCGCACCCCGTTCGCGACGCATCTCCCGCCGAGCTCGAAGCACCAGCGCACCGCGCGCCTGCCGCCGGACGCGACGGCGCCGCTTCGCCGGCCGCGGAGCCTCCGCGGCCGGATAGCCCGCCGCAAGCGGCGCCGGACCCCGATGCGTCGCCGGCGGGTTCGGCGGTGCCCCCGAGCCCCGCGGAGCCGCGAGCCGCCGGGGCCGCGCCCAGGAGGGTTTACGCGGCCGAGCCGCGGGCGTTCTCGGAGGTCGAGTCGCCGCCGCCGGCGCCGCCGCCACCGCCGCGAGCGCCGGAGGCTCCCGGTCGTTCGGTGGACGTGAAGCACGTGCTCTACGGCCGCTTCACACGGTGACGGTTATCGCAGCGGAACATCGGGCGAGAATCGCCGTATCGCTTGACGTGGTCGTCATCCTGGGGTCTCCTGCTATCCATGTCGGTGAAGCACCCGCTCACCATCCGCCTGGAATCCGCGGCGTTCCGCTGCGATCTCGTGCGGGTCCGCGCGCTCCGCGGCCGTGAGGTCATCTCGCAGCTCTTCTCGTTCCAGCTCTCGATTCTGTGCCTCGATCCCGAGGGGCTGCCGAGGGACGAGGTCGTGGGCGCCGAAGTGACGATCGTCATGGAGCGGGACGGCGTCGTGCTCAGGCGTGTTCACGGCATGATCGCCGAGCTCGTGGACCGCCTGGAGGTCGAGGCGGAATACCGGAGCTACGATCTGCTCCTCGTCCCGCGCGCGTGGCGCCTCACGCTGGTCGAGACGCAGGAGATCTTGATGGATCTCACCATCCCACAGATGATCCAGCAGAAGATCGAGCTCGTGGGCATCGCGTCGGATTTCCAGCAGCGGCTCCTCGAGGCCTATCCGCCGCGCGAGTTCGTCGTGCAGTACAGGGAGAGCGACCTCGCGTTCATCTCGCGCCTCGCGGAGCACCTCGGGATCAGCTTCTTCTTCGAGCACGGCGAGGAGCGCGAGGTGCTGGTGCTCACCGATCACATGGAGGGGTTCGGCGCCGTGGGCGATGGCGGCGACGTGCCTTTCCGGCCCAGGGGCGAGCAACGCGACGTCTTCTCGCTGGAGGTGAAGACACGCCTCATCCCGGCCGGGTACGTCGTACAGGACTACAACTATCGAAATCCGCGCATCGACCTGACCGCGCATCATGAGCTTCCTGCGGCGTATGCAGGCGGTGTCGTGGAGTACGGCACGCACTTCAAGACGCCGGACGAAGGGAAATTCTTCGCCCGGGTCCGCGCCGAAGAGCGCCAGTCCACGCGCGATGTCTATGTCGGGGAGAGCGATGTCCCCGCCTTCGGCGCGGGCCTGCGGTTCACGCTGGAGGGACACCGCCACGTGCAGGAGAGCGGCCTCCTGCTCGTCGAGGTCGAGCACGAGGCGAACCAGGTCGTGGGGGGGCACGGCGGCGTCGAGGGCGCGCCTTCCTACAGGAACTCGTTTCGCGCGATCCCCGCGAGCCGCGCGTACAGGCCGCCCAGGATCACGCCGAGGCCGCGGATCCACGGGCTGCTCAGCGGGGTCGTGGAGTCGAACGCGGTGGGGCGGCGCGCGCGGATCGATCCGAAGGGCAGGTACACCGTCCAGTTCCATTTCGACACCGCGGCGGGCGGCGGCGCCAAGGCGTCGCGGCCGGTGCGCATGGCGCAGCCGCACGCGGGACCGGGCTACGGCATGCATTTCCCTGTCAAGCCGGGGACGGAGGTGCTGCTCGGGTTCATCGACGGCGATCCTGACAGGCCCATCATCGTCGGGGCCATCCCCAACGAGTCTGCGCCGTCCCCGGTCACGGCCTCGAACGCGCACGTCAATCAGATCAGGACCGTCTCGGGCATCATCGTCGAGCTCGACGATTACGTCTGATCACGACGCGGAGCCCAGCGCTCGGCGCCTACATCTCGGAAAGAGCGACGACCACCGATAATAGAGGACCAGGGTCAGACGATGTTGTGCCGCTTGCCAAGGAGCTGCAGGCCGCTCGCGCCCGCGATAACGGCTGCCTTTTCCTTGTAGTTCAGCGAGGTAAGGTTCGGCGCGATCGACACGCTGCCGGTGTTGAGCCGGCTCAGCTGGATGATGTTCTGGTTCATGATCAGGGAGTCGTTCGCGCCGAAGGAGAGCTTCACTTGCCTGTCGTCGAGCTCCAGGCTGGACGCGCGGCCGCGGGCGACGACGCTCACGGCGTCGAGCTCGATGCCTGCGGGACCAATGCTGATCATGTTCGGTTTGTGGTCGTTGCCGAGCTCGATGTTGCCCTCTTCATCCATCCTGATAACACCTCTGCCGACCCGGATCACGAGCGACTGCGCCCTCACCTCGATGCTGCTCGTGCGTGGCTCCGTCGCTGAACCCTCGCCGCCGCCGATCCTGATCGCCCTCCCCTTGAGCTCGATCGTGCCACCGTCCTGGTGCTTGTTGGTCGACGCCTCGATCGAGATCTCTTCCGCGGCGTGCACATTCACCGCCTTGCCGCCGAACACCTTCACGGCGCCCGTCGAGGCCGTGATGCCGACGTCGTCCCCCGCCCAGATCCCCGCGTCGACCAGGCCGAAGATCGCTGGATACATGGAGACCAGCGCGAGCCCCGCCACGCCGTGGACGACGGTATACGCGGGGCTGAAGATCGAGATGCCGCCCGCCCCGAAGAGCGTGACACCCGGGACCAGGCCGCCGGCGCCCAACCCGCCGAGGACGGGGGCGGCGAGGGCCGCGACCGCGCCGGCGATCTCCACGAACTGCTTCAAGCGCGGCGTGTCGGCGCGATCTTCCAGGTAGCTCCGCCCCGCGTCCCAGAAGAGCTTGGTAGCGACGGCCATGTCAAACGCGGTGAAGGTGATCGCAAGGGTGTCAATCGTCCCGGTGTCTGGCGTGCTGTCGAACGCTGCGCCGTCCTCGCGCTTGACCTTGACGCCGGCGCTGATGGTGACGCCGCCCTTTCCCGCCACGTACGCCGTGCCGTTCGAGCTGAGGATCGCCTTCCCGCTCGATCCTTGCTGGTGCAGCTGCGCGAAGCCATCTCCTTCTTCGCCGCCGTCGGCCTGGAGAAAGATGTCTCCGCCCGCTTGCGCGAAGATGCGCTTGTTGCGCGCGCTGAGATAGATGTTCGAGTCGGCGTCGAGGCCGCAGCCGTCGACGTTCGAGAAGGTGCCCGCCGGGCTGCTGGTGACGCCGGCCCCGAGGAACAGGCGCGCGTGGTCGAACGGCACCTCGACCTTGAAGCGCTGTGCGTCCGCGTCCACGAAATCGATGTCGCTGGGGACGACACCGGCGCCCGAGATCGATGCGAAGAGCTGCGAGCCCGAGAGGCGGAGCGTGGCCTGGGCGGGGCCGATCGCATCAGGCACGTAGGTGACCGCGATCACCGTCGGCACCGACGTGCTCGGCACCCTCGCGGGGGAGATCGTGAACGTGCCCCCGACCTCCGGGCTCAGCGCGAGCTCGACGTCGCTGCCGGTCGCGTTCGTGACGAAGAGCACCTCCACGCGGCTCTGCCCGACCGGCACGTCGCCGAAGGCGATCGCGCTGGGATCGATCGTCAGGCTCGGGATGGTCGTGCCGGAGAGCGCGCAGCGCTCGAGCTCGCCCGACAGGCCAGTCGCCGTCAAGGCCGCCCTGTGCGTGCCTTCGGCCGCGGATTGATACTGCAAAAACAGCTCGGCCTCTTGCCCGGCGTCGACCGTCGTCGCGTCGCCCAGGACGCTGAACTCGGCGGCGCCGGGATCGAGCGCGAGGCTCACCGCCTCGTCCGTGCCGTTCTGCACCACGACCACGCGCACGTCGGCCGCCCCTGCGGGCACGGGCCCGAAGCGCAGCGCGGCGGGGGAGAAGGTCAGTGAGCTCGCGCTACCGGTGGAGGCGGGGTTCGGCTGGGTCGACGTCATGGGCGCGCCCACTATGCCGGAAGACGGCCCCGGCCCATACCCCGAAGCGCAGCACTCTGCTATACGAGCCCGATGGGCAGCCCCGAGGACGCCGAGAGCGCGATCAAAGCGATGCAAGAGGCCATGAAGGCGAGCGGCGCCGTGAACCCTGCCGAGCCGGGCGCGATGCCGATCGACTGGTCCACGGAGGCGGCGCCCGCTGCGGCGAACGGCGTGCAGGTCCTGCACTCGCCGCGCCAGTTCGCCGTCGTGTTCACCGACCACGCGCCGTTCCCGGGCCGCAACGCGCTCGATGGGCGCGCCGGAGCGGAGCGCGCGCGCGTGGTCTCCTCGCTGCGGCTCGACCCCGAGACGTATTTCCAGGCGCTCTGCGTGATGGCGTCGAACTGGAACCGCTTCGTGGAGGCGCATATCCCGCCGCAGATGCGCCAGCCGCGGTTCAAGCTGATCGACGCCGGCGACGGGCAGCTCTACGGGATCAAGCGTCCCAAGGAAGACGACGGCGCGTGACGCGGAGGAGGGGACATTTCCCCCTGGGCGCCCTGCGTCTCTGGTAGCATGGCGCGTGCGCCGGGTCGGCGCCGAGGAGCCACGATGACCGCAGCCACCGTCGTCACGAGCCGCGCTCATCTGATGGAGCTCTGTGCTCAGGGCAGGGCGCGGGGGGTGCACGTCGAGGCGGTGGACCTCACCGGCGTCGATCTGCGCGAGATGGACCTCCAGCGAACGCGGTGGGTGAGCGTGTCGCTCGCGGGCGCCAAGCTCGCCGGGTCGCGGCTCACGGGCGCGCAGTTCTCGGGGGTCGAGCTCGCCGGGGCCGACTTCACCGGCGCCGATCTGGCCGATGCCCAGCTCCTCGGCGCGCGCCTCGCGCAGGCGCTCCTCGTGGAGGCCAACCTGGCGGGGGCCGATCTGACCGGCGCCGATCTGCGCGAGGCGCGCTTCCTCCGCACGGACCTCGCGGACGTCACGCTCGCGGGCGCGTCGCTCGCCGGGCTGGATCTGACGACGTGCCGTGTGGGGAGCTCCGCGCTCGGCGCGGCCGATCTGCGGGGGGCGCGCTTCTTTCTGGCGGACTTCAGCGGCGCGGACCTCACGACGTGCAAGCTGGACGAGCGCACCGAGCTCCGTCAGTGCCTGCTGGAACGCGTTGAGGGCACGGGTGTGAGCTTTCATGGCGCGAGCCTCGAGGATGCCAACCTGTCCGACGCCAGGCTCGAGGGCGCCGATCTGCGCGGGGTCAAGGCGGCCCAGAGCTGCTTCGCGCGGGCGGATCTGCGGCGCGCCAGGCTCATGGGCCTCCAGGGCAAGCGCGCGGACTTCACCGAGGCGAGGCTCGAGGGGGCCGATCTCTCGCTGGCGATCCTCGAGGACGCCGAGCTCGTCCGCGTCACGGCGCCGGGGGTGCAGCTTCGAGGCGCAAAGCTGGGTCAGGCCAGGCTCGGCAAGGCCGATCTGCGGGGCGCCTCGCTGGAGGGCGCCTCGCTGGCGTGGGCAGACCTGTCCCACGCGGACCTGAGCCACGCCACGCTGGCCCATGCCATCCTCGATTTCGCGAACACGCACCGCGCGAACATGAGCCAGGCACGGCTCTCGGGCGCGAGCAGAAATGGCCTTCGCGGGACCGATCCAGACCGAGCGGCCGCGGAAGATTTCTCTACCAGCGGGTGACGTCATGAAGACAGGACATGGGGCAGCGCAGCGAAGAGGAGTGTCCGTCCAGCCCGTGGTCGAGGCGCTCGTGCTGGGCGTGGAGGAGGGGCGTGTCCGCCTGCGCGGCGTTTCGCGCTCGGAGACCGAGTGGGCGGCCCGCATCGCGGTGCCGGGTTATCACCCTACAACGGGTGATCGTGTGCTCGTTCAAGAGGCGGACTCGGGCACCGTCTACGTGACGGGCGTCGTGCACGCCGCGCAGCCTTCCCAGCTCGTGGCGCCTTCCGGGGCCAGGGCGACCGTCGAGGGGCAGGTGCTCGCGCTCTTCGATCCCGGAGGCGCGCTGGTCGCGAGCCTGGATGGTGCCACGGGCGAGCTGAGGATCTCCGCGACGTCCGATCTCGAGCTCTCGGCGCCGGCCGGCCGCGTGATCCTCTCGGCGGGCGTGGACGGGAGCAAGATCGAGCTGACGCAGGACTCGATCGCGCTGGCGAGCGAGAAGGCGCGCGTCTCCGCGGGAGCGCTCGCGGTTGATGCCGTCAAGGCGGACTGGGCGGTGGGCCAGTGGGAGCTGCGCGCCGGCCGCGTCATCGAGCGCGCCATGGATGTGTTCCACGACGTGGAAGGGCTCCTCGAGACGCGCGCCGGGCGCCTTCGCACGCTGGTGTCGAGCACGCTCGAGCTGCTCGGGCGCCGGACGACGATCACGTCGGAGAAAGACACGCGCATCGACGGCGAGCGCGTGCTGCTCGGCTAGCGGCAGGAGAAGCAGGAGTGAGCGCGATGATGCCAGCGGGATCGAAGGGTGGGGGCACGTGCATGGGCATACCCGATGTGTGCAAGGTTCCGGCGCCGCCGGCCCCGCCCATTCCGATACCGTTCCCCAACATGGCGATGGTGAGCAACGCCACGGCGACCTCGACGAAGGTGATGATCGAGAACAAGCACGCTGTCGTCGAGATGTCCGAGATACCGGCCAGCACCGGCGATCAGGCGGGGACCGCGGGGGGTGTCGTCTCCGGGACGGTGGCGCAGAAGGTGGTGTTCAAGCGCGGCAGCTCGAAGGTCAAGATCGAGGGGAAGGGCGCCGTGTACCTCACGGCGCAGACGGCACATAACGGCGCCAACGCCAACATGCCGGCGGGGCTCCACGACTCTCCGAGCCAGGCCAAGGTCCTGGTCGCGCCCTGAGCCATGCTCGATCTGCCGGTTCGTCGCAGGGAGACGGTGCCCATCGTCACCGATGGCCCCATCGCCGCGGCCGTCCGCCCGTGGCAGCTCCTGCCGCCGCAGGAGGCGCTCGTCGTGGTGGTCAAGAGCTCGATGACGATCGTCCCGGAGGGGCTGGCCGAGCCGCTCCCTCCGGGCGATCAGGAGCCCCCGACCGGGGACGTGTATTTCGACGAGGATCCGCAAGGCACCCTCAGGTACGCGTCCGACCATGCGCCCTTCAAGCCGAGCGCCGATGTCTTGATGGTGGGGCACGCGTACGCACAGCCGCAGCGATCCGGCTCCACGAACGTGCAGCTCGCCTTCGGCCAGGTCTTGCGGCGTTCGCTGGCAGCGATCGGCGATCGGAAGTGGCAGATGAGCGGGCCGTCGGCGCCGAGCCCGTTCGATCGCATCCCGCTCCGCTACGAGCGGGCCTTTGGCGGACCGGGGCACCTCGAGAACCCCGTCGGCAGGGGCCTCGTCCAGGGGGTCGCCGGACCCTGGCTGCCGAACCTGGAGCGAGGGGACAAGCTGCTTCGCAGCGAGCAGGATCGCCCGGCTCCCGTGTGCTTCGCGCCGGTCCCCGCCACATGGGCGCTCCGGGCTTCGCGGCTGGGCACGTACGACGGCACCTGGCTCAAGGAGCGATGGCCGTATTTCCCGCGAGACTTCGACTGGAGATACTTCAACGCGGCGCCGCCCGAGCAGCAGATCGCCTATCCGCGCGGCGACGAGGACTTCTATCTGGCGGGCGTGCACCCCAGGCTCTCGGTCATCAACGGCAAGCTCCCTGGCCTCGCGCCTCGGGCCTTCGCGCAGCAGACCCGCGAGGCAGGCGGCAAGCTCAGGGAGATCCCGCTGAACCTGGACACGGTGTGGTTCGACGCGGACGCGCTGAAGGTCTGTCTGGTGTGGCGTGGCATCCTCCATGTCACGCGTGAGGACGCGCCCGAGATAGCGCTGCTCCATGCGTGCATGGATGATGTTCATGCCAGGGCAGCCATCGAGACGATACAGCAGCGATTCTTTGCCCTGATCGAGAGCGAGGTGGCTCCTCGGGTCTCGAAGGCGCCTGGCCCCGAGGCGCCGCCGCCTGTCGGCAGCGCCGAGGACGGGTTCCTGGCGGGTCCGGTCGAGCTTCCGCCCGCGATGCCGAGGGAGGAGGCAGCGGCGCTCGTGGCATCCGGGGCCGTCCTGTCGGGCGTGAGCTTCTTTCATTGCGACCTCACCGACATGGACTTTCGCGGCAAGGACCTCACGGGCGCGCGCTTCACCGGTGCCAGGCTCGAGGGGGCGCGCTTCGACAGCGCGGATCTCGCGGGGGCCGCTCTCGACCGCGTCGCGGCGGCGCGCGCGAGCTTCAAGGGCGCGAACCTCACGGGGGCGAACCTCTCGGGAGCGGACCTGACGAACGCGATCTTCTCTGGCGCGAGGCTTGCCGATGCGACGCTCGCCGATGCCAGCGCGTCCGGGGCAGCGTTCGACGGTGCGGAGCTCGCGCGCGCCAACCTGGCCGACGCGACGCTGCTTGGCGTCGTCTTCGACGGGGCCAGCGCCGCCGGCGCGACGTTCTCGGGCGCGGCGCTGCGCCTCGCCTCGTTTCGGCGCGCGATCCTCGACGACGCGCAGATGTACGATTGCTCGGCCGAGGAGTCGAGCTTCGACGACGCGTCCATGGTGCGGTTCAGGGCGGATGATGCGAAGCTGTCGAAGGGCTCGTTTCTGCGCGTCAGGGCGCCCGGATGCTCGTTTCAGGCCGCCGACCTTCGGTCGGCAAACTTCATGGAGGCGGATCTGAGCGCCGGGATCTTCTCGCACAGCGTGCTCGATCATGCCTTGCTCCAGCGGGTGATGGCCAAGGGCGCTCGTTTCCGGCATGCCAGGCTTTTCCGGGCCCATGCGGTCAAGGCGAACCTCATGGAGGCCGATTTCGAGAGCGCCGATCTGAGTTATGCCGATCTTCGTGGCGCGAACCTCTACTCGGCTGAGACGTTGAAGGCCACGCTGGATCAAACGCGCCTGGATCAGGCGCTCTTGGCAGGCTCGAAGCTCGCCAGGAGCTAGGCGGGGGGGCGGGGTGCCTTCGGAGCCGGCATTGGTGCCGGAGACCGGAGGCAGCATGACGTGGCGCCTCGCCGGGCAACCCCGGTCGGGTTGCCCGGCGAGGATCAACGCCCGCGACCGCTCATCAGGGCCGGGGAGGAGAGGCGTCGGACGTCCCGCTGAGCGTCGTCTTGGCGAGGTGGCTCGCCTCGAGCTTGGCCTCCGCATCGGCGACCGCGGCCGTGCTGGACCCCGAGACCGTCAGCGTCTCCGTGTCGAGCGCGTAGATCGTGAACTCGTACGTGTGGTTCTCGGCGTTCCCGCCACTGAAATTGGGGCACGGGCCGAGGTAGGGGCCGCTCTGCGCGGCGCCGATCGCCGCCGCGTCCTTGAACTCCTCGGGCAGCGACGTGACCTCGGCCGGGATGTTGTAC
The DNA here is from genome assembly GCF_051369805.1 of Sorangium sp. So ce1036. Lineage (NCBI taxonomy): Bacteria > Pseudomonadati > Myxococcota > Polyangiales > Polyangiaceae > Sorangium > Sorangium sp. So ce1036. The sequence goes on from NZ_JBBMOX010000001.1 coordinate 7,474,384, forward strand.
ACGACCCAGTGATAGCCGAGGTTGCTGGGCGGCGTCCGGTTCGTCAGGGTGCGGTCGATGAAGGTGATGGCGTAGCTCTTCGTGCCCGCGGGTCCCGGGGTCCAGCGGAGCTCCGGCAGGAGGCTCTTGTCGAAGCCGGCGGCCGCGCAGGTGTACTTGTCGGCGAACTCGGCGCCTTCCTGGTGGCTGGGGCTCGTGAGCGTGAACTCGCCGGAGGGCGCGCCGCCCTCGCCCGTGGAGCCGCCCTCACCCGTGGAGCCGCCCGCGCCGTCGCTGCCGCCTTCGCCCGTCGAGCCACCCGCTCCGCCGCTCCCTGTCGTCGCCGACGTGGTGGTCGTGGTGTCGGATCCACCGGCCGAGGTCGTGCTGCTGGTGGTCGTGCTGCCCTCGGCTCCGCTGCTCGTCGCGGTGTCTCCGCCGCCCCCCGACGAGCCGGACTCGGTGCTCGACGGCTCATCGGTCTCAGCGTCGCTGGAACAGTTCAGTACGGCGACTGGCATGGCTATGAGTACAAGACATCGAACGCCACGAATGAATCTATCCGAGATGGTACGCATGAGCGGATAATGCCACATCCGCGCTCATGCCGCGATGGCGGTCGCTTCGCCGCACGACAAAGGCCCGCAGTTTCGCGGTACATTTGAAGCGCAGCCGCCGCGAAGCGGCGCAGGAGCTCGGCCGTCGGCCTCTGGTGGGCGGAGCGCGCCGCGGGGTGCTCGCGGCGGTTCGCGGGCCAGCCTCCCAGCGCCTGTGGCTGGGGCCCAGGTCGACAATCTCAGGGTAGTCGCCCGTCTCGCCGAGCTCATCGCTGCAATGGGCCGTGCCCCCGCCACAGCCTGGGTGGCCGAGGCTGTCGCCCCAGCACTTGATCTGGTTCGTGTCGAGGAGCGCGCAGGTCAGATCTCCCATGACGGAGGTCATACTTGTCACGTGACCTGTCACGGCCGCGGCGCGCCGACGTCACGTGACCTGTCGCGGGCGCGGTGGTCCCGCTGGGGCCGCGAGTGGTGGGGCACGTTCCTGTGGACGGCGGCCTGGCACGCTCCACCACCGCGCCGTGGATGCCCCGAGCCGTGCCCATCCCGCGCGGCGCAGCAAGCTCAACAGGACAGGACCGCCGCGAAGGAGTCCGGTGTCACGCGATGAGCTCTTTGTACATGACGAAGGCGTCCACGAAGCCAAGACGCGCGTGCCGGAACGCCCGGGGGAGCGTGCCGACCACCGTGAAGCCGAGCTTCTTCCAGAGCCTCACGGCGCGCTCGTTCGTCGACACCACCAGGTTGAACTGCATCGCACGGAACCCCCGCCCCACCGCCTCGCGCTGCGAGTGCTCGCACATCGCGTAGGCCACGCCCTTGCCCTGCGCTTCAGGGGCGACGACATAGCCGCAATTGCACACATGCGAGCCGAGGCCGGGCTGGTTCGGCTTGAGGAAATACGTGCCGAGCACCGCGCCGCCCGGAGCGCACGCAACGAACGTCGCGGCGGGGACCTCCACCCACGCCTCGTGCGCTTCGGCCTCGGAGATCTGCGGAGGGAACGCGTACGTCTCCCCCGCGCGGAACGCGGGCTCGAGAATCGACCAGACGGACGGCCAGTCGCGCTGTTCAAAGGACCGGAGGGTCAGCATGGGTGGGAGCCGCGAGGAGCGCCCAGGAAACCTGCCTGCGCGAGGCGGGGATTGCAAGCCCGGCCGAAAGGCAGAGCGGCCTGCGCAAGCCACGGGCGACGCATCGCGCCTCGCGCGCTCCGAGGCGATCTCCGAGCGCGCGCCCTCGCGAGCACCGAAGTCGATGACCTCGGCCGCCCGATCCGGTCCGGCCTCTCTCGTTGGAGAGGCCCGGCCGGGGGGGTGCGCGCTTCGCCCTACGCCGCGAACGCCGCCGCGTGCTCTGCCGCCCACTGCGCGAAGCTGCGGGCCCGTCGCCCGGTCACCTGCTCGACCGTCGGGACGACGGTGTAGCCGATCTCCGGCGTGTTCCTGCACATCTCCACGAAGAACTCGATGGCCTCGGGCGGATATCCCATCGCCTCCCACCGCGCGCGCGCCTGCTGCTCCGTCAGCTCGACGAGCTTGACCTCGCGCCCGGCGGCGGCGGCGAGGATGTCGATCTTCTGGCGCAGGCTGAGCGCCTCCGGCCCGGTGAGGGTGTACGTCTTGCCGGCGTGGCCGCCCTGCGTCAGCGCCGCGACCGCGACCGCGGCGATGTCGGCCTCGTGGACCACCGCGCTCAGCCGCTCGACGAACGGCTCACGCACCAGCCCCTCGGCGCGGATCGACTCCGCCCATTCGAGGTGATTCGCCATGAACTCCACCGGCTGAAGAAACGTCCAGTCGACTCCGGCTCCCTTGACCACGTCGTCGAACGCGGTGGGCGTGCCGCCGAGCAGCAGCGTGATCCGCCGCACCCCCGCCTGCCTGGCGAGCGCGACGATCTGCTCCCCGGTCTCGAGCGGCGCGTGATCGTCGCCGCCGAAGTTGATCAGGTGCAGCGCCTCGACGCCCTCGAAGGCGGCCGCGAGCGTCTCCGGCGCGATCAGATCGCCGGCCACGGCCTCGACGCCTGCGGGGAAGCTCGCCCGGGCCGGGTCGCGGCTCAGCGCGCGGACGTGGTGACCGCCCTCGACGAGCTGCTTGACGATCTCGCTGCCGACGGTGCCGGTCGCGCCTGTGACGAGGATCTTCATGGTTCTCTCCTGTGCGTGTGTGGACGCCGCCGATGCTCCGGCGGGGTGCGCCCACGAGCTTGCGCCGCCCCTCCTGACAGCCCGTGTCAGCAGCGAGGACCACGCGATCGCGTCACGCCCTCGCCGACCTCACGCCGGCGTGCTGCGCTGGCGCATAAGGGCCTCGAACCACGCCACCGTCAGCGTCCGGCGCGGCTTGCCGTAGGGCCGCGCGGTGAGCTCGAGGCGCTCGATGCGATCGGCGCGGAAGTGCCGGAACGACGCGCGCAAGCAGCACCACGCCGCGATGATCTGCTTGCCCTCGCAGTACGCGATCTGCACCGGCCAGACCTCGCGATCGGTGCTGTGCCCCGACTCGCCCCGATAACGCATCGCGAGCGCGCGCTCCCCTCGCATCGCCCGCCGGACGAGGCCGAGGATGGGCCTCGGCGGGGCGCCGGTCCCACGGAGCACGGCCGGCCAGAGCCCCGTGTCGTCGATGCGACCGCGGAGGTCGTCGGGGGAGGCGGTCGCGATCTTGGCGATCGCGTTCTCCGCGGCGGACGCGAGGGCCTCGTCGCCTTGCGCGCCGACCCAGCGCGCGCCGAGGACGAGCGCCTCGAGCTCCTCCGCGGTGAACATCAGCGGCGGCAGGAAGAAGCCGGGCCGCAGCACATAGCCGACGCCCGCCTCCCCGTCGATCGGCGCGCCGAGCCCGATCAGCTTCTGTACGTCGCGGTAGATCGTGCGCACCGAGGTGCCCTGCTCCTCCGCGAGCTCCGCCGCGGTGACCGGACGCCGGCGGCGGCGGAGCGCGTCCATGATCGCGAAGAGGCGCTCGGTCCTGTCCATCGGCGGCGACGATCGCAGGACGGGAGGCCGGCGTCGAGCAAGGAGCGGGCCGACGTGGGCGCGCGATCTCGTCGCCAAGGGCCGCTCCGGGCTCTTCAACGTGGGCTCTCTCCACGCTATCTCGGCGATGGTGAGCTCGCGGCGGATCGGAGGTCGCTGCCGCCCATCCCGGACATCTCCTGGCATGGCGGCCGAGCCGGGGTGTAGAGTCCGCCCCATGCTCGTGCGCTGCGGCTGGGTCACCGCCGATCCTCTGTACATCGCGTACCACGACGAGGAGTGGGGCGTGCCGGCGCACGACGACCGGCACCTCTTCGAGATGCTGATCCTCGAGGGCGCCCAGGCCGGCCTGAGCTGGATCACCGTGCTGCGCAAGCGCGAGGCCTACCGCAGGGCCTTCGCCGGCTTCGATCCCGCCGTCGTGGCGCGCTTCCGGCCCGCGCGCGTGGCGCGGCTGCTCGAGGATCCCGGCATCGTTCGCAACCGCCTCAAGGTCGCGTCGGCGGTGACCAACGCGCGGTGCTTCCTCGAGGTGCAGCGCGAGCACGGCAGCTTCGATGGCTACCTGTGGAGCTTCGTCGGCGGCCGCCCCCTGGTGAACGCCTTCCGGTCGATGGCCGAGGTGCCCGCGAGGACCGCGCTCTCCGACGCCCTCAGCAAGGACCTCGCCCGCCGCGGCTTCAAGTTCGTGGGCTCGACCATCTGCTACGCGCTCATGCAGGCGGTCGGCATGGTCAACGACCACCTGGTGAGCTGCTTCCGCTACCCCGCCCTCGCCGGCGCCGCCCCACCCCCGGCGGCCCCGTCCCCGTCTCCGCCCCCGGTGACCCCGAAGGGAGGCGCCCGGGAGCCGCGCGGCAGAGCTCGACGCCCGAGGGCGTAGCGTCACGGTGGCCGAGCCCGCGCGGCGTGGGCGCGTCGGGGCCCCCCGGCCAGCTACTTCTTCTCCGACGCTGCGTGGTTCATGTTCATGTACACGCCGCCTCGCTCGAGCTCATCCAGCATCTGGCGGAGTCGACTCTCCCTCGTCTCCTGGCGCTTGGCGCCCATGATCCAGCCGATGTAATCGTTTTGCTGATATGCAGGGCGCCCTCTGTAAGCCTCCATCAAGCCCCGCTCGTCCAGCGCGTTCTTGATGCATGGCGAGGGCGTTCTGGTCGATCGAATCGCCACCCGCTCATTTTGGCACACATGGGCAGCGCATTCGAAGAAGATCCTTGCGAGCCGTCCATCCTGGCATTCAATTTGCTAATTTCCGGAGGTACAAAGCCGGGATGGCACATGATGGCAGCATTCCGCCGCCCTGTCCCTTGCCCGCTGCAGCGAGGTCACCTTGATCATCGTGAATCGAGCTCGCGCCAGATGGCTGGCGCTTTCTGCGATCGCCGCGTCGGTCGCGCTGGCCGCCTGCAACAGCAGCACGACCGGTGGCACACCCCCTGGCACGACAGCACCCGATCCTTCCACGGACACCGGCACGGACACCGACACGGACACCGACTTGACCGGGTTCATCTCGGCCAATCCCTTGGTCCCCCCCGAGGCGCCTCACGACGTCACCGGCGCCGGCGGCAACACTTCCGCCGGCGGCGCCGGCGGCGGCGACAGCTCCGCCGGTGACGACAACGGCGAGGGCGGCAGCGCGCCCGCCGACGACCCATGGCCCAACTGGGTCAGCATCATCGAGGCGGCGGATCTCGTCCAGGTGGACGACGGCAAGCTCTACGCGCTCTCGCGTTACGCTGGGCTGAGCGTCATCGACATCTCCCGGCCCGATCACCTGAGCCTCCTCGGTCAGCGCCGGTCGAGCGGCAGGCCGTTCGAGATGATCGTGCGCGACGGCGTCGTCTATGCCCTGTTCTCCTCGGCGGAGGAGCTCCCCCCCGGTGACGGGACCGACGAGCCCGGTACCGCGTACACGAGCCGTATCGAGGCGCTGGACGTCGCCGACCCGACGGACATCCGGCCTCTCGGCTCGCTCGCCCTGACGGGCACCCTCGCCGACATGCACCTCGTCGACGACGTGCTTTATGCCGTCACGTGGAACAGCGGCGCGTGCCGGGGGTGCACGGACGGCCCCACGACCACGGTCACCTCCCTCTCGATCGCCGACCCGACCGCGATCCACGTCGTCGACGAGCTCCGCTTCGACGTCGGTGTCTCCACGAAGTACCTGGGGCAGCTCAGCACCGTCAGCGCCGCCCAGGATCGCCTGTACATCGCCAGCGCGCCACGGGAAAGCACCCTGACCCACCAGGGAGCGCGCTCCAGCATCCAGGTCGTCGACATCTCCGATCCTGGCGGCGATCTCGTCCAGGGCGCGATGGTGGAGGCCCGCGGGCCGATCGAGACCCGCTGGCAAATGGACGAGCACGCCGGCGTCCTCCGCGTCATCAGCAGCCAGCCTGGCTCCTGGGGCGCGACGGTTCCCATCGTGCAGACCTTCGCCGTCGTGTCCTCCGCGGAGCTCGTCCCCCTCGCGAGCCTCGAGCTCCCCTCGCCCCAGCGCCAGAACCTGCTCGGCGTCCGCTTCGACGGCGATCGGGCCTATGTGATCGCGCACCGGGCGGGGCAGATCTTGCTGACCCTCGATCTCAGCGACCCCGCGACCCCTGCCCAGCTCGGCGAGCTCGCGATGCCGACCGGGGGCTTTCACCTGGAGCCGCGCGGCGACCGCCTCCTGACCGTCGGGCTCACCGACAGCGACGCCGGCGGCTCCCTCGGCGTCTCGCTCCTCGACGTCTCCGACCTCGCGGCCCCCACGCTGCTGGATCACGTCGACTTCGGCGACCATGCGTCGAGGATCGGTGATGACTGGAGGAGGATCCACAGGGCCTTCACCGTCCTCGACGCGCTGGGCACCCTCATCGTGCCCTACGTCAGCTCCGAGGTCGTGATCGAGGACGACGCGGAGTGCGACCTGCACACGGGCGGCGTCCAGCTCATCGACTTCACGCGCGACACGCTCACGAAGCGCGGCGCCGCTCGCTACCGCGCGCCCGTGCAGCGCGCCCTCGTGCACGAAGGCCGGCTGCTCGCCTTCGCCCGCGAGCAGCTCGCGGCCTTCGACATCGCGGACCGCGACGCGCCGGCCGAGCTCGCGGACGTCACGCTCGCGAAGAACGTCATGCGCACGAAGGTGGTCGGTGACGTGGTGGCGCGGCTCGTCGCCGAGGGGTCTACAGAACACCCGCAGATCGAGGTGGTGCCGCTCTCCGACGCCGGCCGCATCGAGCCGCTCGGCAAGCTCGACCTCACGCCCGTGGTCCTCCCGTTCGCGCCGGCGTCTTGCGGCAGCGCCAGGTCCATACCCGTCCAGCTGTTCGCGCACGGGCAGCACCTCTACGTGCTCTGGGGGCGAGCGGGGGCCCAGTACGGGAAGCACGCGTACCTGGCGGTCATCGACGTGACCGATCCGGCCGCTCCGCGCATCGCGAGCCAGCTCGATCTTCCGTTCGGCGAGAGCCCCCTCTACGCCGGAGGCGCCGGGGCGCTGCTCGGCTCGGGCGAGAACGTGGTCCAGGCGGGCAGCACCCTCGTGCTCCTCCATGGCGGCGCCGAGGCAGGCGTCGAGGGCTCGCCCGGGGGCGAGACGCCGTGGCTCACGCTCGTGGACATCGCGGATCCTGCGCGGCCGGCGATCTCCGCGACGGTCTCGCTGCCGGCGGGGGCCGGTCGGTCGAGGCTCCTCCTCGACGGCACCACCGTGCTCACGTCGCACTGGACGCCCCTGCCGGGCGACCCGTCGAAGGCGCGCTTCTATCTCGACCGGGTCGACGTCGCGGACCCGTCCTCGCCGGTCGTGAGCGTTCCGATCAACGTTCCTGGGTCGCTGGTCCTGTTCGATCGCACCTCGAGCCGGCTGCTCACGACCGATTACGCGTGGATCGGGCGCCCGGCGTCGACGCAAATGGAGTGCTCGCGGCGCCTCGGGAATACCGCGAAGTTCGAGCCGGCTCCCCGGGGCGGCTCCTCGGGTGGGGGCACCTGCCTGGGGCTCAAGCGGACGCTCAAGCTCCTGGACATCGGCGGCTCGAGCGCGAGCCTCCGGGACACCAGCCCGGTCGACGAGTCCGTCTTCGCGTATGGTACGCTCATCGGCGACGACCGCGCCTTCATTCAAACTTTGAGATATCACCAGGTGAGCTCGGGCGAGGCGGATCGTTACGAGAGCGAGGAATCGCTCCTGGTGGTCGGGGGATTGCGGGACGGCGTGCTCCGGCGCGCCGAGCGCAACATGGATGAGCTCGGAAACGGCGGGGTGAGGGCGGTGGACGGCGCGCGCCTGGTCGTCTTCGACGATGCCCCTGCTGCCCTCTCGGTGCTCGACACGACGGACCTGGAGAACATGACGCTCGGGACGCCGGTCCCCGTCTCCGGGTACGTAAGCGCGGTCACGCTTTACGGGGACCTCGCGATCTGCTCCCTCGCGATGTCCGGCGTGGAGGTGGTCGACCTCGAGCCATGAGCCGCTGGTGCCCTGTCGGCGGCTGACCAGGTAGGCCAACCCGACCCAGGTTGCAGAGGGCCGACCCGACCCAGGTTGGGCCCCCTGGACCCAACCCAGGTTGGGCCACCCGACCCAGGTTGGGCGGCCCACCCAGGTTGCGGCGACCCGGCCCGGCCCACCCAGGTTGGCGACCCGGCCCACCCAGGTTGCGGCGACCCGGCCCACCCAGGTTGCGGCGACCCACCCAGGTTGGGGCGACCCGGCGACCCACCCAGGTTGGGGCGACCCGGCCCGCCGTGCACGCGCTTCGCCGACCTGCCAGCAGCGCTTCCTTGCCGCCGATCAGCCCAGCAGCCCCCGCTCGGCCAGCCACAGCGTCGCACCGGCGCGGCTGTAGACGCCGAGCTTGTCGTATGCATGGGCAACGTGATGCTGCACGGTCTTCTCCGAGATGCGAAGGACGATTGCGATCTCTCGGTTGGTCTTGCCGGCCCCGACGAGCCGCAGCACCTCCAGCTCGCGAGCCGTGAGCGCCTTTCGTGGCCGAAGCAGCCGACAGCGTCCGGCACCGGAGCGTTCACTGCTCGGAGGAGCGCTCGGAACAGGATCGGTGGCGAGCAGATAGCCGTACGTCGTTCCGCGCACCTCCGTGAGGCGATGCGTCCACACCGGGTTGGCGCAGTAGAGCTCCAGCATTTCCTTTGTATACCCGATCACAAACTCCTCGAAGTACGGGTGCCAGGCAGGGAGGCCCCGAACTCGAAACTCGACACCGGATTCGCTCAGAATCGCCTCGGAACGGCTGTCCGTCTCGGCGAAGTACCGATGCCAAAGGTTCGGAATGGTCGCGACCAGCGAAGTGATCTCCGGGTCGGGGACGAAGTGCTTCAGCGGACCGTCGACGAGCGCCCAGCGCGCCGACTCGACCCCGAGATCGAAGTGCGCCTCCTTGCTGTCCGGATAGAATCGCCGAACGAGCTCGTCGTGAAACGCGAGGAACTCGGGCAGCGGAACCAGGCTGCTGGCCGTCACCGGCCGTCGGAACGACGGGTTGGTCAGCGCCACGTCACGAAAAAAGCCGCGCCACGCTTCCGACCCGAACCTCCGGCTCACCAAGGTCTTCCGCGTCAGGATCGTGGTTCCGCTGACCTTCATGAACGGCCCGGTCGGCTCCTGCCACTGAGCGACGAGGCCGCGCAGAGAGCAGGTTCACAAGTTATCGCTGGCCATTATGAACGATCAGGACGTCGGCGGTCAACGCGCGCGAGCTCGCTCATCCTGCAGTAGCCATGATCACAAGGAAACGGCTACGCCTGAAGCGAATTCTTTCGATGACGCCACACGACGAGCGCTTCGCTCGCGGACCGCGCCGCGTCATCGCACCACGCGGCGCGTTGTATCCCCGAGCGCAGGGAGTCGCGCGGACGTCGAGCCGGGCTGTTACCGAGCCGGCTGGCTGATTTGCACGAGCACCGCTCTTCCTCGAGGACGGTGGGCGCGGGCTACGGCATGGTGTGCCGTTTCAGCACGGGCCAGCCGACCGCGGCGTTACCGGCCTCGTGACCGCCCCCCTGCTTCGTGCAAAGAGCCACCTCGACGCCGTCCTGGCAGTTCGAATAGGTCGAGCAGCCCTGGCCATCTTCGGCCGACGGCGAACCGGTGCATTGATTGATTTCGGCCCACTTCTCGAAGGTCGTCTTCGCGCCGAGGAACGTGATGGGCATCCCCGACACCACCGAGGAATATCCACCGGCGTAGGGCACGATGGGATCCGAGGTACCTCGGAAGGAGACCACGGTGATGGGCCGAGAGGGCTTGCAGTCGTCAATGTTCTCTTTCAGGAGATCGAAGGCGGCGGGCGCCACCGCCGCGAACACGTCGGCCGCGTGGCAAGCGAGGTAGTGGGACATTCCGCCTCCCATGGAGAAGCCGACGGCGTAGATGCGCTTGGGGTCGATGCAGGCGGTCTGCTGGATCTTGGCCACCATCGCCTTGGCGAACGCCACGTCGTCGGTGTTGGCCACGCAGCAGGGCCCCACGTTCCAGGCGCCGCCCGAGGGCCCGCGCATCCCGCTCGGAAAGGCCATGATCACCCCTTCCGGATCGGTCTGCGCCGGATAGGGCGAGCCCGATCGTTCCGACGGACCGGAGCCGCCGAGAGGATGAAAGTCCACCACGAGGGGCACCGGCTTGCTGCCGTCGTACGCCGCAGGGACGTGCAACACATAGCTGCGGCTCTGAGAGCCCACCTGCACGGTCTCGTTCGTGTCGCCAGCGCGCAAGGCGGGGGTCGGACAGGTCACGCTTCCGCCGCCGCCGCCCGTGTCGCTGCCTCCGGTGCCCGCGCCCCCGGTTGCGCTCCCCCCCATGCCGCCCCCGCCGGCGCTGTCGCCGCCGGCTGCCCCCGTCGTGTCCCCTGACGCGGTGCTGCCGCCGCTGCCCGAGGTCTCCCCCGTGCTCGCGGTGCCCCCCGAGGCTGCGCTGCCGCCGGTGCCGGTCGTGCCCCCCGAGGCTGCGCTGCCGCCGGTGCCGGTCGTGCCCCCCGAGCTCGTGCCGCCCCCCGAGCTGGTAACGTCGCCGGAACCGCCGCTGTCGCCGCCGGTGGTCTCATCGCCGCCGCTGCCGCAGCTCCAGAGGCCGACTCCGAGCGCTCCCAGCAGCAAAATCTTCTTCGGTAGACTCGTTCGTTTGCTCACCATGGGCCAGCACCTTCTCTCGGTGGTTTCGTCCTCGCCTCTCTGTTCCAAGATCGCCGTCCGCCCTCGCATCATCGGGTGCAGGAGGCTGCAGCGGGTGAGTACACGAGTCCGCTCCCTCGAGGCATAGGCATACTGGCCTATTCCTCGATGCGCGGGGTCGCGCTCACACGGGTGGATCGGGCGAGCCGGGCGAAGCTCGGATCCAGGAATCGCAGGCGACTGACGGAGGAGATCGGCGCCCCGGCGCCTGTGCCTGGCACCACCTGGGCCTTGTCCGGGTGCGCGTCGGAGGGTGGTGGTGGAGCAGCCGCTTCGGACGCAGGCCGCCCCGAGCGAGCGCCGCGGCGCTACGCGCCGTCGCGCGGCGGGTCGGACGAGGGCTCGCAGACCACGTAGATATGCTTGCCGCTCGGGTCGATGGCGAGCGACGTGAAGCGCTTGCAGGCGCAGCACACCCGCACGTCCACCGCCTCCGCTCGCCGCGGACAGCTCACGCACCGCGGCTCATCTCCCTCGCCCTCGATCTCGAGCCAGACCACCTTCTCCGGCGCGTCTAGCTCCAGCGCCTCTATCTCCAGTGCATCGAGATGCCAGGTCATCGTTCCCTCCTCCCGCGGCCTTTGGCCGATGTGTCACGCGGTGCAAGCGCCGAGCCGGGCGATGGCGAGCGCGCCTCGGGGCCGCCGCGAGCCGCCCGAGCTGCATCACGGCGATTCTCCCTGCCGTTTCGTCCTCCTTCCCCGGGATCTCCGCTCCGTCGAGACGATATCGACCCTACGGCGGGCCGCCGCGCTGCCCTCCTGGCACGCACGCGCTGCGCCGGCGGGCGCACGGCGTGCACCGGCGACCGCGTTGCCTTCCCCGCGCGTCGACCGCGCCTCTGGGCGATCCGCTGGTGGCGTGCCGCTTGCTGCGGCGATGCCGAGGGATTGAAGATGGCAGACTGGCTCGTCCTGGCCCTGGCGGCATCCGGCGGCATCCTGGCGCTCGCCGCCGGGTCCCGGAAGCTCCTTGCGCAGCGGCATCATCGCACCTCGGAGGTCACCCTGATCTGCCCGCGAAGCGCAACCCCGGCCCGGTGCCACCTGGTGGTCGATCAGCGCTCGGAGGAGGTCGTCCGGATCGCGCGGTGCTCGTTGTCCCAGTCCCGGGAGGGTCGTCCCACGTGCGAGCAGCACTGCGTGAAGCTGATGAACCTGGGCGTGAGCCTCCTGCGCGAGGAGCCGGGCCAGCGCGAGAGGTTCCTCGACCCCGGAGAATCCGACGGCGGCAACGCCCCCCCGCCGAGCTCCGCTCGCGCCTAGTCACGCCGTCGTCCAGTCGTCCCGGGCCGCGCGGGAGCGCTCGCCGGGCCGCCCGGCCCCCGGAGCGGGTGCTCGTGGAGCGGCGCAGGGGTCCCGCGAGCTCGCCTGGAACCCGCCTGAAATATTGGCCACCTCACTGACCTGGAGCGCGGAGCGCAAGGCGTGCGCCCTCGCGCAGCTCATGCGCCGGGGGGCGGTCGGTGGTGGTCACGTTTGGGGCGCTCCCCTCCGGGGCTTGTGTTCCGGCGAGCCCCTGTTGTGGCCCGCCTGCACTCCAGCCCCGGAGGGGAGCACCCCAAACGTGACCACCACCGCGCGGTCGACGGCTGCTCCGGCGGGCGAGCGGCGATGGCACATGGAGTGCTCTCGCCTCGCGGAGAGAACATGGCTCGCCCGATCAAGGTGACGACGGACCGCTCCCCCACGAACCTGCTGGTCGCGATGGTCCTGCTGGGAAGCGGCAGCTTTCTCTGGATCCGCGCCGCGCTGAGCGCCCCGAGCACGCTGGCATTGACCGCCGCAATGGATGGCTGCCTGACCGCCGGGATCGCCGGCGTGATGCTCGCGCTCCTGCACGGCATCCGGTACCGGACCGCGCTCCTCACGCTCGCGGCCCCGATCGTCCTCGTGCAGTTCGTCGCGAGCGGCGCGACGGTGCCCTCGTTTCTTCCCGTCCTGGGTCTCGAGCTGACCGCCTTCGGTCTCTTCGGCTTGCCGCTGTCCCGCCTGCCCCAGCGCCGCCCGACCGCGCCCGGCTCGGCCCACGCGATGGGGCCGGCGCACCCCTCGCCCTCGTGAGGGCGAGCGGCATCGACGGGCAGGGCGCTCCGGGGCGCCGTGGCGGCCCCGCCCGGGCGAGCGGGGCCCCGGCGCCGCAGCGCGGATCAGAAGTCGAACTTCTCGAACGAGTTCAGGTCCTTGCACGCCTCGACGAGGCGCGCGGCCATGCCCTTCTCGCCGAGGTGAAGCCAGCCGCGCGGGTCGATGTACTTCTTGTTGGGCTTGTCCTCGCCCTCGGGGTTGCCGAGCTGCGACTTCAGGTAAGCGCCCTTGTCATCCATGTACTTCTTGATGGGCTGCGTGAACGCCCACTGCGTGTCCGTGTCGATGTTCATCTTGATGACGCCGTAGGACACGGCTTCGCGGATCTCCTCGCGCGACGAGCCGGAGCCGCCGTGGAACACGAAGTCGACCGGCTTCGCGCCCGTCTTGCGCTCCTTCTGGATGACGTCCTGAGAGTTCTTCAGGATGGGCGGGCGGAGCTGCACGTTGCCCGGCTTGTAGACGCCGTGCGTGTTGCCGAACGACGCGGCGATCGTGAAGTTGCCGATCGGCTTGAGCGCGTCGTAGGCCGCGAGGACCTCGGCCGGCTGCGTGTACAGCTTGGCGTTGTCGACGCCGCTGTTGTCGACGCCGTCCTCCTCGCCGCCCGTGACGCCGAGCTCGATCTCGAGCGTCATCTTGATGGCCGCCATCTGCCGCAGGTACTTCTGGCAGATCTCGAGGTTCTCGTGGAGCGGCTCCTCGGACAGGTCGAGCATGTGCGAGGAGAACAGGGGCTCTCCGTTCTTCTCGAAGTACTTCTTGCCGTGCTCCAGCATGCCGTCGATCCACGGGAGCAGCTTCTTCGCGGCGTGGTCCGTGTGGAGGATGACCGGCACGCCGTAGGCCTCGGCCAGGTTCCGCACGTAATGCGCGCCCGCGATGGCGCCGGCGATCGCGGCCTTCTCGCCCTTGTTGTCCAGGAACTTGCCGGCGAAGAAGTGGGCGCCGCCGTTCGAGAACTGGATGATGATCGGGCTCTTGGCCTCCCGGGCCGCCTGGAGGGCGGCGACCGTGCTGTGCGAGCCGATCACGTTCACCGCCGGGAGCGCGCACTCCACGCTCTTCATGTACTCGAACAGCTCCTGGAGGGCAGAGCCAGTGATCACGCCGGGCTTGAGCTTCATCTTGGACATGGCACCTTGAATCCTTGTTCCTTGCTCGGGTTTCCGCCGAGCATGCAACGCAGGAAGGGAAAGCGGAAGGGTGGATCGACGCGCCGGGGGTGGGCGCGTCCCGGTACCATCGCCAAACCTCCGGGAGCAAGCGGATTTTCCCGCGCAGCGGCCGCCCGCGGGAGCGCCGTCCGGTCGGCGGCGACACGCCCGGAACCGAGGGCTCGGGGCTGTTCGCGGGATGTCAAGACCCGGCGGCGTGGTCCGGGCCTGGCAGTGGAAAGCAGCTTTGATCCCCGTGCGTTGCCGGAGCCCACGCGGCGGGCCGGCGATTGACGCCGGAAGGGAGGTGGGCCATGTCGCACGGGTGCCTGGGCCCCTTCGACGCGCCGTGATGAAGAGGACACGATCGCCCATCGCATGGCTCGGCCTGGCTGGTTCCGTCCGGGGAGCCGATCGGGGCGGAACGCACGTATCCCGACTTCGTGCGGCGATGAGGTGCGCGGCGTGGAGTGTCACGGTGGAATGATCGTCCCAGTCTCGTCCCAGTCGATGGGCGGGCGCCGTGCGCGGCCCGCCTCCGGAGCGTCCCATGCAGGTCCACAGCGCGTCGCCAGAAGAGCTCCTCGCCTCCCTGGAGGAGGCCGCACAGCCGCTGCTGTTCCCCAGCGAGTCCGACCACCCGCTGCGCCCGTTCCGGTGGGACGGCGGCGACGTCCCCTCGCCGTCCGCGCTGCGCGCGGCGCGAGGCGCCGCCGCGGAGACGCCGGTCGAGGTCACGACCGTCGGCGACTTCTTCGCCCCGGTGCTCGAGCCTGCGGAGGAGGCCGGCGACGCGGCGCTGACCGACGCCGGGCGGTACCGGCAGCTCGTGGCGCTGCTGGAGGCCCACCTGACCGACCTGCGCGTCTACCGGGTGGGGAGCGTCGATATCGACGTGTACGTCCTCGGCCGCCACCCGTCGGGCGCGTGGCTCGGGCTCAGGACGAAGGTCGTCGAGACCTGATCGCGCCGCTCAGCGGCCGGCGGGCTCGCTGTCGACGCGCGCCTCGATGACCCGCTGCGTTGCCTCGGGCACGGCCGTCAGGAAATCGTAGCCGGCGCGGCGCTCGATGTCGTCCACCGTCGTCCGGTACTGCTCCCAGCCCTCGTCCAGGATCCCGGTCTCGTTCGGCATCACCGCCGCGATGACCCGCGTCGACGGCCCGATGTCCGCCGCGCCCTGCCCCGGCTCCAGGACCACCGCGATCTTGAAGAACGCCGCCGGCACGGCGACGCCGTTGCCGATGGTGGCGGGGAGCTCGCGCCGGGCCTCGCGCTGGCGCTCGTCGAAGAGGCCGCCGGCGACCAGGAACAGCACGCGCCGCCTCTTCTGCGCGAGCTCCTGGCACTCTTCCTCGAGCCGGAGCCACGGGCCGGCGTTGAGGTCGTGCCGCTGCGGCAGGATGTTGGTGAGCAGGAACGTCGCCTTGTTGTCCTCGGCGGACCGGGTCCGCTCCTCGGAGCGGACCATGTGACCGCGATCGAAGCCGGAGCCCGTGTAGTCGTCGTGCTGCACGCGGTACCAGCCGTCCGGCAGCGCGCTGTCGGCGAGGAACTTGCCCCGGTAGCGGGGCGTGGCGCCGAACGACGCGGCGTCGAGCCGCCAGCTCACCCAGTTCGCGACGTTCCTCGAGCGGTTGTAGGAGAGGGCGTACTGGGGCTTGATCATCAGGTGATCGTCGGACGCCGCGGCGTGGCCCTGGCCGGCCCGGAGGTCCACGCGGGCCGGGACGCCGAGTTCCAGGTGCGCGCCGGCCGCGGGCGGGCGCGGAGGGGCGGAGCCCTCCGGCGGCGCGGAGCTGCCCAGGCGGCCGGGCGAGGGCCACGAGGGGCCGCCCTCGCTATCCAGGCCGAGCTCCTTGAGTCCGCGATCGAGGCCGCACTTGACCCCGGCAGCGCTGAGCCCGGTCACCACCAGCGCGACCAGCGCCCGGGAACCCCAGGATTTCCTCTTTCGCTTTTTCCTGGAACCCACGGCAGCGCCGGACGTGATCTACGGCAGCGATGGCCCTGTCGTCCAGCGCGACCGCGCCTCCGTCAAGGCAGCGCACCCAGGGCGGCGCACCGCGGCAGCGAGCGTGTCGGCGTGTTCTGCTTGAGCATTCCGTGCAGACTCTCCATGGTTTCCAGAGGCCCGATGGAGGACACGGGAGGCTGCCGGGGCTTCGCACGCCGAGCCGGACGCAGGGCCGCGGCCGCGACCGTCGGCGCGGGTTTCCTCTTCGCCGCGGACGAGGCCAGGGCCGCTCCGACCCAGGTTGCGGCCGCTCCGACCCAGGTTGCGGCCGCTCCGACCCAGGTTGCGGCCGCTCCGACCCAGGTTGCGGCCGCTCCGACCCAGGTTGCGGCCGCTCCGACCCAGGTTGCGGCCGCTCCGACCCAGGTTGCGGCCGCTCCGACCCAGGTTGCGGCCGCTCCGACCCAGGTTGCGGCCGCTCCGACCCAGGTTGCGGCCGCGCCGCCGACCCAGGTTGCGGCCGCGCCGACCCAGGTTGCGGCTGCGGCGCCCCAGGCCGCCTCGGTCACCATGCCGTCCCCGCTCGGCCCCACGGAGCCGCCCTACCCGCCCGGCGCGACGGGCGATGCCACCGTGGTGCTCCGCATCGTCGTGCGCGCCGACGGAACCGTGGGCGAGGCCGAGGCGGTGGAAGGCGTGGAGCCGTTCGCGGGCGCCGCGGTGCAGGCGGCCCCCTCCTGGCAGTTCGAGCCCGCCCGGCGCGACGGGCGGCCTGTCGCCGCGCGCATCCTGCTCCGCGTGGCGTTCCGCGCCCCGGCGCCCGGGCCCCTGCCGCCGGCCATCCCGGGGCCCGCGCCGCCCGGGGAGCGCGCAGCGCCCGGCCCGCGGGCACAGCCGCCCGCCGAGAAGGCCATCGACGTCGTCGTGCTCGGCGAGCGCGCCGCGCCCATGACCACCTCGATGACCCGCGAGGAGGTGCGCCAGATGCCCGGAGCGTTCGGCGACCCCTTCCGCGCCATCGAGGCGATGCCCGGCGTGACGCCCATCGCCTCGGGCGTGCCCTACTTCTTCGTGCGCGGCGCGCCGCCGGGCAACGTCGGCTACTTCGTCGACGGCGTGCGCGTGCCCCTGCTCTATCACGTGGCGCTCGGCCCCAGCGTGATCCACCCGGCGCTCATCGAGCGGGTCGACCTCCACCCCGGCGGCTTCCCGGCGCGCTTCGGCCGGTACACCGGGGGCATCGTCGCCGGCGAGACGCGGGAGCCGGAGCGCCTGTTCCACGGCGAGGCCAACCTCCGCCTGTTCGACGCGGGCGCGCTCGTCGAGGCGCCGTGGGCCGGCGGCCGCGGCGCCGCGCTCGTCGGCGGGCGCTACGCGTACCCGGGCGCGCTCCTCGCGCTGTTCTCGCCCGGCGTGGAGCTCGGGTACTGGGATTATCAGGCGCGCGTCACCTACGATCTGTCGCCGTACGACAGGCTCGGGCTCTTCGCCTTCGGGTCGCACGACTACCTCGCCGAGATCGAGGACGACGGCGACACCGACGTGGTGCTCGCCGGCGACTTCCACCGGCTCGACCTTCGTTACGACAGGTTCTTCGGCGGCGGGGGCCGCCTGCGGCACGCCGTCACGCTCGGCTACGACGAGAGCTCGAACCAGGACGGCGAGCGGGCGGGCCGCGCGCGCCTCGTCGGCGCGCGCGTGGAGCTCTCCGCGCCCGCCTCGGAGCGGATCACGGTGCGCGCCGGCGCCGACGCGCAGCTCGAGCGGTTCGACATCGACATCCGCGAGAACGACGGCGACCTCCCGAGCCGGAACGACCGGGCGTTCGCCCGCCTCTTCACGAGCCGCGAGGACCTCGCCGCGGGGCTCTGGGCCGATGTCGTCGTGCGCGCCACGCCCGAGCTCGAGATCGTCCCGGGCCTGCGCGGCGATCTCTTCACGTCCGACGGCGCCGCCGAGATCACCGCGGATCCGCGGCTCGCGACGCGGCTCGCGGTGACCCCCGGCCTCGCCCTGCTGAGCGCCTTCGGCGTGACCCACCAGCCGCCGAGCTTCCTCGGCGCCGTGCCCGGCCTGCAGGTGGGCGGCCTGCGCGGCGGCGTGCAGACCGGCCTGCTCGCGAGCGCGGGCGTCGAGCTCCGCCTGCCCGAGGGGATCCGGGCCACGGTCACCGCGTTCCGGAGCGGGTTCTTCGACCTGAGCGACGCCCTCGGCAGCCGGCTGCCGGCCACCGATGTCGGCCTCGGGCAGCGCGCGGAGCTGCGCGGCCTGGGCAGCACCTACGGCGTGGAGCTCCACGCGCATCGCAGCCTGTCGAAGCGGCTCGGAGGGTTCGTGTCGTACACCCTCTCGAGGTCGGTCCGTCACATCGGCCGGGAGACCTTCGACTCGGCCTTCGATCGCCGCCACGTGCTCAACCTGGCCGCCGCCTACGACCTGGGCCGCGGCTTCAAGCTCGGCGGACGGGCGGTGTTCTACAGCGGCATCCCGATGGCGATCGATTACCGCATCTGGGGAGACGGCGACAGGACCGATCCGCGGCCCGACAACGACGACGAGGATCGCCCCGACACGGAGGAGGACATCCGGCGCCGCGAGCGGCTGCGCGCGCAGATTGCCCGGTACGTGCGCAATCTCGACCTGCCGGAGCGGCTGCCGGCGTTCTTCCGGCTCGACCTGCGCCTGGAGAAGCGGTGGGTGTTCAACGAGGGACGATGGATCGCGCTCACGATCGAGGTGCTCAACGCGACCGCCGGGAAGGAGACGCTGCAATACGAGTGCTCGATCCTGCGCGGCTGCGAGCCGGAGGAGCTCGGCCCGATCGTGATCCCCAGCATCGGCGGCGAAGCGAGCTTCTGAGCGGCGGCGGCCCGGGGAGCGCCCGACCCGAAGCGAACGCGGCGCTCTCGTCGTGGCCGTCGACACGACCCGTCAAGCAAGACAGCAAATTTACACCCCACACGGCGGCTCGGGTCGCATTGCATTTTTGATCCTTCACGGGAACCAGGACATCCGTGCCCTTCACGTGCGCAATCCGTTGCGGGACAGCGCAAT
This sequence comes from Sorangium sp. So ce1036, assembly GCF_051369805.1. Lineage (NCBI taxonomy): Bacteria > Pseudomonadati > Myxococcota > Polyangiales > Polyangiaceae > Sorangium > Sorangium sp. So ce1036. The sequence continues at coordinate 7,493,346 of NZ_JBBMOX010000001.1, forward strand.
GGCTCGCGCGACGCCCACGACGGTCACGGCCTCCGCGGGTCCGGCCGTTCACGGCGGGGGGGGCGCGCAGAAGGCCGGAATCTCCCGCGCTTGCGGCCGAAATCTCCCGCGCTCGCGGTGATCGGCGCGGCGAGCGTCCAGCGCGCACCGCTGGACGGATGCAGAGGCCCCCTGGTCCAGTGTTTGCGAGAAATTCCCGATGTCCGTGCTGCGGACGAGCGGCGGCGCTCGCTCAGCGGGCCGTCACCTCCCTTCCGTGCACGCGCAGCAACCACGAGGGTCAAGCGATGAACTTGTATTTTCGCAGAGTCAGCACGTTGCTCTTCGCCGCCGCGCTCGCCGCGACCGCTCTCCCCACCGCCCAGGCCGAGGCGTCGTCGTCGAGCCGGCACACCAAGGTCGAACGGCTGGTGTTCCCGGTGACCCTCTCCGACGGCAACACGTACGACGTCGTCGGCTATCTCTACTACCGCGGCAGCTACAAGCACCGCCCCCTTCAGGTGCTCGTGCACGGCCTGACCTACACGCACAAGTACTGGGACATGCCGTCGTTCAACGGGCGCGATTACTCCTACGCCCGGTACATGGTCGCCGAGGGGTACGCCGTCCTGGCGCTCGACATGCTCGGGGCCGGAGAGAGCAGCAAGCCGGACGGCGACTTCGTCGATCTGGCCGAGACCGCCGACAGCGTGCACCAGATCCTCACCGAGATGCGGAACCCCGGAGGGCTCTTCAAGTGGCCTTTCCACCGGATCGCGCTGGTCGGCCACTCGAACGGCGCCATCATCGGCTCGTACGTGCAGAGCACCTACAATGACGCGGACGTCCTCGTCAACACCGGCTTCACGTTCACGCCGCACCCGATCCCGGTGCCCCCCGAGGCGATCTCGGCGATGCTCGAGCGCTCCTATATCTCGATCCCGACGGAGATCCGCACGGAGGTCTTCTACGACGCCGCGACGGCGGACCCGGCGGTCATCGACTACGACAACACCACCATCGCCAGCACCTACACGCGCGGGCAGTTCCTCAGCCTCCTCGCGGTCTCCGCCGATCCTTCGGTCGCCCTCCTCGACGGCGTGACGAGCCCGGTGCTCCTCCAGTTCGGGGAAGGCGACGAGCTGCAGCCGGCCTCGTACGTCGACTCCGATGCGGCCCTCTACACGAGCGCCGAGCACGTCACCACGGCGCTCGTGCCGTATTCGGGCCACATCCTGAACGGTCACCTCGGCGCGCCGATCGGCTGGAAGCAGATCGACCGCTGGCTGGACCGCAACCTCGGCTGGTGACGGCCGGACGACGCCCCGGATGATCCGGGGGTGGTGGGGCGCGCTGCCGCGGCGCTTCGCCGGCTTGGCGTCCGCTGGCCGTGTTCTATGCTCCCCTCATGCGCGAACAGCTCACCGAGACGCTCGGAGAGGTCCTGTGGACCGATCTCCGCGCCCATGTGGCGCGTGACGCCGTCATCCTCGTCGCCTCCGACCTGGACCTCGTCGACGTCGGCGTGGCCGTGGCCTCGAACGACGCCGCCGCGGTCCAGGCCTGGATCTCGGCCGGCAAGCTGACCAAGCCCACGGCCGAGGAGCTCGCGCGCTGGCCGCTCCAGGTGGACCTGCGCTTCGTCTCGCTCGTGGTCGCGCCGTTCGTGCTCGTGCGCCGGCCGCCCTCGCCGCCGCCGTCCTGAGGTCCTGGTCGCCGTCGCCCGGCTCGGCGACCGCGGGAGGCGCGCTCACCCCACGTCGGCGCGCTCGAGCCGGCGCGCGCCGAGGAGGATCATCGCGGCGCTGAGCGCCAGCGCCGCGAGCGACAGGGCCGGCGCGAGCGCCGGCATCGCGCCCGCGTGCCACACGAGGTTCGCCGGGAACACGACGACATCGCGCAGCGCCTCCCGGCCGGCGAAGAGGTCGGGCCGGTACATGAACATCGCGCCGGGGAGCACGACGGCGGCGAACAACACGAAGGAGAGCAGCACGGCGTGATACGTCTCCTTCGCGAAGAGGAACACGAGGTTGAGCACCGCCACGCACGCGAGGACGAGCGCCACGATCGCGAGCGCCGCGCCGATCGTGCCCGGCACGTCGAGGTCGCGGGGGCCGTTGATGAGCGCGATCTTGAGCGGCAGAAAGAGCGACAGCCCGACGCCCATGAGCGCGATGACGGCGAAGATCGGCAGCACCCGCGCGAGGAGGTAGCGGGAGCGCGCGAGCGGCTTCGACAGGAGCAAGTCGAGATAGCCCTCCTCGACCGGCACGACGTGGACGCGCAGCGAGTCGACGACGCCGACCCAGAACAGGCCGGCGAACACCGCCATGTAGTCGTTGAACAGGACGATCTCCGTCCAGCTCCTCATGCGGCACAGCCGCTCGAAGAAGCGATAGACGGCGGCTGGCATCGCCGGCAAAAGGTACGAGTCGAGCACCACCCCGCCGAAGAGGGCCAGGAGCAGCACGCCGTGCCGCAGCGAGAACGCGGAGCAGAGCTCGAGGCGCGCATGATGCGAGAGCATGAGTCACTCCTCCCCGGCGAGCGCGGCGGCGCGCCGCGCGCCGTACGCGAGGGCCAGCGCCGAGTACCCCGCGAGCCAGAGCACGGGCGCGACCGCGTCGCGCGCGCGAGCGGCCTCGGCCGTATCGATCAGGGCCACGCCGTGGTACAGGGGGTTGAGCACGCTGATCGCCCGCAAGCTCGGGTTATAGAAGCCGACGAACGCCAGCGAGACGAGCGCCGAGAGCACGACGACGGAGGTCAGCAGCGAGATCGGCTTGCGACGCACGCTCACCGCCATCACGCCCGCGAAGATCGTCGCGAAGACCGCCGCGAACAGGTGAACGAAGGACATGAGAAGGTAGGGAGCGAGCGCGAAGCCGCGGACCGACCGGCCGAAGAACAGCGCTCCGGCGAGCGTCGCCCCCCCGTGGAGCGTGGCCATGGCCGCCGCCGCGGCGAGGACCTTCACGACGAAGTAGCGCATGAGCGATATCGGCTTCGCGAGGTAGATGTCGAGCATCCCCTTGCTGCGCTCGTCGGTGATGATCCCGGCGCCGAGCAGCGCGGCGGAGAAGATCGCGATCTTGTTCATCGCGAGGTCGAACCAGGCGAAGAGAAAGAGCTTGAGCTCGAGTTGCGACCCGCCGAACCACGCGCGCACCGCCGAGAGCATCTCCTCGTCGGGTCTCCCGAGCACCACCGGCAGCCCGACGATCCCGTAGAGCATGAAGCCGCTCATCAGCCGGGCTTGACGGCCGCCCAGCACGCGCAGGTACTCGCGGAGGAAGAAGCCGCCCGCGGCCGGGCGCAGGGGCCGCGCGGTCACGGCGAGCCCGGCCGCGCTCACGACCGCACCCCGGATTGCGCCTCGTGGGCGCGCGCGAGCTTCAGGTAGAGATCGTCCATCCTGCTCTCGCCGTAGCGCCGCCTGAGGGCGTCGAGCGGGCCGACCGCGACGAGCCGGCCGCGGTGCAGGACCGCGACGCTCTCGCAGATGCTCTCGATGTCGCTCAGGATGTGCGTGGAGAACATCACCGTCACCCCCTTGTCCCTGGCGAGGTGCCGGACGTGCTGCAGAAACTCGTGGCGCCCGATCGGATCGAGCCCCGAGGTCGGCTCATCGAGGAACAGGACGCGCGGCTCGTTGAGCAGCGCCTGCGCCAGGCCGACCTTCTGCGTCATCCCCGACGAGAAGCCGCCGAGCTTCTTGTGCGCGACGCCGGTCAGCCCGAAGAGCGAGAGCAGCTCGTCGACCCTGGCGCGCGAGGCCTCGCGCGACATACCGAACATCGAGGCGATGTAGGTGAGGAACGACGCGGCCGTCATCTCCTTGGGCAGCGCGTAGCTCCCCGGGAGGAAGCCGGACACCCGCCGCACGTCGAGGCTCTCCCGGACGACGTCGTGGCCGAGCACCGACGCCATGCCGCTGGTCGGGCGGACGAGGCCGAGCAGCATCTTGATCGTCGTCGTCTTGCCGGCGCCGTTGTGGCCCATGAAGCCGAAGATCTCGCCCGGCGCGACCGTGAAGCTCACGTCGTCGACGGCCAGGACATCCTTGTAGCGCTTGCTCAGCCGCTCGACGCGGATGGCGGCGCGCGGCTCGGGGTTCACCGGAGCATCGAGAGACGCGGTGCTCATGACTCAGCTCCTTTTCCGATGTCGAGGTCCGGCGCCGGCGCGTCGAGGAACCGCTCGATCATGCTCGGCGCCACGAGGGTGAGGCGGTTTCTGGCGATGCCGAGCACGCGCTCGATGGCGCGCTCGTACGTGTCGACGCGCGCGCGGCACAGCGCGCTCGCCTGCTCGCGCTGGGCGGGCGGGAGGCGCATCGCCGCGGCGAACGCGTCGTGAACCATGCGGCCGAGGTGGAGGATGAGCCGCGCCGTCTCGGCCGGGTCGTCGATCTCGAAGACGCCGCTCGCCCGGCCCTCGGCCAGCACCTCCGCGAGCCGGGGCGCGATGAGCTCGATCGTGCGCTCGGTGACCGACAGGCGCAGACGGAGGTTCTCGTCGCGATAAAGGACGCTCAGGACCGCCTTGAGCGCGGCCGCGTTCTCGTCCTTGTACTGGCTGCCTGCCGCGAAGAAGAGCTGGAGTCGCTCGACGGGACCGAGCTCCGCGCGCTCGAAGATGCGCGAGGCGGCCGAGAGCCCCTCATGGGCCATGCGCGCGCAGAGGGCGTCCAGGACTTCGGCCTTGGAGGAGAAGTGATGATAGAACGCGCCCTTCGACAGGCGGGTGGCCGCGAGGATGTCGTTGATCGTGGTGGCGTCGTAGCCCCGGCGCATGAACAGGGCCCGCGCGGCGTCGAGGATCTGGGAGCGCCGCTCATCGGCTTTCAGGACCGTTCTGACCACCGCCGAAACATAGACCGACCGTCGGTCTGTTTCAAGGCAGCGGCGCACAAAGCACGGTAACACAGCGAAATTACAATGGAATTACGCGAGAATCGCGCGTCGTTGCGGAACAGGGCCGGACACGGGGACCGCGCTCGTCGCGCCGCGGCGGAGGACCCGCCCGCCACGCGCGGGACCGCAGAGCAAGGCGCGCTGCGACGCGGCCGTAGTACCCTCCCCCCATGCGCCGGTTCGAGTTCGTGCAGGGGACGAGCGCCAAATTCTGGATGGCCGGCGTGGACGACAGGACGTTCATCGTCGTCTACGGCCGGCTCGGCACTGCAGGGCAACGAAAGGAGAAGGCCTTTCCCTCCGCGGAGGCCGCGACCCGCGAGCTGGAGAAGAAGATCGCGGAGAAGCTCCGGGAGGGCTACCAGGAAGTGGCCGTCTCCGGGGGGGGCGCGCCCGCCAGCGACGCCCCCGCGGCCAGCGCCGACAAGGCCGCGTCGCCCCCGCCGAAGCTCGACCTGCCGCCGCGCGTGCGGGCCGGCAAGGCCACCGAGACGCAGCGGAAGGCGGCCGTCCACGCGCTCTCGGCGCTCGCGGCCGCGCGCGGCCGGCGGAGCTGGGCGCTCGGGCGCGCCGTGCGCCGCGCCCGCCGCGCGCTCTCCGCGCTCGGCGGCGTCGATCCCGCGGCCGACGCGGCGCTGTCCGCCGCGATCGACGCGCTCATGGCGCGCGTCGTCGCGCAGCGCGCGCCCGAGCGGCTGCCGCTCGTGCGCGCCATCGAGCTGCTCTCGGAGCTCGACGCCGCGGCGTTCGCGCGCGCGGTGCGCGAGACGTGGAAGGCCCCGCCCGCGACCTCGCCGGCCGCCGCGGCGCTCGCGCTCCTCGCGCGCCAGCTCGAGGAGCTCGGCGACCCGGAGCTCGGCCTCCGGCTCGGCGCGCTGCTCGTCGATCGGCCGGGGTGCGGCTCGATGAGCACCGAGGCCGGATGGGCGCTGCGATGGAAGGCGCTCGCGCCCCACCTCGAGGCGCACCTCGCCGGCAGCGGGCGTTCGCTGAAGGACCACCTCGCGCGCCTCGACGCGGGCGGCGACGCGCACGTCGCGGAGCGCATCGCGCGCATGCGCGCGGCGTGAGCAGCGCGTGGAGCACCCACGCGAGCGCCTCGCGTGGGTGCTCCACGCGAGGCGCTCGCGTGGCCGTGGCAAGGCGCAGACGTGGGCGCATAGACCACAGCGCAGGCGCCCACGCTCCGTCGTCGCTGGATCGACTGAGGCTTGACCAGGAGCGCCATCCTCGCGATTCTCCGAGGTCATTCGTCTGCGAGGGGGCGCTGTGGCGAGCTCACCGGACCCGATCGACATCGCGAACGTCAAGCAGCTCGCCGCGAGCGGATCCCCCGGCCTGGCCGAGGTCCTCGTCGCCTACCTCGAGCAGCCGGCGCCCGCGCCCGAGGCGCCTCCCCGCGAGGGCGCGCTCACCTTCCCGGCGTTCCTGCGGCTGCTGTCGCTCGCGCAGGGCATGCGCACGCCCGAGCAGCGGCGCGAGCAGTCGACCGACGCATGGAAGCGCTTCCTCGCGCAGCTCGACCCCGCCCCGCCGCCGCGGCTCGAGCTCGCCGACCTGCTCGTGCGCGTCTACGAGGACGGCACGGACGCGGGGCGCAGCGCGCTGTGCGAGGCGGCCCGGAGCGCGCCGCTCGTCTTCGGGGCGTGGGGCGGGCTCAAGCGCATCTACAAGCTGGCCGAGGCGCGCCTCGACGCGGCGCTCTTCGGCGCGCTCGCGTACCGCTTCGATCGCGAGGTGGCCGAGCCCCTGGGCGCGCGGCGCGAGGTCTCCCGCGGGACCTTGATCTACATGCGCCGCCGCGCGTGGCGCTTCCTGCGCGAGCTCGGCCGGAGCGTGCCGGAGCTCTACCCGCAGTTCGCGGTCGAGGTCCTCCGCCACTACACGCCGAACACGAGGTTCGGCGGCCTCTGGGTCGCGAACCACATCTGGGCGCACCGCTCGCGCAAGTACGACGGGCGCTCGTTCCACGGCGGCGTCCCGCCGGGCGACATGACCAAGCACCGCGCGTTCGACGAGGCGTGGCGGCGCTCGCCCGACGCGCTGATGCTCCTCCTGTCGGAGTGTCAGGCCGATCCGCCGGCCAGGTTCGCGATCCAGGGGCTCAGGAAGGACTTCCCGGAGGCGCTGCGCGACGTCACGCCGGCGTGGCTCGGCCGCCTCGCCCACCGGCCGCTCGCGAGCGCGCACGATTTCCTGGTCGAGACGCTGCTCGGCTCGCCGGAGCTCCACCAGAGCAAGCTGCGGAGCCTCGGGCTCCACGACGCGGTGCTCGCGCTCCTCGACTCGCCGAGCGCGAAGGCGCGCGCGTTCGCGATCGAGTACGGCCGCGCCCACGCCGCGGATCTGGACGAGGAGCGCCTCGCCGCGCTGCTCTCCTCCGAGCACAGGGACGCGCGCGCGTTCGCGGCGTCGACCGTCGAGGGCCGGAGCCCGCGCGCGCTCGGCCACGCGTTCCTCGGGCGGCTGCTCGCGTTCGACGAGACGAGGGCGTGGGCCGCGAAGGCGCTGAGCGAGCGCTTCGATCGCGCGGAGCTGCCCGAGCCGTTCCTCGTCGACATGATCTACGGCGAGCGCGAGCAGAAGCGGTGGGCCGCCGCGTACCTCAAGGCGAAGTACCGGCCCGGAGAGCTCGGCGCGGGCTTCTGGGTGCGCGTGCTCGACGATCCGCGCCACGAGGACGACGACGGCGCGACCAGGACCGCGCTGGACGCGCTCGGCAAGTACCCGGTCGCTGCGATCGGGACGCCGTGGCTGCTCGGCGCGCTCACGCGGAAGCGCATCGGGCACGCCGTCGCGGCCTGGCTCCGCAAGGCCGACGCCCTGCCCGACCTGACCGCCGAGGACGTGGAGCGGTTGAAGGGGCTCGTCTTCAGCGCGGAGACGCGCGCGATCGCCCTGGAGGTGCTCGGCAACCCGAAGATCGTGACGCCGAGGGAGCTCACCCTGCCCTGGCTGCTCGCGCTCGCGCGGCGCGCCGATCCGGCGCTGAGCGGCTTCGCCCGCGGCTACCTGCTCTCGCACATGAAGCCGCAGGACTTCGACCCGGGCCAGGCCCAGGGCGGCCGCGGCGACCGAGAGGCGGGCATCGCGAGGCTGTTCGCGCTGGCGCTCGGCGAGAAGGAGCCGGAGCCGATGCGCGCGTTCGCGCAGGCGTACCTGCGCTGCCATCACCCCGCGCTCGGGCCCGAGCAGGCCGAGGCGAAGGAGCTCGGGCTGAAGGCGGATCCCCGCGCCATGCTGCCGCGCGCGGCGTTCAGCGCCGAGCGGATATGGCCCGCGCTCTCCGACGAGCGCGAGGACGTCCGGCGCTTCGCCGCGCTGATCACGCGCGCGGAGCTCCGGGCGTGGGGCTACCAGACCCGCGTCTACGAGCTCGCCCACAGCGACGCGAAGGAGGTGCGCAACATCGCCTTCGACGCGCTCCGCAAGGCGGGAGATCCGTCGGCGGATCCGGCGATGACGCTCGCGCTGGACGAGCTCGATCCGGCGCAGGTCTTCGCGCTGACGGAGAGCCTGAAGAAGAGCGCGCGCGAGCTCGGCCTGTCGCTCATCCTGAAGCACTACGCGCGGCTCGGCGGCCCGGAGCGCCTCGGCTGGCTGATGCAGAGCGCCGATCGCGAGGTGCGCCTCTTCGCGGTGCGCATGCTCTGGGAGAAGCACCGGCCGCGCGACCTGCCGCCGGGCTGGTCCGCGCGCGCCGCGCGCAGGGAGGCGCGCGCGACGGCGGAGCCGCCCGAGGACGCGGGGCGGTTCGCGGACGTCGAGGCGCTGCGGAGCTTCCTGCGGTACGTGCTCTCCGGCATCCCCGGCGGGAGATCGCCGGAGGCGGGCGACGACGCCGGGCCGCGGCGCCGCCTCTCCGCGAGCGAGGCGAAGCGGCACGTGATCGAGATCGTGCGCGATCTCGCGGTCGAGGACGCGACGTTCGCGGCGCTCGCCGCCCCCGTCCTCGCCGAGTTCACCGGCTCGATCGCGAAGGGCGAGTGGCAGGCCTGCCTGGCGGCGCTCATGCGGCTCAGGCGCGCGCATCCGGGGCTCGATCTCGGGGGGATCGGAGAGGACGGCGCAGGCCGATCCTCTCCTCGCGTCGGAGAGGACCGCGCATGAGCCACGCGATCGGCCACTACGAGAAGGTCCGCGCGCTCGCGATCGGCCCGAGGCTGCTCGCGGTCGGCGGCGTGCGCGCGCCCGCGGCCCGAGCCCCCCTCGGCGCGAGCCAGGTGACGCTGTTCGACCACGTGGCCGGCAAGCCGGCGCGCTCGATCGACGTGCCCGCGCACGTGCTCGGCCTCGCGTTCGTGGGCGACCTGCTCGCGGCGGCGTGCTCCGACGGCGCGCTGCGCCTCGTGGCCGGCGACGGGGCCGAGGCGCGGGCGATCGACGCGCACCAGGGAGGCGCCACGGCGATCGCGGCCGCGCCGGACGGCGAGCACCTCGCGACCGTCGGCGCCGACGGCGCGCTGCGCCTGTGGCGCGCCGGCGCGCGAGGCGCGCCCCCCGCCCCGGCGCCAGGGACCGCGACCGAGCTCCGGTCGTTCGCGCTCGCGGCAGCGCCGCTCCGCGCCGTGGCCTTCGACCCCGCCGGCGAGAGGATCGCCGCCGCGGGCGACGACGGCATCGTCCGGGTGATCACGCTCGCGACGGGCGCAGAGCGCGCCATGCCCGGCCACGACGGACCGGTCACCGCGCTCGCCTTCGCGCCGCGCGACGGGCGGCTCGCGTCGGGCGGCGACGACGGCACCGTGCGCCTCTGGTACCTCGTCGGCGACGTCGAGTGCGAGGTGCGCGGCGAAGGCGGGAGCGGGCACGCGGGCGGCGTGCGCGCGCTCCTGTGCCTCCCCGCGCCGCCGCCGCAGGCGGACGGCAAGGAGACCGGCGAGCGCCTGCTGTCCGCGGGCGAAGACGGCGCGATCCGCATCCACCGGCTCGAGGACCGGCGCAAGCCGCGCACGCTGGAGACGAGCGCAGCGCCGCTCCACGCGCTCGCGTTCGCGCCGGCATCCCGGGGCGGCCCCGGCCGCAAGGGGGCTCGGCCGCAGGCCGGCCGCGGCGCGCCCGATCCGCAGGACGGGCTCGGCGCCGTCTTCGCCGCGGGAGACCGGCGCACCGTCTGGCGCTTCCCGATCGACGCGTCCGGCGCCCCGTCCGACGGCGCCGTGGAGCTCGCGCACGGCTTCGATGTCCTGGCCCAGGCGCTCTCCGGAGCGCGGCCGGCCCGCGAGGGCGCCGTCAGGACGCTCGCGTCGCTCGATGAGCCCGAGGCGCTCGAGACGGCGCTGCGCGCGCTCAGGTCCGACCCCGACGCCGAGGTGCGCGCGATCGCCGCCCGCGAGCTCGGGGCGCACGGTCGCCGCGGGGCGCGCGCGAAGCTCCGCGAGGCGCTCGACGACGAGCACGCGACCGTCCGCGCCGCCGCCCTCGAGGCGCTCCGCGCGATCGACCACGACGCGCCGCTCGCGCCGCTCCGGGCGGCGCTCGAGGCCCGCGCCGCGGACGTGCAGCGCCGGGCGCTCGTCGAGCTCGTGAAGCTGCGCGGCAGCTCGCCGCTCGTCCCGGGGCTCATCGAGGGCAAGCTCTCCGCCCGCGACGCGTCGGTGCGGCTCACCGCCCTCGACGCGCTGGAGGAGCTCCGCCCGGGAAGCCCGGATCCGCTCCGCGCCGCCTTCGAGCGCGGCCCGGCCGACCTCCGGGCCGAGGCGCTCGTCCGGGCCGCGCTCTCCGGCTGGCTCTCGGCGCCGGGGTTCGCGCAGGTCGCGGCGCGCGCGCTCGACGACGACGACCCCGAGGTGCGCCGCATCGCGTTCGCGGCGAAGGTGCTGGAGCGGCGGCCGCTGGCCCGCGCGCTCGAGGCGCGCGACGAGGACCTCGGCCGCGCGGCGCTGGACATCGGGCGGCGCGCGGCCGAGGTGCTGCGGCGCGCGCGCGCCGGAGACGACGAGCGGCCCGCGCAGGACGCGAAGGAGAGCGCCGGCGCGGCCGACGATGCGGCCATCCAGGCCGCGCGCGCGGCGATCCCCGGCGCGGGGAGCCCGGGGGCCGAGCCCACCGAGGCCGACCTCGAGCCGCTGCTCACCGCGATGGCGTGCCGCACGCCGGATACGGCGGTGCGCGGCGCGCGCGGGCTCGCCCAGCTCGGCGATCCGCGCGCCCTCGGCGCGCTGCTGCAGCTCACGCGCGAGCCGGATCCGTCGCTGCGCCGGCAGGCGGCGACCGCGCTCGCCGAGCTCCGGGACGCCCGCGCCGAGAAGCGGCTCGTCTGGATGCTCGACGACGCGGACGCGTCGGTGCGCGCCGCGGCGCTCGACGCGTACGCGCGGCTCACGCCGTCGACCCCGCTCGCCGTGGCCGAGGCGTCGCTCCGCTCGTCGCAGGAGGACATCCGCGTCCGCGGGCTCGAGCTCCTGGTGAAGCTCGCGGGCGAAGGCAAGGCCCCCCGGCCCCCCGAGGCCGAGGCGCTGCTCGCCGACGCCATCGAGGACGAGTCGCAGAGGGTCCGCGGCGAGGCATTCCGGACGCTCTGGTCGTGGCACGCCGCCGACCCGCAGAGGGCGCTCGACCGCGCGCTGCGCGCGCGCTTCCCCGACCTGCGCCTCCGCGCCGTCGAGGAGCTCAAGGCGCACGGCGAGCAGGCGTGGGCCGCGGAGCGGCTGCACGCGGCGATCGGCGACCGCGACGCGGGCGTCGCCCAGGCCGCGTACGACGCGGTCGTGAAGCGCCGCGGCAAGGCCGCCGCGGCGCCGCACCTCGCCGCGATGGCGTCGGTCCACCCGTCGGTCCGCGAGCGCGGCGCGCGCGGGGCCGCCCACGCGGCGGCGAGCGACGAGGTGCGCAGCCCCCTCGTCCGCCTGCTCGAGGACGACCACGCCGGGCCGCGCACCTCCGCGATCGAGGCGCTCGACAAGCTCCTGCCCGGCGACGCGGGCCCGCTCCACATCGGCCTCCAGTCGAGCCACCTCGACCTCAGGGTCCGCGCCGCCGAGCTGTGCGCCGCGCGGCGCGACGAGCAGCTCGTCAACCCGATGCGGGCGCTGCTCGCCGACAAAATCATCTTCAAGGAGCTGCCCATCCAGATCCTGGGCCCGCTCCGCGCCCGCGCGGCCACCGCGCTGGCGACGCTCGGCGCGCCGCGCCTCGTGAAGTACTTCGCCACCGAGCTGCTCAAGGACGACTACCCCGACGTGCGCGAGCAGGCCGCGCGCGGGCTCGCGATGGCCGCCCGCCGCGGGGAGGAGGGCTACCTGCTCGACGCGATGGGGCACGCCGATATCGCGGTGCGATCCTGGGCCGCCGACGGGCTCGCGCGGCTCGGCGACGTGCGCGCGCTGCCGGTGCTCACGGGCACGCTGCGCCACGAGCACCCGCCCATCCGCGTCGCCACGATCATGTCGTTCGCGGCGCTCGGCCCCGAGGGCTACGGGGGCATGCTGCAGGGCCTCGAGGACAGCTCGCGCGAGGTCCAGGAGCTCGTCTTCGCGATCGTCCTCGCGCGCGACCTCCGGGCCTTCCGCCGCGGCGATCCGCCGGACCTCCTGGCCAGCGCGCTCTCGTCGCAGCGCGCCGACGTGCGCTTCGCCGCGGCGCGCGCGCTGGAGCTGCGCGCCGATCCGGAGGCGTACCTCGCCCACCTCATCGAGGTGCTGACGCCCCCTCGCCCGGACGCCGCGGCGGCGCCGGACGCGGACCGCGAGCGCGCGCCCGAGGGCGAGCCGGCGGCGGCCATGAAGGAGTGGCCGCCCGAGATCGCGCGCGGCCGGATCCTGGTCGGCCTCGCGGAGGCGCTCGCGGGCGACAACCCCGAGCAGCGCTACGCGGCCGCGCAGGTGCTCCGCCTCCGGCGCAAGCCGGTCGAGTACTTCCGCGAGGCGAAGCGCGTGGCGGCGCTGCGCCCGCTCGGCGCGTCCATCGTGGCGGACACGACCCCGCGCGCCGCGGCGGAGACCGACACCGCGCCCGCGAAGGGGTGGCTCCGCCGCCTGTTCGCGCAGGCCGGGGAGAGGGCGGGCGGCGAGCCGGGCGGCGGCGCGGTCCCCGAGGGCGAGCAGCGGCGGCTCCGGTGGCTCGCGTTCGGCGCGTACATGGGCCTGCTCCGGCAGGTCTCGCCGGGCGACGACGAGGCGCACCGCACCCGCCGCGACGCCATCGACCGGATCGTCGACGCCTGCGCAACGGGGCACGTCAGCGCCGCGGCGGCGATCCCGCCGCTCGTCCGCGCGCTCGACGACCCGCACCACCTCGTCCGCAGGGCGGCCTTCGCGGGGCTCAAGGCGCTCTTCCCCGCGAGCGCCGGCGAGCCGCTCGCGCTCGCGCTCGCGTCGGCGTCGGCCGACGTGGCGCGGGCCGCGCTCGACGAGATCGCGGCGCGCGGCGACGACGCCCGCCCCGAGATCGTCCGCGCGCTGAGCTCCCCGCTGCCCGACGTGCGCCGGCACGCGTTCGAGCTGCTCTCGCGGCTCTGCCCGAAGGGCAGCCTCGAGCCGCTCTTCGCGGCGCTCGGCAGCGAGCACGCCGACCTGCGCCTCGGCGTGCTCGAGCGCCTCGCGTCGTCGAGCGATCCCCGCATCGTGCCGGCCCTCTGCCGCGCGATGGAGAGCGACCACGACGACCTCCGCCTGCGCGCGGCGGAGCTCCTCGCACGCCGCCGCGACGACCGCGCCGTCGACGTGCTCGCGGCGTTCCTGCGCGCCGACGCGCCCGCGGCGGCGGCGCGCGCCCGCGACGCGCTCGTCGCGCTCGCGAGCGGCGCGGCGGTGCGGGCCCTCGCCGCGCGCATGGAAGAAGCCGCCGCGCCGGCCGATCGCGCCGCGCTGGCGCGCGCCCTCGGCGGCACACGGAGCCCGGAGGCGACGGGCGCCCTCGCGGCGCGCTTCGACGACGACGCCGCCGAGGTCCGGGGCGCCGCGTTCAAGGCCTGCCTCGAGATCGTCGACCGGGGGCGCGAGCGCGAGAGGCGTGACACGGCGCGCGCGCTCGGGTTCCTCTCCGCGGCCGCGCGCGCGAAGGATCCGGCGCTCCGCCTCGCCGCGGCGCGCGAGCTCGATCTCGGCGACGACCCGGCGCAGAACGATCTGCTCACCGCGCTCTTCTCCGACCGCGATCTCCCCACGCGCGTCGCGGCCGTGACGTCGTACGCGCGGCGCGTGAAGGACAAGGGCGCGCCCCCCGGCCCGCTCGAGGCGGTGGTGCGGGCGGGCACGCGCGAGCTCCTGCTGCCGGCCGCGGAGGGCGTGGCCGAGCGGGGGCTCGCGGCGGCGCTCCGGCCGCTCTTGCTCATCGCGCGCGCGGGCGAGCCCGGGGAGCGGGAGCGGGCGCTGCTCGCGCTCGGCACGCTCGGCGACGCCCGCGCGCTGGAGGAGCTCGAGGCGGTGGCCGCCGGCGGCACCAAAGAAGCTCCCGTCGAGCTCGGCATGCAAGCCGCCGCCACCGAGGCGCTCGGCCGCATCGCCCCGAAGCTCGAGAGCGCCGAGCTCCGCCGGCGCGCCGCGGAGCGCGTCGAGCAGGCGCTCCGCGCGGACGCGCTCGAGCTCCGCGAGGCGGCGGCGCGGGGCGCGCGCTGGCTCGGCGGCGAGCGCGCCCGCGTGCTGCTCGAGGAGCTCGTGCGCGCCGGCGACACGCCCGCTCGGCTCCGCGTCGTCGCCGTGAACGAGCTCGGCCTGCTCGGCGACGCCGCGGCCGAGCCCGCGCTCGCCCGCGCGCTCGACGCATCGAGCGCCGAGGTCCGCAAGGCCGCGCGCAAGGCGCTGGAGGAGCTCTTCCCGGGCGAGCGGACCCGCGTCGAGCTCCTCGCGGTCGGGAGCGAGCACGACGACATCGCCAGCCCGGCGGCGAGCTACCTCGCCGCGGAGGCCGACCCGGCGGAGCTCCTGCCGCGGCTCGCCTCGCTCCAGAACGCGGATCTCCGCCGGCGCCTCGCGATGGGGCTGCTCCGCCGCGGGGCGCTGCCCGCCGCCGCGCTCCTGCGCATGCTCGCGGACGATCGCGCCCCGGCGAGGCAGGAGGCCGCGCGGCTCATCGCGGCCGGCGCGGTCGCGGGCGGCGATCGCGAGGCCCTCGCCGGGGCGCTCGCCTCCGCGGCGCAGCGCACCGCGCAGCGCTGGGCCGCCGCGCACGGCGAGCAGCGCGACGCCGAGGCCGCGGCGTGGCGCGAGCTCCTCTGGGCCTCGGCGCGCGCCGGCGCGGCCCCGATGGCGCCCGCGCTCCGCGCGCTGCTCGCGGACGGCGGCGCGCCGGGCGAGATCCGCCGCGAGGCCGCGCGCGCGCTCGGCGCGCTCGAAGCCCTGGGCGGCGAGCCGCCCGCGGACAGCCTCGCGGCGCTCTCGGCCGCCCTCGTGGACACGGACGCCGGCGTCCGGGCCGCGGCCGCGGCCGCCCTCGCCGCGCTCGCGCCGGACGCCTCCGTGGCCAGCGCGGCGGCGGTGCGGCCGCTCGATCCCGTCGCCTTCGAGGCGACCGCGCGCGCCGCCTCGCCCGGGTCGCTCGCGGCGCTCGCCCGGAGCGCGCCGGGCCGGCGCGTCGCGCTGCCGTCGATGCTCGCCCGCGGCGCGATCGCTCCGCTCATCTCGCTCGCGCGGGGCGAGGGCGACGCCGGGGCGCCCCCCGACGCGACGGCGCGCCTCGACGCCATCGCGGCGCTCGGCCGCGCCGGCGGCGAGCGCGCGCTCGAGGCGCTGGCCGCGATCGCGTTCGACAGGAAGGCCGCCGACCTCGCCGTCCGCAAGGCCGCGTACCGGGCGTACCGCCGCGCGCAGCGCAGGGCGGCGCGCGATCGCGCGCGCGGCGGGCGCCCCCCCGCCCTCCCCGAGCCCCCCGACGGAGTCGACGCATGACCGCGGCCCTCGCACGCCCGATCCACCTCCGGTACGCCGCGCCGAGCGAGCTCGCCGCCTCCCCGCTCCACGCGCGCGTGCGCCTCTCCCTCGACGGCGGCCGCGGCCCGGTCGGCGTGCGCGGCGTCCTCCGCGACGCGGCGCTCTTCCGCGACGCCATGGCCGCGCTCTCGGCCCTGCTGGAGAGCGACCTCCGGTACAAGGGCAGGGACCGGACCGCGTACCTCGCCTACCTGATGAAGAAGGGCAAGCGCGCGAACGCGGCCATCTGGGAGGCGCAGAAGGCGTTCCTGGAGAGCGCCTTCGGCGACGACGCCGCGAAGCAGGGCGCCGGCGCCCCCGCGGCGCCGAGGTCGTCCGGAGCGCTCGATCCGGTGCTCACGGTGCACCCGGACGAGGTCTCGATCGAGGTCTTCTCGCGGGACGAGAGCGCCTACGCTCGCCTCGCCCTCTCCAGCGACCTCTTCGCGGATCGCGAGGCGGCCCACGGCACCGCCTTCGTCGACCTCTCGCCGCGCGTCGTCGAGCAGATCGACCGCCTGCGCGTCTACACGAAGGTGGAGCTCGACGCCGGCGCGGCCGGCGACGGCGGCGCGGCGGCGCCGATCGAGCGCGCGCTCGCGGTCCCGGCGACCTGGCTCCGCGGCTTCCTCCAGGTGCAGTCGGCGGCGACGCTCCCGGCCGTCTCGTGCGAGCTCACCCCGATCGACCTCTACAACGCGCTCTTCGTGCTCCGCACGCGCAAGGCGAGGAAGCCGCCCCGCGGCCTGCGCTTCGAGCTCGTGCCCGGCCAGCCGCCGCGCCTCGTCCTGGAGCCGTGGGAGATCCTCCTCGAGGGCCACGGCCCGCCGTACGAGGGGCCGCCGCGCGTCGTCAGGACCTTCGGCCGGCAGCGGCTGCTCGCGCTCGCGCGGCTCTTGCCGCACGTGAAGCGCGCGCGCGCCGAGCTCCGGGGCCCGGGGCTGCCGGTCTTCTGGGTGCTCGATCTCGGCCGCGCGACGCTGACCGTCGCGCTCACGGGCTGGACCGACAGCCGCTGGGCCAGCGCCGCCTCGTTCGACGTGCTGACGCCGCGCGACGAGCGCGGCGGCGGCGCGCGCGCGGCCCTCGACGCGCTCGCGGCGCGACAGCTCGCCCTCCTGCGCGCGCGGGGGCCGCTCTCGCTCGCCGCCCTCTCGGCGGGCGAGCGCGCCGAGGACGCCCGCGCGGCGCTGCAGCTCGAGTGCCTGCGCGGCCGGGTGCTCTACGACGTCGCGCGCCGCGTCTACCGCCCGCGCGAGCTGTTCGCCGAGCCGGTCGACGAGCGCGAGATCCGCCACGGCTCGCCCCGGGAGGCCGCGGCGCGCCGCCTGCTCGACGCGCCCGACGCGGTGAGGCTGACCAAGGTGCACGAGATCGCCGGCGAGGGCGCCGAGCTCCACGGCGAGGTCGCGGACCGGGAGGCGCACCGCGGGTTCTCGCCCCGCTTCACGGTGGATCTCGAGGGCCGCGTGTCGGACGCGTGGTGCAGCTGCCCCACGTTCCGCCGGAGCGGCCTTCGAGAGGGGCCGTGCGAGCACCTGATCGCGCTCCGCGTCGCGCACGCCCGCGCGCGCGCCGAGCAGGACGCCCTGCGGCAGACCGCCGAGGGCCGGGCGCTGATCCGCGCCGAGACCCGCACCTACGTGCGCCGCGACGCCTCGGGCGCGGAGGTGGTCTATCGTGTCTCGCTGGACGACCGGGTCGTCCACCTCGCGTGGGGGGCGCGCGCCGAGGCGCCTCGCCACCAGCGCATTTGGTTTGACACGGACGCCGAGGCGCGCGACGCGTATTTCAAGCGCCTGGATGCGTTAACATCGTCAGGCTACGTCGACGCGGACGCGTCCTCCGCGTGACCGGGGAGAGGGAGGTCAAGAGGCAGATTCAGGTCATGTCGCCAGGAGAGGCTCTGAACGCACCAGCCTCCGCGCCTCGAGCGTAGGAGCGGCGTCGCGCCGCTCTGGAGGAACCGCCAGTCACTCTCCGCAAGGTAGCCTGTTCTTGGTTCTCTTCGGCTAGACCGGCTCTACGGCGCCGGGAGAGCTGAGACAACCTCGCAACCGCCGTTTCTCCCGGCGCCGTAGAGCCGGTCTAGCCGGAGAACCGGTGAGGCTACCGTGCCCCAAGGGAAGAAGGTGATGCGCTCGGAGCCTCTCTTGGCGACATGAGACCGCGATCCGCTGACCAGCGGCCGGAGCGCCGGTCACGACCGACCGGAGACCGGCCCCCACCGTCGTGATCCCCACCCACGCATCCATCGAGAGATGACCGCGAAGATCGACGCGACCGTTCAGGCCCGAGCCCCCGTCGTCCTCCCCATCACGACACCGCCCGCCGCCCGCGGGGGCGATCGCGGCGGCGCGGAGGCGCGCCGCGCCGCGCTCGAGGAGCGCCTCGCCCGCTGGAAGGCGATCGCCGAGGCGGGCGGGATCGACGCGTGGGTGCACGCGGAGCTCGTGGCCCGCGGCGCCCTCGCGACCGGCGATCCCGGGGCGATGTCGGACCGGGAGCGCGTCCAGTACAAGGAGCGCAAGAAGGTCGAGGCCAGGGAGCGCCGCGCCCTGCGCCGCCTCGCCTGGGAGGCCTACCTCGCCGCGCACGTGAACCACCTCGGCGCGGGCGTGTACTGGCGGGACCGCGCCGGCCCGGACAGGCTCGACGTCCCCGGCCAGAGCGAGCGCGCGCGGGCGCACGGCCTCCCCGACCTGCCCGGCGCGGGCGAGCTCGCGGGCGCGCTCGGGCTCACGATCTCGCGCCTCCGCTGGCTCGCCTACCACCGCGAGGTCGACACGGGCACCCATTACCGGCGGTGGCTCATCCCGAAGCGCGACGGCAGCTCGCGCACGATCTCGTCGCCGAAGCGGGATCTGAAGCGCGCGCAGCGCTGGGCGCTCCGGAACCTGTTCGAGAGGCTCCCGGTCCACGCCGCGGCGCACGGCTTCTTGGCGGGCCGATCCATCGTGACGAACGCCGCCGCGCACGCGGGCGCCGACACCGTCGTCAAGGTGGATATCAAGGACTTCTTCCCGACGATCACGTGGCGGCGCGTGCGCGGGTTGCTCCGCAAGGCGGGCATGGCCGAGGGGCCGGCGACGCTCGTCTCGCTCCTCTCGACGGAGGCGCCCCGCGAGGTCGTCCGGTTCCGTGGCCAGACGCTCCACGTCGCGACGGGCCCGCGCGCGCTCCCGCAGGGCGCGCCCACCTCGCCGGCGATCACGAACGCGATCTGCCTGCGCCTCGATCGGCGCGTGTCCGGGCTCGCCCGCAAGCTGGGTTTCCGCTACACGCGCTACGCGGACGATCTCACGCTCTCCTGGCGCTCCCCGCCTCTCTCCGACGCGCCCCGCCCGGCCGGCGCGCGCGGCGCCCCCCGCCCGCGCGCGCCGGTCGGCGCGCTGCTCCGGGGCCTCCGGGAGATCCTCAGCGCCGAGGGGTTCCGGCTGCACCCGGGCAAGACCGTGGTGATGCGGAGGGGCAGCCGCCAGAAGGTGACGGGCCTCGTCGTCAATGGGGCGAGCGACGGTGTCCCGGCGGCGCGCGTCCCGCGCGAGCGGGTGCGCGCGCTCCGCGCGGCGATCCGCAACCGGGAGCTCGGGAGGCCCGGAAAGGGCGAGACGCTGGCGCAGCTCAAGGGGCTCGCCGCGTTCGTGTACATGACGGACCCGGTGAGGGGGAGAGCGTTCCTCGATCGGATCGAGGCGCTCGAGCGGAGCCCCGCGGCGCCAGCGGGCGAGTCCGGGCGGTAGCTCCGCTGCGCGGAGCCGCGCTGCCGCAAAGCTGCTTCGTCGAGAGGATGTCTGGACATCGATGATGCCGGCTCGATAGCATGGTCGGCCATGCGCAAATCATATGCTCGCTTGCTGCCGCTGCCGACCGTCGTGGTCCTCGGCTCCCTGCTCCTCGGGTGCCCCAACCCGAACTCCTATCAGACCCCGCGCACCGTCGAGCCAGGCAAGATCTCCCACTCGGTGTCGCTGGAGAGCTTCGGGTATGTCGGCGAGACGGCGGCCGCGGTCGACCCGGAGACCGGCGCTGTCACGGAGGCACAGACGACGAGCGGATTCTTGCCGACGCTGCCGTCGTACCAGCTCCGGGTCGGCTTGACGGACATGCTCGACATCGGCGCCCACGTCCACAACCTCAGCTCGATGGGCTTCGACCTCAAGGTGAACCCGATCCGCGGCGTGTTCGATCTCGCCGTCGACCCCGGCGCGCAGTACTTCTACGTGACGAGCGGCGAGAGCTCCGTGCACGTCCTTTACCTGCACGCGCCGCTGATGCTGGGCGTGAACCCCACGGACTGGTTCTCGATCGTCGTGACCCCCGGCGTCACCTACGGCCTCGTCTCGGGCGAGTTCTCGACCGAGGACGAGGACAGCGCGGCGACCGCGGACGGCCTCCTCCTCCGGGGCGGCCTCGGCCTCCAGTTCCGGGTCTCCGAGGGCTTCGCGATCCACCCCGAGATCACGATGATGAAGAGCCTCGAGGGGTCGGGGCTCGTCTACAACTTCGGCCTCGGGTTCAACTTCGGCGCGCTGCCGAGCTACAAGGACCTTCAAGAGCCGATGTGACGCGCCGGCCGCGCGGGCGCCTCACGGGCGACCTCAGCGCCTCGCCGAGAAGAGGCGGATTGCGTCCTTCGGGGTGCGCCTCGTGATCATGCACGAGAGATCGATGCCGAGCGAGGTCATCGTCTGGGCGACCGCCGGCCGGATGCCCGTGATCGCGGCGCGCGCGCCGAGCAGCCCGATCGCCCGGACGATGCTGACCAGCCGGTCGGCCGTGCGCGTGTCCACCGCCTCGAGCGCCGAGAGATCGAGCACCACGCTCCGCACCTGACGCGACGCGATGCACTCGAGCAGGCGCTCGGTGAGCATCGCCGTCCGCGCCTCGTCCATGGCGCCGATGAGCGGCACGCCGACGACCCCGTCGGCGACCTCCAGGATCGGCGCGGAGAGCGCCAGGATCTGCCGGTGCTGCGCCTGGATGACGGCGAGCTGCCGGTCGAGCTCCGCGGCGAGCGCGGATTTCTCGTCCGCCTCCCGCCGCGCGGCCTCGGCCATCGCTTGCAGCTCGCGGGCCGAGCGCTCGAGGGCCTCCTGGGCGCGGTGGCGCTCGGTGACATCGACGCTGAAGCAGGCGACCTGGACCTCGCCGTCCCTGCGGACGATCGGCCTCTTGACCGTCTGGTACCAGTGCACCTCGCCGTTCGGCCGCGTCTCCTTCTCCTCGATGACCGCCTCCCGCCCCGTGTCGATGACCTGCCGGTCCACGCTGGCGAAGTGCTCGGCCTCCTCTGCGCTCGCGGTGAGCTCGTGCTGGGACGCGGACACGACCTGCTCCGGGGTCATCCCGTAACACGCCGAGAGCGCGCTGTTCGCCAGGACGTAACGGCTGCGCCGGTCCTTGATGAACATGAGGCTGGGCGCGAGATCGAGGAAGGTGCGCAGGAGCTCCACCTGCTCGGCGAGCTCCTCCTCGCGACGCCGCTGCGGATCGCGCGCCGCCGCCGCCTCCTCGCGCGCGCGGACGTGGGCGAACACGAGCGGCGCCGCTTCGGCCCTGGCGAGGCGCAGAAAGGCCCAGCGCTGCGGCCCTGCCCCGTCGCGCGCGGGGACCTCGATCTCCCGGCGCCCCGCGCCGTCGAGCACCGCGCGCGCGGCCTCCTCGGCCTCTGGCGCGATCCGCGCCGCCTCCCCGAACGCCGCGCGCCAGGCCCCGTTGGCCTCACGCAGGCGGAGGTCCACGTCGAGGATCGCGAGCGGCTCGGGGAACGCATCCAAGTCTGCGCGCATGCAAACCTCCGTGGCGGCCCGCGCGACGCGGCAGAGGCACAGTCCCGCCAACCAAGGACAATGCCTGTAATTCCACCCTTTGTCTACGGCTCTTCCTATCGGTCGACACACGTCATCAACAGTCATCTACCGTCCATGACAGCGGAGTCGGCCGTGCTGACAGGAGCGATGTGCTCCGGTCGAATCTGGAGCTTCAGAGCGCGTCTCATGGGCCCTGACGACCCCACCGAGAACGGATTGGAGCCGTGCAGGGCGCACGCGCCGGACGATGGAGCGTCGTCCCAGACGAGCAGGCGCGCGAGCTCGCGCGGGCCCCCTCGAACGCCCGCCGCCCGCTGCCCTCGGCACCCGCGGGCCCAGGCTCAGCGCGTCCGCTTCAGCGCCGCCTTCAGCACGTGCTCCGCGATCAGGTAGCCGAAGCCCTCCCCGTCGATCCGCCGGAGGAGCTGGTCGCGCGGGATCCGGAGCGCCGCCGCGGTGGCGTCCAGGCTCCACCCGCGCGCGGCGAGCTGCTGGAGCAGCCGCGCGCGCCGCACCTGCCCCGCGGAGAGCCGGTAGGTCTTCGCGTACTCCAGCGCGCCGTCGTCGCGCACGATCGCCTCGCCGATGTGGTTGTCCAGCGCCGGATCGAGCTCGGTCATGAACCGCTGCAGCGAGAACGGCCCCGCCCGGTACACGCGCTCCGCCGCGATCGGCCGGCCGATGAGGCCCGCGGCCGTGTCCACGTGCAGCGCGCCGGCCTCGGCCCGCGCCCGGCCGAGCGCGGCGCGCAGATCGTCGAGCGAGCCGACCTGCGCCGCGTCGAACGTGTGCACGAGCGCCTGGCTGTCGCCGTTGTAGCGGGCCGCGTGGAGCAGCGTCTGCTCGAAGAAATCCTCGATCAGCGTGCGGTGCAGCGCGCGGTAGTCGTCGGGGTGCGACACCACGAACACCGACGCGAGCAGCTCGCCGACGAAGAGCAGGAGGCCGCACTGGCCCTCGTGGATCTCGAACACGCGCAGCGCGTCCTCCAGGCTCGGGATGGCCCGGCCGGAGAGCGACACCTCGGTGCGCGGATCGAGCCCGCGGGAGATCGCGCGCCGCGAGTACTCGGACCAGGCGATCTCGGGGGCGTTGAAGTGCAGGGCGAGGAAGCCCTCCATGGCGAGGTGCTGCGGCAGGAGGCGCAGGCGGTTCCGCTCGGCCGGGTCCTGGCCGCGCGCCTCGCGCCGGACCATGCGGTGGAGCAGGTTGACGCCGCAGCCCAGTCTGGCGAGCGGGTTGCGCTCGGCCGGCCCCGCGAGCGCCGCGCCGTAGGACGCGACGGGCGAGCCGTCGTCGGTCCACCCGACCACGAGCGCGTGCGGCACGTACGAGCAGTAGGCCGCGCCCTCGCCGACGTCGACCAGCGACCAGGCGTCCGCGTACGCGCGGCGGGCGATGCGCAGGTCGCCCCGCGGCGCGGCCCGGAGGAGCGGGACGAGGCGCACGCCCGCGAAGACCTGGGCGTGCGTGGCCGTGAGGCCCCGGAGCGCGAGCGACCGGAGCAGGGCCGGCGCCTTGGCCATCAGGGCGCCTCCGTCGACGCGGCGGGCGCCTCGGCCGGCTCGGCGGCGCCCGCGGGCCGGCCGTGCCGCGACAGCAGGGCGGCCGCGCGCTGCGCGAGGTAACGCTCGAGCTCCGAGAGCGGCGCCGTGCCCTCGGCGAAGCGGGCGAAGCCGAGGACCGTCGGCAGGTCCTCCGCGTCGCGCAGGCCGACGGTCGGGATCGACGGGCCGAGCGCGCGGGGCGCGTAGCGCTCGCTGTCGAACACGGGGTTGATGTGCACGATGGACGTGCGCTGCCCCGGGTCGAGCCGCGCGCGAAAGCAGCGGGCGACCTCGGCGGCGGCGCCCGGCGGATCGTTCTCGAAGCCGTCGGAGAGGACGACCACGACGTCGGGCTGGGAGGCGAGCGCGTCGAGCAGCGGCGTCGCGAGATCGGTCTGGCCGCGCGCGTCGACGAGGATCTCGTCGGGCGTCGGCGCGGTCCAGAACGCGCGGTACTCGCGGGCGGCGGCGCGGAGCAGGTAGCTCACCCCGAGCGCGACCGCGAGCGGGCGGCGGCGCTTCTCGCTCGATCCGGACGACGAGTAGCTCCGGTCGAGCACGGCGGCGACGCGCCCGAGCGCGGCGGGGCTCTTCCTGAGCGCCCGGGCGGCGGCGCGCTCGAGCGCCGCGTGGAGCTCGTCGCGGCGCTCGCGCCGCGCCTCCTCGGGCAGGGAGAGGGCGTAGAGGGCGACGCGGGTGAGCGGGGCGCGGCCGAGGTCGACGGCGAGGTCGACCTCCTCGCGCGCGGCGGCGCGCTGGAGCCGCAGGCGCTCGCCCTCGGTCATGCGCGGGGCGGCGCGGCGCAGGAGCTCGTCGCGCGGGACGCCGCGGGCGGCGGCGAGCCCCTCGGCGACGGTCAGCGGCAGGTCGAAGATCGCCTCCTTCGCGTGGCGCGCCTGCCGCGCGCGCTCGAGCAGCGGCGTCTCGAACGGCGCGCGCCGCCTGGAATCGAACAGGAAGGGCCCGATCTCGCCGGGGAAACGGAGGTGGGCGTGGACGGCGAGCGCGCGGACGTGGGCGCGGTACTTGACGGCGTCGAACGCCGGGTCGCTCCGGCCGGCGAGGTAGCCGCGGATGGCGGCGCGCGCGCGGCGGTTGTTCACGCGCCTTTCCCGCAGCTCGCGCAGCGCCCGGAGCGCGCGCTGCGGCGGGAGCTCGCGGAGCGCGGCCGCGATGAGCAGGCCCTCCTCGCGGCGATCTTCGGCCGGCGTCCGGGCGCCGGTCGCGAGGAGGTTCACGACGATGCGAGCCTGGTTGAAGTGGTTGATGCCGGCGGCGAGCGTGCGCGCGTAGAGGCGGCGGTAGTTGCCGAGGATGTACTCGTGGAGGAACTCGACGGAGACGCGCTGGCCGCCGGAGGAGCCGTAGAACTCGGCCTGCCCGGTGCACGCGAAGCAGGCGTTGATGAACATGACGAGGTCCTCGCGCTCGACGCGCTCGGTGTGGAAGCGGGCGGGGGGCGCGGCTCTCGCGGGGGACATGAGAAGAGCCGCCCGGGGAATGGTGGGGCGAGTTACCTACAACAGTTACCAGACTGGGCTCGGAAATCGCCCCGGAGTCCCACGGGCGGCACGGGCAGCTTACCTCGGGAGGGGCGCCTCGCAAAACTGGCTGGAGGGGGGCGCGTCGCGAAGCTGGCGGGAACGTCCATGTGGCGCGGTGAGCGGGGCTCGGTTCGTGGACCGCTTGCCGTAGAGCTTGATGATGTCACCCGCCTTGCGATCCGAAAGCGCTGTGGCCAGACACCACGCTCGGGCCAACGGCGCACGCGCTCGGCTCGCGGGTCGCCTCCCACCCAACGACCGAATTCGACCCTCGCCCGAATTATTCAGTCCACCAACATGGGCGTGACGTCTCGCATCGAGGCATAGGCGAGTATGCCTATACCTCGATCCAGCTGGCTCGGGTACGAAGTCGTGGCAGTCACCTGCATCGGGCGATGCGAGGACGGACGGCGATTTCGGAACTGAGGGGCGAGGGCGAATGGAGACGCATCGCAATTTCTTCACGACCGCTCCAGGGTTAGCCGCGCTCGCGGCGCTCGACTGCTCCAGCCAGGGAGACGTGACGACCGAGGCACCGCCCGGCAGCGGCAGCGCCGGAGGGCTCGGTCGGTAACCCTCCCGGGCTGGCCACCGTGGGGCAATTGCCCCTTCTCCATCACGGTTTTGAAGTGGCACGAGAGGGCGCGCCCTGGGCGCCAGAGACACCCTCTCGCGTTCAAATGCGACCAAGAGCCTCTCGAATCGGCGCTGGCCACAGCAATGAATCGCAAAGGTGGACGAAGATCTGCGCCCTGAGACCTCGGCGCCAAGCGGATACTGGAGAAATAATATGCGGTCAACACGTTGCTGCGTTACGAATTGGATCGTCCTCGGTCTCCTGAGCATTGGCATTTGGGCCTGCGGTGAGGCGAATGACGATGGTACGCCCTCGACCAGCGGAGGCACCTCCGACGGGGCTACCAGCGGCGCGGAGGCCACGACGACGAGCGGCACGGGCGGCACGAGCGGCACGGGCGGCACGGGCGGCACGGGCCCTGGCGGTACCGGCGGCTCAGCGGCCGAGGGCACCTCGGGCAGCGGTGGCGCAAGCACCGGGCAGGCCGGCGGCTCAACAGCCGAGGGCACCTCGGGCAGCGGCGGCGCAAGCACCGGGCAGGCCAGCAGCACGGCCGGCGGCGGAGAGACGGGCGGCACAGGCGGGGGCTCGGGCGAGTGCGTCACGGGCCAGACCAGGGGAAACCAGGTCGCGGTCATCGGCGAATCGTTCATCGCCGCGACGCACGGCATCACGCAACAGATCGAAAAGCAGGCCAAGGCCAACGGCTCCCTCGCCGAGAACGAGCACTACATCGACAACTCGGTCAGCGGCACGACGCTGGCCAACGACCAGATCCCCAGCCAGTACCGCAAAGCCGCGGAGAACGGCATGATCAAGTACGTGCTGATGGATGGGGGCGGGAATGACTGCCTGCTGAGAGGGGACGGCGACGGAGCCCTCGCGGCGGCGGAGTCGCTGTTCGAGACCATGGCCGAGGACAACGTCGAGAAGGTGGTCTACTTCTTCTATCCAGACCCCATCGGAAACCAGTTCGCATCGCTCAAGTCCTGCCTCGACACGCTCCGACCGAAGATGAAGGCCCTGTGTGACGGGCTCACGTCGCCGAAGTGTTACTGGCTAGACCTTCGTCCGGTCTGGAACGGACACAACGAGTATACGCAAGACGGGATCCACCCCACCTCTGCCGGCAGCATCGCCACCGGCGACGCGGTCTGGGAAGTGATGAAGGAGAACTGCGTCGCGCAGTGACGAGGGCGGGCCGCGCATACTGGCATGCTGACGGGTGGCATGCGCGCGCGGACGCCGACCCTTGCCCTGTTCCCCTGGGCCTGCGCTCGTTCCCCGTGAACGTGACGGCGGGGGGGTGACGATCCTCTGACGCGCGAAACCAGCTCACCCCTGGCCCATCCGCGCGATCGCCTCCGCCAGCGCCCCGTCGTCCGCCGCGGCCGCGTCCTCCGCGTCCTCCGCGCCCTCCGCGCCCTCCGCGTCCTCCGCGCCCTCCGCGTCCTCCGCGCCCTCCGCGCCCTCCGCGCCGCCCGCGAGCGCCGCCCCGGCGGCGGCGAGCGCCGCCCACGCGCGCCGCCCCGGGTTCAACCTCCACATCACGAGCCCACGGTCGTGGCGGCGTGGCGCGCCCGCAGGCCAGCGGACCTGGACGAGGCGACGCGCCTCGCGCTGCGCTCGACGCGCGCAGCGAGTACGTCATGGACCGATATTGATCTTGATTATCATTTGCACAAATGCTACGTGAAATGGCGAACTCATGGAAGACGACCTCGCGGTGAACCTCAGCGCGCTCGGCGATCGAGAGCGCCGCGCTCGCGGGCGACGCGGCGCCGCTCTCGACGCCTCGGTCGCGCGCGCCGCGGCGCCGCCCCGCTGTCGCGATCGGGGAGCGCGCGTCCCTCGAACCTCCACGCCGCGATGGTCTCGCACCGACAAGGATGAACGACGACATGGTACCCGGCTACACAGAAGAGACGGTGCTCGAGGTCCATCACTGGACGGACAAGCTCTTCACGCTCAAGACCACCCGCTCGCCGAGCTTCCGCTTCGCGAACGGGCAGTTCTGCATGATGGGGCTCGAGGTCGCGGGCAAGCCGCTCGTCCGCGCGTACTCGCTCGCGAGCGCGAACCACGAGGAGGCGCTCGAGTTCTTCTCGATCAAGGTGCCGAACGGCCCGCTGACCTCGCGCCTGCAGCACATCACCGTCGGCGAGACGATCCTCGTCGGCAAGCGCGCGACGGGCACGCTCACGATCGGCAACCTGCGGCCGGGGCGCACCCTGTGGCTCCTGGCGACCGGGACCGGCCTGGCGCCGTTCCTCAGCGTCATCAAGGACCCCGAGACGTACGAGCGCTTCGAGCGCGTGGTCATCACGCACACGTGCCGCCGCGTGCAGGACCTCGCGTACGCGCGCTACATCGAGCACGACCTCCTGGCGGACGAGCTGCTCGGCGACATCGTGCGGCCCAAGCTCCGCTACTACCCGTCCGTCACCCGCGAGGCGTTCAAGACCGAGGGCCGGATCACCGCGCTCATCGAGTCCGGCCGCATCTTCGCCGATCTGGCGCTGCCCACGCTCGACCCCGCGCACGACCGGCTGATGCTCTGCGGCAGCTCGGAGATGCTCGCCGACACCGCCGCGCTCCTGGAGTCGCGCGGCTTCGAGGAGGGCAACAGCGGCGAGCCGGGCGACTACCTCGTGGAGAAGGCCTTCGCGAGCGAGAAGCGCGCCCCGCGCGCCAGCGCGTCGCCGATCGAGCGCGCGAGCTCGCCCGGCGCGGCGTGACGTCGCGCGCCGCGCGTCGGGCTACGCCCGGCGACAGCGTGCTCCCTCGTCCGCGCGACCTTCTGCGCCCGCGAGACGACGGCGGCGCTGCGCGAAGGACATCCTCGGCGCCACCGGGCCCGACACCGGGTCCTCGGGGTTCGAGTGTCCGCTGGCGCCGCGCGAGCTCTTCCTCGAGCCACCACGCCGCTGCTGGCGACACGCGCGCTCAGCGGCTCACGACCATGCGTTGAACGAGCTGCTGGGCGAGGACGAGGACGCCCAGGTATCCCTCCTCGGTGTTCTCGACGATCCACGCGGTGAGATCGTCCGCCGCTGCTTCAGCGCGGCGCTGGAGGTCGATCCGCGCCCGCACGCCCGCGAGCAGCCCGAGCGTGGTGGCTGCCACGAGCCGGGCGAGCAGATCCCGGAGCGCTCCGGGGAGATCCTCGACGGTCCAGTCGACGATGAGCCGCACGTCATATCCGACGAAGAGGCCCGGTTGCACGGCGCAAGAGGGCACGAGTGAGGCGCCGGTGTTGCATGCCATGGCGTGTGCCCAGCGGGGGCCGACGCACGCCGCGTTGGCAACGTTCCAGCGCCTCGCCCCCGTCCGAACCCATGACGGCGTGGGGCAGCCCATGGCCGAAGAGCGCCAGGCCATCGAGCGCGCCGTCCTCCAGCGCCAACTCCAGCGTCCTGCGGACAGCGGCGCCGCCCTGCACGGCGACGGCTTCGGCCCCTGCGGCCAGGCGGATGGTCTGCTCGGCCATCCAGCGGCTGTTCCACAGCGCGGCGTCCTCAGGAGTCCAGGCCGCGAAGACCAGAAAGCGCGCCATCAGCCCGCCTGACGCTTCTTCGCCTGGACCTTGACCATGCGCACGGCGGCGCCGTGGATGTCCTGCAGGAAGTGCAGGGCGACCGCATCGTCCTCTTGAAGCAGCCGCAGCATTTCGCTGGCCGTGACGCCCGCGCCATCGGGACGCCGGAAGATGATCTCGTCTTCCGGCGCGTACTGGAGCAGATGCTCCAGCGCGCGCTTCGCCGGGCCTGGCTCATAGAGGTGCTCGCGGTCGATGCGCGGGAGATCCGCGCGCTCCACCACCGTGCAGCCGCCCTCGAGCGAGACGTCGTAATACCCGGAGGGATCGAGGTCGAACAGGTTGGAGTGGGTCGCTATGAAGAGCTGTTCGATGTGCTGCTCCTCGACGAGGCGGACGAGCAGCTGGCGCAGGGCCCGACCGCTCGTCGGGGCGTGGAGGTGAGCCTCCGGCTCCTCGATGCCGACGGCGCGGGCGCGGAGGAGCATGGCTTGCGCCAAGATCGAATAGATCTGAGCAATGCCGAGGCCGGCGAGATCGATGGAAACATCGCGGCCTTCGGGATTGGGCTCCGGAAGGAGCTCGCGCAGGTCGATCTCGCCGGTGCGCGGATCCTGAACCGGGGCGAAGGGGGGACGTTGAAGCGGCTCGCCCGCGAGCAGGGCGCGGAACGCGTCGAGCTTGCGGCGGACCTCGTGGTTCGGGCTTGGCTGGGCAGCGAGCAGCGCGCTTTTGAGGCGGCCGGCGCGGAGATGCCATGGGATGATGTCCTCCGCGGCGGGTGGAGAGGCTGTCTTTTCGTACTGGGGCTGGCGGTCCGCGCTCACGAGCGTGTACGCGCGGGTCGAGAGCTCGATCAGCAGAGCCCGAAGCTGGTCGCGCCGGTTCAGCTGATGACCGTGCGCCTGTCCATGTCCGGGCGGCGGCTCGGGCGGCGACCAGAGATGCCGAAGGTTTTCTCCCCCTGATTCGAGGACCGAGAAGGAGAGGTTCGGTTCGTGCTCGAGAGTCCAGTCGAGGGTGACCTCGAGGACGATGTCCGCCGCGGGGAGCGGCCCGGTCGGCGTCAACGACTCGGATCGCAGCGCTGTGATCCGAGCGCCCAGCGCGATACGCCGCGAGGCCTCGCGGGCGCAGAGGTCCCGTCTGCCAATGAGCCCCGCGGCGATTGCCCTCCCGGCCGCCTCATGGCTCGAGAGGAGCTCCGTCTCCGCCATGGCTGCGGCGAGCCGAAACAGCGCCTTCACTCCCTCTAGGAGGTTGGACTTGCCGCTCCCGTTCGGGCCGTAGAAGACGTTGAACGGGCCGAGATCGTCGAGGCGGACATCCCGGAGGCTGCGGTAGCCCTTCGCCCAGAACGACGCGATCCTCATGAGGCGCGATGCTACACACGGCCACCGGCCCGGGCCAGCGCGGCGGGTGCTCGCATGAGCCGGGCGGACATGCACAGCGCTTTCCGCGCGGCCTCCGCCCGCTCGACGGGCTCTTCCTCGCGCAGCCCCAGGGCGTCGGCGAGCGCAGGCGCCGCTCGTCCCCGCTCGCCGCTCACCCCCGGTCCATCCGCGCGATCGCCTCGACGAGCGCGCCGTCCTCCGCGCCCTCCACGCCGCCCGCGAGCGCCGCCTCGGCGGCGGCGAGCGCCGCGTCGCGGAGGCGGTAGAGCTGCGGCTCGGGGATGCGCTCGCGGGCCGCGAGGACGCCTGGGGGAACGCCGCGCAGCATCTCCAGGACCAGCCCGAGGCGGCGGCGGGCCTCGGGCGGCGGCGGCGCGCCGAGGCCGAGCCGCCGCCGCGTCGCCTCCGGTGCGGCGGCCATGCGGCGCGAGGCGGCCCCGGCGATTTCGGCCGCGAGCGCGTGGTATGCGCGGGGCGACGGGAGCGTCGTCCCCATCCAGACGAGCAGGCGCACGAGCTCGCGCGGGCCCCCCTCGAACGCCCGCCGCCCGTGGAGCATGCGGCGGTTGTCGACGACCAGGAGGTCGGACGGGCCGAGCGAGAGCTCGATCGGCCGCGAGGCGTCGATGAACCGCGCGAGCCGCGCGGCGACCGCATCCCCCGGCGGCGCCACGGGCGCGTGCGTGAACGCCAGGGCGCCGTCGCGGAGCGCCATCGTGGGGCCGAAGACGTCGCCGAAGACGAAGGGGATGCGCCTGTACACCGTGAAGAGCGCGCGGAAGAGCTCGGGGTCGGCGCGCTCGATCGCCGCGAGCAGCGGCCACGTGTCGAGCAACAGGCAGCCGCCGCCGCGCTCGGCGGGGCGGATGCAGGCCAGGATCTGCACCGCCGGCGGCGCGCCCGCGAAGCACTGGCTGTCGGTGTGGAGCGGCGCCGCCACCGCGCTCGCGGCGAACGACCTGCCCCCGGGCACGGCCTTGATCGGCTGCCGCTCGACCAGGAGCGGCCTCTCCCCGAGGAGCCGCTCGGCGAAGCTCCACGGCGCCCGCGCCGCCTCCTCGGGGGACAGCATGGAGGACGCGTCGCCGCGGAGGACCGAGAAGCCGCGCGCCGCGAGCTCGTCGAGGAGCCTCGCCGGGCCGCGCGAGGGCCCGGGCCAGATCCACGGCTCCGTCATGACGGCCCCGAGCCCGCCCGCTCATCCGGGAAGCGCGCCTCCCGGAAGCCGGCGCGGAGCAGGGCGCGCGGGATGGGCAGGACGCGCAGCAGCGGCGCGCCCTCGGGCACCTCGATCGGCGCGCCGATCCGGCGCACGTGGAACACGGCCGGGGTGGCGAAGAAGACGTCGGTCGCGACCACCCCGCGCATCACGTCGTAGCCGTCGCCGTGGACACCATCGAGCAGGCTCGACCAGCCCGACGGCGTCCGGGTGAACGCCCACGGCTTCACGAAGAAGTGCGGCTCGCCCGGCGGATGGGGCGTGAAGTACTTCGTCAGGTACCAGAGCGCCCCGCGGTTCGCGGCGAGGAATCCCTCGCCGAAGGCCCGGGCGAAGGCGCGCTCCACCGCGGCCGCCCCCTCGCCGAGGCGCGGCGCCTCGGGCGCGACGGCGAGCGTGTGCCCGTCGAACGTCGCGCGGAACGGCACGGCGTTCCTCACCACGATGGACGCGAGCCGCCGAGCCCCCCCGCGAAAGGGGACCGGCTCCGGCCCGGCCGCGGTCGTGACCTCGGTGATCTCGGCGATCTCGGGCGCCGCCGGCCCAGCCACGACCAGCCGCACGCGCGCGGGTCCGCCGCTCCCCTCGCCCGCGCGCTCCCCGCTCCCCTCGCCCGCGCTCTCCCCGCTCCCCTCGCCCGCTCTCTCGCCGCTCCCCTCGCCCGCGCTCTCCCCGCTCCCCTCGCCCGCTCTCTCGCCGCTCCCTTCGCCCGCCTTGCCCACGAGGCGCCGGTACTTGCGCGTCACCTCGCCCGTCTTCTTCTCCGCGAAGTACCGCGCGTCATAGAACGCGGCGTGCGCCCGCCCGACCTCGGGGGCTTCCGCGAGCGAGCACCGCTCGATCTGCACGTCGGGGCACACCGGCGCGACGCAGCCGATCTCGCCCTCGATCCGGAGGGGCCGCGGCGCGTCGTCGCGGATCCGCAGCTCGAGCACCAGCGGGACGAACGCGCGGTCGTCGGCGAGGAACGCCTCGCTCACCTCCATCAGCACGTTCCGGCGGTTGGCCGCGCCGGCCACCCGCAGCCAGAGGCCCGGGTCCGGCCGCACCAGGAGCCCCGTCCACAGCCGCAGGCGAGGTCGCCCGAGCCCCGCGCGGCACGCCCAGGCGAGCCCTCCGCGCAGCGCGCGGTGCCACGCGCCCTCCGGCGCGAGGAACCCCTGCGAGATCAGCCTGGGCAGCGCGGCGCGGTGGGCCCGCAGGAGCGCCTCGCGGTGCTCGCCGACGGGCTCGGCGTGGAGCGACCCGAGGCGCCGCTGGATCTCGATCGGCCGCGCCAGCGTGATCTGCAGCCCGAACGCGTTGCCCTCGAGGAGCGGCGCGCACGCCTGGGCCACCCGGAGCGGCACCGCGCCGTCGAGATCGCCGGTGCGCCGGGTGAGCCGGCAGAGGCCGAGGGCGTCGAGCACCTCGAAGCGAGCGTCACCCGCCGCAGCCACCACCACCGCCGCAGCCGCCACCCCCGCCGCAACCGCCGCCCCCGCCGCAGCTCGACGCGCTGCAGCTCGATGCGCTGCAGCTCGAGGAGCTCCAGCTCGACCCGCCGGACGAGGAGCCGCCCGACGACACGATCACGGGCGGGATCATCGCGTACGCCATCGGCGCGAAGAGCGGGACCGAGGCGAGGCCCGCGAACCCCGCGACCGCCACCATCATGCCGATGTCCGCCGCGTCCCGGCGGCGCCCGCTCGTGACGTCGGCGCGGAGCGAGACCGTCGCGTCGTCGAGCCACCGGAGATACGCCGACCGCGCGGCGCCGTACTTGCTCGTGCGCATCGCGACGATCCACGTGGCGAAGAGGAGCGCGATCATCTCCAGCACCAGGAACGTGTGGGGCCTGTTGAGCTCCTGCGCGCGGAGCACGCGGATGAGCCCGACCCCGAGCAGGCCGAGCCCCACGACCCAGACCACGGCGGAGAGGGCCCCCACGGTGCTCCGCGGGCGGAGCATGCCGGCGGCGGCGAGCTCGTCGCGGAGCTCCTCCTCGTGGGCCGCCGCGACCTGGTCGCCGGCGGCGCGCACCTGCTCCATCGAGAGCGCCGCGCCCGGCGGGCTGCTCGAGCGCATCGCGGCGAGCGCGCCGAGGAACGCCGCGAGCACCCTGTCCCGCGGCGGCGGGCCGGCGACGAGCTGGAAGGACTGCGGCGCGCCGTCCGCGGGGACGAGCCAGCCCGCGGCCATCGCGACGGCGATCAGGGTGGCGGCGACGCCCCGCTTCTCGTCCCGCAGGTACGCGATCGCCCAGTACTCGTCCGGCTGGGGGACCCAGCCCGCCGCGAGCCGCTGCCGCGGCGGCGCCTGCACCGGCATGCGGTAGGGCGCGCCCGCCGTCGCCGCGACCGCGGCCCCCGCGCCGCGCGGGGCTCCGGATCGATCGAGCAGGGCGCCGAGGGCGCGGCGCGCCCAGTGCGCCGCGAGCAGGCCCGAGGCCGAGAGCGCCAGGTAGAAGGCCAGGAACGCCGGCCCCGACTCCATGTTGAACGGGAAGAAGTCGACGAGCTCGTGGATCATCGCGCGCCCTCCCGCTCGTCCAGCCGATCGACGTCGTGGACCGCGCGCGCGAGCAGCGCCGTGAGCGCCGCGTGGGCCGCGCCGGGCGCCTCGTGGGCCCGCTTGAGCGGGGCGACGTCGACGCCGAGGAGCCTGCCCGCCTCCGCGAGCACGGCGCCGAGATCGTCGTCGCACGCGATCCCGTGCAGGCCGAGCAGCGCGTGCAGCGGGCCCCGGAGCTGCTTCAGCTTGCGGACGACGGCGCCCCGGAGCGCCTCGTCCGCGCCCATCGCGTCCACCACCGCGCGCCGGAGCCGGATCTGCGCCTCACGGAGCTCCTGCTCGACGCGGAGGCGGCGGTTCTTCTCGTCGATGACCAGCGCCGAGAACGGGTCGCGCCCGGAGAGGAGCACGTGGCAGCGGCGGATGTCGTCGTAGAGCAGCGGGAACACGTCCGCCGCCCTCGGGATCTCGTCGGCGGTGAGGATCATCGCCTCGATCCGGGCCGCGTAGCGCGCGAGCTTCAGCGCGTTCGCGATCGCGTCGAGCCGCTCCCGGGAGGCGTCCCTGAGCACCACCACCACGTCGACGTCGCTCTGGCCGTCGCGGTAGCCGCCGCGCGCCGCGCTCCCGTACACGAGCAGGCCCTCGAGATCGTCCCCGAGCGTCCGCTCCAGGCTCCCCTTGAGCTCGGCGAGCCGCGCCTGCACCCCTGCCGGCAACCGGGACACGGCGCTCCCCGCGGCGATGGATCCGTCGTTCATGCGCTACCCTCGTGTCTCGAGCAGCCGGACATCGGCGCCCGACCCGATCCCCTTCAGCGCCCAGACTACCCGACCTCCGGGCAACCGCTCCCGGCGAACGAACGGCAGGAGCCTGGGCCGCACGCCCCCGTCGCCCGCGGGGCCGACGAACCGGGCGCGGAGCAGCAGGCGATCGACGATCGCCTCGGGCGCGAGCCGGGCGTCGGCCTGCGCGGCCTCGGCGATCCGCATCGCGTCGGCGACCGCCGTCAGGCGCGGGGCGCGCGGCCACGCCTCGACACACCTGGCCCCGAGGCGCGCGGCCGCGTCGCGGTGCGACGAGAGCCGCGGCAGGAGCGGCAGCGCGTCGTCGACGCGCTTGCGCTGGAGGATCGCGCGCGACCGGGCGACGTCCTCGACGTCGAACGGCCGCGCGGCGTCGGGCGACGGCGGCGGCGGGGCGGTGAGCAGCGCGGCCACGTGGGCCTGGGCCGCGGCGAGCGCCGGCGCGGGCGCGTCGGGTGACGCCGCGGAGCTCTCCTGCGGCAACGCGCGGGGGGCGCTCGGCGGGGGGCGGGGCGGGGCCGCGCGGGCGATCTCCCGGGCGGTCGCGATCTCGGCCGCGAGCGCGGCGAAGGGCGGGAAGTCGCCGTCGCGCTCGAGGAGGATCGGGACCGGCCCGGCGCGGTCGAGGACCGTGGCGAGCAGGGCGAAGACCGGCTCGGGGACGGGGTGGGCGTGCGTGTCGAAGTAGAAGCCGTGCTCGCGGACGCCGCCGGCGATGTGGATCATCGCCACCCGCTCGAGCGGATACGATCGCGCGAGCGCCACCGGGTCGACGCCGGCGTTGACGGCGTTCGCGTAGAGATTGCCGACGTCGAGCAGCAGATCGCAGCCGGTCTGGGCGACGATCTCGGCGTAGAAGCTCCCCTCGTCGAGGGCGCTTTCCGGGAAGCGGAGCGTGCACGCCGCGTTCTCGAGCAGGAGGGGGATATCCGGGAGCGCCTTCCGGGCCGCGGCGACGTTCCGCGCGACGACGCGGGCCGCCTCGACCGTGTACGGCAGCGCCGTGAGGTGCCCGATCTCCCGGTCGCCGCCGCGCACGAAGGCGACGTGCTCGCTCACGACGGGCGCCGCGAGCTCCCGGCAGAGCGCGCCGAGCCGGCGGGCTCGCTCCGGGTCGATCCCCGCGGCGCTGCCGAGCGAGAGCTTCACGCCGTGGGGCACCACCGGCCAGATGCGCGCGATGGCGGACGCCTCGCGCCGCGCGGCCTGGCTCGAGAAGCACGCCTCGGCCACGATCTCGACGAAGTCCACCGCGCCGGGCGCGGACAGGAGGTCGGCGGCGAGCTCGGGGCGGAAGCCGATGCCGACCCCGGAGAGGGGCGGGCTGGGGGCGCGTTCAGGCGGCCGGGGCACCTCGCCGATCTTACCCGGCGGCGCGGCGCGCGGGGCAGGGCCGAGCGGCTCGCTGCCACGGGGACGCCGCGTACCCCCGCGCTGCGGGCACGCCGCCACAGGGTCGCCCATGGTCGGCGTGCGGCAGCGCAGAACGGCCTTTACTGCGCGCATATGACTCGGCATCATGGAGGTGTCATGGCGCTCCACGTACGCTGGACCGCGCGGCCGCACCACGTCGGCGAGCCGGAGCATCGCTGGAGGCTCGCGCGACCCATCGACCTTCAGCCGGTCGAGCGTCTCTTGCAAGCGCCCGGCGCAGGGCTGGGTGGTATGCATGTAGAGCGCTGCATTCAAGCCGAACCTGATTCGCAGGTCGGCTCAATTCAGACGTTAGGCCGCCATGGATACACCTGCATCTGATGCGACGGTCGAAGCGATCGCCGATGCCATCTTCAAAGAACGCCCCGCTGCCGTCGCAGAGGCTTATTCAGGCTTCGATCGAGCGCTGATTCAGTTTCAATCCGCACAAGAAATTTGCGCTCACGCGCGCTCCAAACGCAGCTCGGACGGCTATATCCACCTCGCAGTCCTGTACCCGGACATGGCAGGAAAGCTCACTCGAGCTCGCATAAGCCTGGATCCCAAGGAGTGCGACGGACACACGCATCGGTATGAGGCGCAGGGCTGGGGCTTGATTTGGGTGTACTTGAAGCTGTCGCCAGCCGAAGGACCAGAGTCGTCCATTTCAGCCAACTCGGAGAAGCGCGCACGCGCATGGTCGGCAACCTATCCAGACATGGAAGCTCCGTCCACATGGCATTGGCCTGCGGTAGCTCGTCACTTGCGGCGGCTGCGAAGTGCTCTCAAGCGGGCGGCCTAACGAGATCTCCGCGATCCAAACCGGCGCGAACGGCGGCGTGCAGCCCGGCGATGCCGGGTCGTCCTTGAGCACCTCGAGCCGCTCGCCGATGGCCATTCCTTCTCCCAGGCGAGTCTGGTAGGCTCAGCATCGATGCGTCTGGATCCTGAACGAGCGATGGCGCTTGTCAGCCAGCTCGATGCGGAGCGTGAGCCACGCCAGCGCGCGGCCTCAGCGGACGAGGCGCTGAGCTTCCTGCTGAAGCAACTGGAGCAACTCCGCGACCTCGCGAACGGCTACCCGCGCAACCCTGTTTCCGGAGCGGTTTGGTCGGACGGCCGGGCGCTCACGCTTGCCTGCGACGCCCTCACCGAGGCGCTGGCAGGTCGCAGCGAGGCCGCTAGAGCACCGATCACGTTGAACAAGCGAGAGATCAACCGCCAAGGCGCCAAGGACGCCAAGAATCGATTCTCTCCTTGGCGCCTTGGCGGTTCGAATTTCTGCACTTTTCAGGGGGTTTCAACCCGTTTGTCGCTCTAGGCAGGAGCTCGCGAGCCGCCTCGCGGCCGGGATGGCGTGCCAAGTGATGGGTCATTACCCAGAGGAGATCTTTCCTCGAGCTGTTCGAAACGCCCGCCATCGCGAGGCGATTCAGCAGGTTGACTACGCTGTTGGACTGTACCAGACAGTTGTCGACGACTTTTCGTCCCTCGACCTGGACTATACGCTCGCCGAAAGCGAACCCCTCTCGGAATCCGATCGCTGCATCCTCGAAGCACTGAGCGTGGCACTCGAGCGACTCATCGCTCTTCGGAGCGACCCGGACCATCAGCTCAGCGAGCTTCAGCAGAGAGCGCACGCCAGACTCCGGGCGGCGCCCCCGTGATCCCGTCGCAAAGCCGCTCAACCAGCGGATGGATTCGACGGGCGCCCGCAGCTCATCGGCCGGCCGTTGGGCAGAAAGCCGGGCAGGTCTTGCGAAACCAGAAGGCCTGATACGTCCACACTGCGGCGCGTCGTTCCGTCTGGTCAACGACACCTTTCCCTGCAGGGCGGGCCCGTCGACCACGGTCGACGATGCTTTCGGCCAGCGCCGTCGATGCTGCACGGGCCCGGCCAGGTTCGAGGCCCCATCCCCCCGAGCACGCGAGGTGAGCCGCTCGCCAGGGCACACCGGTGGGCCGCAGCGGCGGCCGGCCCCCGGAGTCCTCAGGGGGCCCGCGCCACGCCGGCAGGCGGCGGGGGCCGTCGACGCCCGCCCAGGCTCGCGTGTGCTGGCATCGCCGGCCCTGCTGGTGCAGGATCCGGCCATGGGCAAGCCCGCGCTCGACCTCTCCAAGCTCACCGCCGAGGAGAAGCTCGATCTGATCGATGACCTCTGGCGAAGCCTCTCTTCGGACGACCTTCCCCTGAGCTCCGAGCTTCGCGCTGAGCTCGACCGCCGCCTGGAGCGCCTCGATCGCGAAGGCCCCATCGGTGTCCCCTGGGAGGACGTCCGTGCCGAGATGACCACCAGCGAGTCGTGAGCCGCGTTGTCTTCCTCGCCGAAGCTCGCGCCGAAGCCCTGGAGACTTTCCGCTGGTACGAGGAGCAGCGGTCTGGGCTTGGCGCCGTCTTCCGAAGAGAGCTGGATGACTCCATCAAGCGCATTCGGAGCGCACCGCTCGCGTCCCCGCCGCTGTACCGAGACATCCGGCGCGTACTCGTCGAACGTTTCCCGTATGCGGTCTTCTACCGGATTCTGCCCGACGCCATCGTCGTCATTGGAGTGATTCACGGCCGCCGGCATCCTCGCGAGTGGAAGCGCCGAGCGTGAGCGAGCTCCGGAATGACAGCCATCTGCCCAACAAGGCATTGCCCCCGGCGTCCTCCGGACGCGTGTGAATGACAGCGTTGGACGGGTATCATGTCGCGAGGGAGGCGCCGGGGCCGAAGGGTGAGAGAGGCGGTGTGCCGCGGCATCGAGGGGAGCGGCGTGCCCGGCGCTGCGGGCACCGCAGCGGGCGACGGGTGCGCGGGAGAGGAAAGGGCTGCGCAGCG
Source organism: Sorangium sp. So ce1036 (assembly GCF_051369805.1). NCBI lineage: Bacteria > Pseudomonadati > Myxococcota > Polyangiales > Polyangiaceae > Sorangium > Sorangium sp. So ce1036. The sequence continues at coordinate 7,532,253 of NZ_JBBMOX010000001.1, forward strand.
ACCCCAAAGGGCGCGTGAGACGACGCCGGGGCTGCGCAGGAGACCCACCGGGGCGGCGCAGGACGGCCGACGGGCTGCCACGGCAGACCGAAAAGTCGTTGCGCGGGCGGAATGGCGCGGGACGCCGGGAGGCGAGCCCCTTGACGTCGCCGGGGCTCGGGGACACTTCGCCAGCCGCACAGGGATCGAGCACGCGGAAGATGGTGAGCTGCGCGGCGTTGTTACTCCTCGCCGCCGTTCTCGGCCCGGGCAAGTCGGAGCTGCGCCCCGGCGACGTCTGGAGCGGGGCGAGCCGCCCCCTCACCCGCCCCGCGTCTTCTCGGCCTCTTGCCGCCGCACCATCTCCGCGATCCAGACCGGCGCGAACGGCGGCGTGCAGCCCGGCGATGCCGGGTAGTCCTTGAGCACCTCGAGCCGCTCGCCGATGGCCATCGCGCGGGCGCGCAACCCGGGGTTGCGGATGCCGATCTCGGCGAGGCAGTGGTTCATCGACCACTGCTTCGGGCCCGGCGCCGTCTTCATCTCCGCCTCGATCTGGTCGAGCAGCGCAGGGAGATCGAGGCCGGCAGGGCGCTTCACGACGCGGTCCGTGGTCAGGCTCCAGCCAGCGCGCCCGACCAGCGCGCTCGCGGAGTCCTTCCAGCGGACACGCAGCTCCTCGACGTGGCGCGACGCCTTCACCACGTTGACGATGAACCAATCGAGCAGCTTGGGGTAGCCGATCTCCCGGACCATCGCGTCCAGCTCGTCCGCCGAGAAGACCTTCGGTTTGAACACGAGCGTCGCCAGGAGGCGGGCGTCGGGGTCCCCGGTGCGCCACAGCTCGCCGGCCAGGGCGTGGTCCGTCTTCAGCTTCTTCGCGAGCGCGCGGAGCTGGGTGAGGTTCACGCCGTGGGCGTCTCCGGCGCGGGCGTTGACCTCGCGCATCTTCTCGTTGCCCAGCGCGGCGAGCTCTCGCATGACGTCGGTGAGGTTCATGGGCTGAAGCTAGCCGTATCCCGCGGGCATCGTCCAGCGGCGCGGCGTCGCCTCAATCGGGGTACTGCGTCCACAGCCTGCGGTCGGCGTCCAGCGCGCGACGGATCTGCGAGCGCCCCCCACGAGGCGTCGCTGCTGTGGTAGGTGAGCGCGCGCTCTGCGCGCACCGCCGCCTCGATTCGTCGCGTTCATTTCGGCGCGCTGGGCTATCATCTCGCCCGTGATCCATCGGACCCGCGCCGCCGACATCTCGAGCTCGGTCGCGGCCCGCTCCGAGCGGGGACCAGGCCGTGATCGCAATGAGGACGCATTCCAGGTCATCGATCTCGCCCGCGGCACCTCGTTGGACCCGCCCGCGGCCCAGGGCTGTCTCGTGGACCCGCTCTTCGTGCTTGGCGTCTACGACCTCGGCCACGCGGTCCTCGCAGCGAACCGTCCAGGTTATGCGCGATCACACGCCAAGGCTCCGATGAACAAGCAACCGAGGCTTGATGTCGCGTTCGGTGAGCCTTCTGCGGGTTGGCTCGCGGTAGAGATTCGAACCGCGGAGCAGTGCGTCCACGAGAACTTCTCGCACATCTACCCGACGTTGCCGGATCTCTGCTCTGCCCTCTGCGACGCGCTGGGCGGTAGACCGTCGCGCCTCGTCACGTTCCTCTTGGAGCCAGCGGAGCTCGAGCTGACGATTGTGCCGGAGGGACCTACGGTGTCCGTCCTGAGCCTCCGCATGTTCCGCGATCGATCTCGGACGCTGACACCGGCGCCAGCCCTGGAGTTCCACGGAGCGGCGACCGCGATCGTCCTGGCGTTCTGGCGCGCACTTCGACGACTCCAGACGTGCTTGCCGGCGTCACAGTTCAGCGAGAGGTATCGTCAGCCCTTCCCCGAGCTTGAGATGGAATCGCTGACCCGGCTGGTCACCGCTCAGAAAGAGCAGGTCGACCGATGACGACCAAGAAGATCAACAAGCCACTGCTGCCGACGCCGCTCCGCCGTTTCCTCGGTCCATCGCGGCGGCACGATCGGTCGTCCACGAGGCGCAGGGCGACCTGATCTGATCCCCGGGTCAGAGGAACTGGCTGCTCCACTTGCGGAGCGTCATGATCCCTTTTTCCCCGGCGGACAGGACGGGCTGAGGGCGATAGATCTTGTTCTCCCAGATCGGGATATCCTCCTCGATCTGCCGGCAAATCTCCGCGGCCAGGGCCTGCCCCAGCCGCTGCGAGCCGTCGCTCGGGAGCCAGAAGGCGACGCGGACGTCGATGAGCTCCTCGTCGATCGGGGTGACCGCGTTCACGAACAGGACCTCTGCGATGCCCGTGAAGCGGATGGTCCCGTAGCCCATGCCGTGACCTTCCCACGTGATCACGCCGTCGACCCCCCGGCCGCCAGGGCCGTTCTGCCTCACCGTCGACCGGGCGCGGATGACATGGCCGTCGACCTCGACCTCGGTCCGAGGCCACTCCAGGATGCCGTGCACCGCGACGAGGTGCGCAGGATCCACGATGTTCTCGAGCGCCTCCTGGACGTGGGACCGGATCCGCCAGCGCCGGCTCATGTGAAACGACCACGCCGCCGAGCGGGCCTCGGCCAGCGGCGGGACCTCGAACGACGGCGGCTCGCCCCCGGGCGCGTGGTGGACCAGGATCAGCCCGTCGCGCTCACGCGCTTCCCAGGAGCGGATCTTCGCCTTGGGAGGAATCGTATCTGCATAGGGGATCCGCACGCACGCCCCCTCGCCGGAGATCACCCATCCATGAAAGGGACACCGGATCCCGTCCTGCTCGACCCGGCCCCCGACCCCGAGGTGGGCGCCCATGTGCGGGCAATACGCGTCGAGGATCCGGACCGCTCCGTCCTGCATCCGGAACATCACGAGATCGCGCCCGAAGGCGCGGAGCGGGACCACGGCGCCCGGGGTCAGCTCCTCCGACGAGGCGACCTGAAACCAGCCTCTGGGAAAGGGCGGAAGGGGGATGCGCGCGCTCACATGGATCTCCTCAGCTCAGCGTTTTCCGTCGGGGAAGCGCCCTCCTCGAAATCCAGGTCACCCGCGCCGAGCTGGTTGCGGGAGACCGCGCACGCCCGGCGTCGAGGTCGGCCAGGCCGCGGCCGCCCGTGCGCCCCGGTGATCCCGGCGATCGTGGAAAGGAGGCCTCGTCGTCCCGGGGCTCGCGGCATGCTCTCCTCATCCTACGAGACCCGGGCGCGCCGGGGTACTGGCAAGCGACGGAGCGCGCCGCGTCAGGCCATGAACCGCACGCAGTAGATGGGCGGCAGATGGGTGGAGATCGCCTGCCAGGAGTCCCCTTGATCCTCGGTGACCCAGAGCGAGCCTGTCGTGGAGCCGAAGGCGAGGCGATCGCCGCTGTCGTCGATGTCGAGCGCGTGCCGGAGCGTGAGGTCGTAGGCGTTGCGCTGCGGCAGCCCGTTGCGGAGCACCTCCCAGGTCTCGCCGCCGTCGCGGGTGCGGGACACCACGACCTTGCCGTCGACGGGGACGCGCGTCTCGTCCTTCTGCGCGGGGACGAGCCACGCGGTGCCGGGATCGCGCGGATGGACGGCCACGGCGAAGCCGAACTTCGCGGGGACCGCGCTCGGGACCTCCTGCCAGGACGCGGCGCCGTCGGTAGAGCGGAACACCCCGTTGTGGTGCTGCGACCAGAGGTGATCCGGCCGCGCGGGACACGCGACCACGCGGTGCGGGTCCTGGATCACGGGGTCCTCCCGGCGCTCGGGGGGCATGAACTCCGCGTACATGCCCTTGCTGCGCACCGCCCAGGAGGCGCCGTCGTCGTCGGTCTGCCAGACGCCGCCGCAGGAGACGCCGACGGTGACGCGGCCGGGGCGCAGGGGGTCGACGCAGATCGAGTGGATGCCCGGCAGATCGGCGCCGCCGCCGAACCACTCCTTGCGCCGCGGGTGATCCCAGAGCGAGCGGACGAGCGTCCACGAAGCGCCGCTGTCGTCGGAGCGGAACAGGCCTCCCGGGATGGTGCCGCAAAACAGCGTGCGGGGCTGGCTCGCGTGCCCCGCCTCGAGCGACCAGACCTGCTGGACCTGCCAGGGCCACGGCTTCCCGTCCGGCAGGCAATCCGCCTCTCCCTCGGGCTGCTGCGGGTAGGCCGGGGCCGGGAGCTCCTCCCACGTCTCGCCGCGATCGCGCGAGCGGCGCAGCTTCACGCCGAAGTGGCCGAGCCCGAGGGCGGCATAGACGGCGCCGTCGCGCGCGTCGGGCAGGACGATCGAGACCGAGTCTCCGAGGAACGACACCTGGGCGATGTCCCAGCCCGCGCTGCCCCGGTCGATCCGGAACAGGCCTTTGCGGGTCGCGACGAGCAACGAGCTCATGACCTCCTCCTATCCTCCCGAGAGCGCCTGCATGACGTGGATGCTGGTGCCGTCCTGCACCGGCTCGCTCAGGCCGGCGCGATCCCTGAGCTGCTGGCCATCGACGAAGATCACGACGTGCTTGCGGAGCGCCCCCTGGTCGTCGAGCACGTAGCCGCGCACGCGGGGGTGGAGGGCGAAGTAGCCCTCGAGCGCCTCACGCACCGTCCGGCCGGCGACCACGAGCTCGGGGCACGCCACATGCCGCGCGAGGTTCCGTGTGAAGGTGATCTGCGCCATACCGCGTGTCTCGCGCAGCGGGGCTCCGCGGCGCGCTCCCTGCTCGCCGCGCATGGTCGATCCGGATCGGGCGCGATGCAAGCGGGACGACAGGGGTCGCCGGCCGACCCGCGCGTCGCCGGCGCCCGGTCCGTGGGCGTGCGGCGGCGCAGGGCAGAAGCCGCGGCGCCGTCAGCGGCGGCAGCAGATGCCGCCTTCGACGCCGAATCGCACGCCCCCGGAGCGCTCAGCCTCGGCGTCGCCGCGAGGCCAGCGCGCCGAGCACCCCGAGGAGCGCGAGCCCTCCGAGATCGGACGATCGGCCGCCCGTCGAGCAGGAGCACCCCGAATCCCCGCCGGACTCCTCACCGCCGCTCGTTGCGCTCGGCGGCTCGCCGCCGCCCGCGCCGCCCGCGCCGCCGCCCGAGGCGGCCGACGAGCTCGCCGTCACCCCCACGGTCGACTCGCCGCTGCCCGACGAGGCGGACGAGCTCGATGTGCCGCTCGCGCCGGTTCCGCCGCTACCGCCGCGGCCGCCCTCACCGCCGCGGCCGCCCTCACCGCCGCTGCCGCCGTCACCGCCTCCACCGGCGCCGTTGCCGCCACCGGCGCCGCTGTCGCCGCCGCCGCCACTGCCGCTGGTCTCGATGCCGACGCACTCCACGGTGCACTCCGTCGCGCAGGCGTTGCAACCGCACTCGATGATGCGGCGATAGATGCCGGCCCCCTGGGCATACTGCGCCGCGCAGCGCTCCGCGCACGCGCCGTCCTGGCCGCAACCGGAGGAACAGGTGGCGAATGCCCGGCACGCCGCGGATGCGCCGCAGTCGTCGAGCTGCTGTCTGCAGTCATCCGCGAGCGAGCCGTCGAAGCAAGCCTGGCAGCCGCTGTCGCCCCCGCCCCCGCCCCCGGCCCCGGTGCTCGCGGCCGTGCTCCCATCGATGGGATACAGAGCGCACACGCCCTCGATGTCGTCGTCGGCCAGGGTGCGCTGCGACGAGCCCCCGGCATAGAACGGCGCCATCGTCGCGTCGTTGTCGCTGGAGTGGTCGAGGCCCAGGAAATGGCCCTCCTCGTGCGTGGCGATCGACTGTGTGTCGACACAGCCGTCGCGGCCCGTGTCGTTCCAGCAGAAGCCGACGTTGTTGAAGACCATGTCCGCGTCCACGATGGCGTTGTTCCGGTTCCATACCGGCATCGTGACGCCGATGACGGAGTCGACGTCACCGAGCGAGCTCGGCCAGGCCGAGCTGATCCAGTGAAACACGTTCTTGCCGTCTCCTTGATTGTACATGTCGCTCGTGTCACCGAGGAGCTCGACCTGCCACGCCGTGCACCCCGGGCTCGACCAGGCGGCGAACCCGGCCTCGATGCGGTCGACGGCGATGCCGGCGATCCCGCGCGGGATCGTCGAGCGGTTGATGGAATAGCGGACGGGCATCTCGGCCCATCGGGGGGCGCTCGGGGCGATCGGCTTCCACGCGGCAGCGTCGCGCGCCGCGGTGAAGAGCGAGGCGGCGCCGAGCAGCGCGGCGAGGACGACGCGGCGCCTCACCTCACTTCCCTCCCGCGATGCGGACCACGTCCGTCATGAGGCTCTCGACGGGCTCGACCTCCTCGGCGGGCGCCTTGACGGGCACGAGCGCGCGACCGCTCCGCCGGACGAGGTTCAGCCCCTCGAGGCTGCGCCGCGCCAGGCCCTTCGCGTCCACGTGATAGATCGACAGCGCGAGCGCGGTGAAATGCCACTGCCCCTTGTCGCCCGGGCGCAGGAACACCACGGCGTCCTCGCCCGGCGAGAGCCTGGCGTCGCCGAGCACGCGCTGTGTCATGCCCTTGTAGGTCCCTCCGATCTGCTCGAGCACGATCGTCGTCGCGCCCCTCTTGCTCGCCAGGCCCCCCTTGAGCGGCTGGGTGATCGTGAGCTCGGTGCGGGTCACGATCGATCTTCCGTCGTCGGACTCCGTCGTGTACGAGCGGCCGACGGTCACGCGCGCGACCGCCGCCGACCGGCGCACGAGCTCCTCGCGCGAGAGCAGGACGGCCGTCGTCGCGTCGGCGGGCGTGCCTGCGCCGAGCACGAGGGCGGCCACGGACAGGGAGAACAGTGCTTTCACGCTTCGCTTCATTGGATGACTCCTTGCGACCTCCTGTTCTATCGCGTTCCGAGCGCGGTGACGATGCAGGAATCAGCACAGCCTTCGCGCCGCGGCGCCGCGGCGCAGCAGGTCTGTCATGGAGGCGGATCATCACACCCTGGCGCGATGGCATACCCTCATCTGCGCATACGCCCGTCGCCGCGCGCACAGCGGTACCGCGGAAATCTATCTACCGCGATTGGAACACCCGGCGAGCCGGGCTCGCCCCGGATAGACACTGGACTGAAATGAGTCCCCCCTCCGTGGGATCTTCCCGTCCGGATCGATCACCGTCGCGCGCCGCCCCCAGGGCTAGCACTCCGGCAGATTGACGCCGACCCCGAGGGGCACCTCGACCACGTTCACGGCGAGCCCGCCGCGCGCCGTCTCCTTGTATTTCGACTCCATGTCCGCCCCCGTGTCCCGCATGGTCTTGATGACCTTGTCGAGGCTCACGAAGTGCGCGCCGTCGCCGTGCAGCGCCATCCGCGCCGCGCTGATCGCCTTGATCGCGGCCATCGCGTTGCGCTCGATGCACGGCACCTGGACGAGGCCGCCCACCGGATCGCACGTGAGCCCGAGGTTGTGCTCCATCGCGATCTCCGCGGCGTTCTCCGCCTGCGCCGGCGTGCCGCCCAGCGCCTCGGCCAGCGCGCCCGCGGCCATGGAGCACGCCGAGCCCACCTCTCCCTGACACCCCACCTCCGCGCCGCTGATCGACGCGTTCTCCTTGTAGAGCAGGCCGATCGCGCCCGCCGTGAGCAGGAACCGGACGACGCCGTCGTCGGTCGAGATCGGCACGAACCGCCGGTAATAGTGCAGGACCGCCGGCAGGATGCCCGCCGCGCCGTTGGTCGGCGCCGTCACCACGCGGCCGCCGGCGGCGTTCTCCTCGCTCACCGCGAGCGCGTACAGGCTCACCCAGTCCATCGCCGTGAGCGGGTCCCGGAGGCCCACCTCGGGGCTCTCGATGAGCCTCCTGTGGAGCGCCGGCGCGCGGCGCGTCACCTTGAGGCCCCCCGGCAACACGCCCTCTGTCCGGAGGCCGCGCCGCACGCACTCCTGCATCACGCCCCAGATCCGGAGCAACCCCGCCCGGATCTCCGCCTCGGGGCGAAAGACCTTCTCGTTCTCCAGCATGAGCTGGCCGATCGACAGCCCGTGCGCCGCGCACGCCGCGAGCAACTCCGCGGCGCTGTGAAACGGGTACGGGACCGGTGTCCTGTCCTCCTCGAGCGGGCTCTCGCCCCTGGCCGCCGCCTCGTTCACCACGAAGCCGCCGCCCACCGAGTAATACACGCGCACGCGCAGCGGAGCGCCCTGAGCGTCCAGCGCCGTGAAGCGCATGCCGTTCGGGTGATACGGCAGGCTCCGGTGCAGGAACGACAGGTGCGCGCTCACCTCGAAGCCGATCTCGTGCCGCGCGAGCAAGGGCAGCCGGCCGCTCGTCCGCACGCCGTCGACGATCTCGCCCGCGCGCTCCACGTCGACCCCGTCCGGCGTCTCCCCCATCAGGCCGAGGATCACCGCCCTGTCGCTGCCGTGCCCGCGGCCGGTGGCGCCGAGCGACCCGAACAGCTCCGCCTTGACCGCCGCGGTGCGCCCGAGCAGCCCGGCCTCGTCGAGGTCCACCGCGAACAGACGCGCTGCGCGCATGGGGCCGACCGTGTGCGAGCTGCTCGGCCCGATACCGATCTTGAAAAGGTCAAAAATGGTGACAGCCATGTACCCTGGTGAGCGCAGGAGCCCTGTCGCCGGGCGCCCTCGCCGGACGGTCCTCGCCGCTCCCGGGCACACTACACCGCGGCTGGCCGGAGCGCTCGATCGCGGGCGCGGCGCGGCGCCCCCTCGCGTCGCGCCGACGTGAGCGCGCGCCCTGCCGGTGGTATACTCGTGCTCGTCTTTTTCTCCCTTCCCTCGCCGTCCGAGATGAGGATCCCATGCGCCACGCCCCGGCCCTGCTCCTCGCCGTTGCCCTGCTCGCCCCCGCCGCCGCGCGAGGCGAAGGCCCCTCGCCCGCGCCCGCAGAGGGCGCCCAGGCCAGGCCGCCCGCGCTCCAGGTGACGATCGACCGGTCCAAGGTGGACCTCAAGAACCGGAAGATCGAGGTCAAGCTGTCGCGCGCCGCGGCCAAGGTGCGCCTCAAGGTCCTCGGCCAGTCGGGCGCCGTCTTGGCCGAAGAGGAGACGCCGTTCGATGGGGCCGCCGCCGGCACGCCGCTCGTCGTGACCTGGTCGCCCGCGAGCGACGAGACGGTCGCGCGCATCGAGGTGTACGGCCACGACACCGAGGGCTACTGGGCGGGGGTCGCGATCGTCCCGTGGAACATGCGCATCCCCCACGAGGAGGTCCAGTTCGAGACCAACTCCGATGTCATCCGGCCCTCCGAGGTGCCCAAGCTGGAGGCGAGCCTGAAGAAGGTGTCGGAGCTCCTCGCGCAGCACGGGGAGATCGGCAAGATCACGCTGTTCATCGTCGGGCACACGGACACGGTCGGCAGCGTGGAGCACAACCTCGGCCTCTCGCGCCGGCGCGCCCGCGCGATCGCCGCGTGGTTCAAGGGCCGCGGGCTCTCGCTGCCCATCGCCTACGAGGGCCTCGGCGAGTCGGCGCCGCTCGTGACGACCGCCGACGAGGTGAACGAGCCGCGCAACCGCCGCGTCGACTACATCCTGAGCGTGGAGCCGCCGAGGCTGCCCTCGGGCGAGGCGTCCTGGAAGGCGCTCTGAGGGCCGCCCCGGTCCCGCGCGGCGACAGCGCGCTGAACCTCCTCTTCGGCAGGCTCCAGATCGAGCCGACCGTGTGGCGCCGGGGCTACCGGCCGCCCGAGGCCCTCGAGCGCTTCCTGTCGGCCGTAGATCCGCCGATCGCCCTCGGGTTCGGCGGCATGACGTCGCACGATCCCGGCGCCACGACCCGGCTCCTCATCGAGGCGGTCGCGCGGAGCGGCCGGCGCGCGATCCTGCTCTCGGGCTGGGCGGGGCTCGGCGACGCGGCGCTGCCGGAGACGATCCTCCGGCTCGACGCCGCGCCGCACGACTGGCTGTATCCGCGGGTGGCCGCGGCCGCGCCTCACCGCCGGGGCGCTCGCGGCCGCGATCCAGGCGGCCACGACCGACGCGGGCATGCGGCGGCGCGCGGAGGAGCTCGGCGCTGCGATCCGGGGCGAGGACGGCGTGGGCGCCGCGGTCGCGCTCATCGAGCGGCACGTCGAGGCGCGGCGCCAGGGGGCGCGCGGCCGCTGAGCTGACGCCGCGGGCACAAGCCGAGCTCACGGCGGTCCCTCTCGCGAACGTCCGCTGCGCGCACCGTCCCCGTCGGCGCATTTCGCCTGCACGCGCGCGATGCGCGTTGCGCTGCAGGGAGCACCTCGGCGAGAGAGAGCCGCGATATCTCTGGCCCGCATCAAAGCAGCTGAACCGGGAGCGCTGCCAGTGGTAACCTTGAGGGACGGAAGCGCCATGGAAACCGGAAAGCTGGAAGCGCCGGAAGACTTCAAGAGCTGGATGCTCGGCGAGGTCAGCGATGCGCAAGGCATCGTCGACAAGCTCCAACGTGCCGGGCTTGCCCTTCGTCGCGTCGAACCCGCCGAGCGCGCAGGCAGCACGAGGACATGGTTGCTCTTCTGGGAACCGCCGAGACACCTTTGCGAGAGCTTCGATCTCGCACCGGAGCTGCTCGTCATACTGACTCCATGGAAGGAGGCGCAGGCGCGGGATGTGTCTCTGGCGGAAGAGGCCCTGAGACGAGATCACCGTCTGGATCGTGGTGTCGTGCTCGTCGTCGCGCGCGATCCCGCCGCGGAGCGTCGTCTCGCGCGGCCCGTCCAGCGCACCGGCCGGCTATATATCTTTGTGTCCGCGGACGCGGTGCTCACGGTCCAGGATCCGCAGCGATGGCTTCGGGACCTGCTCCAGGAGCGTATCGGCTCCGGGGATCTCTTCGCCGCGGGGCGGCCGGTGTTCGGGTGGGACTTCGTCGGCAGGCAGCAAGAGCTCCGCTCGATCCGCGGCCGACTCCTGGACGGGCGCCCCGTGGGGCTCTACGGGCTGCGCAAGGCAGGCAAGACCTCCGTCCTGATCGCCTTGAGAGACCAGCTCATCAGCGACGCGACCGCCGACGACGCCTCGATCGTGGCCATCCCGATTCATGTCGATCTACTCTCGTTGAGCTTCGCCGAGATGAAGCGCTCCGGCTTCATGCGTTACCTGCTCCGCTCGATGCACGAGGCGCTCGAGCGCCTCGACCTCTCGCCCACGAACCTCGGCCTCCCGGCGAGCTTCGCCGACCGGCGGCGCCTGGGCGAGCTCGACGGCGAGGATCTCGAACGCCTCGTCCCCGAGGCCCTCGAATGTTTGATCGACTGGGCTCGATCAACGCCGTCCAGACCGGCGATCTTCCTTCTCATCGATGAGTACGAGCGCATCCTCGGGGCGAGCAGATTTCCGGTGACCGACGGGCTGGACATCCTCGATTACCTTCGCGGCCTCATCCAGCGCTATCCGAAGACCTTCAACATCCTCATCGCCGGGCTGGATCGGCAGAAGGCGTCGGTGTCACGGTACGGCCAGCGACAGAACCCGCTGTTCAACTTCGTCGTCGATCATCCCCTCGCCGGACTGGAGCGTGAGGAAATGAACGAGCTCATCCGGAAGATCGGGCGGAGGCTCTCGCTCCATTTCAAGTCAGACGCGCTGGACGTCATCTGGCGTGAGACCGGCGGGCACCCTTATCTCGCCAGGGAGTTCGGCCGCGTCATCGATCGCCAGATCCCGTCGCACAAGCGCAATTCGATGCGCATCGATAGGGCCATCGCGCTCGAGCACCTGGAAGAATTCAGGCGCGAAACGGTCCCCACCATGCAGGAGATCCTCGATGCGGTGCGGACGATTGACCCACAAGCCCCGGAGGTCCTCGCTTACATCGTCCAGTACCCGGAAGACGCCGAGGAGTCTCTCAACAGCTTCTTGAAGCCGGAGTCGGTCCACACCCTGCGCCGCTATGGCATCCTGAACGAGACGGGGGCGCCGGAGCAGCTTCGCATCGGCAGCTTCGGCGCCTGGCTGCTCCAGAACCAGCCGATCGGCATGCCCACGGCGGCCAATGCCTGACCGCGAGAACCCCTACCGTTCGGACATCCCTGGCGCTGGCCCCTTCGTCGGGCGCGCGAACGAGCTCGCCCTGCTCGCGAGCGCTCTCCATGCAGGGCGCCGCGCCCTCGCCGCGGTCATGGGCGGTCGCGGGATGGGAAAGACAGCGCTGGCGCTGGAGCTCCAGAAGAGGATCGCGGCCGACCCGACCAAGCTGGTGCACCTCGTGCGTCGCCCGTCGAACGACGCGGCCACGTTCCTGTCTCAGCTCGGGTCGCTCCTCGGCGTCCCGCTCGACCCCATCCTGCCAGTGGAGTCCATCGCCGAGGCGGTCGACGCGCTCGACCGTTCGCGCGTGGTGCTGCTGCTCGATGAGATCGATGGCTTGATCGCTTCGGAGGCTGGGCGCGATCTGCTCGAGAACCTGCGGGCGGCTTACGAGCAGCTCGGCGGCAGGCTCGGGATCGTGATCTTCGGCGGGAGCAGGTTGCGGGATCTCCTGTCGAGCGAGGCATCCCCGTTCCTCCGCACGGCCCAGTGGACGCCGCTCCACGGCCTGTCCCTCGCCGAGACGGCCGCGCTCCTCCGCGAACCGCTCGACCTCGCCATGCCTGATCCGCTCATCGAGGCCGTCTGGGAGCAGACCGGCGGGCACCCTCTGCTGCTCCAGATGCTCATGGAGCGCGCCGTAGCCCTGGGGTCCGACGCTGCGCGGCATCTTCACGAAGCGCTGCGCGACCTCGCCGAGCACCATCTGGCGGCGACCCTCTTCCCGATCTGGTGGGACAACCTCACGCCGCGCGGCCAGTCGGTCTATCGCACGCTGCTCGGCCTGCGCCGGCCGCTGGAGCGGCGCGAGTGGGCGTCGACGCTCGGCAATGGGCCGGATGCGGTGGTCGAGATCCTCAGCACGACGGGGGTGGCGCGGGCCGACAGCGGCCAGCTGCTTCCACGCTGCGCTCTGTTCCGGACGTGGCTCGAACAGAACCATCCTCAAGGTCTGGGGAGGCACCGGCTACAAGGACGTCGTCGAGCAGGTGCTCGGGGACACTGTTCCGGGGGACGATTTCGCGTGCGTTGTGATGGTGGACCGGCAGTCGAGGCCGCTGCGCGATCGCTATCTGGAAGAGTGCTTGCGGGCGGGAGCGGTGGGCGATCTCATCTGGCCGCACGACGGAGATCTCCGTTCGCGAGCGTTTTATCCCGCATTCATCACGCGGCATCCCCGGCCGTCGGGAGGACACGTCCGCGTCCATCACGTGCTCGTGCAGCTTCCACCTGACGGTGCCACGTGACCGGGCACCTCCGCCCTGGCGGATGCGGCGGAGGTGCCGCGGCCGCGATCGAAGTTCACGGCCGCGTCTCGCCCGCGCTCACCGCGGTCCGGGGGTGCAGCGCAACCAGGCGCCCGCGAGACACCAGGAATCAGGATGGAGACGGCCCGGCGAGGCGCGCGGCCGCTGACGGCAGCTGGTCGTCGAGCCCCGCCGGATCGGGGAGACGTTGACGATGTCGCACGAGAAAGCGTTCGCCGTATGGCTCGTCCCCGGCGGGGGAGCGCGCGAGCGGCTGCGGGAGCTCATCGAGGCGCTCGCCCGGGAGACCGGCGGGCCGGCGTTCGCGCCGCACCTCACCCTCGTCGGCGGGCTGCGCGGCGACGGCGCCGAGCTCGCCGCGAAGCTCGTCGGGCTCGGGCCCGCGCTCTGCCCGGTGGAGCTCCGGATGCAAGGCCCCGCGGTCGGGGACGCGTATCATCGATGCGTGTTCCTCGACGTCGCGCGGACCGAGCCGCTCGCGGGGCTGCGCGGCGCGGTGCAGGCCGCGCTCGGCGCGAGGGACGGCGCGTTCCGCCCGCACGTGAGCCTGGTCTACGGCGACCTCGCCGCCGAGCGCCGGCGGGCGATCGCGGCCGATCCGCGGGTGGTCTCGCTCGGGCAGGAGGTGTGCTGGGCGGAGCGGCTGGAGCTCTGGGCCGTGGCGGGGCCGGTCGACCGCTGGGCTTGCGTCGCGGAGACCGCGCTGAGGGTGAGCTAGAGGGTCGAGATGCGGATGCACTGGCGAGCGGAACACCAGATCTTGATCGACGCGGGCGTCACGATTGCGCCCGGTTTGACAGAAGCCGAGCTCGACCGGGCCGAGCGCGTCATCGGCGCCAGGTTTCCGCCGGATCTGCGCTCCTTTCTCTCGGAAGGGCTCCCGACGGGCGACCGCTTTCCCGACTGGCGGGCGCCAGAGTCGCCGGAGGTTCGTCGGCGACTCGACTGGCCGTTCGACGGCATCGCGTTCGACATCGAGCACAACGCGTTCTGGCTGGACGCATGGGGCGCACGGCCCTCGGAGCTGCCCGAAGCGTTACAGATCGCGCGGACCCTGATCGCGGAGGCGCCTCGCTTGATTCCGATCGCGGGCCACCGCTACATCCCGGTGGAGCCAGCGCGCGCCGGAAACCCCGTCTTCTCGGTCTACCAGACCGACATCATCGTTTACGGGAACGATCTCGCGGCGTACTTACGGTGCGAATTTCATCGACTGCCTTACGTCGATGCGGTCCGCGAAGGAATGCGCAGGATCCGGTTCTGGAGCGAGCTCGTGGATGCCAACCAGTAGCGGGCCGTCCACAGGACGACACAGCGGACGAGCCTGTCGCGCCGGCGCCGCCGTCGCGCTGGCGCTCGCCGCGGAACGCCGGTACGCCGGCAGCGCGCAACGAAGAGAAGGAGCCGGGATGGAGGCAAAACTAGAGGGTGGCCATATCGGCCGGATCGTCGGTGACGGCTCCAGGTTGGAGATCGTCGATTCCGGAGGGGCCATCCTGTTCACCTTGTCGGCGCCGGCGCACGCCGTGTTTTATCTGTTCGCCGTTCACGCGGTGCACGGAGAGTGCCCCGTCGTCTCGTTCGATCCCGACCACGCGATCAACGGCTGGATGGACTGGTACTACAGGGTCGATATCGAGAGCCGGTCCATGGAGCGCCTGAACCCGTGGCGGTAGGCGCGAGCGGCCCGAGCCTGGGGAGAGCGAGCGAGAAAACCTGAGGCATTTCGAGCCGGCTCGACCGACGGGCCGGGCCGCTCGCGACGTTCGTCCGGACAGAGCCTAGGCGCCGAGCGCGAAGCACACCGCCGAGATTCTCCAGACCCCGCCCTCCGCGAGCGTGGAGACCTCCCACTCGAGCGCGTGTCTCCCCGGGACACGTATGGCGTCCGCGCCCCAGATGAACGGCGGCGATTCGCTCCCCAGGCACCAGCTCGCCCTCGGCGCTCGCACGCTCTCGACGGCGCCGCACGGGTTCTCCAGGCAGTCATCGAACCCGCTCGCCTGCGACCCGTAGCGGGTGATCGTCTCGCCGCGCCCCGTCCGCTACCCGACGGGCGGGTGGCTCGCGTTCGGCCGGGCTTCGACGCCACTACGCTCGTGCGCGTGCCGCGGCCGCGCCTCACCGCCTGGGCGCTCGCGGCCGCGCGCGGCCGCGCTCCAAGCCGCCACGATCGGCGCCGGCCTGGGGCATGGGGCGGCGCTGCTCGTTCTCGACCGCGGCGGCCGCAGGTTACGCCGCAGTGCTTCCCTGGGATCGCCTGCGGTTCGCGGTCCTCGTGGTAGCCTCCTGATCATGGAACGAGCCATCCGGAACCCGCCTCCCGGCTTCGACGACCTCACCGTGCACGAGCAGATCGAGTACATCCAGATGCTCCGGGAGCGGATCGCGGCGAGGGAGGACGAGGTGCCGGTACCCGGGTGGCACAAGGCCGAGCTCGATCGCCGGCTCGCCGAATACGAAGCATCACCGGAGGTCGGCCGGTCGTGGGAAGAGGTCGAGGCGGACCTCCGTACGCGCTTCGCGACGCGTCGATGATCCGGCTCGTTGTTCGTTCTTCTGCCGAGCTGGACATCCGGGAAGCGGTAAGCTGGTACGATGGCGAGGAGGCCGGGCTGGACGGACAGTTCGTCGATGAGCTACGGTACATCGTCCGCCGGATCGGGACGCTCCCTTCGCAGTTCACCGACGTCGGTCGAGGTGTTCAGCGCGCGCTGCTCAAGCGATTCTCAGTTCTGCCGCCCAACCACCCGCTGCACGCTGCATCCGACGATCGGCTACGCCGGCCGCGGGGAACTGGCAAACTGTTAACCAATCGAGGTTGCCAATGAAACAACTAGAGTCAGAAATTTCTTTCATTGGGAGCGAAATCGTCGTCTGTGGTCGCGGATGCGATGGTGTCTTCTCGCAGCCAAACGCAGGAATCATTCCTCGCGGGCTCACGCTCGAACTGCGCGACGATGCGAGCCAGGGAGCCATTTTCCTCGGCATGAATCCTGGCCAGGGTGACGATGCCGAACGCCGGGCCTTCAAGAACGATGGTTCTTTCGATGCAACCGTTCGGTTCATGCGCGAGCACCGTCTACTGAAGCACCAATACTACATGCGACTGCGATCCCTAGCGAATGGGTGCGGGTACACTGGTCACCTCCTTTGGACGGAGCTCGCGAAGTGCCAGAGCGCCGCGGACTGGCGAGGTTCACTGCCTCTCGAGACCTACAGAACGTGCGCCGCCGCATTCTTGCGACGCGAAGTGGGCGCGACTCCGAGCTCGTGGCCCATCTTTGCCGTTGGTCGAGACGCGTATCGCGCGGCCGCCTTCCTGTTCTGCGAGCGGCCTGTCGTGGGCGTGGCGCACCCCACAGGTTCCTACGGCATGTGGCACGCGATGTTCGCCGGGGGCACGCCCAAGCCTTCAGTGGTCCGGGCGGTAGGAGGGCTGATCAGAGGCAACCGCGCGGGATGGATCCCCGATGAACTGCTGCGTGACACAGAGGGGGCTGGCTAATATCGCGTTGGCTCCGACGGTCGCCTTCAGGTCCTTCGAGCCCACCGAGTCGCGCCTGCAGGTCAACGCGGATACGTTAGGCGCCCACGAACGCTCACGTACGGCAGAACCTCCCTTGGCGCCCGCGGCAGGAAAGATATGCTGAAACACGGGCGTCCGGCACGCAACCTCCCTACGTGCGCTATGTCGTTGCCGTCGACCGTACGCTACCCCCGCACTGACCCTTCACGGGCTGTTCGGCCGCCATGCGCTCACGCCGTGTGTCCGTGCCGCGGCCGGGCGGTCGAGCATTCTTTTCCGATCTGGCCAGGGACTCCGACCTCACGCGTGAGCGTGGGCAGCGCCTCCACCTCCCGCTCGCCCCCTCTCCTCACTTGAAGCGCCACTTCCCTTTCCCTTTCCCCTTCCCCTTCCCCTTGCGCACGACGATGACCTTCCGGTGGTCGTCGTGCACCACCACGGTCGGCCTGGCGTCGACCTGCACGACCCACGGCGCGGCCACCAGGATGGCGATCACGGGCGCGCCCGGGCCGACCGCGATCACCGCGCCCGGACGGTAGCCGCAGAGCACGACCTCCGTGCGCCCGCCGTGCTTCAGCACCACCGTGATCTTGGTCGGATTGACCTTCACGGCCAGCTTGCCCGCGAAATACAGCCGGTCGGGGCCGGGCACGAGCGTTATCACCTCGGAGCCCGCGCCCGCGGTGAGCGCCAGCTTGATCTCGCGCTCGCCGATCGGGACCGGCTTGAGGTTGAGGTCCAGCACGTAGACGCGCACATCGCCCGTCTCCTGGTCCGCGACGATCTCCACGAGGTCGTCGCCGACCGGCTGGAGCACGCCCCCGTTCGGGCCCTTCACCCCGTCGACCTTGACGCCCTCGTTCTCCCTCGCGTTCTCCGCGAGCTCCGGGGTCCCGCCGCGCGGCACGTGCAGCACGCCCTTGAGCGACGAGCCCCTCGCCTTGAGCTCGTAGCCCACCTCCGTCAGGTCGCCCTCCAGCGCCGGGAGCTTCGCGACCAGGAGCCCGCCCGACCCCGGCCGCGGCGCGAGCTCCACCGCCAGGGGAGCCTCTCCCCCGCCGGGCGCCTTCACGGTGAGGGTGCCCGACACCCCCTCCTCGATCGGCTTGCCGTCGCTGTCCTTCACGAGCACCGTCACCTGCCCGTCCGGCGCCACCGTCATGACGACCGAGCCGGGCTCGTGCTGCTCCGTGAGCGCCCCGCTCTCCTCGATGCGCTCCGCCGTGATCTGCGGCGACTTGCTGCACGCCGGCGACGCGAGCCCCGCGCACGCGATCGCGAGCGCGACGAGCATGGATCGGAGACCTCCCTGGATTCGCATACATCCCTCTCTGGCAAGGCGCGGAGCGCAACCCCCTCGTCATACCTGCTTCCGGGTCACGGACCAGATGAAGCCGTCATACCAGAAGTGCATCAGGGCCACGGTCTGCGTGAGCGACCACAGCGCGCGGCTCTCCGCGGGCGCGAGCTCGGCCCACAGCCCGTACGCGAGCACGCCGCCGAGGAAGGCCGCCACCGCGACGAGCCTGCCAGCGCGCGGCCGGTCGAGGCGCAGCCGCCGGCGGAGGCGGCCGCCCTCCGACCACCAGACCAGCGCGAGGTACTGCACCGCGTGGAACAGGTTCATGATGAAGAAGGCCTGTCCCCACGGGTTGAACCCCCACGTGTAGATGGAGCACAGCCCCGTGCTCACCAGCAGCCACACCTTCGGGAAAGAGACCTTGTAGCCCCGCCTCGCCATCGCGCGGTAGGCGAGCGCGTAATAGAGCAGGAACACCGTGCCCGCGGCGATGACCGCCCAGCCGATGTAGCGGTGATTCGACGCCATCCGCGCGGGGACCGAGGAGAGGAGGGCGGCGCCCACGTCGTCGAAGGCGTCGAAGCTCTCGAAGTGGAAGATCATCGTCGCGCCGGCGACGATGGGCCCGGCGTAGAGCAGGTGGTTGAGCCAGAGATCCAGCCGCCGGCCGAGCGCGGGGTCGTTCCCCGCGCGCGCGTCGTAGATGCGCCCGAGGCCGAACGTCTGGAGCGCCGAGTGGTAGACGTCCCAGAACACCACGAGGACCGTCACGCAGACCACGGCCCACATCGACAGCATCATCGCCGCGAACGCGGCGACCGGCGCCACGACGAAGCGGAGCCGGTGCCGCCGGAAGATGTCCGCGTTGCCGTGGCTCCGGAGGAACACCGCGGCGAGGTGGCCGTGGATGAGCGTGCCGATGAAGAGCCCCGCCCACGTCGTCCGCTCGCCCGAGAGCTCGAACGTGGTGTCGGTGAGCGGCGTCCCCGCGATCAGGGCGCCGACCGCGAGCGCGACGACCGGCGGGAGCAGGAAGAACGCCCAGTCGTACGCGGGGCCGACGATGTAGGCCCTCGTCCCCGCGGCATCGGTGGCCCTCCGCCCGGCATCGGTGGCCCTCCGCCCGGCATCGGCGGCCCTCCGCCCGGCATCGGCGGCCCTCCCCGCGGCATCGGCGGCCCTCCCCGCGGCCGCGAGGAGCGCGGGCGAAGCGGGCTCGCCCCGCGCGCTCATGCCGCCCGCTCGCTCGCGACGGAGGACCGCGGCCCCGGCGCCGCCCGCGAGAAGCCGATCGCCCACCCCTCGCCGGCGAGGTGGCCCAGGAGGGCCAGCAGGAACAGGTTCACCCCGAGCATCTCCATCGATTCCTCGACGAAGTCGATGAGGCCATAAACGAGGTTGTCGCTCCCGGCCTGCTCCGTCCAGTAGCCGAGCGGCAGCTCCATGACGAGGGCGCCGGTGACGTAGATGCCGCCCGAGAGCAGGAATCGATTCCTCGTGTCCCGCGGGAGATGCCCGAGGAACCGGAGGTACGCGGCCGCGAACGCCGCCACCACGATCGCCGCCGGGATGACCCAGCTGAAATACAAGACCCCGCCCAGATCGAGCCAGGAGCTCGCGGCCTCATGGATCTCGACGACCTCGTCGAGCGATATGTACAGGAACGCCGCGGAGAGCCCCCACCAGTGCTTCACGAACCCGCCCGCGCGGCGGGCGCCCACGGCGATCACGGCGAGCGCGAGCGAGCACGCGAGCAGCAGCGACGACGTGTACCACGTCGGCACGTTCTGCTCGTAGCTCAGCGAGAACAGCGGCACGACGCCGCTGCGGCCCCTCAGCCCGAGGACCGGCTTGAGCACCTCGACCGCGAGCCCGGCGCCCGCGACGACCGCCATCACGGCCAGGAGCGCGACGCGCAGCCTGGCTGTCGAAACGGTGATCTGCATCGATGAAAAACAACTACGCGAGGATCTCGGCCGCGGTCAACGCGCCGAGCGCCGCGCCGGTGAAGGGGCCACCCCGGTGCCGTCGCGCCACGGCGGCGCGACGGCTCAGGAATCGGCACGACCGCGGCGAGCGATCCCGCGCGGGCGGACCGGGGGCGCCCGCGACGTCAGCGCCCGGGCAGCGGCAGCCCGGCGTGCGCGGTGAGGCGGGCCATCGCGAGCTTCGCGGCGACGAGCGCCTCCTCCGGCGTGGAGCCCGTGGCCGAGAGGTGGCCCATCTTGCGGCCGGGGCGCGCGATGCGCTTGCCGTAGAGGTGCAGCCGGACGCCCGGGATCTCCAGCGCGGCCTCGAACGCCGGCGGCGTCTCGCCGAGCCACAGGTCGCCGAGCAGGTTGAGGATCGCGGCGGGGCGCACGATCTCGACCGAGCCGAGCGGCAGATCGCACACCGCGCGGACCGCCTGCTCGAACTGGCTCGTCGCGCAGGCGACCTCGGAGGCGTGGTAGCTGTTGTGGGGCCGCGGGGCGAGCTCGTTGATGAGGAGGCGGCCGTCCTTGAGCAGGAAGAGCTCGACCACGAGCAGGCCCTCCACGCGCAGCCCGACCGCGAGATCGAGCGCGATCTGCACCGCCTGCCCCGTCACCGCGGCCGAGAGCGGGCCCGGCAGGAGCGACCAGTCCAGGATCTGGTCGCGGTGGTGGTTCAGCGCCGGCGGGTAGACCGCGAGCTTGCCGCTCGGGCTCCGCGCGACGAGCACCGACAGCTCGGCCTCCAGATCGAGCGCCTGCTCGACCACGCAGCGCTGGCCGCCCAGCGACGCGAAGAGCGCGTCGGCCTCGCGCGCGGCGGCGCCGGCCTCCGCCGGCGCGACGCCCGCCGACAGCCGCATCTGCCCCCGGCCGTCGTAGCCGCCGACGCACGACTTCACGAAGCACGCGCCGCCCATGGCGCGCGTCGCCTCGAGCAGCTCCCCGCTCGTCGCGACCTCGCGGAACGGCCCGACCGGGAAGCCGTTCCGCGACAGCCAGCTCTTCTGGACCCCGCGGTCCTGCACCATGGAGAGCACGTCGGCCGACGGGCGCACCGGCGCGAACCGCGCCGCGGCCACGAGGCTGTCGCGCGCCACCTTCTCGATCTCGAGCGTCACGACGTCGCACTGCGCCGCGAGATCGGCGGCCTGCGCCGCGTCGTCGAACCGCGCGACCACGCAGCGGTCGAGCACCGAGCGGGCCGGGCAGTCCGGATCGGGGTCGAGGGCGTGGACCATGAACCCGAGCGTGCGGGCGGCGAGCGCCGTCATGCGGCCGAGCTGGCCGCCGCCGAGGATTCCGATCGTGGAGCCGGGGGCGATGGGCATATCCGAGGGGCTCTCTCCGGGATGTGGGGACCGGTGGGGGTGCGGGGACGTGGGGACCGAGGGGTGCTGACCGATGGGCGCGGACCGAGGGAGCGCTGACCGACGAGGGGCGCCTGGCGCTAGCCGAGGTTCGCGTCGCGGAGCACGGCCGCCTCCTGGGCGCCGCGGAACGCCGCGAGGCGCTCGCGGAGCTCAGGGTGCTTGCCCGACAGGATCGCGGCCGCGAACAGCGCGGCGTTCGCCGCGCCGGGCTTGCCGATCGCCATCGTGGCGACCGGGACGCCCTTCGGCATCTGGACGATCGAGAGCAGCGCGTCGAGGCCGTTCAGCGCCGTCGCGGGGATCGGCACGCCGATCACCGGCAGCACGGTCTTCGCGGCGACCATGCCCGGCAGGTGCGCGGCCCCGCCGGCGGCCGCGATGATCACCTCGATCCCGCGCGCCTCGGCCGTGCTCGCGTACTCGAACATCCGGTCCGGCGTGCGGTGCGCGGAGACCACGCGCACCTCGTGCGGGATGCCGAGCTGCGTGAGCAGCTCGCTCGTCACCGCGAGGTGCTCGTGGTCGCTCTTGCCCCCCATGATCACGCCGACCCAGGGCCTCCCGGTCGAGCTCGCTTCCATGTCCTCCGGGGCCCGGTCCTCGCCGGCCCCTCCCTGCGCTGTCGTGCTCATCGCTTCACCGATCCATCGATACCATCACGCCGCGGCGGCCCGTCGCGCCGCCGCGGCGCCCCGCTCAGCGGGTGAGCTGCTCGAGCAGGCTCAGGCTCTCGCGCTCCTCCTCGCCGATCTCGCCGTCGGACGAGATCATCTCGCGCGCCGTCTCCAGGAAGAGCTGCCGGTGCGCGCGGGGGATCCTCATCGGATCCACCTCGTCGGCCGCGGGCGGGACCTCGAGCCAGCCGCGCACCTCCTTGGCCTCGTCCGCGTCCAGGTCGAGCCGCAGGATCATCTTCCGGACGAACTCACGCTCCTGCTCGCGCACCTGGAGATCGGCCCAGGCGAACGAGCAGATGAACCGCATCAGCTGGAGGCGTTCTTCGCGAGAGAGCTTGTCGAGCATGGGCGGGGACTCTAGCCCGGATCAGCCTGCGTTTTGTGTGGAAATCGGCGCGCGGCGCCGCGCGGGGACTTTCCCCGCGTTTCCCGTCCCTCCCGGGTCGCGGGCTCAGCGGTACGGGCCGGCGACGCGCGCGCCCCGGAGGAGCGCCGACAGGAGCAGCAGCGTGCCGAGCAGGTCGCGCAGCGCGGCGGGGTCCTCGATCGGGGCCGGCAGCGTGACCGCGACGGCGTGCTGGGCGATCCGGAGCGCGCGCGTGCGGGCGCGCAGCCCCCGGATCACCTCGCGCGCCCCGGGCGAGACAGGGCGCATCTGCTCCGGGTCGTCGGGGTCGAGCGCCGCCTCGAGCGGCGGATCGAGCACCAGCGTCACCTCGGAGCACGTGGGCTGCGGGCCGCGCTCGAAGCAGGTGTCGATGTGGAACGTGGCGCCGTCGAGCTGCGCGTCCCGGATGCACATGCGGCCCACCTCGAGGCGCCCGTGGAGCTCGGCCGCGAACCGCTCCCAGGCGGGGCGCAGGTCGGCCATCGGCGTGGGCGGCGGGACGCGGGCGGACGCGGCGCGGATCTCGGCCGCGAGCGCGGCGAGGCGCTCGAGGAAGGCGCCGAGCCACGGCTGATCGTGGCCCGGCGTGCGGGAGCGGACGATCACGCGCTCGTCGTCGAGCCGGACGTCGTCGAAGGCGAGCAGCGCCCGGCGCAGGGGCCCCGCGATCACGGCGCGGACCTGGCCGGGGTCGCGCCCGCGCACGCGGTAGCGGCGGCCGAACCCCTCGTCGTCGTCGGACGAGAGCGCGAGCAGGAAGCGCTTCACGCCGACCTCCAGGTCGAGCCCCCACGACGACCAGCGCAGCTCGCCGAGCAGCGCCCCGCCCGACGAGGCGCCCGCGTCGATCGACACCACCGCGGCGCAGCCGGCGATCGCGCCCGAGAGGCGCAGCTCCAGCGGGTCGAGCGCGAGGCCGTGGCGCGCGCCGACCGCGTCCCAGACCGCGCGCCACCTGCCCGAGCCGATCTGCCGGCGCATGGCGCCGACCCCGGGCGGCCGGTCGAAGACGCCGACGACGAGCGGCGTCGTGTGGGTGATGTCGTCCGAGCGCGCGAGCTCGACCCGCACCTCGAGCCCCCAGACGAGGGCGATCCAGCCGGCGTCGAACGACGGCGCGACGGACCGGGGGATCCGGAACCGGAACGAGAGCTCCCGCCCCTCGTCGCGGCTGTCGGCCCGCCGGAAGGCGGTGAAGCGGTGCGCCTCGGTCGCGCGGCTCGACGCGGCGGGGTCCGCGCCGAGCAGGCGCTCGACGCCGACCAGGGAGATCTCGATCCCCCGCACGTTGCGGCCCTGCACGTTGCCGAGGGCCACCGCCCCCGAGATCTCGTCGCCCGGCGCGAAGACCTGATCGTCGAGAGAGACCTCGACGAAGGGGCTGTCCCCGCGCGCCGTGGTGCCCGCGACCGGCGACCGGGCCGGGCGGGCCCTGGGGCGCGGCGTGACCCGCACCTCGTACGACTCCTGGACGTCGAGCCACCACGGGATCGCGATGGAGAGCGTGATCCCGTAGCGGATCTCGGCGCGCGTGCCGAGGTAGGAGCAGGGCGCGTCGGCCGGGAGCGGGAAGCTCGCGCGGTAGCGCTGCTCCCCCTCCGGGAGCGTCGTCTGGCCGGCCACGCGCGCGACGAGCGAGAGGAAGTGCGGCGGCACGAGCACGCGCTCGTCGACGCGGGCGACCTGCATGCCCTCCAGGTGCAGCTCGATCGCGTCGACCGGCGTCCTCGCGCGGCTGCGGAGCACGAGCTCGACCAGGACGACGTCGCCCGGGTGGACGATCCGGGACATCCGGAGCTCGACGTCGGGTCGGCTTCGCAGCATGGTCCCGCCCAGCGCGCCGCGCGCTCACTTCACGAGCGGCGCGGGGACGGCGAGGCGGAGCGGCCCGCTCGGCGCGCCGCGCTCGAAGACCTCGCCGCGCCGATCGGCGACGCCGAGGCGCATCAGCCCGTCGGCCCGCACGAGCGCGAACGGGGCGCGCGGGACCGGCGCGTCGCGGCCCGCGCCGCCCCGGCCCGCGTCGAACGGGACCACGAAGACCGCGACGTCCTCGGCGCCGGACGGGGGCGCCGCGGGGTGCGCGCAGCGCGCGGCGACCGTCGCGTTCCGGTCCTCGCTGGCGCAGCGGGCGAGCGCGCGGCGCTCCGCCTCGCCGCCGGCGCGCGCGAGGTGATCGGCCGCGGCGAGGCGCACCGCCTCGGCGGGGTCGCGCGCGAGCAGGTCCCGGGCCGCGGCGCCGTCGCAGCGCGCCCCGGCGGCCGTGAGGCCCGCGAGCGCGTTGGCCCGCACGTAGGGCCGCGCGTCCGCGAGCGCCCCGCACAGCGCCGCGGCGGCGCGCGGAGGCTCGCCGACGCGGCCCGCGATCCGGCCGATCGCGGCCGCCGCGTTGCCCGCCACGGCGGCGTCGGGGTCCTTGAGCAGCGGCAGGAGCGGCGCCAGCGCGCCCCGGTCGCCCACCGCGCCGAGCGACCAGACCGCGTTCGCGCGGACGCCCGGATCCGGATCGCCCGCGAGCTTGCGGAGCGCGGCGCCGGCCTCCGCGTGCCCCGCGAGCGCCTCGGCGATCTTGCGCCGGTCGTCGATGGACGCCGCCGGGGCCATCCGCGCGAGCAGGGCGCCCGCGGCCTGCCCCGGCATGCGGCCGAGCCCCTCCAGGAGCGCGTCGCGCGCCGCGTCGGGCGCGCTCGCGACCGCGGCCGCGACGTCGCGGGCGAGCTCCCGGTCGCGCGCGCCGTCGGCGCGGGAGAGCGCGCCCGACAGGGCGATGCCGAGCGCGCCGCGATCCTGCTCGGCGGCGACGGTGAGCCGCTGGAGCAGCGCGCGCGCGCTGCCGGGGCCGGCGACGCGGGAGAGCGCGACGGAGGCCCGGAGGCGCACGTCGCCCGACTCGTCGTCGAGCGCCGCGAGGAGCGCGGCGTCGACGGCCGCGCCGAGCTCGCCGGCGGCGCGCGCCGCCCCGAGCGCCTCGATCACCGCGAGCCGTAGCGGCGCGGAGCGGGCGCTGGCGAGCGGCAGCAGCACCGCCTGCGCGCGCGGCGAGCCGGTGCGCCCGAGGAGCCGGACGAGCGCGAGCTTCTCGTCGGGCGGGGTCGCCGGATCGACGAGCAGGGCGCGCGCGGGGTCCACCGCGCGGCCGTCGGGGTTCGCCGGATCGAGCAGCGCGGTCGCGGCCCGGATGGCCTCGCGGCGCACGGAGGGGTCGGCGTCGCCGAGCAGCTCGAGCACGCCGGGCAGGGCCGCGGGATCGCCGAGGGCCGCGAGGGCGCGGAGCCCGTGGCGGAGCGGGACGGCGCCGCGCTGCATCCCCCGGACGAGCGCGGGCAGCCCCTCCCTGGCCCTGAGCTCACCGAGCACGAGGGCCGCGCCCGCCGCGGTGCTCGGCGACGGCGCCGCCGCGAGGACCGCGATGAGCGCCTGCGCGACCGCGCGCCGCGGGGCGCCCGCGCCGCCCGAGGCGGGGCCGGCCCCGCCGCCCGCCGCCGCCTGCCCGGCGTGGACGAGCGCGTCGCGCACCGCGGAGCGCGGCGCCGCGGGATCGTCCTTCGCGAGCGCGGCGAGCAGCACCTTCACGGCGGCGTCGGAGCCGATGCGGCCGAGCGCGCGGAGCGCCGCTTCCCGCACGTCGTCGCTCGAGGTGCCGCTGTCGCCCCGGCGCGCTCCCGAAAACGAGCCCGGAGACCCCGGCGATCTCGCGGCGAGCTCCGCGATCGCGGGCGTCGCCTCGTCCGAGCGCAGCCGGCCGAGGGCGGTCACCGCCTCGACGCGGACGTCCTGGGACCGGTCCTGCAGCGCGAGGGTGAGCGCGCCGGCCGCGCGGGCGTCGCCGAGCTCGCCGAGCGCGCGCGCCGTGGCCCTGCGGACCTCCGGGACCGAGTCCTGCACCTTGCCGATGAGCGGCACCACGGCGCGCGCGTCGCCGATCCTGCCGAGGGCGCGCGCGACCTCGGCGCGCACCTCCGGCGAGCCGTCGTCGAGGTGGCCGAGCAGCGGCGAGACCGCGTCCGGGAGCCCCGCGGCGCCCATCGCGGCGGCGGCGGCGAGGCGGACGTGTGGATCGGGATCGCCGAGCACGCGCCCGAGCGCGACGACGGATCGATCCGTGGGCGCCGCGCGGATCACGTCGCAGGCCGCGAGCCGGAGGCGCGGGTCGCCCTCGCCGAGCCACTCGATCACGAGGTCGCCCGCGCGCGGCATGCGGAAGTGCACGGCCGCGCGGGCGAGGTGCAGCCGCACCTCGATGTCGGGATCGGCCATGCCCTTCTGGATGAGGCCGAGCGCGGTCTCCGGGGGGAGCTCGCCGACGCGGGTCGCGGCGAGGCGGCGCTCGGAGGCGTCGCCCGATCGGAGCGCGCGCGCGATCTGCTCCGGCACGTTGGGCCAGAGGAACGCGGCCGCGTCCTCGTGCGGCGCGAGCGTCGCGGCCGCGGCGGCGACGACGAGCAGGACCTGCGGGAGGCGGCGCAGCAGGGGGGGTGAACGGCGCACGCTGCGAGCGTAATACAGCGGGCGAGGCCGCGTCATGAGCGATGCTGTCGGCGCAAGGGCCGCGGGCCGCCTCTGTTCCTGAGCGCTCCGGAAGCGCGTTGGCCGAGCAACAGTCCGGCGCGCCTCCGGCGAAGCCCGCGGGGCTTCCGGGGCGGGGCTCGACCACCTCCGACGAAGCCCGCCGCACTTCCGGGGCGGTGGCCGACCACCTCCGACGAAGCCCGCCGCACTTCCGGGGCGGTGGCCGACCACCTCCGGCGAAGCTCGCCGCACTTCCGGGGCGGGGCTCGACCACCTCCGACGAAGCCCGCCGCACTTCCGGGGCGGGGCTCGACCACCTCCGACGAAGCCCGCCGCACTTCCGGGGCGGGGCTCGACCACCTCCGACGAAGCCCGCGGGACTTCCGGGGCGGGGCTCGACCACCTCGGATCAGGCTCGGAACATTGCCTGGAACGCCGTTCACCACCTCCGGCGAAGCCGACCACGCTTCCGCGACAGTGCGGCCGGCTCAGAGGTCAACCGGCAGATGTCGTCTCGAGCATCTTTCTCACGCGTGCAAGGCCGCCGTCGAAGCTCCCGACGAACTCGCACCGTGTCTCACCGAGGCGCGCCACGATGCCAGGGTCATAGAAGTCTTTCGTGTTGCGGTTGAGGAACAGGCTCGGGGAGGGTCGCGCCGTCGCGTCTGCGAGCACCGAGGCCAGCATGACCGCATCCGGTAGCTTGAGCCCGAACTCATCGACCAGCGCCGCCGCCGCTCGGAGCGCGGCGCCGTCGAGCGCGATGATGCGCGCGGCATCGAGCAGCCGCGCGCGAACCTCGAGGAAACGCTTCGAAGCATTGTGCTCCGCGCGAATCAGCAGCTCGGACGCGTCGCGGAGCCTCGAAGCGTCGGCAGCCATCGACGCCGTACGCTGAACCTCCCTCATCCGCAGCGCGAGCTCCTTGCGGAGCCGATCGCCTTCCACCTCGCGCCGCACGATGGTCCCGTGAGGCTCGAGCGTGGCGAAGGCCGGGACCGCCAGCTCGATCGAGCCCCCGAGGGCCAGACTCATCAGCTCTTCACACGCCAGATGTTGCTCTTGCTCGAGAACGATCTCCAGAACGAAGTTGCTCTCGGCGTACACTCTCATGCTGCAACCCGCGAGACGACCTCTCCTCCCCGAAGCGCCTCGAGCAAGCCCTGGGCACGCTGGGTATCGCTATCGGCAGGCATGTCGCCTTGCACGACATCATGGAGCCAGAGCCCGACAATCGCCTCGAAGACGTGCGGATCGACCTCTGCAGCGGGAATTTGCAGCCGCTGGAAGTACGGCTCGAACCACGAGACCGCGTCGAGTATCCAGTCGGGATTCGCGGCCGCACCGGCCCCGGGCCGCCAGGCATAGATGCGGTCTGGCGTGACCAGCACGACGTTCACATCGGCCGGCGGCTCCGTGCCTCCTGCGGTCATCGCATGCCACGAGCGGGCCCAGGACGAGTCGGTCCCGAACCGGCGCTTCGCCTCGAGCAGCGCCGAGAGGCGTCCCTGACCGTCGTAGACGGCGAAGTCGTACCGGAAACTCCCGCGCGGAGCAGACCTCATGCCCCGAGTCTACCTCCACGGCGCGGCCCCGGCGAGCGCGGACGGGGGAACCCAGGCAGCTCGCGCGGATCTCGGGGCTGCGGAGCCCCCCGGGCGCCTGCTCGCGCGCTGGTCAGGCGCTGCACACGGCCAGGCTCCGCTGGACCAGGGACGAGCGGACGCTGCCCGTCCGCCAGGCGACGCGCTCGCGGCGCCCCGCCTCACTCCGGGTCGATCCGGTAGAGCCGCCCGGTGTTGAACATCACCACGTAGATCTCCCCGGCGGCGTCCTCGCCGAACGAGGACGGGAGCCCGTTCGGGCGCAGGACCGCGGTGAGCTCCACGCGGTCGGTCGCCGCCTTGCCGTCCCACACGAAGGAGAAGAAGCGCCCCGTCACGTAATCCGCATAGAGATAGCGGCCGCGCAGACACGGGATCTTCGCCCCGCGATAGACATATCCGCCGACGATCGAGCCCGCCTCGCTGCGCGGGTGCTCGACCGCGGGCGGGACGCCGCGCGGCGCGCACGTCGCGCCCGGAGGATAGCAATGCGCGCCCTCCATCGCGTCCCAGCCGTAGTCGTTCCTGCCCTGACCAGGGCGCTCCACCAGGATCTCCTCCCAGCTCTTCTGCCCGACATCCCCGATGTACAGGTCTCCGGTGAGCCGATCGAAGCTGAACCGCCACGGGTTCCGGAGCCCGTAATCCCAGATCATCGGATCTCCCCCCGTCATGTTGCCCGCCGGCGCCTCGTCCGGCTGGTCGACGTCGATGCGGAGGATCTTGCCGAGCTTCGAGGAGAGATCGGGCGCGGGGCTCGGCGATCGCGCGGAGTCGCCGATGGCGGCATAGAGGTGACCGTCCTTGCCGAACGCGAGCATCCCGCCGACGTGGTTCCAGGCGCTGTGCTTCACGTCGACCAGGGTGCGGACCGGCTCGGGGTGCGCGACATCGCCGCTGTCCGCCGCGCGCTTCCACTCCTGGATCACGACGTTGCCGCGCGGGCTCGACGAGTAATGGATCCAGAAGCGCCCGTTCGTCGCGTAATCGGGGTGAAAGGCGAGGCCGAGCAGGCCGCCCTCCGCGTTCGGCGCCGGGAAATACACGCGGGATCGCGCGTCGAGGAAGGGCGTGGGCACGACCGCGCCGTCCTTGATGAGCCGGATGGTCCCCGTCTTCTCGAGCACCACGAGGCGCGCCGGGTCGCCGGGCGGCGCGGCGACGTAGGTCGGCTGGTCGAGCCCGCTCGCGACCAGGGTGAGCTTCAGCGGCGGAATGCCGCTACATTTCGCGGGCCGGGCGAGCCCCGGATCGGTTGCCGGAGGCGCGGATGCGCCCTGTTGTGCTGCGGGCGCCCCCTGGGCCGCGGATGTGCCCTGGGCCGCAGTCGCCCTCTCTGGCGCCGGTGCGCTTTGCGCCGCGGCGGGGGCCGCCGTGGCCGCCTGGGCCGCGCTCCCTGCCGTTGTCTGGCCGACCGTGCCGCCCTCGCGGGGCCCTTCGGGTGGCCCCGCGACCTGCACGCGCTTCTCGCAGGCGGCTACACTGCCCGCGAGCAGGAGGCACCAGGCGGTCCGATGGTACGCTCTCGTCATGCAGGCAGCGCGCGCCGCGGCGCGCCGGTGGCTCGGTCTCTCGGGCACGTGGGAACCTCCGTGCTCACCTTCGCCCCGAGAGGCCGCTCGTGGCAAGCGGCGGCCGCGTCGCTGCTGCTCTCGGGCTGCAGCGGCTGCGGCGCGCAGGAGACGCCCCGGGCCGAGCCCCTGCCCGCGCCGCCCTCCCGGCCCGGCGCCGCGGCGCCGCCGTCCGCCCCCGGCACGGCGGTAGACGCGCGCGCCGGGAGCGGCCAGGTCGCCGCCCCCCCGGCGCCGCCGCCCTGCGAGGAGGGCGACGAGGATCCCGCGGATCTCCGCTGCACCGGCCTCTACAGCGACTTCAGCGCGCGCGCGCTCGCGGCGGGGGTGCGCGAGTACCGACCCGCCTTCGAGCTCTGGAGCGACGGCACCGAGAAGACGCGCTGGATCTACCTCCCTCCGGGCTCGACCATCGATGTCTCCCGGATGAACGACTGGATCTTCCCGGTCGGCACGAAGCTGTGGAAGGAGTTCCGCGCGCCCGCCTCCGGGGCGCACCGTCGGATCGAGACAAGGCTCCTGTGGAAGACCGCGGAGGACCGCTGGACGCGCGCCACCTACGTCTGGTCCGAGGACGGCGCGCGCGCGCTCCAGGTGAAGACCGGTGTCCCGGAGGTGCCGGACGCGCCCGGCTTTGCGGTCCCGGCGCAGGTCGACTGCATCCGCTGCCATGCGGGCAAGACCGACAACCCGCTCGGCTTCGAGGCGGTCCTGCTCGCCGCGCCGGAGGCCGGCGGGCTGACGTATGCCGAGCTCGTCCGGCTCGGCCTGCTCGCGAGGAGCGACGGCGGCCCGCTCCCGGACGCGGCCGCGCTCGATGTGCCCGGAGACGCCGTGGAGCGGCGCGCCCTCGGGGCGCTCCACGTCAACTGCGGCGTCTCGTGCCATCATCCGCGCGGCGTCGCGACGCATTTCGAGATGCGCCTCGACATCGACGCGCGCGGCCGGGTGGGCGACGTCCGCGACACGCGCGTCGTCCAGACCGCGATCAACCAGCCATCGAAGCTCCGTCCGCCCACGGCGCGGCCGGGAGCGCCTCTTTACCGGATCAGGCCTCGCGATCCGGATCGCAGCGCCGTGCTCTACACCATGTCCCGGCGCGATGTGCCCGGCGCGCCGCCCGAGCAGATGCCGCCGCTCGCGACCCGCCGTGTCGACGGGGCGACGGTGGCCGCGGTCCGCGCCTGGATCGAGGCGATGACCCCCGCCGCCGGATACCCTCGCGCCGCCCCCTGAGCGCCCAACTGAGCGCCCAAGGGGCCTGAGCGCCCAAGGGGCCTGAGCGCCCAAGGGGCCTGAGCGCCCAAGGGGCCGCACCACTCACGCGGGCCTGCCGCGGCTTCCGCCGCGCGGATCCTGACGCGAGAGCCGGACGCGCCCGAGCATCGCCGTCCGAGGCGCCGGGCTGAAGGGCGCGTCGGAGGACCGGCGAAGGGAGCGCGCCGGAAACGCCGCCGGACGCGCGCCGGACCGTGGTGATCGCGCGCGCCGGGCTTCATGCTCCCGGCGGCTGCGGCGCCGCGCGACCGCGGCCGACGTCGCGCTCGCCGGGCGCGCGGCACCGGGCGGACGCACCGCCCCTGCCCGGCGGACGCCCACGACGGGGGGGAACGTGAAGCAGCCGAAGGAGATCAGGAAGGCGGAGGGCAAGCTCGGGGTCCTCCTTCCAGGGCTAGGCGCCGTCGCCACGACGACCATCGCGGGCACCCTGCTCGCGCGGCGGGGCCTCGCGGCGCCGATCGGGTCGCTCACGCAGCTCGGCACGATCCGGCTCGGCCGGCGGACCGACGATCGCGCGCCCAGGATCAAGGACTTCCTGCCGCTCGCGGGGCTCGAGGATCTGGTGTTCGGCGCGTGGGACGTCTTCCCGGACAGCGCCTACGAGTCGGCGCGGCACGCGGACGTGCTCGAGCGCCGGCACCTCGATGCGGTCCGCGAGGAGCTCGAGCGGATCCGGCCGATGCCCGCGGTGTTCTACCCGGAGTACGTGCGGAGGCTCCACGGCACCCACGTGAAGAAGGGCGCGAGCAAGGCCGACATGGTCGAGCAGGTCCGCGCCGATCTCCGCGCGTTCCTCCGCGAGACCGGCGCCACGCGCGCCGTCGCCGTCTGGTGCGGCTCGACCGAGGTCTACCTGGAGCCCGCGGAGGTCCACGCCTCGATCGCGCGCTTCGAGGCGGGCCTCGCCGAGGATCACCCGGCGATCTCGAGCTCGCAGATCTACGCCTGGGCCTGCATGAAGGAGCGGATCCCGTTCGCGAACGGGGCCCCGAACCTGACGGTCGATTTCCCGGCCGCGTGGGAGCTCGCGAAGAAGCAGGAGGTGCCCATCGCCGGAAAGGACTTCAAGACCGGACAGACCCTGATGAAGACCGTGATCGCCCCGGGGCTCAAGGCGCGGATGCTCGGCATCACGGGGTGGTTCTCGACGAACATCCTCGGCAACCGCGACGGCGAGGTGCTCGATGATCCGGAGTCGTTCAGGTCCAAGGAGGTCTCCAAGCTCGGGGTGCTCGAGACCATCCTGAACCCGGAGGCCTACGGCGAGCTCTACGGCAAGCTCTTTCACAAGGTGCGCATCGAGTACTACCCCCCTCGCGGCGACGCCAAGGAGGGGTGGGACAACATCGATCTCGTCGGCTGGCTCGGTTACCCGATGCAGATGAAGATCAATTTCCTGTGCCGGGACTCGATCCTCGCCGCGCCCATCGTGCTCGATCTGGCGCTGCTCCTGGATCTCGCGCAGCGCGCCGGGCTGCGCGGCACGCAGGAGTGGCTGAGCTTCTACTGGAAGAGCCCGATGACCGCGCCCGGGCTGTACCCGGAGCACGACCTGTTCATCCAGTCGATGAAGCTCAAGAACACGATGCGCTGGCTCATGGGCGAGGACCTCATCACCCACCTCGGCAACGAGTACTACGACTGACCGCGGCGCGGCCCGCGAGGAGGCGCCGCGCGGCCCGGGGCGCTACCCCCGCGGCGGCGCGTAGAAATCCACGATCCGGATCGGCTCGGTGAGCCGCACCCGCACGCGCGACCGCTCCCCCCGGACGTCGCCGCCGATCTGGAAGCTCGTCGGCGGGTCCATCTCGATCGTGACCTCGTCGACGAAGTAGTCGAACACCGTCTCCAGATCGCCGTACTCGCCGCTCCAGATGCTCGAGAAGTTCCGGACGAAGGTGATCGGCGAGATCATCGACACGCGGAGCTGCATCCGGTCCTGGCGGTCGTCCGCGTACGGGAACATCCGGAAGCCGAAGCCGTAGTAAGGGATCGTCGACAGCGCCACGATCTTGGCCGGCCCCTCGTAGATGACGCCGCCCTTCCGGATCGGCGCGCCGAGGATCGCCCCCTTCTCGCCCACGCGGATCGCGTCGTTGCCCTCGTTGATGATCCGGCAGTGCGGCGTGCGCCGCACCAGGTAGCTCGGGATCGTCCGCGTGGTCGCGGCGACGGCGTACGCCACCGGCCCCGGCGCGAGCCGCTTCAGCGGGCCGCGCGCGAGCAGCGCCTTCACCGCGTTGTAGTCGCGGAGCATGACCGCGTCGATCCCGAAGCCGCAGAACGGGGACAGGGTCTCCTCGGCCTCCACCAGCCGCAGGTTGCGGCTCCCGGCCTCGGCCCGCAGCCGCTGGAGATCCACGGCGAGCCCCGCCTTCGCGCCCGCGCCCCCGGACGCGCCGAGCACCCACGCCAGCGAGTTGCCCGTCCCGAGCCGGAGCAGCCCGAACCGGGGCAGCGGCAGCCCGCGCCGCTTCGCCTCGTTCACGACCGCCGTCACCACCACCGTGAACGTCCCGTCGCCGCCGCCCGTCAGGATCGTGCCGTAGCCCCGGTCCACCAGGATGCGCGCGATGCCCTCGCTCTCCTCTACCCGCCGGGAGACGAACAGGTCTCCGGTGTCAAGGATCTGATCGAGCGTCTCGATGACCTCCGCGGTCACGCTCTTGGCATTGCCGTTCACCACCACGGCAATCCGACCGCTCGCCGACCCCCGCGGTGCCTCCCCCGCACGACGCGACGCATCAGCGGTCTCGGCCTGGCGGGACACGTCATCGGGGTCGGAGGCGGGGGGCCGGGAGCGCATGGACCGCGATCTACCACGACGGCCCCCCGCGCTTGGAGGGGTGCGCGAGATGGCGAGTGCGGCGTCCCGGGGGTGCCTGGAGGAGGCACCAGGAGGACGATCCACCTCACGGCAGGGCGAGGAGGGCCTGGCGCAGCGCGGCGACGCGAGCAGGCTCGGCCAGCTCGCCGGCGCCTCCGCCGGCGGGGCACGCCGCCGGGACCTTGCGCTGCGCCGGCGCGCGTCCGCCCCCCCGGCGCCCGCCGACCGCTTTTCGAGCGCTCGATAGCGTGCAATGCTCGTCGGTTTTGGCTCGCGGGCCGATCTTGGGTCATGCTGACTTCGGGAAAGAGAGGAGCCTCCACCGAAAGTTAGTGGACGAGGAGGCCGATTTTTTGGTAAGGCGACGACCTGTCGAGCCAATTGGGCTTGACAGCCGTGCGGGTCTTTCCGCCGCGCGGGCGGCGCGCGCTTGCGCGAGGGGCCGCGATGATCTCGTACCCAGCGGGGGACGCAGCGACATGGCGAAGATCACAAAGGGCAGCTCCGAGAAGGCGACGGGCACGAAGAAGAAGTCCTCTTCGAGCACCAAAGGGGGCGCGGAAGCACAGCTCGCGAAACCCGTGAATCCGGTGATCAAGGAAGACTCGAAATCTTCGGCGAGCGCCTCCAAGCGTAAGCTCGGTCTCCGGGGTGCGGCGCCCTGGGCAGCGCGGCACGCCGCGAAGCACGCGGCCGAGGCGCGGGCTCGGGCCGCGGAGCCGGCGCCGCCCGGGAGCGCGCGGGCGACGATCCGCGTCCCGACGGGCGCGGAGGAGATCAAGGCCAAGATCGCCGAGCTCCACAACCAGACGCAGAAGATCCGGACGCTCCGCAAGCGGCTCGACAAGGGGTTCTTCGACATCGGGGTGGTGCTCGCCGAGATCCAGCAGCAGGAGCTGTATCAGGCGAAGGGGTACGGCTCGTTCGAGGCGTTCCTCGAGCGCGAGATCGACCTCGGCAAGCAGACGTCGCTGCGCCTCATCAAGGTCGCCCACGTCTTCCAGCGCGAGGTCGCGCTCGACTACGGCATGGACCGGCTGTTCGTGGCGCTCGCCGCCCTCGAGGGCGACGCGATCCCGAAGGCGGCGCCCTCGGCGGTGCCGTCGGCCCCCGGCTCGAAGCCCCCCCTGCCGCTCAAGCCCCCCATGCGCATCGTCGGCTGAAGAACGGCGGTTCCCCGCTGCGAATACGGGCCCACCTCGACGTTCTCGGTGCTCGGCGTCCTTTCGTACGCCTGCGCGCCGAAAACGCCGATCTGGGCCCGTCTCCTGTGCGGGAAACCGCCGTTCGGCGGCGCATTTCGTGACCGGGGCGGGACGCAGTTCGTGGCCGGGCGGACGTCGTTCGGCGGTCCAACCGGAGTGCGGAGAGGACCGTTGCCCGCCGGCGGGGGGAGGGGCACGTCGGGGGCTCACCGGAGGGGCTGGAGTGGAGGCGAGCCACGAAAGGGGCTCGCCGGAACGCAAGCCCCGGAGGTGAGCCCCCGACGTGCCCCTCCCCCCGCCGGCGACGTCGAGGGTAGGGAGCCGCCGCTCGCCGGCGCGTCAGAGGGTGGCGCCGTAGGGGGGGGACGAGACGGGCCGCTCGACCGTGAAGCGGGGGAGCCAGACGCGGACCGTCGTGCCCGTGACGCTGTGCGTGTCGACCTTCACGCGGCCGCCGTGCAGATCGACGATCTTGCGGACGATCGCGAGGCCGAGGCCGGTGCCGGCCGCCTTCGTGGTGAAGAAGGGGTCGAAGATCTCGGCCAGGATCGTCGGATCGATCCCGGGGCCCGTGTCGCCGATCGAGAGCCATACCTCGTTCGTGTCCACGGACGTGCACGCCCGCAGGACACCGCCGTCGGGCATCACGTCCAGCGCGTTCACCACGAGGTTCAGGACGACCTGCTTGAGCTTCTCCACGTCGCCGAGCGCGAAGCAGTCGTCCGCGAGATCGCGGACGACCTCGACCCGGTTGCTGGCGCACGCCTCCTCCTCCAGGTCGAGCACGTCGCGGACGACGCGCGAGATGTCCACGGGTTCGCGGAGCGGCGCGCGCGGCCGGGCGAGCTCCAGGAACTCGCCGAGGAGCCGGCCCAGGCGGGCGATCTCCGCCTCGACGATGCCGACCCGCCGCTTCATCGGCTCGCGGATCGCCTCGTCCGAGAGACGATCGATGCTGCGGCTCAGGAGGTGGAGCTCGAGCACCGCGGCGTTCAGGGGGTTTCTGATCTCGTGCGCGAGCCCGAGGGCGAGCGGGGCCATGGCGTTCAGGGCCTCGGCGTCCGCGGCGCGCCGCTCGAGCGCGCGCCGCTCGGTCACGTCGATGCCGATGCCGTACACGAGATCGGTCTCGCCACCGCCGTCGCGGACGCCGGACAGGTGCCAGCGGATCCGGCGGATCGCGCCCACCGCGTCCCGGACCCCGACCTCGACCTCGGCGGCGGCGTCGCCCTCCACGACGCCGAGCAACGACTGGTTGAACCGGCGCTGCTCGGACTCGTCGACCAGCGCCTCGCTGAACGGCGTGCCGATCGCGGCGTCGCAGGCCACGCCCGTCAGCGCGGACAGGCGCGGGTTGAACAGGGCGACGCGCCCCTCCGCGGTCAGGCCGAGGATGAGCACGTCCGCCGCGTCGATGATCGCCCGGTACCGCCGCTCGAGCTCTTCCCGCTCCCGCTTCAGCGAGATCTTCTCGATCGCCTGCGCCACCGTCGAGATGAGCTCCTCGGGGCGGAACGACTTGAGGATGAAGGCGAAGGCGCCGGCCCGGAGCGCGGCCATCGCCGCGTCGACCGTGGCGAAGCCGGTGACGAGGACGATCTCGCCGTGGGGGGAGGCCGCGCGGAGCGGGGCGATCAGCTCGAGGCCGCTCGCGTCCGGGAGCTTGACGTCCACGACCGCGACGTCGAAGCCGTCGCGGCGGGCGGCCGCGAGCCCCCGCTTGCCGTCCGGGGCGAGGGCGACCTCCACGTCGAGCTCGCGCGCGCCCTCGAGGACGTCGCGGAGGTTGGCGGCGAGGCTCGTGTTGTCGTCCACGATGAGGATTCGAGCGCGCACCTGGGATCTCCTGGAGCGGTCCGGCGGGCGACCCGAGGCGCGGGGCCGCCTTCCGCAGTGGGGTCTTTCCTGAGTTCTATGCTATGAGCCGCCACCATGCGGTTCGTCGATAGCTGCCGTCTGAAGGTCGTCGCAGGGGATGGCGGCAATGGAGCGATCGCATTCCGGCGCGAGAAGTACGTTCCGTTCGGCGGCCCCGCGGGCGGCGACGGCGGCCGCGGCGGGGACGTCGTCTTCGTGGGCGACGAAGGCCTGTCCACGCTACTCGACTTCACGTACGCGCGCACGCTCGAGGCGGAGCGGGGCGAGCACGGGATGGGGAGCGACTGCCACGGCCGCGCCGGAGCCGATCGGGTCGAGAAGATCCCCGTGGGGACGCAGATCTTCGACGCGGAGAGCGGGGAGCTGCTCGCCGACGTGACCGAGCACGGCCAGCGGGTCGTCGTGGCCCGGGGCGGCAAGGGGGGCCGCGGGAACCTGCACTTCAAGTCGCCGCACGACCGGGCGCCCCGGCGCGCGGAGCCGGGCGAGCCCGGAGAGGCCCGCGAGATCCGCCTCGAGCTGAAGGTGCTCGCCGACGTCGGCCTGCTCGGGTTCCCCAACGCCGGGAAGAGCACCTTCGTGGCGGCCGTCTCGGCGGCGCGGCCGAAGATCGGCGACTACCCGTTCACGACGCTCACCCCCACCCTCGGCGTGGTCGAGATCGGCGGCGGGGTGCGGTCGGGCGGCTCGAGCTTCGTCATCGCGGACATCCCGGGGTTGATCCCGGGCGCGAGCGAGGGGGTGGGGCTCGGCATCCGGTTCCTGAAGCACGTGGAGCGCACGCGCGCGCTGCTCCACCTCGTGACGATCGACCCCGGCGAGGGCCGCGAGCCGCTCGCCGACTACCGGGCGCTCCGCAAGGAGCTCAAGAAGTTCAGCCCCGAGCTCGCCGAGCGCCCCGAGGTGGTCGCCCTGACCAAGGCGGATCTGCCCGAGGTGCGCGAGGCCTACCCGAAGCTCAGGGCGCGGTTCGCGCGGGCGAAGGTGAAGCTCCACCTCGTCAGCGCCGCGACCGGCGAGGGGGTCCCCGAGCTCATCCGCGAGCTCGCGGCGCTCGTGCGCGCGCCGGCGGGGTGAGCGCGCCGGCAGGGCGGCGCCCTGCCGGCTCGACTGGCGCGTGATCGAGGCGTGCGGCGCCCGGCGATGGTACCCTCCTCGGCGTGAGCCAGAACGTGTACCCGGAGCCCCAGGCACCCCGCCTTCTGTCCGTTGCGGAGTGGGCAGCGCTGCCGGAAGACCAGGCCGGTGAGCTCATCGACGGCCGGCTGGTCGAGGAAGAGATGTCCGATTGCGTTCACGAGCTGGTCGTCGCCTGGCTCATCCAGACCCTGCGGGACTGGCTCATCCCACGCGGCGGCTTCGTCTTCGGCTCCGAGGTGAAGTACGCCCTCAAGCCGCGGCGCGGGCGCAAATCCGATGTCTCCGTGTTCCTCTCGCGATCCCGGAAACCCCCGGCCCGCGGGCCGGTCGGGATCCCGCCGGACATCATGATCGAGACCGTCTCCCCTGCGCCACGGGACGGCCGGCGCGATCGCGTCGAGAAGATGGAGGAGTACGCCGCCTTCGGGGTGCGCTGGTACTGGCTGCTCGATCCGCAGCTCCGCACGCTCGAGATCTACGGGCTCGCGCAGGACGGGCGCTACGTGCACCGCCTCGGCGCGACCGGGGGCCTGCTCCATGCGGTGCCGGGGTGCGAGGGGCTGACGCTCGATCTGGACGCGCTCTTCCGCGAGCTCGATCAGCTCGAGGCGGCCGACCAGCAGGAGACGTCACAGCGGCAAGGCAGCGCAGAAGGCGAGGGGTGAGCAGCGCTGCGGCGCGCGCCCCCGCGAGGGCGCCGCGCGCGCCCGACCCCCCCTGCGGCACCGGCGGTCCTCCAAGGCGCTCCTACCCAGGGCAGCCCGTCCGGTCGCCTCCCGCGCTCGGGCGAGCAGCCCGCCTCGCCCCTGCGACAAGCGACCTCCTGCGTACCTGAGCAAGCCGCCGCCCGGTCTGCCTCGGCGAGCTGCCGCAGCCCTTCCCCGCGTGCAGGTGCAGGTATCGAGGCAGCCCCCTGCAAACACGATGACGCGCCGGCGTACGGTGACGCCAGCGCGAGGCGGCGCGGCGCAGCCCTCCGCGATTCAGATGCGGAGCGCTCGGCGGAGGCGAGCGCATGGGTCGATATCCCCTCGGCCTCGGACCGGTCCGCACCATGACGCCATCAATTATTCTCATCGGTCGATGTGCGCACAGGGCACCTGCTCCAGGACCGATGCGCATTCGTGCGACGAGATCGTGCAGACCATGAAACATCATCGAAACAAAGCACAGGAGCACGAATTTCCACGCGGTCCGCTCGACCGCTGCATTGCAGTCACGCGCCGTTCGTCTCGTCCGAGACAAAAATTGTTTCTTGACCCACCAAGATCCGCACTATAGTCTGTCCTCGATAACGAAATACTTCTGGGGATCTGGGGAAACGGCTCATCATCGCGTCGCCCGCGCACGCCACGGCGTGCGTCGACGCCATGTCGAGATCTGCTGCGCGATTCGCGCAAGCATCGCGCGGAGGCGGTCTCGGGGCGTCGACCGTCTCGAGCGAGAGCGACAGCACGAATGGGCAGCCCCCCTCTCTCTGCCAATCGCCATTCTGTCAGAGGACATAGCAATGCTTGAAATCAGGAGTGGCGCCCGAGGACAGGCGCCGGGCGAGCGGACGCAGCCGTCGTCCGGGAGATGTTTGCACGAGATCTTCACGGCGAGGGCGCTGGAGCATCCCGATCGCGTGGCCGTCAGCGCGCCGGAGGGCGACATCTCGTATGGCGAGCTGAACGCGCGCGCGGACCGGCTCGCGCGCACCTTGCTGGGGCTGGGTGTAGGTCCGGATGTGCTCGTGGGACTCCACGTGGATCGCGGCATCGACATGATCGTCGGGCTGCTCGCCATCTTGAAGGCGGGCGGCGCGTACGTGCCTATCGATCCGATGTACCCGGCGGAGCGGGTTCAGCTCCTCGTGCGCGACAGCGCCGTATCGGTCATCGTCAGCGTCTCGCGCATCGCCTCGCTCGGCCTGGGCGGCGGCGCGGCGAAGGTCGTCCTGGCCGACCGCGACCTGGCGCCCGCCGGCGCCGAGCTCCCCGGCGCGCCCCAGGCGCGCGCCTCCGAGAGCAACCTCGCCTACGTGATCTACACCTCCGGCTCGACCGGGAAGCCGAAAGGCGTGCTCGTCGAGCACCGCAACGTCGTCCGGCTGTTCGAGACGACGCACGCGTGGTTCGGCTTCGACGAGCGAGACGCGTGGACCATGTTCCACTCGATCAGCTTCGACTTCTCCGTATGGGAGATCTGGGGCGCGCTGCTCCATGGCGGACGGCTGGTGATCGTTCCATTCGACGTGTCGCGATCGCCGGCGAGGTTCCTCGCGCTGCTCCGCGACCAGCAGGTCACCGTCCTGAATCAGACGCCCTCCGCGTTCCGCCAGCTCGTCGCCGCCGATCTGGCCTGTGATCCCCCGGCGCCGCTCTCGCTCCGGCTCGTGATCTTCGGCGGCGAGCGCCTGGACCCCGAGGCGCTCGCGCCGTGGATCGCGCGCCGCGGCGACCAGCGCCCGCAGCTCGTCAACATGTACGGGATCACGGAGACGACGGTCCACGCGTCGTACCGGCCCGTCGTCCGCCAGGATCTCGCTGCGCCCGAGATCAGCCCGATCGGCGTCCCGCTTCCGGACCTGCGGTTCCATGTCCTCGACGAGTGGGGGCGACCGGTTCCGGACGGCGCGCCGGGCGAGCTCCACGTCGCCGGCCCGGGCGTCACGCGCGGTTACCTGAACCGCCCGGAGCTGACCGCCGAGCGCTTCCTGCGCGACCCCTCCGGCGAGCCGATGTATCGCTCCGGCGATCGGGTCGTGCGCAGGCCGAACGGCGAGTACGCGTACCTCGGGCGCACCGACGACCAGATCAAGGTGCGGGGATTCCGCATCGAGCCGCGCGAGATCGAGCTCTGCCTGGCCGGCCACCCCGACGTGCTCGCGAGCGTCGTCGTACCTCACGACTATGGCGACGGCGACGTCCGGCTCGTCGCGTACGTCGTCCCCAGGCCCGGCGCTCGGCCTGATCCGGCCTGGGCCGAGCAGGTCGGGGCCGCGCTGCAGGCGCGCGCGACCGCGGCGCTGCCTGTTCACATGAGGCCATCCGCCTACGTGGCCATGGCCTCGCTGCCGCTCACGGCCCACGGCAAGATCGACCGCGCGGCGCTCCCCGCGCCGGCGGCGGGCCAGCGGGTGGCGGACCTGGACGGCGACGCCGCGGATGCGGGGGACACGATCGAGGCGCAGATCGAGGCGATCTGGCGGGAGATCCTCGACCTGCCGCGCGTCCGCAAGGACGAGGACTTCTTCGATCTGGGCGGGACGTCGCTCGCGCTCATCCGCATGTTCGGGCGGGTGAACGCCCACTTCGACATGGATCTGGATCCCGCCGTCATGGGTGACGGCGCGACGATCGCGCAGCTGGCCAGCTGCATCGGCAAGGAACTGAGCAACAAACAACCGTCGAGATTCCAGTCATGATTATCGCTTCGGGGACGAGCCCCGCATTCTCCTTGACGCCGCACGAGACCAGCGAGTTTCATCGGCTCGGCTATGCCGGTCCCTTCACGCTGTACGAGCCGGACGAGATGAAGGAGCTCTGGCGGCGCGAGCGGCTCAAGCTGCTCGATCGCAGCGCCGCGATTTACCAGGACGAGGCGGCCAGGTCCGGCGTGACCAACATCGCCAACTATGACCGCCACCTCGACAACAGCTTCCTCGCGTCGCACATCTGCCGGCCGGAGATCGTCGACCGCGTCGCCAGCGTCCTCGGACCGAACGTCCTGTGCTGGCGCACCGAGTTCTTCCCGAAGTACCCGGGCGACGAGGGGACGGACTGGCACCAGGCCGACACCTTCGCCAACGCCTCCGGCTCACCCCAGATCGTCTGGCCGGAGAGCGAGGAGTTTGGCGGGACGATCACGGTGTGGACGGCGTTCACCGAGGCCACGGTGGACAACGGCTGCCTCCAGTTCATCCCGGGCACCCATCGCACCATGTTCTACGACGAGACCAAGCGGATGCACTACGATCCGAGCCAGATCAACAGCGTCGAGAAGGGGAGCGTACGGCGCGGCTTCTTCGGTTACGACTACCGCCAGCTGCAGATCGATCCGAGCTGGAAGCCGGAGGAGTCGAAGGCGGTCTCGATGGTGATGCGGCCGGGACAGTTCATCATGTTCTGGTCGACGCTGATGCACGCGTCTCATCCGCACAGCGGCAAGACGAAGGACATGCGGCTCGGCTTCGTCTCGCGCTACGTGCCGACCTCGGTGAGGATCTACCCCGAGACCGAGATCATCGAGGAGTACGGCGGCAAGGTGAGCCTGGAGAAGTACGGCGCGGTGCTCGTCAGCGGCCGTAACGAGTTCACCCACAACCGGATCGCGACGTGCACCACGCGAGGCCACCGCTTCGTCTGCCGAGACCTCACGGCTGCGCCCGCGCAGCAGGGAGCGCTCGCATGAGCGGCGACGCTGTCGAGCGCGTGTCGCTGGCAGAGAAGCTCGCGCTGATCGACCGGTACTGGGCGCCCAAGATCGTAGGCGAGCTGAATGGCCAGTAT
This sequence comes from Sorangium sp. So ce1036, assembly GCF_051369805.1. Classification (NCBI taxonomy): domain Bacteria; kingdom Pseudomonadati; phylum Myxococcota; order Polyangiales; family Polyangiaceae; genus Sorangium; species Sorangium sp. So ce1036. The sequence continues at coordinate 7,575,132 of NZ_JBBMOX010000001.1, forward strand.
GTCAAGCTGGCCAAGTTCAGCGGTGAGTTCGTGTGGCACAAGCACGACAGCGAGGACGAGATGTTCCTGGTCGTCAAGGGCGAGCTCACGCTCAAGCTCGAGGGCCGCGACATCAGGCTTCGCGAAGGAGACTTCGCCATCGTGCCGCGCGGCGTCCTCCATCTCCCGGTGGCCACGGGTGAGGCGCACGTCCTGCTCTTCGAGCCGAAGAGCACAGTCAACACGGGTGAGCTGGACAATGAGCTTACTGCCGCCTCTGAGTGGATCTGACCCTCGCGCGCCCGCGGGCGCCTGCGAGGAGCCCGGGGCGCGCGCCCGCGCGGCCGTGCGGCGCCTCTCGGCCGCGATGCTGTCCGTCGCGCCGCTCGCGAGCGTGCTCGACGCGCCGGTGCGCGCCGCGGCCACGGGGTCCGGCGCGGCCCCGAGCGGACGCCCGACGCGAGGCGAGCGGGGTGACGAGATCCAGGCGCTGCTCGACCGGCTCGCAGACGCCGTCGCGGCGCCTCGCGTCCTGCTGCACCGCGACGACGTCCCGCTGTCCGCGTTCGAGCTCATCATCAGCGATCGCCTGGCGCTCGCGTCGCTGCTCGAGCTGCCGCCCGAGGTGCTGCGCGCGATGCCCCGTGAGGTGGACGAGATCGCAAAGCACCCGCGCGCGCACGGCGTCGAGGCCGTGCTCGCGCGTTCGGAGATCGCGTCCTGGGACGGCTCCCGCCTCCGGATCTATGTCGACGGGCCGAGCGACCGCAAGGCCGTCGTCCTCGTCACCGCGTGCGGCATGCCGATCGGCCTCTGCGAGCCGTGGATGCGCCGCCTCGCGCAGGACTTCCGCGTCGTCACCTGGGAGAGCCGAGGGCTCTTCGGCGCGATGGGCACGGCGGAGGAGTTCGACGCGCGGGCGCACGACGTCGAGGCGCAGGCGCGCGACCTCCTCGCCGTCATGGACCACGTCGGCGTCGAGCGCGCGCACGCCGCGGCGCTGTGCGGCGGCGCCGTGATCGCGCTCGCCGCGGCGGGGATGGCGCCGGAGCGCATCTCGTCGATGAGCCTCTGGCACGGCGACTACGAGCTCGGCCAGGACGCGCCGAAGACGCAGCATCAGCGCGACGTCCAGACGCTGATGGCGATGGCCGGCAGGGGGCGCGCTCAGGCCGCGGGGCTGCAGAAGATGTTCAGGCGGCCGTCGGTGCTCGCCAAGGTCCGCGCGGACATGGCCCACCACGTGATGTACCCCTACGCGAGCGGCGAGCTCCTGTACCGTTACGGCCGACTGAACGGCACGATCATGGAGCATGATTGCAGGCCTCTGCTCGACCGAGCGGGCCAGCCGACCCTGGTGGTGACGAGCCATGACGACGAGACGGCTCACCCGGAGGGGTCGCGCTATGTCGCCGGCAAGCTGCCGCGCGCCGAGCTGCACGTCGGAGAGCACGGGGACCACCTGTCGCTGTTCGAAGCCGGATCACGCCTCGGCGACCTGGCCGCCGGGTTCATTGCTTCCGAAGCGAACTGAAGAATCGGGCAGAAACATGAGCCACCATGACAAGGATCTGATCGGAGCGCTCACCTCTTGCCTCCGGCGTCATGCCGGGGTCGAGCAGGCCGTCGTCGTGTCCGGCGGCCGCGAACCTCGTTCGCTCGTCGCGTACGTCGTCCCGGATGCGCATCGCGCGGGGGAGGTCAGGCGCGCGTGCGCGCTCGAGGCGGACGGGCGCCTGGAGGGGCTGTCGCTCCACGAGCCGGGCGCCGACCTGCTCGTCGCGCAGCGGAACCGCACGGAGACCGATTTCCTGTATCGAGAGATCTTCCTCGACAACGCCTACCTGCGGCACGGCATCGAGCTGCCGGAGCGAGCGTGCATCATCGACGTGGGCGCGAACATCGGCATGTTCAGCACGCTCGCGGCGAAGACCTGCAAGGACGCGCGCATCGTGGCGATCGAGCCCATCGCCGAGCTCAGCCGGGCGGTGCGCGCCAACGCCGAGATCCACCGCGCCGACATCACGGTGCTGAACTGCGCCATGGGGAGCGAGGCGGGTCGGACCGAGTTCACCTTCTATCCGAACAACACCGTGATGTCGGGCCGCTTCGCCGACGCGGAGGACCGCGACGTGCTGCGCGCGTACCTGGTCACGGGAGAGGGCGCGCAGGACGGGCGCCAGCTGGACGACCTCGTCGCGGATCGCATGGTCATGGAGCGGCGGAGCTGCGAGGTCATGACCTTGCGGCAGGTGGTCGAGCTCCAGCGCATCGAGGAGATCGATCTGCTGAAGATCGACGTCGAGAAGGCCGAGATGGACGTCCTGCGCGGCATGGACGAGTCGACGTGGGCGAAGGTCTCCCAGCTCGTCATCGAGGTCCACGACATCGGCGGTCGGCTCGGCGACGTCCTGAAGATGCTCGCTGGCCGAGGCTTCGTCGTCGCGCACGACTGTGATGCCCGCATGGTGAAGACGGGCTGCTACACCGTGTACGCCCACCGGGCTCAGGGGCGGCGCCCCGGCGCGAAGGCCTGGGCCCCTGCTCCCGCCGAGCGCTGGCCGTCGCGACGCAGGCTCGCCGACGACCTGCGCGCGTCGATCGCCAGCCAGCTCCCCGGTCATCCGCTGCCCGAGCGCTTCGTCTTCGTGAGCGCGCTCCCCGCCGAGGCGAGCCTGCGCGAGCTCGCGGCGACGTCCGGCGCAGGGAGCGCCCCGCGCGCGCCGGAGGGCAGCCAGGGTGAGGTCGAGTCGCGCCTCGCCGGCATCTGGCGGGAGCTGTTCGGTGAGGGCGAGCTGCGCCATGACACGGACTTCTTCGAGCTCGGCGGGAACTCGCTGACGGCAGTGCGCCTGCTCGCGCGGATCGAGGACAGCTTCGGGGTCGACGTGCTGGCGCCGGACGACGTCTTCACGGCGAGCCGGCTCGGCGACATGGCGGCCGCCATCGACGCTGCGCTGGCGGCGCGCCAGGCGGGTGGCGGCGCCGCGTGATACGGCGCGGCGCGGCGCCCCCCGCCGGTCGCGCAGGGGCGCGCCGGCCGGTTGACGCCATCGTGAAGGTGTGTTCATGCCGAGGTCCGTGACGAGCTCGATCCCGCTGTCGGTCGTCGCCGCGGGGTTCGTCACTGTCCTCGTCGGCTTCACCAGCTCGGCCGCGATCGTGTTCCAGGCTGCCAGCGCCGCCGGCGCGACGCCGGCCGAGCTGAGCTCCTGGATGGGCGCGCTCGGGCTGGGCATGGGCGTTACGTGCATCGGCCTCTCGCTGCGCTACCGGGCGCCCGTCGTCACGGCCTGGTCCACGCCGGGCGCCGCGCTGCTCGCCACGAGCCTCGCCGGCGTATCCATGGCAGAGGCGATCGGCGCCTTCGTGTTCTCGGCGGCGTTGATCACGGTTTGCGGTCTCACCGGCTGGTTCGAGCGGGTCATGGCGCGCGTCCCGCTGCCGATCGCCTCCGCCATGCTGGCCGGCGTCCTCGCCCGCTTCGGCATGGATGTGTTCACGGCCATGAAGGCCAGGTTCCTGCTGGTCTTCGCGATGTTCTTTGCCTACCTGCTCTGCAGGCGCCTGTGGCCTCGTTACGCGGTGATCGCGGTCCTGCTCCTGGGCGTCGCGCTCTCGTGGTGGCAGGGCCTGCTCCATTTCGAGGCGTCTCAGCTCGTCCTTGCGACGCCCACATTCACCATGCCCTCGTTTTCCTGGCCCGTCCTGGTCGGGGTGGGCGTTCCGCTGTTCGTCGTGACGATGGCCTCGCAGAACGTCCCGGGCGTGGTCGTCCTTCGCAGCTCTGGCTATACGACGCCGGTGTCTCCCTTGATCACCTGGACCGGTGTCACCACGCTCCTGCTGGCGCCGTTCGGGTGCTTCGCGCTCAACCTCGCCGCCATCACCGCCGCCATCTGCACGGGCAAAGAGGCGCACGAGGATCCGGGGCGGCGTTACCTGGCGAGCGTGGCCGCCGGCGTCTTCTATGTGCTCGTCGGCGCCCTGGGTGGGGCGGTCGGCATGCTGTTCACGGCGTTTCCCCGAGAGCTCGTGCTCGCCGTGGCCGGGCTCGCGCTGCTCGGCACGATCGCGAGCGGCCTCTCGGGCGCGATGAGCGACGAGCGTGCCCGCGAGCCTGCGCTGATCACGTTCCTGGTCACCGCGTCGGGCGTCTCGCTGCTCGGGATCGGCGCCGCGTTCTGGGGGCTCGTGGCCGGCGTCTTCGCGCTGGCGGTGCTCGGCTGGTTCCGGCGCACCGCGCCCGCGCAGACGGTCGCCGCCCGCGCCCCCGCGGGGGCCAACCCCCGATGATGTCAACGTGCGATGGACGGCCGCCGGCGACAGGCCGCCGCGCGCCGAGAGGCACACATGAGCATCGAGCAGATCCTCACCGCGGTCCCTGGCCCCAATCGCTGGATCTATCGCCCCGCCCCGCGGGCGAGCGCGCGCCTCCGCCTGTTCTGCTTTCCCTACGCCGGCAGCGGCCCCGCGCTGTTCCGGCGCTGGGTCGATGCCATCCCGGAGGACGTGGACATCATGGCAGTGCGGCTGCCTGGCCGCGATAGCCGGATCAAGGAGCCGGCTTACCGCGAGTGGCCCGCGCTGCTCGCAGCCATCGAGGATTCGCTGCGAGACATGCTCACCGGGCACTTCGCCTTCTTCGGCCACAGCATGGGCGCGGCGGTGGCGTACGAGCTCGCCCGCCAGCTCTCGGCGAAGGGCAGGCCGCTCCCGGCGCACCTGTTGCTGGCCGGCTGCCGCGCGCCGCACGTCCCCCGCTACATACCGGCGATTCATCACCTGCCGGACGAGGAGTTCTACGAGGGGTTGCGCGACATCAGCGGGACGCCTCCAGAGGTCCTCGCAGACAAGAAGTTCATGGCGCTGCTCGCGCCCACGCTGCGCGCGGACATCCGGCTGGCGGAGACGTGGTCGGGCACGGCGAGCGAGCCGCTGGCCGTCCCGATCACCGTGTTCGCGGGCGCGGACGACGCGATCGCGCCGCCGGACCGCATGCCGGAATGGGCTCACTACACGAGGAGGCAGTTCGCCGCGCATGTGCTCCCGGGCGAGCATTTCTTCCTCCATACGGCAGAAGACGCGTTGTTGCGTCACATCCGCTCCACGCTGGAATCCTGCTGACGGGCGAGGAGGGCATCACGTGGACCGGGACAGCAGGGGTAGGGAGCGCGAGGCGCCATGAAGTCCGTGTACTTTTCGCCCGAGCACGACGCGTTTCGGGGTCGCGTGCGGGAGTACCTGTCGCGGGAGGTCCTCCCCTTCGCCGAGGAATGGGAGCGCGACCGGTGCATCCCGCGGCACGCCTGGCAGGCGATGGGCCAGGGCGGGCTGCTCGGGCTCCATTACCCGAGGACGTACGGCGGAGCCGAGCTCGACCTCTTCCACTCCATCGTATTTCTCGAGGAGCTCGGCCGCACGGGGTACGCCGGGCTCCGCGCCGCCGTGTCCGTGCATGAGTACATGGCGACCCATTACATCGCCACGTCCGGGAGCGAGGCGCTGAAACGCGCCTATCTGACGAAGGCGATCGCCGGGGAGAAGGTCGCGGCGCTCGCGATCACGGAGAGGGACGCCGGCTCGGACCTGAACCGGATCGCCACCACGGCGACGCTCGACGGCGACTGCTTCGTCGTCAACGGCGAGAAGACCTTCGTCACCAACGGCACGACGGCCGGCTTCCTCACGCTCGCGGCGCGCACCGCGCCGGCGTCGGCCGCGGCGAAGCACGGCGCCGTCGGGCTCTCTCTCCTGGTCGTCGACGCCGACTCCCCGGGCATCTCCAGGGCACGGCAGGAGAAGATCGGGTGGCATTGCTCGGATACCGCGGAGCTCCGCTTCGAGGGCGTGCGCGTGCCCGCCGCCAACCTGATCGGCAGACCGGGGAGCGGCTTCATCTCCTTGATGCGCGGGTTCCAGCTCGAGCGGCTGGTCGCGGCGACGCTGGCCGTCGGCGGGATGGTGCGCTGCATGGAGGAGACCTGCCGCCACCTCCTGGGCCGGCGCGCCTTCCAGGGGACGCTCGCGGGCCTGCACACGGTCCGGCATCGGCTCGCCGACCTCTCGACGGACATCGAGGCGGCGCGTCAGCTCGTCTACCACGCCGCGTGGCTGTACCAGCGGGGAGAGCTGCCCATCGCGGAATGCTCGATGGCCAAGCTCCGCGCCACGGAGGTCGCGAGCCGCGTGGCCGCCGAGTGCATGCATCTGCACGGCAGCGCCGGCTACCTGGACGGGTCGGCGATCTCACGCATCTACCGCGACGCGCCCGCCGCGACCCTCGCCGGCGGGGCGAGCGAGGTGATGCGGGACATCATCGCCCAGCTGGCCATCGAGGGCATCCATCGGCAGGGTGGTGCGCCGTGACGGCCGGGCGGCCGGGCGATGCGCGGGCGGGGGTCGTGGCGAGCGTGCTCGATACGATCGGCGATACCCCGATCGTGGCGCTCGATCGCCTGTGCCGCGGGCAAGAGGGGTCGATTCTGCTCAAGCTCGAGACGCGCAACCCTGGCCTCAGCAAGAAGGACCGGATCGCGGTGGCGATGGTGCGCGCCGCCCGCCGCGCGGGCGCCCTTCGGCCCGGACAGCCGGTCGTCGAGCTCACGAGCGGCAACACCGGCGCCGGGCTGGCGATCGCCTGCGCGATCCTCGGGCACCCTTTCGTCGCGGTGATGAGCGCGGGGAACTCGATCGAGCGCGCGCGCATGATGATGGCGCTCGGCGCCGAGGTCGTGCTGGTACCGCAGCACCCTGGCTCGGCGCGCGGCGTGGTGAGCGGGCGCGATCTCGAGCTCGTCGAGGAGCGGGCCCGCGCCATCGTCGTCGAGCGGGGTGCCTATCGGACAGACCAGTTCGAGATGGAGGCCAACATCGCAGCGCACGAGCACGGGACAGGGGCAGAAATCCTCAACCAGACAGGCGGTCGGGTGAGAGCGTTCGTCGATTTCGTGGGCACGGGTGGGACGTTCACCGGCGTGGCGCGGGCGTTGAAGCGGGCGCTGCCGGCGATCCGCACGTACGTCGTCGAGCCCGCAACGGCGCCGTTCCTGGCTGGCGGGGAGGTCACGGATCAGCGGCATCGCATCCAGGGCGGCGGCTACAGCCGGGAGCTATCGCTGCTGGATCGAGCCCTTTGCGACGGCTACCTGACCGTGAGCGACGAGGAGGCCATCGATGCCGCCCGCCGCCTCGCCCGGAGCGAGGGGATCTTCGGAGGCTTCTCGACGGGCGCGAACGTCGCCGCCGCGGAGAAGCTGCTCGCAGGGCCGCACCGCGGGGAGACCGTCGTGTGCCTCGCCTGCGACTCGGGGTTGAAGTACCTCAGCACCGATCTGTACCCGTGAGCATGGCCCCCCAACATCGACCAACGGCGCACCTCGATCCACGCGACGAGCCCCCTCGCCGGGGGCCTACGATGGTCGTCGCTCCAGGAATGGAATCGCGCGACGCGGTGCTAGAGCACCGATCACATTGAACAAGCGAGAGCTCAACCGCCAAGGCGCCATGGACGCCAAGAATTGATTCTCTCCTTGGCATCCTTGACGCCTTGGCGGTTCGTGTTTCTGCACTTTTCAGGCGCTTTCAACCCGTTTGTCGCCCTAGTCGCCTTCGTACTCGCAGCGGGCGTCGCAGGTTTCGAAGATCGTGACCCGCTTCAAGAAGGGGAACGACGGCGCGAGCCGATCCCAAATCCATCGAACGAGCACCTCGGAAGTCGGGGGTCACACTTCGTGTCCACTCCGAGTGCCTCACGAGCGAGGTGTTCGGCTCGCTGAAATGTGACTGTCACGAGCAGCTTGAGGCGGCGATGGCCGAAATCGGCCGGTATGGGCTTGGAGTCGTCCTCCATCTCAGGCAGGAGGGACGCGGGATCGGCCTCGCAAACAAGATCCGTGCCTATGAGCTGCAATCGTTCGGGCACGACACGATCGACACGAACCGGCTCCTCGGGCTCCCCGATGATCCCCGGGGGTATGAGCCCGCCGCCGCGATGATCGAGCACCTGGGCATCGAGTCGATCCGGCTCCTCACGAACAACCCCCACAAGTTGCCTGGTTGCCGGCTTGCTACGCGCTCGTCTACGCCTCCCTCGCGCCGCTCCTCGGCCCCTTGTCGGACCGGTTCGGCCGTAAGCCCCTGTTGATTCCAGGCCTCATCGGATTCGGCGCTTCAGCCGTCTCCATCGCCCTCGCGCCCACCTTTGCGTCTGCTCTCGCGGGCGGCGTCTGCGGAGGCATCTGCGCTGCCGCTGTCCAGCCGAACGCGCTGGCCATCATCAACGACAACGTCGAGGAGGAGGCCCAGCCGGCGGCGACGGGCCGCGTCTTCATGGGACTGACGATCAGCTTCGTCGTCGTGCCGGTCGTCAGCGCGCTGCTCGCCGCGCGGGTCGACTGGCGAGCGGCGTATCTCCTCATCGGGGCAGCGTCGCTCGTGGCAGCCGTCCTGGTAGGGCGGATGTCCGTTCGCCGCGCCATCGCCAGGAACGTCGGGTTCTGGAGGACATTCCGAGAAGCGCTCACCATTTACAGCGTCCGGCGACGGCTCGCCGCAAGCTTCCTGTGGCTCGGGCTCTCGATCGGCGTCACCACGGTCCTGGCGGAGGTCTTGCGTCGTCGCTTCCACCTGCAGACCGAATCCATAGGCATCATGGTCGGCGCGTTTGGGCTCGCGACGGTGATAGGGAATTCATTGATCGGCCGAACGGAGAGGCTCGCCGGCTCGCGCTCGCGGGTCGTCGCCGGCGGCATCATCGCGACGATCGCCGGATGTCTGGTGGTGGGCGTGCTCCCGCCATTCTCGCTGCCGACGGCCGCGCTGGCACGGATTGTCTGGGCGCTGGGGTACGGCATCGCAGGCCCTGTCCATCACTCCGGCCTGGTGCAGATCGCCCTCCATGTCCGAGGCACCATCACCGCGCTGAACGCGAGCCTCCTGAACTTCGGCATCGTCATCGTTGCCTTCTGCGCCGGGCGCTTCTTCGACGATCTCGGCGTCGAGGTCGTCGTCGGCGTGGCGGTCATCGGAATGCTGAGCGCGCTCGCGTTGCTGTTGACCGTCCGGCCAGCGCCCAGCCCTCGTGCCAGCGCGTCGTCCGACTCCCTGGGATCTCGCCCGCAGCTCTCCCGCCGCTGAGGGCGACCTGCTCGCCGCGGCTCGGTCCCGCTCGGGGTCGGGGCGCGCATGCGGCCGCCGGTGCGCTCATCGACGGCCGGTTGGTTGAGGACGTGGAGTCCGAAGGTGTTCACGAGCGGCTCGTTGCCTGGCGCAGCCACCCCCTGCCGGGATTGGCTGAGCTCACGCGGCGGCTTCGTCCTCGGCTCCGACGTGAAGCACGCCCGCCGGACATCATGTTCGAGGCCGCCTCGTTCCCCCGCGCGGCGGGACGACCGGACCGGGAGCGCGCCGCGCGACGCTCAGCCTGGCCCTCGCGGAGCCCTCGCGGCGGCGGTTGCCACCGCCGCCTCGGCCTCCGCGGCGAGGCACGCCTCGAACCCCTCGCGGTAGCTCGGGTAGCGCAGCGCCACGCCGAGGACGCGCTGGATCTTCGCGCTGTCCACGGCGCGGTCGTGGCGGAGCGTCTCGTGCACCGCGTCCCGCGGCGCGCTCGCCGGTAGCTCCAGGCCGAGCCGCGCGCACAGCCAACGGACGACCTCGATCTGCGGCACCGGCGCGTCGTCGGCGACCACGAAGACCTCGCCGGGGGAGGCGCGATCCAGGGCGGCGAGCGCGAGGCGCGCGAGGTCCTCGACATGGACGCGCGACACGACGTTCCTGCCCTGCTGCGCGCCCTCGCCGGTCATGCGAAAATCGCCGCGCAGGAGCCGCAGGTGCAGGCCGCGGCCCGGGCCGTAGATGCCCGCGGCGCGCAGCGCGACGGCGCCGCGCTCGCGGTACACGGCCTCGGCCGCGAGGCGCGCCGCGGCGCGGGGGCTGGCGGCCGACGTGGGCGTCGCCTCGTCGATGCGCCCGGTCGCGTCGCCGTACACGGCGGTGGACGAGACGTACGCGATCGCGCGCGCCCGGGAGAGCGAGGGCGCGATGGCGGCGTCGGTCGCGCCGTCGGGCGGGAAGGCGACGAGCACGTCCGCGCCGTCCGGCACGAGCCGGTCGACGGCCCCCGGGGTGAGCGCCGGGAGGACGCTCACCTCGACGCCTCGCTGCGCGAGCTCGGCGGCGCGCTCCGGAGAGCGCGTGGTCGCGACGACGCGGCCGCCGGACGCCCTCCGCAGGCCGGCGACCACCGCGCCGGTGAAGCCGCAGCCGAGGACGAGGAGCGGGGGGGAGAGGTCGTTCATGGTCTCTGCGCCCTTCTACCAGCACCTCGCGCCTCGCGCCTCGCGCCTCGCGCATCGAAGCTCGGTGCCCACGGCCAAGGTGGCGCGCTCAAGGCTTGAAAGCGGCTGCTCGGGGAGGGGGCTCCCGCGCCGCGCGGGGAAGACGGGCCGCTATCCGCGCCCCGCCGGCGTGCCTTCTGCGGCGGGCTGCGGGCGCGGCTCGTCGCCGCCGGCCTCTGGGTCCGGCGCCGCGACGGCCACCGGGCCGGTGCGCGCCGGCGCCGCCCCGAGCGGTCGTCCGCGCTAGGATCCGCCCGCGACCGTGGGACATCAACATCACTTCCTGTCCAGGCTCGATCGCGTCTCGCTTTCTCACGTCGAGCTCGCGCTCACGCTCTACCGCGATCACGGCCTCGTCCAGTACCTCCTCCGCTGCGCGAAGCTCCCGGGCGGCGCAGAGCGGGTCGCGATCTCGCTTGACGATCCCACGCGCGGGCCGTTCCTCGTCGTCACGCGCGAGGGGCGCTTCGTGACCTGCCTAGGCGCCGGGATGCGCGCGGGCGACCTCCCGATCATCACCCGCGGACAGCTCGACGGGCTCACCGCGAAGGTCGCGGATCTGCGCGCGCGCATGGCCGCGGCGAGCGCGCTCGCCGGGCCGAGGGGGCACACGGCGCAGCTCCTCGACCGCATCTTCCACGCCGGCCCGGACCTGTCGCGCGAGGAGTTCGTGGGCATCTCGGCCTTCCAGCCGCTCTTCGGCTTCGAGTTCCTGCGCGCCTTCTTCGGCGCGGTGACCGAGCTCGATGAGCTGCGCGGCGCGCTCCTCCGCATCAGGCATCGGGAGCGCGCGCTGACGCCCTTGCTCCGGCGGTACTGGGACCTATTCTGGGCCATCGGGCACCTCGCGGTCCTCGCGTTCATGGACGGTCGCGCGCTCCTCGCGTCGCTCCCGGAGCAGCTCGATCTATCGAGCTCCTGCCTCGCGTGGGGCGCCTCGCGCCAGGGGAGCGTCGCCCTCGCCCTGCGCGGGTTCTGGGGCGTCGCGAAGGTCGGCAAGGCGCAGCTCCGCGCCTGCAAGACGGCGTTCGACGAGGCCGCATCGCAGCTCCGGCTCGTGACCAGTGCCGGGAGCCTGATCGCGCTCGGCGTGGGTCATGCCAGGCTCCGCGCCGAGGTGCGGAAGGTGCTATCGGCGCCGCGGGATCTCTCCAGGGCCCATTTCCCGGAGGCGCTCCTTACCCTCTTCCAGAGCACCGCCGAGGCGGCGTTCGACGAGCCCGAATCGGCGGCCACCATGCAGCGGAGCCTCGGGGCGCGGATGGCCGTCTCGCTCACCCGCGGGCTCGCCGCGGGCGACCCGCTGCGCTTCGAGCGCGAGGAAGACGTGCCCGAGGCGCTCGCCATGGCCCTTCCGGTGAACACCCGGCAGTCGTTCGTCGACGACGCGGAGGTCATGGCCCTGATGATGCTCTTCATCCCCTGGACGGCGCGCGCCGAGCCAGAGCAGCTCTTCCTTCCGCGCGAGTTCATCCGCCTCGTCCATGCCCGCTGGTCGCCGGAGGACACGATGCGGCTGCTCGCGCCGCTCCGCGAGCACTATCACCCGAAGGTCCAGGCGCGCCGCCGGGAAGGACCGTCCCGCAAGGGCCCTTGCCCGTGCGGGAGCGGCGAGAAGTACAAGCGGTGCTGCGGGAAGACCGCGTGAGCGGCCGGGGCACCTACCAGCATGAGAGCGCGACCGCGTCGCTCGCCCTGATGTGGACCCTTTGTGGACCGCCTGTATGGTCGAGTCTCAGCGCCACCTCTGGTAACCTGGTCGGCGCGGAGCGGGCGGCCGAGGCGCAGCGTGCTCGCCGCCGCCACGACGCGCTCAGCGCACGGCGATCGACGTCTTCATTTCCTACGCCCCCGCGGACCGGTCGCACCTGGAAGCGCTCGAGGCGCACCTCGCCGCCCTCAAGCGGCGAGGTCTGGTGAGCACGTGGCACCACGGCCGGATCGGCGCCGGCGCGGCGCGCGACGAGTCGATCGCGGCGGGGCTCTCCGCCGCCGAGGTGGTGGTGCTGCTGGTGAGCGAGGCGTTCCTCGCCTCGGATAGTTGCTACGAGCGGGAGCTCTGCGCCGCGCTGGAGCGGCATCGCCACGGGGCGGCGCGCGTGGTGCCGATCCTGGTGCGCGCGTGCGACCGGGAGGGCACCGCCCTGGCGGACCTCCAGGCGCTGCCGCAGAGCGGCGCGGCGGTGACGAGTTGGGCGAACCCGGATGAGGCCTGGAGCGAGGTGGTCCGGGGCATCCGCGCGGCCGTGGAGGAAGCCGCCGTGAGCGCGCGGCCGGAGGCGGGGCCCGCCAGGGTAGCGCCGATGAGCGCGCTCGCGGCGCCCCTGCGCGAGGCCGAGGGGGCGATCCGCGCGATCGACAGGCAGCTCGCCGTGGCGCAGAAGCGGCGGGTGCGGCTCAGGGCCGCGGGCGCGAGCACCGCGGAGGTGGACCAGGAAATCGTCGACCTCCGTCGCAAGCGCCGGGAAGGCGGCCAGCTCCACGTGGGCGAAGAGCTCAGCGAGGGCCGGTGCCTGCTGCTGGAGCGGATCGGCCGCGGCGGGTTCGCGACCGTGTGGCGTGCGCTCGACGCGGGGCGTGCGATGACGGGCGCAGCCTGGGGGACTACGCGTGGCAGCGTGAAAACAGCCAAAACCGGGCTCGGCGAGCCGGATCGGATACAAGACGAATTACCAGAACGAGCACCTCGGCTTCCGCTGCGCTGGCCCCGCCCGTTGGAAAGGATGATCCTGAGCGTTCGCCGCCCTCATCCACTCGCCTGTCTCGTATACCGGTGCTTCACCCCGAGCGGGAAGTACTCCGGATCCCCCGCCGCCCGCAGCGTCACCCGCGGCGCGCGCTTCCCCGCCGGCACGTAGCTCCTGAACTCGCTGTTCAGCCGGACGAGGTGCTCCTCGATCGACCGCGCCGCCGCCTCGCGCCGCGCGTCGCTCTCCCCTTCCCCCGGCGCGAGCTCGACCACCACCGACAGGTACGTCTCCCTGTCCGCCCCCTCGCGCACCTCCAGCACGAACTTCCCCGTCACCCACTCCTTGATGCCGGGCTGCTCGATGCCCACCACCACGTTCTCCGGGTAGATGTTGGCCCCGAAATACGACACCGTGAAATCCGAGCGCCCGAACACGTAGACGAACGGGAGCTCCCGGGCGCCGCGCGCGCCGTCGAGCTCCCGCCGCGGCTCGAAGCCGAACCCCGCGAGGGCCGCCATCATGTCCGCATGGGAGTAGACGCCGCCGCTGTCGAGGATCGCGTAGCGGACCAGCGGAATGCCGTTCTCGCCCGAGAAGAGGAGCATCCCCTCGCGCTGCTCGAAGAGCCGCGCCGCCGGGTCGTACTGCACCAGCGTCGGCAGCCGGTCCTGCCCGAAGAGGGCGCGCGCGGCGTCCGGGTTGCCGGCGAGGAACCTGCGGATCGCGACGCTGAGCGGCGTCTCGTTGCCCAGCACGCCGGCGTCCGCCGTCCCGTAGAGAGATGCCGAGTCGTAACAGGGCGAGGTCGACCCGACGCGCTCGCCGACCAGGCTCCGCCACTCCTCGCTGAACACCTCGCCGGCCATCACGAGCTTGATCCGCAGCGGCGCCCAGTCGATCCCCCGCGCCCGGCCCGTGTCGATGACGTCCTTCAGGAAGGGTGGATAGCCGAGCAAGACGACCTGCTCGAACGCCGGCCCCAGATCGAGGACGACACGGTAGATCTCCTCCTTGTTGTTGCCCGGCGTCACCACCGTGATCGGATATCCCTTCGCCGCGAGGTGCCTGCAGCATGCGGCCGTGTACATGCCGCCGACCCACGACCCGAGCGCGAAGCTCACGACCGCGAGCGTGCGGCGCGCGTCGGCCCGGAAGCTGTCGTGAAACACCTGCTCGAACCGAAAGGCCACCGGGAGCTCGTCCGTGAGCGAGCGCGGCCAGAACGTCGGCTTGCCCGTCGACCCCGACGAGACGGCGACCATGTCGCAGGACTCGACCCGCCCACCCCGGCACAGATCCGCGATCGGGTGCCGGAGGATGTAGTTCTGCTTCGTGATCACCGGGAGCGCCGCGAAATCCGCGGGGGTCCGGACCGCCGCAGCATCGACGCCGTGCTCCTCGAGGAAGCGGCGATACGCCGGCACGGTCGCCGCGACGTCGTGAAACAGGGCGAGCGCGCTCGCCGCCGGATCGGCCTCGCGGTGCCGCGACAGCGCCGCGTCGAGCGGCGTGCTCAGGAACGCGTCGAGCGCCGATAGAACCCGCCTGGATCGATCCTCTCGCATCATGGTCCCCTCCTCCGCCGGCCCGGATCGCCCGGCGCAGCGCGCGGGTCGGCTCGCCAGCGCCCCCGCGTCGCGGCGGAGCTCCGCCGAGCACGACGACGCGCACGCGCGGCAATCTATCACCGCCGCAGGTGGGGACGCCGCCGGACCGCGGCGCGGGCGGAGCGGGCGGCCGCCGGCGCGCCGGCCGCGCCCCGGCCGCGCCCCGGTCGTGCTAGACAGCGGGCCGTGCCGTTCTCCCATATCCTCGGCCAGGACACCGCGATCGGCACGCTCGAGCGAGCGCTCAGGGCGGGTCGCGTGCACCACGCCTACCGCTTCGAGGGCCCGCCCGGCGTCGGCAAGGAGCTCGCGGCCGTCGCGCTCGCGCAGGCGCTCGTGTGCACCGCGGGCGACCCGCTCGGCTGCGGCCGCTGCGACGCCTGCCGGCGCGCGGCGGCGCGCTCCGCCGGGCGCCCCGCGTCGCCGCTCCACCCCGACGTGCAGATCGTCGCGAAGAACTTCTACCCCGCCGCCGTGATCGGCCGGAGCCGCGACGAGCTGACCGAGATCTCGGTCGACCAGATCCGCTCCATCGTGCTCGCCCACGCCGCCTACCCTCCCCACGAGGGGCGCGCGCGCGTGTTCATCGTCCGCGACGCCGAGGACCTCAGCGTCGGCGCCGCGAACGCGCTCCTCAAGACGCTCGAGGAGCCGCGGCAGGGGACCCACTTCGTCCTGCTCACCTCGCGCGGCGATCGCCTGCTCAACACGATCCGCTCCCGCACCCTGCCCGTCCGCTTCGCCCCGCTCTCGGAGCCGATCGTCCGCGGCGTCCTCCGCGACCACGGCGTGCCGGAGGAGCGGCACGACCTCGCCGTGGAGCTCGCGGCCGGCAGCGCCTCCACGGCGCTCGAGCTCGCGGACGACGAGCAGACCGCCTCGCGCGACGCGTTCGTGAAGAGCGTCCTCACGGCCGCCGCCGCCCGGGATCTCGGGCCCGCCGTCGCGTTCGCGGAGTCGATGGACCGCGACAAGGGCGCCCTCAAGGACTACCTCCGCGCGCTCGGCGCCGCGCTCGCCCGCGAGGCCCGCGCCGCGGTCGCGGCCGATCCGAGGAGCGCCGGCCTCGCGGCCCGGCGCTACGCGGCCGTCTCCCGCGCCGTGGTGCACCTCGAGCGCAACGCCTCGCCGGGCCTCGCGATGGCGTCGCTGATCGCCGAGCTGCGCGGCGCGGGCTAGCGCGCCGGCTCGCGGGCGGGGCCGCCGGCGTCAGCCCTCGCCGCCGCCGCCGAGCCGCTCGTAGCCCGCGCCGTCGATGCGCCGCCCGGACCAGGCGTGGATCCGCCCCTCGCTCGCGAGCACCACGGCCGCGTCGTGCCCGCCCCCCTCGTACAGGGCGATGATCCCCGCGTCCCCCAGCGGAGGCGCGCCCTGCCCCACGCGCTCGAGCGTGACCGGCAGGCGCGCCCGCCGCCGCAGGGTCATGCCCGCGATCTCCAGCGTGGCCGGCGGCTCGTCCGGCGCGTCGACCTCCGCGGGCAGGAGCCACAGGATCTCGCGGCGCGGCTCGGGGAAGGTCACCACCGCGCCCTGCGCTGCCCCCTCGGGCGCGAGGAACACCACGGCGACGAGCTCGCCTCGCTCGCGCGCGACGAGCGCGCCCGCGAGCCAGCGCTCCTCGCTGCCGACCAGGACCACGTCGCCGAGCGCGAACGGCAGCTCGTCCCACGGCGCGCCCCCGGGGGCGCCGCTGGCCGCGCGCAGCGCTTCCTCGCCCGTCGCCCCCTCTGCCTCCCGGTCGCGGCGCGACGCGAGGTAGCCCACGGTCGCGGCCACCGCCGCGGCCGCCGCGGCCAGCAGCGTCAGGCTCATCGCGCGCCACCGCGGGGCGGCGCCGCGCGCGCGATGGCCTCGTGGAGCGCCCGCGCCCGCGCGCTCACCTCGTCGAGGGCGCCCCGGCCGCCCTGCTCGGGCAGGAGCGCCGCGATGACCGCGGCGACGGCGCAGAGCGCGCCGACCTCGGGCGCCCGCTCCAGCGAGATGCCGCCGATCGCCACGACCGGGAGCCCCGGCCGCGCCCGCTCGACCTGGGCGCACAGCGACGCGAGCGCGCCGAGGCCGACCACGGCGTCCGGGCGCTCCTTGCTGGAGGTCGCGAAGATCGGCCCGACCGCGACGTAGTCGAGCGGCTCTCGCAGCGCGGCCTCGAGCTGCGCGGGCGTGTGGGTGGAGAGCCCGACGCGCAGGGGGGCGCCGGCGCGCCGGGCCAGGCTGCGCACGGCCGGCACGGGGAGATCGTCCTGGCCGACGTGCACGCCGTCGCAGCGCGCGAGCAGCGCGAGGTCCGCCCGGTCGTTCGCGAACAGCGGCACGCCCGCGCGCGCCGCGAGCGGCTGGATCGCGCGGAGGAGCGAGAGCGTGCGCGCCGCGCCGCCCTGCTTGTCGCGCAGCTGGACGGCGGCGGGGCGCGCGTCGAGGACGGCCTCGGCGAACGCCGCCGGATCGAGCCCGCGACGCGCGAGCGAGTCGGTGTCGACGATGGCGTACAGACCGCGCATGGTCACGCTTCGAGCCGCCGGAGGGCGCCTCGACCCGCCGAGGGCCCCAGGCTCGCCGGGTACGCTAAGGTTGACGCCCCCAGAAAGAAAGCGGAAGCGTTCGCTCCGGAACGGATCCCCCATGCGCACACGTCTCGTCCGGATCGCCTGTCTGTTTGCGTCGGCCGCGCCGGCGGCGTCGATCGCGGCGGCCGCCATGGCCGCGCTGGGGGTCGCGTCGATCCCGGCGCGGGCGGAGGCGAAGCCGACCTCCTCGCCGGCCGTGGAGGTGTCGAACGCCCCGCCGGAGACGCCGAACGCCGCGCCGCCGGGGGCGCCGAGGGCCGCGCCGCCGGGGGCGCCGAGGGCCGCGCCGCCGGGGGCGCCGAGGGCCGCGCCGCTGGGGGCACCGAGGGCCGCGCCGCCGGGGGCGCCGAAGGCCGGCTCCGCCTCTCCGCCTGCGGGGGCCAGGGCCACCGCATCGAGGGCGAGCGCGAAGAAGGCGAAGGCGCCGGAGCCCCCGCCCCTTCCGCCGGCACCGGCGCGCGTCTGGCTCATCGCGCCCACGCCTCGCGGGCCGTGGACGCTGCGGATCGACAACGAGGGGGATCGCCCGATGCGCATCCCGGCGGACGTGCGTTTGCTGCGCCTGGAGATCGACACGTTCGACCAGCGAAAGAAGAAGACGTTCCGCTGCGCCGCGCCCGCGGGGCTCAAGCCGAGCGGCTTCCCCGAGCGGCGCGCGCTCCTGCTCGCGCCCGGGCAATCGTTCATCGAGCGCTTCGACCCGCGCCTGCTCTGCTTCGGCAAGGACGAGGCCGCGCTCACCGGCGGCGCGGTGGTGAGGGCCTGGTACGGGTGGGGGCCGCCGCCCAGGTGGTCGAGGAAGCCCCCCGCCGCGCCGTTCGCCGCGGAGTCGACGGAAAATCCCCCGGCGTTCGCTCCAGCGGTCGGGCTCGCGGCGCCGACCATGGTGCTGAGCCACGGACGGCCCCCGGCCCGAGCGGCTGCCGCGACCGACCCGGCCGGCGGCGCCGAACCGCATCCGGACGCGGACGACAAGGGAGATCAATCCGCGGCCGACAGGTCGGCTCCGTCCGCGGCCGACAAGCCGGCTCCTCCGACGACCGACAAGCCGGCTCCTCCGACGACCGACGAGGCTGCTCCGCCCGAGGCCGACAGGGGCGCGCATCCGGCCGCCAGGGAGCATGCGCCGCCCGACAGGAGCCGCGTCACGGCCTCATCGAACGGACCGATCGTGGACGCCAACGCCCCGCGCCTGGAGCTCACGAGCGAGCCCTGGTCCGACGCGGCGAGCCCTCGCTCGATCGTCATCCGGGTGAGGGCCAGGAACGCTGGCAGACGCCCCATGACAGTCGCCCTCCGTCCACGCATGCTCGAGTTCCGGGTGGACGGCCCGAACGGCACGACGGTGTGCCAGGCGTCTCCTCCGACGAACGCGATCCCGCGTGACATGTACAGGACGCTGAAGCCGGGCGCGTCGAGCAGCATGTCAGTCCTCCTCAAGGAGGCCTGTCCTGGCAATACGTTCGACCGGGAGGGTCTCTACGAGGTCACGGCCACGCTGCACGCGAACGAATCGGGCAGCGGCGTCGGCCTGGACGCCTACACGGCCGTCGTGCCCGCCAAGAGCAGCACGCTCCTCCGCGTGAAGAGCGCGCCGGGGCCGTTCTACTCGGCCGCGCCGCGGGCCGTGCCGACGCCGGCGCCAAAAGGCAGCGAGGCGCCGGAGCACGACCCGGAACACGATAACGAGTGAACAGGCCGGCTCCCTCGGGAGCCCGGCCCGTTCACCATCCCCCGCCCCACGATCCCCCCCGGGCGGCGCGGCAGAGACCTCCTGCCCGGCCAGCCAGGCCCGACCCCGGACGACGCGCGCCTAGACCGGGATGATCCCCCGCTTCTTCTGCGGCCGCTCGACGTGCTTCTTCCGCGCGAGATCGAGCCCCCACGCGATCACCCTGCGCGTGTCCCGCGGGTCGATGACGTCATCGATGAGCCCCCAGCCGGCGACCTTCATCACGTCGATGTTCTTCTGGATCATGTCCACGAGCCCTTGCTTCACCTCGGGCGGCGGCGGCGCGTCCCCGAACATCTTCTTCGCCGCGATCCCGAGCATCCCCTCCGGGCCCATCACGCTGATCTCCGCGGTCGGCCACCCGACGATGAGATCAGGCTCGTACGCGCGCCCGCACATCACGTAATAGCCCGCGCCGTACGCCTTGCGCACGACCACCGTGATCTTGGGCACGGTCGCCGCCGCCATGACATGCAGCATCTTCGCCCCGTGGCGGATGATCCCCTCGTGCTCGACCTTCGACCCGATCATGAACCCGGGCACGTCCTGCAGGAACACGAGGGGGATGTTGAACGCGTCGCAGATCTGCATGAAGCGCGCGGCCTTGTCGGACGCGTCCACGTCGAGGATGCCGCCCATGTGGCTCGGCTGGTTCGCCACGACGCCGACGCTCTGCCCGCCGATGCGCGCGAGGCAGGTGATGATCGAGCGCGCCCACCGCGGCTTCAGATCGAGCCACTCGCCATGATCGACGATGGCCCCGATCAGCCTGTACATGTCGTACGCGCGCCGCGAGCTCTCCGGCAACAGATCGAGCAGCGACTCCTCTCGCCGCTCGACAGGGTCCGTGACCGGGAGGCGCGGGGGCTCCTCGTCGCAGCTCGAAGGGAAGAACGAGAGATAACGCCTCACCGCGGCGAGGCACTCGGCGTCGCTCGGGTACTCCGCGTCGGCCACGCCGCTCTTCGTGGCGTGCACCCGGCTCCCGCCGAGCTCCTGCTCCGAGATGTCCTCGCCCGTCATCGCGCGCACGAGCGGCGGGCCGCCGAGCGCCAGCGAGCCGACGTCCTTCACCATGGGCACGAAGTCCGCGAGCCCCGGAATGTAGGCCGTCCCGGCGGCGCCCGGCCCCACCATCGCGGCGACCTGCGGCACCACGCCGCTCATGTGCACCTGCTCGCGGAACAGGTGCCCCGAGCCGGCGAACAGCGAGACGGTGTCCGGGTGCATCGAGGCGGGATCGATGCGCGCCCCGCCCGAGTCGATGAACCACACCATCGGCCAGCGCCCGCGGAGCGCCATCTGCCGGAGCCGCGTCACCTTCTCCTCGCCGGTCTGGCCGATGCTGCCGCCCTTCACCGTGAAGTCGTACGCCGCCGCGCACACCATCCGGCCGTCGACCTTGCCGAACGCGCACACCACCGCGTCCGCGGGCGGCCGGTCCCTCCCGTCCGGCCCGGCCGCGAGCCCCATCTGCGTGCCGTGCATCCCCACCTCGAAGTGCACGCCGTCGTCGAAGAACGCCGCGAGCCGCTCCCGCGCGGTCATCTTCCCGCGGGCGCGCTGCCGCGCCACCCGCTCCTCCCCGCCCATCCGCCGCACCGCCTCGCGGCGCGCCTCGAGATCCTTCACGAGCTCTCGCATGTTCACGGGCCACCCCTTTCTACTTGCCCGACCAGCGGGGCCTTCGCTTCTCGAGAAAGGCCATGACCCCCTCGCGCGCGTCGTCCGTCGCGAGGCAGCCGGCGAGCCGCTCGCGCAGGAGCGGCAGCGCCGACTCGAGGTCGAGATCGTCCTGCGCCGCGAACGCCTCGAGCCCGAGCCGCACCGTGATCGGGCTCTTCGCGGCGATGGCGGAGGTCACCGCGTCGACGGCCGCGTCGAGCGCGTCGGGCTCCACCGCCTTGTTGAGCAGGCCGCACTGGACGGCCTCGTCGGCGTCGATGCGCTCCCCGAAGAACATCATCTCGAGCAGCCTGCGGCGGCTCACGTGCCGCTGCAGCACCGCCATGATCATCATCGGGAACAGGCCGACGTTGATCTCCGGCGTCCCGAGCTTCGCGCCGCGGGCGCCGATCGCGAAGTGCGACGCGGCGACGAGCCCGAGCCCGCCGCCCAGCGCGTGCCCGTTCACCCGCGCCACGACGGGCTTCGTCGCGTTCGCGAGGGCGAGCAGGAGATCGGCGTAGTCGCCCTTCGGCTCGAGCGCGGGCGCCCCCTCCGCGCCCGCCATCTGCGCGAAGTCGCCGCCCGCGCAGAACGCGTCGCCCGCGCCGGTCAGCACCACCGAGCGCACCGCGTCGTCCGCCATCCCGGCCTCGAGCGCGTGGAGGAGCTCGTTCACCATGACCGGGCCGATCGCGTTCTTGCGCCACGGGTTGTTCAGCGTGAGCCGGAGGACGCCGCCCGCGGACGCCGCCTGGATCAGGGTGTACGCCGGCGCCGTCACGAGGCCGCCCCCCCTGCCGGGGCCGGCGCGTCGCCCTGATGCAGGCCGAGGAGCCGCCGCGCCTCGTCGACCGTCGCCGGCCGGCGCCCGACGTCGCGCACCATGCGCACGGCGACCTCGCAGAGTTCGCCGTTGCTGCGCGCCATCTCGCCGCTCGGCAGGTAGAAGTGGTCCTCGAGCCCGCACCGCACGTTGCCGCCGAGCACGAGCGCCGCGGCCAGCATCCGCCACTGGCCGTGGCTGATCCCGATCACCTCCCACTCCGAGCCCCTCGGCATGATCTTGGTCTGGAGCTGGAGCGACTCCACGTGCGCCGGGATGCCGCCCAGCACGTTGACGATGAACGAGAACTGCAGCGGCGGCCTGAGGAGGCCCATGTCGATGAGCGGCCACACGCCCTGGGTGTGCCCCGTGTCGAAGCACTCGAGCTCGGGCTTCACGCCGGCGTCGTTCATGGCGGACAGGAGCTTGCCGATCTTCGCGTAGGTGTTCGGAAACACCATGTCGAAGTCGAAGCTCTTCCGTGCGCGCGAGTACTTCGAGTAGTTCATCGTGCCCATGTTGAGGGCCGCGATCTCGGGGCGGCTCTCGCGGAGGGTCGCGCACTGCTCGCTGACGTCGTCGAGGAGGGTGCCCGTCGAGAAGTTCAGGATCACGGGGCAGCGCTCCCGGATCTCCGCCTTGATCTCGGCGAACACGGCCGGCGAGAACGTCGGCGAGCCGTCGTCGTTGCGCGCGTGGATGTGCACCACCGCGGCCCCCGCGTCGTGGGCCCTCCTCGCCTCCTCGGCGATCTCGACGGGCGTGTACGGGATCGCCGGACACTGCTTCCGGCTGGCGAGCACCCCGGACAGCGCGCAGGTGACCACGCAGATATCGGGATCTCGCTCGTTCGGGTTTCTCGGCTCTCCGGTGAACGTCGGCCTCTCTCTCATGACCCCCTGCCTCCGTGTTACGTCCTGTCGCCGCCCTCGCCCCTCTTCTGCCCGCCCTGTCCGACGCGCGACAGCACCTGTTTCTGCAGCTTCGTCAGGATCCGGAGCAGATCGCGCAGGTCGGCGGGGCTCAGGCCGAGCAGCGCGCTCCGGAAGATCTCCATCGGCTCGACCTGGATCTCGCGGGCGAGCCGCGCGCCCTTCTCGCTGAGCCGGATGTGCACGACGCGCCGGTCGGTCTTCGAGCGTTCGCGCCGGACGAGCCCTTCCCGCTCCATCCGGTCGACGATCCCGGTCACCGTGCTGTTCTGCGCGCGGATCCGCTCCGAGAGCGTGGAGAGCGAGAGATCCTGAAACGACTCGAGCAGCTTCAGGATGGTGAGCTGAGGTCCGGTGAGGCCGAACTCGCTCGCCATGCCCTTCGTGAGCCGGCGCGACTCCGTGTAGAGATAGATGATCATCTCCACGATGGCGTCGATCTCCGGCCTGTCGGGCGGCGGAAGGGTCGTCGTCACGATGCTTCGTGTACGAAATATTCTCCCGCGAAGGTCCCGTCAAGCGCCGGGCAGCCCGGATCTACCTGCTCTACCTGCGACGCGACGCCCGCCGCCGCGGTCTCGGCCGCCCGTCCGCCCGGATCGCCCGGATGCACCACCGGAGCGCCTCCTGGAGGTCCCGGTGCACCTGCACGGAGGAGAGATCGAACCCGAGCGACGACGCCGTCTGCGCGACCTGGGGCTGCACCCCGGCCACGACCCCTTGCGCGCCGAGCAGCTCGATCGTCTGCAGCATGCCGATGAGGTGCTGCGCGGTGGCCGCGTCGACCTCCTCGACCCCCGTCACCTCGACGATCGCGTACCGCGACTTCGTCTCGACGATCGCCCGCAAGAGCTTCTCCGTGATCTCGGAGGCGCGGAGGCGATCGATGCTGCCCACGAGCGGCAGCACGAGCACGCTGTCCCAGACCTGGATGATCGGCGTCGACAGCGTCTGGATCGCGCACTCCTGCCGCTGGATCACCTCGCGCAGCGACTCCTGCTGCTCGATCACCTCGCGCAGCGACTCCTCGGCGCGCTTGCGCTCCAGCGTGATCGCGAACATCTCGCCCACGACCTGGAGCAGCGCCCGGATGCTCTTGTCCCACGTCCGGTGCGCGCGGACGGCGTCGAGCCCCACGACCCCGATCAGCCGGCCCGCGTACGCCGCCGGCATCCGGACGAGCGACACGATCCCGAGCTCCGAGAACGCCCGCCGCTCGCGCTCGGCCTCATCGGGCAGCTCGGAGACGCGCGGGACGTCGCACAGCTCGAGGCGGAACAGCCGCTCCGTCAGCCACGGAACCGCGTCCCTGGCGATGACGGCGCGCTCCGAGAGCAGGGAGGGCACCCCCCCGGCGCACCACTCGTGCGTCCTCAGGAACCGCCGCCCGTCCTCCGAGAGGAGGAACAGGCTCGCCCGGTCCGCGCGCAGGGCCTTGCCGAGCTCCGCGAGCGCCGCGTGAAAACCGCGATCGATGTCCGCGAGCTTCACGTTGACGAAGTGCGCCGAGATCGACGCGACCAGCATCTTCGTCTCGATCCGCTGCATCAGCGCCCGCTCCAGGCGCTTCTGCTTCCCCACGTTCCGCGCCCAGGCGTAGATGAGCCCCTCGCCCGGCACCGACAGGAGCGACCAGGACAGCCAGACATAGAGGCCGCTCCTGCTCCTGCATCGGTTCTCGAGCCCGAGGGAGACCGGCGCCTGCCGGAGCCGCTCCAGCTGCTCGCGGGTCGACGCGAGGTCGTCTTGATGCACGAGATCGAGGAGGTTCCGATCGACCAGATCCTCGGCGCTCAGCCCGAGCGTGCGCTCCCAGGCGCCGCTCACCCGGACGAACGATCCGTCGATCCGCAAGAGGCAGAGCGGATCGGGACAGACCGCGAAGAACCGCTCCGTGTCCGCGTGGTACGCTGGTGCGCCCATGGCAGCTCGCCCTATCCAGCCCACACCCCACGGCTAGGGTTCTTTGACATCCTCGAACGTCGTCCTCGCGGCGACATGCTCCTCGTTCAGGTTGAGGAGGATCGGCAGCGTCTCGTGCTGCCAGTCGTCGTCCAGGATCCGCCGCACGACGACCCGCCCGGGCACGAGGTTGTACACGGCGTCCACGATGTCCATGATGACGTAGAAGCCGTTCGAGTTGCAGAACCGCATCTTCACGAAATCCATCACCGTGGACGTGATCGGGTGCTGCGGCAGGACCCTCGCCAGCTCGTCGAGGTAGCTGGACAGGTACCGGTACGGGTTATCGATCCGGATGGCACCCTCGAAGGTCAGGACGAGGCGGTTGTCGTCATCGAGCCGGGCGACCGACTGAAAGACGCTCAGCCCGCCATCCGTGATTTCTCCATAGCTGAGAGCCTTCATACGCGACCTTTCGTGGAAAACATACGCAGCCTCTTCACGGGAAAGTTGCCTGGACGACGAGGGTCCCATCGACGTACTGCGTCGAGAGATGGAACTTGTTCTCGGCAGTCAGCCGTATCAGGCCGAGGCCGCCCCTGCGCCGGTCGTTGCGCCGCTCGCGCACCGTCCTGGCGAAGAGCTCCCTCGGGTCCTCCGCGGCGAAGATCTCGTCGAATACGGCCTTGACGGTTCGGTACTCTTCCGGCGTAACGCGGTTGGAAACCTTGATGAGCAATCGGTCAGGATCGATGCTCAGATCGAGCCGAACCTCGCTCTCACGCTCGGTCCCGTGCTGGATCACGTTGGTGACCAGCTCCGTGACGACCACGTTGACCTTCTGGCAGATCCGTCTGGGATAGAACCTCACCAGAAGCGCGTCCAAAAAGTTCGCGAGCAGGCCGGCCACGTCGCCCGTGATGTGATCGATCGGAGTTATATATATCGATGCACCGACCGACGTCTGCGAATGATTCTTCTCGGGCTTCATCAGGCGCACCTTCGCAGGATGATCAGTGTGATGTCGTCCGCGTCCGCCACTCGGAACCGCGTGTAGTCCTCGATGCACCGGTCGAGGATCACCTGCACCGGCTCCTCGCTGTGCTTGACGACGATTTCGTTGAGACGTTGCACGGAATAAATCTCCCCGCTCGCGTCCTGCGCCTCGAACATCCCGTCAGTGTACAAGGCGAGGACGTCATCCTCCTCGAACGGCAGCTCGAACTCGTGGAACGGCTTGATGCGAAGACCGATGAAGTTGCTCACCCGGTTGAACGAGCGAGGCGTCCCGCGACGGACAAGCAATCCGTAGCCTCCGCCCGAGACGTAGCGAAGGAATCGGTCCGTGAACATGACGAAGTTCACCGTCGCGTATCGACGGACCTCACGTAGGAACGAGTAGGCGCTCCGGTTGACCCAGTCCACGATCGCCCCCGGGCTGTCGAGCCGTTTGGTGGCGTGCGCGAACTGGGCCTTCAGGAATGCCATGATGAGCGCCGACGATACTCCGTGACCCGAGATATCGTAAACACCGATGGCGTGGCGCTCGCCGGGAAGATAGAAGAAGTCGTAGTAGTCCCCCCCAACCTGCGCCAGCTGCTTGTGGAAGATGGCCATGTCGAACGCCGACGCGATGGCGCCGCTCGCCTCGGGCAAGAGCGCGCGCTGCACCTGCCGCGCCACCGCGAGGTCGTCGTCGATGGCCCGGTTGTACCCCTCGAGCTCGTTCTCGATGCTGGTCGCGTGCTCCAGGATCGCCTCGTGAACCAGGGAGAGGTCGTCGAAGTCAAGCTTCAGCTTGTCGACGTACTCCAGGAGCGCGCTGCAGCGCTCCATGAAGTCCGTGAAGTTACCCTCCTCGCGGAGCAGCGTGTTCCACGCTTGCCGCTCCTTCACGATCGCCCTGACGGCATCCAGATTACTCTGCTTCTGTATGAAGCCTCTGGAGTGCATCGAGCTGATGTCCTTGGGTGCAGTCATGGATCGACCTGGACGCGATTCGGGTTGGACGGAGGATCCCATCCCAGCTCAATCACAGAGTATCATCTCGAAGTTCTGGTTGAACTTCTTCAAGTTGGGCAGAGACTTCCCCTGCCAGGGGATCGACTTCGACCCGCGGACGATGAGCTGGAGCTCGCCCTTCTTCCGGGTGGCGATCGCGAACTTGTACAGGACGTTGATCCCCGAGCTGTTCAGGAAGTTCAGCGCCCGGACATCGAGCGTGATGGTAGGGGGGTTCGTGGCCAGGACCTTGTCGAGCAGCTCCTCGATGGGGGCGTACTCCGTGGTCCCGCCAAGACGAAGGATCCCCTCCAGGTACACCACAACCTCAGAGGGATCGTACCAAACCCGATAGTTACCACCTTTGATTTCCATTCTCGACCTTTCGTTCAAAATAGGAATCCTGGCCATCGTCTTGATGCTGAAGCTATTGACCGAGATCGGGTCCAGCTTCCACCCAAGGCTGACCCCGTAATCATTCATGATGATGAGATACCCGAGCCCTGACCCCGCGTTCTCCGCGTCCTCGGCGTTCGCCTCCGCCTGCCGCCTGAGGAGCTCACCGGGGTCCTCCTGCGTGAGCTCCAGGAGCTTCTCGCGCAGGGAGGGCACGGCCGCGTTGGTGATCTGGTTGCTGACGAGGCACACCAGATCCTCACGCCCGATCCCGACGGTCACGGTGATGTCACCGTGTTGATTGAACTTGACGGCGTTCTCGACCAGCTCGTTCAGAACGTATCCGATGGCACCAGAGACCTCGTCCCGGCTGATGAGCCTGTCCTCGCCGTCTATCTCGGGAAAGAGCTCGCCGAAGTACTCGGCCATGAAATTCGCCGTCAGGTTACACAGGCTCCATCTCACCGCGAACGAGTCGGGATACAACGTCAGCGACATGTGCTCGCTGAACGAATCGTCTAAAGAGTAGACGCCGATGATTTCGCTCATGGTAATGCCCAGTCTCCCCCTTGCTCATACCCTCTTAATGACAAGCACCGTAATGTCATCATGGATCTTGTTGTAGCCTACGTGCGCCAAGACGTCCTCGATGATAGCGTCCTTGATCTCCTTCGAGGTTCTTTGATGGTTCCGCGAGATCACCTGGCACAGCCGGTCGATGCCGTATTGTTCCTCTGACGAATCCTCTGCCTCGGTGATGCCGTCGCTGAAGAGCGTCACGACGTCCCCGGGCTCCAGCTTCACCTCGATGCTGGAGATGAAGTCGCTGATGTCCAGCTCGATGCCGATCGGCAGCCCGAGCCCCATGGTCTCGACCCGATCCAGGCTCCCGTCCTTCCGGACGATGATCAGATCCTCGTGCTGGCCGGTGAGCTGCAGCGCGCCGTCGCTGTAGTCGAGCAGCGTCAAGGACAGGTTCTTGTCCGACCGGATGCGCTGGATGTTCTGGTAGATGACCTTGTTGACGATGTTCAAAAACTTCTTCGGATCCCGCTCGTTGCTGGCGAGCAGGGTCCGGACGGCCGTCTGGACCATCAGCATGAGGACGCCGCTCTCGAGCCCGTGGCCCGTGACGTCGCCGATGCCGATCTTGACCATGCCGTCGCTCCGGAGCACGTCGTAGTAGTCCCCGCCGACCTCGTCGGCCGGGGCCATGTAGCCCGCGATGTCGAGCCCCGGGATCTCCTGGAGCTCGGTCGGCGCGGGGAGCACCATGAGCTGGAGCTGGCGGGCGACGTTGAGCTCCGCCCCGAGCCGGATGTTCTCCTGCGCGAGCTTCGCGTTGAGCTCGCTGATCTCCTGGTTCGCCTTCTCGAGCGCCTGCGTCCGCTCCCCGACGAGCTCCTCGAGGTTGTTCGTGTACGCCTCGATCTCGCTCGCCATGTCGTTGAAGGCGACGCCGAGCTGACCGATCTCGTCCGCGGAGTTCACGTCGATGCGCACGCCGTAGTCGCCCTCGCGCATCCGCGTCGCGCCGGTCGAGAGCGCGACGAGCGCGCCCGTCATCTTGCGGGAGACCAGGTAGACCCCGAGCATCAGCGCGAGGAACGAGGCGATCGTGACCACGATCTGCGTCGTGACGATGCTCGTCCGGCTCTCCTCGATGGCCCGCTGGGACGCGAGCAGCGACGCGTAGAGCTCCTTCTTCGGCACGACGAAGCCGAGGGTCCAGTGCTGCGCGTCGATCCGCGCGCCCGGGCCGGCCCAGCTGTTCACCGGGGTGAGCCGCTGGAGAGCGAGGATGTACGCCTCGCCGGCGATCATCTGCTCATGGTAATCGACCCTGTCGTCCTTCGGCAGCTCGATCGACGCCACCGACGGCTCGCTGCTGTCCTTGAGCCTCCGCTGCAGGACGCCGACGCCCTCGCTCTGCCCCGCCCCGCCCTCGGCCCGGAGGCGCAGCGTCGCGGCGCCGAGGTTGTTCACCGCGAGCACGTTGCCGTCCGCCTGCGTGAGGAAGGCGAAGCCGGCGTTCGCCAGCCGGACGTCCTTGATCGACTCGACGAGCTGCGCGAGCGTCAAATCCAGCCCGACCGCGCCCGCGAACCTGTCCCGCTCCTTGCTCCAGATCGGGTGGAACGCGGTCATGATCATGCCGCCGCCGCCCGCGTCGTCGTAGGGCGCCGTGACCGTCGTCTGGTTCGGATAGCTCTTGAGCCCCCCGGGCTGCTTCAGCCAGTCGTTCCAGCTCTCGACCAGGCCGGGATAGAAGAAGTCGTACCACCCCTTCTCGTTGTGGCCCGGGTACAGCTTGTCGAACGTCCCCCCCATGTCGAGGTACGGCGCGACCCGCACGAACGGGTGCTCCTCGCTGCCGGCGTAGTAGATCTGGAGCTTGTCGGCGCCGTACTTCTGGAAGGCCGGGAAGATGAGGTCGAGCAGCGCGGTCCTGTCCACCGCCCGCCGCACCTCCGGGAAGATCTGGCCGTCCTTGCCGAGGTACCCCCAGACGCCGACCACGGTCGGCTCGTCGGGGCCGTTCTGCCACCAGTTGCTCTGCGCGTTGTGGACGAGCTTGTCCTGGAAGAACGCCATGCTGGCGACCTTCGCGTGCAGCTCCTCGAGCTCCTCCCCGTTGTCCACCATCGCCTGCACGATGGCCGCGAGCATCCGGAGGTCGGCGTAGGCGTGGCCGAGCTTCAGGTTGACGTGATGCGCCGTGTCGCCGAGGTGGTTCGTCAGGTACTCGCGGTTGGCCGCGTTCAGCCCCGCCTCGATCTCGCGAGCGGACTTCTGACTGAGCTCATGCAGGCCCTGCCGGGCAACGAGGACGTTCAGGATGGCGCCGAGCAGCACGCTGAACCCGGTGACCAGCATGAACTTCGTGTTGAACTTCTTGAGACCGGCGAAGAACCCGCGCGGCCGCGGCGTCTTCGGGGTCCCATCTGCAGGCGAGCTCACGTATACCTGTCTCCCACCAAAGCTGCGGCAACCCCGCGGCGCGGCCTACACCATCTTGACGGGCTTGCGCCCCGAGCCCGCGTAGATGGGCCAGGACGCGAGGCCCTTCGGGTTCGTGATGGTCGCCATGTGGACCTTGAGCCCGGCGCTGATCTCCTGGTGGAACTCGGGCGGCGTGCCGGCGGTGGCCGCCATCTGGCTCGTCCCGTTGATCCAGCTCTCCACGACCCGCGCGAAGTCGTAGCAGTCGGTGTTCATGTTGGTGATGTCGATGAGGTTGATCTTGATGTCCTCGAGCGCGGCGTCCGTGAGCACCTGCCGGGTCTTCATCCCGATATCGAGATCCATCCCCACCATCTTGCCCAGCTCGAGGATGCGCTGGTACGTCGCGCGGATGAGCTCGTAGTCGGGCCACCCGTAGTTGCACGACATCATCTCGTTGGTGATGTAGATGCGCCCGCCCGGCTTGCAGATGCGATAGAGCTCCTGCATGATCATCTCGGGCTGATGGAAGACCTGCAGCGCGAGGCGGCAGGCCACGAAATCAAACGAGTTGTCGGGCAACAGGAGCGTCGCGGCGTCGCCGTACTGGTACTCGACGTCCTCCATCCCGAGCCGCTTCGCCATCTCCTGCGCGTACCGGAGCGACGGGCGGGAGTGGTCGACGCCGACCAGGTACTCGGGCTTGAAGTCCTTCTGGAGCATCACCGCGAAGTACCCGAGGCCGCACGCGATGTCCGCGATCCTCATCCCCGGCATGAGGCCGTGGTGCGGGAGGATCTTCCGCTCGTGCTCCCAGATGATCCGCTCCTGGAGCCGGAGCACGTCGATGAACTCGGCGTCCTCCAGCATCCGCTGGATCGGGTAGAACGCCATGTCGTAGATCTCGACGGAGACGTTGGGGTAGATCTCCGCGATGACCTGGAACTTGCGGATGGCCCACGGGATGACGCTCGAGATGATGAGCTTTATCTTGAGGTTGGGCCGCGCCTCGACGGCCCAGCGCACGAACCTGTTGATCTCCAGGAACGCGACGTTGTTCATGTATTTGAGGCGCTTGAAGTCCAGGCACAGCTCGCCCCTCGCGTTCTTGGCCGCCGTCTCGAGCGTGCCTCGAATGGCCCTCATCTGATCGGCGCCAAACGGCCGCAGCATGCCCGACAGCGCGACCTCCTGGTCCGTCTGGTCCACGCGCATGCTGAACGTGACCTGCGAGCGCCACGACGGGAGGCCGCTCGAGGACGAAGGCGGGATGACGGATTCGCGACCGATCGAAGCAGTCATAATTCGTCTACCTCAGTGAACGGGAACTGAATGGCCAGCAGTAGCGAGCCCCCGCCCGTGGGTTCTGTGATACTGAGTTTCGAGCCATACACGACGGCGAGCTCCAAGAGCCCGAGGGCCTGCGCGTCGTCATCCGGGACGTCGTTCTCGAGCTGCTCTCGATACCACGACATCGGATCGGGCTGATTGACGAGCTGGACGGCGTGGTTGTAAAACCTGGCGCTCTGTTCGTTGACAGGGACCTCCGCCTCGACGGAGATGTGACTCTGGCTCTTCCGGAACCGTATCCTTATTTCACCACTGGGCCCATGATTGCGATAGACGGCTTCGAGCAGCTCGTTGAAGAAGGTCGACAGGAGAGTGGCATGGCGCTCGGGGTCGTCCTCGTTGGCGCTGGCGTACCGCGCTAGGAAATTGGCCAGCTGATGACAGTGGTTCCAGCGCTTGCTGAAGCCACTGACCGAGAAGTTCGCAGAGATGATCATGCCGTCCGCCACAGGTGCCGGCGGCGGTCGCAGCGTCGGGGCTATGTCGGCCTGCTTGGAAACGGACATCAAAGCCTCGGGGGTTGG
This sequence comes from Sorangium sp. So ce1036, assembly GCF_051369805.1. Taxonomy (NCBI): domain Bacteria; kingdom Pseudomonadati; phylum Myxococcota; order Polyangiales; family Polyangiaceae; genus Sorangium; species Sorangium sp. So ce1036. The sequence continues at coordinate 7,606,583 of NZ_JBBMOX010000001.1, forward strand.
TTGACAAGATGAGGCACGAAGGAGAGTACCCGGGTCTGGGGTGCGCCGTCGAGTGCATCGCGCGGCTCCAGCGGGCGCCACTCTGGCTCAAACGGCGGCAAGCTCACGAAGCGAGCGTCAGCGGGGCCCGGCAAGCACCGGGCATGCCACGATATCGCGACAGAGTTGTTAGCCATACAACATAATCTCCACTCACTGCTCCGATTATCATGTGGTCCCATGTATACAAACTACGGTTCGGACTGATCTTTCCAGCGTGCTCGCGTGCGCGCAGCCACGGATCCGTGGCGGCCGCGGGGGGAAATTCGCACCGGGATCGCGGCCTCGACGGCCCGGATGGCGCAGAGCGCCTCTTTGGGCCTCGCGTCGCCGGAGCGCCGAGGGCGGGCGTGTCGCGCCGTTGATCCTCGTCGCCCTGTCTCAGCGGGGCACCTCGTCGCGCGTGGCGCGGCCCCACCGCGGCGTCCTGGTGCGGTCCGGTCCTGTTGGGCGCCCCTGTCCAGGGGCTGACCGACTGTCGCCGGATCGATCTGTGGGTTGTGCCACACGGTTCACCCTGGAGCGCCCTCGCTGCGCGGAGAGCGGCTGGAGCAGCGAGGCATTCGATGCCGTGGGAGAGAGGGAATCGAAGGCGCACCGCCCCTGTCAACCGTTTCCTGCCGGGCCGGCGCGGGCGGGCTCACCCATCGTGGATCGATCGCGAATGGCCACGGAAGTGCGCGGAGATCGGTGCGCGCGCCCACGGCGTCGCCTGCGACGGATCGTGACGCCGAGTCGGCCTCTCTCGGGCAGGCGCACGCGCGGCCAGGCAACGCGCGCTGCCGCCGCGGGGGCCCGGGGAGCGCGCGTGGGCGCGACAACGCAGGTCGACCCAGGACGATCCTGGGGCGATTGGGCTTGACATGGAGGGCAGTCCGTCGCGACCGAGCGCGGCGCGGCGGAGTGACCGCCTCTCACCTCGGCGCGGCGCGGCTCGGCGCGTCGCGGCGCCGCTCGATCGCGTCGAGCTCGTCCATCACGGCCTTCACGCGCGGATCCGACGGGTCGATGGCGCGCGCCCTCTCGTACGCGGCGCGCGCCTCCTTCAGCTGGCCCGACTGCGCGAGCGCGTTACCCAGGTTGATCCACGCGCTGCCGAGCCGCTCGTCGAGCTTCAGCGCCTCGCGGTAGAGCGCGGTCGCCTTCTGCAGATCGCCGCGGAGGTGGTGCGCGTAGCCGAGGTTCGAGCGGTAGGTGGCGCGCGCCGGATCGCGCGCCACGGCCGCCTCGAGGTGCGGGACGGCGCGCGCCGGATCGTTCGCGGCGAGCAGGGCGGTCCCGAGGTCGTTCTGCAGGCGCGCGTCGGCGGGCGAGAGCCTCGCGGCGCGCTCGTACGCGCGGATCGCGTCGGCGGTCCTCCCCGCAGCCAGGAGCGCTGTCCCGAGGTTCGCCTGCCGTTCGGCGTCGCCTGGGGCAAGCTCGGCGGACCGCGTGAGCTCACGGACGGCGTCCTGCAGGTCGCCGAGCGCGAGGTGCGCGACGCCGAGCGCGGAGCGGGCCTCGGCGTCGCCCGGAGCGAGCTCCGCCGCCCGCGTGAGCTCGACGAGCGCGGAGTCCGCGCGGCCGAGGACGAGGAGCGCGCGGCCAAGCTCGAGGTGCGCCGGCGCATAACCGGGCTCGAGCGCCGCGGCGCGACGCAGCTCCGGGATCGCCGCGAGCAGCGTCCTGTCGTTGGGGGCGCCGTTGTACTCGGCGGAGACGCCCGCCCTGGCGATCGCCGCGCGCTGGACGCCCACGATGGCCGCGGCGTCCTTCCTGTCGAGCCGGACGGCCGCGCGATACGCCGCCTCCGCGGCGGCGAAATCCCCGTTCGCGTAGGCGACGTCGCCCTCCTCGAGCTTCCTGTCCGCGGCCGTGCCGGTGCCGCGCGCGACCCGCGGCGGAGGGCTCGCGGCGGCCTCCTCGCTGGTGGACGGCGCGTCGAGCGGGACGCCCGAGCCGACCGGCGCCGCGGCCGGCGTCGCGCCGCTCCCCGCCGGCGCCGCGCCGCTCCCCGCCGGCGTCGCGCCGCTCCCCGCCGGCGCCGCGCCGCTCTCCGCCGGCGCCGCGGCTGACGCTGCGCCGCTCTCGGCCGGCGTCGGCGTTCCAGACGGGACGGATGGAGCGGACGCCTGCGGCGGCGCGGCGGCGCAGCCGGCGACCGCGAGCAGCCACGCGAGCCGCCGCATCGATCCGCCGCCGCTCACAGCTTGTACGGGGTCATCGAGTGCTCCTTGCCGTCGTAGCGGAGCAGCACAGGCTTGTTGTCCATCTTCGTCGCCACGCCGACCGGCCGCTTCCAGCACCGGACGAGCGCCACGAGCGTCTCGCGCGCATAGTCGGCGCGCAGGTCGAACCCCCCGTGCACGTGCTCGAGCAGGAGCTCGCCGCGGTTGCCGTAGTTCGCGTCGACGACGCGGATGTAGGGGTCACCGAAGTTCGTGAGCTGGAAGAGGAGCTTGTCCTTCACCTCCTTGAACTCGCGGCTCTCGATCTCGAACCGGTCGTTCCGCCCGGAGAAGCCGAACGTGTACATCTTCTGATCGATCACGAACTCCGGCGTCAGGAACTCGTCGATGAAGGTGACGTCGTTGTAGAGCGCGCGCACCTGGAAGATCTTCTCGCGGCCGAGGCCGAGGCGCATGTCCCACGTGCGCTTCGCGTCGAGGTCGGTGCACTCCTCCCACTCGCGGCCGAACCGGCCCTTGTCCCACCGCTCCTCGATGTACCGGTAGAGCTCCACGCCGACCTTGTACGGGTTGAAGCGCCCCGGCGCCGTCGCCATGACCCCCGCGTTGTTCTCGGCGTAGTCGATGATCTCCGACGCATCGAGGACCTTCTCGGTCATCATCTTGGAGTGCCAGTACGAGGCCCACCCCTCGTTCATGATCTTCGTCTGGCGCTGCGGCACGAAGTAATAGGCCTCCTCGCGGATGATGTCGAGCACGTCGCGCTCCCACCGATCGAGCGGCGCGTGATCGAGCAGGAACTTGAGCACGTCGCGCTCGGGGCGCTCCGGCACCTTGCGCTCGGGCTTCTTCTGCTCCTGCCGCTTCCGCTTCTGCGCCGCGAGGATCTCCTCGGGGTTGATGAAGGAGTCCATGTACTCCTTCGCGCGGAGCTTGTACGTGTCGAGCGGCTCCTCCGCCGGCTCCTCCTCCTCCCTCGGCGCGGGGCGGCCCGTGAACGGGGCCCACGGATCGATCAGGTTCTCGAGCGACAGGCAGTGATCGATGAACGCCTCGACCTTGTTGATGCCGTGGCGCTCGATGTGGCGCGACACGCGCGCGCCGTGGTTCGCCATCTTGTCGATCCACTTGCGGTCGGGGTCGTAGCCCTCGCTCCGCCGGACGGGGTCGACGAGCGGGCCGCGCTGATCGAGGTCGGTCGACCGGAAGCAGAAGTTGTTCTTGAAGAAGTCGACGTGCGCGTACACGTGCGCCATCACGAGCTTCTGGTCGGTCAGCGAGTTGCCCTCGAGCAGGTAGGCGTACGAGGGGTTGTTGTTGATGACCATCTCGTAGATCTTCGAGAGGCCGTACTCGTAGCTCTTCGAGAGCTGCTCGTACTCCATGCCGAACCGCCAGTGCGGGTAGCGGCTCGGGAAGCCGCCGTACGCCGCGATCTCGTTCATCTGGTCGTACGTCAGCATCTCGAAGATCACCGGGAAGAAGTCGAGCCCGTAGCCCCGGGCGATATTCTCGATGCGCTCCTTCTCGGTGCGCAGGTAACGGGGCAGCGCGGTGTTCAGCGCGAACTTGCTCATGCCGCTTATTTCCCCTTCCCGAGAAAGTCCTTGATGCTGCCCACGATGGCGTCCTTGTCCCTGATCTCGCTCACCACGACCCGATCGTCGTGCGAGAAGTGCTCCTTCAGGTCCTTGATGAACTGCCCCGAGCCGTACGGGCTCTCCACCTGCCCGTAGGCGAACATGTTGACCCGCGGCAGGATCTGGGTCTTGAGCACGTCCACGCACGAGAGCGTGTCGTCCATCGACCAGTTGTCGCCGTCGGAGAAATGGAACGGGTAGATGTTCCACTCGTCCGGCGGGTAGTCGTTGTCGATGATCTGCGAGCAGAGCTTGTAGGCGCTCGAGATCATGGTGCCACCGGACTCGCGCGTGTGGAAGAACGTCTCCCGGTCGACCTCGCGGGCGATCGCGTCGTGGATGATGAACCGCGACTCGAGGCCCTTGTACTGGCGGGTCAGCCACGCGTCGATCCAGAACGACTCGATGCGCACGATCTCCTTCTGCTCGTCGCCCATCGAGCCCGAGACGTCCATCATGTAGATGATGACGGCGTTCGCGACCGGCTCGGTGATCGTCTTCCACGAGCGGTACCGCTTGTCGTCGGGGATCGGCACGACGACCGGCGCCGTCGGGCGGAACGTCCCGCTCGCGATCATCCGCTTCAGCGCCTCGCGGTAGGTGCGCTTGAAGTGGCGCAGCGACTCCGGGCCGACCCGGCGGATGCCCGAATAGCGATCGTGGGCGTTCGAGATCTTGCTCTTGCCCTTGTCCTGGATGTCGGGCAGCTCGAGCTCCTCGCCGAGGATGCTGGCGAGCTCCTCGAGCGTGACGTCGACCTCGAGGAGGTGGTCGCCCTCGCCGCTGCCGGCCTGCCCCTGCCCCGGCTGCTTGTCATCGGAGCCGCCCACCGGGTCGCCGGGGTTGCCATCGCCCTGCCCCACGCCGCCCCGCTGCTTGTCGCCGAAGCGGAAGCGCGGGATGTCGATCTGGGGGATGGGGATCGAGACGAGGTCCTTGCCCTTGCGGCCGATGAGCTCGCCTTGAGAGATGTACTTGCGCAGGTTCTCGCGGATGCGACCGCGAACGATCTGACGGAAGCGCCCGTGATCCTGGTCGATCTTCAACGACACGCCGACGAGTGTAGCATCGGAATCGGTCTCCGGTCCGCACGTTCGGCGCGATGCCGTCGTCCCACGTCGCCCCCGCCCCGCCCTCACGCCCGCCCGCCGTGGACCGCGCCCATGATAGCCTCGGGGCGTGATCGCTCGCGCCGGTGCGCCCGTCGCCGTCGTCCTCGCTCTCCCGGTCCGCGGCAGCGGCTCCGGCGAGGAGCTCGCCGGGCTGCCCGAGCGCACGGACGCAAGCGCCCTCGACGCATGGCTGGACGCGCCGGTCGATCGGGCGAACCGACTCCGTCGCGAGGGCGCGACGGACCGCTGCTGCGCCGCGTGCGCGCAGGGCACCTGCGGCAGCGGCAGGTGCGTCGACGACGGCCGCGAGGCCGACCGGGCCTGGGCAGGCGCTGCGGCGGCGTCGCCCGCACGGGACGAACGACGCGAGCGCCGCCGGGAGAGGCCGCCGTGAAGGCGCCGGGCCTCGTGCTCGCCGCGCTGCTCGCGGCGACCGCCGCGCGCGACGCCACGGCCGCGCCGCCGGGGGAGGCGCCGCGCGACCTCGCGGTGGTCGGCTTGCTCGTCGATCTCGAGAAGATGGTCGAGATGCAGCAGTCGCTCGGCTGGACGATCGACCGGTACGAGATCGACGAGATGATGTCGCCGGCGCTCATGAGCGTGTGCTCGGCGCCCCCGGAGGCGCGCGTCGCCGCGCTCGACGTGCTCGACGCGCGGATCCGCGACCTCGGCGGGCCCGTCGAGGAGGCGTTCCGGCGGCGCGGGGGAGACCTCGGCGAGGTCGCGGATCTCCTGTTCGCCACGCGGGTGCGCGCGCTCCTCTCGGAGGCGATGCGCCGCGCGCACGGACCCGACGCCGAGTGCCCGTTCTGGCTCCGCCCGTCGCCCGCGTTCCGGGGGCGCGAGACCGACGCCTACCGGACGACGCTCAACCTGGAGGGGGGCGGCCTCGTGGTCCTGGAGAGCGCCGACGGCCGGGCGCTCCTCGGCGCCGGCGGCTCGGCGCGGCTGCTGCTCGGCCGGGGGCTGAACGAGCGCTGGACGTTCCTCGCCGGCGGCGAGTTCGGCGGCACGGCGCAGCTCGATCAGACGGAGACCAAGACCCGTTTCCCCATCAGCTTCGTCGCCGCGCTGCCGCTCGTGCTGCGGCACAACGATCTCACCTGGCACTACGAGGCCGAGATCGCCTCGCTCGCGTACTTCACCCAGGACGACCCCCGCGTGAGCCCCGGGCTGCGGCTCGGCGCGCTGGTCGGCGTCTCCGCCCTGCGGGTGCGGAACATCATGCCCTGGGCCGGTATCGGGATCGCGCTCGAGCACGTGCTCGAGACCCACCGGCGGCCCGCCCAGTGGAACCTCAAGACCGGCGCCCGGCTCGGCTTCGACTGGGATTTCTGAGCGGTTCGCAGAGGCGATCTGCCGATGGCCTGACGCGCAATAGGCGCTTCCGCCGGGGTGGGCTACAGCAGATCCTGATTTCGATTCCGGTCTCCCCCGCCGACTTTCCGACCGGGAAAGAGGGAAGGCTGTGGCACCATGAGTCCACGAGCGAGCTCATGTCGAGAGAGCTCGGAGGGAGGGCTCAATGCCGAGAGGCGAGACGACGAAGGATACGTCCAGGCAGAGAAAGCGGGTCGGGAGCGGCGAGCGGGATCAGCCAGCGCCCGCGACATCCCGGGGAGAGGCCGGGCAGACGGCCCCGGGAAAGAAGACCAGGGCCGCTGCCGGCAGCACGAGGAAGACCGCGAGCCAGGCCCGGAGGGCAACCCAGGCCAGGAAGGGGCCTCGCAAGACAGGCGCCGGGACGCGGTCGGGCGCGACGCGCGGCGCCTCGCCGAAGAAGACGCGCACCACGAAGACGGGCGCCACCAGGAAGACGGGCGCGGCGCAGACGAGCCGGCAGCGGGGCGCTGCCCCCAAGAAGGCGTCGACCACGAGGAAGAGGTCCGAAGCCGGCCGGGCGGCGGGGCGCGCGCGGGGCGCGGCAGGGACGACGGCCACACGGAAGACCGTGCGCAGCAAGGCAGCGGGGGCGAAGAGGGCGGCGCCGCAGCGACCGGGGGCGCCGAAGCAGCGCTCGACGACCGGGCGCTCCGGGGCAAGGCGGCCAGGGGCAGCGCGGCCAGGCGCGCCGAGGGCCGGGCAGAAGCGCGCGACCGGCGGAAAGCGCTCGGCGGCCAGCTGAGCCGCAGCACCGGGCGCGTCGCTCCCCGCGGGGCGCCCATCCTCATCGTCATCTTCTTCTTCCTCCTCGGCGCATCGACGCGTCGACAGCGTCGGTCGCCGGCATCCGTCGCCCGTCCCGCTCGACCGGCGCGCGGGCCTGCTGCCGCCCGGCGCCAGCAGCGCTCGCGCAGCGCGGCGCCCACGAGCGCTCGTCCCCGACAGCGCGCGCAGCGGCTCGCTCCCGGCAGCGCTCGCTCAGCGCGGCGCTCGCGAGGCTCGCTCAGCGCCGCGCTCACGAGGCTCGCTCAGCGCCGCGCTCACGAGGGCTCGCCGACCATGAGGACCACCCACGTGGCGGTCAGGAAATGGCGAGATGCCCCCGCGAGGCCATGGGGCGCCGATCCCGAGCGCGCCCGCCTCGCGCAGAGCGGGCAGCTCGCGTCGCCGCGCCGGCCCATGAAGTACCGGCACGACGACGGCGAGGGCGACGCAGGACCGACCTGAGCCCCGTCGACCTCGATCACGCCGCACATCGCCCCCATCGCGCTCTGCAGCGAGGGCGCCTCCGTGCGCCCGACGTCCTGCGACCCCCCGAGCGGCCGGAGCGCGCTGCAGTCCTCGCGAGGCCTGCGTTCGATGGCCCGACATGCGGCCTCTGGCGTAGGGCGATGCTGGACCATCGTAGGCACGCTCCTTCGGACTGGCCGATAGCCAACGACCCAGGCTCCGGGATGTGGCGCCGCACCGCGGCCGAGGATCATCCTAGCAGGATCCCCGGACCACGCATGGATGACATTCCGTATCTGCGTGGTGCTTCCCACCGCGACAGCCTCTTGTCATTGTTGTCGTTTTCCTCTGCTCGATGGCCATCGGCCGGAGCGCGCGACGCCGCGCGGCACGGCGCGCCGCCCGCGTGAATCTGCCTCCGATCGCGCCGGATGCCGGGCGCCGAGCCCCAGCGGCGCGTACGCGAGATCGGGCGCGGCGGACCGCGACAGGATGTTCCGGAGATGGGTTAAGGCTCGACCCGACGAGATCCGATGTGCGCCCGCGCCAGCGCGCAGCGGCCTCGACAGGCCTCCCGGGCCCGGAGGCTCGGTCGAGGCGGCCCGGGGCGAGCCGGTCTGCATCGGGGAGGCGCTGACGATCGTAGAGCGCCCCTGGGAGGCGCCCCAGGGCCGGCGCTCGAGGGCGCTCGGCCCTCTGGGCCATCACCTCGGCACGGGGACCGGCGGCGGCTCATCGTCGGGCACGATGCACGCGGAGAGGTCGAACAGCATGAAGATCAGCGCCTTCTCCTGCGGCGTCAGCTCCGTGTCAGAGCAGCCCTCCGGGAACGGCGGGCCCGTCATGTCCTCCGCGCCCATGATCCCCCCCGCAGAGACATGGATGTCGGTGAACACGAGGCGGCCGCACTGCTCCTCCTCCTCGACGCCGATGGGCGTGTTGAACGTGAAATACTGGACCCCCGCCGGCTCGGGCTCATCGTAGTAGATCCACCGGGTCGCCATGTCGCCGTTCACCGCGCTGACCGTGTGCTGCGGCTCGTGGATCTCGAGCTCGCCCCGCACGGTCGACGCCCCGACGTTGAAGAGCCAGTCCGCGAGGGCTTCGCCCTTCGGAAACCTGGTGTCCACGGTCGCCGTCAGCGGGCTCACCGGGTCCTCGATGTTGTTGTCCCAGACCGCCGCGTCCGGGAACGGCTCCGGCCCTTGCTTCAGCCAGTGGTTGTGCCAGTGGGACGCGAACACGCGCCCGCCGAGCGACGTGTAGTCGAACAGGGCCTGACGCGCGCTCTCGGGCTTGCTGCTGGCGAACGGATCCCCCTCGCAGGCCAGGATCACCATATCGTACTTCTGCAGGCTCTCGACGGTCCCCCAGAGGCTCGTGGCCGGCGTGAACTCCGCGCCTTCGTTGAGGGAGCTCGTGTACTGGGTCGTCACGCGGAAGCTCGCGGGCGCCTGGCCGGCGAACAGGTTGATCCGCCCGTCCCCGGTCTCCAGGGTGAACTCGCTGTCGTCGATCCCGAGCTGCCGCAGCAGGCACTCGAGCGGATCGGCGCCGCCCGTCGTCAGCGCGATCTTGGGGATGTGCCCCTCGGCCTTGTTGCGCGGCAGCCGGATGGTGCCGGCCTCGGTCGGGTTGTCCTCGCACGCGTTGACCACCGGGAGCGTGATCTGGCGCCGCCACTTGCCGACCTGGACCACGAGCGGGATGTCCTCGCCGGCCGGGACGTCCTCCAGGACGAAATTCCCGTGCGTGTCGGTCAGCGCCGTCGCGATCGGCGAGCCCGAGAGCTCCGCGCCGCATTGCTCGCACGTCGCGCCGTCCGTGATCTCGTCGAGCGGCGCGTTGGGGACGTAGACGATCGCGTTGTAGAGCGGCAGCCGCCCCGCCGGGTCGTACACCGTGCCGCTCACCGTGGTCTTCGCCCCGCCCGAGCAGACGACCTGCTGGCACTCGAGGCCCTCGCACGGGCCGTCGCCGCCCTCGCCGCCGCCGCTGCCGCCTACCGACGCGAGGGTCCCGAACCCGCCGCCGCTCCCGCTCCCGGAAGGCCCCGCGCCGCCGGTCGCCGACATCGCCGTGCCCCCGGTATCACCGCAGGCGCAGCCGGCGATGACGCTCGGCGCCGCGGCGATCGCAGCCATCCAGACGCCCGCCTTGCGTGCCCAAGTCAACATATCGAGCCTCCCGGGCGATGCGGGCGAAGGTACCCTGCTGCGCCCACTCTCCATGGTAGGCGAGGGGGTAGAGATCGGGAAGCATGTCCATGCAAGAGCAGGGATGGAGCGATGGTGGATCCGGGCGAGCCCTGATTTCTCGACCTGCCGCCTCCGCGCAGGACACGCGCGTGGCGTATCGGGCGATCCAGACAGCAGCTCTCGCCATGCGACATGGCGAGAGGGTGTGTAACGCGATCACACACCTTCGACGTGTCACGATTCATGACACGCGTCGCGCGGGAACCCCTCCTTCGCGCGCCCGCGGCGGACTGGGAACGGCGGCGCCAGCGCTGGTCCGGCGGCCCGCCCGGGGGGCGGGGCGCCGGACGGGCGGGAGATCGGTGTCAATGCACACGCGCGAGCCCGAACCAGAGGACAACGCGCCATCGGTCCTGCCATCGCAGCAGCACCGGGCCGATCGCGAACCCGTTCCCCACGGTCCGCAGCTCGTCCTTGAGCGCGCTCACGGGCCACGGATTGCCGAAGGCCTTCTCGCCGTACGTCAGCGCGAGCGTCGGCATGCCGTCGACCTCCGAGGGCGCGAGCTGCGCCTTGAAGCGGCACACCTTGCTGCCGAAGACCACGTTCGTGCCGGAGTTTCCCCCGTGATCGAACTCGTTGCCTTTCCAGGGCATCCAGTCCGACGCGAGCGCCGAGACGAGCGGGCGTGTCGCCAGGTGAACCCTGGCCGTCGGGTGCAGGGCGAGGAGCCGCCCTCGGGGCGCGTCGCCGAGCTCCGCCGGATCCGCGGGCCTGCCGGTCGCGTAGATCTGCTCCAGCGCATCCGGGTGCGCGGCGATGAGGCTGTCGAGGGAGATCGGCTGGGTGTTGCAACGGCGCCCGGCCGCGGGCTCTCGGGGCTGCTCGCTCTGGGTGGTCATCGGCTCGCGCCAGGCATTCCACCGCGCCCGGCGAGGGTCAACGGCAACCGTCAGCGCGCCTCGCCGGGCGAGCTCCCCTCGCCGCCTGGCGCCCCGCTCGCGGCCCTGTCCGCCTCCCGCGCCCCGCGCGCGACGATGGCGTCGTACGCCCGGCGGACGCGCCTCGTGATCTCGCCGTAGCGCGCGAGCAGCTCCCTCGCGGCCTCGGCCGCGGTGCGGCCCCGGATGCCCATCCGTCGCGCCAGGAGCGGCACCCCGGGCGCGTTCTCCTCGAGCAGCTGCGACGCGTCCGCGTGCACGATGCGGATCCGCTGCTCGAGCTTGCGCAGGAACGCGTGGCCGTCCCGGAAGGTCTCGGCGTGCTGCGCGGACAGGTACCCGGCCGAGGCGAGCGCGTCGATCGCCGCGAGCGTCTCGGTGGTGCGCACGCGAGGATCGGCGCCGTGGCGCATCTGCAGGAGCTGCACCGCGAACTCGATGTCCGCGAGGCCGCCCCGCCCGAGCTTGAAGTCGCGCCGGCCCCGGCGCTCGTGCGACAGCTCGTGCTCCATGCGGAGCCGCAGGCGGTGGATCTCCTCGGCGATGCGATCGAAGTCGTCCGCCTGGAGGTAGGCGGCGTCGTGCGCGATCGCGATCGCCTCCGCCCCGAGCGCGGGGTCCCCGGCGGCCGCGCGCGCCCGGATCAGCGCGAGCCGCTCCCACACCGCGGCGCGGGCGGGCCGCGGGCCGGACGGCGGCTCCGGCTCCGTCGACGCCGCGACCGGCTCGCCCGCCTGGCGGATGCCGTGGTAGCGCGCGAACGCGTCGAGCGACGTGACGAGCAGCCCCTGGCTGCCCGACGGGCGCAGGCGCGTGTCGAGCTCGTAGCCGGGGCCCGCGGCGTGCGACATCGAGATGAGCCGGATGATCTGGCGGGCGCGCCGCGCGTAGTACGTGCCGGGATCCGACACCGGCCCGCGCTCGTCCGACGGCGCGCACGCGGGATCGAACAGGAAGAAGACGTCGAGATCCGAGCCGTAGCCGATCTCCCGGCCGCCGAGCTTGCCCATCGCGATCACGGCGAGCCCCCGGACCGGCTCGCCCGGGGGCGTCCCCAGCGCGAAGCGCGTCGCGGCCTCGAGCGACGCGTCGGCGAGGTCCGAGAGCGCGAGCGTCGCCTCGCGCGTGCCGACCTCGCCGCCCAGATCGCCGAGGCCGACCTCGATGGTGACGCGCGCCTTGGCCCGCCGGAGCGCGGCCATGAGCGCCTCCTCGGGATCGTCGTCCGGCGAGGCCTCGCTGAGGCTCTCCTCGATGGTGTGCCGGATCAGGTGGGGCCCGGGCGCGCCGCGGGCGAACAGGACGACGTCGACGAGCTCGGGGTACCGGACCATCGCGTCGCCGATGAACGCGCTCGACCCGAGCGCCTCGACGAGCCGGCGGAGCGCGCGCGGATCGTCGCCGAGCATGTGCGCGTAGACGGCGGAGTGCTTGATGCGGGAGAAGCACCGCCGGAGGAAGCGCGCGGCCTGCTCCGGATCCGCGGCGTCGACGACCGCGGCGAGCAGCGTCTCCGCGAGCGTCGAGGACGCCTCGCGGCTGCGCGCCCCGAGCAGGCCGTCCGGGTGCCGCGAGAGCTCGAAGAGATCGTCGGCGACGTCGCGGAAGCGCGCGGTCAGCGTGGCCCGCGCCGCCTGCTCCGGCGGCGCGCCGCCCGGCGAGGCGAGCTCGTCGGCCGCGAGCTCGTCGGCCGTGAGCTCGTCCGCCATGAGCTCGCCCGCCGCGGCGCCGGCGGCCGCTGGCGCGCCGGCGGCGGCCTCCGGCTCGGCGCCCGGGCTGCCGAGGACGAGCACGGCGTGCTTCGCGAGCGCCTCGGCGAACGCGTCGCGATCGCCGCGATCGAGGGCCGCCATCACCTCGATCCACCGCGACGGCCGGGTGCTCCCCTTCGGAAGGAGCGACATGAGCCGCGCCTTGATCCGGCCCCGGCGCCGCTCCGTATCGGCCAGGAACGCCGCGGCGTCCTTGAAGCGCAACGTCCGGGCGAGGCGCTCGAGCTCGAGCTCGCCGTCGGGGAGCAGGTGCGTCTGCAAGCCGGTCGCGGACTGGACGGCGTGCTCGGCGCGCCGGAGCGCGAGGTAGCCTTCCACGAGCTCCCGCCCTTCCCGGTCCGTCACGTACCCGAGCGTGCGCAGGCGCCGCAGGCCGTCGAGCATGCCCTGCGCGCGCGCCCGCGGCTCGCGCCCTCCCCAGACGAGCTGCAGCGACTGCACGAAGAACTCGGCCTCCCGGATGCCGCCGGGGCCCAGCTTGAGATCGCGCGACGGGTCGTGGGAGAGCTCGGTGCGGGCGCGCTCCACGAGCTCGATCATGTCGACGGCGATCTGCGGATCGACCTGGCGCCGCCACACGAACGGGCCGAGCACCCCGAGCGCCTCGGCGCCGAAGTCGAGGTCGCCGGCGATCGCGCGGGCGCGGAGCAGCGCGGCGCGCTCCCACAGGCGGCCGAACGCCTCGTAATAGCGCTCGGCGGCGGCCAGCGAGTTGACGAGCGGGCCGCTCCTGCCCTCGGGGCGGAGCCGCAGGTCCACGCGCCAGACGAAGCCGTCCTCCGTGACCTCCTCGAGCGTCGAGGTGAGGCGGCGCGCGACGCGCGCCCAGAAATCGTGCAGGGTGATCGAGGCGGCGCGGTCGCTGGACGGGTCCACGTGCCCCTCGTCGGTGTCGTAGAGGTAGATGAGGTCGACGTCGGAGCCCGCGTTGAGCTCCTCGCCGCCGAGCTTCCCCATCCCGAGGACGACGAACTTCGACCGCGCGCCCGCCGCCGTGCGCGGCTCCCCGAACCGCGCGGTGACGGCGGCGACGGCCTCGGCGAGCGCGACCTCGATCGTGGCCTCGGCGAGCGCGGTGAGCTCGCGCGCGGTGACGTCGATGTCCGCGCCGCCCACCGACGGCGGGAGCAGCTCGCGCAGCGCGATGCGGATCCGCTCGTCGCGCGCCACGCGCCGGAGCTCCCGGCGGACGCGGGCGCTGTCCGAGACATCGCCGACGCGGGCGTGGATCCGGGACAGGTACGTGGCGCGGTCGCGCGCCGCCAGGTGCCCCTCGGCTGCGAGCCGCTCCGCGATCTCCGGGTTCGCCTCGATGATCGCGCCGATCGCGGGGTAGGCGGCCGTGAGGAGCGCCGCGACGGCGAAGGCCATCGAGCCGGGCGGAAGGCGAGGCGACAGCCGCGCCGCGCGCTCCTCCACGCGTTGCTCGTCGATCGCGCGCGCGATCTCCAGGAGCCTCGATACCGGTTGCATGGCCCGAGGCTAGCAAGACGTGGGGGCGCGAACCTCGATTCCGCAGCGCCCGACCGCCGGTTTATCGTGACCGGATCCCACCTCGCGCCTTGGCGGCATGGCTCCCGGATCCTATGCTCGCTGGGTGCGACTGCTCTGCGTTTCGGATATCCACGGCCACGCCGACGCGCTCGCGGCGGTCCTGGCCACCGCCGAGCGTCGGGGGTACAGCCAGCTCCTCGTCGCGGGAGATCTCTGCTTTCCTGGTCCGAAGCCGCTCGAGACCTGGCGCCGGCTCACGCAGGCCAAGGCGGTCTGTGTGCAGGGCGTATCGGATCGCGCCCTGGCAACCCTGGACATCGACAGGGTCAGGCCGAGGAGCGAGCACGAGCGGGCGCGGCTCGATCGGCTGGCCGCGACGCGCACCGAGCTGGGCGAGCTCATCCTGGCCCGGCTGGCGCGGCTCGCCCCGACGTTCCGCCTTCCGCTCGAGGACGGCGGCGAGCTCGTCCTGGTCCACGGCTCCCCGGCGGATCCGATGGAGCCGATCTCTCACGACATGACCGACGAGGAGGTGCTCTCGCTCCTCGGCGACGACCCGGCGGACGTGGTGATCTGTGGCGGCTCTCACGTGCCGTTCGACCGCATGGTGGGCGGCGTGCGCATCATCAACGTTGGATCGGTGGGCGAGGCGCCGTGCTCGATGCGGGGCGAGGCCGACAGGGTGTGCATCGACGCGGGCGGCTCCGGCACGCTCGCGCGGGGCATGGCCGTCCATGGCGCGGGCGGCACGAGCCACGCCGACGCGACGTTCGTCGAGCTCCGCGCGGGCGAGCTCCGTGTCGAGCAGCTCGTGGTGCCGCTCGGCAGGGCCGCGTGACCGCGGCGGGCGCGCGTGCGCGCGGGATCTCGCGTCACGCATCCCACCCGACAGGGAACATCGCCTGCGCGATGCCCTCGCGCTTGAACCCACTTCAAGGATTTAGGATCATCCCAAGGGAGCATGGGCCGCCACCCCCCCGACGATGACTTCGAGGCCACGCGGGTGGCCAACATGGGGGAACTTCAGAAGGAGCTCCCGGCGCGCTCGCCGAAGGATCGCGCCTACCTCATCGTGCTCGCCGGCTCGAACGTCGGCGAGATGTACCGCGTCGAGGGCGCCGAGATCGTGATCGGCCGGGCGTCCGGGGCCACCATCCGGCTGAACGACGACGGCATCTCGCGGCGCCACGCCCGCCTCCTGCAGATGGACAGCCAGGTGGTGATCGAGGACCTCAACAGCTCCAACGGGACGCTGCTGAACGGCGAGCAGGTGACGCGCGCCGCGCTGCACGACGGCGACAAGATCCGCCTGGGGTCGACGACCATCCTCAAGTTCACCTACCACGACCACCTGGACGAGTCGTTTCAGCAGCAGATGTACGACGCGGCGCTCCGCGACGGCCTCACGAAGGCGTTCAACAAAAAGTACTTCCTGGACAGGATCGAGACCGAGGTCTCGTATGCGCGGCGGCACAACGCGCACCTGTCGCTCCTCATGTTCGACGTCGATCATTTCAAGAGGATCAACGACACCTTCGGGCACCTCGCCGGCGACTACGTCCTCGCGAGGATCGCCAAGCTCGCGAGCAGCACGGTGCGCACGGAGGACGTGTTCGCCCGCTACGGCGGGGAAGAGTTCGGGATCCTGTGCCGCGGCGTGGGGCTCGAGAGCGCGGGCATCCTCGGCGAGCGTCTGCGGCTCCTCATCGAGGGGTCGGTCTTCGAGCACGAGGGGGTCCGCGTGCCGACGACGGTCAGCGTCGGCGTCGCGGCGCACCCCGAGATCCCCGTACAGAACGGCCTGCAGCTCGTCGCCGCGGCCGACGAGGCGCTCTACGAGGCGAAGCGCACCGGCCGCAACCGCGTGCTCCTGAAGTTCGGCCCGCGGCCGTAGACGTGGAGAGCCGGCAGGGCGCGTTCGCGGGTGGCGCGGGCGGCCAGGCGCCTGCGTGGACGGGGCGCGCGCCCGAAGGCGCGCGCCTCAGTCGATCTTGAGGAGCTCCTTGACCTTGGCGATGACCTGCGGAGCCTGGATGGGCTTCGTGATGTAGGCGTTCGCGCCGAGCTGCAGCGCGCGCTGGCGATCCTCCTGGGACCCCTCGGTGGTGATGATGATGATCGGGGTGTCCTTGTGGACCGGATCCGTGCGCACGCGCTTGACGAGCTTGAGCCCGTCCATGATCGGCATGTTGATGTCGGTGATGATCACGTCGTACTTGGTCGAGGCGAGCTTGCGGAGGCCATCGACGCCGTCGTCCGCCTCGGTGACGCGGAGGTTCTTCACGCGCGCCAGCGCGAAGACCAAGAGCTGCCGCATCATGGGCGAGTCTTCAACGATCAGACACGAATACTCGGCCATGATCAGTCCTCCAGGTCCAGGAATGCCTGGACGCCGGGCACCTTCCGGCCGGCGTCGGTGAAGAGCCGCGCGTTGATGAGGGCGGGGGCGGCCTGGGCCCCGAGGAGCTTGAACAGCTCGGTGTCCACGTTCACGAACTCCGTCTTTTGCGGGAGCGTGCTGAAGATCGCGATCACGCCGACCGTGCGCCCGTTGAAGTCGAGCGGGATCACGGCCGCCGGGTCCTCGATGCTCCCCTTGGAGACGTCCTTGGTCTCGTCGAAGAAGATCTCCCCCTTCGAGAATGCCTGGCCGACGACGCCTTCGGTCACCGGCATGCGCGCGATCTCCTCTACGGCCACGCCCTCGCTCGCGATCGAGACGAGCTCCTTACCATCAGGAGACGCGAGGTACACGGAGAAGGCGCCCGCCCCGAGGAACTGCGCCAGGAGCTCCTTCAGGTTGCGGAGGACATGGCGCACGTTGCGCGCCGCGTGCAGCTGCGACAGCGCGACGTACAGGTTCGCCAGGTTCGCCAGCTCCCCCTCCGCCTCCGAATAGCGGCTGTTGAAGCGGTCCGAGGCCGCCACCATCCGCACCGACTGCGTTACGAGGTCGCGCTTCTCCTGCTCGAGCTCCTCGATCTTGCGGAGCAGATCGCGGATGGCCGAGTCGCTCGCAAGGTGCGCGCGGAGCTTGCCGTTCTCCGACTCGAGCTCCGTGATCTTGTCACGAAGGCGCTCGTTCTCGCGGAGGAGCTCCTCGGTCAGCTGCGCCCCCTTGCGGAAGAACTGCTGAATGAAGGCATCGCGCTCCTTCTTCAGGTCCTCGGGGGGACGATCGCTCGGACGCCCTTTTTTCTCCGTCATTTTATCCCGGGGTTCTCCAGAGCTTCGGACCGTATCATGCGGGGCTGACCGGACGGAAGCGTCGAGCGCGGGCCGCAGCCGCGCCGCGCCACGCCTCCCACCACGGAGACGAGCGCCCGACGTCCCCGCCGCCCCCAGCGGCGGCGCACCGGCCCCGAACGCCCTACCCTGGGGACGGGAAACCCGCCCTCCCGGTCCGCCCGCCCCCCTCTCCACCGCTCAGTCCTTCTCCATTTGCTTCATCTGCTTCATCAGCTTGCTCCACCGGCGCAGATCCCGGCCGAGCAGCGCGGGCGCCTTCCGGAGCGAGGCGATGTCGCGGGCCCCGACGAGCAACATCACGGCCCGGAGCTCCGCCTCGACGTTCTCCAGGTACTTCACCGCGGCGTCCCGCCCCCCGGAAATGAAGGCCTGGAGCACCGGCCGCGCGATCCCGGCCGCATGCGCCCCGAGCGCGAGGGCCCGGGCGATGTCGAGGCCGGTCGTGATGCCCCCGGTCGCGATGATCGTCTTGAACCGAGGACGGATGGTGCGGGCGACGAGCACCGATGCGGCCGTTGGCACGCCCCAATCGCGGAGCGTCTCGCCGAGGGAGCGGGCCGCCCCGTCGGCGCGCGCGGTCTCGACGGCGACCCACGAGGTGCCCCCGGCGCCGGAGACATCCACGTTGCGCACCCCCGCCCGGACCAGGCGATACGCCGTCCCCGGGCCGATGCCGCAGCCGGTCTCCTTCGCCACGACCGGCACGCTGAGCTCGTTCGAGAGCCGGCTGATCGCCTCCAGCGCGCCGGAGAAGTCCCGATCGCCGCCCGGCTGCACCAGCTCCATCGCGGGGTTCATGTGGACGCAGAGCGCGTCGGCGCCCACCTGGGCCACGAGCTCTGCGACCGCGTCCGTGGACAGCGAGCGCGCCTGCACGGCGCCGATGTTCCCGAGCACCAGGGCGGTCGGCGCGTGGGCGCGGACCTCGTACGTCGCGGCGGCGTCGCCGTTCAGCATCGCCCGCTGGCTCCCGAGGCCGAAGCCGTACCCGCGCTCCTCGGCGATGCGCGACAGCTCCTGGTTGATGGACTGCGCCCGCTCGGTCCCCCCGGTCATGGCGGCGATCAGGAGCGGGGCGCGGAGCCGCTTGCCGAGCAGCAGCGCCGAGGTGTCCACGGCGTCGAGGGAGAGCTCCGGCAGCGCGTCGTGGATCAGCTCGACCTGCTCCAGGAGCGTGGTCTTGGTCCGGAATCCGACGTCCCCCGTCGCGCAGAGCTCGATGTGGTCGGCTTTCCTCTCGGAGATGTCCTTCGCCTCATCCGTCATGGGGGCCCAACTTTACGCGGTCGCTGACCGCCGTCACAAAGGAAGTGGCATGGACAAACAATCGCCAAAAATCGCGCCGAAGGCCCCGATGTCGGCGCCGTTGACGCCGGGCGCCCCTTCTGCTGGAAGCTACTGCGCGACCGGCCGGCGCGCGTGGCGTACATTAGGGTGATGGACCTTCCGGACGAATCTCAGATCCGCTGGATTCTTCGTACGATCGCCGCGCTCCTCCAGCATGGCGCCGAGCCGGTCCACGGGCTGGTGCAGCCGACGGCCGAGTTCTTTCCCGATCCGTACGACGGCTCACCGAAGGCGGTGGCCGCCCTGATGCTGCGGGTGCAGGAGCACGCCGGCCTCCAGGATCTGGAGGTCGAGCTCGCGGTGGTCACCCCCGAGGGGCAGGCCAGCACCGTGAGCTGCTCGAGCGGCGCGTGCGGCGGGATGCCGCTTTCCACGAAGCTCGAGCGGGTCGCCCGGCGCGACGACGGCGGCTACCGGGTCGCCCTCTCCGCGGGGGAGCTCCGCAACCCCACGGTGCTCACGACCGCCCTCGTGCGCGCCGTGTCGTTCATGTTCCTGAGCGAGGCCTGTGCCTTCGACGAGCTCGTGCCGCCCGACCGCGAGCCCGCCGTGGATCTCGCCGCGGTGATGCTCGGCTTCGGCGTCCTCGTGGCGAACGGCTCTTACCTGTACGCGAAGGGCTGCGGCGGCGTGCAGGTGCACTCGGCGACCAAGATGCCCGTCGACGAGCTCGCCCTGGCGCTCGCCGTCTACTGCCGGCTGCACGGCGTGCCCGACCGGATCGCCGCGCGGCACCTCGACGTGACGCCGCGCGCCCACTTCGACGAGTCGGCCGTCTGGGCCAGCTCCAACGCTGCGCTCGTCCGCATGCTGCGCGCCGCGCCGGAGCGGATCGCCGCGGACGACTTCGTGATCGGCGCGTCGAGGAGCTGGCTGGCCCGCGCGCTCGGCCTCGGCAAGCGCCGGCCGTCGCGGACGCCGGAGGACGATCTGCGAGCGCTCGAGCGAGAGCTCTCGCGCGTGGACGAGGGCGCCGCCGGGGCAGCGAGGCCGCGGCCGCTCGACGAAAGCAAGGCCAAGAAGCTTGCGGAGATCCGTGCTCTCGTGGACGAGAGCCTGGGGAGCTGAATGAGCGCACGACTGTGGGACAAAGGGGGCGCCACCGACGCCCAGATGCTCCGTTACACGTCGCGGGACGACTGGCAGCTGGATCAGCGCCTGCTCGCGTACGACCTGCGGGCCACGATCGCGCACGTCCGCGGGCTCGCGCGGATCGGCGTGCTCAGCGAGGCGGAGCGGGACGCGCTCGTCCGCGAGCTCGAGGCGCTCGCGGCGCAGAACGAGGCCGGCGCGCTGCGGCTCACCGAGGACGACGAGGACGGCCACAGCGCGATCGAGGCCGCGCTGGTCGCCCGCATCGGCGACGCGGGCAAGAAGGTGCACACGGGCCGGAGCCGCAACGATCAGGTGCTCGTCGCGATGCGCCTCTACGAGCGCGACGCCCTGGACGAGCTCGCCGAGCACGCGTCGGCCGGCGCCCGCGCGCTGCTCGATCTCGCGCGGCGCGAGGCGGAGACGCCGATGCCCGGCTACACGCACCTGCAGCGGGCGGTGCCGTCGTCCGTCGGCTACTGGGCCGCCTCCTTCGTCGAGGGGCTCGCCGACGCCGTCGACGTCGTCCGCGCGACGCGGGCGCTCGTCGACCGCTGCCCGCTCGGCGGCGCCGCGGGCTTCGGCGTGAACCTCCCGCTCGATCGCGTCGGCGTGGCGCGCGAGCTCGGGTTCGCCGGCGTGGCCTTGAACCCGCTCGCGTCCCAGACGTCGCGCGGCCTCATCGAGGCGCAGATCCTCGCCGCCGCGTGGCAGGTGGTCGCGGTGTGCCGCCGGCTCGCATGGGACCTCAGCCTGTTCGCGATGAGCGAGCTCGCGTTCGTCCGGCTGCCGGAGGCGTTCACCACCGGCTCGTCGATCATGCCGCAGAAGCGCAACCCGGACGTCGTCGAGCTCATGCGCGCGGCCTGCTCCGTCGTGCAGGGCGCGCTCGCCGAGGTGCAGTCGATCGTGGCGCTCCCGTCGGGCTATCACCGCGATCTCCAGCTCACGAAGGGGCCCACGATGCGCGGCCTCGACGAGGCGCTCGCGACCTCCCGCCTCCTGCCGCGGCTCGTCGCGGGGCTCGAGCTCGACCGCGAGCGCATGGCCCGCGCGATCACGCCGGAGTGCTTCGCGACCGATCGCGCCGTCGAGCTCGCCGTGCAGGGCGTCCCGTTCCGCGAGGCGTACCGGAAGGTCGCGGCGGAGATCGCGGCGCTCCCCGCCGGCGACGCCGCCGCGAGCCTCCGCGCGCGCGTGTCGCTCGGCGCCCCGGGCAACCTCGCGCTGGACGACCTGGCCCGCAGGCTGGAGGGTCAGCAGGCGCGGTAGCGCGGCCGTGCGGCGTCAGGGATCCCCTCCGGGATCCCTGGCGCGAGCCGCTAGCGTCGCCGCGTGAGCTCCCGGACCCCGCCGGGCTCTCCCACCAGCACGGCGCTCGCCATGCCGAGGAAGAGCCCGTTGTCCACGACGCCGGGGATCTTGCGGATGTCGGCGTCGAGCGCCGCCGGCGCGTCGATCGGGCCGAAGACCGTGTGGAGGATCCAGTTGTGGTTGTCGGTCTGGAAGGGGAACCCGTCCGCGTTCTTGCGGACGGTCGGCTTGCCGCCGAGCGCCGCGAGGTGACGCGTGACCGTCGGGACCGCGAACGGCACCACCTCGATCGGGATCGGCGCGCGTGAGCCGAGCTTCTCGACGAGCTTCTCGGGCGTGACGAGGATGATGAAGCGCTCCGCCTCGTAGGCGACGACGCGCTCGCGGAGGAGCGCGCCGCCGAGGCCCTTCGTGAGGCCGAGATCGGGCGTCACCTCGTCGGCGCCGTCGACGGCGAGGTCGAGGCGCTCGATCTGCTCGAACGACACGAGCGGGATGTTCTCGCGACGGGCGAGCGCCTCGGAGCGCTCCGACGTGGCGATGCCCTGGATCTGCAGGCCGCGGCGGACCTGCTCTCCGAGGCGGCGGATGAACGCCTCGGACGCGCGCCCGGTGCCGAGCCCGAGCAGCATCCCGCTCTCCACGCGCGCGAGCGCGGCGGCAGCGACACGATCGAGGTCGGAGGGGTCCGGTCCCGGAGTGCTCATGCGTTGCTCATCGGCGATCGGGGCCGCCAGCGCAACGGGATTTTTGGAGCAGATCGAGCGGCCCCGGGCACAGCGGCCGGAGCTTGCACCCCTTGCACTCGGCCCCGGTCCAGATGGCGTCGAAGGCGGCCTGCATCTCGTCGAGCAGGAGGTCGTCGTCCGTGAGCACGCCCGCCTCGAAGTTGCGCCGCCCCTCGCCCTTCGCGCCGAGCCCGGCGCCGGTGAGGTTCGCCGAGCCGAGGTACAGGAGCGCGCCGTCGACGGCGATCATCTTCAGGTGGACCCGCGGGCAGCGCCGCAGCTCGATCGGCGGCCGGGGCCGGCGGCGGAGCTCGGCGCGGAACGCCCGCGACGGGACGCCCGCGTGCAAGAGGCGCAGCTCGACCCCACGGGCGGCGAGCGCGTCGAGCAGGTCGAGGAACGACATGGTCCTGCCGCGGGCGCGCGCCCTCGATCCGATGGGCGCCTCGACCCGCAGCTCCTTCACGTTGGCCGTCGCGATCCACACCGAGACGCGCGCCCTGGCGACGGCGCCCATCACGAGCGCGTCGTAGTGCGCCCTGTCGCGGAGCAGCGTCAGCTCGACGCGCCGCTTGAGCGACGCGCCGGGCGCCGCTTCGCCCACCTGCGCGGCGGCGGGCGCGCGCGCCCGCGCCGGCCGCGGCCGCGCGCTCACCCTGACCGACCGGCGTCGGCGGGCGCCGGATCGAGCTCGAGGTGCGCGCGGAGCAGGGCGCGGACGTCCTCGGGCATCGGGACCGACGCGAGCCGCACGAGATCGGTGGTCACCACCGTGTGCCGGAGATCGGCCGACAGCACGCCGTCATGGACGCGGATCATGCGGTACCGGAGCGTGGCGCTCCTCCCGCCGAGGTGGACCACGGACGTTTCGATCCGGAGCGCCTCGCCGTACCGCGCCGGCGCCGCGTAGTCGGCCTCGACCCGCACCGCCGGCAGCCCGATCCGCCGCCCGAGGATGAGCCCCGCGTAGCCGCCGTCGAGCGGCGCGAAGAACCGCTCCATCGCCTCGTGCGCGTAGGCGAGGTGGTGCGCGAAGAACACGATGCCCGCGGCGTCGACCTCCTCGAACCGGATCGGGCGCTCGAAGGAGACCATCGCGCCTAGGCGAGATCCTCGGCGAGCTTGTCGAGCGTCGCCCTCCCGAGCGGGACCTTCACGGCGTAGCGCGGGTGCGAGACGACGAGCGACGCCGCCGCCCTCCTCGCCTTGATCGCCGCCTGCGCGTCGGCCGGCAGATCCGCCTTGAGGTAGTGCACCGCGGTCGTGCGCCCCTCCACGGCCCCGTCGCGCTTGCCGACCGCCCGCACAGCGACGCCGTCGACCTCGATCGACACCGTGTCCTCGATCCCGGCGAGCTCGACGAGCATCCGGTCGCGCAGCGACCGGTCGGGGATCTCGATGAAGAGCGTCAGGCTGAGCTGTCCCTCGCCCGGGATGAGATCGTTGTAGGTCTCGATCTCGTGGAGGATGCCGCTCTCGCTCGTGATCCGCTCGGTGCGGAGCATCTCCTGGATCTGGAACAGCACCGAGTCGCGGTTCTCGAACACCGCGGTCAGGTGGTCGCCGATCCGCACGCGGCGGGGCCGCTTCTCCTCGATGACGCGGCTGCGGAACCGCTCTCGGATCGCCTCGTAATCGCCGATCCCGAGCACCTCGTTGCGATCGATGGGGCGCATGACTGCTCTTCTCCTTTACGACTTCGGGCCGAGGGACGACGTCGGGCCGAGCCCGTACGCGTGGGCGAGCGCCTCGACCGGGTGCAGCACCGTGGCGCCGTTCTCCTTGACCATCCTGAGGCCGGCGAGGGTGCAGTCGCTGACGATGACGTCCGCGTCCGCGACGCCGCGCACGAGCTTGGACGCGTACTTGCGGCCGGTCTCGTAGTGGGCCGCCTTCATCCCCCACGTGCCGTCCACGGCCGAGCACTGCTCGACGACGCGCACCTCGGTGTCGGGGACGACGCCGAGCACCCGGGCGCCGGGGAAGCCGATCTTCTGGGCGCGCAGGTGGCACGCGGCGTGGTACGCGATCGTGCCGAGGCCCTTCTTGAACTCGCGGTTCAGCTTCTTCTCCCGCCCGAGCTGGACGAGGAGCTCCATCATGTCGACCGTCGCGGCCGCGACCTCGCGCGCCTCGGCCGTCTGCAGGTACTCCGGCCACTCCTTCTTCATCGTGTAGCCGCACGTCGGGCCGACCACGACGATCTTCCTCCCCATGCGGACATGCGGGAGCAGGAGCGCGACGTTCTCCTTCACCTTGGCCATGAACGCGTCGAGATCGCCGCCGTCGAGGTTCGGCATCCCGCAGCACGTCAGCCTGCCGGTCTCGGCGTCCCGCGGATCCCCCCCCGTCGAGGAGCAGCCGGGGACGTGCACGGCGTAGCCGTTGTGCTCGAGGACGCGGACCGCTGCCTCGGGGACCCCGGGCGTGTTGTACTCGCCGTAGCAGGTCGCGAAGAGCACCACCGAGCCGTGCTTGCCGGCGTCCGCCGCGGGGCTGTGCTCCGCGAACCAGGACGAGAACGGCTTGCGCGCGAGCTCCGGGAGCGGAAACTCCGACGAGATCCCGGTCACCTTCTCCTGCACCTTGCGCAGCAGGCGGCTCGCCTGCACGAGGTTCGAGAGCGGCGCGACGACGCCGGAGCCGAGCTCGCCGATGAGCTGCGGCTCGCCGAGGATCCTGTCCACCAGCGGGATGCCCTCGCGCTGCGCCCGCACGGCGCGCTCGCGCGCGAGCGCGCGGGGGTAATCGAGCAGCTCGTACGCGTGCTCGTCGGCGGTGTAGGGGCACTTGATATAACAGAGCTTGCACTGCCAGCACTCGTCGCCGATCGCCTTGAAGTCCTCGTAGGTGAGGGCCTCGGCCCCCTCGGCGACGCCGGCCTCGATGTCCCTGTCGACGCGGGCGAACAGCTCGGGGAACGAGCCGCAGTAGCCGACGCACATGCGGCACTCGTGGCAGATCTGGAAGGTCCGCCGCAGCTCCGCTTCGAGATCGCGGGGATCGAGGTATCGCTCGTCGTTCGGCGACGTCGCCGGTGGACGATCGGGGGCACGCCGGATGACGCTCACGGGTCGGTTCCTCTCAACATCGCCTGGGAATCACCTGGGGTTCGTGATCACCTGGGAATCACCTGGGGTTCGTGGCGAACAGGCCGCTTGCCGCGCGGCTTCGACGCGAGGCGATGAAGCGAGCGGCCGCGCCGGCGCCCCGGATCGAGCCGCCGGCGGCTCGGCCGATCCTGGGCGCCTGCGCTCTCACCGGATCCGCTCAGAAGTCGAGCGACTGGAGGGCCTTCGTGAAGCGCCCCGCGTGCGACTTCTCGGCCTTCGCGAGCGTCTCGAACCACTCGGCGATGTCGTCGAAGCCCTCCTCGCGGGCCTCCTTGGCGAACCCCGGGTACATCGTCTCGTACTCGTGGGTCTCGCCGGCGACGGCGGCCTTCAGGTTCTTCTCCGTGTTGCCGATCGGCAGCCCGGTCGCCGGGTCGCCCGCCGCCTTGAGGTAGTCGAGGTGGCCGTGCGCGTGGCCCGTCTCGCCGTCGGCGGTGTCCTTGAAGAGGCCCGCGACCTCCGGGCGGCCCTCGACGTCCGCGATCTTTGCGAAGTACAGGTAGCGGCGGTTCGCCTGCGACTCGCCGGCGAACGCGTCCTTCAGGTTCTGGTGCGTCTTGGTGCCCGTAAGCTGCTTGGTTGTCATCGTGTTCGTTCTCCTTCGTTGAACGGCTGGGATGAGACGCTGATGCCCCGCGCAGATCCGCTCGGCGGCGCGGGGGCTCCGCTAGACACGTTCCGGGCGCCGCGCGCGTCGCGCTCCCGCGCGCGGGCGTGGCTCGCCCGCGCCGGCGTGCCCGGCACCTCGAGGCTGCGCGTGCGCGCGCGCCTCGCCCGGGGCCGATCTCGCGCAGTCGGCGCAAACGCCCCGGTAGATCCGCTCCACCGCGCGCACCTCGAAGCCGGGCGCGGCCGCGAGCGACGCGGAGAGGGGCTCCGCCGCGCGCTCGCTCGGGGGCTCGCACGGCACGTCGCGCACGAGCCCGCAGAGGTCGCACACCGCGTGGTGATGCGCCGCCATGTTCGGATCGAAGCGGGCCGCGCCGGGCGACAGCGACAGCGCGGCGCAGAGCCCGGCGGAGGCCAGCGCGTCCAGCGTGTTGTACACGGTGGCGAAGCTCATCGTCGGCAGCGCCGGCCGGAGCCGCTCGAAGAGCTCCTGAGCCGTCGGATGGGTGGGATCGACCGCGAGCTCGCGGACGATCGCCAGGCGCTGCGGCGTCAGCTTGAGCCCCGAGGACCTGACACACGCCAGCATGGACGCGACCCGGGCATCCTCCTCGACCGCCTCGCGGTCGAAGCTGCCCACACGCCCCCGGGGAGAGGGACGGGGCGCGGAACCCTTCGCAGAAGGCGTTCGCGGGGCGGCCATGGGGGGTAGATACTTAGAAAGATTCTCAATTGCAAGTCCTGACAATCGACGGCGGGCATGGCAACGCGTCGCATCAGGATGTTCCGGACGGTGCCTGGTGCGGCGATTGACGAGGGCGATGAGGATGAAGATGAGGCCGGCCTCACCGGGATGGCTCTTGCGAGGCTCGGGGGCCTCTGCCATAGTGCGCGCCCCGCGCTGCCGGCCTCCTGCCGGCTTGCAATTTCAGTCCGGCCTCCAAGACTGGGCCCGTTTTCATCTGATCAAGAGGACGCTTCGAGACATGCCGACCGACGCCATCCAGTGCAAACCGCTCGAGGTCGCCGTGGGCGACAAGGGTATCGAGCGCGCCATCAAACACCTCAAGAGGAAGATGGCCGCCGAGGGGATCCTCCGCGAGCTGAAGCGGCGTCGGCATTACATGAAGCCGTCCGTGAAGCGACGTAAGAAGGCCTCGGAGGCCGCGCGGCGCCGCCGGAAGCGGTCCAAGATGGACATGGTCGCCTAGGTTCCGGCGGACGAACATCGCGAGCGGCTCACGCCCGGAGAGAGCGGGCGAGGGATCCTGCGGCTTGACGAGCGAGCTCGACCGGTAGACCGGGGCGCGCAGTCGCTCGATGGACAGAGCCTGACGCGATCGTCGTCCTCGCCAGAGCTACGGCCAGGACGCAGAGGACGCGGGGTCCGCCTGTTCAGGCGGATCGCGTGGGCTCTGGGTCCTGGCTTTCTTGTTTCAGCAGCCACGCTCAGCGGCGTGACCGGCTGCGCCTCGGCTCGACCCGAGCGTGGAGCACGGCGCGCCCCGGTCCCCGAGGTCCGATGCGCATCGTCGTCGTCACGACGTCCTATCCAGCCGGCTCGGAGGATCCCTCGGGCCATTTCGTGAGGTCGTCGGCGCAGGCGCTCGCGCGCGGCGGGGCCGATGTCCATGTGATCGCCGCCGGGGGCTCGCTCCTCTCCCCTCCCTCGCAGGACGGCGGGCTCACCGTGCATCGCGCGGGCGGGGGCGCGCTGTTCGCGTGGCCGGGCGCCGCGGCGCGCGCGCTCGAGTCGCCGCTCCGGCTGCTCTCCGTGGCCCCGTTCGCGGCCGGCGTGCTCGAGCGGCTCCGCGCGCTCGGGCCCGTCGATCGCGCGGTGGCGCACTGGATCGTCCCCTGCGCGTGGCCGCTCCTGCTCGCCGGGTCGCGCGCGCCGCTCGAGGCGTGCGCGCACGGCGCCGACGTGCGGCTGCTGCTCCGCGCGCCGCGCGCGCTCCGCGCGGCGGTGGTGGGCGCGCTCCTCCGGCGCGGCGCGCGCTTCGCCTTCGCCGCGCGCGCGCTCCGCGACGCGCTCGCGAGCTCGCTCGCGCCGGAGCAGGCCCGCGCGCTCGTCGACGCGTCGCGCGTCGAGCCCCCCGCGATCGCGCTGCCCCCCGTCGCGGAGCGCGCGCGCCTGCTCCGGCGCGAGCTCCTGCGAGGCCCTGGAGAGCGCCTCGCGGTCGTCGCGTGCCGGCTGATCACGACCAAGCGGGTCGAGCTCGCGATCGAGGCGGCGCGCGCCGTGGGCCCCGGGCTGCGGCTCGTCGTGATCGGCGACGGCCCGGAGCGCGCCGCGCTCGAGCGCCTCGCGCGCCGAGGCGACGGCGCCCAGGGGAGCTCGCCGGGTGGCGGCGGCGCTGTCGGCGCGGAGGTGCGCTTCACGGGCGCGCTCCCGAGGCGCGAGGCGCTCGCGTGGATCGCGGCGGCGGACGTGCTGCTCCACCCGTCGTCGCACGAGGCCGCCCCCACGGTGATCCGCGAGGCGCGCGCGCTCGGCGTGCCGGTCATCGCGTGCGACGCCGGCGACGTGACCGCATGGGCCAGGAGCGACGACGGGATCGTCGTCACGGCGGGCACCCGAGACAGCCTCGCGGCCGCGCTCCGGACGATCCCATCGCGCCGCTCGGAGCGCGCGCCCGCGCTCGCGCCGTCCTCCTGAGGGACCGCGGCCTTCCTCCGGAGCATTTCAGGGCCCGCCCCGCGCGGTTTTGCTCGGCGCCGGCGCCCCGTCCGGAGCGACCTTGCGATGCGCGTCGCGATGTCCTTGCAATTCTCGAAGCTTCGACTACGGTGCGCCCTCGCTCCGCACCGAAACGAGGCGGCGGAGTGGCCCGGGGCGTAGCGCAGCCTGGTTAGCGCACTTGACTGGGGGTCAAGGGGTCGGTGGTTCGAATCCACTCGCCCCGACTGGTCCGGCGGAGATGATTCTCCGGCGGACCTTTCGGCTTTGTAGGGCCTGTATTTGAGCCGGATCGTGGCAGCGTCGCGCGGCGCCGCGATGGGATCCCGGTGTCGCTGGCGCGCCCCGGAGCTCGCGCGTCAGCCGGCGGGCGAGGGCGGCGAGACGGGCGTGATGGGACGATCCGGCTCGCCGGCGAGCTCGTCCTCGAGGGCGATCATGGCGGCCAGCACCACGTGGTCGCAGAACGGGTAGCCCACCACCTGGACGCCGACGGGCAGCCCTTCGCTCCGCGCATCGACCTCGGCGGCCCGCCTCTCCAGGCGGTCGCGCGGCCGCTCCCGGCGCGCCTCCTCGGCCCGCACGCGGCTCACCGGGACGACGCCGGCCGGGAATTGCGCGAGGTTCCAGAGCATCGCGGCGCTGCTCGCGAGGACGAAGTCCCGCGACGCGGTGTGCGGCAGCGCCGGCGTGGCGTACGGAGGGCAGAGCAGCACGTCGAGCGCCTCGGCGCGCATCGCCGACGCGATCGCGGCGCGCGCCTCGCGGAGCGCGTGCGTGATGCGCCAGAGCTCGGAGACGGACTTCGCCCCGCTGACCTCGAGCAGGCGCTGGAGCCTCCGCTCGCCCGCGAGGCCGGCGACGCGCGCGGCGGCGCGCCGCGCGAACGGCGGGAGCGACGCCAGCGTGCGGAGCGACCGGAGGGAGACGTCGACGTCCGCGCCGTCGCCCGCCTCCATGAGCGACAGCGCCGTCGAGCCGCCGTCCGCGGAGAGCGCCGCGAAGTACGCATAGATCGCGTCCGGGATGCCGGGCGGCGTGAACGGCACGACGGTGGCGCCCCGCGCGCGCAGGGCCGACGCCGCCTTCACGACGGCGCGGGCGACCGCGGACGACGAGGGGACCAGGCCGTCGTCGCAGTAGAACCCGACGCGCAGCCGGGCCACCTCGACGCTCGCCGGCGCGGTGAGCGGGAACGGCGGCACGCGCACGTCCAGCTCGGCCATGGCGGCCGGATCGAGCGCGGCCATGACGAGCGCGAGGTCGCGGGCGCTCCTGGCCATCGGGCCGACCTGCGAGCGGATCGCCTCCTGCCCGAGCAGGGCCGTGTTGCTGCCCTTGTTGGTCCAGCGATCGAGCGTGGGCTTGAGGCCGGCGATGCCGCAGCAGTGCGCGGGGACGCGGATGCTGCCGCCGATGTCCGTACCGATGCCGAGCGGCGACATCCCCGCGGCGATGGCGGCGGCCTCGCCTCCGGACGAGCCCCCCGGGCTGCGGTCGAGGTCCCACGGGTTCGCCGTCTGGCCGAAGAGGGGGTTGCGCGCCTCGTTGAACAGGAGCATCTGCGACACGTTCGTGCGCCCGAGGATCACCGCGCCCGCGCGGCGGAGCAGCGCGGTGACGCCCGCGTCGCCCTCGGCCCGGTGGCCGCTCCTGGCCGCGACGCCGAGCGTGGAGGCCATGCCGGCCATGTCGAGCGACTCCTTGACCGTGATCGGGAGCCCGTGCAGCGGCCCCCGGACGTCCCCGCGGCGGCGCTCGTCGTCGAGGCCGCGGGCGGCCACGAGCGCCTCGCGGCGGAACACCTGGGTGAAGGCGCGGACCTCCGGATCGAGCGCGTCGATGCGCGCGAGGTGCGCCCGCACGACCTCCTCGGCGCTGATCTCGCGCGCCGCGAGCAGCGCCGAGAGGGCGGTGGCGGAAAGATGGGTCGGATCGGTCGAGGCGCTCACGGTCCTCGACGAGTATCACAGGTCCGCGCGCGCCCAGGGTTGCTAGGCTCCGGGCGCCCCGCCCCCTGCGAGGGGCGCGCGCCGAAGCCATGCAGCCGCTGCCGATCGATCCGATCCTCCCCGATCTCTGCGCCACCCTGCGCGCGCACCCGAGCGTGGTGCTCGAGGCGCCGCCCGGCGCGGGCAAGACGACGCGCGTGCCGCGCGCGCTGCTCGACGCGGGGTTCGCGGAGCGCGGCGAGATCCTGGTGCTCGAGCCGAGGCGGCTCGCCGCGCGCCTGTCGGCGCGCCGCGTGGCCGAGGAGCTCGGCGAGCGCGTCGGCGAGACCGTGGGCTACACGATGCGCTTCGAGGAGGCCGCCGGCCCGGCCACGCGGATCCGCTTCGTCACCGAGGGCGTGCTGACGCGGCGGCTCCTCGTCGATCGCGAGCTCCGGGGCGTCAGCGCCGTGGTGCTCGACGAGTTTCACGAGCGGCACCTCGCGGGCGACGTCGCGCTCGCGCTGCTCAGGCGGCTGCAGCGCGGCGCGCGGCCCGATCTCCGGATCGTGGTCATGTCGGCGACGCTCGACGCCGGCCCCATCGCGGCGTTCCTCGGCGGCGCGCCGGCGCAGCCCGACGCGCTCGCCGGCGCCGCCGAGGGGCACGGCGCGCCGGCGGCCCCGGGCCCCATGGCGCCGGTCGTGCGCGCCGAGGGGCGGATGTTCGACGTCGCGATCGAGCACCTGCCGAGCGCCCGCGCGAGCGCGGCGGCCCTCGCCGGCGATCGCCGCGCCCCGGCGCACTGGGGCGACCGGACGCTCGAGAGCCTGGTCGCCTCCTCGGTGAAGCAGCTCGTCGACGAGGGTCTCGACGGCGACGTGCTGGTGTTCCTGCCAGGCTCCGCGGAGATCCGGCGGTCGATGGAGGCGTGCGCGGCCCTCGCCAGGAGCGCGGATCTCCTGCTCCTCCCCCTCCACGGCTCGCTGTCGGCCGCGGAGCAGGACCGCGCGGTGCGCCCCGCGGATCGGCGCAAGATCATCCTCTCGACCAACGTGGCCGAGACCTCCGTCACCATCGACGGCGTCGTGGCGGTCATCGACAGCGGGCTCGCGCGCGTGGCCGCGCACGCGCCCTGGTCCGGGCTGCCGACGCTCCGCGTCGCGCCGATCGCCCGCGCCTCGGCCGCGCAGCGGGCGGGCCGCGCCGGGCGGACGCGCCCCGGCCGCTGCCTGCGGCTCTACACGCGCGGCGATCTCTCCTCGCGGCCGGAGCACGAGGCGCCCGAGATCCGCCGGCTCGATCTCGCGGAGACGGTGCTCGAGCTCTGCGCCGCGGGGGTCGCCGATCTCGAGGGGTTCGGGTGGCTGGAGGCGCCGCCCCCGGCCGCGCTCACCGCGGCCGAGGCGCTGCTCGTGCGGCTCGGCGCGCTGGACGAGCGGCGGCGCGTGACGCCGACCGGGCGGCGGATGCTGCGCTTCCCGGCGCACCCGCGGCAAGCGCGGATGATCGTCGAGGCCGAGCGGCGCGGCGTCGCCGACGACGGGTGCGCCCTCGCGGCGCTCGTCGCCGAGCGCGACCTCGGCGCGCCCGGGGGCCCGCGGGAGGCCCACGGGCGGAGGGGCGACGCGCGGCACAGCTCCGACCTGCTCGCGTCGCTCCAGACCTTCGAGGAGGCGGCGCGCGCGCGGTTCGCGGCGGACCGGCTGCGGTGGCTCGGCGTCGACCCGGCGCGCGCGCTCGCCGTGGAGCGGACGCGCAAGCAGCTCGCGCGGCTCGCCGATCCCCGGCGCGCGGCGCCGCCGGAGACCGCGGAGGCCCGCGAGATCGCGCAGCGCATCGCGATCCTCACCGGCTACCCCGACCGGGTGGGCCGGCTGCGCCGCCCGGCGAACGCCTCGGGGCGGAGCGGGCGGGAGATCGTCCTCGCCGCGGGCGGCACCGCCGCGCTCTCCGAGGCGAGCGCGGTGGATGACGTCGACCTCGTGGTCGCGGTCGACATCGAGGAGCGCAGCGAGGGGCGCTCGGCGCGCACGGTCGTCCGGGCGGCGAGCGCGATCGAGGCGGACTGGCTGCTCGACCTGTTCACGGACGCGATCCGCGACACCACGGAGGCGACGTGGAGCGCCGCCGCGGAGCGCGTCGAGGTCGTGCGCCGGCTCTCGTACGACGCCCTGGTGCTCGACGAGGCGCGCCCGGCCCTGGACGCGGGCGGGCCGCTGTCGCAAGCGGCGGCGCGGGAGCTCGCCGCCCAGGCGCGGGCGAAGGGGTGGCGGGCGTTCGCGCACGGCGACGCGCTCGATCGCTGGCTCGCGCGGGTCGCGTTCGTGCGCGCGCACTGCCCGGACGCCGGGCTGCCCGACGTCGGGGAGGACGCCGTGCTCACCGCGCTCGAGGCGCTCTGCGAGGGCCGGAGGAGCTTCGCCGAGCTCCGCGACGCCGACCTGTCGGGCGCCGTGCACGCCTCGTTGAGCCCTGCGCAGGCGCGAGCGCTCGCCGAGCTCGCCCCCGAGGCGATCACGCTGCCCGGCGGCCGGCGCGCGCGCCTGGAGTACACCGCACGCGCGCCGCCGTCGCTCGCGTCCCGGCTGCAGGACTTCTTCGGCATGGCGGAGGGGCCGCGGGTCGCCGGCGGGCGGGTGCCCGTGGTGCTGCACCTGTGCGCGCCGAACCAGCGCCCCGTGCAGGTCACGACCGATCTGTCGGGGTTCTGGGCCCGGCACTACCCGGCCATCGCGAAGGAGCTCCGCCGCCGTTACCCGAAGCACGCGTGGCCGGACGACCCCGCCCACGCCGCGCCGCCGTCGCGCGCGCCGCTCCGGAAGGCGTGAGTCAGCGCAGGAGCGCCACGCTCCTCGCCGTCTCGGCGGTCGTGCGGAGCAGCATGCGCACGATCCCCTCGCCGAGGGGCACCGTGAACGCGACATCGCTCTCGCGCTGCGCGACCTGCATGGGCGGGACCGAGCCGTAGCCGAACCCCCACGACGAGAGCACGCTCGCGATCTTGGCGATCTGCTCGAGGTTGCGGAGCGCGACCGCGCCGCTCGCCGCGCTCTGCGGATCGGCGTACGTGAGCGCGCCGGCGAAATTCACCCCGGGCGGCTGGAAGTTGCCGATGATGCGCACGTACTGCAGGCCCGCGAGGAACGGGAGCTGCCCGGCCGCGGACGCGACGGCGGCCTGGCTCGAGAGGTCGCCGGCCACGGCGAACGACGCGCCCCTGGTGCCGATGAGATCGACCATCCACGCGGGCACGGAGCGCTCCAGCTTGCCGGAGCGGAGCCGGTCGAGCGCCCGCCGCATGCCGGTCTCGTTGCCGGTGAGGATCGTGTGGGGCGTGAGCACCACGAAGCCGACGTTGCCGGCCGTGAAGAGGTCGTTGTCGGCGTAGCGCGTCTTCACGAGCGGCGCGCCGATGACGGTGACGGTCCGCGCGTCGGCGGCGCGGCGGATCGCGTCGACGTCGAAGTTGCCCTGCATCACGGCGCAGAAGTCCGCGCCCTGCATCGCATAGAGGCCGCCGTGGATCTTCACGACGTCGCGCGCGGGGACGAAGTTCGACTCCGGGCCCAGCGGCAGCAGGCTCGTGATGATCTGGTTCACCTCGCCTCCCAGGCTGGAGGTGAACAACGCCGCCGCGTCGAGGTAGCCGAGCATCACCGCGCCGCTCGGCAGGACGGCGAGGGGATCGCGATCGATCGCCGTCGCGTCGATCTTCTCCCCGCCGACCAGCGCGAGGCTGTCGTCC
Organism: Sorangium sp. So ce1036; assembly: GCF_051369805.1. NCBI lineage: Bacteria > Pseudomonadati > Myxococcota > Polyangiales > Polyangiaceae > Sorangium > Sorangium sp. So ce1036. Next base: position 7,640,371 of record NZ_JBBMOX010000001.1, read on the forward strand.
GCGCCGCCGCAGCCGGCGAGCGCCGGGGCGGTGAGCGCGACGAGCGCGAGCGCGCCCGCCGCGCGGCGCAGGGCCGCGGCGGTCCGGGCATGCAGCAGCGTCCGCACCATCGTCCTCGCCATCAAGCGCGCTCGTGCGGCGTGTCGGGGCGCTCCAGGGGGAAGGAGCCGATGATCTTCAGCATCTTGGTCTCGCGCTTCACCCCCTCGAGCGCCGCGACGAGCGCGCGATCGGTCGTGTGACCGCTGACCTCGACGTAGAAGACGTAGTCCCAGCCCTCGCCGGGGACGGGCCGGGAGTGGACCCGCCGGAGGTTGCAGCTGCGCTCCTTGAAGTGCTGGAGGATGTCGTGGAGCGCGCCGGGGCGATCCTGGACGCTGAACAGGATCGCCGTGGCGTCGTGGCCCGAGCGCGGCGAGGGGAGGCGCGAGAGCACCGCGTAGCGGATCCGGACCTCCCCCTCGTCGCCGACGTTCTCGCGGGCGACCCGGAGCTCCTGCCCGCCGCGGAAACCACGGGGGACGATGGCGGCGCTGCCGCCGTCCTCGGCCGCGAGCTCCCAGGCCGCCTGCGGGCCCCGCACGTCGAGCACCAGCGCGCGCGGGTGCTGGAGCTCGAGGTAGTTCACGCACGCCACGTGATCCTGCGGCGAGGCATAGACCCGCTCGACGTCGGCGAGGTTGCCGCTCCGGTTCACGAGGTCGAGCGCCTGCGCCAGGTGGCGCTCGCCGACCACCTTGAGATCGGCGCCGCCGATCGCCTGGATCGTCGGGAAGATCGGCCCCTCCTTGAGCGACTCGTACGGGACCACGGCGAAGTCCGCGCGCGAGCGCGCGACCTCCTCGATGGCGGCGAGGGGGCTCTCCGCGCGGACGAACTCGCCGCCGACCCCGAAGTGATCGTGCGCCGCGGTCCAGCCATAGTCGCCCTCGGCGCCCAGGTACGCGACCCGGGGCGCGACCTCGTAGGCGCGGGAGGCCGCGTCGATGGCGACGAAGATGGGCCGGACGGCGCGCACCGGGAACGGCGGCGTCACGGCCCGCTCGAGCGCCTGGACGTGCGCGGCGTCTGCCGTGGGGGCGAAGCGGGCCGTGCCCGTCCTCAGCCAGGCCAGCTCGTGCGCGATGCGCGCCCGGCGCTCGATGGTGCGCAGGATTTCTTGATCCAGCTCCGTGAGCTGCCGGCGGAGCTCCTCAAGTCGCTTTCTCTCATCCATCCCGGCCACCCTAGCACCGCCCCCGGCGCAGGTGGACACGCAGCGCCCGGGGCGCGCAGCGCCACGGACGGCGCAAGGACGCCGCCGGGCGGCGCGATGCCGCCGCGCTGACCACACCGCCGCCCGTCGGTGCCCGCCGAGCCGGCGCCCGGCCGGGCCGGCGTCAGGCTGTCGCGGTGGCGGACGAGGCGCTGGCGTCGCTCTTGGTGCTGCCGGCGGCCGACGAGGAGCTGTCCGAGCCCGAGCCCTTCCCCTCCGACCCGGCGCTCCCCGAGCCGCCATCCGACTTCGCCGGCTTGTTCGAGCTCGAGGCGTACAGGTCGGAGTACCAGCCGCCGCCCTTCAGGATGAACCCCGTCCCGCGCGAGATCTGCCGGCGCGCCGTCGCCTGGCTGCACGCCGGGCACTCCGAAAGCGGCGCCTCCTTGATGGATTGCTCAGCTTCCCATTCATGCGCGCAGGATGTGCAGGCGTACTCGTAAGTGGGCATGGCGTTGTACTCCTCGAACAACGCGAGGGATATGGTCACGTTAGCCACCTGTCAAGGTGGCTGCCAAAGAGCACGTACCGCGCCCGATGCTGGGTTATCCTCGGCAAGCGCCATCGGCGCAGGGGCAAGACCTGGTCCGCGAACCGCGGGGGGACGGTCGGCTTCCGGTCTTGCCGCCCGGTGCCAGTACACGTAGACCCAGGAACGCCAGGCGTGACGGTACGTGGCGTGCTGTGACGATACGTTCAGGTCCGTCTGGCCGGTCCCGGGGACGTCATGCGCATTCGGAAGCTCGAGATCAGCGGGTTCAAATCGTTCGTCGACCGGACGGTGGTCCATTTCGACACCGACGTGGTGGGCATCGTCGGGCCGAACGGCTGCGGCAAGTCGAATATCGTCGATGCGATCCGGTGGGCCATCGGCGAGCAGAGCGCGAAGCACCTGCGCGGTAAGTCGATGTCGGACGTCATCTTCAACGGCTCCGAGACGCGCGCCCAGCACGGCATGGCGGAGGTGACGCTCACCTTCGACAACAGCGATCCGGCGTCGGCGTCGCAGCTACCGCTGGAATATCGGGATTACGCGGAGATCGCCGTGACCCGCCGGCTCTTCCGCGACGGGACGAGCGAGTACCTCATCAACAAGACCCAGGTCCGGCTCAAGGACGTGACCGACCTCTTCCTCGGCACCGGCGTCGGCACGAAGGCCTACTCCATCGTCGAGCAGGGCAAGATCGGGCTCATCGTCTCGGCGCGCCCGGAGGACCGGAGGCTGCTCATCGAGGAGGCCGCCGGCATCACGAAGTACAAGGCCAGGAAGAAGCAGGCCGAGCAGAAGATGGAGCAGACGCGGCAGAACCTGCTCCGCGTGGGGGACATCGTCTCCGAGATCCAGCGCAACCTCGCGTCGCTCAAGCGCCAGGCGGCGAAGGCCGAGCGCTACGTGAACTACCGCAAGGAGCTCGAGGACCTCGTGCTCCACGAGGCCTCGCACAAGCTCCTCGAGATCACGGTGCTCACGCAGCACGAGTCGGTCGGCAGGGCCGAGCACGCGGAGCGGGCGCAGGCGGCCGGGACGGCGCTCTCCGCGCGCGAGGCCGAGATCGAGGTCACCCGGCTCGAGGCCCTCGCCTGCGAGGAGCGGGCCGAGCGGGCGCAGAACGAGGCGTTCGCGGCCGACAACCAGGTGCGCACCCACGAGGCCGAGATCGCACGGGCGCGCGACCGGCTCCGGCACATGGAGGAGCGGCTCGTCACCGCGGCCAAGGAGCAGGCCGAGCTCGAGAAGACGGTCGAGGAGCTCCGGGCCGAGAAGGGGCAGCTCGAGGCGCAGCTCGCCGGCGTCGAGGAGGAGGAGGCGCGGGAGAGCGAGCTCGCCCTGGAGCAGCACGAGCGGCTCGAGGAGCTGCGGCACGGCGAGCGCACCGCCGAGCACGAGGTCGCCGCGCTGCGCCGGCGGGCCGCCGACGCCACGGCGGCGGTCGCGGCCGCCGAGGCGTCCCTCGCGGGGTTCGACCGGCGCATGGCGGAGATGAGCCAGCGACGGACGAAGCTCGAGGACGAGCTCGGCCGGCTCCTGGTCGAGGCCGAGGAGCTCGAGCGGCGGCGCTCGTCGCTGGCCCGGCACGTGACGGAGCTCGCGGAGGGCAAGCGGATCTCCGCGGAGGAGCGCGCGCGGCTCGACGCGGAGATGCGGGCGCTCCGGGAGCAGGCGGTCGCGAGCGATCGCGCCGTGGAGCACGCGAAGAACGAGCTCGGGCAGCGCCGCAACCGGCTGCGCGCGCTCGAGGAGCTGCACGCCCGGCTGGAGGGCGTCGGCGCCGGGGTGAAGAACCTGCTCAAGACCAAGGACCCGGCGCTGCTCGGGCTCGTGGCCGACCGGATCGAGGCGCCGGCCGAGCTGACCGCGGCCTTCGCCGGGCTGCTCGGCGACCGGCTGCAATGCGCGGTCGTGAGCGACGTCGAGCGCGGGCTCGCGCTGCTCGCGGATCTGTCGAAGAACAACCGCGGGCGCGCCAGCGTGATCGCGGCGCGGCCGGCGTTCGTGGCCGGCGCGGCGCGGCGGCCGCCGCGCGGCGAGGGGGTGCTGGGGCCGCTCGTGGACCGGCTCGTGTTCGCGCCCGAGGACGAGGCGCTCGCGCGGGCCCTCGTGGGCGACGCGGTGGTCGTCGAGTCCGCCGAGGTCGCCGCGCGGCTCGCGAGGGAGGGCGCGGGGTGCGCGCTCGTGGCGCTCGACGGCACGGTCGTGCGCGAGGACGGCGTGGTGAGCGGCGGCTCGGGCGACGCCGTCGCGGCCGGCATGATCGAGCAGAAGCGCGAGATGCGCGCGCTGCACGAGCTCGTCGCGGCCAGGTCGGAGGAGGTGACGGCGCTGCTCGACGCGCAGCAGAAGCTGCGCCAGCGCATCGCCGAGGTGGGGACGGCGCTGGAGCGGGCGCGCAGCGAGGCGCACGAGGGGGAGCTCGCGCTCGTGACGGCCGAGAAGGACCTCCGCCGCGCGGAGGAGCAGCTCGCGGCGGCGCAGAAGCGCGAGGGCGTGGTGCGCGGCGAGCTCGAGGACCTCGCCGACAACCTCGACGCCGGCGGGAGCGAGCAGCAGGCGGCGCGGGACAAGCTCGAGGCGGGGCGCGCGGCGCGCGAGGCGGCGGCGGCCGGGCTGGAGCACGCCGAGCAGGTCGCGGCCGAGTGGCGCGAGCGGGTGCTCGGGCAGCAGTCGGTCGTGACCGAGCGCAAGGTGAAGCTGGCGCGCGTGCGCGAGCGCGCCGCGGCGGCGCGGGGCACGATCGAGCGGCTCACGCGGTCGTGCACCGAGCTCGAGGGCCGGATCGCCCGGCTCGACCAGGAGCGGACGGAGAGCGCGGCGGCCGCCGGCAAGGCCGCGGCGACGATCGTCCTGGCGCGCGAGGCGCTGGTGAGCGCGGTCGCGGAGGCGCACGCGGCGCAGGCCGCGCTGACCGAGGCGCGGCGCGCGCTGGACGAGGCGCGGCAGGCGCACGCGGGGCGCGAGGCCGACCTGCGGGGGCTGCGGCAGGAGCTCGCCGAGGTCACGGAGCGGCTCCGCAAGCACGAGCTCGCGCTGGAGCGGCTGCGGGTCGAGCACAACCACCTCATCGAGGGGGTGCGCGAGCGCTTCCGCGGGCTGGAGCTCGACCGCGTGGTCGGCGACTACCACAAGCGGCCGCCGGTCGACGCCTCGCACCGCGCGCGCATCCAGGAGCTCACGGAGCTGCTCGACCGCATGGGCCCGGTCAACCTCGACGCCGTGCGCGAGCACGCCGAGGCGGAGGAGCGGCACACGTACTACTCGGGCCAGAAGGCGGACCTCGAGAAGGCGCTCGACGACCTCGAGAAGGCGATCGCCCAGATGAACCGCGAGTCGAAGCGGCTCTTCAAGACGACGTACGACGGCATCAACGCGCGCTTCAAGGCGCTGTTCCCGAAGATGTTCCGCGGCGGGCAGGCGGAGCTCAGGCTGACGAACCCCGACGACATGCTGGAGACGGGGATCGAGATCCTGGCGCAGCCGCCCGGCAAGAAGCTCGGGAACATCGAGCTCATGAGCGGCGGCGAGAAGGCGCTCACCGCGGTGTCGCTGATCTTCGCGATCTTCCAGTTCAAGCCGTCGCCGTTCTGCATCCTCGACGAGGTCGACGCGCCGCTCGATGAGGCGAACGTGGCCCGCTATAACGAGGCGATCCGGAGCATGACGAGCCACTCGCAGTTCATCCTGATCACGCACATCAAGCGCACGATGCAGTCGGTCGACGTGCTCTACGGCGTCACGATGCAGGAGCCCGGCGTCTCGAAGCTCGTCAGCGTGCGGATCAACGAGACCGCGAAGCGCCCGGAGCGCGAGGCGGCGCCGGCGGCGGCGGTGGCGTGAGCGCGCGGCGGGCCCCGGAGGAGGCGCCCGGGCCGCGCCTCTCCCGTGGCGCCTCGGGGCTACGGCACCTGCGCTGGGCCCGCGAGGTGCTCGCGACGCTCGAGGCGCACGTCGCGCACAACCCGGCCCTCGGCGACGCCGATCGCGAGGCGCTCCGCGGCGAGGCGCGCGCGCTCGCGGCCTCGGTGCAGGCACTCAGCGGGGCCGTGAAGCCGTACCGGGATTTCCTCGAGCGGACGCGGGTGCATTACCGCGGGCGCGTGCGCGTGGCCGAGCACCTGCTCCGGGAGTCCGGCGCGGACGAGGCGGCGCGCGCCCGCCTCGAGGAGGCGCGCTCGGCGCTCGCCGCGATGGAGGCGGCGCAGCGCCGGCCGCTCAAGGCGAGCCTCTCGGAGGAGATCGATCGGCTGCGCGAGGCGATGGCGCGGATGGACGCGCGCATCGCGGAGCGGCTCTCCGCGGCGTTCGTCGAGAGCCTGTACCCGCCGCTCACGGACGGGGCGTCGCGGGTCGCCGACGACGGCGACCCGGACGACGACGCGACCGCGAGCCCGTCGCGAAGCGGGTGAGCCCGGAGAAGCCGGGACGCTGTGAGGTGGGCGAGGCCAACGGAGGGCGGCGGATCACCCCACCTGCACGCGGGCGTGGAGATGCGGTAAAAGGTCCGCGAAGGACACGCTGAGAGGACGTCGATGGGCTGCGCGGAGCCGGCCGCCATCCTGCTCCTCCGCGGGCGCACCGCGGCGAGCGATCGAGTTGAAGCGCTGGTGCGACGCCATGTGCCGGACGTCAGCGTCGCCTCCAGCCCGGAGGACGCGCTCGAGCGCTGCCTGCGCGAGCAGCCGCCGGTGCTCGCCGTGGACTGGAGCGAGCCGGCCGGCGCCGCGGCGTTCTGCGGCCGGCTGCGGGCTCAGCCGGGCGGCGAGGCGGTGCTCCTCCTCGCGATCACCGAGCGCGACGCGGACATCGAGGGCATCGTCGCGGCGGGCGCGAGCGATTTCCTGCTCGTGAGCGGCGAGGGCGCGGGCGCCGCGGCGCGGCTCTCCGTCGTCCGCGAGCGCGCCGCGCGCGAGTCCGCCTCGCGCCGCGCGCTCGCGCAGACGCAGGCCCGCCTCGTCCTCGCCGGTCGTATGGCGAGCGTCGGCACGCTCGCCGCCGGCGTCGCCCACGAGATCAACAACCCCCTCGCCTTCGTCATCACGAACGTCGACGCGGCCATCCGGCGCATCGGCGCGCTCGAGCGGCGGAGCGGCGCCTCGCGCGGCGGGCCCTGGGGCCGCTCCCACGGCGACGGCCGGGGGCCATCGGGCGAGCTCTCCGAGGTGCTGAGCCTCCTGGAAGACGCCCGGGAGGGCGCCGAGCGGGTGCGGATCATCGTGCGCGACCTCCACACGTTCTCGCGCGCCGAGGGCGACCGCCGGGGCCCGGTCGAGATCAGACGGGTGCTCGACTCGTGCGTCCACATGGCGATGAACGAGATCCGGCACCGCGCCCGCGTCGTCCGGAGCTTCCAGGACGTGCCGCCCGTCGAGGCGAACGAGCAGCGGCTCGCGCAGGTCTTCCTGAACCTCATCGTGAACGCCGCGCAGGCCATCCCGGAGGGGCTCGCCGAGCAGAACGAGATCGCGCTCTCGACGCGCCACGACCCCGCCGGTTGGGTCGTCGTCGAGGTGCGCGACACGGGCACCGGGATCGCGCCCGAGTCGCTCGGGCGGATCTTCGAGCCGTTCTACACGAGCAAGGGGGAGGGCGAGGGCCTCGGGCTCGGGCTCGCGATCTGCCACGCCATCGTCACGGCGCTGGGGGGTCGGATCGAGGTGGAGAGCCGCCCTGGCGAGGGCAGCGTCTTCCGTGTCGCCCTGCCCGCGGCCAGCGCCGGCGCCGAGCGCGCCCCGCCCGCGCCGGGCGCCGGCGCCTCGCGCTGGCTGCGCGAGGGCGGCGGGCCCGCCGCGCCCGAGCAGCGCTCGGCGCCGCGGCGGCGGGTCCTCATCATCGACGACGAGCCGCTCCTCGCGCGGGCGATCGCGGGGACGCTCGAGCCGCGGCACGAGACGATCGCGACGGCGAGCGCGCGCGACGCGCTCGCCCGCATCCGCGCCGGAGAGCGCTACGACGCCATCCTGTGCGATCTCATGATGCCGGACATGACGGGAATGGACTTTTACGCGTCGCTCGCGGAGCACGCGCCCGAGCAGCAGCGCCGGATCGTGTTCCTGACCGGCGGCGCCTTCACGGAGCGGAGCAAGGCGTTCCTGGAGCAGGTCAGCGCCCGGACGCTGCTGAAGCCGTTCGACGCGCCGACGCTGCTCTCGATGATCGACGAGGTCGTCGCCTCGCCCTGACGTCGCGCGCCGCCCGCTGCGCGCGCCTTCAGTGATAGTCGCGCGACTTGAGCGACACCTCGTGGCCGTCCGGGAGCTCCAGCCGATCGAGCTCGCGCGCGACCACGTGGATCACCTCGCCTTGCCGCTCCACCTGCCCGGTCACGAGCAGGAGCGCGGCGTGCCGCGCCACCTGCTCGTGATCCGCGAAGACCTGCCTCTGGACGATGACGTTGACCACGCCGGTCTCGTCCTCGAGCGTCATGAACGTCACGCCGCTCGCCGTGGCCGGCCGCTGGCGGCCGACGACCATCCCGGCGACCCGCACGCGCTCCCCGTTGCGCGACGCCTTGATCTCCTCCGCGGTGCGCACGCGCCCGCCCCCGCGCCGCCGCTTGAGCGCCGGCCGCAGGTGCCGCATCGGGTGATCGTGCAGCGACAGGCCCACCCGGCCGTAGTCCAGCGCGAGCTGCTCCAGCGGCCTGAGCGGGGGGAGCCCCACGTCCCTGTCCTTCTCGATGGGCACGCCGTCGAACAGGCCCTCCACGCGGGGCGCGCGCGCCCGCCACAGGGCCTCCCGCCGCGCGGGCACCAGCGCGGCGAGCGCGCCCGCCTCGGCCAGCGCCTCCACCTCGTTCTTCTTCAGCGCCACGCGGCGCACGAGTTCCGGCAGGCTCGTGAACGGCGCCTCCTCCCGCGCCGCGACGAGCGCCGCCGCGGCCGCCTCCCCGAGCCCCTTCACGAGGCGCATCCCGAGCCGAATCGCCGCGCCCGCCGAGGGATCGGCGCCGGGCTCGAGGGTCGAGTCCCACGCGCTGTGCACCACGCACACCGGCCGCACCTCCACGCCGTGGCGCTGCGCGTCCTGCACCAGCGCCGACGGGCTATAGAACCCCATCGGCTGCGCGTTGAGCAGCGCGCAGGTGAACGCCGCCTGGTGGTGGACCTTGAGCCAGGCCGACGCGTAGACGAGCAGCGCAAAGCTCGCCGCGTGCGACTCGGGGAAGCCGTACTCCCCGAAGCCCTGGATCTGCTGGTAGAGCATCTCCCCGAACCTGGCCGGGATGCCCCGCTCCGCGAAGCCCTGGATGAGCCGCCCGCGGTGCCGCTCCAGGCGCCCGTGCTTCTTCCACGCCGCCATGTCACGGCGCAGCTGATCGGCCTCGCCCGGCGTGTAGCCCGCGCCGACCATCGCGATCTGCATCACCTGCTCCTGGAAGAGCGGCACGCCGAGCGTGCGCTCCAGGATGGGATCCAGGCACGGGTGCGGGGACACCGGCGGCTCCTGCCCCGTCCGCCGGCGCAGGTAGGGGTGCACCATCCCGCCCTGGATGGGCCCGGGGCGCACGATCGCCACCTCGATCACCAGATCGTAGAACTTGCTCGGCCTGAGCCGCGGGAGCATTGCCATCTGCGCGCGGCTCTCGATCTGGAACACGCCGACCGTGTCGGCCCGGCAGATCGCCTCGTAGACGGCCGGATCCTCCGGCGGGATCCGCGCGAGCGCCGCGATCGGATCGAACGCGGCGTCCCGCGCCGCATGGCCCATTGCCCCCGCGGGGGCGGCGCCTCGTTGCGCCGGCTCCGCGCGGGCCTGCGCCCCCGAGAGCGCGGCGTACCCGTCCGCGTGGATCAGCGCGAGCGCCTTGCGGATCGCCGTCAGCATGCCGAGGGCCAGGACGTCGATCTTGAAGAAGCCGAGATCGTCGAGGTCGTCCTTGTCCCACGGGATCACCGTGCGGCCCTCCATCCGGGCCGGCTCGACCGGCGCCACCTTGTGGAGCGGCTCCGACGACAGCACGAAGCCGCCGACGTGGATCGAGAGGTGGCGCGGGAAGCCCTCCAGCGCGCTCGCCATCAGGACGGCCTGCCGGACGCGCACGTCGTCCGGATCGAGGCCGGCCTCGCTCACCCGCTTCTCGGTGATGTCCGCCTCGTGGTGGAGCACGAGGCCGCTCAGCCGGTCGACCTGATCCGGCGAGAAGCCGAACGCCTTGCCCACCTCGCGGAGCGCGCTCTTGCCGCGGTACGCGATGACCTCCGAGACCATCGCCGCCCGGTCGCGCCCGTACATGTCGTAGATCGCCTGGATCACCTCCTCCCGGCGCTCGTGCTCGAAGTCGACGTCGATGTCCGGGGGCTCGTTGCGCTCCTCCGACAGGAAGCGCTCGAAGAGCAGGTTGGACCGGGCCGGGTCCACCGCCGTCACGCCGAGCGCGAAGCACACCGCGCTGTTCGCCGCGCTCCCGCGGCCCTGGCAGAGGATCTGCCGCGCGCGCGCGATTTTCACGACCTGCTGCACGCTCAGGAAGTAGGGCGCCACGCCGAGCTTCGCGATGAGGGCGAGCTCCTTCTCGATCTGCGCGCGCACCCCGGGCGGCGTCCCCTCGGGGTAACGGTCGCGGCAGCCCTCCTCGGTGAGGCGGCGCAGCGCCTGATCCGAGGTCTCCCCGGGCATGCAGAGGGCGTCGCTCGGGAAACTGTAGCGGAGATCCGACAGCGAGAAGCGGCAGCGGGACGCGATCTCCACGGTCCGCGCGATCCAGGCCGGGTGGTCGCGGAACAGCGCCGCCATCTGCGCGCCCGAGCGCACGTACGCCTCCGCGTTCGGCGTGATCCGCGTCCCGGCCTGATCGAGCGTCGTCTTGGTCCGGATGCAGGTGAGCACGTCGGCGAGCGGCTTGCGCGACGGGTGATGGTAGAGCGGGCGCGCGGTCGCCACCACGCAGGGGCCGTAGCGCCGCTCCGCCGCGAGGGCCGCCGCGACGCGCTCGCCGTCGAGGCGATCGAGGTGCTTCCACGTCGCGGCGAGCGCGCGCTCGCCGAACGCGTCGCGCAGCGTGCTCATCAGCGCGCTCGACGCGCCCGCGGGCGCGAGGGGATCGAGCGGAACGATCGCGGTGAGCCCCCGCGGCGCCGCCGCGATCGCCTCCGCCGAGAGGCTCGCCGCCCCCTTCTCGCAGTCGGCGTGCGCGATCGTGAGCAGGCGGCAGAGGTTCGCGTATCCCTCGCCGTCCTCGACCAGGAGGACCACCGAGGGCTGGGCCCCCGGCGCGGGCTCGGCGCGCTGCCCCGAGCCCGCGCGCGGCGCGCCGATCGTCAGCTCGGCCCCGACGATCACCCGCTGCTCGACCTTCTTCGCCGCGGTGTGCGCGCGGACGCTGCCGTAGATCCCGTCGCGATCGCAGAGCGCGAGCCCCTCGAGGCCGAGCTCCTTGGCGCGGTGCACGACCTCCTCGGGGTGCGAGGCGCCCTCGAGGAAAGAGAAGCAGGAGCGGCCGCAGAGCTCCGCGAACGGGACCGGGGCGCCCGCGCTCACTCGCACCACCCCTGCAGGAACGCCTCGCCCGTCGCGCGGTCGACGTAGATCCACGCCTCGCCGCACGAGCTCGCGCTCGCGCCGTCTCGAGGTCGCAGCTCGCCGGGCCGCGCCTGGACCGCCCTGCCGGAGGGAGAGCCCGAGACCAGCCAGGCGCGCGCGTAGTCGCGCGAGGCCGGCGTGGGCGTCCACCACTCCACCGCGTCGAGCCGCATGACGAAGGATAGCCGCTCGATCGCGTAGAGGTGCCGATCGATCGCCACGATCGTCCCGCGCCCCACGCGGCCGAGCGGGATCGGCTGCGCGATGAGCCGCGCCGGCTCCAGCGCCGGCGCCTCGCCCCCGTCCGGGATCGCCGCGCCCGGCTCCGCGCCGCGCGCGCGCGGCGCCCCCCGCGCGGCCGCCTCGTCCGCGGCCGGCGCGAGCCGCGAGCGCGCCTCGGGGCGGTGCGCGTCGGCGATCTCCAGGACGCCCACCCGCTCCGCGCCGATCTCGGCCGAGAGCTCGGCCAGGAGGGCCGGGAGGCTGTCGGGATCGGCCGAGCGGTCGCGCGACAGATCGAGCTGCACCCGGCGGGCGCGCGTGATGCGGGACGCGATGAGGTGGACCCCCACCGCGGGCGCCGCGAGCTCGATCCGCTCGAGCTTCGCCTTGAGGGGGCGGAGCAGATCGCCCGCGTCCGAGAGCGGCACCGGCATGTCGACGTGGAAGCGCAGCGACGGGCCGCGCTCCTCTTCTTCCGGCGAGGGCTCCGCGGAGCCGTCGCCCTCGCGCTCGCCCTGGCGGAGCCGCGCGATCGATCGATCGTAGGCGATCGCGACGTTGAGCCGCCCGCACGCCTCGCCGCGCGCGGCGAGCCGCGACGCGATCCGCGACGTCATCCCGCGCAGCACGAACAGGAGCGACTCGGCGCTCTCGATCGGCTCGTCGAAGAGCACCTCCTCCTCGATCAGCCGGGGCACCTCGAACGGCAGGAGCGGCACGGGATCGCGGCCGGCGAGCAGCTCCATCACCTCGCTCGTCCGGGGGCCCAGCCGCGCCGCCACCTGCGCCCGCGGCAGCCGCGCGAGATCCTCGACGCGGAGGACGCCGAGCCGCACGAGGAAGCTCGCCACCTCGCGCTCGACCGGGAGCGCCTGCACCGGCAGCGGCCCGAGCGCCTCGGCCCCCTTGCCCGGCGGCGCGATCGAGGCCTCGGCCCCTCGCCCGCCGTCCGCCGCGTGCGCGCCGAAGCGCGCGAGCGCCTGCGCGAGCCGCGGCCCGTCGGCGATCGCGAGCCGCGCCCTGTGGCCGAGCGCCGCCACGCGCTCGCAGAGCTCGTCGAGCAGCGCCTCCTCGCCCCCGACGAGGTGCGACGCCCCGGTGATGTCGAGCCACACCGTGTCGTAAGGCCCGTCGCCCCAGGGGCTCCGCGCCGCGGCGCCCGAGGAGGCGCGCTCCGCGGCGCGGCTCGCCCGCTGCGCCCCCGGGCGCGCCCCGCCGGCGCGCGACGGGGCGCCCTGCTCGCCGAGCTGGATCGACGCCGTAGCCCCGAGGCCGAGCGCCACCTCGGCGACCCGGCCGAGCGCCGCGTCGATCTCGGCGAACGTCACCCGGTGGATCGCCAGGTGCGCGACCAGCGCCGCCGCCTCGACGACCTTCTGCCCCGGCCGCACCCCGTACCGCCTCGCCTCGTCGTCGACCACGTCGATCACCGCGGCCGGCGCCGGCGGCTCGCGCTCGGGCCGCCCGGCGGCCGTCGCCCAGCGCTCGTCGTCGCCCCCGAGGATCACCGCGAGCGGCGCCTTCCCGCTCGGAGACACCGGTCCACGCTGCTTCACCAGCTCGCACGCGAGCTGCGGGAGCACGATCGCCACGATGCGCCTCATCGCCATCGCCTCCTCCTCACGCCCGCGACAGCGCCGGCCGCGGCTCGCTGCCCGCCGCCCGCTCCGCCCTCGATCGCCGCCCGAGCACCACCGGGGTCGGCGAGGTCACGCGCCCCCGGCGGTCCTTGGCGACGCGGACCATGAGCCGCCCCTCGGCGACCTGCTCCAGCTCCAGCCGCATCGCCACCGGCAGGGGCATCGGCCGCGCCGCCTGACGGTCGGTGAGGAGCAGGATCGCCGCGTCGCTCCCCTCGATCGCCAGGGCGAGCTTGCGCACCACGTTGACCCAGCGCGCGAGGTCCTCCTCGCGGCGCCCCACCGGAGGCCCGCGGTGCTCCCCCTTCCCCCCGGCCTGGCCGAAGGCGCCCGGGACCCCGGCCACGTCGACGACGAGCACGGAGAACGCCCGGCTCAGCGCCATCCGGATCGCGACCTTCGCGAGCATCTCCGGAGGGGGGCGCACCACGAGCAGCCGGCTCAGATCCACCCCCGCGCGCGCGACCGCCGGCGCGAAGAGCGAGCCGCTCGGATCGATCCACGCGCACCATGCCCCCGACGTCGCGCTCGTCCCGCGCAGCCGCGCCTCCGCCTGCGCCGCCGCGCACGCGGAGAGGGCGATCGAGGTGGAGCGCCCCAGCCCCCGCGGCGCGGCGAGCTCGACCACGCCGCCGCGCGGCAGCCCCCCTTCCGGAAGGGCGTCGTTGATTTCCTGCAAGCCGAGTGGGAGCGTCTTGGCGCGCGCTTCGAACTCGGGAAGGGTATGGCGCAGGAGGTCCCGGGCGAGAGGAGCGGCAAGGGCGACGGGCGACATACTGAACATGGTACCAGTACCCCCGCGAAGCTGCCAACTTCGATGGACGAACAACGTCCTACCTGCGCCCGGTGCGTTCTTCTTTTGCCCTCCGGGATGGCGGGATCACCGGGTCGGCGATTTCAGATCGACGAGGATGACACGGACGTCCGACTCACGGGAATGCCGCGCCCTGGGGCCCTGGTCAGGGCGGTGCCGCGCCCCCTGATCGGCGCAGGGCGACGCCGGGCTCAGCCGGCCGGGGCCGCGGCGCCGGGCGCGCCGCCGACGTAGCGGGAGCTCGGCCGGATGAGCCGCCCGGCGCGCCGCTGCTCGTCGATGTGCGCGCACCACCCGGCGACCCTGCCCACCGCGAACGTCGGCGAGAACAGGGCGCGCGGCAGCCCGAGCGCGTCGAGCAGCACCGCCGTGTAGAACTCGACGTTCGCGCGCAGCGGGCGATCCGGGTACCGCGCGCGGAGCGCCGCCTCCGCCGCGCGCTCGACCGCGCGCGCCAGCGCGAGCCGGGCGCCGCGCGCCCCGCCGGCCGTCCGCGCGAGCCGCTCGATCGCCCGCTCGAGCACCGCCGCCCGCGGATCCCTCACTCGGTAGATCCGGTGCCCCATGCCCATGATCCGCCGCCCCGCCGCGAGCTCTGCCTGGAGCCAGCGCTCGGCGCGGCCCGCGGCCTCCGCGCCGCGGGGGCCCGCGGCCTCGATCGCGTCCAGCATGTCGAGGACCGGCCCCGGCGCGCCGCCGTGGAGCGGCCCCTTGAGCGCGCCGATCGCCGCGACCACCGCCGAGATCGCGTCCGAGCCCGTCGAGGTGACGACGCGCGCGGCGAAGGTCGACGCGTTCATGCCGTGATCCGAGACCGTCACGAGGTACGCGTCGAGCTCGCGCGCCTCCGCCTCGCTCGCCGCGCCCCCCCGCGCCATCCGCAGGTAGTCGGCCGAGAGCCGGAGCGCCGGATCGGGCGCGACCGGCGCCTCGCCCGCCGCGCGCCGCGCCCACGCCGCCGCGAACGTCGCGACCGCCCCGGCGATCGCCGCCGGCGGGGCGTCGCCCTCGAGGTGCGCGACCGCGGCGCGCAGCGCGTCCATGCCGTCGCGCGCCCCGAGCGCGTCGCCGAGCCGCCCGAGGAGCGCGAACGCCCGCGTCCGCCCCTCGGCGATCGCCGCCCGGAGCGCCTCCCGCTCCGCCGGCGCGGGCAGCGCGCCGCCCCAGAGCAGCCCGCACACCTCCTCGAAGGTCACCCCGCCGCCGCCGGCGAGCGCCTCGACGTCATGGCCCGCGAGGATGAGCCTCCCTCGCGCTCCGTCCACCTCCGAGAGCCGCGTCTCCGCCACCACCACGCCCTCCAGGCCGCTCGCGAGCGGCGCCGCCACGTTCCCCATGCGAACCACCTCCGATGGAGCGAAGGATTGGGCCGGATGAAACATTGATCAACCTTGATTGTACAATCAATCATGTACCATCGCCCTCGAGGCGCCTCGATGGCCCGGGGCGCCGGGACGGCGGCGGCGGCCGCGACGACGGGCGCGCCGCGCATGGATCGCGGGGCGTGGTTGATCTACGGTTGATGGAGCTCTCATGGTTGATCTACCTGCCTCGGAGCAGCGGCGCTCGGCCTACGTGACCGGCGCCGAGGCGGCGGAGCTGCTCGGCGTGAAGCGGGAGACGCTCTATGCGTACGCGAGCCGGGGCATGCTCCGCGGGGTGCCCGGCGGGAAGGGCCGCGCGCGGCTCTACCTCAGGGCGGACATCGAGCGGCTCAAGGCGCGGCACGACGCGCGCGCCGGCCACGGCCCGGTCGCGGCCGAGGCGCTCCGGTGGGGCGAGCCGGTGCTCGAGTCGGCGCTCACCGCGATCGGCCCGCGCGGGCCCGTCTACCGGGGCAACGAGGCGGTCGCGCTGGCGCTCGCGGACGTGCCCTTCGACGCGGTCGCCGAGCTCCTGTGGACCGGGGAGCTGCCCGCGGCGGGCGCGCCGGCCCCCCGGCCCGCCCGGCTGAGCGTCCGCCCGGCGAAGCTCGCGGCGCTCCTGCCCGAGGGCGCGCCGCCGTTCACCGCGCTCGCGCTCGCGGTGCCCGCGCTCGGCGCGCACGACATGACCCGCCACGTGGGGGCGCCCTCGGGCGACGGGCGCATCCCCACGAGCGACGCCGAGCGCGCGCGGGCGCGCGCCCTCGTGCGGGCGATGGCGGCGCTCGTCGGCCTGGGCCGGGACGCGCGCAGGGCGACCGCCGCCCTGGAGGCCGAGGGCACGGCGCAGCGCCTGCTCGTCGCGCTGGGCGCGAACCCCTCGAAGAAGGCCGAGCGCGCCGTGAACCGGGCGCTCCTGGTCTCGGCCGATCACGAGCTGAACGCCTCGACGTTCGCGGTCCGGGTGGCCGCCTCCACCGGGGCCGACCTCTACGCCTGCGTCAGCGCGGGGCTCGCGGCGCTCTCCGGCCCGAGGCACGGCGGCGTCACCGACCGGGTGGAGGCGCTGGTCGCGGAGGCGGGCCGGCCCGAGCGCGCGGCGGCCGCGGTCCACGAGCGCCTGCGCCGCGGCGAGCCCATCGCCGGCTTCGGGCACCGGCTCTACCCGGAGGGCGATCCGCGCGCGCGGGCGCTGCTCGACACGGCGCGCGGGCTCGCGCCGCACAGCGCGGCGCTGCGCACGGTGCTCGCGCTCGTCGACGCGCTGCGCGACGCCGGCCTCGATCCGCCGTCGCTCGACATGGGCCTCGTCGCGATCGCGGCCGCGCTCGGCCTGCCGGCCGGCTCGGCGGCGGCGATGTTCGCGGTCGGGCGCGCCGCGGGGTGGATCGCCCACGCGTTCGAGCAGCGCGAGGCGGGCTACATGCTGCGGCCGCGGGCCCGGTACACCGGCCCCTGACCTCCGCGCGGGGTGGTGCGGCCCTCAGAGATCGACCTGCATGCCGAGCTCGACCACCCGGTTCGGCGGGAGCCCGAAATACGCCGTCGCCGGGCGCGCGTTCCGCGAGATGAACGCGAACAGCGCCTTCCGCCACCGGGACATCTTCGAGCGCCCCGTCGTCAGCAGCGTCTCCCTGCCGAGGTAGTAGCTCGTCCTCCCGAGATCGATGTGGAGCCCGTGCCGCGCGCACGCCTCGAGCGCCGACGGGGCGTTCGGCGTCTGCATGAAGCCGTAACACGCCGTGACCCGGTAGATCCCCTCGCCCCTCGGGATCACGGTCACGCGCCGCTCGGGCGGCACCTCCGGCACCTTGAGCACCTGGATCGAGAGGAGCACCACCTGCTCGTGCAGCGCCTGGTTGTGCTTCACGTGGTGCAGCAGGATCGGCGGCGTGCCCTCCGGGTTCGACGCCATGAAGACCGCCGTCCCGCGCACCCGGTGCGGCCTCATGCGCTTCACGTCCTCGAGGAACAGGTCGAGCGGCAGGATCGCCGACTTGATCGCCTCCGCGAGGTACCTGCGCCCGGTCTTCCACGTCGTCATCACGGTGAAGGTGGCCGCGCCCATGACGATGGGCACCCAGCCCCCGTGGAAGAGCTTGGCGCTGTTCGCCGCGAAGAACGCGAGATCGACCGTCAGGAAGAGCCCGGCCAGGGGGAGCGACCTCCAGGCCGGCCAGCCCCATGTCTCCCGGGTGACCACGTAATAGACGATCGTCGTGATCCCCATCGTCCCCGTGACGGCGATGCCGTAGGCGGCCGCGAGCGCGCTCGAGGTCTGGAAGGTGAGCACCAGCAGGATGCACGCGACCAGAAGCCCGCGGTTCACCTCGGGGACGTAGATCTGCCCCGCCTCCTCCTTCGAGGTGTGGACGATCGTGACGCGCGGGAAATACCCGAGCTGGACCGCCTGCTGCGTCAGCGAGAAGGCCCCGGAGATGAGCGCCTGGGACGCCACCACGGTCGCCGCGGTCGCGATCGCCACCGTCGGGTAGAGCGCCCAGGAGGGGACCAGCGCGTAGAACGGGCTCGACGCGCTGGCGGGGTCCTCGAGGAGCCTGGCCCCCTGGCCGAAATAGTTGATGAGCAGCCCCGGCCAGACGATCGCGTACCAGGTGTACTTGATGGGCGTGCGCCCGAAATGGCCCATGTCGGCGTAGAGCGCCTCGCCGCCCGTGATGCAGAGGACGACCGCGCCGAGGATCAGGAAGCCGTGCCCCTGGTTCTCGGCGAAGAAGCTCACCGCGTGGGCCGGCGAGACGGCCTGGAGCACGCCGGGGTGGTGGAGGATCTCCTTGGCCCCGAGCAGCGTGAGCGCGAGGAACCACACGAGCGTCACGGGCCCGAAGATCTTCCCTACCCCCGCCGTGCCGCGCTTCTGCACGAGGAACACCGCCAGCAGCACGGCGCAGGTGATCGGGACGACGGCCGGCCTCAGCGTCGACGTCGCGACCTCGAGGCCCTCCACGGCCGACAGGACCGAGATCGCCGGCGTGATCACGCCGTCGCCGTACAGGAGCGAGGCCCCGACGAGGACGAGGAGCACCAGGAGGCCACGGCCGTCGCCCTTGCGCTCGCCGCTCGGGACGAGCGCGAGGAGCGCGAGGATGCCGCCCGCCCCCTCGTTGTCGGCCCGCGTGATGAACGTCAGGTACTTGACGGTCACCACCATCATCAGCGACCAGAACATCAGCGACAGCACGCCCAGCACGTTGTCGGGCGTCGGCGCGACGCGGTGCGGGCTGCTCGGGCTGAAGCACTCCTTCATCGCGTAAAGGGGGCTCGTCCCGATGTCGCCGTAGACGACCCCGAGCGCCGCGAGCATCAGCGGCCACACCTTCTTGGGGCTCGCGCCGTGAGCGCTCCCGGCCTGCGGGGGCGGCGCCGGGCGAGCTGCGCCCGGGATCGGTGGTGGGCTCGTGCTCATCGGCGCGCATCCTACTTCATCGCGAGCCCCCGCCGCGGCGAGGCGGCGCGCGGCGTCGGGTGGTGCTGCATCAGCCGAGCGCCCGCGCCGCCGCGGAGAGATCCGCGATGAAGCGGGAGAGCTCGGCTCGCCTGGCGGCCTCGTCCGGGACGCGGAGGATGGACGCCGGATGCACGGTCGCGAGCGTGCGCGGCGCGAGCGGCGAGGCGACGATCCGGCCGCGCTCACGCGTGACCCGGAACGAGCTGCCGAGCAGCGCCTGCGCCGCGGTCGCGCCGAGGCACACGACGACCTCGGGTCGCACCACCGCGATCTCCGCCGCGAGCCAGGGGAGGCAGGCCCGGATCTCGCGCGCGTCGGGCCTCTGGTGGATGCGACGCTTGCCGCGCGGCTCCCACTTGAAGTGCTTGACCACGTTGGTGACGTACGCCCGGCTCCGATCGATGCCCGCCGCCTCGAGCGCGCGATCGAGCAGCTGCCCCGCCGGGCCCACGAACGGCTTGCCGGCGCGGTCCTCCATGTCGCCCGGCTGCTCCCCGACGAGCAGCACGCTCGACCGCGCTGAGCCCTCGCCGAACACCGTCTGCGTCCCCCGCTCCCAGAGCGGGCACGCCCTGCAGCCCGCGGCGGCCTCGCGCAGGCTCTGCAGGGACGGGCCGCTGGGGATGAGCGCCGCCGCCGTCTCTCCGCCATCGCCGGCGCTGTGCTCCGCCGCCTTTCGTCTCGTCACGATCGTCATGGCTCCCCGGGGAGCAGCGCTCGTGCCACCGGGATCGGCGCGGCGGTCGGACGCGGTGCGTCGCGCCAAGGGCGGCCCAGCCGTCTTGACGGACCCGCGCGACCTTCCCATAGTGGCCCTGTTCCGGACGTTGACCGGACAGTCAGAAATGCCCCGCCTCGCTGATCGCCGCGCCAGGATCGAGTTGCTCCGCGCCGCCGAGGCTGCCTTCACGGAGCGCGGCCTCGCCGCGGCGAAGGTCGAGGAGATCACCGAGCGCGCCGGCGTCTCCAAGGGCGCGTTCTACCTGCACTTCCGGAGCAAGGAAGACTGCTTCAAGCAGATCGTCGAGACCTTCGTGGCGCGGCTCGCGGGGTGCGTCGAGCCGCCCCCGCTGATCCTCGAGGACGAGCCAGCGTCGATCAGCGACTACCTCCAGCGGCTCCTCGCCCACGACATCGAGGTGATCGAGTTCTGCTGGCAGAACCGGGCGCTCCTCAAGATGATGCTGGCAGGCGGCGGCGGGGCCCCTTACGCCTACCTGATCGACGAGTTCGCGCAGCGCGTCGCCCGCCAGGTGGAGAGCCGCGTCCGGCGTGCGATCGACGCCGGCCTCTACCGGCGCGATCTCGATCCCAGCGTCATCGCCGCGCTCATCTCCGGCGCCTTCGATCGGCTGGTGCGCAAGCTCATCGACTCGCCGTCGCGGCCGGACATCGCGGCCTGGTGCTCGCAGGCGCTCCAGCTCTTCATGCACGGGCTGCTCGCCCCGGAGGTGCGCGCCGTGACTGACCTATCGGTCACCCATCCGGCGCCGCGGGGCACGGCGCCGGTCGCCGCCTCGCCTCCCGCCGCGAGACCGAGCGGCGAGCGCCGGCGGTCCAAGATCAAGGCGACCTGAGCCCCCCGCGCGCACGCGGCAACAAGCCGTCCTTGGCGGCGCGTCAAGCCCCTGGCGACGAGCGGCGATGCAGGGACCGGGACGCGCGGCGCTGTAAGGTTCTGCCTGAACGCATTGCGACCCCGGCGGCGAGCAGCCCAGGATGTTGTACAGGCAACACCTGACGCCGGATTCCTCATCGTCCCAGCGGTCGGTCAGGCTCCTGCCGAGGTAATAATCTGTGGGGGATCCGACTGCAGGGGACAGCGACGGGGGGGTGAATCGGGGAGCTGGGGAGACACCCCATCGAGCAACCCGGAGGGCACGGTCTCTCGGGTGAGCATCCAGGGTTGTCCAGACATGCGCCAGCTCGACGATCGTGCGCTCGGGCCGGTGACGGGCGCCCTCCGGGCGGTCCTCCGCGGGACCGGGGACGGTCGAGGAGGGCTGTGTGAGCACACCATCAGCTTACGATAGGCGATTGATCCAGGAGCTGCTCCGGCAGACCTGCCAGTCGATCCAGTGGTGCACCGGCGCCGGAACATCGATTGAGGACAGGATAGAGCTCGCCCTCTCCGCGCACGCGCTCCATGTCTGGACGCCGGACGTCGACCTGCGAGCCCGGCTGACCCGGGACTTCGCGCTCGCCATCGCGGTCCGCGTGCTCTCCTTCGGCGACGACGCCGAGGCGTCCCTCTGCAAGGCGCTTTGCCAGGACGGGTCGCTGATGGCGGAGCTCTTGAAAGCGCAGTGGCAGCTCGTACGCACGGCGTGCAGAGCGGCCGAGCGCACCGCCGGGAGACTGGTGCTGCTGACGGCGGTCCCCGAGGCGTGAGTCCGGACCGCCGCGCCGAAGAGCGCCCGTTCGCAGCGACCATGGGAAGAGAAACGCGTGGGAACATAATAGGGCCGGGGCCTTGCTTGTCCGGCGCAGCGCCGTGGCGGATTGCCCCTGAAAGCTGCTATCAAAAGGGACGCCGGACACAGCATGACGTGGTCGTTCCCGCGAGGCCGTGCAGATGGCGCCCCAGACCAGCTACAGCATCTACGTTCGTTTCCGGGGCCGGCGGCTCGCGCTCATGAAGCACATCCGCTCGCTCGGGGCGGCGCGCGCCGCGCTGCTGACCTTGCGGGCAGACCGATTCCACGACGCCGATCAGGTATTTCTCGTCAATGATGCGACGAAGCAGATCGTCGACGAAGCACGATGGGAGGCCGGCGCGGAGGCCGGCGCAGAGCGGGAGATCAGCCTCCGTCTAGACGACGGTGACGGGCGCGGGGAGCCAGCGCGCGCCCCGGCGAGCGGCGTGGCCCGACCGGCGCGGGCGGACAGGGCGCCCGCGCTGCGCCCGGCCCGCGAGGCGCCCGCCGAGGAGGCGCAGGGCGATCCGACCGCGAGCAGGTGGCCCAGGGCAGAGAGCCAGGAGCCCCCGCGCACGCGTCTGCGCCGCGCGCTGGCCGCGGCGCGCGCCGCCCGAGCGCGCCACGATGCCGCGCTGGAGACGCTGATCAGGCTCCAGCCCAGCGGAGCGCTGGACGAGAAGATGCTACGCAAACTCGTGGATTCCGCCCGTGCGGTCTCCGACCAGTCTGCACACACGCTGGAGGAGCTCGAACGACTCCTCAAGCACCTGGAGCGCTCGAGCTGAGATGACCGTCGATATGCCGCTCCGCGCGCTGCCCCTCGCGGCCTCCCGGCGTCACGAGAAGATGGCTGGGGCCCCGGGCGCGGACGTCCACATCCAACCCGACGATACCAGCGGACGTCCACGTCCAACCCGACGATGCCAGACGATGACGGTTCCGGACGATGACGGTTCCAGACGATGACAGGCCCGTTGACCGAGCGCATATCGCAACCGTAGCTTCGCGTTCGTCAGGTCCCCCGCGGCCGCGCGGCCCCTGAGAGAGCGCTCAACCGTTCAAGCCACCATGCCCGAACAGAAGAAGTCACGCCGGACGCAATTCAGGGCACCTGGCCAGAGCGATGCCGCGCACCGATCTGGCGGGCTGGCAGCGCCGGGGCGCGCGCTCGACCCGCTCCTGGATACCGGCGAGCCCGCCGCGACGAGCGAGGCACGCCCCGCGAGCGATGTGCGGTTTCCGGTCGTCTGCGTGGTCGCCTCGGTCGGCGGGCGGGGCGCGCTCGCCGAGCTCCTCCGGCGCCTGCCGAGCCGCGACACACGCATCTCCCTCGTGCTGATCTACGACGCAGAGGCCGGGGACCCTCCCGTCCTCGAGCTTGCGGCGCAGTGCAGTCCGCTGCCGGTCACCGAGCTTCGCGCGGGCGCGAGGCTCGTGCCTGGTCACGTTCAGGTCCTCCCCCGAGACGCCCAGGCGACGCTGGCCAACGGAAGCGTCGAGCTCACGCCGCGCGACCAGGGTGGGCCGAGCAGCGCTGCGGATGTGTTCCTGCGCTCGCTCGCGCGGGAGCTCGGGCCCAACGCGGTCGGCGTCGTGCTCTCCGGCTCCGGGAGCGACGGCGCGCTCGGGCTGAAGGACGTGAAGGCGGAGGGCGGGGTCACCTTCGCCGAGGATCCGCGCGGCGCCGAGCGGCCTGCGCTCCCGCGGAGCGCCGTCTCCACCGGGGGCGTCGACTTCACCCTGAGCGTCGAGGAGATCGCGGCGGAGCTCGCGAGGATGGGCCGCCCCGGATACGCGCTCGCCCCGTGGCTCACGCACGGCGCGTCCTTCGGGGTCGACTCCGAGCTCGGCAAGCTCTTCAGGCTGCTCCAGGCCACGGTGGGCGTGGACTTCAGCCATTATAAAAAGAGCACCCTGAAGCGCCGCATCCAGCGGCGCATGATGCTCCACAGGCTCACCACGCTGCAGGAGTACCTCGACTACCTGCGCGCGCAGCCGGCCGAGCTCGAGGAGCTTTATCAGGACCTCCTGATCAGGGTCACCGCGTTCTTCCGTGATCCGGACGCCTTCGCCGCGCTGAAGACCCACGTGTTCCCGGTGCTCATGCACAAGAGACCCCAGGACTGCCCTGTCCGCATCTGGGTGCCGGGGTGCTCGACGGGCGAGGAGGTCTACTCCATCGCGATCGCGCTGCTCGAGTTCCTCGAGGCCGACGCCGGCGATCGTGCCATCCAGATCTTCGGCACCGATCTGAGCGAGGGCGCCATCCAGCGGGCGCGGGCGGGGATCTACATCGACAGCATCTCGCTCGACGTCTCGCCCGGCCGGCTGCGCCGCTTCTTCGTCAGGGTGCAAGGCGGGTTCCAGGTCCACCAATCGATCCGCGACCTGTGCGTCTTCTCGCGCCACAACGCCGCGTCCGACCCGCCCCTCTCGAAGCTCGACCTCATCAGCTGCCGCAACCTGATGATCTACCTGGAGCCGAGCCTGCAGCGCCGGGTGCTGCAGACCTTCCACCAGGGCCTCAAGCCCACCGGCTTCTTGCTCCTCGGCTCGTCCGAGAGCGTCGGCGCGACGCCCGATCTGTTCGGTGTCGTGGACCGGGCCCACAGGATCTTCTGCAAGCGCGCCATGCCCGAGGCCGAGAGCTCCCCCGGCCCCACCGCGCCCGCGCTCCCGAGCGCTCCCGCGGCCGCCGCGGAGGCGCCGGGCGCCGGCGACGGGCCGATCATGGACCGGGTGCGCGCCGAGGCCGACGCCATCGTCATGGCGCGCTACGCCCCCGCGGGCGTGGTGATCGACGAGGAGATGCAGATCCTCCAGTTCCGGGGCAAGACAGGGCCTTATCTCGAGCCGGCGCCGGGCGACGCCAGCCTGCATCTCTTCAGGATGGCCCGTGAGGGGCTCGTGCCCGGGCTCCGCGTCGCCGTCGACGCGTCGATGCGCTCGGGCACGGTGGCGCGCCTGGAGCAGATCAAGGTCCGGCACGGAGAGAAGCTCCGGCTCGTCGACGTCGAGGTGTGGCCGCTCAAGGTGCGGCTCCCGCGCGGGCGCTGCTTCCTCGTCATCTTCACCGAGTCCGGCGCGACCAGGCTCGATCCGCCGGGCGGCGCCCCGAGCCAGGGCGACGCGTCGAGAGAGCTGGAGGTCGTCCAGCTCCGCAGGGAGCTCGTGCTCACCAGGGAATACCTCCTGTCGATCATCGAGGAGATCGAGGCGACGAACGAGGAGCTCCTGTGCGCGAACGAGGAGCTCCTCGCGAGCAATGACGAGCTCCGGAGGACCAACGATGCGCTCGAGTCCGCGAGGGAGGAGCTCCGGTCGACGAACGAGGAGCTGACCACCGTCAACGAGGAGCTCCAGAGCACCAATATCGCGCTGGGGCTGGCCAATGACGATTTGCGCAACCTGCTGAGCAGCCTCAGTGTCCCGATACTCATGCTCAGCGCGGACCTGCGGATCCGCCGCACCACCGGCGCCGCCGACAGGCTGCTCGGCCTCAGCGCGAGCGACGTGGGCAGGTCCATCCTCGAGGTGAAGCCGAGGAGCGGCGTCGACCTGGCGCCGGTCGTCGCCGAGGTCATCGGCACGATGAGCACCACCGAGCGGCAGGTCGAGGAGCGCGGGGGGCGCCTCCACGTCATGCGGGTACGCCCCTCTCGGATCACCGGGAACGACGCGGGCGATCTCCCCGCGTTGCTGCTCGTGATCGAGGACAGGACGGGCGCCGAGAGGGACGATGGCTCGCCGTCAGGGCTGCGGCCAGCCCGCCGCACCGGCCCCGCTTGACCCGCTCATCCTCCCCGCGACCCGCTCATCCTCCCCGCGATCTCCAGTCCCCCGATGCGATCCGGGGCAATCGCATCGCCTGGCCCGGCGGCATCAGGTACGCCTCGCAGCGCCCGCCCCCGTCGAGCTCGATCGACTCGCGCCGGAACAGGTCGGGGCAGCCTTCGTAGATATCGAGCGAGGCGAGCGTCTCCCAGTCAGGCTCGTAGAGCTCGCCGGCCACCGCGGTCGAGCCCCCGCGCACGAGCGCCGGGTAGGCGCCCAGGTCGGCGAGCTCGAACAGGGGGGCCGTGCGGGCGAGCCCGAGGCAGCGCGCGCGCCCGAGCAGCTCATGCGCGCGCTCGCCGCGCATCAGCGTGCCATAGACGAAGAGCACCACGGGCCGTCACCTGCAGTGCTGCTCGACGGCGGCGAGCAGCTGTTCGAGGTTGATCGGCTTCTTGAGGAACTGCGCCGCGCCGAGCGAGGACACGAGCTCGTCGCGGCCGGTCGCCGAGATGATCACCACCGGGATCGACGCGAGCTCCGGGTCTTTCTTCTGCTCCGCCCTGAACTGCCAGCCATCCATGATGGGCATCATGAGGTCGAGCAGGATGAGCCCGGGCCTCGGGTCGGTCCGGAGCGCGCTCAGGGCCTCGGCGCCATGGGCCGCAGAGGCGACGGCGTACCCCTCCTCTTGCAAGAGCTCGGCGAGGGTCTCTCGAATATCCGGATCATCATCGACAACGAGGATCCTCTTCAAGGGAGTGGCAGGCACGGTGCATCAATCACTATGCGAAAGGCTGACGTCACGGCGAAACAGGGAAAGCCCTGAATCCCTGCTCGGGGTCCGCTTGACCAGGCTCGATCTGCGAGGAAGGGGGCACATGAAGGTCGCTCTGCGGCGGTCGGCGCCGCGCTGGGTTCGAGGCCCGTACATACCTCGAGCACCGGCGCTGAAGCCCTGGATCTGCACGGGGACGACGGAGCTCGGGCAGGGCAGCTCCAGCAAGGAGGGTTGGGACATACGCATCCGGTGCTCGGGCGTCGGTGTCGACGCCGATGGTACAGCAGGGGAGCGCCCGGGCGAAGCCGCTCTCGGGCAGATCTGCGCCCGGCCGAGGTGAACCTCGCGCGGCGGATCATCCGCCGCCGCTCCCTAGAAGTGTCGATCGTACCACCGGCGCAGCGCAGCGCAGCACGGGCGGCACGCCCCTGTCCGTCACGTCCTGGGCACGCGTCGCGCGGAGGATGCGCCCGCTCGCTCGACGGCAGCCCGGGCATCTCGACGAGAGACGCGGCGCGACCCGTCCGGACGGATGGATCCGTGAGCTCCGCGGCCATGGCCGCGACGCGCCACGTCGAGGGGGCCGTGGGATCCGTGAGCTCCGCGGCCATGGCCGCGACGCGCCACGTCGAGGGGGCCGTGGAGCACGCAGCCGGGCGCACCGCCGACTTCCGCCAGCGCGGTACGTCCCGCTGTCCCCATCATCCCGCCCCGGACGGCATGGAAGCCCGGCTGCGCTCCGGATGCAAGCCGGGCGAGCAGCAAGTACGCGCCGGCAGAGAGCACGAACGGACTCCCCGACAGGCGAGACACCCTGGTAGACTCCCATGGATGCCTGGCGAACGCCGCGTCGCGCTACTCGCGATGGAGCCAACCATGCCGGACGGTGGGGGAGCGCCGTTCAGCCATGGAATCCGTCGTGTCGAAGCTTCCCTGCTCGCCGATCCCGAGCTCGCCGGCGTGCCGATCCACGTGATCGATGCGCAGACGAGGGATATCGACGCGTGGATCGCCGAGGTCGAGACCGTGGACGCCGACGTGATCGGCCTCGCCGCGCACGTCTGGTCCTTCCCCACGTTCGTCGAGGTGGCTCGCCACCTGCAACGCAACCGGCCGGAGCGCACGATCATCCTCACCGGCCCCCTGGCGCGCCCCGCGATGTTCGCGCTCGCGCCCTGGCGCGACGCCACCGCGTGCATCAGCGCCCTCGTGCACGGCAACGAGCTCACGTTCCGCAACGTCGTCCGGCTGAGCAATCGCTCGCCCGAGGCGCTGCGCGCCGTGCCGGGGCTGCATGTCCCCTCCGCCGACGGCTGGGTCTCGACGGGCGACGCGCCGCACGTCCCGCCCGACGAGCTCCCCTCGCCGATCCGGATGAAGCTGCTCGCGACCGATCGCACGGTCCCGCTCGAGATCTGCCGCGGCGGCGCCATGAGCTGCCCCATCTGCCGGGTCTCCACGGGCAACGCCGGCGCCGGCGTCTTCTCGGAGGCCTACCTCGTCGAGGAGCTCTCGGCGCTCCGCGCCGCGGGCGCCCCGGGCGCGCAGATCGTGGACGCGCCGATCAACCTGAACGCCGAGGCGTTCCGGAACCTCGTGGCCGCGGAGAGGCAGGTCGGCTTCTTCAAGCAGGCGGCGCTGATGGCGTCGATCGATCCGGAGCACGTGCACGACGAGCACCTCGAGTTCTTCCGCGGCGCCGCGCACGTGCACCTCGAGGCGCGGCTGCCGCCGCTCAACAAGGACACCGGCGACGGCACGCAGCGCCCCTTCCGGGAGTCGAAGTTCGCCAAGGTCATCGAGGAGCTCTCGACCTTCACGGACATCGAGGTGGACATCCTCCTCGGCTTGCCGGGCGACGGCCCCATCACGTTCCGGCGCACGCTCGAGCGCGCGCGCGAGCTGCCCTGCAAGGTGCGCATCTTCCACTGCCTCGTCCTCCCGGACGACCTCATGACGCGCGCGCCCGCGTCGTTCGAGCTCCGGTTCGATCCCTTCACGCTGATGATGCGCTCCTGCCTCGGCTGGTCGGAGGACGCGCTCTCCCGCGAGCGCAGCCGCCTCATCGAGATGGCGTACCGCGAGGGCGGGGAGATCACGCCGGACATGTGGTCGTTCCCCGGTCCCCGCGAGATGCGGCGGCCGGCCATGCCGCTCGGCAGCGGCGTGGTCCCGCCGGGCGGGGAGATCCGGGTGGAGGGCGCGACGACGCTCGCGCCGGCCGGGCAGGATCTGCAGCGCGTGCTCGAGCTCGGGATCAAGGAGGCGACCTCCGGCGGGTGGACCTTCGTCGAGGCCTCGGCGCGCCCGGGCGAGATCGTGGTCATCATGAAGACGCGCGACGGCGCGCTGGTGGTCGAGATGCGCCCCGCCTCGCCCACGGAGAACGCGTACAAGGTGGTGGACGGCGTCGCGTTCGGCTACCGCTCGCCGCGCGGCGTGAAGATGAGCGACGGCGCGCTCCGCCTGCTCGATCGCGTGCTCCAGCGCCTGCACGCGCCGGCGCGCACGGCGCTCGGCCTCTCGACCCAGGACGGCGGCCCGGGCTCGGCGCGGGTGCGCCGCTTCCGCGCGACGCCCTCGTGACGCGCCCGGGGTGATCGCGCGGGCGCCCGCCTACTGGGCCTCGCCACGATCCGTGCCGCTCCAGACGACCGGCACGCGCGGCGCGTCAGGCCGCGGCGGCATCGACTCCATGCGGCGGGGCGCCTGGAGGAGTTGCTCCCGGAGCTCCGAGAGGCGCGCCGGCGAGACGTCGGCGTGGTCCACGATGTAGGGGTGGACCTGGCGGTTCTTGCCCCGGATGCTGACCGCGCCCGTGGCCTGCGCCGGGATGGCGTCGTTGACGGCCGCGTACGTCGCCTGACAGATGATGATCTTGGAGCCGAGCTCCTTGTTGGCCTGCTCGAGGCGCGACGCCGTATTTACCGTATCTCCGATGCAGGTGTACTCCATGCGCTGGAGCGACCCGATGTTGCCGGAGATGACGGTGCCGGTGGCGATCCCGACGCCCATCCTGATCTCGCCGCAGCCGAGGTGCTGCCGCTGGTTGAAGCGCTCGAGGGCCTGCACCATCTCGATCGCCGCCATGACGGCGCGCTTCGGCGCGTCCTCGACCGAGAGCGGCGCGCCGAACACCGCCATCAGGCCGTCGCCGATGTACTTGTCGAGCGTGCCGCCGTAGCGGAACACGATGTCGACCATCTCCGTGAAGTACTCGTTCAGGAACGAGACCACGACCTCCGGCTCGACCGACTCGGCGAGCGGGGTGAAGTTGCGGATGTCGGTGAACATCACCGAGACGTGCCGGCGCGTGCCGCCGAGCTTGAGCCGCCGCGGATCGGAGAGGACGAAGTCGACGAGATCCTTCGAGAGGTACCGGCCGAGCTCCTGCTTCTCGCGCTCGAGCCGGGCGCGCGCCAGCGACTCCACCTCGGCGCGGAGGATCAGGTTGCGCGACATGCGCGCGATGATGCCGGCGACGACGCCCGGGAGCGCGATGAAGAGGACCTGCTGGCACTGGTCCGCGAGGTTGATGGCGTTCTGGCCGTAGACGGACACCGGGCTGATCGGGACCGCGCCGGTGTAGACGGTCACGGCGAGCACGACGGAGTTGAAGAGGGCCGACAGCCCCGCCGAGTACAGGCACGCCGCCAGGCTGTAGCGGAAGCCTGACATCAGGTTCCAGAGCACGTAGACGGTCGACAGGTAGCTCGTGAAGTACTCGATGATGCCGGAGTGATTCCTGGCCGTCGCCAGCGCGGTGAGCGTGAGCAGCGCGAGATCGACGAAGATGCTCACGTACTTGAGCCAGCCGACGTAGGCGCCCGGGCGCAGGCGGAAGAACGCGTAGAGCAGGAGCGAGTAGACGAGGTACCCGCCGATCTGGACCGCGAAGATCGTGTTGGCGGCCGGCGTGTTGACCGTCCACACGTGCGCGAACGTGTAGACCGAGAGCAGCGCGAACGCGAACCGGATGTGGTTCACGATCCGCTCGCCGCGCATCTCCTGCGCGTGGAGGATCCGCACGATCTCGGGCGACTTCTCGATGCTCATGCGCGCCGCTCTCCTCCGATCCCGAGCCGCGAGAGGGCCGCGGCGAGCCCGCGCGCGCACAGGGCGGTCGTGAGCGCCCTGCCCAGGTGGTGCCCCTCGCGCCCGTCCTTCATCGGCACCCGGTAGAGCGGCTCGGCCGGCCACGAGCCGTCCACGAGCTGGAGCTCACCGAGGTAACGCGCCCCCCGCTCCAGGAGCAGCGGCTCGGGCGACGGCACCATCGCCGCGCCCTCGAGGCACGCGGCGGTGCGGAGGGGCGTCCCGAAGCCGCCGTCGAGCCGCTGCGACCCGAGCATCCGCGACAGGACGGCGGACTCGGCGACGGCGACCTCTGCCGCGCGCGGCGCGGCCGCTGCCCTCGCGCGGTAGAGGCGCGCGAAGCGGAGGAAGGCGAGATCCGTGTACGAGGCGTCGTAGAAGACGGCCCCCTCGACGCCGGCGGCCGAGACGGCGTCGAGCGCGCGCCGCGCGTTCGCGTCGATGATCCGGGCGAACCGCCCCGCATCGAACGAGAGGAGGCCCGCGAGCAGGTTCAACCGGACCGCCGCGCAGTCGTCTCCGGCCCACGTCGCGCCCGGCGTGGTCGGCCCCGCGGGCCCGCGGTAGAACCACGTCGGGACGATGCCGTCGTCGCCCACGTTGGCCAGCATGACCTCGATCCACGTCTCCGCGCGCCCCCGCGCGGCGCCCGTCGCGGCGACGAGCTGGAGCATGATCGCGAGGTCGTCGGCGTCCGGCGGGAGCTCGCGGAACGCGCCGAAGTAGCGGAGCTCTCCGGCCGGGATCTCGTCGAGCAGCGCCGCGGCCTCGGCGCGGACGTCGCGCCCGATCGCCCCGATCTCGAGCAGCGCCATCAGGATCGTCGCCCGGACGAACCACTGTCCGACCGGCTCCTCGGGCGACCCGAGCACGCCGAAGCGCTGCACCTCCCACGATTCCTGCCACGGCGACGCCTCCACGAGAAACGCGACCGCCGCGCGCAGATCCGCGCCCGCGGCGTCGGCCGGCGTCCGGCCGCGCTGCGGGCGCGCGCCGGGCGGCGCGCCGGCGCCGAGGAGATCGCGGAACGACATCAGCCCTTCGAAGAACCGGAAGCGCTCGCCGAGCGCGTCGAGGAAGTCGGCCGCGGCCTCGGCCAGGCCGCGCGCGGTCGGGCTCGATCGCGGGGAGCTCTCCAGGGCCGCGCGCGCCGACGCGAGCGCGTCCTGCACGCGCGCGACGAGCGCGGCCCGGTAGGGGCGGCTCGCGAGCAGGCTGCAGATCTCGAGGCGACGCACGGGCGACGCGCGCTCGCCCGAGAGCGCGCGGAGCAGCGGAGGAGCGAGATCCGCGCAGCCCAGCCAGAGCGCGAGGAGCGGCGTGAGCGTCGGCGCCGCGAGGTCCGGCGCGGCCGGATCGAGCCAGAGGCGCACGAGCCCGTCGAGCAGCCAGATCGGCGTGGCCACCACCTCTCCGAAGCGGGAAGCGGGCGCGAGATCGTCGCCAGCGAGCAGCGCGGGCGCCGTCCAGAGGGCGACGGACTCGCGGGCACAGGAGGCGAGGCGCGCCGCCGTCGCGTCCGGTCCGGCGCTCGCGGCCGCCGGATTGCGCGGCCACGAGGCCTCCGCGTGCTCGGCCAGGCAAAGGAGCCAGCGGCGCGCGCGCGCCTCGTCCGCGTGCGGCGCGAGCAGGCGCGCGGCGAGCGCGCCCCGCGCGAGCGCGTCGGGAGCGCCCTCGACGCCGCCGGCGGCCACCACGGCGACCGCCACGGCGGCGTCCCCCGCCGCGGCAGGCGCGAGCGCGCGCTCGCAGAGCCGCAGGGCCCAGCTCGCCCAGGGGGTGCGGTGCCCCTCGGGTCCGCCCACGCCGCGGCAGAGCGCGGGCGCTCCCCACGCCGCGTCACCGCTCCGGAGCGCCCCCGCGGCCAGCAGCGCTGCCCAGGAACGCTCGCAGATCCGCCTGTCGTCCTTGCCCAGCCATGGCCAGGCGACGGTCGCCCCCGAGGCAGGCGACAGCGTCACATACCCACTCCGCCGTCGCGCGCCGCGGCCGCGATGGCCGCATCGACCGCCTCGGGCGTCGAGGTCGCAGCGTCCCGGATCCGCTGGAGCGTCTCCGGACCGACCTCGTACCCTTCCCTCTCGATGGTGCGCTCGGGCTCCGCGAGGAGCTGCTGTCGAAAGCTCGAATCGACAACGGCGCGACCGATGAGCTCTGCCTCTGTTTTCTTCGATGCCACGGCGTCCTCGCTTTCTCTCCCGCTCGCGAGGCTAGGAGACCTCCAAACGGCTAGCAAGTGGAAGGAATGGCGTATTTGTGCACCCGCGGCGGCTCAGCGTGGCGCGCCTGCGCTCGCGGCGGGCTTGCCGGCGAGCGCGCTGAAGAGGGCCAGGAACACCCGCCGCTGGATCTCGGCCATGTACCGCTCGCGCCGCTTGCAAAAGCGCGCTACCTCCGGCAGCCCGAGCGCGCCGGCCGCGGCCTCCGCGCGAGCGAGCTCACATCGCGCCTCCTCCACGATGGCGTCGAAGCCTCCGCGCGCGAAGAGCTGCGCGCGCAGGGCGGACGCCGCGGCGCGCCCCTCCTCCGGGTCGCGGCGGGGCCCCGCGGAGCGCAGAGGTCCGCTCGCCTCGGCCTGCCCTTCATCCCGCGCCTCGGCCCGCGTACCGAGCCGGCGCAGCACGTACGTCGTGTTCCCGAGCGCGCGATCCTTCTCGGCGTGCAGCAGGTCCGCGAACAGCTGGTGCGCCGCGCTCAGGGAGGAGACGAGCTCCTCGAGGGCGGCGAGGTGCTCGGTCTGCGACAGCGCGAACAGCGCCGCGGCCGCGGGGAGCACGAGCGGGCGCGAGCGGGCGAGCACCCGGCGGAACGCGCCGGCGTCGCCGGGGCCTTCGCCCCGGTGCAGCCGCCGCTCGAGGAGCATCGCCTCGCCGTACCCGAGCCAGACCTCCTCGAAGAGGGCCCAGAACGCGCCTGCCCCGGCGACCGAGCGGGCCAGCACGGCCTGATGGCGAGCGAACAGCGCTCCGGACAGGAGCACCGCCGCGCCGGGCTCGCCGATCCCTTCATCGACGAGGTCGTCCTCGACCCGGACGTGCAGGTACCCGACCGCCGCCGCCTCGGCGAGATCCACGGCGAGCGGCGGGAGGCCGCGCGACCCGACGTCCGGGGCGGGCGGCGGCGCGGCGAAGCGCGTCGCGACCCAGAGCGGCAGCTGGAGCACCGGGAGCGCCATCGGGTGCGAGAAATAGCCCTCGCCCGGCTCGCCCTCGAAGAGCCTGAGGCGCGCGGCGAGCGCGTCGAACTGCGCGCCGAGCTCGCTCCCGAGCCGGCCTCGCAGCGACCCGAGCCGCCGCAGCACCTCGGCCTCGAGCGACGCCTCCGCGGCGCCCGCGATCTCCCCTTGTGCGCGGCCGTCGTCGTTCATCTCGCCTCCGGCCAGCGCGGGCGGCGCCGCCTCGGGCGACGCTATCACACCGGCGACGTCCGCGCGGGAGGCACGACCGACTTTGCCGGGAGCGCGGCCCGTGCGACACTCGACGGCTGCACGAGATCGGAAAACCATGATCGATTCCGAGCGTTTCAGCGAGCGTTACGGAGACATCACGACCGACGCCCGCGCTGACGTCCTCGACTTCCGGGACAACCTCTATCGCCCCACGATGACGGAGGTGCCCCCGGTCATGCCCCCCGAGCGCTTCATGGAGCACGGCGTGCCCGTGCTGGATCAGGGCAGGAACAACGGCTGCACCGGCTTCACGATCGCGACGGTGGCGCACTACCTGCTCCGCAAGCGCAAGACCTCGCCGGACCACGGCCTCGTGAGCCAGAACATGGTGTACACGATGGCGCGCCGCTACGACGAGTATCCGGGCGAGGACGACGCGAGGGGCTCCAGCCTGAGGGGCGCCATGAAGGGCTGGCACAAACACGGTATCTGCTCCTACGACCGGTGGCCCTGGGACCCGAACGATCTCCACGGCGCGCTCACGCCGGAGCGCGCGGCGGACGCGATGCTCCGGCCGCTCGGCCTGTATCAACGGGTGAACCACAAGGACCTCGCGGCGATGCACAACGCGCTCGCGGAGGTCGGGGTCATCGCGGCCTCGGCGCTCATCCCGTTCAACGGCTGGTACTACGGTACCCAGAAGAACGGCATCATCCCGCCGGTCGACAAGACGAACCCGTTCATCGCCCCCTGGGGCGGTCACGCCTTCGCCATCGTCGGGTACGACGCGGAGGGCTTCTGGCTCCAGAACTCGTGGGGCAGCGGCTGGGGCAAGGGCGGCTTCGGCCGGCTCTGCTACGACGACTGGCTGCAGTACGGCTTCGACGCGTGGGTCGGCCGGCTCGGCGCCCCCGTCCGCCTGAACCAGCCGCGATCGCTGCGCCCGCTCACCTCCACGAGCCGGACGTTCGCCAGCCTGCGGCCGCACCTCATCAGCATCGACATGCACGGGCAGCTCCAGCGGCGCGGCGCCTACGGCACGTCGTCGGAGGACGTCCGCATCATCATCGAGGAGGACTTCCTGAACGCGGCGGAGACCTGGAAGCGCCGCCGCCTCCTGCTCATCGCGGGCGGCGCGCTGCGCCGGCAGATCGACGCGATCAACAGGATGTCGCGCCTCCGGCCGAAGCTGCTCGGGCACGAGATCTACCCCATCGAGCTGCTCTGGGAGACCGATCACTATCCGCGCCTCCTCGAGATCCTCCACCGCGCCACCGAGGGCCGCCGCCACGACGGCTACGACCCGCGGGCGTTCGGGTTCATGATCGATCGGCGCGACGACGCCCTGGAGCCGCTCGTCCGCCGCATGGGCGGGAAGGCGGAGTGGGATCGGATGAAGCTCGCCGCCGGCGACGCGACGATGGACGCCGACCACGGCGGCGTCCGCGAGATGATCGGCCGCCTCGCGGCGCTCATGGACAGGGATCCGAGGATCGAGCTCCACCTGGTCGGCCACTCGAGCGGCAGCTTCCTGCTCGCGCCGCTCGTCCAGCTCGTCACGGCGGACAAGGGCAAGAGGATCGAGGGCGGCCCGATGCGGGGCCAGCTCGGGCTCGGGCTCCCCATCGAGTCGCTGTCGCTGCTCGCCCCGGCGAGCGCGATCGACGCGTTCCGCGACACGTACATGCCGGCGATCAAGGGCGGCATGATCCGCCGCTTCGCCCTGTTCACGCTCACGGACGAGGCGGAGCTCCAGGATCACTGCGAGGTGTACGGCCGGTCGCTGCTCTACCTGGCCTCGAACGCGCTGGAGCGGCGCCCGCGCGTGCCCGGGGCGAGCGGCGTCTCGCTGCTCGGCATGGAAGCGGGGCTCCTCGATCCGGAGAACGCGGACGTCCTCGCGCTCCTCACGCAGGACAGGGAGGAGCGGCCCATGGTGTTTCCGAGGGCGGAGTGGATCAAGGGACCGAACACGAGGCCTCCGCCTCACGGCTCCGAGGCCCGGCGTCACGAGGATTTCGAGAACGACATGACCACGTGGAAGTCGGTGATTGCGCGGATCCTCAACCAGCCGTTCGCCGACCACCTGCCGCCCATGTCCGTGCGGGATCCGTGGTGAGCGCGCGCCCCTCAGCTCTCCGGACCACGCCGCTCCACGGCGCCGAGCGCGCCGCGGACCGGGACCGCTAGCCGCTCGGGCCCGAGCGGCGACGCGCTCGCCCCGCTCAGGAGGATGGCAAACGAGGCCCGGATCTCCTCGCCGAAATCGATCCGGAAAACACCCATATCCGGCCGGCTGCGGATGTCGCGAATCACGTCGCTGGGATCGCAGACCTGCCGCATCCCGATGACCAGGGCATACATGCGAATGAGGATCTGGCCGCCCCGCCCGGGACCGAGCGACGGCAGGCACCGCTCGAGCAGCGCGCCCGTGCGCTCGACGTTCGCGAGGAGGGAGAGCTTGAAGCGGAGGGCGGCCTCGTAGCTGACGTTCTGCTCGAGGATGCTGTGCAGGATGGAGAGCAGGCGCGTCATCGCGTCACGCGCCGCGAGGCTCGTCGACAGGATCGAGGCGATCTCGGCGGCGGTGTCCTTCGGGGACGCGGCGGCGGCGCCGCGGCGGGATCGCGCGGGCCGAGGGCGCGCCGCGGCCGCCTCACCCCGCGAGGGGTCGAGGAGCGCGAGGCGGAGGTCCACCTCATCGAACCATTTCGTGAGCTCCTGGTCGATGACGGCGAGAAAGAGCTCCTCCTTCGTCGTGAAATAGAGGTAGAGGGTGCCCTTCGCGAGCCTGGTGCGCTCGGCGACCTGCGCCATCGTGACCTCGGGATAGGGGGTCTCCTGGAACAGCCTCCAGGCCGCGTCGATGATGAGCCGCCGCCGCTCTTCCTTCTGCTCCTCCTTCCGCGCTCTCCGCGTTGGGCTCATAGACATACCGGTCTACGATGGTTCCAGGAACTCCGCAATCCAGATGCGATGGGCGCCACGCCTTCGTCAATCGACGTCGCCGAGCGCGATCGCTCTGCCGACCTGACCTGGCCATGAAGTCGCCGGGATCATCACATTTCACCGGATACGATCACACCGAGGCCGTGCACGCCGAGGAACATCGGGGAGATGCCCGAGCGCAGCGCCCGAGTGACGGCCCTCGAGAGCGTGCGCGCCACCCGCGCCGCGGGCCCACCGGCTCCGCCCGGCGAGCCGCGCTGCGCCAGAGGCTCGGCGGCGCGCGCGATGCGCTGGGCGGGCAGCGCGAACAGGCCAGCGCCGTCGAGATCGACACCGGCGAAGCAGCGCGGCGGAGCGAGGAGGGCCGCCGCCGCGACGACCACCACCCCCGTCCTGATCGCCGAACCAGCGCTCACCGCGGCCCCCCTCTGGAACCTAGCGCTGCCGTCAGCGGATGTCGCTACCGATGGAACAGCAAATCACATCGTCATTGCGCATCACGGATGGATTCATGGGAGGGAATCGCTCTTCTGCCGACATGGCGCCTCCCGTGCGGGCTGCGCCAAGTCAGCCTCTCCCGGCTCCGCGCCATTTCATCCACCGGCCGCCATCGCGAGGGCCCGATGGATCACGCGGAGCGCGATCTCGGTGAGACCATAGGCCGGCAGGTCGGACACGGGGACGAGAGCGACCTCGGAAGCGTCGTCTCCGGGAGAGAGGGCGCCCCCGATCGGCTCGCCCAGGTAATCGAGGATCACGTAATGATGGGGGGCCTCCACGATCTCCGCGACCTCCACCAGCGGGCCGACTCGGATCTCGAGGCCCGTCTCCTCGCGGACCTCGCGCGCTACGGCGTCCGCGAGCCGCTCTCCGGGCTCGACGCGGCCGCCGGGCAGCGACCAGGCGCCCAGCAGCGGAGGGCGAGCGCGCCGGACGAGGAGCACGCGCGGCGCGTCGGGCGCGTCCGGGGGGCGCTCGATCACGACGGCGCCCACGGCCACGCGCGGGGGCGAGGAGGGGGAATCCGGCGCGCTGCTCAAAGGGCCGTGTCCGAGCGGCCAGCCTTGCAGCGGACGTCGCCGGGCGTCGCGATCACGAGGTCGTAGGCGCCGAGCGCGATATCGCTCCGGAGGATCACCGCGCCGTCGTAGCGGCCGCGCTCATCGGTCGACAGCGAGCCGACCGTCACGCCCTGCGGGGCGGCGCTCCCCGTCAGGATCACGTCGACGCGGACGTGCCCGCACGGCGCCCCGCCGCTGCTGATTTGCCCCTGGATGTGGAAGGGGAAACCGCGACGGATGTCCTTGTCCAGCGCGGTCACGACGATCTCGGTGCGCTCCGCCGGGCGGTCTCCCGGGTCGCTCGTGGGGGTGGGCGGCGGCAGCGCCGAGGCCGGCGGCGCGGCAGAGTTGCTGCTCGCGCTGCCCGCGCCAGAGGGCCCCTGCGGCGCCTGCTCGGCGCGCGTCCGCTCGGCGAGGGCCTGGCCCGAGTCGCGCTGCTCCGGCCAGCTGTACGGATCCGGAGGCGGCACATGGGGCGGACGGCTCGGATCGATCTCCTGGTCCATGTCGAGGGCGGCGCCTCCGAGATCGATACGGTGCCAGAGCGATCCGTCGAAGACCTCGACCCAGGCGTGCGCCTCGTTCACGACCATCCGCGCGGGGATCCCGATGTGCAGGGCCGTCACGAGGAACGCGAAGGCGCGATGCCGGCAGACGCCTTTCCGCGAGAGCGCGAGGTCGAGGTAGATGTCCCCGTGCTCCCTGGGCGGCTCGTCCGACGGGGCGAACGACCGGAAATACTCGACCATCCTGTGCACGACGTCGCGCGGCCGCATCGAAGGCGAGATGCCGATGGCCTGAGCCACCTGCCTGAACGCGGCCTCGTGGGAGGGCTCTTGCGGCACCCGGTACGGCTCGAGCTTGCCCCAGTCGACGTCGGCGAACTCGCTGCCGAAGGTCGCGCGGGCGATCGCGAGCTGCACGACCAGCCGGATCCGCGCGCTCGTCGTGCCACGCGCGAACCAGTTGTCGGCGCCGTCGCGCAGCAGCACGACCGGCGTGGCGGGGTTCACGTGCATCCGCACGAGCCGCGTCTCCGGCCCGACCGTCGGGATCCGGACCGGCTGGTTCGGGACGAGATCGACCGCGATGTCGCCGTAGAACGCCTCGTCTCCCGCCGAGACCGCGCCGCCGACCTCGATGGGCGTGAGGCTCCGCTCGCGGACGACGAGCGAGTAGTCCGCCCGCACGGCGTCGTAGGCTTGCAGCCGCTTGAAGGGCGCGGTCGCAGGGGAGAACGGATCGTCGTAGCGCTCGACGTTCGGCCTCCGGGTGTCGCGATCCGGCTCGTAGGACGCGTCCGGCCCCGCGTCCGATCCGGCGCTGCCGTAAACCTGCTGCTGGCTCCCGGGCGGGCGCTGCGGATCGGGCGCCGTGGCCAGGCCGCTCGGCGTCTGGATCGCCGCCGGGAGCCCCCCGTCGAGCGTCGTCGTGGCGAGCGAGACGTCCTCCTCCGGATCCGGCGGGATGAACTCGTGCAGGAGCGATCCCTGCGCGTCGGCGAGCGGCGACACGGCGCAGGCGAGCGCGAACGCGACCAGGCCGCGCGCCCGGCCGCCGAGCCGGCCCCGCGGAGCTGAGGCGGCGGGCGGAGGAGCACGGCGCTTTCGCGCGGTCGGATCGGACATCGGGATCCTGATGGAACCAGAAACGCCGGAGATGTTCCACGCCGGCGGGCCGACCGCCGGCCGCCTTTCACCGCCGGTACAGCGCGCCGTCCGCGGGATGGCGCCGCGGATGCGAGGTGGACCGGAGCCGATCGATCGCCTCGGTCGACTCGCCGCGCGCGGTCAGCTCGGCGGCCAGCACGTCGAGGGCGGGCTGGAAGATGTCCGTCCGCGCGAAGCGGCCGGCGCGGCCGCCGGCCAGCCGCGGCAGGACCGCGACGATGCGCCGCATGCCGTCGGCGTAGCGGCGCGAGATCGCCAGCCGATCGATGAGGGGCTCGAGGAAATCGGCGACCGCGGCCGCGCGATCGCGGACGCCGTCGCACGCCTCCTTCATCGGCTCGAGGAGCAGGAGCGTCCAGAGGACCGTATCGTCGAGCGGCCGGTCCGCGGCGGTGCGCCGGTCGACGTAGTCGAGCACGCGCCAGAGGCGCTGGCCCGGGCCGTCGTCGCCGCGGTCGTCGTAGAGCAGCGCCGAGACCTCGGGCAGGAGCACGTCGAGCACCCCCGTCTCCCACGCGAGGTAGATGGTGCGGCGCGCCTGACCGCCGCGCAAAAGGCGCAGGATCTCCTCGGAGAGCCGGGGGCGCGCCGCGAGCGCGAGCGCGTCGCGGCAGTAGACGATCGCGTCGTAGACGCCGGGGGTGATCGCGAAGCCCAGCCGACCGGCGAACTTGAGCGCGCGCAGGATGCGGACCGGGTCTTCCCGGAAGCGCGTCTCCGGATCGCCGATCGTGTGGACCACCTGCCGGCGCACGTCGTCCATGCCGCCGACCCAGTCGAGGATCTGCCGCGCCTCCACGTCATAGAAGAGCGCGTTGATCCGGAAATCGCGGCGGAGGGCGTCCTCGTGCGCGGCGCCGAACGCGTTGTCGCTCCGGATGAGCAGCTCGCTGCCGTCGTCGGCGTCCTCCTTGGGGTTGCGACGGAACGTCGCCACCTCGATGACCTTCCCGCCCTGGAAGAGGACGTGAACCAGACGGAATCGCCGGCCGATGATCCGCGAGTTGCGGAACAGCTCGCGGACCTCCTCCGGCCGTGCGCTGGTGGCGACGTCGAAGTCCTTCGGGCGCCGATCGAGCAGGAGGTCCCGCACACATCCGCCCACCAGATACGCCTGGTAACCGTGGCGAACGAGGCGCCGCACGACTTTCTGGACGTCGGGATCGATCCGCGCCTCGTCGAAGACGACCTGGTAGCGGCGCGGGGTGGGGATGTCTTCGTCGACGAGCTCGACGCGGAACGGATCGTCGCCGCGAGCGCCGGCGTCCGTCGGGGTGAGCTCGACCCCGGTCGCCGGGTGGACCCCGGAGGCGCTGCGGCCCTCGTAGAGCGGGTGTTCGGCGTCTTGGAGCGCCGATGTGCCGTGATCAGGAGATGGGGTCGCACGACCCATAATCAGCAACCGAGAAAGCGGCCAGGCAGAGCCTGGAGGGAGTGGAGGGCGACTGGCGCGCGATGCTGGACCCCAGCACCCGCTGGAGAGCCGACCCGCGCAAACGAGGCCCGCGCCCGCGGACCTCCGAACCGCGCCGGAGCGCTCGCCGCGACCTGGTTCGGCCTGACGGGCTGATCCGGCTGTCGCCCGGAACAAGAGAGGCTAACGGCCGTCTAGCAGGGCTTCGCCGTGGGAGCAAAGCCGAGCCGCAGGGGGGGCTCGGAAAGGGGGGGGACACGGAAAGGGGGGGACACGGAAGTCGCCGGAGCGGGCGGAGCGGGCGAGCGTCACGGCTTGGTTCCCCAGGGCTCCGCGCCGGGGAGCGTCCTCGCCGCGGCGTCCGGCGGGCCGGAGGGCGGCGCCCCGGCGCTCACCTCCGGCGTCGCGAGCAGCGCCTGCCGCAGCTCCGCCATCGAGGCGAACCGGCTGCGGGGGTCCTTCACGAGCGCCTTGCGCACCACGGCGTCGAGTTCGCGGGACACCAGGAGCCCCGGGTGCAGCCGGTGCATCGGCGGCGGCGGCTCGCGCCCGTGCTTCTCCGCGATGGCCGGGTACGGGCCCTGGAAAGGGACACGGCCCACGAGCATCTCGTAGAGCACGATGCCCAGGGAGTAGACGTCGGCGGCGGGGCCCGCCGGGGCGCCCTGCGCCTGCTCGGGCGCCATGTACTCCGGGGTCCCGACGACGCGGGGGAGCAGCGCGCCCTCGCCCTGGCCCTGGGTGAAGGAGAACCCGAAGTCGAGCAGCTTGACGATCTCGCGCCCGTCGGCGGCGTGCACGAGGAACAGGTTCTCTGGCTTCACGTCGCGGTGGAGCACGCCGGCGCGGTGCGCGGCCTCGAGGCCCGCGGCGGCGTCGGCGGCGATCCGGACCGCGCGCGAGGGGGCGAGCGAGCGGGCGAAGGTCAGCGTGTCGGCGAGATCGAGGCCGACGAGCAGCTCCATCGCGAAGCACGGCGTATCGCCGGCGCGCTCGAGCGCCTCGACGCGGAGGACGTTCGGATGACGGACGCGCGACGCGGCGGCGGCCTCCCGCTCGAACCGCGCGACGAGCAACGGATCGTCGCGGAGCTCCGCGCGGAGGACCTTGACAGCGACGCGCGCTGCCGCGGCCTCGTGGGGCCTCTCGAGGCGCTCCGCGAGGTAGACGTGACCGACGCCGCCGCTGCCCAGGAGCTGCACGACGCGGTACTTGTTGCAGAGGAGCTTGCCCACGAGCGCTTCGGCGGCGACGCGAGCAGGAGGCATGAGACGAGCGTAGCGCAGTCGCGCCGGGCCAGGGCAAAGGCGCGCAGCGGAGGCGCAGGGCAGCGCGCCGGCCGGCAGGCGCCGTGCAGAGGGATCGCGCCGCCGGACAGCCGCGGCGGGCGGGCACGCTCCGAGGACGAGCGCCGGCCAGCGCGGCGCCACGTCGGCGCAGGCCGATTCATGGAGCAACGGGGACGAAGGTGACTACGCTCACAGCCGAAGTCACGCGCCGCGCGCTCGCGTCCTCGCGTCGAGGAGCGCTCGGGCCGCTTGAGCGTCGGCGTGGAGGCGGCCACGCTAAGCGCCGCATGACCGACGATCGTCGATTCACAGCCTCGAGCGCGCTCGACATCGAGGCCGAGCGCGCTCCCGCGGCCACGATCTCCGCAGGGCCGAGCGCCGCGGCCCCCCCGCGGCCGGCGCCGCTCCGCTGGAAGAAGAACCTCGCCCTGTTCGCCTTGACGGTCGTCTCGGTGTTCGTCGCGGGCACCCTCTGGGCTCCGATCACGCCGGAGGACGACAGCCTGCTCTCCCTGGTGAAGGCGCTCCCGCAGGCGTGGCCGTTCGCGGTGCCGTTCCTGTCGATCCTGCTGGCGCACGAGTTCGGGCACTATTTCGCGGCGCGCGCGCACG
The DNA here is from genome assembly GCF_051369805.1 of Sorangium sp. So ce1036. Classification (NCBI taxonomy): domain Bacteria; kingdom Pseudomonadati; phylum Myxococcota; order Polyangiales; family Polyangiaceae; genus Sorangium; species Sorangium sp. So ce1036. The sequence continues at coordinate 7,682,603 of NZ_JBBMOX010000001.1, forward strand.
GGGTCGAGGCGTCCCTCCCCTACTTCATCCCGCTCCCGGTCGTGAGCCCGCTGGGCACCATGGGCGCGGTGATCTCGATGAAGGGCACGATCAAGTCGCGCAACGCGCTGCTCGACATCGGCGCCTCCGGGCCGCTGGCCGGCCTCGTCGTGGCGATCCCGGTCCTCCTCGTGGGCCTCGCGCGCTCGGAGGTGCACGCGACCTCGGGGCCCGCGCTGCAGGAGGGCAGGAGCCTGCTCTACCTCCTGCTGAGGTGGCTCGCCGTCGGCCCGATCCCGGAGAGCCACGACGTCTTCCTCGGCCCCACCGCGATGGCGGGGTGGGCCGGGCTGCTCATCACGGCGTTCAACCTGTTCCCGGTCGGCCAGCTCGACGGAGGGCACGTCGCCTACGCGCTGTTCGGCAAGAGGCAGGACCGCTACGGCCGCGCCGCGCACCTCTTGATGCTGGCGCTGTTCCTCGGCAACGTCGCCTACTTCACGCCGCGCTTCCGCGCGGAGGGGGTCCCCGACGCGCTCGGCGCGGCGATCGCGAACGGGATGCCGTGGCTGATGTGGTTCGGCGTCGTCTACGTGATGCTGCGCGTGGGCGGACGGGAGCACCCTCCCACGGAGCCCGGCGCGCTGTCGCCGGCGCGCAGGGCGATCGCGGTGGTGACGTTGATCCTCTTCGTGCTGCTGCTGATGCCGACCCCGTTCGGGACCTACTGAGCGCGCGCGCTCAGGGCTTCGCAGCGGCGCCGAACTTCGCCCGGAGGGCGTCGCAGACCGCGGCGGGCGCGTAATGGCTGACGTCGCCGCCGTGGCTCGCGATCTCGCGCACGAGCGACGCCGAGACGAAGCCGTAGTGGGTGCGGGTCGGCAGGAACACGGTGTCGATGCCGGGGTTCATGTCCGCGTTTGCGTGGGCGATCTGCAGCTCGTACTCGAAGTCCGTCGCCGCGCGCAGCCCGCGCACGATCACGCGCGCGCCCACCCGCTGGCAGTACTGGATGAGCAACCCCTCGAACGAGTCGATCCGCGCGTTCGGCACCTCGCTCGTGGTCTTTCGCAGGAGCTCCAGCCGCTCCGAGTACGAGAAGAGCGGGCTCTTCGTGGGATGCCGGCCGACGGCGATGATCACCTGATCGAACAGCGTCGACGCCCGCTGGATCAGGTCGAGGTGGCCGAAGGTGATGGGGTCGAAGCTCCCTGCGTAGACCGCCAGAAGTTCCTTGGACATGGCGTCACCGGTCCGGCGTGCGTTTGGGAGCGGCCGCGGGCGGCGGTGGCGCGGCGGGCGGCTGCGCCTTGGGCGCGGGTGCGCCGGCCTCGCCCGCGGGGCCGGGCTGGTCCGGCGGCGCGGCGGGCGCCTGCCCTTCGTCGGCCGGCGCCGGCTCGCTGCCACGGAGCAGCTTGTTGACGGCGGTGTCGTCCTCGAGCCACATGAGCCGACCGCCGTCGCCGAAGGTGATGCGGAAGTAGGCGAGCAGCCCGGCGCCGATGACGCCGTCCAGATCGAGCTGGAGCTGCTTCTCGACCGCGTTGAGCGGCGCGCCGTACACGCCCGGGACCCTGGGGATCTCCAGCGCGCCGAGCCGCAGCACCGGCACGACGCCCTGCTTCAGCCGCTGCTCGGGGTCCTCCGGGACCGGCTTCAGCGCGTCGACCTCGGAGCCGGCCTTCTTCCAGCCCTCCTTGTCGAGCGCGATCGGGAACGTCATCGACGTGTCGACGAGCAGCGGGCCCTGCACCGACTTGTCGGGCCCGAGGCTGCTCCGCAGCACCATGCCGCCGCCCTTGATGAAGGCGACGTCGACGCGCGTCGCGTCGGGCGGCGCCGGCGGCGAGAAGCTGCGCACCACGAACTGCCGGCCGCCGTAGTCGATCGTCGCGTTGAGGTGCCGGAGCAGGTTCACCCCGAGCAGCGCCTTGATCGGCGCGCCCATCTGCTTCGAGATGCCCGAGAGATCCTGCGTGAGCGCCGGGACGTCGTTGATCTCGAGCCTCTTGTCGAAGCGGAGGGAGATCCAGCTCGGCTCCTTGCGCGTGCTGCTGTCGAGGACCACCTCGCCCGTGCCCGTCGACACCATCGCGAGCGCCGACTCGCCGTCGATCTCGACCGGCACGACGAAGAACGGCGCGGCCGGGTTGACGTGGGGCATCTCGATCGCCGCGAGCAGCGCGCCCGAGAGGGTGAACGGCGCGCGCCCCGCGCCGCGCCGCGCCAGCTTGGCGATCGACTTCGCCCAGTCGTCGACCACGTCCGGATCGTCGAGCATCGCCTCGAGCTCGTCGGCGGCGGCGTCGAGGTCGCCCTTGTACCAGAGCGCGCGGCCGCGGAGCCCGGCGGCCTCGGAGCCGGAGACGCCCTTGAGGAGGCGCAGGGCCTCGGCGTAGTCGAGCCTCGCCAGCGCGATGCGCCCCGCGAGCAGGCGGGCCTCGGTGTCGGACGGGACGATCGCCAGCGCCTTCGCGACCGCGTCCCGCGCGTTGTCCACGTCGGCGGACTGGAACTCGTGCCGGGCGCGGGCGAGCCACTTCTCCGCCGTCGGCGGGCGGGCGGACTCGGCGCCGGGCAGCGTCGAGCACGAGGCGGTGAGGAGGGTCGCGGCCAGCAGGCCGCCGAGGCGGACGGTGAGCGAGCGGCTCGTCAGCGCGGTTCGATTCGAATGGATTCGCACGTGGATCTCAGGCCCTCCGCGCCGCCGTGCCGTCCGGCCCGGGCTCTCCCGGCGAGATCGGCTCGATCGCCAGGATGCGATCGGCCCGGAGCTCGCGGCGGCTGCGCGACGGCAGCAGATAGCCGAGAACCCGGGGTGGGTCGAGGTCCGTTCGCACCCCCGTCACGCACACCACGAGCTCCTCCGGCCCCCGGCGCGCCGGCCGGTACCGCATGCGCACGGTCGCGGCATGCTCGGCGGCGCGCACCGCGGCCGCCACCAGCGCCGGCCGCGCGTGGCGCTCGCCGATCCGGACGTGCCACAGGTCGCGCGGCGTGCGCGGGGCGAGGACCTCCACGATCTTGCGGAAGACGGCGCGCAGGGCGTGGACGTCGTCCTCGGCGCGGTGGGCCCGCTCGCGGTGCACGCCGAGCTCCCGGCAGAGGGAGGCGAGGCTGTGGCTCGGCAGGGCGAAGGCCCGGCGCGAGAGGACGAGCGTGTCGAGGTAGTACGGGACGCGCTTCGCCTTGCCCGCCCTCGCGAGCTCCGCCTCGAGGAACGCCACGTCCCACGCGGCCGCGTGGGCGACGAGCACGGCGCCCTCCATCACCTGCTCGATGCGATCGCAGAGCTCGGGGAACGTGGGCGCGCCCGCGAGCGCCTGCGGATCGATGCCGTGCACGTGCGCGTTGCCGAACACGCCGGGCTCGGGCCGGACGAGCGAGGTGACCGCGTCCTCGAGCGCGTCCCCCCGCATCCGCTCGGCGCAGACCTCGATCACGCGGTCGCTCTCCGGGCGGAGGCCGGTCATCTCGAGGTCGAGGAACACGAGCGGCGCGCGCGCGATCGGCTCGTCCCACGGCGAGCCGGAGGGTGGTTCCGCGCCGGTCGTCCGCTCCGGCTCCGCTCCTTCGCGCTGCTCTGTCATCCGTGCTGCTTCCCCCCCGCGGCGGCTCGACTCGGGAGACGCCAGTCCTTCAGCATGGACGCGTCTTAGCGAAACCGGCGCCCGACTGAAAGCGATCCGCCGCGCGGCGCCGGGGGCGGCCGTCCCCCGGCCCGCGCCGTCCGGGCACCGGGGCCGCGGCCCGGATGTTCACCGGGGATTTCGTTGCTACACTCCCCACGTGCCGAACGGGGAAGCGAAAGTCCCGGGGGGCTCTCCTCATGGAGAGCCCGATCTCGGCGACGGGTTTCAGGGGTTCCGCCGCGAGCGGAAGACCGAGCCGCTCGATCTTCCGGTCCTCGTGGTGAACCGCTTCTTCCAGCCAGTGCAGATCACGACGGCGCGGCGCGCCTTCCTGCTGCTCTTCGGCGGCGCGGCCCTCGCCATCGACGAGGCCGGCGATCTCCACGATTTCTCGGCCTGGCGGTGCTTGCCGGTCCGGGAGAAGGACGACGGTCTCCCCGTGGTCGGCGGCTCGCTCCGCGTGCCGCGCGTCCTCCATCTCCGGCGCTACGATCGCATGCGGCGCCCGACGATCCGGCTCACGCGGAAGAACGTGATGCTCCGCGACGCGCACCAGTGCCAGTACTGTGCGCGCCGCCCGCCCCTCCGGGATCTCAACATCGACCACGTGCTCCCGCGCTCGCGCGGCGGCGAGGACTCCTGGGAGAACCTCGTGACCGCGTGCCGCACGTGCAACCTCCGCAAGGGCTGGCGCACGCCCGACGAGGCCAGCATGCGGCTCATCCGCCAGCCGCTCCCGCCGCGGTGGTCGTCGACCATGCAGATCCTGCTCGGCTTGCCGCATCCGTTCGACGAGTGGGACCCCTTCCTCAAGACCGGCTGACGCCCGCCATCGCAGGGCGCCTCGCGGCGCGGCCCCCCTCCCGGGGGCGGCGCGGCTCCCCTCCCGGGGGCGGCGCGGCTCCCTCCCGGGGGCGGCGCGGCTCCCTCCCGGGAGCCGGGGCGTGGGGCGAGCGCTCGCGGGACCGCGGCGACGCGCCCCTCCGCGTCGCAGTACGCGACGGCGCTCCCCCGTCCTCGGTGCAGAGGAGTCGGCGTGGCGAGGAGAAAAACACGAGGCGCCTCGCCTCCGCTCGGCCGGACCGTTTAGTATGCGCGCCATGCGTCCCTGCGCCGCCGCCAGCGCCGTGTTCACCGGAGTCCTCCTCGCCGCTGCCCTGTTCGCGGCCTGCTCGAGCGGCACCACGCCGCCCTCGCCGCCCGACAGCACGCCGCTCGGCTCTCCCGCCCCGCCGCCGGCCACGGATCCCGGCGCCGAGCCCCCGGTCGCCTCCGGCGGGGCCGCCGCCGCGCCGGTGCTGCCGGACAGGCCGGCGCCCCGTCGGAAGGCCGAGACGGTCGAGGATTGCAAGGAGCTCGCCTCCGAGATCACGAACGAGCCGCCGGACGGCGGGGTCGTGATGAACAACGCCATGACGTCCGCCGACGCGGGCTCGAGTGATCGCTTGCAGCCGCTCGTCGACACGATCAAGGCGAAGCGCGACGCCTTCCGGTGCTGCTTCGATCTCTACGCCCGCAAGCATCCGGGCGCGCAGGGCAAGATCACCTGGCAGCTCAAGCTGAAGCCCGACGGGGCCGTCGAGGAGGCGATCATCGTGCGCGACAAGAGCGACGTGACCGCGCCCCAGGTGGAGTCCTGCATGGCGGATCTCGCGGCGTCGATCCCCTGGGCGCGCTCGCCGAGCGGCAAGGAGACGGTCCTGACCTACCCCTTCGATTTCAAGCGACGCAACTAGCCGCGCGTCGCCGGCGAGGAGCACGTCTGTGTCGAGCGATGCTTCGGGGATCCTGCGCGGCTCGGGCCACCCCGGCCGCAACGCCTATGCCGAGCTGCTCCGTGACACGCGCGGCCTGAGGCGGGAGCAGCAGCAAGCCCGCGAGGCGTGGTTCGCGCGCCTCGCGGCCGACAAGAAGGAGGAGACGCTCTTCGAGCTCGAGATCCTCCTGAAGGGCGTCGCCTGCTTCGCGAACCCGAGGAACCACCCCGGCGCCGGGCGACGCCAGACGATCGTGAGCCACGACTTCCACGAGCACCTCCAGCACGCCCGCGACGGCATGGCGCGCGTGGTGCAGCTCACGCGCACCATGCTCGGCGATCGCGATCGCGCCTTCGTCTTCCAGCGGTACCTGGAGACGGTGCTCCCGGAGGACACCGCGCGCACGCGCCTCCTGCACGCGACGATGGCGCAGGAGTCGCCGGAGTCGAGCCTCTTCGTGCTGAGGCACGGGTTCACGAACCTCATCGAGGTCGCGGGCGGGCTGCTCCGGCTCCCGCGGGTCAACTTCAGGCTCTTCTACGCCCACCTCGCGACGGCGATGCGAGAGATCGCCCAGAGCGCGTTCTTCAACCCGCTCCACGCGCTCGAGTTCCGCCCGGAGTTCGATCGCATCGCGTCGACGCAGGTCCTCGAGCTGATCCAGCGCGTGCCCGGCGAGCAAGCGCACCGCCTCGTGGCGCTCACGTTCCTCGCGCTGTTCAGGATGCTCCGGTACCTCCGGCTGCTCGACGCGATCGCCATCGATCACTCGGATCGCCACGTCGCCGGGCGCGGCTACCTGGTGCTCGCGGTCCTGCGCAGCGACGCCCGCGCGCTCTCGAACTACCTCCGGCGCCGCGCCGGCTCGCTGCTCGCCGACAGCTTCGAACGCGATCTCATGCGCGTGGCCGCGAGCGACATCGTCGCGCGCCATGACGAGCTCGCCGCCGAGGGGCACCGCCTCCTCGCCACGAAGGCCGCGCTGACCGGGCTCTCCGCGAACCTGCGGCTCGAGATGCGCCGCGCCTTCGAGCACGATCTCCCGCCCGCCGACGCGCTCGTGAGCGAGTCCGAGTACCGCGTCCGCCTCCGCGCCGCCTCGCACGGCCTGCGCCCCGCGCTGCAGAACGCGATCCTGTTCCTCGGCCGCGCGCTCGGCGCGAAGCTCGAGGAGGGGCGCGTCTTCGATGATCAGGCAGCGCGGCGCGCGACGAGCGATCGCCTCCGGCGCGACGTGTGGATGTTCGCCCAGATCGCGCGCGCGTTCGCCAGCAAGGCGCGCCAGACGGGCCCCGCGCCCGATCGATGGACGGGCATCGCGAGCTTCGCGTTCGTTCGCGAGTTCCTCTCGTATTTCAAGGCGATGGGCTATCCGCTGCTCCGGGTGGGCGACTACCCGCGCGTCGACGCGTTCATCGCGGCGATGACGGCGCTCGAGGACAGCGATCTGCTCGATCCGCAGCGGCTCGACGCCGCCATCCGCGAGTGCGAGGCGTTCCACGAGTTCCTGATGAAGCTCTTCGAGCAGATCTCGAAGCGCGAGGACCTCGTCGGCGTCCCGTTCGATCGCAAGGGCGCCGCGCGCGCCCTCCGGCTCTACCTCGGCGAGCGCACCTGAGCGACGCACCGCCGCCGGGAGCAAGGCTCGCCGCCGTTCCCGGGGAAACGCCGCTGGAGGCCGCGCGCTCCCCTGCCGGTGCCGCGCCGTCAGCGCGGAGACGAGCCCGCCGTCAACGCGGAGACGAGCCTCGCCTCATCGCCAGCGCCCGCAGCCCCCGCCATACCGCGGCGGCGCCGCCGCAGGGACGTCTTCACCTGCTCGCGTGCGCTACTCCAGCGCTGTGTCCAGCGCCGTCTCTCCGGCGTTCTTCACCCCCCGAGCGCCCCTGTGGACCCACCCGTCTCGTCGCGGTCGGTGGGTCCGCTCGCAGCGCCTCGATCCACCAGGAGGTGCGAGGCGCGCCTGGAGCGCCTTATTCCGACTCGTCGGACGGCGCGACGCTCACGGGGGCGGGTGCTGGCGTGCTCTTGCGCGCGCCGCGGGTGCTCGCGGCCTTGGCCGGCGCGCGCTTGGCAGCCGCACGTCCGCGGGTCGCGGCCGCCTTCTTCGGCGCAGCCGCCCTCTTGCCTGCGGCCTTGCGCGCCGGCTTCTTCGCGACCTTCTTGGCGGGCTTCTTGGCGGCGGCGCGCTTCGGGGTCTTCTTGGCGACGGCGCGCTTCGGGGCGGCCTTCTTCGCTGCCTTCCGCGCCGGCTTCTTCGCGACCTTCCCGGCCTTCGCGGCGGCGGGCTTCTTGGCCGACTTCGTCACCTTCTTCGCAGGCTTCTTCGCGGTCTTCTTAGCAGCCATTGGAAATCCTCCTGCATTCGCCCCGGCACCCGGGCATCGCCGAACGTCCTCGCCGATACAATTTCCTGACCGAGGCAACAGATGTTGCACGACGTATATTGCCACGCATGGTGACGGTCAAGGAAAATCTTGCAGGGCCTAAACTGATGTATCCCGTGTGTTCCAGGCAAACTGGTCTGCAAGCGTTGCGAGGGTAAACGCCGGATCAGGCCATGGTGAAATCCACCAGGCGCCAGAAACGGTCGATTTTTGTTGACAATCAATCGAGGCTCTGTCTTGTCGCGCGCCGCTCCTCCCCGGCGATCGCGCGCCTGTCCGGCGCCGCGAAGAGCGCTGGACGACTCATGGTCGCACGGAGCACCCGCGTTGCGCAGGCTCTAGAGAGCCTTGTGCGGCGCCATTCGCCTCGCTACCGTCGCGCCGCCCGCGCCGAGCTCGCTGCTCATGGGCCTGAGCTCCGCGCCGCTCTAGGAGGAAAGGTATGTTGGTTCGTCGCTCGACGTCGTGGTTGCTGCTGGGCGCAACGCTCCTTGCCGGCTCGGGAGCGTCCGGATGCGGCTACTCGGAAGAGGAGATGCAGGCGAAGATCCGCGAGATCGAGGGCCTGAAGACCCAGCTGAGCGCCGAGCAGGCGCAGAACAAGAAGGCGAAGGGCGAGCTCGACGAGGCCGCGGCCAGGATCGAGCAGCTCAAGTCCCAGCTCAAGGCCGCCGGCGTCGACATCTCCAACCTGAACGCGAACCTCGAGCAGCAGGCCCGCGCGCTCGACGACTTCCGCCGCCGCGCCCAGCAGCTCGAGGACATCAAGAAGCGCTTCGAGGTCCTGCGGGAGAAGCTCCAGGCGCTCACGAAGCTCGGGCTGAACGTGACCGTCCGCAACAACCGGATGGTCATCCAGCTGCCCGGCGACGTCCTCTTCGACTCGGGCCGGGAGACGCTGAAGAAGGACGGCCAGGACATCCTGCTCAAGGTGGCCGAGGTCATCCGCAACGATGCCGGGCTGTCGGCGCGCTCGTTCCAGGTCGCCGGGCACACGGACAACACCCCGCTCGCCGGCGGTCGCTTCAAGGACAACTGGGGGCTCAGCGTCATGCGCGCCCGCGAGGTGCTCGCCTTCCTGCTCCAGCCCGAGGACAAGGGCGGCGGCGGCCTCAAGCCGGAGCGGTGGAGCGCCTCCGGCTACGGCGACACCGACCCGGTGAAGCCCAACGACACCCCCGAGAACAAGCAGGCGAACCGCCGTTGCGAGCTCGTGGTGCTGCCGAACGTCGAGGAGATGCTCGACCTGAAGACGCTCACCCAGTAGGTCCAGGCGGATGCGCGTCGCGGCCATCGACATCGGGACGAACTCGGTCCTCCTGCTCATCGCCGAGCGCCGCGGGGGCGACCTCGTCGCGCTCGTCGAGCGCGCCACGATCACCCGGCTCGGCCAGGGGGTCGACGCGGCGCGCGCGCTCGCGCCCGAGGCCGTGGAGCGCACGCTCGCCTGCCTCGCCCGCTACGGCGAGGAGCTCCGGACCCTGGGGGCCCAGCGCGTGGATGCCGTCGGGACCAGCGCGATGCGCGACGCCGCCGGCGGCGAGGCGTTCATCGCCCGCGCCAGCGAGCTCATCGGCGCCGCGCCGCGCGTCATCTCCGGGCGGGAGGAGGCGGAGCTCACGTTCGCCGGCGCGCTGACGGGGCTCGATGCGCCGGCCCAGGGGCCCAGGGTCGTGTTCGACGTGGGCGGCGGGAGCACCGAGATCATCGTCGGCGGAGCCGACGGCGCGGTGGTGCAGTCGGCGAGCCTCGACGTGGGCAGCGTCCGCCTGACCGAGCGTCACATCCGCTCGGACCCGCCGGCCGAGGCCGAGATCGAGGCCGTGCGCGCGGACGCCCGGGCCGCGCTGGCCATGTTTCCAGCGGAGCGCCTGGCCGCCGCGCCCACCCTGGTCGGCGTCGCGGGGACGGTGACCACCCTCGCTGCGATCGTGCGCGACGTGGTCCCGTACGACGGCGCCCGCGTGCACGGCGCCAGGATATCCCGGACGGAGATCGTCGCCCTCACGTCCCGGCTCGCGTCGATGCCGCTCGCCGCCCGCCGGCAGCTTCGCGCCCTGGATCCAGCGCGCGCCGACGTGATCGTGGCCGGCAGCGTGCTCATCGAGGAGATCCTCGCCTGGGTCACCAGGATATCCGGAAGCTCCGTCGATCTCGTCGCCTCCGATCGCGGCGTCCGCTGGGGGCTGGCCGAACGGCTCTGCCTCCCTTGAGCCTCCCCACCCGCTGAAGGTCGGACGGATTTCTCCCCGGCAATCCGCCCACACCCCGTTGGCTCGACCACATATTTGAGCCATCCCACCCAGGTCAGGTCCGCCACCTCTCCCGGAGACGCCCGCTCTGCCCTAAGCTAGGGGGGCGAGCCGGCGCGCGCCTAGGCGGATGCCTCCACTGGCACACACTGTGACCCCGCCCGATCTCGAGAAGAAAAACGCAATGATAATCCCACGATGGGTCAGCTACGGGGAATTTTGTTGACGTATCTGCGCCGGATCACTAGAGTGCGCGCGCCTGGCGCAAACCGGCCCTTTTTCGAGGGGGCCGTTCCCCCAACCTCAGTCCCTTCCGCCCGGAACCGTCCGCTTCTTCCGCCGCTGACCAGGATTCTGCTTTGCACGCCGGAGCACCGACCTCTCGAGGGTCACGGCGGTGGTGCTCGCGCGCTTGCCTCTCGAGCAGCGTTCTCGAGCGGCGATCTCGGCGTTTTTCTCGGAATGCGCGACGGTGTGTGTTGGTTCTGCGGGTCCAGGTTCAACCGCATGTTCAACGGACGCTCCCCGAGGAGGATCTCGGGGAGCAGACGAAAAAAATAAAGAGACGGCGGGGTGGAAGGCAAAGGAGACGATATGCAGGCTCGTTCGGAGATCCAGTTCAAGGTGGGCGACAAAGCCGTCTACCCGGCCCAGGGCGTGGCCGAGGTGGTCAACATCGAGGAGAAGGATATCGCGGGTAATCGCCAGCGGTTCTATGTTCTCCGCATCTTGGACACGGATCGAAAGATCATGGTTCCAGTGAGCAATGCGAGCGCGGTCGGCCTTCGCCAGGTCATCTCAGAGCAGGAAATCCGGGAAATCTTCGATATTCTCCGCGAGCGCACCATCGCGTTCGACAACCAGACCTGGAACCGCCGCTACCGCGGCTTCATGGACAAGATCAAGACGGGCTCGATCTACGACGTCGCGGAGGTGCTCCGCGACCTCTACCGCCTGAAGACGGACAAGCAACTCTCGTTCGGTGAGCGCCGCATGCTCGACACGGCCCGGACGCTGATCGTCAAGGAGATCGCGATCGCCCGGGGCCAGACGGAAGAGCAGGTGAAGACCGAAATCGAAGCGATCTTTCTCGCCAACTGAGGCGAACCCTCATGGTTAGCGGCCCTGCGGCCGCTGCCGATGGAGGCCGGCATTGCCGGCCTCCGGGCTTTTGTGGGTCCGAGTTGCCAGGCGGGAGGCACGGCGACCCAGGGCGGCGAACGCTCGATCGCGGCTGCCCGGCGGGGCGGGCGCTGCCCTCGCTCGGCGATCGCCGCCGGGCCGCCCTCGCTCAGAGATCGCTGCCGGGCCGCTTCTGCTCGGGGGGGAGCGGAGGCAGCGCCAGGTCGACGCGCCAGCCTGCATCCTCGTACACACACGGCACCTGGGCGCGCTCGCCCGGGAGCAGGCCGGCGACGTCGACCAGCGCGTGCGCGCCGGCGATCTGGGCGACGTAGCGCTGCGGCTCGAACCGCAGGAGGAAGCGCGACGGCGTGATCATCGCTTCGGGAGCGATCGCCTTCCCGGTCGCCGCGCTGTAGCGCTGCGCGCGCGTCGCCAGGTTGTCCCGGGCGCGCCGGGACAGGAGCTCGAAGGCCGCCTTGGCGTCGGCCGGATCGCCGTGCAGCTGGCGCAGGCGCGCGATCAGCTCCCGCACGGCGCCGTCAGGCGTGCCGTTCGGGGGCCGCCTGCTGCACCCGGCGGAGGCCAGCGCGGCGAGCGAGAGCGCGATCGCGACGCCGACCCCGCGCAGACGCGAGGCGGCCCGTCGATCGCTGCGTCGCGAGCCCTGCCGGTGCACCGCCATGACCGCCTCCCCTTAGAACGCCTCGTCGCCGGCGTCCACCGCGCGCACCCGTCCCGCGCGCCTCATCCGCCGCACATCGCCGCCTCGCCCCCTCATCCGGGCGCTGCGCCCGCGAGCGCGCCCGCCTGACGGAGCGCCTCGTACAGGACGATCGACACCGCGTTCGCGAGGTTGAGAGAGCGCACGGCGCCCAGCGTGGGGATCCCGAAGACGTCGTCCGGCATGCGGGCGAGGAGCTCGGGGTCGAGGCCCACGCTCTCCTTGCCGAACACCAGGGCGTCGCCCGGCCGGAAGTCGGCGTCGAGGTAGCTCCGCGTCGCCTGCGCGCTGAACAGGCGCAGCCGCGCGTCCGGGTGCCGGTTCTGGAAATGGGCGAGGTTGAGGTGCTGCTCGAGCGAGACCAGGTGCCAGTAGTCGAGCCCCGCGCGGCGGACGCTCCGCTCGTCGATGCGGAACCCCAGCCTGCCGAGCAGGTGCAGTGGGCTCTGCGTCGCAGCCGCGAGCCGCGCGATGTTGCCTGTGTTCTGCGGGATCTCCGGCTCGACGAGCACGATCCGGAACGGCGGATCGAGCGGCGCCGCGCGGAGCCGGGGGCGACCGTCCTTGAGCACGGCCTCTCTTTCCGCGACGCGCCCGCGCGCCGCAACCCCCGAGCGCGCCGATCGTGCATCCGGCGCCGGCCGCGACCTGGCCGGCGCGGCCCCGGAGGAGGCAGCCAGCCCACGTGGGGCGACGCAAAACGTGATCGGAAAGCGACGAGGTGCCTCTGTTCGCTTGACGGCTGTGCGAGCGGACACGTAGCCTCCCGCCTCGGAGACTCGCTCGGTATGCGTGCATCGTGCTGGATCGCCTCGGCCATTGCCCTTGCAGGTGTTGTGTCGTCCTCGGTGGCGACCGCGGACACCATGGATCCAGCCCTCGCGCGGCTCGTGCGCGACTCGGGCTGCCGCCTGGTGGGGCCGGACAAGGGCCTCTACTACAACCCCGCCTCGCGCTACGAGCGCTGCCAGACCGACGACGCCGCGTTCGCGAAGCTCATCGCGCAGTACGGCTTCGCGGTCGCGCCGTCGGCGATGCACGCGGCGCGGACCACCGGCTACGGCGGGTTCGAGATCGGCCTCGAGGCCGACTTCACGAAGATTGACAGCGACGCGGATTACTGGAAGCGCGGCACCCAGGGGCCGCAGGATCCGACGACCAAGGACTTCTCGATCGAGAACAGGAGCCCGGACGCCTTCCTGCAGCACTACGCGCTGAAGGTGCGCAAGGGCTTTCCGTTCGGGTTCGAGCTGACCACCGCGGTCGGGTTCCTCGCCAACACGAACCTCATCAGCGCGGGCGCCGACGTGCGCTGGGCGCTGTTCGAGGGCTTCCGCAAGGGCATCCCCGCCATCTTCCCGGAGGTCGCCGTGGGCGGCAGCGTCCGGACGGTCACCGGGACCGAGGAGTTCCAGCTGACGGTCGCCGGCATCGACGCGCAGGTGTCGAAGCCGCTGCCGATCTCCGGCACCGTGGTCGTCACCCCGTACGCCGGCTACCAGTGGCTCCGGATCTTCGGCGACTCGGGGCTGATCGATCTCACCCCGAACACCGACGCGGTCAGCTACTGCAACTTCCGGGGGGTGAACTCGCCGGCGACCCCCGTGGAGGGGCAGGGCGGGGCGCCGGTCCCCTACGACGGCCAGCCGGTGTGCTCGGGCGGCTCGCAGGCCGACTTCAACAACACCGTCGTGTTCGACGCCGTGCGCATGACGCGCCACCGGCTCCACTTCGGCGCCCAGCTGCGCTTCCAGATGGTCAAGTTCGGCGCGCACTTCATCACCGACGTCGTACCGCCCGAGGACGCGAACCAGGGCGAGGCCTACGAGATCGCCGGCGAGAACAAGTTCGCCGGGCTCGGGCAGCAGTGGACCCTCGCGATCGATCTCGGCGCCGTGTTCTGAGGCGTCCCCGCGGAGGGGGCTGCGCTTCGGCGTGGCCCCGCTTCCGACGGGCACGGATCGCGGGCCCGCATCGCGCCGGTGTGTTCCGCGCTCAGCGCTGCGCGCGCGGCGTGGCGTCGGCTCCCGACCGGCGCGGCTCGTGTGCCCGCGCCGCGCCGGTGCGCGCCGCGCTCAGCGCTGCGCGCGCGGCGTGGGCAGCGTGTACCCGAGCTCGGCGAGGATCGCCCGGAACGCGCGGTCCTCGTTTCGCGCCACGGTGAGGTGTTCCATGAACTTCTTGAAGTTGCCCTGAGCGGCCGCGTCGGCTGCGCGCTCGCTGTTCTCGAGCACGAGCAGGAGGTGCGGGTGCGCCCTGGAGACAGAGGCAGGACACTCCATCCTGGCCGCCACGCGGGCGCGCGCCTCGGCGAGCGCGTGGATCACCAGGACGAGCTCCTTGTCATGCGTCCGCGGCTGGAGCAGGTCCCCTTCCCTGCGGGCCTCGTCGAGGAGCAGGCTCGCCCGGTCGAGGTAGCTCCCGGCCCAGGCGGGCAACGCGATGAAGAGCGCGCTGAGCGCGAAGGTGATGGCAAGGAACAGGTGACGGATCATCGGCTGGGTCCTCGGTCGTTCATGGGTCGCGAAGGGGACGCCCCGCCGCTCTCCGGCGGCGCCTCCCTGCCCTCGGGCGCGCCTCCCAGGGCCTCGGCGAGCGCCCCTTCGGGCGGTGAGACGGGCGCGGGCCCCGGCGCGGCGCCCGCCGCGAGCGCCTCGAGCGCCGCGCGCGCGGCGGCCTGCTCCGCGAGCTTCTTCGATCGGCCCTGGCCGGTGCCGATGACCTCCCCGTCGACCTCGACGGCGACGAGGAACGCGCGATCGTGGTCCGGCCCCTCCGTGCCCACCAGCCGGTAGCGCGGCGACGCCGCGCCGCGCGCCTGCACGCGCTCCTGCAGCTCGCTCTTCGCGTCGCGCCCGAGCGAGCTGCCGCTCGCGAGCTTCTCGAGCGGGCTCGCGACGATCTTCCGGCTCAGCGCGCGCGCGCTCTCGAAGCCGCGATCGAGGTACAGGGCCGCGACGAGCGCCTCGGCGGCGTCGGCGAGCACGTTCGTCTGGTCGCGCTCCCCGGCGACCTCGGCCCCGCGCCCGACCCGCAGCGCGGCGCCGAGCTCGATCCCGCGCGCCCACGCCGCGAGCGCGTCCGTGTTGACCAGCGCCGAGCGCATCATCGAGAGCTCGCCCTCCCGCGCCCCCGGGAAGCGCTCCATCAGCAGCTCCGTGACGCAGAGGCCGAGCACGGCGTCGCCCAGGAACTCCAGGCGCTGGTTGTCCACGCGCCGGCTGCCTCGCTGCTCGTTCGAGAAGCTCGGATGGGTCAGCGCCTCCTCGAGGTGCGGCAGATCCCCGTCCAGCCCCAGATCCAGGCGCCGCAACAGCTCGCTCGGGAGCATCCCACGCACCTTGCCCACGCGCGACGTCAGGCCGGGTTGAGGCGGTCGGTCAGCTCGGCCAGCTCGAGATCGAGCGCCGTCAGACCGCCGGCGTCATGCGTGGACCACGCGACCCGCACCTTGCCCCACGACAGCGCGACGTCCGGGTGATGATCGCGCCGCTCGGCCAGGAGCGCGACCCGCATCACGAAGCCGACCGCGGCCCCGTAATCCGGGAACGCGTAGCTCCGCTCAATCCGCTCGCCCGCTCGCGCCCAGCCCGGGTGAGCCGCGATGAACCCGGCGATCTCATCGTCCGGGAGCCGATCCCGCTTGCCCATGGGGTGGAACTATGAGCCAAGCTCCGCCGCGGTGGAACCCCGGAATGCGGCTCCCGGCCCCGGGGATGCGACCCCGGACGCGCGGTGACCGCCCTGCGCTTGCGCTATCCTCCCGCCTCGATGACCGCGCTCCGCGCGTGCCCCTTCTGCCGGGAGCTGTTCGAGGCGAGCGAGGCACAGACGTGCCCTGCCTGCGGCCTCCGGCTGGAGGCGCTCTCCAGGCTTCCTCCCTCGTACGACGCGCTCCACGAGGACCCGGACGAGCCGCTCCCGCCGCACAGGGAGCCGCTCCCCTGGACCTACGCCGGGCGCTGCAGGGGGCCGCTGCTCGCGCTCGCGGTCCTCGGCCTCGCGGCCTTCTTCGCGCCGTGGGTCCACGAGACCGCGCCCGAGCTGCGCGACCTGAGCGGCTTCGGGCTCGCGCGCAGGCTCGGGTGGATGTGGGCCCCCGCGGTCGCCTTCTTCGTGATGATCCCCCTCGTCTTGACGCGGAGATCCATCCACCAGATGCGCGGCGCGCGCGTGGCCGTCGCCTTCCTCGCGGCGACCGCCCTCACCACCGTCGCGCTGCGGCTGCTGTTCACGCCGGCCAGCACGCTGCTCCGCCCCGTCCGCTTCACGTGGGGCTACGGGCTGTACGCGACCGGGGCGATCGCGCTCCTCGCGCTGATCACCGCGGCGTTCTTCGGAGGAAGGCTCGACGACCTCCCCACCGGGCAGCCGCGACGGGGCGACGAGGTGCTGCACTGATCGCGCCGCGCGCCGCGCGCAGCGCGCAGCGCGCCGTCCAACGGATCGCTCGCCGGCGCCGCGCCGTGGAATCCTCTGCTCCAGGCGCGCGCCGATCTCCGAGGACGAAGCGACGCCCCCGCGCATCCGGTGCGTCCGGCGCGGGGCATCCGGCGGGTCCGGCATCCGGTCGGAACGTGCTCCCGGGCGTCTCGGGTCGACAGGCCCGCGCGTGCGGCGTACCCTTGATCGGAGTAGCTTTGGTCCGCTGCTCGGAGGTGCGCCATGGCCAAGGAATCTGCCAGCGTACGCCGTGAGCTCGTCCGGGACCTCGTGCGGGACGACGAGGTCTTCGATGTCCCCGCGGCGGTCCTCTGCGCGTGCTGCGGCCAGCCCGATTGCGCCGGGTGCGCTGCGGCGAGCGACGGGAGCTCGGGGGTCGTCGCGATCATCCCCTGGGAGCGCCCCGTCGGCAGCGTCTGGTCGCGGCTCTGGGCCACGTCGAAGGCCACCACGCTGGGGGCCGAGACCTTCTTCGCGATGATGCCCGACGGCGCGCTCCCTTCGGCCATGCGGTTCGCGTTGCTGGCGGAGACGCTCGCGATCCTCGCGATGATCGTCGCGCTCCTGCCCGTCGCGGCGCTGGCGCTGCCGAGCCTGACGCTGGAGCTCGCCCGGAACCCGGCCGCGCGCGACAGCGCCCTCCAGTGCCTCGCTGTCGGCGTCCCCGGGCTGACCGTGTGGATGGTGCTCGCCCACACCGTGCACGGGGCCGCCCTCGACCTCGGCGCTCGCCGCCAGGGCGCGCGGCCAGAGCGCCGGCGCGCCCTCCGCTTCGGGCTCTACGCGTGCGGCTGGGATCTCATGGCCGGCCCGCTCGGCGCGCTGGTCATGCTCGTCACGAGCGGCGTGCAGGGCGCCGGGCAGGTCCTCTCGGCGTCGCTCCGTGTGCCGGGCAAGGCCTCCACGGCGCTGCTCCAGGGGGTCTATGCGCTCCGCCCCGAGGCCGCGGAGCGCGCCCGGCGCGCCGGGAGCGTGGCCGCGCTCGCGCTCACCGTCGCCTCGGGCCTCGCCGCCGTCGCGCTCGTCCTCGCCGTCAGCTGACGCGCGCCCGCGGCGGCGCGTCAACGCAGGTCGTGGCGCGGCACGGGCGACGGCGGGGGCGCGCCCGGGCGCCGGCTGCTCGCGAGGGTGCCCGGGCGCCTGAGCGGCTGCAGATCGCCCGTCGAGGTGACGTCGATGAGGTCGACGAGCTCGGGCGCGTGGCCCGAGACGTCCTTCGCGCGCAGGCGCTCGAGGAGCTTCTTCACCCGCGCTTCCACCTTGCCGTGCGCGAGGATCCGGCGGATGGCCGGCGCCTCCTGCTCCAGCGGGCGGCTCACCGCCTTCCTGCTCTGCCGCCGCCAGAGCACGGCGAAGCGATCGCCGTCCGGGACCGGCTCGGGCACGAGCTCCGCGTCCTTCACCCGCGCGGCGGCCTTCAGGAGCGCCGGCGAGACCGTGAGCCCCGGCTCCGCCGTGGCGCCGTCGAGCGCCACGAAGCCGAGATCACCGCCGCGCATGCCGGTGGCCTTGTCGAGCGACCTCTCGCGCGCGAGATCCTTGAAGCGCTGCGGTGAAGGGTCCTTCTTGAGCTCGGCCAGGATGGCCTCCGCCTCCTCGCGCGTCGCGACGACGATGCGCCAGAGCGCCACCATGGCCGGGGCGGTGAACTTGTCCCGGTGAGCCTCGTAGTAGGCGCGGACCTCCTCGTCCGTCACCGGGGAGCGCTCCGCCACCTCCGCCTGGATGCGCTGCAGCAGCGCCGAGCGCAGCACGCCGCGGACGCGATCCTGCACGTCGGCGCGCTCGGACAGCCGCTGCGACGCGGCCCCCTGGGCCAGGAGCAGCTCGCGCACGAGGACCTGGCTCACGAAGCGCCTCCGGATCTCCTCCGGGGTGCGGCCGAGGCTCTGGAGCTGGAACGGCGGGATCTGCGCGAGCCTGCGCTCGACGTCCCGCGCCGTGATCCCCTGGTCGCCGACGCGCGCCACCACCGCGTCCGCCGCGGCGGCGGGCGCCGGCTGGGCCTCGGCGCGGAGAGACAGGCCGGTCGACGCCGCGCCCGCGACCGCCATCGCGGCCGCGGCGAGGGAGAGCTTCACCGTTCTCGCGCGCATCGCGGCGGGTTATCCCCGCGACGGCAGGCAAGGTCAAGCGGCGCCGTGGCGCGCGGTCTCGGGGGGAGGCGCGCTGCCCCGGCCCTCTCGCTGGCCGCCCCGGAGCACCCCCGCCTTGCGCAGGGCGTGCGCGTCGAGCCCGACGAACCGGTAGGCGTCCGCGGAGAAGCCGTAGGCGCGGTGGAGGTGCCTCAGGCCCTCCACGAGCTCGGCGGTCACCTCGACCGGGGGCGGAGGCGGGTACGCCTCGCGGATGGAGGCGAGCGGCTCGCCGAGCTCGAGGAGCTCCTCGACCCGGGAGAGCACGTCGATCGGCTTGAGCGCCCGCTTGCCGCGCCGCGAGACGCCTTCGGCCAGCTCCGCGAGCAGGCGCCGGCGCCGGCGCTCCGTGCGGCCGTCGCCGGCGCGACCGCCGCCACCCAGGAGCAGCTCGTTGAACCGGCGCGCGGCCCGGCGCTTCTCGACGGCGTCCGGACTTCCCCGGCGGTTCTGCGCATCACCATCCCGCTTGGATGAACGGGGCGCCTTGGTGGATCCGGCCGCGACGGCCGGCGAGCTCTTCGTCTTCACGATCCTCGGCAGGAGCACAGCAGCGCTCGAGGAGCCGGGAGCCCCCCGGCACATCTTCCGGCTGTCTCCGCAGTATAGACAGCTCCCCTTCCCGCTTCGAAGAAAGCAGCGGACGCTCCGCCGCGGCGCGCGCGCCGCTCCGCGCCGGGCGTCAGCGACCGCCCGCGCACCAAGCGAGCGCGGATCCCACGGCGGTGATCACCCAGATCGGCCACGTCGCGCGCACGAAGCCGCCGAGCTCCGCGAGGGCGCCGCGCCGCGCGCGCCGCGCCGCCTCGGCGTGCCCCACCCGGCGCAGCTGCTCGCGCTCGATCTGCTCGCGCTCCTCGTCGTCGAGCGGATCGCTCCCGGCGAGGTGGTGCAGGTGGTGGGTCACCTCGTGGTCGATCGTCTCGTCGATCTCCGCGTCGACGTCGAACCCGGGATCTTCGCGAGCTTCCAGTCGGAACGTCCGGTAGAAGATCCGGATTTCCGGGGGGCGGGCGATCCCGAGATCGTCCGCGGGCGTCCCGGGCGTGTAGCACCCGAGCAGCGGCTCGCCGCCGTCATCGCAGGCGGGCACCCCCGCATCGATGAAGAGGTCGATGTTCCGCACGCCGCGGGCCGCGTAGATCCGCTCGGCCGCCGCGCGGACGCGCGCCTCGAACGCGTCGAGGTCCGGGAACGCGCCCGCCCTCCGCGGCGTGGAGCCCGGCGCACCGCGATCGTCCTCGCCGTCGCCGAGGGCGCGGAGGGGGGCGCGCTCGAGCTCTCGCTCGAGGGGCACATCGAGATCGTTGCGCGCGCCGCAGCCCGGGCAGCGGTGGACCGCGACGAGCCGCGCCGGGTAGCGCGCCTCGTGGTAGAGGTCGACGATCGCCGCCCACGCGTCGTCCGGCGCCCTGGCGAGCGCGTCGGCGATCACCGAGGCGCGACGCTCGCGGCCGAGCGCGGCGACGCCCATCGCCGCCACCAGGGACGGCGTGACGCGGAGCGCGCCGTCGCACGGCGCGCGGAGCAGCGGCATGGCCTCCTCGACCGTCCGCTCCACGAAGCGCACGCTGCGGCAGAGCGCGCGCCCCACGCGGAGCGCCGGCACCGGGTGCGACGCGCCGAAGTCGAACGGGCGATCGAGCTCGGGGTCGTCGAGCTCCCCGTCGGTGAACGGCCCGATCTCCAGCAGGCTCGACGGCGCGACCTCGAACGGAGCGCCGCAGTTCTCGCAGGAGTACGCGCCGGGCTCCTCGGGGACGACGCCGGCGAACGCGAGCAGCGCCCGCAAGACGTGGGCGTCGGGCAGCGGCAGGCCGAGCGGATCCAGCGGCGCGCCGCGCGCATCGGCCAGCACCGACGGGCCCGCGAGGATCTGCACGCCGCGCGCGCACGCGCCGATCGGCGCGCGCTCCCCGGCGTCGCGGTCCGCGCATGCGCCGAGGACGGCCGCCGCGTGAGCGCGCGCGGCAGCGTCCGACAGGCGCGCCACCCTGCCCGAGGGGAGGTGCACCCGAGCGGGGAGCGGGCGTTGCGCGGATCTCGGCATCGCTCGGCGGCCTATAAAAGAGAGGGCGCGCGCGTTCCAGCGCGGGGCCGCTTCGTCCGGCCTCCGGCGCTCTCCTCGAGCGGGCGCGCGCGTTCCAGCGCGGCGGAGCCGCTTCGTCCGGCCTCCGGCGCTCTCCTCAGGGGTCCTCGCTGGCCGGCGAGCCGCCCGGAGCGCCGCCCTCGGCCGTGGGGGACGGGCTCCAGGCGTCGCGATCCCTGTCGGCGCGGGGCGGCCCGCGCGTCGCGCGATCGTCCTCGGTCCCGGTGGCGCCGGCGAGCTCGGCCGCCACGGCCGCCGCGAGCGAGCCGCCGATCAGCGGAGACGCCCCCGCGACGAAGGACGAGGGCGACGGCTCCGAGGACGAGCGATCGCGGCGCCGGGCTCGCCCGACCACGGGCGCGCGCTCGCCGTCGCCGGCGGGATCCGGCGCGGCGGCGCCCACGCGGTGCAGGGTCGGGCGGAGCTGCATGCGCCCGAGGGACAGGCTCGCCGCGCTCGCGGGGGGCACGCTGGACGAGGGCTCGACCCCCACCGGCCAGCCCCTGCCGAAGTCGAGGTAGCGGGTGATCGCCAGGGCGTAGACGAGCTTGCGCACGAGCGGCTCGGGCGCGACCCCGGACCGCACGAGCGCCGCGAGCGTGGGGGTGGAGCGCTGGAGCGCGTCGATCACGGCGCGCTCGCCCTCGACCAGGCCGAAGCGACCCGGCTCGAAGGCGGGGTGCAGGCGGAGGGGGGTCGCCCCGATCCGCTCCAGGGTCCGCTCCAGCCGCGTCGAGCGCTCGCCGTGCTCGCGCAGCCCTGCCCAGAGGAGCGCGAGGGGCTCGACCTTCGCGGGATCTCCGCCCCAGTCGGCCAGCGCGTCGAGGCCGTCGAAGTAGCGGTACCTCGTCTCCGGGGGCAGCGCGAACAGGCGCATCATCCGCCGCACGAACTGGACCTGGGCGAGCCAGTCGATCGTGGCGGTGTCGAGGCAGCCCGACAGCAGGAGCACATCGCCCAGGAGGCCCCTCGTCGCGAGCGCATCCGCCAGGGTGTCGGCGGAGATCACCCGCTCCTCGAGCAGGATCTCGCCGAGCCGGGCATAGCCGTCGCTCGGGCGGATCTTGACCGGCACCCCCCTGACGATCCGCAGGGTGTGCTCGGCGCCGGTGGGATCGAGCAGGACGAGCGCGCCGGTGATCCGGTGATCGACGGCGTAGACAAAGAGATGGGCGAACGGCGTGCGCTCCAGATCTCCTTCCGCCGTCGCAGGACCGTCGGGAGACATCCTGCGCCAAGCTACCATAGCGACCGCGCGCCGGCGGCCCCTTTCCAATGCGATCACGCGCCCCGCCGCGGGCCGCCACGAGCCGCCACGAGCCGCGAGCGCGCGGATGTCATGCGCGTGTCACACGTCCAGCGCGGCGGTTCCGCGCTAGGGTGGTGGGATGCCGCGCGGACATGTGCTGGTGCTCGACGACGAGCGAGCGATCTTGACGACCCTCCAGAAGGCCCTGTCGCTCGAGGGCTACACGGTCGACGTCGCCGGCGGCGTCGCGGTGGCCGAGGAGAAGCTGGCGAAGCGGAGCTATGACATCGCGCTCTTCGACGTCTCGCTGCCCGACGGCGACGGCGTCGAGCTGCTCCAGCGCGTCCGCGCGGCGGGCTCGGATCTGCCGGTCCTGATGATGAGCGGCCACGCGACCATCGACGCCGCCGTCCGCGCGACGCGGCTCGGCGCGATCGATTTCCTGGAGAAGCCGCTCTCGACCGATCGGCTGCTGCTCGTGCTCGAGAACACGCTGCGCCTCGTGCGGGCCGAGGCCGAGGCGAAGGCGCTCAGGACGCAGACCGGCCAGGTCGGCGAGCTCATCGGAGAGAGCCGGGCGATGCTCGATCTGCGCGAGCAGATCGCGCGGGCGGCGAAGGCGACCGCGACGGTGTTCGTGACGGGCGAGCGCGGCACCGGCAAGGAGCTCGTGGCGCGGGCGATCCACGGCGCGTCGAAGCGGGCGCGCGGGCCGCTGGAGAAGATGAACTGCGCGGCGGTCCCGAGCGAGCTCATCGAGAGCGAGATGTTCGGGCACGAGGCGGGGGCGTTCACGGGCGCGACGAAGCAGCGCCGGGGCAAGTTCGAGCGCGCGAGCGGCGGCACGCTGTTCCTCGACGAGGTCGGGGACATGCCGCTCGCGATGCAGGCGAAGCTCTTGCGGGTGCTGCAGGAGCGGGAGATCGAGCGCGTGGGCGGGCACGAGACGATCAAGGTGGACGTGCGCGTGGTGGCGGCGACGAACCGCGACATCGAGGCGGCGTGCCGCGAGGGGCAGTTCCGGCCGGACCTGTACGATCGGCTGAACGTGCTGCCGCTGTCGCTGCCGCCGCTGCGGGCGCGGCGCGAGGACGTGCCGCTGCTCGCGCGGCATTTCCTCGCGCTCGCGACGCAGGCGAACGACAGGCCGGGGATGGCGTTCACCGACGGCGCGATGAGGATGCTGGTCGCCTACAGCTTCCCGGGGAACGTGCGGGAGCTGCGCAACATCATCGAGCGCCTGGTGATCCTGACGCCCGACGACACGATCGACGAGGGCGACGTGAAGGTGTGTCTCGGGGGGCAGCAGGCCGCGATGAAGGGGGGGCTCTTCCGGCCGGGGGTGCCGTTCCGGGTGCTCTCGGAGGAGGCGGAGCGGACCATTTTGGAGGAGGCGCTCGGCCACCACGGGGGGCAGATGGCGGCGACGGCGCGGGGGCTCGGGCTCGAGCGGAGCCACCTCTACAAGAAGTGCAAGGCGCTCGGGTTGCGCGGGGACAAGGGCGAGGCCGAGGACGAGTAGGCCGGGGTCGCGCCGAGGGGGCCCCTCTGCCGAGGGCCCGCGCCGAGGGGAGGGTCTGCGCGGCGGCCGCGGGCGGGCGCTCGCCATCCGCCGAGGCGGGAACGTGGAGCTTGCGCATCCACCACCGCCCGGCATGTCTCCCTTCGGGCCTTGCCTCCTGGGACGTTTCGTCGCGCGCCACACGAGGCGCGCCTGAAACGTGGAGCCCGCTGCGACCTCATGGCACCTCGGTCGGTGCTCGATCGCGCCCGCCCGCGGCCGCCGCGCAGACCCTCCCCTCGGCGCTACGGGGGTGGATGGGGGATTGACCGCCACGATCACCCAGACGGACATCTCCCCCTCGGCGCGATGGGGGTGAATGGGGACCGATCGCCACGGTCACCCGGACGGACAGCTCCCGCGTCATGAGCCTGGGAGGCAGGAGCCGGTGGGCGGGACGCATGGCCGGGACCGCAACGGGTGTGGTACGCGGAACCGAGATGCTGCGAGCGCTGCACTTGAAAGGGGTGGGGCCGGCCGACCAGCTCGACCTGGAGCTCGGCGAGCGGCTCAACGTGATCACGGGAGACCATGGGCTCGGCAAGAGCTTCGTGCTCGAGGTCGCCTGGTGGGCGCTCACCGGAACGTGGACGGGTCGGCCGGTGCTGCCGCAGCCAGGTAAGGAAATGGGCGGCGCTCCGTACCGGCCGCCGTCGTCGCCTTCGCCCGATCCTCAGCCTTACCTCTTCGAGGAGAGGCAGCTCTGGGACGGGCTCGATCACAATGGCAGGCCCGTCTGCAATGGGCTCATCCAGGACTGGGTGACGTGGCAGCTCGAAGCGGCGGACGGCGACGAGGTCCACCCGTTCCAGCTCCTCTGTCGCGTGCTGGAGCAGCTCTCCCACCCCGAGGAGAAGATGACGCCCGGCAAGCCGGTGCGGCTCTACGATGTGGCTGTCGGCCCCGGGGACCGTCGACCACTTCGTCTCACGCGACGAAGATCGCAGCCTCGCGTACGAGTGGACCAACTTCCGCTACGCCGCGGCGTGGATCAACCGCAGCAAGAGCGCGCTCCGGTCCGACCAGGTCCTGGATCCGTTCGAGGTCGGCGATGGCTGGTTCGAGGTGATCCTCCCCTCGTGCCAGATGGTGCTGGCCGATCGCTGTCCTCCGGAGCTCCGTGAGCGCGCGCAGACCATGCTGAAGCGGCTCAAGCTCGGCGACGGCGAGGGCGTCGTTTCTTACCGGCAGGAGTGGTACCGGATGTACTGCGAGGGAGAGCTCAGCCTGGAGGGCCTCGCTCGCAAGGCGCCCCTCATCGCGCGCGCGGTGCGGAAGCAGCAGGAGCGGGCAGCCGCCGAGCCATCCGGGAATGACACCGTCCCGCGCACCTCACGGTCTGACTTCTAAGATTCATGATCGGCGCTGCGCGGCGTGGACCGGCGGGGCGTGACGCTCGGGCGGCTCAGCCGCCGTCGGGCTCCTCGGCGGCGCCGCGCTTCCTCGACGCCTTCGACGCGACGTCGAGGAAGAAGCCGCCCACGTAGGCGCGCTGGCGGGGGAAGCGGGCGTCGAGCGAGCCCTTGAGGCTCGCGAGGGCGAGCGCCGACTCGACGACGAGCCGCGCGCCCTCGCTCGCGAGCCGGGTGCGCGCGGCGTGGCCGTCGTCGCGCGCCTTCAGGAACTCCTCCTGCTTGTTCGCGCGCGCGGTGAGGTCCGCCTGGATGGCCGCCTTCTCGTCGAAGGGGGGAAGATCGTTCATGCGCCCGACGGCGGCGAGCACGGCGGCCGGCTCGCTCGCGATCGGCGCGCCGGTCAGGTCGTCGATGCGCTGGCCGAACGCGTGCGTCGCGTCGAGCCCCGACTTGCCGCGGAGCGCGAGCTTGGTGCGCGCGTTCGCGGCGCGCACGCCGCGGTCGAGCACCTCGTCGCCGATCTCCACCGTGGCCTGCTGGATCTCGCCCGCGCCGAGGTCGTGCTCGTCGAGCGCGAGGTAGACGGCCTTGAGCTGCGCCGCGAGCGGCTCGAGCTTCGCCTGCTCGGCGGCGAAGAACGCGCGATCCTCGTCGCTGCGCTCGATGTCGGCGGCGACGGCCGCGGTGAGGGAGCCGATGGTGTGGCTGAGCGCCCGGCGCATGGTCCGGATCGAAACCGTGGGGCCTGCGAGCATGAATACCTCCCCGTAGATGTTCGCGATCATGGGAGCGAGCGGCCTGGACAGTCGTCAACAGGAATCTGGGGTGCGAACGGCGTGATGTGCCGCCGGGCGGCCGGCGGACGGAATCAGGGGACGAGGAAGGCTCGCCAGAGGGCCGGCGGACGGAATCAGGGGGCGCGGAGGTGCCGCCGGACGGCTGGCGGATGGAGGCAGGATCCGCGGAAGTTCCGCCGGAGGGCGGGCGGACGGAAGTAGAGGGCGCGGAGGCGTCGCCGGGGGGCTGGCGGGCGGCGTCAGGAGGCGCGGACGCTCCGGCGGACGGCTGGCGCGTGAGAGGCGACTCGGGTGTGGGCGGGAGCCGCTGAACGACGGGTGAAGCGATGCCAGAGGCTCGGGGAGCACCATCGGACGGCCGGCGTGGTGCCCCCACGCGCCTCGGGCATCTCCCTGGCCGGCCGGAGCCTGCGCACGAGACCACACGACCGGGCGCTTCGGCCGGCGGCTTGCCTTCCTCCTCCACGGAGCGACAAGATGCGCCATGACAACGGCACGCGTGCTGGACTGGGAGCCTGAGGCCCCTTCCGCGGGTCGGGAGGACGACCTCCTCGAGAAAGAGGAGGAACCGTCACCGGACGAGACGCCGCCTCGGCAGCCCGCCAGCTGGCCGCTCCAGATCGCCAAGGCCGAGCGCTCGATCTTCGAGCTGCACCGGAGCTGGAAGAATGGGGTGCTCCGCCTCGATCCGGACCTCCAGCGGGAGTTCGTCTGGGATTACTGGCGCAAGGTCAAGCTCGTCGAGTCGGTGCTCATGCGCCTCCCGCTGCCGGTGTTCTACCTCTCCGAGGAGAACGAGGAGGAGACGCTCGTCATCGACGGCCAGCAGCGCCTCACCACGCTCTTCGACTTCCTCGACGGAGGGTTCCGTCTGAGCGGGCTCAAACTGCTCCCGGAGCTCAACAAGAAGCACTTCAAGGAGCTCGACGGCAAGGTGCAGCGCCGGTTCGAGAACACGCCGCTCACCTGCTTCATCATCCAGCCGGGCACGGACGAACACGTAAAATTCCAGATCTTCGAGCGCGTGAACGAGGGGGCCGTCGCGCTCAATGCGCAGGAGATCCGCAACTGCCTCTATCGAGGGCCCGGCCTCGACTTCATCAAACGCCTTGCGAAGGATGCGTCGCCCGGCTCG
The DNA here is from genome assembly GCF_051369805.1 of Sorangium sp. So ce1036. Lineage (NCBI taxonomy): Bacteria > Pseudomonadati > Myxococcota > Polyangiales > Polyangiaceae > Sorangium > Sorangium sp. So ce1036. The sequence goes on from NZ_JBBMOX010000001.1 coordinate 7,709,220, forward strand.
TTTCGTGACGTCGCCGGCCCGCACCGGGACTACAGACGCATGAGGGCGGACGAGCTCGTGCTCCGAGCCATCGCCTTCCTCGATCTCGGGGTGAACCAGTACCCCGGCGAGCTGAAGAGCTTCCTGAACGACGAGCTCAAGCGGCTGAACTCCTCGACGGAAGGACAGCGTGACGCGTTGGAACTCAGGCTGAAGAGCGCCCTCGCTCACACGAAGACCGTCTTCGAAGATCACGCGTTCTGCCGTTACAAGCCGTCGGACGGCTCGTGGGCGCGACAGATCAATGGCCCGCTCGTCGAGATCATCGTGGCCGGCTTCGATCGCTTCTTCCCCGGAGGGACGCCGCTGCCGGCGAGGAAGATCAAGGCCGTCCGGGATCGCTTTCAGGCGCTCTCCGGCGAGGAGGCGTTCCGCGATTCGATCACCTTCGCCACGCAGTCGACGAGCGCCGTTCGAGCGCGGTTCGACCTCTGGATGAGGGAGCTCGCCCATGTTGCGTAGCGTGCTGCTCGATGGCTTCCGCTCGTTCGAGCAGCCGACGGCCGTGCGCTTCGCCCCGCTGACGATCCTCGCGGGCCCGAACAACGCGGGCAAGAGCTCCGTCATCCAGGCGTTGCTCGCGCTCGTCCAGTCCGAGCAGGCGTCGAGCGGCGATTCGCTGCTGCTGAGCGGCGCCTGGTGCGATCTCGGCCGATTCGATGAGGTCGTCAATGCAAGCCGCCCATTGGACCAGCGCCGCTTCGCGATCGGCGTCAACGGAGAGACATCGCGCGGCCGCGCGACGGACACGCTGTGGGAGCTCGGACCGTTGGACGACGCGGCTCTCACGTCCGCGCTGATCCAGAAGATTGAATATTCCCTCGACAAGGCGACGGGGAACCTCACTCGAGAGCCGGATCGGTTCAACTGGACGGAAGAGCTCCTCGACATCGAGCAGCAGCGGCATACGGAGCGTACTGGGCGCGCATTCTTCACGCATCCGGGCCTCGTGGACTTGTTCGAGCATGGCGTTCTGAGGCCCCCTGACCAGCCACGTCCGCCGACGTACCGCAGCCAGAAGACGATTCATCTCTCACCGCTCGATGCCTCGTGCACGCAGTACGTCGGTCCCTTCCGCTCTCCGCCGCAGCCGCTCTACACGCCGCGCACGTCCCCAGCTGGCCCGCCGCTCGGCCGGTACGGCGAGCACACGGCGGAGGTCCTGTTCCGGCATCGCACGCAGCGGACCGACATCATGGTCCCGGGGCAGCCACACGGGGACGCGGAGGCGCCGATCCTCCCGGCGGTCAACGCGTGGTGGTCCTACATCTTCGACGGCAGCTTCGCCCTCCAGATCGATGCGCCTGCCCGCCTCGGGTTCACCCTGGCCATCGACACCCCCTCGGCCGAGCGGCTCTGGCTCGGGCAGGTCGGGCTCGGGCTCTCCCAGGCGCTGCCGATCGTCACGGCGTGCCTCGTCTCCCGCCCCGGCGATCTGCTCCTCATCGAGACGCCCGAGGCGCACCTCCATCCCGCCGCGCAGCACCGCCTGATGCGCCTGTTCATCGAGCTCGCCCGCAGGGGACGGCAGGTCGTCGTCGAGACCCATAGCGAGCACCTCGTCACGGCCGCGCAGATCGCCGTCAAGGAAGGGCTGCCGCCGGACGATGTCGCAATCAGCTTCTTCAGCCAGGAAGCCGGCCGGACGGTGGTCCAGGAGATCGAGCTGAGCCCGCACGGACGCGCCCTCCGCTGGCCGCCCGGGTTCTTCGATCAGGCGGCCATCGATCTCGCGGAGCTCCTCCGCTGATGCCGGTCGTGCTGCTGAACCACGACCTCGTGGACGGCATGGCCTACCGCACCGATCTCGGCCCGGTGGCCGTCGCGCTGCAGGACGTGCAGCGACGCCTCGGGGGCGATCCGATGCACGTGCACCCGGAGCTCGCGCGGCAGGCGACCGGTGAGGGACCGTTCGTCGCCTGGGCGAACCAGCACCGCAACGACGTCGAAGCGGACCGCGGCCGGCTCCTCGCGCTGCTGCTCCGGCTGCTGAGCGGCCCGTTCGTGACCGATCTCCCGATCGAGCGGGACGTCTCCCTGCTCTCGGACGATCCCGCGCTTCCTCCCGAGCCTCCGTGGCGGCGCGAGGCGGTGCGGCACCTCGCCGCGCATGCGCTCTCGGCGCCGTCCGCGGCGCCGTGGGTCCTGTCGTTCGATCCCCGCTCCGACCTGTCGCGACCCAGGTACCGGTTCACGCACGGCGACGAGATCGCCGAGGTCGACAACTTCAGAAGCAGCACCGAGGCGCTCCGCCGGCTGGGCGAGCTGGCGACCCGCGGGCTCATCGGCGCCCTCGCGACGCTCGAAGCCGCCTCTCGGCAGGAGAGCCGGCTCATGGTCCTCGATCGAGCCCGCGACGCCGCGCGGAAGTGGAACCTCGACTGCCCGGAAGCCACCCTGTTTCGCGCCCTGGTCGACCTCGCGATCTACGCCGCAGCGCTCGACGAAGGGCTATCCCGCGAGCTGGCCGCCGAGCGTTACCACCAAGTGAGCGGCATCCCGATGTCCCGAGAGAGCGGCGAGGTCGCCCGCAGCCCCACGTGCAAGCGGCAGCGTACGTTCGTCGTCCCCGGCCGGGGCGAACAGTACTTCGACATGCACGCGAAGCCCGGCGCCAGCACGCGCATCCACATCTGGACCGACGTCGTCGACGGCAAGCACATCGTGTACGTAGGCCATTGCGGCGAGCACCTGCTCCTGCCCGGCGGGAAGCGCTGATCGCGCAGAACAGCGCGCGCTCTGAAGCGACAAGGCTCTCGTCGCGAGATGGCGCCGTGATCCCGAAGGACATCGTCGCCCACCGCGCGGCACCACGACCTCGGCCCGACGTGAGCGCCCGAGGGGCTCGCTGCGCAACACGACCTCGGCCACCGTGAGCGCCCGAGGGGCTCGCTGCGCAACACGACCTCGATCACCGTGAGCGCCGGAGGGGGTCTCTGCGCGGCAGGGCGCGGGTGGGCGCGATCGAGCACCGACCGAGGTGCCATGAGGTTTCAGCGGGCTCCACGTCTCAGGCGCGCCTCGTGTGGCGCGCGACGAAACGTCTCAGGAGGCAAGGCCCGAAGGGAGACATGCCGGGCGGTGGTGCATGCGCAAGCTCCACGTTCCCGCCTCGGCGGATGGCGAGCGCCCACCCGCGCCCTGCCGCGCAGAGACCCCCTCCGGCGCGTGCGACCGGGATCACCGCCCTCCCCTGCCCTCGCCTCGCCTCGCCTCGCCCCTCGCGCCGCGCGCCTCAGTCCGGCATCGCCCGCGGCGCGGGCGGCGACGTCCCCCGCATCGCCTTCTGGTACTCCAGCGCCTGCTTCGCGTAGTCGTCCCGCTTCAGCTTCGCGTACGCCTTCGCGAGCTCCCCGTAGATCGCCGCCGCCTCCTCCGGCTTCGGCCGGCTCAAGAGCGCGCTGTTCAGCTCGTAGATCGCCGACACGTGCCGCCCCGTGCGCGCCAGCGCCCGCGCGTACAGCCGGTGGATCTCCGGGTTCGCCACGTCCACGAAGATCGCGCTCTCCCCCACCTTGCGCGCCTCCTCCCACGCCCCCCGCTCCACCAAAAGCCGCAAGAGCCTCCCCCACACCCGCCGATCGTGCTGATCGAGCAGCGCCAGTCGCCGCAGCGCCGACAGCTCCCCCGCCGCGTCCTTCTGCTTGCGCGCCAGATCGTACAGCCCCTGCAGCGGCTCCGCCTGCGTCGGATCCAGGCGCGCCGCCGCCTCCAGGTGCGCCTTCATCCGCGCCGCGTCCTTCTTCATCCCCGCGAGATCCGCGAGCTTCATCCGCACCACGTACCCGTCGTGCCCGTCCGCGATCATCTTGCTCAACAGCCGCGCCGCCTCGTCGGGCTTCTTCTCCGCGAACGCCGCCCGCACCTTCAGGTAGTTCGCGTCCGGCTGCTTCGGATCCACCCGCAGCGCCTCCGCCAGCACCGCCTCGCCCTCCTGCCGCTGCCCGTCCTCGAACAGCGCCAGCGAGAGCTCCACCAGCCGCTTCGCGTCCGTCGGCGCGCGCGCCGCCGCCTTGCGCGCCTCGTCGAGCGGCGGCGCGTGCAGGTCGGGGACGTACTGCTTCTCGTAACGCTGGAGCCGCGGCGTGAGCCACGCGCGGAAGCGCCGATCCAGCTCCTCCGTGCCGACGCCGAGCGACTCCTTCACCACCTCCGGCGTCCGCTTCCCCGCCGCCCACCGCGGCAGCATCGAGACCACCTTCGGGAAGCCGAACTCCTCCACCATGAAGACCACGATCTGGCTCGCCGCGAAGTACGCCATCGTCACGTCCGCGACGCTGTCCACGTGCGTGAACGCCCGGTTGAACCCCTCGACCGCCGGGATCCTCCCGCCCTTCAGCGCCGCGAACAGCGCCGGATCCTCCTCCCGGTGCCACTCCGGCCGCCGCACGATCGTCTCGTACTCGCTCAGCCCCTCGGTGAACCAGCGCGGGACGTGGTTCTTCGAGAGCTGGATCGCGAAGACGTGCGCCAGCTCGTGCCACAGCACGTTCCCCCAGTTGAACTCCGCCGCCGCAGGGCTCAGCGCCGCGAGCGTCTGACCGAAGCAGACGCCCTGGATGCCCACGTTCGGCAGGCCGCTCGTCCGGACGCTGAAGTTCTCCGTCGACGCGTAGAGCTCGATCGACACCGGCACCTTCGGCGTGAAGCCGTAGCGCTTCACCATCGACCCCCACGCCTCCTCGAGCATGCGCGGCACGTACCGCTCCAGGATCGGCCGCTCCTGCTTGTGATAGCGGACGCGGAACGGCTGCCCCTCCACGGTGACGTACTGGGTCGCGATGTCCTTCTCGTACAGGTTCAGCGTGTTGAAGACCCGGACGTTGAAGCGATCCCTGTCCCACGCCTTCTGCAGCGCGGCGAGGCCGCCCTTCTCGTCGCCGGCGCGGATCAGGTTGAGCCCGAGCGTGGCGTGCGCCTTGGCGTCGCCCGGATCGACCCGCGTCGCCTCCGCCATCATCTCGACGATGTCGTCGTAGCGGTGCTCCCACTCCGCGTACTCGCCGACGATCTGGAAGAACCGCGAGAACTCCGGGTTCAGGCCGAGCACCTTCGCCTTGATGGCCTCGAAGCCGGCCGCGTCGTCCGCGAGGAAGCGCGCCGCCGCCTTCATCGAGAGCAGCTCCAGGTCGCTCGGGTTCACCTTGAGACCGCGGTCGAGCGCCGCGTCCGCGGCCGCGATGTCCATGTCGCGCAGCGCGAGCCCGGCGCGCACGAAATACGCCTCGGCGAGGTTCGGGTTCACCGCGAGCGCCTCCGCGATCTCGCTGTCGGCGCCGCCGAAGTCCATCGCGTTCTCCAGCTTGACGCGCGCCATCGCGACCCGGACCCGCGGATCTTTCGGCGCGAGCTTGAGCGCCTCCTTCACCACCTGGCCGGCGTGGCCCGGGTCGTACTTGTCGAGGAACAGCTCGGCCCGCCAGAGCAGCGTCTCCACCCGCTGCTTGCCGCCCACCCGCTCGGCCGCGTTGAACGCGTCGTTCGCGTCGCGCGCGCTCCGGAGCAGGTGCGCCGCGCGCCCGACCAGGGACAGCCCCTCCGCGTCCTCGGCGGTGATCGTGTCGTCGTTGTAGTCGTCGATGAGGGTCATCAGCGGCGCGCGCGCCTCGCCGCGCTTGCCCGACCGGATCAGGAGCTCGCCGAGCAAGAGCCGCGCGCGCCGGGCCTCGTCCTCCCGCTCGACCTCGCGCGCCGCCGCGATCGCCTCCGCCATCTTCCCGCGGCGCGCGAGCGCCTCGGCGCGGAGCGGCGCGGCGGCGATCCGCGCCTCCTTGCCGAGCGCCGCGGCCGCCTTCGCCGTCCTCGCGGCGTCGTCGTAGCGCCCCGTGAGCAGCTCGAGCCGCGCCTTCGCGAGCAGCGCCGCGGCGCGGTCCGCGCCGCCCCCCTCGCGCGCGCGCGCGGCGAGCTCCTTCTCGGCGCCCGCGTAGTCGCCCTGCGCGAGGAGCGCCTCCGCGCGCGCGAGGGAGGGCGGCGCGGCGTGGGCGAGAGCCGGCGCCGCGCAGGCGGCGGCGACGAGGACGGCGGCGAGAGAGCGGCGGATCGAGTGGCTTCGCATGATACCCCGTGCGCGAGACGCGCGACGCCCGGCCGCGCCGGGCAAGGTCATCGTAGCCGAGAGCGGCAGGGCCGAGCAGGCGCGAGGGCGCGGGGGCGCGAGGGGGTTCGCCCCCGGGCGATCGTGGTATGCGGGGACGGATGGCAAGCGGGCTCGCAGGGAGGGTCGTCCTCATCACGGGCGCTTCGTCGGGCATCGGCGAGGCGCTCGCCCGGGAGGTCGCCCGGCGCGGCGGCCGGGTCGTGCTTTCGGCGCGGCGCGAGGGGCGGCTGGAGGCGCTCGCGCGGGAGATCCGCGCCGGGGGCGGCGAGGCGCTCACGGTCCGCTGCGACGTCACGCGCGACGGCGACGTGGAGCGCGCCGTCGCCGCGGCGCGCGAGGCGTTCGACCGGCTGGACGTCGCCGTCGCGAACGCGGGGTTCGGCGTGGCTGGGCGCGTCGAGGCGCTCTCGATCGACGACTTCCGCCGGCAGTTCGAGACCAATGTCTTCGGCGTGCTGCGCACCGTGAAGGCGGCGCTGCCAGAGCTCCGGCGATCGCGCGGCGGCGTCGCGATCATGGGCAGCGCGAGCGGCTACCTCGCGGTCCCCGGCATGAGCGCCTACACCATGAGCAAGTTCGCGGTGCGCGCCCTCGCCGAGACGCTGCGCGGCGAGCTCCACGACGACGGCGTCGCGGTCACGCACGTCGCCCCGGGGTTCATCGAGAGCGAGATCCGCCGGATCGACAACGCGGGCGCGCTGCGCGAGGGCGCGAGGGAGCCTCTGCCGCGCTGGCTGATCATGCCGGCAAAGACGGCGGCGCGGCAGATCCTGGACGCGATCGTCGCGCGTCGCGCCGAGGTGATCGTCACCGGTCACGCGAAGCTCGGGGTGGCGCTCGCGAGGCACGCCCCCGACCTCGTCGGCGCGGTCGCCACGAGGCTCTCGCGCAAGGCCAGAGGCAAGGGCCCCTGAGCCGACGCGGCGGCTTGCCTGCGTCGCGGCCACGCGCCCCTCGTTCGAGCGTCGCAGAGCGGCGGTCAGCCGCACAGGAGACGGGTCCAGATCGGCGTTTTCGGCGCGCAAGCGCACGAAAGGGCGCTGGGCACCGAAAACGCCGAGATGGGCGCGTATCCGAAGCGGCTGGCCGCCGCTCTAGAGCTCGCGCTGGACGAGCGCCTCCAGGGCGTCGATGAAGCGCGGCCGCGCGTTCAGCGCAGGCGCGCGCTCGAGCCGGGAGAGGCCCGCCTCCCGCGCCAGGGCCGGCGCCTCCACGTCGAGGTCGTACAGGGTCTCGACGTGGTCGGCGACGAAGCCGATGGGCGCGATCAGCGCCTCGCGCGCGCCCTTTGCGGCGAGCGCGTCGAACGTCGCGCGGAGGTCCGGGCCGAGCCAGGCGTCGCCGGTCATGCCCTGGCTCTGGAAGGCGACGAGCACCGGGTTCCCCCGCGGCGCGACGCGACGCTCCACCTCGGCGGCCATCGCGCGGAACTGGCGCTCGTACGGATCGCCCGCGTCGATGATCCGCTGCGGGAGGCTGTGGGCCGAGAGGATCACCGCGACCTCCCCGCGGCGCTCCTCCGGGAAGCGCGCGAGCGCCTCGTCGATCACCTCGACGAAGGCGTCGATCAGCGCGGGCTCGAGCCCCCACGCGGGCACGCACCGGACCTCCATCTCGCCCTGCTTCGCGGCCGCCTCGCGCACGACGGCGTGGTAGACGTCGACCGACTGCGGCGCGAGCGGCAGGGAGACGACGCGCCGCACGCCGCGGCCGTGGAGCGACGCGAGCACCTCCTCCGGGTACGGGTGCCAGAGCCGCCCCGCGATCGCCACCGGCAGGCCGAGCCGCGCGGCGAGCGCGTCCGCCTGGGCCTGCGTGATGCGCAGGAGCGGCGAGCCGCCGATCGCCTGGAAGCGGCGCCGCACCTCCTCGAGCACCTCGGGCGGGGCCGGCCGGCCGCGGCGGATGTTGGCGACGAACGCGGGCAGATCGTCGAGCCGCTCGACGGTGCCGTGGAAGCTGAGGAGGACGGCGGTGGTCACGGCGCCACTCTACCTCGGCGCCGCGCGGGCAACGCCGCCCTCGCGGCGCGCGAGGGGAAGATCCGCCGCGCGCCGCCGCGGCTCACCCCGCGCCCCAGGCGACCACGACGCGAGCGCGCGCCGCCGCGGCTCACTCCGCATCCCAGGCGACCACGATGCGAGCGCGCGCCGCCGCGGCTCACTCCGCATCCCAGGCGACCACGATGCGAGCGCGCGCCGCCGCGGCTCACTCCGCATCCCAGGCGACCACGATGCGATCGTGGTTGATCAGGCCGTTCTTCTTGCGGGCCAAGTGCTGGACCACGATCTGGTCGCCCGCCTCGTATGTCCGCACTTCCAGGAATGCCACCGCGTCGTCGGTCTCGAAGCCGTCGAGGATCTCCGCCGAGTCGAGCTGGCGCGACCACCCGGAGATCGGGTCACGGAAGACCTCGTTCTTGAGCCGCTCCAGGATCGCCGGCCTCCCGCTGGTGACGCTGGGGTGGGCCGGACGATGGAGGCTGCTGATCTCCTCGAGCACCGCGTCCTCGGCGTAGACCTCGGAGAGCGCCTCGATGTCCTTGCCCCTCAGGGCGCGCACGATCTCCGTGAGCAATCGTTCGTTCGCCTTCGGGGCAAAAGGTCGCGTCCGCGCCGGGCCTTCCATGCCCGCTTGCATGGGACACGGCGGCGCGGGCGTCGAGCCCACGGCCCGACCGCGCCCGCGCGGCGCACGAGGTGAGCTCGCGCGGTCGCTGGCCCTCCGCTCCCCTTGCGCCGATTGCGCCGATTGCGCCGATTGCGCCGATTGCGCCGAGCTCGCGCGCCCGGCGGCGAGTTGCGGCGTCCGGACGGACGTGATGAATAGGACGGGTCATGACGCAGCGCCGCACGATCGTGCTCGCCGATCTCCACCTCGTGCGCCAGACGCCGCGCAGCGTGACCGCCGACCTCGCCGCGCTCGTGGCGGCCCACCCTGGGGCCCGGATCGTGGTGGCGGGCGACCTGTTCGATCTCTCCTCGGAGTCGCCGTGGATGCCCCGGCCGCGCGCGCTGCGCGAGGCGCTGTCCGCGCACCCGATCGCGCGGGCCGCGCTCGCCGAGCACCTCGACCGAGGCGGCGAGCTCTGGCTTTCGGGGGGCAACCATGACGCCGAGATCGGGGCGCCCGATTTCCCCGTGGCGTTGACGGAGGCGCTCGGGCTGACCGGCGCGGCCCGGGCGCGCATCCGGACGACGCCCTGGTTCTTCCGCGACGGGGCGATCCACATCGAGCACGGGCACCTCTACGATCCGGACAACGCCCCGGCCCACCCGCTCGTCGTGGGCGAGCGCAGCCTCGGGGTGCACTTCGTCGAGGAGTTCATCGCGCCGACCGGTGCGCACCGCTACCTGCAGGCGAACGACCAGACCCCGCTCAGGCTGTTCCTCTCGGCCTTCACCTGGTACGGCCCGCGCGCGCCCTACGTCATCTACCGCTACTTCCACGCGGCCATCGGCGCGATGCTGAAGAGCGGCCCGCTGTACCGCGCGCGCGGCGAGGCGACGGCGGGCGCCGCGATCGTCGAGCGCTTCACGCACGAGCTCGGGGTGCCCAGCGCGATGGTGGACGCCCTCCTCGGGCTCGCGGCCACGCCGACGCTCGAGAGCGCGGCGAGGACGTTCACGCGGCTGTACTTCGATCGCGTGATCGCGACGCTGTCGATGGGCGCGGGGCTCGCGGCGCTCGGGCTCGGCGCGCGGGAGCCCGGCGCCGCGGCGCTCGGGCTCGGCGCGCTGCTGATGGGCGCGAGCTGGGCGAGCGGCCACAACCGGTACGCCGGCACGGTCTCCGAGCGGCTGGCCGAGAGCGCTGGCCGCGTGGCGAGGACGACCGGCGCGAAGCTCGTCGTCTTCGGCCACACGCACCGGGAAGCGCTCGGCGACGGGTACGCGAACACCGGCAGCTTCTCGTTCCCGCGCGCCGCCACGTCCGGCAGACCCTACGTCGAGATCGAGGGGTCCCCGGAGGCGCCACGCGCAGTGAGCCGCGTGTGGAACGCCGGGGCGTGACCCCGAACGCGAAGCCCCGCTCTAGCCGCCGCTCGCATGCGTGGTGAGCGCACCCTCGACGAGGTCGAGCGCGAGGGGGACGTCCTCTTCCGGGATCTCCGGCGCGTCGCCGAGCATCACCGCGAGCAGGCGCGCCCTCGGCTCGGGCCGCAGGACGAGCGGCCCGCCGCCGCACGCCCGGCACACGAGGCCGCCGCGCGCCGGGTCGACGCAGGCCGCCTGCGCCGCGTCGCAGGCGCGTCCGCACCGGACGCACTGAGAGAGCTCGAGGCCCCAGCCGAAGGCGACCAGGAGGCGCAGGCCGGCCTCCGCGAGCAACGCCTGGGGAGACGCCGAGGGGAGGTCGTCGAGGCGATCGAGCAGCCGGTTCAGCTCGTGCCAGGCCGCCGGCTCGGCGGTCTGCGCCGGCGCGATCTCGCGGACCCAGCGCAGCGCTCGCCCGGCCGCGTCGAGGCGCGCGAGATCCGCCGCGAGCCGCAGGCGCGGGCGCTCGATCGCGGCCTCGGTGAGCTGGGCGAGCTCGGCGCCGGGGCGGAGCTCGAGCGTCACGCGGAGCAGGTGCATCGGCTCGAGCGCCGGAAAGCGCTTCGCCGAGCGGCGCCCGCCGCGCGCGACGCCCGAGAGGAGCCCGCGTCGCTCGGTGAAGAGCCCGACCACGAGGTCGGCTTCACCGAGCGGGACGCGCCGGACCAGGAGCGCCTCGGTGCGGAGCCGCTCGGTCCGCGGACGGACGGATCGAGGCATGGATGACGGCGCAGCCTTGCACGGCGGACCGCCGCGGGCGCGCCGAAAATTTGGCCCTCAGGCCTGGAGGGAGATACGAGCGTCCGCGGCGGTGCCCGCCGACAGCTCCGGCGGCATGTCGTGGCCGCGGGGCCGGAGCACGATGCTGAGCGCCAGCGTGAAGAGGATGAGCAGCAGCACGAACGCGATAGCGACCCCGAAGCGCCGGCTCTGCTGCGTGGTGCGCGCGGGCGCCGCGATAGGCAGCGGCGTCACCAGCGCGATGCGGCGGCTGGCCGTGTACCGGGCCAGCACCTCCTCCATCGGCAGCGAGACGGCGCGCGCATACGCCTTCAAGAACCCGCGGACGAACACCTCGCCCGGCAGGTCGTCGAAGTGATCCGCCTCGATCCGTTCGATGGAGATCACGGGGATGCGCGTGGCGCGGGCGACCTCCTCCACGCTCATGGCTCGGGCCTCACGCGTGCGTCTCAGGTAGCGTCCGATCGACTCCATCCCATTCCACCCATCGTCATTCGGTCGTCACTCTACTCACCCCGAGAACCGTTCCTCAACCCCTAGCGTGACCCGAAGGCCTTCTCGGAAGGGACGCACCGAGGGGTGTCACTGCAACGTCTGTAACTGTGCAGCGCAGCGCTGCCCCACGGGCGTCGTCGCGGCGATCTCGCGGCACCGCTCGAGGTCGGCGCGCGCCTCGTCCAAAAGCCCCCTCTTCTCGGCGACGCGGGCGCGGGCATCGAACGCGTCCTGCAGCCGCCTGCACTCGGGCTGATCGGTCTCGACCGCCCTGGTGAACGCCTCGCGCGCCAGATCGAGCTCGCCCCGCTTCTCGTAGGCGAGCCCGAGCCGGTACTGGCCGACGCAGAAGAGCGGCTGCGCGGCGACGGCGCGGCGTAGCGCGTCGATCGCCTCGTCGTTGCGGCCCTTGAGCAGGTACGCCCAGCCCAGATTGCCCCACGACTTCTCCGGCGAGGCATAGAGGATGTCCTCGGTGAGCGGCTTGAGCACCGCGATCGCCTCGTCGTAGCGCCCCTGATGCACGAGGATGACCCCCAGCGTGTTCTTCGCGTCCCGCATCTCCGGGTTCGCGTCGAGGGCCCGCCGCGCCATCTTCTCGGCGCTGTCGAAGCGGCAGTCGCTCGAGCGCGCGTCGCCCGCGCAGAAGCCGAGCAGCACGACGGCGCCCAGGTAGGCGGCGTCGGCGTTGTCCTCGTCGAGCGAGAGCGACCTCTCGACGTGCGCGAGCGCCTCGCGCAGGCGGCCGTTCTGGAATGCGTCGCGCGCGAGATCGTACTCCGCGAGCGCCCGTGTCTCGTCCGCCTGCGCCACCGGCTGCGCGCCGCCGCACGCCGCCGGCAGGAGCGGCAAGAACGCGAAGCGAGACAGCAGCGACAAGACCACAGCCCCGCCGCGGATGCACCCCGCGCGCGTCGCTGCTGTCCTGGTTCGCTGCGATGTCATAGGTGATTTCGACTTGCGGCTGAGTCACGCCGCAGCGCGGTGGCTCGTCAGGACGGGACACCGCCCGCCTGCGGGGAACCCTGAGTAAACCAGGCTGCTGGTAACGTCAACCCGCGAATCTGCCCCGAAGACGCGGCGCGTTCCGAGGATCGCGATTCGACTTCCAGCAGGGGTCAGGTCGACCTAGGATGGGAGACCAGGCGCTCCCTGCCCGTCACTGTTCGCCGCGGATCTCGTCCTTGAGGCCGAGCAGGCCGAACAGCCTCCGCAGCGCGTCGATGTCGGGGATCTCGAGGCGCTCGTCGGCGACGCGCACGTACTGGCCCTCGCGGAGCTGCTGCACGGCGCGCTTCACCGTGTCGACGTCGAGGCCGACGCGGGTGGACAGCTCCATCGGCGAGATCGCGAACGAGGCGCCGTTCGGCGGGGCGCCGCCCGCGCCGCGCGACTGCTGCGCGAGCTTGAGCAGCGCGTTCACCACCTTCGACTGCGTGTCGGCGAGCATCATGATCTCGATCTGGTCCTCCGCGTCGCGGAGCCGACCCACGAGCTGCTTGATGAGGCGCAGGGCGACGGCCGGGTTGCGCTCGACGAGGTTCTGCAGCGTGCCCTGATCGAGCGTGAGCGCGACGCCGCGCGACAGCGCGATCGCCGTCGACCAGCGCGCGGCGCCGCCGAGGAGCGCGGACTCGCCGAACAGGTCGCCGGGCTTCAGGACCATCAGGCTGCGCTCGGCGCCGCGGACCTTCTTGATGAGGCGGACCCTCCCCTCCTCGAGGAGGTAGGCCTCGGTCCCGGGCTCGCCCTCGCGGAAGATGACGTCGCCCGCCTCGAAGGGGCGGCCGAAGCGGGCGCGGAGCCGCTCGGGATCGGGCCCCGGCTCGGCGGGCGTCACCGTCACGCGGGCGCCGGGCTCGGCGGGCTCGTCCGGCGCCGCGCCGGCCGAGGGGGCCACCTCCGCGGCCGCGGAGGGCAGCGCGCGCTCCGCGTCGCTGGGGCTCAGGGCTCCACGATCGGCGTCGGGCGCTGCGCGGTCCCCTTCAGACGGGTGGGTCATCGGGGCGGAGTGTATCCCAGCTCGGCGGGCTTCGCGTCGGGCGCGCGCACATACAGCGGCTCGAGGAGCTCCGGATCGAGCTCGCCCCCCGGGCGCCCGCGCTCGCCGCGCGCGGCGGCGGCCCGGAGCCGGTCGATGGCGACGCGGCCGATCCAGATCGCGCCGGGGAGGTCGAGCGCCTCGCCCTGCGCGGCGAGCGGCCGCAGCGCCTCGATCTCCCCGGCGATCGCGCCGACGACGACGACGCGGCGCCCCGCGGCGACCGCGGCGACGGCGTCGTGCGCGGCGTCGCGCGGCAGGTGCTGCGGCGAGAGCCGCGGCGGCGCCGCGGGCCCGTCGTACGCGGCCAGGAAGACCTCCCCCTTCTTCGCGTCGATCACCGGGACCAGCAGATCGCCCGGGCTCGCCGCGCCCTCGGCGAAGGCGGCGGCGGCCATGGCCTCGAGCGAGGTGACGCCCGCGACCGGGACGTCGAGCGCGAGCGCCACGCCCTTGGCCGCCGCGACCGCCACGCGGACCCCGGTGAACGAGCCGGGGCCGATGTCACAGCCGAGCGCCCCGATCGCCGCGGCCGGCAGGCCCGCCGCGGCGAGCACCTCGTCGACGGCGCCGAAGATGCGCTCGGCGTGCCCGTGCAGATCGGCGTAGGTCGTGGCCGCGAGCAGGCGCGCGCCTGCGCCCTGCGCCCCCGCGGGGCGCGCAGCGGCGAGGGCGCCGCTCCCCTGCGCGAGCGCGGGCGCGGCCGCCTCGGCGGGTCCGTCCAGGTCCACGTCGAAGAGCGCGGCGCTGCCGCGCGGGGTCGAGGTCGAGAGGGAGAGGAGCTTCAAGGCGCGCCCGGAAACGTTGCAGCCGCGGTGCTGTCTGGCAGAACCTCGGTCCACGGGCAACGGGCTTCATCGAGGTGACCGGGGTCATGGCCCCCGCGCGGGGATCCGAAGGGCGGAGTGCGAGCCGATGCGCGACCAACGAGCGATGCTGCCGGCGCTCCTCGGGTCGCTCGTCGTCCACGTGGGCGCCTGGGGGGCCGCGAGGCTGTCGGCGCAGGAGCCCGAGCGCGGCCCCGCGCAGGAAACGAGGGAGAGCGCGCCGATCGACCTCTGGACGGGGGCCACGGCGGCGCTGCCGGGCAGCGGTGACGCCTCGCGCGCGGTCGACGATCGCGCCGCGCCGGCGGGATCTCCAGCAACGCCCGCTCCGGCCGGGGCCGCGCCGCCTCGAGCGCCCGTGGAACGCGGGGCAGAGGCCGGCAGCGTGGAGGCACCGCCCGCGACCGCCGCGCCGCGCGGCCAGGCGCCGCCCGCGACCGCCGCGACCGCCGCGCCGCGGGCCAGGGCGGCCCCTCGGCCCAGCGCGGCGGCGCCTCGGCCGGGAGAGGAGCGCCGGGCGCCCGCGGCGGCCGGGCGTGCCGTCGGCCAGGCGCGCTCCGCCGCCGCGCGGTCGAGCGACGACGCCGGCGAGGGAGGTCGGGGCGATTTCGGGGCAGCCGGCAGCAGCGCGGTGCGCAGCCTCGGGCGCGCCTTCACGAGGGCGATCCCGCCCGCGTGCCAGGGCGATCCGATCTGGGCGACGCTCCCGCCGGGGAGCGCCGGCAAGGCGCGCTTCGTGATCGACATCGACGACGCCGGGCGCATCGCGTCGTGGCGTCCGGAGGGGGAAGAGCCGCCCGCGCGCCAGCTGGGCAACCTCGCGAAGCGGACGATCGCGCTGCTCGGAGGCGGGACGTTCGCCGTGGCACGCGGGGCCGTGACCGCGGGCAGGCAGACGCTGGAGGTCAGCGCCGTCGTCCGCGCGGGCGCGGGGGACGAGGAGACAGGCGCGCCGGCCGATCTGGCATGGCGCTTCGAGGGCGGCCGCGGCCGCGCGTCGTTCGCGCAGCCCGGCGGCCGCCACGTGGAGATCGTGGTCCAGGTGGTGCGCACGGAGGTCGCCCGAGGCGCGCCCCCTGGCTGAGCGGTCCAGCGCGGCTGCCCCCGCGCGCCTTGCGGTCTCGCCCCGGAGCTCTACGTCCGGCGCGTGGGACGGCTGCGCGCTGCCGCATCGGCGTCGGTCGGGCTCCTCGGGGCCATAGCGCTCGCTGCCTGCGAAGACCGGGCGGCCGCGCTCTCGCCCCCCGCGCCGCCACGCCACGAGGCGAGCGCGCCGTGCTCGGGCCCGCGCGCCGGGGAGCCGGCCGCGCCGCCGGCCGCCGACGGCAGGATGCCCCTGCCGGCGCTCGTCGAGCAGGTGCGGCCCTCCGTGGTGACCGTCATGACCCTGCGCGCGTCGCCTCCGTCGTACGAGGGCGCCACCCCGGGGCACCCGTTCGGCGGCGGCGCGCCGCGGGTGGAGCGGGCGATCGGCTCGGGGTTCGTGGTCGCCGCGGAGGGCCTCGTGCTGACGAGCGATCACGTGGTCGGCGACGCGTTCGGCATCGAGGTGCAGGTCTCGGACGAGCGCGCCTTCAAGGCCGCCGTGGTCGGGCGAGATCCGGCGCTCGACGTGGCGCTGCTGAAGCTGCTCGGGGCCGAGTCGCTCCGGGTCGTCCCCCTCGGCTCGAGCGCCCCGGTCCGGCCCGGCGACGACGTGATCGTGATCGGAAATCCGTTCGGGCTCGGACCGACGGTGACCCGGGGCGTCGTCAGCGCGACGTCGAGGCCGATGGGCGCCGCGAGCCTCGACGGCTTCATCCAGACCGACGCCGCCATCAACCCGGGCAACAGCGGCGGGCCGCTCTTCAACGCGCGGGGAGAGGTGATCGGCATCGCGACGGCGATCCACGCCGATGGCCGCGGGATCAGCTTCGCCCTGCCGATCGACGAGGTCCTGGAGGTCCTCCCCGATCTGCGGGCGGCGGGCCGCGTGGACCGCGGGCGCATGGGGATCAGCTTTCAGGAGGTGACGCCGCAGCTCGCGCGGGTGCTCAAGCTGCCAGGCCGTATGGGCGCGCTGCTCACGGAGGTCGAGCCGGAGGGGCCCGGGGCGCGGACGGGCCTCAGGCCCGGGGACGTGATCCTGTCGATCGAGGGGCGCCGCCTCGAGCACGCGCGCGAGCTCGCGCGCGCGCTCCGCCGGACCAGGCCCGGAGAGGAGGTGGAGCTCACCTACCGGCGCGACGGCGCGGACCGGCGCGCCACGGTCAAGCTCGACCGGGCGGCCGGAGGCGAGCCGGCGCGGGGCGCGCTCCGGCCCGGCGACCACGCCGAGCAGCCGCTCGGGGTGCTGGCGAGCGACGCGCTGGAGGGAGCGCGGATCGAGGCCATCGCGCCGCAGAGCGCGGCGGCGGGCAACCTCGAGGTGGGCGACGTGGTGCTCGATCTGAACGGCGCGCCGGTGCGGGGCGGCGCCGAGCTGGCCGCGCGCCTCCGCGCCGCGGGGCGAAAGGACCTCTTGCTCCGCGTGCGGCGCAACGGCGCGACCCTGTACCTCGCGATCCCGGCGCGCTGAGCGCTCGGAGCTCGCCCGGCTCGGGCAGCGCGCCGCGCGCGGGCTACATGCGCGGGACGGACGCTGCTACGTTACCGCGCATGGGATCGTTGCCAGGCGCGAGCTGCCCGATCTGCCGAAAATCGGCGGAGACCAGGCCCGAGAACCCGGCCTTTCCGTTCTGCTCGTCGCAGTGCAAGCTGGTCGACCTCGGCCGCTGGCTCGACGGCAGCTACCGGGTGCCTGGCCCACCGGTCTCCTCGTCCGGAGACGCCGAGGCCCTGGAGTCGAGGCGACGGACCGACGGACCTGAAGGGAACGCTCAGGAAGAGGACGAATGACCGCCCGCCGCGCGCTCTGTCTGCTCACGCCCCTCGCGCTGGTCCCCATGGCGTCGACCGCCGCGGCACAGCAGGCCCAGCCGTTTCCGGGGGGGTCCCCGCACGGCGCTGCCTCGCCCACCGCCGCCGCGCCCGCCCAGCCGAGCCCGTACGACCCGTCGATGCAGGCCGGAGGCCTCGCCCCGCCCCCGCCGATGCAGGCGCCGGACACACCGCCCGTCCCGCCGGACGGCGGCACGGAGCGGCGCCTCGACGAGGCCAGGGAGGAGGACTCGGGCCGCGGGCTCGAGCTCGCCTGGCTGAACGTCGAGGGGGGCTACGAGAACGTAGGCCTCCAGACGTTCAACATCGACGAGGAGGAGCTCACGGCCGGGTTCATCCCGACCTCGGCGAACGGCGGCGTGGTGGGGGCCGGGGCCGGTCTCCGGCTGCTGTTCTTCACGCTGGGCGCGCGCGGCCGGATCGGGTTCTTCAACGACTGGCAGCTGTTCAGCGTCGGCGGCGAGGCCGGCGTGCACCTCCCGCTCGGCAAGCTCGACCCCCACGTCGATCTCGGCTTCGGCTACGTGGGCCTCGGCAACGTCAAGAGCGCGGTGAGGGGCGCGGCCGACGCCATCGCCATCCGCGGCTTCTACGGGAGGATCTCCGGCGGGCTCGATGTCTACCTGTCGCCGGTCTTCTCGCTCGGCGCGAACGCGAGCTGGGAGTTCATGGCGCTGACCCGGCCGGGGCTCTCGTCGCAGGCGATCGAGCGGATCAAGGGCGAGACCGCCGCCTCGCCTCAGCAGGCCAAGGCCGATCTGCTCGCGGCCGAGGGCTCCAGCGTGGGCTCGGCGCTCGCGCTGACCGCGGTCGCCGGGCTCCACTTCTAGCGGGCACGGACGCCGCGCCGCCGCCCTGCCCACCGCCCCCATGAACGCCGCCGCCGTGCTCATCTGGCTCGCCACCGTCGCCGCGCCGCTCGGGGCGATCGCGGCGCTCCTCGTGGCGTCGCGGCGCCTCTACGGCAGGCGCCGGTTCGTGGTGGGGACGGCGCTGCTCGGCGCCGTCGCGTTCGCGCCGGCGCTGCTGCTCGAGGGCTTCCTCCAGCGCTGGCAGGGGCTCGACAAGACCGCCAGCTCGCTCGACGCCATCACGCTCGTCTACCTCTTCGCGGTCGCGGCGCCGCTGGAGCAGGGGCTGAAGGTGGCGGCGGTCGCGCCGGTCGCCCGGCTGCGCACCGTGGACGAGCCGCTCGACGGGATCATCTACGCCGCCGCGGCGGCGCTCGGGTTCGTCTCGGTCCACAACGCCGTGTACCTGTGGGGCCGGGCGCTGCCGTCGCTCGACATCGTGCGGGCCCTGCTCGCGGTGCCGGCGCACCTGTCCTTCGCCGCGCTCTGGGGCTACGCGCTGGGTCGCGAGCGCAAGCGCCCGCTCGGGGGCCGTCGCTTCAACGCCGCGTGGCTCTGCGCGATGCTGCTCAACGGCGCCTACGATTACATCGTCTTCGCGTGCCGCCCGGTCGCGCTCCTGCTCGCGGCGCCGATGCTCCTCGGCATCGGCTTCGTCGTCTTCCTGGCCGCGCGCGACCTGCTCCGCCGGGGGGCGTCGCCCCAGAGCTCCGAGCGGAGCGGGCGCCGGTTCCGCATCGCGCCGCCGTCGCTCGGCTCGGTGCGCGAGGCGCTGCGGCGCACGGAGCGGCCGGTGACGTTCACCTGGATCGCCTTCGGCGCGCTCGTCACGGTCGGGGTGATGACGACCACCCTCGCCGTGGCGGTCGCGCTCGGGCATCGCTTCGGCGTCGACTTCGCCGCGGTGGATCGGGGCGACGCCTCGGCCGCCGCCGCCGCGCCGCTGCTGCTCCTGGTCGCGGCGGCGATCGCGGCCTTCCCCGTCGCCGGCTATCTCGTCGCCCGGGCCTCGGCGACGGGCAGCGTCATCGAGCCGGCCGCCTCCGCGGCGCTCGCCATCCTGGGCTCGCTGGTGCTGCTCGGCCTCGCGGCGCCCGTCGCCGTCGTGTTCGCGACCGCGCTCGCCCCGATCGCCTTCAGCCTCGCGTGCGCGGGCGCCTGGCTCGGCACCATGCGCTGAGCGAGCCCAGCCCGTGCCTCCTGGGCTCGGGCCGCTGGCCGCGCCCGCCGGGCCGCTGGCCGCGCCCGCCGGGCCGCGCCTAGGCGGTCGCGGCCTTCGCGCCGCCGTGGTGCTTCGCGACCTCGGCCTGGAACTGGCGGAGCAGCTCCTGCGCCGCCGGCGAGAGGTTCCGCGGCACCTCGACCTGGACGATCACCTGGAGGGTGCCGCGGCCGCGGCCGTCGATCCGGGGCGCGCCCTTGCCCTTCACCGAGATCACCTCGCCGGGCTGCACGCCCGCCGGGATCTCGACGTCGACCGACGTGTCGTCGGGCAGGTCGAGCTTGATCGAGCTGCCGAGCGCCGCGTCGACGAAGGGGACGGCCACCCTCGTGATGAGGTCGAGGCCGTCGCGCTCGAACCGCTCGTCCGCGGCGAGATCGACGTCGACGTAGAGATCGCCGGGCGGCGCGCCCTGGGCGCCCGGCATCCCCTGCCCCGGCACCCGCAGCCGCTGGCCGCCGTCGATGCCGGCCGGGAAGTTGACCACGACCTTCCGCGTCTTCTCAACCGCGCCGAACCCCTTGCACGTGGCGCACGGCGTCTTGATGACCGACCCCTCGCCCGAGCACTCGGGGCACGTCTGCGTGAACATCACGAAGCCGCGCGAGGTCGAGACCTGACCGGCGCCGCCGCACGTGCCGCACGGCTTGCGCTTGGTCCCCGGCTTCGCGCCCGAGCCGGAGCACTCGTCGCAGCTCACCGGGGTGCGGAGGACCACCTCGCGCTTGCAGCCGAGCAGGGCGTCGTGCAGCGACAGCCGCTGCTGGACCCGGATGTCCTGGCCGCGCGCAGGGCCGCGCCGCCGGCGCTGCCCGCCACCGCCGAAGCCGCCGAAGAACTCCGAGAAGATGTCCTGGAAATGGGAAAAGATGTCGCCGTCGAACCCGCCGGCGCCCATGCCCTCCAGGCCGGCGTGCCCGAACTGATCGTACCGCCGGCGCTTCTCCTCGTCGGAGAGCACCTGGTACGCCTCGGTGGCCTCTTTGAAGCGACACTCGGCCGACGCATCACCAGGGTTCCGATCCGGGTGGTACTTCAGCGCCGCCTGACGATAGGCCTTGCGAATGTCGTCGGGCGTCGCGTCCCGCGCGAGGCCAAGAACTTCGTAGAAGTCGCGCTTTTCACTCATGAATGGTGGACCGCCGCGTCGATCCTGCCCGACAGGGGGCATAGGCGCCGGCAGACCATAAGTCGTCGCCCGCGCCTGTCAACGCGCAATACAGCGTGAACGCCCGTGGCGGGCTGGCTTCGTGAGACTTCCGTGGGGGGTACGACGTCGCTACTGGCCCCGGCGCTGGAACGCGGGGGTGTCCCAGTCGGAGTCGAGCGGCGGGACGAAGCTCGCGCGCTCGCGCGGGCCGGGGCCGCCGCCGACCGACTGCACCTGCGGCGCGGCGCGGCGCGAGGTCGGGTACGCGACCTCCTCGTGGCGGTGCGGCGGGCGCTGCGTCATCGGAGGGGGGACCGAGGTGGAGCGGGCCGACATCGGCCCGGCCGCGGCCGCGAGCGACGCGCCGATGGAGTGCGCGGTCTGGCGCGGCTGCGCGGCGCTCGCGAGCTGCTGCGGGACCTCGGCGACGAGGTGGTCGAAGCCGGTCGCGATGACCGTGACCTTGATCATCTCGCCCATGTTCTCGTCGATCGTCGCGCCGAAGATGATGTTCGCGTCCTCGTGCGCCTGCTCCTGCACGAGCGTCGCGGCCTCCTCGATCTCGCGCATCCGCATGTCGGGGCCGCCCACGATGTTGATGAGCACGCCGGTCGCGCCCTCGACCGAGATGTCGTCGAGCAGCGGCGAGCTGACGGCCATCTCGGCGGCGAGCCGGGCCCGGCCCTGCCCCTTCGCGCAGCCGGTGCCCATGAGCGCGCGGCCCATGTTGGACATGACCGTCTTCACGTCCGCGAAGTCGACGTTCACGATCCCGTTCTGCGTGATGAGATCGCTGATGCCCTTGATCGCCTGGTAGAGCACCTCGTCCGCCTTGCGGAACGCCTCGACGAACGAGAGGTCCTCGTCGCCTAGCGTGAGGAGCTTCTGGTTCGGGATCGTGATGAGCGTGTCGACGTGCTCCGCGAGCATCGCGAGGCCGAGCTCGGCGCGGCGTGAGCGCTGCTTGCCCTCGAAGAAGAACGGCTTCGTCACGACGCCGACGGTCAGGCAGCCCTCCTCGCGCGCGAGCTGCGCGATGACCGGCGCGGCGCCCGTGCCGGTGCCGCCGCCCATCCCCGCCGTCACGAACACCATGTCCGCGCCCTGGATGTACTCCTTCACCCGGGTGACGTCCTCGAGCGCCGCCTTGCGGCCCTTCTCGGGATCGGCGCCGGCGCCGAGGCCGCGCGTGACGCTCGCGCCGATGTGGAGCTTGGACGGCGCGAGGCTCGTGCCGAGCGCCTGGGCGTCCGTGTTGACGACGATGAACTCCACGCCCTCGAGGCCGAAGTTGATCATCGTGTTGACTGCATTGCCGCCCGAACCGCCACAACCGATGACCTTGATCCGGGCGTCGTACCCGGTGTGCTCGTCGGCAAACTCGATGGAGAAACTCATGAACTCCTCCCGGGGATGTACAGCTAGCCGCTCGGCCCGGCGCCGACCCTCGCGGAGGTCGAGCGGCGCGGAACCTCAAATGAGCGAGGATCTCCTCGCTCCGGACGGGCTCCGGAGGGGCGCCTCTTCCCCTTCGAAACCGTCGTTGCGAACCCTCTTGACTCGGAGGTTGAAGAGGGATCGCCGATGCGCTCTCACGACCCTCTCAAACCCGATTCTCTAACAACTTTCTCTCGCCACGTCATGCCTAGAATGCTGCGCGAAGCCAGTTCCAAAACCTCCCGCTCGACCTTTTTTCAATCGGAATTTCTTCGACGACATCACGGCGCGACTCGCGCTCACGGTGCTTGTCGCGACGGCCGTCCGCGCGGCCGGCGTCGATGGCCACCGGGGTGAACGCGCGCGCCTGCGCGAGCGCGTTGGCGCCGTACTGGACGAGGCCCACCCCGGTCGCGTACTGCGGGCCGGCCACGAGCTGGGTGATGCCACGCACCCCGACCGGCACGCCGAGGCGCACCGGCATCCCGAGGATCTCCTCGGCGAACTCCGTCATGCCCTCCATCAGGACCCCGCCGCCGGTGAGCACCGCGCCGGCGGAGAGCTGCTCCAGCAGCCCGGTGTCCTCGATCCGCTTGCGGATGACCGCGAAGATCTCCTCGACGCGCGGCTCGATGATGTCCGACAGGACGCGGCGCGCCGCCTTGCGCGGCAGGTGCCCGCCCACGCCGGGGACCTCGATCTCCTCGTCGTCGCCGACCATGCGCCCGAGCGCGCAGCCGGTGTTGCGCTTGAGGCGCTCGGCCTCGCCCATCGGCGTGCGCAGCCCGGCCGCGATGTCGGCCGTGACGTTGTTGCCGCCCGCAGGGATCACGCTGGCGTGCGCGATCCCGCCGTCCACGTAGAGGAGCATGTCGGTCGTGCCGCCGCCGATGTCGATGATGGCGACGCCGATCTCCTTCTCGTCCTCGGAGAGCACCGCCTCGGCGCTGGCGAGCGGCTCAAGGACCACGTCGGCGACGGTGAGGCCGCAGCGCTCCGCGCAGCGGACGACGTTCTGCACGCACGAGGTCGCGGCGGTGATCAGGTTCACCTTGACCCCGAGCCGGACGCCGCTCATGCCGACCGGATCGCGGATGCCGTCCTGGTTGTCGACCGTGAACTCGCGCGGCAGGACGTGCAGGATCTGGCGATCGGCGTCGACCGGGATCGCCCGCGCGCCCTCGAGGACGCGCTCGACGTCCACGCGCGTGACCTCGCCGCCCGAGATCGCCGCGACGCCGTCCGACTGCTGGCAACGGATGTGGCTGCCAGCGACGCCGGCGTAGACGGTGCGGATCTCGACGCCCGCCATCGTCTGCGCGGCCTCGATCGCCTCGGAGATCGAGCGGACCGTCCAGTCGATGTTGCTCACCACGCCCTTGCGCAGGCCGCGGCATGGGACGTTGCCCACCCCGAGGATGGTGATCCCGTCAGCGTCGACCTCGCCCACGACCGCCGAGACCTTGGTCGTCCCGATGTCCAGGCCGACGACAATCTCAGTAGTCTCCATCCGGCTCTTCATTGCGTGCACCACCTCAATGCGGGGACGAGCCCCGTGCGCGTGTCAGGCGGGCACGACGCTGCCATGAGCCGACGGAACCGGCCAACTTTTGCGGCCGATCGACGCGCGTCCACGCGGAGAGAGGGCGAGGCGGCGCTCATCGCATCCTCACCACGACGCGCTCGGGGTGCGCCTCATTGTCGAGGAAGATCACCGAGGCGTTCGCCTTTCGACGGGCGAGCTCGGTGAGCACCCTCGAGGCCTGGCCGACCTTGTCCCGGTAGGGAGGCTGCCCGAGGTGGAGCGCGATCGCCTCCTTGCCGATGGTGATGACGACCGAGCCGTCCCGCTCGATGTGGAGCTCCTGGATCGGATAGCGGCGCGCGATCCCGGCGCGCGTCATGTCCTCGACCACGTCGAGCAGGCGCCTGACCGCGATGACGACGCCGGCGCGGTCCCGCGCCACCTGCTCGCCCGTGATCCCCGTGACGACCGGGAGATCGACCGGATCGTCCTCCGCGAGCTCCTTGAAGAGCTCGCCGTCGCGCGTCGCGAGGTAGAGATCGCCGCCGATCGCGACGAGGGCCTGCGCCTCCCGCTCGACCACGGTGACGTGGACCGTCGAGGGGAGCTTCCGGGTGACCGTGGCCCGCTCGATCCACGGATCGGCGGAGATCGCGGCGCCGGCGTGCTCGAGGTCGAGCGTGAAGATGTTCTTGCCCACCTCGATGCCGCCGGAGCTCGCCACCTGCTCGGCGGTGCGGCGCTGGACCCCCTCGACGAGCACCGTGCGCACGGCGAAGCGCGGGCTCGACACGATGTAGCGGCGCGCGCCCCACGCGACCGCGGTCGAGGCGACGATCACGACGGCGGCGCCGGCGAGGAGCTGCAGCGCGCGGAGGTGCCGCGAGATCGGCCGCGCGGGGCGCGCTCCGCCGGGTCCGCCGCCGCCCTTGTCCGGCGACGGGCGCGGCGGGGCCACCGAGACGCTCGTCGCGGGCGGGGCCGGCGACTCGTTCGGGGGCGGCGGCGCCGAGCGCACGCGCGCGTTCCGCGGCGCGGGCGCCGGGACGGGGTCCGGCTTCGCGCCGCGCGCGGGCGCGGCCCGCCCGGGCGGCGCCGCGGGCGAAGAAGGCTGCGCGCGGCGCCGGTTCGGCGGCGGGGCGCTCGGGCGCTCGGTCATGAGCCGCCCCCCTGCGGGGGCAGCGCCCTCGCCTCGAGGCGCGCCTTGAGATCCCGCACGCAGGCGTTCACGTCGCCCGCCCCGAGCGCGATCACCACGTCACCCGGCCGGACGATCCGCTCGAGCGCCTCCGGGAGCTCGGCCTTGTCCGCGACGTAGCGCGCGTCGTGATGACCGTGCTCGCGGATCGACTGGACGAGGCGCTCGGCGGTGACGCCGGGGATCGGCGCCTCGCCCGCGGGGTAGATGTCGGTCACGAGCAGCACGTCGGCCAGGTTGAAGGCGCGCGTGAACTCGTCGAAGAGGTCGCGCGTGCGGGTGTGCCGGTGCGGCTGGAACGCCACGACCACGCGGTGGTCCTCGCCCGGGAACGCGCGCCGGGCCGCGTCGATGGTGGCCCGGATCTCGGCCGGATGGTGGCCGTAGTCGTCGACCAGCGTCACGCCGCCGACCGAGCCGACGATCGTGAAGCGGCGGGCGACGCCACCGAACGTGGCGAGCGCCTGCTTCGTGACGTCGAGCGGCACCTCGAGCTCGTCCGCGACCGCGATCGTCGCGAGGCAGTTCAGGACGTTGTGCGCGCCCGGCATCCTCACCGTGAAGCCGCCGAGCGGCTCCCCCCGGCGGTACGCGTTGAAGCTCGTCTCGAGGCCGCGGAACTGGATGCCGCGCGCGGAGTAGTCCGACTGCGGCGACACGCCGTACGTGACGTGGCGGCGCGGGACGCGCGGGAGCAGGTCCTGCACGTGGGGGTGGTCGAGGCAGAGCACCGCGAGCCCGTAGAACGGGACGCGCGCGGCGAACTCGACGAAGGCGTCCTTGATGCGCTCGTGCGTGCCGTAGTGATCGAGGTGCTCGGGGTCGATGTTGGTGACCACCGCGATCGTCGGCGTGAGCCGCAGGAACGATCCGTCGCTCTCGTCGGCCTCGGCCACGAGCAGGTCGCCGGCGCCGAGCCGCGCGTTCGAGCCGAGGGCCGCCATCTTGCCGCCGACGACGACGGTGGGATCGAGGCCGGCGGCGCGCAGGACCGTGGCGACCAGGGAGGTCGTGGTGGTCTTGCCGTGCGAGCCCGCGATCGCGACGCCGTACTTCACCCGCATCAGCTCGGCGAGCATCTCCGCGCGGCCGATCGCCGGGATCCCGAGCGCGCGCGCCTCGGTGAGCTCGGGGTTGTCGGGCCGGATGGCGCTCGAGTAGACGACGACGTCGACGCCGCGGACGTTCTCGGCGCGGTGGCCGATGTCGATCCGGACGCCGAGCGACGTGAGCCGCCGGGTCGTCGAGCCCTCCTTGAGATCGGAGCCGGAGACCTCGAACTCGAGCGAGCGCAGGATCTCGGCGAGGCCGCTCATGCCGACGCCGCCGATGCCGACGAAGTGAACGTGGCGAACGCGACCGCGAAACATCAGCGTGCCTCCTCCTGGCCATGACCCGCGCCGTGCGGCGCGGCCCCTTCCCTCGCGACACGGGGCGGCGCCGCCTGCGCGCGTCCGCCGAAGGGGAGGCGCAGCGCGCGGTGGCGCGGAGCTCGCGCGAGCTCGAGCAGATCCTGTGCGACGCGCGCCGCGGCGTCCGGCGCGGCGAGGGCCGCCGCGGCGTCGGCCATGCGGGCCCGGAGCGCCGGCGCGGCCGCGAGCCGGGCGATCTCGGCGGCGAGGCGCGCCTCGGTGGCGTCGGCCTGGGCGATCGCGACCGCGGCCGAGGACCGCTCCAGGGAGCGCGCGTTCTTGAGCTGGTGATCGTCGGCCGCGAACGGGTAAGGGATCAGGATCGAGGGGCGGCCCACGGCGCACAGCTCGGCGAGGGTCGACGCGCCCGCGCGGGCGATCACCACGTCCGCCGCGGCGAGCGCCGCCGCGACGTCGTCGATGAACGGGACGACGCGCGCGCGCCCGGAGAGGCCGAGATCCGCGTAGAGGGACCGGACGGCGGCCTCACGATCCCTGCCCGTCTGGTGCACCACGTCGAGGTCGACGCCGCGCGCGCGGCTCGCCGCGATCGCGCGCGGCACGACGTCGTTCAGCGCGAGGGCGCCCTGGCTGCCGCCGAGCACGAGGAGGCTCAGCTCGCCCTCGCGCGGCGCGTACGGCGCGCGGGCGAACGCGCGCCGGAGCGGGACGCCGACGTGGCGCACCGCGCTCGGACGCAGCGCGCGCGCCGTCTCCGGGAACGCGACGTACGCCCGGTCCACGATCGGCGAGAGGAGCCGGTTCGAGAGCCCGAGGACGCTGTTCGGCTCCAGGATCGCGACCGGCACGCCGAGCGAGCGCGCGGCGAGGGAGACCGGGCCGCCGGCGTACCCGCCGAGCGACAGCACCACGCGGGCGTCGAGCCGCTCGACGAGCCGCCGCGCCTCGGGGAGGACGCGGCCCGCGCGGGCGGCCCCGCGCAGGAGGCCGGAGAGCCCGCCGCCGCGCAGCGGCAGGACGTGGAGCAGCTCGAGCTGGTCGCCGCGCTCGCCCATCACGCGCACCTCGATGCCGCGCGCGGTGCCGGCGTAGACGACGCGCGCGTCGGGGTCCGCGGCGCGGACGGCGTCGCCCACGGCGATCATCGGGAAGACGTGGCCGCCGGTGCCGCCGCCGGCGATGAGCACGGTCGTCATGCGCGGCCCTCCTCGGCGGCGGTGGCGACCACGGCCGACGCGCTCGGCGCGTTCGGGACCGGCGAGGCGCCCCCCGCGCCGCCCTTCTCGGGCACCGGCGTCCGCGATCGGCTGATGCTGAGCAGGATGCCGGCGGCCGCCGCGTTCACGAGCAGGGAGGACCCGCCGTAGCTGATGAACGGCAGCGTGAGCCCCTTGGTCGGGAGGATCGCCATGGCGACGGCGAGGTTCGTCATGGCCTGCACGCCGAAGAGCGTCGCGATGCCGAACGCCAGGAAGCTGCCGTAGTCGTCGGCGGCCTCGAGGGCGACCTTCACGCCGCGCGAGACGAGGACGAGGTACGTCGCGCAGAGGCACACGACGCCGACGAAGCCGAGCTCCTCGCCGACGATCGCGGACACGAAATCGGTGTGCGCCTCGGGCAGGTAGAGCACCTGCAGCCCCCGCCCGAGGCCGAGGCCGAACACGCCGCCCGAGCCGAAGCTCATGACCGACTGGAACGGCTGGTAGGCGAGGTCGGCGCGGTTGCTGTCCATGTCGATCCACGCGAGGTAGCGCGCATAGCGGTAGCCGCTGAAGCGGACGAGCGCGGCGCCGGCGAGCGCCAGCAGCATGGAGAACGCCGCGATGTACGGGACCCGCGCGCCCGCCACGAACAGGAGCGTGAAGGTCAGGAAGAGCAGGACGACCGCGCTGCCGAAGTCGGGCTGCTTGAGGCAGAGGAGCATCAAGAGGCCGACCACGATGAGGTGCGGGAGGAACCCGACGGAGAACGACTTGATGCGGTCGGCCTTCTTGGAGAGCGAGTAGGCGAGCCAGAGGACGATGCCGAGCTTCGCCACCTCGGCCGGCTGCACGTGGACCGGGCCGAGCGCGATCCACCGGTACGCGTTGCCGGCCTTGTGGCCGAGGCCGGCGACGCAGGCGACGAGCATCCCGGTCACGGTGATCAGCACCGGGTACGTGAGCGCCTTGATCCGGCGGTAGTCGATGCGGCTCGTGATCCACATGGCCGCGATCGCGAGGACGGCGTAGACGGCCTGGCGCTTGAGGAAGAACTGCGGGTCCTTGTAGCGCACCGTCGCCTCGATGGCGCTCGCGCTGTAGACCATCACCACGCCGAAGCCGATGAGCGCCGTGACGACGGCCGCGAGGAGGGCGTCGACCGGCCCCGACGGGCTCGAGCGCATCCGCCAGAAGGCCTCGGGGGACGGCGCGGCGCCGCGCTCCGCCTTCTCCTGCTCCGACGGGCCGATGTGCCGGTTCCTGGGGGCGTCGCCCCGCGCGCCGAACCCGCCGCTCCACGACATCACGACGCCACCTCCCCGGCGGCCCCGCCGGCGGCCCGCTCGATCTCGCGGACCGCGCGGACGAAGGCGTCGCCACGGTCCTTGTAGTCGCGGAACATGTCGAAGCTGGAGCACGCGGGGCTCAGCAGCACCGCGTCGCCCGGCCTGGCGAGGGAGCGCGCGGCGCGGACCGCCTCGTCCATCGAGCGCGCCCGCGCGATCGGCAGGGCGCCGCTCGCCGCGGCCGCGATGCGCTCCGCGGCCTCGCCGAGGACGACCAGGGCCCGGCCCCGCTCGCGCAGCGCGGCGACGAGCGGCGCGTAGTCGCCGAGCTTGTCGCGCCCCCCCGCGATCAGGACGGCCTTCGCCTCGCGCAGGCCGGAGAGCGCGGCGACGGAGGCGCCGACGTTGGTCCCCTTGGAGTCGTCGTAGTAGCGGACGCCCTCGACCTCCGCGACGAGCGCGGTCCGGTGCGCGAGCCCCTCGAAGCGCGCGAGCGCCTCGGCGATCGCCGCGGCGGGGGCGCCGAGCGCGGCCGCGAGCGCGACGGACGCGCAGGCGTTCGCGAGGTTGTGCGCGCCCGTGAGCCGGACCCGATCCAGCGGGTAGCGCGCGCCGGTGACGCGATCGACGATCGCGCCGCCCGTGACCGCGACGTCGGCGCGGGCGTCGCTCGCGCTGAACGTCACGACGCGGGCGCGCCCGCGCGCCGCCTGGCGCGCCACGAGCTCGTCGCCGAACGGGACGACCGCGACGTCGTCCGGCGTCATCCGCGCGAACGGGTTGCCCTTCGCGTCGGCGTACGCCGCGAAACTCGGGTAGCGATCGAGGTGATCGTCCGTGATGTTGAGCAGCGCGTGGGCGCGGGCGCGCAGCGTCGGGACGCGCTCGGCCTGGAAGCTCGAGATCTCCAGGACGAGGACGTCCCACGGCTCGCGGACGACCTCGGCGAGGGGGGTCCCGAAGTTGCCGCCGACGAAGGCGCGGAGGCCGGCGGCCGCGAGCATCGCGCCCGTGAGCGCGGTCGTCGTGCTCTTGCCGTTGGTGCCGCCGACGAGCGCGATGGGCGCGGACACGAAGCGCGACGCGAGCTCGAGCTCGCCGATGACCTCGCGCCCTGAGCGCTCGACCGCAGAGAGCGCGGGGAACGACGGCACGCCCGGCGAGACGACCACGAGATCGGCGCCCTCGAACAGCGCCGGGTCGTGCCCGCCCGCGGCGAGGACGGCGCCCTCCGCCTCGAGGGACGCGGCCGCGGCGGAGAGCCGCTCGCGCGGCGCGCCGTCGTTCGCGATCACGCGCGCGCCGCGCTCGATCAGGAGGCGCGCGGCCGCGACACCGCTCCGGCCGAGCCCGACGACGATCACTGTTCGCCCGCGGACGTCCATCATTGCCCTCAGCGCAGCTTCATCGACGCCAGCGAGACCAGCGCCAGGAGGATGGAGATGATCCAGAAGCGAACGATGATCTTGGGCTCCGCCCACCCCTTCTTCTCGTAGTGGTGGTGGATCGGCGCCATCAAGAAGACGCGCTTGCCGGTGAGCTTGAACGAGACGACCTGCGTGATGACGCTGACCGTCTCGATGAAGAAGATCCCCCCGAGGACGACCGACAGGAGCTCGTTCTTGGTGAAGACGGCGAGCATCCCGAGCCCGCCCCCGAGGGCGAGCGACCCGACGTCCCCCATGAAGACCTGCGCGGGGTACGTGTTGTACCAGAGGAAGCCGATCCCCGCGCCGATGACCGAGCCGCAGTACACCGAGAGCTCCGCGGCGGACGCGATCGACGGGATGTCGAGGTAGGTCGCGAGCGAGAAGTTCGCGATGGAGGCGCCCACGATGTACGCGAGGATCAGGTACGTCCCCGCGTTGATGATCACGGGGCCGATCGCGAGGCCGTCGAGGCCGTCGGTGAGGTTCACGGCGTTCGACCACGCCACGACGACGAAGACGGCGAACGGCACGTAGACGTAGAGCGGTAGATCGATCGAGTACTTCGAGAACGCGACGAACGGGATCGCGAGCCGCGTCCGGATGTCGACCCAGTCCGGCGGGAGCTTCGAGGCGAGCAGGAACGTGTAGGCCACGGCCGCGCCGCCGATGAGCACCTGGCCGATGAGCTTGTAGCGCCCGGGCAGGCCGCCGCTGTTCTTCCGCTTGATCTTGAGGAAGTCGTCCAGGTAACCGATGACGCCGTAGCCCGCGGTGACGGCCGCCGTCGCGAGGACGAACGGGTTCCTGAGATCGGCCCACAGCACGGTGGGGAGCAGGAGCGAGAGCAGGATGAGCGCGCCGCCCATCGTCGGCGTGCCCGCCTTGACCTTGTGCGTCTCCGGCCCCTCGGCGCGGACCACCTGCCCGATCTGCTTGCGCCTGAGCTCGCGGATGAACCACGGCGCGAGCACGAACGTCAGCACCATGGCGGTGATCGTCGCCATGATGGTGCGGAACGGGATGTAACGCAGGACGTTGAGCCAGCTCAGCCAGCTGTAGTGGAACTTGAGCGGGTAGAAGAGCTCGTAGATCACGCCGGACCTCCGTGCGCCTGTCGCCCGGCGTGGCGCCGGGCGCGGCGGGCGGCGAGGGCGCGGCGCGCCTCGTCGCGATCATCGAACGGCAGCGTGACGTCGCCGATGATCTGATAGGGCTCGTGGCCCTTGCCGGCGATGAGGACGACGTCCCCCGGCTCGGATTCGAGCACCGCCCGCTCGATCGCCCGCGCGCGATCGAGCTCGACGAGGACCTCCGCGCGCCCTCTGGCGAGGCCGGGCAGGATGGCCTCCGCGATCGCGCGCGGATCCTCGCTCCGCGGGTTGTCGTTGGTGACGATGGCGACGTCGGCGGCGAGCCCGACGGCCTCGCCCATCCGCGGCCGCTTGAGCGGATCGCGGTCGCCGCCGCACCCGAAGACGCAGACGACGCGCCCCTCGCTCAGCGCGCGGACGCTCGCGAGCACGCGCGCGAGCGCGTCCGGCGTGTGGGCGTAGTCGACCAGCACGATCACGTCGTCGGCGCCCGGCGCGTCGCAGCGCTCGAGGCGGCCCGCGACCTGGATCGGCGAGGAGAGCGCGGCGGCGGCGTCCTCGAGGTCGAACCCGAGCAGGTGCGCCGCGGCGAGGGCGGCGAGCAGGTTCGAGGCGTTGTGCGCGCCGAGCAGGGGGGACCGGATGGTGACCTCGCCGGCGGGGGTGCGGGCGCGGATGAAGATGC
Organism: Sorangium sp. So ce1036; assembly: GCF_051369805.1. Classification (NCBI taxonomy): domain Bacteria; kingdom Pseudomonadati; phylum Myxococcota; order Polyangiales; family Polyangiaceae; genus Sorangium; species Sorangium sp. So ce1036. The sequence goes on from NZ_JBBMOX010000001.1 coordinate 7,740,866, forward strand.
CGCTCGCGGTGTGCGCGAGCTCGATCGGGGCGATCTCCGCCGCGTCCGGGCCGGCGCCCACCGCGGTGGAGTAGCGGACGAGCGTCGCCGCGACCGGGCGCGAGAGCCCGCCCGGGGCGAGCTGCTCGACGAGCCTCCGCCCGAAGGCGTCGTCGACGTTGATCACCGCGGCGCCGGGCCCGAGATCGACGAACAGGCGCGCCTTCGCCGCCGCGTACGCCTCCATCGTGCCGTGGTAGTCGAGGTGATCCTGGGTGAGGTTCGTGAAGACGGCGACCCGGAAGCGGATCGCGTCGGCGCGCCGCGCGGCGAGCGCGATCGACGAGACCTCCATCACGAGGTGCGTGGCGCCGCGCTCGACCATCGCGGCGGCGGCGCGGGCGAGATCGTCCGCCTCGGGGCTCGTGTGGGAGGCGGGCAGATCGAGATCGCCGAAGCGGTAGCCGAGCGTCCCGACGATGCCGGCCCGGCCGCCGCACCGATCGACGCAGGCCTGGACGAGGTGGGCCGTCGTCGTCTTGCCGTTCGTGCCGGTGATGCCGACGACCTCGAGCGTGAAGGTCGGGTGCCCGTAGACCACCGCCGCGGCCTGCGCGAGCGCGAGCGGCACGTCGGGCACCTCGACGCGCGGGACGCCGAGCGTGTCGGCCGCGCTCCCGCGCGCGACGAGGATCGCCCGCGCGCCGCGCGCGACGGCCTCCGGGATGAAGCGCTCGCCGTGCGCCCGCGCGCCCGCGCGCGCGACGAAGATGTCCCCCTCCTCCACCTTGCGGGAGTCGAGGCGCACGCCCGTGACGAGCGTGTCCGCCGCCTCCGCGGGGGAGAGCGCGGCGCCCGGGAGCTCGCGCAGCACGTCGCCGAGGCGGATCGCGAGGGCGGCCTCTTCAGGAGCGGCCTCTCTGTGATCGCGCGCCGTCATGTGGGGGGCTCGAAGATGAGCTTCAGGGGAGAGCCCTTGGGCAGCACGGTCCCGGCCGGAGGCTCCTGGCGCGTGAGCCTGCCCGTGCCTTCGACGCTCGGATCGAGCCCGAGCGAGGCGGCGCTCTTCACCGCCTCGCGCTGCGGCAGGCCGGTGAGATCGGGCACGCGCAGCTCCCCGCTCCTGAGCGGCGCGGACGGCGCGGCCGCCGCGGCCGAGGCCGGCGGCGCCGCGGCGCGCGCCTCGCTCAGCACCTGGTAGGTGTTCGCCGCGATGTCCTCGGATGGATCGGCGACCTCCGACAGCTTCATCGGCACGCTCCCGCGCGGGGTGACGCCCAGATAGCGCAGGGCCATCTCGCCGACCCGCCGGAAGACGGGCGCCGCGACGGAGCCGCCGGCGTAGGTGCCGCCCATCGGCTCGTCGAGCACCACCGCGATGGCGAGCCGCGGCCGCTCGGCCGGGACGAACCCGACGAACGACGCCACGTAGTGCGTGTCGGTGTACCTGCCCGTCGCGGGATCGACCTTCTGCGCCGTGGCCGTCTTCCCCGCGACGCGGAAGCCCGGGATGGCCGCCTCGATGCCGGTCCCGTCGCCCTCGGTCACCGCGACGAGCATCTCGGACATCAGCCGGGCGATGTGCGCCGGGATCGCGTCGCGGCGCACGCGCGGCGAGGGCTCCGCCAGCGTGACGCCCGTGCTGTCGGTGATCCGCTTGATGAGGATGGGCTCGAGCAGCCGCCCGCGGTTGGCGACCGCCGCCGTGGCCATGGCGAGCTGGAGCGTGGTCACGCTGATCCCCTGGCCGAACGAGGCCGCCGCCGTCTCGACCTGGACCCAGGGGCGACCGCGCGGCCGGAGCACGCCCACGGACTCGCCCGGCAGCGGCACGCCGGTCAGGTCGCCGAAGCCGAACCGGCGGAAGCCCTCGTACAGCCGCTGCTCGCCGAGCCCGAGCGCGATCTTCGCCGTGCCGATGTTGGACGACTGGGCGAGGATCTGCGGCAGCGACAGCCACTTGTGGATGTGGGTGTCGTGGATCACGACGTTGTCGATCGCCATGCGCCCCTCCTCGCAGTAGATGGTCGCGCTCGGGGAGACGCTCTTCGACGCGAGCGCGCTCGCGATCGAGAAGATCTTCATCGTGGATCCGGGCTCGAACCGGTCGACGACGCAGCGGTTGCGCCGGGACGCTGGATCGCTCGTCGAGTAGTCGTTCGGGTTGAACCCCGGCGCGCTCGCCATGGCGAGGATCTCGCCGTTCTCCGGGTCGACCACGACGATCGAGCCGCCGAGCGCCTCGTAGGTCTTCATCGCCGCATCGAGCTCGCGCTCGGCGGTGAACTGGATGCCCTTGTCGATGGTCAGGTGGACGTTGTGCCCGGCGAGCGCGTGCTCGTCCGCGATCCCCTCGGAGAAGATGAGCCGGCCCGATCGATCGCGGAGCCCGCGCACCTCCGCCGCGTTGCCGCGGAGCTCGTGCTCGAGGCTGAGCTCGATCCCCTCCTTCCCCTCGCCGTCGGTCGCGACGAAGCCGAGCAGCGGGCCGGCGAGCTCGCGGTTCGGGTAGAAGCGGCGCCCCTCGCCCTCGATCACGAGCCCGCGCACCGGGTAGCGCTGCTTCCGGTCCATGAGCGCGCGGATGTTCTCGACCTCCTGCTCGGAGACGCGGCGCTTGAGCCAGGCGAAGCGGCGCCGCCGGCCGAGCTTCTCCGCGACGTCCTCGACCGGCAGCGAGAGCGCCTCCGCGATGCGCTCGGCGTACTGCTGGATCCGCATCGGGATGTACTTTTCCTCGATGCCCCGGAGCATCTCGACCGCGTCCACGGAGATGCTGGGCACCTCCACGCTCTCGGCGAGCGGCGCGCCGTTCCGGTCGTAGATCGTGCCGCGCTTCGGCGTGATGTGGAGCCGCCGCTGGCGCTGGCGCTCCGCCAGATCGTACCAGGCGTCGCCGTCCTCCACCTCGATGCGGTAGGCGCCGGACACGACGCCGCCCAGGCCGAGCGCCATGAGGCCGCAGAGCAGCCCCATGCGGATGCGGATCCAGCGGGCGCGCCGGGGGTCGAGGTTCTTCATTCCCGCTCCCCGCTCGACGGCGCGCCGGACGGCTTCGGCAGAGCGCGCAGCGGGATGACCCGCTCGGGCGGCGGCGGCGTCATGCCGAGCAGCGTGCGGGCGACCATCTCCACGCGCTGCGGCGTCTCGTAGCTCGCGGCCTCGAGCGAGAGCACCCGCTTGACCTCGCGCAGCCGGGCCTGCTCGGCCCGGGCCCGCCCGAGCCGGTAGCCGAGATCCACCGTGCGCCCCCGGAGGGCGAGGTGCACGACGAACGCCGCCACCGTCGCGGCCACCGCGAGCGTCCAGAGCACGAGGAACGGCCGCTGCGTCACGCGAGCGCCCCCCCGTGGCCCACGCGCCGCGCGGCGCGGAGCTTCGCGCTGCGCGCCCTCGGGTTGCCCTCGATCTCGTCGTCGCCCGCGGTCACCGGCTTCTTCGTGAGCGGCTGCCAGACGTCCGGCTCGCGCAGCGCGCGCTTGACGATGCGGTCCTCGAGCGAGTGGAAGGAGATCACGGCGAGCACGCCGCCGGGCGCGACGATCCGGGGCGCCGCGCCGAGCAGCGCCTCGAGCTCGTCGAGCTCTCCGTTCACGGCGATGCGCAGCGCCTGGAACGTGCGCGTCGCCGGGTCGACGCCGCCGATGCGCGCCGGCCCGACGGCCCGGACCACGGCGCGCCGCAGATCGAGCGTCGTCTCGAGCTCGCCGCTGTCGGCCGCCTGCTTGATGCAGCGGGCGACCCGCCGGCTGCGGCGCTCCTCGCCGTAGCGGTAGATGAGGTCCGCGAGCGCCTCGTCGCTGAGCCGCTCGATGAGCTCGAGCGCCGTCTCGCCGCGGCTCGGATCCATCCGCATGTCGAGCGGCCCCTCGGCGCGGAAGCTCATGCCGCGGGCCGGATCGTCGAGCTGCATGGAGCTCACGCCGATGTCGGCGAGGAGACCGTCGACCTGCGGGGCGCCGAGGGCGGCGAGGTGCCGCTCGATCTCGGAGAAGGCGCCATGGACGTAGGTCACCCGCTCCCCGAAGCGGGCGAGCCGGGCGCGCGCGATGGCGAGGGCGCGCTCGTCGCGGTCGATCCCGATGACGCGCGCGCCGGGGGTCTCGAGGATCGCCTCGGCGTGGCCGCCGGCGCCGAGGGTGGCGTCGACGTAGAGGCCCTGGCTGGTCGGCGCGAGGGCGGCGAGCACCTCGCGGCCGAGGACGGAGACGTGCGGCTCACCGCGCGGGCGCGGCGGTGGAGGGGGCAGGTGCATGGGGACTACGTTGACAACGTTCATAGGCGGAACTGCTCCGCAATCGCGGTCTTGAAGCTCTGGAGCTCGGCCTCGCTCATCTGCTGAGCGGCCTTCCACTTCTCCTTCGACCAGAGCTCGATCGTCTGCCCCATGCCCGCCCACAGCACGTCCTTGGAGAGGCTCGCGTGCTCGCGGAGCGACGGCGGGATGAGGATGCGCCCCTGCTTGTCGAGGTCGCACTCGACGGCGGCCGACAGGTAGCGGCGCCGGAACGCGACCACGTTGGCGTCGAACTGAGGCAGCGCGGCGATCTTGGCCTCCAGCTCTTCCCAGGCCCGCATCGGGTAGGCGTGCAGGCAGGGGTCGAAGAGCGCCGGGGTGATGACCATCCGCAGGTCGTTCGCGGCCGCGAGCACGTCGCGAAAACGCGAAGGGAGGCTCGTGCGCCCCTTCGCGTCGATCGCGTGCTCGAAGTGACCGCGAAACATCGTGCTCATCGACCCCAGCTCCGGCTGGCCTGTCTCGCCGAGGGCTTGGCGACGCGTTGCTCCACCGGGTGCACACCGCGTCGTGACATTCTCTGCCACTTCTTCCCACGAAGCTCCGCCACGCTACGGAGGGAGGTGCCGAGTGTCAACAGTTTGGGAGTTTTCTGGACCTCATCCGCGCCCCATGTAAGACACTCGCCCCCAAAGTAATCTTTAACAAAATCAGACACTTTCATGGGACACGCGACGCTCGTGAGCCCGTGGGAAGAAGTGGGGCACACCCGAAGGGGGGGTTCAGGCGCGGAACGCAGACGCTGGCAAGGACGAAGAAACGCGAGGTGGATCGCGGCCGGGGCGCGGCGTCTTGGCCCTCGAAACAGCGAGCGGGAGCCGCCGTGGGCGGACGGGCTCAGCGGCGAATCGGCCGGTGGCGAGCCCGCGGGGAGACGGGCGGTGGGGCAGAGTGGGGCGGCGCGTCGGGGGCGCGGGCCGGCCACGGAGGCGGTGCGGTGGGGCAGAGTGGGGCGGCGCGCGGGCCCGCGGGGGGCGGGTGCGGTGGCAGAGAGTGGGGCGGCGCGCCGCCGCGGCGCGCAGGCCGGCCAGGGGAGCTTGCGGTGGGGGAGAGTGGGGCGGCGCGCCGCCGCGGCGATCAGCGGTGGGGGGTCACGTGGGTCTGGACCCACTCCACGATCGCCTTCAGGGAGGTTCCGGGGGTGAACACGCCCTTCACGCCCGCGTTCTGGAGACGCTCGATGTCCTCGTCGGGGATGATGCCCCCACCGAACACCACGATGTCGTCGGCCCCCTGCTTGCGCAGCGCCTCGATGACGGCGGGGAACAGCGTATTGTGCGCCCCGGACATGATCGACAGGCCCACGGCATCGACGTCCTCCTGCACCGCGGCCGAGGCGATCATGTCGGGCGTCTGGTGCAGGCCCGTGTAGACGACCTCGAAGCCCGCGTCACGGAGTGCCCGGGCCACCACCTTGGCGCCGCGGTCGTGGCCGTCCAGGCCGGGCTTCGCCACCAGGATTCGGACTTTGCGCTCTGCCATGAGCGCGTCGATTACCGCCTGCCCGGGCCGACGTAAAGCGCGGCGCCCGCGCCCTGCGCGCAGGTCCTCACTGGGCGGCGAAGACGAACGGGATGTTCACGGTCATGGAGCCCGAGGAAGGAGGGAACTTCCAGGACCGGACCCGCGAGGCGATGCAGCTCGACAGGCCCGGGTAGTCCTTCTCCGACCCGCTGGCCGTCGCGGACTGGACGGCCCCCGAGGGGCTGATGACCACGGCGGCCGTGACCCGCGCGGTGCTGGGCGCGTTTCGCGCGCGCGCGTCGAGGGCGGGCTGCCAGCAATGGCGCCGAACGCCGGGACGGTTCGCCTCGACCACCCCCGCGATCTCTCCCTGGGAGAGCTGGCCCAGGCCGGAGCCGGAGCCCTGGTGACCCGGGCCGGACGAGGGGCCGGGGACCCCGGCGCCGAACCCGGACCGGTCGAACGGAGCGGGGTTGCTCGCGGAGGCCGCCGGCTTCTCCGGCTGGGAGCGCTGGGGCACACCGCCGCCCGGCTTGACCGGCGAGGCGGCCCCCGGCTTGGCCGAGGCCGTCTCTGCCGGCGGGGGGGCCTCCGGCTCGGGCTCGGCGCTCGGCGGGGGCGGGGGCGCCGCCGTCGGCAGGAGGGCCGGCTGGCTCTGCGGGATCGTGGGGACCTGCACCGGTTGCGGCTTCGGCGACAGCAGGACGTAGGCAGAGACGCCGCCGAAGGCGGCCGCCATGGCGATGAAGGCATAGGCGACCGGGCTCATGCCCGAGCGCCGCCTCGGGGCGACCGTCTCCACCAGGCTGGCGCGCGTGGCCACGAGCGGGGCGGGCTCCGCGGAGGAGAGCCCGATCGCGGACGGGGTCTGCGGCGGCGGCGACGCGGCGGCCAGCCCGCCCGCGGCACGAGCGATGCTGGCCGTGGCGGGCGGCGCCGGCTCCGGCGGCGGCGAGGGGTCGACCGCGGTGGACGGCCTGGTCGCGAACGGATCGGAGAGCACCTCGACCGGCGCGGCGCCCTCGGCGCGGGCCCGCGCGGCGCCGCCCGCGGCGTCCGGCCATGCGGCCGGCGCGCTCATCGCAGCGGGCGTGACCGGCGTGACGCGCGGAGCGGACGCGGACCGCGGCGCCGAGGCGGGCGCCCCGGCGGACAGCGGCGCCGAGGCGGGCGCCCCGGCGGACAGCGGCGCCGAGGTGGGTGCCCCGGCGCTGAACGCGGCCACCGGACCGGACACCGCGGGAGGCGGGTCGCTCACGCCGGGAGGCTCCGGCGCGATCATCCCCGGGCGCGCGGGCGCGGACGCGGCGAGCGGGGGGATCCGCGTCGACGCGGGGACCCGCGTCGAGGGGGGGACCTGGGCCTGAGCGGCGGAGAAGCTCGTGCTGATGCGGCGCGCGGGCGCGGACAGGCGGGTGGACTGGGCCTGGGTGACGATCTCGAGCAGCTCCGGGAAGTTCTTGAGCGGCAGCCACTCGTCGAACCCCTCACGCCAGACGAGCGAGTCGCCGTCCACAGCGCCCGCGAGCGCCTTCTCCCGGATGACGGCGAGCCGCACCGGCCCGAGCGGCACGCCGCCGACCCCGACATACCAGTCCTCGCCCGAGGTGGCGCGCACCGCCGGCGCCTTCCCGAGCGGGCGGTCCCCGGACATCGAGCGATTGACCGCGCTCGCGACGTCCGTCGGCGGCGCCGGCTCCGGCGCTCGGGCCGCGGGCGCGACCGGGATGGCAGGGACCCCGGACGACGGCTGAGACGCCCGGATCGACGGCGGATCCTGCGGCGCAGGCGCAAGGCGCGGCCCGGCCGCCGGGCGCGCGGCGGCGCCGGGCGTGGCGCGCGGCACGACGGCGGGTCGAGGCGCGCCGCCCGGGCGCGCGAGAGGCTGCGCGGCCGGCCGGGGCGGCGTCGGGGCACCGCCGTGCCCGAGCGCCGCGGGCGCCGGCGCCTTGGCGGCCAGCTTCGCGACGCCCGTGGAGCCGGCCTCGACAGCCGGCGCGGCCGCGGGCGCCGCGGCCTCGTCCCCCGACAGGACGAGGTGCGCGTCGTCGCTCGCCGCGCGCGGCGGCTCGACCGGGAGGGCCTTGGCCACCGAGCTCTCGGTGACGCTCGCGCTGACCTGGATGAGGTGCCCGCACCGCCGGCACTTCATGCGTACCATCTTGCCGGCGACCTTATCGTCCCCGATCTGGTACTTGGCCTTACAGTTATCGCAGATGAATTTCATCCAGGGACGCGCCTGCCGGTGGAATCCGCGCAGTCTACGACAGCTTGGCCCTGGGCGACACAGGGTAGGCGCGATCAGAGCAGCCCGAGCAGGTGCTCCTTGATGGATTGCCGCGTCGGGTCATCGGGCGCGACGCCCAGGGCGCGCTCCCACGTCTCGATGGCTTTGTTGCGGAAACCGGCCTTCTGATAGAGCACGGCGAGGTTCTTCAGCGCCGGGAAGTGCTTGCCGTTGATGTGAAGCGCCGTCTCCAGCTCCTGGATGGCATCGTAGAGCTGGCCCTGCTTGCCGTAGAGCAGGCCGAGGTGGAAATGCAGCCGGTACGCGAGCGGATCGATGGCCGTCCCCTCGCGCAGGTGCCGCACGGCCTTGTCGAAATCGCCCGCGCGGTACGCCGCGATCCCCGCGGCGAGGAGGCGCTCCGCCTCGGCCGAGATCCGGTCCTGATCGCCGCGGATCGAGCGCGCCTGGAGCGCGTTCTCGACGGCGGCGACGACGTCGGCGACGCGGAACGGCTTCTCGATGTACGCCTCCACGCCGTAGCTCGACTTCAGGTCCTCGGCGAACCGCCACCCGCGGTACACGGCCGAGATCATGATGATCGGGATGTGGCCGTAACGCTGGGTGCCCTTCATCCGGCGGGCGATGTCGAAGCCGTGCACCTCGGGCAGCATGGCGTCGAGGATCATCACGTCGGGCGGATTCTCCTTGACCATGCGCAGGGCGAGGAGCCCGCGGTCGGCCTCCTCGACGCGGTACCCGCGCTCCTCGAAGATGCGGCGGAGCAGCTTCCGGATCTCCGGCTCGTCGTCGACGACCAGGAGGGTGGTCTGATCGCCGTGCGGCGCCTTGCCCGCGCCCGTGCCCGTGGGCAGCGACTCCACGACGGACAGATCGCGATCCGCGGTGCCGAAGTCCGTGTCCGTCAGCTCGTCGGCCGCAGCCGCCCTTCGCATGGCGTCGTCGACGACGAGCGGCGGGCCCGCCGAGGAGAGGCGCGCCGGCGATGGAGCCGGCGGGCTCGGCTCATCGGTGAGGTCCGCGAACGAGATCTCCGCGTCGTCCTGCGGGCGCTCCGGCGCGGGGCGCGCCGGCGGGGCGCTGGGCGCGGCGGGAGGCGCCTGCTGGGCGACCGCCGACGGAGGCCCCGCCGAAGGGAGCCGCCGCGCCGGCTGGGCGGGCGGCGGCTCGGGCGCGGAGGCGGGCGACGCCGCGGCGCCGAGGCCGGCCCGCTTCAGCACCTCGGGCGGGCACTTCGCGCCGACGTAGAACGGCTCGCCCTGCTCCTTCATGTCGTAGGCGGCCGCGATGGTCCGCACGAGCGGGCCCGCGAGCGCGATGTACGGGAAGACGCGCTTGCCGGTCACGAACTCGAGCTCGTCGATGACCTTCTTGTCGGCGGGCGCCGCCATGGCCACGAGGATGCGGTCCTCGCGGACGAGCACGGGCAGGAGCTTGTGCTTCGCGGCGATCTCGCGGGGCAGGATCGAGAGGTCGCTCAGCTTGATGCAGACCTGGTTGAGATCGATGCCGGGAACGCCGCTCTGCTCGGAGAGGGCCTTCAGCGCGGCGACCTCGGAGACGGTGCCGCTCTCGATGAGGTTCGTCGCGAGGGGGACGCCCTTCGCGCGCGCTTCGAGGAGCGCCTGTTCGAGCTGGGGCTGCGTGACCGCCCTTTGTTGCAGGAGGATGCGTCCGAGCGGCTTCTTGTTGGCGTCTTGCGTCATTCCGCGGGCCGAGTGCGAAGGCTAATGGACGAGGAATGCGCGGGCAAGCACGCGGCCCGCGCGCGGGGACGGCCGTCTGGCCGGCGCGACCGGCCCGGGCTCGCGGGCCGTCGGCGCGGGCACCCAGCCCGGTCGAGCGCAGTCGAGGCGCCGCCGGCGGCGCGCGGATGCGAGCGCTCGGGGCGACGGCGAGGACGAGAGCTCACCATCCGCTCATGTTACCCCGGAATCACGCGGGCCGCGCGCGCCTTGCGCCGTCCCCACGGCCCTCCGCGCGCCTCGCGCCCGCGCGCGGACGGCGCCTCCCCTGCCCCGGCGAGAGGTGCGCTACCTGGGGGACAGGGGGACCGGCTGCGGCGATGTAGGGTCACGCGATCGCGGTCCGCGCGTCGAGCCACTCGCGGGCGAACGCCGCGTAGCGCCCCTCGGCGATCGCGGCGCGCGCCTCGCGCATGAGGCGGCCGTACAGGTGGAGGTTGTGCTCCGTCAGCAGGCGCAGCACCAGGATCTCGCCGGCCATGTACAGGTGCCGCAGGTACGCGCGGCTGTACCCTGCTGCGCAGGCAGGGCAGGCGCAGGTCGGGTCGAGCGGCGATCGATCGTCCTTGTAGCGCGCCTGCTTGATCACGATCTTGCCGTGCTGGGTGAGCGCCTGCCCGTTGCGGGCGTTCCGGGTCGGAAGCACGCAGTCGAACATGTCGACCCCGGCGCCGATGGCGTGGACGAGATCGATCGGGGTCCCGACGCCCATGAGGTAGCGAGGGCGCGCCAGGTCGAGGCGCGGGGCGACCTGCGCGACGACCTCGTGCATCAGCGGGATCGGCTCGCCCACCGAGAAGCCGCCGAGGGCGAGGCCGTCGAACGGCAGCGCCCCGAGCTCGTCCGCGTGCGCCACGCGCAGGTCCACCGAGGTTCCGCCCTGCACGATGCCGAAGAGCGCCTGGGTCGGGCGCTTGGCCGCGAGGCAACGCTTCCCCCAGCGCGTCGTCAGGCGGCACGCCTGCTCGACCTCCGGGCGCGGCGCGCCGCCGGGCGGGCAGACGTCGAGCTGCATCGCGATGTCGGCCCCGAGCAGCCCCTGCACCTCCATCGCGACCTCGGGCGTGAGCGCCTTGCGGGCGCCGTCGAGGTGCGAGCGGAACACGAAGCCGTCCTCCACGAGGGTGCGCCGCTCGGCGAGCGAGAACGCCTGGAAGCCCCCGGAGTCGGTGAGCATCGCGTGCGGCCAGCGCGTGAACGCGTGAAGGCCGCCGAGCTGGGCGACGAGTTCGGGCCCGGGGCGGAGCCACAGGTGGTACGTGTTGCCGAGGACGATGCGCGCGCCGGTCGCGGCCACCTCGGCGGGCGTCAGCGTCTTCACGCTCCCCTGGGTGCCGACCGGCATGAAGGTCGGGGTGTGCACCTCGCCGTGCGGCGTGGAGAGCACGCCCGCGCGGGCGTGGCCGTCCCGCGCGAGCTCCGTGAAGGCGAAGCCGGGCGTGCGGCTCATGACGCGTCCGCTCCGTGGATCAGCATGGCGTCGCCGTAGGAATAGAACCGGTAGCCGGCGTCAACCGCCGCGCGGTACGCGAGGAGCGTGCGCTCGCGGCCGGCGAAGGCGAACACGAGCGCGAGCAGCGTCGAGCGCGGCAGGTGGAAGTTCGTCAGCAGCGCGTCGACGACGCGGAAGCGATGCCCAGGCTGGATCAAGAGGCGTGTCTCTCCGGACTGCGCCCGCACGAGGCCAGGGCGCGCAGCGTCGGCGGCGCTCTCGAGCGCGCGCACCACCGTGGTGCCGATCGCGACGACCGGGGCGCCGCGCGCGCGCGCCCGCGCGACCGCGGCGGCGGTCGCCTCCGGGACCGAGTAGACCTCGGCGTGCATCGGGTGCAGGTCGAGATCGTCGACGGTGATCGGCTGGAACGTGCCGAGCCCGACGTGCAGCGTGACGCTGGCGATCTCGACCTCGTTCGCGCGCAGCCGCCCGAGGAGGTCGGGCGAGAGGTGGAGGCCCGCCGTGGGCGCGGCGACCGCGCCCGGGACGCGGGCGAAGATGGTCTGGTACCGCTCGCGATCGGACACGTCGTCGCCGCGGCCCAGGTACGGGGGCAGCGGGACGTGGCCGTACGCGTCGATCGCCGCGGCGACGGACAGCCCTGTGGGCGACGAGAGCCGCACCGTGAGCACGCCGTCCTCCGCGCGCTCCAGGACCTCCGCCACGAGCGCCCCGTCGCGCTCGAGGTCGATCACCGCGCCCGGTCGGATCGGCTTGGACGCGCGCCCCATCGCCTGCCAGCGCTCGGAGCGCGCCGCGCTCTCCCGCGGCGCGCCCTCCCGCGGCGGGGCGGCGAGGTCCTCCGCCCCGGCCGGCGCGTCGTCCAGCCGGCGCAGCAGGAAGATCTCCACCTGCCCGCCCGTCCCGCGCTTCCTGCCGAACAGGCGAGCGGGCACGACCCGTGTGTCGTTGACGACGACGAGCGCCCCCCGCGCGACGTACCGGTCGAGATCCCGGATCGCGGTGTGCTCGACCTCGCCGGCCGGGCGGCCGCGATCGAGCAGGAGGAGCCGTCCGCCGTCCCGCTGCTCGGGGGGGCGCGACGCGATGAGCGCCTCAGGGAGGTCGTAGTCAAGCAGCTCGCAGCGCACGCCGCGCTACTAGCACGGCGCGGGCGTGAGCACGCTCGTCTCGGCGCGGAGAAAGCGACAGATCTCGCCCACCTTGTAAGGCTTGGGCACGAAGGCCACGGCGCCGCAGTCGGCGCGCTCGACCTGGCGCGCGGAGAGGTGGAACGCGCTGGAGAGCACGATGCGCACCCTCGGGAAGGCGCGCCGGACGTGGCGCGCCAGCTCGAGGCCGTTCAGGTCGGGCATCATCAGATCGATCATCGCCACATCGATGGGCGACGAGCCGAGGACGGAGAGCGCATCCTGGAACGAGGAGGCGAACGCGACCTCGAAGCCCTCGACGCTCAGCCCAGCCGAGAGAGCGTGACGCTGGGAATTCTCACCGTCGACGATCAGCATCCGGGCCATTTAAGCGTCCTCCTGCGGCCGAGCGCCGCCATCCATACGCCTCAAGCTCGAAGCAAGCGCCGCGCCAGACTGCCGAATCACGGGATTGCAGTTGCCGACGCCGGAGTGAAACCGGAGAGCACAGTCTACAGCACCTGCCGCATTGCACTACGGCAAATCCCGACGTCCCTTCCTTGCAAAGCTGCAATTCGTCGTGGGGTTAGCCGTCCTGATTTGCTGCCGAGTCAGGCGGCTTGCTCGGCCTGACGCCGTGACCGTCAGGGTCGACGGGCGTGGACCTGGGGGACCGGAGCGCATCTGTCGTCGGCTCAGGCCGGGGCTCCGGGTGCCAGCTCAGCCAGGTCGGATGGCTGAGCCCGGCGGCCGTGTGCCAGCTCAGCCAGGTCGGATGGCTGAGCCCGGTGGCCGTGTGCCAGCCCAGCCAGATCCGATGTGCTGAGCCCGGCGGCCGCGTGCCAGTCAGCCCGGTGGGTACGTGATCGCCAGGCGCGTCATCTTCCGCCACAGGGTGGTCGCGCTGATCCCGAGCACCTCGGCGGCGCGCTCCCGGCTGCCGTCGCACTCCCGGAGCGCAGCCTCGATGGCCTGACGTTCCGCGCTGTCGACCACATCGGCGAGCAGCCGACCGCCCGTCCCGGAGGGGCGCTTCGGCTGCACCGCGGCGGGCAGCACGTCGTCGACGCTGATGATGCCGCCGCCCGAGAGGGCCACCGCCTGCTCCACCATGTTCTCCAGCTCGCGGATGTTGCCGGGGAACTCGTACTGCGTCAGCGCCTCGACGACGCCGTCGGCGGCGCGCGCGCGGCAGGCCATCTTTCGGTTGTACTTCTCCAGGAAGAACTCCCAGAGGATCGGGATGTCCTCGCGCCGGGCGCGCAGCGGCGGGAGGACGAAGCGCGCGACGTTCAGCCGGTAGTAGAGGTCCTGACGGAACCGCTTCTCGGCCACCGCGGTCAGGAGCTCCTGGTTCGTCGCGGCGATGATGCGCACGTCGACGTTGATGGGCTTGTTCTCGCCCACCCGGCGGATCTCGTTCTCCTGGATCGCGCGGAGCAGCTTCGCCTGGAAGGTGAGCGGGGTCTCCGCGATCTCGTCGAAGAAGAACGTGCCCCCGTCGGCCTCCTCGAACAGCCCCTTCCTCGCCGAGACCGCGCCCGTGAACGAGCCGCGCGCGTGGCCGAACAGCTCGCTCTCCAGCAGCGTCTCGCTGATCGCGGCGCAGTTCACGGGTACGAACGGGCGGTCCGCGCGCTTGCTGTTGGCGTGGATGGCCTTGGCGACCAGCTCCTTGCCGGTGCCGCTCTCGCCGGTGATGAGCACCGTCGCGTCGGTCGGCGCGACCTTCACGATCCGGCCCAGCACCTCGCGGATCGCCTGCGAGCGGCCCACGATGTTCTCGAACCGGTAGCGCTCCTTGAACTCGCTCGCGAGCAGCTGGACCTGGCCGGTGAGCTTGCGGTTCTGGATCGCGCGCTCGACCTTCACGAGCAGCTCCTGCTCCGAGAACGGCTTCTGGATGTAGTCGAACGCGCCGAGCCGCATCGCCTCGACCGCGCTCTCGATGGTGCCGTACGCGGTCATCACGATGACCTCCGTCATCGCGTGCGACTCCTTCACCGCGCGCAGGACGCCGATCCCGTCGAAGCCGCCCATCCGCAGATCGGTCAGCACGACGTCGTACGCGCCCTTGGCGCCCAGGTCGGCGCCCTCGCTGCCGTCGGCCGCTTCATCGACCTCGTACCCGGCGCCACGCAGCATCATCGCGAGCGTGGTCCGCATGTTCCGCTGGTCATCGACGACAAGAATCTTCGACATGGATCTCCCCCGCCGCCCTCATCCTCCCTGGCGGGAAGAGAGCGGCGCGACGAGCACGACCGACGCACCGAGCTGGCGCGTCACCGCGCGAGCTCGGCTGGCCGCGGCGCCTTGGACATGCGTCCAGATCATCGTACGTCAAGCACCGCCTCCGCCGCCAGGAGGCCCGCTGGGCACGCCGCCGGAGCAGGCGCGTGCCCTACCCTACCCTACTCGCGGATCTGCTGCGCGAGGTAGGCTGCCTCGCCAAGCTTCTCGATCAGCCCGAGCTGCGTCTCGAGCCAGTCGATGTGGCGCTCCTCGGAGGCGAGGATGTCCGCCAGGAGCTCCTCGGTGGTGCGATCGCCCCGGTCACGGCAGAGGGCGATCGCCGTGTTGAGCCGCTTGACCGCGTGGTACTCGAGCTCGAGGTCGCTCTTGAGCTGCTCCGGCACGGTCTGGCCGATGTGAAGCTTGTCCAGGCGCTGCAGGTTGGGCAGGCCCTCCAGGAAGAGGATGCGATCGGTGATCGCCTCGGCGTGCTTCATCTCGTCGATGGACTCGGCGCGCCCCTTCGCGGCGAGGGTGACGAAGCCCCAGTTCGCGCACATCTTCGCGTGCAGGAAGTACTGGTTGATCGCAACGAGCTCGCCCGCGAGCACCTCGTTCAACGCATCGACGACGTCTTTCGCACCCTTCATCGGACCCTCTCGCGCTCGTGCCTCTCGTGCTCGCCCCGCCCCTCCAGGCGAGGCGGCGCCGGCTGGAGCGCCAGCGCCTCGGTCAAATGCGCGAGATCAGCGGAGTTGCGCAAGGAATTTCGAAGGGATCAAGCGACGAGGGCGGCCGCCGCACACGGCGCGGGGGAGCGCCGCGGGGCGACCCCGAAGAATCAGGCCGCGCTGGAGACCGGCGCCATCGCGAGGCGGCGCGGCGAGGAGGAGGAGGCGACATCGCCATCGCCGACGAGCTGAGCGATGGTCGGCTGGCACGAGCCGCACCGCGTGCCGGCTCCCGTGCACTCCATCACCTCGGAAACAGAGCAGGCCCCCTCGTTGATCGCTTCGCGAATCTCTCGATCACAGACGCCCATGCAGAGGCACACGTACATCCCAAACCCCCGACAAGGTTACGGGTTTACTTGATATTGAACATAGCTTTCAATATCGACGAGTCAAGCGCGAACGTTCTGCCGAGGAGGATCGAGCCGCCTCCATGCGGGCAGCCTCTCCTCCGGCGCCGGCGCCGGACGCTTCAGGATCGCTGGAAGACGAGGAAGATGCCGGACAGCGACGGGGGAACTTCGGACCGCTGGGCGGGGGCAGGCGGGCGGAGGACGCACGGGGCGAGCGCCACGGACGTGCGCGCGCGGTGGAGAGGCGGGCGGAGCCGCCGCGGCGGCGTCACATCGTGAGGCCGCCGTCGACGTCGATGCAGCGGCCGTTGAAGTACTCGCACTCGATCACGAAGCGCACGGCCTGCCAGATGTCCTCGGGCACGCCGATGCGGCCGACAGGGATCATGGCGACCAGGGCGTCGCGCGCCTTCTGGTTCATGCCCTGGGTCATGGGCGTCTCGACCATGCCGGGCGCGACGGCGCCGACGCGGATGCCGAACGGCGCGAACTCGAGCGCCCACGTCTTCGTGTTCGCCGCGAGCGCGCTCTTCGCGGCGGTGTAGCTCGACTGACCGCGGTTGCCGTGGCGCGCGATGGAGCTGATGTTGACGATGACGCCCTTCTGCTCGGTCTCGACCATCTTCGCGACGACCTCGCGGACCAGGAGCGTCGCGCCGGTCAGGTTGACGTCGATCACGGCCTGCCACTGCGCGGCGCTCAGCTTCACGACCGCGCCCGTCTGGCGGTCCTTCTTGACGAGCAGGCCGTCGCGCAGGATGCCGGCGTTGTTGACGAGGCCGTTCAGGCCGCCCATCGCGTCGTGCGCGAAGCGGACGAAGGCGTCGACCTCCGCCTCCACCGCCACGTTGAGCGGGCGCGCGTGGATCTTCCCGGGGAGGCCCTTGCTCGCCTCGACGAGCGACGCGAGCCCCTCCTCGTTCGTGTCGCCCGCGGCGACCTGGCCCCCGGACTCCGCGAGCCTCAGCGCGTAGTGGCGACCGAGCCCCTGGGCGGCGCCTGTGACCACAAATTTCGTGTCCTCGAGTCGCATGATCGCATTCCTCCAGGGATCGCTCCCAACCGCTGTCCCGGAGGCGCCGTCTACCACGAGGCGGTCGCGAGGCGCGCGGGAGAGTCGCGAGGCGCGCGGAGGCGTCGCGGCGCTCGGGAGGCGTCGCGGCGCGCGGCGAGCCACGGCGCCGTGTCCGCAAGCCGCTTGCAACGGGTCGCATCGATGTTATTCAGCGGCCCATGAGGTCGATCGCGCTCGCCGTCGCCGTGTGCGCCGGCACCTTATCGCTCGCGCCGGCCTGTGACCGCGGCGCGCCTCCCGTCCCCACAGCCTCCGATCCGAACGGCAACGATCTGGTCGTCGGCGCCGTGGTCGCGGCCGCCGAGAAGAGCGGAGGGATCCGGCTCTACAAGATCGTCGAGGTGGAGGACCTGCCCCCGCCGTTCGGACGAGACCTGCACATGATCGCGTACGATCCCAAGGTGGCCACCTTCCAGGAGGCCGCGGAGCTTCGCCGGAAGGGCGGGATGTCGATCGCGATGGACCACATGGCGGTGCGGCTCGTGAACTTCCTCCCACGCGATCATCGGGTGATCGCCAGCGAGCCGGTCACCGACGAGGAGCGGGCCCCCTACCTCCGCTCGGTCCAGAGCCGGCGGCGATGACGCTCCAGTCGACGCGGCGGCCGCTCGGGAGCGGCCGCGCCCCGCGGCGCCGCGCCGTCATCGCGCCGCGCGGAGGAGCTCCCCCAGCCGCTCGATGGCCTGGCTGTGCAGCCGGCTCGCCCAGCTCTTGCTGATGCCGAGATCCTGCGCGATCTGATCGAAGCGCTCGCCGTCGAAATAGTGGCGCTCCACGAGGGCGCGCTCGCGCTCGGGGAGCTCGCGCACGGCGTGGCGCACCACCTGCGCGAGCTGCGCGCGCGAGGCGCACTCCTCTGGGCTGTCCGCGGCGTCGGGGAGCGTGGCGACGTCGCCGTGCGCCGCCACCATGCCGAGCGCCATCGCGGCCGCGTGCCCCGCGAGCAGGCCGCCGAGCCGCGCGGCGTAAGCTTCCTGCGTGGCCGGCGCGCCGGCGTCGTCGTCCGCCCCGCGCCCCTCGGCGAAGCGCGCCGACGCAGCGAGCGCGCTGGCCCGCGCAGCGGCCGACCGCCAGCGCGTCTCCCGGCGGATGCCGTCGAAGATCGCCCACCGGATCTTCGTGGCGGCGTACGCGCCGAACGTCGACCGGCTCGGGTCGTAGGTCCTCGCGATCTCGATCAGCGCGGGGTGCCCCAGCGCGATGAGATCCTCGACCGGGATGCGGCGACCGAGGCGACGCGCAATGCGCCGCGCGGTCTGGTGGAGCACGGCGAGCCCCTCGTGGATGAGCTGATCTTCCGGCGCGCGCACCGCTATCCCGCCTTGGCGCGCCCCGCCGCGCCGAGCACGCCGAACGCCCGCTCGCCGCTCTCGTCCACCTCGCGCGGGTGCGCGCGCCGGAGGAGGCGGGCCGCCTCCTCGTCGTTCAGCAAGACCTCCACGAGCTGCTCGCGCATCCACGCGACCTCGTGCGCCGGCAGGCAGCTCACGTAAGGCGCCACGGCGGCGTCGACCTGTGCCGCGATCCAGGGGTCATCGAGGAGCGACGTGTCCATGGAAGTTGCGTCCATTATATCTGCATCGCGCGCGCCGTCACCCGGCGCGAGGCGCGCTGTCCATGCGTCACGTGCGCGGACGCGCCGCCTGCGCATCACCTGCGCGGACGCGCCGCCTGCGCGTCACTCCGACGGCGGCCCGTTGAGGCACGCCTCGAACGCCTTGACGCTGCGCGCATCGAAGGCGCACTTGAGCGATCTCGGATCCACGTGCTTGCCGACGTTCTGCTCGCACGCCTGGGCGTACTGCTCGCCCAGCGTGGCCGCGACGGCGTCGATCCGCTTCTCGGTCTCGCTGCGCTGCTCCGCCGTGAGCCTGGCGCTCAGCGCCGCGACCTGCTCCGAGCGCGTAAGCGCCGTGAGCTGCTTGCCGAGCTCCACGCAGTCGCCACGCATGAGCGCGTAGTCGTCAGGCACGGAGTCGTCACGCCGCGGCGCTGCCGGCGCCTCGGGGGCGGACGATGCCGCGGACGGCTCCGCCACAGGCGCCTCGGCGCCCGAGGCGGCCTCCGGCGTGGGCGCTGCGCTGGGCGCGGGCGCCTCCGCCGGCGCGGGCTCGGGCTGCTCGGCCGGAGGCGGCGGAGCCCCGGCGCACCCGAGCAGCACTATCGAGACAGGACCCGTGATCAAGGCAAGCACTCTCCGCATGAGCACGAGGGTTGATCGATTCGCGCCGCCTGTCCATGCCGCGCCGGACGCGCTCGGCGTTGCGATGGCGGGCTCGCCGTCGCCTGGCCCCGGCTGGCCTCGACGGTGCACGGACCGCCTTGGCAGGCTCCGTGCAGACCGCCCTTGGCAGGCTCCGTGCAAGACGCACGGCAACGCACGGTAGGCACACGGTGGGCGACAGGGGCGACCCGCCCGGCCTCGCCGGCAACGTCGTCTCCTGTCCTCGCGGAGGCCGGCGAATGCGCTCGTTTTGGATTGTTCTCGTGTTGTTGCTCGGATCGGCGCTGCTGTTCCAGGCGGTGATGGCGTCCGACCGTCGCATCCCGTACGCGCAATTCCGCTCGCTCGCGGAGACGGGACAGCTCGTCGAGGTCGAGATCCGAGACGGCATGTACATCGGACGAACGGAGCCCGCTCCGAGCACGGGCACGCCGCGGAGATACCGCACCGGACGCATCGAGCAGACCGAGAAGGATCTGCTCGCCGAGCTCGACCGGCGCGGGATCGCCTACACGCGCGTCGCGGACGAGCGCGGGTTTCTACCGCACCTCTGGCTGCTGCTGCCGCTCGCCGGCCTGGTCGCGATGATCCATTTCCTGTCGCGCCGGACGCCGGCCGCGGGGAACGTCCCCAACTCCGCGCTCAACTTCGGCAGGAACAAGGCGCGGCTCTACGAGGAGCAGGGGCCGAGGGCGACGTTCCACGACGTCGCGGGCAGCGCCGAGGCGAAGGCCGAGCTCGCCGAGATCGTCGACTTCCTCAAGGCGCCCGAGCGGTACGCGAGGCTCGGCGGGCGCATGCCGAGGGGCGTGCTCCTGGTGGGCCCGCCCGGCACGGGCAAGACGCTGCTCGCCCGGGCGATCGCGGGAGAGGCGGGCGTCCCCTTCTTCAGCGCGTGCGGGTCGGAGTTCGTCGAGATGTTCGTCGGCGTCGGCGCCGCGCGCGTGCGCGACCTCTTCGCGCAGGCCCGCGAGAAGGGGCCGTGCATCGTGTTCATCGACGAGCTCGACGCGGTCGGCAAGGCGCGCGGCCTGGGCGGCTCCGTCGGCGGCCACGACGAGCGCGAGCAGACGCTCAACCAGCTCCTGACCGAGATGGATGGGTTCGACGCGCACACGGCCGTGATCGTCATCGCCGCGACCAACCGCGCCGAGATCCTCGACCCCGCGCTGCTCAGGGCGGGGCGCTTCGACCGGAGGGTGCACGTCGACCCGCCCGACCTCGCCGAGCGGCAGGAGATCCTCGCGGTGCACGGGCGGAAGGTGCTCCTCGAGCCGGAGGTCGACCTCGACGCGGTGGCCGCGCAGACCGCCGGGCTCGTCGGGGCCGATCTGGCGAACATCGTCAACGAGGCGGCGCTGCTCGCGGCGCGGCGCAAGGCGACCGCGGTGGGCCAGCGCGATCTGGAGGCGGCGATCGAGCGCGGGCTCGCGGGGCTCGAGCGACGCGGCAGGCGGCTCGGCGCGCGCGAGAAGCGCGTGGTCGCCTACCACGAGGTGGGGCACGCGCTCACGGCCACGCTGCTGCCGACGCAGGACCCGGTGCGCAAGGTGTCCGTCGTGCCGCGCGGGCCGGGGGCGCTCGGCTACACGATGCAGCAGCCGCGCGAGGACCGGTACCTGTGGAGCCGGCAGGAGATCCTCGACCGCCTGGTCGTGCTGCTCGGCGGGCGCGTCGCCGAGGAGGAGGCCATCGGGGACGTCTCGACCGGCGCGCAGGACGACCTGCTGCACGCGACGGATCTCGCGCGCCGCATGGTGCGCGAGCTCGGGATGGGCCAGGGCGTGGGGCTCTCGGCGCTGGAGCCGCGGCGGCCGCTGTCGTTCCTCGGCGAGGGGCGCGGCGCGGCGCCGTCGGGCGCGGCGCCGCGGGAGTGCAGCGACGCGACCGCGCGCGAGGTCGACGCGGAGGTCGCGCGGATCCTCGCCGACGCGGAGGATCGAGCGCGCGCGATGATCCACGAGCACCGCGCGGCGCTCGAGCGCATCGCCGCCCGGCTCTACGAGGTCGAGACCCTGGCAGGCGACGAGCTCCGAGCGATGATGGCGACGTGCCGATGACGAGGGGCGCGCGCGACGCCGGCCGCGCGGTCAGCGCGCGCGACGCCGGCCGCGCGGTCGTCAGTCGACGCTCAGCAGCGCGCGCGACAGATCGAGGCCCCCGGCGTCGTGGTGGTAGACCACCCTGAGCACACGGCCGCGGAGGAGCGACCTCGGCACCGCGCCCATCTCCCGGCTGTCGAGCGAGGCGGCGCGGTTGTCGCCCATCACGAAGAGGTGGTCCGGCGGCACGACGACCGGCCCGAACGCGACCATGTCGCGCTCGCCCGCCGCGTGCGTGACCCCGCCGAGGTGCTCCACCATCGTGCCGTCCTCGAGCTGCTCGAGCGGCTGCGCCGCGCCGTCGACGTACAGCACGCCTCGCCGGAGCATCACCGTCTGGCCAGGGAGCGCGATCACGCGCTTCACGAGCAGGGTCGAGCCGCCCCGCGGATCCGCGAACAGCACCACCTCGCCGGCGCGGGGCCCGTCGCGCTCGATCAGGTAGCGACCCGTGAGCGGGACGCGGAGCCCATAAGCGCTCTTGTCGACCAGGATGCGGTCGCCCGGGACGATCGTCGGCCACATCGAGCCGGTGGGCACGTGGTACTGGTCAGCGAGCGTGGAGCGACCCAGCGTGAGGATCGCGAGCACGGCGAGGATCTTGAGCAAGCGGCGCCCGACCGGCGCGCAGGTCTGATAAGCGCGCAGCGCGAGCGCGCGATCGGGTCGCGGGTACCAAAGGCCAGCCTTGACGGGCTGGAGGCACGCCGTCGCGGCCTCCGCCGCCGGCCGGGGGGAGCCGGGCTCGGTCATCGCACGCGGAGCTAGCATCCGCGCTCGAGACAAGCCAGCTTCGCTGCATGCACGGCTACGCTTCATCGACTGCATCACGCTCCGAGGTACTGGGCCGCCTCACACTCTGCGGATCGATCTCGCGTCATCCGGTATCGACAGGGGCCGCCATGCACCTCGCCGGCTACCGCGCGCTGGGGATCGAATTTACCTATATCCCGTTCGCGGTGACCGATGTCGAAGGCGCGACGCGCGGGATGCGGGCGCTCGGAATTCGCGGCCTCGGTGTGTCGATGCCCTACAAGCAGGCGGTAATTCCGCTGCTCGACGAGCTCGATCCGGTCGCGGCCCGGATCGGGGCGGTCAACACGATCGTCAACGACGACGGGTGTCTCAAGGGCCACAACACGGACTGGATCGGCGCGGTCCGGGCCCTCGAGGAGGTGAGGCCGCTCGCGGGCGCGCGGGCGCTGCTCCTCGGCGCCGGCGGCGCTGCCCGCGCGGTCGCGTTCGGGCTCGCGGAGCGCGGCGCGTCCGTCACGGTCGCCAACCGCGATCTCGAGAAGGCGCGCGCGCTCGCGGCGGCGATCGGCGGGACGGCCGTGGCGCTCGGCCCGGAGGCGCTGTCGCCCGACCACGACGTCCTCGTGAACGCCACCTCGCGGGGCATGGCCGAGGTCGATCCGCGGAGCCCCATCCCGGAAGAGGCGCTCCGGGAGGATCTCCTGGTGATGGACATCGTGTACAAGCCGATGCGCACGGAGCTCGTGGAGGCGGCGCGGCGGCGCGGCGCGACGGCCGTTCACGGCGGGAGGATGCTCCTCCACCAGGCGGCGGAGCAGTTCCGGCTGTACACCGGGCGAGAGCCGCCGCTCGACGCCATGGACGCCGCGCTCAGGGCTCAGCTCGGCTGACGCGCGCCGCCCCGGGCCGCGGCCGCGCCGCCCGACCCGCCCGTGGCCGGGCGGCGCGCGGCGACGAGGAGACGCGGAGACCTCGCGACGTCGGTTGTACCCCTCGCGCGCCGGCGCCTCGACAATGGCGGAGGGCGAGCCCCGCGCGTACGCTTGCGGCGATGATCTCGTATGAAATACGCGCAGCCGTGACCGGCGACGAGGAGCAGCTCCTCCATGTCGCGCGCCACCTGAACTCGGTGAACCTGCCGAACAACCGTGACGCCATCCACGAGATCGTCGCCGAGAGCCACAGGAGCTTCAGCGGGGCAATCCAGGACCCTCGCCTGCGCCAGTACGTCTTCGTGCTCGTCGACCTGACGAAGGGCGAGCGGGGGACGATCGTCGGGACCTCGATGATCATCGCGCAGCTCGGCCGGCGCGGCGTGCCGTACATCTACTTCGACGTGCTCGACGAGGAGAAGTACTCGGCCACGATCGACAAGCACTTTCACCATACCGTGCTGCGCATCGGCTACTCGTACAATGGCCCCACGGAGATCGGTGGACTCGTGCTCATGCCCGAGTACCGGCAGGGGCCCGACAGGCTCGGCACGATGATCTCCTATGTCCGCTTCCTCTACATGGCCGCGCGCCAGGAGCTCTTCCAGGAAGAGATCCTGGCCGAGCTGATGCCCCCGCTCGAGCCCGACGGGACAAGCCACCTGTGGGAGGCGCTCGGGCGCAAATTCACCGGCATGAGCTACGCCGAGGCCGATCTGCTCTCCAAGAAGAACAAGGAGTTCATCAAGGGGCTCTTCCCGGAGGGGACCATCTACGCGACGCTCTTGCCCGACGACGCGCAGCGCGTGATCGGCAAGGTGGGCGCGCAGACGCGGGGGGTGGAGAAGCTCCTGCGCCGCATCGGCTTCCGCTACGCCCACCGGGTCGATCCGTTCGACGGCGGGCCGCACTTCACCGCCCACATGGACGAGATCTCGCTCGTGAGCGACACGCGGCGGGCCAAGGCCGGCCGGCCGCTCACGCCGAGCCCCTCGGATCCGAAGGGCATCATCGCGCTCGAGGACCCCGAGCCGCCTTACTTCCGCGCGGTCACCGCGAGCTTCCGCGAGGAGGGACAGCGCACCCTGGCGATCGCCGAGGACGCCTGGGAGCACCTCGGCCTGAAGCCCCTCTCGCCGGTCTGGGTCCTCCCCATGCCGTAGCCGGGCGGCGCCGCGCGCCTGACCCGGGCGCGCCAAGGCGAGCGGTCGAGCTGTCTTGCGTTTCGAACATTCTGTTGCTACAGAAATAACAGAAGTTATCACAGGGGGGTTCGGGCGACGATGACCCTGGGATTGGACCTCGATTTCGGGCGCTTGCCCGCGCTGGAGCGGAGGTGGCTCTGGCCGGGGACGGCGAAGCAGGACAGCGAGACCGGCGCCGAGCGCGCGCCCGCGGAAGGGGGCAGCCGGGGCGAGGAGCCCGGGCTCTCGGGGCGCGAGGTGCGCATCGCCGCCGCGCTCGCGGAGGCGGCCATGCCGCCCGGGCGCTTCCTCGACGGCGGGGGCGCCGCGACGGCCAGCCGCCTCGCGGCGTGGCTCTCGTCGATCCCGCCGCACCTCGCGCAGGGGCTGCGCGCGGCGCTCTGGGCCATGGAGCTCGCCCCGCTGCCGACGCGGCTCCGGCCGCTGTCGGCGCTGCCGCTCGAGGAGCGGATGGAGGTGCTCCGCGGCTTCGAGCAGAGCCGCGCGCTGGCGCTGCGCTCGCTGCTGCGCGCCGTGCTCACGCCGCTCAGGTTCCTCCACTTCGACCGGCCCGAGATGTTCCAGCACGTCGGCTGCCGCTACGAGCTGCCCACGGTCCGCGACGAGGCGCCACGCTGGCTCGCGCAGGTGACGAACGGGCGCGAGATCGAGGAGGACATGGAGCTCGAGTGCGAGGTCCTCGTGATCGGCACCGGGGCCGGCGGCGCGGCCGCGGCCTACGAGCTCGCGTCGCGGGGGCACGCGGTGCTCCTGCTCGAGGAGGGCGACTACCATCGCCGCTCGAGCTTCAGCGGGCGGCCCGCGCGCGCCTACCGGGACATGTACCGGAATCACGGGCTCGACATGGCGCTCGGCAACGTGGGGATCCCGGTGTTCTCGGGGCGCGCGGTCGGGGGGAGCACCGTGATCAACTCGGGCACCTGCTACCGGGCGCCGGAGAGCACCTTCGCGTCATGGCGAGGCGGCATGGGGCTGCCCGCGGAGTTCTCGTCCGAGGGGCTCGCACCCTACTACGAGCGCGTCGAGCGCATGCTCCAGGTCACCCCGGCCGATCCGCTGCACCTCGGGGCGATCGGGCCGATCATCCGGCGCGGCGCGGAGCGGCTCGGCTACCGGCACGGGCCGCTCCCGCGCAACGCGCCGGGCTGCGACGGGCAGGGCGTCTGCTGCTTCGGCTGTCCCACCGGGGCGAAGCGCTCGACCGACGTGAGCTACGTGCCCGAGGCGCTGAAGCGCGGCGCGCAGCTCATCACGGCGGCGCGCGTGAGGACGATCGACATCGTGGCGGGCCGCGCGCGCGGGGCGACCGCGGTGCTGGGCGAAGGCCGGGGCGACGGGCGCAACGGCGGCCGGGCGAGGACGGGCGCGAAGCGACGGCCGCGGCTCGTGGTCAGGGCCGAGGCCGTCGTGGTGGCCGGGGGCGCGCTCATGACGCCACTGCTCCTGCGCCGGAGCGGCGCGTGCCTCACGAGCGGGATGCTGGGCAAGAACCTCTCGATCCACCCGGCCTCGAAGGTGATGGCGCTGTTCGACGACCGGATCGATCAGTGGCAGGGCATCCCGCAGGGCTACCAGATCGACCACTTCGCCGACGAGGGATTGATGTTCGAGGGGGGCTCGCTCCCCTTCGACGTGGCCGCGCTCGCCGTGCCCTGGACGGGGCGCCGCTTCACGGAGCTGATGGAGCAGTACCCGCGCCTCGCGACGTTCGGGTTCATGATCAAGGACACGAGCCGCGGGGAAGTGCGGCTCGGGCCCGGCGGCTCGCCGCTCCTGCTCTACACGATGAACCAGGAGGACGTCGCGAAGATGCAGCGCGGGATCGAGCTGCTCTGCGAGGTGTTCCTGGCCGCGGGGGCGCGGCGCGTCCTGCCGCTCGTGGCCGGGTGCGACGAGGTGAACAGCCCCGGGGACCTGGAGCGGCTGAGGGCGCGGCGCATCAAGGCGGGAGATCTCGACGTGGCCGCGTTCCACCCGCTCGGGACGTGCCGCGTCGGCGTCGATCCTCGGTCGTCCTGCGTCGGGCCGGATCACCAGGCGCACGACGTGGCGGGGCTCTACGTGTGCGATGGGAGCGCGATCCCGTCGTCGCTCGGCGTGAACCCGCAGATGACCATCATGGCGATGTCGCTCCGCGCCGCGGAGATCATCGGCGACAGGCTCTCGAGCTGACGCCCCTCCACCCGGCGGCGCGAGACCGAGGCCCCGCCCGTCAGGCCGTGGCCGTGGCCGGTTCGGCGGCGGGGAGCGGCCGCTCCGCCTCTTCCTTGCGTCGATCGCTCTCGATGCGCCCATCGCGCATCGTGACGACCCGGGGCATCGACTCCGCGAAGCCGAGGTTGTGCGTCACGACGATGATGGTCGTGCCGTGCCGCCGGTTCACCTCGAAGAAGAGCTCGTGGATCGAGCCGCTCGTCGTGGTGTCCAGGTTGCCCGTCGGCTCGTCCGCGAGGATCAGCTTCGGCGAGAGGACCAGCGCCCGCGCCAGGGCCACGCGCTGCTGCTCGCCGCCGGACAGCTCGCCAGGCCGGTGGGTCGTGCGCGCCGCGAGGCCGACCTCCGCGAGCAGCGCCGTGGCCAAAGGCTCCATCTCACGCCGCGTCTTGCCCTGGATGAGGCCGGGCATCATCACGTTCTCGAGCGCGTTGAACTCGGGCAGGAGGTGGTGGAACTGGAAGACGAAGCCGATCGTCCGGTTCCGGATCGCCGCGAGCCGCGCGCCCGAGAGGCCGGTGAGCTCGTCGTTGCCGAGGCGGATCCGGCCGCTGGTCGGGACGTCCAGCGTGCCGATGCAGTGGAGGAACGTGCTCTTTCCGGCGCCCGAGGGGCCCACGAACGCCACGACCTCGCCCTGGTTGATGACGATATCGATACCGCAGAGCACGTGGAGCTCGCGCCCCATGTGGACGAACGTCTTGCGGAGATCTTCGACGACGACGAGCGGAGTGGACATGGGGTGATTACTCGTAGCGCAGCCCGTCGACCGGAGAGAGCTTGGACGCGGCGCGGGCCGGGTAGAGGGTGGCGATGGTGCAGATGAGCAGCGCCGCCACCGCGACCATCGCGTAGTCGGCGCCGTTCACGTTCACGGGCAGCCGGTCGATGTAATAGACGTCCGGATCGAGCCGGACACCGAACCAGGACAGGCCCGTGCAGCACGCGAGCGCGGTGCCGACGCCGAACACCGTGCCGATGGCGCCGATGATGATGCCCTCGATCATGAACACGCGCATCACGGCGCCGTCCGAGGCGCCGAGCGCCTTCAGGATGGCGATCTCCTTGC
The DNA here is from genome assembly GCF_051369805.1 of Sorangium sp. So ce1036. Taxonomy (NCBI): domain Bacteria; kingdom Pseudomonadati; phylum Myxococcota; order Polyangiales; family Polyangiaceae; genus Sorangium; species Sorangium sp. So ce1036. Next base: position 7,768,078 of record NZ_JBBMOX010000001.1, read on the forward strand.
CCTTCTCCGTCACCATGAGGAGCAGCGTGCACACGATGCAGAAGCTCGCGACGGCGATGGCGATGGACAGGATGATGAACGTCGCGATCTTCTCCAGCTTGAGCGCGCTGAAGAGGCTCCTGTTCATCTCCATCCAGTCGCGTACGCGGAGCTCCGGCGGCGGCTTGCCGCCCTCCGGCGGCGGCGCGTCGGCCCGCGCGCTCGCGGCGACCACCGCCTCCACCGCCGGGCGGACCTCCTGCACGCGCTCCGGATCCGGGACCCGGATGTCGATGTGCGTGATCTTGCCCTCGAGGCCGAAGAACTTCTGCGCCTCGTCCATCAGCACGTACGCGTGCGTGACGTCGTAGTCGTACATGCCGCTGTAGAAGATCGCCGCCACGCGGAACCTGCGGGAGCGCGGCATCACGCCGGTGGGGCCGAGCTCGCCCACGGGCGACAGCAGCGTCACCTCGTCCCCGACGAGCACGTGGAGCGATTTCGCGAGCTCACGGCCGATGATGACGCCCGGGTACACGCGGGTCTGCCGCTTCAGGTAGTCGCGCACCGAGGGGTCGACCTCCGCCGGCAAGCGGAAATCGGGCCCCTTGAAGTACGGCTCTCCGCCCGGCCCGCGGCCGATGATCTCGTCGGGGGGCAGGCTCGTCAGCTTCTCGGGGTCGCGCAGGTACTCGAACTTGCCGACCTCGATGTTGTTGACCAGGTCGATCACCTGGCTGATCGAGTCGGGGTCGATGCCGCGCACGAGCGAGCCGGCCGTGTTGGAGGCGCTCGATCCCATGGCCTCGCCCGCGACGACGGGCGTCGCGGCGCCGCCGAGCGGCGCGAGCGCCACGCGGACCTGCGTGAGCTGGTCCTCCCAGTCGCCGAAGCCGCCGGGGCGGCTCGCGTCGATGACGATGTGCGCGTTGTTCCCCAGGATCTTGCGCTTCAGATCGGCGCCGAACCCGCCCATGATGCTCGTCACCGAGCAGAGCGCGCACGAGCTGACGGCCACCCCGGCCATCGAGAGCACCGAGATCACGGTGAGGAAGCCGCTCTTCGTCGCGCGCACGTGGCGGGCGCCCACGTAGGAGGCGAAGCTCCGTCGCTCGAGGGCGTCGAGGAGGATCGGGAGCAGCGCCGTGAGCGCGATGAGCAGGAAGATCACCCCGGTGCCGAGCGCGCCGAAGCGGATGACCTCGTTCCGGAGGACGATGGGCGCGGAGCCGCGGGTGACCGGGAGGCGGGCCGCCATCGTCGACAGGACGGCGAAGGCGACGCCGAGCGCGCCGCCGAACCACCAGAACAGCGCGCGGGGCACGCTCTTCTTCAGGCGGCGGGCGCCGCGCACGACGAGCAGCGCGCTCACCACGAGCACCACGACGATGAGGGCGATGTAGACGGGCTCAGGGATCGGCGGCACTCGCTTCAGGCCTCAGGAGTGGGAACAGGATGACGTCACGGATCGACGTCGCGCCGGTGAGGAGCATCGTCAGCCGATCGATCCCCATGCCGAAGCCCGCCGTGGGCGGGAGGCCGTGCTCCAGGGCGCGCACGTAGTCGGCGTCGTAATCCATCGTCTCCTCCTCGCCGCGCGATTTCTTGGCGACCTGCGCGCGGAAGCGCGCGTCCTGGTCCTCGGGGTCGTTGAGCTCGCTGAAGGCGTTGCACAGCTCGCGGCCGTCGATGAACAGCTCGAAGCGGTCCACCAGGGAGGGGTCGCCGTCCTTCTTGCGCGCGAGCGGGGAGACCTCGAAGGGGTAGTCGATGACGAAGACGGGGAGGCTCTTGTCGCCCGCCTCGGTGCGGTAGTCCCGCGTGAGGAACGGCTCGACCACGTACTCGTAGGCGCAGAAGACGAGCTCCCCGGGCGACTCGCACTTCTTCGCGCCCGCGCGGAAGTTCGCCCAGTCGATCTCGCGCCCGCTCGCCTTCGCCGCCTTCGCCCACTCCTTGATCGGGGCGTCGTCCGCGGCGACGCGCTGCGGGACGTCGGCCGGCAGGCCCGACCTCGACAGGGCGCGGGCGATGCCCTCCGCCATGGGGACGCGCGCGAAGCGCTCGAGCGAGTACGTGCGCTGCACGGCCCACGCCGCGTGCTCGGCCGGGAGCCGCTCGGCGAGGCGGGCGTCGACGTGGCGGAGCATCGCCTCGGTCTGGTCCATCAGCGTCTCGTACGTCGCGTACGCCTGGTAGTACTCGAGCATCGTGAACTCGGGGTTGTGCCGCGTCGACAGCCCCTCGTTCCGGTAGCAGCGGGCGATCTCGTAGACGCGCTCGAAGCCGCCGACCACGAGCCGCTTCAGGAAGAGCTCGGGAGCGATGCGCATGAAGAGCTCGAGATCGAGCGCGTTGTGGTGGGTCTTGAACGGCTTCGCGGCCGCGCCGCCGACGAGCGTGTGCATCGTCGGCGTCTCGACCTCGAGGAAGCCGCGCGCGTCGAGGAACTCGCGGAGCGCGGCGACGATCGCGGTGCGGGCGCGGAAGACCCCCGCGACGTGCGGGTTGGCGACGAGGTCGACGTACCGCATGCGGTAGCGCGACTCGACGTCCTTGAAGCTCGTCTTGGTCGGCAGCGGGCGGTACGCCTTCGTGAGCAGCCGCAGGCGCTCGGCGCGGATCGACAGCTCGCCCTTCTGCGTCGCCATCGCGACGCCGTGGGCCTCGACGAAGTCGCCGAGGTCGATCTCCTCGAGCCGCTCGAAGCCGGCGAGGCTCCCCTGCTCGCAGTAGAGCTGGAGCTCGCCGGTGCGGTCGCGCAGCCGGACGAACGTGACGCCGCCGAAGGAGCGCACGAAGAGCACCCGGCCCGCGACGCGGAACGGGAGCGGCTCGACGCGCGCCGGGTCGTAGCGATCCGCGGGCGGCGGGGCGGACCGATCCGCCGCCGTGCCCGCCGGCCGGGGCTCGGCCGCGAGCCGCGCCCCGTCGAAGCGGGCGCGGACGGCCGCGAGCTCGGTGAGCGGCGCGCCCGTCGTGACGTCGTTGGCGAACGGGTTCTCGCCGCGCGCGCGGAGCCGCGCCGCCTTCGCCTTGCGCGTGGCGATCAGCGTCTCCTCGGCGCGCGCGGCCTCGGCGGCCTCCTTCATGAGCCGCTCGGCCTTCTTGTCGCTGGGCTTGTCTCTCTGCTGACTCACGGAGCGTCATCCTCCGCGACGGCGCCGCCCTTCTTGAGCGAGCCGCCCGCCGCGGCGAGCAGGTAGGCCTCGATGAAGGCGTCGATGTCGCCGTCGAGGACCGAGTCCACGTCGGTGGCCTCGGTGGAGGTGCGGACGTCCTTGACGAGCCGGTAGGGCGCGAGGACGTAGTTCCTGATCTGGCTGCCGAAGTTGATGGCGCTCTTCGCGGCGTTGTAGGCCTGGACCTCGGCCTCCCGCTTCTGGAGCTCCATCTCGTAGAGCTTCGCCTTGAGGACCTTCAGCGCCATCGCGCGGTTCTGGTGCTGGCTGCGCTCGGCGCGGCACACGATGTTGAGGCCGGTCGGGATGTGCCGGAGGCGGACGGCGGTCTCGACCTTGTTCACGTTCTGCCCGCCCTTGCCGCCGGCGCGCATGGTCGTGATCTCGATGTCCTTCTCGTTGATCTGGACGTCGATCTCGTCGTCGCTGTCCGGGGTGACCTCGACGGCGGCGAACGCGGTCTGCCGCGTGTGGTCCGCGTTGAACGGGCTCATCCGCACGAGGCGGTGGACGCCCGCCTCGGAGCGGAGGTAGCCGTAGGCGGAGTCGCCGCTCACCGTGAACGTGACCGCGTCGATGCCGGCCTCGTCGCCGTCCTGGTAGTCGATGATCTCCGTCTTGTACCCGCGGCGCTCGCAGAAGCGCAGGTACATGCGGAGCAGCATGGACGCCCAGTCCTTCGCGTCGGTGCCGCCAGCGCCCGGGTGGATGCTGACGATGGCGTTGCCGCGATCGGCCGGGCCGGACAGCATGCGGTCGAGCTCGGCCTTGCGGAGCCGCGCGGCGATGGCGTCGGCCTGCGCGCTGGCATCGGCGATGACGCCGTCGTCGCCCTCGGCGGCGCCGAGCTCGAGGTACTCCGCGAGATCGTCGATCTCGCGGCCGAGCTTCTGCGCCATGTCGAGCTTCGACTCGACCTGGGCCCGCTTGCGGAGGACGGCTTGGGCTTTTTCCTGATCGTTCCAGAACCCGGACGACAGCGTCGTCTGGGTCAGGTCTTGGAGCATCCGTTCGAGCTTAGGGACGTCAAAGATGCCCCCTTAGCGCCTCAAAGCGCCGTTTGATGTCCAGGACTTTCTCGCGGGTCTCGGAGAGCATGGCCGGGGATCTATTCGATCTGGGCGGCGATCGCCAGGAGAGACCGCCGCGAGGGCGCTGCGCGCCGGGCGCTCACCGGACGGGCTGGCAGGCTGGAAACCCGGACCCGGACGACGCCCCCCTCGCCCGCGCGGCCGCGCGGGCCGGCCACGACCGCCGCGCGCAGCGCGGGCGAGCGGCGGTGCGGCGGTATGGCAGATGACCCGGCGCCTGGACGTCGCGACGAGCCGCTTCACGGCGGAGTCACCTCGTGCCCGGCGCCGCGGCGGACGTGCCGGTTTCCAGGCCAGAGCCGCTCGAGCCTCCAGGATCGAAGCGAATCCTGCACGGCGTCGCGGATGGTCTGCATGGAGACCGCCGGGGGCGGCGCCGGGCTGCTGAGCGCCTCGTCGAGGTAGCGGCCCAGGAGCTCGGTCAGGGCGACGGCGGTGATCGCGTTGGAGAAGAGCCCGGCGACCGGGACGAGGCCGAGCGTGAAGTTGGCGAGGAGCCGCACGGCCGCTCCGCCCCAGATGATCTTGCTCACCTGCCACCACGGCGCCGTGCGGAGCGGGACGCCCCGCTGCCGCGTGAGCAGCACCGCGAAGCGATAATGAAGAGGAATCACGATCAGCTCATCTGCGCCGGGGACGGGCTGCGTGACGAAGCTCGTCACGGCCGTTATGGCTGAATACCTGTTGGTCATACGGCGGATCGTCGGGTCCATAGAACGTAACTATGAACCGGCGAATGCCGCCGGGAGACCACGAGGCGCGTGCGCGCACGAGGCGCGTCGCGCGGCTCAAGGCGCGATAACGCGTTGGCCCGGACGAAGCACGAGCGGCCCAGACGGCGCTCGCACGCGCCCCGGCGTGAGCCGCGGAGGGAACACGACAGCGCTGGAGGGAACACGACAGCGCTGTCCCTCCCCCGCCCTCCGTGTCCTTCGCGGCCCTCCTTCCACGGAACCCGCCGGCGCTACGGATCGAGCCCTTGCCTGCACGCGGCCCTGAGCTCCTCGAGGGCGGCCACGAGCGACTCGCGCTCGGCCCGCCACGCCGGCGACGTGTCCGCGGCGTCGCGCTCCCGGATGTGCTCGCGCGCCTCGTCCCAGAGCGGACGCGGAGGGTCCTCCGGGGGCACGCGCCGGCGCACGGCGTCCGCGAGGCGGAGCACCCGCTCGACGCGCGCGAGCGCCTCGCCGAGCGGCACCTCGCCCTCCTTGCAGCGCCGGAGCAGGCCGCACTCGTAGCTCTTGCACACCGAGAAGCGCGCCTCGTAGACGGTGCACTTCCGGTCGTGATGGCAGGGGCACGGCAGCCGGAAGGCGTCGTGGTACTGGTTGCAGGCGAGCGGCAAGCGCAGCCCCTCGGCGCGCGGGAGCTCCTGCTCCTCGAGCGGCGCGATGTCGAAGAGCAGGCCCGTGCAGCACAGGCCGCACGCGGTGCAGAGGTCCGAGCCGCTCGGCCGCGCCTCGGGGCCCTCGCTCGCTGGGAGAGAGCTCACGCGGCTCGATTGGCACGCTCGCGCCCCCGCGTCGAGCCGCGAGGCGGACAGGCGGGCTCTCCGGTCACGCCCGGCGACGCGGCGGGGGCGCAGCGGAGAGCCCGGAGGGCTCAGCCCGCCGCGCCGGCCGCGGCGTCCTCGAGGACGATCTCGCGCAGGTGGTCGAGCCCGACGGAGCCCGAGCCGATCACCCTGGCGTGGAACGCCTTCAGATCGAACGCCTCGCCCTGCAGGCGCCGGAGCTCCTCGCGCAGCTGCAGGACGACGCGCTCGCCGACCTTGTAGGAGATGGCCTGCCCCGGCCAGCCGAGGTAGCGCGTCGCCTCGCTGCGCGCGTGCTCGATCGTGAGGAACGCCCGCTGGTGGAGGTACTCGACGGCGATGTCATAGCTCCACGGCGCTCCCGCGTGGAGCGGGGCATCCCGGGGGATGGACAGCTCGAGGTGCATGCCGATGTCGAGCGCGACGCGGTAGGCGCGCATGAGCTTGGCGGCGAGCATCCCGAGCACGTACTCGGGGCGCTCGAAATAGCCGAGCTCGTACATCAGCTGCTCGGCGTAGAGCGCCCACCCCTCGGCGTGGCCGGAGTACATGACCAGGAAGCGGTGGAGACGGCTCAGCCGATCATCGAGGTACACCTGGAGCGCGCACTGCAGGTGATGGCCGGGAAAGCCCTCGTGGTACGCGGTGGTGATCTCGTCGTAGAGCGGGAACTGCTGCTTGTCGCCGGGGGCATACCAGATGGTGCCAGGCCGCTTGAACCCGTCGCTCGGGGGCACGTAGTAGGCGCCGAGCGCGCCGCCCGGCGGCGCCAGCCTCACGTCGATCTGGCGGAGCGGCTCGGGGATGTCGAAGTGGACGCCGTCGAGCTCGGCGAGGGCCTTCCGCTGGCGCTCGGCCATGACGCGGAGGAACTCGTCGGCGCTGTGCGCGCACCGGGCGGGGTCGGTCTTGAGCAACGCGATGACCTCCGGCAGCGACGCGCCCGGACGGATCTCGGCGGCGAGGCGCGCCATCTGGGCCTCGATGGCGTGCACCTCGGACCAACCCCAGGCGTACGTCTCGATCGGGTCGATGCTCGCGCCGAGGAAGCGGCGCGCGAGGCGCAGGTATTGCTCCTCCCCGACCGCATCGGCCTCGCGCGCGCTGGGCAGGTAGATCTGCTCCAGGTAGCCGGCGAGCGCGCTGAACGCGGCGCGCACCCCCTCCGCCCCGGCGGCGAGGCGCGCGCGGCCGGCGTCCGTGGCGAAGCCCGACGCCTCGTAGGCGGCCGGCAGGGTGAGGAAGAACGACCCCTCGCCCGCCTGGTGGCGCGCCTGCGAGAGGACGGCGAGCACCTGGCGGCGCGCGACGACCTGACCCGTCCGACGCCCTTCCTCCAGCGACGCGCGGTAGCGCTCGCAGGCCTCCGGGAGGGTCGCGAGGCGCGACGCGACGGCCTCCCACCCCGCGGCGCTCCGGACATCCATCAGGTCGAAGACCATCCGGAGGTGCTGGAAGGCAGACTCGATGTTGTTGAGGTCGCGCAGGTGCTCGCCGTGCCGGATGTCGTCGAGCCGCTCGTCCAGATAATCGGACATGACGCGGCGTGCGAGGCGGCCCCACCGCGCCTCCGGCCCGGGGGACGGCGCAGGCAGCGACCGGAGCCGCTCCTGGAAGGACGCGAGCGTGGCGGCCCAGGAGGCGGCGCCGCTCGGGCTCCAGTCGTTCCAGGCGCCGTCGTCGCACGGGACGCCGGCCAGGGTGGCGTGGGCGGGGCATTGGGCAGCGAAGGCTTCGACGAGCTCGTCGCTGAGGGCGAAGATCGGATCGCGCGCGTCGTGGTTCTGGCTCACGACGACAGCATAGGCGGGTGCGCCCGATTTTCTCCACGCGCGCGAGACGATCCGGCGCGTCTTCGTTACGCTTGCGGGGGAGGGAGACCGCACGGGACCCCGGGGAAGCGACATGAACCACCGCAGCCTGCCAGGCGAGCTCCATGACGACGACCAGCGTCCCGGCGCTGCTCCGCCGCCGCGTCCCCAGCGGGGCCGGGGGGGGCTGCACGCCGGGGGCGCACCGGAGGGGACGGAGCGCCGGCGCGCCACGAGAGGGGCTCGCCGGAGCGCAGGCCCCGGAGGTGAGCCCCCGGCGTGCAGCCCCCCCCGGCCCCGCTGGCCGCGCCTCGCCGGCACGGTCGCCGCGGCCGCGCTCGCGGCGCTCGGCTGCGGCGCGGCGGGCTCGTCCGGCCCGCCGGCGAGCGCGGCCGAGCGGCTCGCCGCCGCGATGACGCCCGCGCAGATCGCGGCGCGCGCCACGCCGGCGGTCGTCACGATCCGCGGCGACGGCTCGCTGGGCGCGGGCTTCCTCGTCCGCGACGACGGCTGGATCGCGACGAACTTCCATGTCATCGCCGGGATCCCGGATCTCGAGGTGGTCCTGTCGGACGAGAGCGAGCACCCGGTGCTCGAGGTGCTGGCGTTCGACGAGGAGCGGGACCTGGCGATCATCCGGATCCACGCGCCACGGAAGCTCCCGCTGCTGCCCCTGGGCGACAGCGGCGCGGTCCGCCCGGGCGATCCCGTCGTGGCGATCGGTCACCCGCTCGGCCTCGCCGACACCGTGTCGAACGGGCTCGTGAGCGCGGTCCGCGTGGTCGACCCCGCGCTGACGCTGCTGCAGATCTCCGCGCCGATCGCGCCGGGCTCGTCGGGCGGGCCGCTCTTCAACGAGCGCGGCGAGGTGATCGGCGTCGCCGCCGCGGTCGCGACGCAGGGGCAGAACCTCAACTTCGGCGTGCCCGCGGTCTACCTCAAGGAGCTGCTCGTCCACCCGGATCCCGTCCCCCTCTCGACGTTCGCGGCCGAGACGGCCGATGAGGCGCCGTCGCTGCCGGCGGTCAAGCGCTCGGTGCCCCACCACGCGCTCACGCTCCTGCGCGGCTGCAACGAGGGCGACCTCCTCGTGATGGCGCGGACGATGGACGGGGCGATCCAGGTCGGCTCACCCCTCTACAACCAGGGGGACTTCGCGTCCTGCTACCACATCTACGAGGGCGCGGCGCTCGACATGGAGCGCCGGCTCGGCGCCGCGTGCCGGGGCCCGAAGCGGGCCCTCGCCGAGGGCCGCCGCAAGGCGGCCAGGCTCGACGACAGCGCCGCCCAGGCCTGGGCGATGCGCGACGCATTCGACGGCCTCCTCGATGTGATCTTGCGCAAGGTCCACGGCGACGAGGAGTGAGCGTCGCCGCGCGGTGATCGCTCCGGGGCCGCGCAGCGCGCGCGGCGGCCCCGGAGCGCCGCCCACCGGTCGTCGGGTCAGTCGAGGTGCGCCGGCGCCGGCCGCCCCGCCTCGTGCGCCGAGGCGACGCGCGCGGCCACGCCGTGGTGCCCGGCCGCGAGGGCCCCCTCGCCCGCCGGGACGACGCCGTCCGCCCCCCCGCCGCGGGGCTCCCCCTGCTCGCCGCTGCCCCGCAGGAAGGGCACGACCCGCTTCAGCCACGACGAGATGTCGTCGAACAGCGAGTAGGCGACCGGGGTCGCGAGCAGCGTCAGGAGGAGCGCCATGGTCTGCCCGCCGATGATCACGAAGCCCGTCGCCCGGTTCGTGCCCGAGCCGGCGCCGCTCGAGGCGACGAGCGGGATCATGCCGGCCACGAACGCGAGCGTGGTCATCAGGATCGGCCGGAGCCTGTCGCGGTTCGCCTCCAGGATGGCCTGCGCCCGCGGCATCCCGTGCTCGCGCAGCTTGATCGTGTGATCGATCTGCAGGATCGAGTTCTTCTTCACGACGCCGAACAGCACGACGATGCCGAGCAGCGAGAAGATGTTGAGCGACTGCTGGAAGATGATGACCGAGAGGAACGCGAACGGCACCGTCAGCGGCAGCGACAGGAGGATCGTGATCGGGTGCAGCCACGACTCGAACTGCGCCGCGAGCACGAGGTACATGAAGACGAACGACAGGAGGAGGGCGACGAGGAAGCTCCGCATCATCTTGACGAGCTCCTTCGACGTGCCGACCGGGCTGGCGGAGTAGCCAGAGGCGAGGTTCATCTCCGCCACGGCTTTGTCGAGCTCCTGGACGACCTTCTGCTGCGAGTAGCCCGCCTCGAGGTTGGCCATCACCATGACCTGGCGCTGGCGGTTGTACCGCTCGATGCGCGACGGGCCCGTCCCCTCGGAGAACGTCACCACGTTGTCGAGCGTCACCGCGCCGAGCTTGGCCGACGGGACCGTGATCTTCGCGAGGCCTTCCTTGTCGGAGCGGAAGCTCGGCAGCGCGCGCGCGCGCACCTCGTACTGCTCACCTCCCTCGTTGTACGTCGACACCTTGTAGCCGCCGACGAGCAGGCGCAGCGTGCTGGCCACGTCGCTGACCTGAACGCCGAGGTCCGCCGCCTTCTTGCGATCGATGACGACGCGGAGCTCCGGCTTGCCGATCAGGAGCGACGTGTCCGGATCGACGACGCCCGGGATCGCCTTGAGCTTCTCGAGGAGCACCCCGGAGTACTGGGCGATCTTCTGGAGATCGGGCCCCTGCACCTGATAGGCGATCTGGAAGCTCTGGCCGCCCGAGAAGGCGGGCACGGGGCCGATGTTCGCCCGGACGTCCGCCTCCTCGAACTTCGGCGTGAGCTCGCGCCGGGCGCGATCGATGAGGGCTTCCTGCGACAAATTGCGCTCGTTCGCCGGCTTGAGCTTCACGTAGATGCTGGCGAGGTTCGGCGTCTTCTGCGGGTCGTCGCCGATCGTCGTCAGCGTGTAGGACACCCCCGGGAGCTTCTCGAGCTCCGCGGCGATCCGCGTGGCGATGACGCGCGTCCCGTCGAGGCTCGTCTCCTCCGGGGCGCGCAGGCTGACCTGGAACTGCGACTCGTCCTCGGTCGGGAGGAAGTTGAACTTCGCGAGCCCGCCCAGGACCGGGATCGAGAACAGCGCCAGGACCGAGGCGAGCACGATCACCCAGCGGTGCGCCATCGACCAGCGGAGCATCGCCATGTAGCTGCGCTCGATCGGGCCGTAGAAGCGCGACTCCTTGGAGCTCTTGGCGTCATGCTTCTCCGGCTTCTTCAGCCACCGCGCCGACAGCATCGGCGTCAGCGTGAAGCTCACGATCAGCGAGACCAGGATCGAGAACGCCATGGTCAGGCCGAACGAGTTCAGGAAGCGGCCGACGATGCCGCTCATGAACGCGACCGGGACGAACACCGCGATCAGCGAGAGCGTCGTCGCGAGCACCGCGGGCCCGATCTCCCTCGTGCCCTGGAGCGCCCCTTCCCACGCGCTCACCCCCTTCTCCTCGATCCACCGGTAGCAGTTCTCGAGGACCACGATCGCGTCGTCGATCACGATGCCGACCGCGAGGGTCAGCGCGAGGAGCGTGATCCCGTTCATCGTGAAGCCCGCCACCTTCATCAGGGCGAACGTGGAGATGATGCTCGTCGGGATGGCGATCGCGGAGATGATCGTGCTGCGGGCGTTCGCGAGGAAGATGGCGACGATGATCGCGGCGAGCAGCCCGCCGAGCACCAGGTGCTCCTTCACGGCGTTGACCGAGTTCTTGATGAACTCCGATTGGTCTCGGGCGATGACGATCTCGTAGCCCGGGGGGAGGCGCTTCTCGACCTCGCTGATCCGCTCCTTCAGCCCGTCGATGACCTCGACGGTGTTCGTCCCGCTCTGCTTGCGGATGCTGAGGAGCACGGCGGGGGCGCTGCCGCGAAAGCCGGCGGACTCCGGCTCTGCCATGCCGTCCTGGACCTCGGCCACGTCGCTCAGCCGGACGGAGTAGCCGTCGCGGTTCGCGAGCACGATGTCCTTCATCTGGTCGACGGACTGCACCCGGCCGCGCGTCCGCAGGGTGAGCGTCCTGCCGCCCTGCTCGACCCGGCCGGCCGGGATCTCGACGTTCTGGGTCGCCAGCGCCTGGGCCACCACGCCGCCCGTCAGCGCGTACTTCTCGAGCTTCTCCGGATCGATCCAGATGTTGATCTGCCGGTTCCGGCCGCCGATGACCAGCACCTGACCGACGCCGGCGAGCGACTCCAGCTCGCGCCGCAGCGTCTTGTCGGCGAACTCGGTCACCTCGCGGACGTCCGCCTTCGCAGACGAGACGGCCAGCGTGAGGATCGGCGCGGCGTCCGGGTCCAGCTTGCCCACGATCGGCGGATCGATCCCCTCCGGCAGCTCGGCGAGGATGCCGTCGACCTTGTCGCGCACCTCCTGCGCGGCCACGTCGACGTCCTTCTCGAGCTGGAAGGAGATCATGACCTGGCTGAGCCCCTCGACCGACACCGAGCGCAGCTCGTCGATGCCGCTGATCGTGTTGACCGCGGACTCGATCTTGTCGGAGATCTCCGTCTCCACCTCCTCGGGCGCCGCGCCGGGGAGGGTCGTCGTCACGACGATGAACGGGAACTCCACCTTGGGGAACCGATCGACCCCGAGGCCGAAGTAGGAGAACGTCCCGAGCACCGTGAGGAGCAGGACGATCACCGAGGCGAACACCGGCCTACGGATGCAGATTGCCGCGAGCCATTGCATCGTCGCTACCTTTCTTCAGTCATGGAACGCGGGCCGCGCCCGGCTCACTGCGCCGTGGCGACCTCGATGCCGTCCGCCAGCTCGTCCACCTTGTCGATCGCGACCTCTTCCCCCTCGGAGAGCGGGCCCACGACCTCCACGAGGCCGTCGATCTTGCGGCCCGTCTTGACCAGCTTCTCCGTCACGCGATCGCCCGATTTCACGAACACCCGCGCGCTGGACCCGGAGCTGCCGATCGCCTGCTCGGGGACGAGGATCGCCTTTCTTGACTCACCGGTCAGCGTCAGCTGACCTTGCGCGAAGAGGCCCGGGCGGAGCTTGCCATCGCTGTTGTCGAACTCGGCCTCGACGGGCAGCGTGCGCGAGGACTCCTTGAGGCTCGCGCCGATCCGCTTCACGACGCCCGGGAACGTGCGGCCGGGGAAGGCGGCGACCGAGACGTTCACCGGCTTGCCCACCTCGATGCTCGCGATGTCCGCCTCCGGCACGTCGATGCGGAGCCGCAGCGGGTTGTCGCGGACCACGACCGCCACGACGCGGCCCGGGCCCGCGAACTCGCCGACGCTGATCCGCTTCTCCGCGACGGCGCCGTCGAACGGCGCCCGCACCGTCGAGTCGGCGACCGCCTTCGAGGCGAGCCCCGCCTGCGCCTGCGCGGACGTGAGCGCCGCGACCGTCGCGCGGATCCCGTTGACGGCGGCGTCGTACTGCGCGGCCGCGTTCTGGGCCTGCGTGCGCGCCGCGTCCCAGGTCGACTGGGGGACGGCGCCCTGGTCGTAGAGCTGCTTCACGCGCTCGGCCTCGGCCTTCGCGAGCTCCATGCTCTGCTTCGCGGCGCGCACCTCCGGCACCTGGTCGGGATCGATCCCCTTCGGCGACTCCCCGGGCTTCAGGGCGAGCTTGGCCCGCGCCTGCGCCACGGCGGCGTTCGCCGACTGGGACTGGAGCGCGACGTTGCTCGCGTCGAGCACGACCAGCGGCTCCCCCTTCTTGACCCGGGAGCCCACGTCGATCGCGACGCGCACCACCGAGCCGGCGACCTGCGTCGCCACCTCGCTCGTCTCGTCCGCGACGAGGGTGCCGCTGATGTCGAGCGTCTGCGGGAGGGAGCGGGTGACCACCTTCCCGAAGCGCACGACGGGCTTCTCGCGCGGAGCGGCCGTCGTGTCCTGCGCCGGCTGCGCGCCCGCGTCCGGGTTGCGGCAGGCGGTCAACGTGGGCGCCGCGAGCGCCGCGAGCAGCGCGGCGAGGACGGCGGCGCGGGGGTGATTCGAGGCGACGCTACGAGCGCCGAAGGCCCATCGAGCGATACGGAGCTCGGGTCCGCGAAAGGATTGTTTCATGGGGGGTTCGCTCGGGTTCTTGCCAGCACCTGCCGGTGCGGTCCAGGAGCAAAGCTGACGCGGCACCCACAGTAGGGTGCTGACCGGCCGGTCATCAAGGGGTCCTCCAGCCGGAGGCTCCGTCCACCTCGCACGACTGTGGTCTGACACCCGAAGAATTCGTGCTGCACGACGCGCTCGCGGCGCGCGTTGCAGACGTGAAATCGCCGCGTCCATCCCCGGAAGCCGGGAGGACACGGCGCCGGACGCCGGGGGGACGCGGCCGGGCGACTGACCACACCGGCCCCTCCGACTGCCCTCTGGAGCCATTGAACCGATCGCTGTGATGTGAACCGATGCCCTCTGGGTGACAATCCCGTTACAGGATCATCAGGACATCAATACCGCTACACAGTAAAATTTTACTTACACAGAACTCGTCTCCTGATGTGTGCACGAGGATCCGGGAGGCTGGCCGCACGGAGAGGGCGGGACTCAGCGCCACGGGTCGAAGGCGTCGCGGAGCGCAGGGCCGGTGAGCTCGGAGAGGAACGGGTCGAGCGTGCAGATCGCATCGAGCCAGGCGGCGTCGGCGGGCGCGGCGAGCGCTTGCTCGGCCAGGCTCGCGAGCCGGCGGGCGCGGGCCGCGTGGGCGCGGACGCGCGCCTCGGCGTAGGGGACCATCTCCCCGGTGGTCATCATGAACGCCCAGTCGCTCGACTGCAGGAGGAGGAGCTCGCGGATCGCCTGGTCCAGCGCGCGGCCGGGCAGGCCGCCCGCACCGTGACAGCGCGCGACCGCGCCGCGCACCGCGCGCTCGGCGTGATGGGCGTGACGCCACAGGCGCGCGGCGCTCGGGCCCGTCCAGAACGAGCCGAACCCGCCCTCGCCCCACGTCGAGGCCGCAGGCTCGACGATCTCCCGGGGCGGATGGCGCTCGAGGTAGGCGCCGAGCGTGATGGGGACGACGCGCTCCGAGGCCGCGAGGCGGCGCAGGGCGTGCTCGAGGAACTCGGGGCCTTCCAGCCACCAGTGACCGAAGAGCTCCGCGTCGTACGGGGCGACCTGGATGGGCGCGGCGGGCGCGCCGCTGCCCGACGCGAGCGCGGCCTCGCGGCGGGCCACGAACTCCGCGGCGTGCGCGCGCGCCTGGGCGAAGGCGCGGGCCGGCTCGTAGGGCGCCTTGTCGGAGCCGGGCCCGGTCACGCGATGGAGCTTGAGGCCGGTCATCAGCCGGGCCCCGTCAGGGCCGATCTCGCCGTCGAGATCGCGCTCGGGCAGGTCGAACCCGACGTCGCGGTAAAACTCGCGGTAAACGGGGTGGCCCGGGTAGCCGGCGTCGCGCGACCAGACCTCGCGGGCGCTGTCGCGATCGCGCCCGAAGCACGCGACGCCGGCCGGCGAGAGCACGGGGACGGAGGCGCCGGCGGGCGGCGGCGCTCCGAGCAGCAGGCCGTGGGCGTCGAGCACCGTGAAGCGCACGCCGGCCGCGGCGAGATCGGCGCCGAGCGAGGGATCGTAGGCGCACTCGGGGAGCCAGAGGCCGGCGGGCTCGGGGGCGCCCGTGAGGGCCGCGAACGCGCGGCGGCCGAGCCGGAGCTGCGCCCGGATCGACGCGGGCGCGGGGAGCAGGCCGGGCAAGTAGGCGTGCGTCGCGGCCGTGGTGATGAGCTCGATGCGGCCGGCCTCGGCGTGGCGAACCAGGGCGCCCGGGACATCGCCGCCCAGCGCCTCCCAGGCGCTGGACGCGCCGGCGAGCCGCGCGCGGTAGAACGCCGCGGCCTCCGCGAAGCCGCTCCCGGCGAAGCGGGCCTCGACCCGGGCGGCGAGCGCGGTGAGCCGGCGGAGGTGATCCTCGAAGCGGCCGAGGAGCAGCTCGTCGCGCAGCATCGCGAGGAGCGGCGGCGAGACCGAGAGGGTCAGCGGCGCGACGACGCGGTCGTCGGCGAGGCGATCGAGGACCGCGAGCAAGGGGAGGTAGCACTCCCAGAGCGCCTCGAAGAACCAGCGCTCCTCCAGCGAGCGGGGGTGCTCGGGGTGCCGCACATACGGGAGGTGGGCGTGGAGGACGAGGGCGACGTAGCCCGGCATCGAACGCTGGGCGGCGGCCCTACCCCTTCTTGAGCTCCGCCCCGAGATCCGCGCCCAGGCGCGCCGCCTCCCGGACGTCGCCTGGCCACGCCGCGCGCCGCTCTCCCGTCCGCAGCCGGGAGCCGTCGGGCTCGGCGAGCAGCGCGCGCAGCCACAGGGCGCCGCCGTCGCGCACCGCGTAGGCGGCCACCGGCGTGCGGCAGCTGCCCTCCACCGCGGCCATCACGGCCCGCTCCGCGGTGACGCAGGTCGTGGTCTCGCGATCGGCGAGCCGCGCCAGGACGTCGCTCACGCGCGCGTCCTCCGCGCGGCACTCGATGCCGAGCGCCCCCTGGCCGATCGCCGGCAGCGACACCTCGGGCGACAGGATCTCCGTGGCGCGGTCCGCGAGGCCGAGCCGCTTCAGCCCCGCGAGCGCCAGCACGACGGCGTCGACCACCCCCTCCGCCATCTTGCGCAGCCGGGTGTCCACGTTGCCGCGGACCGGCGCGATCTGGAGATCCGGGCGCGCCGCGCGCAGCGCGACCGCCCGGCGGAGGCTCGAGGTCCCGACGCGAGCGCCCGCCGGCAGCTCGGCGAGCGGGGCGCCGCTCCGGGTGACGAGCGCGTCGCGCGGATCCTCGCGCGCGGGAATGCAGGCGAGGCGCAGCGCCGGGGCGAGCTCGGCGGGGACGTCCTTGATCGAGTGGACCGCGAAATCGGCGCGCCCGTCCAGGAGCGCTTCCTCGAGCTCCTTGATGAACAGCCCCTTGCCGCCGATGTCCTGGAGCGGCCGATCCTGGGTCCGGTCGCCCGAGGTCACCACCTCGAGCTCGCGCAGGGAGAGATCGGGCGTCGCCGCCTCGAGGGCTCGGGCGAAGGCGCGGGACTGGGCGAGGGCGAGCGCCGAGCGGCGCGTGGCGAGGGTGAGCTCCATGTCGGTCACGCTCCCTTTAGCCCAGCCGCCTGCACGGCAGCGGCCGGATTCGCCACGGCCATCACGCCGGCGTCCCCCTGGGAGCGCGCCGCGGGCTGCCGGGCATAGGCGCCGTTGCCCTCCGCGACGTGCGGGCGGGGCCCGGCGAGCCGGGGCGAGGCGCCGCCGTCGCCGCGCTCGCCGGCGAGGTGCGGCTCGTCCCGGCGCGCGGGCGGCGCGCTGCGGGGGCCGCTCGCGGGCTCGCGCAGCGCCGCCTCGGCGAGCGCCGGGGCGGCGGCGGCGCCGTCGGCCTGCGCGCCGTCGATGTCGAAGAGCTCCCGGAGCGAGTCGACGTGCTCGGCGACCCGGGGATCGCTGGCCATCGCGCGGAGGCGCGTCGTGGGCACGTGGAGCAGCTTGTTCGTGGCGGCGTCGATCATCATGGCGAGGGCCTGGCGCTCGGCCGGGCCGAGGTGCCGGAGCTTGCCGGCGAGGCTGCGCTCGACCTCGGCCGCGAGGATGGAGCGCGTGCGCGTCCGGAGCCCCACGATGGTGGGGGTCAGGGCGCGCTCGAGCGTCCACGCCTCGAACGCCTGCGCCTCGTCCGCGACGATCGCCTCGGCCCGCGCCGCCTCGGCGGCGCGCCCCTCGACGGACTGCGCCACGATCTGCGAGAGGTCGTCGACGTCGTAGAGATAGACGTTGTCGAGCTTGTTGACGGCGGGATCGATGTCGCGCGGGACGGCGATGTCGATGAGGAACAGGCTCCTGCCCCTCCTGGCCTTGCGGGCGCGGCGGACGAGGTCGAGCGTGAGCACGTAGCTCGGGCTCGCGGTCGACGAGATCACGATGTCGGCGTCGATGACGGCGCGCTCCAGCTCGGCCCACGGGCGGGGGGCGCCGCCGACCTCGCGGGCGAGCGCGGCGGCGCGCTCCGGGCTCCGGTTGACGACGACCAGGCGGGCGCCGGCCCGGACCAGGAGCTTCGAGGCGGCCTCGGCCATCTCGCCCGCGCCGACGAGCAGCGCCGTGCGGCCGGCGAGATCGTCGAAGATCTGGCGGGCGAGGTCGATGGCGACGCTGGACACCGAGACCTGGCCCGCGCCGATCGCCGTCTCCGTGCGCACGCGCTTGCCGACCTTGATCGCGCGGTGGGCCGCGCGGCCGAGCCGCGCGCCGAGGGCCCTCGCCGCGCGGGCGATCTCGATGGCGTCCTTCATCTGCCCGAGGATCTGCGGCTCGCCGACGACCATGGAGTCGAGCGAGGCGGCGACGCGGAAGAGGTGGACGACGGCCTCGCCGCCGAGGCGGCCGACGAGGTGACCGCGGACGGCCTCCCCGCCGATGCCGATGAGGACCGAGACGACGGCGCGCAGCGCCTCGTCCTGGAGCGGGAGCTCCACGGCGGACGCGGGGGGCGGCGCGCTCCCGGGGCGGGTGAGCCCGGGCGCGCCCTGCCGCGGCGAGGCGTAGACCTCGACGCGGTTGCAGGTGGAGAGCACGAGCGCCTCCTCGATGGCGGGGTGAGCCGTGAGCCGCGCGAGCACCTCGGGGAGGCGATCCCGCCCGATCGCGAGCCGCTCGCGCACGTCGATGGGCGCGGTCTTGTGGGAGAGCCCGACGAAAATCAAGGGCGCTAGCCTCCGAGCCCCGCGGCGGGACGGACGAGATAGATGACGAGCACCGCCGAGGCGCAGGCGAGCCCGGCGATGGTGCCGTACGCCGCGCGGCGGCCGCGCCAGCCCGCGGCGGCGCGCAGGAGCAACACGAGCGCGATGAGGAGCCAGGTCGCGTAGCCGAAGACCGCGCGCATCACCTCCTCGGTGCTGCCCATCTCGAGGTGGTGCGCCCAGTAGGTTCCTGTCACGAGGCCGAGGGTCAGCAGGGGAAAGCCGGCGGTCAGGAAGCGGTGGACGGCGCGGTCGAGGGTGTCGAGCGCCGGGAGGTTGCCCATGCGCTCGATGTGCCGCTTCCGCTTGAGCCGCTTCTCCTGGACGAGGTAGAGCGCGGCGGCGGCGCCGGCGAGGAAAAAGAGGGCGATCCCGAGCAGGTTCGCCATGACGTGGGCCACGATGAACAGGGGGTTGAGCTTGGGCTCGGGGTTCGGCTTTCCGAGGAAGAAGGTGCCGAGCAGGAAGGCGAGCCCGAGCGGGCCGATGAGGAGCCCGAGCGCGTCGATGTGGAAGCGGCGGCGGGCGACGAGGTACACGGCGATCGCGAGCAGGGACGCGACCGAGAGCATGAAGTGGACCGAGTGGACCGGGCAGACGCGCGCGACGAAGCTGGCGAGCGTCACGTAGATCGCGTGCCCGAGGGCGCCCGCGCCGAGCAGCCGGGGCGCGAAGCGGGAAGCGGGCAGGGCCGCCGCGGCGCTCGGCCGCGCGGCGGCGTCGCGGCCCGGCCCCGCGCTGTCCGCCGCGCTGGGGAGCCGAGCTCGGCTGCGGGCGATGTCCAGGAAGAAGAGGGCGCTGGCGGAGCTGTAAAACAGCAGCGCAAGCGCGAAGCTGACCCCGGATGCGACGACCTCGGGCATGGCCCCCTTTATAGCCTGCCTCACCGGGGATGGCCCGCCGGCCGCAGAGGCTGAGGCGTACTCTCCTAGGAACAGGCCCGACGGGCGCAGCGCCGGACAGGCCCCCCGGAGGCCGGCCCGTGAGGGAAGCGCTGGCCCCGCTCGCCGCTCGGGCCGGAAGGGCTCGCCGCCCTCGCGGGCCGGGAGTGCTCGCCCTCCTCGCGCGCCCGAGGAGACCGTCGCGGTCGCTCGCCCGCGGAGGCCGCCGCCGTCGCTACAGGTTGCTCGTCAGGAACGCGGCGAGGAGCTCCTCGTCGCTGGTGAGGCTGCTGTCCATCGCCGTCGCGGCGGGCGCGGCCTTGCGATGCTCGGCGAACGTGCCCACCGGCGCGCCGATGAACCCCGGGATCACGTCGTACGCGTTGTCGCCGATGATCATGGATCCCTCGAGGATCTCCGCCCCGAGCTCTCTCAGGAAGGCGCGCGTCTTGACCCGGCCGATGACCTCGTGGATGTCCGCCGCGCCCGACACCTCGCGGAGCACGCGGATCGCCTCGATGATCTTGTAGCGGCGGCCCTCGGTCTTGATCAGCAGCTCGTCGTTGTTCAGATCGACGCGGTCGCTCGCGATCCAGTCGTCCAGCGCGGCCTGCGGAAAGAACACGCGGTTCTTCATCGCGAGGAGTCTACTCAAAAATGGGCCCGACAGGTGGGGCCGCGACGCCGGCGCGCCGGCGTCCAGGCGGGGTCAGGCCGCAGGAGGCACCCTGGGAGGAGGCACCGAGTCCCGCGACAGGCCGCGGAGGCGCGCCGGCAGGTGCCAGAGCGACTCGAAGATCCCGAGCAGCACGTAGAACCCGAGCAGCCACACGAGGACGAACGCGGGCTGCAGCTGCGTCGAGATCACCGCGCTCGAGCCGACCGCGAACGCGACGAACAGCACCGTCCGGGCGTTGAGCCGGAGATCCTTGAACGACCGGAACCGGATCGTCGAGACCATCAGGAACGACAGGAGCGTCGTGGTCGCGAGGATCGCCGACGCGTAGCGCGCGCTGCCGATCTCGCCGGCCGCCGCGTGGTTCGCCACCACGATCGACACCAGGATCCCCGCCGCGCCCGGGATCGGCAGGCCGACGATGTACTTCGAGGGCTTCGTGGGCTTGCCCGCCTCCCCCATCGAGAGGACGTTGAAGCGCGCCAGCCGGACCGCGCCGCACGCCGTGAAGAGGAACGAAACGAGCAGCCCCGCGAGATCGAACCGGTGCAGCGTCCACTGGTAGACCAGCATCGACGGCGCCACGCCGAACGAGACGATGTCGGCCAGCGAGTCGATCTGCAGGCCGAAGGCGCTCTGGGTCTTCGTCATCCGCGCGACACGCCCGTCCAGCGTGTCGAAGAACATCGCGAAGACGATCAGCAGCGCGGCCCGGTAGAAATCATCCTCCGACTGCGCGGTCGCCGAGCGCCGGATCGCGTCGAAGCCGCAGAAGATGGACGAGAGCGTGATCAGGTTCGGAAGCAGGAACAGCGTCTTCCTGAGCTCGAACCGCCGCCGCTTCCGGATCATGCTGCCTCCCTTTCAGGCAGCTGAGGCTATCCTCGCCGAGACCACGAGCGCAAGCGCCGCGGCTCGGACGCCGGTCGCTGCAAGGTTACCGCGAACCCGGATCCAGGATCGTTTCAGCCCGCCGTCTGCTTCATTTCATACATCCTTTTCATCACTCGACCCGCTCCGTGGCCGGCTCGCTCCACACTGCCTCGGGCACCCTCGCGCCCGGTTCGAAGCGGCAGGTCATCGGCCGGAGCTCGATGGCCGCGCCGGTCGCCGGGGTCGGGCCCGCCGCGACCCGGAACAGCCACGCCTGCGCGAGATCGCCCGGGACGATGGCAGAAACGGGCGACCGCCCGAGCGACCGCGCCTCCCAGCCCGCGACGCACGGCGCGGCCGGCGTGCCGTGGAGCACCACGGAGGACGTCAGGAGCGTCATCGCGTCGGACGGGCCGGCGGGGCCGGCGACGTCGGTCACCAGCACGGGGTGGCGCGTGCCCGGGAAGAGCGCCTCGCTGCCGAGGAAGAGCGGCGCCTCATGGCGCGCGCTCGCGGCGCGCTCGGCGGCAGAGCAAGGGCGCGGCGTGTCGCCGAGGTCGAACGGCGTCGGCAGCGGCTGTGCGGGGCCGAGCGTTCCGTCATTTCGAAATGGCTGGAACATCGCCCATGCGGCCGCGTGCCTCGGATCGGCGACCAGCGTCGTCACGCCGATCGTCTTGCCGGCATAGGACCAGTCGACGTGCGCGACGCGATCGCGCCCCGCCGGGGGCGCCACGGTGACGGCGTCGATCGCCCACGCCGCGCCGGCGTCCGGCCGCCCGGGCCCGCCGGACGCCGACGCCGGGCGGTGGGCGAGCAGCATCGCGGTCACGGGGCCGTTCAGCGATTGCCGGAGCATCCCCACGCCGACGGGCTGGCCGTCCGCGAGGACGGCATCGGCGCGGACGTCGAGGCTCCCGCGGAGGCCCGACGCGGGCCACAGCGGGAAATCGAAGCGCTGGAGCTTTCCGGAGGGCTCGTAGAAGAACGTGAGCGCCGACCGCGCGCTGCCGGAGTGCGGGCGCAGGAAGATGCCCCGGAGCGACACGGAGAGGAGCGCGGGGTCGAAGAGGTCGTCGAGCGGCGGCATCGGGCGCGGCGCCGCGCCCGCCGGGCCAGGCCCGGAGCGCGCGCCCGCAGGGGCCCGCCGCGCCGCGCCGGGGACGGGCTTCACGTCGCCGAGCTCGAACGGGCCGGCGTCCGGGATGACGCCGCGCCCCGAGGTGCCGTCCATGAAGTTCTCCCACGCGAGCTCGACGTGGCGCATCGGCTCGCCCGGCCTCCCCCCGCCGGCGGGGAGCCGCACGCGGGCCGCGGCGTAGCCCTCCATCTGGAGGGTGACGTTGCTCGCGGTCCGCGCCCCGCGCGGCACCGCGGGCAGCAGCGCGCGCGTGACGACGCGCGCCTCGCCGGCGCCGGACTCGGGCAGCAGCGCGGAGACGACGTCGACCGCCCCGCTCGGGGCGTGCGTGAGCACCGACCAGACCGAGCGGCCCCGCAGCGCCTCGCCGGCGCCGGGCAGGCCGAGGCCGCCCCCGTCGACATGGTCGATGCGCGTCCACTTCGAGGCCGGCAGCGCCTCGCAGACGATGGGCGTGCGCACGGCCGGCGCGCGGCGCGGCGCCGGGAGAGGCGCGCGCGACGGCGCGCCCTCGGACTGGCCGCCCCAGCCGACGCGGGTCACCGTATCGCCGAAGAGGCAGCCGCTCCCGCCGCACGCCATCACGACCGGGCTCTGGGAGAGCTCGCGCGAGAGCGCCGGCATCTCCGGGAGCTCGGCCCAGCTCACGCCGCCGTCGAGCGACTCCCAGATCGCCGCGACCTCCTCGTCGCCGCCCGAGGCCGCGCGCGGCGCGAGCGCGACGACGCGCCGGCCGACGCCGGCGAGCTGCGCGCTCTCCGCGGGCGGAGAGGCCACGGTGAGCCCCCGGCCGTCCTCGTCGGCGATCAGGTACGTGAGCGCGCCGCTGTCCGAGAGCAGCAGGCCGACCGCGCCGTCGTCGGCGGGGCGGAGCGCGCTCTCCTCGACGATCTCGAGCCCGGCGGGCGTCGGGCCGCCGGGGCCGTCCTCCTCGGTCTCCACGTCGTCCTCGGCGCCGTCGCCCGGGGAGGCGGCCTGCGCCGGGCCGCGCAGGTCGAGCGGCCGCGGCGCGAACGTCTCGCCGCCGTCGTGCGAGACGAACAGCGCGAGGCGCTCGTCCTTGCCGCGGTAGCCGACGAAGTAGGCGGAGCGACCGTCCGCCGAGAACGCGGGCAGGGCGGCGGGGGCGCTGAGCGTCGGGGCCGCCGTGACGATCACCGCCGCGCGATCCCCGGGCTGGGCGCCGCCCGGGTCACCCTCCTGGGTGAGGAGGAGCGGCGCGGTCGGCTTGCAGCTGCCCGCGTCGTCGCCCGGCTTGCAGACGCCGGTCAGCAGCGCCGCGCCCTCGGGCGCCACCGCGACGCCGACCTGGTCGATGTCGAGCGTCTCCAGGGTGGCGTACGGCAACCACGCGCCGCCGCCGTCCGCGCTGCGGAGCACCCGCGCCACGATGCGGTCGCCCTCCGGCTCGGCGCACACCGCGACGAGGTGTCGGCCGTTCGCGCCGCCGGCGCCGAGCCGGATGCTGCCGCAGTCGGCCGTGCCCGGCAGGGGCGCCACCTTGAGCGGCCCCTCGATGGGGCCGCGCGCGAGGAGCCACGGCGCGCCGGCGTCGTCGGGGCGGATCGCCTCGACGTAGCGATCGCCGGCCATCGCCGCCCGGCCGACCGACACGGCGGCGGCGGACGGGGCGCGCGGGACCGCGACGGCGAGCTCGACGTCGGCCGGCGGGAGCACCGCCGCGCTGCGCGCGAACGCCGGCGTGCGCCGCGGATCCCACGTGGCCGAGGCGAGGACGCCCTCGGCGACGAGCTCGCCGCCGAGGACGCCGACCTGCGAGAGGCCCATCGGCGGGAGCGGCGCGCGGGCCCAGGTCGCCCCGCCGTCCTCGCTCGCGAACAGCGCCTCGGGCAGCGCGAGCGCGAGCGCCCTGCCGCCCTCGGCGATGGCGACGCCGAGGGCCCGCGGCGGCGTGCGCCCCCCCTGCCCCGCGGCGCCGTCGAGCTGGACCGGCTTCCAGCCGAGATCCTCGCGCCACCGGAGCACGCCGCCGCTCCGGGTCACCCCGAGCAGCGCGCCGCCGGCGCCCGCGACCTGCGCGAGCGGCTCGGGCGGCGAGAGCGTCCGCGTGAGCTGGCCGAGCGGCGAGGTGGCCTCGTAGATCGCCCCGCTCGCGCCGACGAACATCCAGGAGGTCGAGGAGCGCCGCACGACCGCGGTGAGCTCCTCCGGCGCGGGCGATCCGCTCGCCCTGCCCTGGCCCGCGCAGCGCGCGTCCGCCGGCGCGGCGGCGCCCGCCGCGGGCGCGGGGCGCTCGGGCGTCACCGTCCAGCGCTGGCCGCCCTGGGCCACGACGACGCACCCGCCGCCGAAGGGCGCCCACGCGACCGCGGACTCGGGCGCCGCCGGGTGGTAGCTCCAGCGCGCCGGCGAGGCGTAGGCGGCGCCCACGAGCTCCACCGCGGCGGGAGGGGCCTCGGCGGGGCGGGCCGGCTGCGCCGGGGCGCCGGAGCAGCCCGCGAGCGCGCACGCCGACGCGAGGGCGATCGGCGCCCGGGGCCGCGACCGCGTCGCGCTCATTCGACCCAGCGGGCCACGAACAGGTTGGTCTCGCCGGGCTTCGCGCCGTACCGGTTCGAGGCGAAGACGAGGTGCTCGCCGGTGGGCGAGAACATCGGGAAGCTGTCGAACCCCTCGAAGTAGGTCACGCGCTGGACCGGCGGCGCGCCGTCCGCCGAAGGGGGCGCCTCGGGGTCGACGAGGTAGAGGTCGAAGTTCGGCATCCCCCGCGCGCCCTGCGGGGTGCTGAAATCCGAGGCGAAGAGGAGCCGGCGCGAGTCCGGCAGGAAATAGGGGGCGAAGTTGGCGCGGCCGTTCCGCGTCACCGCGCGCGCGTTCTGCCCGTCGGCGTCGGCGACGAAGATCTCGAGCGCGCTGGGGCGCACGAGCCCCTTGGCGAGCAGCGCGCGGTAGTCGTCGAGCGCCGCGCCGGTCGGGCGGCTCGCCCGCCACACGAGCTTGGTCCCGTCGGGGGAGAAGAAGGCGCCGCCGTCGTAGCCCGGCGCGCTCGTGATGCGCCGGACGTCGGACCCGTCGAGCTTCGCGGTGTAGAGCTCGAGGTCGCCGTCGCGCGTGCTCGTGAACACGAGGCGCGAGCCGTCGAACGCGACGGTCGCCTCGGCGTCATAGCCCTCGCCCTGGATGAGGGGGCGGAGATCCGAGCCGTCGGCGTTCGACGTGTAGATGTCGAAATCGTCGAGCGGCCACACGTAGCCCTGGGAGTGATCGGGCTTCGGCGGGCACGCCTCGCCGGCGGCGTGGGTCGAGGCGAAGAGGACGCGCGCCTGCGCAGGAGCCGGGGGCGCGGGGAAGAGGAAGTAGCCGCAGGTCGTCTTGCCCTTGCCGTTCGAGACCCGGCGGACCTCGCCGCTCTCGAGGTCCATGACATATTGCTGGTCGCACTTGTTGCCGTCGCGGGTCGACTGGAAGATGAGCTTCCTGCCGTCGGGCGACCAGTACGCCTCGGCGTTCTCGCCGCCGAAGGTGAGCTGCCGGACGTCGGCGAGGTGCTTCTCGCGAGGATCGGCGGGGACGCTCTTGCCGGCGCGGATCCGGAAGGGCATCCACTCGGGCTTCGCCGTGGTCGTCGCCTCGGGGATCTGGCCGAGGGGTTCCTTGGGCCGAGGCTCCGGCGCGGCGCAGGCGGCGAGGAGCAGCGAGGCGAGCAGGGCAGGCGGCAGCCTTCGGTTCATGGCGCCGCGACTCTAGTACGAAAGCGGGGGTGCGTCGCGGGGGGAGGCGCGCGCCGCGGCCCGGGGAGGCGCGCCGCGACCAGGCCGGGCGGGCGCCCTTACTCCCGGAAGATCGTCACCGTCGTCCGGATCGTGCGGTTACCGACAGCGCAGTTCGAGAAGCTGCCATCCGGCGCCGGGGCGCCGCAGAGATCGTTGCAATCGCCGAGGACATCGACGATGCACCCGTCGGTGTCCTCGCCCGTCCCGCCGCACACGCGGCGGATGAGCGTCGACCCGGGCGACTTGCACGCAAACCGGAGCTGCTCCGGCGCGAAGAGATCACCGAAATACGCCGCTTCCCGGTGAGGGAAGGCCTTCCTCTCCTCGGGACGCGATTCGAGGGCCCTGTTCTTGCCGCGCATCGAGAGAGGGACGCTCTCCCCGAGGTAGTTGACCCTGGCCAGCATACAGGCCGATACCCATCCCTGACACCGGGCGTTGCACTGCCCGTGCGCGCGGGCCCACTCGGGCGCGAGCCCGAGCTCTCCCTCGAACACATGGGTCTCGCCGTCCAGCGTGACCTGAACCGATTGCCCTTCCGGCAGCGCACAGCCCGCCGCGTAGGTCAGGAACTCGCGGGCCAGCGGGTCGCGCAATGCGCGCATGACCTCTCCGCTCCTCGCGAGCGCGCTGCTCGTCAGCGGGCCCCCCGTGAGCGCCTCGGTCGCGAGCCTGTTGCGCGTGAGCGCGCTGGCCGTGAGCGCGTTCTTCGTGAACGCGTTCTTCGTGAACGCCGCCTGCTCCGCAGTGGCGATCTCTTCCTCCGTGGAGCTCTCTTCCCCGAGGGGCTCGGCCTCCCCGATACAGGCGGTCGAGCAGGCACCCAGAAGACCCAGATACGAGATCGCGACTCCGGCTCTCATTCGCGCAACCCCCTCAGAAAATAACAGAACACGCATCAGGAATTTCCTCAATGGGTTTTCAGGGAGCGCCCCAGAAAAGGCGGATCTGTGGCGACGTCCTGAAAGCCGTCACGAGAACGCCAGACAGGCGCGCACGTGGGAGGCACACGGACCTCGGGAGAGCCGTGAGCAGGAACGACTACATGAGATGACCCGCTATACTACGGAGCGTCGCGATCACCAAGCCATCGCGCGGCCACCGCGAGCGTCTCGCCATTGTCGGGTGTGGACAGAAAAAGGTCCCGGAAGCGAGGATTCGAGATCTGCCTGGCTCGGGAGAGCACGCTGTCGCGCGCCGTGGCCATCGCGGTGAGCGCGTCGTCCATCTGGCCGCTCGCGAAGAGGGCCTCGGCCCGGACGAGCCGGATCAACGACTCGCCCTCCTCGACCGCGCCGAGCGACTCCAGGAGCGAGAGCGCCTCGCCCGAGAGCGAGAGCGCCTCGCCGACGCGGCCCTTCCGGAGCAGCACGCGCGCGGTGAGCGCCCACGCCGCCGCGCGCAGCGGCGGGGCGCTCTGGAGGAGCTCCGCGGCGGCGCGGGCCTCGGCCTCGGCGATCTCGAGGTCCCCGCCGAGCAGCGCCGCCTTCGCCAGGTAGGCGCGGGCGACCCCCTCGGCCCGCGGATCGCCCAGCCGCTGGAACGTCGCGATCGCCGCCGCCTCGACCTGCCGGGCCTCGTCGAGCTCGCCGCGGGCGATGAGGACGTTGCCCAGGTTGCTCCTGGCGAACGCGGCCAGGTCCGTGAGCTCCATCTGCTCCGCCGCGCGGAGCGCGTCGCGCAGCGCGGCCTCGGCCCCCGCGGCGTCGCCGAGCTCCATGGTGATGGCGCCCAGGTTCACCCGAAGCGAGCAGGCGTTGCGGCGATCCCCGCTCTGCTCGTGCACCGCGAGCGCCGCCTCGATGCCCTCGAGGCAGGCGCCGGGATCGCCGGAGGTCATCGCGCGGATGGCGCGCGCCTCGTACAGCGTCGCGAGCACCCCGGGGTCGAGCGGCCTGCCCTCCTCCCCGCTCCGCTCGAGCGCCTCGATGATCCCGTCCGCGGCGGCGTAGCGACCGCCGAAGACCAGCCAGTGGGCCCCCCCGGCGAGGCAGATGTCCCTCCCGGTCAGCGCGCCCTCGCCGGGCGGCGCGGCGCGCGCCGCGGCCACCCACGACTCCACGACGTCGAGGGCGCCCTGCTTGCCGGCGGCCATGATCACCCAGGTGACCGCGGCGTACCACGAGGAGGAGCCGGGCTCGAACAGCGCGACCGCCTCGAGCGCGCGCTGCTCGGCCACGGCGAAGTCGCCGTGCCAGACGCGGGCCTCGGCCTCGACGAGGAGCAGCCCGCCCGCCTCCGCCCCGGCCGCGCCGCACGCGACGCCGCGCTCGGCGTGCCGGATCGCCGCGAGCAGGTCGTTGCCGCGGAGCGCCTGCTCCGCCGCGCGCCGGTACCACGCCGCGGCCCGCCCCGGCTCGGCGCCGCGCTCGAAGTGCTCCGCGAGCTCCGCCGCGTCGCCCTTCCCCACCCGCTCCAGCCACTCGCCCGCCAGCCGGTGGCCGAGCCGCCGGTCGTAGTCCGTCAGCGCCCCGTATGCCGCCTCGCGCACGAGCGCGTGCCGGAAGCTGTACTCGGCCGCGTCCGGCTCGCCGGCCCCGCCCCAGGCGCCCTGCTCGAGCGCCGCGGCGTCGACCGGCGCGGCGGGCGCGACGGGCACGACGGGCGTGAACGAGAGCCCGCTGTCGCGCGCGCCGGCGCCGCCGGGCTGCCGCCCGGGGAGGATCACCTCGCGCTCCACGAGCTCGGCGAGCCGGCCCGCCACCTCGGCGTCGGCGCCGCCGAGCAGCGCGGCGACGCCGGCCGGCCGGAAGCTCTGGCCGAAGACGCTCGCCGCCCTGAGGACGCGCCGCGCCTCGGGATCGAGCGCCTCCAGCCGCGCCTGCACCATGGCCAGCACCGTCTCGGGCAGCGCGGCCCCTCGCCCCTCGGCGGCGGCGCGGATCTGCTCCTCCAGGAAGAACGCGTTGCCGTCGGCGCGCTCGACGAGCGTGGCGACGACCTCCTCGGCGACGTCGCCGCCCAGCGCCTGCCGCACGAGCCGCTCGCTGGCGCGGCGCGACAGCCCCACGAGCTCGATCTCCTGCACGCCGCGCCCGGCCCACAGCCTCGGGAACACCTCGCGCACCTCGGGCCGGCCGAGCGCGAGCACCATGAACGGCGCGTCGCGCACGTTGCGGAGCGCGCTGTTGATCATGGCGACCGTGGGCAGGTCGCCCCAGTGCAGGTCCTCGAGGACGAGCAGCACCGGGTGCGCCGCGCTCTCGGCGCGCAGGAACTCCTCCCAGACGAGGTGCAGCCGATCGCCCATGAGCACGGAGCTCCGGCGCGCCGCCCTGAGCGCCGCGCTCTCCTCGTCGGGGAACGGCGCGCCCACGAGCTCGCCGAGGAACGGCGCCATGCGGGCGCCGGCCTCGCCGTGCCGCGCGACGCGCTCGCGGATCTTGCGCCGCACCGCCTGCGCCGGCTCCCCCTCGGCCACGCCGAGCGCGCGCCGGAGCGCCTGCGCGAGCAGGCCGAAGGCGGACCCGGCGCTCATCGGATCGCCGCGCGCGATCCACGCCGCCATCCGCTCGCCCCGCGCCCTGAGGCGCCGGAGCAGCTCGGCGCGCAGGCGCGACTTGCCCATGCCCGCGGGGGCCGTGATCAGCACGGCGGAGGGCGTCTGCTCCTCGACGCACTGGAGGAACGTCGCCTCGAGCAGCGACAGCTCCCGGTCGCGGCCCACGCACGGCGTCGGCCTGCCGAGCAGGCGCGGCGCGGCCTCGAGGTCGTCGCGCTCGCCGCGCAGGAGGTGGCCCGACGCGTCGGCGTCGACCTCGAACCGCGCGCCGAGCAGGCCGGCCGTGACCTCGTCGACGCGGACCACGCCGTGCCGCGCCCCGTCGCCGGCGAGCAGCGCGGCCGCCTGATCGATGAGCTTGCCGATCGGCGAGCGGGCGGAGATCTCGGCGCGACCGGCGACCAGCGCGACCGGCGCGCCGCCGAGCAGCACCTGCATGGCCAGCGCGCACCGCGCGCCCCGCGCCGCGAGGTCGGTCGGCGCGACGGCGCCCGACAGCACGACGACCGGCGAGCGCGCGTCGATGATCTCGAGGCGGCCCTGGTGCCGCTCGGCGAGCGCGCCGAGCGCGCGCGCCCGCAGCGCGTCCTCGCCCTCGGACCGGGTCGCGTCGCTGTCGAGCGCGCCGTCGCGCGCGAGGATGAGGCAGATCATCCGGCGCTCGCCGGTCGTGAGCTCGGGGATCGGGGCGCCGGCGGGCGAAGGGAGGCCGCGCCGCGAGCCGGGCGCGAGCTCGCCGAGGGACGCGAGCTCGGCGGCGACGGACGCGCCGTCGGCGGGGCGGTCGCGCGGATCCTTGGCGAGCATGCGGGTGACGAGGTCGTCGAGCGCGGCGGGGATCTCGCCGCGGAGCTCCCGCAGCCGCGGGGGCTCCTCGAGGAGGACCTTCACGAGCACGGAGAGGCCGTCGCGGCCGACGAACGGCGGCCGGCCGGTGAGGCAGCGATAGAGGACGCAGCCCAGCGCGAAGACGTCGGCGCGCGCGCCGATGGTGAGCTCGCCGCGCGCCTGCTCCGGGGCCATGTAGCCGGGCGTGCCGAGCATCACGCCGGGCAGGGTGAGCTCCTGGCCGGCCTCCGCGACGCGCGCGACGCCGAAGTCGAGGAGGATCACGTCGTCGACCGAGCCGCCGACGAGCAGGAGGTTGCTCGGCTTGAGGTCGCGGTGGACGACGCCGAGCCGGTGGACGGCGCCGAGCGTGGACGCGACGCGCGCGCCGAGCGTCAGGCTCTCGGGCACGGTGAGCGGCTCGCGGAGGAAGCGCTCGGCGAGGGTCTCTCCGGTGAGCCACGGCATCGCGAGGTAGAGCTCGCCGCGCTCGGTCGTGCCGTGGGCGATGTACCCGACGATGCCCGGGTGGCGGAGCGCGGCGAGCGCGTGGGCCTCCCGGACGAAGCGGTGCGTCTCCTGGGGACCCCGGCGCTCCAGGACCTTCAGCGCGACCGGCTCGCCGGTGAGCCGATCGCGGGCGCGGAAGACCTGCGCCATGCCGCCGGCGCTCGCGTGCGCCTCGATCTCGAAGCGATCGCCGACGAGGTCGCCTTCGCGCATCAGCGGTGCCCCTCCGGCGGCCCCGGGGACCGCAGCGCTCGCCAGTGCGGTGCGTCGGACGAGCCCATCGCCGTGGCCCAGGATATCCAGAACCGGGCTCGCCCCAGGCTCATAATGAACGCCGGAGCCAAAGGAGAGCGCTGGCCGGGCGCGGCTTGGTGACCCGCATGACCTCCGCGCCGCGCCCCGTGTCCCCGGAGCGCATCGGCGCCGGTGGGCGCCCGGCCCGGCGCGGCCGCCGCATGGCCCGCGGAGCGCGACCGATCTACGCTACTCCGGTGCGATCCCACGTCCTGGCCGGCTGCCTCGCCGTCCTGCTCCCCGCGGCCGCGACGCTCGCGATCCCGCGCGCCGACGCCGCGGACTTCGATCCGGCCGGCCGCACCAGGCGGCCCAGGCCCAAGGCGCCCAGGCCCGGCGCCGCGCGCTCGGCGCCCGCCCGGCCGCCCCAGGCGAAGCCCAGGCCCGCCGAGTCCGGCGATGCGAGGCCGGGCGGCCGGTCGAGCGACGCGCTGATCGCGCGCTACACCGCGATCGTCCTGAGCCAGCCGAGCGCGCCGTTCCCGCTCCAGCGCCTCGCCCAGCTCTACCGCGAGCGCGACGGGAACCTGAAGAAGCTCGTCGAGGAGTTCGAGCGCCGCGCCGCCCAGCCCGGCGCGGACGCCTGGGCCTCCAGGGTCGTGCTCGCCGGCATTTACAAGCAGGACGGGCGGTACGACGACGCCATCAAGACGTACGAGGCGGCGATCGCGGAGCGGCCGTCGGCCCCCTCGGCGATGCTCGCGCTCGCCCAGCTCGAGGCGGACCGCGGCGACAAGGGCCGCGCGCGCGCGCACTACGAGAAGGCGCTGCCGCTGCTCAAGGCCTCCGCGGACGTCGAGCAGACGCGGCGCACGCTGCTCGGGCTCTGCCTCGATCTCTCGGACTTCGCCGCGGCCGAGGCGCACCACGACGCGCTCGTGAAGACCTCGCAGGGCTCGCTGTTCGTCAAGGCGGAGCTCGGGCGCGAGCTCGCCGCGCGCGGGCACCACGCGCGCGCCGAGGCCGAGTTCCGCGAGCTCGTCAAGGCCGCGGCCGGCGACAACCGCGCGCTCGCGCCGGCGCTGCGCGACCTCGGGCGGGCGCTCGCCAAGCAGAAGAAGATGGACGAGGCGCTCGCGGTGCTGAAGCGGGCGCTCGCCGTCGCCGGCGGCGCCGCGGGCGTGCGCGCCGAGATCCTGCTCATCATGACCGACGCGTTCCGCGCCGAGGGGAGGCTCGCGGAGCTCATCGCGATCCTCGAGGCCGAGCGGGGGCAGGACTTCCAGCGGCTCGCGACCCTGGGCGCGCTGTACGAGGAGACCGGCGACGTCGACAAGGCGATCGCGACGTACAGGCGGGCGCTCGCGCTGAGCGGCAGGCACATCGACACGCGCCTCCGGCTCGTCCACCTGCTCCAGACCGCCGGCGAGCTCGACGCCGCGATCCGCGAGTACGAGCTCCTGATCAAGGCGGCCCCGCACAACGCCGACTTCGTGTTCGAGCTGTGCGAGACGCTCATCCAGCGGGGCGACCGGCCCAAGGCGCTCGCGCTGCTCGCGGAGCTCGAGCGGCGCGTCGCGGACGAGCCCGAGACGCTCGCGGCGGTCGCCGACTTCTACGAGCGCGTCGAGGAGAACGACCGGGCGCTCCGGGTGCTGCAGCGGCTCGCCGGCGCCGCGACCGGCGATCCGAGCCACCTCGTCGATCTGGGGGACCGCTACTTCCAGGCAGGCGACAAGAAGAAGGCGCTGGAGACGTGGGCGCGCATCCGGCAGGTCGTGCCGAGCCGGGCGCGCGCCGCGGCCACCCTCGGCGAGGTGTACCTCGACCACGACATGGTGGCCGAGGCGCTCGCCGCGCTCCGGGAGGCCGCGCAGCTCGAGCCCGCGAACCCCCGCTACAAGAAGGCGCTGGCGATCGCGCTGGAGCGCACGGCGAGCTCCGTCAGCAACCCGCGGGCGCGCTACGCGGAGGCGCGCGCGCTCTGGGAGCAGCTGCTCGCCGGCGCCGGCAACGACAGGCTGCTCGCGCGCGAGGCGCGGAACCACATCGTCAGCCTCTGGGCGCTCACCCACGAGCTGCCGGGCCGCGTCGCGCCGCTCAGCGCGCGCTTCAACGCGGCCCCGCCCGATCTCGAGGCGGGGCGGCTGCTCGCCGAGGTGCAGCGCAAGCTGCACCGGCTGCCGGACGCCGAGGCCACGCTGCGCAGGATCATCCAGGCCGCGCCGGGCGACGAGGGCTCGCTGCTCGCGCTGGAGCGCGTGCTCGTGCTCCAGCAGGACCTGCTCGGCGCCATCGACGTCCTGGGCAAGCTGGTCGAGGTGAACCCGAAGCGGGCGCGCGAGCTGTATCAGCGCATGGCGCAGTACGCCGCCGAGCTCTACCGGGACGACGACGCGATCCGGTACGCCGCGAAGGCCGTGGAGCTGTCGCCGGAGGACGCGGGCGGCCACCAGAAGCTCGGCGACATGTACCGGCGGCGGCAGGATTTCCCGCGCGCGATCGCCGAGTACCGGCAGGCGCTCGCCAAGAACGACCGGCTCTTCCCCGTGTACTTCGACCTCGCCGAGCTCCTGCTCACCGCCGGGCAGACCGACGAGGCCGACCGGCTCTTCCGCCGGGTCGTGCGGGCGTCGAACGACGAGGAGCTCGTCGCCCGCGCGGCGCGCATGTCGATGCAGGTGAACCTCGGCAAGGGCTCGCTCGACGTGCTCGAGCGCGAGCTCTTGCCGGTCGCGGTCGGCAACCCGCAGCGGCCGCTCTACCGGCGGCTGCTCGTGGAGCTCTACGGCGCGATGACCTTCCCGCTGATGCAGAAGGTCCGCGGCGACGCGCGCGACGCGAGCGCGGCCGCCCGCGCCGAGCTCGCGAAGATCGGCGCGCGCGCCGTGAAGCCGCTGCTCGACGCGCTCGCCGACGACCGGGAGTCGCAGCAGAAGATCGCGATCGAGGTGCTGGCCTACGTCGAGAACCGGAGCGCGGGGCCGGCGCTCTACAACTTCGCGACCGGCCAGGCAGACAAGGGCCTGCGCGCCCGCGCGATGCTCGCCTGCGGCGCGCTGCGCGACCCCGCGATGCTGGGGCGCTACGAGCAGATGCTCGCGCCGAGGGACGCGGCGGCGAGCGTGCTGCCGAACGACGCGGTCGCGGTCGCCGCGACGTGGGCCGTCGCGCGGCTCGCCGCGGCCGGCGGTCGGCCCGCGGCGAAGGCGGAGGCGCTGCTCGCGCGGCTCCTGACCTCCCCGGCGCCGGAGGTGCGGGCGATGGCCGCGATCGGCCTCGGCCTGACGCGCAACCGGAGGCACGCGCCGGCGCTGTCGGCGCTCGCCAGGGCGCCCGAGGCCGGCGCCGTCCCGCGCGCGGCCGCGGTCCGCGCGCTGGGCGAGCTCGGCGGGGGGGGCGAGGGGCCCGCGCTGTTCGTGTCGCTCGCCGACGCGAACGAGCCGGAGCTCCGCCGCGCGGCGCTCCTCACGCTGGCGCGGCTCGGCGGCGACGGCGGCCCGAGGGCGGGCGGCGCCGGCGAGGCCGAGGCGCCCGCCCCGCACGGGGCCGCCGAGGCGATCGCGGCCGGCGCCTTCTCGTCGGACGAGGGGCTGCGCGCGGCCGCGGCGGCCGCGGCGGCCGCGTTCACGCGGCGGGCGTACCCGCGCGCCCGCGAGCCGCTGCCGGTGCCGGACGGGGCGCTGACGGTGAAGGACGTCCTCGCGGGGCTCGACCCGGATCCGTTCAGCGCCGGGGACCGCGCCGCCGCGCTCGTGGCGCTCGGCCCGGCGCTCCAGAGGGCCGCGGTCGCCGCGGTGGCGACGTCGCCCGAGCGGGCGCTGGTCGTCGCCGACGCGATCCTCTCGCGCGGCGCGCGGGGCGCGGGCGGGGCGGGCGGCGGGCGCGACGGCGGCGGGGCCGCGGTCGGCCTCGCGCCGTTCACGGACGGCGCCGCGGGCGCGGAGCTCGCCCCCGAGCTCCGGAGGCAGGTGGAGGCCACGGTGGAGGGGATCGCGGCGGCGGTCGTGAGCGGGTTCGTGGCCCTCGTGCGGCACCCCGCGATCGAGGTGCGCACGCGCGCGGTGGAGCTGCTCGCGGCCCGACCCGAGCCGGAGGCGCAGGCCGCGGTGGTCGACGCGCTGGGCGATCCGGAGGAGAGCGTGCGCCGCGCGGCGCTCTCGGCGCTCGGCCCGGTCCGGCACGGCCCGACGATCGCGGCCGTCTCGGAGGTCCTGCGGACCTCGTCGAGCTGGCCGCTCCGCGTGCGCGCGGCCGAGGCGCTCGGCCGGCTCGGCGCGGCGGGCTCGCCGGCCGCCCCGGGCGCGGCCGCTGCCCCGGGGGCCGCCGGCGGCGGCAGTCCGAGCCCGGTCGTGGAGACGCTCGGCGCGGCCGCCCGCTCCGACGCGTACGCGCTGGTCCGCGAGGCGGCGGCGCGCGCCCTCGCCTCGGCGGACCGCGCGGCGGCGGCGCCGGTCCTCCGGCAGCTCGCGGCGCGCGATCCGGAGCCGCGGGTGCGCGAGGCCGCGGCCGAGCTGATGCGGAGCGCCGCCCCGTGAGCGCTGCCCCCCCGCCCGGGCCGCGGCGCGCCGGGCCGCGGCTCGCGCTGCTGCTCCTCGCCGGCGCCGGCGCCGCGGCCGGCTGCGACGACGTGAGCCGGTTCTCGACGGCCGAGGGCGAGGCCTACTGCGGCGCGATCACCCTGGGCGGCGCCTTCCGCGCCGGCCTGAGCCCGCGGGTGCAGATGCGGCTCGTGCTCGACGCGGACGCGCTCGACGGCCCGGAGCCACCGGGCGCGCTGTGGACCTACGAGGCGCCCGACGGGGCCACGCCGGAGCGGCGCCTGCTCGACGGCGCGCAGCTCCGGCCGATCGGCGCGCTCGCCCACGACCCGCTCTCGCGGCTCCAGTTCGGCGACGGCCGGGAGCGCAACGCCGTGGTTGCGGTCAGCGCGTCGGATCCGGGGGCGGAGCCGCTCCTCGCCATCGTGTCGCTGCGGACCGACGCATCGGTCGAGGTCCGCCTGCTCCGGCCGGGCCACGAGGAGCCGGCCTCGGGCGAGGCGCTCGGGGCGGGACAGCGGCAGATCTTCGGCGTATTCAGGCTGACACGGCGGTCGGGGACATGCGGGTTCTAGGGATCGAGACATCGTGTGACGAGACGGCGGCGGCGGTGGTGACCGAGGGGGGCGACGTCCTCTCCGACGTCGTGCGCAGCCAGGTGGCGCTGCACGCGCCGTACGGGGGCGTCGTGCCCGAGGTCGCGGCGCGCGATCACGCGCGCGCGGTGGTCCCGGTCGTGCGCGAGGCGCTCTCGCGCGCGGGCGTGACGGCGGCGGACCTCGACGGCGTCGCGGTGACGTCGCGGCCGGGGCTCGCGGGCGCGCTGCTCGTGGGGCTGCAGGCGGCGAAGGGGCTCGCGTGGGCGGCGGGCAAGCCGCTCGTCGGCGTGGACCACCTCGTCGGGCACCTGCTCGCGGTGTTCCTGCGGCGGGGCGGCGCGCCGGCGGAGCGGCCGGCGTTCCCGTACGTGGCGCTGCTCGCCTCGGGCGGGCACACGGCGATCTACCGGGTGGACGGGCCGTCGCTCGGCGCGATCCGCGAGCTCGGCGCGACGCGCGACGACGCTGCGGGCGAGGCGTTCGACAAGGTGGCGAAGCTGCTCGGCCTCGGGTACCCGGGCGGGCCGGTGGTCGACCGGCTCGCGGAGGGCGGCGACGCGGCGGCGGCGAAGGACGCGGTGCCGCGGCCGATGGCGCGCAAGGACTCGCTGGAGTTCAGCTTCTCGGGCGTCAAGACCGCGGTGGCGCGCCACGTGGCGCGGCGCGGGCGGCCGGAGGGGCAGGCGCTGCGCGACCTGTGCGCGGCGTTCCAGGGGGCGGTGGTCGACGCGCTCGTGCAGAAGACCGTGCGGGCGGCGCGGGCGGAGGGGGTCGAGCGGGTGGTGCTCGCGGGCGGCGTCGCGGCGAACCGCGGGCTCCGGGCGCGGATGGCGGCGGCGTGCGCGCGGCGGGACCTCGCGCTGTTCATCCCGCCGTTCGCGAGCTGCACGGACAACGGGGCGATGATCGCCTATGCCGGGGCGCTGCGGCTCGCGGCCGGGGAGCGGGACGCGCTCGATCTCGCGCCGGAGACGCGGACGGCGCTCCCGCGGGTGACCCGCAAGGGCGGCGGCGTGCGATAAGCTGCCGGAGCGCCCGCGCGCCGGAAGCCGTGCAAGGAGCAAGGCGCGAGGCGGGCGGCGTGAGGCGACGTGGGACAACGAAGGTTCGGCTGGTTCTTGGGATTACCTCGGGCTTGTTCATCGTGTCGAGGCGTGGTCTGATGAGAGCTCAAGATTCAGGCTGGCGCGCGCTGGCCGTCTCCCCGGCCGCACAGGATAGCGAGAGAGTGTCGCCCTGCGGGGCGCGAGGTGTGTGAGCCATGGTCCTTGTTCTAGCGATCGTGTTCGGGTTGGTGGCGCTGGCGAGCGGCGCGGGCGCCGTGTTCCTGATGATGCAGAGCGCTGAGCTCAAGCGGCAGCTCAAGGACGCGAACCAGCACATCGAGGCGCTCCGGCAGGCCAAGGGCCAGCTGGATCAGGCGAGATCGCAGTGCGCGCAGCTCCAGCAGGCGCTCGACGTCGCGCGGGGCGAGGACCGGCAGAAGGTCGACTGGCTGGACGCGCAGCAGAAGGAGATCGACTGGCTCCGGACCGAGCTCGAGACCCGGCCGAAGATCACGCAGAAGCGGTACAAGATCCTGACGCTCGGGATCAAGTGGACGGGCAAGACGTCGCTCACGCTGAAGTGGGCGAATCCGCTCGTCGATCTCGGCACGCTGCAGGGGACGAAGATCGAGCGTTACGAGAGGACCGTGAGCCACGTGCTCACGAAAGAGGTGCTGACGGAGCACGTGTTCGAGATCGGCGACTGGGGCGGCGAGCACATCGTGGACGCGCAGCAGGAGCTCATCATGGAGGAGATCCACGGGCTCCTGATGGTCGTGGATCTCGCGGGCAAGGACGGGCAGAAGATCGAGCCGGCGCGGATCCAGGAGCAGCTCCGCGAGTTTCAGCCGCAGTCGCTCCAGTTCTTCTTCAGCCCGAAGACGCTGGCGTCGTGCAAGACGGTGGTGCTGTTCATCAACAAGTCCGACGTGCTCTCCGGGACGCCGGCGGAGGTCGAGCGGGAGGCGCGGGGTTATTACAAGTCGCTCATCGACAGCCTCGAGCGGTACAAGAACACCATCGACGTCCGGGTGCTCGTCGGTTCGGCGAGCTACGGTCACAGCACACACCACCTCTTCTCGCACTTCGTGGAGCGCATCCTCCCGAAGAACGCGTATGATCCGCAGCTCCTCCAGCGGATGAAGCAGGACGTCAACGCGAGCTCGGCGCTCGCGCGGACGGCGCAGCTCCCGGCCCCGCAGCTGCCGCAGCAGCCCCCGCACCCGCAGCAGCCGCAGCACCCGCAGCACCCGCAGCAGGTCCGACCCAATGTACGGTAGCGGGGGCGGCGCCGGGTATGTGATCCCGCGGTATCGCGCGCCGGCGGACGCGGCGTGGTACCACGTGCTGCACGGGAACATCCCCGGCCATCAGATCGATTTCATGTACTGCCCGGAGGTGCCCCAGGGGCCCCTCACGACGACGCATTTCAGCCACCTGGCCCGGCTGATGAAGTACATCGAGCCGCAGACGGGGGCGACGCACGCGTTCGCGATCGGCAACCTGTCGCGCGACGACACGCAGCATGAGCCGGGGCACGGCGCGGTGGGGCTCATCTGCGGGTTCCGCATCGGCGGGGCGATGGATCACGCCGGCCGGGGCAATCCGCCGTTCGCGCACGGGATCGTCGCGGTGGATCGGGATCTCGGGTACACGTCGCTCCTGGAGGCGTCGGCAACGTTCTACCGGCACGTGATGAACGCCACCGAGGTCAACTCGTCGGCGGGGATGTTCTACCGCGAGTACGTGAGCGCGGTGCGGGAGCGGCCCGACCGGGTGTCGGACGTGCTGGAGCGGTACATCGACGAGTTCCGGGACCTGCCGTATCTCCGGCGGAGCAGCGCGACGTGGGAGTGGCTGGCGGACGAGGCGGCGCAGCCGAAGCGGGTGGTCATCGTGCACAAGCACGATGAGCCGTTCGGCGCGATCGCGCACGCGGCGGCGAAGATCGCGACGGTGCTGTACCGGTCGAACCTCAAGTGGACGTCGATCACGAGCGGGCGCGAGGCGGACATCCCCGGGGGCGTGTCGGTGCGGTTCGTGCGGGAGCGCGACGTCACGATGGAGGACCGGCACGGGATGCTCCTCAAGATCGAGGATCTCGCCGAGGACGAGGGGGAGATCGCGCGGGGGGTGTTCGGGGCCAGGCCGCGGAGCGAGGAGGAGGAGAAGCCGCGGTTCGGCGGGTGGCGGGAGCGGTTCGCGGCGCAGCAAGGGGGCGCCGCGCTGCTCTCGCAGACGTTCGGGGGCGGAGGAGGCGGCGCGGGCGTGGGTGCGGCCGGGGGCGTGGGCGCAGCCGGAGCCGTCGGGGCAGCGGGCGTCGTCGGTGCAGCCGGCGCCGTCGGCGTAGCCGGGGGCGGCGCGCCGGCAACGCTGCCCGAGTGGGGGCGGGCGCCTGTGCCCTCGCCGCCGTCGCCGCGGGGCGCCGGGCGGGGCGAGGCGCACGCGCCCGGGATGGCTGGCGGGGCGCGGCAGGAGGCGGGGCCCGGCGCGGTGGGGCTCTCGGCAGCGGCGGCGGGGCACCAGGTCGGGCCGAAGGGCACGCTGGTCATCGACGCGGAGAGGCTGCTGCGGGGCGCGGTCCGGGGCGAGGCGCTGCCGGAGGGGATCGAGGCGGGGAGCCCGGCCGCGGCGCGGCGGGGTCCGGAGCCGCCTGCGGCCGCGGTGGTGCCGTCGCAGCCGCCGCCGGGCGGGGCGGCGGGCGGGGCGGCGTGGAGCGCGCCTGCGCCGGCGGGGCCGTTTCCGGCGGCGCAGGCCGGCAGCGGCCCGGCCAGCGGCGGAGGGGATGATCGCGACGAGATCCCGGTCATCGTGGAGAGGCCGGCGTCGTCGCGAACGTGGATCTGGGCCGTCGCGGGGCTGAGCCTGGCGGCGGTCGCCGGGGTCGCCGCCGTGCTGGTAACGCAGCGGGTTCCGGCGGCGGGGCCCGCCGTGCCGGAGGCGACGGGCGCGGGCGTGACGCCGCCGCCGGCGACCGCTGCGCCAGGGTCGAGCGCCACGCCAGGGCCGAGCGCCACGCCAGGGCCGAGCGCCGCGGCCGCCGCG
Organism: Sorangium sp. So ce1036; assembly: GCF_051369805.1. NCBI lineage: Bacteria > Pseudomonadati > Myxococcota > Polyangiales > Polyangiaceae > Sorangium > Sorangium sp. So ce1036. Next base: position 7,807,934 of record NZ_JBBMOX010000001.1, read on the forward strand.
GCGGCGACGGTGGAGACGGGCTCGCCCTCGGCGGCGGCGGAGCCGTCGGCGCAGCCGGAGACGACCGCGAAGCCGACCGCGGAGGGACCGAAGCCGCAGCCGAAGCCGAGCGAGCCAGAGTCGAAGCCACAGGCGCAGCAGGGCGAGACCGGGTCGAAGCCGAAGGCATCAGGGCGGAACAGGAGCACCCCGGCGGGAGGGGCCCCGTCGGAGCGCTTCAAACCGAAACCCGGAGGGGGTAAGGTGCCGCCGCCGAGCACCTCCGAGCCGCCGCTCCCCGAAGGGAAACCCGACTTCTGATGACCTTGACGATGACGAAGCGTCCGTTGCTGTGGGGCTGGAGCGTGGCCATGGCGTTGATGGCGCCCGTCGCCAGCGCGCAACAGGCGGCCACCCCGGCCGCGGCCGAGGAGACCGACGCGCTGACGGACAAGGCGCGACAGCTCTACGAAGAGGGGCGAGCGGCGGCGGCGGCCGGGCAATGGGCCGACGCGCACGCGTCGTTCCTCGCCGCGTGGGCGATCAAGAACCATTACCAGATCGCCTCGAACCTCGGGGTGGCGTGCCTCAAGCTGGGCAAGCACCGTGATGCGGCGGAGTACCTGACACGGTATCTCCGCGAGGCGCCCGCCTCGAAGGTGAGGGAGCGGCAGGCCGCGGAGGCGTCGCTGAAGGAGGCGCTCGCGAAGGTCGCGTCGGTCACGGTCCAGGTCGCGCCGCAGGGGGCGGAGGTGACGGTCGACGGGGCGGCCGTGGGCAGGGCGCCGCTTCCGGATCCTGTGTTTCTCGATCCGGGCAAGCACGAGATCGGCGCGAGGCTCGAGGGGCACATGCCGGCGAAGCGACCGATCGAGGCGGCGGCGGGCGCCGCGGAGACGGTGGTGCTGCAACTAGAGCGCAGGCCGGCGCCCGACGCGGGGGTGGGGGCTGGAGCCGGGGTGGTCGTGGGGCCGGTGGCGCCGCCGCCGCGGGATGACGTGCGGACGGCGGTGCTCGTGGGGGGCGGGATCGCGGCGGGCGCGGGCGTGGCGGCGGGCGTGGTGCTCACGGTGCTGTCCAATGGACGAGCCAGCGATGCCGAGGGGATAAGGAGTGCGCTCCTCAAGGAATGGGGCGGGGAGCACCGATGCCCCTCTGGGGATCAGACGAGATGCGCAGAGCTGAAGACTGCGGTCTACGACAAGTATAATCTCCGCAGCGGGGCGATCTGGAGCTTCGTGGCAGGCGGCGCGATCGGGGTTGGCACCTTGGTTTACGGGCTCGTGACGATGAAGCCTGCGGAACCAGCCCCGCGCGCACAGGTGGCGCCGTTCCTCGGGCCAGGCGCTGCCGGGATGTCGCTCAGCGGACGGTTTTGAGCTCAGGTACCAGGATAGGGAGAAGGCAGTCTATGCGTCGTCGTGTCCATCTTGCTTCTGCGCTCTTGCTGGCGACGTTGGCCCCAGGCGCCATGGCAGGTGGATGCAGCAGCGATCCTCCCTGCAAGTCGAAATGGCCCAACGAGACGCTGGAGGCTCCGGAGGGCTGTGAACCGATCGGGAGTTCCGGAGAGCAGCCGCCGCCGCCAAAGCCAGAGTGTGTCCCGAGCAATGGCGAGGGCTGGGCCGCCGACGGCACGTGCGGGGTGTTCGTGTCGGCTCGTGGAGACGACAGCAACCGCGGGACACCGGACGAACCGGTCAAGACGTTCGGGAAGGCCAGCGAGCTCGCCTACTCCAAGGGCGGTGCGAGGATCATCTATGCATGCGCCGGCGAAGGTCAGACGTTCACCGAGCAGGTCGTCGTGTCGGAGAGCGTGACAATCTACGGTGGGCTCGACTGCGCCAGCGCCTGGGAGTGGATCGGCGGAGACACGAAGACGTTGCTGACCGCTGGCGAAGGGGAGGTTCCACTCAGGATCCGCGGGGCGGGGACCGTGCATCTTGAGGATCTTCACATCGTGGCGCAGTCGACCGAGGCGCAAGTTCCGGAGGGGGAGCAAAAGGGCGACGGCATGTCGTCGATCGCGATGATCGTCGACGGCATGACGGTACAGTTCAAACGATGTGCGCTGGAGGCCGGGGATGCGGCGCCGGGAGCAGACGGGGCGCCGTACGAGGGTGACGAGCTCTCTGCTCCAGGCGGGCCGGACGGCCTGCCGGGTGTCAATGCATGCTCCGAGGGCGCCGCGGCGCTCGGCGGAGCTGAGGTGACCAACGACTGCGGCACGCCTGAACCGGACGATGATTCGATCGGCGGCAGCGGCGGCAACGGTCAGGTTTCCAGCGGGGGCAACGGAAACCAGGGCCAACCCACCATCTCTCCCAACAGCGTGAGCAATGGCGGCAGCGGCCAAGCTCTGTCGGGAACGAGCTGCAGCCCGGGTGGCCCGGGCGAGCCGGGAAGCAGCGGCGCCCCCGGCGAGAACGCAGCGACCAAGGGGACCATCTCGTCAAACGGCTACACTGGTGTCCCCGGCACCGATGGCCAGCGCGGGAAGCCCGGGCAGGGCGGCGGTGGCGGGGGTGGCGCGCGAGGGGCGCCGGCAAACAATCCGGATCGCCGTTGTCCAGACGCCAGCGGACAGGCCCGCCCCGGCGCCAGCGGCGGCTCCGGCGGAGCCGGCGGCTGCGGCGGCAAGGGCGGACGAGGCGGCAGGCCGGGCGGCTCCAGCATTGCCCTCCTCGGCATCGATGCTTCGCTGTCCTTCGAGGAGGTGACGCTCCGCGCCGGCAGGGGCGGCGACGGCGGCGACGGCGGCTTCGGCCAGGAAGGCGGCAACGGCGGCGCGGGCGGAGAGCGCGGAGGTCTTGTGCAGGGCAGCACCGGTCTCCTTCCGGCCTGCGATGGAGGCCTTGGCGGCACCGGGGGCACCGGCGGTCGAGGCGGCGGCGGGCAGGGTGGTCACTCCGTCGGCATCGCCTGGCGCGGTACCCAAATGACAGACGGCAGCGAGCCTCCTAGCATCACCCCCGGTCAACCCGGTCGCGGTGGCGAGGGCGCCAGTGGCAAGGGCGCTGATGGGGAAGCGAAGAGCATCGGCTCATTCGACCAGTAGCTCGCTGCTCCCCGCTCCGCTGCCGTGAGCTGGATCAGCAGGGTCACGTCTCGATCGTCGCGCCGACGCACGACGCCTGTCTTCGCAAGAATCCTTTCCGCGGGCACGAAATGAGATGGGATACCGTTCGGTAGCGGCCTGCCTGCTTCTCTTCGGCACATTGTTGGCGTCGCCTGTCGCGGCGCAAGCACAGCAACCATCAGCCCAGGCCAAAGCCGCCGCGATCGCGCGCGCCGACGAGGGCTGGGCCCACTACGAGGCGGGCCGATACACGGAGGCGCTCCAGGCGTTTCGTGAGGCCGAGGCGACCATCCACGCGCCCCCGTTCCTGCTCATGGTGGCGCGCTGCTACGCCAAGATCGGCCGCCTGCTCGATGCGCGCGCCGCGTATCAGCTCATCCTCGACGAGAAGCTTGCCCCCGGCGCGCCGCCGGCTTTTCGAGAGGCGCAGGCCACCGCAAAGGTGGAGCAGGCCGCCCTGGAGCTGCGTATCCCGACCGTGGAGGTCGTGGTGTCAGGCACGGTTCCTGAAGCGTTGGCGTTGACGCTCGATGGAGTGGAGATCGCCCTCACGACCGCGGTGCAGCGCGACCCGGGGCATCACACGCTGGTCGTCCGCTCCCCCGGGCGCGAGCCGCTGGTGAAGACGATCCGGCTGGTCGAGGGGAAGAGAGAGCGGGTTGAAATCGATCGTGCCGAGATCGTTGCACAACCGGCAACCGCGCTGCCGGGAGGCGTGGCGGCCCAGCGGGGCCTTCGCCTTGGCGCCGCGGCGGGTCGACCACCCGAGGCAGACGCCAGCGAGCTCTCGTCGTGGGTGGGCTCCGAGCGGCGAACTGCGGTACTGATCGGCGGAAGCGCGGCAGCAGGGCTCGGGCTCGCTGCGGGAGCGATCTTCATGCTGCTGGACGATGCGCGTTCGAACCGCGCCGAAGAGCTGAGGAACGCGCTATCCGCTCAGTGGAACGGCGAGCGGAGATGTCCTTACGGGGACCCGCCGAAATGCAAAGAGTTGAAAGATGCGGTGTATCCTGCGGTGGACTTCGGTGCCGTGTCGCTATGGAGCTTCGTAGCAGGTGGAGCCATTGGCGTCGGCACGCTGGTTTATGGGCTCGTGACGATGAAGCCAGCAGAGCCGACCCCGAGCACGCAGGTGACGCCCGTCCTCGGACCAGGCACTGCCGGGCTCTCGTTCAGCGGTAAATTCTGAGCTCACGCACCCAGGAGGAGAAGGCCATACCATGCGTCGTCGTGCCCGTGTTGCTTCTGTGCTCTTCGTGGGGACCATGGCCATGGGCGCCACGAAGCTCGGTTGCAGCGGCGACCCTCCCCCCTCCGCATGCGCGGAGCGGAGCCCGCTCATCCTGGAAGACTGCGACGCTGGGTCCACAGGCGACGTAGAGCAACCTCCGCCGCCACCGCCGCCGCAGTGCGTGCCAGATGATGGCGAGCGCTGGGCCGCCGACGGCACGTGCGGGGTGTTCGTGTCGGCCCGTGGAGACGACAGCAACCGCGGGACACCGGACGAACCGGTCAAGACGTTCGGAAGAGCCATCGAGCTCGCCTACTCCAGGGCCGGTGCGAGGATCATCTATGCATGCGCCGGCGAAGGTCAGACGTTCACCGAGCAGGTCGTCGTGTCGGAGAGCGTGACGATCTACGGCGGGCTCGACTGCGCCAGCGCCTGGGAGTGGATCGGGGGAGACACGAAGACGTTGCTGACCGCTGGCGAAGGGGAGGTTCCACTCAGGATGCGCGGGGCGGGGACCGTGCATCTTGAAGATCTTCACATCGTGGCGCAGTCGACCGGGGCGCAAGTTCCGGAGGGGGAGCGAAAGGGCGACGGCATGTCGTCGATCGCGATGATCGTCGACGGCATGACGGTACAGTTCAAACGATGTGCGCTGGAGGCCGGGGATGCGGCGCCGGGAGCAGACGGGGCGCCGTACGAGGGTGACGAGTTCTCTGCTCCAAACGGTCCGGACGGCTTGCCGGGTGTCGACGCGTGCTCCGAGGGTGCCGCGGCGCTCGGCGGAGCTGAAGTGACCAACGACTGCGGCACGCCTGAACTGGACGATGATTCGTCCGGCGGCAGTGGTGGCCTTGGTCAGGTTTCCAGCGGGGGCTATGGCAATCAGGGATCTCCCACGGGCCCGGCTAGCCCTGTGGACAATCGCGGCAGCGGCGAAAGTGCATTAGGAGAGAGCTGCACCCCAGGTGGCGCAGGCGAGGCCGGAGGCAACGGCGCCCCCGGAGACAACGCCCCGGCCCCGGGGACCATCTCGTCAAACGGCTACGCCGGCGCTCCCGGCGCCGATGGCCAGCGCGGGAAACCCGGGCAGGGCGGCGGTGGCGGGGGTGGCGCGCGGGGGGCGCCGGCAAACAGTCAGGATCGCCGTTGTCCAGACGCCGGCGGACAGGCCCGCGCCGGCGCAAGCGGCGGCTCCGGCGGGGCCGGCGGCTGCGGCGGCAAGGGCGGACGAGGCGGCAGGCCAGGCGGCTCCAGCATTGCCCTCCTCAGCATCGATGCTTCGCTGTCCTTCGAAGACGTGACCCTTCGCGCCGGCAAGGGCGGCGACGGCGGCGACGGCGGCTTCGGCCAGGAAGGCGGCAACGGCGGCGTGGGCGGACGCCGCGGAGAGCTTGTGCCGGGTAGCTACGGCCTCCTTCCGGCCTGCGATGGAGGCCTTGGCGGCACCGGGGGCACCGGCGGTCGAGGCGGCGGCGGGCAGGGTGGTCACTCCGTCGGCATCGCCTGGCGCGGCAGCCAGGTGACAGACAGCAGCGAGCCCCCTAGCATCACCCCCGGTCAACCCGGTCTCGGTGGTGAGGGCGCCAGTGGCAAGGGCGCTGATGGGGAAGCGGAGAGCATAGTCTCATTCGCCCAGTAGCTCGCTGCACCCGTTCCGCTGCCATGAACTGGTTCAGCAGGGCCAAGTCTCGATCGTCGCGCCGGCGCACAACGCCTATCTTCACAAGAATCCTTCTCGTGGGCACAGAATGAGATGGGATACCGTTCGGTAGCGGCCTGCCTGGTCCTCTTCGGCACATTGCTGGCGTGGCCTGTGGCGGCGCAAGGACAACAGACTTCAGCACAGACCAAAGCCGCCGCCGTCGCGCGCGCCGACGAGGGCTGGGCTCACTACGAGGCGGGCCGATACACCGACGCGCTCCAGGCCTTTCGCGAGGCCGAGGCGACCATTCATGCGCCCCCGTTCCTGCTCATGGTGGCGCGCTGCTACGCCAAGCTCGGCCGTCTCCTCGACGCGCGCGCCGCGTATCAGCTCATCCTCGACGAGAAGCTTGCCCCCGACGCGCCGCCGGCTTTTCGAGAGGCGCAGGCCACCGCAAAGGTGGAGCAGGCCGCCGTGGAGCTGCGTATCCCGACCGTGGAGCTCGTGACCACGGGCGACGTCCGTCTGAGCCTGGAGGCGACGCTGGATGGCCTGCCAGTCGCCCTTTCGACCCCGGTGCAGCGCGATCCCGGCGAATACACGGTGGTCGTTCGAGCCCCCGGGCGCCGTCCTCTGACGAAGAAGGTTCGGCTGATCGAGGGGGCGAGGGAACGGATCGAGCTCGATCAGGCCACAATCGATGCGCTGCCCGCAGTTACCCCGCCGGGGAGCGAGGCAGGCCCGCAGCCTCCTCGGCTCGGTCCGGCGGAGGCGCGGGGATCGGCCGACGGAGCGCGCCACGCGATGGGGTGGTTGGACACGGATCGGAGGACTGCCGTGCTGATCGGCGGAGGCGCAGCGGCAGGGCTCGGGCTCGCTGCAGGCGCCCTCTGCACGGTGCTCGCCAATGACCGGGCCAGCGACGCCGAACGGTTGAGGAATGAGCTGATCGCACAGGGACATGGCTTCGCATTGTGCCCTGGCATCGATCCATCGAAGTGCGCCGAGCTGAAGGACGCCGCCATGGCCAAGGTCGACCTCACCAACGTGGCGTTCTGGAGCTTCGTGGCGGGCGGCGCGGTCGGGGTTGGCACGCTGGTGTACGGGCTCATGACCATGAGCTCGGCGGAATCGAGCTCGAGCGTCCAGGTAACGCCGCTCCTCGGGACCGAGGCCGCGGGGGTTTCGTTCCGTGGCCAGTTCTGAGCCGGCAAGCATGAACGGCAGGAGGTCCACCATGCGCCATCGCGTCCGTCCAGAATCAGTTCTCTTTCTGGCGCTCTCGGCCCTGGGCGCCAGCGGGGCCGGGTGCGGCCCCTGGTCGTCGCAGACCAGCAATTACTGCGAGGGAACGCCTTGTGTTGGCGCGCGGGGCGGACCAGGCGCGGGCGGAGCCGGCGGGGACGGGAGCGGGACCGGCGGAGCGGGCGCCGGCGGCGCAGGCACGGGCGGAGCGGGCGCCGGCGGCGTGGGCGGCGCGGGAGGGCAGCCTCCCGCGCCGCCGCCGCAGTGCGTGCCCAGCGAGGGGCTGGGCTGGACGGCGGACGAGCGCTGCGGTGTATTCGTGTCAGCCGGGATGGGGGACGACGGCAACCCTGGTACCTCGGTTTCCCCGATGAGGACGCTGGCCCACGCCATCGAGCTCGCCGCGGAGCGCGGGCGGCGGGTGTACGCGTGCGCCGAGACCTTCGAGGAAGCCATCACCGTCGAGGAGGGGGTGGCCCTTTACGGTGGACTCGACTGTACCGCGCACTGGTCGTGGGACGGTAGCAAGAGAACCACCCTCACGACGCCGCAGGATGCGATGGCGGGGACGGTGCCGCTCGTGATGCGCGCGGAGGGCGAGACCGTGTCGATCGAGGACGTGGATGTGGTGGCGCGGTCGATCGGCGAGGGCCATTTCGGCATCTCGTCGATCGCGGCGATCGCCGATCGCTGCCAGGCCAGGCTCACGCGGTGCACCTTCCAGGCCGGAGATGCCGCGCCGGGGGCCGAGGGGGCGTTTTATCCAGAGAGCGCCGCTGAGGGCGACGACGGCAGCAACGGGAGGGATGCGTGCTCGGCGGACCACGTGTTTGCCAATGATCCGCCCGTGAACGACTGCGGAACCGCCGCCGATCCCAGCGATGACTCGCAAGGGGGGCGGGGCGGAGAAGGTGACTCAGACTATGCGACCTCAGGAAGCACAGGAGCTCCTGGCGAAGCGACGCATCCGAATGGCGGCGCCTACCTGAGCGAAAACCAACAATGCAACGACGGCACGGTGGGCAACGACGGCAGCGCCGGGGCTGACGGTGCGGGGGCAAGCGGCATCGGCGAGCTCAAGAGCACTGGCTATACGGGCAGCCCCGGCAGCGCTGGCACCGATGGGAAGACCGCCCAGGGCGGCGGGGGTGGCGCCGGATCGAAAGGCGGCACCGCATTGATTGATTGGGATCTTCAAGGATGCCGGGATTCCAACTCCAATGGCGGCGCCAGCGGCGGAAGCGGCGGCGCTGGTGGCTGCGGCGGCAAGGGGGGCAAAGGCGGGGGTCCAGGGGGATCCAGCATCGCCCTCGTGATCCTCGACGCGAAGGTCAGCTTCCAGGACGTCCTTCTGCAAGCCGGGCGCGGCGGCAAAGGAGGGGATGGCGGCGCCGGCCAGCTCGGCGGAGCAGGCGGTCAAGGCGGCCCGGGAGGCCGGGTTCCGGACGACATCAATACGGACGGCTTTCCAATGAGCCCTGGCTGCAACGGCGGCCCTGGAGGCACCGGCGGCGACGGTGGACGGGGCGGTGGCGGGCAGGGCGGCCATTCCATCGGCATCGCCTACCGGGACGCCACGGGCATGTCCCCCTCCCTGGACGCAGTCACCATCGATGTCGGCACGGCCGGCGCCGGCGGCACGGGCAGCAGAGCCGTTGACAACGGCGACGGCGCCCCCGGGGTGGTGCAGGACACGCTCCAGTTCCCGTAGCCGCAGCACGCTCCATGGCAGCACGCTCGGTGCCCCGGAGGTCCCGCGGGCTGCTCAGTCTGGGTCTCCTCCACGGGCGCGAACTCCCCTTCCCTCCTGGACCTTCCGGTCACCACCATCGCCTTGCTCGCCGCTCCGCGCTTCTCGCACCCTGCTCCCCGCTCCCGCTTCCCGCCCCCGCTTCCCACCCCCTCGCGGCATTTCCAGCTCTCCCTCACCAAGCCGAACCGCGCACCGCAGCCCCCCGCAACCAGCTCAGTCCCCACCACCTCCCCGACCGCCCCCATCAAAATCACTCCCCCCATTCCCACCCCGCTCCTCCACCGCTCCCGGATCCGCTAGCCTGCCTCCAGCTCTCCCTCACCTTCTCCCATGCACCTCGGCCCCGGCTCGGTCCTCATTGGCAAGTATCGTCTGGAGCGCCCGCTCTCACGCGGCGGCATGGGCTCGGTCTGGGTCGCGCGGCACCTCCAGCTCGGCACGCTGGTCGCGGTCAAGTTCATGGATCCGACCTACGCCAGCTCGGCCGCGTATCGCACCCGCTTCGAGCGCGAGGCGCGCGCCGCCGCCCAGCTCAGGACCCCGCACGTCGTGCAGGTGCACGACTTCGGTTTTCACGAGGACGTCCCCTACCTCGTCATGGAGCTCCTCCAGGGCGAGGACCTCAACGCGCGTCTCCAGCGGCGCGGCCGCCTGCCGCTCGCCGAGGCGCATCGCATCCTCGTCCAGACCGGCAAGGCCTTGCGCAGCGCGCACGAGGCGGGCCTCGTCCATCGCGACCTCAAGCCCGCCAACCTCTTCCTCGCGCGCGTCGACGGCGAGGACGAGGACATGATAAAGCTCCTCGATTTCGGCATCGCCAAGGAGACCACCTCGAAGCTCGTGGCCGACGCCTCCACCACCGGCGCGGTGATGGGCACGCCCTATTACATGAGCCCGGAGCAGCTCCGCGCCGAGCGCGACCTCGACGCGCGCAGCGACCTCTGGGCGCTCGGGGTCATCCTGTTTCGCATGGTCACGGGGCGCCTCCCCTTCCCCGGCGATGTGCTCGCGCACGTCATGACCAGGATCCTCGTCGAGCCGATCCCCTATGCGACCCAGCTCGCCCCCGACCTGCCCCCGGCCATCGACGCTTTCTTCCACCGGGCGCTGGCGCGGGATCGGGCCCACCGGTTCCAGACCGTCCGCGAGCTGGTCAACGAGTTCGCGCGCATCGCGGGCGCGCCGAGGTTCACGACCTCGGTCTCGGACGTGCATGGTCCCTTCCACCAGCCGCCCGCCGGCCTCGTCCCGAGCGTGGCGACGCCTCTGCCCGGAGCCCCTTTCGGGCCGGGAACCACGGCACCCGCTGCGCCGCTCCCGGCGCCGCAGCCGGCGGATCCCGTCTCGGCGGGCACGCTGACCGGCGCGGTGGACGCGGCCAGGTCGTCCAGCGGACGCCGTTCCACCGGGCGGGCCGTCTGGCTCCTCGCCGCCGGGGCCGCGGTCGCGCTGGGCGGTTTCGGTGTCGCCATGGCAGCGCTCTATGACCGGTACGGGGCGCCTCCTTCTTCGGCAGATGCCCAGACGACAGCAGATGCCCAGACGACCACCGAGCTCGCTGCCTCGGATCCGGCAACCGAGGGCAACGTCGCCCCCACGAGTCGCACCGCAGGGTCGGCGGGCACCGCGCCTGCCGTCACACCGTCGACGCCACCGAGCGCGCCCAGTGCGGAGACGGCTGCGGAAGCATCCGCGCAGCAGCCGGCTTTGGCGCAGCAGCCGACTCCGGCGCAGCAGCCTGCGGCGACCGGCGCCCCGACGTCGACCGGCGCCCCGGCAGCGGAGCGTAGCCCTTCCACAGCCACCGCCGGCACTCCCGCAACGGAACACAGCGCTTCCGCAGCAGCCCCCTCCCCCACCCCCACGGCGGAACGCAGCCCTCAGGCATCAGCGGCCAGCGCGCAGCCTCGGCCCCGCCCTTCGCCGCCTGCGTCCACCTCGCAGGTGCCCAGGCCGACGAGCACCGGCGAGCGGCGGTCGCCCGGGGAAACGAAGCCGCGCTGGGGCATCTGAGAAAAGTTCGACGCCCCTCGCCGGAGCGCCGGGTGCGCGCCCCCTCCCTCACGAGCCCTTCCCTCGCAAGCCCCTCCCTCGCAAGCCCCCTCACGAAACTGCCCCCGCCCCTCACGATGACCACCATGCCGCTGCCCGGCTGGCTCGGCGCGGCATCGCTGCACCTCTCGCACCCTGGGTGGAACGGGAGCACAAAAGCATCCGCGACCGCGCAGAAGGGATTGGGGTTCCCGCGCCAGGGTGGGTAAGGTTCTGCCGTCACCGTTATCCGAACCGCAGCTCCTGAAGCAACGCCGGAATTTTGATGATGACGAAGCGTCCGCTGCTCACGAAGCGCCCGCTGCTGTGGACCTGGAGCGTAGCCCTTGCCTTGCTCGCGCCGCTCGCCGACGCGGCGCCAGCGGCGCCCGAGGCCGCGGCGCAGGAGAGCGACGCGCTGACGGACAAGGCGCGCGAGCTCTTCCAGGAGGGGGTGAAGGCGGCCAGGGCCGGGAGGTGGGCCGATGCGCACGCGTCGTTCCTCGCGGCGTGGGGGCTCAAGCCGCACTACCAGATCGCCTCGAACCTGGGCGTGGCCTCGCTCCGGGTCGGCAAGCCCCGTGACGCCGCGGAGTACCTCACGATCTACCTCCGCGAGGCCCCCGCGACGAAGGTCCAGGAGCGGCAGATCGCGGAGGGCGCGCTGAAGGAGGCGCTGGCGAAGGTCACGGCCGTCACGGTCGAGGTCGCGCCGGAGGGGGCCGAGGTGACGATCGACGGGAGGGCCATCGGGCGAGCGCCGCTCGTGGATCCCGTGTTCCTCGATCCGGGCGAGCACGAGATCGGCGCGAAGCTCGACGGGCACGTGCCGGAGGCGCGGACGATCGTGGCGACGGAGGGCGGCACGGAGGCGATGTCGCTCCGGCTGCAGCGCAAGCCGGCGCTCGAGGTGGCGGCGCGCCCCGGGCCGCTGGCCCCGCCGGCGCCGGGCGGCGAGGCGGACCGCGGCACGCGGACGGCGGTGCTCGTTGGCGGAGGCATCGCGGCCGGGGCGGGCGTCGCGGCGGGGGTGATCCTCACCGTGCTGGCCAACTCGCGGGCGAGCGACGCGGAGAGCATGAGGAGCCGCCTGAACCGTGACAAGGGCTACGATCGCACGTCATGTCATGGCGTGAGCAGCCCCGATTGCGCGGCGCTGAGAGACACCTCGGTTGCCACCGTCGATCTCAGCAACGCGGCGTTCTGGACCTTCGTGGCGGCCGGGGCGGTCGGGACCGGCACGCTGGTGTACGGGCTCGTGACGAGCAAGCCTTCGGAGCCGACCCCGGGCGTCCAGGTGGCGCCGCTCCTCGGGCCGAGCGCCGCGGGGCTCTCGCTCCGTGGACGGCTCTGAGCTCGCATGCTTGAAGGGAGGAGATTGCACCATGCGTGATCGCGCTCGTGTCGCGTCTGTGGTCTTTCTGACGACGATGGCCCTGGGAGCCGTGGGAGCCGGGTGCGGCCAGCTTGGGTTCCCCTATGCCCATCCGTCGGACGACACGGACTGCGAGGACATCTTCGGTTGCCCCGGGGGAGGCGGGACCGGCGCAGGCGGCGCGGGCACAGGCGAAGCAGGCGCGGGCGGTGCAGCCGGGGCGGGCGCAGGCGGCGCAGGCACGGGCGGCGCGGGCGTAGGCGGCGAGGGAGGGCAGCCCCCCGGACCGCCGCAGTGCGTGCCCAGCGAGGGGCCGGGCTGGACGGCGGACGAGCGCTGCGGCGTGTTCGTGTCAGCCGGGCTGGGGGACGACGGCAATCCTGGTACCTCGGAGTCCCCGGTGAAGACGCTGGCGCACGCCATCGCGCTCGCCGCGGAGCGCGGGCGGCGAGTGTACGCGTGCGCCGAGACCTTCGAGGAAGCCGTCACCGTCGAGGAGGGGGTGGCCCTTTATGGTGGGCTCGACTGTGCCGCGCACTGGGCGTGGGACGGTAGCAAGAGGACCACCCTCACGACACCGCAGGATGCGACGGCGGGGACGGTGCCGCTCGTGATGCGCGCGGTGGGCGAGACGGTGTCGATCGAGGACATGGATGTGGTGGCGCCATCGATCGGCGAGGGCCATTTCGGTATCTCGTCGATCGCGGCGATCGCCGATCGCTGCCAGGCCAGACTCACGCGGTGCACCCTCCAGGCCGGCGACGCGGCGCCAGGGGCCGATGGGGAGCTTTTTTCAACGAGTGCCACCGCGGGCCAGGACGGCAGCAGCGGGAGGGATGCGTGCTCGGCAGACCACGTACTTTCCAATGATCCTCCCGTGAACGATTGCGGAACACCCGTTGATACCGGCGATGATTCCATCGGTGGACGGGGCGGAGAGGGTGATTCGAGCTATGCGACGTCAGGAAGCCCAGGGTCTCCTGGCGAGGCGATGTACCCGAATGGCGGTGCTTACCTTGCGGCAAGCCATCAATGCAACAACGGCATGGCGGGCCACAACGGTGACAACGGGACGGACGGCGCCGGGGCAGATGGACTCGGTGCGCTCACGAGCACCGGCTATACAGGCAACCCCGGCAGCGCTGGCACCGATGGGAAGACCGCCCAGGGCGGCGGGGGTGGCGCCGGATCGAAAGGCGGCACCGCATTGATTGATTGGGATCTTCAAGGATGCCGGGATTCCAACTCCAATGGCGGCGCCAGCGGCGGAAGCGGCGGCGCTGGTGGCTGCGGCGGCAAGGGGGGCAAAGGCGGGGGTCCAGGGGGATCCAGCATCGCCCTCGTGATCCTCGACGCGAAGGTCAGCTTCCAGGACGTCCTTCTGCAAGCTGGGCGCGGCGGCAAAGGAGGGGACGGCAGCGCCGGTCAGCTCGGCGGAGCAGGCGGTCAAGGCGGCCCGGGAGGCCGGGTTCCGGTCAACCTCGATTTGAGAGATTATCCAATGAACCCAGGCTGCGACGGCGGCCCAGGTGGCACCGGCGGCAACGGAGGACGCGGCGGCGGCGGCCTGGGCGGCCATTCCCTCGGCATCGCCTACCGCGACACCACGGGCATGTCCCCCTCCCTGGACACAGTCACCATCGAGGTCGGCACGGCCGGCGCCGGCGGCACGGGCAGCAAAGCCGTCGACAACGGCGACGGCGCCGCCGGGTTGGCGCAGGATACGCTCCAGTTCCCGTAGCTCCAGCCCAGGGCCACGCCGGCGCGGCTCCGGTCGCCTGAGGTCGCCCTCTCCGGCGCACCATCGCCCGCCTCAACGCTTGAAATGGCCCACTCGGCGGGCCAGTCGGCGATTTCAACGTTTGAAATGGCCCACTCGCCGGCCCAGAAGCACATTTCAAGCGTTGATCCGGTCCGCTGGGTCGCCGAGTCGGCCGTTTCAAGCGTTGAAATCGCCGACTCTGCCACCGAGTGGCCCGCTGCAACGCTTGCATCAAGCCTTGCAGTGGCCGCGAGGCTCCAATCCAGGGGCGGTGCGCCGTACCGGCCCGCTCGCGAGCGCCAGGACGACGGGACAGCGTTCTCAGAACGGCCGAGGCGGCGCCGCCCGCTTCGCCTCCGCCGCAGGCTTCCGGTCGGCCGTCGATGCGCCGCGGACCACCGGCGCCGGAGGTCGTGAGAGCTCCTCGTACACCGATTCCTCCACTGTCGGCTCCGTTCCAGGGGCAGCGCTCCCCGGCGGGGGCGGCGTCCGTCCTCCCGCCGTCGCTGCCAGCGGCGCCTCCTGTACGGGCAGCGTCGTCTGGCGCATCGTCGCTCCCGGCTCGAGCTGCGCAGAGCCCCGCTGCGGCGCACCGCCCGCGCCCCCTGCCACGCCGCAGCGTCCTCGCCGCCGTTCTGCCTCCCCGGCGTGTCCCGTGGCCCCAGCGGCGCCGTCGTCGCGAGCTCCTCCGCGCTGACCCCGCTCCCCCGCCCCCGAAACGGAGCCACCGCCGCCTCCTGCTCCGCCGTCACCCCCGAGGGCAGCGCGGCACGCGCCCCTGGGATCCGCAGCTCCCCCTCCCCGCGTGGCTCGCTCGCCCGCCCACGGACGAGCCCCTCGAGCTCCCGCGCCACCTCCTCCGCCGACCGGAACCGCTCCTCCGGCGCCCTGCGCAGGCACCGGTCGACGATCCTCACGAGCCGCTCGTCCACGTGCCGCAGATAGCGAGACACCTTCGGGATCTCCCCGGCCAGGATCTGCGAGAGCAGCTGCGTCCCCTCCCCCTGGAACGGCCTCACGCCGGTCAGCATCTCGAACAGCATCACCCCGAGCGACCAGAGATCCGACCGCGCATCGAGGCTCGCCTCCGCGCGCAGCTGCTCCGGGCTCATGTAGAACGGCGAGCCCACCACCGCATGGAGCGTCGACGTCACGCCGCCCGCCGCCGCCAGGTTCTTCGCCACCCCGAAGTCCAGCACCTTGACCACGAAGTCGCTCGCCTCCGGCGGCCGGTGCAGGAAGACGTTCGCCGGCTTGAGGTCGCGGTGCACGATCCCCACGGCGTGCGCCGCGGCGAGCGCGCTCGCCACGTCGCGCGCGATCCGCACCGAGAGCGGCGCGTCGAGCCTCCGCCTCGCCTCGAGCAGCGCCGCCACGCTGTCGCCCACGAGCAGCTCCATGATGAGGCACGGCTCGCCGCCCTCGGTGCGCGCCACGTCGATCACGTCGACGAGGTTCGGATGCTGCAGCGCTCCGCACGACTGCGCCTCTCGCAGCAGCCGCTTCCGCAGCGCCGGATCAGGGCGAGCGATCAGCTTGAGCGCCACCTCGCGCCCCGTGGCCTCGTTCCTCGCGGCCCAGACGACGCCCATCGCGCCCTGCCCGATCCTGCAGGTCAGGCGGTACTTCCTCGCGAGCAGCATGCCCGGAAGCAGCTTGCACGCCTCGATCGGTTCCGACATGGTCCCCCCCGGGTCCTACCGCCAGGTGGGTTTACCATCGCGACCGCTCGGCCGGCATCACAGAAGCCGCGAGCCGCGCGTCAATGCCGCGAGCCCATACGCCGTTCAGGGCGCGCAACAATGCCGCGAGCCCATACGCCGTTCAGGGCGCGTCAATGCCGCGAGCCCATACGCCGTTCAGGACGCGTAACGATGCCGCGAGCCCACCAGCGCCGCTCAGGGCGCGTAAGGATCCCGCTTCCGCTCGTGCTCCCGCAGGCAGTTCGTCCGCATGAACCCCGTCTTCCCCGCGCACGGATCCACCCTCGTTCGCGGCTTCGAGGGTTGCTGCGGACGCGGCGGCGGCGACGGCGCAGCCGTCTTCGCAGGCGGCGTGCCCCCAGGCGGCGCGGCCACGGCGGGCCGCAGCGGCGGAGCGACCGCCGCCGGCACGCTCGCGGCCGCGACCGGCGCCGCCGTCGCTGCCGACGCCGCTGTCGTGGCCGACGCCGGCTGGTTCTCCGACGGAGACGCCGGGGCCTCCGGCGCCGTGTCCGCCGAGCTGCCCGCCGCGCCCGCGTCCACATTCCCCTCAGACCCGGGAGCAGACCCGGGCGATTCAGCGGTCGAAGCGAGAGGCGCCGGATCCGCGGCAGGGGCCGCCGGCGCAGGCGACGTCTCCGCCGTCGTGGCGACGGGCACCTCGCCCGCGCTCCCGGGACCCGGCAACGCTTCAGGCTCCGTGGACACCTCGGCGCCCCCGGGCGTGCGCAGCAACGAGACGAGCACCGCCCCCACCAGGCCAACCACGAAGGCGGCCACCAGCGCCACGGCTGCACCAGGGAAGCGATTCGTCCGGTGCCGCCGCCTGGGCTCAGGCGGCTCCGGCGGCGGCGTCGCGCGCGCCGCCCACGGCGACGGCTGCGCCCCCTGCCCCCGACCCGCCTCCAGCCCCGATGCGGGCGATGCGGTCGTCGGACGCCGCGACCTCCCCGGCTCGTCCTGGCCCCGCGCAGGCGAGACGCTGGTCCCGGCGTCTGCACCCATCATGGCCTCCGGTTCGAGCTTCTGGGTCAGCTCGGCGTTCCATACCGGCTCCGGCGCGGCGTTGACCGGACGCCCGGGCAGCGACCCCGCCGGCACAGGGCCGGGCGGCTGCCCCGACAGCGACCCCGCCGGCACAGGGCCGGGCGGCTGCCCCGACAGCGACCCCGCCGGCACCGGGCTCGGCAACGGCCCCGACAGCGACCCCGCCGGCACCGGGCTCGGCAACGGCCCCGACAGCGACCCCGCCGGCACCGGGCTCGGCAACGGCCCCGGCAGCGACCCCGCCGGCGCCACGCCCGACGACTGCCCCGGCAGCACCCCCGCCGGCGCCGGGCTCGGCAACGGCCCCGGCAGCGACCCCGCCGGCGCCACGCCCGACGACTGCCCCGACACCGACCCCGCCGGCGCCACGCCCGACGACTGCCCAGACAGCGACCCCGCCGGCGCCACGCCGCTCGGCCGCGCCGGCAGCTCGGACACCGCCCGCTGCCCGGCACCGAGCCCGACCCCCACGGCCATGCCCGCTGCCCGCCCGGCAACCGTGTACGCGTCGAGGAGCTCCGCGACCTCCGCCGCCGACCCGATCCGCTCGTCGGGGTGGCGCGCCATGCAGCGCGCCACGAGCTCCACCAGCCCCGGATCCACCCGCCGCAGGTACCGGGAGACCTTCGGGATCTCGCCCGTCAAGATCCCCATGAAGACCGCCCGCGCGTCGCCCTGGAACGGCCGCATGCCCGTGAGCATCTCGAACAGCACCACGCCGAGCGCCCAGATGTCGGCCCGGTGATCCACGTTCGGATCCGCCCTCACCTGCTCCGGGCTCATGTACAGCGGCGACCCGACCGCGCCGCCGGTCGCGGTGCGGACGCCGTCGTTCACCGCGAGGTTCTTGGCGACGCCGAAATCCAGCACCTTCACCACCGGCTCCTCCACGTCCGGCTCGCGGTGCAGGAAGATGTTCGCCGGCTTCAGATCGCGGTGCACGATGTGGAGCGCGTGCACGGCCGAGATGCCCCGCGCCACGTCGCGCCCGATCGACGCCGCCACCTCCGCGTCGAGCCGCCGCCTGCGCTGGAGCAGGTCGGCGAGCGTCTCCCCCACGAGCAGCTGCATCACGAGGAACGGCTCGCCGTGCTCGGTCTCGCCCATGTCGTAGAGATCGATGACGTTCCGGTGCCGCAGCGCCCCGCTGTTCCGCCCCTCGCGCTGCAGCCTGCGCCGGAGCTCGGGATCGGGGCGGTGAATCAGCTTGAGCGCCACCTCGCGCGCGGTCGCGAGGTTGATCGCCAACCACACCACGCCCATGGAGCCCTCTCCCAGCTGCCGCACGAGCTTGTATTTCTCGGCGATCACCAGGCCGGCTGCGATCTGCGTGAAGGACTTCGGCATCGGCATCAGCGGGCTTGTTCCAGGCGCAGCACCGCGGCGCGCGAGGTCTCTTTACCTACCATCAACGAGGCAGCTTCATGAAAACGCAACGTGTCCTCCGCGGCCCTCCGGGCTCTCCGCGGCGGCGCGCATCACGAGATGCATCACGAGATACCCGACCGCCACGCCGAACCCAAGGAGAAGCGCCGCCGCGACCAGCGTCGCATGACCGCGCCCATCCCCTCCTCGACGATCCGGCAACGTCGACGGCGCTTGCCGCAACCAGGCGCTCCCTTCGGCGGCGCGGCATGAGGCGAGGAGGACAACATCGGGAAGCTCGCAAAAGGACCGGCGCACGGGCGGAGCGAGGGCGCTCGGGACGAGTTTTGCAGGTGAGTAAGCGCACCGTCAAGCCGAGCCGCGTGCGGGGTGCCGGGGCCGTGATGCCGCACTGTCCCGCCGGCGCGGGGGCGGGTGTGGTGGGGCAGCCATCACCGCGCGCGTCCTGCGCGGCGGAGTCGCCCCGGGGCTATTTCTTGAGCTTCGCCTCGCAGTTCTTCCTGAGGAACGACGTGAGGTGGGCGCACGGGTTCGCCGCCGGCGGGGCTTTCTTGAGCTGCGCAGGCGCCGGCGCGACCGGGGCCGGCGGCCCAGACGGGCTGGCGCTGGGCGCTGTCCCCGGCGGGCTGGCCGGCGCGGCCTCGTCGCGGGAGTCGACCGGCGCGGCGCTCGGCAGCGGCGGCGGCACGGGCGGCGCCGGCGCCGTGGATTCCGGCGACGCCGCCGACGGTGGTGCGGGAAGCTCCGCGGGCGGCTGTGGCGCCGGTTCGGCCTCCGGCGCCACGCCGGCGTCTGCCCCCGCGCTGCTACCGGGCGGTGTCACGCTCCGGGACGGATCCGAGACAGCCGGTGCAGCTCCCTGCGACTGCATCGCGAGGAGCATCCCGGCGCCGATCAGGGACAGCGCGGCCGCCGAGAGCGCCAGGATCGCGGCCGTCGTCTTTCGCTTCTGGCCATCGCCCGGCGATGCTGGCCTCGACGTGTCCTGGGCCCCGTGCGCCCCGGTCTGGCTGGCCGATGCGCTGCTCGCGACGAGCGGCGTCGTGGAGGAGCTCCCCGGATGCTGCAGGACGCCCGGCGCCACGGGGGCGGTCGCCCTCGAGTCCGCGACGCTCGCGCCCGCCTCCGCGCCGAGCTTCACGGGCGACGGGAGCCCCCCCCAGCCGGACGGCACGCCGGCGGACCCAGCGGGCGGAGCGACCGCCGGACCTCCGCCCGTACCGGTCCACCTCTCCGCGATCGGCGACGGCGGCATGCGCACCGTACCTCCCGGGAGCGCGCGCTCGAGCGCTGTCCCTGGCAACGGCTGCGCCAGTCCGGGAGACGACGCGGGTCCGGGTGGCGCCGTGGTCGCCTGGATCACGCCAGGGACGGAGGCCCTGACCATCGATGGCAACGGGGTCGACAGCGCGACCGCGGGAGGTCCCGCCGCCGGGTGCTGCCCTGCGCCCGCGCGCGGTGGCGCGGACCACGCCGCGTCCGCGCTGTCCCGCGGGAGGTGCACGGTGGGTGCGCCCTCATCCCACGGGGAGGCCTCCGCCGCCGTCACCGCGTTGTGCTGCCCGGAGCTTCCCGCGCGCGGCGAGGCCACGCCCGCGACCTCGCTCACGCTGGGCGACGACGCTCGCCCCGCCTGCGCCGGCCCCACTGCCCTTGGCCCCCTGCCGAGCAGCGACAGGGGCAGGGCGCCGACGCTCGCCGATCCTGAGTCCGAGCTGGAAGACCGCGCCATGGCGGCCACGCTCCCCGACCCAGGTTGCGCCATCGACCCCGGCGGCGGCCCCGACCCAGGTTGCGCCATCGACCCCGGCGGCGGCCCCGACCCAGGTTGCGCCATCGACCCCGACCCAGGTTGCGGTCCCCACCACCCAGGTTGCGGTCCCCACCCAGGTTGCGGTCCCGGCGGCCCCGCCAGCGCCCCCGACCCAGGTTGCGCTCCCGCCGCCAGCGCCCCCGACCCAGGTTGCGCTCCCGCCGACCCAGGTTGCGCCGACCCCGACCCAGGTTGCACGCTCCCCGAACCAGGTTGCGGCCCTGCCGACCCAGGTTGCGCCGACCCCGACCCAGGTTGCGCCGGCGGCGGCGCCGACCCAGGTTGCGCCGGCGACCCAGGTTGCGCCGGCGGCGCCACCGAGGCCCCCGCCTCCACGCCCTCGCTCGGCCCCGCCCCCAGCTCCGACGACGTCTGCCGCGCCGCCGACGCCCCGCTCGCGCTCCGCGCCGCGTACCGGTCGAGCTGCGCCGCGACCTCCGCCGCCGAGCCGATCCGCTCCGCGCGATCCCGCCGCATGCAGCGCGCGATCAGCTCGACCAGCCCCTGATCCGCCCGCCTCAGGTACTTGGCCACGGTCGGGATCTCGCCCGTCAAGATCCCCATGAACACCGCCTGCGCGTCGCCCTGGAACGGCCGCATGCCCGTGAGCATCTCGAACAGCACCACGCCGAGCGCCCAGATGTCGGCCCGGTGATCCACGTTCGGATCCGCCCTCACCTGCTCCGGGCTCATGTACAGCGGCGACCCGACCGCGCCGCCCAGCACCGTGTGCAGGCCGTCGTTCACCGCGAGGTTCTTCGCGACCCCGAAATCCAGCACCTTCACCACCGGCTCGTCCAGGTCCGGCTCGCGGTGCAGGAAGATGTTCGCCGGCTTCAGGTCGCGGTGGATGATGTGCATCGCGTGCGCCGCCGCGAGGCCCCGGGCCACGTCGCGCCCGATCGACGCCGCCACCCTCGGCTCGAGCCTGCGCCGCCGCGCGAGCAGCTCCGCCACGGTCTCCCCCGTCAGCAGCTGCATCACCAGGAACGGCTCCCCGGCCTCCGTCTCCCCCATGTCGTAGAGGTCGATGACGTTCCGGTGCCGCAGCGCCCCGCAGTTGCGCGCCTCGCGCTGCAGCCGGAGCCGGAACTCGGCCTCGGGGCGGTGGATCAGCTTCAGCGCCACCTCGCGCGCCGTCGCCACGTTGACCGCCGACCAGACCACGCCCATGGCCCCCTCGCCGATCTGGCGCACGAGCCTGTACTTTCTGTCGATCAGCACGCCGGACGCGAGCAGCGTCGAGCTCTTCGGCTGGGCCATCAGCGGCGTTCCCGCAGCGCCGCGCGCCCCGCCGTCCGTGCCCAGAAGCCGCGCGCCCCGCCGTCCGCCGCGCGCGATGCAGCCGCCCGCCCCCGCCCGTGTCCCCCGCTCGCGCCGTGCACCCCCCCACGCGCCCGCTCCCGCGCAGCGCAGCATCCGATCCAAAGGTCCACGGGAAGCGCCTCCAAGGCCCGCAATCCTACAGCAGTTCTCCCCGGCGCGGTACGCTCTCGGCGACGTCTGCAACGAAACACGGACAAGGAAAGACGGACAGGCCCGATGCGCTCCCCCCGCGGCCGTCGCCACGTTCGCCGCCCACGCGTCTCGCCACGAGCCGGGCCGAGGATCGGACGGCTGAGCCCACGAGGAAAGCGAGGGTCACATGAGCGACACCACCGTCATGAAGGTCTCCTCCGGCCGCTCTCCCAAAGGCCAGATGGGGCAGAAATACCTGGCCTCCGGAATCCATGTTTCGATGCGCCTCTGGGAGCGCGAGCCGCCGGGCGAGACCAAACCACCGACCCAGCGCGATTACGAGACCGTGGGGTACGTGATCGAGGGGCGAGCCGAGCTGCACATCGAAGGGCAAATGGTGCGGCTCGATCCGGGCGACTCCTGGACGGTGCCGAAGGGAGCATCGCATTCTTACAGAATCATTGAGCCCTTCACCGCCGTGGAAGCAACCAGCCCGCCCGCCAGCGTCCACGGGCGAGACGAGGGCCGCTGAAGAGCGCCCGCAAGGCCTGATCCGGCGCCGGATTCCCTGCATCCTCCTGCACGAGATCGGCCGGGGAGGTCGAGTCTCGGCATCGAGGCGGGAGGATGGGAGAGCCTCGGGGATCTTCCCACCTTTCTGGGCGCCGCCTCCGGTCCGCTCAGCCGCCCTCCGCGTCTGACGGCCGCTGGCTTCAGAGCGCGGTGCCGGCCCCGGCGGCAGGCTTCTCCCTGTCCTCCGCCCGCCTGGCGTGCCCTGCCGGCTTCTTCTCGTCCTCGCCGCCCCGCCCCGGCTTCTTCTCGTCCTCGCCGCCCCGCCCCGGCTTCTTCTCGCTCGCTGCGGCTGCCGTCTTGTCTCCCTGCGGCGCAGATCCTGCCGGCCTGCCCGAGCCCGCCGCGCCGGCCCCGGCGTCGCCTCGCTTCTCGCCGCCCGCACCAGCCTTCGCCCCGTCGGCCTGCGCCGGCTTCTTCTCGCCCCCGCCCGCCCCGGCCTTGGCCCCGTCGGCTTTCGCCCCGTCGGCCTTTGCCGCGTCGGCCCGCGCTGGCGTCGTCTTGCCCGCGCCCGCCTCGGCCTTCGCCGCCTCGACCTTCGCCCCGTCGGCCCGCGCCGGCTTCGTCTCGCCCCCGCCCGCCTTGGCGGCCTTCGCCCCCTCGGCCTTTGCCGCGTCGGCCTTTGCCGCCTCGACCTTCGCCCCGTCGGCCCGCGCCGGCTTCGTCTCGCCCCCGCCCGCCTCGGCCTTCGCCGCCTCGGCCCGCGCGAGCTTCGTCTCGCCGCCGGACGTGGCGCCCGCCGCGCCGCCCGGCTTGCCGCGCCCGTCCTTGTCGCCGGCCGCCTTGCGGCCGTCCTCTCCGCCCGCGCCCTCGGAGGCCACCGGCGTCCGCAGCACCGCCGGCTTCACGGCCTGCGCTGCCGCCTTCTCCCCCTCGTCCACCGCGCCCGCCACCTCGGCCGACGCCACGCGGACCTCGTCCTCGCGCGACTCCACCGGCTCGGCCTCGTCCGGCCGCGTGGCCGGCACGTACACCACCAGTCGATCCCCCGGGCTCAGCTCGCTCCGCCGCGAGCGCTGGTTGATCCGCTCCAGGCTGCCGACGCTGAGGCCGTACCGGCTCGCGATCTTGCTGAACGTGTCGCCCTCCCGCGCCGCGATCTCGATGCGCTTCCGCCCCTTCAGCCCCTCGAAGTGCGCGAAGAACTCCTCCGTGCCGACCTCCAGGACGCGCGCCTCCGCCTCGTCGAGCAGCGAGACCCCGTCGTAGCGCCGCGACCTCGGGACGAACAGCTGCAGCGTCATCCCCTCGTGCAGCGCCGCCCCGGGGGCGAGCGTGTTCCAGCGGCAGACCTCGTCGGGCCGCACCGAGAGCACCGCCGCGAGCTCCCGCAGGGTGTCGCCCGCCACCACGCGGTAGAAGACACGCCGGCGCCCCTCGTACGAGAAACGCTGCGCCGGGACCACGACCACAGGCCGCGCCTCCGCGCCCCGCGGCGCGCCGTTCGCGAGCAGGTGCTCCGCCGCCGCCGCGCCGATGCCCTCCGCCGCCGGCACGAACAGCAGCGCGCCCGGGCGCACCGGCTCGCCGGAGCGCAGGCCGTTCAGCGACTGCAGCGTCCACCGCGTCGTCCCCCGCGACGCCGCGATGTCGTCCAGCGACTCGCCCCAGCGGACCAGGTACCGCTCGAGCTTCGGCTCGCGCTCCAGGACCTTCGGCATCGACTTCGCCACGCGCGCCCCCGCGCCCGCCGGCACCCGGACCTCCCAGCGCACCTGCTCCTTCGCGCCCACCGGCAACGGCGGGGTGCGCTTCGCCACGAGCTGCGGGTTCAACGCCTCGATCTCCGACGAGCCCGTCCCCGCCGCCGCCGCCACCGACTGCAGCGAGACCCCGGCGCCGAGCGAGATCTTGTCGAACGCCACCGGCGGATCGAGCTCCACGTCGTCGCAGCCGAACACCTTCCGGTTCCGCGCCACGAGCGCCATCGCGATGATCTTCGGCACGTAGAGCGCCGTCTCCAGCGGCATCCCCGCCTCGATCCGCGACAGCTCCCAGAAGTCGTTCGTGTTGTACTTCCGGATCGACGCGAGCAACCCGCCGTACCCCATGTTGTACGCGGCGAACGCGAGCTCCCAGCTGCCGAAGCGGCGCCGCAGATCCGAGAGGTACCGCGCCGCCGCGAGGGTCGAGCGCTCGGGATCCAGGCGCTCGTCGACCCAGCGGTCGACGGTGAGGCCGTAGATGCGCGCGCCCTCCGGCATGAACTGCCAGAGCCCCGCGGCGCCGGCCGGCGAGTGGATGGTCGGGTCGAAGCCGCTCTCGACGAGCGCGAGCCAGAGCAGATCCTCCGGGAGCCCCTGCTCGCGCAGGACGCGGCGGATGGCGTCGCCGTACCGGCCGCTCCTCCTCATCCAGATGACCACCGCGGAGCGGCCGCGCGGGTCGTTCTTGTAATACTCGAGGTAACGCACGACCCGGCCGTCGAAGCGCACCGGGATGTCGGGGAGCTCGAGCTGGCGGAGCCACGAGATGTCGCGGGTCTCGTCGACCTCCACCGGCGCGGCGGTCAGGCCCGCTGGCGGCAGGCCCGAGGTCTCCAGCCGCGGCTCGCCCGCCCCGAGCAGGAGCGCGCCGTCCGCAGGCCACGCGGGGCCGGCGCTCGGGGCGGCGCCGGGGAAGAGGGCCCGGTCGATCTCGCGCATCGCGCGGAGCTCGGGCGAATCACCCACGCTCGACCCCGCAGGCGCCGCGGTGCCCGCGACGATCCGCCGCGCCGCCTCGTCCGGCACGCCGGGCGCACCCGGCTTGCGCGTGCGCTTGACCGCGTTCTTCTTCGGCGCCTTCGACCGCGCCGTCCCCTTCGCCGGCGACTTGGCCACGCTCCGGGCGCTGCCCTTCCGGCTGGACGCGGCGCGCGGCGAGGTCCTCGCCGGCGCGGGCTTCGCCGCGCCCCCCTCGGCCGCCCCACCCCGGTTCGCGGGCCCCGTGGTCTCCGCCGCAGCCCGCGCCCTGGGCTCCGGCGAAGGCGCAGCCAGGCCGGAAAAGGCGACGCCCGAGAGGGCGGCCATCCAGCCGAGGCACACAAGCCTGCGTGCGGCACGTTGGATCCGCATGTCAGGGACCGACCTGTCTCATGGCGCGCCCAAGGGGTCAACTTTGGTAGTCCAACGAAATTACCGCAAGATTCCGACGCCAACGTCGGAGCCGCGGCGACAGTGTACCGCCGCCGCCCCCGCTGGAGTCTGTGCCGTGTGCAGGCCCGGCCTGCGCACGCTCTAGGCGAGCAGGGCAATGAAGTCGCCGATCGCCGTGAACGGAAGGCTCTCGTTCACGACCCCCGCGCGCACCGCGGCCCCGGGCATGCCGTAGACCACCGCCGAGTCCTCGCTCTCCGCCACCACCGTGCCCCCGGCCGCGCGGATCGCCCGCGCGCCGTTCACCCCGTCGTCCCCCATCCCCGTCAGGATGATGCCCACCGCGCGGCTGCCCCCCACCTGCGCCACGCTGCGCAACAGCCGGTCCGCGCTCGGCACGTACCGATCGCCAGGCCCCGGCGCGCCGATGCGGATCCGGATGTCTCCGCTCAGGCCCACCCCGCTGCCCGGCGTCACCGCGATCTCCATGCACATCCGACCAGGGCACACGTAAGCCTTGCGGGCCACCACCTGGTCGCCGTTCTGCGCCTCCACCACCCGGAGCCCCCCCTTGCGATCGAGCCGCTCCGCGAAGGTGCGCGTGAACTTGTCCGGCATGTGCTGCGCGATGAGGATCGCGCCGGGAAAGCGGTCCGGGATCCGGTTGAAGATCTCCAGCAAGGCCGTGGGGCCGCCGGTCGAGGAGCCCACCGCCACGAGGTGGCGCAGCGAGACGCCGAGCCGCGACGGCTCCTGCGCCGGGCGCGGCGGCGCCGGCGACGGCACGCGGACGGAGGGCATCGGCGACCGGGGGCGAAGATACCGCACCAGGAGGACCTTCTGGATGATCTCCCGGCGGATCTGCGCGTCAGCCGTGAACTGCCGATCCGGCTTCGCCACGAAGTCGACGGCGCCGAGCTCGAGCGCCTTGAAGACGTTCTCCTTGTGGCTGTAGCTCGAGACGATGATGACCGGCGTGGGCTGCCGGGCCATCAGGATCCGGAGGAAGGTGAAGCCGTCCATCCGCGGCATCTCGAGGTCGAGCGTGATCGCATCCGGCCTGAGCTGGGCGGCCTGGCGGAGCGCGTCGTCGCCGTCCCCGGCCTTGCCCACGACCTCGATCTCGTCGCTTCCGCTCAAGATCTCGGCGATGTTGCGCCGGTTGTACGCGGAGTCGTCGACGACGAGCACGCGCAGGGGAGCGAATGTCATGAGCGCACAACCTTCCGCCGGGCGCTCATTCTAGCCCACCAGGGGCGCCATGAAACCACCCGTCGCCCGCACAGCCCCGACCTCCAGCGCTCCTCATTCACCCTTTCCCCCATCGCCCCGCTCCGGCGCGATCGCCGACAGGCCCAGCCGCAGCGTGGCAGCCGGCTTGCGGTACACGAGATCCTCGCGCAGGTGCACGAGCTCGAAGGCGGTCGAGACGTTCAGGAGCGACTCGGAGTGGCCGAGCAGGAGGAACCCGCCGGGCGAGAGGCGCTCGTAGAAGATCTCGATCACCCGGCGCCGCGACTCCTCGTCCAGGTAGATGAGGACGTTCCGGCAGAAGATGACGTCCACCCGCCCTACCACCGCGGCCCGCGACGAGTCGAGCAGGTTCAGGTGGCCGAACTGGCAGAGCGAGCGCAGCTCGTCCACCACGTGGAACCCGTCGGGCCGCTCGGTGAAGTAGCGCCGCCTGAGCTCGGGGGGCGTCGCGCGAAAGGACGAGGCGCCGTAGACCCCCTTGCGCGCGGCGACCACGCAGCGGCGAGAGATGTCGCTGCCGAAGATGCGGACGTCGCAGCGCTCGGCGGCGCCCGACTCCCGCGCGGCGATGGCGATCGAGTAGACCTCCTCGCCCGTCGAGCAGCCCGCGCTCCAGATGGACAGCCGGCCCCTCCCGCCCCCCGCCCGGACGAGCATCGGCACGATCTCGGCCACGAGGGCGCGGAGCTGGTAGTCCTCGCGGAAGAAGTACGTCTCGTTGACCGTGATGACGTCGAGCGCCTCGTCGAGCTCGGCCCGCCCGCGGCTGTGGTAGCGGAGGTACTCGTAGTACTGGCTGAACGACGTGAGCCCGAGCACGACGACCCGCTCGCGCAGCCGGCGCTCCATCGACGTCCGCGCCTCGGGCCCGAACTGGAGCCCGCAATGCTTGTTGAACAGCTCCCTCAGCCTCTGGAACTCGTCGGGCAGGAGGCGGATCTCGTCGTGCCCCCGCCGGCTCACAAGGCTTTCCCCGACGGCGGACCACCGGGCGACCCCGTGGACGAGGGCCCCTCGCCGGCGCCCTGCGCGCCGGGCAAGGTCAGCCGCTCCCCCGCGTCGCTCCAGGGTGGATCCGAGCGGAACGGGGCGCCCCCCTGCGCCGCGGCCGCGACGAGCTCGGGCTCCCCCGAGGCGCGGACCAGCCGGAGCAGCTCGCGGGCGCGCGCGCGCTCGCCGCTCTCCGGCTCCGGGAGCGCCTTGTACAGGCGGCCGAGCGCGCGCGCCGCCGCGAGCCGGACCTCGCGCTCCTCGTCGGCCAGGGACAGGCTCAGCACGTCGAGCGCCGGGGCCGCGCCGGCCGCCGCCGCGACCGCGGTCACGGCCGCGCGGCGCGCGCGCACGTCGCCCGTGGACGCGGCGTTCGTGAGGAAGGCGATCTCCTCCGGCCCCGCCTCGCCGAGCGCCTCGATCACGATGGCCGCGGCGAGGTACGTCGGCTCCTCGCGCGTCAGCTCCCGCGCGAGCGCGCGCGCCGCCTCGGGGTGGCGCTCCGTGAGCCCCGCGAGCGCGCTCTCCGCGGCGCGCGCGACCGGCAGCGAGACGGCGCGCGTCTGCGACACGACGAGCGAGAAGTCGTCGGCGGTGCCGATCTTCGCGAGGCCGTAGAGCGCGCTCGTCGCCACGAGCGTCGAGGGGCTCCGGACCGACCCGCGCACCGCGCCGAGCAAGAGGTCGAGCGACGGCCCGAGGCCCGGCGCCGCCGGGGCGCCCGCGCCGCCGTCCTGCTCCGCGATCGCCACGGCGCCGTCGATGAGCGCGGCGGTCGCGTCGTCGACGCCCTCCCAGAGATCCGGGTCGGTGTCGACGTGCCGGTCGAGGTAGTCGAGCACCGCGGGCAGCGCCTCGCCGCCGAGCAGCGAGAGCGCGCGCTGCGCCGTCTCGACGAGCGCGGGCTCGATCATGGCCTGCACCGCGGCCTCGGCCGCGCCCGGCGCGCGCGCCATCGCCGCGAGCAGGAGCGCCTGGGCGCGCCCGCTCACCGGATCCGCGCCGAGGCCGCGCCACGACGGCGGATCGGCGACGCCGGGGAGCGCGTGGGGGGCGGCGACGGCCTGCACGAGGCGGGCGCCCACCTCGGGCGGCGCCGCGCGGAGCGCGTCCACGGCGTGCGGGGCGAGCGGCCCGTCGGCGAGCCGCGCGAGCGCCCGGACGAGCTGCGCGAACGCGCCGCCGCGCGCGGTCGCGAGCGCCGAGACCAGCGCCCGGGGGGCCTCCGGGCTCTCCGCGAGCGCGGCGGCGACCAGCGCGGCCGGGCGCAGGATCGGGTCGTCGATGAGCGGCGAGAGCACCCGCCAGGGGACGGGCGCCTCGAGGGCGTTCAGGCCGTTCAGCGAGGTGAGCCGCACGAAGCGATCCCGGTCGCTGAGCCGCTCGTAGAGGATCTCCGTCACCCGCTCGCGGGCAATGAGCCCCATGCCGGCGATCGCCTCGATCGCGCTCTGGCGCAGGTTGTCGTCCTTCTCCGAGAGCGCGGCGTAGAGGGCGGTGAGCGCCGCCGGGTCGCGCGTGCGACCGAGCGCGTCGACGACGAGCTTGCGCTCGTCCCCCGCGAGCTCGCCGAGCGCCGCCGAGAGCGCCGGCGTGGCGTCGCGGCCGCAGTAGCCGAGCACCTCGATGGCCGCGTTCCGCAGGCCCACGTCGTCGCTGGTCCGGAGCGCGCCGAGGAGGGCCTCGACGAGGAGCTGCGAGGCGCTCGCCGGAGGCCGGCTCCTCGGCGTGACGTCCGTGACGTCCGCAACCTGGGTCGCCGCGCCCGCCCCAACCTGGGTCACCTCAACCTGGGTCGGCTCTCCCCCAACCTGGGTCGGCCCTCCCCCAACCTGGGTCGGCCCTCCCCCAACCTGGGTCGGCCCTCCCCCAACCTGGGTCGGCCCTCCCCCAACCTGGGTCGGCTCTCCCCCAACCTGGGTCGGCTCTCCCCCAACCTGGGTCGCCACGACCAGGGTCGGCTCCTCCTCCTCAACCTCCTCAACCTGGGTCGGGGACGGAAGCTCGCTGCCCGGGCCCACCTGGGTCGGCGCGGCCTGGATCAGCCGGTGGCAGGCGTAGGTCGCCTCCTTGCGGACGCGCCAGTCGGGATCCCCGAGCGCGCGCAGCAAGAGCGGCAGCGCCTCGGCGATGTCCGCCGCCCGCCCGAGCCGCGCGGCGGCCTGGCGGCGCTCCTCCGCGTCGTCCGCGTCGAGCGCCGCGGCGATCGCCGAGATCGGCACCGGCGTGCTCCGCACGCTCGGCGCGATGGCGTCGGCCTCCCCCGGCCACAGGCCCGCGTCGCTCGTGCGAGCGCCCCCGAACAGGCCCAGATCGTCGAACGCGCGGCTCACTGCGCCTCCGGGAGGACGCCGGACGCGGCGAGCGCGAGCGCGAGCTCGACGAAGCGCCCGACGTCGAGCACGAAGATCATCCGCTCGTCATGGGTCGTCACCCCCACGATGCCCCGCAGATCGTTGCTGCCGCCCACCGGCGGCGTCGGCCGGTAGTCGCCGCTCGCCCCGAAGACCTCCGTCACCGCGTCGACGACCAGCCCCACCGTGTGGGTCCCCACGTCGACGAGGATCCATTTCGTGCTCCGGCTCGGATCGATCGGCGAGAGCCCGAAGCGCACCCGGAGCTCGATCACCGGCACCACGTCGCCGCGGTGGTTGGCGACGCCGGCGACCTCGGGCGGCGTGTGCGGCAGCGCGGTCACGTCGAGCGGGTTCACGATCTCGCGCACCCGCGTGATGTCGATGGCGTAGTGGAC
Organism: Sorangium sp. So ce1036; assembly: GCF_051369805.1. Lineage (NCBI taxonomy): Bacteria > Pseudomonadati > Myxococcota > Polyangiales > Polyangiaceae > Sorangium > Sorangium sp. So ce1036. The sequence goes on from NZ_JBBMOX010000001.1 coordinate 7,838,081, forward strand.
GTCGCCGACGACGAAGCCGACGAGGCTCTTCTGCGGGTCGGGACGGCTGCGCTCTCCAGTCAACGGCATCTGAGCCTCCGAGCTCCCGGGCGCTGTGAGCCGCCCGGGCGCGGACGATTCGTCCCTTAGGACGCGAGTATGGCCTGCAGGTCGAGCAGGATGATGACGCGCGGCTGCGCCTCGCCCTGGGTGCCCTCGGGCGCGCTCGCGCCGTGCATCGGCCGGGCGATGCCGGCGATGTAGCCCGCCACGTCGCCGCCGAGCGCCGTCGCGGCGTGCTCGATCTCGGCGTCGGCGAGCCGGTAGACCTGCTGGACCTCGTCGACGAACAGGCCGAGCGTCTCGCCGCTCGCCGCCGCGTCGACGAGCAGGATGCGCGCGCGCCGCGTCGGCGCCGCCTCGGTCAGCCGCATCCGCCGCCGCAGATCGATGACCGTCACGAGCTGCCCGCGCACGCTGACGATGCCCATCGTCGCCTCGGGCGCCCGCGGCACCGGCGTGAGCGGCGGCGGCTTCAGGATCTCGCGCACGAGCGACACGGGCGCGGCGTACGTGTCGCCCGCGAGCGTGAACGCGAGGTACTCGGTCCGCGGCCCGCTCGCGGCGGCGCGCGGGTTCCGCTTCGAGACAGGTGTCCGGGCGGGCCTTCGGGTGAGGTTAGCCATGGGTGCTCCGCGGATCGTTCCGCTGCCGGTCGCCGCCGTGCAGGATCTCCTCGATGAGCGCCGGGGCGTCGAGCACGAGCGCGATGCGCTGATCGCCGAGCTCCGTGGCGCCGGCGAAGCCGCGCACCGACGCGAGCGACGGGCCGAGCGCCTTGATCACGACGTCCTGCTGGCCGATGAGCGTGCTCACGACGAGCCCCAGCCTGCGCGCGCCGACCGACGCGACCACGATGTACTTGCGCTTGCTCCCCCCCTGCAGCCCGAGCGTCGCGCGGCCGTCGCCCCGCCGCCCGCCGCTCACCGCCGCCCGCGCCGCCGAGCCGGCGCGCGCCCCGCCGAGCAGCCCGGCGATGCGCGCGCTGAGCTCCTCCTCCTCGTTCAGGCCGAAGAGCCGCGCCAGGTAGCAGAGCTGCAGCGTGCTGTTGCGCAGCGTGATCATCTCCCGGCCGTCGATCTGGCGCACCGTGCTCTCGTCGAGCGCCACCGCCTCCTGCACGTTGGTGAGCGGGATGGCGAACAGCCGGTCGGCGACCCGGACGATGAGCGCGCTGATGATCGCCAGCGTGATCGGCAGCGTCACCGTCATCTTGGTGCCGATGCCCGGCTCGCTGTTCACGTCGATGACGCCGCCCAGCTTGCGGATGTTCGTCTTCACGACGTCCATCCCGACGCCGCGCCCCGAGAGCTCGCTGACGTCGTTCTTCGTCGAGATGCCGGGCAGGAAGATGAAGTTCAGGACGTCGCGGTAGCTCGTCGTGCGCGCGTCCTCCTGGGACACGACCCCGCGGCGCAGCGCGACGTCGAGCAGCCTGTCGACGTCGATGCCCTTGCCGTCGTCCTCGATCTCGATGACGACGTGGTTGCCCTTCTGGAACGCGTTCAGCGCGATCGTGCCGACCGCCGGCTTGCCCACCGCCTCGCGCGCGCTCTTCGGCTCGATCCCGTGATCGATCGCGTTGCGCATCATGTGCATGAGCGGGTCGCTGAGCTCCTCGACGATGAGCTTGTCGACCTCGGTCTCGGCGCCCGTGATGACGAGGTTCACGAGCTTGTCGGCGTCGCGGCTGATCTGGCGGACCACGCGGGCGAGCTTGTCGAAGACCTGCCCGAGCGGGACCATCCGGACCTCGAGGATGCCCGCCTGCATGGCGGCGAGGTGCCGGTCGAACGTCCGCTGCAGCCGGTGGAGGTCGAGGGAGAGCTCGCGCTCGGTGGGCGTCGAGCGCAGCCGCTCGACGAGGCGGCCGAGCGCCGACCGGACGAGCGCCAGCTCGCCCACCATGTTCATCAGCCGGTCGAGCTTGTGGATGTCGACCCGCACCGTCTGGGCGACCGAGCGGATGGAGCTGAGCTCCCCCTTGCGGCCGCCGCGCGCGCTCGACGGCGGGCTCGCCGCCATCGATCCGGTCAGGTCGACCGCCCGCGACACGCCCGTGGGCGCGCCGCCCCGGAGCGCCGCCGACATCGAGGGGATCCCGGTCGGGACCCGCCCGTGGCCGTCGGCCCGCCGCGGGATCTCCTCCACCACCGCGCCGGCCTGGTGCAGCGCGCGCTGGAGCTCGTCGAGCGGCGCGCGCGACGCCATCAGGATGTCGAGCTCGATCGAGTCCTGGTCGGCGCCCGCGCCGGTCGGCAGGTAGGTGATGATCTCGCCGTACGGCTTCGCGGTGATCTTCAGGTCGTCGAGCGCCTGGTCGATCGTGGCGAGGTGGAACTGCACGCGCAGGCGGAACAGGGTCATCCCGCTCGCGATGTTCGTGCGGAGCCGGTGCTCCTCGTACTCGGTGAGCACCGAGAGCAGCCCCGGATCGAGGTCGTAGCTCTCGTCCTGGAGGCCGGCCTCGCTCGGGCCGGCGTCCTGGTGGAGCTGGCGGAGGAGGTCGTCGACCTCGGGCATGGGCGCGTCGCGCCCGTCCTTCTCGTTCTGGAGGATGCGCCCGTAGAGCTCGACGCTCCGGAACAGCAGGTCGAGCACCGACGCGCTGATCTCGACGCGCCCGAGGCGCAGGTTGTCGAGCAGCTCCTCGAGCTCGTGCGAGAGGGTGGCCATCCGCGTCGCGCCGAACAGCCCGGCCAGCCCCTTCAGGGTGTGGACGGCCCGGAACACGTCGTTGATGACGTCGGGGTCGACCTTGTTGGTCCGCACCGCCTCGTCGAGCGCGAGGAGGTCGCGCCCGAGCCCCTCGACGATCTCCTGCGCCTCGGAGAAGAACTCTTCGCGCGCGCGATCGCCGCTGTCGACCATCAGCGCCCGCCTCCCTCGCCGGGCCCGGGGCGCCCGGGACGAGGCGGCGGCGGCGGGGCCGTCTCCGCGTCCTCGCGGCGCGCCGGCGGCGGGGCCGTCTCCGCGTCCTCGCGGCGCGCCGGCGGCGGGGCCGTCTCCGCGTCCTCGCGGCGCGCCGGCGGCGGCGTGACCGCGGCGTCCGCCGGCGGCGGCATGCCCGCGACCTCCGCGCGCTCGGTCCGCCCCTCGAGGCAGGCGATCACCGCGTCGCGCAGTGCCTCGGGCGTGAACGGCTTCGGGAGGAAGCGGTCCGCTCCGAGCCGGAGCCCGCGCTGCACGTCACGCTCGGTCGCCTGTGTCGAGATGATGAGGATACCGACGCGGCGGTAGCGATCGCTCTGCCGGACGAAGCGGATGAGCTCGAGCCCGTTGATGTCGGGCATGTTGATGTCGGTGATCACGAGATCGAAGGCGCCGCGCGGCAGGAGCCGGAGCGCGTCGAACCCGCTCATCGCCTCCACGATGTCGACGTCCCCCGCGAGCCCCAGGACGCAGTCCTCGAGCGTCGAGCGTACGTACGCTCGCATTGCCGGCGAGTCCTCGACGATCAGGATGCGTGCCATGCCGCGACAGGGTAACGGAAATCCACCTGGGGAGAGCAACTCGCTGCGCGCCCGGGGGCGCCTCGCGCGCGCCTCGGACGCGCGCCGGCCTATGTACGGCGGTCTCCTTCCCGGTGTAAACGGGCGCGATCGCCTCCCGATGCGGGCGCGGCGCCGCGCAGACCGGCGCGCCGCCGCGCAGACCGGCGCGCCGCCGCGCAGACCGGCGCGCCGCCGCGCAGACCGGCGCGCCGCCGCGCAGACCGGCGCGCCGCCGCGGAGGCGCCGCGCAGACGGGCGCGCCGCCGCGGCGGCGCCTCGCCCAGGCCGGGCCGATCGGCCCGGGGAGGCGGGGCGAGCCCTGTTTTCCCGCTCCTCTGGTCCGCCGAGTCGTCCGCCGAGCCGCCCGTCCAGCGCCGGGCTCGCCCGGCAGGCGCGCCCGCGGCACCGAGGCGCGCCCGCGGCACCGAGGCGCGCCCGCGGCACCGAATTGACAGCGCGCCGCCCGATGCGCGCTAATCCCGGGCGTGAAAATCCTCCTTTGTTCTCCAGCGGTCCGGATCCTGCTCGCCGCGCTGCTCGCGCTCTCCAGCGTGGCCTGCGGCGGCGGGCTGCAGGTCACCCGGATCAACTCCGCCCAGAAGAAGCCGAACAACGTCTGGGTGTTCTTCAGCGTCGACGCCGGCGAGGACGAGCCGGTCGGCGGCCTCACGGCCGAGGACTTCGAGATCTACGAGGACGGCGAGCTCGTCTCGACGTTCGAGAGCAAGCAGACCATCCAGAACCCCGAGGTCGCGGCGGTCATGTACACGATGCTGCTCGTCGACATGAGCGGCAGCATCACCGAGTCGGGCCAGGCCGACGCCCTCGTCGACGCGGCGCAGTCGTTCAGCGACCGGGTCGGCAAGAGCCAGAAGGTCGGCGTGTACGCGTTCGACGGCGAGGCGAAGATCCACTCGGTCGTCCCGTTCACCGAGGCGCAGGGCTCGGTCGAGGGCGGGCTCGAGGGGCTCCGCAGCTACAAGCCGAGGGACACGTCGACCAACCTCCACGGCGGCGTGGTCGAGGGCATCCGCGAGCTCAAGAAGCAGCTCGACAGGGACCGCCGCCCGCTCAAGTTCGGCACGCTCGTCGTCTTCTCCGACGGCACCGATCGCGCGAACCGCGTGAGCCGGGAGGACATGCTCGAGGAGATCGACAAGGAAGACTACGAGAACTACCAGATCTTCGTCGTCGGCGTGGGCGCCGAGATCGAGAAGGCGCGGCTCGACGAGATCGGGCGCGACGGGACCGAGCTCGCCGCGGACCAGGCCAAGGTCAAGGAGTCGTTCGACAAGATCGCCGCGAAGATCGAGGCGCACATGAAGCGCTTCTACCTGCTCTCGTACTGCACGCCGGCGCGCGCCGGGGAGCACGAGGTGGAGATCAAGGCGATCCGAAAGGATCCGTCGGCCTCGGGGTCGCTCGCGTACAAGTTCAACGCCGACGGGTTCGGGCCGCCGCCGGAGTGCGATCCCAACACGCCGCCGTCGTTCGATCTGAAGGCGACCACCCCCGTGGGAGACGGGGACGGAGGCGGCCGCGGGAAGGCGAGCTTCAAGGCGAGCGCCGGCGTCAAGGTCGAGGCGAAGTGACGCGCGGCGCTGGCGAGGGGACCGCGCAGGTCTCCGCGCCAGCGCGTCCAGCACGCCCCGTGCTAGAAGCTCCGGGCGATGGGCTCGCAGCAGATCCCGCCAGCCGGAGCGGACGGCGACGCGCGCGCCCGCCCCCGACCCCGCGCGCGCCCGTCGCCGCGCTCGCTCGCGCCCCGCGAGCACGGCGCCTACGGGCAGCTCGGCCTGCCGCTCTGCGCCGCGCTGGCGATGGGGCGCCCCACCCTCGGCGCGTGCGCGCTCGCGCTCGCGAGCGCCGCGGCCTTCCTCGGCCACGAGCCGGCGCTCATCGCGCTGGGACACAGGGGGCCGCGCGCCCTTCGCGAGGACGGCGGGCGAGCGATCCGGCGCCTCCTGCTCCTCGGCGCGGCGACGGCGCTGCTCGGCGGCCTCGGCCTCGCGCTCGTGCCTCCGGCCGCGCGCTCGGCGCTCGCGATCCCTGTGGCGCTCGCGGCGGCGCTCGGGGCGCTCATCGCGCGCGGGGTCGAGAAGACGGCGGTCGGCGAGATCGTCGCGGCGGCGGCGCTCTCGTCCGCGTCGCTCCCGGTCGCGCTGGGCTCGGGCGTGAGCGTCAGCGCCGCCTGGGGGGCGTGGGCGGCCTGGTCCGCCGCGTTCATCGCCTCGACCTTCGCGGTCCGCACGGTCATCGCGCACGCGCGGTCGCCGATCGCGTGGCCGCGCCGGCTCGCCGCGCCGGTCGCCGTGAGCGGGCTGCTCGCGCTCGCCGCCGGGGCGGGGGGGCTCCCGCGGTTCGCAGCGCTCGCGGCGGCGCCGATGCTGCCGATCGCGATCGTGATCGCGGCCGCGCCGCCCTCGCCCAGGGCCCTGAAGCGCGTGGGGTGGGCGCTGGTGGGCGCGAGCGCGCTCCTCGGCGTGCTCCTCGCGGTCGGCGCGCGCGTGAGCGCAGCGGGCTGAGCTCGGCTGCCCTCATCGCGCGGATCGTGGGCGACGTACTCATGCCTGCTCCGTGACAGCTCCTCGGCCGCCTTCCTGGCCTTCCGCCTCTTCGCGGTGGTATTGCTCTCCGCCTGCCGCGCCTCGGCCTCGGCCCTCCGCGGAGCCCCTCCCTCGGTGCAGCCCGAGAGCAGCGCCAGCAGGGCGATCGGCAGGAGGCCGACAGCCCCGGCGGGCCGGCAGAGAAGAACGCTCCGGAGCGTGAGCTCCGGCCGCGCTCCGCGCTCTCCGTGAGCACGTCGAACGGTCGGGTCGCCGAGCCCGACAGCCGTGGACCGGGGACGTCGCCGGGATCCCGACGACAGCCGGCGCCCCTCGTGCCGAGAGAGGCACTATCCTCGGCGCCGTGTTCGGCATCGTGCTCGATCGCGCCTCGCGGCGCTCGCTTTCGCTCCAGCTCGCGGACGGGCTGCGCAAGGCGGTCGTCACCGGCGAGCTCGCGCCCGGCGTGAAGCTCCCCCCCTCGCGCCAGCTCGCGGCGGAGCTGGGCATCTCCCGGCGGCTGGTGACGGACGCCTACGAGCAGCTCACCGGCGAGGGGTACTTCGAGACCCGCGCGGGCCACGGGACCTACGCCGCCGCGCTGCCGGTGCGGGCGCCGCACGCCAGCGTCCCGGGGGCGGCCCCCCTCCGGCGCCGCCGGCCCACCATCCGCTTCGATTTCACCCCCGGCATCCCCGATCTCGAGAGGTTCCCGCGGCAAGCGTGGCGCCGCGCCGCCGACGACGCGCTCTCGCTGGCGCAGGCCGCCGATCTCTCGTACGGCCCGCCGCTCGGCGATGTTCGTCTGCGCCAGGCCATCTCCGACTACCTGTACCGGTTCCGCGGGCTGGCCGCCGATCCGGAGCAGATCTGCATCACCGCCGGCACCTCGCACTCCCTGTCGCTGCTCTCGCGGCTCCTCCCCGCCACGACCCTCTTCTGCGAGGAGCCCGGGCTCACCTTCGCCCGCGACGCCTTCGCTTCGGCCGGGTTCCGCTGCCGCCCGGTGCACGTCGACGACGCCGGCGCGCTCCCGTCCGGCCTGGGCGAGGTGCCCCGCGGCGCGCTCTTTTACCTGACGCCCTCCCACCAGTTCCCGACCGGCGCGCTCCTGCCGCTCACGCGGCGGGTGCAGTTCCTGGAGCTGGTCACTCCGGCGGAGGGGCTGGTGCTCGAGGACGACTACGACTCCGAGTTCCGCTTCCGCGGCAGCCCGGTCCCGCCGCTCGCCTCGCTCGACGCCGAGCGCGTCGTCTACCTGGGGACCTTCTCGAAGTGCCTGGCGCCCTTCGTGCGGGTCGGGTACCTCATCGCCCCTGCCCACCTCGTCGGCCCGATCGCGGACCTGGTGCGGCGCACCAACCTCCGGGGCTCCATCCCGCACCAGCGGACGCTGGCCCGCTTCATCGAGGAGGGCCACCTCGAGCGCCACATCTTCGCCATGAAGCGGCGCTACCGCGCCCGGCTGGAGGCGATCCTCGCGTTCCTCGGGGCCCGGTACGGGGATCAGGTCCGCACCGGCGGCGGCGAGACCGGATTCCACCTGCACGTGCGCTTCGGCGGGCGGCGCTTCGGCCCGGCCTTCACCGACGCCTGCAGCGCGGAGGGGCTGCGGATCTCGACCGAGGACGAGTTCCGGGCCGCGCCGTCGAGCGATGGCGACGCGCTGGTGATCGGTTACGGCAACGTGGCAGACGAGAAGCTCGACGAGGGCCTCGAGCTGCTCTCAGCCCTCGTCGAGCGGCATGCGGACCGTGAGGGCCGCTCGCCCTGAGCCTTGCGTCTCCGCGCCTCGGGCGCCGCGCTCGGTCCGTTTTTGTCCAGCGCTCCGAGAGCCGCAGGGCGGCCCTACAGGTTCCGATCCTCGTACGCCACCAGCTCCGACACCTGGCGCGCCTGCTCGGCGGTGAGCGGTCCCATCTCCATGGCCCGCGCGTTCTCCACGGCCTGGGCCGTGTTCTTGAAGCCGGGGATGGGGATGGTGTTCGGGCTCTTGGCCCAGATCCACGCCAGCGCGCCCTGGACCAGGGTCCGGCCGTTGCTGGTCAGGATCTCGCGGGCGGCCTCCAGGCGGCGGGCGTAGTTGGGGTTCACCTTGCCGTCCTTGAACCAGGTGATCCACGCGAAGTTGCTGGTCCGCACGTCACCGCGGGGCAAGGTCTCCCCCTTCGTGTACCGGCCCGAGAGCATGCCCATGGCCAGCGGGCTCCGGCACAGGAGCGCGAGCCCCTTGCCCTCGCCGTACGCGATCAGCCGGTCGTTCCCCTCGAACACGTTGAGCAGGATCTGGGCCGCGCCGCAGCGCGGGCCGCGGGCGAACGCCTCGACCGAGGCCTTCACGTCGGTGCTCCAGCCATAGGTGCGGATCTTCCCCTCCTTCACGAGCTGCTCGAGCACCTCCACCACCTCGCCGGCCTTCTCCGGCGGGTGTTCCCAGATGTGGAGCTGGTAGAGGTCGATTCGATCGGTCCCGAGCCGCCGCAGGCTCCCCTCGACGGCACGCCGGATGTACGCCGGGCTGGCGTCGGTCCTTCCCAGGTTGGCGTGCTGCTCCTCGTCGAAGAGGTGACCGAACTTGGTGGCCAGGGTGACACGGTCGCGGATCCCCTCGATGGCCTTCCCGACCAGGACCTCGCTGTGCCCCGACCCGTACACGTCGGCGGTGTCGAGCAGCGTGACGCCGGCGTCGATGCCGGCGCGGATGGCCCGGATCGACTCGACATCGTCGGTGCCGTGCCACTCCCAGCTCGCGCCCGGGTCGTTCCACTTCCCGGCCACGGCCCAGCACCCCAGGCCCAGCGCGCTCGTCTCGATACCCGCTCTCTCCCATCGTCGCTTCATGGCGTCCTCCTCTCGTGGACCGCGTGTCCGGGCCCAGGGATGAGGCCAGAGGCGCGCGGGGACGAGGACCGCCGCTGCAGCGCCTTCGTGGACCACCGGGAGATCGTGCGAACCGCACGGGCAACAGCCCGCGAAACGGTGCGCGTCTCATGGCTCCCTTGTATCGCGTTGATGATGCTCGTGACGACGGCGTGGAGGATCGCCACCGCGGCCTCCTCCCGATACCGCCGCAACATCGCCGCGCGGCCCGCGGTCGCACACCGGGTCATGTACTGGGCGGTGACAGCGACTCGCCGTCACCCACGTCGAGCGCGCGATCACCTGCCCAGGGCGCGGGCGATCCAGGAGGCCAGGCCTCGAGAGGCCATGAGGCCCCCGCGCGCATTCCCTCGCGTGTCGATCCCGAGCAGCCGGTTCACCGGGCACACCCGGGTGACGGCGCTCTCCGCGATCAGCGCTCCGGCGACGAGCGCCAGGAGCCCCCTCGGTCGACCCCGGAGGCCGCCGAGCGCGGTGGCGCCCAGACCCATGAGCAGAGGGCCTGCAACGAACCGCGCCGTTCGATCGAGCGTACCGACATTCTCTTGCATCGCGCTCCCCTCGCTTCCCTCGTGCGTCCCGTGGACCCGCAACGTGCCCCGGGAACATCGGCCCTCGGGGGCCGACCGCAAGTCGCCGCGAGCGCGCAATGCGCGGCGCGTGCCCCTCCCCCGCTTCCGCCCGCCTCCCGAAGGCACCAGGAGGCCGTGATGGATCGAAAAATGGCGGAAGGTGGAAGGAGGACGCTCACGCCCGAGTCCGCAGGACGATCCATTCACCGTCCCGGACGCTCCGCTCAGGCAACCGCAGCGCTCGACCGGCGCGCGGCCTCCCCGCCCTCCTCGCGCGCCGCGGTCGCCCCGCGGCGGGCACCTGCCCTGACCGGAGCGACGGGATGCGCGCGTTGACCGTGCACCCCGGCGTCCCCGGCTCGGCCCGGCTCGAGGAGATCGCCGAGCCCGACGCGGCCGCGGGATCGGCGCTGGTCGAGGTGCTGGCGGTCGGCGTGTGCGGCACCGACCGCGAGGTCGTCGAGGGGCAGTACGGCGCGGCGCCCCCGGGCGAGGAGCGGCTCGTGCTGGGCCACGAGTCGCTCGGACGCGTGCTCGAGGCGCCGCCCGGCGCCGGGGTTGCGGCGGGCGACCTCGTGGTGGGGATCGTGCGCCGCCCCGATCCCGTGCCGTGCGCGTGCTGCGCCGCCGGCGAATGGGACATGTGCCGCAACGGACGTTACACCGAGCACGGCATCAAGGCGCTCCACGGCTTCTGCGCCGAGCGCGTCCGCGTCGAGCCCGAGTTCCTGGTCAAGCTCCCGCCCGAGCTCGACCGCATCGGGGTGCTGGTCGAGCCGGCCAGCGTGGTCGCCAAGGCCTGGGAGCAGATCGAGCGGATCGGACGGCGCGCGGCCTGGTTCCCCCGCAGCGTGCTCGTCACCGGCGCCGGGCCGATCGGCCTGCTCGCGGCCCTCCTGGGCGTCCAGCGCGGCCTCGCGGTCCACGTGCTCGACCGCGTGATCCATGGCCCGAAGCCGCAGCTCGTCCGCGACCTCGGCGCCGCCTACCACGCCGGCGAGGTGAGCGAGGCCTGTCCCGGGGCCGACATCATCCTGGAGTGCACCGGCGTCGGCCAGCTCGTCTTCGACGCGATGCGCTCCACCTCGCCGGGGGGCGTCGTCTGCCTCACCGGCATCTCGTCGGGAAAGCGGCTCCTCGAGGCCAACTTCGCGGCCATCAACCGGGGTTTCGTGCTCGAGAACGACGTGGTCTTCGGCACGGTGAACGCCAACCGCCGCCACTACGAGGCGGCCGTCCGCGCCCTCGCGCAGGCCGACCCCGCGTGGCTCGAGCGGCTGATCACCCGGCGCGCCCCCCTGGAGCGCTGGCGCGAGGCGATCGACCGCGGACCGGAGGACGTGAAGGCCGTGATCGAGCTGTCGCCGCCGTCCCCCGCGCCGCCGCGCTCGCCGCCGCCGCGCTCGCCGCCGCCGCAATCCCCGTCACCGCACGCCCGCTGAGAGGAGCCGCCCCATGCCTTCCCGGATCGAGGAGTACGCGCTCATCGGCGATTGCCAGACCGGGGCCCTCGTGGCCTGCGATGGCTCGATCGACTGGCTCTGCTTCCCGCGGTTCGACTCGGGCGCCTGCTTCGCGGCGCTGCTCGGCACCCCCGAGCACGGTCGCTGGCAGATCGCGCCGGTCGAGCCGACGCGCAGCGTGCGCCGTCGCTACTGGCCCGGCACGCTGATCCTCGAGACCGAGCACGAGACCGAGCGCGGCGTGGTCTCCGTCATCGACTGGATGCCGGCGCGCGACGCCGCCCCCGACGTGATGCGCCTCGTCGTCGGCCGGCGGGGCGTCGTGCCCCTGCGCATGGAGCTGGTCATCCGCTTCGACTACGGCTGGGTGGTGCCGTGGGTCCAGCGCACGCCCGACGGCATCCGGGCCACGGCCGGGCCCGACACGCTCTTTTTGCACACGCCCGTCCCGGTGCACGGCGAGGATCTGCGGACGGTCGCGGAGCTCACCGTCGGCGCCGGCGACCGGGTGCCGTTCGCGCTCACCTGGTCGCCCACGTATGCGCCGGTGCCCGTCGCGCTCGACCCGGCGCGCGAGCTCGACGCCACCGCGGCCTGGTGGCGCGCCTGGTCGGGCCGCTGCACCTACGACGGCGCCTTTCGCGAGGACGTCCTGCGCTCGCTCATCACGCTCAAGGCGCTCACCTACGCGCCCACCGGCGGGATCGTCGCGGCGCCGACCACCTCGCTGCCCGAGCAGCTCGGGGGCGTGCGCAACTGGGATTACCGCTACTGCTGGCTGCGCGACGCGACCTTCACGCTCTACGCGCTGATGAACGGCGGCTACCTCGACGAGGCGAAGGCGTTCCGCGCCTGGCTGGTCAACTCCGTGGCCGGCGAACCCGCGAAGCTGCAGATCATGTACGGCCTCTCGGGCGAGCGCCGCCTCACCGAGCACACGCTCGACTGGCTGCCGGGCTACGAGGGCGCGGCGCCGGTGCGGATCGGCAACGCCGCGTACGTCCAGCACCAGCTCGACATCTACGGCGAGCTGATGGACGCGCTCCACCTCGCCCGTCGCTCCGGGATCACCCGCAGCGACGAGGCCTGGCGGGTGCAGCGGGCGGTGATGGGCTTCCTCGAGACGGCGTGGCGCGAGCCCGACGAGGGGATCTGGGAGATCCGCGGGCCGCGCCGCCACTTCACCCACTCCAAGGTGATGGCCTGGGTGGCCATGGACCGGGCGGTGAGGGCGGTCGAGCGCTTCGGGGTCCCGGGCGACGCGGCCACGTGGCGGCGGCTGCGCGACGAGATCCACGCCGAGGTCTGCGCGCGGGGCTTCGACCCGGGGCTGAACAGCTTCGTGCAGTACTACGGCGCCACGGACGTGGACGCGAGCCTGCTGACGCTGCCGCTCGTGGGCTTCCTCCCCGCGACCGATCCGCGCATCCTCGGCACGGTGGCGGCGATCCAGGCGCGCCTCGGCCGCGACGGGTTCGTGGAGCGCTACCCGACGCACTCCGGCGTCGACGGGCTCCCGCCCGGCGAGGGCGCGTTCCTGCTCTGCTCGTTCTGGCTGGCGGACAACCTGGCCCTCCAGGGGCGGCTCGACGAGGCGCGGGCGCTGTTCGAGCGGCTCCTCGCGCTGCGGAACGACGTGGGGCTGCTCTCCGAGGAGTACGACCCGCGCGCGGGCCGGCTGGTGGGCAACTTCCCCCAGGCGTTCTCGCACGTCGGGCTGATCAACACGGCGCGCAACCTCGACCACGCCGGCGGCCCCGCCGAGGACCGGCAGCACCCGTAGGCGGCCCGCGGGCGGGGGCCCGCAGCAAGCATCCGTCAATGGACTCTCCCTCTCGCCATGGTGAATTTTTCCTCTGGATATCGCGGACGGGGACCGCCGCGCTGCCGGGTGAAGGTGGCGACTTCCTGCGCACCGATCCTGTATCCTGCGCGTCTGGAGGCTTGAATGAACCTTATCTCGAACAGCGCTATCGTGACCGGAGGCGGACAGGGGATCGGGCTCGGGATCGCGGCGCGCTTGCTTCGCGACGGCGCGAACGTGCTGCTCTTCGGCCGGACGGCGGCGAAGGTCGAGGCGGCGGCGGAGACCTTGAATCGAGCCACGGAGGGGCGGACGCGGGCGCTCGCGTTCGCGGGGGACGTGTCCCGCGCCGAGGACGTGGCGCGCGGCGTGGAGGCGGCGAAGGCCGCGTTCGGGCTGCCCGGCATCCTCGTGAACAACGCCGGCACCGCGACGCTCTCGTCGCTGGTGGACATGCCGGAGGAGGACTTCGATCATGTGCTCGCCGTCGACCTGAAGGGGCCTTTTCTCTTCATGAAGGCGGTCGCGCGCGAGCTCATCGCCGCGGGCAAGCCGGGCGCCTTCGTCAACATCTCCTCGCTGAACCAGGTGGCGGCGACCGACGGGCTCTCGCATTACTGCGCCGCCAAGGCGGGACTCGGTCAGATCACCAAGGTCGCCGCCTCCGAGCTCGGGCGCCACGGCATCCGGGTCAACGTGGTCGCGCCGGGGCTCATCCGCACGCCGCTCGCCGATGCCGTCGGGCTCACGAGGGGGCCCGCTGCCGAGGAGTTCATCCAGCGCACGCCCCTCGGGCGCATCGGCGAGACCGACGACGTGGCGCCCGTGGTCTCCTTCCTCTGCAGCGAGGACGCCCGCTGGGTCACCGGGGAGTCGATCCTGGTCGACGGCGGGAACCACATCCGCGGGCTGCACAGCTACTTGGACGTGCTGAGCCGCAGCGCCGGCAGCGGGTCGTAGCAAGGCTCGAGGAGGAGAGACCCGACCTCCCCGCGCGGCCTTCCGACGCCCTCCGCGCAGGTCCTGGATCGACCCGCCCCCCTCTCGAGGCCGCGCCACCACATCCCGACCTCTCCGCGCGACCAGGCATCCGCGCGCGTGGGCTCGTGCTGGAGCCCAACGCGTCCGTCTTGCCTTCTTGTTCCAGATCGCCCGCGTTCCAGCGGGATTGCACCTCCCGGACGCCCGCCCCAGGTGTACATCACGGCGTCGCGCCGCGGGGCGATGCGCCAGGGGGGAATCATGAAGACGACGCTGCTCGCGCTGGTCCTCGGCGCGCTCTCACTGCCGACCGTGCTGCTCAGCGGCGAGCAGGCACAAGCCCAGGGGCGCGTGCCGGAAGGCTCCTACCGCAGGACATGCTGGAACATCCGGATCGACCGTGGAACGCTGTTCGCGACATGCCAGGACCGACGAGGGCGTCTTCACGAGACGTATCTTCAACAGTACTGGTTGTGCAGAGGAGACATCGAGAACGACAACGGCATGCTCCGCTGCGCCGACCACCGGCCCGGCGACCGGGCGCCGGAAGGCTCTTACCGCAGGACGTGCTGGAACATCCGGACCGACCGCGGCACGCTGTTCGCGACGTGCCAGGACCGACGAGGGCGTCATCACGAGACGTACCTGCAGCAGTACTGGTTGTGCCGAGGAGACATCGAGAACGACGACGGCAGGCTCCGCTGCGTTGAGCGCCGGCCCGACGACCGACCCGACGACCGGGCCCCGGAGGGCTCTTACCGCAGCACGTGCAGGGACATCCGGACCGACCGCGGCACGCTGTACGCGGAGTGCATGGACCGAGGAGGGCGCTTCCGCGCGACGCACCTCGAAGACTACAGGATGTGCAGAGGAGACATCGAGAACGACGATGGCAGGCTCCGCTGCGCCGAGCGCCGGCCCGACGACCGACCCGACGACCGGGCGCCGGAGGGCTCTTACCGCAGCACGTGCAGGGACATCCGGACCGACCGCGGCACGCTGTTCGCGACATGCCAGGACCGACGAGGGCGTCTTCACGAGACGTATCTTCAGCAGTACTGGTCGTGCAGAGGAGACATCGAGAACGACGACGGCAGGCTCCGCTGCGCCGACCCCCAGCCCAACCGCTGAGTCGGGCAGCGCCCGCGGAGGGCTCCCTCGGCGGGGCAAGCGCCTGCCGCAGGGCGAGAGCCCTCTGCGGGGCCGCAGCCCTCAGCGGGAGGATTGAAGGCGGGCGCCCGGCTGGATCCGCCCTTCGGCCACCGCGACCACGTACGGCGGCAGGCGGCCCGCCCGGACCGCGCGCACGTCCGCGCGCATCGTCGCCGCGTCGGGGTAACGCTCGGCCTTGTGGAACGACAGGGCCCGATCCACGACGTCGCACACCTCGGACGGCACCTCCGGCGCGTGCGCATCGAGCGGCGGCGCCTGCTCCGTGGCCGCGGCGATGAGCAGGCGCGCGTCGGCGAGATCGCCGTGGATCGCGCGGCCGGAGAGCAGCCGGAACAGGGTCGCGCCCAGGCCGAACAGGTCGGTCCGCCCGTCGATCTCGCGGACCATGCCCATCGCCTGCTCGGGCGCCATGTACTCGCTCGTGCCGAGCGCCACGCCCGTCTTCGTCGCCGTCTTCTCCGGCAGCTCCCCCATGCCGAACGGGAGGGGATCGAGCACGCGGGCGATGCCGAAATCGAGCACCTTCACGCGCCCGTCGGTCCCGATGTGCAGGTTCTCGGGCTTGATGTCCCGGTGCACCACGCCGTGCGCGTGCGCCACGACCAGCACGTCGAGGACCCGCTCGGCCAGCGCCAGGGCCTCGCCGACAGGGAGCATCCCCGTCCGCGCCATGCGGTCGAAGGCCGTCTCGCCGTCGAGCACCTCCATCGCCAGGTAGGCAGCGCCGTCGTCCGCGACGCCCGACTCGAGCACGAGCGGCAGCCCCTCGCAGAGCGGGCCGACGGCGGCGAGGGCGCTGCCGATCGGGCCCTCGCGGAGGAACCGCTTCCGGAGCTCCTCGATCTGGCTCAGCGAAGGATGGAGGACCTTGAGCGCCGCGACCTGCCCGTCCGGGCGCCGGCCGAGGAAGACGCTCGCCATGCCGCCGCCCCCGAGCACGCGCTCCACCGTCCAGGTGCCGATCCGCGTGCCGATGCGCTGCGCCGCCAGTTCCTCGTCATCCATCGAGCCGGCCGAGTGTACCACGGCGCCCCACGGCTCAGAACAGCAGCCGGACGCTCCCGCCGAGCGGACCAATCTGCAACTGAGCCCGCGTCTTCGCGTGATCGAGGTGGATCTGCCCCGTGACCCAGAGCGGCACCCCCGTGACGGCCATGACGCCTCCGAGGCCCATGAGCACGGTGGGAAACACCCATGAACGGGACGCGCAACCACACGCGTCGTCCTCGCCGCTCGATCGGGTGAGGAAATACAGGCCTGCTCCGACGGAGCCGACGACCAGCCCCCCCACGGTGAGGCCGGTCCCCACGTCGCGCCGGGTGGTGTCGACGGGGGGAGCCTTCGCCGCTGGCTCGGCCGGCTCGGCCCACGCATTGCCCGCGAGCAGCAGGACCAACCCGAACGCGGCGAAGCGCATGCCTGCGAGGATCCCTGGTCGCGGCGCGCCCGTCAAGGCGGGCGGCGGCGGCGGCGCCCCGCTGCGCGCCGCCGGCCTGCCGGTGTCCTGCCGGCAGCGTGGGGCCCTCACGACCCCTTCGGCGCCTTCCACGGATCGTCCTGATAGAGGTAGTTCGGCTTGAGGATCCGGTTCTCCATGTCCGTGTGGAACACCGCCATCGTCGACGCCGACATCGGCGGGACGATCCAGATCCAGTCCGCATAGACCGGACGCCCGCACTGCCGCTCCTGCTCCTCGAACTTCTTGAAGTAGTCCGACAGCGTGTGGTGATCCATCATGCGCACCTTCGCCTGCCGGAACGAGTGCAGGACCGCCGCGTTCAGCTCCACGAGCGCGGCGTCCTTCCACAGCGTGTCGCTGCGCGACCGGTCCAGCCCGAGCCGGTCCGCGATGAGCGGGAGCTGGTCGTACCGCGCCTCGTCGCTCAG
Organism: Sorangium sp. So ce1036; assembly: GCF_051369805.1. NCBI lineage: Bacteria > Pseudomonadati > Myxococcota > Polyangiales > Polyangiaceae > Sorangium > Sorangium sp. So ce1036. The sequence goes on from NZ_JBBMOX010000001.1 coordinate 7,854,920, forward strand.
GTTGCGCGCCCCGATCTCCGTCCCCATGTAGAAGCCGTTGAACGGCGCCGCCGTGTACTGCACCCCGCCGACGTCGAACGCCATGTTCGACACCGCCGGCAGCGCGTGCCACTTCAGGCCGAGCTCCGCGAACCACCCATGCCGCGGGTGGACGATCGGCACCTCGAGCACCCGCTCCCGCGGCAGCTCGAACCACCGCGGCGGGCGATCGCCGATCTGCACGATGAGCGGCAGCAGATCGAAGCGCGTCCGCTCCCCGCCCGGCCAGCCCAGCGCCAGGGCCTGGTCCGTGAGCTCCACGTTCGCCGGATCGCCGAGGATGCCCCCGTCCGGGAGCCGGTAGCCCGCATAGCGGATGAGCTGCCCGTTCCAGATGCGGATCCGCGGCTCCCCCGGCCGGAACACCGTCATCATCGCCCGGATGTCGCCGCCGTTCGTCGCCAGCTCGAGGTGCTCGAGCAGCGCCTGGAAGATCTCCTCCTCCGTCTCCAGGTGGCGCAGATCGCGCACGTGGAGCGTCGACCAGAAGAACCGCCCGATGCAGCGCGTGCTGTTGCGCCACGCGAGCCGCGCCCCGTACGTGAGCTCGTCGACGAGGTGCGTGTAGGTCCCGCGCGCGTCCAGGCTCGCCCGCACCTCCTGCCACCGCTCCTCGAACGCGGACGGCACCCCGAGCTCCGCATAACACTGCCGCAGGAACGCCTCGGCCTCGGTCCGGACCGCCTCCGGCGCCGCGGGCTTCAGGCGGTACGACCCGTGCTCGACCGGGCAGACCCCGCCGGCCGCCCGGACCGCGCCGCCGCCCCGCCGGAGCGGCATCGGCCGGATCGCCCCCCCGGGGTCGACGTTCGAGGTGAACAGCTCCCGCTGGATCGCGTCCTCCGGCCACCCCGCCGCGCCGAGGTGCTCGCGCACGGCGCTCATGAACCCCTCCGGCCCGCAGACGAGCGCCCGCGCGCCGGGCTCGTACGGGTACCGCTCGGCCACCTCTTCCCGCGAGATCCGCCCCTGGGTCCGCGTCTCGCGCAGCCGGAAGGCGACGCCGGGCGTGCGGCCGGCGATCGCGCGCAGCTCGTCCTCGAAGCAGGCGAACCCCGCGGCGCGCGGCGCCGACCAGTCCAGGGTGAAGCGGCGCGCGTCCGGGCCGCGCTCCCCGTCGAGCGCCCGCAGCATCGCCATCGCCGGCGTGACCCCGATCCCGCCCGCGAGGAACACCACCCGGCGGACCGGCGGCGCCGGCAGGACGAAGCCGCCGCGCGGCGAGGAGGCCCGCAGCAGCGAGGCCGCCGCGCGCTCGCACAGCCAGCGCGAGAACACGCCGAGCTCCTCGCGCTTGACCGTGAGCTCGTAGTCCCCGCCCGCGCGCACCGGCGCCGAGAGCGTGTACGCGCGCGCCACCCAGCGCCGGTCCAGGTACCCCTGCACGAGCACGTGCTGTCCGGGCACGGACGCGGCCGGCGCGCCGCCGACGGGCGCGAGCCGGAGCTGGAAGATCCCGGGGCAGAGCTCCCGCGCGCCCTTCACCTCGGCCTGCGAGAGGCCCGGCGCGCCGAACATCTCGTCGATCGCCGGGGCGCACCCGCCGCAGATCTGGCCCGCCCGCGTCCGCTCCGACAGCTCGGCCGGGGTCGCGCACCCGGCCTCGATCAGGCCCGCGATCTGCCCGCGCGTGACGCCGGCGCAGTTGCACACGACCTCGCCCGGCTCGCCCACGGCGGCCGCCCGCTCCAGCGTGAGCTCCCCGAGCTCCCGGAACGCGGTGAGCTGCCAGCCCGGCAGCGGGGCGCGCGCCATCAGGAGCCGCATCGCCGACGGGAGGCCCTGCCACGCGCCCTCCACCGCGAGCCCCGCGATCTCGCCGTTCGACAGGAGCAGCGCGCGGCGCTTCTCCGGGTCGCCGCACGACACCCGGCGCACGTCCGCGAGCGGCGCATCGAGCCACCGCGCCGCGACGCCGCTCCCGTCGAGCGCGCGGAAGAGCGCCAGGATCCGGCCGGTCTTCCCGTCGACCACCTTCGAGATCGCCGCGGCCTTGCCCGAGAGGGCCGGCGCCCCGGCGCCCTCGTCGAACGTCCCCTCGCTCCGGCACAGCAGCCCCTGCCCGGGCAGCAGGTGGACGCTCACGAAGTCGAGCGCGTGCCGCTCGGCCCACGCCTCGACGCTCGCGGGCGGCAGCCCGAGCCAGGCCTCCTCGGCCCCGCGCGCGTCCGCGGGGATCCCCTCGCCCGCGAGGCTCGCCCACCCCTCGAGCAGCGCCTCGGCCGCCGCCCTGCGCAGGCCCGCCTGGACCATCGCCTCCGCGACCCGGTCGGCCGGCGCGTCGACGTACCGCACGGCGAACGGGTCCTCGCGGAGCAGCTGCTGGACCAGGGTGTCGAGCCGCTCCCCCACGCCGGCGGTGAACTCCTCGAAATCGAGCGTCCCGTCCCGGTTCACGTCCGCGGCCGCGAGGATCGCCCGCGCCTCGTCGGACACGAACCCGAGGCCGGTGAGGTAGGGCAGGAGCTCGTCCGTGCTGAGCGCCTGGCTGCGATCGCGATCGAGCTCCTCGAACCGCCGCCGGGCGAAGCGCGCGCCCGCGAGGCTCGCCCGGATCGCGCGGGAGAGCGCGCTCGCCACCTGCGCCCCCGTGCGGTCCTCGGGGCCGCAGACGACGGGCGGCTCGACGCCGGGCGTCTCCATCGCGCGGAGCGCCGCGCGGGCCACGTCGGCGGGCGCCACCCAGGGCAGCGCCCTGTCGCCGAGGGGCAGCGGCAGCGTGCGCCGGAGCCGGATGTCGTCGCGGACGAGGTGGAGCGCGCTGAGCAACGCGCCGTGCCACACGGCCGTCACCTTGCCGAAGGACGCGCGCACCAGCGCCACAGCCTCGAGGAGCTGTCGCCCGAGCCGGCTCGACGGCGGGAAATACGGCGCCACCCAGAGCAGCTGCGATGCGCCCACCTCCCGGGCCGTTGCGACGAAGGTCCGCGCGGCCACGGTGGGATAGGCGAGATCCGCGACGCTCAGCACGAGCGCCGCGGCGGGCTCCGCGGGCTCGATCGGCAAGGCCTGGAGGAAAGAGGCCAGCTCGTTGCTCGGCTCGGAACAGACGATCTTGAGGAAGCGCATGGTGCTCGGCGGTGGGACAAGGTGGTGCGGTCCGGAAGGCCCGCCCCCCGCGCGCCGATCGACGGAGCGCAGAGGCCGCGCCAGCCAGGATACGGCACATCGCTCGGTGAGCCGAAAATCCACACAGGCGCTGGGTCCCAGCTCACCAACCCGCACGGACAGGCCGAGCTCGCGCGCGCTGAAAATCGGGACGTCCCGCATTCTGCGTCGAGGCGAGCCGTCCGCGCGTAACAAACTGCCCCATGGGGCAGTTTGGCGCGCTGGCCGTTGCTCTCACGATGTCGGGAGATGGACTCGAATGCACCACCCTCTCCCTCGCTCGGCCGGTGCGCGGCGGCGGTCGGCCGGGGTGGTCACCCGGGTCACGGTCCGGTTCGAGCGTGCGTTTTGCGCTGGATCTGCCGAGAATTTCTGGCTGCCCGGGAGGGCAGACGGGCGCACGGGCGCCGGATGCGCACGCGCGGGCTCGGCGCTTCGGTGTCCCGTGTCCGTCGCAGGGCTGGGGTCGACTGCGAACCGGACATACGGGCACGATCCTTGAATTCGCTCGCTCCGCGCAGCCATGAACACCCTTACTTCGGATCGCCCCCTGGCCACGAGGAGCAAGCAAGCGCGGTCGTGGATCGCGCAGAGTCCAGCGGCATCGTCCGCGCGTCACGCCGTCTTGCAGGGCGTGCCCCGGAGGCCGTCGGACGTCGTCGAAGCGCTCGCCGCGCTCGAGACGGTCGCGGCCCGGTTGCGCGAGAGGAACGATCCGCGGGCGGTGTTTCCCGAGGTCTACGCCGTCATCACGCGTCGCGTGAAGGAGGCGGTGGTCGATGGCCGGGATGGGCGGTTCCTCGAACCGGCGTGGATCTCGCGCCTGGCCGGGATCTTCTGCGAGTACTACCTGGAGGCGCTCGCGGCGTCGCTGGAGGGGCGCACGACGGGCATCGAGGCGTGGGATGTCGCGTTCCAGTGCAATGGCACGCAGGGGACCGCGGCCGCGGTGCACGCCCTGCTCGGCATCAACGCGCACATCAACTACGACCTGGCCCTCGGGCTCTACCGGAACATCGTTCAGCACGGCGCAGCGCAGGACGCCCGGCTTCTCCGCCGCTACCGCCACGACCATGATCTTGTGAACGATGTTCTCGCGGCGGCGATGCCGGAAATCTTCGAGATCCTGCGCGAGCGCCACGGCTGCCCGCTCGCCCGGATCGCGACGGTGACCCGGGACGTGCAGCGCACGGTCTCGAGCGTGGCGCTCTTCCTGCTCCGGGGCTGGCGCGACCGGGTCTGGGGCGACCTGCTCTCCTTGCTCGCGGCCCGGGGCGAGGCGGACCGGCGGGCGGTGCTCGCCCGGATGAACCGGCGCTCGGGGAAGATCGCGCGGACGCTCTCCATGGGCAACGGGGCGCTCCGCGCCGGCGAGCCGCTCTTCCGGGGGGCCGCCCTCAGGCTGGCGCTGGCAGCCTGAGGCGGGCCATCCCCGCGAGCTGCCCGCAGGCGCCGCCCACGTCCCGGCCGCGCGGCCGCCGCACCAGCGTGGTCACGCCGTGGCCGGACAGCCGCGCCACGAAGGCGTCGAGCCGCTCCGCGGACGGCGGGCGGAGCGCCGGATCGGGGCCGGGGTTGCAGGGGATGACGTTCACCCGGCACCGGAGCCCGGCGACGTACGCCGCGAGGAGATCGGCGTCCTCCGGGGCGTCGTTGTAGCGGTCGAACAGCACGTACTCGAACAGCACCCGCCGGCCGGACGGCAGCGATCGCGCGAGCGCCTCCTTCAGCGCCGCCATCGAGAAGCGGGCGTTCACCGGCATGATCGCCTGCCGGCGGGCGTCGTCCGGGGCGTTGAGGCTGACGGCGAGCTCCGCGCGCGCCTCGCGGAAGAACGGCGCGATCTTGTCCGCCACGCCGACGGTGCTCACGGTCACGTGCGACGGCGCGAACCGGAACGCCCGCGGGTCGGTGAGCAGCCGGATCGCCTTCAGGACCTCTCCGAGGTTGTCGAACGGCTCGCCCATGCCCATGAAGACGAGGTTCCGGAGCGGCGCGCCGCCGCGCTCCGCCGCGATGGCGCGCGCGATCCGGACCTGATCGACGATCTCGCCGGCGGCGAGCTGCCGCGCGAGGCCGAGCCGCCCGGTCTCGCAGAACGCGCACGCCCTGGCGCAGCCGACCTGGCTCGAGACGCACAGCGTGGTGCGGGCGGGCCCCGGGATGAGCACCGACTCGATGAGCGCGCCGTCGCGCGCGCGCAGGACGAGCCGGAGCGTGTCGTCGGCGGAGGGCGCGCGCTCGGCGACCTCGAGCGAGGCGGCGGGGTCGAGCGCGAGCAGCGCCTCGTGCGCCCACGCCCCGACGCCCAGCGCGGCGAGCGCGCCGGCGTCCCAGGGGGGCTCCGGGGCGCCCGGGTCCGCGCCGAACGCATGGCGCACCACCTTGGCGGCCACCGCGCGCGCCGCGGACGCGGTTCCGCCGGCCCTGCGGAGGAGCTCCGCGAGCGAGGCGGCGTCGTGGTCGGCGAGCCGCGCGCCGGCGCGCGCGCTCCTCGGGGTCAGCGAGCGCGCGCCGACCTGCGCCCGCGCCGGCGGGTCACCGGCGAGGGGGGCCGGCGCGATCTCCTCGGGCATTTCCGGCAGGCGCATGCGCACCAGCTAGCACGCCGCGCCCCCCGCCGCGCGGCCAAGCGACGGCCGCCCCCACGCCGGCATCCGCCCGGCAGGAACGAGCGTGGGAGTCAACCGAAGCGCGCTCGGACGGGGCGCCGGAGAGGGCTCTCCGGAGATCGCGTGGCCAAGCTGTGGACAACCCTGTGGAGTCGCAAACCCGGCTCGATCCGGTGATTTTTGGGTTGCGGACCGGGGCCGAAGGAGGGAGTTTAGCGCCCGGAAGTTCTGCGGCGCGCTGGGCCGCGGAGTGCCCTATCGCAGAACATCGATGGAATCGGCGTGGTGGTGCCTCCATGCCCGGGTCTGGTCGTGCGGCCAGCGGCGGGGCGCGGAGGGGTTGCCGCCCGCGCAAATAGGAGGAGAGTCGGGCATCGAGGCGGTGCCAGGGCACCCGTGTGGGGTTTCCACAAGCTGGGCACAACCTGTGGATTACCGGCTCGCCCCCTGTGGGCTTCGAGGATCTCGAGGCGGGGGGCGGCGGGCCGGGGTGACGGCCCGGCCCGGGTGAACGGGGCGGTGCGCCGTCGAGTTTTTGTGGAGCTCACGGCCTCCCCGGTGGGATACGTTGCGCGCCGATGTCCGCAGGCAACGGCTCCGCTCCCCCGGCGAGGCGCGCGCGGCGCGCGCTGCTGGCGCTCGTTGCGGGGAGCCTCTCGGGGTGGCTCGCCGCCGGCGAGGCGGCCGCGCAGGGGCGGCCCGGGGATGCGCAGGCGGAGGCGGCCCTGACCGTGGCGCTGGGGACCGACTACCTCGAGACGCGCTTCGACCAGGCAGAGCGCAGGCTCCGGGCGGCCATCGACGCCTGCGGCGAGGCGGGGTGCTCGCCGGCGGTCAAGGCGCGGCTGTTCGTCGCGCTCGGGTCCGTGCTCGCTCAGGGCAGAAAGGAGCTGGGGGACGCGCGCGACGCGTTCGCGGACGCGCTCCGCGTCGACCCGTCGGCGCAGCTCGACCCGGATTTCGCGACCCCGGAGGTCACGTTTGCGTTCGAGCAGGCGCGCGCCGTGGTCGGCGCCGGCGCGCCCGCGGCGGCCGGCGCGCCCGCGGCGGCCGGCGCGCCCGCGGCGACCGGAGCGCCCGCGGCGGCAGGCGCGGCCCCGGTGCAGGAACAGGAGCGGCCGCGGCAGTGCCTCGACGACCGCCAGTGCAGCCGCGGGTTCGCGTGCGTCGGCGGCGCGTGCGTCCAGCGGGTCGAGAAGAAGGCCGCGCCCGAGGTCCGGAGGAGCTGGGTGTCCCTCTCCTTCTCCCCGGACGTCGCCCTGCTCTCGGGCCGGGACGTGTGCACGGTCGCGTCGCAGGCGGACAACCACTTCGTCTGCCTGCGCGGCGACCGGACCCGGTACGACGGCACCCCCACGCCGGACGTCGCGAACGACGTGAAGCTCGGGTTCGCGCTCGCGACGCTCCGCATCGCGCTCGCCTACGACCGGCTGGTGCTCGACAACCTCACGGTCGGCGCCCGGATCGGCTTCGCCGCGGGCGGCACGACGGACGGCGGCGCCTCGTTCCTGCCGCTGCACCTCGAGGCGCGCGCGCAGTACTTCCTGGCGGCGCGCCCCTTCGCGCGGCTCGGCGTCCGCCCGTTCGCGCTCGCGGCCGTGGGCGTCGCGCAGGTCGACGCCGAGGTCGACGTCGGCGTCCTCGAGGACGCCGGGGCGTGCGGGGCCGACCCTGCCGACATCGAGAGCCCGTGCACCCGACCGGGGCGGAGCGGACGGGTCGAGGCCCGGCAGCAGACGCTCGCCGCGACGCGGCAGGCGGGCCAGGGGTTCGCGTCGGTGGGCGCGGGCGTTGCCTATGCGCCGATCGAGGCGCTCTCGCTGAACCTCGCGCTCCGCGCGGGCATCACCTTTCCTGCCGTCACCGCCGTCCTCTCCCCGGAGGTCGGTCTTTCCCTGGGGTTCTGAATGACCGACACGTCGGATCAGCGCCGGGGCGCGACGCCCCCGGGCGCGCTGCGCAACCCGAAGATCGACGCGGCGATCGAGCGCGCCGTGGAGCTCGGCGATCCGGACGAGCTGCTCGCGCTGCTGGATCGCAGCTCCGGGCTGCCCGCCCGGCGCGGCGGGGGGCGCGCGCCCGGCCCGGACCTCGGCCCGAACGCGCCGTTGCCGCGCGTGAACCTGGATCTCGCACGGGCGGTGGGCGGGGCGATCGCCGACCGCGGCGCGCGGGCGGAGCGGCTCGTGCGCGCGCTCTGCTCGAGCGCCGAGGAGTACGCCCTCATCGTCGCGGCGCAGGCGCTCGCGGCGCTGGCCGGGCGGGCGGGGCAGGCGGGGCGACAGGAGAGCGCGGGCGGCGCGGCGCGCGCGGGGCGCCCGCGGCGGGCGCGCGGCGCGTTCGATCCGCTGGAGGAGCTCGAGCAGCTCGCCGAGGACCCGCGGCGCCTCGTGCGCGACGGCGTGGTCGCGGCGCTCCGCACGGTCATCGCGGCGCGCGGCGACGCGATGGTCGGGGAGCTGTCGACCTGGACCGACGGCTACCTGCAGGCGCACGCCGCGCTGGAGGCGCTGGCGGAGCGCACGCTGCTCACCCGGCTCGGGACGGGCGCGGAGGTGGTCGAGCGCCTGGAGGAGGCGTTCGCGCTGGCCGACCGCTCGCCGCGGGCCGACGAGCGGCTGCAGGGGCTGCGCCTGCTGCGGCGGGACATGCCCGCGCAGATCGCGACGCTTTCGGGCCGCTTCCCCGAGGTGGTGCGCTGGCTCGAGGAGAAGACGCGGGTGGAGCGGCCCGAGTCGCGCGAGGTGGTGGGGCAGGCGATCGCCGCGCTCCGGAAGGGCTCGTTCTCCGACGCGGAGACCGCCCGGCTCGCCGACGCGCTGGCCGCCACGGCGCCGCCGCCGCGCGACCCGTCGCGCATCGTCCAGGGGACGCGCAAGCGGAGCCGGGGGCGGCGGTAGGGCCGCGCCACCAGGTCTTGCCGGCCCGCCACGCGAGGCGGCCCCGGGTCACGGGAGCAAGCTGCACTCCGGCAGGGGAGTCCGGTAATCCATCGCCCGGGTGTTGCGCTCGAACTCGTCCAGGTTGTTCGGACAGACGACGTACCATCCAGCATCGGTGAAATCGCTCACCTGCCGGTGGATGGTGACCATGTCGTACGCGAGCAGGACGGTGTCGTAGCCCCAGCCGAACACCTTCTGGCCGAGGAGCACGTCGACATACCCGGCGCGCATGCGATCGAAGTACTCCGGGAGCGCGTCGAAGGCCACCGAGTGGATCTTCTTCTCCTTCGCCCGCTCGGTGAACAGCGGCGCATTGGCCGCGAGGTCCGGCTCGCCGAGCAGCTTGCTGTACGAGAAGAAGAAGCCTGTGATCTCGGGATCGTCCTGCAGGGCCGCCTCCGCCTGCTGCGTGCAGAAAGGATCCTTGTAGTCGCAGCAGAGGCACGGGAGGGTCGCGACGTTCGTCATGTCCGGATACTTCTTCAGCGCGTCGGAGAACCCGGCGAGCCGGTCCACGAACGTGCCCGCCGGCGTGGGGGAATAGACGCCCTCGCCATCGTCCTCCATCATCGTCTGCAGGGCGATCTTGCCGGTCTTCCCGTTGAGGGTCGCGAGCGCATCCATGAGGAACGCGGCAGCGGCCCTGTTGTCCATGCCGTAGTAGGTATGGCGCTTGCTCGCCGGGGCGTCGCCGCCGTACGTGACGACCTTGACGCCGGCGTCCACCGCCTGGTCGATGAGATCGCGCTCGCAGACCCCGTCGAAGACATCGATGACGATCGCGTCCACCTTGCGGTCGATGGCCTCCTGCAGCACCTTCATCTGCGGCCGGGACGCGAAGCAGGGGTCGTCGGAGCCCGTGGTCCCGTCGTCCGCCAGCTCCAGACACTCCGGCTCCAGGATCGTCACCTCGACCGGCCGTTCGCTCGTGGCCAGGAGCTCCGTCCTCGCCTGCCTGGCGCCCGCGCGGGCCAGGTCGTGGAACCGATTGCACTCGCTGTGCGTGATGTAGGCGATGGCCACCGGATCCACCGCTTTGACTTCGTCCCCGCCGCAGGCGAGCACGCCGGTCGCCAGAATGATTGACCCCGAGACGGCTCGATAACGCATGAGTCCCCTCCTCCTTCGAATCCATTGACACCGATCATCGCGACGAGGCGAGCGACGCACTCAACCATGCTGCCATCCCCTCCCGGTCTCCTCGCCCCCGATCCGGAGAGGGTCAAACGGCCGCGGGCGTCCGAGGGCCTACCAATGGCCTCGATGGCTCAGCGCGTAGGCGATGCCGCCCCGCAGCGTCCCCGCGGTGACCACGCCCTGCAGGTCGACGCCGAGCTCGATCAATGTCCGCGCGATCGCCGGCTGGATGCCGGTGAGCACGACCTTGGCCCCGAGCAGCCCCGCCGCCCGCGCGGCCTCCACGAGCATCTCCGCGACCTGCACGTCGACCGATTTCACGCCCGTGATATCGATGATCGCGATGTGGGCCGCGTGCTGCTCCACGCCGTGGAGCAGCGCCTCCAGGATGCGGTCCGCCCGCGAATCGTCCACGAAGCCGATGAGCGGCATGACGAGCACCCCCTCGGCGATCGGCAGGAGCGGCGTCACGAGCTCCCGGATCGTGTCCTGCTGCGCCGCGATGAGCTCGTCCCGCGCCGCTTCCCGCTCGCGCTCTGCCGCCTTGACCCCCGTGATGTCGACGGAGATCCCGGCGATCGAGCCCTCCGGGATCCCGTCGCCCCCGACCGGGAACTTGATCGAGAAAAACGTCCTCTCCCCCCGGGGGAGCGGCACGGTCTCCTCGGCCTCGAGCGGGACGCCCCGCTGGCGAACCACGTTGTCGACGTCGCCGTAAATGGACGCGACCTCAGGCGGAAACAGATCGCGATCGGTCTTTCCGAGCAAGCTGCCCGGGGCCGCCCCGAGCAGCTCTTCCAGCGAGCGGCTCGCCAGGAAGAACGCTCCGGCCCGGTCCTTCGCATACATCAGGACGGGCGCGCGGCTGCAGAACGCCGCGAGCAGCGTCTCGCTCCGGCGGAGGCGCTGCTCGCGGCGCCGTCGCTCGGTCACGTCCTCGGCGGTGAAGAGGATCTCGCGCGCGCATCCCTCCTCGCTCCGGGCGAAGAGCTCGGCGCGGACCGCGAAGGTGCGCTCGTCGCCGTCGCGCCCGCGCGCCCGCAGCTCGCACTCGACCACCTCGCCCTCGCGCGCCGCCTTGAGCCCCGCCGCGCGCGTGATGAGGCGGGCGACGTCATCGGGGTGGATGCGCTCGGAGACCACCGCGAGTCCGCGCGCGGACAGATCCTCACGCGCGCAGCCGAGCGCGCGGGCGAGCGCGGCGTTGTGCGCGGTGAGCCGCCTCTCCTCGATATCCACGACACACGCGATCGCCGACACAGCGTCGAGCATCCGCTGGGCGCGTGAGCCGTTCGGGTCCTGCTCTTGCGTGGCCCTGGTGTCCATCATCCCCGCACGTCCTCCATCCTCGCACGTCCTTCCCTCATGCCGGCTCCCCTCACCGCCCGCTGCCGCCCGCGCCGCCAAAACCCCCCTCGCCGCCGCTGCCGCCCGCGCCGCCAACCCCCCCCTCGCCGCCGCTGCCGCCCGCGCCGCCAAACCCCCCCTCGCCGCCGCTGCCGCCCGCGCCGCCAACCCCCCCCTCGCCGCCGCTGCCGCCCGCGCCGCCGGCTGCACCGGAGCCGTCGGCCCCGCCGGAGCCGGACACATCCTCCCCGCCGCCCCCGGGGTTGCCGCCGCCCGACGTGGCTCCGCTCGAGTGAGCCGAGCCGCCCGCCGGGAGACAGGCAGGCTCGTTGGCGTAAGCGGGGACGATGCAGCCCACCTCCGCAGGGTGGCCCACCTCGATGCAGCCGCATGCCACGAGCCCCGGGACGCTCGCGAGGAGCGATTGAAGGATCGCTTGTCTCATTGGAATGCCTCGCCGCCGGCGCGCCCGATCTGCCGGCCGCTCGATGGACTGGGAGCGCGGGCCGCCGCGCCGGCGCCGCTCGCCTCTGGCGCATCGTCGAGATGGACCTCGATCCCCGCGAAGATCGTGAGCCGATTGACCAGCGCGAGGCTCGCGGAGGGGCCCTCCTCCACGAGGTAGCGTGGATGCCCCTGGTTCGGCCCGACGACGAACGGCTCATGGGCCGAGAGCGCGTACTGCCCGCCGATCGTGTAGCCAGCGCCCTCCACCCCGGGTATCGCGCCCGTCAGCGCCGCGCGGAGCTCGAGCTGCGGCGGCGCCTCGGGGCGCGGGTCGAGGTTCGACGGGTCGCCCCCGTAATATGCCTGGTCGGCGATCCGACGGCCCATGTAGGCGGCCGCGAGCGAGACGGCGCCGGCGCCGACCTCGTAGGAGATGCGCGCGTTGCCGTACACCTGCGGAGCGACGGTGACGGGGACGTCCTCGCCGGTGCCGAACCGCGCGTTGCGGACGATCTGCGGCTCCGACATGCGCCGGCGCGTCAGGGCGAACGTGGCGTTCATGCCGAGCCGAAGCCGTCGCTCGAGGAAGCTCGTCTCGTATCCGACGTTCGTTCCATAGTTCCTGATCCCGGGCACGTTGTTGTACCGGGAGACGCTGGGCGCGCGGGCTTTCAGCATCTGAAGCTCGATGACGTGCTGCCAGTCCGAGGCGAACCCCGCCGCCGTGAAGGCGTGCGCGCCGGAGCGGAACGACGCGACCGCCTCCAAGGACGAGACGTTCTCCGGCTCGAGGCCGTCCGGGCTCGGGAGGAGCCTGCCGCTCACGTAATAGAGCTCGACGAAGCTCGGCGCGCGGAACGCCCTCGAGTAGATGAGCTTGAGCGAGACCCGATCGTCCGGCGTCACGATCAACGCGGCGCGCGGCGAGACCGCGTTGGCGACGTAATCGAGCGGGATGCGCGAGTCGAGGTCGATCCGGACCCCCGCGTTGAGCGCGAGGGACGGGATGGGGCGGATCGTCTGCTGCACGTAGGCGCCCAGCGCGACCTCGTCCTCGACGCGATGGCCGCCGCCGTGCCAGCGCGTCTGCGCGGGATCGGAGCCATAGCTCTTGCCCGTGAGCTCGTCGAACGCCACGGCCTCGTAGGCGGACGTGCGCAGCCGCCCGTCGAGCCCCACGAGCGTCGAGACGGTCCCGTCGCGCAGCCAGTCGAAGCGCCCCTGGAGCTCCAGCCCGACCCAGCGGGAGAGGAACAACGACTCCTTCCGGCACGGCCCGGTGGGGCCGGCCGGGCACTGCTCGGGATCGATCGATCCGAGCGGCACCCCCGGCACGGGCGCGTCATGGCCCACCACGTAACGCGAGCGCAGGAGACGGCTGTACCCGAAGTACCCGCGCGCCTCGCCCTCGATCCTCTCGTCGAGGCGGGCGCGATAGCTCAGGCTCGCCAGCGCCAGCGCGTGGGTGTTGACGTTGCGCGCGTCGTCATAGGCCCCCACGCGGTTCTCGTGAAGGTCCATGAGCGGAGCGGCCCAGTCCGAGTGCGTCATCCGCGCGGCGGCGCTCAGATCGCCTGCGTCGAGGCGCACGTAGCCGCCGACCTTGCGCCGGAACCACTGCTCCTTCACCGGACCGCCCCAGGTGCCCGGCTCGGCGTGCGGGCCGAGATCCACGGCCGGTCCGCTGTGTGGGCCCGCGGCCATCTCCTGCTTCGGAAAGCGGATGTGCGGCCCCTTGAAGTCGTCGAGCTCGACGGCCGCGACCGCGCCGCCGGGCTCCCCGAGCAGCGTGAGGCGGCGCCCGTAGCTCAGCGAGACCGAGTTGTCCCGGCCCAGGCTGCCGTGGCCGCCCGGCGCCATGATGTCCCCTGACGCGTCGAGCGGCGGCGACGCGCCGAGCGTCACGGCGGCGCGCACGCCGGGGAGATCCGCGGCCCTCTTCGTGACGACGTTGATCACCCCCAGCATCGCCTGCGCGCCGTAGAGCACCGAGCCCGGCCCCAGGATCACCTCGATGTGATCGACGATGTCGATCGGGATGTCGTGCAGGAAGACGGTCCCGCCGCCCTGCTCGTTCACGACCATCCCGTCGAGCACGACCAGCACGTGGCTGTTCCCGTCACGGGTCAGCGCGACCCCGCGCGCGCCGACCTCCGGCGCCGACATGCGCGTGTGCGCGAACGCGCCGCTCGCGAGGAAATTCAGCGCCTCGTCGAGGCGCCGCACGCCGAAGAGCTTGAGCTGCGCGCCCGTCACCACCGACGACATGGCGGGCGCGTCGCTCGCGCGCTCGGCGGTGCGGGAGGCGCCGGAGACGACGCTCTCCTCCAGGATCTCGAGGAGCGCGCCGACGTCGTCGGCCCGCGCCTCGCGCGAGGGGGAGACCCAGAGCGCGAGCGACGCTGCGCAGAGCAGAGCCAGTCGGGTCGAGCTCACGTCAATAGATCCTTGCCAGCTTGAGGATGGATGAAGGGAAATCGACGCGCTGGGCGCGCGCCTGCGCGAGGTTGATGCTCATGCGCGGCTTCCCGTTCGCCACGTCGACGCCGAGCACGATCCCCTGCGTGACATAGGGCTCCACGGCCGCGACGCTCAGGACGCCGCTGCCCGCGAGGGCGCCGCGTATCGCGGCGACCTCCCTCGCCAGGCCCGGACAGACATAAACGACGTTGATCGCGCGCTCGCGGCACAGCGCGGTGAGCTCGAGCGGCGTCGAGTACTCGGCGCCGAGCACCAGGATCGGCCGCTCGCGCACCTTGCCGATGTCGAGCAACGCCTTCCTCATCTGGTGAGCGGCGCTCGCCGACTCCGCGTCGCCCGCCTTCGAGAGCAGCACGATGGAGACGTGACCCGTCACCTTGTCCCAGAAGCCCCGGTCATAGGGCAGGATGCGCGTGACGATCTCCGCTTGCACGGCGAACGGCGCCGTCGCGGGCTCCGCCAGGGTGTCCCCCGGGGCGCTCGCGACCGCGGCGAACAGACCGAGCACGAAGGCGCGCCGGGGGAGCGTCACGTCGCGCGTTCCTTCGGCCGCGACATGAGAGAGAGCTTGCGCAGGCGGAGCGCCGCCTGCACCTGCGGGGTGAGCGCGAGGAGGTCGCCCTTCTTGCCGAAGACGCCGTCGAAGCCGAGCTCCGCGTACCGCCGCCCCGCCGCGGCGTCGGTGGTGTAGAGATAGAAGAGCGGCGGCGCCTCGCCCGCGGGCACCGCGGACCGGAGCGAGCTCACGATCTGGCTGCCATCCAGGCCCGGCATGTGCAGGTCGATGATCACGAGATCGCAGCCGCGCAGGTGGCGCGCCGTGCCGACGAGCTGCGTCGTCGTGACGACGTCGTACCCTGCGCTGGAGAGCTCGACGCGGATCCGCATCAGCACGATCTCGCTGTCGTCCACCACGAGGATGCGTCCGGCCTGGGCCATGGGTCATTCTCCCTTCCTGAGGGGCTCCGCCTGCTTGCACGATCGGATCACGAACGCCGCCCCGCTCCGGCGCGACGCGTCCACCTCGATGCTCCAGCCGATCGAGGCGAGGTCTGCCCGGACGGCGGCGAGCCCGACGCCGCGGCCGGCCAGATCGCTCACGTCGCCCTGCGTGCTCACGCCGGGCGCGAACAGGAGCTCGCGCGCGCGGCGCAGATCCGACGGATCCACGCCCGCGCGCGCCGCGAGGCTGTCGAAGTCGACGCCCTTGCCGTCGTCCTCGACGACGATCGTGGGCAGCGGCGCGTCGTCGATGCACACGGCGCGGATCACGCCGGTCTCGCCCTTGCCCGCCCGGCTCCGCGCGTCGGGGAGCTCGATGCCGTGCGCGATCGCGTTGCGCAGGAGGTGGACGATCACGCCGGGGAGCAGCCGGGCGAGATCCGGCGGGACGGGCACCTCGCGGCCGTCGATCTCGAGGCGCGCGCGCTTGCCCTCGTTCTCCGCCCAGCGAGGGACGCGCTCGACGAGCGGCGCGACCACCTCGCCGAACGGCCGCGCCGCGAGGCGGCGGACGATCTCGGACGCCTCCCCGCCCTGCCCGCCCAGGAGCTCGCCGAGGCGCGCGACGTCCGCCCGGCGGACCGTGATCTGGTCGAGGATCGCCCGCCCGATGGGCGACGCGTCGACGAACGTCTCCTGCGCGCGCGTGAGCTCGTCCTCGACGCGCCGGAGCCGCGAGCGCCAGGACGCCGAGCACCCGTCGATCGAGATCCCGTTCTCCGAGCGCGCGCGCGCCTGGACGGCGCAGAGCTCGTCCTCGAGCGTCAAGATCTCGTCCGCCAGGCGATCGAGGTCGAACGAGCGGGCCTCCCCTTTCATGGTGTGCAGCGTCTGCAGGAGCTCGTCGACGTCCGCGGGGCTCAGCCGGTCGCCGCCCTGCAGGATCTCGCCGCACCGGAGCACGCGGTCGCGCGAGATCTCGATGAAGCGGACGAAGACCTGGCCGCCGCCGGCGACGAGGCGGCGCATCGCCGCGATCTGGCGCGCGTGCTCCTCGTCCTTGGTCCTCACGCTCTCCTCGAGGCGCCGGAGCGCGGTCTCGTCGGTCGCGAGCAGCATGATCCGCGCGATCTTCCCGCCGGAGACCACGGGGCAGAACTCGAGCCGCAGGAACCTGCGCTCGCCCGGCGTCCGCTCGAACCACACCTCCCGCGGCGCGAGCTCGGCGACCTCCGCGAAGGCGTCGATCTCCGCGTCGAACGCCACATCGACCCATCGCTGGAGCGCCTGGCTCTCGACGCAGAGCGGCGCGCCGCTGTAAAGGAGGTCCGCGACGTGGCAGCCCGCCGCGGCGCGCCCACCGAAGATCTGCCTCGCCTGCCTCGACACCTCGCTGCCCAGGCGGCCGTCGGGGCCGAACGCCACGATCGCCTCACGCAGGTTGTCGAAGAGCTCGCGGAGGCTCCTCGTCGCCATCTGGAGCTGCTCCTCGCGCTCGAGGATGGCGGCGCTCATCGCGTTGAACCCGTCGGCGAGCCGGCCGAGCTCGTCGCCGGTCCGGACGTCCACCCGGACGGCCCGGTCCCCCTGGCCGACACGCCGCGCCGCATCGACGAGCTGCGAGAGCGGGCGCACGATCTGCCATCGAGCGAACCCGACGAGCAGGAACACCGTCAGCGCCCCCAGGAGCCCCGCGGCGGCGAGGATGTTGTTACGCGCCGTGGCGAACGCGGCGTTCTCCTGGTCCAGGGAGAAGACGAGGACGAGCGTCCCGAGGCGCCGCCCGTCGTCGCGCACGATCGGGCGAGCGACGCGGATCTGGCCCTCGAGGACCTGGTCCTCGGCGCCCCGCGAGGTGAAGCTCGACAGGCCCTCCGGCAGCGCTCCGACCATGGCGACGGGGGCGGCGCCGGCGTCCCACGCGGCGGCGCCGAGGAGCGAGCGGTTCGACTTGAGCTCTTCGAGGTCGCTCTGCGCGGACTCCCGATCGCCGAAGTCGAGCGGCGCCGTCAACACCCCCGCGAGCAGATCCGCCATCATCGATGCGGCGCTCGCCTTTGCCGACACGAGGCCGTCTCTTGTATTCCGGATTACCCTGCTGGCGACAAGCACCGTGACCGCCGTGAGGACAGCCACCGTCATCGCGGCGAGCTTGACGCCGATGCCGAGGCGAACGCCGGCGCGCCGCCGGCGAGGCCTCGCATCAGGGGGATCAGGGGCAGCGTCCAGCATCAGAGGCTCGGCACGACCAGGCGCATCCGGTACGAGAATCGTTCAAGGAAAAGCCCGTATGTCATCCTGACCCCCATGAAGTCGGGCATGACCAGGCACGCCGTCGAAGCCCCCTCGATGTCCGATGTCGAGCCGACGTGCGCTTCGTGTCGTCCGCCAGGTCCCCGGGAAGACCACGTGGAGGCCTCGTTCACCCTCCCGTGCGCCGAACCGCGCGAGCCCCCGAACCGCTCGACGTCAATCACCTGATGAGGCAGAGACAGGTACGCTCGCGCACCCCGCGAACAACAACGCTACGGGGATCATTTCATCTTTGCAACGGAAATTCGTCGATGACGTGAGGCGCCACTTGCCTCGCTTCACACCAGCGCTCTCGCAGCTCGGCCGCAGGTGGAGCGGGTGTGAAGAGCTGGCTGGCACACATCAGCTCGGCCGGCTGGCGCCCTGACGCACAGCGACAAGTGCGGTACGACACTCGGCGGGAGGGGGGCGTCAACTCGTCGGACAGGAGTCGAGCGCCGCGAGCTTTTCCGGGTTGCGGTGGGCGTAGATGCCTCGGATCACGCCGGCGTCGACGCTCACGGTGAGGGCGACCACGAGGCGAGCTTCACCGTAGACGAGGAGACCAGGGGAGCCGTTGAACCACCGCAGCACGAAGCGGTAGGGAGCACCGGAAGCTGCCTTGGTGCTCCAGATCCGGACGAAGAAGGCGCTCACGGCGTCCACGCCGCGGAGCACCTCGGTCACGGTCCGGGCCTTGCCGCCCCCGTCCGCATGGAGCTCCACGCTCTCCGCGAGCAGGCTGCGGAGCTCGTCGAGCTCGCCGGCGCGGGCGGCGCTCAGGAACGCGGTCAAGAGGCGCTGGTGTTCGGCGGACGACGCCGGGAACTTCGGCCGCGCGTTGCGGACGCGCGTGCGGGCGCGGGAGGCGAGCTTCCGGCACGCGGCGCTCTGCTTGCCGAGCACGGCAGAGATCTCGTCGAAGCTGTGACCGAACACGTCGTGCAGCAGGAAGGCCGCGCGTTCGGTCGGCGTCAGCCGCTCGAGGGCGAGCATCAACGCGACGGAGACGGTCTCGTCGACCTGCGGCTCCTCGTCGGGGCTCCGCGCGCCCTCGTCCAGGAGCGGCTCCGGCAGCCATGTGCCGACGTACGTCTCCCGCCGGGAGCGAGCCGACTGCAAGGCGTTCAGCGCGATGCGGCTGCACACGGTGACGAGCCACGCGCGAGCATCGCGGACCTGCCCGATGTCGGCCTGGTTCCATTTGATAAACGTCTCCTGCACGATATCGAGGGCGTCGGCGCGCGTGCCGAGCATCCGGTAGGCGAGGCCCTCGAGGAGGGGGCGGTGGCTCTCGAAGAGATGCGTTCGCTGGTCCATGACCTTCGCTCGCGGGCGCTGGGCATCAGCCGGGCAAAGCGTCGGCTCGCGCCGGCTCGTCCGGTGAGGCAAGGGCAAGGAAGAGACGGTCGATCTGGGCGCGCGCACGCGCGATGCGAGGCGACCGAGAGGCCTCGTCTCCGCGCATCCCGTCCACCGCGATCGAATCGACCTTCACGATGCCGATGAACGCCAGGATGGCCCGGAGATACCCGATCTGAAAATCGTCCTCCACGACGGGAGAGGCGGTGCCGCCGCGCGTCGTCACGACGGTGGCCGACGTGCTGGTGAGGAGGCCCATGCAGCGCCCTTCCTTCATGATGAACGTGCGGTCGGTGCGGACCACGTGATCGAGGTAGGCCTTGAGGGTGGATGGGAGCGAGAGATTGTACAGCGGGCTGCTGATCAGCAGGTGATCGGCCGAGCTCAGCTCGGCGATCAAAGCGTCGGACAACGTGAGGCCCTCGGGCGGCGCCCCCCCGCCGGGCGGCGGGGGGGCGAAGAACGCGGCGAGGGTGGCGGCATCGAGGTGCGGCACCGGGTGCCGGGCGAGGTCGCGGACGACGACGCGACCGCCGGGATTCGCTCCTGTCCAGCGTGACTGGAAGTAGTCCGCCAGCGCCCGCGAGGTCGATCCCTGTGTACGGACGCTTGCGTCGATCCTGAGCAGTGTCTTCATGTCCTCTCCGGGTAGGGTCCGCTCCAAGGACAAGGCGGCCCGCTGAAATGTGACCGGAGAAGACGCGTTCGCTCGAGGTCGCGCGCGGCCCTCGGCGAGGGGGTCACGTGGGCGCTTCGCCCACAAGGTCGACCGGGCCGCGCCGAGGGCTGCCTCCTCGTCGGTGCTCTAGTTGCAGCTCTCCTCCGCGCTGCCGCCGAACACCGTGGTCCAGTAGGACCGGTACGTCCCTCCCCCGGTCGCCCGCCCGATGCCGATGACCTTGAAGCTGGACCCGAGCATGTTCGTGTTGTGACCGGGCGAGTTCTTCCACTGGTCGAACGTCGCCTGCGCCCCCGAGTTGCCGGCCGCGATGTTCTCGGCCATGGCGGTCTTCGGCCCACAGCCGAGCTCATAACACGCGTTGCACGCGCGATCCCAGGGCGACCGGCCGTCGAGGCTCGAGTGCGAGAAGTAGTTCTGATCCCGCATGTCCTCGCTGTGCCCCTGGGCCGCGCGGTTCATCGAGGTGCAGGCCGAGAGCGCCCCGAGCCCGTTCTGCGCGCGGTACTGGTTGATGATGCCGAGGAACGCCTGCTCCTCGGCGTCGAGCGACGTCGTGTCGGGCGCGGCGCCGTCGCACGCCGGGCACGCGCCGCAGTCGCTCGCGCAGCTCGAGCAGTCCTCGCCCCCGCCGCACACGCCATTGCCGCAGACCTCGCCGCCGCCGCTCTGGCCGCCGCTGCCGCCTTCCCCGCCGCCGCCCTCGCCGCCGTCCGGGCTCAGAGGGGTGCACCGCGCCTGCGCGTAAAGCTGCTTCCAGCTCCGCCTGCACGGGTCGCTCCCGAACGTCGCGTCGCTCGCCCTCACGGTGCAGCTCGCCTGTCCGAGACAGGCGCGCTCCACCACCGACTTCGACGAGGACGCGTTGCACGAGCCGGCCCTGAAGCTACCGCAGACCCCGCTCGGCCGGCCGTAGCTCGCGAACTCGATGGCCGAGATGACGTGTCCGGCAGGACACGCGAGCGTGATCGACGAGCCCTCCCAGGCGGTGTCGCAGATCGAGGACTCCAGCGCTCCGCCCTGCTCGTCGGAGAGCTCCTCGTCGAGGGGCTCGACGTCGGTCGATCCAAGGCAGCCGATGAAAGAACCACCGGCGAGGAGGGCGAGGACGAGCGTCCTATGCACGGCACTCATAGACATGCTCCTTATGTACAAGCCTGTTCAAGCGCGGCCCGCGCGACGCCGCGGCTCGCGCCGGCGGACACACCGGGGCTCACGGCGCCTCGACAGGCCCCCGAAAACAGCGTTGTTCAGGGGGCGGAGTGACGCCCAGCGCAAGGCAGCGCCGCGCAACGCCTCCCTTCGATTCGCTCACAGCACGGTGTCACCTGACCGCCAGCATGTCCAGCGGCGAATGACGCGAGCGCGCATGATTTGCCGCCTCATCCATGGATCTTTTCAGAAGCCGTGGAACCGATATGCACAGGACTCGACGATACAGCATTTCTCCAGCGAAGATCGGTATTCAACAAGGCGCCAGGGGGACACCTCATCTCCGTTGAGCCGAAGGGTGGGTATCCGTGCGTCCGGAGGAGACCGCGGCCCGCGATCCATCCGCGCCGGCGCGATCGCGGTCGTCCCGTACGGCCTAGCCGGCGCAGGCCGCCCGGCGCGGCCGCCCGCTCGCTCACGTCCACGGCAGAGCCTCCCCAGGCGCCATGGCCGCGCAATCACGCGACCCGACGCGACCCGACGCGACCCGACGCGACCCGAAGCAGCCAGACGACGGCGCGACCCCGCGACGGCGACCGGACCGTGGGCCGCGAGGATCGCCCCCGCGCCGGCGCCTGTGCTATGACCGCCATCCATGCGCCTCAAGGACCGCGTTGTCTTCATCACCGGAGCGTCCCGCGGGATCGGCCGGGCCATCGCCCTCGCCTGCGCGCGCGAAGGGGCCGATATCGTCGTCGCCGCCAAGACGGAGGTCGCCGAGAACCCGCGCCTCCCGGGCACCATCCACGACGTCGCCCGCGAGGTCGAGGCGCTCGGGCGGCGCGCGCTGCCCGTCAAGCTCGACGTGCGCGACGACGAGGCGTGCAGGGGCGCCGTCGCCGCCGCCGTCGAGCGCTTCGGGCGCGTCGACGCGCTCATCAACAACGCCGGCGCGCTCTGGTGGGCCGACGTCCTCGACACGCCCATGAAGAAGTTCGACCTCATCATGGGCATCAACGTGCGCGCGTCGTTCGCCCTGTCGCAGGCCGTCCTCCCCCACATGATCGCGCAGAAGTACGGCCACATCCTCATGATGTCGCCCCCCGTCGACGCCTCGGCCTGCGCCCACCACGGCGCCTACGCGGTCTCGAAGTTCGGCATGACCATGATCGCCCACGCCATCGCCGAGGAGTACGCGGACCACAACGTCACGGCCCACGCCCTCTGGCCCGCCACGGCCATCGAGAGCTACGCGACCCTCAATTTCGGCCTCGGCGGCCCGGAGCTCTGGCGCAAGGCGGACATCCTCGCCGACGCGACGCTCGCGCTGCTCTCGCGCGAGCCGTCGGCCCGGCGCGGCAAGGCGTGGATCGACGAGGCGCTGCTCCGCGAGGAGGGCGTCACCGACTTCTCCAGGTACCAGTGCGTGCCGGGCGTCGAGCCGCCGCACTTCCCCTTCTCCGCGATCCCCACGGCGACGACGACCAGGAAGTGAGGCTGAGGACGTGAGCGGCGACGACGAGAAGGCGCGCCCCGGCGCGGTCGGCGGCATCGATCCCGGGCCCGAGATCGCCGCGGTCTTCGACGACCTGGAGGCGCTGCTCAAGAACGGCGACGTCATCGCCGCGCTCACGTCGCGCGGGATCAACGCCAGCCTGGCGCTGCTCGCCGCGCACGCGCTCCGCGCCTACCTCGCGGACCGGAAGGCCGACGCGGCCGAGGATTTCGCGACCGTCGCCGAGGAGATCCGCGGCCGCCTCGCCGCGAGCGGCGAGGGGTCGACGGCGGACGCAGGGGCCGAGGGAGCACCCTCGCGCTCGAACGGGAGGCGCTGAATGAGCACGAGCTCCGATGCAGAACCGAGATCCCAGGCGGGCGACGGCGCCCAGGCGCGCGGCGACGGCGCCGGAGAGCGCGGCGACGGCGCCCAGGCGCGCGGCGACGGCGCGCGCCCCCTGCCCCCCTGGGCGCCGGCCGCCGCGCTGTCCGGCGCCGAGTACTCCGCCGTCGAGCTCGCGCAGGGCGACGACCGCGTGTTCCTCCTCGATCAGCGCGATCTGCCCGAGCGCGAGCGCTACGTCACCGTGACCGACGTCGCCGGCGTCGCCGAGGCGATCCGCGCGATGGTGATCCGCGGCGCCCCCGCGATCGGCATCGCCGCCGCGTACGGGATGGCGCTCGCCGCGCGCGCCGCCCGGAACGAGGGCGCCGCCGAGTACGTCGCCGCCCTCCGGGCCGCGGCGGAGCACCTCGCCAGCGCCCGGCCCACCGCCGTGAACCTCGGGTGGGCGGTGCGGCGCGCGGTCGCCACGGCCCTGGAGCACGCCGCCCGGCGCGGCGAGGAGCGCGCGCGCGACCTCGCCGAGCTCGCGCGCGCCATCCACCGCGAGGACGTCGCCGCCTGCCGCCAGATGGGCCGCACCGGCGCGGCCCGCCTGCCCGAGTCGGGCACGATCCTCACCCACTGCAACGCCGGCGCGCTCGCGACCGGCGGCTACGGCACGGCGCTCGGCGTCATCCGCGCCGCCATCGACGAGGGCAAGTCGCTCCACGTGCTCGCGTGCGAGACCCGCCCGTACCTGCAGGGCGCCCGCCTGACGGCGTGGGAGCTCCAGCGCGACGGCGTGCCCGTCGAGGTGATCTCCGACTCGATGGCCGCGTGGTTCATGCAGAAGGGCGAGATCGGCGCCGTCGTCGTCGGCGCCGACCGCATCGCGCGGAACGGCGACGTCGCGAACAAGATCGGCACCTACGGCCTCGCCTGCCTGGCGCGCCACCACGGCGTCCCGTTCTACGTGGCCGCCCCGTGGAGCACGATCGATCTCGCGACCGAGAGCGGCGCCTCGATCCCGATCGAGGAGCGGAGCAGCGACGAGGTCGCGGTCGTGGGCGGCCGCCGCATCCTCCCCGCCGGGGTGCCCGCCCGCCACCCGGCCTTCGACGTGACCCCCGCCGAGCTCGTCACCGCCGTCTTCACGGAGCGCGGCAAGCTGTCGCCGCGCGAGATCTGCCGCTCCGTCCCGCCTTCCGCCTAGGCGCCGCATGAGCTAAGGACAGGCGCGATGGCGCAGCACTCGCCCAAGCCCGAGTGGCTCAAGGTCCGCGTCCCCGGCGGCGACACCTACCACCACCTCAAGGAGACGTTCCGCAAGCTCGATCTCCACACGGTCTGCGAGGAGGCGCGCTGCCCGAACGTCGGCGAGTGCTGGCGCGAGGGGACCGCGACCGTGATGCTCCTCGGCGACGTGTGCACGCGCGGCTGCCGCTTCTGCGCGGTCACGACCGGCGACCCGCGCGGCGCGGTCGACGTCCGCGAGCCGGAGCACGTGGCCCGCGCCATCGCCCGGCTCGAGCTCCAGTACGTCGTGATGACCATGGTCAACCGCGACGACCTGCTCGACGGCGGCGCCGATCACGTCGCCCGCACGGTCCACCGCCTGCACGCGCTCCGCCCCGACCTGCTCATCGAGACCCTGGTCGGCGATTTCCAGGGGCACATGAGCGCCGTCGACGCCGTGGTCGACGCCGGGCCCGACGTGTTCGCCCACAACGTCGAGGTCGTCCGCCGCCTCACCCGCGCCATCCGCGACGTCCGGTCGAGCTACGATCAGTCGCTCGCCGTGCTGGGGCGCGCGAAGGAGCGGCAGCGGCGCCTCGCCGCGGACGCGGCGGAGCGCGGCGCGCCGGCGCCGCGGCGGCTCACCAAGAGCTCGATCATGGTCGGCATCGGCGAGACCGACGACGAGGTGCTGGAGGCGCTGCGCGACCTGCGCGCGGCCGGGGTGGACATCGTGACCCTCGGCCAGTACCTCCGCCCGACGCCGAAGCACGCGCCCGTGCAGCGCTTCGTCGAGCCCGAGGCGTTCGCCGCGTTCGAGCGGGCGGCGCTCGAGATGGGCTTCCTCTACGCCGCGAGCGCGCCGCTCGTGCGCTCGAGCTACAAGGCGGCCGAGGTCTTCGTCCGCAGCCTGATCGACCGGAGCGACGGCGCGGCCCAGCAGCCCGCCTCCGCCCCGGCGGGCGACGCGGCCGCGGCGCGCATCGAGGCGCTCCTCGAGGAGCGCCTCGCCGTGGCCCGGCGCGAGGCCGCCCGCATCGCCGCCGAGCTCGACCCGGCCGAGGCCTCGCCGTCCGCGGCGCCGGCGGGCGCCGCCCGCCTCGTACCGGCCTCCTCCCTCGTCCGCCGCTAGCGCGATGATGAACGAAATCGCTGCGTTGCGGAGCGGCCGGGGGGGACGATCCGGGCGGGGCGCCGTGCGCGTGGATGCAAGCGCCTTGACGCTTCCCGGCGGCTGGCCGAGCGTGGCCACGGTTTAGGAGGGTCAGACAGCACGATGCCCGCTCCCATCGACAGGCGTCCCGGCGGCGTCGCTCCCGGCGCCCCGCGCTCCGGCGCGGACGCGTCCCGCACCCATGTGGCCTCGATCCTCACCCAGGCGGCGAGGGCGTACAGCGCGCGTCCGCCGATCGAGGACATCACGATGCCCACCGGCTTCGACCCCGCCGCCGTGGCGCTGTTCGAGTCGATCATCGAGGCCGCGTTCCTCGTCGCGAACGCCGGCGGCGGCCTCGGCGATGCGGAGCGCAGGCGCTTCCAGGCCGCCGTCGTGAGCGCCTGCCATGAGCTCGTCCACGAGAAGCAGCTCGAGGCGCTCCTCGCCGACCTGCGCGAGATGCTCGCCGACGACGGGATGGAGAAGCGCGTCGGCATGGTCGCCCGCACGATCGCGCGGACCGAGCACCAGCGCGAGGTGCTCCGCGTGGCGGCGTTCATGGCGCACGCCATCGACGGCGTGGGCGAGCGGGAGCGCGGCGTGCTGGAGCAGCTCGCGCGCGGGTTCAAGCTCGACGCGGCCGCGGTCGACGACGCGATCGCGCAGGCGGCCGAGCTGGCGAAGGGATAGCCTGGACGTCTGCCCCGCGGCGCGCGGCCACGCGCGACGAGGCGCGCGGCCCCCCTCGACGGGGCGCGATGACTCGCCGCGGCGCGCCGGGCGAGCGGCGCCGCGCGCTGCGACGGGTCGACGTCATGCGGGGAGCGAATGAGCGACCTCCGCGTCTCGGCACTGGTCTCGGGCAGCGCCTTTGATTAGTGTCCCGCGAGCCGATGAGCACCGCGACGTACTCCACCGACCGCCCGCCGACCGCCTCAGGGGCCAGCCTGGAGCCGCAGGCCGCCGTCGCCCGGCACCCGCTCGACACGTGCGCCGACGACGTCATCAAGGTCCTGCGCGACGACGGCTCGCTCGATCCCGCGCACGATCCGAAGCTCCCCCCGTCGGAGGTGATCACCCTCTACAAGGCGATGCTGCGCGTCCGCCAGCTCGACGAGCGCCTCGTGGCGCTGCAGCGGCAGGGGCGCATCGGGTTCCACATCGGCTCGCTCGGCGAGGAGGCGGCGGTCCTCGGCAGCGCCTCGGCGATGCGGCCGCAGGACTGGCTCTTCCCGTGCTACCGCGAGTTCGGGGCCGCGCTCTGGCGAGGGCTGCCGCTCCAGCGGTACATCGACAACATGTTCGGAAACGCGAACGACACGGTGAAGGGGCGGCAGATGCCGGACCACTACACCTACCGCGCGGGGCGCTTCGGGTCGGTGAGCTCGCCCATCGGCACGCAGATCACGCAGGCCGTGGGGTTCGCGTGGGCCGCGAAGCTCAAGCGCGACGACCTCGCCACGCTGGTCTACTTCGGCGACGGCGCGACGAGCTCGTCGGATTTCCACAGCGGCCTGAACTTCGCGGGCGTGTACAAGGCGCCGGTCGTCTTCTTCTGCCGCAACAACGGCTGGGCGATCAGCGTGCCGACCGAGCGGCAGACCGCGAGCCCCACGTTCGCGTGCAAGGGCGTCGCGTACGGCGTGCCCGGGGTGCGGGTGGACGGCAACGACCTGTTCGCCGTGGTGAAGGTGACGCGCGACGCGGTGGAGCGCGCCGCGCGGGGCGAGGGGGCGACGCTCATCGAGGCGATGACGTACCGCCTGTCGGGCCACTCGACGAGCGACGATCCCAAGGCGTACCGCCCGGACGCGTGGCTCGAGCCGTGGCGGCGGCTCGATCCGATAGAGCGGCTGCGGCGGCACCTGGAGCGCGCCGCGGGCTGGACCGAGGCGCAGGATCGCGAGATCGAGGCCGCGGTCGACGCGGAGGTGAAGGCGTGCGTCGCGGTCGCGGAGAAGACGCCGCCGCCGCCGCTCGACTCGATGTTCGAGGATGTCTACGCGGAGCCGCCGTGGCACCTCGTCGAGCAGCGGGAGCAGCTCAAGGCGGGGCCGCGGCCGAGGGGCCACGGCGGCCACTAGCGCCGCGCGCGGGCGCGGCGTGTGGGGGGCGTCGCCGCCTTCGGGGCGGCGCGCCGGGCGGCGTCGGAGCGGCCGGGGTGGCGCCGCCGCCCGCGAGCGATGGGGGTGCCCAGGGGAGCGGGGGCGCCCGTGCTGTGTGCGCTTCCACCCCTGGCCGAGAGACGGAGACGAAGAGCATGCCTCAGATGAACATGGTCCAGGCGATCAACGACGCGCTACGCCACGAGATGCGGCGGGACGCGCGGGTCGTCGTGCTCGGCGAGGATGTCGGCAAGGTCGGCGGCGTGTTCCGCGTGACCCAGGGCCTGTTCGACGAGTTCGGGGACGACCGCGTGATCGACACGCCGCTCTCGGAGGCCGGGATCGTCGGGACGGCGATCGGCATGGCGCTCTACGGGCTCGTGCCGATCCCGGAGATCCAGTTCGCGGATTTCATCTATCCCGCGTACGACCAGATCGTGTCGGAGCTGGCGAAGTACCGTTACCGCTCCGGCGGCGAGTACCCGTCGAAGCTCGTCATCCGCACGCCGGTGGGCGGCGGCATCCGCGGCGGCCACTACCACTCGCAGTCGCCCGAGTCGCAGTTCATCCACGTGGCGGGCCTCAAGGTGGTGTGCCCGTCGAACCCGGCGGACGCGAAGGGGCTGCTCCTCTCGTCGATCCGGGACCCGGATCCGGTGCTCTTCTTCGAGCCGAAGCGCATCTACCGCGCGGCGAAGGGCGACGTCCCGGAGGGCGAGTTCACGGTCCCGCTCGGCAAGGCGAAGGTCGTCCGTCCGGGCTGGCACGTGACGCTCGTCGTCTGGGGGGCGATGCTCTACGAGGCGCTCGACGCGGCGAACCAGGCGGCCGCGCAGGGCATCGAGTGCGAGGTCATCGATCTGCGGACGCTGTGGCCGCTCGACATCGAGACGGTCATCGAGTCGGTGAAGCGGACCGGCCGGTTCATCGTGGTGCACGAGGCGCCGAGGACGTGCGGCCTCGGGGCCGAGCTCGTCACGCTGGTGAACGAGAAGGCGTTCCTGCACCTGGAGGCGCCGCCGGTGCGGGTCACCGGCTTCGACACCCCGTTCCCCTACACGCTCGAGAACGAGTACCTCCCGCTCTCGCATCGTATCCTTCCGGCGATCCTCGAGACGGCGAGGTACTGACGAGATGGGCAAGTACGAGTTCAGGCTTCCGGACATCGGCGAGGGCGTCACGGAGGGGGAGATCGTGAGCTGGCTGGTATCGCCGGGCGACCTGGTCGCCGAGGACCAGCCGATGGTCGAGGTGATGACCGACAAGGCGACGGTGACGATCACGTCGCCGCGCGCGGGCCGCGTCGTCGAGACGAGGGGCGAGGTGGGCGGGGTGGTCCCGGTCCACTCGGTGCTCGTGGTGTTCGATCTCGACGACCGGCCTGCGGGGGCGGCCGCGGGGGCGCCGGCGACGGCCGCGGGGGCGGCGGCCGCGGGGGCGGCGGCGACGGCCGCGGGGGCGCCGGCGACGGCCGCGGGGGCGGCGGCGACGGGGGCCCCGGCGACGGGGACAGGGATGCGGAGCGCCGCGGCGAAGGCGGCCGGCGCGGCGGAGCCGGCGGCGACGGCGGTCGGCGACCTCCGGGAGGACCTGCCGGGGATGAACCTGGCGGCGCCGGCGCCGGCCGCGTGGATGAACGGCGGCCTGCGCGGCGGCGCGGCGGCGTACTTCAACGAGAAGCCGCTCGCGACGCCGGCGACGCGCAAGCTGGCGCGCGACCTCGGGGTCGACCTGCGGCGCGTGCCGCCGACCGGCCCGGGCGGCCGCGTGACGAAGGACGACGTGCGCGCGCTGGAGGCGCCCGAGCCGGCCTCCGTGAGGGCCGAGGCGGCGCCGGGGCGCGCGCCGGCGGCCGGCGTGGCGGGCGGGGCAGACCGCGTGGAGGGCGGGGCGGAGCGCGTGACGGGCGCGGCGGATCGCGCCGCGGGCGCGGCCCCCGAGCTGCTTCCCGAGGGCCCCGGGCGCGCGGCGGCCGGGCGCGAGGGGGAGCGCGAGCGCGGGTTGCCCGGGGCGCCGGGCGACGAGCGCATCCCGCTCCGCGGCGTGCGCAAGCGGATCTTCGAGGGGATGTCGCGGTCGAAGCACACGGCGGCGCACTTCACCTTCGTCGAGGAGTGCGACGTCTCCGCGCTGAAGGAGCGCCGCGCGCGCCTGCGCCCCCTGGCCGAGCAGGCGGGGGTCAAGCTGACGTTCCTCCCCTTCTTCGTGAAGGCCGCGGTCGCGGCGCTCAAGAAGCACCCGATGCTGAACAGCACCTTCGACGAGGCCACGCAGGAGATCGTCGTCAAGAGGAGCTATCATATCGGCATCGCCTCCGCGACGGAGGCCGGCCTCATCGTGCCGGTCGTGCGCGACGCGGATCGGCGGAGCGTGCTCGACATCGCGCGGGAGATCGCGCGGCTCGGCGAGGACACGAAGTCCGGTCGGGTGAAGCCGGAGGATCTCGGCGGCTCGACGTTCACGATCACGTCGCTCGGCCAGCAAGGGGGGTTGTTCGCGACGCCGATCCTGAATTTCCCCGAGGTCGCGATCCTGGGGATCCACCAGATGAAGCAGAAGCCGGTGGTCCGCGACGGGCAGATCGTGATCGGCGACGTGATGCTGCTGTCGCTGTCGTTCGATCACCGGATCATCGACGGCCACGTGGGGGCGGCGTTCGCGTACGAGATCATCGGGTACCTGGAGGACCCGGATCGGCTGTTCCTGGAGATGAGCTGAGGGAGAGGCTCATCGTGCCTCGGGACGAGCGACCGTCGTGAGCGCCTGAGCCTCTCCGGGACGGGCGCCCGCGCGTGCGCAGCCGGTCCGGTGCTGCGCGCTGAGGCCCGCATCGGCCGCGGCAACATGACACGCTGGCAGTACGAGTGTGGCCGGGGCGGGCAAGGAGGCGGCGTTCGCGCTCCAGACCCTCCAGGCGCTCTTCCGGGTCGAGGAGGAATGCGCCCTGTGCAGCCCCGACGAGCGCCTCGAGATCCGGCAGCGCGCGTCCGCACCGCTGATTGACGAGCTCTTCGCCCGGGTCGAGGCGCAGCGGCAGGTCGTCCCGGAGCATTCGCCGTTGCGCGAAGGGCTGGTCTATCTGCACAACCAGA
Source organism: Sorangium sp. So ce1036 (assembly GCF_051369805.1). Lineage (NCBI taxonomy): Bacteria > Pseudomonadati > Myxococcota > Polyangiales > Polyangiaceae > Sorangium > Sorangium sp. So ce1036. Next base: position 7,884,871 of record NZ_JBBMOX010000001.1, read on the forward strand.
GGGCCGCGCTCTGCGAGTTCCCTTCCAACGGGGAGATCCCCATCCACAACAATGCCTCCGAGAGGGATCTGCGCCGCGTCGTCGAGGGGCGGCTGAAGTACCTGGATCTGGCTCGGATCACCGGCTCGCGGCGCGTCCTGCGCGCTCGCCCTGCCGCGCGCGCTCGCGACACCTTCGCTGCTGGCGCACCTCCTCAGCGACAAGCTCTGCGACGGCCTGCCGTTCCATCGCCAGGAGTGTTAGACTCGCCGCATGGGGCTCTTGACCTTCAGCATCAACGTCACCCTGGACGGCTGCGTCGACCACCAGGAGGGAATCGCCGACGACGAGACACACGCCTTCTTCACCCGCCTCATGGACGAGGGCGGGGCGATGCTGTGGGGCCGCGTCACCTACGAGATGATGGAGAGCTACTGGCCGGCGGTCGCCCGCGGCGACGAGGAGGCGCCGCCGGCGATGCGCGCGTGGGCGGTCAAGCTGGAGGCCAAGCCGAAGTACGTGGTGTCGTCGACGCGAAAGGACTTCCCGTGGACCAACAGCCACCACATCGCCGGCGACCTGCGCACGGGCGTGCAGAAGCTCAAGGACGCGACCCCGGCCGGCGTGCTCCTCGGGAGCGGCAAGCTCGCGACCGAGCTCGACCGGCTGGATCTGATCGACGAATACAAGTTCCTCGTCCACCCCAGGATCGCCGGCCACGGTCCGACCCTGTACCAGAGCGGGCTGCCCAGCACGCGACGGCTCGAGCTGGTCTCGACGAAGCCGCTCCGACGCGGCGCGGTCGCGATGCACTACCGGCGCGCGCGCTGACGCAGAGCAGCCCCATCGCGGCCAGCTCGCGGGCCAGCGCGCCGTCGGGAGCCCTCTGGTTCAGACCGGGAGCCTGGGTAGCACCCGGACGGACCGGGAGCCTGGAGAGCATGGGCCTTGAGGGGCTGCCGGCGACGAGCACCATCGGCGAGCTGCTCAAGAAACACGGGCTGATCCGGCCCCGGCGGCGCCGCGTGGTGATGCCAACGTCAGCGATGCCGTCGACGCTGGCTCCAGCGGAGCAGCCGAATGACACATGATGCGTCGATTTCAAGGGGCACTTTGCGCTTGGCGACAAGACCCGGTGCCACCCGCTGACGTGACCAGGCCTCGCGGTACTTGCTCGTATCCGGACACGATGGCCGTGTGACGCGTGGGGGACATGGGACGGCTGCAGCTCGGTGGCGCGAGCACCTTCGTCTCCAAGCGGATCGCCAACGAACCCGTGGAGCTGCTTCCGATCGCCGACGACGTCTGGGAGCTGTACTACGGGCCGGTTCTGCTCGCGCAGGTCACCTTGAGGAACAAGGAGCTGCAGCTCGCCAAGGCACGGTGACCTGCGCGCACTCACGCCGGAACGTGAGGAGAGGCTCGCGTGTACCGAGACCGCGGGAAGCGGTTCGTGTATAGATCCTGGCGGCCCGAGAGAGCGCGGTGAGCGTGTCGCGTCGACGAGGATCCGGCCCCTGTTTCCAGTCCTCCCGGAGCAGGGGCCTGTAGCTCAAGGAAGTGTCACCCCGGCTCCCGGTCAGAACTGTTACCAGGGCTCCGCTCGTACAGTCCCGGCGCCTCTGCCGCGCACCCCCGCCGACCCTGCTGCGCAGCCCCGACGCCCTGCTACGCACCCTTCGCTCCCCTCCTGCGTACCCCCGTACGTGTCCTTTGTTACACTCACGCGGCTCCTGCGCCGCTCCAGCGCCCTCCTGCGCACCCCTTTTTGTGTCCTGCGCAACCATCGTTCGACGCCTGCGCACCGCCGCCGACCCTGCTGCACGATCCTGGCACCCTCCTGCGCGGCCCTGGCACCCTCCTGCGCGGGTCCGTCGTCCTCCTGCGCAGGCCATTTTGTGTCCTATTCAACAATTTCGCCTCCTGCGCATGCCGAAATGTGCCCTGTGCAACAATTCCGTCCTTTCTGACCGTTCGCCGCGCCGCGGTCCGCGGTCCGCGGCGCGCGGCGTTCGGGCGGTCGGCACGCCCCTGCATTCGCGCTGCGAGCCATAGCCTGCCCCAATCCGCTGACGAGGTAATTCCCCGTGCGACGTGAGCGCCGCGATTTCTCCTATGGCCAATGCCTTTCCCTGCCGTTAGCCTCAGACGATCCGGCCCCCCCATTCGGAGGGGCGCTGACCCCCAGCAAGGAGGAGTATCGTCCCATGGCGCAGAAAGCACCCAATGCCGCATCATCCAGGCCCAGGAAAGCCCAGAAGAAGCGCGCTTCGAGCGACGCGCAGGGCGCGGCGCTCTCGTCCGGCGGAGCGGCAGCGTACACGCTGAGCCCCGCGCGAGAGGCCGAGCTGCTACGAGAGGCCGAGGCGCTCGGCGACAACACCCTGCATTTCCCTGGCAAGCTCGCTCGACGCGTCATCTGGTCGAGCCGTATTCAGCTCGCCGCCGAGCGTGACGCGGCGGATCTCGTCCGCACCCCGTTCGCCGAGGACGAGCCCCGGCTCACGCGCGAGGAGATCCACGCGCTCCGCGACAAGATCGAGCTCTTGCGCGTCATGCAGTCGCGCTGGCAAGCGGCGCAGCAGCGCCAGGAGCGGGCCGCCGCGGCCTTCGAGAAGCCGGCCACCGAGGCCGCCCAGCACCGGCAAGCGCTCCTCCGCTTCTTCGATCTCCGCTTCAAGAAGAGCCCGGAGGGGCAAAAGCGGCTCGCGGCGATCCGCGCGGGCAGCGGCGACGCGGATCTGGTCCAGGACGTCTCCGACCTCCTCTTGCTCTGCTCCGAGCACGCGGAGGCCATTCAAACGGCGCCGCGCGGCGAGGCCGCCGCCGAGGCCCGCCTCCGCGAGCTCTCGCCGCTGCTCGCGCGCATGCTCGCCGACAAGACGCTCTCGCTCGATGCGGTGCGCTCGCGCAAGCTCCGCGACGCCGCGTACACGCTCGTCGTGAACGCCGAGCGAAGGCTGCGCGCCGCCGCGGAGTACTGGTACGCCGGCACCGACAAGGTGAAGGACTATGCGCCGTTCCCCGTCTCCCGCGGCGCGTCCGCCGGAGCAGAGGACGAGGCCGACGCCGACGCGGAGGAAGGCGACGCCTCGGAGGAAGGCGAGTCGGAGGACAGCGTGCCGGAGGAGGAGGAGGGCGACTCGGGAGACGACGAGCCCGCTGAGGACGAGGACGACCGGGAGTCGCCCTCGCTTCGCGCGTAGCGGCACGCCCTTCGAACGCAGCGTCGCTGCCCCCTGTGTCGGGCCGCCCAACGACGCATTTGCGGTGCCGAACCGTCGCGAGCCATCGCTTTCCTCGGGATTCTGCGGGGGCGAGACGACGGATCGCACCCTCTCGGAAGCCATGAACCCAACGCGGGTCCAGGCGATGTGCCTGGGGCTTGGCGAGCCGTCAAGCAGAAGCACGCAGGACTTGTCGAGCCGCTCTCGCTGGACGCGCTGGCGGTCGAAGTCCAATCATGTCCCGCAGCGCGCCGATGGCCTTTATGCGTCGCTTGTACAGCGTAGAGAGAGGTACTCCCGCGTCTTGCGCTATCTGGGCCATCGAGACTCCGTCCAGGTCGTGTGCCACAAGAACCAAGCGCAGCTCCGGATCGAGCTTGTTCACTGCGTCGACGGTGCCGGCCCTCCTGTTGTTGTACTCCATCGCCGCAGCAGCGTCCGGTGTCGAGTCGAGCACATCGATCGAAGCGACCAGCTCTTCCCTGCGGTGCTGCGCGCGCCCGTGGTAGTGCGAGGCAACGTGTACGGCGATCGCGTTCAACCAGCGTTCCGGCCTGCTGCGCTTCGGATCGAACCTGGGCCAGCTCTCCCAGGCGTTGACCCAGACTTCGCCCGCAACATCGCCGCGATGGCACCGTGGGATCCCCAGCCTCTTCAGCCAGCGCAGAACGGCACGAACCAGCGTCGGGCAAAACAAGCGCTCGCACGCGGCGGCGCGTTTGTCCTGATTCGGATGAACCATGGCGTCACCCCCCTGGGCAATCTCCCGCCTCGTGATGCTGGCTCCCCAAACGGCGACGGCGTCGAGTCGCTGTCGATGGCCACCCGGAATGCGGCGCGGGTCCGAGCTCCTCCCCGGAACGCGCAACCCCAATCGCATGCCCGCGTCTGCGGCGCCCGCGGTGTGGCTGCGCTCACCCATGGCTCCCTACTCCCGGCAATGTCGTGCTCAGCGAGGAGCGCTCCACGTCCTCCCATTCGAGCCCGCGCGCTGGGGTGGCCCCCCGGTCGTCTTGCTGTAGGGGAAAGCTCGTCAGCGTGGCAGCGCGACGCGCGAGCTCAGCGCCCGCCCCGGCGTGAGCGGCGAGCGGCGCTCGCAGCCGCGGCAGTGGAGGCGGCGGGAGCTTGGCCCGTGGGCTCCTGCCAGCCGGGTCAGGAGCCGGCGCCACGGGCGGCGGAACATCAAGCGCGCGAGGGAGTATCGAGGGGGGACTCGGCGGCGCCGAGATCGACCCCGGCGAGGCCGCCGTACGCGCCGCGCTCTCGCGCCTGCGGATCGACTCGTCGAGCTTGATCACGACGGTATCCTCCGCATCCGTCCGGTAGTCGTCGTGCAGCCGCCACAGGCGCTCCCAGTACCGGGCAGGCGTGCCCGTGAAGCTCTCCAGTTGCCGCGCGAGAACGGGCGTGACCGGGAGGTCGCTCTTCAGCAGCCGCTCCACTTCCCGTGGCGTCAGCCCCGTGCTCTCGGCCAGCTTCCGTTGCCACCCGGGAATGGTGGCGCAGAACGTCTCGAGGACGCGGCCCGGCCACGGAACGGGGCGCGCTCCGGCGCCGGTCATCGCCGCGATGACCGCATCGACATGGCAGTCCAGCAGGCGCTGATGTCGCCCGAGCTCCCGCTCTGCCCTTTCCTTCGCTTCGGTCAGGGCGTCCCCGACGTCCTCACACCTCTCCTCGTGGGTCTCGCGCAACGCGCGTTCGCGGCCCAGCGCTTCGCGCGCCGTGACCGCGAAGCCGATCGCAACACAGGCCATCATCGCGAGCCCGATCGGCGAAACGAGCCACACCGCACCCAGCATCTCCTCCATCGAATTCGCCTCCTGGACGTGATCGTTGTTGTTCGACGCAAGGCGGATCTCGGCCTTGGGCTGTCCGAAGACATCACCAGCACCGCCGCCCGCGAGCCGTCGGCGGACAGCCGATGCCTCAGCGAATCTGCGCCAGGAGCGCTTCACGCTCCGCGGCGAGCTGCCCTTGCGGGAATTCCCGCGCATGCGTCTCAAGCAACTGGCGCGCCTCGGCATCTGCGAGCGCGCTATGAGCCTCGATGGCCCTTCCGGCCTGGTCGATGAGGCTCCACTCGTGCTCGCTGGCGGCTGGGAGCACGGCGCCGGCAGGGAACGAGATACGGCGAGCCGGCGCGCCTGACGGCGCAGGCACGCGGCCCCTCGCGGCCTCCTCGCGTGCGCCTCCGTCCTGCGCAGGCGGCGCGATCTCCTGGGCCGCCTTCGCGGCCGTTGCGGCCGCCGCCCGCATGGGGCGTTGAGCCGGCGGCTGCGCGATCTCCTGCGCCGCAGGTGCGGGCGCAGGGGCGTGCACCGCCGCCGGCCGCGACCACGACGCCGGGCTGAACGAGCCCGGCAACGCCGCGACCACGGCCCCTGTCAGCACGACGACGGCTCCCTGAATCACGATCTTGAAGCCCAGGCGGCCCAACTTGCTCACCCAGCCCTCGCGGCCGCCCAGATCGATGGCGAAGGGGACGCATGCCGCGTCGTCCCACCCGCGCGAGCGTTGCCGCGCCTTCCAGCGTTCCATGGCCGCGTCCAGGTGCTCGCGTGCCCGGCGGTATTGCGTCCTCACCGTCTTCGGCTTGAGCCCCAGCTCGGAGGCGATCTCGGCGAGCGACATCTCCTCGAGATCGTGCTTGATCAAGACGTCGCGGTACTTGGGGTCGACCTGGTTGATCAGGGAGCGAATGAGCGCCTCCCGCTGCTGCCTGCGGACCAGCTCTTCCGGACTCGGGCACCCCGCCTGAAGCTCGTGAGCGTCGAACGGCGTCAGGACCTCCCGCCGGCGGAATGCGTTCCGGACGTGGTTCCGCGCCTGGTTCAGGACGATGGTGGCACCGTACGATGCCCGGGCTTCCCCGAGATCGACCCGCCGATCCGCTTCGAGTCCCCGCAGCAAGGCCTCCTGCGCGATGTCCTCTGCGTGTCGCGCAGGGACACCCAAGCGCCTCGCGAGGCGCCGGAAGAACTCGAAGCCGGCGGGAGTGCTGGCTGGCTCGCCCATGACCGGTAGAACACCTGAGCCGGCGGGAGTGCTTCAAGAAAATGCAGGACCGCACCGCCCGCGATGGGAGACCGCACCGCCGGCGGTGAGGTGGTGTGCGGCGTGGGGCGTGGCGGCCCGCGCAGCGGCGAACCGGCGGCTGCATTCCACCGTCGGGCGAGATCTTGTCATCCAACCGTTCACTTTGTGACGTTTTTCATCGCGGTTGACGCCGTGCGGCGGGCGCAAGTACGGTCCATGCATGCGTTTCGCGGCGCAATCGCTGTGGATAGGCCTGATGCTTGGCGTCACGATCGGCATGACGCAACCGGTCCGTGCGGAAGACCGCAATCCGGCACCCGGAGGAAGCGTCGGTCCGACCGTAAAGGATTCTCTTCGCCGCGCGCGGCGAGCTCGGGCATCGGGACAGTGGGCCGAGGCGCACGCTGCGTACAAGGCGGCCTTCGAGGCGATCGACGCGACATGGGACACGGAGAGAGAGGCCGCCGAGATCGCCGGAGAGCTGGGCTCTGCGAGCTCGCGCTGCGCAAGTACCGTGACGCGGCGGAGCACCTGGCGTGGAGCCTGGAGCGGCGCAAGGCGCTTTCACCTGCGCAGCAAAAGCGATTTGGAAAGGGACTGGCCGACGCGGTGAAGCTCGTCGCGACGCTCTATCTATCGGTGGATCCGCCGGATGCCGAGGTGCTCATCGATGGCACGCCCATCGGCCGGCCCAGGCGGACGTACAGGCTGTTCTTCGAGCCTGGCATGCACATGGTGCGGGCCCGAGCGCGGGGCCGAGAGGAAGCACTCCAGTCGCTGGACGCCCGGGCGGGAGCGGAGACGAAGATGACGATCCAGTTACCTCGCGCGGCGGTGAGCAGCGCGGACGAGGCCGCGCCTGCCGGCGTTGCGAAGAAAGCCGCCACGGAGCCGCACGAGGCGACGACCTCCGCGCAAGCGCCGGCGGCGTCGGCGTCCTGGCCGGGGACGTTGCGGATCGGCGGCGTCGCCCTCACGACGTCGACGGCGACGGCCGGCGCGGTCTTTCTGCTGCGCGCCCATGTGGTGCACAGCAACCTGCGCGAGGCCAATGGCGTGCGTCGCGCGCAGGGCTGGGCGCCCGACGCATGCCGCGCAGCGAGCGCGCCGGTGTCGTGCGCCGAGATTCAGGGCCAGACCAAGGAGCGAGACCTGCTCGCCACCCTGGGCAAGGTGTCGCTGGCGGCGAGCGCCGTGTTCGGGATCGCGACGACGGCCTCCTTTTTCACGGAGGTCGCGGTCTTCGGGGGCGCGCCGGCAACCGGAGGCGTCCGCCTCGTACCGGTGACGACGGGCGAACGGGCGGGCGTGCTCCTCGAAGGAGCATGGTGAGGGGGAGGGAGGCTGATGCGTCGTAGAGCAAACTTCCGAGGTCGAGAGAGCCTTCGTGCCCTCGCGGCCGTCGCGCTCGGCTTGACCGGCGCCGTTGGCACATCGGGGTGCTACTCGGAGAGCTGCGGGGAAGTTTTCCTGTGCGAGAGCCCTCCTCCCCAGCCGTCGCCCTGTGACGGGGGTCCAGCGTCGGCGGCGTCTCTGGATGAATGCGGGGTGTTCGTCAGCGAGCATGGCGATGACAACGATCCCGGCACGAAGGACGCGCCGGTGAGGACCTTGCAACATGCGATCGGGCTCGCCGCGAGCGGACGGGGGAACGGCGAGGCGGCGACCCGGCGCGTGTACGCGTGTGGCGGGTTGTTCGAGGAGAAGATCACGCTCCCCTCAGGGGTCGACCTCTGGGGCAGCCGTCACTGTGATTCCGGCGGCGATTGGTCGTATGACGGGTCGTTCGGCGGGCCGAATGAGTTCACCGTCATCGCGCCGCCCGGAGGGATCCCGGTGCGGGTCCTTGGGGGGGACGATGCGGTCGTCGCGGGGGACGATGCCGTGTCCGTGATCTTCGGCGTGCGCGTCGAGGCGGCGGATGCTTCCGCGAACGATGGCAAGTCGTCGATCGCGATGATCCTGAGCGCCGGCGCCAGGGCGATCGTGCGGGCGAGCGAGATCCTCGCGGGCAACGGCAAGGATGGGCAGCCAGGCAAGGACGCGCCGAGCTTCCGCGCGCGCTCCGGCGTGGTGGGGAACGACGGCGCGGACGCCTGCACCGCGGACGCGGCCCCGGGCGCCCTTCCGGTCGTGACCGCGTGCGGCAACGGCATCGAGTCGACGGGTGGCTACGGGGGGGATGGAGGCCTCGAGGCGGGCGGCGACGGGGCGTCAGGACTGCCGGAACCGAGCGGGACTCCGGACAACCGCGGCCTGGCTGGCCGCGGTGCGTCCAGCATGCCGTGCAACGCGGGGGAGGATGGAGCAGAGGGCGCCGATGCAGAGCGCGCTGCCGGCGCGGTCGGCGCTGGCCTCCTGGGCGTCGATGGATGGGTCGGCGTGCGCGGAGACGACGGGAAGAAGGGCGGCGTCGGTCAGAGCGGCGGCGGGGGTGGTGGCGGCAAGGGGCGCGACTCCGCCATGAACGCGTGTCCGGCAGGTCGGCCCCAGGGCGGTGCGGCCGGCGGATCGGGCGGCAGCGGCGGCTGTGGGGGCGAAGGGGGCCAGGGGGGCGACTACGGCGGCGCGAGCATCGCGATCGTGGCACTGCAGGGGAGCGCCATCACGGTCGAGGCCGGCAGCAAGGTCCTCGGGGCCAAGGGCGGCGATGGCGGGGTCGGCGGAACGGGCCAGTGGGGAGGCTTTGGCCTTGCTGGCGGCCTTGGCGGAAACGCTCGTCTGACCGACGCGTCGCGAGGCTGCAGAGGCGGCTTTGGCGGCCGCGGCGGCCGCGGGGGCGATGCCGGCGGCGGTCTCGGGGGCCACTCGCTCGGCATCGGTTCCCTGGACGCCTCCGTGGCCATCTCGGAGCATGCGACGGTCTTGCCCGGAGACGCCGGTAAGGGTGGCCGCGGCGGCAATGCATCCGCGGAAGACACGGTTGGCCAGGGGCGAGCCGGGACTACGGCGTTCTGGTACCGGTTCGATGCGCCAGACCCGGAACCGCCTCGATGAACCACCTTGTGCTGGCGGCCCCCGTCAGGAGACGCACATGAGAAAGAGCACCGCGGCTACCTTGGTCCTTCTGCTGTCCCCCTGGGCGATCGGCTGCGGAACTGCGCCCGGCGTGAACGACCCTGGCGTGGCGCCTTGTGAAGGCACCTCGTGCGAGGACGAGCCGCCCCCGGAGTCGGTCTGCGTCGAGCACGTCGCCGCCGATATCCTCGACGACGGCTGCGGCGTGTTCGTCGCCGGAGCCTACGGTTTTGGCGACGACAGGAACCCCGGCACAAAGGCGAGGCCGGTGTTCACCGTCGAGCGCGCCGTCGAGCTCGCGCGCACGGGACGAGGGCGCGTGTTCATCTGCAATGACGGATTCGTGGTGCATCAGATCAGGGTGCCCTCTGGCGTGGATCTCCTCGGGGGCTTCGACTGCCGGAAATGGGTGCGCAGCGATCTACCCAAGCGGTCCTCGTTTTCTCACGAGCCGGTCTTCGGTCCCATGGTGATCGTCGAGCCTGCGGGCCCCGAGGACAGGGGGGCCGCAGATGGGGTGTCGACGCTCGCCGATCTCTATGTCCAGAGCTGGGGCCCGATCGGCGTGCTCGCTCAGTCCAACACGGTGGTGGAGATCCTGCGGAGCGAGATCTCCGCCAGCGGAGGATCGGGAGGCCGCGATGGCGAGAGGTGGCCGTCCACGCCACCGTACGGACCGGATGGCATGTTCGGTGGGGACGCGTGCTCGGCGACCGTTGTCGCCGGCGGGCCTGCGCCCGTGAACCGGTGCGAGAGCGGGCATACGAGCGTCGGCGGCAAGGGAGGAGACGGGCTGCCCGACAGCGCCGCGGATGGAGGTGACGGTGAGCCTGCCGACGCTTCGCACCCGGGAAGCGGTGGTATCGGGGAGCAGGACAACCGCAGTTGCTCCGGAGGATCCGACGGGGGCCACGGGGCTCCTGGAACGCAGGGGGCGCCGGGCACGGGCATCGGGCGCCTCACCGAGACCGGATGGAAGGGCGACACGGGAGGCGCGGGAACGTGGGGCACGCCGGGCCAGGGTGGCGGCGGCGGGGGCGGTCGCCGGGGCGGGATCGCCCGGTGCGGCGTGGCCTCCGAGGGAGGCCCAAGCGGAGGCTCGGGCGGGGCCGGCGGTTGCGGAGGCCGCGGCGGCCGCGGGGGAGCGAACGGACAGCCGTCCATCGGCGTTCTCGCGCTTCACGCCCGGGTGACCGTGCGCGACACCAAGATCACGGCGGACTATGGCGGCGATGGCGGCGACGGCGGGGAGCCCCAGCGCGGCGGCCGAGGCGGCCGAGGCGCACCGGGCGGAACGCTGCGGGATGAGCTCGCCGCCTGTTCCGGCGGCCGGGGCGGCGAAGGAGGGCCCGGCGGCTACGGCGGCCCCGGGCGCGGCGGCGACTCGATCGGCATCGCCTACCTCGACGAGGACCAGCTCACGCTCGAGGGCGTCACCATCGAGACCGGACAGCCGGGCAAGGGCGGCACCAGCTGGAACCACGATGGCAGCACGACGGTGGCAGAGGGCGGCAAGGCCCACAAGACGCTTCGGTTCCCTGAATAGGCGGCTCCGCGGGCGGGCCGGCGGCGCTGGCCGCGTCTTGAGCGGACGACGAGCGGCGTGAGCGTGGCGACCAGCCAGCGCGCGCACTCGTGCCGCTTTGAGCGCGTCGTTCGCCCACAGCTGCGCAGGACGCCTGGATCCCGCGCCCGCAGTTGCGGAGAGTTCCCGGATAAACGCTCTTCGCTTCCGGGCTGTCTTCGCCTCGACGGACGGCACGACGAACGAACGCTGACGAGCGCCGCGGGCGTGACCGCCACGCATTACACGCCGATCTCCCTCTCGAGGCTCGCTCCGGTCCCGGAGTACGCGTGAGGCTCCGCAGCGACCTCGAGCGGGCGTCTGGCATCGGGAAGGAAGCGCGGGAGGGTCATGAGACCAGCGCACGCATCGCGGCCAGCATGCGTGCTGTTGCCGCATGATCTCGGCTGGCACAGCGACATCCGTGGATGTCGGAACCCAGCGCGCCTGCGAGAAAATTCATGAGGGCAAAGATGATTCACTTGCTCGGCTTTCGTGTCCGGATCCTGCTGCTCGTCGCGGGCATGCTGACCGCATGCGTCGACGATTCCTCCCCGCGGGATCCGCCAGCGGTCACGACGACGCCGCCGGAGCCGACCGGCGGCCCCTGTAATGCAACCGGTGGTGACGCGCACGTGAGCCTGGCCCCAGCCGGAGCCCCGTGCTCGGACGGCGATGCGTGCAACGGGGATGAGACATGCGACGGCAGAGGCGCCTGCGTCGCCGGGACGCCGCCCGCGGTCGATGACGGGAACCCATGCACCGTGGATGTCTGCGACGCGGCGAGCGGGGTCGTTCACAGGCCAGCGCCAGAGGGGGCGCCGTGTCCGGACAGCGACACGTGCAACGGCGAGGAGACGTGCGACGGCGCGGGCACGTGCGTCGCCGGCTCGCCGCCAGCCATCGACGATGGCGACCCGTGCACGCTGGACATCTGCGATCCCACGGGCGGGATCGCGCGTGCGTCGTGCTCGGTGCTCGATCGGACGGTCGCGACCGCGTTCGTGAGCGCAACGGCGTTCCTGTACAGCGGCCCCAACCCGGCCCAGGTCGGCGTCGCCCCGGGCACCCTCCTGCCGCATCGGGCCGCGGTGATTCGCGGGCAGGTGCGTGGGACGGACGGCGCGCCGCTTGCCGGCATCACCGTCTCGGTCGAGGCGCATCCCGAGGTCGGCACCACAATCACCCTCGCCGACGGCACCTTCCTGATGGCCGTGAACGGCGGCGGGCCGCTCACGGTGACGTACGAGGGGGACGGCTACTTGCGCGTGGCGAGGCAGGTCGACGTGCCGTGGCAGGACTACGTGACGGCCGGCGACGTCGTGATGACGCCCTACGACAGCCACGTGACCGTCCTCGACCTCGCCTCACCGGCGCCGATCTCCGTGGCCCGCGGCAGCGTGGTCGCCGATGCCGATGGCGTCCGTCAAGCCACGCTGCTCTTCCCGGCCGGCACAGGAGCGGAGATGCTCCTGCCCGATGGCACGACCGAGGCGCTCACCACGCTGAGTGTGCGGGCGACGGAGTACACGGTCGGGGAGCACGGGCCGGCCGCGATGCCCGCTGCGCTACCACCCGCCAGCGCCTATACCTACGCGGTTGAGCTCAGCGTGGACGAGGCCGTGGCCGCCGGAGCAACGGCCGTGCAGCTCACCCAGCCCGTACCGCTCTACGTCGACAACTTCCTCGGTTTCCCGGTCGGCATGGCGGTGCCTGCGGGGTATTACGACTGGCAGCTCGGTGCGTGGATACCCTCCGACAATGGCCGCATCCTCGGCATCCTCGGCGTCGCGGGAGATCTGGCGGAGATCGACCTCGACGGCGACGGACGGAAAGACGAAGACCGTGCGCTGCTCGAGCTCGGCATCACCGACGAGGAACGAAGGGCGCTCGCCGAGCTCTACGCGGCAGGCACGACGCTCTGGCGCGTACCGCTCGATCACTTCACGCCGTGGGACCTGAACTGGCCCTGGGGGCCACCGCCGGACGCCTGCACGCCGATGGATCCGGTCTGCGCGGCGGACGGCGGCGGGGACGAGAGCAGCGGTGGCAGCGGAGGCACGGGGTCAGGAAGCGGCACTACAGGAGCCGGCGGCGGGGCCGGGAGCAGCGGCGGAGACGGCGCAGGAGGAGACGACGGCGGCGGCGGGGCCGATCCGGTGCCGCCGATTCCGATGCCCGACGCCTGCGAGGAGACAGGCTCGGTCATCGAGTGCGAGAACCAGATCCTGGGCGAGAGCGTGCCCATCGCGGGCACGCCGCTCCGGCTCCACTACCGGAGCGACCGCGTCCCCGGTCGCAAGGCCGCCTATGCCTTGACGATCCCGCTCAGCCGCCGCGGCGTGCCCGCCTCGCTGGAGCGCATCGACCTGGTCATCGAGATCGCCGGCCGGCGCTTCGAGGAGCGATTCGCCTGCCCCTGCGAGCCGAACAGTGAGACGACGTTCTCGTGGGACGGCAAGGACGCTTTCGGGCGCACCCTCGAGGGCGCGCAACCGGTGACGGTGCGCGTCGGCTATGTCTACCGGGGCGTCTACATGGAGCCCGCGGAGCGCAGGAAGGCGTTCGCGGACTTCTCGAGCACGCCGATCGCCGGCACCATGACACGCGACGACGTGACGCTGTGGAAGGTCTGGCGCGGGGCGCTCGGCACGTTCAGCGCTCGATCTCACGGGCTCGGCGGCTGGACGCTGAGCGAGCACCATGCCTACGAGCCCATCGCGCGGGTGCTTCACCTCGGCGACGGACGGCGTCGCCGCGCCGATGCGCTCGGCAACGTGCTGATGACGGTGGCGGGCCACGGTTGCGGAAATTGCGTGTTGAGCGATGGCGAGCCGGCAACGCAGGTGTCGCTCTATGCTCCCTCGGGCGTGACCGCGGCGCCGGACGGCGGCATTTACATTGCCGATTCGTTTCACCACCGGGTGCGGCGCGTCGGCGCGGACGGGGTGATCGAGACCGTGGCCGGCACAGGCGAGGAGGGCAGCGGCGGCGACGGCGGGCCCGCGACCGCCGCGCAGATCGAGGTGCCGCGCGGCCTCGCGCTCGGCCCCGACGGCAGCCTGTACATCACCGAACAGCGCGGCAATCGTGTGCGGCGGGTTGCGCCCGATGGGACGATCACGACGGTGGCCGGCACCGGCGCGGCCGGGTACAGCGGTGACGGCGGCCCCGCCACGCTGGCTACGTTGAGGCATCCGTTCAGCGTCGCGGTGGGGCTCGACGGGAGCGTCTACATCGCCGACAGGGGCAATCACAGCATCCGTCGCGTCGCGCCCGACGGCATCATGGACACGGTGGCCGGCACCGGCGCGTCGGGCTTCGGAGGCGACGGCGGGCCGGCCGAGGCGGCGGTTCTGCGGGATCCGCGCAGCGTCGCTCTCCAGCGCGACGGCAGCGTGGTCGTCGTCGACACCGGAAACGACCGCGTGCGCCGGATCGACGTGCAGGGGACGATCCGGACAATCGCCGGCACGGGCGCGCCGGGCAGCGCGGGCGACGGGGACCTGGCCGTGCGAGCCCAGCTCCGAGGGCCTGTCGCGGCCACGGTGGGGCACCAGGGCGAGCTCTACGTCGCCGATGACTACGGATACCGCGTTCGTCGCATCGGAACGGATGGAGTCATCACGACGATCGCGGGACGGGACAACCTCGGCACGCCTCCGGTCCAGGACGGGCAGCCCGCGGCCGGCGCGTACCTGGGCCTTATTGGGCAGATGCATGTGGGGCCAGACCGGGACCTCTACCTGGCGGAGATGAATGATGGCGTGAACCGGGTGCGCCGCATCGCGCCGCCGCCGATGGCGGGAGCGTCCGCCGGAGAGATCGTGATCCCGGCCGAGGATGGCGACGAGGCGTATGTATTCGACGGGAGCGGCAAGCACCTCAGGACCGTGGACACCCGCACGGGCGCCACTCTGTTTCAGATGAGCTATGATTCCTCGGGACTGCTCATCGCGATCGCGGACGTCGACGGCGACGTGACGGCGATCGAGCGCGACGCGCGTGGCACGCCCCTCTCCATCACGGGCCCGTTCGGGCAGGCGACGCAGATCGCGCTGAACGCAGACGGGTATCTGTGGACGGTGACGAACCCAGCAGCCGAAACGGTGACGCTCACGTACGGCACGGAGGGCTTGCTCACCGGCCTCAAGGACGCGCTGGATCGGACCCACACGTTCACCTATGACGCCGCCGGCCTGCTCGTCCGGGACGAAGATCCGGCCGGTGGCCGCAAGAGCCTGACGCGCGCGGAGGAGCCCGGCGGGTACGGCGTGACGGTCTCGACGGCGCTCGGTCGGTCGGCGACCTACCATGTCCAGTCCCGCGCGACGGGCGCCCTGGCGCGCGCCGTCGATCTGCCGAGCGGCCTTCGCGGCACAGCGACCGGCGGAGCGGGCAGCGCCGTCACCATGAGCCTGCCCGACGGCCGCGCGCTGACCTGGACCCCGGGAGCGGATCCGCGGTTCGGGATGCTGTCGCCGTTCGCCAGGCTGGCAACGATCACGACGCCGGGCGGGAGGACGATGTCCATCGAGCGCAGCCGTACGGCGGACCTGGCCAATCCGGCGGATGCGCTGAGCTTCTCTTCGCTCGTCGACACGACAACGGTCAACGGGCGGAGCTTCGTCGAGATCTTCAGCCGGGCGGAGCGCACGGTGACCCGCACGACGCCGGCCGGCCGGCAGGTCACGACCACGCTCGACAACCGAGGGCGGCTCGTCAAGATCGAGGTCCCAGGGCTCCTGCCGGTGGACCTGACGTACGACGCGCACGGAAGGCTCGAGGCGACCGCGCAGGGCGGGCGCACGTCCTCGCGCGGCTACGGCCTGAACGGCTATCTCGATCGCGTTGTGGATCCGCTGCTGCAGGCGACGACGTTCATGACCGACGCGGTCGGCCGCGCGCTCACCGAGACCCGGCCCGACCTGGAGCAGGTGACCTTCGGCTGGGACGCGGCGGGCAACCAGACGTCGATCACGCCGCCCGGCCGGCCGAGCCACCAGTTCAGCTTTTCGCCGGTCGATCTGCTCGCCTCGTACGCTCCGCCCGATCTGCCGGGCGGGCCAGCGGCCACGACATGGGGCTATGACGTCGACCGGAAGCTCGGGGGGATCACGAAGCCGGGCGGCGCTGCGATCAGCTTCGGGCACGATGATGCTGGCAGGCGGACCAGCGCGACGTTCCCGGGCGGGAGCATCACCTGGAGCTACGAGCTGGCGACGGGCAAGCTCGCGGGCGTGAGCGGACCGGCGGGCGTCAGCGTGACCTACGGGTACGACGGGCACCTGCTCACGGACGTGCGCTGGTCCGGCGCGGTCGCGGGCGCGGTCTACTGGACGCATGATGACAACTTCCGCGTGAGCTCCGAGAGCGTGAACGGCGCCTTCGTCGTGAGCTTCATGCACGATGACGACGGGCTGCTCACGGCCGCGGGAGACCTGGTCCTGAGCCGCGATCCGCAGAACGGAAGGCTCACCGGCACGACGCTCGGGAACGTCACCGAGACGGTGAGCTATAACGGCTTCGGCGAGCTCGTCCGGCGCGAGGCGAAGATCGGTGGAGTCACGGTGCTGCTCGTCGAGTACGAGCGGGACGCGCTGGGCCGGATCCTCGAACGGACCGAGACCATTGAGGGCGAGACGCGGGTCAAGGGATTCGAGTACGACCCTGCGGGCCGGTTGGTCAATGTGTTCCTGGATGGTGCCTTGGCGGCGCACTATGACCTCGACGCCAACGGCAACAGGTTGAGCAGGACCAGCGCGGTCGAGAGCGAGGCGGGCACGTACGATGACCAGGATCGGCTCTTGACGTACGACACGAAGACGTACGCCTACCAGGACAGCGGCGAGCTTCGGAGCCGGACCGACACGGCGACGGGAGAGACGACGCTGTTCGACTACAGCCCTCTTGGGCACCTGCGCGGGGTGGCCCTGCCGAGCGGTGCCGTGATCGAGTACGTGCTGGATGGGCTCGGGCGACGCGTCGGCAAGAAGGTCGGCGGCACGCTCGTGAAGGGGTTCCTCTACGAGGGCGCGCTCAGGCCGATTGCGGAGCTCGATGGCACCGGTGCGGTCGTGGCGCGGTTCATTTATGGCGAGCGGATCAACGTGCCGGATGCGATGATCCGCGGCGGCGTGACGTACCGGATCTTGACCGACGCTATCGGGAGCGTGCGGCTCGTCATCGATGCGGCGACCGGCACGGTCGCGCAGCGGATGAATTATGACGAGTTCGGAAGGATCGTGCTCGACACGAACCCGGGGTTCACGCCATTCGGGTTCGCCGGCGGGCTCTATGATCCGGATACAGGGCTCGTGAGGTTCGGCGCGCGGGACTACGATCCGGAGATCGGGCGCTGGACCGCGAAGGACCCGCTGTTGTTCGATGGGTGTAGATCCCAAACTGACACGAAATCATTGGAGTTTTCTGGGCGGGTAGGTCCATCCGGTGACAGAAATCTCGGAGGCGTGAGAAAATGTCGCGGCTGTTCGGAATTGATATGGCATGGCCAGACGATCGACGGTGACGACGGTACCTGAGGCATCTGCGAAAACGAAGGGACGGACGCTCGAGCGCCTCAAGGAACTGCTCGAGGAGCGCCAGGGCAAGCCGCCGGTAGACGACTTCGGCTCCTTCGAGCGCGATTTGCGGGGGAGGATGGCAGAGATCGAGCGAGACCTGCTCGCCGAAGAGCTGCAGCGGTTTGACATCGACGCGCCGGTGGTGCTGATCGATGGCGTACCGCATCGGCGGGTGCTCCGCTGCGAGGAGACGTACATGTCGGCGGCTGGACCGGTGCGGGTCGAGCGGACGCTCTACTCGACCCGACGTGACGGCGAGCGTGCGGTCAGCGCGCTGGAGCTGCGGGCGGGCATCGTCGAGAAGCACTGGACGCCGCTCGCTGCGGAGCAGGCGGTGTTCATGGTGTCGCTCATGACGCCCCAGGAGACCGCGACGCTGTGCGCGAAACTTGGCCAGATGCAGCCGTCGAAGAGCAGCCTCGATCGGCTCCCGAAGCAACTCAGCCGTGAGTGGGAAGCGAAACGCGAGGCGTTCGAGCAGCAACTCCGTGCCGACGACCTCGTACCCGCGGAGGCCGCGACCGTGGCGGTCTCGCTCGACGGAGTGTTGGTGCCGATGCGTGACGGCGAGCGCGAGGAGAAGCGCGCCCGAGCGACGGCGGAAGGCAGGCCAGCGAGCGGCCCGGCGGGCTACCAGGAGGTCGGGTGCGGAACCGTGTCGTTCTACGATGCGACCGGCGAACGGTTGAGCACGGTCAAGTTCGGCCGGATGCCGGAGTTCAAGAAGTCCACCCTGAAACGGATACTGGCCCAAGAGCTGGGGGTAGCCCTCGCGCAAAGGCCGGACCTCACCTTGGTGACGGTCGCCGACGGCGCGAACGACAACTGGAATTTCCTCCATGGTGCGCTCCCGCCGAGCACCGAGGTCATCGACTTCTACCATGCCGCCGATCACCTGAACGTCGCCCTGAGCGCTGCCTACGGCGACGGGACAGTGAAGTGCCGGGCACAGTTCAACAAGTTGCGCCGTGTGCTGCTGGAGGATCCCGACGGAGTGGAGAAGATCATCCGGTCACTCCTCCATCTGACCAAGCAGCACCCCGGCAGCGGTCGACTCGCGAACGAATTGGCCTATTTTCGTAAGCATCGCCATCGCATGCGCTATGCGACCTGGCGGGCAGCGTGCCTCCCCATCGGCTCCGGGGTGGTGGAAGCAGCCTGCAAGACACTCGCGACGCAGCGGATGAAGCGCAGCGGCATGCGCTGGAGGCACGAGGGCGGTCAGGCCATCCTCACCTTCCGCTCTTTGGTCCAGAGCGACCGATTCGACCGGGCGTGGGCGTTGCTCGCCGCAACGTATAGAGCGGAGGTGACGCTGATGGAGAACGTCGTCGCGCTCAGCGACTACCGGAAGTGATTCGGGCGTCAGTGTGAGAGCTACACCCATCCAGGTTGGCGCTCACGGACACGCCCAGGGGCTCGGAGAAGTACCAATCGGTCTGAGCGTGACCGCCCGGAGCAACCCCCACCACGCGGTTGCAGCTCTTGATGCCGCACACCGGCATCGCGTATATCGAGAAGGACGGCCCGAGGCTGACCTTGCCAGTCTTCCAGGCATACACGAGACTGGCCGCCGTTCGATCGTAAACCCCTGCGCGTGCGCCGGGGACGACGCTGGACATGTTGTGGACTTCGAGCAGGAACTCTCTCTCCCACCGCCAGAGCAGCCCGCCGAAAGGACTTAGCGCAAGCCTGGGGCCGGTCCCGATCTGGAGCCCGCCCACGCTCACACCACCGCTGAGCTCGAAAGCCCGTGCCGGCGCCGGAACGACGAGCAGCGCACAGGCACAGCCGCACAGCACGAGTGCACGCGTCGTTCCGCTCAGTCCGTGCCTCATGTCTTCCGGATGCTGCTCGCACTGGAAGACGGCGTCAACGGTGATCCAGACCGCGATCGCGAGCACGGCAAGCCGCTGCCGGCCGTAAACCCCAGCAACGCGGGCCTGGGCGGCGCGGGCCCGAAGGACGGCGCTGGGTGCGAGCACGGGCGCCGTGGGGAAGACGGCGCGCCGGGCGCGCCCGGCGCAGCCGGCCAGGGTGGACGCCTCACCGAGGTCGGGTGGGAAGGCGTGCCTGGCAGCAGGGGTGGCACGGGAGCGCCCGGCCAGGGGGGCGGCGGCGGCGGCGACGCGCCGGGCGGACGGAGCGCCTGCGGCGACGCGGCGCTGGGCGGCGCGTCGGGCGGCGGCGGCGGCGGCGGCGGCGCGATCTTCGCCCATTCGGGCGGCAAGCTGACGCTGCGGGAGACCCGGGTCATCACGGGCAGGGGCGGTGCCGGAGGCAGGGGAGGCCGAGGGCAGCTCGGTGGGCAGGGCGTGCAGGGAGGCCCGCCAGGGGAATCATCCACGCTCGGAGAACACGCCTGCCGCGGAGGCGACGGCGGCTGGGGCGGCAAGGGCGGCTACGGCGGCGGGGGCGCCGGCGGGCCCTCACCACGATCGTCGCGCCGAGGGAGAGCACCTCGCCGGCCCTCTCGTGTCCGCCCGCGTCCGCCATGGCCCTCGGCCGACGCCGCCCCGCGCCCAGCCTCGTCGACCCCGGCGAGGGCCGCGAGGGGTCGCGCCCCTGACGATGGCTGGACGCTTTCCCCGCGCGATCTCGCCAGCGTGAGAAAATCCAAGAAGCTCAAAATGTTGACTGACCTCGCCGTGCGCGAAGGCATCACCGTGAGCCACCGGTCCCGAGGCCGGCACCCTGGCGCCCACTTCGTAAATAGTCTTGCCTAAGTCCCTCCTCTGATGTACAACCCACGGACGTCACGATCCGTTCGGTCCGGGGACGATCGACTTCCCCCGGGATGAGGGCAAGGACGCGTCGACCCGTGCTCGTAGGAAGATGGACGCGAGCTTCGGGCGCATCACCACGCTGGGCGCGACGCACTGCGGTGTTCATGACATCGACCTGATCGAAGCGGGCGATGGCCGCGCCGAGGCGTCACGTCGCATCCAGCGCATCGTCGAGCGTCCGGGCGGCCAGGCTGAAAGGATCGAGGCGAGGCGCTTCGAGCGTGCGGGCTTGGAACACTTATCAGGAGGACGACAATGAGCCGGAGACCGGTGATCTTGGGATTCATGGGCAACCGCGGCAGCTTTCCCACGGAGTTCGCCGTGGAGGGCGCCCAGGCCACGGCCTCCGTGGTGCGGGGGCTGCTCGGCGATGCGGCGGAGTACGTCGACCTGGGCCATGTCGAGACCTATGCAGACGCCAAGCGCGCCGCCGCAAAGGCGCAGGAGCACCGCGCCGGGGTGGACGGCGGCGGGGCCATCGGGATCGTCTGCTCGATGTACAACTTCTCGGACGAGAACGGCATCCGGGATTTCCTGCGCCTGGCGGATCTGAACGTCCCCGTCTTGATTCACACCGAGCCGGACGTGCGCGGTCAGGGCAAGATGGGCCAGCGAGGGCGTCGGGACGGCGCCTGTGGTCGCTTCTCCGCGACCAATGCCCTGCGCCACATCGGTTACCCCTACACCCTCACCTCGAAGCACTGCGAGGCGGTCGACTCGGTCGCCTTCGCCGACGACCTGCGGGCGTTTCACGCCACCTGCGTGCTGGCCTCCAAGTTTCGTCGGCGAGGGCGAGGCGTGCGCCTCGGCCTGGTCGGCTCCGGGCCGGACGATTTCCAGACGGTGACCACCGTGTCGACCGAGCTGCTGGGGCACCTCGGCTTGAGCACCGTGGGGCTGGAGCTGATCGCCCTCGATCGCCAGATGCGCGACGTGCCTCCTGCGCGCCTGTCCGCGAAGAAAGACGAGATCCGCGGGCACTTCGGGGCCGAGGAGGTGCCCTCGGCCTCGCTGGACGCCATCGCGCGAATGGGCGTCGTCTTCGACCGCTTCGTCGAGGAGAACGATCTCGACGGCATCGCCGTGCGCTGCTGGACGGAGATGCAGAAGTACCAGGTGGGAGGCGAGGTGGGGGTCATGCCTTGCACGTGCATGAGCATGCTCTCCGAGCGCCTGCTGCCCGCCGCCTGCGAGACCGACATCGCTGGCTGGATGGGCATGTACATGCTGCAGAGCGCCTCGGGGCTGATCCCGGTCCTGGGGGACTGGAACAACATGTTCGACGACGAGCGGCAGGAGGTGGATCTCTTCCACTGCGGGGTGTGGGCCAAGAGCGTGATGCACCCGGGCTCCAAGATCACCGAGCACCGGATCCTGGCGGATGTGGTGGGGCGGGAGAACAGCTGGGGAGCCGTCGACGGAGACCTCAAGCCCGGTACCTGCGCGTTCTTGCGCCCCTGTACCAACGCGCGTGAAGGCAAGATCTTCATGTACGGCGGCGTGGGCCAGGTGAAGGAAGAGCGCATTCAGACCTTCGGGACGCGCGGGCGCGTGTACATCCCGGAGATCCAGAAGCTCTTCCGCTACGTCACGGATCCGCGGCGGGCGGTGGAGCACCACGCCGCGCTGGTCGTGGGGACCCGGCGTGCCATCGCCACGACGATGAAGGCCGTCCGAGACGCCCTGCCTTACATCAATGCCCAGGCGGGGCTCAACGGGTCCGGCCTGGAGCTCGTCGAGTACTACGAGCACAATACGGTCGAGCAGCTGTGACAGGAGCTCGGCGCCCGGGGCCGCTGCCGCTAACGGGAAGAAGAAGTCCGAACGATCCGGCACCGTCAAGCCCGGCGGCGAGGCCTGCCCAGATTGACATGAGCTGGCGGCCAGGGTGGACGCAACACCCAGGCCGGGCGGGGAGGTGCGCATCCCGACGAGCACGCCGAGGGTCCGGGTCGCACCCGGTGCTCCATCGCTCACCGCGCGCGCATCGATATCTTCCCGGAATGATCTTTTGATACCGTGATCGCAAACGCCCTCACCGACACGACGCTCCCCGCTCGCCCGGTCGAGCGGGGAGCGTCGTGTCGGGAGGCGCGCGCCTCATGGGGCTTCCGGGAGGGGGCATGCGAACCAAGGCGATCATCGAGAGAGCGATCCTCCGTGCCGCTGCGCTGCTCGCGCTCCCGGCGGCGCTCGGGGCGTGCGGCGTGGAGACGCCGCCGTACGACGACCTGCCGCTGCGCGACGCGCTGAGCGCCGCGCCGGAGGTCCTCGCGACCCTGCCCGAGCAAGCCCTGCACGAGATGGCCGCGCGGCTGGAGGAGGCGCACGGCGCCGGCGGGGACGAGGCGGCCGTCGCCGACGCGGAGATCGCGAGCGTCCCCGCGCTGGTCCGCAGCGCGGACGCGGCGCGGGAGGACCGGGGCGAGGACGCCATCGTCCTCGGCGCCCTCGAGCCGTCCGCGGACGGCTTCGTCCTGCGCTCCCTCGCGGCGGAGCGCGCCCTCGGCGCCCCCGAGGGGCCGCTCGAGCGGCCCGTCCTCGCGGGGGAGCCGCCGTCGCCCTCGACCGCGCGCCTCGAGGAGGCCGCGCTCGGCGGCCGGGCCGGCGAGATCCTCGCGGACATCGCGCGGCGCGCGGGGGCGCGCGACCTCGTCCGCGTCACCGGGCTGCCCGCGGGCGTGATCGCGCAGGACCGCACGGTCTACGTCAACGCCTCGTGGCTGGTCGCGCTGAGCGCCCTCGCGCCCCCGGACGCGCCCGCGCCCCCTGGCCCGCCGGGCGGCGCCGTCGTGATATCGGAGCTGCCCCGGATCGAGCCGAGATCCGTGCGCGCGAACCCCTACCACCTCCCGCCGTCGCTCGCCGTGTGCGCCGCCGAGGTGCGACAGGTGTGCACCTGCGCCGCGGCGGGGCGGTGCGAGCACGAGCGCACCGACCCGACGTTCGCGGACGCGCAGGCCGAGTGCGCGTGGGTCAACGCCGGAGAGCTGCACGCCGAGGCGCTCTGCGTGCTCGCGCTGATGAGCATCGAGGGGGTCAGGGAATGCGTCCTGTCCGCGGGTAACGGCGCGTGCGCCGCGCTGCCGATCGCGGACCGCGACGGCGCGCGCGCGTTCGCCGCGGACCAGGGCTGCATGGCCGTGCTCGACCTGTGCTTGCAGCACGGCCGGCCGACCCTCCCCTCGGGCGCCTGGAGCGGCCCCTCGGGCGGCGCGACGGACTCGGGTGGATGTAGCTGTGCGAGCTGCAACAACGACATCGCGGACTGCAACCAGAACTGCAGCGATTGCAACCAGAACTGCAGCGACTGCAACCAGAACCAGAGCGACTGCGACCGGGACTGCAAGGGCTCGAGCTGCCGGCTGAGCGCCGGCCCGCTCGCCCGGACCGGCGGCCGCCCGGACGCGCCGCCGCCGCTCGGCGCCGTGTTCTGGCTGCTCGCGCCCGCGGGCTACATGGCGCTGCGCATCCGGAGGCGCGCGTGAGCCCGGCGCTGATGCGCTGGCTCGAGCGCCACGGCCTGCCGCCGTGGCTCACGCCGACCTACGCGGTGATGGTCGCCGCCGCGGGGCTCCTCGGGGCGATGGCGTTCTTCTGGCTCGTGCGCCGGGATCGCGGCGACGTGGCGGTCGAGGGCCGCGCGCTGCTCGCGGGCTACGTCGCCGCGCTCCTGGGCGGCTACGCCTTCGAGGCGCTGCGCGCCGCGCCCGAGGCGCTCGCGCGGGGCTCGTGGGCGCCGGTGCTGCACGCGGGGCGCGCTGCCTATGGCGGCCTCATCGCGGGCGTCGGGGTCGCCGTCCTGGTGCTGCGCCGGCGCGGCGCGCCCGTGCTCCCGTTCCTCGACCGGCTGGTGCCCGGGCTCGGGATCACCTACGCGTGCGTGCGCACCGGCTGCTTCCTCGCGGGGTGCGACTACGGCCGCGCGACCGCGATCGCGCTCGGCGTCCGTTTCCCCGCCGGCAGCCTCGCGGCGGCGGATCACGCGGCGGCCGGCTGGGTGCCCCTCGGCTCGCCGAGCCTGCCCGTGCATCCCACGCAGCTCTACGAGGCGGCGCTCGGGGCCGTGGCCAGCGCGATCGCGGCCCTGTGGCTCGCCCGGGGGCACCGGGACGGCCGCGCGTTCGCGACGTGGCTCGCGCTCTACGCCGCGGGCCGGTTCCTCATCGAGCTCCTCCGGGGGGACGCAGGGCGCGGCGTCTACGGCGGGCTCAGCACGGCGCAGCTCGTCTCGCTGGCGCTGCTGGTCGGGCTCGGGGCGGCCGTCGTGCGCGCGCGCCGGGCGCCCCGCGCTCCTGCCGTGGCGCCAACGCTGCTCTCGCTCGCGTCCCTCTGCCTCGCCCCGGGCGACGCCGCCGCGCAGCCGGCCCACCCCGCGGAGCCCACGGGGTACGGACCGGTGGCCTGGGTAACGGTTCAGACCGGGAGCCTGGGTAGCACCCGGACGGACCGGGAGCCTGGGTGACATATGTCGTAGAGGGTCGGCGACGGAGGATCGCTGGTGCCCTGGAAAGAGACATGTTCAGTGGACGAGAGGCTTCAGTTCATCGCGCAGGTCAACGAGTCGGACGAGACGTTCGCGGAGCTGTGCCGACGGTTCGGCATCAGCCGGAAGACGGGGTACAAGTGGGTGGAGCGTTACGAGCAAGCCGGACCTCGTGGTCTGGAGGAGCGGCGGCCCGTGGCGCACACGTTCCCGCATGCGACGCCAGCGGCGATCGTCAACGCGCTGGTCGAGCTGCGGAAGGAGCGACCCACCTGGGGTCCGAAGAAGCTGCGCGCCCGGCTGGAGAGCATGGGCCTTGAGGGGCTGCCGGCGACGAGCACCATCGGCGAGCTGCTCAAGAAACACGGGCTGATCCGGCCCCGGCGGCGCCGCGTGGTGATGCCGACGTCAGCGATGCCGTCGACGCTGGCTCCAGCGGAGCAGCCTAATGACACATGGTGCGCCGATTTCAAGGGGCATTTCGCGCTTGGCGACAAGACCCGGTGCCACCCGCTGACGTTGACGGACCAGGCGTCGCGGTACTTGCTCAAATGCGAGGGCGTAGCGAAGCCGGACGAGGCCTCGGTGCGGCCGCACTTCGAGCGCGCGTTCCGCGAGTTTGGGCTGCCGAATCGTATCCGCTCCGATAACGGCCCGCCGTTCGCCACGCAGGGCATTGGAGGGCTCTCGGCGCTGTCGGTGAGCTGGATCAAGCTCGGCGTGGTTCCCGAGCGCATTGAGCCCGGCAAACCGCAGCAGAACGGCCGGCACGAGCGCATGCACAAGACGCTGAAGGCGGAGGCGACATCGCCGCCCGAAGCCACGCTCGCGGCGCAGCAGCGCGTCTTCGACCGCTTCCGGCACGAGTACAATGACCAGCGGCCTCACGAGGCGCTCGGCCAGAGGACGCCGGCTTCGCGCTACACGCCGTCGCGGCGGACGATGCCGAGCAAGCCCTCCTCGCCGGAGTATCCGGACACGATGGCCGTGCGACGCGTGGGGGACATGGGTCGGCTTCAGTTCGGTGGCGCGAACACCTTCGTCTCCAAGCTGATCGCCAACGAACCCGTGGGGCTGCTTCCGATCGCCGACGACGTCTGGGAGCTGTACTACGGGCCGGTTCTGCTCGCGCAGGTCACCTTGAAGAACAAGGAGCTGCAGCTCGCCAAGGCACGGTGACCTGCGCGCACTCACGCCGGAACGTGAGGAGAGGCTCGCGTGTACCGAGACCGCGGGAAGCGGTTCGTGTATAGATCCTGGCGGTCCGAGAGAGCGCGGTGAGCGTGTCGCGTCGACGAGGATCCGGCCCCTGTTCCCAGTCCTCCCGGAGCAGGGGCCCGTAGCTCAAGGAAGTGTCACCGCTGCTCCCGGTCAGAACTGTTACCAGGGCTCCGCTCGTACACGGACGCGCCGCCGCCCGGAGGCCACCCCGCGCCGCACTACCCCTACCCGCCGCCGCCCGGTGGCCACCCCGCGCCGCACTACCCCTACCCGCCGCCGCCCGGCGGCCACCCCGCGCCGCACTACCCCTACCCGCCGCCGCCCGGAGGCCACCCCGCGCCGCACTACCCCTACCCGCCGCCGCCCGGTGGGTACCCCGCGCCGCCCTATCCGCACGCGCCGCCGCCGGCGGGCGCCGTGCCCTCCCCTCCCCCGCTCGAGGCGGGTGCGCCGTCGCCGTCGTCGGAGCGCGCACCGGAGGCGCCTCCGGCCCCCGCGGTCACGAAGCCCGGGCCGAACATCCAGCGGGAGGCCAACGCGCACCGGCTGGCGCTGTCGCTCGGAATGTCCGGTTATTTCGTCCCGGATCGCTTCACGGTGACCGACGGCCTGTCCCTGGATCTTGCCGCCGTGGCGCGCCTCCCCATGAGCGAACCGCATCGCTTCGAGATCGGCGTCGAGCTCCGGAGCGTCTTCACCGTCGACGTCAACCAGATTGCGGCCGGCGTGCCGCTCCGGTTCATCTGGGGTATCGGCCCGCACTTCGAGATGTCGGCCGGGATCACGCCGGGCTATTACCGCATCTCCTTCGACTCGCCGTACTTCGAGGGCGTCGGCGCCTTCGGCGGCCGCTTCGCGTGGGGCATGCAGTTCCCGATCACCTCGAGCTTCTTCGTCGGCGTCACTCCGGCGAGCTTCCTCGTGCTCGGGTCGAGCGACGTGGACGTGCTCGTCGCGTACGAGCCCGGGCTCTGGATCGGCGCCAGTCTGCTGTAGCGTTGAGCACCGGACAGGCGCATCGGGGACGCGCCGCGCGACGCCGCCGCTCGCGCGATCCCGGGTCCTTCGCCGCGATCGCCTCACCGATCCGATGTCCCGGCCTCCCGCTCTCCCTCGTCGCCGAACAGGAGCCCTACCCCGAGCTCCAGCGCATCGAACGGCTCTGCGCGCACCAGAGCGTCCGCGCCGGCGCTCAGGGCGAGGAGGTATCCTTCTCGTGTCCAGCGATAGACGATCAGCATCCGGTTCGCCGGATCGATGATCCAGTAATGGCCGACGCCGGCTGCATGATAGATGCTCCGCTTGTCACCGAGATCGCGGGCGGCCGTCGAGCAGGAGAGCACCTCGGCGACCCAGTCGGGGCGTTCGGAGATCGCGCCGCCCGGGGGAGCCTCGGGGAGCGCGGGCACGCGGTCGCGCCGCCAGCCGACGAGATCGGGCCGCACGCCTCCCCCGGCGAGCTGCAGGTCCACCTCGATCGAGAGCCACCAGCCGCCGGGTCGTCCCCCTTCGCCCGGCCTGCCGTCGAAGGCGTCGAGGAGGGCGCCCAGCTTGCGCTGCGCGCGGCCGTGCTCGGGGCTCGGGGCAGCCTTGTAGACGAGCCGCCCGTGGATCAGCTCTGCCCCGCGCTCGTCGGGCTCTGCGAGCCAGTCCGCGATCGTCGCGCGCTCGGGCCGCAGCGGTCCGGCGGCCGGTGGGATGACGGACATGCGGGGAGGCTAGCGCCGTCCCGCCGCGGTTGCACAGCGCGCGCTCGCGCCCCGGCCCTGGCTCCTCGACAAAGAGCCAGCGGGTGAGGGGGCGCAGCGCGGGGCGCCGGCGGGGCAGGCCCCCACAAACCCGAGCGCCGGCCCGCAGCGCAGCGCATTCCCCCCGGATCACCTCCCCCGTTCAACTGGCCATTGCCGCCACGAGGCGCGAGTTTGTGGGACCGCCCCGCCGGCGCCCCGCGCTGCGCCCCCTCACCCGCTGGCTCCGCTGCGACCGGATCCCCCTCTTCCCCTGCCCCACGCCGCTGCCCGCGCCCCCCCACTCACGCGCTCCTCCCCTCCAGCAGCGCGCAGTCGAGCAGGAACTCGAGCGCCTCGACATGGCGGCTCGCGTCCGCGACGCTCGCCCCCCACGTGTAGAGCCCGTGACCGGCGATGAGGTAGCCGTGCACCGGAGGGTGCGCCGACATGAACGCCTCGACCTCCTCGGCCAGCCTCGCGATGTCCTGCGTGTTGGCGAACACGGGGAGCAGCACGGCCTCGTCGTGCGTCGTCACCCCGGAGAGCGCCTTGGCCAGCTCGTAGCCCGAGATCGTCACGTATCCCGCCCGCAGGGCGCCGCGCGACAGCACCGTCGCGGCCCGCGAGTGGGTGTGCGCGACCGCGCCGATCGCGCTGGAGCGCCGGTAAAGCTGGCAGTGCAGCAGCGTCTCGGCCGACGGGCGGCCGGCGGCCGGCCGGGCGAGGCGCCCGTGGGCGTCCACGACCACGACGTCCGATGGGCCGAGCGCGCCCTTGGGCCGCCCGGACGCCGTGATCGCGAAGGTGCCCTCGCCGAGCCGGGCAGAGAAGTTGCCGCTGGTCGCCGGCGTCCACCCTCGCTCGCAGCACCAGCGGGACAGCGCGATGAGCTCGGCCGCGACCGACGCAAACGATGTCCCCTCCGCGCTCACGGCGAGGACCCTACCAGAGGGGCCGCGGCCCCTCAACGCGCCGCCCCGCCGCCGCGAGGCGGCCCGTCACCGGACCGGAAGGCGCCCCGCCTCGCGCCGGCGCGCGCGATCTCGCGCGCCGCGGAGCAGCCCGGCCCAGAACCCGAGCCCGTGCGCGGCGTGCATCGTGGGAAAAAGGGCGCAGAGCAAGGGGAAGTCGGCGACCGAGGCGCGCCGCGAGAGCCGGAGCGACTCCGCGATCACGAGCGCGGCGTAAGCGAGCGACGCGCCGGCGAGCACCGGACGGATGGACGCGAGCCCCACGGACGCGAGCGCGAGGAGCGCGAACGCCGTCACCGCGAGGAACGGCACCATCGGCCGGAGCGACAGCAGCCGCCTCCGGCAGAGCAGCGTGCGCGCCCGCCCCATGCCGTAGGCGAAGTACTGCCGCGCGAGCGCCGCGAGCGACGCCCGCGGGTAGTAATAGGCGACGATCTCCCGGGACAGGTAGACCGCGCCGCCCGCCTCGATGATGCGCTGGTTCAGCTCGGCGTCCTCGTTGGTGATCGCGGCCGGGTCGTAGAGGCCGGCGATCTCGAACGCCTCGCGCCGGAAGGCGCCGTTGAACACGGACTCGACGAACCCCTCCCGCGACGGGTCCCGGTACGCCGAGCCGCCCACGCCGAGGGGGCTCGACAGCGCCGCGCAGAGCGCCCGCTGAAAGCCGTTGCGGTACCGCGGCCGCGCCGCGCCGCCCGCGTTGAGCGCGCCGGTCCTCCGGAGCACCGCCACCGACGCAGCCACGTAGTCGTCGGCGTAATCCGCGTGCGCGTCCATCCGGACGATCACCTGCCCTCGCGACCGGCGAATGCCGAGGTTCATCGCCGCGGCCTGGACGCGACCGGGGTTGTGGAGCAGCGTCACCCGGAAATCGGCCGCCGCGACGCGCGCGACGATCTCCCGTGTCCTGTCGGTCGAGCCGCCGTCGACCACGAAGATCTCGAGGAGATCGGGCGGATAACGTTGCTGGAGGGCCGCGCGGAGGACGTCCTCGATGAACCCCTCCTCGTTGTAACAGGGAATGATGATGCTGCACCGCGGCCGCTCGGCGAGCGGCCGCAGCCGGAGGCGCCCGCGTGGGGGCGCGCTCACGACTCCACTCATGGAAACTCCCCTTCCCCGGCCCTCCGCGGGCACAGGGCGCCCCGCGGAACGGCCGCGTCGAGGCGGGGATACAAGCGCGGGGCCAGCGGCCATTCCGGCGCCCGCGCGGAGCGGACTGCGCCGCGCGGCCGCACATCGATCGCGCGCGAGGTGGCCGCTGGGCTCGGCGTGCACACCGAGCGGCCGGGCCGCGTGCCGCGACGAGGCCGCGCCGGCGGCCACGCGCCGCCTGGCTGTCGAGGCTCGAAGACGGGCGGGCTCGCAGACGAGCGACCCGAGGCGTCTGTCTCCCTCGCTCGTCGGCGAGCGGCCGCGAGCGTGCGCCTTGCCGCCTCGCGCGTGTGCCGATAGCGTCGTCCCATGCGCCCCGACACCGAGTTCGTCGACACGCTCGTGGTCCCTCGGCTCTCCGCCCCACATCGCCCGGGCAAGAACATCGTCCATTGCGCGACATTCCGGATGGCCTGGCGGACGCTATGCGACCGCGTCGGCGGAGCGGTCGCCCTGGAGGATGTCGACGACTTCCTGTTGAAGGAGCTCGCCGCCCCCCTGCCGAACGGGCTCGTCGATGACGCGTCGGCCTTCTCCTGGATCGGCCTCGGCGAGGACGCGGACCTCGAGGAGCTGCATCACGCCGTCGAGCAGCGCGGCGGCGAGCAGCCACGCTGGAATGCGCCCAGCCCGGACATGCTGCTCCTCTATCGCCTGCTCAGCAAGAAGCTAGCGTATCCCGTCCCGTTCCGCCCCGCGAAATACGGAGTCTTCTTCCGCGGCACGCCGGTGGAGGGGTTCGGCCTGGGGGACGAGGGCCCCGAAGAGGAGCGAAGAGCGATGGCGCGCCAGGTGCTGGTGCATCACAGCGCACCCCCGGACGAGGCGGTCCTGGAGCTCACGACGACGCAGCCGGAAGACCGCGTTCTCATCGCGCAAGTCGAGGCGCGTCGAACGCTGAAAGACACGGCCAGCCGTGTTCTCTCCCTCGCACGGGGAGAAGGGGCGCCGCTCGATCCGGAGGATCAACTAGCCATCCCTTGCGTCGACATGGCCATCACGCGCAACTACCGCGAGCTCGCAGGGCGCAAGCTGAAAAACGCGGGGGCGCGCGGCTTCGTCCTCTCGGAAGCGCAGCAGGATATCCAGCTCCGGCTGGATGCTCGAGGCGCCGAAGTCAAGAGCTCCGCGCACCTCGGCGTTGCATGCGCGGCCCCCCCGAGGGCCTTCTATTTCACCTGCCCGTTCGTCGTGCTGCTCGTCCGCCGCCGCTCTGACGAGCCTTATCTCGTCGTGTGGGTCCAGACGCCGGAGCTCCTCATCCCGCTCGCGGCGCCTGCCGGCGGCAGCCCGTGAGCCGACGCGATTCCGCGCGCAGCGCACCGGGCTTCGGCCGGCCTGAAGCGGGCGCGCGGGGCGCGGACCGCCGCGCCCCGCGCTCACGGCGCAGGGCGCGACGCCGCGCGCGGTCAATCGTGGATCGCGTTGACGAGGCCGTCGAAGTACTCGGTGCAGCCGATGGAGTCGAACATCCGGTGCCAGGCGCTCGCCTCGAGCGACTGGGGCAGGCCGTGGTTGGTCAGGAGCACGCCGATGAGCTCCCGCGCCGGATCGACCCACAGGAACGTGCCGGTGCCGCCCATCTTGCCGTAGGCGCTCCGCGACAGGCGCATGCCGCCGTGCGAGAAGCACCCTGTTCGCAGCTCCCAGCCGAGCCCCTTCGGGGTGCAGATCAGGTTGTCGATGGGCGAGATGTCGGTCGCCGACTCCGTCACCTGCGGCGTGTTGTTCATCGTCATGAGGCGCACCAGGCTGGGCCCGAGGACCCGGGCGCGGCCATACGCCCCGCCGTTCATCATCATCTGGCAGAACACCGCGACGTCCCTCGCGGTGGAGAAGACGCCGTCGCAACCCGTGACGCCCCCCAGCGCGAAGTCCTGCTCGTCCTGCACCTCGCCCCGGACCAGGTAACCCCGGCGCTCGGAGTACCCCGTGGCCGCGATGCGCTCGCGGAGCTCCGGGGGCGGGTTGTACATCGTGTCGACCATGCCGAGCGGCCCCCAGAGGCGCGTCCGCGCGACCGTGTCGAGATCTTCCCCCGCAGCGGCCTCGATCAGGCGCCCGAGCAGGCGGTAGGTCAGGTCGCTGTACACCACCGACGTGCCCGGGGCGTACTCGACCGGCGTCTCGGCCATGCGGCGCCAGACCTCCTCGGCGTCCGGCACGTCCAGGAACTGATTGTCGATCGGCAAGCCGGCCGAATACCGGAGCATGTCGTGGACGGTGATCTCCTCCTTTCCGTTCGCGGCGAACTCCGGCAGGTACTGGGCGACCGGATCATCCAGGCGGATCACGCGCTCTTGCACGAGCGCGAGCGCCGACGCCGCGGTCGAGAGCACCTTGGTGATCGACTGCACGTCGAAGATCGTGTCGAGCGTGACGGGCTCGTCGGTGCCGGCGACCTTGGTGCCAAAGGCCCGCTGTCCCACGATGACGCCGCCCCGCGCGACCAGCGCCGTGGCGCCGGGGATCAGCCCGTCGGCCACCCGGCGCTGGATCCGCGCGAAGACGTGCTCCAGCCGCTCGGAGCTCATGCCCACCTCCTCGGGCAGCCCCGAGGTGAGCGTGGTCCGAGCGCTCCTCCTCCAGGAATCCGTACCGCCGAACGCAGGCGCCGCGGTGGCCACCACGGCGAGCTGGCTCATTCCATGCAAGACGCGCAAGAGATGCCTGCGGCTGAATGTTTGTTGCTGATCGGTCATGGCTCTTCTCAACCTTGCTTGTGATGGAGGCCAATCCCTCCACGGGGCTTGCGCGGACAGGTTCCGGAGCGCATCCGGCGTGGGCGTCTCTCGCCGAGCTCGGCAACATGTACGCCAACGCAGAGGTTCTTCTCTCCGTCGAGCTGCATCGCTGACATGACCTGATATCCTGCTGCCTTTTCAGCCGGAGGCCTGGCGTGCCCCTGTCGACTGGGGTGGCATGGCAGGAATCGAAGCGCAATCGATTGCGGGATGACGCAGGTGCGCGTCGCGCGCGCGCCGACACCCAGGACGACTGGAGACGATGTTGGACGCATGGATCGCCGCGTTCCGACCTCGCTTGGACGCGGCGCCGGCGCGCGCGGTCACGGGCGCGGGGCGCCCCGCCTCGGCGCGGTCGAGCTCCCCGGCCACGCCGCGCGGAGCGCGCGATCGCCGCGGACGGCGCGCTCGGACGCCGCCGGCCGGCCCGCGGGGCAGGACCTCGGGAGCGCTCCACGAGGCGGCGCTCTCCCCACGCGCACCGGCCCGGGTCGCGGCCCCGTCGTGGTGTGACGGAATGCCGCAATGTGACAGCGGCGTGGGGCGCCCTTGTCCGCCCTGACGCCATCAGGAGATCAGCAGCGCTGAATCTCTCCATGGACGGGGACAAAAACCGGCCGTGTCGCTGAATTCCACCGGGACACGAGGATCGGCCGGACGACCTCAGGGTTGGCATCAACCGTGAATGAGCGCGGGTGCGACGACCGCTCGGCCTCGCACCGAGCGCGAGGCACCGACGACAGCATCGACGAGCCTCGGAGAGGCGCGCGCGCCGTGCCATGGCAGCGCGCCTCTCCAAGGGGGTCCCTTCACGGGAGCTCCACAGAACATGGCTGCATCGAGACCGGCGCGAGGACGCCGGCATACGGCCATACGTCGAGTTCGATCGAATCGGGCGCGCATCGGAGGACGCCGATCCTCGCCGGCGCACGATCGATGGAATGGGTTGACGATGGGCTCGTTGCAGGCCGGAGGCTTTGCGCTCATCCGTGAAACGACGAACCGAAACTTCAATCTTCGAGGTAATACAAGCATGAAGTCTCTCAAGTCTCGTGTTCTCTCGGGCGCCTTCGCTGCTCTCATGACCCTCGGCGTGGCGGCCCCCGCGCTGGCATCCTGGGAGGCGCCGGACGCCAGCGACGCGCCGGATTACACGACCGTCACGAGCGCGCTCCTGAACCTCCCGGTCCAGATCACGAACCTCCTCGGGCTGGTGAACGTCGACCCGGATCACATCAAGGTCGTCTACCTCGAAGACATCCTCTCCGGCGACGCGCTCGTGGACGTGGACAACACGCTGAACCACCTGCTCGTGGACCTCCAGGTCGTGAACCTGCAGAACACGCTGAACGGGCTCGACCTCCTCAACGACGTGACGATCGGCGATATCCTCAGCGACAATGACGTCGACATCTCGGACGTCGTCGCCGTCAAGGTCTTCGACGACGGCAAGGTCCTCGTGTTCTGCAAGTAGCTTCTGCAAGTAGCGCGCCGGCGCCGCGCGGCGCGGGCCGCCGGCGGCGGCGCAGGGGGGAGCCCGGGAGGCAGCGCGCCTTCCGGGCTCGCTCGTCGTGACCGCCCCCGGCCGATCTCGTCGAGCGCGCGGTCCTCCCGGCCGGCCGGCGCAGGGCCGGCCTCCGCTCGACGGCCGCGGAGGGGGGATCACCGCGTGGCCCGCCGCGTGCTCAGGCTGCCTCCCGAGGTCCGCTCGCCCGCGGCTGCCCCGGTGGCGCCGCCCGGGCCGAGGGGGCCCGGGAGACAACTGCGATGCAACATCGAATGGACGTGCTGGCGCCCCAGGTTCGCGCGAACCCGTATCCTTATTATGCCGAGCTCCGCCGCCACAACCCGGTCTGTCAGGTCGATCCCGGCGGGATGTGGGCTGTCAGCCGGTATGCGGACGTGCTCTTCGTCCTGAAGAGCCCAGAGCTCTTCTCGTCCCAGGGCTTCAAGGCGGCGTGGCAGCCGCCGTGGGTGGGCTACAACCCCCTGGCCAACTCGATGCTCGCGCTCGATCCGCCGGAGCACACGCGGATGCGCGCGCTGATCCACCGGGCGTTCGGCGCCCGCGCCGTCGCCCGGCTGGAGCCTCGCGTCCGCGCGGTCGCCGAGGAGCTCGCGGACGGCCTCGCGGGGGGCGAGGTCGACTTCATCGACGCCCTCGCCATGCCGCTTCCGGCCTTCGTCATCGGCGAGGTGCTCGGGCTCGACGGCGGGCTCCGCGCGCACTTCAAGCGATGGGCCGACGACATCCTCTCGGTCACGCCCGATCCCGAGCCCCCCGCCCACGCAGGGCGCATCCGGACGACCATCGCGGAGCTGACCGGGTACCTGGGAGAGGTCGTCGCGGCCCGGCGCCGCGCGCCCGCGGACGACACGGTGAGCGATCTGATCCGCGCCGAGCTCGACGGACAGGCCCTGACGGACACCGAGATCATCGATTTCCTCGTCCTGCTGCTGCTGGGCGGCCTCGAGACGACGACCCACCTCCTCGGCAATGCGCTGCGCTTCCTCGCCGAGCACCCGGAGATGATGCAGCGCCTCTGCGCCGCGCCCGACCTCGTCCCGCTCTTCGTCGAGGAGGCGCTCCGCCATGACGGTCCGAGCCAGTCCGTCCCCCGGCTCACCACCCGGGAGGTCTCGCTCGCCGGCGTGACGCTGCCGCGCGGCGCGCCGGTGCTCGCGCTCGTGGCCTCGGCCAACCGCGACGAGCGGCAGTTCCCCGATCCAGACCGGTTCGACCTGCACCGCGGCTCCCACGGTGGGCTCCAGTTCGGCCACGGCATCCATTTCTGCATCGGCGCGGCGCTGGCGCGCATGGAGGCCCGCGCGGCGCTGGAAGCGCTGGTCGCGCGGTTCCGCCGCGTCGAGCGCGGCCCGGGGGAGATCCTCTACAACAGCACGCTCACGGTGCGTGGCCCCGTCGCCTTGCCGCTGCGGTTCATCGCGCGCTGAGGCCGCGCCGGCGGCTCGCCGCGCGCCGCCGCGCGCTGGCCGGCGATGAGCCCGCCGCGGGCCGCGCGACGGGCTCATCGGCTCCGGTACGGATCCTGCTCCCCGGTCGCCGCGCCCGGCGCTCTGGATCGAGACCGCATCCCGAGGCCGTCTGCTGCGCGCGGCGCGCCGGAGCCATGCAGACGTCAGAATACCTCGTCGAGGAGGTGCTGGAGGAAGACACGGACTTCACGCTCCTCCGCGCGCACGAGCGGACCGGGCCGGGCGTCCTCGTCAAGGTCTCGAAGGCCGCCCGCCCGTCGACGGTCGAGCTCGAGGCGCTGCGGCGCGAGCTGGAGGCGACCCGGCTGGTCGGCGGCGACGTGGCCGTGGCGGCGCTGCGGCTCGACGCGCTCGATGGACGGCCGGCGCTCGTCTTCCAGGACGACGGAGCGACGCCGCTCGCCCGCCTCACCGGCGCCCCCCTGGAGCTCGGCCGGTTCCTCGCGCTCGCCATCCGCATCGCCGAGGCCCTCGCGACGATCCACGGGCGGCAGGTCGTCCACCTCGGCCTCACCCCGCGCCGCGTGATGCTCCTGCCGGGCGGCCAGATCAAGCTCACCGGGTTCGGGCCCGCGTCCGTCTCGACGAGCGCCCGCGGCGCCGCGCCGGCGCGCACCTCGCCCTGCGCGTGGCCGTACCTGTCGCTCGAGCAGGCGGGTCGGATCGGCCTGTCGGTGGATCACCGGTCGGACCTCTACTCCCTCGGCGTGATCCTGTTCGAGCTCCTCACGGGGCGGCTGCCGTTCGCGGCGAGCGACCAGCTCGGCTGGATCCACGCCCACCTCGCGGTCGCGCCGCCGTCGCCGCTCGCGTTCGTCCCGGAGCTGCCCCCGCCCGTGGCCGAGATCGTCCTGAAGCTGCTCGAGAAGCTGCCCGAGGATCGCTACCAGAGCGCCGCCGGCCTCCGCCACGACCTCGCCCGGTGCCTCGAGGCGCACAGGACCGAGGGCCGGATCGCGCCGTTCCCGCTGGGCCAGGCGGACGTGCCGCCCCCGCTGCGGCTCTGCGCCGGCGTCTACGGCCGGTACGACGAGCTCACGCGGCTGGAGGGCGCGCTCGCGCGGGCCTCGTGCGACGGCCGGACCGAGGTCGTGCTGCTCTCCGGCCCGCCCGGGATCGGCAAGACGAGCCTCGTCCGGCGCCTGCGCGAGGTCGCCGGCGGGCGCGCGGCGCGCTTCGCGGAGGGCCGCTGCGACGCCGCCCCGCGCGGCGTCCCGTGCGGCGCGCTCCTCCGGGCGCTCGACGGCGCGCTCTCGAAGGCGCTCGCGGAGGGCGGGGCGTCGCTCGCGGAGCTCACGGACCGCCTCCCGGACGCCCTCGGCCAGAACGCCCCGCTGCTCTCCCGCCTGGTCCCGGCGCTCGCGCGGATCGTCGACCGGGAGGCGCCGGTGCCCGAGCTGCCGCTCCAGGACGCCGCGTGCCGGGTCCTGCTCACCGTGAACCGGCTCCTCGGCGCGATGGCGCGGCCGGGGAGGCCGCTCGTCGTCTTCCTGGACGATCTCCAGTGGGCCGACGCCGGCACCCTGCGGATGATCGAGAGCTGGGTGACCGATCCCGACGTCCGCCACACGCTGCTCCTCGGCGCGTGGACGGGCCCCGAGGCCGCCGATTCCCACGGCGTGCACCGGATGCTCCACCGGCTCGACCGGCACGGCGTCGCCGTGAGCAAGATCGCGATCGCCCCGCTGCCCGCCCAGACCGTGACGTGCTGGCTGGCCGACTCGCTGCGCTGCTGCCAGGAGGAGGTCGCGCCGCTCGCCGCGCTCCTCACCGACCGGACGGGGGGCAACCCGCTGTTCATCGGGCAGCTCGTGGGCTCGCTCCACCGGGACGGCCTGATCCGCTTCTGCCCGGCCACCCGGGCTTTCCGGTGGGCTCTCGCGGCGATCCAGGCGAGCCGCGGCCCGGAGGACCTCGCCGGGCTCATCGCCGCGGTCCTCGGCGCGCTCCGCCCGGCGACGCGGGAGGCGCTGCGGCTGCTCGCGTGCCACGGCGAGGCCGCGGATCCGGCGACCCTGGCGATCCTCCTGGATTGCCCGGAGGGCGCCGTCATCGAGCGCCTGGCCGACGCCTTCGCGCAACAGCTCGTCGTGCGGACGGAGAGGGACGTCCGGTTCCTGCACGACCGCATCCGGCAGGTGGCCGACGATCTCACGCCCGCCGCGCGGCGGCCCGAGGCGCACCTCGCCATCGGGCGCGCCTTGCTCCGCGGCACGCCGCCCGAGCGCCTCGACGCCCGGCTCTTCGAGATCGTGCGCCACCTCGACCGCGGCGCCTCGTGCGTGACGTCGCCGGAGGAGCGGGCGCGCATCGCCGACCTCGAGCTCCGGGCGGCCCGGGGGGCCCTGGCCATG
Organism: Sorangium sp. So ce1036; assembly: GCF_051369805.1. NCBI lineage: Bacteria > Pseudomonadati > Myxococcota > Polyangiales > Polyangiaceae > Sorangium > Sorangium sp. So ce1036. Next base: position 7,922,726 of record NZ_JBBMOX010000001.1, read on the forward strand.
CTCGACCACGACGCGGCCGTCGCGCGCTGCGCCGCGGGGCTCGACCTGCTCCGGGGCGACGGCGCCGTGTCGCGCCGCGAGCTCGCCTTCGCGCTCGAGGTCGCGCTCGTCCAGGGCCGCTTCCTGATGGGCGACGTCGCCGCCGCGGAGCGCGCCGGCCGCGCGCTGCTCGCGCGCGCCGGAGCCGAGCGCGCGCCCTCGGAGGTCGGCTCCCTCTGCGTGATGCTCGCCGCGATCCAGACCGCCGACGGCGCGATGGCGGCCGCCGTCGAGACCTGCCTCGCGGGCCTGCGCCGGTGCGGGGTGGACCTGCCGCGCCACCCGGACGCCGCCGCGGTCGACGCCGCCATGGCCGCGACCCTGGCGCGCCTCGAGGGTCGCCCCATCGCCGCCCTGGCCGACCTGCCGCCCATGACCGATCCGGACGCCCGGGCCGCGTGCGATCTCGCCGCCACCCTGTTCACGCCGGCCTTCGCGACCGACCGGGACCTCTTCCACCTCGCCGGCAGCGCGGCCGTGCGCCTCTCGCTCGCGCACGGGAACACGAGCAGCTCCGCGGCCGCGTATGCGACGTTCGGGCTCGGCCTGGCCGATCGGCACCGGGGTTACGGGGACGCGTTCGCCTTCGGAGAGGCCGGGTACCGGCTCGCGCAGCGCGAGGAGCACGCCGCCGGCAGGGCCAGGGCGGGCTTCGTGTTCGCCGCGCTGCTCGGCTACCTGCGGTGGCCGGTCCGGCGCTGCCTCGAGCTGCTCCGGCGCGAGCTGGCGGCGGCGGACTCCCTCGGCTGCCGCCACTTCGCGAGCTACTTCGGCCATCAGCTCGTCACGTTCCGGCTGTTCGCCGGCGACCACCTCGACGACGTGGCCGAGGAGGCGGCCCGGCGCGCCGCGTTCGCCAGGCGCGCCGGCAACCGGCTCGTCGAGGAGGCGCTCGGCCACCAGGAGCGGCTGATCGAGCGGCTGCGCGACCCCTCGGCCGCCCTCGCCGCGTGCGGGGAGCACGCCCCGCGGCAGCGACGGTCCCCGGCCGCGCGCTTTCACGCCTGGGTGGACGAGCTCCGGGTCCGCGTGCTCTGGGGCGACCCGGAGCGGGCTGCCCAGGCGGCGAGGCAGGCGACGCACGTCGCGCCCGCCTCGCCCTGCCTGCTCGAGGTGCCCGAGTACCACTTCTACGCCGCCCTCGCGCTCGCCTCCGGCCAGGCGCCGGCGCTCCCGCCCGAGGGGCTCGCCGCCGTGCGAGCGCACCTTTCGCACCTCGAGCCGCTGGCCGCGGCTTGCCCGGCGAATTTCGCACACCAGGCCGCCCTGGTCTCCGCGGAGCTCGCCCGGCTCTCCGGCGACGAGCGGGCCGCGGAGCGCGCGTACGAGGAGGCCCTCACCGCGGCCAACGCGGGCGGGTTCGTCCATGTCGAGGCGATCGCCAGCGAGCGCTGCGCCCGCTTCCATCGCCGCCGCGGCGCCGCGGCGGCGGCGGACGCCTACCTCGAGCAGGCGCGCGACGCCTACGAGGCGTGGGGGGCGCAGGCGAAGGTGCTCGCCCTGGTCCAGCAGCACCCTCGGCTCATGAGGCGCCCGTGCTCCGGGCCGGGCGCGGCCGGGCGCCTCGACGCGTGCGGCATCCTCAGGGCCTCGCAGGAGATATCGAGCGCGCTCGTCTCCAGCGACCTGCACGCCCGCCTCCTGTCCGTGGCCCTCGCGCACGCGGGCGCGCAGCGCGGCTGCCTCCTCCTCACGTCGCCGCAGGGCCTGATCCTGGCGGCGGCGAGCGGCGAGGGCGCGGACGCCTTCGGCCCCGCAGGCCGCGGCGCGGCGCCGCACGAGGTCCCCCTGTCGCTCTGCGTGGCGGCCCTCCGCGCCCGCAGGCCGCTCGCGATCGCCGACGCGGCCGCGCCCCACCGCCACGCCGCCGACCCGTATTTCCAGCGCCCCCTCGCCCCTCCGCGATCGGTGCTCGCCGTGCCCATCGCGCGCGGCGGCGAGGCGGTGGGCCTGCTCTACCTCGAGAACAACCAGTCTCCGGGCGCCTTCTCCGGCGCGCAGGCGAGCGTCCTCGACGTGCTGGCCGCGCAGGCGGCGATATCGCTCCAGCACGCGCGGCTCTACGCCGAGCTCCAGCAGGAGAACGCGCAGCGGCGGCGCGCGGAGGCCTGCTTGCAGGAGAGCAGGGCCCTCCTGCAATCCATCCTCGACAACACGCCCACCATCGTCTTCGTCAAGGACGCGGAGGGGCGCTACCTGCTCATCAACCGCCGCTTCCAGGAGCTCTTCCACGTGGGGGCCGAGGAGATCCTCGGCAAGACCGACCATGAGCTCTTCGCGACGGCGCTCGCCGACACGATGCGCGAGAACGATCTCGTCGTCCTGCGGGAGGACCGGGCCGTCGCGTTCGACGAGGAGGTCCCGCTGGCCGACGGCGTGCACGTGTATCTCACGCTCAAGTTCCCGCTGCGCGCCCCGCGCGGCGAGCCTCACGCGCTGTGCGGCATCTCCACCGACGTCACGGAGCGGAAGCGCGCCGAGGAGATGCTGCGGCGCTCCCACTCCCTGCTCGAGGCCACGCTCGAGTCGACGGCGGACGGCATCCTGGTCGTCGATCTGGCGGGCCGGGTCGTGCGGTATAACCGCAGGTTCGTGGAGGTATGGCGTATCCCCGACCACGTGCTCGCCTCCCGCGACGACCGCCTGATGCTCGAGTGCCGCCTAGAGCAGCTCGCGGAGCCCGAGCGGTTCCTGCGCAAGGTCGAGAGCCTCTATGAGAGGCCCGAGGCGAGCAGCGTCGATGTCTTCGCGTTCAAGGACGGTCGGGTCGTCGAGCGTTATTCCCGGCCTCAGCGCCTGAACGGCCGCGTCGTCGGGCGGGTCTGGAGCTTTCGCGACATCACCACGCGCGTGCGCGCGGAGCAGCAGCGGGATCGGCTGCTCGCCGACGAGCGGCGGGCGCGCGCCGAGGCGGAGGAGGCCGTCCGCCTGCGGGACGATTTCCTCTCCGTCGCCTCGCACGAGCTCCGGACGCCCGTGACCAGCCTGCAGCTCGCCGTTCAATCGCTGGCGAAGAAGCTCGCGGGCGGCGCGCCGGACGTCGAGCGGACGCGCTCGGCCGTCGATCTCTGCCGGCGGCAGATCAAGCGCCTCACCACGTTCGTCGACATGCTCCTCGACGTCTCCCGCATCCAGGCGGGGCGCCTCGAGCTCGACCGGACCGAGATCGACTTGCGCGCCGTCGTGGGGGAGGTCGCCGCGTACCTCGGCGATCAGCTCGCGCAGGCGGGCTGCGCGCTCTCGGTGCGAGCGCCCGAGCCGGTCGTCGGCCTGTGGGACGCGCACCGCCTCGAGCAGGTCGTGACCAACCTCCTGACCAACGCGATCAAGTTCGGCGGCGGCAAGCCCATCGAAGTGGTCATCACGCGGGAAGCGAGGGAAGCGGAGGAAGGAGGAGCGACCGCCCGCCTCGCGGTGACGGACCGCGGCATCGGCATCTCCGCCGAGGTGCAGGCGCAGCTCTTCGAGCGGTACCGCCGCGGCGTGTCGTCGCGCCATTACGGCGGGCTGGGGCTCGGACTCTACATCACGCGCACCATCGTGGAGGCGCACGGAGGGCGGGTGAGCGTGGCGAGCGAGATCGGCAGAGGCTCGACCTTCACCGTCGCGCTGCCGCTCTCGCCGCGCGCCGCGGCGCGAGGGCAGGAGCCGCCGGGCGAGGCACGTGATGGCGGCGATGGACGGGATGAAGCGGCCGCGTGAGCCAGGGAGTCGCGGAAGCAGAGGAGGCAGAGGAGGCAGAGGAGGCAGAGAAAGCAGTGGTGGAGCGCCGGAGGCGTGGGCACGTGGTTGACAGCGGGCGCGTGGGCGCTATCCTCTGCACACCGGTCAGGAACAGGATCCGTCATTCCACCGACCGCCGAGTCATGACGGGCCGCGCGTGCGCAAGGCGACGATGGACTCGAAGGGTCCCCTGGTCCCTCGTGGGACATGGGATGATGAGGTCGCGCCATGCGAAAGGCGGAGATCGATGCCCTGGTGCGCGCGCACCGGGGCCGTGCCCGTCCCGTCGCTTTCTTTCACGTGCTTCGCCAACCGGCGCTGGAGCCGGACGATCACGCTTTCCTGACGGAGCACATCGAGGAGCTCGGGGCGTCCGATCTCCTGCGCTGGAGGGCGCGGTGCGAGAGCGGCTTCAGCGGCCCGGTGATCCAGCAGCTCGCGCGGCTCGCGATCAGGGATCCCGCGCACTTCCAGCACGAGGTGCTCGGCGTACCGCGCCTCTCGCTCGAGGAGGAGGAGTGGATCGAGCTCTCGGATCTCGTGCGCGGGAAGGTGCCGGCGGGGATCTACGAGCGCGTGCTCGCGCGCTGCCGGCGTGAGCCGGTCGCGTGGGCCTCGGGGTTCGTGTTCTCGCCCGGGGTTTACCGGGGGCCGGCGCCGCTCCTCGACGGGGACGAGCTCGACGGCCTGGACGCCGAGCGCCCGGCGCTGCGCGATCTGCCGATCGCGAGGATCCTCGCGGCGCGGCGGGCCGGGGTGCTGTCGATCGATGACGGCGCGCTGGCGGCGCTTGCGATGGAGCGCGCGCGGAGCTCGGAGGAGGACTGGAGCGCGGATATCCGCCGTTTCCCCGCGGCGCTCCGGGACGCGATCCTCGAGAAGGCGCGCCGGACGCCGAGGGGGGCAGAGCGGGCCAACCTGCTCGGGTGGCTCGAGGCGCACGGCGTGGCCAGGGCCGCGCTGCTCGACATCGCGCTCGGGGCGATCCGGGCAGGGGGCGACTCGTATGCGGTGCTCTCCTGGCTCTCGCGCCAGCTGGCGACGCGGGCGGCCTGGGACCGGCACGGCCTGGAGACGCTCACGGCGCTGATGTCGAGGCGCGCCTTCTCGGAGATAGGCGAGCTCGTCACGCTCGCGTGGAGCGAGGCGGGCCAGGGCGGCAAGGAGGTCTCGCGCGGGTTCCTGGAGGCGATCCAGGTCGCGTTCGCGCAGGTCCTGCTCGGGATGGCGCGGGAGGCGCTCGCGGTGGGCCATCAGGCGGGCGCGATGGCGGCGCTCTCGGCGCTGGCGTGCCTCGACCCGCCCTCGCGGGTGAGCCGCGCGGTGCACGAGCTCCGGCGCGCGCCGGGCGCGGACGCGAGCCGGGATGTCGCGGAGCTCATCGCGGTGAACGAGCGGCTGGTGAAGCACAGCGACGCGCGCGACGCCTCCCTGGAAGGGTTCGTGGCCGCCCTCCACGCGATCGCGGACGCCGCCTGCTGATCGCCCCGGGCGCGACGTCGCCCGCCGCGGCCGGCCCGATCGGCGCCGGCCGCGCGCGGCACGCCGCGGGGGCGTAGGCGTAGGCGCGAGGGCCCTCCGCGGGTCGCGTCCGCCGCCGGCGCCGGGGGCGCTGGCGACGAGCCGCACGCCGGCGAGGTGGCTTGTCGAGGCGGGACGGGCGTTCGCCGTCTCGTTCATCGCGGGACGGGCGTTCGCCGTCTCGTTCATCGCGGGACGGGCGTTCGCCGTCTCGTTCATCGCGGGACCGGCGTTCGCCGTCTCGTTCATCGCGGGCTCGGCGTTCGCCGTCTCGTTCATCGCGGGACCGGCGTTCGCCGTCTCGTTCATCGCGGGACCGGCGTTCGCCGTCTCGTTCATCGCGGGACCGGCGTTCGCCGTCCCTTGAGCGCGGACTCTGAAGGAGCACGCCGATGGCGTTCATCAACTACGCGACCCGAGAGATTTATTGCAAGATCGTCTATTACGGCCCCGGCCTCTGCGGGAAGACCACGAACGTTCAGTACGTGTACGACCGCACCGTGGCGAGCGCCAAAGGGCGGCTCATCTCGCTCAAGACCGAGAGCGATCGCACGCTGTTCTTCGATTTCCTGCCGATCGATCTCGGGGCGCTGTCCGGCTTCCGGACACGGCTGCAGCTATATACCGTGCCGGGGCAGATCTTCTACAAGGCGAGCCGCAAGCTGATCCTGAAGGGGCTCGACGGGATCGTGTTCGTGGCGGACTCGCAGCGCGCCCGGCTCGACGCGAACCTGGAGTCGATGGCCGACCTCTGGGACAACCTGCGCGACGAGGGCCGTTCGCCGGGGCGGCTGCCGCTCGTGATCCAGTACAACAAGCGCGATCTCGACGGGATCGCGGGGGTCACCGAGCTCCGCGAGCTCCTCAACCCGGGCGGAGCTCCCGAGTTCGAGGCCGCGGCGGCGAGCGGCCGCGGGGTATTCGATACCCTGAGGGAGATCGCGAAGCTCGCCCTCAAGGAGCTGGAGCGCGGGAGCCGGTAGGGCTTTCGCGCGCAGCCCGGCTCGTGTACGACACGCGGGGCCATGTCCAGGTACCGCAGCGAGCTCGAGGTGGTGCGGTTCAACATCGACGAGCTCGAGGAGCGGCTGCACCGCGTGCGCGAGGAGCAGATCCGCCTCGAGGCGGAGGCGAACCTCGGCCCCCGCGCACCCCGGCTGTTCAGCCGGAGCATGTACCACCTCGGCCGGGCGCTCGCGCGGCTCTGGCGCAGGCGCCCTCACGCGCCCGCGCAGGAGCTCGCGACGGCGCGAGCCCGCCTCGCCTGGCTCGAGGAGCGGGTGGCGGCGGCCGAGGCGGCGCTCTCGCAGGCGAGGGACGAGGCCGCGAGGCGCGCCCGGGAGAGCGCTCCTGGCCCGGGGTCGACCCCGCCGGCGCGCCCGACGCCGACGCCGCCCTATGGCGCGCTGCCCCGCGGCGCGGCGTACGCGCTCGGCCGGACGTTCAGGCGGCTGCGCCGCCGCTGATCCGGCGCAGGGCGCGGACGGCTCGCCGCCGGGAGGCCTTCCGCCGCGGCGCTGCACCGCCGAACGGGCTGAAACTCGTACAAATTCAAAAGGTTGTGCCCCCCAGCGGCTCCGTCGCGGAGCGTGAATGTAGCCGTAGCCGTAGCCGTGGCCGTGAACGTCTCATCATCCGTCACATCTCGCTCAAGCCCTCGAAATAATTGGACTTTACCCTCGGGCCCAATGCGAGTAATTTCGCGAGGTTAGGCGAGATGCGATGGATGCTCAGACGTCCACGTTCACGTCGGTGAACGCTGAGGGGGCGATTCGGGCGTCGGGCCCCGAGCGCGACCGGATGAGCTTGGTTCACGGTGAACACCCATGCCCAGGGGGGTCGGCGATCATCACCAGGGAGCCACCGTCAGTTTGAATGACGAGCTCGAGGGCGACGCGCTCCGGCAGCCTGAGGTGAGGCCGTGAGCCACGCCGGGCGCCGCGGCGCCGGCCTCTTGCGGTCTGCGCGCCCCGACCCACGTTTCTGAGGAGGAGGGCACGCCATGACAGAGAGATTCACGTACCATGTCATGCCGGATCCCGACGGCTGGGGCTGGATCGTCGCGGCCGAGGGATACGTCAGCCGCTCGCTCCCGTACGGCACGAAGGACGAAGCGATCGAGATCGCGGAGGACCTCGTCCGCCGGCACCCGGGGAGCACGCTCCTCATCGACCACCAGCCCCCGCGGCTCACGCCGGTCGAGATCGAGCACAGGCTGGCCGCCTGAGCGCGACCGCGCTGGCACACGCGCCGCGTGCCAGCGCTGCGGCGGACGAGCGCGACAACTCCGCTGACCGGCAGCGGACGAGCGCGACAGCCTCGCTGCCGCGCTCCTCGCCTCCCGTGCGTCCCAGCGCTGCCGCGCCCCGACGAGGCGGTCAGGCGGTCCGCTTCTCCTTGCCCTTGCTCTCCTCGAGCTGCTTGCCGGCGGGCTGGACCGTGATCCGCCGCGCCTGCACCTCCGGGCGCTTCGGGACCCTCACGCTCAGGACACCGTTCTTCAGCTCGGCCGTCACCTCGTCCGCGTTCGCCCCCTCGGGCAGCGTGAACGCGCGGCAGAAGCTCCCGTAGCTGCGCTCGTACGCGAAGTAGCGGTCGTCCTCGCGCCTCTCCTCCTCCTCACGCTTGCCGCTGATCTGGATTCGATTCCCGGTCACCGAGATATCGAGATCCTTCTCGTCCACGCCGGGGAGATCCGCGCAGATGACGAACGCGTCCTTCGTCTCCTTGAGCTCGATCTCCGGGGTGAACGCGCGCTCGGCCCAGCCTCCCAGGGACTCCATCTCGCGGAACGGGCCCCAGCGGAGCAGGTCTCGCATCATCTGGAACGGATCGGTGCGGAGCGGATCCCAGCCTCGCGAAAGGGAGCCAGGCTCGCGCTCTCTTCTATGGATCAGGTTCGCCATAGAGGCCTCCTTTCTCTCCTTCTGCGGCGAGCATGTGGCCCCGCGTCGCCAAGTCAATAGGACCCCGCGGGCGCGATCGACCCCGGCGCGGACAGCCGCGACCGAGCCCGCGACGAGGCGGCCCGGGTGCACTCTCGACGCCGGGTGGAGCCCGTGCAGCCCCCCCCAGCGGCGCGCCGGAATTCACGCCGTCGCCGAGCACTGCAATTCTCCGATCTGGCGAAAACGCACCACTTCGATGCCATTTGTCATCGATGAGCTTCGGGTTCTGCGCGGACGCGAGCGGTCCCAGCCAGCATCCAGCGCTCGCCAGCGTGACGGCGAACGGCTCCGGGAGCAGCAGCTCCAGCTCCAGCAGCAGCAGCTCCAGCGGGAGCGGCGGTGGCGGGACCGGCGGCAGCGGCGGTGGCGGGACCGGCGGCAGCGGCGGCGCCGCCCCGACCGGCCATTACCAGATGGAGGACCTCGACCGCGGCGTGGTCGCCGTCAAGGTGCCTGACGGCGTCTATGTCGGTTGGAGGATGTTCGGCTACGAGCACGATCCGGCGAGCCCGGGCGCGATCTCCTACGATGTGTACCGGAACGGCACCCGCGTCGCGAACGTCACGAACAGCACCAATTACCTCGATCGCTCCGGCACGACCTCGTCGACGTACTCCATCCGGGCCGTCGTCGGCGGCGTCGCGCAGGCGGCGTCGCCGGCCGCCGCCACCTGGAGCCAGAACACCCTGCGCATCCGAGCTTCCACATCGGCGGCGGCATGGCCACGCCGCCCAGGCCGGACATCCACGTCAAGTAGCGTCCGGGGGCGCCGGGCGGCGCGCGCAGCGGACGAGTCGCGGATGAGGCGCCCGCTCCGCGAAGATGGGCGCCCGCTCTCCATCGGGTCGCGTGTTATCGTCGACCGGGCGACCGACCTCGTGGGGGAGGTCCCGGCGCTCGAGGAGCGCGAGGAGCGACAATGGCAAAGAGAGTGGCGCTGGTGACGGGGGCGAGCACGGGGATCGGCCGGAGCGTGGCGGAGAGGCTCGCCCGGAACGGCTATGTGGCCTTCGCGGGCATGCGCGATCCCGAGGGGAAGAACCGGGCGGCGCGCGACGAGGTGGCCGGCCTTTCGGCCGCGGGGATCCCGATCGAGGCGGTCGCGCTCGACGTGACGGACGACGACTCCGTGGTCGCGGCGGTCGCGACGGTGGTGGAGAAGGCGGGGCAGATCGATGTGGTCCTGAGCAACGCGGGCAACTGCCTGATGGGGCTGACCGAGTGCAGCAGCGTCGATCAGCTGCGACGGCTCTTCGATACGCACGTCTTCGGGACGCAGCGCGTCTGTCGCGCCGTGCTGCCGCACATGCGCCGGCGAAAGACGGGGGTGCTCGCCTTCACGTCCAGCCTGTCAGGGCGCATCATCTTGCCGACCACCGTGCATTACTCCGCGGCCAAGGCCGCGATGGAGATGATCGCCGAGGGGTACAAGCAGGAGCTCGGCTCGTTCGGGATCGACGTCGTGATCCTGCAGCCGGGCCTGGTCCAGACGAAGGTCTTCAACAACATGTGGCTGAACGACGACGAGGCGCGCGCCGCCGAGTACGGGGCGCTCGGCGGGAGGGCGAGCGCCACGCTCGCGCACGCCAAGACCCTGACGGGCCCCGCCCCGGAGGAGCTCGCGGACGTGCTGCTGAAGCTCCTCGAGATGCCGCACGGCCAGCGACCGCTGCGCACCACGTTCGGCGCGGACGCGGCCGTCGTCGGCCCGGTGAACGTCGCCGCGGACGAGGCCACGCGGGCGCTGCGCGCCATGCTCGGGCTCTAGCGCTGCTGCGGGAAGTCGGGTCGAGAGGCGAACCGCCGTGACGCCAAGGGCGCCAAGAAACCAGGGAAGTAGAAGGGGAAGATGGAGGGACAACCGTTCCCCTCTCTTCTTGGCGTCGTTGGCGCCATGGCGGTTCTTCTGCTGATCCGGGGCAACTTCCCATCTTCCGAATAGCCGCGGAAGGCCTCCAGAACATCGGCCGCCCAGAGGGGCCGATGCTCCCTCCGCAGGTGTTCGTAGATTGCCCGGCCGGCGAACAGAGGCCTTCCGCTCTCCCAGGCTGCCAATGCCTCGTCGATGTGCTGGCGCTTCATGCGAAGACGTCGGTTGAGCCGGCGGCGGCGCCCCGCCGAAAGGGCCTCATTTGGGCAGCAGCGGTCGCTCCCGCTCACCATTCAAGTCGGCTCCGCCAGTAGCCGGGCCTTCGGCTCGTGTGGCCAAGCGCCAGCACGAGGACATGCTCGTCCCGGACGACGAGGTACGCCACGTACGGGAACCGCGTGAACAGGAACCGACGGATGACCTTACTGCCCGGGACGCGAGGCCATGTGGTCGGGCTCGCCGCGATCGCATTCAGTACGCGATCGGCCTCGGCCAACAGATCGTCACCGAGGCCCTCTCGCTCCTGCTCGTACCCGTCCGCGGCGGCGGTCAGCTCAGCATCCGCGTCGTCGAGAACGACGACCTCACCTGCGGTTCGTGCGGAGACGCCTGGCGAGCCGCTCCCGAACAGCGTCCCAGGGCTCGATCGTCGCCGTGCCGCGGTCGACGTCCTGCAGACGTCGCTCAACCTCGACGAGCCAGGCAGCCTCGACGTCCTCGTCCGCCGGTCCGTCGAGGCTCGCGATCAAGCGCTTCGCGACGTCTGCTCGCTCCTCCGGCGGAAGCTGCAGGGCCTCGGCGAGCACGGCATTCGGCGCACCGGGGACCCCGACGCCCGCCTCCTGGCGACGCTCGTGTTCAAGCGGAAGGTCCTCTCTGCAGACGAGCTGGACGCGATGGTCCGGGAGATCGGCTATCCCAAGCTGCTCGACTGGTCCATCGTCAACGTGGTGAAGGCGTCGCGCCACGTCGAGGAGCTGCGTGTCCGCTGGAAGGACTCCGCGAGCGCGCTGGTCGGGCGCGCTGGCTGGAGCCTGACGACGGACCGCGTCGTGAAGCGCCCTGCCGGCCTCGATCTCCCCGCGCTGCTCGACCAGATCGAGGCGGAGATGAAGACGGCGCCGGGCCCGAAGCGGTGGTCGATGAACCACTGCCTCGCCGAGATCGGCATCCGCAATCCCGCGTTGCGCGCCCGCGCCATGCCGCCGGATTGACATCAACTACCCTGCGTAGTAGTTGGACGCCGTGACCTTGCCGAAGCCCACGCCTCTCGGCGAGCTCGAGGAAGCCGTGCTCTCCGCGCTGTGGAGCAGCGCGTCGCCGCTCTCGGTGCGCGAGGTCCTCGGCCGCGTTCAGCGGCGGCCGGCGCTCGCGTACACGACGGTGCTCACGGTGCTCGATCGCCTCCACGAGAAGGGGATGGTCGAGCGAGAGAAGCAGGGGAAGGCCTTCCTGTATCGCGCCCGCGCCTCGAAGGAGGCATGGCTCGGCGAGCAGGCGGCGCGCATGCTGACCGCGGAGCGCGGGCCGCCGAGCAGCGCCGTCCTGATGGCGTTCCTCGACTCGGCCGAGCGCGCCGATCCCGCGCTGGTGGAGCACCTGTCGTCCCTCATCGAGCGCCGGCGCGCCGGGGCGTCGCAAGCCGCCGGCGCGCCGGGCAAGAAAGGACGGTCCACGTGACGCCCCCGCTGGCCTCCCTGCCGCTCGGAGCCGCGTTCGTCGCCTTCGCGCTGGTGAGCGCGTGGGCGGTCGGTCTCGTGGCGCGCTTCGCCGTGCGCTGGCCGTCGCCGGGCCAGCGGCTGCCATCGACGGCGCTGCGCGCCGCCGTCGTCTTCGCTCCGGCGGTCCTCGGGGCGGTCGGATGCGCGGCGCTCGCGCTTCCGAACCCGCTCGTCGGCTGCCACTGCGCCGAGCACGGGCTGCACCACCCTCACCTTTGCGCGCTCCACCTGGTCTTCGCGCTGCCGCTGGTCACGCCTTCCGCTTACCTCGTCGGGGCATGGCTCGCGCTCGTCGCGCCGGGCGTCCTCCGGCTCGTCCGTGACGCGATCGCCTCGGCGCGGTGGACCAGGGCCGTGCGGCGTCTGCCGGCCGTGGCGCTCGACGGCGTCGCCGTGCGGCTCGCCGACTGTGGGGCGCCCACCGCCTTCACGATCGGCGCCCTCTCGCCGGTCATCGTGGTCGATCGCGTCCTCTTTCGATCGCTCTCGGACGAGGAGCGGCGCGCCGTCGTCCACCACGAGCGGGCCCACGTCGAGCGGCGCGATGGGCTCACGCTGCTCGCGCTGCGCCTCTGCGTCTCCCTGTTCCCAGGCCCCGCAGGCCAGCGGCTGGTCGAAGCGTGGCGAGCGGCAGCGGAGCAATCCTGCGACCGTCACGCGGCCGGCAAGCTCGGCGATCCCACCGCGGTCGCCGCGGCGCTCGTCGCGGTCGAGAAGATCCGGGCGCAGGGGTCCCGAAGGGCCGCGCTCCCCGCGCACGCCATGGGCGCGCTCGCAGGCAATGATCTCTCGCGCCGCGTCCTCGCGTTGCTCGAGGTGAATACGCTTCCCCAGCGCACCGAGCCGCGGCTCGCCAACGACGTGCTCGCCACGGCGATCGTCGCCGCCAGCGCGCTCCTGCTGACGTTCGTGTGGCCCGGGGACGGGTTCCACCACGCCATCGAAACGCTGATCGGTCACCTCATTCACTAGGGGAGTGCAGCGATGTGCCCTCACCGTCCCGCCGTGTGCTCATCAACTACAAATCGTAGTAGATTCTTCGCCGGCTTTGTCCTCGTGGCCATGACGGCGCCCGCGTCGAGCGGCGTCGCGGCTCCGCCGCTGGACGAGGGCGCGGCGGCGCGGCGGGTCTGCGCCGAAGGGCCCGCCGCCGCAGCGGCGCGCGCGGAGCGGCTCCGGGGCGAGGCCGCCGTCACCGCGGCCGGTGTGCTCCCGAACCCGTCGCTCTCCATCCAGCACCAGCGCACGCTGAGCGGACCGGCCGAGCGCGAGACCGTCGTGGGGCTCTCCGTCCCGCTCGGGCTCGGCGGCCAGCGCTTCCTGCTCCAGGACGCGGCGCGCGCTCTCCGCGAGCAGGCGCTCTCCGAGGCCCACGCGACGCGCTTCGACGCGGTCCTCGAGCGCGCCGTCGCGGAGGCCGCGGCGCTCGAGAGTCAGGCAGGCAGGCTCTACGCAGCGGGCACGAGGCTGGACGCGGCGCTGGATCACGCGTGCGGCGACGCCGCGGGAGGTACACGATGAACTCTGGGCGCTTCACCCTGGCGGCCGCGCTCGCCCTCTGCGCCCTCGTTCCCGGCGCGATCGGATGCCATCGCGGCGAGCACGGGCACAGCCACGATGACCATGGCCACGGGCACGGCCACGACCACGAGGCCGTGGAGAACGAGCCGGAGCCGCTCTCCATCACGAGGTGGACCGATCTGCACGAGCTCTTCGTGGAGTTCCCGCCGCCGGCACCTGGCAAGCCCGTGCCCTACCACGCGCATGTCACCCGGCTCGACGGCTTCCAGGCGGCCACCGAGGGGACCTTCCATGTGCGCTTCAAGACGCCCACCGGCGTCGCCGCGGAGACGAGCATCCAGGGCGTCAAGCGGCCGGGCATCTTCACGCCCGAGGGGCCCGCGCCCGCAGCGGGCACGTACTCCCTCGAGATGGTGTACGAGCACGCGGGGAAGACCGACGTCTTCGACTGCGGTCCCATCACGGTCGCCGACGAGCCGCCGCCGCCGGAGCCGGAGGCCGGAGGCGGCGCGATCACCTTCCTCAAGGAATCGCAATGGAAGATCCCCTTCGCGACCGCGTGGGCGGAGGAGCGCCCCATCGCCAAGGAGATCGAGATCGCCGCCACCGTCGAGCCGGCGGCCTCGGATCAGCTCACGATCGGCGCTCCGACGGGCGGACGGTTCTTCCATGACCCGAAGCGCGCGCTCGCGGAGGGGCTCCGCGTCGCCAAGGGGGATGTGCTCGGCGCCATCGCGCCCACCGTGGCCGGCGACGACTACACGCGGCTTCAGTTCGCCACCGAGGAGTCCAGGCTGGAGAAGGAGCAGATCGAGCGAGAGATCGCGCGGATCGAGCCGCTCGTGAAGGACGGCCTCGTACCCGAGCGACGGCTCATCGAGCTCAGGAACCAGCTCGACGCGGCGCAGGCGAGGCTGCGCTCGGCGCAGGGCCGCATCGGGCGGGTCCTGTCACCAGGAGGGACGGGCGGCATCAAGATCAAGTCGACCCTCGACGGCATCGTGTCGCAGGTCCTCGTCCCGAACGGCGAGCCGGTCGAGGCCGGGGCGCCGCTCGTGCGCATCGGCGGGACGGATCACCTGTGGATCCGCGCGCGCTTCGTCGCCCGCCCTGCGGCGACGTTCGATCAGGCGAGGCCCACGGCCGTGCGCCTGCCGAGCGGCGAGCGCCTCGACATCGAGGGGCGAGGAGCTCGGTTCCTGTCGCTGCTGCCGGTCATCGACGCCGACTCCCGGATCGCCACCTGGATCGCCGACGTGCCGCCGCTCCCGAGCGCCGGCGCGCCGGCCGGCGAGGGAACCTCGACCCAGACAGCGTCCGCGCCCCGGGACGAGCTGCGGCCCGGCGCCAGCGTGGTGCTCGCGGTCCGGCGCGGCGCTCCTCGGACGGCGCTCGCGGTCCCCCGGGCGGCCGTGGTCGAGATCGACACGCGCCCGTACGTGTTCGTCCAGACCGACGGAGAGCACTTCGAGAAGCGTCGCGTCACGCTCGGCGACGCCGACGGCGCCTTCGTGGAGGTGCGCTCGGGCGTCGCGAAGGGCGATCGCATCGTCACCCGAGGCGGCTTTGACGTTCACCTGGCCTCGCTGATGGGGACCGTCGAGTCCCACCGTCACTAGCCGAGGAGCTCCCCGCCATGTTCGACGCCATCATCCGCGGCTCGCTCCGCCACGCCTGGCTCGTGATCGCCGCCGCGCTCGTGCTGATCGGCGCCGGCGCTTACGCCACCGCCACCATGCCGCTCGACGTCCTCCCGGAGCTCTCGGCGCCCTCGGTCACGGTCGTCACCGAGGCCGGAGGGCTCGCCCCGGAGGAGGTGGAGAAGCTCGTCACCACGCCGCTGGAGCAGGCGCTGAACGGCGCCTCGGGCGTGCGCCGGATCCGCTCGTCGTCCGCGGTCGGGATCGCGCTGATCTGGGTCGAGTTCGCGTGGGATGTCTCGCCCGTCGTGGCGCGGCAGGTCGTCGCGGAGAAGCTCTCGTCCGCCCGCTCCTCGCTCCCCGCGGGCATCGAGCCGTTCATGGCGCCCGCGTCGTCGATCATGGGCGAGATCATGTTCGTGGGGCTGGTCAGCGACGGCGACGACGAGGCGAAGATCTCGCGCGGCGACCTGCGGGACACGGCCGAGTGGCTCGTCCGGCGGCGCCTCCTCGCGGTGCCGGGGATCGCGCAGGTGGTGCCCATCGGCGGCGCGCTGAAGCAGGTCGAGATCACGCTCTCGCCGGAGCTGCTCATGCAGCACCGGGTCGGGACGGCGCAGGTCCTCGAGGCGCTACAGGGGGTCTCCGAGAGCACGTCCGGCGGCTTCTACGTCGCGGGCGCGCAGGAGTACCTGATCCGCGGGCTCGGCCGGCCGAGCTCGCTCGAGGCGCTCGGACAGGTGGTCATCGCCGAGCGTGACGGCGTCCCGCTTCACCTGGCCGACATCGCGACGGTCGCCATGGGCGAGGCGATCCGGCGCGGCGAGGCGGCCGTCGACGGCCGGCACGCCGTCGTGCTGAAGGTCCAGAAGCAGCCGCAGGCGAACACGCTCGAGCTCACCGACCGGGTCGACCAGGCGCTCGACGAGATCGCGGCGTCGCTGCCGGAGGGCATGTCCCTCTACCGCAAGGGGTTCCGCCAGGCCGACTTCATCCGCGTCGCGCTCCGCAACGTGACGACCGTGCTCCGCGACGGGGCGATCCTCGTCGCGATCGTCCTCACCCTCTTCCTCATGAGCTGGCGGACCACGCTCATCTCGCTGCTGGCCCTGCCGCTCTCGCTGCTCGCGGGGCTCCTCGTCCTCCGCGTGACAGGCGCCTCCATCAACACGATGACGCTCGGCGGGTTCGCGATCGCCATCGGCGAGCTCGTGGACGACGCGATCATCGACGTCGAGAACGTCTACCGGCGCCTGCGGGAGAACGCGCTCTTGCCGCCGGAAGAGCGGCGGCCCGTCCTCGACGTGGTGTACGAGGCGTCGCGCGAGATCCGGAGCTCGGTCGTCTTCGCGACGATCATCATCCTGCTCGTCTTCGCCCCGCTCTTCTTCCTGAGCGGCATCGAGGGGCGCCTCCTGCGCCCGCTCGGCGTCGCCTACGTGACCAGCATCGGCGCCTCGCTGTTCGTGGCGCTGACGATCACGCCGGTGCTCTGCATGCTCCTGCTCGGCCGGACGGACGGCGCGGCGGCGCACCGGGAAGGGAGGCTGGTGCGCTCCCTCAAGGCGCGCTATCGCCCGGTCGTCGCCGCCGCGCTGCGCGTCCCCGTGCCGATCGGCCTCGCCTCGCTCGCCGGCGCGGTCGCGGCCGTCGTGGCCCTGGCCTCGTTCGGCAGGAGCTTCCTCCCCGAGTTCAACGAGGGATCGCTGAACATCGCGGCCGCGACCGCGCCCGGCACGTCGCTGGAGACCTCGGACCAGATCGTCGGCCGGCTCGAGCGATCCTTGCTTTCCCACCCGGCGGTCACCTCCGTCATCCGGAGCACCGGGCGCGCCGAGCGGGACGAGCACGCGCTCGACGTGAACTTCTCCGAGCTCGAGGTCGGGCTCGACATCTCCAAGGGGGAACGCGAGGAGATCCTGGCGCAGATCCGCGAGCAGGCCGCCGCGATCCCGGGCCTCTCCGTGACGGTGGGCCAGCCGATCAGCCACCGCATCGAGCACCTCGTGAGCGGCGTGCGCGCGAGCCTCGCCCTCAAGATCTACGGCGACGACCTCGACCAGCTCCGCGCGCTCGCGCGCGGGGCCGAGGCGGCCATGAACGGCGTCCCCGGGGTCGTCGACCTCGCGGTGGAGCAGCAGACCGAGATCCCCCAGCTCGTCATTCGGCCCAAGGCGACCGAGCTCGCCGCCTTCGGCAAGAGCCCGGGGGAGCTCTCGCGCTTCGTGGAGATGGCCTTCGTCGGCAGCAAGGTCGGCCTCTTCTGGGAGCAGGAGCGCGTCTACGATGTGGTCGCGAAGCTCCCGAGCTCCTACCGCTCGGATTTCGCCCTGATGGCCGCCACGCCGGTCGACGTCCGCGGCGAGCGCTTCACCGAGCTCGGGGGGATCGCCGCGCTCGACAAGACCCTGGGGCCCAACCTCATCAACCACGAGAACGTGCAGCGCCGGATCATCGTGACCGCGAACGTGGCCGGGCGCGATCTCCGGGGGGCCGCCGAGGACGTCCTCGCGGCCGTGCGCGGTGGGGTGAAGATGCCGCCGGGTTACCGCGTCGAGCTCGGCGGAGCGTTCGAGAGCGAGGCGTCGGCGAGCCGCACGATCCTGGCCCTCTCGGCGCTGGCGATCGTCGGGATGACGGCGCTCCTGCTCGTGGCGTTCCGCTCTGCCAGGGACGCGGCGCTCGTCCTGTTCAATTTGCCGCTCGCCCTCGTCGGGGGCGCGGTCGCGGTCTGGCTCGGCGGCGGCGTGCTGAGCATCGCCTCGCTCGTCGGGTTCATCACCCTCTTCGGGATCGCGACCCGGAACGGCATCATGATGGTGACCCACTACCGGCACCTGCTCACCGTGGAAGGGCTGCCGCTGCGCGAGGCGGTGATCCAGGGGAGCGTGGACCGGCTCGTGCCGATCCTCATGACCGCCCTGACCGCGGCCCTGGCGCTGGTTCCGATCGTGCTCGCGGCCGGCGAGCCGGGCAACGAGATTCAGGCGCCCATGTCCGCCGTCATCCTCGGCGGATTGACGAGCTCGACGCTGCTCAACCTCATCGTGATTCCCCCGCTGTTCGCGCGCTTCGGCGCGCCGAACGCGACGCGAGACGCCGCCTCAGCCGATGTCGCCGGGGTGGCGACAGGGGGCAGCGCCGCGGCCTAGTACGCTGTCAATCAGGTTCGTCCCGGGGTCGTCGCTCACGGGGCCTGCACCCCGGCGGGCTTGTTTGTGGCCCGCCGGGGCGCAGGCCCCGTGCTCTTACTTGCCCCCGCCCTTCGAGATCTTCCCTTCCGTGAAGACCACGTGTTTGCGCGCGACGGGATCGTACTTCTTTATCTGCATCTTCTCCGTCATCGTCCGTTTGTTCTTCGTCGTATAGTAGCAATAACCGGTCCCCGCGGACGAGACGAGCTTGATGATATCGCGCACGGCGTGCCCTCCTTGTCGTCGCATGGCAGCAAGCCGCGGCAGAGGATCGGCGGACCTGCTGGATGCGACGTCACTACCTCGATCCGCCCGTTGATGCAATCAGATTGCATCAACGGCGCGCTCCGTTGCATGTGAGCGTGTGCGTGCTGCGGCGGGGCGTCGACCCCGACGTGGACGGCTTCGTGCGCGAATGGCTGCTGCCACGGCCAATCTCCGAGGCGCTGCGCGTCGACCCAGGCGCACCCGACCTCGCGGCGCCGGCTGCTGGAGCCCCCTCCTCGCCCGGTCGTGAAGCCTTCCTCCACGACGCGCGCGGGCTGATATCGCTCTTCGCGGATCTCACGGGCTGCCCGCGAGTCGGCGTGCGGCTCGCGCGGCTCGGCTACGCCGGCTCCACGCCGCCGTGGTGGTCGCGGTGCCCGCCGTGCGGGCCTGGACCAGGCTCGCCTTACGCGCCGCCTCCGCCGCTACTCCACCTGCCAGAACACGACCGTGCCGGCGGCGTCCGCGCCGAGGAGCCCCGCGTGCGCGGGGTGCCACGCGAGCGCGGTGACCTCGTCCTCCAGGAACGCGTAACGCACCGGCTTCGCGAGCCGCCGCGGCTCCCAGAGCAGCACGCCGTGGTCCTGGGCGCCGCTCGCGAGCACCCCCTTGCGCGGGCTGAACGCGAGCTGGACGCAGGTGTCCTGATGACCCTCGAGCTCGATGGGACGGGTCCCCTCGGGGCCCTTGCCCGAGAAGTCCCAGACCGTGACCGCCGGGGCGCCGCCGGTCGCGAGCAGGCGCGACTGCGCGTCCCACGCGAGCGCCTTCGGCTTCGCGGGATACCCGCGCATCTCCGAGTCCTGCCCGGTCGAGAGGCGCCAGAAGTGCACCGACCGATCCTGGCTGCCGCAGGCGATGACCTTCCCGTCGGGGCTCCACGCCATCGACACGAGCGAGCCCTGCCAGGCGAGGTGGCGCGACTCGGCCCCTGCGGCGATCGACCAGAGATAGACGCCGCCGTAACACGCCGCCGCGAGCTCCGCGCGGTCGGTCCGAAAGGCGAGCGCGGCGACCGTGCTGGGGAGCGGCTCGGTCTCGACGATGGGCTCGCCGCGCCCGGTCCATACACGCACCGTGCGCCCCGAGCCGGTGGCCAGGTGCTCGCCGCCGGGCGCCCACGCCACGTGCTCGACCCACGCCGCCCCGCCGGGGAGCTCGGCCACGAGGGCGCCGGACAGGTCGAAGAGACGCGCCTTCTCATCCTGGCCGCACGTGGCCAGGCGCGCTCCGCAGGGGGAGAACCCGAGCGCGAGGACCCCGTTCGGGTGCGCCTCGGTGCTCCAGCGCACCGCGCCGGTCTGCAGGTCGACGGCGAGCACCGTCCCGGCGCCGGTCCCGATCGCGCACAGGCTGCCGTCGCGCGTCACGCTCATCGCGACGACGTAGTCTCCCGCCGAGACCCGCCAGCGCGGCGGGAGCTCGGTTTTGCCGCGCGGCGCCCGCGTTGTCACGCCAGGCATCGATGGAACCCCCGGGTCAGCTGCTCGCGGTCCAGGTTGCGGCCGATGAACACGAGATCGCTCGCCCGGCGCTCGCTGCCCCAGGGTCGATCCTCGCGCCCGTCGAAGAGCATGTGCACGCCCTGAAAGACGAAGCGGCTGTCCAGGCCGCGGAGGTTCAGGATGCCCTTCATCCGGAAGATGTCCGCGCCCTTCTCGCGCAAGAGCTCCGAGATCCACCGCGTGAGCCGCTCGCGGTCGAGCGCGCCGTCGAGGTGGATCCCGACGGAGCTCACCTGCTCGTCGTGGCTGTGCCCGGCCGCGAACTCGCGCGAGGCGGCCGGCTCGACGACGCCGCCCGACTCGAGCCGCGCCCCGAGCTCACCCGGGAGGTGCTGCAAGTACAGGCCGTAACGCCCGCGCTCCGGCGCGGTGAGCCGGAACCGCATCGTCCCCTCGGCGCGCAGGGCGAGCCTGGACGGGCGCTCTCCGATCCCCAGGCGCTCGCCCGGCGCGACCCGCGCCGGCGGCTCCGCCCAGACCCGCACGGCGCGGTCCGCGGCGTCGCGCGCGCCCGGATCGGCGCCTGGCCCGAGCGGCAGGACCACGACGTCCATGGTCGCGTCGGGGCCCGGCTCCAGGACGAGCTCGTGGTCGCCCTCCTCCAGGTCGAACGCGCCGGCCCACTCGAACGGGTACTCGGGCTCCAGGAAGGCCGGCTTCTGCGCGAGCGCGCGGTCGAGGTCGAAACCGCCCACGCCGAGCACGTCGGCGATCGGCACGTCGGCGTTCGTCGCGCGGAGCACGCGGGCCAGCGTGTTCATGCCGCGCACGCGCCGCTCGAGGGCGTCGAGCTCGCGCTCGGTCACGAGGTCGGCCTTGTTGAGCACGATCACGTCCGCGAAGGCGACCTGCTCCTTGCACTCGCTCGAGTCCTCGAGGTGCAGGTGGATGTGCTTCGCGTCGACGAGCGTGACGATCGCGTCGAGCGCGAACAGCTCGCGCACGTCGTCGTCGACGAAGAACGTCTGGGCGACCGGCCCGGGGTCGGCCAGGCCCGTGGTCTCCACGAGCACGTGGTCGAACTTGTCCTTCCGCTTCATGAGGCTGCCGAGGATGCGGATGAGATCGCCGCGCACGGTGCAGCAGATGCAGCCGTTGTTCATCTCGAAGACCTCCTCGTCCGCGTTGATGACGAGGGCCTGGTCGATGCCGATCTCACCGAACTCGTTCTCGATGACGGCGATGCGCTTGCCGTGGTTCTCCGTCAGGATGCGGTTGAGGAGCGTGGTCTTGCCTGCCCCGAGGAAGCCGGTGAGCACGGTGACGGGGATCTTGCCTTGATTCATGGGTCCCTTCGGATTCGGGTGTTGTTCGTGTCAGGGGTCGAGCGGATCATTGCGCCCCCGCGCCGAGGAGGGCGTCGGCGCCGACCACCACGCCGGTCGCGATGCCGAGCAGCGCCGCCGCGACGATCGAGAAGCGGCGCGCCGCGCCCCCTCGCGCCAGCGTCCACCCGATGGGCCACGACAGGATCACCGTCAGCGCGATCATGCCGGCGACGGTGCCCAGGCCGAAGAGCGCGAGGTACGCCGCGGCCCAGAGCCGTGAGGGGATGGTCGTCGTCGCGAGCAGGGCGATGCCCGCGGAGCCCGCGAGGCCGTGGACGAGGCCGACGGCGACCGACCTCGCGTGCGCGGCGCCGCCGTGGCCGGACGCTGACGCTCGCCGCTGCGGGCGCACGAGGTGCCACGCGCCGAGCGCGATCAGCATGAACGCCACGAGGAGCTGGGCCGCCCTCTCGAACGGCGCAGGGATGCGAAGGTCGAGCAGGACGACGAGCAGCCCGACGCCGAGGAAGGTGGCGGAGTGGCCGAGCCCCCAGAGCGCCGCGATGAGCGCGGCGCGGCGCGGCCCGCGCTCGCGCTGGAGCAACGTGGCGATGGCGACGAGGTGGTCAGCGTCCGTCGCGTGGCGCAGGCCGAGGCCGAGCCCGAGGAGCAGCGCAGACACGCCCGTCACGGCCGCCCTCCGGCGCCGGGCGAGCGAGGCGCCGCCATGAGATGAAGCGCTGCTGCGTCCGGAGACGCCGTGGGGACCACGCCGCGGCCGCCGTGCGGCGCAGCTTCCGTGTGCGGGTGCATGACGCCCCGGGTAATCGACCTGGGCACAACTTGCAACAGGATTGCAAATGCATCCGATTAGCGACAGCCCGGGCGCTGGAATTTACGATGCTCCACCTCCCTGGCCTCTCCGGCGCTCTCGGCGCCGGGCCCGCAGGCGGGCGGCACCGGCCGGGAGCGCGCCTCAGAGCTCGATGCCGAGGAGCGCGCCCGGCCGGAGCCGGTGGCGCGTGAGGACGGCCTCGGTCCCCTGCTCGAGGGCCAGCGCGTAATCGATGCGCGCGGGATCGAGCTCGAGAAAGAGCTCCGTGAACAGGCAGATGCCCCCGGTGAGCGAGACCCTGGCCAGGACGCCGGCCGCGAGCACGAACGCGTTCGCGGCGCGCGCCCCGGTCGGGACGAACCCGGGGTTCTCCGCGCTCCCCTGCCGCGGCGTCGCGGTCACGCGGTCGACCCCCGCCCCGAGCCGCGCGCCGAGCTCGGGCGACGTCGCGCCCGGACCGAGCGAGAGCAGCCAGGAGGCGTCGGCGCGGAGCGCGACCGCGCTGAGGTCGAGGCCGATGCGCGGCTCCTCGTAGCGGCGCTCGATCTGGTACTGGAAGCGGGCGCCGAGCGAGAGCCGCTGCCGCCCCCAGCCGCCGCCGAGCCCGACGCGCAGCCCGGGGCCGTGCGCCCAGCCCAGCTCGTCCGAGTGCGCCATGACGCCGTAGAAGACCCCGAGCTCCAGCGCGCGGCGCGGCCTGGATGGCGCCGGGACCGGATCGCGGGTGGGCCGCGCCCGCGGCGCCCCTCCCTCCTCCGGCCCCGCGTCCCGGAGGAGGAGCGCGCTGGCCTGCGCCCGGTCGAGCGAGGAGCGCGCGCCCTCGCGCAGCGATCGCAGCGAGAGCTCCACGACCTGGGCCACGGACTCGCGATCGAGCTCGTCGAAGCGGCCCGAGAGCTCGATCGAGCGCAAGAGGAAGCGATCGGCCACGGGATCCGTGAAGTAGAGGGCGGCGCGGCGCGGGTCGCTCAGATCGATCCAGCACGAGAGGGTCACGCCGGAGGAGGCGCGCGTCGAGAGGAGCGCTGCCGCGTCGAAGCGCGGCGCGATCCGAACGCGGACGGTGAAGGCGGAGAGCGCCTCGGATTCGAGCGCCGTCCGGATGACGTCGAGGTGGTCCGCGTCGCCCGTGAGGACGAGCTCGACGACGGGAGCGCGGCGCGATCCGGAGGGCGCTGGCGGGCCCTCCTGCGCCCGAGCAGGCGCGGCGGCGAGCGCGACGGCCGCCGCGAGCCCGAGGCAGAGGGCCGCCCGCTTCGTGATCACCCTCCGAGCTCGGTGAGGCGGCGGCGGGCGTGCTCGGCGTAGGGCGAGCTCGGGTGCTCCCGGAGCAGGCGCCGCCAGGTCTGCGCCTCGTCGCCGGAGCGCCCGAGCGCCCGCAGCGCGCGCCCGCGGCCGTAGAGCGCCTCGACGGCCAGCGCGCGTGAGCCGGCGGCGGCGAGGTACCGATCGAACTGCGCGAGCGCGGCGGCGGGCGCGCCGGTGTCGAGGAGCAGGCTGCCGAGCGACACGAGCGAGAGCGTGGCCTCCGGCGACGCCGCGAAGCCCTGCTGGAGCGAGCGGTACAGCGCGATGGCGCGCCGGGCGCTCCCGGCCCGCCGCGCGTCGTTGGCCTCGCGGAAGAGCTGCTCCGCCGTGACGGCGGAGGCCGCGGCGGCCGAGGATCCCATCGGCGACGACGCGGTGGCCGGAGGCGCGGCCGCGCTCGGCCCGCGCGCCGCGCCACGCGGCCTCGCCGCCGGCGCCGCGGGCTCCGGCGCCGCGGGCTCCGGCGCCGCGGGCTCCGGCGCCGCGCGAGGCGGCGGCGCCCCGGCGGGCGCCGGCGCGCTCGACGGCGCGGGCGGCGCGTCGACCGCCGCCGACCCGCTGGCGGACGGGACGGCCTCGGGAGGCGCGGCGGCGCGCGGACGGGACATCATGCCCCGCAGCGGCGGCTCGAGCCGACGGGCGCTCGGGGTCGCCTCGGGCGCCGGGCGCCCCTGGACGAGCGCCATGGCCGCGGCGGCGACCCCGCCGGCGAGGACGGCCGCCACGGCGTAGAGCCAGGCGCCTCGCCTCCATCCGGCCCCGCGCCGCCCGGCGAGGCCGCTCCCGGGCTCTCCGGCGTCGCCCCCGCGCCCGGCGTCGCCCCCGCGCCCGGCGTCGCCCCCGCGCCCGGCGTCGCCCCCGCGCCCGACGTCGTTGTCGGGCCGCACCGGCGCGCTCTCGCGCCGCGGATCGAGCGCCCCCTCCCCGATCGCGACGCGCGCGATGCGCGCGAGGAGCTCCGCGTCGCCGGGCTCCGCCGCGCCGACGGCGTCGAAGGCCCGCGCGAGCTCCCAGCTCATCCGACACGACGCGCAGGTCCCGAGGTGGGCATCGAAGGCGAGCCGGTCCGGCTCCGTCGCGGCGCCGCGCCGGACCCGCACGAGGAGCTCGCTCCGGCAGTCGGGGTTCACCCGTCCCTCCCCTGGAGGAGCTCGGCGAGCCTCACGTCATTGGCGAGGGCGCGCCGCAGCGCCTGCTTGCCGAGCCGGAGCCGGCTCCAGATGGTGTTCGGGGAGACCCCGGCGAGCGCCGCGATCTCGTCGACCGTATAACCGAGCACGAAATGGAGGGCGAGCGCCTCGGCCGTCGACGCGGGCATCTTGTCCAGCACCTCGAGCACCACCCCGCGGCGTCGGGCCGACACCACCTCGGCGAACGGCGACGGCCCCCCCTCGTCCGGCGCTGCCTCGACCTGGGCGTCCAGCGCGTCGAAGCGCTCGCGCCCCCGGAGGCGGCGGCGCGCGGCGAGGGCGGTCATCACCGCGACCCGGTTCGCGAAGTGGAGCACCGTGCACTCCGCCCGGAACGACGGCAACGCCTGGAGCAGCGCGAGCACGGCCTCCTGGGTCACGTCCTCGACATCGGGGTGATGTGGACCGAGCACCTTCCTCACGGTCCGTAGCATCGACCCGCCGATCTCAATCACGAGCGTGCGGACGGCCGCGGGCTCGCGCGCCGCCGCGGCCCGAGCGAGCCCGAGCAGCTCGTCCGTCCTCGGGGCGGCGCCGTCCGCCGGCGCCGGGAGATCGGTCGCGAGCTTCCGCACATTCCAGACCATGCACGACATCAGAAGGACGGGTCAAGCCGGGCTTCTGCGGATCATCGGCGTCTTCGGCGCGGAAACGCACTCATGTGCGCTGAGCACCGAAAACGCCGAGATGGGCCCGTCTCCGAAGCGGGAGACCGCCGCTCTAAGGGCCTCCGGAGATCGGCCATCCGTCGCTGTCCCACGCGAGCTCCGAGATCCGCAGCGTCGGGGCGCCGTTCGCGGTCGTGTCGTAGGCGTGATAGACGTTGAAGGCCCGGTCGCTGGCGAACAGGACGGCGTTGTGCCCTGGCCCGCGCCACCGGGAGCTCCCCTCGACGAGGAGGGTGCCGCCGCCGGACATCATCTGCCGTCCCTCCCTGTCCACGTACGGGCCGGTGATGCTCGTCGAACGACCGACGACCATCTTGTACGTGCTGTCGACCCCGCGGCAGCAGGAGTCGAACGAGACGAACAGGTAGTAGAAGCCGCAGCGCCGGACGATGAAGGGCGCCTCGATCGCCCCGCCCGCGTCGGGGCGGGAAGCGAGGGAGTGGATCTCGTCGTCGGCCCGCTCCCCCGCCGGGGTGAGCTTCACCATCTTGATACCGCTCCAGAAGCTGCCGAACACGAGCCACGGTGTGCCGTCCTCATCCATCGCGACGTTGGGGTCGATGGCGTTCCAGTCCTCCCGCGTCGCGCCGGTGTTCGAGCAGATGGCCTCGCCGCGGTCCGTCCAGGGATCTGCCGAGTCGAGCGAGGCCTTGGTCGCGTGCCCGATGCACGACCGGTTGCTGCCGAACGTGGAGGCGGAGTAGTAAAGGTGGTAGGCGCCCCCGAAGTGAGAGATATCGGGCGCCCACAGGTCGCTCACGCCCGGCACCTTCGCCGCGAGCCAGGCGGGCCTCGCGTCGAACACCCGACCGGCGTCCCGCCAGTCGATGAGGTCCGGGGAGGTCTTCATCGGTATCCGGTCGCCCGTCTGGAAGAGGTAATAGCGGTCGCCAGCATGGATGACCACCGGGTCGTGGGTCCCGAGCTGCCCGGTGAGCCGCAGCGCCCCGAGCGGGCGAGACGTGTCCAGGATCGCTTCTGCGCACCTGTCCCCGGCCCCGCCGGCGCCGTCGCTCCCACCCGCGCCGTCGCTCCCACCCGCGCCGTCGCTCCCGCCCGCGCCGTCGCTCCCGCCCGCGCCGTCGCTCCCTCCCGCGCCGTCGCTCCCGCCCGCGCCGCCACGCCCGCCAGCGCCGTCGCTCCCGCCCGCGCCGGCCGCTGCGCCGGCATCGCCGCCCGCGCCGCTGCTGGTCGTGGTGGTGGAAGCGGTCGCCGTGGTCGTGGAGGCGCCGCTGCCCTGACCACCGGAGCCCGAGCCCGATGTCGACGACTCAGGGTCGCAGTTCGTGAGCGACGCGACGAGGCAGATCGCGGGGCTCCACACTCGCACAGACACCCATCGTGGACGCGGTCGGCAGCGGGAAAGGGGCATAGGAAACTCCTGAAGCTCTCCTGGCGGCTCGTCGGCCGAGCGCGTGGCGTCGGGAGGCATCGTCTCGATTTATCACGTGGGCGGGAGCGCCCGTGATCAATCACGGGTTGCTCGAGTTTCGCATGAAGGGCTCAGAGCGATCGCCCATGACAAGAATTCTACACGAACACCACAAGCGCTGCGACTCCTCGCGGTCATGGGCGGTGCTCTCCGCGACGCGCAGCCCGGGAGCCCGGGTCAAGGTGCGATACGGTGCGCTTCGTGGATATCGACCACGCGGCTCCGCGTCGACGCGAAGAACAGGACGGCTCCGTCCGGCGAGAGGTGCGGATGGGTGTCGCGCTCCCCCGGGAGGTTCAGCGGGTCCCCGAGCGACTCCGCGGGCGCACGGGCCACCTCACCCGAACCCCGCCTCGCTCGGCGGCGCGACGGCCTCGCCGCCCGCGGCCTGGACGGGCAGGCGCGGGAACCACAGCGCCACGACGAAGCCGACGACGGCCATGGCCGCGATGATCCAGAACACCGTCGTGAGGCCGGACATGAGCGCCGCCCCGAGGTGCTCCATGACCGACGGATCGAGGCCCAGCGCCCCCTCCGGCGCGAGGAGCCGGCTCGCGGCGTCCGCGGGGATCGACGCGTCCTTCGCGAGCTCCGCCGAGAGCACGCCGCCCATGATGCCCACCGCGACCACGCCGCCGAGCAGCCGGGAGAACATCGTGCTCGCCGTCGCGATCCCGCGCTGCTCCCAGGCGACGCTGCTCTGCACCGCGATGAGCAGCGCGACGTTGGACAGCCCCATGCCCACGCCGAAGACCAGCGTCGAGAGGCGCAGCACGACCGGCGAGTGCGCGCCCCCGAGCGCGAGCGCGAGCCCCGCCGCCGCGGTGAAGCCCAGGCCGACCCAGATGAGCGGCCGGAAGCCGACCCGCGGGATGAGCCGCCCCCCGATCGCGCTCGCGATCGGCCAGCCGATCAGCATCGGCGCGATGGCGCTCCCGGCGTCCGTGGGGCTGCCGCGCAGCACGCCTTGCACGAACAGCGGCACGAACGTGATCGTCCCCATCATCGCGCCGCCGATGATCGCGCCGGCCACGTTGGAGGTGAGCATCACCGGGCGCCGGAAGAGCGGCAGCGGGATCATGGGCTCCGGCGCCCGGCGCTCGACGGCGACGAACGCGGCGAACAGCGCCGCGGCCGCGACCGCGGCGAGCAGCGTCGTCTGCGCGCCCAGCCTCCCGGTGGCGACGAGCAGCGCGACCACGCCGGCGGACAGGACCGCCGCGCCGAGGACGTCGAGCGCGTGGCGCCTCTTCTCGATGCGCTCGTGGAACGCGGTCAGGACGAGCCCCGCCGACGCGAGGCCGAACGGGATGTTGATGTAGAAGACCCAGCGCCAGGAGAGGTAATGCACGATGAGCCCGCCCAGCATCGGGCCCGTGATGCCGAACAGCCCCCAGGCCGCCCCGAAGACGCCCTGGATCCGCGCGCGCTCGTCGAGATCGAAGATGTCGCCCGAGATGGTCATCGCCATCGGCTGCATGGCCCCGGCGCCGGCGCCCTGGAGCGCGCGGAAGGCGATGAGCTGCGGCATCGAGCGCGCCGCGCCGCTCGCGATCGAGCCGAGCAGGAACACGGCGATCCCGAAGAGCATGACCGGCTTGCGGCCGTAGATGTCCGACAGCTTGCCGCAGATGGGCACCAGCACGGACGAGGTGAGCAGGTAGGCCGTGGTGACCCAGGCGTACTGGTGAATGCCGCCGAGGTCGCCGATCACGGTCGGCATCGCGGTGGCGACGACCGTGGACTCGAGGGCGGCCATGGCGAGGGCGAGGATCAGTCCGAGGACGGTGAGGCCACGATGGGTCTTGCGTTCTGAAGGCATGCAGAGCGGGGGATGTGGAGGCGGGATTCGCCAGGGCAAGCGTGCCACCCCCCGGCGTCGCGCGTCGAGGAGGCGCGCTCACGCCAGGACTCGCGCAGACCCATCCACCAGGATGGCAGGGGCGGCCCGGCAGGGCGCCGATGATCGAGCGACGCCCCTCACGATCCAGGGTATCCTTCGATCGAGCCTGCGCCGCGCTCCATCGGCGAGGGGAGCACGCATCGAGCGCTGACCGCGGGGACGACCGCGAGGAGGGGAGCGGGATGTCTGCAATGGAAGCTTCCTCCCGGGAGGGGAGACTGATGGCGACGCTCGAGCGCCTGCTCGAGCTCCCGGCGGCCGAGCTGCGCCAGTCGCTCAACCAGGCGAGCCAGCTCCTCGCGGACGCGCTCGGCGCCGACAAGATCGATGTCTTCCTCTACGACCGCAGCAAGCAGACCTTGCGCGCCCTGGGGACGAGCAACACGCCGATGGGCCGGCTCCAGCAGGAGCTCGGCCTCGACGTCATGCAGGTGGCCAACGGGGGCTCGATCGCCGACGTCTTCACGACGGGCGAGCCCTTCAGGAGCGGGCACATGGACCAGGTGGCCGGGGAGCTGGCCGGCTTGGTCCACAAGCTCGGGGTCCGGTCCCACATCGCGGTCCCGCTCGAGGTCGAGGGCGAGCGGCGCGGGGTCGTGTCCGCGCAGTCCGCCCGGCCGGAGTTCTTCACCGAGGTGGACCTCCGCTTCCTGATCGCGGTGTCGCGGTGGATCGGCGCCCTGACGCACCGGGCGGAGCTGGTCGAGCAGGTGACCGCCGCGGCGGTCGTGCAGGGCCGGCGCGAGGCCGCCGAGGAGCTCATCACGGTGCTGGCGCACGACCTGCGCAACTACCTGGCCCCGCTCACGAGCCGCCTCGAGCTCCTGCGGCGGCGCGCGGCGGCCGAGGGCCGCGCCGCCGACGTGCGCGACCTCGCCCGGGCGAGCGACTCGGTCGATCGGCTGAGCCGCATCATCTCGGATCTGCTGGACGTCGAGCGGCTCGAGCAGGGGCTCTTCGAGATCGTCCCGCAGCCGGTCGATCTGGTCGCGCTGGCGCAGGAGGTCGCGCTGGCGCTCGACACGCCGAGCAGCGAGGTGCACGTCCAGGGCCCGCCGGAGCTCGTCGTCGTGGCGGACCGGGAGCGCCTGCAGCAAGCGCTGCAGAACCTCGTCAGCAACGCGGTCAAGCACTCTCCCGGAGGGCAGCCGGTCGTCATCCGGCTCAGCACCGAGCTGCGCGAGGGGAGGGCGCTCGCCCACGTCGACGTGGTCGACCTGGGCTCGGGCATCCCGCCGGAGCTCCTCCCCCGGCTCTTCGAGCGCTTCGTGACCGGCGGCGGCAAGGCGTCGGGGCTCGGGCTCGGGCTCTACCTGGCGAGCCGGATCGCCGAGGTCCACGGGGCCACGCTGACCGCCAGCTCTCGTCCAGGCAACGGCGCGACGTTCCGCCTCAGCCTGCCGGTGAGCGGTCCGCCCGACTGCGCGGGCGCGGCGTGAGGGTGCTCCGTCGCCTCCGCGCCTGGCTCGATCGCGCGCTCTCGCCCCGCGCGCCCGCGTCCCCCGACGTCGCCGACGTCGAGCGACCGGAGGACGAGCCGCCCGGCGCGCCCGCCTCGCCCGGGGACGACGGGATCGTGGCCCTGCCCATCGAGGACGCGATCGACCTGCACACGTTCGCCCCGCGCGACGTCGCGTCGGTGGTCGAGGAGTACCTCCACGAGGCGCAGCGGCGCGGCTTCCGCGAGGTCCGGGTCATCCACGGTCGCGGCAAGGGCGTCCAGCGCCGCGTCGTCCGGGGCGTTCTCTCGCGCCACCCGGCCGTCGACGGTTTCCGCGACGCCCCGGCCTCGCGCGGCGGCTGGGGCGCCACGGTGGTGTGGCTCAAGCCGGCGGACGGCGGCGACGCCTCCGCCTAGGCGGCGAGCGGCGGCGTCTCCGAGGTGACCCCGGCGATCCGGCAGGGCGCCACCGCCTGGCACATGTCACAGTCGCGTCGCCATGCCGCGTTCCGTCCGTGTACGCAACCTCGCAAAATCTCTGAATATTTCGGATACCGAGCTCCTGGTCTGGCTCGCGGAGAACGCGCCAGCCGCGGACGCCCGGCATCCGGCGGATTTTCTCCCGGCGGAAATCGCGGAGCGGGCGCAGCAAGCGCTCGGCCGGCCCCCGCCGCCGGCGCCGGCCCCGGAGCCGGTCGAGCGGCGCTGCGCCGAGTGCATGCGGCTGCCGGCGAAGGCCGGGGTCCGCGTCACCCCGGCGGACGCCGATGCAGTTTGCGACATGTGCGGCAGCTCTGCGAACAAGCGCGCCGCGCTCGCGATGATCGGGGCGTTCCGGGCGCGCGGGCTCCGCAGGCTGCTCGTGGTCGGCGGGGGGCCCGGCACCGCGGAGGACCTGCGGCAGCTCCTCTCGGGCGAGGTCGACATCCGCATCGTCGACGGCGAGGGCCACCGCAACGCGGCCAAGGCCGACGCCGATCTCCGCTGGGCCGATGTGGTCGCGGTCTGGAGCTCGACCATCCTCTCGCACAAGGTCTCGAAGCTCTACACCGATCAGCGCGCCTTGTTCCGCGACAAGCTCGTCACCGTGCCGAGGCGCGGCGTCGCCGCGCTCTGCCTGGCCGTGACCGAGAAGGTGAGCGCGCCGGCAGGATAGCCGGGCGTCCGGCTATCCTGCGCCCGCCTCGCCGGTGCCGCCCTCGTCAGGCCAGCTGCTCTTGTGCTCGGCGCTCGACTCGTAGGTCACCGACCCGTCCCCGTGCAGGACGCCGGGGATCACCTCGTTGCCCGACCCGCCGTCGCGCGGCGCATCGACGGGCTCCGTCTGCGCCTCGCGCTCGCCCGCCTCCCCCTCGCCTCGCGCCGCCTGCTCGCGCGCTCCGCTCGCGCCAGCGCTCCCCTGCGGCCGCACGCCCGCATCCGGCGGTGTTGCGTTCTGCCCCGCCGCGCTCGGATCGCCGACGCTGCCCTCGGAAATACCGCCGTAGCCCGGCGGGCCGGCGGCGGGCCTGTCGGCCCCGCGACCTGCCGCATTGCGCTCGTGTTCCGCCATGATGCTCTCCTCCGAGAGCGGTTTGAACAGCAACGGACATGCCACGTGCGTCGATCGACGCCGATCGCGCGTCGACCCCGCAGC
Source organism: Sorangium sp. So ce1036 (assembly GCF_051369805.1). Classification (NCBI taxonomy): domain Bacteria; kingdom Pseudomonadati; phylum Myxococcota; order Polyangiales; family Polyangiaceae; genus Sorangium; species Sorangium sp. So ce1036. The sequence goes on from NZ_JBBMOX010000001.1 coordinate 7,954,356, forward strand.
GCGGCCACGGAGCGGCGGCTGCCCTGGAATCGGGAATTGGCACGTCCGGCGGCTGTCCCGGAATCACGCGTCGGCGTCGGCGAGGGGTGTCGGGGAGCGTCTGGGGCGGTCAGGCGGGGCGGCCGTTCAGCCGCACGCGGCGGAGGGTGCGCCGCGCGTGGGGCACCCAGCCGCGGAAGTGCCAGCGCGCGGACATCGCCAGGCCGCGGAGCCACTCGTCGGCGCCGTACGCCACCCACACGCCCACGAGCCCCCAGCCGAGGTGCACGCCGAGCAGCCAGGACAGCCCGACCGCCACGGCGAACATCGAGATGACGCCGACCCCGACCGGGAAGCGCGCATCGCCGGCCGCCCGCAGCCCGTTGATGACGACCAGGTTGATCGTGCGGCCCGGCTCGACCAGGAGCGTCAGCCAGAGCAGCTTGGAGCCGATGGCGAGCACCTCGGGATCGCTCGTGAAGAGGCCGAGCAGCCGGGGGCCGAGCAGCGCGGTGGCGAGCACCACGGTCACGCAGACGCACAGCCCGACCACGAGGCCGCCGCGCACCTGGCGGTCGGCCCCGGCCAGCTCGCCCGCGCCGACGCGGTGCCCGACCACGATCTCGGTCCCGAACCCGATCGCCAGGGAGAACAGGAGCAGAAAATGCACGATCTGCATCGTGTACGTGTGCGTCGTCAGCGCCGCCTGCCCCATGTCGGCGACCATGGCCAGGATGATCATGTAGCTGATGCGATAGGCCACGTTCTCGCCCGCCCCCGGCAGGCCGATGTGCAGCACCTCGCGCAGGCGGCCGGGCCGGATGCGCCAGTAGTCCTCGAAGCTCGCCCGGATCCCGAGGAGCTCGCGCCACAGCCGGTGGTGCATCCAGAAGGAGAGAGCGCGCGCGATCACCGCGGCCAGCGCGAGCCCGTTCATGCCGAGCCCGGGCCAGCCGGCGAAGCCGAACATGAGCGGCAGGCTGAGCGCGAGCTGCACGGCGTACATGATGAGGATGAGGCGCAGCGTCGCGCGGGTGTGTGTGTGCGCGCGCAGCACCGCGCCCAGCGAGAAGTTCACCGCGTCGAACGCCAGCATCACGCCCACGGCGACCAGGTACGGCTGGGCCATCGGGAACAGCGACTCCGGCAAGCGCATCAGCTCGAGCAGCGGCCTCGCGCCGACCGCGATGACGCCGCAGCTCAGGACCCCCATCCACAGGTTGGCCGCCAGCGCGGCCCGCGCGACCTGATCCGCGCCGTCGCGGTCCCGCGCGCCGAGGTACTGAGTGACCACCACGCTCGCGCCGAGGCTGACGAAGCGAAAGGTGATCATGAACGTCAACATGATCTGGTTGGCCAGCCCGTACGCGGCGGCGGCGCCGTCCGACAGGCGGCTGACGAGCCACACCCCGAACACCCCCACCAGCATGTGCAGCAGGTGTTCGCTGAAGATGGGCCAGGTGATTGCAAGCAGGCGAGGACGTGGAGGTGGCGAGTGCGACATAAAGGATTGGAGGCTCGCAGCCTACTCCGCCTGGAAGCATCCCGCCACAGCGGACGAGAACCAAGTAATACAGGCCACAAATTCTCACTCGGACACGCCGGTCGCGTGGGCGGGAGTGGCCGGAGAAGTGGAGAGCTCGTTTCCCGGATCACAACACGCTCCGGGGCGAGCCGGCGGCGCGACGCCGGGCTCGCGCGATCGCAGGCCGCCTGGCCGTCTGTAGGCCAGGTCGTCGCGCGGCGCAACGCCGCGCGCTCCCGCCGATGCGGAGCGGCCTGTTCGTCCAGGCGGCGTCGGGTCTGTATGCCTCCTTGCTCGCGCCTTCCCGGCTCGCCCTCGCCTCGATTACCCTGGGACAAGGCGGCATAGGGCACCTTCGCCCCCCGGCGCCTGGAGGCTCGGATGTTGAGAATGCATCACAAGGCAGGATGGCTCTTGGCCGCAGCCGCGGTTGCGTCGTCGACCATCGCCGGGTGTTCTTGTGGGGACACAGGCGCGCCGCCCATGACGCCGCCCGGCGCCGGGGGCGGCGGCGGCGGTCCTGGCAGCGGGAGCGGCCTCGGAGGAGCCCTGTTCCCCGCGGGCAACGGCGGGTCGGGCTCGGGAATCGGCGACGGGGAGGGCGGCGGCTGCGTGGGGCTCGAGTGCCAGCGGGTCGTCTGTGACGGCGGCGCGAAGACCACCGTGAGCGGCACCGTGTATGAGCCCGCGGGGAAACTACCGCTCTACAACGTCATCGTCTATGTCCCCAACGCGCCGCTGGCCCCCATCCCCGACGGGGCGAGCTGCGACCGGTGCGGCGTGACGCTGTCCGGCGCGCCGATCGCGACCGCGCTGACCGACACCGCGGGGCGGTTCGTGCTGGAGGACGTGCCGGTCGGCGAGGACATCCCGCTCGTCGTCCAGATCGGCAAGTGGCGGCGCCAGATCCTCCTGCCGAAGATCGAGGCGTGCGTCGACAACCCGACCGAGGACGGGGCGGTCCGCCTGCCGCGCAACAAGGCGGAGGGGCATATCCCGAAGATCGCGCTGTCGACCGGCGGCCTCGACGTGCTCGAGTGCCTGCTCTACAAGATGGGCATCGACGCGGCGGAGTTCACGCCGGAGGCGGGCGACGGGCGCGTGAACCTGTTCGCCGGGCGCGCGATCGACGGCGAGAGCGCCACGAGCCGGTATCGCGCGGGCCTCAACGACGGCGCGGACTTCTCCGCTTCCACGGAGCTCTGGAGCTCGCTCGACAGCCTGATGCGGTACGACATGGTGATCCTGTCGTGCGAGGGGTCCGATTTCGCGCGCGACAAGCCGGAGGCGTCGCGCCAGGCGATGTTCGATTACGCCTCGGCGGGAGGGCGCGTGTTCGCGTCGCACTGGCACAATTACTGGCTCCGGTCGGGCCCGGGGCGATTCCCGGAGACGGCGGACTGGGAGGAGGAGAGCGACCCCGACGACGGCCTCCCGGTGCTGGTCGACGCCACGTTCCCGAAGGGCATGGCGCTCCGGGACTGGCTGGTCAACGTGGGGGCGTCGACCGTGCCGGGGCGGATCGAGATCAACGATCCTCAGCACTGGGTCAACTCGGTGAACGGGGAGATCGCGACGCGGTGGCTCTACAACGAGCGCGACGACGAGTTCGAGGCGCGCCCGGGGGTCAAGTACTTCACGTTCAACACGCCCATCGACTCCCCGGAAGACACGCAGTGCGGCCGCTTCGTGTACACCGATATCCACGTGGCGGCGCAGGACATCCCCGGCGTCCCGTTCCCGAGCGGCTGCACGGACGACGACGGCGAGACGCACGAGCTCTCGCCGCAGGAGAAGGCCCTGCTCTTCATGCTGTTCGACCTGTCGGCCTGCGTCGCGCCCGACGACGAGCCGCCGCCGGTCCCCGTGCCGCGCTGATCCATCGCCGGCGCCGCGCCGTCCGCCGACCGCGCGAGGCGCGCTCCCGACTGGACATCCAGGGATCGCACGGCCTCGACGCGCCGGGCAATCATGACGTTCTTGGCATGGACACGCGCTTCACCTGGGTGGTCATCCGACCACCAAGGGGAGCCAGGTACACATCACCGGATCTCACGGATCTGGGCCCGTGCCGCTCCGCATCAAGCGCAGCGCAGCAGCGCGGATCCGTCCGGATCCGCGACGCGGCATGAATCTTGCGGTTCAAGTTGGCGAAGTTGGCGAAGTTGGCGCTCGTCGGTTGTACACATCCTCCTGGCGAGGCCGGGCGCCGTGGCGCGGCCTCGCCATCACGCTTCCTTCGGCCGCAGGCCGTTGCCGGGCCGCCGGGCGCTGGGAGCGGTCATCACGGTAGGTTGCCCCACGGGCGGCACCAGCGTCGGTCGCCTTCCACGCGTGACGCATGGGGCTTGCCAGGGCGCGGCGCTCCCCGTTTAATGCCGCGCCTCACGGACTTCCCTTGGAGAACACGATGAAGAACGATTCGCTTCGCGGTAGGTTTGCACGGTCGAGGTGGTCATTCGGCCTCGCCGTGGTCGCGCTGCAGGCAGCCATGCTGGCCGGCTGCTCGGACTCGCCCGATGACGGGAGCTCGGGCGGCGGCGGCGGCGGAACGGAGGCGACCACCGGCCCGGGCACGACGACGGGGGGCGGCGCCCCCACGACGACCGCCACCACGGGGACCGGCGAGCCCACGACGACGACCGCCACCACGGGGACCGGCGAGCCCGCGACGACGACGACCGCCACCACGGGGACCGGCGAGCCCGCGACAACGACGACCGCCACCACGGGGACCGGCGAGCCCGCGACGACGACGACCGCCACCACGGGGACCGGCGATCCCACGACGACCACGGGGACCGGGCCCATGGGCAATACCCCGGTGGAGCGTCACGGCTTCCTCAGGGTCATGGGCAACCGGATCGTGGGGGAGACCCACACCGAGCCGGTGCAGCTCAAGGGCATGAGCCTGTTCTGGAGCCAGTGGGGCGGCAAGTACTACAACGCGAACGTCGTCAACACGCTGGTGGACGACTGGGGCTCGACCGTCGTCCGCGCCGCCATGGGCATCGAGGGGGAGGACGGATACCTCACGAACGCGGAGACCGAGAAGGCGAAGGTGAGGACGATCGTCGACGCGGCGGTCGCGAAGGGCATTTACGTGATCATCGACTGGCATGATCACAACGCGGACATGCACGCGGAGCTGGCGAAGAGCTATTTCCGCGAGGCGGCGAGCGCGTACAAGGACGTGCCCAACGTCATCTTCGAGGTCTTCAACGAGCCGGTCAATCAGAGCTGGTCCACGGTGAAGGGCTATGCCGAGGCGGTGATCGGCGAGATCCGCGGCCAGGGCGCGAACAACCTGGTCATCGTCGGCTCGCCGAACTGGTCGCAGGACGCGGACGTCGCGTCGAGGGACCCGATCACCCGGTACCAGAACATCGCGTACACGCTGCACTTCTACGCGAACACGCACCGGGGATTCCTGCGCGACAAGGCCACGACCGCCCTCAACGCCGGACTGGCGCTGTTCGCGACCGAGTGGGGCACCTGCAGCGCCGACGGCAACGGTCAGCTCGATCTCAACGAGTCGCAGACCTGGCTCGACTTCCTGGAGAGGAACCACATCGGCTGGGCCAACTGGGCGCTGAACGACAAGGCCGAGGCGTGCTCCGCGCTCAACCCCAACGCGCGCGAGACGGGCGGCTGGTCGAGCAACGATCTGACCCAGTCGGGCGCCTGGGTGAAGTCGAAGATCCCGGACTGATCGCGGCCGGGCCGCCTGGGCCGGGGAGGTCTTGCCGGGCCGCCCGGCCCCCGGCGGGGCAGGCGGGGCTCACCCGTCCTTCTGCTTGCTGTCCACGGTGAGGGGCCGCCCCGCACAGAAGGGGCACTGGTCATGAGAAGACCAGTCCTCGTCGTCGAGACCGAACCTCCGAAGCTGCTCGAGCTCCCATGCACGCACCTCGGGCGAAAGAGGAGCGGTACAAGTGGGCTTGTGTGGTATGGAACGGCTCAGCATGGACGGTCCCGTTCGGTTGTGCTCCGGAGAGCGATTTCGGGATCTATCGCATGCAGCCCGACGACGCCCGCGAAATCGGCCGGTCAGCGAGCGCACGCTACCCAAGGGGCACGCCGGAGCGCAGGCCCCGTGAGCGACGACCCCGGAACGAGCTTCGGTGACAACGTACTAGGCCGATCGCGCCGCGCGCAGCCGCTCGGCGACCTCGCGGCGGCGCAGCTTGCCGCTCGTCGTCTTGGGCAGATCGCCCGGCGGCACCAGGACGACCTGGTCGATCGTGACGCCGTTCGCCCGCAACGCCTCCCGCACGCGCTCCGCGAGCCCCGCGTGCTCGGCGGCCTCGGCGCGCGTCTCGGCGACCACGTAGACCGCCTCGGTCTGGCGCTCCTCGACGTAGAGCCCCACCGCCACCACGCACCCGGCCCGGACGCCCTCGACCCGGGAGGCGATCTCCTCGATCACCGAAGGGAGCATCGTGTGCCCGCCCTTGATGATCACCTCCTTCTTCCGGCCCGTGACGAACAGCGTCCTTGCGTCCATGAACCCGAGATCGCCCGTGCGCAGCCAGCCGCCGGCCAGCGCCTCGGCCGTCGCCTCGGGCTCGTCGAAATACCCCTCCATCGCGGTCTCCGAGCGCACCTCGATCTCGCCCACCGTCCGCTCGGAGACCGGGTTGCGGCCCTCATCCACGATCCGGACCTCCGTGTGCGGGATCGGCGTCCCCACGCCGACCAGCTCCAGCGAGAGGGGCCCCGGCGCCGCCTCCTCCACGCGGCCCTCGCGCTCTAACAGCCCGCGATCGACGGTCAGGACGCGCGGCTTCGCGAGCAGCTCCGGGAACGTCACGGCGACGGTCGCCTCGGCCAGCCCGTACACCGGGAAGAACGCCTCGACGCGGAAGCCGCACGGCGCGAACGCCTCGGCGAAGCGGCGGAGCAGCGCGGGAGAGATCGGCTCGGCGCCGATCATCGCGCACCGCCACGCGCTCAGATCGAGCCCCGCCTCCACGGCGCGGCGCGCGAGGCCGACGCAGATGGAGTATGCGCTCGGCGGCCCCAGCGAGATGACGCCCCGGATGCTCGACATCTCCGACAGCCACGAGAACGGCCGCGTCCGGAACTCGAGCGGCGACAGCATGTGCACGGGGAAGTCGTTGAAGAGCGGGAACAGCAGGCCGCCGACCAGCCCCATGTCGTGGTGGAGCGGCAACCACGACACGCCGCCCGCCCCCTCCCCGCGCACCGGGAGCCGCCGGCTCATCGCGTCGAGGTGCAGCATCAGCCGCTCGTGCGGGATGACCACGCCGCGCGGGTGCCCGGTGCTGCCGCTCGTGAGCTGGATGAGCGCGGGGCCCGGCGCGTCGTCCGGATCCGGCAGCGGCCCCGCGGGCCCCGCGGCGAGCAGCGGCTCGGCCGCGAGTTGCAGGAGGTCCGCCCCGTCGCCCTCGCCCTGCGCGAAGCCGAGCAGCGCCGACGAGACCACGAGCGCGCGCGCGCGCACGCGGGCCGCCGTCCGCCGCAGCTCGCCAAGGAACGCCCCGACGTCCGTGAGCCGGTAGGGCACCCCGACCTGGATCGGCACCGCGCCGAGCGCCCAGACGCCGAAGAGGCACGGCACCGCCACCTCGACATCCGTGACGAGCAGGAGCACCCGGTCGCCCGGGCGAACCCCCGCCGCGAGCAGACCCGACGCCGCGGCGCACGCGCGGCGCCAGTACTCCGCCCACGACCACCCGACGAACGCGCCCTGGTCCTTGTGGTAGAACCCGGGCCGCTCCGGCGTCGCCTCGGCCCGCGCCCGCAGCAGGCCCGCGACGGTCCGCGCGCTGGGGCCGCGGCTCACGGCCCCCGCCTCGGCTCGGGGGAGGGCGCGACGCCGAGGCGATCGCGGCCGCCGGGCTTGGTCGCCACGATCATGTACTCCAGCGCGGTGCGGCGCGCGAAGGAGAGCCGGCCCACGGTCATGTACGTCTGGAGCAGCCGCGAGAAGCCGGGCGCGCGCGCCTCGATCTCGGCGCGGTGCGCGCGCACGTTGTCGATCCACCGGGCCACCGTGAGCACGTACGAGCTCGTGAGATCCTCGACGCGCCGGACGTCGAGCCCCGCCTGCTCGATCATCCCGAGCTCCTCGGCGAGCGAGATCAGCCGGCAGTAGCCGAGCGCCTGGACGAAGATGTACTGCGTGGCAGAGCTCTCGCGGTCGCCGCGGGCGCGCGCCGGGAAGTAGCAGTCCGAGATGAGCAGCCTGCCGCCCGGGCGCAGCGCGGCGGCGACCTTCTGGTGAATCCGCTCGCGGTTGTGCATGTGCACGATGCTGCCCACGAAGAGCACGGCGTCGAGCGACCCGGGCGCGAGGTCGAGGTCCTCGATGTGGGCGAGATCGATGCGGACCCGCGAGGCGACGCCCGCCCGATCGGCGCGGCGGAGCGCCTCCTGCCGCTGCCTGTCGCTCAGCGTGACGCCCCAGAGGCTGCCGCCGGTGCGCTCGGCGAGGTAGATGAGGTTCGAGCCCCAGCCGCACCCGACGTCGAGGATGCGCTCGCCAGGCTGGATGTCGAGCTCGCGACGGACCCAGTCGAACTTCCGCTCCTGCGCCGCCTCGAGGCTCTCCCCGGGATCGAGGAAGATGCCCGTCGCGTAGGCGAGGCGGCTGTCGAGGACGCGGGAGAAGATCTCCGGGTCGTTCTCGTAGTGAGCGGCGACCTCTCGCCGCTCGTGCTCCCGCTGCTCCTCGGGCGTCCGGGCGAGGGCCTCGCGCTCGGCGCGCGTGCGCGCCGCGATCATCGCGCGCCTCCCCGGCCGCCCCGGGCCGCGAGCTGCGCCTCGACGAACGCGATCACGTCGCCCACCGTGTGGATCGAGGCCTGATCGGGCGCCGCGAAGTCCGGGGCGACGATCTGGAATCGCTCCTCCAGCGCGACATTGACCTCGATGAGCGCCAGGGAGTCCACGCCGAGGCCGTTCTCGAGGGACAGGTCGGGCGTCACGGCCTCGACGTCGATCCCGCATCGCTCTGCAATGATGGTGCGGACCTCTCGGGCGATCTCCGGATCTCCCCCGCCCGCCGCCTGCGGCTGCCTCCTCGGCGCCGCCTCGCTTCTGTTCATCGCGCTCTCCTGCTCAGGGTTCGGCGCGCGCGACCTTCGACACGCCGGCGCGAAGAAGCTCAGCGCCAGCGCAGGTCACGGCCGTGATGGGCCGTACCATGCTCGCGATTCGCCGTCCATACTGGAAGCGCCCGCCCGGCCGCTCGAACGCTGCGCGGCGCGCTCCGCGCCCGCGCAGGTCAATCGCCGAAATCGCCACCGAAATCGCCGCCGTCGTCGTCGCCCCACCCGCCGTCGTCGCCCGCGTCGCCGGCCCCGTCCCCGTCCTTCCCCCCGTCGCCGCCGCGATCGGCGTTCAGGAGATCGGGATTCGCCGAGGCCTCCTGCGCGGTGCCGAGCATCGTGCCCGCCGGGTTCATCACGATCACGTGCGGAGGAGACAGCATGTGCATGAACGAGGTCAGGAGCATCATGTCCAGCATCACCCCGAGCGGGCTCGGCGGATAGTAGACCAGGAACGGGTCGTAAGCCGGGTGCGTGGGATTGACCTCCTTCGCCCCGGCGCCCTCGGCCGGCGCGCCGTGGACGACGCGCGCGTCGGCGTGGCGCTGCTCCACGCGCGCCTCGGGCATCGACGTCTTGAGGGCGTCCTCGAGCCGGCCGACGAACGACTCGAACTGAAGCCGCGCGGTCTCGAACAGCGCCGCGTCCTTCGCGAGCGGCTCGACGCGTCGGCGGTAGTCGTCCGCGGACTCGCCGGGTCGCGGCTCCAGGTCCCGCACGCGGCCGCCGACGGAGACGATCGCCGCCGGCTCGTCCTGGTCGTGCTCGGTCCGGGCCCGCGTCTCGATGACGAGGTGGAGCCCCGCCTCCTCGTGCTCGGCGGCGAACCGGAGCTCGTCGAAGCCGCGCCCGAACACGGAAGCATGCTCGGAGAGCGCGAGCACGAGGTCGGGCAGATCGTCCGGCTTGCCGTCGGTGTCCTGGAAGATGACCGTGTCGTCGATGATCAGCGAGAGCGCGTTGCTCACCCCCAGCCGGCCGAGCGCGCGCCGCACCTGCTCGACCACGGCGGTGGCCTCGAGCTCGACGCGCACGCGATCCGTGTCGAGGTCCACCGTGGCGCCGATGCTCCGCTTGAGCTTCTCCCAGAGGGAGGGGTTGCGCTGGATGACGCTGCCCTTGAGCGTCACGTGGATCTGTCCGATGAGCCGCATGCGCCGTACTTAGCACCACGGCGCCGCGCCGTGCGCCGCATCCGGCTACCCGAAGGTGATCCGCTGCGCGACGCGCTTGTACGCCTGCTCGACCACGCGGCGGGCGTGGTGGATCGGGTTCGACGTGGGGAACTGGAGCGAGGGCGGCGCGCTCTCGCGGTCCTCGGGCGCCGCCTCCGCGAGCCGGCGCGCGAGGGAGCCCACGGTGTCGACCTCGAAGTCCCTCGAGTTCTCCTTCAGGAAGCGGCAGAGTCCGCGGAGCCGATCCATGTTGAGGCGGTTCGGGTGACCGCGGCGCGCCGACGCCGAGTCGAGGAAGTAGAACTCGAACGAGTGGGTCACCAGCGTGACCTCCCGGACCCCGAGGGCGCGGTAGCGCATCAGACAGTGCTTGATCTCGTCGAGCGTCACCGCCGTGATCTGGAGGTGCCGAAAGCGCCTCGTGGGCTCGATGAAGTTCGTGATCGGCAGCTCGTAGACCCCCTCCTCGGGCGTCTCGAACAGGCCGAGCCGCGCGCCGGGATACTGCATCTTGCAGTTCTTCTTGAAGTAACAGGGGTTGTAGTTGCTGCTCAGCACGAGCCCCGCGCGCTTCATCGCGCGCCAGGTGTCGTTGCTCGCGCCGAAGTTGCCTGCGCGGTAGCCGAGCAGCTCGCCCGCCGGGATCCCCGCGCGCACGAGCAGGTCGCGCCCCTCGAGGAGCAGCCGCGTCTGCTCCTCGACCGGGTAGTCGGCGATGTCGTCCGAGATGCGGGGCTCGCCCCGGGTGTGCCAGTCCGCGCGCCGCTGCACGGGGTGCACGTGGAGCTGCACGTCGTGGCCGCGGCCGTGCAGCGCCTGGCACACGCTCGCGAGCCCGTCCATCCCGAAGCTGTACGAGCCGATCGCCTCGACGAAGAACGTCCCGCGCTGGCCGCACGCCTCGAGCTCCCGCATGATGAGCTCGATGCCGAGGGGCTCGCGCTGGTTCACGAAGCGGCCCCAGATGCGGAGGTCGTAGCCCATCGCGGGAGACTTGGTGGCGCCGTCGACGCGCTCCTCGGCGCACTCCACGTCCACGGTGATGTAGACCCGCGTCCTCGCGTCAGCCATCCCCAGCACCTCCCTCACCGCGCTTCTGAAGGACCATCGTGATCGTCGGCGACACGAAGCCGACGTGCATCCCGAGCGGCCCGAGCAGCCGGTTCGCCGCGGCGAGGGCGAGGAGGCGCGGCGCCGACGCGCCCATCTTGGCCTTGAGATCGACGATCAGCCGGCCCCGATCCTGCTGCGAGATATCGGCGTAATCGCCGAAGCCGTACCTGAGCTGCCACGGGTACACGCTGTGGATCTCCCTGCCCGGGAAGTACGAGCGCAGCGCGTGAGGCACGTAGTTCACCAGGACGCGGCGGCTGTGGACGTCCACGGGCCAGGCGCGGTTGCTCGTCCCCAGGATGACGATGAACCCCCACGGCGCGAGCACCCGGTCGATCTCGCGCTGGACCGTGTGCAGGATGCCGGGAGGGACGTACTCGAGCACGCTGTTGCAGGAGACGAGCTCGAACTCCCCGCTGGCGAACGGCATCTGGGTCGTGTCGGGGATATGCAGGACCCGGACCTTGTCCGAGACCCCGTACCGCTCGACGTTCAGCCGGGTCACCTCGACGAAATCGGGGTTGACGTCGATCGCGGTCACCTCCGCGCCGAGCGCCGCGAGCACGACCGAGGTGCCGCCGAGGTGGCAGCCGAACTCGAGCACCTTCTTGCCGTTGACCGAGGTGAAGAGGTCGTCGAAGACGTGCCGGCTGTGCTGCCACTCCCAGTCGACATACCCCCCGATGAAGCGGTGGTCCGGGTCCCACCCGTGACGCCGGGCGCACTCGCGGAAGCGACGGTCGGCCTCCGCGTCCAGGACAGCCGGCGGAGCAATGGCGTTCTGACTGGATTCACTCATCGGTCAAGGATCAAGCGTCGGGCGTATCCCTGGTCTGCAGGGGTGCCCGGTAGATGGCGAAGAGGAACGGGGAGAACCAGGGGTTCGCCTCGCCGGGGACGAGCCGGCGCGCGAGGGCCTGGATGGGCGGAACGAGCTTCCAGACGACACGCCGCGCCAGGAGCGGCGCCTCGTCGTCCAGCCAGAAATCGAAGTGGCCGCCCGTGTAACGGGCCTGGACGATCTCGGCGCCGTTGCGGCGCGCGGCGGCCTCGAGGAACGGCAGGTTCATGATGCGGGTGTTGTGGCCGTTCAGGTTCTTGCGATCGAACAGCCAGTGGAGCGCCCTCTGCCCGCCGGCGAAGTTCGGCATGCCCACCACCACGGTGCCGCCCGGCTTCACCATCTCGAAGTGCCGATCCACGACCGACCCCGCGTCATCGAAGTGCTCGATGAACCCGAAGGAAGCGACGATATCGAATTTCTGCTCGGGCTTCCAGGTGAAGAAATCCCCCTTCTCGATCTTGCCGACCTGGAGGCCGCGCTTCTTCAGCTCCTGTTCGATGACGCCCGGGTCGCAGGCGTAGTCGAGGCCGTAGGCCGTGTACCCGAGGCGCCCGCAGAAGTCGGCCAGGATGCGGCCCGGCGCACAGCCGATCTCGAAGAACGACAGACCCTCGCCGCGCGGCAGGAAAGGCGCGACGTCGTCGTAGAGCTCGCAGCCGCCGCCCAGGTCCTCGGCGCCGATGTAGCTCTTCCAGTGGTTCTCCCAGTACTCCTGTGACGTGAGCTTCAACGCCGCCTCCTCGATACCGTGACGTCGCGGAGGGCCCTGCCGGTGAGCCACCGACAGGGCGCCGCGCCGCTGCTGCCCGCCCTCGCATGCCGCCGGATGCAGCGCGAGGGCGGCCCGTGTGGACCCGGATCCTAGAGGACCGGCAGGCCGACACGCAAGCCGGCCGAAGGAGGCCGGCCTCCCGCCGCGCTACGAGGCGGCCCCCTTCTCGAGGCGCTCGCGCAGGAGCCCCTCGAGCGTGGCGAGCGCCTTCGAGAAGCCGTCGATGCCCTCGCTCAGCTTCTCGCTCGCCATCCGGTCGGCCGCGTGCATCGCGCGGAACGTCGCCTCATCCATCCTGATCTTCTCGATGCTCATGGCGCGCGCCGCCTCCGGATCGAGCTTCCTCGGCAGATCGCCGCGCGCGGACGCGAGCTCGGCGAGCAGCTTCGGCGCGATCGTCAGGAGGTCGCAGCCGGCGAGCTCCTTGATCTCGTCGATGTTGCGGAAGCTCGCGCCCATCACCTCGGTCTTGTAGCCGTGCTTCTTGTAGTAGTTGTAGATCCGCGTGACCGAGACGACGCCCGGGTCCTCGGCCGGCGGGTAGCTCGCCCGGCCCGTGTCCTTGAGGTACCAGTCGAGGATGCGGCCGACGAACGGCGAGATGAGCGTCACGCCCGCCTCGGCGCACGCGATCGCCTGGTGCACGCCGAAGAGCAGCGTCAGGTTGCAGCGGATGCCCTCCTTCTCGAGGACCTCCGCCGCGCGGATGCCCTCCCAGGTCGAGGCGATCTTGATGAGGATGCGCTCGCGCGAGGCGCCGGCCTCCTCGTAGAGCCGGATGATGCGCCGGGCCTTGTCGACGGTCGCCTGGGCGTCGTAGGAGAGCCGCGCGTCGACCTCGGTCGACACCCGGCCGGGGACGATCTTGAGGATGCGCAGGCCGAAGTCGACGGCGAGCCGGTCGATGGCGAGGCCGACGATCGCGCCCGCGTCGGCGCCCTGCCCCGCCTCCTTGCGGGCCCAGCCGAGGGCGCCGCTCACGATGTCGGTGTACTCGGGCATCTGGGCCGCCGCCGTGATGAGCGACGGGTTGGTGGTCGCGTCCTGCGGCCGGAACTTCTCGATCGAGTTGATGTCGCCGGTGTCCGCGACGACGACGGTGTACGCCTTGAGGCGCTCCAGCAGGTTCTGGTCCATGGCGCCCATTGTACGAGCAGCCGGCCAGGGCGCCTCAAAAGCTTTCATGACCCCGGCGGCGGGTGGTGGCCTCGTCTGGGGGGCTCACCGGAGGGGCTGGAGTGTAGGCGGGCCACAAAATAGGCCCGCCGGAACGCAAGCCCCGGAGGTGAGCCCCCCAGACGAGGCCACCACCCGCCGCCGCCCGCCCGCCGCTGGATGCACGGCCCGCGCTGGCCTATGGACAGCGGCCGTGGAGCCGCCCCCCACCTCCGTCGCGCAGCGCGTCCTGTCCGCTTACGACGAGCGCCTCGCCGTCCTGCGCGCCGAGGCGAGCGCCCTCGATCGCCGGTCGAGGACGTTCTCGCTCCTGCGCGGGCTCTCGTTCGTGGCCGCGCTCGCGGCGGGGGGGTACGCGCTCTTCGGCCAGGCGCCGCGGCCCGTGGCGTACGGCGCCGCGGCGGTGACCGCGGCGTTCCTGGGGCTCCTCGTCGCGCACGCGCGCCTCGTCACCCGGATGACGGAGGTCGAGCAGCGCATCGGGCTCTACGCGCGCGGCAAGCGGCGCGTCGCCGGCGATTTCGCCGATTTCCCCGAGCGGGGCGACCGCTTCGCCGCGCCGGACCACGACTACGCGGGCGATCTCGACGTGTTCGGGCAGGCGTCGCTGTTCCAGCTGCTCTCCGTCGCCCAGACCGGCGAGGGCGAGGCCACGCTCGCGGCCTGGCTCACGGGGCCCGCGGGGGCGCCCGCCGTGGCGGCGCGGCAGGAGGCGGTGCGCGAGCTCGCCGGCCTCGGCGCGTTCCGGGAAGAGCTCGCCGTGGTGGGCCTGCAGGCCGGGGCGCGCGGCCGCGAGGCCGGCCCGCTCATCGCGTGGGCCGAGGCGCCCCCCGCGCTGCTCGGCGCGGAGGCGCGCGCGGGCTTCGGCCTCCCCGTGCGCGCGCTCGTGACCGCGGCGAAGGTGCTCGTGCCGCTGACGCTCGCGGGGCTCGCGGCGGCGCAGCTCCTCCCCGCCGAGCAGCTCGGCCCGCTCCGCCACGCCTGGCTGCTGCCGCTCGCCGCGCAGTTCCTCGTGCTGGTCGCGCTGCGGCCCGCGACCGAGCCGATCCTCGCCGCGGCGTCGTCGCGCGAGGCGCCGTTCGCGCGGTACCGGCCGCTCCTCGCCTGCATCGAGCAGCAGGCGTTCTCGTCGGCGCTGCTCCGGGAGCTCAAGGCCGAGCTCGCGGGGCCCTCCGGGGCGCTCGCGTCGCGGGAGATGACCGCGCTCGAGACCCGCGTGGGCTACGCGGATCTGCGCCACAGCGGGCTCATCCACCTCGTCGCCGACATCTTCCTGCTCTGGGACGTGTGGTGCGCGCTCGCCCTCGAGCGGTGGAAGCTGCGCGCGGGCCGGCACGTGAAGGCGTGGATGCGGTCGCTCGGGCAGGTCGAGGCGCTCGCGAGCCTCGCCACGTTCGCGCACGAGAACCCCGATCACGCCTACCCCGACGTGCAGGACGGCGAGCCCCGCTTCGCGGCGACCGGGCTCGGCCACCCGCTCCTGCCGCGCGGCCGCCGGGTGACCAACGACGTCGCGCTCGTGGGCGCGGGCGCGGCGCTGCTCGTGACCGGCTCGAACATGTCGGGCAAGAGCACGCTGCTGCGCGCGATCGGGGTGAACGCGGCGCTGGCCCTCGCGGGCGCGCCGGTCTGCGCGTCGTCGCTCTCGCTGTCGCCGGTCCGCGTCCGGACGAGCATGCGGATCAAGGACTCGCTCGAGCACGGCGTGTCGCACTTCTACGCGGAGCTCACCCGCCTGAAGCGCGTCGTGGACGGCGTGAACCAGGGCGAGCCGGTGCTGTTCCTGCTCGACGAGATCCTCCACGGCACGAACGCGCGGGAGCGCCAGATCGGCGCCAGGGCCGTGGTGCGGCACCTGGTCGCCCGCGGGGCGATCGGCGCGGTGTCGTCGCACGACATGGGGCTCTCGGTGCTGGAGCAGGAGACCGCGGGCCGGGTGCGCAACGTGCACTTCGAGGAGCTCGTGGTCGACGGCAAGATGAGCTTCGACTACAAGCTGAAACCCGGCGTCGTGACGAGCGCGAACGCGCTGCGGCTGATGAAGATCGTCGGGATCGACGTCGACTTCTCGGACGGCGAGCGCGCGGCGGCGCAGGCCGCGGCGGCGCAGGCCGCGGCCACGACGGCGCGGGAATAAGCGCGGCCGGCGCCCGCGTTGGGGGGCGCCATGCTCACTGCCCCCTCTTCCTCGGTCACGCGACGCGCCATCGCGCCGTCGCGTCCCCTTTTCTTCTGCGCGCTCCTGGCGATCCTCGCGGCGGGGGGCGCCTGCGCCACGACACCGCCGCCCTCGCCGCCGCCGGCCGGCGAGGCGGCCCCGCCGGCCGCGGCGCAGGGCGCGGGCGCGCCGGCCGCGGCGCAGGGCGCGAGCGCGCCGGCCGGAGCGCCCGCGGCGCGCACCGAGATCGACGAGGGCGGGGCGGAGCTGCTCCGCGCGGAGGGCGTGGACGGCGCGTTCGTCCTGTTCGACGCCTCGAAGGGCGTGACCCACGTCGTGAACCCCGACCGGGCGGCGGCGGGGTACGTGCCCGCCTCGACGTTCAAGATCCCGAACACGCTCATCGGCCTGGAGACGGGCGTCATCCCGGACGAGCGCTTCTCCCTGAAGTGGGACGGCGTGAAGCGCGGCGTGCCCGACTGGAACCGCGATCACGATCTCGCGTCGGCGATGAAGCACTCGGTCGTCTGGTTCTACCAGGAGGTCGCGCGCCGGATCGGGCCCGAGCGCATGCAGGCGCACCTCGACGCGCTCCACTACGGCAACCGCGACATCTCGGGGGGCATCGACAGGTTCTGGCTGACCGGGGGGCTCCGCGTCTCCCCGCACGAGCAGATCGACTTCCTGCGGCGGCTCCACGCCGGCTCGCTGCCCTGCTCGGCGCGGAGCCTCGACATCCTGAAGCGGATCATCGTGCTGGAGCAGACGCCGGCCTACACGCTGCGCGGCAAGACGGGGCTGGAGTACGACGAGCGATCGACCACCGGCTGGCTGGTCGGGTACGTCGAGCGCGGGGCCGACACCTACTTCTACGCGACCGTGCTCCTCGGCAAGGGCAGCGACCACGGCCGGATCATGCCGCTACGTCGCAGCCTGACCCGGACCCTGCTCAAGCGGCACGGCGCGCTCCCCGAGGACGCCTGACGCGGGCGGCGCGCCGGCGGCCGCCTCCGCCACCGCGCCCGCCCCCCGGAGGAGCACCTCCTCCGCGAACGCGGCGACCCGCTCGGCGAAGCGGCGCGGGTCGTCGATGTGGGGGCAGTGGCCGACGCCCTCGGGCTCCTCGATCTCGGCGTGCGGCGGGAGGTGCCGCCGGTAGTACTCGAGGTTGGTGCCCGGCATCAGGCGGTCCGAGCGGCCCCAGATGAGCAGGATCGGCATCGACAGGGAGCGGAGCTGCTCGGGCGTGAAGGCGTGATCGCACCGGGCCGAGCGCGTGAAGGAGCGGATGGTCTCGTGCGAGAACATCCGCACCACGTCGTCGGCGAACAGGGGGGAGAACCAGGGCACGCGGTGGTAGAGGCGCTCGAAGAACGCGCGCGCGTCGGCCCGCGACCGCAGCTTGAACTGGCCGAGCAGCGCCTCGAGCTCGGCCGGCTCCATGCAGGCGCCAGCCGGCGACGCGAGCACCAGGGCGCGCACGCGGCTGCCAGAGCTCAGGGCGTAGTGCACGGCGACCGCGCCGCCCAGGGAGTTGCCGACGACGATGGCCGGCTCGTCGAGCTCGCGGTCGAGCAGCTCGCTCATGGCGGCGGTGAGGCACTCCGGCGTGAGGGCCGACGGCGGGGCGGCGCTCCACCCGTGTCCAGGCGCCTCCGCGGCGATGACGCGGCGGGCGCGCCGCCTGAGCCGCTGGAGCACCGGCGCGTACGGGAGCGCCGAGGAGCCGATGCCGTGGAGGAGGACGACGGTCGGGAGCGGGCCTGTGCCCACCGCGTCGTAGAGGTGCAGCCTGCACACCGACGTGTCGACCCAGCGGCTCTGCGCTCCGGTCCTGTTCAGCGCCGTCCTCGCGACGCGCTCGGCCAGCGGGAGGATGCCCATGCGCCGGACATAGCAGATCGGCGCGCGCCGCGGCGGCGCAAGCGCGCCCGATTTCCGTTGAGCTCGAACGAGATCCGCGCCACACGTCGTCCGTGCGATCGCTGCTCGCCGCTGCCGCCCTCACGCTGGTCGCGTGCTCGCGCCCCGAGCCGCCGACCCTCACCCCCGAGCTCGCCGCCGTGACCGCCATCACCGCGCAGGGCATCGATCTCCGGGTGCAAATCCAGGCGTACAACCCGAATGGCATCGATCTCTCGACGCGCTCGCTGAAGGCGAACGTGACGCTCGACGGCAAGTACGACCTGGGCACGGTCACCGTGCCTGCGCCGCTCAAGCTGCCGTCGAAGAAGTGGACGCGGCTCGATGTGCCGCTCTCGGTGAAGTGGCAAGACCTCACCAGCATCCTCGCGCTGGGGGCGCAGAGCCGCGGTGTCCCGTATCAGGTGAACGGCACCGTCTCGGTCGGCGGGGAGACGCTCAACGTGGACCTGCCGTTCCGCCTGGCGGGGACGATCACGCACGAGGAGCTCCTCAAGGCGGTGGGGAACTCGCTGCCGGGGCTCCCCCTCCCCGGCCTGCGCTGAGCGAGTGTCCGGCGGCCTGATCCCGGTGGACGGCGGCGGCGGCGCCGTCGCGCGCTGCGTGCGCTGCGGCGCCGAGGCGGCGGGGCCGTGCGCGTCGTGCCGCGCGCCCGTGTGCGGCGACTGCTGCGTGCTCACCGAGGGCGGCGCGCGGGTCTGGGCGATCTGCCTCGCGTGCGAGGATCGCGGCGGCCGCTCGCTGCGCCGGGGGTGGGCGACGGTGCTCGGGTGGATCGCGCTGCCGATCGTGGGGCTCGCGCTGCTCGTCGCGCTGCTCGAGTGGCTGCGACGGGGGTGAAGGGGTCGAGCGGCCGCGCCCCTCCACGCCGCGCCTGGCCGCGTCAGGGCGCCTGCGCCGGGGCGGCGCGCCGCCGCGGCGCGCTCGCGTACAGGATGAGGAGCTCGTACGCGAGGGTCGCCGCGGCCAGCGCCGTGATGCCCGCGGCGTCGTACGCCGGCGCGACCTCGACGACGTCCATGCCAACGACGTCCAGGCCCGCGATGCCGCGCAGGATCTCGATGGCGGTCGCGGTGCTGATGCCACCGCAGACGGGGGTGCCTGTCCCGGGCGCGAAGGCGGGATCCAGGCAGTCGATGTCGAACGTCGCGTAGACCCTGTGTCCCCCGATCACCTCCCGGACGCGCTGGATCACGGCCGCGGCGCCGTTCCGGTGGATCCACGGGGCGTCGAGGATCTGGAATCCATGCGTGTCCGGGTTCTCGGTGCGGATCCCGACCTGCACCGAGCGGCCGGGATCGACGAGGCCCTCCCGGGCGGCGACGAAGAACATCGAGCCGTGATCGATCCGCCCTTGCTCGTCCTCGCGGCTCCACGTGTCCGAGTGGGCGTCGAAGTGGAGCAGCGAGAGCGTGCCGTGCTGCTCGTGCAGGGCCCTCAGCACGGGGAGGGAGATGAAGTGGTCGCCGCCGAGCGAGAGCGGCGCGGCGCCGCCGCGGAGGATCCCGGCGATGTGCGCCTCGATGGCGGCGGGGGCCTCGAGCGGCCGGCCGTAATCCCACACGCAGTCGCCGTAATCGACGACCGCCAGCCGCTCCAGCGGGTTGAACTCGCATCCATACGGCCGGTCCCAGGTGAGGAGCGCCGACGCCTCCCGCACGGCGCGGGGGCCGAAGCGCGCGCCGGGTCGGTTGCTCGTGGCCGTGTCGAGCGGGAGCCCCGTGACCGCGACATCCACCCCCGAGAGATCGCGCGTGTACCTCCGGCGCAGGAACGACAGCGCCCCCGAGTACATCGGCTCGGACGGGACGGTGTTCAGGGACCGGGCCGTGAACGCATGATCGCCAGTGTTGTTCGCCATCGCACCTCGCAATCGCCTCCTCCCCGGAGGAGCTCCGGATGACACATATCACAGCCCGCGCGGCTGAACAGGCTCAGGCCGCGCTGCGAGGCGAGGCGATGTCGCGCCCGCATGCCGTGCGGCGGCTCACCCCGCATTCCCCTGCGCCGGACGAGCCCGGGCCACCCCGCGAGCGATGTGTCTGAGGTGCATCCGCCGCGCTCGGCGCATGCCTCATCAACCATGACGGACACGGGACGTCGCGTCCGCAAAGAGACAGCACGAGACGGATCGATCGCACGGCGGGCGACCAGTCCCCCGCCGTCCGAACAGGACACATCAACGGCTTTCAAATTCCATACAAGCCAACTTGCCACGGCACATGGCTTATGGACATGATACACAACTTGCATTGCGACACCGACCTCGGTGTTCGCGGAAACGGGGGGGGGGGGATGAGCACACGTCTCGGGCCCAAAAGGGTCCTGCTCCTGGAGTTCAACGAGATCACGTGGACGATCGTCGAGCCCATGCTCGCCACGGGAAAGCTGCCCACGTTCGCACGTCTGAGGCGAGAGGGCGCGTGGGCCTCGCCGCGAAGCGTGGATTTGCCGCCTCACATGGATCCGTGGGTCACGTGGGTCACCGTCCACACCGGCGTCGAGCGCGCCGTCCACGGAGCCACGGTCCTCGAGCAGGATCCGAGCACGATCAAGGCACCACGAACCTGGGATTACGCGGTGGACGCCGGGAAATCCGTGGGCGTGTTCGGCAGCATCAGCGCGTATCCGCCGCGGGCGGTGCCTGGGTTCATCGTCCCTGGCACGTTCGCCCCTTCGTCCGCCACGTTCCCTCGGTCGCTCGAGCCGCTGCAGGATCTGAACCGCATGCAGGTACAGATCCACCACCGGAACCGCCGGGGGCTCTCCCTCTCGGGCATGCTGTCACAGGGCATCGACGTGCTGAAGCTCGGCGTGAAGCCCTCGACCTGCGCGGCGATAGCCGCGCAGCTCGCGCGCGAGGTCGTGGAGCCCCACCAGCGCTTTCGGCGGATCGTCATTCAGCCGCTCATCAACTACGACGTCTTCGAGGCGCTCTACGCCCGCCACCGACCGGATTACGCGACATGGCACACCAACCACGCGGCGCACTACATGCACCATTACTGGCGCGCCATGGACGACTCGAAGTTCACTTCGCCCTGCCCAAAGGACGAGAAGAGGAAGTACGGGGACGCCGTCGAGATCGGCTACAAGCTCTGCGATCGCCTCCTCGCCCGAGCGATGGGGCTCGTCGACGACGACACGATCCTGGTCGTGGCGTCCAGCATGGGCCAGCAGCCCTTCGTCAACGACGAGTACCCCGAGGGGAAGATCTCGCTCAGGTTCAAGGATATCTCGAGCGTGCTGCGCCTGATGGGAGCCAGAGGGGTCACCGCGCTCACCCCGGTCATGCTCCCGCAGTGGAACGTGACGATCCCCGACGCCGTCGAGCGTGCGCGCGTGAAGGAGCTCTGGGGACGAGCTCACGTCGTCGGCAAGACGAGCCGGAGCGCCTTCATCACCACGGCGACCGGCGACGTGCTCACGGTGACGCCCGTCTGCCTGGCTGAGCCCGATCCCGACGCCCGCTATTTCTTCCCCGGTGCGCCCAGCGCACGTCCGGAAGGTTACCCCATCCATGAGCTCTTCGCGATGGACACCCCGACCACAAAGCAAGGCATGCACCACCCGACGGGGCTGCTCATGATCTGGGGCAAGGGGATCCGCGCCGGCGTGGAGATCCCGGACACGACCAACCTCGACATCGCGCCGACGCTCCTCCACCTGTTGAATATTCCGATTCCAGACATCATGCGCGGGCGCGTGCTGAGCGAGGCCTGGGATGGCCGCCCGCACCGCGGGAGGGTCGACCGGATGCCGCCTGAGCGCGTCCGCGCCGCCGCTCAGCGACCCGCCGCGCCCGCGGGAAATTGAGCCAAGCTCGCGGGCCCTGGCGGACCTGGGCGGCGCGGCGCTAGATCCGCGCCGTCTCCTCGAGCTCCTTGCCGCGCGTCTCCGGGAGGAGCCACAGGATGAGCGCCAGCGCGACCAGCGGGAAGATCGCCGTCGCGGACACGGCCGATCCCCAGCCGACCTCCTCCGCGGCGACGCCCACGAAGACCGGAGAGAGGATGTACGCGATCCGGCCGAGCAGGTTGTTGGACCAGGCGATCGCGTCGCTGCGGAGGTCGGTCGGGAACAGCTCGGTCGTGTACGCGTTCAGCACCGGCAGCACGCCGCTCGCGCCGAAGATGGCGAACACCAGCGCGGCCGTGAGCCCCGCGCGCGAGCCCAGCGAGTAGGCGCCGAGCACGCCCGCCGCCGCCAGCGCGTAGATGATCACCGCGCCCTTGCGGCGCCCCACGACGTCGAGCAGCTTGCCGGCCGCGAAGACGAGCGGCATCGACGCGAGCGCGGCGAACGTGATGCTGGCGCCCACCTCGCCGTCGCTGAACCCGCGCTCCCGGACCGCGAACGACTTCCAGAACGTGACCGCGTTCTGCGTGCAGACGTACGTGAGCCCCCAGATCACCGCGAGCTGCAGCATGCGCCCGCGGTACGGCGAGCGCAGGATGCGCCCGAGCGGCTGCGCGCCCTCGGCCGGCCGCGCCGCGGCCTGCTCTTGGAACCGCGACGTCTCGCGCAGGCCGCGCCGGGCCACCGCCATGAGGAGGAGCGGGACGCCGCCGACGAAGTAGACGCTGCGCCACCCGAGCGGCGTCGCGAGCAGCAGCGGCACGACCCCGGCGCACACGATGGATCCGAGGCTCGAGAACGCCTGGATGACGCCGATCACCATCCCGCGCCGGTCGCTCGGGTACTCCTCGGCCGCGTATACCATGCTGACCGCCCACTCGCCGATGAGGAACACGCGCGCGGCGAGCTGGCAGACGGCGAACACGATGACGTTCGGCGCGAGCCCCGTGAGCAGCGAGAAGAGCGTGTAGCCGAGGATGGTGACCGTGAGCACGCGCCGCCGGCCCCACTGGTCCGCCTTGCGCACGAGCAGGTAGGCGATCATCGTCCCCGCGTTGATGACCCCCACGAGGAGCCCCTCGTGCCTCGGCATGAGCCCCATCTCCGCGCCGAGGTTCGGGAGGATCTGCGTGAGCGCGAGGAAGTCGTAGCCCTCGAAGAACGAGGCCACGCTCAGGAACGCGAACAGCCGCCGCTGGTACGGTGTGAACGGCGTCTTCTGGACCTCGGCCTTCGCCGTCATGTCACCTGTCCTCTCCTAGCACTGCGTGCTGCGGGAAATCGAGCCGGGATGCGAGCCGCCAGGGCGAAAGGAGCGCCAGGAAACCAGCGAAACAGGACGGTGAATACCGGGACGGCTCTTCCCATCTCCTCTTGGCGGCCTTGGCACCTTGGCGGTTCTTCTGCTCATCCGGGGCGACGTCCCGCAGCAGTGCTAGCGCAGGCGCGCCGCGGCGGGAACGGTCGCCCCGCCGGAGCCCTGCGCCGGCGCGGGATCTGCGCCCCGGCCGCACGGGTTGCGCAGCAGCCCCGCGGCGCCGCCCTCGCCTCACGCGTCCCCGAGCGGCGCGGGTCACCCGCCGCCCGGCGAGCTCCTGTCGAGCCGCTCGCCGTACACTCCGTGGCACCGGGCTTGCTAACCTGCGCCGCGACCGATGAGCCAGGAGCAGGACCGCGAGGCGGAGGAGAACACACGAACGGCGCAGCCGGCCGCGGAGGGGCCCGGCCGCGGACGCGCGCGCGCCGGGCGCCGCTGGGCAGGGAGCCTGCCGCTCGCGCTCTGCGTCGCGCTCGGGGCCATCGCCGGGCTCGGCGGCTACACGTTCGTCTACGCGAAGGGGGCGTCGTACCTGGAGGACGAGCCGTCGGCGTGCGCCAATTGCCACATCATGAACGAGCAGTTCGCCGGGTGGCAGCGGTCGAGTCACCGCGCCGTGGCAGGATGCAACGATTGCCACGCGCCGCACACGTTCCTCGGCAAATATGTCACGAAGGCGACGAACGGGTTCTGGCACTCCTTCGCCTTCACCACGGGCCGGTTCCCGGACCCGATCCGGATCAACCCCGGCAACCTCCGCGTCACGGAGGAGACCTGTCGGAGCTGTCACGGCGACATCGTTCATGCGATCGACGGCGAGCACCGGGGGGCGCCCCGGCTCTCCTGCGTGCGCTGCCATGAGTCGGTGGGCCACCTGCACTGAGGCGCGCTCGCCGCGCGGAGAACGGAGACGATGACCGAGCTGAAGGACGAAGGATCGAAGGCCAGGGGCGCGCGGTTCGCGGGGCTCCGGCGCTTCCTGCCGCTCATCACGATCGGCACGGCGGTCGCGACCGTCGGGGTCGCCGCGCTGCTCGTCAACATCTTCGAGCACAAGCAGGAGGCAAAGAACCCGTTCTATCGCGTCGTCGAGCTCGACGACATGACCGAGGACCCGGCGATCTGGGGGAAGAACTTCCCCATCCAGTACGACAGCTACCGGCGCACGGTCGACCAGAAGCGCACGCGCTTCGGCGGGAGCGAGGCGGTGCCCCGCACGCCCACGCAGGCCGACCCGCGCAGCGTCGTCGCGCAGTCGAAGCTCGAGGAGGACGGGCGGCTCAAGACCCTGTGGGCCGGCTACGCCTTCGCGCACGACTTCCGCGAGGAGCGCGGGCACGCGTACATGCTCGAGGACCAGGTGTACACGGAGCGGCAGCTCGTGTCGGCGCAGCCGGGCACGTGCGTCCACTGCCACGCGTCCGTGTACGTGCCGTACAAAAAGCTCGGCGGCGGCGACCTCATCCGCGGGTGGGAGCGCATGAACCAGATGCCTTACCCCGAGGCGCGCAAGCACGTGACGCACCCCGTCTCGTGCATCGACTGCCACGATCCGCAGTCGATGCAGCTCCGGGTGACGCGGCCCGGGTTCATCGAGGGGATCCGCGCGCTGAAGGCGTCGGTGGGGGAGCAGGACTACGACGTCAACACGATGGCCACGCGCCAGGAGATGCGCTCGTACGTCTGCGGCCAGTGCCACGTGGAGTACTACTTCAAGGGTCCCGAGAAGCGCCTCGTGTACCCGTGGTCGAAGGGGATCCGGGTCGACGAGATCTACGCCTATTACGAGGAGACGGGCCACGCGGACTGGACGCACGCGGAGTCGGGCGCGAAGGTGCTGAAGGCGCAGCACCCGGAGTTCGAGATGTGGAACCAGGGTATCCACGCCCGCTCCGGCGTCGCCTGCGCGGACTGCCACATGCCGTACGAGCGGGTGGGCGCGACCAAGGTGACCAATCACCACGTCCAGAGCCCGCTCCTCAACGTCAACCGCGCGTGCCAGACGTGCCACAGGTGGCCCGAGGACGAGCTCCGGCAGCGCGTGGAGACCATCCAGGAGCGCCACCACGAGGCGCGCGACCGGGCGCTCGACGCGGTGACCGCGCTGATCGGCGAGCTCCGGCGGGCGAAGGAGGCGGGGGCGTCCGACGAGGCGCTCGCGGAGGCGCGCGCGGCCCAGCGAAAGTGCCAGTTCTTCCTCGACTTCGCGGAGGCCGAGAACTCGTCGGGCTTCCACGCGCCCCAGGAGTCGATGCGCATCCTCGCGTCGGCCATCGACACCTGCCGGGTCGGTCAGCTCGCCCTGCGCGACGGCAGGGCGGAGGCGCCCGCGGCAGGCGCGGCGGGCGCCGACTGACCAGCAGACGCCGAGCCCCCGGCCGGGCGAGCGCTCGACATCCAGCCTGACGGGCTGGACCGCGACTCACCACCTCCAGCACAACCCTTTTGTGTCCTGCCATGCACTCGAGACGATCGGCGCCGTCGCCGGGCTCATCGAGGAGATACTTCTTGGATTCTCCAGATGAGATCCGTAGGGTGGCGCAAAAAGGGAGGACGTCATGGCTGCACGCCTTCATCGTTCCATCGCTGTCGTCGCGGGGTGTGCCGTCCTCGCGCTGGGCTCGGCCTCTTGCGCCACCGGGGAGCAGGACGCGCCGGAGACCGGGCAACTTCATGTCTCGCTCGTGCGCAAGGACACGGTGGCCGCGTTTCTGAACCGGCTCGCCACACCGGATGGCCAGCTCGTCGCGACCCGCGCGCCGGTCGAGCACGCCTGGCAGAGCGTGACGCTCAAGGAAGAGCGCGGCGCCTCGCTGCACCTCGTCGAGGGGCCGCTGCCCGACGCGGCGCTCCCCGGGGAGCGCGCGCGCGTCGGCGGGTTCGCCGTCGTCGCCATCCCCACGGGCCATGACGCGCACGACTGGCTCGGCTCGCACCGCTATTACGCGGAGCCGATCGCCGAGCGCGAGGTGGCCGCGCCGCGCGCGGCCCTCGGGCAGGGCGCGCTCGCGCTGAGCGAGAGCGACACGGAGGAGGAGGAGCTCGCCGACATCACCATCGACCCAAGGTACCTCGAGGCGCGCCTCAAGGAGCTCTCCGGCGCCACGCCCGTGACCGTCGACGGCCGCACCGCCACCCTCCGGGAGCGCGGCTCCGCGAGCGGGCGCGCCCTCGCCCGCGCCTGGATGCGCCAGCAGTACGAGGGGATGGGGTTCACCGTCGAGGAGCATGCCTATAACAGCGGCTTCCGACAGGGCGTCAACCTCACCGCCGAGAAGGCCGGCGCCGACCCGTCGCGCGTCCTCATCATCTCGGCCCACTACGACACGGTCAGCAACGCTGGCGCCGACGACGACGGCTCCGGGGTCGTCTCGTCGCTCGCGGTCGCCCGCGCGCTGAAGGACGCGAAGCTCCGCGTCGGGCTCCGCGTCGTGGCCTTCGATCAGGAGGAGGCCGGCCTCGTCGGCTCGAGCGCCTACGCGCGCGCGCTCGACAGGACAGGGGAGCTGGAGCAGGTCGTCGGCGTCCTCGACCTGGAGATGACCGCCTACGACTCGAACGACGACGGGAAGTACCACGTCATCCACTGCGACGAGAACACGTCCGCCGACCTGGCCGCCATCGTCGAGTCGGCGGCGGCGCGCGCCGATCTGCGCCTGACCCGGGTGGACGCGTGCACGAACCGCAGCGACCACGCGCCGTTCTGGCGCTACGGCGTGCCGGCCGTCGCCATCTCGCAGAACTTCTTCGGCGACGACAGCAACCCCTGCTACCACAGGAGCTGCGACAAGGTCGATCGGCTCAACTGGGACTACATGCGCCGGCTCACCGAGGCCGCCGCGCATGCCGCCGCCAAGCTCACCCTCTAGAGCGAGCGGTCACGCCGGGGGCGGCCGCGCGGGCGGCATGAGCTTGCTGATCGCGGCGGCCAGCGACTGGAAGATCGAGACGCCGTGCAGATCGATCCCGAGGTCGACCATGCGCTGCGCCATCCTGGCCCCCACGCCCACGAGGCTCACGCGCGCGCCGAGCAGCCGCGTCGCCTGCGCCGTCCGCAAGAGCGACGCCGCGATCTCCGCGTCGACGAGCGGCACGCCGGTCACGTCGATCAGCACCCATCGGGCCCCCTCCCGCGCGACGCCCGCGAGCACCGCCTCCAGGATCTGCTCGGCCCGCGCCGCGTCGATCGCGCCGACCAGCGAGATGAGCAGCACGCCCGGGAGCAGCGGGATGACAGGACACCCCAGCTCCCGCACCGTGCTCGACAGCGCCAGCTCGCGGTCGTAGGCCGCCGCCAGCATGTCGCGCTCCGCGTGCACCGCGGCCTCCAGCTCGTAGCGCTCGAACGCCGCCGTGAGCAGCCGCACCCACATGGTCAGCGGCTGGAGGTTGTCCACGAAGCTCTCGGCGTACAGCCCGCCGAGCACCAGCGTCCCCCAGTCGCGCCGCGCGTTCACGATCGGGATCAGCATGAGATAGCCGCTCGGCTGGTCCGGCGAGGCCGCCTCGATCAGCTCGGGCGTCGGGAAGGCGCCCGCCGGGACCCGGACCCCGACGAGCGGCTCCAGCCCCGGCTCGCGGGCGCGCACGCTGTCGACGACGAGCTCGGGCCCGTCCGGCCCCGGGTCCGCCGCCCACAGCGCGAGGCACGCCACGCGCACGGCGGTGTGGCGCAGCCACGCCAGGCGATCGCCGAGCCACACCTCCTTCGAGGCGAGGAGCATGCTCGTATCCATGTTGGCGCGGACCAGCCGCTCGAGGCCCTCCACGCTGCGGCGCTCCCACGCCGCGAGCGCCCGCTGCTGCGAGAGGCGGGCCCGCTCGACGAAGGTCTCCACCCGGAGCGCGGCGTCCTTCGCCGGGGCGCCGGCGAGCTGGCGCGCGGCCGTCCGCTCGACCTGCCGCACCACCGCGAGGAGGACCTCGATCCTGTCGCTGTACGCGACCGCGGCGCCGAACGCGCGATCGAGCGCCCCGACGCCCGGCAGCTCCGCTCCGGAGAGCGCCGCGTCGAGGCCCCGCACGATCTCCCAGGCCTCGGGCCAGACGAGGGGCGCGTGGTCGCCCGGCGCCCGCGCCTCCCCGGCGAGCAGGGCGTTCAGCTGAAGGGCCAGGTCTCGCTGCCAGTCGCCCGTCGCCGCGACGCGCTCCGGCGCCGGCAGCGAAGGCTCGCACGCGCCGCCGCCGCAGGAGCGCCGCAGCACCAGCTCCGCAGGGACGCGGGTCACGAGCTGCTCCAGGGGGCGGCCCTCGATCCGGTCGATGAGCCGCTCGACGGCCAGGCGCCCGAGGAGCTCGGGGTTCTGCCGCATCGTGGTCAGCGGCGGATCGCAGTGCTGGGCGGCGGTGATGTCATCGAACCCCACCACGGCGATGTCCTCGGGCACGCGGTAGCCGCGCGCCTGGATCGCGTGGATGGCGCCGATCGCCATCTCGTCGTTGCCCGCCACGAGCGCGTCGCAGAACTTGCCGTCTCGCTCGAGCAGCATCCTGAAGCGCTGCTCGGTGTACGAGATCGTGCACTCGTCGAAGCTGGAGAGCAGGTTGAGATCGGCCTCGAGCGAGCGCGCGCGGAGCGCCTCCTCGAAGGACCTGGCCCGCTCGACGAAATCATCCGAGTTCGATTTGCCGATGTACGCTATCCGACGCCGGCCGAGGCGGACGAGGTGCTCGACGAGCTGATGAATCGAGCCATGGTTCTCGGCCCGGACCACCGGGAAACGCGACCCGAGCGGGGGCGCACAGAAGAGCACAGCCGGCGTCGTGTCGGACACGAGCTCCTCCAGGCCATCGGTGGTGTACATCACGACCCAGCCGGCCACCCGGCGGACCCCCACCGCGCGCTGCGCGGCGGCCCGGGGCGATCCATGGATGAAGAAGATCTGGTAACCGCGCTCCCGCGCCGCGCGGTGCATGCCAGCGAACGCCGTGGAGTTGAAGGAGTTGTCGATGAAGACCGCCGCAACCCCGATCACGCTCGATGTGCGCAGGCCGACATGCCTCTTCGTCATCCAGGTCGCGTCCTCCCCCGCACCCCGCAGGCGAGCCTATCACCGACCTCGATAGACCAACGAGACAAATTGACCACCTGCGGCGAGGACCGCTCGACCCGGCGTGCGCGCGAGCGCGAGGCCGCTCGGGAGCGCGCATGCCGGGTGCGCGCATGTGAACAAGCAAGCGGGTTGTGGGGAATCCCGCGCAGGGAGAGCGGCGGGGGGCGGGGGCGTCAGGGCTCCACGGCCTCTCCGGGCAGAGCACGTCGGGCCGCCGCGCGAGCGCCCCCCGGAGGGCGGCGGACCGCGGGCGCGATCACCCGCCCTGACGGGCGTACCCGACGGGGAGCTCCGGATCGACGCAGCCGCAGCCGCACTGGTTCGAGAACTGCTCCTCTGGCGGTGAGCACGCGAAATCGACGAGCTCGCACTCCCTCGGATCGCGCGACACGTAATACACCGCCGGGTCGCTCGCGTCCGGGCAGGGCTCGGGCTCGGGGGCGATGCAGCCGCAGCCGCACGCGTTCGAGAACTGCTCCTCTGGCGGTGAGCACGCGAAATCGACGAGCTCGCACTCCCTCGGATCGCGCGACACGTAATACACCGCCGGGTCGCTCGCGTCCGGGCAGGGCTCGGGCTCGGGGGCGATGCAGCCGCAGCCGCACGCGTTCGAGAACTGCTCCTCTCCGGGAGAGCACATGAAGTCGATGAGGTGGCACTCCTCCGGATCGCGCGACACGTAGTGAACGCCCGGGTCGCTCGGGTCCGGACAGGCCGGCTCCTCGGGACCGACGCAGCCGCAGCCGCACTCCCCCGAGAAGAGCTCCTGCGACGGCGGGCAATCGAAGTCGATCCGGGCGCAGTACGAGGGATCGCGAGAGAGATAGTGCACCTCCGGGTCGCCCGGATCCGGGCAGGTCCCGCCGGTCACGTCGGGATCGCACCCGAGCTGCCCCAGGATCGCAGACGCCGAAAGGAACCACAAAGCATGAAATCGCATGTTCGTCTCCATGTTCTTGTCGCAAGAGGGTTGCCTGGTGAGAACGCGCCTCCGCCCGGAGGCCCGCGCAGGGCCGCCAAGGAGGGGGTGTGAGCCTTCATCGCCTCAGGGCACGCCGCGCCCGAAGAGCGTCACCGCGCGCCGGGTGGCCGCGGGCGAGGACACCTCGAGGAGCAGCACCTCCTCGCGCGCGCCGGACGCGCGCGGCCGGAACGCCACGAGGACCTCGATGGGCTCCCCGGGATCGAGGACCACGGGGGCCGGCGTCCCCTGGACGACGAGCTCCTCGGCCGGCGCGCGGAGCGCGATGGCGTCGATCGCGAGCGGGGCGCCGCAGCCGTGCTCGATCCGGAGCACGCCCGTGGACGCCTCCCCGACCGCCGTGTCGGAGAGGGCGAGCTCCGGCGCGACGCGGAGGCAGTCGGCGAGCGGGCGCGGCGCGCTCTCGAGGACGCCGACCGCCACGACCCGATCCACCGGCGCGGAGCGGCGCTCGCCGCGCCGCGCCTGCAGGCGGACCTCGTCGCCCGGGGACGCCTCCAGCGAGAGGACGAAGCTCCCGTCGGCGCCGACCTCCGCGACCGCGGGCGGCGCGGTCCCGTCGAGGTTCACCGCCCAGACCGCGTCGGCGTCCCTCGCGCTCCCCGGTCCGCCGGCGAGCTCGATCGCCGGGTCGTCGCACGCGTCGCAGTACGCGCCGATCACCTCGCCGACGAGCGCCGGCGCCGCGGGCGGCTCGGGGACGGGGTTCACCCCGCACCCCGCGACGCAAGCCATCAGAAGAACCGCGATCCGGCGCATCACGCTGCCCACGCTGCCATTCTGTTCAACAGCCGTGCCAGCCCGGTCGCCCGGATCCCTGGCGACTTTCGGTCGCTTTTTTGTACCACTCTGTTCCAGTTTGTACCGATGGTACAGCACGGCATTGCGCCAGGGGCCGAGGTCGACGGCCGCTACCACGTCGTGCGGCCGCTCGGGCGCGGCGGGCTCGGCGCCGTCTTCGAGGCGCGCGATCGCCTCTTCGACCGCGATGTCGCGCTGAAGGCGCTGCGCCTCGACGCGGCGGGCGCCATCGAGGCGTTCCGGCGCGAGTTCTCGCTGCTCACGGGCTGCGCCCACCCGCGGCTCTGCCGCGCGTACGACTTCGCCCGGACCACGCACGGCGGCGCGCCGCTGACGTACACCACGGCGGAGCTCATCCGCGGCCGGACGCTCGCCGAGCACGCGCGGGGCCGCTCGTTCCGCGCGACGCTGCCCGTGCTGCTCGACGCGCTCGACGCGCTCGGCTGGCTCCACGGCGCCGGCATCGTCCACGGCGACGTGAAGCCGGAGAACGTCCTCGTGCGCGACGACGGCTCGGGCGTGCTCATCGATCTCAGCGCGGCCCGGAGGGTGCGGGGCGCGCCCGCGTCGGCCGAGGCGGGGGACCTCTCGGGCACGGCGCGGTTCCTCGCGCCCGAGCTCCGCGAGGGCGCCCCGCCGAGCGCGCGCTCCGATCTCTTCGCCGTGGGGCGGACGCTCGAGGCGCTGTTCCCGCTCCTCGCCGGGGCCCCGCCCGCCGCCGCGCAGCGGCTCGCCGAGCGGCTCACCGCCCCCGCCCCGGCGAGCCGGCCGTCGTGCGTCGACGAGGTCCTGGAGGCGCTCTCCGCCTTCGGCCTGCCGCGGCGCGCGCCCGCGGTCGTGAGCGAGCCGGGCGAGATCGTCGGCCGGGAGCGCGAGGTCCAGGCGTTCGGCGCGGCGCTCGAGGCGCTGCTCCGGGGCGAGCGCGGGCCGCGCGCCGTGGTGATCACCGGCGAGGAGGGCATCGGCAAGTCGCGCCTCTTCCGCGAGCTCACGTGGCGCGCGCAGCTCCGCGCGCCGGTCTTCGAGGGCGCGCCGCGCGGCGCGGATCCGCTGCGCGCGCTGCTCGGCCGCGCGCTCGGCCGAGGCGCGCTCGCCGCGGGCGCCTTCGCGCTGCTCGACGCCCGCGGCGAGCTCGCGCGGCCGCGCGGGGCGCTCGGCGACGAGGCGCGGCCGCGCGTCCTCGCGCTCGACGACGCCGGGCGGCTCGGCGCGCGCGACCGGGCGCTGCTCGAGGCGCTCGTGCGGGCGACCGAGCCGACCGACGCGATCCTCTGGCTCATCGCCTCCGCCGAGCCGCTCGACGTGGCCGGCGAGGCGGTCGTCGCGCTGCCGCTCGAGCCGCTCGGCGAGGTCGCGGTCCGGGTCTGGACCGCGCCGCTGGCCACGGCGGCGCGCGCGAGCGACCTCCTGCGGGCGAGCGGGGGCCGCCCGCGGGCGCTGAAGGAGCTCTGCACGGCGCTCGCCCAGCGCCGGGTGAGCGAGGCGGAGCTCGACCGGTTCGAGCGCACGACGGGCGCCCCGGAGCTCCTCCGCCGGCGCGTGGCCGCGCTCGGCCGCGACGAGGCGCGCGCCCTCGCGGCGCTCGCCGTCGCGGACCGGCTGTCGCCCGGCGACGCGGCGGCGCTCGGCGTGGCGCGGCCGGCGCTCGAGGCGCTCGAGGCCGCGGGGCTCGCCCGGCTCGACGCCGAGGGGTTCCGCCTGGGCCAGCCGGGGCAAGCGAGGGCGCTGCTCGCCGCGCTCGATCCGGGCGTCGTGCGCGCGATCGCGCGCGCCGTCGCGGATCGCCCGGGCGGCGCCGACGAGGCGCGGCTCGCCCCCGCGCTCCGCAGCGAGCGCGCGGCGGACAGGGCGCGCGCGCTCGCCCTCGCGGGCGACGCCGAGGCGGCGCGGCGCGCGCTCGTCGACGCCGAGCCGATGTTCGAGTGGGCGCCGCGCGCGTGGGTGCGCGCGGCGGACGCCGCCTGCGCGGCCGCGCCAGCGGCGCGGACGCTCGTGGCCGCCGCGTCCGCGATCGAGGCGGCCGGCGACCCGAGGCGCGCGCTATCGCTGCTCGCGCGGGCGCGGCGCGCGCGGCCGCCGCCCGGGGACCTCGCCGAGCTCTCGTACCGGGCGGCGCGCTGCTACGAGAAGCTCGGCCGCGTCGAGCGGGCGCTCCGGCAGCTCGAGCGAGCGCGCGCGCTGTCGCGCGGGGCCGGCGGCGGGCGGCTCGCGAGCCTCTCGGCGCGCTGCCTCCTGCGCCTCGGCCGCTACGCCGAGGCGCGGCGCGAGGCCGAGGGCGCGCTCGCGGCGGGCGACGGCGGCACCGCGGGCGACGGCGGCGCCCCGTCCGCCGCGGAGCTCGCCGAGACGCTGGGCCTCGCGCTCGGGTACCTGGGCGACCAGGCCGGGGCGCTCGCGAGCCTCGCGCGCGCGGTCGCGCTCTTTCCGTCGTCGGGCTCGCCGCGCGCCCGCGTCCGCGCGATGAGCTACCACGCGCTCCACGCCTACCGCGCGGGCGACGCGGCGCTCGCGGCGCGCGGGTTCCAGGGGGCGCTCGACCTGGCCGAGGCCGAGGGGCTCGGCGACCTGCTCGCCACGGCCGCGCTGAACCTGGGCACGGCGAGGCACCAGCTCGGCGACTGGGGCGCGGCGCTCTGCTGCTACGAGCGCGGGCTGCGCGCGGCGATCGCCTTCGCCAAGGAGCGGACGGAGGCGACCCTGCGCTTCAACCTCGCCAAGCTCCACGCGGACATCGGCCTCCTGGAGCGGGCCGAGCTCGGGCTCGCGCGCCTCTCCGCCGCGGCGCGGCCCGGGGGCGCGCCGCTCTCCGGGGAGCTCGCCCTGGCGGCGCTCGGGCTCGAGGCGGAGATCGCCGCCGCGCGCGGGGCGCTCGGCGAGGCGGCGCGCCTGCTCGAGCGGGCCCGCGCGGGCCACGCGGCGCGCGGCCGGCGGCGCGAGGCGTGCGAGGCGACGATCCACGCCGCGGAGGTCGCCCTCGCGGCGCGGGACCGGGCCGCGGCCGAGGGCCGGCTCGCCGAGGCCGCGGCGCTGCTCGAGGAGGTGGACGCGGCGGATCTCGCGCTGCGCCACGCGACCGCGCGCGCGGAGCTCGCGCTGTCGCTCGGCGACACGGGGGCGGCGCTGGAGGAGGTCCGGCGGGGCGCGGGCCTCGTGGCGAGGGTCTCGCAGCTCGAGCTCCACGCGCGGCACGAGGAGGTCTCGGCCGAGGCGCTCCGCCGGAGGTCGGCGGAGGCGCTCGCCGAGCGGCACCGCACGGCGGCGCTGGAGTGCTGCGAGCGGATCGCGAGCACGCTCCCCCCGGAGCTCGCCGAGGTGTTCTGGCAGAGCCCGCGGCGGGCCGCGCTCCGGGGCGGGCCCGCGCGGCGCAGCGTCGACGCCCGCATGGAGCTCGTGCTGAAGCTCCTCGAGATCAACCGGCGCCTGAGCTCGACGCTCGACACGCAGGAGGTCCTCCGCCTCGCCATGGATGCGGCCATCGAGCTGACCGGCGCCGAGCGGGGGTTCGTGATCCTCGCGCCGCCGGGCGCGGGCGCGCGGGGCAAGCTCGAGGTCGCGATCGCGCGCAACCTCGACCGCGAGCGCGTGGGCAAGAGCCAGCTCAAGTTCAGCCACGGCGTCGCCCGGCGCGTGGTCGAGCGCGGCGAGGCGGTGCTCACCGTCGACGCGCTCTCCGACGAGCGCTTCCGGCGGAGCGCGTCCGTGCACGGCCTGAGGCTGCGATCGATCGTGTGCGCGCCGATCCGCGCGCACGGCGCGGTGCTCGGCGCGGTGTACCTCGACAACCGCTTCCAGCGCGGCAAGTTCGCGGAGGGCGACGCGGATCTGCTCGGCGCCTTCGCGGACCAGATCGCGGTGGCGCTGCACAACGGCCGGCTGATGGCCGAGCTCCGGGACCGCACGCGGGCCCTGGAGGAGGAGCAGCGCCGGGTCGCGGAGCTGATGCGCTCGCAGGCGGACGAGATCGAGCGGCTCTCGCACGAGCTCGAGCGGACCCGCGCGGACGCGCGGCGCGATTTCCCGGAGATCGCGGGGCGGAGCGCCGCGATGCGCGGCGTCCTCGCCTTGATCGAGCGCGTGGCGGAGAGCGACGTGACGGTGACGGTGACGGGCGAGAGCGGCACGGGCAAGGAGCTCGTCGCGCGGGCGATCCACGCGGGCGGGCCCCGGCGGGAGGGGCCGTTCGTGGCGGTCAACTGCGCGGCGCTGCCGGAGGCGCTGCTCGAGTCGGAGCTGTTCGGCCACGTGCGGGGCGCCTTCACCGGCGCCGTCCGGGATCACGGCGGCCTGTTCCTGTCGGCGCGGGGCGGGACGCTGCTGCTCGACGAGCTCGGGGAGATGCCGGTCGCGGTGCAGGCGAAGCTGCTCCGGGCGCTGCAGGAGCGCTCGATCCGCCCCGTGGGCTCGGATCGGAGCGTCCCTGTGGCCGACGTACGGGTCGTGTGCGCGACCAACCGGGACCTGCGGGAGGAGGTCGCCCGGGGGCGGTTCCGGGAGGATCTCTACTACCGGGTCAGCGTCATCGAGATCCGCGTGCCGCCGCTGCGCGACCGGCCGGACGACATCCCGGCGATCGCGCAGGCGATCCTCGAGAAGCTGGCGGCGCGGCAGGGCCGCCCGGCGTACCGGCTGTCCCGGGGCGCGCTGCGGCGGCTCGCGGCGTACGGCTGGCCCGGCAACGTGCGGCAGCTCGAGAACGTCCTCGCGCGCGCGTGCGTGCTCGCGCCGGGGCCGGAGATCGGCCCCGCCGACGTCGAGCTGCCGGCCGCGGCGCCCGCGCCGCGGAGCCGCTCCCGGGCCGACCACAAGAAGATCGAGGAGGACCGGATCCGGGCGGCGCTGGAGCACGCCCGCTGGAACGTGAGCGAGGTGTCGCGCAGCCTCGGCATCCCGAGGACGACGCTTTACCGCAAGCT
Source organism: Sorangium sp. So ce1036 (assembly GCF_051369805.1). Classification (NCBI taxonomy): domain Bacteria; kingdom Pseudomonadati; phylum Myxococcota; order Polyangiales; family Polyangiaceae; genus Sorangium; species Sorangium sp. So ce1036. The sequence continues at coordinate 7,990,022 of NZ_JBBMOX010000001.1, forward strand.
GTCGCGGTACGGGCTCTTGCGGGGGGCGTGAGGGTCAGAGACCTGTCCGCCGTCGCTGTGGACGGGCCCCGGCGCGCCTCACTCGCCCGCGCGCGCGTACCGCTCCCGCTCCGCGTCGCGCGTGCTGGCGAAGATGCGGCGCGCGTCGCTGGGACCCACACCATCGATGAAGTAGGCGGCGGCCGCCTTGCCGATCCCGAGGGTCGTGCCGTACGCGATCGCCGCGGACGCCGCGCTGCCCGCGGCTGGCACCAGCTTCACGAGCCCGCGCGCCAGCTCGCGAACGACGAAGCTCAGGCCGACGTTCACGCCGATGGCGCCGAGAAACTCCGCGGACGACTTGAGGGTCATCGTGCGGCCGGACACATAAGCGACGCTGGCGACCAGAGACACCTGCATCGACGTGATCGGGACGATGTCGCTGCCGGGGATCGGCAGGACGGCGATCGCCGCGCAGATGCCGGCGATCAGCATCGAGATGGTTCCGGCCAGCGACCGCTGCAGGTGCTTGATCTGCGAGAGGCGCACCAGCCCGACACGAGCCTCCTTGGGGAGCTCGTCCACGAGCTTTCCGACGAGCGCGTCGATCCGCCAGCGCTCGTCGGCGCGCCGGGAGCCGTCGCCGCGCCAGGACTGGTAAGACGACACGCCGAGCACGCCGATCAGCCGATCCTTGAGCAGCGCCCGATCCCGGATCTTCGCCTCCAGATGCCGCTCCACGGCGCGAACGCGCGCGAGCTTCTCCTCGACATCGCGCGCGTCCTCGCCCTCGGGGGCATGGAGCTTGACGTTCTTCGGCTCCAGCTCATCGCAGCTCGTCACCACCGCCAGCAGCGGGATCGCCGCGCCGTGCTCTTCATGAGCGGCCTTGAGGAGGTGCTCCACCTCCGACAGGTCGCCGTCGACCGCGGAGTCGACCTCTTTGGCCTTGATCAGGAACAGGACCGCATCCGGGCACTGGGCGCGCAGCTCCCTCAGGATGGATTCGCGCGGCGACGCCGCATCGTCCGGGCAGCCCGGCCGCGAGCCCTCCTGCAGGCCGCGCGTGTCGAGGATGCGGAGGCGGCCGCGCTCCGACGAGTACGCGTACCACGCGCCGCGGCCGGTCGCCGAGGTCTCGTGACCGACCACGGCGATCGGCTCCCCCATGATCGCATTGATGAGAGATGATTTTCCGCTCCCGCGGCGGCCGACCAGCGCGAACCTCGGGTCGCGTTGCTCCACCAGGAGCTGCCGAAGGGCACCTACGCGCTCGCGCACGTCGCGCGCGACGCCTCCCCCTGGGATCTTGTCGAGGAACTCTTCGAGATTACGTAGTCCCTCGGCGACCGCATCCCGAAGCTCATTCTGCTCGCCCACGAAGGCCTCCTGCGAGTAACGCCACGACGCCAGCATAGCAAGCGACCTCCGTCAAGGGACATTTCTCTTGACGGCAGCCGCGGGGCACGCTGACGCGTCAAACGAGCATGTCGCTCGCTCAGCTGCTGACGTGGAGCTGGGCAGCAGCGCGCAGCGTGCGTAAAAGGCACACGCCTCGTGAGCTACAGCGCTCACCGTGACGCTTTCCATCGGGTGCGCGCTTCACGGATCGCCTGCATGACCATGCTGGGAGACCATGGAAATGGGGACCAGGCGGGCACCGCCTCCATCAGGCGCCCGTCCTCCGAAAACCTGAGCCCCAGGTCCCCAACCCACAAATACCCCTCCTTTTCAAAAGGCTCGACAGGGTCATCCGTCGCCGCGGAAGCAGCAGCGATCACATCTTCTCGCTTCGCATCCGATCTGCAGGCCACCTTGATCACCGAAAGCGCCCCCGGATCAGCAGAAGAACCGCCATGGCGCCAACGACGCCAAGAAGAGAGGGGAAGGGCTGTCCCTCCATTTTCCCCTTCTACTTCTCTGGTCTCTTGGCGCCCTTGGCGTCATGGCGGTTCGCCTCTCGGCCCGACTTCCCGCAGTAACGATAGCGTGCTCCTCCTGCGCATCGTGGGGAGGTTGCGTAGCCGACGGACAGCGCGGGATGTCAAGCGTCCGGTAAGGCGGAAGCTGCTCGTCCTCCTCGACCAGCGGCCCAGCCGACGGCCTGTCGACACTTGAACCCGAGCGCCCGTCCCTGATACGGTCCTGGAAGAGCGGTGAGCAGACGGAACGAGAGCCAGCACGGCGCCGGGGGGGCACCTGGTCGCACATCCCGCACACACCGGGTCACGGCGCGCGCATCGCGCGCGGGCAGCGCTCGCCCGGGCAGCGCGCGCCGCGCCACGTCCTTCAGGGCGACTCGCGCGCACGCCCCCTGTGCCCCGGTCGTGAGCGGTTGATGCGCGCCGGGCTGCGCAGACGGCAGCTCCTCGCCGGGGCGGGCGCGCTCGGCCTCGGGCTCGGCGCCTTCGGGGCGGCGTGCTCGCGCGAGCCCGCCCCGCAGCCCACCCCGGCGGCGGCGACCGACGAGCGCCGCCCCCTGCGCGTCTGGTGGGCGCAGGGCTTCCTCCCCGAGGAGAACGAGGCCATCCTGACCATCCTCGATCGCTGGAAGCGCGAGGCGGGCCGCGAGGCCGACGTCCGGTTCATGCCCGTGAACGAGATGGACGCCGAGCTCTTGAGGGCGCTCGACCAGGGGAATCCCCCCGACCTCTTTCACAGCACCGTCGGCGACATGCGGATCATCCCGATCCTGGCCTGGAGAAACCAGCTCGCGGACGTGTCCGACGTCATCGCGCCGCACAAGCACGAGTTCATCCCCACGGCGCTCGAGGCGTCCTACCTGAAGAACAAGGCGACGAAGCAGCGCGGCTACTACGCCGTGCCGTTCGGCCAGCAGCTCAGCTACATCCACTACTGGCGCGATCAACTGACGCTCGTCGGGCTCGGCGATCAGCCCATCCCGAGGGGCTGGAGCGCGTACTGGCAGTTCTGGAAGGCGGCGCACGACCGGCTCCGCGCGCAGGGCAGAGACGGCATCTACGGGCTCGGCCTGTCGGTCTCCCCCATGGATGTCGACTCGTTCAACACCTTCGAGCAGTTCCTCGAGGCCCACGGCGCTGCCATCGTCGGCCCCGACGGGTCGCTGCTCCTCGACGCGCCCGGCACCCGGGACAAGATCGTCGCCGTCCTCCGGGAGTACGCCGGGTTCTACAAGGATGGCTACGTCCCGAAGGACGCGGTGGAGTGGACGAGCGCGGGCAACAACATCGGCTTCCTCGAGGGGCGTTTGCTGATGACCACCAACGGCAGCCTGTCGATCCCCCTCACGCAGAAGCTCGAGCCGAACGAGTACAACAAGGGCGCGAGGGAGCTCTATTACGACAAGATGGTCACCGCCGGCTGGCCGGACCGGCCGGACGGCGGCCCGCTCCGGATGATCGTGGGCATCAAGCAGATCGTCGCGTTCGAGCGCTCCACGAACAAGGAGGCCGCCAAGAGCTTCCTCCGGTTCTTGCTGAGCCCGGAGAACCTGAACCTGCTCCTCCGCGAGGGCGGCAAGGGGCGTTATCTCCCGGTCACGCTCAAGCTCCTGGAGGACCCCTACTGGAGCGATCCGGGAGATCCCCACCTCTCCTCGGCGCTCCGGATGGCGCTCGGGCCGACCCGCCCGGGCTACGAGGCGTACAGCGCCGCGTACACGGAGGTCCAGTTCGAGAACGTCTGGGCGAAGGCGCTCCTCAGCGTGCTGCAGGACAAGGCGTCTGCCGAGCAGGCGGCCGACTGGGCGATCGCGCACATCGAGGAGACGTTCCGGACCTGGGACTGAGGCCGCGCGCGAACGCCGCTCCTCACGAGCCCTTCGGGGCCTCGCTCCGATACGACCCGAGGAACGTCAAGATCTCCCTCACCTGAAAGCCCTGCGCGAGCCGCGTCAGCTCGTCGGCGAACGGGGCGAGCCGCGCGTCGGCGCGCGCGAGCTCGCTGGCCCGCGCGCGGATCGCGTCGACGCGCCCTCGCCCCGCGAGATCCTCGAGGGCGGCGAGCTCCTCCTCCGGCGGCGCCGCGGGGCGCGGCGCCGCGCCCCCGCCGCCCGGAGCGGGCCTGTCCGCGCGCGCCGGGGCGGTCGCGGGCCCGTCGGCCTGCTGGGCCGGCGCCCCGCGGCCCGCCGGCCCCGGAGTCCAGGTGATCCCGAGGTGCTCCTCGAGCGCCTTCAGCAGCGCGGACATCTGCACGGGCTTCGACACGAAGCCGACCGCCCCGGCCTCGAGGCTCACCCTGAGATCGCGCTCGAACGCGCTCGCGGAGGACACGAGGACAGGGATGCCTCGGCGATCGGGGGACTCGCGCAACCGCCGGATGAGCTCCAGTCCATCGACGTTGCGCATCCGCATGTCCGCGATGATGAGATCGGGCCTCGCCTCGGCCACCCGCGCGAGGGCGTCCTCGCCGTCGACCGCCTGCGCGACGGTGAACCCGAGCGGCTCGAGGAGGCTCGCCAGCAGCAGCCGGTTCTCGGGGCGATCGTCGACGACGAGGATCGTCCTCCGCGGCCCGCCATAGCCGGCGGGCACGCAGGGCTCGGCGTCGCCGGCCGAGGCGGCCCCAACGGCCGCGCGCGGCAGCTCCAGATCCACCCAGAAGGTGCTCCCCTGCCCCGGCTCGCTCTTCACGCGGATCGCGCTGCCCATGGCCTCGACGATCCTCCGGCTGATCGACAGCCCGAGCCCTGTCCCCTCCGCGTGCTGCGTGCCGTGCTCCGCTTGCTCGAACGGGAGGAAGATCTTCTGGAGGTGCGCCGGGCTGATCCCGACCCCCGTGTCCGCGACCTCGAACCGGATGCGCACGCGCGCTCCCCTCCCCGGCGCTCCCGCCTCGGGCTCCTGGCCGCGCGGCGGCGCGCTCGCGTCGTCCCCCGGCGCCCCGAGCACCGTGACGCGGAGGGTGACCGCGCCGGCGTCGGTGAACTTGATCGCGTTGCTCAGCAGGTTCATCAGGACCTGCCGCAGGCGCTTCTCGTCCGCGTGGACGCCGGCCGGGAGGTCCGCGTCCAGCTCGTGCAGGAGGCGGATGTCCTTCTGCTCCGCGCGGACGCGACAGACGTCGACGAGCTCGCGCAAAAACGAGGGGAGATGGAGCGGCGCCGGGCAGAGCTCCAGCCGCCGCGCCTCGATCTTCGCGAGATCGAGGACGTCGTTGATGAGGTGGAGCAGGTGGAAGCCCGACTGGCGGACGATGTCGACGAAGCGGCGCTCCTCCGCCCCGAGCGACCTCGAGCGCTGGAGGAGCTCGGAATAGCCGATGATCCCGTTCAGCGGCGTGCGCAGCTCATGGCTCATGTTGGCCAGGAACTCGCTCTTGGCCTTGTTGGCGAGGATGGCCGCGTCCTTCGCCTCCCGGAGCTCGACCGTCCTCTGCTCGACGCGCAGCTCGAGCTCCTCGAACGACTGCTTGAGCTGCGCGGCCATCCGGTTGAACGCCGTCGCCAGCTTGCCGATCTCGTCCTCGGTCACGACGGGCGCCGCGCGGCCCAGCTTTCCCCCGGCGAGCTCCGTCGCGGCGTCCGTGATGGCCAGGATGGGCCGCGTGATCCGGCGCGAGAGGAGGTAGACCGCGAGGAGCAGGAGCGCCGACGAGGCGAGCCCGATGAGGAGGATGGACCGGGACAGCCGGTTGGCCGGCGCGAACGCCTCCGCCTGGCTCACCTCGGCGAGGAGCGCGAGGTTCTGCTCCGGGAGCCAGCGATAGCTGCCGATGACCGGCGCCCCCCGGTGGTTGACGTAGGTGCCCTGGCCGCTGACCCTGGAGATGGCCGCGTCGATGCCGTGGCTATGGACCCCTGTGCCGCCGACCTCACCCGGCGAGTCGCTCGCCATGAGGACGTTCCTGTTGGAGACCCGGCCCACGAGGTACGTCTCGGCCGTGGCCCCGAGCCCCGTCTTCTCGCGGATGAGGGCGTCGATGCCGCCGAGGTGCAGGTCGACCACGACCGCGGCCATGCGCACGCCGCGGTGATCGAGGATCGGCGTCGCGAACGTGAGCGCCTTGTCACCGCTCGTGGTCTGATAGTAATTCGGGACGACCGAGCCCGCGCCCTCGCGCAGGAAGAACGTGCTCGGGTACCCGATCGGCCGGAACCGCCCCTCGAGCGCGCGGTCCGCCGACGAGAAGACGACGAAGCCGCCGTTCGTCGTGATGAGGACGCTCTTGATCTCCGGCATCAAGGCGACGACGCCGGAGATGTTCGCGCGCAGCCGCTCGTACGCCTCGCCCCGATCGGCGGCCTCGGCGCCCGTGAGCAGCGTGGCGAGCGGCTCCCGGATCGCCGGGAGCTGGCTGAGCAGGAGCACGTCCTTGCGCGCCACCGCGAGCCACTCCGCGAGCTCGTACTCCTTGAGCGACGTCGCGACCGTGAGCCGGCCCTCGATGGCCTTCTGGAGGGCGCCCTTCGCGAGGTGGTCCGCCGCGAACGCGACGACGCACACCGTGATGAGCGACAGCCCGGAGAAATAGCTGACGAGCTGGACCAGGAGACTGCGCTTCCAGAGCTTCTTGATCACGCCGACCCGACCTCGCCCCGAGGGAGCGCGCGGCTACTGGAGGCCAAGGCGATGGCTCCGCCTGCCCTGCGCTCTCATCGCGTAGGCGATCCCCTCCTGGAGCGCGCCGGCCGTCACCATGGTGCCGAGTGAGATATCGAGATCGACGAACGCCCTCGCCATCTCGGGGCCGATCCCGGTGATCACGGCCTGGGCGCCGAGCAGCCGGAGCCCGTCGCCGGCCCGGATGAGCCTGTGCGCCGCGTCCACGTCGAGCCCGCGCGCCCCGGTGACGTCCAGGATCACGAACGACGCGCCGCGCTCGCTGACCCCCTTGAGCGCCGTCTCCGTCGCGCGCTCGATCCTCACGGCGTCCATGGTGCCGATGAGCGGCATGATGACGATGCTGTCCGTGATGGGGATGAGCGGCGTCGACAGCTCCTTCAGCCTCTCCCGCTGGGCGGCGATGATCTGCTCCTGCAGGTCGGCCCTGGCCGCCTCGGCCCGCTCGCGCTCGGCGAGCTCGAGCGTCAGTCGGTCGTTGGCCTGGCGCAGCTCCTCCGTGCGGCGCACGAGCTCCCGGGTCAGCTCCTCGCGCTCCACCTCGGCCGACGCGCGCTCGCGGAGCGTCTCCTCCAGGCGCGCGTTCCTGTCGAGGAGCGCCCGCGTGACGCGCCGGAGCGAGAGCTGGGTCCGCACGCGCGCGATGAGCTCTCCGCCGTGGAACGGCTTCGTCACGTAGTCGACGGCGCCCGCCTCGAACCCCTCGACCATGGCGCTCGCCTCGCTCCGCGCCGTCATGAAGATGACCGGGACCCCCGCGGTCGCGGGGTCTGCCTTGAGGCGCCTGCAGGTCTCGAACCCGTCGAGGCGAGGCATCATCACGTCGAGGAGGACGAGATCCGGCTCATCACGGGAGACGACGCTCAGCGCCATCTCACCGTCGGTCGCCACGGCAACATCGATGTTGGCGTCGGTGAGCGCCTTGGAGATCACACCGAGGTTCACTGGGTTGTCATCCACGACGAGCACCAGGTCGGCTCTCTCCGCTCGATCCATCGGTTCCCCTGACCGTTTGCCCCCGCCTGTCGAATCCGATACCTAGTCGAACGATCTTCCCGGATCAACGAAAAACTGGCCGCTCAGGCCGCTGGTCTCCAGTCCTCATGAGATCATCGATGTACACCGGGCTGACGATCTGCGGGAGTTCATGACCGTGTGCGCGGCCGCGCCTCGGCGCCGCGCGGGACGGGGTCGGGCCCCGTGGAGCGTCGGCGGGACGGCAGAGCCCGTCATGTCACGCTGAATCGGTATCTCGAAGCGCCTTGTCCTGTCGCGGCGCGCGGAGAGGAGACGGGAATGGAGCGGCGCGGGGGCGCCAGGCGATGTCCCGCCCCTCCGCGCGCGGGGGCTCGAGGAGGCGCCGCCCGTCGCGCGGCGCAAGGGGAGCGGCCCGCCGCGCCACGGCCACGATCGACTGGCGCTGTACATCCGTTCACATCTCTGCTAGCCGAGAGGCATGCGCCCCCGCAAGGCCGCCGCCAGGGTCATCGAAGAGCTGCCGCCCGATGAGGACACCCCCGATGCGATCCCGCCGGACGACGCGGCGGACGAGGCGATGTCCCTCGCCGGCGAGCCGCTCTCGACCGAGCGCCTCTGCATCGACTGCGGCAGCAGCAGCGGCGCGTACGACGGCTGCCCGCACCGCGAGCGGGCCCGCCTCCACGCGCCGCCGCGGGGCGCGGCCGAGCTCGTCGCGCGCCTGCGCCGGGCCGCGGCCGAGCACCGGGCCGCCGCCCGCGCCCTGCGCGCGCTCGTCATGGCCGAGCACGCGCGCGGCCGCGCCGACCTGGAGACCGAGGCGGAGGCGGCGGACGAGCCGCCTCCGCCCGAGGCCGCGGCGCCCCGGCCGGCGCCGGAGGCGCCGCCGCAGGCCGCCTGCCCGCGCTGCGGAGAGCGGGCCGGGGGTGAGCCGGCCGAGGCGGAGACGCCGCCGCGCCGGCCGAGGCGCAAGGCGCGGGTGGCCCTCGAGCAGCAGGCGTTCTCGTTCACGCGCGACGCCGGAGAGCGCCCCGCGCCAGGCTCGTGAAGACGCCGGACACCGGGACGGGACAAGGGGCTTGTCGCAAAGGGCGAGTTCCGCGGGGCGCGAACGCGCGAGAGCACGAGCGCGGAGGCGCGCGGAGCGCTCGGCGTTCGCGCTCTGTCGTGCGACGCTGTCCGGTCCCCGCCGGGCGAGCGGCGAGGAGGGCCGGCGGCGCGCGGGGTCCTCCGCCACACATCTCCCGAGAAACGCAGCTGACAAGCAACGCGCGCTGGCCGATAGTATCGCCGCGTGCTGAAGCGCTCTCGCTCCCGCCGCGGCGCCACGACCGCGCGTGTGTCCCGTGCTACACATGCGGTTTCTCATGGCGCCACGGCCGGAGCCGGGGCCGAGGACGACCGAGGACTGTGCCACCATGTCGCGCGATAGAGCCATCGGCATCATGTGCCCCGACATCTGGGGGGCGTATTTCTGCCAGGTCCTCGGCGGCATCCAGTCGGCCGCCCGGCGCTTCGGATACCGGGTGATCGCGATCCGGTCGTCCCCGCGGGACGTCCACCGGCTGAAGCTCGCGCGGGGCCTGATCGACGGGTGGATCGCGGCGGTCGACCCGACGGGGATCGAGCTCTTCCTCGACGCCGGACAGCCCGTCGTGACCCTCAGCGCACCTTCCAGGGACGCGCGCTGTCCTTGCGTGTTGCCCGACAACCACGGTGGCGCCCTCTCGGCCATCCATCACCTGATCGAGCACGGCCACAGGCGCATCGTCTTCGCCGGCAACATGGCGCAAGGGGACATCCGGCAGCGCTTCAAGGCCTACCAGGACGCGCTCGCGGCGCGCGGTATCCCGTTCGACCCCGGGCTGGTCATCGAGATCCCGGACAACGAGAGGGCGAGCGGGCAGCTCGCCGCAAAGCGGCTCCTCGCCTCGGGCGCGCCGTGCACCGCGATGTTCGTGGCCACCGACCAGGGCGCGCTCGGGGCGATGGACACGCTCCTCGCGGCGGGCCGCCGCATCCCCGAGGACATCGCCCTCGTGGGGTTCGATGACATCGAGTCGGCCAGGTACGCCGCGCCGCCGCTGACCACGGTGCGCCAGCAGTTCGACTGGATCGGCAGGACCGCCGCGCAGCTGCTCATCGATCGGCTCGCGGGCGTGGCGGTCCCCGGCGCCGGCCACGTCGCGCCGACGACGCTCATCCCGCGCCGCTCCTGCGGCTGCGTGCCCGGCGGCGCCCGGCGCGATCGGCGCTCGCGGCCGCCCGAGGGCGCCGCGGACTGGAAGGACACGCTCGCCGGGGAGCTGCTCGAGCTCATGAGCTTCTCGGCGGCGAGCGACCGGGGCGCGCCGCAGGCCCACACCTGGCCCGAGGTCGCCGAGGTGATCGAGGGGCTCGAGGCGGCCGCCCGGGGCGCGCCGCCGCCTCCGCGCGCGGCGCTGGCGCGGGCATGGCGGCAGGCCGTGCACCAGATGCCCGACGTCGACGCGCTCCTCCTGCTGGTCGACCGGCTGGAGCGGGCGGGCCGCGCGCTGCTCCGGGCCGAGGGGGACGCCGCCGCCGAGGAGCGCGTGGCCGCCTACGTGAGGCAGGCCCGGCGCGACGTGATGGCCTGTCGGGTGGCGATCGAGCGGGCGCGCGCCGACTACCTGAACGGCCTCCTGGACATCAACCTGGTCGTCCGGAAGACGCTCCTGGAGGACGCGGACGGCGGCGGGAGCAAGCTGAGCTGGCTGTCCGCGCTGCAGATGAGCTGGGGCTGCCTCGGTGTGTGGGATACGCCGTCGGAGTCCGGCCCGGTGCTGAGGATCGTCGAGAGCGCCTGCCCCGGCGGACAGGCCGCCTCGCCGCCGGCGGGCACGCGCATCGCCGCGGAGGAGTTCCCGCCGCGGGCGTGGCTCCCTGCCTCCGCGCATCCCGAGGACGATCACGTGATGCGGCTGCTCCCGCTGCGCGGCGAGGACGGGGAGCGCGGGCTGCTCGCGATCTCGGCGCCGGTGAGCAGCCCGCTGGGGCTGGATCACAGGGACATGGCCATGTGGGTGGCGATGCTCAGCACCTCGCTCGAGCGCGCGCGGCTCATCGAGTCGCTGATCGCGCAGGAGGGCCAGGCGCGCGCCGCCTACGAGCGCGAGCGCGCCCTGGCCGACGCCGTGCGCCGGCTCGGGTGTCCGGTCATCCCGCTGGACCAGGGCGTGCTGCTCGTGCCGCTCATCGGGGCGATCGACGCGGGGCGCGCGGGCCAGGTGCTCGAGGTGGTGCTCGCGGAGATAGGCCGCCAGGAGGCCGAGGTGCTCCTGATGGACATCACCGGCGTGCCGGTCGCCGACCCCCAGGTGGCGCAATCGCTGCTCAAGACGGCCCGCGCCGCCGTCCTGCTCGGGGCCGAGGTCATCGTCGTGGGGATGCGGCCGCAGGTCGCGCAGGGCTTCACCCAGCTCGGCATCGATCTTCACGGCATGACGCTCTATCCGACCCTCGGCAAGGCGCTCACCGCGCTGCGCAACAGGCGAAGACCCGGGTCCGAGCCCCGGGCGCCCCGCGCCTGACGAAGACGGGGGCGAGCTCGGCCACCCCCCGGGATCGAGGATGGCCGCGCGCCGGTTTTTGATTGACTCCGGCCATGTGAACGATCACAATTTGGGCTCCGGGATTCTTCCGCTTTGCCCTTGCCGGCCTCGGATGGGCCGGCATGTGCACCGGGCCCTGCGTCCTCATGCGCGTTCACCGTGACGGTCGGGCTCCGAGGAGCTCGCCGACCCGATCGGGCATTCCTCTGGAGACTGGCATGAACACTCACCTCGATTTGCCCCGTCAATCCATGGCTCCGCGCCGTTCCATCCTTCATCTCTCTGTCCTCGGCTGTGTGCTCGCGGCGCTCGCCGGCTGCGCCAGCGAGGCGACGGACGACCCGCAGCCCTCCGCCGGGACGGGCGGCACGGAGAATCCGACGTCGGGCGCCGGCGGCACGGCGGGCGTGGGGGGCGCGGGCACGGGCGGGTCGACCTCCGGCACGGGCGGGGGGAGCGTCACGGGCACGGGCGGATCGACCCCCGGCACGGGCGGGGGGAGCGCCTCGGGCACGGGCGGCGGCGAGACGACCGGAGGGAACGGCGGCGCTCCGGGGACCGGGGAGGGCGGCGGCGCTCCGGGGACCGGGGGGGCCGGCGGGGGCGGCCCGGCGGTGACCTGCGACTTGCCCACCACGTTCAGGTGGAAGTCGGGGCCTCCGGTGATCAGCCCCAAGCCGCCCGCCGGCCGCACCTTCGCGTCGGTCAAGGACCCGACGATCGTGTTCTATGACGACAAGTACCACGTATTTGCCACCGTGTTCGACACCACGACGGGCGATGGCTCGTGGCAGTCGGTGTACCTGAACTTCCCGGACTTCTCTCAGGCGAACTCCGCTCAGCAGCACTACATGGCGGGCTGGCCCACCGGCAGCACGGTCGCGCCCCAGGTCTTCTATTTCCGGCCGCACAACAAGTGGTACCTCATCTACCAGTGGAACGGCAGGTACTCGACGAACGACGACATCAACAACATGAACGGCTGGAGCCGGCCCCAGGCGCTGCTCCGCGGCGAGCCAGGCGCCATGGGGAACGTCCTCGGCGCGCTCGACTTCTGGCTCATCTGCGACGACGACTATTGCCACCTCTTCTTCTCACGGGACGACGGGAAGCTCTACCGCTCCAAGGTCAGCATCGACGACTTCCCGAAGTTCGACGGTTACGAGGTCGTCATGACGGCGCCCAGCGCAGGGCTCCTGTTCGAGGCGAGCAACGTCTACAAGGTGGACGGCTCGAACAAGTACCTGCTCCTCGTGGAGGCGTTCGACAACAGCCCTCGCTTCTTCAGGTCGTGGACCTCCGAGAGCCTGGATGGCCCCTGGACCCCCCTGGCCGACACCAAGCAGAACCCGTTCGCCGGCCCCGCCAACGTGACGTTCGAGGGCGCGGACTGGACCGACGACATCAGCCACGGCGAGCTGATCCGCTCCGGGTACGACGAGCGAATGACCATCGACCCGTGCAACTTGCAGTTCCTCTACCAGGGGAGAGATCCGAACGTCGGAGGGGATTACGGCCGCTTGCCCTACCGGCTCGGGCTGTTGACGCTCGAGAAATAACCCCGCTCCCCTCCCCTCTCGGGCGGGATCTCCGGGCGGAAGAGGCGACCTCCCCGCCTGCGCCCCCCCGGCGAGCGCCCTGGTGAACGCGCAGGAGGACGAGCAGCCCGGCGCGCATGACGGCCTGTCCAAGGCGAGGCGGAAGAGCCCCCGACGAGCCGATGTGATCGCTCACATCTCAGCAGGCTTCGCGGCCGCGAGCTCCTCGAACCAGGCGCGCAGGGGGCGCCTCCCGCGCGCGGGCGCCACCGAGTCGGAGGTCATGACCGCGGCGACGAACTCGAGCAGATCCGAGAGCCGCGGGTGAACGGGCGCGAGCAGCACGCTCGTGGATCGGAGCAACCCCGCGGGGACGTGCGCGATGCGCGCCTCCTTGCCGACGGCCTCGAACGCGAGGCGCATCACCGCGTCCCGGGTCATGACGTCGGGCCCGCCCACCGGCACCACCTCGGGGCCCTCGGCGAGGACCTCGGCCAGCGCCTCGGCGACGTCGAGCGGGTGCACCGGGTTGGTCCTCGCGCGGCCGTCGCCCACGACCGTGCCCAGGCCGGCGCGCGCCATCGCGATCAGGTCGGCGAGCGCCGAGTAGATGCCCGTGGGGCGCACGAACGAGAACGACAGGCCCGACGCGCGGACGCGCTCCTCCACCTGGAGGTGGGCGCAGAGGTAATGGGTGTGGGCGTAGCCCGGGCCGGGGTGCGCCGACAGGTAGACGAACCGCCGCGCCCCCGCCCGCTTCGCCGCCTCGAGCAGGCCCGTGTTCGCGACCAGATCGACGTCGTGATACCCCCGGCGCTCGCGCAGCGTCAGCGAGACGCTGGCGCCGAGGCAGGAGACGACGGTGTCGATGCCGTGGGCCGCGCCCGCGGCGGCCCCGCGCGCCGCGGCGTCGGCGACGACGATCTCCGAGGCGAGGCCCGAGAGGCGCGTGGCGTTCTCCTCCGTCCGGGAGAGGGTGCGCACGAAGAGCCCCTGGCCGCGGAGCAGGCGCAGGAGCTCGATGCCGACCGCCCCCGTGGCGCCGGCGAGGAGGATTCGCGGGGAGGTCATGGGCTCGGCGCGCCTTTCATCTGCGACCAGCGATCGAGCTCATTGCTTCTTCTGACCCGCCTCGCCCCCCGGACGGAGGAGCCTGACCATCCGGGTGTGCGGGATCCCGGCCTCGTCGAAGACGGGACCCTCCTCGACGAAGCCGAGCTTGCGGTAGAACGGCACCGCCACGACCTGGGAGCTCAGCACCAGGGCGCGCGCGCGCTGCGCCTCCGCGACGCGGACCGCCTCCTCGATCATGCGCCGGCCGAGGCCGCGGCCGCGGAGCTCCTTCCGGACCGCCACGCGACCCACCTTCAGCGCGTCCCCGTACGGCACGAGGCGCATCGTCGCCACGACCTCCGCGCCGTCCTGGATCACGAAGTGCTGCGCCTCGGCGTCGTGCTCGTCGACCTCGATCGCCTCGGGCACGGCCTGCTCGAGGACGAAGACCTCGTACCGGAGGCGGAGCGCGCCGGCATAGAGCGGCGAGTCGCTGCGGATCGCGCGGATTTCGCTGGCCATCACACCTCCTCGTGCCCCGGTCGCCGGCCCGCCCGGCGCCGCGCGCGGGAGGATACAGCGCCCGCCGGCGCGGTTCGAGCGCCGAGCGCCCGGCGGCGGGGTTCGAGCGCCGAGCGCCCGGCGGCGGGGTTCGAGCGCCGAGCGCCCGCCCGCGGGGTTCGAGCGCCGAGCGCCCGCCGGCGCTCGCGCGTGACTCGACCTCACGCGGGCGGGGCGACCTCGGCGAGCACGAGGTGCTCGTACGGCGCGACCGGCTCGTCGGCGAGCCCGAGGGGGGCGAGGTAGCGCCGGCGCAGCGCCGCGAGGTCGGGCTGCTCGAGCACCCGGTAGCCGGCCGGCTCGACGAAGGCGCGCACCGCCTCGGGGCGGATGCCCCAGCGCATGGGCTCGCCGGCGAGGCGCAGCGCCGCGCGCATCGGCCTGTCCAGCACGCCCACGCCGCCCACGCGAGGTCGGCCGGCGTCGTCCGCAAAGATGGAGGAGAACGCGAGGCGGCTGCCAGGACCCGCGCAGCCGCGCACCGCCGCGAGCAGCCCCCTCACGACCGCCGCGTCGAGGTACATGAGCAGGCCCTCGGCCACGACGACGCTGCGCGCGTCGCTCCGCCACGGGGTGGCCCGCAGCGCCTCGGCGAGCGGTCGGGTCGAGAGGTCCGCCGCGCACAGGTGCAGGCTGTCGCGCTCCGCGCCTGCGGCGCGCAGCCCCGCGCGCTTGGGCTCGGCCGTGGCCGGCGCGTCGATCTCCACGCAGGTCACCCCGGGGTGGCGGCGAGCGACGAGCGCCGCGAGCGCGTCGAGCCCGGCCCCCACGACGAGCAGCTGCGTCGCCCCCGCGGCGATGGCCTCGGAGACCGCATCCGCGACCCACCGCTTGCGCAGGCCGAGCCAGACGAGCTGCCCCCGGACCGTCAACGCCTCCGACACCCTGTAGAGCCGGCGGCCCCACGGCGAGCGCATCAGCGCGATCTCACGGCGGCTGACCACCCCGGATCCGTGGAGGATCGCCTCCACCATGGCGGCCTCGCCCTCCGGCAGCAGCCCGGCGAGCCGGGGCACCGCGTCGATCAGGATCACGAGCCGCGCGATCTTCCTGGCGGTCCGGCTCGGGCGCTCGTGCGACATGGCGAATGCCAGGTACTACCACGCGACGGGGAGAACGCCGCGGCGCCGGCGCCCCCCCGCGCGCGGCCCGGTGCGCCGGCGCCTCCCGCGCGCGGCCCGGTGCGCCGGCGCCCGCGCGTGATAGAGCTCGTTCCTGATGTCGATTCAGTGGTACCCCGGCCACATGACCCGGGCTCGGCGCGCGATCGCCGAGTCGATGCCGATCCAGGACGTCATCATCGAGGTGCTCGATGCCCGCATGCCGCGGTCCAGCGAGAACCCCGTCGTCGCCGAGCTGCGCGGACAGAAGCCGTGCATCAAGGTGCTGAACAAGAGCGACCTGGCCGATCCGGCCGTCACCCGGGCGTGGCTCCGTCACCTCGAGGCGGAGCCCCCGGCAGCCCCCGACGGGGCGACGCCCGGCGGCAAGGTGCTCGCGCTGGCGCTCTCCGCGACCCAGTCGTCCGAGGCGCGGACGCGGATCCCCGAGCTCTGCAAGCGCCTCGCGCCCCAGAGGAGCGGCCCTGGCAGGGTGGTGCGGGCGATGATCGTGGGCATTCCCAACGTGGGCAAGTCGACGATCATCAACGTGCTCATGGAGCGCAAGGTGGCCAAGGTCGGCGACGAGCCCGCGGTCACGAAGAGCCAGCAGCTCGTGACCCTGAAGAGCGGCATCGTCCTCTCCGACAACCCGGGGATCCTCTGGCCCAAGATCGGCGACGAGGCCGCCTCGTACCGTCTGGCCGTGGGCGGGGCGATCCCGGACACGGCCATCGACTACGAGAGCGTGGCCCTGTTCGCGGCGAGGTACTTCCTGAAGCGCTATCCCGAGCGCCTCGTCGAGCGCTACAAGCTGAAGGAGCTCCCGGCGACGGCGCTCGAGCTCATCACCGAGATCGGCCGCCGCCGTGGCTGCCTGCGCAGCGGCGGGGCGGTGGACCTGCACAAGGCGTCGGACCTCCTCGTCCACGACTTCCGCGCCGGCCGGCTCGGGCGAATCAGCCTGGAGGCGCCGCCGGCGCCCGCCGACAGCGCCTGAGCGTGCCTCCCCCCGCCCGAGCGGTCCGGGCCCCCACGCCAGCGTCCGCGTCAACGCCAGCGTCGACGCTCGCTCGGCGCCCCCTGCCCCGTCTCCCCTGCCGGGGGGTCACCCGGCGGCCCCCGTCAGCGCGGAGAGGCGCTGACGCTGGCGGCCCGATGCGTCGAAGTTCGATGGATCGAGCCATCGCTCGAACGCCGCCCTGAGCGCCGGCCACTCCCTGTCGATGATCGAGTACCACGCGGTGTCGCGGCTGCGCCCCTTGTACACGGTGGCCTGCCGGAACACGCCCTCGAACCGGAACCCGAGCCGCGCCGCCGCCGCCCTCGAGCCGGCGTTGAGCGCGTCGCACTTCCACTCGTAGCGCCGGTACCCGAGCTCCTCGAACACCCGCCGCATCATCAGGTACATCGCCTCCGTCGCGGCCGGCGTCCGCTGGAGGAGCGGCGAGAAGCGGAGGTGGCCGACCTCGATGACACCGTTGCCGGGGTCGATCCGCAGGTAGCTCGCGACGCCCACCGCCCGGCCGGTCGCGCCGTCGACGATCGCATGAAACAGGGGATCGTCGCCCAGGCACTTTGCCTCCATCCAGGCGAGGTAGTCGTGCAGGGTCGCGAACGGCCCGTAGGGCAGGTAGGTCCAGCCTCGCCCCTCCGCGTCGGCGCTGTTGGCCGCATAGAGGTCCGCCGCGTGCCGGTCGGGCTGGAGCGGCTCGACCCGGCAGGTCCGCCCGACCATGGCCTCGCGCGGCGGCCGGGGCCGCGGCGTCCAGCCGGGGAGAGGGGGACCGATGGGCTGCATCAGAGAATTCGTGTGTTCCATGACGGGGTGCCCCGACGGGGTGTCCCACGCTCCTCGCCGAGCGGCCCGGGCGCGTCAACCCTGGCGATAGCGGATGGCGCCGCAGAGGCAGCCGCCGGTGTGCACTGCTTCCGACATCGATCTTCCTCTCCCTCTCCGTTCGTAACGAACCGACCGCGGACGGCCTATTCCGTCTCTGGTGAGCGTCAGGAGAGTCCGCTCCTGCGCTGCGTGGATTGTAGTACGTTACAGAACCATCATGCGCAGGCGATGTGGGGGGAGCGCCTCGGAGGGGGCAAGGGCGTGGCCGTTTTCGCGCGGGCGCGAGCGCGTCGCGCCCCTCGTCTCCCGGGGCTTTTCGCGCGTGCCCGCGCCCGTCCGGGCGGTGGTCGTCGGCGGCGGCCTCGCCGGCGTGTCGGCCGCGACCGTGCTCGCCGAGCGCGGCGTCTCCGTCACCCTGATCGAGCGCGAGCCGGTGCTGGGCGGCCGGATCAGCGCCTGGACAGAGCACCTCCCGGACGGCACCGCGTTTCAGATGGAGCGCGGGTTTCACGCGTTCTTCCGGCAGTATTACAACCTGCGATCGCTGCTCGCGCGGCTCGATCCCGCGCGCCGCCTGCTCACGCCGCTCTCCGATTATCCGTTGCTCGGCCCTGGCGGCGCGCGCGAATCCGTCGGAGGGCTGCCCCGCCGGACCCCGCTGAACCTCCTCGCCCTGCTGGCGCGCTCGCGCTCGCTCAGGCTCCGGGACATCGTTCGCGCGGACCTCCGCACGGGCGTGCAGATGCTGGCCTTCGACGGCGAACGCACCTACCGTGAGCTCGACGCGCAGTCGGCGAGGGCGTTTCTCGACGGGCTCCGCCTGCCGCCCCCGGCGCGCCGGATGCTCTTCGATGTCTTCGCGCACTCGTTCTTCAATCCCGAGGACGAGATGTCGGCAGCCGAGCTCGTTGCCATGTTTCATTTCTATTTTCTGGGCAACCCGGAGGGGCTGCCCTTCGATGTGCTGAACGAGCCGTTCTCGGTCGCGCTCTGGGGGCCGTTCGAGCGCCGCCTCGAGGCGCTCGGCGCGCGCATGCGGCTCGGTACGGAGGCGACGCGCATCCTGCCCGGCGCGGGCGGCTGGGAGGTACACCTCGCAGGGGGCCGCGCGCCATTGCCTGCGGACGCGGTGGTGCTGGCCGTGACCGTGCCCGCGCTGCAGGCGATCGTCGCCGGCTCGCCGGCGCTCGGCGACGCCGCGTGGCGCGCGCGTGTCGCCCGCCTCGCGCTGACCCGCCCTTTCGTGGTCTGGCGTCTCTGGCTCGATCGACCGACCGCGCCGGGGCGGCCCCCCTTCGTGGGCACGGCCGGCTTCGGGCCGCTCGAGAACATCTCGCTGTATCACCTCTTCCAGGGCGAGTGCCGCCGCTGGGCCGAGCGCACCCGCGGTTCCGTGGTGGAGCTCCACGCCTACGCGGTCCCGCCGGGGATCGACGAGGCAGCGATTCGCGCCGACCTGCTCGCCGGGCTGCACGGGCTCTATCCGGAGACGAGCGGCGCGCGCGTGCTGCACGAGCGCTGGCTGTGGCGGCAGGATTGTCCCGCCTTCGCTCCAGGGTCGAGCGCCGAGCGACCGGGCGTCGAGACGCCCTCGCCCGGCGTGGCCGTGGCCGGCGATTTCGTCCGCCTGCCCTTCCCCACCGCGCTCATGGAGCGCGCCGCGAGCTCAGGCATCCTCGCGGCGAACACCCTCCTCGCGCGCCTCCGCGTCGAGAGCGAGCCCCTCTGGTCGGTGCCGCGCCGCGGCCTGCTCGCGGGCGTGATGCCCGGCGCCCGCCGGGCGGACAGCGCCGCCCTCGCCGGATGAGCGCCTGCGCGAGCGGCAGCGCCACGAGGCCTCGATCCCCGTCTGCAGCCGGTCGAGTTACGCGCGTCACGTTCCTGCCGTCCCGGCCCGCTCTATCCCAGCCGCACCAGCTCCGCGAGCAGCCGCTCGAGCGCCGCCGCCGGATCGGCAGAGAGGCCCGCGTGGACGCGCGAGGGCTGGACGATGGTGCTGGCCGGCGACACCAGCCAGCCGAAGCGCTCGGCCTGCGGGAGCCCCGCGACGAAGCCGCAGGCCGGATCCCCGGCGCAGACGCGACGGACGAAGTCGAGGTGGTGACCGACCGCCTCGAGATCGAGGTCGGGCGCGAGGGCGAGCAGGCGCCGCGCGTCGAGCTCGGCGCGCGCGTCGAGGAAGCCCTGGGCGCGGCAGAAGAGGATTACCCCGACGTTCATGCGCTCGCCGCGCTCCACCCGCGGGACCACGCGGAGCACGGCGTAGTCGAACGCCTCGCGGGCGCCGCCGGCGCGCGGCGGGCTAGCGTCGGGCTCGGGCATCGAGCGCCTCCTCGACGAAGCCCCGCGGGGACGCGAGGCGGTGGGTCAGGTAGGCGGCGTACGCCGCGCGCCGCGCCGCTGCGCTCGGCGGGGGCGCCGGAGGCGGCTGCGCTTCCTCGAACGCGCTCGCCGGGGCCGCCGCGCGCCGCTCGCCGAACAGCCGGACCGGGGGCTCCTGCTCGACCAGCCACGCGTCGGGGATCGCGGCGACGATCTCCGCGATCCGCTCGGGCGTGAGCAGCGCGCTCAGCGCGGCGTCGGCGGCGGCGAGATCCCCGGCGAACGGCAGCAGCACGTGGTTCTGGATGAGGGGGAAGCGGTCGGCGGCGTCGGCGCGCGGATCCGTCGTGTCGGTCCAGGCGTGGTGCACGTAGAGCGCCGCGCCGTGGTCGATCAGCCAGAGGCGGCGGTGCCACAGGAGCAGGTTCGGGTTCTTGGGCGTCCGGTCCACGTTGCTCACGAAGGCGTCGAACCAGACGACGGCCGACGCGAGCGCCGGGTCGAGCGCCGGGCCCACGAGCGGATGGAAGGCGAGGGAGCCGGGGAGGAAGTCGAGCGCGAGGTTCAGGCCGGCGCTCGCCGACAGGAGGTCGGACAGCTCCGGATCCGGCTCGGCGCGCCCGAACTCCGGATCGAGCTCGATGAACACGATCTCCGGCACCGGCAGCCCGAGCGCGCGCCCGATCTCGCCCGCGACGAGCTCCGCGATCAGCGCCTTCGGCCCCTGGCCCGCGCCGCGGAGCTTCATCACGTAGAGCCCGTCGTCATCCGCCTCCACGAGGGCGGGCGTCGATCCCCCCTCCCGGAGGGGGGTGACGTAGCGTGTGGTGTGGACGGTCCGGATCATGCCGCGGCAACATAGCGCATCTCGGCGCGCCGCACGTCGCCGGCGGAGTGCGGATCGGCGGATGGCCCACGAAACGGCGGGAACCGCGGGAGGACACGCGGGTGGACCCTTTCCTCTGATCTCGATACTGTCGCGCCTCATGACAACGCCAGCAGCCCCCGTCCCAGACACGCCATCGACCCCGGACAGCGGTCCTCCAGCCGCCGCCCCCCTCCCCTTCTGGCGCAACGAGGACTGGATCGCGGTCGTCCTCGGCGCGCTGACCCTCCTCCCTCTCCTCGCCGGCCTCCGGCCCGCGCTCCCCACCCTCAAGTGGGGCAGCGCCGCCGAGCTCACCTCCACCGTCCTCTCCGCGGCGAACCTCTGGAGCTCTCTCCAGGTCGGCCTCGCGCTGCTCGCCGTCTCCGCGGTCGGCGTCGTGCTCCTCGGCCGCGACCTCGCCCGCTACGCGCTCGGCTTCCCTGTCGTCTACGGCCTGAGCTGGCTCGCCCAGGTGCTCGCCGGCAACGCCGTCGTGCACCATTACGGCGTCGAGTACGTCATCTTCGCCCTGCTCCTCGGGCTCTTCATCAGCAACGTGATCGGTCTCCCCGGCTGGCTGCGCGAGGCGGTCCAGACCGAGTACTACATCAAGACCGGCCTCGTCCTCCTCGGCGCAGGCATCCTGTTCCAGGAGATCCTGAAGGCCGGCGCCTTCGGCATCCTGCAATCGCTGCTCGTCGTGCTCGTCGTCTGGTATGCCTGCTTCTGGCTCGCCCGCCGCCTGCGGGTCGACGACGAGTTCGCGGTGATGCTCTCCACCGCCGTGTCCATCTGCGGCGTCTCCGCCGCGATCGCGGCCTGCGGCGCGATCCAGGGCGATCGCAGGAAGCTGTCGTATGTCAGCTCGCTCGTGCTCCTCGTGGCGCTGCCGATGATCTTCCTCCAGCCCTGGATCGTGAAGGCGCTCGGCATCCCCGATCTCGTCGGCGGCGCGTGGCTCGGCGGGACGCTCGACACGACGGGCTCCGTCGTCGCGGCGGGCGCGCTCATCAGCGAGCGGGCGCTCAAGGCCGGCACCATCGTCAAGTTCTCCCAGAACGTCCTGCTCGGCGTGGCCGCGTTCATCCTGTCGCTCTGGTGGACCCTGCGCAACGCGAGCGCCGGCGCGCCCCGCCCGACCGCGCGCCTCATCTGGGAGCGCTTTCCCAAGTTCGTCCTCGGGTTCCTCGCCACGTCGCTCCTCTTCTCGTTCCTGGTCGATCCGGCCGTGGTCACGGAGACCAAGGGCACCATCGGCGGCCTGCGCACGACGTGGTTCGCGCTCGCGTTCACCTCGATCGGGCTGGAGACCCACTTCGGCTCCGTGCTCAAGATGGACGGGGGCCGCCCCGCGCTCGCCTTCATCGGCGCGCAGCTCATCAACCTGGTCTGGACGCTGCTCATCGCCTTCCTGCTCTTCGGCGGGCTCCTCTTCCCCCCGCCCGCGATCCGGTAGGCGCCATCTAGGTGCCATCCTGCGCTCCGGCCCGGCGGCTCGCCGCGCGGGGGTCGCGCGCGACGAGCGCGCCCGCCTGCGAGCGCCGGCCTGGGGGGTGGGCGTCCGGTCGGCCGGCGTCGTGTGGAGCGGCGCTCCGCGGGGTCGCGTCGTCGGCCTCCGACCCCCTGTTGCTGGCGCCGCACCGGCGCCAGGGAGGGATCATGCCGCTATCGACCAAGAAGACGTCCATCGGCCTCTCCAACAACAGCAGGCCGAAGAACAAGAACAAGCGACATCACTGGAAGCGTTACCGCGGTCAGGGCAAGTCCCATCACGGGTAGTCGCCCTGACGAGGGTGGCGGCTCGCCCGGGCGCCGCGCCCGGGCGCCGCTCCGCGCGGCAGCGCGAGAGCGAGCGCCCGAGGCCGGCCTGCATCACTCGGCGAGGTGGAGCAGCGTCGAGCCCGACACGGGCATGTACGAGCCGATCTCCAGCGGCTCCGCGTCGGCCGTGAACTCGAACGGACCGACCACGTGAATCACCTCGACGCTCGGCTCGCCGCCGCCCGCGCCGCCGGCCCCGCCGTCGCCCGCGCCGCCGCCCGCGCCGCCGGCCCCGCCGCCGCCCGCGCCGCCGGCCCCGCCGTCGCCCGCGCCGCCGGCCCCGCCGTCGCCCGCGCCGCCGGCCCCGCCGGCTCCCTCGCCGCCGGCCCCGCCGGCTCCCTCGCCGCCGGCCCCGCCGTCGCCCGCGCCGCCGGCCCCGCCGTCACCCGCGCCGCCGGCCCCGCCGTCACCCGCGCCGCCGGCCCCGCCGGCTCCCTCGCCGCCCGCGCTGGCGGGCCTCGTAACGGTGATGGAGTCGACGTAGACCACGGTCGGGTTGGTCCAGGGGCCCTCGTCGCCCGCGGTGATCTGAAGCCCGAACATCAGCACCTGCGACTTGTCGAACGGGGCAGACCCCTCGGGCACGACCGCGGCATCGACGTCGATCGTGATGTCCGTCCACTCCTTCAGCTCGCTGACGGGATTCCACCCCCAGCCCGCGGTCGCCCACGCCAGCGCATCCCCGTTCTGCACGTACGGCTGCACGCCGCCGCTGGTGCCGGCGTACGTCTTCACGCGGTACGTGATGGTGGCGCCGGTCAGGTCCACCGGCTCGTCGAACGTGACGAGGAACTGCGTTGCTTGCCCGCTCTCGGTGAGCGGCACCGACAGCCGGGCGCAGCCCGAGCAGCTCTCGTCCGGGCCGATACCGGTGTCGCCACCGCCCTCGCCCGCGCCGCCCTCGCCCGCGCCGCCCTCGCCCGCGCCGCCCTCGCCCGCGCCGCCTTCGCCCGCGCCGCCTTCGCCTCCGCCGCCCTCGCCGCCAACCCCGGTGGTCGTGGTGGAGCTCCCGCCCTCCCCGCCGGCCCCACCGCTGCCGCCGGTCCCCTCGTCATCGTCACCGCAACCCGCCAGGGCGAACGAGCCGACCAGCACCCCGCACATCGCCAACGAAAGAAACGACCTCATACTACCCTCTCTTCTGTTCCACGCGTGGCTGCGCGGCCGAGCGCCGTTCGCCGTACCTGCTCTTGCCGTACTCCCGTACCCGAGCTCTCTCCGAACCAGCCGCGCCCGCCCGAGACGCTATCCGGAAGTAAAAATGTTCTCAACGGCAACTCCGTGAGAGCAAGAGTCCCACGCGCCCCGCGGTGCGGGCGCAGGACCGGGGCGGTGCGCCTACTTCCTCTCCCGCGCCCCTATGCGCCCGCCCGCGACCGCGCCGCGATCCCCCGACCCCGGCGGATCCAGGAGCGCCGCGCGCGTGAGCCCCTTTCCCCCGAACCGCTCGGCCACCTCCGCCACGACGCCCTCCAGGCGGCGGCGGCGCTCCGAGGCGACGGGAAACAGGCTCAGGGTCGGCCCGGCGGTCTCGGTCGTCAGATCGCCCGCGGCGACGCCGACGAGCCGCACGGGGCGCGACAGGTCGAACCGCGACAGCAGCCCCTTCGCGCACGCATGGATCGAGTCCGTGTCGCAAACCGGCTCGGACAGCGAGGTCTGGCGGGTCCGCAGCGTGAAGTCCGCGTACTTGAGCTTCACGGTCACGGCGCGGCAGGACAGCCCCGCCTTGAGCAGGCGCCGCGCGACGCGGCCGGACAGCTCGAGCAGCCAGCGCTCGATCGGCTCCCTGCCCAGGAGGTCCTCCTCGACCGTCTCCTCGGCGCCGATCGACTCCGCCTTGCGGCCCGGGACGACCTCGCGCGCGTCGATCCCGGCCGCGAGGAGCCGGACGTGCTCGCCCCACGCGGGGCCGAGGAGCTCGTGGAGGCGCGGCGCCGGGCAGCGCGCGAGATCGCCGATCGTCGCGAGCCCCGCGCGGCGCAGGCGCTCGGCGGCGCGCGGGCCCACGCCCCACATGCGCTCGAGCGGCAGCGGCGCGAGGAAAGCGGCGACGTCCTCGGGGACCACGACGAGCCCGTCGGGCTTCTGCAGATCGCTCGCGATCTTCGCGGCGAACTTGCACGGCGCGACCCCGGCCGACGCCGTGAGCCCGATCTCGCCGCGCACGGCGCGCTTGATCTGCGCCGCGATCGCCTGGCCGTCGCCGAAGAGCGCGCGGCTCGCGGTCACGTCGAGGAACGCCTCGTCGAGCGACAGCCCCTCCACGAGCGGGGTGAAGCGGCGGAAGATCGCGAAGATCTGCGCGCTCACCTCGGCGTAGCGGGCGTGCCGCACCGGCACGACGACCGCCTGCGGGCAGCGGCGGATCGCCTCGGCCATGGGCATCGCCGAGCGGGCGCCGGAGGGGCGCGCCTCGTACGAGGCGGCCGCGACCACGCCGCGCCGCGAGGCGCCGCCGACCAGGACCGGGCGGCCGCGCAGCGACGGGTCGTCGAGCTGCTCGACCGACGCGAAGAACGCGTCCATGTCGATGTGGAGGATCTGGCGCATCGCGGGGGCGAGGATCGCACTCGAGATGCGCGCCGGGATCAACCGATCCCGGAGGGCGGAGAGCGGGTGCGCCGGCCGGGCGATCGCGCCGGCGGCGGGCGCGCTCGCGGACGGATCCCCGCCGCAGGCCGAGCTTGCTCGGGTGTGCGGGGGCGCGGTACACCCAGACGAGGCGTATGGCAAAGCTGAAGCGGCTGCGGATCGAGAGGTTCCGGGGGCTGGTGCCAGGAACGGAGCTCGTCTTCAACGACACGTTCAACGTGCTCCTTGGCCAGAACGGAACGGGGAAGACGACGCTGCTGAAGCTCATCGCGATGGCGCTGGCGTCGAATTTCGCAGCGCTGGAGGGGGAGGACTTCGCGCTGGAGTATGAGATCGAATCGGTCGGCGTGAGCCTCCTGGTCTCGATTCGAAACGACCTGTCCGAGAGATCGACCCCCGAGCCGCGCCCCGCACGAGGTCGGCTTCCGAAGCACCTCGCGGAGAGCAGCAGCCCAGCGTGGTCCTACGAGGCACGGGTCCGATTTCATCACGCAACACCAACACACCGCGTCTCGGTGACGCCCTTGAAAAGCGAACGCTTTGTCGACGACACCCTCGTTCCTGACACAGAGATCCCGGTGTCCGATCCTTTCCAGCCGGGTTTCTTGCTCTGGGCACTTCAGGACGTCTTCTATGAAGCACCCATGGATCTCGGCCCTGAGTGGTTCGACGCCATGTGGGATGAGATCCTCAACCCTCGCGGGAGGGGGAGGTTCGACGAGGCGTTACGCGCCTTCGAGGAAATGACGGGAGAGTCCCTCGCGGAGGAGTCTGGCGATTGCATCGAATCTCCCATGCTCAGCATCTTGAGGACCGGCGTCGGGGATGTGAGCGTCAAGATATCGCCACGGATCCCTCCCGAGATAACACGCCTCATCGAGAGCAACCCCACGTTGCTCGAGGCCAAGAACCCCAGCCTGCCGCACACCGAGCTGCCCTTTCTTCGTGATGCGGCAGAGCTGTTCCAGTATTCTGCCTCCGACCTGATCTTGCTCCTCCACTCGAAGAAGGTCACGCCCGCAGGCGAGGAACTGCTCTATGCGGGCCTCGCCTTCACCTTCACCTTGGAAGACGGCTCCGTCATCACCCACGATGCGCTCAGCTACGGACAGAAGCGGCTCTTGTCGTTCTTCCATTACCTCGCGGTGAGCGAGGACATCGTCATCGCCGACGAGCTGGTGAACGGTCTTCATTACGACTGGATCGAGGCCTGCCTCGGGCGGCTCGTCGATCGGCAATCGTTCCTGACCAGCCAAAATCCCCTCCTGCTCGACTTCCTCCCCTTCACCTCCGCCGAGGATGTCCGGCGGTGCTTCATCCTCTGCCGCCGCGAGCGCCATGAAGGGCGCCGCCGA
Organism: Sorangium sp. So ce1036; assembly: GCF_051369805.1. Taxonomy (NCBI): domain Bacteria; kingdom Pseudomonadati; phylum Myxococcota; order Polyangiales; family Polyangiaceae; genus Sorangium; species Sorangium sp. So ce1036. The sequence continues at coordinate 8,016,149 of NZ_JBBMOX010000001.1, forward strand.
ACGGTCTGGGCCAACATGGACGAGGAGAGCGCGAACGCCTTCTTCCGTGCGTACCGGACCGAAGCGCTCCAGGTGAGCGAGATCCTGAGGACGAAGGGCCTGTGGTGACCCGGGAGCAGGCCCGCCTGTCCATTCTGGTCCTCACGGAGGACAGCGCCGCGGGCAGTTGCGAGACCATCGCAGCGCTCGTGAAGAAGATGCTGCTGCTCATGGATTCCGCGTGTCGGACCCACCTCATCGCGTTCGAGCCGCAGGATGAGCAGGCGCAGCGCGCCATGCGCGGCAACCTGTGGAAGAGCAGAAACCCGTTCGATCGCCAGAAGATCGTGCTCCTCGGCCGGGCGATCGCCGCGAAGCTCATCGAGGATCCGATCGGGTTCGTCGCCTTCCACGTGGACGGCGATCGCCGATGGGCCGAGCGCGCCTCGAGCGAGAACGTCCCGAAGTTCGCTGAGTTCGTGAGCACCTACGTGCAGCCCGGTATCGACAACGCGCTGCGCCGCCAGCGCGCCCGCGACGCGCTCACGACATCGGACCAGGACATCGCCCGGGCCGCCGCAGCAGCCGTCGCGCGTCTGCTGCGGCTCACTCCCTTCCGCAGCATCGAGGCATGGCTCTACCAGAACACCGCCGAGGCGCGCAGGCTGTGCCAGGTCGCATGTGGCCGGCATGTCGCCAAGATCGACGGGTGGGCAGCGGACCGCGGGGCGCTCGACGAGCTGGAGGATCCCAAGGCGGAGCTCTGCCTGGGCTCCGAGCACCACCTGGACCTGGCGCAGCGCGCATTCCCGGCGGACGAGGTCTTCGAGGCGAACAAATCCTATGCAGCCGCCGTGATCGGGCTCCTGGACTGCGCTGATCTCTGCGCAGCCCTCGCCCGCACGCACGCCTGAAAGGCGATCGGCGCGGGCGAGCCCTGCCATCGATCAGGGAGGCCCCATCATCCTGCTACGCTCCGGTCATGGCGACAGGGTTCGCGTCCGGCGCGGGCGAGCCGGCGAGGCTGACGCTCGAGGCCTGGGCTGACCTCGATGAGGACGAGGCGGGGGAGCTCGTCGACGGCCGGGTCGAGGAGGAAGAGATACCGAGCGTTCTCCATGCGGCGGTGGTCGCGTGGCTGATGCGCGTCCTCGGCGTGTGGGCCTCCCTGCGGGGTGGACGCGTCTTCGGCTCGGAGCTCAAGCTCGGCATGAGGGCGCAGGAGCGCGGCCGCAAACCGGACGTCTCCATGTACCTGCCGGGCGCCCGGCTCCCCGCGCGAGGGAGCCCGATGGCGAAGGCGAACCGGCCGCCCGGCGTCGTGATCGAGGTCACCTCGCCGCGACCGCGGGACGCGCGCCGCGATCGCATCGAGAAGCTGGGCGAGTACGCCAGGTTCGGGGTGCGCTTCACCTGGATCCTGGATCCTCAGGTCCGCGGGCTGGAGATCTTCGAGCTCGGCCGGGATGGGCGCTATGCCGTCGCGCTCTCGGCCTCGGAAGGGGTCCACGAGGCGCCCGGTTGCGAGGGGCTTTCGCTGGACCTCGACGCGCTCTGGAGAGAGCTGGATGAGCTGCCAGAGGAGGAGGACGAGGGCCAGGCCGGCACCGCGGAGCGCTAGCCCGTCCGCCGCCCGCCCCCCGGGCACCGGAAACGGTCTCCCGGAGCAGCTCGGCTGCTCCCGCCACACCGGAAACGGTTTCCCCGGGGCAGCTCGGCTGCCCTCGCCACACCGGAAACGGTCGCCCCGGAGCAGCTCGGCTGCTCCCGCCACACCGGAAACGGTTTCCCCGGGGCAGCTCGGCTGCCCTCGCCACACCGGAAACGGTCGCCCCGGAGCAGCTCGGCTGGCCCTGCCACACCGGAAACGGTCGCCCCGGAGCAGCTCGGCTGCTCCCCCCACACCGGAAACGGTCGCCCCGGAGCAGCTCGGCTGCCCTCGCCGCACCGGAAACGGCGACCGGCGCGCGGGTCGAGCCTGTCAGGCCTCACGAGGACGGCGGGCACCACACATACGGCGTGGTCGTGGAGACGGCGCGGAGCCCCAGCCGCTCCAGGCTCGGGCGGCTGTCCGGCGAGGCGTCCACCTGCAGGTAGCGCAGCCCGCGCCCGTGGGCCTGCCGGGCGCGCCGTGCGACGAGGCCGCGGTAAATCCCGCGCCGGCGCCACGCCGGCAGGGTGCTGCCGCCCCACAGGCTCGCGAACTCGGTGCCCCGATGAAAGCGCACCCACGCGGCGCCGACGATCCGCCCCCCCGCCTCGGCGACGTGGATGGAGAGCGCCGTCGGATCGGCGTGCAGCTCGTGCTCCAGCTCGGCCACGAGCCACGCCCAGTCCCCGCCCAGGAGACCGCGGACTGCAAGGCGGCGATCCCGTCGAGCGGCTCGCCGCGGTCGGGGCATCGCAGGGTGATCCCGGGGGGTGGCGCCATGTCGGCGGTCGCGGCCACGACCTCCTCGACGGCCCCGATGACGAGCGCCTCGGCGGGCTCCGGCTGGAGCCCGGCGGCCCGCAGCCGCGCGCCGAGATCCGCGGGGCGGTCGTGGCGATCGATCTTCCACTCGAAGCGGCGGGCCAGCCGGGCGAAGTGCGACACCTCCGCATCGGCGCGCGTGGAGGCGGCTGGGCACGGCAGCGACGTCAGCGTGGCAGTGACGCCGCCGTGGTAAGGAGGCCACGACATCGATGGACAGGGACATCTACCCTCATCACGGGGAAGCATCATGAGCTCGACGTCGATCGCGGGCATGACGGCGCCTGCGCTCGCCGCGGCGGCCGATGACAACCTGGTCGTCCACGCCGGCTGGGTGCACGAGCGGCTCGCCGGCGCCCATGTCGCGCGCGGTGGCGGGCTCGTCCTCGTCGACTCCGGGCTCCCGTGCGACACGTTCAACTTCGTCCTTCGGGCCCGCCTGCCCGCCGCGGAGGCGCGCGAGCGCGCCGAGCAGGCGATCGCGTACTTCCGCCGCGCCGGCCGCCCGTTCTCCTGGTGGGTCGGGCCCGCGGACGAGCCGGCGCACCTCGGCGAGCTCCTGTGCGCCGCGGGGCTCGAGGCCGCCGAGTCGGAGCTGGGCATGGCCGCGGATCTCGAGGCGCTCCGCGCGCCCCCTCCAGCGCCGCGCGACCTGGAGATCCGGCGCGCGCGGACCCCCGCCGAGGTGCGGGATTTCGCGCGCCTCAACGCCGCCAACTGGACGCCGCCCGATCCTTACGTGATGCAGTTCTACGAGATGGCGACGCCGGCCCTCCTGTCGGAGGCGTCGCCGCTCTGGCTCTATGTGGGCTATCTCGGGGATACCCCCGTGGCGACGGCCGAGCTCACCGTGGGGGGCGGGGTCGTCGGCCTGTACAACATCTCGACGCTCGCGCCCTACCGGCGTCGGGGCATCGGCAGCGCGATGACGCTGCGGCCGTTGCTGGACGCGCGCGCCGCCGGGTTCCGGGCGGCCGTCCTCCAGGCCTCGGAGGACGGGGCGGGCGTCTACGCGCGGGTCGGCTTCGTCGCGACGGGACGGATCACGGAGTACAAGCCGCCCGCGGTGCCGTGATGTCGGCTCAGCCGCCGTAGGGACCCGGGATCAACGGCCCCGGCGCGAGCACCCGAGTCCCCTCCATCAGCCACACCGTCATCGTATCCCCCCGCTGCCAGACCACATCCGCCATGTCGTCGCCGTTGACGTCGCCGGCGGTGCGCGCCCTCCAGCCATCGCCGGGCGGCCCCGGTATCTCCGGCCCCGGCACGCGCACCCGCGTCCCCTCCATCAGCCACACCGCCATCAGGTTCTGCTCAGGGTGGTTCCAGAGCACATCCTCGATGCCATCGGCGTCGAAATCATCCGTCCAGGTGAACACCCAGCCATCGCCGAGCGGCCCCGGGATCTCCGGCCCCGGCGCGAGCAGCCGGGTCCCCTCCATCAGCCATATCGCCATCTGCGCCGACTCGGCGTGAGCCCAGACCATATCCGCCAGCCCGTCGACGTTGAGTTCCCCGGCCGACACGACATCCCAGCCGTCGCCAGGCGGCCCCGGGATCACCGGCCCCGGCGCGAGCAGCCGGGTCCCCTCCATCAGCCATATCGCCATCGCGCCCTGTCCCGCATGGCCCCAGAGCACGTCCGCCATGTTATCGCCGTTGAAGTCGGACGGGATGGTGTGCCAGCCGCCGCCGCCCGGCCCCGGGATCACCGGCCCCAGCGCGAGCGGCTGGACGCCCTCCACCAGCTCGACAGCGACGAGGCCCTGCTCGACGTGATTCCAGAGCACATCCGCCAGGCCATCGCCGTCGAAATCGGCCGTGGTGGCAGCCCAGCCGCCGCCGAGCGGGCACGGAATGGTCGGCCCCGGCGCGAGCAGCCGATTTCCCTCCATCAGCCATGTGGCGGCGAGGCCCCGTTCGGGGTCGCGCCAGAACACATCTCCCAGGCCGTCAGCGTTGACGTCGAGCACCTGGACGGCCTCCCACCCGTACTCGCTCGCCCGCTGCGCCGCGACGCCCAGAGGCGGGCCCGGGGCGCCGACGGCCTCTCCCTCGGGCCACGGATCGAGGCCCTGCGCACAGCCGAGGAGGGTGAGGATCGCAGCGACCGCACACACGGCATTCACGACAGCAGCACGCTCTCTCACACGGGCCCCGCTCGCGCCTCGTGTGCGGTCATGGATGACGGATCGGGCAGCTCCGCTCCGGCCCCATGAGCGCGCCGAGCACGCGCCTGGAAGGGACGGCAAACGCCGATCCATCGACATCATCCTTCGCGCCGGACCTCGGCGCGACGCCCACATGCAGGCTTGTTCGGCCGTTCCCCGCTTCTTGCATGCCCGATCGCCGCATAGGCCTTCCATGCTCATCGAGCAGATCGCCCGCGAGGACTCCGGACGCCCACCTCGTTTCACGAGGTGGCCCCCCGGTCCCTGATCGCGGCCTCCAGGGGAAGAGGCCGCTCAGGACACCGGGAGGCCCAGAACGACGATCCGTCCGCCCGCGCCCTCGACACCAGGAAGGCTCGAACTCACTGCGGCGCTGACTGCAACCCAGGGAGCGTAGATGTTTGCACTTGACGTAAGGCTCGCGCTATGTGTGGCGATGGCGCTCGTTCCGCCCCTCGCCTGTGTGGACCCGCGGGATACGCCGGGAAGCACGGACGGCGGCGACGGACACCCAACGACCGGCGAGGCCCGCAGATCCCTCTGTTACGGTCATGAGATCGTGAACGTGACCTTTCTCCCGGAGACCTACCACTGGGAGGATCCCGCCCACCTCCTCAGCGTGTCGGAGGGGTTCGGCCCGCGGACGCTCGAAGTCACGGTGGCAGCGAGCGTCCAGCCCACCGTGACCCTCACGGGGACCGTCACGGGCACCTTCGGGCCCACGGGCGCGCAGCCCTCGATGGGCACGGCGGGCATGCCGATCATCCCGGGCCTGCCTCCTCTGAGCGGCATCCCCGGTTTTCCCGGTCCACCGTTCACCCCCGGCGCGCCGGGCACACCTGGCGCGCCGGGAACGCTGAGCACCACGGGGAGCCGCTCCCCCGCAGACTGCCAGCCATCGTCGAGCATGCCAGCAGACTGCATGCCCTCGAGCGGCCAGCCTCCGTGGGGCATGCCGGGCAACGGCATGCCCTCGAACGGCCAGCCTCCGTGGGGCGTGCCGGGCGACGGCATGCCCTCGAGCGGCCAGCCTCCATGGGGCGTGCCGGGCAACGGCATGCCCTCGAGCGGGGAGCCCTCGTGGAGCCTGCCGGGCAACTGCACGCTGACAAGCGCAGATCTCTCCGGGGCGCTCGGATTCAGCGTGAGCGAGACCATCACGCTTCAGGCCAGCTCGGTGTACTTCGTCCCCGTGGCTGCGTACGCGCGCGTCTCGGCCTACCCCGTCTTCCAGAAGATCACCTGGGACATCGTCAGCACCAGCGGCTTTGGCTGGGAAACCGGCGCGCCAATGAGCGTCGTCGTGGGCTCCGGTGTCGTGCTCAAGCCGATCGGGATCTATTTTTCGACATACCGCATCTACGACCAAGCCTCGATGGGAGGAGGGGTGATCAGCCCCGGCCCCGTCCTGGCCCCCGTTGACGACGAAGGGAATGGGGGTGGCGGCCTTGGCGCAGGGGGAGCGGACGACACCACCGGCGGCGCGGGCGGCGCGGGCGGCGCGGGCGGCGCGGGCGGCGCGGGCGGCGCAGGCGGCGCAGGCGGCGCAGGCGGCGCAGGCGGCGCGGGCGGCACCGGCGGCGCAGGCGGCGCAGGCGGCACCGGCGGCGGCATCGCCGGAACGGGCGGCGGCGTCGCCGGAACGGGCGGCGCAGGCGGCGCGGGCGGGGGATGACGCCGGCGACCCCGCCGCCTACCGCGTTGCCGCCCGCGCGATCTCGTCGGCGGCGCGCGCCCGCTCCTCCGCCGCCCGCGCGAGCGGCCCCGAAAGGAGCGCCTGCGCCTCGCGGAAACGCGCGGCCACGTCGGACCAGTAGCCCGCGTCCGCGCCCTGAGGGGCGGCGATCTGCTTGATCAAGGCCGCGTCGTACGCCGCGATGCCCGCATACGGCGAGGCCGGCTTCGCGCGCGCCACCCAGTCGAGCGCCGCGAGCTCGCCCAGGCCGAGCCCCGCGAGCGGCGCCCGGCGCATCATGAGCGCCGCGTCCTCGGGGCCGTTGCGCAGGCCGAGGGCGAGCGCCAGCAGCATCGTCGCCTCGGCGGGGCGCGCGGCGCCCTCGGGCCACGCCGTGAGCAGCGCGGTCGCCTGGTCGAAATCGACGGCGCGCCAGTACAGCCGGCCGAGCTCGAGCCGCGCCCGCGCGTAGAGCAGCCGCGCCTCGGGCGAGAGCTCGGCCGCGCGCAGCGCCGCGCGGTGCGGCAGCGGGACGCCCCGCTCGAGGAACATGCGCAGCGTGCCCGGCCGCGCCGCCGCCTCGGGCGGGAGCAGGCGGCCGGCGTAGTACGTCGGCAGCGCGCCCGCGAGCCGCTCCTCGAGCGACGACGGCGCGGCCGGCGGGAGCTCGGGCAGCGCGAGCGCGTCGAGCGCGTCGACGCGCCGGCCGCCGTAGAGGCGCGAGAGCATCGCGCGCGCGCCCTCGACGCGGGCGTCGCGGAGCACGCCGACCGACGACAGCTCGCGCAGCCCCACGAGCGCCGCGTCGCGGCCACGCTGCTTCCACGGCTCGAGGAGCTGATCGAGCTCGCCGTAGTAGACGTTGCCGAGCTCCGCGTCCTTCCGCATCGCGTCCGGCAGCGGCGCCGAGCGGACGGCCTCGACGAGCCGCATGTCCGCCCGCCCGGCCTCCACGGCGACGATGCCCTTCGCGTAGAACGGCAGCGCGACCCCGAGCCGCCCGAGATCCTCGATGGCCCGGGCCTGCTCGGTCACCCACGCGAAGAGCGGACCCTTCGTGAACGCGACGACGCGCTGGACGTCGTAGGGCGGCCGCAAGGTGGGCGGCTCGATCGCGGTGCGCGCGAGCCGGGCGGCGAGCGTCTGGCCGAGCAGCACCTGGTAGAGATCGCCGCGCAGCCCGGCGGGCGGCGCCTCGAGGAGCGGCGCGGTGAGGGCGTCGCCGCAGGCCGCGGGCGCGAGCTCGACCCGGAGCGCGCGCGCGAGGCCGGCCTCGAGGCCCGCGCACGCCTCGAGCCCCGCGAGCCGCGCGTCGCGCCGCGCCGGGTCGCCCTCGGCGAGCGCGGCGTCGAGCGCGGCGAGGGCGCCCTGGGCGTCGCCGCAGGCCGGCGCGGGCGCGGCGGCGCGCCGCGCGAAGGCGTCGCAGGCCGCCGGCGGGGCGGGCACGCCGATCGGCGAAGGGGGGACCAGGGCGGACTTCGGATCGAACGGCGCCGGCTTCAGCATCGGCAGCCACTCGTCCTTGAGGGGGCCGTGGACGGCGAAGGCCTGCTCCTCGGGGAGCGGCGGCGGCGGGGGCGCGGGCGCCGCGCGGCCGTCGCCCGGCGGACCTGGGGCGCGCGTCGCGGGCGGAGGAGCAGCGGCGCAGGCGGCGAGGGAGAGCCCCATCGCGGCGGTGGACATCGAACGGAGGATCGAGCGCATCACGTCTCCTCGGACACGGGCGGTCCGCAAAGGTTTCGGCGGGCGGAGGATAACAAACCCAAATCGGGACCAGCGCCGCTCCGGAATTTATAGGTATGAAACATCCCATGAGCGCACCGCCCCGTTCCCCCACCCCCACGACCGCCGACCAGATCCGGCCGGGCGATCCCTACGAGCTGTCCGAGGGACGCGTGGTCGAGTGCCTGCCGACCGGCCGGCGCGGCGGTCGGGGCAACCTGGTGGGCGGCGAGGTGCTGGACACGGATCCCGCGGTGGAGGCCGCGGGCGTGGACGTCGGCGTCTCGCCGCGGCCGGAGATGCTGCGGGCGCCGGACATCTCGGTGGGCGACATCCCCGACGAGCCCGGGTGGGCCACGGCGGCGCCGCCGCTCGCGGTCGAGTATGCGGACACGGGCCAGGACGAGGCGGAGCTCCAGCGCAAGATCGAGGAGCTCCTGGCCGCGGGCACGCGCTTCCTGTGGGTGGTGCGGCTGCACGGCGCGCGGCGGGTCGAGGTCTACGAGGCGCCGCCCGCGCCGCGGCGGAGGGCGCCGGCGCGGGCGGCGGGGGTCGCCTCGCCCGCGCGGCGGCCGCCGCGTCCCTCGCGCGTGGCCTATCCGGGCGAGGAGCTCGTGGCGCCGGGCGTCCTCCAGAACCCGGTCCCCGTCGAGGCGCTCTACGACCGCAAGGCCGCGCACGAGGCGGCCCTGCGCAACCTGCTCCAGCGCAAGGGGTACGCCGGCCTCGACGCGGTGAAGGAGGAGGGGCGCCGGCAGGAGCGCGTCGCCGCGCTGCGGGCCTGGGTGCGGGACGTGTGCGAGCTGCTCGGCATCGCGCTCTCGCCGGAGCGCGCCGCGGCGCTCGACGCCATGGAGGAAGCGGAGCTCGGCGCCCTGCGCGACCACCTGAAGCGCGACCGGCGCTGGCCGTGACCCGGGCGCCGGCTCAGGCGCGCTGACGAGGCGCTGCGCCGGGGTCGGACGGTTCGGCCGGAGGGAGCCCCAGGAGGGCCGACGGGTTGTCCCAGAGAATGGCGCGCAGCGCCGCGTCGCCGAGCGTTTCCCGCAGGGAGAACAGCGCATCAACGACGTCGAGGTCGTGGTCCAGATGAGGGAAGTCCGTCCCGAAGACGAGCCGCTGGGGGCCGATCTCCGCCGCCACGCGATCGAGCATCGCCTCGCCGGGCTCGAGCGCAATCCAGCACTGCCGCTGGAAGTACTCCGACGGCCGCCTCCGCACCCGGACGCGCACCTCCCGGGCCAGCCGCGCGTACTCGACCTCGTCCAGCCGCCACAGCCAGTACGGCAGCCAGCCGCATCCGGCCTCCAGGAAGCCCACGCGCAGCGCAGGGTGGGACTCGAGCACGCCCCCCTCGATGAGCGAGAGCAGCGCCATCATGGCCTCCATGGGGTGCGAGCAGGCGTGCTGCCCGAAGTAGCTCTCGAAGCGGTCCGCCCCCGCGGCGGACACGCGGGTGTGCGATCCCTCGTGGAACAACACCGGAACCGAGTGGCGCGCGCACGCCTGCCAGAACGGCCCGTAGACCTGCGAGCTCAGCGTCGTGCCCAGGACCGGGTTGGGCCGGAGGACGACCACGCCGAAGCCCTGACCGAGCGCCCACTCGAGGTCGGCGACCATCGACGCCGGATCATGGCGCGAGAGGAGCGCCGCGCCCCTCAGCCGCGCCGGCGCGACCGCGCAGAAATCCCGCAGCCACAGGTTGTAGGCCCGCGCGTAGGCCCGGGAGCGCCCCGCGTCGATCTCGTCGTTGTAGACCAGACACGACGCGAACGTGGGGAGCAGGAGGGCGACGTCGACGCCTGACCGGTCCATCTCGGCGAGGTGCCCCTCCGGGCGCTCCGCGGCGCGGAGGGCGCCGTGGCGCCGCGCCGCGGCGAGCCCGATCTCGATGTGGGCCACCTCGGGGACCTCGCGCATGACGGGCCTGCCCGCCACCGTGAGGAGGGGTGGGACGGGCAAGAGCGCATCTTCGCCGAGCCTGTCCAGCCGCGACGCCAGCGTCTCGCCTTCCGGGACGCATGACGTGAGCCGAGGCGCCAGATCCATCCTGTCCGCCGGCAAGTACTCCGGCCAGAGGCTGATCGGCTCCATGACGTGACGGTCCACGTCCAGAATCCAAAATCCATCTCGCATACCCACGCTCCGCCAACGCTGTCGAGACTAGACGAACAACGGCACCGGGTTGAGCGCGCCCTCGACGAGCGGCGCGCGAACCCACCCGAGCGCGTGAGGCACGCGGTAGAGCCGCCCCGGCGCGAAGCGCGGCCAGAAGTGGCAGAGCCCCGCGACGATGACGTGGGCGACGGAGAGCCCGATATCCGGGCGGGTCTTGTCCACCACGATGACCTCCAGGCCGTCCTCGTCGAGCCGCTGGACGATGGCCTGGATGTCCGCGCGCAGGTCCGCGCCGCCGAGCTGGGGCCGCGCCCCGATGCGGGTGCACGGCGCCCCGGGATCCGGGAACAGGAAGTCACGCGAGGGCAGCCGCGCGTGGTCCCAGGGCGCCCGGTGCGCGCCCGCGGGATCGAAGAGCTGGTTGAGCTCCGTGAGCGCCCGCTGCACGGCGAGGCGCGCCTCGAGGTGGCAGCCGAACCCGATCGCGAAGCGATCGGCCTCCGCGTCCCGGGCGAGCGCGGCGCACACCGGGATCCCGAGGTCGTGCGTCAAATCGAGCGCCCACAGCGCCCAGCCGAGCTGCGCGTACTCGTCGCGCAGGGCGGCGAAATAGGGCTCGCCGGCGCTCTCCAGATCCCAGGCCGGGCGACGCGCCTGGCTGTACCACCAGATGCCGACGGCGTCGCGCTCGACGCGCTCGAGCAGCCCTTGCAAGATGGCCTCTTCCAGGCAGCTCCCTGCGGCCACGCCGTTGCCGTCGGTCGGGCAGGTGGCGACGCCGCTCTCCGGCGGCGCCTCCGCGTAGCAATAGGCCAGCGGAACGTAGCGCCGCGCGTTCTGGCTCAGGGACCAGCCTGGTGTCCAGTCGATGACGGCGGCCGGATCGAAGGGCACGGGCACCCACCGGCTCCGATCGCGGGTGCTCGCGTTGTGCCGCTCGCGCTCCCGGTACTGGGCGTCGCTGTAGCCCAGCAGCGCGTCCGGGGGCACCGCGGCGGGCCCGAGCTCCGCCGCGCTCGCCCGCACGCGCGCCTCGTCCCCCTGGTAGACGCCGCTGTAACGCTCCAGCGCCTCGCAGAGCGCGCTCACCCGGGCCTGCTCCGCGGTGCGCCCCTTGCCCGCGCAGGGCTTGTCGAACGCGTTGCTCCGGGGCACGCCGTGGCGCGGGCAGACGAGGTACCCCGAGGCGTACACCGCCCGGAGATCGGAGCTGCGCCCCGGCACGGGGACGACGTGGGTCACCGCGCCCGTGATGGGGCTGATGAGGTGCCGGTAGCGCGCATAGGTCCGCCGCGGCGCCTCGCGGCGGTATCCCCCGTCGTCCCGGTAGGCCTTCTCCACCGGCCTGAGGGCGATCGGACGCTCACCGGCGGCGCGCATCCATCCGGGATCGCCGCACGTCGGACACTGCGGGCGCTTGACGACGGCGTGCCTCGTGAGCTCCAGCGCCGCGAGATCGAGGGCGAGCACCTCCGCGCTTCGCGGAGGCGCCGCGTCCGCTCCGGCCAGCGCGCGGGCGATCACGAGGGCGGCGATGCCGCACGCGGCCCTGACGCTCGCCTCGACGCCGGCAGCGGGCGGCGACGGAGGGGCGGCGTCGTTCCGGTGCCGGCGCACGAGCTCCTCCACGGGTCGATTGGCGCGGATCCAGTGAGCGACGCAGTCCCAGCAAGGGCCGATGTCCGGCTTCAGCACCGGCCCGATGAGCGGGGCCATGCCGACGAGCTTGACCGGACACCAAGGTGCACGGCGCTGCGACGCCTCGGCGTGGAGCCGCACGAGCTCCGGCGACAGGTAGTCGTCGGTGACGATCACCCGCGCCACGCCCGCCTCGCAGACGGCGACGCCGGCCTGCGCGAGCGCCTCGACGAGCCACGACGCGCCGACCCCTGCGCCGATCGCGTGGACCGAGACGGGCGTGCGCCGGAGCGCCTCGCCGGCTGCCCTCGCGTCGAGCCCCACGCCCGACCAGAACGCCGCGCTCTCCCGCGGCAGATCGGGGGTGGCGGCGATCAGGTATCCGCCGGCGCAGAGCTCCTCCAGGGTATAGAAGACCTCGGGCTCGGAGACCTGCCCGCGCGCCGCGCGGAGGATCTCGTCCACCGTGCGCCGCCCATCCACGAGCGCGAGGACGGCGGCCGCGCGCGGTCCAGAGAGGACGAACCGCGCGCGCTCGCCGAGGAGAAAGGCGTGGCCTCCGTCGAGCACCTCGACGCGAAGATCGGGACGGAGCGCCAGCACCCGGTCGAGCGTCAGAGGAGCCATGAGCGCGAACGCGGCGCAGCGGAGGTCAAGCGGGGCAGCAGGTGAAGGGGTATGCGGGCCCCGTGTTGTTGTAGGCCGCCAGCGCGATGGGCCACACGGTCGCGTCCTTGCCCGGCCGGTCGGGGAGACAGAGGGTGAGGGTGTTCCTGAGATAGTCTTCCAGCGGCAAGCTCTCGCCTTCGCGCGTCGCGCCGCAAGCCCACGCGCCCGCCGAAGCGTCGTCGGTCGGCGGGATCCAGCGGACCCCATCGGGCGCGGGCTCGACCCTGAGGTCGATCCCCCATGGTGAGATGTACCCCAGCCAGCTCTGGAGGGCGCCCGCCGCACGGGTCATGAGATCATGGGTGAAGGACATGTCTCCCGAGGCCTGCTGTCTCCAGGCGAGGGCGATGGCCCGCGCGATGACGCCGCCGAGCTCGAGAAAAGAATGAAAATCCCCGAGTTTCGTGGGGTAGGCCATCAGCGACTGGTGCGTGGACTCTTTCGTGCCGGACTGGGATGGATCGGCGATCGGCCCGAACGGCGTGGGGAATAGCTGGTAGAACTCGGCCAGCGCCTGCGCCCAGTATCTCTGGTCGACGCCATGCAGCACCTTTGCTTTGTCGAGCGGCAGGCGGAGGGTGAGGGACTCATGCTTGCTCACAGGGCTGAACCAGCCCCCTGTGTCCCCGGGGTTCCACTGGACGCCGCCGTTCCTGACGAACTGGACGCAGAGGTTGGGCCAGCAATCGGCCGAGAACCCGCACTCCGACAGGCACTGGTCGATCTTGCTTTGAATACCCGAGGTCAGGTCCTTCGCGAAGTCGCTCGTCTCTCCTTCGCGCCACACGCGGGCGATCGCCCGCAGGTACGCGGTCCGAAATTCGATCAAGCCATGGTCGATCATACGCAATCTCCCTTCAACCCTCGCTGGACTTCGCTGTCTCCGCCGGCGGCGAGCGGATCGATCTCGCCAGGGGGGAGCTGCGCCCGGAGGCCCGGACAGGACTCGAGGAGCTCGGCGAGCCGCGCGCGATTCGACGGGTCGCGGCCCGAGCGCCGCAGGAGCTCGACCGTGGCGAGCGCCTCCACCAGGTGCATGGCCTGCCGCCTCGCGAGCTCGGCCGCGCGCCGGAGCGCGGCGAGCGCCCCCTCGTCGCTGGCCTCGCGCCGTAGCCGGTACATGGCCAGCAGCCGGTAGAGCTCCGGCTCGTAGAAATGCTCGTCGATCGCCCGACACAGCGAGAGGCAGCGCTCGACGCAGGCGATGGCCGCGTCCAGCCGGCCGCTCGCCGCGTCGATCGCGGCGGGCAGGGAGCCCCAGTAGGAGAGACCGACCCTGCACCCGAGCCGCTCCAGCTGCTCCACGATCCCCCTGGCGAGCGAGGCATCTCCCTTCGCCCACGCGTGCAGGAACGCCGCGTACCCCTCGAAGGCGGGCAATCCGTGCTTCTTGGCCAGCGACAGGATCTCGCCGCTCATCCCCTCCACCGCGCCCCTGTCTCCGTGGAACTGGTAGATCTGGCACCCGTAGAGCAAGCCGATGGCCACCGAGGGGACGTGGCGCACCTCCCTGGCCCACGCGATGCCGTCCTGTGCGAGCTGGAAGGCGGCCGAGGAGTCGCCGGCGTACCAGCGGAGGTGGGCCAGGAGCGTCTTGGCGAGGACCTGGGTATCCAGCCCGAACTTGAGCCCATGATCCTGGTGCTGGGCAGGGTCGTACAGCGCGATGGCGCGCTCCAGGGCCTGCCTCGCCTCCACGTGCTCGCCGTCGCAGTAGCAGGTGATGCCTCGAAGCGCCATCGCGGCCGCGCGGAGCCCGGCGTCGCTGGACCGCTCCGCGGCGCTCACCAGCTCCTCGGCGACGTCGCGGGCCGCCCGGCGATTGCTCGCCGTGTGATGGTAGGTGAACAGGGACCAGAGCGTCGGGAGCCTGTGCGGGCTGTCCCGCTCGAGCTGCTCCAGCAGCGCGCCGGAGCGGTCGATCGTGGACTTGACCTCCGGGTCGGCCCAGCCCCGCGTGGACATGAGCGCCTGCGTGAGGACGCCGTTCAGCGCGAGCTCCAGCTCGGCGCGTCGCCGATCCGGCGGCGTGGCCCCGAGCCATTCGAGGGCGTTGCGGGCGTGCCCGCTCGCCTCCGCATACGCCGACTGCGTGAGCGCCCTCTGCGCCGCGATCTGCGCGTACGCGATCGCCTCCAGCTTCTGCTCCGCTCCCGCGTGGTGCCGCGCCAGGAGCTCCGGCCGCGCCTCCACGATCCCGGCGAACCGCTCCTCCAGCGTCCGCGCGATGCGCGCGTGCACCTGCCGCCGCGCCGCGCGCGACAGCGACTCGTACGCCGCGTCCTGCACGAGCGCGTGCTTGAAGGTGTAGCCCGACCCCTTCAGCCGCCGCTTCCGGAAGACGAGCCCGGCGCCCAGGAGCCGGCTCAGGTCCTCCCGCACCGCCGCCCCCTCGAGCCGGCTCACGGCCAGCAGCACCTCTTCGCTGAACTCCCGCCCGAGCGCGGCCGCGATCTGGGCGGTCTCCTTCGCCCGCCCCAGCTGATCGAGGCGCGACAGCAAGAGGCCGCGCAGCGTGCCCGGGATCTCGACGTCCGACAGCGGCCTCGACAGATCGTACCGATCCTGACGCTCCAGCAGCACGCCCGCCTCGAGCATCGTCCGCGTCAGCTCCTCCACGAAGAGCGGCACGCCATCGGTGCGGAGCGCGATCTGCTCGACGACGTCGCGAGGCATCGGCTTCTTGCCCAAAAGCTCCGCGATCAGGGCGCCGATCTGCGCGGCCTCCAGCCGGCCCAGGTGGATCTGCTGCATCCCCGTGGTCGGGAACGGGGGCACGAGCTCCGGGCGCGCCGTGACCATGAGGCACACCGCCGCCGAGGGGACCTCGCGCACGAGCTGGCCGAGCAGCGCGAGGCTCGTCGGATCGGCCCAGTGCAGATCCTCGATCAGGAGCAGGACCGGCGCCTCCTCGGCCATCCCGAAGAGCAGCGAGAGGATCGCGTTGAGGGTCAGCTCCTTCTGCCGCTGCGGCCCCGCCTGGAGCGGCGCGTACGGCGGCTCGATCGGCAGGCCGAAGAGCGGCGCGAACAGCGGCACGGCCTCGGCGGGGGCGAGCCCGCGCCGGGCGAGCTGCGCCTCGAGCCGCGCGCTCTTCCCGCGCGACGAGCTCTCTTGATCCAGCTCGAGCGCGCGCCCGAGCGCATCGATCACGGGGTAGAGCGCGTTGTTCCGCGTATCGGGCGAACAGCGCCCCTCCAGGTAGACGTGCGCGTCGCCGACCAGCCTGCCCCGGAGCTCGCGCGCGAGCCGGCTCTTGCCGATGCCAGGCTCGCCCGTGATCAAGGCGCACTGCCCGGCGCCCCGGCGCGCGCGCTGCCAGCGGTCGAGGAGGAGCTCCATCTCCTGGGATCGACCGATGAGGGGCCCCATCGTCCCGTCCGGCGTCGGGGGGGGCCTACGATCGGCGCGCGCTCTCTGCAGCCGGAACGCTCCCAGGGCGCCATCTCGCCCCTCGGCGCAGCGCGCGCCGTCGTCCTCGAGCTCGAAGCGCGCGCGCAGGAGGCGCTGCGCCTCGGCCGAGACCACGATCGCCGAAGGCGGCGCCTCGCGAGCGACCCACGCGGCCAGCCGCGGCGTCGCCCCGAGGGCGAGCCCCGCCGCCGCCCCCTCGCGCAGGCCGCTCGCCTGCACGAGCCCGCTGTGCAGGCCGATCCGCACCTCGATCCGCGCGCCGTGCGCGCGGCCGAGGCCCTCGCGCTCGCCCTGGATCGCCTCCACGATGGCGAGCGCGGCGCGCGCGGCCCGCTGCGCGTCATCCTCCTCCGCGCACAGCAGGCCGAAATAGAGCATCACCTCGTGCCCGAAGGCCGCGATCACGTGGCCTCGATGCTTCGCGGCGACGTCCGCGCACGTCGAGGACGCCCGGCGCACGAGCTCGTCGAGGTCCTCGTCGTCCATTGGCCTCCCTGCCTCCAGGACCGGATCGAGGACGCAACAGACGGCGGTGACGTGGCGCCGCTCGCCCGGCGCCTGGACTCTTCCGGGCTCCAGGAGCGCCACGGTGTCGAGAGGAGCACGCGCGCCAGGGCTCATGGCCGCACGACCGGATGGATGCTGCCCCGGCGAGCCCGGATGGAGCTCCTCGAGCGCCTGGAGGACCTCTCGGGCGTCGAGGTCGCGCGCGGCGACGTCCTTGTGCGTCACCCGGCGCAGGAGGGAGCCCAGCGCCGTTCGCTCCATCTCCGCCGGGATCGGGACGGGATCCGGCCCGAGCATGCGATAGAGCACCTCGGCGGCGGACGTGCCGTCATAAACCATCTTCCCCGTCAAGCACTCCAGGAACACGAGGCCCCACGCGAAGAGATCCGTGCGCGTGGTGATGTCGAGCCCGCGAAGCTGCTCGGGCGCCGCGTAGCCGGGCGTGCCCAGCGCCTCGTCCGTGCCCGTCAAGCGCGCCGGCGGGCCGTCGGCGGCCATCCCGCCGAGGATGGCCCCGATGCCGAAATCGAGCACCAGCGCGTTCCTCCGCGCCCCGGAGGAGATCACCATGATGTTGCGGGGCTTCAGATCACGGTGCACCACGCCCTGGGCGTGCGCGCACGCGAGCGCGTCGAGCGCCTGCAGCATCAAATGCGTCGCCTCCCGGGGGGCGAGCGCGCCCTCGCGCGCGATGACGTCCGCGAGCGTCTCTCCTGGGGCGAACGCAAAGACCGAGTAAAGAACTCCCTCGCTCGACCGCCCGGAGTCGATGAGCTGAACGATGTTCGGGTGGTGGAGCTGCGCGCAGACCCTTGCCTCCCGGAGGAACCGCGCGATCCGCTTCTCGGTCCGCGCGCCGCTCTCCTGCTCGAGACGCAGTAGCTTCAGCGCGACGCTCTGCCCCGTCGTACGCTGCCGCGCCTTGTAGACGCTCCCGAACCCCCCCTCACCGAGCAGGGCGAGGATCTCGTACCGCTCTTCGAACGTGGACCCAGGAGAGAGACGTGTATTGTATGAGCTCATACCGGCTCCCCCCGCACATCGCGCGGGTGATGTAAGTATCCATACGGCTCTCGTGTCAAGGCTGATGGAGGACCGGCGCTTGCGCGGCGTGGCCCGACATGTGCCGCATGTTACAGATGACCACCCTGCGACGCGCGCGTCGCCTCAACGCCCTTCGGCCGTTGCGTCGGCCGAATCCAGCACCGTGGCGAGCGCCGGATCGATCTCGCCGCCGATCACGTGCAGGAGCTCACGTACCCGATCGAGCTCCCGCTTCAGCGCCCGGTGGTGGTTGCGGTTCCTGAGGAGCTGTTCTTGCCCGAGCAGCGCGAACGCCGCGTCACGGCCCCGCCGCTGCACCGCGACGGCGAGCACGAGGCCCCGCTGCGCGTCGATCAGATCGAGGGAGAGCGGGCTCGCGCTGCCCTCGCGCCGCTCCGCCTCCTGCACGAACGCCCTCGCCGTGCGGAGGAGCTGCTCGAACAGCGTGCCTGCCTCGGGCGCGCCGTCATAGGCGAGCGCGCGCTCGACGTGCCGCCGCGCGAGCAAGAGCTCGCTGCCCGCGCCGCCTCGATCCGAGAGCGCGATCGCGTAGGCCCGGCGGACCATGTTGTCGAGCTGCCGCAGATTCCCGGGCCATGGCGTGCTCATCAGGAGATCGACGGCCTCGCGCGCGATGCGCACCGCCCCGCCGCCACCGGCCTCCTCGTGCCGCCGGCCGAGCATGTACTCGGCCCACAGAGGCAGCTCGTCGAGCCGGTCGGAGAGCGGCGGCAGCCGCACGGGCAACACGTTGATCCGGTAATAGAGGTCCTCGCGGAGCTTGCCGGCGCGGACCTGCGCCCGGAGATCGGCGTTCGTGCCGACGATGAACCGCACGTCCGCGTGCTTGTCGGAGCCCTCGTCGCCGAGGGGCCTGTAGCGCCGCTCCTCGAGCACCCGCAAGAGGCCCGCCTGGGCCTTCAGCGACAGCTTGTCGATCTCGTCGATGAAGAGCGTGCCCTGCGCGGCGCGCGCGATGGCGCCGGCGGCGTCCCTCATGGCGCCGGTGAACGCGCCGCGCTTCCAGCCGAAGAGCTCGGCCATCTGGAGCTCCTCGGGCACGCTGAGCAGATCGAGCGTCTCGAAGCGCTTGCCCTCGCGCTGCGACTGCTCGTGGCACCAGCGCGCGAGCCTGGACTTCCCCGAGCCGGTCGGGCCGCTGATGAGCACCGTCTCCTCTTGCTGGGCGAAGACGCGCAGGAGCTCGATGAGCCCTGTCGTCGCCCGGCCGACGACCGGCAAGAGGGCATCCGTGCGCGCGGCGCAGCTCGGGCGCGGGGGGAGCGCCCCGAGGTAAGCCACGGCGGCGGTCGCGATGAGCTCGAGCTGCTCCTCGCAGTCGCCCCAGACAAACTCCTGCCCAGCCGCGGCCTTGCAGCTCGCCTCGATCGCGATCATGCCGCTCACGCCCTCGCCGGGCGTACGGAGCGGGACGACGTGGACGTGCGTCGCGTCGCGGCCGAGCATGCGCTCGCGTGTCTCGTGCCCAGGCACGCCGGCCGCGTCGATGGGTTCGCGCCGCTCCACGCGCCCCTCGGGCACCCACGCATGAAGGACGCCGCGTTGCACGTCGATCGAGACCGAGCAGCGATGCTCGCTGACCCATCGCCACACGTTGGCAGAGGTGAGGTAACCCGTGCCCTCGACCTGGGCGCCGGTGCGGTGCTCGACGCCGAAGAGGCGCTGATATCCATCGCTCGGTCGGAGGTGCACCATGGCGCGGAGCAGGCGCGCGCTCGTCGCGAAGGGGCTCTCGGCGAGCGCCGCATGGACGCAGTCGAGCATCGCCTCGAGCGCCGCCGTCGCGGCTCCTTCGAAGTGCGTGGCGGCCATCAGGCGGGTGATCAACGTGGGGAGCACATCGTGTCCGAGCATGTCCCCATCGTACCGTATCATGGCCCTCGCGACGTGCTCGGCGCCCGCTCGTCGCGGGCCTCGGGCGTCGCGGTACAATCACGGCCATGCCCCCCGGATCTGGACGCGAACCTCGGCCCCGAGCCGCCGCCGGCGCCGTGGCGCGCCGCGCGCGACCGAATGCGGTCACGTGATGCGCGCGGCCTCGCTCCCGGTCGCCGGCGGTGGTCGGGATCGACGTCAGCCGATCTTCACGTGGGACTTGTCGGTGAAGTAGTCGTCGGTGTCGGAGTAGACGACCTGGAAGTCCGGGATCACCGTGAATTGCGCGTCGAAGTCCCCCCCGTTCTGCGGGACGTTGGGCTTGACGGCCTTCCACCAGTACTTGTGGACCGCCGACGTCTGGCCGGGCTGCAGGTCGCCCATCTCGAACGGCGGCAGGAAGGTACCAGGCTGCAGGTTGCCTGCGGAGTCGCAGAACTGGGGGGCCCAGATCCCGTCGCCGCCCTGGATCGTGACCGTCACGTTGACGTTCCGGAGCATCGTCTGGCCGTCGTTCGACACCCAGACCTCGGCCTGGATGTAGGAGCCGGAGTTCGTGGTGACCGTCTGCGTCCAGAGCTTGTGGTGGACGGTGAGCAGCGGCGCCTTGTTCCCGGTGGTCGGGTGCTTGTGCTCCTGATAGCTGCCGCTGTAGGCCGCGATTCCGTTGATGTTCGACATGTCTTGACCTCGATTCGACTAGGGGTGACGTCAGGCGATAAGAGAACGGGGCGAGCCAGGTGGCGGTGCCCGCGCGCGTGCCGGCGGCCGACGCGCCGTCGCACGCGAGGCACCTAGAGCAACATCGAGGCCAGCGCGCACGGGCCCGGGCGTGCGGGTATTTCGAAGAGATGGACGCCCACGGATCGGCGCCCGTCGACGCGTCGAGGCGTGGATACGTGATCGAGATGGCGAGCCGGGCTTGCGTCCGGGGGGGACGCGCCGCGTCCTGCCGAGACGCGAGCCTCCGATCGCCGCGAGGCTCAGCGCTCGTCAGCCGGGCCTGCGTCCGGGGACGCGCCGCGTCCTGCCGAGACGCAAGGCCCCGAGCGGTTCGGCACGCCCCGGCGGGTCGAGCGGCGGCCGGAGCGGCGCGGCAGCCGCTCGGCCGCCGCGCTCACGGACTCAATACCACTCGCTGCCGAGCCCCAGCGTGAAGGTGATGGTCGGCCCCTCGGGCAGGAAGACCGGGTGGAGATCGGCGCTGATGGCGAACCCGCTCCGCCGCGGCCCGCTCCCGGAGAGGCCGCCCAGGATCAGGGAGGCCCGCGCATGGGCCCCGAAGTACCAGGCCGAGGTGCTCTCGCAGCCGGCTTCCGGGATCTCCAGGGAGATCCCCGGGATCTCCGTGCCGCAGCTCGCGACGGCCACGTAATCGAGGGACGGCCCCGCGCCCAGATCGATGACGTGAAACACCGTGAAGCTCGCGAGCAGCGAGTTGTAATCGATGAACCCCGCCTCGAACCCCGCGCTGTTCGCGGTGCTCTCGGGGGTGAGCGTGACCATCGGGGTGTTCTGGTAATAGATCCCGAGATGGTGGTTGAACTGGAAGCCCAGCCGGGCCGAGAGCGCGAAGACGGCGCCCGTGCCCGTGGGTGACTCGATGATCCCGCCGCCGAGGGTGCTGCCGAAGCGGAACCGGAAGCCGTCGCCGTCGTCGTCCTCGGGCTCCTCGGGCTGCTCCAGCTCCTCGGACTCCTCGGGCTCCTCGCGCTCCTCGGGCTCCTCGCGCTCGACTGGAGGAGGCGGCGGCACCGGGGCGGCCGCTTCCGGCGGGACCTCGGCCCGGCGCGGCGCAGGGCTCGGCGGCGCGGGCTGGCTCCGCGGCGGGGGCGGCGGCACGGGGGCGCCGGGAGGCGGCGGGGTGAGCGCAGGCGGCGCGGGCGCACGCGGCGGCGTGGCCGGCTGCACGGGCGCAGGCGGCGCAGGCGCACGGGGCGGCGTGGCCGGCTGCACGGGCGCGGGCGCACGGGGCGGCGCCACCGGCGGCAGCGCGGGCGGTAGCACGGGTGCGGGCGGCGCAGGCGTGGGCGCGGGCTGCACCGGCGTGGGCGCGGGCGCCGGCTGCGCCGGCGTGGGTGCGGGCGCCGGCTGCGCCGGCGTGGGCGCTGGCGCGGGCGGCTCCGGCGTGGGCGCTGGCGCGGGCTGCACCGGCGTGGGCGCGGGCTGCGTTGGTGTGGGCGCTGGCGCGGGCGGCTCCGGCGCTGGCGCTGGCGCGGGCGGCTCTGGCGTGGGCGCTGGCGCGGGCGGCTCCGGCGTGGGCGCTGGCGCAGGCGGCGGTGCTTGCTGCGCGGAGTCGGACGGAACCGGCGCAGGACGAGACGGCGGGTGGGGAGAATCGTCCTGGGCCAGGGCCGTCGCCGAGACGGCCAACGGAACGGTGAGCGCCGCAAGCGCGGCAAGCCAGCGAGAGGAGGTCACCCGTTTTTTCTCGGCGCGCTCGTCGCGGCCGTCAAGCGCGCGCGTGCGCGAGCTGCCCGCCGCGGTGCGCGGCGGCGCACGATCCCGCGCATGCCGTGGGATATCATCCCACCGGCGACCCGCCCGATGCGCCCGCGCCCCCGGGCCTCCTCCACTTTCCGTCACGGAACGGGGCGGAACCGGTCACCAGACCCCTCGAGCCATGCGTCGCACCCCGACAGCCCCCCTCTGCGGCATCAGCCCCGTCCCCGGGCTCCTCCTGTCCGCTTCCTGCGTGGAGGGAGCTCTGCATCCTGGCGCGATGGCCCACGGCGACCCTGGAGACGACCATGAAACCACCTGCGCAAGCGACGGTGACGCGGGCCCCCGCGCGGAGGGGTGCAGCCCGTGACCGCCCGCGCGGCGGTCGCACCGCCTTCGCCTCCGCCCGCGGGCGCGGCCCCCGCCGCCCCCGCGTCCGGCGTGCAGTCCGCGCCGCTCGACTTCGCCGAGGTGTACGAGGAGCTCTTCCCCTTCGTCTGGCGGACCGTCCGCCGCCTCGGCGTGGACGCCTCGGCCCACGAGGACGTGTGCCAGGAGGTGTTCGTCGTCGTGCACCGGCGGCTCCCGGAGTTCCGGGGCCGCTCGTCGCTGAAGACATGGGTCTTCGGGATCGTGGTCAACGTCGTGCAGACGCACCGGAGGTCGCTGCGCCGCAAGAGCCCGGCCCACCACGGGAACGGAGAGACCGTGGATCCGGAGCTGCTCGCCGGGCCGAGCGACCTCAGTCCTTACGAGGCCATGACGAGGGCGGAGGCCGCGCGCGTCGCGCGCGAGCTCTTGGCGTCGCTCGACGAGGAGAAGCGCGTGGTGCTCCTCCTCGCCGAGCTGGAAGAGATGCCGGCGACGGAGATCGCGCAGGGGATCGGGGTGAACATCAACACCGTGTATGCGCGGCTGAGGGCCGCTCGACAGGCGTTTTCCGACGCGGTGCGCCGCCACCACGCCAGGATCCGAGGAGGCCGCCATGGATGAGCTGAGACCTGGTGAGCGGGCGCTCCTGAACGCCCTCCGCGACGCGGACGAGCCGACCGACGACGACAGGCGCCGGATGCGCGCGGCCGTGTGGGCGAGGATCGGCCTCGCCGGGGCGGCGGCCACCGCCGTGACAGCGAGCGCGGCGAGCGCCGCGGGAGCCGGGGCCGCCGGCGCCGGGGCCGCCGGGGCCGCCGGGGCCGCCGGCGCCGCGGGAGCCGGAAGCGCCGGCGCCGCGAGCGCCGGGGCCGCCGGCGCGGCGAGCGCGGCGGTCGCGACAGGGACGGCCGTCACGCTGCTCGGCGCCCCGCTGAAGATCGGGCTCGCGACGATTGTCGTGGGGCTCGCGACGGGCGCAGCGGTCTACCTCCCCGCATCGGGCGACCCGCTCGATGCGCCGCGGGCGGTGGCAGCGGCGAGGATCGCAGACCCGACGCCCCGTGCCCTGCGCGCCGCCGCGCCCTCCAGCGCGCCGAGCGACGGGTCGCCTCCGCCCGCCGAGGCAAGCGCCCCCGCCGAGGCAAGCGCCCCCGCCGAGGCCAGCGGCCCCGCCGAGGCCAGCGGCCCCGCCGAGGCAAGCGCCGCGCCCGCGACGGGCGCTGCGCGGCGCGCGCCTGCACCGCGCGCGCCCGCGCCCGCGGCGGCCGCCGCCGCGAGGCCGGGCGCCGAGGGGCTCGACGCGGAGATCGCGCTGCTGCGCGACGCGCAGCAGGCGCTGCAGGCGGGCCAGTTCGCGCAGGCGCTCGCGAAGCTGAACGAGCACGCAAGCCGGTACCCGAGGGGCGTGCTCTCGACCGAGCGCGAGGCGTCGCGCGCCATCGCGCTCTGCCGCTCCGGCCGCGCGGCGTCCGGCAGGACGATCGCGGCGAGGCTGCTCGCGAAGAGCCCGGACTCGCCCCTCGCGACGCGCGTGCGCGCCGCGTGCGGGAAGGAGGAGTAAAGTGCCCGGGTGCACGTCTCCAGGTGGGCCCGGGCCCCGTCGGCCCTGCAGGCGCTGATCGTCGCGGCAGTCCTGCCCGCGAGCGCCCTCGCGGCGCCCGCCGAGCCGCGCGCCGTCGACCTCCGCTGGGAAGCGCCGGACGGGTGCCCGCCGGCCGACGAGGTCCGGAGCGAGATCGTCCGGCTCCTGGGCGCGTCGGAGCAGCACCAGCCGATCGAGGTCGAGATCGCCGTCGCCCGCGCAGGCGGCGCGCGCCTCCGGCTCGATCTGCGCATCCGCGCGCCGTCGCCCGGCGAGCGCGTGATCCGCGGCGACGACTGCGCGTCGATGTCGCGGGCGGCGGCGCTGATCGTCGCGATGTCGATCGATCCCGACGCGGTCGCGCGGAACGCCGCCGCGCAACCCGCCGCCCAGCCCGCCCCGCCCTCGGCGGTCGCCGCCCCCGTCGCCGGCGCGCCGCGTCCGCCGCCTGCCGCGGCGGCCCGGCCTCCGGCGGCATCCGAGCGCGACCTGGAAGGGGCGCTCTGGCTGAGCGCGCATATCGAGCAGGCGCTCGTCCCGGCGGTCGGCATCGGGCTCGCTGCAGGCGGCGGGATCCGCAGCGGCTGGTTCCGCGCCGACGGGGCGGCCGGCGTGGTGCCGTCGAGCTCGAGCCGCATCGCCGGGATGGCCGCCGGCGCCGAGTTCCAGCTCTGGTTCCTCGAGGTCGACGCGTGCGCGCGCGCCCTCGAGCGCCCCCTTTCCGTGTACGTCTGCGCGCTCGGCCGCCAGCACTGGCTCCTCGCCCGGGGACGCGAGGTCGACGAAGCCTTCGCCCGCACGGCGCCGATCTTCGCGGCCGGGCTCGGGACGCTTGTCGGGCGGCGCTTCGCCGGGCCCCTGAGGGTCGAGGGGGCGCTGCACGCCGTCGCCCCCCTGCGGCGGCCCCGCTTCGTCGTCGAGAACCTCGAGGGGGCCGTCTATCGCCCTCCGGCCGCAGGTCTCAGCGCCCGCCTCGGCCTCGCGCTGGCCTTCTGAGCCTCAGGGCCGATCCGGGCCGGCGCGGAAGGCGGCCTCGACCGCGCAGCCGGCCAGCGCCTCGCGGTAGATCCGCAGCTCGTCGTAGCGCCCACCGAAGTACGGGTCCGCATCGAACTGGGACCGCCCGAGCCAGTTGTTCACGTCCTCGATCGCCGAGAGCGGAAAGCCGACAGGGTCGCTGCCGAGGAGCGCGCCATCCAGGTAGAGGGCCAGGGTCGCCGCCGCGCCGTCGAAGACGACGGCGACCTGATGGACCTCGCCATCCTCGAGCGTCGGCTCGGCGTGGATCGCCACCTCGCCCCTCACGCCGCTGTCGCTCGCGAGCGCGGAGACCCCCCGCACCTCGAACCCCGTCGAGGGGGTGATCACCAGGTAGGACGTTCCCACCCCCCCCTCGCCTTCGACGGGATCTTCGCCTCCGGTGGCGAGGCCGAAATCGACGATGCGCAGGTAGGCCCCTCCGCGGTCGCGGACGACCCAGACCATGACGGTCACGTCGCGCAATCCCGCCAGGAGCCCCGCCGGCAAATCGACGTAGTCGTCCTCGCCGTCGAGGGTGAGCCCCCCTCCGCCATCGAGGCTCGCGCCGCCGAGGATCACGCCGTCAGCACCTCCGATGAGATCGGCGACGACATCTCCCACACCGTCGAACGTGTACCGATGGATCGGCGACGGCAATACATCACAGGAGATCGTACCATGACCCCCTCCACCGCCGCTGCCCGCCTCACCGCCGCTGCCCGCCTCACCGCCGCTGCCCTCCTGACCGCCGCTGCCGCTCGCCGCTGACGCCGGATTCATGCGGCCCACCGCGATCTCCACGTCCGCCCCGCACCCGGACAGCCCGAGGAGCAACACCATCACCACAGTTTTCTGCGCACAGGGCACGACCTGATCTTATCGCGGCCGCGTGGTCGATTTGATCACGAAATCGGCGCGCTCCGGTCACGAGGGTCTCACTGCCGATTCCACACGCGGGAGACGACGATGACGTTCAGACTTGACCGAGTGTTCGCGAGTCCGTGGCTCGTCGCCGGGGGATGTCTCCTGGGCATCTCGTGCACTGGCACCCTCGGAAGCCAGGGCGATGGAAGCCAGGACGATGGAAGCCAGGACGATCCGGAGCGAGGCGCCGCCGTCGCGCCGGACAGGATGCCCCTGCATCACATGACAGCGTCGGAGTACAACAACACCGTCGCCCACCTCCTGGGAACGCGCCTGAGGCCCGCGGATGGCTTCCCCGCCTTCGGCGCGAAGGGCTTCGACGCGAACGTCAACGCGCTCTCGAACCTCTCGCAGGTCCTGGTCCAGGGGTATTACGACGCCGCCAAGACGCTCGCCGAAGACGCCTTCTCGAACGAGGCGCAGCGCGCCGCGATCCTCGTGTGCGACCCGGCGGAGGGCGCGGGCGACGGGTGCGCGCGCGAGATCATCGAGCGCTTCGGGCTGCGCGCCTTCCGCCGCCCGCTCGAGGCGGCGGAGGTCGACCGGTACGCGGCGCAGTACGCCCACGCGCTGGCCACCCTCGAGATGTCCCCCGTCGAGGCGGTGCAGCACGTCGTCCGGACCCTGCTGACGTCGCCGAATTTCCTCCTGCGGATCGAGGTGGGGCCCGACTCCGAGAGATCGCCGGGCGCCCTGAGCGGCCACGAGATCGCGTCGCGCCTCTCGTACCTGCTCTGGAGCTCGATGCCGGACGAGGCGCTCTTCGACGCGGCGGAGGGCGATGAGCTCGCCACCGAGGACGAGCTCCGGCGGCAGGTCGACCGCATGCTGGCCGATCCGAAGAGCGCCGCCTTCTTCCAGAACTTCTTCGGGCAGTGGCTCGGCACGCGCACGCTCCCCAGCCACAACGCCGACGCGACCCGGTTCCCGGTCTGGAACGACGAGGTGAAGGGCGCGATGCTCGACCAGGTCAACGCCTACTTCGCGAGCTTCACGACGGGCGGGCGGCCCTGGTCCGAGTTCCTCACGGCGCCCCACCCGGAGAGCCGGCTGCTCGAGCCGATCTACGCGAACGACCCCGAGGGCGTGCGCGAGGGGTTCCTCACGCTCCCAGCGTTCCTGACGCTGTCGTCGCGCGCGGACCGGACCTCTCCCACGTCCCGCGCGAAGACGATCCTGGAGCAGTTCTTCTGCGTGCCCCTGGGGCCGCCCGCCAACGTGGACATCCCGGAGCTCGGCGCCGCGGGCGGGGACGAGGGCCCCATCGAAAACGTGCGCCAGGAGCTCGAGAAGCACCGCGCGTCGCCCGACTGCGCGAGCTGCCACGACGTGCTCGACCCGATCGGGCTGAGCCTGGAGATCTTCGACCCGATCGGCGCCTACCGGACCGCATACCCGAACGGCGACCCGATCGACGCGACGGGGGTGTACGAGGGCGTGGCGTTCGAGGACATCTCCGGCCTCCTGCCGGTGCTCGTGGAGGCCGCCCGGCAGGAGAAGTGCCCCACCGAGCAGCTCTTCAGCTACGCCGTGCGCCGGCGCCCGAGCGGCGGGGACAGGGCCAGGATCGAGGAGATCACCGCGCGCTGGGGCGGCGGGACGATCGCGGATCTGGTGAAGGAGGTGGTGACCAGCGAGGCGTTCCGCCTTCGCGCGAAGGACGAGGCGCGGTGAGGCCGCGCGGGTTGTTTCTGCACGAGACGAGGCACGAAGGAGCGATGCGCACATGAAACGCTTGATGACACGCAGGAACCTGTTGCGCGGCGCGGGCGTCTGCCTGGCGCTGCCGTGGCTCGAGAGCCTCGCGCCGCGCGGGGCGCGCGCGGGGGAGCTCGGCACCCCGAAGCGCTTCATCCTCTGCACCTTCCCGAACGGGGCGCCCCATCACTGGTGGGAGACGGCCCCCGCGTTCGGGAAGACGCTGAAGGGCGCCGACTTCAAGCTGCCGAGGGTGCTCCAGCACTTCGCGCCGGTGAAGTCGAAGATGCTCATGATCAGCCGCCTTGGCAACTACACGTGGAGCACGGAGCAGCACCCCTACATCGAGCCTTCCCACTCGCGCCTCAACGCGGCGCTCTCGACCTGCGTGGACGCCGATCGGCTGGGGAGGGAGGCGCGCCAGGACCTCGGGGAGTGGGTGGGCAACGGCGTCTCGGTCGACCAGCTCATCGTCCAGAAAGCGGGCCCGGAGCAGGCGACCCGCATCCCGTCGCTGCAGACGGGGCTCGGGGTCAAGCCCGGCTTCTTCGACCAGCGCAGCTACGCCTACAACCAGGCCATCTCCTGGAAGAGCCCGCGCGAGCCGCTGAAGCGCTCGGTCAACCCGAGAGCGGTGTTCGACGCGCTCGTCGGCGCGGGCGCGGCGCAAGGGGGGGCCGTGCCAGGGCAGAGCGACGAGCAGGCCAGGATCGAGGCGGAGCGCCGCGCGGCGACCGAGAAGAGCGTCATCGACGGCGTGCTCGCCGACGCGAACTCGCTCATGAACCGGGTCGGCTCCGACGATCGCAAGATCGTCCAGCAATACCTGGACTCGCTGCGCGAGATCGAGAAGAACGCGACCCGCGTGCAGTCGACGATGACCCCCCCGGCGGGCCTGGGCTGCAGCCCGATCGGCAAGCCCGGCGTGGTCCCCGAGCCGCCGGGCCAGGCGGAGGGGCTCAACGAGAACGACAGCACGGAAGCCGGCCAGTACAAGCACGAAGATCACGCGAAGGTCATGATCGACCTCATCGTCATGGCCATTCAATGCGACGTGACGCGCGTGATCACCCACATGCTCGACGACGCTCGCTCCGAGTTCGAGTACCGGTGCATCCCGGAGGACGTCCGCGCCCAGGTGGGGCTCGCGTACAGGAGAGAGAGCAGCCTGCACTACCACGGCTCCCAGCACGGCCCCGGCAACCTGGACCGCGCGACCCAGGACGGCCAGTACAAGATCGTCCAGCAGAGCAACCTCGATTTCGCGGCGATCAACTGCTGGCTCGCCCAGAAGAGCGCGCAGCTCGCGCAGCGGCTCGACGCGATCCCCGAGGGCGACGGCACGGTGCTCGATCACTGCGTCATGGTGCACATGAGCGAGATGCGCTCGCACGATCACGACGGGTACGACCTGCCCATCGTGCTCCTCGGCGGCGACGGCGTGTTCTTGAACGACGCGCACGTCGCCTACGGCGCCCTCGGCAGCGATCGCCAGCTCCGCGATCTGTGGTTCACCATCATGAACCAGTACTACGGCCTGGGCGTCTCGTCGTTCGGCGAGGATCGCCGCGGCGAGCCGAACGCGCTGCTCGAGGAGATCTTGCGGTAGCGCGGTGAATCACGGTCTCGATGGATGGGCTCACGTCGGAGGTCGAGCGAGATGGTCGAACGCCGCTCACGTCGATGGGTGTTTGGGGGTCTCGACATCGTGCTCGGGCTGCTCGCGACCGGCGCGGCAGGGCTCGGGTGCGCGGGCGACCTGTCGCCGCCGGGGGAGACGCCGCCGGGGGAGACGCCGCCGGGGGAGACGCCGGGCGGCGGGGGCGGGCAACCCGGCGCGCCCTGCGCGGAGGCGAGCGACGGGCCGGCGCCGCCGCAGGCGTTCGCGCTCCATTGCGGCGGATGCCACGGCGCCCACGGCGAGCCGACCGGCGAGTTTCCCGATCTGTTCGCCTTCGACGGCCCCCTCTCGGAGTTCACGGAGCAGGTGCGCAAAGGCACGGACCGCATGCCGGCCTTCGACGAGCAGGAGCTCGCGGCGGGCGATCTCGAGGCCATCTACGCCTACTTCGCCTCGGGAGCGCCGCCCGCCGCGACCTGCGACGGCGGCGAGGTCGCGCCCGGCGCGTGCTCCGGCGTGAGCGGCAAGGTCTCCCCCCTGTTCCCCGCAGCCGCGGGAGGAAAGGCGATCACGACGAGGGCCGCGGACGGGACGATCACGCTGGAGGCGGCGGGGCGCGTGCGCGGCC
Organism: Sorangium sp. So ce1036; assembly: GCF_051369805.1. Taxonomy (NCBI): domain Bacteria; kingdom Pseudomonadati; phylum Myxococcota; order Polyangiales; family Polyangiaceae; genus Sorangium; species Sorangium sp. So ce1036. Next base: position 8,045,742 of record NZ_JBBMOX010000001.1, read on the forward strand.
GGCACGAGCGAGAGGAGGAGTTCAGCCCGTTCCAGCCGCTTTATTTCGAGAACCGAAGCTACAAGTTCGTCATCGAGGACGCGATCCCGGCGGGCGGCGGCACGATCAAGGTCACCTGGCTCCCGATCGCGAACGCGTCCGAAGACCAGGTCATCAATTTTCGCTGCTGGTACACGGGCGATGGCAACGTGTTCCACGCGAACCACGGCATGGAGCGCATCTCGAGCACCCACTGGGAGTTCGTCGTGGAGCGCAACGCCAGGGAGAACAGGGAGATCCGCGAGGGCGATCTGCTCGAGTTCGAGTTCGGGGTGTTCCTCGACCCGGCCACCGTCGAGGGGAGGACCAGCTATTACAGCGACACGTTCCGCTACCGCGTCGGCAGCGGCGAGCTGACGCCGTTCGACGCGCCGAACGAGGCCGCCCTGTCGGGCGGAGACGGGACGATCCCGTACATCTACGAGGAGCCTCATCTCTATTACGAGCAGATGGCGCTCAACATCCAGCAGGGCTCGATCCAGCGATTCCTCGAGGGGCGCCGCCTGTTCCACACGGATTTCGCCACCGGGGAGCACAGCGAGGGCGGTAATCCCGTCTTCGACGAGCACGCCGGCAAGGCGGGGCCGCTCTCGAACCAGGGCGCGTGCGTGGGCTGCCACCTCCACAACGGCCGGGGCGCCCCGCCCGAGCCCGGCGAGGCCATGGCGACCACCGTCGTGCGGCTGTTCGGCGCCGGGGCGAGCGCGAACGGCGCGCCCGCGGTCCACCCGAGCTACGGCCGGCAGCTCCAGGACAGGGCGCCGGGCGGGAGCCCCGGCGAGGGCACGGCCACCGTGGCGTACACGGAGGAGCCTGGGCAGTTCCCCGACGGCACGCCGTATGTCCTGCGGAGGCCCACGTTCCGCTTCGACGGGCTCTCCGCGGGGCCGATCACGAGCTACTCGGTCCGCGTCGCCCGCCAGGTCGTGGGCATGGGCCTCCTCGAGGCGATCGCGGAGGAAGCGGTGCTCGAGCGCGCGGACGGGATGGACTGCAACGGGGATGGCATCTCGGGCCGTCCGAACCTGATCCCGGATCCGGTCTCCGGGGAGCTGCGGCTCGGGCGCTTCGGCTGGAAGGCGGGCAAGGTGAGCGTGCCCCACCAGGTCGCCGACGCGCTGGTGGTGGACATGGGCGTGACGACGCGCCTGTTCCCGATCGAGGAGTGCGGCGAGGAGCAGGCGGGCTGCCAGGGTGGCACGGGCGCGGGTCCGGAGCTCGCCGACGAGGATCTCGACCGGCTCTCGGCCTACATGCGCATGCTCGGCGTGCCGCCGCGCCGCGACACGGCGGACCCGGCGGTCCAGCGCGGCGAGGCGCTGTTCAACCAGGCAGGGTGCGCGAGCTGCCATGTCCCCACGATGAAGACGGGCAGCCATCACCCGTTCGTCGAGCTGCGCGATCAGATCATCCACCCGTTCACCGATCTGCTCCTGCACGACCTGGGGGAAGGGCTGGCGGACACGTCGACGAGCGATCACCTGGCGGGGCCGAGCGAGTGGCGAACGCCGCCGCTGTGGGGCATCGGGCTGCTCGAGGCCGTGAACGGCCACACCCAGCTCCTGCACGACGGCCGGGCGCGGGATGTCGTCGAGGCGATCCTGTGGCACGGCGGCGAGGCGGAGGCCCCGAAGCGGCGCTTCATGGCGCTCCCCAGGGAAGATCGCGACGCCGTCGTCGCCTTCCTGCGCTCGCTCTGAGCTCGCTCAGAACCCCGAGCGCCGCGCCATGCGCTTCGAGAACCAGCGCGCCGGGCCGGGCGCCACGCGGACCGCGAGGCTCGCGGCCTTCACGAACAGGCTCGTCTCCAGCACCTCGCTGCCCGCGTCGACCGCGCGCACGATCCTCCCGGCCACCTCGTCGGGGCTCTGCGCCTTGTGGCCCGGCGGGCGGTACCCCACGTCGTTGTCGATCACGACCGCGTGCTCGTGGAACGGCGTCGCGACCGGCCCCGGGCGCACGACGAGCACGCGCACGCCGCGCGAGGCGAGCTCGGCGCGGAGCGTCATGGAGAGCGCCTCCAGCGCGAACTTCGACGACGCGTACGGGCCTATCCTCGGCGCGACCGCGAGCCCCGCGATCGAGGAGACCATGACGATGGTGCCCTTCGCCGCCGTGAGGGGCTCGATCGCGAGCTGCGCGAGCCGCACCGGGGCGACGACGTTGAGCCGGTAGATCTCCTCGAGCTTCTCGGGCTCGATCTCCAGCGTGGGCGCGTAGTAGCCGCGCCCGGCGTTGTTCACCAGGACGTCCAGCCGGCCGTACGCGCCGAGCGCCCGCTCGCACAGCGCCGCGCGGTGCTCCTCGACGGTCACGTCCCCCGCCACCGGGAGCGCGTCGCCGCCCGCCGCGCGCACCTCGGCGGCGACGCGCTCGAGCGCCTCCTGCCCGCGCGCGCTCAGCACCACGCTCGCCCCGCGCTTCGCCCAGGCGAGCGCGAGCGAGCGACCGATCCCGCTGGATGCACCGGTGATGACGACCACGAACGCCATGGCGGCGAGAGTATACGCTCCGCGGTTGGACCGAGAAAAAACCGCATCGGCGCCCGCGCGCGACGGGCGCGAGCGCGCGCGCGCCCCTCGCCCCGCATCAGGTGCTCATGAAGAACGTGGCCGAGACGCTGTGGATGGGATCGTGGCTCGTGGCCGTCGCCGCGGGCGGCTGCGGGACGCTGGCCGGCCCCCCCTCGGGCGCGGGCGGCTCGGGAGGGGGCGGGCGCCCCGGGGACGTCCTGTGCGCCGGCTCGGACCTCGTGTGCCCCGGGGGCGCGCGGTGCCAGATCGACGCCGAGGGCGAGCCCTCGGGCTGCGCGGCGGCCTGCGACGACGCGCGCGCCTGCGGCGACGCCGCGTGCTGCAGCCCCGGGGCCGCGTGCCTGCGCGGCCGCTGCGTCTCGGCCGACCTCGCGCTCGAGCCGCTCGCGGGCGCCGAGGCCGTCACGTTCGCCGCGGTCCACGTGGGCGCGGACGCGTGCGAGGCGCTCGAGGGCTGCGTCGGCGGGAGCGGCCGGCGCATGCTCCTGCGCTTCGACGTCGCCCTGAAGAACGTGGGCGACGTGTCGTTCACGCTCGGCGCGCCGTCGGAGAGCGGCGTGTTCACGCCGAACTTCTGCGAGGGCAGCTACGTCGTCCCGCGCTTCTTCCGCGCGCGCCTCACGCGCGGCGACGCGGTGCTCGCCGAGGGCGCGCTCGACGCGCGCTGCATCGCCATGCGCGGCGGCCGGTTCGGCTGCGACGCGCAGGGCCTCGCCCCCGGGGAGCACGTCGCGCAGCCCGGGACCGCCGTGTGCAACGCCCTCGACGTGACCGGGGTGCCCGCGGGGCGCTACGCGCTCGAGATCACCGTCAACCCGGACAGGGCCTTCGCCGAGGCGCGCTACGACAACAACACGCTCGTCCTCCCGGTCGACTACACCGCCTGCGACGGCGCGATGTGCGGCGGCGCGTGCTGCCCCGCCGGGCACGCGTGCGAGGACGGCGTCTGCAAGCTGCCCGACCTGCGCCCGAGCGCGCGGCGCATCGTCGACACGCTCCGGTTCTCCTACCGGACGTTCCCCGCGGACGCCTGCGAGATCCTGGAGCGGTGCGTCGGGGGCCCCGGCCGGCGGCACCTCCTCGAGTTCGAGGGGCGCATCGAGAACACGGGGCCTGGCCACCTCGACGCCGGCCCCGAGCGCGACAACCCGCTCTTCGAGTACGCGCAGTGCCACCAGCACTATCACTTCAAGGATTTCACCGAGTACCGGCTGCTCGGCGCGGACGGGGAGGTCGTCGCGCAGGGCCACAAGCAGGCGTTCTGCCTGCTCGACGTGGCGCCGCTCGACCCCGACGCCCCGGCGCCGCCCGGCGCGCCGGGCCCGGGGAGCACGGGGTGCAACTTCCTGAGCGCGGGGTGGGCCGACGTCTACGAGGTCGGCACGCCGTGCCAGTGGATCGACGTGACGGACGTGCCCGAGGGGGACTACGTCCTCCGCGTCGCCGTCAACCCGATCGGCGTCATCGCCGAGCGATCGACCGCGGACAACGTGGTCGAGGTGCCGGTGCGCGTCCCGGCGTTCGCGCCGTGCGTGGCCGAGCCGGAGATCTGCGGGGATCTCGTCGACCAGGACTGCGACGGGATCGCGGACAACGGCTGCGCGCGTCCGGCGTGCGCCTCCCCGAGGACCGAGGTGTGCGGCAACGGCGCCGACGAGAACTGCAACGGCATCCCGGACGACGGCTGCGCCCCGATCCGGGGCGCCGATCGCTGCGAGACGCCGGGCGAGCTCACGGGCTCGATGAACTACGCCGCGGAGATCACGGCGGCGAACGCGCCGGACGTGGCGCTGCCGTGCGGGGGCGAGGGGGGCGAGGTGTTCTTCCGCTTCACGCTGCCGTCCGAGGAGGTCGTGTACCTGAGCACGCTGGAGTCCGATCTCGACACGGCGCTCGCGCTGCTCCAGGGCGACGGCTGCGGCGGCGTCCCGCTCCGCTGCGCGCGCGACACCTGCGGCGCCGCGAGGCCGGGCGCGAACCTCGCGGCCAGGCTCCCGGCGGGGCGCTACACGGTGGTCGTCAAGGCCGTGCGCCCCGGGGCCACCGGCACGGTGCGCCTCAAGCTCGAGCGCGCGTCGTGCCTCGGCGACGCGGCGGGGATCATCGAGAGCACAGGCCTGCTCCGCGGCGACTCCACCGGCGCGCCGATCCCCGTGGCGTCCCCGTGCGGCGCGAGCAGCCCCGAGGAGAGCTACTATGTCCCCCTCTGCCCCGATCGCCCCGTCACGCTGTCCTCGTGCGGCCTGTCGGAGTTCCCGATGAGGCTCCGGGCCGCGGACGACGCCTGCCACACGCAGCGCCCGCGGTGCTCCGCCCCGCAGAGCGGGTGCGCGGACGATCCCGACGCGGCCAGCGTCACGCTCGAGACGCAACAACCGGGAGGGAGCCTCGGCGCCGTCACCGTGAGTGGTCGAACTCCAGTGGATTTCGGGCCGTACCGGATCTTCGTCCTGTACTGACGGCGCGCGCCGCCGGCGGTGATCTGCGCGCGGCGACGCTTCATTTCACGGCGAACTTTGGCTCCGCCCCGCGCGATCTGCGGTAAAACCGCGCGCATGCGAGCCACCCATCCGTCCGAACGGAGGCGCCTCCGGGCGCTCTCGTGCCTGTCCAGCGCGATCGTCGCCGCGCTCGGACTGACGTTGCCCGCCTACGCCGCGCCGCCCCCGGCCGCGGCGCCGCAGCCCGGGGCGCCCGCCGCGGCGGCGCAGGCCGCGGCGGCGCCGGCCACGGGCAGCGTGAGCGTCATGATCCCGGTCGAGAAGTACACGCTGGAGAACGGCCTCGAGGTGGTCCTGCACGAGGATCGCCGCACGCCCGTCGTGGCCGTCAACCTCTGGTACCACGTCGGCTCCAAGGACGAGCCGAAGGGGAAGAACGGCTTCGCGCACCTGTTCGAGCACGTCATGTTCCAGGGCTCGAAGCACGTCGGCGAGGACATGTTCTTCAAGTACCTGGAGCGGGCCGGCGCGAGCGACCGCAACGGGACCACGAGCACCGACCGGACGAACTACTTCGAGACCGTCCCCGCGAACGAGCTCGCGCTCGTGCTCTGGCTGGAGAGCGACCGGATGGGGTGGCTGCTCGATCACGCCAACGACGAGACGTTCACGAGCCAGCGCAGCGTCGTGAAGAACGAGCGCCGGCAGAACTACGAGAACGCGCCCTACGGCCTCGTGCCGCAGTTCCTCCGCGCCGCGCTGTTCCCGGAGGGCCACCCCTACCACCTGCTCACCATCGGCACCCCCGAGGACCTCGACGCCGCGCAGATGGAGGACGTGCGGGCCTTCTTCAGGACGTTCTACGTGCCGAACAACGCGACGCTCGTCATCGCGGGCGACATCGACCGGGCGAGGACGAAGGAGCTCGTCGAGAAGTACTTCGGCCCGATCCCGAAGGGCGCGGCGCCGCCCGTCGTGTCGAAGCCCGACCCCGGCGATCTCGCGACCGAGAAGCGCCTCGAGATCGAGGCGGACGTGGAGCTGCCCCGCGTGACGATGAGCTGGGTGACGCCGCCGGGCTTCGCGCCGGGCGACGCCGAGCTCGACCTGGTCTCCAACGTCCTCGCGTCGGGCAAGACGAGCCGGCTCTACAAGAAGCTGGTCTACGATCTCCAGATCGCGCAGGACGTCCACGCGGGCCAGCAGTCGAGCCAGCTCGCCAGCACCTTCCAGATCACCGCCACGCTGAAGAAGGGCAAGTCGCCCGAGCAGGCGCTCCGGCTCATCGACGCCGAGCTCGACCGGCTGCGCAAGGCGCCGCCGACCAGGGACGAGCACGAGCGGGCGCGCGCGAAGCTCCTGTCGGACCTGGTCTTCAGCATGGAGCGGGTGACGGCCCGCGCGAACGCCATCAACTATTACAACCAGCTCACGGGCGATCCTGGCTACTTCCCGAAGGACGTGGCCCGGTACGAGCGGGCCACGGCCGCCGATCTGCAGAAGGCGGTGGCGGGCTTGCTGCCCCGGGACCGGCGCGTGATCGCGCTCGTCACGCCGAAGCCCGGCGCCCCGAAGGCCGGGCGCCTCGTGAAGCAGACCGCGGCGCCGGCGCCCGCGGCCAGGAAGGCCGCGGCGGCGCCGGCGGTCGACGAGCCCGCGGGGGCGAAGCCCGCGATCGAGAAGCCTGCGGCCGGCGCGGCCGCGCCGAAGGGGGGTTGAGCCATGCGCATGAAACGAATCGTCACCGTCTCCCTCGCCGCGGCGGCGCTCGCCGCCTGCTCCTCGAGCCCGCCGCCGCCGCCCGCGGCGCCCGCGAAGGCGCCCGCGGCGCCGCCCCCCGCCGCGGCGCCGGCCCCTGAGCCGACGGACGCGTTCCGCAAGACCCCGCCGCCGCCAGGGCCCGAGGTGGTCTTCGTGCCGCCGCGGATCGAGGAGGCGAAGCTCGCGAACGGGATCCGCGTCCTCGTGGTGGAGCGGCACGAGCTGCCGATCGTGGCGGTGGAGGTGACCACGGTCCGGGGCGCCGACCAGGCCGCGCCGGGGGTCGGGGCGTTCGCGGGCGCGATGCTCGCGCAGGGCACGAGGACGCGCAATGCACTGCAGTTCAGCGACGCGCTCGGCAAGCTCGGCGCGAGCTTCTCGTCGTGGGTCGGCTTCGACGGCGGCGGCGTGCAGGGGCAGAGCGTGACGCCGCGGTTCGGCGAGCTGCTGACGCTGCTCGGCGACGCGTACATGAACCCGGCGTTCAGCCCGGCGGAGATCGCGCGGGAGCGGTCGCGCCGGATCACGCGGCTGGCCGAGATGAACGACCGCCCCGCGTCGTTGCTCTCCATCGCGCAGGGGATGACGCTGTATCCCGAGGGCCACCCGTACAGCGCGCCGCTGCTCGGGACCGAGGCGGCGCTGAAGAGGGTGACGCGCGCGGCGCTGGTGAAGTTCCACGCCGCGCAGTTCCGGCCGGAGCTGACGACGATCGCGGTGGCCGGGGACATCACCCGGGCCGACGCGGTGAAGGAGGTGGAGCGGGTCTTCGGCGCCTGGAAGGGCCCGGCGGGCGCGCCGCCCGCGCCGGCCAAGGCGGAGGTGCCGGCCGCGCCGCCGGCGCTCGCCGCGGGCGCGCCGCGCGTGGTGATCGTCGACCGGCCCGGGCTCACGCAGTCGACGGTGACGGTGACGCTGCCGGGCGTGCCGCGCTCGACGGAGGACCACGACGCGCTGCTCGTGATGAACACGCTCTTCGGCGGGCAGTTCTCGAGCCGGCTCAACCTGAACCTGCGCGAGAAGCACGCGTACACGTACGGCGCGCGCTCGGGCTTCGACATGCGCCACGGGCCGGGGCCGTTCTCGGCGGGCGGGGCCATCGTGCGGGAGAACACGGGCCCGGCCGTGAAGGAGATCCTGGCGGAGATCGAGCGGATCCGGAAGGAGCCGGTCACGCCGGAGGAGCTCGCGGACGCGAAGGCGAACCTCATCCGCCAGCTCCCGGCGCGCTTCGAGACGGCGGGGGCGACCGCGTCGACGCTGGCGGGCCTCGCGATCTACGGTCTGCCGCTCGACGAGTTCGCGACGCGGCCGGCGAGGATCCAGCGGATCACGCCCGCGGACGTGCAGCGGGTGGCGCAGAAGTACCTGGTGCCCGAGCAGCTCCGGGTGGTGCTGGTGGGCGACGCCGGGGCCGTCGGGGAGCAGCTCACGGCGCTGGGGCTCGGGCCGGTCACGGTGCAGAAGGCGCCGGGGGTGCCGGCGGGGCCGCCGCTGACGGGCCAGCGGGGCAAGGCGGCGGCGCCCGCGCAGCAGGCGGGCAAGGCCGCCGCACCCGCGGCGCCCGCGCAGCAGGCCGGCAAGGCGGCGGCGCCGGCGGGGCCTGCGCAGCAGGCCGACAAGGCTGCGGCGCCCGCGGCGCCCGCGCAGCCGCAGGCCAAGCCGCCCGCGGCCAAGACACCGTAGGCGCGCCGCGCCGCGCGCCTGCCTGTGCGTGCTGGCGTGGACCACGGGAGCCGCAGCGCAGGGGGGGCGCGGCGGCGCCTGACCGGGCGTTCGGGGGGCCGGGCGGCGAGGTGGCAGCGCCGCCGCCAGCGTCGCCTCGCTCCCGACCTATCTGCTCCCAGCGCCGCTCGACGTGGGGCGCCGCGTCCAGCGAGGAGCGCAACGAGCCCGTCGGCCTCGCCAGCGACCTCACCAGCGCTGCCGTGGGCACGCTGCTCCTCCTCGGCAGCGAGTACGCCCTGAGGGCAATTCCCTCGCGACCGCCGGCATCTATCGCCCGTACGCGCGGGCGTTCAGGACGACACTGATCGAGCGGAGGCGGCGGCGCTGTCGACCGGCCTCGCGCAACCGATCAAGCGGGTGTCGGGCCGCTGCCGCCCGGGCTCGTGGCAGGCGGGTCGGTGCGGGTCCGGCCCGTCTTCATCGACCACCGCATTGAAGGTGATTCAATGGGGCCGCCGCCTTTCAGCGGCGGAGAGGGGTGCATGAAGGCGCCGCTGCTGTCCATGAGCATGTGCTTCAATGGGGCCGCCGCCTTTCAGCGGCGGAGAGGCCGACGGTGGGTTCGAGTCTAGGAGCCTCGGGGAGGAGCTTCAATGGGGCCGCCGCCTTTCAGCGGCGGAGAGGCGACAGGGCGCCGGCCGCCGCGAACTTCGAGAACCGGTGGCTTCAATGGGGCCGCCGCCTTTCAGCGGCGGAGAGGGAGGTGCTTGGTACCGACGAGGACGTGCACACCGACGAGCTTCAATGGGGCCGCCGCCTTTCAGCGGCGGAGAGCGGAGCAGCGACGCGCTGTCGAGGCGCTCGTCGAGAAGGCTTCAATGGGGCCGCCGCCTTTCAGCGGCTGAGCAGCGCCTTCAAGATGGAGGGGCGTTCGCTCGATTCCGATCAGGTTTGCCGAGGAACAAAAGACGAAGCCCCCTCAGAAAACTTGCCATAAGTCGTCCGAGAGGGCCCGCTCCGGGTGTGGAAGACCGGAGAGGATGCATGCTGGCTCGCCTTTGTCCTCGGGGACAAATTTTTCTCATGCCTCCAGGAGATCGACCAGGAGATCGCGCGGCAGGTGGCGCGGGCGGGGTGCCCGCGGTGCGGCGGCCCGCTGGATCGTAGCGACTATGACCGCAAGCCCCGCGGCGATTGCTTCATCGCGGCGACCGCGGAGCCGCCGGTGCGAAGGATCAGCTACTGCTGCCGCCGGGAGGGGTGCCGGCGGCGGCGCACGCCGCCGTCGGTCGTCTTTCTGGGCCGGCGCGTCTACCTCGGCGCGGTCGTCATCGTCGCGAGCGCGAGCGCGCTTTTGCGGCGCACGACGGCGTGTCCGCCGGCGCAGGTCCCGCCGGCAGACGTGCCGCCGGCAGAGGTCGCGCCGGCGCAGGCCTCGCCGAGACGGACCCCGGCGACGCAGGTCCCGGCGCGGACGCTCGGGCGGTGGTCGAGGTGGTGGCAGACGGAGTTGCCGGTCACGGGCCTGTTCGTGGCGTTGCGCGGGCTGCTCGCCTCGCCCGTGGACGCGGCGAGACTGCCCTGCTCGCTGCTCGAGCGGCTGACCGGCAGCGCCGTCGAGCAGGTCACGGCGCTGCTCAAGCTGCTGGCGCCGCTGAGCACGGGGTCTGTCGCTGACGGCGCACGATTTCTGAGGAGCGCTGGGGCCTGATGAGGGGCACGCAGAAGATGTAAAATGAAGGGATTCGCAGGTTGGCGTAGGGTTTCCCTCGCGGCGCACGGACAGATGACCCTGCCCGCGGAGAGGACCCATGAGCCACGAAGACACGCCAGCGCGCGTGCGATGGGCACGTCTGCGCCTTTCGATCATCGGACCGCTGCTCGCCTCGCCGGCGGTGCGGGGGCGGCTCGGCGAGACCATCGCCGAGCTCTCCGGCCGCCCCTGGCATCACCCGACGACCGGCGAGACGGTCTGTTTCTCCGCCAAGACGATCGAGCGGTGGTACTACGCCGCGCGCAGCGAGCTCGACCCGTTTCGGGCGCTCGCACGCAAGGTGCCCAAGCACGCCGGCACCCATCCGAGCGTCACGCCGGCTCTCGCCGCCGCGCTCGGCAAGCAGCACGCCGAGCACGAGACCTGGAGTTACCAGCTCCACTATGACAACCTCTGTGCGAGCGCGAAGCAGGATCCATCGCTCGGGAAGCTCCCCGGTTACGCGACGATCTGCCGCTTCATGAAGGACCAGGGCCTGACGAAGAAGAAGCGGCAGACCCGTATCGCCCGGGGCGAGGGCTACGTGCCCCGCGAGGTCAGGTCCTTCGAGGTCGAGCATGTCAACGGGCTGTGGCACCTCGACTTCCACAAGGGCTCGCTCAAGGTGCTCCACCCGTCCGGCGCGTGGGTGAAGCCGGTCATGCTCGGCGTACTCGACGATGCCTCGCGGGTCTGCTGCCACGGGCAGTGGTACTACAAGGAGAACACGCAAGCCCTGGTGCATGCGCTCTCGCAGGGGATCCAGAAGCGAGGACTGCCGCGCGCCCTGCTCGACGACAACGGCTCGCAGATGGTCGCCGCCGAGACCACGGAGGGGCTCTTGCGCCTCGGCATCGTCAACTTCAACACGATGCCCCGCACGCCCGCCCAGAACGGCAAACAAGAGTCCTTCTGGGGCCCGATCGAAAAGCGCCTGCTCGCCATGCTCGAGGGCGTCGAGGGGTTGACCCTCAGCCTGCTCAACCAGGCCACCCAGGCATGGATCGAGCAGGAGTACCACCGCGCTGTCCATAGCGAGCTCAAGGAGGCGCCGCTGGAACGCTACCTTCGCGGTCCCGACGTCGGCCGGCCCAGCCCTGGCTCCGAGGAGCTGCGCCGCGCCTTTCGCATGGAGATCACGCGTACCCAGCGCAAAAGCGATGGGACCGTGACGGCGTGCGGCGTGCGCTACGAGGTCCCCTCTGCCTATCGCACCCTGAACCGGCTCCGCCTTCGCGTGGCGCGCTGGGACCTCAGCCATGTCGATCTGGTCGACCCGCGCACCGGCGCTCACCTCACCACGCTCCGGCCGCTCGACAAGGTCAAGAACGCCGATCGCGCGCGCCGCGCGCTCTCCGAGCCCGCGCCGGCGCCGCGGCGCTCCGGGATCGCGCCGCACCTCAAGGCGCTGATGGCCGAGTACGCCGCCACCGGGTTGCCGCCTGCGTACCTGGCGCTCGACGACGGCGGGCAGGACGGCGCTCCCGAGGATGGCGCCGCGCTCGACCCAGCGAACCAAGATCCTTGTCTTGAATCGACGGAGGAGGCCCTCTCATGACCTCGAAGATTCTGTCCCTCTACAGTCTCATCTTCAACCCCTTCCGACCCGACCTCCCCGTCGAGGCGCTCCACGTCACGCCACAGGTCCACACCTTCCTGCGGCGCGTCGAGAGCGGCGTCACCGACGGCGGCTTCGCGCTCGTCACCGGCGACCCCGGCACCGGCAAGAGCGTCGCGCTCAGGCTCGTGCGTGAGCACCTCGGCACCTTGCCTGACGTGACGGTCGGGACCATCGAGCACCCGCAGAGCCGCGTGCCCGACTTCTATCGTGAGCTCGGCGAGCTCTTCGGCGTGCCCCTGAGCGCCCATAACCGCTGGGGCGGCTTCAAGGCGCTGCGGACGCGCTGGAGCGAGCACATCAGCACGACGCGCAGCCGCCCCGTGCTCATCCTCGATGAGGCGCAGGAGGCGCTCACTCAGGTGCTCTGCGAGCTGCGCATCCTCGCCAGCAAGGACTTCGACGCTCGCCAGCTGCTCTGCGTCATCTTCGCCGGCGACGGCCGCCTGCCCGAGCGGCTGCGTACCCCCGAGCTCTTGCCCCTCGGCAGCCGCATCCGCCGCCGCCTCCACCTCGATTACGCCTCCCGCGACGATCTCACCGCCTGTCTCGACCATCTCCTCGAGGCCGCCGGCAACCTCGCCTTGATGACCCCGGAGCTGAAGGCCACCCTCGTCGATCACGCCGCTGGCAACTACCGCATCCTGATGAACCTCTGCGACGAGCTGCTCGCCGCCGGCGCCGACCGCGGCCTGCCACGGCTCGACGAGAAGCTCTACCTCGAGGTCTTCTCTCCGCCCCAGCGCCCGAAAGCATCGACGAAGAAGCGATGAGCCCCTCGGTCCGCCGCAGGCTCTACGCCGCGCGCGAGCTCCTGGAGCTGCGGCTGCTCTCCGCTGCGCTCGATGCCGTCTCCACCGCGCTCCGGCTCGAGCACCCGACCCTCGACACGCTCGCCGAGCCGACGGAGCCGCCTACGCTGTGCGCGGCACGCCATCTGCTCGTCCAGATCCGCTCGCTCCGCGGCGCCATCCGCTCCTACCGCTCGGCCGTCCACCGCGTCCTCGAACAACCCGACGATGACGGCATCCCCTTCTGACGCGCAAGCTACCCGCTTGACGCTCCGCGTCCCTCAAGCTCCGTGCGCAAGAGCCCCTCAATTCTCGTGGTTATGCTCAGGCGGAGAGCGAGTGGGCCGATACGTGGTACGCCTCCGTGGAGGCCGCGCTTCAATGGGGCCGCCGCCTTTCAGCGGCGGAGAGCCCGGCGCGCATGTCCGCGTTCGAGGAAGCCACGGGGCTTCAATGGGGCCGCCGCCTTTCAGCGGCGGAGAGGGTGAATTGCAGGCGCGCCGCGTGTTCTGGCAAAAGCTTCAATGGGGCCGCCGCCTTTCAGCGGCGGAGAGTGACGTCAACTCCCGCATGCGCGGGAGCGAGGAGTTTACGCTTCAATGGGGCCGCCGCCTTTCAGCGGCGGAGAGCTGTTGAAGGCTGGAGTGCCGCGCCAGAGCGCGACGCTTCAATGGGGCCGCCGCCTTTCAGCGGCGGAGAGATCATGAGACCATTCATCAGGTGCGGTGTCTCGTTTACGCTTCAATGGGGCCGCCGCCTTTCAGCGGCGGAGAGCTCCACACCGTCCATGAGCTGCTCCTCGAGCACCTGGGCGCTTCAATGGGGCCGCCGCCTTTCAGCGGCGGAGAGGTACGACACGACACACGCAACCGACCGGATGACTTTGCTTCAATGGGGCCGCCGCCTTTCAGCGGCGGAGAGCCCACCGCACGAGCGGGCGTGTCACGCCGTCGAAGGTGCTTCAATGGGGCCGCCGCCTTTCAGCGGCGGAGAGGCCTCGGCCTCGGGGAGGTCCGGCAGTGGTCCACTTTGCTTCAATGGGGCCGCCGCCTTTCAGCGGCGGAGAGCGGCGCATCGGCCGGCCTCGCGCTTGTGCCCTCGTTGCTTCAATGGGGCCGCCGCCTTTCAGCGGCGGAGAGGGCGCGGGACGGCGGCTTGTCGGCTGGCTTGATCTGGCTTCAATGGGGCCGCCGCAGGGCGGGCGCGTCTAACCTGGAGGAATGGTTCCGGAGAGGACGCGCAGCAGGTAGTCGTGGTTCCATCCAGCTTTCTTTCGTTTTGCGGCAATCCCACGCTTGGTGGTCTGGTCTTGCTTCAGGAGATTGAGAGCAATCTTGCGCAGCAGCCCGATGTTCTCCTGCCCGGCTCGAACGCGGCTTTCATCCTCGCGGAATGCGACATCGAGCACCCAATGGCATCGATTTTCGATCGACCAGTGCGCACGAATCAACGATGCCATCGCTTTGGCTCCAGTGCGTGCGCTCGAGCTGATGAAATAGTGCCTCTCGGACGTGAGCTCACCGCCGGGGCCGGCCTGGCGTTCCCGTTCGACCATCGTGATGCTCCGCAGGCCCGGCCACTTCGGTGCCTCCGTGATCCGGCTCAGGTCCGTCGTGGTCCAGACGCGCCGCCGCTCACGCCTCCCGTGTCCCTCTTCGACCGTCTCGTGCACCGTGTGCTTTACAAGCGAAAAGAAGCCGGTGCCGGCCTCGGAGAAGATCTGAGCGACTTGCTCATAGAGCTTGGTCTGATTCGCTTTGAGAGCGAGCAGATAGGCGGCTCCCCTGTCGACAATTCCCTGGGCAATTTCCTTCTGGGTTCCCATGGCGTCGATGGTCACCGTGGCACCTCGAAGATTCAGCATGCCGAGCAGTTTCGGGATGGCCGTGATCTCGTTCGACTCGGGGTCGGTCGCCACCTGACCGAGCGTCAGGCTGTTCTGCTGAACCCAGGCGCTGACCAGGTGCAGCGGCGAGCGCTCGGCGGCACGGTCGAACGATCGGCGAGCCGTCTTGCCATCGATCGCCACCAGCTTACCGTCGGGCGAGCCGACCAGCGCCTGCATCCAGGCCACGAAGCAAGCGCTGAACGCCTCGGGGTCGAGCGCGCTCAGGACCCGACGGAACGTATCAGCGCTCGGGATGCCTGCCGGCAGGTCCAGAAACGTCTTCAGCCAGCCATGCTTGCACTCACCGAAGTCGGCGAAGTCGTCCCAGCCCTCCGCCCCGCAGATCGTGCCGAGGATAGCGATGGCAATGATGTCCAGCAGTTTGTGGTCAGATCGCCCGACGACGCGCGGGTCGGGCAGCGATGCGAAGTGCTCGATGAACGGTGCCATGCCCCGAGATCTGCCACACGACATGTCGCTGTGTTCGGCCGCCAGCCCCGACCAGCCGGCCACGAGCGAGTTTAAGTCATTGTTTTTATGTTAGTTTTGATGCGCCCGCCCTGGGGGCCGCCGCCTTTCAGCGGCGGAGAGGGGATCACGGAGGAAGCTGTAGAGGAGTTCGAGGTGCTTCAATGGGGCCGCCGCCTTTCAGCGGCGGAGAGCGAGCATCTCGCGCAAGGCCGGACGCTTGTCGGTCCGCTTCAATGGGGCCGCCGCCTTTCAGCGGCGGAGAGGGCGCCTCCTGATGCATCCCCTCATATAGTCCCAAGAATTTCACGGGTTACGGCGTGCTCACGGAGCACCTCGCCGTACGCTGTCATGAGTTGAACAAGCCGCTCTTCCCGCATGTTGGGAATGGCTGTGTACCAGTAGCATCCCTGGTTATAGAGCGACAAGGTTCGATGCTTCACGGTATTGGTCTTCAGGAGGCGATCGAGGCCGGCCCGTTCTCCTGCCTCCCCAAGGAGCGTCAGGAGCACGTGCGCAAAGGCAGCTATAAGCAGAAGTCGGTCGCGTCGGGCAGTGTCGCCAATATGTGTGGCGGAGAGACCCATGCCAAAATGAACGTTCTTGACGTCGCGGAACGTCTCCTCGATGCAGAGGCGACGGCCGTAGAGCTTGGTCACCTGGCTCGCCGTCAGGTCGGCACGGCTGGTTGCGAGGCACCATGGCTCCTTCATCCGCTTGTCGTGAACGAGCACGACCGCCGCGATGGCCGTCTTGTCCTGCGTGACCCGGACGTTCTTCAGCATCTTTGCCCGTCCGGTAGATGTGAGCCATTCGCCTGCAGGACGCGCAGTGTCATCAGCATCGGTGACGATGATGCACTCACGGAACCGAATGATGTAGTCCCAGCCCAGATTGCCGAGATGTGCGTACCGCTCCTGGTCGCCGAAGCCCCGGTCCGCGAGGAGTGTTACTCGAGTTGCTTTCGGAAGAATCTCGTGCAGCCGCTCAATGACCTCGTCTTCATAGGCGTTGCGCTTGCCAGCCAACGACGACTTCTTGACCGTCCTCCAAATAAGCGGCGTTGCTCGCCCGTGACGAGTGATCAAGTACAACGCCAACGTGGCGTGGTCATCGACATCAAACTCCGTCCAGTCGAGAGCGACCAGCAGCTCCTCTCGCGGCCCCACCACGAAGCGGACCCAAGCGTCGAACAGAAGCCATGGGGACACATTGTTGTTACTCAGCAGGCGATCAACTTGTTTGGTCGCGTGCTTGGGGCTACCGTCTCTTGCCCACGCCATCCCTCGCCCGATCACGTGAATGCAAAGGGAGACCGAGTGCAGAACGCCCAGGGTTGCCAGCGACAAGGACAGCACGGTCTTGACGTGCAGGTCGACTTTCACAGCGGCGTGAAGGAACCGCTCGATGCTACTCGCGCTGAGCCCTACGCGCTCGAGTTGCCTGCGAGCCCTCATCGAATGCGACCGCTCCTCCGAGCGCGTCGTCGTCAAGTTCCCCTTCGCCTTGCCTTCCGTGCACGCGTCGACGCCCGCCGATTGCCTCATACTGATACTATTCCGGCCAGCGACCGCAGATTCTCACGTATTCGTCGTAGGCTCACCCGAAACACCTGAGCCTCGTGGGCCCATGCAAACAACTGTCCCACATTGGTGCTCAGTGGAAGCGGTGTGCCAGCGGCGCGGGAATCGACGAATTTGCCGTATAAAATGAGGGGATCTGTCAGGGCGCCTCGGCGCGCGCCCTGGAGGAGGCCGCCTCCAGCTTCAATGGGGCCGCCGCCTTTCAGCGGCGGAGAGCGTGCCGCCGCGCTCCCGCTCGCTGCTCCTCGCCTTGCTTCAATGGGGCCGCCGCCTTTCAGCGGCGGAGCTGATGCATCCCCTCATATAGTCCCAAGAATTTCACGGGTTACGGCGTGCTCACGGAGCACCTCGCCGTACGCTGTCATGAGTTGAACAAGCCGCTCTTCCCGCATGTTGGGAATGGCTGTGTACCAGTAGCATCCCTGGTTATAGAGCGACAAGGTTCGATGCTTCACGGTATTGGTCTTCAGGAGGCGATCGAGGCCGGCCCGTTCTCCTGCCTCCCCAAGGAGCGTCAAGAGCACGTGCGCAAAGGCAGCTATAAGCAGAAGTCGGTCGCGTCGGGCAGTGTCGCCAATATGTGTGGCGGAGAGACCCATGCCAAAATGAACGTTCTTGACGTCGCGGAACGTCTCCTCGATGCAGAAGCGACGGCCGTAGAGCTTGGTCACCTGGCTCGCCGTCAGGTCGGCACGGCTGGTTGCGAGGCACCATGGCTCCTTCATCCGCTTGTCGTGAACGAGCACGACCGCCGCGATGGCCGTCTTGTCCTGCGTGACCCGGACGTTCTTCAGCATCTTTGCCCGTCCGGTAGATGTGAGCCATTCGCCTGCAGGACGCGCAGTGTCATCAGCATCGGTGACGATGATGCACTCACGGAACCGAATGATGTAGTCCCAGCCCAGATTGCCGAGATGTGCGTACCGCTCCTGGTCGCCGAAGCCCCGGTCCGCGAGGAGTGTTACTCGAGTTGCTTTCGGAAGAATCTCGTGCAGCCGCTCAATGACCTCGTCTTCATAGGCGTTGCGCTTGCCAGCCAACGACGACTTCTTGACCGTCCTCCAAATAAGCGGCGTTGCTCGCCCGTGACGAGTGATCAAGTACAACGCCAACGTGGCGTGGTCATCGACATCAAACTCCGTCCAGTCGAGAGCGACCAGCAGCTCCTCTCGCGGCCCCACCACGAAGCGGACCCGAGCGTCGAACAGAAGCCATGGGGACACATTGTTGTTACTCAGCAGGCGATCAACTTGTTTGGTCGCGTGCTTGGGGCTACCGTCTCTTGCCCACGCCATCCCTCGCCCGATCACGTGAATGCAAAGGGAGACCGAGTGCAGAACGCCCAGGGTTGCCAGCGACAAGGACAGCACGGTCTTGACGTGCAGGTCGACTTTCACAGCGGCGTGAAGGAACCGCTCGATGCTACTCGCGCTGAGCCCTACGCGCTCGAGTTGCCTGCGAGCCCTCATCGAATGCGACCGCTCCTCCGAGCGCGTCGTCGTCAAGTTCCCCTTCGCCTTGCCTTCCGTGCACGCGTCGACGCCCGCCGATTGCCTCATACTGATACTATTCCGGCCAGCGACCGCAGATTCTCACGTATTCGTCGTAGGCTCACCCGAAACACCTGAGCCTCGTGGGCCCATGCAAACAACTGTCCCACATTGGTGCTCAGTGGAAGCGGTGTGCCAGCGGCGCGGGAATCGACGAATTTGCCGTATAAAATGAGGGGATCTGTCAGGCGGCGGAGAGTGGTAGGCGCGGGCCTGATCTACGGCTTCCATGTGTACGCTTCAATGGGGCCGCCGCCTTTCAGCGGCGGAGAGACGCGACGCACGCCCCGCGGGGCGGCGTGCGCTGCAAGCTTCAATGGGGCCGCCGCCTTTCAGCGGCGGAGAGCGCGGTGTGCTTCTCGATGCGGTTCTGCTATAGCGTGGCTTCAATGGGGCCGCCGCCTTTCAGCGGCGGAGAGCGCCCTGTCGGGCCAGATCAGGGCGACTGACAGAGCCATGCTTCAATGGGGCCGCCGCCTTTCAGCGGCGGAGAGCTGGGTAGCTCGCACTGTAGTGGTGCCGCTCGACGCTTCAATGGGGCCGCCGCCTTTCAGCGGCGGAGAGATCTCGGGTGGACGCCACCCGGGGAGCGGCCGCCGGAGCTTCAATGGGGCCGCCGCCTTTCAGCGGCGGAGAGTGCTCGGCATCGGCGCCGGCGCGTGGGCGACGGGAGAGGCTTCAATGGGGCCGCCGCCTTTCAGCGGCGGAGAGCTGCGGGGAGATGTTCGTCCTGAAAGAGGAGTGGCTGCTTCAATGGGGCCGCCGCCTTTCAGCGGCGGAGAGCGTTTCCCAGAGTCAAGCCGCCCGCCGCGGTGAACGCTTCAATGGGGCCGCCGCCTTTCAGCGGCGGAGAGGCGCTCTGTCCAGGCGGGACGAGCGCAAGCATGGCAGCTTCAATGGGGCCGCCGCCTTTCAGCGGCGGAGAGCCAAGCCCTCCGCGGTGCCGGTGACTGATCCGGCGTTGCTGCTTCAATGGGGCCGCCGCCTTTCAGCGGCGGAGAGACGGCGATGGCAACTACGGGCCGCTCGCGTGGCTCGACGCTTCAATGGGGCCGCCGCCTTTCAGCGGCGGAGAGCTGGCACAGCTCGCCGATGCGACGCCATCGGTGGGGCTTCAATGGGGCCGCCGCCTTTCAGCGGCGGAGAGGAGCTGGTCACGCCTCTGACGCCAGAAGGCCTAGCGCTTCAATGGGGCCGCCGCCTTTCAGCGGCGGAGAGATACCCAGGCCATCCAGCCAGCGGTCGCGGATGATGTCGCTTCAATGGGGCCGCCGCCTTTCAGCGGCGGAGAGATCGACGGTTCGCGTGCTGGCGGATCGACGCTCCGTAGCTTCAATGGGGCCGCCGCCTTTCAGCGGCGGAGAGGCTCTCGTCGAGCCAGCGGTTGAAGCTCTGCCGATCGCTTCAATGGGGCCGCCGCCTTTCAGCGGCGGAGAGAGCACATCTCGTGCGGGGTGGAGCAGGACGGCGCGTTGCTTCAATGGGGCCGCCGCCTTTCAGCGGCGGAGAGTTCGACGCGTCGAACGCACACAGGGTGAAGTCGCAGCGCTTCAATGGGGCCGCCGCCTTTCAGCGGCGGAGAGAGCGGGTGGACGTGAGGGTTAGGGCGGCGTTATGACTAGCTTCAATGGGGCCGCCGCCTTTCAGCGGCGGAGAGTAGAGGTCGCTGTCCTCGCGGAACGTGAACTCGACCGGCTTCAATGGGGCCGCCGCCTTTCAGCGGCGGAGAGCTGCGCGACAGCGGCAGACTGATCCAGGTGTCCACGGAGCTTCAATGGGGCCGCCGCCTTTCAGCGGCGGAGAGACGATGATCGCGACCTGCGCCGTGGTCTTGTCGATGATGCTTCAATGGGGCCGCCGCCTTTCAGCGGCGGAGAGGGTCGAGGCGGACAGATCCGCGTGTTTGATGCCTCCGAGCTTCAATGGGGCCGCCGCCTTTCAGCGGCGGAGAGAGCGGCCTTAAGCAGCACAACATAAGCGCGCTTTCTGCTTCAATGGGGCCGCCGCCTTTCAGCGGCGGAGAGGCCTGGCGGCGTGAGCAACAGCAAGAGCAGCGAGAAGCTTCAATGGGGCCGCCGCCTTTCAGCGGCGGAGAGAGCGGCAGTTCGCTATGGGGTGGCAACCCGCCTGGAGGCTTCAATGGGGCCGCCGCCTTTCAGCGGCGGAGAGCCCGTCCCCGGTGGGCTCGGCGACGAAGCTGTTCTGGCTTCAATGGGGCCGCCGCCTTTCAGCGGCGGAGAGGCCGCCAGGAATCAATATCGCCCGGTTCATCGAGATCAACGCTTCAATGGGGCCGCCGGCTTTCAGCGGCGGAGAGAAGAGCGTGAAGGCGCTCTGAGAGGGAGCATGACAACGCTTCAATGGGGCCGCCGCCTTTCAGCGGCGGAGAGTTCTGGGAGGCAACATGCAACGAATAACAGCGCCTAACAATAGCCCGCCGACCTCGCTCGAGCGCCCGCTCGCTTGAGACAAACGGTACGCGCATTAGATTGCACGCGTGGGCAAGCTGTTGGTGCCGGACGAACTCTGGGAGCGAATCGAACCTCTATTGCCGAAGGCGGAGCCGAAGCCGCAGGGCGGCCGGCCGCGCACGCCTGATCGAATCGCCCTGACGGGGATCTTGTTCGTGCTGAAAACGGGGATTCCTTGGGAATATCTCCCGCAAGAGCTCGGCTGCAGCGGCATGACGTGCTGGCGCCGGTTGCGCGACTGGCAGCAGGCTGGCGTCTGGGGTCAGCTCCACAAGGCATTGCTGGATGAGCTCGGCGGGGCCGACAAGATCAACTGGGAGCGTGCTGCGCTGGATGCCTCGCTGGTTCCGGCAAAAAGGGGGGTGAAGAGACTGGCCCGAACCCCACAGATCGCGGCCGGCCGGGCACGAAATATCACATTTTGGTCGATCAGAATGGTATCCCGCTCGCCGTCGAGATGACGCCGGCGAACGTCCATGACTCGAAGATGTTCACGCCTATGGTGGATGCGGTACCGACGATCGCGCGGCCTTGCGGCCGACCGCGGCGCCGCCCCAAGAAACTGCACGCCGATAAGGCCTACGACGACCCGGCCCTGCGCTTGGCTTGCCATCTGCGCCACATCGTGCCCCGCATCGCTCGCAAGGGCATCGAGTCGTCGGAGAAGCTCGGCCGTTACCGCTGGGTCGTCGAACGGACGATCGCATGGCTCCGCCGCTTTCGGCGCTTGACTGTGCGGTATGAACGCCGTGCCGATATTCACCGAGCGTTCCTCCAGCTCGCCGTGTGCCTGATCTGCCTCTGCCATATCCAGGCCGGGTTTTGTTAGGCGCTCTAAGAATCGCTAGCTTCAATGGGGCCGCCGCCTTTCAGCGGCGGAGAGTGGCGGAGTCGGTGGCGCGTCGCGCTGCGACGAAGGCTTCAATGGGGCCGCCGCCTTTCAGCGGCGGAGAGTAGCGGAGGTGCCGACGATGAGTTTATCGAGATCTTGCTTCAATGGGGCCGCCGCCTTTCAGCGGCGGAGAGCTGGCCGCATGGGCGGGTGGGCGCGGCCGCTCGATCTTCAATGGGGCCGCCGCCTTTCAGCGGCGGAGAGTTCGACCGGCGCGGAGCAGTGGCCGTCATCCGCATCTCTTCAATGGGGCCGCCGCCTTTCAGCGGCGGAGAGCGGGAGCGCGCGCCGATGCGCGATAGGAGGAAGAGATGGGACTTCAATGGGGCCGCCGCCTTTCAGCGGCGGAGAGCTCCCGAAACGGGCTCTTCGAGGCCCGTCTCAACTTTTAACTTCAATGGGGCCGCCGCCTTTCAGCGGCGGAGAGCTCCATCTGGAGGGTATCGCCATCGAGATCGAAAGACCACTTCAATGGGGCCGCCGCCTTTCAGCGGCGGAGAGGGTGCGGTTCGGTAGCCGTGGCGTGACGTGGACGATGACACTTCAATGGGGCCGCCGCCTTTCAGCGGCGGAGAGGGCATCCCGGAGGCGTGGCGCGGCCGCGCGGCCATCACTTCAATGGGGCCGCCGCCTTTCAGCGGCGGAGAGGGAAAGCGCGTCGATTCGGGGCGTTTTACAAGCGATACTTCAATGGGGCCGCCGCCTTTCAGCGGCGGAGAGCGCGCTGTTCAACGCCTCGACCGGGCGCTTCGTCCGACTTCAATGGGGCCGCCGCCTTTCAGCGGCGGAGAGGTCTCTCCCTGTCGATCCGGGATTCGCCGCTTTCGGTACTTCAATGGGGCCGCCGCCTTTCAGCGGCGGAGAGGATGTGCGCGCCCGCGGGCGCCTGCTGGATCAGGCAACTTCAATGGGGCCGCCGCCTTTCAGCGGCGGAGAGCCCAAATCACGTCATCTCGGACGACCTGCGCAAGATTCTACTTCAATGGGGCCGCCGCCTTTCAGCGGCGGAGAGGCCAACCTTACCCGTCTTGGCCCCGCGGTTCTTGTCCAACTTCAATGGGGCCGCCGCCTTTCAGCGGCGGAGAGAGGTCTCGCAGCCTACGAGACATTTCGCACACTTACAACCCGGTTTGCGAGAGGTTCCCGTTTCGCCCCCCGCTCCGGCGACCGGGGGCACCCCGCGACCCCTCGCGTCATCTCGAATTCCTACATTATTTCAAACACCTACCTGCTCTGCGAGCGCCCCCCGGGATTTTCGCGTCACTCCACCGCTCGCGGCGGGTCCGCCCTCCTCCTTCTACATGCCTCCGCCTCTCCTTGCCCAGCCCCTTCCGTTCTCCGCTGGGATCTTGCCGCCCTCTCCTTTGCCTCCGCCGCTCGCCATGCGACCTCCTGCGCCCCCTCGCCGGCGGGCTGCGCTCGCCCTGCACCTCGGACCACATCGTCCCCGCCTCCGCTCGCGCATCCCCCACCTCGCCCGACCTCATCCCCGCCTCGCCCGACCTCATCCCCGCCTCGCCGGACTCATGGTACGGACCGGTGGCCTGGGTAACGGTTCAGACCGGGAGCCTGGGTAGCACCCGGACGGACCGGGAGCCTGGGTGACACATGTCGTAGAGGGTCGGCGACGGAGGATCGCTGGTGCCCTGGAAAGAGACATGTTCAGTGGACGAGAGGCTTCAGTTCATCGCGCAGGTCAACGAGTCGGACGAGACGTTCGCGGAGCTGTGCCGACGGTTCGGCATCAGCCGGAAGACGGGGTACAAGTGGGTGGAGCGTTACGAGCAAGCCGGACCTCGTGGTCTGGAGGAGCGGCGGCCCGTGGCGCACACGTTCCCGCATGCGACGCCAGCGGCGATCGTCAACGCGCTGGTCGAGCTGCGGAAGGAGCGACCCACCTGGGGTCCGAAGAAGCTGCGCGCCCGGCTGGAGAGCATGGGCCTTGAGGGGCTGCCGGCGACGAGCACCATCGGCGAGCTGCTCAAGAAACACGGGCTGATCCGGCCCCGGCGGCGCCGCGTGGTGATGCCGACGTCAGCGATGCCGTCGACGCTGGCTCCAGCGGAGCAGCCTAATGACACATGGTGCGCCGATTTCAAGGGGCATTTCGCGCTTGGCGACAAGACCCGGTGCCACCCGCTGACGTTGACGGACCAGGCGTCGCGGTACTTGCTCAAATGCGAGGGCGTAGCGAAGCCGGACGAGGCCTCGGTGCGGCCGCACTTCGAGCGCGCGTTCCGCGAGTTTGGGCTGCCGAATCGTATCCGCTCCGATAACGGCCCGCCGTTCGCCACGCAGGGCATTGGAGGGCTCTCGGCGCTGTCGGTGAGCTGGATCAAGCTCGGCGTGGTTCCCGAGCGCATTGAGCCCGGCAAACCGCAGCAGAACGGCCGGCACGAGCGCATGCACAAGACGCTGAAGGCGGAGGCGACATCGCCGCCCGAAGCCACGCTCGCGGCGCAGCAGCGCGTCTTCGACCGCTTCCGGCACGAGTACAATGACCAGCGGCCTCACGAGGCGCTCGGCCAGAGGACGCCGGCTTCGCGCTACACGCCGTCGCGGCGGACGATGCCGAGCAAGCCCTCCTCGCCGGAGTATCCGGACACGATGGCCGTGCGACGCGTGGGGGACATGGGTCGGCTTCAGTTCGGTGGCGCGAACACCTTCGTTTCCAAGCTGATCGCCAACGAACCCGTGGGGCTGCTTCCGATCGCCGACGACGTCTGGGAGCTGTACTACGGGCCGGTTCTGCTCGCGCAGGTCACCTTGAAGAACAAGGAGCTGCAGCTCGCCAAGGCACGGTGACCTGCGCGCACTCACGCCGGAACGTGAGGAGAGGCTCGCGTGTACCGAGACCGCGGGAAGCGGTTCGTGTATAGATCCTGGCGGTCCGAGAGAGCGCGGTGAGCGTGTCGCGTCGACGAGGATCCGGCCCCTGTTCCCAGTCCTCCCGGAGCAGGGGCCCGTAGCTCAAGGAAGTGTCACCGCTGCTCCCGGTCAGAACTGTTACCAGGGCTCCGCTCGTACACATCCCCCACCTCGCCGGACTCATCCCCCACCTCGCCGGACTCATCCCCCACCTCGCCGCGGTCCCCCGCCGCCTCCCGGGCCTTCTCCTCCGCGGGGCGTTCGCCCTCCGGGCCGGGGGATGTGCCCGCCGGCCAGGGGATCCGCTCCTCCGCTCCGGCTCTCCCGTCCTCCGCCCCGGTTCCGCGCTCACCCGCGCCGGGCCCCCCCATTCCACGCCCCCCGCCGTGCCTCACCGCCTCGGCGTTGCTCTCCCGATTCCCGTGGGAGCGCGCCCATCGCACGCCGGCCGAGCACGCCGGCGCTCGTCGCCGGTCAGAAGGTCGAGCGGGTGCCCCTGCTCCCTCCGGGACGCCGCACGACCGAGGACACCGCATGACCGACGACGCCGCGGCGCTCGTCGCGCACAACGCCTCCGCACGGCGCCTCCGCACGGCCGCTCCGATCGGCTCCCTCCGCGTGGCCGCTCCGATGGGCCCCTCCGACGCGCTCTCGACCCAGCTCCACACAGCTCCACGCGCCACCGGCCCGAACGGTCAGCCGGCACGCGACGCCCTGCCAGCGCGCCGCCTCCGATCCGGGCCGCACGGGCGCGCCCCCACGCGGCGATCCATGCTCGCGGCGATGCCCATCTTCGAGAAGCGCACGCGCATCGCCGCGCCCCCCGAGCGGGTCTTCGCCTTCCACGAGCAGCCCGACGCGCTCGAGCGCCTCACGCCGCCCTGGGAGCGGATGCGCGTCCTGGAGAGGACCGGCGGCCTCCAGGTCGGCGCGCGCGCGATCGTCGAGACGCGGGTGGGCCCCGTCTCGCTGCGCTGGATCGCGGAGCACACGCGCTACGAGCCGGGTCGGCTGTTCGAGGACACGCAGCGCAGCGGGCCGTTCCGGCGCTGGGTCCACACGCACCGCATGGACCCCGACGGCGCGGGCGGCTGCTACCTCACCGATCACGTGGAGTACGAGCTCCCGTTCGGCGCCATCGGCCGGCTCGGCGGCGCCCGCTTCGTTCGCCGCAAGCTCGAGCGGATGTTCGACTACCGCCACGAGGTGACGCGGCGGGCGTGCGAGGCCCCGGCGGAGTAGCCCGCGCCGCGCGCCGCCTCGCCATGCCCCGCGCGCCCGCGCCCGCGCCGCCTCGCCATGCCCGCGCGCCCGCGCCGCGGCCCCTGCCCTCCTCGTCAGCGGCGCGGATCGCCCTCGGGCCGCCCGCCCGGGTGGGCCGGATCGAACTGCGCCGGACGGTCCTTATGCGGACCGTCCGCCGTGTATCCCCGCTGCGAGACGCCCTGCTGGCGGGCGATCTGCTCGACGTCGCTCGCGCCCTGCGTGGTCTCGTCGTCTTCCAGGTGCCGCGTCGGCGCCCCCGGCTCCTGCTGCTCGCCGCCGACATGCGGCTTGGCCTGCTCGGTCTGCTCGGACATCTTCGTGGGCTCCTTCGTGGGTTCCATGATTTGCCCCTGGAGCCCGACGGCGGCGTGTAAAGCCCCTGGTTGCCAGGATAAGCATCGGATCCAAGATTCATGGACAGGGCAGCGCCGCGCGCGCGGCGAGAGCAAGGAGAAGGAGCATGGCTATCTACCGTTGCGGCCGCTGCGGCTCGATCAACCGGGTGGCGGACGAGCGGGTGCGGGATCGCCCCCGCTGTGGCCGCTGCAAGGCCCAGCTCGACACGGCGGGCGCTCCGCAGCCGGTGGACGGGGCCGCGCTGGCTCAGGCGATCGCGAGCTCTCCCGTTCCGATCCTGGTCGATTGCTGGGCCACCTGGTGCGGCCCGTGCCGCACGGTGGCGCCGATCGTCGACGCGCTGGGGCGCAACCACGCGGGCAAGATGCTGGTCCTGAAGCTGGACACCGACGCCGATCCCGCCGAGGCCGGGCGTCGGCGCATCCAGGGGGTGCCGACGTTCCTGCTCTTCCACGGCGGACGCGAGCTCGACCGGCGCACCGGCGTGGCGTCACGCGCCGATCTGGAGCGCTGGATCGCGAGCCACACCGGGCAGCCGCCCGCGCGCGCGAGCCACCCCTGAGCGCGATCCCGGATCAGGCGCGCGCCGAGATCACCAGTCCGCCTCGATCACCCCGCCGGTATGTTGCGTGCTGGCGGGCGTGTACTGGTGCACCTCGAACCGGTTGCCGTCCGGGTCCGTGAGCCAGATCTGGTAGGTGTTGTCGCAGCCGAGCTTCTTCTCCGTGAAGGGCACGCCGCGGCGCTTCAGCGTGGCCATGACGGCATCCATGTCCTCGGTCTCGAGGCAGAAATGGGCGATCCCGGTGTTCACCACCTCGCCGAGCGTGCGGTCCTCGAACATCTCCACGAAGTTGCCGTCGGCGATCTCGAGATAGGCCCCGAACGGCGCGCCACCGCGGGTGAAGCGGAACTTGATGGTGAACCCGAGCTTCCCGTAGAAGTCGACCGAACGCTGCAGATCTCGGACGTTCAGGCACACGTGCGCGATGCGTTTGAACATGGGCGGAGCTCCTCTGTCGACCGCGCCGTGCCGGACGGGGTGGCGCGCGAGGGCGGAGACTAGCCGATCGCGCCGCGCCGTCGCCAGGGCCCGCCGGGCCGCGCGCGTGGCGTGCGCGCGGGCGCGCCTCGGCACGGCGCTCCAGCGCGAGCCGGTCGCGCTCCACCGCGGCGCCGCCGAGAGCAAGGCGCGCGGCGACCGTGACATGGCACGTGACCTCCGCGCGCGGCGACCGTGACATGGCACGTGACCTCCGCGCGCGGCGACCGTGACATGTCACGTGACCTCCGCGCGCGGCGACCGTGACATGTCACGTGACCATCGCGCGCCGCGGAGCGCCTCGAACCCAGGTCCTGGCGCCGGCCAGCGCTCGCCGCCCCGGGTTCGAACACCGGCAGGTGCGCTGGCCGCGCCGCGCTGGCTGGTATGCGCGTTGCGTCCGTGGCGCCCGCGACCCGCGAGGCAGACGGGCAGCAGCCGAGTTGCGCTCTGACCGCCTCGGCGACAAGCTCGCTGCGACCGGCGAGCCACGAAAGGACGGCTCTGTGACATCTCTCCCTGCACAACCGAATCTGACCGACAAGAACCGCGCCTCTCGGAGGCGCCGCCGCCCTGTCTCTCCCGGGGCCGCGCTCGCGGTGAGCCTCGTCGCCGCGTGCACCGCCGACCACGGGGCGGAGGACCTCGGGGAGCTCACGTCCATCGCGCCGGCCGAGCTCCGGGTCCTGGGGCCCGGCAGCGTCGACACCGATGGGCGCCACACCTGCGCGATCTTCGAGGGGGGGTTCGTCAAATGCTGGGGAGACAACGCCTACGGCCAGCTCGGGCTCGGCGACACGCTGGACCGCGGCGTCTCCGCGGCCACGACCTACGATGACCTCCCGTTCGTCAACCTCGGGACGGGGCGCACGGCCAAGGCGATCGCGACCGGCAGCGATCACACGTGCGCCCTGCTCGACGACGACACGGTCAAGTGCTGGGGCTACAACTCCTCGGGCCAGCTCGGCCTCGAGCTCGAGAGCTACTTGAACATCGGCGATCAGCCGTACGAGATGGGCGACAACCTCCCGACCGTCGACCTCGGGACGAACGGCCTCGGCGCGCCTCACACGGCGAAGGCCATCTTCGCCGGCCACAACGCCACGTGCGCCCTCCTCGAGGACGACGCGCTCAAGTGCTGGGGGAGCAACAACTACGGCAAGCTCGGCCTCGGCCGCGGCCTCCCGTATTGGACCACCGTGGGGAGCCGGTCCAGCGAGATGGGCGACGATCTCCCGGCCGTCGATCTCGGCACGGGCCTCTTCGCCACGCGCGTGGCGATCGCGAACGACCACATGTGCGCGCTGCTCAACACGGGCGAGGTCAAGTGCTGGGGCGACAACGAGGACGGGAACCTCGGCCTGATGTCCGGCGACCCCGGCTCCCCAGCTCACACCACCGACCGCGGCGACGCGCCGGGCGAGATGGGCGACGACCTCCCGGTCGTCTACCTGGGGTTGGACCGCACCGCCAAGGCGATCACCGCCGGTTACAATCACACGTGCGTCATCCTCGACACGGACGAGGTCAAGTGCTGGGGGGGCAACGAGGCGGGCGAGCTCGGGCTCGGCGACACCAACGAGCGGGGCAATGACGCCAATGAGATGAGCACCCTCGCGACCGTCGACCTGGGGTTATCCCTCACCGGGGACCACACCGCGAAGGCGATCGCCGCCGGCGGCAACCATACGTGCGTCGTGCTCGACGACGATCGGATCAAGTGCTGGGGGAGCAACTCGAGCGGAGAGCTCGGCTACGAGGACTGGAACCAGCGAGGCCACACCGCCGCGAGCATGGGTGACGGGCTGCCGTACGTCGACGTCGGGACGGACATCGACAGCGAGGATCCGCTGATCCCCCTGTCGATCGTCGCCGGCGGCGACCACACATGCGTCATCGACTCCGGCAAGCGGTGGATCAAATGCTGGGGCTCCGATCACGACGGCAGGCTCGGCGTCGGCATCCCCACCGACGACGGCCGCCGCGGCGACGACAGCGGCGAGATGGGCAACGCGCTCCCCTACACCCCCGCGGGCAGCCAGACGGCGCAAGGGCTCAGCGTGGGCAGGAACCACGCCTGCGCGCACCTGACGACGGGCGGCGTCAAGTGCTGGGGATACAACGCGAGCGGCCAGCTCGGCCTGGAGGACAACGTCAGCCGAGGCGACCAGCCCTACGAGATGGGCGTTTACCTCTCCAACACCCTCATCGGCGACGTGACCTCCGTGATGGCGGGGAGCCATTTCTCCTGCGCGCTCAAGCTGCTCCCCTCGTCGTCGCAGACCGGCATCACGTGCTGGGGCGCCAACTACGTCGGCAGCCTCGGCACGGGCAACGCGGCCACCCTCGGCGACAACGCAGGCGAGATGGCCAGCCTCGACTTCATCCACCTGGGCGCGGAGCGCACGGTCACGTCCGCGTCCGTCGGCAACGGCCACGCCTGCGCCGTGCTCGATGACGGCTCGGTCAAGTGCTGGGGGTTCAACGGTAGCGGCCAGCTCGGCCTCGGCGACAAGGACAATCGAGGTGACGGCTCGGGCGAGATGGGCGACGCGCTCGACGCCATCGATCTGGGCCCCGATCGCACGGCCAAGGCCGTCTCTGCCGGAGGGGGGCACACGTGCGCCTTGCTCGACGACGACACGGTCAAATGCTGGGGCGAGAACAATCATGGCCAGCTCGGCCTCGGTGACGAGAGCGACCGGGGAGACGCCCTCGGCGAGATGGGCGCGAGCCTCCCGACGGTCCCTCTGGGCGACGGGCGCACCGCCAAGGCCATCTCTGCCGGGTACGACCACACCTGCGCGCTGCTCGACAACAACGCGGTCAAGTGCTGGGGGAAAAACGGCTACGGCCAGCTCGGCCTCGGCCACACGAACGACATGGGCGACGGGCCCAACGACATGAGCATGCTCCCCACGGTTCACCTGGGCCCTGGGCGCACCGCCAAGGCCGTCTCCGCCGGCGAGGATCACACGTGCGCCTTGCTCGACGACGACACGATCAAGTGCTGGGGGAGGAACGACAGGGGCCAGCTCGGCCTCCACGACACCTCGCCGCGCGGCATCGGCACCGGCCAGATGGGGAGCTTGCTTCCCAGGGTCGACCTGGGCTTCGGCCGCACCGCCAGGGCCGTCGTGACCTCCGTCACGAGCCCCGTGACCTGCGCGCTCCTCGACACGAACCAGATCAAGTGCTGGGGCGAGAACCTGAGCGGCGGCCTCGGCTCCCCCGGCTGCGGCGGGGCCACCCCCCATTGCGGCGATGATCACTTCGAGATGGGCGACAGCCTCAAGGTCGTCGATCTCGGCTTCGAGGACTAGCTCTTCGGCGGGGAGTCGGGCTGGGAAGCGAACCGCCATGACGCCAAAGGCGCCAAGAAGCCAGGGGGACTGCAGGCCCAGATGCCGGGACGTCTCTTCCCCTCTCCTCTTGGCGGCCCTGGCGCCGTGGCGGTCTCTCTGCTGATCTGGGGCAACTTCCCGCGCCAGAGATATTCCGGGCAGACCCCGGCGCCCATTTCGGTTTCTGCATGCGGCGAGGCGCAACAGGCCATGTCCGCGCGCGATGAGGTTGAAGAAAAAAACTGGTCGACTCCCCTCCTCCCGTCGTAGTCACAGCGTCGTGCCGGGCACGTCGCACGAGGTCCTGATCGTCGCGTTGCGCGAGCAGCCCGGGCTGCTCGGCGCGCTCGTCTCCGCGCTCACCGGCGTGAAGCTGCCGCGGAGCCTCAAGCCGTCCGACGCCACGCTCCGCTTCGTCAAGGCCGCCGAGCTGCGGCTGGATCTCGTCTACCGCGGGGGCCGGCGGCGCTGGGTCCTGGTCGAGCTGCAGCGCAGCGTCGACCCGGCCAAGCGCCGCCGATGGCCGCTCGCCGCCAGCCTGCTCCACGATCAGACCGGCGTGGCCGGCGACGTGCTCGTCATCACCGCCCGCCGCGCCGTCGCCCGCTGGGCCGAGCGCGTGGCGTGCGTGCGCACGCGCCTCGGCACCGTGCTCCAGCTCAAGCCGGTCGTGCTGCACCTCGGCGCCGCCGAGAGCAAGGCGCTCCTCGACGAGCGCCACCCGGAGCTCGCGCTCTTCGCGGCGTGGGCCATGCAGCACCGCCACGGGCCCGGGGCGCGCGCCGTCGTCGAGCGGGCGTTCGAGCTGACCGAGCGGCTGCCCCCCGCGTTGCGACGCGCGCAGCAGCGTGCGATCCTGTCCGTGCTCAGCGAGCGCATGCTGGCGCTCCTCAGGGAGGCCTCGATGAACCCCGACAAGATCCCCGAAACCCCCGCTGCCAGGAAGCTCCGCCTCTTTCTCGAAGCGCAGGGACGGAAGAAGGGCCGCGCCGAGGGTGAGGCCAAGGGCCGCGCCGAGGGCCGGCAAGAAGCGCTGATGACGCTGCTGCGAGCACGCGGGCTCTCGCCCTCGCAGGACGACGAGGCGCGCATCCGGGCCTGCACCGACCCGGCGAGGCTCGATCGATGGATCGCGCGCGCCGCCACGGCCACGTCCGTGCGCGAGGCGCTCGGGACGAGGGCCCCGGGCGCGAGGGCTCGCCCCCGCGCGCCCGGCCGCCCCCGGCCGGCGAGCGCGTCGCGATCCTGAAGAGTCTCCACCGCGCCCGCCCCTCTTCGCGGGTCGTCGCCGTCGCAGCGCCCTCTGCGGGCGCCATGGTGCTCTCCGCGGTCGCCTCGGCCTTCCGAGGCAGCGCCAGGGAGGACATTTCCGCCGGCGCATGCGACTCCGCCGCCGGCGCACACGACTCCGCCGCCGGCGCATGCGACTCCGCCGCCGGCGCATACGACTCCGCCGCCGGCGCATGCGACTCCGCCGCCGGCGCATGCGACTCCGCCGCCGGCGCCTACGACTCCGAAAAATCAAGGACTGGACGCGGAGTTACGCGTACGCGTCGGGTGCTCGCTCGGTCCCCGTACGGTCGCCCCGTTCACGAGGGAGGTATCCACATGCAGAACAAGGCAGGAAACGAGAACACTCCGCCGGGCCCGGAACACCCTATTCCGGGCAGACCTCATCATCCATTTCGGTTTCTGCATGCGGCGAGGCGCAACAGGCCATGTCCGCACGCGATGAGGTTGAAGAAAAAAAACTGGCCGACTCCCCTCCTCCCGTCGTAGTCACAGCGTCGTGCCGGGCACGTCGCACGAGGTCCTGATCGTCGCGTTGCGCGAGCAGCCCGGGCTGCTCGGCGCGCTCGTCTCCACGCTCACCGGCGTGAAGCTGCCGCGGAGCCTCAAGCCGTCCGACGCCACGCTCCGCTTCGTCAAGCCCGCCGAGCTGCGGCTGGATCTCGTCTACCGCGGGGGCCGGCGGCGCTGGGTCCTGGTCGAGCTGCAGCGCAGCGTCGACCCGGCCAAGCGCCGCCGATGGCCGCTCGCGGCCAGCCTGCTCCACGATCAGACCGGCGTGGCCGGCGACGTGCTCGTCATCACCGCCCGCCGCGCCGTCGCCCGCTGGGCCGAGCGCGTGGCGTGCGTGCGCACGCGCCTCGGCACCGTGCTCCAGCTCAAGCCGGTCGTGCTGCACCTCGGCGCCGCCGAGAGCAAGGCGCTCCTCGACGAGCGCCACCCGGAGCTCGCGCTCTTCGCGGCGTGGGCCATGCAGCACCGCCACGGGCCCAGGGCGCGCGCCGTCGTCGAGCGGGCGTTCGAGCTGACCGAGCGGCTGCCCCCCGCGTTGCGACGCGCGCAGCAGCGTGCGATCCTGTCCGTGCTCAGCGAGCGCATGCTGGCGCTCCTCAGGGAGGCCTCGATGAACCCCGACAAGATCCCCGAAACCCCCGCTGCCAGGAAGCTCCGCCTCTTTCTCGAAGCGCAGGGACGGAAGAAGGGCCGCGCCGAGGGCGAGGCCAAGGGACGGGCCGAGGGCGAGGCCAAGGGACGGGCCGAGGGCGAGGCCAAGGGACGGGCCGAGGGACGGCAAGAAGCGCTGATGACGCTGCTGCGAGCACGCGGGCTCTCGCCCTCGCAGGACGACGAGGCGCGCATCCGGGCCTGCACCGACCCGGCGAAGCTCGATCGGTGGATCGCGCGCGCCGTCACGGCCACGTCCGTGCGCGAGGCGCTCGGGACGAGGACCCCGGGCGCGAGGGCTCGCCCCCGCGCGCCCGGCCGCCCCCGGCCGGCGAGCGCGTCGCGATCCTGAGCGGCGCCCTCGCGGCACGCTGCCCCCTGGCCTCGAACCAGGCGGAGCGGACGAGGATGGCGGACGAGGGCAGCCAGGCAAACCCGGCGGAAGACCACGCGCGCCAGCGGCCGAGATCTCCCGCGAGCGCTCATCCCGCCGGCGGGAGCGGGGCAGCCCCGCCGCCGAGCCACGCGAGCGCCGCGCGCGTCCGGTCCTTCGCGTCGTTGTCGATGACATCGCCGTGGGCGATGACGACGCGCTCGAAGTCCCACGCGAGGATGTCGGCGACGCTCCGCGAGGTCGCGGCGCGATCCCTGATGAGCACGCGCCACACGCGATCCTGCGCGGTCTTCTTCCAAGCGCCGCCGAGCCAGAGGAAGACCTTCATGCCGAAGCCGCGGACCTCGTGCACGTTGAAGAGGAGATCCGTCACGAGGAGCGTCCGCGAGCGCGCGTGCAGGAACACGTGCTCCGTGATGTACGGCGCGCCCTCCACGAGGCGCACGGCGAGATCCTCGCCGATCTCCGGCGCCACGCCGGACCGAGGCAGCGGGGTGAAGCGAAGGCCAGACAGCTTCTTCTCGAGCCCGGGCGCCCCGAGCACGCTCGCGCGCGGCCAGCGTTCGGTCGCGGCCTTCAAGAAGAGGTGATGGAGGCAGCTCGGGGCGACGAGGGCGCGCACCTCGCCGAGCGCGTCGATCGCCCTGGCTGTGGCGTCGTCGAACGCGAGCGGCGAATGGATGATGATCCCGCCATCGGCCCGCCTCACGACCGTCGTGCGCGACGGCAGGAAGCCGACCGGCAGCCGGAGGTCCCTCTCGTACGCCCACACGTCGCCAGCGATCGCCCGGAGCATGCGCTCATGCAAGGTGCGCCCGACCGCGGCGTCAAGGCACCTCGACGGCCGCCGGCCGCCCGTGGCGCGCGCCTCGCGCTCCGATCGACAGGAGGCGAGCCCAGATCGACGCTCTCCGCACGGGAGCGCGCTCAGGTGCGCTGAGCACCGAAAACGTCGAGGTGGGCCCGTATCCGAAGCGGGTGACCGCCGATCTAGATATTGACCTTGTAATTCAGCGTGACCTCGTCGCCGTGCATGCCGCGGAACCCCCAGTCGTGGGGCGGTGACTCCGAGATGCAGATCTCGATGTCCTGGTGGCTGATGCCGACCTCATCCCGGATCCGGTCGAACAGGAGCCGCACGAGCTTCTTCTTCGTCTCCACGCTGCGCCCCGTCATCATCGAGATCTCGATGATCGTGTACGCGTCGGTGCGCCCGCCCGGCGCCAGCATGTCCTCCCGCTCCATCGGGAAGAAGCGGTGCGCCCGCTTGTCCGCCGGGAACTGCAGCGCTTCCATGACGCAGGCGTGGATCACCCCCGACAGCTTCTCCTTCACGGGGTTGAGCTTGTCCTTGATCCCGTAGATCTTCACTTGAGACATGACGGTTCTCCTGGTGTGAGAGCGGCTCGAAACGAGGCCTCCGCCGCGCCTCGGCGCCCGCCGCTTCTACCGGCCGGGCACGACGGTCGCAACCCGAGATGTTCGCCCGCCCCGCGCGGCGCCCTCGCCTCAGGGCTGCCGCGCCGCCGGCCCCCTGTCGCTCCACTCCTCGTCGTCCGGGTCCTCGCCCCGCGGCCCGGGGGGCCCCCCGGACGGCTGCGCGGCGGCGGCCTCGTCGCGCTCCTCGCGCTCGTCCTCGGCGACCCCGGCGGCCTCCGCCGCGCTCGCCGCCTCCGCGGCGAGCGCCATCCGCTCGGCGAGCGGCCGCTCGGGCAGCTCGAGCAGCGGGCCGTCGCCCAGCTCGCCGACCAGGTTGAGGTACGCGTTCATCGCGTGGCAGACCGAGTCGGTGCGCACGTAGCGGTCCCGGACGCTCCAGAACACCCCTCCTTCGGCCGCCTTCGGGTTCTTGACCACGAACGCGTTGTCCGGCCCGTAGGTGTATTGCAGGAGCAGCCGGATGGCCGCGATCGTCGCGTCCTTGTACGGCGCGCAGCCGCCTCTGCCCTCCTCGCGGCAATAGAGGTACACCTCCGACATCACCTCGGCGAGCCACCCGTTGCCGCTGCTCGACAGCGACCTTTGCCAGCGGCCATAGCGGTAGACGTCCTCCGGCCGGCGCCACTGCCGCCGGAGGAGATCATCGGCGCAGCGGAAGACGGCCTGCTCGAAGCGCTCCTCGCCGCTCGCCCTGGCGAAGTCGAGCAGCGACAGCACCGCCCACGAGCTCGAGATCGGGTTGGGCTTCCGGTAGTCGTCGCCGAGATAACAGCCCTTCGTGGAGATCTTGCCGAGCAAGTACCCCGCGGTCTGGGCCGCCGCGTCGAGGAACTTCCGGTCCTTCGTGGCCCGGTAGGTGCGCGACAGCGCGGAGAGGACCTGCCCGGTGTAGAGCATCGACTCCTTCCCCTGGACCTTCCACGCGCCCCCCGCCTGCCCGGTGAGGACCGAGCGCACGCTGCCGTCCGGGCGCTGCATCGATACGAGCCAGGTGGCCGCGAGCACGGCCGACTCGAGGTACCTCTTCTCCTTCGTCAGCGCGTGCAGCTCGAGCAGGGTGAAGATCGATTTCGACGCCGTGCCGACCACCAGCCGGCGCTCGGGGCGCTGCCGCTCCAGGTCGAACGCATAGAAGAAGGCGCCGGCCGTGCGATCGCGCTGCTCGTGGCTCTGCATGCGCATCATGAAGCCGGCGGCGTCCTTCGCGGCGCGGAGGAGGCGCTCGTCGGGCCTGTACGCGTTGAGCTTCAGCAGCGTGAACGCCGTGGACGCGCTGTAGATCGTGTGGAGCTCGGGCTCGAACCGGTCGACGGGAGCGTGGTAGTACTTGTGAACCCCCTTGTGCGCCGGATCGATGACGCGCAGGAGATAGCGCTTGCCGTCCTCGATGCGCCGCTGGAGGAGGGCCTTGTCGAGGACGCGGACCGGCACGAGGCCGTGGGTGAGCTCGACGCCCTTGCCCTGGTGCTCGACCATCGCCTCGTGGTGGTCCGGCAGCTCCACGACGAGCCGCGCGCCCGCGAGCGCCTCGCGCGCGCCGCCGGCCGCGGCCACGGCGCGGCGGGTCGCGTCCTTCAAGGCCACGCACAGCCCCGCGTCCGACGCCTCGCCGCGCGCGATCTGCTTGCCGTCCTGATAGCCCCACACGACGGCACGGAATGGGCGCTTTGACGAGAGGGGCAGATCGCAGCTCACCTTGTCGCCGCCCGCGGCCACCTGGCGGACGAAGGCGATCACGCGGTCGCGGAAGACGCCGTTGTCGAGCTCGGCGCCCGCGCCGCCGCCCTCGGGGACCTGGATCGCCGGGTCGGGCACCCGGGACAGGTTCGCCGCGATCTGGGCGGCGAAGCGACCGTCGCCCCGGGGCGCGGCGATCTTCGTCACCCCCGGGGCCCTGCGACTCGCGCTCTCGGCCGCGGACGGCGCGGCGGATGACTGCGCGGCGGCGGGCGCCTCGCCCGGCGTGCGGCGCTCGCAGGCCGTCGTGAGGGCCCCGGTGATCGCGGCGAGCATCGCCAGAGACGAGAGGGAGAGAGCGCGCGCGGAACGCATGGCAAGTCCCCTGGAAGAAGCGCTTTCGACGCGTATCAGCAACCCCTGGGCCCCGCAAGCGCGAACGGGGCGCCGCCCTCCCCGCGCGGCGAGCTCGGCCAGGGCGTGTGGCGCGCGCGGAGAAATGCGTCCATCGAGACGCCAGCCGCCCACATGGCCGGCGATTGTGCGCATCGCGAGCCCCGTGCTTGCTCGCCGTTCACGGCGCTTTCACCTTGTTCCAGGGGTAGCCTGTACCCCATAGAATGTAGGCTCCACCACTTGGCTGGAGTCGATGCAACACACGGAGGTGGTATGAGATTCTTATTCTTCGAACGCGGCGTGGCGTTCCCATGCTGGCTCGGAGCGGCGCTCCTCGTGCTCGCCCCAGGATGCGCGCCCGGCGCGAGTGGCCCGGAGAGCGACAGCGCCCAGGGAGACACGCTCGAGGACACGGCGGAGAGCGGCGAGGCCCTCTCCGGCACGTCCTTCGTATCGGCGGACGACTGGTATCCGTCGTACTACCATGGCGAGGAGGAGGAAGAAGAAGAAGAAGAAGAGGAGGAGGAGCGCGAGCTCGAGGAAGGCGACATCTACCGGGTCCTCGGCGACGGGCATCTCCTGAACCTCAACGCGTACCGCGGCCTGCAGGTCATCGATATCCATGACCTGGAAGCCCCGACGCTGGTCGCGCGGGCGCCCATCGCCGGGACGCCGGTCGAGATGTACGTGGATGGTGACCGCGCGATCGTGCTGATGAACGGGTGGGGCGGTATGCGCGCCACCCCCGGCAGCCTCGCCGTGTCGCGCGACGAGGGGGGGTCGGTCCTCGTCTTCGACGTCTCGAACCGGCATGCGCCCACGCTCCTTTCACGGGTCGAGGTGCCCGGGCGGATCACGACCAGCCGGTACGCGAACGGCGCGGACCGGGACGCCCTCTACGTGGCCGCGTCCTACAACGGCTGGGGCGAGGACACGGACGGCGAACACCGCTGGATCAACCGGGCCTTCGTCACGAGCTTCGACGTGACCACGGGCGCGCTGCTCGAGCGCAGCCAGCTCGACCTCGGCGGCTACGTCACGGCGATCCACGCGGAGCAGGACGTCCTGCTCGTGGCGCAGGCCCCCATGGAGTGGAACGAGCAGAACAGCAAGGTATCCATCGTGGATATCGCCGAGCTCGACGGCAGCATGACGCTGGGTGATACCGTCTCCGTGGCCCGGCACGTGCGCTCGCAATTCCACATGGACTTCCGCAATGACCAGCTGCGCGTCTTCTCGGGCCCGGAGTGGAACGACGGGTCATCGAGCTACCTGCAGACGTGGGACGCCTCCGATCGCCACCGCCTCACGCCCATCGACCAGGACGACTTCGGCGCCGGCCAGTCGCTCTTCGGCGCCGTCTTCCTCGACGACCGGGCGTTCGCGGTCACCTACGAGCGCACCGATCCGTTCCACGCGTTCTCGATCGATCCGGACGGGCACGTCGAGGAGAAGAGCGAGTTCATCGTCTCCGGCTGGAACGACTTCTTCCGGCCGGTGCTGGGTGCGACCCGCCTGATCGGGATCGGCATGAACGACGAGAACGGGCGCAAGCTCGCGGTCAGCCTGTACGACATCACCGACCTGACCAACCCGAGCCCGCTGATCACGCGCCGCGAGGTGGCCGGGGCCGACGGCGACTGGAACTGGTCGGAGGCCAGCTGGGATCACCGGGCGTTCACCGTGCTCGACGACGCGGTGAGCGTGACGGCGCCGGGCGGTGAGACCGAGACGGGGCTCGTGCTGCTGCCGTTCTCCGGATGGAGCCAGCAGAATGGACGGCGGGCCTGGGTGTCGGCCGTGCAGATCTTCACCTTCTCGAGCACGACCGTGACCCGCCGCGGCGTGATGCCCCACGGGTCGCCCGTGCGCCGCGCGTTCCCCGCCGGCCCGACCGTCGCCGCGAACCTGTCCGACATGGAGCTGAGCCTCTACGATCGGACCGATCTCGACAGCCCGGCGCGGCTCGGCCGGCTCTACCTCGCGCCGGATTACGTCAAGGTCTTCGCGTACGGCGATCACCGCGTGCGCATCCGGGGCCCCGAGGAGGACGCCTGGGTGCCGAAGCAGGACAGGACGGCCATGGCGGAGGTGATCGCCGCGACCGACATCGCCGATATCGCGACGCCGGTGGCGAGCTTCGAGGTGGCGCCGGACGCGTCCTACTTCCAGGTGGGCGACCTGCTCGCCGTCGTGGCCACACGGGCCGTGGGCTGGCCCGTGTTCGAGACCACGGTCCGCGTGTTCGATCTCTCCGATCCGACGCGCCCGCGGCCGGCGGGGCAGCTCGTCACGACGGAGCTCGCCTCCCAGGGCGACGGCTACGAGATGCCGTCGTACCATGTCACGAACCGGTCGCTCGCCGCCGTGCGGCGCCGCGAGACATGGGACAACCACGGCCCGATGACCCAGTGCGAAACGTACGTCCCGCGTCATCCCGCCTGCCCCAGCTCGGGCGATTGCACGCAGATCGTCGGGCGTCGCTCCTGCAGGACCCTCGACGGCGGACCGGAGTACTGCGTCGGCGGCTTCGCCGAGTGCGTGAAGCGCCCCGGCGCCGAGGTGGTCTGCACGCCCGTCGTCGACGAGGCCGCGATCGAGGGCCAGCTCTCCACGTTCTGTCGTGATCAGCAGGGCAGCCGCGC
Organism: Sorangium sp. So ce1036; assembly: GCF_051369805.1. Lineage (NCBI taxonomy): Bacteria > Pseudomonadati > Myxococcota > Polyangiales > Polyangiaceae > Sorangium > Sorangium sp. So ce1036. The sequence goes on from NZ_JBBMOX010000001.1 coordinate 8,085,082, forward strand.
GACGGAGGAGCTGGCGATCCACGTCATCGATCTCTCGGACCCCGATCACCCCCGCCTCTCGCCCGCGATCACGCTCCCGGCGGGCGAGGAGGGCGTGAGCGCGCTGGCGCAGCACGGCGACCTGTACGTCACGGTCAAGCAGCCGACGACGGTGCCGGACGACCCGCGCCCCCATGCGCGCTATTTCTTCCGGCGCATCGACCTCTCCCGTCCGGCGGCGCCCGCCGTCGGCCCCGCGATCAACGTGCCCGGCGAGGTCCTCGACGTGAAGGGCGCGAAGCTCATCACGCGCGACCGGGTGTGGGGGAGCCAGTTCATGGAGACCGCGCTCGCGAGGATCACGCTCCACAACGGGGCCGCGCACCTGAACAACGTCCACCGGTTCCCGGACAAGAGCGTCGGCAACATCGCCGTCGACGAGCACCGGAGGACGCTCCTCACGCACGGCCCCGTCTGGGCGTACGCCGGATGGCCCGGCAGCCTGGGCTCCGGCCGGAAGCTCGCGATCCTCCAGCCGGAGTACGTGCGCACCCCGAACGGGTTCGACGTGCTCTCGGAGACGCCCATCGACCACGTGATGTCGCTGCGGCCCATCACCGCCGCGCGGCGGGCGTTCTTCAAGTCGCAGGCCGGCACGCTGATGGTCGACATCGAGGACCCGCGGCGGCCCGCGTCGCAGGCCTTCTTCTGGTCGTGGGACGGCGACTTCCTGATCGACCGGGGCGAGGTCCTCATGCCCGCGCGGCGCTTCGGCCTCTTCCAGCTCGACCTCGACGCGTCGAACCTCCTCGGCCCGGCCGAGTAGGCGCCGCCCAGCGGGCTGATGCGCGCCGGGCGCCGCGGGCGCCCGGCGCCGCGCTGTCCTGCCGCCTTGGCCCCCGCGCCGATCCAGGGCAGGAACGTCGATATCGAGCCGTGGACCCGCCCGGAGGAGGCTTCCCTCGCCGCTCTCGGCTACCCTACGCGGCGCGGGCGCGACGCACGCCAGGCAGCGGGGTGCGCCGCCGCGCGGAGCAGCGATGAAATCGGACTGGATCGATCTCGGGCCCCTCTCCGGATTTGCGGAGGAGCAGCCGGTGCTGCGCAAGGACGGCGAGGGGCGGCGCTTCGCCTGCGTCCGCCGGGGCGGCGAGGTGCACGCGCTCGACGATCGGTGCCCCCACCAGGGGTACCCGCTCTCGGAGGGGGCGCTGCGCGGCGGCGTGCTGACCTGCCCGTGGCACAACTGGAAGTTCGACGTCGCCTCGGGCGCGTGCACGTTCGGCGGCGAGCCGGTGCGGCGCTACGCCACCCGCGTCGACGGCGGGCGCGTGCTGCTCAACCGGGCCGTCGACACCGCGGCCGAGGTGCGGCGCCTCGTCGCCGGCCTCCGCGAGGCGATCCTGCGCGACGAGCCGGAGCGCGCCCTGCGCGAGGGCCTCCGGCTCGGCGCGCTCCCGCTCCACCACGCGGAGGGCGGGCTCGGCGCCCTCCACCTCGCCTTCGAGGTGCTCGCCAAGGACGGGGCGGAGCGCGCCGAGCACGGCTTCGACCACGGCCTCGCGCTGCTCGCGGACCTCTGCGCCTGGATCGAGCGCGGCTGGGTCCCCCCCGAGGAGGCGTTCGTGGTCGCCGCCCACGCGGTCGGCCAGGCGTCCGCGCGGCTCGGCCCGCGCGGCAAGGGCGCCGGCAGGGCCGGGGGCGGCTCGCCGCTCGCGCGCATCGCCGACTTCGAGCACGACGAGCCCGCGAAGGTGAGCGAGGCGCTCGCGGCCGAGCGGCGCGACGAGGCCGAGGCGCGGATGCGCGAGCTCGTCGAGGTCCGCGGCGCCGCCGGCGCGCGCCGGGCGCTCATGCCGTTCGTCGCGCGGCACCTCTACGACTACGGGCACGGCGCGATCTTCCTCGCGAAGGCGCTCGAGCTGGCCGGGCGGTTCTCCGCCGCCGCCGACGAGGTCCTCGCCGCCTCCACGGTGCACCTCGCCTGGGCCACCGTCGACACGAGCCTCCCCCCCTTCGCCGCCACGCGCGCCGCGCTCGCGCGCCTCGCCGGGCTCTCGCTGCCCGCGCGCGCCGGGGAGCGCCCCGCGGCGGAGGGCGCTGGCGCGGCGCCGCTCGACGCGGCGGAGCGCGCCGCCTTCGAGGCGGAGGTGCTCGCCGGGGAGCGCTCGGCCGCCGAGGCGACCGTCGACCGGCTCGCGCGCGGCGCGGCCCCGCTCGCGCTGCTCGGCGCGATCGGGCACGCCGCGGCCGTGCGCCTCGCGCGCTTCGACGCGGCCTGGGAGCAGCGCCTCGACGCGGAGGTCGGGGTGCTCGACGTCACCCACGCGGTCACGTTCGCGGAGGCGGCCATCGCGCTCGGCCGCGAGGCGCTCCCGCGGGAGGCGGCGCAGCTCGCCGTGCTCGCGGCCGCCTTCGTGGGCAAGCTCCGCAAGGCGGACGCCGCCGTGCCGCCCGCGCCGCCCGCCCGGCCGGGGGGCGGCGCGCTGCTCCAGGCGGCCGCGGCGCGCGACGTCGGGGCGGCGATCGCCGTCGCGCGGGAGCTCGACCCCGAGGGCCGCCGCCGCGCCTACGCCGAGCTCGCCCCCTTCGCCGCGTTCGACGCCGCGGTCCGGCCGATCTCCACGGCGCACGCGGTGAAGACGCTCGAGGCGCTGCACCGGCTGGAGGCGGCCGATCCCGCGCCCGACGGCGCGTACCTGGAGGCGCTGCTCACCACGATCGTGCCGGCCCGGCAGGAGCTCCGCGTGCGCCGGATGGCGGCCGTGGCGAGGAAGTTCATGTGCGATGGGCGGCCGCCCGAGGGGCTGTATTGAGCCGCGCGACGACACGCGAGGTGGGGCCGGCGCGCCGGCGTGACAGGCGCGCCACGCGCGAGGCGCGCGATGGCGATGCCACGACGTCATCGACGCTCGCCGCGAGGCGCCGCCCGGCGCCTCGCCTTGTGGCCAGGAGAGGATCCTTCATGCTACGGACAACCGATGCGGCTTGAGCCTGGATCCCACGTAGCGCCGCACCTCACGCTCGTCAGCCTCCTCAGGATGGGGGGGGACGGGAGCATCTGGACGGCACACCACCTCGGGCTCGACAGGGAGGTCGCCGTCAAGTTCATCTCGGCGTGGCTCGCGACCGACCGGACCGCGGTCGCGCGGTTTCACCGCGAGGGCGCGCTCATGGCGAGGATCAAGAGCCCTCACGTCGCCGAGGTCCACGAGCACGGCGTCACCGACGACGGCCTCCCGTACATCGTGATGGAGCTGCTCCGCGGGGAGGGGCTGTCCGACCGGCTCGCGCGCGCCGGGCGCCTCTCGCTCGAGGAGACGGCCGCCCTCGTCGAGGGCCTCTGCAAGGGGCTCGCCGAGGCGCACCGACTCGGGATCATCCATCGGGACATCACGCCCGAGCACGTCTTCCTCGCCGACGCCGGCGGGGGCCCCTGCGTCAAGCTGCTCGATTTCGGCGTGGCCAGGGGCGAGGTCGACCCGGACGGGACCACGCTGACGGCCACGGGCGCGGTCGTCGGCAGCATCGTTTACATGAGCCCCGAGCAGTTCTTCAACCCGAAGGAGGTCGACGGCCGCTCGGATCTCTGGTCCGTGGCCGTCATGGCGTACGAGGCGCTCACCGGCGCTCCGCCGTTCGAGCAGAGGGGGCTCGAGGCCTTGCTGGAGGCCATCCGGGTCGGCACCTTCCCGCTGCCGAGCCAGCGCCGCGCCGACGTCACGCCTGCGGTGGACGCGTGGTTCATCAAGGCCCTGTCCCGCAAGCCGTCCGACCGCTTCGACACGGCCGAGCAGATGGCGGACGCGCTGCGCCGGGCGGCCTCCGGGCAGCCGGCCGGCGCGCCGGTCCCGGCGCGCGCGCCCGGCGAGGCGGGCTAGTCCTCATGGCGCGCGCCCGCATCCCGAGGCGGTCGAACCACGAGCTCGTGTTCCGCAGCGCCCGCAAGGGCGAGGAGGGGACGCTCGCCACGGTCGCCTACCGCGCGTTCCAGGCGGGCGACCCGGAGGCCTGGCTGCGTCATTTCACCGAGCACGCGCACCTCGCCATCGAGAACGTGATCGTCGCCGAGACCGACGGTCAGCTCGTCGGGCACGCCACCTCGCTCGACCTGACGATGAGCTTCGCGGGCGCGGACGTGCCCTTCCAGGGCCTCGCCTCGGTCGCGGTGCTGCCGGAGTTCCGCCGCCGCGGCATCGCGGATCGGCTCGTGCGCGAGAGCCTCCGCCGCATGCGCCGCCGCGGCGAGGCGCTCACGCTGCTCCACCCCTTCCGGCTCTCGTTCTACCGCAGGTTCGGCTACGGCGTCTGCGAGCTCAGGGACGTCGTGCGCACCTCGCCCGATCGGCTCCCGGACTCGGTGCTGCGCCGCCACGTGCGCGCCTTCTCCCGCCCGCGGGACGAGGCGCTCGTCAAGCAGGCCTACGATCTCGCGCGCGCCGACACGACGGGGCAGCTCAAGAGGAGCGACTACTGGTGGGACGTGCGCGTGTTCAAGCGCTCCTCCAGCGGCGCGGTCTACGTCGACCCCGGCTCCAAGGCGATCGCCGGCTACCTGCTCTTCGACGTGCCGGAGGGCGACGCCTACGGCGTCCAGCACCTGCTCGTCCGCGAGCTGCGCGCGCCGACGCCCGGCGCGTACCGGGGGCTCATCGGCTTCCTCGGCGCGCTCGGCGACCAGTACGAGGTCGTGGAGCTCATGCTCCCGCGCGGCCAGGGCGCGCCCCTGCTCGACGAGCCGGGCGTCCGCGACGAGCCGCTCCTCGTCGACGGCGCGTCGCGGCACCCCGGCCTGTGCCCGCCCGCGCCCGTGACGCGCCGCCGCAACGTCCTCGGCCTGACGGCGGCCGGCGCGATGGGGCGCATCGTCGACGTCGCCGCCGCGCTCGCGCTGCACCCCTCGCCGAGGCGGCACGGCGTCCGGGGCACCATCGGCCTCGACGTCGAGGATCCCGTGTTCACCGACGCGCCGCGCGCCTTCGACGTCACCTTCGCCGCGCGCGGCGTCCAGACGACGCCCGGCAGCGCGGCGGGAGACCGGCTCTCGCTGTCGATCGAGCGGCTCACGCAGATCTATTTCGGGGCCGCCTCGGCGCGCGATCTCCTGAGCCAGGGCTTCGTGGTGGGCAGCGCCAAGGCGGCCGCGCTCCTCGACGCCGCGTTCTCCGGGCCTCCCCTGTTCCTCGGCGCCTTCAACGGGTTCTGAGCGCGCCGAGGCGCGACGGGGCGCGGCGCTCAGCCGACGCGGCGGCTCCGGAGGAAGAGCTTGAGCGAGCGCGAGCTCAGCCGCGTCGCCTCCCCGCCGCGCCGCGCCTCGGTGGCGAGGTCGTCGGACGTGTCGACGAGGAGCTGCCACGGCCTGGGATCTTCGCCGAAGGGCAGGCAGAAGGGGAGGTCCTCCGGGGACGCGTTCAGCATCAGCATGAAATCGTCGTCGACCAGGCGATCGCCGGCCTCGTCCACGTCGTCCAGCCCCTCTCCCGACAGGAACACGCCCAGGCTCTGCGTGCACGGGTTCGCCCAGTCCTCGTCGGTCATCAGCTCGCCGTCGAGGCGGTACCACTGGATATCGTAGGTCTTGCCGCCGCGGATCGGCCGCCCCTTGAAGAAGGTCGAGCGCCTGAGCGCGGGGTGCTCGTGCCGGACGCGAATGCACTTGCGCGTGAACTCGAGGAGCGCCCGCGCCGGCTCGTCCCAGGCCCACGGCTGCCACGTGAGCGGGCTGTCCTGGCAGTATCCGTTGTTGTTTCCGTGCTGCGTGCGCCCCCGCTCGTCGCCGTGGAGGATCATGGGCGTGCCCTGCGAGAAGAGGAGCGACGCCATGATGTTCCGCATCTGCCGGGCGCGCAGCGCGAGGATCTCGGGGTCGTCGGTGGGGCCCTCGACGCCGCAGTTCCAGGATCGGTTGTCGTCCGCGCCGTCGCAGCCGCCCTCCCCGTTGGCCTCGTTGTGCTTGTGGTTGTACGAGACCAGGTCGGCCAGGGTGAAGCCGTCGTGGCACGTGACGAAGTTGACGCTCGTGTACGGCTTGCGCCCGCTGTTCTCGTAGAGGTCGCTGCTCCCGGTGAGCCGGAACCCGAGGTCCGAGGCGATGCCGCCGGAGCCGCGCCAGAAGTCGCGCAGCGTGTCCCGGTAGCGGCCGTTCCACTCCGCCCAGCGCACCGGGAAGTTGCCCACCTGGTAGCCGCCGGGGCCGACGTCCCACGGCTCGGCGATGAGCTTCACCTGGCTGAGCACCGGGTCCTGATGGACGATGGTGAAGAAGCTCGAGAGCTGGTCGACGTCGTGGAGGCCGCGCGCCAGCGCCGCCGCCAGGTCGAACCGGAACCCGTCGACGTGCATGTCGAGGACCCAGTACCGCAGCGAGTCCATGATGAGCTGGAGCGCCTGCGGGTGGCGCACGTTGAGGGTGTTCCCCGTGCCGGTGTAATCGAAGTAGTAGCGCTCGTTGCCGGGCACGAGCCGGTAGTACGTCGGGTTGTCGATGCCGCGCAGGCTGAGCGTCGGGCCCAGGTGGTTGCCCTCCGCCGTGTGGTTGTAGACGACGTCGAGGATGACCTCGATGCCGGCGGCGTGGAGCGCCTTCACCATCTCCTTGAACTGCCGCACCTCCGAGGCCACCTCGGCGCCCGCCCGGTAGCCGACCTCCGGCGCGAAGAAGCCGATCGTGTGGTAGCCCCAGTAGTTGCGGAGCCCCTTGTCGAGCAGGAGCTTCTCGTGCACGAACGCGTGCACGGGCAGGAGCTCGATGGCCGTGATGCCCAGGTACCGCAGGTACCCGAGGATGGCCGGGTGCGCGACGCCCAGGTAGGTGCCGCGCAGCTCCTCCGGCACCTCCGGGTGCAGCATCGTCAGGCCGCGGACGTGCGCCTCGTAGAGGACGCTGCGGTGAAACGGGATGCACGGGCGCCGGTCGTTGCCCCAGTCGAAGGAGGGATCGACCACGACGCCGAGGGGAGCGCCGAGCGCCTCGCCCTCCGACGCGAGGAGATCGCCGTCCGGCTCGTCGATGCGATGGGCGAAGGCGTCGGCGTCCCACTGCACTCGCGAGGCGAGCGCCTTCGCGTACGGGTCGAGGAGGCGCACCCGCGGGTTGAAGCGCAGCCCCCGCTCCGGGGCCCACGGCCCGTGGACGCGGTAGGCGTACTTCTGGCCTGGTCCGATCTCCGGCACGTACACGTGCCAGACGAAGGAGGTGCGGTGTCGCACCGGGAGGCGCTGCTCGTTCCCCTCGTCGTCGACGAGGCACAGCTCGACGGCCTCCGCGTTCTCCGAGTAGAGCGCGAACTGCGTCCCGACGCCGTCCCACGTCGCGCCGAGCGGGTACGGGTCCCCCGGTCGCAACCCCTTGCGCTTGTAGATCATGGTGGACTCCAGGCCGACTGCGGTCCCCCCCTCGTCGGCCCCCAGAGGTGAGCGATGTGGGATGCTGCGCTCGCTAGGCGCGAGCGCGCCGGCTGTGCATGACGTCGGTCACCGCGTCCGCCACGCTGCGCGCCATGCCCTCCGCGACCCGGAGCGTATCCGCCTGGTCGCCATCGGGGGAGCACACCCGCAGGCGTTCGATCGTGTCCGCAAGCCGCCGGGCTAGCTCGCACGCCTCCGCCATGGAGGGTGATGCATCGAGGGGGGTCCTACGCGAGGCGTGGGAGACCAGATCGTCGGTCGGCGTCATCGTGGTTGAAATCATGTCTGGCTCCTTCGATATCAGTGATGCCTACAGTCCGCTACCGCGACGAGCAGGCATCATGCCAGAGTAGCTCCAGCGCGACCACCCATCGCGGACGCAACAGGGCGCCACGGCTCCGGAAAGGCGCCGTCGCAAAGCCGCCACAGGTGGGGCGATCTGTCCCCCCACAGGACCAGTCCGCAGGTCCGTCCGGAGGGCCAGCATCCGCCCGGGCCCACGGCACACGCCGGACGGCCAGTGGCCCTCATTTCCAGTCCCGGGCGGGCCCATTTCCAGTCCAGGGCGGGCCCATTTCCAGTCCAGGGCGGCTCATCGCCGGTCCTGGTCAGGCGTAATTCCGTCCTTGTGCGAATCAAGCGGTCTGTCGGGGAGGAGCTCGCCTCCATCGGCCGTGGCCGATGTTCCGCCTTGGGGCAAGCGGACGGGCGCACGAGCGCTCGCGGCCTGCTCCGGCGCCGCGTTCCGCATTGGGGTGAGCTGGTCCGTTTTCTCCTGGAGCTGCGCCGTGATTCCCGTGAGGCGCTCCACCTCGGCTCGTTGCCTGTCGACCTCGGCGCTCGTCCGGCGCAGCTCGTCCTGCAACCGCGCCGTGGCGGCGCGTTCCGCCCTGAGCGCATCTTCCACGGAGCCGAGCACCGATTGCGCTGGGCGCTGGGTCGGGATCGACACCTGGTGTGCCGCCGCGCGCGCGCCCTCCAGCTTCCGGGCGGCGAGCTCGGCCGCCGCCGCGGCGTGGTGCGCCTTGACCTCGAGCGCCGCCGCCTCGTCGGCCATCCTCGTCGCGGCCCTCTCGAGCTGCTGCGCCCGCCGCGCGCGCCCGGCCGACCGGCCCGCCCGCCTGCGCGCGTCCTCCGCCGCGCGCTGCGCCGCGTCCGCCTGGGAGCGCCGCTCCCGCGCGAGCGCCGCGGCCGCGTCGCGGCCCCGGATCGCCTCGGCGAGCTCCTGCTCCGCCCGCCGCCGCGCCTCTTCCAGCGCCGCGAGGCGCGCCTCGTTGCCCTGCTCCAGCCGCTCGATCACCTGCTGGTCCCGATCCCGCCGCGCGCTCTCCTCCTCCAGCGCGAGCTGCAGCCGCTGGTAGAGGACGAGCGCCACGATGAGCGACCCGGCCATGAGGGCCACGCTCGCGGCGAGGACCGAGACCATGCGGCGCTGCGCGCGCACCTGCTGCTCGGCGCGCTCGCGCTGGGTCCGATCGAGCTCGGCCTGCTGCCTCCCCTGCTGCTCGCGGCTCCACACCGCCTGCGACGCCTGCAGGAAGTCGCGCTCGTCCGGGGTCACGTCGTCGCGCCCGGTCGCCCAGGCGAGCGCGATCTCCAGGGTGCCGCCGCGGAGCACGTGGTCGTCCTTCTTGCCCGAGTCCTTCCAGATCTGGAGCGGCTCCGTGAGGAAGCGCCGGGCGAGCTTCTCCTCGACCCAGGCGCGGTTGAACACCTCGGCGAAGATGCGGCACCGGACGCGGAGCACGGCGGCGTCGCCCGCGCGCCGCTCGGCCGCGAGCCCCGCGATGCGCAGCCCGAGCTGGCGCGGGTTGTTGCCGTCCACGGGCACGGGCTCGCCGTCGAGCAGGCGCTGGTAGAGGTGGAGCATCACCGGGATGCGGGCGTCCGGCCGGTCGCCCGCGAAGCGCCGCTCGGCGTCGAGCAGGATGGGATCGTCGACGCGGCCGCTCGACAGGAACAGCCGCCGCACGAGCGCCGCGACGCGCTCGCCGGCCGGGAGGCCGCGCTCGTCCGGGCCCTCGCGCGTGAGCCAGTAGCAGAGCCGCTGCGTGAGCGCCGGGTGGCCGTCGGTCCAGTCGAGCACCGCGTCGAGCAGCGGCGCGGGATCGCCGCCGGCGCGCGCGAGGCCTGGGAGGAACGTGTGCGCCTCGTCGCGGGTGAAGTCGTCGAGGCGCACCGCGAGCGAGGTGTTGAACGGCGTGCGCTCCGGATCGGCCACGAGATCGAGCGGCGCCGCCACGCCGATGAGGCAGAACGTGAGCCGGGACCAGCGCGGGCCCTCGCTCCGCGCCTGGTGCGTCGCGCGGATCAGGCCGAAGAGGTCGTCGCGCGAGAAGGGCAGCGAGAGGGTGACGTCGATCTCGTCGAGGAAGAGGACCGCCGGGGGGCCCTCCTCGCCGAGGACGAGATCGTGAAGGAACTGCCGGAAGCGGCGCACCGCGGACATGCGGCGGTGCCGGCGCCAGAAGGCGTCGAGGTCGTCCCCGATCGCGAGCTCCTCGGCGACGGCGGACGCGACGCTGAAGTACCACGCGTCCGCGCTGGCGCCGCTGCCGATGCTGGTGAGATCGATCGAGGCGCAGCGGACGCCGTCCGCGCGCAGCCGCTCCTGGGTCCGCACGCGCAGGCTCGACTTGCCGATCTGCCGCGGGGCGAGCACGTGGCACGGCTCGCCGCGGGAGAGCCGCTCGAAGAGCTCGTCGTCGGCGCCGCGCACGACGTAGAGCCCCGCGCCCGACGCGTCGACGATCCCGCGCCCCTCGGGCTGGAAGCTGCCCGCGGGCGCGGGTCGTGAAGGCGCGCCGCCGTCCGGCCGGGGAGCGCGCGCGCCGCTCGCGGGGGCTACAGGCATCGATCGCACACCCCGCGGAAGTAGCCCTCGTAGAGCGGATACCGGATCTGGTGCGCCCCGGGGCCGCCGCGCAGGAGGCCGGCGCCGCGCAGGCGGTCCTCGACGTCCGGGTGGAGCTCGGCGCCGCCGTCCGCGAGCAGGCCGCAGAGCGCCTCGAGCAGCTCGGGGCTGAGCTTGCGGCGGAGCTGGCCGAGGAAGTCCGCGTAGACGCCGCCGCCGCTCGCGGCGCCCTCGACGAGCGCGCGGACGGAGGCGCCGTGCAGCGCCGCCTCGTACATCGCGACGCGGAGCAGGTACGGGTGGCCGCCGACGAGGCCGGTGAGCAGCGCCCGCTCCTCGTCGGTCCACGGCAGCCGGTAGAGCGCCTGGAGCTCGCGGACCTGCGCTTCCCCGAGGTCGTCGAGCCGCACGAGGAGCGCCGCGTTGAAGAACGGCGAGCGGTGGATCTCCTCCTTGAGCAGCGTCGGCTCGGTCGACACCGCGATCGCGATGCGCAGCCGGTCCCAGGGCGGGGTGTTGCTCTCCTGCGCCCAGGAGCGGAGCAGCCCGAGCACGTTCTCCCAGAAGTTGAAGCGCGGGAGCTGGTCGGCCGACTCGATGGCGAGGATGAGCCGCCCGGTGACCCTGTGCAGCACGTGGTGCTTGAGCAGCCACGACAGCCGGCGCGCGGGCGTGAGCGGGCGCGCCCACGCCTCGGCGGTCCAGGCGTCGTCGCCCTCGACGCCCTCGACGACGCGCGAGGCGAGCTCGTGGAGGAAGTCCTCGTACGAGTCCTGGGCCTCGGGCCCGAACGCCGCGAGCTCGACGAGGACGGCGCGGCTCTGCTTGCCGGCGGCGGCGTCGTCGCGCAGGGCGGCGTCGAGCACGTGGCGGAGCACCGCGGTCTTGCCGGAGCGCGCCGGGCCGAGCAGCACCACGGGGCTGCCGGCGTCGGAGAGGCCGGCGAGCGTGCGCCGCTCGAGGTCGCCGTGCTTGACGTAGCAGTCGGGATCGTAGCCCGCGGTCGGCGCCAGCGCGGCCGGCGGGGGGGCGGAGGCGCGCCCGGGCGGCGGGGCCGACGACCCGGGGGCGGCCGGCCGCTCCGGCCCGAGCGCGGCCCTGAGCGCGCGGACGACCGCGTGCAGCCCCTCGTGGCGCTCGGACCACCGGTAGAAGACGGGCTGGACGCCGTACTTGCCCTGCAGCCGCTGGCGCGTCGTCCCGGTCTCCTTCTCGGCGTCGTGCGGCAGGATCGCGAAGTGCCGCGGCTCGCCGGGCCCCATGTGCGCCTTGACGGCCCGGAACATCCCCATGAGGTCGAGATCGGAGAGCGAGAAGCCGATGGACACCACCCGCTGGGCGGCGAGCAGCGCGAAGAGCCTGGGCCAGGTGTCGCTCGCCCGGACGTAGCGCTCGGTGTAGTCGCGCTCGGTGAGGACGATGCTGTCCGGGTTGTCGAAGCGGCCGTGGAGGTAGACGTAGCGCCGGCCGAACTGCGCGTCGCCGATGCGCTGGATGAGATCGCGCAGGTTCGCGGCCTCGCTCCAGCACACCGCGAGCGCCCTGGATCGATGGAAGACGGCGGCGTGGGCCTGCTCGAGGACGGCGTCGTAGTTGGTGGTCAGCACGTGCCGGAACGGCAGCGCCACGAGATCGCGGTGGAGCTCGTCGAAGGCGGCCTCCTCCGGGCCGAACAGCGCCCGCAGGAGCTCGGCGTACCTGTCGGCCCCGAGCAATCGCCGGTACTCTTCCGCCTTCCAGAGCAGATCCGCCTCGGCGGCGAGCGCGTCGATCTTGGGCTGCGCCAGCGGATCGTCCTCGACGATGCGCGCGGCCATGCGATCGAGGAGCCCGGTCCAGAGGGGATAGCCCACGCGCGCGCTGCTGCCCGCCCCGACGAGCGCGAGCGCGGCGCCGGGCCGGAGCGCCTCGACGAGCTCGTCGAGCGCTCTCCGGTTGCCTGGGTCGTCCATGAGCCAGCCGTCCATGAAACCTCTCTCGAGGAGAGAGGCGCCCGGAGCGCCCCCCTCGCCCGCTCGGGATCGTACCACCCATGTCAGACGGGACTCGGCTTCCGGGATGCGAGCCGAGCGGTGTTTTTCCCGTGGTCACAAGGGGCGGTAGCAGCGCCCCTGGGGTCAGGTTAGTATCGGCCTCACCGTGACAGCCGCCGGTCGAGCGCGCTGCGGTCGAGAGAGCCCATGATCGGAACACTCCAGGCGAAGCTCGAGTATCTCAGGAGCAAGAACATCCACAAATGGCTTGGCGGTTATGCCCGGCAGAGGCTCGAGAACGCCCGCGCTCCACGCCCGAGCGGCCCGCGGCACCTCCTGTTCGCGGTCTGCGATCACTGGGAGCCTGGGTGGGAGAACGCCACACCCGAGGTCGGCGACGCGCGCGTGAGGGCGTGGTCAGAGCGGTATCCGGAGATGGCCGGGGCGTATCGCGACGCGGACGGCCGGCCTCCGCGTCACAGCTTCTTCTTTCCGGGGGAGCAGTACACGCCGGGCTGGCTCGACGCGCTGGCGGACCTCACGCGGCGCGGCTTCGGCGAGGTGGAGCTGCACCTGCATCATCACAACGACACGCTGGAGAACCTGCGCGCGGACATCCTCAGATACCTCGACATCCTGGGGAAGCACGGGCACTTCTCGCGCGGCGCGGACGGACGCATGCGTTACGGGTTCATTCATGGCAACTGGTGTCTGGCGAACTCGGGGAGGGACTCGAGCAACTGCGGGGTGGATGCGGAGCTGCCGCTCCTCTTCGAGACGGGCTGTTACGCCGACTACACGTTCCCGTCGGCTCCGGACGAATCGCAGCACGGCATCGTGAACCAGATTTACTGGCCGACGGGCAACCTGGCGCGCCGGGGGGCCCATACGGTGGGAGAGCGGGCCAGGGTTGGCGAGGTGCTGGAGGACAGGATCCTGATGATCGAGGGGCCGCTGGCGCTGGCGCTGAGGCGGCGCGGGAGCCGGCTGCGGGTGCGGATGGAGTACGGGGCGCTCCAGGCGATCGATCCGCCGACGCCGGAGCGGGTGAAGACGTGGGTGGATCAGAACATTCACATCGAGGGGCGGCCTGAGTGGGTGTTCGTGAAGGTTTATGCGCACGGGGCGCCGGAGGACCAGGCGGAGTCTTTGCTCGGCGCGGGGGGCCATGCGTTGCACCGGGAGCTCACCACCCGGTACAACGATGGCAAGGAGTGGGTGCTCCACTACGTGACGGCGCGGGAGATGTACAACATCGCGCTCGCGGCGCTGGAGGGGAAGACGGGGGACCCTGGGGATTACCGGGATCACCGGCTGAAGCCGCCGCCTTGCGCGAGCTGACGCGGGCGCGCGCGGGGCCCCGCCGGACTCGCATGGCCGAAGACTCGCCCTTGAACGGGCGAGTCTTCGGCTGAGTATGCTCAGACACGGCCCGTCCCCACGCGCCCGCGCACGACACCTCTCCTCCTCGAAAGCTCTCCACGAACACCCCTCCCCGGGCCGGGCAACCGCTCCGGGCCGGGCAACTACGCGCTTCCCAAGCTGTTCGAGGCGCCGACCACCTCCTCCAGGAGCGCCCGATAACGCCTGCCAACGACATCCCACGAGAGCGCCCCCACCGTGCCCCGCAGCGCCTCCGGCTCCCACGCGGTCTCCAGCGCGCGCACCAGCGCGGCCGCGAGCGCCTCCGGATCGCCGGCCGGGACCAGCAGGCCATTGCCCCCCTGCCCCTCCCGCAGGAGCTCCGGCACGCCGCCCACCCGGCTCGCCACCACGGGCCGGCCCGAGGCGAGCGCCTCCAGGACCACGTTCGGACAGCCCTCCCGGCGGCTCGGCAGACAGAACACGTCGCACGCCGCCATGTAGTCCGGGATCTCCGCCGGCAACACCCAGCCGAAGAGCTGCACGCGGCCCGACAGGCCGAGCTCGCTCACCCGCGCGCGCAGCGGCTCGAGCAGCTCGCCGCCGCCCACCATCATGAGGTGCACATCGCGGCGGCCCGTCCGGTCGAGGTGCGCCATCGCCTCCACGAGGACGTCCACCCCCTTCTCCGGCACGTGGTAGCCGGCGTAGAGCACCACCTTGGCGTCCGCCGGGACGCCGAACCGCTGCCGCGGCGCGGCCCGCTCCCGGATCACGAACCGCTCGCCGTCGACCGCGTTGTGCTGCACGACGACGCGCCCCCGCGGCACCCCGAGCTCCACGAGGCGGTCGCCGAGCGCGCCGCTCACCGCCACGACCCGGGCGCAGCGCCGGAGCGCCGGCGCGATCTGCGCCCGCAGCACGGCGCTCCTCGGCTGCTCGTTGATGTCGCTGCCGAGCACCGTCGTGACGATCGGCACCCCCGCCTCGCGCGCGAACAGCTCCGCCGCGACCGTGTCGGGGTAGGCCCACGCGGCCAGGATCACGTCGTAGGGGAACTCGCGGCGCAGCTCGGCCATCGTGCCCCGGAGCGACGCGTGGACCCCCCGCGCGTGCAGGGCCGGCAGCCCCGGGATCGACCAGTAGGTCGGGAAGAGCGCGTCGATGCCCGTGTGCGTCTCGCGCGTGCCGCGGAGGATCTCGTGGCGCGCCCCGCGCGCCCGCGTCCACCACGGCGTCGGGGCCACCAGCCTGAGATCGCAGCGGCGCGCGAGCGCCCGGTACGTCTGGTAGCTGTACGGCGCCATCGTCGGCCGCCGCTGAGAGGGATAATGATGCGTGAAGACGAGGACTCTCATCGCGCGCCGGTCACAGGAGGCTGAAGTAGAGCTGCTCGTACTTGCGCGTCATCTCCTCGAACGAGAAGTCATCGCGGACCCGCGCGTGCCCCGCCTCGCCGAACCGCCGCCCGAGCGCCGGATCGCGCGCGAGCCGCTCGATCGCGCCCGCGAGCGACTCGGGATCGTCCACCGGGACGAGCAGGCCGTGCTCCTCGCTCCGCACCACCTCCGGCACGCCGCCGACCGGCGTCACCACGACCGGCAGGCCGCGCGCCATGGCCTCGAGCACCGCGAGCGGCAGCCCCTCGTCGCGCGAGGGCAACACGAAGAAGTCGGCGGCGAGGAGCAGGTCGGGCACGTCCTTGCGGAACCCGAGGAAGCGCGCCTCCCCGCCGTCGATCCCGAGCGCCCTCGCGAGCTCGTGGATGCGGTCGCGCTCGGCCCCGTCGCCCACGATGAGCACCGTGACCGGGACGCCGCGCTCCTTGAGCCGCGCGAGCGCCCGGAGCAGCACGTCGTGCCCCTTCACCGGATGGAACGCCGCCGGCATGATCCCCACGGACGGGGCCGCCGCCCCCTGCTCCGCGCCCGCGCCGAGGCCGAGCTCGGCGCGCACCTCGTCGCGCGTCCGCCGCGGCGGCGCGATGTCGATCCCGTTGTGGATGACAGAGATGTTCCTGGCCACGCCCACGGCGCCGCTCTTGTTCGCGGTGTCCTGCGAGCAGCCGACGACGGCGTCCGCCTCGCGCCACTCGAAGCGCGAAGGGACACGGATGATGCCGCGCGTCTGGGCGTGATCCGTGAAGACGAGCCGCGCCCGCGTGAGCAGCTTGCCGACCGTGGCGTAGTGGAGCGACGTGGGGTTGTGCGCGTGGATGACGTGCGGCCGCCGGCGCGCGAAGGCGAGCGACGCCCGGGCGACCCGCGCGAGCACGCGCCCGCGCAGCACCGTGACCGGCAGCGCCCGCTGCCGGGCCAGGTCCTCGAGGGGCCCGCCGTTCAACGCGAGGACGGAAGCGTCGTGGCCGTGGCGCCGCTGCGCCTCGGCCAGGCGCAGCACGAAGTGCTCCATGCCTCCGCCGTTCAGGCTGCTCACCGCATGGACGATCCGGAGCGTAGAAATCCCCATGGAAGCTTGCTACCCGAGTCGGGTCTCTTGTTGAAGCCCAAACGGCACCGTCAACCACGCTGCCGTGTCCCCCGCGCGGCGGGCGCCGCGCGGGGGTCGGAGATCACGTTACCACCTCGCCTCACCGCCACCTCGCTTTTTGATTTGGCGCGCGGAAGCGGGTACTAAACGAGCATGACCCCTGAACTTCGGCGCGCCCTCGACCAGGGTTTGCGCCGCGTGCCAGGCATGGACGCCGCGAGGTGGCTGCTCACCGTGCGGCTCGAGACGCTCCGGGCGCTCCTCGCGCGGCGGCTCGACGAGCACCCGCTGCCGGTGCCCGACGCCGTGACCCCGGGCGAGATCCCGTCCGTCGCGGAGCTCGGCCCGGGGGACCGGGTGCTCGCCGAGATCGATCAAGATGGCTTTGCCTTCGCCATCCACCCGGCCGACGTCCCCTTCTTCAACCGCCGCAGCGAGAAGATGCCGCGCCTTCGCTACCGGCTGCACGTCGTGCTGCGCAAGGGCTACGTCTGCGTCCGCAAGCGCTTCGTCGGCCAGCCGAGGAACGCCGCGCTGAGCGCGCACCTGTTCAGCCTGGCCGGCCTGTTCTTCTACAACGAGGCCGCGGCGCTCTTCCGCCTGCGCGACCTCCCCGGCGTCCCGAGGATCCGGGATCTCCACCTCGCCACGCGCACGCTGTTCATGGATTTCGTGCGCGGCCAGACGCTGCAGCACAAGGTCGCCGAGGGCGGCCAGAAGGTGCTCGACATCGACCTCGCGCCGCTCGGGCAGCTGTTCGACCCGGACCGCGACCGGCGAGAGATCGAGGCGTTCGCGCGGGGCGGCGGCGACGCCTATTGCGGCCGCGTCGAGGAGATCCTCCGGGCGATGCGCGCGCGCGGCGTCGCGCCGCTCGACGTCAAGCTCGGCAACGTGATCGTCGGGCAGAAGACGGGCGGCCTGTACTGGGTCGATTTCGAGCGGGCCGCGCTCGAGGGCATCCCCCACTACCGAGAGCGCCTCGCCGAGCACCATGACCTCGTGAGTCAGTGGTTCGGGATCTCGCTCCCAGGCGACGGCGGAGCGTGATGCGCGCCGGGCGCGGCGGGGGCGATCGATGACGGGTGAGCAAGGCAGAGCGGCGCGGGGCGTCATCGAGCGGCTCGGGGACAAGGCCGGGCGGGCGTGGCCGAGCATCGAGGCGGCCGCGCGGCTCTCCGCGGAGACCCGGGCGCGGCTCGCGGCGCTGCTCCGCGAGGAGATCCCGTGCGACACGAGCGTCGTGGTCTTCGGCTCGCTCGCGCGGGGCGAGTACACGACCGGCAGCGATCTCGACTGGACGCTGCTCATCGACGGCCAGGCGGACGAGGGGCACTTCAGCCAGGTCCAGGCCATCACGAGGATCCTGAGGGAGGCGAAGTTCCACGAGCCGGGGCCGACGGGCGTGTTCGGCAACGTGGCGTTCAGCCACCCGATCCTGCACCAGATCGGCGGGCAGGAGGACACGAACAAGAACACGACCCAGCGCATCCTGCTGCTCCTGGAGTCGCTCGCGATCGGCAAGCCGGACGCGCACGAGCGGGTGCTCCGGCTCGTGCTCTCGCGCTACGTGGAGGACGATCGCGGGCTGCACTATGGCAGCAAGCGCGAGATCATCCCGATGTTCCTCTTGAACGACATCGTCCGGTACTGGCGCACGGTCGCCGTCGATTTCGTCTACAAGCAGCGGGAGCGGAGCTCGGGCTGGGCGCTGCGCAACGCGAAGCTCAGGATGTCGCGGAAGCTCATCTTCGTCAGCGGGCTCATCACCTGCTTCGGCTTCGAGCTGTTCGGCAAGGACCGGGCGGCGTGGGCCGGCGACGGCGTCATCTCGACGCCAGCGCTCGTCCGCTTCCTGAGGGATCGCATCCGGGTGACCCCGCTGGAGAGCCTGGCCGAGGTGCTGCTCCGGCCCTCGATCTCGGCGGAGACTGCGCGCGCGCTGTTCGACAGCTACGACGCGTTCCTCGCGCTCCTGTCGAACGAGGAGGAGCGCGGCCGGCTGAAGCAGCTACCGCTCGACGACCACCTGGGCCACGATCCGACCTTCAAGCGGGTGCGCGACATCGGGCGCGCGTTCCAGGACGGGCTCAACCGGCTCTTCTTCAAGGAGGACGACGAGCTCCGCGAGCTCATCCAGCGGTACGGGGTGTTCTGATGCGACCGATAGGGTACTCGACAGGGGCGCTCGCGCTGAGCGACGTGGAGCGGGCGCTCGCGATGCTGGAAGGCAGCTCCGCGACCGCGGTGGAGCTCTCCGCGCTGCGCATCTCGGAGCTCAGGCCGCTGCTCCGGCTGCTCGGCTCGCTGGACCTCTCGCGGTACCGCTACGTGTCGTTCCACGCGCCGAGCCGCTTCGACGCGGCGGAGGAGCGCGCCGTCGCCGACGCGATGGCGGAGGTGGCCGCGCTCGGGTTCCGGGTCGTCCTGCACCCCGACACCGTCCATGATCTCGCGGCGTGGCGGCAGCTCGGGGGCCTGCTCGCCATCGAGAACATGGACAAGCGCAAGCGGACCGGCCGCACGGTCGAGGAGCTGAAGGCGTTCTTCGAGGCGCTGCCGGAGGCGTCGTTCTGCTTCGATATCGGCCACGCGCACCAGGTCGATCGCACGATGACGGAGGCCCATTTCCTCGTGAAGCAGCACGGGCCGAGGCTGAGGCAGCTCCACGTGAGCGAGGTGAACGCGGGCAGCCGCCACGACGCCCTGAGCCAGTGCGCGGCGCACGCGTTCCAGCGGGTCGCCGCCCACGTCCCGGGCGACGCGGCGCTGATCCTGGAGGCGCCGGCCACGCCGGAGGAGCTGGAGCGGCAGATGGCGATCGCGAGCGCGGCGCTCTCGCCGCCGATCGTGGCGGAGGCGCCTCCTGCCTGAGCCGGTCCGCCTCGCGAGGACGGCGCCCGGGCGTCGAGGCGCTACGCTCCTCGCGCGTTCGTCGCGCTGAGGGCCGGAACCGAAGGAAGCCACGATGAAGCTGAAGACGCTGGCGGCCGCGAGCACCGCGGCGCTCGCCGTCCTGTCGCTGCTGACGGCGAGCGGCCTCACGCTCAGCACGTCGACCATGGACCGGGAGGTCACGCGCCTCTCCGACATGGTCCGCGAGGTGCGATCCATCATGGAGCTGGAGGTCCACCTCCTCATCCACGAGCGCGAGAGCGTCCGCGCGGCGCTGACCCAGCACCCGGAGCACGCCCGCGCGCGCGACGCGGCGAGGGCCAAGCTCGAGCGGTGGCTCGAGGACCTCCGCGCGGCCCCCGTCTCCGGAGAGGACGCCGACCTCCTCCAGGAGGCCGAGCTCGAGGTGGAGCACTACCTCGCCGTGCGCGCGGACCAGGCGCACACCGACGGGCAGGCGCTCTCGCCGGTCGAGTCGTCGCCCGTGACCGCGGATGAGGCCGATCACGCCTACGCCGCGCTCGAGGAGGTGCTCTCGACCAAGCTCGCCGAGGCGCGGGTCGCCCGCGTCCGCGTCGACGAGGTGAAGAGGCGCTCGGAGGCCGTGAGCATCGGGTCGGCGTCGATGCTGCTCCTCGGGCTCCTGCTCGCGCTGTGGCAGGCGAGCAAGCAGATCTACCGCCCGCTCCTCACGATCCGCACGGCGATCGATCGCTACGGGGCGGGCTCGCACGACGAGCGCGTGCCGCAAGGCGGGCTCGACGAGCTGCGCGCGATCGCGGTCGCGTTCAACGAGATGGCGGCCGCCCTGGCCGAGCAGCGCCGCAAGCAGCTCGGGGTCCTCGCGAGCGTCGCGCACGATCTGCGCAACCCGCTCACCGCGCTGAAGCTCACCGTCGACCGCCTGAAGCCCGACCGGCCCCTCCCGCCCGAGGAGCGGCTCAGGCCGATGTTCGCCCGCATCGGGCAGGAGGTCGCGCGCTGCGACCGCATGCTCACGGATCTCATCGACATCGCGCGGATCGAGGGCGGCGAGCTCGAGCTGCGCTACGAGGAGCGGGACGCGCGCGAGCTCGCCCGCGAGGTCGTGGAGCTCTACCGCCCCACGGCGGACTCGCACGAGCTCACGCTGTCGCTCCCCCACGAGCCCGTGCCGCTCCGCTGCGATCCGCTGCGGATCGGGCAGGTGCTCAACAACCTGGTCGCGAACGCCATCAAGTACTCGCCGAGCGGCGGCGCCGTGCAGGTCACCGTCGCGCGCGAGGGCGCCGAGATCGCGATCGCGGTCTCGGACCGCGGCGTCGGCATCGCGCCCGAGGACCACGCGCGGCTGTTCGATCGCTACTTTCGCGCGCCGTCGTCGCGCCAGGTGGCCGCGGGGGTCGGCCTCGGCCTGTGGGCGGCGCAGCGCATCGCGGAGGCGCACGGCGGGCGCATCGAGGTGACGAGCGCGCCCGGCGAGGGCTCGACCTTCACCCTCCGCCTCCCCGTCACCGAGACCGGCTATTGCACCAGAGCAGCGCGGCCCTAGAGCTCGTCCGGGTCGAGCTCCCAGCCGAGGAGCCCGGGCGTGCGCGCGCGGTGCCTGCCGAGCGTGTCGCCGGGCAGCCGGGGGCCGTCGGCGGCCCAGCGGGCGGTGAAGGCGTCGCGCAGCACGAGCTCGGCCAGCTTGCCCCGCGGCGAGAAGCCCCACTCGGCCTCCTGCGAGACGTCGTCCGGATCGGCGTAGAGCCGCCAGACGAAGAGCCCGGCGCAGGTGCGCGCGTCGAGGAACGGCGCCATCACCGCCGCGTAGGCCTCGGCCTGCGCGCGCTGATCGACGACGACGTCCTTCATCCCGTCGGGCCACTCCCACGGCCGCACCGCGGGATCCCGCCGCGTGGTGTAGCCGATCTCGGTGAGCAGGACCGGCTTGCCCCACGCGCGCGCCACCGCGTCCACCTCGGCCGCCACCTCGCGCCCGCCGCGCAGGAGCTCCTCGAACGACGCGCCCTCCCGCTCCGCGAGCGGGTAGAACGCGTTGATGCCGATGAGGTCCAGGGCGTCGAGGATCATCGTGTGCTCGACGTCGTCCCAGTTCGCCGAGTAGGTGAGCAGCCCCGGGTACACGCGGCGCACCGCCTCGATGATCGGAAGGAAGCTCTCGGCCCGCGGCGTCGTCACCCAGCTCCGCAGCTCGACGCCCACGCTGAGCATCTCGGCGCCGCCCTCGCGCGCGACCTCGGCCCACGCGAGCAGGAATCTCCGGTACGACGCGGCCCAGCGCGCCCAGCCGGCGTCGTCCCCCGGGTCGATCAGCGCCCGCCACTCGCCGCTCTCGACCCAGAGGTGCGGGACGATCAGCACCTTGAGCCCGCGCGCGTGCGCCTGCGCGATCGCCGAGAGCACGTTGCGCCGGTTCTCCTCGAACGGCGCCTCGAAGACGAGGTCGACGCCGGTGCCCTTGCCGTCCCACACGCGCCCGAACGGCGTCAGGCTGACCCAGGTCGCGCCCATGGCCACCGCCTCATCCATCGCCCGCGCGCTCGCCGCGGTGCCGTAGCCGCGGCCCGGGTGCCGCTGGTTCTCGATCGGCCCGATCGTCACGCCGCGCACGGCGCCCCAGCCCGACCTGGCCCACCCTGCCGCCCCGTAGGGCAGGTGCTCCGGCGCGATCGACGGCGCGGCGCCCGGCGGCGCGATGCCCGGCGGCGCGGCGCCCGGCAGCGCGGCGCGCGCGGGTCCACAGACCCCCGCCGCGGTCACGGCGAGCGCCGCGGCGGCCGCGCGGGCGAGCGCACGTCCCTCTCGACTCATCGCTGGCACGGGCGCGTTATACACAGGCGAGCCGCGCGCGGGATCGCAGACGTGACGCAGCGCCCAGGCGCCGCGTCACTCGGCCTTTGGGCGCTGCGCGCCGCCGCTCGCCTGGGGCTTGCTTTGCGCGCCGCCGCTCGCCTCGGGCTTGCCCTGCGCGCCGCCGCTCGCCCCGGGCTTGCCCTGCGTGCCCGCGCTCTCCTCGTACGGGTCCTGCGCGTCCGCGCTCTCGTCGGGCTTGCCCTGCGCGCCCGCGTCCTGCTCCGGCTGCTGCTGTGCGCGCTCGGCCTCCTCGCGCTGCTTCAGCGCGCGCGCGAGCTCGTCACGCTGCCGCCGCGCGTGCTCGAGGCGCTCGCGCCACTGCCGCTCGCGCTCGATGATCTCGCGTCGCAACCGCTCGCGCTCGGCCTCGGCGAGCCCCGGAGGGGGCCGCACCTCGTGGGGGAACCCGCCCGGCGCCATCGCGTCCGGCAGCGCGCCGGCCGAGCCCGCGGCGGCGGCAGGCGGGGCCTGGACAGGCTCCTCCGGCGGGGGCGGGGCGGGCTCGCTCGGCCGCACCGTCGCGGCCAGGGAGCGCGCCGCGTGGAGCGCGCGATCCGCCACGCCCTTGGTTGCAGGGAGCGCAGGCTCCCCGGCGTCGAGGTTCCCCGCCTGAACGAGCCACACGCCGCCGATCCCCGCGAGCAACCCGGCGGCGGCGAGCCCGACCGCGAGCCGCGGCGCCCACAGCGACGGCGCGCGGCGCACCCGCGTGAGCCGCTCCGTCCTGGCCGGCCCCCGCGCCTCGGGCGGCGGCGTGACGCGCGGCGCCGCGGGCGCGCTGACGCGATGCGTGGACGCGCGATCGCGCGGAGCGGCCGGGTCGTCCTCTGCCGCCGGCGATCCCGGCTCCTCCCCTGTCGCCCGCGGCCCCGGCTGCATCGCGGCGCGCTCGCTGGGCAGCTCCGGCGGGCTCACCGTCACGACCTCGGGGGGCGGGCGGCTCGTCCGGAGGGTCTCGCCGCCGTCCCATGACGCGCCCGCGTGCGACACCAGCGTGATCTCGGAATGGCTACCGCTGATCGTGGACGCGTCCCACTTGGCCGTCGACTCGAGGTCGGCCGGGAGGAGCTCGTCCGGCGACATCCTCGGCAGGTCGGCCAGCGTATCGGGCGCCCACTCATCGGCGGCAGGGTCGGGGTTCGGCTTCGCCATACGCACGGTCTCGTCGGCCCGGAGCACCTCCCAGACGCGCTCGGCCGCGGCCTCCGCGGCGTCGCCGCCGAAGCGCGCGAGGGCGAACGCGAGCTTCGCGACGTCCGGGAAGCGCCCGTCCGGGTCCTTCTCGAGGCAGCGTACCAGCACCGCCTCGAGCTCGCCGAGCTGGATGTGCGGGGGGACGCGCGCGGGCGGCTCGTTCAGGACCCGGGAACAGACGTCGATCTCGGTCTCCGCGTCGAACGGGCTCGCGCCGCACACGAGCGCGTACCCGACCGCGCCGATCGACCAGAGGTCGGCGCGCTCGTCGATGCCGCCCGCCGACCGCATCTGCTCCGGCGCCATGTAGAGCAGCGAGCTCCGCATGGCGCCCGAGGCGGCGTTCGGCCCCTCGCTCTCGAGGCCGCAGGCCACGGCCGAGACGCCGAAATCGAGCACCTTCACGCTGGGCGCGCCGTCCGCGCCGAAGCCGAGGATCAGGTTCTCGGGCTTGATGTCGCGGTGGAGGATCCCGATCGCGTGCGCCTCGGCGACGGCCTCGCAGATCTGCAGCAGGTACTTCACCGCCTCCCGGATCCGGAGCGGCCCGCGGCGCCTCAGGTAGCTCGTGAGATCGCTCCCCTCGACGTACTCGCTGGCGACGAACGGCGCGCCGCGGTGGCTCCCCACGTCGAGGATGCGCGCGACGTACCTGCCCGAGAGCGAGCGCGCGGCGCGAGCGCCCCGGAGCAGCCGCTCGACGGCGAGCTTGTTCTCGGCGATCCTCGGATCCACCCGCTTCAGCGCGACGCGCCGGCCCGACCGGAGATCGCTCGCGAGCTGGACGACGCCCAGGCCGCCGGCGCCGATCCGGGTCTCCACCGCGTACCTGCCGGCGACGAGCTCCTGCGTCCCCGGGCTCCCCTCGGCCGCCCGCGGCGCGGGCTCGGCGTCGGCCCGCTGCCCCGGGGCCACGCGATCCTCTGCTCTGGGCTTCAGCGACGTCAACGCACTGCCTCGGTGTCCGCGAGCGCCGTCGCGGAATCAAAACCCGTCCCCTGAATATCAGATTTATAGCGCGGTAATCCTGTCCATGACATGCGCCGCCGGGCGCCGGCTGGAGGCCTCAGGGCGGGAGCCCCAGCGCGAGCGCGACCAGGGCATCGACGCCGCTCATGACCAGGACGAGCGCCGCGGACGACGCCGCGCCGAGCCCGAGCGCCCCGAGCGCGCGCCCGAATCGCCGCCCGCTCACGCCCGGTCGGCCGCGGTGGACGCCGCGCGTGATCCAGCACCACCCGAGCATGGACAGCGGCCCGAACGCGTACAGGGCGGCGCCCCACGTGGCGCCGTTCCAGCAGGCCGCGCGCTGCTCCGGCGTGAGCCGGCGGCGATCCCAGAGCTGCAATGCGAGCGGCAGCGCGACGCCGAGCGCCATCTGGAGCGCGAGGCGGAGCGCGCTCATGTCGCGCCCCGACGCCGTGTGCAGCCCGCGCGCGAGATCCTCCCCCGCGGCGCCGGACACGCGTGTGTCCGTCGCGCACGCCGCAGCGCGTTGCGGCAGAGCCCGGGTGAGCGATCGACCGCCGCCCCTCGCCGTCGCCGTCGTCCTGCGTCGAGGAGAGCGCCGCAAAAATCGCTTGCCGGCCTTCTCGTCCTCGACGGGGATTGATACGAACGAGGAATGACAACGACTGAGGCAGGGGACATCAGGAACGTTGCAATCATCGGGCACAAGGGGGCTGGGAAGACGTCGCTGGCCGAGGCGATGCTGTACGTCGCCAAGGCGACGGCCAGGCTCGGCAAGGTGGACGACAGGTCGAGTGTCCTCGACGACGCCGCCGAGGAAAAAGAGCACGGCTGCTCGTTCGAGGCGAGCGTCGCGCACCTCGCCTGGGGTGGGAAGAAGATCAACCTCGTCGACACGCCCGGAGAGGGGAGCTTCCTGGCCGAGACGCGGCTCGCGCTCGCGGCGGTGGACGCGGCGATCCTCGTCGTGAGCGGCAAGGACGGCGTGCAGCCGATCACCGAGCGCGTCTTCGGCTGGGTGAAGGAGGCGAAGCTCCCGTGCATGATCGTGGTGACCAAGATCGACGCCGAGAACGCGCGGCCGGACGAGGTGGTCGCCGAGGTCCGGGCCCGCCTCAAGGCGCCGCTCGCGGTGATGGAGGAGCGCGTCGACGAGGGGCTGGCGTACCGGGGGGTCGTCGCGGTCCGCACGAAGAAGGCCTGGCTCGACAAGCCCGAGGCGCCCAGCGCGGCCGCGGGCGCCCCGGTGCCGGCCGACGTCGCCGGCCGCGTCGAGGCGGCCCGGGGCAAGCTCGTCGACGACGTCGCGGGCAGCGACGACGTCCTCACCGAAAAGTACCTGACCGAGGGCGATCTCACCCAGGAGGAGCTCGACCAGGGGCTGCGCGCCGCGGTCCAGCGGGGCGCGCTCCTCCCGGTCTATTACGCCTCCGGGGTGCGCCCGAGCGGCGTCGCCGCGCTGCTCGACGGCATCGTCGAGCTCGTGCCTCCCCCGACCGAGCACCCGGCGTGGGGCGGCGTCGCCCCGTCCGGCAAGCCCGGGGCCGCGCCGCAGCCCGCGGAGCGGCCGGCGTCGGCGGACGCGCCGGCGGCGGCGTTCGTCTTCAAGACCTCGATCGATCCGCACGCCGGCCGCACGTCGTTCGCGCGCGTGCTCTCGGGCGCGCTGCGGCCCGACGCCACGCTGCTCAACGCGAGCACGGGCAACGCCGAGCGCCTCGGCAAGATCCACCACGTCGTCGGCAAGGACCACAAGCAGGTGGACGAGGCGCGCGCGGGGGACATCGTCGCGCTGCACAAGCTGAAGACCACGCTGAGCGGGCACACGCTCAGCGACGACAAGCACCCGTTCCTGCTCAGCGCGCCGGAGCTGCCGCCGGCGCTGTTCTCGCGCGGCGTGCGGTTCGACGCGAAGGGCGGCGAGGACAAGGTCGGCAACGCGCTCTACCGGCTCACGGAGGAGGACCCGGGGCTCAGCGTGCACCAGGACCCGGCGACGCGCGAGCTCGTGGTCTCGGGGCTCGGCGCCTTGCACCTCGAGATCACGGTCGAGCGCATCCGCCGGCGCATCGGGGTCGACTGCCGGCTCGGCCCGCCGCACATCGCGTACAAGGAGACGATCACGAGGAAGGCCACGAACGTCGAGGGGAAGCACAAGAAGCAGACGGGCGGGCACGGCCAGTTCGGCGTCTGCTACATCGACATGGAGCCGCTGCCGCGCGGCGGCGGCTTCGTCTTCGAGGACGCGGTCGTGGGCGGCGCCGTGCCGCGGCAGTTCATCCCCTCGGTCGAGAAGGGCATCGTCAAGGCGATGTCGAAGGGCTTCCTGGCCGGCTTCCCGATGGTCGACGTGAAGGTGCGGCTCTTCGACGGCAAGTACCACGACGTCGACTCCTCGGACGCGGCCTTCCAGATGGCGGGCAGCAAGGCGTTCAAGGCCGCCGCGGCGCAGTGCGCGCCGGTGCTGCTCGAGCCCATCGTGCGGCTCTCGGTGACGGTCCCGAGCGCGACGATGGGCGACGTGATCGGCGACATCAACAGCCGCCGCGGGAGGATCGTCGGCACGGACTCGGTCGACGATCAGACGATCGTGAACGCGTTCGTGCCGCTCGCGGAGGTGCTCGAGTACGAGTCGAAGCTGAAGAGCATGACCCAGGGGAAAGGCACGTTCACGATGCAGGTCGAGCACCTCGAGATCTGCCCGCCGGCGGTGCAGGAGAAGGTGATCAAGGAGAGCGGGTTCAAGGCCGAGGCGGACGAGGACTGACGCGGCGCCTCGCGCGGCGGGCGGGCGGCGGCGAGGGCTCGAGGGCCACCGCGCGCCGCGATGGGCCCTCGGCGAGGGCCGGGCGGCCCGGCCCGACCTGCCCCTCAGGGGTGGATGTGGACGAGGGTCCCCTCGCCCGTCGCCTCGCCCGCGCTGACCCCGTGCCACCCTTCGGGCACCGGCGGATCGGTCCAGAGGAACACCCGGCGCGCGTCGATGGGCGAGAGGTTGATGCAGCCGTGGCTGCGCGGCTTGCCGTAGTCGTCGTGCCACGGCGAGGCGTGGATCGCGTAGCCCGCCTCGAAATACTGCACCCACGGCACGTCGCGCAGCTCGAACTGGTTGCCGACCTCGTGCGAGTCCATCGTCGTCGTGACGTGCTTGTCGCGGATCCGGAACGTCCCGCGCACCGTCGAGAACGTCTTCTTCGGGTCGCCGAGCCCGTCGCGGCCCGTCGCGGCCGCGGTCGCGTATACGGGCTTCCTCCCCTCGTACAGGATGAGCGTCTGGTTGTAGATCGAGATGTCGATCCACTTCACGTCGCCCTTCGCGAACCACGGCAGCTCCGACGGCTTCACCGCGATGGCCACGTCGGCGTCGCGCACCCACGTCCCGTCCTTCGCCTCGACCAGGCGCGCGCCGCCCAGCCGCTTCGAGCGCCCCGTGAGCTGCACGGCCGTGTGCCAGGGCAGATCGCCGGCCTCGTCGAGCGCGAGGCGCGAGAGATCGTAGCGCTTCGCGCCCTGCCGGTGCACGAACGCGAGCGGCAGCTCCCAGCCCTTCGTCATGTCGACCCCGTGGAACGTGGAGCCGCGCGCCGGCTTGAGCTTCGAGGTCGGCACGAGCCGCGCGTCCGTCGTCATCGCGAAGCGCCGCTCCCCGTCGCCCATGAACGTGTCGATGAGCGCGAGCCCCGCCTTGCGCGCGATGCGGTTCGTGATGACCGCGTAGCCCGGCACCTTGAACGACGAGATGTTCGGGATCTGCCGCCCGCCCTTGAAGAACCAGGGGATCTCGTCGCTCCCGTTGCCGCCGTAGAGCTCGCTGTCGCTGAGCTCCGGCGGCTCCTCGGGCGGCTCGCCGATGGCGTTGCCCTGCTCGTCGAGCGGCACATCGTTCGACCCGACCTTGATCGCGTCCCACTTCTTCTTGAGCTTCCTGTAGCTGCGGAGGTGCCGCTCCAGGCTCATCTCGTACCGGAGCTGCTCCTTCTCGGACGGCATGCGGTAGTAGTTCGGCGCGATCGCCCGGACGAAGGCGTACGGGTACGGCATCGGCTTCGACAGGTCGGGCCGCCGCGTGAGCGCCCGGAGGATCGGGTGCTTCATGTCGGTCGTGGCGTCGCCTTCGGCGCAGACGAACCCGGCGGGCAGCACGCGGTAGTAGCCGCCCTGGCAGTCGTCGAAGGCGACGGGCTTCTCCCCGCGCGGGATCGTGCCTCCCGCGCGGAGGTACCCGAGCTTCGTCGAGCGGCGATCCGCCTTCTCGTAGATGGGCGCCACCATCTCCACCGCCCCGATGCGGGGCCCGTCGACGCGCGGGATGGTGGCGGGGTCGTCCGCGGGCGACCGGGGCTGGGCTGCCCCCGAGGAGAGGCTGATGATGCCCTCGGGCAGGGCGTTCTCGCCGTCCTGACAGGCCGGCAAGGAGAGGGCGGCGATCGCCAGGCCGACCGGGAGGGCCGCGCGCGGGAAGACCGCCGGGAGCGCAGAGCTTCGCTGTCGGGCGTGCATGCTCCGGGGATGCCGGACAGCCAGGCGCGTGGCCAAGTTTTGGCCAGCCCTCGCCCGATGCTCCGCGCCGGCCCGATGCTCCGCGGCGGGAGGTGCACGATGTTGCTGGAAAGGGTTGCGCAGAGGCCCGACCCCGGCTAGGTTCGGGGCCCTCGCGAACCCCGCGAGCGTGCGCCACTAGCTCAGCTGGATAGAGCGTCGGCCTCCGGAGCCGAAGGCCAGTGGTTCGAATCCACTGTGGCGCGCAGGGTTTCTCCAGTTCACGAGTTCCCGCTCACCTCACCCGCCCGGGCTCCGCCTGGGCGGTGTGGTCATGCCCGTCGTCGAGCGCGCGACGCGCTCCGCACCTTCGTTGATCGGCAAGGCGATCACGCGGTGGAGCGCGCCGTCGCCGAGCGGCTCGAGAACGGCGAGGTGCAGCGCCACGCCCAGCGCGCGCGGCGAATCGGCCAGGGCGCGGCACGATGCGCGCGTGGACGCCCCGACGCCCCTGCCGCCCGAGCGCCTGTGTCCTGAAGCGACACAGGCCCTTTCGCCACGGGCGGTGAAGGGCTCTCGCGCGGTCACGACAGAACGCAGCGTGTGTGTCCGCCATGTCGCGGAGGCCTTGATCCTGCGCTGTTCGCCCGGATCGACCGTCGCGAACAGGCCCGCGGCGCGCCGGACCGCCGCGCGCTGCGCCCACGCCGGATGAACAATGGACCATCGGGAACCGCCAAGACGAACTGCGCAGCTGGCTTGACCGCACCCGTGCCCGCTCTCACGCTAAACTGTAAGGGGGCTCACAATGGATGGGGCACGGCTCTATGATCTCGCGATGCGGCTGCCGCTCGCCGCCCTGATGCTCTATAACGCCCTGTTCGTCAGCAGGGATATCTACGTTCACCTGTTCGAGTGGCGCGGGCCCACGGGGCTCACGTACGGGACGACGGTGGCTGCGCTCCTGGCCACGGAGGCCTATCTGTTTCTCGTCGCGACGCTGACGCTGGTGCGCCTCCGCCCGCTACGCAAGCTGGGGGGCGTCGTGCCGCGGATCACCGCGCTCGCCGCCGGTCTCCTGCCGGGGAGCCTGGCGTGGTTGCCCAGGGTCGAGCCGACGCCCGCCCGCCAGATGGCGGGCACGTTGATCATGGCCGCGGGCCTGACGCTCTCCCTGGTCTGCCTCGGATGGCTGGGCAAATCGTTCAGCGTCATGCCCGAGGCGCGCCGCCTCGTCACGGGCGGGCCTTACCAGCTCGTGCGCCATCCGCTCTACCTCGCCGGGACGATCCAGGCCGCCGCGCTGGTCGTGCTCTATCCGTCGCTCGCGGCGCTGCTCCTGTTCACGGTGGAGCTCATCCTGCAGATCATGCGCATGAGGTACGAGGAGCGCGTGCTGCGCGACACCTTCCCCGAATACGACGAGTACGCGCGCCGGACCCCCGCGCGGCTCGTCCCTGGCGTTTATTGACGGGGCGCTCGCCTCACCCGGACGGGTTGGCCACGCGGCCGACGAACAGGATCGCGCCCGTCGCGTGATCGCGAATGAAGAAGAGGAACGGACGGTCGAATCGGATGGTCGCGGGCTCGGGCGCCGCGGTCTCGCCGATGACGACGGCCGTCGCCGCCGCGGCCTCGGTGCCCGCCTCGTCCACGGAGACGAGCGCCTCGTGGATCACGTCGGTGATGGACAGCCCTCCCTGCCCGCTGATCCCCGAGAAGTCCGCGTCTCCGCTGAAGGCGATGGGCATGCCGAGCTCGCTGAGCGGCGGCACGAGGTCGAGGGTCGACTCGATCTCGAACCGCGGCAGCGTGATGGCGACGCTCCGCTCCCCCAGCGCGTCGAGGATCCCGTCGAGGCGCGCCCTGTCGAGGCCCGCCTCGAGCTCGCCGAGCGCCGACGGGAGCACGAGCAACATCGACAGCTCGCCGCCCTCGTAGGGCATCTCCAGCGCCTGGTAACCGTCGCCCTCGCCATAACGCAGCTGCGCGACGCCGGCCATCATCGGAACGGAGACGGTGGAGCCGTCCGCCAGCGTGAAATCGCCCGGGGTCGTCTGCTCCTCCTTGAACGGGAACTGCCATGCTGCATTGAAATAGATGGCGTTCGTCAGCACCAGCCGGGTGGACGGGCCTATCGCTCCCTCGGGCAGGATGTCCCGGATCCGATCCTCGGTGCGCCTCGCCACCCAGTCGTTGATGATCCCCCGCGCCGCCTCGGGCGCCTCCACGAAGTCGACGACGCGCAGGCCGGCCCCGTAGCTCTGGGCGAGCACGTCGAGGAACGAGGGCTGGAAGGAATAACCGACCTGCCCCCAGATCGCGTTGGCGACGTGGAGCCGGAACCCGCCGCCGTCCCGCCCCTCGGCGCCCTCGCCGCGGCTCGCGAGCGCGAGGTCGAGCGCGTTGAACGCGGGGTGCAGCCGCTCCCCGGGCAGCGTGAACCGCAGCGCGCCGGCCATCTGCGCCGCGGTCTCCCCGCGCGCGCCCGCGTAGGTCATCGCCAGCGCGCTCGACACGCTGTGGGGCGAACAGAAGAGATTGCCCGGCTCGGCGCCGAGCCGCCGGTAGAGCTCCAGCGCGAACGTCGTGTTTCCGTCGGCGAGCTCCTTGCGGTCCGCGTCCGGCACGGACGGCTCGAGGACCCGCGGTTTTTCGGAGGCGACGACGCAGCCCGCGGTGTCGGGATCGCGGCACTCGGGCGGCGAGGGCTGCGGCTCCGGATCGGTGCTGTCCGAGACGCAGCCGGCCAGCACGAGGGACAGCGGCAACAGGAATGCGGAGATCGGATGAATGCCCATGGCGCCGTGCAGAGCAGGCGCTGTGCCGGGGCGCCGGGGCGGGGCCGACCCGGGGCGGGGCCGACCCCGGGAGCCGCTGTCCCACCGCGCCGGACGCGCGGCCCGCAGCGGCCGGGGCCGGCCGCGAGGGCAGGCGCCGGCGCGGTCGGGCGCTGCGCGGGATGGAGGGCGGGCGCGCGTGATAGGATGGATGGCATCGTGCGGAGAGGGCGAGAGACCGAGGTGCGGCTCCCGTGATCGTGCTCGTGATGGGCGTGAGCGGCGCCGGGAAGACGACGGTGGGCGCGCGCCTCGCGCGCGAGCTCGGATGGGCGTTCGTCGACGCCGACGACCTCCACCCCGCCGCGAACATCGAGAAGATGCGCGCGGGCAAGCCGCTCGATGAGCAGGACCGGGCGCCGTGGATCGCCGCGCTCTCGGCCCGCGTCGCCCAGCTCCTCGACCAGGGGAGCGACGCCGTGATCGCCTGCTCGGCGCTCAAGGCGGCGCACCGCGCGCGGCTGCTCGTCGACCCCGCGCGGATGCGCGTGGTGCACCTGACCGGCGATCCCGCGCTGATCGCGGCGCGCCTGTCCGCGCGGAGGGACCACTTCATGCCCCCCGGCCTCCTCCCGACGCAGCTCGCCGCGCTGGAGCCGCCCGAGGACGCGGTGCGCGTGGACATCGGCCGGACCCCGGGCGAGATCACCGCCGCCATCCGCCGCGCGATCGGCCTCTGAGTCGGGCTCCACGGCGCCGGTCCCGACCGCGCCGGACCCGATGACGCCGGCGCGACCGCACTCCGCGCGGCGCGCGCAGTACGTGCGGCGGCGCACCGGGCGCGGGTCGCCGGCGTCAGCGCGACGCGGGCAGGCGGCTCAGGAACAGCGCGCCCTCCGCGCTGGAGAGCGGGTCGCCCCCCAGCGCGAGCGTCCCCTGGAAGGACCCGGCCAGGATCGGACTCCCCCACGGGTCCATCTTCAACCCGGCGACGCGGACGTCCTCGCCGATGCGCTGGGTCCACCGCTCCTCGCCGCTGAGGCTGAGCTCGGCCGTCCAGGCGCTGCACGACGTCGACTCGTCCGTGGCCGCGCACAGCGCGTCGCCCGCCAGCACCACGCGCTCGTCGCCCGCCGTGATCCGGCGGGGGCTCTGCTCGCCGAACCCCTTCACCCAGCGCACGTCGCCCTCCGGGCTGAGCCTGGCCACGAACGTCCGCGGCCCGCCCCGCAGCGCCGGATCGCCGAAGACGCCGCTGCCGGAGAGCAGCGCCGAGCCGTCCGGCGCCACGGCGAGATCGTACGCCTCCTCGAGCTGCTCCGGCGAGCCGCGGAACCGCTTGTGCCAGAGGAGCTCTCCCGACGGGTCCAGCTTGGTCACGGACGTCGCGGTGCCCCGCGCGTCCTGGCTCGCCAGGAGCACGTTGCCGCGCTCGTCGGCCTCGACGCCGATCTCCTCGCTGTCGGAGCCGCTCGGCGGCATGCTCGCCCAGCGCAGGCGGCCGGCCGCGTCGAGCCGCGCGACGAAGGCGCCGATCGCCCGCCGCTCGATCCGCGCGCCGTCGATCGTGGCCGCGCCCTCGAGCCGGCCGAGCAGGAGCACGCCGCCGCTGCCGTCGGCGGCCAGCGCGGTGCCGCTCAGGATGCTGCCCTCCTCGGCGGAGAGCTGCACCGCCCAGCGCGTGCTGCCGTCCGGGCCCAGCTTCACGAGGAACAGATCCCCCCCCGCGCGCGACGCCGTGAGCCGGCGCACCCCGAGATCGAGGGTGCCCGCGAAATCGCCGAGCACGAGCGTGTGACCG
The DNA here is from genome assembly GCF_051369805.1 of Sorangium sp. So ce1036. Taxonomy (NCBI): domain Bacteria; kingdom Pseudomonadati; phylum Myxococcota; order Polyangiales; family Polyangiaceae; genus Sorangium; species Sorangium sp. So ce1036. The sequence goes on from NZ_JBBMOX010000001.1 coordinate 8,118,103, forward strand.
CCGGCGGCGGCGACGTCGAGCGCGCCCTGCGCCGCCCCGTCGCCGAACCGCCGGCTCCAGAGCGGGACGCCGCACGCGTCGACCTTCGCCACGAACGCGTCCGCGTCCCCCGCGCTCTCCAGCCGGGCGGCGCCGAACGCCAGCTCGCCCTCGAAGGCGCCGGCGAGGAGCGCGTTCCCGGCGCGGTCGACCGTGAAGCCGCGCAGGGTCGCGCCGCTGCCCGGGAACATCCGGCTGAACGGCGCGTGCTGACACGCCGGCTGGGCTCGCTCCCCATCGCCGGCCGGGATCGCGGCATCTTGACACACGCCGTCGAGCCCCGCTGATCCCGTCCTGCACATCCTCGGCGACACGCCGTGCTCCGTGTTCGCCCGTGACGTCTCGGCGCGCTCGCGCTCCGGCACGCTTTCCATCACGCCCTCCGCAGGTCCTGAACAACAGCCAGCGCCCCAGCAGAGGACCCCACAGAGCGCGCTCGACGCTCGCCAGACAGACTGCATACAGCTTTCTCCTCGCCCGCTCCGAGGCGGGCAGACTGGAAACGCTGCACGATGCGGACCAGCGCGATGCCCAGGTCCTTTCAAGGTTCCACGAGGCACAGAAGGGGCTGGAATGTCGCGTCCGTCGCGGGTTCATCGGGGAGTGGCACCCTCGACGCGACGAGGCCGCGCCGTGCCCTCGTCACGCCCCGTACAGGACGGTGGTGCAGCACGCTGGCTCACCTCCGGGGCTTGCGTTCCGGTGCGCCCCTTTCGCGGCTCGCCGGAACGCAAGCGCCTCCAGTAAGCACCCAAACCACGGCACCACCGCAGGACACGCGAGCACACGCAGTCGCGGTGGAAGACCCTGCCCTGGCGCGAAAGGCAAGGCCTCTCACCGGAGCGCGCGGCGCGAGCGCCTGAGGCGTGGCGCGCGCGGCCGGAGCGCCTGTGAATGCGTGACGCGCGGCCAGAGCGCCTGAGGGCGTGATGCGCGCGGCCGGAGCGCCTGAATGCGTGACGCGCACGGAGCAAGAACAAGACGGAGCGCGCACCGTGGCGCACACGTGCCGCTTCCGGTAGGATGCCATCACACGGCTCCGGCGAACGTCGCGCCGGAGATTCCCGCTTCCGTGGGCGACGGCCCCTCCCATGATCCCTTCCCCCACCATGATCGCGAAGGAGCTCGATGCGGGCGAGGGGGCCAGTGGCGTCTTCGAGGCCAGGTCCCCGGCGCCGCCGGCGGATGGCCTCGACCGGGACGACGGCCTCGCCTTCTCGCGGTGTGCGGAGGCAGCCGAGCGCGCGTACCTCGGCGGTCAGATCGAGCGCGCGGCGTCGATGCTCGAAGCGCTCGGGGCGGCGGCGCGCTCGGATCTCGAGCGCGTCCGGGCGCACGAGCTCAGGATCGCGATCCTCACCGCGCAAGGCCGGCTCGACGAGGCGCTCCGGGCCGGGAGGTCGGCGCTCGCGATGCTCGGCGAGAGCCTCCCCGACGACGGGCCGGCGCGGAAGGCGGCCGTGGACGCCGAGCTCGCGGCCGCGCGCGCGGCGCTGGGCAGGCGTCGGATCAAGGATCTGCTCGACGAGCCCGAGACATCGGACGACCGGACGCGCGCGGCGCTCCGGCTCCTGATGTCCCTGTTCATGCCCGCCGCGATGGTGAGCCCGCCGCTCTGCGCCTTCATCGCGGCGAGGCAGGTCAACCTCGCGCTGGAGCGCGGGCACGGCGGCGCCTCGCCGTTCGGCTACATGGCCTATGCCTGGGTCGTGGCGCGCATGTTCCGGCGGTACGAGGAGGCCTACGAGCTCGGCGCGCTCGCGCTCGACCTGAGCGAGCGCTCCGACCAGCGCGAGCTGTCGTGCCGGCTTCGGCTCCTGCTCGGCGCGCACATCAGCGTCTTCACGAAGCACCTGCTCTCGAGCCTCGATCTCTTCACGCGGGCCCACGAGGACGGGCTCAGGACGGGCGATCTGACCTACCTGTCCCACACGTGCGTCCACGCCTCCCTCGTCCGCTTCGGCCTCGGGGACGAGTGCGAGGCGGTGCGGGACGAGGTCGACGGGTTCCTCACGGTGGTACAGCGCGCGCGGGACGAGCTCGCCGCCGCGGCGCTGACCAGCGTGCGCCGGGCGCTCGATGTCCTGACGGGCGCCTCGCCGGCCCGGCGCGCGCCGGGCAGCGGCGCCTCCGACGAGGCGGCCTACGAGGAGACGATCTCGGGGCCGGGCTACGGCGCCGTCGCGTTCATCCACCACGCGCTGCGGCAGCAGCTCTGCTTTCTGTTCGAGGACCCCGAGGGCGCGCTGCGGATGGGATCCCTCGCCGAGGCCAGGATGCAGGGCGGGGCCGGCGACCACCTCGCGACGGAGGTCGTCTTCTACACCTGCCTCGCGCAGCTCTCGCCCGCGAGGCCGCGCGACCGGCAGCTGACCGCCATCTCGCTGCAGAGCTACCGGGACCGGCTCGCGGAGTGGGCCGAGCAGTGCCCCGACAACTACCGTCACAAGCACCTCCTGGTCCGCGCGGAGTCCGCGCGCGCCGCCGGCGAGGAGCTCGCGGCGATGAAGCTCTACGATCAGGCGATCGAGGCGGCGAGGGTGAACGGGTTCGTCCGTGACGAGGCGCTCGCCAGCGAGCTCTGCGCGAAGTTCCACCTGGCGAGCGGGCGGGAGCGGATCGCCCACGTCTACATGAGCGACGCCTACGACGGCTACCTGCGGTGGGGCGCCACGGCCAAGCTGAGGCAGCTGTCACGAAGGTACCCGCACCTCGTCGCGCAGGCCGCGCTCGCCGGGCACTCCAGCCGGCCACCGTCGGTGTTCCCGGCCAGCGTGCCGCCCCCGGCCAGCGTGCCGCCCCCGGCCACCATGGCGTCTCCGGCCACCGTGGCGCCTCCGGCCACCATCGCGCCTCCGGCCACCGTGGCGCCTCCGGCCACCATCGCGCCCCCGGCCACCGTGGCGCCCCCGTCCACCATGGCGCCCCCGGCCACCATCGCGCCCCCGGCCACCGTGGCGTCTCCAGCCTTGGCGTATCCGGCCACCGTGGCGCTTCCAGTCCACGTGACGCCTCCAGCCCGCGTGGCATCTCCGGCCAGCGTGGCGCCGCCGCCGGCCAGCATGGAGGAGCTCTCCCAGGCGCGGCGTGAGCCGCGGCCAGAGCCCACCGCGACGCTCCTCCCGATCCCCGGCCGCATCCTGGTGTTGCCCCTCGCCGGGGAGATGACCCCGGCGCGCGTGGCGCGGGCGCTCGAGAGGATCGTGACGGGCGCTGCGGCGCGCCGCGCCAGGGTCGTCGTCATCGACGTCAGCGGCGCGAGGCGCGTCGAGGCCGGCCTGGCCATCGCGTTGACGCAAGCGGCCGCAGCGCTGCGCCCGCTCGGGGCGCAGGTGGTCGCCACCGGCATCTGCCCCGAGACCGCGCAGGCGCTCGCCGAGCTCGGCGTCGATCTGTCCGGTCTCGTCACGCGCCGGACGCTCCAGAGCGGGCTCGCCTGCGCGCTGGAGCTCGCGCGAGGCGCGCGGCGCCGCAGAAGACGCGTGGCAGCGCGGACGCAGCCCGGTGCGCAGTCCCTCCGTGCCGGGATGAGCCGGCACCGGCGCGCACAGGATCCGAGGTGAACCGGTCGGCCCTCACCGGAGGCTGGGAAGTCGAAGGCGCAAAGCGCCCTGCCCACTCCCCACCTTCCGGTGATTGCCTATCGAGCTGATGCGGGGCGCCTCCCCGGACTACCCCGCACCGCGGGCCCATCCAGGGAGGAACGCATCAGGCGAGCTGATCTCAGGCGCCATCCCCGCCGCCCTCGCCGGTGCTGCCGCCCTCGCCGGTGCTACCGCCCTCACCGGTGCTGCCGCCCTCACCGGTGCTGCCGCCCTCACCCGTGCTGCCGCCCTCGCCGGTGCTGCCGCCCTCGCCGGTGCTGCCGCCCTCGCCGGTGCTGCCGCCCTCACCGGTGCTGCCGCCCTCGCCGGTGCTGCCGCCCTCACCCGTGCTGCCGCCCTCACCCGTGCTGCCGCCCTCGCCGCCACCCGTGGTGGCCGACGTGGAGGTCGTATCGCCCTCCTCATCGTCGCCGCATCCGGCGCCGATCATCACGGTCGCACCAAGGAGAAGCGCGCTGGCAAGGATGCTCATGGAAGCTTTCATGGTCTCATTCTCTCCGTCGGGTTGTTTCCCAAAGAATGGCTCGGTACGCCCTGTGCCGACAGCCGCCCCGCATGCGACCTGTTTGCGAAGAAAATTGCGCGAGATCCGCGTCCGCGGACCTCACGAACGCTCCGCATGCAATGATTCGGTGTCAGCACCACGGCAATTCCGTTATTGTGGACAATAGGCCACCATACTGGACAAGGCAAGCGTTTTGTCTCGCTGCATCATCGTTGCGGATGGCCCACGAGCCGCGAACACTCGCTGCGTCAAGCCCATCCTCTGGCTGTGCCCGCCAGGAACGGGGGCAATTGGACTTGAGTCGTATCCGCCGCAACAAACAACTTTCCAGGAAAGACGGCCTCCGACGAAAACGTGCTGAAGGCGTAAACAATCCTGCTCTCCCGTTGCCACGAGGAGAAGAATGTGCCCTCCCCCGGGCGACGGGAGGGCTGAGAGGCGCTCAGGCCGCTATCGGCTCGTCCGAGCCCCGCTCCTGTCGCCGGAGAGCTCGCCGGCGCGGGCGCTGGCCGCGAGGCTCGCCACCGCCGCGACGAGGGCGGCGGGCTCGATCGGCTTGGCGGCGTGCATGTGGAAGCCGGCGTCGAGCGCGCGTCTCTGATCCTCCTTGCGGGCATAGGCCGTCAGCGCCAGCGCGGGCAGGTCGCCGCCGGCGTGCGCCGGGCGCTGGCGGATGCGGCGGATGAGCTCGTATCCGTCCTCGCCCGGCATCGCGATGTCGCTCACGAGCACGTGCGGGCGCGCCGCGCCGAACGCCGCGAGCGCCTCGCGCACCGACGCCACGGCGGTCACCTCGGCGTGGTGCTGACACAGCACCTCCTGGAGCAGCTCCCTGGCGTCCGCGTCGTCCTCGACGAGCAGGACGCGGAGCCCCCCGAGATCGCACGCGGCCCCGGCGCAGGCCACGCGCGCGCGCGCCCCCGCCTCCCGGAGCGGCCCCGCGGAGCGGCCGCGCTCGGCGCCGAGGAGCGGGAGCCGGACCACGAACGTCGACCCCTGCTGTAGCCCCGGGCTCTCGGCGGCGACCGAGCCGCCGTGGGCCTCGACGATGGTGCGCACGAGCGACAGCCCGATGCCAAGGCCCCCGTGCGCCCTGCGGCTCGAGCTGTCCGCCTGGCGGAAGCACTCGAAGACGAACGGCAGGAAGTCGGGCGCGATCCCCTCCCCCGTGTCACGCACCGCGAGCTCGGCGTGGGCGCCGGCCCGCCGGAGCGAGACGTCGACGCGGCCTCCCGGGCGCGTGAACTTGAGCGCGTTGGAGAGGAGGTTCGAGGCGACCTGGAGGATCCGATCCGCGTCGCCGTTCACCTCGAGGGAGGGGTCGAGCGAGGCGTCGAGCGCGAGCTGCCTGGCCTCGGCGGCGGGGCGGATCGCGTCGAGGGCGGTCTCCACGACGGGCGCGAGCGCCATCGGGGCCGCGCTGATGCGCAGCTTGCCCGCGGTGATCCGGGAGACGTCGAGCAGGTCCTCGATGAGCTTCGTCTGCGCGACCACGTTGCGCTCGATCACCTCGAGCCCGTGGGCCACCCGCCGCTCGTCGAGCGGCTCGCTGCGCAGGAGGTGCGTCCAGCCGAGGATCGCGCTGAGCGGGCTGCGCAGCTCGTGCGAGAGCGTCGCGAGGAGCTCGTCCTTCACGCGGGTCGCCTCGCGCGCCTCGGCGTACATGCAGTTCTGGATGGCGATGGAGGCGAGCTGCGCGAGCTGCACGAGGACGGTCTCGTCGTCGTCCGAGAACTCGCCGTCGTGACGGTCCGAGAGCTGGATGGTCCCCATGTTCCGGCCGTCCGGCGCCGTGAGGGGCACGGCGAGGTACCCCCGCGGCGGCGTCTGCCCGCCGTCGTCCAGCCACTCCGGGTGCTGGGAGAGCTCTCGCTGCGTCATCCGGAGGGGCCTGTTCCGGCCGTAGACGAACGCGCCCAGCCTGCCCGCGATGGGCGTCGGCGACTCCTGCTGGAACGTCGCGTACCGCTCCGAGATCGACACCGCCGTCCGCGCCGGCTCGCCGGGCCTCTCCACCTTCACGAGCGTCATGGCCTGATGGGCGCCGGCGACGTCGCGCGCCGCCTCCGTGATCGCCGCGACCATGTCGTCGAGCGACCGGGCCGAGTTGATGGTGACCGCGGCGCGGTTGAGCCGCTGGAGCTGCTCCGCGTGCGCGCGCAGCGACTCGGCCTGGAGCTTGATCTTCTGCGTCTTCTTGAAGAGGTCGACGAAGACAGACACCTTGGTGCGGAGGACCTCGGGCGCGAACGGCGTCATGATGTAGTCCACTGCCCCGAGCGAATAGCTGCGCTCGACGTAGACGCGCTCGGTGTGCGCCGTCAGGAAGATGATCGGCGTGTGCCGCGTGCTCTTCCGCTTGCGGATGAGGCTCGCCGTCTCGAACCCGTCGATCTCCGGCATGTTGATGTCCAGGAGGATGACCGCGAACTCCTCCTGAAGGAGGCAGCGGAGCGCCTCCCTCCCGGACCCAGCCTTGATGATGTTCTCGCCGAGCGGCTCGAGAACAGCCCCCAGGGAGAGGAGCTGCTCGGACCTGTCGTCCACGACCAGGATGTTGACCCTGCCTACTTCTGCCCTCATCCCGTGTCTCCTTGCCCCACCCCCTCCGGCGTCACCGACACCGCCGATCTCGCAACATCAACACCATCAGGAACGCTGTTCTGTTCACCGCTTTCAGGCGGCCCTGCCCGGACAGGGGGCTCGCTCGAGGAGGCCCAGGGGGCCCAACGCCTTCCTTGCGCGCAGAGGAGCGCACCCCGCGGCCGCGGTGGACGAGCGCTCCGCCGCCCTCCCGGGCAGCGCCGGCGCGCCGCGCTCATGCCGCTCGCGTTCGTCTCCGGAATGCTGGGCTCCCCTGGCAAGGCCGCACGACTGTTCCATTCCAGCCCTCCCTGAACTGCACCGACGAGGTGGTATCGTAGTCGATGCGCCAACTTACCCGCGACCCAGGGCTGGCCTGCAGTACCAATAAGTAGTTTCCTGACGGCGCTCCATGATCCCCGGACTCGGACCCTACACTGGAGCGCGCTCGCCTGAAAAGAGGATTCCGGCGCGCCGAGGCCCGTGCCCGCGCGGAGGCGCCGTGCGGTACGTTGCACTTCGAGACATACATCGTGAATGGAAGCGCCGGATACGGCATGTCTCGCCGCGACACCGAAGGACCTGACTGCATCGCTCGATTACGACAGTGAGGACGCAGCGGCGCGTCTCGATCCTCCCTGTGTCATCCGTGTTTCCGCAGCTCAACGTTCCTCCGGCGGGGAGGACCGTTGAGCCGACGCCCCCGGGACGAGCTCGGGGGACAGCGTACTAGCGGCGCTCCTGCAAAGACCGCGAGTGCCGCAGGATCACCTCGAAGACCTCGGCCACACCGTCCGGGTCGAGCCCGAGCTCGGCGGCGGCGCGGCGGCGCGACTCCATCAGCCGCGCTTCCCGCACCGGATCCCGGACCGCCGCGCCGATCGTGGCCTTGGCGCGCGCGGCGCGCTGGACGAGCTCGGTGCGCCGCGCGAGCAGGCCGACGAGCTCCAGGTCCACCTCGTCGATGAGCTCCCGCGTCTCGCGGAGCTCGGGGGAGAGCGCGCCGAGGTCGGGGATCGCGAGCGCGGCGAGATCCTCGGGCGCGGCGTCCTTCGCCGCGACGTCGAGGCTGCGATCGACCGCGGTGAGCGCGTCGATGAGCCGGCGCCGCGCCTCGCCCGCGAACGGGTTCTCGCGGTGCAGCGCCGCGAACAGGTGCCCCGCGTCCGCGCGCACCGTCTCGATCGTGCGGGCGATCCCCTGGAACGACGGCGGCGCGTACGGCGCGCCCGCGGGCACGCCCGCGTCCATCATGCCCTTCGCCATGAAGAACGCGAGCGCGTGCGTGAAGGCCATCACCCGATCGTGCTCCTCCGGGCCCTGCTCGAGCACCTGGCACCCGATCCGCTCGAACAGCGCGACGACGCGGCGCACCGCGTCCGGGTGCGCGGGGTTCGGGCAGACGACGGCGCGCAGCGGGCGCTCGCCGCGGGCGAGGCTCGCCGGACCGAAGAGCGGGTGCGTCGCCACCCACGGCCGCGCATCGCCGAGCACCTCGGCCATGGCGCGCGCCGGCACCGTCTTCACGCTGCCCACGTCGGCCACCACCTGCCCCGGCGCGAGGTGCGGGCGCAGCGACACGATCGCCTCGCGCACCGCCGGGACCGGGACCGCGACGAGGACGAGGTCCGCGCCGTCCACGAGCTCCGGCAGCGAGGCGGCGCGCGTGGCCTCCGGGATGTCGGCGCCCGGGTCGAGCGCGCGCACCGCGATCCCCTCATCCCGAAGGAGCGATCCAAGCGCCGCGCCGAAGCGGCCATACCCGAGGAATGCGACCTTGCCAATGCGCGCGGGCGGAGCGGAACCGCCCCCGGAATGTGGGAGGGAATGCGGCATGCGGCGGATACTACGACAGTCGGTGTACGCCGATGTCACGTTTTCTCGACGCCGCGAGGCCCCGCGCCCGGGACCGCGCCGCGCGCCTACGGCGCCACGACAGGTCTCCGGCTTCTCCATGCCTGCCGGCGGTGGGGCCCGTCGGGCACGGTCTCTCCGGCGCTCGGGCGGCCTACTCCGGCGCGTCGCCCCGCGCGGCGGGCGCCGCGGGCTCCTGCGAGCGCTCCGCCTCTGGCTCGCCGGAGCTCCCGGAGCGCGATGCGACCAGGGCCGCGAGCGCGATCAGCGACGCAATGGCCACGATCGCGCCGAAGCGCGCCCTCGCGCTCCCCCTCGCCGGCGCGTCGAGGGGGGCGGCCCGCGCGAGCGCGCGCGAGCTCGGCCCGACGCTGTCCGGCGGGAGCAGCGCGGCGCCCGGCGCCGCCTTCAGCCCGAGCCCGATCGTCGGGAGCGAGGCGCGGTGGCGGGGCGGGAGCGTCGCCCCGAGGATCCGCGCGGCGCGCTCCGCGTGCCCCTGGCTCGCCTCCGACGCGAACGGGGCGAGCGCGATCGCGAGCTCGGCCACGTTCGCGGGCCGCCGCGCCGGATCCTTCGCGAGGCAGCCGAGGACGACGCGCTCGACCTCGGGGGGAATGTCGCTGCGGAGCGCGCTCGGGAGCTCCGGCTCCGCGCCCGCGATGCGCGCCGCGAGGTCGGCGGGCGAGCTCGCGTCGAACGGCGGCTGCCCCGTCAGGAGCCGGTAGAGGATCGCGCCGAGCGACCAGAGATCGGCGCGGGCGTCGGCGTCAGCGGGCGACCGCAGCTGCTCGGGCGCCATGTAGGGGGCGGCGCCGGGCATCTGCCACGCTTGCACCGGCGAGCCGCCGCCGCCCGCGCCGGGCAGCGGCCTGGAGACGCCGAAGTCGAGCACCTTGAGGAGCGATGTCCCGCCGGGCGTCCGCGCGAGGAACAGGCTCGCCGGCTCGAGGCCGCGGTGCACGATCCCCGCGGCGTGCGCCTCGGCCAGCGCCACGCAGGCCTGCATCACGTGGTCGAGGGCCTCCGGCAGATCGAGCTGGCCCCGGTCGCGGAGCAGCTCGGAGAGGCTCTGCCCTTCGAGCTGCTCCATCACGACGTAGGGGACGCCCGACCCGAGCTGGCCCACGTCGAGCACGCGCACGACGTGCTCGCCCCGGAGCTGCATCGCCGCGCGCGCCTCGCGGAGCAGCCGCTCGGCGACGTCCTTGCTGGAGCCGTCGAGCAGGAGCTTGATGGCGACGCGCTGCGGGAGGACGAGGTGGCTCGCGCCGACCACCACCCCCGTGCCGCCGCTGCCCAGCACCCGATCGATCCGGTATTTCTCAGCGATCACGTCCCCTGCGACGACAGGCACGTTCATCGAGGCTCCCTGCGGCGCGCCCCGGCGTGGGAGCTCGCGCCGCCCACCCCCGCGCCTGCGTGTCCAGCATCTTACCACGCATGTGCGCCGATTGGCTGCCATCGCGCGCCGCCACGGGCGCTCCGGCCGCCTCGCGCCGGCGGTGGCGGCGAGAGAGGCAGTGAATTCGTCATGTTGCCAGACACCACGCGCGCTACCTGATGAGATCGCCAGAAGCAACGCGCGTTGACGACCGGGGACAGGCGAACGGGGGCGCGGCGGCGAGGGCGCCGGCGCCGCGCGGCTCGCGCGCCCGCGCGCCCGCGCGCCGGGCGGCCCGGGTGGTGCAGCGCGCGTCGCCGCGCGGCCCGGCGCGGAGCAGCGAGACCACCTTTCGCGGACCGGAACGTGGCCGGAGCGGGGCGGGTCCTCGCGCGGTGGGGGTCGGGCGGCGCGGAGAACTTCCGCCCGCGGCGCCTGCTCGTGGACGCGGAGGTCGCCCGGGTCGAACGCGACGTCGAGGCCGCCGCGAGGAGCAGGCCGGAGCAGGTGAGCTCGAGCCTGCTCGACAACGCCAGCCTCGGTCCGTCCCCCGCGCCGCCCCACGAGCGCCCTCTCCGGGGGCCCGCGGATCTCTCGATGGATACCCACACGGACATCTGTCCGTCCCACGAACGCTCACTCCGGGGAGCCACGGCCGTTCCGAAGAGATCCATCGTTGCACGACGAATCCGGGCGATGCGGTCGTGGCGAGAGGGCGCTCACCACGGTTTTGACGTGAGCGGACCCGTTTTGCACGACGGCGCGCGGTGTTCCGGCATGCGCGCTGCAATCCGGGTAGCATGCTTCGCATGAGCACCGGACCGCAACCTGACCTGTCCTCGCCGGCCGCGGCGCGGGCGCCTGCGCGCGCGGCGCGCTGGGCTGTGCGCACGCTGCCGGGCGCGGCGCTCGCGGCGATGATCGGCTGTGCGCTCGGTGCGCAGCCGGGGGGCTCTCCCCACGTGAGCGCGTCCAGCCCGGAGGAGGCAGGTCGATACCTGATCCTCGTCGGCGGCTGCAACGACTGCCATACGCCCGGCTGGGATCGATCGAGCGGCCGGCTCCCGACCTCGGAGTGGCTCACTGGCAATGACATCGGTTACCGGGGGCCGTGGGGGACGAGCTATGCGGCGAACCTCCGGCTCTCCGCCCAGCGCCTCAGCGAGGAGGCCTGGGTGGCGATGTTCCGCGCCGGCGTCGGCCTCCCGCCCATGCCGTGGCTCAACTACACGACCATGCACGAGCGCGATCTCGTGGCCATGTACCGGTTCATCCGGAGCCTCGGAGAGAAGGGCGTCCCCGCGCCGCAGCCCGTGCCCCCGGGACAGGAGCCCCGGACCCCCTACATCCTGATGGTCCCCCAGCAACCCGGCGGCGGCTGAGATATCTCCCCAGCTCCCCCGAGAGAGCGCTCACCGCCGATTGCCGAGGCTCGCTCTCCACGGAACAGCCGGAGGCCCCCGGAGAGGGTGTTCGTGTCGTGGGGCGGCGCGGGGGCCGGGCAACCCGGCAAGACCTGGCCGACGACCCGCCGCCGCCCACCGCCTACCGCCTGCGCTCGCGCCCCCCGTCCGGCGCCGCCATGAGCGGTCGCAGCCCGTTGACGCAGGCGAGGACCGCCGAGCCGTTGTTCATGAGCGTCGCCATCACCGGGTTCAGGAACCCCGGGATCGACAGCGCATACGCGACCGCGTTCACGCCGAGGATCATCGAGAAGTTCTGGTGAATGAGGCGCATCGCGCTGCGCGAGATGTCGATCGCCTCGACGAGCTTGGACAGATCGTCCTCGACGAGGACGACGCCCGCCGTCTCCCGGGCGATCTCCGCGCCCGCGGACACGGAGATGCCGATGTCCGCGTACGACAGCGCGGGTGAGTCGTTGATGCCGTCCCCCACCACCGCGACCGTGCGGCCCTCCTGCGTCAGCCGGCGCGTGATCTCGGCCTTGTCCTCGGGCAGCATCTCCGCGAAGAAACGCGTGATGCCGAGCTCCTGGGCGACCTGCCGGGCCACCTCGCGGCTGTCGCCCGTCAGCATGACGATATCGTCGATCCCGCGCTCGCGCAGGCTCCGGATGGTCGCGCGGCTCTCGGCCCGGATCGCGTCGCGGCACGCGAGCGTGGCCACGTGCCGGCCGTCGACCGCGAGGAAGAGGAGCGACTTCGCCGCGCCCTCGAGCGCCTCCCTCGCCGCCGCCTCGGTGCGGCAGGCGACGCCGAGCTCCTCCATGAAGCGCGGGCTGCCGAGCTGCACGACGTGGCCGTGGACCCGCGCCTGCACCCCCTTGCCGACGAGATAACGGGACTCCTCCCGCTCCGGGATCGGCAGCCGCCACGCCTCGGCCAGGCGGAGCACGGCCTGGGAGACAGGGTGGGTCTGCCGCGCCGACACCGCGGCGGCCAGCGCCGCCGCCTCGCGCTCCGACAGCGCGTCGTGGACGAGGAAGTCCGTCACCTCCGGGACGCCGGACGTCAGCGTGCCTGTCTTGTCGAACACCACGGTCGACACCCTCGCGAGCCTCTCGATGTGGGCGCCCCCCTTGATGAGGATGCCGCGCCGCGCCGCGGCGTTCATCGAGGCGAGCACCGTCGTCGGCGCCGAGACGCGCGGGCCGGTGCCGAAGTCGATCGTGAGGATCGCCGACACGCGGCCGAGATCCCGCGTGGCCGCGAGCACGACGGCCGAGCAGGCGAGCGCCGGCGGGACCAGCCGGTTCGCCACCACCTCGGCGTAGTTCTGCGCGCGCGTCTCCAGCGCGGGCGCGTTCTCGATCAGCCGCGCCGTGCTCGCGGCCGTCGTGTCACCGCCCACCCGCTCGGCGCGGATGTACAGCTTGCCGTCCCGGAGGACGGTCGCGGCGAAGCAGCGGTCGCCAGGGCCCTTGAGCACCGGCATCGACTCGCCGGTCAGCGTCTGTTGATCGACGAGCCCCTCGCCGTCCGTCACCGTCCCGTCGACCGGGATCACCGAGCCGGTATAGACGACGAGCACGTCCCCCACCGCGAGCTCGGCCACCGGGATCTGCACCTTCGCGTCGCCCCGGACCACCCACGCGAGGTCCAGCTGGTAGCCGAGCAGGCCGCGGATCGCGCGCCGGGCGCGCGCCTGGGTGAGATCGCGGATGTGGTCGCCGAGCGTGACCAGCCAGATGATGCCGGCCGCGTTGACGGCGTCCCCCGTGGCCACGGCCGAGGCGATCGCCAGGCTGTCGAGCAGGTCGACGTTCAGCTCGCGCCGCCGCACCACCGCGTCCCACGCCCGCCTGAGGATCGGGACCGACGTCACGAAGATGAACGGATACGCGAGCAGCGGGCTGACGACGCCGCCGAGCGACAGGGCCATGCCGGCGCTCGAGAGGTAGAGCGGGCCCCTCGCGAGGGCGGACGTCCGGCGCGCCTCGCGGGCCCGGCGCGCGAGCCGCAGCGCGCCCCGCGGGGCCGGGGTCGCCGCGGCGACCTGGGCGGCGCGCACGATCGCGGCGACGTCCGCCTGCCGTGGGTCGTGCTCGACCACGACGCTCGACGCCGCCTCGGCGACGCGCACGGACACGACCCCGGGCACGGCGGCGAGCCCCGCCTCGAGCTGCGGGCCGAACGCCGCGTCGCGCCGCAGGCGCGCGAGCCGCAGGCGGACCCTGCCGGGGATCGCGTGGACCACCGAGACGGGCTCGGCCTCGCTCGACGGGAGCGCCGCCGTCATCGCCCCGTCTCGCCGCCCTCGGGCGCCCCCGGGCTCGCGAGGAGGCTCTGGAGGCGATCGTGGTTGAGCAGCACGAAGGCGTCGACTCCATACTTGATGAGCGTGATCCAGTGGGGCGCGTCCGGAGCGCGCCGCATCAGCGCCTGGAGCAGCCCGGAGCCGACGAGCACGCACGGGACCAGGATCGTGAGGTCGACCTGGGGCGGCGGGATCACCTGCGACGCCGCGTTCAGCCGGACCGCGGCGTCGCGCACGAGGCGCGCGGTCCGGCCCGGGCTCGGCGGCTCCGCCGGCGCGGCGCAGGGCGGCGCGAGATCGTCGATCGACGAGCCGCCGCAGCACGCGAGCTCCGGGATCCGCGCGAGCTCGTCGAGGACGGCCCCGATCGGCGCGTCGGGCTCGTGCTCGACCACGAGGCAGGCCGCCCACGGGCTCACCCGCGCGTCGACGACCGACGGGCACTCGCGCGCCATCTCCGCGATCTGCTCCGCCCTCGCCGGGTCTCGGCGGAGCGCGCCGACGCCGATGCGCACGCGCCCCGGGATGCGATGGATGATGAAGACCTCTCGATCGGTCGGCATGGCTCACCTCCCGGCCGGCGGGGCCGGGTCGTCCAGAACGCGTCCCCCGTCAGCCCGCGGGCGGCTCGACCCGGGCGCGCACCCCGGCTCCCCCGGCGCCCTCCGGCTCCCGGGCCATCTCGTCCTTCACCTCGGCGACGAGGTCGGCGACCCTCTCCCTGCCTTCGCCGAGCGCCCCCTTGACCGCCTCGATCGCGGTCAAGCCGAGCTTCAACGCCTTCTTGGCGGTCGGGCGGGTGATCCTCGCCAGGCTGGCGAGCCCCACGCCGATGATGATGCCGAGCCCGATGCGTTCCATCGCCCCCTCCCCTCCTCGCACCCCCGCGCGCGCCGGCGCCGAGCACGTCAATCCGCTGCAAGACAGAGACTCATGGACCACAAAGGCACAGAGTCGCAGAGAGGGTCAGAACCAGGACATCCTTCCTCTGCGCGCTCTGTGCCTCTGGGGTCAGCTCTTCAATATCTCGATCGGTCCGGCGCAACGGCGCCGCGCCGCGCGGCGCCGTCCCGCCGCGGCCACGACCAGGACGGGCGCCGCCGCGCGGGCGAGAGCGCCCGATCCGGGAACGTGGGAGGGCACCTTCGAACGAAAGACTCCGTCTTTGCAACTTCCGCGAGAGTCCCCACAAGCGGTTTGTAACATCGGTGTCGCCCGCTCGCCACGTGCTTTTCATGTCCAATCGACACCTGACTTGCGTGCTGGCGGAGCGTCCTGTCCGGGCGCCCGGGGCGCGCGCCGCCCGCCGCGCCGCGCGTCGCGGGCGAGCCTCGCGCGGGCGGCGAGGGCCGCGGGCGCGCGGCGACGCCCGCGTGTCCGTCGCTTCCAGCGCGCGAGCGACCGTGGTAAATTTCCCGTCATGCAAGCGGGGCAGCAGCACGACGAGCCCGGAAGGGACAGCGGAGGATCTCTCCTCACCGAGCTCCTGGCGGAGACGGGGCTCGCGCCGGCCGACCCGACCTACCAGGACGTGAAGGAGGGCATGGAGGCGGCCCTGGGCAGGGCGGCGCACCGGCCGGACGGCGCGGCGCTCGACAACGCCCTGGTCGACCTGTGGATCGCCGAGATCGACCGCCGGCTGTCCCGCCAGATAGACGAGATCCTGCATCACCCGGTGTTCCAGCGGCTCGAGGCCGCGTGGCGCGGGCTCAAGTTCGCGGTCGACCACATCGATTTCCGCGAGAACATCCGGGTCGAGATCCTGAGCTGCTCCAAGGACGACCTGCTCGCGGATTTCGAGGACTCGTCGGAGGTGGTGCGGAGCGGTCTCTACAAGATCGTCTACTCCTCGGAGTTCGGCTCCTTCGGCGGCAAGCCGTTCGCGGCCATCATCTCGCATTACGAGTTTGGCCCGGTGCCACAGGACATCGCGCTCCTCCAGAAATGCGCGGCGGTGGCGACGATGGCGCACGCGCCGTTCCTCGCCGTCGCGGGCCCGCAGTTCTTCGGGCTCACGGACTACCGGAAGGTGCCGCACCTCGGCGACGTCAAGGCGCTCTTCGAGGGGCCGCAGTACATCAAGTACAACGCGTTCCGCGAGACCGAGGACGCGCGCTACGTGGGCCTGCTCCTCCCCCGCTTCCTCCTGCGCCTGCCCTATGGCGCGGCCACCGTCCCGGTCAAGGCGTTCTCCTACGAGGAGGACGTCGTCGGCGACCACGCGGCCTACTGCTGGGGCGCCCCGACCTACGCGTTCGCGACGCGGCTCGCCGAGAGCTTCGCCCGGTACCGGTGGTGCCTGCACATCATCGGGCCTCAATCAGGCGGCACGGTCGAGGGGCTCACGCTGCACGAGTACGAGGCGATGGGCGCCATCCAGACGAAGATCCCGACCGAGATCATGCTGACGGAGCGCCGCGAGTTCGAGCTCAGCGAGGAGGGCTTCATCGGGCTCACGTTCCGCAAGGACACGGACAACGCCTGCTTCTTCTCCGCCAACTCGGTGCAGAAGCCCAAGGCCTTCGCCCAGACCGAGGAGGGGCGCGCCGCGGAGGTCAACTACCGCCTCGGCGCGCAGCTGCCCTACATCTTCCTCGTCAGCCGGCTCGCCCACTATCTCAAGGTGATGCAGCGCGAGCAGATCGGCACGTGGAAGGAGCGCGGCGACCTCGAGCGGGAGCTGAACACCTGGCTTGGCCAGTTCGTCGCCGACATGGACGTCGTGTCGCCGACGGTGCGCGCCCGCAGGCCGCTCCGCAAGGCGCGGACGACGGTGACCGAGGTCGAGGGGAGCGCGGGCTGGTATCGGGTGCACCTCGAGGTGCGCCCGCACCTCAAGTACATGGGGGCCTATTTCACCCTCAGCCTGATGGGCAAGCTCGACCGGGAGTGACGCGGCCGCTCCCTCGGCGGCGCTGCGCGCTCCGGGCGAACCTCGCTCCGGGCCGGACAGCGGTAGACGCCCCCCGGATCGGCGCCGCGGCCGCCCCGTGGTAGAGCGCCTCATGCGCACGAAGCGACAGCTTGCTGCCCCCCTCGCGATCCCCCTGGCCCTCTCTGCGCTGCTGGGCTGCGGCCCCGCCGCGAGCCCGCCGCCGCTCCCCCCCGCCGGCGCCGCGCTGCCGTCGCCCCAGCCGGCGCCGCAGGGGCTGCCGGTCGTCGAGACGACGCTCGAGGCGGTGGGGCTCGACGGGGCCGCGCTCGACCGGTCGGTGAGCCCCTGCGACGACTTCTACCAGTTCGCCTGCGGCGGCTGGCTCGCGAAGGCCGAGATCCCGGGGGACGAGCGCGCCTGGTACCGGAGCTTTCACGAGATCGAGAAGCGCAACAAGGCAGAGCTCCGGCGCATCCTCGAGGACGCCGCCAGCGCCGGCGGGCGGGATCCGGTGAGCCAGAAGATCGGGGCGTTCTACGGCGCGTGCATGGACGAGCCCGCGATCGAGGCCGCCGGCGTGGCGCCCATCGCGGACCTGCTCGAAAGGGCGCAGAAGGTGCGGGATCCGAAGGGCCTCGGGGCGCTGATCACCGAGCTGCACCGCCGCCGCATCTGGGCGCTCTTCGACATCTCGTCAGCGCAGGACATGAAGGACGCGACGCGCGTCATCGCGATGCTCGACCAGAACGGCCTCGGCTTGCCGGACCGCGACTACTATCTCAACGAGGACGACAAGTCGAAGGCGCTCCGCAGGACGTATGAAGAGCACGTCGCGCGGATGATGCGGCTCGCGGGGGCGAAGGGGGCCGCGGCGACGGCGGCGGCGGCGGCGGTGATGCAGATCGAGACCGAGCTCGCGAAGATCTCGAAGACGCGGGTCGAGCGGCGGGATCCGAAGGGGCTTTACAACAAGCTGGACCGGGCGGCGCTCGCGAAGGCGGCGCCCAGTTTCCCGTGGGACGCGTACTTCCAGGGGATCGGCCGTCCGGACATCAAGGAGGTGAACGTGACCTCCGTCCGCTTCTTCGAGGGGCTCTCCCGGCTGCTCACGGCGGTGAAGCCCGCGGCGTGGCAGAGCTACCTCGCGTGGCACGTCGTGCGCTCCACGGCGCCGCTCTTGCCCAGGGCGTTCGTCGACGAGAGCCTCACGCTGGAGGCGGCGCTCACCGGGAAGCGGGAGGTGGAGGCGCGCTGGAAGCGCTGCGTGGACGCGACCGACGGCGCGCTCGGCGAGCTCCTCGCGCAGCCGTTCGTCAAGACGAGCTTCCCCGGCGCGAGCAAGCCGGCGGCCGAGGCGATGGTGCGCGAGGTCAGCGAGGCGTTCCGGCGCGACGTCCGGTCGCTCGCCTGGATGGACGAGGGCACGAAGCGGCGCGCGCTCGCGAAGCTCGACGCGATGGCGTACCTCATCGGCTATCCGGACAGGTGGAGGACGTACGATTTCGAGATCGATCCGAGGTCGTACGCGAAGAGCGCGCTCGCGGCGCGCGCGTTCCACACGAGCTGGGATCTCGGGAAGATCGACGAGCCGCTCGATCGCGACGAGTGGCAGATGAGCCCGCCCACCGTGAACGCGTATTACGATCTGCAGCGGAACCACATGGTGTTCCCCGCCGGGATCCTGCAGCCGCCGTTCTACAGCGTGAAATCGAGCGTGCCAGTGAACCTGGGCGGCATCGGCATGGTGGTCGGGCACGAGCTCACGCACGGGTACGACGACCAGGGGTCGCAGTTCGACGAGAAGGGCAACCTGGAGGACTGGTGGTCGAAGGAGGTCGCGGCGGCGTTCAAGGACAAGACCGGCTGCGTCGAGGCGCAGTACTCGGCCTACGAGGCGCTGCCGGGCGTCACGCTGAACGGCAAGCTGACGCTGGGCGAGAACATCGCGGATCTCGGGGGCGTGAAGCTCGCGTTCCGGGCTTACCGCGCGATGCGGAGGGGCGCGGCCGAGCAGACGATCGCGGGCGGCTTCACGGAAGATCAGCAGTTCTTCCTGGCGCACGGGCAGGCCTGGTGCGGCAAGATCCGCGACGAGGCGCTCAGGATGATGGTGCAGGTGGACCCGCACGCGCCGCCCCGGTTCCGGGTGAACGGGCCGCTCGCGAACCTCCCGGAGTTCGGCGAGGCGTTCCAGTGCGCGCCCGGCACGCCGATGAGGCCGGCGAAGACGTGCGCGGTCTGGTAGCGGCGGCGCCGCTCACCGCGCGGCCTGGAGCAGGTCGCCCGTGACCCAGGCGGGCGGCGCATAGCGCCCGATCGCGGCCGCCCGCCGCCCCCGCGCGCGCCGTCGGGAGCGAGCCTGGACGACAGCCCCAGCCTCAGCGCACGAGGTGCAGCATCCCCATCATGCCGGCGTCGGCGTGATCCAGGATATGACAGTGGAACATCCACATGCCGGGCCGGTTGTCATAGCGAACGACGAAGCGCGCCGCGCCGCCCACTGGCACGTTCACCGTGTCCTTCCACTCCATCGGCCTGGCCGGCCGCCCGTCCTCGCCGAGCACCTGGAAGAAGAAGCCGTGCAGGTGGAACGGGTGGTCGAAATCAAACGTGTTCTCGACGGTCCACACCTCGGTGTCGCCCACGGTCGCCATGAGCGGCTCCGCCTCCCAGAAGGGCACGTCGTTGATGCCCATCACGAGGTCGCCCTCGCCCTCCTCCAGCGTCAGCTTCAGGTCCACGCGCCTCACCGCCGCCGCCGGATCGAGGGCCGGGATGGCGCGCGCGATGGCCGGGACCGGCGCGTCCTCCACCTCGGGCGCGTCGGCGAGGCGGACGCGGAAGACCTCGACCTCCGGCCGCTGGAAGGTGGTGCCGTAGCCGCGGTCGTACGGCACCCAGCGCACCGGGAGCGTCGAGCCCGGCGCCCCCCGCGGCGTCACGAGCACGTCCGCGCGCTCGCCCGGCGTGAGGACGAGCATCTCCGTCTCGACCGGGCGCTCCATGAGCCCGCCGTCGCCGCCGATGCGGGTGAAGCGGTGGCCGGCGAGCGCGAGCTGGTAATAGCGGCTCTTCGCCGCGTTCACGATGCGCCACCGCTGCCTGAGCCCGGCGCGCGCCTCGATCACCGGGTTGAGCCGCCCGTTGACGAGCAGCTGGTCGCCCTCGCGCCCGAACAGCGTGCCGAAGTTGCCGCCTGCTCGCGGGTCCCCGAGCGCGCCGTCCTCGTGCACCATGATGTCGCTCAGCACGAGGACGAGCTCGTCGCCGAGCTCCGCGGGCTCGTCCGGATCGTCGACCAGCAGCGCGCCATAGAGGCCGTTGCCCTGCTGCGCGGCGGAGTCGACGTGCGGGTGGTACCAGAAGAGCCCCGCGTCGGGCACGACGAAGTCGTAGGTGAAGCTGCCGCCGGGCGGCGTCTCGTCCTGGCTGTGCCCGGGCGCGCCGTCCATCTCCGCGAGCAGGCGCACGCCGTGCCAGTGGATGGTCGTGGGCGCGGGGAGGTCGTTGCGGAAGTGGACGATCACGCGATCGCCGACCCTCGCCCGGAGCAGCGGCCCGGGAATGCCGCCGTCGTAGGTCCAGACAGGCGTCCTCTTGCCGGGCACGATCTCCACCTCCTCGACCCGCGCCGTCAGCTCGACCTCGACCACCCCCGGGCTCGCGTCGAGGTCGCGCGCCGGGCGCAGCTGAACCGCGCTGTCCCACCCTTCGGGCTGGGATCGCTCGGAGGACGCTTCCGCGCAACCGATCGCGGCGATGGCAAGCAAGAGATTGGTGAAGAGCGGTGGTCGGGAACTTCCTGGCATGACGCAGGATACACCCTATCGCTTCCGCTCCCGGATGAAAACCCCGGGGGGCGCTGTCAGGCGTAGCGTCCGACCACGTCGAGCAGGAGGACGAGATCGATGGGCTTCTTGAGGATGTCGACGGCACCGAGCTCGCTCGCCCGCGGCGCCGTCCCCGCCGTGAGGACGACCACGGGGACGTCGGCGATCGCGGGTGTCCGGAGCTGCTCGGCGCGGAACTCGTACCCGTCCATCACCGGCATCATCAGGTCGAGCACGATGAGCGCCGGAGTCGGCGCATCGCGGAGCCTGGCCAGGGCCTCGGCGCCATTCGCGGCCACCGTCACGTCATACCCCTCGTCCGACAGGACGCCCGCGAGCGCGTCGCTGACGCCTCGGTCGTCCTCGACGATGAAGATCGTGCCGGGTCGCCGGGGCTCACGCCGCACGCCGCCGAGCCCGGTCGGGCGCAGCGGGAGCGGCGCGGCGGGAGCGTCGTCCTCGGCCCCATCGAGCGCCTGCGAGGTGTCGCGCTGGACGTCGGCGACGCCGTCCCCGCGCCGTTCGTCGGTGCCCATCGGCGGTACCCATAAAGCGCCCCTTTGCGACGCGCAATTTGAATCCCGCCGCGCGGCCCTCGCGCCCGTTCGCGATGGCGAGATCGATCGTGCCGAGACACGGTGAAGGCGGGCTCAACAGAGCTGCTCGGCGCCCCGGCGGGCGCGAGCGCGACGGGCCGAGCGCCGCGCGCACGCCGGCGTGCGCGCTCGGCTGCGGTCTCGCCGTGCGCGAGAGGCGGAGTCGCGGGCAGGCGCGGAGAGCGCGCCGCGCTGTCAGCCTGTGCCGTATCCGCGCGTCGCCGGCGGCCCGCGCCGCCACCCTGGAGTCCCGGAGGAGCGTGCAGGAAATCAGCAGGAACTCACCGCCTTTCATGCACATGCCGTAGGCGCCGGCGCGAAGGGCTGATACACCTGTGCGCACTTCGATACGGGCCGGCACCGATGGTCGATCAGGCACCACCTGACCCCGGGCCCCCGTGAACCTGAGAGCCGCAGAGGACAAGGGAGCTCGTCAACCCATGAGCGCATTCGCCCAGCGCACGTACCAGAAGTCCCCGCTGCCGCGGTGGGCAGGCCGCACCTCGAGCATCCTCCAGGGGAGGATCGCGCTCCGGCTCGTCGCACCCAGCCGCCCGGCGGGCTCGGAGCGACTCCGGTTCTTCCTCCGGGTAGGCGCGTATTTCAAGGACGAGTGGGCGCGCCTCGGGGCGCTCTTCGCGCTGGTCGCCGTCTCCATCGTGATCAGCCTGCTCCAGGTGTGGCCCGTCGCCGTGATCGTGGACCTCATCTCGTCGGGGCCGCGCGAGGACGACCTCGTCCATCGCATCCTGCTGGCGCCGCTGCCGGACAGCCTGCTCGGCCGCGTCATCGGGCTCGCCGTGATCACGCTCGTCCTCCGCGTCGCGCAGGAGTGCGTGGGCATGGGCCGCGCCCTGCTCAACTTCCGCATCGGCTACGGCGGCCTCATGCGCGTGCGCGGCGACCTGTACCGGAAGCTCCAGGCGCTCCACCTCGGCTATCACCGGGCCCAGCCGCAGGGCGACGCCATCTACCGCCTCAACCAGGACGCCGCCGGGTTCCACGGCATCCTCAACGTGGCCGTGGCGGTGATGGGGAGCGCGCTGACGCTCGTCGTCATGATCTGCATCATGGCCTCGCGCAGCGCGACGCTCACGCTGCTCGCGCTCGCGGTCGTGCCGCCGCTCCTCCTCGCCAACGCCAGGTTCGGCAGCGTGCTGCGCCGGAAGTGCACCGAGGCGAAGGAGGTCGAGAGCCAGCTCACGACGTCCGTGCAGCGCTCCATGGCGTCGATCGGCCTGGTGCAGGCGTGCGGGCGCGAGGCGGACGAGGAGGCGCGGTTCCACGCCACGCTGCGCAACAGCGTGAGGGCCTGGCTCCGGCTCCACCAGGACGAGCTCCGCCACGTGCTGACCATGGGCTCGATCCTCGGGCTGGGGATCGCGCTCGTGCTCGGCTACGGCGGCTACCTCGTCGTCGAGGCCCGGACGAGCGGGGGCTCGTCGGGCATGACGCTGGGCGCGCTGACGGCGTTCCTCGGCTACCTGGGCATGCTCTACGACCCGCTCTGCAAGCTGACGGGCGCGGGCGCCGCGGTGCAGGGCGGCGTGGCGGGCGCGCAGCGCGTGTTCGACGTCTTGGATCGCGACCAGGCCGTGACCGACGGGCACGCCGCGATCCACCTCCCCCAGCAGCCGCGCACGCTCGATATCGAGGGCGTCGAGTTCGAGTACCGCGCCGGGCACCCGGTCCTGCGCGGGATCGACGCGACCATCCGGCCGGGGGAGATGGTGGCCTTCCTGGGCTCGGCCGGCGCGGGCAAGACGACGCTGTTCAGCCTGCTGCCTCGCTTCCACAACCCCACGCGCGGGGCGCTCCGGCTCGACGGCATCGACATCGGCACGATCCGCCTCTCCGACCTGCGCAAGCACGTCGCGCTCGTCCTCCAGGACAGCGTCCTCCTGCCGACCACGATCGCGGAGAACATCGCCTATGGCCGGCCCACCGCGACGGACGCGGAGATCCGGGAGGCGGCCCAGCGGGCCGGGGCCGCCGGCTTCATCGAGGCGCTGCCGGACGGCTACGACACGCAGATCGCGGACGGCGGGCTGAACCTGTCCGCCGGCCAGCGGCAGCGCATCGCGATCGCGCGCGCGCTGCTCACCGACGCGCCGATCCTGGTGCTCGACGAGCCGACGGACGGGCTCGACGCCGAGCACGAGCGGACGCTCGGCAAGGCGCTGCGCGCGCTCAAGGGCCAGAGGACGATCATCCTCTTGAGCCACCGCCTGAGCACGGTGGTCGACTGCGATCAGGTCTTCGTGATGGAGCGCGGCCGCATCGTCGAGCGCGGCGCGCACGCGGAGCTGCTCCGGCGAGGCGGCGTGTACACCCGGATGGCGCGCTGGCAGCTCCTGCACCCCGACCACGTCGCGCACGGGGGCGAGGGCGCGCCGCAGACGCAGCGGAGCGCGGCCCGTCGCGCTCACCCGATCTCGGCGGAGCCCTTTCGCGCCGACGACGCGGTGATGAGCTGAATCCGGGCCCCCGCCAGGGCCGGCGGCCGCAGCGCGCTGGGCCGCCGGCGGGCGCAGGGGGCGGCGGGCGCGGCGAGGGACGATTCGGACAGCGTCCCCACGAGCCCGCCCGATCGCTTTTCGCCGCGGCGCGCCATCACGGCGCGCCGCGGACGTGATAGAGGTCCGGTGCGCGCGTACGCCGCGATGGACGCCGGATCACCGATGCTGCGGGCCACGAACATCGACAGTTTGAGCCGAGAGACGTTCGACGTCCTCGTCCTCGGCGCCGGCATCAACGGCGCCGTCTCGGCCGCCGCCCTCGCCGCGAAGGGGGCGAAGGTCGCCCTGATCGACCGGGGCGACTTCGCCGGCTTCACCAGCCAGGAGTCGTCGAACCTGGCCTGGGGCGGCATCAAGTACATGGAGAGCTTCGAGCTCTGGCTCGTGCGCAAGCTCTGCAAATCGAGGAATCTCCTCCTCAGGAGCTATCCCTCGTCGGTGCGGGAGATCCGGTTTTACACCGCGCACGAGCGGGGCTTCCGTCACGGCCTGTTCAAGCTCTTCCTGGGCACCTGGCTCTACTGGATCATCGGCAGCTTCTTCACGCGGATCCCGCGCCTGCTCTCCCGCCGGGTGATGGCGCGGGAGGAGCCCCTCATCAACCTCGACGGCTGCGACGGCGGCATCGAGTACTCCGACGCGTACCTGGTCGACAACGACGCGCGGTTCGTGTGGGGCTTCGTCCGCGCCGCGCTCGACCGCGGCGCCCGGGCGGCCAACTACGTCGAGTCGCTGGGGGCGCGGCGCGAGGGGGGCGCGTGGGTCACGCGCGCCCGCGACGTCCTGTCGGGCCGGGAGCTCGCCATCCGGTCGCGCGTGCTCGTGAACGCGTGCGGGCCGTTCGTGGACGCGCACAACGCGCTCACGGGCCAGCGGACGGGCCACCGTCACATCTTCTCGAAGGGCATCCACCTCATCGTGGATCGGCTCACGCCGAGCCGGCGGGTGCTCACGTTCTTCGCGGACGACGGCCGGCTGTTCTTCGTGATCCCGATGGGCCCGCGGACGTGCGTCGGCACGACCGACACCCGCGTCGAGAGCCCGCGCGCCGAGGTGACGCCCGAGGACCGGCGCTTCGTGCTCTCCAACATCAACAAGCGGCTCGCCCTGCCCCGGCCGCTGACCGAGGCGGACATCATCGCCGAGCGCTGCGGGGTGCGCCCCCTCGCGGTCCGGGACGGCGGCGGCGGCGAGGACTGGCTGCAGCTCTCGCGCAAGCACGCCATCGAGATCGACCGGACAGAGCGCCACGTGAGCATCTTCGGCGGCAAGCTCACCGATTGCATCAATGTGGGCGAGGAGATCTGCGCCGCCGCCGAGGAGCTCGGCGTCGCGCTGCCCCGGCCGGGAGAGCGCTGGTACGGCGAGCCGGGCGAGGAGGTCCGCCGCGCGTTCCTCGAGAGGGCGCGCGCCCTCGACCTCGACGCGCTGGCGCCGCCGCGCGCCACGGAGAAGCTCAGCGAGCGCCTGTGGCGCCGGTACGGCGCGCACGCGCTCGGGATGCTCGAGGAGATCCGGCGCGACCGGCGGATGGCCGACGCCCTGATCGAGGGGGTGGACGACCTCCGGTGCGAGGTCGCGCACGCCGCCCGGACCGAGATGATCGCGAAGCTCGAGGATTTCCTGCGGCGGCGCACGAGGATCGCGCTGCTGCTCCGCCGCGAGGAGCTCGCGAGATCGCCCGGCCTCCGGGAGGCGTGCCGGATCCTGTTCGGGGACGAGGCCGACCAGCGGCTCGCGGAGTACTTCGAGCAGCCCGGCGAGAGGGCGCCCGCGGAGGGCGCGGCGCCCGTCGCGGCGCCGCCGGTCGAGTGACGCCGCGTCGCGGGGTCTGATCAGCGCTCGCCGGGCCCGGCGAGCGGAGGCCGCGCGCGCCCCCGCCGCGTGACCCGCGCGGCCTCTGGATCACAAGGTGGTATCAAGAGCGCATCTCGGAGCGCCCCTCTCGAGCGCTGCGATGGAGAGCGTGCGCGCACCCACCGACTCCGCTGCTCGTGCGTGATAAGGTGAAATCATCACGCATCCCCTACACCATCGCTCCACATGTGGGACAACGAGGCATGATGTGCCGCGAGAATTCGCGGTTGCGATCCGCTGCTCCCGCCGGAGAGGGACACCGCGACCCACGGGCGCAGCGCGAGCGGGGGGGCATGACGCCCGGGGCGCGATATTGGGCCCTGAGAGAGGAGGACATGTCAAGCACGCATGCGGTTTTCCTGCGCGCGCGGCGGCGCCGGCGGGGCCCTCTCGGCCCGGAGGTGACGCGCGAGCGGCTCCCCTGTGTTACGGCCCTCTCCAGCATCCCCCTTTCACCAGGCTCGATCGAATCGCGGGCTCGTCTCGTATGGGGCGCTTGACAAGGAGGGTTAATCGTCGGCTACGCTAACTACTCAGGATGACCGGGAGGGCATGACGGGGGTGGAGAAAATACGCAGGCGATCCATGCGGGGACGGCGATCAGCGGACAGGATGCCCTCGGGCCACGTCGCCAATCTGGCGCGATTTGCATACCGTCTGATGCTGTCGTGTGGGCCGCAGAACAACCGCCTGGCCGCCGCTGTTCGGCCCGGAACATTTCGCTCCATTATCGGGATTCTCGCCGCGCATGTTCGCCTCGGCACAGCCCGCGCGTGGCTCCGGCGAGCGCTCCAGCCCGCGCGCGTGCCGGCGGTCCTCATCGCGGCGGCGCTGCTCGTCGGGAGCGGCCTTTTGCTGCTCAGCCCCCCGACCACGGCGCGCCCCGACACCACGCTCTACGTTTATGCGGTGACACCGCTCCGGGCCCGGGCCCTCGAACAGAAGATCGAGGACGCGATGCCCGGCGTCGATGTCACGGTGTTCGGGAAGCTGAGCGATTTCAAGGTCGCGCTCGAGGCGAACCCGCCCGACGCGGCGCTGTCGCCGAAGCCGGTCCTGGCCTCGCTCAATCGGGCCGCGGACCTCCAGGGCATGAGGGCGGGGAGCGACGCGGAGCAGTATCTCCTGGTCTCTACGAGGACGCTGAACAGGGACATGCTCTCGTCCTTCAGGTACGGGATCATCGACCTCGTGGAGCGGAGAGCGCTCCCGAGGTTCGTCGCCGGGCTCCTGGGCGTGAGCGCCGCGCCGGAGGTCCAGCGCGTCACGAAGATCGAAGATCTGCTGCAGCTCCTTCAGTTTCAGACGGCTGACGCGGTGCTCCTCCCGGAGCGCTTTCGCGCCGATTTCGAGTCCAAGAGCAAGATGAACTTCACTATCCTCAGTCTCTCGACGGCCAAGGTCGGGCTGGTGGCCGTCTCGTTCCTCGGCGAGCGTCAGTCTGTCGAGGGCGCGCTCCGGAGGCTCCCCAAGGACGTGCTGGCCGATCTGGGGGTGGACGAATGGAAATGAGGTGGACGCGCCCCCGCGCCCTTCGCCTGCTGCGGCGAGCCTCCGCCCTCGCCGGCCTCTTGCTGACGCTGAGCTGCTCGTCGGGCCCGGCCTCCCAGAGCCCCCGAGATCCGGGTCCGCTGCCCGAGGCGCCGCCTCCGGACGGCAGGCCCGTCATCTCCATCATCGCGCCATCGGACTCGCAGCTCGACGACATGCTGAAATCGCTCCGCGTCGAGCTCGCTGACGAATACCGTGTCACCATCTCGCCGATCCGCGTCGAGGACTCGAGCCCCGAGCTCGTGGCGCGGCTCATGGCGCGAGATCGCCCGCGGGCGGTGGTGCTGGTCAACAACTCCACCGTGCTCCTTTACCGCAGCTGGGCGCGCACGGCGGAGGCGCCGCCGGTCGCGCTGATCCTGATGGCGTCCTTCGCCGAGGAGCTCCAGCGCACCGTCCCCAACTCGGTGGCGATCTCCTACGAGGTGCCGACGGTCACGGCCATGGTGGGGCTCCGCACGCTCGGCCTCGACGTCCGCCGCGTCGGCGTCGTGTACCGCCAGGGCTTCGCCCGTCACATCGCGCGGCAGGAGGCCCTCATGCAGGTCGAGGAGCTGACCTTCGTGAGGCAAGAGCTCTCGAACAGGCCGCGCGTCCAGGACCTCCGCGCCGCGCTGGTGAACCTCCAGCGCGCGGACGTGGACGCGATCTGGCTGCCGAACGACAACGGCCTGCTGAGCCCGGGGCTCCTGACCAACGTATGGCTCCCCTACGTGGATCGGCTCGACGCGCCGGTGGTCGTGGCCGTGCGTTCGCTCGTGAACGAGCACGCGGAGTTCGGGACGTTCGCGGCCATCCCGGACACCCAGGCGCTCGCGGTGCAGGCGGCCGATCTCCTGTACGAGCTCGCGGACGCCGACTGGAAGCTCCGCGCGGCCGACGTGCGCCTGCCCATCTCCGTGAAGCGGCTGGTCGACGTGAGGCTCGCGCGGCGCTTCGGGCTCGATTCGAGCCAGTTCGGGCAAGTCGATCACCTCGTCGGGCGGTGAGCGCGTAGCGGGGGGGAATGGAGAAGCCATGCGAATACCTCTTCCACCGGACACATGGTCACGAAGCTACGGGTCGCCTCGCGCCATGGAACGCCCGGGCCTGGCTCCGCCCCCCCCGCCGGGCCGTGGATCCCGCGCGTGTCGCGGCCTGACCAGGAGGATGCGCTCGTGATCCGGGTGCTCGTGATCGATGACGACGACATCGCCCGCGAGGCGATGCGCACCGTCCTGGTCAGGGCCGGCTTCGACGTCTCCGAGCTGGCCACGCCCATCGGCGCGACCTCGGTGATCAAGCGCGACGGGATCACCGTGGTCGCGCTCGACATCAACATGCCGACCATCAACGGCGACAAATTAGCCAAGCTGCTCCGGGACAATTCTCAGCTATCGAACCTGGGGATCGTCCTCGTCTCCGGCTGTGACATCGAGCAGCTGAGCGCCATCGGCAAGAGGGTCGGCGCCGACGGCATCGTCTCGAAATCCAAGCTGCACGTCGCCCTCGCGCCGGCCGTCGAGCGCGCGGTGGCGCTGCGCGCCGCGCGGGGCGGCGCGGCCTCGCCGTCGTCCTCAACGTTCCCCACCGCCGGCCCCCCTTCGTCGACAAGGCGTCCAAGATAATCGACCAACGATGGCTACCCCGAATATCCAGGGATCGCTCCGCATCAAGCTGCTGCGCCTGATCCTCGGCGCGCTGCTGCTCCTCGGCGGGACCACGCTCCTCTCGAGCGGCGCGCTCATCTACTCCACGGATCGCGAAGTCCAGGCCCAGCGCGAGCAGGAGCTCCTGGGGAGCCTCGAAGAGAAGGCTCGCCTGCTCGGCTTCAATCAGGCGCTGGCGCTGCGCAGCCTGGTGACGGACAACCTCTTCGGGGACGTCAAGGCGCTCATTCACCAGACCGTCTCGGAGAACAAGGACATCGCCTACGGGCTCTTCTTCGACGCGGAGGACCGGGTCTGGGCGGCGAGCGGGCTCCGGCCGGCGGACGGCGCGAAGGACGCGCCGAACCTCACGACGAAGGACCTGCACGCCCTCGGCATCAGCACGGACCACCCGCCCCGGTCCGTGCTGCGGCGGCGGGAGAACCCCATGGGCGGGGACGACGTCCTGGAGGTCGCGGCCCCGGTCGTCCTGGAGGGGACCCACGCCGGGACCGTGATCTACGGCATCAGCACGAGGAACGTCGTCGAGCGCATGGTCCAGGCCAGAAAGCTCGCCTCCAGCCGGCTCATGACCACGCTCGGGCTGATCGGGGCGCTGGTCCTCGGCAGCTTCGCGGCGAGCTACGTCGTCGTCAAGCGGCTCGCGGTCCACATCACGGAGCCGCTGCTCGCGCTGCGCACCGCGGCGGGCGCCATCGCCGCCGGGCTCCGCTCGGACGCGCCGCTGGAGCAGACGACCGGCGTCGCGCGGCGGAAGTGGGAGCGCGTGAACATCGAGAGCGGCGACGAGATCGAGCTGCTCGGCGCGGCGTTCAACAGCATGGTCGAGGCGAACGAGCAGGCGTTCGAGGAGCTGCGCGTCAAGACCGAGCAGGCCCTCGAGGCGTCCCGGATGAAGAGCGAGTTCCTCGCCAACATGAGCCACGAGATCCGGACGCCGATGAACGGGATCCTCGGGGTCATCCGGCTCATGCAGAACCAGACGCTGGGCGGCAAGATGCGGCGTTACGTGGAGACCGTCGACGCCTCCGCGAACACGTTGATGGCGATCATCAACGACGTCCTCGACTTCTCGAAGCTGGAGGCCGGCAAGTACGTGGCGCAGCACGTCGCCTACGATCTGCGCCTCGTCATCCAGGAGGTCGCGGAGCTGATGGCGAGCCAGGCGCACGAGAAGGGGCTCGAGCTCGTGTACCGCGTGGAGCGCCACGTCCCCACCGGCGTCGTGGGCGACCCCGACCGGTTCCGCCAGGTGCTCACCAACCTGGTGGGCAACGCGATCAAGTTCACCGAGCAAGGAGAGGTGCTGATCGACGCCACGGCGCCCCAGCAGGACAAGACCTCGGCGCTCGTCAAGCTCGTCGTCGTGGACACCGGCCCCGGCATCGCCCACGAGGACCAGCAGAAGCTCTTCGCCGCGTTCACGCAGGTGGACGGCTCGCTGGTCCGCAAGCACGGCGGCACGGGCCTGGGGCTCGCGATCAGCAAGCGCCTGGTGGAGGTCATGGGCGGCGAGATCGGCCTCGAGAGCACGCCGGGACAGGGCAGCAAGTTCTGGTTCACGATCAAGGTCGGCGTCACGGCCGGGGCCGAGCAGATCCGGTCCGCCGAGTGGGCGAGCGGGCGCCGCGCGCTGGTGGTGGAGATCAGCAAGAGCTGGCGTGACGTCGTCGTGGAGCACCTCGTGGCCTGGGGCTTCGACGCCGAGTCCACGGCCTCCGGGAGAGACGCCATCAACCGGCTGGAGCTCGCGTTGCTCGAGAAGCGGCCGTTCAGCGCCGCCGTCGTCGGCGTGCAGATGGACGATCTCGATCTCGAGGAGTTCGTGCGGACCATCCAGTCGGTGCCGGAGCTGCAGACGTTGCCCGTGGTGGCGCTCTACCACATGGGCTCGAGCGTGGCCTTGAGCGGGCTCGACTCCAGCCTCGTCACGCAGCTCCCCAAGCCGCTGCGCGTGTCCGAGCTCTACAACACGCTGCAGAGCGCGCTCACGGGCGCCAAGGTCGCTCCCGTCGTCAAGCCCGGCGCGGAGCCGGGCAAGATCGCGAGCAAGCTGCCCGTCCTGGTCGTCGACGACAACGAGATCAACCGTTACGTGGCGATGGAGCAGGTGGAGCAGCTCGGCCTGCGCGTGGAGACCGCCAGCAACGGCCTGGAAGCGCTGGAGTGCGTCAAGAAGCGGCAGTACGTCGCCGTCCTCATGGACTGCCAGATGCCTGTCATGGACGGGTACACGGCCACCCAGAAGATCCGCGAGTGGGAGCGCGGGAGGAACCGCCACACGGTGATCATCGCGCTGACGGCGCACGCGCTGGTCGGCGAGCGGGACCGGGTGCTCGCCGCGGGGATGGACGACTACCTGGCCAAGCCGGTGCGCCCTCAGTCGCTGCAGAAGACCCTGTGGCGGCACGTCGTCCTGCACCGCGGCGAGCCGGACCAGGATCCCGCGCTCGCCAGCGCCGCCAAGGATCCGGCGGTCCGGCCCGTGCTCGACCCCGAGGTCCCGCGCTCGCGGAAGCTGATCGAGCTGGTCCTCAAGAACGTCCCGGCCCAGCTCGACAGCCTGGATGACTGCATCCAGGGGGCCGTCGCCCCCGAGGTGATGGCGAGCGCGCACAAGCTGAAGGGCAGCATGCTCTCGATCGGCGCGGCGCGCGTCGCGGAGCTGGCGGAGAAGATGCAGCTCGCCGCCGCCAAGGGCGAGCTGCCGCAGAACGGCGACCTGGCGCGGATACGGCAGGAGTTCGACGCCGTCAGCGTCGCCCTGAAGGAGGAGCTCGCCGCGACGGCCAAGGCGACGTGACCATTGCGCCCACTTCACCGTAATCGAGATCTCAGGACCCCCCGTATCCGCATGACATCTGCCTCGCTCGAAACCAAGTGGATTGTTGCCCTGGCGATCGCCGCGATGCCGGGGTTCGCGTGGGCTCAGCCGCAGGCCGCGCCGGCGCCCGGAGCGCCGGGCGCGGCGGGGGGTGAGCACCAGAACGACGCGCTCGAGGACGTGGATCTCTTGCGGCTGCTCGCCGTCGAGGTGTCCACCGCCACGAAGACGCTCGAGACCCTGGACGACGCGCCCGCCCTCGTCACGGCGATCACGGCGGAGGAGATCCGGCGCTGGGGATACAAGAGCGTCGGCGAGGTGCTCCAGCACGTCGTCGGGTTCTACCTCATCGACGACCACATCCTGCCGAACGCCAGCGTGCAGGGCGTGACGGGCGGGCTGGGCGCCGAGAGCGGCGGGATCAAGGTGATGATCGACGGGCGCTCGGTGGCGTTCCGGACCACCAGCGGCAACTGGCTCGGGACGGAGCTGATCCCGCTGTCGGCCATCAAGCAGATCGAGGTCATCCGCGGCCCGGCGTCGGCGCTCTACGGGGCGGACGCGTTCCTCGGGGTCGTCAACATCATCACGCTGTCGGGCGAGGACATCCCCTACGTCGACGGCACGCTGCAGGCCGGCGTGACGAGGAGCCACCCGAGCGGCCGCCTCGACGTGCTGGGCGGCATGTCCACCGGCTATTTCGACATGATGTTGATGGCCGCGGCGGAGCTCGACGACCGGAGCGGGCTGGAGATGCCTCGCGAGTCGCCCGCCCCCCGCGTCCCCGGGTACAACGCGGGGCGCCGGGACGCCCAGAACCTCGAGCGCAGGTCGGCGGTCCTCGGCTCGCGCATCGCGTTCCGCGATCCGGCGCACGGTCACCACCTCGTGCTGAGCGCCTTCTGGTCGGGCTTCCAGCGAGGCGGAGACTTCGCGCAATGGGCGCAGCTCACCGGCAACGCGGACACGGCCGGGGGTCCTGCCGGTGTCCCGGCCAGCGGGACCGTGATCGCCCTGCACCAGCGCCGCGTGTCGATCGACGGGCTCCTTCAGCTCAACCCGGAGCTCGCGCTCGCGGTGCAGGGCATGTACTTCCACGGCGGCGTGCTCCCGGGCGACCGCGTCGACGTCCCCGCCGGCTGGTACTACATCGACCGGCACATGGCGTATCGCGGCGTGGACGCGAACGTCGAGCTCCGGTGGGTCCCGTCGAGCCGCTTCAACCTGATCTTGAACCTGGAGTCCATCTACGACAACGAGGACCTGCCGACCTTCCGTCGAATCGGCAAGAGCACCGGCCAGATCTTCGGCTCGCCGCGGCGGGACGAGCGCACGTTCGAGTCGGTCGACATCGGCTCGCTGCTCAGCGCCAACCTGAAGGTGCTCGATCCGTGGTTGAAGCTGACGGGCGGCGTCCGCTACGACCACCACAACAAGTACGGCAGTCAGCTGACCGGTCGCTTCGGGGCGACCTCGCGCCTGGGGAAGACGGTCGTGGCCAAGCTGCTGTACGGCAGCGCCTTCAAGGCGCCGTCCCCGTACCTGCTCTACGCCGAGCCGCTCGTGCCGGGCGACGTGATCGGGAACGAGGACCTGGAGCCTCAGTTCATCCACACCGTGGACGCCGAGGTGACGTGGAGGCCCGCTGCCTGGCTCTCCGCGAGCACCGGGGTATCCTACAGCCGCCTGAACGACAAGGCAGAGTTCGTCCCGCGCGGCATCAACGAGACGGCCGATAACCTCGCCAGCCAGACGTCCGTGATCTGGGCGACGCGCGCCGATGTGCGGCGCGGCGACGACCTCGGCGGCTACGGCTCCTTCGAGACCGTGTACTCCACGCGGGACTCCGGCCAGGTGGGGTACCAGGCGGACCTGGTCGGTCCGGAGATGGTCGCCTACCCGCGCTGGATCGCCCGGGCCGGGGCCTACGTGAAGCTGCCGTCGCCGCGCTCCGTCCCGCTGGAGCTCTCGACCCAGGGGATCGTCGTCGGGCCCCGGCGGGCCGCGGACTCGAGCATCCTGGAGCACGGCGGCAGCTTCGACCTGCCGCCGTACTTCTGGTGGAACGCCAGCCTGGTCGCGCGCAACCTGTGGGTCATTCCGGGTCACGAGACGACCGTGGCGCTCCGCGCCAAGAACCTCCTCGGCGCCACCGGTCCGGACCCCGGATTCTCGGGGTTCGAGTACCCGCTGGCGCCGCGGGAGATCTTCCTCGAGCTACGACACCGCTACTGACTCGCGCCGATGGAGGCGAGGAAGTCGTTGTAGGCGTCGACCTTG
Organism: Sorangium sp. So ce1036; assembly: GCF_051369805.1. Classification (NCBI taxonomy): domain Bacteria; kingdom Pseudomonadati; phylum Myxococcota; order Polyangiales; family Polyangiaceae; genus Sorangium; species Sorangium sp. So ce1036. The sequence continues at coordinate 8,151,768 of NZ_JBBMOX010000001.1, forward strand.
TCCGCCGGGACCACGTCGAGGCCGAGGTTGAACCGTTCGCCGTCGACCATCTGCGGGGCGAGGATCTGCCTGGTCGCATCGAGGCCGATCGTCTTGATGCCGTACAGGATGTAGGGCACGAGGTACCCCTCGTAGTATTGCCGCTGGACGTGGGTGGCCCTGATGAGCCCCTCTCGCATGTAGTCGACGGTCTTCGGATCGAAGTCGAAGGCGACGACGGGGAGGTCCCGCTCGCCCGCGGCCTCCGCGGCCATCGCGCAGCGGTACGCGACGTTGAACAGGCCGATCATGCCCACCACGGGCGGGTCGGCGGTCTCGATCAGGTCCTTCATCCACGCGACGTCATTGGCCTCGCCCTCGTGGGACCAGTCGGCGGAACGCACCACGACCTCGTAACCGGCTCTCTCGATCGCGCCCTGGGCCCCCTGCGTTCGACGCAACCCGTCGGCCCACGTGGGGTCGAGGCTGCCATGGATCACCACCGTACCCGGGCCCGGGGGTAGCATCCGCACGAGGGTCTCCCCTCCCGTGGCGCCGGCAGCGTGGTTGAGGGTGCCGACGTAGATCGCGCGCTCCGCACGCCGCCGTCGTCAGCGCGAGCCCGAGGGCCGCCGCGCGGCATCGTCCAATCCTCGTCATGAGATCCCTCCTCTTGTGATCCGTCCAGTCGTCCGTGCGTGGCGTCCTGCGCGAGCTCACGCTCGCCGCGGGATCATCTCCAGGCCTGGCAGGAGACGGCGATGGGGGCGAGATCGACGAACGCGTCGCCGTCGATGGTCCACTCCTGGAGGAAGTGATGCTTGCTCGCCCCGTACTCGTCGAGCTCGTACTCGGCGGCCGCCCCGACGTACCGGAGAGGGGTCCCCGCGCGGAGCCGTTCCATCGCCGTCTTCAGGTCTCGCCACGAGGCCACCTCGTGGTCGGGGCTGTTGAGCTCGCGGATGATCTCCTGCAGCGCGCGCCCGGAGGTCGGGATGTCCCCGCTCGTCGCCTGCGCGTACACGAGGCCCATCGCGATGAGGACGACACCGTCGTAATAGAAGTGCGCTGCGGGGAACGGCACCTCGCCGCTCCACCGGCGGGAGAAGCGCCGGATGAAGGCGGCGGCGTTCCCGGTCGCGCAGTCGACCGTCTCCTGGACGTCGTCCACGACACGGCACTCGCTCCGCAGGCTGAGCGAGGGCGAGACCCCGGAATATCCGTCGAGCGAGCCCTCCGGGATATTGGCGAGGAGCACCTCGGTGCGCAGCGCGGGGCCGAGGAGCCAGGTGCCCGGGCGCCCGGAGACGGCCCACTCGGTCACGATGGTCGAGGCGGTGGCGGGATAGGCCGCCAGCAGCGTGCCCTCGGCGTGCGCCCCGAAGGCGACCCCGATCTTCTCCCTGTATGTCGACTGGCCCGACGTGAACGTCACGGAGGGGAGCACCCTGCCCCCGAGCGCCGCGATGTGCGTCGTGAACTCGCTGCTGACGCTGGCGTTGTAGTCGTCCCGCGCGGTGAGGCTGTTCGCGGAGTCGACGCCCTCGCGGACCGCGATCTTCGCCAGCGCGCAGCCGAGGGCGAACGGGGATGGAGCGAGCCGTATCCAGCCGCCCCTCGTCTCGCTGCGCTCGACCGAGGGCGCGGCGTACCCCGGCAGCATGTGCAGCCGGTCGAGCGCCTTCACGTCCTGCGCGATCTCGCGGGCGAGATCGTTCTCCTCGGGCCCGATCAGGTAGGCGACCCGGTCGGTATACAGGAGCTCGAGCAGCTGGTTGAACCCACGCTCCGAGCTCGAGTGGCTGTCTCGGCTCAGGAGAGCGAACGGCCTCCCGTCGAGCCCCCCCGCGGCGTTCACGTCCTCGACCGCGAGCAACATGGCTTGCTCGAGGTTGCGGCCGATGGCCGACTCGCCGCCGGTGAAGGGCAAGAGGCCCCCGATGACGACGGCGTCCTCGGGGGTGCCGGGCGCCTCCGACGCGCAGGACGCCGAGAGCAGGGACACGAGCCCCGCGAGCAGCCCGGCCGTCACGCGGCGCGCGCGTCGCGCGCGTCCAGCGAGCCCCATGGGGGCTCGGCCGGAGCGATGCAGAGCGACAGGTATCCCGAGATCAAGGGACATGATTGGCCTTGGAGACGATGACATCGCAACGACGAGTGAGCTGTCAAGATGGCATGAGGATTAGTAAAGACATCTGAACAGGAGAGCCAAGGCCGAAACCACGCAACCATGCGACCCAGATCACATAAACCAGCGTCCAGGCCCAGGGAGCGGCGATGCTTGGCCGTGGTTCGTGGTTTCCTTGAAACAGGGCAACGAGGGACGAGGACGTGCCGCGCCCGCCCTCGGCTGCCCGGCGACGGGGGGAGTCGAGCGGCGCTCTCCGGCCGCCCGGCGGCTCACCGCGCCGGCGCGCCGCAGATGCGGCGGACCAGCTCGAGCAGGGGCTCGATCTGGAGCGGCTTCTTCAAGAGCCCCGCGACGCGGAGCCGCGAGGCCTCCTGCTCGGCCCGCACGTCGGCGGAGACGATCACCACCGGGACCGACGCGAGCTTCGGATCGCGCTGGAGCTCGGCGCGGAGCTGCCACCCGTCCATGACGGGCATCATCAGATCGAGGAGGATCAGCGCCGGCGGCCGGCTCTTTCGCAGCAGCGCGAGCGCCTCGGCGCCGTCCGCCGCCTCCTCGACGTCATAGCCCTCGAAGAGGAGGAGCTGAGACAGAATGCTCCTGATATCCAGGTCGTCCTCGACAATCAGGATGCGGCCTGTGTTCTCGACCATGCTCGGACCCCTCGACCGGGCCGCGTCGCGCGGCGCAGCGCTCTTCAGGCGGCTGAACAGCTTGCAGCGGCCCTGACCGATCGGGCGTTGCAGCGGGCCGGTGAGGCAACTTGAACGCGCGCGGCCGTCCTCGCAAGCGCCCGCCGTCACCGGACGGCCGGCGCGCGGCGCTCCCCCGCCCTACTGCGCCGCCTCGCCGGGGCAGTCGTCGAGGCCCGCGCCCGGGGGCGCGTCGCGCTCGTGCGCGCCCGCCTGCGCCGGCCAGACGGGCAGGAGCACGCGGAAGCACGCGCCCTTGCCGACCTCGCTCTCGACCCGGATCTCCCCCCGGAAGCTCGACACGATGCCGTGGCAGATCGCGAGGCCGAGCCCCGTCCCCTCCCCGATGGGCTTGGTCGTGAAGAACGGGTCGAAGATGCGGCTCCGGAGCTCCGGCGCGATCCCAGGGCCGGTGTCGCTCACGTCGATGCGCACGCGGCCGGGCGGCTCCAGGGCGGTCGCGATCCGGATCTCGTTCTCCGCGTCCCTCCCCTCCGGCAGCGCCTGGGCGGCGTTCACGAGCAGGTTCAGGATCACCTGGCCGAGCTGGGCCTCGTTTGCGTGGACCTGCGGCACCGGGCCGAGATCCAGCGCGAGCCGCGCCTTGCTCTGGATCTGCCGCTGCGCCATGCGGAGCACGAGCTGGATCACGCGGTCGACCTCGACGGGGCCGAGCGCGCCGTCGTCGGCGCGCGAGAACGTCTTCAGGCCGCCCACGATGTGCCGGACGCGCGCCCCGCCCTCCGCGGCCTCGTCGAGCGCCGACAGCAGCGCGTCGATCCGCGCGGCAGCCCCCCGCGACCGGAGCTCCTTCCGCGCGTAATCGAGGTTCGCGATCATGTACGCGAGGGGGTTGTTGATCTCGTGCGCCACCCCGGCGGCGAGCGTGCCGAGCGAGGCCATGCGGTCGGCGAGCAGGAGCCGCGCCTCGATCCGCCGGCGCTCGGTGACGTCGGCGACCGCCCCGAGCATCCGGTACGCCCTGCCGCCCCCGTCGCGCAGGATGATGCCCCGATCGTGGACGTCGGCGTAGCTGCCGTCCGCGAGCGCGCACCGGTACCAGAGCTCGAACGTGCTGTCGCGCCCCTCCATCGCGCGCCGCAGCCCGTTCATCACGCGGTCGCGGTCGTCGGGGTGCACCCGCTCGAACCACCACGCCGCGTCCTCCTCGATGTCGCCGCCGCCCGTGCCGTAGAAGCTCCGCATCCGCTCGCTGCCGGTGACGCGCCCGGACGAGAGGTCCCAGTCCCAGAACGCGTCGCTCGTGGCGCGCACCACGAGGCGCATGCGCTCCTCGCTCGCGCGGAGCGCGTCCTCGGCGGCCTTGCGCGCCGTCATGTCGAGGACGAAGCAGACGCCGCGATCGCGGGCCCCCTCGACCAAGGCCGGGGCCATGAGGACGGGCACGCGCCGCCCGTCCCTGTGGAGGAACTCCTTCTCGAACGGCGCGCAGATGCCGTGCTTCAGGACCTCGGAGAGCGCCCGCTCGTCCGTGGGCCGGTGCTCGGGCGGCGTGATCGCCACCCAGCTCAGGCGCCCGGCCTCGACCTCCTCGCGCGCGTAGCCGGTGATGCCGAGGAAGGCGTCGTTCGCGTCGAGGATGTTCCCGGCCGCGTCCCAGACGAGCAGGCCGATCACCTCCGCGAACGCGCCGCGGAACGGCCGCGCCGCGCGCTCGAGCAGCGCGCGCTCCGCGGGCGCCCGGTCGGCCGCGTGCGCGGCGGACCGCCGCCCCCACCACACCGCCGCGTCGAGCTGGATGCCGATCGACGCCTCGTCCGCCGCCGCCACGACCGTCGCGCCCGCCTCGAGCAGCGCCGCGGTCGCGCCGGCGCCGGAGCCCCCGGCGACCGCGAGCACGGCCACGCGGTCGCCGCCGGGCGCGGCGCGCAGCCTGCGGCACAGCGCGAGCGCCTCGTCGAGCGGCCCGCCTGCCCCCAGCACCACCACGTCGAACGGCTGGATCGCCAGGAGATCCAGGCCCGCCTCGGTATCCCGCGCCGGCACCGGGACGTAGCCCCGCGCCGCCGCGAGCGCCAGGACGGCGCCCGCGGCGGCGCCGGGGAAGATCAAGATCCTGGGTTCCGGTGCTCCCGCCACCCTCGCAAGATCCCGCGCGCGGCGCGCAGACGCAATACTGGCGAAACGTTCTTTTTCGTCCAGCCCGTCGTCACCCGGCGCCCTGCCCGGACCGCCAGTCGTCGAACCACTGCGAGGCGTTCGCGTACCCGGCGAGCTGTGATGATTTTTTGTAACAGAGGAAGTAGAGCCGTCCCCCCTGCACGCCGCATTCGGTGCGGTCTGTCCAGTAGGCGAGGAGCGCCGGATCCGCCGCCGGGTTGCTGGAGAACGAGGCGCCCTCCTCGACGACCGGCGTCACGCCGGGCGGGGGGCAGCCCACCGGGGCGGCGCGGGCCGGCGTGGCCTGCCTGCCCGGGTTCTCGAGCGCGTCGCCGCCCGGGTTGAACAGCGCCTCGGCCACCCGCCGCATCGCGGCGACGCGATCGGGGCCGCCGAGAGAGAGGATATCGAGGCAGGCGCGATCCACCTGGATGAGGATGAAATTGCGCCCCTCGGTCACGGTGAGCGAGAGCCCGCCCGCCGCGTACTCGTGCCGCAGCAGATCGGGCGTGTCGTCCGTGGCGGCGTGGAGCGCGTGCCGCGCCGAGAGGCGCTCGTTGTACGGGTTGAGCTCGCTCCTGAAGATGGAGTCGCACCAGAAGAACGAGTCGGCGCGCGCCTGAGGCGGCAAGTCCTCGACGCGCTCGACCGGCGTGAAGCCGTCCGGGGGCACGCTCCCCACCGCCGAGAGCCACGCGGTGATCCTCGCGGCGACGTCCTGCTCGAGACACCCCTCAGCGTTCATCACGCACCTCCGAAAGGCCTGTAGACCGCCACGATCTTCTCGACACGGTACCCGTCGTTCTCCGCCGCGCTGAACCAGATGAGGCCCCAGAAGACGCTCAGGACCTGCTGGAGGTCGCCGAAGACCCCGGCGCCCCCCGCGTAGTACCGGGTCAGGCCGCCGTGCGAGAACTCCAGGCACGCCTCGTACCGGTTGAGCCCCGGGCTGTAGCGCCCGTCGGGCATGCGGGTGTGGGAGGCGGGATAGGTCTTCCCCTCCTCGACCGGGCCGTCGACGAGCGCCGCGCGCCACAGGCGGCCGCCCGAGGTCGTCGTCACGTCCAGCCCCGCCCACGGCTTCTCCTCCAGATCGGCCGACAGCGCCCGCCGCCCGCCGCCCACGTTGGGGTCGCCCCAGACCACGATCATGCGGGTGCGCCCCGGGATCCCGAGCTGGCGCAGCATGGCGCGGACGAGGCGGACGATCGCCTGACACTCGCCCGTCTCCTCGACGTACTCGGTCATCGCCCAGGCGCCCCCCGCGTTGTTCAGGTACGTCGGATGGTGGTATTCCCGCGGCACCCTGGGGCTCGGCTTGAGCGTGTACGTCGGGAACCTGGACAGGAGACCGCTCACGATCTCGTGGGGATCCAGGGTGTCGAGCCGCCCGATCCAGGAGACCGCCGTGTCCATCCGTTTCAAGGTCACCCCGTCTTCCTGCCAGACATGCTGTCTGTCGGTCTGGGGCCGGCCCATCGTGACGTACACGACGTTCGATGTCGTCCTGGGCGACATCGCGGCTCCGGAGGCCGACCAGGTCAGGGTGAGGTCGATCTTCTGGATCTTCCGCTCGAGCTTCCGCGCGGAGGAGAGATCGAGCGGCCCGCCGCCGGCCACGAGGTTCCGGCTCGCGAACGACAGCCCCATCGGCCCGGCGGCGCGGATCTCGCGCGGGGCGGCGGCGCGCGCGTCGCCGCGCGACTCGAGGCCGAGCCGGATGACGACGTTCCTCCCCATCGAGATCGACACGGGGGCCGAGGCCTCGGGCGTCCACTCGGGCACCGGGCACGGATCTCCCGCGTTCTTCCACCTGCTCTGTCCTTTGCAGTCCTTCAGGAGACCGTGATCGGATCGGAACTCGATGGAACGAAGCGCGATGGTCGGCGCCTCCTCCGCCGCTTCCTCGGGGCGCGGGCCCTCCCTGGTCGGATCCGCCATAGCGACCCTCCTCGTCGCCGGCGCTCATGGACTCGACACCGGCCGAGCCACGCGCCGACTCACCGGGATCGTAACGCCCGAGCCGGCCGGGCCAAGTCGGGTGGTCGCTGCAACGGCGCCAGTGGGCGGGTGCGCCCGGGGGGCTCACCGGAGGGGCTTTCGTGCAGGCGAGCCACAAAAGGGGCTCGCCGGAGCGAGAGGCCCCGGAGGTGAGCCCTCCGGGCGCACCCGCCCATTGGCGCGCTCCGCTCCGCTCCGCGCCGCGCCGCGACGACGCGGACGCCCGGGCTCGGGCCGGCGCGGGCCACGAGCCGGGTTCCGGACGCCGCGCATCCGGGCTAGATCCCGGGCATGTCCAACAGCCTGTTCGTCGTGCATGTCCACGTGCATGTCAAACCCGAGCTCGTCGACGCCTTCCGCGCGGCGACGCTCGAGAACGCGCGCGAGAGCGTCAAGGAGCCCGGGATCGCCCGGTTCGACGTCGTCCAGGACACCGAGGATCCCACGCGCTTCGTGCTCGTCGAGATCTACCGGACCAAGGACGCTCCGGCCCAGCACAAGGAAACGGCGCATTACCAGCGATGGCGGGACACCGTGGCCGACATGATGGCCGAGCCGCGGACCAGCCGGAAATACGTCAATGTCTTCCCGGACGACGCGGGGTATTGACGTGACGGCCCCGGGTGAGGCGCTCGCCTTCGAGTTCGCCACCGCGACGCGCATCCTCTTCGGCGCCGGCAAGCTCTCGGAGGTGCCCGCGGCCGTGCGGGGCCTCGGCGGGACGCGGGCGCTCGTCGTCACCGGGCAGAGCCCCGCCCGCGCCGCGCCGCTCCTCGCGGCGCTCGAGCGGGCGAACGTCTCCGCGGCGCGCTTCGCCGTCGCGGGCGAGCCCACGGTGGAGATCGCGCGCGAGGGCGCGGCGCGGGCCGCGGCCGAGCGGTGCGACGTCGTGGTGGCGCTCGGCGGCGGCAGCGCGATCGACGCCGGCAAGGCGATCGCCGCGCTGCTCGCGAACGGGGGCGATCCGCTCGACTACCTGGAGGTCGTCGGCCGCGGCGGGGCGCTCACGCGCCCGTCCGCGCCGTTCGTGGCGATCCCCACGACCGCGGGCACCGGCTCGGAGGTGACGCGCAACGCGGTGCTCGCCTCGAAGGAGGCGCGCGTGAAGGCCAGCCTGCGCAGCCCGCTGATGCTGCCGCGCCTCGCGGTGATCGACCCCGATCTGCTCGCGGGCGCGCCGCCCGAGGTGCTCGCCTCGAGCGGCCTCGACGCGCTCTCGCAGCTCATCGAGCCGCTCCTGTCGAGCCGCAGCAACCCGATCACGGACGCCCTCGCGCGCGAGGGCATCCGGAGGTCGGCGCGCTCGCTCCGCCGCGCCGTCCTCGAGGGCGGAGACGCCCCGGCGCGGGACGACCTCGCCGTGGCCAGCCTGCTCGGCGGCCTGTGCCTGGCGAACGCGGGCCTCGGCGCCGTGCACGGCTTCGCCGCGCCCGTGGGGGGCATGTTCGACGCGCCCCACGGCGCCGTGTGCGCCGCGCTCCTGCCGGCGGTCCTCGAGGTCAACCTGCGGGCGCTCCGCGCGCGTGGCCCGGCTCACCCCGCCCTGCCGCGCTTCGACGAGCTCGCGGCGCTCGTCACCGGGCGGGCCGGGGCCTCCGCCGAGGAGGGCATCGCGTGGGTCCGGGAGCTCTGCCGCGACCTCGCGATCCCGGGCCTCGGGCGCTACGGCATGAGCCCGGCCGACGTCCCCGCGCTCGTCGCCAAGGCCAGGGCGGCGAGCAGCATGAAGGCGAACCCGCTGCCGCTGACCGACGACGAGCTCACCGAGATCGCGGCCCGATCGGTGTGATCGCGGCGCCGGTGGTATCATCCCGCGGTGGCAAGCCCCTACCGGACGAGACCGCCCTCCCCGCCTGCCCGCCCGACCGATGAGCGGCGGCTCGGCGTATCGACCCTCGCGTTCGGCTTCCTGTGCGCCGTGATGGGGATCTCCCTCGCCGACGAGGGGCGGTCCGAGTGCGCGCTCCTGACGGGCCTGGGCGGCTTCGCCCTGCTCCTCAAGCGCGAGGGCGCTCGCTAGCTTCCCCGCTTCATGTCCCGATCCCCGATTCCCCGATTCCCGACGACGACGACCGGAGCTCGATGATGAACGAACCCGCCCCGAATTCGACCCTCGACGCCATGCTCGCCGCCCAGCGCATCGCGTTTGCGCCCGTCATGTTCCAGGTGGCGCGGGTGATGCGGAACCGCGGTGTCCTGAGGTCGCTGCAGCGCGCCGGCCGGCACGGCAAGACCGCGGCGGACGTGGCGAACGACACCGGCCTCTCGACCTACGCGACGAAGACGTTGCTGGAGGCGAGCCTGAGCTTCGGCCTGGTGGAGCACGCGGGCGAGGGCCGCGAGCAATACCGGATCACGAGGACGGGGCTCATCATCGAGAACGACAGGATGACCCGCATCAACATGGATTTCATCCATGACGTCTGCTACGAGGGCATGCGCTTCCTCGACGAGGCGATCGAGGGCGGCAAGCCGGCGGGGCTCAAGGTCTTCGGCGAGTGGCCCACCGTGTACGAGGCGCTGGCCACGCTCCCGCCGAAGGTGAGAGAGAGCTGGTTCGCGTTCGATCACCTCTACTCCGACTCGGCCTTTCCCGTGGCGCTGCCGCTCGTGTTCGAGCGGAGGCCGAGGCGGCTCCTCGACATCGGGGGCAACACCGGGCGGTGGGCCATCCAGTGCTGCGCGCACGACCCCGACGTGCACGTCACCCTCCTGGACCTGCCCGGCCAGCTCGAGGACGCCCGCGAGAACGTCACGCGGCACGGCCTGCTCGGCCGGATCACGGGCACGCCCATCGACATCCTGGATCACACCCAGGCGTTCCCGACAGGCTACGACGCGCTCTGGATGAGCCAGTTCCTCGTGTGCTTCTCCGAGGCGGACATCCTGCAGATCCTCCGGCGGGCCCACGCCGCCATGGCGGACGACGCGGTGCTCTGGATCCTCGACACGTTCTGGGATCGGCAGACGAACGGGGTCGCGGTCCACTGCCTGCACGGGTCTTCCCTGTATTTCACGTGCCTCGCCAACGGGAACAGCCGCATGTACAGCGCCGCGGACATCAAGCGCTGCATCGAGGAGGCGGGGCTCATCGTCGAGGCGGAGCGCGACCAGCTCGGCCTCGCCCACACGCTGCTCCGGTGCCGCAAGCGCGACGCGGCCGCGCCTGGGCGGCGCGCCGGCTGAGGCCGCTCGCGGCGGCCGCCGGGTGGGCGACGGAAAGGCTTTCGCCCGCGGCCTTCGGGTAGCATAGTGGCGGCCCGACGGCGCGCCGCGCCATGAGCTCACAAGGAGAAACCGCCGTGTCTCACCCCCCGCTCACCCAGCTATCCGACGAGGAGCGCCTCTTCCGCGACTCGGTGCTCGATTTCGCGAGGAAGCGTGTCGCGCCGCGCGCGGCCGCGATGGACGAACAGGGCGCGCTCGACCGCGATCTCCTCCCCTCGCTGTTCGAGCTCGGCCTCATGGGCATCGAGATCCCGGAGGCGTACGGGGGCTCTGGCGCGAGCTTCTTCAGCGCGATCCTGGCGATCGAGGCGCTCGCCGTGGCCGACCCGAGCGTCAGCGTGCTCGTCGACGTGCAGAACACGCTGGTGGCGAACGCGTTCCTCCGCTGGGGGACGGACGCGCAGAAGGAGCAATACCTGCCGCGGCTCGGCCGGGAGTGGGTCGGCTCGTATGCGCTGAGCGAGGCGGGCTCCGGCTCGGACGCCTTCGCGCTCGCGGCGCGGGCGGAGCGCCGCGGCGACCGCTGGATCCTGAACGGCCGAAAGCTGTGGATCACGAACGCGAACGAGAGCTCGGTGTTCCTGGTGTTCGCCAGCGTCGACCCGTCGAAGGGCTACAAGGGCATCACGGCGTTCGTGGTCGAGCGCTCGTTCCCCGGGTTCTCGGTCGGCAAGAAGGAGAACAAGCTCGGGATCCGCGCCTCCAGCACGTGCGAGCTCGTCCTGGAGGACTGCGAGGTGCCGGCGGGCAACGTGCTCGGCGAGGTCGGCAAGGGGTACAAGATCGCGATCGAGACGCTGAACGAGGGCCGCATCGGCATCGGAGCGCAGATGCTGGGCCTCGCGGCCGGGGCGTTCGAGCACGCGATGCGCTACATGGGCGAACGGAAGCAGTTCGGCCAGACGATCGCGAGCTTCCAGGGCGTGCAATACCAGTACGCGCGCGTGGCGATGGAGATCGAGGCCGCGCGCCTGCTCGTCTACAACGCGGCGCGGCGGAAGGACGCGGGCCTGCCGTTCGTGAAGGAGGCGGCGATGGCGAAGCTGTTCGCGTCCGAGGTGGCCGAGCGGACCGCGTCGCTCTGCGTCGAGTTCATGGGCGGCGTCGGCTTCACCAAGGAATATCCGGTGGAGAAGCTCTACCGCGACGCGAAGATCGGGAAGATCTACGAGGGCACGTCGAACATGCAGCTCTCGACGATCGCGAAGCTGGTCCAGGCGGAGTACGACGTGACGGGGTGAGCCGCTCCCCCGGCGGCGGGGGCGCAGCGACGCGCGCGACATCGCGCCTCAGGGACAGACCATCGCCCGGGTCGAGCTGGGCAGCCCCTCTTCCATCTCACTCGACGTCCTGTCCGCCCGTCCCGCTCGCTCGGCGAGGCCCGCCGCGCCCTCCCCGAGGCCGTCGAACACGCGCGATCCCCGGTCCATGCTGCGGGGCTGACCGCCGCCGGCGTCGCGCAGGATGGCGCCGAGCGCCGCGGCGTCCGCGGCGTCGCGCGCGTGCACGCCGAGGAACATCCCGCCTTCCTTCAGGGCGGCCTCGTGGGCGCGCGCGCGGTGCGCCGGGACTCCCGCGCTCACGAGGAGGCTGGTCAGGGTGAACGAGGCGGCCCCCGAGCTCGCGTCCGCGAGCCGCGCCGCGATGGGGCCGGCCACCGAGAGCCGCAGGCCGGGGGCGACCACGCCGGCGCCCGCCGAGGCGAGGATCGCGTCGAGCGCGTGACCGCTCACGGCCGCGCCGTGCACGCGCGAGGGCGCGAAGCGCCGCCGCCGGGCCGCCTCGCTCACGATCACGCAGAGATCGGCCCGCGGGTGGCCGCGGTCCATGATCCGCAGCACCGCGTCCTCCGCCGCCACGCGCGTCCGCACCACCTCGCTGATCAGCCGACGGTCTGCCATGACGATCTCCCTGGCCGAGCCTGCCCCCGCGCACCGCGTCGCCGCGCCGGCACGCGCTCGCCGCCGCGCCGCGGCGCGGCCGCGCGCACGCTCTCGCGGAGCTGGCCCGCGAGCGGCGCGGCCTCGCGCTCGCTGAAGCCGCGCACGATCCGGAGCATCCTGGCCTCCTCGGGCCGGAGCGCCGCGAGCGCCGCGTCCTCGGCGGCCTGCTCCGCCGCGATCAGGGCGTGCAGCGCGCCCTCCGTGTAGGCGCGGATCACCGCAGGATGGATATAACAGCGCTGGCAGACCGCGCGCGTGTTGCCCAGGCGGGCAGACACCCTGTCGATCACCTGCGCGACGCGCTTCTTCACGCGGGTGACCGAGCGCTCGATCTCCACCTCGCACAGGAACGACGCGCACAGCACCGTGCCGGTCCAGGTGCGGAAATCCTTCGCCGTGAACTCCTGACCCGCGATCGCGCGGAGGTACTCGTTCACGTCGTCCGAGTGGATCCGCTGCCGCTCGCCGCTGTCGTCGATGTACTGGAACAGCTCGTGACCCGGCACGTCCTGGCACCGCTTCACGACGCGCGCGAGCCGACGATCCCGCACCGTGAGCTCGTGCTCCTTGCCGCTCTTGCCCCTGAAATGGAAGCGGATGCGATCCCCCTCGATCTCCACGTGCTCGTCGTGCAGCGTGGTCAGACCGTAGGAGTCGTTGTCGCGCGCGTACTCGTCGTTCCCGATGCGGATCGAGGTCTCGTCGAGCAGGCGCACCACGGTGGCCAGCACCTTCTCGCGGGGCAGCCCCGGGAGCGCGAGATCGCGCTCGGTCGCCGCGCGGATCGCCGGGAGCGCCGCGCCGAACGCGAGCATGCGATCGTACTTGGTCTCGTCCCGGACCTCGCGCCAGCGCGGGTGATACCGGTACTGCTTCCTGCCGCGCGCGTCCCGGCCCGTGGCCTGGATGTGCCCGCGCTCGCTCCGGCAGATCCACACCCCCGTCCACGCCGGCGGGATGGCCAGGCGGCGAATGCGCGCGAGGGTCCCCTCGTCCGTGACGGCGCGCCCCTCGGGGTCGAGGTACCTGAAGCCCTTGCCCGCCTTGCGCCGGGTGATGCCAGGCTCGCCGTCGTTCACGTACCGGAGGCCGGCCGACCTGGCGGACTCGAAAGGAGATGGGGTGAGCGCCGAGGCCACGTCCCCGGCGCCCGGCCCGGGGGCGAGCTCGACCGACGTGACCGACTCGACCGACAGGTCGACGCGGCGCCGCCGGACGACGACCGCAGAGGAGCGCCGCTCACCGCGCGGGGCGCGCCGCACGCGACGCCTGGATCGGGGGGTGGCGCTCTCGCTCGGCATGACAGGCCCCATCGCGTATCGCTGAAGCGCCCGCGGAACGGCCCTCCTCGCCGCATCGTCGTTCAGATCGTGGTGGACCGTGTGCTTCATGATGACCTCGGGCGGGCGCTGCAGGGCTGGATCCAGCGGGAGCCAGCGGCCGACTGCCCCGACGAAGCAGAGCCCGCAAGCAAGCATGGTGCCCCGCCTTGCCGCGAGGACACCGCGCGCGGGCGCGGCAGATCTCCCGGGAAATCCAGGACGAGCTCGCGCGTGCGTCGCGCCGCGCGCCTGGCGACGTTCGCCACAAACGGGGCAGTTCGCCACGGCGCTCGCCCTGCGCGCCGCGCGACAGGCCCGCTCGCGGCCTCCGGGCGGCCTCGGCATGACACGTGCCATCGACGACGATCATGCATGCACCGGGAGCGCTGGAGTCACCGCCTGTGCCTCGGAGGTGGCCCGGCCGAGGCGCCCTCAAGGCGCTCAAGGTGCTGGGGATCGCGCCGGTCGCGCTCTGGATCGGCTACGTCGTGGTCGTGAACGTCCTGCTGAGCGCGGGCCTCGTGGCGAGGCTCGTCAGCTACGACCCGGTCGATGCGACGCTGTACTACGGCTCGGCGTGGAGCCTCTGGCCAGGGGTCGTGCATGCCAAGGAATTCCGGCTCAGCGGCTCGGACAGCACGCTGCAATGGGCGGTGGAGCTCGACGAGGTGGACGCCGATATCCACCTCACGGAGCTCCTCCGCCGGAAGTTCTACGCGGAGGACATCCGCGCCCGGGGCTTCGTGTTCCGGGTGCGGCTGCTCGTGGATCCGACGAACGAGCGCGATCTGGAGGCCCCGCACATCCAGGCGCTGCCGCCCATCCCGGAGTTCACGAATCCACCGCTCAAGCCGGCGCTGCCCCCGGAGCGGGATCTCGAGCGCTCGGACGAGGGCTACGACCTCTGGACGGTGCACCTCGAGGGCGTGGACACGACGCTCGAGGAGATCTGGATCCAGCAGATCCGGTACGCCGGCGGAGGACGCGTGCGGGGCGGGTTCTATTACAAGCCGCTCCGCGAGGTCCGCGTCGGTCCGGTCGCGCTGGAGCTCCGGGAGGGCGAGGTCCACCTCGCCGATCGCGTGATCGCGCGGCTCGACGGCGGCGCCGACGTGACGATGACGACGTTCGATCCACGGGACATCGAGGGGCTCGACATCCTCGAGAGCACCTCCGCGCGCGTCCGCGTGGACGCGCAGCTCCCGGGGCTCGATGTCGTCCATTTCTACGCGGGCGAGGGCGCCGGGCCGCGGCTCGAGGACGGGAGCGGGGAGCTCCGGGCGCGCCTCGTCGTGAACAAGGGGCGCGTCGAGCCGGGGAGCGCGCTCTCGTACGCGACGCGCCACCTCGCGCTCGGCGCCCCGGCGCTCCGGGCGACCGTCGAGGGCGAGGTGGACGTCCGCGTCGGCGCGCGCGGGGAGGCGCGCCTCGCGCTCCGCGTGCCCCGCGCCGCGCTCGCGCGCCCCGGGGAGGGGCTGCCGCGCGTCGTGGTGGAGGGGGCGAGCGCGGTCCTCGACGCGCCGGAGCTCCACCTGCTGCGGCTCCCGCCGGCGTTCGCGTCGAGGGCGGAGGTCGTCGCCGCGGCGATCCCGGATCTGCGCTGGCTCAACGGGGACAGCCCCGATCCGGAGGCGCCGAGGTTCACGGGCGGCGCCGCGTCCCTGCGGGCCAGCGTCGACGTCGACCGGCGAGGGCGCGCGACGGGCGCGCTGAGCCTGCGGCTGGAGGACGGCGCCCTCCGGTGGAAGGAGACCCGCGTGAAGGGCGACGCGGCGGCGCGCCTCGCGCTCGACGCCGCCGACGTCTGGAGCCCGTCGGCCCGCGTCCGGAAGAGCCGTATCGAGATCGAGGACCTCGCGGTCGAGCACGGGGGCGAGGCGTGGCCCGGCTGGTGGGCGCGCATCGACATCGACGAGGCCAGGGTGGCGCGAGGGCTGCTGGAGGCCGCGATACGGCTCGAGTGCAAGGACGCGCGGCCCGCCGTGGCGCTGCTCGACGCCGAGGACGCCCTCCCCGGGTGGGCGGCGGGCCTCTTGACGATGGAGGGGCTCAAGGCGTCAGCGACGGTCCGGCGGGAGGCGAGCGACGTGGATTTCAGGCTGCTTGAGGCGCAGGGGGACAATCTCGCGCTCCGCGGGCGGCTCACGAAATCCGACGGGCGCGAGGCGCGGGGGGCGTTCCTCGTGAAGAGCGGGCCGCTCTCCGTGGGGATCGATCTCGCGGAGGACGGGGCCGGCGTGCACCCGCTCGTGGGAGACGACTGGGTGAACGAGAAGATGGCCGCGCTCGGCAAGTGAGCGAGGCACGGGGGCAGGCCTCGGCGCGCTGCCCGGCCCCCGGCGCCGCTACTGAATCGCGCCGATCGTGTCGAGGAAGGCGTTGTAGGCGTCAATCTTGTCCGCCGGGATGACGTCGATGCCGATGTTGACGCGCTCCAGGTCGCCCTCGTCCATCAGCGGAGAGAGGATCTCCCTCGTCGCGTCGAGGCCGATGGTCTTGATGCCGTAGAGGATGTAGGGCACGAGGTACCCCTCGTAGTACTGCCGCTGCGTGTGCGTCGCCTGGATGCGCCCCTGTCGCATGTAGTCGACGGTCTTCGGATCGAAGTCGAACGCGACGATGGGGAGATCGGGCTTGCCCGCGGCGTCCGCGGCCATCACGCACCGGTACGAGAGGTTGAACAGGCCGAGCATGCCCACGACGGGCGGGTCCGCGGTCTCGATCTGGGACTTCATCCAGTCGACGTCGAAGGCGTCGCTGTCGCCGACGAACATGACCTGGGTCACCAGGGCCGTGTAACCGGCCTCCTCGAGCACCGCCTTGGCCCCCTGCGTCCGATCGTATCCATCGCGCCACTCCGGTCCGACGTTGCCGTGGATCATCACCGTGCCCGGCCCCGGGGGGAGCATCGGGAGCAGGGTCTCCGCCGCCGTGGCGCCGGCAGCCTCGTTGAGGGTCCCGACGTAGAGCGCGCGGTTCGAGGCCGGCAGGTCGGAGTCGAGCGTCACCACGTGGACCCCCTTCGCGACGGCCTCGTTGATGACGGCGACGGCCGCGTCGTCCTCGCTGACGGGCGAGACGCCGATCGCTTCGGCGCCGTCCGCCACCATCTGTTCGATCTGTTGATTCTGCATCTTCCTCGATTCCAGGACGTCGCCCGACCGGTTGTTGAGCCCGAGCACGTTCCCCGTGACCTCGAGCTCGCCCATGGCCCGGTTCGCGCCCGTGGCGATCGGCTCGAAGAAGCCGTAGAGCTCCTTCAACAGGACCGCCATCTGCATGGGCTCGATCGACCCCTTGTTGATCTCGGCGATCAGGTCGTCGATCGTCGCCTCGAGCTCCCTCGGGGTGAACTCGTTGTCCGGCGTCGGCGTCCGCCGGATGGCCGTGGCCTCCCGGCCCGCGTCGACGGTATCGCTCGTCCCGCACGCCGTCGTCATCATCAGCGCGAGCCCGAAGGCCGCTCCCCAGCGTCGTCCAGGCATCGTCATGAGATCCCTCCTCTTCCGTGGCTCGTTCGGTCGCGCGGTCCCCTGCGTGAGGCTCGAGGTCGCAGCGAGATCGTCGCCGTGCGTCGCACGGGACGGGGGCGGGCAGCCGACCGCCTCTCGGGCCTTGACCACGGGGTGACCGCGATGAACGGACCCCACGCGGGTTCGCTCAGGCGATGTGAAGCAGCGGTCATCCCAGGATACATACCAGGCGTTGAACCATGACATCCCGTCGATGACCACCCTGTCAAGACGGCATGAGTGTTAACAAAGTGGGCTGGGTTGTGAGCTGGAGGGGAGATGCGCGCCGCGATGCGACGCGGACCACAAGGATCGGAGTTCGACGCTCGGAGGCCGCGATCGCTGCCGGGGCGGGCTCCGGCGGACGAGCGCCGCGCGCGTCAGCCCTCGCCCGCGAGCACCGCGGCGAGGGCGACCCGCTGCCCGCGCGGCCGGCCCGCCGCGTCGGCATGCGCCATGTCGAGGGCGGCCAGCACCGTCGAGAGCGTCGTCTGGTCGAGCACCGACGCCGCGTCGAGGGCCCGGAGGTCCTCGCCCACGAAGTTCTTCGGGCAGGCGTCGATGACGGGCAGCGCGCGCTCGCCGGCGGGCGCGAAGCGGATGGGCAGGCCGTGCGTCCGGCAGATGAGCGGCCGGGCGGCGTAGACGGCGCACCTCCCGTCGCCGTCGAGCGCCGGGCACACGCCGGGGTCGCCCGCCCGCGCGCGCGCCGCGAGCGCCGCGCGCTCGCCCTCCGGGAGCGCCGCGACCGCCTCGCGGAGGGCGTCGGCCTCGATCGAGGTCACGGAGAACCGCCGCCGGCAGCAGTCGCTGCACCCCGTGCGGCACGCCATGCGCGCGCCGTGGCGGGCGCTCGCGCCCGCGAAGAACGCGTCGACCCTGGCGAAGAGCTCGCGGAGGCGCTCGGCCGGCGGGCGATCCATGCGCCGCGTTCTAGCAGCCGGAGACCCCGATGCCCCGCTCGATCTCGCCGAGCGGATCGACGAGCGCGCGCACGAGCAGGCGCGCAGGAGCGCTCCCCATGCCCTCCGCCGCGCGGAAGGCAGCGAGGCGGAGCTCGCCCAGGAGCACCCCGGCGAGCGGCGTGTAGACGAGATCCAGAGCCGAGGGGCGGACGCCGTTGGCCTCGTAGCCGTACTCCCAGAGGTGGGTGCCGGCGACGGCGAAGGCCAGGGCCGCCGGGGCGCTGAAGCGGCACACCCGGGCACGGAAGTAGATCTCGCTCCCGAGCAGGCCGTGGCCGACGACGTTGATCGGCCACGGGTCGTGATCCCACTGGAAGGCGGGCTGCGAGGCGTCGAAGAGCGGCGGCTTCGTGACCGCCTCGCCGTAGTGATGGGCCCAGCGCTCCAGGCGGAGATCGGCGAACGGCTCGGGCCACAGCACCGCCTCCACGCTGCGGGTGACGGTGAACACGGCGAGCGAGTGCAGGATCGGCGGCGCCCACGACGGCCCGGCGCTCCCCGGCGCGGCGGGCGGGAGCGGCCCGGCGACATGCGCTCCCGCGGGGCGCCCCGGGGGGGCGGGCGCGTCGGCCGGCGGAGGGGCCGAGTCCGCCGGCGGAGGGGGCGAGTCGGGAGGGGGAAGGGTCGAGTCGGCCGGCGAAGGGGCCGAGTCGGCCGGCAGCGCGGTCCTGGCTGGACCGGCGCACGCGGCGGACAGGACGGCGAGGGCTGCGGCGGTGCACGGGCGGATCGGATCCATCGGAGAGCGGGCTCGGCGCGCGCCCGGCGCGGCGAGGGGCAGGAGCCTCCGGCCTCGTCCGGCGCGCAGGCCCACGAGATACAGCACAGGGGCTCGGTGGCGACCGACTTTTCGCCGTGGCATCCGCCGCGCGCTCCGCGCGTCCGGGGCTCCCCTCGCCCCGTTCCTCCAGCAAGGGGTCACCCCTTGGGCGAGCCGCGGTATGCTGCGGCGGCCTCGCTGTTCTGCGCTTTTCAGCGCGCCCGATCCAGGGCACGGTACCTGTCGAAGAGGGGCCCCACATGCCTTCCACCGATGATGGCGCGACGCCGGCCATCGCCCGCCAGGGGCAGGCCGGTGCAGGAAGCAAGACGGACGAGCTCTCGGCCCGCATCGCGCGCCGCGTGGCCGCGGCGCACGCGGGGCAGCCGCTCGATCGGCTGCTCGCGGAGGACCTCCCGGGCAACGCGCTGACCACGCTCCTGCTCCACGTCCTGCGACAGCGCGCGCTGCGGAGGAGCCCGGCCGACGTGCTCGAGCACGCCGAGCGGGCGCCTCTGACCCACGCCTCGACCGCGGACGCCCGGCGGCTGCACGCGTTCGACGGGGCGGCGCTCGCGGCGGCGGCGCGCTTCGAGGCGGTGGACCTCGCGCCGGTCGTGCCGCTCGGCGCCACGGCATGCGCGGGCATCGAGCCGAACAACGTGCTCGCCGCGGTGCGCTTCGCCGAGGTCGCCGCGGACCCGACGACGGGGCTCTGGCTCCACGCGGCGCGGCGCCGGCGCGAGGCCCGGGGCGGCGAGCCGCTGCGGCTCTGCGCGAGCCAGCGCGTCGTGCGGATGCAGCCGCTCACCCAGCCGGGCTTCACGCCGCACTTCCGGCTGTTCGCCCTATTGACGGCGGTCCGCGCGCGGGGCCGGGGCGACGACGAGGCGTGCGAGCGCGCGGCCCTGCTAGAGCACCTGCTCGTCTGGGCCGACGTGGTCCGCGCGCTGCCGGCTTCGGGGTTCCGGACGGCGGGGCTGCGCGTGGTCCTGTCCGACACGTCCATGATCCGGGCCTGCCTCGGCGCGCGCGGCCTCGACGCGGACGCGATGGCGCGGCGGGCGAAGGCGCACGAGCCCGGCTCCCAGGAGGCGGCCCTCCGCGAGGCCGGCGTCGCGCTGCCGCGCGCCGCGGCGGATCTCGTGGGGACCGCGCGCGCGCTCGGCCTGGGTCCTGGGCTCGTCGCGCGCGCCGAGCGCTGGGTCGCCGAGGTGGCCGAGCCGCTCGCGCGCGCGCGGCCCGAGGTCGAGATCGTGTACGACCTCGCGCGGCTGCAGGGGCTCGGGTACTACGCCGGGCCGTTCATCCAGCTCGTCCTCCGCAGGGACGACGGCCTCGAGCTGCCGGCCGGCGACGGCGGCGCCCTGCCCTGGCTCGGCGCGCTGCTCTCGGATCGCCGCGAGCGCATGATCGCGACCGGCGTCGGCTCGGAGCTGCTCGTGAAGCTGTTCGATCGATCCATGGATCGAGCCGACGCGGCTCGACCGGAGGAGACGGGCCCATGATCCTCGAGTTGCCCTCGCTCACGATCCGCCCCTGGGCGCCGGCCGACGCCGGCGCGCTCGCGAAGCACGCGAACGATCGCCGCATCTGGGAGAACGTCCGGGATCGCTTCCCGCACCCGTACACGCGCGCCGACGCCGAGGCGTGGATCGCGTTCTGCGAGGAGCAGGACGACCCCGCGCGGAACCTGGCGATCGAGGTCACCGGCGAGGTGGTCGGGGCGATCGGGCTCGAGCGGTTCGACGACGTGCACCGGAACACCGCGGAGCTCGGCTACTGGATCGGCGCGCCGTTCCGGGGCCGCGGCCTCGCGACCGAGGCGGTCGTCGCGATGACGCGGTACGGCCTCGCGCACCTCGGCCTCGAGCGCATCCAGGCGGGGGTCTTCCACTGGAACGACGCCTCCGCCCGGGTGCTCGTCAAGGCGGGCTACACCCTCGAGGGGCGGTTGCGCCGCCACGCGGTCAAGGAAGGCCGGGTGGGCGACGTCCTGCTCTACGCCCGCGTCCGGGAGGACGCCTCTCCGGGCGAGTAGGCGCCGGCTCCGTCGAACCTCGACGAGCAGGCCGGCACCTCGGGCGCGAGGGCGTCGGGAGCTCCTCCGGGCGATTCGCGGCGACCCCGGCGTCAGCGCTTGATCTGGGCGTGAGGCCAGAGCCCGAGGATCTCTTGCATCTGCTGCTCGGGACCGAACTCCTCCCAGACGATGCCGTTGCAGTCCCGCGCCTCCGAGAAGGCGCCGGCGGCGTCGTCCTCCCACCCCAGGTGGCGCAGCCCCGGCGCCTCGCCGGCGGGGACCTGACGAATGGAGAAGTTCACCGCGTCCGTGCGCCAGAGCGCGTATTGATCCGGCACGATCACTTGCGGCTGGGCCGAGAGGCGCTGCGTGTAATCCGCGATGGAGTCCGTCAACGAGCTCACGCCCAGAGCAACATGGATCTTTCGCATTCACCGTCCTTCGCACAGCGCCGGCGTCGCATCAACGCGGCACATCATGGCCGCGCTCCGCGCGCCGGCCAGCGCGGCGCGCGGTCCTTCGCTCGGCCAGGTAGTCGCGGAGGACCAGCGCGCTGTTGTGGGCCGTGTCGTGTGCGCTGTAGAGGAGGGTCACCGCGCCGCGCTCGCAGGCCTCGAGGATCGGCGCCCACGCGCCCGGGTTCGCGTCCAGCTCCTCTCGGTACCTGCGCTCGAACTCCTCCCACCGCTCGACCTGATGGTCGAACCATTTCCTGAGCTCGGTGCTGGGCGCGACGTCCTTCATCCACGCGTCGGCCGCGAGGGCCTCCTTCTTGATGCCTCGCGGCCACAGGCGCTCCACCAGGAAGCGCCGGCCGTCGCCGGGCGCCGGAGGATCGTAGACGCGCTTGGTCCGGATCACGGGCGTGTCGTCTTCCATGCCGCATTGTCCCCCACCCTCCAGCGCTCCTCCAGTCCTCCTTCGCGATGTAGAGCCCCAGCCCGGCGCCCATACCTGGCTTCCATCGGAGCTCCTCCGCGCCCTCAGTGGGGGCCGGCGGCTCCGGCCGGCTCCGCCACGCCGGTCCTCCCCGCGGCGCGCGTCTCGAGGAGATCGAGGAGGAGGTCGTTCGTTCGACGCGCCCTCGCGCGCAGCGTGGACAGCCGCTCGCCGATCCTCGCCCGGATCTCGGCGCGCGTGTCCCAGGAGCGGTCGATCCGCGCGATGAGCTGGCCGATACCGATGCTCCCGAGCGGCGGCGTGGCCATCTTCAGATCCTCGAGCAGGCCGGTCACCTTCGACGCGTACGGCAGCGCAGCGAACGGGGTGCCGCGCAGCGCCGCGAAAATCAGGAAGTGGAGGCGCATGCCGACCGCGAACTCGAGGCGGCCCATGAGGTCCAGGATCTGACGTGGCGAGTACCGACGCCTCAGGATCTCGGCGCGCTCCGCGTTCTGCATGTGGGCGACGACCGCGTGGCTGTGCTGCACATCGGTCTTCTCCATGGGGACGAACAGGACCTCGGCGTCGTAGCGCTCGACGATGAAGTCCGCCGCGTTCGCGAGCAGCGCGTAGTACTCCTCGGGGTTGATCTCGGGCGCCGCGGGGCCAGGCTCCCGGACCGAGAAGCCGACCAGGGGTAGATCGAGCTCGACCCCTTCCGCCTTCAGGGCGTCGATGGGCAGCTCGGCCGGCTCGAGGAGGAGCGCGGGGTCGGCGGTGAGGTGGATCTCCTGCGTCACCCCCACGTCCTCGAGGAGCCGGTAGCCGAGCCGGTCGCGCACCGTGATGACCATCGAGGGCGCGGCGTTCAGCGCCTCCTGCACGGCTCGCCTGGACGACCCCATCGTGAGGGGGCCCGCGCTGATCGCGTAGAGGATGACCGGCACGTCGAGCTCGTTCGCGATCACCACCTCCCGCAGGTAGTCCTCGGCGTCGCGGTCGTAGAGGATGCCGCCCCCGCCGAGGATCAGGAGGTCGAGCTGCTGGATCTCCGGGACCATCTCCCTCCGGGTCAGCGCGCCCGCGCAGATGGAGCGCTCGACCCGGTGTCGGGCGAGCGTGTCCGCGGGGTTCTTGGAATAGACGGTGATGTCCGCGGGGACCGTCGCCCTGAGCTGGGTCAGGATGCCCTCGAGGATCGCCTCGTCGCCGAGGTTCATGCCGCCGTAGGAGCCCGAGATTCCGATCCGCAACCGCCTGTTTTCCATGAGCACCTCACACGGGCGCGAGGGATGGCCAGGAGAGCTCGACGCCCTCTCGCCGCAGCAACGATTGAAACGCCTCGAGAGACGCTCGGCGATTCCGGACGGCCCTCGGCGTCAGCTTCCTCTCGAGGCAGAACGCCGCGAGGGCTCCAGCGACCTCTCCCACGGTCCACTCGACCGGATGCAGGCGGTAGGCGCCGTTGGTGATGTGCGTTACGCCGAGGTTCTTCCCGCCCGGCAGCAAGTTCTCCACGCGCACCGGGATCATCGCCCCGAGCGGGATCTGGAAGGGCCAGCAGCCCGTGTCGAGGTAGCCCGCGCCGCCGACCCGCGGGTGGAGATCGATCCGGTAGCTGCCAATCCCCACCGAGTCCTCGAACAGCTCCGGGCCGTCCGGCCGGAGCGGGTAGGCGATGTGCTGCTCGAGCACCGTGAGCTCCGCCCGCAGCCGTCGCGACTCTCTCACGTAGGGCGCCGGCGCGAGCCCGTCGGGCGTGCCGCCGACGACGTCGCCGCGGAGCTGGAGCCCGGGGTAGCCGACGCCCCCGTCGGGGCGGGGCGCCTCCGTCTGGAGCCAGTAGAGCAGGCTGAGGCTGAGCTGCCTGGCCGCGTCCAGGTTGTGCGCGCGCTCGGCCGGCTCGACGCCGACGATGGGGCCGAACCAGTAATCGTTCTGCGGCCAGTTCACCACGGTGATGTCGCTCCGAGCGAACCCCTCCTCGAAGTTCGTGCGGTCGAGGATCCGGCGAAACGGCCACCAGGGGTGGCCGTCCTCGGCCTCGAACAGGAAGCGCGTCAGCGGCTCGTGCGTCTCGGGCCGCATCGTGGTCCAGCTCAAGAGGGGCCCCGGCCAGCCCGGCGGGCGGAGATCGCGCCACAGCGCGTACTGCCGGGGCCTGTCGATGGTGCGGTCCTCGCCGGGCAGGTGCTCCATCGCGAAGCACACCGTGATGGCCTGCTGGGCCTTCGGGTCCGCCCGTTCGGCCGCGTGCGGCTCCCCCGTCTCGGCGCGTGACTCGGCGCCCAGCACGTGCTCCACGCTGGCCAGATCGAGCAGGTCGCCGTACGGCGTCGCGTCGATGAAGAACGGGGCCTCGATCAGGACATCGCGCCCCGACTCGATGCCTCTCACCACGATCCCGGTGATCCGGTCCCCATGCGTCCAGGCCGCGATCGGCCGGTGCGGGAGCATCACGACCAGGCGGCCGCTGAGCTGGTGTGGAATCATCATCTGGTGCAGCACCGCGACCGCGACTCTCGGATCGTGGCACAGCCGGCTCACCCATCCGTTGCCGGGGTTCAGCGCCTCGCGCGCGCGGGCCTCGGCCGTGAGCGGCAGGTGAGCGCGGTAGTAGTCGCGGATCCCCCTCCTCAGGGCCCGGTAGCTGGCCGTGGCGCCGAAGTCCTCGATCCACCGGTGCTCGTCCGGCGGGACCGCCTGGTTCGTGAGCTGCCCGCCGATCCAGTGGGTCTCTTCCGTGAGGAGGACGCGGTACCCCAGCCGCGCGGCGGCGAGCGCCGCCGCGCAGGCGCCCAGTCCCCCCCCGATGATGGCGACGTCGGTTCGAAGCGCTTCCACGTCATCTCCACAGGGTCAAAGGCGCCCCGGGCTCCAGCGGAGCGCCCTCGGCGGCGCGCGCGGCGCGCGCGTCGGACCGCCGGAGCGCGCGGACGACCTGTCGATCGAGCTCGTGCGGCGCCCCGGATACGGGGGTGCTCACGTGGCGGATCTCGCGCGGCATCTCGCTCCTCGCTGGATGTCCACCCGCGAGAGCCATTCAAGAACCAGGCCAGGCAGCGCGCGCTCTGTGCTGGTTCGGCACAGCGTGGCGCGGCGAGGGCCGCTCGTCCGTGGGCCTGGTCGAGGCTCAGCCGCGTCCGGGCGAGCCGGCCCCCCTCCTGGATCTCCGCGCTCAGCCTCGGGCGTTCGCGCCCTCGTCCTCCGAGGCGCACTGATCCGGCTCGTGCTCGTTGAGGACCGTGTGCTCCCAGAGCGGCGTCCTGCGGTGCAAGGTGACGCGCGCGATGATGTGCGCCGTGAGCGGCGCGGTGAGCATGACGAAGGCCGCGATGCTGCCGAGCCGGATGATGACGGAGACCTCCGGGAACTGGAGCGCCGTGCCGGCGAGCAGGCACGCGAGGCCGAGCGTCGATGCCTTGGAGGAGGCCTGCATGCGGACGAGCGTGTCGGGGAAGCGCAGGACGCCCACGGCCGCGAGGAAGCCGAGGATCGCGCCCAGGAGCAAGAGGAGCGCCGTGAGCCACTGGAGGACGATCACCGCGACCCCGCCTTCAGCACGTACCATGTGTAGGCGACCGTCCCCATGAACCCGACGAGCGCGATCAGGCTGGCGGCGTCGAGCAGCCCGCGTTGCCCCGTGCCCGCCGTCGTCGCCACGATGATGCCGACCGTCAGCACGGCGACGAGATCCATCGCGACGATGCGGTCCGGCAAGGTGGGGCCGCGCCACAGGCGCACGAACGTGATGAGGAGCGAGATGGCGAGGATGACGAGGACGATCTGCATCACGGTGTAGAGCACGTCGTGCCTCCTTTCAGCGCATGATCTCGAGGACGCGCCGCTCGAACGACTCCTTGATCTCCGCGCGCACGGCGTCCGGCGAGGTGACGTGCATGACGTGCAGGAAGAGGGCGGTCCGGTCGCTGGTGACGTCCACCGCGATCGTCCCCGGCGTGAGGTTGATGATCGTGACGAGCATGAGGATCTCGTAGTCGTTGCGGGCGTCGAGCGGCACGCGGACGATGCCCGGCGAGAGGTGGCTCCGCGAGCGGACGACGTCGATCGCCATCCGGATGTTCGCGGCGATGAAGGCCCAGAAGAGGAAGCCGGCGAGCGAGAGGACGGCGCGCACCTTCTTCCGGTACGTCGAGGGGAGCACGCCGCCGCGCGCGAGCGCCGCCAGCACGACGTAGCCGAGCAGGTAGCCGATGACGAGGTTCGTGAGCGAGAACTCGCCCTGGAGCGCCGCCCAGGTCATCGCGAGGAGGAGGTTGGCGACGAGCATCCTTCAGCCTCCGTCCAGCACCGCGCGCACGTAGGCGTCGGGCTCGAGCAGGTCCATCGCGATGGCCGACGTGAGCGCGACCAGCGGGTCGGCCGCCACGGTGAACGCCAGGGTGAGCGCCGTGAGCCCGCCGATCGGCAGCAGCTGCTGCCAGATGGGCCTCGCGGGCGCCGGCTCCTCGGGCGCGGGCTTCCAGAACGCCTCGCCCCACGCGCGCGCGATGGAGAGCACGCTGAGGAGCCCGACGAACAGCGCGATGGCGCCGGCCCAGTACGCCCCGGCCTCGAACGCGGCCTGCACGAGCGCGATCTTCGCGATCGATCCGGAGAGCGGCGGCACGCCCGCGAGCGCGAACATCGGCACGAGGGCGAGCATCGCGGCGTACGGGTGCGCGCGGTACAGCGAGCCCAGCCGATCGAGCTCGCTCGAGCGCCGCACGCGCAGGAAGATGCCGGCGATGAGGTAGAGGTTCGTGATCGCCAGGATGTGATGGATCACGTAGAGCAAGGCCCCCGAGAGCCCGAGCGGCGTCGCGAGGCCGAGCCCCATCGTCGTGTAGCCGATGTGGCCGACGAGGTTGAAGGACAGCACGCGCCGGAGGTCGCGCTGCGTGAGCGCGCAGGTGACGCCGATCACCATGGTCACGAGGGACAGCGCCAGCACGAGCGTGGGGCCCGCGGGGTGCACGTCCCGGAACAGGAGCGTGAACACCCGGAACATCGAGTACACGCCCACCTTCGTCAGGAGCCCGGCGAAGATGGCGCTCACGGCGGCCGGCGGCGCGTGGTACGACGCCGGCAGCCAGGAGAACCAGGGGAAGAGCGCGGCCTTGATGCCGAACGCCGTGAAGAAGAGCGCGGCCATGGAGATGTGCAGCTTCGGCAGCGCCCCGGTCGACCACCGCTGCGAGAGATCCGCCATGTTCAGGGTGCCGGCGCTGCCGTAGAGCAGCCCGAGCGCCGTGAGGAGGATCGTCGAGGCGAGCAGGTTCAGCGTCACGTAGGTGAACGCCGCGCGCACCTGCATCCGGTTGCGATACAGCGCCATCAGCACGAACGAGGCGACGAGCATCACCTCGAACCACACGTACAGGTTGAAGAGATCGCCGGTGAGGAAGGCGCCGGAGACGCCCATCAGCAGCACCATCATCACGGGGTGGTACCCCACCGACTCGCGACGAGGATCGAGCCCCGCGAACGCGTACGCGGTCGTGGCGACGCCCACGACGCCGACGGCCACGAGCAGCACGGCCGTGAGGCGATCGGCCACGAGCGTGATGCCGAAGGGCGCGGCCCACGACCCGGCCCGGAGCACCTGGATGCCCCCCGTGGCCACCCGGGCCGCGACGGCGATCGCGGAGGCGAGGAGGCCCAGAGCGCCGAGGAGCGCGAGCCAGCGCTGCCGCCGCGTGTCGGAGACGAGGAGCAGCACCGCGCCCGTGAACATGGGCGTGGCGATCGGGAGGATCAGGCTCGAGGCCATCAACCCGCGTCTCCGATGTCGTCGCTGCCGCTCGTCCGGTGGACCTGGTGCGCGAGCACGAGCGCGAACGCGAGGACGCCGAAGCCGATCACGATCGCCGTGAGGATGAGCGACTGCGGGACCGGATCGGCGAACGGCGGGTGGAGCGCGTCCGCGCCCTCCGGCACCACGGGCGGGATCGCGCGCGTCAGCCCGCCCGAGGTGAAGATCAGGATGTTCGTGCCGTTCGTCAGGAGGCCGAGGCCGACGATGAGCTGCGCCAGCCGGCGGCGCAGCAGGAGATAGAGCCCCGCGGCGTAGAGCGAGCCGGCGGTGACGGCGAGCAGCAACTCCATGATCAGTCCTTTGAGAGGTCGAAGGTCATGGTCAGCACCACGCCGATGACCACGAAGCAGACACCGACGTCGAAGGTGAGCGGCGTGCCGACGAGCAGCCGCCACTCGGGCGGCCCGATCTCGGTCCAGCACGCGGTCAGGAACGCGCGCCCCAGCGCGACCGGCACGAGGCCGCTCCCGAGCGCGAGCAAGAGGCCCGCGGCGAGCAGCCTCCTCGGGTGCACGAGCAGCGCCGCCTCCGCCGCCGGCGTGCCCTCGGCGAGCACGCGCAGCACGAAGGCCACGGCGACGACCAGCCCCGCCACGAAGCCCCCGCCCGGCTCGTTGTGCCCGCGCAGCAGCAGGAACATCGCGAAGACGAGCAGGAGCGGCATGAGCACGCGCGCGGCGGCCCGGAAGATGAGCGAGCTCATCGCGCCGCCCTCTCGGCCGCCGCGATGCGGAGGAGCGCGCCCACGCCGACGGCCGCCGTCACGAGCACCGTGATCTCCCCGAGCGTGTCGAGCGCCCGGAAATCGACCAGGATCACGTTGACCACGTTGCGACCGTGCGCGAGCGCCGGCGCCGCCTCGGCGTAGAAGTCGCGCAGCCGGGAGCTCGTCGGGTTCACCGCGGCGCCGAACGTGAGGACGGCGACCATCGTCCCGCACGCGAGCGAGATCAGGCCGTCGCGCACCCGGATGCGCCGGGTGCTCCGCTCGACGACCTGCGGGAACTGCCAGAACACGTAGACGAAGATGACGGCGGTCAGCGTCTCCACCGCGAACTGCGTCATGGCGAGATCGGGCGCGCCGTACAGCGCGAAGGTGAGCGCGACGCCGTAGCCCGCCGTGCCGAGCGAGAGCACGGCGGTCATCGTGGTCTTCGCGCGGACCGCCGAGAGCGCGGCCACCACGATGAGCACGACGACGAGCACCTCGTGGATCCGGGGCGCGAGCAGGCCGCGCGGCTCGAGGCCGCCCACCGTCAGCGCGAGGGTCCCGCCGACAAGCACGGTCGTCGTCACGATGAAGTTCAGCACGTAGGCCGGGAGCGAGGCGTCCTGCAGGGGCGGCGCCAGGCGCTCGCTGATCGCGTCGAGGATCCGGAGCGCGCCGTCGTAGAGGCGCTCGGTCCCGAGGCGCTCGGGCCAGGCCACGCGCCGCCACCGCTCGCGGAGCCGGTAGGCGAGCAGCGTCGCCGCCAGCGTCACGGCGCTCGCGAGGAGCGGGAGCGTGAAGCCGTGCCAGAGCGACGGCTCGACCGAGACCGGCGCGCCCGCGGCCGCCGTGGCGGCGGCGCGGAGCGGCCCGGCCCCCCACGCGCCGGCGACGCCCGAGAGCGAGAGGGCGCCGAGCACGAGCGGGGCGAGCCAGAGCCCGGGCGGCGCCTCGTGCACGCCGGGCGGCACGCCGCGCGCGCCCGCGAAGAAGGGGCCGAAGCCGGCCAGGAGGCCCCCCGCGCCGAGCAGCGCGCTCGTGACGACGAGCACGGCGAGGAGCGCGGGGGGGAGCAGCGGCTGATCGAGCACCGCCGTGTACGCCTGCTCCTTGGCGAGGAAGCCGAGGAAGGGAGGGAGCCCGGCCATGGAGGCGGCCGCGAGCGCCCCCGCCGCGGCCGTGAACGGCATGGCGCGGCCGAGCCCCGAGAGCCTCGTCACGTCGCGCGTCCCCGCCTCGTGATCGACGATGCCCGTCACGAGGAACAGCGTGCCTTTGTAGAGGGCGTGCGAGACGAGATAGAGGAGGCCCGCGGCGATGCACGCCGGCGTGCCGAGAGCGAGGAGGAGCATCATCGTGCCGAGCGCGCTGATGGTCGTGAAAGCCAGGATCTTCTTCAGATCGATCTCGCGCACCGCGCGCGCGGCGCCGCCGAGCATCGTCAGGCCCGCGACGACGACGATCGGCGTGGTCCACCACGGGGTGCCGCCGAGCGCCGGCGTCATCCGCGCCACGAGGTAGACGCCCGCGTTCACCATCGCCGCCGAGTGCAGGTACGCGCTGACCGGCGTCGGCGCGGCCATCGCGTTCGGGAGCCAGAACTGGAACGGGAACTGCGCCGACTTCGTGAACGCGGCGAGCAGGAAGCAAAGCACGATGGGGAGATACAGATCGTGCTCGCGCAGGCGGGCCGGGTCCCCCGCGCCGGCGAGGAGCGACGGGCTCCCGGTCGCGTTTGCCAGGAGGACCGCGCCGGCGAGGAGCGCGAGCCCGCCGGCGCCCGTCACGAGCAGCGCCTGGAGCGCGGCGCGGCGCGCCTCGGGCTTCTCGTGCTCGAAGCCGATGAGCAGGTACGACGTGAACCCGGTGAGCTCCCAAAAGACGAAGAGCGCGAGCCCGTTGTCGGTCAGGACGACCCCGAGCATGGCCGCCATGAAGGCGAAGAGCGTCGCCTGGAATCGCCCGCTGTACGGATGATCGTCGAAGTAGTGCGCCGCGTAGAAGACGATGCCTGTCCCGATGCCGCTGATCAGCAGCGCGAACAGGCCACTCAGCCCGTCGAGCCGGAACGACGGCGAGAGCCCGAGCCGCGGGATCCACTCGAGCGTCTCGACGCGAATGTCGCCGTCGAGCACCGAGCCGAAGGCGAGCGCGAGCCAGATCGTCACGGCGAGCGGCCAGAGCGCCAGGAGCCGGGCCCAGCGGGCGCGTCGCCGTCCGAGCCAGGCGGCGACCGGGCACAATGCCAGGGTCGTCAGGATGATGGCGGCCATTGCCGCCCTCTATGGCGCAAAAGTTGTGGAAGAGCGAGATTTCGCGTCAGCTCCGCGCCTTCCTCGCCGGAGTTGCTCGCGCGCGCCGCGCTTTTTGTGCCGACCCCCACGGTCCTTCCGTGAACGAGGGCGCCCAGGTCCCGCGCGGCGGCGGCGAGGCGCCGCCGACGGCGAAGGGCTGGCCGGAGCGCGGTCTCGCGGCACCCGACGTCGGAGACACCGCGAGCGCCGCGATGTCCTCCGGGTCGACGAATCGCTGGATCGGCGGGCTGGTGAGCAGCGGCCCGCGAGCCCTCTCGCCTTCTGCGCCTCGATCTCGCGCTGGCCCAGGGGCCCGCGAGGGCCGGGCGCGTTCAGCCGTTCGCAGCTGCGCGCGAGGAGGCTCGACGGGCGCCGCACCACGGCCCGCTCCCGGTCATCGGCTCGACCCAGACCTTCGCCTGGAGCTCCTCGCGGGGACGGCGATCGCGCGGCCATCGGGGCCGCGCGCCGCAGGGCGCCTCCTCGAGGAGATCCTCAGAGGAGATCCTCGACGAAGATCCTTGCCGTCGTGATCGCCTATCGCCGCTCCGGGAAGTCGGGCCGAGAGGCGAACCGCCGTGACGCCAAGGGCACCAGGAAGCCAGGGAAGTAGAAGGGAAAATGGAGCGACAACCCTTCCCCGCTCTCCTTGGCGTCGTTGGCGCCATGGCGGTCCTTCTGCTGATCCGGGGCAACTTCCCGCAGTCGTGCTCTCCCGCCTGGAGCGGATTCGGCATCGACGGCAACTCGATGGTGGGTCACGTGGTGATTCGGCGTTCCCTGGATCTCGCCGCGGTGTCTGGACTCGGCCCCATCGTCACCGGGATCGTCATCGTGAATGTCCGCTCCAGCTCCGTCGCTCGCCGAGGCGACGGGTCGCCCGACGATGGACCGCCGACCGGGGCCCCGGAAGGAACATCGGTCGGGACGAGCGCCGCTCGAGGTGGAGTCCAGCTCGCCAGGCCTGCCGCGCCCGAGCGCTCAGCTCCCCGCAGCCCCCATCGGGGAGCTTGCCGGCCGCGCGCGGCTCGCACGACACGACCCACCCGCCCGCACCGAGGGCGACGCGGCAGCAGTCATCGAGCGCCTCGCGGAGCCACTCACGCGGTCCCTGACGAGCGTTGACACGAACGCGCTGACCTGGTAAGCGAGCGCGGCGCCTGCGCGAGCGTACGCTGAAGTACCACGTTGCTGTATAAGGGTGCGACAGCACGAGCACCTCAGCGGATTCAGCGCGGCGGTTCAGCGAGGACAGCGCAGGCAGCCGCGGTCGGGCCGCGCGGAGCGTCCATGCGGGGATGTCGACGCGGCGCAGCCAGGTACAGCGAGCGGCAGGGCGCCTTGCCAGCTGACTGCCTAGCCTCCGACCCGTCTACATGATATTGCTATCCGGCCAATTCCACCATGCGTGCAGCTGGCCACCTTAGTAAGATGTCTTACATAACGAGAGTCGAAGCCACAAGAACCTCAGCGTCCTCAAAGGCCCACAACCTGGACGTGGAGAGGCTGACTCCGCCCTGACCCCGACGCCTGACCCCTGGGGTTCACCTCGCGGACACTGTCGAAGGCGCCCTCCGAACTAAGGCACACGCAAACCACGAGCTGGAGATTCGCTCATGACCGTCGTAACTGGAGACAAAGAGTACTTCCCCGGTGTTGGCAAGATTCCCTACGAGGGGCCTGAGTCCGACAACCCCCTCGCCTTCAAGTGGTACGACGCCAACCGCGTCGTGGCTGGCAAGCCCATGAAGGACCACTTCAAGTTTGCCGTGTGTTACTGGCACACCTTCTGCGGTCGTGGGCACGATCCGTTCGGCCCGGGGACGATCAACTTCCCCTGGGACGAGGGCAAGGACCCGCTCACCCGTGCTCGCATGAAGATGGACGCGAGCTTCGAGTTCATCACCAAGCTGGGCGCGACGCACTACTGCTTCCATGACATCGACCTGGTGGAAGAGGGCGAGAGCCGCGCCGAGACGTCGCGCCGTCTCCAGAGCATCGTCGAGTACGCCAAGCAGAAGCAGGCCCAGTCGGGCGTCAAGCTGCTGTGGGGCACGGCGAACCTGTTCTCCAACCCGCGCTACATGAACGGCGCCTCCACGAACCCGGACTTCTCCGTGGTGGCCTACGCCGGCGCCCAGCTCAAGGACGCCCTCGACGCGACCATCGCGCTGAACGGTGAGAACTACGTGTTCTGGGGCGGCCGCGAGGGGTACATGAGCCTGCTGAACACGGACATGAAGCGCGAGAAGGAGCATTTCGCTCGCTTCTTGACCATGGCCCGCGACTACGCGCGAGCGCGCGGCTTCAAGGGCACCTTCTTCATCGAGCCCAAGCCGATGGAGCCGTCCAAGCACCAGTACGACTTCGACGCCGAGACCGTGATCGGGTTCTTGCGTCAGCACGGCCTGGACAAGGACTTCAAGCTCAACCTGGAGACGAACCACGCGACGCTCGCCGGCCACACCATGGATCACGAGATGCAGGTGGCCGCGGACGCCGGCATGCTCGGCAGCATCGACGCGAACCGCGGCGACTACCAGAACGCGTGGGACACCGATCAGTTCCCCTACAGCATCAACGAGACGGTGGAGATGATGCTCATCCTGCTCCGCAGCGGCGGGCTCCAGGGCGGCGGCGTCAACTTCGACGCCAAGCGCCGCCGCAACTCGACGGATCTCATCGACACCTTCCACGGACACATCGGCGGGATGGACGTGTTCGCTCGCTCGCTCCTCATCGCCGATGACCTGCTCCGCAAGTCGCCGCTCGAGTCGATGCGCAAGGCGCGTTACGCGTCGTTCGACAGCGGCAAGGGCGCGGAGTTCGAGCAGGGCAAGCTGACGCTGGAGCAGCTCGCCGAGATCGGCAACGCCGGCGGCGAGGTCAAGCTCACGAGCGGTCAGCAGGAGCTGTACGAGAACATCGTCAACCGCTGGATTCGCTGAGCCGAGCGACCGCGGGACGACAGCCGGGCGACGCCGTCGCGAGCCCGGCTGTGATCACGCCTAGGCCTCCGGCGCGCAGCAGGCGGGTCCACAGCACGGCTCCCCGCCCGGCTTCACCGCCTCGATCGTCGCCGACGCGACGTGGTCCTCGACGCCCGACCCGGGCAACCAGTCGCGGATGAACTCGCGGCTCTCTTCCTTCACATGGACCTGGATGCCCTCGAACCCCGCCGCGCGGAGGAGCGCGCGGAGGGTCTCGACGCTGGCGGCGCCCGACACGCAGCCGGTGAGCGCGGCGACGTCGCTGGCGAGCGCCTCCGGGAGCGGCTTCGTGCACACCACGTCCGAGATGGCGAGTCGGCCGCCCGGCTTCAGCACGCGGAACGCCTCCTGGAAGACGGCGCCCTTGTCGGGGCTCAGGTTGATCACGCAGTTGGACAGGATGACGTCGACGGTGCCGTCGGCGACCGGCAGGTGCTCGATCTCCCCGAGCCTGAACTCGACGTTCCTCGCCTCGATCTTCTGCGCGTTCGCCCGCGCCTTCGCGACCATGTCGGCCGTCATGTCGACGCCGATGACGCGCCCCGTGGGGCCCACCTGCTTCGCCGCGAGGAAGCAGTCGAAGCCGCCTCCCGCGCCGAGGTCGAGGACCGTCTCACCCTCCTTGAGCGCGGCGATCGCCTGCGGGTTGCCGCAGCCGAGCCCCAGGTTCGCGCCCTCCGGGACCGCCGCGAGCTCGTCGGCCGAGTACCCGAGCTTGAGGCTCGCCTCCGCGCGCGGGCCGCAACACCCCGGCGCGCAGCCCGCGCCGGCGGTGGACCGCGCGATGTTCCCGTACTGCTCGCGCACGGCGGCGCGGACGTCATCCTTCGTCTGTTCGTTCATCCTGGCAACCTCCTGCCGATCAAGACGGGGACCTCGCGAGATGGACGCAGGTCACCGGAGCGATTTCACGAGATACTCCCGCGCGAAGCGCTCCAGCATGCCGCGGATCGTATCGCGCGCCGCGCGGAAGCGCCGGAGCATCTCCTCGCGCGGGATCGAGGGGTCCTTGCTCGCGGGGTCCGGGATCGGCCAGTGGAGGCGCCGCGCCTCCCCGAGGAACACCGGGCAGACCTCCTCGGCGCACAGCGTGATGACCGTGCCCACCGCCGCGGGGTCGACCGTGTGCACCGACTTCGAGCGGTGCGTCGTGAGGTCCACGCCCAGCTCGCGCATCACCTCGATCGCGTACGGGTTGACCACCGAGGGCTCGCTGCCGGCGCTCTGCACGGGGACCCGGTCGCCGAAGATCATGCGGCCGAGCCCCTCGGCCATCTGGCTGCGCGCGGAGTTCGCGACGCAAAGGAAAAGAATGCTCTTGAGCTCGTTGCTCATGGAATTCAACCCTTCGATGCGGACGGTGAGGCGCCCTCGGCCGCGCACGCGGGCGCGGCGACCTCGAGCGGGGTGTCCGGGAAAAAGCGCTTCTGCGCCCACAGCGCGACGTGCACGAGGCCGATGAGGACCGGCACCTCGACGAGCGGCCCGATCACCGCGGCGAAGGCGGCCCCGCTGTGGATGCCGAAGCTCGCGATGGCCACGGCGATGGCGAGCTCGAAGTTGTTGGAGGCGGCCGTGAACGAGAGCGTGGCGGACTGCTTGTAGCCGGCGCCCACGCGCTTGCTCATGAACAACGAGACCGCGAACATCACCACGAAGTAGACGAGCAGCGGGGCGGCGATGCGGAGCACGTCGAGCGGCAGCTCGACGATGGCCTCGCCCTTCAGCGAGAACATCACCACGATCGTGAAGAGCAGCGAGACGAGCGTGATGGGGCCGATGCGCGGCAGAAAGCGCCGCTCGTACCAGTCTCGCCCCCTCAGGCGGACGAGGGCGCGGCGCGTGAGGAAGCCGGCCGCGAACGGGACTCCGAGGTAAATGGCGACGCTCTGCGCGATCTCGCCGATCGTGATGTTCACGACGGCGCCCTCGAGCCCGAGCCAGGTCGGCAGGAGCGTCGCGAAGAAGTACGCGTAGACCGAGAAGAACAGCACCTGGAAGATCGAGTTGAACGCGACGAGCCCCGCGCAGTACTCGGTGTCCCCCTTCGCGAGGTCGTTCCAGACGATGACCATCGCGATGCAGCGGGCGAGCCCGATGAGGATGAGGCCGAGCATGTACTCGGGCCTGTCGCGCAGGAAGACGACGGCGAGCCCGAACATCAAGACAGGGCCGATGACCCAGTTCTGGACGAGGGAGAGGGCCAGCACGCGCGGGTTGCGGAAGACCTGCCCCAGCTCCTCGTAACGCACCTTCGCGAGCGGCGGATACATCATGAGGATGAGACCGAGCGCGATGGGGATGGAGGTCGTGCCGACGCTCATCCGGTCGAACGCCGCCGTGAACCCCGGCGAGAGGGAGCCGAGCGCGACGCCGAGCCCCATCGCCGCGAAGATCCACAGCGTGAGGTAGCGGTCGAGAAACGAGAGCTTGCCGGCGACGCCGGTCCTTCTGGTCATGGTCCTTGGATCCAATCGCAAATCGTAGATAAACGATAACCCGGGCGAGCGAGGCCCCTCAGAGCCCCCCGACCAGCGCCTTCAGGCGCCGGAGCGCGCGGGGCTCGATGCAGTAGCAGACGCGGGGCCCGTCGACCTGGCCCCGGATGAGGCCGGCGTCCTTGAGCACCTTCAGGTGCTGCGAGACGGTGGACTGGGCGAGCGGCAGCTCGTCCACGAGGTCGCCGCAGATGCACGCGTCCTTGCGCGCCAGGATGCGGAGGATCTTCACGCGCGCCGGGTGCCCGAGGGCCTTCGCAAGGCCGGCGAGCTCCTCGTCGGCCTCGTCGCCCTCGATGGGTCGCAGATCCGCCTGCTCGTCCGCGGGCGGACAGCAGGGGCCGGCGGCCTGGGAGGCTGGCTTCATCGTAGATTGACGATATGCGTTCCGTGCCGCTCGGTCAAGGACGCCGGCGATCGGGCACGCCAGGGGCGCCCTGGGTGCCTTCCTCCGCCCCTGCTGGTGCGGAGGAAGGCGAGCGGGGTCAAGGCCGAGCACGCGATCACCGAGGGCTCCTGGTCGGTCCCTTTCTTGCGAGGGCCCCGCCAGCGCGAACGAAGCGGGACTCCCGTGCCCCCGAAGGAGACGACCATGCCGAGCGATACCGAGATGCGACACCTGCGCCGCTGCGTCGAGCTCGCGGCGCTGGCGCTGGAGACCGGCAACGAGCCGTTCGGCTCCGTGCTGGTCGCGGCGGATGGGACGGTCCTCGCCGAGGATCACAACCGCGTGGGCGGCGGCGATCCGACCAGCCATCCGGAGCTCGCGCTGGCGCGCTGGGCGGCCGCGAACCTCGCTCCCGACGAGCGCGCCGCGGCGACGGTCTTCACCTCGACCGAGCACTGTCCCATGTGCGCCGCGGCCCATGGCTGGGTCCAGCTCGGCCGCATCGTGTACGCGAGCTCTTCGGCCCAGCTGGCCGGCTGGCTCGCCGGGTGGGGCCTACCGGCTCCTCCGGTGCGATGCCTGCCGATCCCCGACATCGTTCCGGGGCTGCCCGTGGAAGGGCCCGTCGAGAGCCTCGCGGACGAGGTTCGCCATCTGCACCGGCGCTTCCACGCCGCGCGCTGACGCGCGTGGCCGTACCGGCGGGAGGACGCCCATGGAAGGGATCTTTGGTTTCTCCAAGCCTCTCTGGGAGATCGCCTCGCGCACGACGCTCATCTATTTCGCCCTCGTCGTCGTGATCCGCCTCATCCCCAAGCGACGCACCGGACATCTCTCACCGAACGACATGCTCGCCCTCATTCTCATCGGCGGTCTGGCCGCCGACGGCATCATGAGCGGATCGACCTCGCCCGCGGACATCTTGCTCATGATCGCGCTCATCGTCGGCTGGGGCTACGTGATCGACCTCCTGGAGTTCCGCGTCCCCTTCTTTCGGCGTTGCCTGCGCGACAGGCAGACGACCCTCGTCCGAGACGGCTGCCCGCAGTGGGGGAACATGCGCCGGGAGATGGTCACCGAGGAGGAATTGCAGGCGGCCCTCCGCAGGCAAGGGATCACGGACCTCGCCATGGTGCGCTCTGCCTGCCTCGAGGCGGACGGCGAGATCAGCGTGGTCAAGAGGCAGGGTGCGCAGGACGGCGAGGCGTGAGTCGGGTCATCGACCCATGGCCTCGGAGCGTTCGGCCCGCGCTCGCTGGCCGCGGTCCTCGACGCCGCGCGCGCGGCCTACGCCTTCTGCTGCCGCTCGACCTCTGC
Organism: Sorangium sp. So ce1036; assembly: GCF_051369805.1. Lineage (NCBI taxonomy): Bacteria > Pseudomonadati > Myxococcota > Polyangiales > Polyangiaceae > Sorangium > Sorangium sp. So ce1036. The sequence goes on from NZ_JBBMOX010000001.1 coordinate 8,189,341, forward strand.
GCGGAGGCGCTCCTCCTGCGCGCGGAGCTCCGGGGTGAGCGCCTCGCCGAAGTCGTCCGCCTCGAAGATCGGGCGGAGCTCGAGCTCGGCCTCCTCGCCCGGCATCGGATCGGGGCAGCGACGCGCCCACGCGACGGCCTCCTCCATCGACCGGACCTGCCAGATCCAGTAGCCGGCGATGAGCTCCTTCGTCTCGGTGAACGGACCGTCGATGACGCTGCGCTGGTTCCCGGAGAACCGGACGCGCTTGCCCTTCGCGCTCGGGTGGAGGCCGTCGCCCGCGACCATGACGCCGGCCTTGACGAGCTCCTCGTTGTACCTGCCCATCGCGGTCAGGAGCTCCTCGCTCGGCATGACGCCCGCCTCGCTGTTCTTCGTTGCCTTCACGATCACCATGACCTTCATCGTCGTGTCCTTTCGCTGGGGCGCCGGGGACGCCGGTGGGGTTGTTCACACAGGCGACGTGTGACGTTTTACGAGATCGATCCGGCCGAGGAAGTGCTCTCCGGCCGGGTCGCCATTCTTGGCGAACTTGCAGTAAAATCAACAGGCTATGTGGCGCCGCTCGTCCGCGGGGCGCCGGGGCCTCGGGCCCGCGCCTCGCTCGCGGGGCGCGGCTTCCACCGGGTGGCCAGGACCACGATGAGCGGCTCGACGCGTGGCTGGCGGCGAACGTGCCGGGCGCGCGCATCGGCCCGATCGACCCGGCATACGACCGCGACCTCTGGCTGCTCACGCTCCCCGAGCTGAAGAACGTGAACCGCATCCGCGCGTTCATGGATCACATGGCCGAGGCGCTGTCGGCCTGACGCCGCGCTCGCCCGGGCGCGCCGGCTGTCGAACCGAGTACTCGGTGCCCGAGCGGAAGGGCACCGTCATCGACGCGAAGCCGTGGCGCGGATCACGCACGTAGGCGACGTAGTCGCGATAATCGGCCTTGAAGACACCGACGTTGTCGGTCACCACCACGGCGCCCGGACGCAGGGCCGAGGCGACGAGCTTCAGCACGTCGAGCGCCCGCAGGGGAAACCCATCGTTGAGCATGAAGTCCACCTCGCCGAGGTCCGCCCGCAGCGTCTCCGTCGCGTCCCCCACGCGGATCTCGGCGAAGGACGCGAGCCCCGCCTCCTCCAGGTTCGCCTGCGCGCGCCGCGCCTTCTCCGGCACGAGCTCGGTGCCGATGACGCGGCCGCCTCCGTTGTCGCGCACCGCCGCCGCCAGCCACAGCGTCGAGACGCCGAAGGACGTGCCGAACTCGACGATCGTCCTGGCGCGGAGCGCCCGCGCCGTCAGGTAGCAGAAGGCGCCCTGGTCGCGCCCGAGCGCGAGGTACTTGTCGGCGAAGTCGAGCTCCGTGCCCGCAGCGTCGACGCGGCGGCCGAGGAGCATCCGCGGCAGCTTCGGCAGCAAGTGGAGGAGGACACCCGGCACCTGCCGGTCGGCCTCGTCGTGGAGGCGCCGCAGCACGGCGCGCACCCGTTCATCGGGCAGGACGGCGATGGGATCGGACTTCATGGTCGGCCTCGGGTCAAGGACACACGTTCTCGGAGCGTTCACTCGCCCTCCTCGCAGGCATTGCCTCCAGCGCGGAACACCGGAGCATTGGTGAGGGCGGCGGCGTCGAGGAGAACGTAGCAGTCGACGCCGTCGACCGCATTGCGCAATCAGGACAATTTATTTATCAAAACGGACATGGCAGCGAGGCGGCGGGGCTCGAGGGCGCCCCGGATTGCGCATCCGACGGGCTGGACGGTTCACGGAGACGTCCAGGTGGCGAACGAGCCCCGCGGCGCGGCGGCGTCGTTCGAGTCGCTCGCGAGCCGTTTCGTGCTCGATGCGCGTGGGCGCTGGAGGACCGCGGTCGCGCGGCCGGCGAACGCGATCGGGCTCAGCATGGCGAGCGGTGGGCTCGAGAGCGAGCCTCACGCGCACCGCGAATCGCAGCTCGTGTACCTGGTGCGCGGAGAGATGATCTGCGAGGCGTCGAGCGCTCTCTGGATCGTGCCGCCGCGATCGGCGCTGTGGATCCCCGCGTCGGTGACGCACCGGATCCGCGCGCGCGCGCCGCTCGAGGGCTACTGCGTCTTCGTCGAGCCCGGCGCGGCGCCGAACCTGCCGCAGGATTGCTGCGCGGTGTCGGTGACGCCGCTCTTCCGCGAGCTCTTGCTGCGCCTCGCGACGCGCCCCGCGCTCTACGATCTCGAGGGACCGGACGCGCGCCTCATGAGCGTGCTCCTCGACGAGCTCGCGACGGTCTCGATCGAGAAGCATCGGTTGCCGATGCCGATCGATCCGCGGCTCCGTCGTCTGGTGGATGCGATGACCGCCGATCCGGCGAGCGGCGCGACGACGAAGGCGTGGGCGAGGCGAATCGGCGTCAGCGAGCGCACCTTGAACCGTCTCCTGGTCGAGGAGACGGGCTTGAGCTTCGGCCGCTGGCGCCAGCAGCTCCACATCATCCTGGCCATCCAGAAGCTCTCCCGCGGCGCGACCGTGCAGAGCGTGGCGCGGGACCTCGGCTACGAGAGCGCGAGCAGCTTCGTGACCATGTTTCGCAAAGCGCTCGGGGCGTCGCCCGCGCGGTACATGGCGAGCCGCCTGGCCACGCTTGCTTGATGTGCGCCACGGGCGCCACCGTGCAACTCGATGTCTCTCGGACGCTGGGCGCTCCGACGCGCCGCCGGGTCGTCGACCAGCGCCGCACGGTCACCCAGCTCGGGTCTACCGTCCATGCGCTCGGCTCCGCTGCCGGCCTCTCTTGGCATGATGTGGCCGATGCCGGGGACGAGGGGGATCGAGGTGACGCGGCCTACCGCGGCGGAGCCGCTCGCGGCTGGCATTGCTGTGATCGTGTCGGGGAGAGCACCGTCATCGTCCGCGCGTCTTGACACCCTCAGACCACCTGCGCGTTGATGCGCGCCTTCGCAGCGCCGCCCTGCGACGCTCTCTGGAGCAGCACGGCGGAGCGCAGCAGTGAACTTCATTGGGGATCGTGGAGATCGGATCGATGAGCCGTGTTTTGCAGCGGACCGCTTTGTTCGCCTGCGCCGGGGCCGCTCTGCTCGCCGGGTGCGGCAGCTCCTCGCTCGCGTCGCTTCAGGCAGAGGCCACCTCGATTGGTGAGGGCGGCAGGAGCGATGGAATCGAGCGCGGTGAAGCAAGGGCCGCCGGCGCCGGAGGCGCTGGCGGCGGGACGAGCGTCGATTGCGACGAGGTCTCGGCCGAGCTCCAGGCCGCGCTCGACGCGGCCGTGGCGGATCAGGGGCTCCCCGGCGCCGCCGCCGCCGTGCGCCTCGGCGCGTGCAGCTGGCGCGGCGCCTCCGGGATCGCGGACGCAGCGACGAAGGTCCCCATGCGACCCGATGACCTCTTCCGGGTAGGGAGCATCACCAAGACCTTCATGGCGACGCTGGCGCTGATGCTGCGCGCCGAAGGCCGCCTGTCGCTCGACGATGGCGTCTCCAGGTACGTGGAGGGCGTCCCCGACGGCGAGCGGACCTCCGTCCGGCAGATCCTGAACCACACGAGCGGTATCTACGACTTCACGCAGAGCGACGAGTTCTGGTCCGCGGCCCTCTCCGATCCAGAGCGCGCGTGGACGCCCCGGGAGCTCATCGAGGTCGCCGCGTCGCATCCGCCGTATTTCGCGCCTGGGCAGGGCTTCGCTTACTCCAACACCAACTACATCATCGCGGGTCTGATCCTCGAAGCCGCGTCGGGGGAGCCCGTCGGCGAGCTGCTCCGCGCCCGGATCCTCGAGCCGGCAGGGCTCGCGCGCACCTACCTCGACGGCGCCGAGGCGGCCCTGCCGGGCCTCGTGCGCGGCTACGGGATTGACCGGGGGAAGCTCGTCGATACGACCTCCGCGGCGGATCCGTCGGCGGCCGGCACCGCGGGCGCCCTGGTCTCGACGGCCGAGGACCTCACGCGCTTCTACCGCAAGGTGCTCGACGGCGAGCTGCTCGGCCCAGCCGAGCTCGCCGAGATGACCACCTGGATGGACGCGAGGCTGGGCGACGTCACCGGATACGGGCTCGGGCTGTCGCGCCGTGGCTCCCAGCTCGGCCCCCAGTACGGGCATGACGGCGGGATCTGGGGGTTCACGTCCTCGTCCTATCACGCGGTCGACAGCGACGCTTCCATCACCGTGCTCGTCAACCTCGAGGTCGGCGACGCCCGCAGGATCGTCGATGACATGTCGGATGTCCTGATGATGCGCTGAGCCGGGCGAGGCTCGGTCGCCGCGAGCCCGACACGCGCGTTCGCGGACACCTGAGCATCGAGCGACGGGCGCAGGCGGCCGAGCGCGGGCTCGGCGCCGCGGCCCGCGGCGGCCGCGGGCGTCGAGGTGGGGGCGCCGGCGGGCGCGCGATTGCGTTGGCGTCGTACAGGATGCCGCGACCCCTGATCGCGGCGCGGGTGGCGGGTGGCCACGATGGGCTATCCTGGGCGGGATGACGGTCCAGGAGCTCCACGTCGCCGGGTATCGCTCGATCCGCGAGATGACCCTCCCCCTCGCGCAGGTCAATGTCATCGTCGGGCCGAACGGCGTCGGCAAGACCAACCTCTACCGCACCATGGTGCTGCTCGGCGCCGCGGCGAGCGGGAGCTTCGCGCGCACCCTGGCCGAGGAGGGCGGGATGCCGTCGGTGCTCTGGGCCGGCCAGCGCAGCAAGGGCCCGGTGCGGATGACGCTGCGGGTGCGGCTCGACGAGCTCGTGTACGAGCTCCAGTGCGGGCTGACGCCGCCGCCTGGCGGGCCGTTCGAGCTGGACCCGGACATCAAGGAAGAGACGCTCTGGCTGCTCGACAAGCGCCGCCGCCTGCCGATGCTGGAGCGGGCCGCGGGCTCGGCCTTCGCGCGCGACGCGGAAGGCCAGCGCGTGACCTTTCCCTTCTCGCTCTGGGGCTCGGAGTCGGTGCTGTCGCAGGTGGTGGAGCCGCATCGCTTTCCGTTGCTCTCGGCCGTGCGGCAGCAGCTCATGAACTTCCGGTTCTATCACCACTTCCGGACCGACCCCGGCGCGCCGTTGCGGGTCGAGCAGGTCGGGGTGCGGACGCCGGTGCTCAGCACCGATGGCCACGATCTGGCCGCGGCGCTGGCGACGATCCTCGACATCGGCGACCGGGGCGCCTTGAAGGAGGCCGTCGCCAGCGCGTTCCCGGGCGCGTCGCTCGAGGTCTCCTCGACGCGGGGGCGGTTCCGGGTCGAGCTCGGGTTGCCGGGGATGTCGCGGCCGCTCGACGCCCGCGAGTTCTCGGACGGCACGGCGCGCTACCTCTGCCTCCTGGCGGCGCTGCTGAGCCCGAGGCCTCCGCTGCTGATGGCGCTGAACGAGCCGGAGACGAGCCTGCATCCGGATCTGCTCGGGCCGCTCGGGGATCTGCTCGTGCACGCGGCATCCCGGAGCCAGCTCTGGATCACGACGCACTCCCGCCCACTGGCGGAGCGGATCCGGAAGGCGACGCCCTGCCGGCTCATCGAGCTTGGCAAGAGAGGTGGAGAGACGGTGCTGGCGCACGGCGCGGCGGAGGAGGAGTGACGTCCGCGCCCGCGTGAGCCTTGCGCGCGGAGCCGCGGCGCCGAGCGCGTGGAGTGCTCCACCGCTGGGCTCAACCGGCTTTCAGCTCGTCCACCGACGCACGCCCTTCCGGTAGGCGACGAGGCAGAAGAGGTGGCTCGCCACCGGGATCGTCACGAGCTGGAAGAGCAGAACGAGAGAGAGCTTGAGCCAGGAGGCCCCGGGGACGCGCAGGCCGTAGCCGATCAAGAGCAGCATGATGCCGAGCGTCATCGCCTTGCCGAGGGCGTGAGCGCGACAGTAGACGTCGGGCAGCTTCACCGTCCCCACCGCCGCGACAACCACGAAGAAGCAGCCGCCGAACATGACCACCGTGCCCAGAGCTTCCGTCCAGCTCATGACCGCTCCCGCGCATCGAAATCGTCGTCGTCGGGGCTGAGGTGCATCAAGTAATAGAAGTAGGCGACCGTCGTCAGGAAGCCGAGCCCGCTCAGGATCAACACGAACTCGATGTAGTCCGCGGAGCCCGTCGCGGCCGAGAAGACGAGCACGAGGGCCACGACCGTGATCGTGATCATGTCGAACCCGAGCATGCGATCGAGCGTGGTGGGCCCCCTACCCAGACGCCAGAGACCGGCGCCGATGGCCGCGAACAGCGCCACCCAGATGACGAGCATGCCGACGTCCGCGAACATCATCGGGTCCACCTGAGGATGGGGGCCTCGAGCTCGTCCCTGATGCCGCGCAGCGTGGCCTCTGCGTCTCGAGCGTCGAGGGCGTGCAGGACCAGCCGAGTGAAGTCGGGAGAGATCTCCACGGTCGTCGTGCCGGGGGTGAGCGTGATGCAATGAGAGAGCACGAGGATCTCCAGCTTCGACAGCCGCTCGACTGGATACGTGAGAAACCCGGGCGCGAGGTCCTCGCGCCTCTCGAACAAGATAGACCTGGCGAGCTGGAGGTTGGCGAGGACGAGCGCGCGCAGGAAGCAAAGAAGGAACAGAAAGAACCCCAGGACGCGCAGCGGAAAGGGCCGTCTTCGAGGAGGGGGTGCCGGAGCTTTCATGGGTGCTTGCCTTCCTCTGGCTGGTCGTTCAGCGCTCGGACGCTGTTCACGTAGGCGGTGCGGTCGAGGGTCTCCCGGGCCGCGTGCTCGGCGATCGTGACGAAGTGGCTCGCTCCCAGGCCTATGCCGAGGGACACCGCGGCGAGCAGCCCCACGACGGCCGTCATGCGACGGCTCGAGGGCGTGAGCGCGAGGGGAGCGCCCTCGGGCTTCGTCCTCCAGAAGGCGCCGAGCCAGATCTTGAGCATGCTGAGCAACGTCAGGATGCTGGCGATCAGGGAGAGGAGGACGAGCGTCCATTGGCCCTGAGCGAGGCCTTCCTTGACGATCATGAACTTGCCCCAGAAGCCGCTGAGCGGCGGCAGGCCGGCCAGGGACAGCGCTTGCAGGAGGAAGACGACGCTCAGGCCGGGGGCCGCTGCCCAGAGGCCTCCCGTCCTGTCCAGGTGATCGGTGCCCTGCACGCGCAGGATGATGCCGCCCACCAGGAACAACGCCGCCTTCACGACGATGTGGTGGATGATGTAGAAAATCGCCGCCATGAACGCATAGGGCGAGAACAGGCCGACGGCCAGGGCCATGTATCCGACCTGGCTCACGATGTGATAGGACAGGATGGCTTGAACGCGGCTCTGCGCGACCGCGCCGAGCACGCCGATCACCATCGTGAGCCCCGCGCCCCAGGCGATCGCCGCGTGGAGCCACGTGAGCTCCGGGGGGAGGACCGTCCCGAAGATCCGGATCAGGACGTAGACGCCGACCTTGGTCAGCATGCCCGCGTAGAAGGCGGCGATGGGAGGCGGGAGCGCGGGGTAGCTGATGGGCAGCCAGTAGTAGAGCGGGAAGAGCCCGGCCTTGATCGCGAAGACCAGCAGAAACAGCAGCCCGAGAAGATCGAGGCGGACGTCGCCGACCATCGCCGAGCTCCGGACGGCGATCTCCGCGAAGCTCAGCGTGCCGAAGAGGCCGTACGCGAAGGCGCAGACGCAGAGGAAGAGCGCGCTGCCGAGCAGGTTGATCGTCACGTAGGGCAACGCTCGACGGGAACGGCGCGCGTCGGCCTCGAGCGTCATGAGCGCGTAGGACGCGAGCAGGAAGACCTCGAACGCGACGAAGAGGTTGAACAGGTCGCCCGTGAGGAACGAGAGGTGGATGCCGGTGATCAGGAGCAGGAGCAGAGGGAGCCGCAGGGGATGCTCCTCGCGCCGCGGCGTCTCGGCGAAGCCGTAGATCACGCATGCGAGCCCCGCCAGCGAGGAGAGGCAGAGCATGATGGCCGCGAGGGTGTCGGCCACGAGCACGATGCCGTAGGGCACGACCCAGCCACCCAAGCTGACCACGAGGGGCCCCGTGGTCCGCGCATGGCCGACGAGCCACAGGGAGAACCCGAGGAGCGCGAGGAGCACGAGGCTGATGGCGATGCGTCGTCCGGCCGACGGGCGCGGGACGAGCAGCGCGAGCAGAGCCGCCGCGAGCGGGACGACGATGGGAGCTGCAGCGAGCGAGTTCATCGGGCAGCCTGTTCGCCGGGCGCGTCGTCCGCCTCGTCGAGGCCGGTCGTCGTGGCCGAGCCAGAGTCGACGTAGATCCGGTAGAGCAGCACCGTGAGGTACGCGGCGACCGAGAAGCCAATGACGATCGCCGTCAGGATGAGCGCCTGGGGGACCGGATCGACCGCCGACGTCGACGTGGTCTCCGAGCCCGCCATGGCCGCTCGTCGACCCGTCGGATCGCCCGACATGGAGAGCACGACCAGGTTGGCCGCGTTCGAGAGCAGCAAGAAGCCGAGCAGAACCCGCAGGAAGCGGCGAGAGAGGCACAGGTAGATGGCCCCGCCGGCGAGCACGGCGACGAGCACGGCGGTGTCGAGCTGGCCTGTCATGGCTCGCTCCTCGGCGCCTCGGCCACGTGGCGCGCCGGATCGATGTCGATGGGCTCGCTCGCCAGCGCGGCGAAATTGCCTTCTTCTTCACGAACGAAGGCAGGCAGGCCATGCACGGACTTCATCAAGGGCAGCATCAACTTCAAGGTCACCCCCACGACGGTGAGGAACACGCCGGCGTCGAAGAGCATCGGGGTCCCGATGGCCAGGGGCCCCACCGTGGTGTGCAGGTGGTGCAGCGGGGAGAAGCCGAAGCAGAGCGGGAGCAACGCCGCGCCCAGGGCGAGGGCGATGCCCGTGACGGCGACCAGCATCGGCCTCACACGGAAGCGACGACGGAACCCTTCGACGCCGAGCACGAAGCTCAAGAGGAGCAGAGAGAGGGCGGTGATGAGCCCCGCGACGAAGCCGCCGCCCGGCGCGTTGTGGCCCCGGAGGAAGACGTAGAGCGAGAAGAGGTTGAGCGGGAGGAAAGCGCCGAGCGCGACCGCCTTCAAGATGAAGTCCCGAGGGACAGGGAAGAGATCCGTCGCGGGGAGGGCGGCGTCGGGTCGGGGGGCAGAGCTCGCGCGCGACAGGAGGCCCAGGCAGCCGAGCGCGGCGATGAGCAGGACGGTGATCTCGAGCATCGTGTCGAAGCCGCGGAAATCGACGACGACCGTGTTCACCGCGTTGGCGCCCTTCGCGAGCGGGAGGGTGTGCACGAGGTAAAACGAGCCGGCGCGGTCGACCCCGTCGTTCGGGAAGATCAGGACACACAGGCCCAGGAGCAGCCCCGCGCCAGCGGAGAACCCGACACGCACCAGACGCGAGCCCGGCCTCGTGACAGCGAGCGGCTGATACTCGGCTCGGTCGCGCTTGAAGCGGAGCACCACGAGCAAGATCAGGATCAGCGTGGCGGCCTCGACGAGGAGCTGCGTGAGCGCGAGGTCGGGGGCCCGATACAGCACGTAGTAGAAGGCGACGCCGGATCCCACGAGAGAGACCGCGAACAGCTGGGGGATAGGACGCTTGCAGGCCGCCGCGAGGAGCGCGCCCGTCGAGATGAGCATCACCACCCCCCAGCGAATCCATCCTTCGAGGCTCGCAGGCCTGATCTCCGTGCGCGCCAGGAGGGTCGCCAGACTGTCTCGGGCCTGGACGAAGATCGCCAGGAAGACCGTCACGATGAAGGCGACGAGGATGAACAGGTAGATGGAGGGCCGCGGGAAGCCGAGCCTGCGATCGAGCCATTTGCCGAACGACGGGATCGCCTCGACGGCTCGCTCGAACCCCCGATCGAGCTGGAGCAGGCGCGGCACGGAGCGCTGGGTCCAGCGCCGTCGCTCACTCAACCAGAAGGAGGCGCCAGCCGTCGAAAAGACGCCGAGGCTGAGGAGCGCGGCGGGGGTCCAGCCGTGCCAGAGCGCGAGGTGGGGCGCGGCGAGCCCAGGAGGGCCGAAGGACGCGATGAAATGCCCGAAGACCGCGGGCTGGACGCCGAAGTACAGGACCCCCAGCGCGAGGAGGAGCGCCGGTAGCTGAATGCCGAGGGAGGGCGCGTGAAAGTGCGCGCCGACCTTGTCGGGCACCGCCCCGAAGAACACGCGCTTCGCGATGTGGAGGGCGATGAGCGCGTGGAGGACCGAGCCGCCCACCATGCTGAGCAGCGGCCAGAGACCGAGGCTCCCCGGATGGCCGCTCTGGAAGGCGAGCCCGCTCTCCAGCAGGAGCTCCTTGCTGATGAACCCGCTGGTGAGAGGCACCCCCGCCATGGCCGCGAGCCCCACGAGCGCCGTGGCGCCCGTGAGCGGCATCTTCTTGAACAACCCGCCGAGCTGCCGGAGATCGCGGGTGCCCGTGCTGTGGTCGATGACGCCGACCACCATGAAGAGGCACGCCTTGTACAGGGTGTGATTCAGGATATGGAGGAGGTCCCCGAATGCGGGCCCTGCCTGCGAGGCCCAGCCGTACTGACCGACGAGCAGGCCCAGCTGGGCCACGGTCGTGTAGGCGAGCACTGCCTTCAGATCGTGGGACAGCCACGCGAGGCCCGCGCCGAGGAGGAAGGTGAGGAACCCGATCGTGATCAAGACCGGCGTCCAGCTCTCGAGCCCGACGAACACCGGCAGGAGACGCGCGGTGAGGAAGACGCCGAGCTTCACCATGGTGGCCGAGTGGAGGTACGCGCTGACGGGCGTCGGCGCCGCCATGGCGTTCGGCAGCCAGTACTGAAAGGGAACGAGGGCCGACTTGCCGCAGATGCCCACGAAGCAGAAGAGAAAGGCGGCGGCGAGCAGCCCTTCGCTCCCTGGAGGCACAGGCGCCTCGAGCATCCGGGGGAGCTCGAGGGTGCCGAAGACCTGCTGGAGCAGCACGATCCCGACGAGCAACGCCAGGCCGGTGAGGCTGGTGGTCAGGAGCGCCATCCGGGCGCCCCGTCGAGACTCCGGTCGATCGTGCAGGAATCCGATCAAGAAGAACGAGGTGATGCCGGTCAGCTCCCAGGCGGTGAACAAGACGAGCAAGTTGCTGGAAAAGACGGTGACCAGCATCGCGCCCATGAACAGCTGCAAGGTGCAGTAGAACTGTCCGTGGCGCCTGTAGTGATCGTCGAGGTAACAAGCCGCGTAGAACGTGACCAGGCTACCGACGCCGGTCACGAGCAGCCCGAAGAACAGCGCGAGCCCGTCCGGCGTAAAGGAGAGCTGCACCCCCAGACGCGGTATCCATTCCCAGCCGATCGTGGTGCGCTGGGCCTCCGGAAGGAGGTAGAGGGCCAGGCAAGCTCCGAGGCTGATCAGCGGCGCGGGCAGCGCTGCCCAGCCGACGCGAGCCCCCCAGCGGCGCCCCAGCGCCAGGAGCAGAGGCGCGGAGATGAACGGGCTGAAGAGGAGGAGGAGAAGGAGGGTCTTCACGTCGGCCGGCTCCTCGTGAACCGGGCGGAGCGCGGCAGAGCTCCCGCGACGTCAAGCGGAGCGCGGCTGGATCGCGATGGGGTCGCTGTGGCTGACATGATCATCCTGCCGGGGGTCATACCCGGTAGGATGGCGGCCCGACCATCCCTCTGCGCCTGCAGCGCCTCCAGGCCCTGCACCCATCTTGAGAATTTCGCGGAACCTCGCACAGATCCGCGTTTCGCGCAAGCGCACTTCGCTCGTCCCGGCCGTCGTCAGCGTCCCCGCCTCAAGGGCCTCTTTGCCCGACCTGCCCCGTTGCGGCTTGCGGCAGGTTCCATCCCCAGGGCGCCTCGCCACGTCCGAGTCACCGGCACGGAGCCCCGCCGCCGCCATGCCAGGAGGCCGCCACCGGCCCGGTGAAGGGCCGCGGTGCGAGTCGAACACCTCGCGGACGAACCTGCCCACGTCCTGGCCCATCGGGTCGGCGCGCCCCCCTGCCCCGCCTCCCCTGCCCGGGCGCGCCCTCCAGGGCGCCGCGCCACGGCGGCCCGGTCGCTCCGCGCAAGAGGCAGGCGTCACCCCAGGTAGCGCGCGAGGTTCTCCAGGGACGCTCGAAGACCGGCATCGTGGTCGGCCTGGCTGATGCCGGGCGGGACGTTCTCCGCGGTGATGGTGATGCGGGTCCCCGCGGGCAGCGGCTCGAACGACCACGTCATCACCATCTCGCCCGCAAACGAAGCGTCCGACGACTCGAACGCGACCGACTGGACGATGCGCTTGCCCGGCTCCAGCGAGAGGAAGCGCCCGGCGCTGACATCGGTCCGCCCGGTGGTCTTGCCGACGCCGACGGGCGCCGCCTCATCGTAGGTCAGCTCGATGCGGTAGCGACCGCCCTCGCGGAACTCGTAGTCGAGGACGCGACCGGTCATGCTGTCAGGCGGGAGCCACGCCATCAGCGCGTCGGGCTCGGCGAAGGCACGGTAGATCGCGTCGGGCCGGGCTGCGACGACGAGCGACGCGGTGTCGGTTCGGCCCCTGGCGGCTGGCTCTCGCACCCGCACAAGCTATCACGCCACCGGTCCTCCGGGCACGGCGAAGGAGCGGGTATGTCCTTCTCGGCATGCCGGAGCGCGGACCGCTCGAGGTACTCGATGAGCGACGCATGCTGGTTCTGAAAATCGGCGATCGGCGCACGATGGCGGGATCCGCATCTTCCAGCGGACCGGAGCGGGCGGTTCATGAGAGGATACACCGTCCAGCCAAGAGCAAACGCCTGAGTTGTTCATGAATTGAGGAGCGGTGGGCCGGACGGCTCGCCGGTTTCGCGCCATCTACCGGTGAGCCCCTGCGGCTCCAATAGCCGCTTTCTACTGGAACCGGCTATTCGACCCGAGGGGGCCGGAACGACGGCGCCGCTGCCAGGAGCTCCTTCAGCCGGGCCTTCGGGACCCGGTCCCACGCCTCGGCAGGGAGCAGCGAGCCGAAGAGGCTGGCGTCGAAGACGTGCTGCCGGCGCATCACCCGGTCCCACTGAAATGCATCGTAGGTCCCCTCGAAGATGAGCTGCCGGACCTCGATGAAGGGCAGCTCATCCCGGGATCCATCGGCGAGCCACTTCTGCGCTCGCCGCTCCCAGAGACTGCCCTTGCGGTCGACGCGGCCGATCTGCTGCTCGAGGACCGCCGGGTTCCACTCGGCGTGGAACTGGACGACCACCCGACAGGACTCGTGCAGGTTGAGCCCCTCGCGCCCGACCTGGCTCTGCGCGATGAGCACCCACGGCGAGGCCCCGGGGCGGTTGAACGCGGCCTGGAGGTAGCGCCGTGTCTCCCAGCGCGTCGCGCCCTGGAGCAGGCGCGCGTGGAAGCTCTGGCGGCCGTCGTCGTCCTCGAGGAGCGCCCGGAGCGCCTCCTGCCGGAGCACGGCCTGCTCCTCGTCGACGTCCTCGCCGCCGTGTTCACCGAGGAGCGGCCGCAGCTGCTTTTCAACGAACTCGGTGCTCAGCGCGTCGAAGCGCTCGTCGGAAACCTCGTTAGACTCGGTGGGCGTTGCCAGGAAGTCGTCGAGGATGAACGACACCAGGTGGTCCTCGAGCGCGCCCTCCAGCTCGCGATCGACGGGCGCGCCGCCGAGCAGTGTCGGGTCGGTGCGCCAAGCAACGACCGACTTCTTCGCGCGCTCACGGATCCGCCGGCGCAGGCGCTCGTAGGCCTTGTGGCTGTCGGTCAGCCCGCGGCGCATCTCGGCGCCATTGCCCGTTGCCAGGCGGCTCGAGAGCGCGCCCTCCGCGCGCAGGCGCTCGAGCTGGCGGAGGGCAATCCCGAGCAACGCGGCGTCGGTGTGAACCGCGTGAGCGATCGGCCTGCCCGCGTCGGCCGCGCGCAGCGCGTGCCGCACGTTGAGCACGTCACGAAGAAACCGGAGCGGGCGCAGGAAGACGCCGAAGACGAGCACCTTCTCGTTCTTCACTGTCCAGCGCTCAATCTCCTTCACGGCGGCGAGGAGGCGCGGGTGCTCGGCGTCGGGATCGAGCTCGGCGCCGTTCATGGTGGGGAAGTCTTCGAGCACGCGCTTGCGGCCGTCGCGGAGCCGTCGATACCAGTAGGCTGCGCGCGCGATCTTCCCGCGCGTGTGATCGTCGACGACGCCGGGCTCGGGCACACGGAGCGGCTCGCTCGTCTCCGACAGGTCGATGCTGACATGCCCCGCTGACAGCTTGGTGTACGCGTCGCGCACCGCGCGGGGCCAGTCCGCGGTGTCCTGGAGCGTCAGCCCGCGAGCGCTCTGGCTCATGCACTCGGCGGCGAAGAGCACGTCGAGCCAGGGCGAGCTCTGGCCCACCGTCTCGGTCCACCCGATCTGCACGCGCTGGACCCGTCGGTGCGGATGAGGCAGTCCATCGGGCAGCGCCGCGCCCGCGCGGAAGCGCGTGACGAGCGGGTCCTCGTCACGTCGACGCCGCGTCACGTACGGGGCCAGCGTCTTGGTGAACTCCCTCGCTGCCGCGCACAGCTCGTCGAGGCGGCTCCCTTCGTCCGGCGCCACGGCGGCGCGACCCGCCGCGTCGTGCAGGCGCTCGACGACCTGCCGCCCGCGCTCCTGATCGAGGCCGCTGCGCGCGCGCCCCAAGAGGTCGAGCCACTGCGACAGCTCAAGCTCCATCGGCGTCGCCGTGAGGCAGAGCCGACGCCCGCCCTCGGGCTGCTTCAACAGCGCATCGACCAGCCGCGCGAGCACCGTGCCCGAAGCCGCACCGAGCGCAGCGCCTTCGACGTCCACCTCGCCACGGCTCTTGTGGGCCTCGTCGATGACGAGGAGGTCGAACTCGCCGAGCCACAGGCCCAGCAACTCCTCGGTCAGCGGCCGGCCGTCGCCGCTGCTGCCGAACTGGGCGAGGAGCGCGTCGTTGTTCCAGCTCGATACGTTGAGCGGTGGCAGGGCCTCGATGCGCTTGCGGAGGTCGCGACGCCCGCGCACTCGCGGGGCGACCTCGCTCGCGATCCGAGCCATCCCGTTCCAGCCCGACCACGACGCTCGCGCGTCCTCGATCTCGCGCTGGAGCTTGCCGATCCTCGTCCGCCCGTCCTCGCGTTCGGCACGCGAGGCGAGATGCAGCTCGACGAACGCGGGCAGCGCCGCACGCCAGAGATAGGAGTTGCTGCGCACCAGCGGCGCGCGGAACCCGTGGGAGATGAGCCACCACTCGGGCTCGTCGGGGCGCGGGCTGAGGTCCTTCCACGACGCCTCGTTCGGCGACACCTTGCGCAGGAACTCCGTGAAGGTCGTGAGCTCCTTCGGCGCCGGGCTGTTCGCGCGGAGCTTCCGCGACTCGGCGTTCCACTGGTGCATGAGGCCGTGCGGAACGACGACGGCCGCGCGCCCGCCTGCTTCGAGGACCGCGTGGACCACGGCGCACGCGATGCGCGTCTTGCCGGTGCCCACCTCGTCGGCGAGCACGACACCGCCCTGCGGCAGCCGCTCGGCCGTCCATGTGAGCGACGCGCGCTGACCGTCGTCCAGATGCTGCTCCTCACGCGGCCTGGAAGCGATCTCCGCGACGAGCTTCCGAAGCGCGCTGGCAGCACGGGCCCAGGAGAAGCTCATCGCAGCCCCCATGCGCGCGCCGCGCCGTCGAGGATTCCGAAGTACCGGGCTCGCTGCTTGTCGGTCAGATGCGGGGAACGTAGCTCCGGCTCTCGCAGGTGCGCGAAGATGTCGAGCCGGTGCGTTCGCCATGCCGCGATGAGCGCCTCGGGGAACGACGCGCGGAACATCCGGTCGAGGTGATCGAGCCAGTCGTCGAGCATCGACCCCGGGAGCGCCGCCTGGAGCGCGGCGACCTCCTCGACGAGCTGGGCGGCTGCGTGCAGCGCGTAGCTCTTCTCCTGCTCGATCGCCTCCCCTGTGCCTGCGCCCCTGGCGCCACCGCCGTCGCCGTCGCCGTCATCACCGTCGTCGATCGCGTCCGCTGGACGGATCGGAAAGTCGAGGAGCGCCGCGAGCGCCTCTGCGTAGGTGTCGAAGCGTGGCGGCTGCCAGCCGACGCGCCCGGCTGCGTCCACGACAGGCACGACCCACCTGCGGTCGTCCCACCTGCGGTCGTTCTCGCCGCGCACGTTGAGGGCCGTCGGACTCTCGTCCTCCTTCAGCAGGACGTCGTCCGCTCGCCGCACATCGAACCAGTCGCGCCCCGTCCACGAGATGCGCACGCGCGCCCCGGTCGTGACGTCCTCGCGCCAGAGCAGGCGCAGACGTCGGGACGGCGCCGGCTCGACGATCGCCGAGAGGACTGGCGGCGCTTCCAAGATGGGCTGTGCGTCCGGCGCGTCGCCCACCTGACCCACCTTCCACTCGTCGTCGTCGACCGTCCGAGCTTCGTCGGTCCAGAACAGCCGGCGCTCCATCGCCTCGCTGTCGAGCCGCTCGTCGACCGCGAAGACCACGCCGGTCTCCACGTTTCCCTCCACCATCCCACCGTGCGTGAGGAGGCCCCGGCGCGAGAGGTTGCCGGAGCCGAGATAGAGCCAGCCGTTGCTCGCGTGACCATCGCGGAGATAGCCGGCGTACACGAACTTCGCGTGCAGCCTCCGGGGATGGTCCAGCGCATCGAAGGGCCGAGCGATCTCCCAGCCCTCGGTCTCGCGCCCCTTGGCCCACGTTGCCACGGCGCCGGCTTCGCCGGGCTCGACGAGCGCCACACGTTTCACGTTCGCGGTGAACACGCCGAGGTCCTCGAGCTTGCCGAGGACGGCGGGCTTGCGCGGCTTCGCGGACGGCTCCTCGTAGAAGCCCGAGCCACACAGCAGGAGGTTTCTCGGCTTGTCGATCGCGCTGCGGAAGCGCTCTCGGATCTGGTCGTACAGCGGGCGGTCGAGCGAGTGGATGAAGCGTGGCTTGCGGTTCGCGGGCGCGACCGACGACGCGGCAGTAAGGAGCGCGTCGAGCCGCGCGGTCAGCTTGCGCGCCTTCGTCGGGAGATTCAGCTCGTCACGGTGGAAGCGCCGCGCGAGGAGCGTCTCCACGAACGCGCCGGCCGCTGCCACGTCCGCGCGGTCCTCGACGCGGGCGGTGCCATCGAGCGGGAGATCGACGACCCACACCAGCTCGAGCTGCTGCCGCGCCGAGGCGTACGTGAGGTTCGCCGTGAGCACGGCGAGGCGAAGGTGGACCGGCGCCCCCATCCGGTTCGGCGCGAACGCGAGCAGCGCGACCTTCGCGTGCAGGAGCGAGCCGGCATCGACCGCGCGCGGCTGAAACTCGTGAAGACCGGGGATGCGCCCCGGTGGGAAGACCGCCTGCCGCGACGATGACGCATGTCCGTCGAGCATCAGGTACACGAGCACGTTCCCCAGCTCAGCGCGCTGTCGTGGCCGGAGCCCCGTGAACCGCTCCACGGCGTCCTCGAGGAAGTCCTCGGCGCCGGTCATGGCGACGAGGGCCGCGCTGTGGCCAAACATGCCCTCGGGCGGCACGAAGATGTCGAGCAGCGTCTCGTCGCTCATCGGGCACCTCGCGGGTCGACGTCACGCAGGAGCGAGTGCAGGTTCGCGATGCGAAACGTCCGGCCCGTCCGATCGGGCTCGATGCTCCGCGCGCCGTCTTCGAGGTCGCCGGTCTCGTCGGTGCCGCCGACGACGCGGAACCGTGGACCACGGACGACGGAGCCATCGGCGAGCCCGAGCACCTCTCCTGCGCGCCGGACGAGGAGTCGGATGGCCTCCGCGTCATCCGCCGCGACGACGGCGTCTGCGAACGACCGGCTCGCGGTCTCCCTCACGCTGGCCGTGTTCGCCTTGTTCACATAGCTCTTCGCGGCCGCTCGGACGTCCGAGATGGCCTTCCTGAGCGCCGAGTCGCTGGCGAGGGTCGAGAGCTTCACGCCGCCGCGTCCCGGCTCCACCGCGCGGGTCAGGCTGGCGACGGCGTCGCGGGCTCGGTCGAGCACCGCGCCGAACGCGCGCGCGGCGACGACCTCGCTGGCCTGCGCACGATGCCCCGCATCGCGAAGACGAGCGACGACGACCCTCTCGATGTCCGGCACGTCCGCTGCGCGCCCGACCGCGCCAGCCAGGCGCTGCCGCTTCTCACTCGCCGGCGTCGACGTTCCGAGGAGCCGCGAGCGGACCAGCGCGCGCTCTTCATCGGTGGCGTGCTCGGGCGAGAGCGCTCGCAGGAGCGTGGTGGGCCTACGGGAGATCTCGCGGTCCTCGTCGATCCATCCGAGCAGCCACTTGCGGAGGCTCGTCCCGCCTCGGCCGACGCGCTGTTCGAGGAAGGCATTGGCCAGGGCGCGCCCGACCGGTTCCAGCTCGAGGAGATCGAAACGCGCGCCGCGCGCGAAGCCGAGCCCACCGTCGACCCGGATGGCGCGCGTGGCGGCCTGACGGTGCGTGTTCCGCACGTAGCTCGTCGCCTGGCGCAGCCGGCGGAACGACCACACCTCCCGCTCGGCGTCGCGACCGAACGCGCGCCGTCCGAGGATGCGCCGCGACGGGTCCTGCGGATCGACGAGGTACTCCAGCTTGCATGCGAGCGCTTCGATGCCGTGGCAGATGGCCGTCGGCTTCGGCGCGTTCGCGCCGTGGCTCGCCAGCTCCTCGTGGAGCGCGAGCGCGGCCAGGGGCCACGAGAGCTGCCGTGCGAACCAGATACGGCCGAGCCCGGGCACCACGAGCTCGCGGAAGAACAGGTCGGCCGCGCGCAGCTCGAAGTCGAGCGAGAGCCGCGAGGACGACACCTCGCTCGGCGCGGGAGAGAACCAGTACGTTGCTGCGTCGCTCATGGCGATCGAAGGCCGGCTTGCGCCGCTGCTGGTGACTCCTGGTCGACAGCGGAGGATGCCCCTCAGCGCGGTGCCCTGATGGTCAAGAGGGAGCTCAGATCGAGCACCATGCGGCAGGGATACTCGTCCCCCAGCCGGGCGAGACCGAACCGCTCATAGAAGCGTGCGGCGCGTGGGTCGATGGCGTCGGTGACGAACAGGCGGAACGCCACCGGCCCCGTGTGGGCGAGCTGGAGCGTCAGGCCGAGCGCCTCCTCGAAGAGATATCGGCCGAGCCCCTGCCCCTGAACACGGGCGTCGACCGCGAGCCGCGCCAGGAGCACCCCGGGAATAGGGAAACGCGGGAGCCGATCCAGCTCCGGCAGCGCTGTGACCGTGGCGCGCTCGACGCTCACGACCGACAGGCTGAAGTAGCCTCCGAGGCGCGTTCCACCCGAGACCTCATCGATCGCCAGGTACGTCCGCGCGAGCATGTCCTTCTCGGCATGCCGGAGCGCGAACCGCTTGAGGTACTCGACGAGCGACGCGTGCTGGTTCTGGAAATCGGCGTTCAGCGCACGATGCGAGCGGCTGAGCGCCTCGATGCGGAGCGCCATGATTCAGACAGCCGGCTTCTTCCAGCGAAGCCTCGGCGGGCGGCGCTTCGGGCTCGCCAGGTTCGCCAGCGCCTCGCGGAGCGCAGGAGGCGGCTCGAAGCCTTGATCGAGGACGCTGGCCAGGCGCATCGCCTCGGCGTCGCTCAGCGTGAGGCGCTCGCCCGCCGGCTTCTGCCGTCTGGCGCGGAGGCGCTCGATCGCCGGATGAACGAGCGGCTCCACCTCGTCGCCACGACGCGCCTCGATGGCCCGCCCCTGCTCGGCCTGCCGCACGACCCATCCGGCGAGCGCGGCGACCTCGCGCAGGAGGTCGGCTCTCTGGTTGGGCTCGAGCCCGAGCCGGTCCCGCAGCATCTCCAGCTCGGCGTCGAGCACGCTGTTGGTCAGGGCCTGAAAGCGGGACATGACGACCTCCTGGTGAGTAAAATATTACTCACAGGGGCCAGGAGGCACAAGGAGATCCTGCAGCCATTCGCACCTGGACGCCGCCATGGCGGCCGTCTACAACGACAGAAGCTGTAGGCCTTGCCCTTCGATGTCGCTCTCGCGCGCCTCACCCTGCTCGCCGTGAGGGCCACGCGCGCGCCACGGAGCAAACGTGGGCGCGACGCCGGCCGCGTGTACATCGAGCTCTCCGACGCGACGCCCGCCGAGGCCACGCGCGTGATGGCGCTCCTCACGATGCTGGTGGCCTGAGCGCCGGGCGGGCGTACCGCTGCCCGGCCGGCGACCAGCCTCGACCTCTCATCGCTTTCCGCGAAACGCCCGCTGGGACCACGCCCCGACGAACGCGGGCGCTCCTTGATCTCTTGCCGAAGAGGCAGGCCGCCCAAGACGATCTCTAAAACTTCTAAGACGGTGAGCCATGGATCGTCTTGCTGGGAGGGCTTATCAAGTCACCGAGGGCTGCACCACCAGGGAGGCCCACGCCGAGAGCTTCGCGAGCGCGCAGGCGCAGCGCTGGTCGCGAAGCTCGCGCCGCTCGTGGCGGATGACGCCCAGCACCACGGCGTCGTCCCGCTGGGCGGCGCGTCGCGCGGCTGAAGTGAACCCGAGCCCGAGCTCGAAACCGACGGAAGAAGGAGATCCCCCATGAAGACCATCAAGACGGTTCTGATCACCGGTTGCTCATCTGGCTACGGCGCAGCGACGGCCCGCTACTTCCACGACCAGGGCTGGAACGTGATCGCGACCATGCGCACCCCCCGGCTCGGCGATCTGCCGAAGTCCGAGCGGCTCCGCGTGCTGGCGCTGGACGTGACGAAGCCCGAGAGCATCGCCGCGGCGCTCGAGGCAGCCGGTCCCATGGACGTGGTGGTCAACAACGCCGGCATCGGCGTCGTCGGCGCCTTCGAGGCCACGCCCATGACGACGATTCGTGAGGTCTTCGAGACGAACACCTTCGGCGTCATGGCGGTGCTCCAGGCCGTCGTGCCGCGCTTCCGCGAGCGCCGGGGGGGTGTGATCGTGAACGTGACGTCGAGCGCGACGCTCGCGGCGATGCCGCTGGCGGCCGTGTACACGGCCAGCAAGATCGCCATCGAGGGCTTCACCGCTTCGCTCGCCCACGAGCTGGGCGCCTTCGACGTGCGCGTGAAGCTCGTCGAGCCCGGCTACGGCCCCAGCACGCGGTTCACGGCGAACGGCGGCGAGCGCATGCAAGGGTTGATTCCGAAGGCCTACGAGCCGTTCGCGCAGCCCATCTTCGCGGCCTTCGCGCAACCGGCGCTGACGACGAAGGAGTCCGACGTGGCCGAGGCGGTGTGGCTCGCCGCCAACGACGCGTCCGAGACGCTCCGCTTCCCTGCCGGTCCCGACGCGGTCGCGCTGGCACGGGCGAGCGGAGGGCCACGGACGCTGTGAGCGCGGGGGAACGACCTCGCGCCCGACGCCGTGGCCATCACGGGCGACCTGGTGCGCGCCTCGGGGCGCCGCCCGAGATCATGGATGATCGTCCCGAGGGCTGCAGACGATCTATAATAGAATAACCGCCATGAATGCGCAGTCGTCCGAGTCGTCGAGGTCCACGCGCGAGCCGTCGGACCCGCTCGCGGCCGTCATCTCGCTCCTCCGTCCGCAGACAGTCCTTCCCAAGGTGATCAGCGGCGCGGGGCCATGGAGCGTGCGGTACGCCGCGCACGGGGAGCCCGGGTACTGCATCATGCTCGAGGGGACATGCTTCCTCGACGTCGACGGCGTGGGTGAGGTGAAGCTCGAAGAGGGCGACTTCGTGCTCCTGCCCTCGACCCCGAGCTTCATGATGTCGAGTGACCGCGGGCTGAAGCCGAAGCTCATCACGGCTGCGGACGGCAACGAGCTACGGCACGGCACGCAATCCGGCCCGCCCGCGATGCGCCAGCTCGGGGGCTATTTTCACGTGGATCGAGCGAACGCGCAGCTCCTCGAGAGGTTTTTGCCCGCGATGATCCTCGTCCGGCGAGACGACCCCGGCGCAGCACGCCTGCGGCGACTCGTCGAGCTCATCGGCGAGGAGGCGACCACACGTCGCGCCGGTCGTGAGCTGATCCTCGAGCGGCTCGTCGAGGTCCTCTTCATCGAGGCGCTGCGTGTTCGGCCCGCAGAAGCCGGAAGTCGCGAGAGAGGGTTGCTGGCGGGCCTCGCCGATCCCGACATCGCGCGCGCACTTCGAAGGCTGCACGCGGACGTCGCGTACCGATGGACCGTCGCCGAGCTCGCGCGCGCCGCCGGCATGTCACGTGCGGTGTTCGCCGAGCGGTTCACGCGAACGGTCGGGATGCCGCCGATGGAGTACCTCCTCGAGTGGCGCATCGCGATCGCGAAGGACGTCCTCCTTCGCGAGCACACGCCTCTCTCCGAGGTGGCAGAGAGGATCGGCTACCAGTCGGCGAGCGCCTTCAGCGTCGCGTTCTCGCGTCACGTCGGATGCTCTCCGAGCGGGTTCGCGCGCTCGATGCGAGCCTGACCTCGCGGGGCGCCCGCTGTCGGTGCTCATCGCGTCCCGCGTCCGATCGGTGAAGACCGCGGCCGCGTGCTCGTCGGCATGGGCGCCGCGCCGCTCGAGCGGAGATCCCTGCCCAGGCGAAGCCCTGCATCGAGCTCTGCAAGGACGGCGGGTGGAACGAGGGGATGCCGGAGAGGCGAGCGCTCCGGGCGCAGCCGCGGAGCAAGCCATGGATGACGATGTCGTCGGCGCTCGTGTTGCAGCGTTGTACGCAGCGAGGACGTACGTCCCGGTGGGTTGACGAACGCTCCAGCCACGCAAGCGCACGCCCGGGACGGGTCGCCCCCATCCATTGCGATTCACCGTAGCGTTTCTCTTTGACGCCCAACCCGCGACCAGAACAATGGCCCGCGGTTCTCGGCGCGCTGCGCGCGCAGCGGCCAAGGGCTTCCAACCGGGGGGAGACGGTGAGGGCGTCACGGCGACGGATCTCATGGGCAGCAGGGGTTGTCCTCCCGCTCCTTGTTCCGACGCCCGTGGAAGCGTACGAGCTGAGCGCCGGTGTGAGCCTCGGGTGGCTCCAGGCCGGTACCGTTCCGCGCCTCGCGGTGGGGCCGCACGCGGGCATAGCGTGGCTCATCCAGCGAGACATCCTGTTCACGGTGCACGACCTGTGCACGATCCTACCCCCGACCCAGGAGGGCGGACCCGGGGTCTACAACCAGACCTCGGTGGACATCGGGTACGCGTGGAAGGACGGCAACGTCAGCGCGGGGCCCTCGGCCGCGTTCTACGTCGTGCCGGCGTGCGGCGTCTCCCTGTGCGGCCTCGTCGGTGGCTTGGCCGTAGGCGGCCACGCGCAGACCAACGCGTACGTTGCCGGACCGCTGGGGGTGTCGGTGAGCGTCAACGTGGATTGGGTCGGTCGGGGCAGTCTGGTGCTCCCGGGCTACGTGTCCGTCGTCGTTGTTGCTGGTCCTGTGCTTCGATGGCGTGCACAATGAACGCGACAAGAGCTCTGTTGTCGATCGTGGCCATGTCGGTCTGGACGCTGGCGGCGTGCAACTGGACGATAGGAGACTGCTATCCCGTCGGGGAAGGAACCACGGGTGCAGGTGCCGGTCCAGGCTCGGAGCCCCGCCCCATCTTCACCTCCTCCGCAACCGGTGACTACGGGGCGGACCCGCAAGGTGGTGGCGAGCGCAAGATCGCGTGCAACGAGTGGGAGCTCGAAGACGAAGAGGATAGATCGAGCGACAGCTCGGAGAGCCCGACATATACATATCGCCCGGAGAGCCCGCGAGACCCGTGCCCCGGATTCGGCGACATGGCCGGAGACGGAGCGACCTTCTTGAGCTGTCGCGACGAATGCAGCTCGAAGTGTCCGCAGCCTGGAATGGCCTCCTTCACATACGCAGATTTCGATCCGTCGGACTTTCCATTTGTCACCATTGTCAAGGACGACGGAACGGACAAAGGCGGAGGGTGGCAACAGGCCAAGGCAAATCTGAAGTTCACACATAAATTTCCTGGCGGCACCACCGAGTGGCACTGCGCCATCACCATCAAAATGCCGCTCCGGACCGAGAAAATGGGGCAAATCGATCCACTCCGCGCAGCCAAGCACAGTGAAGAGATCACGGAGGAGGTTGCCAATGTCATGAACTACAACCTCCCGCCGGGGATCTTTTGCAAAAGATTTGCCGACGCGGTAGACGTCGCGTTCAAGACCAAGTATGAGGGGCTCGGCGCCAGGGTGACGAACCCATGAAAATAACTCGCCCCGATCTGCTCGATGTCATCTACCGCTTCTACCCGCGGGGCGTGCAGAAGATCATGCGTATCTATGTACCTCCGGGCGAGCCCGTCTACGAGGACACGGAGGAGCACCGCCGCCTGGTGGAAGCCGCAAACCGCGGGCGAGCGGAGTACCCGACGTGGAAAGCGATGATCCGCCGACTGGGGGATCGATACGGCCTTCAAAACGAGTCGCTCAACCTGTTTGCGGGGGGAATCGACCCGGCGTACTCGGCCCGCATCTGGCTCACCGACGAAACGGCGCTCAGCTTCCACGTGTCCCTGCTCGGGCCATACTACGGGATCCACCTCCCCGGCATCCCCGAGGAAGAGCCGGTGGCGCGCGAGATCGCTCAGGAGATCGAGGCCACGTATCCCGGCTACCGACCCATCCCCCCGGAGATCGGAAACGAGGTGGTGCCGGATGTGGACATGGACGGGGTATCGATGGGCGAGGCGACGATTTACGTGTGCCTCTTCTCGGTCGTGTGGACTTGGGTAGATCCGGTGTAGCCCTTCCCTGGCGGCCGCCGTCCACGTGGCCGGGTCGGGCGCGTGGACGGCGAGGAGCTCGAGGCGAGCTCGGCGGCGCCCCCCTGCGGCGGCTCGGCCGTGGCGGTACGAGCCGGGGTGAGCTCGGACGGCTCGCCCGTCGGCAGGGGATCATCTCCTCCGGGTAGAAGCGCCGCGCGAGCACAGGGCCGTCGCCGTCAACCTGGTCGAGCTCGGCCCAGGCGCGGCATGGGCGCCGGCGGGCTCGCGACCGCGCTGGCGTACAGGACGCCCGAGCAGATAGCAGGGCCGCGGCGTCGAGGAGCGCCACGGCGAGGTCCGCACCTTCCGGCGGACCGGACGGGGCGGCTCATGAGAGGATGGGCTGCCTGATGAGAAGAGCAGGGTCTCCCGGCTGCGGCGCGATGGCCGTCTCCTTCAGCTCGGATCCCCGGGACTGGGTGTGGGTCGGCGTGACGCTGCTCGTGCTCGTCGGCATGGGCGCCGCGCTCGTCCTCCGTTTCCGGCGCCGTCGCTGACCCGGTAGGCCGGCTGTGCCCCGCAGGGGGCGCCGCTCGCTCAAGGCGGCGTCAGGTGGGCAGGTGGGGGAGCGGCCGCGGGGTCGAGGTGGACGCCGGCGAGCCTGGGGACGTCGATGTCCACCTGGCCGGGGGTGGAGCGGCCACGGCGTCGAGGAGGCCCCCCTGTCACCCCCGGGGGGGCCATCGAGGGTCGCTGGCTAGGAGGTCGCGGGCGCGGTGGTCGCGGCCGCGGGCGCGGCAGTCCCAGGCGCGGGCGCGGCGGGCGCGGTGGGCGCGGCCGCGGGGGTCCCGGGCGCGGGCGCTGCCGCCGGCTTGCCGCTGGCCGCCGCCGGCTTGCCGCTGGCCTGGCCGGCCTCGGCGGCCTTGCGGGCCTTCTCGCGCCGCGCCGCCGCGCGCCGGCGCCGCTCGTAGGCGCTCGTCACCTCGCGGGCGATCTCGGGGTGGCGCCGGAAGACGTGGGCCGCGGTCTTCCGGATGGTGCCGACCCGCTCGACCATCAGGCGCAGGAGCTGGTTGCGGGTCGTGGCCGCGGCGGCCGAGGCGCCGGCCTCGGGGGCCGCCTCCAGCGCGCGCCGTTGCAGGTCCTCCGCGAGCTTCCGGGCCTCGGCGATCAGGCGCACGTCGAACGCCTCGTCCGCCTCGACCAGGCGGTCCTGGAGCGACTCCGCGAGCCCCGCGTAGTCGAGGAGCGCCTGCGAGAGCGCGCTCGAGCGCTGGCCATCCTGCGCGTGGAACTCCTTGATGCGCGCGAGCTGCGCGTCGG
Organism: Sorangium sp. So ce1036; assembly: GCF_051369805.1. Lineage (NCBI taxonomy): Bacteria > Pseudomonadati > Myxococcota > Polyangiales > Polyangiaceae > Sorangium > Sorangium sp. So ce1036. Next base: position 8,215,082 of record NZ_JBBMOX010000001.1, read on the forward strand.
CGGGCTCGTCGACGTCGTCGTCGAGCAGGAACTCGAGCGCCGACTCGAGCTCATCGACGACGAACCGGGCGCGCTCGCCGAGATCGGTCACGGCCGGATCGACGATGAGGAGCAGCCGCGTCTGCGCTTCCTGCACGGCGTGCACGATGGAGAGCAGCTCCTCGCTGCTCGAGGCGGGCAGGCGGCTCTTGACCCGCTTGAGGCCCGGGCGATCGCCGTCGGGCTCCCAGTACTTCTTCACGAACGCCACGGCGGCGACCGCCTCGCGCACGGCGATGTCGTACGGAATGTTCAGCGGGTTGTCGGTCCGCTCCGACCCGGCGGCGACCTTGACCCAGCGCTCGAAGTCCTTTGCTTGCTTTGCCATGATGACGTTGACCCCTCCTCTTGCGATCCGCGCCCGTAGGGGCACGACGCAAAGCGGCAAGGATGAGCTTGGTCGGCGGGGCGTCCAGCACGGAGCAGGATCTGGACGCGGGTGGGGCGATCTGGGAGGCGTGGGGGCGGGGTGGGATGTCCGGATGGGCGGGGGGGGATGTCCGGATGGGCCCTCCCCTGTCCAGATGGGTGGGGGGATGTCCAGATGAGCCCTCCCCATGTCCAGATGGCCGGGGGGATGTCCAGATGAGCCCTCCCCATGTCCAGATGGCCGGGGGGGATGTCCAGATGAGCCCTCCCCATGTCCAGATGGCCCCGAGAACCGTGGGCGCCTGCTGCGCGCCCTCGTCGCCTGCTGCTCCTCGCTCCCGACCTGCGGGCGCGGGTCCTTGAGCTCGAGGCCGTCGACGGCGTGGGGCCCCTGGCTGAGCGGACGCTCCGGCGGTGGCCCACGCCGGGACGTGGGCCGAGCAGCGGGCGGCGCACCTGCGCATCGCGCCAGGCCTCGGTGGATCAGCTCGGCCGCCTCGATCCGCACTGTTGCAGCCGGGACACTCGCGTCCGTTGCGACCCAGTGCGCGCCTGGTGTACCTCTCGCGGAGGCTGGCCAATCCTGCCAACTGCTGCCGGAGCTTCGCTCGATGACGGACGAGATCCTCACCCTGCCTGAGGTCACACAACTGCTGAAGGTCGCGGAGAAGACCGTCAACACGACGACCCGAAAGGGGGAGCCGCCAGCGTTCGAGGTGGGAGGGCCGTGGCGCTTCCGCCGCACGGACCTGGACGCCTGGATCGACGCGAAGACCCGCCGCGCCGCTGGCGAGGAGGCGTCGACGTGACGAGCCCCCTCACCCCACAGGACCGCGCTGCCTTCTACGGCGCTGCGGTGCTCGGCCTCCGCGCGCTCGACGCCCGCGAGACCACGCCGCGCCGCTTCGGCCCCGATGCCGAGGCGCGCTGGACGCAGTTCGCCGGAGCGCTCGGCGCCGGCGACCGCATCGACATCCTGCTGCGCGACGCCGCCGGAACGTGGGGCGCCGCGTTCTCGCCCTCCGAGTGCTTCGGCTTCTTCGGCCTCGCCGACGACGAGCCGTTCGGGCCCGACTGGGGCGGCATCGACGACCACGCCGCGAAGCGCTTGCTGGCCGAACCCGACGCTCCGGCGACGCTCGAGCACATCGCCTACGGGCTCGGCGTGAAGACAGCGGGGGTCCCCGTTCCCCCGATCACGCCGTCGACCAAGCTCGCCGTCGCGGGCGGCACGGCGATCGCCTCGGTCGCCAGGGTGTTCGCCGAGGACCGCGCGCTCTCGTGGACCGATCAGGTCGTGGTCGTCGCCGACAAGGCGGCGTGGCGCCAGCTCGCCGGGCTCGCCGCCGTGCTCCTCGGCGCGCGCGGCCGCACCGCCCTCGTCCGCCCGAGCGAGGGCGCCGACAGCGCCCTGCGCGCTCTGGGCTTCGCACACCTCGACGCCGCGGTCGTCTCGCCCGACGCCGAGCCTCTGGCCGCCGAGCTCGCGCGGAAGGTGGGAGGCAAGTAGTGGCGCTCTCCGAGGGACGCATCCATCGCGGTCGCGCGACCCCGTATCCGTGGGAGCGGCGGGCGCTCGACCTCATCTACGAGCACGCATCCCTCTCGGACACCGACCCGCACCAGGCGTGGGAGCTGCACGAGCTCTACGACCCGTCGTCGGGTCGCCTCTACGAGATCGACCTGCTCTTCCTCTCGCGCCAGGGCCTGTTCCTCGTCGAGATCAAGAGCCACCCCGGCGTGCTCACCGGCGACATCGTCGACTGGACCATCACGGAGGGCGGTCGGCGGCGCACGCTCGAGTGCCCGTATCCCGGCGCGAACCTCAAGGCGAAGGTGCTCGGCGCTCTGCTCGGGCGGCAGCTCGGGCAAGAGCGCCCCTACGTTCACGCGGCGGTCTTCCTCTCCAACGTCACCGAGGTTCGCCTCGACGGCGGTCGGCCACCGTGGCTTTTGCTCCCCGACGACGTGGGCAGCAAGCTCGTGAACGGGCTCGATGGGAGCGACGCGGGGCGTATCGTGAACCGCCCGATGATGAAGCAGCTCCTCCAGGCTGCGCACAAGCTCGGCCTGCGCCCGAGCATCACGGCACGCGTGGTGGGCGGCTACCAGCTCGGCGAGCTGCTCGACGACGGCGACGGCTACCAGGAGCACCTCGCGAAGAACGCCGCCGTCGAGCGCGACCAGGCGCGCGTCCGCAGCTACCTCGTGCCCGCCGCAAGCTCGGCCGACCGGCGCGCGCAGCTCCACCGCGCCGCCCGCCGCGAGGCCCAGACGCTCGCGCAGATCGGCCAGCACCCGGGCATCCTCGCGTATCGCTCGTTCATCGACGACGCGCCGCTCGGACCGGCGGTGCTCTTCGAGGCGTTCGAGGACTCGCTGCCGCTGCACGCCTTCCTCCGTCAGGAGCCGAACCTCACCTTCGACGAGCGGCTCGGGCTCCTGCAGCAGATCGTCGAGGCGGTCGCGCACTGCCACCGCGCGGGTGTCCTGCACCGCAACCTGTCGCCCGCGTCCGTGCTCGTCCGGCGCGCCAGCGACGGCCGCGTTCACGTGCGCCTCCATCGTTTCCAGACCGCCGCGTGGATCGAGCACTCGAGCGTCGGCACGCGCCACTTCCACGACCTGGCGCAAGCCGTCGACCGCCTGTACCAGGCGCCCGAGGTCCTCGCCGACCCGGAGAAGGCCACCTACGAGAGCGACGTGTTCTCGGTGGGTTGCCTCGCGTGGCTCGTGCTCACCGGGCAGCACCCGGCCACGACGCTCCCCGAGCGAGAGCAACGTATCCAGGGCGTGAGGGACGGCGAGGGCGGCCTGCGCCCCTCGGCGGTCCGCGCCGACCTCGCGATCCTCGACGACGCCATCGCGTTCGCGACGCAGCCGAACCTCCACGCGCGCCCCGACGACGTCTCCGACTGGTTCAACACCTTCGTCCTCGAAGCGCTCACGCGCCCGACCGTCGACATCGGCGCCGGCGCCGATCCGCGCGAGGCGCAGAAGGGCGACACGCTCCAGGGCGGCTTCCGCGTCGAGCGGCGCCTCGGCTCCGGCGGCACGGCGCTCGTGCTGCACGTGCGCCGGGAGGGGCGTGACTTCGCGCTCAAGGTCCCGCACGACGCCGGCTGCGGCGAGCGCCTGCTCTCCGAGGCGAAGGCGCTGCGCGAGCTGCGCCACGAGCACATCGTCGCGCTGCGCGACGTCGTGACGCTGGGCGGGCTCCCGTGCTTGCTCCTCGAGTTCGCGGGCGACCGGAGCCTGGGCGACGTGCTGCGCGAGCAGGGGACGCTGCCGCTCGAGCTGGCGCGCCGGTACGGCGACGACCTGCTCTCCGCCGTCCAGTACCTCGAAGAGGCCGGCGTCACCCACCGCGACATCAAGCCGACGAACGTCGGCTTCACGAGCCTGTCGAAGAAGCAGAGCCACCTGCTCTTGCTCGACTTCTCGCTCTCGTCGGCCGACGCCACCGCCGTCACGGCGGGCACGGCCGAGTGGCGCGATCCGTGGCTCTACCTGCGCGGCGCCTGGGACGCCGAGGCCGACCGCTACGCCGCCGCCGCCGTGCTCTACCACGCGCTCACCGGCGCCCGGCCCACGCTCCCGCAGGGCGACGCGACCGCCGAGGTCATGGTCGAGGCCGAGCGCTTCGACGCGGCCGTGCGCGACCGGCTGACCGCGTTCTTCCGCAAGGCCTTCGCCCGCGACCCGAAGGCCCGCTTCGCCAGCGCGGAGGTCATGCGCCAGGCGTGGGTCCAGGCGCTCTCCGCCCCGGCAGAGACGGACGACGGCGCCTCGGCCATCGCGCTCGACCAGGTGCGCCCCGAGACGCCCGTCGACGCGCTGCCGCTGTCGGCCCGCGCGCGCAACGCGCTCGACCGCGCGGGCGTGTCGACGGTCGCCGAGCTCTTGCTCTTGCCGCGCAACCAGCTCTCCGTCGTGCGCGGCGTCGGCACCCACGTCGCCCGCGAGATCATCCGGTGCGCCGATGAGCTCCGGCCGCGCTTCGAGGTCGAGAGCGGGCCGGTCCTGGTGCCTGGCTTCGCGCGCCCGCGGCTGGTCCTCGACGAGCCCGAGGCCGGGATCGACGCCAGCACGGTGGATCGCCTGGTCGCCGCGGGCCTCAAGACCACGGTCGACGCCGCGCTCGCGCCGTCGGTGCGCATCGAGAAGCTCCTCGGGAGAGCGCGCGCCGAGGCGCTGCGGGACCGGCTCGTCGCCATGGCCGCCGCCGAGCCCACGCCGGGCTCGCTGGGGGACTGGTCGCGGGAGCTCATCGGACGCGCCAGCGCGAGCGAGGCGAACCGTCGCCTTCGCGTGCTGGTGGGCCTCGACCCGCTCCCCGACGAGCGCCCCGACACGGGCCTGCCGGCGGCGCGCACCGTGAGCGAGGTCGCAGGGGCCTTCGGCATCGACCCGGCGCAGATCCACTCGAGCCTCCAGTTTCTACGGAACAAGCGGTGGGCCGACAACGCGGCGGCGAGCGCGCTCGCGCAGAGCATCTCGTCCGCGCTCGACGCGGCCGCTCCCGCGACGCCCTTCCTGGATCTCGCGACGGCGCTGGCCAGGGCGCGCACCGACGGCGCGCCGACCGACGACGACGTGCGCACCGCCGCCGCGCTCGTGCGCGTGGCCCTGGAGCTGCGCCCGAGCCCGCCCGCGGTGTGGCGGCGCATCGGCAGCACGCCGTGGGTGGCGCGCGATCCCGAGGTGCTCGACGCGCTCGCCGCGCTCGCCGTGGCCGCCGACCACCTCGCCGCGACCGAGCCGCTCCCCTCCTCCGAGGTCGTGCGCAGCAAGCTCGCCGAGGTCGCCCAGGGCACGCCGCTGGCCACGCTGCCGGCGGACCAGCGCCTCACGCTCGCCGCGCGCGCCAGCACGAACGCCGCGGCCTCGGCGCGCCTCGAGCTCTACCCGCGCGGCATGGACGCGGCGCGCGCGCTCGCCCTCAGCCTCGCCGCGCTCTCGGGCGCGGGCCTCACGCCCGACGTGGTGAAGAAGCGCGTCGCCGCGCGCTACCCCGAGGCCGCGCCGCTCCCGGAGCGGCCGGCCCTCGACGCGCTGCTCGCCCCGCACGGGCTCGTGTTCATGGCCGACGTCGGCGCGGGCGAGTATGCGCGCCCGGGCCAGAGCGCGCACACGTCGATGACCGTGTCGCTGCCCTCGCGAAAGCCCACGGCGCCGGGCCTTCCGCAGCGGGGCAGCCCCGAGGCCCAGCGCGCGGCGGCCTTCCAGGACCAGCTCGATCGCGGCGTCGCGGCGGGCCGGTTCCGGGTGGTGCAGGTGCGCGCCGACGTCGCGAGCCACGCGACCGACGCGCTGGCCGCTGCGCTGAAGACGCAGGCGATCTCGCTCGACCACGCGCTCACGGCCGCCGTCCGCGAGGCCGCCGAGGAGCTCGGCGTCGCGTGGACGAACATCGAGGCCGCCGATCGCCACGGCCCCGACGGCCCGGACTGGCCGCTGCTCGTCGAGCTGGTGCGCCAGGCGATGGATCGCGTCGTGGGCGAGCTCCTCTCGCGCCGCGAGCCGACGCTGGTGCTCACGTGGCCCGGCGCACTCGCGCGCTACGGCCTCGCCGGCGCGCTCCAGCGCATCGTCGACGGCGCCGAGCGCGGTGACGCGCCCGCGATCCTCCTCGTGGTGCCGTCGCACGCCGACGGCGCCGCCCCCTCCATCAACGGCCGGCTGCCCGTTCCCGCGCCGCTGCCGAGCCAGCGGCTCGTCATGCCCGACGCCTGGCTGGCGAACGCCCACAGAGCCGAGAGCTCCCCATGATCGAAGAAATTACTCTCACCGACTTCCTCTCGTTCGGACCCGGTGCTCACACGCTGAAGCTGCAACCCCTCAACGTGCTGATCGGCCCCAACGGGTCCGGCAAGTCGAACCTGATCGAGGCATTCTCGGTGCTGCGCGCGGTTCCGAAGGACTTGCCGCTACCGATCCGCCAGGGGGGCGGTGTCGACGAGTGGCTCTGGCGTGGAGGTGCGCACGAGCACGCTGACTCCGCGGCCATCGAGATCGTCTTCGTGCCCACGGCGATCGCGTCCGGGGCCGTCCGGTACCGTGTCGCGTTCGGGAGCGAGGGAGGAAGCTTCGTCGTGCTCGACGAGCGTATCGAGAATCGCGACGGGTCGCCCAAGCCCTACTTCTACTTCGGCTACGAGAACGGACGCCCCATGCTGAACAGCGCGAAGACGAAGACGGAGGCGCGCGCCCTCGAGCGGGCCGACATCGACCGTACGCAGTCGATCTTGTCGCAGCGTCGCGATCCCGAGATCTTTCCAGAGGTCGCGGCGACGGGAGATCGGCTCAAACAGATCCTCATCTATCGAGCCTGGAGCTTCGGGCCGCAGAGCGCGATTCGCGCGGCGTGCGGTGCCGACGTGCAGACCGACCGGCTCCTGGAGGACTTCTCGAACCTGCCTGCCCGGCTGGCTGTTCTGAAGCGCATCCCTGCGACGAAGAGGCGACTGCTGGAGTTGCTCTCGGAGGTGGCTCCCGGCTTCACCGACGTGGAGGTCATCCCCGAGGGCGGCCAGCTTCGGCTTTACCTCACCGAGGGTGAGCGCAACGTGCCTGCGCACCGGCTGTCGGACGGGACGCTGCGGTTCCTGTCGCTGCTGGCGATCCTCATCGATCCTGGCCCCGCGCGCCTGGTCCTCATCGAGGAGCCGGAGCTCGGCCTCCACCCCGACGTGCTGCCGGCGCTGCGTGACCTGCTCGTCGAGGCGAGCTCTCGCTTCCAGCTAATCGTCACCACGCATTCCACGCAGCTCGTCGACGCGATGACGGAGCACGCCGCCGCGGTCGTCGTCTGTGAAAAGGACGGGAGCACCTCGAAGATGACTCGCCTCGACGCCGACCGGATCGCGCGCTGGAAGGAGTTCGGCTCGCTCGGTCCGCTCTGGCTTTCCGGGCGCATCGGAGGGACGCGATGGTGAAGAGCAGCCATCCCACCCCGCGGCGCGCTCGCGAGCTTTACGTCGAAGGCGGCGGCGACAAGAACCCGAGCCTCGCGAGCGAGTGCAGGAGGGCCTTCAGCAAGCTCTTCGAGCGCGCGGGCGTCACGCAGAGGCCGAGGGTCATCGCGTGTGGCGGCCGCGGGCTCGCCTACAAGCAGTTCTGTGACGCGCACGCGTCGTCGGAGGCCGACACCTGGCTGCTCGTCGACGCGGAGGAGCTCCCGAAGGCGCAGTCGCCGTGGGACCACGTGAAGGCACGAACGGGCGATGGCTGGGATCGCCCAGCCAGCGCGAGCGACGACCAGCTCCAGCTGATGACCGTCTGCATGGAGACGTGGCTCGCCGCCGACGTCGCTGCGATGAAGGACGTCTTCGGACCGAAGCTGGATGACAGCAAGCTCCCGGCGCTCGATCGGCTCGAGAACATGGACAAGAAAGCGATTTACGAGGCGCTCGCAGCGGCCGCCAGGCCCACGAAGGCCGGTGCGTACGCCAAGGGCTCGCATTCCTTCAAGGTGCTCGGGAGGGTCTCACCCGAAGCGATCCGCAAGCTGTCGTGGGGCAAGCGCTTCCTCGACGCGATGGGAGCGACGAAGTGACCGCGCCGACCGGTTTGCCGAAGCTGCTTCAGCCCGCGCTCAAGGCGCTCGAGAAGGACCTCCTTGCGCGCGCGAAGACCGAGCGCGTCGAGGCCGGCCTGAAGAAGACATGGGAGGACGAGCAGAAGGCCGGGCAGACGGGCCTGGGCTTCGACCCCTGGCGGCGCGAGCGCGTGACCCAGCTCGCGGTCGCGTGGATCCTGTCGGTCGTCTTCGTGCGCACGCTTGAAGATCGCGGCCACGTCGATCCGCGCGTGGCGGGCGCGACGGCCGACGCGCTGCGCGCGGCCGAGGACCGCGAGGCGCTCTTCCTCCAGGTCGCGCCGTTCCTCGGGCCGCGCGAGTACCTGCTCGCGGTGTTCCGCGAGCTCTCGAAGCTGCCGGGCGCACGCGACGTCTTTGACACGAAGCACAACCCGGTCTGGGTGCTCTCGCCGTCGAGCGAGGGCGCCCGGGCGCTGCTCGACTTCTTCCGCAAGCGCGACGCGAGCGGTGCGCCTGCCCTGGTGTTCGCGGGGGAGGACACGCGCTTCCTCGGCGACCTGTACCAGGACCTCTCCGAGGCGGTGCGCAAGCGCTACGCGCTGCTCCAGACGCCGGAGTTCGTGGAGGAATTCATCCTCGACCAGACGCTCGATCCGGCCATCGCGGAATTCGGGCTGAAGGAAGTGACCCTCATCGACCCGACCTGCGGCTCGGGCCACTTCCTCCTCGGCGCGTTCCGGCGGCTGCTCGGTCGCTGGCAGAAAGAGGCGCCGGCCGAGCACATCGCGGACCTCGCGCGTCGCGCGCTCGACCAGGTCTACGGCGTCGATATCAATCCGTACGCGGTGGCGATCGCGCGCTTCCGCCTCGTGCTCGCGGTGCTCGACGCGGTGGGCATCAAGCGGCTCGAGCGCGCGCCCGATATCAAGCCGAATGTCGTCGTCGCGGACAGCCTGCTGCATCGCTTCGAGCAGCGCGTGCTCAGCGTCGGGCAGATGTCGATGGACGACGACCTGCGCTGGGGCGACAGGCTCTTCCGCCTGGAGAATCGCGGTGACGTCGAGCGTGTGCTCACCAAACGGTTCCACGCTGTGGTCGGCAACCCGCCGTACATCACCGAGAAGGACGCGCTAAAGCGGAAGAAGTACCGCGACATGTACAAGAGCGCCGCGGGCAAGTACTCGCTCTCCGCGCCTTTTACGGAACGCTTCTTCGACCTCGGTGTTGCAGGCGGCTACGTAGGACTCATCAACAGCAACGCCTGGGCGAAGCGCGACTTCGGCAAGACGCTTATCGAGAAGGTTCTTCCGCGTCTCGATGTGCAGAAGGTCATCGACACGTCGGGTTGCTACCTGCCAGGTCACGGCACGCCGACGCTGCTGCTCTTCGGGCGCAATCGCTCTGAGAGCGATGCGCCCGCAATAGCTGTCCTCGGGAAGCGCGGCGAGCAGGAAGTTCCGGCTGACCCGTCGAACGCGCCGGTGTGGTCGGAGCTTGTCCGCCACCACGACGAGGTAGGGTTCGAAGGTCTCCACGTATCCGTCGAGCGATTGACCCGCTCGGACCTGCGGCGGCAGCCGTGGATTCTCGCGGGCGGTGGCGCGCGGAGTCTCTACGCACTGCTGCATAAGTCCGGTGCGCAATCGCTCGAGAAGCTCACGAGTGACCTGGGCTACGCGTCCTTTCCAGGGATGAACGACGCCTTCGTAGTTCCGCCCCACACGGGGCGGAACATCCGTATCCCGGCGGCGTATCTCCGCGACTTCGTCGGTGGTGAATCCGTTCGCGACTGGCGCTTTCATCCTGGTTCCGTTGCGCTGGCGCCGTACGACGATGCACATGCGCTCGTGGGCCTTCCGCAGCTTGGTGAAGCGCGCCGTCACTTCTGGTCGTTCCGAACCACGATCCTCTCGACGACGGATTTTGGTGGTGCGACCAGAGCGGACGGTGGAGAGCCGCACTGGGCTTGGTACCGTTGGCAACCGAACCGCTATTCGGCGGCGATGCGACTTTCGCTTCCCTATGTCTCTACGCACAACCATTTTGCATTGGATCGCGGCGGTATCGTCTTTAACCAGCACGCGCCAGTCCTCATCATTCGGAATGAATACGGCGAAGCTGACTACCAGGCCCTCCTCGGCTACCTAAACTCGTCCACCGTCGCGTTCTGGTGCCGCCTCGTGATGTTCCCCAAAGGCGGCGACCAGGTTGGCGAGGGCGCGCGGCTCTCGAAAACGCCGTGGCAAGACCGCCTCGAGTACGCCGGCAACCTGCTTCAACAGCTTCCGGTCCCGAAGCTAGACGACCTGCGCGCGAAGCTCCTCGAGCTCGTCGTCGCGGCCGAAGAGATCGTCCGGCAGATGGCCGAGCAAGCGCCCGAAAAGGTCGTGGCGACGACTCTTGCAGCGACTCCCAAGCTCGCCGCACTTCGTGAGGCACGCACCAAGACCCTCGCCGAGCGTGCTCGCCTGCGCGGCATCCTCGTGTCGCTTCAAGAGGAGATGGACTGGCGCGTCTATGGAATCTTCGGTCTGCCAACGATCGAAGCGCCGTCCGTCGACGCGGTGCGCATGCCCGTGGAGCCGAACCATCGGCCCTTCGAGGTGCGCCTGGCGCGCGAGGTTGCAACCGATATCTCCGCCTCCGAGTGGTTTCGGGTCCATAAGCGCGCCGCTCCGAAGGACGTCGGCGGCCCGCTCGCCGACCTCTATCGCCAGCGGCTGCGCCTGCTCGATGATCCCGAGCACGGCAAGCAGCTTCGTTTGCTCGAGACGCCGGAGACGAAGCGCCGCTGGTCGCAGCCCGACGACATCAAGGCGTTCTCCGACGCCGTGCGGAAGTCGCTCCTTGAGCGCATCGAGGCGTCGTTCCGCGAGCAGTCGCAGCCCGAGCTACGCACCGCACGCCAGCTCGCCCTGGAGCTCGGGCGCGATCCGGCTGTCGCCGCCGCCCACGAGATGCTCACCGAGGAGAGCGGCCTCGACCTCGTGAAGCTCCTCTCCGAGCTCGTCGACGCCGAGGGCGTGCCCTTCCTCGCCGGCTACCGCTACGCCGAGACCGGCATGGAGAAGCGCGCGAGCTGGGAGGAGACCTGGCGCCTGCAGCGCCTCGAGGACGAGGGCAAGCTCGCGCCCGAGCTCGCGCGCCTGAAGCTCAAGGCCATCCCCGTGCCCGACAAGTACGCTCCCAAGGACTTCCTGCGCCACACCTGGGGGCTGCGCGGCAAGCTCGACGTGCCGAAGGAGCGCTTCGTCACCGTGCCCGGTGGCAACACCGACGAGGACACGACGCCGCTCGTCGGCTGGGCGGGCTGGGACCCCCTGCAGACCGCGCAGGCGCTCTCCGGCCTCTACCAGCGCCGCAAGACCGAGGACGGCTGGCAGAAGGACCGCCTCGTCCCGCTGCTCGCCGGCATTGCCGAGCGCGTCCCGTGGCTCCTCCAGTGGCACAACGAGCCGAGCGACGCCTTCGGCGGGATGAAGCTCGGCGAGTTCTTCCGCGATTTCGTCGCCGGGGAAGCGCACGCGCTGGGCGTCGCGGTGGACTTCACGAAGGCGACCGACGACCTGCGCACGTGGACGCCGCCCGCCGCGCCGAAGCGCACGACCGTCGACCCGAACGAGGTGCTCGCCGCCCTCCAGGGCTGGAAACCCGAGGTCGAAGAGGACGAGGACGACGGCGAGGAAGCCGAGCTCCCCGAGGGACCGACGGACGTCGAGCTCGCGAGCGCCGTGGGGGTCACCAAGGCGGTGGTCGCCAGGGCGCTGAAGAAGCTCATCGCCGACGGGCTGGTGGAGAAGCTCTCCGGGCGCCCCGCTCGGTACGTGGCCACGGGAGACCAAGCATGACGACACGCATCCACGACCTGCTCGACCTGCCGGAGGCCGTCCGCAAGGGCGATTTCGTGCAGGATCTCACCGGAGGTATCGCGCAGCCCGAGCGCACGGTGAAGGACTACGCGATCACGCCGAAGATCGTGCAGACCTTCGAGCACGCGCTGTCGATCATCGGAAGCGCGCTGCGCGACGGGCGCAGCCAGGCGGCGTACCTCCACGGGTCGTTCGGCGCGGGCAAGAGCCACTTCATGGCGGTGCTCGACCTGATGCTCGCCGACCACCCTGCGCCGTGGAGCCGCGGCGAGCTGCACGCGCTGCGCGGCAAGAACGCGTGGATCGGCAAGAAGAAGCTCCTCCAGCTCCCGATCCACATGCTCGGCGCGCAGGACATGGAGTCGAAGATCCTGGGCTCCTATGTCGCCTGGGTGGCCAAGAACCACCCCGACGCGCCGACGCCCGCCGTCTACGCCGACCAGGGCCTCTTCGAGGACGCGCGCCGCCTGCGCGCCACGCTCGGCGACGACGTGTTCTTCGGCAAGCTGAACGGCGGCGTCCAGCAAGCGGCGAGCGGCTGGGGCAAGCTCGCGCAGAAGCGGGAGTGGGACGCGGCCAGCTTCGACGCCGCGGCCTCCGCGCAGTACGTCGGCGAGGGCGACCGCGACGCCCGGAGCCCGCGCGCCAGGCTGTTCAGCGATCTGGTGCGGACCTTCTTCACGTCGTGGACCGCGCAGCAGGGGCGCTTCGTCGACCTGGACACCGGGCTCGGCGTCATGAGCCGCCACGCGAAGTCGCTCGGCTTCGATGCCCTCGTGCTCTACCTCGACGAGCTGGTGCTGTGGCTCGCGGGCAACTCGAGCGATCTGCCCTTCGTCGGCCGCGAGGTGCAGAAGATGGTGAAGCTCAAGGAGGCGCAGGACGCCGACCGCGCCATCCCCATCGTGAGCTTCATCGCGCGCCAGCGGGATCTGTCGCAGTTCCTCGGCGAGCAGGCGCAGGGAGCGGTGCGGACCGAGCTGTCGCGCAACCTCTCGCACCACGACGGCCGCTTCGAGACCATCACGCTCGCCGACTCGAACCTCCCGGCCATCGTCGCCCACCGCGTCGTGCGCCCGAAGGACGAGTCCGCCGCGCAGCGCCTCGCCGATGATTTCGCCAGGACGTGGCGCGCGGCCGGACAGGCGCAGAGCGTGCTCATCGGCAGCGAGGGTGACGAGGCCGACTTCAAGAAGGTGTATCCGTTCTCGCCCGCGCTCATCGAAGCGCTCGTGGCGCTCTCGGACTGCCTGCAGCGTGAGCGCACCGCGATCCGCATCCTGATGGAGCTGCTCGTCAGCCACCTGCCGGATCTCGAGCTCGGCCGCGTGGTGCCCGTGGGCGACGCGTTCGACGCCCTCGCCGAGAGCGAGGACCCGATCGACGACCCGGTGATGAAGGCGCGCTTCGATCGCGCGCGCGATCTCTATCGCGAGAGCTTCTTGCCCATCATCCGGCGGCAGCACGACACCGACAACCCGGCCGCGTGCCAGCGCCTGCGAGAGGACCACGACCGTCGCCTCGGCTGCAGCGGCTGCCAGCAGCGCATGTGCCGCAACGACAACCGGCTCGCCAAGACGCTGCTGATGGCGGCGCTCGTGCCCGACGCCAGGCCGTTCAAGGGGCTGACGGTGAAGCGGCTCGCGCACCTGAACCACGGCGCCATCGCGTCGCCCATCCCCGGCGCCGAGATGCAGGTGGTCGTGAAGCGGCTCCGCGACTGGGTGAGCCAGGTCGGCGCGCTCCGCCTCGGAGAGCAGGCCGATCCCGAGGTGAGCATCCACCTCGCGGGCGTCGATCTCCAGCCGATCCTCGCGCACGCCGCCGAGGCCGATACGACCGGCGCGCGCAAGAACGCGATGCGGCGCCTCCTGTTCGAGGCGCTCGCGCTCGACAGCGAGGGCACGGTGGTCGAGGCCGAGCTGCCCTTCCACGGGACGCGCCGCAAGGGCCGCGCCCGCTTCGGCAACGTCCGCGAGATGGACGACACCACGCTGACCTGCCCCCGCGAGTACGAGTGGCAGGTCATCATCGACTACCCCTTCGACGAGCGCGGCCACGGCCCCGACGAGGACCTGCGCACCGTCGAGCGCTACCGCGACACGCGCCCCGCCGGCGCGCCGCCGAACCCCACGGTGGTGTGGCTGCCCACGTTCTTCTCGCACGCGCTCGAGCGCGAGCTCGGCGAGCTGGTCGTCCTCGAGCACATCCTCGACGGCGACGCGCGCAAGTACCTCGGGCACCTGCGCGTCGAGGATCAGGCGACGGCCCGCGCCGACCTGACGAGCCTGCGCGCGCAGAAAGAGGCGCTGGTGAAGCGCACGCTGGCGCAGGCCTACGGCCTCGCGATGGCGAATGACAGCGCGTTCCTCGACCGGTCCCGCACCGTGGACGAGCACTTCATCCCCTTGCTCGGGGATCTCGACATCCGCGCGGTCCTCGCCGGCACGATGAAGGACGGCTTCCGCCAGGTCGTCGACATGGTGCTGTCGAAGCAGTACCCGCACCACCCGCGCTTTGACGGGACGGTGTCGGCGACGCGCATGGAGAAGGTCGGCGCGCTCGTCGAGAAGCTGCTCGACGAGCGCGACCGCCGCATGAACGTCGAGAAGGGCGAGCGCAACGACCTGCGCGCCTACGCCGATCCGCTCGGCATCACCGAGACGGGCGACGTGGCGGTGCTGCTGCGCGAGCGCCCCTTCCAGGAGATCGAGCAGCAGCGTCGGCAGGCCGGCATCGACACGCCGACCGTGGGCAACGTGCGCGGCTGGCTCGATCCGCAGCGCACGCGCGGCCTGCCCGCCGAGGTCGAGGACGTGCTCATCTCGCTCTACGCCTCGTGGAGCGGCCGGACCTTCCGCCGCGGCGGCAAGAGCTACACGCTGCCTCGCCCGGGCCAGCTCCCGGACGACGTCGAGCTGCTGCGCCCCGAGCTGCCGACGCAGGCCGAGTGGACCGAGGCGCTCAACCGCGCCGGCGAGCTCTTCGGCGTGGCGATCGGCGGCCGCTCGCTCGGCGCGCGCAACCTCTCGGCCTTCGCGGAAAAGGTGAAGGAAAGGCTCGAGGCCGCGCGCGACGCTGCCGAGCTGCCCGCCGCGCTCGAGCCGAGGGTGCGCGACTGGGCCGAGCCCGAAGCGGCGCCCCGGCTGGTCACGGCGCGGGCCTCTGCGGCGCTGATCGCGCAGCTCGCGCGCGGCGACGGCGCCTCCATCGTGCGCGACCTCGCGGGCTTCACGCCGAAGACATCGATCGCCGCGATGGCCCGGAACTTCAAGACGGCCGCTGCCAGCAAGCACCTCCTCGAGGAGGACGCGCGCTGGATCTTGTTCCGGCAGGTGAAGGGGCTCCTCGGCGACGCCGAGCGCGGCGAGCGTGCGAAGCTGCTCCTCGCGGACCTCGCCGCGCTGCTCACCGCGGACGAGGTCAACAAGATGCTCGCCGACGGCCTGGGCGACCTGACCCGCCGCGCAGACGAGCTGCTGCGTGTGCCGACGGACCCCAAGCCGCCGGTGGGTGTGGATGAAGAGGTCGTGCTCGAGGCTTCGAACGACCTCGCCTCTGCCAAGGCGGCGGCGAAGGCGCTGCGTGAGCTGGCCGAGCGGCTCGAGGCGGAAGGGCGGGACGCCTCACGCATCGAGATCCGCCTCAAGGCGTGGAAGCGGAGGCCGGAATGACCGGGGCGCCGCTCCTCTCGGAGGCCGACGTTCGCTTGGAGGTGGAGCGGCTGTTCCGGCGCCACCATCGCTCGAAGCTGCTCGCGCTCTTCGGTCGAGGGCAGCCCGGGCGCTTCGAGCTCGACGGCTTCCAGTGGGAGATCGTTCCGACGGCATGCGAGCTGGAGCTCCGCGCGAAGCTGCCAGCCCCGGGCGAGCAGCGTGCGACCGGCAGCGTGTACCTGGTCGACTGGGCCGAGGACGCGCTGCCGCTCGACGTCTCGTGCCGGCTCGCAGGCGGGCGCATCTATCACGTCGCGCGCGACGCGCGGCTCGCCGCGCTGTTCGGCGCGCGCCAGATCGATCCGGGCCTGGCGTCGACGGCGCTCGCGCGGCTCGTGCTCTCGGGGGGCGTCGAGGGGCTCCGCAAGATCACCGGGCTCCGGCTCACGCGCGACGACCTCTGGAAGCGCGTGCTCGAGGCGCGCTTCGGCGTCCCCGAGGGCGCGCTCGAGACGGCGGCTGCGTGGCTGCGCTGGGTGCGCAGCTCCGACGCGGGCCCGGCGTTCGTCAAGGCGTGCGAGGGCGACGACCTCTTGCGGGCCGTGCGCCGCGAGCTGCTCGACTGGCTCGAAGAGCGGCTTCCCGCCGTCGGCGTGCTCAGCTTCCGCGCGTGGGAGCTCGGCCTCGTCGACCGCGCGCTGCAGGCGCTCTTGCTCCTCGTGGCCGTCGAGCAGAGCGAGGACGCCTACCTGCGTGGGCTCGTGGACGGACAGGTCGCGAGCATCGCGCCCGGGCTCGCCAGGGAGGTCCGTGCGGTTCATGCCGGCGGCGGTGCGCAGGCGCTGCTCGAAGCGGCGCTGTCCGTCGAGGAGGCCGGCGATCGGCGGCTGCTCGACGAGGCGGAGGCGCACGCCGTGAGCGGTGGCGCGTCCGCGCTCGCCGCGGCCAGCGACTGGCTGCCGGCTGGCCACGCCGCGCGCGAGGACGCCGTCGCGACCGCGCTGACCAGGTTCGTCGAGGCGCCCAGCCCCGAGGCGCTCGAAGCGCTGCTCGCGGCCTTCGACCGCTTGAGCGCGCACCGCCTGGACCGCGCGATCCGTCGCTCGGAGCACGTCGAGGCGCGGAAGATGGCGGCGCGCCTCTCCGCGTGGCTCCTCGCGCGCCGGGTGCGCCCGCAGCTCGCCGAGCACGGCACCCCGTACCAGGCGGCGATCGACCTCGCGCGCCGCTACGCCGAGGAGGGCGGCTTCCTCGACTGGGCTCGCCAGAGCCTCCGAGGCATGCGCGGCGCGGGCGACGCGCTCCTGGCGGCCGCGCGTCGCCTGAGCGAGGCGGTCGACCTGGTCGCGCGGGCCGACGACCAGCGCTTCGCCGGGGCGTACGTGGCGTGGGTCGACGCCGGGAAGCCCTCGAACGAGGTGCTGCCCATCGAGCACGTCACGAAGCGCGTCGTCGCGCAGTTCCTCAAGGGCGGCGAGCACCGGCGGCTGCTCCTCGTTCTGATGGACGGCATGAGCTACGCGGCGGCGGTGCAGGTGCTCCAGCGCCTGCGCGACCAGCGCCGCTGGAACCCGATCGCGTGGCGCACGCCCGGCTGGAACGGGCTGCTCCCGATCCCGCCCGTGCTGGCGGCGGCGCCCACGCTGACCGAGGTGAGCCGCGCTGCGCTCTTCGCGGGCGTGGCCGACCCCCGCTTCGGCGACCAGGGCACCGACAAGGACGACGCGCGCTGGGCGTCGAACCCTCACGTACGCGGGCTGGTCGGCGATGAGCCGCTCAAGGTGTTCTTCCGCCGCGACATTCAGGCCGGGCACGAGCTCGTCGACGAGGTGAAGCAGGCCGTGGCCGGGGACCAGCGCGTCGTCGCCGTCGTCGTGAACGCCATCGACGAGCAGCTCAAGGGCAGCCTCCAGGTCGCCGTCGATTACAGCAACACCCCGATCCTCCCGCTCGATGCGCTGCTGAGCGCGGCGGACGGCGCGGAGCGCGCGGTGCTGCTCGTGGCGGACCATGGACACGTCGCGGGCGACGCGATGCGCGTCGCGAGCGGGCGCATCCCGCCGGGCCGCGAGGGGGGCGCCCGCTGGCGCGCGCTGGCCGAAGGCGAGCAGCCGCAGGACGGCGAGGTGCTCCTGCCCCGGACCTCGTGGAAGCCGCGCGGAGCGGCCGGCGTCGCCGCGCTCTGGGACACGGCCCTCGCGAACCGCGCGCCGCGTTACGGCGAGCACGGCGGGCTCTCGCTCGCCGAGGCGGTCGCCCCGGCGTTCCTCATCGGGCCCGAGTGGCTCGATCGCGTCGCGGGCGAGGACGTCGAGCTCTCGTGCCGCGTCCTGCCGGAGCCCGACTGGTGGGCGCTCAAGATCGCGCGGCCGGCGGCCCCGCCCGCGGCGGTGGAGGAGCCCAGGGCGCCCACGACGGCGCAGCTCGAGCTCATCCCCGTCGAGCCCGCCAGGACGCCCACGGCGCGGCCCCCCGCGCCCGCGGAGCCCGCGCTCGTGACGCGCCTGCGCGCGTCCAAGCTCTTCACGCAGCAGGTCGCCGGTGTCCCGAAGCCCGACGTCGAGCGCGTGCTCACCTGGCTCGCCGTGCTCGTCGAGTCGGGCGGCAGCCTGGCCGCCGCCGACTTCGCGCGGCTGTGCGGTGTGCGGCCCCACCAGGTCGGCGGGGTCGTCGCGCGCATGGGGGTCCTGAACGTCGACGGATTCGCCATCGTCGAGCACGACGTCGCGGGCCGCCGCGTCGTTCTGCACAAGGCGAGGCTGCTGTCGCAATTTGGAGTGACGGAATGAGCAAGCCCAGCGTGCTGCTCCGCAAAGACGTCATCGAGGCGCTGCGCCGAGGAACGGTGCCACGCCGCGGACTCGACCTGTTCGCGGTGGGGACCGACCGGTTCGAAGTCTCGTTGAAGGAGGAGCTGGAGCGCTGCGCCACGGGCGGCGCGGTGTTCAAGGCGCTGCGCGGCGACTTCGGTTGCGGCAAGAGCTTCACCGCGCGCTGGTACCAGCAACAGGCGCTGGCGCGAGGCTTCGCCGTCGCCGAGGTGCAGATTTCCGAGAACGACACGCCGCTGCATCGACTCGAGACGGTCTACCGCCGAGCGATGGAAGGACTGCGCACGGCCGAGTGGGACACAGGCGCGTTCCGCGCGATCATCTCGCAGTGGCTGATGGGCCTCGAAGAAGAGGTCTCGCGCACGCTTCGCGATCCCGACGACTTGAAGGCGCTGGCCGACGGCGTCGGCGACCTGCTCGAGGCGCGCTTGAAGGACGTGAGCGCAGTGCAGCCGCAGTACGCAGCGGTGCTGCGCGCGTATCACGCCGCCGAGGTGGCCGAGGACCACGCGCTCGCCGAGGGGCTCATCGCGTGGCTGATGGGTCAGCCCAACGTCAGCGCGGATATCAAGAAGCGGGCGGGCATCAAGGGCGAGATCGACCACACCGGCGCGCTCGGCTTCTTGCGTGGACTGCTCGCGGTCTTGCAGCAGTGCGGGCGACCGGGGCTTCTGCTCGTCCTCGACGAGGTCGAGACCATCCAGCGCGTTCGCTCCGACAGCCGCGACAGGAGCCTCGAGGCGATCCGCAAGCTGATCGACGATCTGTACGGCGGTCGCTTCGCGGGGCTCTACATCCTCATCACCGGCACGCCCGCGTTCTTCGACGGGCCGAACGGCGTGAAGCGCCTGCCGCCGCTCGCGCAGCGTCTGCACGTCGACTTCTCGGGCGACCCGAAGTGGGACAACCCGCGCGACGTCCAGGTGCGCCTGTTCCCGTTCGACCAGGAGCGGCTCATCGAAGTGGGCCGCCGGGTGCGGGACCTGTACCCGACGGACCACCTTGAGCGAATGGCGGCGCGCGTCACCGACGCGGTGCTGACGGGGCTCGCGAACCAGGTCGCGGGGAAGCTCGGCGGCAAGGTCGGCGTGGCCCCGCGCATCTTCTTGCGGAAGCTCGTCGCGGCCATCCTGGACCGGGTCGACCTGTTCCCCGACTTCGACCCGGCCAGGGACCTCGATATCCGCATCGACGCCGAGGAGCTCACGCTCGAAGAGCAGGCCGCAGCCGCCGGCAGGAAGCCTGACGACATCGAGCTCGACCTGTGACGACGCGCCCGGACGTCATCGACCGCCTGAGCCCCGCCGTTCGCTACCAGATCGCGAACGGGCTGGGATGGAGCGGTCTTCGTCCGGTCCAGGCGCTCTCGACCGAGGCAATCCTCGACGGGGCCAACTGCGTTGTGCTCGCGCCCACCGCGGGCGGCAAGACGGAGGCGGCGTTCTTGCCGCTCCTCTCGAAAATGGATGTCGAGGACTGGCGCGGCGTCTCGGTGCTCTACGTCGCGCCGATCCGCGCGCTCCTCAACAACCAGGAGGCGCGGCTCTCGAAGCTCACGGGGCTCATTGGAAGGCGCGCCGGCAAGTGGCACGGCGACGTGAAGGAGCCCGCGCGCAAGCGCCTTGTCGGCGACCCGCCCGACGTGCTGTCCATCACGCCCGAGTCGCTCGAAGCGATGCTGCTCTCGACGCGCACGCCCGCGCGCCGCTTGCTCGCGCATGTGCGCGCCGTGGTGGTCGACGAGGTACACGCCTTCGCGGGCGACGATCGCGGGGCTCACCTCGTCGCGCTGCTCGAGCGCATTTCACGCATTGCGGAGGCGGACATCCAGCGCATCGGCCTGTCGGCGACCGTCGGTGATCCCGAGGTCATCGTCACGTGGCTCAGCGGCAGCAGCCTGAGGCCCCAGCGCGTCGTCGACCCGGGCGGCGCACGCAAGCCGCCGGACCTGCACCTGGACTTCGTCGGCACGCTGGACAACGCGGCGCTCCTCATCGACCGCCTTGACCCGGGCACGCGGCGCCTGGTCTTCGTCGACAGCCGCAGGCGCGTCGAGCAGCTCGGTCACCGGCTCTCGCAGCGCGGCGTGGACGTCTATCTATCGCACTCGTCGCTGGCGCTCTCCGAGCGAACCGCCGCCGAGAAGGCGTTCGAGGAGGGCACCAATTGCGTCATCGTCGCGACGAGCGCGCTGGAGCTCGGCATCGACGTCGGCGATCTCGATCACGTGATTCAGATCGACGCGCCGAGCAGCGTCTCGTCGTTCCTGCAGCGCATGGGCCGAACGGGTCGACGGGCGGGCTCGACCGCGAACTGCACCTTCCTCGCGACCGACAACGACGCGCTCCTGCGCGCGGCCGCCATCATCGACCTGTTCCGGCGCGGCTACGTGGAGCCCGCGAGCCCCTCGGCGTGGGCGCCCCACGTGCTCGCGCACCAGGCCATCGCGCTCTCGATGCAGGAGCAGGGCTCGGCCTCGCACGGGTGGTGGAGCTGGCTTGAAGGCTGCGCCGCCTTCCGCGATGTCTCCGCAGAGGAGCGTGAGAGCATCGTCCGCCACATGGTCGACAGCGACATCCTCGTCGACGCCGACGCGCGGCTCGCGCTCGGCGCCAGGGGCGAGCGGCTCTATGGCGCGCGGAACTTCCTCGAGCTGTACGCGGTGTTCTCGACACCCCGCGTGCTGCGCGTGACGCACGGCCAGACGGAGGTCGGCGTCGTCGATGCCTCGTTCCTCCAGGACAAGGAGCGCCAGAGCCCGAACTTCGTCCTTGCCGGACGCCCATGGCGCATTGTCGGCGTCGACTGGAGGGGCGGCACATGTTCCGTCGAGCCCGCAGAGGCGGGCGGGTACCCGCGCTGGTTCGGACACCCCATGAGCCTCGAGCGCTCGTTGTGCCAGGCGATGCGCCGAGTTCTGGCGGGGAACGACTCCGATCCATCATGGTCGAAGCGCGCTGTCGCCGCGCTCGAGGCGCAACGCGAATCGCACGCCTTCCTTGACGACGGCGCGTTACCCCTCGAAGAAGACCCCGATGGCCGCTGCCGCTGGTGGACCTTTGGCGGCGGCGCCGGCAACCGCGTCCTGGCGGGCCTCCTGGAGCTGGAGCTCGGCGCCCGCGTCTCGCCCGGGAACACGTTCATCACCTTCGCCGAGGGGGCCGCCGAGAGCGCGGTCGCGATCCGGCAGGCCATCGACGCGCTCGCCGCCCGTGCGCCGCTCGGCTGGGCCGACGCCGCGCGCCTCGTCGATCCTGGCCAGCGCTCGCGCGTGTCGAAGTTCCAGCCGTGCCTTCCGCCGGAGATCGAGCACGGCCTCATCGCCCGCGAGACGATGAACGTCGACGACGCGAACGCGACCCTCGCGGCGTGGAGACGCGGTGCGACGAGCCAGGAGGGAGAGGTATGATGGCGCCATTCTCCGCGGCCGATTCCGCCCTGAGATATCTGGTTTAGGCTGTTACCGAGCAGGCTATTCCAGACCGAGAGCTTGTACGACGCGCGCGTGGGCGCGTGTACCTCGAGCTTGCCGACGCGACGGTGGTGACCTCGCTTGGGGGCTCACCGGAGGGGCTGAAGTCCTGGCTCTTCTTTGGCAGCGACGACCACGCCTCTGCCGCCGCCAACCTCTCCTCGCTCGTGGCGAGCTGCAAGCTCCACGGTCTCGACCCCGAGGCCTACCTGGCCGACGTCATCCGCGTGATGCCCTGCTGGCCGCGCGAGCGCTACCGCGATCTCGCCCCAGCTACTGGGCGCGCCCCCGCGCCCTGCTCGTCGTCGACGAGAGGAAGAATGCAGGAAGCGGACTCTGCCTACAAGAGCCGAGGAGCGCCGAATACGCCGTCAGCCCGCGATCTCGACCAGCGCGCCGACCTGCTGGGCCACGGGCGTCCAGATGTCGGTCTCGACGCCCGGTGTCTCGATGCTCACGACCAGCGCGTACCGCGCGCCCAGGTGGCTCCGATCGCGCCTGGGCTGGTCCTTCCACCAGCCGCTCACAGGGTAGACCGCGACGACGCCGCGCTCCGCGAGGTCGGCGGCGAAGCCGGAGAGGACGTCCGAGTGGATCGAGCCGCGATTGCGAGCCTGCTCGCCGAGGTACCACTCGGAGGAGTCGCCTCCAGTCGTGGGTTTCTCCTCGTCCTCTTCGAGCGCCTTATGGTTGAGGCGCTTGCGGAACTCGTCCATCGACTCGGTCGGGCCCTTCACCTCGAAGCGCAGGCCGTGCGACGCGTAGCGGTGGCGTCTCTTCCAGCCGCGGCGCCCCGGGTTCGGCTCGATGAAGTAGGAGAGCGTGACGCGCAGCCGCACCGCCGTCTCGCCGAGGCCCTGGAGGACCTCGCGCGGCCAGGGCAGCTCGAAGAAGTGGATGTCACCCATCTGCCGCTCGTTGGGCTTGCTGGGCTTCGGCACGAACGGGCAGATGCGGGCCTGGGCGATGAGGGTGAGCGCGTCGCTCGCGCTACGAAGCGCACGCTCGAGGCGGGGCACGCCGAAGCCGTAGCGCCGAACGAGTCTCGCTCGCTCCCGCTTGCCGCTCGCACCGCGCAGGTGCGCTTGCATCGCCGGCGTCCACTCGGCCGCGTGCACGACGAGCGCGCGCACCGCTTCGGGCCACAGCGTCGGGTACTCGGCGGCGATCATCGCGGCCATGCGGGCAGCCTGTGCGGTCGCCGCGCTCGTCGCCCAGCTCAGGACGAAGGACCTCTCGGAGGGCCGGTAGTGCGTCGAGAGCAGGCTGAGGTCGGGGCAAGGAAAGTCGACCTCGCCCTTGGCGTTCGTCACGACGTTGCCACCCTCGAAGACGACATCGGGCTTGATGGGCCACGCCTCGGCGAACGTGACACCCGTCGTGCTCCAGGGCGAGAGGTCCCCCGGTCGGGCCACCGGCTGCCAGCTCGACCACCTCGGGTCCGCGATGACGGCCATCTCGGTAAAGGCGCCGACGGTGAGCGCGTTCCAGGCTTGCCCCGGATCGTGGATCGGGTCAGTGTCGCTCCGGTCGAGGTGCGTCGGCTGGAGAGCGTTCGCATCGACATTGCCCGCGCACAGCACGAACAACCGACGAGCAGCCTCGTCGCCGCCGTCGAGGTAGACGAGCCCGCGCGTGCTCGCGTCGAACGCGCGGCCCGCCGCGAGCGCGTCGACGGCGGCGGACCAGGAGGTGGGCTGGCCTCGATCGCGCTCGTCGGTGGCAGCGATCGCCATCGAGAAACAGCGGCTCCGCAAAGGCGCCTGGATCTCGGCGCGGCTCGCTGCCTCCGCGGTGACGGCGCCGTAGAGCTCGGGCGGGTTCTGGCCGTTCGGCGGCAGGATCTTCACCGACTCGAGGCGATGCCGGAGCGGCAGCGGCGCCGAGCCAGCGAGCACCGGCGTGAGATCGCCGTAGAGAGCGAGCCCCGCCATCTCGGTGCCGTGGCCGTCGTGGTCGTGGGTAGCCCAGGACGGGTCGCAGGCCTGGCAATCCGCGGCATCGAGCGCTGGCTCGATCAACGGGTGCCCGCGGTTCACACCGGTGTCGAGGACACACACCGCTGGCGCGTCCGAGGGGGGCGGCGTCGTTCGCGCGACGAGCTCCTTCACCCAGTCGCCTTGCTCGTCCGGGCCCATGTCGACGAAGACCGTCGCCGTCTCCTTGGCCTTCCGCACCTCGGCGAGGTCGTTCAGCACGTCCACGGAGGCCGCGAGCTGCGACGGTGAGGCGCGCAACAGCGTGACGATGCGGTCGTCGAACTGGAGGCGGCGGGGCGTAACGTCGAGTCGCTTCAGCCCAGCGAACTCGAGCAGGCGCGCGAGTTCGTCGCCATCCTGCCGGCGAAGCCACACCTCCCACCAGATGACCTCATGCTCGTCGGGATAGGCCTCGACCGCGTCCGTCCACAGCCCGCGCAGCGTCGCGAGCCGCAGTGTCGCCACCGGGTCGAGCATGTCCTCGTGCCGGCGCTCGCCCTTCTTCTTGGGAGCTGTCTTCGCGTAGCTCTCGAAGCGCTGGAGGAAGTGCTTCACCTTCCCGTCGGGCACGAACACCGTGGCCCGCTCGATGCGGCGCGGCTCGGGCTCGTCCGTCTTGGTGTGGCTCACGGCAACGAGCTCGATGCCCTGCCGAGCATCCTCGAGCGCGCTCAGTTGGAGCGGGGCGCCCGGCTGGCTCTCGAACTGCACGTAGAGGCCCGGCTCGGCGCCGTGCACCGCGGTGCCCGCGTCCCGGCGGCGCTGGTCGGCCTCCGCGACGGCGGTCTTCAGCGCGCGAGCGAGCGCCTTGCCGTGCCTGGTGCGGCTCGCGGGTGGCGCAGGCCTGGTCGCCTCGATCCTCCGAGGGTGAGGCTTGTAGGCCTCCGTCGACGGATGACCGGGTACGAGGATGTGCTTGCGGTTGCGAGGAGCGGCCACGCGTCAGTCCCCCCGGTGCCCGCTACGCGTGCGTGTTGCGTCGCTCCTCGAGCGCGGCCACGAGCTCCGCGTCGCGCACGGTCGTGGAGTGGTCGAGGATGGCGTTCTTCGCGGCCTGCTCGCACGCCATCGCGATCTCGGCGTGGCTCAGCCCGTCGGCGGCGTGAGCCGCGGCGCTCCAGTCGACGCTGCTCGTGTCGAGGAGCGCGAGGCGACCGCGCATCACGCGCGTCGCGATCTCCTGCGTGGGAAGGGCGTACTCGAGCACGGCATCGAAGCGACGGAAGAGCGCGCGGTCGAGCAGACCGACGTGGTTCGTCGCCCCCAGCACGAGGCTGTCCGAGTCGTCCTGCTCGAGGAACTGCAGGAACGAGTTCAGCACCCGGCGGATCTCGCCGACGTCGTTCTTGCTGCCGCGCTCGCCACCCAGGGCATCGAACTCGTCGAACAGGTACACGCCGCGCGTGGCCTGGATTGCGTCGAAGACCACGCGCAGCTTCGCGGCCGTCTCGCCCATGTACTTCGTGATGAGCCCGTCGAGCTGGATGCTGAAGAGCGGCAAGCCAAGCTCCCCCGCGAGCGCCGCCGCGGTCATCGTCTTGCCGGTTCCGGGTGGCCCAACGAGGAGGAGCTTCCGCATGGGCGAGAAGCCATGCTGGCGGAGACGGTCGCGTTCACGCTGCTCGGTGAGCACCCGGTCGAGGCGCGTGCGGAGCGCGGCGGGCAGCGCCATGTCGCGCACACGCGTCTTCGGGTAGCTAACCGTGAGGAGGCCGGCGAGCTCGCCTCGGGGCTGCGCGAGCGGGACGGGCTTCGGCCCCCGGACGGGCTCGGTCGCCTTCGCGCGCGCCTTCACCTGGTCGACGAGCTCGCGCAGCTCCTGCGCGAACTTGCCGTGGCCGCTCCGCGCCGCCTGCGCCGCCACCTGCATGGCGATCGCGTAGAAGCGCGTGTCGTCGCCATCGGCGTGGCTTCGGATGAGCGCTTTGACCTGGTCCGCGGTGGCCACGACGTCCTTACTTTGTACCCCGAGCCCCCGACCGGAGCCATCGAAAGCGCGCAGCGGCTACAGGATTCTGCTCCCGAAGTCAAGGAATCGTGCGTTTCCGGCCCGGCCGGCAGCCCCACATTCAGCCCCTCCCGTCGCTGACGCGACTCCTGCCAATCCGTGGTCCCGAGCCGCATCTCACGCAGGCCGCGCTCGCTGATCGGCTGGGGCCTGGGGCAGCTCGAGGAACAGGATCTCGTTGTGGACTTCAGGGGCGGCGATAACCAGATTTGCGTGAGCGCAGGGCATCTGCAGACGCGCTACGGTCCGAAGCGGCGATCATCTCGCGCGCGAGTTGCAGCGCCGAGCGCGGCTTCCTGGTCGGCGCGCACCGCGCCAGGATCACCTTCCAGCCGTTCCTCGCGCTCGCCGCCTCCGCGACGATGCTCGCCACCTCGGCCGGGTCCACGCGCTCCTCCGAGATCCGCCGCTTCGAGCCGTACTCGGCCGCCAGCGCCCGGCGCTCGGCGGGGCTCTTCGCGCGCGCGGCGATGCTGGCGTAGGCCTCGCACGAGTAGGCGAACGTCTCGCGCTGCCCGAACTCGATGTCGAGCAGCCACTCCTTCCTGCGCGTCTCGCGGAGCCCGATCGTGCGCCGCTTGCAGTTGTGGAAGATGTGCGCGGCCTCGTGGACGATGAAGTCGGCGAACGGATCGTCCTCGGCGAAGTACTCCGGAGAGACATAGCAGGTCGTCTCCTCGCTCAGCCCGACGATGCGCGCGGCCTTCTTGCCGAGCAGCTTCGCGCCGACACTGAGGAGGTACAGGTTCGCGATGTCCCACGCGGAGCGATCCCACCTGTGATTCAGGATGATCGGCTCGATGGTGTCGCTCGTGACGTAGACGACGGACTTCTCGAACGTCGCGAGCACGACGTCCTGCTCGGCGCGCGCGAAGAGCCCGCGCACCATCGGTTCCACCTTGGCGCGCGTGAACTCGACGCCGACGTTTGCGGGCACCGGCTCGTGCGAGCGCCCCTTCGCCAGCCGACGGACCTCCTCGACGAGCGCGCCGCGAAGGTCGGCGTGCTGGCGGCGGCCGCGCTCCATGAAGTCACCTGGCCACGCCCAAGCATCCATATCGGCGTCGCCGGTGCGAACGTAGCGCTCGATCTCGTTGGCGATGATTGGCGTCGACATCAGGCCATTCTACCCCACAGGTTCGTCACCGGGGGGCGCGTGGGGGCCCGCGAGCTTCAGCCCACCACCTTCTTGAGGAGCGCCACCCCGCGCACGGAGTCGGCCGGCGTCGCGTCGGCGAGCTCGAGGTACACGCGGCTGCGGGCGTCGTCAGTGTACTCCGACTGGTTCCTGGGGTATTCTCGAGCCCTCGCGGCGCGGCCGTCCGCCATCGGTGCTCATGTCCACGTTCGACTCGACCAAGACCCAGCTCAGCGTGCTCCTTTCCAGGGTGGTGGAGGGCAAGCTGCAGCTGCCCGACTTCCAACGGGGGTGGGTGTGGGATGACGAGCACATTCGGTCCCTGCTCGTCTCCATCGCGCGCTCCTTCCCGATCGGCGCGGTGATGCTCCTCGAGACCGGGGGCGAAACCCGGTTCCAGGTCCGTCCGGTCGAAGGCGTCGAGCTGCCGCCCAAATCCGCGCGCCTCGCCGAAGAGCTGATCCTCGACGGGCAGCAACGCCTCACCTCGCTCACCCAGGTCCTGAAGCTCGACAAGCCAGTTGCGACGCGCGACGCGAAGAAGAAGGAACTCCGCCTTCACTACTATTTCAACATCGAGAAGGCGCTCGAGGGCCCTGAGTCCCTGGCGGAGGCGATCGTTGCCGTCGACGAGCAGCGGACCCTGCGAAGTGAGTTCGGGCGCAAGATCGACCTCGACCTGAGCACCCGTGAGAAGGAGCTCGAGGCGTTCCACTTCCCGTGTAGCCAGATCCTGAACTCGGACGACTGGGAGCAGCTCCTCTCGGAGAAGGCTCCAGAGAGGCTCGTCCGCTTCATGAAGTTCCGGCGCCAGGTGGTCGAACCGTTCCGCAGCTACATGCTGCCGGTCATCAGCCTGAAGAAGGAGACCTCGAAGGAAGCGGTCTGCCTGGTGTTCGAGAAGGTGAACACCGGGGGCGTTCCGCTCTCGGTCTTCGAGCTCGTCACGGCGACGTGGGCTGCCGATGGGTTCAACCTTCGCGACGACTGGTTCGGCGTCCGCGGTCACGCGGGCCGGCATGCTCGTCTCAGCAAGCGGCCGCTTCTGCGCGACCTCCAGCCGACGGACTTCCTTCAGGGCGTGTCGCTCCTGCACTCCTCCGAGCGCCGTGCCGAGGACCTCGCAGCAGGACGTTCAGCCAAGGAAGCGACCGGCGTCACGGCCAAGCGTGAGCACATCCTCGAGATGCCGCTCGCCGCCTACCAGAAGTGGTCGGAGCTACTGACCAAGGGCTTCGAGCAGGCCGAGCGTTTCCTTCGCAGCGAAGGGTTTCATCACCCGAAGTTCCTCCCGTACCGCACGCAGCTCACGCCGCTCGCGGCCGTGCTCGCGCGCCTCGGCGAGCGATGGCTCGAGCCACAGATCAAGGCGAAGCTCGCACGCTGGTTCTGGTGCGGCGTCTTGGGCGAGCTGTACGGCGGGGCGGTGGAGACCCGCATCGCGCTCGATGTCCAGCAGCTAATGGCGTGGATCGAAGACGCGTCGGCGCCCGAGCCCGCGACGGTCCAGGCCGCGGGGTTCAACCCGAACCGACTCGATACCCTCCGCTCGCGCACGAGCGCGGCCTACCGCGGCTTGTACGTGCTGCTCCAGCGCGAGGGGGCCTGTGACTTCTTCTGGAAGGCGCGGATGGTCGATCTCGACCTTGATGATGTGAAGCTGGACATCCACCACATCTTCCCGAAGAAGTGGTGTGAGGAGCGCGGCATCCCGCCGCGCATCTTCAACGCGATCGTCAACAAGACGGCCATCTCATACAAGGCGAACAGGATGATCGGCGGCCGGGCGCCCTCGCTGTACCTGGCGCAGATCCAGTCCCACGCGCAGGTGCAGCTCGACGACGCCGCGATGGACGCCATCCTGAAGAGCCACGTCATCGCTCCCGCGCTGCTGCGCGCCGACTCGTTCGAGGCCTTCTATGCAGCCCGCAAAGCCGCGCTCCTCGGGCTCGTGGAGCGGGCCATGGGCAAGGCCCCCACCGAGGCGTTGCCGATCGCCGCGGACGACGAGGATGAGGACGACGAGGGCGAGAGCGACGCCTGAGCCCCCGGTCAGCAGGTGGATCGTCATCAGTGCCGCTCGCTTTCCATGCACCCGCGAGCCCCGCGCGCTCGCGGCTCATGTTGAGTAGCCCCGGTCAATCGACCTCAGCGCCTCTCTCCCCGGCGGATGCCGAGAGAGAGGCGAGAAGCTGTCCACCGCGGGCGAGATGATCGCGATGGCGCGCTCTCTGCCCTGCGTGCCGCGTCATCACGCGCGGCGCGCGTGACGGCCCCAGATTCTGCGCAGAAGCAGCGAAGCCCCCTAGGATCTCTCCTCGGGGGCTCCTGTTGACTGGCTCTCGCCTGAACTTCGCGACAAGAGAAGAATGGCTCCAGCTGCTGGACTCGAACCAGCGACCCGGCGGTTAACAGCCGCCTGCTCTACCAACTGAGCTAAGCTGGAATGCGTCGGAGACGGGCGCGAGAATAGTCGGCGAGACTTTCCCGTCAAGCGAATCCGCACGCCGTCCCGATCTTCCTTCATGCCGGTGAGCCCGCCCGCCTTCCGCGTGCCGCACGCCCGCCTCTCGCGCCCCGCTCGCCCGCTGCGCGCGAGATTGCCCGCCCGGCGTGCTTCTGCGAGAACGCCGCCGTGCAGCGCACCGCCGTGCCCCTCCCGCCGCAGCCGCCGGACGCCCCGGCTTCCCCGGCCGCCTCGGCCCCCGTGGATCCCTCGCAGCCCTCCCCGGCTCCCTCTCCCCCCACCCCGGCCCCCTCCCCCGCCGGCCCCACCGCCGCCCGCTCCGCCGGCCGCGGCGGCCTCGCCATCGCCTTCGCCAAGGTCTCGTTCATCCTCTTCGGCTTCGTCCAGCAGCTCATCCTCCCCCGGCTGCTCGGCGTCGACGGCTACGGCGAGGTCTCGGTCGTCCTCGCGGGCGTCGGCGTCGTCAACAACGTCATCGTCGCCACGGGCATCCAGGGCGTCTCGCGCGCCGTCTCCAGCGTCGCCGAGCGCGACGTCGCCGAGGCCTTCCGCCGCACCCTCGCCCTGCACGCCGTGCTCGCCGTCGTCGTCTCCGCCGGCTTCGCCCTGCTCGCCGGCTCCATCGCCTCCTTCTCCGCCGCGCCGCACATCGCGACCCCGCTCCGCCTCGCCGCCGCCGTCGTCCTGCTCTACGGCCTCTACGCCCCGCTCGTCGGCGCCCTCAACGGCCAGCGCCGCTTCCTCACCCAGGCCGGCTTCGACATCGCCTACGGCGCGCTCCGCACCGCGTCCATCGCCGCCGGCGCCATCCTCTTCCTCCGCGCCGGCCAGAGCGGCGTCCTCGGCGCCATCGCCGGCTTCGTCGCCGCGGCCGGCATCATCGTCCCGCTCGCCCTCTCCCGCACCGGCCTCGGCCGGCGCGGCAGCGCCGGCCCCACCCCCCGCGAGCACCTCGTCTTCCTCCTGCCGCTCGCCGTCTCGCAGACCTTCCTGAACTTCCTCCTCCAGACCGACTTCTTCCTCCTGCGCCGCTTCCTCGGCCAGGCCACCGACGCCCTCGCGCTCGGCCAGAAGGCCGCCGACGACCTCATCGGCGTCTACCGCGGCGCGCAGCTCTTCGCGTTCCTCCCCTACCAGCTCCTCTTCTCCATCACCTTCATCCTCTTCCCCATGCTCGCCCGCGCGCACGCCGAGGGCGATCGCGCCGCGGTCCGCCGCTACACCATGACCGGCGTCCGCCTCTCGTTCCTGCTCACCGGCCTCCTCGTCGCCCCCATCTCCGGCCTCGCCCCGCACGTGCTGCGCTTCGCCTTCCCGGTCGAGATCTGGAGCCGCGGCGGCGGCGCCCTCCGCGTCCTCTCCCTCGGCATGGGCGCGTTCGCCGTCCTCGGCGTCGCCTCGGCCGCGCTCACCAGCCTCCGCCGCGAGCGCGTCGCCGCCGCCCTCACCGCCTCCACCGTCGCCCTCGTCGCGCTCGGCTGCTCCCTCGCGGTCCCGCGCGCCCCCTTCGGCACGGACATGCTGGTGAGCTCGGCCGTCGCCACCTCGCTCGCGCTCGCCACGGCCGCGATCGTTGCCGGCGCCCTGCTCCACCGCGTGGCCGGCGGCTTCGTCGCCGCCCGCACGGCGCTCCGCGTCCTCGCCGCCATGGCCGCCGCGATCGCCCTCGGCGCCCAGCTCCCGTGGCTCGGCAAGATCGCCGTGCTCGGCGAGGCGCTCCTCGTCGGCCTCGTCTACATCGCCCTGCTCGTCGCGACGCGCGAGCTCGGCCGGGACGACCTCGCCACCCTCCGCCAGGCGTTCGGGCGCAGCCGCCGCCCCGCGTGACCCGTCCCGCGTGACCCGCCCCGCGTGACCCGTCGACCCCTCTTGACCGGCAGCCCGCAATCTCGCATAGGCCGGTCTCCCCGATGCCCGCAAGCGGCCGGGCCGCCGCGCCGGAAGACCGGGCGGCGCGCCCCTCCCCCCCGCGCCGGGCCGCACACGCAGGAGAGATCGTGGCGCCTCAATTCATCTTCACGATGCAGGATGTCCGGAAGGTGCACCCCCCCAACAAGGAGGTGCTCAAGGGCCTGTGGCTCTCCTTCTACCCGGGCGCGAAGATCGGCGTCCTCGGCATCAACGGCTCCGGCAAGAGCACCCTGCTCCGCATCATGGCCGGCGTCGACAAGGAGTACCTCGGCGAGGCCAGGCCCGCCGACGGCATCCGCATCGGCTACCTCGCGCAGGAGCCGCAGCTCGAGGCCGGCAAGACCGTGCAGGAGCACGTCGAGATGGGCGTGCACGAGGTCCGCTCGCTCGTCCAGCGCTTCGAGGAGATCGGCCAGAAGCTCGGCGAGTCGCCGCCCGACATGGAGGCGCTCCTCGAGGAGTACGCCGCGCTCCAGGACAAGATCGACGCCGCGAACGGCTGGGAGATCGACCGCGTCGTCGAGCGCGCCATGGACGCGCTCCGCCTCCCCCCGCCCGACGCCGACGTCGCCAAGCTCTCCGGCGGCGAGCGCCGGCGCGTCGCCCTCTGCCGGCTGCTCCTGGAGAAGCCGGACCTCTTGCTCCTCGACGAGCCCACCAACCACCTCGACGCCGAGAGCGTCGCGTGGCTCGAGCGCTTCCTCCACGAGTACGCCGGCACCGTCGTCGCCGTCACCCACGACCGCTACTTCCTCGACAACGTGGCCGGCTGGATCCTGGAGCTCGACCGGGGCAACGGCATCCCGTACGAGGGCAACTACTCGGGCTGGCTCGAGCAGAAGAAGAAGCGCCTCGAGCTCGAGCAGAAGCAGGAGAGCGCGCGCAAGCGCACGCTCGAGCGCGAGCTCGAGTGGGTGCGCATGGCCCCCCGCGCGCGCCAGGCCAAGAGCAAGGCCCGCCTCGCCGCCTACGAGTCGCTGCTCGCCGAGGACAAGTCGAAGAAGGTCGAGGAGACCGAGATCCACATCCCCGCCGGCAAGCGGCTCGGCAACGTGGTCGTCGAGGCCGAGCACCTCCGCAAGGGCTTCGGCGATCGCATGCTCATCGACGACCTCAGCTTCTCGCTCCCGCGCGGCGGCATCGTCGGCGTGATCGGCCCGAACGGCGCCGGCAAGACCACGCTCTTCCGCATGATCATGGGCCTGGAGCAGCCCGACGCGGGCGCGCTCCGCATCGGCGAGACCGTGGAGCTCGCGTACGTCGACCAGTCGCGCGACGCGCTCAATCCGAACCACTCGGTCTGGCAGGAGATCTCGGGCGGCGAGGACCGGCTGCTCGTCGGCAAGCGCGAGGTGAGCTCGCGCGCCTACGTCGCGAGCTTCAACTTCGCCGGGAGCGACCAGCAGAAGAAGGTCAAGGACCTCTCCGGCGGCGAGCGCAACCGCCTGCACCTCGCCAAGCTGCTCCGGCGCGGCGGCAACGTGCTCCTGCTCGACGAGCCCACCAACGACCTCGACGTCGACACGCTCCGCTCCCTCGAGGAGGCGCTGCTCGACTTCGCCGGCTGCGCCGTGGTCATCAGCCACGATCGGTGGTTCCTCGACCGGATCGCGACCCACATCCTCTCCTTCGAGGGCGACAGCAAGGTGGTCTGGTTCGAGGGCAACTACGCCGACTACGAGGCCGACCTGAAGCGCCGCCTCGGCGCCGACGCGGCCGAGCCCCGCAAGATCCGCTACCGCAAGCTCACCGAGGGCTGACGTCCCGCGACCGCCGCCAGGTCGTCCCGCGCGGGGTCCACGACAGGGCGAATTTTCCGTGAACGGGATTACCCCGCCCACGTAAGCGCTCGCCCGCGCATCAGCTAAGCTTCGCCCCGATGCACGGCACGAGGAGAAAGGGCGCGCCGCCGCGGGCCCGCGGCGACTTCGGGCGCCTCGTCGTGCGCGTCGTGTGCGTCGTCTTCGCGGTGATCGGGGCGATCCCGCTCGCGCTCGGCCTCCTCGTGCGGACCGCGCCGGTGCGCGCGTGGGCGGCGCGCGAGACCGCCGCGCTGCTCCAGCGCGAGCTCGGCATCACGGCGCATTACCAGGTGCGCGTGCAGGCCTGGCCCCTGATGGTCGCCCTGAACCGCCTCGTCGTCGAGTCCTCGGACGGCGGCGCGCCGTTCCTCGAGCTCGAGCGCGTCGCGATCCGCCCGCGCCTCTTCTCGCTGCTCGCCGGGCACCTCGACGCCGGAGACGTCGAGATCCTCGGCCCCCGCGTCCGCGCGGTGGTGAAGGACGGCGAGCTCAGGAACCTCGCCCTGCCCACCCCCGGCGAGGGCGGCGGCGGCACGATCGAGCGCGCGCCGCTCTCCTCGGTGGCCATCACCGATGCGTGGCTCGATCTGACGATCGACAACGTCCGCGTCCAGGCGCGCGAGGTCGACGTCGACGTCTCCTCCGAGCCGTCCGACGCCTTCGAGCTCGCGATGCGCGCCGGCTTCATCTCGGTGGTCCACACCCACCCCACGCCCGGCCGCGAGGCCGAGGAGGACAGCGTCGACGAGGACGTCGTCTGCCGCTTCGACACGCGCGTCCGCCTGGAGCCCGACCGCGCGCTCGTCCGCCGGCTGACGCTGGAGGGCGCCGCCGACTTCGACCCGGATCCGGGCACCGCGCCGCCGTGCGCGCTCCCCGACGGCGACTGGCGGCGGGTGCAGCTCGAGCTCGGCGCCCTCCGCGCCGTCGGCCTGGGCGGCGGCATGCCCTCCCGGCTCAGCGGCCGCGTGCGCGCGCGCCTGCCGGTGCCGGTCGTGCACCGCTTCGTGGATCTGCCGCCCGCGTCCGGCTCGGTCTCGCTCGACGTCGAGGCCGACTACGACGCCGCGGCCGCCCCGCTCGGCCTCGCGCTCCCCCGCAGCCAGGGCACCGTCGTCCTCGACCAGCCGGGCCTCGACGGCCGGGTCTTCGTCACGCGGCTCTCGGGCGAGATCTCGACGACCCCCGACGCCGTGCGGCTCGCGAACGCCGACGTCGCCTGGGCCGACGGCAAGCTGAAGATCTCCACGGCGGAGCTCAGGCCGTTCGAGGAGGGCCTGCCGCTCCAGGCGGGGCCGATCGACGTCCTCGGCGTCGAGCTGCCCGGCCTGCTCCGCGACCTCGCCGTGCACCCCCGGGCCCACGTCGCGTGGACGCTGCGCGAGGGCCGCTTCGCGCGCTTCGGCGGCACGCTGGTCCCGCTCGACCTCGAGGGGCCGCTCGAGGTCGACACGCGCGGCTTCGAGATCTTCGATCGCCCCACCCATGACCCCGCCCGCCAGCGCATGATGGGCGTCCGGGAGGGCACGGTGCGCGGCAAGTTCCAGGTGCGGCCGACCGCGGTCGTGCTCTCGGGCTTCGAGATCGACACGCCGAGCTCGCACATCGAGACCAGCGTCTCGCTCGGCTTCAACGACCAGCTCGGGGTCGACGTCTATGCGGGCTCGCGGGTGGATCTCGCGGAGATCTCGCCGCTCAGCGCGCTCGAGCTCGCCGGCGTCGCCACGCTGAGGGCGACGCTGCGCGGCCCGTACGCGCACCCGAAGCTCACCGGCGAGGTCGGCATCGAGAAGTTCGTGTTCGCGGGGTTCCCGATCGGCGACGTGGAGCCGTCGAAGGTCGCGTTCGAGCCGCTCCTGCTCTCGCTCGAGAACGCGCGGGTGCGGCACGGCGCGAGCCGGGCCCGGGTCCCGTCGATCAAGATCGACTTCGACCCGTCGAACAGCCTGGCCAGGGGCGGCTCGCTCGACAGCGCGGCGGGGGTCGTCGTCGTGGACGCGACCGTCGACACACGCGAGGCGCCGCACCTCGCCGCGCGCGACCTGCTCGAGATCCTCCGCCTCGACAAGGACCCGCGGTTCGCCGGCTACAAGGCGGTCGCGAGCGGGACGGCGCGGGCCCACTTCGCGCTCGGCGGCCCGAAGGACCGGTGCGGCGGGGGCTACCTGTCCGTGCAGGCCGGGATGCGGCTCGACGACATCGAGCTGCTCGAGGAGCGGTTCGACGAGGGCGACGTCGACGTCGACTTCGTGTGGGACGACCAGACCGCCGGCGCCGACGGCATGCAGCTCGACGTCCGCTCGGCGTCGCTGCGCAAGGGGACCGGCTCGGTGCTGGCGTCCGTGTCCGTGCGCCACGGCGGCGCGCTGAAGGGGAGCGTGATCGCGAGCGGCATCCCGCTCCGGCGGCTCGACGCGCTGGGGCCGGCGGGCCCGCTGTTCGACGGCTCGGTGTCGGGCGTCGCGAGCCTCGGCGGCACGGTGAGCCGGATGGCGGGCGTGGCGGACGTCCACGTCTCGCGCATCCGCATCCACAACGCGAGCCTGCCCCCGTCGCGGGTCGAGGTCGCGATCCTGCCCGAGGGCAAGCCGCCGAGGGTCCTCGGCACGACCCGGTGCGGCAACCCGCAGGGCGCGCCGTTCGATCCGGCGGAGTTCGAGCGCGACCTGCCGGACGGGTCGTTCGTGGCGAACGGCTCGCTGTTCGGCGGGCAGATCGCGCTCGAGGGGCTCCGCACCACGCGCCAGCGGCGCAAGATCGTGGACGGCCGGGTGCGCATCCACGCGCTCGACCTCGGCACCCTCGCGAACCTGATCCCCGGCGTCCCGTTCGCGGCGGCGCCGCCGAAGGGCAAGCTCACGGCGACGCTCGACGTCGAGCGGCTCCCGATGGCCGATCCCCGGCAGGCGGCCCTCACGCTGGCCATCGCGGAGCTCGAGCTGGAGCGGCAGGGCAAGCAGCTCCGGCTCGCGAGCCCGAGCGGGCCGATCCGCCTCGCGGACAACGCGGTGACGCTCCCGGAGCTCCGCTTCGAGGGCGCCGCCTCGGGCCTGTCCGCGAGGTTCACCGCCTCCGGCGCGGTCAAGAAGGCGCTCACGGCGCCCGACCTCGACGTCGCGCTGCGGCTCAGCCCGACGGACGTGTCGCAGGTCGGCGCGGACATGCGCGCGCGCGGCAAGGTGGAGGCCGCGGTCCAGGTGACCGGGCCGCTGTCGGGGCTGCGCTACACAGGCTCGGCGACGCTCAAGGAGGGCGAGCTCGACCTCGTGGGCCTGCCGGTCTCGCTCGACGACGTCGAGGCGGAGATCGAGCTCGGCGGCGACATGGTGCGCCTGACGCGGGCGGAGGCGACGGTCGGCTCGGGCCGGGTGACCGCGTCGGGGCGCATGCCGGTGCGCGGCCTCTCGCTCGGCACGGCCACGGCCTCGATCCTCGCGACCGGCGTGAAGCTGCCGATCGCGGACGGGGTGAACCTCACCGCGAACGCCAACCTCACGGCGACCTTCCAGCCCGGGATCGAGGACGACGGGATGGGGGAGCGGAACCTCCCGAGCGTCACGGGCAGGATCACGCTCACGTCGTTCAACTACACGCGCCCGATCGTCATGAGCGTCGACCTCGGCGACCTGACGGGTCGCCAGCGGACGTCGGTGCAGACGTACGATCCCGCGGCCGACCTGGTCCGGTTCGAGGTCACGGTGGTGTCGCCGAACCCGCTGCGCTTCTCCAACAACCTGGCGGACATGCGGCTGGAGGTCTCGCCCGGCGGGCTCGAGCTGGCGGGCACGAACCAGCGCTTCGGCGCGCTCGGCACGCTGCGGATCCTGCCCGCGTCGAAGCTCATGCTGCGGAGCACGGAGTTCGAGGTGCGGGAGGGCTTCGTCCGCTTCGACGACCCGTTCCGCATCGCCCCGAAGGTCGACGTGCGCGCCGAGAGCGAGTACCGCCGCTACACGTCATCGAGCAGCGCCGCGGCGGCGGACCCGGGCGCCGAGCCCGCGAGCGCCGGCCTGAGCGCCAGCGCGAGCACCGGCGGGCACTGGCGCATCAAGCTGCACGCGCAGGGCGACGCCGAGAACCTCCGGCTCAACCTGACGAGCGATCCCCCGCTCAGCCAGGAGGACATCGTCCTGCTCCTGACGCTCGGCGTGACGCGCGCCGAGCTCAACCAGGGCCTCATGTCGTCGATCGGCGAGACCGTGGGGCTCGAGGCGCTGTCGTCGCTGACGGGCGCCGACAAGGCGGTGAAGACCATCGTGCCCATCATCGACGAGTTCCGCTTCGGCACCGGCTACTCGTCGAAGACCGGCGCGCCGGAGCCGACGGTGACGCTCGGCAAGCGCATCACCGACGCGGTCCGCGCCAACGTGACGACGGGGCTCTCTCAGGGCAGCCAGGTGCGCGCGGGCGTGGAGGTGAAGCTCAGCGATCGCATGAGCGTGCAGGGGTCCTACGACAACGCGAACGACGCGGCGAGCTCGCCGCTCGGCAACGTGGGCGCCGATCTGCGGTGGCGCCTCGAGTTCGAGTAGCGGGCGCCCGGCAACGGCGGGGCCCGCCGGGGCTCAGGAGGCGGCCGCG
This sequence comes from Sorangium sp. So ce1036, assembly GCF_051369805.1. Classification (NCBI taxonomy): domain Bacteria; kingdom Pseudomonadati; phylum Myxococcota; order Polyangiales; family Polyangiaceae; genus Sorangium; species Sorangium sp. So ce1036. The sequence goes on from NZ_JBBMOX010000001.1 coordinate 8,252,747, forward strand.
AGCGCCGCGTCGAGGGCGCCGTAGCGGTCGTCGCGGCCCGAGACCCACTGCTTGTGGCCCATCATCTCGAAGATGCGCCGGTGCTTCGGGTTCTTCCACGTCATGCCGAGCAGCGCGCGCTGGAACGCCTCGGCCTTCGCCTCGGACAGCGTCGGCAGCGCGTCGAACATCGCGAAGTCGTAAGCCGGCGTGGTCCAGAGCACATCGACGCGGCGGAGGTCGATGTGGCCGTTCGCCTGCTCGGCGTGCCACACCGCGCCCCCGACCGCCGCGGCCTGCGCCTTGCCCTCGTGCAGGGCGGCGAGCGCCTGGACCTCGCTGGTCGCGGTGTCCCCGTGCTTGCCGAGGTCCACCTCGAACGGCAAAAGCTGGATCTTGTCGACCGCCACGCCCGCCTGCCGGAGGAAGTGGAGCGGCAGGATGCGCGCGTGGGCCGAGTCGGCGCTCCCGACGGCGAGCAGCTTGCCCTCGAGGTCGCTCAGCGCCCCGACCTCGGCGTCGCGGCGGACCAGGAGCTTGCTGTGGAAGTCGCGGTCGATCTCGCGCATCGCCAGCGAGCGGGAGCGGCCCTCGGTCTGCCGCTTCACCCGCACGTGGGAGATGGCGCTGTTCCAGGCGACGTCGATGTGCCCGCGGAGCAGCGACTCCACCTGGCGCTCGTACGTAGAGAACAGCGCGAAATCAATCAGGATTCCATGTTCGCGGAAGTGCTCGCGCAGGCTCTCCCACAGCGTGACCACCTTGGAGTCGTGCGCCACGGCGCCGACCAGCATCGCCAGGTCCTTCATCCTGTGCCTCGCACGGGCGGCGACGCTAGCACGAGCTTCGGTCGCCGAGATCCCACGTCGCGCACATCGGCCTCCCGAGCGCGGGGGTGAACCGGTCCGCGGGGGGAGCTCGCGGAGAGGCGGGAAGGCGTGGAAACACCTGGGGCGAGCGCCGCGCGGACGGGCTCTTGCCAAATGGCCGCCCAACCGGGCTACGCTGCGCACCTCGTGCAAGCCGGCGCCGGTTCGCTCTATTTCCGTCCCCCGGCGCTCCGCGCCTGATGGCTCGCTTCCGCCACGCCCTCGCCCCCCTGCTGCTCGGCCTCGCGCCGCTCGGCGCCTCCGCCCTCCCCGCGCGCGCGGAGGCCAGACCGGCCAACCCGACCCAGGTTGCGGCCAACCCCACCCAGGTTGCGGCCAGACCCACCCAGGTTGGAACCAACCCGACCCAGGTTGCGGCCAGACCCACCCCGGCCAGACCCACCCAGGTTGCGGCCAGACCCGCCCAGGTTGGAACCAACCCGACCCAGGTTGCGGCCAGACCCACCCAGGTTGCGGCCAACCCCACCCAGGTTGCGGCCAACCCCACCCAGGTTGGGACCAACCCCACCCAGGTTGCGGCCAGACCCACCCAGGTTGCGGCCACCCCCACCCAGGTTGCGCCGACCCCCACCCAGGTTGCGCCGACCGAAGCAACCGACGTGCCCGCGCTCCGCGAGCCGATCGCCCTTGGCCCGCTCGCCGGCAAGCCGATCGTCGACATCGAAATCGTCGTCCAGGGCGATCGCTGGCTGGCCGCGCCCCCGCCGATCACCCGCGTCAAGCGCGGCGAGCCGCTCAGCGCCGACGCCGCGCGCCGCGCCATGCGCGAGCTGCTCGGCAGCGGCCGCTTCGGCCGCGCGTGGGCCGAGGCGCACCTCGTGGCGAACGGCGCCGTGCTCCGGATCAGCGTCCTGCCGCGCCGGCGCATCGCGACCATCCAGATCACCGGCAGCGCCCTCGACCGGCAGGACACCCTGGAAGCCGCCGGCGTCTCCGAGGGCGGTGAGATCACCGCCCCCGGCCTCGCCGAGGTCGCCCCCCGCATCCGCGCCTTCTACGCGCAGCACGGCTACCCCGCGGCGCGGGTCGCCGTGCGCGCGGTCGACACCGACGACGGCGCCCAGATCGTCCTCGCCCTCGACATCGAGGCCGGCGCCCCGCGCACCGTCTCCCAGCGCGTCTTCGTGGTCGATCCGCGCGCCGACCGGGAGCTCGGCGCGCTCAAGCAGCGCTACCGCCTCGGCGTCGGCGCCCGCATCGACGAGCCCGCCTTCGCCGAGGCCGACCGCGAGATGGCCGACCTGCTCCGCCGCAACGGCTTCCACTACGCCGAGGTCTCCCACCGCGTGCTCGCGGTCGGCCCGAACAACTACCTCTACGTCTACCTCGATCCCGGCTCGCGCATCGTCCCCGCCTTCGACGGCAACCGCGCCTTCGACGACGACGCCCTCGAGGCCGCGCTCGAGCTCGGCGAGGCGACCGCGACCCGGCCGGGCGATCTCGCCGATCGGCTCCGCTCCTTCTACATCGAGCGCGGCTTCCTCGACGCCGAGGTCACCCCCTCCCTCGGCGGCACCCCGGCGGATCCGGTCCGCTACCTCATGTTCACCATCCGCGAGCACGAGCAGGTGCGCGTCACGAAGCGCGTCTTCCCCTGCCTCACGGGCGAGCTCAGCGCCGACGACCTCGGCCAGGAGATCGAGAGCTTTCTCGAGGAGGACCTGCCCGGCGCCGACGGCTTCTCGATCCCCGACCCGCGCGTCGTCGCGGACCTCTTCGGCCCGACCCGGGGAGCCGGCGGCCGGTCCAGGCCGATCGAGCTCAACCCGGCGATGACGTACGTCCAGGAGACGTACGATCGCGCCCTCAAGCACCTGCGCGATCTCTACTTCAGCAAGGGCTACCTCAACGCCGTGGTCGGCCCCGTCTCCGTGCTCCGCGCCACCTGCGCGCGCCGCTCGCCGAAGGGCGCCTGCCTCCCGGAGCCGGTCAAGGAGCGCGTCACGGCCCAGTGCCGCACCGACGCGCTCGGCCTCCCCCTCCCCGAGCCACCCGTCCCGCCCGCGCTCACGTGCCGCCCCGACCCGGCGAAGCACATCACGTGCGCCCCCGAGGTGACGCTGCGCATCCCGGTCCACCCTGGCCCCCAGACCCAGCTCTACGATCTCGCGTTCGAGGGCAACAAGGGCTTCTGCGGCCAGGCCGACCTGAACGCGCGCGACCGTCGCTTCTGCGCGGAGGACGCGCCGTTCAGCGAGCGCTGGCTCGGCGCCATCGCCGATCTCGAGGTGGGCCAGCCCCTCTCGACGCTCGCCCTCGACGCCGCGCGGCTGCGCATCCTCGACGCGTACCGCGACCTCGGGTACGCGTTCGCCGAGGTCCGCACCGACATCGAGCCGTCGCCCGACCGCACGCGCGCCCGCGCGCGGTTCATCATCGCCGAGCGCGACCGGGTGACCGTCAAGGGCCTCGTCGTCAAGGGGGCCACCCGGACCGACGAGCGGCTGATCCTCCGCCGCGTCCTGCTCCGCGAGGGCGCCCCGTTCCGGCAGTCGCAGGCGCGCCTCAGCGAGGAGCGCATCGCCACGCTCGGCCCCTTCTCCAGCGTCTCGATCGCGCTGGAGGACCCGGACGTCCCGCAGAAGGACAAGCGGGTCATCATCAGCGTGGTCGAGCAGCTCCCGCAGTACCTCAACCCGCAGATCGGCTTCTCCACCGGCGAGGGCATCCGCTTCGCTTTCGAGTACGGGCACCGCAACATCGGCGGGCTGGCCATCGGCCTCACGATGCGCATCCAGCTCAGCTACCTGTTCGAGTTCATGATCCCGGACGCCACGGCGCGCCGCCACTACGAGAACCTGAGCGGCGACCTGCAGCTCGAGCGCCGCAACACCGTCTCGATCACGCTCCCGGACATCGGCCTCGGCCCCCTCGTCAGCCTGTCGCTCTCGGGCATCGACGTGCGCGACAACCAGCTCGACTTCGGCTTCACGAAGCAGGCGCTCATCCCGGCGATCACGTACCGGCCGCGTCGCGCCGTGACGACGCAGCTCGCGGTGTCGACCGAGCTGAACGACGTCGGCTTCTTCCAGGACACCGACCGCGAGAAGAAGAGCGACATCCTCAACCAGCTCCGCATGCCGGAAGGCAAGACGATCGCCCTGGCGCAGCGGCTCGACGCGTCCTGGGACACGCGGGACAGCCCCTTCGCCGCGACCGAGGGCTTCCTCCTCTCGGGCGGCGTGGAGCACGTCGACGCCTTCGACCGGGACGACACCGGCGCGGCCTTCCGCGAGAGCCATTTCCTGCGGTTCACCGGCCGCGTGTCGGGTTACATCCCGTTCACGGAGCGGCCGAGCCTCGTCCTGGCGCTGAGCCTGTCCGGCGGGTACATCCAGCCGCTCGTCGCCGAGAGCGGGACCTACCCCGACCGCCTGTTCTTCCTGGGCGGCGTCGACTCGCTCCGCTCCCACCTGGCCGAGTCGCTCTACCCCGAGGACGGCCTGGACGAGGCGCGACGGGCCGTGGGATCTGGGGGCAACGTCGAGCTCTACGACATCCCTCGCGGCGGCACGGTCGTGCTGAACCCGCGCGCGGAGCTGCGCGTCCCGCTGACCGATCTGCTGCAGCTCGGTCTCTTCCTCGACGCGGGCAACCTCTGGGTCAGGGCGAGGAACGTCAACCTCGATCCGCGCACGCTCCGCTACGCGCTCGGCGCCGGCCTGCGGGTGAACACCCCCATCGGCCCCCTGGCGCTCGACTACGGCTTCAACCTGGTCCCCCGCGAGGAACTGCAAGAGGGCACCGGCGCCCTCCACTTCTCCGTGGGCCTCTTCTGACAGGCGCCCACGAAGACGGCATGTAGGTCGAGCCCCCTCGCGGGGGGAGGGGCCCGCAGGGGGCTCACCGGAGGGGCTGGAGTGGAGGCGAGCCACGACAGGGGCTCGCCGGAACGCAAGCCCCGGAGGCGAGCCCCCTGCGGGCCCCTCCCCCCGCGAGGGGGCGGGCGTCGCGCACGCCTGACGCTCAGCGCGCCGTGGCCGCCTTCATCTCCCGGACGAAGCCCGTCACGGCGCGCGCCGTCGCCTCGGGATCCCCGAGGTGCGCCGCGACCCTCTGGACGACCGCGGACCCGCTGACGACGCCCGCCGCCCCCGCCTCCAGGGCGGCGCGCACGTGCTCCGGCTTGGAGATCCCGAACCCCAGGATGGGCGGCGGCGCGCCGAACCGGCGCAGCGTCTCGAAGAGCGCCCCGTGGCCGAGCTGCACCTGCTCGTCGGCCCCGGTCACGCCCTTGCGCGCGACGCAGTACGTGTACCCGGAGCACCGCTCCGCGAGCATCTGCAGCGTCGCCTCCGGCGCGTTGGGCGGCGCGATCAACACCGGCGCCACGCCCACCGCGCGCGCCGCCGTCACGTACGGCTCCGACTCCCGCACGGGCACGTCGGCGACGAGCACGCTGTCGACCCCGGCCGCGGCCACCGACGCGTAGAACCCCTTCAAATCGCGGTGCTTCACGAGGTTCGCGTACGTCAGGATGCCGATCGGCACGTCCTTCGCGTCCGCCCGGAGCCTCGCGAGGAGCTCGATGCAGTCGGCCGGCCGCACCCCCGCCTCGAGCGCCCGCACCGCGGCCGCCTGGATCGTCGGCCCGTCCGCGATCGGATCCGAGAACGGGATGCCGACCTCGAGCGCGTCCGCGCCGCCCTCCACCGCCGCGCGCAGCAGCCGCGCGCTCGTCTCGAGATCAGGGTCCCCGAGCATCAGGAAGGGGATGAACGCCCCCTCCTTCCGCCTCGCGAGCTGCTCGAATGCGCCATCGTAGCGCGTCTTGATGGTCTCCCGCTTCATGTCGACCTCCCGGGATCGAGCAGCCTCTGCGCCTGCTCCATGTCCTTGTCTCCGCGGCCGGAGAGGTTCACGACGAGCACCGTCTCCCTCCCCTCCCGCGCTGCCTCCGCCGAGAGCTTCAGCGCGTGGGCGATCGCGTGCGCCGACTCGAACGCCGGGATGATGCCCTCGCTCCGCGCGAGCTCCTGGAACGCGTCGAGCGCCTCGGCGTCGCTCGCCGCCACGTACCTCGCCCGGCCCGACGTCATGAGGTGCGCGTGCTCCGGCCCCACGCCCGGGTAGTCGAGCCCCGCCGACACCGAGTGCGTCTCGGCGACCTGCCCGTGCTCGTCCTGGAGGATGTAGGTCTCCGACCCGTGCAGCACGCCCGGGCGCCCCTTGAGGAGCGTCGCCCCGTGCTTGTCGGTCGAGAGCCCGTGCCCCGCGGGCTCGACGCCGATGAGCGCCACGTCCTTGTCCGGGATGAACTCGGAGAAGATGCCCATCGCGTTGCTGCCGCCGCCCACGCACGCGAGCACCGCGTCGGGCAGGCGCCCCTCGTCCTCGAGGATCTGCGCCCGCGCCTCGCGGCCGATCACCCACTGGAAATCGCGCACGATCGTCGGGAACGGGTGGGGTCCGGCGACCGTCCCGAGCAGGTAGTGGGTGTCCTCGTAGCTCTCGGCCCAGTCGCGCAGCGCCTCGTTGATGGCGTCCTTCAGCGTCTGCGAGCCCGAGTCCACCGGCACCACCTCGGCGCCCATGAGCCGCATCCGGAAGACGTTGAGCCGCTGCCGCTCGACGTCCTTCGCCCCCATGTAGACGCGCGTCGTGAGCCCGAGCAGCGCCCCGATCATCGCGGTCGCGACCCCGTGCTGCCCGGCCCCGGTCTCGGCGATGAGCCGCCGCTTGCCCATGCGCCGGGCGAGCAGCCCCTGGCCGAGCGCCTGGTTCGTCTTGTGCGCGCCGCCGTGGAGCAGATCCTCGCGCTTGAGGTACACCCGGACCCGCGGATCGCCGGTCAGGTTGCGGCACCGGTAGAGCGGCGTCGGCCGGCCCGCGTAGCGCTCGAGCAGCGCGTTGAACTCCGCCGTGAACGCCGGATCGCCGCGCGCGTCCAGGTAGGCGCGCTCGAGCTCCTCGAGCGCGGGCACGAGGATCTCCGGGACATAGGCGCCGCCGAAGGCGCCAAAGCGGCCGCTTTGCTGCATGGTGATTGCCTCGATCGTCGTTGTGCGTGGTGCGTACGTCGGTACGCCGGTGATTCGATTGCTTCGATGATGCGGTTGCTTCGGTGATGCCGTCAGGGGGAAGCGCGGTCCGCCGGGGCCGCCGGGGCGGGGTCGTGGCGCGAGGGGCCGCGCGCGCTGTCGAACAGGCGCACGAGCAGGTCCGCGCACTTCTCGCCGGGCGCGCGCTCGACGCCCGAGCTCACGTCGAGCGCCCAGGTCCCCACCCGGCGCGCCGCGGCGATGTTGCCCGGGTTGAGCCCGCCCGCGAGCAGGCTCCGGTCGCGCGCCGGGTGCCCCTCGATCGCGCTCCAGGCGAAGGTCCGGCCGGTGCCCCCCCGCGCCTCGGCCGTGCGCGTGTCGAAGACGAGCCGGTCCGCGCCGCCCGGGGCCGCGGCGAGCGCCCCGGCCCCCCCCGGAGCTCCGGCGGCGTCGGTCGCCTCGCCGGAGGTCGCCTCGCCGGACGGCGCCATCGGGACCGCCTTCCAGACCTCGCACCCCTCGGGCAGAGCGCGCCGCAGCGCCTCGATGAACGCGGCGTCCTCGTCGCCGTGGAGCTGCACGGCGCGGAGCCCGAGGCCGCGCGCGGTGTCGGCGACGAAGTTCGCGGGTTGATTCAGGAAAACGCCGACGAAGGGCAGGCCCGCGGCGGTGGCGATCACGGGCTCGGCCTGCGCGCGCGTGACCCGCCGCGGCGACGCCTCGGCGAAGACGAGGCCGCCGAAGCGCGCCCCGAGGCGCTCCGCCTCGCGCGCGTCCCCGGGCCGGGTCAGGCCGCAGATCTTCACCCGGCCGGTCACCAGCGCGCGCGCGGCGTCGGTGATGTCGGGGCGGCGCATGAGCGACGTGCCCACGAGGAAGCCGTCGACCGCGCGGGAGAGCCGCTCCACGTGGGCGCGCGACTCGACGCCCGACTCCGCGATCACGATCCGGTCGGCCGGCACGCGCGGGGCGAGCCGCTCGGACACGGCGAGGTCGACCTTGAGCGTCTTCAGATCGCGGTTGTTGATGCCGAGCACGGGCGCCGGCAGCGCGAGCGCGCGGTCGAGCTCCGCCTCGTCGTGGACCTCCACGAGGCAGTCCATGCCGAGCTCCTCGGCGACGCGCAGGCACGCGAGCGCGGTCGCGTCGTCCAGCACCGACATCATCAGCAGGATCGCGTCCGCGCCGTGCGCCCGCGCCTCGACCACCTGGTAGGGGGTCACGACGAAGTCCTTGCAGAGGATCGGGACGTCCACGACCTCGCGCACCGCCTGGAGGTACGCGAAGCTGCCCTGGAAGAACGGCTCGTCGGTCAGCACGCTCACCGCGTCGGCGACGCCGTAGTACGCCGCGGCGACCGCGTGCGGGTCGAAGTCGGGCCGGATCACGCCCTCGGACGGGGAGGCCTTCTTGCACTCCAGGATGAACCGCGCGCCCGGCGCGGCGAGCGCGCGCCGCAGGCTGCGCGAGGTGGGCGCGGCCTTCGCGCGGAGGGCGTCGAGCGGGGTCCGCCGCTCGCGCTCCGCCACGTCGACCCGCTTCCGCGCCACGATGCGCGCGAGCACGCTGCTGCCCTGCTCAGCCATGCTTCGCCTCCTTCGCCGCGTCCTGGGCGCCTTCGCGGCTCAGCGCCACGAACCGCGTGAGCCGCTCGCCTGCGCGCCCCGACCTGAGCACGTCGAGCGCCGCGGCCGTGCCCTCGCGCAGGGTGGCCGCGCGCCCGGAGATCCAGAGCAGCGCCCCCGCGTTGATCGCGACCGCGTCCATGTGCGCGGGCTCCCCGCGCCCCTCCAGGATGCCGCGGAGCCACGCCGCGTTCGCGGCCGGGCCGCTGCCGCGGAGCGCCTCGATCGGCGCGGGCGTGACGCCGGCGTCCGCGGGCTCGAGCGTGAGCTCCTCGACGACGCCGTCGCGGAGCAGGGCGGCGCGGGTCGGGGCGTGCAGCGCGATCTCGTCGAGCCCGCCGCCGTGCACGACGAGGGCCGCCTGGCAGCCGAGCATCCCGAGCGTGCGCGCGGCGTGGGAGACGAGCTCCGGGTCGTAGATGCCCATCACCTGGATGGACGGCGCGCTCGGGTTCACGAGCGGCCCGAGCAGGTTCATGATGGTGCGCACCTTGAGCGCGCGGCGCACCGGCATCGCGTGGCGGAGCCCGGCGTGGTACTGCGGCGCGAAGAGGAAGCAGAAGCCGGCCTCGTCGAGGGCCCTGCGCGAGACGTCGGCCGGCGGGTCGAGCCGGGCGCCGAGCGCCTCGAGCACGTCGGCGGAGCCGCACTGGGAGGAGACGGAGCGGTTGCCGTGCTTGGCGACCGGGAGGCCGGCCTCGGCCGTCACGAAGGCGACCGCGGTCGACACGTTGACGGTGCGCTGCCCGTCGCCGCCGGTGCCGCAGCAGTCGGCGTAGACGTAGGCGGGCCGCTCGAACGGCGCCGACGCCGCCCGGAGCGCGCGCGCGGCGCCCGCGATCTCGGCGGGGGTCTCGCCCTTCGCCTTGAGCGCGACGAGCAGGGCCGAGAGCTCGACCTCGGTGAGCGCCCCGGCGACCACGTCGCGGAACAGCGCCTCGGCCTGCTCCACGGAGAGGTCCACGCCCGCGCAGAGCGCATCGATCACGGCATGCATCATGGTTCGCTCCTCATCTCACGGCCGTTCTGGCAAACACTGCTCCTTCAGACTCGATCTGCGGCGCCCTGAATAGCGGACAAAAACGAAAAGGCCCACCGTTGTTCGGCGGGCCTCCTTTTCTTCCTTCCAGGTCGGCCTCCGCGGGGGAGGCGCGTCACCCGTCGTAGGGGCCCGCCGCGGTAAGCCACCAGCACCACCAGCAGAACCCAGCCGCGAGCAACCCCACCTGAGCGGCGATACGCTCGACGCTCCCGAGGATGACCGCCTCGGAGCGGAGGGAGCGAGCGCAGGGCGCGGGGAGCGCGCGGGGCATGCGGCGAACATAGCTTGCGCTCGCGCGGGGGGTCAAGCGGGTTCGCGGCGTTTCTCGTTGGCGGGTTCTACCAGTTCTGCCGGACTGGCCGCCGGCGCGCGGCGGCTGCGCGGCGCTGTTCTGTCGCCCGTCCGGCGCCGGGCGCCAGGTGCCCGGACGGAGGGCCGCGCGGTCGATGCGCGGGTGAGCGGGACAGAGCGCCCTCAGCGTCAGCGGCTGCGTGGCCAGACACGACCTGTCGATTGCCCGATGCCCTGATCGGCGGACGACGAGGCATCGTGCTGCCCGCGCAGACGCCTTGATTCAAGAGTAACGTGCATCCGGGTGAGGATTCTCTGCGCATCGCGACGCATCGGCTCACGGTCGGGCACCTGCGCTCGGCGCGTGCTCCGGCGTCGTCGTCGCGGCGCGACGCACGCTGCCTGGCGGCGCGCCGAACGTCCGCTTGAACGCCTTGCAGAACGCTGCCTCGGACCCGTAGCCGACGCGCCGCGCGATGTCCGCCAGCGGCTCCGACGTCTGCTGGAGGTGCGTGCGGGCGAGCTGCATCCGCGACTCGGTGAGGTAATGCATGGCGGGCTCGCCCACCAGCTCGGTGAACCGCGCCGCGAACGCCGAGCGGGACATGCGAGCCTCGCGGGCGAGCGACGCGAGGCTCCACGCGCGCTCCGGCGAGCGGTGTATCGCGGACAGCGCCCGTCCCACGTGCTCGTCGCGCAGGGCGGCAAGCCAGCCCCGGCCCGCTTCAGGCGCCGAGACGAGCCATGACCGGATCGCCTGGACGACGAGGACGTCGGCGAGTCGGGTCATGATCGTCTCCCCGCCCGGGCGGAGGGCGAGGGCCTCACGCGACATGAGGCGCAGCGTGCTGTGGATCCAGCCCGCGTCGTCGTCGTCCCACGTGTCGATCTGCAGCACGTCCGGAAGCTGCGAGACGAGACGTCGGGCGACCAAGTGTTCGACGCGCATCGCGGCGTACGTGACGTGCGTGACCTCGCCGCCGCCGCCGTGGCGCATGATCTCGTATCGATCGCTGACCTGCTCCACCGGGATCTCGAAGAGCGGCTCGGTGCGCGCGTGGACGCTGCTGCGGAGGCGGTGCGGCGTGCCGTGAGGGATCAGCGCGAGGCTCCCCTGCTGGAGGCGCCGCGGGGGAGCCCCGTCGACCTCGATCCAGCACTGCCCCGCGGTGATCACCTGGAGCGTCATCAACCCTTCGAGCGAGGGCACGTCGACGCCCCACGGCGCGGAGAGCTCGGCGCGACAGTAGAGAATGCCCGTCAACCGCAGGAGGTGCAGCGACTCGCCGAGCGGGTCCGTGGCAGGAGCGAGGTTGCATGCGCTCGACACCGCTCCAGCATGGCCGTGTCTCGACCCTGCGTCCAGCCGGGTTGGACGATCGGCAAAGATTGCCGGACGCTCGATGATTGTCAGTCCAATGCGGACGCCGCACGGTGGATTGGGCACCCGCCCAGGAGGACCCTATCCATGCGTTCAGATCCCGTTCTCGTCATCGGCTCGACCGGCAAGACCGGTCGGCGGATCGTCCGCCGGCTCGCGGAGCAAGGCTACCCCGTCACGGGTGTTTCGCGACGCTCGGACCCGCCGTTCGTCTGGGAAGACCCGTCCACGTGGCGGAGGGCACTCGAGGGCATCCACTCCGTCTACATCTCATACTTCCCGGATCTCGCAGCGCCCGGCGCGACGGCGGCGATCGAGGCGCTGACGTCGACGGCGGTCGACGCGGGCGTCACGAGGCTGGTGCTGCTCTCGGGTCGGGGTGAGGCCAACGCGGAGCGGTGCGAGCGCATCGTGCGGGCGTCGGGCGCGAGCTTCACGCTCCTCCGAGCAAGCTGGTTCTCGCAGAACTTCACGGAGGGCCACCTGCTCGAATCGGTTCATCAGGGCGTGATCGCCCTGCCTGCGGGCGACGTCCACGAGCCGTTCGTCGACGTCGACGACATCGCCGACGTCGCGGTCGCCGCGCTCACCGACGACCGCCACGCCGGCCGGCTCTACGAGCTCACCGGACCGCGCCTCCTGACGTTCGGCCAGGCGGCGGCCGAGATCTCGGCCGCGGCGCGGCGGAAGGTCGACTATGTCGCCCTCTCACCGGACGCATTCCGTACCGCCCTCACGGAGGCTGTCGGGCCCGACTACGCCGACCTTCTCACGAACCTCTGCGTCGAGGTCTTCGACGGCCGCAACGCGTCGCTCGGGAGCGGCGTCCTCGACGCCCTGGGCCGGCAGCCCCGCGACTTCGGCGACTTCTGCCGTGCCGCGGCGGCGTCCGGTGTGTGGCAGTGACGCGCCTTCCTGGCCGAGCGGCGCCGGGGATGACCGCGCCCGAGGTCGTGACGACGCCCGTATCGAAGGGAACGGCGAGCATGCAGCGCTGGCGGGTCGAGACGGTCACGTTGCTCATCGCCGGTCTGGTGCTCCTCGGGATCGGCGGCGCGACGCTCCTCGCGCCCGCCGCCTTCCATGCGACCAGCGGGATCGAGCTCGGCGACAGCCGCAGCCTGCTCAGCGAGACACGGGCCGCGGGCGGCTCGCTCCTGGGCTCCGGCGTGCTGATCATGCTCGGTGCATTCGCCTCGCGTCTGGCGTTCACCGCGACGATCGTGGGCGCGGTGACGTACGTCTCCTACGGTCTCTCTCGCCTCCTCAGCATGGCCGTCGACGGAATGCCGGCGCAGGCGCTCGTGCTGGCGACCGTCGTGGAGCTCGTTCTCGGCCTCTCGTGTGTGGCGGCGCTCGTCTGGCGTCGCGAACGGCGGCCCAAGGAAGAGCGCCGCATGGGTTGAAGCTCGTCCAGATTCAACAGGTCGTGTCGCCCGCTGGATCCGCCGGTGAGGGAGCGGAAGGCGCGCGGATGCCGGAGGAAGAGAGACCGCAAAGGGCGCGAGGGACAGAGAGGGCCTCCTCTTCCCTGTGTCCCTTGCGCCCCTGCTGTCTTCTCCCTCGTCGGCCGATGGCGATCGTCGGGCCAGGCCGCGGAGGATCTCCGCTACTCCTCGTCCGGATCGTCCCCGAAGAGCACCCCGACAGGCAGCTCTATCGCATCGAACGGCTCTGCGCTGACCCGCTCGCCCCGCTCTGCGGTGAGCACGTTCAGGTATCCATCCTGCATCCAGCGATGAACGGTGAGCACCTCGTTCATCGGATCGATGATCCAGTAATGAGGCACCTGACAGCGCTGGTACGTGCGCAGCTTCTTCACGACATCATGCCGCGTGTTCGAGGGGCTCAGCACCTCGCATACCCAGTCGGGCCGCACGACGCTCGGTGTCTCCTCGGGCAGCTCGGGGAGGCGCTCCCGCCGCCAGCCCGCCACGTCGGGGCGGTAGATCTCGTGCTGCTCGAACAGGACCTCGACCTCGGTGGCGAACCACCACCCGCCGGGCCAACGACCTCCCGGGCGCCGGTTGTACGGCCGGAACACGATCCCGGCGAGCGACGCCTGGGCGGCGCCGTGCTTCGGCGAGGGCATCGCCTTCGGGACGAGCGCGCCGTCGATGATTTCATGGAAGCGCTGTGCCTCGGGGATGGCCAGCAGATCCGCGATCGTGGCGAGCTTGCGCGCAGGGAGCGACACGGCCGTTCCATGGTGCCGCGGCCGCCCGGATCCCGCCAGCGCGCGATCGCGCGACGCCCCCTCCCCGCCCTCCCCCGCGGTCGACCTCAGGGCCGGGCGCGCCACGGAGCCCGCCGCGCCCCCGCCCGGCGCGCCGCGCTCGCTCCCCCGCTCCGGCCCCCCGCTCCGCCCGCCGGATACTTTGCGACCCCGCACGCCGATGGTAGGCCCTTCATCTCCCCACAGGGCGCACGACCTCGCGGCCAGGCGCGACCGGCCCCTCGCGAGGCCCCCGCGCGGCCCTCCCAGTGTGCCCATGATCATCGCCGAACCAGGTCCCACGCCGCCGAGCGCCGCCGGCTCCCATGACAGCGTCCCGCCCCGGCGGCCGAGCGGGCCGCCTGCCCGATCGAGCGCGCCGCCCGCGCGGTCCGTCCCCCCGCCGTCGCGCCCCGCCCCTCCGCCATCGCGCCCGGGCGGCTGGACCACCCGCCTCGGCGAGGCCTGCGTGCTCGGCCTCGGCGTCGCGGCGCTCGCCGCCGTCCCGACCGCGCTGCGCACCGCCCGCGCCGGCGCGTCCTTCCTCGATGGCCTCCTCGTCGGCGCCGCGGTCCTGCTCCCGCTCGTCACGCTCGCGCTCATCCTCGCCCGCGCCGCCGGCCGCGGCTTCCGCGGCATCGTCGGCGCGGGCGCCGAGCGGCTCGCGGTGCTCCGCATCGCCCTGTGGATCGGCGTCTCCGTGCCCGTCCTCGCCGCCCTCGCCGCCCTCCTCAAGGCGGCCACGCACCACCGCGGCCTCGCCGGCGCCACCTTCGGCGTCCTCGGCCTGGCCGGCGTCGCGGCCGCGGCGCTCCTCACCCAGCGCCTCGTCGCGCTCGGCGACCGCCTCGCCGCCCGCGGGGTGAAGCCGTGGATCCTCGCCGTCGCCGGCGCCGCCATCGGCGCGCTGCCCCTCATCGCCGCCTTCGCGCCCCTCGCCGCCTTCGCGGGGAGCGCCACCGAGGACGCCGGCGCCGCCGTGCGCGCCGCCCTCGTCGACGGCGCCATCGCGCTCGTCGCGACCGCGCTCGTCTCCAGCATCGACCTCGGCGCCGCGGTCGGGCGCGTCGCCAGCCTCGCGGGCGTCCCGCTCGCGGCCCTGGTCCTCATGGCCGCCACCGCGCGGATCGAGTCGTTCCCCCCGCTCGGCCAGGCGCTGCGCGCCGGCGGCGGGCTCGCGGCCACGCTCTTCGGCGCGCTCGAGCGATGGACCGACCGCGACGGCGACGGGACGGGCTCGCACTTCGGCGGCTTCGACTGCGACGAGGGCGACCCGACCCGGTATCCCGGCGCGCCGAGCGTCGCGGGCGGCGGCGTCGATCAGGACTGCAGCGGCGCGCTCGGGGGCGGCACGATCCTGCTCGCCGTGGCGGCCGCGCGCGCCCCGGCCACGCCCGCACCGGCCGCCGCCGCACCGGCCGCGCGCTCGGTCGCGTCCGCGCCTGCAGCGCAGGACGATCGCGGCGCGGTCGTCCCGGCCGCGCTGACGCGCCCCCCCGCCTCCGCCTCGCCCGCCGCGGCCGCCTCCGCCTCGCGCGCCCCGGCCGCCGCGCCCGCCTCGCCGGCCCAGCACCGCCCCGACATCCTCCTCGTCACCCTCGACACGGTCCGCGCCGACCACACCTCCGCCTACGGCTATCGCCGCGACACGACCCCGCGGCTCGCCGAGCTCGCCGCCCGCGGCGTGGTGTTCGAGCGCGCCTACGCCACCTCGAGCGAGACCCAGCGGTCCATCGCGCCCCTCGTCACCGGCCGGCGCCTGAGCCGCGCCGCGCGCGACCGCCGCGCGTGGCCGACGCTGCTGCCCGAGAACGACACCCTCGCCGAGCGCCTGAAGCGCGCGGGCTACCTCACCGCCGCCGTGAGCTCGTTCACCTGGATCAGCCCGGAGCGCGGCTTCGCCCAGGGGTTCGACCGCTTCGAGACCGTCTACGACCTGGCCCACGCGGAGCGCAAGGCGACCGGCCACCTCGCGGTCAGGAAGGCCATCGAGATCCTCGACGGCCACGCCCAGCGCGCCGAGCCGATCTTCCTCTGGCTCCACCTCTTCGACGCCCACGAGCGTTACGTCGAGCACCCCGGCATCCACTTCGGTGACGGCAGGACCGCCGCCTACGACGGCGAGATCGCCTACGTCGACCGGCAGCTCGGCGCGCTGCTCGACGCGGTGGCCAGGGGCCCCCGGGCCGGCCGCGCCGCGATCCTCGTCCACGGCTCGCACGGCGAGGCGCTCGGCGAGCACCGCTCCCTCGGGCACGGCCTCGAGCTCTACGAGGAGGCGATCCGCGTCCCGCTCGTCGTCGCCCTCCCCGGCGCCGCCCCGGGCCGCTACCCGCACCCGGTGAGCACCGCCGACATCGCGCCCACCGTCCTCGGCCTCGGCGGCGCGGAGGCCGCCGACGTCGAGGGCGAGTCCCTCGTCGCGATCGCGACCGGCGAAGGGCGCGCGCCCCGCGGGCCGGTGTTCGCCCGTACGGCCCGCCGCGCGGCGCTCATCGACGGCGATCTCAAGCTGATCGCGCTCAAGCGGAAGAAGCGGGACCGGCTGCTCCTGTTCGATCTCGCCGCCGATCCGCGCGAGCGCCGGGACCTGTCCGGCGAGCGCCCCGACGCGCTCGCGCGCCTCCGGGAAAAGATGTCCGCCCTCGAGTCCCCCGCGCCGTAGATCGCCGCGCGACGCCGGCGCCTCGCGCCGGCCGGCGGATCTCATGCGGTCGACCGGGCTCCCGGCAGCGCGTATCCTCTGCGCTGATGGTCGACCCCCCCGCCGGACAGGACGCCTCGCCCGGCCCTCGCGACACCCGCGCGCCGCCCGCCGACGCGGGCCCCGCCGCCGCGCCGCCCGCCGACGCGCGCCGCGCGGGCGCGCGGGCGCAGCCGTCGTCCGCCGCCCCGGACGCCGCCCCTGCCCCGGGGCGCGCGCGCCGGCTGGATCGGCTGACCGGGCTCCTGCTGCTGCTCGCCGCGGCGATCGTGCTGTTCCCGGCGGCGCCGGCCCTCCTGCGCGCCGCGGGCGTGGGCGGGACGCGGTCGCCGATGCCGAGCGCGAGCCGGTTCGCCCACCTCCTCGACCGGCGCTCGCCGGCGGCTCCTCGCTTCCGCTTCGACGAGGGCGCCGACACCGACGACCGGCCGTCGCCCGGCGCGGAGCTCCCCGGCCTCGACGACGAGGGCGAGGAGCCGGGCACGACCGGCCGCCTGCAGCTCGGCATCGCCGCGCGCGGCATCACGCTGCGCGACGAGCCGCGGGCGGACGGCTCCCGGGTCGGCGCGATCGCGGCCGGCGAGTTCGTGATGATCGTGCGCGAGGCGGGCGGGTGGGCGCTCGTCGCGCAGCACCACGGCGACAGCCTCGTCATGGGCTGGGCGCGCCGGAGCGAGATCGCGGTCCGATGAGCGCGCCGCGCCCCGAGTCGCCGCGCGCCTACCGCGGTCGCCTGCTCACCCCGGCCGCCGCGCCCGCGGACGGGGCCGGCTCCCCGGGGGCCAAGGTCCGCTACCTGGACGACGCGCTGCTCGTCGTGGGCGGCGACGGTCGGGTCGTGCGGGTTGCGCCCTTTGCGCCGGGCGCGTTCGCCGGGCCGGTGCTCGACCTGCGCCCCGCGGTGCTGATGCCGGGCTTCATCGACGCGCACGTCCACTTCCCGCAGACCCGCATCATCGGCAGCGCCAGCGGCCCCTTGCTCCAGTGGCTCGAGCGGTCGGTCTTCCCGGAGGAGGCCCGCTTCCGCGACGACGGCTATGCCGCGCTCGTCGCGGGCGAGTTCACGGGTCGCCTGCTCGCGTCGGGCACGACCACGTGCGTCGTCTTCTCCAGCTCGGACGCCGCGGCGACCGATCGCCTGTTCCGCGCCCTGCAGCGCGCCGGCCTCCGCGGCATCGCCGGCCTCACGCTGATGGACCAGCGCTGCCCGGCGGAGCTCTGCGTCCCGCGCGACGAGGCGATCGCGGCCGCCCGCGACCTCGCGCAGCGCTGGCACGGCGAGGGCTCCGGCCTGCTCGAGTTCGCGATCACGCCGCGCTTCGCGCCGACCTGCTCGCGCGCCCTGATGGAGGCGGCCGCCAGGCTCGCCGCGGATCACGGGCTGCTCGTGCAGACGCACGTCGCCGAGACCCCGGCGGAGGGCGAGGCGGCGCTGCGCGAGCACCCGTGGGCGCGCGATTACATCGACATCTACGACCGCGTCGGCCTGCTCACGGGGCGCGCCGTGCTCGCGCACGGCATCCACCTCTCGCCGCGCGAGTGGGACCGCATCGCGGCGGCGGGGGCGGCGCTCGTCCACTGCCCCGACTCGAACTTCTTCCTGGGCAGCGGGCGCATGCGCCTCGCCGAGGCGCGCGCCCGCGCCGTGCCGGTCGCGCTCGGCAGCGACGTCGGCGCGGGCCGCAGCTTCGACATGCGGCGCAGCATGTCGAGCGCCTTCGACAACGCCCTCTGCCTCGGCGACCGCGTGACGCCGGCCGAGCTGTTCGTCACCGCCACGCAGGGCGCCGCGGACGCCATCGGCCTCGGGCGCGTCATCGGCGGCCTCGATCCGGGGAAGGAGGCCGACTTCCTCGCTATCCGCCTCCCCGAGTACGTGCACGGCGAGGCGGAGACGCTGCAGCACCTCGTCTTCGCGCCCGAGGCCGCGGCGATCCAGCGCGTCTTCGTGCGCGGCAAGCTGGTCTATCCCTGAAGCGGACCGTCCCCGCCAGCCCACGCCGGGCTCCCCTCCGCGGCCTCGTAGACCTCGAGCTCCCAGGCCGGGATCTCGAGATCGCGCCGCAGGATGTACCGTGCCCCGTCGTCACCGAGCACCTTGAAGTAGAGGTGATCGACGCCCGGCCAGCGGTCGAGGATCTCCGTCACCCGCACGCGGCGCTCGCCCAGCGTGAGCGCCTGCGGCTCCTCACAACCGCCGTGGCCCGCACGGCACGCCACATCGACCCGCATCGGCCACCCCGTGCACCCATCCTAGCAGCGGATGCTGGAGATGCCGGCGCGGGAGCCCGCCTCCCGCGCTCCGCCTGCGCTCGCCCGGTGGTGAGCCCCGGAGCGCCGCGCCCCGGGGCCGCCCCTTCGCTCAGTCGGGGTTGACCGAGCAGCCGTAGAGCAGCTCCATGCGCGCGGCGTTGTCCTGGCGCACGGCGACGCACGTGTCGTCGCAGAGCCTGATCACGCCGTCTTGCTCGTAGAACGCCATCGCCGAGCACTCCTCGGGGCTCTTCACCTGGGTGAAGATCTGCTTCGTTCCGCCGTCGCTCGGCGTGAACTCGATCTGCACCTTGTCCAGCTCGAGCGAGTGCCCGCCGGGCGCTTTGGGCACCTCGATCTCGCACACCAGCTTGGCCCCCGAGATGACGCTGTTCGCGATGGCCTTGAACACGGCGTCGTAGGTCGCGAACTGGTTGATGGGGTATCTCAGCCCGCCCGTCATGACGCTGAGGGCCTGGTAGGTCGTCCCGGGGTCGACCGAGCCAGGCCGGCATTGCCTCCAGGTGACGGGCTGGTCCGCCGGCCAGGGCTCGGTCGCCGGCGTGTTCACCTCGATGCCCACGAAGCTGAAGAACATGTAATTGCGCGCGTCCGGGGTGCCGAAGAACTCCGGCGCGACCTGCGTCAGCGCCGCGTCGAAGCGCGCCGCCGAGGCGGTCCCTCCCTCGACGTCCTGGTTCTCGTCGTCATAGACATCCTCGAGCGCGATGTTGTTCTCGCCGAGCGACGTCGTCTCGCACTGCACGCCGTCGTCGGTGATCTCGACGAACACCTTCAGCGAGTCGGGCCGGAGCCACTCCGACCAGCCGTTCGGCACCGCCTCGCCCTTGGGCTGGATCGCGCCCTTCAGGGTATCGAGCGCCAGGCAGAGCGAGTTGAGGCTCTCGACCTCCACGTTGTACTGATAGAAATGCGGCGGATTGGAGTTCGGCGTCGCCGGGAGGGGATCGCACGGGCCGCTGCCGAGGGGCGCCTCGATGCAGACGGACTGCGTGGCGGAGTGGCTCCCGTGCTGCGAGATCATGATGACGCGGTAATCGATCCCGCTCGCCTCGATGATGTCGGCGAAGTTCTTGTTGATGTTCCGCTGAACGCTCTCGATCTCCTCCGTCATGCTCCCGGAGTTGTCGATGAGGAAGATGATGTCGGCCGGCCGTTGCTCGTAGTTGGCCTGCAGCTTCGTGGCGACGCACGCAGATCCTTCGTCGAGCCGCCCTCCGGTCCCGCTCGTCCCGCCGATGTCGAGCCCGCCGCCGGTCCCCAGATCCCCGGCGCCTTCACCGCTCCCGGTGGTCCCGCCGCCCCCGCCGTCGCCCCCGCTGCCGCTGCCAGAGGCGTCGTTTCCGGAGCTCTCCCCACCATTGCCGCCGGAGCATCCTCCGAGGGATGCCGCCGCAACCACACCCAGACCACACAGCGCAACAAGCGTCTTCGTCGAGAGCTTCAAATGGACCTTCCAGTTGGGGGGCGCGACAGTGCGCAACGAGAGATGTTACCAGAGACACCTCACGACGATCCAGACATCATGAACAATTCGAGCCCGACCGGAGGTAGACAACGAACCACCCTTGTCGGTCCATGTACCTTGTCCACGACCGATCGACTCGCGCTCTGGCGCCTCCATACGGAGCGAGGGTGTGCCGAGCGCGGCGATGCGAGCGCGGTGAGGACCGATGTCCGGTCTGGTTGGACAAGAGCCTACGGTAGGCCCGAGCTGCGAGCGCGGCGTGGGGACGGCCCCATGTCCGGTTGAAATGGAGTCCACGGTAGGCCCGAGCTGCGAGCGCGACGTGGGGACGGCTTCATGTCCGGTTGAAATGGAGTCCATGGTAGGCCCGAGGAGAGGGGGGTCGTCGCGCGGGGCGGGGACGGGCCGTGTCTGAGCCCGTTTTCCATCTCTCCTCCGACGCTGCCGGAGGAGGGATGGCTCAGGCGAGTTCGGCGGCGCCCCGCCCCGCGCGACGCCCCCCTCTCCTCGGGCCGGGCAGCTCACCCAAACCCCCCGCGCGCACACCAGGGCCCCCTCGGCGACCTCGACCTGCCCATTGGCCTACCCGGCGCGCTTCGAGGCGACGATCTCGCGCGCCGCGGCCAGAAGGCGCTCTTTCGTGTTCGCCTCGGGCTCCTCGGTGACGAGCTCGACGAGCCGCTCCAGGATCTCGCCGACCAGCCGTCCCGGCGGGATGCCGAGCTCCTTCATCAGCACGCTGCCGTTCACGGCCAGATCCTTGGCGGAGAGCGCCGCGCCCGCCGCGAGCAGCGCCTCCACGCGCGCCCGGAGCCGCCCTATCGACGCGATGTCCTCCGACGCGTCGCGCCCCTTCCCGATCGCGTCGGCCACCCCAATGTCGTAGAGATCCGGCGCCAGCGCCGGCGTCACCCGTCGGAGCCAGCGGCGCACCGCGGCGTCCGTCCAGCTATCGTCGTAGCAGATCAGGTGGTGACGGATGAGCGCCACGATCCGCGCCCGCTCGTCGTTGGAGAAGCGCAGCCGGCTCAGGATCGGCTCGGCCATCTCGGCGCCGACCCGCTCGTGCTCGTAGAACGTGTAGTCGCGGGTCTTCTCGGAGAAGGCGCGCGTCCTCGGCTTGCCGATGTCGTGCATCAGCGCCGCGATGCGGAGCACCGGATCGGGCCTGCACGCGTCGAGGCAGGCCATCGCGTGCCCCCACACGTCGTACGCGTGCCACCGGTTCTGCTCGCACCCGACCGACTCGAGCATCTCCGGGCACGTGATCGCCAGCAGCTCCGTGCGCCGCATGATCTCGAACGCCACGCTCGGGCGGCGCGCGCGCATCGCCTTGAGCCACTCGTCGCGCACCCGCTCCGCGCTCACGCACCGGAACGTCTGGTGCGACCGCGCCGTGCTCATGGCGCGCTCGGTCTCGGGATCGAGCGTCCCCTCCAGCGTCGCGGCGAAGCGCGCCGCCCGCAGCACCCGCAGGCCGTCCTCGGCGAAGCGCTCGCTCGGATCCCCGACCGCCCGGATGACCCGCGCCTCGAGGTCCTTCCGCCCGCCGAACGGATCGATCAGGTGCCCGTCGACCGGATCGATCGCGATCGCGTTCATCGTGAAATCCCGCCGCGCCAGGTCGGCCGTGATGTCGTCGACGAACTCGACCCGGTCCGGCCGCCTGCCGTCGCTGTAGGTCCCGTCCCCGCGCAGGGTCGTGACCTCGTACGGCACGCCGCGCACGAGCACCGTCACCGTCCCGTGCTGGATCCCGGTCGGGATCACCTTCCGGAACGCGGCCATCACGTCCTCGGGCCGCGCGTCGGTCGCGACGTCCCAGTCCTTGGCGGGCTCCCCGCGGAGCAGGTCGCGCACGCAGCCGCCGACGATCCAGCCGCGCTTGCCGCGCTCGCGGAGGCGGCGGCAGATGCCGAGCACGTCCTCGGGGACGAGGTCGATGAGGTGGTCGATCCGGTTCACCCCCGCGGCTTATCACGGCGCCGGCGACGCGGGAGGCGCCCGGAGCGATCGCTCACCTCGGCTTCTGCTTCTCCCAGGGATCCCGGACGTCCGTGCCCTTGGTGGTCCGGGCCGGCGCCACGGGGGGCCGGCTCGTCGCGACGGGCCTCGCCCTGCCCTTGTCCTCGATCTCGACGAGCTTCACGAGCTTGCTCCGTTCCGAGCCGTCGAGGACCACCGTGCTCGGATGATACCCCTCGGCCCGGATGTCGACCGTGATCGTCTGCCCCTGCTCCACGTCGATGCTCGCGGGCAGCGTGAACGGCACGCCGTCGCGGTAGCCGACCGCCGTCTCGGGCACGGCGGCGAGCGCGACCGTCGTCTTCTGGACCTGGACCTGTGCGGGCGCGACGGGCGCCTGGATCGAGGGCGCCGCGACGGGCTTCGGCGCCGGGGCCTGCGCCGGACGGTTGTGGCTGGCGGCCCCGTTCGCGCCGATGACGAAGATGGCGGTCACGATCCCCACCGCCGCGGCCGCGCCCGCGACCCACACGTAGCGCGGCCACGGCGAGCGCGGCGGCGACGGCGGCGCCGCGGGGACGATCACCTTCGACGTCTTGAAGTAGTCGTGCGGGACGTTGAAGCCGCCCGAGCGCGCCATCATCTCCGCGACCGCGTCCGGCACGCCGCCCGACCGCACGCGCTCCAGGTCGGCGTGCAGCTCGTTCATCGTCTGGTAGCGCGACTCCGGCTTCTTGGAGAGGCACTTCAGGATCACCGCCTCGAGCCCCGGCGGGCAGTCCGGGCCGCCGACCAGCGCGCGGATGGGGACCGGCGCCTTGTACATGTGCTGCGTCAGGATCCCCATGAAGTTGTCGGCGTTGAACGGCAGCTGCCGGCTCACGAGCTCGTAGAGCATCACGCCGAGCGAGTAGATGTCCGTCCGGTGGTCGATGGGCGCGCCCGCGGCCTGCTCCGGGGACATGTAGTGCGGCGTCCCGAACACCGCGCCGGCCCGCGTCAGCTTGGTCGTCGTGCTGGTCGACACCTTCGCGATCCCGAAGTCGAGGATCTTCACGAAGCTCGGATCGCTGCCGCGGGGCACCACGAAGACGTTGTCCGGCTTGAGATCGCGGTGGATGATGCCCGCCTCGTGCGCGGCGGCGAGCCCCGCCGAGAGCTGCAGCGCGATGTGGCACACGCGATCCATCGGCAGCTCGTCCGGCGAGTCGATGATCTGCGCCAGGCTCAGGCCCTCGAGGTACTCCATCACGAAGTACGTCGAGCCGTCCGGCAGGTCGCCGAAGTCGGAGATGTCGACGATGTGCGGGTTGCCGATGCTCGACGCGGCCCGGGCCTCCTGCACGAAGCGCTCGAAGATCTCGCGATCCCGCGCGAGCTCCGCGCGGAGCACCTTCACGGCGACGCGCTTGTCGATGACCTTGTGGCGGGCGAGGTAGACGAACCCCATCCCGCCCTCGCCGAGGAGCCGCTCGATCTTGTACCGGTGGTCGAACGTCGTGCCGATGTACGGGTCCTTGGCGCCGGGCGGCCGCCGCTCGCGGGGCTCGACCTCGTCCGGCGGCGGGATCTCCAGCGACGGCTCGCTCATGGGCGGCGCGCTCACGCGCGCGCCGATCTCGTCGGCGTCCGGCTCGCTCTGGCCCGCGAGCCGCGGGCCCCTCTGGCGCAGCGGTGGCGGCGCGGCGAGGTTCGGGATCTCCTCGCTCGCCGGCCCTTCCACCCAGCCCGACCGGGACGGGCGGGGCTCGGGCTCCACCGGGACGTCATCGTCCTCGCCCTCGGGCTGCGCGGGCGTCGAGGACGCCGCCTTCACGGCCGCCTTGACGACCGACGAGCGATCTAGACCGCCCTCGACAGGCCGGCGCGACGACGGCGCCTCGTCGAGCGCGTCGTCGGCGTCGTCGTTCCCAGCTCTCCTGCGCGCGGTCTGGTGCTCGTTCTTGGTGGCGCTCATGAAAGGCTCGCGGGCATGAGGTGCACGCCACACCGCCGTCGTTTGCGGCAGAAGTGCATTCTAGCAGGCGTCCCGTCCGGGAAGCGAGATCGTGCGAGGGCGCCTCGAGAAAGACCGCGCCGTCGCCCTCGCGACCGGCAGGGTGCCGCGCGCGCCGCGTTCTGCTAGGAGGGCACCGCGATGAGCTACCCCATCGAGGTCGCGCTGCGATATCTCGGCTCCAAGAAGCGGGCGTTCATCTCGGTCGGCACCACGTTCGCGATCCTCGGGGTCGCGCTCGGGGTCGCGGCGCTCGCGACCGTGATGAGCGTGACCGGGGGCTTCCAGGCCGAGTTCCGTGACAAGGTCCTGGGCGTCAACGCCCACGTCCTCGTGATCAAATATTCCACGGATTTCCGGGAATACCGGACCATCATGGATCAGGTCGCCAAGGTGCCGGGTGTGGTCGGCGCGGCGCCCTTCAGCATCAACCCCATGATGCTGACGCACGGCGACGCGACGGCGACGGGCGTCCTCGTCAAGGGGGTTGACCCGGCCAGGAGCCTCGGTGTGGGGGCGGACGGCGCCGTCACGCCCGTGCTCGATCTGCCGCGTCACATCCTCCCGGGCGGCGATCTGAGCGGCCTGCGGCGCCCGGGCGCCCGGCCTCCCGAGCGCGCGGCGCCGCCGGCGCTGCCGCCCGTCCCGCCCGTGGAGCAGGACGCGGGCGCGCGCGGCGCGCTCGAGCCGGAGCGCGACGAGGAGGGCCGGAACCTCGATCTTTTGCGGGCGCTCGAGGCGCGGATCCAGGAGGACGAGCGCGCCGCCGCCGAGCGGGGAGCCGCGGACGAGCCCGCCGCGCAGGGGGCGGATTTCGGGGGACCGGCCGGGGCCGAGGAGGGCGCGGTCGCGGAGGGCGAGGGCGCGGTCGCGGCGGCCGAGGGCGCGCTCGACGAGGGCGCCCCGCGGGGGGCGATCGAGCCGGAGGGGGGCTACGACAGCGTGCTCCCCGAGGACGACGTGCTGCCGCCGGACGTCGATCCGGATCCCTGCGCGGACAAGGAGCAGATCGCCAGGATGCCGGGCATCGTCGTCGGCGCCGCGCTGGCGAAGAACCTGTCGCTCGAGATCGGCGAGTGCGTGACGGTCACCTCGCCGACGATCGGCTTCTCGGTCTCGAACGGCGCCATCAAGCCGCCGGTCGCCAAGCGGTTCCGGGTCATCGCGATCTTCGAGGCCGGGTTCGAGCAGTACGACACCAAGCTCGCGTACGCGGATCTCTACGAGACGCAGGCCTTCTACGATCACGGCGACACGGTGACGGGCGTCGAGATGAAGGTCGACGACATCGACAACGCCAGCAGCATCGCGCGCGACATCAGCAAGATGCTGAGCAACGGGCTCTATTACACGATGGACTGGGAGGAGCTGAACCACGGGCTCTTCACCGCGCTGCGCATCCAGCAGATCGGCATGAGCGCGGTGCTGGCGCTCATCATCGTGGTCGCCGCGTTCACGGTGATCGCGACGCTGATCATGGTGGTGCTCGACAAGAAGAAGGAGATCGCGGTCCTCAAGGCGATGGGCGCGACGGACTCGGCGATCCTGCGCATCTTCCTCTACCAGGGCGGCATCATCGGCCTGGCCGGCACCACGCTGGGGCTCCTGCTCGGCGTGGCGGTGTGCAAGGGGCTCCTGGTCTACGGCTTCCCGCTCGACCCGAAGGTCTACTTCATCTCCCGCCTCCCCGTGCAGGCGCGGCCGCAGGAGTTCCTGATCACCGGCGCCATCGCCATCCTGATCTGCCTCGCGGCCACGATCGTGCCGAGCCTGTACGCGGCCCGGCTGCGCCCCGCCGAGGGCTTCCGCTCGCAGTGATCCGGGCGCTCGCCGGGGCTCGCGCGCGAGAGCCCCGGGGGGGTGTGCCGCCGATGCCTCGGCGGAGGTGGGGCCTCGCCGGGCTGCCCGGCCCCCTCGCCGGGGGCCTTCCCTGGTTCCGCGAGATCCGCAGGCCCGAGGAGGCCTTCCGCGCGCCCAGGGACGGCCCCTGGTGACGTGGGACCGCTAGCGCCGCATCGCCGAGTAGATCTTCTGCTGCCCGTCCCTGTCGGACGCGACGAAGAGCGTGCACTCGTCGGGGGAGAGCGACGGCGTCTGCACGGCGATGCTCGGGGCCAGGTTCGGCAGGAGCATCGTCGCCGGCCCGTCGTCCGCGGGCAGCCCGTCGGGCCCGAGCCTCACGTAGAAGCTCCGCAGCACGGCGGCCTGCGCGCAGTCGCCGTGCGCGTTGTAGGGCGCCTGGAAGAAGAGCACGCGGCCGTCGGGCGTCACCCACGGGGCGAGATCGTCGCCCTGCGCCGGGCAGCCGCCCGGCAGGTTGATGCGGAGCGACCGCATCTCCCCGACCTCGCCCAGCTTGGTGACGAGCCGGATGACCTGCTGCCCCCCCTCCTGCTGCTCGTTCATGAACCAGTACCGGTACGGGCGCGCGGCGTGGGCCACCGCGACCGAGTAGCTCGCGACGCCCACGTTGAGCGCGCCGAGCGATGTCCAGTCCGTCGCCTCGAGCGTCGCCGCGGCGAACAGCCGCCGGGCGCGATCCCGCCCGGGGTGCGGGCGATCGAAGAGCAGCGCCCCCGGCGGGTCGCCGCGGACCGGCGAGCGCACGTCCACGGGGAGGAGGAGCGGACCCGACTCCGAGGCGCCGACGTCCTCGCTCGGGATGACCGCGCCCGCGCTCCAGGGCCGCCCGGTGGCCGTGCCGATCCCCGTGCCGCCCGAGCCGAAGCGGGCCACGTAGACGAGCCGCAGAGCCGCCCCGTCCTCGCCGGGCTCCGCGCGCACCCGCGGGAACGAGGGCGCGGTCCCCTCGAGCGCGATCTCCGTCAGCTCGCCGTACGACAGCGCGCCGCTGCGGCCGTTGCACGGCAGGCACGTCTTGCTTCCCGTGCAGAACTCCCCCTCCCCGCAGGCGTCACAGCCACCCTGGCCGCCGCCGCCCGACGCCGAGGACGAGGTGGTCGAGGAGGACGACGACGTCGCCGGGGCGCCGCCCGCACCGACGGCGCCGCCGAAGCCGCCCGCACCGCCGAAGCCGCCCGCACCGCCGTCGCCGCCCGCACCGTCGCCGCCCGCACCGCCGCTGCCGGAGCTCGCCGACGTCGACGGGGCGCCCGCGGGGGCCGCCGTGAACGGCTCGCCGCAGCCCGTCCCGGCCCACACGGCGGCCAGCGAGAGGGCCCTCCCAACCAAGCAAAGCGTGCGCACCCGAGCAGCCTCCTGTCGTGATGTCCGCCGCGCGGGGTCCTCCCCGCGTCCGGCTCACGAGGGCTTGTTATAATCCGTGTCTTCGAGAAGGATGACGTTCGTCTTCGAGCGGGTCTCTCCCACGCTCGTCACGTAGACCGCGGGTTTGTCCTGCACCGGGCAGACCTTCTCGCACGCGCCGCAGCCGATGCAGAGCGACGGGTCCACGTGCGGGCGCTGCACGTGCACCATCTTCATCGGCGGCTCCTTGCCGTGCTCCGCGGCCACGGGCTCGCGCTTCGGGATATCGACCTCCTCGACCCAGATCGCCTTGGGCGACGTCGGGCAGAACTCCTCGCAGACGATGCACGGCACGCTCATCGACCACGGCAGGCAGCGCCCCTGGTCGTAGAACGCGGTGCCGATCGAGATGGGCTTCTGGCCGACGCCCATCTTCTGCTCCTCGGTGATCTTCTGGATCGCGCCGGTCGGGCACACGTCGCCGCAGAGGACGCAGGAGTGCTCGCAGTAGCCGATGCGCGGGATGACGATCGGCGTCCAGATGCCCTCGATGCCCGCCTCGAAGAACGCGGGGTGGATCGCGTTGTTGGGGCAGACCTTCATGCACTCGGCGCACCGGATGCAGCGCTCCAGAAACTCGCGCTCCTCCACCGAGCCCGGCGGCCGGATGACGCGGTGGTCGTAGTTCGCGTCGAGCACGTCCGCGATGCGCGCCGTCGGGACGATCACCGCGCCGGCCGCGGCGGTCGCGAGGGCGGTGCGGCGGCCCGTGTCGGGCTTCACGATCGCGCTCGTCCGGCTCGGGAGGAACCGGAACTTGATGACGTCCTCGGGGCAGGCGTTCTCGCAGTTGAGGCACATGTGGCACTCGTCCTGCCGCCACTTCACCCCGCCCTGGGGCGAGTCGGCGCCCTGGCAGTGCACGAGGCACAGGTTGCAGTCGGTGCACTTCGCGTGATCCTTCTGCATCCCGAAGAGCGCGAAGCGCGCGAACACGCCGAGGAAGGCGCCCAGCGGGCAGAGCACGCGGCACCAGAAGCGCGGGATGAACCGGTTCATGAACAGGATCGCGACGAGCAGGATCCCGATGAACCAGGTCTGGTGGAAATAGAACTGCCTGGTCTGCCAGACGCTCGTGGCGAGGAAGTCCTGCGCGTGATCCGCGGCGAACTGCACCGGCCGGCTCCCGGTCGAGGTCGCGGCGCCGGTCACCACGCCGGCGACGTACTGCGCGGCCGGGATGACGGCGAGGCCGATCGCCCGGACCGCCACGCAGATCGGGTCGAACAGCCCGCCGATCACGCTGCCGGCCACGCTCGCCGCGAGGAAGGCGTACATCAGGTAGTACTTCACCCGCTGCCGCGCGTACGTCCTGTTCGCCTCGACGCGCTTGCCGCCCTTGCCGTAGCGCGAGGGGAAGATCCACCCGAAGAAGTGGTGGAGGGTGCCGAAGGGGCAGATCCAGCCGCAGAACACGCGCCCGAAGACGAGCGTGAGCGCGAGGATCCCGAGCGACCAGAGCAGGCCGCGGTAGACGGTGTGCGTCGAGAGCAGGGTCATCGCCCCGACGAACGGATCGGCGAGGAGGAAGGCCTCGACGGGGAGCGGGAGGCGGACGCGCTCCTCGGCCGAGGTGAACGAGCCGCGGAAGCCGGTCTGGAACAGGAAGTAGAGGAACAGCCCCAGGAAGCCGGCCTGCGCGAAGCGGCGCGCCCACACGAGCACCCGGATCGCCCTGCGCGCCGGCAGCCCGGAGCCGGGCCGCCGCTTCGGCGCGGGCCGGACGATCGCGAAGGCCCGGCGGAGCAGCGCGGCGGCGCGCGACCCCCGCGCGGCCCCCGGAGACCCCGCGGCCGCGGGGCGGTGCGCCGGCGCGGCCGGCGTCGGATCGGGAGGAGCCATACCGCTACACCTCGGCCAGCCGCAGGTCCTGCCAGCGCATCGTGCCCAGGCCGCGCTCGTCGCCCATCTTGAGGTACGGGATCTCCTCGGGCTTGCGGCCGAGGAGCTGGCAGCCGTACGCGTCGGCGGCGACCTGATCGGTCGTCGCGATCACCGTGTGCATGTCCTTCGCGTCCGCGACGTTCCCGCCCTGCGGCCCGTTGCGCATGAGCACGCGGATGGCGTCGACGATCGTGAGCGTGGGCTGGATGAACGTCGCGAGATCGGCGATCGAGACGTCGATGTTCTGGTGGAGCCGGTTGCGGCGCCCGCCCAGCGCCCCGTACCAGTTCTTCATGGCCGCGGTGTACTTGGACAGGTTGTGGTGCTTCGCGATGGGCACGTTGATGACCTTGTCCGCGTTGACGAGCGGCGTGTAGACGGGCCAGTCGTCGAGCACCTCGCCCTTCAGGCGCATGCCGCGGAAGCGGTGCTCCGCGGGGAGGACGACCTCGGCGCCGACGTCGTACGCGGCCTTCCAGATGCCGGAGCGCTGGAAGCAGCGGTTCGGCTCGTTGCACGAGGCGTCGGTCACGACGACGGTCTTGGCGCCGGCGTCGTAGGCGAGGCGCACCACCTCGGCGACGACCTTGGGGTTGGTGTTGGCGGCGTGGATGGGCGTGCGATCCCAGCCGATGTTCGGCTTCACGACCACGACGTCGCCGCGCGAGATGAAGCGGCGCATCCCGCCGAGCGCCTCCACCGCCTTGCGGACCAGGGCGGCGGGGTCCGCGGCGCCCTCGACCAGCGCGCCGGCCCCGGCGGCGCGGGCGACGACGAGCTGGGGCAGCTCGGGCGGCGCCTCGCGGATCCGGTAATCGCGCGTCTGCGGGCGCTCGGCGCCGACGCTGGCGGTGCCCCCGCGATCCCACCGGGCCGCCGCGACCCCGGCCGCGCCCCCGAGGACGAGGCCTGCCGCGCCGAGCCGACGCAGCACTTCACGTCGAGAGATATCACCCATGGCCCTCGCCTTCCCTCGCCTACGGATAGCCTCCCCGGGCGATCGCCACAAGCAGAGGCAGCCCGGGCGGCGGCGCTCACCGGCCCGGTGAGCGCCGCGGTCGCCGTGGGCGCGGCGGCGGCCGTGGGCGCCATGGCCGCGGCCGGCGGTGTGGGGCCGGTGTGCGCCACGGCCGCGGCCGGCGGCGGCCGCGGGCGCTACGGGGACGCGCTGGCCGCGGGCGTCGCGCTGGCCGCGGGCGTCGCGCTGGCCGCCGGGGCCGCGGGCCCCCCCTGGTCGGGCGCGGCGGGCGCGCTCCCCGCGGGCGGCGGCAGCTCGGGCAGCGCGCCGCTCGCGGCGGGCTCTGCCGGGGAGGCCGGCAAGGCCGGGTCGGCGGCGGGCTCTGCCGGGGAGGTCCTCAGGCGGTCGCGCTCCGCGACGCAGCTCGCGCGCTCCGCGTCGCAGGCGGCGCGCAGCTCCGCGGCCACGGCGAGCTCGGCGGCGCGCTGCTCGGCGAGCGCCCTCGCCTCGTCGCGCTCGACGACGAGCGCGGCCCGCGCCTTCTCGACCTGGGCGAGCCGCTCGCGGTCGGCCATGGCCGCCTTCTCCGCGGCCGCGGCGCTCTCCTCGCACGTCCTGAGCCGCGCCGCGTGGGTCGCGTGCAGCGACTGGATCTGGCGCGCGTGCTCCGCCTCGGTCCTCGAGCCGTTCTTCTGGAGGACGGCGAGCGTCTCGTTGAAGTCCGCGCGGTCCTGCTCGCGCCCGCGGCGGCACGCGCTCGCCTCGGACTGGGCGATCTGGTGGGACGCGACGCAGGTGTCGAGCTTGTCGAACGACTCCGCCCCCTTCTGGCGCGCGAGCTCGAGCTCGCTGGCGAGCCGCAGGGTCTCGCGCTTCGAGAAGCCGAGCAGCACGACCGCGCAGGCGACGAGCGTCATCGCGCCGGCCGCGATGCGCACGCGCAGGTACGAGGTCTTCTGCTTGATCCGCAGCCGCTCGGCCTCGCGCTCGGCCTCGCGCTCCGGCTCGAGCAGCACGTCGAGCTCCTCGGCGAGCCGGGTCATGGAGGGGCGATCGACCGCGTCGAGCGCGAGCCACCGCCGGAGCGCCTCCTGGAACATCTCGCGCGGCCGCCCCGTGAGGGCGGGCAGCGCGTTGTCGGCGAGCGGCCTGTCGGCGCGGATCTCGTGCGCCTCGGCGAGCTCGGTGCGGGTCTGCGCGGCCTCGCCCGGGAAGTCCCTCGGGTTCACGAGCGCGTAGAGGAGCGTCGCGGCGAGCCCGTACGTGTCCATCTTCTCGGAGAGCGGCACGGCGCCGGGGAAGCCGTTGAGCGCCCGGAGCTGCTCGGGCGAGGCGTAGAGCGCCGTGCCCGCGCAGAAGCTGGCCTCGCGCTCCGCGGCCACGCCGAGGTCGAGCAGGATGGGGTGGACGCGCCCGGCGAACCTGGCGAGGAAGATGTTGTCGGGCTTGACATCCTGGTGCCGGAGCCCGGCGGCGTGGAGCGCCTCGAGGCCGCGCGCGACGGGGAGGAAGATGTCGTACGCCTCCCGCATGCCGAGGGGGCTGCGCGCGATGCGCTGGGCGAGGGTCTCGCCCTCGTAGACGGGCATGGTGAGCCACACGTAGTCGGCGGTCATGCCGTGGTCCTTGAGCTGGACGACGTGCGGGTGGCCGACGGTGGCGAGCATGACCAGCTCGCGCTCGACGTTGCGCGTCGCGTACAGCGAGCGGGGCATCAGCTTGAGCGCGACCTGGTGCTCGGGGACGTCGATGCGCTGGGCGACGTAGACCTTGCCGAACATGCCCTGGCCGAGGAGCCGTCCCAGGCGGTAGAGGCCGCCGACGATGTGGCCGGGCTCGGGCAGGATGGAGGGGCCGCGGTTGCTGGTGCTCGCCGGATCGTCCGTGCTGCGCGCCGAATCCCGCACCCGGCCCGACTCGTCCATCACCGTGACGGCGAAGGCGTGGACGATGGTGGTGCGGAGGTTCGGGTCGACGAGCGGCACGGCGATTGCCAAGGGTAGCGGAAGCGTCGAGCGCGGAGAAAGAAGCCGGCGGTTCGAAGACGACGGGCGCCGGAGGTTTATTCGCGGCGGGTGGCGGTCGCGGCAGGGGGTGGAATTGCCGGGTCGCCTGTCGCACAGGGGCACCCCTCGCACAGGGACGGCCGTGGTCGCAGGGGGTCTGCAGGGGGCGCCTCGCCGAGCCGCCCGGCCCCGGGCGATGGGGATCGTGGGGCGGCCGCATTCCCTCGCGCCGAGCAGGCTCGGGCGCGCGATCGCGCCCGGTCACGCTGGCCTGCCCGATGCACGGCGCGATCCCAGGCGCGCCGCCGGGAGCAACGGTTCCACCGACGCGCCGCGAGACCGGGAATCCACGCAATGTTGGCCAGAGTCGCGCTCGTGATCGTCTCGCTGGGGCTCGCCGGGTGTGCCGCGATCCGCCGGCCGCCGCCGCCGCCCGAGCTCCCCCGCGCGCAGGCGGCGATCCGCGGGGCCGAGCGGGAGGGCGCGGGCGCGGACCGGCGCGCGGCCATGCACCTCGCGCTGGCGCGGAGCGAGCTCGCCCAGGCGAGGCGGCGGCTGGCGCTGGGCGATCGGGAAGGAGCGCGCTGGCTCCTGCGCCGGGCGGAGGTCGACGCGGAGCTCTCGACGCTCATCGTGAGGGAGGCGGGGCTGCGCGACGCCGCGCGCCGCACGCTGGATCAGGCGAGCGCGCTCGCGGGGCAGCGGGAGTAGGGCGGCCGTGCGCGCAGGGATCCCGTCCGTGGTGGCCCTCTCGCTCGCGGCGCTCGCGGGGTGCGCGTCGGCCCGATCCGGCCCGACGCCCGAGCTCCTCGCGGCGCGCGCCGCGGTCGTGCAGGCGCAGGAGAGCCCTCTCTCGCCGCTCGCGGTCGCCGAGCTGAGGCGGGCCGAGCAGGCGCTCGCGGTCGCCGAGCGCGAGGCGCGCGAGCGCCCTCGGTCGCGGTCGGCGCGCGACGCCGCCTACGTCGCGCGGCGCAGGGCGCAGTGCTCGCTGCTCTCGTCGCTCGTGCGCATGAACCTGGGAGCGCTCGCGCGCGGGAGGCAGGCGGTGGAGCAGCTCCGTGCGCGCGCCGCGGGCAGCGCGCAGGGGGCCGCGGAGCCCGCCCCTCCAGGCGACGAGGACCT
This sequence comes from Sorangium sp. So ce1036, assembly GCF_051369805.1. Lineage (NCBI taxonomy): Bacteria > Pseudomonadati > Myxococcota > Polyangiales > Polyangiaceae > Sorangium > Sorangium sp. So ce1036. The sequence continues at coordinate 8,285,795 of NZ_JBBMOX010000001.1, forward strand.
CGAGCGCGCGCCCGCCGACCCGACCGCCAGGTGATCGCGCCCCTTCGCCGCGCCCGCGCCCCTGCGTCGCGCCCGCGCGCCGTCCCCTGCTCGACGCCCGTCCTCATCGCTGGGTCGGCACGAGGCGCCGAGCAGCGGCCGTTCGCGGTGGAACGCCCGGGGCGTCGGCGCAGGCTCGACGGAGCAGTTTCCCCTGGGAATGCCCCTTGTTCGGATCCAAGATGCGCGCGGCACGCTCCGCGGGAGGCGAGCGCTCCCGCAGGGGCAGCGGACGATCGAAGGGATCTCGGTCCCGCGCATCGAGGAGAGGCCATGAAGGAACGCGCGAAGGTGATTCTGGTCCCGGTCGACTTCGAGGAGGCCTCGCTGAAGGCCATCGAGCTCGCGAAGGACCTCGGCGCGAGGCTGGGGCACGAGGTCGTGCTGCTGCACATCTACCAGCTCCCGGTCTACACGTACCCCGGGCTCGAGCCGGCGCTGATGCCCGGGTTCCATGCCGAGGTGAGCGCCGCCGCGTCGCGCGCGGTCCAGCAGCTCTCGGCGCAGACCGGAGGGCTCCGGGCGCTGCTGCGCGACGGCGATCCGCCGACCGAGATCCTGGCCGCCGCCGACGAGGAGAAGGCGGCCATGATCGTGATGGGCACGCACGGCCGCCGGGGTCTCTCGCACCTCTTCCTCGGGAGCGTCGCCGAGCAGGTGATCCGGAAGAGCGACGTCCCGGTGCTCACCGTGCGCGCGGCGCGCTGATCCGGATCGATCGCCCCTCGTGGGGCGGGCCGGCGCGCTGGCCGGCCGGGGCGCGGGCGGGCTCGACCGCCCCCGATGTGGGCCCCGATGTGGGCAAGGACAACCGGCCGCTGCGGCGCACAGGATCCCCTCGCATGCCGACCCTGTCTGCGCGCGATCTCGCGCTCCCGCCGAACCTGATGAGCCTGGCGCGGCTCCCGCTCGCGGCGCTGTTCCCGTTCGTCGCCACGCGGCCGGCGCTCGCGCTCGCGGTCCTCTGCTGCGCCGGCCTCACCGACGTGCTGGACGGCTGGCTGGCGCGCCGCTCCGGTCAGGTGACCCGCACCGGCGCGATCGTGGATCCGATCGCGGACAAGGTCTTCGCGCTCACGGTGGTCGCCACGCTGCTCCAGAGCGGCAGGCTCCCGCTCTGGGGCATCCCGGCGCTGCTCGCCCGCGAGATCCTCGAGCTGCCGCTCGCGCTCTGGATCGCGCTCAGCCGCCGCTTCCGCGGCAGGCGCCTGTCGGCGGCGAGCGCGAACATCCCGGGCAAGCTCGCCACGACGGTGCAGTTCGCGGCGGTCCTGACGGCGATCGCGCTCCCCGCGGCGCTGCCCGCGATGCTCGCCGCGGCCGCGCTCGCGGGCGCGGCCGCGGGCGTTTCGTACTGGGGGCGCCAGCTCCGGCGCGCTCCCGCGGGGGCCGCGAGCCCGCCGGAGGCGGGGGCCTAGGCCGCTGCCGGCTTGCGGCGAGGCCCCGCCCGGCGGCGAGCGTGTACCGGCGCTGACCCCGACGGCGCCCCCCGCGCCTGGGCAACGCGGCATGTCGCGCAAGCTGTAAGGTTGCCCGAGCCGGGCGCGTTCTGGGCATGCCGATCGGCGCCCACGCTCCGAGGACATCATGCGACGAACGCCGCCCTCCTGGGCTCTCCTTGCCTTGCTCGCAGCCCACGCCGCCTGCGCCGGATCGCCGGGCGCCAGCTACCCCGCCTTGGCGCGCGCCGACGCCGCGGGCACGGCCACGATGCAGGCCGCGGCGCCGACGATGGCCCCGGCGGCGCCCGAGAGGAGCCCCAGGATCGTGCGCATCTCCTCCAGCGAGGCGCAGGATCTCGCCACGGGCTCCGGCGCGATGGATCTCGCCAAGGCCGCGCCGCCGGCGCCGCCGCCGGCCGCCACCGCCATGAAGCCCGCCACGCCGCCGGCCGGCGCGGGCCCGCAGCCCTCGCCGGAGGCCGCCGCCGCGGGGACCGAGGCCCCCGCGCCCCTCCTCGTCTACACGGCGCAGATCGCGATGGCCGTGTTCGAGGTGGGCGCGTCGCTCGGCAAGGTCGAGGCGCTCGCCCGGGAGCTCCGCGGCTTCCTCGCCCGCCGCGACGACCGGACGATCACCATCCGCGTCCCCGCCGCCCGGTTCGACGAGGCGCTGAAGCGCCTCGAGGGGCTCGGCGACGTCCTCCAGCGCAACGTGGTCGCGGAGGACGTCACCGAGGAGTTCCTCGACCTCGAGGTCCGCATCCGGAACGCGAGGGCCGTGCGCGATCGCATGGAAAAGCTCCTCGAGAAGGCCACGAAGATCGAGGAGTCGATCGCCCTGGAGCGCGAGCTCGGGCGCGTCGCGGGCGAGCTCGAGCGGCTCGAGGGGCGCCTCAAGTACCTGCGCGACCGGATCGCGTTCTCGACCCTCACCGTCTCCTTCCAGCCGCGCTCCACGGAGGCCATCACCCCGTCGGGCCCGCGGCTGCCGATCGACTGGCTCGATCGGCTCGGCCTCTCCCGGCTCCTCACCCTGTGATCTGGGCGCACCGATGATCCACTCCCTTCGCCACGCCGCCTTCGTCCTCCTCGCCTCGCTCACCGGCGCAGCGGCGCTGCTCGGCTGCGGCCGGCCCTTCACGCCCGCGACGCCGCCGGGCTTCGTCGACCTCGGCGACCGCTACGGCGAGAACGAGTACCGCGCGACCACCGCCGAGGGGCTGGTGCTCGCGATCCGCGCCTTCGAGAACGATCCGGAGGGCGATCTCGCCTTCTGGTCGCGCGTGGTCGAGAAGCGGCTGCGGGAGGGCGGCGGCTACGCGCTGCTCGGCAAGAGCGACGTGAAGAGCCGGAACGGGCTGCCGGGCGTCCAACTGCGCTTCGGGCACGACGAGGGGAAGGAAGCCCACCTCTATTACCTGACCGTCTTCGTCGACGACGATCACGTCTTCCTCCACGAGGCCGGCGGCAAGAAGGACCTGGTCGAGCGTCACCAGCAGCAGATCGACTGGTCTATCCGCAATTTCCTGCCGGACTGACGCGCGCACCGGCGCGCGCCCTCGAGGCGCGGCAGCATCGCCATCGGCGGCCGCCGCGTTGCCGTCGGCCGCCGCCGCGTTGCCGTCGGCCGCCGCCGCGTTGCCGTCGGTCGCCACCGCGTTGCCGTCGGCCGCCGCCGCGTCGCCTCTCGGCCGCCGCGCTTGCTCACGGAAGCCCTGTTTGCTACCTGGCGGACGTGCGAACCCGCCTCATGCTCTGCGACGCGCGGTGGCGCCGGTCGATCCGAGCTCTGCTCCTCACCGTGGCCGCCTCGCTCGGCAGCGGCGGTGCCCTGGCGCACGGCGGCGGCGAGAGGCCGCTCGCCACGGTGCCGACCCCCCCCGCCGGCGACGGCGCGAAGGCGGCGCAGATCCTCCGCGAGGTGGAAGCGCGCGTCGCGCCGCCGCCCGGCGCCGGCCAGCAACCCGGAGGCGAGGCGCCGCGCGCCGAGCCGGCCGGAACGACGACGACCGCAGCAGAGACGCCCTCCTCCAGGGCGGTCGCAAAGGAGACTCCTGCGGCGAAGACGCCCGCAGCGACGACGACTGCAACGACGGCGGCCGCTGCGGAGTCCACCGCGGCGAAGGCGTCCGCAACGACGGCGGCCGCGGCGAAGGCGCCCGCGAGCAACGCGGCGAAGGTCGTGGCCGAGCCCGTGGCGCAGGCGAAGCGAGCGCTCCAGCGCGCGCACGGCGCGCGCGTCGCGGGCGACGCGGCGAACGCGCGGAGGCTCGACGCCCTGGCCCTCGAGTGGGCGGAGACGGCCCGGACCCTGTTGCGCGCCGCCGAGGCGGAGGCCGCAGCGGTCGACGCGGCGGAGCGGGCGTACAAGATCGAGACGAAGATGGATCGGGCGCGCGCGCTGCTGGCGGAGACGCAGGTGCGGCGGGGCCGCGCCGCGGCGGAGCTCGAGCGGGTCGAGGCCGAGGCGCGCGCGGCGGCCCAGGCCGCGGCCGACGCGGAAGCGCAGCGGATCGAGGCGGGCAAGAGGCCGGCCGTGGGCGGCGCGAAGCGTGCGGCGCCGGGGGCGCAACGCGCGCCCCGCGCCGCGCAGGGCGAAGGACAAAAGGGGAGCGGGCAGGCCGCCGGACCGGCGGCTCCCGCGAGCAAGGGGGGCACGCCGTGAGCGCGCGCAGGCTCGGAGGGATCGGGGGCGCGCGTCGGCTCGGAGGGCTCGCCGGGGGCGCGCGTCGGCTCGGAGGGCTCGCCGCCGTGGGCGCGCTCCTCGGCGCGTGCGCGCCGATCCCGCGGCCCGCCGTGCTCGACGAGCTCGACCACGTCCGCGCCGGAGCAGCGGCAGCCGAGTCAAGGCGCCATGCGCCCGGCGCGTTTGCCCGGGCAGAGAAGCTGCGCCGCGAGGCGCTCGCCGCGTTCGACCAAGGCGATGGCGCCGGGGCGCAGATCCTCGGCGAGCACGCCATCGCCGCGCACGCGCACGCCCACGCGCTCTCGCGGGTGGCCCGGGCCGAGGCCGCCGAGGCCGAGGCGAAGGCGCAGGGCGCGGACAGAGAGGCGTCGCTCTCGGCCCTCGAGGCCGAGCAGACGCGCGTCGCGGCCGAGATCGAGGCGCTCGACATGCGGACCAAGGTCGCACGCGATGCGCAGCCCGTGGTCCCCTCCGGCAAGGCCGACCCGGCGCGCGAGCGGGCGCGCCTCGCCGCAGCGCGCTCGCTCGCGCTCCAGGCCCGCCTCCTGTGCGGCGCAGCCCGCCTCCTGATCGCGCCGGAGCAGCCCGACACCACCGCCCCTGCCGAGTCCGCCGCCGCCGCCGTCCAGGCGCAATCCGGCACCGCCGCCGCCCAGCCCGGCACCGCCGCCGCCGTGGCCCAGCCCGGCACCGCCGCCGCCCAGGCGCAGCCGGACACAGCGCCGCGGGACGCCGCGCTCGTGACGCAGCTCGAGGAGGCGACCGCCGCGATCAAGAAGCTCGACGCGAGCCTCGCGGAGGCGGGCGGCCCCGCCCGCGCGGCGCCGACCCCCATCGACCAGGCCTCCCGCGCACGGGCAGGCTGCCTCGCCGTGCTGACCGCCGCGCGCCGCGCGGCCACGCCGGTGAGCCGCGCGCCCGGCGTGGGCGACGCGCTCCTCGCGGACCTCTCGGCCGCGGGCACCTGGTCGCCCGTCCGCGACGACCGCGGCATCGTGGTCACCCTGCGCGGGCTGTTCGCCGGGGGCACGCTCACCCGGGCCGGCGAGGCCCGCCTCCGCGATCTCGCGCGGGTCTCGGCGGCGCACCCCGCCTTCCCCGTCGCCGTCGTCGTGCACTCGGACCGGGAGCTCGGCGAGCGAGAAGCGCCCGCGTGGGCGGCGCGCGCCGACGCCGTCGTCCGTGCCCTCAGGCCGGCGCAGGGCGCGACCGCGGGCGCCGCTCCCCAGGGCCCGCCCATCGCGCCGTTCCTCGCGGGGGCCGCCGCCCCGGTCGTCGACCCCACCGGCGGCGAGCGCGCCCGCAACGCCCGGGTGGAAGTCGTGTTCGTCACACCGGAAACCCTTTGAGGAGCCATGGTACTGCTCGATGGAACTCCGCTCCTCCTGGAGAGTCGTTCTCGATGATGCGCTCCTCCACGTCCGCTGAACGGGCCAGCAGGCCCCTCGTGCTCGGCTGGGCCCTGGCCGCGGCCCTCGTGACCGGGTGTCAGGACGACGGCAAGACCTCGCAGAAGCACGCCGCGGAGCTCTGCGCCAAGCTCGCCCCCGTCGTCGCGGAGGACGTCCGTCAGGTGCGGACCGGCCTCCCTGCGGGCTCGCAAAAGCTCGCGGAGCTCACGGACGTCGATCCCGGGGCGAACCTGCTCGCCCTCCAGAGGGCGATCGCCGGCGCGCGCGCGTCGGTGAAGGATCTCCAGGTCGCGAAGGGCACCTTCTTCTCGTTCGCCGATCCGAGCGGCACCGTGCTCCGCAGCGAGGCCGATCCGGACATGCTCGCCAACCGGTCGGTCCTGGCCGCGTTCCCGGAGCTCCGGAAGGTGCTGGCGCCGGGCAGCGGGGTCGTCGAGGCCTTCGGCGAGATGCAGGAGATGCGCGGCGTCAGGAACGGGCCGGATCTCCAGTGGGTCGCCGTGCACCCGGTCCAGGGGAGCGGGAGCGAGCTCAAGGGTCTCTTCGTCACGGGCTGGTCGTTCCGCGCCTATGCCTACCGCCTGCAGGAGGCGGCCAAGCACGAGATCGCCGAGCTCGCGAAGCGGGACGGGCTGAAGTCGATCCCCTTGCTCTACGTCTTCGCCTGGAAGGGCGCGAAGGCGTACGGCGGACCGGTGACGCCCGACGTCAACACCGAGGCCCTCGAGAAGCTGGACCTCTCGGCGAAGACCGCCTCGGGTCCCTGGAGCGGCACGGTGGAGATCACGGGCCGCACCTTCGGCGCCGCGGCGCAGCGCACGCCGGAGCTCGCGCCCGACGCGGGCGTCGCCGCGCTCGTGTCCACGCTCTGACCGCCGGCCGCGCCCGGCCCCACGCTCCTCCCGACCACGGGCCGCACGCCCCGGCGCCACACAGGCTCGATCCTCCCGACCACGGGCCGCACGCCCCGGCGGCCGCACAGGCTCGATTCCGGGCCGCCGCGGGGGCAGGGCAATGTCCCCATCGAGCGCGACCGTGCTAGTCTGTCGCGACTGGCTCGCGCTCTCGCGCTGCCGAGCTCCCCCCATGCCGGCTTCCATCGATCAGCTTCTCAAGGTCTGCCGCGAGGTCATCGCGCCGCTCATCCGCGCCGACGGCGGTGAGCTCTACATCGTGGCCGTCGAGCCCGATCACCTGACGCTCCACCTCGCCGGCTCCTGCTCGGGCTGCCCGGGAGCCATGCTCACCGCGCGCGCCGTGATCGAGCCGGCCGTGCTCGCGGTCGCCCCGTCGGCCCGGGTGGTGGTGACGAACGGCATGCGCGTCCCCGACGGCGCCTCCCCGATCTGAGTGGCTCGGGGGGTGGAGGGGCCCGTGGGGGCTCCCCTCCGGGGCCTGCGTTCCGGCGAGCCCCTGTCGTGGCTCGCCTCCACTCCAGCCCCTCCGGGGAGCCCCCACGGGCCCCTCCACCCTCCGGCGGGGGCGCCGCGGATTACTTCTTCTTGGCGGGCTTCTCGGAGGGAGGGGGCGCGGGCGGCTCGTCCTTGCGGACGGCGGAGGCGACGACCGGGTCGATCGCGTTGGCGTCGACCGGCTTGTTGGGACGGAGCGAGTCGAGGCTGCTCAGCGTCACCAGGTCCTCGTAGGCGAACGCGATGGCGGTCTCGCCCCGCTCGATCGCGCGAAAATGCGTGGCCGCGTCCTTCCAGTCGACCTCGGTGACGTAGCGGCCCTTGTCCGGATCGGGCGGGATCACGCGGCCGGGGACCCCGAAGATCTTCGCGAGCTGGACCACGGCGGACTGGTAATCCTTCCCGCGGGGACTGCCCTCCCCAAGCGTGTGCTCGTCGATGATCTTCCAGAGCCTGTCCTGGATGAAGAAGAAGTGCCGCTTCATGCCCGCGCGGCTCAGCGTCATCATCGATTCCTTGTTGAGGTACGTGTACTCCCCCTTGAGCGGCGTCGCGTCGACGCCGGTCGGCAGCTTGCCGAAATCGATGCGGCTGCGGCGGAACGCGCTCTTCTCCTCGGCGAGCTCGGCGTCGAGCGCCCTCATCCTCACGCCGGGCGACGTCGCCTTGTAACGCGGCACGTAGGCCGCATCGAGCATCTTGTCGATGACGGCCGCGACCTGCTTGGTGCTCATCCCCCACGCGATTCCCTTCGGGCTCAGCGCGATGGTCTTCTTCGTCGCCGGCGACTCGGCTGGCCGGGCCGTAGCGGCGCTCTTCCCCTTCGGCTGGGCCGCCGCCCCGGTCGTGCTCGTGATCGCCGCAAGGCCCAGGCCCACGGCCAACGCTGCTCCCAGGAGCCTCTTCGCTTTCATCGTTCTTCCTCCGGCCGGCGCAGGCCCCATGCCCTGCGCTGCATGCGATGCAAAAAGTCAGGATGCCCCGCCCGGTAAGCCTGGGAACGCTAGCACCGGCGTAACGACGGGAGAATAGGTCCCAGGGCCGACCCGGTGGCCCGCGGCCGTTGGACGATCGCCCGGCCGGATCGATGGAGCGATGGATCCCTCCGCGTCCATCCGGGGTCCGGCCGTCCTGACAAGGACGGGCCGACGTGCTACGAGCACCGGCCCCAAGGATGATCCCCCGTGCCGGTGCTGTTTTCCCGCGCCTCGCGCTCGCCCTGCTGGCCGCCGTCGGCCCGGCCGCCGGCTGCGCCGCGGCGCAGGATCGGTCCGCGACGCACGCCGATCCGCTGGCCGGCCTCCTCCCCTGGGAGGGGCACGACCGCGACGTCTTCGACGACAACATCGATCCCGCCGCCGTGGGCTTCTCCCTGGACGGCCCCTCCCCCCGCTCCGACCGGTTCCTCCGGGAGCGGGCACAGACCGCGGACGTGGTCGCGCGGGTCCGCGTCAACACGGTGACGGTCGAGTCGATCGGCGAGCAGAGCACCTATCACCTCGGGATCCAGGTCGGCTACCCTCCCCTGGCCACACCCCGGGTGCCGGATCGGGCGTTCGAGCTCCACATCCGTCCATCGAGCCGCGCGTACGGCGTCGCCAAGGCGGTCGACGCTCGGCTCCGCGGGTTCACCTTCATCGCCTTCATCCGACGCTTCGCCGGCGAGGCCGGCGAGCCGGAGATCCACTGGCACCTTTCACCCGATACAGCCGAGGTCGCGGCGGCCGTCCACGAAGCCGTCGCCCTCGGGGAGCTGTCCGCGCCGTGAGCAATGTGAGCATCAAGACAGTCAAGGAGGTCGACGCCCTCCGCGTGGCCTCCCAGATGGCGGCGGAGACGCTCCTCGGGGTCGGCGACATGATCCGCGCCGGCATCACCACCGAGGACATCAACACCTTCGTCCACGAGGACACGCTCCGCCGCGGCGGCTACCCCGCGCCGCTCAACTATCACGGGTTCCCGAAGAGCGTCTGCACCTCGATCAACGAGGTGGTCTGCCACGGGATCCCGTGCGATCGCGCGCTCGAGCCGGGCGACATCATCAACGTGGACGTCACCACGATCTACAACGGCTTCTACGGCGACACCTCCGCGACGTTCTACATCGGCAAGCCGTCGCCTGAGGCGAAGCACGTGACCGAGGTGTCGCGGCGCTGCCTCGCGCTCGGCATCGCCCAGGTCCGGGACGGGGCGCGCCTCGGCGACATCGGGGCGGCCATCCAGGAGTTCGCGGAGGGCGAGGGCTGCTCCGTGGTGCGGGCGTTCGTGGGCCACGGCATCGGGCGGCGCTTCCACGAGGCGCCGCAGGTCTCGCACGTCGGCAAGTATGGCAGCGGCCTCCGGCTCCGCGCCGGGATGTGCTTCACGATCGAGCCGATGATCAACCTCGGCACCTACGAGGTCGAGGTGATGGAGGACAAGTGGACCGCGCTGACGGCCGATCGATCGCTGTCGGCGCAGTTCGAGCACACCATCGTCGTCACCAAGAGCGGCTGCGAGATCCTGACCCGCCGCAACCGGCCGCTCGCGAACAGCGAGATCTTCCCCGATCCGTTCGTCGTCTCCGCCGCGCGGGCGCTCTGACGATGCGGCCCCGCGGCCCTCTCCGCCACATCGCACAGCGCCGCGCTCCGCGCGCCGGCTGCCCCGGCCAGGGGGGGCCGAGGCACCGCGCGAAGCGGCGATGGGAAACCGAGTTTTGTCGCCCGATCGACGGGAGAATAAGGGTAGAAGCAGGGGCATGGCCTTGGACGAAGCGTCTCGTGCCAGAATCGCGCCGTATGTGTCGAGCCTGACGGCCGACGTCTTTTCGCTGTCGGGTCTGCCCGAGGAGGTCATCGCGGTCCTGTTCGCGTACTACTCGCGCAGCCGCGACGATCTGCGGACCAACCTCGCCCGCCTGCTCGGCGACGCGGAGATCGACGTGGCGCCCGAGGGGGGCGACGCGCCGCGGCGCGGGCTCGCGTTCGCGTCGGAGAAGGCGCGGAGCTTCCATGAGAAATGGGTCGTCGGCTACGGCCACGCCTCGGTCGCGGAGCACGCCGTGGTGCACCTCGCGATCGAGAACGTCAGCATCGTCGCCTCCAAGGTGATCGAGGACCTGCGGCTCGGCTCGTTCACCGAGAAGAGCACGCGCTACGTCGTCTTCGATCAGCACGCGTTCGTCGACCTGCCGGAGCTCGACGCCGAGCACGGCGCCCGGTACCGGGCCGCCTGCGAGCGGCTCTTCGCGGCCTACCTCGACCTGGTCCCGAAGGTCACCGAGCGGCTGAGGGAGCGCGCGCCGAAGCCCGAGACGATGTCGGACGGCGCCTACAAGGCGGCGCTGCGCGCGCAGGCGTGCGATCTGCTGCGCGGCCTCCTGCCGGCGGGGGCGCGGACGAACATCGGCCTGACCGCGAACGCGCGGGCGATGGAGGTCCTGCTCACGAAGATGCTGTCGCACCCTCTGGAAGAGGTGCGCAGGGTCGCCCGCGAGATGCACGCGGCGGCGCGCTTCGTGACGCCGACGCTGGTCAAGTACGCCGCGCCGAACGAGCTCCGGAGGGAGCTCTCGGCGACGGTCGCCGCGGCCATGCAGCGGATCTACACGCCGCCGGAGGAGGGCGTGAGCGCGACGATGGTGATAAGCCAGCCCGTCCGGCTGGTGCGCCACGACAAGGACGCGCTGGAGCGCATCGCGCTGGCGCTCGCGTACGACGGCAGCGATCCGGGCGTGCACGCCTACAACCTGGGCGACGCGCTCCGCCGCGCGACGCTGCCGGAGCTCATCGCCATCGCGCGGGCGGCGTGCGAGAAGCGCGGCCCGCACGACGCGCCGCCGCGCGCCTTCGAGGCGTCCACCATGACCTTCGAGCTCATGCTCGACTACGGCGCGTACCGCGACCTGCAGCGCCACCGGATGCTGACGCCCGCGACGCAGCGGCTCACCTGCCGGCTCGGCTTCGAGACGCCGCAGGCCCTGTCCGAGCTCGGCCACGCCGAGGCCTACCAGGACGCGATGCTCGCCGCGCGCGACGCGTGGCACGCGATCGAGGGGCGCTACCCGCTGGAGGCGCAGTACGCCGTGCCGCTCGGCTTCCGCGTGAGGACGCTCTGGACGCTGAACCTGCGCGAGCTCTTCCACGTCATCGAGCTCCGCTCGGCGAAGCAGGGGCACACGAGCTACCGGCGCATCGCCCAGGGGCTGTACCGCACGGCGATCACCGTGCACCCCTGGCTCAAGGACCTGATCCGCGTCGACCTGAACGACTACGCGCTCGCGCGGAGCTGAGGCGGGGAGGCGCGCGGCAGCGCGGCGCACGCGGCAGCGCGGCGCACCTGGCAGCGCGGCGCCCCCGGCAGCGCGGCGTCAGCGCCGCGCCGCCGCGGGGCGCCCGGCCGCGCCCCTCAGAGCCGCGCCGCCTCGATGAGCTCCGTCGCCGCCTTCAGCGACGCGCCGGTCACCTTCGCGCCCGACAGCATCCGCGCCACCTCGGCGACCCGATCCTTCTTGTCCACGCGCGTGACGTAGCTCTTCGCGATCCCGCCCGCGTTCTCCTTCGCGACGACGAAGTGCGCGCTCGCGAACGCAGCGATGGGCGCCAGGTGGGTGATGCAGAGCACCTGGTGGTGGCGCGCGACGTCGCCGATCGCGCGCCCGATCTTGTCGGCGACCGCGCCGCCGACGCCGCTGTCCACCTCGTCGAAGACGTAGAGCCCGGCCGGGCCGCACTCCGCGAGCACGCGCTTCAGCGCGAGGAGCGCGCGCGACAGCTCGCCGCCCGAGGCGATGCGGCGCAAGGGGCGCGGCTCGATCCCCTTGTTCGGCGAGATGAGGAACTCGACGCGGTCGATCCCGTCCTGGCCGAGGCGGGCGCCGTCGACGACGAGCTCGGCGCGATCGCCGCCGTGCGGCGCGACGTCCACGACGACGCGCGCGCCGCCCATGCCGAGCTCGGCGAGCTCCGCGGAGATCGCGGCGCCGAGCTTCTCGCCGGCCTTGCGGCGCTTCGCCGACAGCTTGCGGGCCCGCTCGGCGGCGACCGCGAGCAGGGCGTCGCGCCGACGCTCGAGCTCCGCGACGTGGCTCTCGACCCCCGCGAGCTGCTCGAGCTCCGCCGCGAGGCGCTCCCGCGCCGCGAGCACGTCGTCGATCGTGGGGCCGTGCTGCCGGAGCAGGCCCTCGAGGCGATACATGCGATCCTCGATCTCGGCGAGGCGATCGGGATCGGCCTCCGCGCGCTCGGCGTACCGGGTGATCTCCCGGGCCGCCTCGCTGAGCTCCGTCCAGCAGCCGTCGACCGCGCGGGCGACGGCGTCGAGGGCGGGATCGATCTCCGCGGCGGCGCGGAGCTCCGAGGCGAGGCGCGCGAGCTCGTCGCACAGGGCGTCCTCGCCCTGATCGAGGCGCGAGGCCGCGCGCAGGGTGATGTCGTGCAGGCGGCCGGCGTGGCGGAGCCGGTTGCGCTCGGCCGCGAGATCGGCGAGCTCGCCGGGGCGCGGCGACAGCGCGTCGATGGCCTGGAGCTGGAAGGAGAGGAACGCCTCGCGCTCGCCGCGGCCGCGCTCCAGCTCGCGCGCGGCCCTGAGCTCGGCCGAGAGCGCCTCGAGCTCGCTGACGTCCGCCGCGAGCTCGCTGCGCGCGGCCACGAGCCGGCCGAAGCGATCGAGGTAGCCGAGGTGCGTCGCCGGATCGGTGAGCGCGACGCTCTCGTGCTGCGAGGCGACGTCGGCGAGCTCCGGGGCGAGCGCCTGGAGCTCGCCCGCGGTGCAGAGGCGGCCGTTCAGGTAGGCGCGCGAGCGGCCGGTTCCCTGGACCACGCGGCGGATCACGAGCTCGCCGTCGCCCGCGATGCCGGCGGCGTCGAGCATCGCCATCACGCGATCGGAGCTCCGCACGTCGAACAGCGCCTCGATCTCGGCCTCGTCCGCGCCGGGGCGGACCTGCTCGGCGCTCGCGCGGCCGCCGAGGACCAGCGAGAGCGCGCCCACGACGATCGACTTGCCCGCGCCCGTCTCGCCGGTGAGCACGTTGAACCCGGGCTCGAGGCGGAGCTCGAGGGCGTCCATCAGGATGAAGTTCTTGACCCGAAGCGCGACCAGCACAGCGGCGGGAGGATAGGAAGCTTTCTGCCCGCCGTCAGCGGATCTTCACCTGCTTCATCACGGTGACCGGAATTCCCTCGAAGGGGGGCACCGTGAGGTTGCGGAACGCGCCGGCGATGCACCCGGCGACGGGCGTCCCGACGAGGTCGCCCCCTTCCACGCGCGCCGCCATCGCCTTCCCCGAGGGCGAGAAGGTGACGGCCACGCGGGCCGTACCGGTGAGCCCGTTGCCGGGGCACCCGGCCGCCACGGCGGCCGCCGACGCGAGGGCGCTGCTCGCCGCGCTCGTGTCGAAGCGCGCGGGCTCATCCCGCACCGGAAGCAGCGGCGCGGGCGGCGGCGGCGGGGCCTTGGCCGCCGTCTTCGGGCGGTCGGGGGCGCGCTGCGCGCTGGTGTCGGCGGGCTTTGCGGGCGCCTCGGGCTTCTTCTCGCCCGCGTCCGGGCTCGCGCTCGCCACCGGCGCGGCGCTCGGCGCAGGCGCCGCCGGCGCGGCGCTCGGCGCAGGCGCCGCCGGCGCGGCGCTCGGCGCAGGCGCGGCCGGCGCGGCGCTCGGCGCGGCCGGCGCGGCGCTCGGCGCAGGCGCCGCTCCCCCCTGCGCCGGGTCAGGAGTCGGCGCTGCGGCCTGCTTGCTCGGCAGGTCGGCGGCGGAGGCGGCCGGCCCCTGCTCGGCCCCGTCGGGATCCGTGGCCGGCGGGTCCGCGATCGGCTCGTCGTCGAGCGATGGCTCCCTGTCGGCGCCATCCTCGGCCGGCGCCGCACCGGCCGCGGGCGACGGCGCCTCGTCCGGCTCCGGCGGGACCGCGGCGAGCGCGCCGCCGGTCACGGAATCGACCTGGGCCGTCCCGGCGCCCTGCGACCTGCCGCGGGACATCGTGAAGTACAGCGCCGCGCCGAACACGACGAAGACCGCGAGCACCCAGCCGACGACCGCCGCGTGCTGGCGCCACGCCTGGGCCGAGAGGGCGCGCAACCCATCGGACACCAGGGAGCCGGCCGTCATCGAGGTGCGCGACGGCGTCTCCACCGGCGCCTCGTCCCCGGGAGAGGAATGCCCCTCCGGCGCCAGGTGGTCAGGATCGCCGGACGGCATGGCGAGCAGGGGGGACGAGCTCCGCGGGGCAGCGCCCTCGAACAGCCCGCCGCTGATGCTCAGGATCTCCTCATCGACGCGGTCGGCGCGGACACCGCCGCCGCGGCGCTCGCCATCCTCCGCGCCGGGCGGCTGCGACATGCTGCGCAGGTCGATCAGGCCCGAGTCCTCCTTGCGACCGGCGCGCGCTTGGAGATCGGTCTGGCTGGCGCGGTCGCCCGCGGCGCGGGCCGTCCTGACCACGCCGCTCGTGCGCTCCGCCGGCTCGCGCGAGCGGCGATCGCCGCTCCCCTGCTCCCACCGCTCGCCGGCGGCCGGCTGCGCCTCGGCCGCCGGCGGCCTCGCGCGCTCTCGCCGCGGCTCCTCCGCGGCGCGCGGCGAGGACGGGAGCGGCGGCGGGCCCGGGTGCGGCGGCGGAACCGGGGTCGACGGCGGGACGAGCGACTCCAGCAGGGCGAGATCCGCCGGAGAGGCGCCCTCGGGCTGCAGGGCGCCCAGCCCCGCCCGGGTGCGCCGCTCGGAGGGCGCGGGCTGCGGGATCGGCGCGAGCGCCGCCATCGCCTGCACGTCCTGGAGGCGGAGCTCGGGCGCGGATCGCGGCGACGACGGCCGGCTCTCGTCGCTCGAGAGCGGCGCCGGCGGCATCTCGGACAGCGGCGAAGGCGGCATCTCGGACAGCGGCGAAGGCGGCATCTCGGGCGGCGCCGCCGCTGGCCGGGGGATCCCGCTCGCGCGCTGGACCGGCCGCTGCCGCGCCGCCGCCGTGGCGGTGCGGTGATCGCGCCGCGCCGGCGGCCGGACGGGGACCTTCGCCTGCGCGCCGGCGCGGGGCGCGGCGACGGCCTCGGGGACCGGCGCGGGATGGCTCGCGCGCTCGTCGCCGGCGGCGTCCGCCCTCCGCGAGAACGAGGGCGGCTCGACCCCGGGGGAGAGCATCTGCGCGAGATCCTGGATCGAGACGGGATCGGAGTCGGCGGGAGGGAGCGCGGACGGGCTCCGCCCGACCGCCGGCAACGACATGGTGGAGGCGCGGCGCGCGCCCTCCCGGGGCGCGCCCGCGAACGTGCTGGACCGCCCGTGGCCCTCGCGCGAGCCCAGCCCGCCGTCCGGCGTCACCACCGCATGCTCGAGCGACGCCTCGGCCGCGGCGTCGAGCGAATCCAGCGGATGCGCCTGCCGCTCCGGCTCCTGCGAGGCGCGGAGCTCCTCGAGCTCCTGCAGCGCGATCCGCTCCGCGAGCGTGAGCGCGGGCCGCCGCCTGGCCGGAGCCGACGCCGCGCGCCGCTCCGGCTCCCCCGCGGGGTCCGACCCGCGCGGGCCCGGCGCGCCGGAAGGCGAGCGCCCGGCCTCCTCGGGCCCGCTCGACGCCCCGGGATCCCGGGCCGAGGTGCGCCCCGAGGGCGGCCTCGCGCGCCCGGGATCGCTCGACGGCGCCCGCCCCGCGCGCTCGCTGGCGAGGCCCGACGCGAGCAACGACGAGGAGCGCGGCTCGTCAGCGCTCTCTCTTCCGGCGCCCCCTCCCCGGTCCACCACCGACGGCTTGCTCTTCGTACGGCAAGACTTGCAAATAAATGGCAGGGACGGACGCATCTCACGTCCCACCCCGATCTCCACGTAGGTCCTGCAGTGAGAGCAGGCGAGTTGCACCTTGATCCGAGGATCGCCCAGCTCGTCATCCCAGGCAAATGTTCTTCACCGGCGACCAGGGCGGCCGTCCACGGGCACGGGCGCGCCGGCCCTGTTCCGCCCTACGTGGAGGGCGCGCCGTCGCGGCTCGTGGGCGGCACGGGAGCGGGCGGGCGTACCCAGCGCTGTTCCAGCCACGCCAGCGCGACCGGCGCGCTCCGCAGGGCCGCGTCGACGGCGCGCGCGCCGGGATCGGGCGACGACGGGAGCGGGCGCGTCGACAGGATCCAGTTCGACAGCTCGTAGTGGTGCAGGAGCGGCGCGAAGCGGTGCGCGTCGAAGCCGGCGAGGATCTCGGCGGCGCGGCTCAGGCTGTCGCAGGGCCGGAGCGCCGTCGTCACGTCGAAGAGCAGGGCGCGGAGGTCCTCGAAGGCGCGCTCCGGATCCGCGGACACGCTCGCGAGGAGCGCCTCGAAGCCCGCGTCGGAGAGCCCGGCGGCCTCGGCCGCCTCGGCCATCGCCGGCACCTGCGTGGCCAGGAACTCGGCGTCCGGGGCGTGCCCGAGGAGGCGACCCACGAGGTACAGATCGAACGCGCTCGCGATCGCCTCGGCGAGCAGGAGCGCCTCCGCGCTGGGCGGCGCGCCGGCGCCCGAGAGGGCGCGATGGGCGAGGTGGTGCCACGCCACGTGCGCGACGACGTCCGCGGCGAGGTGATCGCCCGGGATCAGGTCGCCCTGCTCGCTCGCGCTCCAGAACGTCAGGTTCAGGAAGACGACCCGATCCCAGCTCGCGTCGGCCTCGGGCACGCGAAAGCGGTACCCGTCGCGCAGGAGCGCCTGCTTGAGATCGCCGTAGAGCGCGACGTGTCGGAACGAGCGCTCGTCATCGATGGTCAGCTCATCCAGCGTCAGGCTTCGCAGCTTCACGCGGCGGACCTTAGACCCTGATCGTTCCAGCAGCCACAGCGGACGCCCGGAAGAACCCGGTCAGCGTGCGGGTTTGGGGCTGGAGCCGGGTTTCGCCCGACACCTTCGGCAAGTTCCCGCCCCCTGGCCGGTGTTGCAAGCGCCGCCGGCTTGGGCATGATGCGGCCGTTCTTGCACCAGCCGAGGAGGCACACCGAATGATTTCCGTCAGGTCTCTCTGTTCCATCGCGCTCGTGCTCGTCGCCAGCGGTGCCGCCGGCTGCAAGGAAGACCCGCCGCCTCCCCAGCCGGAGCCGGCCAGCTCCGCGGCGGCGAACAAGGGCAAGGCGAAGCTGCGGACGCCTGTGTCGTCGATCGCGCGGGTCGATCCGCAGTCGATGAAGGAGTACCGCGTCGACGTCTGCTACTTCGGGACGCTCTCGCTGAAGCAGGCCCGCGACGCGTACCTCGCGAGCCTCGGCAAGGACGAGCCCAGCGAGAAGAAGATCCCGAGCTTCGGCATCGAGGATCAGACCAAGCCGGGCGACGCCGCCAAGGCCGCGCCGCCCGCGAAGCCGGCCGCGCCCGGGGCCAAGGCCGGGCCGTCCCGGGTCGACGCGCGCCGCCGGCCGTTCAACTTCAGCGCGCGCGCGCCGCACGAGCGCAACGCGCGCGCCTGCACCGTCGCCGTCAGCCTCAAGGACCCGCCCATGCCGGAGGTCGACCCCGTGCTCGCCGAGTACGCGCCGTTCGCGACCGATCTCGCGAAGAGCATCGCGGCCGCGGCCAACTACTACCAGCGCGAGGAGTACAAGAAGGACAAGTTCGAGAAGGGCAAGGAGCTCCACAAGAAGCTCCTCGAGGGGTTCGAGAAGCTCGATGCGCAGTCCGAGAAGCTCGGCGCCGTGGTGTCCGCGTGGCACGCGTCGCACCCGCCCGATCTCTCGACGGCGGACGAGGGGAGGAAGGCGGCGATCACGGCCCTCGAGGACGCGCGCGCGCTCATGCTGATCCTCACCGGCAAGAGCGTCGACACCGCGGCGGTGAAGGCCGCGGTCCAGAAGCTGGAGGCGTCCGCGGCGGCGCTCAAGGCCCACGGCACGAGCAACCAGACCGACCCGTGGTCCAAGATCATGGCGCCCACGTTCGAGGCGTTCATCAACGACGTGAAGGCGGCGGAGCCCAAGCTGACGGACAAGGGGATCTCCTCCCCCAGCCTGTTCCTGCCGGTCATCACGCGCTTCGTGTCGCTCATCGAGGGCAAGCACCGGGCGCACTCCCGCTCCCTCAGGAGCCAGATGCGGCAGGCCGGCGCCTCGACCGCGAAGCCCGCCGCCCCGGCCGCCCCGGCGCCGCAGAAGGAGTAACGCGCCCGCGCGGCGCCGCAGAAACGCGCCCTCATGGCGGTAGCGCGCCCCGTGGGTGGGGCCGCCCCCTGGGGGCTCCCCGGAGGGGCCGGAGTGCAGGCGAGCCACGAAAGGGGCTCGCCGGAACGCAGGCCCCGGAGGTGAGCCCCCAGGGGGGCAGCCCCACCCACGGGGCGCGCGGGCGATCTAGAGAGAGCCGACGGGCCGGCCGGTCCGGCGGGAGATGGCGAGGCGGTACAGGGCCTCGTACTGCCGCGCCGCGTGCGCCCAGCCGAAGTTCTTCTTCATCGCGCGGAGCTGCATCGTCCGGAAGAACGCCGGATCGGCGCGGTAGACGTGCACCGCCCAGGCGACGGTGTTCCCGAGCGCCATGGACGACATCTCCTCGAACTTGAAGCCCGTGATGTTGTTCTCGACCGTGTCGTCGAGCCCGCCGACCGCGCGCACGATCGGCAAGGTCCCGTAGCGCTGGCTGTAGAGCTGGTTCAGGCCGCACGGCTCGTAGCGCGACGGCATGAGGAAGAGGTCGGCGCCCGCCTCGATGCGGTGGGCGAGCCCCTCGTTCATGCCGACGTAGACGCGGACGCGATCGCTCGAGCCGGAGAGCCGCGAGAAGAGATCCTCGGCCCAGCGCTCGCCCGACCCGAGCACGACGAGCTGCACGTCGAGCGAGAGGATGTGGTCGAGCGCGCCCGCGAGGATGTCGATCCCCTTCTGGGTCGCCAGGCGGCTGATGAGCCCGAGGAGCGGGACCTCGGGGCGCTCGTCGAGGCCCATCTCGCGCTGGAGCGCCGCCTTGCAGAGGCGCTTGCCGCTCAGATCCTCGGCGGAGTAGTTCGCCGCGATGTGCGGATCGGTCGCGGGGTTCCAGACCGCGTCGTCGATGCCGTTGAGGATGCCGATGACGTCCGTGCCGCGATCGCGGAGCACGCCGTCGAGCCCCTCTCCCCCCTCCGGCGTCTGGATCTCCTGCGCGTACCGGGGCGAGACCGTCGAGACCAGCGTGGCGTTGTAGATGCCGGCCTTGAGCAGGTTCAGGCTGTCGTACGCCTCCAGGCAGAACCTGTGGAACTGATCCCACCCGAGCCCGGTCGTGGGGAGCTGCATCTTGTCGAACCAGCCCTGGTAGCCGAGGTTGTGGATCGTCAGCACGGACGCGGCGCGCCCGAGCGGCGAGCGGTGCTCGAGGACGTTCAGGTAGAGCGGGACGAGGGCCGCCTGCCAGTCGTGGACATGCACGATGTCGGGCCAGAAGCCGAGCGCGTGGCAGAGCTGCAGCGCGCCGCGCGAGAGGAGCGCGTAGCGCGCGAGGTTGTCGCCGAACTCGCCGTGCGCGTCGCCGTAGATGCCGTCGCGATCGAAGAGCACGTCGTGCTCGAGCAGGTACACGCGCGGCGCGGGCGCGCCCGGGGCGCCGGGATCGAGGCGCGTCTCCCAGACCGCGGCCCACGCCTCGCCCCCGCCGAGCGGCACGCCGAGCGGCGCCGGGAGCCGGCGCGGCGCGAACCGCTCCGGCGGCGGCGCCGCGCCCCCGCCCTGCTCCGCCGCCGCCGCGACGCGCGCCGGCGCGGCCGGGGACGGCGCGGCGTCGGCCAGCGCGGCGGCGGACGTCGCGGCCGCGGCCGCGGCCTGCGCGGCGACGGCGGGCGCGGCGAGGGGCCGCGTGCCCTCGGGCGGCAGCTCGGCGAGCGCCGCCTGGTGCGCGAGGTAACGCTTGCAGACGCGGTACGCCGGCAGCACGACGCGCACGTCATGACCGGCCGCGGCGAGCGCCATCGGCAGCGCGCCGGCGACATCGGCGAGGCCGCCCGTCTTGGCGAAGGGGACGCATTCGGATACCACGAAGAGAATTTTCAGGCGCGGCATGGACATGGGAGGGGGAGCGCGCCACAAGATCAGGGCGAGCGCGTCGCGTTCCTTCTACCAGCTTCACGGGCGATCTTGACCACGCGATCGACAGAGCGCGCGAGTCCGAGCGCCGATGTGTCGACCACGAAGTCGGCCTGCTCGTAGAGCGCGCGCCGCGCCTGGAACAGGGCCCGGAGCTCCTTCATGGCGTCGGTCCGGTTGGCCATGGGGCGCGCGTCGCCCTGCTCGACGACGCGGCGCCAGTGATCCTCCGGCGTGGCGCGCAGCCAGACGGTCACGGCGGCGCGCCGGAGCTGCTCGAACGTCGCCGGATCGGTCACCAGGCCGCCGCCCGTGGCGACGACGCCGCGGGCGCGCGCGCCCTCGAGCCGCGCGAGCTCCTCGCGCTCCAGCCGCCTGTAATACGCGTTGCCGTGGATCTCGAAGAGCGCCGCGAGGCTCATCCCGGCGCGCGCCGAGACGAGCCCGTCGAGCTCGAGGAACGGCACCCCGAGCCGCGCCGCGGCGCGGGCGCCGATCGTGGTCTTGCCCGCCCCGCGCAGCCCGAGCAGCGCGAGGAGCGGAGCGCCCGCGCCCGCCTCCGCCTCGCCGGAAGAGCGGCCCGGCGCGGCCTCGGCCGCGAGCTCGCCCGTCGAGAGCAGCGCGGCGGCCGAGGTGCCCAGCGCGCGGCCGATGTCCTCGAGCCGCGCCACGGACACGTTCGCCCGGCCGCCCTCGAGCTGCACCAGGAAGCGCTCGCTCACGCCGGCGAGCTGCGCGAGCTCGCGCAGGGTGAGCGCGAGCTCCGTCCGCCGCTGCCGGAGCCGCCCGCCCAGGTGCGCGAGGATGGGCGTCGCGCCGCCCCCGACGCCGTCCGGTCCGGCGCCCGGGCTTCGTCCGGGTCGCTGCTCCGCGCGCTGTCCCGCGTGCTGGTCCACGTGCTGTCCCACGTACGGTTGCGCGCGCTCCTGGCGCGGCGTCTCGCGGGCGCGGGGCGGCATCTCGTTGATGCACTATATTTCATGAGGTCCGATCCGACAAGCACTATACTGCTTGACCGCAAGGTCGCAGGGTGGTGGGCTGACGGTATGGAAGCGACCTCCTCTGCTCCTCCCGCGGCGGCCGCGCCGCAGACCAGGGCCCGGGAAGAGAGCTCGTCCGGCGAGGCGACGCCGCCCGTCCGCTTCGAGACGGGGCCGGGCCGCTACAGGCACTGGAAGCTCTCGTTCGACGGGGCGATCGCGCGCGTTTCGATGGACGTCGTCGAGGACGCGCCGATGCGGCCCGGCTACCCGCTGAAGCTGAACAGCTACGACCTCGGGGTCGACATCGAGCTCGCCGACATCGTGCAGCGGCTGCGCTTCGAGCACCCCGAGGTGAGGGCGGTGATCGTGACCAGCGCGCAGCCGCGGATCTTCTGCGCGGGCGCGAACATCTACATGCTCGGGTCGTCGACGCACGCCTTCAAGGTCAACTTCTGCAAGTTCACGAACGAGACGCGGCTCGCGCTCGAGGAGGCGTGCGCGGAGAGCGGGCAGCACTACCTCGCGGCGCTGAACGGGGTCGCGTCGGGCGGCGGGTACGAGCTCGCCCTCGCGTGCGAGGAGATCTTCCTCGCCGACGACGGGAGCAGCGCGGTGTCGTTCCCGGAGACGCCGCTGCTCGCCGTGCTCCCGGGCACGGGGGGGCTCACGCGGCTCGTGGACAAGCGCAAGGTGCGGCGCGACCTGGCCGACGTCTTCTCGACGCTGGCCGAGGGGGTGCGCGGCAAGCGCGCGGAGCAGTGGGGCCTCGTCGATCGGGCGATCCCGAAGAGCCGCTTCGAGCAGGCGGTGGCCCAGCGCGCCGCCGAGCTCGCGGCGGCGACGCCGGACAGGGCCGGGCCGGGCGTGACGCTCACGCCGCTCGATCCGCGGCGCGCCGAGGAGGGCGGCGTCGTCGTGAGCGAGTACCGCCACGTGGCGCTGCGGGTGGACCGCGCGGCGCGGACGGCGGAGCTCTGCGTGCGCGGGCCGGACGGCGGCGGGCCGACGGACGCCGCCGGGCTGCGCGGGGCGGGCGCGGACCTGTGGGCGCTGCGCGCGTTCCGCGAGCTCGACGACGCGCTGCTCGACCTGCGCTTCAACCACGAGGCGGTAGGCCTCGTCCTGCTCCGGACGCAGGGCTCGCCGGACGCGGTGCGCGCCGCGGACGAGGCGCTGTGGGCGAGCCGCGACGACTGGTTCGCGCGGGAGGTGCTGCTCCACATGCGCCGCGTGCTCAAGCGGCTCGACCTCACGGCGCGCAGCGTGTTCGCGCTGATCGAGCCGGGCTCGTGCTTCGCGGGGAGCCTGTTCGAGCTCGCCCTCGCGGCGGACCGGTCCTACATGCTGGACGGCGGGGGGGACGGCGAGGCCGCGGCGCTCGTGGGGCTGAGCTCCCTGAGCTTCGGCCCGCTCGTGATGTCGAACGGCCTCACGCGGCTCGCGTCGCGCTTCCTGGGCGCGCCGGAGCGCGTCACCGCGCTCCGGGAGAGGGCGGGCCTCCTGTCCGCCGAGGAGGCGCTCGAGGAGGGCCTGGTCACCTTCACGCCGGACGCGATGGACTGGGACGACGAGGTGCGACTCGCCGTCGAGGAGCGCGTGAGCCTGTCGCCGGACGCGCTCACCGGCATGGAGGCGAGCCTGCGCTTCTGCGGGCCGGAGACGATGGAGACGAAGATCTTCGGCCGGCTGTCGGCCTGGCAGAACTGGATCTTCCAGCGCCCCAACGCGGTCGGGCCGCGGGGCGCGCTGACCGTGTACGGGCGACCGGAGCGGCCCGAGCTCGACTGGAGGCGGACGTGAGCGCGGTCGTCAATTCCGAGAGGATCCCCAACAACGTCGGCCTCGCGTCCGACAGGAAGCTCCAGCGCGCCCTGGAGGCGTGGCAGCCGAGGTTCCTCGACTGGTGGCGGGAGACCGGGCCCGAGGGCTTCCAGGCGGACGACGTGTACCTGCGCACGGCGATCAGCGTCGATCACGAGGGGTGGGCGCACTTCGACTACGTGAAGATGCCCGACTACCGCTGGGGCATCTTCCTCGCCGATCCGGTGCCGGGCCGGACGATCGGCTTCGGCGATCACCTGGGCGAGCCGGCGTGGCAGGAGGTGCCGGGGGAGCTCCGGACCATGCTGCGCCGGCTGATCGTGACGCAGGGGGACACGGAGCCGGCGAGCGTCGAGCAGCAGCGGCTGCTCGGGCAGAGCTGCCCGAGCCTCTACGATCTCCGCAACCTGTTCCAGGTGAACGTCGAGGAGGGGCGGCACCTCTGGGCGATGGTCTACCTCCTGCACAGCCACTTCGGCCGCGACGGCCGCGAGGAGGCGGAGGCGCTGCTGGAGCGGCGGAGCGGCGACCCGGACAGGCCGCGGATCCTGGGCGCCTTCAACGCGCCGTGCACGAACTGGCTCTCGTTCTTCATGTTCACGTACTTCACGGATCGCGACGGCAAGTACCAGCTGCTCGCGCTCTCGGAGAGCGGCTTCGATCCGCTGTCGCGCACGACGCGGTTCATGCTGACCGAGGAGGCGCACCACATGTTCGTCGGGGAGACGGGCCTGCTCCGCGTCGTCCAGCGGACGTGCGAGCTGATGAAGCGCAACAGGAACGAGGACGCGCGCGCCGAGGGGGGCATCGATCTGCCGACCGTGCAGAGGTACCTGAACCTCTGGTACTCGCTGTCGCTCGACCTCTTCGGCGGGGAGATCTCCTCGAACGCGGCGTCGTTCTTCGCCTCGAGCGTGAAGGGCCGCGCGAAGGAGGCGTCGTACGACGATCACAGGGCCATCGAGGGCGTCTACCCCATGGACGTGCCGCTCGCGGCCGGAGGCGGCGCGGTCTCCGGGTGGCGGCGCGAGGAGGTGCCGCTCCGGAACGCGATGAACGAGGTGCTGCGCGACGAGTACGTGAGCGACTCGCAGCGCGGCGTCGACAAGATGAACAGGATGATCGAGGAGGCGGGCGTCCCGTTCCGGCTGAGGCTGCCGAGCCGGCGCTTCCACCGGCACGCGGGCATCCACGCGGGGCTCTTCTTCGACGTCGACGGCAACCCGCTCTCGCGGGAGGCGTGGGAGCGCCGCCGCGACGAGTGGCTCCCGACCGCGAGCGACGAGGCGTACGTGAGGAGCCTGATGGAGGAGCCGGTGTTCGATCCGAAGCAGATGGCGAACTGGATCGCGGCCCCGGCGAGGGGGATCAAGGGCAAGCCGGTCGACTTCGAGTACGTGCGGCGCGGCGGATAGAGCGCGCGCCGGCGGAGCGCGCCGCCCGCCGGCGCCCGCGCTCACCGGGGCGCGCCCCCCCCGGAAGACGCGGTCACCCGTGCGGCGCCCCGGCGTCCGCGGGCGGCGCGCCCGCGTCGGCGGGCGGCGGGGGCGCCTTCTTCGGCGGCTCGCCGTGCTCGGCGACGAGCTTCTTCACCAGCCCGTCCAGCAGCACCTGCTCGTGGTACTGCGGCATCGCGGGGAGCTGCACGGCGACGTGCACGCCGGCGCGGCCGTCCACGATCTCGATCGCCCCCTGCGTCGCCTTGCCGCCGCTCTCCGGGCTCCGGTACTCGAAGAGCAGGTAGCCGGCCGCGGGGTCCTTCTCGACGATCTCGAAGCCGAGATCGACGCGCACGAGGCGCAGCGCCGTGCCGAAGGTCTGCTCGAAGGTGTAAGGCGACGCATAGGCGACGCCGGCGCTGGCCTCGCCTCCGCCGAGGCCGATCCCCACGGGGACGGCCAGCGCGAGGACGAGGAGCGCGATCGGCGGGAGGCGGCGCATGACCGCGGCTTAGAGCGGCCGGCGAGGACGGGCCAAGTTCCCTGCCCCCGATCGGGCGGGTATGCTGGCGTGGACGCCGATGGACCGACCCTATGTCGAGCGGCTCCGTATTCAGGGCTACGGCTGCGTCCACGACGCGACCCTGGCGCTCACCCCGCTGCACGCGTTCATCGGGCCGAACGACAGCGGCAAGAGCACGGTGCTGCGCGCGCTGCGGACGCTCTCGTCCGTCCTCGACCGGGCGCTCGGGGCGGAGGTCCTGGACGCGCCCGGGCGCGACGCGCCGGCGAGCACGGCCCCGGGCGGCTCGCTGTTCGAGGTGTCGGCGGCGGGCACGACCTGGCGCGTGGAGCTCGACGCCGCGGGGCGGTACCGCGCCATGTCGTTCCCCGGGGAGCTCGAGCCCCCCTCCCTGCTCGACGACGCGGACGAGGACGACGCCGCGCAGCGCGGGCCAGGCCCCGGGCGCCCCGCGCCGGAGATCGTCCAGGCCCTGCGCGGCGCCCAGGCGCTCCGCCTCGATCCCGACGCGCTCCGGGCCCCGCACCCGCTCATCCCCGACGGGCACCCGCTCCGCTTCGCCGACGAGCGCGGCACCGGCCTGCCGGCCGTCTACGACGCCGTCATCAGCCGCGATCTGTCGGCCTACATCGCGCTCAACGAGGAGCTCACCCGGCTCTTTCCCGGCGTGAAGGGCGTCCACCTCGTCAACCCGAGCCCCGCCACCAAGGCGATCGGCGTGAAGCTCGAGGGCGGCGCCGTCGTCCCGGCGGCCCAGATGAGCGAGGGCCTGCTCTACTACCTCGCGTTCGCCGTGCTGCCGCACCTCGATCCCGCGCCCCTGCTCCTCGTCGAGGATCCCGAGCGCGGGCTCCACCCCGCGCGCATCGCCGAGGTGATCCGCGCCCTCCGCATCGCCTCCGAGCGGACCCAGGTCCTCCTCGTGACGCACAGCCCGCTCGTCGTGAACGAGCTCCAGCCCGAGGAGGTGACGGTCGTCACCCGCGCCGGCGAGCAGGGGACGCGGGCGACGCGCATCGTGGACACGCCGGGCTTCGAGGATCGCGCGCGGGTGTACGCGCTCGGGGAGCTCTGGCTGAGCTACGCGAACGGCGTGGACGAGGCGCCGCTCCTCGCCGGAGGCCCGCGGCCGTGATGTGGCGGCCCGAGAGGACGAGGGTCTTCCTCGTCGGCGAAGGCGAGGGCGAGCTCGGCAGCCGCGCCGGCGCGCCGGCGCAGCAGTCCGACAGGCGCCCCGGCGTGCTCTCCACGCTGCTCTCCCGCGTGCAGCCGTCGGGGTGGGTCATCGGCGGCGCCCGCGCGTGGAGGAGCATCCGCAAGGTCCAGGCGCGGGGCGTGCTCCACGAGGACACGCGCAACGTGCTCGGCGCGGCGCTCGACGCGCAGGAGGCGGGGTGCGACGTCCTCGTGTTCTCCCGCGACCTCGATCGTGACCCTGCGCGCCGCGAGGCCGTCGAGGAGGGCATCCGGCGCGTCTCCTCGATCCTGTCCGCGCCGCCCGAGGTGATCGGCGGCGTGGCCGTGCCGGCGCTGGCGGGCTGGATCCTCGCGCTCCTCGGCGAGCGGGCGACGGAGGAGCTCTCGCCGCTCAGGGCGCAGGCGATGCTGGCCGCCAAGGGTATGATGCCGGACGACGGCGCCGCGATGGTGCGCGTCGCCGCGGACGCGGATCTCGACGCGGTCCCCCCGGACGCCACCTCGCTCACCGAGTGGCTCGCGCGCGCGCGGGCCGTGCTGCCACGGCGGGCCGGCCGTAGCGCGAGGTAGCCGATCAGCCGAAGAGCTCGGCGACCTTGCAGGCGAAGCCCGGCAGCGCAGCGCCGCCGTCGAGCGTGTCCTCGCGCCCGAGGATGCGCACGCGGTCGGGCGGCGTGAGCACCATCACCCGCTCCGGGTCCGCGTCGATCACCCAGACCATCGCCGCCCCGGCGGCCAGGTACTCGAGCGCCTTCTTGAGGACGTCCGACGCGGACTGGTCGTCGCCCAGGATCTCGACGGCGAGCTCCGGAGCGCCGTCGAGCCAACCTTCGGCGCCTTTCCCTCGCGGGAGGCGCTCGGCCCGCGCGATGGCGACGTCAGGCCCGCGCAGGCGGTCCGGGTTGCGCGCGAGCTTGGTGCCGGGATCGCCGCCGGCCACGCTCCAGCCGGGGTGGGCGCGGGCATAGAGCTTGAGGAGGACGCTGACGTTCACGACGATCTCCCCGTGCCGCCAGGTGTTCCTCGTCATGGGCACCCACTTTCCATCGACGAGCTCTCCCGGCTGCGCGTCCGGATCGAGGCGGGCTGCGTCGTCGAACGTCATGGACCTCGTCGTCGAGGTGCGGCCAGCGGTTGCGCTCATGGGGGTACTCTAGCGCGGGAGACAGCGGGGTAGAGGGCGGCAGGGCGCGACGCGAGCTCGACCGGCCCGCTCCCCCGCGAGGGGCCCGCGCGCCGCGGCGGGCCTACCTCACCTGCGGCACTGCGGCGCCGCGGAGAGCGCGGCCCTCGCCATCTCCCGCAGCCCGTGCGGCGTGTCCCTGGCGAGCAGGGGCCCGAGGCGCGCCTTCAGGTCGGCCGGGCGCACCGCCCCGAGCGCCGCGAGCGCCGCCGAGCCGAGGCGGTGATCGCGCTCGCCGACCGGCGCCTTGGCGCGCAGCGCGAGCCGCGTCCACAGGTCGACCGAGCTCGTGTCGCACATCGCGCCGAGCGCCAGGATCGCCCGCGCGCGCACCTCGACGTCCTCTTCCTTGTCCTCCGCCCGGTCGCGCACCGCCTCGATGTGCGCCGTCGCCCGGTGCGCGCCGAGGCCGTCGAGCGCGTGCCGGCGCACCTCGGGCGACCTGTCGGCGAGCGCCCCGACGAGCGCTCGGTCGCCCGCGGGCGTGGCCGGTATCGCGCCGAGCGCGCGCGCGGCGCCGCCGCGGATGAACGTCCACGGATCGGCGCCGAGCCGCGCCGCGAGCGCCTCGGCCGCGCCCGCCGGCAGCCTCGTCCCGGCGGAGGCCGCGCGCGAGAGCGCCACGATCGCGGCCTCGCGCACGCGCACCGCCGGGTCCGAGACCGCCGCGAGCAGGTCGTTCGCGAGGGCCGGCACGTCCGCCGCGACCTCGGCGGCGCGGAGGCGCACGTGCGCGTCGGCGTCCTTGCGGAGCGACGCGCGCAGGTACGCCTCGGCCCGCGCCTCGCCCGCGCGGGCGAGCGCCGCGGCCGGCGCCTGGAGCAGGTAACGCCGCGGGAACGGGGCGCCCTGCGCGGAGGCGAGCGCCTGGAACGCCGCGCCGCCGCCCTTCACCCGGCCGAGCGCCGGCCCGAGCGCGCGCAGCAGGTCGAGCTGCGCGTCCTCGGGCCGCGCGCGCAGGCGGTCGATCCGCACCTCCTCCTCGACCGCGGCGAGGGCCCGCTCGCTCCGCGCCGCCGCCGCGAGCGCGGCCCGGAGCTCGCGGCGCACCTCGCCGCGCGCCCCGGCGAGGGCGTCGAGCAGCGCCGGGATCGCCTCGGCCGGCGCCACGAGCGCGAGCTCCCGGGCCGCCGCGACCTTCGCCGCGGCCACGCCCCCCTTCACGACCTCCGCGAGCGCCGGCGCGGCCGCGCGCCCGCAGCGGCGGATGCGATCGCGCGCGTGGCGGAGCTCGGGATCGGCCTCGGACCGCGCGGCACGGCCGCCGCGGCGCGGCGCGGCCGCCGCCGAGGCGGACGCGAGCTGCGCGGTGAAGAAGGGGATCTGCGTCGCGCACGGCGCCGCGTCGATGACGCCCACCGCGAGCTGCCTGCCCGCCGCGTCGAGCTCGTCGTAGCCGGCGATCGCCGCCGCGACGGCCTCCGGCCCGCCCCGCGCGAGCAGCGCCGCGGCGGCCCTGGCCCGCTCGCCTCCGCCCGCGAGCGCGGCGACGAGCGCCGCCGGGGCCTGCCCGTCGAACGCGGTGCGCGCGGTGACCTCGGCGATGGTCACGCGCACGTCCGGCGCGGCAGGCGAGCGCCCGTCTCCTCCCCCGGCCGACGCGCCGCGCGGCGCGTACGCCTCGTCGAGGACGATCGCGAGGCACGAGGTCCGGATCTCCTCGGGCAGCTTCACCTCGTACCCGGCGGACTCCTTGACCCACGCGTCCTCGGGCAGGCTCACCTCGAAGAGCCGGTCGGGCGTCGCCACGAAGAGCGTGCGCGGCGCGGCGCCGCCCTGCACGCCGTCGGGCGGCTTGATGCGCAGCCCGAGGCCCGTGATCCCGACCTCGTCCGCCGACGAGAACGACACGAACTCGCCCCGGCCCGCGCCTGCCTTGCCCTCGGACCACGCGGTCGTCGGGTCGCCGTCGGCGATCTCGGCGAAGCGCCTGCCGATCGCGCTCGACGCGGCGGTCGGGCGCAGGAGCCGGAACCCGGGCGCCGCGGCCTCGGCCTCCCGGCGCTCCGCGGCCACCTTGCGCGCCGCGCCCCGCTCCCTGGCCGGGAGGTTCTGGACGCTCGCGCCCTTGACGAGCGTCATCGTCCTGGGGTCGACCTCGCGCGCCCCGACCAGCGCCTGCCGCCCGCAGATCGTCACGTCCTCGCGCCGCTGCCCGACGAGCACGCGGCTCTCGTTGCCGAGCGGCTCGACGACCACGGCGTCGCTCCGCCCCTCGCCGTGCTCGCCGGTCGAGACGCCCGTCCAGCCGCTCCAGAGCACGACCGGCGCCGTCCCCTTCCCCGCGAGCGGCGCCGCGAGCAGCATCACCCAGCTCCCGGCCGCGGGCGCCCCCGAGGCCGGCGCCTCGATCTTCGCGAGCTGCCTGCCGCCGGCCAGCGTGACGGCCGCCGCGCGCGCGCCGCCGAGCAGCGGCGCGACGTCGGCGGGGACCGGGAGCGCCTCGCCGCCGTCCGCGGCGCAGGGCGCGCCTGCGCAGGCGCGGGCGACGATCCCGCGGGCGTCGATCTGGACCGCGAGCGCCTGCTGGCCCTTCGCCGCGGGGAGCGAGAGCGACGCGCCCCCCGGCGCGGCGGAGGCGGTCGCGGCGGTCGAGGTGAGCGCCCCGAGGAGGAGCGCGGCGCGGCCAGCGTAGCGCGCCGCGGGAGGTAGCCCTGAGCCAGTCGTCATGGGCGGTATCGTCGTCCGCCGCGGCCCGCGAAGCAACGCGCCGGCGGGGGGAGCCACGCTCCGGGGGGGCTCACCTCCAGGGCTTGCGCTCCGGCGAGCCCCTTGGGTGGCTCGCCTGCACTTCAGCCCCTCCGGTGAGCCCCCCGGAGCACAGCTCCCCCGCCGGCGTGAGGCGCGCTACTTCGGCGTCTCGGACGCGGGGATCCAGAAGCCGCCCTCGTCCGGCGGCGTCATGCCGAGCGCCTTCGGGAGCACGTTCGTCCAGCCCGCCACCGTCTCGAGGATGTAGACCTCCGCGCCCGCCTCGATCTCGCCGACCGGCTTCTCCTTCTCGTCGCGCCGCGCGCGGATCGGGATCGACCGCGTCGCCTTGACGATCGGCGGCGGCTTGTCGAGCGCGAGCTGCGCGCCGGCCACCGCCGTCGTCGGCGGGATGTACTGGTCCATCATCTCGCCCTTCTTCAGCGGCTCCAGGTCCTTGAGGCGCGCCCAGGCGTCGATCGTGAGATCGCCGCGCGACATCAGGTGGACGAAGCCGGACCTGGCCTCGGTGCTCCAGAAGAGCTGCGCCGTGCCCTCCAGCATCTTCAGCAGGAAGATCACATCGCCCTTCGGACGATCGTAGAGCTCGATCGTCGACGTCTTCATCAGGTAGCCGCGGGCGCTGCCGGGCACCTCCATCTTCGTGGGGACGCCGCGCTGCAGCGTGAAGGCGTCGCACGGGGCCGAGGCCCTCGCCGTCTGCCCCTCGCTCCCGGAGATCGAGAGCTCCGCGCGGAGCGAGTCGCCCGTCGCCGCGACGAGCTTCACCGGCTGCGCGCTCGAGATCCAGACGTGCCCCGCGATGACCGGGATGTCGCGCGTCGTGTACACCTTGACGTCCGCGGGCGCGACGTAGCCGTCGACGCGCAGCGCGGGCGCGCCGTCCGTGGTGCTCAGCCGGGCCCGGCCCGACGCCGGGTCCGCCGGGATCGCGGTCATGGTCATCGGGACGAGCGCGCCCGTGAACGTCGCGAGGACGCGGCCGCCGGCCGGCGCGTCGTGGAGCTGCGCGCCCTTCATCAGCGGCGCGGTCCCCTTCAGCTTGCAGCTCGGTCCCGTCACCGCCGCCGCAACAGGCGCCGCTGGCGCCGCTGGCGGCGCCGCCGCCTGCGCGGACTCTGCCTTCGCCTCGGCGACGGCGGGCGCCCCGGGGAGCCCCGCGCCGCAGAGCACCGCCCCAAGAGCCAGAAGACCAAGTCCCAGAACGTCGCTTCTCATCACTCCTCCGACGTAGGCCGGTCGTCCCGCGCGCAGCGATCGCGCCCGCGGTCCTCCCTGTCGAGTCTGTCCGGAGCCGCCGGCCCCCCCCACGCGGCGGCCTGCCGCAGAACCGCCCGGCGCGCGCCGGGCCGTCCGTGCCGTTGGTCGTATCATCCTAGCCGATGATTCAGGGTCCGCCCGAGAAAGGTCCCACACCCGGAGCGCAGCGGGCGTTTCGGGTGTATTGAGGCAGGGCGCCCGACGCGGCGCACCTCGGGCGGCCCGGCGAATGGTGCGCCGGCCTCCGCGGGGAAGCCACGCCATGCACGGATTCGACATCGCCTTCGCCTCCCCCCGCAAGCTCCCGCGCGCCCGCGACCTGCGCGGCAACGTGGCCGTGCTCGACATTGCCTTCGCCTCGGAGGCGGGGGGCAAGAGCTTCGAGACGGTCACCCTCCCCCTCATCCGGGACCTCGGGCCGCGGCTCGCCGCCTGGGTCGATCACCACGACAGCGCCCACCACGCGCGCTTCGCGGGCGACCCCCGCTTCGTCCTGTCGACCAAGGCCGAGCACGGCGCCTGCCCCGAGATGATCACCCCGGAGCTCGTCGCGCGCGCCGGGCGCGTGGACACCCTGGTCTGCCACGTCGACTTCGACGGCCTCGCGAGCGGCGCCAAGTGGATGCGCGGCGGCGTGGAGCCCTACCCCGGCTGCGACGAGGACGCGCGCGCCATCGACACCCGCATCGGCGTCCCGGGCCCGGTCGCCACCCGCATGGACCGCGCCCTCCGCGCCCGCCCGCGCGACCAGGCCCTCTTCGGCCTCATCGTCCGGCACCTCGCATCCGGCCTCGCCGACCCGTCGCTCTGGGGCCCCATCGACCAGGCCGGCGCCGAGCTCGCCGCCCTGGAGGCCGAGACCCGGCGGATCGCGCTCCGCTACGAGCGCGTCGAGCCGGGGCTCGTCCTCGTGGACGCCACCCAGCGAGGGGGCTCCTACGACAAGACCCTGCTCCTCCTCATCGGCCAGGAGCGCGCCCCGATCTCCGTGGTCATCGACGGCGACAGCGTCACCTTCGCCGCCCGCTTCGACAGCGGCGTGAACTTCCTCGAGGCGTTCAAGATCTCGGGGGGAATGCCCACCCGCATCTCGCTCCAGCGCACGAGGCTCAAGGACGCCCTCGTCGCGCTCGGCGTCAAGCCGGCCGACGCGGGCCGGTTCGCCTCTCCCCCCTGAGCGCACCCCCACCGACGTCGTTGACGCTGTGCGCCTCGGCTGCTAGGGGGGCATTGCAGATCTGCAATTTTCATTTCTGCAAGGAAGGCTTGACCTACGGCAGCACGGCTGCGCCGAGCACGAGGGGTATGGCAGCGACAACCTGGTCTCCGACGTCGAGCAGCGGTGTCGATGAGCTCCTGTTCCGGAACGACACCGTATCGCTCTGTCTCCTGGTCAACCGACGGCACCGGACGCTCCGCATCATCGACTTCCGGGCTGGCCCGACGCCGTCGAAGCGCGACTTCGTCCTCGCGACCGCCAAGCGCGAGGGGGTCGAGAAGATCTTCACGCTGGTCGAGCGCGACGAGGTGTCGACGTGGACCCGCCTCGGGTTCACGCGGGAGGGGTCGATCCCGGGCTTCTACAAGCGCAGCGACGCGTGGATCCTCGGCGCGGTCGTGTCGCAGATGTCGGCGCACCTGCGCGACGCGGGCCACGGCGAGGACGACGACGAGGGCGGCGAGGACCGGGCGAGCTCCCCTTCGGTCCTGCTCGCCGAGCGCACGATCGCCCGCGCGCGGCGGCTGCTCCGGGAGAGCGAGGGGCGGCCGCTGCCCGCGATCAAGACCGCGCCCGCGAGCGGCGCCGAGCTGCGGCGGGCCGTCGTGGCGGCGCAGCGCGCGGGGCGGGCGCTCACCGGCTTCGAGCCGTTCGGGCGCGACGCCGTGCGGACGGGTTACGCGCTCTCGGCCCGGGGCGGCTTCTGCCTGCACGCGGCGTGGGAGATGCAGTCGTGCTTCGGCAACTCGTTCCTGGAGATCCTCACCTCGCCGCGCGACGAGTCCGAGCGGCTCGCCACGACCGCGGCCATCGGCGCGCTGTGCGACCGGCTCGTCGAGGAGAAGGCCGTGAGCACGTTCACCTTCGCGCCGGCCGACGATCACGAGCTGTGCGCCGCGCTCCTCGCGAACGGCTTCCGCCGCTCCGCGGTGCTGGCGCGCCACCTCGTCGTCGGCCGCTCCCGCAAGGACGCCATCCTCTGGGCGAAGAAGCTCGTCGCCCCCGCGGCCTGAGCGCCGCGCTACGGCGCGAGCGTGACCTCGTAGTCCTCGATGACGGTGTTGGCCAGCATCTCGTCCGCCATCTTCTTCAGCCGCTCCTCGAGATCGGGCGCGCTGCCGAGCGACGGATCGAGCTCGATCTCGATGATCTTGCCCACGCGCACGCCCTTGACCCCGGGGAACCCGAGCGAGGTGAGGGCGCGCTTCACGGCGTCGCCCTGCGGATCCAGGACCTCTTTCTTCAATCGAACGGTGACGACGGCTTTCACTGGCTTTGCTCCAAGGGCTCTTTCCGCGACGCTAGCACGGGCGCGACCGCGCCCGCCTACAGTCCCAGGTTGCGCGGGATGCGCACCGCTGGGTCTTCGAGGTTGGGGACGAACGTCGTGCCGGTGATCCGCTCGAACGCCTCGATGTAACGGCGGGACGCCTCGATCCGGACCTCGTCGGGGATCGGCGGGATCGGCCCGTCGCCCTGGAAGCCCCGCGCGGCGAGCCAGCGGCGCACGTACTCCTTGTCGAACGACTCCGGGTCCTCGCCGGCCGCGAAGCGCTCGGCGTACGAGGCGGCGAACCAGAAGCGGGACGAGTCGGGGGTGTGGATCTCGTCGATCACGACGAGGTTGCCGTCCCGGTCCTTGCCGAACTCGTACTTGGTGTCGACCAGGATGAGCCCCTGCGCCGCGCAGGCGCGGGCGCCGTGGTCGAAGAGCGCGAGCGCCATCTCGGCGGCGGCGTCGAAGTCGCGCGGCGAGATCGTCCCGAGGGCGAGGATCTCCTCGCGGGCGGCGGAGAGGTCGTGCCCGCCCTTCGGCGCCTTGGTGCTCGGGGTCAGGATGGGCGCCGGCAGGCGCTCGTTCTTGCGGAGGCCGTCGGGGAGGCGGTGGCCGCAGAAGACGCGCTCGCCGCGCGCGTAGTGCGTCCAGATGCTGGTCGAGGTCACGCCCGTCACGTAGGCGCGCACCACCATCTCGACGGGCAGCGGCGTGCACTCGCGCGCCTCGAGCACGTTGGGGTCGGGCTGCGAGATCTTGTGGTTCGGCGCGACGTCCCGGGTGCGATCGAACCAGTAGGAGGAGAGCCGGTTCAGGACCTGCCCCTTCAGCGGCAGCGTGCCGAGCACGCGATCGAAGGCGCTGATGCGGTCGGTGACGATGAGCAGGCGCCGGCCGTCCTGCGTCGTGTAGCAGTCGCGCACCTTGCCCTCGTAGCGGGTGAAGGGCCCCGCGAGCGAGGTGCGTTCGAGCACCCTCCCGAGCGCGGTGCGCAGATCGTCCTCGGTGACCATGGGGCGCGGCTTACCCGGGCTCGCGGGCCGAGTCGACAGGTTTCCGAAGGCGGGCCGAGCTCGCCCCCTCGCGCGCGGGCTGGACCACGGAGCGCGCGGGCCCGGGTGGTGGTCGCGTCCGGGGGTGGAGCCCCGTTGGTCTCCGGTCGGGGGGGTGGTAAAGGGCGGCCCATGGCAAACCGAAAGAAGATCGCCCTCATCGGCGCCGGAAACATCGGCGGGGAGCTCGCGGCCCTCATCGCGCGCAAGGAGCTCGGGGACGTCGTGCTCTTCGACATCCCTCAGAAGACCGACTTCGCCAAGGGCAAGGCGCTCGATCTCGAGCAGAACGGCGCCGTGCTCGGCTATGACGCCTCGATCAAGGGGACCTCGAGCTGGGCCGACTGCGCCGGGGCCGACGTCCTCATCATCACGGCCGGCATCCCGCGCAAGCCGGGCCAGAGCCGCGACGATCTGGTGGCGACGAACCTGCCGATCATCCGCAGCGTGGCGGACGGCGCGAAGGAGCATTGCCCGAACGCGCTGGTGATCGTGATCTCGAACCCGATCGACGCGATGGTGTACGAGTTCAAGCGCCGGACCGGCTTCCCGCGCGAGCGCGTGATCGGCATGGCCGGCGTGCTCGACAGCGCGCGCTTCCAGCTCTTCCTGGCGCGCGAGGCGAACGTCTCGGTGAAGGACGTGCGCGCGATGGTCCTCGGCGGCCACGGCGACGACATGGTCCCCATCCCGTCGGCGTGCACGATCAACGGCGTGCGCGCGACGGAGCTCATCAGCAAGGACAAGCTCGACGCGATCATCGCGAGGACCCGCAAGGGCGGCGGCGAGATCGTGGCGCTCATGGGCACGAGCGCCTACTACGCGCCCGCCTCGAGCGCCGTCGTGATGGCCGAGAGCTACCTGCTCGACCAGAAGCGGCTGCTGCCCGCCGCGGTCTACCTCGACGGCGAGTACGGCTACAAGGACATCTACATGGGCGTGCCGGTGATCCTCGGCGGCAAGGGCGTCGAGAAGATCGTGGAGCTGCCGCTGACCCCCGAGGAAAAGGAGGCGCTCGCGAAGAGCGCGAAGAGCGTCCAGGGGATCACCGACGTGGTGAAGGCCGCGAAATAGCGGCGCGCCTCCGGCCGGGCCGCCCCCGGCTGTCGTTCCTCGTCAGCCACGCGTACCCGTCGCCTTTCCCGGCCGATCGCTCGCCGCTCGACCCCTTGCGGACATCGCACGTCGTCCGCCCCGACATCGAGATCGACCGAGGCAAACTACGGACATGACCCAGCCGGAGCTCGTGCCCGTCATCCGCCGCGCCGTCGAGGCAGACCTGCCCGCGGTCGTCCGCCTGTTCTCGATCCAGGACGCGGGGATCGTCAAGCAGGATCACCCCGGGCCGCCGCTCGATCCGCGGTACCGAGAGGCGCTCGCGGCCATCGCGGACGATCCGAACAACGCGCTGCTCGTGGCCGAGGTCGAGGGGCGGGTGGCTGGCGCATTCCACCTGACCATCATCCAGTACGTGGCGAACCGCGGCGGGAAGGTGGCGCAGATCGAGAACGTGATCGTGGAGCCGAGCCTGCGGGGCCGCGGGATCGGCGAGGCGATGATGCGCTGGGCCATCGACGAGGCGCGGCGGCGAGGGTGCTTTCGTGTGCAGCTCACGTCGAACAAGGCGCGGCAGCGCGCGCACCGCTTCTACGAGCGGCTCGGGTTCGTGGCGAGCCATCAGGGGATGAAGCTGAAGCTGTAGCGCGGCTCGCTCGGGTCTGGGGCGCGGGGGGTCTCGGCGGGCTGCCCGGCCCCAGGAGAGGGTGTTCGTGGGGCCTACCGCATCCTGAGCGACGCGGCCTCAGCCGCCGCCCGGCGCGCCCCCGCACACGCGGCACGGCTCCCCCTCCCACCCGAGCAGCGACAGCGGGAACACGGGCGCGCCGGCCAGCACGTCGCGGCAGAGCGGCTCCACGTCGGGGGCGCGCAGCGGCAATACCGCGAGCTCCTCCACGGTCACCCAGCGCGCCTCGAGCGAGTGCTCGTCGGGCGCGCTCTTGGGCCGCGTGTCGTCGGCCGCGCGCGCAACGAAGACCACCCGCAAGCGCGACTGGAGCGGGGTCGGGCTGTGCTCGATGCGCAGGATGCCCTCCAGCTCCACCGGCACCCCCGTCTCCTCCAGCGCCTCGCGCCGCGCCGCCTCCGCGAACGTCTCGCCGAGCTCGACGCGGCCCGCCGGCAGGTACCAGCGCTGGCCATGATGACGCTCGTGCACCAGCAGAAAGCGGCGCCCGAGCTTCACCAGCACCACGGCAAAACACCAGGTCGGGATGGGGGCGCGGGACATGAGGAGCCGGACGGAAGCTTACCCGAAAGGCCGTTTGCGACGGCAACCGTCTTGAGACCAGGAGCGCCGCGGCAGACGGGCCGGGCCAGGCCCCGCGGCCACCGAGACGCCGTGCGTCGCTTGACAACCATCACGGCCCCGAGGAGAGGATCGGGCGAGCATGAGAATCCTGGTCACGGGAAGCGCGGGTCACCTCGGCGAGGCGCTGGTCCGCACGCTGCAGAACACGAATCATGAGGTCATCGGCCTCGACGTCCTGGACTCCCCCTTCACGAGCCGGGTCGGGTCGATCACCGATCGTTCCGTGGTGAAGCAATGCATGGAGGGCGTCGACGCGGTGCTCCACACGGCGACGCTCCACAAGCCTCATGTCGCCACGCACACCCGGCAGGAGTTCGTCGACACCAACATCACGGGCACGCTCAACCTCCTGGAGGAGGCGGCGTCAGCCCGCGTCACCGCCTTCGTCTTCACGAGCACGACCAGCGCCTTCGGCGCGGCGCTCACGCCCCCGGCCTCGGCCCCCGCGGCGTGGGTGACCGAGGACGTCACGCCCGTTCCCAGGAACATCTACGGCGTGACCAAGACCGCCGCAGAGGACCTCTGCGCGCTGTTCCACCGGATTCACGGGCTCGCGTGCCTCGTCCTCCGGACCTCGCGCTTCTTCCCGGAAGAGGACGACAGCAAGGAAACACGGCTGGCCTACGAGGACGGCAACGCCAAGGCGAACGAGCTCCTCTACCGGCGCGTGGATCTCGAGGACGTCGTGAGCGCGCATCTCCTCGCCATGGAGAAGGCTCCATCGCTCGGCTTCGGCAAGTACATCATCAGCGCGACCACGCCCTTCTTGCCCGAAGACCTGCTCGAGCTGCGCACCAATGCCCCGCTCGTCGTGAAGCGACGCGTGCCCGAGTACGAGGCGGAATATGCGCGTCGCGGGTGGAAGATGTTTCCCGGTATCGAGAGGGTGTATGTCAATGAACGAGCGCGCAGGGACCTGGGATGGCGACCCCGGTACGACTTCAGGGTCGTGCTGGGCCGCCTGAGCGCGGGAGAGGATCCGCGCAGCCCGCTGGCGCGCGCCGTCGGCGCCAAGGGATACCATGCCTGCACATTCGACGAGGGCCCCTACCCCGTGGCGTGACCGGTCGCCGCCTCCTCGCGGCGGCTGCGCGGGCGTCGCGCCGCAGGGTCAGGGCCTCCGTCGATGCGGACATCGACGCGCCTCGTACCGCGATCGACCGAAGATAGGCGAGCTAGGCGCGCCTCATCGCCGCGGCCGTCGCATACGGCGGCTCGCGCCCCGCGCGCACGGCGGCGAGGTCGACGCGCATCGTCCTCGCGTCGGGATAACGCTCCTGCTTGTGGAACGCGAGCGCGCGGTCCACGACGGCGCACAGCCCGGGCGGCGCCGTCGGGGCGTGCTGCGCGAGGGGCGGCGCCTGCTCCGTGGCCGCGGCGATGAGCAGGCGCGCGTCCTCCAGGTTGCCGTGGATCGTGCGGCCCGCGAGCAGGCGGAACATCGTCGCCCCGAGGCCGAAGAGGTCCGTCCGGCCGTCGATCTCGCGGATGAGCCCCAGCGCCTGCTCGGGCGCCATGTAGTCGTCGGTGCCGATCGACACGCCCGTGCTGGTCGCCGTCATCTCCGGCACGGCCGCGACATCCTCGAGCAGCGGATCGAGGACGCGCGCGAGGCCGAAATCGAGCACCCGCACGCGCCCGTCGTTGCCGATGTGCAGGTTCTCGGGCTTGAGGTCGCGGTGGATGATGCCGTGGGCGTGCGCCACGATCAGCACGTCGAGGACCCGCTCGGCGAGCGCGATCACCTGGCCGACGGGGAGCGTCCCGTGCCGGGCCATGCGGTCGAAGACGGTCTCGCCCTCGAGCACCTCCATGGCCATGTACACCGTGCCGTCGTCCGCCGCCGCCGCCTCCAGCACCCGCGGCAGCCCCTCGCAGAGCGGCGCCACGGCGGCCAGCGCGCTCCCTATCGGCCCCTCGCGCAAGAACCGCTTCCGCACCTCGTCGATGCTGGCGAGCTCGGCGTGCAGCACCTTGACCGCCGCCGCGCACCCGTCGGCGCGGCGGCAAGAGAAGACGCTCGCCATGCCGCCGACCCCGAGGACACGCTCCACGAGCCACGGGCCGATCCACGTGCCGACGCGCTGCTCGGCCAGCTCCTCTTCGGTCGCCATCGGGGCGATGATATCACCGGCCACCCGCTGGATCCGCCGGGGAGCGAGCTGAAACATTCCAGCGGAGGGCGCGGCGCTACTCCTGCCAGAGCACGCCGAGCTCGATCTCCACCGCGTCGAACGGCGCCGCGCGCACCGGGGCGTCGCCCTCCCACGTGCCCATGCGCGCGAACCGCCCCCCCTCGATGCGGTAGACCTCCAGCGACCGGCGCTGCGGATCGATGAGCCAGTAGTGCGTCACGAGCTCGCGCGCATAGATGACCATCTTGTCGCGGCGATCGAGCGCCTCCGTCGACGGCGAGATCACCTCGCACACCCAGTCGGGCGCGAGGAAGATGGCGGCGTTCCGCATCGGGATCTGCGGCATCCGGTCGCGGCGCCACGCGGCGATGTCGGGGATCACGATGTCCGGATCCGGGCCGAGGTGCAGCTCGGGCTCGACGAGCAGCGCCCACCGCCCGGGCCCCTTGATGCCGCGGCGAAAGGGCAGGTAGAGCTCGCCGGCGAGCACCGACGTCACGTTGCGACAGGACAGCGACGGCCGCGGCGTCGCGTGCAGCACGCCGTTCAGGACTTCGGCCACCTGGTTCGGGGGCGTGTCAAGGACATCCTGGTAGGTGGCGCGACGTGCGCTGTCGGACATGCGCGGAGGGTAGCACGCAGGCCGCGCCCGGCGGCTACCGCCCCGAGGCGGGTCGAAAATCCCGGAGCGCCCCCCCGATCGCCGCGCCTTCGTTGTAGATTCCGCCGCCATGAGCGAAGCCGCCCCCACCCCCAGCACACGCCCCCGCCCGCTCGTCCTCTGCATCCTCGATGGATTCGGCGAGCGCGCAGAGAAGGACGACAACGCGATCGCCCTCGCGAAGGCGCCGAATCTCCAAGCGATCCAGAAGAGCGCCCGGAAGACGCTGATCGGGACGAGCGGCCCCGACGTCGGCCTGCCGGTGGGTCAGATGGGCAACAGCGAGGTCGGCCACCTGAACTTCGGCGCCGGCAGGATCGCGCTGATGGACATCTCGCGCATCGACGTCGCGATCGCCGAGAACAAGCTCGGCTCGAACGAGATCATCGCGAGGACCTTCCGCATCGCCCAGGACCGCAAGTGCCGCCTGCACCTGTTCGGGCTCCTCTCCGACGGCGGCGTGCACTCGTCGCTCGATCACTTCTTCGCGCTGTTCAAGCTCGCGAGGTTCCACGAGGTGCCCGTCGTCCTGCACGCCTTCCTCGACGGGCGCGACACGCCGCCGAAGAGCGCGTGGGGCTACATCGAGCGGACCCTCGCGGAGCTCGAGGGCGTCGGCGTCATCGGCACCCTCTCGGGCCGGTACTACGCCATGGACCGCGACAAGCGCTGGGACCGCGTCATGAAGGCCTACACCGCGATCGTGCGCGGCGACGCGCCGCGGGCCGACACGGCGTACGAGGCGCTCGAGGCGTCGTACGCGGCCGGGAAGACCGACGAGTTCGTCGAGCCCGTCCGCATCGGCGACTACCAGGGCATCCAGGGCGACTTCGTGGCCGACTTCGCCGCGAAGGACCCGCGCTGGGAGTGGCAGGGCGAGGAGGTCGGCCTCGCCGTCAACTTCAGGCCCGACCGGATGCGCGAGATCTCGGCGATGCTCACGCGGAGGAACCTGCCGCCCGAGGTCGAGGAGATGCTCACCGACCGCGGCAAGCCGGTCTACGCCTTCCAGGAGCACTGCTACAGCGGCATGACCGAGTACGACGCGGCGCTGAAGCTGCCGGTCGCGTTCCCCAAGGACGAGGTGACCGACTCGTTCCCCGAGGTGATCGCCCGCGCCGGGCTCAAGCAGCTCCGGTGCGCGGAGACCGAGAAGTACGCGCACGTCACGTACTTCTTCAACGGCGGGCGCGAGGAGGCGTTCCCGGGCGAGGACAGGAAGCTCGTGCCGTCGCCGCGCGACGTCGCCACGTACGACCAGAAGCCCGAGATGAGCGCCGCGGGCGTGGCGGGCGAGGTCACCGCCGCGGTCAAGAGCGGCAAGTACGACTTCATCCTGGTGAACTTCGCGAACCCGGACATGGTCGGGCACACGGGCATCCTCGAGGCCGCCATCCACGCCGTCGAGGCGGTGGACACGGGCGTCGGGGCCATCGCGGACGCCGTGCGCGAGGCCGGCGGGGCGATGCTCATCACCGCGGACCACGGCAACTGCGAGCAGATGAAGGACGAGCACGGCAACCCGCACACGGCGCACACGCTGAACCCGGTGCCGCTCTATTACCTGAACCAGAACGACCCGGGGATCGAGCTCCGGTCGGGCGGCCGCATCTGCGACGTGGCGCCCACGATGCTCGAGATCCTCGGCCTCCCGCAGCCCGCGGCGATGACGGGGCGCTCGCTCCGCGTCCGACAGCGGTAGTGGTCGCCGACGAGAGGCAGCTCGGCCCGTACGTCCTGCGCGAGGCCGTCTCGGCGCGGGCGCTCACGGTGACGTACCGGGCCGAGCACGAAGGGCTCGGCCGGGCGGCGCTGATCAAGACGCTGAAGCCCACGGTGTCGGCCGCGAGCGCGTTCGCGGCCGGCCTCGAGCGCGAGGCGAAGATCCTCGCCCGGATCCGGCACCCGAACATCATCGACATCCACGATTTCCAGCGCGACGGCGACCGGATCTGGCTCGTGCTGGAGCCGCTCTCGGGGCCGACGCTCGCGGCGCTGTGCGCGCGCGCGGGCCGCCTCGATGAGGTCGCCGCCGCGGGCATCGCGCTGGAGATCGCGCGCGGCCTCGGCCACGCGCACGAGCGGGGCGTGGTGCACCGCGAGCTGCGCCCGGACCGCGTGCTCATCACGCCGTCGGGCGGCGTGAAGATCCTGGAGTTCGCGGCGGCGTCCGACGGCCGGCTGCCCTCGTTGCCCGAGCCGTTCGAGGGCAGCGACACGTTCGCGCGGCCGGACTACATGGCGCCGGAGCAGATCCTCGGGGCGGAGGTCGGCCCGCAGGCGGACGTGTTCGCGCTCGGCGTCGTGCTGTTCGAGATGCTCACCGGGGCGCGCCCGTTCGACGAGCCGAGGGCGGAGCGCGCGGACGCGCCGCGGGCGTCCCGCGCGCCGCGCGAGCGCGAGCGCGACGACGACCGGTGGGCCGAGGGCAGGGCCGTGGCGCACCGCGTCCGCAGCGCGCCGCCGCAGCCGCTGCGCGCGCTCGTGCCCGACGTGTCGCGCGGCCTGGAGCGGATCGTGCTCCGCTGCCTGGAGAAGGAGCCGGAGCAGCGCTACGAGAGCGGCCGCGCGGTCGCGGACGCGCTGGCCGAGGAGCTCGCCGAGCGCGGCCAGCCGCAGGCGCGGGCGCACATCGCGCGGGCGCTCGCGGCGGCGAAGCTCGGCGGGGAGGAGCTCCCGCCCGCGGAGGTGCCGGCCGTCCGCCCCGCGGTCGAGGCGCGGCGCGCGCCGCCGCTCGGGCCCGACGCGCGGCGGCTCTTCGGCGTCTTCGCGCTCATCGTGGCGGGCGCCGTGCTCATCGAGGTCGGCCTCCGCGATCACGACGTGGCCGGGCCGCCCGGCGCCGCGAGCGAGCGGGCCGGCGAGGGCGCGGAGGAGCGCGGGTACCTCAGGGTGCTCGCGAGGCCGTGGGCGGAGGTCGTCGTCGACGGGGAGCTCGTCGACGTGACGCCGATGGCGCGGCCGATCCCGCTCCAGGCCGGGCGGCATTACGTGACGTTCCGGCACCCGAACGCGCCCGAGGAGAAGCGCACGATCACCGTCTCGGCCGGGCAGACGGTGACGCTCGACGTGACCCTGCGGATCGA
The DNA here is from genome assembly GCF_051369805.1 of Sorangium sp. So ce1036. Taxonomy (NCBI): domain Bacteria; kingdom Pseudomonadati; phylum Myxococcota; order Polyangiales; family Polyangiaceae; genus Sorangium; species Sorangium sp. So ce1036. The sequence continues at coordinate 8,328,669 of NZ_JBBMOX010000001.1, forward strand.
CCGCAGCGAGCCCGACGCGGGCGCGCCGCCGGTGGAGGACCGGGACGCCTCGCCCTGACGCGCGGGCGGGCACGGGCGGACAGCGAGCGCGGAGGTCTCGCCGGGTCGCCCGGCCCCCGACGAGGGGGCTCGTGGGGCGGCGCGGGGCCGGGGGCCTACGCCTGTCCAAGGGATCCACGGTCCCGATTCATCCATCAGGGAGATCAACGAGGATCTTGCGCAACTGGAGCGGGAACTCATCGCGACGGAGGCGCATGGCGGCCGCCGTTTTGAGGGCGCCTTGACAGTGTATGCCGTCAACGAGCAGGATGTATGCCTGTCGAACAGCGACGCGGAGGTGTCCATGGCGAGCGGGGGCAGCAGCACCGGCATGAAGCGGAAGTCCTTTTTCGTGGACGAGCAGACCTTGCGCCGCGCCAAGCGGCTCCTCGGCGTGGATTCGGAGGCGGAAGTCGTCCGGCTGTCTGTCGAGCGGGTGGTGGAGATGGAGGAGTTCTGGCAATTCATGAACAAGACCCGGCGCAGCCTTCCGCCCGGAAGCATGGAGAGCCCGTGACGTGCGCTGGGCCATCCTCGACACGAACGTGTATATCGGCCACTGGGAGCGCGGGCTCTATCAGGCCGAGCTCGAGACGATCCGGCGTAGTTACATCGTCCGACATTGCTCGGTGGTCCTCTCGGAGCTGCGCCGGGGCGCGCGAACGCGGGCCGCTCAGCGCCTTGTAGACTCGCTCCGCCGGCTGCCGAGCGTCCAGTGGGGGCCGTCCGACGCTGACTGGTGGGAGGCGGGGCGCCTGATCCGGAAGATCGGCGACGCCCAGGGCTGGGAGGCGAGCAAGCGCCGGGACTTCCAGAATGATGCGCTCATCGCGCTCACGGCCCGGCGTCAGGGAGCGACGGTGATCACCGCGAACCGGGCGGATTTCGAGCTCCTCGCGGCAGAGATCAAGGTCCCGCTGCACGTGCTCTGACGGCGCATCGACCGGGCCGCTTCAAGCGCCGTCTGGGTCGCGTAGCTCCGGGGATGAAACGGGCCCGGCTTCCGGGTGGTTCGGCGCCGCCTGGACCGCGTTCTCGGCTCGCCTCGCCCAGGTCGACACTGCCGCATCGCTGGACGGCAGCACAGCCGGGGGCAATGCCTTGCCGGGCACGTGGCTGCCATTCCGGAATTCGCTCACGCTCGGCGCCTCCACGAGGGAGGATGTCGGCGGCCGTGAATCGCTCCAGCGACCACGATGGCCTCGGGCAGAATCCGGTAGAAGACCGCGTAGGGGAAACGTTCGACGAGTACGCCGGACGTCTCGATATAGCGGCGGATATGCGAGCGGTGCGCTCCGGACTGCGCGCTCGGCGTGTCAGAGGCCCCTCATGGGCCACGCCCCTGCCCGCCCTCGCCTCCAGCGCGGCGGCGGAGCGCGTCGAGCGCGAGCAGCGGCCGCTCCCGCTTCTCGTGGAGCTCGCCGAGGCACGCGCCGCTGCCGCGCTCGAGCGCCCGGCAGCAGTCGGGCCGCACCTCGTAGATCGAGCACAAAAACCGGCCGGCGCTCGCGTCGATCGTGAGCGCGGCGCAGCGGCCGTCCTCGATCCGCATGTAGCAGCGGTTGCCGATGAAGTGCGTGAGCGCCCGCGCGCGGTCGTCCATGCGATCGTGGTCGCACCCGAAGACGCGGACGTACTCCGGCAGGAGCGAGAAGCAGCACGTCCCGCACGCCGTGCACTCCGGGACGGCCACGCCGCCGCTTGCGCCCGCGCCCGCGCCGCCGCTTGCGCCCGCGCCGCCCTGGCGCCCGCGCGTCAGAGCCGGATCTCCACGTGCGTCCCGCGCTTCAGGTCGTTCAGCCACTTCACCTTGGCCTTCTGCAGGATCTCCGCCTGGAGCCGCTGGAGGATCTCCGGGCGGGCGGCCTCGAGCGTCGTGAAGCGGGAGGGCTGGCGGCTCAGGAGCTTCATCACGACGAACGCGTCGCCCACGCGCGTCGGCCCGGTCACGCCGCCCGGCTCGATCGCCAGGAGCGCGGCCTCGAGCTCCGGCGCCATCACCTCGCGCTGGCCGGTCAGCGCGGCCTGCGACCCCTGGGGCGCGCGGATCCCGAGATCGCCACCGGCGTCGCGGGTCGCGGTGTCGTCCGAGAACTGCCGGGCGAGCTCCGCGAAGTCCTCGCCCTGCTTCGCGCGCTCCGCGAGCGCCGCGGCGAGCGCCCGGCGCTCCTCGATCGCCTCGGCGCTCGCGCCGGGAAGGATCCGGAGCACGATCCACGCCGGGTGGTAGTCGCGCCGCCGGCGCTCCTCGCGCACGAGCCGGTCGAACGCCGTCTGCACGTCCTGCTCCGTGATGCGCACTCGGCCCCGCACGCGGAGCTGCAGCATCTTCCCCTCGAGGATCTGCCGGCGGATCTCGTCACGATACTCCTGCTCGGTGAGCCCGGAGGTCGTCCGCGCCAGCCGGAACAGCTCCTCGACCGTCGTCTGCTCCGCGGCCGCGATGTTCCGGAACGCGTTCTGGATCTCCTCGGAGGTCACGCGGACATTGGCCCTCTCGGCGGCCTGGCTCTCGAGCTCCTCGTCCACCATCTTCTGGATGAGCTCGCGGAAGAGCTGCGACTCGGCCGCCGCCTGCTGCGCGCCCGGCGGGACCTTGGCCTGGATCTGCAGGAGGAACGGGCGCGCCCGCTGCCGCAGGTCCGAGAGCAGGATCGCGTGATCGCCGACGACCGCGACGATGCGCTCGCTCACGACCGCATGAGCGAGCGGGGTCGCCAGGGAGGCGGCGGTGATGAGCCCGGCGAGGGCGAGGCGAAGCGGAGCGCGCATGACGCGCCTCTACCACGCGCCACCAGCCGGTTCCACGCGTTTCCTGGCAAGCCCGGCGCGCCATGACGCAGCGCGCCTATCGCGCCCCCTCCAGGAGAGGCCGCGTGAGCCAGCGTGGTGGTCTGTCCAGCCTGTTGCCTCAGCAATCCCGGCGCGGTAAGCGGCTACCATGACAACCTTCCCCGAGCCCACGCAAGGACAACCGATCTCCATGTCGCCGGCCGGCGCGCTGGTCGTGCCGGAAAACCCCATCGTGCCCTTCATCGAGGGCGACGGGACGGGGCCTGACATCTGGCGCGCGAGCCAGCGCGTCTTCGACGCCGCGGTCGCGAAGGCGTACGGCGGCAAGCGCAAGATCGCCTGGTACGAGGTGTACGCGGGCGAGAAGGCGTTCAACAAGTTCGGCACGTGGCTCCCGGACGGGACCGTGGAGGCGTATCGGAAGTACCTAGTGGGCATCAAGGGGCCGCTCACGACGCCGATCGGCAAGGGCATCCGGTCGCTGAACGTCGCGCTCCGGCAGCTCCTGGATCTCTACGTCTGCCTGCGCCCGGTCCGCTGGTACCGCGGCGTGCCCTCGCCGGTGCGGGATCCGAGCGCGGTGGACATGGTCATCTTCCGGGAGAACACGGAGGACATCTACGCCGGCATCGAGTGGGAGGCGGAGAGCCCGGAGGTGAAGAAGGTGATCTCGTTCCTCCAGGGCGAGATGAAGGTGAAGAAGATCCGCTTCCCCGGGACGAGCGGTATCGGCATCAAGCCGGTGAGCCGCGAGGGGACGGAGCGGCTCGTGCGCGCCGCCATCGAGTACGCCCTCCGCTTCAACCGGAAGAGCGTGACCCTCGTCCACAAGGGCAACATCATGAAGTTCACCGAGGGCGCCTTCAAGAACTGGGGATATTCGCTGGCGACCCGGGAGTTCCGCGACAAGGTCGTGACCGAGCGCGAGAGCTGGATCCTCGGCAACAAGGAGAAGAACCCCGACATCACGGTCGAGCGGAACGCGCGCGAGATCGAGCCCGGCTACGACATGGCGCCGCCGGAGATGCAGGCCGAGTTCCGGGCCGAGGTGGAGGCCGCGCTCGAGCTCTGGGACACCCACGGCGCCGGCAAGTGGAAGAAGATGCTGAAGATCAGGGACTCCATCGCGGACATCACGCTGCAGCAGGTGCTCACGCGCCCGAAGGAGTTCGACGTGATCGCCACCTTGAACCTGAACGGCGATTACCTCTCCGACGCGCTCGCGGCGCAGATCGGCGGCATCGGCATCGCGCCGGGCGGGAACATCAACTATGCGACCGGGCACGCCATCTTCGAGGCGACGCACGGCACGGCGCCGAAGTACGCGAACCTCGACAAGGTGAACCCGGGCTCGGTGATCCTGTCGGGCGAGATGATGCTGCGGCACATGGGCTGGGTCGAGGCGGCGGACCTCATCAACAAGGGCATGGACGGCGCCATCGGCGCGAAGACGGTGACGTACGACTTCGCCCGGCTCATGGAGGGGGCGACCGAGGTGAAGTGCTCCGAGTTCGGCGACGCCATCATCGCGAAGATGGGGTGATCTGCTGATCCAGGGGGCGTGGGGGGGCCCCGCGCCCACCCCTCTCCCCGGATCCACCTCCGACCCACATTCACGCGCGACAGCGGCAGTCCACGCTCGGGCAGCGGTCCGCGCCGCCCGCCTACGCGCTCCGCGGATCCACGGACGAGCCCGGGTACACCGTCCGGCGCGTGGCGCGCTCGCGGACGGCCTCGCGCGCGAGCGCGTCGGCGCGCTCGTTGAGCAGCACGCCCGCGTGCCCCGGCACGTAGACGAGGCGCGCGCGCGGCCGCGACGCGAGGGCGCCGCGCAGCGAGGCGACGAGCTCGGCGTTCGCCTTCGCCTTCCACCCCTTCTGGAGCACGCCGATCGAGTACTGGCTGTCCGTGTGGATGACGATGGGCCGCTCCGGCTCGGGGACCTCCTCGAGGGCGCGGAGGATGGCCGTCAGCTCCGCGATGTTGTTGGTCCCCGTGCCGAGGTACTCGCTGCGCTCGATCCGCTGGCCGCCGTCGATGACCACCACCCCGAGCCCCGCGGGCCCGGGATTCCCCGAGCAGGCGCCGTCGGCGTAGACGATGACGGCGCCCTCCGGCACGGGCGCCGCGGCCGCGGTCCCCCGCGCCGCCCCCTTGCGCGGAGCGCCCGCGCCCCCTGCCCCCTCGGCCTCGCCGGCGCGCGCCTTCACGACCGGCTCCGCGGGGCCGCACGTGTCGTCGGGCAGCACCTTCGGGTCGGCGATGGTCAGGTTGTCCGGGCGCGCCTTGTACCTGCGGCCGTCGTGGGGCTTGTAGCGGATCTCCACCCCGCCTTCCTCCACGGCCAGGGAGCCGGCGGCGTCGACGCGGGCGTAGACCGTCTGACCTCGAAGCAATGCGCGAACCCAGGGCACGCGCGCACCCTGGCACGGATCTCGGGCCGGCGGTACGGCGGACCGCGACAGGCGCCCGCGACCGGCCGGCCTCGCCGGACCAGGCGACGCCCCCCCACGTCCGTGCGGCGGCACGGGGAGCGGCGCGGAGCGCCTCACGCGCCGTTCTGGGCCGGCCGCGCGTCCGCTGGCAGCCGCAGCGCGAACGTCGTCCCGCGATCGGGAGCGCTGTCCACGTGGACGCTCCCGCCGTGGGCTTCCGCGCAGGCGCGCACCAGCATCAGGCCGAGGCCCCACCCGTGGGCGCCGCGCTCGCCCGCGGCGCGCGTGAACGGCTCGAACATCGTCTCCTGCGCCTCCGACGAGATCGGCGCGCCCTCGTTGTGCACCCTCGCCTCGACGCCGTCCCCCCGCTTCAGGATGGAGACGGTGATCGGCGCGTCCTGCGCGCCGTACTTCAGCGCGTTCGACACCAGGTTCCAGAGCGCGCGCCGCAGCTCCGAGGCCCCCCAGATCCCACGGGCGCCCTCGTCCGCGTGCAGCGCGAGGCGGCCCGGGTGCTCGACCGCGAGCTCGTTGACGAGCTCGCGGCCAATCTCGCCCAGGTCGCACTCCTCGAGCGTGAGCGACAGGCGCCTGCCGGCGTGGATCCGAGCGACGTCGAGCAGATCGATCACCATGCGATCCGCCCGATCCAGGTTGCGGACGACGACCTCGACCCGCCTCGCGACGTGCGTCCCGTCCGCGTCCGGCCGCGCGGCGAGCAGCGTCGCGGCCATCCTGGCGGCCGACAGCGGGCCGCGGAGATCGTGCGCCAGCACCGAGACAAACTGCTCCCGGAGCTCGCGCTCGGCGCGCACGGCGTCGAGCTGGCCAAGCAGGTCCTCGTAGAGCCTGGCGTTGTCGATGAGGAGCGCGAGCCGCTCGCCGATCGCCTGGATGCGCCGGATCTCCTGGGGGGTGAAGGGCCGTTTTTCGCAGAGGCCGACATAGACGATACCGAGGAGCGCGCGATGCGCCGGGAGACGGACGCCGAGCAGCGAGTGGATGCCGCTGTCCCGGAGCCCGTCCGGCACGTCGAGCGATGTGGTCTCCACGTCGCGGATCGACATCGGTCGACCGCGCAAGGCGACGGCGCCCGCGAACGACGAGGCGTCCACGGTCCGCGCATACTCGACGAGCGGCTCCTCGGCCAGGCCCACCGAGGCGACCATCACCAGATTCCCGGTCCTGGCGTCGTGCAACAGCAGCGCAGCCGTGTCAGCGCCCACCGACTCCATGACGACATCGAGGGCCTTCCTCAGGCGCTCCGACGACAGGGGCGCCTCGCTGCCGAGCGGCTCCAGGAACGGAGCATGGAGCAGCCGCAGGTAGTGCTTCTCGGTCTGCGCGTCCTCCTGGAGGTGTTGCCGGTACGCTTGCGTCACGAGCACCGAAGCGTCCTGGATCTCGGCGAAGAGGCGATCGATCTCCTCGGGGCTCGACCGCGCCTCGGCGGCCGAGACGGAGCAGGCGCGCAGGATCGCGCGCCCGAGGATCGCGAACTCTTCGATCGTCTCGTCGAGACGGAAGCCGGCGCGCAAGCGCGAGGACAGGTGGCTCTCGATGAGCTCGGCCCGCTCGCGCCGCACCTCCTCCCCGTCCCACCCGCGCCCAAGCGACCGCACGTACTCCAGCATCATGTTGGTCAGCTCGGGGCGCGTGAGCCCCCGCGCCGCCGCCGCCCTGTTCGCCTCGTTGGTCCACGACTCGAAGATCTCCGGTTCGTGGGCCGAGATGATCTGCTTGATTGTCCGCAATGGGACCTCCACGTTCCTGGCGAATCGTGCTTGGGCGATCGATGGGGCTCGCCTCGGTGCGCGTCATCCAGGCTCCCGGCCCTGCGACCCGGGCTCCTGGAAATGTCCCCAGAGCCCCTGGTCCGTGTTCCAGGGGTCAATGGACCACCGATCACGTTGATCGAGCGAGAAATGGACCTTCAAGGCGCCGAGGACGCCAGGATGGTATTCCATTCCTGGCGTCCTCGGCGCCTTGGCCGCTCGAAATTTTGCTCTTTTTCTGCGTTTCAGCCCGTTTGTCGCTCGTGTACCGCGTCGCCCGGGCTGCCGGTCCGAAGTGTCCCCGACGAGCCCGGCCCGCGCACGGCAGGCCGGCCCAGGCGGACGCGGCCGGCCAGGCGGGCGCGGCCGCGCCCGCGCCGCGCGATCACGGCTCGATGCAGAGGGCGAGAGACCACGCGTTCAGCACGCCGGCGTCGGAGCCGGCGTCGTCCCCGACCCGGAGCGTCCATGTGCCGTTCGCGCGCCCCGACAAGAAGGGCGCGAACGACTCCTCCGGACGGAAGCACCCGCGGAAGGGCGCCGTCCCCGAGATGATCGAGGTCCTGCAGCCCATCGCGAAGACGGTCCCGCGGTAGTTGTCACCGGAGCCGCCGTTGTCGCTCGAGACATCGACCGTCGCCCCCGCCGGCGAGGTGAGCGAGATATCGACATCCCCGTCGAAGGAGTGCGAGATGTCGAGCGAGAGCGCCACGCGCCGGACCACGCCGCCCGAGGCGATCGCGAGCGCGCTCGTCACGGACGAGCGATCCCGGACGGCCTTGGGCACGTCCGTGGCCGACTGCACCCACAGCACCTGCCCGCGCGCGCAGGGGCCCACCTCGCTGTCGCACCCGAGCGCGCAGTCCGGATCATCACAGTCGACGTCGCCGTCGAGATCGTTGTCGTCGGCGTCGCCGCAGTTGCGCTCCGTGGCATAGGAGCACACGCTCGGCGTGCCCCGACAGGTGTAGCCCGGCTCCACGGCGCAGGTCGCGCTGCACCCGTCGCCGCCCGACGTGTTGGCGTCGTCGCACGCCTCGACCCCGGCGCGCACGAAGCCGTCACCGCACCTCGCGGCGCGGCACGTGATGGGACAGGCGTCGGTGCTGTCGGTGTTCCCGTCGTCGCACCCCTCGCCGCCCCGGACCACGCCGTCGCCGCAGCCCTCGAGGAGGCACCCGGGGCCGCACCCGTCGCCGGCGATCCGGTTGCCGTCGTCGCACGCCTCGACCCCGGCGCGCACGAACCCGTCGCCGCACGCGGCCGCCGCGCACGTCGTCGGGCACGCATCGGTGTCGCTCGCGTCGCCGTCGTCGCACGCCTCGACGCCGGCGTGCACGAACCCGTCGCCGCACGTGGCCGCCGCGCACGTCGTCAGGCACGCGTCGGTGTTGCTCGTGTTGCCGTCGTCGCACCCCTCGTCGGCGGCGTTGACGACGCCGTCGCCGCATGTGGGCGCGGCGCAGATCCCCGCCGCGCTGCACACGCCGCTCAGGCAGTCGCGTCCGGCCGCGCAGCCCATGCCGGCGGTGCATCCGATGCACGCCGGGCCGCCACAATCGATGTCCGTCTCCGCCCCGTTCCGGGCGGTGTCGGTGCACGACGCGAGGCAGGTCGTCCCGGAGCACCGGCCGCCCAGGCAATCCCCGTCCACGGAGCACGCCTTCCCGGTGGCGCACGGCGGGCACGCCGGGCCGCCGCAATCGATGTCCGTCTCCGGCCCGTTCCTCGCGCCATCGGTGCACGACGACGCCCTGCACACGCCGCCCTGGCACACCCCGCTCCGGCAATCCGCGTGGGCGAGGCACCCCTCGAGCTCCGCGCACGGCACGCACGAGGGGCCGCCGCAGTCGACGCCGGTCTCGTCCCCGTTCATCACGCCGTCGCCGCACTCCGGCGCCACGCAGCGGTTCGCGACGCAGCGGTTGCTCACGCAATCGCCCGGGGCGAGGCACTCGACGCAGGCGCCGTCTCCGTCGCAGAAGCGCCCGCCGGACGCGTCGGGCCCGCCGCACTCCGTGGTCGCCGGGGCCGGCGGGTTCTCCGGCGCGCCCGCGACACAGACGTCGGCCGAGCACGGATCTCCGTCGGAGAAGACGTCCCGCGCGTCCTCGATCTCGACCACGGCGCCCTGCCCGTCGCACACGCGCGCCTTGCAGTCGCCCGGGGTCTGCTCGGCCACGGGCTTCCCCCGCGGCGCGTGGTCGACGCCGCACCGGCCGTCCTCGCAGGTGCGCCGCTGACACGCGCCGTCGACGCCGGGGCAGTCCTCGGCGGTCCCGCAGGGCGCGCCGCCCGCGCCGTTCCCGCCGCCCCCGCCGGCGCCGTCGGTCGCGCCCGGGGTCGCGCCGCCGTTCCCCGCGCCGCCGGTCTCCGGTCGCGGCGTGTCCGCGGAGCGCTCGCAGCCGGATGCGGCGAGGGCGGCGGCGACGGCGAGCGGCGACAGAACCTTCCTGAACGGAGCGCCACGAAAGGGGTTCGCGGGCACGGACACCTCGAACTTCCTCCGCGTCTCGCGGGAACGGCGATGTCCTGAAAAAGCCCGATCCGGGCCTGACGGACACGCAGGCGGTCGATCCTCGGGGTAATAGACTGATATGGATTCGAGAGGATGCCAGCCGCCGCCAGCAGGGCACGCCGGAGCGGTCGCGTGCCGTCTGGATCGCGTTGACCATGATCCCGGGCTCCTCCGCGACGAGCGGATCGAGGAGCTCGCAGAGCACGTATCCGTCGCCTCGGACGGATTGCGCCCGACCAGGACCTCTATGTAGCGTCCCCGGATCCGCGCGCGCGCACGACAGCGCGCAACGGAATCAGGGAGGTCGATTCATGCCCGAGCACTCGGTGCAGGACCCCACGCACGTCGCCTACTGCATCATGCTAAGCTCTGGATTCGGACGAGCTCATGGAGAGCCGGCGTGCTCGTGAGCGGGATTGTCACGCAATCCGGGAGCCGTTCGACGTACTAGCCCCCCGGGGCGCGGCTGGTCGGTGCTCTCCGCGCACCATGACCACCGCGGCCGAGCACGTCGCCGAGCGCATCGAGGAAGACACGCACGCGCGGCACTGACGCCCGACGCGCCGGCGTGAGCGCGTGGAGCGGCGGCCCCTCGGTCGCGAACGACGCCAGCACCTCGACGAGGAGCCCCGCCTCGAGCAGCGGCGCGGCCATGAAATCGAGGACCTGCGCGATCCCGATCCCGTGCATCACCGCGTCGATGAGCAGGTCACTTTGATCGAGCACGATGCGCGATGGCGTCACGACGCGGGTCGCCCCCTGGTCGGCGCGGAAGCACCACTCGACGGCCTTGCCGTGCAGCACGAACTTGATGCACTCGTGCCGCGCGAGATCAGCCGGCGAGGTCGGGATCCCCCGGCTCGCAAGGTAGGCAGGAGCGGCGACCGTGATCCAGCGTGGCGTCCGCAGCGCGCGCGCGATGAGGGATGAGTCCTGGAGCGGGCCCATGCGCAGCGCGACGTCGATCGCCTCCTCCGCGAGCCGTACGAGGCGATCGGTGACGATGAGCCGGATCGACAGCCGCGGGTAACGCGCCGACAGCCGGGCGACGAGCGGCAGGACGCCACGACCGAGCACTGGCGGCAGCGTCACGCGCAGCGTGCCGTGCGGCTCCCGCTGTGCGCCGGCGACCTGCTGGCGCCCTGCCTGGAGCTCCGCGATCGCCACGCGACAGCGCTCGAGAAACGCCGCGCCCTCGGGCGTGAGCGCAACATGGCGCGACGTGCGCTCCAGGAGCGCGACCCCGAGCTCGGCTTCCAGCTTGGCCACCGACTTGCTCACCGCGGCGGCCGTGACGCCGAGGCGCGCGGCCGCGGCACGGAACCCCCCCGCCTCCGCCACATGCACGAACGGCAGTACACCGTAGAAGAGGTCCACGGGGGCGAGACTAGATCGTTAACCCGTGGTTGACAATGCTTTACCTCCGCTCCATGTGGTCGCCTGCGCGCACGCGGGTATCTTGTCCGTCAAGGAACGGAGGACGAGTGAATACATGCGGTACAGAAGAAGATCGGTTCTCGCGAGGTCGGCGATCAACATGCTGGCGGTCCTGTCGCTGATGTCGCCGTCCAGCTGCGTCTCCTCGCCAAGCACATCACCGCAAGAGGATCTGGAGCCCATGAGCACGGTAAGCGTCCGCTACTTGGTCGACGACGTCGACGCCGCCATTGCTTTCTACACCACGCACCTCGGCTTCACGCTCGAAGTCGACAGCAGCCCCGCGTTCGCCTCCGTCACGCTCGGCAACTTGCGGCTGCTGCTCAGCGGGAAGACCAGCTCCGGCGCGCGGCCCATGCCCGACGGGCGCCGGCCTGTCCCCGGCGGCTGGAACCGCGCTCAGGTGCCGGTGGCCGATCTCACCGCCGAGGTGGCGCGGCTCCGCGCGGCCGGACTGCGGTTCCGCAACGACGTCGTGAGGGGCGTCGGCGGCTCCCAGATACTGCTGGAGGACCCGTCCGGCAACCCCATCGAGCTCTGGCAGCCTGCCGATTGAGCGCAGCGCGGTGCGCGGCGCGCCAGGATCGCGCTCCTGGCCGACGAGGGCCGGAGCGACGAGCAGATCCGGCGCGAGTTGCGCTGCGACATCGAGACGGTGCGCAAGTGGCGCAACCGGATCGCAGGGGAGGCAATCCGCTGGATGCGGCGGAGATCGGCGCAGCCGCCGGAAGGCGCTTCGCAGCAGAGGAGGTAGTCATTCATGAGATACGGCGTCACGACCTGATCACCGCCGGTCGCCTCGCACGCGCCCTCCCGGTCCACCACGACGGTCGCGCTGACGCCGCCCACGGTGCCCTCGGTGGGCATCTCCAGGCAGGTCCATCCGTAGAAGCCCCACTGGAAGTTGTCCTGGGGTTCGACGATCGTATCGGTGCGGATGAGGTCGTTGCAGTCCGGATCCCGGTACCGGGACAGGCTCACCGTGCACTCGGGCGTCGTGACCGTCGTGCACGCGCAGCTATCGCAGCCGCCAATGTCGCTCGCGACGTGTGACCGTTCGGGGTAGGACGGCGGACACGCTGTGCGCTCGCTCTCCGGGTCCCCCCCTGTGAAGAGCCACACGCAGGACCGGAACCCCTCGGGGGCCGGAGGAATGCAGCGTTCCCTGGACCGGACGCACTCCGTTTCCAGCGCGAAGTCCCGCCGGCAGACGCGCCAGAGGGCGCCGACGAGCGCGTCCAGCCCCGCGGGAGACTCGAAAGGATCGCAGCGCCGGCTCTGTCCCGACGGGGACATGATCGCGGCGGCCAGGGGGGCCACGGGAACGGCATCGTGCCTCAGGCAGGCACCATCCCAGAAGCCCGCCGGCTCGAAGCCGTCGCGCGCAAAATGGTGCAGCTCCGAGTCGCACCGCTCGCCGGGGCGGTTCTTGGGATCGTCGGTGTAGATCCAGGTGTAATCGATGTGCTCGGGCGGCGCGCACTGAGGGGGCGTACACCCGCAGCCGGGGCAGGCGCCGCCGGGCTGCGGGAAGTCGCCCCGGATCAGCAGAAGAACCGCCATGGCGCCAACGACGCCAAGAAGAGAGGGGAAGGGTTGTCCCTCCATTTTTCCTTTCTACTTCCCTGGTTTCTTGGCGCCTTTGGCGTCATGGCGGTTCGCCTCTCGGCCCGACTTTCCGCAGGAGCGATGGCCCCCGGCGGGCACGCGGCGAGCCGATGGAAGGCGGAGCTCGTCGAGCAAGATTCCGCCGCGTCGAGCGGGTTGCCTCCCACAGCGACCTCCACGTAGCTTTCCCGGATCCGTGCGCGCACACGACAGCGCGCAACGGAATCAGGGAGGTCGATTCATGCCCAAGCAATCTGTGCAGGACCCCACGGACGTCGATCAGCTCTCGGCGGCCCAGATCGATGAGCGCGTCGAGAAGACGCTCGAGCACATCGAGGCCATCCGGGCGCTCTGGCCTGGCCTGGAGCGGCTCGAAGAGGCCCAGCGCAAGCGCAGCGTGGGCCGCAGCCTCGGCGTGCTGGGGCCGCCGCTCGCCAAGCTGTTCGCGGTGCTGCGCCCCAGGGACGGCAAGGAGAGCGCGCTCGCGCGATCGTTCCACGTGCTCGGGGACCAGGACGATGGCGAGGATCCCGAGCGGTTCGAGGTGGAGCTGCTCGAGCGGCGCCTGAAGCGCGCCCTGGCCGAGCAGAGGGTCGCCGACGCGCTCGAGGACCTGGCGCGCCACCTCGATGACGACGTCCTCGCCACCGCCGAGACGGTCATCGGGCCGGGCCTCGCGGCGCTCGATCTGGCGCGCACGATCGCGCGCCAGAACGCGGGCTCCCGCTCCATCCTGGCGCCGGTGCTGGACGACTTCCGGGCGATGACCAAGCAGGCGCGCAAGCCGAAGAAGCTCGCGGCGCCGAAGGACGAGGCGTCCAGGCCCGAGGCGCCCAGGGCCGAGCCGTTCTGATGACGGCGCGGGTTTGCCCCGGCGGCCCCGCCGCCGGGGCCGGTATCCTCATCGCTCCGCTGGGCCGGTAAGGCCGCCTCCGGCTGGGCCGCGCCGGCTGCGACCGTGAGCGCTTGCCCTCCGATGCGCTAGCCTCCGTGGCAGCGAGCAGACGCCTCTACTCCCATGACTTGCTCTTGAATCCGAGCGCCGTCGCGTTCTCGGAGACCGCGCGCCTCGTCTGCTCCGAGGCTCCTGCCGGGAACTCGGCGGAGATCTCCACCGTGACCTTCACGCTCGCGTTCGGATCCTCCGTGAGCACCGCGATGATTTCCTCGGCGATGGAGACCAGCTTCATCTTCGCGGTGGTCGCGTTCACCTCGACCGATCCGAAGAATGCCTTCGGCCGGGAAGCCGCAGGGCTCGGCTGCGCTCCGCCCGACCCGGGCTGCGGGGCCACGCCACCGGCGCCGCCCGTCTTGCTCCCACCGCCCGCCGTGGCCGTGCCGTCACCGCTCTGCCCGCCCTGCCCACGCGCGCCCCCTGCGCTCGGCGGGACCGAGGCGGGGCGCTCCTGCGCCGACTCGTACGCCGCGGCCGCCGCGGGCTCCACCAGCAGCAGGGTATCGTCGACCTGCACGTTCGTGTCGCCCAGCTTGAAGCCTTCCAGCCGGTCGCCGCTCTGGCCATACGCGGTGCCGAAGAAGTCTCTGCTCCCCGCGCCGGTCACGATCACCTGCTCCAGCACCGCGCGACGCTTCAGCCGGGGCATGTAGAGATAGCGCTGCATGTCCTCCCAGACCGAGGCCGCGCGCACCGCGATGGTCGACTCCTTCCAGTAGAGCTCCCGCAGTTTGCTGCGCAGGTGGATCGGCGACCACGTCGAGATGACGAGCTCGTTCTCCTCGCATACCCGCTCCACCGCGTCCGCGAACGTGCCGCTGCTCGTGGGGAGCGCGTACGCCTCGACCGAGGCCTCTCGATCCGTGGGCGATGCCATCACGGGGCAGAGCAGCCACCTGAAGCACTCCCGGGCCGCCCCGGGCACCGCCTGCCCGGCCTTGTGGAGTTCGTCCTTCGCTCGCTGCTCCTGGAGACGATCGATGTTCAGCCGCCCGGCCGCGATGTCGGCCACGATCGAATTCCAGGCCAGCACCGTACGAACGCAGTCGCGCAGGCGGGTGAGCGCGCCCTGATCCGGCGCCAGGAAGACCAGACGGTTGCCCCGGTAGCGCGGCTTCGTGCCGTTGGTGCGCACGATCTCGAGCACCTCGGTCTCCGCCGTCCTGGCCCCCTGCTTGCTGAACGCCTTCTCGACCGGCAAGATCACCAACCGGAGGGCGCTGTCGTCGGGGATATCGCCGCTCGGCGTGAAGGTGTGCACGGCCTCGAAGAGGCTCGCCCCTGCCACGAGCTTCTTCAGCGCCTCGGCGATCGCGGCGCGCACCTCGGCGCGGTCGTCGAACCGGTTCTTCCGGTCCTCCATCTCCCGGCGCAGGTTCGCGCGGGTGTCGAACCAGAACCGCGTGGCGTCGTGCTCCTTGTCTCCCGAGCTGTTCAGGTAATGCAGCCTGTCGCACAGCCGGTTGAGCGCATCGGAGAACGTGGAGACCGACTGTCCGGGCTGGAGGCATCCCAGCAGCACGCGCGCGCGCTCGACGCCCCGGATCCCCTTGTGGGTGCCCCCGGAGGACGGCGCGCTGCCGAGGAACACCGTCCGGGCGACGCGGTGGGCCGCGTTCACCGCGCCGAAGCGCGGCTCCCTCCGCTCGAGCTCCGCCGTCTCCGCGCCGTGGCCGTCGATGTCCCGCTCGATGACAGCGTCCCATCCCGGCGGAAGGTAATAGGTCAGCTCGTTGCGCGTTCCGCCGTCGGAGAGCGGAATGCTGCCCGGCAGGATCATGAGATCCTGGTTCTGTGCCTGCCATAGCCGATAGATGACGCGCGCCATCAGCTTCAGGACACCGCGCGTGCGCTGGAAGCCTTCGAGCGTGGTCCAGTCCTCGTAGAGCCTGTCGAAGACCTCCGGATGAATCGGGTACGCCCGTACCAGCCGGTCGTGGTAGCGGGCCTCGTGCGTCTCGGAGGGGAGCTTCGCCTCCGCCGCGTAGGCGTTCGAGAACGCACGGCAGACCGCGCTGCGCGCCTCGGTGTCGCGGATGGGCTCGAAGAGGCGGCGGCGGACGATCTCGAACGCCTCCTCCGCCGCGACCGGCTTCCAGAGCGCCTGGACGCGCCCGAACGTCTTCTCGAGCGCCTTCAGCGCGGCCACGCCCCGCGAGCTGCCCGCCTCGACCGCCGATTCCGGCAGCGAGGCGAGCACGATCGCCGTCGGCACGAGCTTCGCCGCCTCCGTGAGGGCCTGCGCGAACGAGAGGTTGCTGTCGTAGGTCCCGCCCGGCAGCGGCGCGGCGTCCGAGAACTGCCGGATGTAGGCGACGAGCTCGTCCACGAGCACGACGCACGGCGCGAACCGCTCCAGCAAGGCGCGCAGCGCCTCCTTGCCGGGCGACGTCCCGGAGAGATCGGAATCACGGACGAGGGCGTACCCCTCGTCGCCGCCGAGCTGGAACGCGAGCTCGCCCCAGAGCGTATGAATGCGCGTTTGCCCGCGCGTCCAGGGTTCTGCGGGACCTCGGGCCGACCCGTCCAGTACGGCGACGCGGGCCCTCGGCACATCCATCAGTCCGGCATGGTCGAGCAGCGCGGGGATGCCGGCGAGCTCCTTGAGCGGCCCGCGGCGCGTGGCGAGGTGGTAGACGGCGAGCATCGTGTGCGTCTTGCCGCCGCCGAAGGCGGTCTGGAGCTGGATGACGGGCTCGCCGCCCTTTCCGTTCAACCGCTGCGCGACCTGCGTGAGCAGCAGGCGCATGCCCTCCGTGATGAAGGTGCGCTGGAAGAACGCGGCCGCGTCCTGGTACTCGTGCGACGCCTTGCCGTCACGCACGGCGGAGATGTCCGCCGCGAACTCGGATTGCTGAAACGTGCCTTGCAGCACGTCAGGGTGGGGCACCGCGACTTCACGCCAGGGCTTGATGAGGGTCATGTCACTTTCCAGGCGAGCGAGCCCATGCGGCTCGTCTCCGCCACGAGGGGGTGGGCGTCGATTGGTTTGAGCCGGCGCCGCAGCGCCTGCTGAACATCCGCGGGATTGATGGCGCGCGGCCGCAGCGTCGAGTGCTTCTCGGGTTGCTCCAGGTGGAGCACGACCCGCAGCTTCTTCGCGCCGAGCACGGCCGCCGCCATCTCCGCCTCCTGGGCGTCATTGGCGTTGACCTTCGCCGGAAGCAGCGCGGCGAGCGTATCCAGGACCTTGCCTGCAACCTCGTCGTCCAGCGCCGACGGCTTCGTGCGCACGTGGCCCCGGTAGTCCTTGACCTCGATGAGCCACGCGGTCCCCTCGGGATCGACGGCGAGCAGGTCGAGCGCCTTGAGCCCGTCCCGCACCCTCGAGAACTGCTTCCGATAGAACGTCCACTCGTCGTACTTGCTCACCATCCAGGTGCTCGGAAACTCGAAATCCAGGCCATCGACGGCGACGGTCGGCATGGCTCAGTCTTCCGAGCTCAGGAAGCGGTCCGACTGCTCGAGCTCCTCGTCGAGCGCAGCGATCGTCCCCATGTCGTCCACGGAGGGCCCCTGCTGGACCGAGACACCGGTATCCGACAGGTGCAGCCCGAAGAAGCGCGCGTCGACCTCTCCCTCTTTGCGCGCGAGCAGCATCTCGATCTCGCGCAGCAGGAACAGGCTGTGCGTCGCGATGAACACCTGGATGCCACCGAGGCTCAGATCGACGATGCTGCTGGCGACCTTCTTGATGATGCGCGGGTTGAGGTTCGCCTCCGGCTCGTCCCAGAACAGGCACCCTTTGTCGAGCAGCGCTCCGGTCGCGATGAGGCGGGCGAGCATGCCGAGCTTGCGGAGGCCCTCCGCGACGAGCGGCATCTCCATGCGCCCGCTCGCGCTGCGGAAGTAGAATCGACCGTTCTTGTCGAGCTCGATGGCCCCGCCCATCGCCTCCTCCAGAGGACTAAGGAGCTCCCGGACGCGCTTCTCCTTGACGCCCCGCTTGAGCGGCGCGCCGAGGAGCAGGCAGGTATCGCGCCATGTCTCCTCGAACTCGAGATAGTGGTTCGCGTACACGGACACGAAGCCTGGATAGATGGTGAGGAGCTCCCGGGTCGGCAGGTAGGCCGGCGCGGCGTCGACCCACTCCGTGGGGAGCGCGTCGATCGAGACGTCCGATTTGCTCTGCGTCGAGAAGCCGAACGCGATATCCCAGGCCTCGTTGGTGCAGCTCATCCGCACATCGCAGCGCTCGCGACCTTGCCGCCGCCGCGCGAGGCGCCCCAGGGCCTCCGGGCGGAACACGTTGACGAGCTTGTCCGCGAGCCGGGTCTGCAGGGCGGCCTTGGTCGGGGACGCGGCGTTCGGCTTGCGCCCCTCCTCCCAGCTCGTCGCGAGGATGGAGTAGGCGAGCTTCAGCACGTGCGTCTTCCCCGTGCCGTTCTCCCCCACGAGCACGTTCAGGTGCTGACCGAAGTCGAGGTCCGCCTCGCTGAAGACGGTGAAGTTCTTGACATGAAGCGACCTGATCATGGCTTGCCTGCGAACAGATCGAGCTGGTCCGTCGTCTCCGGAACCTCGCTGGCGGCTGCCTCGATGGCGGACCAGGAGGTGATGAGCTCGTTGTAGGCGCGCGCGCGCTCGGCCTCGCCGCGGCGCTCGCACAGGGTATAGAGCCGGTAGGCGAGCTGGCGGATCGCCTCGCTCTTGGGCTTGACGGCGGCGAGCATGCGGCCGGCGCCGCTCTCGCCCTCGCTGCGCAGCGCGCGGATGAGCTGGTGGAGGGCCTCCCAGACCGGGACGCGGGTGTCGCTGCGAGGGTCCCAGGCGGGGGGGTACTCGCTGGGCCGGAGCAACCGGACCTTGCCGCCGCTGGTCTGGACCACGCCCGCGTCGGCGAGGCCGCCCACGCTGGTCGCCTTGGCGCGGGCGAGCACGTCGGCCTCGCCGTAGGCGCCGGTGGACCAGCCGTGCTGCTCGAGCCAGTGGAGGCAGAACTGCGTGTCGTGGTCGAAGTCGTCCTCGGCGAGGAAGCGGTTGATGAGCTGGAGCGCCGTGCGGACCGACATGGGGCGGCCGTCCGCCTCGAGGACGGCCGCGTACTTGGAGAAGACGGCCATGCCGGGGCCGATGATGGCCTGGGAGAGGTCGACGGGCGCGACGGGGGAGCGGTCGTCGCCGGAGCCCTTGGTCATCTCGTCGAGGGCGTCGGGGAGAACGGCGTTCAGCTCGCGGAGGAACTCGCGGCGGGAGACGGTGGGCGCGTCGGCGGGGCGAGGGCGGCAGACGAGGACGATGCTGGACGCGAGGGCGTTCGAGTCCGAGCTTCGCATGCGATTGGAGAGCTCGGTGCGCATCGGCCATGTACCCGTGAGGGCAAGCCCCGCACGGTGGACGGCTTCGAGAAAAGTCTCCCATCCAGTCGACCATGTGCCCGCTTCACCTTTTGTCTCCGACTGCTTAAATGCGTAATATATACTGAGCGGAGCACTCGGGTGCGCCTGCTCTGCGAGACGCCGCATTGCCGCAGTCATTCCGCTAAGAAAAAAGCGTTCCGCTGCTTCCTTTCCGCCGTGGCGGTAGGGCGTCGCGACGAGCTCCTCAGCTTTCGGGGTCGCTATCGATGCCAGGAGCGAGGGATAGACAACACGCAAGGCACGGCGGATCCACACGTAGAAATAATCCGAAATATCTGCGTACCCGATATTGTCGTAGTAAGGAGGATCGGTGGAAACGAATCTGCGCACCGAATGCGTCTGGGTCGCCGCATCGCTCTGCTGGGCTACACCACCAGCAACAAATTCCCCCTGTGCCGAAGCAATACCTTTCGCAGTGTACTCAAGCGAATTATCGAAGCTGCCGGATTGCGTCGACAGGGGATTTACCTCGGCAAAGTCCCAAGACATTGGAATCGCTTGCCGAGAAAAGGTGCTGCGAGTCTTAGTGCCCCAGGTTGGACCACCAGAGTCCCATGTACAAATTGTACTCAAACGATCCGAAAGGCTGCTAACAACGAAAGCAAGGTAAACACTGACAGCCTCGGCATATGCAGTCGCGCTCGCACCTTGCGCATCCAGCCCCTTACCATCATCGTTCATCCCCGCCGCAAGAGCATCTTGCTTCACATGATCACGCGCTTCGCACACCAGGTCAGTGAAGGTTGTCAGCGCAACGATCTGTCGCGGCGTAAAAAGATCACTCCACTTCCGCATCCCGTAGTTCCCGACTCGAAACCCAAGCGCCTGCTGGAAGAACTCGACGTCCGGCTTCCACGCAGGTTCCTCGCTCCTCGCGATGTCCTCCATTTCCTGCGTAGGCGGCAAGTATACGCGACCCCGATGCCCCTCACCAACGATGGCCATGAGCCGCGCTCCCAGGCGCCCTGCCTGACCCTCAGTCTTGATATAATCACCGCCGATAACGGCGTTAGACACAATGCATCGAAAATTCGCGCCACGGCCTTGAGCTTTCGTGCCCTCCGCAGCCTGCTTCGGTGGCTTTCCCACCTTCACCCTGAACCAGTATCGATCTCTCTCGACCGTCGGAACAATATATGACTCCTGCCCATCTTTGCTCGACAGGACGAAGGATGCTGCTAGCGGCACCTCCACATGTGAGAACGCCGGATTCGGACTCTTCACCGTCCGCGCCCACAACCACGCGATCACGGTGACCTTCTGCCCCACGAGGCCCTTCAAATCAGGCCGCTCCCGCGCCATCTCGGCGGTGATCTCCACCTTCGGATACAGGTGCCCGATCCGCCTCTCCGCCTCCGCGCGCATCCATGCCCCGTAGCGCCGCACGTCCTCCGCGAGCCCTGTGGCGCCGGGCCAGTCCTTCACGGCGATCTGCTGACCCTGCGGCAAGGGCCCCACCGGCGGGCGCCCCGCGAACTTCGGCGGGATCTCGATCATCGCCTTGTTGATCAGCACCGCGACCGGATTCAGGTCCGACGCGAACGCCTCGAGCCCGAGCCGCTGCGCCTCGAGCGGGATCGTCCCGCCCCCGGCGAACGGATCGTGCAACCCCGGCAGCTTGTCCGGGTTGAACAGCTCCGCGGCCTGCGGATGGTCCTTGTTGAGCTCGCAGACCTCCCGCCACGACCGGCGGATCTCGGCGCGCGCCTCTTCGAGCACCTCCTCGTTCGTGGTGTTCTCCCACTTCACGAGCTTCTCGAGGATCCCGAAGAGCCGCTTCCGCTCGACCTCCGCTTCCTTCTTGTTCTTCCCGTACCGGAAGCCCTTCCCCTGCTGGAACCCCGGATCGTTCACGAGCTGGGCGAAGATGACCGCCCGCGCCGCCGCGAGCGGCCGGCGCGCCCACCAGAGGTGCAGCGTGCTCGGGTGTCCGTGGCGGATCGACTTCTCGCGCGCGGCCGCGGCGTTGATCGCATCGAGCGGCAGGGCGACCTCGATCAGCTTCTTCGGTGACTTCACAACGTAATTCATGATCAGATGACGTCCTCGAAAAAGTGCCGGATGATGGTGGAGAACGGCTCTCCGCTCGTGCACGCCAGCTCTTCGGAGATGATTGTGCGCCGGTCTTCCGGCGTGAGGCCCTCCAGAAACTCCAGGATCCCGGTCTCACGGGCGCAGTACCCCTCCAGCACGCGGCGACGCATCGAGCGCAGGCGACCGTGGGCCGGATCGAGGTTGAACACGCGCAACGTCTCGCGGGCCCTTCGCACATCGCTCGCGGAGAGGCCCGGCCGCACGTCGATGGTCCCGTCCGATCGAAACCGGAAGAATCGATCCGGATCATCCACGCATGGGTCAACGAGGTCATCCGGATTGTGCGGGCCGGCGTCATGGTCCTTGTGCCGGCCGCACGAATCGCGTTGATCGCACGACCAGTACAGGTTGACCCAGGCGAACGTGAGATGCGGGAAGGCGTGCTTCCGGCGAAAGTGCTCGATGTGCTTTCCCAGCGCCTCGAGATCCCCTTCGCAGTACGCGCACCGACGGCCCTGCATCTGCTCCAGGGCTGCCCGGATCGCCCCCTTGTCCGCCGCATCGACGTGGGCCCACGTGTGCGTGCCGTGCCGGTAGCCGGCGAGACAAGGCGGGGATGCCACCCTACCCCGGTCGAGCTTCCGCATCCCTCAGGCCCCCTCCGGACGAGCTCGGCGAAGCTTGAACGCCTGAAAGCGGCGCAGCCGATCGCAGTCGAGCATCACCGGGTGGTTCGGCGTGAAGTGCTGCACGAGCCTCTCGCGGAGCGCCTGAGCGTCCGGCGCCTCGGCCATGCCGTCTTCGATGAGCGCCCGGTACCGGCTGAGCAAGCGCGCCTCCTCCACCTGCGGGACCGGGTCGACGCCCATGATCGCCGCCAGCACGTCGGCGCTCTCCACGCCGCGCGTCTGGAACGTCGGAACGTCGAGCGCGGCCTCGCCGTCGCGGAGCCGGATGATGCGGATCGAGTCCACGTCGACCGTCGACAGGACATGCGGGCTGTGCGTGGTCAACACCATCTGCATCCGCGGGAAGACCTTCCGGAGCAGGTCGACGACGAGCTGCTGCCAGCGCGGGTGGAGGTGCATGTCCACCTCGTCGATCAGCAGGATCCCCGGCGTCGACCGCGCGGCCTCCTCGCCGAAATGCGGGTTCAGCCGGACACACCGGTGCGCCAGATCCGCGACAAGGGCCACCATGTTGCGCACGCCGTCGCTCAGCATCGACAGCGGTAGCCGGCCGTGCTCCGCGTGCTCGACGACGAGCCTCCGCTGCGCGAACTCCCAGTCCAGCGAGTGCCACCCCGTGGGAGCGAGCACCGTGCGCGTCGCCTTCCGCACCGCCGCGAGCAGCTTCTCCGGTCGCTCGTGCGGCCCGTAGGCCACCGAGGCCGGGCTGCGCGCCGCGTTCGCCATGTCCTCGTACCAGGCCACGAACGTCTTGAACGACGACGACGACGACAGGCAGTCGATGTATCCGGACAGCCGGCCCAGGGTCGCGGGATCCGGCGCTCGCTTGCCCTCCGTCAGCCGATGCTCGCTCCACAGCCGGCCGGTGCCGTAAAAGGCCACGAGTGGCAAGAGCGGCCGGGCCTTCCCGGGCCCCGCCGCGAAGGCGTCGATGCGGTCGCGAAGCCCCTGCGCCGCCCGGCGGAGCTCCTCGGCGTCCTTCGTGGTGGTCCGCGCCCGGGCGTCATCGCCCTTGAGCGCCCGGCTCCACCGGATCCGCTTCCCGTCCACCGTGCCGGACGCCACGATCTCGGTCGGGAGCGCCGCCCTCATCGCGCCATCCGCGGCAGGAACGTGGCGCACGTCCTCGCGCTCGAAGCCCCGGTACTTCCGTATCCCCGACACGGTGTCCACGAACAACCCGAGCGCGATGCCGATCGCATCGAGGATCGCCGTCTTGCCGCGCCCGTTGTCGGCGACGAGCACCGTGAGCTCCCTGTGCAGCTCGACCTCGCACGCCGCGAAGCAACGGAAGTTGCGCAAGGTCAGCCTGTCCAGGTGGAGCATGCTCGACGAGCTCATGCGCGCTCGGCGCGTCCCAGCAGCGCATCGAGCTCGAAGTTGATGGACGACACCCCCCAGCCCGGCTCGTGCTCGAACGGGTTGCGCAGGTAGTACGGCCCCTCGATGCCGTCGTCCTCCGCGACGAGCACGATCGCGAGCAGGAACTTCTCGGCCTGGTTCAGGGCATACAGCATCTCGTTGCGCGTCACGGTCACGGTGGATGCCCCTCGCGCGCGGCCCTTCACCTCGATGTGCCGCGCCTCGGGCAGCTTGCCGTCCACGGCGGGGGGATACGACGTCAGATCCCATCCGCACTTCTGCGACGAGACGTCGACCACGCGGCACCCGCGCGCCTCCTCGGCGCGGCGCACCGCCGCCATCGCCAGCCGCTCGATGCGGCTCCGCGCGGCCGGATCGGCGGAGAACCCCACGTCCGGGGCCTCCTCGCCCCGCAGCGAGCGCAAGAGCCCCAGAGGGACCACCAGGGCGCCGCCGAGCACCACGGGCGTGGCCGACGCGACGTGCCGCATCGCCTGCAGCTCGCGGCGCCGGCCCTCCAGGCGGCCTTCGAGATCCGTGATGGTCCGCCGCGCGTTCTCCAGGTTCAGGCGCACGTCCTTGCCCGCCTGCTGATCGTCGCGCAGCTTCATCCAGCGGTCGGACCAGAACGCGATCTCCTTGCTGAGCCGCTCGTGCACGGCCGCGAGGGTCTTGTCGACGTGCGCGATCCGACGCGCCGCGACCTCCTCGTGATGCGCGGGCACGAGCGCCGTCATGGCCAGCGTCAGCGCCTTGGTCTCCAGGTCGGCGCGGATCCACGGCGCGTCGAGGACCGCCTTCAGCCGCGGGCGATCGCGCTCGTCGAGCGGCTCGAGATCCAGGTGAGGCGCCCACCCCGCGAACGCCGCGGCCCCGTCCGGCGTGACACGGACGAACTGGAGCCGCTTCGAGATGACCTCTCCATGGCCGCTCTTGATCTCGTGCGTGAGCAGGAAGAGCAGGTGCGGCTCCAGGCCGTCGTCCGCCGGGTCGACGAGCACGGCCCCCTTGCGCAGGAGGTTCTCGTGCTGCTCGAGCACGAGGTCCGTCAGCGCGAGCATGAGCGGGTGCCCCGGATGGATCATGGCCGCGCGGGCGACGCCCGGCTTGCTCGGTTGCACCGCGTCCTTGGTGAAGCAGACGCGCTCGTAGCGCCGCACGACCGGCGTCGTGTCACGGCGATTGCGGCCCGTGATCCGGCGATCCCGCTCGCGGATCGACGTCGGGACGTAGGTGATCTCGTAGCGCCCGAGCTCGCGGGGATGAATGGACCCGCCGAGGCTCTCGAACGCCTTCATGAAGAACGACCGCACGAAGAACGGCTGGAGGCGGCGGGCCTCGGCCTTCTCCATCTCCTCCTTCACGGCGAAGAGCCGCTCGGGGTTCATCGACTCCTCGGCGAGCGCGTTGCGATCGAGGATCTTCTTCAGATGGTCGCTGTCGAGCGCCCGCTCGACCTTCTGGTAGAGCTTGGCCCGGACCTCGGGCTGGTCGCCGTAGCGAATGGCTTCGAGGAGGAGCTCCTTCAGGCTCGTCTCCTCGAAGACCTCTCCGAGGATGTCGAACACGCGCCCCTTCAGCGCCTCGTTCTCGACCGCCAGCTTCTGGAGGAGACGGTGATACACGGCGCCCTCCCGCGTCCGCTTGGCGACCAGGTTCCAGAGGTGACAGACCTCCTGCTGGCCGATGCGGTGGATGCGACCGAAGCGCTGCTCGAGGCGGTTCGGGTTCCAGGGCAGGTCGTAGTTCACCATCAGGTTGGCGCACTGGAGGTTCACCCCCTCTCCCGCTGCGTCCGTCGCGATGAGGACACGCACGTCGGGGTCGCTCCAGAACGCGGCCTGGATCCGCTTGCGCTCGTCGCGCGGCGTGCCGCCGTGGAGGGTTACGACCGCCTCGTGCTCGCGGTCGCCGATCACCCCGGCGATCTTCCGGTGCAGGTAATTGAGGGTGTCCCGGTGCTCCGTGAAGACGATGAGCTTGCGCACGCGGCCATGCGCGTCGCGCACCAGCGGGTCGTCCTGAAGGATGCGCGACAGCTCCTCCCACTTGCGGTCCCGGCCGGTGTCGATGACATCGAACGCCCGCTGCACGAGCGCCTGGAGGACGAGGACCTCGCCCTCGAGCTCGCCGACCGTGCGAGCCGCCGTGGCCTGGTCGACGAGCGCCTCCTCGATCCGCTCCTGCTCGTCGGCGGCGAGCTCGTCCTCGTCCTCCGGGACGGCCGCGAAGAGCTCCCCCACGGCGCCGCGATCACACGACGCGCGCCTCTCGTCGCGAAGGCGTTGCTCGAGGCGGGCGTGGCGCCGCTTGAGCGACTGGTAGATGGCCTCCGGGCTCGATGCGAGCCGTCGCTGCAAGGCGGTCAGCGCGAAGCCGACGGAGCCGCGGCGCTGGCCGTCCAGCTCGTCCGCCTTCCCCATCTGCTCCTTCACGTACGTCGTTACGCGCTCGTAGAGCGCGGCCTCGAGCTCCGAGAGCTCGTAGTTGACGGTGTACGCGCGGCGCTCGGGGAAGAGCGGCGTCCCGTCGAACTTGACGAGCTCCTCCTTGACCATGCGGCGCATGAGGTCCGACGTGTCGACCTCGTGCACGCCGTCGCGGAACCTCCCGTAGAAGCGATCCGCGTCGAGGAGGGAGAGGAAGAGCTGAAAATCCGCCTCCTTGCCGTTGTGCGGCGTCGCCGTCATGAGCAAGAGGTGCCGCGTGTGTGCGCCGAGCTTCTCGGCGAGCGCGTAGCGCTTCGTCCGCTCCAGCTTCTGGCCGAAGAAGTGGGCCGACAGCTTGTGCGCCTCGTCGAACACGACGAGGTCCCAGGGCGTGGCGCAGAGCTTGTCGTGCAGCTCGTCGGCGCGCGCCATCTGGTCGAGCCGGACGATGAGGTAGTCGATCTCCTCGAAGGGATTTCCGCTCGGCGAGGCGAGCTCGAGCTCCTTCGAGAACACGCGGAACTCGAGGCCGAACTTCTCGAAGAGCTCGTCGCGCCACTGCTCGACGAGGCCGCCGGGGGCGACGACGAGGACGCGGCGCGCGTCCGCCCGCATCACGAGCTCGCGGATGTAGAGCCCCGCCATGATCGTCTTGCCAGCGCCGGGGTCGTCCGCGAGCACGAAGCGCAGGGGCTGGCGAGGGAGCATCGCCTCGTAGACCGCGGTGATCTGGTGGGGCAGCGGCTCCACGTTCGAGGTGTGGACCGCCATCATCGGGTCGAAGAGGAAGGCGAGGTCGATGCGCTTCGCCTCCGCGGCGAGCTGGAAGGCGGCGCCGTCGCCGTCGAACGACCACGGGCGCGCGGCGGTCGCGAGCGCGAGCGCGGCCTCGTCGGCGCGCGACAGCAGCCGTTCGCGCAGCGCGCCGTCCGGCAGCCGGTAGATGAGCTGAAGCGAGTCCGGCGGGATGGGGATCGCCGCGACCACGGTGACGACGCTCGACGGCTCCACGCCTTCCAGGCTCGCGCCGTTCGTCACGTCCTCGAGCTTCAACGTGTTCCCCTTCCGATCGAAGCGAGCATGCCGCGAGGCGACGCACCGTAGCCGGGCCAGGCTCGCCCAACAAGGGCCGACACCGAGGCGCGGTGCTGGACGGCGCGAGCCGCGCCCCGCCAGAGGATCCTCGCCCTCGGGGCAGCGCGAGCCGCCCCCGCCGCGCAGCGCTCCCCTGGGTAGACGTATCCACGGCCACAGCGCGGCCTTCCGCTGGGCAACGCGGAGCACGTGGACGACGCGTTCGCGAAGGTGCGGGTGGCGGCGGCTCTTCGAGGACCGCCGTCATCGTCGACACCACCGGCTCGACGCGACCGGACGGCCACGCTCGACCGAGTCTACTCTGCTGCGATCATGGGAGGCGATGTCACCGCGGCGGCGCCGCCCAGCAAGCCCAGGGCCACGGCGACGAGCCAGCATAGCCAGGGTGAGCGCGACCAGGCCGGACGCCGCTGCACACGCCCGACCCGGGCGAGCACGTAGTGTGCTCCCACCGCCACGAACGCGGCCGCGACGGCCCGACCTCCGGCACCGCGCAGGGTGAACGCCCCACCCACCGCGGACGCCAGGGCGTCACAGGCGAACGCAAACCCGAATGCGCTGAGCAGCAGCCCGAGATCCAGGCCCCGGGACCTGTCGGGCAGCGGCGCGACGCCACCATCTCGACGAGCCTCGAGAGCCCCGGCGAGAGCGCGCGCGTCAGCCTCCCGGTTGCGCCACGCCACGACAACGTAGTGAGATACCGAAACCGCAACGGCTGCGACCCCCAGCAGCAGCATGGCAGCGTAGACGATGACGATGCGCAACGTCGCCTCTTAACAGTTGGTGATGATGGCGTCGATGCTCAGAATCTCCGCTGCTCCGGCACCGATCGCGCCACCGATTACGCGCACCTTCTCTGCGACGGTGGTAGCACCGACCAGCAATCTAGCTGCCTCGCGCACCCCACCCACGGCGATCACGAACTTACGGAGCTTCACGACCTTCGCCGCAGGAACCGCCACACTGGCGATCACTACGGTGATGGCCGCTGCGCACCTCGTTACCTTCCAAGCGTCGCGGGCTCGCTCGAGAGATGCGGTCGCACTCGAGCTCGAAGCAACATCCGTCCTCTCCTTGGCGACCATGACTTCCATCCGCGGCCCATTTCCCGGCATTTCCGCACGTACGGTCGCAGGTAGCACCGCGAGGCGACAAAGCAAGATACCACGGATGCACGACAACGCACCTCTTCGCCATGGTCGCCCCCCTTCACAATTTGCCCCCACAACAGCCGTACGCACTCGAGAACATAGTGCGTACCGAGCAGGCGTCGACAGGCGGCTCGCAAGCTGCTGGAACTCATCGCCACCGCTCGCCTCGGCGCGCCGCTGCGGAGCGGAGGGCTGAGACGAATTGACCGTCCTCGGTGAGTGCAAGGATGGCTGAAGACGTTCCTGGAGCTCTGGCAGGCGTCACGAGCGATGATCAAGGAGAGCGCGCTCGCCAGGCCTTGGCACGGGGTCGGCGATCAGGACGACGGTGGTGACCCGGAGCGGTTCGAGGTGGAGCTGCGAACCATCAACGACGGCGGCGCTCTGAGGTCGTTCATCGCGGTGCCCGGGTGGCCGCCGCCTGTGCCCGGTAACCCACGACATTTCCTGAGGCATCCCCGGCGGCGCTGCATCGGCGGAACGCAGATCCTGTCGGCCGCCCCCCGCGCGGCGTCCGCCGGCCCCCGCGAAGCATCCGCCGACACCCCGCGAGCCATCCGCCGATGCCCCGCGAGGCATCCGCCGACACCTCGCGAAGCATCCGCCGATGCCTGGCGAAGCATCCGCCGATACCCCGCGAGGCATCCGCCGATACCTCGCGAGGCATCCGCCGATACCTCGCGAGGCATCCGCCGATACCTCGCGAGGCATCCGCCGATACCTCGCGAGGCATCCGCCGATACCTCGCGAGGCATCCGCCGATACCTCGCGAAGCATCCGCCGATACCTCGCGAAGCATCCGCCGATACCTCGCGAAGCATCCGCCGATACCTCGCGAAGCTCCCTCCACCCCCAGCGAACGATCCACGAGGCAAGAACCGCGCCATGGGGCCCTGCTCCGCCCCGCCGTCCGTTCCCCCCGGCGGAGGCTCCGCCGCGTCAGTATTCGACGATCTGCTGGAAGACGATCTCCGAGGACGGCTCCTCGGGATTGATGTTCTTCTCGAGGCTGACGACGAGCTCGAAGCGCGTGAGCGGCACGCTCACGTCCTTGAGCTTGCCGGTGCGGCCGTCGGCGTCGTAGTTGAGCGCGCCGATCCGTTGCCAGGGCGCGCTGCCGTCCGGGCGCGCCCAGACGACGAAGGCGGTGCTGGACGCGTCGAGGCGCTCGGGGGGCGGGAGGTTCTTCGCGGTGACGTCGAGGCGGGTCATGGCCGCATCGAAGTTGATGTCGGCGATGACCACCGCGTCGGCGCCAGGCGCCTTCCCGATGCCCTGCGGCGTGTAGCGCAGCGGGCCCCCGCAGGCGGCCATCATCGCGCACGCGAACGCCACGACGGCGAGCCGCAGCACCTTGGATGCATGTCCTCTCATCTCGGTAGATCCTCCTTCGTCCTCTCTTGCGGGCCGGGACGCCTCGCGGGCGGCCAGCACCGGGCCGGCACCGGCCGGCGGCCGTGACGGGCGCGGCATCATAGCCGCTCGGTCCTCCCGACGGCAGGGAGTGGGGTACTTGCCCCACCCTGCGGGGACACCGGAACCGCCAAGGCGCCATAAGACGCCAAGATCTTTGTGTTTTTCTTGGCGTCCTCGGCGTCTTGGCGGTTCAAAAGACCCCACCTTCAGCCAAGGTACCCCATCACCCGACGGCACGCGTCGCGCTCATCCCGGCGGCAGGCGCCGAGGCGCGGCGCCCGGACGCCTCGGCCGCCCGGTCGCTCCGGCCGCCTCGCCCGGCGCGCCAGCGGGATCCGCACCCGCGGCCTGCCTGACCGACCGCGAAGGCCGGCCCGACGTGCGCCCTGCGCCGCGGGGGCCTCACGCGCGGTCGGGACGCTCGCGCGGCCAGGCTTCACCCGCGGCCAGGGCTCACGCGCGGCCAGGCTTCACCCGCGGCCAGGGCTCACGCGCGTTCGGGCCCGCGCAACGTGGAACGCGGGCGCGACGCCGTGCCGAAGGATTGCGCGCCGAAGGATCGCGTGGCGGAGCGCCGTCCATCGACTAGAGTCCCCGAATCGAGATGGATCTGGCACACACGCGACTCGGAGCGCGCGGCGACCGCTGGGCGACCTCGCGGGGAGTCCTGGAGGTCCGCACGCCCGCGGTCGACGTGGTGACGCGGCGCTTCGAGGGCCACGCGACGCCCGAGCTCATCGAGCCGGCGATCAGGCACCTGGAGACCCTCATCGCATCGGGCCTGCAGCCCATCCTCTTCAACGACTTCGAGCTGGGCACCGGTTATGACAGCGAGGTCAGGGCCAAGCTCACGGCGTGGCACCTGCGGCACGCCGGCGACCTGAAGGAGATCCATATCCTCGTGCGGCCCGGCCTCGTCGCCATGGGCGTCACGGTCGCGAACCTCGCGACGGGCGGCCGCTTCCTCGTGTACACGGACCGCTCGAAGTTCGAGTGGACGCTCGCCAGCGCCCTGACGACGAGGATCACGACAGGGGCCCCCTCGTCGTTGCGCGCGCCGTCCTACTGACGCGTCCCGCGGACGACGCACGCGCCCCGCGGCGCACCGGCGCACGCGTCCCGCGACGCACCGGCGCGCGCGCCCGGCGGCGTCCCGGCGCCCGCGCCCGGGCCACGCGCGCCCCTCACGGGTGCTGCGCGGCCCCGTTCACCTGCGCCTTGCCGGGCCCGAGCGTGATCTCGCTCATCCGGCTCGGGTGCTTGCCTCCGATGGACTCGTAGTGACGGCGGATCACCGCCATGTCCGCCTCGATGTCGCCCGTCGGCTGGAAGACGTGGAGGATCCCGCCGCGCTTCCGCGGAAAGTCGAGGTAGCCGAGCACGATCGGGACGCCGGCGCCGAGCGCCACGTAGTAAAAGCCCGTCTTCCACCGCCCGGTGCGCGAGCGCGTGCCCTCGGGCGCGACGACGAGAATGAGCTCGTCGCGCTGCTTCAGCACCTCGACCACGGCCGCGACCAGGTTGTTCCGGTCGCGCCGATCGACGGGGATGCCGCCGAGCCACCGGAAGAAGAAGCCGAACGGCGGCTCGAACAGGGTGTGCTTGCCGAGCCACGAGAACTCGAGATCGAGCACGTAGCTCACCGCGAGCGTGAACGGGAAATCCCAGTTCGAGGTGTGGGGCGCCGCGACCAGCACCGCCTTCCGCGGCAGCTCCGTCACGCCCTCCACGCGCCAGCCGAACACGGAGAGCCACGTGTGGCCGATGAACCTTCGGATCGCGCGGCGGGCAGCGGAGAGACGCGGAACAGGGGCGCTCGACATGGAGGACCTCGACGGTAAGGAGCCGGAGGGTTGTCGCTGCCCGGGGGGATGTCACGTCACGCTTCCGTCATGCCCGCGCAGCCGCGGCACGACGCAGAGCGGCGCCTGGGGGCGAGGGGGCTCGGGGGGCTCACCGGAGGGGCCGGAGTGCAGGCGAGCCACGAAAGGGGCTCGCCGGAACGCAAGCCCCGGAGGTGAGCCCCCCGAGCCCCCTCGCCCCCAGGCGCCGCCCGGCCGCGCGGGCGATCAGCGCCGCTCGAGGCCGTGCGGCTTGCCCTCGCCGTAGCCGGCCAGCGTCTGCACCCCGATGACCGCCTTCTCGTGCAGCTCGTCGAGGTTCGCCGCGCCGGCGTAGGTGCACGCCGACTGCACGCCGGTGATCATCTCGATCAGGATCGCGCCGACGCTCTCGCGCCCCTCGTGGATGTAGATGCGCGACGTCGAGATGCCCTCGCGAAAGAACGCCTTCTTCGCGCGCTCGAACGGGTCGAGATCGGCGGTGCGCTCGCTGACCGCGCGCGCGCTCGCCATGCCGTAGTTCTCCTTGTAGAGCAGCCCCTCGCGGTCCTCCATCACGTCGCCCGGGCTCTCGTACGTCCCCGCGAGCGCCGTCCCGACCATGACGCGCGACGCGCCGGCCGCCAGGTAGAGCGCCACGTCGCGCGGGTGCCGCACGCCGCCGTCCGCCCAGACGCGCTTGCCGTGGCGCGCGGCCTCGCGGGCGCACGCGAGCACCGACGAGAACGTCGGCCGGCCGGCGCCGGTCTGCATGCGCGTCGTGCACATCGCGCCCGGGCCGACGTTCACCTTCACGATGTCCGCGCCGGCCTCGATGAGCTCCCGCGTGCCCTCCGCCGTGCAGACGTTGCCGGCCACGAGCGGGACGGCGTCGCCCGTCACCCCCCGCACCGCGCGGACCGCCTCGATCATCCGGCGCTGGTGGCCGTGCGCGGTGTCGAGCACGATCGCCGAGACGCCGATCTCGAGGAGGCGGCCGGCGCTCTGCGCCGCCTGCGCCGAGATGCCGATCGCGGCCGCGACCATGAGCTCGCCGCGCGCGTCGAGCGTCGGCCGGAGCAGCTCCAGGCGCACGGCGTCGTCGCGGGTCAGGACGCCGTGGAGCCGCCCCTCGTCGTCGAGCACGGGCACCGCCTTCACGCGCGCGTCCTCCATCAGCAGGAACGCCGTCCGGTTCGGCGTGCCCGCCGCGATGGTGATGAGGCGCGACGACATGAGCGCGGACGCCGGCGTGTACTGGTCCCGGTTGCGCAGGTCGGCGTGCGTGACGATGCCGATGGGGCGGCGCTCGTCGTCGACGACGACCACCATGTCGTGCGACCGCTTCCGGATGATGCCGAGCACGTCCCGCAGCGTCGCCCGCGGCGAGACCGACAGCGGCGTGTCGTAGCGCGGGTCCGCGCGCTTGATGTGGCGCACGATGCGCTCGACCGTGTCGAGATCCATGTCCTGCGGGAGCACGCCGAGCCCGCCGAAGCGCGCCATCGTCTCGGCCATCCGCTTGCCGGTGACGGCGTTCATGTTCGCCGACACGATCGGGTGCGATCCGCCGGGGAAGTCCGTCGGGCAGAGGTCGGTGTCGAGGCGGGAGCCGCCGGCGAAGTACCCGGGGGTCAGGAACACGTCTTCGAGCGCGAGCTCCAGGCTCTCGTCTCGCTCGGGGTGGAGGAAGCGCATGCACAGCTCCGATCTGAGAGGGAATGTCGCCGCGGCCGCGCGCGGCAGCGCGCGAGTCTAGAGCAAGCCGGTCGTGATCCGCGCCCGGCGAGGCGGCGGCGGCGCCCCGGCCTCGCGGCGCGCCGCCGCCGCGGCCGCGCCCCGGCTCAGCCGGCGGCGCCGCCGTCCGCGCCACGGATCACGCCGTCCAGGATCCCGGCGATCCGGGCGGCGGCCGCCTCCGACGAGAGCTCAGGGGGCGGCGCCGCCGGGGCGGGCAGCGCCCCCGTCGCCCGGAAGCGCGCGAGGTGGCGCGCGAGCGCGGCGGCGATGCCGTCGATGTCGCCCGGATCCACGCGCGCGCTGTCGCTCCGGTACGCGAGCAGCTCGTCGACCTCGCGGTTCGCGGTGACGCTGACGATGGGCATCCCCGACGCGATGTAGTCGTAGGTCTTCGCCGAGATGCGCAGCACGACGTGCGGGCCGAACATCGTGAACAGCACGTGCGCCCGCCGGAGCGCGCCGAGCACCTCGCGCTGCGGGATCGAGGGGAGCGCCTCGACGAACGGCGTGAGCCCCAGCCGCTCGAAGCAGCCGCGGTCGTAGTCCGACATCCGGCCGATCTGCCGCAGCACGACGTCGCCCGGCGCGAGCCGCTCGCGGTCGATGAGCCGCCGCAGCGCGGCCCCGACCAGATCGGCCGAGGCCTCCTCCCGCAGCGTGCCGAGGTGGAGGATGACGAAGCTCCGGGGCGGCTCGGGCGCGGGCGCGGGCGCGTACAGCGAGCGATCGAAGTGGTTGCGCACGAACGAGGACTTCGCCGAGAGCCCGGGGAACCGCGCGCGGTACGCCTCGAGCGCGCCCCGCGTGTTGAGGATCACGTGGTCGGCGCCGTCGAGCCAGCGGCGCTCGATGCGCGGCACCAGGGCGCGCCGCGCCCGCTCGGCCAGACCCGAGGGCGGGCCGCTGCCCGTCTCGTGGAGCGAGTACGGGTCGCGCAGGTCGAGGACGAGCGGGACGCCGAGCGCGCGCTTGACGTGGAGGCCGACCGGGCACGCCGAGTACGGGCCGGCGCTCACCACCACGGCCCGCGCGCCGGCGCGGCGGGCGAGCGCGACCGCGGCCCGCGCCCCGTGCGGGGCGTGGGCGATCCAGCGATCGGTGAGCGCCTGGAACGGGCGCAACCCGACGAGCGGCCCCGCGCGCCCCGGAGGGCGCGGGAGCCGCGCGCGCACGGCCGAGAGCGCGGCCCCCGCGGCGAGGACCGCCGGATCGAGGTAGCCGTCGACGACCTCGACCTCGGGCGGCAGCGCGGCGAGGAGCCCGTCGTCGCGCGGGTCGCCGGGGAAGGTCCCCGACAGGACGACGGGGCGGAAGCCGTGGCGCGGCAGATGCCGCGCGAGCTTCACCCAGCGGAAGGCGCCCACGCTCGTCTGGGGCGCGAACGCGGGCGAGATCAGCAGGAACGGGCGCACGGGCGCGGCCTCCATGGCGTCGGCTCAGGCATCGCGGGGGTCAGGCATCGCGGGGCGGGCCCTCGCCGCCTTCGGCCGCGCGGCCGCGGCCGAGCAGGTCCGCGTAGAGCGCGAAGAGCGCGTCGAAGTGCTCGTCGCTCGAGGGGAACCGCTCCCCCGCGGCGCGGGCCGCGGCGGCGCGCTCGCCCCGGGGGCGCGCGAGGACCCGCTCGATCGCGGCCGCGACCTCCGCGGCCGAGGCGCGCGGCGGGTACGCCTCGGCGGCGCCGGGGTGGACGAAGTCCACGGCCGCGCCGGCCGCGGGGACGACGAGCGGCAGGCCGGAGCAGAGCGCCTCGCCGAGCACGAAGCCGAACGTCTCCGCGGCGCCCCCGTGGACGAACACGTCGGCGCTGGCGAGCATCGCGGCGTACTCGGCGCGGTCCTTCGTGAAGCCGATGAAGGTCACCTGGGGCAGGTCGGCCGCGCGGCGCTCGAGCCGCGCCCGCTCGGGCCCGTCGCCGAGCACCGCGAGCGCGACCGGGCGCCGCGACGCGAGCTCCCGCGCCGCGTCGATCACGAGCGCGACCCGCTTCTCGACGGCGAGCCGGCACGCGACGAGGAGCAGCGCGGCCGACGGGTCGTCCGCGAGCCGGCCGAGCAGGGTCCGCCGGAGCCCCGCGTCGGCGCGGGACGGGTGGAAGGCGTCGCGCCGCAGGCCGAAGGTGACGCGGTGGACGCGCTCGCAGCCGTGGCTCGCGAGCTGCTCGGCGATGAACGCCCCCGGGGCGATCGTCGCGTCGAACCGCCGCGACAGGGCCCGCGGCCAGGCGAACAGCGCGCCCTCCAGGGCGCGGGCGACCGCGCGCGGGCGGAGCCGGTCGAGCAGCGGCGCGGCGTACGTGCTGATCTGGTCGGAGTGGTACACGAAGGTGCGGAGCGGGACCCGGCGCTCGGCCGCCACGACGAGCGCGGCCGCGTACGGCGCGCTCGCCTGCAGCACGTCGGGCGCCTCGCGGCGGACGATCGCGCGCACCGCGCCGAGGCGTAGCAGGGCGTGGTAGGTCGGGTCGTACGGCATCGGCGGCCCGGCGACGCGCACGATGCGGCCCTGCTCCAGCGGCACGACCTCGTCGCGCGGCCCGGGCGCCACGACGACCACCTCGTGGCCGCGCCGGCCGCCCTGGCGCACGAGCTCCTCCAGGTACGACCGCACGCCGCCGCCGCGCGACGAGAAGAACTCCGCGACGTCGAGGATCTTCATCCGTTGTGACCCCTTCCCTTCATGAGTGGCTGCCCCCCCGGAGCAGGAGGCCGCCCTTCCACGCGCCGCGCATCCGCCCCGCGCGGTTCAGGACGTGGAGCAGCGCCGGCAGGAACAGCAGCGCCGTCGCGACGCACGCGATCTCGCCGCTCGCCGCGACCCAGCCGAACGAGTTCAGCGCCTGGTTGTCCGCGAAGACGAGCGAGCCGTAGCCGAGCACGGTCGTGTAGCTGCAGAGCGCCACCGGGCCGGCCGAGCGCTTGACCGCGAGCGTCAC
This sequence comes from Sorangium sp. So ce1036, assembly GCF_051369805.1. Lineage (NCBI taxonomy): Bacteria > Pseudomonadati > Myxococcota > Polyangiales > Polyangiaceae > Sorangium > Sorangium sp. So ce1036. The sequence continues at coordinate 8,364,260 of NZ_JBBMOX010000001.1, forward strand.
GTCCCCGGCGAGCAGCCGCGCGCGATCGAAGACGTTGAACGGGTACTCGCAGCCGATGCCGAACGTGATCGGGAGCGCGATGAAGTTCAGGAAGTTGATCTTGACGTCGAGCATGGCCATCGCGACGGCCGTCGCGAGCACGCCGAGCACCAGGGCCGACAGGACCGAGAGCGAGCCCAGGAGGCTGCCGGTCGCGAGCACCACGACGACCGTGACGGCCAGGAACGACGCCGCCGTCGCCAGCGGGCCGTCGCGCTCCATGGAGCGGATCATCTCGGCGAACACCGTCGGCCTGCTCGCCGTGACGACGCGCGTCCCGTCGGGCAGGACCACGTTGCCGGTGGTGTCCGCCATCCTGAGGAGGTTCTTGCCGTTGGAGAACGAGACGTCGTTCTTGTACTTCACGTAGAACACCGTCCCGATGACGCCGTTGTTCTCCTCGAACCTGCGGCGGATGAGGTCCGGCAGGTCCTTCGGCGTAATGACGCGCAGGTCCTCCGGCGGCGTCATCTGCTCGACGCGCGCGCGCTCCTCCGGGGAGAGCGACCTCAGCACGCGCGGGGTGATCCGCTCCCGGATGCGCTCCAGGATCTCGATCTTCTTGCGCTGCTCCTCGGGCGTGCCGGGGAGGACGTCGGCGATCGTCGCGATCTCGGCCACGAGCCGGCCCTCGGGGTCCTTCGCGTCGTTCGCCAGGATCTGCGCCTTGATGGCCGGCACCTGCTCCGGGGTGTCCGCGAGCATCATCGCGCCCGCGACGTTCATCTTGCCGCCGAAGACCTCCGACGCCTTGCGCGACCAGATCCCCGGGCCCTTCTGCTGCGAGCTCTTCGAGCCGAGGCGCGCGAAGTTGTACTCCCACGGATCCTGCACGTACGCGGGGAGCTTCCACGCCGCGAGGGCCAGGACGACCGGCGCGATCGCGAGGAACACGAGCGACCGCCGCGCCGTCACGCGCGCGAGCAGCCGCGCCGCGGGCCCCGCGGCGCCCTCGTCCGAGACGCGCGGCGGCGGGTCGCGCAGCCAGCGCGGGAGCCTCGCCTGGACGCGCTCGATCGCGACGAGCGTCGCGGGCACGAGCGGCACGATGGAGGCCCACACCGCGAGCATCCCGACGAAGCCGATCGTGCCGAACTGGCTGAACCCGCGGAAATGCGTGATCGTGAGCGAGCCGTAGGCGATCGCCGCCACGCTCGCCCCGACGAGCTCCGCCCGGAACGCGTTGAGGACCGCCTCGCGCCGCGCCTGCTCCGCCGCCATGCCGCGCGCGCGGAAGTCGCGGTACCGGGACAGGAGCACGATCGGGTAGTTGACCCCGTTGCCGACGATGATCGCCCCGAGGAACGCGCCGACCGTGTTGACGTAGCCGTACGTCGCCGTCGCGAACGCGTAGCCGGCGCTGGCGCCGAACGCGGTGGGCAGGCCGATCACGATGAGCGACCACGGCGAACGGTAGTAGAAGACGACGCCCCCGAGGATCAGCGCGAGCGCGACGACCGTCGCCCACACCGCCTCGCTGACGAGCGACTTCTGCTCGGCGATCGCGTTCGGGATGTCGCCCGCGTACCCGACCTGCATGGCCGGGTGGAACGACGCGGGCCCGAGGCGCGAGGCGAGCGCGGTCACGTCGTCGAGGAGCCTGGCCGCGTTGCGATCGCCCATCCCGGCGCTGCGCGAGACGATGCGGAGCGCGACCATGCGCCCGTCCTTCGTGGCGAAGTAGCCGCTCGGGAACTCGTCGATCTTCTTCAGGCGCCGCTGCACCTCGTCCCACGTCGCGTCGAGCGAGAGGCCCCCCTTCTCCTCCTTCGCCCCCCCTGCCGGCGCCCCGGCCGCCGCATCGCCGCGGGGCTCGCCCGCGTCGAGGTCGTCGATGAGGCCGCCCCGCAGCGCGAGCTCGAGCTCGATCGCCTCGTCGGCCTCCTCGAGCTCGCGGACGCTCGCGTAGAGCCACTTGTTCGCGTCGAAGAAGCGGCGCACCTCCTTGGTGCCCGACTCGATGGTGCGGATGAGCGACGGCGGCCCGCACGCCGCCCTGCACGCCTCGTCGCGGCACGCCTCGAGGCAGGCCGCGCGCTCCCGGAGCGGCGCCTCGAGCTCGGCCGCGAGCGCGTCGATGAACCGCTCGTTCGCGGCGCGATCCGGCGACTCGGCGATCACGATGAGCTGGGCGCCGCCGTCCATCCGCTTCGCCTGGCGCTCGTAGGCCATGAACGCCGGGCTGTCGCTCGGCAGGAGCTCCCGGAGCTCCGTGCGCAGCTCGAGCCGCGAGGCGTAGCCCCACAGCCCGGCCATGGCGACGAGCGCCGCGATGAGGATGTGCCAGGGACGGCGCCCGCTGAAGTCGACGAGCGCCCCGATCATCCGGAGGAACATGCGAAGAACACCTCGAGCCGGCGCCTCACGCGGCTCGGCGCCGGGCGGGTCTTACCACGCGCGCGAGGCGCGATACGACGGGCTGATTGGGCTTTTTGCGCAGAATCTATGCGCAGAAGGAAGGCTGGATCCCCCGCGGCCGCGGCGCCGCGGCAGGGCGCAGGTGACCGAAGGCGAAGAGGCCGCTGGTGAAGCCCACCCAGGAGCGGAAGTGCCGGAAAGTCTCCAGCCACTGCAGCGCCTTCGGCCCGTCGACGAGGGGGCGGAGGCCGGACTGCGCGGCGTGCTCGCGCGCGTGCACGAAGGCGTTCGCGAGCATCCGCTGCACCACGATCGGCGAGGAGCGCTCGCGCGCGCGCTGCGCCGCCGCGCCGCCGAGCCGGGCCGCGGCCGCGGGGTCCCGCGCGAGCGCGAGCGCGGCCTGGCCGAACGCGGCGTTCGCCCGGTCCTCCGCGAGCGCGCCGCGGCCGGGATCGAGCAGGAGGCCGTTGTAGCCGCTCTGGATCTGCGAGCTCACGCCCATGCCGTCGGCGAACGCGACCGTCGGGGAGCCGCACCAGAGCGCCTCGCTGAGCACGTTGCCGAACGTCTCGCTCAGCGACGCGTGCAGGAAGACGTTCGCGTGCCGGTAGTAGTCCGCGATGCGGTTGTACGGCACCTCGCCCGTCATGATGACCCGCCGCGCGACCCCGAGCTCGCGCGCGAGCGCCGCGTACGCCGCGCTGTCCGGCCCGTCGCCGACGAGCGTGAGCGTGGCCTGCGGGTGGTGCGGCGCGATGTGCTCGGCGAAGATGCGGATGAGCCGGTGCTGCGACTTCTCGCGCGTGTGGCGCCCGGCGCACACGAGGCGCGGGCCGCGCACGTCGAGCCCGCGCTCCTCGAGCAGCGGCGCGTACGGGTCGGGGCCGAGCGGCCGATCGAAGACGTCCTCCGGGACCATCCGCGGGATGACGTGGATGGGCACCGTCACGCCCCGCTCGCGCCAGTAGTCGCGCAGGCCCTCGCTCAGCACGACGAGCCCGTCGCCCTGGTTGTACAGATCCACGAAGAGGCGCTCCATCGGCGCGCGCAGCGTCTTGTGGAGCACCGTGTGGACCGCGCCGATCCGGGAGACGCGCTCCGGCAGGAGCACGTCGTACGCGGCCGCGAGGTGCGTCGTGTTCACGCAGAGCAGCGGGATGCCCCGCATCTTGCGCAGCCAGATGCCGAACTCGACGAGCAGCGTCGTGGTCTGCGCGAAGCAGATGTCGAAATCCCACCGCATCGGATCGAAGACCGAGGACTCCAGGGGGATCGGCAGGTGGACCCCCGGGTACGTGCGCAGCGGCAGGCTCGGCAGGGCGACGGTGCCGGGCGGCATCTCGTCGGCGGACGCCTCCGGATCCCGGGGCCCGATCAGTGTTGCCTGATGACCACAGGTGTTGAGCGCGCGATACAGGGCCCGCGTCTGGAAGACCGCGCCGTTCGCGTAAGGAATGCGCGTGAAGTCGCTGAGGATGGCGACCTTGAGCGGCCGCCCGTTGGCCCCGGAGAGGGAAGCGAAGGGATTCTCCGGAATCGCCGCCTGCGCCTTGACGAAGGAGTGCCCTCCCCGCGCCGGTCCGGGGGATGGAGTGTGGCGCACCGACACGATCGCCTCATGCTGCGCGCGATCGCTGCGGAGGTCACCGAGCGGCTGAATTGCATCCATGGTCATCTTCGTTGCTCCTGGAGAGGCGGCGCGAACCGTGATCGATGACCGATGCGCGCAGCGTGACAGGCGGTGTGACGCGCATGTCGCGCCTCGGGCCATCGTGTCGCTTCCGCGCCTGCGGGCGCGGCCTGCTGCTCGCCACAGCAGCCATTCCTCGTCGGCCGATCGGCCGGGTGATTAGCAAACCTCATGCCGGTTGTCTCGCATGACGCCACGCCCGGCGGTGCGAACGTGGTGTTGCACCTAGCTCCTGCCGGCGCACACCTCGTCGAGCAGGGCACGCGCGGCCGACGGCGCGCTGGGCAGCGCGCGCTCCAGATCGATGCGCGCGAAGTCGGCGGCGCGGGCGCGATCGAAGAAGCGCGCCACGACGCCCCACGAGAGCGACGAGAGCGGGCTCGCCACCGCGACGCCGGCGCGCTCGGCCAGGAGCGCGTTGAGCGTCTGCTCGTGGTGGCGCTCGTCGTGGAGCGTGAGGACCGGCTTGCCCGCGAGCACGCACTCCGCGAGGACGTTGCTGCCGGCGGTGGTCACGACCGCCGACGCCGCCTCGAGGTGGGCGAGGAACGCGTCCGGATCGAACGGCCGCGCCGCCACGCCGGGCACGTCGACGCCGGCGGCGCCGAACGCGATGACGCGCCGGCCCGCGCGCGCGACGAGCTCGAGCGGGCCGCGCGCGTCGTACTCGCTGAAGTAGCAGACGACGGCCCCGGGCTCGACGTCGCGCGCGGCGCCCGCGGCCGGCACCCGGCGCTCCGGCCGCGCGATGACCGTGCCCGGCGCCTCCGGCTCGGCGGGGAGGAAGTGGACCGCGACCGCGTGGCGCGCCCGGGCGGAGGCCCAGGTCGTGCGCCGGCACGCGAGCACCCGCAGCCGCGGCAGCCCCTCGGGCAGGCGGCAGCGCGCGAAGACGAGGTCGTGGCCGATCGCGACCGCGGGGACGCCGAGCGCCCGCGCGGCGAGCAGCGAGGGCAGGTCGCCGTCGCTCACGATCGCGTCGGGCCGGAAGCCCGCCTGCTCGACGAGCTCCTTCGCCACGCGGCGCGGGAGCTCGATCACGCCGGCGAGGCCGCGGTGGATGGGCCGCACGGGGCGGTGCTCCGGCAGCGCGCCGAGCAGCTCCGCGGCCTGGCCGCCGCCGTAGATCCGGAGCTCGTGGCCGCGCTCGCGCAGCGCGCCCGTGATCGCGAGCGCGCGGCTCGCGTGCCCGCGCCCGCGCCCGTGGACGTAGTAGCCGATCCTCGCCACGCGCCGTCAGAGCTCGATGTGCGCGCCCGAGGCCCCGCGGGCGCCGCGCGGGCGGCCCCCCACCCTGCCGTTCGCCCTCCTCGCGGGCGCCCCTCCCGCGAGGACGCCCTCCTTGCCATCGATGATCACGCGCGCGACTCCTTGCCTCATCCCCCGGCGCGCGCGCCCGGCCCGCGGGCGTCGCTCCGGCACCGCGCGCACTCTAGCAGCCGCGCGTCCCGGCGCGGCAACGCGCGCCTCGCCGGGGCGCGCACACCGTCGCCTCCAAGGCGCGACGGCGGCGACGTGCGCTTTGACTCCCCGCCGGCGCAGCGCTCCAATGCGCGCGTAGCCTGGGTCACGCCGGAGCATGATCGCCTCGAGCAGCTTCCACTTGTCGGGAACCCAGGGACAGCACGGCGTCGCCCTGGCGGAGGAGCGCCGCGCGATGGCGCGGGGCCTCCCCACGGCGCTCGTGACGTGGCCCACGTTCGCGGCGCTCGACGTGTTCGTGGTGCTGGCGGTCTTTCCCGGCGCCTCGATCACCCGCCTGCTGCTCTACCGGCTGCTCGGCGAGCTCATCCTGCTCTCGCTCTACGTCCTCGCGCGGCGCGAGCGGACGTCGGCCGAGCTCCTCGACGCGGCGCACGTCTTCGCGGTCTGGTGCACCGGGGGGCTGATCTCGGTGATGGCCCTGGAGTTCGGGGATCTCACCTGGAATTACATGCACGGGCTCTCGATCGTCATGCTGGTCGACGCGACGATCCTGCCCACGCACTTCACGCGCTCGCTCCGGATGACGCTGCCGGTGGCGCTCAGCTTCCCGATCATCATGGGCGCGGGGGCGACGATGGATCCGGCGCTCGCGGCGCAGTGGACGTCGCCGCGGTCGCTCGTGGTGTTCGCCTGCAACTACATCTTCGTGCTCGCCACCGCGATCCTGGTGTCGGCGGCGAGCCACGGGCTGTGGTCGGCGCGCCAGCAGGTCTACGAGGCGCGCAAGCTCGGCCGGTACCGGCTGGTGGCGCCGGTCGGCCGGGGCGGGCAGAACGAGGTGTGGCTCGCCTGGGACGAGTCGCTCCGCCGCGACGTCGCGCTGAAGCTGCTGCGCAGCGAGAGCAAGTCGGAGGCCGACGTGCGCAGCTTCGAGCGCGAGGCGCGCGCGACGAGCCGGCTGACGTCGCCGCACACGATCCGGATCTTCGACTTCGGGGCGAGCAGCGACGGCATCTTCTACATCGCGATGGAGCACCTGGCCGGCGCCGACCTGGCCACCCTGGTGCGCGATCACGGCCCGATGCCCCCCGCCCGCGTCGTGCACTTCGCGCGGCAGCTCTGCCTCTCGCTGGCGGAGGCGCACGACGCGGGCGTGATCCACCGCGACATCAAGCCGCACAACCTGTTCAGCACGCGCGTCGGCGACGAGCACGACGTGCTCAAGGTGCTCGACTTCGGGATCGCCAAGCAGGTGAGCCTCGAGGGGGACGCCACCATGACGGACGTCGGCGTGATCAAGGGGACGCCGACCTACATGTCCCCGGAGATGATCTCGGCCGGCAACGTCGACGCCCGCAGCGACATCTACTCGGCGGGGGTCACGCTCTATTACCTGCTCACGGGGGTGGCCCCGTTCGAGGGCCGGAGCTTCGGCAAGCTCATCTACTCTCACCTGACGATGCCGCCGATCCCGCCGTCGCTCCGCGCGCCCGGCCCGCTCTCCTCGGCGCTGGAGGAGGTGGTGATGCGGTGCCTCGCCAAGCGGCCCGGCGACCGTTACCAGAGCGCGCGCGAGCTGCTCGCGGCGCTCGACGCGTGCGCGCCGGACCCGCCGTGGACGCCGGAGGACGCGAGGAGCTTCTGGGCCGCGCGCGCCGCGATGCCGCGCGGCGAGCCGCCGCCCCCGGACCCCGGCCCCACGGTGCGCCTGCGGCCGGAGAAGGCCGCCTCCGTGGCCTGAAGCGGGGCCGCGGCGGGGAGCGGCCGCTCGCCGCGCGCCACGAGGATCGCGTTGAACAGGGAGAGCGCGCTCTCGTCCCACCCCGAGCAGCCGGCGAGCGCCGCGATCCGGTCGGGATCGTACGGCGTGGAGGCCGCCCGCACCATGGCCGCGGACAGGGCGGGGAGATCGCCCAGCGTCACGAGCTCGCCGAGCTCGGGGCTCTTCAGCACGTCGGGGATGCCGCCGACGCGGGTCGCCACCACGCGGCGGCCGGAGGCGAGCGCCTCGATCACCACGTTGGGCGTGCCCTCGTGGTGGCTCGGGAGGACCAGCGCGTCGCACGCCGCGACCCAGCGCGCGACGTCGGCGTGCGGCAGGTGGCCGGTCACGACGACGCGGCCGCCGAGCGGCGCGGCCGCCGCGCGGCACGCCGGCTCGTCGGCGCCGCCGCCCACGAGGACGAGGTCGAGATCCGGGTGCGCCGGGGCGATCCGCGCGAACGCGGCGATCGCGTCGAGCGCCCCCTTGTCGCGCAGGAGGTGCCCGACGTAGAGCAGCGTCCGGCGCCCGGCCGGGCGGCCCAGGGCGGCGCGGGCCTCGCCCCTGTCGCGCGGCCGGAACACGCCGCGATCGACGCCGTTCATGACCACGTCGATGCGGTCGCGCGGGACGCCGAGCGCGTGGACCCCCTCCGCCAGCGGCCGGCTCACGGCGACCACCCGGGTCGCGCGCCGGAGCCCCCACGAGAGCGCCGGCCTCACCGCCGGCTGCTGGGAGAGCACGTCGACGTCCGAGCCGTGCACCTTGACGACCGAGGGGACGCCGAGCAGCTCCGCGAGGCAGACCGCGGCGAAGCCGTCCGGATAGGCGAACGATCCGACGATGACGTCCGGCGCCGGGTGGCGGCGGGTAAGCTCGACGAGCATCGAGGCCGCGTAGAGCGGGCCGTTGAGGTACGGGGCGACCCTGGGCAGGTAAAGGAACCTCGGGTGGCGCACCGGCATCCCGTCGATCACCTCCTCGCGGGGCGCCCTGGTCGAGATGGCCCACCGGGAGAACCTCGACGCCCCGGGGAACCAGGGGATCGTGGCGAAGACATCGAGGTCGCAATAGCGAGAGAGCGCGGCGAACTGACGCCGGTTGTACGGCGCCTGGCCCGGGTTCATCTCGTTCGGGAAGATCTTGGTGATAAGCAGGATGCGCATACCTCTGCTCCTCCGGGCTCGCCCGCCTGGCTCGACAGGCCCGCTCCGGGATGCGGGATGGGGTGCGCGGCCTCGCCGCGCGGTCAGGCCACCCCGAGCAGAGAACATGCCACGTCGGAGAAGCTGGAAACGCGGCGAAAGAAGGACGCGAGAGACCGGCTCAGCAGGAATGTCGGGATCCAGCCTGCCCCATGCGAGGCGGATTTGCACACGCGCGCTCTCCGCCGGGCGGGAGAGCCTGGCAGACGGCGCATCGGCGCAGGAAGCGCCATTTTCGTGATCGAGCTACTGGAGAGAAAGCTTGGCGACGAACGCGTCTCCGTCGCCGGCGCCCGAGAGCGGGCCTTGCCCGAAGTTGATGCTGCCGTAGAAGCGGCCGGCGACCAGCGCGCTCCCGGCCGCGTCCGCCGCCACGTCGAGGCCCACCTGCGTCTGGGCATCTCCGAACAGCGCGCCGAAGAGCTGCTCTCCAGCGGGGCTGAGCTTGACCAGGTAGACATCGGTCCTGCCCCGGCTCGTGAGCGGCCCGGCGCCGAAGTCCGCTGACCCGAACAGCGGCCCCGCGAGCAGCGTGTTGCCGTCCGGGTCCACCGCGACGCTCGCGCGCGCGCCCGTCTCGAAGTCGGTGTGGAGCTGGTCCTCGGCGTCGCCGAAGCGCCGGCTGAAGAGGTGCGCGCCGGCGCCGGTGAGCCTCGCGACGAACAGGTCCCGCTCGCCGGCGCTCGAGAGCGGCGCGCCGCCGAGGTCGAGGGTCGACGTGAACGTGCCCGTGAGGACCAGGTCGCCCGTGGCCTCGTGGACCGCGACGTCGTGGGCCTCGTCGGCGCCCTCGCCGCCGAACCGGGCGCTGTGGACGTGGGCCCCCGTGGGGTCGAGCTTCGCGAGGAAGATGTCCGAGAGCCCCGCGCTCTCGAGCGGCCCGCCGCCGAGGTCGATCGCCCCGGCGAAATGCCCCGCGACCACGACGTTGCCGTCCGCGTCCGCCGCGACCGCGTGGGCGTAGTCGTCGCCCTCGCCGCCGGCGCGCAGCGCGAAGCGCGTCTCGCCGCGCGGATCGAGCGACAGCACGAAGGCGTCGCGCCCCCCCGCGCTGGAGAGCGGGCCGGCGCCGAAGTCCACGGCCCCTTCGAAGCCGCCCGCCACGAGCACGTTGCCCGCCCGGTCCACGGCGATCCGGTCGCAGCGATCCTCGCCCGAGCCGCCGAAGATCCGGCTCCAGACGTGGTCGCCGTCGGCGTCGAGCTTCGCGACGAACACGTCGTCGCGCCCGCGCGACGCGAGCTCCCCGCCGCCGAGATCGATGCGGCCGAAGGCGCGCCCCGCGACGACGATCTCGCCGCCCGGGCCGACGTCGACCGCCATCGCGAACTGGTTGCCGTCGCCCGGGAACCGCTTGCTCCAGAGGTGCGTGCCGAAGCGGTCGAACTTCGCCACGAAGGCGTCGACGCCCGTGGCCTCGAGCGGGCCCCCGCCGAAGTCGACGACGCCCTCGAGCTGGCCGGCCACGACCACGTTCCGCTGCGCGTCGACCGCCACGGACCGGGCATACTGGCCGTTCGCGTCGCCGAAGCCGCGGCTCCACACGTCCTCGCAGGGCGGCTCGAGCCCGTCGCAGTCCTCGTCCTCGGGCGTGTCGCACGCGTCGAACGCGGGCAGGACCTCCCCGGTGCACGGGCCCCACGACGTCCCCTCCGCGTTGCAGGTCCGCTGCCCGGCCTCGCAGAGCCCGACGCCGAGCGTCCCCTCCGGGCCCGTGTAGCACGCCTCCTGCGCCCCCGGCTGGCACACGCAGCCGGGGCAGCCGCAGCCCTCGCCGCTGCACGTGTCCGGCGTGAGCGCCGCGATCCAGGCGGCGACGCACGCGAGCTCCTCGGGCGAGTACGCCGCCCCGCCGAGCGGCATGCGCGCGCCGCACGACGGCGCGTCCGTGAGCTTCACGTAGAGCACGCTGTCCTCCGGCCGCGCGGGATCGGCGAGCACCCCGGCGCAGCTCTGGGCCGGGACGCCGGCCACGCGGGCCTCGACGCCGAGCGTGACGAGATCGAGCGCCGCCGCGGGCTCGCCCGGCCCGTGGCAGCTCTGGCCGCCGCACCGCTCGACGAACGTCGCGGGCACGTCGGCGCACGCGGCGCTCCCCCCCTCCCCTGAGCCGCCGCCCGGCCGCTCGAACCGCCACGGATCGTCGATCGTCCCCGGACACCCCGAGAGCAGCGGCAGCGCCGGCGCGGCGAGCGCCGCCGCCACCCAGAGCCCGCGGCGACGAAGGCCCCGCGCGGCGCCCGCCGCGCGACCGGCGCGCCCGTCAGTACGCATGAGACACCCCCAGGTGAACGCCGAAGAGCTGATCGAGCGCCCCGCCGGCGACGTGGAGGTCGCCGGGCTCGGAGTCGAAGTCATAGAAGAACCGCGTGTACGACGCGCCCGCGCGCGCCTCGGTCCGCGGCGCGAACGGGACCGCGAGCGCGAGCCTCAGATCGACGCCGTGGGCGCTCGGCTCGCGGAAGTACGACGCGAGCCTGCCGGTCGAGAGCGGCGCCTGGTAGCCGCCCCCCGCCTCGAGCGCCACCGGGCCGAGCGGCAGACGGCCGTCCAGCGCCAGCCGCAAGCTGACGTACGAGACGGACGCCGCGTCGCGCGAGGGATCCCCGGTGGGCTCGATATCGAAGCCGGTCCAGGCGAGCCCGAAGGTCCCGAACACGACCGGCCCGGCCTGCCCGTCCAGGCGATAGCGGCCCCGCAGGCCGGCGTGCAGCCGGTTCCAGGACGTCGACGCGCGCGCTCCGCCCGCGCCCTCGGAGTCGAGGCCCAGGGCGCGGGCGTACGAGAGCGAGAGGCCGAGATCGCGGAGCACCGGGAGCGCGCTCCGCGCGAGCGGGAACAGCTCGCCCCAGACGCACGGCATGGGCACGCCGAGCGCCTCGTAGGTGCGGAGGTTCTCGGAGAGCAGATCGCTATAGGAGAGCGCGCGGCCCGCGATCTCCAGGTCGACCCCCGCCACGAAGAGCGCAGTCCCCACGGGGGGTGGGCCATCGTCCTGGTCGCGCGCCCCGGCCGCGGCCTGCGCGCCGTCGGCCCGCGCGACGGGCGCCGCGGCGAGCGCCGACAGGGCCGTGACGAGCGCCGCGGCCGCCGGGGAGCAACCCGCGCGCCGCCGGGAGCTCGCGTGAAGGACAGAACGGGCGAGCGTTCGCCTTTGCATCGGCCGCGAGCATAGTCGCTCTGCGCTGCCCGGGTCGAGCGCCGCGCGCGAGGTCGGGAGTCCGCGGTAAGGCGTGTGCGCAGAAAAGGGTCCTCCGGCCCCCGAGCTCCCACTCGATTCGCGCTCTCGGCTCGCCGTGCCTATCCGGGAGAAGCGGACTACTCTAGGCTCCGTGGATGATGGCGAGACGGCGCGCCGCGTCCGCTGCACGCTCCACAGCGCGCCGCACAGCGCGCCGCACACCGCAGCGACCCGCTGCGCCCTCGCCCCTTGCTCGCATTCGCTGACGAGGCATATGGCTGAACCCCGAGCTCTCCGCTGGCCTATCGGCTTGCTCCTCCTCGCCTCCTGTACAGGCCAGTTCGGCGACCTGCCGGCGCACGACGGGGCCGGGGGCGGCGGCGAGGCGACGGCCCCGCTCTGCACCACGATCGAGCCCGGCGAGTCCCCGCTCCGCCGGATGACACGGGTGGAGTACGACAACACGATCTTCGATCTCCTCGGCGACGACAGCCGCCCTGCGCGGGGCTTCGTCCCCGAGGAGGAGTCGCTCGGCTTCAACAACCAGGCGGCGGCGCTCGTGGTGAGCCCGCTGCTCGCCGAGCAGTACATGTCGGCGGCCGAGTCGATCGCGGCGCGCGCGGTCGGCAGGCTGCTCGACGAGGTGCCCTCCTGCCGCGAGGCCGCGGGGGGCGACGCCTGCCGCGACGAGGTCGAGGCGTTCATCGCCGCGTTCGGCAAGCGGGCGTTCCGCCGGCCGCTCGCCGCGGACGAGGTCGCCGAGCTCGCGGAGCTCTTCCGGCAGGGGCTCACCCTGGGCGAGGCGCCCGACGTCGCGGACGCGGAGACCGGCCTCTCCCTCGTCGTCCAGGCGATGCTCCAGTCGCCGCACTTCCTCTACCGGGTCGAGTTCGGCATGCCCGATCCGGTGGAGGGCGACGTCGTGCCGCTCACCTCCTACGAGATCGCCTCGCGGCTCTCGTACCTCCTGTGGGGCACGATGCCCGACGACGCGCTCTTCGCGGCCGCCGAGCAGGGCGCCCTCGGCACGGCGGAGGAGATCGAGGCGCACGCGCGGCGCATGCTGGAGGACCCGCGGGCGCGCGAGGCCGTGAAGAGCTTCCATCGCCAGTGGCTCGGGCTCGAGAAGATCGGCGAGATCGCCGCGGGCGGGAAGGACCCGGAGCTCTACCCCGAGTACCGGGACGAGCTCTTGCCGCTCTTCCAGGCCGAGACCGAGGCGTTCCTGGATCACGCGATCTTCGAGCAGGACGCCAGCGTCAGCACGCTGTTCACGGCGTCGTACTCGATGATGAACCGCGAGCTCGCCGAGCTCTACGGCGTCGAGGGCGGCCCGCGCGGCGAGGCGTTCGAGCGGGTCGAGCTCGACCCGTCGCAGCGCGCCGGCTTCATCACGCACGCCGGGCTCCTGTCGCTCTACGCGAAGCCGAACCGCTCCTCGCCGGTGCACCGCGGCCGGTTCGTGCGCCAGAGCCTGCTCTGCCAGATCCCGCCGCCGCCGCCGGACGTGGTGCCCGAGCCGCCGATGGTCGACCCGACCAAGACGACGCGCGAGCAGTTCTCCCAGCACGTGGCGGATCCGGGCTGCCGGAGCTGCCACAAGCTGCTCGATCCGATCGGGTTCGGCTTCGAGCACTACGACGCGCTCGGGCGCTGGCGGGACACCGAGAACGGCATCCCGGTCGACGCCTCCGGCGAGCTCACGCAGACCGACGTCGACGGCCCGTTCGACGGCGCGGTCGAGCTCGCGCACCGGCTCGCGGAGAGCGAGCAGGTGCGCGCGTGCGTGGTGAAGCAGTGGTTCCGCTTCGGCCACGGGCGCGCCGAGCAGGGCGAGGACCACTGCAGCATCGCGCAGGCGACCGAGGCGTTCGAGGCGTCGAGCTACAACATCAAGGCGCTGCTCGTGGCGCTGACGCAGACCGACGCGTTCCGCTACCGGCGCGCGATCGACGCGTCGGGCGCCGCGCCGGGCGGGCCGGGAGGAGAGCCGTGATGAAGCCGTTTCGACTCAGCCGCCGCGCGGTGCTCCGGGGCCTCGGGGGCGCGGCGCTCGCGCTGCCGTTCCTCGAGGCGATGGGCTGTTCCAGGCAGCACGCCCCCGCGTCCGAGGAGACCGGGCGGGCCGGGTTCGGGGTCGAGTTCCCGAAGCGGTTCGTCGTCCTCTACACGCCGAACGGCACCGTCCCGCCGGACTTCTGGCCGTCGTCCTCGACGCTCCGCAACGGCGAGGAGCTCTCGCCGATCCTCGCGCCGCTCAAGGATCACAACGAGGATCTGCTGGTGCTCGGCAACGTGAGCGCGCTGTCGGCGCTCGTGGGGCCGGGCGACGCGCACCAGAAGGGGACGGGCCAGTGCCTGACCGCGCGCGCGATGCAGGAGGGCGACTTCCCCGGCGACGCGGGGCTGTCGTGCGGCTGGGCCGACGGGATCTCGCTCGATCAGGAGATCGCGAACCACATCGGGACGAAGAACAAGTTCCCCTCGCTCGAGCTCGGCGTCCTCGTCCACGGGGCGAACGTGGGCGCGCGCATCGCGTACCGCGGCCCGGCGCAGCCCCTGCCGCCGGAGAACAGCCCGTACGCCGCGTTCGACCGCCTCTTCTCCGACCTGTCGGTCGGCTCGGACGACGCGGCGCGGAAGACGGAGCAGCGCCGGGCGGTGCTCGGCAAGGTGTACGCCGACTACGATCGGCTGCGGAAGCGGCTCGGCGCGGCGGATCGGGAGAAGCTCGACGGGCACCTCGCGTCGGTGGAGGACATCGCCTCGCGGCTCGACCGCGGCTCGGCGCCGACGTCGGAGGCGTGCGCCGCGCCGGTGCTGACGCCGGACGTCGACGTCGACCGGGTCGCCAGCATGCCGGAGCTCTGCAGGCTCCAGCTCGACCTCATCGCGATGTCGTTCGCCTGCGACCTCACGCGGGTCGCGAGCCTCCACTTCACGAACTCCGCGACGGCGAAGGTGCTGAGCTTCCTCGGACAGGACATCACCGAGGGCCACCACCCGATGGCGCACAACGGCTACGCCGATCCGGTGAACCGCGAGCGGCTCAGCCGGATCAGCCGCTTCTACGCCGGCCAGCTCGCGTACCTGATCTCGAAGCTGAAGAGCATGCCGGAGGGCGACGGCTCGGTCTTCGACAACACGGTGATCTTCTGGACCAACGAGCACGCGGACGGCAATCACCTGCGCAAGAACATCCCCTATGTGCTCGCCGGGAGCGCCGGCCGCCATTTCAAGACGGGCCGCTACGTCGTCCAGCCGAAGGAGGTCGCGCACAACGACCTGCTCCTCTCGCTGCTCCACGCGATGGGCGTCGAGGCCGACTCGTTCGGGGATCCAAACTATTGCACCGGGCCGCTCACGGGGCTCACGGCCTGAAGGAGGAGGGGGGCCCTCCGGCTCGGTCAGCCCTGCTCGCCGTCCGTGTCGAAGAGGACCCTGAACCCGCCCCAGATCATGCGCTTGCCGTCGAACGGCGCTTCCCCTGCATTCTGCATGCGCGGGTCGTTCATGATCTTCTGCTGCGCCTGGTCGCGCACCTCCTTCGAGGGCCACACGATCCAGGAGAACACGACGTTCTCGCCGGGCTCGGCCTTCACTGCGCCCTTGAAGTCGGTGATCTTGCCGTCGGGGATGTCGTCGCCCCAGCACTCGACGAGGCGCGTGGCGCCGTGCTCCTTGAAGATCGGGGCGACGTGCTCGCACACCTTTCGATAGGCGTCCTTCTTGTCTGCGGGAACCGGAACAACGAAGCCGTCGATGTAGCTCATGGGCGCGATGATGAGAACCGGTCGCGCACGGCGTCAAGCGCCTGGAAAAGACCCGAGCGAGATCCGCGAGGTAGGGTACGCGCCCGATGCGCCGCTCGACGGCGAGGTGGCTCTCCCGTCGAGTTATGGAGACAGGGGCCGACTCGGGCGCTCTCTCTGCCATGCGCCTCGATCGAGAATGGTCCCGGGGCGCGGCGTCCATGGCTCCGGGACAGGGATGTCCGACGCTCGGGAGAGCGCGAGCGGCCCGCGCCCTGGGCCGTCACTCGACGACGATGGAGGAGATCTGGTCGTTCATGGCGCCCAGGGTCGCCGCGTCGGCGGTGTACTGGATTGACGTGCCGGAGAACGGCGAGTCGTAATACACCGTGACCGTGTAGCCGGGGGGCACCTGGATCGAGGAGATCCAGTCGTTGCCGATCGCGCGGGCGCCCAGGTCGCTCGCGTCGTACTGCCCGCGGTCGAGCACGACCGCCCTGCCGCCGAAGCCCGGGTTCTCGTACACGGCGATGCCCGAGGTGGCAGGCAGCGGGGCCTGGTTGTTCGAGTACTGCTGCCACAGGGTCTCCACGTCGTATCCCGTCAGGTCGACCCACGTCTGGCTCGAGTACGTCCCGGCGCGCAGGATGTCGTCGAGCTCGTCGGCCACCGGCGTCTGGCTCGCGCGGTACGTCGCGTCGATCCACTTGAAGAAGGCGGCCGCGTCACCGTAGCCGAACAGGTAGTGCGCCCCGTACGTCCATCCGCTCGGGATCGACCAGCCGGCAGCCGCGTTCTGGAGGCCGTAGGCGTCACGCACGTAGTCGGCGATGCCCTCGACGATCCACCCGGGGACCGGGCCCGAGTAGGACTGGACGATGTGCATGATCTCGTGCACGACCGCGTCCGTGTCCAGCGGGTTGTCGAGCATGTGCTGCTTGTTGTAGTACGTGTTGCCGTTGCTCGCCCAGGCGACGCCGGGGTCCTCGGTGATGATCAGGCCCACCGTGGTGGGCGCGGCCGGGTTGAAGCGCTGGACGAGCTGCGGATACACGCTGTGGAACGTGCAGATCATGTCCTCGAGGATCTCATCGTCGAAGCCCGGGACGGTGGTGACGTCGAGGGTGTACGGGCTGCCGTCGCCGCACGCCGGAGCGGGCGCGCCGCCCTCGAAGCGCAGGTGGTCGACGACGGTGGCCGCGCTGGAGCTCGGGGCGTTCAGCGTCAGCGTGATCCGGAGATCGGAGGTGCTCTGCTGGAGCGCGCTCTTGATGGAGGCCGGCACCGCAAACGCGAGCGTGCTCCACGTGCCCGCCGGCAGGCCCTGCAGCGACGCCTGACCCAGCCAGGCCCTGTTCAAGCCGAGGGTCGGGCTGCTCACGAGCACCTGCACCTGGCCCCAGGCCGGGCTCGCGGGGAGCCGGATGTCGAGCGCGAGCTCGTCCGTGACGCCCGACAGGGTGGAGAGCGCCGGCGAGGTCAGCTCCGCGTACGTGAAGCCGCGCAGCCCGAGCGCGGCCGCGCCCTCGGTGTGGAGCGTCGACGACTCGCGGATCCCGGAGGATGCCGTCCAGTCGGCCACGTCCTCGAACCCGAAGACCCGCTCCTGCTGCGTCAGCGCGAGCTCGGCTGTCCCGGCCTCGTCGTGAGGCGCGCCGGCCACGGCGCAGGCGCCCAGCGCCCAGCTCGCCAGCAAGAGGCTCCCTCGGCCCAGCAGCCTGGATGTTCTGTGGTGGATCGTTCCTGTCATGTTCATCCCTGCGCGCGCATCGAGGGCGTGCCCGCGCGGCGCGGCTCGCTCGATCCGCGCGCTCGCCACGAGCACCAGTGAGAGCGGGCTCTGCGCGTCAGCGCCCGCTCGCTCGCCCCATGGATGCTGCCAGGCGCGGGGGTCCTTCACGAAATCGTGCTCGGCCGCCTCGCGCGGCGCGGGGCCGGATCACGGGCCTGTCCCCGCCCATCCGCCCTCGCCGTGCCTCAGGGAGCCGCGCGTGGGCGCCTCGTCACGCCCGGACCTCGGCCGGCTCGCCCTGCTCGCCGCGCAGGAAGGCCAGCGCCGCGCTGGCGAACTGGGCTCTCCACTCGCCGAAGATGGGGCCGTGCCCGCCGTTCGGGAGGATCCACAGGCAAGCACGCGGGATCGCCCGGTACATCTCCAGGGAGAGCTCGACCGGATAGAAGGGATCGCGGTCGCCGTTCACGATCATCGTCCGCGCCGTGATGGTCGACAGGTACGGAGGCGTGAAGCTCATGTCATCGTAACTCTCCGCGAAGTGCCGCGGCTGCCGCCACAGCGCCAGGATCTGCTCGTCGCCGAGCTCGTGGCGGCCCCTCATCGCCGCCCACTCCTCGGCCGACCGGGGCGCATCGGAGAACGCTCGCATCAGCGCCCTCGCCTGCTCCGGGAAGTACGGTGTCGCGGCCACGAGGATCATGGACTCGACGCGATCCGGCTGCTGGGTGGCCATGTGCAGGAGGACATTGGCGCCGAAGCTGAGGCCCACCGCCCGGTACCTCGTCACCCCGAGCTGGTCGAGGAGGGCGAGGACGTCGAGGGCGCACTGTCGAATCGTGAACGGCGCGCCCGGGCTGGTCGACCGGCCGTGCCCGCGCAGATCGGGAGCGATGACCGTGTAGGTGCGCCCGAGCTCCGCGAGATCGAACACGTGCCCCCAGTCGCCGCTCGTCCCGGTGAAGCCGTGGAGCAACACGAGCGGCTCCCCTTCACCGTGGAGGTCGTAGTGCATCTCGATGCCATCGAGGCGCGCGGTGCGCGCGCCGATCTGCGCTGTCGTCATGGCTCCCTCCTGTCGCCCGCCGCGGGCGATCCGCGGCCGGGACACCCGAGCTCTAGGCGGAGCTCGTCGGTCTTGATAGCTGTGCCGTTCGCGGCGAGAATGCGCCCCGGTCGTCGAGGGGAGGCCGACTCGCCCGCTGCGCCGAGCCGCGCTGAACAGAAGCTCAGCGCCCGCGCGCCGGTCAGCGACCGAGAAAAGGGCGCAGGAAATCCTCGGCCTCGCGGAGGATGCGTGGGATCGACGCCACGAGATCGTGGCCGTCGTCCACCTCGA
Organism: Sorangium sp. So ce1036; assembly: GCF_051369805.1. Taxonomy (NCBI): domain Bacteria; kingdom Pseudomonadati; phylum Myxococcota; order Polyangiales; family Polyangiaceae; genus Sorangium; species Sorangium sp. So ce1036. The sequence goes on from NZ_JBBMOX010000001.1 coordinate 8,382,743, forward strand.
TGAGCCGCACATGCCGCTTCCCCGCCGCGAAGCCGCGCGACAGCGCGATCTCGACCACGTCGTCCTTCTGGCCGTGGAGGATCAGCGTGGGCACCCGCACGTCGGGCCAGCCGCCCGAGCGCTCATCCACCTCGGCCGCGTCCACGGCGAAGCCGAAGTCCACCCGGGCGCGCCGCCTCTCCGCGTGGTCGTCGACCTCGAGCCAGCCCCGCTCCTCCCACGCGCGAAACTCCTCCTCGCCGAGCCGCTGCCGCCAGCGCTCCATGATCCGGAACGCCGGCGCGAGCAGCACGAGCGCGCACACCCGCGCGTCCTCCTCGGCCACGCGACACGCGGCGAGGCCGCCGAGGCTCGAGCCCATCAGCACGGCCCGGTCGCGCTCGCCGCCGATCGCCTGCTTCACGACGTCCATCATCGCGCGGAGGCGCAGCCCCTCGAGCGAGGGGACCCGCAGGTCGAGCCGCTCGACGGCGATCCCGCGGCGCGCGAAGTGCGCGGCGACCGCCACGCCCTTGGTCGAGCTCGGCCCCGAGGCGAAGCCGTGCAGGTAGAGCCAGCGCGGGCCGGCGACGGTGGGCGGGGTCGACATGATCCTGTGGCGGAGCCTACGGCGATCGTGCGCCGACCGGCAAGCCGCGCCCCGCTGTCGGCCCCGTGCCCTCGCCCTCCCTCGGCCGGCCTGCGCGTGTCCGGCGTCGCGCGTTTCGCGGGTTTCACGCGCTTCGCGCGGGGAGGACGATGCGGTATGAGGCGCCGTAGACACCATGATCCGAGCCGCCACCGCCGCCGATATCCCCACCATCGCCCGCCTCATCCGCATGCTCGCCGAGTACGAGCGGCTCGCGCACGAGGTCGTCTTCGACGAGCGAGAGCTCGAGGCGCAGCTCTTCGGCCCCAGGCCTGCGGCCGAGGTCGTCCTGGCCGAATCGGAGGGGACCGCCGTCGGGTTCGCCCTGTTCTTCCAGTCCTTCTCCACCTTCCTCGGCAAGCCCGGGATCTACCTCGAAGACCTGTTCGTGCTGCCGGAGCACCGCGGGGCGGGCCACGGCAAAGCCCTCCTCGTGCACCTGGCGAAGCTCGCCGTCCAGCGCGGCTGTGGGCGGTTCGAGTGGTCGGTGCTCGACTGGAACGAGCCCGCGATCGGCTTCTATCGGAAGCTCGGCGCGACACCGATGGACCAGTGGACCGTCTACCGCCTCACCGGCGAGGCGCTCGCGCAGCTCGCGCGCGGTTGAGCCACCGATCGACGCCGCGCCGCCCCGGGGTCTTTAGATGCACCCCCGACCGGGGTGGCGCCGCTGTCCCGACCTCACGTTAGGGCCACGCCGGATAGGCGCGCTACCGGACGTCCTCTACGCTGGCGCACGTCTCTGTCGCAGACAGCATGTGTGGAGGGGTCGAATGCAGATGCAGATGCAGGAGCAGCCCAGGACCGGCGAGCTCGACATCGGGGTGTTCAACCTGGATGAGCGCGGCCTGGACGCACAGCCGTTCGGGATCATCCGGCTGGATCGAAACGCCACGGTGCTCTCCTACAACTCCTACGAGGAGCACCACGCGCGCCGGAAGCGACAGGACGTGATAGGAAGGCATTTCTTCACCGAGGTGGCCCCCTGCAGCCGGGTGAGGCGGTTTTACGGGCGTTTCCTGCTCGGGGTCGAGCAGCGAGCGCTCGACGCCACCTTCGGCTTCGTGTTCTATTTCCCCCACAAGACACGGCACGTCGACGTCTCCCTGGTCTACCGGCGGGCCGCGCACGTGCGGGACGACGCCATCTGGGTGATCCTCCGCGGCTAGCGCACCTGCGGGAAGTCGGGCCGAGAGGCGAACCGCCATGACGAAAAGGGCGCCAAGAAATTAGGAAAGTAGAAGGGGGAAATGGAGGGACGACCCTTCCCCTCTCTTCTTGGCGTCACTGGCGCAATGGCGGGTCTTCTGCTGATCCGGGGCAACTTTTCGCAGTAGCGCTAGGCTCTGTCTGACGAGCGTCGCGAGCGGCCCGAGCCCAGGGAGCGCATGCGAGGGCGGACCAGCCCTCCTAGCAGCTCGGTGAGCCTCTCCTCGAGGATTCCAACACCAACTGGCATCACTGGTGGAGCGGCCCCAGCGGGAGCACCCCCCGGAGCTATGCCAACCATGTCGAGCACGTGGCGGGCGCCGGCTTCGCGTGGGGCGTGAGGGAGAAATACCACACGTCCTCGTCATGCACGATCTGAGGCGAGGCGCCACCCGGCGGGCCCCTCGCTACTCCGCGCGGAGCGCCTCGACCGGGGCGAGCCGTGCGGCGCGCCACGCGGGGTAGAGGCCGAACACGACGCCCACGACCAGCGACAGGCCGAGCCCCAGCGCGATCGACCAGGGCTCCACGTGGAAGTCCCAGCGGCCGACCACGCGCGCGAGCAGCCGCCCGGACAGCCACGAGACGCCCACGCCCGACAAGACGCCGATCACGCCGCCGAGCAGCGAGACCGCCGCCGCCTCGCAGAGGAACTGCAGGAGGATCGCGCGGGGGGACGCGCCGACCGCGCGGCGGACGCCGATCTCCCGCGTCCGCTCGGTCACGGTCACCAGCATGATGTTCATGACGTTGATGCCCCCCACGACCAGCGCGACGACGCCGGTGCTGAGCAGGAGCCCCTCGATGACGCCCAGCACGAGCGCCTCCCGGCCACGGGTGTCCTCGTCCTCGATCGTGAAGTTCTTCACGCCGTGGTGCCGGCGCAGGAGCGTCGCCTCGATGACGCCGCGGAGCACGGCGCGCGGGGACCGGACCTCGACGCGCGGATCCCGGCGCACGTAGAGGCGGTCCGCCCGGTGCTCCGGCGAGAGCAGCGCGTCGTAGGTCGTCTCCGGGACGAGGACCCTGCGGTTCCAGAGGTCCGTGCCGCGCGTGGAGCCCAGGATCGGCCGATCCTTCAGCACGCCGACCACCGTCCAGACGTGCCCCTCCGCGACGAGGTGGAGCGCCTCGGCCGCCGCGGCCCGCGCGGGGGGGCCGCCGAAGAGCTCGGCCCAGACCTCGTGGCCGACAACGCACACGCGCCGCCGCGCCGCGAGATCCCCCTCGCCGAGGGAGCGGCCCGCCGCGAGCTCGAGCGCGTAGAGCGCGGGCGTCGCCGGCGCCGCGCTGACCAGGGTGATCCGCTTCGTCTTGCGGCCGGCGCGCGCCTCGGTCGGGCGCGCCGACTCGCTCAGCGCGGCGGCGCCGCCGAGCGCCCGCGACCCGGCGAGCGCGCGGGCGTCGTCCCGTGAGAGCTCGCGCCGGGCGCGGCGCCGGTCGCCGAGGCTCACCTCGGCGGGGCGGATCTGGATCAGATCGGCCTCCACGGCCTGCTGGCTCGCCCGGAGCAGCGCCTCCTCGCCGCCCGCGAGCAGCGAGGAGAGCAGCACGATCGCGCCGGCGCCGATCACGATGCCGAGCAGCGTGAGCGCGGCGCGGGTCCGGTGCGCCACGACGGCGCGCGCCTCGTGGAGGAGGTCGAGGGGGCTCATCGCCGCAGCGCCTCCGCCGGGTCGAGCCGGCCCGCGCGCCGGGCCGGCAGCCACCCGAACGCCACGCCCACGAGGCCGGAGACGAGGAGCGCCGCGACCACCGCCGACGTCGAGACCGCGCCGACCCAGCCCGGCGTGAAGCGGCGGATGAGCGCCGAGGCGAGGTGGGCCGCGGCCCCGCCGCAGAGGGCCCCGAGCAGGCCGCCGAGGCCGGAGAGCAGCGCCGCCTCGCACAGGAACTGGGCGCCGATGTCGCGCGGCGCCGCCCCGAGCGCCTTGCGGACGCCGATCTCGCGCACGCGCTCGGACACGCTGACGAGCATCATGTTCATCACGCCCACGCCGCCGATGAGCAGCGCGACGCCCGCGATGAGGCCGACGATCGCCTTCATCACGGCCACCGTCCCCTCGAATTTCCGCAGGATGCCGCCGAAATCGAGGAGGGTGAAGTCGTCGACGCCGTGGTGGCGCTCCACGAGGAGCGCGTTGAGGATGCGCTTCACCGGATCGTTGTTGCGGGGATCGTCGGTCTTGACGACGAGGAGCGCCGAGGCGCGCGCGGCCTCCTCGACGTCCGCCACCGTGTCGATGGGCGCGACCAGCAGATCGACCCAGTCGAAGCCGAAGTCGACGCCGAGGCGCGCGCGGTCCTCGAGCACGCCGACGACGCGGCAGCGGAGGTCGCCGACCGTGACCGACCGGCCGAGCGGGTCGCCGCGGAAGAGCCGCTCCGCGAGCCTCGGCCCGGCGACGCAGACGCGTGCGCGGCGGCGATCCTCCTCGTCGGTGAAGGCGCGGCCGCGGGCGACGCGCATCCGGAAGGCGCCGAGGAAGCCGCTGTCGGCCGCGACGAGGTGGGCGCGATCCTCCGTGCCCTCGTCGGAGATCACGTCCTGGGGCCCGAGCGGCGCGTACGCCGCGCGCTCGACCACGTGCGGCACGCCGCGCGCGAGCCGGTCGCGGTCCCGCCGGGTGAAGCCGGTCGTGAACATCGCCCTCTTCCGCGCGGCGCGCTCCGGCTCCTTCGGCACGACGAGGACGAGCCGCGCCCCGCCGAGCTCCTCGAGGCCGCGGCTCAGCGTGAGCAGGCCGCTCTCGGCGAGCGAGATCATGAGCACGATGGCGGAGGCGCCGAGCGCGATGCTGAGCACCGTGAGCAGCGACCGCAGCCGGTGCGCCGAGAGCGCCCTCGCGGCGATCGAGAGAGGGACGAGCCACCTCACATCCGGGTCTCGTTCGGGGCCGCCGAGGGCGGGTTGATGAGCACGCGGGCCCCTTCCGGGATGCCGCTCACGACCTCGACCTCGCGGTCGTTGCGCGCGCCGAGCGCGACCTCCACCTCCTCGGTGATCGGCTCGCCGTCCGGCCCGTCGACCACGCGCGTCACGCGCTGCTTGCCGCCCTCCTCGGCGACGGCCTCGATCGGCAACGAGACCACGCCCGGCCTGCTGTCGAGCAGGATGCGCACGTCCGCCGTCATCCCGGGCCGGAGGAGGCCATCGACCCCGGAGAGCTCGGCCTCGACCGGGAAGACCTCGACCTCGCGGCCCTCGCGCTTCACCGAGGCGGGCGCGATCCGGGTAACCGTGGCCGTGTACGTCCTGCCGGGCAGGGCGTCGAGCGTCAGGGTCGCCGGCTGGCCGAGCGCCACCTTGGCCACGTCGATCTGGTGGAGATCGACCTTCACCACGAGCGTCGAGAGATCGGCCACGGTGAGCAGCGCCTTGGCCTCGAAGGTCGACTCCACGCCCGGCGTGACGACCTCGCCGGGATCGATGTCGCGCTGGATCACGGTGCCATCGATGGGCGAGGCGATCTTCGTGTCCCGGAGCCGGTCCTTCGCCGCGCGCAGCGCGACCTCGGCGAGCCGGACCGCGATCGTCTTGACGGCGAGCTCGTGCCGGGCCTGGTCGCGCTCGTCCGCGCGGGTGACGCTGGCATCGACCCCGGCGGTCCGCCGCTCCGCCTCGATCCGGGCGAAGCGCGCGGCGGCCCTGGCCTGGGCGAGCTCGGCCTCGGCGCGGGCGACCTCGCGCGCGGGGTCGGTCGGATCGAGCACGAGCAGGAGCTCGCCCTTCGCGACCCGGGCGCCCTCGCCGGCGAGCACCTCGGCGACCTGGCCCGCGACCTTGGACTTGAGCTCGACCTGCTCGCCGGCCTCGATGCGCCCGGTCTCGAGGACCTCGACCGGGAGGTCGCCGCGCCGAGCGGTCACGACGAGCGCGGGGTCGATGGGCGCGGGGCCCGGGCCGCGCGCCGCGACGACGGCGGCGCCGCCCCCGGCGAGCGCCGCGACCGCGGCGAGCCACGGCCACCGCCGCCGCCTGCGCCGGGCGCTCACGGGGGGCCCCCGGGCCGCGCCGCCGGGACCTCCGCGCGCCGCCCGCGAGGGCCCGTGTCCTCGACGAGGGCGCCGTCGCGGAAGGTGACGACGCGGGTGGCGTAGCCGGCGATGGAGCGGTCGTGGGTGACGACGATCACCGTCATCCCCTGCGCGTGCAGCGCGCAGAACAGCTCCATGAGCTGCCGGGAGGTGGCCGAGTCGAGCGCGCCGGTCGGCTCGTCCGCGAGGAGCAGCGACGGCTCGTTGACGATGGCGCGGGCGACGGCGACGCGCTGCTGCTGGCCGCCGGAGAGCTGGCTCGGCCGGTGGTGCGCCCGGTCCTCGAGCCCCACGCGCGCGAGGGCGCGCGCGGCCCGCGCCCGCCGCTCGGCCGGCCGGACGCCGGCGTAGACCATCGGCAGCGCGACGTTCGCGAGGGCGCTGTCGCGCGGCAGGAGGTTGAACGACTGGAAGACAAACCCGATGTTCCGGTTGCGGATCCGGGCGAGTTCGACCTCGTCGAGCCGCTCGATCGGCTCGCCGTCGAGGAGGTACCGGCCCCCGGTGGGCCGATCGAGCGTGCCGATGACGTTCAGGGCCGTCGACTTGCCCGACCCCGAGGCGCCCATGATCGCGACCATCTCGCCCCGGGAGAGCTCCAGCGAGACACAGCGCAGCGCCTGCACGCCCACCTCCCCCATCCAGTACACCTTGGAGATCGCCTCGAGCTTGACGAGAGGAGCCATGGAGTCCTCGCCGATTCCGGCGCGCGCGCCGCGACGGCGGCCGCGGCGCGCGCGCTCGGATCGCCCTGGCACGCCCGGACATCCCGGGGCGTGTGGACCGGATCGCTTCAAGTCGCGTGCCGCAGGGGGCAGGCGGACGGGCTTCGGCGCGCGCGGCACGGCAGCCGGGCCGGCGGCGGCGGGGGGGACCTCGCCGCAGGTGACCTTGTCGCCGGCCGCCGCGACCACCTCGTCGCCGAAGCCGCTGGCGCGATTGACGTCGATCGAATCGACAGGGTTGTCGAATTGCCGGATCGAAGCCGGCTGCCCTCCAATGGCAGAGTCCGGCATCGAGAACCGCGGCTCGCGGAATGGCCGGACGGCGCGCTGCTCCAGCGCTCGGACTGGAAATGAGCGGTGTCGGCGCGCACTCCCCCCGCAGCGCCACGCTCCACCAGAATTCTTTTACCCGCATGATCAACTCGGCGGCGAGCGGGAATGCTCTCCGGAGCGAGTCGACCGTCGTGCCCGGTCGACTGCGCCGGGTCCGGCAGGGTCTTACGCCGAATTTTTTATGCAGAATGAAGGCGAGAACGCACATGAGACACCATCGAATTCTCTTGACTTCGGTCCTTGTACCGGCATGCGTCGCACTGGCAGCTTGCGTCGGTGAAACCTCGGACGGCCCCGGCGCGAATACCGGCGGGTCCGGCAGCACGGGTGGAGAGGCCACCAGCGGGAGCGCCGGCGGTGGGACCGCCACCGGCGGCTGGACCACCGGAACCGGAGCGGGGGGCGCCACGAGCGGCGGCCCCGTCACCGCGGGCACGGGCGGCACGGGCAGCGGCGATGCGGCAGGCACGGGCGGCGCGGGCGCGGGCGTGGGCGGCGGCGACGCGAACGACCACCCGTATGACCACTGCCTGTACGGCCACCCTCCCCACCCGAGCGACTCCAGCCCCACGATGAAGGACGGCCCCGCGGAGTACTATCCGCCCGGCAACGACGATCCGAACATCGTGGACCTCACGGTGCAGCCGGAAGTGCTGGAGTACATGTATGAAAACGCCTGGCAGATTGCCCACATCGAGTGGCACGCGATCCGCGGCTGCAGCCTTCCGGGCGGCAGCCTGTTGAGCAAGGTGGGGATCTGCGACTACAAGCAGCTGGTCCCGGAAGATCAGAACTGCCAGACCGGCGGCGACGGATATCAGTTCCTGGTGTTTCACCGCCACATGATCCAGGCGCTGAAGCAGCTCTGGCCCAACCATAGCGAGCAGTTCACGGGCTTCGAGAAGTTCCCGACCAAGGCGGAGGACGTACCGCCCCAGTGGCGCTCCGCGTGGAAGGACTGGGATCCGCAGATCCTCGAGGCCGGAAAGATCGGCGACGAGATCGACAAGCCCGAGAACCTCGCGAGGTTCAAGGACGAAGGCGAGCTCGGCTTCTGGCTCCAGTGCAACGTGGGGCAGAAGCTGAGGGGTGCGACCAACATGCCGTGGGTGGGCCTCCACTTCGTGCTGCACGCCAAGTGGGCGCGGCCGGGCAACACGAAGCACGGCGTGAACAACACCGAAGCGAACATCGACAACTACATGTTCTGGAAGCTCCACGGCTGGATCGACAACGTGTGGGAGAAGTATCGCCGCGCCAAGGGGTTGATGCCGGACGATCAGAAGTTGAAGGATGATCTCGTGACGCAGTGTCGCGAGATGGACACCTACATCAGGATCGTCAAGGAGAAGCTGCCGCCCGAGGAGGTCCCGGCCATCGACGAGCCTTTGCCGGAGGAGTCAGGGTTCTTCCACGAGAAGGTGCGGCCCATCCTCGAGAGTCAGAAGAACCTGTGCAGCGGCTGCCACGCCGAGACGGGCGCCAATGCGCGGCTGACGCTCGGCGGCCGCATCAGCTCCAAGGAGATCGTCGAGGGCCTGGTCAACGTCCCCTCCATCCACGGCGGCCAGTTCAAGCTCGTCGTCCCGGGTGATCCCGACAAGAGCTGGCTCTACCTCAAGGCCGCCGACAAGGCGGGCGCCGCGGGTTGCCAGCCGACCGCCGACGCGCAGTGCATCCCGGGCGTGATGCCGCCCGGCACGAGCGGGCCGACCCTCAGCGCGCAGGAGCTCGAGATCCTGCGTCAATGGATCGCGGACGGCGCCGCGGGCCCGCCCTGATTCCTCGCCCGCGCCCCCCTGGTCTCAGCCGGCTCGCGACGTCCGTCAGACAGAGCCTATAGCCCCGAGGTCTCGACGAGCGCCAGGATCACGGCGCCGACGCCGTACGAGACGTCGTCGCGGAGCTCGACCCGCGCATAGTCCTCCAGCCGGCCGACCGACGTCGGGCCGGAGATGCCGGTGACCACGGGGCGACCGGCCCCGTCCTCCACGATGCGCGCGCGCACGCCGGCCATGGCGCGCTCGATCGCGCCGCGCACCGACGCGTCGAGGAAGCCGTACCGCAGGCCGCGCGCGAGCCCGACGGCGAACAGGGCCGTCGCGCTCGTCTCGAGGTAGATCTCGTCCGGGCGGTTCATGATCGTCCACCAGAGCCCGGTGTCCGGGTCCTGGGTGCGCAGGATCTCCGCGACCTGCCGCTCGAGCGACCCGGCCACGGCGCCGTCCTGCTCGCCGCGCGCGGCGCGCGCGCGCAGGTACTCGTAGCCGGCCGCCGTGACCCAGGCGTTGCCGCGCGCCCAGTACACGCCGGGATCCTGGGGCGTCGCCCAGTTGTACGCGTGCCGGAAGAGCCCCGGCTCGTCCTGGAGGAGCGACGCGAAGAGGGTGTATTGACCGGAGAACTCGTCGAGCTCCCGCCCGCCCTCGGCGCGCTCGCCGGCGCGGACGAGCACGTTGCCGAACATGAACAGCGAGTCGACCCAGAGCGTGGGCTCGAACAGCGGCGACACGCCGAGGTGGTTGATGCCGCCCTGCTCGGTCCGGCGCGCCTCCTCGCGGAGGTAATGGAGCACGTCGCCGACGACCTCGCCGTAGCGCGCGGCGCAGGTCTCCGCGTGGAGCGCGAGCGCGGCGGCCGCCGGCGGGCAGCGATCGCTCGTCGTGATCTCGTAGCCGCGCTCGATGTGGCGGTCGATGTAGCGGAGGTAGTGGTCGCGGTACGGGGCGTGCTGCGTCACGCGGTAGAGGTCGACCAGCGCGAGCATGATCGTGCCCTCGCCCCAGTCCCACGGGAGCGACTCCGGGGGGTGCTCGGCGATCCAGCGGTCGGCGATGGCGCGCGCGAGGGCCACGTCCCCGGAGCCGGGGGCGCGCTCGCGCGCGAACGCGTCGTCCGGCGAGGGCTGCGTCGGGCTGCACGTCGCCGCGGAGCCGCCCGGCGCCTCCGATCCCGAGCAGCCGGCCGCCGCGACGGCGCCCGCCACGGCCGCGGCGGCGAGCAGCGCGCGGCGGCGCGGCGCGCTCCTGGCCGCGCGCGTCCCGCTGGAGCCGTTCGCGATCGCCATCTCACTCCTCCACGGCGACGGCGCCATCTCACTCCTCCACGGCGACGGGGGGCGCGTCGGGCGCCGTGATCCGGGGCGCGCCGTCGACGAGCACGCGCGTGCCGCGCGCCATCAGCGCGAACGGCCGCTCGCCCTCGAGCCGCAGCACCACGAGCTCGGCGTCGGTCTCGAGGACCCGCCCTCCGGGCAGCGTCAGCGCCTCCGCGGCGCCCCGGCGCCGGAGCACCGCGACGTCGGTCGCGCCGTCGCCCTCGATCCGCCACGCGACGACGCCGGGCCCCGCGTCGAGCGGCGCCGCCGCGAGGGGCGCGTCGGGGCCCTCGTCCGCGCCGACCTTGTAGGGCAAGAGCAGCGTCAAGAACCCCGGCGCCTCCGCCTCGACCGTCGCGTCGATGACCGCGTGATCGGCGGCCCTCCGGTCCATGTCGAACTCGTGCACGTGGGGCGCGGTGAGCGGCGAGTACGGCGGCTCCACGACCGCGAGCCCCGGCGCCGTCGACTGCACGCGCGCCTCGACGCCCGCCCGCGGCCGCTCCCAGCGCGCGCCGTCGGCGAGGAGCTCGAAGGCGCCGCCCGAGCTCCGGCCCGCGTGGCCGTGCAGGCGGAACGCGTGCGCCCGGGCCGCGGGGTGCGTCGTGGCCAGGCGATCGCCGATCACGAAGTAGCGGCCGTCGACGAAGACCACGGAGCGCTCGACGTGCGTGTCCTGGTAGTCCTGGTGCGCCTCGGCGTACTCGACCGCGACGCCGTCGTGGGTGTTGCGGATCCAGGCGTCCGCGTCGCCGAAATCGGTGAGGAGCCCCTTGTCGGGCGCGGCCTTGCCGTCGATGAGGATCACGTTGTGCGACGGCGCGGGGCTGGTCCTCGCGTTGGCGAGCGCGTCCGGCTTGTAATAGCCGGGGTCGATCAGGAGGTACTCGCCGTACGCGGCGAGCGAGAACGACGTGCCGTCCACGTGATCGTGGATCGCCTTGCGCGCGGCGCCGTGCTCCGCGACGAGCAGGAGCCACCGCGCCTCCTCGCCCCAGTCCGAGCGGAAGACCGCGTGGCCCGCGTCCGGCAAGAAGCGCGTGAGGAAGGGCGGCTCCTCGGCGGGCACCGCGTCGTCGACGTAGAGGAGGTGATGGGCGATGAGGTCGCCGCCGAACTCCATGTCACGGGGCTTGTCGCGGTTTCGCTCCCAGTCCCAGCGGTACACGCCGCTGCCCCCGAACGACGTGAGCAGCGCGCTCCCGTTCAGGGTGTCGAAGACGCCATCGTCGACCGGGGGGCGGCTGCCCCAGGGCAGCCGCAGCGAGAGCGACCAGTCGACGGCCTTCGTGAACAGCCCGCCGCGCAGCGGGAGCTCGAGCGAGGCCGGCTCGCCGTCGACGCAGCCGTGCCCGGCCCAGGGGTCCTCGTCGGAGCGCGTGCGGCAGTCGCGCGTGAACGGCGCGGGCCCCCCGAGCGCGTTGTCGAGCGCGATGAAGAACGCCGCGGTCGGCGCCCAGGCGAACGCGAAGTAATACGGGCCCTCGGAGACCCCGCCGTCGGGCTGCACGTACCGGCCGTCCGGGCCCCAGAGGTGGTCGAGCTCCGAGAGCGACCAGTTCCACCAGGCCTCGGCCGCCGGGTGCCCGGGGAACGCGAGCGCCACGTAGCCGATCGCGTCCGCGGTGCGGATCGGGTGGTTGTTCTGCGCCATGCGGAGCAGGACATCCCGATAGAAGCCGTCCTCGAGGTACCTGTCGAAGAACTGGCGCGTGATCTCGGTGATCTTGCGCTCCGCCTCGGCGGCCTCGCCGGGGGGGAACCACGGGGTCGCGCTCAGGAGATCCCACGCGTTCGTGTACCCGATCAGGGTCTTCGGCATCCGGATGTTGATGTCGAGGACCGTGTTCGTCTCCCAGTCGGTCTCGAGGCGGCGGAGGAACTCGCGCGCCTTCTCGGCCGCGGCCCGGTCCTCGAACGCCCAGGCGAGGAAGGCGTTCGCCTGCGCCGTCGACGCGTTGTCGCCGTTCGTCCGGTGGTCCCACGAGGCCGGCTCGGGCTCCTCCGCGTACGCGCGGGCGGCGACGCGCCGGAGCGCGGCGAGGATCGAGGCATAGGGCTCGCGATCGACGCGCGCGAGGAGCCGCTCGCGGTGCTCGGGGCGCGCGAGGAGCCGCGGGTGGACGCCAGCGCCCTGCCGGCCGCCGGGATCGAGGTCGCCCGCGCCGCACGCGGCGGTGGCGAGCGCGAGCGCGAGCGTCGTGAGCGCCCCGCGGAGAGACGTCATGGAACGAGGTGAGCCGTGGGATCGTGAGCGCATGGCGGCGAGTCGAGGACCGATGAGGAAGAGGGGGAGTGGCTGCGACGTGGCACAGCGTATCAGCTCGTGCGGTCCCGGGTCTCTGCGCGCGGCACGCGGCCGTGGGGCCGATCACCGCATTCCCGTCCATGACAATCTTCGCAGGATCGCGCGTGACCGCGCGCGCTGGAAAGGCCGCGCTCGGTGCAGGCCAGCGACGTGGTCTCCAGCACGCGCGAGCACGCGCGCCCGCGATCGGCCGGCTGTGAGGGGCGGAACCGCCCTGGATGGTGCGATCCTGCGCGGGCGTCCGCCTGCTGTGGCAGAACGCGACGTGGGCGATGGAGCGAAGGGACCTGTCCCGCGGGATCCTCGATGTCCCAGGCTGCTCTGCTGTGCGGCCTCCCCCTTGCATTGCCCGGCGGTGCTGGGGGAAATCGAGGAGGTCTGGAATGGCGACCGAGCAGAAGCAGGGAATGCGCAATCAGGGACAGCAGGGGGCCGGCATGCAGGAAGGCCGCACCGAGAGCAGCGTGATCCCCGACAAGGACTACAACCTGGTCAGCGTGCTCTACCACGCGCTCCAGGGCGCGGAGACCTACGCCAGGTACATCCAGGACGCGAAGCAGCAGGGAGATGACGAGCTCGCCTCGTTCTTCAGCGAGGTGCGGCAGGAGGATCTCCGCCTCGCGGAGCGCGCGAAGCTGCTCCTCGGGCAGCGGCTGAGCGGCGAACGGCAAGCCGGCGCGCGCGGCAGCGCCTAGGCGGCGCCCGTCGGACGAACGGAAGGGCGAGAGGCGCCGGGGAGATCACGGTCTCCGGGCATGCCTCTCGCCCTTCGCTGTCCGGAGCGCAGAGGTCGAGCGCGCGACGGCGCGCGTTCCATGGCGCGGGTGGCAGCGAGCGTCCCCACCGCCGCGCGCTCGTGGAGCGCGCCCTTGCGAACGCACGGCCCGCGACGGGACGAGGTGCGCGCTGCGCCTCGACGAGGGCGGCGCGCCCAGGGTGACGAGGGCGGCGTATCACGTATCACGGCCCACACCCCCTATGAGCGACAGACCTCGAAGGTTCTCCTCGTAGCCGAAGCACTGTTATCGCTCGGGCTCTTTATCCCGAGCTTCTACCGTTTCAAGCCCATCGGATTATTTCGGTAGACCGGACTATCTCATCATCTCCCAGTGGTTGCCACAAGGGAGATGTCGGGCGCTCGTGGGGTCATTACCGCTTTCGCTCGGACCCTAGTCTCTGAACCTTGTCGACCCCTTGGAATCCAATCCTCCGTGTCGACCTTGGCTGCCGGTTGTCCGGCCCCGGATTTTCCGGCAATTCACCCGATTTTCATCCGCCGCTCACGCAACGGTGGGCCTCACCAAGCCAGCCCCTCGAGATCGAGCCGATGTCAGGGCCCTCCTCCCTGGTTGTCAAGCTCCGCCGCTCCCCGGTGTTCGAGGGGCCTCGCATTCTTCGCTTCCGCCGCCCTGTGGTGGTTCCGTTGTATCAATTACATCTAGCACCGGTGCGTAGGACGCCGTCCGTGGGTCGTACGGATAGACGAGCGCGCTACGATACATATACACGCTGGGAGTCAAAAATCGTCCCAGCTGCACCAACAGCGCGAGAGGTGCCGTGCTGACGATATGAAAAGCAGCTGATGGGCTCTGCTTTCGCAACTCTTCGGGCGCACTGCGGACGGCCTCGCCAGCGCTGTAGGCCTCGGCGGGCGTGCTCTGCGGCGACGCCGATCGCTGGCGCAAGCAGGCGATGCGACCAGCCCCCACGTCCCTCGCGAGACGCAGTACACCGTCCTCCTGGATCGAGCGGATTTCCTCGATCACGAAGATGACATCCGGACTCTCGTGCTCAAGCGTGATCTGGTCCAGCTTCTGAAAAAGGCTCAATCGCCGGAATTGACACATGGGCCGCAGGTGCCGAGAACAGCATCCAGTCACCGGCCGCGGTATCAAACTGATAAAGGTAGAGAGGTACGGCACGAGCGAGCTGGTCAAGCTTCCGTCCTAGCAGCACGGCGGCCGCATAGGGCGACATGACGAACACGTGCGGAGCGCCCCGAAGCCCGGCTCGGTCCCGCTCGATGCCTAGTTCAATTTCCCGGACCGCTCGGCTCCAGGCAGCCCGCGATACGGGCACCTGCCGCAGCTCTACCGCGGTGACGCCGGCGCGCACCTGGGGATCCGGGATGCGGATCACGCGTTCAACGGAGAGCCACGCTGGGGCCTCAAATGGGGCATCAAACTGCATCAATACGGCTCGATCCACATCAACGACATGAGCCTTACTCCTGGTCCGAGACTCCCACTCAGCAACACTCGCACATTGCACACATTCAAGAAAGCCCTCATAAGCCTCCGTGAGCGAACCGAGCCCGCGCTCCAGCTGCTCAACCACGGCGATCCGCTCATCGTACGAATAGTAGGTACCATGGGGAACATGCAGCGACTCAAAGTACCGGACCCAATCACAGCCCTCGTTCCCATAGAGCTCAAGAAAGAGCTTGGAAAATGCACCAGCGGCACGTTGCACCCACTCGCCTCGGAGCGCCTTCTCTCCAGGCTCCACGCGAGCCAGGAGGGGCAAGATCGCGAGTGGCTCGGGCGCTATCCGTCGATGCATCTCGAATGCCTGCCGAGAAACCTCGACGGCTCCGGACAGCGACTGATTATTGGGAGAGAACACGACGACGAGGCGACTCGGCAAAACAACAGTCGTGATGCTACCAATATCGGTCAATCCGGTGCGGGCATCCAGCATTACATAGTCGTAGCGGCGCCGCCACTCTGCCCGAAGAAGGCCGAACACTTCAGAAAATTCCTGATAGAACCCTTGCCAATCGAAGCAGCGCGCTCGCTCCGCGTGCGCCTCGTCAAAGTGGCCAGCGGGAACAAAGTGGATCCTCGCCGGCGCGGGAGAGCTGGGCGAAGTCAGGTCGATGAGGTAACCGAATCGATCTGAGTCGAGCAGCTCGCGCACGATTTTCCTGCACTTCGCGAGGTCTTCGACGGAGTCGGGGCTGAAGCTCCCCGTACCGCGAAATGTGCTCGCGAGCCGCGCGCGCAACTCCTCGAACAACTCGGCCGGCCTTGAGCCGCAGCGGGGTAAACCCGCGGAATGCGACGAGCCGAGACGATGGCGACATCGGCACCATGACATGCGCGGTGCGCGCCGACGACCAGCGACTCAGGCACCAGGAACCGTACCGCTCGCCAGGGCCGCAGCCCACGCGGACAAGGAGACGACCTCAGGTGCTCGTTCCACGACCTCGGATCACCGCGGGGGCGCGCGCCGCGCCGCGAGGGTGAAGCCGAGCGCCTCGGTGGGATCGGGCAGCGCGCGGTCCAGGACGCGGGCGCCCGCGGCCACGGCGAGCATGGCGGGCGCGACCAGCGGCAGCGTCCAGGCGCGCGCGCCGCCGCCTGTCGCGGCCTCGTGGCCCAGCTTGCCCATCGATTGCGCGATGCCGCCGAGGCGCGCGACGTTCAGCGCGAGGTAGCTGTTCACCTTGTGGCCGAGCAGGCTCCAGAGGCTGCCGTGGGGGTGAATCTCCTCGACGACGAGGCCCGCGCGGCCGCACAGCGCCCGCAGGCCGTGGGGGCTGAAGCGAAAGTAGTCGTGCGGCTCCTCGTGCAGCCGGAAGGAGAAGGGCGCGCTGAGGATGAGGAGCCCGTCGGGGCGCAGGACGCGCGCCATCTCGGCGACGAGCGCCCCCGGCTCCGGGGTGTGCTCGAGGACCTGCACGCTCAGCACGGTGTCGAAGCTCGCGTCCGGGAAGGGGAGCCGCTCGCCGTCGTAGAGCACATCGGCCTTGCCGCGCGAGACGGCGGCGGTGGCGTCGAAGGTGGCCTGGTGCTCCACGCCGAGGTACTCGCGCACGTGGGGGCGGAACAGGCGCTCGTACGGCTTGTCGCCGCAGCCCACGTCGAGCAGCCGCCCGCGCGCGCGGGGGGCGAGGCGCGCGAGCGAGTCGACCACGTGGGTGAGCTGCAGATCGACCCAGTCGGCCGCGGCCCGCGCCGCGCGGCCGAGGGGCGGCCGCCGGAGCAGGGTTTGCAGGAGGGCATTCACCCGCGCCACGTAACATGGCCGCGGGGCCTGCGCACCGGCGCCGGATCCGGGTCCGCGCGGAGCGCGGTCATCGCGGGCCGTCCGGCTTCGTCGCCGGAGACGGACGCTGCCCGCGCGTCGCGGGCAATGGCCTCCTCGCCGAGGCCTCTCATGCCAAGGCCTCCGTGCTATGCGTCGTTCCATGCCGCTCCCCACGCACCCCCGCGCCGTCATCACCGGGGCCGCCTCGGGCCTCGGCCGCGCCCTCGCCCTCGAGCTCGCGGGGCGCCGGGCGAGGCTCCTCCTCGCCGACCTCGACGAGGAAGGCTCCCGCGAGACCGCGCGCCTCGTCGCCGCGGCCGGGGGCGAGGCGCACGGGGTCCGCTGCGACGTGAGCCAACGCGATGACGTCGCCGCGCTCGTGGGCGAGGCCGATCGCGCGCTCGGCGGGGTCGATCTCCTCGTGAACAACGCGGGCGTCTGCGTCGGCGGCCAGGTCGGCGAGATCCCCCTCGAGGACTGGGCGTGGGTGATGGGCGTCAACCTCTGGGGCGTCGTCCACGGCTGTCACGCGTTCGCGCCGCGCTTCAGGCAACAGCGGAGCGGCCATATCCTGAACATCGCGTCCGCCGCCGGCTTCATCTCCGTGCCCGGGCTCGCGCCGTACTGCGTGACCAAGGCCGGCGTGGTCGCCCTCTCCGAGACGCTGAGGCTCGAGCTCGCCGAGCACGGCGTCGGCGTCACCGTGCTGTGCCCGACCTTCTTCAAGACGCGGATCGTCGAGAGCGGGCGCGGCCTCGACGCCGCCGCCAGGAGCGCCGCCGAGAAGCTCATGGGGCGAAAGGGCCTCCAGGCCGATTACGTCGCGCGGCTCGCCATCGAGGCGGTCGACGCCGGCCGCCTCTACGCCATGCCCCACCGCGACGGCCGCTGGGCCTGGCGGCTGAAGCGCGCCGTGCCCGAGCTGCTGCACGACGTCGTGCTGCCCCGGATGCTGCGCAAGGTGCTTTGACGCGGCGCCCGCCGCCGGGAGCACGGGCGCGCCTGATCACGGCGACGGGCCGAGGGGCGCCTCGAGGTCGCTCCTCATCGCGCGAAGCTGCGCGCGGCGCCGCCCTGCGAGCGCGGCGAGCGCAAGCGCGAAGAGCGCCGCGCCTCCAGCGCGCTCCTCACCGCCGGCCGTCCGGCAGCCGCAGCCATCCGACGAGTTGCCCGAGCCGCCGCCGCTGCTCGCCGTCGAAACACCGGCCCCGGGCTCGCCGCCTCCTCCGCCGCCGGCACCCGCCGCCGGGTCGCCGCCTGCGCCGGCAATGCCGCCGCCGGTACCTGTACCTCCACCGCCAGCGCCCGCACCGCCGCCACCGGCCGCGCCCGCACCGCCTCCACCGGCCGCGCCTGCACCGCCGCCACCGGCCGCGCCCGCACCGCCGCCACCGGCCGTGCCCGCACCGCCGCCACCGGCCGCGCCCGCACCGCCGCCACCGGCCGCGCCCGCACCGCCGCCACCGGCCGCGCCCGCACCGCCTTCGCCCGCATCCGCACCGCCTCCACCGCCGGCGCCCGCACCGCCTTCGCCCGCATCCGCACCGCCTCCACCGGCCGCGCCTGCACCGCCTTCGCCCGCCCCCGTACCGCCGCTGCCGGCCGCGCCTGCGCCGCCTCCACCGGCCGCACCCGCGCCGCCGCTGCCGGCAGCACCACCGGAGCCGCTGGCCCCGGCCGCACCCCCGCTCCCGCCCGCGCCACCATGACCGCCGCTGCCGCCTGCGCCGCCCGCTCCGGAGACCGGCGGCTCCGGCGGCATCGACCCATCCGCTGCGAGGAAGCTCAGCCTGATCGCCGTCCCGAGCCTGTCGACATCGGACCGCGAGTACGCGAGGAGCCCGCGCGCGTTGCCGGACGAGGCGACTCCGAAGTCCCAGCCACGGCTCGCGCTGAAGGTGACGCGGGCGCCGTCCGCGACGTCGCCCTTCACCGGATCGAGCGCGCGATCGAAGCGCCGGAGGCGCAGGGAAGACCCGCTGTCTTCGCCCTGGTACAGCACGACGCAGAACGCCTCGCCGTCGAAGAAGAACTCCGAGACCGCGCGGTCGGCGGCGCCGCGCACGAGGACCTTCTCCGTCCCGGCCACGGGCAACCCGCTCTCGGCGTCGACGAACACCCCTTCGCAGTCGCCCGTGTCGAGATCGCGGCTGATCACGGCGAGACGGGTCCCGTCCGACGCAGCGAACGGCGTCGCGTGCTTCTCGGCGATCAGCGTGCCGCCGAGCAGCGCGCCGGTGCGCGAGCGCACGCGCACGGCGACGACGTCCGGGGTGATCCGCCCAGACGCTTCCGCCTCGCCGACATAGAGGAAGGTGCGTCGCTCGGGCGGGAGCGCGTAGTCGGCGACGACCCGCGGACGCGAGTTGGAGACCTCCCGATGCCAGCGCACGCCGAAACCTCGGATCGCCGACTCGCCCGCAGGCAGCGGGTCGGGCGCGACCAGGTCGCCGTCGTTGTCGAGCCGGCCGTGACGGCTCCCCCACGCGACGCCGTAGTAGCTGCCGCTCCAGGTGACCTGGGTCTTGAAGGTCTGCCCCGAATCGAAGACCAGCCAGCGTTTCTCCGCGCCGAGCGTCCCGTCGGCGCGCACCTGGCGGGCGTGACTCGAGGTCCCTCTCGCGTCGCTCGAGCTCCACATGACCAGGTAACTGCTGCCGTCGGAGCTGACGGTGGGCGTCCAGCCGACGCCGATCGCGAGGGGGGGCGTCGAGGTACGCGCCGGTCGCCGGATCGATGCGCGTCGCCAGGATCTCCGGCGCCTGCCCGTCCTCGGGCGAGCGCCGCTCGAACACCACGAGGTAGCCATTGCCGTTCGAGGCGACCGCCGGCGCATAGCGGGCGCGGCTCCTGAAAGCCACGTCCCTGTCCTGGCCGAACGTCGCGATGCGCTCATCGGCGGAGCGCGTGCCCGGGCGCAGGAAGGTCTCGTTGTTGACGAAGAGACGCTGTCGCCGAGGGTCTGAAAATCCAGCGTCGGGTAGTTGTAGAGCGTCTGCGGGATATAGGCCAGCAAGGTAGGCCTCGACCCGATGGGCAGACCGGTCGTCAGGTCGATGCGCTGGGCATGCACCTCGCTGAGGTCTTCGCCCCAGCTCGCCACCACGTCCCCGCCGATGATCGTCACGTCGAACTTGCCCGTGAGTCGGTGCTCGAGGCGCCGGATCACCTTCACTCCCGACAGCTCGTTGAACGTATCGTCGGGATCGAGCGGCTCGCCCGTGGCGGCATCGATGCGCGAGCCGTAGACAGCGCTCTGGTCCGCCCACACGAGCTGGTAAACGCCGTCCTTGTAGACGCCAAGCGGCGAGTCACTCCCGTTGTAGCGAGAGAACTCGATCGGGGCCGGGTCGAGGGCGGCCCCGGTGGCCTCGCTGATCCGCAGCGCCTGTCCGTAGCCGGCCACGAGGTACTGCCCCGCGCCCGGGGTCAGAGAGCGCGCCAGGCTCGAAGGGAGGATGACGGGATCCCCCACGGGGTTCAACTCCGCGTCGTAGAGGCGCGCCTCGCGCTCCGATCCGGCGGTGGGCACGAGGAAGAGGTAGCTCGCGCCCGTGGTAGCCATGTGCGCCGGCGGAACGGCGGGCAGGCGCGGCGTCGGATCCTCGAGCACGCGGCCGTCGCTCCCGCGGATTCTATGATAACGGACGTCGGGGTCCGGCCGGTCTCGAGCGGTCACGACCAGAAATTCGTCGTCGCGCGCCAGGACGCCCAGCACCAGCTCGGCCACCCCCAGCCGGATGCGCGGCGTGTCCACGAGCGCCCCGGTCCCGTCGACGCGGGTCGCGAGCACGGTGGAGCTCGAGCTGGAGAGCTTGTGCACCGCCAGGCAGCGGTGGGACCCGCACGCGAGCTTGAATGTGCCCGGCGGCACGGGGTAGAAGTCGGTCGGGTAGGGCTCCGCGTCGAACGGCCCTGAAACGCGGACTTCGAGCGCGGCCGCGGCCTCCGCCGTCGGCTGCTGCCGCTCCGTCCCGCAGCCCGTCATCGCGAGCGCGGCGGACAAGCACGAGAACAACGCAGGGAGGCAAAGCGATCGTCACATGATTGCATGATCGCACGCGCCCGGGCTGCACGTCTACCGACGGATTGAATTGGTTCAATTTTCTCTCAGCGAAAGAACCCGAAGCGGCTTGCGCCGAAGGCCTCCTATCGATAGCATCGGCACGACAAACGCGCGCCCTCGTCGGCGGCGCCAGCGCTAGAGGAACTCGGACATGCGTCGATTTCAGCATCGCGCCTTCGTGGTCGCGTCGATCTCTCTGGGACTGCTCGCGGCCATGCCAGCGCGCGCGGCGTCCGTGGTGGCGGTGAGCCGGGCGACCTGGGGAGCGAGCGGCGTCCCGGACTACGTCAACATGAACATCTACGTCCCGGACCAGCTGGCCGAGAAGCCACCCATCGTGGTGGCCAGCCACTCGTGCAGCACGCCGGTGAGCGGGTTCTTCAACAGCATCTCGGGTGTCCGCGCGGCGGCCGACAGGAACGGCTTCATCATCATCCTTCCGGAGGCCACCGGCCGAAACTGCTGGGACGTGGGCTCGACGAAATCCCTGACCCACGACGGCGGCGGCGACACGCAGGCCGTCGCTCAGATGGTCAAGTATACGCTCGAGAAGTACGACGGCGACCCGGAGCGCGTCTACGCGATGGGCGGCTCATCCGGAGCGATGATGACGCAAGCCCTGCTGGCGGTGTACCCGGACATCTTCAGGGCTGGCTCGGCGAGGGCGGGGGTGCCCGCCGGGTGCTGGGCGGACGGCTTCGACCCGAGCAACCAGTGGAGCGGCAACTGCGCGGGCGGCAGGACGAGCAAGACGGCGCAGCAATGGGGAGATCAGGTCCGCGCGATGTATCCTGGCTATACGGGACATCGCCCCCGCCTCCAGCTCTTCCACGGCACGGCGGACGCGACGATCAGCTACAAGAACCAGGGCGAGGCGATCAAGGAATGGACGAACGTCCTGGGGTTGAGCGAGGGCCCGACCTCGACCGACACCACGACCTCGAACGGGACCACCTATGAGCGCCAGTTCTGGAAGAACGAATGTGGCCACACGGTGCTCGAGGCCTGGTCAGGACAGAACGGCGCGCACTCCATGCCGTACGAGCACGACGCCATCGTCGCGTTCTTCGGGCTCGACAAGGCCGGTGGTGCCGATCCGGAGACCGATTGCTCGGGTCCTGGCGACAGCGGCGGCACGGGCGGCTCGGACGGCTCGGGCGGCGGCGCCGGGGGCGATCAGAACGTCGGCGGCGCCGGACCTGCTGCGGGGAGCGGCGGCGCCGCGGGCGACGGCGGAGGCGCCGACGGGGGCGCCAGCGCCAGCGCCAGCGCCGGCTCTGGCGGGCAGCCCGCTGGCGGCGGCGCGGGCGGCGCAGGCGGCGCGACGGGCGGCAGCGCCCCGAGCGGCGCCGGCGGCAACACCGACCCTGGGGCGGGCTCAGATCCCGTATCTGACTCGGGCGGCTGCGCCTATGCCGCCGGCAATGCGATGCCGAAGAGCGCCCACGCAGCGGCCGTCGCCATGGGCCTCGCGCTGCTGACGTTCCGTCGCCGGAATCGGAGTGCCAGGACGAGGCGCTAGGGCGCCTTCACTCCACCGTTCGCGGGGAGGTCCGCGCTCTCGCGAGCGCGGACGCGCGACCTGCTCGCGCCCTCACCGCGCCCCCGCCGCGACGCGCGCGAACGCGTCGGGAAAGAGGCCCACCTCGGCCTCGCTGCGCGTCTCCAGCGTCTCGGGATCGAGCCGGAGCACCTTGCCCGGCGTCACGGTCTGATCGCCCTCGCAGACGATGAAGAGCCCGTGCTCCTCGTCGAGCTCCGCGAGGTGCGGCCGGAGGCATTCGTCGCGGATGTTCCGGGACACGGGGGCGCCGGCGTCCGGGGTCACGCCGATCCGCACGATCGTGTCGGGCACCTGCGTCGGCACGTAGAGGACGCTCCCGTCAGCGGTCCACGCGCCGAAGTAGGGCGCGCCGATCGTGAAGATCGTCCTGGACTCGTCGAACGTCCCCGACGCGACATCGAAGAAGCGCACCTCCCTGCTGTCCGTGTTGCTCACGGCGATGGTCTTCTGATCGGGCGACATCATGACGGCGTACGGACCGTAGGACGACGCGTGGGCGTCGGACGACAGGTCCGGCCCGACGGGGACGAGCTTCACCTCGGCGTCCGGATCCGTCAGGTCGACGATCGCGAGGGCGTCGTCGCCATAACAGGCGACGTAGGCCCGGGCGCCGTCCGGCCGCGAGAGGGCGATCCCGTTCGCGGCCCGGCAGACCGGGATGAGCGTCGGCGCGGCCGAGCCATGAGGCGAGACCGCGTCGGGTTCCAGGACCGCGAGCGATGAGCGCGCCGCCTCGAGGTCCCCCGGGTTGTCGAGCGAGCGCTTGAGATCGAAATGGGAGACGACCACACGCCCGCCGTCCTCCGAGATCACGACGTCGCCCGGGTTGGCCTCGACGCGCACCTGCCCGAGGATGCGCAGGTCGTCGAGCGCGAGCTTCTGGACGTAGCCGGCCATCACGCTCCCGCCGTGCACCGCGTGAGGGCCGCTCGCGCCGGCGACGTCAGGATACGACAGCGCGATGTAGAGCGCGCCGCCCGCGGCGTCCACGGCCACCCGGTGAGGCCCATCGATCGTCACGGGATCGCGGCCCACGGGGCGGACGCCGAACCGCTCCCCGGTCTCGAGCGCGATGAGGGAGATCGTATCGGAGAGGCTGTCGGTCACCACGCCCATGCCGCCGTCCGGTATCACGATCTCCGGACGCCGGTTCGGATAGGCGTCGCCCTCGTAAGCACCGTAGCGGTATTCAAGGATGGGATCGGGGCCGCTGCAGCTCGCCAGCGTCGCCGCCGCGAGCGCGCAACCCAGGAATCGCGCGATGACCATGGATGACCTCGAGACGAGCGCCGCCAGCCCGGACACGCCGCATTCTACCAGCCGCCCGCGCTGGACGGGGTTCGCCCTACCACGGATCCGGCCGCCCGTGCGCCCCAGGAGGCGCCCGGCGGCGCGGCGATCGCGCGGTGCTCGGCGCACCACGCTCGTTCCGGACCCTCGGGTTTCGCGCCCCGGCGCCGATCATCGACGCCGGCTCTACCGCCTCGATGAACATTTCCTGATCAGGAGCCAAGGAGGACGCCAACCCCGCCGGTCATGCCGAGCCCGAGCGAGCCGCTCTGCTGGAGGGTCACGCCGCTGGAGGGTCACGCCGCGCGATCCCTGGATGCTCGAGATCCTGAGCACGAGCTCCGGGGCCATGTGCAGATAGATGTGCTCCGTGGGCCGGTAGACGAGGCCGAGATCGACGACGCCGATCCACGCGCTCATCGAGCTCGACACCCCCTGCGTCGACGTCGAGTCGGCCTGGCTCGCGCTGTACCCGAAGCCCGCGCGCGGCCACAGCGCGAGCGGCTCGCCCAGCGAGATGGCATAACCGACGCGCGGCACGACGGAGATCGCGAAGGAGTCGCCCTCGATTCGTGTCGCTGCGCCGCCGGTGTCGGGCAGCCGGAACGCGTGGCTGGTGTAGGAGAAGCCGATCGTGCCGCCGACGGAGAACCGGTCGGTCACGAACACCTCGACCGACGGCGAGACCCAGGCGGCGTGGGTCCTGGACGAGAGGCCGTCCGGCGCGCCCTGGCCGCCGCTCTGGGTCTCCGAGAACGTGTAGCCGAGCACCCCCGTATACCCCATCGCGCCCCAGGAGCCGTCGAGCGGGCTCCCGGCGGTCATGTTCGGCCCGAGATGACCGCCGTTGGTGGTCAACCCGACGAGGTGATCGAGGGCGACCTGCCC
This sequence comes from Sorangium sp. So ce1036, assembly GCF_051369805.1. NCBI lineage: Bacteria > Pseudomonadati > Myxococcota > Polyangiales > Polyangiaceae > Sorangium > Sorangium sp. So ce1036. The sequence goes on from NZ_JBBMOX010000001.1 coordinate 8,406,921, forward strand.
GGCCCCCCCGAAGCGGGATCCCGCCGGATCGCGCGCGCGCGCCCGCCTCCTCGGCGCGGGCGGCGCCGGCCGCGGAGAACGTGGCGAGCGTGATCATCAAAACGACGAGGCAAACACGGCGAGAGCGATGACAGGCCAGCATGAATCCCCTCTCGATATCCAGGCCAGCGGTCGCTGACCGCAATGGAGACGAGCGCAGATCGGCGCGCTCCGCCGGAGACCGCCGGCGACGCCCCCGCGCCTGCCCTCGGTCCGCCGCCATCAACGCCGGGTAGCCGGTCTGACTTTCCGCCATCTTGTCAATCGTCCTCGCGAGTTCGAGCCCGACGAGACCTCCTTTGGACCCCGCTCCCGAGGCGGACGTCGTCGCGCGGATCCGGGGGCGCCGCGGCGCGCCTGGCGCTCGATCACGGCCGCGCGCCTCTCCCCGGGTGCGTGGGCCCTCCGCGTGTTATGTCGTCACGGTCGCCCTCCGAGGAGGAATCACCACCATGCCTGAACACCCCACGACGCATCCGCGATCCAGAGCGCTCCAGGACACCCCCCTCTCGGTGCTCGACCTTGCGCCGGTCGTGGTGGGCGCCACGCCGAGAGACGCCTTCCGCAACACCCTCGACCTCGCGCGCCACGCCGAGGCGTGGGGGTACCGCCGGTACTGGCTGGCCGAGCACCACAACATGCCGGGCATCGCCAGCTCCGCCACGTCGCTCTTGATCGGCCATGTGGCCGCGGGCACCACGACGATCCGCGTGGGCGCCGGCGGCATCATGCTGCCCAACCACGCGCCGCTCGTCATCGCGGAGCAGTTCGGGACGCTGGAGTCCCTGTATCCGGGCCGCATCGACCTGGGCCTCGGGCGGGCGCCGGGCACCGATCCGCTGACCGCCCGCGCGCTCCGGCGATCGCTGGGCACCGACGGCGACGATTTCCCGGAGCTCGTGAGCGAGCTCCGCGCCTACCTGGATCGCGCGCCTCCGCCCGGCGTGGCCAGAGTGCGCGCCATCCCCGGAGAAGGGCTCAACATCCCCATCTGGCTGCTCGGCTCCAGCGGCTACAGCGCCCGGATGGCGGCCCACCTGGGCCTGCCCTTCGCCTTCGCCAGCCACTTCGCGCCGGATTACCTGCTGCCCGCGCTGGAGCTCTACCGGAGCGGCTTCCGCCCCTCGGACGCGCTGGAGCGGCCCCACGCCATGATCGGCCTGCACGTCGTGGTGGCCGACACGGACGAGGAGGCCCGGCGGCTCTCGACGTCGCAGCAGCAGCAGTTCCTGTCGCTCATCCGCGGCCGCCCGGGCCAGCTCCCTCCCCCGGTGGACGCCATGGACGCGCTGTGGGCCCCCCACGAAGAGGCCACGATCCGGCGACAGCTGCGTTACTCGGTCGCCGGGAGCCCGGAGACGGTGCGACAGCGGGTCCAGGCCATCGTGGACGAGACCCTCGCCGATGAGCTGATGGTGGTCGCCCAGATCCACGATCATGGCGCCCGGCTGCGGTCCTACGAGCTCCTCTCGGAGGCCGTGAAGGGCGCCCAGGCCCGGTGACCTGGCCGCCGCGGCGCGCGCCGCCGTGGACGCGCGGCCCGACGCCGGGCCCGCGGCGCGACGCGGCCGGCGCGCCCCGCGCCGGGCAGCCGCGCGCCGTTCTGCCTCGGGCGCCGGGCGCTCCGGGTGGCGCGCGGCCCGTGGCACCCCCGGCCGCTGCGCGCTCCGGCGCCGCGCACCCCGGGGAGCGCGCGCATGTGGCGCCGCCCCCTGACCCGTTGTAAACGCGGGGCGTGACCCAGGTGCGCTCGATCTTCGCCCGAGGACTCTTCGACGATCAGGTCGCCCTCGTCACGGGCGGGGGCAGCGGGATCGGCCTCGCGTGCGCGCGCGAGCTCGCGCACCTCGGCGCGAAGGTCGCGATCTGCGGCCGCAAGGCCGACAAGCTCGAGGCCGCGCAAAGGGCGCTCGTCGGCGACGGCGTCGCCGCGGCCGACGTGCTCGCCGCGCCCTGCGACATCCGCGATCCGGAGCAGATCGCCGCCCTCGTCGGCCAGGTGCTCGAGCGCTTCGGCCGCGTCGACGTCCTCGTGAACAACGCCGGGGGCCAGTTCCCGAGCCCGGCCATGGACATGACCCCGAGGGGCTGGGAGGCGGTCGTCCGCAACAACCTGAACGGCACCTTCTTCATGACCCGCGAGGTCGCGACGCGGGCGATGATCCCGGCGCGGCGCGGCCGCATCGTGAACGTCACCGCGTCCGTGAGCCGCGGCTTCCCCGGCATGGCGCACACGGGCGCCGCGCGCGCCGGCGTCGAGAACCTCACCCGCTCGCTCGCCGTCGAGTGGGCGGCGTTCGGCGTCCGCGTGAACGCCGTCGCGCCCGGCAACAACATCCGCTCGAGCGGCACGGCGCAGTACGGCGACGAGCTCCTCGAGCTCGCGCGCCGCGCGACCCCGCTCAAGCGCCTCGCCACCCCGGAGGAGGTCTCGCGGCTCATCGTCTTCCTCGCCAGCGACCAGAACGACTTCATCACCGGCGCGGTGTACGGGATCGACGGCGGCCAGCCGCTCTGGGGCGATATCTGGTCGATCCCCGAGCCCGAGCGGGCGGCCGGCCCCGAGCCCGAGCGGGCGGCCGGCCCGCCGGAGGCCGGGGGCTGAAGGGGCCGGGCGTGACCTCCCCGCCCTCGTACCCCGCCGGTGAGCAGGCCGCGCCGGAGCCCGTGGGCCCCGGCGCGCCGCTCGCCCCCGCGGCGCCGCCCCTGTCCGAGCGGCCGCCGCCCGTGCCGCTCGAGCCGTCGCGCCTCCAGCGGGCCGCCGGCCGCGTGCGCGACTACTTCCTCGCGTTCGACCCGACGTTCTGGTCCGCGCTCGCGCCGCTCGCGCTCGTCTCCATCGTCCTGTTCACGCGCGCGCCGTCGACGAACTACATCTTCGACGAGCAGGAGGCGCTCCTCGCCAACCCGTACGTGAACGCGAAGGGCGGGCTCGGCTTCCTCGACGCGATCCACCGCGATTTCTGGGGGCTGCCGCCCGACCGGAGCGTCGGCTCGTACCGCCCGCTGCCGAACTTCCTCTGGCGCGCGCTCTGGGCGCTGTCGAAGCAGCCGTTCTTCCACCACTTCTACAACGTCCTCTTCCACGCGGTGAACGGCGCGCTGCTCACGTGCGTCGCGTTCTGGCTCACGCGCCGGCGCGGGCTCGCCTACCTCGCGGGGCTGCTCTTCGTGAGCTGCGCGGTGCTCACCGAGGCGGTGAGCGGCATCGTGGGCATCGCCGACGTGCTCGGGGGCATGGGGGCCATCGCCGCCCTCGCCGCCCTCGGGCTGCCCGCGTGGGCGATGCCTTTCGGCGTGTTCGCGGCGGTGCTCTTCGGCCTCTTCTCCAAGGAGAGCGCGCTCGTCTGCGTGCCGCTCATCCCGTTCGCCGCGCTCGTCGCCGCGCCGCTCACCCACCCGACGCGCCCGGCGCGGCTCGTCCGCGCGCTGCTCGCGCTGCTCGGGGCCGGCGCGGCGTTCGTGCTCTACGTCGAGCTCCGGCGGCGCTGGTTCCCGTCGCCGCTGCCCGCCGAGCTCGCGGCGCCGCTCCCGGAGGGGGCGCCGCTCGCGAGGCGCCTCCTGCACGACGCGCTCGTCTGGTTCCACCAGGCGCCCCTGCCGCGCGACCCGCTCAACAACCCGCTCAGCACCGCGGACACGCCGCACCGGGTCGCGGGCGCGCTGCGCGTCTACTTCCGGGGCCTCACGCAGCTCGTGTTCCCGTGGAGGCTGAGCGGCGACTACTCGTTCCCCGCGGAGCCGGTGCCCGAGCGGCTGGTCTTCTTCGGCAGCGTCGCCGGCGCCGTGATGATGGCGCTGCCCCCGCTCGGCTCGCTCGCGCTCTGGCTCGCGGCCCTCCGCCGCGAGCACCGCGAGCGGGGCGAGCGGCGCTCGGTGCGCGCCGCCTTCCTCGTCGACGGCGGGCAGGCGACGTCGCGGCGGTGGACGCTGATCCTCGCGGGGGCGGCGCTCGCGGCCGCGGCGGCGGGGCTCGCCGCGTATGACTGGCACGTGCTCCGCCCGGCGGGGCGCCTGCCGCTGCTCCGGGCGCTGCCGCTCGCGCTGTGGCCGCTGCCGTTCCTGCCCCCGCTGGTGGTCGGGCTCGGGATGCTCGTCGAGGGGACGCGCCCCCTGCCCTGCCCGGCGACGGCGGACCGGAGCGCCTGGGTGCCGCTCCGCCGCGGGTACGCGGGGCTGTGCGTCGCGGCGATCGGCCTCGTGTGGATCGTGGTCAGCTACTTCCCGCACTCGAACATCCCGGTCGTCCTGCCGACCGTGCGCGCGGAGCGCTTCTGGTACTTCCCGGCCATCGGGTCGTCGCTGCTCCTCGCGGTGGCGTTCTCGTGGCTGCACGAGGCGCTCGCCGGCTCGGACCTCGCGCCCCGGGCGCGCTGGACGTTCCGGGCCTGGCTCACGCCGGCGCTGTTCGCGCTCTTCTTCGGCTTCCAGTGCGCGCAGGCGTACCGGCACGCGATGGACTACCGGAACGACCTCGACTTCTGGGCGGCGACGAAGGAGGCGGTCCCGAACAGCGCGAAGGCGCACCTGAACTACTCGGTGATGAAGGGCGCCCGCGGCGACCTGGAGACCCGGCTCGCCGAGAGCCGGGTCGCGGCGGAGCTCGCCCCGAGCTGGCCGATGGCCCACGTGTACACCGGCGACACGCTCTGCCGCATGCACCGCCCGGACGAGGCGTTCCCGCACTACCGGCGGGGCATGGAGCTCGGGCCCAACGAGCTCAGCCTGATCGCCCTCGCGCTGCAGTGCCTGTACGACGAGAAGCGGCTCGCGGCGCACGAGGCGGAGCTCAGGGCGCTCGCGGAGGCGCACCCGGGGACGTGGCTCGCGTACCTCGCGACCGACACGCTCGACAACGGCGCGAAGCACGGCGGCGTGGACCCGAAGTACCGGCCGCGCGGCTACAACGAGGGGCCGAAGGAGTGACCGCGGCGGCCTGGCACGTGTACATCCTCCGCTGCGGCGACGGGTCGCTCTACACGGGGATCGCGCGCGACGTGGAGGCGCGCCTCGCGCAGCACGCGTCGGGGCGGGGGGCGCGCTACACGCGCGGCCGGGGCCCGCTCGCGCTGGTGCACGTCGAGGCGGCGGCGGACCGGGGCGAGGCGCTGCGGCGGGAAGCGGCGATCCGGAGGATGGGGCGCGCCGGCAAGGAGGAGCTCGCGGCCAGCGGCCGCGGGCGCCCCGCGAGGGGCGCGGGCGGGGCGCTCCGAGGCTGAAGCCCAGGCCACGACGAGGCGATGCCCCAGACGCCCGCTGGCGTCCTCGACGTTCTGCTTCAGCGGCGCGGGGAGACGCCATCGGCGCCGGGGGAGGTGCGGATCGGCCACATCGGACCCATGATGTTTCCAGCATATGATGAGCCTCGTTGGACAAAACGAAACAGCGCGGACGACGCGCAGTCCCAGGCAACACGCCGCTCCACGCGCCCTGGCGGAGCAACATCACGTTGCGCCCCGAACGCTCCCGCGGCGATGCGCCTACAGGGCGAGATGCGTCTGGGACTAATCTCTCCCTGACGGGCATCACGCGCCCGCCGCGCGCGCCCGGGGAGCGCGCGGCGCCTCTGCGCAGCGGCGATGGCCCCGAGGCGGAGCCGGCCATCGGGCGGCGTCGGCCCTCCGGGGAGCGCCGAGCGCGTGGACGACGCGGCGAGCGACATCCCCCGTGCGCGGTCCGCGCCGACTGACCGTCTCGCGCCGTCCGTGCGCCGTCTGCTGCACAGCCGCTCTGCGCGGCCACGCTCGATCCCTCGATGGCGATCACACCTCTGTCGCGTCGACGCTCGTCATGTCCATCAGGCGATCGCGGGCCCGTCGCCCCGAACTCGCCCGACCGCGAGGAGGCGGCCGCCGTCGCGCGGACGCGGACGCGGACGCTCGGTGGGAGCACCGGTGTCAGCGCGGCTCCATGAAATGCCTCTTGGCCGAGGGTGGGACAGACGCCAAGACCGGCACAGGCGCACCGTGCACAGACCTGCCCAGGCACGCCACATGCTCACACCCGAGGCAGGATGTTCGTGGGCCAGGTGGCCATCACGGGACATCGAAGGAGGCGACATGAGCTCGATTCACTATGGAACGTCGTTGCTGATGCTGGTCGCGGCCGCGATGGCGGGGTGCGCCGTCGAGTCGGCGGACCTGTCCGACGGCGAGATGGGCGAGGACATCGAGATGGTCGATTCGAGCGAAGAGGCGCTCGAGACGGCGGACGGGGCCGCTATCATGAATCCCCAGATGGGCTCTCAGCAGATCGCGGGGCTCGGGGCGGCGCCGGTGAGCCAGGGCATCATTCAGAAGGGGTTCGAGCATCCCCAGAAGGGGTTCATCAATCCTCACAAGGGGCTCACCAACCCTCACAAGGGGCTCATTTCCTCCCAGGCGGGGCTCGTCGGCTCCCAGACGGGGCTCCAGACCGGGCTCGTCGGCTCCCAGACGGGGCTCCAGACCGGGCTCGTCGGCTCCCAGACGGGGCTCCAGACCGGTCTCGTCGGCTCCCAGACGGGGCTCGTCGGCCAAGGGAAGCTCGGAGTTTCCCAGGGCGTGGGGCAATACGGGCAGTGCCCGACGAAGAAGGGAGCGCCGTCGAAGTTCTGCCCGTCTGTGCAGAAGGGGCCGTCGAAGTTCTGCCCGTCGTGTCCGTCGCAGCAGTCGCCGATCTACCCGCAGAAGTGAGCTGCAACAGCGGGCGAGGCCGCAGTGGGGCCGCGTCCGGCCGGTGATGCCGGCGGCGTGTCGTGACCCCGCGGCGCCCCACGAGGAGGGGGCGCTGGTCCGAGCCCCGCGCCCCTGTGTGCCAGGATAGCATCGAGCAGCGGCCGCCCGTCGCTCCCTCCCCCCGGGCGGCGCTGTTCGCTGCAACGACGCCCGGCCGCAGTGGCGGCGCGAGCGGCGCCGCGCCGCCGCCCATGCCCCGCCCCCGCCCCCCACGCCGTCCGGCGACCTCTCAGCCTGCCGATCATGGGAATGCTGCTCACCACGGGAAGGATGCTCGTGGCCCGTCTCCGAGGGGACACGGCGGCCCGCGCGGCTCCGCTGGACATGCGGTGAGCCGCGGCGGCATGGTACGAAGCGCGAAGGCCGCGGCCTGCGGCGGCCAGGATGGGAGCTTGAGCATGGTCCCGAGGCGATCCCCGTATGACAACCTGCCCGACGTGCGCGACGGGCTGACCCGCGCCGAGCGCGTCATCCTCTGGCAGCTCTCGGTGCTCGAGCGGGAGTTTCCCGGCCGCAATGTGCCGACGGCCACGCTCTACGGGCGGGTCGTCGAGCACGTCGACCTCTCGGTCCCCGAGTTCCAGCGCCTCATGCAGCGCCTGGTCGGCGTGCGCTGAGGGCCGCGCCGGCGGCGGGTCAGTAGAAGCACACCTCGAGCGAGGGGCGGTGGTCCAGGCTGGGGTGCTCGCTCGAGCGGTACGCGGTGCGCGCCGTCGGGTCCGCCTCCAGGAGGAGGCCGTGGTTCGGGTGCACGCCGTCGACCCACGCCTGCACGAGCGCGGTCAGGTCCAGGGTCCCGACGCCGGACGACGCGCCGAGGAGCGTCGCCTCGATCGCCGGATCGTAGCTGCCCGCGAGGCTGCTCCAGGTCACCGTGGACTCCACCCAGGGAGCGGTGACGCGGTGCGCCCGGATCTCGTGGGACCGGGAGCCGTAGAGCGTGGCGCGGAACGTGGCGGACTCGACCGTGGACCAGGACGGGATGGCGCCCAGATCGAAGCGGAACAGCGCCTGCTTCTCGGCGCCGTCGCGCAGGCCCGTGTGCACGTAGGATGAGCTGCCGTCGTTGTAGCGCGGGTACAGCGCCCAGACGGTCGCGTCCGCCGCCTGGCCGTGAGCGCCGCGCCGGATCGTGACGCACGTGACATCGCAGGAGCCGTCGCCGTCCGCGTCGGGGCAACCGACGGTGCAGTCGGCGTTGCAGCCGTCGCCGCTCACGCCGTTGCCGTCGTCGCACGCCTCGCCGGCCTCGACGACGCCGTCGCCGCAGACCGCGGCGACGCTCGCGTACGCGAGGATGAACGTGTTCGGCGCCCCCAGGCTCGATCCGGCGGGGGTGCTCGGCTGGGCGAGCGAGTAGGCCTCGGCGCCGACCGCCGACAGGGCGCGGAGCGCGTCGGCCTCGGTGCCGGCGGCGCCGTAGAACGTCCTGAAGACCTTGCGCTCGCCGGGCGCGAGCCCGCCGAAGTCGAAATCGAAGAGCGCGCCGAGATCGTTCGGGCCCGCGTCGGTCACCGGGCCAGGCTGGGAGCTCACGAACGAGAACGGGTTCGCGCTGTTGAATCCGTTCGTGTCGGTCCGGAACAGCTCCGAGGCCGTCCCCATGTCGAGGGTCACGTATTCGAGGAACGGCGAGGGGACGACGTCCCAGTCCACGACGCGCCGGTACCGCAGGTCCACGGGATCCGGGCTGATGTTCTGGATGGTGACGACCACCTCGTAGAGCCAGGGGGTCAGCGCCGACGGGTGGTAGTCGTGCGTGACGAGGAACGTCGAGCCCACCTGGACCGTGGAGACCGCGGCGCTCGACGTCGCCGAGAAGCTCACGACCGTCATGTTCACGGCGCCGCCGTCCGGCCACCGGCTCGCGTAGCCGGCCACCCCGGAGAGGGCGTCGCCGACGCCCCACCCTTCGGCCGGCTCGCCCGGCTCGATCGCCGGATTGCCGGTGGGCACGTAGCGCAGCCCCAGGGTCCCGTAGCCCAGCGGATCCTCGAACGGGACGTTCAGGTGGCCCTCGCAGTGGACGCCGAGCTGGAGGGTGCCGTTGTCGAGGATCACGCCGCAGACGTCGCAGCTGTCCCCCATGCCGTCGCCGTCGCTGTCTTCCTGGCCGGGGTTGGGGTCGGACACGCAGTTGTCCGCCCCGTCGCAGAGCCCATCGCCGTCCGTGTCCTGCGCCCCCGGGCCCGCGCAGTGGTCGCAGAGGTCCCCGAGGCCGTCACCATCGCTGTCGACCTGGTCCGGATTGGCGACGTGCTCGCAGCTGTCCACCGCGTCACAGACTCCATCGCCGTCCGTGTCCTGCGCCCCCGGCCCCACGCAGTGATCGCAGAGGTCCCCGAAGCCGTCGCCGTCGGCGTCGCGCTGATCCGGGTTCTCGCGGACCACGCAGTTGTCCGCTCCATCGCACAGGCCGTCGCCGTCGCTGTCGAGCTGCCCCGGCCCCACGCAGTCGTCGCAGGGATCCCCGAAGCCGTCACCATCGCTGTCGACCTGGTCGGGGTTCGGCGTGTCCGTGCAGTTATCCACCGAGTCGCAGACTCTATCGTGATCCAGGTCGGCCGACCCGATCGCATGGCAGGCGTCGCAGGCGTCCCCGCGGCCGTTCTGGTCGACGTCTTCCTGCAGGGGGTTCGGCGTGCCCACGCAGTTGTCGCACGCGTCGCCCACGCCGTCGGCGTCGCGGTCGGCCTGGTCCGGGTTCTCGCGGTACGCGCAGTTGTCGCCCCCGTCGCAGACGCCATCGCCGTCGCTGTCGTACGTCCCCACCCCCGCGCACCCGTCGCACGCGTCGCCGAAGCCGTCGCCGTCGCTGTCGGCCTGGTCGGGGTTGCTCCGGCCCACGCAGTTGTCCTCCGACGCGCAGAGCCCGTCGGCGTCCCAGTCCGGTGCCCCGGCCGCGTAGCAGGCGTCACACACGTCGCCGATGCCGTTGCCGTCGCTGTCTTCCTGGCCGGGGTCGGGCGCGTCGGCGCAGCTGTCGCACACGTCGCCTACGCCGTCGCCGTCGCCGTCGGCCTGGTCGGCGTTGGCGATCGAGCCGCAGTTGTCGCACCCCGCGCCCACGCCCGCCGCGAGACCGTCGCCGTCCGGGTCCGCGTCTCCCACGGAGAGGAGGCGGTAGTCATAGCCGTTACAGAGCTCGCGGTCGGCGCAGGCCGGGCCGACGTTGCGCGGCGCAGCGTCGAACAGGCACGCCGACGCCGCCCCCTCGTCCGACGCGACATCGACGCGCACATAGCCCCACATCACATCGTCGTCGCCGACCGTCTCGACCTGGAAGTCGTTGCAGCGCGCGGGGTCGTAGAGCTCGAGCAACACCGGGTCGGTGATGGTCACCTGGAGCGGCGAGCTGTTGCACGCGCAGGCATTCGTGGCGGGCACGGTGTCGACCAGCGCGCCGTTCATGTAGAGCGCGAAGCTGTTCATGCCGCAGTCCGCGTGTGCGATCGTGTACGTGATTGCCGTGGTGGCCGCGCGCGCTGCGCCGGGCAGCAGCGCGCAACCGAGCACCAGGCCAAGCGCAGGAAACATGCCAATCTTGCCGCGACGACGCATAGACCCTCCTTGATCTTGGCGCGCTCCCACAGGAGCGCGCGGGGGCTTGAGGTGCGAGTCCGATCCTTGAGAACACACGTATCATAAGTGTCGACATCGCGACGGTTTCAGCAGACATCGTGCAGAGTGGTGCCACGGCCCATGTCACGGTTGCGTGACGGCGCGCTGCCGGGGCCGTCTCGCACGTGCGTGCCCCTGGCGCCGAGAGAGAGGGCGCGCCGGGCGCCGAGAGGGCGCGCCGCGCGGGTGAGGCGCGCGCGAGGGGCGGACGCGCGCCGGGCGAGATCGTGAAGCGGGTCAGGAGAGCGGGTCGGGAGGAGCGGCCCAGCGCGGGACACGGCGCATCGCGGGACCTCGGCGCGAGCGGACTTCAGGGGTGCGCGCGGGCGCGAGCGATCACGGGATCGTGCTGCGGCGTTGACAGCGCCGCGGGGTGCTGCTTGCCGGCGGGGGCGGCGCGCGCGGGCGTCAGCCGACCTGCTGCTCGAGGGCCGCGCGCAGCGCGGAGACCGAGGCGCTGCGGAGATAGACGACCGGCGCTCCCTCGACGCCGAGGCGCTGCATCTGGTCGCGGAGCGCGTGGGAGACCATGGTCACCATGATGACGATCAGCGCGATCTTGCCGACGCTGTGGCGCGCCCCCGGGGGGAGCCGGTTCTCGTAGTGTCGCATCGACAGGCCGTGCTGCTCGACCACATCGCGGTAACGGCTGGTCATGCCGCCGCTGCCGCCGATGACCAGCACCGTGTGCTCCGCGCGCCTCCTGTCGACCGCCTGGGAACGCTTCTCCGCCTTCATGCGATCTTCATCGAGCAAGGAGCAAGCCACGCTCGCGACTCGCCATCTCCCGCGCAAACACCGCCGTCCCGGTTTATTCCCCGGCAAATTGTCGCCGCTTCGCGGGGGGCTCTGTCATCGTGACACGGCGAGCGCGCCGGCTCGGCCGCCGGCCGGCGGCGGGCGGCCCGGGCCCCGGCGCGGCGCGGCTCCTCGCGCCGCGGGCTCCGCGCGCCGCGGGCTCCGCGCGCCGTCGCTGCCGCGCTGTGGTAGGGAGCAGCGCTGCCCTGTCCTGCCGCGCCATGCTGTCTCCTCCCGCACCCCCCAGCGACGCGCCTCCGCCGGGAACGGTCGAGCGCTGGGCCTGGGATTACGTCCTCTCGACCGATCTCGCGCACAAGCTCGCGCCGCCGCCCGTGCCTTCCGTCTGGGAGGCCGACGCCGCGCCGCCGCCGCCGCGCCGCCTCGAGCGCCCGGGGCGGCCCGCCGCGCTGCGCGTGTCGGAGCGCGCGTCGAAGAGCCCGGGGCCGGAGGCGCTGCGCAACCCGGCGCGCCGCGCGCAGCTCTTCCACGCGTTCCTGCACCACGAGCTCCAGGCCGCGGAGCTCATGGCCTGGGCGGTGCTCGCCTTTCCGGAGACGCCGCGCGCCTTCCGCGGCGGCCTGGTCCGGATCGCCCTCGACGAGGTGCGGCACATGCGGCTCTACGAGGGCTACCTCGCCGCGATCGGCCACCGCGTCGGCGACTTCCCGGTGCGCGACTGGTTCTGGTCGCGGGTGCCGGCCGCCGCGTCGCCGGCGCAGTTCGTGGCGGTCATGGGGATGGGCCTCGAGGGGGGCAACCTCGACCACACGGCGCGCTTCGCCGAGCGGTTCCGCGCGATCGGCGACCTCGACGGCGCCGCGCTGACCGCGCGGATCTGCGCCGAGGAGATCCCGCACGTGCGCTTCGGGCTCCGCTGGTTCCGGCGCTTCACGCACGGCCGCGAGGGTGCGGCGCACGGCCGCGAGGGCGCCGATCGCGGCGCGCCCGGTCCGGGCGACTTCGATGCGTGGGTGCGCCACATCCCGCCGCCCCTCTCGCCGCTGCTCATGCGCGGCGATCCGATGAACCGCCGCGACCGCGCCCGCGCCGGCCTCGACGAGCGGTTCCTCGACGCGCTGGCCGCATGGACCGAGCGAGCGCCTGGGTCCTGAACTTCGACGCCGACGAGGAGCTGGCCCGCCCCGCGGGCTACACCCCTCGCCGCGCGGTCGCGGACCGGGCCCCGGAGCTCGCCGGCCGGGTCTCGGCCCTGCTGCGCCCGGGCGACGTCGTGCTCAGCCCCGAGCTCCCCTCGCCACCCGCGCCGCAGGCGCCGCCCGCGAGCGCGCTCGTCGGGCGGGCGTGGTGCCCGACGCCCCGCGCGCTGCGCCTCCTCCGCCGCGCCGGCGTCGCCCCGGCCGAGGCGCCGCCGCTCGACGTGCTCCGCCGCGTCAACCACCGGCGCTTCTGCGCGGAGCTCGGCCAGACGCTGCCCGGGGCGCGCTACGTCGTCACGCTCGCCGAGCTCCTGGCCACGATCGCCGGGCCCACGCCGACGGGCCACTGGCTGCTCAAGCGCCCGTTCGGCTTCGCCGGGCGGGGCCTGCGCCGGGTCGCCCGCGGCGAGCTCCTGCCCGACGCGCGGCCGTGGGTCGCGGCGTCGCTCGACCCCGCCTCCCCGGACCGCGGCCTGCAGGTCGAGCCGTGGGTCGAGCGCCGCGGGGATTTCTCGCTGCACGGGCACGTCGCCCAGGGCGGCGCGGTGCGCCTCGGCGAGCCGTGCGTCCAGCGCTGCGACGCGCGCGGGACCTACCTCGGCGCCGCCCTCGCCGGGCCAGGAGATCTCGCCGGCGACGAGCGCCGGCGGCTCGTCGAGGCCGCGCTCGAGGCGGGGGAGGCGCTCGCCGGGGCAGGGTATTTCGGGCCGTTCGGGATCGACGCGTTCCGCTGGGAGGACGAGCGCGGGCGCCTCTCCTGGGACCCGCGGTGCGAGATCAACGCCCGCTACACGATGGCGTGGGCCACCGGGATGGGCGCGGCGCGGCCCGACCTCGACGGGTGACGAGGGCTCGGCGCAGCGGCGCCGAGCGGCGACGGCGCAACAGAGGATTCAACGGAACGACGCCGAGCCGCCAACGCCAGGATGCAAATCCTGTCCATCGTCACCACGGCGTCTCCTTATCGTGACATCGAGCGCCGAGCGCCCTGCGCCGCGGCGGCATCGCAAAGGCACCCCGTGACATCGAGCACCCCGAGGGCGGCGGCGCGGACAGGCATCCATCGCGCGGCGGCGGACAACGAAGCGAGGCGTGATTGTCGCGAAAACACAACCCCTCGCGAATGGCGCTCACCACTAGAGTGCGCGCGCTTCATCCAACTCGACGTCCCATCCAGCAGAAGAGGGAGTTCGACATGCACACACCGCGCGCGCGAGACGAAGCGGCCGACGACAAGCGAAGCGACACGGGCTGGTCCCGACTGGCGAAGGGCATCCTCTGCGCCGCCCTCCCGGCGCTCGCCGTCGTCCAGGCCTGCAATGCAGAGGAGCACGCCGCCGAGCCGATCTCGGAGGCTCGACAGGCGCTGACCACGGTCTCCTTCCAGCAGGGCGCGTCCCCGAGCTCGTCCTATTCGGGCTCGACGGACGCGACGATCCGGGAGGCCAGCGCCACCACGAACTACGGCAACGCCACCACCTGCGAGGCCGACGGCGACGACGGCGGGGGCTCGGACAAGTCCTGCCTGCTCAGGTGGACGATCTCCGGCATCCCCGCGGGGAGCGTCGTCCAGTCGGCGTCGATCACCCTCCAGGCCACGAACGGGTCGTCGAACACGTACAGCCTCTACGAGCTGAAGCGCTCGTGGAGCGAGCCCTCGGTCACCTGGGACGACGCGACCTCGTCGACGGCGTGGGCCACGCCGGGCGCGAAGGGCGCGAGCGACCGCGGCAGCGTCCTCGGCAGCGTCAGCGGCTCGGCGGGCTCGAAGACGATCGTGCTCAACGCGGCGGGCATCGCGCTCGTGCAGGCGTGGGTCGACGGCACCTCGAACGACGGCATCGTCATCGCGAGCTCGTCGAACACGGACGGCATCGACTTCGCCTCCTCCGAGCACGGGACCGTGTCGTACCGGCCGAAGCTCACGATCACCTACGGCCCGCCCGGCGGCGACCCCGGGGGCTCGACCGATCCGGGGCTGCTCGTCGCGTTCATCGGCGACCAGGGCAACGGCAGCAACGCGGACGACGTCCTCAACCTGATCAAGGACGAGGGCGCCGACGCGACGATCCACAACGGCGACTTCGACTACGCCAGCAACCCGACCGCCTGGGAGAACCGGATCAACGGCATCCTCGGCGCGAACTACCCCTATTTCGCCGTCATCGGCAACCACGACGCCGCGGCCTGGGGCGGCGCGAACGGGTACGCCAGCTACATCCAGGCGCGCCACGCGCGCGTGCCCTCGATGAACTGCACGGGCGAGCTCGGCGTCAAGGCGACGTGCAACTTCCGCGGGCTGTTCATCGTGCAATCGTGCATCGGGACGAGCGAGCTCCGATCGAGCTGCGCCGCCAACGCGGCCGATCAGGTGAGCTTCATCCAGGGCTCGCTGGCGGCCGACAGCTCGATCTGGTCCGTGTGCGCGTGGCACAAGAACCAGCATGACATGCAGGTCGGCGGGAAATCGAACGAGGTGGGCTGGAGCGCGTACACGGCGTGCATGAACGCCGGCGCCATCGTCGCGACCGGCCACGAGCACTCCTACGCGCGCACGCTGACCTTGACCGACGTCGGCGACGCGGCGAACGGCCACGGCAAGACCGGCGCCTTCGACCTCGTGGAGCTCGGCCCGAGCCGGAACTTCGTGTTCGTGTCGGGCCTCGGCGGCGTGGGCATCCGCAGCTACAACGCGGCGAGCCACGACGACGACACGTGGTGGGCCTCGTATTACGCGAGCAACAAGTGGGTGAAGAACGGAGCGCTCATGTCGGGCACCGCCGACTACGGCGCCCTGTTCATCCGCTTCAACGTCGACGGCGATCCGAAGAAGGCCCACGCCTACTTCAAGGACGTGAACGGCCGCCTCGCGGACGAGTTCACGATCGAGGTGCAGTGACGAGATGCGGGGCGAGCCCGGAGGGGGAGGCCTCGCGGCACGGCGGGGCTCCTCGCCCCTGGGGCGCCCCGCGCGAGCGCGCGCCGGACGAGCCCGAGAGCCCCTCTGGGGCGCTCGCCCGGCGGCCCGGGAGTGAGATCATCGATGAATCCGGATCACGGTGGAGGCGCGGTGGTGAATCCGCGCATGCTCGGGCTGCTGTTCCTCTCGGGGGCGTCGTCGCTCGCGTACGAGCTCGTCTGGACGCGGTGGCTCGGCGGGGTGTTCGGCGTGGCCCTGCACGCGACGACCGCGGTGCTCGTGGCCTACATGGCAGGGCTGTCGCTCGGCGGGCTCGCGGGCGGGCGCGTCGCGCCGCGCCTCCGCGCGCCGCTCCGCGTCTACGCCGCGCTGGAGGCGGCGATCGGCGCCTCGGCGCTGCTCGTGCCGCTCGGCCTGTCCGCGGTGGGCGCGCTCTACGGGTGGCTCTACGAGCCGTTGCTCGAGCGCCCTGGGCTCGGCTTCGTGGTCCGCTTCCTGGGCGCGCTCGCCGTGCTGCTCGTGCCGACCACGCTGATGGGCGCCACGCTGCCGATCGCCGCGCAGGCGTGCCTCTCGCGCCGCGCCCCGCTCGGCGAGGGCGCCGGCCGGCTCTACGCGGCCAACACGGCCGGCGCCGTGCTCGGCGTGGCCGCGACGGGGCTCTTCCTCCTCCCGGCGCTCGGCGTGTCCCGCACGGGCCAGGCGGCCGCGGCCCTCAGCGCGCTCGTCGCGCTCCTCGCCCTCGCGATGGCGCCGCGCGCCGGGGCGGCCCGCGAGGCCCAGGGCGGGCGCCCGCCCCGCGGACGCGCGCCGGGCACCCCGCCCGAGGAGGCCGTTCGTCCCGAGGGCGGCGCGCCGGCGCCGCTCCGCGCGACGTGGATGGTCGCGGGCCTGTCGGGCTTCGTCGCCCTGAGCCTCGAGATCGTCTGGACCCACGTGCTCGCCGCCGTGACGCGCGACACCACCTTCGCCTTCACCTGCACGCTCGCCGCGTTCCTCACCGGGATCGCGCTCGGCGGCTTCGCCGGGGCGCGCGTCAGCGCGCGCGGGCGGGCGGCGCTCGGGCTCGGCGCCTGCCAGGCGGGGGTCGCGCTGTCGGCGCTCTTCAGCTTCGCGGCGACACGCTGGCTGGGCGAGGCCGCGCCGGGCGGGCCGCCGGCATCGGGGGGCGCTGCCCTGGCCTCGCAGGTCGCGTTCGCCGCGCTGCCCATGCTGCTGCCGACGCTGCTCCTCGGGGCGAGCCTGCCGCTCTGCCTCGACCTCGCGGGCCGGGCGCGCGCGGGCCGCGCTGGCGCCGGCCCGGGGCAGGCCGTGGGGGGCGTGCTGTCGGCCAACACCCTGGGGGCGGTCCTCGGCTGCGTGGCGACCGGGCTCGTCCTCGTCCCGCGCCTCGGCTTCGGCAGGACCACGGTGCTCCTCTCGGCCGTGGCGCTCGGCGGCGCCCTGCTCGCGCTCGGCCTGGAGGCGCCGGGCGAGCGCCCCGCCCCGCCGCGCCTGTTCCGGCGCGTCGCGTACGGCGCGCTGCTCGCGGAGCTCTTCCTGCTCCTGCCGGCCGCCAGCACGGCGTGGTTCTTCCCGGCCCGCCGCGCCGGGGAGCGGTGCGTATTTCACGCCGAGGACGCGGGCGGCATCGTGGAGGTCATGGAGCAGGGGGGCATCCGGACGCTCGTCACCGATCGCCGCCATCGGTGGGGCTCGACGCACCCGGCGATGGTCCGGTCGATGCTCCGCCAGGGCGCCTTGCCCCTCCTCTTGCACCCCCGGCCCGCGCGCATCGTGGAGATCGGGCTGGCCACGGGCATCCACGCCCGGCCGCAGCTCCTGGACGGCCGCGTCGAGGCGATCACGGTGGTCGAGATCTCGCCGGCGGTCCTCCGCGCGGCCGGGGCGTTCGCGGACCACAACGGCGATCTGCTGGAGGACCCGCGCGTCGAGGTCGTGCTGGACGACGGGCGGAGCTTCCTGCAGCGCACGGAGCGGCGCTTCGACGTGATCGTGCTGGGGCTCTTCGTGCCCTATCGCCCCGGGGCGTCGGCGCTGTACAGCCGGGAGCTCCTCGAGGCGAGCCGGGCGCGGCTCGGGCCCGGCGGTCTGGTGATCGAGTGGCTCCCGCTCGATCAGATGTCGTTCGACGCGGTCCGGTCGGTGATGGCCACGTTCCTTGGGGTGTTCTCTCACGTCGAGGCGTGGGAGAAGGGGCATTATCTCGCGCTCGTGGGCGCGGACGCGCCGCCCGCGCTGGATCACGAGCGGCTGCGCGAGGGGCTGCGCAGGCTGGGCGGCGCGAGGGGCACGGGCCTGCGCGACGCCGCGGACGTGGTGGCGAGCCATCTCCTCGGCCCGGCCGAGGTGCGCGCGCTCGCCGCGGGGGCTCCCCTCAACACGGAGGATCGCCCGCGGGTGGAGTACATGCAGGGGAGCGGGGGCCTGGCCTACCGCCAGGCGGCGGAGAGCCTCGAGCGGCTGCTCGAGCATCGCGCCCTGCCCGCGGGCCTGCGGGCGTGGCCGGACGCGGAGCGCGACCGCGCGGAGCGGCGGTTTCTGGCGCGCGGCCGCTCGCTGCGCGGCGCGCTGCTCCAGGTGCGCGGCCGGCACCGCGAGGCGCACGCGGAGTTCGAGGACGCGCTGGGCATCGACGCGGACGACGAGATCGCTCGAGGCGAGATCGCGCGTTCCGGAGAGGCGCTCCTCCACACGCGCCGCTGACGCGCGCGGCGGCGAGACGGCCGCCGGGGCGAGGGCCGGAGGCGGTCCACGTTCCAGGTGTGCTTGCGGTTGACGCTGGGAGAGAAATTTCCGTAACTACGTTCTCACCTGAGGGGAGAACGAAGAGATCATGAGCTTGAAACGACGCTACGTTGCGCTGGCCTCCATCTGCCTCACTTCGCTGCTCGGGGCGTGTGGTGGCGACGACTCCGAGGACACCTCGACGACCACGTCCACGGGCGTGGGCGGCGCCGGTGGTGAGGGCGGCGAGACGCCCGGCACCGGCGGCACCGGCGGCACCGGCGGCGCCGGTGGTGAGGGGGGCGAGGGCGGCGAGACGCCCGGCACCGGCGGCGCCGGTGGTGAGGGGGGCGAGGGCGGCGAGACGCCCGGCACCGGCGGCGCGGGGGGCGAGGGCGGCGAGGCGCCCGGCACCGGCGGCGCCGGCGGCGAGGGTGGCGAGGCGCCCGGCACCGGCGGCGCGGGGGGCGAGGGCGGCGAGGCGCCTGGCACCGGCGGCGCGGGGGGTGAGGGCGGCGAGACGCCTGGCACCGGCGGCGCGGGGGGCGAAGGCGGCGCCGGGGGCTCCGGGGGCGGAGCGGCGGCTTACACGTTCAGGAAGGTGGACGGGTTCGACGCCCCGGAGAGCTGCTACTGGGATCCGATCGACCGGTACTGGTACGTGACGAGCATGGGGGCCGGAGATGCGGAGGGCTGGATCAGCCGGCTCGACGCGGACGGCACCGTGCTCGAGATGGAATGGACTCCCCCGGTATTCCTCAATCCAAGGGGGATCCGGGTGTTCGAAGGGGTCCTCTATGTGACGGACGAGGACCGGGTCATCGGCATCACCCTCGATGAGAACATGGACCTGGTCGAGTACTTCTTCGATGGCAGCCAGTTCGTCAACGATGTCGTCATCGACGAGGCCACGGGTCAGGGCTACGCGTCCGACTCGCTCGCGCAGGTCATCTACCGGTTCGACACGAGCGATCCGGATAACACCGAGGTCTTCCTGAGCTTCGACGAGGGCACCAACCCGAACGGGCTCCTCGTCGACGGCGGGGCGCTCATCGCCGTGAGCTCCGGCAACTTCGAGGCCGCTGACGTGCTCGGGAGAGTCCTCTCCATCGATCTCGCCGGCAAGACCGTCACGCCGCTCGGCGAGATCGCCGGCAAGTTCGACGGCGTCGAGAAGGACGGAGACGACTACCTGGTCTCGGAGTGGAGCTCGGGCAAGATCTACCGGGTCTCCGCCGACGGCTCCTGGACGGTCGCCTACGACCTGAAGGCGGATCACGGGTTCGCCGCGGCCGCGGACATCGGCTTCGATCCGGAGCGCGGCATCCTCTGCGTCCCCGATCTCGCCGGCAGCGTGGCGTTCGTCTCCGCGGAGTAGGCCTGCCCCGGGGCGCTCCCACGCGCGCCCCGGTCCAGGCGCTCGCCGCGCCGGCGCTGCGGGCGCGGCGAGCGCGGCCCGGCGCGGGCGGCCTTCGTCCCGCGCTCGAAGGCGGCCTTCGTCCCGCGCTCGAAGGCGGCCTTCGTCCCGCGCTCGAAGGCGGGCCGCACGTCGGGTACGCTGCGCCCCGGCATGAAACAGCACGCGCCGCGCTCCCCTGACGCCTCTGCCCCGGAGGCCCATGCGAACGCGCCCTCGCCGCCCTCGCCGCCATCCCCGAGCGCGCCCTCGCGCCCCTCCCCGCCGTCCCCGAGCGTACCCTCGCGCCCCTCGCCGCCGTCCCCGAGCGCGCCCTCGCCGCCGTCCCCGAGCGTGCCGTCGCGCCGCTCGCCGCCGTCCTCGGACGCCCCGACGCTGCTCCAGCAGACGCGCGTCCGCGAGGCCCTCGGGGACGCGCCGACGATCCTGTACATCCCGAGCGCCGAGCCCGGCAGCCCGCCGGGCCACGCGCCGCCCCGCTCGCCCGGCCCGGGCGGGGCCGCTCCCCCCGAGGACCGCAGCGGCTCCCTCGATGACGTCACCCTGCGCATGCCGCCCAGGCCCGCCGCCCCTGGCGCGGAGCCCGAGGACCGCACGATCAAGGTCCCCGAGCGGCAGGCCCGATCCGCAGAGGATGACGCGCCGACCGTCAAGGCCGAGCCCAGGGCGCCCTCGAGCGATCCCGCTGCGGGCGCCGGGGCCGAGGAGGGCCCGCCCGCGGACCTCCGCTCCTCGGTCCGCGCCTTCCTCAAGCGACACCACAGGAAGCTCTGGTGGCTGCACACCGCCTATGCGCTCGGCCTCGGCGCCTTCGTGGTGGCGTTCGCGCAGAAGGGGTTCCAGAACGCCCGCTTCCTCGCCGTCTCGGTCAGCGTCGCGTGGCTGCTCGTGCTCCTGTTCTTCCGGCTCTTCGGCACCGGCGCCCGCCAGGATTTCGCGACGGCGTGGCGCGGCGCGCGGCTCCGCTTCCTCGTGATGACCTATGTCCTGAAGAACCTCTATCAGGGCATGCTCTTCTTCCTGCTCCCGTTCTACTGGAAGAGCGCCAGCCTCGACGCGCCGAACCGCTGGTTCGTCCTCCTCCTCGGCGCCTGCGCCGTGCTCTCGACGCTCGATCTCGTCTTCGACCGCGTGCTCATGCGCTGGAAGACGCTCGCCTCGGTGTTTTACGGGGTGACGCTCTTCGCGTGCCTGAACCTCGTCATCCCGGCGCTCTTCCCCGACACCCGGACGCTCTACACGCTGCTCTCGGCCGCGCTCGTGTCCGTGCTCGGCTTCTGCACGCTGCACCTGCCGTTCGGCGCCCTCTGGAGCAGGGTGGGCGCGGTGTTCCTCGTCCTCGCGTCCGCCGCGGGGGTCGGGCTCGCCTACGGGACGCGGGAGCTCATCCCGCCGGTGCCGATGCACCTGTCGACCGCGGCCGTGGGCCCCACCGTGCTCCCGGACGGCCGGCTCGCGATGTCGGTCACGTCGCTCCACGCCTCGGTCATCCGGCAGCTCCTCGCGGTGACGGACGTGGTGGTGCCCGGCGGCGACGGCGACCGCCTGCACCATGTCTGGCGGCACGAGGGGCGCGAGGTCTACCGCGCGCCCGAGGAGACGCTGCGCGTCCCGGGGCCGGAGGGCGCGGTGCGGCTCAAGTCGCAGCTCGCGGGCGGGCGCATGCCGCGCCGCCTGACCGGCCACTGGACCGTGGACGTCGAGACGGAGGACGGCCAGCTCGTCGGCCGCACCTCGTTCGAGGTCACGGAATGAGCGCCCCGCTCCGGGCCGACCGCCCCTCGGGCGCGCCCCGCGCGCGCTGGTTCGACGCCGGCAACCTCGCGAACGGGTTCCTCGTGTTCGGCAACGTCGTCACGGGCTTCATCGCGGTCGGCAACGTCGCGCGCGGCTTCATCGCGATCGGCAACGTCGCCGTCGGCGTCATCGCGATCGGCAACGTCGCCGTGGGCGTGGTCGGGGGGTTCGGGGCGACGATCGCCGTCGGCGCGATCGCCGCCGCGGGCGTGTTCGGCTTCCCGGTGCTCGACGGGGTGGCGGGCGTGGCCAGCGCGCTCGAGCTGCACCCGCTGCTGTCGGTGCTCCCGCTCGGCCTCTGGGTGCTCGCCGCGCGCCTGTTCCCCGGGCGGCGCGCGCCCCGGCCGGGCCCGCGCCCCGCGCTCGCGCCGCTCGGCGCGCTGCTCTGCGGCGCGCGGGACGAGGGCTGGGTCAAGGCCCGCGTCGAGCGCGCGGGCGAGGGCGCGCTCCGGCTGACGGCGCGCGGCGGATCGGTCGAGCTTCCGATGGCGCCGGCGGCGCGGCGCGCGGCCGCGGCGCTGCTCGCGGACGGCCGCGGCGCGCGGCTGCTGGTGCAGGTGCGGGCGGAGGAGCGCATCCGCGGCGGCGAGCGCGGCTACCGCGCGGCGCCGGAGCGCGAGCGGGTCCTCACCGCGGCGGATCTGGCGGCGCCGCCTGCGTGGGTGCCGCCGTGGATCAACGGCGCCGAGGTGCAGTGGTGGCTCGCGCGCGCGTGGGGCGTCGGGGCGGCGGCGGCGCTCGTCCTGCGGGCGGCGCAGCTCGTGGCGGGCGCCCTCGGCTGAGCGGCCGCGGCGGCCTCGGCCGCGTCGCTCGCGAGCGTCGTGTGCGGCTCGCTCCAGCGCGATCCACGGCTTCGAGATCCTGCAAGCGCGCTGGGTGATACGAGCAGCCAGGCACACCGAGCGGCTCGCCGATTTCGCGACGCAGCGCGTTTGCCTCGTGTTGAGTCCCCTGCGTTGCCCGCGCGGCGCGCCCGTTTCAAGTATCCGCGGTCCCGGACCGTGAAACCGCTTCGCCTCGAAAGGACCGGTCGGCGCTCGCGGCGCACGGAAGGACGTGCCGCCGTCGACGATGGAAGAATCCATCGATGACGGCCTTCTCCCCGCGTCGCCCCAGGCCGAATCCTGGATGCCAGGCTCCCGAGTTGCGATAGATTATGCCTCGGCGCTGAGCTCTTTGCGGGCGAGGTTCGCCCTGCCGGCATCGCGCCGCCGGCCCACCAATTCCGCCCTTCCGTTCTGATCGCGCCTCGGCGCGATGAGGCAATGACCATGACCCAGATGAACCGCACACTCCGAGGCACCGCCAGATTCCTCCTCTTCCCATTTCTCGCCATCATTGCCGCGTCCGGATGTGGCGAGTCCTCTTCGCCCGGCTCGACCGGTGATGTCGGCAACACCGGAGGGGCCGGTCCGGGGACCGGAGGCCCCTCGACGGGGAGCACCAACGCGGGGACCGGAGGCGCCTCGACGGGGAGCACCAACGCGGGGACCGGAGGCGCCTCGACGGGGAGCACCAACGCGGGGACCGGAGGCGCCTCGACGGGGAGCACCAACGCGGGGACCGGAGGCGCCTCGACGGGGAGCACCAACGCGGGGACCGGAGGCGCCTCGACGGGCGTGACCGGATCGGGTGGCGGCGCGGCAGGCACCGGCGGCGCACCGAGCTCGAGTCCGACGTTCCACATCTTCATGCTCATGGGCCAGTCGAACATGGCTGGCGTCGCAGACAAACAGGCCAGTGACCAGAACACTGACGAGCGGCTCAAGGTCCTCGGCGGATGCAACCAGCCGGCCGGACAGTGGAACCTGGCCAATCCGCCGCTCAGCGATTGCCCTGGTGAAAAGGGATGGAACCTGTCGACGGCGGTCGACCCCGGCATATGGTTCGGCAAGACCCTGCTCGAAAAGCTGCCCGAGGGGGACACGATCGGGTTGGTCGCTACTGCTGAGAGCGGCGAGTCGATCAACACGTTCATCTCTGGTGGCTCACATCACCAGATGATCTTGAACAAGATCGCCAAGGCGAAGACGGCCGAGAACGCGCGCTTCGCGGGCATTATCTTTCACCAGGGCGAGTCCGACAATGGCCAGAGCTCATGGCCTGGCAAGGTCGTTCAGCTCTATAACGAGGTGAAAGCGGCCTGGGGTGTCGACTACGACGTTCCCTTCATCCTCGGGGAGCTGCCTGCAGGCGGATGTTGCAGCGGGCATAACAGCCTCGTGCACCAGGCGGCCGACATGCTGCCTGATGGATACTGGGTCAGTCAGCAGGGGACCAAGGTCATGGATCAGTACCACTTCGATCATGCGTCCGTTGTCCTCATGGGCACGCGTTATGGTGAGAAGATGATCGAAGCGCTGGGGTGGTGACGAAGCGGCGCTCGGCGAGCGTCCGCGCGACCGAGGCCGCTCGAGTCCCCGGGGCTCGAGCGGCCTTCCTCGCGTTCGAGGCGGGGGATCGAGCGGTCCCGGGCCCTCCCGTCCACCGGTCGAGCGCTCCTCTCCCGTGACACCGCATTGTCGTCGTCCCATGCGCGCGCTCGGGCGGCGCGGCGGGCAGATCGGCGGCCGGGAGATCGAGCACATTTCCCGCAGGTGTGCTAGTTCGCCTCCGGCTGCAGGGGCAGCGTCTGGGCGTACGCGCCGAGGTCGCCCAGCACCTCCGGGCTTTCGGCCAGCGGCGGCATCGCCGTCCCGGGCTGACCGAAGCGGACTTTGTGCAGGAACTCGTGCGGGTTGTCGTTCGCGATCAGACCCGGGAAGTCCTCGAACCCCGGCTCGCCGCCGACGACCGTGGTGTTGAGCCCCTGCGGTCCGTGGCAGCTCACGCAAGTCGACTGGAACGTCTGCTCACCCGCCTCGGCGTCACGGATGAACTTGCCGTCCGGACCGATGTACTTGCTCGTGTCGATCGTCCACTCGCTGACGAACACCGCCAGATCTCTGAGCTCCTGCTCGCCGAGCACCGCCCCGAAGGCGTGCCCGCCTGCATCCGCGAGCAAGTCGACGATCTCGGCCTGCGTCTTCCGCGTGCCGAGCACACCGGCGATTCCGGTGCGATGACCGCCGCTGCCGTACGCGCCGTCCTTGCCCTCGTAGTCCCAGCCGTGACACTCCTTGCACCGCCACGTGTCCGCGCCGGAGCGCGTGTTGCTCGCAGTGTCCGGCCGGCTCGCCCACAGCGGGTGATCGGTGCCAGGCGCCTCGGCGCCGATCACCGCCCACCAGTTGTCGTAAAGGGCGCCGCCCCGGACCCCGTCGCCGTCGACCTCTCCGCCCGCGCCGCCTCCGTCGCCGTCGCCGCAGGCGCCAGCCCCGATGACCATCAACACAGCTGCAATCACGCGTCTCATAAGTCTCACAAATTTCTCCTCGTGTCGTATATAAGCTCGGTCGGGTACAGGAAACGGTACGGGACGCCGGTGCCGGAGGCGAAACGCCGCTGCTCACCGACGTCCCACCTCTGATGGAACCAGGTGGATCGCAGACTGGGCGTCACGCCGACCCGCGCGTACAACAAGGCGATACAATTGCATGCCACCACAAGAGGCTTGACTTTCAAGTAGCGTCTGGCCTTCCTGGCCTCGCCGCGAGGAATGCCCCGAGGTCCCGGCGTACGTCCATCGCGCGAATGTAATGCGATCGCCGGGCGCGAGCCATCGTGAACATCACAGCTCCGCGAGCGCGTGGACGCTCTCCCGTGGGATCGCGCGCCCGGCATTCCGCGGCTCCCAGCGGGAGCCCGGGCCGCGCGCAGGGCTCCTCGCCACCGCTGGCTCGGTCACAGCACCTCGCGCTCGCCACGCGCGCAGGCGTCCGCGCGCGGCGCGGAGGCGCCGCCCGCCACGGTCCTATGGAACGAGGCCGGCGCGAGGAGCGTGGAGCCGGGCTCCGCGGGGAGCGGGGCTACCGGATCTCCGTCGATGGACGCCGGCGCGGCGCGCGCGGAGCCTGATGCCCCAGCCCAAGGGAGAGGGCGAACACGAAAGAAATCGCCAAGCTGGGAGGTCGGTGGAACCTCGTAACTCCGTGCGAGGAGGACGGCGCAACGGCGCGACCGATCGCGGACGACGCGCGGGCCCCGGTCGTCACATTACCCGCAGTGGCGGGGCGGAGCCGAGGAGAGCACCGCCGGCTTCGTGCGCCTGACCGAGGAGGACGGGCGCACCGCGCTGGCCTCGCCCGATTTCGCCGGCAACTCCGCATTCAGCGTCGCCAGCGAGGCGAGCTGGTGCGGCTCCCCCCATCACGAGCAGGGATCGGGCTCGGGGCGAGCTCCACTTTGGGGAGGGCGCGGGAACAACGGGTCAGCGCGTCGTCGCGTCGACGCCCTTTCGCCACGCGCTGCGGGCGCTCGCGTATGTCGTCCGGACGGCGAGCTCGCGCTCGACCTCGGTGATCGCGGGCAGCTTGCGGCAATGCATCTCGACGTGGAGGGCGCCATCCACGCGCGCTCGTGCCTCACGCAAAGTCCCCGGCCAGCCCCCGGCCGCGCGACGCCCCTCCCGCAGCAGCTCCTGTCGACACCCGTCAGCCCACGTGCGTCCGAGCGATTCGGCGCTTTGCTCGATGAGCGCCCGCCGCGCCGCCGAGACCTCCGAGGTGACGTCGCCCTCGGCCGGCGCGCTCCCCTCGATCGCGGGCCTCAATCGACCACCTGCGGCTGAGGTCCCGGGACGATCCCCGCGATATCCGGATCTTCCCCCGGCACATGGGCGCCGCTCGCCCCCTTGTCATTGCGGCGCTCGAGGCGGTTCGCCGTCTTCTCGCGCTGCTTCTCGATACGAGCGCGCTCTTTCTGTCGCTTCAACGCGGTCTGTCGTTGCATGATGACTCCATCCCAGGACGCCCCCGAACGGGCGTGTTGGTTGACGCGAGCGCTCCGCGGTCATCGGGAGCTCCACCCGGACCGGTTCTATGCACGAAGCGCATCCGCTCACGGTCCACCGAGGGACTCGACAACAAGCGTGGATCCTCGCCGGAAAGATCCATGGATTTTGGACCCGCGAGCCTGCGAGGTCACCCTCCGCGACGCGCCCGGCAATCTGCCTGAATCCGGCGACTGGCTCACCCGCGAGCTCTATCGATGAGCCCCCAAAGAGAAGCGGCGGACCTTCGGGGGTCCGCCGCCCTATGTCGACCGAACGAGCGGGGTCGACCGAACGAGCGGGGCGATCAGTAGCGATCGCGGCCGCCACCGCCGAAGCCGCGACCGCCGCCGAAGCCGCGACCGCCGCCGAAGCCGCGACCGCCGCCGCCGGCCGGGCGCTCCTGCGCCTCGTTCACCTTGAGCGAGCGCCCATCGAGCATCATGCCGTTGAGCTGCGAGATCGCGCTGTTCGCCGCCTGGGCCGAGCCCATCGTGACGAAGGCGAACCCGCGCGGCTGGCCGGTCTCGCGGTCGGTCGGCATCGCGACCTCCCGGACCTCACCACTGCCGGCGAACGCGGTCTCGAGGGACTCGCGCGTGGTGCTGTAGGAAAGATTGCCAACGTAAAGACGATTACCCATGATACATTGCTTTCACGGCCTACAGATGCGCTCCTGAGCGCTCTTCGCCTGCCATTCGATGAAGCCGCTGCGGGTCGAACGGTGACGTGCCGCGCAGCGAAACCTGCGCAAGCACACGGTGCGTCGTCCAGTCATCCGCGCGAGCAACAATCTCCCTCGTAAAGTAGGGAGAGAGAAAGCATCGTGTCGAGAGCCAGTGACGTCGTGAGGGAGGGGCAGGGTACTCCGCTACCACGCGACATGCAAGCAGCACCGCGTCGGTTTTTCGTTTTTCCCCCTCCCCCGCAGCGGCTCGCGGCGAACCTGCGCCTTTCGACCCTCGGCGTGGGGGGCCCGCGCAGCGCCGCGCCGGGTCATCGGCGATGGATGAGCCTGCCGCTGTCGAGACCCCAGCGCGACCCGCCGATGATCCCGCTACGACGCGGAGGGTACTCCCGCGCAGTCGCATCCAGGTGCTCGCGCGAGTCGGCAGGTGTGACGCACCCGACGCAACTGACGCGGGCCGTCTGCCCAGGCGCCCCCGCCACGGTTCGAACCCACGACCTTGGCCTCAGGAAAGCCCCGCTCCATCCGCCGAGCAACCGCGGCTCGCGGTGATCACGACACCGAGCCGCTCCCGGATCCCGGTGCTCGGCGTGCGATCGAGCGGGCCGGTCAAGGGCCGGGCTTGGCCTTGTCCCGAAGGTAGAGCGCCTCCACCTGCTGCCGGGCCCACGGGGTCCGTCGCAGGAATTGCAGGCTCGATTTGATGCTGGGATCGTACTTGAAGCAGCGAATGTCGATCATGCGCCCGAGCTGCTCCCAGCCGTGCTGCGCGACCAGGTGCTCGAGGATCATCTGGAGCGTGATGCCGTGAAGAGGATTGTTGGGCTGGGGCTGAGTCATATCGATGCTCGGGGGGCGATCGCCCCGGAGGGCCGGGTGAGCCTGCGGTGTAGCACGTCGCGCGGCGGCCGCCGCATCGCCCCTTCTGGAGGCCCCCCACGCCGGGAGCCTCGGCATCAGCCAAGCGCAGGGCCGGGTCGTCGTAGGCCTGATCGGCGTGCAGCTTGTTCGGGCGGCGCCGCGATCGGCCGCAAGGACGCGCGATCGGCGGCACCGGATCCACCATCGGCGTGGACATCCTGGATGTCATGGACGTTGCCGGCATCGTCTCGACGGCGAGCGGGATACCATTCTGATTGGCCAGGAGGTGGTCCTTCGCGCCCGGCCGGCCGCGATCCGTGGGGTTCGGGCCAGTCTCTTCACCCCCTTTTTGCCGGAACCAGCGAGGCATCCAGCGCTGGACGCTCCCAATTGATCTTGTCGGCTCTGCCGAGCTCATCAAGCAAGGCCTTGTGGAGCCGACTCCAAACGCCAGCCTGTTGCCAGTCGCGCAACCTGCGCCAGCACGTCATGCCGCTGCAGCCGAGCTCTTGCGGGAGATATTCCCAAGGAATCCCCGTCTTGCGCACGAACAAGATCCCCGTCAGGGTGATCCGATCAGGCGTGCGCGGCCGGCCGCCCTGCGGCTTTGGCTCGGTCTTCGGCAACAGAGGTTCGATTCGTCTCCAGAGTTCGTCCGGCACCAACAGCTTTCCCATACGTGCAATCGAATGCGTGCGCCGCTCGTCTCATGCGAACGGGCGTTCGGGCGAGGTCATCGGGCTATTGTTAGGTGCTCTTACTACCATGCCCGCCCTTCCCCTCGCCCAGCCCCTTCCGTTCTCCCCGACGCTTTGCCGGGATCGCCCCCACCTCCGCCGCTCGCTTCCCCGCCTCGGGCGCTGCCCCCCCCGGCTCGCCGCGCTCGCGCCCCGCCACGCGCCACGCCGTCCCCGTCTCCGCCCTCTCATCCCCCGCCTCGCCCGACTCATCCCCCACCTCGCCGCGCTCACCCCCCACCTCCCACGCCTCATTTTCCGCGGGGCCCCCGCCCCCCGGGCCGGGGGCGACACCTGCCGACCAGGGGGATCCGCCCTTCCGTCCGCGGTCCCGCTCGATCGCGCCGGTACCCCCATCCCGCGACCCCCGCCGCCCCCGCGTCGCGCCCCCGCGTCGCTCTCCCGAGAGCGGGGGTCACCCTTGCGCACCCAGGACGTAAGCTCCAGGCCAGCTCCCCGTCTGCCCGAGGCCCGGACGAGATCACGTCGGGCAGCCGTCACGGGGCCGCGCGGGGCCGCCCCCCGGATCCACCGTCTCCCTCGACGAGATCTACCGCGACGCGCTCGGGCCGTCCGCCACACCCTCGTGAGCGATCTCCCACGCGCCCTTCCCGCAGAGCGCTCGCGCCTCAGCGCTGCCCTGCGCCGGGGAGGTTCTTCGCCGCCACATCTCCGACGCGTCCGTCGAACGGGCTGGCCACGGTGACGTACGGCGTCAGCCATGAGAGACGCTGCTTGAGCCGGTCGCTCCGCTCCTTTTGCCAGACTTCCCTCTTCTTGATGGGCTCGGCCGCGCGCAGGTCTGGATCGGCGATCCACGCGATCACGTGCACGCGCGGCTTCCGTTCGATGAGCAGCCGAGCGCAGCTCTCCACCCAGGGCTCGGTGCCCAGCTTGCCGGCGCCGACCAGGCCGGCGATGGTATCGCGTACTTTGCACGCGATGGCGACAGGCAGCTCGTGGACCTGCCGCCTCTTCGTCTCGATGGGATACCCCCGATAGTCCTTCACCTCGATGAGATCGATCCGGTCGTCGCGCACCCCGACGATATCCACTGCTTTCGACCCCACACGAACCAGAGCCCCCGTGGTCTCGTCGGTCCACTCGCCCTGGAGCTTGCCGACTCCGCTCAGGAAGGCGCGGCTGTCGTCCCACTTCTCCGCCAAGGTCCAGCTCTCGCCGAGCTCGAACCGGATCCTCTCCACGTCGATGGCCTTCACCGCGGGGGCTCACCCGGCGCGAAGAGGGCCTGTTGCTCCCGCTCGTGCAGCGACGCAATGGCATCGAGGATCGCGTTGTGCTGGAGCTCGGCGAGCCGCTGGCCGCGCTCGACGAGGACGTCATGCCCGTCGCGGCGGAGCGCGAAGAAAGCGGCATCCCCGGGGCGCAGGGCGCCCGTGTCGACCTTCAACGACAGCTCCGAGGTGAGCGCATAGTCGTGCGTGGCGATGAAGACCTGCGCGCCCGCGTGCGCGAGCCCGGCGGCGGTGTCGCTGGTGAGACGAGCGCGCTTCGGGTTGAGGTTCGCCTCGGGCTCGTCCCAGAGCAAGTAACCATCGTCGGAGAGCGAGCCATTGATGAGCAGGTAGGCGATCATCGTCACCTCCATGTCGTCCGCCGGATAGTCGAGATAGAAGCGCCCATCCCTCATGAAGACCTTCCCACCGAGCTCCTGCTCGATGGGGTCGAGGAGCTCCGCGGGTCCGCGAGACCGGAGCGGCTTCAGCCCGAGCGCCACGCAGAGATCGTGAACCCGCGGAGGGTGAGCCGGGTGAGCTTCATCGAGCGCGCAGTCTACTGGACTCCACGTGCGCCTGCGAGCGGGGTCCGGGCTCGGACGAGCGAGCGCGAGGCAACCAGCCTTCGTCCGTGCTCGTGAAGAGCACGGCTCACCCCGCCACGATCGCCGGGCTCCCGCTGAACACCACCGCATCCAGGAGCCGCTCCTCCCGCACCAGCGCGAGCGCCGGCGCGTCACGGCCTATCGAGACGCTGCCCCCCGCGTCCGCGAACCCGCACGCCTCGGCCCCCCGCAGCGAGCCGATCTCCCAGAGCGCCTCCGCCGGCGTCCTCCCGCCCTCGCCCCGCAGCGTCACGCGCCGCCCCGTCCGCAGCCGCTCGCCGAGCTCGACGCCCCGGAGGTCCTCGAACGGATCGGTGAGCACGTGGCTGTCGACCCCCACGCACAGCCGCACGCCCGCCCCGAGCAGCGCGCCCACGTCGGGCAGCCCGTCGCCGAGGTCGCGCTCGGTGGTGGGGCACAGGCACGCGAACGCCCCCGCCGCGCCGAGCAGCGCCGGCTCGTGCGGCGCGAGGTGCGTCGCGTGCACCGCCACGAAGCGCTCGCTCAGGACGCCGTGGTCGGCCAGGAGCTCCACCGGGCGCCGCCCCGTCTCCGCGAGGCACGCCTCGATCTCGGCGGGCTGCTCCGCCACGTGCATGTGCAGCATGAGCCCGTGCGCCGCGGCGTA
Organism: Sorangium sp. So ce1036; assembly: GCF_051369805.1. NCBI lineage: Bacteria > Pseudomonadati > Myxococcota > Polyangiales > Polyangiaceae > Sorangium > Sorangium sp. So ce1036. The sequence continues at coordinate 8,437,743 of NZ_JBBMOX010000001.1, forward strand.
CCGCGAGACCTCGCCGAGCCACGCCGGCGGCACCGCGCGCACGCTGTGCGGCGCGACCCCGACGCGCACCTCGTCGCAGCCCGCGTAGCGCGCCCGCAGCGCGTCGACGTCGGCGAGCGCCGCGTCGAGCGAGCCGTCCGAGAAGCGCCGCTGCGCCCCCTCGGGCGGCCGGCCCGCGCCGGCGCGCGCGTAGACGACCCGGAGCAGCGCGATCCGGAGGCCCTCCTCGCGCGCGGCCTCGATCACCGCGTCCGCGAGGATCGTGCGATCCGCGTAGGGCGCGCCGCCCGGCTGGTGGTGCACGTAGTGGAACTCGCCCACGGTGCGGACGCCCGCGGCGCGGAGCTCGCGATAGGCCACCTTCGAGATCGCGTGAATGGACTCCGGCGTGAGCGCGTCGGCGAGCGCGTACATCGCGCTTCGCCACGACCAGAAGTCGTCCGCCCCCTTCGCCCCGGCCGCCGCCCTCGCCCCGGCCGCCCCCTTCGGCCCGGGCCGCTGCGCCTCGCCGCGCATCCCGCGCTGGAACGCGTGGGAGTGGGCGCTCGCGAGCGCCGGCAGCTCGATGGCGCGCGCGGTCAGCCGCATCGCCGCGCGGCCGCCCGGGGCGCCGGGGGGATCACCCGTCGTCGTGCTCATCGCCGAAGAGCACCCCGACTCGAAGCTCGATGCAACCCGGGGCGCGCCGGTCGTCCGGAGCGCTCATGGCCAGTCCCACCGGGCGGTGGGCCCCCGGCGTGTCCCACCACCTCCCGGCGGCGCGCCGCCTCAGGCGATCACCCGGCCGGGAGCGGCCCCCTTCTGCTCGGCCAGCGCCGCGAGCGTCTCCTGCGCGACCAGGGCCGACGACGCCGGGTTCTGCCCGGTGACGAGCCGGCCATCCCGGACGGCGAACGGCTTCCACATCGGGCCGCGCTCGTAGCGCCCGCCCAGCGCACGCAGCCGCGACTCCAGCGCGAACGGGACGACCCCGGCGAGGCCGACGGCCTGCTCCTCCTCGTCGGAGAACGCGCTCACGCGCCGCCCCTTCACGAGCGGCTCGCCGCTCGCCAGCCGGACGCCCACGAGCGCGCCCGGGCCGTGGCACACCGCGGCGACCACCTTGCCCCGGTCGAACGCCCCGCCGAGCAGCCGCGCCGCCGCGGCGTCGCTCGCGAGATCCCACATCACGCCGTGGCCGCCGACGACGAAATACGCGTCGTGATCGGCGGACACGGCGTCGAGGCGGAGCGTCGACGCGAGCCTCGCCTGCGCCCGCTCGTCCGCGAGGAACCACTGCACCGCCTCCGACGGGTCCGACGCGCTCTTCGGATCTGCGGGCGGCCTGCCGCCCTCCGGAGAGGCGATGTCGACGTCGGCCCCCGCCTCGACGAAGGCGCGGTACGGGGCCGCGAGCTCCTCGAGCCAGAACCCGGTCTGCTGCCCTGTCTCGCCGAGGCGTTCGTGGCTCGTGACGATCATGAGAATCCTCGTGTTCATGGGGGCTCGCTCCTCTGCGCTCGACGCCCCGAGGCGCTCGGGGCCGCGGCGACGGAGGGGAGCATGCGCCGCCCCGACCGTGCAGACCAGCGAGACGATCTCACGCTATAGATGAGCGATGCTCATCAATTACGAGCTGCTCCGCACGCTGCTCGAGGCGGGCACGGGGCCCACCTTCACCGAGGCGGCGCGGCGCCGCCGCGTCACGCCGTCGGCCGTGAGCCACCAGATCAAGGCGCTGGAGGCGCAGCTCGGCGTCCCGCTGTTCGAGCGGGTCGGGCGGAGCGCGCGGCTCCTGCCGGCGGCCGAGGGCCTCGTGCTCGCGCTGCGCGACGCGTTCGCGCGCATCGACGACGCGCTCGCGGCCGTGTCGGACGACCACCACGCCGTGCGGGGCGTCGTGCGCATCGGCGGGCCGGGCCCGTTCTCGCGCATGTGGCTGCGGCCCCGGCTCGCGCGGCTCCTGCGCGCGCACCCGGAGCTCGTCGTCGACGTGCGCTTCGACGTGCCCTCGGTGCTCACGCGGCGCCTGCTCGCGGGGGACGACGATCTCGGCATCCTGGTGAGCGCCCCGGGCGACCCGGCGCTCGAGGCGCGGCCGATCTACGTGGAGGAGTTCTCGGCGGTCGCGTCGCCCGCGTACCTGAAAGCGCACGGCCGCCCGGAGACGGCGCGGGAGCTCGCGGCGCACAGGTTCGTGGTCTTCGACGAGGATCTGGCGATGCACGCCGCGTGGTGGCGGGCCGCGTTCGGCAAGAAGGAGCCCCTGCCGCCGAGGATCGCGTGCCGCATCAGGAGCCTCGACGAGATGCTCGCGCTCGCGGCCGCGGGGGTCGGGATCGCGGTCTTGCCGGATTACTTCATCGCCGACGCGGTCGCGGCGGGAGAGGTCGCGGTGGTGCGGCCGCGGCCCGGCAAGGGGCGCCGGGGCGCCCGGAACACGATCCACCTCGCCTGGCGGAAGGGCGCGACGCAGAGCGCCCGCTTCCGGGCCGTCCAGGCGGCGCTGCTGGACGAGGCCCGCTGAGCGAAACGCGCGCCTGCCGGAGCGCGCCACCGATCACCACCGTGGTCGTGAAGTGGTCGTGGACGTGAACGTCTCATCATCCGTCACATCTCGCTCAAGCCCTCGAAATGATTGGACTTTGCTCTCTGGGCGAATGCGAGGGATTTCGCGTGGTTAGGCGAGATGTGATGGACGCTCAGACGTCTACGTCTACGTTGGTGGGCGCTGGGGGGCCCGGACAGGCTAATCCCCCCAGTCGACCTCCGGCCTCCCCGGCGGCGTCACGTTGGGCATCTCGTGAAAGAGCGCCCGCGCCAGATCCGGCAGCGGCGCGCAGGCCTGCTCGCCCAGGTTGGTCAGCTCCAGCGGGTCCTCCAGCACATTGAAGCAGTGGAACTCGCCGTCCCACTCCCGCGCCTCGATCTTCAGCGGCCCCTGCATCATCCCCCAGTTCCGGAAGGCGCACCCCCAGAGCCACGTGCAGTTCGTGAGCGGCACCGGCCCCACCGTGCGCTCCGGCCGCGTCAGCGGGTGCCCCATCATCCGGGCGCGGAACGGCGCGAGCAAAGGCTCGTCCCACAGGCCCATCAGGTCGAGGAACGTCGGCGCGAGATCCAGGTGCCAGACGAAATCGTCCTTCGCCCCCGCGATGCTCGCCCGCTCCTCCGGGGTGAGCGTCCCCTCCGGCGCGTCGATCCACGTGGGGACGAGGATCTCCTCGTCCCACAGCGAGCTCGTGTGGCCGAGCTGCCAGTGCTCCCGGAACGACTCGCCATGATCCGACGTGTACACGATGACCGTGCGATCCCCGCCCGGCGCGGCCCGGATGTGCTCGATGAGCCGCCCGACCGCCATGTCCGACAGGTACACGACGTTCTTGTAGTAGTTCAGGAAGTGCTCGTTCTTCTCGGGCGTCTTGTTCAGCTCGCTCGGCTGAAACGGCGAATGGCGCGGATCGCTCACGTACGGAAAATGCACGTTCGAGTAATGGACGACCGCGAAGAACGGCTCGACCAGATCGTCCCACTCCTCGATCACGCGATCCGTGAGCAGCCGGTCATACGCGCCGTAATCGAGATCCGCGCCCGGATCGAGCTCGGTCGCCACCGCGCGGTGCGAGACCGGGATGTCCTGCACGTAGAGCCGCGCGTTGCCGAACATGAGGTTCTGGCTCGTCCAGTACGCCGTGTCCCACCCGGCCGCGTGCGCGTAATCCCAGAGCAGCGGGGCGGAATGGAGCACCTCGCGGCGCTCCGTCGGCGACACGCCCGACCAGAGGTTCGAGATGGAGATGGCCGTGGTCGAGGCGTGGGCCCGCATCTGCAAGAGCGGCATCCGGCCCGGCGCCGCGGCGTTGGAGAACGGCGTCGCCAGGTCGCACGCGGGGTCGTGCTCGACGCACGTCACGTCCGCGCGCTGGCTCTCCTGCAGGAGGAGCAGCACGTTCCGCGGCCGCGCGGGCCGCGCCGTGAGCCGCGGGACGCGCTCCGGATCGCGGCGCTGCACCCGCAGATCCGGGGAGTCGTCCGTGATGCCGAGGTGCTCCTTCACCACCGCGGTCACGCCGTGGAAGTAGATCATGTCCGCCGACGACGACTGGATCACCCGGTAGCTCACCGGGATCTGGGTCACGCCCACGAGCGCGAGGGGCACGAGGGCCTGGGTGATGCGCCGCGAGAGCCGCCGCGGGCGCACGCGCTGGCGGCACAGCCGGAGCGCCGCGGCGGAGAGGCCGATCGCGAGCGCGAAGTGGGCGATCACGCGCGCGTCGCCGAGCGGGAGCGTGCCCACCAGCGACCAGGGGATCGACCGCGAGTGGATCTGGGAGTCGATCGAGCAGTAGATGTTGTAGAAGGCGTGAAAGCCCCCCTGGACGCCGCACGCCAGCGTGAACAGGGCGGCGAACAGGCCGCCCGCCACGCGGCGCATCACGCCGCGGCGCCCCGAGGCGGCGTGGAGCAGGACGGCCCAGAACGCCATCGACGCGGCGACGGTCGCGGCGTAGCCCGCCGCGTGCAGCCGGTCGAACGTGAGCAGGTGCCGCCCGCGCCGCGCCACGTCGGCGACGAGGAAGACGAGCGCCGGCGAGGCGAGGAGGGCAAGGCCGAGCAGCCGGCGCCGGCGCCGCGCCGCCCGCCGCGCCGCGCGAGGGCGGGGAGCGCGCGCCGGGGCGCCGGCCGAGGGGGACGCGGGCGGCTCGCGGCGCGCGCCGCGGTCTTCTGCGCGGGGGAGCGGCATCCGGCTCAGTCGCGGCGAGGCCCCGCCGCGCCGGCGCGCAGGTGGAGCGGGACATCGACCTTGCCGGCGGGGCCGCCGTAGATCGCGTCCGCGAGCCGGGGCAGGTCGCCGCAGGCGGCGGGGCCGAGGTCGCGCTGCTCGCCGGGGTCGGCGAGCACGTCGTAGCAGTGCCAGGTGGTGTCCCAGGCGCGGGATTCGAGCTTCATCCTGCCGCGCATCATCCCCCAGTTCCTGAACGCGCAGCCCCAGATCCCGGTGCAGTTCGTGAGCGCGAGCGCCGCGGGCCCCGGCGACGGGCGGAGCAGGCTGTGGCCGACCATCGCCGCACGGTACTCCGCGAACGCCGGCTCGTCCCACAGGCCCATCAGATCGAGCACCGTCGGCGTCACGTCGGTGTGGAAGACGAGCTCGTCCCGCGCCGCCCGGAGCGCGCTCTCCTCCTCGACCGTCAGCGTGCCCGGCGGCGCGTCGATCCAGGCGGGCACCCGGATCTCCTCGTCGAGGATCGAGCCCGTGTGGCCGAGCTGACTGTGCTCCCGGAACGCCTCGCCGTGATCCGAGGTGAAGAGGATCACCGTGCGATCGCCGATGGGGGCGCTCCGGACGAAGCGGATGAGCTCCGCGATCGCCGCGTCCTGCCGGCGGACCGCGTTCAGGTAGAAGTTGCGGTACGCCTCGTTGTCGTCCGGCGCCTTGCTCTCCAGGGCGGGCTGGAACGGCGCGTCCTCCGGATCGACCAGGTACGGGACGTGGGTGTTGCCGAAGTGGGCGACGGCGAAGAACGGCTCGCGCAGCGTGAGGATCTCCGACGCCACGCGATCCGTGAGCAGCCGGTCGTCGGCGCCGAGGTCGATGTCCGCGAGCGGATCGAGCTCGGTCGCGCCGCACTGGTGCGTGACCGGCAGGTCCTGCACGTACAGGCGCGAGTTGGCGAACATCATGTGGTGGCTCGTCCAGTAGGCGCTGTCGAAGCCGGCGGCGTCCGCGTAGTCGAAGAGCAGCGGCGCCGTGTGGAGCGCCTCGCGGGTCGCGATCGGCTGGAGGCCGGACCAGAGCACGGCGAGCCCGATCGCCGTGGTCGAGGCGTTCGAGCGCATCTGCGTGAGCGGCAGCCTGCCCGGCGTCGCCTCGTCGATGCGGGGCGTGCCCCGGCACCCGCCGGCGTCGCCCGTGGCGGGGCGCGCCGAGCACGAGGCGTCGGCGCGCACGCTCTCGGTCAGGAGGAAGAGCACGTTGCGCCGCGGCCCCTCGGCCGGGGTCACCTCCGGCAGCGCGGGGGGCGTGCGGAGCCCGGGGCGCACCTGCGCCGTGGTCTGGACGCCGACGAGCTCCTTGAGGAGGCCGCCGATGGCGTGGAAGTAGATGACGTCCGGCGTGGAGGCCTGCACCGTGCGGTAGGAGCAGGGCAGGGCCAGCGCGGCGAGGACGGCCGCGGGCGCGGCGAGGCGGGCGGCGCGGGCCCACGGCGTGCGGCGCTGCGGGACGATCCGCCGGCCCATCCACACGAGCGCGCACGCGAGGACGAGCGGCGGGAGGACCGCGCGGAGGAAGTGCTCGCCGTCGGCCCGGAGCTGGCCGAAGAGGCTCGCCGCGAGCGAGGTCCCGAAGAGCGTGGCGTCGAGGTTGAGGTACGTCGCGTACTGGCGGTGGAAGTAGAGCTGGCCGCCCAGGGACAGCGTCGCGAGCGCCACGAAGAGCAGCGCCGCGATCCACCGGTACGCGCCCCGCCGCGACGAGGCCGCGTACAGCAGGAGCCCCCAGAGCGCGGCGCTCTCGATCATCGCGCCGAGGTAGCTCGCCACGTGCTTGCCGCTCAGGTCGAGCAGGCGATCGCCGCGGATCCGGACGTCCACGAGGACGACGAGCAGCAGCGGGACCGACAGGAACAGGCGGCCGTAGCGGCGCCGGGCGCGGGCGAGGGCCCGCAGCCGCGCGCGCGGCGCGGCGCGATCCGCGCCCGCGGCGCGGCCCGACCCGCGGCCCGCGTCGCGCGAGGAAGGGCTGGGGGCGTCCGCTTCGGCCGCCCGGAGCTCGTTCAACACCTTGGAGCGGAACACGGCAGGCGCGCGAGTTTATCCAGGACGTGGCGCATCTGGAACGTTTCTGCGGCGCGGCGGTGACGGCGCGGTGGCGCCGCCGGGCGGGCGGGCGCGCCTGGGACGCGAAAACCCTTCGACAGCCGCCCGGGGCGTGCCATGAGAGGCGTCCGAATGGCGGAGCAGCTCTTCCTGAACGGGTTGCGCGGCGACCGGCGGGGCGCGGAGGCCGCCGCGCCGCCGGCCGAACCGTCCACCACCACGAGCGAGCAGGCCGAGCCGGCGCCGCCCCCCGGCGCGCAGGCGCCCGCGCCGCCCCCCGACGCGCAGGCGCCCGCGCCGCCCCCCGACGCGCAGGCGCCCGCGCCGCCGCACGAGGCGGCGAAGCGGCTCGGCGCCGAGCTGGAGGCGGCGCTCGTGCGCGAGCTCATGGCGGCCTACCAGAGCCTCAACTACACGCATTTCCGGCGGAAGCTCCGGTCGGCCTCCATCGAGCTGTCCGACGCCGCGAGCCGGCTCGGGCGGTGGGTCTCGGAGGCGCGCGCGATCGAGATCTCGCGGCCGCTCGTCCTCTCGCAGCCGTGGGGGGTCGTGATCGAGGTGCTCAAGCACGAGATGGCGCACCAGTACGTGCACGAGGTGCTGCGCGTCACGGACGAGGCGGCGCACGGGCCGGCGTTCCGCGACGTGTGCGCGAAGCTCGGCATCGACGCGAACGCGTCCGGGATGCCGGCCACGGGGCCGTCGCCGTTCGATCCGGGCGGGCCGGGGCGCGGCGACGGCGGGGCGGAGGGCGCCGGCGCGGACGCCCGGATCCTCGACCGCATCGCGCGGCTGCTCGCGCTCGCCGAGAGCCCGAACGCCAACGAGGCGCAGTCGGCGATGAGCGCCGCGCAGCGGCTGATGCTGAAGTACAACCTCGACGTCGCGAAGGCGCGCGCCGCGCGGCAGTACGGCTTCCGGCACCTGGGCACGCCGAGCGGGCGCGTGGGCGAGAGCGAGCGCATCGTCGGGGGCATCCTCGGGAAGCACTTCTTCGTCGAGGCGATCTGGGTGCCTGTCTACGTGCCGCTCGAGGGCAAGCGGGGCAGCGTCCTCGAGATCTGCGGGACCCCGGCGAACCTCGAGATGGCGGCCTACGTGCACGCGTTCCTGCACCACACGGCCGAGCAGCTCTGGAGCGAGCACAAGCGGAGCCTCGGCGTGAAGGGCAACAAGGACCGCCGCACGTTCCTGGCGGGCGTGATGCTGGGGTTCCTCGAGAAGCTGAACGCGGAGCGCAAGGCGTCCGCCGAGCAAGGGCTGGTCTGGGTGCAGGACGCCGACCTGGACAGCTATTACCGGCGGCGGCACCCGCACGTGCAGCACCTGCGCCACGCGGGCAACCAGCGGACGGCGGCGCACGCGCACGGCCGCGAGGCGGGCCGCAAGATCGTCCTGCACCGCCCGATGCAGGGCGAGACCGGCGAGCGGGGCAAGCTGCTGCCGCCGGGCAAGAAGGGCTGAGCCCCCGGGCGGCCCGGGTGGCGACGCCGGGCGCGGGCGCCGCCGGCGTTGACGGGGGAGGAGCGGCTCCGGCACGATGGCCGCGTCTGCGCCGAGGCCCAGGAGGACAACGAGATGCCGCTCCGATTCACGATTGAAGAGCGATTCGATGCGTCGCCCGAGGAGGTCTTCCGGCTCGCGACCGATATCGACTCGTTCGGCGACTGGATGCCCAACTTCGTGCGGGTGGAGAAGCTCACGGGCGACACCGTCGGCAAGGGCGCGATGTGGCGTGAGACCCGGAAGATGTTCGGCAAGGAATCGACCGAGCAATTCGAGGTGACGGCGGCGGAGCCCGGCAAGACGCTGGACCTCTTCGTCGACGGGCAGAAGGGCACCACCGGACGAGGGGAGTACCGCTTTCGCTACATCTTCGAGCCCCAGGGCGAGGGCACGCTGCTCAGGATGGATGGCGAGATCGCCGGGATGGGCTGGTTCATGGAGACGGTCGGTCGCCTGTTCATCGGCAGCTTCAAGAAGGCCGTGCACGGCGACCTCAAGGCGATGAAGACGCACCTGGAGCGGCGGCGCGCGAGCTAGCGCTCGCGTCACCCAGGTTCGTCCCGGGGTCGTCGCGGAGGGGCCGGAGCGCAGGTGGGCCACAAAGGGGCTTGCCGGAGCGCAGGCCCCTGGAGCGACGACCCCGGGACGAACCTGGGCGACAACGTGCCAGCACCACCCACCGGCGAGCGTGCCCCACCGGCCGGCGCATGCCGCCTTGCGCCATCACCCCATCCGCGCGAGGCCCGTCCGTCTTTGTTGACCCGATGCCCGGCGCCAGGCACCATCCGCCGCGCCCGCGCGCTCCGGCCTGCCTCGATGAGGCCCGATCCGCGGCTTGCCCCGCTTCCTCCAAACAAGCTGTTGAGGTGCTTCGATGCCTATTCGTTCGATCCTCCTGTTCTGTCTTGCGCCCTTCGCGATCGCCGCTCTCCAGGGCTGCGGCGGTGACGACGGTGGCGGCTCCAGCAGCAGCAGCAACCACGACGGAGAAGCGCTCGGCGAGTGCCCGCCCGACTCCGCGGCGCAGCAGACAGCGGGGTATGACGCGCTCCAGCGCGAATGCGTGGTCTGTCACGGGACGGACAAGGTGGGCGCCACGGCCCGCATCGGCGCGCCCGACGGCATGAACGTCGACGATCCCGAGTGGGTCCGCGCAGAGGCGGTGGAGATCATGGAGGAGATCGAGGCCGGCACGATGCCGTACGGTGCCGGCAAGCTCCCCGACGACACGATCGAGTCCATCCGGGTCTACCTCGCCTGCGACGCCGCGGCGCAGTAGCACTCCTCCCCTTCTCTACCCCTCCCCTTCTCTACCCCTCCCCTTCTCTACCCCTCCCCTTCTTCCCATCCCCACCCGCCGGCGCGCCATCCCGGCGCGGCCCGGGACACCCCACCTCCGCAGCGCGGAAGTGCCTCTTCAACGCAGCACACGTCAATGAACACGGCACACGTCACGACAGGACGCGATGGCAGCAGCGCGTCAGATTTGTTGTTCCGCTGACGTTCGCTCCGCCGGGATCCGGATGCGCCACCGACCCGCCCCGGGGCGCCGGCAACCCCGGTGCGGGCGGCCATGGACGGCCGCCGCGCGCCTCGAACGCTGTGCGGCCGCGCGATCCGGGGTATGGTGCAGGGCATGCTCAGGCTGGATGCCCGCTCCGGGGCCGCCGCGCTCGCGCTGACCTCGGCGCTCGCGCTGACGGCCACGCTCGGCGCCTCGTGCGCCGGCACGCCCCCCGCGCAGCGCGGGGCGGCGACCTGCCCGCCGCGTTGCCCTGCGGCCACGTCGCCCGAGGCCGCCGCGTCGCCGGGGCCCGTCGTCCCGGGCGAGCAGGGCGAGGCCCCGGTGTTCGAGCCCGAGCGCCTCGCCCTCGTGCTGGACGATCCGCGGCTCGCGCCCGTGCAGAAGCTCGTCGCCGAGGAGGCGTACGCCGGCGCGGCCGCCGCGCTGGCCCAGGCGCTCGCCGCGCCGCCCGCGCCGCTCACGCCGGAGGACGCCCGGTCGTGGCGCTACCAGCTCGGGCGGCTGCGCGCGCTCGCGGGAGATCCCGTGGGCGCCGCGAAGGCGTACGACGCGGTCGCGGCGGCCGGCGGGCCGCTCGCCGACCACGCGCGGTTCGCGGCGGCCGAGCTCCTCGCCAGAGCCGGGCTGCCCGATGAGGCGCTCGCGCGCGCGAGCGCGGTCGCCCCGGACGTCGCGATCGCCGACGAGCTCGATCGCATCGTCGCCGGCGCGCTCGAGAAGAAGGGCGACATCGAGGGCGCGGCCGCGCGGTGGCGGGCGTTCCTCGGCCGGCGCTGGCCGGCGTCGGTGTGGGTGCCCGAGGCGATCCGCTTCGCCCGCGCGCTGCTCCGCCACCCGGGCGAGGCGCACGCCGAGGAGGCGATCCGGCTCGCCGGGCGCATCCTCGACGAGGCCCCGGGCGGCCTCGGCGCGGCGGAGGCGAAGGACATCCGGGACCAGGCCCTCTCGACGCTGCCGTTCGCGCGGCGCAAGCCGTTCCTCGACCCGGGCCCCGCCGCCCTGCTCGACCGCGCGCACGCCCTGCTCGCCTCGCGCCAGAACAAGGAGGCGCTCGCCGTCACGGACGCGCTGATCGCCCTGCCCGAGGCGCAGGCGCCCTCGGCGTTCGCCTGCAACGCGTTCGCCGCGCGCGCCGAGGCGCTCGGGCGCCTGCGGAAGAGGGCCGAGGCCGCGGACACCTTCGGCACCGCGATCGAGCGCTGCGCCGCGCCCCCGCCGGCCGGCCCCGGCGCCCCCGCCGGGGCGCCGGCCCCGCGGCGGCCCGAGACGCTCTACAAGGGCGCGCGCGCGTCGTTCAGCGTCGACCGGAACGCCGAGGCGGCCGCGCGCTTCGCGATGCTCGAGAAAGAGTTCCCGGAGCACCGGCTCGCGGACGACGCGCGCTACCTCGGCGCCCGCGCGCGGCTCGCGCTCGGGGACGAGGCGCAGTTCGTGCAGATGCTCACCGCCATGCCCGACGACTTCCCGTCGGGCGACATGGTCGCCGACGGCCTGTTCGAGCTCGCGCTGTTCGAGATGGAGCGCGACAGCTGGGCGGGCGCGATCCGGCCGCTCGAGCGCGCCCTGGAACGGTTCCCGCACGAGCGCGCGTACCACGCCGCCGGCAGGCTCCCCTACTACCTCGGCCGCGCCCACATCGAGACCGGCTCGCCGGACAGGGGCAAGGCGCTGCTCGAGCAGGTGATCCGCGACTACCCGCTGACGTTCTACATGGCGCTCGCCCACGCGCGGCTCTCCGAGCTCGACCCCGCGGCCGCCCGGCGCGCCCTGGCCGAGGCCGTGGCGCGGGACGAGAGCGCGGAGGACGCCGAGCTCCGGAGCCCCGCCTTCGCGGAGCCCGCGTTCGCGCGCGCGGTCGAGCTCGCGCGCCAGGGCGAGGGGAAGCTCGCGCGGCGCGAGCTCGAGCTGCTCGGCGTCACGAACCGTACGGCGCCGCGCGAGGTGATGTGGGCCTCGGCGTTCCTGCTCGCGCGCGCGGGCGCGCTGCCGCAGTCGTACAGCATCCTGCGCGCCGCGATGACGGGGTCGCCCGCGGAGGACGGCGTCGAGATCGCGGGCGACTGGGTGGACCACTACCCGGTCGGGCGCTGGCGCGGCGCCTGGGAGCTCGCCTATCCGCGCCCGTTCGCCGGCATCGTGGCCGCGGAGGCGAAGCGCCACGGCATCCCGGAGGGCCTCGCCTACGCGATCATGCGCGAGGAGTCGGCGTTCGATCCGCGGGCGGCGTCGCCCGCGAAGGCGTTCGGCCTGATGCAGCTCATCGTGCCGACCGCGAAGCGCATGGCCAGGCCGCTCGGGCTGCCTTGGAGCGCCGCGGCGCTGAAGCGCCCGGAGGTCAACATCGCGCTCGGCTGCCGCTACCTGTCGGTGCTGCGCGACAAGTTCCCGGACAACCCCCTGCTCGCGATCCCCTCCTACAACGCGGGCGGCGGCGCGCCGAAGCGGTGGATCGCCGAGCGCCCGTCGCAGAGCTTCGATCTCTGGGTCGAGCGCATCCCGTACTACGAGACGCGGCTCTACACGAAGCGCGTGCTCGCGAGCCTCGCCGTCTACGAGCACCTCTACGCCGCCGATCAGCCGAGCGAGGCCCTGCGCACGCCGCTCCCCGCGAGCCCGGCGGCCCGCTCGGCCGTGGCGACCGCGGCCCGCTGACCGCGCGCGAGCTCTGGTAGAGTCCCCCGCCGTGATCGACCCCTCGAGCCCCTCTCACCAGCTCGTGGGCGCCGTGCTGAACGGGCGCTTCCGGATCGTGCGTCTCCTCGGCGAAGGGGGCATGGGCGCCGTCTACGAGGCCGAGGGGCTGCGCGGCGAGGGCAAGCGCGCGATCAAGGTGCTGCACCCCGAGTTCCAGCAGGAAGAGCAGGTCCTCCAGCGCTTCTTCGCCGAGGCGGAGGCGACGAAGGGGTTCGTGCACCCCAACATCGCCTCGGTCTTCGAGGCGGCCCGCGCCGAGGACGGCACGCCCTACCTCGTGATGGAGCTCCTGCAGGGCGTGCCGCTCGCCGCCTACACCGTCCAGGGCAAGCCGCTCCCGCCGCACCAGGCCGTACCGATCGTCCACGAGGTGCTCCAGGCGCTCATGGCGGCGCACGCCCACAAGGTGGTGCACCGCGATCTGAAGCCGGAGAACCTGTTCCTGGTGCGCGAGGCCCGCGGCGGGTTCCGCGTCAAGGTGCTCGACTTCGGCATCGCCAAGGTGATGGACGCGGCCGGCGGCATGGGCCTCAAGACCCGCGCCGGCACGCTGCTCGGGACGCCCGGCTACATGAGCCCCGAGCAGATCAAGGACGCGAAGAGCGTCGACGCGCGCACCGACCTCTGGAGCGTCGGCGTGATCTTCTACGAGATGCTCACGGGGACGCAGCCGTTCCCGGCCGAGAACGAGTTCGCGCGGCTCACCGCGGTGCTCGCCAAGGAGGTGCGCCCGATCGAGCAGATCGCCCCGCACCTCGCGGCCTGGAGCCTGTTCTTCCAGCGCGCCCTCTCGAAGGACGTGAGCCGGCGCTTCCAGACGGCCGAGGAGATGGCGCAGACGCTGACCGCCATCGCGCAACGCACGGGCGCCCTGCCCCCGGCGGGGCGGGCCGAGCCGCAGACGTCGTCCCCGCCGCCGCCGCAGCACCTGCCCTCCGTGTCGCCGCAGCACCTGCCCTCCGTGTCGCCGCAGCACCTGCCCTCGATGCCGCAGCGGACATCGCAGCTGCCGCCGCAGCCGCCGCAGCACCTGCCCTCGGTGTCGCCGCAGCACCCGTCCTCGATGCCGCCGCCGCAGCCGCAGCACCTGCCCTCGATGCCGCCACCGCAGCCGTTTCCGCAGGCGCCCTCGGGCTCGACGGCGAGCATGGCGAGCGTGCCGTGGCCGGACGCTCCCCCCGCGGCGAGGACGCCCTCGAACGCCCAGCCGACCCCCTCGATCCCGCCCACGGCGGCCTTCTCGGCGCCGGCCGGCCCGACGCACGTCAGCGCGCAGCGGCCCGCGGGCACGCCCACGCTCACGGGCGGTCACTACGACGTGCGGGTCGTCGAGGTGCCTCTCCCCGCGGAGGTCGCGGCCCCGGAGGGCGCCGCCTGGTGGCTCGTGGCGGTCATCGGCCTCGTCTGCCTCGGCGTCGGCTTCGCGCTCGGCGTGCTGGTGAGCGGATGAGCGCCGGGGGTCGTGTCCGCGCGCTGCTCGCCGTCACGTGCGCCGCCGGGGCGCTGGGCGCGCCGCGGCCGACGCGCGGCGACCCGCCCGGCGACGGCGGCCGCGAGCTCCCGGTGCAGGTCGTCGACCTGCACGTCGACGTGCCCTGGCAGGTCCACTTCAAGGGGCGCGACGCGCGCCTCGCCGAGGGCCACGCCCGCAGGGAGGCGCTCGCCGCGGGCCACTACCTCGGCATCGTGCTGCCGATCTACCTGCCCGACCGGGCGCGCGCCGGGGGTCCGCAGATCGAGGACGCCGAGGCGATCCTCGGCACCATCGAGGCGATCGTGGCCGCGAACCCGGTGTTCCTGCCGCTCGGCGCGGGGCGGGCCGAGCCGGGGAAGATCAGCACGTTCCTGTCGATCGAGGGGGCCGGCGCGTTCGCGGCGGACATCGCGCAGATCGACCGCTTCATCGCGCGCGGCGTGCGGCTCATCAGCCCGAACCACGCGAAGCACACGCGGCTGTCGTCGTCGGCCACGGGCGCGCCCGCGGCGTTCGGGCTCACCGAGCTCGGCAAGCGGTTCTGCGAGCGCGTCTATGCGCAGGGCGCGCTCATCGACGTCTCGCACCTCTCGGACGCCGCGTTCGCGGATCTCGTCCCGATCGCCGCCGCCCACGGCGCGCCGATCGTCGCGACGCACTCGAACGCGCGCGCGGTGGCCGACCGGCCGCGCAACCTGACGGACGAGCAGCTGCGGATCATCGGCCGGACCGGCGGGGTCGCGGGGCTCAACTTCCACGCGCCGTTCGTGAACGGCACGCCGAGGGCCGACCTCGACGACGTGGTCGCGCAGGTCGATCACCTGGTCCGGGTGGCCGGCGTCGATCACGTCGCGATCGGCTCGGATTTCGACGGCGGCATCATCCCTCCGGAGGGGCTCGAGGACGCGTCGGCGCTGCCGGCGCTCGCCGCGCGCCTGCGGCGGCGCGGGATGGCGCGCGAGGACGTGGAGAAGATCTTCTCGAGGAACGCGCTGCGCATCCTCGGCTGGCGGCCGGCGGCCGGGGGCGCGGCTCCGCCGCAGAGATAGCCAGGGGCCCGCGGGGTTGCGAGCGCGGGCGGGGGCGTCGACGCGGACGAGCCGATGGCTGAGCTGCGAGCGCGTGGGTGACAATCCGGTCCCTGGCGAGCTCGGCCGATCAGGCGCGGGCGGCCGATGCGTGGTGGCGCGAGAGCCGAGAGGCGGCGCCACCGCGATTTGCGGAAGAGCTCGCCACGGCGCTTCGCATGCTGAAGGCTGCGCCGGAAAGGGGGGAGCTCTACCGCCCCAAGGCGAAGGATGGAGCGCGACGCGTGCTGCTGGCCCGGACGCGATACCACGTGGACTACGCCTACGAGGCAGAGCAGCGGCGCATCGGCGAGCTGGCCATCTGGAGCTGCCTGCGCGGGAGGCCACCCGGCTTGCAGCACGCGAGGCAGATGAAAAAGACGCAGTGAGCGGGCTCCTGTGCGGGCTCTCCCCCGAACCACGGTCGGCGCTCTCCGACGGATCCGACCGGCAGCGCCCCGGGCGGCCGCGCATCCCCTCACCGCC
This sequence comes from Sorangium sp. So ce1036, assembly GCF_051369805.1. Classification (NCBI taxonomy): domain Bacteria; kingdom Pseudomonadati; phylum Myxococcota; order Polyangiales; family Polyangiaceae; genus Sorangium; species Sorangium sp. So ce1036. The sequence continues at coordinate 8,453,296 of NZ_JBBMOX010000001.1, forward strand.
CCTGCGCGCCCCGGTTTGCATGGACGGCGCCGCGGCGCCCGGACTACCCTCCCTCTCCCGCCGGGAGGATCCCATGACCCAGCTCGACGACCGCTGCCTCGATTCGTTCCCCGAGTGGCTGCGCAGCCTCGCCACCGACGCCTCCGACCTCTCGGGGCTGCTCGCCTCGCCCGACAGCCCCGAGGCCGCGCGCCGCGCGATCGCGGGCGGCCTCAATTACCTGTTCAAGTCGCTCGATCTGATCCCGGACGGCATCGAGGATCTCGGCTACCTCGACGACGCCTTCGTGCTGCGCGTCGCCGCCGCCTTCGCGGCGGCCGAGAGCCCGGCGCTGCGCGAGCAGGCGCCCACGCTGGCGCGGCTCGCGCGCGACGCGGAGCTCATCGCGGAGCTGCTCGGCAGCGACTACGCGCGGCTCAAGAGCTACGTGCGCTCGCTGGAGAAGGGCGCCGCGCGCGGCCGCACCGTGGACGACATCCTGGGCGACGAGCAGGTCCGCGCGTCGTTCATGCACGAGATCACGGGCTGGGCCTCGAGCTATACCGCCCCGGCGTTCAGCCGGGACGCGAAGAACCTCATCAAGCTGAAGTCCTTCCTGTCGACCAAGCTCCCGGCCTGATCCCGCGGCGCGCGGCCCGAGCCCACGGCGCGCGCCTTGCCACCCCCTCCTCCCCTCGGAGGCCCGCGTCCGATGTCCGCTGCACCTCTCCGCTCCACGCTGCTCGCAGCCCTGCTCCTCGCGGGCTGCGACGCCGACCGCCCCGCGTCGACGGCGCCCCGCTCGGCGCCCGCCCCTGCCACCGCCGCGCCGCCCCCGAGGGCGACCGCCGCCTCGGCCGCGCTGCCGCCCGACACGGACCGGTCCTACGCCCGCCCCGCCGCCGACCGCGTGGTGGCGATCGGCGACGTGCACGGCGACCTCGCGGCCACGCGCGCGGCCCTGCGGATCGCGGGCGTGATCGACGACGCGGATCGCTGGATCGGCGGCAAGCTCGTGCTCGTCCAGACGGGCGACGAGATCGATCGCGGCGACGACGAGCAGGCGATCGTGGACCTGTTCGACCGCCTCGCGGTCGAGGCGCGCGCGGCCGGCGGCGCGGTGTACGCGCTGAACGGCAACCACGAGATCATGAACGTGCAGCTCGATTTCCGCTACGTCACCGAGGGCGGATTCAGGGATTTCGAGGACGCCCCCGGGCTCGACACCTCGGCCTTGCGCGCCTCGCCGGTGCCGCCCCGCGCCCGGGCGCGCGCCGCCGCGTTCTTGCCCGGCGGGCTGTATGCCAGAAAGCTCGCGGAGCGCGACGTGATCATCACGGTCGGCGACACCGTCTTCGTGCACGGCGGCCTCCTCCCGTCGCACGTCCGCTACGGCGTGGCGCGGATCAACCGCGAGGTGCGCGCGTGGATGGAAGGGAAGACCTCCTCGCCGCCGACCGTGATCGCGGCCGAGGACAGCCCGGTATGGGCGCGTCTCTACTCGGGCGATCCGCCGCCGAGCCCGGGATCGAGCGCCTGCGGGGCGCTGGACCAGGTGCTTTCGGCGATGTCGGCGAAGCGCATGGTCGTGGGCCACACGGTCCAGAGGAACGGAATCACCTCGGCCTGCGGCGAGAAGGTCTGGCGGATCGACGTCGGCATGGCGTCTCATTACGGTGGAAAACCCGCGGTGCTGGAGATCGCCGGCGACAAGGTGCAAATTCTGACAAGGACCCCGAACGGCGCGAACGGCGCGAGCAACGCTGCGAACGCGGACAACGCGGGCAGCGCCAACGTGAAGAAGTGAGCCGCGCCCTGGCGCCTGCTCCGTTGACGACCGCCGCGCGGACCGGCTAACGTCGATGGCAAACTGGGGCCTTTCGATCCACGGGGAAAGGGAATCAGATGCCTGAGCTCCCGCTCGCGCTGATCCAGGAAGCGAATCGAGGCGGACGGCAGCATGTCCGGAAGCTCGGTGAGCGCTCCCTCCCCTGTCGCCCCCTCGCGTCGCCCGCGCGACGCTGCGCCGCTGCCGGAAGGTCGATCGCTGCGAGGCGCGGCTCGGCACGGGGGGCGGCGGATGGACGATGACGAGCTGTTGCGCGTCCTGAGGCGCATCGCGCAGCAGGATCCGCCGGGCGATCCGCGCCGGCGGAAGCTCGCGGACGAGGCGCTCCCGGACAGCGAGCCGGGCGGGCGTGACGGCCTCGCGACGCGCCCGCGCGCCGTCCGGGAGCCGCGCGAGGCCAGGGTGCCCCTCGACGACGAGACCCGCGCCCGGCTCGCCGAGAGGCTCGCGTCCCAGCTCCGCGACGCGCGCGCGGACGCGCCGCCGCCGTCGTCGCTGGTGCGCCCTGTGCAAGATCGGAGGTCGGGGATCCGCGTCCGGAGCCGCCCTGCATGGGAGATCGACGCGGAGGAGCCGGCCATCGCCCACGGCGGGCGGCCGGCCGCCGACGCCGGCTCGCTCTACGGGACGAGCGTCGTGCCGCTCGACACGGAAGCGCCGGTGTGCCGCTCGATCGGCGACGGCTCGGAGCCGCCCCCTGCCCCGGAGCCGCCTCGCGACACGCGCCCCGACGAGGCGCCCGGGCGCCCCGTCGAGCGAGCGCCGGACGCCGTGGCAGCGGCCGGCGCCACCGCGGCGAGGCCGACCGGCGCCGCGGCGGCGAGGCCGACCGGCGCCGCGGCGGCGAGGCCGACCGGCGCCGCGGCGGCGAGGCCGACCGGCGCCGCGGCGGCGCGCGAGGGCCTGTCGTGCCCTGAGCTGGCCCCGCGGCGGCCCCCTCTGCGGGTGCGGGCCGGGACGATCGCCGCCGCGGCCGGCTGGGTCGTGGGGGTCGCGCTCGTGTCGCTGCTCGCGCTGCGGCCTGCGCCGTTCGCGCCGGGCGCCGCCCCGCTCCCCGGCTACACGCTCGCGATGCAGGTCGGCGACGGCCCCGCGCCGCGGGCGCCGGGCGCCGCGTCGGCCACCGAGCCCCGCGTCGGCCGGGGCGCCCGGCTCACGATCGCGCTGACGCCCGAGGGCCGCGTGCCCGCGCCGGTGGAGGTGAAGGCCTACCTCCTGCGGGACGGGAACGCGCGCCCCTGGCCCGTGGCGGTCGATCTGGATGGCCACGGCGGCGCGCGCATCTCCGGGACGCGCGAGGCGCTCTTCCAGGGCGTCGCGGCGGGCGCATGGGAGATCGTGGTCGTGATCGGCCAGCCCGGATCGCGGCCGCTCCGGGGCGAGGCGCTGCCCGACGAGGGCGCGGTCCGCCTCTCGGGCGGCAGGGTCCTCCGGCAGCGCCTGTTCCTCGACTGAGAGCGCCTCTCGAGGCCTCCCGTGGCCAGGCAGCCGCGCGCTGCCTGGCTCGGTCCGGCCTCCTTCGGCGCGCCGAGCGCCGCGCGGGGGGCGCGTCACCCGCTGCGCGGCAGCGTCCGCGCGATCGGCGCGCGGGCCAGCCGGACGAAGCGCGTCGTGAGCACCACCGCGACGGCGACGAGCCCCGCCGTGAGGCCGAACCAGAGGCCACGGACGCCGAGGTCGAGCCCGAACGCGAGGCCGATCGAGAGCGGCAGGCCGAACGCCCAGTGGGCCCCGAGGTTGGCCCAGAACGGGAAGCGCACGTCGCCCGCCCCGCGCAGCGCCCCGGCGGCGACGGCCTGGACGCCGTCGAAGAGCTGGAAGAGGGCGGCGATGCGGAGCAGCGGGACGCCGATGGCGATGACCTCCGCGTCCGGGGTGAAGGCGCCGAGCAGGGGGCGGGGGAACGAGGCGTACACCGAGGCGCTCACGCCCATGAGGGCGGCGCCGAGCAGGAGGCCGAGCACGCCGGCGCGCAGGGGGGCCCGGCCTGCGCCGACGGCGTGTCCCACGCGGACGGCGGTGGCGCCGCCGACGCCGAGCGCGCCCATGAACGTGAACGCGGCGAGCCCGATCGCGATCTGGTGCGCCGAGATCACGGGCGCGCCGAGCCGGCCGGCGAGCAGCGCCGCCAGCCCGAACACGCCCACCTCGGCGAGGAGCTGCAGCCCGATCGGGACGCCGAGCCGGTAAACCGCCGCGAGCGGCACCGGGTCTTCCGGGGCGGCCGCGCGCCGGCGTCGCGCGGACCAGAGCACGCTCGACGACAGCACCACGCTGGCCACGCTCGCGGCGAGCCCGGCCCCGAGCGCGCCGAGCTGCGGCAGCCCGAGCGGCGGGAGGCCCACCCAGCGGAGCGCCTCATCGCCGCGGACCAGGAGGTTGCAGGCGACGAGGTTGACGGCGTTGGCCGCGATCACGGCGAGGAGCGCGGGGCGCGTCGCGCCGTGGGCTTGAAGAAAGCTCTTCCCGGCGAGAAAGGCTGGCCACAGGAAGATCCAGAGCGCGTGGCCGAGGATGTACCGGCGCACGCCGGGGACCAGCGCGGGATCGACGCCCATGGGCGCGAGCGCGGCCGTCGCCGCGAGCGCGGCCGTGAACGCGACGACGCTGACGAGCACGCCCGCCTTCAGGGTCGAGCGCAGCGCCGCCCACGCCTGTCCTGGGCGGCCCGCGCCAATCGCCTGGGACGCGAGCGGATCGAGCGCGGCCGCGATGCCCACCCCCAGCGCATTGGAGGTGTGGACGATCGTTCTTCCCATGGCGCAGGAGGCGAGCTCGTTGACGGAGACGCGACCGACGATCGCCACGTCGACGAGCGAGAGCGCGACGAGCCCCGCCTGCGCGAGGGCGATGGGCAGCGCGAGGCGCGCGAGCGTGCGGAGCTCGGATGGGGCGCTGTCGTGAAGGGGGAGCGGGCGCGAGGGGGACGAGGGGGGCATCGGGAGGCGGGGAAGGGGCGCCACGATAGCGCGCGGGGGGGAGCGCGCTCGCGGGAGGGGGAGGGCAAGGCTCATCCGGGGTTACGGAAAATCGATGCAGGAGGGGGCGAGGGGGAGAGAGTCGTGATGAGGCTGCAAGGCGCGGGCGGGACATCGGGGGCATACCGTCTTCCATCCTGCGTCATCGGTATCTGTGGTCCGCTTTCCGTCTTCCCTCTCCCGTCTCCCGTCTTCCCTCTCCCGTCTCCCGTCTTCCCTCTCCCGTCTCCCGTCTTCCCTCTCCCGTCTCCCGTCTTCCCTCTCCCGTCTCCCGTCTTCCCTCTTCCCTCTTCCTCCTCGTGCGCGTGCGCGTGCGCGTGCGCGCTCATTCCGTGCGCGTCCGCGTGCTCGACACGATCACGAATACGAGGACGGATGAAGAAGAGGATGACGGAACACGCGCACGCGCACGCGCACGCGCACGCGGACGCCAGACGAGGACGGAAGACGGGAGAGGAAAGACGGGAGAGGGAAGACGGGAGAGGGAAGACGGGAGAGGGAAGACGGGAGAGGAAAGACGGGAGAGGGAAGACGGGCGACGGGCGACGAAAGCCGGCAGCCGGAAAGCTCCCCCCCTTTCACCAGGCGAGATGAACCCTCCCATCGAGATACACTCTCTCCCCCTCCCCCAGCCCCGTCGACTCCTCCTCCACGACCCGCAGGATCCCCTTCGCCGGCCCGAGCGAGAACTCCCTCCCCTCCTCGAACCGCTGCGCCCGGACCAGGGCGCGATACGCCTTGTCGAGCAGGAGCGCCCTCTCGCGCGACGGCGCCACGAGGTACGCGAGATCACGGTCGCCGCCGGGCGCGCCCCGCCGGACCTCCTCCTCGTCGAGCACCCCTCCCGGGAAGAACCGGGCGAGCATCTCCGCGTTCGCGCGGTAATCGTCGCCCCCGTGGGCGCGGCGAAGGTAGGTCAGGACCTCCGGCTCGGCGTGCCCGGCCTGCGGCACGTCCGGCATGCCGCGCAGGTCCTGGTGCCGCCAGCCGGCTGCGCCGGGCACCTTGCGCGCCAGCGAGAAGGTGTGATCCACCGTGACCCCCACCGCGCTGTGGCAACCCATGCAGGCGCGATGCTCCTCCGCGGTCTGCAGCCGGAGCCGACCCCGCTCGTCCTCGATGAACGCCTGGAGCTGCCACCCGAACGCATTGCGCAACCCGACCTCGGGCGCGCCGGCGTAGACCGGCGGCTGGCCCTCGTCCTTCTCCTCGGCCTCGAGCTCGTGCGCGCGCGCGATCGCCCAGTCGTCCAGCTCCTCGACCTTGCGCGCATACCGCAGCTCCTTCATCCGCGCGGCGAGCAGCGACGGGCGATCCGGGTCGAGGTAACGCACCGAGTGCAAGAGCTCCGTCCCCCGCGGGTAAACCCACGAGCGCACGACGACCCCCGCCGCCCCGCCCGCATACCGCGCAGGCAAGCGACGGATGCGCGTCACCGCGGCCGAGATCGCGCCGTCGCCGTCGAGATCGGCCCCGGCCAGGATCTCGCTCACCGGCTCGACCTCCCGCCCCGCCCCCCCCTCGAGCGAGAGCCCCGCGCCCGGCCCCTCCCCCTGCCTGGGCAGCGGCGACGGGGACGCGATCGCCGCCTCGAGCAGCGCGAGGTTCAGCTTGTACACCTCGCGCGAAGGCGCCCCGTCCGCGCCGACGCGGAACGCGACCGGCAACCGGATGAACACGTCGCCGGCGCTGCCGTTCGTGGGCCAGAAGCTCCCCGGGAACGGCTTGTACCGCACCGCCCGGTAGCCGCTCCCGTCGCGGGCAAACCCCTCCTCGTCGAAGCCGGCGTCGAGATCGAGATCGGGCACATAGCCCGGGTACCCCGGCCGCGCCGAGAGCGCCTTCCGCAACGGAGCGTAGTTGTCCTCCCGGATGTACTCGAGGATCTCGGCGTCGCTCGTCCGCGCCGCCGCCGCCGAGAGGTCCTCGAGCAGGTTGGTCCAGGGGTTCTTCCGCGCAGCGTCCGAGAAGCTGTACGCGCGCTGGAGCTCGTGATCCGCGAGCGCATTCGGGCCGCGCCCCGTCGTGTGACACGTCCAGCAGCCGTTCGCGCCCCCCGCCGTGGTCGCGTAACACATCGGCGGGATGGAGGCCTCCGGGTTGCCCATCCGCCCCGCGCGCGCCGCCGCGGTCGCGAGCGGATCGTACCCCTCCCCGCCGCACCCCGCGGCCAGCGCGGCGGCCGCCGCCGCCGCGAAGCCCAGCCCCGCGCGGCGCCCGCGCCCACCTCGAAAGCCTCGATCGCGCACGTGGCTCACTCGGGCAGGAAGGTGAGCGCGATCACGCTCGACAGCGCGCCGTCGCGGCGTGGCCAGGTGCTGTACACGTCCTCCCCGGGGTGCTGCACGGCCATGAAGATCGTGCCCATGTCCGAGGTGAACTGCGGGCCGGTCGCCTCCGCGTCGCTCGGCATCGCCACCACGCGGAACGCCTTCCCGAAGCTCGGCTGCGTCACGCCCGGCGCCCCCGCGCGGTGGGCAGGGTCGAGATCGAGGTAGTAGAACGCGTCGGCGTGCGGGTTCGTCCCGAGATTGCCGTCGGTCCCGAACCACACCCCGCCGTCGCGATCGAGCAGCAGGTTGTCCGGGCAGGCCGCGTCGAAGTCGCCGCTGCCCTTCGAGCCGTGCCACACCTCGAAGAACCGGAACTCGGTCGACGCCCCGGGCCGCTCGGGATCCGCCTCCTCCATGGCGAAGATCGAGCCCACCTGGTCCGCGCGCCGCGGCGAGGCCGTCGCGTGGCTCGCCGGATCGAAGAGCACGCCGCCCTGATCGAGCGCCGTCTGCCGCGTGTGGTTCGTGAACGTCACGTAGATGCGCGGCGTCCCGCTCGGATCGCGCGGGTTCCACTCGATGTCCTCGGGCCGGTTCAGCTCCATGACGCCGACCTTGTTGCTCGCCGTGAACAGCGCGCGGCGCACGTCGTCGTCCGAGGGGAAGCCGCCGATCCCGTTCCAGCTCGGGTCGCGCAGCGCCTCGCCGACGGTCCGGGTCGCGTCGCCGAGCGCCGCGGCGTTCGGCGCCACGGCGGCGCTGTCCACCGAGAGCTCGATCCACTGGCCCGCGCCGGGAGCCGCCTCGGTCGGCGCCGCCCCGGTCGCGACCAGGGTGTCGCCGGTCGCGTTGTCGAGGCCGGCGAAGTGCGCCGCGTAGAGCTTGCCGGCGTCGAGCAGCCCGCGGATCTCCGCCCGCGTCATGCCGGCCTTGTACGCGCCGGCCGTCACGAACTTGTAGATGCGCCCGCCGCGGCGGTCGTCGGAGCCGTAGATCACGATCGGCTGGTCCGGCAGGAGCTTCCAGTCGCCATCGACCGCGAACGTCGCCGCCTCCCAGCGCGCGCGGCCCATGAAGCCGAGCTTCAGGTGGCCCGTGCCCGCCGCCGTCGCGCCCTCGAACTCGCCCGCGGGCTGGCCGGGGTCGAGCTCGGTGAGGTACCCGTAGTGGTCGCGGGGCTGCCGGCCGTTCACGTCGGAGATGCGCCCGAACTCCGCCGAGGTGCTCGCCTCGACGACCGGGCTCACCGGCGCGCCCGGATCGAAGCCCCGGCCGGTGAGGAACTTCTGGTCGCTCGACCAGCTCGCCTCCAGGTCGCCGTAGTAGTCCTGCACGTTCTCCTCGGCGCTGATCACCGTCCCCCACGGCGTCTGCCCGCCGGCGCAGTCGCCCATGATGCCGGCCACGACCCCCTCCGGGAGCGCCTCGCCGGTCGCGTCATCCCTCGCCGGGCCGGAGAGCCCCTGCCCCGCGACCCGGACCCGCGTGCGGCTCGTCGCGTCGTAGCGGACGGCGCGCGCGCTCCGATCGATGGCCCACGCGCCGGTCGCCGGGTCCTGCACGGCCCGGAGCCACGAGCCGCCGACCTGCCGCTTCTCCCAGCGAATGTAGGTGTCGATGTCCTCCTGCGACCAGACGTTCGACTCGACGTCGTTCGTGAGCACGCCGATCGCGCGCAGGTGGCGCGCCAGCGTGAGGTGCTGCCCGGTCGGCGCGGCCGTGAGCCGCGGGCTGCCCCCGGAGACGTACTCGTGATTGACCCAGAGCCAGCCCGCGGTGCCCGAGCCGTTCCACAGCGGCGGATTGCCCTCCTCGGCGTCCCAGCCTTCGCCGAAGTAGGCGATGTAATCGTTGTTGGCGCCGAAGCGGGGCGCGTCCTTCCCGGTGTCGAAGGTCAGCGGATCGAGCCAGCTCACCAGCACGTCGGAGCTCACGCCCGCGAGCGTCCGGATGGTGTCGGTCGCGGCCGCGCGGAGCGGGAACTGCTCGCCCGCGGGCAGGGCGCCGGCCGCGAACATCTCGACCCGCTCCTTCACGTAGTCCGCGAGGTTCGCCGCGTGGGTCCACACCGGCGCGTCCTCGCCGGGATCGCCGGGATCGCCCTTCGGCCCCTGCGCGCCGACCTCGCCGGGCGCGCCGTCCTCGCCGTCCTTGCCGGGGGCGCCGTCCTCGCCGTCCTCGCCAGGGGCGCCATCCTCGCCGTCCTTGCCGGGCGCCCCGTCCTTGCCGGGCGCCCCGTCCTTGCCGGGCGCCCCGTCCTCGCCCGGGGCGCCATCGTTGCCCGGCGTTCCCGGGGCGCCGTCCTCGCCGCAGCCGCTCCCCATCGCGGCGAGGCCGCCCGCAAGCACCAGAAGAAACGCCGTTCGCAAGGTTCGATTCATCATCACTGCCATCCTCTCCGCGGGGGTGATGGCCGGGGACGATGCCCCGTGACGATGGCGGCCCGATGCGACGAGCGCGACGAGTTGTTGACAGGAGCGCGCGGATCCCGAGCGCGCCGCGCCCTTGTTACGCGATCACGACGAGCGCGTGGGCACGACCACGAGGCCGCGCGGCGCGCTACTCGTCCTCGTCGGGCAGGACGGCCTCCTGGCCGAAGCGCGCCTGCGCCTCGAGCAGCTCCGCGTCGGAGATCCAGGTGCGATCGCAGCTGACGAGCGGCGCGACCTGATACACGTCCTTCCGCTGGTCGCCGCGTCCGTCGTCGAGGACCCGGACCACCTCGTGGTGGAAGCCGCAGGCAGGGCAGAGCGCTCGCATGAGGGCTCACTATAGTGCAAGCGCGCGGGGCGCAAGGCCTCCCGCCCCCGTCCGCGCGGGCTCCGCGCGGACGGGGCGAGCCGCCACGGCTCAGGCCGGGGCCTTCACGCCCACCGGGGCCTCGCGCTTCTCGTTCGACGTGATGCGCATCCCGTAGAACGAGCGGTACACGAACACCGTCGAGAGCACGAAGAAGATGGCCGCGAGCGTCACGCTCGTCGTGCGGTCGATCTCGATCGCCAGCTCGACCGCGAGGAGGCCGAACAGGGTCGTGAACTTGATGATCGGGTTCATCGCCACGGACGAGGTGTCCTTGAAGGGGTCGCCCACGGTGTCGCCGACGACCGTCGCCGCGTGGAGCGGCGTGCCCTTCTCCTTCAGCTCGACCTCGACGAGCTTCTTCGCGTTGTCCCAGGCGCCGCCGGCGTTCGCCATGAAGATCGCCTGGTAGAGCCCGAAGAGCGCGATGCTGATGAGGTAGCCGATGAAGAAGAACGGCTCGAGGCACGCGAAGGCCAGGGTCGAGAAGAAGACCCCGAGGAAGATGTTGAACATCCCCCGCTGCGCGTACTGCGTACAGATCTCGACCACCTTCTTGCTGTCGGCGATCGAGGCCTTCTCCACGCCCTCGAGCCGGATGTTGGCCCGGATGAACTCGACCGCGCGGTAGGCGCCCGTCGAGACCGCCTGGGTGGACGCGCCGGTGAACCAGTAGATGACCGCGCCGCCCGTCACCAGGCCGAGCAGGAACGGCGGGTGGAGCAGCGACAGCTTGTCCACGTTCGCCGTCAGCCTGGCCGTGAGCACGACGATGATCGAGAAGATGAGCGTCGTCGCGCCGACGACGGCCGTGCCGATGAGCACCGGCTTGGCCGTGGCCTTGAAGGTGTTGCCCGCCCCGTCGTTCTCCTCGAGGAAGTGCTTGGCCTTGTCGAAGTTCGGCGTGAAGCCGAAGTCCTTCTTCAGCTCGGCCTCGACGTCGGGCACGTTCTCGATGAGCGACAGCTCGTAGACCGACTGCGCGTTGTCCGTCACCGGGCCGTAGGAGTCGACCGCGATGGTCACCGGGCCCATGCCGAGGAAGCCGAACGCCACGAGGCCGAACGCGAAGACGCTCTCGGCCATCATCAGCCCCTCGAGGCCCTGGGCCGCGATGAGGTACGAGGTGCCCATCAGCACGACGAGGACGATGCCCATCCAGTACGCGCTGAAGTTGCCGGCGGTCAGGCCCGAGAGCACGTTCAGCGAGGCGCCGCCCTCGCGCGACGCGGTGACGACCTCGCGCACGTGGCGCGACTCGGTCGAGGTGAAGACCTTGATCACCTCCGGGATGATGGCGCCCGCCAGCGTGCCGCAGGTGATGATCGACGACAGCTTCCACCAGAGCGTCGAGTCGCCCCCGAGGTTCGGGATCATGAGCGCCGAGACGGCGTACGTGAGCGCGACCGACACGATCGAGGTCAGCCAGACGAGGCGCGTCAGCGGGGTCTCGAAGTTCATCTTGTCGGCGTCGCCGTAGGACGCCTTCGCGATCGCCTCGTTGAGGAGGTACGAGCCGATGCTCGCGAGCACCATCACGATGCGCATCACGAAGATCCAGACGAGGAGCTGGACCTGGACGGCCGGGTCGGGGACGGCGAGGAGGATGAAGGCGATCAGCGCGACGCCGGTGACGCCGTACGTCTCGAAGCCGTCGGCGCTCGGGCCGACCGAGTCGCCGGCGTTGTCGCCCGTACAGTCGGCGATGACGCCCGGGTTGCGCGCGTCGTCCTCCTTGATGTTGAAGACGATCTTCATGAGATCGGAGCCGATGTCCGCGATCTTCGTGAAGATGCCGCCCGCGATGCGGAGCGCCGAGGCGCCGAGCGACTCGCCGATGGCGAAGCCGATGAAGCAGGGGCCGGCGTAGTCGCCGGGGATGAAGAGCAGGATCATCAGCATGAGCATGAGCTCGGTGCTGATGAGCACGGCGCCGATGCTCATCCCGGCCTTGAGCGGGATGGCGTACGTCGGGAACGGCTTGCCCTTGAGGCTCGCGAACGCGGCGCGCGAGTTCGCGAACGTGTTGATGCGCATGCCGAACCACGCGACGCCGCAGCTGCCCGCGATGCCGACCAGGCTGCTCAGCAGGATGACCAGGACCTTCGTGGCCTCCATGTGCCGCAGCACCCCGAAGTAGAGGACCATGACCGCGCCGATCAGGACCTCCAGGACCAGGATGAACTTGAGCTGCGTGGCCAGGTACGTCTTGCAGGTCTCGTAGATGAGCTCCGAGATGTCCCGCATCGCGCGGTGGACCGGGAGCTTGTTCAGCTGCGAGAAGATGATGACCCCGAACGCGAGACCGAGCGCGCAGACGACGATGCCGCCGAAGAGCAGCGTGCGGCCGTCGACGCCGCCGAAGGACTGGCTCCCGAGATCGGGGAGGACGAGATCGGATTCACTGGCGCTGGCGATCCCGCCGCTGAGCAGCAGGGCGAGCGCAGCGAGCCCGGCCAGCAGCGGTGCGAGCCAGGCCCTTTGGGACCGGATGAGGTTCATGACGGTGTGCCTCCATCGCAAGATCCGAGGCAGCGGGTGGCGCCGTCGCCGCCCGCGGCTTCGTGGTTCCGAGGGGTTGGCCGCCTGCGTAAAGGGGAAGGGAACCGGCGCGCTGCCGGATGGATTCTTGCTCTAACGCCGACGCTTCAGCACAGCCTCGTCCCACGACGCCCGTTGGGTGTCGGGAATAGCCCGGCGCTGCCGGGCGAGCCCCCCCCGCTGGGATCGCCGTGGCGTTCGCTAGCTACCATGCATGACAATCGTCGTCGAGAGGGTGTGAGACGCCCACACGACATCTGCCGCTGTCAGCACCCATGCTGTCAGGAGAATGCTTAGGGAGATTTCGCAGGATGCGATGGCGGGACGCGTGATATCGCGCGTTTACGCGGTTTGTCGCGCTGCGCTGATCTCGGTTGCGTTTCAGTTGCGTTCGGTCGCGTTCATGCGCCGATCCTGACCGGACAGCCGCTGATCCGAGCCCGACTCGGCGTTGTTGGGGCTGGCGTGGGAGGTGAGCAGCTCCGCCACGAGATCCCGGCACTCCGGCTTGTTGCGCAGGTGGCTGAGCAGGAGGTTCGACGCCTCGCTGAACGACTTCTCGTAGGCGAGCCCCTCGCGCGTGCGCGCCGCGACCCGCTCGCGGCCCTGCGCGAGGTCCTCCTCCAGGGCCTCGGCGTAGCGGGCGAGCTGGGCGCGCAGCTCGTCGATCTGGCGGCGCAGATCGCGCGCGTTCGCCTCGCGCGCGTTCTTCTTGTGCTCGTAGCGGCCGAGCTGCTCGCGCTTCGCCTGCGCGGTCGCGGCGGCCGCGCCCGCGCGCTCGTAGACGAGCGGATCGTGGCTGCCCTGGCGGGCGGCGGCGTCGGCGAGCTGGCGCGCGGCCAGGGCGAGCTTCTCGGCGGCGGTGAGCTCGACGCGGACCTTCTCGACGTCCTCGCCGTCGGCCATCGCCTCGCGCATCACGCGCGACTCCTCGTGCGCGAGCTCCTCGACCTTGCGGCCGATCTCGGCGCGCAGCGCGCGGCCGCGGCGCTCGAGCGCCTCGAGCTTGCGGGTGAGGCTCGCGACCTCGCCCTCGAGCCGGTTGGCGCGCGCGGCGAGATCCCAGGCCTGCGCGAGGCCGTTCTGGAGCTCCTGCGGCACCTGCCCGGACGGGTAGGCGCGCGAGACCATGCGCGAGAAGAGCGCCGCGCGGCTCGCCCACTCGATGACGCCCGCGCTCTGCGGCGGCGGCGGCGGCGGCGGCAGGGGCACGCCGTCGCCCGTCTCGGTCTCCCACGCGTGGGCCGGGAGCCCGCGCTGGAGCGCCTTCAGCTCCTCCTGGAGGTGGTGGGCGTCGCGGTAGCGCTTGCGGATGTCCTTCTCGAGCAGGCGCAGCACGATCGCCTCGCCCTGCGCGTGCGCGTCGGGGCGGATCGCGCGGGGGCGCGGCGGCGCGTGGGTCCGCTGCATCTCGAGGAGGGTGTCGCGATCGTTGGCGCGGAAGGGGAGCTGCCCGGTGAGCATCTCGAAGAAGAGCACGCCGAGCGCGTAGAGATCGGACTGCGCGGTGGCCTCCTCGCCGCGGGCCTGCTCGGGCGACATGTACTCGGGCGTCCCGAAGACGGCGCCCTTCGGGGCGAGCCGCGGGTCGCGCGCGATGGCGGCGAGGCCGAAGTCGAGGATCTTCACGAAGTCCTTCCGGCCGCCGCGCTGGGTGAGCAGGATGTTGTCGCTCTTCAGGTCGCGGTGCACGACGCCGAGGTCGTGGGCGCGGGCGAGCGCGGCGCACATCTGCTCGAGGATGTCGACCGAGCGCGCGATCGGCATGGGGCCGCGCGCGAGCTCCGCCGAGAGCGGCGTGCCCACGAGGTACTCCATGACGAGGTACAGCTCGCCCTCCTCGGTCTCGCCGATGTCGTGGATATCGATGATGTGGGCGTGATCAACGCGGTTCGCGGCGCGTGCCTCGCGCAGCATCCACGCGCGGAGGTGGGTCTCTCCGCGGAGATCGGGCCGGATGAGCTTCAGGGCGACGACGCGGTCGATCAGCACGTGACGGGCGCGGTACACGACGCCCATGCCGCCTTCGCCAAGCCGTGCCTCGAGCCGGTACCGGCCGGCCACGACCTTGCCGATCAACGGATCGGCGCTCGAAGCCTTGGGACCTGCCGGTCGCTGAATCGCGCGCTCCATGGTGCCTTCGTTTCTCCTCAGCGCTCCCCGAAAGAGCGTTTCGCTTGTCTCAAAGGGCCTTATTGCGCTGTGCGGTGAGTCGGATCGCCAGCCGAAGGTATCCGTTTTGATACAGCCGGTCTACGGGGCCGCGATCGGCTCGACGAGGAATGTGCGACGCGCTCCGCGTGGGGGCGGGGTGGGAGACCGGCGCCGATCGCGCGCCCGCTCAGGCGCCGGCCGGCCGCGCCGGCGCCGGCGCATCGGCTTGCGGGCGGGAGCTCCTCGGGCGAGGATCGAGGGGCAAGCGGCACACGAAGCGCGCGCCGGCCGGCGCGCGGCGGGGCGATCCCTGGGCCGCGGGGGCGAGGGTGAGCGAGCCGCCGTGCCGCCGGACGATGTCCGTCGAGATCGAGAGCCCGAGGCCGGTGCCCTGCCCGCGCGGCTTCGTCGTGAAGAACGGGTCGAAGATGCGCTGCGCGAGATCGGCCGGCACGCCCGGGCCGCTGTCGGCGATGGCGACGGCCGCCATGTCCTCCTCGACCCAGGTCTCGATGCGGATCGCCCGCGCCGCGGGTGCCCCCTCGACCGCGGCGCCGCCCGCCGCGATCCCCTCCCCCGCGATCCCCTCCCCCGCGGCCCCCTCCCCGTCGCCGCCCGCGCCGCTCCGGGCCGCGGCGGCGCGCATCTCCTCCAGCGCCTGGATCGCGTTGACGAGGAGGTTCATGAACACCTGGTTGATCTCGCCGCCCTGGCACGTGATGGGCGGCAGCTCGCCGTAGCGCTTGACCACCTCGATGTCCGCCTGCCGGAGCCGCGGGCCGAGCAGGACCAGCGTCTCCTCGAGCCCCGCGTGCAGATCGACGGGCAGCGGCTCGCCCGGGGCGCGCGAGAAGCTCTTCAGGTTGGTGACGATGCGCACGCTGCGCGCGACCGCGCGGTGGACGACGGTCGAGATGCCGACCAGGTCCTCGAGCGCCGCCTCGGTCTGGAGCCGCTCGCGGAGCGCCTCGAGCGCGCGGCGGCGCTCCTCCGGCAGCTCGCGCTCGGCCGCCCGGTACGCGTCGAGGACGGCGCGCAGCTCCGCGGCGAGCTCCTCGATCGGCTGGGCCGCGCCGGCGATGGCGTTCAGGGGGTTGTAGATCTCGTGCGCCACGCCGGCGACGAGCACGCCGATCGAGGCGAGCCGCTCGCCCTGGATGAGCGCGGCCTGGGTGCGCCGGAGCTCGGAGAGCGCGCCGGTGAGCTCCGCGGTGCGCGCGGTCACGTTCTCCTCGAGGCCGGCGCGCTCGCGCTCGAGCTCGGCGATGGTCCGGGACAGCGCCTGCCGCATGCGCTCGACGCTCTCGCCGAGCCCCACGACCTCGGTCGGCCCGGACAGCCGCGGCACCACGGCGTCGAGCTTGCCGCGGGCGACCTCGTCGGCGGCGCGCGCGAGCTGGGCCATGGGGCGCGACAGCTCGCGCGCCGCCCGCGCGACCACGCCGAGCGCGGCGAGCACGAGGAGGGAGAACGAGGCGAACAGCGCGGTGATGGCGTTGAAGTCCTCGTTGAGGGACGAGCCGGTCGCGAGCGCGCGGTAGAGGGCGATGGCGGAGAAGAGCGAGAGGAGCCCCGTGAAGAGGAGCGGCAGCCCGAAGTCGCGGAGCATGCGGCGCCGGAGGGGCGTCGGGGGCGCGCCGCCGCGGGCGGGCGCCCCGGTCCACGCGCGCAGGAGGTCGATGACGCGGGCGACCGAGTCCTTGTGCCACGCGCGCTGGTAGAACGAGACGCCGAAGGCGAAGAGCGCGCCGAAGCCGAGCTGCATGATCGCGTCGGCGACGCTGAAGGAGGCCGCGGCGTGCGCGTGGGGCCCGGGGCGCACGTAGGCGATGCCGATCGCGGTGCACCCGAGCCACAGCGCGAAGTTGAGGGAGGCGAGGACGCCGGGGAGGCGCTCGGCGCGCGCGAGGCCGCGGGCGAGCAGCGCGGGGTCGCCGGAGGGGCCGGCGAGGAGCGCGGCGACGATGGCGCGCGTGGCGGGGCGCACCGCGAGGGTGAAGCCGAGGGTGCCGGCGAGCGCGAGGAGCGGCACGACCTTGAACCACGCCTGGAACACGATGTGGCTCTGCGTGCGGAGGAACGCGACGCTGAAGAGCAGCATGACGTGACCGCCGACGATGCCGGCGGCGGTGGCCGACTCGGCGAGCCGCGATCTGAGCGTCGCGGCGAGCGCGCGCGCCGAGGCGGCGGAGGGGGCGCCGCCCTCGGCGGCGTCCTGGCCGAGCAGGCCGCGGTAGATGGCGCGGCGCATACCGCCGGCCATGACGCCGAAGGCGACGGCGGCGACCAGGAGCCCGAGCCACGACGGGCTCTCGTGCGCCTTGGGGATCCCGAGCGCGCCCGGCCACGACGGGATCGCGGCGGCGGCGGCGCCGCGCGCGGCGAGGGGCGAGACCGCGAGCGGCCAGGAGAGGGTGCGGATCGCCGCGGCGATGGCGAAGCCGCGATCGCCGCGCCGGGCGAGCACGCCCGAGAGCGAGGTCGAGAGCGCCATCGAGGCGAGCAGGATGGCGGCCGGCCACGGCGTGGCCAGGGCCGCGGGGACGACCGCGGAGAGGAACAGGAGCGCCGAGAACAGCTCCCAGCCGCTCGCGACGAGCTCCGCGCGGACACGCGGGGCGCGGAGCAGCTGGAGGAGTGGCGTCGTCACGGGACCGGGCGGCATGGAAGCCCAGGGCGCGCCCCATCGCAACGGCGCGCAGCGGCGCGCCGGGCGGCCACGGCAGCGGAACGGCGGCAGCGCGCCGGGCGGCGGCAGCGCCGGGCGGCGGCAGCGCGCCGCGGCGGCAGCGCGCCGGGCGGCGGCAGCGCGCCGGGCGGCAGCGCGCCGGGCGGCGGCAGCGCGCCCCAGGGCGGCGCCGGCGGACTATCCTGCGCGGCGGCGTTTGACTCTCCAGCTGCTGGAGACCTCAGGGTGTCGGCGTGGCAAAGGAGCGGCTCACCATCGGCGCGCTGTCGCGACGGACGGGAGTTCCGGTCAAGACGCTCCGCTTCTACTCCGACGAGGGGCTCCTGCCCCCGTCGGGGCGATCGCGGAGCGGCTACCGGCTCTACGCCGAGCGGGACGTCGTCCGGCTCGATCTGATCCGCACCCTGCGCGAGGCAGGGCTGGGGCTGCAGACGATCCGGGCGGTGCTCGGCCGCGACATGTCGCTCAGCGACGCGCTCCGGCTGCGGCTCACCGCGGTGGAGGCGCAGATCACCGCGTTGCACCAGGTGGCCGCCGCGCTCCGCGCCGCGCTGCGCTCGGAGCCCACCGAGCAGGACATCAGGAGGTTATGCACCGTGACCAGGCTATCGAACGAGGAGAGGAGAGCCACCATCGAGCGCTTCTTCGAGCGCGTCTCCGAGGGGATCCCCATCGACGCGCAGTGGCTGCGCGGGATGATCGAGGCGAGCACGCCGAGGCTGCCGGACGAGCCCACGCCCGCGCAGCTCGACGCGTGGATCGAGCTCGCCGGGATCCTTTCGGACCCGACGTTCCTCGAGAACATGCGCGCGGACGCGGCGGACACGTGGGGCGGCGGCTTCGATGTCGCGGCCTACAAGCGCGCGAGCGACGAGGCGGCCCGCGCCGCGCGCGACGCCCGGGCTCGCGGCGTCGCGCCGTCGTCGGCCGAGGCCGCGCGGATCGTCGAGGGCTTCGTCTCGGGGTTCGCCGCGGCGTCCGGCAAGCCGGCCGACGGGGCGTTCCGCGCGTCGCTGCGCGATCGGTTCAACAGGCACGATCCGCGCGCGTCGCGCTACTGGGAGCTCGTCGCGATCATGAACGGAGAGCCCGCCTCTTCGGGGCGAGCGCCGGAGTGGGACTGGCTCACGGAGGCGGTCAAGCACCACCTGCGCGCGCCGTGACGTATCGCCGGCCGTCGAGGCGCACGCCGGCGAGGGCCTTCCGGCCCTCGACGACCTCCTCGAGGAGGGAGTCGGCGTCGACGAGGAGGTGCGCCCGCAGGCAGTCCTCGCCGGCCGAGAGCACCCTGCCCTGGTAGCGGACCTCGCCGCCGGGTCTGGCCGCGAGCCACGCCGGGCGCTCTGCGTTGCGCTCGGGAGAGGTCTCGACCCCCACCCGGCGCTCTGCGTCGCGCTCGGGAGGGGGTCTCGACCCCCAGCGGGCGCTCTGCGTTGCGCTCGGAAGGGGTCTCGACCCCCCATCTGGCACAACGTGCAACGCGTTCGGGGGGTCAGTGGCACAAAAATCCGAGATGAGGAGCGGATTTTAGCACAATTTAACCCACAAAGGACGCTCCACGGAGCGTCTCAGGGGGTTCCGGACCCCGGTGTGTCGCAATGCATTGCGGTTGAGCCAGTGTCCGACCCCCCTGCTGTGGCACAGATCGTGGCGATGGCGGCACAGATCGTGCTCGATGCGGCCAGCGTCTCCTGGATGATTCACGGGGCTACGCCATGGTGGCGCACCGCGAGCAGGTAACAGCGCCGGCTCGGGAGCTCCCGCGGCGTGCTGGGTCCACGATCGAGGCGCGCGGTGGTGTCGAAGCCCGCGCGCGCGAGCTCGGCGCCGACCTCGTCGGGATCGGAGGAAGTGACCGGCCAGCGACACGCGATGGTCCCACCTTTCGTCCAGGTGCCGCGTGCTGCCCGCGAGGAACTCCGGCGCGGACACGTGGAAGGCGAGGAGGAGCGGACCGCCTGGGCGCACGACGCGCGCCATCTCGGCGCAGGCGTGCATGCGCTTTGGGGTGCATCTCTCAAACTGACGCCACGTCGGTGGTCTTCATCTCTCCCGTCTCCCGTCTCCCGTCTCCCGTCTTCCGTCTTCCGCGTCCCCTCCCCGTCCTCGTGCGCGTGCGCGTGCGCGTTCGCGCTCCGGTTCGACCCCTTTCAGCCCGGAGTCATCCCCTTCTACGCAATTGAGCCCGCTCCTGCGACGACTTCAAAAGCATGGCTCTCCTCGACCATGAAAACCTGGACGTCTATCACTGCTCTATTGAGTTCCTTACTCTTGCGCTTCGTCTGGTCGCGCGTCTTCCTCGGGGAGAGCGGGAGCTTCGCGATCAACTCAAACGCGCAGCCATGTCAGTTCCACTCAACATCGCAGAAGGCTCGGGAAAACCGGCGATCGCAGATCGAGCACGCTTCTACGCAATCGCCCGTGGCTCTGCGATGGAATGCGGCTCACTGTTAGACGTCTGCCGTGTGGCAGGCTTTATGCCGTCTGCTGATGCGGAAGACGCGAAGACCTTGCTGGCTCGAATTGTCGCCATGCTCACGAGAATGTGTCGCGGGTGAGCGTATGGCGGCACAGTCGCGCACGCGCACGCGCACGCGCACGCGCACGAGGACGGGGAGGGGACGCGGAAGACGGAAGACGGAAGACGGAAGACGAGAGACGGAAGACGAGAGACGAGAGACGAGAGACGAGAGACGAGAGACGAGAGACGAGAGACGAGAGACGAGAGACGAGAGACGAGAGACGAGAGACGAGAGACGGAAGACGGAAGACGGAAGACGGGACGCGGGAGACGGAAAACGCCCGCCGCGATCGCGCCCACCTCCGCCGCCTCGAGCACCGCCGCCGCGCTCACTCCCAGTACAGCGTCGCCCGCCCGATCGCCGTGAACGGCCACCCCGGAGAGTAATGGATCCCGGTGACCGCGGCCGGCTCGTACGGCAGCCTCGACTCGCTCGCGAACTGCACCTCGCGCCACGTCGCGTCGAACAGGTTCTGGACGTCCACGGCCGCCTCGACGTTCCTCCACCGGAGCCCCGCGCTGGCGTCCACGACCGTGAACCCCTCGGCGGTCAGCGCCTCGTCCTCGGTCGCGGGCCGCGCGGCGATCGCCTTGACCCGCAGCGCCCCGAACGGGGTGAACGCCCCGATCGTCGGGCGCACGCCGATCCCCGCGGTCAACGTCCGGGTCGGGGCGAGGGCGACCGCATTGCCGTTGCCGGCGTTCGCGCGGAACCGCGCCCGGGTGAAGGTCGCGTCGGCGTCGGCGAAGAGCCAGCTCCCGAGCCGGTAACGCCCGCTCACCTCGATCCCGTAGCGCCGCGTCTGCCCCGACGCCTCGGTCACCCCGGCGTCGCCGCTCCAGACCAGCTCCGAGTCCAGATCGAGGAGGAACCCCGCGGCGCTCAGCGTCAGGCCGCGAAAGGGGGTGACCCTCGCGCCCACCTCGTAGCCCGTCGCGGGGGTGATGAGCGTCGCCGCGCCCTCGCCCCGCACCGCGCCCCGCGCGTCGTTCGAGTGAAAGCCCCGCCCGAAGTCCGCGAACAGGTCGAGCGCCTCGACGGGCGAGACGATCGCCATGAGCTTCGGCAAGATCTGCATCTCGCCCCGGAAACCGCTCGACCTGTCCCCGGTCCGCCCGAGATCCTCGCGCGGATCATCGACGTGGACGCCGATCCACTGCCCGCGCGCCCCGAGCACGAGGCGGAGCCAGCGCAGGAGCCGCGCGTCCTGCTCGACATAAACGCCGATCTGGCTCTCGTCGATGTGGGCCCTGTCCCGCTCCTCCAGCCGCTCGCGCGCCACGTCATGGTGGAGCGACTTGTCGATCTCGTCGGCGCGGACCTGCGCGCCGACCGACGTGGTGAACTTCGCCCCGCCGTGCTCGTAATGCCTGCGGAACCGGAGCTCGGCGCCGCCGACGACGCGATCGTCGTTCTGCTCGATCTGGTCGCCGTGGACCGGGTCCTCGCTGAAGAAGGTGAAGTTGGAGTACAGCGTGAAGCGATAGCGAGCGCCGTAGGCCATCGCATGGAAATCGGTCCCGCCCCACGCCGTCGTGTACGCCACGGACGCCATGTGCCGCTCGGTCGCCCCGCCCTCGGTCGGATCGATGGAGCCGAAGCGATCGATGCACGGCTGCCCATAGGTCGACGGCGGAGGGTTCCCGCTGTCCTGCTCGCCCTCGCCGCACACGGCGCGCGCCGGGATCTGGCCGGAGCCGTACCAGGTCGATCCATAGGACATCCAGGTCGCCTGGATCTTGCCGGCGCGGCCGACGTCGTGCGTCGCCCGGAGGAACACGTTGAAGCGCCCGAGCCGCTCCGGGCTGAGGAAGGGCCCGTCGTTCCGGTAGAGCTCCGCCGCGGCCACCGCGCGGAGGTCGTCGCCGAGCTCCGGCGACTCGATCACGAGGCCGCGCAGGATCCCGTGCTGGCCCAGGCTGAGCTGCGCATGGCTCTCCTCGAGCTTCTCCGCGAACCGAAAATTGACGGCGCCCGCCGTGCCAAAATCGCCGATTCCCGCGTAATAAGGGCCCTTGTACCCGTCGATCCCGGTCACGAGCTCCGGGATCAGGAAATAGAGATCGGTGAACCCGTGTCCATGGCCGTGGCTGACCAGGTTGACGGGGACGCCGTCGACGAAGAACGCGACGTCCGTCCCGTGATCCGCGTCGAAGCCGCGGAGAAAATACTGGTTCGCCTTGCCGCCACCCGCGTGCTGCACGGCGAAGAGCCCTGGCACCGCCTCGACGATGTCGCCTGGCCGGAGCCTCGGCCTGAGCTCGAGCTCGCGGTGTCCGACGGAGACGCGCGACGCAGCCTCGCCGCCTGGCCTCTCCGCGCGGACGGTGACCTCGAGCGCGCCGCCGTCGTCCGTGGCCGCCGCGCCGCCCGCGGGCGCCTCGGCGCGCGCGAGGCGCGCGATGGCCAGCACGGTGGATAGAACGGCGAGCCCGGGGAGCGGAATCCGGCGCCCAGGGCCTCTCGTGATCGTCTCGCGCAGCACGCGTGTCCTCCTTCGCTGCCATCGTCCGGAGCGGCGCTGGACCGCTCGCATCGCGCTCGCGAGGAGGAAAAGCTGGCTACGGCGCCATGCGCCGGACCGACCTCTCGCCCCCGCGGGCGACCGAGAGGCAACGCGGGGGGCAGGACGGAATCCGGGACGTGCGCAGGGGAGCTGCGGCGGCTCGGACCGGACCGCCTCCCTCGAGGCTCCCAGGTCGAACCGGCGCCAGATGTCTCCTGCCGCCGGATGCTGGCAGGTCTTCGGGCTTGCGAGCGCTCCGGCCTGGCCGGCTTCCTACTGTCCACCGCTTCCCAGCCCTCGACGGGCCAGTGCGTGTCGTGGAGGTCGTTCTCGCTTACCGCTGCGGGGCAGCCCCGGAATCTCACCGGGTTCCCTAGTCAGCCTGGGCGAGCGCCCAGGCACCAGCACGGCGCGCACCCTAGGGCGGCGCTCGCTCGTCTGTCAACCGCCTCGTGGGAGCTCGGCGCCGGTCGTCCGCTGGCGGAGCTCGGCGCCGGTCGTCCGCTGGCGGAGCTCGGCGCCGGTCGTCCGCTGGCCCCGTTGGCGAAGGGCTCTCGGCGAAGGGCTACTCTTCAGGATCCCCGGCGGCCCGCGCCGCGTCAGCCTCCGCCTCGCCGGCGCAGCTCGGCCTCCAGCTCGGCGATGCGGCGCTCGGCCGCCCTGCGCGCCTCGGCCTCCGCCCGGCGCGCCTCGGCCTCCGCCCTGGCGCTCTCGCTCGGCGTCGGCAGCAGCTCGCGGCCGGCCGCGTCGCGGGCCAGGCGCAGGGCGACGGGCTGGCCCTCCGCGGGCGCCACGACCCAGTACAGGCCCAGCGCGTCGCACGCCGCGCGATCTCCCTCCACGTCACGCTCGACCAGGTCGCCGTCGACCCGATCCCAGACCCGCAGCCGCTCCCCTTCCTCCGCCGCCGGATCGAAGCGCACGAGCTCGACGACGCCGAGCTCGTGGTACCGCGCGAGCTTCTCCGCCCACGGCGCCGGCTCCGCGTCGCTGTCGCTGACGATCTCCACGGCGAGCTCCGGGGCGCCGCGCTCCCACGTCTTCCACGACCGGAACGGCGTGTCCGGCGTCCCGAGGCGCACGAACGCGTCCGGCGCCACGCAGCGCGACGGATCGGACGCGTGCCAGTACACGAACTGGTCGCTCCCGATGCTGTGGCGGTCCGCGAAGCGCTTGAGCACCAGGTAGAGCAGCGTTCTCAGCTCGAGGTGGCGCTTGGTCTCGGGCACTTCCGCCTCGTCAGGGAAATGGATCGGCGACGGGCGGCGGCGATGCCGCCGCGTCTCGCTCGGCGGGGCAAGCTTTCCCGTGGGCAACATCGCGAGGGATTTTACCGCCGCGCCCGGCGCGCGTCCAAGCCGCATCCCCGGCCGGACGATCGAGCTCGTGCAGGATGGGCTCGCTCCTCCGTGTGCCGCGTGCTACACGGCCGCCGCCGTATATGCCGCGTAAAGACCTTCGCAACATCGCCATCGTCGCCCACGTCGACCACGGGAAGACCACGCTCGTCGATCACATGCTGCGCCAGTCGGGCGCCTTCCGAGAGAACGAGGTCGTGGCCGAGCGGGTCATGGACTCGAACGACCTCGAGCGGGAGCGCGGCATCACCATCCTCGCGAAGAACACCAGCGTCCGGTACCGCGGGATCAAGATCAACGTCGTCGACACGCCCGGCCACTCCGACTTCGGCGGGGAGGTCGAGCGCACGCTGATGATGGCCGACGGGGCGCTGCTCCTCGTCGACGCCGCCGAGGGCCCGCTGCCGCAGACCCGGTTCGTGCTGTCGAAGTGCCTCCAGCGCGGCTTCCCGGTCATCGTCGTCATCAACAAGATCGACCGCAGCGACGCGCGCGCCCACGAGGTGCTCTCCGAGGTGTTCGACCTCTTCTGCGACCTCGAGGCGAGCGACGCGCAGATGGACTTCGCGACGCTCTACGCGATCGGGAAGCTCGGCCAGGCCAAGCGCGAGCTCGAGCACGAGGCCAAGGACCTCGAGCCGCTCTTCGAGACCATCCTCGAGCGGATCCCCGGGCCGTCCGGCGACCCCGAGGGGCCGCTCCAGGTCATCGTCTGCAACACGACGCACGACGAGTACGTGGGGCGGATCGCGGTCGGCCGCGTGATGCGGGGCACCGCCCGCTCCGGCGCCGACGTCACGCTCCTCGGCGAGGCGGGGCCGTCGCGCGGCTACGTGAAGGTGCTCTACGCCTACGAGGGGCTCAAGCGCGTCCCGGTCGAGAGCGCCGCCGCGGGCGAGGTGGTGGCGATCGCGGGGCTCGAGTCGGTCACGATCGGCGACACGATCACCGATCCGTCGACCCCCGAGGCGCTGCCCCGGATCGTCGTCGAGGAGCCGACGATCAAGATGAAGATCGGCGTGAACACGTCGACGTTCGCCGGCAAGAGCAAGCAGTCGAAGTTCCTCACGAGCCGTCACCTGAAGGAGCGGCTCGAGCGCGAGGCGATGAAGAACCTCGCGATCCGGGTGGAGCCGACCGAGGTGCCGGACACGTTCGTCGTGCTCGGCCGCGGCGAGCTCCAGCTCGCGATCCTGGTCGAGACGATGCGGCGCGAGGGCTACGAGATGCAGCTCTCGAACCCCGAGGTGGTCACGCGCGAGATCGACGGCGAGGTCATGGAGCCGGTCGAGCTCGTGGTCGTGGACGTGCCGGACACCTACGTGGGCGTCGTGACCGAGCGCCTGGGCACGCGGCGCGGCCGGATGGTGAAGATGACGAACCCCGGCTTCGGGCGCGCGCGCCTGGAGTTCCGCGTGCCGTCGCGCGGGCTCATCGGCTTCCGGGGCGAGTTCCTGACGGCGACGCGCGGGACGGGCCTGCTCAACACGATGTTCGACGGCTGGGCCCCCTGGGGCGGCCCCATGATGCGCCGCCCGACCGGGGCCATCGTCGCCGACCGCACCGGCGTGGCGACCCCGTACGCGCTGCACCACCTGCAGCCGCGCGGCACGTTCTTCATCGTCCCCGGCGTCGAGGTCTACGAGGGGATGATCATCGGCGAGCACAACCGGCCGAACGACACCGACGTCAACGTGATCAAGGAGAAGAAGCTGTCGAACGTGCGCAACCACGGCAAGGACGAGAACGTCCTGCTCGCCAGCCCGCGGCTGCTCACGATCGAGACGGCGATGGAGTGGATCGACGGCGACGAGCTCGTCGAGGTCACGCCCGACGCGGTGCGCGTCCGCAAGAAGGTGCTCGCGTGCAACCGCCGCGAGCGCCGCGAGGACGCCATCGAGCAGGCGCAGTCGGTGGAGTGATCGACGCGGCGAGCGCGCCCCGGTGTAGGATGCCGGCATGCGAACGGCGCTGATCTCGACATTCTTGGCTTCGCTCGTGGCGCTCGCGGGGGCGAGCGGCTGCGGCGGCAACGTGGTCGTCGACGGGGAGCCCACCGGCTCCGGGGGGACCGGCGCGGTCGGGACGAGCGGCGCCGGCACGGGCGCCACGGCGCCGGGCCCCTCCCCGATGGAGTCGTGCCACGCCTTCTGCGCGCTCTTCGACCCGGCGTGCCCCGACAACGCGTGTCGAGCGCAGTGCGCATCGCTGCTCTCCGGACCGCGTGAGTGCAGCGCCCAGGCCGGGGAGTACTTCGAGTGCATGACGGGCATCTACATCCCCGACGACACGCCCTGCGCGTGGGTCTCGGACTGGCTCGAGCCGCTCTTCGCGTGCATGGACACCGCGATTCCCTGCAGGACCGACTTCGCGGCCCCGTGCATCGAGGTCTTCGAAGAGTACAAGACCTGTCAGCGCGAGTGAGCGCCGGCGGGCGGGGCGCTCTCCGCCTGACCGGCGGCGGGCCTGCCGGCCCGGGCCGCGCTCGTGACGGCGAGCGCTCGACCGGAGGGCGCGCGGAGCGCCCTTCGCCGGGTTACAAAAGCGCTCGGGCCGAGAGACGCGCTCGGCCCGAGGGGGGCGTTTTCGTGACAGACCGCCCGGCGACTTACCTGCGATAGCCCGTCCACTACTACTCGCACCGCCAGCACGTTCATACCAGGCCCGCGGGAGCGATGGCCAGTCCGAACTGCACCACGATCCCGGCCTCGATGCGGGTTTGGGCATTGTGGAGGATGGATCCTCCTTCTCGAAGATTGTTTGAGAGCGCCGGCGCGAGACATCCATCTTCGATGCCGGAAGGCACGACGCCGAGCGCCGCATCGACGCCTGGACCTGGCGCCGAGCGCGGGGGGAGCGCGGTCGCGGGGAGCGGGCTGTCGGGAGAGCGCGGCCCTCGGCGCCCGGGCGATCGCGCGGCGCCGCGGCGGGCCCCCCGGGGCTGGAGCACCTCCGGGACCGGGATCGCCACGATCGGGGTGTAATGAGCGCGCGCGCCGTGCGTCCCCCGGGGAGACGTTCCACGGAGGAGACGCCATGAACACGACCGCTCGATACATTCACGCCCTCGGCCCGGCCGCCCTGACACGCTTCTACGACCCGGTGGTGCGCTGGGTGATGCGCGAGGACGCCTTCCGGAGCCGGGTCCTCACGCACGCAGAGCTCGCCCCCGGCCAGCGGCTGCTCGACGTGGGGTGCGGCACGGGCACCCTGGCCCTGCTCGCGAAGCAGCGCCACCCCGGCGTGGAGGTCCGCGGCGTCGACGGCGACGACAAGGTCCTCGCCCTCGCCCGCGAGAAGGACGAGCGCGCCGGCGCGGGCGTGCGCTTCGAGCGCGCCCTCGCCTGGGCGCTGCCGTACCCGGACGGCACGTTCGACCGCGTGGTGTCCACCCTGATGTTCCACCACCTCACCGCGGACGACAAGCAGCGGACGGCGCGGGAGATCGTCCGCGTGCTCCGTCCGGGCGGCGCGCTGGTCCTCGCCGACCTCGGGTCGCCGCGCAGCGCGCCGGGCCGCGCCCTCGCGCGGGCGCTCTTCCGGGCCTCGCGGTTCGAGGATCACCTCGCGGGCAGGCTCCCCGCGCTGCTCGCCGGCGCGGGGCTCTCCGAGGTGGCCGAGGTCGACCAGCACGACGTGGGGCCCCTGCCCATCGCGGTGATCAGGGGCCATAAGCCGCGCGGGGACGGCTGACGCCGCGCGCCGCGGCCCCCCTCCTGCGCGAGCGTTGCTGGACGCCCGGCCGCACAAGAACCATGGTGTGATTATCCAGACGGCACCGACCCGGCGCTGGCAGACAATGTGCCGAAGTACCTCGCCGACGGAAGGACCCCGGCCAAGGGCGTGCTGCATTGCAGATTCGAGTACGCAGATGGTTATACCGAGGTCGTCAATTCTCTTCAGGTGCGCCGGTACGAGTTCAACACGCTCGGAAAGGCGACCAAGGCGACGAACGGGCGAGGCGTGGCGACGGTCGCGTACGACGAGCACGGACACCTGACGGAGTACGCCGACGAGAACGCGGCGTCCACCATCTACCGCCGGGACGCGGGGGGCCGCCTCACCGGCATGACAGATCCAGCGGGAGCGACGACCAGCTTCACATACAATCAGCGTGGCAACCTCGAGGAGGTCATCGACGCCCTCGGTCAATCGGCTCGCTATTGCTATGATACGTATTCACGGCTCATCGAGACGCTCGACGAGTACGGCAGCGTCATCCGCTTCCAGTACGACAACCGAGGCCAGCGCATCCGTGCCACGACGCCGGATGGCGCCGAGACGGTGTTCCGGTACGACACGCACGGCAACCTTGTCGAGCTCATCGAGCCGCACGGCAAGCCGCGCAGCCTGCGTTACGATGAGGTGGGTCGCGTCGTGTCCTTCGTGAACGAGGAGGGACACGCCACCGAGTTCTTCTACGACGGTCGGGGGCTGCTCACCGCGGTCCGGATGCCCAACGGCGGCATCCAGCGCGTCGAGCACGATGCGGACGGTCGCCCTGTCCGGATCGCTGGCGCGGACGGCGGTGTGTACCAACTCTCGTGGGGAGGCTACGGCGTCGTGCATGAGGTCCGCAAGCCCACGGGCGAATCCGTCCGCTTTCGTTATGATCGCGAGTGCAATCTCGTGCAGGTCATCAACGAGCGCGGCGAGGTGCACCGGATCATGCGCGACGTGGCCGGAAGGGTCGTCGGGGAGTGTACGTTCGACGGCAGAAGACACGACTATCGCCTTGATAACGCGGGGAATATCGTGGGCATTCGAAGCGATGACGGCATGACCGTCGAGCTCACGCGGGATCCATGTGGACGCGTCATTGAGCGCAAGTACGCGGACGAGACCGCCGACAGGTTCGAATACGACCCGCTGGGCCGCCTCGTCCTCGCCGAGACGGAAGAGGTTTGTTGCGAGTTTACCTACGACGCGCGCGGCCGACTCCTGAAGGAGACGCAAACGTTCGGCGGCAGGGCGTACGCGGTCGAGGGAGAGTATTCGCTGGCTGGACGACGCACGGCGCTGCGCACCTCTCTCTGCCTCGCAGCGAGGTTCGAGCCAAACGCCATGGGGCTCCCGGCGCGGGTGCTCCTCGGGGGAGATGTCGAGGTGGCGTTCGAATGGGATGCGCTCGACTCCGAGACGGCCCGCACCCTCCCCGAGGGTGGGATACTGCGGAGCCGCTTCGATGCGATGGGCTTCTTGGCCGAGCGTCATGTGATTGCCCCCGGCGCGCGACCGGTCGCCCCGGGCGAGCCACAATGGGTCGGTCGCCTACCGCCACGCACCACGTTCTCCGCCAGCTATGCCTACTCTCTGGGCGGGGACCTGATCGCGGAGCACCGGGCCGACATCGGCCGGCGCGAGCTCACGTACGATCCGATGGGGCGCATTCTGGCGAGCCTCACGGCGAACGGACGTGCGGAAACCTATGTCTATGACCACGCTGGCGCAGTGTACGAGACCTCGACCGGCGCACCGGCCCGCTCGTACGCAGCGGGCGGCGTGCTCGCGCGCCATGGGACCACGGAGTACCTGTACGACAGGAACACGCGGTGCATCGAGAAACGAGAGGCGTCCGCAGGTACGATCATGCGATACGAATGGAACGCTCGCGGCCTGCTCGCCGCGGTCGTTCTGGCGGATGGGACGCGGATGGAGAACGTCTACGACGCCTTTGCCCGGAGGATCGCAAAGCGGGTCCGGACGCGAGACGGCAGGGTCACGGTGATCCGGTTTGTATGGGACCGAGACGTCCTCGTCCACGAGGTGAAGGAGTCGGATGGCCCGGATCCGGTGCTCTGGTATCGAACATACATCCATCGGACGGAAGGGCCTCACCCGCTCGCTCACCGGGACACCACGATCGTCGGGGGCCATCGGCGGGAAGCTGCATGGGTCCACTATGTCCAGGGGCCCGGTGAGCACCCGGCGCTGCTCATCTCGGGCAGCGGAGAGATCCTGGCAGACCTCCGCCCAACGGTCTGGGGGTACATCGACCCATCGATGAACGCTCGTGCCGATACGCCGCTCCGGTACCCTGGGCAGTACTTCGATGAGGAGACCGGGCTCTGCTACAACCGCTATCGCTTCTACGATCCACGGATCGGCCGGTACATAAGCCCCGATCCGGTCGGCCTGCTCGGCGGGCTCGATCCGTTCGCTTACTGCTACCAGCAACCTTTCCGGTTCCACGACCCGCTGGGCCTCGCGCCGCCCGTCACGACCGAGGTGAGCGGCAGCGCCGGCAGCTTCAGCCAGCAGAGCGGCGGCGCGCCGGGCAGGATACACCCGGTCGTGGAGGCGGCGTTCCCTCCACGCGCGCCGGACAACGACGGCATCTATCCGGGACACCGCGGCGGTCTCCCCCCCGGGCAATCGCCCACGGCGTGCGGCGAGCCACGCGCGCTGAGCAGATATATCGAGGCATGGGAGGGTCAGCACCGCAGGGATCCCACGACCGGACAGGTACGGCCGCTCGATCCGTCGGACCCGAGCGACCACGCAGACATCCAGCGCTGCCTGCAATCCATCACCGGCATCAGCTCGACCCAACCTCGGAGCGACGGCACGGTCGGCACCCGGGCGCCATGCCCCAACTGTAGCCAGCTCCTGGCGAACCTGCACCAGCAATACGGCCGGCCCAACCCCTCCGTCATCCAGCCTGGGGCGACGTCGCGGGACGGAACGGACTGCACCAACTTCAGCCCGCCCAGCATGGACTGGGTCCGCGCCCAGCAGGCCGCCATCGCAGCCGGACGCGGGCGGAGCGGCCCCCAGCCGCCGGTCCCGCACACGCGCGCCCCGGACGGCAGCCGCGTGCCGAGCGCCGTGCCGGCGCCCACAGGGCCTGCATATCCCCCGCACTCCGGGTACGGTACAGGCTACCCGTGAGGCACTGAATGACCGAACGCAGCGCAACTCCCTCCGAGCAGCCGAGGGCGAGCCTGTCTCTGCACGATGTGCTGAGCGAGCACGCCATCACCGCGCTCGATCGACTCGACGTCCGGCGCGACCCGGCCGGGACCTGTCCTCCGCGCGAGCTCGCCCGCATGCTGACCGAGCGCGGATTGCCGGTCCACGAGCCCGTGCTGGAGCTCGAGGCGCGCGCGGGAGGTGTCACCCTCGGCGGCAAGACGCCGCTCGCCACATACCGCGCCCTGTCGGCCCACCCCGACTTCGGTCGCTCGGAGGCGCTCGTGTGCGGGGAAGAGCTGCTCCTGCCCATCGACGGCTCCGGGATGCTGGAGTTCTGGATGGACCGCGAGGGCACCATCTATCGCGGCTGGCCCGAGAGCCCGCCCTGGGATCCAGAGGACTCCGGCTTCTGCGCTCCCATCTATGCATCATATACCACCATGTTCGAGAGGTTCGCCTTTCAGCGCGAGCCGTGGTGGGGCATGTCCGCCGGCCTCGACGATGGATATCGCTGCTCGTTGACGATCCATGGCCGGTCGCTTGGCGACGCGCTCGCGCAGGCGCTCGAGGTGCCGGCGTTCAGTCCCGCATGGGATCGGTTCGCGCGCATCTGGCATGATCGCACGGCACACATCGAGGAGGTCAACGTGCCTGGCTACCGTGCGCACACCAGGGCCGATCTCCTGTCCACGGACCAGCTCGTGCGGGCTCTCGAGGTGGTGGCCCCCGTCATGGCCCAGGCGCCGCTCAGCATCGGCCTCCCCGTGCACGCCGCCGCGCAGCCCGGCGAGCGCGAGATCCGACGCTTCCGGTGCCTGCGGCCAGGCGATCGCCCCGTGGACATCCTGGTCCATGGCGGACCGGGCAATTACCGCATCGAGATCCGCCCGCTCTGAAGCCTCCCGGCATGGTCCTGCACGGTCTCCGGCCCTCCGGACGCGCTCGGCGGCGCGCTCGGGATACGGCCCTTGCGCGTCGCAGAGCGCCTGTCGAGCCTGCCTCGCGCCCGGCCAACGACGCGCCGGGGAGTGACATGAATGCCACAGCGGCCTGATGAGCCGGCCGCGCCGGGCGCGCTCGTCGCGGCCAAGAACGACGCGGGACGGCTGGCCCGTCCGGGGGCGCGGGGGTAAGTTCCGACGAGCCGCGGCTGGCCCGCGCCGGGCGCCGCGCGACGTGGGACAACGGCTCTCGTCCCTGACCGCAACGACAAGACCACTGGAGGAGCAGGACAGTCATGCTGAAGAACCTCGAAGGGCAGCGCGTCCCGGATGTCACCTTTCGCACGCGCGTCGATGGTCAGTGGAAGGACGTGACCTCCAAGGAGGTGTTCTCGGGCAAGAAGGTGGTGGTGTTCGCGCTGCCGGGCGCGTTCACGCCGACCTGCTCGAGCAGCCACGTGCCGCGCTACAACGAGCTCGCCCACGAGTTCCAGCGGCGCGGGGTGGACACGATCGCGTGCGTGTCCGTCAACGACGCGTTCGTGATGGACGAGTGGTGCAAGGCCCAGCACGCCGACAACATCCTGTTTTTGCCCGACGGAAACGGGGAGTTCACGGACAAGATGGGCATGCTCGTCGACAAGACGGAGCTCGGGTTCGGCAAGCGCTCGTGGCGCTACTCGATGCTGGTCGAGGACGGCGTGATCAAGAAGATGTTCATCGAGCCCGAGGTGGAGGGAGATCCCTACGAGACGTCGGACGCGGACACGATGCTGAAGCACCTCGATCCGGAGTCGAAGCCGCCGCAGGACGTGCTGATGTTCACGAAGCCGGGGTGCAGCTACTGCGCGAAGGCGAAGCGCCTCCTGGAGGAGCGGAAGCTGCCCTATGAAGAGGTCGCCGCCTCGCCGCGCCGGCTCAGGGCCGTGAGCGGGAAATCATCGACGCCGCAGGTCTTCATCGACGGGCAGCACATCGGCGGCGCCGACGATCTCGAGGCGTACCTCGCGAGGACCTGACCCGGCGACTAGAGCGGGCGGGGCCCTCCCCCGCCCTCACTCGCCGGCGCTCGCGTACATCTGATCGATCACGTCGCGGAAGCGCTGCTCGATCACGCTGCGCTTCATCTTCAGGGTCGGCGTCATCTCGCCGTCCTGGATCGAGAACTCGCGGCCCAGGACCGTGAACTTCTTGATCTGCTCGAAGCTGGCGAGCTCCGCGTTGAGCGCGTCGACGTGCGCCTTCACCTGGCCCACCACCTCGACGCTCGTGATCACCGTGTCGCCGCGCAGGGCGCCCCGATCCTGGAGCTCCGCGAGCTTGATCTCGGTCAGGGTGATGAGCGCGGAGAGGTACTTGCGGCCGTCGCCCACCATGCACACCTGGCTGATGATCTCCGCCGCCTTGAGCCTCTCCTCGATCGGGAGCGGCGCGATCATCTTGCCGCCCGAGGTCTTGAGGACCTCCTTCTTGCGGCCCCGGATCTTGAGCTGCCCGCGCTCGTTCCACTCGCCGAGGTCGCCCGTGCGCAGCCACCCGCCCTCGTCGAGCGCGGCCTCCGTCGCCGCCTGGTCCTTGTAGTAGCCCACGAACACGTGCCGGCCGCGCGTCAGGATCTCGCCGTCCTCGGCCAGCTTGAACTCGAGGCCCGGGACGGGCTTGCCCACGGTCCCCGCGCTCTCGACGCCGGGCTCCGTCATGCAGATGACGCCGGTCGACTCGGTCTGGCCGAAGTCCTCCAGGATCTCGAGGCCGAGCGCGCGGAACCACCTCGAGATGTGCGGCGCGAGCGCCGCCGCGCCCGAGGCGAGCAGCTCGGCCTTGCCGAGGCCGAGCGCCGCCCGCACCTTCCCCAGCACGAGCCGGTCGGCCACCTTGAGCTGCACCACGTCGAGCGGGCTCGGCGCCCGCCCCGCGTACTTCGCCTCGGCGACGCGGGCGCCGACGGAGAGCGCCCACTCGGCGAGCTTCTTCTTGGCGCCCTTGCCGCCGCGCACCTTCGCCAGCACGCCATCCATCATCTTCTCCCAGAGGCGCGGCACGCAGAGCAGCAGCGTGGGCTCCACCTCGGGCAGCTCGGTCGCGACGTTCTCGAACTTCGAGCAGAAGCTGACGGTCGCGCGCTGCGTGATGCCGACACCCACGTTCTGCAGCTTCTCGGCGATATGGCAGAGCGGGAGGAACGAGAACATCGAGCCCCGCGCGAACGGCAGGCCCCAGTACTTCACGACCACGTCGGACGTGAAGGCCAGGTTGTCGTGCGAGAGCATCGCCCCCTTGGGGTTGCCCGTCGTGCCCGAGGTGTAAATCAGGAATGCGCCGGCCTTCGGGTCGATCTTCGCCAGGCGCTCGGCGAACGTCCTCGCGCCCGCCTGCTTCGAGAGCGCGCGCCCCTCGGCCAGCGCCTGCTCGTACGCGATCGCCTTCGGGTGGATCGACGTGTCGCCGTCGAAGACGAGGATCCACCGCACGCTCTCGGGGATGGCGTGCTCGCCCTTCTCCCCCGTGATCTTCTGGAAATACTCCCTGTTCTGCACCGACAGCAACGTCGCCTCGGTGTGGCTCAGGATGTACTGGATGTCCTTCGCGGTGGAGTTCGGGTAGAGGCCCGCCGACTTGCCCCCGAGGAGCAGCGCCGCGAGATCCACGTGCACCCACTGCGGGCAGTTGTACGAGAGAATGGCCCCGATCTGGCTCGAGTCGAACCCCCTCGACTCGAGGAACAGCGCGAGGTGGTAGACCCGGTCGCGGTATTCGCGCGCCGTCAGGGTCTTCCATTCGCCGTGGAGCTTGTAGCGCTGCGCCGGCGCGTCGGGGGTCTCGCTGGCCCACCGGTCCAGACGGTGAAGAACGGTGCTCATGGCATCTCCCTGCGGCCCCTCGGGCCCTTCGCGTCAGAGGAGGGCCAGGATGCGGGAGCCGCCGGGCCATTGTCAATCGAGCTTGAGGCCCGCGCCCTTCCCCGGGATCTCCGGCCGGACACGCACGCTCTTCCACCGCGCGAGCTGCACGAGCCCGGGCGGCGCGCCGCGCGGCTTGCTCACGTCCGCGGCCCGGCACACGTGGACTTCCACCCGGGCGGCGCCCCTCGCCTTCGAGTACCACGCCGCGGCCGCGGCGGCGCGCTCCACCACCTCGCGCGGGACCTCCCCCCGGCCGGGGTTGCGCACGATCACGTGGCTGCCCGGCGTGCCGCCGGCCACGTGCAGCCAGAGATCGTGCGGCTCGGCGACGTCGAAGGTGAGCGTGTCGTTGTCCTCGTCGCCTCGCCCGACGAGCACCTCGAAGCCGCCCAGATCGAGCGTGCGGTACGGTCGCCCCTTGCTGCCCATGCCGGCCCCCTCCGCCGTCAGCCGGACGCCGCGCCGGCGCCCGCCGCCGCGGGCCTCGCCGGCGCGCCCGCCCCGGCCTTCACCTCGGCGGCGAGCCACGCGAGCAGATCGCGCGTGACCTCCTCGCGGTTGATCTCGTTCAGCATCTCGTGGCGCCCGCCGGGGTAGAGCCGGTGCGTCACGCGGCGGAGGCCGGCCGCGCGATAGGCCTCGACCAGGCGGGTGACGCCCCGGAGCGGCCCGCCCGCCGGATCGCGGGAGCCGGCAAAGAGGTAGATGGGGAGATCCTTCGGGATCCGCGCGTGCCGCTCGGGCCTCGCGATCTCCACCATCCCGTCGAGCAGGTCGACCCAGAGCGAGGTCGTCACCGGGAAGCCGCAGCGGGGATCGGCGAGGTACCGGTCGACCTCGGAGATGTCCCGAGAGAGCCAGTCGCACGCGGTGCGCGTCGGCGCGAACGCCTTGTTGAAGCCGTCGAAGCTCATGGCGTGGAGCAGCTGGCTCCGGCCGCGCGCGCCGAGCCGCCGCCGCTCCGCCCGGGCGAGGAGCCGGCCCGCGTTCACGAGCGGGTACGGCGTGCCCGTGGGGCCCGAGAGCACCGCGCCCTGGAGCGAGGCGCCATGCTCGACCAGGACCTCCTGCGCCAGCGTGGAGCCCATGCTGTGGCCGAAGAGCACGACCGGCAGGCCCGGGTGCTCCTGCTTCTCGTGATCGAGGAGCTGCGCGAGATCGCGCGCGACCCGCTGAAAGCCGCCCTGGCTCGCGAAGAAGCCGAGCTCGCCGTCGTCGCGCGCCGTCCTCCCGTGGCCGCGGTGGTCATTCGCATAGACGGCCCACCCCGCCGCGTTGAGCTCCTCCGCGAGGCGCGCATAGCGGCCCGCGTGCTCGGACATGCCGTGTGCGATGTGGAAGATGCCGCACGCCGCCTCACCCGGGAGCCAGCGGTAGACGAAGAGCTCCCGACCGTCATCCGCCTGAAACGTGAACGTGTCCGCCGGCATCGGGAGCGGACCCTACCATCGCTCCGCGCGCGACTGACCATGATTCTCGAAGCTTCCGTGCCGAAAGGACTTTTCGGTACGGTCCTCCGTGGCATGGGCTTCGCACGACGGTGCGGCCATGCCCGAGCGCCGATCGTTGCCCGTGCTGTCGTTGCGCGACACCGTGCTCTTCCCTGGCATCGCGACGCCCATCACGGTCGGGCGGCTGAAGACGTTGCGCGCGGTGGAGGCCGCCCTCCGGGTGGAGGGAGAGGACAAGCGCATCTTCGCGGTCGCCCAGCGCGACGCCGCCGAGGAGCCGACCACGAGCGGGCTGTTCTCGATCGGCGTGATCGCCCGCATCACCCAGGTGCAGCGGTTCGGGGCGGGCCTCCAGCTCGTGCTCTACTGCGAGCGGCGGGCGGCCGCGCCCCGGTACACCGAGGTCGATGGCGTGATCCGCGCCGCGGTGATCGAGCTCGCGGATCTCCCCCTCCGTCCGGGCGAGGACAGCGCGCTGGAGGCGCTGGCCCGCGAGGTCCGCGAGCGGGCCGTCGAGTACGGCCGCCACCGCGGCGCGCCGGAGGAGGTGCTCAAGCAGTTCGTCGGGAGCATCTACGGCCCCGGCGAGCTCGTGAACCACATCGCCTTCTATCTCGATCTCCCGACCCCCGAGAAGCAGGCGTTGCTCGAGACCCTCTCGACCGAGGAGCGGATGCGCGCCCTCGCCCTGCACCTCTACCGGCAGATCGGCATCGTGGAGACCCAGGAGAAGATCCGGACGACCGTCGAGGAGGAGCTCGGGGAGCGGCAGCGGGAGCTCTACCTGCGCGAGCAGCTGCGCGCGATCCAGAAGGAGCTCGGCGAGGAGGACGACGAGAACACGGCGGCGCGCCTGGAGCACAAGCTGCAGCGGGCCTGCCTCCCGGCGGAGGTCCTGCAGGAGGCCCGGCGGGATCTCGCGCGCCTCCGGCGCATGGGACGGGAGACATCGCCCGAGGCGCAGGTGCTCTTGAGCTGGCTCGAGTGGGTGGCGGAGCTGCCGTGGAACCAGCGCACCGAGGATCACGTCGATCTGGATCGGGCGCGGGCGATCCTCGACGAGGATCACCACGGCCTCGGCGACGTGAAGGACCGGATGCTCGAGTTCCTGGCCGTCCGCAAGCTGCGCGTGGAGCAGGCGACGGACGGCGGCGAGCGGAGCCGCGCGATCTCGCGCGGGCCGATCCTGCTCTTCCTCGGCCCGCCCGGGACCGGCAAGACGTCCATCGCGGAGTCGATCGCGCGGGCGCTCGGGCGCAAGTACGTCCGGGTCTCGCTGGGCGGGGCGCGCGACGAGGCGGACATCCGCGGTCACCGTCGCACGTACGTGGGCGCGATGCCGGGCCGCATCCTCCAGGGCATCAAGCGGGTGGGCTCGAAGAACCCGGTGATCGTCCTCGACGAGGTGGACAAGCTCGGCGTCTCCTTCCAGGGCGATCCGGGCGCGGCGCTGCTCGAGGTGCTCGACCCTGCGCAGAACGACGGCTTCGTCGATCACTACCTCGGGCTGCCGTTCGACCTGTCCGAGGTGCTGTTCATCTGCACGGCGAACTTCCGGGAGACGATCCCCTCGCCGCTCTTCGATCGGATGGAAACCGCGGTGTTCGCCGGGTACACCGAGCAGGAGAAGCACGAGATCGCCCGGAGGTACCTCTTGCCGCGGCAGCGCGAGGAGTGCGGGCTCCGCGAGGATCAGCTGCGGATCTCGAGCGCCGCGCTCGTGCAGATGATCACCGGCTACACGCGCGAGGCGGGCGTACGGCAGCTCGAACGGACCGTGGGCGCCCTGGCGAGAAAGGCTGCGCGCAAGATCGCCAGCGGCGAGATCGAGCGGGCCGTGGTGAGCACGGGAGAGCACGTGAAGGAATTGCTCGGTCGCCCGAGGATGCGCCCCGAGCGAAGGCTCCAGCACGACCAGCCGGGCGTCGCGACCGGCATGTATTACACGGAGACGGGCGGCGACATCATGCACGTCGAGGTGAGCGTGATGCCTGGCAAGGGCGATTTCGTCCTGACGGGGCAGCTCGGCGACATCATGAAGGAGAGCGGCCGGGCGGCGCTGAGCTACGCGCGCGCGCACGCGGCGGAGCTCGGCGTTCCGATCGACCGGCTGCAGCGGCGGGACGTTCACATCCACGTTCCGGCGGGCGCGGTGCCCAAGGACGGGCCGAGCGCGGGCGTGACGATGGCGGTGGCGCTGGTGAGCGCCCTGTCGGGCCGGCCGGTGCGGAGCGACATCGCGATGACCGGGGAGATCACGCTGCGCGGCACGGTGCTGCCGATCGGGGGGCTCAAGGAGAAGGTGCTGGGGGCTCACCGGGCGGGGATCTTCGAGATCCTGATCCCGGCGGACAATGAGGCGGATCTGGACGATTTGCCGGCGGAGGTGAGGCGCTCGCTGGAGTTCTACCTGGTGGACACGCTCGACGAGGCGCTCGCGCTGTGCCTCCGGCTCCGCGCGACCCGGCGCGACGAGCCGGAGGCGGCGATACCGCACGCGCGGGCGTCC
This sequence comes from Sorangium sp. So ce1036, assembly GCF_051369805.1. Taxonomy (NCBI): domain Bacteria; kingdom Pseudomonadati; phylum Myxococcota; order Polyangiales; family Polyangiaceae; genus Sorangium; species Sorangium sp. So ce1036. Next base: position 8,491,663 of record NZ_JBBMOX010000001.1, read on the forward strand.
TGAGGCGGGGCCGCGCGGCGGGGGGCCCGGGGCGCGGCGCGTCACGTGGGCGGCGGCGAGGAGGGCGCGTCGACGAGCGCGTCGGCGCTGCCGAGCGTGTCGGCGAGCGCGGCGGCGGCGGCGGCGGCGAAGGCGTCGAGCGTGGCGGGCTCGGTCCAGCGCGCGGCCTCGCGGGCGTCGAGCGCATGGTGCGTCTCGATGAGGATCGAGGGCATGGTCGGGCGGCGCAGCACGTAGATGCGCTGCCCCGGGGGGCGCCGGTCGACGAAGACGCCCTCCTGTGCGGCGTCGGCCTCGTAGAGGCCGGTGTAGGCGGCGCCGCGGTAGGGGAGGAGGCCAGCTTCCTCCATGCGCCGGGCGAAGGCGCGCGCGAGGGCGAGCCGCCGGTCGCTGAGGGAGGGGGCTCCCTCGTCGGACCAGAGCACGGCGAACCCCGGGGAAGCGAGGCTGAGGGGGCACGTGAGCTCGGGCGCGGGCGCCCACGTCTCGATCTTGCCGCGCACGTCCGAGTGCAGGCTGATGAAGGCCTCGGCGCCCCAGCGGGCGGCGTCCTCGACGCGCTCCGGGTACGGCAGCGGCCGGTCGCCGGACCTGCCCACGCGCGCCTCGAAGCGGCCCGTCGCGTTGAGCCGGGCGGCGAGCGCGTGCGCCGCGGCGAGCGTGAAGGCCTGTTCCTCGACGCAGAAGCAGGAGAGATTGCCGGTATTGCCGGGGGCGCCATGGCCCGCGTCGAGGTAGATCCTGCGAACCCCGAAGCCGGGAGGGAACACCGCGACCGGGGCCACGACGCGGGCGTACGGGAATGGCCAGCCGCTCGGCGCGAGAGGGAGCTTGAGGGCCCGTCGCGCGGGGGCGTGGCGAGGGGGGCGGGAGAGGAGCTCCCGCGACAGGGCGGCGACGCCGGCGGCGGCGGTGAGGGCGAGGATGAGCTTACGGCGAGAGAGCACCTCGGAGAGGGGTGCTAGCAGAGAGGAGGGGGAGGAGTCATGTTCTTGGCAAAGGGAGGGGGGAGGAGTCTCTCCTTCCCGCTTCGCGGGGGTGCCGGAGGGCGGCATGCGTCCTTACGTCTTCCGTCTCCCCTCTCGCTCCCTGCGCACGGGGATGAGCAGCGCGAGAAACGCCACCGAGAGCCCCGTCCCCGCCGCAAACAGGCCGGAATATCCCCATCTCTCGGCGAGCGTCCCCGAGAGCCACACCGCCGGCGATTTCCCGAGCACCTCGACGCTCGCCAGCACCGTGTAGTGCGTCGCGCCGATCGACCGCCGGGCGCGCGACATCATGAAGGCAAACACCGCCGTCGTCAGCGCTCCTCCAAACAGGTGCTCCGCCAGCGTCACGGCGATGACCGCTCCCTCCTCAGGTGAGCCCCCCACGGCGAGGACCCACTCGCCCGCCATCGCGAACGACCGCAGCACCGAGGTCACCCCCACCGCCGCGAGCAACGAGAGCCTCTGCGCGAACCAGCCCCCCGCGAGCGACCCGGCGATCGACGCGACCATGCCGTACGTTCCCACCCAGAGGCCGATCCGGTGCGGAGGAAACCCCGCGTCGACGAGGAACGGCTTGAACATGGCGTCCACCATCGCCTCGCCGAGCTTGTAGGTGCCAAGGAACGCCATGAGCCACCGCGCCCCCGGCGCCCGCAGCGCGGCGAGGGCCGTCGCGAGCACCTCGCGGACCGAGCGGCGCTCGCGCGCCTCGTCCTCGCTCGCCGGCGGCTCGCGCAGCGCGAACACCGCCAGGACCGAGAGCAGGACGAGCGCCGCCATCACGCTGAGCTGTCCGTGCCAGCCAATCCAGGCGCTCGCCCAGACGAGCAGCCCGCCGGCCGTGAGCATGCCGACCTTGTAGCCGACCACCTGCCCGGCGTTCGCCAGGCCGAGCTCGTCCCGCCCGAGCACGTCGATCGCAAGACCATCCACCGCGATGTCCTGCGTGGCAGCCAGCAAGTTCATCAGGAAGACCAGCGCGAGCAACCCGCCGAGATGGCGTGATGGCGGGACGAACGCCGCCGCCATGCACGTGAGCGCGAGCAACGCGCCGAGCGGCACGATCCACGAGCGGCGCCGGCCGAACCGTTCCCAGCCGAAGCGGTCGACGAGCGGCGCCCAGAGCGCCTTCGCCGCCCACGGCAGCGCGAGCGCCCCCGCGAACCCCACCGCGGTCAGCGAGACGCCGCTCGCCCGCAAGAAGACGGGGAGCGCCGTCGCTTGAAAGCCGAACGGCAAGCCCTGCGCGAGGTACAGCACGGAGAGGGCAGCGACCTTGCCGGCGCGCGATCGAAGAAGCACAAACCACGATATCACCATGGGAAATTCCGAGAAACAGCGGATAGGCATCGTGGGCGCCGGCGCCGCCGGCCTGGCCGCCGCGTGGAGCCTGGGCCGCTCGGGCAGCTTCGACGTCTCGGTCTACGAGGCCGCCGCGCACGTGGGCGGCGTGGCGACCACGCGCGGCGTCTCGCTGCCCGGAGGAGGCGCCGTGCGGGTGAACGACCAGGTGCTGCTCGGCACGCCGTCGTACAGGAACACGGCGCGCTTCTTCGAGGAGTTCGGGTTCTCCCTGTCTCCGACCCGGCTCCAGGTGGCGATGGGGACGGGCGACGCGCGCTGGAGCACCGCGCGGGCGACTCCGATCATCGCGCGGATGCGGCCGGAGATCCGGCGCTTCCGGCGGGCGCTGGAGCTCGTCCGGCGCGCGCCGATGCCGCTCTTCCTCGCGATACCGATCGACGCCGTGCTGCGCGCCGGTCGCTTCTCCGCGGATTTCCGCCACCGCGTCCTGTACCCGCTCATGTCGCTCTTCTTCGCCTCGGGCGTGGACTCCGCGCGCGTCCCTGCCGCGGTCGTCGCCGGGCTCTTCCTGGACGAGGACAGCAGGCTCTTCGACCTCGACGCCGAGACCTTCCTCGCGCCGTCCACGCCGATCACGTTCTTCCCCGACCTCGCCGAGGTGTACGCGCGCGTCGCCGCCGCGCTGAACGCGCGCGTCCACACGGACGCGGAGGTCCTCTCGGTCGTCCGGAGCGCCCGGGGGGTGCGGATCGAGCGCCGGGGCGGCGCCCACGAGGAGCTCGACGCCATCCTCATCGCGTGCAGCGCCGAGCGGGCCCTCCCTCTCCTCGCCGACGCGTCGCCGCTCGAGCGCCTCGCGCTCCGCGGCGTCACGTACCAGGACGTGACGCTCGTGACGCACACCGACGCCGACTACATCCGTCACCATTACGGCGACGATCCGGGCAACGGCACGCAATACTACGTGCGCAACGCTCCCCGCGACATGACGCGGCTCGAGATCTCGATCAACCTCGGCAGCTGCCAGCCGTGGCTGCCGGAAGGCGCAGGGCTCTCCGTGTTTCAGACCTTCGATCCGCTCGACACGATCCGCGCCGACAGGGTCCTCTTCACGCGAAGGACGCGGCACAACAGGACCACCGCGGGGTATTTCCTGCGCGTGCTCCCGCTCCTGCGGCGCATCCAGGGGCGCCGCCGCACCTCCTTTGCCGGGGCCTACCTCATGTTCAACAACCACGAGAACGCGATCGTGTCGGGCCTCGCGGCGGCCGATCGCCTCGGGGCGCCCTATCCGTTCTCGGACGAGCCCGCGGCTCGCCTGCAGTTCGAGCGCTACAGGCGCGCGGTCTACGGGTGATCCACCCGCGGCCCTGGCGCGCGCCGACGGGCGCTCTCCGCCCGCGGCCCTGGCGCGCGCCCACGGGCGCTCTCCGCCCGCGTCGAAGGGCGCCGGGGAACCGACGGATCGCGACGGTCCGCCGCCTCGAGCTCGTCCTCGGGCGACGCCGTGCGAGGATCGTGACCGTGCCGATGGACTCCGGTCGCCCGGCTCGCGGAGACTGACGCCTCGATGCCGACGAACAGGCCTCACGGGCTCACTCTTCCGCGGGTCGCACGGGCGCACGCCGGGGGTCGATGATCGCCGAGCCCTTCTCTCCACGGTCGCTCGCGCCGGGCGGCGTCGTCCGGGTGCAATGGCTGGGCACCGCGGGCTTCGCGATCGAGCACGCCGGCACGGTCGTGCTCATCGATCCTTACCTCACGCGCGCCTCGCTCCGCCGTTGCCTCCTCGATCGGCTCGCCCCCGACGCCGTGGCCATTGCGCGCCACGCGCCGCGCGCGGACGCGATCATCGCCGGCCACACCCATTTCGACCACGCGCTCGACATCCCCGCGATCGCGCTCCGCACCGGGGCCACCGTGCTCGGCTCCCGCTCCGCGGCGGCGCTCTGCCGCGCCTCCGGCGTCCCTCTGGCGCGGGTGCGCGACGTCGAGCCCGCGCCGGGCGGAGAGCCCGTCGTCGCCGAGGTCGGCCCGTTTCACCTGCGCTTCGTCCCGAGCGCCCACTCCCGCCTGCTGCTCGGCCGGGTCCCCTTCCCCGGCGACATCTCCGATTGCGACCAGATCCCGCTCCGGGCCGGGCGCTACCGCTGCGGCGCGGTCTTCGCGGTGGAGATCCGGGTCGCGGGCCGCCTCCTCGTCCACCTGGGCAGCGCGGAGCTCGTCGAGGCGAACCTCGCCCGGGCGGAGCCCGACCTGCTGCTGCTCTGCGTGGCCGGCTGGACCGCCTCGCGCGATTTCCCCGAGCGCGTCGCGCGCGCGCTGTCGCCGCGGGCGGTGCTCTTCTCGCACTGGGACAACTTCTTTCTGCCCCTGGAGCGCCCGGCCGTCGCGCTCCCCGCCATGCAGGGGGCCCGCCTGGCCGAGCGCCTGGCCCGGGCGTCACGCGACGTGAAGCTCGGTGTCCTGCCGCTGCTCGGCGAGGTCTGGATCTAGTGGTGGTTCAGCCGTGCTCCGTGGCCGCGCCCGGCTCGGCGTACGCGGTCCGCCACGCATCGCGGAGCTGCCGGAGGATCCTCGGATACACGATGAAGCGGCGGAACGGCTCGATCAGCGCCATGTACGCAGAAGTCCACCGCGACACCGGCTTGACGTAAACAGCCCAGTAGAGGCGCTGCCCCTCGGCCGTTGGCCTGATCGCCATGCAGGAGAACGCGTGGACGGTCGCATTGCGGATCTCGCTCACGGACTCGCCCGGGAGCACGTACAGCACGCGGAACGGCCCCTCGCGCGTGCCGGGCTGCACGGACGACCGGCTCGCCAGCTCGGGCGGAAGCCGGTGCACGTAGGACTCGGCGGGCAGGCCCTCCTCGACGGGATCCCAGCCAAAGAGCCTGCCGAGCGCATGGCGGAGCCAGAACAGCGCGCGCACGAGCGCGCTCGAGGAGCCGCTCCCCGGGGACGGCATGAGCGCGCGGACGTCCTCGATCGTCCGCGCCGCGTCGCCGCACGGCAGGTCGACCACGGACACGTCGTTCAGCGGAACGCCGCGAAGGACCTGGTGCGCCTCGAGATCGAGGTCGGCGAACTCCTGTGGCGAGAACCGCATGGAAGCCTCCGTTGAGCGGCACCTCACGCCGCCGCGCGTCACCCGGCGGCGGCGCCCGGCAGTGCGTGGAGTGGCGGCGGAGCAGAGCCTAGGGTCCGCATGAATGCGGGTGAAGAGCACGCGGGCACGGACACCGAGCTCAGGACGAGCCCGCTCGCGCTGGCCGCTCTGGGTCGACGCGCTCTCCGCGCTCGGCCTGATGTCGTGACAGCGTCGCGCGCCCTCTCCCAGCCGCGCGTCCTTCGGCCAGGTCGAACCTGGCGCCCCGGAGCTCGCGCTCGCTCAATCCGGACACGCCGCCTCGCAGCCCTCGCCGCCACAGTCGACGCCGCGCTCGTCGCCGTTCTCCACGCCGTCCTTGCACGTGGGCGCCTCGCACCTGCCCGCCCAGCAGACCGCGCTCTCGCAGTCCTCGCCGGACGCGCAGCCGCCGCCGTCCGGGCAGCGGCGAGGGCACGACCCGCTGCAGTCCACGCCGGCCTCGTCGCCGTTCCTCACGCCGTCGTCGCACGTGTGCGCCTTGCAATGCCCCATCGCGCACACGCCCGACTGGCAGTCCTCTCCGGACTCGCACGGATCCCCGTCCCGGCACGGCGCGCAGTCGCCGCCGCAGTCCTGGGCGGTCTCCCCGCGGCCGGGATCGAACATCATGTTGACGCAGTGGGGAGGAACGCAGAACACCCCGTCACAGACGAACCCCGCTCCGCAGCGCAGGGTGGGATCGTCGTCGAGACACTCGACGCAGCGCCCCTTGTGGCACCGGCCGCCTCCCGAGATGGGGCAGAGCACGCCGTCGAACAACGCGTTGAGCGGCCGGTCGTAGTCGCAGAGATCGTTCGTGCACTCGTTGCCGTCGTTGTAGACGTCGTAGGCCGGCACGCTGACCACGACGCCCTCCTCCGTGCACTCGTCCTGCTTGCAGTCGCCGCGGATCTGCGAGCCCAGGCGACCGGGCCTGATCTCGACCTCGCATCTCCCCTCCACGCACCGCCCCGCCCCGCACCGCGGATCCGGCGGGCCGGGGCACTCCGCGTCGCGCTCGCAGCGCTCCGACGGGTCGATCACGCCCGAGCACTCCGGCGTCCCCTCCGCGCACTCGTCGCAGTACCGGCACATCTGGTAGCAATCTGGCTCCCGCTCACCGCGCGCGCAGCAGATCTCCTTCCCCGGCTCCGCGCACTCGCAGTGCTCGTCCACGCAGATCGTGCCCGGCACCACCTGGGTGCCGGACAGACAGTCGTCCGTCGTCGCGCAGTCGCCGCCGACGTAAGGCTCGCCACCGCAGGCGAAAGGGAGCGCTGCCCCCGTGAGCAACACGAGAACGACAACGCAGGTTGAGAGAGCGCGCATGGTGCGTCCAGTCCTCCGGCACAAGGCTGGGTCGCCGGCGCGCAGGCGGCCCCAATCCGCCCGCGTGCCGTTGGCCTGTTTCCTGACTCGGCGCACTATGCCGCGCTCCGCCCGCCGCCGTCACGCAAGTTTTCGCCAGCAAGCGGCGCGCGGGCGCCGGGGTGCGGTCAGGCCAGGGGCGATGTCGATTTCGTGGTCAGATGGCGCTTTTTTTGGTCAGAAGACGCCCCTCACCGTAATGCCATCCGCCGTCACCCGGACCTCGGCCTGGCCGCGCGGGTAGAACGTGTACCCCAGCGTGGCGGCCAGCACCGCCCCCCCCGCGATCAGGCCGGCGACGCCCACGTCGCGGAAGGCGCGCATGTCGTCGCGGGCCGAGGCGGCTTGCTGGCACATCGGCCAGCGCAGCCGGAAGCAGCCGTTCGGCCCTGCGGCGCGGGCGGCGGCGTAGATCGCCTCCTCGCGGCGCTCCGCGCCGAGGAGCAGCACGCCGCCGAGCGCCGCGAAGGTGGCGGACAGCCCGAGGCCGCCGGTGATGAGGGTGCGGTTCGGCCTCGAGGGCGCGGGCGGAGGCGGCGCGGGGCTCGGCGGCGGGGGGAAGGTGAGGTGCACGTCCCGCGTCTCGCCGCGCGGGACATCGACCTCGACGATCGCCGTCCTGCCGTCCAGCGCGGCGCGCACGGTGCGACGCCCGGGCTCGACGGGGACGGGCTCGCCGCGCGCGGTCTCGACCGGCGCGCCGTCGAGGGTGACCCGCGCGCCCGGGGGCGCGGTGACGCGGAGCTCGCCGACAAGCTGGCGCGCGCGGGCGAGATCGACGAGCCGCGACGCGTGGAGCGCGCGCTCGTCCGGGGTCGCGGGCGGGCGCATGATCTCCTTGCAGAGCGACAGCCAGCGCACGGCGGCCGGCATCTCGCCGATCCGGAACGACAGCGCCCCGACGTTGCAGGCCGCCACCTGGGAGCCCTCGAACCGCCACACCGCCATCCACAGCTCGCGCGCCTCGGCGAGCCGCCCCTCGTCGACCGCCGCGTGCGCCTGCGATACGAGCCGGTCCCGGGCGTCCGACGGGCGCTCGGCCACGGCGCCGGCCGAGGTCGAAAGGAGCGCGGCGGCCAGCGCCGACGCGACGGCACGACGGATGTTCCTGTGCATGGGAATGGCCCTCCTCGCCCCTGGCGCGGGCTCGCGCGGGCGCCGCGGGGCGGCCGCCAGCCAGGGCACGCGGAGGGACACGTACCAGAAGGATGGCGGCCGTGAAAGCTCAGGCGGCGCACGGACGGGGTTCGACCCCCACCGGAACCGGTCCTGCAGGGGTGGAGCGGCGGTCGCCCCCCGCGAGAGGTGGCCTTGCACCCGATCGAAGGAGGGTTCGATCCCCCAGGCGTGGGTGGTGCTCGCGAGGGGGTCCGACCCCCGCCAGCCTTGACCTGCACACCGACCGGGGGCGCTTTGACGGCGGTGTCAACCCGCCGCCCGTGAGCCATGCCTGCTTCGTGACCGACTGCGATGATGCGAAGTGCCGCCCGTGCCCTGAGGTGTTCAGCGGGATCGCATCGCGCCTCGTCTTCAAGTCCTGGTGTTCATACGTCTGCGTACAAACCGGGATCTCCCCACCCCCGGTGGTCGCCATTGGCATCGGCTTCATCACCTACTTCGGCGAGAAGTTCTCCTGAGTCATCTGTCTCCCTCCGTGAGGCCTGCCATGTGCAAGCGTGACGAGGAGTGCATCCAGGAGTTGGCGGATGCGATCTACGAGAGCTTCAAGGCCCAGGATCCCGCCTACGCGACTCCGCGCGCCAAAGCCGGGATCGACGAAGCCATCAAATTCGCGACGCTCGTGGCGACCGTCCAGCTCACCATGGGCGTCCTGGCCGCGCGACGCTTCCGAGCGAAATATGTGCAGAAAGCACCGACGCGAGACAAGCTCCTGGATCTCCTCGACAGGTATCTTGTGGCGATGACTACAGTCAATATAGCAGCCGATGCGCCGATCCTGCGCACCATCGAGCCGACGCGCCAGATGCGCGCCCTGCTGGAGACGTGGGAGTTCAACCTCGACGTCCCCGAACCGATCGTGCAGGTCGCGCGCGCCTGGCTCGCGGCCGACGAGATCCCCGAGCCACCCGAAGGCTGGGACGATTGGCCTGGCCCCGAAGACATGCCTCAATTCGAGTTTCCTGAGCAGCCTTCGCGAGGCGGCCCGTAGGCCCTCCGGATCGACGCCATTTCGGTGGGCGCCAGGCCCCGGGCATTCGATTCAATCAATTCCTCGCGACCCCGCGCGGGCCGTGGTCGCGACGGCATCGCGGCGAACGTCATCGTCATCCAGGCCGGAGCCCGTCGTCCTGCGGGCTGAGGCCGTCATCCCGCGGCAGGCCGCCATCGTCATCCGGCAGGGAACCCATCGTCATCCACCAGGGAACCCATCGTCATCCGGCAGGGAACCCATCGTCATCCGGCAGGGAACCCATCGTCATCCGACAGGGAACCCATCGTCATCCGGCGGGAACCCGTCGTCATCCGGCACGCCGCCATCGTCATCCGGCCCGGAACTCATCGTCCCACGGCCTGGCCCCCGCCGTCCCGCGCCCCCGTCACGAGCCGGCGCGCAGGAACGCCGCCTTGATCCGCTTCTTCCCCCACCCCGAGAACTTCACCGTCACGATCGGATCCGCCCCCGGATCCACGCTCTCCACCACGCCCGGCCCGAACCGCTCGTGGAACACCCGCATCCCGCGCCGCAGCGCGAAGCCCTCGGCGCCCGCGTCGCCCCCGGCGTCGGCCGCGTCCCGCTCCACGTACCGCTCCCCTGGCGCCCGCTCGACGTCGCGCGCCGCCTGCGCCCTCCCCGGCTCGCCCTCGCGCGCGAACCGCGACCACGCGAGCCGCTCCTCGGCCTGCGCCGCGGGCCGCCGCTCCCGGCCCTCCCAGAAGCCCCGCCCCTCTCCCGCGCCGCCCGGCCTCGATCCGAACGACGAGAACCCGCCGCCGTCCACCCGCCGCTGCGCCATCATGCTGGCGGGCGTCGCCAGCGCGCGCACCGACGCGGGCGGCAGATCGGCGAGGAAGCGGCTCGGCAGGCCGTACCGCGTCTGGCCGAAGATCGCCCGCCGCGCCGCGTGCGTGATCCAGAGCCGCGCCCGCGCCCGCGTGATCGCGACGTACGCCAGGCGGCGCTCCTCCTCGATATCGCCCCTGCGGTTCGGATCCTGGCTCCGGAACGGGAACAGGTCCTCTTCCATGCCGGTCAGGAACACGGCGTGAAACTCCAGCCCCTTCGCGGCGTGGATGGTCATCATCGCCACCTTGGGCATGTCCACGAGCGCGTCGACGTCCGACACGAGGCTCACCCGCTCGAGGTAGCCGCCGAGCGTCGCCTCGTCGCCGGCGGCGAACGCCTCCTGCTCGTAGTCCACGATCGACTGCACGAGCTCCCGCAGGTTCTGGAGCCGCGCCTCCGACTCGACGCTGTCGTCCTGCTCGAGCATCCTCGCGTAGCCCGATCGCGCCAGCACCTCCTCCGCCAGCGCGCTCGGCGACGCGGTCCGCGCCTCCTTCATGAGCCCGTCCATGAGATCGCGGAAGCCGAGCAGGCTGCGCTTCGCCGCAGAAGCGAGCGGCTCGAGCCGGGCCCCCGGCATCGCCGACGGCGGCACCGCGCCCCCGACGAGCGGCTCGATCGCCTCGTAGAGCGAGACGCCGAGCGCGTCCGCCGCCTGGATGAGCTTGTCGACCGTGCTCTGGCCGATCTTGCGGGCCGGCACGTTGATGATGCGGTTCAGATCCACGTCGCTGCGCGGGTTGGCCACGACGCGCAGGTACGAGAGCAGGTTCTTCACCTCCGCCCGCTCGAAGAAGCGCGTGCCGCCGATGATCTGGTACGGGATGCGCGCCTCGCGGAGCTGCTCCTCGAGCACGCGCGACTGGGCGTGGATCCGGTAGAACACCGCGATCTCGTTCGGCGAGACGCCGCGGCCGATGAGCTCGCGGATGCACTCGACCACCCACGCGGCCTCGTCGTGCTCGCTGTCGGCGCCGACCACGTCGATCGGGTCGCCGTCCTGGTTCGCCGTCCAGAGCTCCTTCGGCTCGCGGTCCGCCGCGTGGCGGATCACGCCGAGCGCGCCGCGCACGATGTGCCCGGCCGAGCGGTAGTTCTGCTCCAGCTTCACCACCGTCGCGTGCGGGAAGTCGCGCCGGAACCCGCGGACGATCCGGACGTCCGCGCCGCGCCAGCGGTAGATGCTCTGGTCGTCGTCGCCGACCACGCAGAGGTTGTCGTGGGCCTTGCAGAACGCCCGGACCAGGCGGTACTGGACCTGGTTCACGTCCTGGAACTCGTCGACGAGCACGTGGCGGAAGCGCCCCCGGAGGTCCTCGCCGGCGAGGCTCTGCGGGTCCTCCGCGAGGCGGAGCACGGAGAGCAGGAGATCGTCGAAATCCACCGCGTTCGCCGACTTGAGGTGCCGCTCGTACGCCTCGAAGCACCGCGCGATGGCGTCGTCGAAGTAGCCTTTCCGCTCGAACTCGCCAGGCCCGCGCCCCTCCTGCTTCTCGGCGTGGATGCGCGAGAGCACCTGGCGGGGCGGATAGCGCCGATCGTCGAGGTTGAGCTCCCGGAGGATGCGGTTCATGAGCGCGCGCTGATCGTCGTCGTCGTAAATGACGAAGTTCTTCTCGAGTCCGGCCGCTTCGTGGTGCCGGCGCAGGAGGCGCGCGCACACCGCATGGAATGTGCCGACCCAGAGGTCCTTCACGATGTCGGGCCCGATGAGCCCCTCCAGCCGGCGCTTCATCTCGGACGCCGCCTTGTTCGTGAACGTCACCGCCAGGATCCGGTAGGGCGGGACACGGTGCGTGACGATGAGGTTCGCGATCCGGTAAACGATGACGCGCGTCTTGCCGCTCCCCGCGCCCGCGAAGATGAGGAGCGGCCCGTCGGCGTGGCGGGCGGCGCGCGCCTGCGGCTCGTTCAGCTCCTCGTAGGGGAGGTCGGGCTCGGGCGGCGGAAAGGCGTAGGGGTCGGGTGCGGCGAGGGGATCCACACGGGGGTCGCTAGCACGACCTCCGCGCGAGCGGGAGCCCGGCTTGCCCGGGACGGCGGCGGAACTCCCAGCTTTTTTCCCGGCAAACGCGGTGGGCTGGCCGTAATCTCCGCTCCGTGTGCGCCTCCGACAGCGCATCTTGGAGATGCGGTCCGGACGAGCCGCACATGGAGAGATCATGCGCATCGCGCTCACGCATAACCTGAAGATCACGGGGTCGGCCGAGGAAGCAGAGTTCGATAGCCCCGAGACGATCGACGCCCTCGCCGGCGCGCTCGAGCGGGCCGGGCACGAGGTGGAGCGGATCGAGGTCAGCGGGCCCGCGTCGCGGGTGCTCGCGCGGCTCGAGGCGCTCCAGCCGGATCTCATCTTCAACACGGCCGAGGGCCACAAGGGCAAGACGCGCGAGGCGTTCTATCCGTCGCTCTTCGACGAGCTCGGGATCCCGTACACCGGCTCCGACGCGTACGCGCTGAACGTCGCGCTCGACAAGTCGCTCACGAAGCGCCTGCTCGCGAGCTACGGCGTCGCCACGCCGCGCGCCCGCTTCGTCAACCGGACGACCCTGGAGAGCGGCGCGCTCGACGACGTGAGCTTCCCGGTCATCGTCAAGCCGAACTTCGAGGGCTCGTCGAAGGGGATCTCGCGCGAGTGGAGCGTCTGCGAGGACGCGTACGAGCTCGCCGCGGTGGTCGAGCGGCAGCTCGCGCGGTTCGAGGCGGGGCTGCTCGTCGAGCACTACATCGCCGGCGTCGACGTCGCGTGCGCCTTCGTCGACGGGCTCCGGGTCGGGGGCGGCGGGCGCGAGGGCGGCGGGGGCGTCCCCGAGGGGGTCCTCGATCCCGTCGAGTTCGTCATCGATCCGCGGGTGCCGGGCAGCTACAACGTCTACGACTTCAACCTGAAGCACGCGAGGCCCGAGTACGTGACGCTCCGGCCCGCGCAGCTCCCCGCGCCCACGCTCGAGCGCATCCGCTCGCTCACCGCGCGCGTCGTGCGCGCCCTGGGCCTGCGGGATCACGCCCGCTGCGAGTTCCGGGTCACGCCGTCGACGCGCAACCAGGGCCACGACGTGCACTTCCTCGAGGTCGACGGGTTGCCGACGCTCAAGCCGGGCGCCAGCGTCTTCGTGGCGGCGGCGCAGCGGGGCGTCGATTTCGACGGCGTGATCCGGGCCATCGTGCGGAGCGCCTGCAAGCGGCGGGGGCTGTTGCCGCTGCTGGAGGGCAGCCAGCCGCGCCGGGCGAAGCGGGGCTCGCTCCGGGTCGGCTTCACGTTCAACATGAAGCGGGGCGAGCCGGCCGCGGCCGAGGGGGGCTCGCCCGGCAAGGCGGGCGCGGCCGGGGCGCACGACTCGGAGGCCGAGTTCGACTCGCCGCGCACCATCCAGGCGATCGCGAGCGCCATCGAGAGCTACGGCCACACCGTGGTCCCGCTCGAGGCGACGCCGGACCTGCCGCGCGCGCTGACCGCGGCCGGGGTCGACGTGGTCTTCAACATCGCCGAGGGGCTCCGCGGCCGCGGGCGGGAGGCGCAGGTGCCGGCGCTGTGCGAGCTGCTCGGCATCCCGTACAGCGGCTCGGACGCGACCACGCTCTCCCTGGCGCTCGACAAGGGCCTGACGAAGCAGATCCTGCGGGCCGCGGGCATCGACACGGCCGAGTGGCAGGTGGTGACGACGGGGCGCGAGAAGCTGAAGGCGTTCCGCTACCCGGTGATCGTGAAGCCGAACGCCGAGGGGACCTCGAAGGGGATCACGTCCGCGTCGGTGGTCAAGGACGAGGCGGGGGCGCGCGCGGCGGCGAAGCTCCTGGTCGAGCGCTACCACCAGCCGGCGCTCATCGAGGAGTACATCGCCGGGCGCGAGTTCACCGTGGGGCTGCTCGGCGAGCGGCGGCCGAAGGTGCTGCCGCCGATGGAGGTGGTCTTCGTCGATCCGCCGGCGTACCCGGTCTACGGGTACGAGGAGAAGCAGTCGGACACGCCGCGGGTGCGGTTCGAGTGCCCGGCGCAGCTCGCGACGTCCGAGCTCCGCCGCATCGAGAAGGTCGCGCGCGACACGTTCGCGGCCCTCGCCTGCCGCGACGTGGCCCGGGTCGACCTGCGCATGGCGAAGGACGGGCGGGTGTACGTGATCGAGATCAACCCGCTGCCGGGCCTGACGCCCGACTTCAGCGATCTCTGCCAGATCGCCAAGGTGGCGGGGATGGATTACCGGTCGCTGATCGGCGAGATCCTGGCCGGGTGCCTCAAGCGCCACCGCGAGGCCCGCGCGACGGCGCCCCAGGGCGCCCTCGCCGCGGCGCGCGGGGCCGGCGCCGCCCCGACCCAGGTTGCCGCCGGCCCGACCCAGGTTGCCGCCGGCCCGACCCAGGTTGCCGCCGGCCCGACCCAGGTTGCCGCCAGCCCGACCCAGGTTGCCGCCAGCCCGACCCAGGTTGCCGCCAGCCCGACCCAGGTTGCCGCCAGCCCGACCCAGGTTGCCGCCGCCAGCCCGACCCAGGTTGCCGCCAGCCAGGTTGCCGCCAGCCCGACCCAGGTTGCCGCCAGCCCGACCCAGGTTGCCGCCAGCCCGACCCAGGTTGCCGCCAGCCCGACCCAGGTTGCCACCGGCCCGACCCAGGTTGCCGCCAGCCCGACCCAGGTTGCCGCCAGCCCGACCCAGGTTGCCACCGGCCCGACCCAGGTTGCGGCGGCCGGGTCCGCGGCGGAGCGCGCTCCCCGCTCCATCGTCGGCGAGGAGGTGAACGGCCCGTGAGCGCGTCCGCCTCCCGGATCGAGCGCCCTCGGCTGCGCGACCTTGGCGTCGCGATCGGCCGCTTCGCGACGGGTCGCGAGAACGCGATCACGGACGTCGCCGGGGTGCGGGTCCATCACGTGACCAAGATCGAGGGCGAGGGCGAGCTCGTCCCCGGCATCGGCCCGGTGCGCACGGGCGTGACCGCGGTCATGCCCGCCGAGGGCGACATCTTCCTCGACCGGGTGTTCACCGCGAGTTACGTGCTGAACGGCGCCGGCGAGGTGACCGGCCTCGCGCAGATCGACGAGTGGGGCCTCTGCGAGACCCCGATCCTGCTCTGCAGCACGCTCTGCGTGGGTCGCGTCCTCGACGCGACCGTCGCGTGGCTCTCGCGGCTTCACCCGAAGATCGGCAAGGAGTACGACGTCGTCATCCCGGTCGTCGCCGAGTGCGACGACAGCTTCCTCAACGACGCCGTGGGGCGCCACGTGACGCAGGCGGACGTCGAGGAGGCGATCGATAACGTCCGGGGTGGCCCCGTGGAGGAGGGGTGTGTCGGCGCCGGCACCGGCATGCAGACCTTCCATTTCGCGGGCGGGATCGGCACGTCGAGCCGGCGCGTCCCGGTCGGCGGGGTGGACGCGATGGTCGGGGCGCTCGTGCTCTCGAACTTCGGCGACCGCGAGCTGCTCCGGGTGGATGGGGTCCCGGTGGGCCGGCTCATCAGCGATCGCTTCAACCACGTCCCGCGGCGGGGCCCTGCGGGCTCCATCATCGTGCTCGTCGCCACCGACGCCCCGCTCATCCATCGCCAGCTCGCGCGCCTGTCGCGGCGCGCCGCGCTCGCGATCGGCCGGGCGGGCGGGTATGCGGCGAACAACTCGGGCGAGATCATCCTCTCGTGGAGCACCGCGAACCGGGTTCCTCGCCTCGGCGCGGGCGAGCGGACCGCCCCCTCGTCCAGCCGCTCGCTCAGCGCGCACCCTCTCGCGCCGGGCCGGCACATGGCCGAGCTCGTCCTGGACACGGAGCTCGACGAGCTCTACGAGGCCACCGTCGACGTGGTGGAGGAGGCGATCCTCAACGCGATCGTCGCGGGCGTCGACATGACGGGCCACAGCGGCCATCACGCCCCCGCGCTCCCCCTCGACGCCGTGGCCGAGTTCCTCCGCCGCTACCGCCCCCCCCACCCCGCCGACCCCCCCCCGTCCCTCTAGCGCCGCGCGCTCCTCCCGCCCCGCCCCGCCCACATGCGCCGCCGAGCGGCGGTCGCCCGCACAGGAGACGGGCCCAGATCGGCGTTTTCGGCGCGGAAGCGTACTCCAGTGCGCTGAGCACCGAAAACGCCGAGGTGGGCCCGTATCCGAAGCGGGCGCCCGCCGCTCGCTCACTCGGGGTCGCCGTGGAGGAGCCACTCGTGCGCCGCGTCCTCGTCCCAGAAGCGCCGGAGGACCTTGTCCGTGCCGCTCTCGCGCGCCACGCGGTTGAGCTGGAGCGCCACGATGTCGCTCTCGATGATCTCGGCGACGCGCATCACGCCGAGCTCCAGGCCGAACTCCTGGACCGAGCGGATCTTCTCCGCCACCTCGGGCGCCATCGGGCGGAAGCCCCGCACGTCGGCCTTGATCTTGATCTCCCGGCCCTGGAGGCTCTCGCACGCCTTCCGCAGCTCGCTGACGAAGTGCTCCATCTCTTCGAGGCGAACCCGCCCATCGAGAACGAAATCCACCATGGCGTGGATCCGGTCGACCTTGATCTCGAACACGTTGAGAGACCTCCTGCCAGTTCCCGAAGGGGCTGGATGGGACGGCCTCATCATACTCCGGATCGCGCGAGGCGACCGTCGGCATCGCGCCGCCCGGGCCGCGGCGATGCCGGCGTCCGAAGGTGGCGGCGCGCGCTCGGGCGCGGCGCGCACGGCGTATTTCCTGGAAATGCGACGACCGCGACGCCCGCTCCCCCGCGGCTCACGCGGCCCGGGAGCGCTCCGCGCCGCGCGCCCCTCGGGCGCGGGCCTCGCGTCCGTCGCGGCCGCTCACGCCGCCCGGACCTCGTCGAGCGACTTGCCCTGTCCGCGCCGCGCGGCGATCGCCCTCTCGTAGATGGTCGCGTACCGCGAGAGCAGCGTGGGCCATTGCCGCTCCTCCAGGATCCACGCCCGCGCGTTCTTGCCCACCTGCTCGAGGCGCTCCGGGTCCTTCAGGGCCTCCACGCACCGCCTCGTGAGGTCGGCGCTGTCACCGGCCTTGAAGACGAACCCCGTCTCGCCGTACCGCACGAGCTCCCCCATCGCCGGCACGTCGCTCACCATCACGGGCCGGGCCATGGCCATCGCCTCGAGCGGCTTGAGCGGCGTCGTGAGCGCGGTCGTCCGGGTCCGGATGCGCGGATAGACGAGCAGGCTCGCCATCGCGTAGATGTTGAACACCTCGTCGTGCGGCACCCGCCCGGTGAACGTCACCTTCGACTCCACCCCTCTCTCCCGGGCGAACGCCTTGAGCTCCATCTCCTGGCCGCCGGCCCCGGTGATCACCACGTGCGCGTCCGGGATCTCCCGGGCGATGTCGCCGATCGCCGCGATGAGCGTCTGGAGCCCCTCGTACGGCTGGAACGTGCCGACGTACCCGATGACCCGCTTTCCGGCGAGGCCGAAGCGCTCCCAGGCGCCGGGCGGGGCCTCGCGCGGCGCGAACTTGTCCGAGTCGACGCCGTTGCCCACGACGTAGAGCGCGTCCGCGCTGCGCACCCGCGGCGCGACCGCGTTCTTCAGGCTCTCGCAGATCGTCACCGTCGCGTCGGCGTACCGGTACACCACGGTCTCGAGGCCGGCCGCGATCTTGTAGGGCACCGAGTCCTCGGCGAACTTGCCGCGATCGACGGAGGCGTTCTCCCAGAGGTCGCGCACCTCGTAGACGAGCGGCAGCCCGAAGCGGCGCGCCGCCGCGAGCGCCGGCAGCCCGACCAGCATCGGCGAGTGGGCGTGCACGAGATCGGGTTGAAACTCCCGGATCGCGTCCTCGACGCGCGCCTCGAGCGCCCGCATGAGCGAGAGCTCCCGGACGACCGGCAGCCTCTTCCCCGAAGGCTCGCGCGTCCGCCAGACGGGGATGCCGCCGATCTCGTCGCGCAGCGCATCGCCGGAGCCCTGCTGCGCCGAGGTCACCACCGCCGGACGCATCCCGTGCTCGGCCTGGTGCCTGACGATGTAGTCGCTGCGGATCGTGTACCCCGCAATCACCGGCAGCGACGTATGGAGAACATGAAGCACGCGCACGGCCCACCACCCTTCCTTTGCTGACGACGCGCGGAGCAGCCTACCCGAGGCGGTCACCACCGTCACCACGCTCGTCTCTCCCCGCGCGGCGGCGCTCAGGCCCCGGCCCGACCGGAGAGCCTAGCTCTCGGCTGCCCCGTTGGGTTACGCTCCGCCGCCCCATGACCCTCAAAATCGCGATCGTCGGCTGCGGCAAGATCGCCGACGGCCACATCGAAGAGATCCAGAAGATGCCGGAGCGGGCCCGGGTCGTCTCCGTGTGCGACCAGGAGCTCCTGATGGCCGAGCAGATCGCGGTCCGCTACGGCGTCCCGAGCCACTACGACGCCTTCGACCGGATGCTCGACGCCGAGAAGCCCGACGTCGTCCACATCACCACGCCTCCGCAGTCGCACCTCTTCCTCGCGCGGCGCGCGATCGAGGCCGGCGCCCACGTGTACGTGGAGAAGCCGATTGCGCTGAACCTCGCGGACGTGCGGCGCCTCATCGATCTGTGCACCGCCGCCGGGAAGAAGATGACCGTCGGCTGGGAGTACCTGTTCGATCCGCCGGCCATCGAGATGCGGCGGCTCATCGCCGAGGGCGTGCTCGGCGCCCCCGTCCACGTGGAGAGCTGCTTCGGCTACAACCTCTCTGGCCCGTTCGGGGCGGCGCTCCTCGGCGACGGCTCGCACTGGGTCCATCGCCTCCCCGGCAAGCTGTTCCACAACAACATCGATCACCTGCTGAACAAGCTGGTCGAGTTCGTGGACGACGAGCAGCCGAAGGTCACCGCGTTCGCCTACGCGCTCCGGGAGAAGCGGTTCGGCGACGCGCGCGACGACATGCTGGACGAGCTCCGGGTCACGGTGCAGGGCGCGCGCGTCAGCGGCTACGGGACGTTCTCGTCGCACGCGCGGCCGCCCGGGCACTTCGTCCGCGTCTACGGCACGAAGAACACGCTCCACGTCGATCTCACGAGCCGCACCGTGACGCTCGACGCGGCGCCGAGGCTGCCGAGCGCCATCGGGCGCGTCGTCCCCGCCTTCGATCAGGCCCTCTCGTACCTGCGCGAGGGCGGAAAGAACGTGGCGCGGTTCGCCCGCAGCGACTTCCACTTCTTCTCGGGGATGAACCGCCTGATCGGGCTCTTCTACGACAGCATCACGCGGGGCGCGGAGCTGCCCATCTCGTACCGGGACATGATCCGGGTCGCGTGGATGATGGACGAGATCTTCCGGCAGATCCCGCAGGAGAAGGCGCGCACATGAAAGTCCTTGTCACCGGATCGAACGGCTTCCTCGGGTCGGCGCTCGTCGACCGGCTGCTCGCCCACGGCGAGACCGACGTCCGCTGCCTCGTCCGCCCCGCGAGCAACCGCGCCCGGCTCGAGGAGATCGAGCGGCGGCGGGGGATCGCGCTCGACGTGACCGTGGGCTCCCTCGGCACGAAGGAGGCCGCCGAGCGCGCGGTCGAGGGGGTCGACGTCGTCTACCACGTCGCCGCGGCCATGGGCGGCGCGCCCGCGGACATGTTCCTGAACACCGTGGTCGCCTCGAAGAACCTGCTCGAGGCGCTGGCGCACACCGGCCGGTCGCCCCGGGTCATCCTCATCAGCTCCTTCGGCGTCTACGGCGTGGCCGACCTCCCGCGGGGGTACCTCGTCGACGAGAACACGCCGCTCGAGACGCGGCCCGCGCAGCGGGACCTCTACTCGCAGGCGAAGCTCCGGCAGGAGAAGCTGTTCTGGGAGTACCAGGCGCGCTACGGCTTCCCGCTGACGGTGCTCCGCCCCGGCGTCATCTACGGCCCGGGCGGCAACGCCTTCTCCGGCCGCGTGGGGATGAACCTGTTCGGCGTCTTCCTGCACCTCGGCGGCGACAACCTCCTCCCGCTCACGTACGTCGACAACTGCGCGGAGGCGATCGCCCTCGCCGGCCGGAGCGACGTCGCGAAGGGGCAGGTCTACAACGTCCACGACGACGACCTGCCCACGTGCGACGCCTACCTCGCCCGCTACAAGCGCGAGGTGAAGCCGATCCGCTCGATCCCGGTCCCCTACGTCGCCCTCGCCGGGATATCGAAGCTCGTGGAGCGCTACCACGCCTACTCGAAGGGCCAGCTCCCGGCCATCTTCACCCCCTACAAGACCGCGACCACCTGGAAGGGCAACCGGTTCGACAACACCAAGCTGAAGGCGCTCGGCTGGAAGCAGCTCGTCTCGACCGAGGAGGGCCTGCAGCGGACGTTCGCGTACCTCCGGGCGCTCTCGGCATGACGGCCCGGCGGCCCTTCGCGCTCACGCTCGCGCTCGTCCTCGCGGGCCTGTTCGCCGGCTGCGGCTGCGAGCGGCGGCTGATCCCGGGACCGCCCGCCTCGACGGCGCAGGGCAGCGCGCAGTCAGGGGCCGAGACGCGGTCGGGCGCCGCCGCCCTCGCCGTCGCGCCGCCGCCCTTCGAGGCGCCGCCCGCGCCGCCGGCCACGCCCGCGAAGGGGCACCCGCGGCTCTGGGTGCGCGCGGCCGACCTGCCGAAGCTCCGGGCGCGCGCCACGCCGGCCAACCCCATCTTCAAGGAGCTCGCGGCCGTCGCGGCCGAGGCCGTGGAGGCGATGGACCGGGGCGAGATCCCCTCCGAGGGCCCCTGCGCGTACCGGCGCGTCTACTGCGAGGCGCACGCCGAGCTGTTCGCCTTCATGTCGCTCGTCTCGAACGACGAGGCGGCCCGCAACGACTACGCCGCCCGCGCGCGGAAGATCCTGCTTTACATCATGGATCGCGTGAAGAAGGGCGATCCCAAGGATCCGTTCAACCGGCGGTTCTCGACGGGCGATCGCGCCCGCTGGGCCGGCGAGTCGTTCGGCCTCACGGTCGACTGGATCTACGGGTACCTCTCGGCCGAGGACAAGGCCGCGATCCGGCCCGTCTTCCTGCGCTGGGCGGAGGACCAGCTCCGGTCGTCGACGACCAGCCACGACCACCCCGAGCCGATCGGCGCGCTGAACGATCCGTCGATGCTCAAGGAGCCGAAGAAGCGCCGGTACGCCGTGAACAACTACTTCACGTCGCACATGCGCAACCTCACGCTCCTGTCGCTCGCGTTCGACGAGGCCGACGATCCGCCGGACCCCGGGCACAAGGGCACCTACCCGCGGCTCAGGGACTACTTCGCCAACGTCACCGGGGCGTGGCTCTACATGACCGACAGCATCCTCCGGAACGACGCGCGCGGCGGCGCGCCGCCGGAGGGGTTCCAGTACGGCCCCGCGACGCTGGGCTACGTGAGCCAGACGCTCCTCGCCATCCAGACCGCCGGCGAGGCCGATCCGGCGAAGTGGGGCCCGCAGGTGCACCTCGACGGCAACCCCTTCTGGCACGAGGTCATCCCGGCCCACCTCCACAGCCTGAGCCCCGGCACGGTCAAGAGCTGGGGCGGGCCGGTCCACGAGGCCGCGTGGACGGGCGACGGCGAGCGCTACGCGCTCGCGGATCACATCGACCCGTTCGCGGCGCTCGGCCTCCACGCCGAGAACAGCGGCAACGCCGAGCGCCTGAACGCGCTCCGCTGGATGGTGATCCACGCGGGCCCGGGGGGCGCGGACGCCCTGCCGCGCCGCGCGCGCTCGCGGCTCGGGCAGGTCTACAAGCGCCACTCCATCCTGTACTTCCTGCTGCTCGATCCGGCGGTCACCCCGACCGACCCGCGCCCGTCGATCCCGCTCACGCACTACGGCGCCGGGCTCGGCCAGATCTTCGCGAGGACGAGCTGGGGGCCCGAGGCGACCTGGCTCCACTTCCAGCTCGGCTGGGAGCAGATCGACCACCAGCACGGCGACGGCCTCAGCTTCGGCTTCTACCGCGGCGGCGAGTGGCTCACGAAGGAGCGCGTCGGGTACGGCGCGTTCTTCATGAACTCCGACCAGCACAACACCCTCGCCGTCGAGAACGACAGGAACCGCCGCCACGACGACGCGATCCGCGGCGGGCTCTGGAGGCGCGGGTCCCAGTGGCCGCTCGTGCACACCGACGACCCCCGGGTGCTCGCGAAGAGCTTCGCCGAGGGCTACGTCTACGTCCTCGGCGACGCGACCGCGCTCTACAACTCCCGGTACGAGAACATCGACGACGTGAAGCACGTCAGCCGGTCGCTCGTGTGGCTCAAGCCGGACCACCTCGTGATCTACGACCGCGCCGAGACGGGCAAGGAGGGGCGCTTCAAGCGCTTCTTCCTGCAGACGCCGACCGTCGCGCAGGTCTCGGGCAAGCTGGCGACCGTCACGACCGCCAAGGGGCAGAAGCTCTTCGTGACCACGCTGCAGCCCGACAGCCCCGTCATCACGGCCGAGGCGTACGAGCCGGGGGGCACGTGGGAGACGAAGCCGGCCGAGAACGAGTCGATGCTCGCGACCCTGCGGGTCGAGCCGCCCGCGATGCCGAGGAGCGCGCGCTTCCTCCACGTGCTCCAGGGCGCCGCCGGCGGCGCGACGGCGGACCCGGCGGCGCTCGTGCGCACGACGCAGGGCACGCCGTTCGCGGGCGCCGCGGTGAAGGGGACGCTGGTCCTGTTCCCGGTCGAGCTGGGCCCCGTCTCCGAGGTGCGGTTCACCGCGCCGCAGGGCGTGACGCGGCACCTCGTCACGGGGCTCGCCCCCTCCGCCTCGTACGACGTGATCAGGAAGCCCGCGGGCGGCGGCGCCGAGATCACCGTCCGCCCCGGCTCGGCCGTCAAGGCCGACGAGGGCGGTGTCCTCTCCTTCTGAGCCGCCGCCTCACCGCCTCGACCGGAGCGCGTCCTCGATGAGCGTGGGCAGGTCCGAGCGCACCGCGCGCCAGCCGAGCACCTGCTCTGCCCGCGCGGGGGATGCGACCAGCGCCGACGGGTCCCCCGCCCGGCGCGCGCCCACGTTGAACGGCACCGGCTTGCCGAGGATCCGGCTCGCCGCGTCGATCACCTCCCGCACCGTGCTCCCCCGCCCCGTGCCGAGGTTCAGCGGGCCGACGTCGCGCCCCTGCTCGAGCAGCGCGATCGCGCGGAGGTGCGCGCTCACGAGATCGCTGACGTGGATGTAGTCGCGCTCGCACGTGCCGTCGCGGGTCGGGTAATCCGTGCCGAAGAGGGTCAGCGGCGGCCGGCGGCCCAGCGCGGCGTCGATGACGAGCGGGATCAGGTGGGTCTCCGGCTCGTGCATCTCGCGGAGCAGGCCGTCCTCCTGGGCGCCGGCCGCGTTGAAGTAGCGCAGCGCCGCCCATTTCAGCCCGTACGCCTTGCCGTAGGCCTCCAGCGCGTACTCGAAGGCGAGCTTGGACGCGCCGTAGGCGTTGACCGGCCTCTTCGGCGCGTCCTCCACGATCGGCACGACCTCGGGCTCGCCGTAGACGGCCGCGGTCGAGGAGAACACCATCCGGAGGACCGAGGCCTCGCGCGCGCAGTCGAGCAGCGCGAGCGCCCGCACGAGGTTCACGTCGAGGTAGAGCGCGGGGTTCGTCACGGACTCCCCCACCTGGATCTTCCCGGCGAAGTGCACGATGGCGTCCACGCTCGCCCGCCGGAGCAGGTCGCGCACGAGCGCCTTGTCGCCGATGTCCCCCCGGATCGTCGTCACCCCCGCCGGCATGGGCGGGTCCGTGCCCGCCGATCCGTCGTCGAGCACCACGACCTCGCGCCCGACCCGCGACGCCGCCCACACGAAATGCGACCCCACGAAGCCGAGGCCGCCTGTCACCAAGATGGCCATTGCTCGCCCGCGCGCCTTTCCCGGCCGGCTGTTCCGGCCGAACCGCGCGAGAATATCCGCGCGGCCTCGCCGGCGCCAGGCGCCTCGGGCCCGCTTGTCGTCGGCGCGCCCCACTGCGATACTCCAGGATCACCGCCCGCGTCCTTCACGGAGAGGTCATGAGCAAGAAACGACTCGTCTTTGCCGGCGCGTTCCTCGTCGCGCTGGGCGCCCTGTTCATCCCCATCGAGGGCAAGGCCCCCGCGGCGACCGGCCCGACGGCGAAGGCCAGCGCGCTCGACCTCTCCGGCTTCTCGAGCGCCCCGCCCGGCGCCCCGCTCGATCTCCTGTTCATCCACCACTCGGTCGGCGGCCAGCTCCTCACGGATCCGGGCCCCGAGAAGGAGAAGGCCTCGTGCGTCTACGAGGCGCACCCGAACGGCGGCGGGCTCAGGCGGAAGCTCACGGAGCAGGGCTACCGCGTCCACGAGGCCTCCTACGGCAGCGAGATCGGCGAGGACACCGATCTCTTCCACTGGGCGCCCAAGTTCCGCGACAAGATGGACAAGCTGCTCCGGGTCGCCCTGAACGACGAGGTGCTCCCCGAGGGCGAGGTCAACCGGATCGTCGTCTTCAAGTCCTGTTATCCGAACAACCGCTTCCGCGGCGAGGGCACCGCCCCGGGCAATCCGGCCGGCCCCGAGCTCACGGTCTGGAACGCGAAGGCCGCGCTGACGTCGCTCCTGCCCGAGCTCGCGAAGCGGAAGGACACGCTGTTCGTCTACCTCACCGCCCCCGCCAACGTCCTCAAGCGCTCGACGGAGCCCGCGTGGAAGTGGACCGCGAAGCGGATCCTCGGCAAGCCCACCGACGAGGAGATCGCGCAGCGCCAGGCCGATCTCGCGCGCTCGTTCAACAACTGGGTCAAATCGCCCGACGGCTGGCTCAGCGGTTATCCGGAGAAGAACGTGGTCGTCTTCGATTACTACGACGTGCTCACGAACCGGGGCGAGTCCAATTTCTCCCTGCACGGCTCCCAGGGGAACACCGACAACCACCCTTCCAGCGAGGGCAACGCGAGGGCCGCGGATGAGCTCGTGCCGTTCATCAACCGGGCCGTCCGCCGCGCGGGCCTCGTCCCGTAGCGGCGCCGGCCTGGTGCGCGCCGGACGGCCGCGAGCCCGCAAGTGGCTTGACGCGGACCGCCGTCGTCCGGAACGTCGCCGTCCACCCGAACCGCGTCTCCGCTGAGGACCCTCATGCTCGCGCTCCCCGGGGTCATCCTTCTCATCATCTTCATCTACGGCAGGCCTCAGGAGTGGGACGAGCGCTTCGAGAGCCTGCCGTTCCTCTACCTCTGGCTCGGCCTCGCGTTCATGGGCATGGGCCTCGACCTCGCCATGGGCAAGGTCCGGCTCAAGGCGACCCCGCAGCTCCGGTGGGCCATCGTCGTTTACCTGTGGTGCGTGTTCACGCTCATGGTGAGGAACCCCGCCGCGTTCTCCGGGGGGTTCGTCTCGATCAGCGTGACGTTCGTGCTCTTCTTCCTGATCGGGCATAGCGCCGACGGGTTCGCCGGCTTCCGGAAGCTCGCCGCCACGGTGCTGATCATGGGCCTGTTCGTCGCGGGCGTCTCCGTGCACCAGGGGTTCTCGTCGTGGCAGTGCCTCGCGATGACCGAGACCATCGGCGGCACGCGCGGCGAGGCGGGCATCCCCGACGGCCGCCCCTGCGAGCGCCGCATCGACTGCTACGAGCAGGCGGGGGCCAACCCCGAGGCCGAGTACCTCTGCGAGCGCGTCGGCCTCTTCAAGACGTCGACGATCAACGGCCGCGTGCGCTGGCGCGGCGTGCTCCAGGATCCGAACGAGCTCGCGCTCACGGCGAGCATCGTGCTGCCGTTCAGCTTCGCGCTGTTCGAGCAGAAGCGCTCGTTCACGCGCGCGGTCCTGGTCCTCGTGTCGCTCCTCGTGATCGCGACCGCCGTCATCCTCACGCAGTCACGCGGCGGCCAGCTCGTCTTCGCGACGGTGCTCGGCGTCTACTTCGTCAAGAAGTACGGCATCCGCGGCGCGCTCTTCGGCGCGGTCGTCGCGATGCCGCTGATGCTGCTCGGCGGCCGCGGCGGCGGCGAGGCGGACGAGTCGGCGAACGAGCGCACCGAGATCCTGTCCGAGGGCCTGAACATCTACCGCATGTTCCCGCTGATGGGCGCGGGCTTCCGCCAGTTCACGGAGCACCACTGGCTCACCGCGCACAACGCGTACCTCCTCGCCCTCGCGGAGCTCGGCCCGCTCGGGATGTTCGCGTGGACGGCGATGATCTACCTCACGCTCAAGATCTCGCTGACCGCGCTGAAGCGCTACGAGCACGGCGCCCAGTTCGCGATGATCCGGGCCTGGTCCATGGCCGTCCTCGCCGGGTTCTGCGGGATGATGGTCGGGATCTTCTTCCTCTCGTTCACTTACCACTACGTGCTCTGGATCTACTTCGGCCTCGCGGGGTCGCTGTACTGCTCCATCAAGGGCGTGGACCCGAGCTTCTCGGTCCGGCTCGAGCGGCGCGACGTGCTCCGGCTCGTCCTGGGCAACGTCGGCCTGGTGACCGCGATCGCGGTGTACACGAAGTCGAAGGGATACTAGGGCGGCCTTCGGCCGGGAGGCGCGCTCAGCGCCCGAGGCCGAGGGCCATCACGAGCGGCGTCTTCAGGAGGATGGAGAGCTCCATCTGCAGGTACGTCGAGAGCTTCTCGAGCGACGCGGCGTACGCGAGATCGAACAGCAGCTTCATCCGCATGTCGTCGGCCTCGGCCCCCTCCGCCTCCTCGAGGCCGAACGGGTTGGTCAACGTCGCCTCGAACGCGGCGACCTCGCTCTCCGCCGGGGCGCGGCCGGAATAGCCCAGCGAGACCTGCGCGAGCCCCGTGATGCCGGGCTTGATGTCGCGCATCCGCTCCTCGAAGAAGGGAATGGCGAGCGCCAGGTTGACGAGCAGCTCCGGGCGCTCGGGGCGCGGCCCCACGAGGCTCATGTCGCCCAGGAGCACGCTCCAGAACTGCGGGATCTCATCCAGGCGCGTCTTGCGCAGGAAGCGCCCGACGCGCGTGATGCGCGGATCGTCCTGCTGCGCGAGCACGGGGCCGGTCATCTTCTCGGCATCGACGCGCATGGAACGGAACTTGCGCATGTGAAACTCGACGAACCGCGGATAGCTCACGCCGTCCCGCACCTCCGTGCCGATGAGCATCCCGGCGCGGCGCTGCATATAGAAGATCGGCCCGGGCGATTCGAGGTAGATGGCCGCGCCGATGATGGGGTAGAGCGGGAGGGTCAGCGTGAGCCCCACGAGCGAGCCCGCGATGTCGATCGCACGTTTGGCTACACGAACGCCAGGTGTCACTGTTTACCTTGTGGCTCCCATAGTCGAGAACGTGGTAGGGTACAAGCTCGGATGGAGGTTTGGGCGTGATCCGACTCCGTGTACCAGGTTCATTGACCTATCGCCACCTCGCCCTCCGCGTGGTGGCGGCCGCTTGCAAGATGGCCGCGCCACGGAGGGTCGATGGCGGGTCGCCTGGCCCGACCGAGGAGGAGTTCGAGGCCCAGACCGTCTCGGCGTTCGGTGAGGCGTTCAACAACATCGCGATTCACGGCTACCGCGCCGGGCCGCCGGGCGACGTGGACATCGAGATCGAGTCCGACGCGGACGGCATCATCATCCGCCTGATGGATACGGGGTGCAGCTTCGATCCCGCGAGCATCGAGAGCCCCCCCATCGACGACCTCCCCGAGTCCGGGATGGGGCTCTTCATCATCAAGTCGTTCATGGACGAGGTCGATTACCGGCCCGGCAGCCCCAATGTCCTCCGCCTGGTGAAGCGCAGGGAGGGGAGCTCGTGCTCCGCGGGCGACGGGAGCGAAGGCGACAGCGAACAAGGGCATACCGACGCCGATTTCACCGAGGCGAAGGGGCATCGGGCGAGCAGTTTTCGAATGCGGAGCGTCTCCCGCGTGGGCGCAGCCCGCGCCGCTGGGGGAATCAAGATCCAATGAGCTATACGCGGACCGATAACGGCAGTGAAACGATCGTGCAGTTCGAGGGGACCCTCGACGCAGTGACCGCTCCGGAGTTCAGGACGCTGGTGGACGAGCTGGTGGCCGAGAACCGGCAGAACATCACGCTCGAGCTCTCGTCCCTCCGGTTGATCGACAGCTCTGGCGTCGGCGTCATCGTCTCGCTGTTCAAGCGGGTGCGCGCCAACGGCGGCCAGGTACGGATCGTCGGGCTGCGGGATCAGCCGCGCGCCATCTTCCGCCTGCTGCGGCTCGATCGGGTGTTCCCCACGTGACGCCGCGGCGCAGCCCGCTCGCCCGCGGCCGGGCGGCGGCGGTGGCGATGCCCACCAGCCGCCGCGCGGGAGCGGCGGAGCGGTCGCGCGCGCCGCGCCGCTCCGCCCCGCGCGCACGCTGCGCCCGCTGATCGCGGACCGGGTGCAACAAGCTGGCGCTCGGGCGTCGCACGTCTACCATAGGCAGCCAGTCTGCCGGACTGGGGTGTGCGTTCTCCGGGTCGGGCGGAGCAAGGCAACCTTCGAGGAGCGGGGAACATGGACAAGAAGATCAACCAGCAGACCTCCGGGCCTACCCCGCCCCAGGAGGCGCTCGGGGCATTGCCCGTCGACGTCGCGGCGCGGGCTGCGGGGCCGCAGCCGCCCAGCGTCACCTCGATGATCAATCGCACGCTGGCGCACTGGTACGTGGCGGTGCTCGTGGCGATCGCGGGGGTGGCGTTCACGGCGGTCGTCGTGAAGTCGAGGAAGCCGGTCTACCGCTCCGAGACCGTGATCTTCTACCGGGAGGGCGTGAAGTCGACGTACCTCGGGCCCGACGGGCCCGACCCGCTCCGCACCCTGGCGGCGCGGCTGAAGGAGACGCTGCTCGCGCGCTCGAACCTCGAGAAGGTCGTGACCGAGTTCGACCTCTTCCCCGAGGTCCGCGAGAAGCGCGGCATGGTCGACGCGGTCGATCGGCTCCGCAGCAAGGTCATCTTCAAGACCCGCTCGCCCGACACCTTCGCGATCTCGGCCGAGGGGCAGACGCGCGAGCAGGCGCAGGAGGTGACGCAGAGGCTCGCGGACATCCTCGTCGAGGAGACGACGCGCGTGCGCAGGACGCAGGCGAAGATCACGACGGAGTTCCTCGATGCCGAGCTGAAGCGCGCCGAGCAGGACGTCGAGAAGGCCGAGACCGAGCTCGCGGCGTTCCTCGCCGAGCACCCCGAGTTCGCCGCGGAGACGGCCTCGCCCGGCGGCGCGCAGGCCGGCGCCGCCGTCCGCGCGTCGCGCGCGGCGGCGACCGGCAGCGACCCGACGCTGGAGGCCCTCGAGCGGCAGGCGCCCCGCCTGCGGGCCAGGCTGACCGGCAAGCCGGAGCCGGCGGCGGCCGCCCCGCCGACGCCTCCCCCTGCGCTCGTGCGGCAGAAAGAGCAGGCCGAGCAGGAGCTCGCGGCCGCGCGGCGGGACCTCATGAGCAAGCAGTCCCGCTTCACCGAGCAGCACCCGGACGTCCGGGCCGCGATGCTCCGCGTGAGCAACGCGGAGGCGGCGCTGAGGCGCGCCGAGGACGCGCTCATCCTGCCGCCGGCGCCGGTCGTGGACGTCGCGGCGACCGATGAGGCCGAGAAGGCGAAGATCAGGGCCCAGCTCCAGAAGATCGAGCGCGAGATCGCGGCGCGCAAGAGCGCGAAGCGCGGGAACCAGGCCGACGCGAGCGAGACGGCGAAGCAGATCATCAACATCGAGACCGAGTGGTCCCGGCTCAGCCGCGAGAAGGCGCGGGCGCAGCAGCGGCTCGCCGACCTCGAGGGCAAGTCGTTCCGCGCGGAGATGGCCGCGAGCTCGGAGCAGGGCGGCTACTCGGCGCAGATCGAGGTGCTCGATCCGGCGTTCAGGCCGAGCGCGCCCTCGGGCCCGTCGCGCATGATCCTGGCCCTCGGCGGGCTGGTCATGTCCATCGCGGCCGGCATCGCGGCCGCGGCGGCGCGTGGCATCGTGCTCGATGACCGGGTGTACGACATGGAAGACATCGATCGAATGGCGCTCGCTCCGGTGCTCGTCGTCGTGCCGGCCGCCGCGCGCGGGTCCCGGAGGCGCCGTGGCTGAAGCGGGCGGTGCTGAGCCGGGAAAGCCCCCGCCGGTCGCATCCCTGGAGCGGGCGCTCGATCAGGTCTGCGATTTCCTGAGTCGCGCCGAGCAGACCGCGCGGGTCCGCGCCCTCGTCATCGAGGCGCGGAGGC
Source organism: Sorangium sp. So ce1036 (assembly GCF_051369805.1). NCBI lineage: Bacteria > Pseudomonadati > Myxococcota > Polyangiales > Polyangiaceae > Sorangium > Sorangium sp. So ce1036. The sequence continues at coordinate 8,521,463 of NZ_JBBMOX010000001.1, forward strand.
TCCGCAACGTGGTCGGGAACTGGCGCTCGATCGCGCCGGATCCGGACGTGCGCGAGGAGATGATCGCCCGCGTCCTGCGCCTCGCGAACGACGCCGAGGACGTGGTCTCCGCGGAGCGATCGAGCCCCGGCCAGGAGGACCCGAGCACCTCGAGCGGGTCGTTCGACGCGCCGCCCCTCCGGCAGGACCTCCTGCCGCCGGGGCCCGCGCAGCCCGCGGGCCTGCGCCTCGGTCCCGGCGCGATGCCGGGCGCTCACACCGGCGGCATGCCGCCCGCCAGGGCCCCGTCGCCCGGGGCGGCGCTGTTCCTGGCGGGGGCGCCCGCGGAGCAGGCGCATCCCGGGGCGGGGCGCGGCGTGGTCACGGCGGCGGCGCTGTCTCCCGGGCCGGGGCGAGCCGGCGTGGGCTCGGCGCTCCCGCGCGTCGTCGATCTGAGCGCCACGCTGAGCAGCCCCGTGCTCGCGCCCGGCGGTGCGAGGGCGCCGAGCTCGCCGGCGCTGCCGGTGACCATCGAGCGGGTCATCGCACCCCCGGCGCGCGACGTGGGGGTCCGCGACGCGCCGGCGCAGCCCGTGGGCTCGCCGCAGCTCGATCGCGGCCTCGGCGGCGCGTTCCCCTCGCCTCCCTCGCTCGTCTTCGACCGCGTGGTCCCGCCGGCCGGGCGCGAGGTGACCGTGCGCGAGGCGCCGGCGCCCCCGCCCCCCGCGGAGAGGCCGCCGCTCGAGCGCTCGCAGACCAGCAGCTTCGCCTCGCCGCCCTCGCTCGTCTTCGACCGCGTGGTGCCGCCCCCGCACTACGCCCCTTCCGACGCGCGGCAGCGGCCGGCAGAGGACGTGTTCGAGTCGCCGCCGTCGCTTCACATCGAGCAGGCGCGCTCGCTCTCCGGGGGCCCGGACAGCCTCGGGCTGCTCCCGGAGTCCGGTTCCCCGGGCTACCCGGGCGCGATCACGGTGCGCCCGCTGCCGATGCCGGACTCCGTGGACCCGAGCATCGTGATGGTCCACGCGCCGTACTCGCCGCAGGCCGACGCCTACCGCACGCTCCGGCGCAAGCTGCCGCCGGGCTCCGCGGTCACGATCGCCGTGACCAGCGCGCTGCCGGGCGAGGGCAAGACGTCGTGCGCCATCAACCTCGCGCTCGCGCTCCGGGAGACCATCCGCGGGAAGATCCTCCTCGTGGAGGCGAACATCCGCGCGCCCGGCATCGCGAAGGCGCTGCGGTTCGAGCCCCCGAGCTGCTTCACGGAGCAGCTCCAGCGCCACCGCGACGATCGGCTCGCGCCCTGGGTCGTCGTCGAGCAGGCGGCGCCGGCGCCCACGGCGACGTCCAGCGACGACAGCGGCGAGTCCTCGGACCGGAGCGCCCCCTCGGGCAGCAGACCGCTCGACCCGAGGCTCTCCCTCCAGGCGCCCATTCACATCCTGGCCGTCGATCCGCGCACCGAGCGGCCGCCCATGCTCGACGCGGTGGCGTTCTCGGCCGGGCTCGAGAGCCTCAAGCGCGCGGGCTATTCCTACATCATCATCGACACGCCGCCCGTGCTGGGCGCCATGGACATGAACGTGATCGGGGACTCGGTCGACGGCGTGATCCTGACGTCGGTCGTCAAGAAGTCGACCCGCAAGGCGCTCCGCCAGGCCATCGAGCAGCTCCGGCCAGCGCCGGTCCTCGGCGTCGTCCTCGTCGAGCTCTGAGGCGCCGGCTCCCCGGCCGGCGCCTTCCGGGCCGGGAGGTCGGGGAGGCGTAGCCGAGCGCCGGCTCCATTGTTACCTTGCGGCCCTCATGCGCTCCGGACGAGGTATTGCGGTCGCGGCCTTCGGCTGCGCGATCCTCACGCAGGGCCGCGCGCGAGCGCAGGACGCGTTCCTCCAGGGCGTCTTCGCCGGCACGGTCGGCGTCACCGACAACGTGAGCGGAGCGGCGGAGCCGCCGGCGGGCCCGGGACCGGAGGCCGACGGCTTCGGGACCGCGAGCCCGGGCCTCGTCTTCACCTACGCCACGCCGCGGACCGCGCACACGCTGTCGTACACGTTCGCGGCGAGCTTCTTCTTCCTGCACCCGGAGGCGAGCTCGTACTCGAACACGGCCGTCTATTCGGGCCGCTTCGTCACGTCGCCGAGGACGTCGCTGACGCTCGGCGCGAGCGGCTCGCAAGGCCAGCTCAACACCTTCCAGCTCGAGCAGGCCCCGGCCGCGGGGACGCCCCAGAACATCGCCGGCGGGACGACGAATTTCGTGCAGGGGTCGCTCAACGAGGGGTTCTCGGTGCAGCTCTCGCCGATCTGGTCGCTCGGACAGGCGGCCACCTTCGGCGTCTACAACCCGCTCCAGGACCGCCCGCAGCGCACGCTCAGCGCGGCGAACACGCTGAGCCTGCAGCGGCTCTTCCCCGACGACATCGCGTCCCTCGCGCTCTCGGTCGGCTACACCCACTTCGGCAACGTCCCCGTCAGCGACACGGACCCCGACACCCCGGACACGTACACCTCGCGCGAGCAGCTCCTGAGCACGCTGGTGGCCAGCTGGCAGCACGACTTCGGGCATCGCCTCTCGAGCCAGCTCGACGTCGGCGGGACCCTCGCGGCGGACCTGCGCGGCGGCGCCGACGCGCTCGCGCGGCCGGCCGCGCTCGCGGCGCTGCGCTACGCGCACGATCGGGGCGAGGCCGAGTTCGCGTACTCCTACTCGGCGGCGCCCAACGTCTTCCTGCAGCAGATCCAGCTCTCGCATCAGCTGACGCTCCGCGCCGCCGCCCCGCTCCGCCCCGCGTGGCACCTGTCGGTCGAGGGCTCGGCCGGCGCGCAGATCGCCCAGCCGGTCGAGCGGAGCACCGAGGGAGAGCTCACCACGGGGCCGACCACGCGCGCGGTGCTCACCGACGTGGCGCTGCTCTGGAGCCCCGTCCTCGTCATCCCGGACTTCGCGCTCGCGCTCCGCTACCAGCACACGAGCCAGCGCGCCGAGGCGAGGACGGAGGGCGGCGACGCGACGCTCCTCTTCCGGAACGCGGTCCTCGTGACGGTGTCGGGGGCGTTCCCCCGGAGGATGGAGCCGGGCTCGCGCATCTCGATGACCCAGCCGTTCGGCTCGGCAGGCCCCGAGGGCGCGCGCCGCCGGCGGCCGACGCCGGCCCCCGAGCCGGCGGAGGGCTCGGCGCCCCCGTCGTCCGGCCACGGCGCGCGGTAGCGCCAGGCGGCCGGTGGAGGCGGCCGCCTCGCACCGCGCCTGCGGCGCGGGTCAGATGCGGCGCGCGAGGAGGAACGCCCTGTCGTCCTCGGGGAGCTGGTCGCCCCGGAACTCCTCGAGCATGTGCGTGAGCTTGTCGGCGATGGCCGCGACAGGGCGGCCGGCGCAGGCGGAGCAGAGCTTGGCGAAGCCGGTGCCGAGCGCGTGCAGGCCGAGCATCTGCTTGGACGAGTTGCGCAGCTCGGTGAGCCCGTCGGTGTACATCGTGAGCACCTCGCCCGGCGCGAGCACGCTCTGGTGCGCCTCCATGGGCACCGGGCCGACCCCGAGCGCCGGGTTCACGGCCGCCTGGAGGTGCCGCAGGCCGCCCTCGGACGTCGCCACCAGCGCGGGCGGGTGCCCCGCGTTGACGCACTCCATGCGGCCCGTCACCGGATCGAGGGCGACCGCCACCATCGTCACGAACGAGTGCTCGGGCAGGTACTCGCAGAGGTAGGCGTTCAGTCGATCCATCATGCCCGTGATCCCCCGGCCGGCGTCGACCGTCGCCCGGACCATCGTGTGCACGCTGGACCCGACGAGCGCGGCCTGGAGCCCCTTGCCGCAGACGTCCGCCACCGCGAGCAGGATGCGGCCGTCCGGCATCGGGACGATATCCACGTAGTCGCCCCCGACCCACCGGCACGGCTCGAAGCCGAGCGCCACGTCCAGCGACCTGAAGTCCAGCCGCTTCGGGACGAGGGCGCGCTGGATCTGGTGGGCCATCTCGAGCTCGCGCTCGATCGCCGCGTGCGCCTGCGCGTGGCGCCGCGCCTCCCAGGCCGACTCGGCCTGCTGGTAGACCTCGGCCGCGAGCGCGATGAGCCCGAGCCACTCGACGCTGCCGAAGTCGGGCGGCAGTGTCACGTAGAGCAGGTTCATCATCTGCTCGTCGACGCGCAGCGGGCACGCGACGACCCAGAGCGCCATGACGTCGCGCGACATCGTGAGCTCGACCGTGGCGCTGTCGCTCACGAGGTTGCCGGCGAGGACCGGCTCGCGCGTGTCCTGCACGGCCGCGAGCACGCGGCGCGAGATGTACGGGGGAGCGACCGAGTCCTCACGCCGGAGCGACTGGAACGGGCGGTGTGGCCCGGACAGGATCGTCAGCGCGCCGTTCTGCCGGAGCCGCAGCGCGAGCGCCATGCTGCCGTGGAAGTCCTCGCGGACCATCAGCTGGCAGAGCGCGTCGAACCGGTCGGTGGCGTCCTCGATGCTGAGGAGCCGCCGCGACAGGTCCATCAGGGTGAAGAGGTGCTTCGCCGCGATGCGCGGCGGATCGAGCTCGCCGAGCTTGCGGATCGCGGTCGGCTTGTCCTCCTCGAAGTGGAGGCCGCCCGGGTCGATCGGCACGCGGGGGGTCCGCGCCGTGAGCTGGAACTCGATGAGGTAGTCGCCGATCCCGATGCGATCGCCCGGCTTCAGCACCTTCTCGTTGATGCGCTCGTCGTTGACGAGGGTGCCGTTGGTGCTGCCGAGATCGCGGATCCACCACCGGCCGAAGGGGTCGCAGAAGAGCTCCGCGTGGCGCCGGGAGACCGTGTAATGGTCGAGCGTGAGCTGCACGCCCGGCGCCCGGCCGATGACGATGTGGGACTCCGTGAGCGGCCGCCGCGTCGCCGGGAGATCGCCGAGCCGGATCTCCAGATGACCCTTCCAATCCGAGCTCGACGGCGCAGGGCCCAGACTGTCATCTGCAGGCGACATCATTCGACCTGGCCCGACCATGGGCGGCGGCGTGGACATGGACCGTCTTCGATGGGTACCGAACCGGCGCCCTGACATCAAGGGGATGCTCGCGAAATCGCGAGCATCCCCTTGATGTCAGGGCGCCCTCGCCCGTGACGGCGGAGCGCCGCGAGCCGCCCGCGGAGCACCGCCCGCGGCGCGGCCATCGAGCGACCCACGCCGCTCACCGCGTCATCGCCGTCGAGGAGGACGACGGCGCCGCGGATGGGTGCCCGATCGCGCGCCAGCGCTGGCGTGCGATCGGGCACCCGATCCGGGGCCAGGACTGGCGCCGTGCCGCCCGCGCGCCCGCTGGCAGGCGGGCGCCGCGCAGGGCGCTCTCCGCTAGGCCTTGATCACCTTGGGGTGCGCCGACCGGTAGACGCCGCGGGTGTCGACGATGAAGGCGGCGTGTTTGAGCACCGCGTCATAGTCGACCGCCGAGTGGTTGGTGACGATCAGGACCGCGTCGTGGCTCTTCAGCGTATCCTCGTTGAGCGGCAGCGACGAGAGCTCCGGCAGGTGCGGCCACGAGCGCATCCGCGGCAGCTTGGGCACGTGCGGGTCGTGGTAGCTCAGCACCGCGCCGAGCCGGCGCAGGAGCTCGATGATCTCGAAGGCGGGGCTCTCGCGCGGGTCGTCGATGTCCTTCTTGTAGGCGACGCCGACGAGCAGGACCTTCGTGCCCTTCAGCGCCTTGCCGCGCTCGTTCAGCGCGAGCTGGAGCTTGTTGACGACGTAGTGCGGCATCTCGACGTTCACCTCGCCGGCGATCTCGATGAACTTCGTGGACCTGCCGAACTCGCGCGCCTTCCAGGCGAGGTAGAACGGATCGAGCGGGATGCAGTGGCCGCCCCAGCCCGGCCCCGGGTCGAACCGCATGAACCCGAACGGCTTGGTGGAGGCGGCGTCGAGCACCTCCCAGATGTCGATCCCCATCGTGTCGTAGACGACCTTGAGCTCGTTCACGAGGGCGATGTTGACGGCCCGGAAGATGTTCTCGGTCAGCTTCGCCGCCTCCGCCGCGCGGGCCGAGGACACGGCGACCGTGCGCGCGATCGCCTGCGAGTAGAGCGCTTGCGCGAGGGCCAGCGACGCGCGATCGACGCCGCCGACGACCTTCGGGATCGTCGCGGTGCTGTGATCGCGGTTGCCCGGGTCCTCCCGCTCGGGCGAGAAGGCCAGGTAGAAATCCTCGCCCATGCGCAGGCCGGATTGCTCGAGGATGCCCTTCACGAGCTCATCGGTCGTGCCGGGGTACGTGGTGGACTCGAGCACGACGAGCTGCCCCTTCCGCAGCCGGTCCTTGATCTTGTGAGAGGACCCGATGACGTAGCTCATGTCGGGCTCTCGCTGCGCCGTCAGCGGGGTGGGGACGCAGATGAGGATGGCGTCGGGCTCGTCGAGCCGCGAGAAGTCCGCCGTGGCCTCGAATCGACCGGTCTTGGCCGCCGCCGCGACCCGCGCGGGGTCGAGGTGCTTGATGTAGCTCTGCCCTGCGCTGAGCGCGGTGACCTTCTCGGGGTCGACGTCGAAGCCCAGCACGCGGAAGCCCTTCTCGATGAACGTGAGCGCCAGCGGCAGGCCGACATAACCCATGCCGATGATGCCCACCCGGGCTTCGCGCGTGGTGATCTTGGCCAGGAGGCTCTCGACCGCAGCGGGATACGTCTCTGCCATTTCCTTTTATCTCCAGTGATGGGAGCCGCCCTGCGGCCCCCGACCCAGGTTCGAAGAGAGGGGTTCGACGCTACCACAGGCCCTCAGATTTCGCTCGGGCGTCGAAGTCGCCCTCTCCCTGTCGACGGGAGAGATCTTCGGAAAAGGGCGCCGCCTGCGGTATCGGGGAATGCCCTACTGTCGGCGGCGCATCGCCTCGCGGGCGAGCGCCAGAAAATCGCGCGACGCGTGCGGCGCGATCGCGAGCGCGGACACGATGAAGGAGAGCGCGCCCACGACCACCTCGGAGCCGAGTCGGACGCCGCGGGGCAGCTCGCCGAGCCGCGCCATGCCGTAGCGGACGGCAAGCACGGCCGCGACCATGGGCAGGCACGCGATGAGCGGACGGATCAGCGGCCGCAGGAGCCGCGTGTAGGGGACGCCGTCGGCGCGCTTGACGACCCAGAGGCTCGCCAGGGCGTGCACCCCGAACGCAACGCCGACGCCCGCGCACGCCCAGAGCACGCCCCCGATGGATCCGAGCAGCGCGATGCCGCCGACGATCGCGGCGACCTTGAGCCACTCGAGGACCATGATCGTCCGCGTCCGGCCGTAGACCTGCATGTACGAGGACAGGACCCAGCCGATCGGGCGGGTGACGCCGAGCGCCGACAGCACGGCCAGGAGCGGGCCGGCCGACTCCCAGGCTTCGTTGAAGAACGTGTCGTTCAGGATGGTCGGGGCGACCGCGCCGAGGCCGACCGCGAGCGGGAAGACGAGGAGCGAGAGCAGCGTGAGCGCGCGGACGAGCGCCGTCTTGCGCTGCTCCGGCTCGAGCTTCGAGAACGACGGGACGAGCACGTCGCCGATGCGCTCGCCGACCTGGGAGGCCGGGATGTCGGCGAGGTTCCACGCGAGGTTGTAGAGCCCGCCGACGTGCTCGCCGAAGAGGCGGATCATGACGAGGTTGTCCCACTTCGAGGCGCCGAAGTTCGCCAGCGATCCGAAGTTGAGCGGGATGCCGAAGGAGAGCAGCTCGCGCGCCTTCTCGCGCGACAGCGGGCTCGGCGTGAGCCACTCGGAGAGCTTCACCGCCGGGAGGGTGGTGGCCACGCGGACGACGGCGCGCAGGAGCGTCGCGACGACGATGGCGTTGCCGCCCCAGCCGAGCACCGCGAGGGCGACCGACGACACGGTGTAGGTGAGCTCGCCGGCCGCGTTGCGCAGGCTCACGCTGCGGAAGCGCAGGTCGCGGATGAGCAGGCGGTCGGGGATGTACCAGAGCCGGTCGATGAGCATCGCCACGACGAGCCCGGGCATGAACTCGAGCATCCCCGGCGCGCCGACGAGGTGCTCCGCGATCGGCTCTCGCAGGAGGTACACGCCGCCGATGGCGACGCCCCCGGCCAGGAGGAAGTAGACGGTCGCGTTGAAGACCATCTGGCGGTCGAGGCTCGGCCTCGACGCGATGAACTGGCCGATGCCGAGGCTCGACATGAAATGCGCCGTCATGACGACGACGGCGGCGGCCGAGACCTCGCCGTACACGTCCGGCGCGATGAACCGGGTGAGGACGAGGGTGCCCAGCAGGCCGAGCACGCGCGAGCCGAGCCCGGTCGCGATCGTCCACGCCGCGCCGAGGACGGCCTTGCGAGCGAGCGCCGAGGAGCCGGCCACGAGATCAGGGCACGAAGACGGTATCGCCGGCCTTGAGCACGAGGTCCTGCTCGGGCCGCGCGCGCGAGGCGATATCGTCGTAGTTGATGGGGATCTGCCGGAACTTGCCGGGGGAGTCCATGCGGATGAGCAGGATCTGCTCCGTCGAAGCGAACTGGTTCGGCCCGCCGGCCATGGCGAGCGCCTCGGACACCGAGACGAAGTGGCTGGCCGTGTAGATCCCGGCGCGGGCGACGTTGCCGCTGACCACGAACCGGTAGCTGTTGATCGACGTCACCGCGACCGTGATGACGGCCGTCTCGTCCTTCACGAACTCCGAGAACCGCCTCTTCAGCTCCTCGCGGACCTGGGTCGGGGTGCTGCCCGCCACGCGGACGTCACCGATGAGCGGCATCGTGATGACGCCATCGGCCCTGACCAGCGCCTCGCTCGACAGGTCGGGCATGCGCCACACGTTGACCCGGAGCTGGTCCCCCACGCCGATCACGTACTCGTGCTTACGCGGATCATACTCCTTCGCGTAATTCGCCGGGTTGTAGACGTACGTGGGCGAGCACCCCAGAGAGAGCGCGGCCAGGGCGAGGCCTGCCGCTGCTGCCAAGGGCACTCTTCTCATGAATGACCGTTGGGTGGGACGGGCTGTGCCTTCCATGGCGTCTGCATCGAAGAGGGGAAAGTGAGGCAGCACGGGGGCGCGACCGCGGGTCGTCCTCGACCGCGCCGGCGCGCGGAAGCGCGGGTCGCGCAACGTCGGCAGCATTGCAGGAAGGCCGTCCGCCGCCAAGGGGAAGTTTTCACCCTGCCGCAGGACGCCCGTTCCGGGCGAGGAAGCACCTTGACGGCTCGATGGTCGCTCTCGAAGCTCGGCGTCGATGCTGCTTCACGTGCAACGGATCGCTGTCCCCTTCGAGTACCCTGTCTACTTCACCGAGGGCGTCTTCTCGCCGAGCAACGACGACCTCGCGTCCGCCGTCGCGTCGAGGGAGCCCGGCCGGCGGCACCGGGTGCTGCCGGTGATCGACGGCGGGGTCGCCGCGGCGTGGCCGTCGCTCCCGGAGGACATCGCGCGGTACGTGGGCGCCCACGCGGCGCGGCTCTCGCTCGTGGCCGATCCGATCGTGGTGCCGGGCGGCGAGGCGGCCAAGAACGACGGCGCGGCCACGGCCGCGCTGCAGGCGAGGCTCGACGCGCTCGGGATGGATCGGCAGTCGTTCGTGGTGATCGTCGGGGGCGGCGCCGTGCTCGACATGGCCGGCTACGCGGCCGCGACGGTGCACCGCGGGGTGCGGGTCGTGCGGATCCCGACGACCGTGCTCGCCCAGGCCGACTCCGGCGTCGGCGTGAAGAACGGCATCAACGCGTTCGGGAAGAAGAACCTGCTCGGCACGTTCGCCCCGCCGTTCGCGGTGATCATCGACGCGCGCTTCCTGGAGACGCTGCCGCTGCGCGACAAGGTGGCCGGGATGGCGGAGGCGGTGAAGGTCGCGCTGATCCGGGATCCCCGGCTGTTCTCGTGGCTGACGAGCCAGGCGCCCGCGCTCGCGTCGGGGGAGCTCGCGCCGCTCGCGGAGCTCGTGCGCCGGTCGGCGGAGATCCACCTCCAGCACATCGCGAGCGCGGGCGATCCGTTCGAGCTCGGGAGCGCGCGGCCGCTCGACTTCGGGCACTGGGCGGCGCACAAGCTGGAGTCGCTCACGAGCCACCGGCTCCGCCACGGCGAGGCGGTCGCGATCGGGATCGCGATCGACACGCTCTACGCGGCGTTCGCCGGTCTATGCAGCGAGGCGACCGCGGCCGCGGTCCTGACGACGCTCGAGGCGCTAGGCTTCGTCCTGTGGGACGAGGCGCTCGCGCTCACGCACCCGGGCGGCGGGCGGCTGTGCGTGCTCGACGGGCTGACCGACTTCCGCGAGCACCTCGGCGGCGAGCTCACGGTGACGCTGCTCGAGGGGGTGGGTCGCTCGCGCGAGGTGCACGAGATGGACGAGCGGCACATCGTGGCGGCGATCGAGCGGCTGCGCGAGCGCGCGGCGCGGCGGGGCGCGCGCGCGGCGGCCGGCGCGGCGGGCGGAGCGGCGGGGGGAGCGCGCTCGTGAGGCTCGCGTGCGCGGGCTCGCCGCACCTCACGTACTGCACGAACATCCACCCGGGCGAGACGTGGTCCGAGGTGAAGCGGAGCCTGGAGGCGCACGTCTGCGCGATCTGGTCGCGCGCGGACGGCGGACGAGGCGGCGCGCCGCCGGGCGACGGACGAGGCGGCGCGGGGGGCGGCGGCCCCGGCGAGCGCCGCCCGTGCGGCGTGGGGCTGCGGCTCTCGGCGAGGGCGGCGGCGGAGCTCGCGGCGCCGGCGGAGCTCGAGGCGTTCCGCGATTTTCTGGGGCGGAACGGGCTCTATGTCTTCACGCTGAACGGCTTCCCGTACGGCCGGTTTCACGGGGCGCCGGTGAAGGAGCGCGTGTACCTGCCGGACTGGCTCGACGACGAGCGCCTCGCCTACAGCGATCGGCTGGCGACGCTCCTGGCCGCGCTGCTGCCGGCCGAGGAGGGCCTGATGGGCAGCGTCAGCACCGTGCCCGGCGCCTTCCGGCCGCGGGTGCGCGCGCCGGACGACGCGGAGGCGATCGCGCGGCGCCTCGTGCGGCACGCGGCGCACCTGGTCGAGCTCCATCGCCGTACGGGCAAGCGCATCGCGCTGGCGCTGGAGCCCGAGCCGTGCTGCTTCCTCGAGACGACGCCGGAGACGATCGACTTCTTCACCGAGCACGTCTTCTCGCGGGAACGCGCCCGGGAGCTCGCCGCGCTGGCCGGGATGAGCGTGCCGGCGGCCGAGGAGGCGCTCCGGACGCACCTCGGCGTCTGCTTCGACGCCTGCCACATGGCGGTCGAGTTCGAGGACGCGCCCGCGTCGCTCGCGGCGCTCGAGGCGGCGGGCATCGGGGTGCACAAGGTGCAGATCAGCGCGGGCCTGCGCGCGAACGTGGCGGAGCGCGACGCGGCGGCGATGGCGAGGCTGCGCGCGTATGCGGAGGACGTCGTCTACCTGCACCAGGTGGTCGAGCGGCGCGCGGGCGGGGGCGAGCTCGTTCGCTACCTGGACCTGCCCGAGGCGCTCGCGGCGCTCGACGGCGCGCGGGCGGCGCCGGCGGGGGCGAGGCCGCTCGAGTGGCGCATCCACTTTCACATGCCGATCTTCCGTGGGTTCGAGGGCGCGCTGGCGACGACGCAACCCGAGCTCGCGGCGCTGCTGTCGCACCTGCGAGGGCGGCCTGCGACGCAGCACCTCGAGGTGGAGACCTACACCTGGGATGTCCTTCCGGAGGACCAGCGGCAGGGGGGCGTGGTCGAGGCGGTGGCCAGGGAGCTCCGCTGGGTGGAGGAGCGGATGGTGGGATCAGGGAGCGCGGGCGGCGGCGGGCGCGCGGGCGGCGGCGGGCGCGCGGGCGGCGGCGGGCGCGCGGGCGGCGGCGGGCGCGCGGGCGGCGGAATGCGCGCGGGCGACGGCGGGCGCGCGGGCGGCGGAACGCGCGCAGGCGACAGCGGGCGCGCAGGCGACGGAGAGGGAGCATGACAACGGTCTCACGCGCGCGGGTGTACCTGCGGCTCGGTCGCGTCTCGAACCTTCCGACGGTCTGGACGAACGTGCTCTGCGGCATGGCCCTGTCGGGCTCCGACCTGCGTGCGCCGGCGGTGGCGCTCGTGGGGCTCGCGGTGTCGCTGATGTACGTGGGCGGGATGTTCCTGAACGACGCGTTCGACCGCGACATCGATGCGCGCGAGCGCCCGGAACGGCCCATCCCCTCCGGGCTGGTGAGCGCCGGCGAGGTGTTCGCGGTGGGCTACGGCCTGCTCGGCGCGGGGGTGGTGATCGTGGGGGTCGACGGCCACCTCTCCGGTCGGGGCCTGTCGCCGGCCCTGGCGAGCGCGCTGCTCGCGGGGGCGATCGTGCTGTACGACGCGTGGCACAAGGGCAATCCGCTGAGCCCTGCGCTGATGGGGCTGTGCCGGGTGCTGGTCTACGTGACCGCCGCGGTCTCGGCGGGGGGACAGCTCGGGGCCGCGGTGCTCGGGGGCGGGATGGCGCTGCTGTTCTACCTGATCGGGCTGACGGCGATCGCGAAGCAGGAGAACCTGCTGTCGGTGCGCAGCCTGTCCGCGTTCGGCTTCATGGCGGTGCCGTTCCTCTATGCGATCGGGGCGCCGCTCGCGGGCCTCGTGGGGACGATCGCGTACGGGGCGCTCGCGGGGTGCGTGGTGCACGCGGTGCGGCTGCTGCGGGGAACGAGGAAGGACCGGATCCCGCGGGCCGTGGTGACGCTCATCGCGGGGATCTCGCTCCTCGACGCGGTGCTCATCGCGAGGAGCGGCGCGGCGGCGGCCGGCGCGGCGGCGGCGCTGGCCATGCTGGGCTTCCCGCTGACGCTGGCGATGCAGCGGGTCGTGAAGGGGACGTGAGGGGAGATCGGGAGGGTCACGCGCCTTCTCCGTGCGAAAGACTCATCCCGAACTCCGGGACAACATGTTGAGCTACTGGAGACACTCAGGCATGACGTCACATCGCGCTCGTACGATACAGGCCGGCTCTCTGGCGTTCATCTTCGCCGGATCTGGTTGCGGGCTCATTCTCGGGCTTGACGATTTCGAGGACGCATCTGCGACAGGGCGCCAAAGCTCTGGCGGAGCTGGCGGGTCAGGCGGAGCTGACGGAGCGGGCGGAGCTGGCGGGTCAGGCGGAGCTGGCGGCGCAGGCACCTGCCGTCCGGAGATCGCGGAGCGATGCTATAGCGGGCCGCCGGGCACGGAAGCGGTCGGGCTGTGCAGAGCCGGGATACGGACGTGCGACGACAGTGGGGAGATGTGGGGTACGTGCGAGGACGAGGTAACCCCCCAGCAAGAGAGCTGCGCTTCCACGGAAGACGAGAACTGCGATGGGTTTGACTGCACCTTGTGGGCAAGGGCGTTCGCCAAGGATGCACAGATCCACTCGGTGGCGACCGACACATCGGGAAACATATTCCTAGTAGGACATTTCAAAGAATCCATACAATTTGACACCGAACCTGGGTCTGCCTCGCTCATGGGCGCCGGCGAGACGGATATCTTCGTGGCATCCATCGACAAGCTCGGACAGCATCGATGGAGTCACGAGTTCGGCGACGTGGCTGCTCAGGAAGCGTCTTCCGTAGCCGTGGACAGCGCAGGAAATGCCATCGTGATCGGCACCAACGATGGCACAATAAACCTCGACGGCCTCAATCTTGGACCAGGGCTGTTTATCGCAAAATTTGACAACGAGGGGAAACACATCTGGAGTCGCAGCTTCCCAGGAAACCCAATAAACAACGACACAACTCGACCCAAAGTCAACACCACACAACACGACAACATCATCATCTCGGGAACCTTCGAAAACTACATAGAACTCGACAACGAAACATTGACAACAGAGCCAGCAACCCCAGAGAACACGCGGGACATCTATGTCGCAAAGCTTGATGGAAGCACTGGACACACCAGCACATCACATGGCGGCTGGGTGCGACAGTTCAGCAGCCGTGGGGTTGATACACTTGTTGATGCGGCAGTTGATCGAAGCGACAACGTCGTCCTTGTCGGACACCACAACGCGGAAATAGTTCTCGGCAACCTACCGCCGATCGACGGCTCCGGCATGTTCCTAACAAAACTGGACAGGAATGGCGATGCTGCCTGGGGCCGCGGCTTCGAGAACGCACACCCCTCTGCCCTGGATGTTGACACGCTGGGCAACATCTCTGTCACGGGCAGTTATGAGGGCAGTTCCTTCAGCTTCGAGGCCGGCAGTCCTTTACCAGAAGGACGAGCGCCGCTGTTCGTTGCACAGTTCAACACAACTGGCGACCACAAATGGAGCCGAGGCTTCACCTCACTCCAAAGTACAGGCCCCCAGGTACTATCGTCCGATGTCAGCATCGATCAACTCAACAACGTCGTGATCGTCTGCACAATCGCAAGAAACATCTTGGTCGACAATGAAATATTGGACCCAAGCGAAAGACAGTACGCACTGGCGCTCAAGATAAACTCAGTCGGAAGCACCATGTGGAAAAGAACATACACGGCCGGACTGGCATACGGAAGCATTATCGAGACAGACCTCAGCAACGAGAGCATCATCGCCGGACGCTTTTCTCTTCAGATGCACCTCGAAACAGGCACACTCGACACTGGCGAACAGTACATTGACGACATATCACCGTTTATCACCAAAATTGGATTCTAGATCGCAACCCGAAGCACGGCAGCGCTCACGCCCACACAACCCCAACGCCAATACGTTGAAAGTCAGCCGAACACGTGCCTCAGCACCAGATCATGCACATCGACGGCTTGAACACACGCACTCGACGACAGAACCGAGTCACGGCTAGACATAAACACTGGGCCTCCATCAAGCCGTTCAGTCAACCGCCCATGAGATCCCCTCACCAGTGCAGCATCGAGCGGGACAATATCCATCAGATAGCGAAACCCAAGCTTCTTCTTCGCCAATCGCCACACTACGCTAGCAGGCAGCGCGCGCAACTTAGGATCAAAAAACAGCTCTACTGGATCATAGCCAGGCTTTCGGTGAATATCAACAGTCCTGGCGAACTCCGGAGCTTTCTCATCGTCAAGCCAATAGTAGTAGCTAAACCACCGATCCTGTTGCGAAATGGCGACGAGTTCGCCCGATCTTGCATGTTCTAACCCAGCGGAGCGCTTACCTTCAGTATCAAGAACGAAATCCACCCCGGGCAGCCCCTCCAGCAGGCTTTTCACCTCTTCAATGCGCTCCGGTCGGCGCACGTAGACGTGCGCCACCTGGTGGTCAGCCACGGCGAACGCCTCTGACGCCCCTGCGTCCAGCTTCTCCAGGCCGCGCTCCACGCGCACTCGGAGGAGCCCCTGCTCCCGCAGCGCCCGGTTGATGTGCACGGCCCCCGTCACACGCGTGATGCCGTACTCGGAGAGGACGATCACCCGCGCCCCGTCCCTGCGTACGTGGTCTATCAACTCCCCGCACACGGCGTCCACCGCGCGAAGGTCGTCCTTGATCGACGGGTGATCCGGCCCCAGCCGTTGCAGGTTGTAGTCGAGGTGCGGGAGATAAACCAACGTCAGCGTGGGTCGCCGCGTGTCATAGACATGGCGCGCGCACCGCGCGATCCACTCGGTCGACCGGATGTCGGCGTTCGGACCCCAGAAGTTGAACAGGGGGAACTCCCCCAGCCGGAAGACCAGCTCGTCGCGCAGCGACGCCGGCTCGGTATAGATGTCCGGCAGCTTGAGCCCGTCCGCCCAGTAGATCGGCCGCGGCGTCACCGCGTAATCCGCCGAGCTGTACATGTTGTACCACCAGAACAGCTTGGCGCAGGTGAACGTCGGATCGCGCCGGCGCGCGACGTCCCAGATCTTCTCCCCGGCCACGAGCTGGTTCGCCTGGCGCCACAGGTTCACCTCCGCGATGTCGCGGAAATACCAGCCGTTCGCGACGCAGCCGTGCCCGCTCGGGAGCAGGCCCGTCGTGAAGGTCGACTGGACCGTGCAGGTGACCGCCGGCAACACGGTCTGCAATGGGCGCATCACGCCTTCCTGAGCGAACCGCTTCAGGTTCGGCGTGGCGTCGCCGAGGAGATCGCCGGTGAGCCCGACGACGTTGAGAACGACGGTGCGGTGCATCAACCTGTCCGTTCAGCGCTGCACGACGGGCGTCTGCCCGCGCAAGACCGAGTTCCCCTCGAAGAGCGCGCGCTGATCCACCGCGGGCGCCTCTCCGAGCTCCGCGAGGTCGAGCCGGCCGCTCTGGGCGAAGAAGGCGAGCGGGTTCTTCCAGACGATCCGCTCGATCACCTCCTCCGCGATCCCGTTCTCGCGCATGCGCGCTGCCGTCTTCGGCACCTTGAGGGGGTCGCTCACGCCCCAGTCGGCCGCGCTGTTGATCAGGATCCGCTCCGCGCCGTATTTCTTGACCAGCGCGACCATCCGATCTTCATCCATCTTGGTATTCGGGTAGATGGAGTGACCGGCCCAGCAGCCGGTCGCGAGCACCAGCGGCAGCGTCTCCTCGTTGTTGTGATCGACGAGCACGCGCTCCTCGGGGAATCGAAGCTCCCGCACCAGGGCGAGCGTCCGCTCGGTGCCGCGCTTCTTGTCGCGGTGCGGCGTGTGCACGAGGATCGGAAGATCGTGCTCTCGCGCGAGCTCGACCTGCTGGGCGAAGACCTTCTCCTCCTCGGGCGTCATGTCGTCAAACCCAATCTCGCCGACCGCCACGACGCCTTCCTTGTCGAGATAGCGCGGCAGGAGATCGATGACGCCCTGCGCCAGACGAGGGTTGTTGGCTTCCTTCGGGTTGAGGCCCAGCGTGCAGAGGTGGCGGATGCCGAACTGGCTCGCCCGGAAGCGCTCCCAGCCGAGCAGCGACGCGAAGTAGTCCTCGAAGGAGCCGACGTGCGTCCGCGGCTGACCGAGCCAGAACGCCGGCTCGAGGACGGCGACGACGCCGGCAGCGGCCATCGCCTGGTAGTCGTCCGTCGTCCGAGAGGTCATGTGAATGTGAGGATCGAACAGCTTCAATGGTTCCTCCGCCTCGCGCTGCTTCACTCGGGGATCCGCGTCGCGCGCTCGTGTTCGTGCTCCAGGGAGAGCAGGCCGATGTCCCCTGGAACGCTCCGGCCGGCCGCTCTCCGTTCGCTCGCGAAGTCCTCTGCTATCCTGGCGAGCTCGCTCGATCGCCGGCGCTCGAGCCCGACGATCCGGGCGAGCGCCACGCCCATGAACATCGCCTTGAGGACCATCTGGTTGAAATTGAGGTCCGGAAAGCAGGCCGCCGGATAGGGGTTCTCGCAGGCGATCGCCTCGAAGATCGGCAGCTCGTTGGTGCGGCACGCCTCGATCGCGAGCGCGACGAAGCGCTCTGCTCCGGGCACGAAGGGGAGCGCCCGCAGGACCGCCTGCCGCTCGCGGCTATCCCCCTGCTGGTAGCAGGTCTCGAGCAACAGCTCGAGCTCCGGTGCGGGCAGGCGCCTCGAGACCAGCGTGATCATGGTCATTCGGCCGAGCTCATCCAGGCTCCAGCCATCGGCTGCCCCGGTAAAGCCGGCCCCGGCCAAGGCCTCGCGCTCGGCAGCCTCCAGCCCGAGCGGCGCCTTGCCGAGCACGCGAGCTGCCGCGGTGAACGTCGCCAGGAAGCGGTCGCTGTTGAGCCAGGTCGAGGCCCCGGCCACGACCGCATCCGGCGCGCCGCCTTGGTGCCCACCCGCCCCGGTCACCGCCTCGACGCGCTCCAGCCAGGAGCCCGCCGCCGGCGGAATCCGACGTGACAGAATTTCGAGCAAACGTAGGGAGATGTCCTGCATTGTAGTCGTGCTCGCAGGTCACGGCCGCCTGCGGTAAGGCGGCGGCGACACGGTACCCGGCGGCCGAAAGTAATACCAAGGAGCACGCCGTTCGGATAGCCTCCTACGGCATGATGGACCAGAACCGTTCCGTTTTGTCTTTCATGCCGATCGCTGCCGCTGTCCTCGGGTTCGGCCTCGCCCTGAATGCTTGCAGCGAGAGCGATGCCGGTGGCGAGGGAGGAGCCGGTCCCGGCGGCTCGGCGACCGGCGGCGGTGCCGCCACGGGGCCTTCGACGGGCAGCGGCGCCGGTCCTGCGACCAGCGGAACCACCGGCGCCGGCGGCACCGGTGCAACCACCAGCACCAGCACCAGCGGTGCCGGAGCCGGCCCTGCGACGGGCACCGGCGCGGGCGGACACGGAACGGTCGAATGCGACGAGCCGGGCGGGACCGTGCCGCCGCTCACGCTCACGGAGGTAGCGCGCGGCTTTACGCGGCCCCTTTTCGTGACCAGCGAGCCGGACGATCCCAGCCGGCTCTACGTGGTGGAGCAGGACGGTACGATACGCCTCATCAAGGACGGGGTGCTGCAGAGCGCCGCGTTCCTCGATATCTCCGAGGTCGTACGAGGATGGGAATACGAAGGTGATGAGCGAGGTCTCCTCGGGCTCGCGTTTCACCCCGAGTACGCGACCAATGGCAGGTTCTTCGTCTATTTCAACACGCGCGGACGCTCTCAGGTGCTCCAGGAGTACAGGCGTTCATCGACCAATCCCGATCAGGCTGACCCGCAGCTCCGGAAAGAGTTCTTCTCGATTGAAACGCTGGATGGCAACCACAACGGCGGGATGCTCGCGTTCGGCCCTGACGACATGCTCTATGTGGGCATCGGTGACGGCGGCGGCAGCAGCGACAACCCTGATCGGAGGAACAATGGCCAAAACATTGATGTAAAATATGGCAAGATCCTCCGCATCGACGTCAACAATCACCCGACGCCTCCCCCCGGCAACGTCAACAACGGCGACCCCGACGTCTGGGATTACGGCTTGCGCAACCCATGGCGATTCAGCTTCGACCGCTGCAGAGGCGATCTCTACATCGGCGACGTCGGCGGACGCTTGTTGGAGGAGGTCAACATCAAGGCTCGCGGCGAGGGCAACAAGAACTACGGATGGAGCGTCACCGAGGGGACCCAGTGCCTCAAGAACGACCAGCCGCCGGGATGCGAATCACCGATGATCACAGCGCCCGTCGAGAGCTATAATCACAACCTGGGCGATGGCTCCATTACAGGCGGTTATGTCTACCGCGGCAGCAAGATCCCCGCTCTACGTGGCGCCTACGTGTATGGCGACTTCGTGTCCAACCGGGTCTGGACGCTCACCTGGAAAGACAACAGCGTCGTGTCCAAGAGCAATCTCAGCCAGGATCTGCAGAGCGAAACCATCCTCGAGGGCCTGGCCTCCTTCGGCGAGGACGCCGCGGGCGAGCTCTACATCGTTGATTTCGGTGGCAGGGTTTACCGGATCGATCCCGAATAGATCGCCCCATGTTCGACAGGGGGCCAGCGCGACCGCCGTTCGCTGACCCAGCTTTGACACAGAACAATTTAATAGCTCTGGATTCACGCCATGCAAAAGATATCGAGAGTGGCGATGGCCTGGGTACTCGCCTTCGGGCTCCTGGGTCGCGAGGCAGCGGCTGGGATCGATGATCTTCAGGGCACGAAGCCAGGCGAGCTGCCAGAGCGGGACAACTTCGACACCAGCGAACGATGCGCCGCGTGCCACCGCGGAAAGGGCGATGATCCGCGGGACTACATGCCGAGCGACACGTGGTCGGGCACCATGATGGCCAACGCGTGGCGTGATCCCGTCTTCAAGGCCGCCCTCACGATCGCCAACCAGGACGCGCCAGGCATCGGCACGTTCTGCTTGCGCTGCCACTCTCCCGTCGGCTTCGTGCGAGGACACGCGACCCCGCCGGACGGCTCCGGGTTCGATCCCAACGCCGAGGTCGACGGCATCATCGACGGCCAGGCCGTCGGCTGCAGCGTCTGCCATCGCGCGATGCCGACGGAGGGCCCCGATGGCGAGAAGTCGTACCTCCTCGGCAACGCTCAGCTCGTGTTCGATACCAGCCCCGAGGCTGCGTCGTTCACCAGCACGCCCGTGATGTACGGGCCCTACGAGAACATCGTCTCCAACTCCCATACCGGAGCACCGGATCCCACGCTCGCCGACTCCCGGTTCTGTGGCCAGTGTCACCAGGTCACCAACCCGGAGCTCAAGCTGAGGAATGCGGACGGAACGCCCACGAACATCGAGTTTCCCCTCGACACGACCTATGAAGAGTGGGCGTCCAGCGACTTCCGCGACGGCGGCCCGGACGCCAAGAGCTGCATCGATTGCCATATGCAGCGCAAGACCGGGGAGTGGCCCGTCGCCAACCCCGGGCCGATCCGCACCGATCCGCGCGACCACGTCATCGTCGGCGGCAACCACTGGGGCATCCAGGCCGTCATGGCCGCCGACCCCGAGCTCGCCGCGACGCGCGCCAACGCCTTCCAGCTCGCGCTCGACCGCACCCTCGAGAGCCTCGCCTCCGCCGCCGCCGTCACGATCGTCGAGGCCCCGGAGGACGCTTTGCCCGGACAGGAGCTCGAGCTCACCGTACGGGTCGAGAACCTCACCGGGCACAAGTTCCCGACGGGCTACGCCGAGAGCCGGCGCGCCTGGATCGCCGTGTTCCTCGTCGACGAGGACGGCGGCGAGCGGCCGCTGCTCGGCGGCTACGACGCCGACACCGGCGAGATCCAGCACGATCCGCCGACCCACGAGTACCGCGCCGTGCACGGGCGCTGGGACAGCGAGACGGGCGCCGGGGAGAAAGAGGAGCACCTCGCGCTCCACGACATGATCATCTCCGACACCCGCATCCCGCCGAAGGGCTTCGTGCCGTCGCAGACCACCACGCCGACCGAGGAGATCGACTTCCGCGACGGAGACGGCGGATACCGCAACTACGATGAGGCGACGTTCACCCTCACCGTCCCGGCAGACGCCTCCGGCCCCCAGACGCTCTCGGCGCGCGTCTACTACCAGTCGATGACCCGGGAGCACATCGAGTTTCTCCGGCACGAGAACGTCACAAATGACCTGGGGGAAAAGCTCATGGCCATCTACGAGGAGACCGGCGAGGCGCCGCCCATCCTCGTGGCGAGCGCCGACGCGCCGATCGCGCTCGGGGATCCCCCCGCGAACACCGGCGGAGGCGGCAGCGGCACCGGCGATGACGGCAGCGGCGGCGACAGCACAACCGATCGCCCGCCGCCCATCGCCGGGGACAGCGGGGGATGCGGTTGCCGGACCCACGGCGACGACAGCACCGGGTGGCTCCCCGCAGCCCTCACCGGGCTCGCGCTCGCCTCGGCCGCAGCCCGGCGCCGGCGAGCGGTGCGCGCGCGTCGCTGAACCGCACGCCCTTGCGTCACCGAACCGCATGAGCGCACGTCGCTGAACCGCATGCGCACGTTCCTGCGCGGCGCGCGCCCCGTTGAGCCCGGACGGCGGACACGACGCGCGGCCCACGTCCGTCCCGCCCTCGCGCCCGTTCCTCGCGCCCGCTTTTTCGCTCGCCTCGCTCCCCGGAAGCAGCATAGACAGCTACCCAGCTCTCATGGCGAGCCTCGCCCTGCCCATCGCTCGACTCGTCGATCCCATCTTCCTGCTCCTCGTCGCCGTGGCCGTTGGCCTCGCGCTCTCCGGCGGGGACTGGGCCTATCGCTCGCGCCGGGGGAAGGTCGGGCGCGTGCTCGTGTGGGGCGCCTGGCTCGCGCTGTGGCTCCTCTCCATGCCCTGGATGTCCAGCTCGCTCGTGCGCTGGTACAGCACCAGGCCCAGCGACCTGCGCGCGGATCTCGCAGGGACCGCGCCCGAGCGGCGGGCCCTGATCCTCCTCTCCGCCGGGATCGACGTCGACGAGTTCAACGTGCCGGCCATGGAACGGCTGTCGGAGCCCGGCCTCGAGCGCTGCCTCGGCGCCGCGCGCGTCTACCGCGAGCACGGCTTCGGGCACGTCATCATCTCGGGGCGGGACGCGGTGCAGGGGCCCACCGCGCTCGCCGGCGCCATGGCCGACCTGCTCGTCGAGCTCGGCGTCCCCAGGAAGAAGATCCTCCTGGAAACCGAGTCGCGCGACACCCGGGAGAACGCCCTCTACTCGGCCCGGATGGTGCGCGACCTCCCGGTCGATACCGTGGTGGTCGTGACGAGCGCGCTCCACATGCCGCGCTCGATCCGCCTGTTCGAGCGCGCGGGGCTCCCCGTCCTCCCGGCGCCGGTCAGGTTCCAGTCGCCGCCGCCCGAGGGGCTGGAACGGCTGATCCCGTCGTCGTTCGCCCTCCGGCGATCCCAGCGCCTCGTGCACGAGATCGTCGGCCTGCTCGAACCCTGACCGCAACGGCGCTGCGCTCGCGCCGCTCACGCCCGCGCGCCGCTCACGCCCGCACGCCGCTCACGCCCGCGCGCCGCTCACGCCCGCACGCCGCTCACGCCCGCTCGCGCCCGCGCGCCCGCGTCACCACGTGACCTTCTGCGAGCCGCGGAGGAATCGCCACAGGCCGACCACGGCGGCCGCGTTGAGCACCACGAAGGTGCGCGCGAGCGTGCCGAGCTTGCCCGCGGCGCCCCCGAGCAGCGCGAGCAGGTAGAAGGCCACCTGACCCCCGAACAGCGCCCGCGCCGTGTAGAGCGTCCAGGAGACCCCCTCGGCCTCGGCGCCCAGCCACGCGAGGCTCGACGTGATCAGCAGCGCCACGAGGGCCCACGGGCACACCAGACGAAGCAGCTTGTGAGAGAAGACCTCGAACCAGGACGGGTTCCTGAACGGGACGAGGAGCGCGGGCAACAACGAGAAGAGCTGGTAATTGCCCGCCAGCGTGCGCACCTTGCGGCCGAACTCGCGCTCGTCGCCGAACGCATCGTCGTACGCAATCGCGTCCTCGGCGAACAGGATCGCCCGGCCCGCGAGGCGGAGGCGCATCGGAACCCACATGTCGTCGAGGATGACGCCCTCCGGAAGCGGGCTCATGTCGGCGCGCCGGATGGCATAGATGGGGCCCGTCACGCCCACCATGCTTCGGAACCGCCCCTCCTGTCGGCGAATCCAGTTCTCGTAACGCCAGTACGCTCCCGACCCCGCCGCGCCCTTCAGCACCAGGTTGCCCGAGACGCAGCCCGCGCCGGGATCCGCCAGATGGCGCACGAGCGCGCGCAGCGCCCCGGGCACGAGCGGCTGGCGCACGTCGGTCATCAACAGCACCTCCCCCGTCGCGACCCCGAGCATCGTGTTCACGCCGATCGGCTTGCCCCGGCGCGCCTCGCTGACGAGCACCTTCACCCGCGGATCTCGCTCGGCCAGCCTCCGGGCCACGTCCACCGTGTCGTCGGTCGAGCCGTCCGAGTACAGGAGGACCTCCAGCTTGTCCCTCGGATAATCAAGCTCGAGAAGGCTCTCGACCTTCGCCGGGAGATACGACGCCGCGTTGTAGACGGGGATACACGCCGTCACGGTCGGAACGTAACTCGGATCCTCCTTCCGCTGCGCCGGCCAGAGGCGCGCCAGGACGCCGATGACGACCGGGTACCCGAAGTAGGTGTACACGAGCAGCGCGACGGCCAGGAAGGAGGCAATGACCACCCTGGACTGTAAAGCGCCGGTCGGGGGCGGTTGTCAATCGATACGGTCCCTCCCCTCCGCGCCGGGGCGCCGCCGGCCAGGCGCTGCGCGCTGCGCGCCACGCGGCGCTCGCCGGGCGCTGCGCGCCGCGCGCCGCTCGCCACGCGCCGCGTGATCAGTCTCGCACCTTCACGCTCCGGATGACGTCCCCGTCGACGAGCGCAGACCACGGCCCGGCGGCCGTGCCGACCGCGGCGTACTGGCCGTCGAGGTGCGGCGCGCGCGTGTGCATGACGAACAGCTGGCTCGATCCGGTGTCGCGTCCCGCGAGGGCGACGCCGACGCGCAGCGGCTCGAACGGGACCGGCGACGTCTCGCAGCGGAGCGCCGGCCGGCCGGGCGGACCTCCGGCGCCGTCACCGAACGGCGCGCCGAACTGGGTGACGAACCCGGGCACCACCCGATGGATGATCTTGCCGTCGTAAAAGCCCGAGCGCGCGAGATCGACGAAGCGGGTCACGGCGACCGGCGCGAGCGCAGGGTCGAGCGTCATCGTGAGCTCGCCCGCGTCCGTGTCGAACGTCAGCACGGCCGGCTCGCGCACGAGCGCGGACGCCTCGGCCGGCAGCTCGCCGGTCGGCGGCGCGAGCGCCGGCAGGCCCCCAGGCGCCGCGTCGCCCGGCACCCCGGCCTCGCACCCGACCTTGCGCCCCCGGAGCACGCCGAGCGCCGTCCCCGCGCGCGCCCGCGTCGTGGGATAGCTCGATCCGCAGAGCGAGACGAGCCGCGCCTCGGCCGGCCTCAGCGCGAGCGCCCCCACCGCGTCGATCACGGCGTCGATCAGCCCCGGATCGTCGCGCGCCCCCGGCCGATCGAGGATCGACAGCAGCGCGCGCTCGATCGCGGCCGACGCGGTCGCGACGGGCGCGCCCCTGTCGTCGTCGCGCCGCCGCTTGCGCTTTCGCCGCGGCGGCTTCGGGTCCTCCGACGCGCGCTGGGGCTGCCGGGCGATGACCTCCGCGGCGGCGGCGACGAGGCCCGGCTCCTCCGCGGCGAGCGCCTTCGCGAGCAGCTCGGGCGCCCCGGCGATCTCGTCGTGCGTGGCGATGAGCTCGATCGCGGCCTCCCTCGCGCGCAGCTCGCCCCCCTCGGCGTAGGCGCGGTACGCGGCGAGCCGGGCGCCCGTGATCGCGCCGCGGCCGATCACCTCGACGACGGCCCGCGCCCCGATCGAGCCGCGCACCGGCGCGGCCGCGCCCGGCTTGCGCTCCGGATCCGCCGGCGCGGTGACGTCGCAGCCGAGGAGCAGCGGCTCGCGGTGATCCGCGCCCGCGAGGAGCTTGGCCGCAGCGCAGCGGAGCCACGCCACGCGGCGGAGGACCGCGGCGGGCGCGCTCGGCGGCGGCGGCAGGGCGGCGAGGTCGCGCAGCGGCTTGCGCGCGGCCCCGGGCGCGCCGAGCGCGTCGAGCACGGTCAGCAGGACGCCGAGGTCCTCGCCGACCAGCCCCGTGAGCGCGATCGGATCCGCGCTCGGGACGAGCGGCGCGAGCGCCTCCGCGAGCGCGCGCTGCCCGGGCGCGCCGAGCCGCGCGAGCGAGCGCGCGGCCTCGGCGCGCTCGCTCGCCGTGAACACGCCCCTCGTCACGAGCACGCGCTGGAGCTCGACCGCGGCCTCCTTCCCTGCCCGCCCGAGCGCGCGCACCGCGAAGAGGCGCGCGTCGCCCGCCTCCGCGAGCCGCGCGGTCGCGACGTCGCGGATGCGGGCGATGACCGTGAGCGGGACGTGCTCGAGCCGCCCGATCGGGTAGAGCGCCTCCGGGACGGGCGGGCTCGCCGCGCTGCCCGCCGCGAGGTTGAGCAACGCGACGAGCGTCTCCTCGCGCAGCCTGAGCCTCTGCGCCGCGAGATCGCCGAGCGCGTACGCCGCGTGGACCGCGCGCGCGCGCGGCCCCTCGAGCCACGCGACCAGCGTCGGCTCCGACGCCTCGGCGCCGCACCGCCCGATGGCGCGCGCGATGGCGCCCCCGGCGTCGAGCCGCGGCGCGCCGGCGGAGGCGCCGCCGGCGCTCGCCGCCCGCGCACCGCCCGCGGCGGGCGCGGCGCCGCCCCGCGCGCCCGCCGCGCTCCCCGGGCCCGCGTCGCGGGCGAGCGCGCGCGCGACGAGCGCCGAGACCGTCTCGCCCTCGCGCCCCTTGCACGAGGACCCGAGGCCGTAGGCGGCCCACGCGATCACCTCCTCGTCCTCGTCGGCGAGCGCCCGCAGGAGCCCCGCCCGGGACGCGTCCCCGCCGATGCGCGCGAGCGCGCGCGCGGCGGCGCGCCGCACCTCGACGTCACGGCTCTGCTGATCGGCCGGGGTCACCTCGAGCGCGGCGCGGCGCTGCTCGGCGGCGAGCAGCGCCGCGCGCCGCGCCTCGCCGCCTTCGCGGGACGGCGCGGCCGCCGCGTCGCTCCCCGCGTCGGGGGCCGCGCCGGGCGCCGGCTGCCCGGTGCAGGCGGCGAGGGAGAGGGGCAGGGCGAGGAGAGGCAGAGAGCAGCGGCGCCACATCGGCATGATCACGTTTCACCGTGGCGCGCGGTGTCGAGCAACCAGGCGGCGCTCTCGCAGAGGATCCGCCGGCGGCGCATCGCGCGCGCGTCGAGCCACGTCGAGACCATCTCGTGACCGCGCTGCCACGCGCGCGCAACCACCCGGTCGCAGCCCGCGGGCGCGGGCAGGCCCGAGGCGTCGATCCCGACCTCGCGAAAGTTCTGGAGCGCCCTCGGCATGTGCCACGGGCAGGTGACGATCACCGCCCGCCGCGCGCCCATCCGGCGCAGCAGGGCCGCGCTGAAGATGGCGTTCTCGTGGGTCGTCAAGGACCAGAGATCCTGGACGATCGCGGCCGCGGGGACGCCGGCGCGCCCGAGCTCGGCGGAGAGCACGCGCGCCTCGATCTGCGCGCCCCAGCGGCGCCCGCCGCTCACGACGACCCGGGGCGCGACCCCCTCGCGGTAGGCGCGCGCCGCGGTCGCGGCGCGGCGCGCGCCGGGAGCCGCGGGGCGCCCGGACGGGAGCACCCTGCAGCCGAGGACGACGATGGCGTCCGCGTGGAGCGGCATGCGCCGACCATAGCCGATCGGCCGAGGGCTTCGCCCGTCCGCCGCGCACCTAGCACCTCGCCCCCGCGGACGCCGCCGCGCGGCGGGTGGCGGGGCCCGCTGGGGGCTCATTTCCGTGGCTTGCGTTCCGGCGAGCCCCTGTCGTGGCTCGCCTGCACGAAAGCCCCTCCGGTGAGCCCCCAGCGGGCCCCGCCACCCGCCACGGCGCCGGTCGCGCGGGCCACAACTACATTGGCGCCGAGGGCGCTGCTCCCCCGGTCAGGGCGCCATGCCTGCGACCTTCCTTGCGCCCGGTGCACCAGGCGGCTTGACGCTGCCCGCGCTCGGAATCTAATAGCTCTACCTTGAAACGGGCGGGGTTCAGCGAGCGAGGCAGGATGCGGATCAAGATGTGGGGGGTTCGCGGAAGCATCCCCACGCCCGGTGCGAGCACGGTCGAAGTCGGCGGCAACACGAGCTGCTACGAGATCCGTGCCGGCGAGACGCTGATCATCCTCGACGGCGGGACGGGGCTCCGTCTCCTCGGCCAGGACCTGGTCAAGGAGATGCCCTTCGAGGCGTGGATGTTCTTCAGCCACGTGCACTGGGATCACATCCAGGGCTTCCCGTTCTTCACGCCGGCGTTCGTGCGCGGCAACAAGATTCACCTCTACGGCGGCCTCAACGTCTCCCGGACGCTCGAGGAGACGCTCGCCGGGCAGATGGACTACCCGAGCTTCCCCGTGCACCTCACGGAGATGGGCGCGGCGATGACGTTCCGCGATCTCTACGAGGGCGAGGTGGTCACGATCGGCCCGAACGACGACGTGCGCGTGACCAACGCGCGGGGCAACCACCCGAACGGCGTGTACGCGTACCGCGTCGAGCACGAGGGCAAGGTGGTCGTGTACATCACCGACTCCGAGCACTACGCGATCGTGGATCCGAAGCTGAAGAAGCTCGCGATGGGCGCCGACGTGCTGATCTTCGATGCCATGTACACGCCCGAGGAGTACGCCGGCGAGGTCGGCGGCGGGCCGAAGACGGGCTGGGGGCACGCCACGTTCGTCGCGGGCTGCGAGCTCGCCAAGGCGGCGGGCGCCAAGCAGCTCGTGCTCCATCACCACGACCCCAACCAGACCGACGCGATGGTGCGCGAGAAGGAGATGCGCGCCCGCGAGCTCTTCCCGAACACCATCGCGGCGCGCGAGGGCACGGTCATCGAGATCTAGCGGTCGCCCCCGCCTGCGAGCCCCCGCACCCCGCCTCGGGGACAACGCCCCCCGAGGCGCAGCTTCCCCCGAGCGCCAGCCCCCACGGAACCGAGCGGCGGTCGCCCGCACAGGAGACGGGCCCAGATCGGCGTCTTCGGCGCGCAGGCGTACTCAAGTACGCCGAGCACCGAAGACGTCGAGGTGGGCCCGTATCCGAAGCGGGCGACCGCCGCTCGCCGCTCGTCAGGCGCTTCGCGCCATGGGCTCGCGGGTGATCTGCTCGATGCGCTCGCGCATCCGCTTCTTCGCGCGCTCCTCGATCTGCCGCACGCGCTCCTTGCTGACGCCGAAATCGGCGCCGAGCTGCTCGAGCGTCACCGGGTTGTCCGTCAGCCAGCGCTGGTTCACGATCGAGCGCTCGCGCGGCGACAGCTCGCTCACCACCTGGCTCAGCGCGCGCGCGAGGTGCTCGCGCTCGTCGGCGGCGCAGGCCTCCTCCTCGGGCGAGATCGCGTTCGACGTGAGCCGGTCGAGCGGCGCCACGCCGTCGTCCGTCGGGGCGCGCTCGAGGCTCACGTCGCGCGCCATGAGCAGCGGGAGCAGCTCGGCCGCCCGCTCCTCCGTCAGGCCGCTCAGCTCCGCCAGCACCGCCGGATCCTTCTCGTGCGTCTTGCGGTAGATGCGCAGCGCGCGGCGCTCGCTCTTCGACGAGCCGAGGCGCACGATCCGGTAACCCCGCGCCACGTGCTCGCGGATCTCCGCCCGGATCCAGTAGGCCGCGTAGGTGGCGAGGCGGCAGCCGCGATCCGGGTCGAAGCGCTCCGCGGCCTTGAGCAGGCCGATGTTCCCCTCCTGCACGATGTCCTCCATCGGCAGCCCCCATCGCCGGTACTCGAGCGCGATCGTCATGACGAACGGCAAGCACGCCTCGATGAGGCGCCGGCCAGCGTCCCGGTCACCAGCCCTCCAGCGGCGCGCGAGCTCCCGCTCGGCCTCGGGGCTCAGGGTGGCGTAGTTCGCGAGCTCTGTACGGTAAGCCGAGAATGCCGCACGATCCCAGGTGGTGCTCATGGTCCCTTCGATCTCCGCCGCGCGCGCCGGTCAAGGGGCCTTGGGTCGGAGGCCCATGCAAGCCGGTGGGCGGCAATGCCGCCAGATGCAGGCGGGATGCCGGGGGCGACCTTAGGAATTTGCCTTATTTTTGCGCTGGAATGCGCAACGTGTTCGGATCCGGGGAGGGATGCGAAAGCTTTGCGGGAAAGCGGAGGAGCACGGATGCGCGGCGCTGAGCCCTGGTCGATGGCGCGCGAGCGGCGGACGATGCGGCCGGGGCAGCGCCTGAGCTCCCGGCCCGGGGCGGGCCTCGCCGGCGCCCCCGGCGCGGTCGCCTCTGCACCCGCGCCCCGCGCCATGATATTCGGAGAGCAGTGAAGACGCGCGTCGCGAGCTCCGTCGCGTGCATCGCCGCCGGCCTGGCGATGCTCGCCGTGCTCTCGCGCGACGCGGGCGCGCCCCCCGTCGAGGCGCGGCGCGGGCTCGCGCGGCCCGTGCTCCGGGTCGTCACGCCGCTGGACGAGGAGATCGACGGCGATGGCTGTGACCCGAACGCCCTCGATCGCGGCATCGCGATGCCGACCGGAGCGCCGACCTCGCTCGGCTGCGAGCAGGCGCGCGCCATCGTCGCCCAGGCGCGCACCACCCTGGCCGCTCCGCCGCTCCGCGTCGATCCCGCAAAGTTTTCCGAGGCGACCTCGGACTGGCTGGATCCGCACGGGCTGTGGTCGGTCGCCCCGGACGCGCCCGTGGGCGCGTCGCTGCGGCGGGAGGCAGCCGCGCTGCTGGCCGAGCTGCAGGCGCCGGTGGGCAGCGGGCCGTGCGCGGCGGCGCTGCGCGTCGGTGAGGAGCTCTCGCACTGGTCGCGCGAGCTCCAGGGGATCTTCGACGAGGGCTTCCGTCACGGCCTGGCCAGTCCGCCCGCGACGCCCACCGAGGCATGGGAGCTGATCTCCGCAGCGCCGTTCGAGGACGGCGAGGTGACGCGGAGCGCCCGGGATCTCGCGCACGAGCTCGGCCGGGGGGTCGGCGCCCTGCGCGCGCGCTTCGGCGATCCGCTGGCCCGCTATGCGGACGCCGCGCGGGAGCGCACGGCGCCCTCGATGAGCGATGATGGCTGGGCGCGCGTGGTGATCGCGGCCGCGGTGCGCGCCTACGTGCCCCAGCTCGACGCGCACGGGGCCTGGGCGCCGCTCGAGGAGGAGGTCTCCATCTACGACCTCGATCTCGAGGCGAACCCGCCGGCCAGGCTCTGGCAGGAGATGACGCGCACCGCGATCGGCGTGCGCATCGACCGCGGCGCGCTCGCGCCGCTCGTGGACGGCGACGTGGTGCTCCGGATCGAGGATCTTCCCATGTCCGGCATGAGCGTCGAGCAGGCCGAACAGCTCGCCGTGCTCGCCGACCTGCGCCCCGGGACGACCGCCCGGGTGGCGCTCTTGCGGCGGGACGCCGCGGCGCCCCTGGAGCTCACGATCACGCCGCCCACAGCCGGACCGCAGCCGCAGCCTGTGGCGGCGCCCTCGGAGCTGCCGCTCGACATCGTGCGCTATGGCGACGGCCACGTCGCGGTGATCACCATCGCCGACGTACCGGACGACCTCGGGGATCGGGTCGCGGCGGCGCTCGCGCGCGCGCGGACGCGGCCCGACACGCGGGGGGTGATGCTGGACGTGCGCGCGAACGGCGGCGGCTCGACCGACGGGGCGATCGCCGCGCTCGGGCTGTTCCTGCCGGGGGTGCCGCTGTTCCCGATGCGGCGCCGCGACGGCGGCGTCGAGGTGGAGCGCTCGCCCGACGTCCCGCCGGGGCGCGGGTGGAGCGGGCCGCTCGCGGTGCTCGTGGACGGCGACTCCGCGAGCGCGGCGGAGATGATCGCCGGCGCGATCGGCAGCTACCGGCGCGGCGTGGTCGTCGGCGATCGCACCTATGGCAAGGGCTGCGCCCAGGAGTACCTCGACGACGACGCCCACGTCGGCGTGCTGCGGCTGACCACGCTGCTCTACGCGCTCCCCGACGGCGCGCCGGTGCAGAAGGTCGGCATCGTGCCGCAGGTGCAGCTCTCGCTTCCGGCGACGAACGAGCGCGAGGCGCGCGTGGAGCGCGCGCTCGGCCCCTGGCGCGGCCCCGACGTGCGCGACCTGCACCGCGTGCGCGAGGTGCCCTGGCCGGCGCACGCGGGGCGGGTGGGGCCCTGCCGCGACGAGACGGTCTGCCGCGCGCTGCGATCGCTCGGCGCCATCCGCGCGGCGGCGCGCTGACGCGCGGGCGGGGGCACGCCCCCGACGTGCCCCACCGCACGCCCCCGACGTGCCCCACCTCCCGCGGGCGATCAGCGCTTGAAGAACTTGCCGAGGAGGCCGCCGGTGGGCGTCGGATCGTTGCTGGTCCGACTGCGCATCTCCTGCAAGCGGACCTCGCGGATGGCGTCGAGGTTCTTCGGGTTGAGCTCTGCCGCGAGGCGGAAATCGCGGATCGCCCGGTCGATCCGCCCCGAGCGCTTGAGGAGCATGCCGCGGTAGAAGAGCGCCCGCTCGTAGTGGGGCTCCTTCCGCAAGACCGTGTCGAGCACCTGGATCAGGTCGTCGTAGTGCGCGCTCGTGACCCCCTCCGCGGGCGGGGGCGGCTCGCCGCGCCGGAGCGCCTGGATCCACACGAGCAGCGTCATGTACTCGGGCTGCTCCGGGTCGGCGCTCAGCGCGCGCCGCGCGCGGATCTCGGCGCCCGCGAGGTCGTTCTTCTTGAGCAGGATCTCGGCCTTCTGGAACTCGAGCGCGGCGTCGACGGCGCGGGCGATCTTCTCCTCGTCCTCCGCGGGCGCCGCGCCGTCCTTCGGCGCCTTCTGGTACTCGGCGCGCCGCTTCGGGTCGCTCAGCGTCTGGTAGGCCTCGCTGATGCGCGCGAACACGCGCGCGACCTGCGGCTTCTGGTCCTGGAGCTCCGGGGGCGTCCGATCGGGGTGCCACTGCTTGGCGAGCGCGAAGTAGGCGCTCTGCACGCGCTCCGGGGGGGCGTCCTCCGCGACGCCGAGCAGCTCGAAGAAGCTCTCGCCGTCGATCGCGGCGGCGCGCGCCTCGATCTCGGCGCGGCGCGCGGCGAGCTCCGGGCTCAGCGCAGCGCGCGGCGGCGGCGGGAGATCCGCGAGGGGCGCGGCGGCCGCCGTCGGCCTCGCGGGCTCCGCGGCGCGCGGAGGCGGCGACGGCGGCGGCGGCGGCGCCTCGGCGCGCCCTGCCCCCCTCGCGGCCCTGCCCTCCGGGCCGACGACCGGCATCTTGACGGTGGGCGCCTGCGCGGGCTGGGCGCGCGCGCCGGGCGCGGCCTGGGCGGGCCTGCGGAGCGGCGCCGCCGGCTCGGCGAGCTGCGCGCCCCGCCGGCTCGGCGCGTCCGAGGGGGACGCGCGGCCATCGGCCTCGCCGCGGGTCGGGTGCGGCCCGGCCGGCATCGTGGAGCCCGCCGCGGGGCGCGGCGAGCGCGCGGCCGCGCCGGACGGCTCGCGCTGGCCGGCCTGCCCCGCGTCGACCGGCGGGCCGCCGGCGGCGCGCTCCCGGCCGAGCCCCACGGGGCCGCGGCCCGGCACGCCGAGGTCGAGGTGCCGCGTGATCGCGAGCGCGTAGATCGTGAGCCGCACGACGCGCTCCTGGGCGACGCCGGCCCCGACGAGCTCGGTGAGCGTCATGCGCCGCGTGCGCAGGAGATCGACGACGGCCGCCTCGTCGCGCTGGAGCTGGAACCGCTTCATCTCGGCGTCGACGTGGATGCCGAGCGGCCGGCTCTGGATCCGGTCGAGGGTCGTGTCGATGAGCGGATCGTCGGCGTGGAGCCGGACGCCCGCCATGATCACCGCGAGCGGCTCGCACCCGATGAGCTCCGGTCCGCCGTGGGACGCCAGCAAATTCTGGCCGTCGTAGTAGGCGTAGCGCGTCCCGGGGGAGAGATCGTAGAGCGCGACCAGCTTGCGCACGAGCTGCTGGCGCAGCACGCCGAAGACCGTCTCCCGGTCGAGCAGGCCCCGGGTGACGAGCAGCCGGCCGTGCAGCACCCGCCGCCGGGTGATCTCCCGCAGCGTCTCCCGGAGCGTCGCCTCGTCGAGCAGCCCGAGCTCGAGGATCACCCGATCGAGCGGGGCGATGATCGTCCCGGTCCAGATCTTGGCCGGGACGCCGTCGCTGAAGAAGATGCCGTGGCGGACGCCCTCGGGGTCGACGAGGCACGTCGTGCCGGTGAGGCGCCGGTCGAGCATGTACACGAGCAGGTGGACGAGCGGCGTGCGCGCGAGCGTGCCCTCCGCGGTCGGCGGGTCGCTCGGCAGCGAGAGCACGGCGATCGGGCCCGCCATGGCCGAGGGGGGCAGGTCGGACAGGGGGCTGCGCTCGCGGCGCTCGGATGGCTCTGCCCAGCCTCGGGTGCGCAGCGCCTGCGCCCGCGCGCTCTCCTCGGGGATCTCGTCCTGTTCGCTGTCTGTCTGCACCGACCACGACTCCTCTCCCTGAACGCCCGCCGGCGACCCGTACGAGGCGCCCGCCGGCGACCCGTACGGGTCCGCCGCCGCGAACGGCGCGTGCGGTGATGGCGGGTCCGGCCAGCGCGCGGTGGTGCGCCCGGGCCGCAATGTCGGCGGTTGCCTGGCGGACGGCGCCGGCGGGAGGTCCCCGAGCAGCGCCGCGTCCGCGCCCCCGTCCTCGGGCGCGGCCGCCCACGCGCCGCCGTCCGACGAGCTCGGCCCGCGGCCCGCGTCGAACGGCCGCGGCTGCGTCCTCCACCGCGAGGGGGCGGTGGCCTTCGGCAGCGTCGGCGACGACGGCCGCGTGATGGTCTGCGGCGGCGGCATGCGCAGGTGGTTGAGGGGCGACGCCGGCGGCGCCGCGCGCGGCGGCGGCGCGTCCGGGACCACCGGGACCCTGGGGGCGCGGAGCGACGCGTGCGGCGTCGCGTCCTGGACCGCCGCGTGGGCCCGCATCGAGGCGGCGGCCGGGTCGTCGCTCGTCGCGACGATCCGGTGGACGTGCCGCGCCGGCTCGCCCCTGCGGGGCGGCTCGGCGAGATCGACCTCGGTCGCGCCCTCGATCGGGCCGCCCGACGCGTCGAGCACCAGCCGGACGCGCGGCTGCGAATAGCGGGCCGGGTGCGCCGGCGTCTGCACGACGAGCGCGACCTCGCCGGTCGAGAGCTCCACGAGCGTGCCCGTCGGGAAGATGCCCAGCGCGCCGACCAGGAGCCGCAGCACGGTGCGATCCGCCGGGTC
Organism: Sorangium sp. So ce1036; assembly: GCF_051369805.1. Classification (NCBI taxonomy): domain Bacteria; kingdom Pseudomonadati; phylum Myxococcota; order Polyangiales; family Polyangiaceae; genus Sorangium; species Sorangium sp. So ce1036. Next base: position 8,555,383 of record NZ_JBBMOX010000001.1, read on the forward strand.
GGCCGCCTCCTGCTCGAGCCGGGCGATCGCCTCGTCGGCGGAGAGCGGCGCCTCGCCCGGCGCGGCCGTGAGCAGATCGTTGAACGCGCGGGCGGTCGCGAGGATCCGCGCCTGCAAGGTCGGCGGGCGGAGCCCGCGGTAGACGGGGCCGAGCGTCGCCTGGCGGCGCACCCAGTGCGCCTCGTAGGCCACCACCGTGCGCATCACGCTGGGCTCGTTGACGAGGCCGAGCGCGGTCAGCACGACCGCGGTGCCCGCCGGGACGTCCGCCTCCTGCTGCTCGCTGAGCTGCGGGACGAGCCCGCCCTCGCCGCCCCGCGCGACGCCGGTGAGCCGCGGCCGCGCGATGTCGAAGAGCAGCGCGGCCATCGACAGCCGCTGGAGGAGCACGACGTCGCCCGTGATCTGCCGGGCCATCGCGAGGCTCAGGATCGCGGTGTTCACCGCGCGCCCGGCGTCGTCGTGGTTCTGGTTGCGCAGCGCGGTGACGCCCAGGAAGGCCGGCGTCTCGTTCGCGGAGAGGTCGACGAGGCGCTGGGTGATGCGCTTGACGCCCTGCCGCAGCGCGTAGCGCCCCCGCCGCAGGTCCTCGTAGAACCGGCGGAGGATCACGATCGCCGTCGCGTAGGCGCGCACGATCGCCGCGGCCTCGTCGCCGTCGCGATCGCCCGCCGCCTCGCGGAGGAGCACGGCCTCGTCCACCGCGCGCAGGCGGATGCGAGGGGCCGGGCGGTCCGCGAGCGCCGGCTTGCCGCTGCGGAGCGCCTCGGCGAGCGCGGAGGCGAACGCGTAGAGATCGCTCGCGCGGACGTCCTTGGCGACCCCGATCTCGGAGTAGCCGCAGCGGCCGACGACGTCGCCGAGCTCCTGCGCCCCCTCGTAGACGGCGCGGTTCGCCTTGAGGAGCTGCCCGGAGACGAAGACCGCGCCGCGGGCGAACAGGATGGAGACGTTGTGCCCGGAGCGCTGGCCGAAGTCCTGGATCAGGGCGACCGTCTCCTCGACCTGCCGCACCATGGCCTGGTTGTCGATCGCGTGCAGCGTCGACAGCTTGACCAGCCGGAAGAGCGCCTGCACCACGCTGGCGGCGAGGTCGCGCGCCTGCTCGCGCCGGATGTTCTCCGAGACGTTCTGGCTGATGACGTCGACCTGGGGCGCCGTCACGGGAGATCTCCGCCCGTCGAGATCCGCTCGCCCATGCGCGCGGCGATCGCCTCGGCGGCGGCGGTCGCGACGTCGCGGAGCGCCTGGCTGTTCCAGGGCCGCCGCTTCGAGGCCGCGAGCGCGGCGTCGAGCGCCTCCTGCGAGCTCGCCTCGCGGCCGAGCAGCTCCGCCGAGAGGCAGCGGGTCTGCTCCACGGCGTCGTCGGCGAGCAGCCCGTGCCGCAGGAGCGCCTCGATGGCGACCGACTCGCCGCGCGCCGGGTTCAGCGTGTAGAGCGCGCCGAGGAACTCCCGCCGCTCGTCGAGCGTGAGCTGGTGGAAGGAGCTGTCCTGCACGCGGCGGACGAGCAGCGGCCCGGCCGCGCGCACCTGGTGGTGGGCCAGCGTGCGGAGCGCCGCGACGCGCACGTCGGGCGGCGCCGACTCGGCGAGCGTGAGCAGCTCGTCCCGGATCTGCTCGGGGCTCTGCGCGAGGTGCGCGATCGCCTCGCAGCGGAGCGCCGCGTTCGCGCACCCGGAGAGCCGCCTGAGCGCGCCCGTGGCGCCCTGCGTCCGCGACGCCGCGAACATCTTGAGGATCGGGCGGGAGATGTCGAGCTCGAGCGTCATGAGCGCGTCGACGACCCCCTCCTCGTGCCCCGGCAGCGTCCGCTCGAGGAAGCTGAAGAGCGCGCGGCGCAGCGCCTCGTGGCCGATGTGCCCGACGTTCTCCATCGCGACCGGGAGGTACTCGGCGCCGAGCTCGTCGAAGATCGGCGCGAGGCGCTGCGCTACGAGGTCGAGGTCCACGGGGGCGGCCTGCGCCGCGGCGCCGGGGGCGCCCGGGGCGGGCCCCCGCGTCGCCTCGCGGAGGAGCAGCCGCATCGTGTCGGGCGGGAACATGCCCCGGGTGAGCTCGGCCGCGAGCGCGCCCCCCTGCTGCCTGGGCGCGAGCGCGTCGAGCGCCCTCTCGACGGCCTCGTGCATCGAGAAGAGCACGTCGAAGCGGCGCGCGAGGATCAGGTCGCGCGCCGAGGCCGCCATCGGCTCGGTCACGAGCTCGGCGTCCTGGTAGCGCTTCGCGTTCAGGAAGGCGTCCGCGAGGACCTCGACGAAGCGCTCGCTCCAGAGATCCGGGCTGAGCACGAGCTGCGCGCCGAGCGCGCGCTGCGCGGCCGGGTCGAGCGCGAGCGCGCCCGCGGCGCGGCGCGCCGCCCGCACCGCGGCCGCGTCGGTGTCGATGACCATCGCGGCCGCCTCGGCGCGGTTCGCCCGCTCCTCGGCGGCGCGCCGGGCCATGCCCTCGACGTCGTCGGCCTCGTGCCAGAACTGCTCGCGATCGGCCGCGTCCCCCTCGGCGAAGACGCTCACCACGTCGTAGCGCACGTGCTCGAGGCGGCGCTCCCACAGCGCGGCCACGACGTCGTCCTCGGGGGTCAGGTCGCGCAGCGGATCGAGCAGCAGCACCTCGCAGAACGAGCGCAGCTCCTCCTTCGTGATGCCCGGGAGAAGCTGGACGCGCCGCAGGCCGGCCGCGAAGAGGTTGTACGGGACCAGATCGAGCGGGTGCGACGGCTCCCACACGGTCCTCCGGCGGTGCTCGAACGCGTACGGCGAGAGCGTCCAGTAAACGAGGTTCCCGTCCTCGCGCAGCGCGTCCACGATCGCCCGGAAGGTCGCGCGCAGCTTGCTCTCGGGATCCGGGTGGTCCCAGCCGTAGTGGCGCACCGCGGGCAGGAGCCGCTCCGCGCGGCGGAACACCTCGACGAGCCGGGCGACCGCGGGGTCGTCGGGGCCGGCCTCCCCCTGCTCCTCCGGCCGGGGCGGCTCCTCGGCCGGCCGCGTCCCCACGGCGGTCGGCGCGTCGTCCGGCGGGGGGCGCCGCGTGCTCATCGGCCCGGTCCGGCGGGGGGCGGACGCGCTGGTCTCCTCCAGGACGCGCAGCACCTCCTTCCGCATCTGCGCGGCCGAGTCGTAGCGGTTGCGCCGATCCCAGGCGAGCGCCTTGTCGACGAGGCCGATGACCGGGGCGGGCAGCTCGGGCGCGACCCGCGCGAGCGACGGCGCCGGCGTCGTCGCGGCGAGGATGAACGCCTCGTTGTCCGAGCGCCCCTGGTGCAGGCGCTGCCCGCTGAGCACGGCGTACAGGGTCGCGCCGATCGAGAAGAGATCGGCCCGCCCGTCGACCCCCTCGGAGAGCCCCATCGCCTGCTCGGGCGCCATGAACGAGGGGGTCCCGAGCGCCGTGCCCGCCTTGGTCTTGTCGCCGTGCGCGTCGCGCACCCGCGCCACGCCGAAGTCGAGCAGCTTCACCATGTTGTCCTTCGTGATGAAGATGTTCGCGGGCTTCAGGTCGCGGTGGACGATGCCCTCCCCGTGGAAGCTCTCGAGCGTGTCGAGCACCTCCCCCGCGATCCAGAGCGCCTCCGCGACGGGGAGCCTGCGGCTCTTGCGCTTCCAGAGCTGCTGCACCGTCTCGCCGTCGAGCAGCTCCATCACGAGGAACGGCTCTTCCTGCTCGGTGAGGTCGTCGTCGAGGATCGCGACCCGGCCGGGGTGGTCGATCCGGTTCGCCACGTACCCTTCGCGCAGGAACCGGTCCCGGATGCTGGCGTCGCGCGCGAACTCCGCGTGGAGGATCTTCAGCGCGGCGCGCGAGCCGTTCCGGTGGGTGGCCGCGTACACGGAGGCCATCCCGCCCACGCCGAGGAGGGCGTCGATCCGCCACTTTTGCTTGATGGTCAGGCCGACCCGGGCGCGCGCCCTCTGCTTCTCGTCCGGCGTGCCCGAGACCTCCGAGGGCGGAGGGAAGACGGACTCGGGGATGACGCCACGTGAGGTCATTCGGCCACCGGAAGGCCGGAAATCGTATCACCACCGCGCCCTCGTCAGGTTCCGGATTTCGCGCGCGAAGGAGGCCCACCTCACGGTCCGGTCGCGTCCCCGCCAGCGTCCCGCCGAGGGCGCCGGTCAGGACGGCCCGGGCGCGGCGCCGGACGCCGGGATCGGCGTGGCGGCGGGCGCGGCGAGGACGGCGCGACAGCGCGCGTCGTTCAGCACCGGGCGCACGCCGCGGTTCGAGGGGAAGAGCGCGTTCAGGCGCGCGGTGACCGCCGGATCGCCGGTGAAGACGTCGATCTGCTGCCCGACCACCTTGATGCCGCGATCCTCGGCGATGAAGCAGCCGTCGTGACGGCCGCCGCCCGGGAGCGGCAAGCCGACCAGCTCGGGCACGTAGAGCGGCGTGCCGAGCGGAATGACGCTCGAGTCCACCGCGACCGTGCGCAGCGGCGTGATCGGGCGCCCTGTCGCGCCCCGACCGTAGGGGAAGCGCCGCGGATCGAGCCGCTCGAAGCACACCTTCTGGCCGGTGCGCGGGCAGATGTCGGCGCACGCGCAGCCGCGCCGCGCGAAGCTCACCGTGTCCCCCGAGGCGAGCCGGCCGCTGCCCTGGACGCAGACCTCGTCGTGGAACGAACGCGGGACGCTGGCGAGCGGCGCGCACGCCGCATCGTAGAGCGTCGCGTCCTTCGGCCCGGGGCCCTCGCTCGGGAAGTCGTAGTAGGTGTTCCGGAACAGCCCGGGCGCGAGCCCCGGCGTGGCGAGCACGGCGCCCGCGGCGCGCGGAGCCGCCGGGCGCGCAGGCCGGCCGTGCACGCGCACGAGGATCGGCGGCTCCTCCTCCGCCGGGGCCACGGCCACCGCTGCGCGCATGTCGACCAGCGCCGCGCCGGACGCGTCGGCCGGCGCCACGCCGCGCGCATCGGCCGGCGCCACGCCGGCGCGCGGCCCGCGGCCGCCGTCGTCCGGCGGGGGCGCGTGGAGCCAGCCGCCGCCGCCGCGCGCGAGCCGCGGCTGTGATCCGTCCTCGACCCAGTCCGCGCCCGCCTTCGTGGCGCACCCCGCCGCGATCGCGACCGCGAGCAGGAGCGCGCGGAGCCCGCAGGCGCGGAGCGCCCTCGCGCGCGCCGCGCTCGTCAAAAGGCGCCTCCGAAGCGGATGATCTCCCGGATCGCCGTGGCGGCGACGTCGGCGCGCGCCCAGAGCACGGCGGGCGCGCCGGCGGCGGCGGGCGTGGCGCCGACGGCGATCACCACGGGAGCCGAGTCGCCGGCGCCCGGCTGGCCCAGGCGGCTCGCGACGAGCCGCAGCGGTTCGACGACGAGCGCGAACGCGATGTCCGCGCCGAGCGGGGCGAGCGCGGTCTTCATGGCCGGGACCCCGCCGAGGTTCTCGCCCTGAAGCGCGGCGACGACGCTCCGGAGCCCCTCGCCCGGTTCGCTGCCGACCGACGCAAAGAGGCCGTCGTCGCGGAGGAGATAGAGCAGCTCGACCGAGGACGGCGCCCCCGACGCGCCGCTGGATCCCGGCGCGCCCCCGCCCGACAGGCCAGCGCCCGCCGGCGCCTTGCGCGCCGGCGACGGCGCCGCGCCGCCGGCCTGGCTCGCCCCGCCGGACCGCTCGAACAGCACCCGCCGCACGCCGCCGGCGAGCTGCGGGAGCGCCGCCTTGCTCGCGGAGATCCGGATCCCCTCGCGCTTCAGGGCCGCCTTGACCGGCGTGAGCTCCGCGGTCCCGAGGAGATCCGCGACGGCGGTCTCGAGCTTTGCCCGATCGCCGACGGCGGCGCGCACGAAGGCGGTCGGACCGGCCCCGGAGAAGCGGAGCCCGCCGGCGAACCAGTCGCCGCGCGCGTCCGACGCGGCGCGGATCGCGGCGCCGAGCCGCTCGCGCTCCGCGGGCGGGAGCTCGCCCTCGACGAGCCCGGCGAGGGCGTCGACGAGCCTGGGCACGTCCTCGGCGCGAGACGCGGCCCGGTCGCGGACCAGGACGCCGGCGAGCGTGTCCGCGGGCAGCTCGAGCAGCGGCTTCACGTCGCCGACCGCGAGCTCCGCCGACGCCCTCGACGCCGGGCCGCCCCCTGCCCTCGGCGTCCCGGTGACGCGCAGGTGCGCGCCGTCGCCGAGCACCAGCGTGAGGCGCGCCCGGTCGAGATCGCCGAGGCAGGCCAGCCCGTCCTCGATCATCGGCGCGAGCGGGACCGCGGTGGCGCGCGGCGCGCCCTCGGCCCCGCGGGCGCGGTCCCAGGCGCTGCGCGCCGCCTTGAGCAGCGGGCCCTCGATCGCGGACCGCGGGATCTCGATCGCGAGGTCCTCCTTCGGCACCGCGGACCGCGGCATCGTCCGCGCGACGTACGGCCCCACGAGGGTCAGGTCGTCGGCGCGCTCGGAGACGAGCAGGTAGTTGCCGAGGACGCCGAGGGCCAAAGGGCTCGTCCCCTGCAGCGGCTCGAGCAGCGTGATCGAGGTCGCCGCGTCGGGCTTCGCGCGGAAGCGCGCCGCGTCTCCCCGCGTGAGCTGGTCGACGAGGCGCGCGCCGTCCTTCACGTGGAGGCCGATCGCGACCCGTGGGCGCGGCCTGTCCGGGGCCTCCACGGCCGCGCCGAGCACCGGCACGCCGCCGTCGATCTCGGACGCGACGGTGATCGGCAGGCCGAGCAGCGACGCGGCGAGGGCGCCGGTGCTGCCTGGCAGGAGCGCCGCCGGGCCGCCGGCGAGGGCGCGCGCCTTGGCCCACGTGGCGTCCGGCGTCGGGAGGAACGCCTCGGCGATGAGCCCGGCGGGCGCGGGCACGGGGCTCGGGCTCGCGGCGCCGGCGTCGGGCGCCGGATCCCGCGGCTTGCACCCCGGCGCGCCCGCGCTCAGGCCCAGGGCGATGGCCAGGAGCGCGGCCGCGCGGCGGTGCATGGCGGAGGTCGCTTGTGCGGTCACGACCGAACGGTAGCGCCTTCCTGCCGCGATCGACCACGAACCTGCGACTCCCTGCCCCAAGCGGGCGGCGGCTCAACCTGGGTGCGGACGCCGGCTCAACCTGGGTGCGGCAACTCAGCTAGCGCTACTGCGGGAAATCGGGCCGAGAGGCGAACCGCCATGACGCCAAGGGCGCCAAGAAACCAGGGAGGTAGAAGGGGAAAATGGAGGGACAACCCTTCCCCTCTCTTCTTGTCTTGGCGTCGTTGGCGCCATGGCGGTTTTTCTGCTGCTCCGGGGCAACTTCCCGCCGTAGTACCAGGGCCAGCTTCCGCACACGTTGCCCGTCATCGTCGCCGTTTCCGGGAGTCCGCCGCCGAGCACCGGAACGCCCCCCGGCCGCCGCAGCGCGACGCGCTGTTCGGCGTATGCCCGCGACGCCCCGCTCGAGCGCGCGTCGATCGAAAGCTGCAGAGCAGACGCACCGCTGCGGTAAGCTTCCGGCCAATGTCTCGCCCCGGCTACGACAGCGTGGTGCTCATCACCGGCTTTCCCTCGTTCGTCGCGAAGAGAATGCTGCAGCACCTCCTCGCGTCGGAGCCGCGCACGCTCGTCTACGCCGTGGTGCTCGCGAAGTCGTGGGCGCAGGCGAGCACGGAGCGCGACGCGCTCCCGGCGCCGGATCGCGAGCGCGTCGTGCTGCTCGAGGGGGACGTCACCGCGATGGACCTCGGGCTGTCGGGCGCCGAGTTCAGGCAGCTCACCCGCGAGGTCGACCGCATCCATCACCTCGCGTACATGGGCCACGCCGGGGCCGACCGCAGCGCCGCCCACGCCCTGAACGTCGTCGGGACCGCCGAGGTGCTCGAGCTCGCCCGCGCCTGCGCCTCGCTCCAGTGCCTCGTCCACCAGTCGACCGCGTTCGTGTCGGGCGACCGGACCGGGACGGTGTACGAGGACGATCTCGAGGCTGGCCAGACGTTCCGCAACCCCGTGGAGGAGACGCGGATGCGCGCGGAGGTGCTCGTGCGGCGGGCGATGCGCCACGTGCCGGTCGCCGTCATCCGGCCGACCACGGTGGTCGGCGACTCCGTGAGCGGGGAGATCGATCGGCTCGACGGCCTCTACCTGCTGGTGCTGCTCATCATGGCGGCGCCGCCCGACATCGCGATCCCGATGCCCGGCCGAGGCGACGTCCCGCTCAACATCGTGCCCATCGACTTCGTGGTCCGCGCCGCGCACGCGATCGGCCTCCACCGGCTCGCGCCGCGCCGCACGTTCCACATCGCCGACCCGCACCCGCTCTCGGCGCGCCGGGTCTTCGACCTGGTCGCCAAGGCGAGCGGTCGCCGCGCCGCGCGCGGCCACATCCCGTCGAACCTCGCCAAGGCGCTGCTCCGCACGCCCGGGATCGAGCGCTTCCTCCGCAGCCCGCGCGCCTTCGTCGAGCAGCTGACGACCCCGGTGCGCTACGACGCCCGCAACGCGGACCTCGTGCTCGCCGGCGCCGGGATCACCTGCCCCCCCTTCGAGTCGTACGTCGACGTGCTCGTGGGCGCCGTGCAAGATCGCGTCCGCGAGCGGCGCGAGCGCCCGGAGCCCGAGGCCGGCGCCGACGCCGACCTCGACATCGAGGACCCGCTCTCGTGAGCGGCGCGCCCTGCTCCGTGGAGCGCGCGGAAATCCCGCGGCGCGACGCCGCGCCTCCCCGTCCCCCGGGCCGGCGCGCGCCGGCGTGGCCCCAGACCACAGCGCGGCCCTCCGCCGCGGCGCTGCTCTCCGCCGCGGCGCCGCTCTCCGCCGCGGCGCTGCTCTCCGCCGCGGCGCTCGGCTGCAGCGCGACCTGCGATCACGCCGCGCCGCCCGCGCCGGAGGCGGGCGCCGCGCCCCCCGCGCTCACGGCGGCGACCGCGCCGCACCGCACAGGAGCCGCCCCGGAGCCCGCAGCGTCGCCCGCGCCGCACGGCGCCGAGGCCCTCCCAGCGCCCCCGCCGGAGCGCGCGCTCCTGCGCCCCGAGGACGGGCCCTACGCCCACTTCTTCGCGGCGCTCCGCGCGCTCGAGCAGGGGCAGCGCGAGGACCACGTGCGCATCGCCTGGCTCGGGGACTCGCACGCCGCCGCCGACTTCTGGAGCGGCGCGCTCCGCGCGGCGCTCCAGCGGCGCTTCGGCGACGGAGGGCTCGGCTTCGTGCACCTCGGCTACGCCGCCTACCGCCACGACGGCGCGCGGCTCATCGTCGAGGGCAAGTGGCGGACACGCCCGAAGGCGCCGGGCGGCTCCGCGCCGTCCGACGACGGCATCTTCGGGCTCGGCGGGATCCTGTTCGGCGCGCAGCGCGGCCCGGTGCGCGCGGAGCTCACGGTCAGCGGGGTGGCGCCGTCCACACGGCTGCTCTGGGACGTGTGCTACCGGCCCTCCGCGCCGACCGACGAGCTCGCCGTGACGATCGCGGGCGGGCCGAGCGCCGTCCTCCGCGGGGCCGCGGACGACGGCGCCGGTGTGCTGCAGCACGCGAAGCTCGCGAGCGTGGACGCGCCGACGCTCAGCGTCGTTCCGTCGGGCGCGCCCGAGCTCTGCGGCGTGGTCGTCGAGGCCGATCCCGAGGTCCGGCCCGGCGTGGTGCTCGACACGCTCGGCATCAACGGCGCCCGCCTGGCGACGCCGCTGCGGTGGAACGAGCTCGGCTGGGCCGCGGAGCTCGCGCGGCGCTCGCCGGAGCTCCTCATCCTGGAGTACGGCACGAACGAGGCCGGCGACGTCACCACCGATCCGTCCCTCTACGCGACGCAGCTCGGGGAGCTGCTCGCCCGGGCGCGTCGGGTCGAGCCCGACATCGACTGCCTGGTCCTCGCGCCCACCGACCGGAGGGACGCCGCGGAGCGCATCCCCCTCGTCCGAGACGTGCTGCGCGACGCCGCCCGCGAGGGCGGCTGCGGGTTCTGGGACACCTACGAGGCGATGGGCGGAAGAGGCTCGATCGAGGCCTGGTACCGCGAGCGCCCGCCGCGCGCCTCGCGCGACGGCGTCCACCTGACCGCCCGCGGTTACCGCGAGCTCGGCGCGAAGCTCTCCAGCGACCTCCTCGAGCGCTATCGCCCCTGAAGGGACGGATCCCCGGCTCGCCCGTAGGACGGCGACGGCGGCGCGCCGCGGGGCTGGCCTTGCTCGTGCCTTGTCGGCTCCCGGTGCTCCATCAGCGTGAAGGCTTCTCTCACGCGCGATGGGCGAAGGAGGCACATGCTGCATGCCGGGGACGTCGCAGGAGGTCGCTTCCGACTGATTCGGCCGATCGGCTCGGGCGGCATGGCGAGCGTCTGGTGGGCGCGCCACGAGCTCATCGGCCGGGACGTCGCGCTCAAGCTGTCCCCGGCGCTCCGGGACGAGCAGGTCGTCGGGCGGTTCATCCGCGAGGCGAAGATCATCGGCAAGTTCCAGCACCGGAACATCGTCGGCGTGGTCGACGCCGGAGAGCTCCCCGACGAGGGCTACCTCTTCCTGGCGCTGGAGCTCCTGCGGGGCGCGCCGTTCGCGGATCGCCTCATCCCGAACCGACCGCTCCCGCCCGAGGAGGTGGTGCCGGTCCTCATCGAGGTGTGCGCCGGGCTCTCGGCCGCCCACGCCGAGGGCGTCGTGCACCGCGACATCAAGCCGGAGAACATCGTGATGGCCATGGTCCCCGGCGAGGGGATCGTGCCGAAGATCGTCGACTTCGGCATCAGCCAGATCACAGGCGCGACCGACGCGCTCACCCTCGACGGACAGCTGCTCGGGACGCCCTCGTACATGAGCCCGGAGCAGGCGCTCGGCAGGCGCACGATCGACGCGCGCGCCGATCTCTGGGCGGTCGGCGTCATGCTGTACGAGGCGCTGAGCGGCGCGCAGCCGTTCGGCGGCGGCAACCACCACGCCGTGCTCCGGCGCATCCTCGAGGCCCAGCCGGCGCCGCTCCCGCCCTCGGTCCCGCCGCGCCTCCGGAAGATCGTCGGCCGCTGCCTCGAGAAGGACCCGGCGCGCCGCTACCAGGACGCGGCCTCCCTCCGGGCGGATCTGGAGGCCGCGCTCGACGACCTCGGCGCGTGCGCGCCCGCGCCGATCGTGATCGTCACGCAGCCGGACGCGGGCGCGCGGGCGGCCGAGGCGACGCGCGCCCGCTGCGCGCTCGCCGCGCCCCCGCTGCGCGCCGCGCGCGCCCTGCGGCGGCTCTGGATCTCGCGGCAGGCGCATCGACGGCTCGAGGCGACGACGCTGGGGAGCACGCCGGGCGCCGCGCCCCCGCCGCTCTCCCGGCGGCGCGCGAGGGCGGCCATGGCGCTGCGGGTCGCGGCCGCGGCGGCGCTCGCGGCCGCGCTCACCTCCGTGGCGCTGCTCGAGTCGACGGGCGCGGCGCCGGAGAGCGCGGTGCGCGTCCCCCTCCGCCCCGTGCTGGCGGCGGCCTTCGCCGAGGGCGGCGCGGCGGCGCGGCGCGGCGCGGGCCCGCTCGGGGCGGCGGGCGGCGACGCGCCGACCCCGGCCCCGGCGAGCTGCGCCAGCGCGGCGGGCCCGCCCGCGCTCACCCCGGCGGCCCCGGACAGCGCCGGCGTCGCGGCGGACACCGAGGACGCGCGCCCGCGCGCGCACGCACCGCGCGGGCCATGGCGCTCCCGCGTCACGAGCCCCGGGTTCTGATGGCACGCGCCGCGCCGCTCCCCCCGTCGCGCGGGCGCTCCTGCCGGGGCGCCGCCGCGCTCGGCCTCCTCGGCTGCGCGCTCCTGTCGCCGGCCTCGCTGCGCGCGCAGGACGCTGTCGCGACGCGCGCGCGGGACGACGTCGCGACGCGCGCGCAGGACGACGTCGCGACGCGCGCGCTGCGGCTGAAGTTCGCGCAGGGGCTGACCCTCGAGAACGCCGGACGCTGGGCCGACGCCCTGGAGCGGTTCGAGGCGATAGCCCGCCTCCGGCCGACGGCGAACGTGACGTTCCACATCGGCCTCTGCAATGACCGCCTCGGCCGGCTGCTCAGGGCCGAGCGGCTGTACCGCGGTGCGCGCGAGGTCGCGCTCCACGCGGCGGCGCCCGCGGTGCTCGCCGAGATCGACGCGCGCCTCCAGGACATCGAGGCGCGCATGCCGCGGATCGTGCTCAACCTCGCCGGCGCGACCGAGGGCGTGACCTTGCGGCTCGACGGCGTGCCGGCGGAGCCGTCGAAGGCGATCCGGGTCGATCCAGGCCCTCACGTCGCGGTGGCGCTCCGGCACGGCGTTCCGGTCGCCGCGAGCGCGTTCTCGAGCCACGAGCGCCGCACCCGGTTCGTGACGCTCACCGTGCACCCGCTGCCGACCAGCGCTGCGCCGCCGTGAGGTCGCCGGGCGGCCCGCCGCCGCGGCGGGCCTGTGGCGCGGCGCACGAGAGGGCGATCGCGATCCGCTCTCCCGTCGCGCACCGCGCGTCGCGCATCCATGGCGGCGCGCCCCGCGGTAACCCGCACCGCACCGCGCCGAGATCCATACACTCGAGCACCTGTGCGAGCCGCGGAGGAGCCCGCGATCATCGTCGTGGACGGCGGAAAGCCCTCGCGCGCGCGGCGCCGGCCGGAGCGCCCTGAGCGCGCTCGGGCGACGCGTGAGCGCCGCGTGCGAGGCACGCCTGACGGGGCGCGCCGGATATGTCGACGCGCACCGTGTAATCGGCCGCGAACGCTGGATCCAGCTTCTACCGTCCTGGTAGCATGAACGTCCCATGGCGCTCGACAGGCCGCCCGGTGCGGGCTCTGCTTCGCGACTCGGCAATTATGAGCTGCTGAAAGAGCTCTCCGGCGGAGGCATCGGGTCCACATGGCTCGCGCGGGCGTCCTCCGACGCGGAGGCGAAGGGCGAGGCGCCTGTCACGATCCTGCGCATCTACAGGCACCTCACGAAGAAGGCCGAGACCGCTGACGCCATCCTCCGCGAGGCGGCGATCGCGCAGCGGATCCGCTTCCCGACCGTGCTCTCGGTGCTCGACGCGCGCACCGCCGACGGTGAGGTTTTCATCGTGTCGGAATACGTCGAGGGGGAGCAGCTCGGCGCGCTGGTGTCAGCGGCCGGCGCCGAGGGGCTGCCGCTCCCGGTCGCGCTCCGCGTCGGCGTGGACGTGCTGCGGGCGCTCGTGTCCGCTCACGCGGCCGAGCCTGTGCCGGTCGTGCACGGCGAGCTGAACCCGACCCATGTCTCCCTCGGCACCGATGGCATCGCGCGGGTGGGCGGGCTCGGCGTCGCGAGGGCGATCGCCGGGCTCGCGCCCATGGGCACGCGGAACCCCGATCGGCTGGCCTACGCCGCGCCGGAGCGGGTCAAGGCGATGGCGACGCACACGGCGGCGCCGCTCGATCCGCGCGCCGATCTCTTCTCGGTCGGCGTGATCCTGTGGGAGCTGCTCTCGCGGCAGCGGCTGTTCTCGTCGAAGCTGGAGACCGCGGTCATCCAGAAGGTGCAGACGGCGCCCATCCCGTCGCTCGCGGGCCTCGCCGGGGGCGCCATCCCCGCCCAGGTCGCCGAGGTCGTGAGGACCGCGCTCGAGCGCGATCCCGCGCTCCGCTTCGAGAGCGCGTCCGCGATGCTCGCGGCGCTGGAGGCCGCGGGCGCAGGGCAGATCGCCGGGGCGGACGACGTGACCGCGACGGTGCTCCGGCTGGCCGGCAAGACGATCGCGCCGCGCAGGGCCATGATCGCGGCCGCCATGGCGAGCGCCGGCGGCGCGGCCGAAGCGTGGCCGACGCCGCGGCCACCTCGCACGCGTGGCATGACGCTCGTGGGCGTGGCGCTGCCCGTCCCCGAGGCCACACCGTCGCCCCGCGGAGACGCCTCGCGGCACGCGATCACCGCGCCGTCCCCGCGCCCGCGCGCGCCGGCCGCGCCGGCGGGCCTGCAGACCGCCGCGGGCGGCGCGGTCGTCGCCAGCCAGCTCCGCCCGTCGAGCGGCGCGAGCGCGCCGAAGGACGCAACCGCGCCGAAGAACGGCGCGGCGGCCAGGCCGGGAGCGGGCGCAGGCGCATCGAACGGCGCCGCGCCGGCGGGCGCCGGGGCGGACCACGCCGACATCGACACCGCCTGGGGCGCGGAGGTCGAAGCCCCGGCCCGCCTGCCCGCGACGCGGCCGCCGACCGAGACGCTGCCGCGGATCGGGCCGCCGAGCGAGCGGACCGAGAGCCGCGCCGCTGCGGCGAGCCCCGCGACGGCGGCCGTGGCGCCGAGCGCGACCGCGCCGAGGTCGACGCGGACACCGGCCGAGGGCATGGCGCCGAAGCGGCCGACGCCGGTGCCGCGCGCGCCGCTCCCGAGGCCGCCGCAGCGGCCGGCGCCGCCGCGGGCGCCGCTTCCGCCCCGGTCCGAGGATCCGGGCAAGAGCGCCGCCGCGCCGGCGGCTGGCGCGGCGCCCGCGACCCCGCCGCCGAGCCCTGTGACGCCGCGCGCGCCCGTGGCGCCGACGTCGCCGCCTGCGACGCCCCGGGCCCCCGCGCCGCCGGCGCGCGCGGTCGCTGCGCCCGCGGCGGCCACGCCGCACGCGCCGCCCGTCGCGCCCGCGGCCGCGGCGGCCACGCCGCACGCGCCGCCCGTCGCGGCCGCGGCGGCGCCGGCGCCAGCCACGCCGCGCGCCCCGGCCTCGCCCGGCCCGCACAACGGCGCGCACGGGTCCGAGCCGTCGCCGGCCTCCAGCAGGACAGCCCTCACGCCAACCGGGCTGCAGGGGCTGACGAAGCAGTGGGGCCGCGCGGCGTCCGCCGTGGATCGCCTGGGTCCGGGCAGCACGCTCGGCCGTTACGAGATCCTGATGCCGGTCGCCAAGGGGGGCATGGCGTCCGTGTGGGCCGCGCGCCTCCAGGGCACCCGCGGCTTCCAGAAGATCGTCGCCATCAAGACGATGCTGCCCGACGTCTCCGACGACCCCGACTTCGAGTCGATGTTCCTCGACGAAGCGCGGGTCGCGGCGCGGGTCCGCCACCCCAACGTGGTCGAGATCCTCGATCTCGGCGAGGAGGACGACGTCCTCTACATCGTCATGGAGTGGGTCGACGGCGAGACGGCCGGCACGCTGCAGCGGGCCGCGAAGCCGCTCGGGGGCATCCCGCAGCGGCTCGTGCTCCGCATCGCCTCGCAGATCTGCGCGGGCCTCCACAACGCGCACGAGCTCCGCGACGACACCGGCGCGCTGCTCGATCTGGTCCACCGCGACATCTCGCCGGCGAACGTGCTCATCTCGACCGCCGGGTTCGTGAAGATCGTCGACTTCGGCGTGGCGAAGTCGAAGGGACGCCTGCACGTCACGCGCGCCGGCGGCGTCATCAAGGGCAAGACGCCGTACCTCTCGCCGGAGCAGCTCGGCGGGCTCCCCATCGATCGCCGGAGCGACATCTTCTCGCTCGGAGCGCTGCTGTACGTGCTCACGACCGGGCTGCACCCGTTCCGCGCCGAGACCGAGCTCTCGACGGTGGAGAACATCACCATCAAGAACCCGCTCCCCCCGCGCGAGCTGAACGGCGCGATCCACCCCGAGTTCGAGAGGATCATCCTCAAGGCGCTCGAGAAGGATCGCGAGAACCGCTTCGCGACGTGCGCCGAGATGCAGCGGGCCATCGATCAGGTGGCGTCGATCCTGGGCGAGCCCACGACCGACGAGGACGTGGCGGCCTTCGTGCGGAAGGCGATCGGCGAGACCCAGGCGAGGCGCGCGCAGGAGCTCCGCGACGCGATCGCGGCCGTCGACGCCGGCGCGGCCGTGAACTCGGAGCCCCGCCCGGGCTTGCTCGCCGACGGCCAGATCGCGGCCGCCGACGCCATCCCGGCCTCGGTCCGCGGGGGCGCCCCCGCGTCCGCGAAGCCCGCGCCGACCGGCGTAGGCCCGGCCGCGAGCGCGGCGGCGGCCACCTCGACCGCGGGGCCCGAAGAGGACGGCCCGCCGATCTCGTTCGAGGAGATCGCCGTGCCGGCGCAGCCTGTCGAGGCCCCGCCGCGCCTCATCCTGGCGCCGTCGGTGCAGGCGGACCTCCCGCCCGAGGAGGCGCGGGCCCCGTCGAGCTCGCGGCCCTCCGCGCGCGAGGGCAAGCTGCTCGGCGCGTCCGCCCCACGGGTCCTTCCGGCAGCAGGGGTGCCCCCCACCAAGGTGCTCGCCGCGGCGGATCCTCCCGCCGCGAGGGCCGCGCTCGCCGCGCGCTTCGCGAGGGGCGGTCCCCGGAGCCTGGCCAACGACGTCGGCGAGGTCACCGCGGTCGACAGGTCGTACGAGACAGGGCAGCGGCGCAAGCGGCTTCAGCTCATCGTCGCCGGCGCGGCGACGTTCTGCGTCGCGCTCCTCGCCTTCGCGCTGGTCGTGCGCAGCGGCGACGAGCATGCCCCGGCGCTCGGCAAATCGCGCGTCGAGGCGCTGCCCGCGACCGCGGCGCCCGCCGCGGACACGGGCGTCGTGGAGGCCACCACGCCCGCGAGCCCGGCGCCCGTCGAGCCCCCGCAGGCCGCGCAGCCCCCGTCCCCGCCGCCCGACGAGACCCAGCCATCGGCGGCGCCTTCTGCGGAGGCGCAGCAGCCTGCGACGTCTCCGGCGGAGGCGCCGCAGGTTTCCCCGGCGGCGAGGGCGCCGGTCACGGCGGCGCCGCGGCCTGCTGCGACGCCGCGGCCTGCTGCGACGCCGCGCCCGCCGTCGACGTCGCGCGCCCGGGCGGTCTCCACGTCGACGAGGCCCGCGCCCAAGCCTTCCTCGACCGGCAAGGCGACGACCACCACCAAGAAGAAGTACAACCCCTCGGGTATCTGAACATCGTGCGACCTCGACCCTGGCTCCGTGCGTTGCTCTTCGGTGCGGCTTCCTGCCTCTGCGTGTGCGCGCTCTCCGGGCCCGCGGCGGCCGCGGGCGACGCCGCGGCGACGCCGTCGCCGGACGCCGTGGAGAAGGCGCAGGCGCTGTTCAAGAAGGGCACGGCCCTCTTCGACAGCGAGCGATACGCGCTCGCATTGCAGCAGTTCCGGGCCTCGTACGCCGCGGTGGCGAGCCCGAACTCCCGCCTCTACATCGCGCGCTGCCTCGTCGAGCTGGGCGACCTGACCGAGGCGTACCTGGAGTTCGAGCACGTCGCGGAGGAGGCCGCGGCCCGGGCGAAGGCCGAGCCGCGGTACGCGAGGACGGAGCAGACGGCGCAGCTGGAGCGGGACGAGCTCGCTCCCAGGATCGGGCTCGTGAACGTCACGGTGGTGCACCCGGAGCTGGCCACCTCGCTGACGATCGCCGGCAGGGAAATCCCCCGCGCGCGATGGGGCAAGCCGTTCCCGGTGAAGCCCGGCAAGGTCCAGATCGTGCTGCGCACAAGGACCAGCTCCGGCGTGCACGGCGTCGAGCTGTCGACGGGAGAGGCGAAGACGCTCTCCCTCGACGCCGAGACGAACGCCCCGATCGCGGACGCCGGCGCCTCCGCCCCGCTCCCGGGCGAGGGCGGTGACGCGCTCGCGCCGGAGGTGCCGGGCGAGCGGGCGCACCTGCGTCCCTACGCGTATGCGGCCGGCGGCGTCGGGGTGGCGGGGCTCGCCATGTTCACCGTCGCCGGGCTGATGGCGAACAGCACCTACAGCGATCTCGCCGAGAGCTGCGGTGGACCGTGTCCTCCCGATCGCCAGGACGACGTCGACGCGGGCAAGACCCAGAAGACGGTCGCGAACGTCGGCTTCGCGATCGGCGCGCTTGGGCTCGTCGCGGGCACGACGCTGTTCATCCTGAGCCTCTCCGGCGAGGGCGCCGGCGGGGCCTCCGGCGCGACGG
Source organism: Sorangium sp. So ce1036 (assembly GCF_051369805.1). NCBI lineage: Bacteria > Pseudomonadati > Myxococcota > Polyangiales > Polyangiaceae > Sorangium > Sorangium sp. So ce1036. Next base: position 8,573,035 of record NZ_JBBMOX010000001.1, read on the forward strand.
CCTCGCAGCAGTTGGTCATCGGCCCGGGGTTCACCGGCTTCCGCACGACGTTCTAGAGCGGCGGTCGCCCGCTCCGGACACGGGCCCATCTCGACATTGTCGGTGGCCAGCGCGCTGAAAAGCGAACGGGCGGGCTCGCTGCTGCGAGCCCGCCCGCCCGGGCTGGGTGCTACCGCGTGGACCGCGAGCGATCAGCGACCGCCGGGGCCCTTGCCGACCTTGGCCTTCTTGTCCCCGGAGTGGCCGTGGAACGTGCGCGTCGGCGCGAACTCGCCCAGCTTGTGGCCGACCATGTTCTCGGTCACGAACACCGGGACGAACTTCCTCCCGTTGTGCACGGCGAAGGTCAGGCCGACCGACTCGGGCAGGATCGTCGAGCGGCGCGACCACGTCTTGATGACCTTCTTGGCGTTGGTCGCCTGGGCCGCCTGGATCTTCTCCAGCAGGTGACCGTCGATGAAGGGCCCTTTCTTGATGCTCCTCGGCATGACTAACCCTTGGTCCCGCGCCGCCGGACGATCATGGCGTCGGTGCGCTTGTTGTTGCGTGTCTTGAGGCCCTTGGCGAGCTGCCCCCACGGCGAGCACGGATGACGCCCGCCGCTCGTCCGGCCCTCGCCACCGCCCATCGGATGGTCGACCGGGTTCATCGTGACGCCGCGGTTGTGCGGGCGGCGCCCGAGCCAGCGCGAGCGCCCGGCCTTGCCGAGGCTGATGTTCGCGTGCTCGGAGTTCGACACCTGCCCGATCGTGGCGCGGCAATCGAGGTGCACCTTGCGGATCTCGCCGCTCGGCAGGCGCACCTGCGCGTAGTCGCCGTCCTTCGCCATGAGCTGAGCGGCGACGCCGGCGGAGCGCACGAGCTGACCGCCCTTGCCCTTCTTGACCTCGACGTTGTGGATCGAGGTGCCCGGCGGGATGAAGCGCAGGGTCAGGCTGTTGCCCGGCTTGATGTCCGCGTTCCGGCTCGCGAGCAGCGTCGCGCCCACCGCGAGCCCGTCGGGCGCGAGGATGTAGCGCTTCTCGCCGTCCACGTAGTGCAAGAGCGCGATCCGCGCCGTCCGGTTCGGATCGTACTCGATCGCCGCGACCTTCGCCGGGACACCGATCTTGTCACGCCGGAAGTCGATGACCCGGTAGCGCTGCTTGTGGCCGCCGCCGCGGAACCGCGACGTGATCCGGCCGTTGTTGTTCCGGCCGCCGGTCGACGTCTGCTGCTCGAGGAGCGACCGTTCGGGCTCCGTCTTCGTGATGTCCTTGAAGTCGCTGACCGAGTAGAAGCGCCGCGCGGGCGAGGTCGGCTTGAAGGATCTGATTCCCATGGCTATTCCGCCTTCTCGTCGAAGAACTGGATCTCGTCGCCCTCCTTGAGGGTGACGATCGCCTTCTTCCAATTGCGCAGCTTCGCGTAGCCGCGCCCCATACGCTTTTCCTTGCCGCGCATGATCAGGGTGTTCACATCCACCACGCCCACCTTGAAGAGCGTCTGGATGGCGTCCTTGATCTGGATCTTGTTCGCCTCGCGGCGAACCTCAAAAATGACCTTGTTGCCTTGGTCGCGGAGCCGGCTCGACTTCTCCGTGAGGATGATGGGCCGGCGGATGATCTGCTCGGGCTGCATGGCGGTCTCCCCTGACTAGCGAAGGCAACGCGCCTCGAGCGCCTTGGCGGCATCCTTCGAGACGATGAGGTGGTCGTGCCTGAGGAGGTCGTAGACGTTGACCCCCTCCGGCGGCAAGTACTGGTGATTCTCCAGGTTGCGGAGGCTCTTCACCAGCTTCTCGTTCCCCGCCGTGTCGACGACGAGCGACTTCCGATCCGCCTGCAGCGTCGAGAGCGTCGCGGCGATCGCCTTGGTCTTGATCTCGGGGACCTCCAGGCTCTCGAGCACGATGAGCCTGCCCTCCTTGGCGAACAGGGAGAGCGCGCTCTTCAGGGCGCCGATGCGCACCTTGCGCGGCGGACGGTACGACCAGTCCTTCGGCTCCAGGGCGTGGGCCATGCCGCCGCCCGCGTGGTGCGGCGCGCGGATCGAGCCCTGACGGGCCCGGCCGGTGCCCTTCTGGCGATAGAGCTTCTTCGAGGAGCCGGCGACCGCGCTCCGCTCCTTCGTGGCCTTGGTGCCTGCGCGGCGGGACGCGAGCTGCGCCTTCACCACCTCGTAGAAGAGGTGCTCCTTCACCTCGGTCCCGAAGACCTCGTCCGAGAGGTCGAGCTCGCCGACCTGCTCCCGCTTGAGGTTGTAAACGGTAACCTTCATGGTCCCTGGACTCCTAGCTCTTGATCTCGACGTCGACGCCGGCCGAAAGGTCGAGCTTCATCAGCGCGTCGAGGGTCTGCTGAGTCGGCTCGATGATGTCGAGAAGCCGCTTGTGCGTCCGGATCTCGAACTGCTCGCGCGACTTCTTGTCGACGTGGGGCCCCCGCAGCACCGTGTAGCGCCGGATCTCGGTGGGCAGCGGGATCGGTCCCGCGACGTGCGCCCCGGTCCGCTTCGCCGTCTCGACGATGTCGCTCGTCGACTTGTCGAGAAGCTGGTGGTCGAAGGCCTTGAGGCGAATCCGGATCTTGGTTGTATCAGCCATGGTGCTCTTCCTACGCGAGGATCTTGGTGACGACGCCCGCGCCCACGGTCTTGCCGCCCTCGCGGATGGCGAAGCGCATCTGCTCCTCCAGCGCGACCGGCGCGATGAGCTCGATCGTCATCGTGATGTTGTCGCCCGGCATCACCATCTTCACCCCCTCGGGCAGGTTCACCGTGCCGGTCACATCCGTGGTCCGGATGTAGAACTGCGGCCGGTAGTTGGTGAAGAACGGCGTATGGCGCCCGCCCTCCTCCTTCTTGAGGACGTACACCTCGCCGGTGAACTTCGTGTGCGGCGTGATCGACCCGGGCTTCGCCAGCACCTGGCCGCGCTCGATCTCCTCCTTCTCGACGCCGCGCAGGAGGCAGCCGACGTTGTCGCCCGCCTGCCCCTGATCGAGCAGCTTCCGGAACATCTCGACGCCGGTCACGACCGACTTCTTCGTGTCCTTGAAGCCGATGATCTGCACCTCGTCGCCGACCTTGATCACGCCGCGCTCGATGCGGCCCGTGGCCACCGTGCCGCGGCCCTTGATCGAGAACACGTCCTCGACCGCCATCAGGAACGGCTTGTCGATGTCGCGCACCGGCTCGGGGATGTAGCTGTCCAGCGCGTTGAGGAGCTCTTGGATCGTCTCCTCCCACTTCGGGTCGCCCTGCAGCGCCGGCAGCGACGCCCCGCGGACGACCGGCGCGTTGTCGCCGTCGAACTTGTACTTCGACAGGAGCTCGCGGACCTCCATCTCGACCAGGTCCAGCATCTCCGGGTCGTCCACCGCGTCGCACTTGTTCAGGAACACGACGATGTGGTTCAGGCCGACCTGCCGGGCGAGCAGCACGTGCTCGCGCGTCTGCGGCATCACGCTGTCGAGCGCCGACACGACCAGGATCGCGCCGTCCATCTGCGCCGCGCCCGTGATCATGTTCTTGATGTAGTCGGCGTGCCCGGGGCAGTCGACGTGCGCGTAGTGGCGCTTCTCCGACTCGTACTCCACGTGCGCGGCCGCGATGGTCACCGTCTTGGTCTCGTCACGGACCGTCCCGCCCTTCGCGATGTCGGCGTACGAGATCGCCTTCGCCAGCTGGCGCTTCGACTGCACCTTGACGAGCGCCGCCGTGAGCGTGGTCTTGCCGTGGTCGATGTGACCGATGGTGCCCACGTTCACGTGCGGCTTCGTACGAGTGAATTTCTCCTTGGCCATGGCGTATTTCTAACCTCGCTGCTTCGCGACGATCTCTTCCTGGATCGCTGCTGGGACCGGTGCGTAATGAGAGAACTGCATCGAATGGGTCGCGCGGCCCTGCGTCTTGGAACGGACGTCGGTCGCGTAACCGAACATGGTGGCGAGCGGGACCTCTGCGCGGATCACCCGGGTGTTCGCGCGCTGTCCCATGTCGAGGATGCGGCCGCGTCGTGCGTTCAGGTCGCCGATGACGTCGCCGAGGTAGTTCTCGGGCGACACGACCTCGACGGCCATGATCGGCTCGAGGAGCACGAGGCCCGCCTTCTTGGCGCCGTCCTGGAAGGCCATCGACGCGGCGACCTCGAACGCGGGGCCCGAGGAGTCCACCTCGTGGTAGCTGCCGAAGTGGAGCCGGACCTTGATGTCGACGACGGGGTAGCCCGCGAGCACGCCGCGGCCCATCGCCTCCCGGATGCCCTTCTCGATCGACGGGATGAACTCCTTCGGGATGACGCCGCCGACGATATCGTTCTCGAACACGAAGCCGGCGCCGCGCTCGGCGGGCTCCATGTCGATCTTCACGTGACCGAACTGGCCGTGCCCGCCCGACTGCCGGACGAAGCGGCCCTCCACGTCCGCCGCCTTCTTCGAGATGGTCTCGCGGTAGGCGACCTCGGGCTTGCCGACGTTGGCGTCGACCCTGAACTCGCGCTTCAGGCGGTCGACGATGATCTCGAGGTGGAGCTCGCCCATCCCGGCGATGATCGTCTGCCCCGTGTCCTCGTTCGTGTAGGTGCGGAACGACGGGTCCTCGTAGGCGAGCTTCTGCAGGCTGACCCCGAGCTTGTCGAGGTCGGCCTTGGTCTTCGGCTCGATCGCGATGGAGATCACGGGGTCGGGGAACTCCATCCGCTCCAGCACGATCGGGTGCTTCTCCTCGCAGAGCGTGTCCCCGGTACGGGTGTCGCGGAGGCCGACGGCCGCGTAGATGTTGCCCGCGTAGCAGACGTCGATCTCCTCGCGCTTGTTCGCGTGCATCCGGAGGATGCGGCCGAACCGCTCCCTCTTCCCGCGCGTCGAGTTGAGCACGCTGACGCCGCTCCTCGTCGTGCCGGAGTAGACGCGGAAGAAGGTGAGGTTGCCGAACTGATCGTTCATGATCTTGAACGCCAGCGCCGCGAACGGCTCGTCATCGCTCGTCTTGCGCGAGACGACCTTGTCCTTGTTGTCGGGCAGCGTCCCCTCGATGGCCGGGATGTCGACCGGTGACGGCAGGTAGTTCACCACGCTGTCGAGCAGGAGCTGGATCCCCTTGTTCTTGAAGGCCGAGCCGCACAGGACCGGGACGATCTTGAAGCCCAGGGTGCCCGCGCGGAGCGCGGCGTGGATCTCCTCCTCGGTGATCTGGTCGACGTCCCCGGCGATGAACTTCTCCATCACCTGGTCGCTCGAGTCGGCGCACGCCTCGACGAGCTTCTCCCTGAGCTCCTTGCAGCGCGGCAGGAGATCGTCCGGGATCGCCGTCCACTCGTAGCGCTGGCCCTTCGTCTCCTCGTCGAAGACGGCGGCCCGCATCGTCACGAGGTCGATGACGCCCCGGAACGAGTCCTCGGCGCCGAGCGGATAGTGGATGGCCACGGGGTTCGCGCCGAGCCGCTCGCGGATGGAGTCGACGCACATGTCGAAGTCGGCGCCCACCTTGTCCATCTTGTTGATGAACGCGATCCGCGGGACCCCGTACTTGTCCGCCTGGCGCCAGACCGTCTCGCTCTGCGGCTCGACGCCGTTGCCGCCGTCGAACACCGCCACCGCGCCGTCGAGCACGCGCAGGCAGCGCTCGACCTCGATGGTGAAGTCGACGTGCCCGGGCGTGTCGATGATGTTGATCCGGTGGGAGACGCCCTTCTGGGGCCCCTGCTCCGGAGACCAGAAGCAGTTCGTCGCTGCGGACGTGATGGTGATGCCGCGCTCCTGCTCCTGGACCATCCAGTCCATCGTGGCCGCGCCCTCGTGGACCTCACCGAGCTTGTAGTTGACACCCGAGTAATAAAGGATGCGCTCCGAGCAGGTCGTCTTGCCCGCGTCGATGTGGGCCATGATCCCGATGTTGCGCGTCCGTTCCAGGCTGTACTCGCGTGCCACTGTTCCTTCTCCGTTGGTGCGATGCGTGGGGTGAGCGTTTCGGTCTCAGGATGCAAAACACCCTCTCCAGCCCGGCCCGCCTCCGTGTGGCGTGCGCTTGAACCTGGAGAGGGTGTCGGGGTACAGCAGCAGCTCTTTGGATCACGAAGCGGAGCGCCATCGCGCTCCCTCGAGATCGGCCCTGTAACCCGATCCTTATGTCGACGTTGCCATCTCGCTCTACGCGTTTCCTCGCCTGGGCGGTGGGACGTGAAATGAACGAGCCAGCGCAGACCCTGGATCTGCGCTGGCGCGCTCGCGACCTACCATCGATAGTGAGCGAAGGCCTTGTTGGCCTCGGCCATCTTGTGCGTGTCGTCGCGCTTCTTGACCGCGTTGCCGCGGTTCTGCGCCGCGTCGACGAGCTCGGCGGCGAGCCGCTCGCGCATCGTCTTCTCGCCGCGGCCGCGCGAGTAGGTCACGAGCCAGCGCATCGCCAGCGCGACGCGCCGCTCGGGCCGGACCTCGACGGGGACCTGATAGGTCGCGCCGCCGACGCGCCGGCTCTTGACCTCGAGCTTCGGCTTCACGTTGTCGAGCGCCTTCCGGAAGACGTCGATCGGCTCCTCCTTGAAGCGGTCGCGCACGATGTCGAACGCACCGTAGAGGATCCCCTCGGCAGTCGCCTTCTTGCCCGACAGCATCAGGGAGTTCGTGAACTTGGCGACGAGCTTGTCCTTGTACTTCGGGTCCGGAATGATCTTCCGCTTCGGGACTTCGCGACGACGGGGCATCTTCGTTCCTCTGCTCGGCTGGGCGCCCGATCAGGCCTTGGGGCGCTTCACGCCGTACTTCGAGCGCTTGCGGTTGCGGTTCGCCTTGTTGGTGGAGCTGGGCCCGGCAGCGCCGGACGCGTCGAGCGTGCCACGGACGACGTGGTAGCGGACGCCCGGCAGGTCCTTCACGCGGCCGCCCCGGATGAGGACGACCGAGTGCTCCTGCAGGTTGTGCCCCTCGCCCGGGATGTAGCTCGTCACTTCCATCTGATTGCTCAGCCTGACGCGGCACACCTTGCGGAGCGCCGAGTTAGGCTTCTTGGGCGTCGTGGTATAGACGCGGACGCACACGCCTCGCCGCTGCGGGCAGGACTTGAGCGCAGGAGAGGCCGTCTTGTAGCGGGCGGCCTCGCGGCCTTGGCGGATGAGCTGGCTGATGGTCGGCATAGTGACGCAGATTTCCCCCTGAGGGATGGGGACGCGCAGGATACCCAGGAGCAGGTGCATGTCAAGCGGGGACAACACCGGTTCGTGGTGGATTCGGTCCGCGCACCCTGAACGAGACGCCCACGCATGGCAAGCGGCGAATGCATACGCCGCGGGCGGCCCTTGGCGGCCCGGCTGCTGTTCGGTACGGTCGCTGCGTGGCGAAGAAGCTTTCACGCGCCCAGCGCAAGGAAAGCCGGCGAAAGGCGCCGCGCGTGGGTGTTGCAGCGGCGACATCGGCCCGCGAGGGCCGCGTGGACACGGCGGCCCCCGCGCCGTCGTCCCGGAGTCATCCGGACGGCGGGGACCCGGGGACGACACCGACGGCAGAGCGGGCCGCAGGGGCGCGCCCTGACCGCGCAGCGAGCCGCGGAGACGCCGCGCTCGCCGCGCCGGCGCGCGCCGGCGCGGCCAGGGGCGCGCAGCCCGCACGCTCGCGAGGGAGCGGGAGCGCGCGGGCGAAAAGGAACGAGAAGCCGCGGAGAGACCGCGCGCTCGTGCTCTTCCTGGGCCTCGTGGCGCTCGCCGCCGTGATCGTGTACGCCGCGCAATCTCCCCGCTCCCGGGAGCGCGCGGAGGCCGAGCCCGAGAGCGCGGCGCCGGCGTCGCAGCAACGGGCTGCCCCGGAGCCGACCAGCGCGACGCCCGCCGCGCCGCCGGGGCCTCCGGTCGACGTGTCACCGCCCACGATCGTCACGGCCGAAGCGGCCGCGGGTGCGCCGGCCAGCGCCGCCGCCACGCAGCGCCCGGCAGCCAGCGCCGCCGCCGCGCAGCGCCCGGCAGCCAGCGCCGCCGCCGCGCAGCGCCCGGCAGCGAGCGCCGCCGCCGCGCAGCGCCCGGCGGCGAGCGCCGCCGCCGCGCAGCGCCCGGCGGCGAGCGCCGCCGCCACGCAGCGCCCGGCGGCGAGCGCCGCCGCCACGCAGCGCGCCGCGGCCGCACCGCCGGCGACGCCTGCGACCGCCGAGGACCCAGCGGCGGCACCGCCGGAGGCAGCGCCGCCGTCGGATCTGACGGATCCTCCCGCGACGAAGCCTCCCGCACCGACGCCCGAGCCGGCCTCGAAGCCCGCCGAGACCCCCTACGAGTGACCGAGATCGCCGCGATGATAAGGACGTCCGAGATGCTTCGCTTGATCGCTCTGTCCGGCGCCGCCCGAACGCCGCGCAGCTCACCGCCGTCCGGCCGACGGGCGGGCGCTCTGTCGCTCGGCGTCGCGCTGGCCGGCCTCCTCGCCGCGACGACGGCGGTCGCGCAACCAGCCCCGCCGCAGCAGCCTTCCGCGCAGCCGCCCGCGACGCCGCCGGCCGTCGCGCCGCAGCCGCCCGCGGGCGCCGCCGCGCCCCAGCCCGCGCCTCACGGCCCCGTCGCGCCGCCCTATCCTGCGCCCCCACCGGGCCCCGGGGTCGCTCCGCCGGCTGCGCCAGGCTACCCCCCGCCGCCGGGCTATCCCGGCGGCTACGCTCCCTATGGCCAGGGCGGCTACGCTCCCTATGGCCAGGGCGGCTACGCTCCCCATGGCGGCGCCTACTATCCGCCGCCGCCAGGCTACTACCCTTACCCTCCGGCGCCGGAGCTCCCGCCCGCGTCGCCCCCCGTTTCCATGCAGCGGAGGAGCCCGAGCATGATGGTGGGCGGCATCGCGCTCGCCGCAGGCGGCGCCATCGGGTTCTTCGCCGGGACCGCCCTGCTCGCCTCCGCGAGCCAGCGGTACGAGATCTACTGCGATTACGGCGGCTACACGAGCGTCTGCGATCGGCTCACCGACGAGCCCCGTCAGGTCGCCGGCGTGCTCGTGTCCGTGGCGGGCGGCATCATGCTCGCCGTGGGCATTCCGCTCTGGGTCATCGGCGGCAAGAAGGTGCCCGTCAAGAGCGAGGAGACCAGGGCGGAGAGCCAGGCCACGCTCTCGCTCGGCCCCGGGTCCGCCGCGCTCACCGTGCGCTTCTGAGGCGCTCCCCTCGCCTCAGGGGAGCCCCTTCTTCTTCTTCGCGGTCTTGCGGTGGCGCGACTCCCCGTCGCTCGGGCTCACGGGCACGCGGAGGATGTGGAACCGCCCGCCGCCGCGCGCCAGCGGATCGCTGAGCTTCACCCGCTCGCGCGCGAGCTCGATGAAGCGCTGCTGCGACCGCACCGCCGGGGCGCCGGGGCTCAGCGCGAGCTTGTGATAGCCGCCGTCGCTCGCGAGCTCCCACGTCTTCACCGTGTCCGAGATCGTGGTGTTCAGGATGTCGTTCACGCGCGCGCGGACGGATGAGTCGAGGATCGGGATCATCACCTCGACGCGACGATGGAAGTTGCGCGGCATCCAGTCCGCGCTCGACATGTAGATCTCCTCGTTGCCGCCGTTCGCGAACCGGAACAGGCGCTTGTGCTCGAGGAAGCGGTCGATGACCGCGCGCACCTGGATCCGCTCCGAGAGCCCCGGGATGCCCGGCCGGAGGCAGCAGATGCCGCGCACCGCGAGCTTGATGTCGACCCCCGCCTGCGACGCCGCGTAGAGCGCGTCGATGACGTCGACGTCCACGAGCGCGTTCATCTGCGCCACGATCTCCGCCTTGCGCCCCGCCCGCGCGTGCGCCGCCTCGCGCGCGATGAAGCCCAGCACCGCCTCGTGCAGGCCGAGCGGCGCCACCAGGAGGCGGTTCCACTTCGGCGGCGCGCTGTAACCCGTCAGCAGGTTGAAGAACGACGTCATGTCCTCGCCGATCTCCCGGTTCACCGTGAACAGGCCGATGTCCGTGTAGATCCGCGCGGTCTGAGGGTTGTAGTTGCCCGTCGAGAGGTGCACGTACCGGCGCAGCCTGTCCTTCTCGCGCCGCACCACGAGCAGCGCCTTCGCGTGCGTCTTCAGCCCCAGGAGGCCGTAGATGACCTGCACGCCGCTCCGCTCGAGCGTCCTCGCCCACTGGATGTTGCTCGCCTCGTCGAACCGCGCCTTCAGCTCGACGATCGCCGTCACCTGCTTCCCGCTCTCGGCCGCGCGCGCGAGCGCCTTCAGGATCGGCGAGTCGCCGCCGGTCCGGTAGAGCGTCTGCTTGATCGCGAGGACGTTCGGGTCGTCGGCCGCGCGGGAGACGAACTCGGCGACGGGGTCGAACGACTCGTACGGGTGATGCAGCAGCACGTCCTGCTCCCGGATGACGGCGAAGATGTCCTCGACGTCCCGGAACACGGGCGGGACCTGCGGCGAGAACGGCTCGTCGCGGTACTCGCGGCGCTCGTCGTCCGCCACGATCCCCATGAGGTCGGCGATGTGGAGCGGCCCCGACACCCGGTACACGGCCAGCGACGAGTCGACGTTGAGCGCGCGGCAGAGCCGCTGGACCGAGGCGCCCACCCCCCCCTCGCCGACGCCGATCTCCACGCGCACGGCGTTGCCGCGATCGCGCCGGCGGAGCTCCGCCTGGATCGTCTCCAGGAGATCCTCGCCCTCTTCCTCGTCGATCTCGAGATCCCAGTTGCGGGTGACGCGGAAAGGATACGTCCCGCGCAGCCGCCCCGAGGGGAAGAAGTCCTTCACATGCCGGGCGATCACGTCCTCGAGCAGGACGAACGCGCGCGCCGCGCCGTCCACGCGGACCCGCATCAGCCGGCTCAGCATCGGCGGCACCTGGATGACCGCGAAGCCCGGCTCCTGCGCCTCGTGCTCCCGGGAGAACATGATCCCGAGGTTGATCATCTTGTTGCGCAGGTGCGGGAACGGGTGCCCCGGATCGATCGCGAGCGGCGTGAGGATCGGGAAGATCTCCGTACGGAACCGCTCATCCAGCGCGCTGAGCTCGGCCGGCTCGAGCTCGTCCGGGCGGACGATCACGATGCCGGCGCGCTGGAGGGCCGGGATCAGATCCGCGCTCCACAGCCGGTAGGCCTCGTCGACGAGCGCATGAACCCGCCCGCTGATCGCCACGAGCTGCTCGTGCGGCGTGAGCCCGTCCGGCGGGACCTCCGCGATCGTGCGCTGCGTCTGCGCCTGGAGGCCCGCGACGCGCACCATGAAGAACTCGTCGAGGTTGGAGAAAAAGATGCCCAGGAACTTGAGGCGCTCGAACAGCGGCACCTCGGGCGAGCTCGCCTCCGCGAGCACCCGCGCGTTGAACTCGAGCCACGAGAGCTCCCGGTTCAGGTAATGCGCCGGATCGCCCTCGGCCGGCAGGGGCGCCGGGGCGGGCGGGATCGACGCCGGGCCGCTCGCGGGCGGGATCGACGCCGGGCCGCTCGCGGGCGCGACGCTCGCCCCGGACCTCGAGCCGGCCGGCTCGCTCGAGCCGGCGCCGGGCCTGGACGCGTGCGCGGGCTCCGCGTCGTTGCCGTGACCGGTGGCGAGGGCGCCGTCGGAGGTGGAGGGCAGGTCAACCATGGTCGAAGCTCCGATTTTAGCCGAGGTCTGGTAGGTTCGGCCCATGGAATTCTGGCGACAACCCGACGAGCTCAGGCGGTCGTGCGAGCGCGCGCGGCAGGCCGGACGCCGCGTCGGCCTCGTCCCGACGATGGGCGCGCTCCACGCAGGACACCTCGCCTTGATCGCGGAGGCGCGGCGGAGGGCCGACTTTGTCGCGGTCTCCGTCTTCGTCAACCCGACGCAGTTCGGCGCGGGCGAGGATCTCGCGCGCTACCCGCGGACGCTCGATCGCGACCTCGCCGCCTGCCGGGAGGCCGGCGCGTCCGGGGTGTTCGCGCCCGAGGCCGCGGCGATGTACCCGCCCGGCGAGGAGACGCGCGTGCGCGTCGGCGCGACCGCCGCCCCGCTGTGCGGCGCCCACCGGCCCGCGCACTTCGAGGGCGTCGCCACCGTGGTCACGAAGCTGTTCGCGCTCGCCGGCCCGTGCGTCGCCGTGTTCGGCCGGAAGGACTACCAGCAGCTCCAGGTGATCCGGCGGCTCGCCGCCGATCTGTTCCTGCCCGTCGAGGTCGTCGGGGCGACGACGGTGCGCGAGCCCGACGGCCTCGCCATGTCGTCGCGCAACGCCTACCTGTCGCCCGAGCAGCGGAGCGCGGCGCGCGCCATCCCGCTCGCCCTCACCGAGGCGTGCCGCGCCTTCGCGCGCGGCGAGCGGCGCGCCGCCGCGCTCCTGGGGCCCGCGCGCGCGCGCCTCGCGGCCGTCGCGTCGAGCATCGATTACGTCGACCTGGCCGATCCGGGATCGCTGGCGATCTGGAGCGATGAGGCCGAGATCGGCGGCCGGGCGCTCCTGGCCGTCGCCATCCGCCTCGGGGCGGCGCGCCTCATCGACAACGTCGTGCTCGGCGAGGACGCCCCGCCCATCGCGGGCGCGGCGGAGGGGGCGCTGACATGACGCGGAGCTCGGCAGAGGACCTCCCCGCGCCGTCGTCGCGCCCCTCGGCGGGGTCCGGCCGCGGCGCGTTCGTCGTGTTCGAGGGCATCGACGGCGCCGGCACGAGCACGCAGGCCGAGCGCTACGCGGCGCACCTCAGGGCGGCGCGGCGCCTCGTCCACGTCACGCGCGAGCCGAGCGGCGGGCCCGTGGGCGCGCTCCTCCGCCTGATGCTGACCCACCGGGTCTCGCTGCCGGGCGCCCGGCAGGCCGAGGTGATGGCGCTGCTCTTCTCCGCCGACCGCCTCGACCACCTCGGGGCCGAGATCGAGCCGCTCCTCCGGGACGGCTACGTCGTGATCTCGGACCGCTACGACCTGTCGAGCCTCGCGTACCAGTCGACGACGGCGGCCGACGGAGCGGAGGATCGCGGGGAGATCCTCCGGTGGATCCGGGAGCTCAACCGCCACGCCCGGAGGCCCGACGTCACGGTGGTGATCGACGTGGCGCCGGAGCTCGCCGAGCAGCGCCGCCGCGGCCGCGGGGGGGCGGAGGAGCTGTTCGAGCAGACCGAGCTGCAGGCGCGGCTCGCCGAGGCGTACCGGCGCGCGGAGGAGCTCGTGCCGGGGGATCGCGTCATCCATGTCGACGGGGGCGGCGCGGTCGAGGAGGTCTCGCGCGCGATCATCGCGGCGCTCGCGCCGATCGTGGAGCGGTGAACGAGCCCGGGCGACGCGGCGTCCCCGCGGCGCCCTAACACTCCTGCGGGAAGTTGCCCCGGATCAGCAGAAGAACCGCCATGGCGCCAACGACGCCAAGGAGAGAGGGGAAGGGGTGTCCCTCCATGTTCCCCTTCGACTTCCCTGGTTTCTTGGCGCCCTTTTCGTCATGGCGGTTCGCCTCTCGGCCCGATTTCCCGCAGTAGCGCTAGGGACAGGCCGCGTTCGCGATCTCGACGTCGTCGAGGTTCCAGCTCGACACGCTGTCGACGAAGGTGTCTCGCCCGATCGCATAGCCGAAGCGGACCCTGAGGCTCGCGTTCTTGTACGGGGTCAGATCATGGCTGACCTTCTTCCAGGCCGCGTCGCGGACGCCGGGGTACGACCCCGACTCGAAGAGGACGACCCACCGGGCGCCGTCAAAGACCTCGACCCGGTTCGTCATGTGCGGCGCCTCATCGCTGTTCAGAAAGCGCCAGTACGTCAGGTACACGCCTCCATCGATACTCGCGTCGACGACGGGGCTCGTCAGGTAATAGTACGGGTGAGCGCTGACGGGTGCATTCCCTCCGATGACCACGCCGGCGAGCCCGTTGTCCGACGTGGCCGTGTGATCGGACGCCGGATCGGCGTGACCGTAGGTGTGCCCGGAGGACGAGGTCGCCTGCCCGATTTCCCAGGTCGGACCGAGCTCCCACCCGGCCGCGTTGCTCTCGAACGTATCCCGGAAGTAGACCGTCGGCGCCTCCGCGGCGCCGCCCTGGCACACGCCGGCCAGGCACGTCTCCCCCACGGTGCACCAGTCGCTGTCCACACATGCGCCGCCATCCGGGACCGGGCGCGGCGTGCACACCCCGTCGTCGCTGCAGACCCCGCGCGTGCAGCCCACCGTCTCTGAAGGGCACCACTCCCCGGGGGTGGGGATGGAAATACAGGCGCCCTGCTCGTCGCAGACACCACGATTGCACTCGTCGGTCCCGGAGAGGCAGGCGCCGCCCGGCGCGATCGGCTCAGCATAGCAATTGCCAGAGCCGGGATCGCAGACCCCCTCGTTGCACCCGACGCTCAGCGCGCTGCAGTCCCTGGGAGCGCCGCCCTCGCAGCGGCCGCCCTGGCAGGTCTTGCCGACCATGCACAGGTCGCCGGAGTCCGCGCACGGCTGCCCCTCGTTCCCCGGGACCGCCTCGCACGCACCGGTCGCCGGGTTGCACACGCCCACATGGCAGGAGTCCGGAACTTGGAAGAAGAAACAATCCCTCTGGGTCCCGGCGCAGGCGCCGCCCTGGCACGTCGCGTCGAGGACGCAGCGATCGTCCGTCACGCACGGCGTCCCGTCCTCCCTCGGCTCGAGCCCGCACCGCGGGGCGCCGCCCGCGTCGACGCAGGTGACGACGTGGCACGCGTCCGGCGTGACGCCGCAGTCCTCCTGCGCGCCGCCCTGACACACGCCGTCTTCGCAGGTCTCGCCCACCGTGCAGGCGTCTCTGTCGTCGCAGGGCTCCCCGCCGGCGCCGGGGACGAGCTCGCACTCCCGCGTCGCCTCGTTGCACACCGCCGCCATGCACTGCGAGGTCGGGACGAGCGAGCAGTCGATCTCGCACGGGGGCGCGCCGCCGCTCCCGCCGCCCCCTCCGCTCGAGACGGCCGACGCGGGGGCGCCGCCGCTGCCCCCCGCGGCGCCCGCCCCCGAGCTGCCCGCGGACGACGCGGCCGAACAACCGAGATCCGTCAGGGCGACAGCGGAAAGTACCCATGGAATCCAACTAGTCATGTTCGCCTCTTTCCAGCAAGCGTGACGCTCCCGCTGGGAATTACGCGCTCTTCGCCGCGGCGCAAGGAAACATGATGTTCCGCCGCGCGAGCACCCGGAACGGTCAGCGCGGGTATCCACGCCGCGTCGGCGTCGAGCCCGGAGAGGCCGAAGAGACCGGCGAGATCGATGAGATCGGCGAGAGCAAAGAGAGCAAAGAGAGCACGAGACCCGCAAGGCCCACAAACCGGAGAGCCCCTATCGCCCCTTGATTGAGACATGCAGTATGCTGACGAGAGCGTCCTGGAGCTCGGCTTCCCTCAAGCAGACAGACCACTTCTCGCGTGGGGCGTCCGCTGCCGCGACCCCCATTGCGTCAACCTCCCGAGGAGCGCAGAGATGTCCTTCCGACGTCATTTCGTGTTTGCCCCTTTCCTCATCGCCGCCGGGCTCGCCCCGATCTCGGGCGGCTGCGCGGCCACCGGGGACAGGGGGCCCGCCGGGACCTCCACGCCGGATGACGCCGGGAGCGGCGGAGGCGGAGGGGTGAGCGGCGGCGGCTTCGGCTCGGGCGACATCACCGGAGGCGCGTCGCTCGCCGAGGGCGGGCTCGGCGCGGCGGGCGCAGGAGAGGGTGAGTTGAGCGACGACGCCTCCTGCGCCCAGACGAGCGCACAGGCCACGCTCTTGCCGCTCGACATGCTCATCCTGCTCGACCGCTCCGGCAGCATGCTCGGATCCAAGTGGAGCGGCGTCACGAGCGCCATCTCGCGGTTCGTGAACGACACCGCCTCCGCCGGGATGAACGTGGGGCTCACCTACTTCCCGAGGGGCGCCGCCGGACAGAACGACTGCGAACACACGAGCTACGAGGCGCTGGCGGTCCCGTTCGGCGAGCTGCCGACGAACACGTCGGCGCTCACCGCCTCCATCCAGGACACCTCGCCGAGCGGCGGGACGCCCATGCGCCCGGCCCTCCAGGGGGTGCTCGCGAACGCGACCGCCTACCAGGACGCCAACCCGTCTCACAAGGTCATCGTCGTGCTCGCGACCGACGGCGATCCGTCCGGCTGCGCCAGCAACACCGTCGCGAACACCGCGGAGCTCGCGCAGCGGGCGCTCAACTACAACGGCGTCCAGACGTACGTCATCGCGGTCGAGGGCTCGACCGTCTCCAACCTGGACCAGATCGCGGCCGCGGGCGGAACGACGCGCGCGTTCGACGTCACCGCGGACGTCTCCGCGTTCTCGGCGAAGATGGCCGAGATCCGCGCGTCGGCGCTCCCGTGCGAGCTCCTCGTCCCCGAGCCGCCGCTGGGCGCGATCCTGGACCAGAGCCGGGTCGCGGTGAGGCTCGCGTCCGGGTCCTCGGGCGAGCTCGAGATCCCGAGGGCGGACGACCAGGCCGACTGCGGCGCGGGGCCAGGGTGGTATTACGACAACGAGGCGCTCCCGAAGAAGATCATCCTCTGCCCCGCGTCCTGCACGACGGTGCAGGCCACCGCGCACGCGAAGCTCGACGTGCTGTTCGGCTGCGAGCCGAAGCTGAACTGAGCCGCCCGGCGCCGGGAGGCGGGGCGCACGCGGGGCTCAGGGCCCTTTCGCCGGCGCGGTCTTCAGGGCGTCGAGCGCCGCCGAGAGCTCGGCCTCGGTGAACGGCAGCCGCGCGAGGGCCGCCTGCTCCTCGGCGAGCGCGAGATCGATCTCGCGCAGCGCGTCGCGGGCGCGGAGGGCCCACGCCGGCGCCTCGCCGGTGCGCTCGCCGAGGCGGACCGTGCCGGCGAGCATCTTCTGCCCCTTCTCCAGGAGCACGCGGTAGCGCAGGCGCATCGCCCCCTCGAAGAGCTGCCTCTTCCTCGGGGTGTCGGCGCTCGGCGGCGGCGGGACTTGCATCACGTCGCGGTGGAGCTCCTTGTAGAGCTGCCCGATGCGGTAGCCCGCCATCGCCGACCAGTGCGCGTCGAGGCTGCGCATCGCCTCGGTGTAGGCGCTCTGCGCGTCGAGCAACCCCTGGCAGCGCCGCTCCAGCGCCTCGGCGAAGCTCGCCGGCGCGGGCACGAAGGTGATCGCCTCGCTCCGGCGCCGCCGCACCTCGCCGAGCGCGAAGCTCACCTGCGCGAGCTCGAGCGGCGGCTTGCCCGCCTCGCCCAGCCGGTGCGCCTCGATGAGGTCGCGCGCGAGGGTGACCTGACGCGCGGCCTCGTCCACGAGACCCTGCTCGACGAGCCCGAGCGCGAGCGCGCCGCGCGCCTCGATCGCCTCCAGCACGCGCAGGTCGCCGAGGCGGAGCAGGCGGCGCGCCACCGCGACGAGCTCGGGCCACCGCTCCAGGGCCGCCGTCACGCGCGCGAGCCGGAAGAGCGCGCCGCGGGCGAGCGCGTGGTCCGGGAAGCGCCGCGCGACCTCGCCGTAACGCTCCGCGGCGAGCGGGCGGTCGCCGAGCGCCTCGTACGCGAGGCCCGCGTTGAAGAGGCTCGGCGGCGCGACCTCGCCGTCGGGCGCGAGGCGGACGAGCCGATCGAACAGCGGCGCCGCCTCGCGCACCTCGTCCGCAAGGAGGAGCGCGCGCGCCCGCTCGAACTCCGCCGCGAGCTCCGCGTCCGAGTACGGGGACACGACGATCGGAGCGAGCTCGACCGGCCCTCGCGCCGGGGCCGGGGCCGGCGCCCGCGCCGGCACAGGGGCCCTGGACGTGCATCCGCCCAGGACCACCGCGAACGCCAGGATCCGGGCCGACATGATGCTGAAACTCGAGCTCAACATGCCCGGGAAGA
Organism: Sorangium sp. So ce1036; assembly: GCF_051369805.1. NCBI lineage: Bacteria > Pseudomonadati > Myxococcota > Polyangiales > Polyangiaceae > Sorangium > Sorangium sp. So ce1036. The sequence continues at coordinate 8,590,701 of NZ_JBBMOX010000001.1, forward strand.
ATAGCCCCACGTCCGAGGTTGTTCCGCTGGTTGCGTGGACGGAGATTTCAGAATCGCCGTCCTGGGCAGAGCTGGAAGGTAAATTCTGTAAGGTGTCCGCTGTACCGATGCGCGGCGCGTCGACGAAACACGAGGGCACAGCCTGACAAAAGGCCTGCATACGGCCGTCACCTTGGGGTAATGTGGCGTTCGTTCATCAGGCCGCGCCCTCGGCTCATAGCGTGGACGGCGGTCGATCTCCTCTCCAGCGACGATCGGAACGAGGGTGTCTGTTGGTGCGCCCTCGAAGGCATCACGGCTCCTCTGTGGGAGCCTTTGGAGGTGGGTACATGAAGCATCAGGTCATCTCTCCTCGCGCGGTGGCGACGCTCGGCCCGGAGCAGCGGCTGAGTATGGCGGAGGCGCGTCACCGGGAGCTCGATTCGCGACTCAGGCAGCTGGGTCGACGGGCTTTCTTGACGCCGGGGGAGCAGATGGAGGCCGCCCAGCTCAAGAAACACAAGCTCGCCGCGAAGGACGAGATCGAGTCGTTGCGCCGACGGCTCGCGTGACCCCCCCCTCCTGAGCGGCGGCCGGAGCGCCGCGCTCACCCCCCGCCCCTTCGACGCCTCTCGGTTCCTGTAAAGCCCCTGACGCGCTGCGCGCTGCGGCGACGGAGAGCCGGCTGCGCGACCCGCTCGTCTCCGGCGCGCTGCGGCGACGGACCGCCGGCTGGCGACCCCCCTGTCTCCGACGCGCTGCGCGTTGCGGCGACGGACCGCTGGCTGTGCGCGCTGCTTGTGCGCGGAGGTCAGAGCGTGGGCGGCGGCGGCTCGGCCGGGGCGTCCGCGGGCGGCTCGGCGGCGCTGGGCTCCGCCGCCGGATCGGGCTGCGCCGCCGGATCGGTCGCGGCGCCGCTGTCCGGCAGCGCCTCGGCGCCGCCGAAGACGTCGCGGTTGAGATCGGCCAGCGTCTCGTTGAGGCGGATCTTCTGCTCGCTGGTGATGCCGCCGGGGGTCTGCTTCTCGATCGCCGCGGCGAGCCCCAGCCAGTGGCGCGCGTTGTCGCGGTAGCCCTTGCGCGGGTCGGCGACGCCGGTGCCCTGCGGCGCGAGGCCGGCCAGGCGGTAGTCGGTCATGCCGCGCAGGTACGCGTACTGCGCCTGCTGCGGCAGCGGGAACGAGTCGAGGTCGTGCTCGAGCACGCGGAACAGCGCCAGCGCCTGCTCGAACCGGTTGGCCTCGTAGTGGCCGCGGGCGCGGTCGAGATCCTGCGCGTAGGTCGCGCACCCCGACGCGAGGGCCGATGACGTGAGAAGGATGAACGACGAGACCAGGCGGCGCATGCGCGGAGGGTATCTCCCGCCTCGCTGCGTGATCAAGCGGGAACGCGGCGCCCGCGCGACGGGCGTCGGCGTGCTGCGCCGCGCGGCGCCCGGGGGTGACGGCCGATGCCGAGGAGCCGGCGGAGCGAGAGGGGGGGCGCCCGGCACCACGGCCGGGGACCGACGACCCGCGCGTGACGGCCAGCGCGCGTCGGCGCGGAGGGAGGGTCGTGCCAGACTCGCCGCTCGCGGGCGAGCCGAGCGAGCGCATCGCCGCGAGCGTGCTCGCTCCCGACGCCTCGAACCCGCCCACCATCCTGGCGGATCTTCCCGGACCGGTGCTCGGGGGGATCCGCGCCGATCTCGTCTCCCTCATCCCGGGGCTCGCCGGCTTCGATGTGGTTCCAGATGAGGACAGCTTCCGCATCGATTTCAAGCTCTCTGGCGGGGAGCGCCTCCCAGCTCGCCTCGCCTCTGACGGCACGCTGCGCGCGCTGGCATTGCTCGTTGTCCTCCGCGTCGAACCCCGCCCGTCCATTGTTGGCGTCGAGGAGCCGGAAAACGGCATATACTCCGGCCGCCTGCGCACGTTGCTCTCGTTGCTTCGAGAAGCCACGGCGTCAGGCGACCAGGAGCTTCCCGGTCTCGCGGTGCCCGTCATCCAGCTCCTCACTCACCAGCCACTCGCCTGTCGTCCTCGCTGCGTTCCGGGACAGCCCCGAACATCTACGCTTCATGGATCTCGTGCGACGCGACGGCCGGCTCGCGACCCGCGCGCGCAGTGGGGGAGCTGAAGGCGCCAGGCGACGGCGCGCAGCTCGTGTCGCTGCGCGAGATCGACGCGCTGCTCCAGGCCGCGGCCAGCGAGGCCGCCGAATGACAAGGCGGCTTTACCTCCGCGCAGGACCCTATCGCTACTTCGGGAAGTCGGGCCGAAAGGCGAACCGCCATGACGCCAAGGGCGCCAAGAATTCAGGGAAGTAGAAGGGAGATGGATGGACAACCCTTCCTCTCTTCTTGGCGTCCTTGGCGCCATGGCGGTTCTTCTGCTGATCCGGGGCAACTTCCCGCAATCGTGCTATGCGGAGGGTCCGAGCGACTACGACTTCCTCTTGCCGCTCCTCTCTCCGAGCGCGCAGCGGCGTAGCGCAGGTGTGAGCGCGGGCAGAGACGGCCCCGCTCACCCCATAAGCCGCCTCCCGAGCAGCCGCGCCGCGAGCTTCCGCAGCCACTCCGCCCGCCGCGCGTCCGGCGGCGCGAGCCGCCCCGTGCGCGCCGCCTCCAGGACCGCGGCCGTCTCGGGCGTCGGATCGGCGCACGCCTCGAGCACCCGGAAGATCGTCGCGTCCTCGTGCGAGACCCCCGCCTCCGCCGCCCACGCGGAGACCGACGCCGCGAACGCACGATCCCCGGGGAACGGCTCCTCCACAGCGTTGCTCGGCCCGAGCCCGTTGATGCCGCCGATCACCAGATCCTTGCGGTCCTTGTACGTCATCCTCGCGAGCTCCTCGGGCAGGAGCGGGCGGCCGATCCAGATGTCCTGCACGCCCATGCCGAGCGGGAACTCGAGCCGCCCGTCGAGCGGCTCCGGCGGCAGCGCGCCCGTGAAGCGCACCGGCACCACCGGGGCCCCCACCGCCAGCGCCATGTCGATGAACGCCCCGCTCATCTTGCGCACCGGCGTGCGGCACTCGAGCGACCTCGTGCCCTCGACGTGCACCATCACCCCCTTGCCCGCCCCCTGCATCTCGACCCCGAGCTCCGTGATGATGCCCGCGAGCGACGCCTTGTCCTCGCGATCGAAGTACGTGATGACCTTCGGATCGCGCGCGCCCGGGTACGCGAAGCAGTGCGCGAGCATCGTGCCGAGCCACGTCGTCCGGTGCTCGGCCTTGGCCAGCGTCACCGTGGGGACCTCGGTGAGGGCCGACACGATGATGCCGAACAGGAGCGACTCCACCGCGACCTGGTGGTTGCCGAGGTAAAGGAGGCTCCGGCCCTTCACCGCCCGGAACGCCGCGGGATCCACGACGTGCACCCGGCGGATGAACCGCTCGATCAGGCCGAAATACAGGTCCTCCGCGGGCCAGCGCCCGAGGCCCATGGCCGCGCCCCAGTAGCGGCGGACAGGCTCGATGTCGAGCGCCGGCGCGCCGGCGTCGCGGACCACGACCTCGGAGCCGTCGCGCGCCACCGAGACGGGCCAGCGGGTCAGCGGCGCGGTCGAGGCGAACCCGGCGAGCGAGACGGCCGACGGGTGCGCGCCCGCGCGCCGCGCGATGTGATCCTTCACCGCCACCGCCTCGACCAGATCGCCCGAGGCGGCGTAGAGGTGCGCCACCGTGCCCGGCATCCAGTCCAGGGTGCGCACGTCGGCCGGGCCGCAGCGCGTCTCGCCCGACGCCGCGTCGACGCGCGCGACGGCGAGGTCGACCGCCGCGCGATCGCGCAGGAAGGCCCGGCGGATGCCGGGAGGCGCGGCGCCGATCGCGCCCTGCGGGAGCAGCACCTCGACCAGCCGGAGCTCGAGCCAGACGCGGTCCCCCGCGATGGCCTGGATCCAGAACGAGACGAAGCGGCCGTCTCGCCCCTCGTGGCGCACCTCGAGGCGCACCGGGCCCGAGGGCACAGGGCCGAACACGCGGAGCGACGGGACGCGCGAGGGGAACGCGATGTGGCCGGCAGGGCTCTCCGGATCCCACAGGGACAGCCGGTCGTGCGGGATGGCGTGCGTGAACGCGTCGAGCAAGCCCTGGTGCAGCGTGCCCGGCGGCACCGAGCCCCTCTCGGGATCGAGCGTCGCCGACGCGCCGCGCGCGCCGAGCCGCAGCTCGGTCAGGTACTGGAACGCAGGGCCGTGGAACAGCGTGCCCGCCGCGTACGGGTCCTCGGAGAGCGGCGCGTCGAGCGGCGGCTCCGGCGCCTGGGCCTCGGGGTACGCGTCCGAGAGCCGCACGCGGCCGGTGCACACCGGCTCGAACCGCGAGAGCGCCGGGGTGGACGCCTCACGCCACGCGAGCAGCCGGACGTCGAGCACGTCGCCCGCGCCGCTCGTCTCGGTCCGGAGGCGCACCGGCCCCGGCACGGGCAGCCAGCGGTGCACCACCACGTCCTCCACGGCCACGACCACGCGCCCCGGACGCGCCCGCAACGCGCCGCCGGCCAGCCGGTCGACCATGCTCATCCCGGGCAGCGCAGGGAGCGTCCACGTGGGGCAGTGGTCCGCGACCCACCCGCCCGGATCCAGCACCTCCTCCGCGTCCGCGTCCGCCGCCCGCTGCGCCGAGGGCTCCGGCCTTCGCGCGGCGCGGTTCACGGCGCCCGGGAGCGACGCGAGGCGGCGCGCGCTCCCGCGGACGTCGAAGTCGACGTCGCGGCGCGGGCGCGAGGGGGGCGCGTCGATGATCCGCACCCCGAGCGTCGCGCCGTAGATGCGCAGGCCGTCGACCCACAGGTAGGACTCGGCGATGACGTACGGCCCGCGGTCGTCGCGCCCGACCTCGAGGATGTCGGTCTCGACCGTCACCCGGCGGCTGCTCGGCAGCACCTGGCCGCGGTAGCGCCAGGTGTGCTCGCGCCCCGTCATCACCGGCTCGAACCGCGGGGCGCGGAGGCCCGCGTGGAGGTCGTGGTGCAGCATCCAGAACTGGATCGTCTGCAGCATCGCCTCGATGCCGAGCGAGCCGGGCTGCACCGGATCGCCGAGGAAGTGGGCCTTGAAGAACCACTCCGACGCGTGGACGTCCCGCTGCGCGCGGAGCCTGCCGAGCCCCCTCTGGCCGCCGGTCTCCCACAGGCCGTCGATGCGATCGATCATCAGCAGCGACGGCCGCGGGAGCGAGAGCGCGCCCCCGAAGTACCGCTCGGGGCGCGCCCGCAGGTCGACCGCGAACTCCGACGGCGCCGAGAGCGCGGCGACCTGCTCGGGCGTCGGCGGGAGCCCGATCTGCGTGGCGAGCGCGGCCTTCGGGAAGAAGCCGAACACCGTCTCCAGGTCGTACACGCGGGCGCCGGAGACGCTGCACTCGACCCGGAACGACAGGATGATCATGCCGCCCGACCGCGAGATGTTCGTCACCTGCGACGTCGTCCGCAGCGCGCCAGAGGCCGGCAGGACCTCGGCGTGCAGCGTGCCCTTGCCGTCGAGGTTGCGGAAGTAGAGCGCGGCGTCGGTCGAGAGCGCGCAGCCGATGTAGCTCGCGAGCCAGCCGCACGTCTGGAGCGCCGCCTCGAGCACCACCGCGAACGGCATCGTGAGGCTCGCGTTCTCGTCGAAATACCAGGCGTCCTCGGGGACGTCGACCTCGACCTCGACCCGCGCGCCGGGCTTCATCGCCGCCATGGGGCTCGAGACCGAGAGGACCCGGCTCATGAAGTGGTACGGCGGCCCCGGGAGCCGCGCGACGTGCCGGCCCTCGTCGAACCTGCGGTAGAGCGGCCCGAACGCGTCCGACGGCCTGCCCCACGCGCACGAGAGCAGGCTCCTGTAGTCGAGCGGGAAGCCGCCGGCCTCCGCCGGGGCGCCGACGGGCGGCGGAGAGCCCGTCTCGGACCACGGGACGCGCGCGACCGGCCCCGGCTCGGCGTGGCCAGAGAGCAGCTCGGGAGCGCTCGAGAGCGGCCAGTCCGGGCTGAGGCGCAGGCCCACGCGGCGCGCGTGGAACGCCTTGAGGCCGTCGACCGTGCAGAGGAAGTCGGCGTACACGGTGGGGTGCGGGCCGTCGTGCACCTCCTCGACGAACACCTCGTACGTGAGCAGCCGGCTCGCCGGGGTCACCTGGCCGCGGCAGCGGAGCAGGTAGGGCTCCTCGGGCACGGGCTCGAAGCGGAAGCCGTCGCTGTCCAGCGTGAAGCCCATCGCCGCCATGGTGAAGGCGAGCGCCTGCAGGCAGCCCTCGAACATGAGCGTGCCCGGCATGCAGGGGTCGTCCTTGAAGTGGCCCTCGAAGAACCAGCCGTCCTTCGTGATCGGCAGCGTGGCCTTGACGTAGCCGCGCTTCCACGGGCCGCCTCCGGGGTCGAAGACGTCGACGCGATCGAAGAACAGCATCGGCGGCGCGCTGATGCGCGGCGTCCGGACGTGGGTGGAGAGGCGCTCGAAGCCGGGGCCGAACGCCGCCGCGCCGTCGCCGGCCGCGAACGCGAGGAGGTCGGCCCGCTCGAAGGAGGACTTCTGACAGCGGAGCCGCGGCGGGTCGAGGCGGGCGCCCGGGGCGGGCTGCGCGGCGTCGGCGTCCCAGAGGACGCCGCCCGAGGCCGCGAGCTCCTCGTCGGTGAAGAAGCCGGCCTGGCCCTTGCGCGTCGAGAGGCGCAGCGCGCCGCCGATGCGGCAGTCGTAGTGGAAGAAGAAGAGGCGGACGTCGCCGTGCTTGGCGTGGCCGTCGACGTGGATGTCGTAGACGAGCGTGTCGCCCGGGCGCGGCAGGCCGCCGTGGAAGGTGAGCTCGCAGCCGAGCAGCCGGTAGACGCGCTCGCCCTGGTTCTCGAAGTCGGCGCCGAGCCAGCTGATGAGCAGGAGGTCGGCCTGCCCGCTCTCGATCATGATGCCGGCCGGCATCGCGCCGTCGTGCAGGTACCAGGAGTCCCACCGCACGTCGGTCTCGGTCCACAGCGTGCCGAGCTTCATCGAGCCGGGCTCGGCGTCGATCCCGGTCACCCGGTCGGCGAGCAGCAGCGGCGGCATGGGCATGCGCACCTGACGGCGGTAGCCGTCCTGCCGGGCGAAGAGGGGGCCGAAGACGTCGGAGATCCGTCCGGAGGCGAGGACCTCGAGCTGCTCCCGGCTGAACCGCGGGCCGCGCGGCGCAGGGGCCCCGGCGGCGGGGGGAGCCGGGGCCGCGGGGGGCCGCGGCGGGGCGAGGGGGCGCGGCGGCTCAGCCTGGGCCTGGCGCGGCGGCTCAACCTGGCGCGGCGGCTCAACCTGGGTCGGGCGAACCTCAACCTCGGTCGGGCGAGCCTCAACCTGGGTCGGGCGAACCTCAACCTCGGTCGGGCGAGCCTCAACCTGGGTCGGGCGAACCTCAACCTCGGTCGGGCGAACCTCAACCTCGGTCGGTCGGACCCCAACCTCGGTCGGTCGGACCCCAACCTCGGTCGGTCGGACCCCAACCTCGGTCGGTCGAGCCCGAACCTCGGTCGGCCAAGGCTCAACCCCGGTCGGTCGAGCCTCAACCTCGGTCGGCCAAGGCTGCCAAGGCTCAACCTCGGTCGGGTGCGGGCCCGACGACACCTGCACGAGCGTCTCCAGCGCGCGCTGCCGCATCTCCAGGAACCGGCGGTGCACCTGGGCCTGCTGCTCGACCCACGCCCCATGGATCTGCGCGATCTGCGCCGTGAACGCCGCCGCGCCGCCAGCCACCTCGCCCGGGATCGCGGCCGCTTTCGCCGCGCCCCCCTCCGTTGCCCCCCTCTCGAGCTCCCCCACAGGATCCCCGCCCACCACCGGCGCCCCCCGCAGCGGCTCGTCCACGGGCAACGACGCGAGCTGGTCGCCCGCCGCGAAGCCCGTCGGCCCCGGGTACAGCGGTGGCAGGTCATCCAGTGCGGACGGCAGATGCGGCGCAGGTTCCATGGAGTCTCCAGGGGATGAGCAGGTGTCCACGCCGGGCACGACGATCGCCGGCAGGTGGGCAGGGAGCGTGAGCCTCGGGCCACCGGAAGGGCGCGGCGGCGCGAGGGGGGCGGGCGGACCGCCGGCCCCGATGCAGACCGACAGCGAGCCGCCGCCGAGGCCGGCGCAGCGGACCTCGGCGACGCGGACCTCGTCGGACCACGGGCTTCCGTCGAGCTTCCGGCCGTGGCGGCAGGCGAGCACCGCGGCGGCGACGTGCACGAGGCCGGAGGCCGCGTGCGCATGGCCGAACCTCGGCGCGAGGTCCGTGGACGACAGCACGAGGCCCGGCTCGGCCGGCTCGTCCACGAGCACGGCGAGGACCGGGTGCCGCTCCCGCACCGCGTCGTCGAGGCGCTCGATCACGAGCACGACCGCCGCGTCGCCGGGAGGCAGGTGGACCCCGAGCGCCTCGAGCGCGGCCGCGTGGGCGGGCTCGCACGAGAGGTCCACGGCGCCGACGATCGCCGCGTCCGCGGTGCCCGCGCGCAGGGCGCGGGACGCGAGGCGCAGCGCCCACGGGCCCGAGAGCTCCTCCGCCGCGACCGTGAACGACGGCCCCGCGACGTCGAGCTGGCTGTTCAGCCGGTTCGCCGGGATGTTCGGCATGTTCCCGACCACGCCCGCCGCCTGGAGGACCGGGGCGATCGCATCCCGCAGCGCGCCGACGTCGACCGACGGACCGAGCCGCGCCGGCGCCGTGTCGGCGAGCCGCCAGCGCGCCATGTACCGGCACACCTCGGTGTCGGCGCCCATGCCGATGAGCACGGCCGTGCGCTCCCGCGGCAGCGCGAGTCCCTCGGTGGCCTCGATCGCCGCCTCGAGCAGCAGCGTCTGCTGGGCGAGCGCCTGCTGCAGATCGCGCGGCGGGAACCGCAGCCGATCCGCGGGCAACGAGACGTCCGCGCGGCGGGGGGCCGCGCCGCCGCCCGAGAGGAGCGGCTCCGCGAACGCGCGGACGCCGCTGAGCTCCCCGACGCACAGCCCCATCGCCACCACGGCGAGGTGCCCGGCCGGGGCCGGCGGCGAGGCGGCGGGCGCCGCGCCCCGCGCGGCCGCGCGGGGCGCGCGACCCCTGGGCGAGGCGGGCTCGTACGCCTCCACGAGGAGGTGCGCGTTGTTCCCGCCGAACCCGAACGCGGACAGGCCCGCGAGGCGCCGGCCCGCCCACGGCTCGGCCCGCCGCAGCACCCGGAACGAGCTCGCGGCCACCGCGTCGCTCAGCGGATCGGCGTGCAGCGTGGGCGGGCGGACCCCGGCGTCCATCGCGGCGAGCAGCTTGAGCAGCCCGGCCGCGCCCGCCGCCGTGACGAGGTGCCCCAGGTTCGACTTCAGCGAGCCGAGCGGCACCTCCCGGCGGCCGAACACCTCCGTGAGCGTCGCGATCTCGGTCGCGTCGCCGAGCGGGGTCCCCGTCGCGTGGCACTCCAGCAGCGAGACCTCGCCCGGATCGACGCCGGCCATCGCGTACGCGGCGCGCATCGCCCGGAGCTGGCCCTCGACCGCCGGCGCGAGCAGGCCGCGGCCCCGGCCGTCGTTCGACAGCCCGACGCCGCGGATCACGCCGAGGATGCGCCTCCCCGCGGCCTCGGCGTCCGATAGCCGCTCGAGCACCACGAACGCCGCGCCCTCCGCCGGGACCAGGCCGTCCGCCGCCGCCGAGAACGGGCGGCTCTGCCCGGTGCGGCTCAGGGCCGACAGCGCGCAGAACCCGATGTGGATGAAGAGATCGTCCGACCGGCACACGGCACCGGCGAGCATCCGGTCGACCTCGCGGTCGTGCAGCCGCTCGCAGGCGAGCGCGATCGCGTAGAGCGACGACGCGCACGCGGCGTCGAGCGCGAACGCCCCGGCCCCGAGGCCGAGCGCGTCGGCGAGCAGATGGGCCGGCAGGCCCGACATGAACCGGTTGCGCGGATCGGGCCGCGGGACGCCGGCGAGCTCGCCGAGCCACGTCGACTCGGCCCACGCCGACATCGCCGACGAGGGGAACGACAGGTTCCCGAGCACCGCGCCCGCGCGGTCGGACCGGCCCTCGTGGCCGGCCTCGCGCAGCGCCTCGCGACCCGCGTGGAGCACCCACTGGAAGAGGGGGTCGAGCTCGAGCACGTCGCCCCGCAGGCGGCCGCCCCGCGGGAACGGGTCCCGGGCGAGCACGCGGCGGAAGTGCTCGTCGAACCCGGTGACGTAGCCGCCGCGGTCGCTCCACGCGCGGTCCCTCACGTCGCGGCCCTCGCGCCCGCCGCCGACGAGCGCGCGCTCGCGCGAGAGGCGCCAGCGGCCAGCGGGGGCGGCGGCCAGGAGGTCACGGCCGGCGATCACGTTGTCCCACAGGGCCGCGGGGTGGAGCGCGCCCGGCAGGACGCACCCGCGGCCGACGATGGCGATGGGCTCGAACAAGGTCGCCTCGGTCACGCCTGACCGCGCGCGGTGTCCGGGCGGAGGACGAACTGCACGTCGCGCAGCTCGGCGACGAGCGCGCCCTCGGGATCGACGAGCGCGATGTCCGCCCGGGTGCGGTCCCGGGCCACGATCTGCCCGCGCACCACCGCGCGCAGCGGGCCGTCGGCCGGGCCCTCGGCGAACGTGTGCAGCGCGCCCACGGACATCGGGAGCGCCGCGCCCCCGAGCACGTGCCGCGTCCACAGCGTCGCGAGCTGCAGCGCGCCGTCGAGCGCCGCCGGGTCGGTCTTCCACGGCTGGCTCACCCAGCCGGCCTCGCGCAGGCCCACGACCGTGCCGGCGATCCCCTCGCGGCTCACGCCGTCGAGCCCCCGGATCACCTGGAAGCCGGGGCCGTGGAAGAGGACGTGGCCGTCGTACAGCGCGCCGCCCTCGGTCCACGGGCCGAGCGACGGCGGCGTCGGGCCCCTCGGGGCCGCGCGCCCGTCGGGGGGCTGCATCTCGATGGTGGCCGCGTAGTGCAGCGCGCCCTGCGGCCCGCGCAGCTCGGCCGCGAGCACCGCGCCGTGGCCGCTCTCCACCTCGCGGCAGTCGACGCGGAACACCTCGCCGCCCGACGCGTACGCCGCGAGCTTGATCCCGCGCAGGACCCGGACGTCGCGGAGCGCGGTCACGACGAGATCCGGCCGGCACGCGCGCGCGGCGCGGGCGAACCACTCCAGCGCGATCACCACCGGCACCACGGGGACGCCGTGAATGGCGTGGTCGCCGAGGTAGGGGTGCGCCGCGCGGTCGGCGCGGACCGCCAGCGCGATCCGCCGGTCGCGATCGGGGGCGGCGAGGGTCGCCGGGTCGGCGCCGAGCACGACCTCGACCGCGGAGCTCGCGCCCGCGGAGCTCGCGCCCGCGCCCTCCCCGCGATCGCCCGGTCCGTCGCGCAGCTCGTCGATCAGCATCCTCGCGCCCGCCTCGAGCGGGATGAGCGGCACGCCGAGCTGCGTGAAGTGCGCCTCGAGCGCCGCGTTCACCATGCCCCCCTGCCAGGGGCCCCAGCCGAGCGATTTCACCCGGCAGCCAGGGCGGCGCGCGGCCTCGGCGGCGGCGACCTTGTTGAGGACCTCGTTCGCCATCGCGTAGTCGCACTGCCCCCTGTTGCCGCTGCGCGCGGCGATCGAGCTGAACAGGACGATCGCCTTGAGCGGATCGCCCGCGGTCGCGTCGAGCAGGGCCCGGAGGCCGCCCACCTTCGTGTTGAACACGCGGTCGAGCTGCTCGACCGTCTTCTCGGCGATGAGCTTGTCGGCGAGCACGCCCGCGCCGTGGACGATCGCGGTGATCGGGCCGAACGCCCGCCGCACGTCGCCGAGCGCCGCGGCCACCGCCCGCGCGTCGTTCACGTCGGCCGAGACGTACACGGCCTCGCCGCCGGCCGCGCGGATGGCGTCGAGCGTCGCGCGGACCTCGCGGTTCGCCAGGACCCGGGCGACCTGGCGGCCGATCTCCGCGGGGGTCGCCTTCTGGCCCGAGGCGGCCGCGGCCTGCGCCAGCGCCGCCTTGAGCGCGGCCTCGCCGCCCACGCCGCGGCACGGGGCCGGGTCGTCCTCGAGCGCGGTGCGACCGAGCAGCGCGAACCTCCCGCGGCTCTCCCTGGCGAGCGCGATCAGCGTCGTCGCGGTCACGCCGCGGGCGCCGCCGCTCGCCACGATCACGTCGCTCGGCCCGAGGGGGAGCGGCCCGGGTTGCGCGTCCTGCCGGACGCTGCGCAGCGTGGTGCGCCGGCCGTCCGCGCGCAGGCCGACCTCGAGCTCGACGCCGCCGGACAGGAGCTCCGCGGCGATGGCGTCGGCGAGATCGCCGGCCGGCCGGCCGCTGCGCTCCACATCGATCGCGCGGCAGGACGCCGCGGGCCACTCCAGCGCCGCGGTCTTCACGAGGCCGGGCAGCCCGGAGGCCCAGGCGCGGTCCGAGCCGGCGAGGCCGAAGTCGCCGCCCGTGTCCTGGACCGTGACGAACAGGGCCGGGCTCGCCGCGATGGCCTGGGCCGCGAGGAACGCCTCGCGGTGGACGGCGAGCGCCTCGTCGACCGTGGCGAAGTCGCGCAGGCCGCCGAGGAACACGGCGCCGCGGGCGCCGCGGGGCACGGCGGGCGCATACTCGGCGGCGATCCCGCGCGCCCCGAGGGCCGTGACGAGCGTGGGGCCGAGGGTGTCGTGGCCGGTCACCACCACGGTCCCGGCCTCGAAGACGCCGGGCATGGCGAGGCCGGCGGCGGGCGCGGGGACCTCGACGAGCGGAAAGCGCCCGAGGGGCGCGGGCGCCGGCGCGTCGGCGGGCCTCGCGTCGGCGGACGCGGGCGCGGGCCCGAGGTTCGCGCGGAGGTGCGCGACGACCTGGCCGAGCGTGCGCAGCTGCGCGAGCGCCGACGCGTCGATCTCGGACAGCCCCGGCGTGCGGTCCCGCACCGCCGACAGGATCTCGACCCGCTTGATGCTGTCGATCCCGAGGTCGCTCTCCAGCTCCATCTGCAGCCCGAGCATCTCGGCGGGGTAGCCCGTCGTCTCCGCCACCACCGCCATCACGATCCGCTCGACCTCCGCGGCCCCGGCCAGCGACGCCGCGTCGCCGGCGGCCGGCGCGGCCGCGGGCGCGGGCAGCGAGGCGCGCAGGTGGTCGACGACCTGGCCGAGCGTGCGCAGCTGCGCGAGCGCCGACGCGTCGATCTCGGACAGCCCCGGCGTGCGGTCCCGCACCGCCGACAGGATCTCGACCCGCTTGATGCTGTCGATCCCGAGGTCGCTCTCCAGCTCCATCTGCAGCCCGAGCATCTCGGCGGGGTAGCCCGTCGTCTCCGCCACCACCGCCATCACGATCCGCTCGACGTCGGACGCCGCGGGCGCCGCCGCGGCGGCCGCGCCGGCCGCCTCCGCGGCGGCAGCCCTCGTCGCGCCAACCGCCGGGGTGGCGGAGGGCGCCGCCGGGGCGGCCGCGGGCAGCGAGGCGCGCAGGTGGTCGACGACCTGGCCGAGCGTGCGCAGCTGCGCGAGCGCCGAGGAGTCGACCTCGGACAGCCCCGGCGTGCGGTCCCGCACCGCCGACAGGATCTCGACCCGCTTGATGCTGTCGATCCCGAGGTCGCTCTCCAGCTCCATCTGCAGCCCGAGCATCTCGGCGGGGTAGCCCGTCGTCTCGGCCACCACCGCCATCACGATCCGCTCGACGTCGGATGCCGCGGGCGCCGCCGCGGCGGCAGGGCCGGCCGCCTCCGCGGCGGGCGCGGCGGCAGCCCTCGTCGCGCCAACCGCCTGGGTGGCGGCGGGCGCCGCCGGGGCGGCCGTGGGCAGCGAGGCGCGCAGGTGGTCGACGACCTGGCCGAGCGTGCGCAGCTGCGCGAGCGCCGAGGAGTCGACCTCGGACAGCCCGGGCGTGCGGTCCCGGACCGAGGACAGGATCTCGACGCGCTTGATGCTGTCGATCCCGAGGTCGCTCTCCAGCTCCATCTGGAGCCCGAGCATCGAGACGGGATAACCTGTCTTGTCCGCGACCACCTCGAGGACCATCCGCTCGAGATCGACGCCCGGCGCAGCAGCGACCGCCGCCGGGGCGGCGATCGGGGTCGAGGCGGCGACCGGGGTTGGCGCCGGCGCCGAGGCGGCGACCGGGGTTGGCGCGGGCGCCGAGGCGGCGACCGGGGTTGGCGCCGGCGCCGCGACCGGGGTTGGCGCCGCCGCCGCGACCGGGGTTGGCGCCGCCGCCGCGACCGGGGTTGGCGCCGGCGCGGCCATGGGGACCGCCGCCTGGTGCGCTCTGCCGGCGCCGTTCACGCCGTTCAGGCCGTCCTGGTGCTTTTGGCCCCAGCTTCCAGCGGCGGGCGTCGTCGGCGCGCCTCGGGGCTCCAGGGACCTCACCGGAGCCGGCTCTGCGGCCGCGGCGACGGCGCCCGCATGCGGAGCGCCCGTCGCGAGCGCGGCGAGCCCGGCAAAGGACGCCTCGGCCATCTGCAGGAAGGCGATGTGGCTCTCGGCCATCGCGCGCTGGTACGTGCTGTGGGCTTCCGCCGTGGCGCGCTGCGCCTCCTGGTATGCAGCCAGCCACGATGTGCTCACCGCCGGCGCGGGCGTGCTCACCGCCGGCGCGGGCGCGCTCACTGCCGGCCCCGACGCGCTCACTGCCAGCCCCGACGCGCTCACTACCGGCCCCGACGCGCTCACTACCCGCGCCGGCCCCCTCACCACCGCCGACGCGGGCGCGCTCACCATCGCGGCCGACGCGCGCACTGCGCCCGCCGACGCGCTCACTGCGCCCGCCGACGCGCTCACTGCGCCCGCCGACGCGCGCACTGCGCCCGCCGATGCGCTCACTGCCGCCCCCGACGCGCTCACTGCCGCCCCCGATGCGCTCACTGCCGCCCCCGATGCGCTCACTGCCGCCCCCGGCGCGCTCCCCGCCGGCGCAGGCGCCCTCACCGCCGCCGCAGCCGCGCGCGCCACCGGCGCGGACGCGCTCCCCGCCGCCGCGGGCGCCCTCGCCGCCGCCGCGCCCGCCGCCTCCGGCGCTGGCCGCGGCGGGTTCGGCCTGGGCAGGGCCTTCGCTCCCCCGGGCGGCGGGTACGGCTTGCCGTAGTTGCTGCCGTTGATCGACAGCACGAGCTTCGGCTTCGACACCGCCCGCGGATCGCCCGGCGCCGCGAAGCCGTCCCAGAGGACCCGCGCGTCCAGCGGGACGCCGGCCACGGCGAGCCGCGCCACCGCGTCGAACAGGCTCACCACCCCGTGCTTGCCCCTGCGGTCCAGCGCCACCGCCCGGTGCGGCCGTCCGCTCAGGATGTCGCCCACCAGGTTCGTGAGCACCGACCCCGGACCGACCTCGACGAACGTGCGCACCCCGGCCGCGTACATCCGCTCGATCTCCTCCACGAACCGCACCGGCTGCGCGAGCTGGCGCGCGAGCCGGTCGCGCGCCGCGTCGCCGCCCCCGGGATAAGGCTCGATCTCGGCGTTGCTGAACACGGGCGCCGACGGCGCCCCCACCGCGATGCCCCCCAGAAACTCGCGGAACGGCGCGCTCGCCTCCGACACGAGCGGCGAGTGGAACGCCGCCGACACGTCGAGGCGCCTCGCCTGGATGCCCAGGCCCCGGAGCCGCGCCTCGGCCGCCTCGATCGCCTCGACCGCGCCCGACAGCACGACCTGCTTCGGGCCGTTGTGGTTCGCGACCACGACCTCGCCGAGGCCGAGCGCCCGCACCTCGTCGATCGATCGCGGGACCGCGATCATCGCGCCCCGCGCGGACGACGCGGACGCCGCCCCCATCAGCTCGCCGCGCCGCCGCGCGACCCGCAGGAGGTCCGCCGCGGACAGCGCGCCGGCCGCGTGCAGCGCGGTGATCTCGCCGAAGCTGTGGCCGGCGAGCGCGTCGGCCCGCACGCCGAGCGCCGAGAGCAGCGCGAGGTGCGCGAGGCTCGTCGCCCCGATCGCGGGCTGCGCCCACCGCGTCTCGCGGAGCCGCTCCTCCTGCGCCCTCCGGTCCTCGTCGCTGAACACCGGCCGCGGGAACACCACCTCGTGCAGCGGCACGTCCGCGATCGCGACGCCCGCCGCCCCGTCCCACGCCTCGCGCGCCGGGTCGAACGCCATGACCACGTCGGCGCCCATCCCCGGGTACTGGCTCCCCTGCCCCGGGAACAGGAACGCCACCTGCCCCGGCGCCTCGCCGCCCGCGCAGCGCACGAGCGGCGCGTCGAGCGCCTGCTCGGGCCGCTCGCCGAGGTGCGCCGCGACCTGCTCCAGCTTCCTCCGCAGATCGGCCTCGTCCGTCGCCACGAGGCCGAGCCGCAGAGGCCTCGCCCCGTCGAACGCCAGCACCGACTCCCGCGCGAAGAAGCGCAGCGACTCCGGCGCCGCCGCGTCCTTCGCGAGCGCCCGGGCGCGATCCGCGAGCGCCGCCGGCGTGTCCGCCGACAGGAGCACGAGCTCCGCCGGGAACGACCGCACGCGGAGCGCCCTCGGCGCCGCGCCCGTGTACTCCTCCAGCGCGACGTGGAAATTCGAGCCGCCGAACCCGAACGAGCTCACCGACGCCCGCCGCGGGTGGTCCCCCGCGCGGACCCACGGCCGCGCCTCGGTGTTGATGTAAAACGGTGTCTTCTCGATCTCGAGCTTCGGATTCGGCCGGTCCACCTTGATGGTCGGCGGGAGCACCTTGTGGTGCAGCGCCATGACCGCCTTGAACAGGCCCGCCGCGCCGGCCGCCGCCTTGGTGTGGCCGATCTGCGACTTCACGCTGCCGAGCGCGCACCACTGCCGGTCCGCGCGCCCCGATTCGTCGAACATCGCCCGCAGCCCCTCGAACTCGGCCGCGTCGCCGGCCTTGGTCCCGGTGCCGTGGGCCTCCATCAGCTCCACCGTCTCCGCGCCGTACCCGGCGACGGCGTAGGCCCGGCGGAGCGCCCTGGCCTGCCCCTCCGGCACCGGCGCGTACACGCTCTTGCTCCGCCCGTCGGACGACGCGCCGATCCCCTTGATGACCGCGTAGATCCGGTCCCCGTCGCGCTCGGCGTCGTCGAGCCGCTTGAGCGCCACCATGCCGATGCCCTCGCCGAGCAGCGTGCCGTCGGCCTTGTCGGAGAACGGGCGGCAATCGCCCGACCGCGACAGCGCCGGCGTCTTGCTGAAGCACATGTACATGAAGGCGTCGTTCATCGTGTCGCAGCCGCCCGCGATCACGAGATCGGACTGGCCGAGCGCGAGCTCGTTCACCGCCATCGACATCGCCGACAGCGACGACGCGCACGCCGCGTCGGTCACGCAGTTCGTCCCGCCGAGGTCGAGCCGGTTCGCGATGCGCCCGGCCACGACGTTGCCGAGCAGGCCGGGGAACGACGACTCCTGCCACGGCACGTAGCTCGACGCGATCTTCTCGCAGGCGCGCGCGACCTCGTCCTCCGGGTACCCGAGCTCCCGGAGCGCCTTCGCCCACACCGGCCGCTGGATCCGGCTCACCATCGAGGCGAGCAGCTCCTGCGCCGACGTGACCCCGAGGATCACGCTCATCCGCTCGCGGCTCATCGACTCGAACTGCCCCCCCGCCGCGTCCTCGAGCACCCGCTTCGCCACGATCAGCGCGAGCAGCTGCGTCGTGTCCGTCGCCGGCACGATCGAGGGCGGCACGCCCCACTCCAGCGGATCGAACGGCACGTCCTTCAGGAAGGCGCCGCGCTTCGCGTACGTCCTGTCAGGGGCGGACGGGTCGGGATCGTAGTAGTCCTCGACGAGCCAGTGGGTCTCCGGGACCTCCGTGATGAGGTCGGTCCCGGCCAGGATGTCGCGCCAGAAGCCGTGCGCGTCGAGCGAGCCGGGGAAGATGGCGCTCACGCCGACGACGGCGATGGGCGGGATACGCGTGGACGAAGCGTGCATGACAGGACCTCGGCAGGGGTTCGACCGATCAGGCGAGCGGGCGAGGAGTGAAGTGGAAGGCGGCGCTCGGCACCGGGACGCCGTACGTCCGGAGCTGCTGGGCGCGCGTGACGACGGCCGCGCCCTCGAGCAGGTTGCGGGCGACCTGGACCACCGTGCGGTTCTCCGGCGCTTCGAGGAAAGACCCCTTGACCCACCGGTTGAACGCGCCCATGGCCGGGCCACACCAGATCTGGTAATCGGCGCGGCGCCGCGGATCCCCGGCGATCGCCCACTTGCTGGACATGCCGAGATACCAGCGGAAGATCAGCGCCATCCTGTGCTTCGGCTCGCGCGCGGCCCGCGCGAGCTCGGCCGGGTCGCGCTCCGCGAAGAACCGCTCGCACAGCGCCCACACCTCGTCGCACGACATCTGGAACTGCTCCCGCTCGACGCGCGCGCGCGCGTCGGCCGGCAGCGACTCGATGGAGTCGTGGGCGACGTAGAGGTCGTAGAGCCGCTGCGCGCGGACACCGAACATCGTGCCGCGCTTCAGCACCTGGACCTGCACGCCGAGCTCGAACATGTCGGCGGCGGGCGTCATGATCACGTCCGGGAGATCGGCCTGGGCCAGCATCCGCTTGCCCTCGTCGGACAGGCCCGACTCGACGCACGCCTGGTTGACCGAGCCGGTCAGCACGTACGCGGCGCCGAGCGAGAACGCGGCGGCCACGGCCTCCGGCGTGGACAGGCCCCCCGCGGCGCCGACCCGGATCGGGCGGCGATACCCGTGCTTCGCCGCGAGCTCGTCGCGCACGCCGAGGATCACCGGGAACAGCGCGACGAGCGGCTGGTTGTCGGTGTGACCGCCGGAGTCCGCCTCCACCGTGATGTCCTCGGCGACCGGCAGGCCCCGCGCGAGCTCCGCCTCGTCGCGGGTGAGCCACCCGTCGCGAACGCACGTGTCGAGGATCTCGGCCGGCGCGGGCGACAGGAACCGCGCCGCGACCTCGGGGCGCGAGATCTTCGCGAACAGGTGGTTTCGCCGCTCGATCCGGCCGTCGGGCAGCCGCCGCACGCCGCTGTAGGCGAACCGCACGACCATCGGGTTCAGGCCCATGTAGGCCGCGGCCTCGGCCCGGCGGACACCCTTCTTCAGATAGAGCTCCACCGTGTCGCTCTCCAGGCGCGGCTCGTTCGGCGCGTGGATGAGGTTGCACCCCCAGGTGGGGCCGTCCGCGCCGAGCGCGGCGACGATCTCGTCGACGGCCTGCTCGATCCTGCGCAGCCCGAGGCCGGCGGCGCCGAAGAACCCGAGCATCCCGGCCCGGGCCATGGCGATCGTGAGCTCGGCGGTGTGGATGCCGTTCGCCATCGCGCCGGCCACGTACGGGAAGCGCAGCCCGTGCGCCTCGGTGAAGGAGCGATCCCCGAGCCACTCCGGGTAGAGCGCGGGCAGCGTGCCGAGGAGCGGAAACGTGGGGACCCCGTTCACCTGATCCTCGCGGAGGACCGAGCCGCCGCGGGCCACGCCCACGCGGCCCTCCGGCGTCTCGCGCACCACGTGCACCGGCTCTCGCACGCAGCACACCGCCTGTTGCAGGTCCGCCGACGTGAACGCGGGGAGCCATGACCCGCTGCGCCAACTGCCGATGGGCTGAAGGCCCGCGCTGGGGAGGGCCTCCGGGTTCTTAAGCATGCCGAGCTGCCTCCTGGGACAAGTCGCGCGCTCTATAACATCCGCGCGGAGCGCCCCACGGTAATGGTTCCGTCATGGCGTCACGACCCGGCTCGGCCATCGAGGACGCGGCATCCGGCGATGAACGGGGTTCCTTCGCCCGGAAACCGCGCGCCGCACGCGTCACGCCCGGGTCCCACGCGAGGGGGCGCGTCCCCCTCCGCAAGACAGGCGGATCACTTCACTTTTTCACACACGATGAAATCACAGCGCGTGCGGCGTCCACGATGGGCGCGATGGCCGCAGGTTCACACGGTGCTCCCGGTGTCGTAGAGGGGAGCGTGGCCCGTGTCGGATCGCATGCCCATGTCGGATCGCATCGCCCGCATCACCGGCGCGGCCTCGGGCATCGGCGCGGGAGCTGTCGCGCAGCGTGGGCGGCCTGGTGCTCGTCGACCGGAGCCGTGAGGGGGGGTTCTTCGCCGTAGCGCGCCGTCGTCGGAGACGACCTCGCGGCGTCGAGCCGGCGCGAGCCGTCGCTTCTCCCCGGCTCAATCGCCGACCCGACCCGAGGGACGCTCGCCCTCGACCCCGGGCCGACTCACCTCAGGTAGTCGGAGATCGCGTCATACCAGACGCGCCCCATCCGGGCGTAACCCGCCTGATTGGGGTGGACCCCGTCGCCGAGCTCGGACGTGGGGAAATCCGTGAACTGATCGACGAAGACGATGTGCGCGCCCGCGCTGGCCCGCTCCTCGACCAGGCCGGGGATGGTGGCGTTGTACGCATTGACCGAGCCTGAGGCCTGCGGGAAAGGAATGATGTTGCTCACGACGATCAGCGCGTCGGGCGCCTCGGCGATCAGCTTGTCCAGGAGGGCGCCCAGGCGGGCGTCGGCGCCGTTGGCGCTTTGCCACATGTCGTTGGTGCCCGCGTGGAGCAGCACGATGTGCGGCATCTCGCTGAGCGCCGGGGTCGGCACACGACCGGCGATCTGCTGGATGGTCTGTCCGCTGATCCCCTCGTGGTTGCGGGGGAACGGCGTGCCATCGACCGTCTCGGGGCCGTTCTTCTGCTGCGTGCCCGTGAAGGTGATCTCGTGGCCATCTTTCAGGGCCAGGCGGAAGAGCTCGACCCGGTACCCGCCGTCGAAGCCGAGACCGAAGGTGATCGAGTCCCCGAGGGGGAGGATCTTGCAGGGGCCCGTCTCGGGGCAAGGCTGGAACCCTGCATCGGGCGAGCCCCCACCTCCGCCCGAGCCGCCGGAAGGCTCGCCCCCGGAGGAGGCGCTCCCCCCGGCGCCCTGCCCGCCGCCGCCCGTCCCGCCGCTCCCCGCGGTGGCTCCCGTGGGCGCCTGCCCGCCCGAGCCCCCGGTCCCCGTCGCGCCGCCCGCGCCGCTCGTGGTCGAGGCGCCTCCCGAGGTCCCGCTCGTGGCCGAGGCGCCTCCCGAGGCCGCAGCCCCGCTCGTGGGGGCGCCGCCGGAAGAGGCCCCTCCGGCCCCGCCCGAGCCATCGGACGACCCATCCGAGGAGCTGGAGCAGGCCAGGGAACCGACCAAGAGAAGGCTCGCGAGGGAGATCCCGCGGGCGAAGGCGCCGGATGCACCACGGCGGAAGAGGAGCGAAGAGGTCGAGTGCGACATGTAAGCAGAGCTCCCGGTCGTAAGCGACCAACAAGAGTGGAAAATTATCCCCTGAATAGAGGTTCTGCGTGCGCTCGGCCCCATGCCACACTGCCCACGCTGCCTCTGTGAGGAGGTGGCGGAAGGGTATGCGGCGCCCGCGGTGATGTCGTTCAGATTCTCGGCGAAGGTTTTCAGGATCCCGACGCGCGGGATCCGAGCCGCTCGGCGCAAGCGCGCAGCCGCGCGTGCTCCAATACCCCGTGCACGATGGGCTTGACCCCTGTGTTCCTCGACGTCGACGATGCTCCAGGGCGACCCCGAGCATGATCGCGGAGTTCTCGGCAAAGTACGGAGCGGCGCTCACCGGCTCGGACTGGGTGGGGCTACCGCTCCGGATCGGGCACGTGCCCGAAAGCGGCCAGTTCGAGGGGCTCCAGGCGGAGTCGGACGCGATCCTGGTCTGGGTGGGAGGCCCCTCGCAGGTCGACATCCGCTTCGCGGAGCCGACCTCGGGAGAGGTCCGGGAGCATTCCTTCGAGCGGCTCTCGGGCATGATGGACCTCTTGCCGCGGAAGACCAGGCTCCACAGCGTCGCGTGGCGGGGGCGGCCGTCCGTGTGCACGTCGGTGAACTTCCCCGAAGCATCCATGTCAGCGCTGTGCTCGTCTCCGTTCACCGTCCTGGCTCCCGATCGGGGCCCGCGGTTCGGTCTGGTCGACGCCCACGTGGTCGACCTGGTTCATCGCCTGCAGGCGCAGGCCGTGGGGCAGGAGTACCTCGGCGCCGTCTACGTGCAGTCGCTCTCCCTGGCGCTGGCTTCCTACATCTCGGCTCGGTACGGGGCGGGGTCCAGGGCGGAGATCGCGCTGCGCAACGCGCGCCTCTCGAGCAGCCAGCGCGCTCAGATCGAGAAATTCGTCGACCGCGAGCTCTCCTCGAACTTCGGGCTCGTCGACCTGGCGGCGCTGGTGGGCTACTCGCCGGACCATTTCTCGCGCTTGTTCAAGCATGCCTTTCGCCAGACCCCCTATCAGTACGTGCTCTCGCGCCGCATCGACAGGGCGATGACCATGCTCCGGGACGAGCGGCTGTCCATCGCCGAGATCGCTCAGGCGTGCGGCTTCGCCAGTCAGGCGCACCTCACGACGGCGTTCAAGCGTCGTACGGGGATGACGCCCGGCGCGTACCGAAAGAGGTGATCCCCGGGCCGGCTCGCTCCGGCGCGGGCGATCTCGCTCCCCCCGGCGACCACGGCGGCCCGGGGCGACGGGGCGGCCGTCGTCAGGGTCACCACGGGGCGGCGTCGACCTCGATGGGTCGGCTGGACAGGAGGTCGTCCAGCAAGGCGCGCAGCGCCGCCGAGCGCCTGGCGGCCCGCGGATACAGGGCGGTCGCCTGGATGACCGGCAGCTCCAGGTCGGGGAGCAGGCGGACCAGCGTCCCTCTCTCCAGGTCCCGCGACGCGAGGAACTCGGGCACGAGGGCGATCCCCAGCCCGGCCCTCGCGGCGTCCCGCGTGAGGATCATGTTGCCGGTGCTCATGCGCCAGGGAACGCGGACGGTCTCCCCGCCGACCTGCCAGTGGATCATGTCGGGCCGCGTGAGCACGGCGGTGTGCCCGGCGAGGTCGCCGGGTCTCCGGGGCATGTCGTGCTGCTCCAGCCAGCTCGGCGAGGCGACGATGACCATGTGGATGTCGGCCAGCTTGTGGCTGACCAGCTCGCTGTCCTCGAGCACGCCCATGCGGACGGCCAGGTCGTAGCCGTCGCTGACCAGGTTGACGCGCCCATCATGGAGGTGCAGGTCGATGCGGACCGCCGGATAACGCCTCATGAACGTCAGCAGGCGAGGCGCGATCGCCGCCTGGCCATAGGCGACGGACGCGGTGATGCGCAAGAGCCCGGAGGGAGCCGCGCTGTGACTCTTGACCTCGGCAGTCGCTCGCTGCGCGTCTCGGACGATGGGCTGGACCCTGTCGAAGAAGCGCCGGCCCGTATCCGTCAGGCTGAGCGCGCGCGTGGAGCGGATCAACAGCGGCGCGCCGAGCCGCTTCTCCAGCAGCGCGAGGTGACGGCTGATCGTCGCCTTGGGCACGCCGAGCGCCCTGCCGGCCGCGCTGAGCGACCCTTCCTCGACGATGCGCACGAACATCGACAGACCAGACAGATCCTCGAGCTCCCTCAATGTTCCACTCCTCGGGCGCGGCGGCGCGGCGGCGCGGCGGCGCGGCGGCGCGGCCGTCCCAGAATGCCATCTGGCGCCGCCCCGGGCATCCTCGCACACCCCCAGCGTGACGCTATCGCGCCGGTGGAACGACTCTCCGCCTCGTGGAGAGCCGAGGTGCGATGAACCGGAACCTACCGGACACCCCATGATCGACGGCCGTTGAGCTCCGCGATCAGGAAACCTGCCGTCCGCTTGTAACCGCGCGCGATCTCCTCGAGCTCCTCGCGGCTCAGCACGTCCTCGATGCGCGCGAACCCGTGCGGCGCGCGCTGCTCCACGAGCGCCATGACCCGCTCGGGCCCCATCGCCCGGTTCGCGAGGACGAGCTCGCTCGTCGCGGGCCGGCGCTCGGCCTCGTAGCCGGCCAGCGCCTCCTCCGGGGTGAGCGCGGTGGCGAGCTCGAAGGCCAGCGCGCGCGCGTCGAGGATCGCCTGCGAGGCGCCGTTGGAGCCGATGGGGAACATCGGGTGGGCGGCGTCGCCGAGCAGCGTCACCCGGCCGGCGCCCCACGACGGCAAGGGGTCGCGATCGACCATGGGATATTCATAGATCGCCGGCGCGCCGGCGATGAGCGCGGGGACATCGAGCCACGGGAACCGCCACGCGGCGAAGTGCGGCAGCACGTCCTCCGCCCGCCCCCGCCGGGTCCAGCTCTCGGGCGCGACGCTCGCCCCCTCCCCCACGCGCACCTCCGCCACCCAGTTGATCGCCGCCCGGCCGCGGAGCTCCGCGTCGCGGGAGATCGGATAGGCGACGAACTTGGCTGTCAGGTTGCTCCCCGCCATGATCATGCTGCGCCCCGTGAGGAAAGGCGCGGCCTCGGTCACGCCGCGCCACATCTGGATGCCATTCCACCGCGGCGGCCCCTCCCCGGGGTGGAGCGCCGCGCGGACCGTCGAATGGATGCCGTCGGCGCCGACGAGGACGTCCGCGACGACCTCCTCGATCGCGCCGCTCGCGCGGTCCCGCAGCGCGACCCGCACCAGGCCGCCGGTCTGCTCGTGGCGCTCCACCGCGAGCCCGGTGCGCACGCTGGAGGCGCCCAGGCGCCGCCGCACCGCCGCGAGCAACAGCGCCTGGAGCTCGCCGCGGTGGATCGAGACCTGAGGCCAGCGGTAGCCGGCCGCGATGCCCCGCGGCTCGCCCCAGATCCGGTTGCCGAACCGGTCGTGGTACACGAGCTCGGCCGTCGGGACCCCTGTCGCCGCGAGCTCGTCCGCGAGGCCGAGCTCGGTCAGCTCTCGCACGGCGTGCGGGAGGAGGTTGATGCCGACCCCGAGCGGCAGGATCTCGCGCGCGGCCTCGACGACCTGCGCCTCGATGCCCGCCGCGTGCAGGCTCAGCGCCGTGGTCAGCCCCCCGATCCCACCCCCGGCGATCAGCACCCGCATGGCGGGACGTTCGCACCGCGCGTCGGCGAGCGCAACGGGCCGCGGGGATGGCGCGCAACACGCCACCTCGTCGCCCCGGAGGCCGGCTCATACCCTCCTTCCCCCTCGCCACGCAATGGCCGTGAGCCCCGACAGGCGCGGAGCGGCCTCTTCCGCACCTCAGTCCAGCAACGATCACTGTCCAGGACAGCCTCGGTCGCGCCCGTCTGCCACGGTTCATGGCCGAGGCGACCCGCTCCGCTGCGTCCTGCCTGTCCGCGTGCTGTCCACACCATCGTGCGACCGGCGGCGGAGCACGACCGCCGTGAACGCTTTGATGCATGGCGCGCTCGTCCTATGCTCGCGAGGTACGATATGCGACGTCCTCACCGCCGCTCCGTCGGTACCAGCAAGCTCGCGAAGCTCGCGCCGGTCCACCGGACGCGTGTCAAGCGGGCCCGGGCCCTCCGAGCGGCGATGCCGGCCGACCTCCAGGCGCGGCTCCACGCCGTGCTCACCCACGCGCCGATCCTGGTCTTCTCCATGGACGAGCGGGGGGTCATCACCCTGTCCGAGGGGCGCGGGCTCGAGGCGCTGGGCCTCAGGCGGCACGAGAACGTGGGCGAGTCGGTCTTCGAGATCTATCGCGCCCACCCGTGGCTCACGGGCAGCGTCCGCCGCGCGCTCGGCGGAGAGACCGTGACCGCCGTGGGCGAGCTGCACGGGACCTGGCTGGAGGCGCGCTGCGCGCCGCTCCGCGAGCCGGGCGGCAAGATCACCGGCGTCATCGGCATCGCCACCGACATCACCGCGAGCAAGCAGGCGCTGGACGCCCTCAACCAGCAGCAGGCCGTGCTCAAGTACGTGATCGCCAATGTCCCTCACGCGATCTTCTGGAAAGACAGGCAGGGCAGGTTCCTCGGGGGAAACCAGAACTTCCTCAATGACACGAACACCCGGATCCTGGAGAACCTCGTCGGCAGGACCGATTTCGACGTCTGGGGCAGGCGCGAGGAGGTGGAGGGCTTCGTGCGCGTCGACCGGGAGGTCATGGACCGCGGCGCGCCGATCCTCGACATCGAGGAGCCGCTGCTCCGCCCGGACGGCCAGCGCCGGGTGCTGCTCACCAGCAAGGTGCCCATCCGCGACGAGCGCGGCGACGTGACCGGGCTCCTCGGGATCTACGCCGACATCACCGAGCGCAAGCAGATGGAGCTCGACCTCCAGAGGGCCAAGGAGGCCGCGGACGCCGCCGCGCGCGCCAAGGGCGAGTTCCTCACCGTGATGAGCCACGAGCTGAGGACGCCGCTCTCGCTGATCACAGGGCCCCTCCAGTCGCTCCTGTCGAACCCGGATGAGCCGCTCTCGCCGCGGGTGCGGGCGGACCTCGAGCGCATCCAGCGCAGCGGGCGGCGGCTCCGCCGGCTGGTCGACGATGTCCTCGATTACCAGAAGATCGAGGCCGGCAAGATGCAAGTCGACTGGGAGGCCGTCGACGTGGGGGAGCTCGTCTCCGACATGGTGGAGGAGGCCAGGCCGGCGGCGGAGCGCGGCGGGATCCGGCTCTCGGCCGAGGTGGATCGCGCGCTGCAGGCGGTCCCCCTCGACCGGCGCAAGTTCGAGAAGATCGCGCTCAACCTCCTGAGCAACGCGCTGAAGTTCACCCCGCAGGGGGGGCGGGTCACGGTCGCCCTGCGGGCGCGCGACGGCGCGTTCGAGCTCGCGGTCGAGGACACCGGCCCGGGCATCCCGGCGGACAAGCGGCACCTCCTGTTCCAGAGGTTCCAGCAGATCGACGCGTCCGCGACCCGCAAGCACGAGGGGACCGGGATCGGGCTGTCCCTGGCCAAGGAGCTCGCGGAGCTCATGGGAGGCACCGTCGGCGTGGAGAGCGAGCCGGGCGCCGGCGCCCGCTTCGTCGTGCGGCTCCCGCGCGCCGCGGACCGCCTGGCCTCCCCGCGGCCGGAGCGCTCGCCGGAGCCGCCGAGCGCGCCGGGCTCGGCCGCCCGGGCGGCCGATCTCGCGCGGCCCGCGCCGCACGTCCCGCGCGCGGGCCGCGCCGGCCGGGGGGCGGGCGACGCCGCGGCGCGCGTGCTCGTGGTGGAGGACAACCCCGACATGCAATCCTACCTCGACAACCTCCTGTCGGCCGAGCACGACGTCGCGCTGGCGGCGAACGGCCTGGAAGCGCTCGAGTCGATCCGGGCGGCGCGGCCCGATGTCATCGTGTCGGACGTGATGATGCCGGAGATGGATGGCTTCGAGCTGGTCAGGCGGCTCAAGCAGGATCCGGAGCTCCGGGACGTCCCGGTCCTCTTGCTCACGGCCAGGGCGGGCCGCGCCGAGGCGGTGGGGGGCCTCGACGTCGGCGCCGACGATTACCTGAGCAAGCCGTTCGATCCGCTGGAGCTCAGGGCGCGGGTCCGGGCGGCCGCGCGCCTGCACCGCGTCTACCTGGAGCTGGCCGCGAAGCGCCGCGAGCTCGAGGCGACCCTGAAGCAGCTCGCGGAGACGCAGGAGGAGCTCGTCCAGGCGGGCAAGATGGCGGCGATAGGGACGCTCGTCGCGGGGCTGTCGCACGAGATGAACAACCCGGTCTCCGCCATCCTGATGAACGCCCAGCACCTCCTCAGGCGGCAACAAAAGGGGCACGGCCTGCCCGACGAGGCCGCGATCCTGAAAGCCCTCGCCACCATCGAGCGCCAGGCGCTCCGCTGCTCGGAGCTCGTGCGCGCGCTGCTCGAGTACGCGCGCGGCAAGCCGATCGGCCGGGAGCCGTGCGACGTCCGCGCCGCGCTCCGCCGCGCGCTCGATCTCTCGTGGCCGCGGGCGCGCGAGCGCAGGGTCCATATCGAGGCGCACGGCGCCGCCGCGGCGCTGCCCACCGTGCTCGCGAACCCCACGCAGCTCGACTCCGCCTTGCTCAACGTGATCGGCAACGCGCTCGACGCCAGCCCCCCGGGCCGGTCGATCCTGGTCGAAGCCCGCCCGCTCCCCCGCGGGGAGGTGAAGGGCGTGGAGATCGACGTGCGCGACGCCGGCTGCGGCATCCGCGCCGAGGACCTGAACCGCATCTTCGAGCCGTTCTTCACCACCAAGCCGCCCGGGCAGGGCACCGGCCTCGGGCTCGCGCTGACGCAGCGGTTCATCAACGAGAGCAGCGGCAGCATCCGTGTCGAGAGCGAGCCCGGCAAGGGGACGACCGTCCGCATGTGGCTGCCCGCGCTCCCGGCGGACGCCGCGCGCTGAACCGGGTTGTCGCCGCGCGCTGAACCGGGTTGTCGGCCCCACCATCGCGCCCCGCGACCTCCCGTCGCGCTCCACGGATCATCTACATCCGCCGCGGGCTCCTCACCTTTCCGGATCTGGCGGCGCCCGCAAAGAGACGTCAGACGCCTGGGTCGGAGCTCCGTATACGGTGATGATGGCGAGCAAGAGGATCCAACGTCGAGCTCCAGGAAGGTCAGAGGCGCAGCCCCTGAGGCGCCGCGCGGCGCGCCGATCCGGCGGATCGTGGCGCGGAGGGAGCATTGGCATCCCTGCCGCCACGGCGGCGACGCCGTGGCGAGCGCCTCGGGGGCCTCGCTTTCTTGGCCGGTCGGAGCGCCGCGGCGGACAATCGCGAGACGGTCGCGATGGAGAAGTGGAGCTTTCTGGCCTTCGGCCGCAGCTACGAGATCACGGACTATGGCCCGAGGTTCGGGATCCAGGTCACGCGGGACGGCTACACGGTGTGGACCGGCTACCGTGACGGAGCGCGGCTCGTGACCGACACGAGCACCCTGCCGGCGCGCGAGCTCGTGGCGCTCCGCGAGGAGCTCCTCCCGCGCGCGCTGGACGGCCGCAAGCGGAGGGCGCCCGCCCGGAGCGCCCCGCGGCCCAGGGACGCGGACGGGCGCGCGCGCCTGGCGCGGCCCGCGGTGGAGCAGCTCGAGCTGCTCGGGGCGCGCCTGCGCAGCGGCTGGCAACGCTGAACCGGCGCGCGCGCCGGGGGAACGCCGCCTCGGGGCGCGCCTGCGCAGCGGCTGGCAGCGCCGAACCGGCGCGCGCGCCGGGGGAACGCCGCCCCGGGGCGCTAGCCGTGCGGCGGCGCGCCGCCGCCGGCCGCGCGGGGTCGCCGCCGGTAGCGCAGCCGGCTCACGGGCAGGCCGTCGGCGATCGCGTGGTGCTCGCGGGGGCTCCTGGCGCCGTAGGGGTTCTCGAGGAGGTGCGGCGAGCCGGGCGCGTCGCCGGCGGGCTCGAGCGCCGGGTGCGCGCCGAGCTGCTCGGCGTAGAGCGCGGCGCGCTCCTCGACGTCGGTCTGCACGAAGATCTCGCCGCCGTCCACGAGCAGCCGCGCGAGGCTGTCGAGCAGCGCGGGGCCCATCACGAGGCGCTTCGCGTGGCGCTTCTTCCACCACGGGTCGGGGAAGTGCAGGAAGAACCGCGCGATCGACGCCTCGGGCCGGAGCCGCGCGAGCGCCTCGCGCGCGTCGGCGTTGAGGGCCCGCACCCGGCCGCCGAGGCCGCGCTGGCGCAGGCGCTCGTCGACGATCGCCGCCCACTTCAGGCGGATCTCCAGGCCGAGCAGCCGCGCCTCGGGGCTCGCCGCCGCGCGCTCGAAGAGGAAGCCGCCGCGGCCGGGGCCGATCTCGATCTCCACCGGGCCGGCGCCCGGGAGCAGATCGTCGATGAAGACGTCGTCGCCGTCGGGGAAGCGGGGTGCGTTGGCGTAGGGGTGGTTCGGGCGCGGCTGGAAGACCATGGAGCCCGGGCGCTCTACCAAAAGCCGGCGGCGCACGCGCGGGAAATCGCGGCTCCCGGGCGGGGTGATGCTATTCGTCGGGGCCCATGGCGGAAGGCGATCACGGCGCAGCGCATCCGGCGCCGCAGCGCGGCGCCGCAGAGACGCCGGCGTCAGAGCGCGGCGCAGCAGGCACGCCGGCGCCGCAGCGCGGCGCCGCGGAGACGCCGGCGTCAGAGCGCGGCGCATCAGCTCTGCCGAGCGCGCCGCCCGCGCCCGCCGGCCCGCTCCATGCCTGGAAGTTTCCCGCCTGGCTACACGCGCTCGGCGCCCGGGCCCTCCCCTACGCGCCCGCGCTGGTCGCGAGCGGCGTGATCGGCGCGCTGTGCATCCGGGCCGTCCTCGCCGAGGCCGGGCGTCCGGCGCTGCCGCTCGACGATGCCTTCATTCACCTGCAGTACGCGCGGCGGCTCGCGGAGGGCGGCTTCTTCAGCTTCGTCGCCGGCGAGGGGTACTCGACCGGGGCCACCAGCCTGCTCTGGCCGGTGCTGCTCGCCCCGTTCCACGCGCTCGGCCTGCGCGATCTCTCGCTCGTCCATGCCGTCTGGGGGCTCGGCGTCGTCTTTCACGCGGCCCTCGCCGTCGAGACGGCGCGCCTCGCGCGCCCGCTCGCCGGGCGTGCGGCGGCGGCCGGGGCCGGCGCCATGTGCGCCGCGTTCGCCGCGTTCGCGTGGTTCGCCTGGAGCGGGATGGAGACGGTCGCGTTCGCCTGGATCCTCACCCGCACGGCGCGCCTGGCGGCCGCCCTCTGCGAGCCGGCGCCCGAGGATCCCGCCGCGGACGAGCCGGCGGCCGCGCCGGACGGCGGCGCGCCTGCCGCCGCGCGGCCCGACGCCGCCTCCACGGCCCGCGGGCTCGCGCTCTGCGGCTTCGCGGCGCCCCTGCTCCGCCCGGAAGGCGCGCTCGCGTCGCTGATCGCCGCGCTCGCGCTCGCGGCCTCCGCGCGACGTCCGGCTCCCGGCGCCGGGCCCTCCCGCGGCCTCGCCGCCGCGCGCGCCCACGCCGGGCTCTCCCGCGGCCTCGCCGCCGCGCGCGCCCACGCCGGGCGCCTGCTCGCGCTGGTGCCGCTCCTCGGCCCGCTCGTGGTCCCGGCCCTGAATCAGCGGCTCGCGGGGCACCCGACCTCGTCGACGACCGCCGTGAAATGGCTGATCGGCAACCCCAACTACGACGGCGCGACGCTCCGGGCGGCGCTCCTCGACAACGTCCGGCTGCTCGTGACCGACGTCCTCGACGGCGGTCAGTGGACCGCGGTGTTCCTCCCCGAGGGCTCGGGGGTCGTCCTCGCGCTCGGCGCGGTCGCGCTCGTCGTGGCGGCGCGCCGGAGGGGCCGCCCCGTGCATGCCGCGGTCGTGGCCGCCCTCGCGCTCGGCACGCTGCTCCCTTGCACGTACCTGAGCTTCCTCTGGAACCGCGTGCGGTACGTCTGGCCGTTCGCGCCGGCCTGGATCGTCATGGCCGCGTGCCTCGCGCGCGAGCTCGGCGACATCGCCCGGCGGCTCCGGCGCTCGCTGCATCACGTGACGCCGCTCATCGCCGGCGCGTTCGCGGGCGCGCTGGCCGGGCGGCTCTCCTGGGCCATCGACGACCTCGCCAGGTCGGCCCGGGCCATCGATCGGCAGCAGGTCTGGCTGGGTCGCTGGGCGGCGGAGCACCTGCCTCGGGACGCCAGGATCGGCGTGAACGACACGGGCGCGCTCGCGTACTTCAGCGGGCGGAGGACGTTCGACGTCGTCGGGCTGACGACCGAGGGCGAGGCGCGCTACTGGGTGGCGGGGCCGGGCTCCCGGTTCGAGCATTACGAGGAGCTGCCAGCCGAGCGGAGGCCGACGCATTTCATCGTCTACCCGCACTGGATGGCGTGCGCGCCGGTGCTGGGCAGCGCGCTCGTCGAGGCGACGGTCGTGGACCAGGCGATCCTCGGCGGCACCACGATGGTGGCGTACGAGGCGCGCTGGGATCTCCTCGGCACGGGGGCGCTGCCCGTGCGGGCCGTGCCTGGCGAGCGGGTCCTCGACGCGCTGGACGTCTCGGATCTCGACTCCGAGTCGGCGCACGCGTACCGGCCGGGGCCGCTCGCGGACCAGAGCAATCACGCGGTGTGGGGGCCCGCGCCGGAGAGCAGCGCGCCGGGCGAGCTCGATCTCACGCGGCCGGTGATCGCCGATGGCGGGCGCCATCATCGCCGGGTCGATCGCTTCGTCGCGCACGCCGACCCGGCCGAGGAGGCTCGCCTCGTGCTCCGGGTGGCCGCCGAGGAGGAGGCCGAGCTCGCGGTCTCGGTGGCGGGCGAGGAGGTCGGGACGATCGATGTTCCGGCGGGGCCGTGGGTGGAGCGCGCGTTACCCCTCCCTGCGGAGCGGCTGAAGGGGAGTTTTCCCGTCGAGGTCGCGCTGAGGAGGGGAAAGGGATTTCACGCGTTCCACTACTGGATCGTCGGGAGGTGAGGCGGGAGACGACGGTTCCCTCCCGGCGAATGGCGGGATCCCCATGATGGTGGCGGCGAGGCTTCCGCCTCCCCTCCGCCTCCCCTCTTCCGTCTTCCCTCTTCCGTCCCCCGTCCCCCGTCTCCCGTCCCCCGTCTCCCGTCTCCCGTCTCCCGTCTCCCGTCTTACCTCCTCGTGCGCGTGCGCGTGCGCGCTCATCCCCTCCACGTCTCTCATCATCCGCTTCTGTCTCCGTCCGTGAACTCGTGGTCGCGCGGGTGCCCAACGAGATCGCGTACGAGGACGAGCACGGGATGAGCGCGCACGCGCACGAGGAGGCCAGACGAGGACGGACGACGGGAGAGGGAAGACGGGAGACGGGAGACGGGAGCGCGAAACGCAAGACGGGAGCGCGAAACGCAAGACGGGACCGCGCAACGCAAGACGGGAGCTGCAACGCAGGGCCCCCGTCATCGCTGCTCGGAGCCCGGGTCGCCGTGGCGGGACCGCGGGCCGTCCTCTCGGCCGGCGACGAGGAGGCCGCTTTTCAGCTCGCGCTCGCCACCTTCGGAGCCCCCACCGTGAACTCCCACACGAACTTCGCCTTCCCCTTCTTCTCGTCCGGCGGGGTCAGGACGAGCCCGTCGATCGAGCTCACCACGCAGTTCGCCACCTCCTCCGAGGCGGTGGTCCCCGCCGGATCGACCACGACCTGAGTGATGCGCCCGCTGTCCTCGAGCACGAGGAACTCCACGGTGACCTTGCCCTGCGCGCCGGGGTTCCTCGCCAGCTCCGCGTCGTAGCACGCCTTGATCTGCTCGTTCCTCGTCTCGAGCAGCGCCGCCGTGTCATCCCGGTACATCTCGGGGCTCCTCACCGCGAAGGAGCAGCCTGTGGACGCGCTCGCCAGCGACATCACGAAAAGACCCAAGAGCAACTGCCTCATGCTCGCCTCCTTGCGGGGAGCGCCGCCATCCGATCGGCCCCGCACCAGCATCACTGCCCGCCCTCCGCGGTCTTCGCCGCGGTGTCCTGCTCCACGATGTTGAACTCGACCCGGCGGTTCTTCTCGCGCCCCTCCTCCGTGTCGTTGTCCGCGATGGGCTTCGATTTCCCGAACCCCTTCGCGGTGAGCATGCCGGCAGGGATCCCGTGCTCGACGAGGTACTGCATCACCGCCTTCGCGCGGCGGTCGGAGAGGTCCAGGTTGTGCTCGTCCGAGCCCTCGGCGCTCGCGTGCCCCTCGATGGCGATCTTCTTGATGTGCGCGTGCTTCTTGATCGTGTCCACGACCTCGTTCAGGAGGCTGTGCGACTCCGCACGGATCGTCGCCTTGTCGAGGTCGAACTGGATCTTCTCGTTGATGACGATCTTCTCCTCGGTCACCTCCACGCGCTTCTTCTCGGGCGGGGGCGGAGGCGGCGCGGGCGGCTCACCCACGACGCTGAGCGCCCTCCCCCCTTCGAACGTGGTGACGCCGCCGCAGGCCGCCGGGCCCACGCCCAGCCCCACGAGCAAGGCCAAGGCGACCCAGGGCCGGTGGCCCGTGGATCGCCGAATTACGCACCAGGTTCCGGGCCGCCGGCAAGGGCTCGGACGGCACGTCACATCTAGGTTGTCGGATCGATCGTTCATGCTCGAATCTCCATGGCTCGCCATCAACGACTCACGCCGCCGGTCGCGTTGCGTCAAGGCGACGCTGGCACGGATCCGCTCCAGCCGGAAGACGTCGACCGAGCATTCCGCGCGCGGCCCCCGGAGCGCCGCCGCTCAAGCGAGCACAACCATTCGCACGACAACGAATCATCACAACTGCACTGAAACCACGGGAACGTCTTGACAATCGCCGAAGTGTTTGGCTTGCCTGATCACCTCCCCTGGCCGGAGGGGTCGTTCAGCGTGTACAGGAACACCTTCACGGGAACACCGTCCCGGTAACAGCCCTCGTTCGGCCTCCGCATTCATCGCCCGTCCTGCGCTTCTCCGCCGGGCGCGGCCCCGACCGACCGGCGGAATGAAGCGGGCGCTCGTTTCGGCCACGATGCGGTCTGGACCCCTGCAGGTCCGTGGAGCCCATGCTCTCTCTGGAGGAAATCATGCGTCGTTCCCGCTTGCTCCCGGTCTCTCGTGTGCTGGCCCTCACGCTCGGCCTCGCGTCCTGCGCCGGCGACCCGCTCCAGGATCCCGGGGGACCGGAGCCCGGCGACGGCGGGGCTCCGGGGACCGAGGCCACCGGAGGACCGGAGCCCGGTCAGGGCGGCGCTCCGGGGGCCGGGGTCGCGGGCGGCGGGGCTCCGGGCGCGGGGACCGGCACCGGGCCGGCCCCGGGCGCCGGGACGGGAGGCGGCGGGGCTCCGGGCGCCGGGACGGGGAGCGGCGGGACCCCGGGCGCCGGGACGGGAGGCGGCGGGTCGGAGCCCGGTCAGGGCGGGTCTCCGGAGCAGCCCGCGACGCCGGGGGACATCATCAACGGCATCCAGTGGGCCGACACCGCGGGCAATCCCATCCAGGCGCACGGGGGTGGGATGATCAAGGTGGGGCCCTACTACTACTGGTTCGGGGAGAACCGGAACCCGAACGGGACCTTCTACGCCGTGTCGAGCTACCGCTCGACCGATCTGCGGACCTGGGAGTTCAGGAATCACGTCCTGACCATGGACTCGGACCCCGACCTCGACCCGGCCAACATCGAGCGCCCGAAGGTCGTCTACAACGAGTCCACGGGCCGGTACGTGATGTGGATGCACTGGGAGAACGGGAGGCACTACGGCGAGGCCCGGGCCGCCGTCGCGAGCTCGAGCACCGTGGACGGCGATTACACGTACCACGGCAGCTTCCGGCCGCTCGCCGGGACCGGCGTGGTCGATCACGACAAGCCCGGGTACATGTCCCGCGACTGCGGGCTCTTCGTCGACACGGACAAGAAGGCCTATTTCATCTCCGCCTCGAACGAGAACTACGATCTCAACCTCTACGAGCTGACCCCCGATTACCTGTCCATCGCCCGCCTCGCCGCCGTGCTCTTCAAGGGTGGACACCGGGAGGCGCCGGCGCTGTTCAAGCGGAACGGGGTCTATTTCCTGCTGACCTCCGGGGCGACGGGCTGGTCGCCCAACCAGGCGAAGTACGCGACCTCCACCGCCATCGACAGGGGCTGGTCGGAGATGACGAACATCGGCGACGGCACGACGTTCCACTCGCAGTCCACGTACGTGCTCCCGGTCCAGGGCAGCGCGGGGACCGCCTACCTCTACATGGGAGATCGCTGGGCGGGGGCCTGGGGCGAGCCCGTCAACCGCTCGACCTATGTCTGGCAGCCGCTCTCGTTCCCCTCCGACAGGACGATGAGCATGAGCTGGAACAACACGCTGACCATCGACGCGGCGGCCGGCACGATCACCGGGGCGACGCACACGTTCAAGCTCGTGAACAGGAAGAGCGGCAAGGTGATGGAGGTCATGAACGGCGCGACCGACGACGGCGCGTCGGTCGTCCAGTACGCGGACAACGGCGGAGACAACCAGAGGTGGCGCCTCAACTACAACGGGGCGGGCTACTTCCGGCTGACCAACGTCGGCAGCGGCAAGGTGCTGGACGTCCCCGATCACGCGACCGACGACGGGATCGCCCTGAAGCAGTGGACGAACAACGACGGGGACAACCAGGCGTGGCTGTTCATCGACCTCGGCGGCGGTCACGTCCAGATCCGGAACAAGGAGAGCGGCAAGCTGGTCACGGTGCGCGCGGGCTCGACCGAGGACGCCGCCGTCATCGAGCAGCGGGCGGGCGACGGCGGCGAGGCGCAGGCGTGGCGGCTCGTGGCCGCCGACTGACGCCCGAGGCGCGACGGCCGGTCCGCGGCGCGCCTCAGGCCAGCGCGCGGACCGCGCGCAGCACCGCGTCGACGTCCGCCTCGGAGGTGATCAGGCCCGGCGCGACGCGGGCGCCGGATGTAGCGATGGCGCCGTGACATGTCACAGGGACATGTCACGGCGCCTCCGTGACATGTCACAGGGACAATGTCACGGAGGCGCCGTGACGACGGGCCGGGCGAATGTCCCGTCCGCGTCGAACGCGCCTCCCCCGGGGGTCATGCAGGGAGGCCCTCCTGCCGGCCGGCTGTCGATCCCGCCGCCGGCCACCAGCACGTGAGTGCCCGGGTGCCCTGTCCTGACGGACAGGCCATCAATCCATCTGCCTGGCCGTCCCTGGACCCGGCGGTGATCGGCCACCGGCCGGCCAGCGGCCGGCCGCTCGTGCTCACGGACACGCTGGCACAGATCGAGAAGCGCGGTGCCCGAGATCCTCGGCGAGCGGCCCGCCCGCGGCAGCGCGGGCGCCACGCCAAGGGCCCTGAGCCGCGCACGGCGCCCTTTGGTCTATCGCTTGCACAGGGCCGTGCGGCGGTGTGCCTGCCGCGTCGACCGGCGCAATGGCAATGCACCGCCGCATTCCGATCGGATCTGGGGTTTTGCATTGCTTCACGCCACGCCTCGCCTCGCGCCGGCGCGCAGGGCCGCGGGTCCGCCCGACCACGGCCGCGCGCCGGCGAGGTCGGGCGCGGCCCACGACGACGGCAGTCAAGGAGAACGTCTGGATGAGAAGAAGGACAAGAAAGGTCTTCAAGGCCGCATGCCTCGGCGTGGCGAGCGCCCTGGTGGCTGGCTGCGGCGCCGACGCCGACGACGCGCGCGTGGAGGGGGTCGAAGGCGTGGGTCACGTCGCGCAGGCCCTCCCGACCGACGGACAGGTGTGCCTCACGGTCCAGCGCGGCGCCGGACCGGCGGGCGTCGCCGACGCCGTGCTCTGGCAGAACGCGCCCAGCTGGAACGACGGCGCGAGCTCGACCCTCGCCACGGGGAGCAGCGCGGAAGGTGGAAACCGGCGGAGCCTGCTCCGGTTCGATCTGTCCGGCGTCCCCGCGGGCGCCTCGGTCGTGTCGGCGAGCCTGTCGCTCCACCAGATCTACAGGACGACCGACAGCACGGTCCGCGTCCACCGGGTCACGAGCGCCTGGGAGGAGCCGACGGTGACCTGGTCGAGCGCCGCGGACGCGTTCGATCCCGCGGTCGCGGCGTCGTTCACCGCCGGCGGGGGCTCGGGCTTCCGGTCCTCCGACCTCACGGAGCTCGCGCGCGCGTGGGTGAGCGGCGAGGCCGAGAACCACGGCGTCCTCCTCGAGGAGGATCCGGCGGAGAGGACCGAGCTCGACAGCAGCGAGAAGGCGCAGACCGAGCGGCGGCCGAAGCTCGACCTCTGCTATGTCACGTGCGACGACGGCATCCAGAACGGGGATGAGACCGACGTCGATTGCGGCGGCAGCGCGTGCGCCCCGTGCGACACCTGCGCGCCGATCCTCTTCAGGGAGAACTTCTCCGACAACGCGCAGGGCTGGACGCTCGGGCCCGAGTGGCAGATCGGGCCCGCGGCCGCCTCGTCCGGCGGCACCTTCGGGGCGGATCCCGCCGAGGATCACACCCCCTCGAACGACAACGGCGTCGCGGGCGTCGTCCTCGGCGGCAATGCCTCGCGCGGGCCGCACGGGCTCTACTACCTGGAGAGCCCGCCGTTCGACACCTCGGGCGCGTCGGGCAACGTCACCCTGAGCTTCTATCGCTGGCTCAACTCCGAGTCCCCGTCGTTGATGCGCAACACGGTCGAGGTCTTCGACGGCGCGAGCTGGGTGCCCCTCTGGACGAACGCCGGTTCCCAGAGGATCAGCGACACCTCGTGGGCGCTCATCACCCACGACCTCACGCCCTACAAGAACGCGGCGATGCGCGTGCGCTTCGGCTTCGAGGTCGTGCGCGGCACCTACACGGTCGGCTCGTGGAACATCGATGACGTGTACGTCACGCAGCCGTGCGGCGACCCCTCCGCGGACGACGCCTTCCCGCTGGATCCGGCCGCCTCGGTCGACACCGACGGCGACGGCTACCCCGACGCGTGGGACCCGGGCCGCTCGCAGGCGGACAGCGTCACGGGCCTGGTCCTCGATGCCTTCCCGCTCGACTCCGCCTGCCAGCTCCCGGAGCACGGGCTCGCGGGCGATCCGGGCGCCTGCGACATCGCCCGCGGCATCCCCGACTACACCCCGGATCAGGTGATGCTCGGCGACGACGACGTCGTATATCTCTTCAGCAAGGCGCACGACCGGATCTTCCGCTGGTCGCTCGCCGAAGGCGACCACCTGAACCCGATCGTGCTCGGCGGCCCGGACGCGCTGTACGCCGCCTACGGCGCGGAGGATCACCGCCTCTACGTCGCTTACCAGTCCGGCGCGCTCACCCGGATCGACCTCGCGGCGGGCGTCGCCGAGGCGCCCTTCGCGACGCTCCCGGCACAGCCCCGCGGCCTCGCCACCGCCGGCCCCATCGTCCTGGCGACATCTCCCGCGAGCTCCTGGGTCACGCACTACACCTTCCTCCCCGGCGGGGAGCGGGCTTCGGCCGTCGAGAGGAGCCGCGACTCCCGGGAGTTCGCCTACAGCCCCGCGACAGGCCGCATGTACTTCTTCCGCGACGGCACGTCTCCCAACGACCTGCACTGGGAGTCGATCGACACCGCGAGCGGCGCCATCACCGACCAGGGCGAGAGCCCTTATCACGGCGCCTTCTCCATCACGCCGCCCATCCGCCCGTCGGTGGACGGGCGCCACGTCCTGCTCGGCTCGGGCGATCTCTACGACGGGACCTCGCTGGAGGTCACGAGCTCGCTCCCCATCGCCCCGAGCGACGCCGCGTGGCTGCCCGACGGCACGCTCATCACCCTCCGCGCCGACGCGGGCGACACGCTCCTCGAGCAGTGGGCGCAGCGCGGCGAGCTCTTCGTGACGGCGAACGTCCAGCGCTTCGCCGGGCAACCGATCCGCGTCTTGCCGCGCGCAGATGAGGTGATCGTGATCACCCGCGAGGGCTCGCGGCCCGCCTTCAACGAGTACACCCCCACCGACGACGGCGACGGCGACGGCGTCTCCTTCCTCGACGACGCCTTCCCGACAGACCCGGCGGCGTCGGCCGACACCGACCGCGACGGCTACCCCGACGCCTGGAATCCGGGCCGCTCGCAGGCGGACAGCGTCACGGGCCTGGTCCTCGATGCCTTCC
Source organism: Sorangium sp. So ce1036 (assembly GCF_051369805.1). Taxonomy (NCBI): domain Bacteria; kingdom Pseudomonadati; phylum Myxococcota; order Polyangiales; family Polyangiaceae; genus Sorangium; species Sorangium sp. So ce1036. Next base: position 8,629,624 of record NZ_JBBMOX010000001.1, read on the forward strand.
CGCTCGACTCCGCCTGCCAGCTCCCGGAGCACGGGCTCGCGGGCGATCCGGGCGCCTGCGACATCGCCCGCGGCATCCCCGACTACACCCCGGATCAGGTGATGCTCGGCGACGACGACGTCGTATATCTCTTCAGCAAGGCGCACGACCGGATCTTCCGCTGGTCGCTCGACGAAGACGACCACCTCAACCCCATCGTGCTCGGCCCGGACGCGCTGTTCGCCGCCTACGGCGCGGAGGATCACCGCCTCTACGTCGCTTACCAGTCCGGCGCGCTCACCCGGATCGACCTCGCGGCGGGCGTCGCCGAGGCGCCCTTCGCGGTGCTCCCGGCAGAGCCCAGCGGCCTCGGCACCGCCGGCCCCATCGTCCTGACGGCAACCTCCTCGGGCTCGGGGGCCACGCACTACACCTTCCTCCCCAGCGGGGAGAGGGCCTCGGCCGTCGAGATGTACCGCTACTCCCGGGAGTACGCCTACAGCTCCGCGACAGGCCGCGTGTACCTCTTCCGCGACAACATCTATCCCAACGATCTGCACTGGGAGTCGCTCGACACCGCGAGCGGCGCCATCACCGGCCAGGGCGAGAGCCCTTATCACGGCGACTTCTCGATCCTGCCGCCCATCCGCCCGTCGGTGGACGGACGCCACGTCCTGCTCGGCTCGGGCGATCTCTACGACGGGAACTCGCTGGAGGTCACAGGCTCGCTCCCCATCGCCCCGAGCGACGCCGCATGGCTGCCCGACGGCACGCTCATCACCCTCCGCGCCGACGCGGGCGACACGCTCCTCGAGCAGTGGGCGCAGAGCAGCGAGGTCTTTGTGACGGCCAACGTCCAGCGCTTCTCCGGGCAGCCGATCCGCGTCTTGCCGCGGCCGGGTGCGGTGGTCGTGATCACCAGCGATGGCTCGCGGCCCGTCTTCAACGACTACACCCTCACCGACGACGGCGACGGCGACGGCGTCTCCTTCCTCGACGACGCCTTCCCGCTGGATCCGGCAGCGTCGGCCGACACCGACGGCGATGGGTACCCCGACGCCTGGAATCCGGGCCGCTCGCAGGCGGACAGCGCCACCGGCCTCGTCCTCGACGCCTTCCCGCTCGACTCCGCCTGCCAGCTCCCGGAGCACGCGCTCGCGGGCGACCCGGGCGCCTGCGATATCGCGAACGGTATTCCGGACTATCTCCCGGATCAGGTGATCCTCGGCGCCGATGACGTCGTGTATCTCCTCAGCAAGGCGCACGACCGGATCTTCCGCTGGTCGCTCGCCGAAGAGACCCACCTGAACCCCATCGTGCTCGGCGGCCCGGACGCGCTGTACGTCGCCTACGGCGCGGAGGATCACCGCCTGTACGTCGCCTATCGGTCCGGCGCGCTCACCCGGATCGACCTCGCGGTGGGGGCCGCCGAGGCGCCCTTCGCGACGCTCCCGACACAGCCCGGCGGCCTCGCCACCGCCGGCGCCATCGTCCTGGCGGCCACTCGCTCGGGCTCCTGGGCCACGCACTACACCTTCCTCCCCAGCGGGGAGAGGGTCTCGGCGGTCGATCTGAACCGCTACTCCCGGGAGTACGTCTATAGCCCCGCGGCCGGCCGCATGTACTTCTTCCGCGACGGCACGTCTCCCAACGACCTGCACTGGGAGTCGATCGACGCCGCGAGCGGCGCCATCACCGGCCAGGGCGAGAGCCCCTATCACGGCGACTTCTCCATCGCGCTGCCCATCCGCCCGTCGGTCGACGGGAGCTACGTCCTGCTCGGCTCGGGCGATCTCTACGACGGGGCGACCCTCGAGGTCACGAGCTCGCTCCCCATCGCCCCGAGCGACGCCGCGTGGCTGCCCGACGGCACGCTCATCACCCTCCGCGCCGACGCGGGCGACACGCTCCTCGAGCAGTGGGAGGAGCGCGGTGAGACCTTCCAGCTCGTCAACTACCGGCGCTTCTCGGGCGCGCCGCTCCGCGTCTTGTCACCGCCGGGTGCGGTGGTCGTCGTCACCGATCCGGGGACGCGGCCTGTCTTCTCCGAGTACGTGCCCACCGACGACGGCGACGGCGACGGCGTCTCCTTCTTTGATGACGTCTTCCCGATGGACCCCGCCGCGTCCGCCGACACCGACGGCGACGGCTACCCCGACGCCTGGAATCCGGGTCGCTCGCAGGCGGACAGCACCACCGGCCTCGTCCTCGACGCCTTCCCGCTCGACTCCGCCTGCCAGCTCCCGGAGCACGCGCTCGCGGGCGACCCGGGCGCCTGCGACATCGCGGGCAGCGTCCCCGCCTACGTCCCGGATCAGGTGATGCTCGGCGCCGATGACGTCGTGTATCTCTTCAGCAAGGAGCACGACCGGATCTTCCGCTGGTCGCTCGCCGAGGACGACCACCTGAACCCGATCCTGCTCGACGACCCGGGCGCGCTGTTCGCCGCGTACAGCGCGGAGGATCACCGCCTCTACGTCGCTTACCAGTCCGGCGCGCTCACCCGGATCGACCTCGCGGCGGGCGTCGCCGAGGCGCCCTTCGCGACGCTCCCGGCACAGCCCCACGGCCTCGCCACCGCCGGGTCCATCGTCCTGGCGGCCACGCCCTCGGGCTCGTGGGCCACGCACCACACCTTCCTCCCCAGCGGAAAGAGGGTCTCGGCCATCGACTGGAATTACCGTTCCCGGGAGTACGCCTTCAGCCCCGCGGCCGGTCGCATGTACTTCTTCGGCGACAACCTCTCGCCCAATGATCTGTACTGGGAGTCGATCGACACGACGAGCGGCGCCATCACCGGCCAGGGCGAGAGCCCTTATCACGGCGGCCACGCGATCGCGTCGCCGATCCGCCCCTCGCCCGACGGCAGCCACGTGCTCCTCGGGAGCGGCAACCTCTACGACGCCACCACGCTGACCATCGTGCGCTCGCTGCCCACGCTGATCCACGACGCCGCCTGGCTCGACGACGGCAGCCTGGTCACGATCCGGAGCGCGCCCGACGGGACCGGCACCCTGGTCGAGCACCACAGCGACACGCTCGAGCTGCTCGGCGCACAGACGATCGCCGGAGCCCCGCTCCGCGTCCTCGCGACCCCGACCGAGACGGTGCTCCTCACCCGGGGGCCGCAGGGGCCCGATTTCCAGGCCATCGTGCCCTGACCCGTCTTCACGGAGAGCGCGGCCGCTGGCCGCGGGCGGATGTCCCCAGGCGTCCGGGCGACGGGGAGCGTCGATCGCCCGGACGCCGGGGTGATCCATCACGAACGTGGAATCCTCACGGAAGTGGAACCATCAGGTAGACCTCCTTTCCGGTCCGGCGGACCGAGGCGCAGCCCGGTCGTCGGTCGCCGCAGCCGTGCGGCGCGCGGTCGGATCACCGGCCGTGGATCCAGCCGAGTCCCGATGCTGTCCTCTCCTGTCAGCACGTCATCAAGCGCCGTGCCACGCACCCACGGCCGCTCCGCCGCGATCCTGCGGAGTCCAGGAGCCGGACCGGGCGCCCCGGAATCCGGGCTTTGCGCCCCGGCGGCGCCTGATCCGGTCACCCGCCCGCGCGGTTGACCGGGGCATTCCCGCCATGTCCGCCGCGCCCTGAAGGCGCAGCGGAGACGCCTCTCGCTTGCTCCGTCGCGCAACCGCTTGCGTCGTCGTGCGCATTGCAGCCCTTCCTGCGATTCGGGCCCTCCGCGCGGCGTTCGCGCCTGCCATGGATGCCAGGGAGCGCCCGCGCCCCATCGCGCCTCGCGCGCAGGACGCGGCCTGACGAGGGCGGGCCGCCGGACGCCACGGCGGTTGCTCGAGCCGGCGAGCGGCCTTAGGAGCCTCCTGGAGGATCGCGGCGCCGAGGCGCACCCCATGACATCAGGTCATCCGGGGGGAGGCGCGATGTCACGCCGGAGATGCCCGCGATCCGGGAGCCGCGGAAATGATGCGAATCCATCCGGTGATCGTCGTCGCCCTGCCCGGCGCTGCCCTCGCGCTGCTCGCGGCCTGCTCCGAGCCCCCCGCTCGCCCCTCGCCCGCGACGCCAGGGCCGCCGGCCGAGCCGGCGCCGACGGCCGAGGAGGCCGCGCGCTTCATCGAGGCGACGGAGTCGGAGCTCCACGAGCTCAGCACCGACAACAACCGGGCCGCGTGGGTGGCGTCGACGTACATCACCTTCGATACCCAGATCCTCTCGGCCGCGGCGAGCGCGAAGCTGCTCGGGGCGATGACCCGGTACGCGCAGCGAGCAACGCGCTTCGCGGGCCTCGACTTGCCATACGACGTGGGGCGGCGGATCGATCTCCTGCGCACGTCCCTGACCCTGTACGCCCCCGCGGATCCGAAGAGGACGAGGGAGCTCTCGACCCTGTCGTCGAAGCTCGAGGCGATGTACGGCGCGGGCAAGTACTGCCCTGCGGGCGGCGCGTGCCTCGATCTCCAGGCGCTGAGCAGGATCCTGGCGAAGAGCCGAGATCCCGCGGAGCTGGAGCGCGCGTGGGTCGGCTGGCGCACGGTCTCTGCGCCCATGCGCGACGATTTCACGCGGCTCGTGGCGCTGACGAACGAGGGCGCCCGCGAGCTCGGGTTCAAGGACACCGGCGACGCCTGGCGCGCGAAATACGAGATGCCGGAGGGGGCGCTCCCGCGAGAGGTCGACCGCCTCTGGGCGCAGGTCAAGCCGCTCTATGACGCGCTCCACTGCCACGTGCGCGGCCGGCTCGCCGCGAGGTACGGCGAGGAGGTCGTGCCCGACGCGCGCCCGATCCGGGCCGATCTGCTCGGCGACATGTGGGCCCAGGACTGGAGCAACCTCTACGATCTCGTGGCGCCCGAGGAGGCCGCGCCGATCTACGACCTCGACGCGGTGCTCAAGGAGAAAGGGTTCACCCCGATCCAGATGGTGAAGACGGGCGAGCAGTTCTTCGTCTCGCTCGGGTTCGAGCCGCTGCCCGCGACGTTCTGGGAGCGGTCGCTCTTCGTCAAGCCGGCCGATCGCGACGTCGTCTGCCACGCGAGCGCGTGGAACATCGATGACGAGGACGATCTGCGCATCAAGATGTGCATCGAGATCACGGCCGACGACTTCCAGACCATCCACCACGAGCTCGGCCACAACTTCTACCAGCGGGCGTACAACCAGCGGCCGCTGCTCTACCGCGACAGCCCCAACCCCGCGTTCCACGAGGCCCTCGGCGACGTGATCGGGCTCTCGGTCACGTCGGAGTATCTCCAGAGGATCGGGCTCGTGAGCGAGCTGCCCCCGCCGTCGAGCGACCTCTCGCTCCTCCTGCGCGACGCCCTCAACAAGGTGGCCTTCCTGCCGTTCGGGCTCCTGGTCGACCGGTGGCGCTGGGGGGTCTTCTCGGGGGAGATCCCGCCTTCGGAGTACAACGCGGCCTGGTGGGAGCTCCGGGCGCGGTACCAGGGGGTGCGCCCGCCGGTGCCCCGCTCCGAGGCCGACTTCGACCCTGGCGCGAAGTACCACGTCGCGGCGAGCGTCCCCTATATCCGGTACTTCCTCGCCCACGTCCTCCAGTTCCAGATCCACCGCGCGCTCTGCGAGGAAGCGGGGTACCGGGGGCCGCTCCACCGCTGCACGATCCACGGCAGCGCGAGGGCCGGCGAGAAGCTCCGCAGGATGATGGAGATGGGGCGGAGCCGCCCGTGGCCCGAGGCGCTCGAGGTGGTGACCGGCTCCCGACAGATGGACGCGACGGCGATGCTCGACTACTTCGCGCCGCTCAAGGAGTGGCTCGACCAGGAGAACCGCGGCAGGACCTGCGGGTGGTAAGATGGCGGACGTCCTGGTCCGGGCCGCCCGGAGCGTGCGGCCGCTCGGGGCCGCCCGGGCGCGGCCCACCGCGCCTGAGGACCTCCCCGGGACGTCATCGCCGCGGGGCGCGCATGGAAGCCGAGGCTCTCTCGCGTGGTCACGTCGTGCGGTTCCATGCGCTCCTCCGCTACAGCCCGAGCTCGCTCAGCCCGGGGTGATCGTCCGGCCGCCTCCCGAGCGGCCAGCGGAACTTCCGCTCTTCCGCCGCGATCCGCACGTCGTTGATGCTCGCCTCGCGGCGCCGCATGAGCCCGTGCGCGTCGAACTCCCACTGTTCATTGCCGTGGGATCGGTACCAGTTCCCGCTGTCGTCGTGCCACTCGTAGACGAAGCGCACGGCGATCCGGTCCCCCGTGAACGCCCAGACCTCCTTGATCAACCGGTAATCGAGCTCCCGCTGCCATTTCCGGCGCAGGAACGCCTCGATCGCCTCCCGTCCCTCGAAGAACTCCGCCCGGTTGCGCCAGCGGCTATCGACGGTGTACGCCAGCGCCACGCGCGCGGGCTCTCGGCTGTTCCAGGCGTCCTCGGCGAGGCGCGCCTTCTGGGCGGCGGTCTCGGCGGTGAACGGCGGCAGCGGTGGACGGGACACGGCGGCTTCCTGACTCATTCTGCACCTCCAACGAACCTTCCTCGGACCAACCGTCCTCGAATATCTCGATCATGGCAACCCCTTCCCCGCGGCGAGGCGAGGCGCCCTGCCGCGCGGGCGGGCGGGCGAGCCGCGCCGGCGCGCGGAAGGCGCGACGCCGACCGGGCTCAGCGAGGGAGCCGCTCCATGAAGCGCGTGATGTGCTGGGCGATCTCGACCGGCCGCTCCTCCACGGCGAAGTGCCCCGCGTCGAGCAAGTGGAGCTCCGCGTCGGGCAGATCGCGGAGGTACGCCTTCGCGCCGGCGCTGATGAAATCCGCGTCGTTGCGCCCCCACACGATGAGGGTCGGCGGCTTCCGGGCGCGCAGGAACGCCTGCCATGACGGATAGGCATTGACGTTCGTCTGGTAGTCCTGGAGGAGCTGGACCTGGATCGCGCGGTCCTCCGGGGTGGCCAGGAAGGCGAGATCGTGGGTCCAGGCATCGGGGCTCGCGCGCTCGCGCTGCGCCGCCGGCACGTGCCGGAGATATTGCTCTTCCTTGACCCCCGCGGCGCTGACGAGCTGGGCCACGACAGCGGCGGTGGCCGGGGACCGGTCCTCGTGGGCGTGCCGGATGCCCTCCCGCAGCGCCTCGGACAGACCCTCGACGTACGCGTTGGCGTTCTGCACGACGAGCCCGCGCAGCCGCTCGGGGTGGGCCATGGCGACACGGAACCCGACCGGCCCGCCGAAATCATGCATGTAGATCACGTACCGCGTGAGCCCGAGCGCCTCGGTGAAGCCGGTGATGTGCTCCGCGAGGAAGTCGAACGTGTACGTGATCTCGGACGGAGAGGGGCGATCGCTGTAGCCCGATCCCGGGTAGTCCGGCGCCACCACGCGATACCGGCCCGACAGCAGCGGGATCAACTCCCGGTACTCGTGGGACGACGACGGGAAGCCGTGGAGCAGGAGCAGCACGGGGCGATCGCGGCGCCCGGCCTCGCGGTAGAAGATCCGGCGACCTCGCACCTCCACGGTGCGGTAGCGCGTCTTGTCCGGCCACACCGCGTCGGGCGCCGCCGCCGGCGTCCGGTCCCCTGCCCGTGCGTCGGCCGGCGCGCTGGCGCTGACCGGCGCGGCGGCGTGGCTGCTCGGCACGAGCGCCGGGCTGGCGCAGCCCGCGAGCGCGGCGACGAGCGCGGCGGAAGCCAGCCCGCCCACGGCCCGGCCGAGCCGCGCGAGCCCGGAGCGCCGCCCCGCCGCGGCCTCCGTGACACCGACCGCGCCCTGTACAGCGCCCATGTCCCCGGTCCTCGCCGGATCGACCTCCCGAGATCGCACCGCCGATCGCCCAGGCACCACGTCCACGCTCTCCTCGCGCCTCATACTAACCTCCGTCAACCGACTTTGACGGTTATACAGCCGCCATGCTAACCAGTCAAGTGGGTGGTCGATGGTTAGCAGCGCATCGCGTTTTCTCTGGCTCGGCAATCACCGGGCGCTCGATTTCCTCAACACCGAGCCGGTGCAGCGCGGCGGCCGGGTGGACTTGCTCCCGGATCTGCGCAGCCTGGTCGGCTGGTCCGAGGAGGCGGGCTTCCTCGATCGCGCGGCCGCGGCGGGCGTCCTCGAGCGGTGGGAGGGGTCGAGCGAGGGGGCGCGCGCCGTGGAGCAGGCGCATGAGCTCCGGGCGGCGCTGCGCGCGCTGATCGAGCGGCCGCGCGAGCGCGGCGCGTCAGGCCAGGGCGCGCTCGACGCGCTCAACCGGGCGCTCCGCCTCGACGCGGGGTACACCGAGGTCGTGCGGGCGCGCGGCGGGTTCGTGCGCCGGGTCCATGTGCGGATCGACGAGCCGGCGCAGCTCCTCCGCCCCATCGCCGAGGCGGCCGCGGGCCTGCTCTGCGACGTGGATCCGGGGCTCGTGAAGCGCTGCGGGAACCCCGACTGCGTCCTCTACTTCCACGACACCTCGAAGAACCACGCCCGGCGCTGGTGCAGCATGGATCTCTGCGGCAACCGGATGAAGGTGGCCGCTCACTACCACCGGCATCGGGGCGACTAGCACTCCTGCGGGAAGTTGCCCCGGATCAGCAGAAGAACCGCCATGGCGCCAACGACGCCAAGGAGAGAGGGGAAGGGTTGTCCCTCGATTTTCCCCTTCTACTTCCCTGGTTTCTTGGCGTCCTTGGCGTCATGGCGGTTCGCCCCTCGGCCCGCCTTCCCGCAGCAGCGCCAGCGCCGCGGTGTGCGTGCGTGCCGAAGCGCCCCGGAGCCCTTCGGGGGAGTGATGTCGGTGAGCGGGTTGATTCGTGCATTCATGGCGAGAATCGCTCTCCGGCAAGGTGACCTGCCCGTTGCGACGTGATACGGCTGCGTGTCGATCCACGGCCGCTCCGCTGGAGAGAGGATGCCCCATGGCTTGTTCTCTTTTTTCCCTCGTCCCACTCGGTTCCTGCGCGCGCGAGGCCGCCGCGCTCGTCGTCGGGCTCGCCATGACCGCCGCCATGTCTGGCTGCGCGGCGAAGCAATGCACCGGGATGGGCTGCGTCGACAGCTTCACCATCGCCGCCGTGACGGCGGACAAGAGCTGGCCGGCGGGAGAGTACACGCTGGAGCTCACGGTGGACGGCGACGAGGTGTCGTGCGCCTACGGCTGGACGAACACGCCGCAGCCCGGCGGCGGCGGCGTGTTCGTCCAGTGCAGCCCGACCGTCATGGTCTCGGTCAATCCAGTGACCACGTGCACGGAGACGAGGGACGGCGACTCCGTCTCCCAGAGCTGCACCCCGGTGCCTGGCCAGTTCACGCAGCTGCTCGCGATCCACGGCACGCCGGCGCGCGTCGACGTCGTGGCGCGGCGGGATGGCGCCGTCCTCGGAGAGCGGAGCTTCACCCCCGAGTACCGGACCTCGTACCCGAACGGCGAGGGCTGCGCGCCTGCGTGCCGAGGAGACGCGCAGCACTGGGAGCTCCCGTAGCCGTCTCCTCCGACGGTCCGACGGCCCGCCGCGTCGGCCCCTCCGCAAACCGGCCTGCGGGGGCAAGCTCGGGGAGCCCCCCTGCGCGCCTGCTCGCGCCCCCTCCAGCCTGCCCGCCTCCGAATCCCGGCGCCGCCGGCCTCGTCGAGGGGGCGCCGCGCGCGCCCGGCCGATCGGCGTGCGCGCCCAGGATCTTCGATCCGACGAGCCCGCCGCCCGCTACCATGCCGGCGCGACGGTCGCCGCCCGGCGGCGCCGCCGCGACGCGATCGACCCCATTCATCCGACGACGAGGACCTTTTCCATGGCCGGAAGCAGCCTGCTCGCCCTGATCGACGACATCGCCACCTTGCTGGACGACGTGGCCGTGCTGACCAAGGTGGCCACCAAGAAGACCGCCGGCGTGCTGGGCGACGACCTGGCGCTGAACGCCCAGCAGGTGACCGGGATTTCCGCCGATCGCGAGCTGCCCGTCGTGCTGGCGGTGGCCAAGGGCTCGATGCTGAACAAGGCCATGCTGGTGCCGGCGGCGCTGGCGATCAGCGCCTTCGCGCCCTGGGCCGTCACCCCGCTGCTGATGGTGGGCGGCGGCTTCCTCTGTTACGAGGGCTTCGAGAAGCTCGCCCACAAGCTGCTGCACAGCGAGGAGGAGGACAAGGCGCACCACGCCGAGCTGGTCCAGGCGGTCACCGACCCGAAGATCGACCTCGTGGCGTTCGAGAAGGACAAGATCAAGGGCGCGGTGCGCACCGACTTCATCCTGTCGGCCGAGATCATGGCGATCACCCTGGGCACCGTGGCGGGGGCGTCGTTCGGCACCCAGGTGGCGGTGCTGTGCGGCATCGCCGTGATCATCACGGTGGGCGTCTACGGCCTCGTCGCCGGCATCGTGAAGCTCGACGACGCCGGCCTGTACCTGAGCCAGCAGAGCAGCTCGCTGCAGCGGTCGCTGGGCCGCGGCCTCCTGAAGACGGCGCCCTGGCTGATGAAGGGCCTGTCGATCGCCGGCACGGCGGCGATGTTCCTGGTCGGCGGCGGCATCCTGACGCACGGCGTGCCGGCGCTGCACCACGGGATCGAGGGCCTGGCCCACGGCGCCGGCCCGGTGCTCGGCGCCGTCGTGCCGACGCTGGCCGACGCCGTGGTCGGCGTCGTGGCGGGCGCGGTGGTGCTGGGCGTCGTGACCGCGGCGAAGCGGCTCATGGGCGGCGAAAAGAAGGGCCACTGAGCCGCGGCCGGCGGGCGCCTACGCGACCGACAGCCAGGAGGACTGGGTCGCTCGCTTCGCCTGGACGACGGCGTGGGCGAACCACAGGAACTCCTCCAGGAACCGGGTGGTCAGCTTCGCGACCGGCTCGCTCTTCACCTGGAGCGACTCGTCGAACACGCTCTGGACCTCCGGGACGAGCAGCTTCGTGGGCAGCGGGAAGGCCCCCAGGCTCAGGATCACGTGCTGGAGCTGGGTCGAGGCGTTGATGCCTCCCATCTTCCCCGCCGAGACCGCGACCACGCCGATCGGCTTCCGGTTGAACTCCTCCCAGAAATAATCCAGCGCGTTCTTCAGCACGCCGGAGAAGCTGCCGTGGTACTCCGGCGTCACGAGCAGCAGGGCGTCCGCGGCCTGGAGGCGCGCGCTCAGGCGCTCGACCCGCGCCTGGAGCTCCGGATCCCGACCGGAGCGCTCCTCCAGGATCGGCAGCGGGTCCGCGGCCAGGTCGATCAGGTCGACCGCGATGCCCCTCTCCTGGAGCCTCCGCTCCACGTGGTGGGCGATCTTGTGCGACTGTCTCCCGATCCTCACGCTACCGACCAAGATGGCTACCTTCATGATGGCGCTCTCCTGCGACGAGTGGTGTTTTCGTTGACCGACGTTGATCCGTTCGCGCTCGGCGGCGCAGGCCGGGCCCTCGGGCCGGAGGGCGGCTGGCGCTGAGCTCCAGATGCCTCCAGGGTAAACCCCGATGTCCAGGAGGTCAGAGAGGACGCCAACGCGTTGGACAATGGTCAATCCGTCGGCACGGGCGCGCGCCTGCGGGCCGCGGGTGGCCGGGTCTGCTGGGCGGGCGGCGCCGCGCGGCGGCCGTCGCTGCGCCGGGGTTGGCGGCGCCGGCGCCGGCGCGGGCGGGAGCCGGGGCCCCGGGCCGGAGGGCGCCCTGCGCTCCGGCGAGGTAGAGTGGCCGCGCGGCGCGGCCGCCTCACCCGACGGAGAGCCATCCCCCATGACCGAAGCGCCCGATCTGCCCGATCTCTCCCCCGAGGACAGCCACCCCCGGGCCGTCGCTGCCCTCACCGACCCGTTCTTCTGGTCGCTCACCGAGGAGACCGCCCCCTTCGGCAACGAGACCGCGCACGAGACCCTCGCCGCGTTCCGCGACTTCCGTGACGAGCACCCGACGACGAGCCCCCTCCAGCTCCTCGACGCGCTGCTCGAGCGCTGGGAGGTCGACAACGCAGGCTGGAACGCCGTGGACGCGGCGGAGGTCCAGGCCCTCGGCGAGCAGGACGAGTACAGCCTGCTCACCCGTGACGAGGCGATCCTCGCCCTCGCCTTCAGCCAGATCCTCACCGAGGGCAGGCTCGACGCCGAGGTCCGCCGCCGCGCGCTCCTGGCCCTGGCCCGGCAGGCCCTCCCGTCCCTGCTCAGCGCGTTCGAGGGCCGCGCCCTGGAGCGAGCCCTGCGCATCGACCGGATGAGGGCCGTGCTGTCCGAGCGCTGGGACTAGCTCAGGGAGCGGGCGCGTCGACGCGCATGAACGAGAGGGTCTGGAACGTGCGCTTGCTGAGCTTCCAGCCCGAGGGCGTCAAGACGGCCTCGTTCTCGTACGTGCCGTGCGCCACCTGGACGCTGCCCAGCGGGTCGTAGACGTGCGTCGCGATCAGGTAGGAGGTGATCTTCGCCTTGTTGCCGCCGGGGAGGAGGTCGATACGGATGTTGCTGATCAGGTGCTGCGTGCTGACATAGCCGGAGTCCGCGAACAGATCGTCGATGAGGTCCGCCCAGGCGTCGGCGCTCGGCACCGAGACGGCCGGCGGATCGTCCGTGTCGGTGCCGGCCGCCCATATCACGACCGGGGCGTTCGGCGTGAAGCACTCCGAGTAGATCTGCTTGCCCTTCGCCAGATCCCCGCGGCCGATCGCGTCGGTCCCGGCCGCATAGCAGTACTCGAGCTGCTCGATCTCCTGCAGCGCCTCGAGCCGTGGCAGGCCGTTCGAGCTCGTCCCCTCCGCGGGGTGCGCGATCAACAGGGTGGCGGCGCCTGCGAGCGCGAGCATGGATGCAACCGGCAAGACACGACGCAGAAAGCTGCTGAAACGACCACCGTTCGTGCTCATGAGTCTCACCCCTTTCGTCGGGTGCCCGCGCGTCAAAGGCCCAATATGTTAATATACTTATTTAAACGAGCTCGGTCAAGCGCAGCTCGCGCCTGTCCCCGGGTTTCGACGCTTCGACATCGGCGCTTCATGAGCTCCTCATGAGGGCTTCATGTCATGCGCATGACACGTGAGGTCGATAGGTCGAGGGGGTCGAGGCAAACGTGCGAATCCATCGCCGTGCGGCGCCCTCCGGCGACGTCGTCGCACCTGTCACGCCGTCCGCCTCGAGACGGCGGCCTCGCGCCGGGCGGCCGGGGATGTCGTGCCGCGTCAGAGCGCCGGACCAAGCCGGCCCGAGTCAGGCGGCCGAGGGGGTGTCACGCCGCGTCAACTGGCCTCGCGGCTCATCCTGCGAATGCAGTGCTCGAGCCCCTGCCGCAGCGTCGAGCGTGTCTCGATCGACGAGAGATCCACGCCGAGCCCGACGATGGTCTGGGCGATGGCAGGGTGGATGCCCGTGATGATCGCCTCGGCGCCGAGGAGCCTTATGGCGCCGGCGAGCTTCAAGAGGTGGTCCGCCGTCCCCGTGTCCATCGCCTCGATCCCGGTGAGATCGAGGATGGTGTAGCGCGCCTGCGTCCGGACGACCTCGCGGAGGACCCCTTCCATCACGTCGGCGGCGCGCGCGCTGTCGAACATGCCGACGAGAGGCAGCGTGAGCACGCGGTCCCACACCTGGATGATCGGCGTCGACAGCGAGCGGATGACCTGCTGCTGCCTCTGGATGAGATCGAGCTTCGCGCGGAGCTCCTGCTCGGTGCGCTTCTCGGGCGTGATGTCGAGGCTGATCCCCGCGACGTGGGTGACGTCGCCGCGCTCGTTCTGGATGGGCAAATACCAGGCCGCCCAGTGGACGCCGTCGATCTCGTTCACGAAGTAAGACATCGTCCCCGCGAGCGCCTTGCGCAGCTCCCTCGTGCCCTCCTCCGGGTAGATGTCGAACATATTCTGCCCGAGGAACTGCCCCGGCTTGAGCCCGGCGGCCGCGAGCGCCTTGCCGTCGTGGAGGACGAAGACCCCTCGCGTGTCGATCGCCCACAGGCAGACGGGGAGATTGTCGTTGATCGCCTTGAAGAGCTTCAGCTGTATGTCGTGCCGGATTCGCTCCTCCGCGTCGCGGAGCGTTCCATAAACCTCTCCCTTCTCGGGCACCCATCGCGCGGTGCACTGGAAGAACTTGAAGGAGCCGTCCGCCGTCTTGAGCCGCAGATCGAGGACCATGGGCTCTGCCGCGCCGCGGAGGCGCCCCCACGCCTCGTCGAACGCGCGCCTGTCGTCAGCGTAGACCAGAGGGGCGAGCCCCGCTTGCGAGGCCGCATCGAGGAGCTCGGAGCTCAACGCCCGCGTGAGCGCGCTGCTCGTGCGATGCAGCGCGCCGCCCTCGCTGGCGATGAAGACCATGTCCGTACAATGCAGGAGGAAGTCGTCGAGCGTGCTGGTCGTGCTGCAGGGCTGAGCCATGTCCAATCTCGCAGACTACATCAGCCGGGCAACCAGTGTCGAGAATGGAGCCCTCGCCTCTCGATAGTTTTCTCGCGGGCTGCTCCCGGCCTGTTCGCGTTTCGCTCGCAGCGCGGTGGCGCCGGGCAGCGTCTCCTGGCTGTGGTCTGCAGCGCCTCGATGTCGGTGCCGAGAGGACGATCGTCGTACAGATCGAGCGTCACCTCGAGCGCCGCGCGCCACGTCCGGGCCGACGACGACCGCGCCGAGGACCGCGTGCCGGATACGTCGTCGAGCGCGCGAGGTCGCGCGCCCCGCTCGCCGCGCGACCTCGCGCGCCCTTCACCAGGCGCCCTCGTGAAAATGTGAGAGCAGCCAGGAAGCCGAGGCACCCGCCCGTCGCCGCGATGTGCGCCAGCGCGCATCAGGCCTCCAGGCCCGCGGCCCGCAGCGTCGCTCCTTGCGGACACCACCGGAGATGCCGGCTAAGCTGGAGCGTGTCGACCGGGGGGGGAGATCGGGCAGCGGCGTGGCGTTCACTCTTCCATGCATCGAGGTCTCGGACTGGACGACGTTCGAGTTGATCCAGCTCGTCATCGACACCATCCCGGATCCGATCTTCGTCAAGGACCGGCAGCACCGCTGGATCGCCTGCAACCAGGGCTTCTGCAGGCTCATCGGGCAGCGCTACGAGGACCTGATCGGCCGCAGCGACCCGGATTACTGGCCGAAGGAGCAGGCCGACGTGTTCTGGGCCCACGACGACGTGGTCTTCAGCTCCGGTGAGCCGAACGAGAACGAGGAGCTCGCCACGGGCGCGGACGGGGTGACGCGCACGATCTGGACCCGCAAGTTCCCGATGAGGAACGCGCAGGGCGACGTGGTCGGCCTGTGCGGGCTCATCACCGACATCACCGAGCTGAAGCGGCGCCACCTCCTGGCCGAGCGGATGGAGGCGGAGAACCGGGAGCAGCGCGCGATCATCAGCGCGCAGGCGGCGCTGCTCGATCGCGTGGCGATGCCGGTCATCCAGGTCTGGGAGGGGATCTTGCTCATCCCCCTGGTCGGGGAGATCAACGACCGGCGCGCCGCCCAGGCGCTGGAGAGCCTGCTCGGGGCCATCGGGCAGCGGAGCGCGGAGTTCGTGATCCTCGACATCACCGGCGTGCCGGTCATCGACGCCGCGGTGGCGCGCCACCTGATCCGCGCCGTGCAGGCGGCCGAGCTCCTCGGCTGCCAGAGCGTGATGGTGGGCGTCGGCCCGGCGATCGCCAAGACCCTCATCGGGCTGGGGATCGACTTCGGCCGGATCACCACGCAGAGCACGCTCCAGAGCGGGCTCGCCTACGCGATGGCGCGCCTCGGCGCGAGGGGCCGCGTCACCCCCGCCAGAGCTCCTTGACCCCGTCCGCGATGAACTGCACCGCGATGGCGGCCAGGATCAGGCCCATGACGCGCTCGAGCACGGCCACGCCGGACGCCCGGAGCGCCCGCTGGACGAGCCCCGCGCCGCGCAGCACGAAGTAGGACGCCGCGAAGGTGATCGCCACGCTGGCGAGCACCAGCGCCATGGCCGCGAGGTCGTCGCCCGCGCGCGCCATGAGCACCATCACGGTGGCGATGGCGCCCGGCCCGGCGAGGAGCGGCATGGCGAGCGGCACCAGCGCCACGTCCTCCTTCGCGATGCCGTCCTGCTCCTCGGACGGGGTGGTGCGCGTCGCGGACGAGCGCGCGCGCAGCATGTCGAGCGCCGTGATGAGCAGCAGGACGCCGCCCGCGACGCGGAACGCGCCCAGCGAGACGCCGAAGACCTTGAAGAGGACGTTGCCGCAGAGGGCGAAGAAGAGCATCAGCCCGCCGGCGACGGCGCACGCGCGGCGCGCGGTGCGCCGCGCCTTCTCCGGCGGATCGCCCGCGGTCATCGTCAGGAACAGCGGCACGATGCCGATGGGGTCCACGACGAAGAAGATCGCCGAGAGCGACATGACGAACAGCGAGACGTAGGCGCTCATGGCCCCGCGGGCCGACCGCCATCGCCGCGCTCGAGGCCGACGCGCAGCACGACCTCGCCGGCGCCGAGGTCGACGCCGAGCAGCGCGGCGGCGTCCGTGGCGAGCAGGAAGCGGAGCGCGCGCGGGGCGATCCGGAGCGGCGGCGACAGGCGCAGCGCGTCGGTGCCCTCCTCCACCCACGCGATCTGGCACGCGTCGCCGACGTCGAGCGCGAGCACGAGGTGCGACGCGGAGGAGGCGTGCAGCACGGCGCGCCCGGGCAGCGCGATCCGCCGGGGCGGCGCGCCCACCTCGCCGCGGCGGACGACCGCGCGCCCGCCCGCCTCGAGGTGGTCCCGCCCCACGGCGCGCGCCGAGGGCGGGGCGCCGAGCCCGAGGTGCGCGAGCGCCTCGAACGCCTCGCGCTCGTCGGGTGTGGGGCCGAGCGGCTCGCCCAGCAGCGGCGCCGCGGCCGGCGCGGACCACGCCGCCGCGACAGCGCGCGCCGCGGCCGCCTGCTCGGGTGTCGCTGCCGGGTGCACGGCCACGACGTTCCCACACGCGTCGAGCTCCTGCACGCCGCCGCCCTTGCCCACGAGCAGCCGGCCGTCCCGGACCGCGAGGACGGCGTCGCCAAGGAGCTTGCCGAGGACGGACCGGGAGCCCCCTTCGAGGCGCACGATGTCCTGGAAATCCACCGCGTACACCGCGTCGCCGGCGGCCACCGGGCGGCGCAGGTGCAGCGTGCTCGACGCGCCGACCAGCGTGGTGGGCTCGGGCGGGACGAACGGCGCCGGGAAGAGCCTTGCGCGGAGCAGATCCGCGTCCTCGCCGGACGCGCGCCGGCGCACCGCGTCGACGATCGCCTCGCGGAGCCGCGCGTCGAGCGGCTCGACGAGCTGGGCGCGGGCGCTCGGGGAGAGCGGCCCGGC
Organism: Sorangium sp. So ce1036; assembly: GCF_051369805.1. Classification (NCBI taxonomy): domain Bacteria; kingdom Pseudomonadati; phylum Myxococcota; order Polyangiales; family Polyangiaceae; genus Sorangium; species Sorangium sp. So ce1036. The sequence goes on from NZ_JBBMOX010000001.1 coordinate 8,646,715, forward strand.
GTCGAGGAGGTGGCGCCCAGCGCCCGCGAGCGCCGGGTCGCTCGGCTGGGGCTGGAGCGCGCGCCGGAGGTCCTCGCCGAGGAAGCGACCGAGCAGGAGCCGCGGGAGCAGCTCGTGATCGGGCCGCCGCGCGAACGGCCCGGAGCCCGCGCCGTACCATTCCAGGAGCCCTCGGGCCTTGCGCAGGCTCGCGCCGGCCTGACGGACCCACGTTGCCGCCTCCAGCATGTGCCAGGGGTCCAGGAGGCGATCGGCCGAGGCGCACCAGGGACCCTTGAGGTTCGGCGGGATCGCCTTGATCCATTCGCGCCGCGCGCGCTCGCCCTCCTCGCCATGCCAGCGCGTCACGTCCTCGAGCGGCGCCGGGGTGCCGTGCGCGGCGAGCAGCTCGAGCAGCGCGCGGCCGTCGCGGAGCTCGGACCAGCCGCTCCACTGCTTCCAGTCGAGGCCGCGCCAGTAGATCGACCGGTTCTCCGGGTACAGGTCCAGACGGCCGACCGGGCCGGCCTCGCCGGAGAGGAGGAGCCCGAGCTGCGGCAGCCCGAGCGGCCCGCGGCACCGCTCGTCGAAGCAGGGCTTGTCCTCACGGATCTCGAGGGCCGGTCCAAGGGCCTTCAGCGCCGCTCGGTCCAGCTCGGTCAAGACGCGGTCGTCGCCGTCGACGATCTGGCCCCGGGACGACGCCGCGAGCGCGCGCTGGAGGTCCTCGTTCCGGGGCGGGTGGCCGAATGGATAGGGGTTGATGAAACGCACGAGCTCGTCTCGCTCCTCGCTCCGGGCTGCTCAGCGCCGGCGCCGGCCGCGGCCTCTCTGCGGGCGGGGCCGCGTCTCGACCCAGGTGCCATCATGCACGTACGGCGTCGTGCCGCCCGTCCAGTTCGGCGCCATCATGCCGGGACCCCACGCGTGGCCGCCTGGCCCCACGGACGTCGTGCCCGCGTAGGTCGCGGCCGGGTTGGCCGAGCGCGCGCCGCTCGCGATCGCCCGGGTCTCGTCCGCGACGGCCTGGGCCACGCTCGGCCCGTTGCCGGCCGCGGGGGTCGCGCTGTTGCACGCGGACAGCTCGACGCGCCGCCTTCGCCCCCGCTTCTGTCCGCGGAACCCCGCCGCCGTGAGCCGCTGGCCGAGCTGGCGGCCGTCGATGTACCCGTTGCCCCACTCCACCAGGTTGGGCGCGCCGTGCGTCGACACGATGAGGTGATCTTCTCGTGCCAGGCTGCCCGGCGTGAGCTGATCGTACCGGAGCACGCGCGCGCCCGGGTGCTGGGCCTGGAGCAGGGCGACGTGGTGCTGGATGGTCGGGTCGGCCGGCGCGCCCACGACGATCGTCGTCAGCCCCGAGGGATCGATGAAGACCGTGACGTTGGGGACGAACCCGATCTCCTGCAGCGAGCCCAGGAGGCCGATCGGGTCGGGGGTCAGGAAGACGTGGGTCGTCGGATCGTAGAAGCGGTGGCGGTTGTAGTGCAGGCCGGTCGCCGCGTCGGCGCGCTGCCCGGCGAACCGGAGCGCGCCGGGATCCCCCGTCGCGTGCGTGACGCGGCCGAAGGCGCCGAGCTCGATCTCCGACGCGCGGCCGTCGCGGTGCAGGTAGAGCCAGGGGGTCGAGGCCGCGTCGGTCACGACCATCCGCCAGTCCTTGCCGTCGCGCGCCTCGAGGAGCGGTGTGAAGCCGTCGTCGTCGAACACGCGCTGGATCGACGGCCCCCGCGTCGGGCGCTCCTCGACGAGGCTCTCGCCGTCCCAGCCGAACCAGGTGCTCTCGCCGTTCCCGTGCGACTGCGCGATGCAGCGGCCGAGCGGGTCGTACAGGTAACGGACCTCGAGGCCGTCGCCGCGGACCGCCGCGACGAGGCGATCGCGGTCGTCGTACTGGTAGCGAAAGGTCTGCCGCGGCCCCGGGCCGACGCTCCCCACGAGGCGACCGCGGGCGTCCCACTGGAGCTCGGCGCCGGCCGCGCGCAGGGGGCGGCCGTCGCCGCCGATCGACCACGCGGGGCCGCGCGACGGGACCGGGGTCCCCTGGGGTGCGTACGTGAACTGCTCGTCGGCGCCGAGGCCGTGGAGGCGGAGCGGCCGACCCTCGACGTCGAGGTCGTAGTGGCGCGCGCCGCGCTCGCTGTCCCGGACCGCCGCGACCGGCCCCACCCGGCTCCACGTCCACGCGCGCTCCCTGACCGGCTCGCCGCGCTCGTCCAGGATGGCGACACGCTCCGGGAGGCCCTGCGCGTCGCGCGACCAGACGAGCTCGCGCGTCCCGTCGCGCCGCCTCCGCCGCGCCTCGCCGCGCGCGTCGCGCGTGAAGGCGAGCCCGTCCGCCTCCGCGGCCGCGACCTCGATGGACGCCGGCGCGCCGTCTTCCTCGCGCCGCTGCACCCCGACGGACCACCCCGTCGCATAGCGGCGGTCGAGCACGCGGCCCGCGTCGTCGAACCGGCGGGATACGGCGAACGCGAACCCGGCGGTCTCCTGGACCTCCCGGACGACCCGGCCGTCGTCGTCGCGCTCGAACGTGATCATCACGTCGGCGTTGCGCGCGCGCGTGAGGTGTCCGAGCGCGTCGTACTGGAGCTCCTCCACGAGCCCGCCCGAGGTCTCGAGCTTCGTGACGCGGCCGGCCCCGTCGCGCTCGTAGCGCACCCACGCGCCGTCGGCGTGGGTCGTCCGGACGAGGTGGTTCGAGCCGTCGTACTCGTACGCCGTGGTCGCGCCGCCGAACGAGGTCTCGCGGGAGAGGTTGCCGCTGCCGTCGTACTCGCGCGCATACCGCTCGCCCGCGGCGTTCTCGATCCAGCGGAGCCGCAGGAGCGCATCGTAGCCGAGCCGGAATCGCCGGCCGTCCGGGCGCACCACCTCCACGAGCGCGCCGGCGACATAGCGGTAGCGCGTGATCCCGCTCGCGTCGGAGCGCGCGATGACGCGGCGGCTCGCGTCGATCTCCAGCTCCAGGACGTTGCCGTTCGGCTCCTCAAGGCGCACCAGCGCGAAGCGCGAGTCGTACGCAAACCGGTAGACGCCGCCCTTCGGGGTGCGCGCCTCGACGGGGCACCCGAACAGGTCGAAGACGTACGCGTAGGCGTCGCCGGACGGCGTCTCGACCCGGAGCGGGTTGCCGTGCGCGTCGTAGTCGTACGTGAGCTCGGCGCCGTCCGGCCCGGTCGACGCGCGCACGAGGCCGCGCGCGTCCCACTCGAGGGCGTGCTCGCGGCCGCGCCAGTCGATGCTCCCGGTGGGGATGCCCCGCCGGTATGTGGTGCGGGTCTTCTTCCCGTCGGGGCGCGTGCGGACGATCGCCTGCGCCTCCTCGTCGATGGCGTCGCGCCAGGTGGCGCCGTCGGGCTCGGTGACGCTCGCGAGGTGCCCCGCGGCGTTGTACGACCACCGCGTGGTCCGCCCGCCGCCGTCGCGGCTCGAGAGCAGCCTGCCGACCGTGTCGTACGTGTAGGTGCGCGCGTGGCCGCGCGGATCGACGTAGGACGTCACGAGGCCGAGCGCGTTGCCCGTGTACGTGTGGGTCCCGCCCTCGCCGTCGATCACGACGGTCCTGCGCCCGGCAAGGTCATACGACAGCCGGGTGTGGTGGACGCCCCGGGCGCCCGGGAGGCGGGGCGCGCCGAGCTCCGCGAGCACGTCGCGGCCGGCGATCTCGCCCCAGGTCTCGACGCACCGCTTGATGCCGTCGATCGCCTCGTACCTGAAGTGGTAGGTGAGCCCGTCGGGCAAGCTCTCCCGGACGAGGTAGTGCTCCTCGTCGTATTCGTACCGGACCTCGGCGCCGCCCGCGTCGATGACCCGCACGAGGTCGCCCGCGCCGTCGACCTCGTAGGTCACGGCGCGGCGGGTGTGCGGGGTGCCCTGCTCGTCGGTCGCCGTCACCTCCCAGAAGGAGAAGCGCCCCTGGCGCTCGAGCCGGGCGCGCCGCCCGACGGCATCGACGATGCCCGTGAGCTCGTCGCCTCGCCATTCCAGGCTGGCCTTGTTCCCGAACGCGTCGCGGATCTCGACGAGCGCGAGGCGGTCCTCCGGGGCGGCGCGGCGCAGCACCCGCACGAGGCCGTCGTCCGCCTCGACGAGGAGATCCTCCCCGACGGCGGAGACGCGGACCCCGAACGGCAGGAGCAGGACCTGATCCTGCGCGGGCCAGGCGAGCGCCTGGGCGCGGCCGCCCGGCGCGGTGAGCTCGAGCGCGTCGCCGCGGCGCCGAGCGCTCCAGGCGAAATCGTGCGACCACCCCCACCCCATGCCGCAGCGGTGCCGCACCGCCGCGGTCGAGTAGCTGCGCTCCAGGGTCACGACCAGGGGCCCTGGCAGCTCCAGGTCCGCGACCGGGTTCGTGTACATGGCACCCGTCACGACGTCGATCGGATGCCCGGCGGACGCCTGGCCATCCGCCCCCGGCGGCGCGGGTGGGCTCGGCGGGCCCGCGCCCTGGCTGCTGCCACCGCCGCCCCCGCCGCCGTTGCTCGGGCCCTGCGGACCGCCGCCGCCCGGGCCGCCGGCGCCGCCGCCGGCACCGCCGCCGCCGCCGCCGCCCCCGGAGGCGCCGCTCGCGCTCGCCCCGGCGCCGACGGTGATGCTCTTGTTCATCTGGCCCATGCTGCCGGTGATGCCCGCCATGCCGAGCTCGATGAAGACGTTGGGCGCGCCCAGCCAGGGGAAGCACGGCCCCCCCGTGTTGAGACTGACGACCTCCTTGAGCGTGCCCGGCTCGTTGCCGTGACAGGCCTTCATGCAGCCGCCGACCGTGAGGATCTTCGCCCCTTCGATCTTGGTCCGCATGCACGGATCGATGATCCCCTCGGCCACGGTGCCCATCGTCGGGTACGGGATCGGCACCGGGCTCGGCGCTGCGGGCGTCAAGCACACGCTGACGGCCATGCCGGTCATCTGGTGGCCCGACTTCTGCGTGATCGTGTCCATGTGAAGGGCGGTGACCTTGGCCATGGCGGACTCGAGCGTCGCACGAGAGGTGTCGCGCCCACAACGTGGATGTCGGCGCGACACCCGTGCTGGCCTGGTGCACGGCGGGGACGCCCGCGGTATCTCTCGGTCCGGCGCTCTGGCGCTCCGGCGCTCCGGCACGACATCCTGTCGCGGGCCAGGGTGCGCGCGGGCCACGGCCCCAGGGCCGCCGCGCCTCGCGGCGCCCGGGCCACACCCACATCGAGGAGACCCCATGTCGCTGAGACAGCGCGATTACATTCTCCGCATGATCGAGCAGCTCGCCGAGGCCATCGGCCGGATCGCCGGGCTCCGGCGCGCCGGCGAGCTGGCCGAGGCCCACCGGGTGCTACGCGAGACCGCGGATGGGCTCTTCGGTCCGATGCGGGACATGCTCGACCGGGTCGACGCCGCGGGGGCGGCCACGCTGCTCGGCGACCACGAGAAGATCGGCGCCTACGCGGCGCTCTGCGCGGAGCAGGCCGCGATCCTCGAGGCCCAGGGCCGGGGCGCGCAGGCGGCCGCAGAGCGGCTGCGGGCCCTGGAGCTCCACCTCGAGGCCGTGCGCCGCGCCCCCGAGGACAACCCGCGGGCGCGCGAGGGCGCCCGCGCGCTGCTCGGCCAGGTGGACGTCACGCGCCTCCCGGACCGGTATCGCGCGCTCGCCGCGGAGCTCGGTTGACCCGCTCGACGGCCACCGCGCCCGGCTGACGCGCTCGATGCTCGCAGAGCCCGACTGGCGTGCAGAGCCCGACTGGCGTGCTCGATGGCGCGGGACCACCGACCCGCCGGAACCCTGCGCGCTTCCCGGGCCGGGCGGATTGCGATCCTGCCCGCGCGCACCCATGACACGCGGAGTCGCCGTGGAACCGACCGCCTCGCCTGCCGGCTTCGCCGCGTTCGGCCTCGCGCCTGCCCTCCTCGGCGCGCTCGCCGAGCTCGGCTACGAGGAGCCCACGCCCATCCAGCGCGAGGCGCTCCCGCACCTCCTGGCCGGGCGCGATCTGCTCGGGCAGGCCGCCACGGGCACCGGAAAGACGGCGGCGTTCGCGCTGCCGCTCCTCCAGCGGCTCGAGATCGGCGGCGAGCCGCCGGGCCGCCCCGCGGCCCTGGTGCTCGTGCCGACCCGAGAGCTCGCCATGCAGGTGGCCGAGGCGGTGCACCGCTACGGCCGCCGGCTGGGCGTGCAGGTGCTGTCCGTGTACGGCGGCCAGCCGTTCGGGCAGCAGCTGCGCGCGCTGCGCCGCGGGGTCCACGTCGTCGTGGCGACGCCCGGCCGCGCGCTCGATCACATCGGCCGCGGGACGCTCCTGCTCGACGGCATCCGCACGGTCGTGCTCGACGAGGCCGACGAGATGCTCGACATGGGCTTCGCCGAGGCGCTGGAGGCCATCCTCTCGGCCACGCCGGGCGCGCGGCAGACCGTGCTCTTCTCCGCGACGCTGCCCCCGCGGATCGCCGGGATCGCCGGCCGGCACCTGCGCGAGCCGGTGCGCGTCAAGATCGCCGGCGAGGAGGCGGCCCCGGGCGAGCTCCCGCGCGTCCGCCAGACGGCCTACATCGTGCCGCGCGCGCACAAGCCCGCGGCGCTGACCCGGGTGCTCGACATGGAGGATCCGAGCTCGGCCATCATCTTCTGTCGCACGCGCAACGAGGTCGACGAGCTGTCGGAGGCGCTGCGCGCCCGCGGCTACGAGGCCCAGGCGCTCCACGGCGGGCTCTCGCAGGAGCACCGGGATCGCGTGATGGGCCGGTTCCGCTCCGGCACGGCCGACCTGCTCGTCGCCACCGACGTCGCGGCGCGAGGGCTCGACATCGAGCACGTCTCGCACGTCATCAACTACGACGTCCCCTGCGCCCCCGAGGTGTACGTGCACCGCATCGGCCGCACGGGGCGCGCCGGCCGCGAGGGCGCGGCCATCACGCTCCTGGAGCCGCGCGAGCACCGCATGCTCCGCAACGTCGAGCGGCTCACGGGCCAGCGCATCGAGGCGGCCACCCTCCCGACGATCGCCGATCTGCGCGCCCGGCGCCTCGAGCTGACGCGCGCCTCGCTCCGGGAGGCGCTGCTCGAGGGCGGCGCCGAGCGCTTCCGGGTGGTGGTCGAGGGGCTGGCCGACGAGTTCGACGTGATGGATATCGCGGCGGCGGCGGTGAAGCTCGCCCACGACGCGACCGAGGGGGACCGGGACGAGGAGGAGCAGGAGATCCCGGCGGTCTGGCCGCCCCCGCCGGAGCGCCCCCCCGCGCGGCGCCACGCGCCGGGGCCGCACGGCCGCGCCGGCGAGCCGCGCAGCCCTGCTCGGCGCGACGGCCGCCGCGAAGGCGGCGGCGACATCGCGCGCCTCTACATCGGCGCGGGGCGCGCGGCCGGCATCCGTCCTGCCGATCTGGTCGGCGCCATCGCGAACGAGGCTGCGCTGAGCTCCCGCGACATCGGCGCGATCGAGATCGCCGACGGCTTCTCGATGGTGGAGGTCCCGGCCGGCGCGGCGGACAGCGTCATCCAGGCCCTGCGCGCCACCCGCCTCAAGGGCCGCAAGGTCCAGGTCCGCCGCGACGACGAGGCCGGGGGCGCGCCGCGCGGCGGCCGGGCCGATGCCCGCGGCGGGGGCGCGGGCATGGCCCCCCCGCGCCGGCGCCCCCGGGCCTGAGCGCCACGCTCCGTCGCGTCTCGCCCCCCGCGCGGCGAGCGCGGGCGGCGAGACACGAGGCCGCGTGGGAGATCACGAGGCCGCGTGGGCGATCACGAGGCCGCGCCGATCGAAGCGTGGCCCCCCGGGGCGCGGTGCGAGCGATCCGGGCTCAGTTGGGCGGCGGGATGAAGAGGCCCGGGCAGGGCTCGTCGCCAAAGACCCTGAAGCCGTTCCGGTATAGCGTGATCTTCCGGTTGGGCGCCCAGTCCGAGCTGGTCCCGGCGTAGGAGTAGTCGTTCGACTCGTTGAACGCCTGCCAGCTCGAGGCGTGGAACGCGATTCGGAACTGGTCGGTGGTGGCCATGGGCTCCACCTCGAAGAGGAACGGGAATGTCACGTCGAGGTAGTGGGTCGCGTCCGCGCACCCGCCGCCGGGCACCTCATGGAAGCTCATCATGGAAGCTCATCTCGAGGTCGGCCGAGCAACCCCAGCACTCGGCCTCGAGCGAGCCGGGCGGCTCCTGGGTGAAGTAGTACCGCACGGTCGAGCCCCAGAGAGAGGCGCTCTGCGCCGAGGTATTGCGCACCTGGATGCCGGGCGTCACCCAGTTCGATTGCGGCGTGTGCACGTCGTACAGCACCTCGAGCTGGCAGTCCGCCGGGCACGACGCCGTGTCCTCACCGCTGCTGCAGATGCCGTCGCCGCAGGAGCAGTCGCCCGGGCACGAGGCCGGGTCCTCGAGCGGGCCGCAGGCGCCGTCTCCGCAGGAGCACAGGTCGGTCTCCGCGCGCTCGCACAGGCCCTGGATGGCCCTGTAGGCATAGGTCACGTCCTCACCGCGGCAGGCGTCGTCGTCGCACTCGAACGGACGCCTGCAGTCGTTCTCCTCGTCCTCCTCGAAGTCGCGCTCGCCGCGCGCCAGGATGCCCACGAGCTCCTTCGTGTTGAGATCGAACACCCCGGAGCCAGAGTTGCCCGCGAACGTGTCCAGGTTGGCGACGAAGAAATCGTTATCCGGATCGTTGCTGCGGATCGTCGCGCCATCGGCCAGCTTGAGCGGCAGCCCACGGGGGAAGCCGTGCACCACGAGCGGGGTGTCGTCGTCCGGATCCAGGGGCTCGGTCGACGTCCGCACCGCGGCGGGTGTTCGCCCCACGACCGGCCGGTCCAGGCGCACGACCGTGTAGTCCGCGCCGTTCGTGTCCCGGTACCAGGTGATGATGTCCACGCACCGGTAGAGGTCGTCGCTGGTAATCTGGCCGAGCTGGCCGGCGGGGGTCATCGCATAGTCGAAGACGAAGCGGCTGGCGCCGCAGTTGTTGATGCAATGACCGGCCGTCAGCACCAGGTCCTCGCCGATGAGCGTGCCGCTGCAGTCGGCGAGCGCCGGCTGGGTAGCGAAGCGCACGTCGGGGCACACGTCGTCGCGCTCGATCCACGTACGGTCGCCGATCTGGATGTTGTTGGGATCCGAGTCGTCGACCGCCGAGGCGGGGACGAGGGCCACGGTGAACTCCATCACGCGCGCGGCCCAGGCGGGATCCGAGTACGTGAAGGGCTCCTCCCGGTCGTCGTCGCCATAGATGACCGCGGAGCGGGCCTGGTCGGGGGCCTCGTCCTCCTCGACAGGCGCCGAGCACGCGACGAAGGACCCCACGGACAAAAGGCCAGCAGAAGCGATATACCTGAACACCCTCATGATGAGCTCCCAAGTTGAGGCACAAGGACATCGGAGCACGCCGCGAGGTCATCCCTCGCGGGCCGTGCGCCGACAGGAATCTCACGCAATCTCACGGCAACGAGCTCTCGACCGGGCGCAGCCCGGACACCTCTCGTCGAGGCGCGACCTGGCCTCCTGGCTCCGGGCCAGGGCAGGAGCGTCGTCTCGCGAGGACGCCGGATGATCCGCTCGACGGCTCGCGCGCGGCGCGGCAGCGCGGCGATCACCGAGCGATCTCGAACGGCCGCATCAACGCGAACGAGAGGGCCGGCCAAGAGCACGAATCTGACAACCAACGAACACTGACGAACCCGCCATCCACGCAACGCGCTCGGGCGGAATCCGAGAGGGGCTCTAGTTCACCGGGCGACGCCCTTCCAATTCGAATGCGGCATGGAGCTCATGCATGCCATGCATTGGACTCGCGGCGATCGTTTGCGAGCAACGGCGATCATGGACCTGCCCTGGACGCGGAGCATGGGATGGACGTCGTCGACGACGCGCGAGCTCGCCGGAGGAGCCGTCGAGCGACCCCCGCCCGGCGCAGCGCAGCGCGGTCGAGATCGGTGAGGGCGACGCGGGCGGCGATCGAGGGGTCGTTATGAGCGCTCCATGCGAGCTCGGTGGCTGGAGGCCCATGGAACGGCAGCGCCGCCGACCCGAGGCCGCATCCCTTGGCCGGCGAGGCCGCTCATCGCGGCGGGATCCGCTGCAGGGGACGAGGAGGATTCCCTGGAACGAGCGATCAGGTAATCTCCGGCCGTGGCGACCAGAAATAAGAGCCGGGCCGAGTACGAGAAGCGTGTCAACCGCGTGATCGACCACATCCAGGCCCATCGCGCGGAGGAGCTCTCCCTCGAGGAGCTGGCGGGGGTGGCGGCGTTTTCGCCGTTTCACTTCCACCGTGTGTTCAAGTCGATCACCGGCGAGAACCTTCGCGAATTCATCCAGCGGGTGCGCCTCGAGACCGCGGCCGGCCACCTCACGCTGCGACCACACGCCGACGTCCTCGAGATCGCGCTCGAGAACGGCTTCAGCTCGGCGAGCGCGTTCGCGCGCGCGTTCAAGGAGCGCTTCGGCATGAGCGCGTCGGCATGGAGGAACGGCGGGGCGCAGGCGAGCAAGGCGCGTCAAGCGGATCGCAAGCCGGGTGAAGTCGTGCGCAAGCCGGGCAAAGCAGCGGCGTGCGCGCCAGGACAAGATGGCTCCTCGTCGGGCACGGGCGCCCGCGATGACGAGGAGGAGATCATGGATGTGGCGGTGAAGGCGCTGCCGAGCTATCATGTGGCCTATATCCGGAGCGTCGGCCCATATGGCCCGAACGGGAGCGTCGGTGAGGCCTGGCGGCGGCTCATGCGCTGGGCGAGCGCGCGCGATCTGTGGACCGTGGATCGGATTTGCCTCGGCATCGCGCACGACAACCCCCACGTGACCGAGCCGGCCAAATGCCGCCACGACGCCGCCATCGTGATCCCGGAGGGCTTCAAGACCGGCGGCGACGTCAACGTGACCGACGTGGCCGGGGGCAAGTACGCTACGAGCGCCTTCGTCGGCGACGCGCGCATGATCGGGGTCGCATGGGATCGGCTCTTCGGGGAGTGGCTCCCGCAGAGCGGTTATCAGCCTGACCATCGGCCCTGCTTCGAGCTCTACCAGGGCGAGTTCCAGGATCCGAAGATCAACGGCTTCCGCTGCGAGCTCTGCCTGCCGGTGCGGCCGCTCTGACAGGCTCGCGGCCCGCGACCCGACCCGGGTTGGCGCGACCCGACCCGGGTTGGCGCGACCCGACCCGGGTTGGCGCGACCGCGACCCGACCGCGGCGACCCGACCCGGGTTGCAACGACGCCGCGGCGTCCCAACCCGGGTTGGGCTTGCTGCAGCCAACCCGGGTTGGGCTTGCCGATGCCGGAGCGGCAACCTGCCCAGGGAGCAGCCCGGGTCGAGACAGCGGGACCAGCAGCCCACGTGGGCGGACCACCTGGCGGCCGCCACCTGCGAAGCGGGGCAAGTCCCTGAAATTATTCGCCAGGGCCGCCGGCACAGCATTTGTCAATGTGCGCCGGCCATGACCCAGCCCCGCGAGATTACCCCCGGCGCCACCTACCTGATTACCCGCCGCGTCCTGCGCCGCCATCTACTCTTCCGCCCCGACCCGGCCATCACCCAGTTCCTGGTCTACGCCCTCGCGGTCTCGACCCGCCGCTACGGCATCGAGGTCCATGCGTTCTGTGCAATGTCAACGCATCTGCACATCGTCGTGACCGACGTGAACGGCGTCCTGCCACGTTTTCTGCAATTTTTCCATCGCATCGCCGCGCTCGGCACCAAGGTGCTCCGCCAATGGGAAGGGCCGGTATGGGACCATCAGGCCACAAGCGTGGTACGGCTGCTGACCCGCGCGGCGGTGGTGGAGAAGATCGCTTATGTTCTCGCAAATCCTGTGGCCGCCGGCCTGGTCCGGCATGCGTGCGAGTGGCCGGGCGCCAAGGTGGATGTGGGCGAGCTCGGCCGCGGTGTTCTACGCGTGGCGCGTCCCACGGTGTATCTCGATCCAGAAAATCCAAGATGGCCGGAGGAGGCGACGCTCCCGCTCGCGCTGCCCCCCGTCATCCAGCAGGACAGCGCGGAGGGCTTTCGCCGTGCAGTCGCAGCCGAGCTCGAGCGACAGGAGGAGCAGGCCCATGCGGAGGCACAGCGGCAGGGGCTGGGATTTCTGGGCGCCGACCGAGCCAGCGAGGTCTCTCCTTACGAGCGTGCGACGAGCTTCGAGGCGGTGGGTGATCGCAACCCGACGGTCGCGGTGGGCCGTGAACAGGGTGACGCATGGCGAATGGCTCGCGCTGCTGTGCGAGCGTTTCGTTCGTCGTACCGCGCGGCGCTGGACCGATGGCGTGCCGGCATACGCAGCGCTGAATTCCCGGTGGGTACGTGGTGGATGCACACGTTCCACGGCGCCAGCGTGAGTGGCGTCGTGCTCACAGGGTAGGTACGGCGCGGGCGCATTACGCAGCGAGGGGGGGCGAGGGCGGGCGACGGCTTCAGCGCGTCGTCGTGGGAAACGTTTGTCTTGAGATAACGGAGAAGGTGGCAGGAGATGCGCACGGCACCGCGAATAAGCCCCACGCGGGTCATGCAGCGGCAGGCGCACAAAGCGGCGTCCGGGGATTATTGGAATGGGCGCAGCCCGGACAAATGGGACCGTCCCGTCCCGGTCGGCAAACTCGATCCGGGGACCGGGGGGCCAACGTGGGTCGAATCGAACCGGACCGGTCGCCAACCTAACCGGACCGGTCGCCAACCTCGGACCGGTCGCCAACCTCGGACAGGTGGACCGGTCGCCAACCTCGGACAGGTCGTCTCCAACCTGGGACAGGTCGTCTACTTGGGACAGATCGTCTAACCTGAGACAGACCGTCTCCAACCTGGGACAGGTCGTCTCGTACAGGTCGTCCCCATCGTACACGTCGTTCCCCGTCCGACTAGTCATCGTCTTCCGAGCGTCGCTCAACCGAGCCGCTTGCGTCGCCAGGTAATTTTGCTTCGGAATGCTCGTCGTGCGGCTGGCCGCTCTTCTGTAGTGCGCGATCGCAGCCTCACGCTCCCCAGCCCGTTCCAGCAGATGGGCGCGCACGGCATCGAGGCGATGATGCCCCGAAAATTGCGCATCGGCAGCGAGCGGACTCAGCAGCTCGAGCCCCGCATGAGGGCCGTGCACCATCGCGGTCGCCACCGCATGGCTGAGCGTCACCGTCGGATTGTCCCACATCCCCTTCAGCAGTTCGTACAGCGCCAGGATCTGCGCCCAGTCCGTGTCCTCGGCCTACGCCGCCTCGTCATGCACCGCCGCGATCGCGGCCTGCATCTGATACGGGCCGACCGACCCTCTCGACGGCGCTGCGCTGACGAGCGCCACCCCCCTCGGCGATCGCGCGCTGATCTTACAGGCGCCGATCCTGCTCGGCGAGCGGGATCAGCTCGCCGGCCAACCCGGTTCGCGCCGCGCGCCGCGCGTCGGTCGTTGGTGATCGGCCTGCCGTCTTTCCCCGCGCGCACGAGCTTCGCCTGCTCGGGCCCGGCCAACCCCTCGGCCGCCACCAGCTCGCCCGACTCGCCGAGCTTCTCGGCGAAGCTCTTCATGAACTCGATGTGCGCCTGGATGTCCTTCTATGGCCACCAGGCGACCTGGTACTGGCCACCGTGCGGGGTATGCATCATCAGGATGTATTTCATGGTCGGCTCCTTCTCGGCGCTTTCGTCCCGGGTTCGGGTGCGCCTCCCGGGTTCGGGTGCGCCGCGCTTTCATCCCGGGTTCGGGTGCGCCGGGTTCGGGTGCGCCCCTCCCGGGTTCGGGTGCACCGCGCTTTCGTCCCGGGTTCGGGTGCGCCGCCTCCCGGGTTCGGGTGCGCGTTCGGCGCTTTCGTCCCGGGTTCGGGTGCGCGTTCGTTGGGAAGGTCGGAGCTGAGCTCGGATTCTCGACATCCCAGGCGACGATAACAAGGGAATCCGAAGCCGAATACCTGCGACAACGTAGACAAACGCAGGACACACCGGAACCTGGGTGTGTCCGTTGCGGGGTGTGTTCGTTGCGCCCTCGCCGCCGCCACGAGCTCAGTGGCCCCCCCGAGAACCGCTTGGATGTGCGGCGGAAGGCCGCCTCCGGCGTCGCAGCCGAGCCGCGCAGCCGCCTCGGCGACGGCCGCGCGGAGGTTGCGCAGCCAGCAGCTTGCGACGTGGCGGGGGCGGCGCATGGCCCGACGCGGCTTATCCGTCTCATCCTCCTCGCACCCGAGCCAGGGCAGCGCCGAGCACCGCCCCGAGCGCCGCGCCCAGCAGCAGACCGAGCCGGCCCGTCGCCTCATACCCCCGAAGCCCCCCGAACTCGAAGCTGGTCGCGAAATTGCCTCCGAAGAACGCTCCCAGGAGCAGCCCGAGGGGAGCTCCCGCCGCGGCTCCTAGCACTGCACCTATCACCCGTCGACGCACCTGTCCCACGGCGAGGAGCACAGCGCCCCTGTGCGGCGCTCGGCGAAGGCGGCCGTCGAAAGGGTGCCTTCAAGCTGCGCCGGTCTTCGGAGCGAGCCCCCCCTGGACGTCCGCGAGTCCTCTTGCTTTCGACGTCGGCCTGTCCCTCGGCCGGATCCTCTTCCGGTGTGGCCCAACGCGGACCCAACCGGCGCCCCTCGGCCGCCTCATCGTCCACCTCGGGGAGGGCCGCCGCGTCGGGCCAGCGCCGGACGCGGCGGCGCGGAGGCGAGGGAGACCTCGTTGCTCATCGCTCGCACCTCCGGCTCCTCGGGCGCGGGACCGTCTCTCGCTACCGGGCCGCCCTTGCCGGTCAGCTCGGGGCTCGCCTCGTCCAAGGGGGTGAAGTCGCCCAGACCGAGCTCCGCGACTTTGCGAGCAGCGCGCTCCTGGTTATGGATCCGGTCGCTCGAGCTGTGGCCGGTCCGGTCGGAGATCCGCGTCTTCGTGCGGCCGTTCGCGAGCTTGATGGTGATGAAGGTCGCACGCGCGCCGTGCAAGCCGATGTTCAGCCTCGAATCCGTGGTCCCGAGCAGCTCAGGCCGATCGCTCCCGGCGCATCGGAGGGGATCTCTGACTCAGGCTTCACCGTTTATGACGAGTCTCCGCCCAGGAAGCTCAGGCAGCGATGCTCGAGCCTGTGAGTTCTTCAAGTATTCGGAGTCGCAGATCAAGTCAAGAATATTGAGCCCCGCCATCGCGCGCTGCGCGGCGCGCTGGATAAAAGAGCGAAACCCGAGTCCGAAGCTCTCGACCCGTCGCGTCCTGGCAAGGCGTCGCCCACTTCCGGACCAAGACGCCTTCCTTGTCCGGGCAGACACCGCGCCACTTCCGGAGCGCGCGCACGCGCGATCATCATCCGTCTTGTTCTCGTCGAGCACAACGGCTCCCCGGTCAAGATCGAGATCCGACCATTGGAGCTTTCCAGCCTCATGGTTTGCGCGGCGCATCAAAATAACGGGCGCGACACCGAGCGCGTCAGCCAGGTGGACGAGCATGACGACCCCGAGGTTCGTCCTTCCCTTCTCGACGCGCTGCAGTAAGCCGGTGCGATGAAGCAAGGGTGGCTCGTCGGCGTGCGGCTGGCGTGACGGGCCGAAGGCTCACGGCGAGCTGCCCGTGATCCGTGTGCGAGGCATCACGAACCCGGAATCTCCCGTGCGATACGTGGCGGAGCGCCGGGGGCCTCGTACGCGCCGCCGCCTCGCTTGGCGGGGCCACGGCCCTCGAGATCGAAGCGGGTAGAGGCGCTCCGCTCGTACGTCAGCATTTCACTATCACATCTCCAAAGGAAACCGTCGGCGAGGCGCCCGTGCTCACGCCGATGGATGAGCCTCGAGCTCATCCACAGCTTTTGGTTCGCTCCCGTGATCACTTCGACACGGACCGGGAATAGGAGGCGCATGCGCATGCGAACGTTAAGACATCTTTCGTACATCGGTACGACAATTTTTCTCGCTTCAACACCCTTCTTCGCTGGCTGCACCGGCACGATCGCGGATGCTGGCGAGGACGGCGGGGAGGACGGTGCGACCTCCGGTGGCAGCACCGGGAGCGGCAGCGGCACGGGGGGGGGGGAGCAGCCGGACGACCCGAAGGTCTGCATCCCCGGCATCCCGGCGACGAGCCAGATCCCCCGCCTGCTGAACCGGCAGTACGACAACACGGTGCGGGACCTCCTCGGCGTCACCCTCGTGGGTCCCGAGAAGAAGCTGCCGTCTGAGCTGCTCGTCTCCGACTCCGACGGCCCGATGACCCCCGACGCCTGGCGCATCTATCAAGATGTCGCCGCGCAGATCGCCAAAGAAGTGATGGCTGGGACGAACAAGTCCAGGTTCATCAGCTGTGACCCTGCGGCGAGCGGTTGCCTGGAGCAGACCATCAAGACCTTCGGCCGCAAGGCGTTCCGTCGCCCGCTGACCGACGCGGAGGTGGCGCGATTCCAGAAGCTGGGCCAGACGACGCCGCCAGGAACGCCCGACGAGGTCGCGGAGGCAACGCTGTTCGCCTTCCTCGTGTCGCCCTCGTTCCTCATGCTCCCCGAGCTGACGGACACCCCGGACCCGTCGGGTAAGGGCATCCAGCTCTCCAGCCACGAAGTGGCGGCGAGGCTCTCGTACATGCTCTGGGGCTCCGTTCCGGATGACACGCTGAACGAGGCGGCCGACAATAACGAGCTCCAGACCAAGGAGCAGATTCTGGCCCAGGCGCAGCGAATGATTGATGTGCGCGAAAAGACCGGGCCGCTCGTGACAGCGTTCCACAACAACTGGGCGCAGATGGAGAACGGAAACGCCCACTGGTGGAAGATGGATCACGACCCCGAGTTGTACCCGCTGTACTCCTCGGACGCCAAGGCCGTCTACAAGGCTGAGCTCGACGCCTTCTTCGAAGAGGTGGCGTTCGAGGGCGGTTCGTTCCAGGACCTCCTCCTCAGCAATATCGCCTTCGTCAACAAGGACAACGCGGCGATCTATGGGCTCGATCCTTCGATGTACGGCAACGAGCTGACCAGGGTGGAGCTGGACCCGAACGAGCGGCCGGGCTTCTTGACCCGCGTCGGGTTCTTGAGCTCCTACTCGGGCTTCAACGCCACGAGCCCGATCCTGCGAGGCGCGTTCATCTCGGTGTACATGCTCGGCGTCGATCCGGGTGCGCCCCTCCCCGGCGCCGCCCAGATGACCGTGGACGGCGACTTCAAGACGCAACGCGCGTACGTCGAAGAGCTGACGAAGCCCGCTAGCTGCAGCGGCTGCCACGCGATCATCAACCCGCCGGGATTCGTGATGGAGGGCTACGACGGCATCGGGAAGCTGCAAACGGTCGATCCTCGTGGTGGCGCGATCGACGCGAGCGTCACGACGAACACCATCGACTTCGGCGACGGCAAGGTCAAGGAGATCTCCTCTCCGTTGCAGCTCATGCAGGAAATTACCCAAATTCAGAAATCGAAGCAGCTTTACGCTCAGGCGTGGATCTCCTATGCCTTCGGGCGGGCTCCGAACGCGAACGACAAGTGCCTCGTCGATCAGCTCGACATGAAGCTGTCTCAGAGCGGCTACAGCATCCTCGATCTGATGGCCGATCTCACCCAAGCGGAGTCTTTCCGCGTGCGAGTCCGTGAAACGCTTTGACTTCTGAGGAACGTCGAACATGAGCAAGCAAGTAAACCGAAGAATCTTCCTTCGTGGCCTGGGCGGAGCCGTCTTGGCTGCGCCGTTCCTCAGCTCCGTGTGGGAACGCACCGCGAAGGCGGACACCACGGCACCCGCGAAGACGTTCATCGTGATGTTCACGCACTACGGGTGCATCACGAACGACTGGTTCCCCGCGAAAACCCAGGGTGAGCTCACGGCTGATGACCTCAAGCCGACGAGCCTCGCGGCCCTCGCCCCCTACGCGAAGAAGCTCCTCATGCCGCGCGGCATCCGCTCGATGAACGAGTGGACCGCCAACATGTCGCGTGGACAGGGCAACGACTCGCACACGCAGATCGTGGGGTCGTTCTTCACCTGCCAGCCGGTCACTCCGAACAGCAACGACCCGTTCAGCTTCGAGCAGGCGACGAAGTTCAACGCGAAGCCTGTCGGCCCCTCGCTGGATCACATCATGGCCCAGCAGCTCAGCCCGCAAGGCACTCCGTTGCTCTTGAACACGGCTGGTCAGAACGACAGCGCTCAGTCGGCGATCTCCTACTCCGCCGCCGAGACCATCTACAGGGGCCTCAACGCATCGCAGGCCTTCAGCAGCCTCACGGGCCTCTTCCAGTCGGGGGAGCCGACGTCTCCGGACACCTACGCGGCGATGCGCGGCAAGAGCGTCATCGACCTCGTGAAGGACGATCTGCAGACGCTCGAGCGGTTCGACATGAGCAGCGCCGACAAGCAGAAGCTCGCAGCCTGGAAGGAGCTCCTCCACTCGACAGGAAACGTGATCGCCTCTGCGCAGTGCAACGCGGAGCTCGGCGCGATGCTCGGCGCGACGGCCGCGAACGCCTCCAAGGTGGGGGGGGGCGGCCTGGGCAGCGACGCCCTCACGACCAAGGTCTCCGGCGATCTGGATGGAGCAGATATCTGTTCGGCCATCGCCGCGCTCGCGGCCGCCTGCAACGCCAACCCCATCATCTTCCTGAAGTACCCGGGGAATTACCTCTTCAGGGGGCTCGGCATCACCATGGAGTCGCATTCCCTCTCGCACCGCCTCGACAATGCAGGGATGACAGGCAGCTGCCTGCCCAACGCGATCGAGTGGCTCCTCAAGGTTGACCAATATTACGCGCAGAAGTTCGCGAACCTCGTCGGAATGCTCGACGGCATCCCCCAGGGGAACGGGACGACGGTCCTCGACAGCAGCGTCGCCGTCTGGTTCAACGAGATGTCGGACGGCAACGCGCACAACCTCAACAACGCTCCGATCCTCCAAGCCGGCAGCGGCGGCGGTTATTTCAAGACCGGCCAGATCATCAACGTCGACCCCGCGTCGACCCCGGCGCCAGGCAGCAGCAGGTCGCAGTGCGCCAATGGCTCCGGCCAGGTCAACGGTATCAATCAGGGCACCGGAACCGATCCGAAGATCGCCAACGCGCCGATCAACAAGTACTTCTGCAATATCATGAACGCCATGGGCGTGAAGGCGGGGCCGGATGGCTTCCCTGCGAAGGGCGGCTCCGCGGAAGTGACCCATTTCGGCTACTCCGACAAGACGGAGGAGTTCATCGGTGGCAAGGGCGCGGTCGCCGGCGCCAAGATCCACAATCCGGGCGGGTTCACGGAGCTCAAGGCCTGAGCACTCTCGGAGCGAGAGCCTGAACAGCCAAGCGAGCTCGGGCGCAAAGACCTCTTCTCACCGAAGGGGTCTTTGCGCTCGCGCGTCGTCCGTGACCGCGGGCGCCGCGGAACCACCGCCCTTCACGATGTGCCTCACCTCGCGACCCCGCGCTGCCCGACGATGGCGGACAGCGATAGATCAAGCATCTCGTCTCATGTTCATGCTGGCGAAGCGCTTTCTCGTCCCTGCCGCTATGCTCCTCCCGCTGGCCTGTTCGAGCGAGGCGAGCGACGGCGCTGGGGTGGGCGAAGACATCGGTGACGACGCGCTCATCGTCCCGGAAGACCTCACCGTCATGGCGCTCCCGGGCGGGAACGGCGTGCTCAACGTGATCGCGCTGACTCTCCGCAAAGGACCGAGCAACACCGAGCTCTACGCCGCCTTGAGGAACGACGGGGATATCCCGGCCTGCAGCGCTGCCGTTTCAGTGGAGCTCTATGACAAGGCCCAGCGGTCCCTGGCAAGCGGGATCAACGGGTTGCTCACTCAGCATTACTACCGGCTCACGGATGGCTCGGGCGCCATCGCCGCGTGCGTGGGACCAGGTGATGTGACCATGGCCGCGGTGACGGATTTGCCCTCAGACATCGTGATCGAGGACGTAGGATACGTCGTCTACCGGTGCCCTTACTTTGCCCTCGACGTTGTTCCCATCGATGGCCTCACCGTCAGCCAGGTGAAGGCCGTGACTGGCGGCGCCGGCACGACGTACACGGGCACGCTCCTCAACGGACTCGACGTGGCGGTGAGCACCCCCTCCGTCACGGTCTTCTCCGCCAATCGCGTCGGGCGTCCGCTCGGCGTAGCGTTCGCCAGCGGCACGGTCCAGATTCCGCCGGGTGGCAGCTGGGCCTTCGAGACGAACACCGTGGACACGCCCGGACCTGCTCATGCCGCATACCCGGCAGGCGCGTTTGCAACGCAGTAGACCACCCCACAAACGCACATTTCGCGCCTGCGATGCCGATCCGGAGCGCGAGAAATCCGGCGCAGTAGACGGACCGCCTTGACAGCGTGGCTCGGCGTGGCGACCCGTCCGGGTTGCCATGACCGAACGAAGGCCCGCGCCGGTTCGTGTACCTCGACATCGACGCGACCGTGGAGCCGCTCAGGTGACCGAGGTGCTCCTCCGGCGCGGCGATTGGCCGGATGGGGTCCGCGTCATCGCCGTGCGCACACGCGACCGGGAGGACGGCAAGCAGATCTACTTCTCGGGGGCTCGACTACACGGTGCAGATCGTCTTGACCACGGGCCAATCGACGCGCCGTAAGATTTCGCGGCGCGGTATGCCCTGCGCGTGGGCGTCGAGCCGCTCATCGGCGGCCCGACGCACGGGTGGGAGCGCGGTCGCGTGCCGCGCCTGTGGGGCGCCGCAACCCGTCAGCGGCTACTCGCCAGGCCGTGCTACTCCTGCGCGCCGTCGGCGATCCACTGCGTGAGCGCTTGCATGTAGTTGTCGGGTACGCACTTGGAATCCCCATCGTTGAGGCAGTCAGGGGGCATCCGCGGAGTGTCCTGCGGAGGTACGCCGCACGGTCCCTTCAGGATCTTGATGAGAGCGCTCTCTTCCGGCTTGCCGGGATTGACGATCGGGATATTGCCGCAATTCTTGGATATGTGCGAGGTCAGCCTCGCGTGCAGCTCTCCGTCGACCCTCAAGTCCAGGGGGTTCTGCTCGTCGTTATGGCAACCCGCCCCGAAACAAGTAACGTTCTCGATAACGAACTTCACCGTCTCGAACGTTGGAGGGATCTCATCGCCACTGCCGGTCGAGCCGCTGCCGCCGCCTGCGCCGCCGCCTCCGCCGGTGCCCGCGCTGGTCGAGCCCGTGGGGCCTCCCGAGCCGCCACTACCGCCCGAGCCCTCGCTGCCCCCCGAGGCCCCGCTACCGCCCGAGCCCACGCTGGCCCCCGAGCCACCGGCGCCTCCAGCGCCGGTATCGTCAGGGGTTTCGGTGCAGCCTGCGAGCGGAGACAGGATGGCGACGATTGCTGCCGCGATGAAGCTTGAGAGTCGACATTTCATGGTTCACGACGAAGATGGTGAGAGGGAAGGTTTAGCTCTCGTTCCCGCTGGACCCAAGCGGAAGGCCTGGATGTTCGGATGGTCGAGGCGACGCGCGCTCGGCGAGTGAATCGGCGAAATTGAACTTTTCTGACCACGTCGCCCACAAGCAAGAGCTGCGCGAGGCGAGGAGTGTCCTCTTGGGTGGGTAGGATGAGCAAACACGCTGCGAAAATCAAGCGGTTCGTGACGACCATCCTCGCGTACAGCCTTGCTGTACGCGCAGATTGACGCTCGTGTCTTGTGCGCTCGAGCCGGGCTCACGAGCTCGCGAGCGCCTCTCGAGACCTCCCGTCGCCAGGCAGCCGAGGTCGGGCGCGTCATGTCGTTGCTCTTCGTTGCCTCATTTCAGCAGGGCTCCTCATCGCGCCTGGCTCTGCCCCCGCGCTCGCCTGCCTGGCCCGGTCCGGTTGTGTTCGACGCTCCAGGGCGATCGCGCGCCGGGAGCGGAGCCCGCCAGGGCCGCCTCGGCCGCCGCCGCGCGCCCGTGGCCCTTCCCGGCCGCCGGAGAGCCCCGCCGACAGACCGCCGACTCCGTCGGTGGCCGACGTATCGTCGGTCGTGACGGTCCCGATCGAGGGCACGCCGCCGACGGTCGGGGGGCCCGTGTTGGGTGGTGGTCACGTTCGGGAGGCTCACCGGAGGGGCTGGAGTGCAGGCGGGCCACAAGAGAGGCCCGCCGGAACGCAAGCCCCCGGAGGTGAGCCCCCCGAACGTGACCACCACCCAACACGGGCCGGGCGTCGACCCCGCCACGCTCGAGCGCGCGCTGGTGCTCGCCGCCGAGGAGACGCCGCGCGGACGCCGCCTCCGCCGGTGCGCGTCCGCGTCGCGAAGTCGGCGGCAAGAGAGAGAATTACCTGCTCGCGGGGTCCGACATTTCGCCGCTGGCTGGGCGGGCGCCAACTTCCTGCGCGCTGCGGAGATCTTGCGTTACACGTACAGCGGCTGGACGGCCGAGGACACGGCGCTATCAGCTGGGAGACGCTGACCCACGCGGGCGCGCCGTAGCACTGCCTACTGCGGGAAGTTGCCCCGGATCAGCAGAAGAACCGCCATGGCGCCAACGACGCCAAGGAGAGAGGGGAAGGGTTCGCGGCGCATTCATGACCCGGGCGCGCGAAGGCTCGGGGACGAGACCGCTCAGGAGCTCGCCTTGAGCGCGGTGAACTCGCCTGGATCATGGATGGTGGGGGGATTGATGCCGCCACCGACGAAGTCTTCCGTTCGGTCGTACATGCCGAAGTGGGTCACCGGCGCCGAACCGCCCGGCGCCGGGAAGCCATCCGCGCCTGCCTTGACGCCGAGGGCGTTCATCAAGTTGCAGTAGTACTTGTTGATCGGCGCATTGGCGAGCGACGGATCGGTCCCCGTGGACTGGGAGAGCGAGTTGGCCTCGTCCGGGGCGCCGTCGACGCACGAGAACTCGCTGTTTCCGGTCGTGAGATCGGGCGAGCCATCCTCGACGTTCACGGCCCAGCCGGTCTTGAAATAGCCGCCGGCGCTGCCGACCTGGACGATCGGCAGGTTGTTGAGGTTGCGGGCGCAGCCGTCCGACGCGTCCTGGAACCAGACGGCCGCGCTGTTGTCGAGGAGCGTCCCATCGCCCTCGTCGATACGGTTCAGCTGCTCGACGAGGTAGGCGAACTTCCTCGCATAGTAGTCGTCGATCTTGAGGAGCATGTCGATCACCCCCGGGACGCAGGGGCCCACATCGCTCCCATCCCCTGTGCGGTTCGCGAGACCAGCGCTCTCCAACGTCAGGCCGAGCCCTCGAAAAACGTAGTTCCCGGGGTACTTCAGGAAGATGACGGGGTTCGCGTTGCACGCCGCCGCGAGCACGGCGAGGTTCGAATAGACGTCGGCCCCGTCCATGCTGTCCGAGATTCGCCGCATCAGCACGTCTTCGTCGAAGCTCCGGGGCGTGCTCGCCAGGTCGACGTTTTCTTGCGTCACACCGAGCGCCGTGGCGACGGACGTGTTGCACTGCGCAGAAGCGACGGTCCTCACGGTCTCGTCGAGGAGCGCCTTCCACGCCTCCAGCTTGTTCCTGTCCGCCTGGCTCATGTCGACGCGCGCGAGCGTGTCGAGATCGTCCCGCACGATGTCGATGATGCTCTTGCCGCGGACGGCCTGGTACGTGTCCGGAGACGGGAGGGGGTCCGAGAACAAGCCCGTGAGCCTGGCCAGGATCTCCGCCGGCGCGCCCAGACCCGAATACAGGGTCTCGGGCGCCGAGTACGAAATCGCCTCCTGAGGGACGGCGCGGAAGTTTCCCACGCGCATGTACAGGGGCTCGCCGCCCGGGCTGACCTGTCGTGCGATGACGTGGTCCAGCGAGGGACCGGTCGGCTTGGCGTTGAACTTCGTCGCCTGGTTGAAGCTGAACGGGTCGTCGCTGTTGGGAGTGACCGGGTGGCACGTGAAGTACGACCCGTTCACCTGCGTGTGGGGATCGTTCCCCTGCCCTCGCTTCAGGTCCAGCGTCCACTCGTTCATCGCGCGGATGCCGCGGGGCATGAGGAGCTTGTCGACGTAGGGCGTCAGGTGCTTGAGCGTCGTCGGCTCGAGGTCCGCGGCGGTGAGCGGGCCGTGCGACTTCTTCGGGAAGAAGCGCGTCGTGATGCAGCCATAGTGCGTGTACATCACGATCAGCCGCCTCGGCGGCGTGGCCGGCTGCGCCTTCGCGGCGCGGCCTGCGATCGAGCCGAGGAACGGCGCCGCGACGCAAGCTCCGCCCAGGCCCCGGAGGAAAATTCTTCGGCTCACGCGCTTTGTCATGGTCGTATTTTCCCAACCTCAATGCAGCCGCCCAGCCACCACTCGGAACGCCCTCTGAATGCCCGCATTTGCCGGTCTCGATCATTCCTCCGCCCACAGCACGATTGACGCATTTTGCTCGGCCGGGCGCGACAGGATCGGGAGCGAGACCGCTCAGGAGCTCGCCTTGAGCGCGGTGAACTCGCCTGGATCATGGATGGTGGGGGGATTGGTCCCGCCACCGATGAAGTCTTCCGTTCGATCGTACATGCCGAAGTGGGTCACCGGCTCCGAGCCGCCCGGCGCCGGGAAGCCATCGCTGCCCGCCTTGACCCCGAGGGCGTTCATCAAGTTGCAGTAGTACTTGTTGATCGGCGCGTTGGCGAGCGACGGATCGGTCCCCGTGGACT
This sequence comes from Sorangium sp. So ce1036, assembly GCF_051369805.1. Taxonomy (NCBI): domain Bacteria; kingdom Pseudomonadati; phylum Myxococcota; order Polyangiales; family Polyangiaceae; genus Sorangium; species Sorangium sp. So ce1036. Next base: position 8,671,097 of record NZ_JBBMOX010000001.1, read on the forward strand.
GGCTGAGCCCGTCGACCTCGTCCGGGGCGCCGTCGACACACGCGCTCTCGCTGTTGCCGGTCGTGAGGTCGGGCGAGCCATCCTCGACGTTCACGGCCCAGCCGGTCTTGAAATAGCCGCCGGCGCTGCCGACCTGGACGATCGGCAGGTTGTTGAGGTTGCGGGCGCAGCCGTCGGACGCGTCCTGGAACCAGACGGCCGCGCAGTTGTCGAGGAGCGTCCCGTCGCCCTCGTCGATGCGGTTGAGCTGATCGACGAGGTGAGCGAACTTCCTCGCATGGTAGTCGTCGATCTTGAGGAGCATGTCGATCACCCCCGGGTGGCAGGTGCCCGTCATCATCGCGCTGCCCACGCGATACGAGAGACTGGCGCTCTCGAACGACAGACCGAGCCCCCGAAAAACGTAGTTCGCGGGGTACTTCAGGAAGATGACGGGGTTCGCGTTGCACGCCGCCGCGAGCACGGCGAGGTTCGAATAGAGGTCTGCCCCGTCCAAGTTGTCCGCGATTTTCTGCATCAGCACGTCGTCGCCGAGCGTGTGCTGGCTCGCCAGGTCGATGTTTTCTTGCGTGATCCCGAGCGCCGTGGCGAGGGACGTCGTGCACTGCCCGGAGGCGACGGTCGTCACGGTCTCGTGGAGAAGCGCCTTCCAGGCCTCGAGCTTGTTCCTGTCCGCCTGGCTCATGTCGAAGCGCGCGAGCGTGTCGAGATCGTCCCGCACGATGTCGATGATGCTCTTGCCGCGGATGGCCTGGTACGTGTCCGGGGACGGGAGGGGGTCCGCGAACAAACCCGTGAGCTTGGCCAGGATCTCCGCCGGCGCACCCAGACCATGATACCGCGTCATCGGCGCCGAGAACGAGATCGCCGAGTCACTGCTGACGCCGCGGCCCCCCACCCGCATGAACAGGGGTTCGCCGTCCGGGCTGAGCTGTCGTGCCATGACGTGGTCCAGCGAGGGACCGGTCGGCTTGGCGTTGAACTTCGTCGCCTGGGAGAAGTCGAACGGATCGTCGCTGTTGGGCGTGACCGGGTGGCAAGTGAAGAACGACGCGTTCACCTGCAAGTGGCGATCGTTCCCCTGCCCCCGCTCCATCTTCGCCGTCCACTCGTTCATCGCGCGGATGCCCCGGGGCATGAGGAGCTTGTCGACGTAGGGCGCCAGGTGCTTGAGCGTCGTCGGCTCGAGGTCCGCGGCGGTGAGCGGGCCGTGCGACTTCTTCGGGAAGAACCGCGTCGTGATGCAGCCATAGTGCGTGTACATCACGATCAGCCGCCTCGGTGGCGTGGCCTGCTCCGCCCTCGCGGTGCGGTCGATGATCGAGCCGAGGAACGGCGCCGCGACGCAGGCTCCGCCCAGCCCCCGGAGGAAAATTCTTCGGTTCATTCGCTTTGCCATCGTCGTATTTTCCCATCCTCAATGGAACCGCCCAGCTACCACCCGGACCCCCTCTGAATGCCCGCATTTGCGGGCCTCGATCATTCCTCCACGCCCGCAGCACGATTGGCGCGCGTCGCTCGGCCGGGCGCGCTCGTCGAGCGGAAAGATGCACGCCGAGCACCACGCGAGGCGGCAGCCTGGCACGTCCCAACGGTCCTCGAGAGCGATCTCGGAGCGGGGCGTCGGGGTGCCCCCCGCAGCGCTGCGTGGGCCAACGGATGACGCTCCGGAGGGGCGAGCACGAGATCGCGCCGCCACGCCCCCGGAGCTCGCAGCGCTTACCCGATGGTCAGTCCCGGTCGGGAGCCCCCGGCGGGAAGATGGCGCGATAGGGCCGCGCCTCGTCGACCGCCCGCGCGAACGAGGGACGACCGAGGAGCCGCCGCCGGTACGCGCGGACGTTCGCGCAGGCCTCGCCGATCGGGTGGACCCAGTCGGCATAGAACAGCGCGGGAGCCGCCGCGCAGTCCGCCAGGCTGAAGTCGTCGCCCGCGGCCCAGGCTCGCCCTGCCATCGCGCCATCGAGCCAGCGATAGGCCACATCGAGCAGCTCCCGCGCCTCGGCGACGCCTTGAGGATCGCGACGCTCCGCGCTGCGGATGCGGTCACCCACGATCTTCTGCACCGGCGTCATGACGTAGTTATCGAAGAAGCGGTCCATCATCCGCACGTCGAGCGCGGCCCGACGGTCCTCCGGGATCAGCCGCACGGCGCCCGGATGGTGGAGATCGAGGTGCTCGACGATGATGCTCGCCTCCACCACCGTACGGCCGTCGTCCACGAGCACGGGCATGCGCTTGAGGGGCCAGAGGGCCTCGTGCTCGGCGACCGCGTCCTCGTGCCCCGGCGCGAGCATGCGGAGCTCGAACGGGATCTCGTTCTCGTAGAGCGCGATCAACACCTTTTGACAGTAGGAAGAAAACGGATGCGCATAGAGCTCCATGGACATGTTCACCTCGATCTGGTCCTGCCTCTGAATCACGACCCCACAGGGCGCCGGACAGGCTGAAATGTTCATTGATGAGGCCGTGGAGGGAGGACCTGCGCGTATCGAAGGAGCACATCGAGGCCGGCAGGGTGACGGCGGTCATCGAGCGGCGGCATTCACCGGGCGAGGCCGCCGAGGCGGCGCGGCGCGTGGCGGGGGTCACGCGCCGGGGGAGACCGTGATCGGCGGGCGAGGGCGCCTCTCAGGCCACCGTCGCCAGGCAGCCGAGCCGAGGGCGGACGCCCACGGGGGCTCGGCAAGACCTCCCCCGCGACCAGGGCGCGACGGCGATGCGCGCCGTCACTTCGCGCCCGCGAGCTTCAGCACCTCGTCCCGCTCTCGATCGGTCGGCTCGCGATGGCACTCCTTGCCGGCGTTCTGCAGCGCTGCGAGCTGGTGCTCGAGATCGGCCGGGTCCACGCTGTGGCAGCCCTCGTTGAAATCGGTGCACTCGGCCACGGAGAGCGCGGTGCCCGCGACGAAGCGGCAATCCGGATCCTCGGGCCGGAACTTCAGGAACGCGGCGGCCTCCGTGAGCAGACACGCCGAGTCCGTGGGTGTGTTCGCCTTCTTGCAGCGCGCGGCCGCGATGCGGGCGACCCGGCGCAGCTCCTCCGGCGGATAGGCGCGGCCGCGAGGGCGGGCGGGGGTCGCCGCCGGTGCGCCGGCCGGAGGCGGCGCGCCGGGCGACGGCACGCCATCGGACGCCGAGGCGGCATTCCCTGTGCTCTCCGGGCCCGACGGAGGGTTCAGCGACGAGGAGGCGCACCCGCAGGCGAGGAGCGCGCAGAGGGTGATGAGAAGAGAGCTCCTGACCTTCATCAGCCACACATATCACACATCCTTCCGCCCCCGCAACGCGTCAGTCCGCGGGAATCCCTGTGCTGAACCTCTCCCCCGCACCGCATCGGGTGCCCCACGGCATCGCGTGCCTGCACTGCATCGCGTGCCCTCACCGCAGCGCGTGCTCGCACTGCATCGCGTGCCCGCACCGCGTCGAACGTGAAGGATTGCAACGTGAGCCCCCTGCCCCGCGCTCGGCCCGGCGTCGGGCGCCGCCGCGTTCACCCAGGGCGCCCGGCGCCGCCGCGTTCACCCAGGGCGCCCGGCGCCGCCTCGCCCGGCCCGGCGCCCGGCGCGTTCACCCAGGGCGCCCGTCGAGCGGGCGCCTCGCGCGTGGACGGGCGCCGCGCAGCGAGCCCATCGGGAGCGAGGTGAGCTGACGCGGAGATGAGATAAGGTGGCTCCGATGACGTCCCCTGGAAATGATGCGCCGATCCCCCTCGAGCTCGCGGTGTTCGCCGCGGGGTCCACGGCCCGGCACCCGCTGCCGGCCGAGGGCCGGGTCTCGCTCGGCCGCGGCAGGGACAACGACATCCAGATCGACGACAGCTCCGTGTCGCGCCGGCACGCCATCCTCCACCTCGGCCGGCGGCTCGCGATCGAGGATCTCGGGAGCGCGAACGGCACCCGCCTCCGCCGCGACCGCACCGCCGGCGCGACGACCAAGCTCCTCGAGCTCCAGCTCGAGCAGGGCAAGACCATGGAGCTCTCGGTCGGCGACGCCGTCAACGTGGGGTCGGCCCTGATCGTCATCCTGCCGCGCGAGCCCGCCGCGTGCGCCGCCGCCGGCCAGGGGCAGGGCGAGCCCGTCGTGCGCGACGCGGCGATGCAGCGGCTCTACGCGCTCGCCGAGCGCGTGGCCGGGGCGCCGCTCAGCGTGCTCCTGCTCGGCGAGACGGGCGCCGGCAAGGAGGTGCTGGCCGAGCACATCCACCGGCGCTCGCCGCGCGCGAACGGCCCGTTCTTGCGGCTCAACTGCGCCGCGCTGTCCGAGTCGCTCCTCGAGAGCGAGCTCTTCGGCCACGAGAAGGGCGCCTTCACGAGCGCCGCGCACGCGAAGCCCGGGCTGCTCGAGACGGCGGAGAAGGGCACCGTCCTGCTCGACGAGGTGGGCGAGCTGCCGCCGAGCATCCAGGTCAAGCTGCTGCGCGTGCTCGAGGACCGCAAGGTGATGCGCGTCGGCGGGCTCAGCCCGAGGTCCATCGACGTGCGGTTCATCTCGGCCACGAACCGCGATCTCGCCGCCGAGGTCCGGCGCGGCGCCTTCCGCGAGGATCTGTTCTTCCGGCTCAACGGCATCGCGCTGACGATCCCGCCGCTCCGCGAGCGCGTCGCCGAGATCGAGCCGCTCGCGCGCGCGATCGCCGCCCGGACCGCGAGCGCGCTCGGGCGCCCGGCGCCGGCGCTCGCCCCCGAGACGCTCGCCGCGCTGGAGGCGCACCGCTGGCCTGGCAACATCCGCGAGCTGCGCAACGTCATCGAGCGCGCGGTGGTGCTCTCCGGCGGGGACACGCTGCTCCCGGAGCACCTCCTGCTCGACGCGGCCGCGGCGCCGCCCGTCCTCCCGGCGAGCCCCGAGCGGGCGAGCCCCGAGACCCCCGCCGCGCCCGCGCGGGCAGCCGGCGAGGACGCCGGCGCCGCCCAGCCGGCCCAGAGCGCGCGCGACCTGCGGAGCGAGATCGACGCGCTCGAGCGGCGCCGGATCGTCGACGCGCTGGAGCGGTGCGCCGGGAACCAGACCCAGGCCGCGGCGCTCCTCGGCATGCCCCGCCGCACCTTCGTGGCCCGGCTGGACGCCTACGGCATCCCGCGGCCGCGCAAGCGCAGGAGCTGATCCGGACGGCCCCGCCGCGGGCGCGGCCGCGCCGCAGACGCGCGAGGCGCGTCCCCCGGACCGACGGAGGTCGTCGGCGGGACGGCGTGGGAGCGCGGGCGCCGTGGAGGCGCCGAAAGCGCCAGCGCCGGCGCCGTGGAGGCGCCGAAAGCGTCAGCGCGGGCGCCGTGGAGGCGCGGAAGACGTGAGCGCAGGGGGCGCGGGGGAGGGCTGCCTCAGGGACAGGGATGACCGCAGATGAGCTGCCCGGTGATCGGGTGCTTGAAGCACGGCGGCTTGCACTCCCCATCATCGGAGGCCGACGCCGGCGCCGCGGTGAAGCCCAGCACGGCCGCAGCGACGGCCAGGGCGAAGACGAGGCGGAGGTGCTTGCGAATCGACATGATGTATTCTCCTGGTTTCTGGTTCAATGCAACATGCTGTCAGGGGAGTCGGTCTTGCGGGAGGTCGTCCTGCACCCCGACGACCACCGGGCGCGAGGAGCTCCCGGCGCGGTACATGAGGTCCTGCCACACGATCGAGGAGCGCGTGGGGAAGGCGCTCGTGAGGTCGATGACGGTCGCGCCGTTCCGGAGGAGCTGGAGCTTCGGCCGATCGTTCACGCGCAGCGGCGCGTCGAAGAACTGCATTCCCGCGCCGACGTCCTTCGCATGGTCGGCCCCGCCCGACCGGATCTGGAGGCGCCCGCCCTCCTTCAGCATGCCGAGCGCGAAGACCCGGTCGAGGAACGGAACGTTGTTCTTCGACGTGAACACCCTGTCCTGCTTCGTGAGATCCGGCTGCGCCGAGCTCAGGTGCATGCGGTGCGCGTAGTACAGGACGTCACGCACGATCGTCGGCTGCCGCCGCGTCTTGAACCACGTCGTGTAGTAGGCCGTCATGTCGTACGCCGCGTATTGCATGGCCGAGTTGGGCCTCAGGGCGTGGCCCTCGTAATGGTCGTTCCACGTGAGGATCTGGACCATCTTCACGCCCGAGTCGATCGCCGCCTTCCAGCTCTTGTACTGCGTCTGGAAGCCCGCGGTCTCCAGCGCCCACCCCGACGTGGGCCGGTGGTCCGTGTGGCTGACGGGCGGCGCGTAGGGGACCCCGTTCTGCTCGCCCCAGGCCTTCAGCGTGCTCAGGCTGGACGAGAAGTTGGCGTTGTACGGGAGGTTGTCCCAGCGGGAGAAGGCCGCCCCCGCCATGAAGGGCTTGAGCGCATTCCGGTTCGCCTCCGTGGGGCTCAGCAGGGTGCCCCACAGGACCGCGTCCATCCCGTGGACCGTCTTCAGCTGGTCGAAGAACTCCGCATACCAGGACGCGGGGAGCGCCTCCGGCCTGAAGCTGCCGATCAGGTACTTGCCGCCCATCTTCATCCACGAGGCGTGGTGCTTCAACCTGGCGATGTGGTCGGCCCTCGTCCGGGGCTCGTCCTTCCCGCTGTTCCCCGAGAGGATGTGGCTGTCGACGTTGGGGATGACATGGAACGGCGCGGCCGGGTTCTCGGCGTTGAACTCGTCCGCCGCGGCGAACATGTTCGTCAGCCACGCCCAGCGGCTGTCCGTGGGCGGGAACCAGAAGTTGATCAGGAATCCATCGACGCCCACCGCCGCGGCCGTCTGGATGTCCGCCTTCATGTCGCTCCGGAGATAGCTCGCCTCCGAAGGCGGGACGGGCAGGATCGGGATGGGCCGATCGCGCAGCCACCCGCCGATCCCCTCGTACTGCCCCGTCGGCTGGAGCCAGCCCACGTAGTAGTCTCTGGCCGTCCCCCCGCTCCTGGAGAACTGCCGGATCGGGAAATTGTGCCAGTGGGCGAAGACCTTGTAGCCGCTCGACGCGAGATCGGCCCTCGCCGGCATGTCGAAGGGCAAGAGGGCGTTGCTCAGCTCGAAGGGCGCCTTGCCCGCGGCGGCCTGGGAGGAAGAGTCCACGAGCTCGGCGCCCTCCCCGGGCTCGGGCGGCGCCGCCGCGTCGCGCTCCCCGAGCGCCGCCGGCTCCTGCGCGTCGTCCGCGTCGACGCCAGGAGCCATACAGGAGGACAGGGCCAGAGCCCCCGCGACGAGGATGAGCCCACGCTTCAGCCGGAGGAATGATAAGCTGACCAAAGATCCCTCTTTTCTGCGATCGGCGTCCTCTCGATCGCTGTTTGAAGCCACAGACAAGCTAAAAATATTCAACAACGACACCTATCGTGCTGGCCACACCCATTCTAGGGTCGAGAGCACGGAGAGCAAACGGATTCTCGACAGAGGGCGATTTACACAATTTAACTCGACTCGCACCAAACCTCTCTTTCACACCAGCGGCGACATGTGGGGTTATCCAAGGCTCGATCTCGTGGACCAGAGCCAGCCGGGACGTGGTCGCGACCGGGCCCGACCCGACCTGCAGGTCGGCGGGACATGGCCGCGACCGGCCCGACCCGACATGCAGGTCGGTGGAACGCGGGCACGACCAGGGCCACCTTCGCCCGGATTGCGCCATCGCCGCGCAAGCGCCCCCTCCCCCGCGCGCGCCGCCTCCACAAACGCCGGCCCGAAGCTCCCCTGGCCGCGCGACGGCCCGCTGGTCCGGCGCTTGCTTCGAGCACGAGCGAACCGGGCGCGGAGGGCGCCGGGCCCCGACGAGGGGAGCCCCCTTCGGCGGCCGGCACGACAGCGCATCACCGGGCCTCGACCGGCCGGGGCACGCCCGGGTATGTAGTGAGGATGCAGTGAGCAGATGGCAGCCGACCGGCTGCCGCCGCCCGCGGCGCGCCCGCCCCGAAGGACGGAGCGCCCGGGGCGGCCATGACGAAACCACCCCAGAAGTCCACGGATCCCGACAAGGAGATATCGAACCATGAGCGCTGGATTGACAGGCGGTATGACCCTCCCCGTGCTGGACCCCCCGACGGACGATAACCGCACCATTCAAGTCCCCATCGACTCGAAGCTCATCATCATCGACGCAAAGAGCCAGGCGACGCTCCTCCGCATCGCCGTGACGGGCAATCTCCCCGCCGGGAAGTACCAGGCGAAGACCGAGTACTGGTCGCTCCGCGACGACCTGCCCGAAGGCTGGTTCGAGATGTCCCTGTTCTCGTCGGGGTTCAAGAACGCCCCGGGCACGGGCGGGTACGAGGACGAGATCGATGAGTTCATCGGCGACGGCCGCGTCCTCGCGGCCCCGCAGGAGGCGCCGCCCTCCGCGTGGGTCCAGGGCGTTTACAAGCCGAAGGCGCCGAAGCGCGTGCTCCTCTGGGCCGAGGATCCGGACGCGCAGCAGGGCCTCGTCACGATGTACTCGCCGCGGATAGGGCTCCTGCTCGAGCGGGACGACGTCGGGGCGCTCGTCCGGATCGTCTGGTACAAGACCTACCGGCCTGACAACGGCCTGATCTTCGGGAGGATCCCGAGCCAGATGAGCTTCCAGGTCGCGCTCGACGGACGCCAGGCGCCCACGACCGATCCGGCCCACATCGATCCCGCGGCGACCTGGTACTTTCACAAGAGCCCGTGAGCGGCGCGCGGACGCCCGCGCCCGGCGCGCGGACGCCCGCGCCCGGCGCGCGGACGCCCGGGCCGCTCACCGCGGCAGGCTGCGCGCCAGCCGGAGCCCGATCCCCCCGAAGCGGTCGCCGGGCTTCCCCGCGAAGCGCCCCGCCGCGCGGCAGAGGTTCGGCGCGGTCGACCACGCGCCGCCCCGCGCCGCGCGAAACCCCGCGTCGCCCTCGTCGGCCGGATCCAGGCGCACGATCCGCTGCTCGACCCGCGGCCCCTCCCGCTTCCACGCGTTGAGGCACCAGTCCCGCACGTTGCCCGCCGCGCCGCGCAGGCCATACGGGCTCTCGTCGAGCGGGAAGTCGTCGACCGGGAGGCGGCCGGCGACCCCCTCGTGGCTGCCCAGCATGCACGCCCACGTGGGCTCCAGGAAATCGCCCCAGGGCATGCGGCGGCCGTCGACGCCCCGCGCCGCCTTCTCCCACTCGAGCTCGTTCAGCAGGCGCCACGGCGCGCCGGTCTCGGCCGCGTACCACGCCGCGTAGCGCATCGCCGCCCGCCAGTCGACGAAGGCGACGGGCATCCTCGGCTCTTCCTGGACGTCGGTCGGGACCGCGCCGAGCTGGAAGCTCCCGTCCTCGCCGCGCACGAAGCGGAGCGAGCCGGGCCCCGACGCGGCGCGGCCCAGGGGCAGGCGCGGGCAGGACTCCATCGCCTCGGCCTCCCGCCCGCTCGCCACGAGCGCATTGAGGAAGGTGAGGTATTCGGCGTTCGTCACCGGGTGCCTGCGGACGAGGAAATCGTCGATCCAGAGGCGCCTCCGCGGCAGGCTGTCCGCCGCGTCGGGATCGCCGCCGGACAGGAACCAGCCGGCGGGCACGTGGAGCGTCTCCTCGTCGATCTCGCCGGGCCGGAGGAGGCGCACCGGGCACGGCGCGCCCCCGCCGGGCCGGATCCCGTCCCAGTGCCGCCCGCGCTCGATGAGCACCGGATAGCGGGCCTCCCGGTATCCCGGGGCGCGCAGCGTCAAGAGGTAGCTGCCGCGCGGGAGCGTCACCGCGACGAGGGGCGTGGGGCCGAGCTCGCGCACAGGCTCGGGCACGAGCCTGCGGTCGCGCTCGACATATCGATGAAGGGAGACCTCCGCGCCCGCGGGGACGCTCGAGAGCGAGAGCGCCCCGTCGCCCGCGAGCAGCTCGGCGTGGCGGCCGCGATCGTGCTGCCGGAGGAGCGCCTCGGCGCGCGCCGCCCCGCGCGGATCCCGCGCCTCCTCGGCGGCGACGAGCTCCTCCGCGTAGTGGTCCGAGAGCGCCTCGTGCGCCTCCGGGAGATCGGGCACCTCGTTCAGCGCCGACCGGAGGACCTGCATCCACTCGATCTGGCCGATCGACGCCTCCCGCTCGAGGCGCTCCGCCTCGTCCTCGAGCCGCCACCCGACGGCCTTCTGCTCCGCGGGCGCGAACGAGCTCAGCCCGTCGAGGATCGCCCGCGCCTCGTCGCGCAGCGCCCGCGCCCGCGCCCGGGTCGCCTCGATCTCGGGCCGGATCTCGCGCGCCCTGTCCACGATCGCGAGCGCGCGCTCGCGCCGCCGCGCGCCGTCGAGCCAGCTCCGGATCTCGGCGGCGAGCGCGCCGGCGTCCGGGTAGCGGTCCTCCGGGTCGCGCGCCATCGCGCGGGCGCAGATCGCGGCGAGCTCCGCGGGCACCTCCTGGGGCGCGACCGCCTCGACCGGCGGGGGCGGGCGGGTCAGGAGCGCGCTCCAGAGCGCCGCGGCGCTGCCGTCGTACGGGTGGCGGCCGGCGAGGATCTCGTAGAGCACGACGCCGAGCGCGTACACGTCGCTCGCCGCGCCGAGGCGGTCGCACTCGCCGCGCGCCTGCTCCGGGGGCATGTAGAGCAGCGTCCCGAGCACCTCGCCGGGTCGCGTGAGCGGGGCCTCCTCCATGAGCTCCACCCGCCCGGCGGCGGCCGCGGGCGCCCCCGCGGGCCGCGCCGCGGGCCGCGCGAGGCCCCAGTCCATCACGAGCACCTCGCCGAACTCGCCGATCATCACGTTGGCCGGCTTGAGGTCGCGGTGCATCACGCCGTGGTTGTGCGCGTAGGCCACGGCCTCGCAGATGCGGAGGAACGTGTCGATCGCCCGCCGCAGCGCGACCTGGGAGAGGCGCCCGCCGCCGGCCGCGTACACCTCGGCGATCACCTCGGCGAGCGTGCGGCCGCGCACCTCCTTCATCGTGAACCACAGCCGGCCGTCGGCGAGCGCGCCGCACTCGTGCACGGGCACGATCCCCGGGTGCTGGAGGGCCGCGGTCAGGCGCGCCTCGGCGAGGAAGCGGGCGCGATCGGGCGTCGCGTCCCGCGCCTCGGGCGTCTGGACCTTCATGGCGAGCACGCGCCCCAGGATGCGGTCGCGCACGCGGCGCACCTCGCCCATGCCGCCGCGCCCGATGCAGCCGAGATCCTCGTACCGCTCCTCCGCGGAGAGGCGCTCGGGCGCCGCGACGGAGATGGGCGGCGCCTCGCGGGCGTTCGCGCTGGGCGACTCCCGGAGCCGGAACGTGACGTCCGAGGCGATGTCCGGCGACCGCGCGATCGCGGTGTCGGCGTCGGGCGACGCGCGGCCCGCGGCATGGGGGAGCTCCGTCTGCTCGCGATCGCTGCGGCTCATGGGTCGTCGGCTCTGCGGAGCGCGCTCGGGAGGGTCGCCCGAAGCGAGGCCCACGCCGACTCTATCGCCCGACCCTGCGGGCCTCAACGAGGCCGAGCGACCGCGAGGTCTCGCCGCGCTGCCCAGGGCTCATGCGTCCGCTGCCCAGGGCTCACGCGTCCGCTGCCCGGGGCGCACGTGTCCGCTGCCCAGGGCTCAGGGGGGCGAGCCGGGGCGGCCGGACACGGGAGGGGTCAGCAGGTTGCGCGCCTGGGTGCGCAGCACGACGGCCTGGCCGAGGCTCTGGATGGCCTCGGCCGGCACGTCGAGGAAGCCGGCGCGAAAGAGGCCGTGCTGGACGCCGAGCACCTCGGCCGCCTCGGAGCGGAGCTTGATGCGCAGACCGGCGAGCCTCATCGACTCGCTGTCGAGGTAGAGTTGCTCGACCTCGCCGATCACGCTCCCTTCGGCGTCGACCACCGAGTGCCCCCGCACATCCTGCTCGTACGTCAACCGCATGGCGCCTCGCTCCCTGCGGAGGGCAAGCACGACGCAGGCCACCCGCCGCCGCCGGGCCGTATCGCCCGCGCGCACTGCCGGCCGCGCGGCGTGCACACCTGGGATATGCCCGGCGCCGGCCGAGCGCCTCGCGCCGACGCGGACGGGATCTTCCGTGTCTCTATCGGGTGAAGCGCAGCCCGTCCGGTGCTCACCGACGTGCGGCTGTACAGCTAGCCGCGCAGGGCCGCCGTGGCCTGCGGCCGCAGCGCCGGGCGCGGCCGCCTGGCCGCCACCGCCTTCCGGGACACCCGCGGCGCCTCGTCGGCGCTCCAGGGCAGGAACCGCTGGTCCTTCCACATCACGAGCCCCCCCGACAGGGGCGCCTCCGGCCCCGCGCCGTCCTCGGAGCGCAGCCAGACGAGCGGGCGCGCCTCGAACACGGGCCTCGTGCACGCGATGTCCTCGAACGCCGCGGACCACGAGCCGGTGTTCCCGAAGAACACCCCGCCTTCCCAGCTCCCCTCCGGGTTGTGGGTGTGCCCGAAGATCACCGCCTTCGCGCCGTGCGCCCGCGCCACCAGCCGCGCGGCGCGGTTCACGCCCTGCCAGACCGCATCGAGCGTGGGCTTGGGCACCGCGCACTCGTAGGCGATGAGGAGCGTCGGGGCGAGCAGCGCCGCCGGCGCGAGCCCCTCGGGCACCCAGCAGAGGCACGCGAGCGCCGCGAGCAGCCCGACCAGCGCGAGCCCGCAGCGATCGAGCCAGAGCTCGCGGGCGACCCGGCCGAGGCAGTCCTCGGCCGGCCGCGCGAACAGCCGCGCGTGCTTCGCCACCGCGGCGAGCGGCGCCCCCGTCTCGCGCGCCGCCGCGACGAGCCCCGCTCGCCGGCGCGCGCGGCGGCCGGGCTCGCGCCGGCGCACGAGCTCGATCATCGTCCGCGCCGCGCCGACCGCGAACGCGAGCACGAGGGACCGACCGGAGAACAGGTAATACCGCGCCCAGTGGGCGAGGTAGCCGAGCCCCGAGAGCATGAACGACGAGTCGACGTGCGGGTTGAAGTACCCCATGCGCGACACGAGCAGACGGCTCACGAGCGAGCCCATCGTGGGCTGGATCTCCCCCGGATTCCGGCCGAACGGTGCCATCGGATAGCGATAGCTGCAGTACGAGTCGTACTGGTTGCCGTGCTCGAGGATCACCCCGTCACGCGTGCGATGAAACCAGGCCCGGAACACCACCCGCGCCGCGAGCGCGCGGCGGAGCTCCGCCGCGCCGGCCGCCGGAGGGGCGCTGTCCCGGGCGGCGACCTCCCGCGCCGCCGCGTCGACCACGCGCCGCTGGACCGCCGCGCGCACCTCGGGGAGCGTGAGCTGGATGTCGTGGTTGCCCGCCACGAACACCACCGTGTGTCCGTCCGCCACGACCCGGCCGAGCGCCTCCACGAACACGGGATGGTCGCTCAGGATCGCCTCGATCGCGGGGACCGCGTGCTCGGCGGTGCGAGGCAGGTCGTGGACCACGCTCTCGTTGTTGATCACCCGCGGCGCGTCGAGATCGAAGATATCGCCGTTCAGGACCAGCGTGAGATCGTCGCGCGTCGCCCCGCCCGCCCCCCGCCGCACGTCTCCCCGGAGCGCGTCGAGCATCGCCGCGAGCTCGCGGTCCGGAGAGTACGGCGCCTGTCGATAGCGCATCCAGAGGCCGGCCGTCGGCTCGAGCTCACATAGATGGATGTCCGAGATAGCCACCGTGTGATGCATCGGCGAGGAAACTGACATGGCGACGCTTCCACGCCAGTCACGGGACAGTCAAGACTTGGTGTCGTCCGCCGGGGGAATGCGCCCGGAGCGTTATCGGAAGAGGCGCTCGCTCGCGCGGCACAACGTGATCGCCACCGTGCATTCCTGTGAATGTCGCGAGCTCGCCACATGCGCTGTCCGGCGCGCCCGACCGCAGAGCGCATTGGGATGTGCGCTCAGGAACCGTCAGCGGACGAGCGGCCGAGAGAGCGCCCCTATCCGTTGGGGGTCGACCGGACGAGCACACGCCCTGTTGGGGTCACGCGAGGACGGCGCGCCCGGCGGGCGATCCCATCCGCGTCGAAATCGCGGGCGCGTCGCCGCGGGGGCGGGGCGATCGGCGCGCCGGGGTCTGGTACGATGCAGACCGACGGGGCAAAGCGGACGCCGGCCCGGCGCGGCCGGACGGACTGCCGAGCCCGCCGTTCCGCGCAGGGAGAGTGACCATGTCGACCCATTTCATCGGCGGCCGCTGGACGGCCGGCGCAGGAGAGCCGTTCGCGAGCCGGAACCCGGTGACACAGCAGACCGTCTTCGAGGGGCGCGCCGCGACCGCCGAGCAGGTGGACGCGGCCGTCGCGGCGGCGCGCGACGCGTTCAGGGCGTGGCGCGATCTCGGCTTCGACGGCAGGGTCGCGCTGGTGAAGCGGTTCGCGGGCCTGCTCGCCGAGCACAAGGCCCGCCTCGCCGACGTGATCGGCCTCGAGACCGGCAAGCCGCGCTGGGAGGCGCTCACCGAGGTCCAGACGATGATCGGCAAGGTCGACGTGTCGATCATGGCCTACCGCGAGCGGACCGGCGAGAAGCGGGGCGAGGCGGGCGACGCCATCGCCGTGGTGCGGCACCGGCCGCACGGCGTGGTCGCGGTGTTCGGGCCGTACAACTTCCCGGGCCACCTGCCGAACGGCCACATCGTCCCTGCCCTGATCGCCGGCAACTGCGTGGTCCACAAGCCCTCGGAGCTCACGCCGAAGGTCGCCGAGGAGGTCGTGCGGCTCTGGCAGGAGGCGGGCCTGCCCGCGGGGGTCGTCAACCTGGTTCAGGGGGGGAAGAGCACCGGCGTCGCGCTCGCCGGTCACGCCGGCATCGACGGCCTGTTCTTCACGGGCAGCTCCGCCACGGGCAACGCCCTGCACCGGCAGCTCTCGGGCCAGCCCGAGAAGATCCTGGCGCTCGAGATGGGGGGGAACAATCCGCTGATCGTCCAGGACGTCGCGAACATCGATGGAGCGATTCACCACATCCTCCAGTCCTGTTTCATCTCGGCGGGCCAGCGGTGCACCTGCGCGCGCCGCCTGCTCTTGCCGGCGACGCCGGAGGGCGACGCGCTCCTCGCGCGCCTGGTCGACGCGGCGAGCCACCTCAAGGTGGGTCGGTACGACGACGCGGAGCAGCCGTTCATGGGCGCGGTGATCTCGCTCGACGCGGCGGAGCGGCTCCTCGCGGCGCAGGCGCGGCTCGTCTCGCTCGGCGGCGAGGTGCTCCTCGAGATGCGCCGGCTCGAGGAGGGGACGGCGCTGCTCTCGCCCGGCATCCTCGACGTCTCCGCGATCCGGGATCTGCCGGACGAGGAGCACTTCGGCCCGCTCGCGCAGGTGCAGCGCTACACGAGCTTCGACGAGGCGATCGCGCTCGCCAACCGCACGCGGTACGGGCTGGCCGCCGGGCTGATCTCGGATCGCAAGGATCTCTACGAGCAGCTCTGGCGCGAGGCGCGGGCGGGGATCGTCAACTGGAACAAGCCGCTGACGGGCGCATCGAGCGCCGCGCCGTTCGGCGGGATCGGCTGCAGCGGGAACCACCGCCCGAGCGCGTATTATGCGGCGGACTACTGCGCGTATCCGGTCGCGGGGCTGGAGGCGGCGTGCGTGGCGCTGCCGGGGCAGCTCGCCCCGGGGATGCGGCTCTCGTGATCTGCGCGGCGGCCGGCTAGGAAGAGGCGCGCTCGGGCCCCAGCACGACAGGGAGCGCTACGAGGCCGCGGACGCCGGGGCTCTGCCGGAAGGTGACCGGCGCGGGCGACAGCTCGGCCCCGGGGAAGCGCCGCAGGAACAGGGAGATCGCGGACTGGGCCTCCACGCGGGCCAGCGCCGCGCCGGCGCAGTAATGGACGCCCAGACCGAAGGAGATGTGGCGGATGTCGGTGCGCCGGAAGTCGAGCCGGTCGGGCTCCGGGAAATGCGCGGGATCGCGGTTCGCGGCGCCGAGCACGAGGAAGACGCGATCGCCCTTCGCGATGCGGACGCCTTCGATCTCGAGGTCGTCCAGCGCGACCCGGCTCATCCACTGCACCGGAGTGTCGTACCGCAGCAGCTCCTCGACCGCCGGGCCGAGCAGCGCCGGCGACGCGCGGAGCGCCTCGCGCTCTCGGGGGTTCTGGAGGAGCGCCAGGAGGCCGTTGCCGATGAGGTTCTTCGTCGTCTCGTGGCCGCCGAAGAGCAGCATGCAGCACGTCGAGAGCAGCTCCTGCTCGCCGAGGATCATGCCCTGCTCCTCCGCGAGCAGGAGCTGGCTGAGCAGGTCGTTCCCGGGGCTCTGCCGGCGGACCGCGATCACGCCGCGGAAGTAGTCCTCCATCTCGACCACGGCGCCCAGCGTGGTCGTCGCGATCTCCAGCGTGGGCCGGCCCGAGCCGAGGAACCCCGCGATCGCGTTGGACCAGCCCTTCAGCCGGTGCCGGTCCTCCGTCGGCACGCCGAGCATCTCCCCGATCACGAGCAGCGGGAGGAGATCGCCGAGATCGCGGAGGACATCCATCTGCCCTGCCGGCGCCGCCGCGTCGAGCAGCTCGGTCACGAGCGCCTCGACCCGGGGGCGCAGCCCCTCCACGAGCCGCGGCACGAACGCCTTGTTGATGAGCGACCGGATGCGCGTGTGCTCCGGCGGATCGAGCAAGAGCGCCCACGACGCGAGGTTGCGGCGCAGCGGCTCCAGCCGCTGCTTCACCTCCTCGGGCAGCTTCGTCACGAAGGCGCTGGAGCGCTTCGCCGAGAGGCGCGGGTCGCGAAACCCCGCCGCGACGTGGTCGTAGCGGGTGACGAGCCAGCCGTTGTACGCCGCGCTGAAGTACACCGGCGCCTCCTCGCGCAGCCTTGCGTAGACAGGGTACGGGTTCGCGAGCGTCTCCGGCGAGCGAATGCGAAAGGGGTCGAGATCGGCGTCCGCCGCCGGGTTGGCCGCGGGCGTCGCGTCGGGCTTCGGTGCGTCGGGCGAGTTCATCGACCCAGCGTACGCTGGTCGCGCCCCTCTTGGGAACCTGGGGGCGGCCGGAGCGCGGTGGGGGTGCGCTGGGCGCTCCCCTCCGGGGCTTGCGTTCCGGCGAGCCCCTTTTGTGGCTCGCCTGCACTTCAGCCCCTGCGGGGAGCGCCCAGCGCACCCCCACCGCGCTCCGGCCGGGCGAGGCGACGAGGCCCACGGTCCGGGGCAGGGCCCCCGCCGCGGACGCTACGCCCAGAGCTTGATGCCGCCGAGCAGGCCGGCGACGTTGTCCACGACGACGACGTTCTCGGGCAGCCGCTTCACGTCGAGCAGGCGCGCGTTGCCGCCGCCGAGGTAGAGCTTGCGGTAATTGAAGATCGGCTCGAGCTGCGCGATCATCTTGCGCACGCGCTTGTTCCAGCGCTTCGGGCCGATGCGCTTGCACTCGGCGTCGAACACGCGGTCCTCGTACTTCAGGTTCCTCTTGCCGTAGGGGTGGTGCCCGAGCTCGAGGTTCGGCACGTAACGGCCGTCGATGTACAGGGCGCAGCCGAGCCCCGTGCCGAAGGTGAGCACCATCTCGAGCCCCTTGCCCTCGATGACGGCGAGCCCCTGGACGCCCGCGTCGTTGGCGACGCGGACCGGCTTGCCGAGGCGGCGCTCGACGGCCTCGGCGAGCGGGTAGCCCTTCCACCTATCGTTGTCGAGGTGCGGCGCCGTCTTGGTCACGTTGTCCATCACGACGCCGGGGAAGCCGATCGAGACGCGATCGAACTCCCCCTGGGCGCGGGCGAGCTCGGCGATGACATCCAGGATGGGGTCCGGCGAGGCCGGCTGGGGCGTCGGCTCGCGCATGCGGTCCGTGATCGGCGTCCCTTGCTCATCGAGGACGATGGCCTTGATCCCCGTTCCGCCGATATCAATACAAAGCGTGCGCATGTAGTCTATGTCTCCTCCCGGAGTTCTGCGTCCAGGGCTGCCGCGGGCGCGTCTGCGCGCCCGCGGACGCGACGACCATGATCTGGCGCCCTGGCTGTGCGTCAACTGGAGCCGCGCAGGCGCCCCCCGAAAGCGCCCCGGAGCGCCTGCGGGGCCGCCGCGCGGCCGCACGCGGGCCGGCGCGGCGCCGGCCCCGATCCGGGGGCGCCGGCCCCGGCGAGGGGGCGAGGCCGCTACTCGGGTGCCCCGCAGGCGTCGCCCTCGCAGGCGACGCTCGGCGGCGCGTCCCCGTTCACGAGATCGTCGAGCCACGCCACGAGCCGTGTTCCGCCCGACGCCACGGTGTAGAGCTCGGGCCGCCAGAGGATGCAATGATCGCTGCCGGGGGCGAGGTACGAGCTGAAGTTGGGCGTCGACGCCTCGATGTCGTCGACCGACGCCCTCATGGCGTCCGACCAGGCCGCCGCGTCGCCGCCGCCCATGAGCCTGAAGAAGCGGATCTGGTCCTCGTCGTACGCGGTGTTGTACTGCGACAGCCGCATGTCGGGGTAATGATTGCCGATCGCCGTGTAGAGCGCGGGGAGCCGCGTGAGCCCGGCGGGGTCGAGGCCGCTTATCCACGTGGGATAGGCGCCCTGGGGCCTCCAGGAAGGGAAGCTGTCCTCGAAGAACGTGTCGGTGATGATCCCGGCGCCGCTGTCGGCGAACTGGTAGACGGGCGCGTCCGCGTAGTGCTCCCGCAGGTGCGCGGACCACAGGATCGAGCCATACGCGCCCGCGCTGCACCCCGTCACGAAGACCTTCTCCGGCGCCGGGACGTTCTCGTAGATCCAGCCGAGCGCCGCGCGGACGTTGACCGCCCCCTTGTGCCGGATGGTGACGGCGCCGCTCCCCTCACCGTACGTGGCCACGTTGTCGCCCCAGTGGATGTCCCCGGTGCAGTAGGGGATATAGACATGGTGCCAGTCCCTGAACGGGTTGTCCGGGTTCTCATGATCGTAGATCCCGGTCGCGCCCTGCTCGTTCACGATCGCGGGATCTTCCGTGACCGTCTCCTGGAAGACGGAGCCCGCGAAGGCGCAGGTCGTGGCGTTCCAGCACGCGCCGCCGCCGCGGAACTCGACGACGAGGCGATTGACGGTGCCGGGTCGCACGAAGTACCGGAACGGATCGCCGCGCGAGCACGTGGTCTCGCCGCCCGGTGAGATGGTGTTCCAGCCGGCCGGGAGGCTGAGGATGCCCGCCGGCGTGCCGCTGCTCGGGCTTTCGTCCCCGGCGTCCGGGCCGCCGCAGCCGACCACGGCGAGCAGGCTCAGCGGGAGGCACCATCGAAGGGACGAACGGAGTGGGTGAAGAGGCGGAAGGAGCGGGAGCGTGTTGAAGGGCATGACAGACGGACGATAGCAGCCCTCGCCCGTCGAGAGCGCCTCGGCGCGAGGCGGCCGCTGCCGAGGACGCCCGCGCGCTACCGCGCCGGGGCGCGCTCCGGCCAGAGCTGCGCCGCGGCCGCGCCGACCGCGCGCCGGATCGACCCCTCGTCGAGGCGGGCCCTGTCGCGCGGCGCGAGCGCGGCGCAGATCGCGAGCGCCGTGATGTAGAGGGCGCCGAGGAGGCCAATCCACCTCAGCCCGGACGAACCCAGGCGTGAGATGATCTCGATGGGCACGATCTGCGCGCGGACCTGGACCGGCCCGATCACGAGCACGGCGCGGTCTCCCTCGCGCAGCTCGATGTCAACCGGGCCGGTGAGCAGGCGACCGAGCCCGTCGGCCCCGTGCAGTCGGGCCCGGGTCCGCCGCGGCACGTGCAGCACGTAGCGAGCGCCGGTCACCTCCGCGATGACGGGCGCCGCTCTATCCAGCTCTCCCGAAGGCACCCGCGCGATCGATCCGGGCGTGTCGCCGATGTACGCCCGCCCTTCGGCGAGCAGGTGTCGGACACCGATCACGTCCTTGCCTCGGACGGCCACGAGCTCCAGCGCGCGCCGCGAGGAGGAGGCGCTCGTCGCGGGCGGGCGCGCCTTCCGTTCGCTTACGGGTTCGGCCTTCGATGCTTCATTGGGCCCTTTCGCCATGTTCTACAGCCCCCCTCATCGACCACTGGCAAGTTCGACCCAGCACGTCACCTGGAGACCTGCCCCCGGCCGCGCCGCCCGGCGCTCCTCCGCAACACTTCCCTTCCCCAGCGTCCCTCTGGCACGGAGCGTTCCGCGGCCAAGCGCGCAAGGACGTGGCGCCCCGCCGATCTCGTCCAGCCCGCGGCGCCGGGGACCCTGGCCCTCCGGGGCGCGGCGCCGGGGACCCTGGCCCTCCGGCCCGGGTCCCGCCCCTCCCGGGGCGCGGCGCCGGGCCCTGGCCCTCCGGCAGGAGCGCGGACCGCCCCGAGCGACGCCTCCCGGCCCGCGAGGGGCTCCCGATCGGCTCCCCGCCCTATTTCGTGGCGCTCGTGCACCGCTGGTGTAGATCGCCGCGCGTGAGGAAGCGCCCCCTCGGCAAGACGACCCTGCAGGTCTCGGAGCTCGCCCTAGGCACCTGGGGCCTCTCCGGCGATGGCTACGGCCCGATGGTCGAGGCCGAGATCGACCGCGTCATCGACCGCGCGCTCGCGGTCGGCATCGACCTCTTCGACACCGCCGACGTCTACGGCCGCGGCGAGATGGAGCGCCGGCTCGGCAAGCGGCTCCAGGGCGCCGGCCCGACGTTCGTGGTCACCAAGATCGGCACCGATCTCGAGGGCCTCCCGCCGCGCAAGCGCTTCGACCCGGCCCACCTCCGCGCCGCGTTCGAGCGGTCCCAGGAGCGGCTTGCCCGCGACGTGGTCGACGTCGTCCTGCTCCACAACCCCACCATGGCCGCGATGCGCTCGAAGGAGTCGCTCGCGCTCCTGAGGGACCTCAAGCAGGCCGGGAAGATCCGCGCCTTCGGCGTGAGCGCCGGCTCCGCGGACGTCGCCCGCTCCGCGCTGCGCGACGAGGTCGACGTCATCGAGATCGCCTACAACGCCTTCCTCCCCGGCGATCTCCACGAGGTCGCCGGCGACGTCTCCGAGAGCGGCGCGGCCGTGCTCGCCCGGTCGGTGCTCGCGCACGGGCTGCTCGCCGGGCAGTGGAGCGCCGACCGCGAGTTCTTCTCCTTCGATCACCGCGCCGAGCGGTGGACGCGAGAGGAGTTCAGGCTCCGGATCCGCCAGCTCGACGTGCTCAGGCCGCTCGTCACCGGCCCGGTGGTCTCGCTCCGGGCGGCGGCGCTCCGGTTCGTCCTCGCGAACCAGCTCGTCTCGTCCGCCGTGCTCGGCCCCCGCTCGGTCGCGCAGCTCGACCAGCTCGTCCGCGAGGCCGGCATGCCCCCTTACCTCGGCGACACGGCGCTCACGGAGCTCTCCGCGCGCCTGAGGAGCGCCGGGATCACGACGTGAGCACGATGAACCAGAACAGCGACCGGGAGCTCGACGAGATCGTCCGCATCGCGCGCGCGGCGGCGTCGGTGGTGATGGAGGTGTACGCGACGCCGTTCACCGTGGAGATGAAGGGCCCGGGCGACCCGGTGACCCGCGCCGATCGCGAGGCGAACGCGCTCATCTGCCGCGCGCTCGAGGCCGCGTTCCCGGGCGAGGCGATCCTCGCCGAGGAGAGCGTCCCGGCCGGCGAGGAGCTCGCCGCGCGCCTCCAGCGGGAGCGGGTGTTCTTCGTGGACCCGCTCGACGGCACGCGCGAGTTCGCGGACAGGAACGGCGAGTTCGCCGTGATGATCGGGCTCGCGGAGCGCGGCCGCGCGTCGCTCGGGGTCGTGCTCATGCCCACGTCCGGCGAGGCGCTGGCCGGCCGCGTCGACGCGGGCCTCGCCTTCGTCGAGGCGAAGGACGGGAGCCGCCGCCCGCTCCGGGTCTCGCCCGTGCGCCCGCCGGCCGACGCGACGCTCATCGTCTCGCGGTCGCACCGGCCGGCGTTCGTCGAGCCGCTCCTCGCCCGGCTCGGCATCTCCAGGGTCGTCCCGTGCGGCTCGGTCGGCGTGAAGATCGCGCGGATCGCGACGGGCGAGGCCGACCTCTACGTGCACGGCGGCGGCGGCGCCAAGCTCTGGGACGGCTGCGCGCCCGAGGCCGTGCTCCGCGCGGCCGGCGGCCAGTTCACCGACCTCTCCGGCGCGGCCATCGACTACGCGGGCCCCGGGCTCAAGCTCGCCCGCGGCATCATCGCCTCGAACGGCGCCCTCCAAGGCGCGGCCATCGCCGCGGCGAGGTCGGAGCTCGGCTGAGGCGCGATGCGATCCGAGGCGGAGATCGTCATCGTCGGCGCGGGGATCATGGGCCTCGCGATCGCCTACAACCTGGCGCGGCACCACGGGATCACGGACATCGTGGTCGTCGACCGGGGCTACCTCTGCAGCGGCGCGAGCGGCCGCAACGGCGGCGGCGTGCGGGCGCAGTTCTCGAGCGAGGGCAACATCCGGCTGATGCAGGAGAGCATCCGCATCTGCCGGGATTTCGCGCGCGAGATGAGGATCAACGTCTGGTTCCGGCAGGGCGGCTACCTGTTCCTCGTGCGCAGCGAGTCCGGCCGGCGGACGCTCGAGAAGAGCGTCGCCGTGCAGAACGCGTGCGGCCTCGGCACGCGGATGCTCACCGCGAACGAGGCGCGCGCGATCGTGCCGGAGCTCTCGACCGAGGGCGTCGTCGCCGCGAGCTACAACCCCGACGACGGCGTGGTGTTCCCCTGGCCGTTCGTCTGGGGCTACGCCGAGCAGGCCCGGCGGCTCGGCGTCGACATCGCCACCTTCACGGACGTCGTCGGCTTCCGCACGCGCGGCGCGCGGATCGACGCCGTGGTCACCGACCGGGGCGAGATCCGGACGCACCGGGTGGTGAACGCCGCCGGCGCGTGGAGCCCGGAGATCGCGCGCATGCTCGGCGTGGCGCTGCCCAACCACCCGCACCGTCACGAGATCTGCTCGACCGAGCCGCTCAAGCCCTGGCTCGGCCCCCTCGTCGCGGACCTGTCGAACGGCCTCTATTTCTCGCAGTCGATGCGCGGCGAGATCGTGGGCGGCATCTCCAACGACGACGTGCCCGAGGGCCTCGACATGGGGTCGAGCCACAGGTTCCTCGCGCTGTACGCGCGGGCGCTCGTCCGGGCGTGCCCCGTCCTCGGCAGCGTGAAGGTGCTGCGGCAGTGGGCCGGCTGCTACGACCTCACGCCGGATCAGAACCCCATCGTCGGGGCGGTCGACGAGGTGGAGCACTTCTACCAGGCCTCGGGGTTCATGGGGCACGGCTTCATGATCGCGCCCGTCATGGGCAAGCTCATCGCGCAGCACATCGCCGAGGGCGTCACCCTCCCCCTGTTCGAGCGCTGGAACCTGCGCCGCTTCAAGGAGGGCCGGCTCCTCAGCGAGGCGATGATCATCGGCTGAGCCGCGGTTCGTCTATACTCGCGGCCCTTCCGATGGGTCACCTCGTCCTCGTCACCGGATCCTCGAGCGGCATCGGCTTCGCGACCGCCGTCGCGTGCGCGGCGGCGGGCCACCGGGTCATCGCCACGATGCGCCGCCTCGAGAAGGCCGACGCGCTCCTCGCCGCGGTGAGGGCGCGGGGCGCCTCGCTCGAGATCGAGCAGCTCGACGTCGCCGCCCCGGGCGCGTGCGCCAAGGTCAAGGAGCTCCTGCTCAAGCACGGCCCCGTCCACGCGCTCGTCAACAACGCGGGCATCGCGGTCGGCGGCGCCTTCGAGGAGCAGGCGGACGACGACGTCCGCGCGCAGTTCGAGACCAACGTCTTCGGGCTCATGGCCGTGACGCGCGCGGTGCTCCCGGCGATGCGCGCCGCGGGGCGCGGCCGGATCATCAACGTCTCGAGCATCTCCGGGCTCGTCGGCCTCCCCGGCGTGAGCGCCTACGCCGCCACGAAGCACGCCGTCGAGGGGTTCAGCGAGGCGCTGCGCTGGGAGGTCGCCCCGTTCGGCGTCGACGTCTGCCTCGTCGAGCCGGGCACCTTCAAGACCGAGATCTTCTTCGAGAACCAGCGGCGCGGCGCGCACATCTCGCGCGAGGGGCCCTACGCCGCGATGACCGAGGCGCTCGAGCGGCTCGTCCTCGCGGACGCCGCGAAGGCGCCGCCGCCCACCCCGGTCGCGGCGGCCATCGTCCGCCTCATCGAGGGCGCCTCTCCGCCGTTCCGCACGCTCATCGGCCGGGACGCACGGGCGCTCGTCGCGCTGCGCCGTGTCATCCCCGACCGGCTGTTCGCGACGGGGATCCGCCGGTTCGTCCCGGCGCCCCGCTCGCGTTGACACCATCTCCCACGGCGAATACTTTCGGCTCCGCCGATTCCATGACGGAGCGGCGCCACCACGTGGCCGAAGGGGGGCCGCGCCCCCTGCCGCGCGCTGTTTTTGTCCACTTTCGTCCCCTCAGGCTAACGAAGGCTAGCCGCTGGCCGCGTCGCCTCGTTCGCGCTCGCAGCCCCTCGGGGGGAGCGAGGCCAGGTCGGCGGCATCACCGAGGTCCCGGAGGAAACACCATGTCCCGCTCAGCACGCAGCATCCTGCCGCTCCTTCGCTCGCTCCTCCTGGGGGCCGCCACCGCCTCGTCGATGGCGCTGTCCGCAGGGATCGTCGCCGGGTGCGCCGACGAGAACGATCCCGAGACGCACGTCAAGCGGCTCGACGACCCGGCGACGCTCCCTCAGGCGGTCAACCGTCTCGTCCAGTTCTTCGAGGACGCGATGACGCGTGACAACAAGGACCGGAGCGGCCCGACGGTGAAGCCGCTCCTCGACCAGATCGTCGAGCCGATGACGCAGAAGTGCGTGGCCGGCGACCTGGATGAGCGCACGAACTCGAAGCTCATCAAGTTCCTCTCCGACACGAGGGATCCGCGCGGCAGCGCCTGCCTCATCAAGGCGCTCAAGGACTACAAGGCCGACAGCACCGAGGAGGACGTCCGCTGGGCGGTGCGCGGCCTCGCGGCGACGAAGCCGAAGGACGCCGCCGGCCCGCTCCTCGACGTCTTCACGAAGCTGCAGCACGCGAAGCCGAAGGGATCCACGATCTCGCGCGACGTGCACGACGCGATGATCGAGATCAACGACCCGTCGTGGGAGGGGCAGCTCATCACGATGCTCGGGCGCCCGATCAACGATCCCAAGGACGTGGCCACGCTCCGGAACGAGCTCTTCTGGCAGATCACCGCGGCGGAGCTGCTCGGCTGGCAGCGCAGCGAGAAGGCGGTCGTCCCGCTGCTCAAGGTGGTGCTGTCGCCGCTCAAGGCGGACGCCGCCGCGACGGCCATCCTGGCCCTCACGAAGATCGGCAAGCCGGCGATCGAGCCGACCATCGCGCTGCTCAAGGGCGAGCACAAGGAGCTCGTCGAGTACTCGCAGGTCGAGAACCTGAAGAGGGCCGGCGACAAGCCGAACGCGGAGCAGAAGAAGGCCGCGGAGGCGGCCCACGTGGCGGCGGCGGCGCTCGTCCTCGCGACGATCGGCCGGCAGGAGTCGGTGCAGCCGCTGCTCGCGGCGCTCGAGAAGGCGGAGGACGTGCCCCGCGCGATCATCGCGCGCGAGCTCACGAAGGTGCCGAAGACGCCGGAGACCCTGGCGGCCTTCCAGGCGGCCTACGAGAAGACGCCGGCGTCGCTCCAGGTCCCCCCGGCCGGCGTCAACGGGCGGGCCATGCTCGCGGAGGCAGCGGGCAACTTCTTCGACGCGGGCCTCGTGCCGTGGCTCGTGAAGACGGCGCTCTCGGCCCGGGGCGAAGAGGACGACGTGGCGCAGATCCGCGACGTCTCGCTGCTCACGGCGCTCAAGCTGGTGAAGGCGGACCAGATCGCCGAGGTCGACCGGCTCGCGAACACCCGCTCGAGCTCCGGCACGGTCGGCAAGGCGTTCGAGAAGGAGATCAAGCTCGCGAAGGGGCTGCTCAAGGACTGCGGCGACAAGGTCGAGTGCTACGTCGGCAAGCTCGGCGAGCCGGCGTCGCAGGCGAAGGACACGCAGTTCCAGGGGATCAAGGCGGCCTACATGACGGGCGTCCTCGGCACCCCCGACGTCCGGCAGAGCATCATCGACGCCATGCCGAAGATCTCGAACGCGGCCGTGCGCTTCGTCTCGGTGTCGGTCATCGACGCCCTCTCGCCCAAGGGCGACGCCGAGGTCGCGACCAAGCTCCAGAAGATCGTCGACGACGGCGAGGCCTCGAAGGACGCCGCGAAGATCTCCGCCAACGCGCCCTTCAAGACCGTCATCTACCGCCTGAACGCCCGCGCGCAGTGAGCGCCGCGCCGCGCGCCCCTTCCCCGGCCGCCAGCACGGCGGCGTCAACAGGCCCCAGCTCACCATCGTGCAGGATCCGCTGAATCCTCGCCACCCGGGCGGGAGGCTCGGCCGGAGCGGCTGGCGGCCCGGTTTTTCCTGGCGTCTCCTCGATGTTGACGGTTTACTCCGGGCCCTCCCCACGGGTCATCCTGGGGCAGACTGACCACACCATGATCCTGCTCGAGGTAACCCAGGGTCTGGCCGCCGGGCGCACCATCGAGCTCCAGGGCGAGCTGATCACGATCGGACGCGCGCCGGACAACCGGGTCGTCCTCGACGATCGCCACGTCTCCGGGGCGCACGCGCGCATCGTGAGCACCGCGGACGCGGTGGTGCTCGAGGACCTGCGCTCGACGAACGGGACGAGCGTGACGCGGCGGGGCGAGCGGCTCGAGCTCGGGGCCGAGCGCAGCGCGGTCGCCCTCCAGACCGGGGACGTCATCGAGCTCGGCTCGGGCGACGCGGTCACCCGGATGGTCGTGACGATCCCGGAGGAGGCCGACGACGCGCGGGTCGTATCGATCCGGCGCCTCGACGAGATCGAGCCCGCGGAGGCGAAGATCGAGCGCGACCCGAGCGCGCTGTCGGCGATGTACGCGGCGCAGAAGCGCATCGGCGCCGCGAACGATCTCGACCAGGTGCTCGCCGAGATCGCCGACGCGGTGCTCGCGCTGGTGCCGAGCGCGACGCACGTGACGGTGGTGCTCCGCGACGACGATCAGGAGCCGGGCGCCGCGCCGGCGGCGTTCGTCCCGGTGCTGACGCGGGTCCGCTCCGCGTCGGGCGGCGGGGCGCCGCCGGCGGGGCCGGTCCCGATCACGCGCAGCGTGTACCGGAAGGTGATCAAGGAGCGCGCGGCGGTGCTGGCCTCGGACGCGCCGATCGAGGTGGGGCAGACCGAGTCGCTGATGGGCGCGTCGATCCGCAGCACGCTCGCGGTGCCGCTCTGGAAGGGCGAGGAGATCATCGGGGTGCTCCAGGCCGACAACCGGAGCGCGCCCGGGATGCTGAACGGCGGCGATCTGGAGACGCTGCTCGTGCTGGCGGCGAACGCGTCGCTCGCGGTGGCGAACGCGCGGCTCATCAAGCGGCTGGTGCTGGCGGAGGAGCGGCTCCAGAAGGAGAACAGCTTCCTCAAGGGGCGCGAGGAGAAGCGCCGGGGCGGGGGTCGGAGCGCGGTCGAGATCATCGGCAGGAGCGAGGCGATGGGCAAGGTCATCGGCCAGCTCGACAAGGTGGTCGACACGCGGGTCACGGTGCTGATCGAGGGGGAGACGGGCACGGGCAAGGAGCTCATCGCCGCGGCGGTGCACTACCGCTCCCGCCGCCGCGACAAGCTCTTCGTCGCGCAGAACTGCGCGGCGCTGGCCGAGAGCCTGCTGGAGAGCGAGCTGTTCGGGCACAAGAAGGGGTCGTTCACGGGCGCCACGGAGGAGAAGAAGGGCCTGTTCGAGATCGCCGACGGCGGGACGCTCTTCCTCGACGAGATCACCGAGACCCCGCTGTCGCTCCAGTCGAAGCTCCTCCGCGCGCTCCAGGAGGGCGAGATCCGGCCGGTGGGCGCGACGAGCCCGAAGCACGTGAACGTGCGCATCGTCGCGGCGACGAACCGGAACCTGGAGGACGAGGTCGCGAAGGGGCGGTTCCGCGAGGATCTGTACTACCGGCTGAAGGTCTTCCCGATCCGCCTGCCGCCGCTGCGGGAGCGGCGCGACGACATCCCGCTGCTCGCGGCGCATTTCCTGGAGCGCTACGCGGACGAGATCGGCAAGCCGTGCGGCGGGTTCAGCCAGCAGGCGATGGAGCTGATGGTCGCGTACGACTGGCCGGGCAACGTGCGGGAGCTCCAGAACGAGGTGCAGCGGCTCGTGATCCAGCTCGATCCGGGGGCGTTCGCGACGCCGGAGCTCCTGTCGCCGCGGATCCGGCAGGTCGAGGGGCTCGTGACGCGCGCGGGGACGCCGAAGGGGTCGCTCAAGGAGATGATGGACGCGGTCGAGAAGTTCTTCCTCCTGGAGGCGCTGCGCGAGCACAACAACAACAAGACCAACGCGGCCAAGTCGCTCGGGATCACGCGCGAGGGGCTCCACAAGAAGCTGCGGCAATTCGGTATTTGAGGGGCGGGTCTTCCGGGAGAACCGGGGGCGGACAGGAGGAGGGAGACTGTTCCGGACGCGACGGAGCCAGGGGGAGGGGAGGCCGCGCGCGGGGGCGGAGGGGGGCCCTTCCCACGAACTCGCGCCTTGTGGTGGCCATGGCCCCATGAACGGATGCGCCGAGATCAGGAGAGCGTCGCTTCGCCGCAGGCCGGCGCTCGGGTTCGTGGGGCCCTTCCCCCTCCGCCCCCGCGCGCGGCCTCCCCTCCCCCTGGCTCTCTCCAAGACGCGAACAGGGGCTCGGGCCGCTCACGCGTGGCGGGCCGTGATCTCCACCATGCTCTCCCCCGCTTCGACGAGCAGCCCTTCCCCCCCGATCCGCAGGAGCAGCGGGCCGATGCGCCGCAGGTCGTTCCCGTCCCCCGTCCAGAGCATGTCGGCCCGCAACGGCGCGCCCGTCAGGGAGTCCAGCAGCCAGCCGAGCACCTGCGCCGCTCGCCCGGGCGAGAGCGCGCCGCCGAGCTGCGCGAGCAGGAAATAGCCCCACCCGTCCGCGGGCGGCTCCTCCTCCGCCGCGCAGACCGCGAGCTCCGCGAGCGCCGCTGCCCGCTCCGGCGGCAGCGCGAGCGCCGCCTGGGCGAGGGCCGCCATCCGGTCCGGTCCGTGGATGGCGAGCGCCTCGGCCGCCCGCGCCTCGGCCTCCTCCAGCTCCCCGGTCGCTCCGGCGCCCGTCGCGCCCTCGGCGGCCTCGCCGCGACCCAGGGGCGCGCGCGCCGGGGCCGCGGCCCCGGCGCCCTTTCTCTTGCCCTGCGCTCCGCGCCGGGCGCCGCTCGTCGCCGCCTCCTCCACCGGCGCCCCGAGCGACCGGAGCCGCTCGATCAGCGCCGGGCTCACCCGCCGCGCCCCCGGCGCATCCATGCGCTCCCGCTGCGCGTTCACCTCGAGCGCGACATCGAGGGAGAGAAACGGCGCCACACGACGCAGATCTTCATAGACCGCCGCATCCCACGATCGGCCGGACGAGAGCGCCGCGAGAGCGTCGCGCGCGACACGAGCCGCCCACGCCGAGCGGGCCGGCTCCCCCAGCCTGGGCGCGAGCAGCGCGAGGATCGAACGCCGCAACGGGTGCTCCGTACCCACCCGGTCCGCGGCGCGGGCGCAGAGAGACGCCGGCCAGCGCGCGATGGCTCGCTGGAAGGCGCCGAGGAGCGCCGCCGAGACGAGCGAGAGCACCTGCCCGAGCGCCTCGTCGAGCGCCCCCTCCGCGGACGTGCCCTCCGCGGGTGAGCCCCCCGCGGACGTGCCCTCCCCCGCCGCCCCCGGGGCCTCGCCGGCGAGCATCCCCGCCGCGGCGGCCAGCGCCTCCAGCCGCTCGGCGGGCTCGTCAGGCAGGCACCGCAGCGCCTCGTCCACGAGCGCCGCTCGCTCACGGCTCGGGCTCACCGCCGCCGCGGCGAGCATCGCCTGGGCAGCGCGGGGCTCCCGCCGCGCGACCTCCCGCGACAGCGCCGCCAGGCGCTCGCGCGCCCCCGCAGGGGCGAGCTCCGCCCAGCTCGCGAGGAGCTGCGCTGCCGCCGCGCTGTCCGCGAGCGGCCCCTCGGTGACCCAGAGCCGCGCCCGCAGCGACGACTCCACGAGCGCCGCGCGGACCGCGAAGGCCGAAGCGCGCGCCCGCTCGACCGCGTCCACCTGCGCGCGCCCCGTCGCGGAGGCCCCCGCCGGCGCCTCGCGCCGCTCGAGCGCGCCGGCGGCCGCACGCTGCGCCGCGCGCCGTGCCGAGCGGGCGTCCTCGATGCGACCCCGCGACGGCGCCTGCGCCCCCGCGCAGAGCGCCTCCCACGCCGGATCGACGAGATCGACGAAGGCCGTCCACGGCGCGCCCGAGAGCTCCAGGTGGCCCGCGCGGCACGCGGCCCAGTACACACGCTCCTCGCTCCCCGGGGCGCCGCGCGCGGCGCGGGACGCGGCGTCCGCGAACGCCGCGTGCACCCGCCCGCGCTCCGCAGGCGGAAGCGCTGCCTCCACGGCGGCCCGCCAGCCGCTCTGGCCGTAGGAGACGCCCCCCACCTCGATGCAGAGCGGCCCGCGCTCTCCCGCGACCTCGGCGAGGTGCGCGGCGATCCGCTCCGGAGCGCTCCGTGTCACCGCCGCGAGCACCGGGATGGGCGCCGGGGCCAGCGCGAGGGCAACGGCCGGGACGATCTCCGCCAGGTCCTCGCCCCCGGCCACCTGCTCCTCTTTCAGGCTCCCGCCTCCGGCCGCCTGCTCCCCCGTCAAGCTCCCGCCTCCGGCCGCCCGCTCCCCTGTCTCCCCGCGCTGCCCCCCTGTTCCCTCGCGCTGCAAGAGCACCGCGTCCTCGTCGTCCGCGCCCTCGCGGCCGCTGCACAGCACGCGGGGCCCCTCCTCGGAGGCCGCCTCCTCCAGGATCGCGCGCGGCGAGAACCCCACCGCGTCCTCCGCCGCATCCACGATCAGGACGATGTCCCGCGCCCGGAGCGCCTCCCCCGAGAGCCGCAGCCGCGCCTCGTGGGCGAGATCCTCGCTCGTGCCCGGCGCTTGCTCGCTCTCGAACGCCGGCTCCACGACCGCGAGCGCAGCGACCAGCGCCTCGAGGCCGCCGAGCGGCAGGGCGGTGCCCCACCTCCGCCCGATCGGCCAGATCACGACGGTCGCGCCGCGGGCGCACAGCGCCTCGATGACCCCGTCGAGCACCGCCCATCGCCCCGTATCCTCCCGGGCGACGAGCGTGGCCGTGGCCCTTCCGGCCAGACGCTCCAGCACGGCGCAGGCCGCCGCCCCGATCTCCGGATCTCCGCCGCGCGCGGCCGCGACCCTCCCGAGCGCGGCGCGAAACGCGTCCTTCACGATCCGTCGAGCGGTCCCGTTCATGATAGCTCCGCCATGTGAGCGACGCGCTCAGGTCCCGGTGAAAGGGGGAGTCCTCGACGGGACGGTCGCCCCGATCAGCCCGTTCGCCGGGTCGTTCTCCGCGCGCGAGGTGTTCTCGTTCCGGTGGTTGCGCCAGATCGACTGTCCATCCCACAGCCCCCGGTTGTTTCCCCGCCCTGGGTTCGGCGCGGCGACCCCGCCCGTCGCGTTCGTCGCGCCGCCCTGATTGATGTTGCCATGACGAACACGCCGGGGTTCATGCCGGGAATGGCAGGGATATTGGGGACGGGTGCTATCCGCGCCATGGATCGGCGATATCAATGCGGCCGAATAGCGTCAATCGACGGCCGGGCGCGCGGGCGGCGCGCGCCCGCCGTGCGGTGTTTGCTCGGAGCGCGCTAGCGCTTTGGATTGTTGCGCAGGCTCTTCGATATCTGCTTCCAGCGCCGCTTCTCCTCGCTCCGCGCGCGGGCGTCGTGCTGCAGCGCGATATGGCGGCGCTCCGCCCCGAGCTTGCGGTAGGCGCCGAGGCGCGCCGGATCGAGGTCGCCGCCCTCGACGGCGCGGAGCACCGCGCACCCGGGCTCGCCCGCGTGCGCGCAGTCGCGGAACCGGCACGCCCCGGCGAGGGCCTCGACGTCCTCGAAGCCGGAGAGGCCCGCCCCGTCCTCGGACCAGAGGCCGAGCTCCCGCACCCCGGGCGTGTCGATGAGGAGGCCGCCGCCCGGCAGGGGGAAGAGCTCCCGGTGGGCGGTCGTGTGGCGGCCGCGATCGTCCGCCGCCCGGATCGCCCCCTCGAGCTGGATCTCCGCGCCGAGCAGGCGATTGCTGAGCGCGGATTTCCCGACGCCGGACGAGCCGACCAGGGCCACGGTCTCCCCCGCCCCGATCTCGGCGCGGAGCGCGTCGAGGCCGTCGCCGGACAGGGCGCTCACCAGCACGACCGGCGCGGCGGGCGCGACCTCCCGCGCCGCGTCGATGAACCGCCCCGGGTCGGGGCAGAGATCGGCCTTGTTGAGCGCGAGGACGGGGCGAGCGCCGCTGTCGATGACCGCCTCGAGGTACCGCTCCAGGCGGCGCACGTTGAAGTCGGCGTTCAGCGACGTGACGATGAAGACCGTATCGACGTTGGCCGCGAGCACCTGGGCCTCCACCGAGGGCCCCGCGGCCTTGCGGCGCAGGCAG
Source organism: Sorangium sp. So ce1036 (assembly GCF_051369805.1). Lineage (NCBI taxonomy): Bacteria > Pseudomonadati > Myxococcota > Polyangiales > Polyangiaceae > Sorangium > Sorangium sp. So ce1036. The sequence continues at coordinate 8,703,231 of NZ_JBBMOX010000001.1, forward strand.
GTGCTCCGCGCGAACGTGTGCACGATGTACGCGGGCCCGGCGCCGTCGCCGGGCCTGAGCCCCACCCAGTCCCCGACGGTGGGGAGCGCCGCGCGGTCCGCGGTCTCGTGCGCGAGGCGGCCGCTGACGACCGCGAGGCGGGGGCCGTCCGCGGTCTGCACGTGGTGCAGCGACGCGGAGGCGAGGACGACGCGCGCGGGCTGCACGGCGTCCTCCAGGCGCGCGAGCTGGGCCGCGAAGAAGGGAGTCCATCCGAGCCCGATCAGGTCGAGCCGCGGTTCGTGCTGGGAGAGAGGATGAAGAGGAGAACGAGGATCAGGTTGCATGACGGGACGAGCGCTCCATGGCGTTCGGCCGCGCGCGGGCGCGCGGCGATCGACGGACAGGGGCGCGACGGCGCGCGAGGGCGCGCCCGCGCCGGCCAGAGGACGCGCGGGGCCGCCGCGGCGCGGAGCTCGTCGACCGCTCAGGACATCACGCCGGAGGGCGCGCCCGGCCGGGGCATGAGCCCCGCGGGACGCGCGCGGTGCAGGCGACGCAGCACGGGCGCGCGCCGCTCAGGGCACGCGCGCCGGAGCGCCGGAGCGAGGGCGTGGAGACGAGCTCAGCCAGCCGCGGCGGAGACGGCGGCGGCGGCAAGATGGATGTGCGGTGTGGTCGCGCTCATGATCTGGCCTCCGTGCTCGGCGTGCGTCACCACGACGCGGCGTCGCCTAGAATCCGCCACCGCCTCGCCGCCGTCAAGCGCCGCCGTGGCTGGCCGGCGGCTCGACGTCACGCACGCGCCGCGCCCTCCGGCGCCTGGCCCTCCGGCGCCCGGCGACCACGTGCCGGCGACGCGCGCGCGCGCCCCAGGGTAGGTTACCCGCGCGCCCGCGTGCCGGTTCGATCCAGCGCGCCCCCACCCCTGCCCCCCTACCCCACCACGCATCTCCTCCGGCCGCTGCGGAGGCGGGGTTGCGAGGAGCGCCTCGCCGCATTAGGGTCCTCTGCTCCATGCCCACACACTTCGAGCTCGTCTCCGAATTCAAGCCGTGCGGTGACCAGCCTCGCGCGCTGCGGGAGATCTGCTCCGCCTTCGAGCAGGGCGAGACCTTCCAGGTCCTCCTCGGCGTGACGGGCAGCGGCAAGACGTTCACCGCCGCGAAGGTGATCGAGAAGCTGCAAAAGCCGACCTTGATCCTGGCGCCCAACAAGACGCTGGCGGCCCAGCTCTACGGCGAGATGAGGGAGCTCTTCCCCAACAACGCCGTCCACTATTTCGTCAGCTACTACGATTATTACCAGCCCGAGGCGTACGTCCCGACGAGCGACACGTACATCGAGAAGGACGCGATCATCAACGACGCGATCGACCGCATGCGCCACGCGGCGACGCACGCGCTGCTGTCGCGGCCGGACGTGATCATCGTCGCCTCGGTGAGCTGCATCTACGGCATCGGCTCGGCCGAGAGCTACCACGGGCTCCTGATCAAGCTCGAGCGCGGCACCGAGATCCGCCGGGACGAGCTCCTCCGGCGGCTCGTCGACATCCAGTACACGAGGAACGACGTCGACTTCCACCGCGGCACCTTCCGCGTGCGCGGGGACGTGGTCGAGATCTTCCCTGCCTACGAGGAGTCGCTCGCGATCCGGGTCGAGTTCTTCGGCGACGAGATCGAGGCCATCAAGGAGGTCGACCCGGTCCGCGGCAAGGTCGTGGGCCAGCTCGACCGCTACGCCGTCTTTCCGGGCTCCCACTACGTGACCGAGCAGCAGCAGCTCCGGCTCGCGATCCAGTCGATCCGCGAGGAGCTGCGCGAGCGCATCGACTTCTACGACCGGGCCGTGCGCTTCCTGGAGAAGCAGCGCATCGAGCAGCGCACGATGTACGACCTCGAGATGCTGGAGCAGATGGGGTTCTGCAACGGCATCGAGAACTACTCGCGCCACCTCTCGGGGCGGAAGCCCGGCGAGCCCCCGCCCACGCTCATCGACTACTTCCCGAAGGACTTCCTGCTCATCATCGACGAGTCGCACCAGACCATCCCGCAGATCGGGGCGATGTACCGGGGCGACCGGGCGCGGAAGGAGACGCTGGTCGAGTACGGCTTCCGGCTGCCGAGCGCGCTCGACAACCGGCCGCTCAAGTTCGAGGAGTTCGAGCAGCACTACGCCCAGGTCCTCTTCGTGAGCGCGACCCCCGGCGACTACGAGCTGCAGAGGTCGGGCGGCGTGGTCGTCGAGCAGATCATCCGCCCCACCGGGCTCATCGATCCGCAGATCCAGGTCAGGCCGGTCGCCGGGCAGGTCGACGACCTGCTCGCGCGGATCCGGGAGCGGGTCGAGCGCGGCGATCGCGTGCTCGTCACGACGCTGACCAAGCGGATGGCCGAGGACCTCACCGAGTACTACACGGAGCTCGGCATCCGCGTCCGCTACCTCCACTCGGACGTCGACACGCTCCAGCGCGTCGAGATCCTCCGGGACCTCCGGCGCGGCGAGTTCGACGTGCTGGTCGGCATCAACCTGCTGCGCGAGGGGCTCGATCTGCCGGAGGTGTCGCTGGTGGCGATCCTCGACGCCGACAAGGAGGGTTTCCTCCGGAGCCCGCGCTCGCTGATCCAGACGATCGGCCGCGCCGCCCGCAACGTGAACGGCGAGGTCGTGATGTACGCCGACCGCATCACCGACGCGATGAAGCGCGCGATGGAAGAGACGAACCGGCGGCGCGGGATCCAGCAGGCGTACAACGAGGAGCACGGCATCACGCCGGCCACCGTGAAGAAGGCGATCCTCGACCTGTCCCCCACGTCGGGCGCGCGCGACTACTACGCGGTGCCGAAGGGCCCGGCGAAGCCCGGGGCCGAGGCGGCTCGGGCCGCCGTGGTCGATCTGGCCGACCAGATCGAGGCGATCCGGCAGGAGATGTTCGCGGCGGCGGAGAACCTCGAGTTCGAGAAGGCGGCGCGGCTGCGCGATCAGCTCCGCCAGCTCAAGGCCGAGCTGGGCGACGGGGACGCCGGCGCGGCGCGCTCGGCGGCGGAGGAGAAGCCGGCGCGCTCCGGGCGGACGGCGAGCCGGCGCGGCGCCGGCGCGGGCGTCAAGGCGAACGGCGGGCGCGCGGGCGCGGGGGCGGGCGCCAAGGCGAACGGCGGGCGCGCGGGGACCGCCGGGGCGAGCGGCAGCGGGCGCGCGGCGGCGGCGCGGGGGCGCGGGCGGTACCGGTAGCGCGGCGACGGCGAGCCCGCGGGGGGGACGGCAGCGCGCGGGGAGCGAACTGGCGTGTTCGCTCGGGGGGCGAACAGGCGTGTTCGCGCGCGGATCGGCGTCGACCCTGCGGCGCGGCCCTGATAAGGGGCCCGCGATGGCCGCCTCCTCCGATCCGATCCTCGTCACCGTCACCGGCAGGGACCACCCCGGGATCACCGCTCGGCTCACCGGGATCCTCAGCGAGATCGGCGCCACGCTGCTCGACATCGAGCAGGTGGTGGTGCACGGCAACCTGAACCTCGCGCTGCTCGCGCTCTTCCCGGAGACGCGCAACGGGCTCAAGGAGCTCCTGTTCGCCGCGAAGGAGCTCGGGGTGGCGCTCGACTTCACGCCGCTCGACGGCGGCGCCCCCGCGCGGAGGCTCGGGAGCCGGTACGTGGTCACGGCCATCGGCCGCGAGCTCTGCGCGAAGCAGCTGCACGACGTCGCCTCCACCCTGGCGGCCCACGACGCGAACATCGAGAAGATCGCCCGCCTGTCCGTCGAGCGGCTCTCCTCGGTCGAGATCCAGGTGCTGCTCCAGCGCGAGGAGCGGGCCGAGGCGCTCAAGCGGGCGCTCCTGGCGCTCGCGATGCAGAACAGCTTCGACCTCGCGCTGCAGCGCGAGGGGCTCTTCCGCCGCAGCAAGCGGCTCGTGGTCATGGACATGGACTCGACGCTCATCCGCATCGAGGTCATCGACGAGCTCGCGCGCGCGAAGGGCGTCGTGGAGCAGGTCGCCAGGATCACCGAGCGGGCGATGCAGGGAGAGATGGACTACGACGAGTCGCTCCGCCAGAGGCTCGCGCTGCTCCGCGGGCTCGACGTCGGCGTGCTCCGGAAGATCGCCGCCGAGCTCCCCATCACCGAGGGCGCAGAGACGCTCATCCGGGTGCTGAAGCGGCTCGGCTACCGGACCGCGGTGATCTCGGGCGGATTCTCGATAGCGGCCGAGGCGCTGAAGGCGAGGCTCGGGATCGATTACGCCTACTCGAACGCGCTGGAGGTGGAGGGCGGGAAGCTGACGGGCCGGGTCACAGGCCCCATCGTCAACGCGCAGCGCAAAGCGGAGCTGCTCGAGACGATCGCGCAGGCGGAGGGGGTGTTGCTCGATCAGACCATCGCCGTCGGCGACGGCGCCAACGACCTCTTGATGCTCCAGCGGGCGGGCCTCGGGGTCGCGTTCCGCGCGAAGCCCAAGCTCCGGGCAGCCGCGGACACGTCGCTCTCCGCGAGCGGCCTCGACGCCGTCCTCTTCCTCCTCGGCATCACCGAGCGCGAGCTCCTCGAGGTGACGTAGCGGCGAGAGGCGCCCTCCCGGCGTGCTATCCAGGCGGGGCCGGACGGCGGGCCCCCCACGCGGTGAGCCTGGAGCCGTCGGCCGGGAGCGGAGGTGCTGCTTGAAGCGTCCGACCATCACGGACATCGCGTGGCGTGCGGGGGTGTCCAAGGGAGCGGTGTCCTATGCGCTGAACGGCAGACCCGGCGTGTCCGAGCCGACGCGCGAGCGGATCCTCGCCATCGCGGCGGAGATGGGCTGGCAGCCGAGCAGCGCGGCGCGGGCGCTCTCCGACGGCCGGGCCGGCGCGATCGGCCTGGTGATCGACCGGCCGGCGCGCACGCTCGGCATCGAGCCGTTCTTCATGCAGCTCATCTCGGGCATCGAGGCGGAGCTGGCCGAGAGCGCCGAGGCGCTGCTGCTCAAGGTCACCGAGGACCGCGACGCCGAGATGGACACGTACCGGAGGTGGTGGGCCGAGCGGCGGGTCGACGGCGTGATCCTGGTCGACCTCTGCGAGGGAGATCCGCGCGTGAAGCTGATCGAGGAGCTCAAGCTCCCCGCGGTGGTCGTCGGCGGGCCGGCGGGCAAGGGGAGCCTCTCCGGCGTGTGGAGCGACGACGCGGGCGCCATGCGGGCGGTCGTCGATCACCTCGCCGCGCTCGGCCACCGCTCCATCGCCCGGGTCGCCGGCCCCGCGGCGTTCCTGCACACGGCGGTCCGCAGCAAGGCCTTCAGCGCCGCGGCCCGGAGGCGGCGCCTCACGCGGGCGCCTACGATCCACGCCGACTACACGGGGGAGGCGGGGGCCCAGGCCACGCGGCGGCTCTTGTCCGGGCCGACCCCGCCCACCGCCATCGTCTTCGACAACGACGTGATGGCCGTCGCCGCGCTCGCCGTCGCCCAGGAGATGCGCGTCCCCGTGCCCGAGCGCCTCTCGATCGTGGCCTGGGACGACTCGGCGCTGTGCGAGCTCGTGCACCCGGCCCTCACCGCCGTGCGCCGCAACATCGCCGAGCACGGCGCCCGCGCCGCCGCGCTGCTCCTCGGCCTCGTCGCGGGCGAGCCGATCGCCGACGCCGAGTGCAGCGCGCCGACGCTCGCGACGCGGGGCAGCACCGCGCCGCCCGTTGACGCTGAACCGATTAAGTGATCTGGTCGACGGGCGTGCCTCGCACGCCTGCCGGAGGACGTCGGAGGAGCATGCAACGCCATTTCGCCAAGGTCGCTGTCCGCAACCACCCTGTCGCGTGGCTCGGGGCCAATTTCTGGTCGAGGCGCGGCGGACCGCTCATGTGGCAGAGCTACGACCCGGCCGTCGTCCGCGAGGAGCTCCGGGTGCTCGCGGAGCACGGGCTCACCATGACCCGGTCGTTCTTCTACTGGCCTCACTTCATGCCCGAGCCGGACCGGATCGACGAGCGCTGCGCCGCGCATTACGCGGATTTCCTCGAGGCCCACAGCGAGGCGGGCCTGACCACGATTCCGACCCTCCTCGTCGGCCACATGTCGGGCGAGAACTGGGACCCGGCGTGGCGGCGCGGGCGCGACCTGTACGGCGACGTGTGGATGGTCGCCCGGCAGGCGTGGTTCGCCGAGCAGATGGCGCGGCGCTTCGCCGGTCACCCGGCGGTGACCGGCTGGCTCATCTCCAACGAGATGCCGATTTACGGCGAGCGCGAGCGGTCCCTCCGCGAGAGCGTCACGAGCTGGGCGAGCCTGCTCGTGCAGGCGCTCCGGGCCGGCGGGGCCAGCCAGCCGATCTCGATCGGCGACGGCGCCTGGGGCATCGAGGTCACCGGCCACGACAACGGGTTCTCGGTCCGCGACCTCGGCGCCCTCGTGGATTTCCTCGGCCCGCACGTCTACCGGATGGAGAACGACGTGGTCCGCCAGCATTACGGCGCGGCGTTCATCTGCGAGCTCACGGGCTTTCTGGGCAAGCCGGTGGTGCTGGAGGAGTTCGGGGTGTCCTCGGCCTTCGCGTCCGACGAGAACGCCGCGCACTACTATCGACAGGTCCTGCACAACACGCTGCTGGCCGGCGCCACGGGCTGGATCGGCTGGAACAACACCGACTTCGACCTCATCCATCAGGACCCGTACCGGCACCATCCGTTCGAGCTCCATTTCGGCCTGACGACCACGGACGGCCGCCCCAAGCCGCAGCTCGAGGAGATGGCCCGCTTCGCCAGGGTGCTCGCCGACATCGACGTCCTCGGCTGCGAGCGCGAGCCCGCCGACGCGGCGCTGATCGTCCCGGCGTACCTGGAGGGCGTGTTTCCGTTCACCGAGGCCGCGGATCGCAACACCCTGTTCAACGTGCTGCGGCAGGCCTACGTCGCGGCCAGGGAGGCGGACCTGCCCGTCGGGCTGAGCCGGGAGCGGGACGGGATCGCCGAGGACTGCCGGCTTTACCTCCTCCCGTCGACCAAGCAGCTCACCGCGCCGACCTGGCACCTGCTGGAGCGGCTGGCCTCCGCGGGCGCGGTCGTCTACGCGTCGTACTGCCACGGCACGCACGGGTCGCAGCGCGGCCCGTGGTACGCGCATCTCAACGAGATGTTCGGCGTCGAGCACCAGTTGCGTTATGGGCTGGTCGATCCGATCGAGGACGACGAGGTGACGCTCACGTTCCGCCGGCGGTTCGGCGCGATCGAGGAGGGCGCCACGCTGACGTTCGCGGCCGCCGGCACCGAGCACAGCCGCGCGTACCTGCCGGTGCGGCCGCGGGGGGCGGAGGTCGTGGCGGTCGACCAGCACGGCCGGCCGGCGGTGCTGCGGCGCGAGGTCGGACAGGGCAGCATCGTGCTCTGCACCTACCCAGTCGAGCACTTCGCCGCCGAGACCCCGCGCGTCAACCCGGAGCCCACCTGCCGGCTCTACGAGGCGCTCGCCGAGCTCGCCGGCGCGCGGCGCCCGGTGACCGTGGCCGATCCGCGGGTCGCGGCCGACACCCTGCGCCACCGCGACGGCCGCCGCTTCGTGTTCCTGGTCAGCCAGGCGGATCAACCGCTCTCGGTGAAGCCCGTGGCCGCCTCGGGCCGCCTGACGGAGCTCGGCGGCGCCAGGCCCGTCGACGCCGTGGAGCTCGCGCCGTACGACGTGCGGGTGCTCGAGCTCCGGGGAAGCCAGCGCTGACCGCGCGGAGGCCCGGCGAGGGCGGGCGGGGGCGCGCGCACGACGCGCGAACCGGCCATCTCGGCGCGCCACCTCACAGGCTGCACGACCACGCCAGCCTCTGGCTCAGCCTCGGGCGCCTCCCGCGCGCGCGGCGGCGCCGCCGGCCACCTCGCTGCCGTGGCCCCCTTCAGGCGCCGGCGATCGGCGGAGCAGCAGCAGCCCGGCCAGGGACACGAGGCCGCCGGCGACCGTCACGCTCCACGGCAGCGCCCCCTCGACGGCGCCCTGCAGGGATGGCGGATTGAAGTAGAGCAGCGACGCCGCGAGCCCGTTGTTCAGGACGTGAACGAGCATCCCGGGCAGCACGGACCCGGTGCGGTGGCGCGCGTAGCCGAGCGCGAGCCCGAGACAGAACGTCGGCAGCAGGCGGTACACCGACCCGTGGGCGAGCCCGAAGAGGAGCGCCGAGGCGACGATCGCCGCCGCGGGCCCGGCGCGGCGCAGCCCGGCGTAGACGAGGCCGCGGAACAGGAGCTCCTCGCAGACGGCCGGCGTCACGGCGATGAGCAGCAAGATCACCGGGTACGGCTGCCCGTCGAGCAGCACGAGATCGCGCAGCTCTCGCGCGAGCGCCTCCGGCGCCGGGAACCACCGGAGGACGGTGCCCCCGATCGCGGCCCACGCCGACCCCCCGAGGAGCAGCGCCCCGGCGAGGCCGCGGGCCGAGGCCGGCCGGAGGCCGAGCGTCTCCCGCGGCGAGTAGCCGAAGCCGAGCACGAGCGCGACGGTGGGGAGGAGGAAGAAGCCGAGCTGCGTGACCGCGAGCTGGACCGCCACGCTGGCGCGGGCGATGAGCAAGCTGCCGTAGAAGAAGAGCACCTGGACGCCCGCGAACGCCGCGATCGAGAAGGCGGCGGACGGCGCCCCGCCGGCCCGGCGCCCGAGGCCCAGCACCGCGCCCGCCGGCTCCTGGCCCCCGAGCAGCACGCTCTCGCGCTCGAACACGCGCGCGGCGAAGAGGAGCGCGAGGCCGGCGTAGAGCGCCGACGAGAAGATCGCCGCGAAGAGCAGATCGAGCGGCGCCTCCCCGAGGAAGAGGGCCTTGATCAGCACCGCGATGTTGAGGACCGGGGCGTAGGCCGTCCACGGGTTGAGCTCGATCATCGGCAGGGCGGTGATGCCGGCGAGCAGCGAGAGCGGCAGGTACGCCGGCATGAGCGCGTTCTGGCCGTCCTTGAAGTCCTTCGCGAAGACGGCGAGCGCGAGGAACAGCGCCGAGAACAGGGAGGTGACCGGCACGAGCAGCACGAACGTGAGCGCGAAGATGGACGTGTCCACGACCACGACGTCGGGCAGCAACCGGCGCACCGTCAGCGACAGGCTCACCACGTTGCCGAGCGCCGTGAGCAGGGAGATGATCCACACGGCCAGGAACTTGCCCGAGATGATCTCGATGGATCGCACGGGCGCGCAGAGGAGCGTCTGCATCGTGCCGCGCTCCTTCTCGCCCGCCGTGAGATCGATCGCGGGCAGGAAGCTGCCGAGGAGCGACATCAGGATGAGCATCATCGGCATCATCGAGCCGAGGATCTGGCCGACCTTGCGGCTGTCGGCCGCGACGTCGCGCGGCACGATGTCGTACGCGATCGAGAACCCCTCGGGCAGGCCGCGCTCCGCCTCGCGCTCCGCGACGATCGCCGCGCGGGCGCGCCCGAGGGCCCTCTCGAGGCGCGCCTCTGCCAGGGCCGAGTCGGCGCGGACCGAGTCGTAGTAGATCGCGACGGCCCCCTTCCCGCCGCGCTCCAGCGTGGCGTCCAGCGCGGGCCACGGGACGAGGACCGCATCGACCCCCCGGTCGCTCACCGCGGCGCGCGCCGCGGCGAGCACGGGGTTGTCCGGCTCGGTCCAGCGCGGCCGCGGGTCGTCGGCGCCCCCGTCGCGCGGCGGCGCCTCGCCCGCGTCCGGCGTGGTGGCCGGGCCCTCCGGCGGCTCGATCGCCCCCGAGGCGAGGCCCTCCCGCACGTCGGGGGGCGCGCCGACCCAGGGCGCGAGCTCGATCTTGTCCGCCGCCTCGATCCTCCGGCGCAGGCCCTCGGCGAGCTCGCCCCACACCGCGATCTTGGACGAGCGCGCCTCGCGCGCCGCGACCTCGGAGCCGACGAGCTGGCTGACGCCGAGCGCGAAGAGCGGATAGAGGAGGATCGGGACGAGCAGGAGGCGCACGAGCGTGCGCCGATCCCGGAGCGACTCGACGAGCTCCTTGCGGAGGATGGTCCAGACGATGGCGAGCCTCACGGCGCCTCGCGCCGGCGCGCCGGCGCGCCGGCGCCCTCGGACGCCGTGGGCGGGCGGCCCCGCTCGACGTGGTGGAGGAAGGCGTCCGTCAGGTTCGCGGCGCCCGCGCGCTCGAGGAGCTCCGGGAGCGCGCCGGCGTCCACGATGCGGCCCTCGTGCAGGAGGGCGATGCGATCGCAGAGGTACTCGGCCTCACCCATGATGTGCGTCGAGAAGAGGATGGCCCTGCCCGCGGCGCGCTCGCGCCGGATCGACGCGACGATGAAGCGGCCGCTGATGACGTCGAGCGCGGTCGTGGGCTCGTCGAGGATGAGCACCTCGGGCTCGTGGAGGAACGCGCGCGCGATGTTGGCGCGCTGCTTCTGCCCGGCGGAGAGCGTGCTGCACGGCCGCGAGGCGAACGCCTCCATCTCGAGATCGGTCACGAGGGCGTCGATGCGGCGCGAGAGCGCTGCCTCGCCGATGCCGTACAGCCGGCCGAAGTAGCGGAGCACCTCGCGGGGCGTGAGCCGCTGGTAGAGCTGGGTGTCGCCGGAGAGGAAGCCGATGCGCTGCTTCGCCTCGAGCGGCCGCGCGGCGAGGTCGACGCCGCCGACCAGGACGCGCCCCGCGGTCGGCGACAGGATGCCGGCGAGCATCCGCAGCGTCGTCGTCTTGCCCGCCCCGTTCGGCCCGAGCAGGCCGACGATCTCCCCCGGGCGCACGGCGAGATCGAGCCCGTCCACGGCCGTGAGATCGCCGTAGTGCTTCACCAGGCGCTCGGCGAGGAGTGCGGGGCCCATGGCGTCCGTCCTATTCGGTCCGCGGCGGGGCGCAAAGCGCCGACCCGGTGCCCCCGAGGGCCGCGTCTTGGCGCCCCCGGCCGGGCTCCCCGAGACGGCCCACCGGCCTCCGCGGCGAGCTGGGCCTCCGCGGCGTGGCGCCTGGCGCAGCGCCCGCCGGCGCATGGGTCATGGACATCGCGCTCGCGCCGTCCGCCCGCCCCCAGTCCGGGCTGCTTTGCGCCCCCACCCCCCTCGACGCGCGTCAGGACCATTCTACACTGGCCACGTGACCGCCCAGACGAGCGCGCCTTCGATGCCCTATCGCAACCACACCACATCCGGGCTGCCCCAGTGCCCCTGCGGACACGGCCGCGATCACTACATGGTGAGCGCCGAAGCGGAGTACCGCCTCCTGGGCTACATCCAGCTTGCGTTCGGGATCTCGGCCCGGCCGACGAAGGTAAAATACAGGTGTCGGCGCTGCGACACGGTGTTCGCGGCCACGACGGATCCCGCGATCCTCGACAAGCATTACTGAAGCGAGGCGCCGACGCGATCTCGCGCCCATCCCCGGATGCGTCGGCGCGCGAGCAGGCGAGCCCGGCCAGCGTCCTCCGCCGGTCGATGAGCGGCCTCGCGCCCCGCTCGACGACCCCTCGCGATCCGTCGCGTTTCAGGACACCCTGCGCCCTCGCCATGTGCCCCCCTCGCAGCTCGCCCATCCCTCCCCCGGCGGCCGCGCCGCGCGACGGCCGGCCGCTCACCGCGGCCCGCCGCCGGAGCGCGCCATGAACGGCCGCGTCCTCATCGTCGCCGGGTCCGACTCCGGCGGCGGCGCCGGCATCCAGGCGGACCTCAAGGCGGTCACCGCGCTCGACGCGTACGGCGCGACGGCGATCACCGCGCTCACGGCCCAGAACACGCGCGGCGTGGCCGCCGTGCTCCCGGTGCCGCCCGACTTCATCCGCCGCCAGATGGAGCTCGTGCTGGACGACATCGGCGCGGACGCGATCAAGACCGGCATGCTGCACTCGGCCGAGGTCATCGAGGAGGTCGCGCGCGTCTACGATCGGCTCGGCCGCGGCGCGCCGCTCGTGGTCGATCCCGTGATGGTCGCCAAGGGCGGCGCGCGGCTCCTCCAGCCCGACGCCGAGGGCGCCCTGCGCGACCGGCTCCTGCCCCGCGCCGCGCTGCTCACGCCGAACATCCCCGAGGCCGAGGCGCTGACCGGCGCGGTCATCGACAGCGTGGACGCCATGCGCCGCGCCGCCGCGCGGCTGCTCTCCATGGGCCCGCGCGCCGTGCTGCTGAAGGGAGGCCACCTCCCCGGCGCGACCGTCGTCGACGTCCTCTGCGTGGCCCCCGAGCCCGGGGCGCAAGGGGGCGAGCGGCTGTTCGAGGACGCGCGCATCGAGACGCGCGCCACCCACGGCACAGGCTGCACGCTGGCCTCGGCGATCGCGGCCGGCCTCGCCCAGGGCCTCGCCCTCACCCCCGCCATCGCGCGCGCGCGCCGCTACCTCCGCGAGGCCATGCGCGCCGCGCCCGGGCTGGGCCACGGCCACGGCCCGCTCAACCACGCCCACACGGCGCGGCCGTTCCCCTGAACGGCGGGCGGCGGGGCGACGCGCCGCGCGGATCGCCGCGTCCGGCGCGGCGCGCGCCGCCGGCCGGGCCGCGGTCCCCCGGCGCGAGAGGCGCCGGCCCGGGCGCCCCGTGCAACGACTCGTTGCGCCCGGGGCTCGAATGGACGACCCTGCGCGCAGTCCATGCCGCGTGTCGGCGCGTCAGCGCCGCGCCGGCCCGGAGCTCTTCCTCACCCTTCGTGCGCCCGTGGCCGTGACCAAAGAACCCCTCCCTCCCATCGACGTCGGAACGGTCATCAGCGACCGGTACGAGGTCCTGAAGAGCATCGGCAAAGGCGGCATGGGCGAGGTGTTCTTGGCCTTCGATCGCCTGACCCAGCAGCAGGTGGCGCTCAAGGTGGTGCCCGAGGCCTCCGCGATGCCCGGCGATGACGAGGCGCTGCGGCAGGAGGTGATCCTGGCCCAGAAGGCGCGCCACCCGAACGTCTGCCGCGTGCACGACCTCGCGCCGAGCCCGTGGGGGCCCATCCTCGTGATGGAGTACATCCCCGGGCAGACGCTCCACAACCACATCCGCAACAAGCGCAAGGCGTCCTGCGGGTTCACGGCCGACGAGTTCCGCAAGATCTCGACCGACATCTGCGCGGGGCTCGCCGCCATCCACCAGCAGGGGCTCGTGCACGGCGACCTGAAGCCCGGCAACGTGATGGTCGCCGAGGATCGCGCCGTCATCCTCGACTTCGGCTTCGCGAAGGAGCGCGCGCGCGCGGCCGTGCGCAAGCCGGGCGCGCCGCCTGACGGGGGCACCCCCCATTACATGTCGCCGGAGCGGCTGCGCAACGGCGGCGCGAGCCCGGAGGACGACGTCTACGCCGCGGCGCTGACGCTCTGGGAGATGTGGACCTGCCGCGTCCCCGAGCCCGGCTACAAGCCGCGGCTCAAGACGATGAAGCAGCAGATCACCTTCGACGTGCCTGCCGCGCTCACCAACGACGAGATCCGGCAGATCTTCCGCGCGCTGAACCCGGACCCGCAGATGCGCCCGCAGGCGCGGCACATGCGGTTCTTCAACCCGACGCAGACCACGACCGCGCCGATCCAGCTGCCGCGCGAGCGCATCGATCCCGGCCCGGCGCCCGGCCGGGCGATCAAGACGCAGTTCACCCCCGGCGCGCAGTCGCTGCTCATCACCTACGCCACGAACGCGCCCGAGAGCGTCGCCACCCTGTTCCCCTTGCTGAAGCCGGTGCTCTCGATCGGGCGCCGCAGCGATCAGGATCTCGTCCTGGCCGAGGCGACCGTCTCCGGCTCGCACGCGCTGCTCCGGTGGCAGACGGGCTCGTGGCTCATCGAGGACCTGAACAGCACGAACGGCACGTACGCGGATTTCCCCTTCGAGCGCAAGGCCCAGGTCTCGCTGTTCCACGGCGGCGAGGTGCAGCTCGGCGAGTGCCGCCTCATGGCGGTGACGTTCGGCCCGGACTCCCCGCACCACGACAAGGCGAGGCGCTACCTCGCGCGGCGCGACGGCCTCACGGGACTGCTCGTGCGCGAGCACCTGATGAAGGCCATCGACGAGGACGGCTTCTTCGCCGAGTGGGCGGAGGTGCCGATGCAGATCGCGCGCTTCGAGCTGCGCGGCCAGAACGGCCTCGTGAGCCTGCGGCCGACGATCCTCGAGATGCTCGCGCTGCGCAAGGCCGCGCTCCAGGTCGTCGACCTGACCCAGACGCTGCTGCTGAGCCTGACGCCGGCAGCGGCCGGGCGCACCGGCCCGCTCACGTTCGTCGTCTCCATCGTGGGGCCGAACCTGGACGAGGCGCAGCACGTGGTCGAGCAGGTCGTCGCGCAGGTCCAGAGCACGCTGCCCGAGACCCTCGAGCTGACCGCCACGCTCGTGAAGTGCGAGCCCGGCCGCCCCGCGCGCACGCTGATCGATTGAAGGCTGCGCGCTGCGCGGTCTGCGGGCCCATCACGCCGCGGGCCCATCACGCAACCGCAGGCCCATCATGTCGCGTGGCCCAGCACGCCGCGGGCCCATCACGTAGCCGCGGGCATGCCGGCCGCAGCGCGCGCGACGGGCGGCCACGGCATGTCCCCGCGCCTGGCCGGCCGCAGCGCGCTTCTGCGCCTCGCCGGCCGCAGCGTCTACTGGGGCGATCCGCCGCAGGCCTCGCCCGGGGCAGGGGCGCGATCCAGCACCACCTCGCCGGCCGACTTCCGCACGTCGATCTCCCCCTGCCAGACGAGCTTCGCGCTGCCCTGCGCGTCGACCACGTCGCGCAGCAGGCGCACGTAGACCTTGCCCGGGGAGACCTCGGGGATCGACACCGCGAAATCGAACGCGCAGACCGAGTCGCACCTCCGGTTGGCCGCCTCGGGCTCGTCCCTCTCGGTGATCTCGTAGACGCTGTCGATCCGCTCCACGTGCATCGCACGCTGCCCGCAACAGTTGAGCAGGAGCCGGCTGTCCGCCAGCGTCAGGGCGCTGCTCGACGCGTCGTAGCGCCAGCGCAGCACCTCGGCGGAGCAGTAGCTCTCATCCCTCTCGGAGGCGAGCCGTCGCTCCGGATCCACGAATCCGCCAGCCTCGCTCACGATCCCCGCGTGCGCCGGCTCGGTCTCCAGGCAACCCCCCAGCAGGAGCAGCGACCCCACGGCTGCAAGCGCCGTACAAACCCCCACGTACTTCATGGCCCTTGATTCTTTCTCGCTGTGCCGCCCGGCTGCTGAAGGTCCGCGTAAGACGGTGAACTGGGGCTTCAACAGGGGCACCCGACACATCTCCGCAGCGTTGACTCTCCGAGGTGACTCCACGCTGGAGCATGGGCCACGTGCACGCCGCACCCTGGCGCAGCTGCACGCACATGGAGGATATAGGTTCTCCATTCCTGGCTGTCCAGGTGTATCGTGGCAGAATTCGCTCCGTTATCCGACCTTGCACGTCGTGGTCGGCCCATCTGCTCCCCTGCCCTTCCTCCCGGAGCCTCCCCGCGTCCTCCCGCGTCGCGCCGGGACTCAGACCAGGACAGCCGTCCTCTCCCGTCCACCTGGCGCCGCCATCCGGAGCACGGCCGGCCCCCGTCGTTCTCTGCTCACCTGGCGGCGACGGTCGTGTTGCGACGACGTGACGAGCTTCGTGCCTGGCAACCGGCATCGGCGGGTGTGCTGTCGAGGACGATCGCGCCCGCGGTCTCGCCGAGATCGAGGGTGCCGCTCCAGACCACGGACGGGCTGCCCTGCTGATCGACCACGTCCCGAAGCAGCTTCACGTAGACCTCGCCCCGGGGGACGTCGTGCACCCCGACCGAGAGGTCGAAGGCGCACTGCTCGAGGCAGCGCCCCCCGGCGCTGTCCGGCTCGTCCCGCTCGGTGATCTCGTAGAGGCTGTCGATCCTCTCGACATGGATCGCGCGCTTCCCGCAGCAGTCGAGCATCAGGCGGGCGTCCGCGAGCCGGAGCGTCGCCGCGGGCTCGTCGTAGTGCCACCGCAGCACCTCGGCGCTGCAGTAGCCCGCGTCCTCCGCCGCGGCGAGCCGGTGCTCCGGGTTCCGGAAGCCGCCCTGCTCGCTGATCCTCGCCTCCTGGATCGCCGCTGCCGAGCTGCATCCTCCGGCGCACAGGGCCCCCGCGATCGCGAATGCGGTCCAGACGCGGCTCGACATCATGCTCCTCTCCATATTTCGGGTTCTCTGGCGGGTCAGGGCCGCCCGCTGCAAATGGCCCGCCAGCCCAGGCCTGAGCAGTCCGGAGGCTAACCGCGACCCAGGTGACGGGCCAAACAAGCGGGAACCGCGCGCACGCGCCCCCCGCGACCTCCGCGCTCCGTGTCGACCCACGGGGGCGCGCAGGAAGTGCCCACCTTGGACGTGCCAGGACAGAAGAAGTTGCCGGCGAGAGGGCATCCCTCGACCGGCCGCAGCGCGAACGGCCGGCTCGACGCGGCGCGCCGCGTGTCCGGGGGGCGCCTGGACACGCCCTCGCTCGCGTCAGTTCTTCGACTCGACGGCCTTGCCGGGCGGCAGAGGATCCCAGCGCAGCGAGTCGCCGAGCAGGTTGGAGATGCGCTTCGGGCGCTGGCCGTCGACGCGCATGATGTAGAGCCCCGGCCCCTCCCCGGAGGTGCGCGTGGAGAAGAACGCCACGAGCCGTCCATCCGGGCTGCAGGCGGGGTACCCGTTCCTGCCCTGGTTCTGGGTCAGCCGCGCGAGGCCGCCGCCCGTCTCCCCTGAAACGACCAGGTCGGTGTTCTTGCCGACGCCGACGGCATAGACCGCCTTCACGCCGTCGGGGTGGTTGCAGAAGGTCGGCGCCGACGCGAAGAGCCCTTCCGGGGAGATCGGCTTGCCGCCCACGTAGATGCGCTGCCCGTACCGGCCCTCGCCGGAGAAGGCGAGCTTGCCGGTCGGCGTGAACACCGGATGCAGCGCCATCCCCACGTCGGACGCCGGCTTGACGCTCTGGAAATCGGGGCCGGAGAACAGCTTGATCGTGGACCCCACCCCGATGCTGAGCGCCACCTGGGAGCGATCCTTCGAGAACGCGATCCCGTAGACCGACCCCTTCACCGGGAGCGAGAGCGGACCGCCCGTCGGCGTGAAGATCTTGTACTCGTCGCCCTTCACGCTCGCCGCGTAATAGAGCTGCTCGTTCTTGCCAAAGGCGGGGGCGATGGCGGTCTGCTCGGGCGGAGAGACGGCCTTCGCGTCGTGGCCGTCCGCGTCGATGGTGAAGACGCGGCGCAGCGAGCCCGAGCCCGAGGCGAACGTCATGTGGCTGGCGAAACCGCCGTTCTGGCCGGTGAGGGCGCCGATGAGCTGATCGGCCACCCGGTGCGACTCGAAGCGCACGTCGCGCAGGGGCACGATGAACTTCTTGTCGAACACCGGGGCCTGGCCGCGGTTCACCAGGAACGCCTGGCCGACGAGCTCGGCCTTGTCGGGGCCGATCTTCTTGCCGCGCACGCTCACGACGGCCTCGACCCCCTTGGCGGACCACGCCTTCACGTCCACCGGGCTGTCGGAGAGGTACAGGCCCTCGGGCGCGGCGCTGTCGGGCAGCACCTCGAACTCGCCGCAGAGCTCGAGATCGCGCCGGACCACGCTGTGGATCGTCACGTCCTCGAAGTCGGACACGAGCGACGGCAAGACGCCGATCTTCGGGAGCGGGCGCGACGCGCCGGCGACGACCGTGATGTGGCCGAGCAGCTCGTCGGGGTTGGGCGGCGCCGTGGAGGCCGGCGCCTGGGCGGGAGCGGAGGGGGCGGCGAGCGCGGCGGCGAGGAGCGCCAGCGCGCCGAGGGCTGATTGAGCTAGTCGCATGTGTTCTCCCTACAGACGAACGTGACGCTGACCTGCTTCTGACCCAGATCGGGATAGTTCTCGGGCGGCGGCGGCAGCGACTGCCCCTTCGCGCTCTCGAGCGTCGCGCGCGCGGCGGCGTCGAAGACGGGGTTCCCGCTGGGCGTCAGCGTGTAGCTCACCATCTGCCCTTCGGACAGCACGATCACCGCGCGCGGCTTGTGCTTCGTGAGCTCCTCGGGCGGGAGCCCCGAGCCGCTCACGCGGAACCTGCTCGAGAACCAGCCCGCGATGCGGGCGAGGTAGAGGTCCACCGCGCGCGCCTTGAGGGGATCGGCCTCGGTCCCCTCGGCCACGCCGTCCTGGTGGCCCTCCTGGTCGACGTTGGCGACCGGACCCGCGTCGACGGTCGGCTCGAGCTCGGTGTCGACCTGCTTCGCGATCTCGGCGTCGGGCGGCGGCGGCTCGGTGCCCGCGTCGGCGACCTTGACCTCCGGGGGCGGGATGTCCTCCACGGTCTTGCTCGCCTTCGGCGACACGAACGCCTTCTGCTCGACGCGCGGCTTGGGCGTCTGGCGCACCCACCGGTCGGGCAGCTTCATCTTGTCCCGCTTGCCGCCCAGCTTGAGCAGCGGCGTCTCCATGTCGAGCACCGGGACGACCTTCACCGGGACGCTCGGCCCCTTGTCGATCTCGGGCGCGGCCGCGGGGACGGAGAGATCCGCCAGGCTCACGGCGACGGCGGCGCCCGCCTGCACGCCGACCGCCACCGCCACGGCGATCGCGATGTCCCGGGGGCGGAAGTCGCTCCTCGGCCGGCGCTGGGCCGACGGCTGCCTCGGTCCGGGCGCGCGCGCCGCGGCCGTGCTCAAGGCGCCTTCCCGCCGGGCCGCGGCGGCTCCGCCCCCTTCGCCTCGCCCTCCTGCTCGAGCTCCGGCTGGACGAGGAGGTTCAGCCCCTCCACCCCGGCGGCCCGCGCGGCGGCGACCACGCGCGCCACGGCGCCGTAGCGGGCCTCCTTGTCGGCCCGGATGTAGAGCTCCTTCTCCTTCTGCACGCGCGCGTTCGACGCGAGCACGCCCTCGATGTCGGCCGTCGCGTCGTCCTCACCGAAGAGGATCTTCTCCTCCTTCGTGACGGTCACGACGAGCTTCGTGTCCTTCGTCGGCGCCTCCTCCGCGGCGACGTTGGGCAGCTCGACCCGCAGCCCCGCCGTGAGCAGCGGGGCGGTGACCATGAACACCACGAGGAGCACGAGCATCACGTCCACGAGCGGGGTGACGTTGATGTCGCTGAACCCGCCGCCGCGCCGCCTGCGCCCTCCGCCGACCGACATGCCCATGACCGGCCCGCCCCCTCAGCCGCCCGGCATCACCGGCGTGGGCCGGTCGCTGGTCCGCTGGTGGAGCGCCAGCGGGATCGTCTCCTGCATGCCGCGGGAGGAGAGCGACGCGATCTCCACCCAGCCCTCGCTCGCGGCCTCGAGCGCCGCGAGCAGGTCGTCGATGCGCTTGTTGAGCGCGTTGTAGGCGATGACGGCGGGGATCGCGGCGAACAGCCCGATCGCGGTCGCGATGAGCGCCTCGCCGATCGCCGGGGCGACGACGGGCAGCGACGCGCTCTTCTGCTGACCGATGCGGAGGAACGCGTCCATGATCCCGTAGACGGTGCCGAACAGGCCGATGAACGGCGACGCCGACGCGATCGACGAGAGGGTCGGCATGAGCGAGCTCGCCCGCTGCGTCTCGGTCACGATCGCCCGCTTCGCGATGGAGTCGAGGAGCTTGCTGGTCCCGACCCGCCGGCTGAGCTCCAGCACGACGCGGGCGCCCGGCGCGTCCGCGTGCCGCTGGGCGAGCGCGAACAGCTGATCCGAGGAGTGGGCGTGCGCCGACTCCTGCTCGAACCTCGCCTGCATGGAGGAGAGCCGCGCCAGCTGGAGGACCTTGAGCACGGCGATCACCCACACGAGGACCGCCGCGAAGACCAGCGACCAGACGACCACGAAGACAGGACCGGAAGCGTGGAGGACCAGGGAGACGGGATCGAGCTTGATCGGGACCGCCGTCGCCGCCTCGGGGGCGCTCTGCAGGAAGGCCATATCGATCTCTTCGGTCAGGGGCCCGCGCGCGCGGGCCCCCTTCAGTGCGGTTCACGACCGCGGCCCCACCCTTTCCTGGAGGCGCTGGCCGTGGCCGTCTCTTCACATCGCCGAGCGACGCCGCGCGCCGCTCACTCGGCCAGCAGGATGTCCACCTTCCGGTCGCGCGCCCAGCCCTCTTCGTCCGTGCCGGTCGCCTCGAACTCGCCCTTCGACGAGGTCGCGATGCGCCCCTGCTCGAGGCCCTTCGTGGCGAGGTACTCCGCGACGCTACCGGCGCGCTTCTGCCCGAGGCCCAGGTTGTACTCCGTCTCGCCCCGCGGATCGGCGTGGCCGATGAGCTTCAGCCCCTTGCCCTTGAGCGGACCCGAGACGAAGCAGCGCGCGAGCGCGTCGAGCGCGCTCGCCGCCTCGCCCTCGATGGCCGTCGAGTCGAACGCGAACCGGGCCGTCGGCAGATCGCCGCACGCCTTCAGGATCTTGTCGTCGATGCGGATGGATCCGCTCGTCGGCTTCGCGGTGTCCTGCTTCGGCGCGGGCGCAGCGGGCTGCGCCACCGGAGGGGGCGTCACGTCGCCGGCGGTCTGCGCCGGCGGCTGCGGATCGGAGCCGCATCCGGCCGCGAGGGCCACGAGCGACGCCGACACCACGAGGATCAACGCGGGCTGTTTTGTCATGGGCATGCCGTTACCACGCCGGGGAGCCCGTTGCAGCATTTTGAGCGGCCTCCTGCGAGCCCGCGCGCCCTCCCGCCGAGCATTCCTGTAAAGTACCGTCGAGGATCCGCGCGATCCGGGCTCGCAACCGGTTGGAGCACCAACGATCTGCCCCGCCGCGCGCCTCCCGGGCCGGGGTCGCCGCGGGCGCTCCCTCGTCGGCCGCGGAGCTCGCGCCCGGCGCCTCCGGCGCGGCGGGGGCAGCGGATCGCCGCGCGGCGACGCCGGCGCGGACGGCTCCGGCGGGCGGCGGCGGCGCCGATCCTGCGGAGGCCACCGCGCCCGGGGGCGCCCAGGCCCTGCCCGGGCGCATTCTTGCTCGCACGCCATGCGGCTCGATGCCGCCGTCCTCCCCCGGAGAAGCGGCTATCCTGCCGGCATGATGGGCTTTCGTGGACTTACGATCGCGGCGCTCGTGTGCCTCTCGGCGTGCAGCGTCCAGGAGCGTGACTTCCAGGGCGCGGGCGGCGCGGGCGGCTCGGGCGGCACCGACGGCGGGACGACGACCGACGCATCCAGCACCACGGGCACGGGCACCAGCACCAGCACCAGCACGAGCGCGACCGGCGGTTGCGCGCCGGTCGAGGGCTGCTTCGACGGCGTCGATGACGACTGCGACGGCTTCACGGACTGCGCGGATCCGGACTGTGCGGAAGGCGCTGTCTGCGTGCGGGCCCCGGTGAACTTCGAGCTCGGCGTCGTGGTGGGGGAGGCCGAGCCGTGCCCTGACGGCTTCACCGCGGACGAGACGCTCCTCTTCCGCGGGCTCTCCGGCAGCGGGTGCGAGGGCTGCGGCTGTACGCCGAACCCCACCGGCTGCGCGGTCGACCTCTACCTCTACGCCAGCCAGTCGCAGTGCGAGGGCGACGACGCCCTGGCGCTCGGCACGCGCGCGGCGCCGATCGGGTTCGAGTGCGACGGGACGCCGATCAACAACGGGGCCGTCGAGTGGGGCGGCGCGCGCGCGGGCCTCTTCGACGTCATCCAGACCTGCACTGTGACCGGCACGGCGATCCCCGGGCCGGCGGAGTGGGCCGAGTCCAGGAAGTTCTGCCGCGCCACCAGCGTGGGCGAGGGCTGCGGCGCCGGCGAGGCCTGCGTGCCGAGGCAGGCGCCGGCCACGCAGTGCGCGCTCGTGTCGGGCAGCGCCACGTGCAGCGGGTACGCGCGGCGCGAGAGCGACTGGTTCCAGGGCTACCGCGACACCCGCACGTGCTCGTCCTGCTCCTGCACCGCGAGCGGAGGCGACTGCAACAACGTGCGGGTCCAGCTCGGCAACGACTATTCCTGCTCGAGGCACGCCTCGATCGGCCAGGGCTCGCGGTACTGCGGGTACGCGTACTCGCCGCCGGCTTACCTCGTCGGCGAGCCGACCCCCTCGAGGTGCACCACGCGCACGACGCTGAGCGGCTCGCTCGATCCGACGGGCCAGTCGACGCTCTGCTGCGTCGAGTAGCGGCACGGGCGAGCCACGGCGTCGAGGCGCGCCGCCTCGCGCGTCACTCCTCCTTGCCGCCTCGCGGCCGCGGCCGCGCGCCCTTGTCGGGGGGCGGTGTGTCGGCCACCGCGGCGGCCATCGCTTCGGCGAGCGACATCGGCGGCGCGGGTCGCGGCGCCTGCGCTTGCTCGGGCGGTGGGATCGGTGGACGCGCGGGCCGCGAGCGCTCTCCGCCCGCGGAGAGCGCGCGTCCGCCTGCTGTCGCAGCACGCGGACGCGGCGCCGCGCCGGTCTCGCGAGGTCGGGCCTGGCTCTCGGCGGCCGCTCTGGCCGACGTCCCGGACGCGCGCGGCGCTGCGCCCCTGCGCGGGGTGGCCTCGCGCGGCGCCGCGCCCTCGCGCGATGCGCTCACGGCGCGCGCGACCTCCCCGGCCCGGGAAACGCCGCGCCGCGCGGCGTGCTGCAGGGCGGCCTCGGGCGCGCGCGACCTCTGGACGGCGACCAGCGCGAGCGTGACCGCGATCGCGGCGGTGCCGGCCACGGAGGCGGCGGCGATCGCACGCAGGCGGGCGCGCGGCCGCCCACGACGCGGCGTCGCGACAGGCGCGAGCGTGTCGTGGGCGAGCGGCACGTCGCTCGCGCTCGGTGGCGCCTGGATCGCGAGCAGCGGAGCCGTCGCCACCGGATCGGCCACCAGCACCGCCGGATCGGCCACCAGCACCGCCGGATCGGCGGCCAGCGCCGCCGGATCGGCCACCAGCACCGCCGGATCGGCGGCCAGCGCCGCCGGATCGGCCGCCGGCGTGACGCCCGCGGTCTTCGCGGCGGGAAGCGTCGCGAGGAACGACTTCAGCGCCAGCGACCGGAGATCCATGATCGTGGGATCATCGTCGTCCCGCAGCACCGGCGGCGGGCTCGATCGCCGGAGCGGCGGAGGGGGTGGTCGACTCGCCCGCTCCTCGACGCGCGCCGGCGGCGGAGGGGGTGGTCGACTCGCCCGCTCCTCGACGCGCGCCGGCGGCGCGGCAGCGCCCGTCGCCTGCACGCGCAGCGCAGCGCCGCAAGCGCAGCGCGCGACCGCGCCCCCGCCGCACGCATCACCTGAAACTGTGGAGACGATCCCGCAGCCTTCGCAGTAAACGTCCATGATCCCCCCCACAGGCCCCGCCACGCGCTGCGACGAGAGCCCGTCACCCGGCAAATGTGACACGTCTTACACTTGAGTATGGCGTGCCTGAGATGGCCGCGCACCGGGTCGCGGCGAGGGCGCTCCGATGAAATCTGAGCAAACGACAGCACCGCATTGCCATCCTGGAGGACCGAGGGGGCGGGAACGCCGTCCAGGACCGAAGAATTCTCGGCGGGCGCTTGCGATGCCTGCCCATGGACCGCTGTGGTAAGAGCCGCGCTTCGATGTGGTCGGAGCGGGCCGCTGGTCCGCCCGAGGTGGTCGGGGCTCCCTCTCGGGGGTCACGCTGACATGGGTTGGGGAGCCGTCTCCGGTCCCCGATGCGCCCGGAGGAATCGAGAATGGGTCTCAGCGAAGCGCTGAACGATGCGAGCAAGAAGCCCCAGGTCGTCGCCGACTGTTGCAAGCTGGTCGACGAGGAGGTGGCGTCGAAGAGCGGGCTCTCCGGCCTCGCCGTCAAGGCGGGCTACGCGGCCGTCAAGGGGATCAAGCCCGGCTTCATCGCCCAGGTGGTCGAGAAGTTGTTGCCCGAGTTCGCCCAGAAACTCGACCCGATCTGGAGCGAGGCGACCAGGAGCGGGAACCCGAGCGCTCACCTGATCTCGAACCGCTCGCAGGTCGCCGATGCGCTCCTCAGCGTGACCGACGAGAAGGCGAAGGCGTCGTCGAGCGGCGTGGTGCGCGGCACCTACGAGAAGCTGCGCGGCTCGGCGAAGAAGAACGTCGAGGACGCCGTCCCCCGCCTCGCTCAGCTCATCCAGAAGCACGCGTCCTGAGCCGCCCGCCACGGCGCGCCCGCGCGCGGCGCGGGCGCTGCTGCGCTCAGGGGCGGAGCAGCGCTCGGCAGCAGCACGCGGACGCGCAGCAGCGCGCCGTGGCGCCCCGCAGCGGAGGCGCCTCGCGCTCAGGAAAGACAGCCTGGGAAAGGGGGGAGACAGCCCGGGAAGGAGGGGGAGCGCGCCGCGGGGCTCGCTCAGCCGGGCTCGCCGAAGCTCCGCGCGAAGAGATCGCGGATCGCCTCGCGGCCGCTGTCGTTGAGGTCCTGCGTGCCGATGCCGGCGAAGTTCTCGCTGGTGATGCACGGCATCCGGGCGATCTCCCAGGCCGAGCCGCTCCAGCGGAACCAGCCGCGCTTCTCCTGATCGAAGACGAACAGCGGCTTCTTCCAGAGGCGCGCGAGCTCGGCGCCCCAGCCGGTGCCGCCGCGCACGGTGCCGTCCTCCTGGAGCGTCCCCACCACGAACACCTGGCTGGACGCGTTGATCTGGTGCCAGATCGTCTGGAGGATGTTGCGCACGAGCGGGATCTCGCTCAGCACGCGGCCGAGGCGGCGCGACACGTAGACGAGGCTGAAATCGCCCTTGCGCAGCTCGTCGTCCCCGAGCACGACGACACCCCGCTGGCGCTCGAGGAGCCGGTGCCCCTCGAAGCTGTAGTTCATCTCCTGCAGCCCCCACCGCTCGGCGCACGCGCCGAACTCGGCCTCGGCCCCCTTGGCGCCGCCCGAGTGCAGGCGGAAGCGCCGCGGGTCCTTCGGCCGCTCCGAAGGGGGACGCACGTCCTCGTCGATGACCCGCATCGAGTGAGGATCGAGGCGCAGGTGCAGGTCGGCGAGATCCTTGTTGTCGTGGTCCTTCAGGAGCCGCAGGCGCACCACGTCGCGCTCCGGCTGCAGGTAGACGACCACGCCGAGGTGGCGCTCGATCTTCTCCAGCGCCGCCGGCAGCTTGCCCGGAGCGACCGCCTCGTCCACCTGGGCCGCGACCCAGACCTCGGCGGAGCGCTCCTTCGCGAGGCGCCCGAGCGCCTCCATCGCCTCCTCCGACGCGAGCGCCACGTCGAAGCCGTCGACGATGATCACGTCGGGCTCGAAGTGCGCGACGTTCCGCGCGAACGCCACGGTCTCGAGCATCTTCTCGACCCACAGCCGCGCCGCCTTCTCGGGCGCGTCGGGCGACGCCTTCACGTGCCCGAGGTGCGAGTAGATCTGACGGTGCCGCTCGACCTCGAGCCGGACGGCCTCCGGCTCCTCCAGCCGCATCGCCTGCGCGAGGTCGTGGAAGATCTCGTCGTAGTACGCGCGGACGTGATCGACCGCGTTCTCGTGCGAGATGTGCAGGACCTTGCGATCCCGCAGCAGATCGTCGAGCGCGATCTGCACGAGCAACGCCGTCTTGCCCACCCCGGGCCGCGCCACGACGACGCCGACGTTGCCGCGGCCCAGCCCGCCATGCATCGACCCCTCGAAGACCCGCATCGGGCTCCGCTCGTTCACCTCTTTGCGGTACATGCCGAACCCCTCACTTGGCCTTCTTGGCCTGCTCTTCCCGGTACTTCTTGATGAGCTCCTCGCCGAGGGCTGCCGGAAGCGGAGCATAGCGCGAGAACTCCATGGTGAACTCGGCTTTGCCCTGGGTCGCGGAGCGCAGGACGGTCGAGAAGCCGAACATCTCCGAGAGGGGCACCTCGGCCTCGACGCGGCAGAACCCGTCCGCCTCGGTTGAACCGATGATGATGCCGCGCCGCTGCATGAGGATGCCGACGACGCCGCCCTGGAACTCGCTCGGCCCCTCGACGGCGACCTTCATCAGCGGCTCCAGGATCTGCGGGCCGGCCTTGGGGTACGCCTCGCGCCAGGCGCCGCGCGCGGCCTCCTGGAAGGCGATGTCGGAGGAGTCGACCGAGTGTGCCGCGCCGTCGTTCAGGGTGACCGAGACGCCGGTGACGGGCGCGCCGATGAGCTGCCCCTTGGCGAGCATCGACTGGAACCCCTTGTCGACGGCCGGGATGAACTCGCGCGGGACGGCCCCGCCGACGACCTGATCGTCGAACCGGTACGGCGCCTCCGACCACGGCTCGATGAAGCCGCCGACCTTGCCGTACTGGCCGGAGCCGCCGGTCTGCTTCTTGTGCGTGTAGTTGAAGTCGACGCGGCGCGTGATGGTCTCGCGGTACGCGACCCGCGGCGGGCTCGTGATGACCTCCGCCGAGTACTCGCGCTTCATGCGCTCGATGTAGACGTCCAGGTGGAGCTCACCCATCCCCTGGATGACCGTCTCGCCGCTCTCCGGATCCGCCCCGACGCGGAAGGTCGGGTCCTCCTTGGTGAAGCGGCGCAGCGCCTTCGACATGTTCGCCTGGGACTTGTTGTCCTTGGGCGTCACCGTCAGCGAGATGACCGGCTCGGGCACGTGCATCGACGTCATCGCGACGCTCAGGCCGCCGTCCGTGAACGTGTCGCCCGAGTTGCAGTCGATGCCGAAGAGCGCGACGATGTCGCCCGCGCTCGCGCCCTCGATGTCCTCCATCTCGTCCGCGTGCATGCGGACGAGCCGGCCGACCTTGTGCCGCTTGCCCGTGCGGGTGTTCGTGATCTCCTTCCCGCGCGTCAGGGTGCCCTGGTAGATGCGGATGTACGTGAGCTGACCGAAGCGGCCGTCCTCGAGCTTGAACGCGAGCATCACGAGCGGCGCCTCCGGGTCGCTCGACAGGACGACCTCGGCCTCGTCCTTCTCGAGATCGACGGCCTTGTTCGCGATGTCGGCCGGCGTCGGGAGGAAGCGGGTCACCGCGTCGAGCAGGAGCTGCACGCCCTTGTTCTTGTAGGCCGAGCCCATCATCACGGGGACGATCTGGAGCTTCACGGTCGCCGCGCGGATCGTGCTGTACAGCAGCTCCTCGGTGACGCGCTCCTCGAGGATCGCCTCGGTGAGCTCGTCGGAGTGCATCGAGAGCGCGTCGAGCATCTCCTCGCGCGCGACCTTCACCTCGTCCTCCATCCCGGCCGGGATCTCGCCGACGATGATCTTCTCGCCGTTCGCCCCCTCGAACCGGAACGACTTGAGCGTGACGAGGTCGACGACCCCCTCGAACTTGTCCTCCAGCCCGATCGGGAGCTGCAGGAGCACCGGGTTCAGGTTGAGCTTCTCGCGGAGCTGCGCGCGGACGCGCAGCGGGTTCGCGCCGGCGCGATCGCACTTGTTCACGAACGCGATGCGCGGCACGCCGTAGCGGCGCATCTGGCGGTCGACGGTGAGCGACTGGCTCTGCACGCCCGCGACCGAGCACAGGACCAGGATCGCCCCGTCGAGCACGCGCATCGCGCGCTCGACCTCGATCGTGAAGTCGACGTGCCCGGGCGTGTCGATCACGTTGATCTGGTGCCCGTTCCAGAAGCAGTGCGTCGCGGCGGACTGGATGGTGATCCCGCGCTCGCGCTCGAGGTCCATCGAGTCCATCGTCGCGCCGACGCCGTCCTTGCCCTTGACGTCGTGGATGGCGTGAATTCGCTTGGTGTAGAAGAGGATGCGCTCGGTCAGCGTTGTCTTGCCCGAATCGATGTGGGCGCTGATCCCGATGTTGCGCAGCTTGGACAGATCGCTGATCACAGAAGGCTCCCCGCCGCGTACCCGTGAGGGCGTGCCCGTGGAGGGCGTGCGGCACGCGTCAACGCCGGGCGGGCGCGCTCTTGCGCTCTCCCGGTCACAAATTCGGCGCGGCTCTTAATTCGATGCCCGGCCCAGCGCCAGGGGTAAAATGACGGTTCGTGAGAATTTCAACTACTTGGCCTGAATCCTGGACAGCCCGACCGTCTCGTCCCACTCCGGTCCGTAGCCGTCGTAGTGGATGCGGTAGCGCTCCTGCCCGACGATGCCGGTGATGACCGCCGGGTAGATGTGCCCGTGCCACTCGACGCGCACCCGGTCGCCGATCTTGTGGACGTTGGTCTGCGACGCCTTCAGCCCCTTGCTCCGAACCTTCGCCGGCGGCTCCGGGTGGACGACGTTGCCCTCCACGAAGCCGCGGATCCGTTCCCGGGAGACGACTTCATCCCAGATGTCGTCGTACCCCTGGTAGTGGACCTTGTACTTCGTCGGACCTGCGACCTCGATGACCTCGGCGGGGTAGACGTTCCCCTCCCAGCTCACGAGGACCTGGTCCCCGATGGCGTACCGTCGCTTGCAGCCCCCCAGAACCAGGGCAAGGGCCAGGAGGAGGACCGCCGCGTATTTGCGCGCTGCGGGCATACCTGTCCGCCCGCCTTACCGTCCCCTCCTGCGTCCTGCAAGAGGCTTCGCGCCCGGGCGCTTGGACACCGCGGCCCGCGCCGGGGGGTGAAGCCCGTGGGGTGCGCCCCGGAGGGGCTGGAGGGCAGGCGAGCCACCGAAGGGGCTCGCCGGAACGCAAGCCACGGAGGGGCGCACCCCACGGGCCCCACCCCCGGCGCGGGCCGCCGCGCGGGCGCTGCGCGGCGGCGCGAACCCGTGTACACCACGGCCATGGCCCGAGACGTTCACCCTGGCAGGGGCAGCCTCGCCCGCCTCTGTCCGTGCGGCTCGGGGCGCTCGTACCGCGCGTGCTGCGCCCCCTGCCACCTGGGACACCGCGAGGCGCCCGACGCCGTCTCGTTGATGCGATCCAGGTACGCCGCGTTCGCGGTCGGTGACGCCGCGTACCTCTTCCGGACGCTGCACATGGGCCACGCGGACCGGGGGCGCGACAGGGACGAGCTCCTCCGCGAGCTCAAGGCGACGATCCGCCGCCACCGGTACCGGGGCCTGAAGATCCTCGACAGCGTCGAGAACGGCGGCACCGCGTCGGTCCTGTTCCTCGCCCGGCTCTTCGAGGCCGGCGCGGATCGCTCGTTCGTCGAGCTCTCCGACTTCCTCCACGACGGCGAGGGCTGGCGCTATCTCCACGGCATCGCGCTCCCCCGGGCCCGCATCGGCGTCCCGCCCGAGGACCTGACGATCGCCCGCTTCTCGTCGCTCCTCGGCTGACCGCGGGCGCTGCCCCCCCGCGGCCGGGTGGTGGCCTCGTTTGGGGGGCTCACCTCCGGGGCTTGCGTTCCGGCGGGCCTATTTTGTGGCTCGCCTGCACTCCAGCCCCTCCGGTGAGCCCCCCAAACGAGGCCACCACCCGGCCGCGCCCTCACCCGGCCGGCGCGCCCGAGGCGCGGGCCTCGTGCCACCCCATCGCCTCGACCACGGCGCGGTTCTTCTCCATCCACACCGCGATGCGCTCGCGCGTCGTGCGGTACGCGTACTCCAGGATGGCCCGCCGCGCCCGCAGGTTGGCGGGGTTGTGCAGGAACAGCAGCGCGTCGTTCGGCGCGGGCTCGAGCACGAGGACCTGCATCTTCCCCTCGGCGAGCGTCCGCCCCACGTCCTGGTGGAGCCGCGCGTGCGCGCCGATCCGCATCGCCTGGTTGAAGATCCAGAGCATCCCCTTGTCGCGCACGCTCTCGCGCACACCGTGCCCGGTCGGGACCGGGCGGTGCGCGGTGGAGACCGGCACGAGCGGGCTCACGACGATCGTGAGCTCCGCCCCGGCGGCCTGCGCGAGATCGAGGTGCGCCACGTGCCCGAGGCCGCCGTCGAGGTAGTGGCGGTGGTCGACGCGGACCGGCGAGAAGAACAGCGGGAGCGCGAGCGACGCCGCGCAGGCGAGCGACACGGGGACGTCGTCGAACCCCTCGGCGCCGAACACCACGCGCTCGCCCGAGTCGAGATCGTGCGTCGGGATGCGCAGCGTCCGCGGCATCGCTCGGAACGAGTTCGGGATGCCGCGCCGCAGGAAGAACTCGGCGAGGAACCGCTCGTAGCGGTCGAGCTTGAACAGGCCCGCGGGGAGCGAGTCGTTGAAGCGATCGAGCTGCTCGAGCACGTATTGCTGCGTCGGGGCGTTCGGGGCCGCGTCGCCCCGGGTCGTGAGCCGGACGATCGCATGGCGGAGCGCGACCACGCTCGTGGTGAGCGCGCGCCGCCACTCGCCGACGTCGATGCAGAGCAGGTGGCCGCGCTCCAGCGGGAAGAAGTTGTCGACCGGGTCGAGCAGGGCGCGGTAGAGCCGCTCGATGGGGATGCCGCCGGCGAGGGCCGCGGCCACCGCGGCGCCGCTGCCGTGCCCGAGGTAGAGCGAGAAGCTCTGGTTGTCGATCCCGTCGACCCCGTCCTCGAGCGCCGCGAGCGCGCCGATCTGGTAGAGCGCGCCCGTCAGGCCGCCCCCGGGCAGGCAGAGGCTGACGCGGGCCCGCCCCGGCCCGTCCTGGGGGGCGCGTCCCTCGCCGTTCGCCCCGGCGTCGTGGGGGGGGCGGCCCTCGCCGTCCCCTGCTGCGTCGTGCATGGATCGAACCTCGGGGTCCCCTGCTGCAATCTGCGCGGATCGGCGCTCGCCGCCGCCCTGGCCCTCGACAGCCGGCATCATGGAGTGTCCTTTTCCCTCGCGCGGACCGCCCCCTCGGCGCGGTGGCCGAGGACGCAGGCGAGCGCGATCAACCCGAGCGCGCAACCGGAGCCGACCGCCACGAGCCACGCCGGCGTCGGGGCGGCCGCGGAGAGCGCCGCGTCTGCCTCGACGGGCGCCGCGGTCTCCGGCCCGGAGCGCGCCGCGGAGATGAGCGAGAAGCACTGGATGGCGTTGTAGGTCGCGTGCAGCAGGATGGGCGGCACGAGCGACCCGCTCGCGACGCGGAGCACGCCGAGCGCCGCGCCGAAGAGCCCGATCGGCAAGAACTTCTGCCACTCGAGGTGGGCCACGGCGAAGAGCACCGACGTGACCGCGATCACGAGCGGGGCGCCGTGCCTCCGGAGCAGCGGCCGGGCGAGCGCCCCGCGGAAGAAGACCTCCTCCAGCGCCGGGCCGAGCGCGATGAAGATCAGGCCGAGCGCGACCCGCTCGGGCGCGCTCGCCTCGGTGAAGAGCCGGACGAGATCGGCGTCGCTGCCCCCGGACGGCCAGCGCCGCTCGATCGCCCCGTACAGGGCGGTGATGGGCCCCTCGAGCGCGAAGCCGAGCGCGATCGCCAGCGGGTAGAACGCCGCGTGCGTCCTCCGCACCCCGAGCAGATCGCGGATCGACGCGCGCGGGGCGTGGACCTGGAGCACGCCGAAGAGCCCGAGCAGGTACGCCGCCGCCTGGCACGCGAAGGCGCTGATCGTGTCGAGCTCCCCGTGGGCTCGGGCGGAGGCGGTCACGCCGAGCAGCCACAGGAACAGGAACGAGACCGCCGCCGTCCAGCCGCCGGCCGCCGGGATCGACATGGGGCGCGCCGCGCGCCCTCCCCCTTCGTCCCCTCCCCGGAAGAGGGGCCCTCCATCGCTGGGCGGACGCTCGGAGGCGCCGCGAGACGGATCGCTCATCGACCTCGCAGATAGGGCAGGACGCCCCGCTTCACGACCGTATCTGAACCGTAGCGGTCGCTCGTCTCCGGGTAGTCGATGGTCGAGTGCAGCCCCCGGCTCTCGTGCCGCGCGGAGGCGCAGCCGACGATGAGCTCGGCCACGGTGGCGATGTTGCGCAGCTCGAGCAGATCCCGCGTCACGAGGTGCTTCCAGTAGTAGTCGCGGATCTCCTCCTGGAGGAGGGCGATGCGCCGGGCGGCGCGCCGGAGGCGGGCGTCGGACCGGACGATGCCGACGTAGTTCCACATGGTCCGGCGCAGCTCGTCCCAGTTGTGCGCGACGACGACCTCCTCGTCGCTCGCGACCGCATTGCCGACCTGCCACTCGGGCACGGCGGGGAACGGGCTCTTCCGCAGGTCGCCGATCTGCGCGGAGAGGCGCGCGGCGGCGCGGTGGCCGAAGACGAGCCCCTCGAGCAGGGAGTTCGAGGCGAGCCGGTTGGCGCCGTGGAGGCCGGTGCACGTGCACTCGCCGATCGCCCAGAGCCCGGGGATCGTGGTCCTGCCGTACAGGTCGGTGGTGATGCCGCCGCACATGTAGTGGGCGGCCGGCACGACGGGGATCGGCTGCGAGGTGATGTCGATGCCGTAGCGGAGGCACTGGGCGTGGATGGTCGGGAAGTGCTCGCGGACGAAGCTCGCCGGCCGGTGGGTGATGTCGAGCAGCACGTAGTCCGAGCCGGTCCGCTTCATCTCGAAGTCGATGGCCCGCGCCACGATGTCGCGCGGCGCGAGGTCCTTGCGCGGATCGTGGCTGGCCATGAAGGCGGTGCCGTCGGGCAGCCGCAGGATGGCCCCCTCGCCGCGCAGCGCCTCGCTCACGAGGAAGCTCTTCGCCTCCGGGTGGAACAGGCAGGTCGGGTGGAACTGGTAAAACTCCATGTTCGCGATCTCGGCGCCGGCCCGGTAGGCCATGGCGACGCCGTCGCCGGTCGCGACGTCGGGGTTCGTCGTGTAGAGGTAGACCTTGCCCGCGCCGCCGGTCGCGAGCACGGTCGCCCGGGCGAGGTAGGTCTCGACGATGTGCGGCCTCGACGCCGGGCGGTGCCGGGTCGCGGGCCGCTCCGGGTCGCGGGGCGCGGGCGGGCGCGGCGCGCCGGGGTCGAGCGCGGCGCCGGTCTCGTCGAGCACGTAGGCGCCGGCGCAGACGTCCGGCCCGCCGAAGCGCGAGAGCATGATGAGGTCGATGGCGGTGTGGTGCTCGGCGAAGCGGATGTTCGGGCTCTTCCGGGCTTGCTCGAGGAGGGCGCGCTCGATCTCCATGCCCGTGGCGTCGGCGGCGTGGACGATGCGCCGCGCGGAGTGCCCGCCCTCACGCCCGAGGCTCACCCGGCCGTTGTCGTGATCGAACTGGGCGCCGCGCGCGATGAGCTCGCGCACCCGCTCGGGCCCCTCCCGGGCGCAGATCTCGACGACCACGTCGTGGCAGAGGCCTGCCCCGGCCTCGAGCGTGTCGGCGACGTGCGCCTCGAACGAGTCGTCCGGGGCGAAGACCGCGGCGATGCCTCCCTGCGCGTACTTCGTGTTGGACTCGTCGCGCGACCGCTTGGTGATGATCACCACCTCGCCGTGCTCGGCCGCCTCGAGTGCGAACGTGAGGCCAGCAACACCACTGCCGATGACGAGGAAATCGGTCGTAATCGCCACGGGGGCGGAGGGTAGCAGGCCCGAGGCGTGTGCGGGTAGGCCATGGTACGCCTCGGTGGCGCCGCGGCCGGCGTGGCGCCGCGGCCGGCATGGCGCCGCGGCCGGGATGGCACCGCGGCCGGCGTGGCACCGCGGCCGGCGTGGCGCCGCGGCCGGGATGGCGCCGCGGCTGGCGTGGCGCCGCGGCCGGGATGGCACGGCACGGCAGCCGGGCGCTCGGGCGGGAGCAATGATGAGGGGGAGGCGCGCAGGTCGCGCGAGGCTGCGCCTCCGGTCCCAGCGGTGTTGCCGTCGTCCCCGGCGCGGCGTCGTTCACCCGGATCTCGATGCCATGCCGATCGTCGCCGTAGACCGCCCTCGGACAAGCTGCTCCTCGATCGACGCGGGCACAGGATCAGCCGCGCTTCATCCCGGCAATCGCGGTGCCATCACCGCACCGGCACGAGCATCGCCCTCGATATCGAGCTTGACATCACATGCACCCTCTCGATGGCAAACCAGAAGATGACCTCTCCGCCGAGGTCACCGGCGATCAGGAAGAGTCCCAGGCAAGGCAACGCACCAGGGCGCTCTTCATTGTACCTGCCGCGCCCGACACACGGAGGCATCCGCCCCAGCCTCGATGGCGAGCGCTGGACATCCCATCATCCACCTCGCGCGCCCGCCGCAAGGACGAGCCGAGCCAGGGCGCACCATGCCCGCGATGCGCCGGATCCTCTCTATCGCGCGATGCCGCACGTCGCAGCGATGCGCGCCCCTCGTCAGCGCGCGCAGGTCGTCAACGCAGCCTCGCTCGAACCGGCGCCCCCGAGGCGGAGCGTTGCGCTCAGGAATCTTGGCGCTCGCGACGCGCCGCCCTCACGAGCTTCACCAGCGTCAGCTTGCCGCGACGCTTGCTCCACCCTTTTGGACTCCGCGCCACAGCCGGGGTCTTCGCCCAGCCGAGGCTCACCCGCAGCTTCGGACGGCTGTCCGATGACGGCGCGACCTCCGCCACCGCCTCTCCGCGAGCCGCTCGCTTCGCGATGCAGTGCTTGCAGTACTGCTCCGGATCCCAGTCGATGTCCTCGAGGCCGAGCTTCCGTACCATCCTCCGCTCCCACTCTCCCAGCCCGCTCAGGTTGGAGCGCACACCGGAGGGAGGACTCTCGTCTCGGCGGGACTTGCGACGCATCGGCAGGGGGACTCCTCGGGACCGAACGGCGCCGATTCTGCCAGTACCGGAGAGGCTCGCCAAGGGTCTTCTTCCTGAATACCTATAACTTTCGCTCCCTTACGATCAGCGCTGCCGAATTGCCACAGAATCGTGTGTCACCCTCACTTTCCGCAGCGCTCATCGGGGACGAGGTTCTACCAGACGCCGCTCGCCGCGGTGCACGTCCGCCTCGGGGAACCCTCTGCCCTCCGATCGCGCCTCTTGTGATCGCCGACACCGCCTTTTGCGGCAGCGGCACGTCCCTCTCGACGGCGCTCCGGGACCTCGGCGGTGGCTCACGGAAACTCCCGGGGTGCGTCTTCAGCGAATACTTCGTGTTCCTATTTCGTGTTCCCGAGGTTGTACGCCACATCGAACGTCGGGCTCAGCTCCCACGCAGACTCGAGCGCCGCCCCCGCCTCCATGGCGGGCGATGGGCCGCGCTCCTCGCACCATGCAGTGCGCGCTGGCGTACAGCACAGCAAGACAGCCAGAAGAAAGCTGCCCACCCCCGGCCCGTGCTCGGCCCTTCGGGCCTGCGCGCGGTCCGCCCCTCCCACGCCCCGCGCTTCGCGCGGGACGGGAGGGGTCCCGTCGCCGCCCACGGCTCTCGACGCAGCGCCGCGGCGCGCCTGACCTGCCACAGCCACGACGGGCAACTCTCGCGAAGAGCAAAAGCGATCTGCTGCCGGGCTGCCTTCTGCGACCGTCGGATAACATCCGCTCTCGCGGCCCGATGCGGAAGGGTTCAGCAGATCTCCGGTCCGTCCGCCCGCGCCTTGGGCATTCCACTCTTGGGTGGCGAGGTTGCAAGCGCCGGGCAGCCCACCGTGCCGCGTCTCCGCGACAAAACGGTCCCTACCACCCCAGCTCGGGGTGCGTCCACTCATTTCTTGTCGGCTCCTTCAGCTCAGCGGCTCACGGCGCGCAACGCTCGTCTTCCTGCCTATTGCATTCCGCTGAGCGCTGCCGAATTGCCACGCAACAGCATCGTTTTCTCACCTCACTGCCCGCAGCTCGCATTGGCCGTGAAGTCCCAGCATTCTCCAGTCGCCCCCGATGTGCCCGCGTTCCCGCCTGGAGCCGTGCGGCCGCCATCTCCCGCTGCCCCCTCGGTGAAGTCCTTCAACGCGACCGCCGCGCTCGGCGTCACCGCGTAGGCGATCCCCACCGCGTGGCCGCCTCGGCCGCCGCCGCCGGGACCGCCCATTCCGCCTTGGCCGCCTCGACCGCCATCGCAACCAGCCGAGCCACCCAGGGGTGAAGGTGTGCCACCGGTCCCGCCGCTACCTCCAAGACCGCCGCCTCGCCCGCCTGCGCCATCTCCCCCCTTGCCCGCCTTACCCACCGCGATGGTCACCTCCGTCAGTACAAGCTTCGTCCCCAGGCTCACGATCCCGATGCTCGACCCGCCGGCCTTCCCGCCGCCGCCTCCCTTGCCTCCGCAACCGCCGGCGCCGCCCCCGCCCCCGCTCGCGCCGGGACCGTCGATCGGGTTCGCTACGGGCCCGCAGAACAGCCCTGCTTTCGCGCCCCCGCCGCCACCACCCCCTTGACCTCGCTTCCCGGTTGTGCCGCTGCCGCCGTCGCCGCCGACGATGCCGGTCAGCGTCAGCGTGGCACCGCTTCCGGCGGCGCCCGCTCCGCCGGAGGCGCCGGGGGCGCCGGGCTCTCCCTGCCGGCAGTTGCCTGCCGCATTCGTTTGACCCACGCCGCCGAGGCCGTACTCGTCGGGATTCGGGTCCAGCAACGGCACGCCATCCGCCCCGCTCTGCCCGTTGCCGTCGTCTTGCCCTGGGCTCCCGCCTAGCCCTCCAACGCCGCCCCCTGTCTCGCCGTCTTGGCACATCGTCACGCCGGGCTCGCCGCCGTAGACGGCCACCTCGCACGCATTCGATGCGGCTCCTGCGGCCGCTCCTGTCTGCGGCGCCTCCGTCGGCGTCTCGCCGTTCGTGCCATCCATACCATCGCCCGCGGTCACATCGACCTGCTCCAGCTCCGCCTCGACGTCCGCCACCGCCACGCCGATCGACGATCCCCCCGGCTCCGTCGCGCTCGCCGCACGGACCGAGAAGCTCCGCACCTTCGCCCCGCTCGCGCCATCCGCGAGCGTCAGCGCGACCACGCCCGCCGGTCCCTCGATCGCGCTCCGCGCCTCCTCGCTCCACGTCCACTCGGCGTCGCAGTCGAAGCCCCCGATCACCTCCAGCCCAGCCCCGATCGTCACGCTCTCCGTGAACGCCCCGCTCGCGCACGCCAGCACCCGCTTGCCGTTCGCGTTCGCGATCGCTTCCCCGAGCGACGCGTACGGCTTGTCCTTCGTCCCGTCTCCCCCCGGCTTCGCGCTCGCGCTCGCGAACACCGCGCACTCATTACTCACCGTGCTTGCGTCCTCGGTCGGATCCGCCTCGCACGTGGGGCTCGGCGTTCCACCGCCGCCCGTGGTCGTCGGCAAGAAGTGCCCGCACGTGAGCATCAGCTCACAATCCCCTGACACATCGTTCCAGACGACGTCACAGCTGCTCGCGGCCAGGACAAGCACGGCATTCGCCGCGATCCAGCGTCTTCCTCTCGTCTTCATCGCGTCCTCTCCCGAGCCCTTCACCACGTACCGACCACGACAACGCCAGCGCCCAAGGGATGCGCGGTGGCAACCACGCGCGGCTGTCCCGCAGCACCGGCTTCATCACGCGGCCACAACGCATAGGTCAGCGCCGCGGCGGCAAGCACGCCCGATGCAACGTACGCGGCGCCAGCCACATGACCGAGCATATCCACTCGCTCTCCGGTACCGCTCAGCTCTGCACAGTCGTCGACGAATGCTGCCGACGGCTTCGTGCACTGCCCTCCAGAGTTCCTGATCGCCTGCCTCTGCGCATGGACGTCGTCGAGCACATTGCTCCCCGCGACCGTCATCCCGATCCCCACGCCGAGCCCCACCACGCTCGCCGCGCCCAGCGCGATCACCGGCATCCAGCTCCTCTCCTCCGGCAGCGCTGCCGGCTGCACCGGCCCCGCTGGCGGCTGCTCCGCCGCAAGCGCGCCGGCCCGCGCCCCCGGCGCGCCGTCCCCCGCCTCCGCGCTCGCTCCCCGCGCTGCCTCCGTCGCCTCGCTCTGCAGCAGCGCCATCGCCAGCTCCACCTTCGCCGTCCCTGCCTTCTCCACCCGCACCGTCTGGCTCGCCGGCGCGTGCCCTTGCAGCCGCGCCTCTACCTGATGCTCGCCCGGCTCGACAAACACCTCCCCCTCCAGCGACGCCTTGCCCATGGCCTTGCCGTCCACCAGCACCTCGGCTCCCGCCGCGCTGACCGCTACGGTCACCGCCCCCACCAGCGGCCGCGACTCCGCGAGCCGCTGCTCCGCGAGCCGCTGCTCCGCTATCGGCTTCAGCCTCGCTGCCGCCTTGATCAGCGGCCAGTTCCTCAGCGCATACGACAGGTGCTGCGCTGCTTCCCGATGCTTCTTCATCTGGTACTTCGTGTTCCCGAGGTTGTACGCCATGTCGAACGTCGGGCTCAGCTCCCACGCAGACTCGAGCGCCGCCTCCGCCTCCATGGCAGGCGACGAGCTGCGCTCCTCGCACCATGCAGTGCGCGCTGGTGTACAGCACAGCAGGACAGCCAGAAGAAAGCTGCCCACCCCCGGCCCGTGCTCGGCCCTTCGGGCCTGCGCGCGGTCCGCCCCTCCCACGCCCCGCGCTTCGCGCGGGACGGGAGGGGTCCCGTCGCCGCCGGCGGCTCTCGATGCAGCGCCGCGGCGCGCCTGACCTGCCACAGCCACGACGCGCAGCCCTCGCGAAGAGCAAAAGCGACCTGCTGCCGGGCTGCCTTCAGCGACCGTCGGATAATATCCGCTCTCGCGGCCCGACGCAGAAGGAGTCAGCAGATCTCCGGTCCGTCCGCCCGCGCCTTGGGCATTCCACTCTTGGGTGGCGAGGTTGCAAGCGCCGGGCAGCCCACCGTGCCGCGTCTCCGCGACAAAACGGTCCCTACCACCCCAGCTCGGGGTGCGTCCACTCATTTCTTGTTGCCTCCTTCAGCTCAGCGGCTCACGGCGCGCAGCGCTCGTTTTCCTGCCTTTTGCATTCCGTTGAGCGCTGCCGATTTGCCACGCAACAGCATCGTTTTCTCACCTCACTGCCCGCAGCTCGCATTGGCCGTGAAGTCCCAGCATTCTCCGCTCGCCCCCGATACGCCCGCGTTTCCGCCTGGCGCCGTCCTGCCGCCGTCACCCGCTGCCCCCTCGGAGAAGTCCTTCAACGCGACCGCGGCGCTCGGCGTCACCGCGTAGGCGATCCCTACCGCGTGGCCGCCTCGGCCGCCGCCACCGGGACCGCCCGTTCCGCCTTGGCCGCCGTCCCCGCCACGGCAACCAGCCGAGCCACCGAGGGTCGAAGGAGTACCACCGGTCCCGCCGCTCCCCCCGAGCCCGCCGCCTCGCCCGCCAGCGCCATCCCCGCCCTTACCTGCCTTGCCCACGGCAACGGTCACCTCGGTCAGCACCAGCTTCGTCCCCAGGCTCACGATCCCGATGCTCGACCCGCCGGCCTTCCCGCCGCCACCTCCCTTCCCGCCGCAACCGCCAGCGCCTCCCCCGCCTCCGCTGGCGCCTACCCCGTCAACAGTGCTCATTCCGGGTCCCAAGCAGAACAACCCTGCTTTCGCACCGCCACCACCTCCTCCCCCTTGACCTCGCGTCCCGGTTGTGCCGCTACCGCCGTCGCCGCCCGTAACGCCGGCCAATGTCAGCGTCGTGCCGCTGCCGGCTGTGCCAGCATTGCCGAGGTCGCCGCTCTTGCCGTTCGCGCCGGCCTCGCATTCACCAGAGGCATCCTTTTGCCCCGGCCCTCCGAGCCCTCTGCTGTTCGGGTTCGGCTCAGGGCGGGCGCGTCTAACCTGGAGGAATGGTTCCGGAGAGGACGCGCAGCAGGTAGTCGTGGTTCCATCCAGCTTTCTT
Organism: Sorangium sp. So ce1036; assembly: GCF_051369805.1. NCBI lineage: Bacteria > Pseudomonadati > Myxococcota > Polyangiales > Polyangiaceae > Sorangium > Sorangium sp. So ce1036. The sequence continues at coordinate 8,742,233 of NZ_JBBMOX010000001.1, forward strand.
TCGTTTTGCGGCAATCCCACGCTTGGTGGTCTGGTCTTGCTTCAGGAGATTGAGAGCAATCTTGCGCAGCAGCCCGATGTTCTCCTGCCCGGCTCGAACGCGGCTTTCATCCTCGCGGAATGCGACATCGAGCACCCAATGGCATCGATTTTCGATCGACCAGTGCGCACGAATCAACGATGCCATCGCTTTGGCTCCAGTGCGTGCGCTCGAGCTGATGAAATAGTGCCTCTCGGACGTGAGCTCACCGCCGGGGCCGGCCTGGCGTTCCCGTTCGACCATCGTGATGCTCCGCAGGCCCGGCCACTTCGGTGCCTCCGTGATCCGGCTCAGGTCCGTCGTGGTCCAGACGCGCCGCCGCTCACGCCTCCCGTGTCCCTCTTCGACCGTCTCGTGCACCGTGTGCTTTACAAGCGAAAAGAAGCCGGTGCCGGCCTCGGAGAAGATCTGAGCGACTTGCTCATAGAGCTTGGTCTGATTCGCTTTGAGAGCGAGCAGATAGGCGGCTCCCCTGTCGACAATTCCCTGGGCAATTTCCTTCTGGGTTCCCATGGCGTCGATGGTCACCGTGGCACCTCGAAGATTCAGCATGCCGAGCAGTTTCGGGATGGCCGTGATCTCGTTCGACTCGGGGTCGGTCGCCACCTGACCGAGCGTCAGGCTGTTCTGCTGAACCCAGGCGCTGACCAGGTGCAGCGGCGAGCGCTCGGCGGCACGGTCGAACGATCGGCGAGCCGTCTTGCCATCGATCGCCACCAGCTTACCGTCGGGCGAGCCGACCAGCGCCTGCATCCAGGCCACGAAGCAAGCGCTGAACGCCTCGGGGTCGAGCGCGCTCAGGACCCGACGGAACGTATCAGCGCTCGGGATGCCTGCCGGCAGGTCCAGAAACGTCTTCAGCCAGCCATGCTTGCACTCACCGAAGTCGGCGAAGTCGTCCCAGCCCTCCGCCCCGCAGATCGTGCCGAGGATAGCGATGGCAATGATGTCCAGCAGTTTGTGGTCAGATCGCCCGACGACGCGCGGGTCGGGCAGCGATGCGAAGTGCTCGATGAACGGTGCCATGCCCCGAGATCTGCCACACGACATGTCGCTGTGTTCGGCCGCCAGCCCCGACCAGCCGGCCACGAGCGAGTTTAAGTCATTGTTTTTATGTTAGTTTTGATGCGCCCGCCCTGGGGTTCGGCTCGGGCAGCGGCGCACCATCCGCACCGTTCTGCCCCTTGCCCTCGTCCTCTCCCGTAATCCCGCCAGGCCCACCGGCGCCGCCTCGCGTCTCGCCGTCCTCGCATGTCGTCACTCCGGGATCGCCGCCGAAGACCTGATTCGGCGCATCGCACGCCTCCGACACCACCGCCGACGCGCTCGCGCCTGCCTGCGGCGCCTCCGTCGGCGTCTCGCCGTTCACGCCATCCATCCCATCGCCCGCCGTCACGTCCACCTGCGTCAGCTCCGCCTCGATGTCCGCCACCGCGACGCCAATCGACGATCCCCCCGGCTCCGTCGCGCTCGCCGCACGGACCGAGAAGCTCCGCACCTTCACCCCGCTCGCCCCCTCCGCGAGCGTCAACGCCACCGCGCCCGCCGGTCCCTCGATCGCGCTCCGCGCCTCCTCGCTCCACGTCCACTCGGCGTCGCAGTCGAAGCCCCCGATCACCTCGAGCCCAGCCCCGATCGTCACGCTCTCCGCGAACGCCCCGCTCGCGCACGCCAGCACCCGCTTGCCCTTCGCGTTCGCGATCGCTTCCCCGAGCGACGCGTACGGCTTCTCCTTCGTCCCATCTCCCCCCGGCTCCGCGCTCGCGCTCGCGAACACCGCGCACTCGTCACGCACCGTGCTTGCGTCCTCGGTCGGATCTGCCTCGCAGGTGGGATCCGGCGTCCCACCGCCGCCCGTGCCTCCCCACAGCCCGCGGTGATGCTCGCACGTGAGGGTGAACTCGCAATCTTCCGCCACGTTGCTCCACACCGTGTCACACCCCGCGGACCAGACGACGAGCCCCAAGGAGCACAGCTTCCAGCGCACTCGATTCCTCTTCATTGCACCCTCGTGTCGGCTCTTCACCATGCGCCCTGCACCACAAATCCCCCGTACCCGATGCGCGCCTCGGGCAGAGCACGCACCTCGCCCGACGCCATGGCCTGCTGACGCGGCCACAGCGCGTAGGTCACGGCTGCGATGGCCAGCACCCCCGACGCCGCATAGGCCACGGTCGCTGCACGCCCGAACGTGTCGACGCGCGAGGCCGTACTCCGAAGATCAGCGCATGACCCCTCATATGCGGGCGGCGCATCCGGGCAGCCGCCGCCGGCTTTGAGGATCGCATCTGCCTGCGCGCGCCCATCCGCGCTCGCGCTGTTCGACGCCACTGTCATCCCCACCCCCACGCCGAGCCCCACCACGCTCGCCGCGCCCAGCGCGATCACCGGCACCCAGCTCCTCTCTTCCCGCGGCGCAGCCGGCTCCACCGGCCCCGCCGGCGGCTGCTCCGCCACAAGCGCACCAGCCCCAGCCCCCGGCGCGCTCTCCCCCGCCCCAGCGTTCGCTCCCGGCGCCGCCTCCGCCACCGCGCTCTGCAACGGCACCATGGCCAGCTCCACCTTCGCCGTGCCCGCCTTCTCCACCCGCACCGTCTGGCTCGCCGGCGCGTACCCTTGCTGCCTCGCCTCCACCTGGTGCTCGCCCGGCTCGACAAACACCTCCCCCTCCAGCGGCGCCCGACCCACGACCTGGCCGTCGACCAGCACCTCTGCCCCCACCGCGCTGGCCGCGACGGTCACCGCCCCCACCTGCGCACGCGACTCCGCGAGCCGCTGCTCCGCCGTCGGCTTCAGCTTCGCCACGCTCTTCAGCAACGGCCAGTTCCTCAGCGCGAACGACAGGTACTGCGCGGCTTCCCGGTGCTTCTTCAGCTGGTATTTCGTGTTCCCGAGGTTGTACGCCACATCGAACGTCGGGTTCAGCTCCCACGCCGACATGAGCGTCGCTTCCGCTTCTTCGTACTTCCCGCCCAGGTAGAGGCGTTTGGCCTTGTCGACGAGCGCATCGGCGCGCTTCGCGGCATCGCCACTGGCAGACGTCTCCTGCGGTGCCGCAGGCTGCGCGGCAGCGACGCCGGGCGCTGCGATCAGGGTCGCGGCTGAGAGCAACAGAGCAAGCGATCGGCTGTTCATCATCATGACTCCACGCGGTTTCACTCCATCCAGTCTTCGTTCTGCGGCGGCTCGGCCGGCACCGGCATGGCCGGCGCCGGCGGGAGACGCGGCGCCGCCCGCGCGGGCGCTTGCGGCGCAGGCGCGGGCCGGTCGCTCTCGCTCGCGACATCGTCGAGGCTCGGTTCGACCGGCTCCGGCGCTCCCGACGGTTCGCCGTCGACCGTTTCCGCCGGTGCCGGCGTCGGCAGCTCCGAGGCGACCGGCGGCGCTGGCGCCATCACGCTCCGCGCCGGCGCCCCGCTCGACCGCGGCGCGGGCTTCTGCTCGTTCGCCGGCGCGCCTCGCCGCGCGATCGTCCACGTCACGAACGGCATGCTCAGCGCGAGCACCGCGAGCAGGGCGATCAGCCACCATGGCATCCCCCCTCGGCGCTCGGCGGCCGCGGGCGCGGCCTCCGGCGGCTTCGGTGTCGCGACCGGCGGCGCCGTGTGCGGCAGCAACGACGAGGGCAGCAACGACTTGTCGATCGGCGGCAGCCCCCGGTCCGCCCACTGGCTGGGCGCTATCGCGCCCTGCTGCGCCGCCGTGCGTTGCGGAATCCCTGCACCGAGCGGCGCCGTCGCGCTGTGCTGCGGTGCCGCGCCGTGCTGTGGCACCATCGCGCCGTGCTGCGCCGCCACCGCGCGGTGCTGCGGCACTGCACCGTGCAGCGGCACTGCACCGTGCGGCGGCACCATCGCGCCATGCTGCGGCACCGCGCCATGCTGCGGCACCGCGCCGTGCTGCGGCACCGCGCCATGCTGCGGCACCGCGCCGTGCTGCGGCGTCATCGCGCCCGGCTGCTGCGTCATCGCGCGCACCACCTGGGACTTGAACACCGGCTGCCCCGTCGTCGTGTGCTGCTGCATCTCGGTCAGCGCCCGATCCAGCTCCGGGTTGTTGAGCGCCTGCCGCAGCTTCCGCTCCGCCACGTGCGGATCCGCCTCGCGCCGGATGCTGTCCAGGTCCGGCAGGTACTGTCGGATGTCGTCGCTGTCCTTGTTGCTGCCCATGGTCGTTGCCTTGCTCCTCAGCGACTAGAACTCCGGCTCGCACCCGAACGCAGGACACGAGCGCGTCGGCTTCGCGTTCCCTCGCTTCGCCGGCGCCGCCTTCTTCTTCTCCTCCGACAGCACCCGCAGGAACGACGGCTTCTGCCGCCTCGGCATCGGGTAGATCTCCTCCGAGGAGCTCTCCTCTCCGTAGACCTCCTCGGCGTCATCCGTAGCCGCTGACGCGGGCCTCGCCGGCACCGTCGGCTGCTGCTGCGAAGTCGCCTCGGCTTCCGCAGCCGCCTCGGCCTCCGCAGCCGCTTCGGCCTCCGCAGCCGCCTCGGCCGCGCTCGTTTCCGCGGCGCTCGCGGTCGCCTCCGGCGCGGGCGCCGCGGAGACCGTCTCCTCTGGCGGAGCCGGCGCGACCGCCGCCGACGCCGACGCCGCGCTTGCCGTCGCGCTCTCGGCCGGCGTCACGGACGCTTCCGGCTCCGGCGCCGCGTCGTCCATCGCTCGGATCCCCAGCGCAATGCCCAGGCCCGCCGCCGTCAGCCCCAGCGCGATCAGCGGCGCCAGCAGGTACGGCCGCATCGCTCGCCGCGGATGCGCGATCATCGCCGCCGGCGTCCTCGGCGTCTCTCTCTGCAACGATCCCGACGCTGGCCCGCCTGCCGGCGCGACCGCGCTCGGCGCCGTCGGCGCTTCCGCGATCGGCGGCGCCGCCGCGTACGGCCCTGCAAGCGGCGCCATCGGCAGCGGCGGCGTCGCGGACTGCGCCGCAAACTGCGCCAGCGGCGGCGTCGCCGCGTCGTGCTGCGCTCTCGCCTGGGGCAACGGCCGCAGCGCCGCTCGCTGCATGTCCATCACCGGCATCGGCGGCGGCACTGCTCGCTGCTCCCCTGTCACCGGCATCACCGGCGGCGCCGCGTACTGTCCCCCTGTCACCGGCATCGGCGCCATCGCCGGCGGCGGCGCCGCGTACTGCCCGCCCATCACCGGCAGCGGCGGCGGCGTCACCGCTCGCTGCAGCCCCCTCTCCGCCACCGGCGGCAGCGCCACGGCTCGCTGGGTCTCCATCACCGGCATCGGCGGCGGCGCTGCGTAGGGCTCGCCCCTCACCGGCATCGGCGGCGGCGCTGCGTAGGGCTCACCCCTCACCGGCATCGCAGGCGGCGCTGCGTACTGCTCGCCCCTCACCGGCATTGGCGGCATCGGCGGCGGCACCGCGACCTGCCCTCCCGTCACCGGCATCGGCGGCGGCACCGCGACCTGCCCTCCCGTCACCGGCATCGGCGGCGGCCCCCCGCGTTGCCCCGTCCTCTCCGCCCACGACCCCCCCAGCACCGCCGTCGCCTCCCGCCGCGCCGCGCCCCCGCCGGCCCGCACCGGCAGCGGCGGCAGCGTCGACGGCAGCGGCTCCGTGTACCCCACCCCGCGCCCCCGCGGCACCCGCGCCGCCCCGCGCGACGCCGGCACGAACGGCAGCGGGCTCTCCGGCGCCACGAACCGCTCCAGCGGCGCCGTCTCCCCGTGCACCACTCGCCGCGCCCTCTTCTCCTGCTCGCTCCCGCTCTCGCTCACCCGCGCCATCTCGCCCCCCTCGCTCCCGCTCCCGCTCCCGCTCTCGCCGTCGCCCGGCGCCCTCGCCTCTTCCGTCTCCTCCTCGCCCGCCGCCCCCTTGCCCGCGCCCGCCACGCCCGCGCCCGCCTCCTCCACCGGCGCGCTCTCGTCCCCCATCTCCACCCCGGCGAACGCCGCCCGCCGCTCCGCCTTCATCCGCTCCTGCGCCAGCCGCCGCGCCAGCACGTGCCCCGCGGGCACCGTATCCCGCAGCAGCGCCCTCAGGTCCCGCGCCACCTCATCGAACCTCGGATACCGCTCCTCCAGATCGATCGCGATGCACCGCTCCACCACGGGCCACACGTACTCGGGGCAATCCGGCACGATCTCGTGCACCGGCTCCGGCGCCGCCACCAGGTGCCCTGTCAGCGTTTCCTCCGCGCTCGCCGGCACGCTGTCGTCCAGAAACAGGTGCTTCCCTGTCAGCACCTCATAGAAAATCGCCCCGAACGCGTAGATATCCGTCCGCCCGTCCGGCTTCGCGCGCTCTGCCTTCTTCCCGCTCGTGTACAGCAGCCTCACCTGCTCCGGCGAGATGTACCTCACCGTCCCCACGTCCGGCAGGTCGTCCGTGTTCATCCCTCCGTCCGCGAACTTCGCTATCCCGAAGTCCAGCAGCCACACATGGCCCTTCGCGTCCCCCTTCGAGCCCACCATGATGTTCTCGGGCTTCAGGTCGCGGTGCCATATCCCCTTCGAGTGCACGAACGTCATCGCGTCCGCCACCTGCAGCATCACGTGCATCGCGCTCAGGAAATCCAGCCGGTACGCCTTGTTGAGCAGCTTCCTCAGCGTGCGCCCCTCGAGGTAATCCATCACGATGTACGCCACCTCGTCCGGCGACACCCCGGCCTTCCTCATCCTCACGATGTTGGGATGCTTCAGCTTCGGATAGAACTTGCACTCTTGCCGGAACCGCCTCGCGAAGTCCGCTCTCCTCATGTGCCGCGGCGACATGCACTTGATCGCCACCACGTCGTCCGAGTAGTCCTCCACCGCCTCGTACACTTCACCCATCCCGCCCGCGTCGATCACCGCTCGGATCCGGTAGTCCAGGAACACATCCCCGGGCTGCAGCGCTCCCCCCGCCATCACCACACCCCCAGCCCGCGTATCGTGTACAGAAGAGAGGAGGAGGAAGAAGAAGCCAGAACAAGATGATGCCCACCCCCGGTCGGTGCTCGGCGCTGCGCGCCTGCGCGCCGCCCGCCCCTCCCAAGTCCCGCGCTACGCGCGGGACGGGAGGGGATCTCCTGCGCTCGCCTCGCTGCCCTCTCGCGCTTGCGCACCGCTCCTCCTCAGGAGTTCTAGCTCTCAGATGTCGCCGACGCGCGCCAGGATGCACGTCACGTGCTCGGACTCGCACTCGCCGTGCTCGTGAGCACACTCCATCAGCAAGCTTGCCGCGAGGCGCAGCTCACGGTGCGCCGCAAGGATGCCTCTTATACGGCGCTTGGGCACAGCACCCCAAAGCGCTGCCGAGCACATGAGAAAAATGTCACCGGATTCGGCCCTCTCTACCTGGGTCTTCATCTTCACCGCTGCCTCGCAGCCGAGCGCGCGAATCGCTGTGTTCGCATGTTGGGCCAATATGGCCAGCGCATCCGGTGAGACGGTTCCTTCCAACACCCCACCGTCAAGCACAGCGTCATCACGTGTCCGCTCCTCCAGCCTTCCGCCACGGAATCGGTAGACGCGCATATTGCCGATATAGGCCATGTACGCCGCCCCGGGCGCCAGCAGCACACCCGCGAAGCTCACGCGCCTGCCGTCTCGCCCCGGCTCCGGGCCATCGCTCTCGGAGCGGCAGCCACTCGATCGACGCGGGCTCATCATCAGCCGCACTTCATCACGGCATTGCACCGCAGCCCTCTCACCAGCACAACCATCGTCCACGCTGTCCCTCTCGACACATGCGTGCACCATCTCCATGGCAGTGCGAGAGACGACATCTCCACCTATCCCATCGGCAACAACGAACAGCCCCAGGCAACGCAACGCACCAGAGCTCTCTTCGCTCCTCGCACGACACCTCGACGCAGGGGCATCCACCCCTGCCTCTATGGCGAGTGTTGGGCACACCATCATCCACCTCGCGCGCCCGCCGCAGGGACGAGCCGAGTCAGGACGCGCCACGCCCGCGGTGCGTCCGAGTCGTGTTTATCGCGCAACGCCGCGCGTCATGGCGCTGCCGCGCCTCGTCAGCGCGCGCAGGCCGTCAACGCTGCCTCACTTGAGCAGGCGCCCCCGAGGCGGAGCGTTGCGCTCAGGAATCCTTGCGCTCGCGACGCGCCGCCCTCACGAGCTTGATCAGCGTCAGCTTACCGCCGCGCTTGCTCCACCCTTTTGGACTCCGCGCCACAGCCGGGGTCTTCGCCCAGCCGAGGCTCGCCCGCAGCTTCGGACGGCTGTCCGACGGCGGCGCGACCTCCGCCACGGCCTCTCCACGAGCCGCTCGCTTCGCGATGCAGTGCTCGCAGTACTGCTCCGGATCCCAGTCGATGTCCTCGAGGCCGAGCTTCCGCACCATCCTCCGCTCCCACTCTCCCAGCCCGCTCAGGTTGGAGCGCACGCCAGAGGGAGGACTCTCGTCTCGGTGGGACTTTCGACGCATCGGCAGGGGGCTCCTCGGGACCGAACGGCGCCGATTCTGCCAGTACCGGAGAGGCTCGCCAAGCGGCTTCTTCCTGAATACCTATAACTTTCGCTCCTTTACGATCAGCCCTGCCGAATTGCCACGGGATCACGCGTCTGTCTTCACTTTCCGCGGCGCTCGTCGGGGCCGAAGCGCCGGCGGAGACCGCTCTGCACCTCGCAGCTTCCCCATGGGTACACCTCCGCCCTCCGATCACGCCTCCTGTGATCGCCAGCACCTCCTTTTCTTGCGGCGGCGGGGCGTCGTTCTACGCGACGCCCCGGGAGCTCAGCGAAGCCTCACGGAAACTCCTGCTCCATCGCCACCACGCCCGCCATGCCCGCGTTCTCCGTCATGTTGCTGCTTCCGCCGGGCCCACCTACACCCGCCGTGCCGGTTTGCAACATCGTCTTCCCCTCCTGCTTCACTGCCTCGCCTCGGTACGCGATCGCCAGCGACGGCCCGCCGAGCCCTCCTCCTCCTGGTCCGCCGTTGCCTCCCTGGCCTCCCTGCCCGCCAGCGCACGCAGCTTTGGAGCCGCCCACGCCCGTGCCGCCGATGCCTCCGAGGCCACCAAGGCCGCCTGGCTGCAAATCACCGCCGGCACCGCCTTTGCCTCCGTTGCCCGCCTGCAGCACGCAGTCCTGCAGCGTCACCTTCCCCTCCACGCTCGCCAGCGCGATGCTCGCGCCTCCAGGGCCGCCCCCTTGACCGGGCAGCCCGCCGCAGCCGCCAGCTCCGCCGCTGCCCCCGCTCGCTCCAGCCCCCGGCGCGCCACCTGGGCAGATCGCCGCGCCGCCCTTCGCGCCGCCTCCGCCTCCGCCACCCTGACCAGGTTTGCCAGGTTCGCCGGCTCCGCCGCTCACGCCCTTGTAGCCGGATGAGCTCAGCGTGCCGAGACCGCTCGCAGCAAGGCCAGCTTCGCCGGGTGTGCCGTTGTCGCCCCCCTGGCCCGTGCCACCGGCAGCACAACTCCAGTCGCCTGCTGCTGGCTCTCCGGAACCTGCCGCTCCCAGAGCGCCGGGCTCTCCAATCTCACCACTGCCACCGTTGTTCAGCCTGCCAGCGCCCCCTTCCCCACCGATCGACAACGCGCCGTCACACACATTTTCGACCTGCGCTCCTCCCGGTAGCGTCTCATCGGGCGCGCCTGACGTATCCAGATCACTGCACGCATCAATTCCGGCATTCCCAGCCGGCGCCTGCGCCGGCATCTCGCTCGGCGCATCCTCGCCCTTCGCGCCGTCCGCCCCGTTCCCGGCGATCAGCTCGCACCGCACGAACTCCGCCTCCGCACCATCCACCAGCACCGCGATCGACGACGCTCCCGGCGTCTGCGCATCCGCGGCGCGCACCGACACGTCCTCGATCCGCGCCGTCCCTTCGCCTCGCATCACCTTCAGCGCGGTCGCCTCTTCGTCGGGTGCAACGACCGTCTTCGCCGTCTCGCCGATCCACCTCCAGCCGCTCGCGCAATCGAGCCCGCCGAAGATCTCCACGCCTGCGGGCACCTCCGCCGCCTCCTTGAACTCCTCCGCGCATGCGTACACCGCGCCCCCCTGCTCCGCTGCCCGCGCGATGGCCTCGCGGAGCGTCTTCACGGGCGCCTCCTTCGTCCCGGCGCCTTCGTCGTTGCCACGCGCCGACACGAACACGCCGCATGCGTTCTCCACCGCGTCCGCGTTCTCATTCGGCACGCAGCTCGATGGCGTCACCCCACCGCTGCCGGCTTGGCCAGCTTGAACGAGGTCGTCGCACGTCAGCATCCGCCTGCAGTCCCCTGTCACATCGAGCCACAGGCCATCACAGCCGGCTACCATGATGGCGCTCCCCACGATCACCCATGCTCGCTGCTTCGTTTGGCGTTTCATCTTCTTCTCTCTGGAGCTCGTCACCAGACGCCGAATGCGGCGACACCTGCGCCCTGAGCGCTTACACCTGGCAACACACGTATCGATGTTGCCGACCGTGCTTGCGCCTGGGGCCACAGGGCATACGTCACCGCGGCGACCGCCAGCACCCCCGATGCGACGAACGCTACTCGTGCCGCATTGCCGAATGTTTCTTGCCGCGAACCTGCATCATACAGCCCGGAGCAACGGTCGGCGAACGCGCTCGGCGGCTGCTTGCACTGCCCTCCTGCATCGAGGATCGCCTGCCCCTGTGCATCCACGTCTCTACTCGCGTTATTCGACGCGACCGTCGTCCCGATCCCCACGCCGAGCCCCACCACGCTCGCCACCCCCAGCGCGATCACCGGCACCCAGTCCCTCTCCGCTGGCAGCGCTGCCGGCTCCCCCGGCCCCGTCGGCGGCTGCTCCGCCGCAGGCGCGCCGGCCCGCGCCCCCGGCGCGCCGTCCCCCGCCCCAGCGTTCGCTCCCGGCGCCGCCTCCGCCACCGCGCTCTGCAACGGCACCATGGCCAGCTCCACCTTCGCCGTCCCTGCCTTCTCCACCCGCACCGTCTGGCTCGTCGGCGCGTACCTTTCCAGCCTCGCCTCCACCAAGTGCTCGCCCGGCTCGACAAACACCTCCCCCTCCAGCGGCGCCTTGCCCATGGCCTTGCCGTCCACCAGCACCTCGGCTCCCGCCGCGCTGACCGTCACCGTCACCGCCCCCACCTGCGACCGCGACTCCGCCAGTCGCTGCTCCGCTATCGGCTTCAGCCTCGCTGCCGCCTTGATCAGCGGCCAGTTCCTCAGCGCATACGACAGATGCTGCGCTGCTTCCCGATGCTTCTTCATCTGGTACTTCGTGTTCCCGAGGTTGTACGCCACGTCGAACGTCGGGCTCAGCTCCCACGCAGACTCGAGCGCCGCCTCCGCCTCCATGGCGGGCGATGGGCCGCGCTCCTCGCACCATGCAGTGCGCGCTGGCGTACAGCACAGCAAGACAGCCAGAAGAAAGCTGCCCACCCCCGGCCCGTGCTCGGCCCTTCGGGCCTGCGCGCGGTCCGCCCCTCCCAAGCCCCGCGCTCCGCGCGGGGCGGGAGGGGTCCCGTCGCCGCCAGCGGTTCTCGACGCAGCACGGCGGAGCACCCGATTTGCCACTATCGCGGCTGGCAGGTCTCGCACGAAGTTAAAGCGATCTGCTGCCGGGCTGCCTTCAGCGACCGTCGGATAACATCCGCTCTCGCGGCCCGACGCAGAAGGAGTCAGCAGATCTCCGGTCCGTCCGCCAGAGCCTTGGGCATTCCACTCTTGGGTGGCGAAATTGCAAGCGCCGGGCAGCCCACCGTGCCGCGTCTCCGCGACAAACCGGTCCCTACCACCCCAGCTCGGGGTGCGTCCACTCATTTCTTGTCGCCTCCTTCAGCTCAGCGGCTCACGGCGCGCAGCGCTCGTTTTCCTGCCTACTGCATTCCGTTGAGCGCTGCCGAATTGCCACGCAACAGCATCGTTTTCTCACCTCACTGCCCGCAGCTCGCATTGGCCGTGAAGTCCCAGCATGCTCCGCTCGCCCCCGATACGCCCGCGTTCCCGCCTGGCGCCGTCCTGCCGCCATCTCCCGCTGCCCCCTCGGAGAAGTCCTTCAACACGACCACCGCGCTCGGCGCCACCGCGTAGGCGATCCCCACCGCGTGGCCGCCTCGGCCGCCGCCGCCGGGACCGCCCGTTCCGCCTTGGCCGCCTCGGCCGCCATCGCAGCCGATGGAGCCGCCGAGGGGGGAAGACGCTCCGCCGCTTCCACCGCTTCCCCCAGCAGCACCGCCTCGCCCGCCTGCGCCATCTCCCCCCTTGCCCGCCTTGCCCACCGCGACGGTCACCTCCCTCAGCACCAGCTTCGTCCCCAGGCTCACGATCCCGATGCTCGACCCGCCGGCCTTCCCGCCGCCGCCTCCCTTGCCTCCGCAACCGCCGGCGCCGCCCCCGCCTCCGCTGGCGCCTACCCCGTCAACAGTGCTCATTCCGGGTCCCAAGCAGAACAACCCTGCTTTCGCACCGCCACCACCTCCTCCCCCTTGACCTCGCGTCCCGGTTGTGCCGCTACCGCCGTCGCCGCCCGTAACGCCGGCCAATGTCAGCGTCGTGCCGCTGCCGGCTGTGCCAGCATTGCCGAGGTCGCCGCTCTTGCCGTTCGCGCCGGCCTCGCATTCACCAGAGGCATCCTTTTGCCCCGGCCCTCCGAGCCCTCTGCTGTTCGGGTTCGGCTCGGGCAGCGGCGCACCATCCGCACCGTTCTGCCCATTGCCCTCGTCCTCTCCCGTAATCCCGCCAGGCCCACCGGCGCCGCCTCGCGTCTCGCCGTCCTCGCATATCGTCACTCCGGGATCGCCGCCGAAGACCTGATTCGGCGCATCGCACGCCTCCGACACCACCGCCGACGCGCTCGCGCCCGCCTGCGGCGCCTCCGTCGGCGTCTCGCCGTTCGTGCCATCCATACCATCGCCCGCGGTCACATCGACCTGCTCCAGCTCCGCCTCGACGTCCGCCACCGCCACGCCGATCGACGATCCCCCCGGCTCCGTCGCGCTCGCCGCACGGACCGAGAAGCTCCGCACCTTCACCCCGCTCGCCCCCTCCGCGAGCGTCAACGCCACCGCGCCCGCCGGTCCCTCGATCGCGCTCCGCGCCTCCTTGCTCCACGTCCACTCGGAATCGCAGTCGAAGCCCCCGATCACCTCCAGCCCAGCCCCGATCGTCACGCTCTCCGCGAACGCTCCGCCCGCGCACGCCAGCACCCGCTTGCCCTTCGCGTTCGCGATCGCTTCCCCGAGCGACGCGTACGGCTTGTCCTTCGTCCCGTCTCCCCCCGGCTTCGCGCTCGCGCTCGCGAACACCGCGCACTCATTACTCACCGTGCTTGCGTCCTCGGTCGGATCCGCCTCGCACGTGGGGCTCGGCGTTCCACCGCCGCCCGTGGTCGTCGGCAAGAAGTGCCCGCACGTGAGCATCAGCTCACAATCCCCTGACACATCGTTCCAGACGACGTCACAGCTGCTCGCGGCCAGGACAAGCACGGCATTCGCCGCGATCCAGCGTCTTCCTCTCGTCTTCATCGCGTCCTCTCCCGAGCCCTTCACCACGTACCGACCACGACAACGCCAGCGCCCAAGGGATGCGCGGTGGCAACCACGCGCGGCTGTCCCGCAGCACCGGCTTCATCACGCGGCCACAACGCATAGGTCAGCGCCGCGGCGGCAAGCACGCCCGATGCAACGTACGCGGCGCCAGCCACATGACCGAGCATATCCACTCGCTCTCCGGTACCGCTCAGCTCTGCACAGTCGTCGACGAATGCTGCCGACGGCTTCGTGCACTGTCCTCCAGCGTCTCGGATCGCCTGCCTCCGCGCGTGGACATCATCGAGCACGTTGCTCCCCGCCACCGTCGTCCCGAGCCCCACGCCGAGCCCCACCACGCTCGCTACCCCCAGCGCGATCACCGGCACCCAGTTCCTCTCCTCCGGCGGCGCAGCCGGCTCCACCGGCGCCACTGGCGGCTGCTCCGCCACAAGCGCGCCAGACCCCGCCGCCGGCGCGCTCTCCCCCGCCCCAGCGTTCGCTCCCGGCGCTGCCTCCGTCGCCTCGCTCTGCAGCAGCGTCATCGCCAGCTCCACCTTCGCCGTCTCCGCCTTCTCCACCTGCACCGTCTGGCTCGCCGGCGCGTACCCTTGCAGCCTCGCCTCCACCTGGTGCTCGCCCGGCTCGACAAACAGCTCTCCCTCCAGCGGCGCCCGACCCACGACCTGGCCGTCGACCAGCACCTCTGCCCCCACCGCGCTGACCGCCACGGTCACCGCGCCCACCTGCGACCGCGACTCCGCGAGCCGCTGCTCCGCCGTCGGCTTCAGCTTCGCCACGCTCTTCAGCAACGGCCAGTTCCTCAGTGCGAACGACAGGTACTGCGCCGCTTCTCGGTGCTTCTTCAGCTGGTATTTCGTGTTCCCGAGGTTGTACGCCACGTCGAACGTCGGGTTCAGCTCCCACGCCGACATGAGCGTCGCTTCCGCTTCTTCGTACTTCCCGCCCAGGTAGAGGCGTTTGGCCTTGTCGACGAGCGCATCGGCGCGCTTCGCGGCATCGCCGCTGGCAGACGTCTCCTGCGGTGCCGCAGGCTGCGCGGCAGCGACGCCGGGCGCCGCGATCAGGGTCGCGGCTGAGAGCAACAGAGCAAGCGATCGGCAGTTCATCATCATGACTCCACGCGGTTTCACTCCATCCAGTCTTCGTTCTGCGGCGGCTCGGCCGGCACCGGCGTGGCCGGCGCCTGCGGGAGGCGCGGCGCCGGCCGCGCCGGCGCTTGCGGCGCAGGTGCGGGCGGGTCGGTCTCGCCCGCGACGTCGTCGAGGCTCGGCTCGACCGGCTCCGGCGCTCCCGACGGCTCGCCGTCGACCGTTTCCGCCGGGGCCGGCGTCGGCAGCTCCGAGGCGACCGGCGGCGCTGGCGCCATCACGCTCCGCGCCGGCGCCCCGCTCGACCGCGGCGCTGGCTTCTGTTCGTCCCCCGGCGCCCCTCGACGCGCGATCATCCACGTCACGAACGGCATGCTCAGCGCGAGCACCGCGAGCAGGGCGAGCAGCCACCGTGGCATCCCCCGCCGGCCGCTCGTGACCATGTTCGCCTCGGCCGGCGGCTTCGGTGCCGCGACCGGCGGCGCCGTGTGCGGCAGCAACGACGAGGGCAGCAACGACTTGTCGATCGGCGGCAGCCCCCGGTCCGCCCACTGGCTGGGCGCCATCGCGCCCTGCTGCGCCCCCGTGCGTTGCGGAATCCCTGCACCATGCGGCGCCGTCGCGCTGTGCTGCGGTGCAGCGCCGTGCTGCGGTGCCGCGCCGTGCTGTGGCACCATCGCGCCCTGCTGCGCCGCCACCGCGCGGTGCTGCGCCACCGCGCCATGCTGCGGCACCGCGCCATGCTGCGGCACCGCGCCATGCTGCGGCACCGCGCCATGCTGCGGCACCGCGCCGTGCTGCGGCGTCATCGCGCCCGGCTGCTGCGTCATCGCGCGCACCACCTGGGACTTGAACACCGGCTGCCCCGTCGTCGTCTGCTGCTGCATCTCGGTCAGCGCCCGATCCAGCTCCGGGTTGTTGAGCGCCTGCCGCAGCTTCCGCTCCGCAACGTGCGGATCCGCCTCGCGCCGGATGCTGTCCAGATCCGGCAGGTACTGTCGGATATCGTCGCTGTCCTTGTTGCTGCCCATGGTCGTTGCCTTGCTCCTCAGCGACTAGAACTCCGGCTCGCACCCGAACGCAGGACACGAGCGCGTCGGCTTCGCGTTCCCTCGCTTCGCCGGCGCCGCCTTCTTCTTCTCCTCCGATAGCACCCGCAGGAACGACGGCTTCTGCCGCCTCGGCATCGGGTAGATCTCCTCCGAGGAGCTCTCCTCTCCGTAGACCTCCTCGGCGTCATCCGCAGCCGCCGACGCGGGCCTCGCCGGCACCGCCGGCTGCTGCGTGGAAGACGCCTCGACCTCCGCAGCCACCTCGACCTCCGCAGCCGCTTCGGCCGTGCTCGTTGCCGCGGCGCTCGCGGTCGCCTCCGGCGCGGGCGCCGCGGAGACCGTCTCCTCTGGCGGAGCCGGCGCGACCGCCGCCGACGCCGACGCCGCGCTTGCCGTCGCGCTCTCGGCCGGGGTCACAAACGCTTCCGGCTCCGGCGCCGCGTCGTCCATCGCTCGAATCCCCAGCGCAATGCCCAGGCCCGCCGCCGTCAGCCCCAGCGCGATCAGCGGCGCCAGCAGGTACGGCCGCATCGCTCGCCGCGGATGCGCGATCATCGCCGCCGGCGTCCTCGGCGTCTCTCTCTGCAACGATCCCGACGCTGGCCCGCCTGCCGGCGCGACCGCGCTCGGCGCCGTCGGCGCTTCCGCGATCGGCGGCGCCGCCGCGTACGGCCCTGCAAGCGGCGCCATCGGCAGCGGCGGCGTCGCGGACTGCGCCGCAAACTGCGCCAGCGGCGGCGTCGCGGACTGCGCCGCAAACTGCGCCAGCGGCGGCGTCGCCGCGTCGTGCTGCGCTCTCACCTGGGGCAACGGCCGCAGCGCCGCTCGCTGCATGTCCATCACCGGCATCGGCGGCGGCATTGCTCGCTGCTCCCCTGTCACCACCGGCATCGGCGGCGCCGCCGCGTACTGTCCTCCCGTCACCGGCATCGGTGGCATCGCCGGCGGCGCCGCCGCGTACTGCCCGCCCGTCACCGGCAGCGGCGGCGGCGTCACCGCTCGCTGCAGCCCCCTCTCCGCCACCGGCGGCAGCGCCACGGCTCGCTGTGTCTCCATCACCGGCATCGGCGGCCACGCCGCGTACTGCTCGCCCCTCACCGGCATCGGCGGCGGCGCTGCATACGGCTCGCCCCTCACCGGCATCGGCGGCATCGGCGGCGGCGCTGCGTACTGCTCACCCCTCACCGGCATCGGCGGCGGCACCGCGACCTGCCCTCCCGCCTCCGGCATCGGCGGCGGCCCCCCGCGTTGCCCCGTCCTCTCCGCCCACGAGCCCCCCAGCACCGCCGTCGCCTCCCGCCGCGCCGCGCCCCCGCCGGCCCTCACCGGCAGCGGCGGCAGCGTCGACGGCAGCGGCTCGGTGTACCCCACCCCGCGCCCCCGCGGCACGCGCGATGCCGGCGCGAACGGCAGCGGGCTCTCCGGCGCCACGAACCGCTCCAGCGGCGCCGTCTCCCCGTGCACCACCCGCCGCGTCTTCCTCTGCTGCGGCTCACCCTCGCTCGCTCGCCCCATCTCGCCCCCCTCGCTCCCGCCGTCGCCCGGCGCCCTCGCCTCCTCCGTCTCCTCCTCGCCCACCGACCTCTCACCCGCGCCCGCGCCCGCGCCGCCCGCGCCCGCCTCCTCCACCGGCGCGCTCTCGTCCCCCATCTCCACCCCGGCGAACGCCGCCCGCCGCTCCGCCTTCATCCGCTCCTGCGCCAGCCGCCGCGCCAGCACGTGCCCCGCGGGCACCGTATCCCGCAGCAGCGCCCTCAGGTCCCGCGCCACCTCATCGAACCTCGGATACCGCTCCTCCACGTCGATCGCGATGCACCGCTCCACCACGGGCCACACGTACTCAGGGCAATCCGGCACGATCTCGTGCACCGGCTCCGGCGCCGCCACCAGGTGCCCTGTCAGCGTTTCCTCCGCGCTCGCCGGCACGCTGTCGTCCAGAAACAGGTGCTTCCCTGTCAGCACCTCATAGAAAATCGCCCCGAACGCGTAGATATCCGTCCGCCCATCCGGCTTCGCGCGCTCTGCCTTCTTCCCGCTCGTGTACAGCAACCTCACCTGCTCCGGCGAGAGATACCTCACCGTCCCCACGTCCGGCAGGTCGTCCGTGTTCATCCCTCCGTCCGCGAACTTCGCTATCCCGAAGTCCAGCAGCCACACATGGCCCTTCGCGTCCCCCTTCGAGCCCACCATGATGTTCTCGGGCTTCAGGTCGCGGTGCCATATCCCCTTCGAGTGCACGAACGTCATCGCGTCCGCCACCTGCAGCATCACGTGCATCGCGCTCAGGAAATCCAGCCGGTACGCCTTGTTGAGCAGCTTCCTCAGCGTGCGCCCCTCGAGGTAATCCATCACGATGTACGCCACCTCGTCCGGCGACACCCCGGCCTTCCTCATCCTCACGATGTTGGGATGCTTCAGCTTCGGATAGAACTTGCACTCTTGCCGGAACCGCCTCGCGAAGTCCGCTCTCCTCATGTGCCGCGGCGACATGCACTTGATCGCCACCACGTCGTCCGAGTAGTCCTCCACCGCCTCGTACACTTCACCCATCCCGCCCGCGTCGATCACCGCTCGGATCCGGTAGTCCAGGAACACATCCCCGGGCTGCAGCGCTCCCCCCGCCATCACCACACCCCCAGCCCGCGCAGCACGAGCGCCGCGATCAGCGAGAACACCATGGTGCTCGCCACCGTCAACCCCGCGAACAGGCGCGCATCCACCTCCACCGCTGCTTCCGCCCTCGCCGCACCCGCACCGCCCTCGCCGCCCTGCACCGCCTCGAACCACGCCCGGCTCTCCGGCCCCCACCCGCTCTCGGCCTCCCCTCCACCCGCGACCTCCCCCCCGCCCGGCTCCTCCCCCCTCCGCCTCGCGCTCGCCCACCCCGGCGCCGCCTCGGCCGCCCCCGCGCTCCCCCCCGCCTCCGCGAGCGCCGCCGCGATCCGTCCCAGCTCCTCTGCGAACGCCTCGGCGCTCTGGAAGCGGTCTTCGGCCCGCTTCGCCAGCGCCTTCAGCACGGCCCCGTCCAGCGCCGGCGGGATCCCCTGCGCCGCGTACCGCGACGGAGGGGCCGGCGCTTCGTGGACATGCGCGTGCAGCAGCTCCAGCGCGTCCTCGACATGGGCGAACGGGCCGTGCCCCACGAGGAGCGTATACATCAGCAACCCGACAGCGTACACGTCGGTCCGCGCATCCACCGGCCGGCATCGCGCCTGCTCCGGCGAGGCGGTCCGAGGGGTCCCGACGAGCAACCCGGCCTCGGTCGGATACGCCGGCGCGGCCACGGAAAACGACCCCGCCGCCACCGGTACCACCTTGGCGACGCCGAAATCGAGCACCTTCGCGACCCGGGCGCCGCCCGGCGCCGCCGCGCCCGGCGCGCACAGGAACACGTTGTCGAGCTTCACGTCCCGATGCACGAGCCCGACCCGGTGCGCCGCCGACAGCCCGGCAAGCACCTGCCGTGTCAGCTCGATCGCCTCGGCCACCGGCAGCGGGCCGCGCCGCTCGAGCTCCTCCCGCAACGTCCGCCCCTCGAGCCGCTCCATCACGAAGTAGGGCCGGCCCGCCGGCGTCTCCCCCAGATCGAGGACCGCCACCACGTGCGGCGACGCGACCGCCGCGAGCGCCCGCGCCTCGACCCGAAGCCGGTCGGCGAACCGGGGATCGTGCGCCAGCGCGCGGCGGACCAGCTTCACCACGACCCGCTTCCCGAGCGCGCGGTGCTCCGCCTCGACGACCTCCCCCATCCCCCCGACCCCGAGCCCCCAAAGCGCCCGGTACGGTGTTCCCTCCAGCACATCCCCTCCATCGCAGAGAGGCGCTGATCTGTCGGACGTGCGGCGTGCCACCGGCGGGGTCTCCTGGGATGGAAATCACGAGCACGGGACCGGTTCGGACACAGAAAATGAACCGGCGACGTCGATCCTTGAAAAGCGACCTCGATTCAAGTACTTGCCTGCCATGAAGGACCGGGCACACGCCCCCCGACCCGCGCCCTTCTCCGCCGCACCTCCGGGGTGGCGCGACCAAGGATCCTGGCGCGTCGCTTTCTCTGTCCGAACCGGCCCGCCGTCGGTGATTTTGAGAAATGAAGGGGCGCCGCAGCGCACGCGAGCTCCCCTGCGCGAGGTCACCATGACGCACGACGCTCCCGAGCACGACGACCTGGACACGACGGGCGACGCGGATCCCCTCCTCTCGGCCTGCCTCGACGACGCGCTCGGCCCGTACCTCGGGGCGCTCTCCCCGGACGAGGTCGACGACTACCGCAGGTTCCTCACGATCTTCATCACGACGCATCCGGCGGCGGCGCCGCTCCACGATCGCTTGCGGGCCAGACCTCCCCTCCTGTCCGACAGCGGCGTGGTCGCCCGTGAGGGCGCGGACGACACAGCCGCAGACGGCGCGGCCGCGGACGACACAGCCGCAGACGGCGCGGCCGCGGAGCCCGGTGACGGGACCTTCGGCGGGTGGCGGTGACACGCAGCCGTCCTCCGTCCCCCCCTCATCCCGATCAGGAGCGCGTGCTGGAGGCGCTGCCCATGGCCCGCCATGTCGCCCGGACGACCGCGCGCGTCTACGGTGTGCGGACGCGCCAGGGCCTCGAGGACTGCGAGCAGACGGCCTATCAGGCGCTCCTCGAGGCCTGCGCCGGCTACGACGCGACGCGCGGCGTCCCCTTCGGCGTGTATGCATGGAAGCGGGTGGCCGGCGCGGTCATGAGGCTCTTGACCCGGGAATCGTCGCTCCGGCGCGCCGGCCTCGACGCCGCGCTCGATGCCGCCGAATCGATGCGCGACACGAGCGATCTGTTCGGCGATGACGACGCCGACGCCCTGAGCCAGCTCAAGGACCGGTGCCGCGCGGTCGTCTTCGCGCGGTTCGTCGCGGAGACCGGCGAGCACCTCCGGGCGCACCCCGAGGACGCCGTGGCGCGCACCCAGGCGTTCGAGGCGCTCGGGAAGGCGCTCCGCGGCCTCGACGCGCAGGAGGCGCGCCTCATCGAGCTCCGGTACTGGCGCGATCTCTCGTGGGCCAAGGTCGCCGCGGAGCTCGGCGTGCACGAGAAGTACGCCCAGCGGCTCGACGAGCAGCTCCGGAAGCGGCTCCGGGGCGAGCTGCGGGCGAGCGATATCGATCGACCGCCGCCGAGCGAGGGGACCTGACCCAGGCCTCATTTCGAATGCGAGCACGCCGGCTGGCGACCTCGCAACGCCGTGCTCGATCGTCCAGCACACCTGCGGGAAGTTGCCCCGGATCAGCAGGAGAACCGCCATGGCGCCAAGGACGCCAAGGAGAGAGGGGAAGGGTTGTCCCTCCATTTTCCCCTTCGACTTCCCTGGTTTCTTGGCGCTCTTGGCGTCATGGTGGTTCACCTCTCGGCCCGACTTCCCGCAGCAGCGCTAGCCGGGCCGGTGCAACCGGTGGACCTGGTGGAACCGGTGCAGAGAGCGCGAGCGGCCGTATCGCCGACGTAATCGTGCTCCCGCGGTGCGAGGGCTTTACACATCCACCTTCCTTTTGAGAGCCTGACCGATGGTGCATTCCCCGGCGGCGTCGCCGGAGGACAACCAAGGAGGCACCATGGCTCTCAGAGACCTCTCTCCTCGACAGATGGTTCAGATCACCGCCGCCTGGCTCGACCCGGAGCGCGAGAGGCCGCGCCTCGTGTCGCTGAAGCGGTGCGCCCCGCTCCTCGAAGACATCGAGGCCGCGCACGACGGCATCCTGAAGGCGCACCGGAAGCAGAAGAAAGAGACCGACGAGATCGCGGAGATCCAGCAGCGGCAGGTCGCCGTCGACCAGCTCCACGACCGCAAGGCCCGCGGCGCCCACGCGGTGCTCACCGGCTTCGCCGACCTCGCCGACGATCCCGAGGACGCGGCGAGGTATCTCGAGATCCGCGATCAGCTCTTCACGGACGGGCTCAAGTTCATCACGGCGAGCTACAGCGACGAGGCGGGCGAGGTGAAGCTCGCGCGCGACCGGCTGACGCCGGAGTCGAAGGCGACGCTCAAGGCGCTGCCGACGCCGGGGAGCAACCTGCTCAAGGCGGTGCAGGCGTGGTTTGCCGCGGGCGACGAGCTCGGCAAGCTCGACGCGCAGCGGATCCACCTGGAAGCGCAGGACAGGCCGGAGGCGGCCGATCCTCGCGGCGGGCAGCTCCGGGCGCGCAATCGATGGATCAAGGTGGTGCGCAGCGTGCTCCAGATGCTGGAGCTCGAGGCCCCCGACGAGGAGATGACGCGCCGGCTGCTCGCGCCGCTGGAGCGCGAGGTGGCCAAGGCGGAGCGCCGGCGCGCCGGCGGCAGGGACGAGGAGACCGGCGCGGAGGACAGCGCCGCGCCGGGCGCGTCCAGCGCCGGCGCGCCCGCCACCGGCACATCCGCTACCGGTACGCCCACTACCAGCACACCCGCGACCGGCACACCCGCGACCGGCGCCCCCGCGACCGGCGCCCCCGCTACCGGCGCCCCTGGTACCGGCGCCCCTGGTACCGGCACACCCGCTACCGGCACACCCGCTACCGGCGCACCTGCGCCGGACGCGGCAGCGCCGGGGATCGGGGTGAATTGACGCCATCGCCCCGCGGTGCGCGCCGCCCTGGGCGCGCACCGCTCGATGGCCCCACGAGGGTGTCCGAGGGCCCTCACCGGACACGATCCGTTGCCGCCCCCCGGCGGCGACCCCTCCCGGCAATACTCATCCGTTGCCGCCCCCCGGCGGCGACCCCTCCCGGCGATACTCATCCGTTGCCGACCCCCGACGGCGACCCCTCCCGGCGATACTCATCCGTTGCCGACCCCCGACGGCGACCCCTCCCGGCGATACTCATCCGTTGCCGACCCCCGGCGGCGACCCCTCCCGGCGATACTCATCCGTTGCCGACCCCCGACCGATACCCCCCTTTCAACGGATCGCATCCGTCGCCGACCCCCGACCGACACCCCCTCTCAACGGATCGCATCCGTCGCGACCCCCGATCGATACCCCCTCTCAACGGATCGCATCCGTCGCGACCCCCGATCGATACCCCCTCTCAACGGATCGCATCCGTCGCCGACCCCCGACCGACACCCCCTCTCAACGGATCGCATCCGTTGCCGACCCCCGGCCGCCGCCCCTCGCGACGGATCGCATCCGTTCCGCGCCCTGGCCGACGCCCCCTCCCACCCAATCACTGCCCATTCCCCCTCCACCAGACAACCTCATCCGTTGAACCACATTCATCCCGGCCGACCGCCGCGTCCGCTTGACGCACCACAGCGGCGCTGCCATGACCGCATCCCTCCGCCGCGGGCGTGCTACTCCAGCCGGGCTCGCCGCTGCCGCAGCCCATGGGTCCGTTCGACCGTCAGGCGCCTGGCGCGGCCCTGCCCGGGCGGACTACGCTCTGCGTCACCACCAGCAACCAGGAGCCAGCCGAGCCGTGAAGATCCTCGTTCCGCTCAAGCGCGTCGCCGATCCGGACAACGCGAACAAGGTGAAGATCCCTGCGTCGGGGGACAAAATCGAGACGACCGGGCTCGAGTGGAAGCCGAACCCGTTCGACGAGTACGCGCTCGAAGCCGCGCTGCGCCTCACCGAGGACGGCAAGGCGCCGAAGGCGCGCGCCGGCGAGGTCGTCGTCGTCACCTTCGGGCCGAAGGACACCGAGCAGACCCTCCGCGCGGCGCTCGCCACCGGCGCCGACCGCGCCCTCCGCGTGGACGCCACCGACGACAAGCTCGACGGCGACCTCGTGGCCCGCGCCCTCAAGTCGCTCGTCGAGCGCGAGAAGCCCGACGTCGTGCTCATGGGCAAGCAGGCCGTCGACGGCGACTCGAACCAGGTCGGCCAGATCCTCGCCGAGCTGCTCGACTGGCCGCTCGCCACGTTCGCCGCGACCCTCAAGGAAGAGGCCGGCGCCCTGCTCGTCGGCCGCGAGGTCGACGGCGGCGTCGCCACGCTGCGCGTGCGCCTGCCCGCCGTCGTCACCGTCGACCTCCGCATCGTCGCGCCGACCAGCGTCTACTCGATGAAGACGGCCCCCACCTTCAAGTACAACGACGGCGTGCGCTTCGCGGCCCTCCCCGCCATCATGGCCGCCAAGAAGAAGCCGCTCGCCGAGGTCAAGCTCGCCGATCTCGCCGCGGACCAGGCGCTCAAGGTCCAGTACCACGGGTTCCAGCCGCCCCCGGCGCGCAAGGCGGGCATCAAGGTCAAGGACGTCGCCGAGCTCGTCTCGCGGCTCAAGAACGAGGCGAAGGTCCTCTGAGACGATCGCGAACGCAGGTCGCCTCCCCGCCGCGCGCGCGGGGGGCGGACCGACACCAGTTGACGAGGAGCAAGAGGGATCATGGCTGACGTTCTCGTGGTGGCCGAGGCCGCCGAAGGAAAGCTGAAGAAGACGACCCACTCCGCGGTCACGTTCGCGAAGCAGGCGGCGGCCGCGCTCGGCGGCACGTATTCGATCCTCGTGATCGGCGACGCCGTCTCCGAGGCGGCCGCGGAGGCGGCCAGGCTCGGCGCGGCCAAGGTGCTCGTCGCCGAGGCCGGCGCGCTCAAGAACTACGTCGCCGAGCGCTACGTGCCCACCGTCGCGGCCGCGGCCAAGGGGTTCACGGTCGTCGTGGGCACGGCCAGCGCCTACGGCAAGGACCTGCTCCCGCGCGTGGCCGCGCGGCTCTCGGCCGGGTTCGCGAGCGACATCTCCGAGCTGGTGGCTGACTCGGGTCGGGGGTCCGCGTCCGCGGCCCCCTCCGAGGGGTCGTCGCTCAAGTACAAGCGCCCGATGTACGCCGGCAACGCCTACGGCATCTGCAGCGTCACGACGCCCGTCCAGGTCGTCAGCGTCCGGCAGAGCGCGTTCGCCCCCGCGGAGCCCGTCGCGGCGGCGTCGCCGATCGAGCAGGTCCAGGTCGTGCCGTCCGGCGCGGCGGCGGAGCGCGTGGAGTTCGTCTCGTTCGACCAGGTGAAGAGCGAGCGCCCCGAGCTCACCGAGGCGAAGGTCGTCGTCTCCGGCGGCCGCGCCCTCAAGGAGCGCTTCAACGAGGTGCTCGACCCGCTCGCGGACGTGCTCGGCGCCGCCGTCGGCGCGAGCCGCGCCGCGTGCGACGCCGGCTACGCCGCCAGCGACCTGCAGGTCGGCCAGACCGGCAAGGTCGTCGCGCCGTCGCTCTACGTCGCCGTCGGCATCTCGGGCGCCATCCAGCACCTCGCCGGCATGAAGGGCTCGAAGGTCATCGTGGCCATCAACAAGGACGCCGACGCGCCCATCTTCCAGGTCGCCGACTACGGCCTGGTCGCCGACCTCTTCACGGCCGTGCCCGAGCTCGTGAAGCAGGTCCAGGCGGCGCGCGGCTGATCTCCCGCGCAGGCCGGGCCCCGCCTCGCCCACCGGGGCGGGGCGTGCCCCGGCCACCCCGCCGGGGCACGGCAACGCTCCGGCCACCCACCGGGACACGGCAATGCCCCGGCCACCCCGCCGGGATACGGCAATGCCCCGGCCAACCACCGGGATACGGCAATGCCCCGGCCACCCCGCCGGGACACGGCAGTGCCCCGGCCAACCAAAAGCGTCCGTCCAGCAGGAAGTTATGCTCCACGGGGTTCTTTCCGTGTCCGACCGCCCGCCTAGCATCTTGTTCGCGTACGGCGGCCGTGGGATCCCTTGAAGCCATGCCCGAGCGTTCGGATACCCCGATCGTCGCGGCGCTCGCTCAGGCGCGGGCATTGCTCCACGACGCGGCCAGCACCGTCGAGCAGCGACGCATCATCGGCCCGGCGGTCGTGGAGATCGACCGCGCGATCGCGAGCCTCGATCCCGCCGCGAGCGCCTCGTTCGAGCTCACGCCCCTCGCCGCGTCGGCGCCGCCGATCGAGACCGAGCTCGAGGCGCTGCGCCGCGAGGCCGAGCGGCTGCGCGCGATCACGCGGCACGAGCGCGGGCTCCTCGACGCGCTGCTCAGCGAGAGCCCGCACGGCATCATCGTCTCCGACACCCAGGGCAAGCTGATCCTCCAGAACCGCGCCTCCGAGCGCATCTGGGCCGGCAGCTCCAGCGCCGAGAACGTGGAGGGGTGGGGCCGCTACCGCGCGTACCACCCCGACGGCCGGCCCTTCGAGGCGGAGGACTGGTCGATGGCGCGGTGCCTCTCGCGCAAGGAGACCGTGCCCGCGGAGGAGATCCACTTCCAGCGCTTCGACGGCACGCACGGGATGCTGCTCGGCAGCTGCGCGCCGCTCCTCTCGCCGGACGGGGAGATGCTCGGCGCGGTGTCCATCTTCGCCGACATCACGCAGTTCAAGCAGCTCGAGGCGGACCTGCGCGTCAGCCGGACCAAGTTCTCGACGACGCTGAAGAGCATCGGCGACGCGGTGATCTCGACCGACGGCTCCGGGCGCATCGACTTCATGAACGCCATGGCCGAGAGGCTGACCGGCTGGACGCTCGAGGAGGCGCAGGATCGCCGGCTGTCGGAGGTCTTCCGGGTCATCTCCGAGCAGACGCGCAACGACCTCGACAACCCGGTCGCCCAGGTGCTGCGCCACGGCGGCATCATCGGGCTCGACGACACGACGCTGCTCATCCGCCGGGACGGCTCGGAGCTCGCGATCGACTCCAGCGGCGCGCCGATCCGGAGCGAGCAGGGCGAGCTCGTCGGGCTCGTGCTGGTCTTCCGCGACGTGACCGAGAAGCGGCTCGCCGAGAAGCGGCGCTACTTCATCGGCGAGGCGAGCCGGCAGCTCGCGCTCTCCGGCCTCGAGTACGACGCCACGCTGGCCAACGTCTCGCGCCTCGCGGTGCCGCACGTCGCCGACGTCGCCATCGTGGACATCGTGGAGCCGGACGGCTCGCTCACGCGGCTCGCCGGCCTGCACGCGAGCGCGGCCCGGCAGGCGCTCGTGCAGCAGCTCGAGGCCCGTTACCCGGCGGACCCCGAGGTGCCGCGCGCGGTGCACGCGGTGCTCCAGCGCGGCGAGTCGCTCCTCCTGCCCGAGGTCGACGGCGCGGCGTGGCAGCACGCCTCGTCGTTCCAGCACAGGAGCGAGCGCTGGTCCGGCGCGCACGACCCGGAGTACCTCGCCTTGCTGCGGGAGCTCGGCGTCCGGTCGGCGATGATCGTGCCGCTGCGCGCCCGCGGCCGGACGCGCGGCGCGATCACGGTGCTGTCGACCGAGGCGAGCCGGCGCTACGGCATCGACGATCTCGCGCTCGCGGAGGAGCTCTGCACCTTCGCCGCGCTCGCGCTCGACAACGCCCAGCTCTACCGCGAGTCGCAGCAGGTGAACCGCGCCAAGGACGAGTTCCTCGCCACGCTCTCGCACGAGCTCAGGACGCCGCTCACCGCGATCCTCGGCTGGGCCCGCATGCTCCGCCAGGGCTCGCTGAAGCCGGACACGCAGCTCCGCGCGCTCGAGGCGATCGAGCGCAACGGCACGCTCCAGGCGCAGCTCGTCGAGGATCTGCTCGACGCGTCGCGCATCATCACGGGCAAGCTGCGGCTCGACGTGATGATGATCGACCTGCCGCCGGTCATCAACGCGGCCATCGACGCGGTCCGGCACGGCGCGGACGCGAAGGGGATCGAGCTCGTCGTGCAGCTCGATCCGACGGCGGGCCCGATCTCGGGCGACCAGACGCGGCTGCAGCAGGTGGTGTGGAACCTCCTGTCGAACGCGATCAAGTTCACGCCGCGCGGCGGCAAGGTCTCGATCCAGCTCTCCAGGACGGACTCGGCCGCCCGCATCCAGGTGCGCGACAGCGGGCAGGGGATCGCCACGGAGTTTCTGCCTTACGTGTTCGATCGCTTCCGGCAGGCGGACAGCACGAGCACGCGGCCGCACAGCGGCCTCGGGCTCGGTCTGGCGATCGCGCGCCACCTCATCGAGCTCCACGGCGGCACGGTGCAGGCGGAGAGCGCGGGCGAGGGCAAGGGCGCGACGTTCACGGTGGACATCCCGCTCGCGCCGCGCGGCGCGATGGCGGCGCTGCGCAAGCTGGACGGCCTGCAGGGCGGAGGGGCGTCGGAGCTGGAGCCGACGCTGCAGGGGCTCCACGTGCTGATGGTCGACGACGAGCCGGACGCACGGGAGCTCGTGACGACGGTGCTGGAGCGCAAGGGCGCGAGCATCACGGCGGTGGCCACGGTGGACGAGGCGCTGTCGGCGATCGAGCGCGAGAAGCCGGACGTCATTCTGAGCGATCTCGGGATGCCGGGGGAGGACGGTTACAGCCTGATCCGGCGGCTGCGGGCGCAGAGCCCGGAGCGGGGGGGGCGGATCCCGGCGGCGGCGCTGACGGCGTACGCGAGCGCGCAGGACCGCACGAGGGCGCTGCTGGCGGGGTTTCAGTCGCATGTGCCGAAGCCGATCGAGGCCTCGGAGCTCGCCGCGGTGATCGCCAACCTGGCGGGCCGCACGGGGTAGCGCCGGGGCGCCCACGTCTACGACCACGACCACGTCCGCGACCACGTTGACGGTCTCGTGAACGGCTCGCGGGGGTGGCGAACGGGAGGAGAGCGAGCCCAAACGACGAAGGGCGGCCATCAGGCCGCCCTTCGTGGAATCCCAGATGTGCTGGTCGGGGCGAGAGGATTTGAACCTCCGACTCCTCGGTCCCGAACCGAGTGCGCTACCAGGCTGCGCTACGCCCCGTACACGCTGCTGCGAGAGCAACGCCCGCCGAACCGCGGGCGCGCACCATCGCTAAGAGCGAGCCCCTTGTCAAGACGAAATCATGACGGACGCGTACGTCCATGCCCCACCCCGCCTCGCCACCCCTCCCGCCCCCACCGCCCTCCGCCCGATCCCGGATACCCCACCCCGCGCCGAAGTCCGCGAAATGCGACAAACTTCCGGACCTGTGACGCCTCGCACCCCGGCGCCCCGGACGTTTCACGAAGCCAAGAATCGGCGGATCGCAAGAAAAAACCCGCGAGCTTTCCTTGCTCAGGCCGTGTTAAAGTGTCACTGGAATCCCGATGTTGCCGAGAGGAAGTAGCAGCGAGCAAGGCTCCTGGAGCGCCGGTGAAGACCTTGTGCTCTCCGCGCGCGCGATGTCGGGCAGGGGGGCCGTCCAGGCGGGCCCCTCCGGATCGGATCATGGCGACCGGCTTCGACGGTCGTGAGAGGAGGAACAGGTGGCAATTGAGCTTCCCGCTGTGCGCATTCTGATCGTCGACGACGACCGGGCGATCTGTGACTACATGCAGACCCTGCTCGAGCGTGACGGCTATCAGGTCAAGACGCTGGGCGATCCCACGACCGTGGAAGAGGAGGTCCGCACGGGCGGCTACCACCTCATCATCCTCGACCTGATGATGCCGAAGCTCGACGGCATCGAGGTGCTCAAGCGCATTCGCAAGGTCGACAACGACATCGCGGTCGTCATCTTCACCGGCTTCCCCAACCTCGAGAGCGCCGTCGCGTCCATGAAGCTCGACGCGGTCGACTACATCAAGAAGCCGTTCAACGTCGACGAGTTCCGCGAGGTGCTCGCCCGGGTGATGCGCAAGAAAGGCCTCGCGCGGACGCCCGAGGAGCAGCTCCACCGGGTCATCGGCGACACGATCAGGAACCTCCGCAAGGACAAGGACCTCACGCTCAAGCAGATGGCGCGCCGCACCGGGCTCAGCGTCTCGCTGCTCTCGCAGATCGAGCGCGCCGAGTCGTCGGCGTCCATCTCGTCGCTCTACAAGATCGCGGTCGCCCTCGAGTCACGGATCCAGGATCTCTTCGGCCATTACTGATCGGCGCGCGGCGATGCCGGGTCAGCCGCGCGCGCGGCGCTCCGCGGGCATGCCCTCCACGCCCCCGCCCCCGCCCCCACGGCCCCCACGCCGAGAGGCGCGCGCCGCGCGAGCGCCCGCGCCGCCGCCGTCAGCGCCCGCGAGCGCGCTCGATCGCCGCGTCGAGCGCCTCGGTCGACAGGCCGGCGATCGCGTCCACCTGCGCGCCGCTCGTGCCGTAGACGATCACGTAGGGCAGCCGCGGCACCTGCGTCAGGTACCGCCGGGCGAGCGGGGTGTCCCAGTCGCCGATGTCGAGCCTGCGATACGCCACGTCCCCCTGCGCCCCGAGCACCCCGGCCATGTGCGCGTCCAGCTTGCGGCACGGGAGGCACCAGCGGGCCGAGAAGTCGATGACCGTGACCTTGCCCTTCACGACGTGCACGCCCAGATCGGGGATGTCCGCGCCGCCCTCCGCGATCGTCCGCGCGTCCGCCCCCTCGGGGAACGTCGCCCAGCCGGCGTAATGCCCCTTGCCGGCGCCGATCACCGCCTCGAACCCCTCGTCGGCGGCGAGCTGCTTCACGGTGCCGGTGACGTCGAACGACGGCGACGCGGTGACCACGATCTCGGCGCGGCGCCTGTCGAACGAGGCCGCGTACACGCCGGGGCGCTCGCGCAGATCCGCGACGAGCTCGGCGCCGCACGCCTCGCAGTCGATCTTCCGGAGGGAGACGACCGTGGTGCGCGCGCCCTCCGGCGCGGGCCGCGCGCCGCCGCAGGCGGCCAGACAGAGCACCGACGTGAGGGCAAGCGCGCTTCGCATCGTGATCTCGGGCCTACCTTGCCCTCCTTCGCTGGACGCCGCAACGTCGTGTACTCTGCGCCGCGATGAGCCCCCTCGTGACCCGCACCCTGCCCGCCGATCACGTGACGCCCGTCCGCGCGTACGCCGCGCTCCGCGCCCAGTCGCCCGGCCGGTCGTCGTTCCTGTTCGAGTCCGCCGCCTCCGACGAGCGCTGGGGCCGCCACACGATCCTCGGGTACCGGGCGCGCTCCGAGAGCCTGCTCCCGAGCGGGTTCGACCCGTTCGCGGCGCTGGCCGAGGACCTGGCCCAGCTCGAGGCGCCGGAGACGCCGAGCGACCTGGCCGCCCGCGTCAGCCAGGCCTGGGTCGGCTTCCTCTGTTACGACGCGATCCACCAGATCCTCGGCGTCGAGCCGTGGCCCAGCGAGCCGTACCTCGGGCGGGTCATGAAGGACGCGACCGTGGTCGTGTTCGACCACGCGGCGCAGACGATGACCCTCGCCGGCGCGTCGCAGGGCGCCGTGAACCGCTGCGCGTGGGAGCTGGCCCACGGGCCGGAGCTGCGGAGCCTGTCCGCGCCCGATCCGGAGGCGCTGCCCGAGCACCTCGAGGCGGCGATGACGGACGAGGTCTTCGCCGCGAAGGTGGCCGCCGCGCGCGAGCGCGTCGCGGCCGGCGAGGCGAGCGAGGTCGTGCTCGCCCGCGGCTTCCGCGCGCCGCTCCGGGGCGCGGATCCCTTCGACGTGTACCGCGCGCTGCGGCTGCTCGCGCCGTCGCCGCACCTCTACTTCCTCGACTTCGCGGAGTCGCCGTTCGCGCCGGGGCTCACGATCGCGGGCGCGTCGGGCGAGACGCTCGTCCGCGTCGAGCGAGGCCCCGGGGCCGGGTCGCGCCCCGACGACGCGTCGCCCGTCGCGGCGATGCGCGCCGCCCTCCCGGCCGCGACCGCCGTCGGCGCGCCCGCGGCGCGCGCGACCGCCATCGCCCGCCGCCTCGAGGCCGGCCCGCGGCGGATCTACGGCGGCGCGGTCGGGTACTTCGGGGCGGAGGGCGCGGAGATGGCGCACACGCTCGGGGCCGTCTGGCTGGAGGACGGCTACTTCGAGGTGATGAGCGGCGCGCGCATCGGGAACGAGAGCGAGCCCCGCGCCGAAGCCGAGCGGACGCGCCGCGACGCCCGCGCCCCGCTCTCGGCGATCCGCGCGGCGCACGAGGCGCGCAGGGAGCGCGACGCCGCCGAGGAGAAGAGGGCCGCCGCCGAGAAGGCGTCGTCCTGAACCGCAACGCCGGCGGCCGGATCAGTCGCTCGCGAGCGCCTGGTGCAGCCGCGCCCCGTGGGGGACGGCCCCCGCGGAGGAGCTCGAACGCGCCGGGCGAGGCTGCGCGGACGCGGGCGCCGAGGCCGCGCGGGCGCTGAGCTCGGGGCGCGCGAGGGGGGCCCGCCGGAGGGCCGCCGGAGATGCGGCCGCGGGCGCGGGGCGCGCCATGTGGGCGCGGCCCGCGGCGAGCGACGAGAGCACGGCCGCGCGGGCGCCGCTCTCCGCCGCCGGCGCCGGGCGCGTCATCCGCGCCACGGTCACGAGCACCACCACGCCGAGCACCGCGGCGAGGCCGGCCGGGAAGAGCCAGCGCCCGCTCGCGGGCGGCGCGCCGGTCCCGCGCAGCACGCCGGGCTTCTCCGCGCCGAGCAGCGTGTCCGCCATCCCCCGGACCTCGCCCAGCCGCTCGAGGCCGGCCCCCGCCGGCCCGCCCGCGCCGCCGGCCGCCGCCCTCGCCCTCGCCCGCGCGAGCGCCGCGCTCGAGGCCCGCGCGGGCTCCATCGCCGGGCCGCGCACGGACGCCGGCGGCCGCAGCAGGCCAGACGAGGGAGGCGGCGCGAGATCCGCGATCGGGAGGAGCGCCCCCACCATCTCTTCCACCGACCGGAATCGCCGCGACCGGTCGCGCGCGAACGCCTTCTCGAAGAAGCCGTCCAGCGCGGCCGGCAACCTCGGCACGAACCGCGTCGCCGACGGGACCGGGGCGAGCAGGATCTTCGAGGCCACGACGCTCGCGATGTCGCCGGGGAACGGGAGATGGCCGGTGATCACGCGGAACAGGATCGCGGCGAGCGACCAGAGATCGGTCTGCGCATCCAGGCTCCGTTCCGACCGGATCTGCTCGGGGCTGAAGTAATGGAGCGAGCTCGCGCTCACCTCGGCCGCGATCTCGCCCACGAGCCGCGGCGCGGCCGCCCTCGGGAGGCCGAGATCGAGCACCTTCACGATCTCGTCGTCGCCGTCCCGCGCGAGGAAGAGGCTCTCCGGCCGGAGGCTCCGGTGGAGGAGCCCCGCCTCGTGGGCGCGCTGCAGGGCGTCCCCGGCGTGCTCGGCGATGCGCGCGGCCTCCTGGAGCGGCAGCCGGCTGCGCCGGAGCATGCGCGTCGCGAGATCCTCGCCGTGGAGCAGGTCCATCACCACGTGCACCGCGCCGTCCTCGACGCCGTGGTCGTGCACGCGCACGACGTGCTGCGACGGGAGCCCGGCGGCGGCGCGCACCCCGCGCTCGATCCGGTGCAGATCTCCCGCGGCGCCGGCGTGGTCGGGGTCGAAGCGCTTCAGGGCCACGTGCCCGCCCCGCGGCAGCGCGCGCGCGACCCAGAC
Organism: Sorangium sp. So ce1036; assembly: GCF_051369805.1. Classification (NCBI taxonomy): domain Bacteria; kingdom Pseudomonadati; phylum Myxococcota; order Polyangiales; family Polyangiaceae; genus Sorangium; species Sorangium sp. So ce1036. The sequence continues at coordinate 8,775,005 of NZ_JBBMOX010000001.1, forward strand.
CGAGCCGCGATCGCGGGCGATCCGCGCGCCAGGACGCACGAGCTCCCTCTCGAGCTGATACTTCCCCCCAACGATGGTGCCCGGTGAGATCTCCATTCCCTGAGCCTCCTCCCCCACCGTAAAGTTGCACCTGGAGAAGACGACCGCAATTCGTGGCGGCGTGGATCTCCCGGGCGCTCGCCTCGCGCGTCGATGCGCTGTGAGCGTTCGCACTGCATGAGGCGCGGGGGAGCGCGCGCGGGTGAGCTCCGTTGCTGACCGCTAGGGCTCCAGGCCGTGCGCGTCGGGCGAAAAACGGAGCGGGACAACGAAGCGCAGATCGCCGCCCTCCGGCGCAGGGAACGTGAGCGCGCGCGCGCGACGGAGCACGCAGCGGGTCATGCGTTCGTCCGGGAAGTGCGACTCGACCTCGAACGCCTCGTCGATGGCGCCGCGCTCGGTCACATGAAAGCGGATGGCGAGGCGGCCCCAGAGCGCCGGCGCGGACGCGAGGGCCGCCTCGTAGCACGCCCGCCACGCGGGCAGCGCCTCGGCCGCGGCGGCGGCGATCGCGTCGGGCTCGAGCTCGCCCGGGCCGGGAGCGAGGACGGACGGCGGGGGCTCGACCGGCTCGTCGCCCGGATACACCTGCATCGTGGCCACGACGGTCGAGCCGGCCCTGGCCCTGGGCAGCGAGAGCGACTTCGCCCGCTGCGCGAGGCACGAGGCGACGTCCGGCGCGGAGAGCGTGGAGGCCGTCGCGCGCGCGGCCGTCACCTTGCCGGTGCGGCTCACCGTGAGGCGCACGGTGGTCTTGCCGTGGAGCGAAGGATCCCTGTACGCGCGCAGCCGGTAGCACGAGTACACGTGAATCCAGAGGTGTCGCCGGGCGAGGCGCTCCACCTCGCGCGCCTTGAGCGGCCCCTTGACCTTGACGATGTCCACGATGATGCGCGGCAGCGGGTGCCCCTCGGCCGGAGGCGGCGGCGCCGGCGGGTCTCCCCTGCCCCCGGCGTTCCAGCGGTCGCGCTCCGCGGCCTCCGCCTGGCCCCGCGGCGCCGCGAGCCGGCCGAGCTTGTAGGGCCGGTCGATCTCCACGACGGGGCCGCGGGGCGCGCCCCCCTCGCCGGCCGCGGCGGGCGGCGCGCCGGCCGGCGCGGCCGGGGCGAGCGGATCGCGCGGCGCAGGCGGCTCACGGGGCGCGACGCCGGGCGCCTGCGCGTCCGCCCCGGCGGGCGAAGGCTGGACCGCGGCCGACGCGGGCTGGACCGCCGCCGGCGCCGGCTGGACCGCGGCCGGCGCGGGCGGGGCGGATGCGAGCGGCGCGGGACACTCCGGCGCCGGGGCCACGCACGCGGAGAGCGCGACGGCGGCGGCCGCAAGAAAGGCTCGGGGATCGAACGAGGACGATCGCTTCATGGCGGTTCGGGGATCGAGCGCAGCCCTCGCGCCCGGGCTCAGAACCGGAGCTCGCCGCGCGGCGCCTCGGTCTTCCCGTCGAGCAGCTCGATCGCCTTCGCCACCTCGGGATCGTCGACGGTCGGGACGTGCACCAGGAACTTCACGTAGAGATCCCCCGGCTCCTTGCCCTTGCGGGCGATGCCCTTGCCGCGCAGCCGGATCACCTGGCCCGTCTGGGTGCGCGCCGGGACCTTGAGCGTCACCTCGCCGTCCGGGGTGGGGATGCGGATCTTGTCGCCCCGGTACGCCTCGCCCAGGGTGATCGGGACGTCGAGGTGCAGATCGCCGCCCTCGCGCTTGAAAAAGGGGTGCGGCGTGACGTGGATGTTCAGCAGCAGATCGCCGGGCTCGCCGCCGCCGATGCCCGGGGCGCCCTGGCCGCGGATGCGCAGGCGGCTCCCCTCGGCGGCGCCGGGCGGCACGCGGACGGTCACCGGCTCCGGCTCGCCGGGGCGCTGGAGCTGGAGCGTCGTGCCCCGGACCGCCGACACGAAATCGATGGTGAGGTCCTGCTCGACATCGCTGCCGCGGCCGCGCACGGTCTGGGCGCGGCGGCCCGCGCCGCCGCCGCGCGCGCGCCCGAAGAGATCGCCGAGGATGTCCCCGAAATCGCCGCCGCCGGCGCCGCCGCCGAAGATCTCCTGCACGTCGAAGCCGCCCGGAACGCCGCGGCCCCCGCCCGCGGACCGGGCGCTCGCATAGCGGCGGTAGGCGCGGGCGCGCTCGGCGTCGAAGTTCTGCGACAGGCTCTCCTCCCCGAACTCGTCGTAGAGCGCGCGCTTCGTCTTGTCGCTCAGCACCTCGTGCGCCTGGTTGATCTCCTTGAACTTCTGCTCGTTGGCCTTCCCGGGGCTCTTGTCCGGGTGGTACTTCATCGCGAGCTTGCGGAACGCCTTCTTGATGGTGTCCTCGTCCGCATCACGCGAGACGCCGAGCACGGAGTAGAGATCACGAGCCATGGTCGTCCGTAATCGTTTGTGGATGCCGTGGAGGCCGTCGATGCCGGGCAGGTCCGGGACGCGGGCCGCCGCCGGCCAGCATCGGGCGAGAACCTAGATCCCCCGGCCGTTTTCGTCCACTGGTGCCGAGGTCGGCCGCCGGCGCGGAGCCCGTCCCGGCGAGACGCTTCAGGCGCTCACCCGGAAGGTCGTGCCGGTCGGCGCGTCGGCGACCTCGATGCCCTCGCTCTCGAGCTCCCGCCGGATGGCGTCGCTCCGCGCGAAGTCTTTGGCGGCGCGCGCCTCGGCGCGCTCGGCGAGCTTCGCCTCGATCGCCTGGCGCGTCTTGCCGAGCAACCCGAGGCGCCGCTCCTGCGTGCGGGCCAGGTAGACCGACGGCGGGGTCTGCAGCAGGCCGAGGACGTCGAGCGACGAGCGCAGCGCCGCGTCGAGGCGGCGCGCGAGCGGCGGCGCGGCGCGGGCGACGTCCTGGTCCTTCCGCCGCTTCTGCGCGAGATCGACGAGCTCGTTCGCGGCCTTGGCGAGCTCGGCGACGATCGAGAGGGCCACCGGCGTGTTGAGGTCGTCGTCGAGCGCGGCGGCGACGCGGCCGCGGGCGCCGTCGGCGAGCGCGGCGTGCGGCGCGAGCTCCTTCGGGAGCCTCGCCGGGAGCTCCGCCGCCGCGGCCTCGCCGGCCGCGGCAAGGAGCGCCGACAGCCGATCGAGCGTCGCGTAGAGGTAGTCGACCCGGCGCTCGGCCTCGACCACGCCGGGGAAGACGACGCGGCCGTCGTCCCGCTTGTGGGTGTCGAACGCGATCGGGCCGCGGTAATGGACCGTGAGCAGGAAATAGCGGAGCGCTTCCGGGTCGTTGCGCGCGTAGACGTCGCGGAGCGTGACGAAGTTGCCGAGCGACTTCGCCATCTTCTCCTTGTCGACGTTGACGAAGCCGTTGTGGATCCAGATCGAGGCGAACGGCGCGGCCTCCGGGTGGGCGGCCTCGCTCTGCGCGATCTCGTTCTCGTGATGCGGGAAGATGAGATCCATGCCGCCGCAGTGGACGTCGAAGCCCGCCCCGAGGTAGCGGCCGGCCATGGCCGAGCACTCGATATGCCAGCCGGGGCGCCCCTTGCCCCACGGGCTGTCCCAGCCCCACCCGCCGGGGGCGACCCCCTTCCAGAGCGCGAAATCGAGCGGATCGCGCTTGTCCTCGCACGGGCCGACGCGCGCGCCGACCCGCAGCTCGTCGAGGTTGCGCTTCGAGAGCTTGCCGTACGAGGGAAAGCTGCGGACCGCGTAGTACACGTCGCGGACGCCGCCCGCCTCGCCGGGCCTCTCCACGACGTAGGCGGCGCCTCGCTCGATCAGCCGCTCGACGAGCGCGACGACCTCCGGGATGTGCTCGGAGACCTTCGGCTGGACCTCGGGCTCCAGGCAGCCGAGCGCGGCGATGTCCTCCTGGTACAGGCGCGCCATCCGCGCCGACAGCTCCATGGGGGGCTCGCCGGACTCGGCCGCCCGCTGCAGGATCTTGTCGTCGACGTCCGTGATGTTCCGCGCATAGACGACGCGGAGGCCGCGGGCCGTCAGGTGGCGGGCGAGGATATCCGGAGCGAGCGCGGCGCGGCCGTGGCCCACGTGCGCGACGTCGTACGTCGTCGGGCCGCAGCAGTACATGCGGACCTCGCCGGGCCGGCGCGGGACGAGCAGGGCGAGCTTCTGGGTCAGCGTGTCGTACAGGCGCAGCTCGGACATCGGCCCGGGTCTATCAAGGCAGGCGGATGCTGTCACGGGCCCGCGTGATTAAGTAAACCGGGATGCTGCCCCTCCGCGACCAACTGCCCACCCGCAGGGTACCGCTCGTCAATTACCTGCTGATCGCGCTGAACCTCCTCGGGTTCTTCTGGATGCGATCGGTGATCTCGGCCGGAATCCCGCCCGACCGGCTGCTGTTCGCGTGGGGCCTCGTCCCGGGAACCCTCCTCGCGGAGCCGGAGGACACCTGGTGGACGGTCTTCAGCAGCATGTTCCTGCACGATCCGACGGGGTGGGCGCACCTCGGCGGGAACATGCTGTTCCTCTGGATCTTCGGCGACAACGTCGAGGACGCGCTGGGCAGCCTCCGGTACGCGGCGTTCTATGTGCTGTCCGGGATCGCGGCCGCGGGCGCCCAGATCCTCATCGATCCCGGCTCGACGATCCCGATGGTCGGCGCCTCGGGCGCCATCTCGGGCGTGCTGGCCGCGTACGGGTCGCTCTACCCGCGATCGCCGATCACGGTGCTGAACCCGATCCCGCTCCTGTGGCTCATCTTCGGCCTGTTCCTGGAGTTCCCGGCGTGGCTCGTCATCCTCGAGTACTTCGTGGTGAACCTGCTGAACGGGCTGGGCTCGATCGGCATGCGCAGCGGCGGCGTCGCGTTCTTCGCGCACCTCGGGGGGTTCGTCGCCGGGCTCATCCTGATCCGCCTCTTCATGGTGGGCCGCGCCCCGCGCGAGTACGAGCGCTGGCACAAGTGGCGCTCGCCACCCCGGCGCGCCGCGCGCCCGGGCCGCCGCGTCGACCCGTGGGACCCGGAGCGCCGGCGAGACCCCTGGGGCTACTGACGGCGCGCGGCCGCCCCCGGACGACCACGGTGCTCGCCGTTCGCCCACGATGCAAAAGCGTGATAGCGTGCGGCCCGCAGCGATGCGACGATCCCCTCGAAGGCGCCCCGCCAGCGCGGGCTCGGCGGCCTCCACAGCGTCCCCCCGAGCCAGGCTCCTCGCGCTCGTGCTCGCGCTGGCCGGCTGCGGCGGCCCGTCGTTCGACGGGACGGTCTACCGCGGCCAGGAGATCGCCTTCCGCGTGCCCCCCGCACCCGCGGGCTGGAGGCCGATCTCGGTCTCGGACGCCGCCCTGGCCTACCGCGACGACGCGAACGGGGCGACCATCGCCCTGAACGGCCGCTGCCTCAACGAGGAGGACGTCCCGCTCGTCTCGCTGACGAACCACCTCTTCCTGCACTTCACCGAGCGCGAGGTGCTCAAGCAGGAGGTCGTCCCGTTCGACGGCCGCGAGGCGATGCACACCGTCCTCTCGGCGAAGCTCGACGGGGTGCCGAAGGTGTTCGACGTCTGGGTGCTCAAGAAGAACGGCTGCGTGTACGACATGCTCCTCATCGCAGATCCCGCCCGCTACGCCGCCAGCGAGCCGGCGTTCTCGCGGATGGTCCGCGGCTTCTCGACCCTGCCGGCCGATGACGACTGAGCGCGACAAGACCCCGACGGCGCCGCCGCCCGCCTCGACCAGCGTGGCCCCGCCCAGCATGGGCGCTTCCAGCTTGCCCCCCCGGGCGGCGCCCCCCCTGCTCGCCACGATCAACGACGCGGTCCTCGCGTTCATCGAGCACCTCGGCCAGTTCGGGCGGATGACCTGGGGGGCGCTCGTGGCCATGTTCGAGCGGCCGCTCGAGGTGCGCTCGACCCTCTACCAGATGGAGTCGCTCGGCGTCCGCTCGGCGGCGATCGCGTCCGTGACGGCGCTGTTCGTGGGGATGGTCATGGCGGTGCAGTTCGCCATCGGCCTGCAGAAGTTCGGCGGCATGGAGTACACGGGCCGCATCATCGGCCTGTCCTTCTCGCGCGAGCTCGCGCCCACGCTGACGGCGGTCATCGTCGGCGGCCGCATCGGCGCGGGCATCGCGGCGGAGGTCGGCTCGATGGCCGTCACCGAGCAGATCGACGCCATCCGCGCGCTCGGCGCCAACCCCGTGAAGAAGCTCGTGGTGCCCCGGCTGCTCGCGAGCATCGTGGTCATGCCCGTGCTCGGCGCGTTCGCGCTCGTGCTGGGCTTCGGCGGGGCGATGCTGATCTGCGCGACCGAGTTCGGCATCCCGGCCGGCTTCTTCCTGCGGACGGCGCTCAGCTCCGTCACGTTCATGGATTACTTCAGCGGGATGTACAAGACCCCCTTCTTCGGGGCGATCATCGCGCTGGTCGGGTGCCACTTCGGGCTGATCACGCGAGGCGGAACGGAAGGCGTCGGCCAGTCGACGACCCGCACCGTGGTGGTGACCTCGATCACCATCCTGATCGCGGATTTCTTCCTGACCAAGATGTCGATCCTCTTCTTCCCGAGCCGGTGAGCCCAGCCGGTCGCGAGGGCGCCTCCATGCCGCCGCCGACGTCGCAGCGAACGCGGGCCCGGATCGCTGTCCGGCTCCTGCCGGCGCTCCTCTCGGGGCTCGCGTCCGGGCTCGCGGCGTGCCAGGGCGACGCCGGGAGCCAGGGCGCGGAGGCGGCGCAGCGCGATGCCGGCGCCCTCGCGGCCGAGGGCACGCCCGCGCCGCGGCGCCCGACGCGGTCCTACCATCTCCGGCGGACGGACACCGGCTGCGAGGTCTTCTGGATCGACGGCGATCTCGTCTCGGCGTCCCAGGACATCGTGTGCCCGCCGGACCTCGAGGTGGGAGAGCGCCTTCGCCTCACGGGCAAGACGTGCCTCCGCGAGTCGACGCACACGCCCTCGCGCGCCGTCCCCGTCGTCTGCCCGCTGCCGCTCACGGCCATGGAGAAGGCGGACAGAACACCGCCCGACGCCGGAGCGCCGCCCGACGGCGGTAAACGGCGGTAAATCACCGGGCGCGAGATCGCCGAGGACGAGATCGCCCAGCGCGAGATCGCCGGGCGCGAAAATCGGCGAGCGCGTGGACCCAGGCGCGCGACCAAGCTCGTCTTTCGCGCATCGGAGTCCGAGGGGGGACTCATGAAGCACGCGGATACCGTCGTCATCGGATCGGGCTCCGGTGGGCTCACCGCCGCCCTCGCGCTCGCGCGCGCGGGAGCGAAGGTGATCGTCGTCGAGCAGCACTATCTTCCGGGGGGGTGGACCCACAGCTTCTCGCTGAACGGCTACCTGTTCAGCCCGGGCGTGCACTACATCGGCGGCCTCGGTCCAGGCGGCCCGGTGAGGCGGCTCTACGAGGGGCTCGAGCTCTCGGGCGATCTCGAGTTCTGCGAGCTCAACCCGGACGGGTTCGATCACCTGCTCATCGGCGAGGAGCGGTTCGACGTGCCCAAGGGCTTCGATCGGCTCGTCGCCCGGCTGACCGAGCGGTTCCCGCACGAGGCGGAGGGGATCGCGCGGTACTTCAGCGTCCTCCGCGGGCTGAACGACGAGCTGCTCCGCATGGACACGATGCTCGAGTTCCCGAAGGTCCTGCTCGTGCCGCTCAGGGCGCCCCACCTCCTGCGCTGGGGGTTTCGCACGCAGGAGGCGCTGCTCGACGCGACGATCCGCGATCCGATGCTCCGGGCGATCCTGTCCGCGCAGGGGGGCGACCACGGGCTCCCGCCGTCGCGCGTGTCGCTGCCGCTCCACGCGAGCGTCGCCGCCCACTACTTCGACGGCGGGTACTACCCGCGCGGCGGCGCCAAGCGCATCCCGCTCGCGATGATCAAGGCGCTGCGCCGGCGCGGCGGGGAGATCCGGATGCGCGCGCGGGTGCGGCGCATCCTCGTCGAGCGCGGGCGGGCGGCGGGCGTCGAGCTGGAGGGCGGCGAGATCCTGCGCGCGGCGAACGTCATCTCGAACGCGGACCCGGCCATCACCTTCGGCGAGCTGCTCCCGCCCGAGAGGACCGCCCGCGAGCGCCGCAAGATCCAGCGGATGGAGTACTCCGTCAGCCTGCTCAGCGTGTTCTGCGCCGTGGACATGGACCTCCGGGCGATGGGCTACGACTCGGGCAACTACTGGTGGTACCGCACCCGGGACGTGGGCCGCATCTACGAGCGCGCGGAGTACCAGCTCCCGCCCGGCGCGGTGGACGGCCTGTTCCTGACCATCACGACGCTGAAGGACCCGGGGCACCCGACGCAGGGCCGACACCACACGATCGAGATGTTCACGTTCGTGCCCCACGACCCCTTCACGCGCTGGGAGGAGACCCGCACGGGGGAGCGGGGGGCCGACTACGAGAAGATGAAGGAGTCGCTCGGAGATCAGATGATCGCCGCGGCGGAGAACATCATCCCCGGCATCTCCCGCGCGCTCGTGTTCCGCTCGGTGGCGACGCCGCTGACCAACGATTTCTACTGCGCGACGCACCGGGGCGCCGCCTACGGGACCGCCAAGACGCCCTGGCAGCTCGGCCCGCTGTCGTTCTCCATCGGGACGAGGATCCCGGGGCTGTACCTGTGCGGGGCGAGCACGCTGAGCCACGGGGTGGCCGGCGCCGCGATGTCAGGCCTGTTCGCGGCGCAGCGCATCACGGGCGCGGCGCGCGTCGAGGACCTGCTCGGCCCGGCCGACGGCTCGCTGCGGGTCTACCCGGCCGACCGGCCGGAAGAGTGGCTGCCCGCGCGGATGCAGGCGAGCGCGGCGGCCGACGCGGCAGGGGTCGACGAGCTCGACGAGGTCGCGTGAGCCCCCAGCGCGCCGCACCGCCGCCAAGCGCTAGCCCTTCGAGCGGCTCTCGCCGGCCTGGGGCCTCGGGCGGAACGTGATCTGCACGAGCGGCATCACGTCCGGCTCGCCCTGCGTCTCGCGCTCGAACTGGAGCACGTCGTAGTAACCGCACCGCGGCCTGCCGGGGTAATCACGGCAGACCTCGGGCCGCGCCTCGTAGATCGTGCAGCCGCGCGTCGTGAGATCGAGGAAGCGGCAGACGCGCCCGAGCAGCGGATCGGCCTGCCGCCGGAGGATGCGCTCGCCGCCGTAGCGCTTCGTGAAGCGCTGCTCGGCGGACTCGACGCTCAGGCCGAAATGGCGGGCGAGCCGCCGCAGATCGCGCGGCGTCACCTCGACGCGCTCGTAGATGGAGCAGCAGTAGGCCGGGCACTTCGAGCAATCGTAAGAGACGCGGGGCTTGGCCTTGAGGGTCGTCGTCATGGATCGTGAGGGGACGTGCAGGCGGTGCCGGAGGAGAGGGGCTGGGCGCTCGCTGGCAGGCGGCGGAGCATACGCGTCCGCGCGGGCCTCCGCGACGGCGAAGTGCTCGCGAAGCGCGCGCTCAACATAGCGCCGGGGCGCGCGATGACGAGCGCCCGAGCGCTCCCCCTCCCCGCCCTCAGGTGGTGGTCACGTTTGGGGTGCTCACCGGAGGGGCTGGAGTGCAGGCGGGCCACAAAAGGGGCCCGCCGGAACGCAAGCCCCGGAGGTGAGCACCCCAAACGTGACCACCACCCGCCCTCACTCGCTGAACCCGAGCTGCTCCCGCGCCTCGGCCAGGCCGTCGCTCACGGCGAAGACGATGAGATCGCGCGCCTCCGCGTTGCGCCCGATCCAGGTGATGCGCTCCTTGCCCCCGGCGGGCGGCGCGTTCGTGTTGCCGCCGGACCACGCGATGCCCGTGAGGGCAATGTTGAGGTCGCCGACCGCGAGGAACGCGGTGCGGCTGCCCCAGCCGTTGACCGCCGTGTTGAGGGTCGACGCGCGGTTGCCGATCGAGCCGATGACGTCGGCCGCGAGCACGCCGAGCTGCGGATCGACGCCGCCCGTCATGGCCCGCTCGATGCGGCCCTGGTAGTCGCGGAGCCGCGTGGCGTCGGCGCCCTGCGGCGTCCAGGAGGGGGAGAAGGCCTTGAGGTAGGCGGCGAGCAGCGGCCAGAGGTCGATCGGCGCCGTCCGCGAGAACGCCGCGCCGTTGGTCTGAAGGATCTTGACGGCGCGATGGATAAGGAAAAGCCGGACGTCGTCGCGCGGCGAGGTGACGAGCGCCTGGCCGAGCACGATCTTGGGCGGGCTCGACGACGCCGGGACGCAGACGGGGCCGAGCGCGGCCGTCATGTAGACTTGCAGGCCAGGGAGGCCGTACGCCGCCCCGACGCCGCGCGCGAGATCGGTGACGTCGGCGTGGTGAGGCGGCAGCGGCGTCGCGCGGATGGAGTCGAGGTCGTACGGCACCGCGGCGTCGAGGAGCGGGCCCGTCTTGAGCAGGAGCTCGCGGAACGCCGGGGTCATGACGTCCGGCGCGAGGAAGCTGTCGAGGCGGGCCGCGCCGGCGGCGTTGCCCGCGCCGCCCATCGCGGCCTCCTGGCCCTGGAGCGCGGCGACGGTCGCGCGCGCGATCCTCGAGGCGCTGGGGCGCCCGCGGAGCTCCGCCACCGTGGCCACCGTCGAGAACAGGTAGGGCTCGAAGCGGCCGGTGTTGAGCGCGCGGCGCGCGTCGGCGAGGGCGCGGTCGAGCAGGACGTTGGCCGCGGAGACCTGCTCGGTGCGCTGGTAGAAGCGGGCCAGCGCGCCCAGCGCGGCGTCGTCCTTCGGCCACGTCTTGCGGGCCGTGAGCAGCGTGGCCTCGGCCTTCTTCATCTCGCCCATCGCCTCGTAGATCTCGGCGAGCTCGGCGGTGCGGCGGCACTTCTGGTCGGGCGCCTCCGCGGCGCCGATGAGCAGGTTCTGCTGCTCCAGCGCCCGGGCGCCGTCGCCGGCGCGCTTGTAGAGGGCGACGAGGCGCTCGCGCGCGCCCACGTCGTCCGGGGCGCGCTTCAGGATCTCCTGGTAGGCGAGCTCGGCGCGCTCCGCGTTCGGCACGTGCTCGTCGTAGAGCTCGCCGAGGCGGAGGTAGATCGCGGCCTGCTTCGCGGGGTCGGGCACGAGGCGCGCGAGCCGGATCCACGCCTGCTCGGCGCCGGTCCAGTCGCCCTCGCCGGCGCAGACGTCGGCGTACGCGGACAGGGCCTCCACGTGGTCGGGGTTCGCGTCGAGCGCGGCGGCGAGCGCCCGCTTGGCGGCGCTCGCGTCGCCGACGTCGGCGAGCGCGCGGCCGCGGAGCACCTCCATCTCGACGCGCTCCGCCGGATCGGTCACCGCGTCGAGGCGGCGCTCGAGGAGCGCGGCCAGCTCGGCGCGCGCCCCCTCGGCGACGTAGATGGCCTTGAGGCGCGAGAAGACGTCGGCGTACGACGGGTCGACCGTCGCGACCGCCTCCAGGACGTCGCGGGCGCGCGCGGCGTTCTGGACCTTGTCCTGCCAGAGGACCGCCGCGGCGTAGAGCGAGTGCGCCCGCCCCTCGGAGCCGACGCTGGCGCCCGCCGCCGACTCGAGCGCGGCGGCGGCCGCGGCCGCGTCGTCGCCGCGCTCGAGCGCGTCGGCGAGGTCGAGGTGCGCGACGAGGTAGTGCGGGACGAGCGTGATCGCGTGGCGGAAGAAGGCCACGGCGTCCTCGATCGAGCCGGCGAGGAGGGCGTCCTTGGCGGCGCGCACGGACAGGGCGGCGGCCTCGGACGGGCGATCGGTGCGCTCGATGAGCTGGCGATCCGCCTCGATCGCGAGGGCGTGATCCTCCTTCGCGCGGGCGTGGGCGGCCATCTGGCGCAGCGCCCAGATGCCCCGCGGCTCGTTCCGGTACGCGATCTGGACGGGCTCGAGCGTCTCCTCCCACGGGAGCACGCGCATGCGCAGCCGCGCGGACAGGAGCGCGTGCGCGATCGCCTCCGGGCCGTCGAGGACGCGCGCGATCTCGAGGGCGATGGGCTCGAGCTCCTCGTCGCGCCCCTCGGAGATCAGGGAGGAGGCGACCTTGCGGAGCGTCGGCAGGTGGTGCGGCGTCTCCTCCAGGATCGAGCGGCGCCAGAGCAGGGCGCTGCCAGCGTCCCTGCGCCCGAGCTCGTCGAGCTCGGCGAGGCGCTCGTAGAGCTCGAGGCGCTCGGCCGGGTCCGACGCCTCGCGGGCGCGCGGGATCAGGGCGTCGACGAGCTCGCCGGCGCCGTGGCCGGCGACGGCCGCGCGGTGGAGGACGATCGGCGCGAGCGCCGTGTCGCCCGCGGCGATCGCCTGGCGGGCGCACGCGGCCGCCTGCCCGAGGTCGCCGGCGCGCTCGTACTCGAGGGCGGCCTCGAGCGCGAGGCGGGCGGCCTCGACGCTGGCCGCCGCCTGGCTGCCGCCCTCGGGGGTCTGGCCCTCGGCCTCCCGCATCGCCTCGGCGGCGCGCTCGGCGCGCCAGGCGGCGCGGTCGGCCGGGGGCTCCGGCGCGAGCCGCTCGAAGAGCTCGCGCAGGCCGATGTCCTCCGGGCGCGAGCGGTGCGCCGCCTCGAGGAGCGACGCGGCCGCCGCGGCGTCGGCCTCGGCGACGAGGAGCGCCTCGCGGACGAGGTCATGGGCCCGCTCCAGCGGATCGGCGGCGCCCTCGCGGCGGCTCCTGAGCCACTCGAGGAGGCCGTCGCGGTCCACCCGGGCGCGGGCGCTCCGCTCGCCGAGGTGCAGCGCGACCGGGAGCTTCGGATCGATCTGCGCGGCGCGCGCGAGCAGGCGCTCTCCCTCCTCGCCGTCGCCGCCGTCGAGCAGGCGGATCGCGGCCTCGGTGACGAGCACCGCGGCGCGCGGCCCCTCGTCGAGCGTGAGCGCGTGCTCCGCGAGGATGCGGGCGGCGCCGACGCCGCTCTCCTGGGCGGCGCGGGCGCGCGCGGCGCCCTCGTGCTGCGGATCCGCGGCGCGGGCGCGATCGAGGTCGCTCATCGCCGCCCGCTGGTCGCCCGCGATCTCCGCGATGACGGCGGCGGCGAGCGCGCTGTCGCGCTCGGACGCGACCTCGCGGAGCGCCGCCACGGCCCGGGCGACGCGGGCGCCCTGGTCGCCGTCGAGATCGAGCTCGAGCGCGAGGGCCCGGAAGATCGGGCTCTCGGACGCGGTGTCGCCGTAGGCGAGCACCGCGCGGGAGAAGGCGTCGCTCGCGTCGACGCCGCCCTCGGCGGCGATGGCCTCGCGCGAGAGCGCGCGGCCGAGCCCCGCGGCCGCGCGGGCGGCCGGGCCCCCGGGGGCGCGCACGGAGCGCTGCGCGCGCGCCCCGCCGGACGGCTCCCCGTCGCTCGCGCCGCTCGCCGCGGCGGGGTCGCTCAGGGCGGCGCTCGCCGCGGCGCAGAGCGGGGCGAAGTCCGGATCGTCGTCGAGGGCGGCGAGCCAGGGCTCGACCTCGTCCGAGGAGCCGCCGGCGAGCGCCGCGAGGACGACGCGATCGGCCGGCGAGAACGCCTCGTCGGCCCCGTCGGCCTCGAGCGTGGCGGCGCGGGCGGCGGCGGCGTCGCCGAGCTCGATCGCCTGCGCCGCGAGGGCGCGGCGCGCCTGCCCGCCGTGCGAGCCGGACGCGGCGCTGCGGAGCGCGTCAAGCGCCGCCTGGCGGGTCTCCTTGCGCGCGGCGCCCAGCGCGGCGATGAGCCACGCGGCCGCGGGCGCGAGCGAGGTGTCGCGGAGCGGCTCGAGGCCCGCGAGGCACCCGGTCAGGTCCCCGGCGCGGAGCTGGGCGCGGGCGCGGAGCAGCGCCTCGTACGGCGTGGCCGGCGCGCGCCCGCGGCGCGGCGCGCCGCGGTGCACGGCCACCTGGGCGCACGCCGCGGCGAGCGGCGCGAGCTCGGGCGCGTCCGGGAGGCGGAACCGCGCGAGCGCCGCGGAGGCCGCCGCGTCCGCGTCGGGCGCCGCGAGGGCGTCGCAGAAGCGCTGGACGTGCGGCCGAGGGTCGGCGGGGTGCGTCCGGGCCGCGAGCTCCATGCGCTTGTGCGCGCCCTCGGGATCCTCGAGCGAGACGCGGGCGATCTCGGCGCCGAGCACCAGGTTGTGGCAGCGCGCGGCCGGCACGCCGAGGACGCGGGTCTCGGCCTCCAGCGCGTCGAGCGCGGCGGGCAGGTCCCCCTCGCGCATCAGGAGCCCGCGGAGCTGCCGGTGCGCGAAGATCAGGTTCGGGCAGAGCTCGCGCGCCTCGGCGGCGACGGCGCGGGCGGTCGCGTCCTCTCCGGCCATCACGTAGAGCTCGGCGACGGGGAGGAGCGCGCGGGCGCGCGCGGTCGGGTCCTCGATGAGCTCCGCCTCGGCGCGGAGCCATGAGGCGCGCGCCGCCCACGCGTCGCGCTGCTGCGACTGGACGAGGATCGCGCTCGCGTCCTGCTCGCTGTCGAACACGGACGCGGGCGGCGGGATCGACGGCAGCGGCGGGAGGCTCTCGCCTTCGCGGCGGGAGGGGGCCCCGCTGGGCGACGAGTGCGGCGGGGCGCTCGCGCGCGGCGACGAGTACGGCGGGGCGCTCGCGCGCGGCGACGAGTACGGCGGGGCGCTCGCGCGCGGCGACGAGTGCGGCACCGGGGTCGCTCGGGGCGGCGTGAGCGGCGCGGGGGCCGCCGGCCTCGTGCTCGCGACGCGCGTCTGCGCGAGATCGTCCTCGTCGAGCAGGCTGGACTCGTCCACGAGCTCGCCGGGATCGCTGTCGGCCGCGGCCCGATTCCAGAGATCGGCGGCGGGCGCGTCGCCGGCGAACGGCCGGGTGCTCGGCCCCTCGTCGTCCAGGGCCTTCGTCTCCTCGTCGTCGAAGCCCGCGGTGTCCTCGTCGTCGAAGCGCGCCGCCCCCTCGCCGTGGAGGCCCGGCGGCGCCGAGAGCCCGCCGCCGACCTCGCTGGGCGGCGCGAACTCGAACGGCGAGTCGCCGCCGTCGGGGATGGGCGTCGCGCGGTCGCCCAGCTCGACGGCGTCGTCGGGGTGCGCGGCCGGCGGGCTCGGGGGCGGCGCCGGCGGCCGCGGCGAGGCGCCGCGGGGCTCGGGCCGCGGCCCGCCAGGCCGCGCGGACGCGGCCTGCGGCGGGATCCTCGGCGTCCGATCGCCCGGCGAGGGCTCGACCCCCAGCGGCGCCGCGGCGTCGCCCGCCCTGCCCGAGCGGGGCGGGATCGCGGGCCGGGGCAGCGACGGCGGGCGCGGCGGCGTCAGGGGCCCCACCCCCGCGGTCGTCCGGCGCGCGCCAGGCAGCGCGGGCGCCGAGGTCACGACGCCGTCGTCCGCGTCGGCGTCGGGGCGCGGGTCCTCGAAGAGCATGTCGAGCAGCGCGTCGCCCTGCCCGGCGCTCGGCGCCGACCGGGGGGGCGCCGGGATCGGCTCGCGGGAGAAGAGCTGCTTCAGGCCGCCCTCGCCGGCGCGCTCCCCTTCCTCGGCGCGGATCGACTGGATGAGCTCTTCGGGGATCTTGGCGAGGAGCGTGGCCTCCTCGACGTCGGCGTCCGAGACCGCCGCGCCGTACATCGCCGGCGGCGGGACCGTGATCTTCTCCTGCGACGGGGTGCCCTCGTCGCCGCCAGGAGAGCCCTTGGATTGCGGATTCTTGCTCACCGGACCCCCATCCCGAGCTTCCGGCGAAGCTCGAGGTAGCTCTGGGAAAGGACGAACGCGATCAGCTGGCGCGCCCGCTCGCTCTCGGCGACGGCGCCTCCGAGCTGGTCGCGCGGCGTGCTCAGGATGTCCGAGAGGACCAGGGAGACGTCGCCGGCGGCGATGACGGCCATGCGGTCGATGCTCCTGCGCGCGGCCTGCGCCCAGCGGCGCGGATCCTGCTGGCTCGCGACGATGCGCTGGCACACGTCCGCGATGGCCTTGCGGGTCGCGCGCGACATCTCCTTGTGGATGGCGCGCGCGACCTCGCCGTACACCGCGTACGGGGGCTGCGGGACCGAGAGGCCCGCCTCGATGCAGGACGCCGCGACGAGCGAGGCGACGGTGTTGTCGTCGCGCGTCCTGAGCGACGTGATGCCCCGGCGCAGGGCGAACGCCTCGCGCGCGATCGCCGAGCGCGCGGCGGCGTCGAGCGGCGTCGTGATCTCGGGGCCGAGCACGAGCGCCGGCAGCTGGCCGTAGACGCCCGTCGCCCCGCGCGGGTTCGGGCCGCCGACGTAGAGCTCGAAGTCCGTCTCGAAGCTGAGCGCGCCCATCCACTCGGCGACGGCCACGCGCAGCGGGTGGCCGCCGCGGGAGTCGATGCGGTCCCGCTTGCCCACGCCGAGCGACACGAGCGAGGGGCCGAGCGCCATCGAGATCGTCTCGGCCATCCTGGCGAACAGCTCGCCGACGGGCCCGGTGTCGAGCGGATCGGCGATCTCGGCCATGGCCGTGGCGTCGAGGGCGATCTGCGGCCGCGCCGGGACGCGGGCGTCGATCTTCCTGAGCTCCGCGGAGATGCCCTCGTCGATCCTGCCGAGCGCGACGAGCGCGCCCAGCGTGGCCTGCCGGAGCGCCGCGTCCTGCCCCGCGCCCGCGATCTTCGCGAGCAGCCCGACCCGGTCCGCGTCGCACGGGTCCGCCGCGAGCGCCTGGATCAAGGTCGCCTTGGCGCGGCCGAGCACGCGGGTGCGGAACGCCGGCTCGTAGCCCGTCGTGAGCACGAGATCGATCGCCTCGCCGTCGTCCGGCACCTCCTCGAGGAGCCTCGCGACCGCCCGCTCCGCGCGGAGCGGGGCGCGGAGCTGGTCCCGGTAGATGGCCATCGCGAGCCGCGCCGCCTCGCTCCGCCCCTCGGCGGTGTCGCGCTCGACCATGAGCTCCTCGAGCAGGCGCGTGGCCTCCTCCCAGGAGCCGACCCGGGCGGCGACCCGGACGAGGCGCTCGCGGACCGGGAGCGTCGACAGCCCGGCCCGGTGGAGGCCGACCAGCACGTCGAGCGCCCTGTCGTGCTCGCCCCGCTTCTCGTACACGTCGACCGCGGTGATCCCCGACATCAGCCGCTGCTCCGCCGGGGCCTTCGCGACCCGCGAGAGCTCGGCGTAGAAGGCCGCCGCCTGGCCGAGATCGCCCTTCGCCCTCGAGATGTCGGCCGAGAGCGCCAGCGCGCCGATGTGGTCCGGCTCGAGCAGCGTCACGTTCTCGAGCGCGGCGAGCGCCTCGTCGAGCTTGCCCTTCTTGCGGAGCACGCGCGCGCGCTCCCAGAACAGCTTGCAGATCTCGAGGTCGTCGTCGGCCACGCCGAGCCGCCGCTCGATGATGTCGAGCAGCCGATCGTCCTCGTTGCGCGCGCGGATCCGGCGGAACAGCCGATCGAAGGCGACGCCGCGCCGCGCGTCGCGCGCGAAGGCGCGATCGAAGGCGATCTCCGCGTCGTCGTGGGCCTCGGTGTGCTCGAGGAGCAGCAGGCCCGCGCCCTCCCAGAACTCCGCGCCGCGCGCGTCGTCCTTGCAGAGCGCCCCGAGCTGCGCCGAGGCGAGCGCCGTCGACACCGGGTCGCGGAGCGCCTCCGAGGCCGCGCGGACCCCCTCCCACGCGGCGATGTCGTCGGGCCGCCGCTCGACCACCGCGCGGAACGCGGCGAGCGCCCGCTCGTGATCGCCGGCCGCGAAGTCCGACCAGCCCGCGAGCCCGAGCGCGATGAGCTGCGCGTCCTCGCCGAGCACGTCGCCGAGGCCGAGCAGGGCCGCGGCGCGCCGGCGCGGGTCGCAGCCGGGCAGCGCGAGCTCCAGGTTCGCGAGCTGCGCGGGCGCGTGCTCGCCCGAGAGGAACGGCCGCGGCAGGTTCGGCTGGTCGAGCGCGCCGACGATCGCGGCCGAGGCCTCCATCGCGGCGCGGGCCTCGCACTCGAGGTGCCGCGCCACGGCGCTCCGCGCGGCGACCTCCGCCTCGCGATCCTCGGCGCCGAGCGCCGCGCCGAGCCACTCGAGGTCGGCGTGGAGGCTCGGATCGGCCTCCGCCCACGCCGCGGCGCGCGCCGCGGTGAGCGCGCGGTCCTGGTCCAGGGCGCGCGCGAGGCGGAAGCGCTCGGCGTGCGCGATGGACGCGGCCCCGTCGCCCCGCTCCTCGATGAAATCGAGCGCGCGCTCCACGGCGTCCCGCTGCTCGAGGGCCGGCTGGAAGAGGAGCCGCCCGAGCGCGGCCGCGAGCGCGAGATCGTCGCTCGCCTGCGACTCCAGGGCCTCGAGCATCGCGAGCGCCTCGTCCGCGTCGCCGCCCTCGGCCGCGCCGGCCTCGAGGCCGAACCGCGAGAGCGCGAGCGCCGCGGGGCTCTCGCCCGCCTCGCCCGCCACCTCGAGCGCGCGGCGCCGGCCGTGGAGGTCGTCGGCCTCGTGGCCCCGGAGCGCCCAGGTGAGCGCCGTCGCGCCCGCGCGCGGGGCCTTGCCGCGCGCCGCCTCGAGCTCGTCGACGGCGCGCGCGCGCTCGCCGGCGCGGAAGAGCAGGATGGCCGCCTCGATGTGCAGCGCCGCCGAGAGGGCGTCGTCGTCGGTCGCCGCGGCGCAGGCCGAGAGCGTCGCGGCCGCGGCGGCGGGGCTGCCGGCGCGCCGGTCGAGCTCCGCCAGGAACACCGCGACGACCTCGTCCGCCGCGGACCGCTCGAAGAGCGCGCGGAGCCGGGTCCGCGCGCGATCCAGATCGCCGCCCCGCGCGCTGCGCAGGGCCGCGACGAGCCAGAGCCCGCGCGCGGTCTCCTCCCCCTCGACCTCCGCGAGCGCCTCGATGACCATCGGCGAACGCCTGGGGCCGGGGGCGCCGGGCTCATCGGCGCGCTCGCGCCGGCTCCGGACGAGATCGACCGCGAACGCGCCGAGCGCCCGGCCGAGCCACGCGTTCGGCGCGGCGCCGCCGTCCTCCGCGCCGGCGCCGGCGAGCTCGGCGAAGGCGCGCTCGGCGCCGTCCGCGTCGCCCCGGAGGAGGCGGCCCCGGCCGATCTCGAACCACAGGCTCGCCTTCTCGCCCGCGTCGGCGCCGGTCGAGAGCAGCCGCTTCGTCGACTCCTCGTACCAGGCCGCGTCGCCGCGGAGCGCCGCGAACGACCGGCCGAACCGCGCGAGCACGCCCGGGTTGACGCCGGCCATGCCCGCCTGCGACAGCGCCGCCTTCGCCGCGCCGACGTCGTCCGTCCGCACCGCCCACACGTAGGCCGCGAGGAGCAGCGCGCGCCCCCTCGCCTCGTCGCTGCCGTACGACGCCGCGGTCGCCTCGAGCGACGCCGCGAAGGCCGCCGGGTCCTGCCCGTCGCCGAGCAGGTCGATCTCCAGCGCGCGCGCCGGGATGCACTGCGGATCGGCCGCGAGCGCGCTCCTGAGCGCCGCGAGCGCGGCCTCGCGATCGCTCGCGAGCGCGGCCGCCTCGGCGACGCGCAGCCACAGCGCCGCCGCGCCGGGCCCGCTGGCGCCGCGCTCGATCTCCTGCCGGGCCAGGGTCGCGGCGGCCTCGGCCTCGCCGGCGGCCTCGAGCGCGGCGATGCGCGCCCGCGCGAGCAGCGCCGACCCGGGCAGCCGCTCCGCGGCCCGCTCGAGCAGCGACGCGAAGCCGCCCGTGCCGGCCCGCTGGGTCAGCTCGGCCGCGCGCAGCCACGCGTCGGCCGCGTGCTCGGGCTTGCGCAGGAGCCGGGGGACGCCGTTCGCGTCGCCGCTCGCCTCGTCGTCCAGGGCGTCGGCGATGAGCTCGGCCTGCCCCTCGAGGGCGCGCGCGAGCGCCCCGAGGTCCTGCTCGCGGCTGGCGATGGCCTCGAGGGCGAGCTGCGACTTGAAGCGCGCCCGCCCCTCCAGCGCCGCCGCGGCGTCGAGCAGCTCGTAGGCGCGCTCGACGCTGTCGGTCGCCGCCGCGAGGTCGGCGAGCTCGATGAAGAGCAGCCCCTTCCACGTCGCGTCGGTCGCGAGCTCCGCGCGGGCCTCGAGCGCGCGCATCCGGCCGGCGAGGTCGCCCTCCTTGGCCGCGATGAGCTCGAGCTCGAGCCACGGCGTCGCGTCCTCCGGGTTGCTGAGCGCCGCCTCCTCGAGGGCCTCCTTGGCCGCCGCGAGGTCCTGCTCGTGGTCCTGGAGGTACGCCGCGCGCTCCCAGAACGCGCGCGCCCGCTCCTCGGGCGTGGCCGCGGCGCGCGTGAGCGCGTCGAGCAGCTTGCCCAGGTTCTTGATCGACTTGCGCCGCGTGAGGATGCGGACGAGCGCCTCGAGCGGCTCCCTGAACTGGGGATCCGCGTTGAACGCGGCGAGGTAGTCGCGCGCCGCGGTGGGCTCCTCGCCCAGCGCCTCCTCGAGCGCGCCGAGCTCGTGCAGCAAGAGCGCCTGGAGCTGTCGTTCCGGTTGCTCTGCCTGCTCCGCGCGGAGACGCGCGATCAGGGCCGTCATGCTCTCCACCTGACCCTCGGGTGCCTGAACCGTCATCTCGCTTCGCTACGCCTCCGAAGGGGGTCCCATTTGTGCGCAACGCATGACGATGGCGGAGAGTAGCGAACCGAAGCGCGCCGAGTAAAGCGCGCCGGGCATGGAGGAGCGCCCGGGGTGAGCGCGAGCAGCGCCGCGCGCGGAGGATCGTCCCGCGCGGCGATCCTGCATGCGGCGCGCGGGGGCACACCCGCGCGGCGTCCTTCATGCGGCGCGCGGGGGCGCTCATGCGGCGCGCGGGGGCGCGCCCCCCGCGCCGCGGTGCGCGCGGGCGAGGGGCTCGCGTGGCAGGGGACGGGCCGGCGAGCTGAGCCCGGCGGGCGGGTCAGGCCTTGCCGAGCACGGAGTCGAGCTTCTCGTTGACCTTCGACTCGACCATGCCCTTCATCGCCTTCAGCAGGAACGGGAGATCGATCTCCACCTGGACCGCCGACGCCTCGACGCGCACGACGCCCTTCGTCCCCTTCGCGGCGCCGCCCGGGGCCTCGAAGCGGATGAGATCGCCGTCCCACCGCCAGGTGATGCCGAGCTTGTCTTCCATGCCCTGCGCGAGCTGCTCCGCGCGCTTCTTGGCCTCCTCCTTGTCGAGCGAGTGCTGCCGGCGGATGTCGATCGTCGCCATACGGATATCTCCACTCTTCTGCGTCACGTTCGGCCTGGGTTCAGCCCACGTTCGGCTTGCGTTCAACTACGTTCGATGACGCGGGTTGCGTCGGCTGCGCCTGTTGCGTACGGCGCGTCGCGCCCGCGGCGGCGCGCCGGGTGCAGTGCGCCTTCCTTACTCGATCCGGCGCGTGATCCAAAAGCCGCGCGGCGTATCGACCGGGCCGCTCACGCCCCCCTTCGGGAGGCTGAAGAGCTCGTACTCCGGCGCCGGCTCGAGCACGCCCCGCGGGATATGGCCGAGGTCGTCGGTCGAGCCCTTGTCGCCCTTGTTGACGGCGGCCTTGAAGTCCGTCTTGGCCAGCTCGGCGAGCTCCTTGGCGAGCTCCAGCGCGGCCTCCTTGGTTCGCGCGGTCGTCGGCGCCCCCTGCGCGCCGCGGTACTGCACGAGCACCACGCCGAAGCGCACCTTCTTCGGCGCCTCGGCAGGCAGCCCGGGCGGCGCCTCGCCGGAGAGGAGCGTCACGCCCGCGTCGGTTCGCGCCGCCTGCCCCGGGTCGCTCTCCTCCGGGGCCCCTCCGCCGCCGTCGCTCCCGGCGTCGGCGTCGGCCAGCGCCGCCGCCGGCGCGCCCGCGTCGGCCTCGGCCTCGGCGCCGGCGTCCGCGGGCGCGCTGACCGTCCCGCGCGCCTTCGGGCCGCTGTTCGCGATGACGAACGCAACCGCGCCCGCGAAGAAGAGCGTATAAATGAGCGCCGTCGACCGCTGCATGGGCGGCAGCGCGTTACCACAAGTGGCCGACGCTTGGCGAGCCACGATGACGGGGCGACGCCTCGTCGCCGCGGTGAGCCGCCCCGCCGCGCTCGGTCAGCGTCCGTCCGCCTCCGTCATCGCGCCGGCCAGGGGCCCGCGGCGCCCCGGAGGAGGTCGCCGATTTGAGGAGGGCGCGTAGAAGAGGCGATCCAAGGACGACAAGCCCTGCTAGTAAGGAGAGCGGATGTCGGGGCATCCCGGCCTCTCGCAGGCCGAACGAGCGTGGCGGCGCATGCGGAGGAGCTCGCAGCGTCCGCATCGGATCGGGGAGCATGATCAAGGTCGAGTGCGACGGATGTAGATCGCCGTACCAGGTCGACGAGAAGCGCGTTCCCCCTGCGGGGCTCAGGATGCGCTGTCCGAAGTGCGGCACGAGCCTCCTGGTGACGAAGGAAGGCGCGGGCGCAGCACCCCCGCCCGCGCCGGAGGCCCGGGAGGAGGGCTTGCAGCTCGTGGAGCGGAGCGTGCCGGCGATGCCCGAGGACGCGGATCTGCCTGTGGCGGCCGTGGACGTCCCGCTCCCCGCGGTCGCGCCGCCGCGGCGCGCGGCAGCGGCGCCGCCCCGGCGCGAAGCGCCCGCGCCGGCGCCCGAGCCGCCGGGGCCCGAGGTCTTCGGCGAGATCGGCCTGCCTGATGTGCCCGATCGCCCGAGCCTGGCCGACCGGCGCAACGCCAAGACCGCGCCGCAGCGGCGCGGCTTCGGCGAGATCGATCTGATGGTCGAGCTCCCGAGCCCCACGGACGCGGAGGTGCACGGGCTCGACGCCGACGATCTGCCGGTCGTGTACGGCGACGTGCCCGCCGCGCCGGCGCCGCTGCCCGCGCGATCGCGCGCCGAGTCCCGCACCGCCCCGGCGACGCCGGCCGCGTTCGCCGGGACCGATCTGCCAGCCCGGGCCGAGCGGCTTCCTCCCAGCAGCCGCGGGCGCAGCACCCTGGAGTTCGGCGGGCACGACGCCGGCCTCGGGTTCGGCGGGCACGACGCCGGGCTCGGGTTCGGCGGGCACGACGCCGGGCCCGGCGGGCGCGCTGGGGCCGTCACGCAGCCGCTCGGCCGCGGTCGGACGCTCGGGATGGGGGACATGGCGGCCCCGCGCGTCGCCCCGGAGCACGACTTCGGGGACCTGGACGACGACATGCCGCCGGCGCCTCCGCCGCGCCCGAGCGGTCGCAGCGGCAGCTCCATGGCGTTCGGCTTCGGCGAGCTCGAGCTGCCGCTCGAGGGGGACGGCGACGTCGAGGCCGAGCTGCCCTCGCCGTCCTCGAACGACCTGCCCGTCGTCGCCGGCGATCTGCCGGCCTCGGTCCCGGGTGGCGTCGGCATGCCGGCCCCGCTGTCCGGCGCGGGGCTGCCCGTGCCGGCCTCGTCGCCGCTCCCCTCGCCCGCGCGCGCCGGGCTCCCGGCGAAGACCATGCCGGGCTACCCTGCGCCGGCGTCCTCGGGCCTGCCTGCGCCGGCGTCCGCGGGCTTCCCTTCCCCGGCGTCCTCGGGCCTGCCTGCGCCGGCGTCCGCGGGCTTCCCTTCCCCGGCGTCCTCGGGCTTTCCCACGAGGGCCATGGGCCCCGGCCTCCCCACGAAGGCCGCGGGCCCCGGCGCGCCCGCGCCCCCGTCGGCGCCCACGCCTGCGGGTCCAGGCAGCATCGTCGGCGCCGAGCTCTTCGACGAGGCCCCGCCGGCGTACGACGACTCGCGCATCGGCGCCGCGTTCCAGGCGCCCGGACCGCGCCCGATCCCCCAGGCGGCGCCCGAGCCGCCCCCCAGCAGCGGCGCGGCGCTCGGCGCGGCGCCCGCGGAGAGCTTCGGCGACGATTTCGGCGACGAAATCGCGCTCGGCGAGGCCGTGACGCAGCTCCCTCCCGGCGCCGCGCCCACCGCCTACGATCCGTCGGACCGCTCCGCGAACTTCACGCAGGCGCCCACGGACCTCGAGGATCGGTCCATCGAGCTCGGCGAGGCGCCCCCCAGCGTCGGGGACGAGGTCGACCTGACCGGCGCCGGCACCGAGATCGGCGACCTGGGCGCCGGCGCAGAGGCGCAGGTCGAGAAGCCCTCGCCCGCGCAGGAGGCCCCGCAGCCGAGGTCGAAGGTCAAGCGGTACGTCGTGGCGGCGCTCGCCGTCGCCGCCGTGGGCGGCGGCGCGCTCGCGCTCGTCCCGGACATCGGCGCGTTCGGCGTGAACCTCGTCAGCGACCGGCTCAACGCCTCCGCGCACGACGAGGCGCTCGCCGAGCTCCGCATGCGGGTCCAGGCCGCGCTCGCCGAGGACACCGCGCTGGCCGCGGGCAACGCGCTGAACGACGCCAGGGCCACGCGCGACAGTGCGCCGCGCCACCGGCCGACCATGGCCTACGTCGGCTACGCCGCGTTCGCGCGCATCCTGCGCTTCGGGCACCGGACCGTCGACGACGCCTTCGGCAAGGAGATGGTCTCGCTCGCGAGCTCCCACCCGGGCGACCTGCTCACCCTGGCCGTCGCGACGCAGGACGCGGCGTCGGGCCAGCTCGCGCGCGCGCGGCAGGCCGCGCAGGCGCTCTCCGCGCAGCGCAAGGACGACATCGACGTCGCCGTCCTCGTCGCCGAGATCGCGCTCCGCGAGCGGGACGCCGCCGGGGCGGTCGCGGCGTGGCAGCGCGCGGGCGCGCTCCAGAAGAGCGCGCGCACGCTCTTCGGCCTGGCCCGGGCGCAGCACCTCGCCGGCGACACGGCCGGCGCCGAGGCGAGCGCCAGGGCCGCGCTGGCGGCCTCGCGCGACCATGTCGGGGCCCGCATCCTGCTCGCGTCGCTCCTCTGGCAGGCGCCGGCCCGCGAGCAGGAGGCGCTCGAGCGGCTCGGCGAGGTCACGGGCGAGGGCCCGGTCCGGGCCGCCGCGAGCGACCCCGAGATCGTCGAGGCGTACACGCTGCTCGGCACCATGCACCTCGCGAAGTCGCGCATGAGCGCCGCCGAGCAGGCGTTCGCCGCCGCGGTCAAGCTCGACCCGCAGGCGGTGCGCGCGCTCATCGGCAACGGCGAGGTCCTCTACCGGTCGGGCCGCTACTCCGAGGCGCTGGCGCGCTTCGAGGCCGCGGTCCGCGCCGACGCCGAGGACCTGTCGGCGCAGATCGGCGCGGCGAAGACGTGGCTCGCGCAGGAGCGCATGAAGGAGGCGAAGGACCTCCTGAAGCGGCTGCAGAAGGCCCACCCGGCCGATCCGCAGGTCGCCTACTGGCTCGGGCGCACCGAGCTCGCGCTGGGCAACAAGAAGGAGGCGGAGGCGGCGTACCTCGACGCCGTGAAGTCGAGCGAGAACCGCCCGGAGGTCATCGACGCCTACGTGGCGCTGTCGTCGCTCCTGTCCAGCCTGGGCCGCAACGAGGCGGCGGCCGAGAGGCTGTCCGAGGCGACCGCGAAGTTCCCGGACCTGCCCGCCCTGCACAAGGCCAAGGCCGAGGTCGCGCTGCAGACCGGGCGGTACGAGGACGCGCGGCAGGAGCTCGAGCTGGCGCTCGCCAAGGAGGACGACCTCGGCAGCCAGTTCAAGCTGGGGGTGGCCTACCGCCGCCTGCGCCGGTTCGAGGAGGCGGCGGCGATCTTCGACAAGGTCGCGGCGGCCGACAAGGACTACCCCGGCCTCGCGCTGGAGCGGGGGCTCCTGTTCGAGGAGACGGGCCAGAGCGAGCGCGCGCTCGAGATGTACGCCGACGCGCTCCGCAAGGCGCCGAACGACATCGATCTGAAGCTGCGCGTCGGGTCGACCCAGGTGATGGCGGGCCACGCGAGCCAGGCCGAGCCGATGCTGCGCGAGGTGCTCAAGGATCGCCCGAACTCCGCCGAGGCGAACCATTTCCTCGGCCGGGCGCTCCTGGTGCGCGGCACCCACACGGCCGAGGCGCTGCGCTTCCTGGAGCGCGCCGCGGAGATCGACCCGAACCGCGCCGAGTACCACCTCTACGTCGGCTGGGGGGCCAACGAGACGGGCCAGCCCGCGCGCGCGGAGGTCGCGCTCAAGCGGGCGCTGGAGCTCGACGCCGAGCTCGGCGACGCGTACTGGCAGCGCGGCGTCCTCCTGCAGAAGCAGGGCGCGAGCCGCGACGCGCTGGAGGATCTGCGGATCGCGCTCGAGAAGCGGCCGTCCCGCCACGAGGCCTACGCCACGATGGCGCTCTGCTACCAGGACCAGGGGAGCTGGGCGGCCGCGGAGGAGGCGTGGCGCAAGGCGATCGCGGGGAACGACAAGGTCCCCGAGTGGCACTACCGGCTCGGCAAGATCTACGCGTCGCGCGGCAACCGGGTCGGCACCGTGAGCGAGATGGAGCAGGCGGTCGCCCTGGGCGAGGCGCCGGAGCGCTCGGCGCCGCCGTGGCTGTTCGACGCGCACTTCCTGCTGGCCGAGGCGCTGCGCGCGACGAACCAGCGCGAGAGGGCGATCCATCATTACGAGCGCTTCCTCTCGACGGCGCCGACCGACAACGCCTACCGGCGTGACGCGGAGCAAGCGCTCTCGAGCCTGGGGGCGGGCAAGCCGCGCTGAGGCGCGTACCGGGCGCTGCGGGCCGCCAGGGAGCGGCCCCCTGCCCGCAGGCGAACCTGCACGCACAGCCGTTCTCGAAAAAGCCTTTGGCGATGTGAATGGCCGCCGCTCGCCGTCGGGCTGGCCTTGCTCGATCATTTCCAGAGCGCGAGTCGATGAGCACGATCCTTTGCTGGATTTCGCTCGCTCGACCCGAGCCGCACGCTTACGATAGGCAGGGGATACTTATATGGATAGCCAATCTAGCTTGACTGAAATCGAACGCGAGAACGCGATGCTGCGGCAGCGCGTGGCCGAGCTGGAGAAAGCTCAGGCGAAGCTGGAAGCGCTCTGCTCGGTGAGCACGGCGTTCATCGCCTTCTTCGATCGGAATGGGGTGGTCCTGGAGATGTTCCCGACGCTCGTCATCCCTGCCGAGCTGGCCAGGAACGCGCGTGGCAGACACCTGACCAACGTGGTCCGGGAGGACTACATCGAGCGCTGCGCCGCGGTCATCCGGGAGTCGCTCGCCAGGCAAACGGTCCTGCACATCGAGTATCCTGTCACGTTCGGCAATCGCCATCTGTGGATCCAGGCGGCCTGCAAGCCGTTCGGGGACGACACCGTCCTCTGGGTCGGGCGC
Organism: Sorangium sp. So ce1036; assembly: GCF_051369805.1. Lineage (NCBI taxonomy): Bacteria > Pseudomonadati > Myxococcota > Polyangiales > Polyangiaceae > Sorangium > Sorangium sp. So ce1036. The sequence goes on from NZ_JBBMOX010000001.1 coordinate 8,801,761, forward strand.
GACGTCACGGCGCAGCAGCACCTTGCGCTTGCCCAGGCGGAGCTGCGCGACTTCCAGGCGCTCGTGGACAGCGCGCCGGACGGCGTGAGCATCGCCTCGCAGGAAGGCGCGATCTTCTACGCCAACCAGGCCTTCCGCGCCATGACGGGCCACGGCGACGGCACGCTCGGAAAGCGCCTGTGCGACCTGTACGTCGAGGAGCGGGACCAGCTCCCCGGGATCGTGCAGCAGTGCTTCGAGCACGGGTCGTGGCAAGGCGCCCTCAGCCTCACCCGGTATGACGGCCGCGTCATCGCCTGCCAGGTCTCCATGGTCGCGCTCGCCGGCCAGGCCGGGCGGCCCTCGGCGGTCGCCACCATCGCGCGCGACCTGACCCCCCTCCACGAGGCCGAGCGCGAGCGGCTGGCCCTCCAGGAGCAGGTCATCCAGGCCCAGCAGGCCACGCTGCGCGAGCTGTCCACCCCCCTCGTCCCGCTCGCCGAGGGCGTCGTCGCCATGCCCCTCATCGGCACCCTCGACAGGGCCCGCGCCCTGCAGGCCATGGAGAGGCTCCTGGACGGCATCGTCCAGCACCAGTTTCACACGGCCATCCTCGACGTCACCGGCGTCAGGGACGTCGACGCCGAGTCCGCCGACGCCCTGCTGCGCATCGCGCGCGCCGCGCGCCTGCTCGGCGCCAAGCTCGTGCTCACCGGCATCGGCCCTGACACGGCACAGACCCTCGTGGATCTCGGCGTCGACCTCGCGGGCATCACCGCCCGCGGCACCCTGCAGAGCGGCATCGCCAGCGCCCTCGCCCTGGGCGCGGCCCGGCGCGCGGCGCCCGGCGCACGCGCGCGGTGCCGCACGCCCTCCTGACGGCGCGGCGGCGACCGCACCCCGACGCTCACGGAGCTCGGCCTCGTCCGAGCCACGCCGCTAGCCCAGGGGCCGTCTGCTCCCATACCATCGTGTCGCGCGGCTCGCCCGTGGGCGTCAGCGTGTTGGCCTTGAGCGTCGTCACGTGGCGATACCCGAGCCGCCGGGCCACCGCCGCGCTCGCGCCGTTCCGCGGGTCGCAGCGGATCTCGACGCGGCGCATCCCGAGCTCCTCGAGCGCCACCCGGGTCAGGGCCGCCACGGCCTCGGTCGCGTGGCCCCGGCGCGTCGCCGTCGCGCGGAGCCAGTAGCCGATCTCGAGCGCGCCGGGGCCGATCCGCGGGTGCAGCCCCGTACCGCCGAGCACCTCGCGCTCGTCGCCCGAGAAGATGCCGTAATGAAAGTCGCGCCCTGCCGCGAAGTCGTCCGCGAACTGCGAGAGGAGCTCCGTCTTGCTCTCCACCGGAGACGGCTCGCCCATGGCCCAGGGCATCCAGGGGCGCAGGTGCTCGATGCTGGCGTCGATCGCCTCCTTGAGCGCCGGAGCGTCCTCCGGCCGCCACGCGCGCAGGACCAGCCGGGCGGTCACGATGCGGACCGGCGCGAGCTCACCCGCCATCGCCCTCCGCCCTCCCCCGGCCCGGCGGCGGCTGCGCGTACCGCGCCTCCTCGGCGTAATACTCGGGGAAGCCGACGACCGCCTGGAGCGCCTCGAAGCGCATCCGCGGGTCCGGGTGCTCGCCGGCGCGCAGGGCCGCGAGCGCGTCGCGCATCGCGGCGGCCGCCACCGAGAGCAGGGTGAGCGGATAGGCCGCGATCTTGTAACCGATCGCCTCGAGCTCCGCCGGCGGCAGCACCGGCGTCTTGCCGTGATCCAGCATGTTCGCCATGGCCGGCGCGCGCACTCCCCGGCAGAACGCGCGCATCTCCTCGACGCTCTCGGGCGCCTCGAGAAAGACGATATCGGCCCCGACGTCGGCGAACGCCGCGGCCCGGCGCAGGGCCTCCTCGAAGCCGTGCGTCTGCCGGGCGTCGGTGCGGGCCAGGATGAGCACGTCGGCGCCCTCGTCGCGCGCGTCGACGGCGGCCCGGACCCGCGTCAGCGCCTCGTCGCGGCCGACGACCTGCTTGCCGCGCGTGTGGCCGCAGCGCTTCGGAGCGACCTGGTCCTCGATCATGACGCACGCGAGGCCGGCCTGCGCGTAGCCGCGCACCGTGCGCTTGACGTTCATCGCATTGCCGTACCCCGTGTCGCCGTCGCCGATCACCGGGATCGACACCGCGGCGCAGATCGCCCGCGCCTGGTCGACCATCTCTCCGTAGGAGATGAGCCCCGTGTCCGGGGCCCCGAGCCGCGCGGCCGAGACGGCGAAGCCGCTCATGAACGTGAGCGGGAAGCCGGCCTGCTCGATCAGCCGCGCGGACAGCGCGTCGAAGCAGCAGGGCATGACGAGCAGGCCGGGCGCCGCGAGGAGCCCACGGAGCTTCTGAGCGGGAGACACGGCGGCGACGATACCTCGGCCGGCCGTGCCCCTGGCAAGCGGGATGACACAGGACGCGCGCCGCCTCCCCTGTGCAGGAGCCCGGGCGCCGGTGGTGCGGTACGCCGGGTGCTCACCGATCCCGCCGCTCACACCCCCGTCGGATACGCCTCCGCCTCCCGCTCGCGCCGATCGGCCACCCACTCCAGCGGTTGCACCGCGCTCGTCTCGTCGACGTGGATCACCGCGTCGAACTGGTCGCTGAGCCTCGCGTGGAAATAATGGCTCATCCGCTCGGTCTCCGGGAGATACAGCACCCCTATCGCGCGCTCGAGCGCGCCCTCACGCAGCGCCTCCACGAGCTCGCGGCGCGCGCCGGCCTCCGATCTCAGGTTCAGCCAGGAGCGCGGGAGGCCGGCGTCGTGCAGGAGCCGCTCGTAGCTGTCCGGCAACGACGGCCGGACCCGCTTGATCTCGGCGGGGCCGCCCCAGTCGGACGCGGCCGTCACGGTCCCGGCGTGCGTCGTGAAGCCGACGAGGAACGCCTCGCTGCCGTGGCGCTCGCGCAGGAGCTGGCCGACGTTCCACTCGCCCATGTCGCCCATCTGCGTCGCGCGCGCGTCGCCGAGGTGCGAGTTGTGGGCCCAGAGGACGGCCTTCGTCGGCGCGTGGAACCGGTCGAGGTGCGCGACCAGCGCCTCGACGGTCTCGACCATGTACTGGTCGCGCAGGTTCCAGGACGACACCGCGCCCCGGAACATGGTGCGGTAATACTCCTCGGCGCGCTGCACGAGCCGCGCGTTCTGCTCGATCTGGAAATACTCGTCCTCCGCCACGCGCCCGTCGAGCCTCGTGTACTCGGCCTGCCTCTTCGTCAGCTCGGTCAACTGCTCGACGACCTCGCGCTCGCACGAGGCGCTCAGGTCGAAGCGGGTCGCGACCCCGTAGACCTGCGGATCCCCGCCGAACCGCTCGAAGCACCCATAACGCTGCCGCGCCCGCCGGGCCGCCTCGGGGTCAACGCGATCGAGGTAGCTCAGCACCGCATCGATGGAGCCGTACAGGCTGTACAGGTCCATGCCGTAGAACCCTGCTCTCGCCCGGCCGCGCGGGAGCCCGGCGTTGTGCTCGCGGAGCCACTCGACCAGCTCCACGACGTCCTGGTTGCGCCACATCCACTGCGGGAACCGCCTGAAGCCGCCGAGCGCCTGCGCGGCGCTCGGGTCGTCGCCCGCCCCGCGGACATGACGGTTCACGCGGTAGGCGTCGGGCCAGTCCGCCTCGACGATCACCGCGGTGAAGCCCTTCTCGATGACGAGCCGCCGCGTGATCTGGGCGCGCAGCTGGTAGAACTCGTGGGTCCCGTGCGTCGCCTCGCCCAGCAGCACGAACCGGCATCCGCCGATCGCGTCGAGCAGGGCATCGAGCTCGCGCGCGGCGCCCCGCAGCGGACAGGCAGCGTCGCGGACGAGGGCGACGGTATGGTCTCGTGAGCTGGGCATGGCCTCCCTCCCTCTCCTCATCGATCGCAGCTCCGGCGTCCCCAGGGCCGGCGGGCCCGTCGAGCCCACCTGCCCCGAGCCCCCGGCGCACGACAGAGGCCGCCGCCTCGAAGGCCGCCGCCTCGCCGCCGAGCTCGCTGTTTCATGAGATCGGAGCCCGTCCTCCAGACAGGCCTCATGGCCTTATCTTCTGCATTCTGCAAGTCCCGCGCCGGCGCGGATCGCGACAGCGGGAGTCATCCGACTCCCCTGCTGCATGGATCTCAGGCCGGCGCGCCTGCGGCGGCCGCCGCGCGGCGCGTCGTACGCTGTCGAGCCCGGGTGCCGCTCAGACCCGCGCGCGTTTGTTGAGCTGGGACGCCGCGTAGAGGAGATAGAGCCCGGCGAGCGCGACCAGCACATAGACGATGCGGCTGAGCACGCTGAGCGAGCCGAAGACGGCGGCGACCAGGTCGAACTCGAACAGCCCCACAAGCCCCCAGTTGATGGCGCCGATCGCTGTGAGCACGATCGCGGTCCACGTTAGCCCCGAGATCCCACGATTGACCTGTTCCATACCCCCGGAGGAAGCACGCGCCGCGCCGCGCCCCGCGTGCATTGCGCGCCCGCTGCCATGAGCCCTCGTGGCGCCGAGCCCGGCGGCACGGTGGGCCCCGAGGCGCCGAGCCCGGCCGCGCGGTGGGCCCCGAGGCGCCGAGCCCGGCGCCGCGGCGAGATCCGCAGCGCTGAGCTCAGCAGCCCGACGAGGCCACCAGCGCTGAACCCGGCATGCCGGCGAGTCCGGCGGCGCGGGCGGGCGGCGGGTGCCCGTCACCCGTGCGCGGGCGCGACGTCGAGCAGCGAGGGCAGGATTTCCCCCGCGCCGCCGGTGAACACGAAATCGCAGAGGCTGGTGACCGCGCTCGGCTCGACGTTGATCTCGGCGATGAGGGCGCCATGCCGCCTGGCCATCGGGACGAAGCCGGCGGCCGGGTACACCACGGCCGAGGTCCCGACGACGAGCAGCAGGTCGCAGCCATCGATGGCGTCCGCCGCCGCGGCGAGGTCGCTCGCCTGGAGGGCCTCGCCGAACCAGACCACATGAGGGCGCTGCACGCCGCCGCAGCCGCAATGAGGCAGCTCCGCCGCCGTGAAGCGGCGGGCGTGGGCGTCGGGATCGGGGGAGCCGCTGCCCGCGAAGGCGGGCGTGATGGGCACGTCGCGGTTCTCGGTCACGGCCCCGCACGAGAGACAGCGCACCTGCCAGAGCGAGCCGTGGAGGCGGACCACGCTCCGGGAGCCCGCCTGCTCGTGCAGGCCGTCGATGTTCTGGGTGATCAGGGTGAAGGCGCCGCCCGCGTCCCGCCACCGGGCCTCGAGGCGCGCAAGGGCGTGGTGGGCCGGGTTCGGCCTGCAGCCGAGCGCGCGCTCGCGCCGGTGATGGTAGAACTCCCACACGAGGCCCGGATCGCGCTGCCAGGCCTCGGGCGTGGCGAGGCGCGTCGCGTCGTGGCGCCGCCACAGCCCGCCCGCGCCGCGGAACGTGGGGATGCCCGACTCCGCCGAGACCCCGGCGCCGGTCAGGACGGCGATCTTCCTGGAGCGGCTCAGGCTGGACTGGAAACGCTCGCGGTTCATTGCGCTCATCGCGGAGCTCCTCCGTGAACGGTCAGGTCGACGGGCGGAGATTGAACCACGAAAGGGGAGCGAGGAGCTCGGCGGCGAGGATCTGGACGCGGGTGGTGCGGCCCTTTGGGGGCTCACCGGAGGGGCTGAAGTGTAGGCGAGCCACACGAGGGGCTCGCCGGAACGAGAGGCCCCGGAGGTGAGCCTCCAACGGTAGGCCCGAGCCACCTCGACTCCACAACCAGCGTGGGTTCGATGATCATGCGAGGGTTCGAGGGGCTGGCCATATCACCGCCCGGGGCGCGCACAGGCAGCCTCGCTCGACGGCGTCGCGCTACGATCCGTAACGTCCTGGCGGCGATCGCGCTACGATCGGTAACAGCCGGCGATGTGGCCCTATGTATGAGGATCACGCGCGCGCTCGCCAGCGCTCTACAACCACCGACGGTTGACGGTCCGGCGCGAGCACCGCGACGAGATCCGTCGAGCGTGGCTGGACAGCCGCGCGCCGTCACGGCAGGGACGTGGTGATCACCACCTTCGTGGTCGAGCTGTTCTGATCGGGGCGCTCGATGCAGGATTGATAATACTGCTTGGAGGCGTCGAGGGGCTCGCAGACGTCGCTGCACGGCCCGACGATGCGGATCATTCCGCACTCCACGATCTGGCCGTCGTCGCCCAGGTGCCCCACGGCGCAGTCGCGCTTGTGAGCGCGCGAGTTGTCGATCGTCGCGCTGTTGTAGCACGCGTTGATGTAGGGCTCCTCGGCGAACACGTTGCCCCAGAAGGTCCCCTCGACGTCCGGATAATCGATGAGCTCCTGGCTCGTGCAGAGCTTCTTCAGCGGGTTCTCGTGCGATCGGACGGAGATGACGACCGGAACCTGATAGTAGTTCACGCGCGCCGCCAGGCACGCGGACACCAGCCGTTGCCCGTATTCGTCGAGCGGCCCCGTGGCCCAGTTGGGCGCGACGCCGAGCTGCCCCACGTAGCGCTCCTTGCGCAGCTTGCCATTCTGGTCCCTCCACGAAAACTTGAAGCTCTGATGGCTGTCCAGGGCGCAGCTCACCGCGTAGCGCACGAGCTCGCGCGCCATGTCGCCGCCCAGGTCAGGCGCCGCGAGGGCGGCGAGGCTCTTCGCGCTGAGCGCATCCGGGTGCAGCGCGTTGAGGTTCAGCGCATTGAGGTTCAGGGCGTTGAGGTTCAAGGCGTTCGCGCTGAGCGCGTTCTCCATGATCAAGGCGCCCTGCGCTTCACCCGTGAGCTCGTCCAGCGCCTCGGTGTCCTCCATCCCGGCGATGCAGCCCGACAGCGCTGCGGCGCAGCCCAGCACGCACGAAGCCCGCTTGAATGACGTGAGCTTGAGAGACATCCGTTCCTCCCCCTCCCCTGGAGCTCGCTACAGAGCCCCTCGTCCATCATGTCGCACACAGGAGCCCTCCCCCGGACCCCATGTACTGGACGATCGAGCGAACTCATAAATTACCACCTTGCGTCTTCTGTCAGCAAGGCGCGATTCATTTGATGCGGCGCAAAAGCGCCCCGGGCGTCGGGCGCGGTCTTCGGCCTGTCGACGCCTCATCGACGCTCGGTCGGCGCCTCATCGACGCTCGGTCGGCACCTCATCGACGCTCAGGAAGCGTCTCACTCTCGCGATGTCGATGGGGCGTCAGCTTCTGTCCAATCCACCATCTCTCGATGCCAGCGCCGGAGTCGGCCGCCCATGACGTTCGGAATGGTGGCGGCGGCGGCGAGGGCGCGCTCGAGCTGGGCCCGGGCCTCGGCGCGCCGGCCGCGGCGGTGGAGGGCGAGGGCGCGCGCCTCGAGCACCTCGATCCGCTCCTGACCGACCGAGCAGCGCCGAGAGCGCTCCTCGAGCGCGGCCCACGCGGCGGCGTCGTCCTCCTCCGAGGTCGCGAGCTCGACCATCGCGCAGAGCACGTCCTCCGCCGGCGACAGCGCTTCGCCGAAGGCGCCGCGCGAGGCCGCACGGAGCCGCTGGACGGCAGCGCGGGCGCGCGCCTCGTCGCCCCGGTAGAGGCGGAGGCGCGCGGTGAGGAGCGTGACCGCGGTCGGGGCGTGATGGTCGCCGGACCGCAGCGCGATCGACTGGGTGGCGCGCGCGTGGCGCGTGGCGGCCTCGAGATCGTCCATGAGGTAGAGGTACTCGGCGAGGTTGTAATGCCCGACGAGCTCGAGCGCGGGCTGGTCGAGGTCGCGCCCGAGCTCGATGGTGCGCTCGAGATCGGCGATCATCCCGGCGCGGTCGCCGCGGAGGGCCCGCACGAGCGCGCGGTTGTTCAGCGCGGCGCCGAGGTGCAGGAGATCGCTGCGCTCCTCGCAGCCGCGGATCACCTCGTCGAGGATCCGCGCCGCCTCCTCGACCCGCCCGAGGCCCGCCAGGATGAAGCCGAGCAGGAGCCCGGCGATGAGGTGGGTCTCGTAGCCCTGGTCGCCGAGCTCCGCGGCCTGCGCCGAGGCGCGCGTCAGCACCGCCGCGGCCTCCTCCTCGCGGCAGGCGCGGTGCAGCGAGCGGCCCACCCCGAGGAGCAGGCGCGCCCGGAGCAGCGGCGACGCCACCTGACCGGCGAGGCGCTCGGCGGCCTCGACCCGCTCGGCGGCCGCGCGGTACTCGCCGGACCAGTCGAGGACCATCGCCTCGTCGAGGAGCAGATCGATCGTCGCGCCGGGCTCCTGCTCCGCGGCCGCCTCGCGCGCCGCCGCGAGATCGGCGAGGGCTTCGGGGTGACGGCCGAGCCGGAAGCGCGTGAGGCCGAGCCCGCGGCGCGCCCCGGGCGGCAGCACGCCGAGCAGCGCCTCGGCGCGCGCGTAGCAGCCCTCGGCGTCGAGGTATGCCCGGCGCGCGCTCGCCAGCTCGGCGCCGCGGAGGTTGAGCGTCGCCGCCTGCACGGGCAGGCCGCCGCGCTCGCAATGGGCCGCGAGGACCAGCGGATCGGCCTCGCCCGCGGCCTCGAGCCACTCGGCCGCGAGCCGGTGGCCGAGCGCGCGATCCTCCTCGGTGAGCAGCGCGTAGGCGCCCTCGCGCAGGAGCGCGTGGCGGAAGGCGTACTCCTCCTCGCCGGGGAAGCGGCTCTCGCCGTGGCGCAGGCAGAGCTCCCCCGCGACGAGCGCGGACAGGCACTCCTGGACGGAGGCGGGCTCGTCGCCGCCGAGCAGGCGCGAGACCGCGCCGCGCCAGAACACCTCGCCGAACACGCTCGCGGCGCGCAGGACCCGGCGCACGTGGGGAGGGAGCGCCTCCAGCCGGACCTGCACCATGGCCACCACGGTCTCGGGCAGCGCGTCGCCCCGGCCCTCGGCCGTCGCGCGGATCAGCTCCTCGAGGAAGAACGGGTGGCCGTCGGACTGCTCGACCACGCGCGCGACGAGCGTCTCGCCGGCCGCGTCGCCCAGCACCTCGCGCGCGAGCCGCGCGCACGCCTTCGGCGAGAGCTGCCGCAGCCAGAGCTCCTGCCGCCCGTGCTCGGCCCAGAGATCCGGGTACGCCTGCTTGATCTCCGGGCGCGCCGTGGCGAGCACGAGCAGCGGCTGGTCGGCGAGCTCGCGCAGCGCCGCGGAGATGGCCGCGATGGACGCGCGATCGGCCCAGTGCAGGTCCTCGAGCGCGAGCAGCACGGGCTGCGCCGCGCACTCCGCGCGGAGGAAGCCGCGGAGCGCCCGCTGCATCTGCTCGCCGAGCAGGTCGGGGTCCTTCCGGGCGGCGCGGAGCGGGAGGCTGTCCTCGTCGGGGAAGGGGACGCCGGCGAGCTCCCCGAGGAACTCCTCGACGCGCCGCTGCTCCGCCCTGGGTACGCGGCGGGCGACGCGGGCCCGCAGGAGCGCGCGCCGCTGCTCGATCGGCTCGCTGCCCTTGATCCCCGCCGCGTCCCGGATCGCCTCCGCGAGCAGCCCGCCGGTCGAGCCCGCGCGCAGGGCGTCCCCGCGCCCCGCCCAGATCTCCACGCGCGCGCCGGAGCGCCGGAGCGCCGCGAGGTGCTCCTTGAGGAGCCGGGACTTGCCCGTGCCCGCGGCGCCGAGGATGAGCATCGCGTGGGCGGCGGGGTCGTCGGCGGACGCGGCGAAGGTGTGCTCGAGGAGCCGGAGCTCGTGCGTGCGGCCCACGAACGGCGCCGGCCTGCCGAGGAGCAGGCGCGACGCCTCGACGGCCACGCGCTCGCCGAGCAGCTCGAGCGCGCCGGACGCGGCGCGCGCCGCGTCGAAGCGGGTCTCGAGCAGCGTGGCGGTGACGTCGTCGAGGAGGATCCGGGGCGCGCGCGCGGGCTCGTGGCCGGCGGACCGGAGCAGGGCGGCCGCGCGCTCGATCGCGTCGCCGACCGGGAGGCCGCGGCCGAGCTCGCCCCAGCCGACGGTGATCGCGATCGGGCGGTCGGGGTCGCGCTCCTTGACGGTCATGGCGCAGCGCGCGAGCTGCGCGGCGACGTCCGTCGGCACGCGCGGGCCGCTGAGGATGATCACGCTCGTGCCGTCCGCGAGCCGCTCGAGGCGCCCACCGAAGCAGGCCGCGACCTCGCCGAGCGCGCCGGCGTCCGCGCCCAGCTCGGCGGGCGAGAGCGTGACGTCGAGCGCGGAGCAGGGCGCGCGGCCCACCACCACGACCCCGTGAAAGCGGCGCTCGCTGCCGGTGATCGCGGAGATCGTCGCCGCGGAGGCGGGCGCGTCATGGGCCTCCTGGGCGGTGAGCGCGGCGAGCACCGCGGCGCCGTCGCGCGGGCGACGCGCGGGGCTCTTCTCGAGCATCTGCGAGAGCAGCGCGGCGAGCCACAGGGGGGCGTCGGGGCGGCGCTCGAGCAGGAGCGGCGCCTCGTCGAAGATGATCCTGGCGAGCAGGGCGACCAGGTGACCCGCCCGGAAGGGCGGCGCGCCGGTGAGGCACTCGAAGAGCACGCAGCCCAGCGAGAAGACGTCGACCGGCGGGCCGACCTCATCGCCGCAGCGCGCCTGCTCCGGGGCCATGTACTCCGGCGTGCCGACCAGCACGCCGTCGCCGGTGATCGGGGCCGTGCCCGGGAAATACGCGATCCCGAAATCGAGGAGCTTGGGCTCCGCGATCCGGCCGCCGACGAGGAAGATGTTGGACGGCTTGAGATCGCGGTGGACGATGCCCCGCGCGTGCGCGGCGCCCAGCGCCGCGGCCACGCGCGCCCCGAGCTCCACGGCCTCGTCGATCGTGAGGCAGCGCCGCGCGAGCAGGCGGGAGAGGGCCTCGCCTTCGAGCCACTCCATGACCAGGAACGGCCGGCTCCCGCGCGCGGCGTCGTACGCGATGTACCGGACAATCCCCGGATGGGAGAGGCGGGCGAGGAGCTCGGCTTCCTTGGCGAAGCGCGCGAGGTGGTGCGGCGACGGGTCGTGCAGCACCTTGGCGGCGACCCGCTTGCCGGTGGCGATATCGCAGGCGCGGTACACCGCGCCCATCCCCCCGGCGTCCGCGAGCGCGTCGATGCGAAAGCGCCCCCCCAAGAGCTCCCCCGAGAGCACCCGTCGAGCATAGACGGCCAATGCCGTGCGTCCAGCCATGGCCTGGCTCCGGGCCGTCGGCGCAACAGGCCTGGTGCCCTGGACGAACCGTCTCCATCGACACGACCGGGAGCATGGGAGACGAGATCCCCTGGCTCCAGGCGGAGCGCACCGCTGTCGCCGACTCCATCTCCGGCAGGTCCCTGGACGCCCGGCTCGCCCCGCGCTGCGAGGTGTAAGGTCGGCCTGCGCGGCCGCGTTTCCTGGGCGCTTGGACGCAACCGGGCTCCGTCATCGCGAGCCCCGGCCGTGAGACGTTCCCTCGACCGCCCGGGGGAGGGCCAACCCTGGCCCTCCCCCGGCGGAGCACGATCCAGCGCTGCCTCTCGATCCACGGGAGCGGCGGAGGAGCGGTGATCGCAGCGAGGGAGTCGGCCTCACCCCCGAGATGGCCGGAGGCCGCGCGTGCGGTCGCCGGGACAACGCGCGTGGGGAGTCGACGATGACGCCCCACGAGATCGTGATGCGGGATCCGCGCTCGCGGTCCCTTCAAGGAGGACTCTTCATGCGCACTCGGCCCCTCGACCTCGTCGCCCCTGCCCTCGTCACCGCGCTGCTCCTCGGCTGCGGCGCCTCGTCTCCCCGCGCCACGGACGCGGCGCCGCTCGCGCCCGCGGACACCGCCGCCGCGCGGCCCACGCAGCCGGAGTACGACACGCCGGTGACCGAGGGCGGCGGCTCCGCGCGCGAGGAGGCCGAGGCGGTCGCGCTGGGCGCCGCGCCCGCCGCGGCCCCGCCGCCCGCCGCGGCCGCCGCCCCGAGGCCCGCGGGGGTCGCAGCCCGGAAGCGCGCGGCGGTCGCCGCCCCGAATCCCGTAGTCGCCGCCCCGAATCCCGTGGTCGCCGCCCCGGCCCCCGAGCCCCAGGGCAGCGAGTCGTACCAGGACTATGGAGTGAACCCGGTCGAGGACCCCGCGAAGGACCGGTTCTCGACCTTCGCGATCGACGTGGACACGGCCTCTTACGCCATCGCGCGCCGCAAGATCCTGGAGGGCGCGCTGCCTCCCTATCAGGCCGTGCGCGCGGAGGAGTTCCTCAACTACTTCGATTACGGATATCCGTCTCCCGCGACCGGCCCGTTCGCCGTGCACCTGGCGGCCGCGCCCTCGCCGTTCACCGTGGGCCACCACCTCGTCCGCGTGGCCGTCCAGGGAAAGCGCGTGTCGGCCAGAGAGCGCACGCCGGTGCACCTCGTGTACCTCGTCGACACCAGCGGATCGATGCGGTCGCCGGACAAGCTCGGGCTCGCGAAGCGGAGCCTCAAGATGCTCACCGAGGCGCTCAAGCCGGGCGACACGGTCGCGCTCTGCACCTACGCGGGCAGCGTGCGCGAGGTGCTCGCGCCGACCGGCGTCGAGAGCAAGGGGCGGATCCTCGCCGCCATCGACGACCTCACCGCGGGCGGCTCCACCGCCATGGCGAGCGGCATCGACCTCGCTTACCGCCTGGCGGAGCGGACGCTCGTCAAGGGGCACGTGAACCGCGTCGTCGTGCTCTCCGACGGCGACGCCAACGTCGGCGCGACCTCCCACGAGGAGATCCTGGAGACGATCAGGCGCGCGAAGGACAAGGGGATCACGCTGTCCACCATCGGCTTCGGCCAGGGCAACTACAAGGACGTGATGATGGAGCAGCTCGCCAACCAGGGAGACGGCAACTACGCTTATATCGACAGCGCGGCGCAGGCGCGGCGGGTGTTCTCCGAGCAGGTGGGCGGGATGCTCCAGGTCATCGCGCGCGACGTGAAGATCCAGGTCGAGTTCGATCCGCGCTTCGTGAAGAGCTACCGGCTCATCGGCTACGAGAACCGCGATGTGGCCGACAGGGACTTCCGCAACGACCGGGTGGACGCGGGCGAGATCGGCGCCGGGCACAGCGTGACGGCCCTCTACGACGTCGAGCTCCGGGGCGCGGCGCCGCGGCTCGAGGGCGCGGCGCCGGTCGTCGTGCGCCTCCGGCACAAGGCGCCGCTCGGCTCGGACCGGGCGGAGGAGACGACGGTCAAGCTGGCCCCGAGCGCCATCGCCGCCGCGTTCGACGCGGCGCCGGCCGACCTCCGCTTCGCGGCCGCGGTGGCCGGCTTCTCCGAGATCCTGCGGAGGAGCCCGCACGCGCGCGCCCTCCGGCTCTCCGACGTCGAGGCGATCGCGCGGGCGGCCGCGTCGAGGAGGGGCGATCAGCAGGAGTTCATCGAGCTCGTGCGGCGCGCGCGGGCGCTCGCCGGCGGCGGGACAGGCGCCGTGGCCGCGAGGGGCGCGGACTGAACACCAGCGGCGGCGAGGGAGATCCTCATGCGGCCTGGGCTCCCGCTGGAAGCTCCCGAGAGCCGAGCGGGAGTCGAGAGCGGAAGCCTACGACGTGGTCGACACTCTCGGGCTCGCCACCAGGGCGAGCCCCTTCCTGTCGAGCAGCAAGCCATCTCTCGTCGGAAAGGGCTTCCGCTTTCGCTCCCGCCAGGTGCGGAGCGCCGCAGCGCGCTGGTGCTGCGCCCAGGTCACGGGAACGGACTCCATGCAGCGCAGAAAGCGGGCGCGCCCGCGGGGGCCCATGGCGTCACGCATCATGTAACGCCGGATGGGCTGCGAGACGAGCAGGTAAGGCCCGAGGTGATACAGCGCCAGGAGGAGCAGGCAGGCCTCGCCGAGGCGCCGGAGCGAGGCATCGAGGTCCCGGGCGCGCTCCGCGTCGAGGTCGATCGAGCCGATGTCCCGGTAAAGGCTCCGGTAGCGGGCGGTGGAGCCGTGCACGAAGCGGCTGGATTGCTTGTAGCCGTGCTCGATCTCGGAGAACAGAATCGACGTCTCGGCGGCGTCGCCGAGCGCAGGCTGGAAGTGCGGGAGGCGCTGGATCTCCTCGAGCAGGTCGGCCCAGACGTCCCTCACGTCCTCTTCGGGGAGGAGGCAACGCGCGACGAACAGGGATGGCCGCGAGTCGAAGTAGCAATGCCGCACGAGGTTCTCCAGGAGGCTCCGGGCGTGGACATGGGCGGTGCGCTCCACCCCGAGCGCGCCTGCATGCAAGATGGCGAGGATGTCCGCGCGTGCCGCGTTCAGGAACGCCGGGACCGTCGCGAACCCGCTGCAATGCCAGGCGAGCCAGCTCAGGTAAGCGAGGGTCTGCTGGGAGCCAGCGAGCTCCGCCCCGGAGCCTCCGAGCCGGCGCTCGACCTGCCGGCCAACCTCCGCGAGCAGCTTCTCGCGCAGTGAGTCGCGGCGCGATCGCCTACTCGCCATGGGCCGCCTTCTTGTTCCTCCGGCGTGTCTCCGCGATCGCCCGGTCGGCAGGGCCGCGCAGCCCTTCGGCCAGCAAGCGGGTCGTGATGTCCTCGCTCTTGTCAGACGCCAGCCGCTCCGCGTCTTTCATGAGCCTCTCTGCGAGGTGCCGGCGCGATTCTTGAGCCTTGTAGGGCAGCGGATTGGGCGCCCACATGGTTCGGAGCTGCGCAATGGAGTGCAGCGTCGGCAGCACGATCACGTTCTCGACGATTGCCGAGATCGCGAGCCTGCGGAGAAACGACTCGATCCTTTCCGCATGAGCCGGCCCCACAGCATGAGACGCGAGACGGAGCACACCTGCAAAATTCAACACCTTCTCTGCCGGGCTAGAATGTATATTCTCCAGATGCGCAAGAATTCGTTCGACTGCGTTTTCGAATGTCGAGTTTGGTAATGGGCCAGTAAGCTGCTCGCACAAATCACGGATCCTCGGCTCGACCTCAGCATTGGCTCGGGCAAGCTCGATAACTTCTTTCTTGACGATCTCGCGCAACCCTTCGATCGACGCGGGCTCCTGGTCCTCGGGGCCTTGCTGCCGCTTGAAGTCGCGGAGCAACTGGAGGATCTGCGCCAGCTCCTTCTGCCCACCGAGGATCGCCTCGGCGGCCTGGAAGTCGTCGGCGGAGTGCTCCTCGACCAGGCTCAGCAGCGCGCGCGCTGCGCGTACTCCATCACTGCCCGTACGCTCGGGGCTCGTCACGGCGCACCTCCAAGCAGCCCCACCTCGTGCGCGACCGCCTCGAGCTCGTCGACGAGCCGCGCGTGCGCCGGATCGCCGGAGAACGGCAGCGGCTCGTTCCGCTCGAACGAGTCACGGTACGCCTCATCCCTGGAGATCACCGCGGAGAGGCAGCGAACCGCAGGTTTCTGCGCCGCGCACAGATCGCTGATTGCCTTCACGTACCGCTCTGCCTTGGCGCGTTGCTCGACGTCCCTCGCCGGCGGGAACATGCTGAGAACCACCCCGGCGACCTTCGCCTTGATGTCCAGGACCTTCTTGTACTCCTCCAGCGCTCTCATGAGGAGCGGCAACCCGTGCAGCGAGAACTGATCCGCCGCCATCGGGACCAGGATCCTGTCCGCCGCCTTAGCGCCGCCAGGCTGACGCTGCTGATGCTCGGCGGGCAGTCGATGATGACGTGCTCGTACGCATCGCCGGTCCTGGGCAGCCACTTCTTGATCCGCGACACGACGATCTCCGCCGCGATCTCTTGCACCTCGAACATCCTCGCGCTCCCGCACACGAGCGTGAGCGAGCCCCCGCCGGCGCACGTCCGCACCGGCTCCTGGTAATCGCTCACCCTGCGCAGCGGGCCGTGCGGCTTGCCGCTGACCACGTCGAAGTACCGCACGTCGCCGTGAAACAGATCGTGGAGGTTGCCCTCCCGGCGCTCCTTGTCCTCGCGCGTCCTCGCCCCGAAGCGCTCGTCGCTGAGCAGGTACAGGCTGGCGTTGCACTGCGGGTCGGCGTCGATCAGAAGGACGCGCTTGTGGTGCCTCTCGGCGAGGAGCGCGGCCAGGTTGACGGCGATCGTCGTCTTGCCGACCCCTCCCTTGATGTTCTGCACCGCGAGGACGCTCTGCTTCGGCTGGTCCGGCATGCCGGTGGGAGCATACGCCACAGCCGTACCGCTCGGAAGTTCCGGCGGATTAGCAGGGGCACGTCGAGGAGCGAGGCGGCCGAGGCCGCGCGCCTCCACGCAGAGCTCACCCGCGCGGCAGGCCGGCTCAGGATCCCGCGGTGATGCCCGCCAGCCACGCCGCGCGGGCGCGCGACGACACCCGCCCCTGTCGCCGCGCGAGCTCTCCCCGCGCCGCTCCGCGGCATGCCCCGTGCTACTCCGGCCGGCATGCTTCGCTCCCGACCTGCCTTCTTGATCGCCTTCCTGACGCTGACCTCCGGCTGCGCCGCCCGGCCCCAGCCCGCGCCCCCCGTCACCATCGATGTCCAGCCCGCGCCCGCCGCGCGCGCGCCCGAGCCCCAGGCGGCGGAGGACACCGCGACGGGCGGGGCGGTCCTCGTGTGGAGCAGCGCGGGCGGCGGGACGACATGGCATGTCGCCGAGGACGGCGCGGTCCTCCGCGAGGAGCCCGGGATCGTCGTGGCGACCCGGCGAGGGGAGTGGCGCTGGGAGCTCCGCACGGAGGACGTGGAGACCTCGGCCTGCGAGCTCGCGCTCGGGGACGTGCGCGGGCCGGGCGACGGCACGGGGCAACGCGCGCACCTCGTGCTGCGCGGGACCGGCGCACGCCAGGAGGTGATCACGCCGCCGGACGGGGACGGGAGCAACGTGATCCAGCACCGGGCCACGGTGATCGGGAGCGTGGGGCCGTACCTGTTCATCGAGGAGCGGACGTACGCCTACGCATGCGGCGCCCACGGCTTCGACGGCGCGGGGTTCGTGGTGTGGGACGCCGAGCGGGGCGCGGCCGTCGATCTGCTCGCCGAGGTGCGCGGCGTACCGGCGCTGCAGCGCGAGGCCGCGGCGCTCCTCGACGCGTTCGAGGAGATCCCGGTCGCCGAACGGCAGGCGCAGGCCCCCCCGGAGCTCGTGAAGCTCGCGCCAGGATACGCCGCCCGGGGCTGGCTCCGGATGACCGCGCAGCTCGCGCGCGGCACCTGCTATGCCTGCGGCGACGGCGCGTGGAGCTCCTACTCGCGCTCGGCCATGGTGCCGATCGAGCGGCCCCCGGCGCGCCTCGAGCCGTGGGCGTCCCCGCCGCCCGGCGTGCGGGCTTTCCTCGCGCGGACTCCAGGCGCCCAGATCAACGGCTGGTCGCGTCCGTGATGGCTCGTTCCTGAGCGAGGCCTGGCCTGGCGCCCCGAGCTCGGCGCGGGGCCCACCCCGCCCGGAGCCCCCCTCGCCGGGACCCGGGCGGCCCGGCGAGACCTCACGCGTGCAGCCGGGGGGACACGCAGGGACACGAGCCTCGGTGACAACGGACTAGGCTCGGCGCGACGCCGTGTGTATCGTGGTCCACGGTCGTTCACTGCCGAACTCAGGAGCCTTCGTGAACCCTTTGCATGTCAAGCGCGGCCGATGGGCCGCTCCGTTGCTCGCGCTCGCGGGCGCGCTCTCGAGCACCACGGCGTTCGCGACCGGCTCCGCGGTGCTCACGGGGACGGTCATCGACGCCGCGACGAACCAGCCGACCCCGGATGTGGTCGTCACGGTCACGTCGCCCTCGCTCCAGGGGGAGCAGGTCGTGGTGACCGATAGCTCCGGTCAATACCGTGTCCCGAACCTGCCGCCGGGGACTTACACGCTCCGGCTGGACAAGGAGGCTTACCGGCCGTACAGTCGCGGCGGCATCGAGCTGCGGCTCGACAGCACGATCCGGGTGAACAGCCAGCTCCTGCCGGAGGCGCTCCAGGCGACGGAGATCGTCGTCGTGGCCGCCTCGCCGACGGTCGATGTCGGCTCGAGCGCGACCGGCGTCAACGTGAGCTCCGAGTTCATGAGCCGCATCCCGCTCAACCCGCCGGGCGCGAAGGGGTCGGCCACCCGGTCGTTCGAGTCCCTCGCCGAGGTCGCGCCGGGCGCGTTCGCCGACCGGTACGGCGTGTCGATCAGCGGGACGACCTCGCCGGAGAACCAGTATGTGATCGACGGCGTGTCGGTGAACAACCCGGGGTTCGGCATCCTCGGGACGCCGCTCTCCGTCGAGTTCATCGACGAGGTCAACGTCATCACGGGCGGCTACATGCCGGAATACGGCCGCTCGACGGGCGGCTACTACAACGTCGTCACCAAGTCGGGCTCCAACGAGCTCCACGGCTCGGTCTTCCTCGGCTTGACGCCCGGCCTCTTCGAGGGGGCGCGGGCCCGTGTCGTCCAGCAAGAGAGCGCGATCAGCACCGACGTCAGCCTCGACGGGATCCGCGACTTCGGGGTCGAGATCGGCGGCCCGATCCTGAAGGACAGGCTGTGGTTCTACGCCGGGATCTCCCCGTCGCTCGCGACCTATCGGCTCGAGCGGAACCTGGACGTCCCCGTGCCGCCGGGCGAGACCGAGGCGGAGGCGGAGAAGCGCCTGTCGGAGACGCGGGACGTCTACTATGCCAGGCAGCAAAGCATCCAATACATCGGCAAGCTGACGCTGGCCATCGATCCGGACAACACCGTGGCGCTGTCCGTTCACGGCACGCCGACCGTGTCGGGCGGAGACGGGACCTTCGGGATGAACCCGAAGGACGGCAGGATCGAGATCGACAACGCCTACAACGGCGGCATCATCAACGGCGCGTACGACGCCATCGCGCACAGGTACGTGACCAACGCGACCGACGCCTCGCTCAAGTGGTCCTCTGCCTTCAAGAACAAGACGCACCTGCTCGACGTCACGCTCGGCATGCACCACGAGCTCAGCGCCGTGCGCGCCTCGGACGGGACGACGATCGGGAGCGGAAAGGGGCTCTCCGACGTCGTCCAGGTGCTCTGGCAGCGCTCGCCGCCGCGCTCCGTCCACGAGTTCGAGCCGAGCGACGCGACGCAGCGCTGCGTGCAGGGCGCCGCCGAGGGCAGCGAGCTGTGCCCGGTGCCCGGCTATTATTACACCGGCGGCCCGGGCGTGCTGAGCGAGTCCGTCCTCACGCGCTACCAGGCCAAGGCCATGCTGACCAGCCTGATCTCGGCCCTCGGTCACCACGTCATCAAGAGCGGCGTCGACGTCGAGGTGATGGGCTATCACAACGAGCGCGGGCAGTCGGGCGGCACCATCCTGACCGAGTTCCCGGACGGCACGGTGGTCTACGACTATCGCCGTCAGGGCTTCCTGAGCGGCCCGGACGACCCGGTGTCCCTCGCGAAGTACGTATCGGACTCGACGTCGCTCACGGTCGGCGGCTTCGTGCAGGATAGCTGGAATATCCTCGATCGCGTCACCCTGAACGCCGGGCTGCGCTACGACGCGCAGCTCCTCTATGGGGATGACGGCAACCGGGCCATGGTCCTGCCACACCAGTGGTCGCCGCGGGTCGGCGTCATCTATGACGTCACGCAATCGGGCAAGTCCAAGCTGTTCGCGAACTATGCCCGGTACTACGAGAGCGTGCCGCTCAACCTCGTCGATCGCCTGATCCCCGGCGAGCGGCTCATCTACTCGTTCCGCGACGCGGGGGCGTGCGATCCCAGCGACCCGGGGCAGACCCAGGCCGAGTGCGAGGACGAGGACGGGCGCCTCGTGGCCAACGGCCCCCACGCGCCGAACCAGAAGTGGGGCGTCATCGCGAGCGACAAGGCGCCCATCGATCCGGAGCTCGAGCCGCAGTCGTCGGACGAGATCGTCCTCGGCGGCGAGTACGAGGTCATGCCCAAGGTGCGGATCGGCGCCACGTACACGAAGCGCTGGCAGAACCGGATCATCGAGGATCTGAGCCGCGACGAGGCGCAGAGCTACTTCATCGCCAACCCGGGGTACGGCGCCGCCAGGGACTTCCCGAAGGGGAAGCGCGATTACGACGCGTTCACCGTGTACGCGGAGAAGGTGTTCGCCGGCGGCTGGCTCGCGCAGGCGAGCTACAGGCTCTCGTGGCTGCGCGGCAACTGGTCCGGGCTGTTCAAGCCGGAGACCCAGCAGATCGATCCGAACATGAACACGGATTTCGACCTGCTGTCGCTCCTCCCCAACCGCGAGGGCCCGTTGCCGGGGGATCACCGGCACCAGATCAAGCTGTACGGCGCGAAGGACTTCGTCTTCGAGAACGGGCTCTTCGTGAACGTCGGCGGCGCCTACCGCGCCCGCTCCGGCGCGCCGACCTCGCACCTCGGCGCCCACCTGCTCTACGGCCCGGATGAGGTCTTCATCCTGCCGCGCGGGAGCGGCGAGCGCCTGCCCTGGGTGCACGACATCGACGCTCACGTCGGCGTGGGCGTGCAGCTCGCCAGGGACAGCGCGCTGATCCTCGCGGTCGACGGGTTCAACCTCTTCAACTTCCAGGCCACGACGGCCGTCGACCAGCGGTACACGGCGGCGCAGGTGCAGCCCATCGCCGGGGGGACGACGGCCGACCTCGCCAACCTGACGAACGCCGATGGCACCGCGTTCGATCCGGTCAACAAGAACCCGAACTTCGGCAAGGCGATCGCGTACCAGGCGCCGAGGACGTTCCGGATCAGCGCCAAGGTGACCTTCTAGGCCGCGCCGCGCGAGGCGGAGATTCCCATGAAACGAACCTACGGAATGCAAGCCGGTCTGATGGTCGTCCTCGCAGCGCTGATCGCGTCCTGCGAGCAGCCGAAGATCAACTGCACGGTCGCGCACGGCGGCTTCGCCGCGAAATACACGCTGAAGCCCGGCTCGAAGGTCGGCGAGGGCGACTGCGACACGCTGCGGGGCGAGGTCATCGGGATGGAGAAATACAACCCCTCCTCGGCGAAGGATCGCGAGGTGCAGGACCTGGAGAGGGCGCTGCTCTACATTCGCACGACGGGGCTCGGCGCGCTGGCCGCCGAGGCGCAGGGCGCGGGGATCGAGGTCGACGGCGGGGATGTGCTCTCGATGGGCGAGTTCACGTCGGTCGACCCGGACGACAACGACGTCTGCACGGTGCCCTCGCTCAGCGCCGCGGAGCTCTCGCTCCCGGCGTCCGACGAGCGGCCCGCGACGAACATCCGCTACGAGTGGAGCAACGTCCGCGTCTACGTCACGGCGGCGCTCCCGGGGACGCAGATGACGGCGGATCTGACGTACACGAAGGACGGCTGCACCGCGTCCTACAGCGTCGTGGGCCTCGCCCCTGCGGTCTCCTGCGGCGTCGACACCATGGGAGAGCCCGGCATCGACCCGAGCCTCTGCGATCCGCAGGCGGATCCGAAGGCGGGCAGGCTCACCGGATCCGGGATCAACCCGGATCTGGAGGAGCGCGTCACCTGCGATCCCGAGACGGCGCTCTGCGTGCTCGAGACGCTGCCGGAGGCGCTGCGGTGAGCTCCGGCCGGCGCCGGGGGCGGGGCGCTGCGTCGCCCGGGCTCAGGCCTGCGGCGGCACGTAGAACGCGAAGCGCGTGATCGCGCGGTAGCCCATGGCCTCGTAGAGCCGGAGGCCCATCTCCGACGCGTGCAGGGCCGTCCTGCGGATGCCGGTGGCCCCCAGCGCGTCATCGAGGCAGCCGCGCAGGGCCGCCTCGCCGTACCCCTTGCGCCGGTGCTCGGCGGCGGTGGCGACGAGGGCGGCGTAGCGCACGCCCTCCACGATGCAGGTCGCCGCGCAGCACACGGGCTGGCCGCCGAGGTACCCCACCCGCCCGAACGCACCCTCGCCCCAGATCGACGGGTGCGCCATGGCGGCGCGGCCCTCCGGGAGCGGGACGCCGTAGCAGCCGGCGTTGAGGTCGGCGACGGCGGCGCGGGTCTCGGCGTCGGATACGCGCCGGAGCTCGAGCTCGGCGGGCTCGCGGCGCGGCGGCGCGAGCGCGTCGGTCGCCATGCCGGTGACCCGCTCGGCCGGCGCGAAGCCGAGCCGGGTCAGGACGCCGGCGGCCTCCGCCAGATCGCCGCCGGGCGCCCACGGCTCGGGGACCGCGAAGAACCAGGGGAGGCCGCTCCGACCGGCGCGCTCGACGGCGGCGCGCGCCCGGCGCTCGAGATCGCCGCGGTCGCGCGCCGCCGAGGAGAGCGCGGCGACGTTGAGCAAGGCCATCTGCGTCCCCGTGAGGATGAGGGAGACCCCGTCGAGGTCCTCGATACGGCGGGCGGGGAGGCCACGGCTGAAGTGCTTCCAGGCGGCGAGGAACAGGGCGCTGGATTCGTGACCCTCTGACACCTCGGGCATACGGGGCCTCCTTGGCCAAAACGCGTGAGCGCCGCCGCATTCGTGGTATGCGGCGGGGATGGGGCTGCTCGCGATCTGCGGCTCGATCACCGCCGACCTCATCGGTTATGGCCCGAGGCTGCCGCGTCCGGGCGAATCCGTGCTGGGCCGCCGCTTTCTCACCGCGCCCGGCGGCAAGGGCGCGAACCAGGCGGTCGCGGCGGCGCGCATGGGCGCCCGCGTGCGGCTCGTGGGCGCGCGCGGCGACGACGCCCACGGCGCGCTCTGCGCGGCCGCGCTCGCCGCCGACGGCGTGGACCAGTCCGCCGTGGTGGTCCACGGCGGCGTGACGACGGGCGTGGCCTTGATCTGCGTCGATGAGGCCGGGGAGAACCAGATCCTCGCCCTCCCCGGCGCCAACGCGCTCGTCGCGCCGCCCTCGCCGTGCGGGGCCTCGGTCTGGCTCTGCCAGGGCGAGATCCCGACCGAGGCGATCGCCGGCGTGCTCTCGGCCGCGCGGGCCGACGGCGCGCTGTCGATCTGCAATCCGTCGCCCGTGAACGCGATCGATCCCGCGCTCGTCGGCCAGTTCGATCTGGCCGTCGTCAACGAGCTCGAGCACGAGGCGCTGCGCGATCGCCTGCCCGAGCGGGTGGTGCTCACGCGGGGCGCGCGCGGGGCGGTGATGCTGCCCTCGGGCGAGGCGCTCCCCGCGCTGCCCGCCCGCGCCGTGGACACGACGGGCGCGGGGGACGCGCTCACGGGCGTGCTCGCCGCGGGGCTCGCCGCCGGGATGGAGCTCGGGGCCGCGCTGCGGCGCGCGATCGCGGCGGCGGGCCTCTCGGTCGAGCGCGAGGGGTGCCAGCCGTCCTATCCGACGCGCGCCGAGGTGGAGCGCCGGCTGGACGCGGCGCGATCGCCGTGAACGGCGCGAGGGCGCCCCTCCCGGCTCGCTGCTTGCGCGATGGATCCGCGCCGGCGAGAATCGCGCGCCATGGGATATCTCGTCATTGCATGTTACCGGCCGAAGCCGGGCAAGGGCGCCGAGCTGCTCGCCGCGGTGCGCGATCACCTGCCGATCCTCCGGGGCGAGGGGCTCGCGACCGAGCGCACGTCCATCGTGATGCGCGCGTCCGACGGCACCCTCGTCGAGCTGTTCGAGTGGGTGTCGAAGGAGGCCGTGGACCGGGCGCACTCGAACCCCGCTGTCCTCGAGCTCTGGAAGCGGTTCAGCGAAGCTGCCGAGTACGTGAGGCTCCGAGACATCCAGGAGACTTCCGATCTCTTCGCCCATTTCGAGCCGATCGATGACGCGGGGGATCATGCGATGGCCCTCTCCTCCGCGAACCCTGGGGCCGGACGAGCAGGCTGACAACCGGGGAGATGACACGCGCTGGGCCGTACACCCCCGGGACAGGCCCAACACGACGGACACGACACGAGGGCGTGCCGAGCGCGCCGCGATCCCTCCTTGTGGTACGGGCACATTTTCCGGCGCGCTCCGGCCCGCGGCGGCAGCCCAGCACGCTCCGGATCATCGGTCGAGGCCGCTTGACCGGGGTCGGCCGCCGGCCGATGATGGCCTGGATGACGGTCGCCCAGAGACTCTCCTTCTCTCCGGGGAAAGGACTGCGCGGCGGCGAGACGCGGCACCCGGCCTGTCGCTCCCCGCGCCCCGCCGAGCGCCGGTGATGCGCGCGCGGCGCGCTCGCGCGCGGGCCGGCCTCGCGCTCTCGACCTCCCTCTGCCGGCTCGCGATGCTCGCGCTCGCGGCGGCCGGCTGCGCCGAGGCGGGCCCGGCTCGGGCCGCGCCGGCCTCGCCGCACCTCGCGGACGGGCCCGCGCCGCGCTCCGGGCCGCCTCCGGGAGGGCCGGCCCGCGCCGCGCCGCGCGAGGCGAGCCTCCGGTTCGAGCTCGACGAGCGCCCCTTCCCCTCCCCGCTCCTCGACGCCGTCATCGCCGACCAGCCGGCCACGCTCGTCGTCGACACCGGCGCCACGCACCACGTGCTCGCCCGCTGGCTCGCCGACGAGCTCGGGCTGCCGCTCTCGACCGCCGGCGACGTCGGCGTCGACCACGCGGGCCGGCCCGTGCCGCTCTCCCGGATCGACCACGCGCGCGTCGCGCTCTCCGGGTGGGGGCCGATCGACGCGCCCGTGCTGCTCGTCGTCCCCGTGCCCGACGTCCTGCGCCGCCTCGGGATCGGCGGCTTCCTCGCCCCGCAGCTCCTCCCCTCGCCGGGCCGCGCCGTCGTGCTCGACCTGCGCGACGGCCGGATGACCGAGGCGCCGCGCGACGAGGCCGCCCGCGCGCTCCGGGCGCGGTTCGGGGAGGCCGCGGTCATCGAGCTCGGCGATTGCAGCGGCCCGAGCCAGGGGCGCGAGCTCACCGCGAGGGCGAGCGTCGAGGGGATCGAGGTCACCTTGAAGGTCGACTCGGGCGCGTCCCACAGCTCGCTCTTCGCCGCCTCGCCGGCGGGGAAGGCGCTCTCGCCCCGGGCGCGCGGGGGCAGGAGCGCCTACGCCGCCTCGGGCAGGCACACCGTCCCCGTCCTCCCGGGCGCGCGCCTCCGGCTCGCCGGGCGCGACGCCGCGACGGACATCGACCTCTTGCCCGGCGCGCCCAGGGCGGCCTGTCCGTCGGACGGCTACGCCGGCATGGATGTGCTCCGCGCCTGCGTGCTGCTGCTCGCCGGGGACGGGGGCCTCGCGGCCTGCGGCCCGCCGTGACGCGGTGAACGGAGCGCGCCCCCGCGACGAGCGCCGCGGGGCGCGCCGGGCGGCCGGAGGGGCCGCCATGCCGCAGCGAGCACGAGATGCGTCGTGGTAGAAGGGGCCACGCGTGGACGTCGTGTCGCCGCGGCGGGGGGTGGAACCCGGTTCTCCGCGGCGCGCGGGGCCCACGGTGGTCGGGAGGCATCATGACAACAGGTTTCGAGTTCTTGACCCAGGATGACGAGCGCTTGCTGCTGGAGAAGTCGACCTGCGTCACGTACCGACCAGGCGAGCAGATCCTCGAGGAGGGCTCGCGCAGGCAGGGCATCTTCATCGTGCGCAGCGGCCTTGTCGGGGTGGAGGTCGCCCACCTCGGGCGCGGCGTGGCCCTGCGCCAGCTCGGGCCCGGCGCCGTCTTCGGCGAGATGTCGTTCCTCGAGAGCGCCGCCGCGAGCGCCTCCGTCGTCGCCCGCGAGGAGAGCACGCTCGACGTCATCGAGGGCCCGTATGTGCACTCGCTCCTCGCCTCCGTCCCCGGCCTCGCGGCGCGGTTCTATCAGTCGCTCGCGATCATGCTCGCCCAGCGCCTCCGCGAGAACACGGCGATGCTGCCCCCGCTCCTCGTCGAGGACGTGCCGCAGGTCAACCGCTTCCACGCCGCGAGGACGGGCCAGGCCGGCACGAACAACATCCCGCCGAAGCTCATCGACACGGTGGAGCAGTTCAAATTCGAGATGATGCTCGCCGACAGGATGGTGAAGGAGGGCAAGTACCCGGAGGCGGAGACCCAGGAGAAGGTGAGCGCCGCGTGCCAGACCATCGTGTCGGCGCTGCGCGAGCACATCGAGCGCGAGCGCCACCTCGAGAAGGGCATTGGCGCCTACGTCTTCCGCGAGACCTTCTCGCTCTTCATGCTGAGCCGCACCGTCGACCGGTGTTACACGAAGCCGCGCGGATACGCGGGCGATTTCTACACCATCGAGATGATGTACAACAACGAGCCCGCGGGCGACGGCCGCCTCGGCCGCTTCATCGACCAGTGGGGGCTCGAGCTCGAGGCGTGCCGCGCCGTCAAGAACCGGCGGGGCCTCATGTGCCGCGCGATCCGGGAGGCGTGCCGCGCGCACACGTCCGGGCCGCTCCTCGTGACCAGCCTGGCGAGCGGCCCCGCCCGGGAGCTGTTCGACCTGTTCGCGGAGGGCGGCGAGCCGCCCGACGTCAAGGCCACGTGCATCGATATCGACAACCAGGCGCTCGCCTACGCCGCCGACATCGCCGACAAGCTCGGCGTGATGGACCGATTCAGCTTCGCCCAGGACAACGTGGTGCGGCTGGCGCACGGCCGCGGCAGGACGGTGCTCAAGCCCCAGCACATGATCTACAGCATCGGGCTCACGGACTATCTCCGGGACGACCTCGTGGTGAGCGTCATCAACTGCATGTACGACAAGCTCCTGCCCGGGGGCGTCGCGATCGTGGGCAATTTCGGGGTGAGCAACCCGAGCAAGGCGTTCATGGATCACGTCCTCGAGTGGGAGCTCATCCACCGCAGCGCCGACGATCTCAGGGCGCTCTTCGCCCGCTCGAAGTTCGGGAGCGCGCCCGTGGAGATCCGCTCCGAGGAAGCACAAGTGAACCTGTTCGCGTTCTGCACCAAGCTCTAGCGCTACTGCGGGAAGTCGGCCTGGAAAGCGAACCGCCAAGCCGCCAAGGGCGCCAAGAAATAAGGGGAGTAGGAGGGGGAAATGCTGGGACGGCCCTCCCCCTCTCCTCTTGGCGGCCTTGGCGCCATGGCGGTTCTTCCGCTGATCCGGGGCAACTTCCCGCAGTCGTGCAGATTTCCGCCTCTCCATGCGCCACGGAGCGGCGGTCGCCCGCACAGGAGACGGGCCCAGATCGGCGTTTTCGGCGCGCAGGCGTACTCACGTACGCCGAGCACCGAAAACGTCGAGGTGGGCCCGTATCCGAAGCGGGCGACCACCGCTCCCTTCAACGGAGCCAGCGGATCTCGTACTCGCAGGTGGGGTGCCCCTCGAAGCGGCACTTGGTGTGGAGGCTCTGCCCGCCCCGCGCCCCCGAGAGCCGGAGCGCGGTCTCCTGCCACGCCGGGACCGCCTCCTTGCAGGTCTGGCGCCCCGGGTCGGACTGGGGATCGACGCCGAGATAGAGGATCAGGCGGAAGAACCGCTCCCCCTCGTCCAGGGGGGCGAGCCGACCCCCGTTGAAATACATGCCCCACATCACGCCCGCCTGCCGCATGACGAGCGCGGGGGTGCCGAGCTTGAGGAGCACCTTGTGCGCGAGCGTCAGGTCCTGCTCCGCCACGTAGGCCACGAGATCGCGCACGACGCCGCTCCGGTTGGGCCACCGCGAGATCTCGTCCGCGACGACGTTCCAGACCGCGACGGGGTACCAGCTGTGCGGCACGAGGTCGGGCGAGGCGAAGACCGCGCGGACGTCCGCGGGCAGCTTGGAGTCCAGGATGGACATGGCCTGGCTCCCCCACCGCGTCCGCAGATAGGTCCTCGCGTGGATGAGCGCTGAGCCCCGGATCTTCATCGCGGAAACCGCCCGTCCAGGATAGATGCACCCCCGGGGCTGGGGCCAGCCCGGAGCGTCGTAGACGGCCGCGCGCTGTCCGCCCGGCTACCACCCTCTCGGACCCCGGCGCCTGGATCGGAGGGGAGGCCCCGGCCGCGCGAGGGCCCCTTCACGGCAGGCGCTCGGCGACCGTGGCCGGCGCCGACCCGTCGCAGGTGCCCGGGGCCCAGGCACAGAGCGCGGAGGCGTCGAGCACCGCGCGCACGGCCTTCGCGAGCTGTGTGGGCGTGTAGGGCTTGGGGAGGTAATGGGCGGACCCATCCAGCACGTCGCTCCGGACGGTGGCGTCCTCCGCGTGGCCCGAGACGTAGAGGACGGGCAGCGGGCCGCGCGCGCGGGCGAGCGCCGCGGCGACCTCGTGGCCGCGCATGTCCGGCAGGATCACGTCGGTCACGAGCAGGTGGATGGCGCCGGGAGCGGCGGCCGCGAGGGCGATCGCCTCCTTGCCGCTGCGCGCCGCGAGGACCGTGTAGCCGAACGAGCGCAGCGCGGCGACGCAGAGATCGCGCACCTGCGCCTCGTCCTCCGTGATGAGCACGGTCTCGCTCCCGCCGGCGGCGGCGGAGGCCGCCTTCGGCGGCAGCTCGCTCGGCGCGCCGCGCACGCGCGGGAAGCAGATCGAGAAGCGCGTCCCCACGCCGGCGCCGCTGGAGAACCAGATGTGGCCGCCGTGCTGCTTCACGATGCCGTGGCACGTCGCGAGCCCGAGCCCCGAGCCCTTGCCCGGCTCCTTGGTCGTGAAGAACGGCTCGAACACGTAGCCCTGGATCGCGTCCTCCATCCCCTGGCCGGTGTCGGTGACCGTGAGCCGCACGTAGTCCCCGGGCTCCACCTCCGGCCTGCGCTCCGCGTCGTCCACGCCGAAGCTGGCGTTCGCGGTCTCGATGGTCAGCCGGCCGCCGCCGGGCATGGCGTCGCGCGCGTTCACGGCCAGGTTCATGAGCAGCTGCTCGAACTGCCCCCGATCGATGCGGATGGGCCAGACGTGGCTCCCCGGCAGCACGTCGAGCTCCACGCCCTCGCCGACGAGCGGGCGAAGGAGCGGCTCCACCCCGAGGAGCAGCGCGTTCGGATCGAGCACGGTCGGCTGGATGATCTGCTTGCGGGCGAAGGCGAGCAGCTGCCGCGTCAGCGCCGCGGCGCGCTCCGCGGCGGTGCCGATCTGCGCGAGGTGCTCGAAGACGGGCGACCCCGGCGGCACCTTGCGCACCGCGAGCTCCCTGTGCCCGAAGATCGCGGTGAGCATGTTGTTGAAGTCGTGCGCGACCCCGCCCGCCAGGCGGCCGATCGCCTCGAGCTTCTGGCTGTGCAGGAGCTGCTCCTCCAGGCGCCGGCGCTCGGTGATGTCGAGGCTCGTGCCGACCAGCCCGGAGATCGCCCCGTCCTCGTCCGTGAGGAGCTGCGCCGCCATCTGCACATGCCGCAGCTCGCCGTCGCGGGCGCGCACGACCCGGCACTCGACGGGGCTCGCGATGCCGAGCGGCGACGCGCACTCGGCGCCGCCGAAGACCCGGTGGCGATCCTCGGGGTGGATGAGGCTCGAGAAGAGCTCGAACGTCGGGCGCGCCTCGGGGTCGACGCCGAGGATGTGGAAGAGCTCCTCGGACCAGCGGATGGTCCGCGACGCGAGGTCGTAGAACCAGCTGCCCACGCGCGCGATGCGCTGCGCCTCGTTCAGCATGCGCTCGCTGCGGCGGAGCTCCTGCTCGGCGCGCCGGCGCTCGGTGAGGTCGACGACGGCGCCGACGTACCGGGTCGGCGGGCCTGCCCCGTCGACGATGGGCAGGCTGCTCAGGAGGCACTCCCGCGCCGCGCCGTCCCTGTGGAGCACGCGGAACGCGATGGTGCCCGCCGCGTCACCGATCTCCAGGGCGAGCGCGAGGCCGGCGCGCATCCGCTCCCGGTCGTCGGGGTGGACCGCCTGCAGGAAGGCCTCGGTCGACGGCGTGTCCTTCGCGGGATCGCGGCCCAGGATCCGGTAGAGCTGCCTCGACCAGACGAGCTTGTCCTGGTCGACCTCCCAGATCCAGTTGCCCACCTGCGCCGCCTGCTCGCCCTCGTCGAGCCGCGCCTCCCAGCCCGCGAGCGACGCGCCCGGCGCGCTGGCCGGAGCCGCCCCCGGCGCGGGCCCGCGCGCGCCGGGGGCGAGCTGGCCGGACGCGCGGACGCGCGACAGCTCCCGCTCGAGCTCGGCGACGCGGGCGCGGAGGGCGTCGAGCTCCTGGCTCGCCCCCGAGCTCATGGCCCTCCCGGTCCCGGCTGCGCCGCGGCGGTGCTCATGGCCCCGCATTGTATGCCGCGCCGGGCCGCGCGGGGGACTCCTCTTCTGTGATGCCGGCGGCGCGGCTCCGGTGACGCCGGCGGCGCGGCTCCGGTGACGCCGGCGGCGCGCAGCGCCCTCAGGGGCCGCCCGAGCCCCCCGCGGGCGCGCTCGCCTCGACCAGCTCGACGAGCACGCCCCCCGTCGCCTTCGGGTGCAGGAACGCCACCTTGTGGCCCCGCGCGCCGATCCGCGGCGCCTCGTCGATGAGCGGCACGCCGAGCGCATTCAGCGCGGCGAGCGCCGCCTCGATGCCCTCGACCTCGATGGCGATGTGGTGGAGCCCCGGCCCCCGCTTCTCGAGGAACCGCGCGAGCCCCTCGTTGCCCTTCGGCGAGATGAGCTCGATGCACGTCTCCCCGAGCGGCAGCAGCGCGACCTCGGTCTTCTGCGACGCCACGACCTCCCGCGCGCGCCCCTCCACGCCGAGCAGCCGCTCGTACCGCGCGAGCGCCTCGTCGACGTCCGCCACCGCCACCGCCACGTGATCGATCTTCTTGATCTTGAGCATCGCCTCGCCCTGCGCCCTCGCTGTGGAGCCCGTGCCCGCCGCCCGCGAGCTCACCCTCGCCGCCGCACGAGCAACGTCCTCGTGATCTCCACGACCTTCTCCCTGACCCGGCCGTCAGTCTTGCCGAGCTCGGGGGTGAACAGGTCCGCGCCTTGCCCGATCAGCGCCCGCGGGGGGGTGTTCTTCACGCCGACGATCCGGAAGGTGACGCTCCCCGCGCCCGGGCCCGCCTCGCCTCGGGCGACGACCTTCGACGCGGCGAAGAGCGTGTCGCCCGCGAGCACGCCGCTCGGGTGGGCCCCGTCGTCGAGGCCGAGGTCCCAGACGGCGCTGCCGGCCGTGTCCCGGCTCGAGAGGGCGAGCGCCCAGGAGAGGACGAGCCCGCCGTGGACGACCCGCGTCTTCGCGAAGGAGCTCGTGCGGCAGTACTGCTCGTCGAGGTGCAGCGGGTGGGAGTTCCGGAGGAGCGTGGCGAGCTGCATGTGCTCGCTGTCGCCGACGGTCCGGCCGACCTCGTGGGTGAACACGTCGCCCACCTCGAAATCTTCCCAGAACCTGGCGAAGCCGCCGCGGCGCGACGGCGGCGGCAGCGGGCCCTCGAGCTCCTTCGGGAGGCGCCCCGGCGGCGCGTCCGGCTGCACGACGTCGTGCGGCGCGTCCGCGGGGCGCTCCGCGACGCGGCCGGGGGGCACGAGCGCCTTGCGCTCGAAGGAGCAGACGAGCAGCCCGTCCTGGTTCACGACCTGCGTCCGGACGTGCACGACGCCCTTGTCGCCCGTGGACACCGGCTTCTTGCCGATGACCATCGAGCTCGCGCGCAGCGTGTCGCCCGGGTAACAGGCGTGCGGAAACCGGACGTCGATGTAGGCGAGGTGCGCGATCGCCTGCTCGCTCACGTCGTGGACGCTGAAGGAGATCCCGAGGTTGAGGAGCAAGAGCGGGTTCACCGGCCGGTCCCTGAGCCCCACGGACCTGGCCGCGACGCGGCTCGCGTAGGTCGGGAGCGCGTCCTGGAACGAGGCCGCGAAGAGGGCGAGCATCCCCTCGTCCACGGTGACGTCCCACGGGTGGGCGTACACCGCGCCGATCGTGAAATCGTCGAGCTTGCGACCGTAGCGAGGGGAGCGGATCATCGCGCGGCGCGAGCATGGCACACGCGCTCCGCGGGCGACAGCCCCCGCGCCGGGCGCGCTCAGGGGAGCGCCCCCTCGAGCAGGGCGCGCGCGATGCTCTGCGCCAGCACCTCGCGCGTGCCCATGTGGATGGCGAGGCTGCGGGCGTCGACCAGGAGGCGCGCCGGGAGCGAGCCGTCGGCGTAGCCGTTCGCCCCGTGGACCTGCACGCAGGCGTCGGCGGCGTCCCAGGCCACGCGGGCCGAGAAGAGGTGCGCCATGGCCGACGTGAGCTCGCACGGCCGCCCCGCGTCCGCCGCCTGCGCGGCGGCGCGCGTGAGCTGCCGGGCGGCGGCGACCCGGGCGATGAGGCCCCCGAGCCGGTGCGCGACGCGCGGGAAGGCGAGGAGCGGCGCCCCGAACTGCACGCGCGCCTTCGCGTGCCCGAGCGCGCTCTCCAGGGCGGACTGCGCCACGCCGACCCCGCACGCCGCCGCGTGGACGCGGCCGACCGCGAGCGCCCGGTGGAGCTGGGCGATCCCCTCGCCCTCGCGCTCGCCGAGCAGGGCCTCGCGGCCGACGTGCAGCCCGTCGATCCGGAGCTCGTAGTGGCCCATGCCCCGCTGCCCGAGCGCCCTCACCTCGACGCCGCCGAGCCCCTCGTCCGGGAAGTCCTCGCCCGGCGCCCCGCGCCGCTTGGCGACCGCGAAGAGGCTCGGCCCGAGCGGCTGCGCCCCCTGCCCGCTCGGCGCCGTGGTCCTGGCGAGGGTGAGCACGAGGTCGGCGCGGGACGCGCCGGTGACCCACGCCTTCTTGCCGGTGAGGACATAGCTGCCGTCGGCCTGGCGCTCGGCGCGGGCCGCGGCGCGCGCGAGGTCCGAGCCGTACGAGGGCTCGGAGAGCGCGAGGGCGCAGCGCGCCTCGCCGGCGGCGAGGCGGGGCAGCCAGGTCCTCCGCTGCAGGTCGGTGCCGGAGCGGGCGAGCAGGTCGGCCCCGATGGAGGCGGTCATGGCGAGCACGCCGAAGCCGAGCGCGCCGCGCGCGAGCTCCTCGACGGCGGCGGCCATGGCGCCCGTGCCGAGCCCGTCGCCGCCGTGCTCGGGCGCGATGGCCAGCCGGAACACGCCGAAGTCGCCCATGCGGCGGATGACCGACTCGGGGATGAGCCCGTTGCGCCGGTGGATCTCGGGGGCGAGCGGCTCGACGAGGCGCTCGACGAAGTCGCGCATGTTGTGCCGGATCCAGCCGATGCGCTCGTCCTCCGCGCCGCCCTTGCCGGGGATGCCCTGCTCGGCGGCGAGGCGCGCGAGCGCGGCGACGGCGGCGCCCGAGCCCGCGTCGCGCGCCCACGCCGCGACGGCGGGGTGGCCGATGGCCTTGGCGATCTCGTCGTCGTGGAGCTCGAGCTCGCCGAGCGGCGCGATCTCGCCGCCGCCGAGGTCGACGCCGCCGCGGAGCGACAGGAGCGCCGTCGCGGCGTTCGCCTCGGCGACGGCGCGGGCCGGGCCGTCGCCGACCTCGTACGCCCAGGTGGCGAGCGCGCGGCAGGCCTCGATCTCCGCGTGGAGGTGGGCGAGCGCGTGGGCCGCGAGCTGGTGCCGGTCGAGCAGCGCCCGCGACACCTGGAGCGGCACGGCGCTCGGGCGAGCGAAGCCCGCGCTCCTCGGCGCGCCCCGGCGCCCCGCGCTCGTCGAGCCGACGTCCACCACCCGGTCCCTGAGGCGGCCGCGCGCCACGCGCGCGAGCTGCTCGACGGAGGAGATCGCCTCGCGCATCCCTCCTGGGCTGTCGGCCTCGAGCTTGCGAGAAACGATGGTGGCGTGCTGCTCCCGGGTCGCCCTCATCCCGAATCCCCCTGTTCGCGGATCACGACACAGTCGAACTGACCCGACGCGGGCGCAGCGCCGCAGCGCCGCATCACCGCCCCACGCCCACCGCGACAGGAGCGGACAGGCCCGTCGAGAATGCCACCTTGAAGCGAGATCGTCGAGCCAGGGCACAGGACCTCTATCGCAGCTCGACGACGCTTCCGGGGATTCCCGAGGTGGTCCGGGCGATCCACCCGACGTCACGCTGCGAGGCCGACAGAGCTGCTCTTTCATGATGTCATCAGCCTTGGACGGGCATCATGAGCCCACGCTCGATCCCCCTCACGCTCCGCAGCCCTCGATAGGCTGTCCGCGCGGAGGGACGGACCGCTGTCCGTGGGGATGAAAATCGACGAAGCCGCAGCCCCCGAGTCGCGCCCGCTCCCTCCAGCTACACGGAGCTCGTGGTCGGGATCGCCGCCGCCCGCCCGCGGCAGACGCGGAGGAGCCAGTCACCGAGCTCGACGGCCCAGGAACGGACGTGATCGGCTCCCGGGCACGGCGGAACTGCGTCGAGCGCGTCCTGGATGAGCCGCTGGAGCAGCCGGGCCGCCCCCGGGATGCCGAGCTCCAGCGCCGCGTTCGGCCGACCGAGCGCTCCGTCGCGGCCGGCCGGCTTGCCCATGTCCTCCGGCTCGCCGATCAGGTCCAGCACGTCGTCCGCCACCTGGTACGCCTCGCCGATGCGCTGCCCGAGGACCCCCCAGCCGGCCCCGTCCTGGCCCGCGGACAGCGCGCCGAGGACCGCCGCCGCCTCGAAGAGCGCGCCCGTCTTCGCGCGGCGGTAGGCGGAGAGCGGGACCTTCGCCTCCGATTCCCACGCCTGCCCCGCGATGATCCCCTGCGGCATCCCGACGCCGGCCGCGAACACCTCGAAGAACCGGCTCGCCCGCCGCGCGTCCGCGACCCCGCTCGCCACCGCCTGGAACGCGCCGCGCGCGAGCGCATCGAAGGCGAGCACGATGAGCTGGTCGCCGGCGAGCACGGCGATCGGCTCGCCGAACGCGCGGTGGACCGAGGGCTGCCCTCGCCGGACCGGCGCGTCGTCGAAGCAGGGCAGATCGTCATGCACCAGGGAGGCGCAGTGGATGAGCTCGATCGCCGCCGCCGCGGCGTCGGCGACCTCCGGCGCGGGATCGCCGTACGCCGAGGCGACCGCCAGGCAGAGCCGCGGCCGGATGCGGGCGCCTCCAGGGAAGACGGCGTGGCGCGTCGCCGCGACGAGCCCGGGCGGCGACGCAGGGGAGGAGAGCGACTCCATCGCGACGAGCAGGGTGCGCTCGATCCGACGCTCGATCCGACGCTCGATCCGACGCTCATTCCGACGCTCGGGGTCCATCGCGCCAGCTTCGGCGATCCCCGTGAGCATGTCAATGGTTTGATCATGGTTAAACAAACCATGGACAATAGACCCTCCGGGAGTACACTCCGGGCCCATGGCGGACCGAAGCGGGCGCGTCGTGGTGATCGGCGGGGGCATCGGCGGGCTGACCGCGGCGGCGCTCCTTGCGTCGCGCGGGCTCGACGTCGTGCTACTCGAGCGGGGGGCGCGCGTCGGCGGAAAGATGCGCGAGGTGACGCTCGGGGGGCGCCCCATCGACGTGGGGCCGACGGTGCTCACCATGCGGTGGGTCTTCGACGAGCTCTTCGCGTCGCTCGGGCTCTGCTTCGAGGACCAGGTGCCGCTCCGGCCGGCGGAGACGCTCGCGCGCCACGCGTGGCCCGACGGCTCGCGGCTCGATCTCTTCGCGGACGAGGGGCGCACCGCGGACGCGATCGGCGCGCTGGCGGGGCCGCGGGAGGCGGACGGATACCGGAGGTTCTGCCGGTACGCGCGCGACATCTTCGACACGGTGGAGCGGCCGTTCCTCCGCGCGGAGCGGCCCACCTTGAGGACGATCCTGAGCGCGGCGGGCAGCCTGGGCGTCAGCGGGCTGATGAAGATCGACGGGCACCGCACGCTCCACCGGGCGCTCGGGGATTTCTTCGCGGACGCGCGTCTGCGGCAGCTTTTCGGGCGGTACGCCACCTACTGCGGCTCGTCGCCGTACCTCGCGCCGGCGACGCTGAGCGTGATCGCGCACGTGGAGCGCGAGGGCGTCTGGCTCCCCCAGGGCGGCATGTACCGGGTGGCCGAGGCGCTCGCCGCGGCCGCGACCCGCGCCGGGGCGACCCTCCGCTGCGGCGCGCGCGTCGCCGCCATCGAGGAGGGCCGCGGCCGCGCGACCGGCGTCGTGCTCGAGGGCGGCGAGCGCCTCGCGGCGGACGCGATCGTGATGAACGCCGACCCGGCGGCCCTCCGGAGCGGCCTGTTCGGCCAGCGCGCCGCCCGCAAGGCGCCGGGCGACGCCCCGCGCTCGCTCTCGGCCATGACCTTCGCGCTGGTCGCCGAGGTGAGCGGCTTCCCCCTCGTCCGGCACAACGTGTTCTTCTCGTCGGACTACGAGGCCGAGTTCCGCGACCTGTTCGAGCGCGGCGCCGTGCCGCGCGACGCGACGATCTACGCCTGCGCCGAGGACCGCTGGGACGAGCCCTCGCCGGAGCCCGGCGCGGCCGGGCCCGGGCCCTCGCCGGAGCCCGGCGCGGCCGGGCCCGGGCCGGGCGCGGGCGCCTCGGGGGCGCGCGCGGGGGAGCGCCTGTTCTTCATCGTCAACGCCCCCGCGACCGGTGATATCCACACCCCCTCATCCACGGAGATCCACGAATGCGAGCAGCGCGTGTTCCATCAACTGCAGCGGTTCGGCCTCTCGCTGAGGAGCGCGGGCCCTTCCCTCGTGGTGACCACGCCGGCGGACTTCGAGCGGATGTTCCCGGCGACGGGGGGCGCGCTGTACGGGCCGGCGTCCCACGGGTGGACCTCCCCGTTCTCGCGCCCGGGGTCGCGCTCGAAGCTCCCGGGGCTGTACTTCGCGGGCGGGAGCGTGCACCCGGGCGCGGGGGTGCCGATGGCGGCGCTGAGCGGCCGGCTCGCGGCGGAGAGCGTGATGGAGGACCTCGCTTCGACCTCGAGATCCCGAGCGGCGGCTACGCCTGGTGGTACCTGGACGCGGTGAGCGACGATCGGAGGAGCGCGATCACGATCATCGCGCTGCTCGGGAGCGTCTTCTCGCCGTACTACGCGAGGGCCCGGGCGCGCGGCGCCGCGGACCCGCTCATGCACTGCTCGATGAACGTGGCGCTGTACGGGCCGCGCGCCGATCGCTGGGCGTTCACCGAGCGGCCGCGGCGCGCCGTGCTCCGGTCGCCGCGGTCGCTCGCCATCGGCCCGAGCCTGATGGAGTGGTCCGGGGGCGAGCTCCGCGTCGCCTTCGACGAGATCACCGCGCCCCTCCCGTCGCGGCTCTCCGGGGCGGTGCGCCTCCGCCCGGCCGCGCCAGCGCCGGGCGCGGCCGGCGCCCCGGCCGAGATCGCGCTCGACGGGCGCGGGCGGCACCGCTGGGCGCCCGTCGCGCCGATCGCGCGCGCCGAGGTCGAGCTCACGCACCCGTCGCTGCGCTTCACGGGCAGCGCCTACCTCGACACGAACGCGGGCGACGAGCCGCTCGAGCGCGCCTTCGAGCGCTGGACCTGGTCGCGCGCGGTCGGGGCCGACGGGATCGCCCTCACCTACGACGTCCGGCGCCGCGACGGCACGCGCCTCCTGTTCGGGCGCGCGTTCGACGCGGGCGGCGGCGCGCGCGACCTCCCGCCGCTCGCGCCGCGGCCGCTCGGCGACACGCGCTGGGGCCTCGAGCGGCACATCGCGGCCGACCCGGGCTCCACGCCGCGGCTCCTCCGCGCGTACGAGGACACGCCGTTCTACGCGCGCTCCCTGGCGGCGGCCACGTTCGGCGGCGCGCCGGCGACGGTCGTCCACGAGGCGCTGTCGCTCGACCGCTTCGCCAGCCCGTGGGTGCAGCTCCTCCTGCCCTTCCGCATGCGGAGGGCGGCGTGAGCGCGCTGCTCCACGCCGCCGCCCACCTGCCCCTCGCCTGGGCGCTCGTCGTCGCGAGCGTCTCCGCCGAGGCCGCCCGCCGCGCCGTACGGCGCGGGGCGGGCGCGCCGTCGCCCGCGGCCGCCTCGCCGTCGCCCGCGGCCGGCGGCCTCCGCGTCCTCGTCGTGCGCCCCTGCGCCGGCCACGAGCCTCACCTCGCGAGGGCCCTCGGCTCGCTCGCCCGGGCCCGGCTGTCCGCCGCCGCGCGGTGCGTCCTCGCGGTGGCGGACGCGGGCGACGGCGCCCTGCCGGCCGCGTCGGCCGCGGCCGACGCGCTCCGCGCCTCCGGGATCCCCGCCGAGGTCGCGCTCACCGCGCCCGCCGGCCCGAACCGCAAGGCGGGCCAGCTCGCCGCCGTCATCGCCCGGCAGACCGCGCCGTTCGACGTCGTCCTCGTCGCGGACAGCGACGTCGACCTCGAGGGCGTGGACCTCGACGCCCTCGTCGCCCCGCTCTCCGACCGCGCGCGCCCCGCGCCGCTCGACGCGGTGTGGGCGCCGCCCGTCGAGGTCGCGGAGGCGGGCTCGCTCGGCGACCGCGCCTCGGCCGCGGTGCTCGGCGGCTCGCTCCACGCCTTCCCCCTGCTCGCGGGGCTCGATCCGCGCGGGCTCGTCGGCAAGCTCTTCGCCGTCCGGGCCGGCGCGCTCGCCGGCGCGGGCGGGTTCGCGGCGCTGACCGCGCACCTCGGCGAGGACATGGAGCTCTCGCGCCGCATCCTCGCCCGGCGCGGGGCCGTCGGCGCGGCGCCGCTCGTCGCGCGCTCGCTCGCCTCGGGCCGGAGCCTCCGCGACGTGATCGCCCGCTACGCGCGCTGGATCACCGTCATCCGCGCGCAGCGCCCCGCGCTCCTCGCGAGCTACCCCGCGCTCTTCTTCGCGACGCCGCTCATCGCCGCGCTCGCCGCGCTCTCGGCCCCGGTCGCCGCGGCGCCGGCGCTGCTCGCCGTCGCGATCGCCGTCCCGAGCCGCGTCGCGGTCGCCGCGCTCGCCGCGCGCGTCGCCGGCCGGCGCGCCACGCTCCTCTCCGCGGCCGCCGACGCGTGGCTCGCCGACCTCGTCCTCGGCGCGGCCTTCCTCCGGGCGCTGTCGACCCGCACCGTCGTCTGGCGGAGCGGCCGGTTCACGATCGATCGCCGCGGCCTCCTCCGGGAAGCCGAGGCGTGAGCGGCGCGCGCGGCCTCGTCCAGTGAGCCAGGAGCCGCTCCGCCGCCCGCCCCACGACCGAGGGCTCCGCCCGGTGCACCCACCGGAAGCCGTCGACGTCGAGGGGCGGCCCCTGCGCGTCGGCCGCCCTGCCGATCGCGCGGTGGATGCGATCGAGCTCCGCGGTCACCGCGCGCTCCTGGGCGGCGCGCGCCGCCTCGACGTCGCGCGCCGCGGGCACCGGCTCGCCGATCGACAGGTACAGCCGCGGCCGCTCCTCCCCGGCGAGCTCGTACCGCAGCGCGACGGGCAGCACCGCGGCCCGCCGCGCCACGCGCGCGATCTGGGCCGCGCCGGCGCGGAAGCCGAGCGGCCGCTCGTCCGAGGGGCGCTCCCGCCCCTGGGGGAAGATCCACACCGCGCGGCCGGGCCGATCGAGCAGGCGCGCGGCGTACCGGATCGCGGCCGAGCCGTCCGAGGGCTCGTCGAGATCGACGCCGAACGCCCCGACCAGCGCGAAGAACGGCAGCCTGCGGAGGTTGTCCGCGGCCATCATGGCGTGGCCGTCGACGCCGAGCAGGTGCTGCGACGCGTGCAGGATGACCAGCGGATCCCACCACGACACGTGGTTCGTGACGAGGAGCAGCGGCGCCTCGGCCGCGAGGGCGCGCGCCGCGTCGACCCCCCGCGCGAGCACCGCGCCGAACGTGCCCTGGATCCGCGAGCGGGCGTGCGCCGCGAACCACGCGTTGAACCACCGATGCTTGCGCGCTGGAATCACCCCGGCTCCCTGGAGGAGCCTATACTCTCGATCGAGGAGGCCGCGCGATGACGCTCTCGCTCGCGATCTGGGTCGTCACGGCGCTCGCCGCCTTCGCCGCCATGGAGGGGTGGGCCGCGCTCCTCCACGGCAAGGTCTGGCACCGCGCCCTCTGGAGCGTGCACCGCTCCCACCACGAGAAGCGGCGCGGCGCCCTCGAGCGCAACGACGCGCTCTCGCTCCTGCACGCCCCGGTCGCGACCGGGCTCATCCTCCACGGCTGCGCGGGCGCGCCGGGCCCGCTGCGGGACGTCGCGTTCGGCGTCGGGCTCGGCATGACGGCCTTCGGCATCGCCTACGTCCTGGTCCACGACGGCCTCGTCCACCGGCGGCTCCCGGTCTCGGGCCTCGCGCGCATCCCGTACCTCGCGCGCGTCCGCGACGCGCACCGCGTCCACCACAGCACCGGGGGCCCGCCGTTCGGCCTGTTCCTCGGCCCCCTCGTGGCGCGGCGGGCGGCGCGCCTCAGCGGCTCCGGAGGAGCTCCCTCGCGAGCCCCGCTCCCCAGCGACCGAGAGCCCGGAGCGAGAGCGCGCGCACGACCTCCCGGTACACCTCGGGCCGCCGCGCCGCCGTTTCCCTCAAAAACCTAATAAAATCCGCAGGTTGCATCTCGTCGCGCAAGAGCGCCGCGTACGCGTCGTTGCCCATCGCGTGCAGCACGGCGAACGCCGTGTCGAGCAGCGCGTTCATCTCCCCTGCCCGCGCGCCGCCCGCGGGCCTCGCCATGAGCGCCGCGAGCGCGCCCGTGCCCGAGTGCACCGGGGCGTCGCGCGCGGCGCGCGGCGCGCCCGGGTCTTCCACGGCCCGCGCCAGATCCGCGGCGGTGGTCGCGAGCTCGCGCACGCTCGCGCCGAAGCCGCAGAACGTCAGCGGCGAGTGCCGCGCCGCCGCGTCGCCCACGAGCCGCACCCGCCGCCCCGGCGCGCGCGGCGCCGCCGTCAGCCGCGTCCAGCCGGGGATGAACCCGAACGTCGGCCGGACGAGCCGCGCGTCGCCCTCCTTGTACCGCGGCAGGAGCCGGAAGAACCGCGCGTAGAGCGACAGGAGCGCGCCCGGCCCGACGTCCCCGGCGCGCGCGTAGTAGAAGAGGTAGACCGTCGTCTCGCCCGGCCGCCCCGGGAACGCCTCCCAGACGTGCTGCCGGCCCTCCTCGACGTCCTCGGTGGTGGCGAGGATCTCGCCGACGTCCGGCCGGATCCGCCGCGGGCCGTCGCCCTCCGCGAGCCCGGTGAGCACGCCGCCGACCGTGGGGCAGACGAGATCCGCGGTCGCGTACGGGCTCGCCGCGCCCCGCGCGTCGACGAGCAGCCGCGCGGACAGGGCGCGCGGCCTCGCGCCGGCCGCCCCCGGCGCCGCGCTGGGCGCCCCCTCTGCCGCCCCCGGCGCCGCCTCGGCCACGGCGAGCGCCACCGCGTCCGGCCCCTCGGCGTGCTCGACGAGCGCGTGCCCGTCGAGCAGCGCCACGCCCAGCGCCTCGGCCCGGGCGCGCGCGGCGGCGAGCAGCCCGGCCGCGTCGATGGCGTGGTCGAGCGCGCCGCGGACCGGGTACGTCCCGCCGCCGTGCCAGCGGCAGAGCCCCTCGACGTAGCGGGCCACGACGAGCCGCTCCACCTCGTCCTTCGCGAGGAGCCCCGACGCCGAGAGCGCCTCGAGCTCGGCCGTCCCGGCGTTCCACTCGCGGTGCGCGGCGCCGACGCGCGCCCGGTCGAGCACCGCGACCCGCAGCCCGGCCGACGCGAGCAGCGGCGCGAGCAGCAGCAACAGCCCGCCGCCCGCGATGACCACGTCGTAGTCGGCGCGCGCGCCCCGATCCGGCGCCCTGAGCGCCGGCCCCGGCCGCGGCGCCGGCGCGCCCCGAGCCCCGTCCAGGTGCGTGAGGCGCGCGAGCAGCGCGTCGCCGCCCGCCGCGCGCACGCGCTCCCGCGCCTCGGCGAGCTCCCGCGCCTCGGCGCCGCCCTCCCCGGCCCTCATCGCGCCGCCTCCACCAGGAAGCGGGTCTCGTCGAGCGGCGGCGCGGCGCCGCGCTCGCGATCGTCCGCGGGCGCGGCGGACGCGCGGAGCAGCGCCCCGAGGACGAGCCACAGCTTGCGGCCCGGCGACACCGCGGCGCGCCCCGACACCGAGTCGAAGCCGCGGCGCGCGACGGCGCGGCCGATGTCGGCGTAGATGAGCCGCGCCGCGTGGATCGCGGCGCGGCAGTCGCGCGGCAGCATCGGGATGCCGGCGTCCGCGCGGCGGTAGAGCGCCTCCGCCTCGGCGAGCAGCCGCGCCACGATCTGCCCGAGCCGCGCGTCGAACGCGGGCCGCGCGAGCCAGGCGTCCGGCTCGATCCCGGCCTCCCGCATCCACGCGAGCGGCAGGTAGATGCGCCCGCGCCGGGCGTCCTCTCCGACGTCGCGCGCGACGTTGGTGAGCTGCATGGCGACGCCGAGGTCGCACGCCCGCGCGAGCGCGTCCGGCCCGCGCGCGCCCATGAGCGTGGACATCGTCGCCCCCACCGTGCCCGCGACGCGCGCCGCGTAGGCGTTCAGCTCCGAGAGCGTCTCGTAGCGGCGCCCCTCCGCGTCCCACGCGAACCCGTCGAGCAGCGCCTCGAGGAACGCGCGCGGGAGCGCGTGCTCGGCGACGACGCGGGCGAGCGCCCGGTCCACGGGGCTGTCGTCCGGCCTGCCCGCACAGGCGCGCGCGAGCCGCTCCCTGAGGCCCGCGACCGCCGCCGCGGCGGCGGACGGCGGGGCGTGGTCCCCGAGCTCGTCGACCGCGTCGTCGGCGACCCGACAGAACGCGTAGAACGCCGCCGCCGGCTCCCTCACCCGCGACGGGAGCAGGAGCGCCGCCACGGCGAAGCTCTTCGACCCCTTGCGCAGGAGCGCCCTGCAGGCGGCGGCGTCCGCCGCCTGGGTGTCAGCGGAACGCCGAGGCATCGGGGACCACCCTGTCCAGCACGCGCGCCGACGACAGCACCCCGGGCAGCCCGGCGCCCGGGTGCGTCCCCGCCCCCACGAGGTAGAGGTGCTCGACGTCCTCGCTCGCGTTGTGCGGCCGGAAGAAGGCGCTCTGCGTGAGCACCGGCTCCGGGCCGAACGCCGCCCCCCGGAACGACAGCAGCCGGTCCTGGAAGTCCTGCGGCGTGAGCAGCCGGGAGGTCGCGAGCGCGCCCTCGAGCCCGGGCAGGAGCGTCGCCTCGAGCAGCGCCGAGATCGCGCGCCGGTAGCGCTCCTGGGTCGCCGGCCAGTCCGTGCCGCTCTGCAGGTTCGGCACCGGCGACAGCACGTAGAACGCGTCGCAGCCGGGCGGCGCGAGCGCCGGGTCCGTGGCCGTCGGCCGGTGCAGGTAGAGGCTGAAGTCGTCGGCGAGCACGTGCCTCTGGAAGATGTCGTCGAGCAGCGCCTTGTACCGCGGGCCGAGGAGGATCGTGTGGTGCGCGACGTCCGGGTACCGCCGGCGCACGCCGAAGTACCACACGAAGAGGCTCATCGAGTAGCGCTGCCGCTCGATGCGCCGGTCGGTCCAGCGCCGCCGCGCCTCGGGCGGCACGAGGTGCCGGTAGGTCCACGCCGAGTCGGCGTTCGAGACGACGACGTCGGCCTCGATCCGCTCGCCCGACGCGAGCTCGACGCCCCGGGCGCGGCCGCGCTCCACCGCGACGCGCCGCACCTCGGCGCCGCACCGGACCGCGCCGCCGAGCCCCTCGACGAGCGACACGAGCCCCTTCACCAGCGCGCCCGTGCCGCCCATCGGAAAGTGCACGCCCCAGTTGCGCTCCAGGAACGCGATGAGGCTGTAGATCGACGTGGTCGAGAACGGGTTCCCGCCCACGAGCAGCGGGTGGAAGCTCAGCACCTGGCGCAGGCGGTCGTCCTTCACGTGCCTCGCCACGAGCCCGTACACCGTGCGGTAGCTCTCGAGCCGCACCATGTCCGGCACGATGCGCGCCATGTCGATCCACGACCCGAACGGCACGTGCGCGAGCTCCTCGAACCCGACGCGGAAGATCGCCTCGCTCTTCCGGACGAAGCGCTCGTAGCCCTCGACGTCGCCGGGCGACAGCCGCGCGACCTCGGCGCGCATCGCGGCGGCGTCGCCCGTGTAGTCGAACGTCGCGCCGTCGTGGAAGCGGATCCGGTAGAACGGCGTCACCGGCCTGAGGTCGATGTCGTCGGCCATGCGCCGACCGCAGAGCTGCCAGAGCTCCTCGAGGAGGAACGGGGCGGTGATGACGGTCGGCCCCGCGTCGAAGGTGAAGCCGTCCTGGCGGTGCACGTACGCGCGCCCGCCCGGCGCGTCGAGCTTCTCGACCACCGTGACCTCGTAGCCGCGCACCCCGAGCCGCACGGCCGCCGCGAGGCCCCCGAAGCCGCTGCCGATCACGACCGCGCGCGGCCTGCCCCGCCGCGCGCCCGCCGCGCGAGGCCCGCGCCCGGGGGCGGCCCCTGCCACGTCCTCCGGCCTTGCGCCGGGCCGCCCTTCCCCTTGCGCCGAGGAGGCGCTGGTGTTTTGCATGGCGTCAAGTA
Source organism: Sorangium sp. So ce1036 (assembly GCF_051369805.1). Lineage (NCBI taxonomy): Bacteria > Pseudomonadati > Myxococcota > Polyangiales > Polyangiaceae > Sorangium > Sorangium sp. So ce1036. The sequence continues at coordinate 8,845,349 of NZ_JBBMOX010000001.1, forward strand.
TAATGTTTGTCCCAGCCTTTGACAAAGGCGAAAACCACGTTCCCCCGCAGGTCTGCTTGCGCCTCGCTGCCCGTCGGTTCGGCGCATCGAACGACGCGGACCGGCGGCCGCCCGGCGGGTGCTCCTCCAGGTTGTCCACGTGAGCCGCTACCGAATTCATGCCGTCTCCCAGATGTGTGGCGTCTCGTCGGCGACGTTGCGCGCGTGGGAGCGTCGATACGGTGTGCCGTCGCCCGCGCGCACGGCGTCGGCGTATCGCCTCTACAGCGAGGACGACGTCGCGGTCATCAAGAAGATGCGCGACTACGTGAACGGCGGCGTGGCGGCCGCCGAGGCGGCGCGCATGGTGCTCGAGACGGCGGCGCCTCACGCGCCGGCGCCCGCGGGCGGCGGCGACGCGTTCGCGGAGGCGAGCGAGCGCATCGTGGGTACGGTGCTGCGCTTCGATCCCGACGGCCTCGAGGCGGAGGTCAACCGGGCGCTCTCGCTCGGCCCCGCGGTGACGATCTTCGAGCGCGCGCTCGGCCCGGCGCTCGAGCGCGTCGGCGATCTCTGGCACGAGGGCAAGATCACGGTCGCGCAGGAGCACCTCGCCTCGCAGGTCCTCGGCGCCACGCTGCTGCACCTCCTGCGCCTCGCGCAGCCGGGCGAGGGGGGGCGGCGGGTCCTGCTCGCGGCCTTCGCGGAGGAGGACCACGTGCTCGGGCTGCTCGGCGTCGGCCTGCGCTTCTGCTCGTGGGGTTTCCGGTCGATCGTGCTCGGCCCGAGGACCCCGCCGGCCGCGATCGCGCGCGCGGTCGAGGCGCTCGCGCCGGACGTCGTCGGCCTGACGGTCACCCTGCCGCCGCCCCCGCCGCGCGCGCGCGAGCTCGTCGACGCCTACGCGGACGCCTGCCGTGACGCGGTGTGGATCGTGGGCGGCGCGGGCGCGGAGGCGCTCCGGCCGTTCCTCGAGGCGCGCGGGGGCCTCGTGGCGTCGACCGAGATCACGGCGGCCCGCGCGCAGGTCGAGTCCGCGCTGCACGCGCGCCGGCGCCGCAAGGACGCCGGCTGAGCGGCTCCCGCGCGCCGGCCGGGCGAGCTCACCCTTCCACTTCCTTGCGGAGCAGGCCGATGACCTTGCGCTGCGCCTCGGGCTTGAGCGCGCCCTCGGCCGCGAAGAGCACCTGGCCGTTCTTGCCGACGAGGATGATGTTGCTGATGCCGCGGCGGAGCCGGTAGGCCGCGCGGAAGGAGCCGTCCCAGTCGCAGTAGATGGTCGCGCCGACCTTGCGCGACTCCTCGCGGATGGCGTCCTTCACGAACCCCTTCACCGGCCAGAAGTCGTAGGAGCTCACGTCGGCGATGGCCGCGAGCGCGATGGTGCGCCGGTAGCGATCGCCCTTCGCGAGCTTGGCGAGCGCGTCCTTGAACGCCTGGTTCTGGGTCGCCGAGTCCTTGTCCTCGTAGACGATGAGGATCGGCTTGCCGCGGAGCGCCTTCATCTGGAGCACGCGCCCGTCGGCGTCCTCGACGCGCGCGTTCGGCGCCCGGTCGCCCTCGGACGGCAGCGCGAGCGCGGCGCCCGAGAGGAGCGCCACGGAGAGCGCGGCGACGGAGAGGAGGCGGGCGGGCCACGAGCGGCGGGAGACGGGCGGGCAGTTCAGCATGTCCATGGTTTGTATCAGTTTCCAGTTGCCCATCCCAGGGCTGTTCAATCCGATGCTCGTGCGGCCCCCCCGGCTGCCGGGCCAACCCGGTTACCGGCAATCCTGGCTGCTGGCAAGCCCGGCCGCCGGTGGGTGGTGGTCACGTTTGGGGTGCTCACCGGAGGGGCTGGAGTGCAGTCGGGCCACAAAAGGGGCCCGCCGGAACGCAAGCCCCGGAGGTGAGCACCCCAAACGTGACCACCACCCGCCGGCGACCCGGACGCGCCCCCTCCCGATTCCGGGGGGCTCTCCTCCGGAGGGGGGCGGCTGGCCCGGCTCTTGACACCCCGGGTGCCGTGCGAAGATTGGCGGTGCGAAGAGACCGGCTCTCGGAGCCAAGGTCCCGTAACGCTACGAAAAACCGGCCGTCGCGAGCAGGGTGACGGCGCCGCGGGCGACGCCCCGGCGCGCGCCGCGCGCGGGGCCCGGAGGAGGAGTCGCCATGCTGAACCGTTTCACGGATTTCGATCGCACGTTCGCCATGATGGATGAGCTTCGCCGGCGCATGGACCGGGTGTTCGAGGAGTACGAGGCGCCCCGCCCGTCGCTCCGTGGAGAGTTCGATCAGGCGCCGCGCGTCGCGCCTGGCCCGCGCATCCATCTGTTCGACACGGGCAAGGCGCTCGTGGTCAAGGCCGATCTGCCCGGCCTGACGGAGAACGATGTGCAGATCTCGCTCAACCAGGACGTCCTCACCCTGAGCGGCGAGCGCAAGTCGGAGACCCCGGAGGGTTACCTCGTGCACCGCAAGGAGCGTGGCGCTGTGCGCTTCAGCCGGAGCTTCACGCTGCCGAGCAAGGTCGATCCGGAGAAGACCTCCGCGGTCCTGAAGAACGGCGTCCTGACGCTCACCCTGAACAAGGCCGCCGAGGCCCAGCCGAGGCAGATCGCGGTGATCGCGCGCTGAGCGCGAGCGGAACGCCCGCGGACCAGACATGTACCGAGGAACGAGCAACGGACAAGGAGCAACGCCTATGAGCACCGATCGCAGCCTGACCCATCGTCATGAGAGCGCCCCCGAGAAGATCCAGCAGCGCCCCGCTGTGCCTCCGGCGGTCGATATCTACGAGAACGCCGAGGAGCTCCTGGTCGTGGCGGATCTCCCGGGCGTGACGCAGGAGCACCTGGCGGTCCGCCTGGAGAAGGGAGAGCTCACGTTCGAGGGCCGGCGCACCGAAGCGGCCGAGCGCGAGCAGGGCGCGGACAACTTGCCGGACTACCGCCGCAGCTTCGTGGTCCCGCAGGGCATCGACGCGGACAAGATCTCCGCGGAGCTCCAGGCCGGCGTCCTCCGGATCCACCTCCCGAAGAGCGCGTCGCTCAAGCCCCGTCAGATCCCGATCACCGCGAGCTGAGGGGGTGTGCCTCTCCCGCCGCGTCGCGTCGCGCGCGGGCTCAGGAGCCCGACTCCGTGTTGCCCTGGACCGTCAGTGTCCAGGTGGCTTCGCTCCCGCACGCGGTGCCCGATACGTAACGGACCTCGATGCTGAGCCAGCGATTGGTCTCGAAGATGGGGACGTCATTCCACCCGGCCGCCACCACCTCGTCGGGCGAGCCGGTCCCCTTGGTGCCGGATGCGTAACAGTCCGGCGCATCGCTGTCCCCCTGATAGACGAACAGATCGAAGTTCATCCCGGGCGGGGAAGTGAGGCGGGCGGTGAAGCTTATCCGGTCTGTCGAGCCCGAATCATCCGCGATATTGATCTTGAACCACCTGGACGTGCTCCCCCTCGTCACCACGGAGTCGGACCCGACGTCGCCCGCGATCTCCCTGAGCGCCTCGGCCCCCGAGCACATCGCCGGCGCGCCGTAATCGCAGGCGGGTTCCTCTCCCCCACCCTCCTCGCCGCCCTCTCCTGCGCCGTCCTCGCCCCCGGCGCCCTCTCCACCGTCGCCCCCCTCACCTTCCGTTCCAGCATTGCCGGCTTCGCCCGCGATGCTGCCGGTTCCAGCGGAGCTCATGCTCGAGCTCGCCGGCCGGTCCGCCCCGCTCGCTGGCCGTTCCGCCCCGCCGGCATCTCCACCGCTTCCGTTTCCGGTCTCCTCGCCGCCCACCCCGCCGCCGCCTCCGCCCGCTTGCTCCTCGTAACCGGGCATCAAGTCGTTGGTGCCATTGGCGCAGGCGATGAGGGCGAGAGCGAGCGTGGGGACGAGGAGCGTCCGACCGGGCGTATCCATTGACAGCATTCTATCTGCTCTCGAGAGAGCGGTCCAAGGAGCGATCGCGATCGATCGAATGCCGTCCTAAACGAGCGCCACATCTCGACGTCGGCGCCCGAACGCTCGAGTCGGATCGATTACGTTATCCCGCGATTTCCGGACATGTCGATACAGGGCGGCGCGGTGCGCGCCATGATCCCCGAGCGCATCGAGGCGCCGTTGCGTGCCGCTCGCGACGGGAGAGCGCGGCCGGCTCCAGGCAAACGAGTCCGGCGATCTCTTGTTGAAGAAAAGCTCATCTCATGACTCCCACGGCGGGCGCGGCCTCGCCATCCAGGCAAGGACCATGGACTCATCCTGACTCGTCCACGACATGACGGCGCCGCGGCGTCGCGCGGCCCCTCCGGCCGGCTCGCGATCGCGCCGCTGAGAAAGCGCCCGCAGGTCCCACGGCGGCCACCGCGCTCGGGTGGTGCTGCGCCTCGCATGTCCCCCGGCGCTGCCGCGCCCCGCGCAGGGCGGACGCGGTCGTCGCTCGGCCCGCGGCCCGGCGACCTCCCCGCAGGTGGGCCGCCGCGAGCCGCCCCGCCGGCCGATTGACAAGCCCCGGCAGGCATGCAATGGCTGCCGCCCCCCGCCCCACCCCACGTCACAGACCAGGAGCGACGCGCCCTCATGGACAAGCCGGCCTTGAACGACACGACGCTGCCCGTCACCGTCCGCGAGCCGGGCCCCGGGGAGGACCGCGAAGAGCTCGTGCGCCTCCTGTTCGGCGAGGCCGCCGCGTCGGCCAGGCGGCCGGAGGAGTACGAGGCGCGCTATCCCCGGCGCGCGCTGCCCAAGGGCGCGATGGTCACCCGCTACGCGCCGAGCCCGACCGGGTTCATGCACATCGGCGGCATCTTCGTGTCGCTCATCAACAAGCGGCTCTCGGTCCAGAGCGGGGGCGTCTTCTACCTCCGCCTCGAGGACACCGACGTGAAGCGCGCCATCCCCGGCGCGCTCGACACCATCGTCGACTCGCTCGCGCGCTTCGACCTCTCCCCTCACGAGGGCGTGCTCCGCGCGCCGGCGGGGCAGGAGGACGGCGCGCCCGGGGCGCCCCCGCGGGGCGCGTTCGTGCAGCAGGGCAGCTACGGCCCCTACGTCCAGACCGAGCGGGTCGCGATCTACCGCGACTACGCCATCGATCTCCTCCGCCGCGGCTTCGCGTACCCCTGCTTCTGCACCGTCGAGGAGCTCGACGCCATCCGGCAGGAGCAGATGGCGCTCACGGTCAAGCCCGGCTATCACGGCCGCTGGGCGAGATGGCGCGACGCGCCGCTCGCCCGGGTGAAGGAGGCGCTCGCGAGCGGCACCCCGTTCGTGCTCCGCCTGCGCGCCCCGGACGACGTCTCCGGCCGGGTCGAGTGGAAGGACGGCGTGAAGGGCGTCATCTCCATGCCCGTCAACGACCTCGACACCATCCTCCTCAAGTCCGACGGCATCCCGACCTACCACTTCGCCCACGCCGTCGACGATCACCTGATGCGGACGACCCACGTCATCCGCGGCGACGAGTGGATCTCGTCGATGCCGCTCCACCTGCAGCTCTTCCGCGTGCTCGGCTTCAGGCCGGTCGAGTACGCCCACGTCCCGCCCATCCAGAAGCTCGATCGCGTCGAGGAGGCCGATCCGGAGACGGGCGAGACCCGGGTCTCGGACGCGCGGCGCAAGCTCAGCAAGCGCAAGGACCCCGAGGCGAACATCGAGTATTACCGGGAGATCGGCGTCCCGGAGGCGGCCACGATCGAGTACCTGCTCAACATCGCCAACTCCGCGTTCGAGGACTGGCGCAAGGCGAACCCCGAGAAGCCCTACACGGCCTTCCCCCTCAAGCTGAACAAGCTCGCTCCCGGCGGCGCCCTGAGCGACCTCGTCAAGCTGAAGAGCGTCAGCCAGTCGGTCGTGAGCCGGATGAGCGCCGAGGACGTCTACGCCCAGGGCCTCGACTGGGCGAGGGCGTACGACAAGGAGCTCGCCGCGCTGATGGAGCGGGATCCGGAGTACACGAAGCGCGCGCTCGGCATCGAGCGGGGCGGCAAGAAGTCGAACAAGCGCATCGTCACGTGGCAGGACCTCCGCACCCAGCTCTTCTTCTTCTTCGACGAGCTGTACGACCGCGTCGAGGCGTTCGATTTCCCCGAGAACATCCCCGAGGGAGAGCGCAAGTCGCTGCTCCGGCAGATGCTCGACGTCTACGACCCGGCCGACGCGAAGGAGGCCTGGTTCGAGAAGATCCGCGGGATCGCGGTGGCCTCCGGCTACGCCGGCGAGGTGAAGCAGTACAAGGCCTCTCCGGAGTCGTGGAAGGGCCATGTCGGCGACGTCTCGATGGCGCTGCGGGTGGCGGTCTGCGGGACGCGGAACAGCCCCGATCTCACCGAGGTCATGGCGGTGATGGGCGAGCCGCGCGTGCGGGCGCGCATCGCCCGCTTCCTCTGAGCCGGGGGGCGGGCGTGGCGAGCGCGCGGGCGGCGGCGCCCCGGCGCCGGCGGGGGCGGCTCCCCGGCGGCCCGGCGCCGCGGCGGCAGGAGCGGCGATGAGCGGCGGGGCGACGGGCGGGGTGTGCCGGTTCGCCCCGTCGACCACGGGGCCCGCGCACCTCGGCACGCTCGCCGCGGCGCTGCTCGCCTGGCTGGACGCGCGGGCGCGCGGCGCGCGGCTCATCCTCCGGCTGGAGGACCTCGATCCCGATCGCTGCCGGCCGGAGTTCGCGCGCTCCATCGCCGAGGATCTCGCGTGGCTGGGGCTCGACTTCGACGAGCAGGTCACGCAGCGCACCCGGCGCGCGCACCACGAGGCGGCGATGGACCGGCTGGAGGCGCTCGGCGCGCTGTACCCCTGCTCCGCGACGCGCGAGGAGGTGCGCGCGATCGGCCGGCGCGCGCCCGACGGCGGCTTCGCGTACGACAACCGCGGCCGCGGCCGCGCGCTGCCGCCCGGCGGCTGGCGCGCGAGCGCCGAGCCGATCCGGGCGCGGCTGCCGGACGGCGTGTTCCGGCCCGTCGACGAGGGCGGGCTCGACCTGTCGCAGGAGCCCGCGCTCGCGATGGGCGACCCCGTGGTTCGCCGGCGCGACGGGGCGTTCTCGTACCAGCTCGCGGTGGTGGTCGACGACGGCGCGGCGGGCGTCACGCGCGTCGTCCGCGGGCGCGACATCGCGCCGAGCACCGCGACGCAGGCGGCGCTCCAGGCGCTGCTCGGCCTCCCGGCGCCGGTCTACCGGCACCACCTGCTGCTCCTGGAAGAGCGCGGCGGCAAGCTCGCGAAGACGCACGGCGCGGCGCGGGCAGCGGGGATCGCCCGGAGCGCGCCCGCGCTCTGCGGCGCGCTCGCCTGCTGCATCGGGTTGCGGGATCGACCGGAGCCGTGCACGCCCGCGGAGCTGCTCGGGGAGTTCGGCTGGGCCCGTGTGGCGACGACGGACCGCGTCGTGAGCTTTCGCGAGGGTGCGCTCCGGGTGGAGGCGGCTCGCTGAGGGGAGGTCTTGCTGAATTGCCCGACCCCCGGCGAGGGGGTTCGTGGGGCGGCGCGGGGGCCCCACCGAACTCGCCTGGGACGTTCTTTCTCCGACGTGCTGCGCGCGCCGGAGAAAGAACGTCAATCGGGCTCAAACACGATCCGTCCCCCACGCCGCCCCATGAACCCCCTCGCCGGGGGCCTACCGCTCACGTGTTGGTTCCCACCCGGACAGCGGTCAGTTCCCCACGAACCCCCTCGCCGGGGGCCTGCCGATTTCTTGATGGATAACGCATCTCGCCTCTGCGAGAGCTGCGCTCACCTCGCTCAGGCGGGCAGCGGGGATGCCCCGAGGCGCAGCAGCGGGAACAAGGTCACAACCGCGCTCGGCCGCGGAAGATCGTCGTCGTCGTCGTCGCGCCGCTCGTCGCGCCGGCGCGGGGAGCGGCTCCCGAACAGCGTCCAGGCACGACGCGCCTGCTCGGCAAGATCGCGCGCACGTCCCGGTGAGGTGGTGTTGCTCTGGAGCGTCATCATGACGCGCCGCCCCTTACCACAGGTCGAGACCTCCACGCCAGCCTTCTGCGTCGGAGCGCGCACATCGTACCCGGATCTCCGACCGCGACGAGCAGCGCTCTCCGGAGGCGCAGAAACACCGTTCCTGTTCGCTTCGGCTGGAACAGCGTCTGGCAGCCGGCGCCGGGATGCGTCATGAACGTTGCCCGGAATCGTTCATGACCGCCGACCTCGCCGCCCTGAAGCCCTCGTCGCCCTTCGCGGCGTTCGAGTCGCGCGACTTCCGCGCCTATGCGGCAGCCCGGCTGCTCGCCACGGTGGCGTTCCAGATGCAGTCGGTCGCCGTCGGGTTTCAAATTTACACCCTCACACGCGATCCCATGGCGCTCGGGTACGTGGGGCTCGCCCAGTTCCTCCCGGTCGCGGGGCTGTCCCTCGTCACCGGGCACGCGGCCGACCGCTTCGATCGGCGTGGGATCGTCGTGCTCTGCTACCTCGCCTCATCGCTCGCGGCGCTCGCGCTCTTCTTCATCGCGCGCTCGCCGAGCCCGAGCGTGTCGGCCATCTATGCCGTCCTCGTGCTCCTCGGCACGGCGCGCGCGTTCCAGGGGCCCGCCGGCGCGTCGCTCCTGCCCGCGCTGGTGCCCACCGCCCACTTCCAGAACGCGGCGACCTGGCAGTCGACGCTCTGGCAGCTCGGGGCGATCGGCGGGCCGAGCCTGGGCGGGCTGCTCTACGGCTTCTGGAGGGCGCCCGCGCCCGTCTACCTGAGCTCGAGCGTCGCGCTCGCCGCGGCGTGCGCGGGCCTCCTGGCCGTGCGCGTGCGCACCGGTCGCATGGAGAAGAAGCCGCCGTCGCTCGCCACCGTGCTCGCCGGGCTGCGCTACGTCCGCCAGAAGAAGGTCCTGCTCGCGTCCATCTCGCTCGACTTCATGGCGGTCTTCCTCGGCGGCGCCGTCGCGCTGCTGCCCATGTACGCGACCGACGTGCTCCACGTCGGCCCCGAGGGGCAGGGCTTCCTGCGCGCCGCGCCCGCCGTGGGCGCGGGGCTCATGGCCGCGCTCCTCGCGTTCCGGCCGATCAGGCGCCACGCCGGCCCGAAGATGCTCTTCTGCGTCGGGCTGTTCGGGCTCGCCACGATCGTCTTCGGCCTCTCGAAGAGCTTCCCCCTCTCGCTCGCCGCGCTCACCGTGCTCGGCGCCGCCGACATGGTGAGCGTCGTCGTCCGGATGACCCTGGAGCAGATGGCCGCGCCCCCCGCGATGCGCGGCCGCGTGAGCGCGGTCAACATGGTGTTCGTCGGCGCCTCGAACGAGCTCGGAGAGTTCGAGTCGGGCACCCTCGCGTCGATCGTCGGCGCCGTCCCGACGGTGGTGATCGGCGGCGTCGGGACGATCTCCGTCGTGCTCCTCTGGGGATGGCTGTTCCCCGAGCTGCGCGCCGTGGACCGGCTCGAGGACGTCCGCGCGACCGATGAAGAGGGCGCCGCCACGACGGCGTGATCCGCGCGCCCGGACAGCGCATCCGGGCTGGAAATAACGGCCCTCTCCACGCCTCGCTCACGAGGAGACCCGGCCCTTCACCGGCGGATCCCGAGCGACGAATCGATGACTCCGCCATCGCGAGCAGCACACCTGACGACTCAGGCGCGAAACCGATTGCGCACCGCGTACCGTCCTCCACACATTCGCGATTCGACGAGGGCGGTTAAATGCGAGCTGAGCGTCATTCAATCGTGCAATCCGCGGCGATAATGCCAGCCAGGCTGTCTGAATTGCTTGACACAGCAACTATCTCGGACCTTACATATGCCAATGGACTCCATTATCGCGTGGGCGGTGAGTCTCATGGTTGCATGGGCTCCGCCCGGGTTGAGCTTAATCAAGGACGCAATCGAGACGCCCGAGGAGGGCCGCGCGCGTTACCACGAGATCGCGCGCGCGGCGGCGCAGGTTGCCTATGATCCGGAGCAGAAGCCGGTCTTCGGGGGTCCGCGGGGCCGAGCCGAGACACTGGCGTTGCTCCTGTCGATCGCGTCTTATGAGAGCGGCTACCGGCGCGACGTCGATCTCGGCCTCGGGAAGCTCGCGCGCGGCGAGGGCGTCGATTCCTGCCTGCTGCAGGTCCGGGTCGGCGCAGGCAAGACCCGGGAGGGGTGGTCCCACGACGATCTCGTCAAGGATCGCGAGAAGTGCTTTCGCGCCGGGCTCTCGCTGATGAGAAAGTCCTTCGGGGCGTGCCGCAAGCAGGCGCTGCTCGATCGGCTCAGCGCCTACACGCGCGGGCGATGTATCGAGAACGACAAGCTGTCGCGAGCGCGCATCGGCCGCGCGCTGCGAGCGAAGCGGGCGCCGATGACGGACGAGGCGGTGCTCGCCTCGATGGCGAAGCCCGAGCCGGTCGCACCGCCGAGCGGGGCGCCTGCCGCGGGGAACGGCAACGACAGCTAGTCCCGCGCGGCGCAGGTTCGTCCCTGGGGCGCGGGAGGTCTCGACGCGCCCCCTCGCCGCGCGCCCACCCTTGTCCTTTCGAGTCCCCTCCGGGCATCGACCCTGCCCCCTCGCCGCACATTTGTGGTGTCTCTTGGTCGGGCAGTCTCCTTCCTGTAGAGTTGGCGCCGCGACCACCGAAAGGACGACAAGGATGAAGTTGATCTACTTTCCCGTGCGCGGGCTGATGGAGCCGGCGCGGCTCATGCTGACGCTGGTCGGTACGAGCTACGAGTCCGAGGCCATCGCGCTCGAGCAATGGGACGGACCGGATGGCAAGCAGCGCTTCCTGCAATGCACGCCGTTCGGCCAGCTGCCGGTGATCCAGGACGGCGCGCTCACGCTGTGCCAGTCGCATGCCATCTACCGCTACCTGGCGCGCAAGCTGGCTCTCTACGGCGACACCATCGAGGAGAGCGCGCGCGTCGACGAGGTGGCGGAGATCGGCCGCGAGCTCTTGACGGAGGCCGGCGCTCTCTTCTGGAACCCGCGCTTTCACGAGCTCCGCGCCGAGAACCGGGCGTCGACCGGCGAGAAGCTCGAGCTCCTGCAGAGCTACTTCACCCGCACGCGCGCCGACGCCGAGCACTGGGTCCTCCCGGGCCGTCACACCATGGCCGACGTCATCATGGCATACGCCCTGGAGACCCTCATGCCCCTGCACCCCGGCCTGGTGAAGGATTTCCCCGCCCTCCATCACGCGATGACCGCCTTCTTCGCGACCGACCGTATCCGCGACTACGTGCGCAGCGATCGACGATTCCGCACCTGGACCGTCTCCCTCGCCAGCTTCGGCGGCAAGCCGGAAGAGACGCATCACTGGACCGATTGACGTCGATCATCCCCGTCCCGCATCCGAGCAGAGCTCGGTGGTCCCCCCCCCGCATGCCGCGCCCCTGCGCGGCTCGGCTCACCCGCGCAGCAGGTTCAGCGCCGCATCGGCCGTGAGGTAGGTCTTGCTCTTCATCGCGAGGCGGATGGAAGACAGCCCCACCTCGGACTCGCCCTGGAGCGCCGTGAGCGTCAGCGCGTTGTGGCAGAAGATGTTGATGAGCTTCGGGCTGCCGCCGCTCCTCGCGTGGAGCAGCTGCTGCGACGCGATGTCGAGCTTCAACCCCCGCGTGCTCCCTCCGACCGATCGCATCCTGAAGTCGATGTACTCCATCATCTCCTGCTGCGTCATGCCGGGGAGCAGCAGCGATTGCGCGCCGGAGTAGAGCTCGTGCGGCGCGCCGTTCTCCGCGAGGCGCGCCGGCAGATCCGGGGCCCCCACCAGGATCATCGAGAGCTTGCCCACGGGAGCGCAGCGGAGGATGTCGTGGAGCTCCATCACGAGCTCCCGATCGTCCGGATCCAGGCCGTCGATGACCAGCACCGCGATCGCGTCCGGGCCCGCGCGGAGCAGCGCCTGCCCGAGGAACGCGTCCACGAGGAGCTGCTGGCTCAGGTTCGAGGAGACGGCCGTCGCCCCCACCTGCCGGCACAGGGCCACGAGCGGCCGCGTCGCGAAGAGCAGCTGCGGCTCGATCGAGAAGACCTGGATCCGAGGGACCTTGTTCTTGATCATCTCGCAGACGAACGTCCGGCCGCTCCCCGGCTCGCCCACGAGGATCGCCGGCCGCTGCCCCGCGACGATCTGCGAGGCCAGGGTCCTCAGGATCCACGCGTAAGGGCCCGCGTCCCAGTAATGGCTCGGCTGCCGGATATCGCTGAACGGATACCCGGTCAGCCCGAAGTGGTCGCGGTAGCTGTACTGCCCGGTGAAATGCCCGACGCCGCTCGAGCTGTTCACCAGGATCGTCCCCGTCGGCGTGGCGAGCGCGCTCCGGGGCGGCATCGGGAGCTGGCTGATCCGCGTGTCGGCGAGATCGACCCCGCTCAGGAACGACGTCCTCGCCTCCGGCAACTCCCGAGGCCTGACGCTGCTGCGCCGGAGCATGAGCATGTCCTCGAGGAACGCCACGATGTGGGCGGCGGACGGCCGCTCCTGGGGCCGCTTCGCCATGCAGCGGCGGAGGAGCTCCGCGAGGAGCGGATCGATGTCCGGCATCGCCAGCTTGGGATCCGGGACGGCCGCGTGGCAGTGCGCCTGGAAGCAGCCGGCGAGATCCCTCGCCGGGAACGGCGTCCTGCCGACGAGCAGGTGATAGAACGTGCAGCCCAGACTGTAGATGTCCGAGGGCGGCGCGATCTCCTGCCCCGTCCACTGCTCGGGGCTCATGTAGAACGGCGTGCCCTCCAGCGTCCGCGCGGCGGAGGTCGTGCCGAGCGGGCCGCTCTCCGGGTGCGACGCGAGGCCGAAGTCGGCGATCTTGAGCGTCCCCGACGCCGTGAGCAGGAGGTTCGCGGGCTTGATGTCCCGGTGGGAGATGCCGAACGACGCGGCCATCTCGAGCGCCGCCGCGGCCTCGCGCATCTTCTCGATCCCGAACTGCTCCGGCAGGCGGCCGCCGTGCTGCTTGGCCGCCTGCGCGGTGGTCAGGCCGTGCACGTACTCCATGGCGATGAAGCGGACGTCCTCGTCCTCGCCGACCTGGAAGATCTGCACCACGTTCGGGTGGATGAGCCGCGCCGCCGCGCGCGCCTCGCGCAGGAACCGGTCGCGCCGCTCGGGATCGGTGTCCGCGCTCCCCTTGGCGATGAGCTTCACCGCGACGTCACGCTGGAGGACGCTGTCCCTGGCCAGGTACACCGCCCCCATGGCGCCGATACCGAGCAACTGAATCAGCTGGAATGGCCCCAGCCACTGCCCCGCCAGGTGAGACAGCGTCGACGCAGGATCCGCGATCATCGGACTCTCACTTCCATCTTACCGCCAAATCCCCGCCCTCGCCCGGTGGTTGCGTCCCCCGAGGCCTCCACCCGCGCTCAGCTCACGGCGAGCCCGGCCCCGCGTCCCCTGCCCCACCCCGCGCGCGCCCTCGGCCCAGGATGTGCCCCATCGTGAACGCCGAGAGGACGAGGACCGTGACGATGATCGGCACGGCGTAGGTCGCGAGGGACGCCACGCTGAGCGCGGTCCCGCCGGCCGCCGCGCCCGCGCCGGACGGCGCCCTGTCGGGCTGGCCCACCGTGAACAGGATGGCCGTGGCCATCGAGGACGCGACGGCCACCAGCGCGATCGCGAGCCCCGCGACCAGGCCGCTCGGCCCCGTGGGCTCCAGCGCGGCGGGCGCCGGCGCGGACACCACGATGGGCGCCACGGGCGGCGGGCCGTCCAGCTTGACCTGGACGTTGAGGACCATGTCCTGCCCCGCCAGGGGGATGACGAAGCCCTGCGGGGCCGCCGGCGCGGGCGCGCGGGCGCCGGCCGCGCCCCGCGGCGATCGCTCGCTGTCGGGCCGCGACCCGCCGCGGCCGGCCAGGGCGTCGTGCGCCGGGTTGGTCTGGTAGTGCAGCGTGTCGTCCTCGTCGTCGACGGGGCGCCGGCGCTTCGGCGGCATCACCTCCGTGACGCTCTGCGGCCGCGGCTCGGACAGGGGCGGCCGCTGCGCCGGCTGCCGCGGCCCGCGCGCGGCGTCCTCCCTGGCGCCCCCGCCGGCCACGTGCTCGGCGGCCGCCTTCTTCATCACGTCGGCGATGAGGCCGTAGACCTCCTTCCACGCCGTCTCGACGTCCCGCGTGAAGCCGTCGCCCAGCCCCTCGCGCAGCGTCCAGAGCAGGGCCTCGCCCACCAGATCGTAGTGATGGTCGGTCACCATGTAGCCGTGGTGCCGCACGCCGAGCGCCTGGAGCACGGGCACGAGCTTGCTCAGGTTGCTCAACCCGTCGACCGCCACCGCGAGCGTCTGCATGAGCTTCTTCTTCTGCTCGCCCATGTCGTTCTTGAACAGCGCCCGCACCGACGGATCCATCTGGAAGAGCCGATCGTAGAAGAGCGCCGCCGCGGCGTCGGAGATGGGCATCACCTTCGCCCACGAGCGCTGCACGAGCTCGATGGCGCGCGGGCTCGGCGTCGCGCCGCCGCCCGCGCCGGCGGCGGGCACCCCCGGATCGCTCGGCATGGGCGCGACGACCCCGACGAGCGTCCGCGCGGCCATGCCGGACGACGGCGGCGGGACCGAGTGCGGTCGCTGCCCCGGACCGGGGGGCGGCCGCGGGGACGGGCTGCGCGCCGGCGGCGGAGCGTTCGGCCGGGACGCGTCCCTGGCGGCCGGCGGGAGCGCCTGGGTGGCGCCCCCGCCCGCGTGCGCGGCGGCCGCCTTCTTCATGATGTCCGCGAGCACGCCGTAGACGTCCTTCCATGCGGACTCGACCTCGCTCGTGAAGGCGTCGCCGATCCCCTCGCGCAGCGTCCAGAGCAGGGCCTCGCCGACGACATCGTAATGGTGGTCGGTCACCATATAGCCCTGGTGCCGCGCGCCGAGCGACTGGAGCACGGGCACGAGCTTGCTCGGGTTGTTCAGCCCCTCGACGGCCACGGCGAGCATCTGCATGAGCTTCTTCTTCTGCTCGGCCATATCGCTCTTGAACAGCGACCGCACCGACGGATCGAGCGTGAACAGCCGCTCATAGAACAGCGCCGCCGCGGCGTCCGAGATGGGCACCACCTTCGCCCAGGACCACTGCACGAGCTCGACGGTGCGCGGGTTCAGCAGCTCGGCCGGCACGTTCCGCGCCGCCTTGCTCAGGAAGTCGGGCGCGCCGTACGCCCCCGGTCCCCGCTGGGTGGCGGGCCCCGCCGCGGCGGGCGACGTGCGCGGGGGCGCCGGCGCGGCGCCGCGTTGCAGCTTGGCGGCATCCCCCGCCGGCGCGGGGCCGCGCGTGTTCACGGGAGGCGCGAAGGGATCGTTCGGTTTGGCCATCGTGGGTTGTCCGCTGGAGGTTGCCGGGATTGCTTCGAGGAGGCGCGCGCCGCGATGCGCGCGCAGAGCGCAGGAACGGCAGCTACCGCCATCCTACAGCACCGAGCCCACGTCTGCCTACGGCGCGACGGCGACGAGGCGCAGGACAAGCGCGCTCACCGCGGCGGACGGTCGCGCCCGCGTGCGCTCGTCATTGGCGCGGGTGCGCGCAGGACGGGGCGACCGCCCCCGCCCCGTCGGCAGCATCGGCAGCGTCGGCAGCGTCGGCAGCGTCGGCAGCGGCCGCCGTCAGCCTGGACGGGACGGTCGACGAAGAGCGCTCGTCTCGAACGGGAGGTCTTGCCGAGCTGCCCGGCCCACGGAGGGGGTGTTCGTCGCGCGCTGTGGGGCCCCGCCGAACTCGCCTGCGCCATGAGTCCTCCGGCTCCGCCGGAGGACTCATGGCCAATGGGCTCAGACACGGCCCGTCCCCACAGCGCGCGACGAACACCCCCTCCGTGGGCCTACGGGGAACGACCGACCCATGGCGCACCTGCGCGACGCGGGGCCGGATACCTCGGGTCCCATGCGCGAGCCGAAACGCGCCTCCGGCTCGCAAAGAGCGAGCGGACAGGAGCGAGCGGACAGGAGCGGGCGGACAGGAGCGGGCGGACGCGCCGCGCCCCGGAATGCCTCTCGAGCTCGCTCGCCCTGGAGCCCTGTTGCGCGTACGACACCCGGGACCCGGGCCGCACGCAACCCACGCCTCGGGCGAGAGCTCGCTTGGCGCAAACAGCGCCCCAGAAACGAAAAACGCGAGGTGGCCTGTCAAAGGCCAATCCTCGCGTTCTCTCGTGTTGCGTATTGCTTGGGTCGTGGTTGCGCGGGCGGGATTTGAACCCACGACCTTCGGGTTATGAGCCCGACGAGCTACCAGGCTGCTCCACCGCGCGAGAGGGAATCTACTCACGGCCCCCTGAACGTCAAGAACTCTCTCACGGCACCATGTCGATTGTGTCGAACACGCACCGCGGACCGCAGATCTCGGCGCCAACCCGGCCGCTCCAGCCCGACCGAGGGAGCGGGCACCACCGGTTCGAGCACGCGCGGCCATGCGCACGAGCACGCTGCCGCTCTGCGGTGCATGCCCGGGAGCGGGCGAACGCTCCGGTCCGCCAGCGCCTCTGTCCGCGCGAACGATGGCGCTCCGGCGCCTGTCCGCGCGAACGATGGCGCTCCGGCGCCTGTCCGCGCGAACGATGGCGCTCCGGCGCCCGCGCGGAGCGACGCGCCCCTCGCGCCCGGGGGACCGAGCTCGCCGCCGCCGCAGGCGGCGACGCGGACCGCCTCAGCCCAGCCAGTCCGGCAGGAGCGGCGACGGCGCCGACGTCGAGATCACCCAGAGCTGGTGGGCCGCGCGCGTCGCGCCGATGTGGAGCAGGTGCCGCGCCTCGTCGTCCGCCGGGTACGTCGACGCGTTCACGTCGACCAGCACCACGTAGTCGTACTCCAGGCCCTTCACCTGCCGGATCTCCGTCACCTCGACGCCGGGGCGGAACGCGAACTCGTAGGCGCGCACGCGCCGGAGGTTCGGGATCTCCGCCATCTTGAGGGCGTCGTAGTACACGTCCGCCTGCTCGGGGTGGCGCGCCAGGATCGCCAGCGTGGCGCGGGGCTCGCGCGCGAACAGCGGGCGGATCGCGTCGGCGAGGAACGCGACCGCCGCGCCGGCGCTCGGGAAATGGTGGTGCTCGACCGGCGCCCCGCTGCGCGGCGCCAGCGGCGGCGTCGGATCGGCCAGCGGGCCCAGCACCGCCCGGGCGAACGCCAGCACCTCGCGCGTCGACCGGTACGCGATGCGCAGCGGCTCGACGTCGACCCGCGACAGGCCGAGATCGTCGAGCGTCGCGCGCCAGTCGCGGAAGCCCGAGTCCATGAAGAGCCGCTGCGCCGTGTCGCCCGCCAGCGTCACGCTCCGCGGCTCGGCCACCACGCCGAGCAGCACCGCGAGGTCGATCGGCGCGAGATCCTGCGCCTCGTCCACGAAGAGGTGCTCGTAGGTGAGCACGTTCTTCCCCTTGCGGAGCTCGCCCCGCAGGAGCTGGTAGGCCCGGAGGAGCAGCGCGTCGTCCTCGGGATCGAGCACCGCGCGGTCGTCGCTCGTGACCTCGCGCGCGTCCGCCCCGCGCTCGTCGTCGTCGTCCGCGGGCTCGTCGGCCATCGCCGCCTTGCGCTCGGCGCGGTCGCCCGGGTCGAGCTCCACCACGGCAGGGCAGCGATCCGCGCACCAGCGCCACGCGCGCTTCACCTGCTCGGGGCCGAACTCGGGATCGCCCGCCGCCTCGAAGGCCGCCATCACGCGATCGAGATCCGTCAGGACGTCGGCCCAGAACGCGATCGTGCCGCGCGAGTCGCGCCGCGCCCGCGCGTCGTCCTTGAGCTCGGACGCGCGCTGCTCGAGGAGGTGGAGCATCGCCGGGTGGGTCTTGTAGCGGGTCACCACCGAGGGCGTGTTCTCCTCGACCGGCGCCTCGAGCCACGGGAACGCGCGCTTCCTGGCCGCGCGCGCCCACTCCGAGAACGTCTCCACCGCGATGCCGGCGAGGCCGAGCGCGGGGAGCGCCTCGCTGATGTACGCGCGCAGCGCGGGGCTGCCCACGATGACCAGCATCTTGTCGGCCGTGAAGCGGCGGCCGCCGTTGTAGGCGAGGAAGGCGAGCCGGTGGACGCCGATCGTCGTCTTGCCGCTGCCGGCGCCGCCCTGGATGACCACGATGCCCGAGTCCGGCTTCGAGATGAGCTCGAACTGCCGCGGGTCGAGCAGCGCGGCGATCTCGGGCAGGTGCCTGTCCTCGCGCGCGTGGAACGTCGCGCCCGTGCCGAGCCCGCCGCGCGCCGCGGCCGCGCCCGCGAGCGCGATGTCGCGCATGTCCTCGGGGCGCACCGCGGAGCCCTGGCCGCCGGCGAGCTCGGTCGCCCGCGTGGCGATCTCGCGGAAGCCCGACGGCATGCGCACGAACGTCCCCTGCGGCGCCGAGATCCGGTAGAGCTCGCCGTTGTCGATCGTCACCGTGCGCCGCACGAGCACGGTGCCCTCGACCTCGCGCTCGCCGAAGGTCTCCTCGTACTCCGCGCCCTCCTCGTAGCGGTAGTAGATCTGGCTGACGGGCGCGTGGCGCCAGTCGACGATCCGCACGCCCGCGCTCGCGTCGATGAGCGTCGTGCGCCCGATGAGCACGTCGCGGTCGGGGCGGCCCTTCTCCCGCAGGCGCAGGTGGCCGAAATAGGGAGATTTCGGATCGACGGGCTCGACGACGTTCTCGTTCCGCCGCGCGGCGATCCCTTGCAGGCGCTCCATCTGCTGCACCAGCGCCGGGACGTCCTCCAGCCGCGCCGTCGCGATCTGGTCGCGCAACGAGAGGAGCTGCTCCTCGTAGTTCTCGACCGGCGGCGGCCGGGACGGCTTGGCCGTGGCCGAGGCGAGGTGCGCGGTCACGCGGGCCAGGAGGCCCTCCTCGTCGCGCACGATCGCCGCGCCGCGCTCGCTCAGCTGGGGGCCCGGCGCGCCGTCCCTCTGGACGGGCTGGGTGGCCGACGGGGCGGGCTGGGTGGCCGAGGCCGGCTCGCGGGACTGCTCTTCGGTGTGGGTGGAGCTGGTAGAACGATTCACGGTCACGGGAATGCCGATGGGATGATTCAGGGGACAGACCGGGCCGCGCGCCGGCGCGCCCGACCTCGGTCAGGGCCCCCCGGCGCAGGAGGGTCGGAGCTTTTGACCGATCCGGCACAGCTCCGCAACCGCCGCGTGGGGTCCCCGACCCGCGCCTGGACGCCGGCGAGGCGGGGGCGCCATGCGGCCACCTCGGGGCGTGACGCACCACGCCGCTGGCGGTGGATCCGCCGCGGGCGGTGGCGTTCGGGATTGAGGTCGCGTGGGCGAACGCCGTACAAGGCGGCGATGCAAAATTGCGCGACCCGGTCCGACCGGCTCCTCGAGTTGATCCTCTTCTCGCTGCGCGATCGCGGGGCGCTCTGCGCGCTGGTCCTCGCCTCTTACCGCGTCGAGCTGACGTGCCTGCTCGACCGTATCTCCTCCGGCTCGATCGGCGACGACGACGACGCGATGGGAGGCGACGAGGAGGAGGAGCGCGTCCGCGTGACCGGCGGCCGGCGGGACCGCTCCATCCGCGCGGCGGTGCGCGGCGGCGCGGCGCGCGCGCGCCGCGCGGAGCCCGGCATCAGCGAGGAGGACGCGTTCCTCCTCTACGATCTCGCCGGGCGCATCGCCGAGGCGGCGGCCGCTGCCCGCCTCCCGGTCATCCGCCGCGACGCGCTCACCCTGCGCGAGAAGGCGGCCGAGGTGCACGCGGGCGGCGAGCGCGCTGAGCGGGAGATGCTCGCGGCCGGGCTCAGGGTCATCGATCGGATCCTCGACGCGGCGCGCGCGCAGCCTGCGCCGCGGCGCGAGCCCGCGGGCAAGGACCTGAACTGAGCGCGCAACCTGCGCCGCGGCGCGAGCCCGCGGCAAGGACCTGAACTGAGCGCGCAGCCTGCGCCGCGGCGCGAGCCCGCGGCAAGGACCTGCGCTGAGCGCACAGGCCGCGTCGCGGACGCCATCGCACATGCGGGCCCCCATACGCTCCGTCCGCAACTCAATCGCTCGCGGCGCGATCTCGATGAACGCTGCGCGGCGCGCAGGGGACCTCGGTGGAACGGCGCCGCGCGGCGCGCGGGGCGGCGTGCACGCCGGGCGCTCCATGGCTGGCTCGATCCCTGCACTGGGGCCCTGCACCGGAGACGGATGCGGAGGTGGATGTGAACGCGGGTGCGGCTGCGAATGCACCGCGGCGCGCCCCGTCTGGATATCCTGAGCCCGTCCTGTCTCCAGCTCCGAGCCCGCCCTGTCTCCGGCGGATCGCGCCCGCGATGAAACACGACATGAGCATCCCCTGCGCCGGCCCCCTCTCCGCGCCGCGAACGCCGCGAAGCCCGCTGCGGCGCGCGGTCGCGAGCGCGCCGATGCGCGTCTCCTTCGCCGGAGGGGGCAGCGACCTGCCGGGGGTCGCGCGCGAAGGCGGCGGGCGCGTGGTCGGCGCGGCGATCGACGTGCGCGTGCGCGTGGTCGTGGAGCCGTTCGATCGCGGCTGGGTGCGGATGGAGTCGGCCTCGCGAGGCCCGGCCCGCCCGGCCGCGGGACCGGGCGCCGCGGCGCCGCAGATCGTCACGCGGCGCCGCGCGGAGCCCGCGCGCGACGACGTCGCCTTCCGGCTGATCGAGGCGACGCTCTCGGCGACGGGCGTCGACGACGGGGTCGCCCTCCGGGTCGAGACGGAGATGTCGCCCGGCGCCGGCCTCGGCGGCAGCGCGTCGGTCGCGGTGGCGGCGCTCTTCGCGCTGCGCGCCTCGGTGGGCGAGGCCGCGGCGCCGGAGGCGCTCGCGCGCGAGGCGGTCGCGCTCGAGCGCGAGCAGCTGGGCAACGCGTGCGGCGCGCAGGACCAGGTGTTCGCGGCGTTCGGGGGGCTGCTCGATCTCACGTTCGACGCCCGCGGCTGCTCGGGGGTGCGCCCGCTGCCGATCGGGTGTCCGGGCCTCGTGCCCGCGCTCTCGGCCGGGCTCTTGCTCGTGGACACCGACGTGCGGCGCGTGTCCGGGGAGATCCTGGACCGGATGGAGGTCGGCGCGGCGAGCGACGCGAAGGGCGCGCTCGTGGCGGCGGCCGGCGAGGTGGCCCGCGGCTTCGAGCTCGGGTCGCTCGCGCTGGTGCTCTCGGGGATGCGCCGCGGCGCCGCGGCGAAGATGCGCCTCTCCGGGGCGGCGAGCGCGCTCGCGCTGTCGCTCCAGCAGCGGCTCGACGGGCTCGGGGTCGAGGTCCTCCGGATCTGCGGCGCCGGGGGCGGCGGGCACGTCCTCGTATGGGCGCCCGCCGAGCGCCACGCGCGGATCCTCGACGCGCTCGGCCCGCGCGTCGTGCGGCGGCCCTCGCTGGGGGCGCCCGGGGTGCGGCTCGAGCCGGCGTGAGGGGCGCGGCCCACGCGCGCTCCTACAAGCGCTCGACCATGAAGCTCAGGGTCTTGTCGTCGAAGTCGTGGTCGGCGAGGTCCGCGTCCTCCGTCAAGACGAGCGTCTCCGGGTCATACCAGGTGATCCACCCGGTGGAGAGCGTCACCTTGAAGCCGGGAGGGACGCGGACGGAGCTGATCTGCGCCTCCCACGGGGTCCATGGCGAGGCGAACAAGAGGTTGGCGCCGACGCCGAAGGTGAACGAGTCGCCCGAGAAATCGGCGTCCTTGTAGAAGGTGACCGCGTCGAGCTGCGGGTCCGAGGCGTGCGCGACGACGAGGCTCGAGATGAAGTTGTCGACGGCCGGGCCCACGTCCGCGAGGACCGCCACGTCCGAGGTGAAGACGTGCGCCTGCGGCCCGAACTCGGGGTTCGCGAAGGCCGTGACCCGGAGCCCGGCGGGGACCCTGATCGAGCTCGCGCGGTTGTTGATCGCCGATGCCTCGATGTTGTAGCGGCCGACCCCGAAGCTCTGCGAATCGCCGGAGAAGCCCGGGAGGTCGTAGAGCACGACCTGGGCGTCGGGGCCGCCGCCGAGGATCTCGGACGACTGCGACCCGAGCGGCTCGCTCGGCTCGTCCGACGCGTCGGCCCCCAGGCAGGCCGTGAGACCGAGCGCGGCGCCGGCGCAGACCACGAGCTCGAACGCAGTACCAAGCTTCTTCATCATCATCTGCCTCCAGTTCATCATCGTGTTCAGACGATCGTTCACGCCGAGGCAATCCGCCTTCGCCAGGCGGCTGCCAGCGCGATCGAGGTCAATCGAGCGTTCGTCAGCGAGGAGCTCGGCGGGCCGCGAGCCGGTGTTCCCGGCCAGGCGACGGCGTCTCCGAGCAGACCCTTGCGCAACTCGGGGCGAAGGCGGCGGCGTGACGCGCAATCGACGCGTCCGGCGCGCGCCCGCCGGCGCGCGACCCACGCGCTGGAAGGACGCGCCCGAAGCACCGCGGCGGATCACCGAGGCCAGGCTCCATCCGCTGTGATGCCTTCTGCACCGGCGGACCACACGAGGGGCCCGTCACAGCCCGAGATCCGGAGACAGGCGTATCCGGCCCGCCCCGCAACCGCGCGAGGATCACGTCCAGAGTATGCGGCAACACCATGGATGATGCCAGGCAGCGCGCTGAAACGGCGGCGTTCGAGGAGCGGAACAGCGCTGTCGCTGCGGCGGGGAGTCGGGCCGGTGAGCGAACCGCCATGGCGGTTCGCTCACCGGCCTGACTCCCCGCAGGAGTGCTCATGAGCGCCGGCGGGCGGCCGGGGGGTGATCAGGAGGGGCGGTGGGCCTGAGCGCCGAGCAGGCTCCGGGTGAGCGGCCCCCCGTCGACGAGGAGCTCGTGCAGCGCCGCCTTGAGGTGCTCCTCGCCGACCGCCGTGCCGCGCCCCGCGTCGGCCGCGAACAGCGCCGCCCGCCTCAGGAGCTCGCGGATGAACGCCGCGCTCACCCCCTCGGTCCGCGCGATGAGCGGCGCGAGATCGTCGCCCCTGAGCGAGAGGCCGCGCCCGTAAAGCGCGAGCAGCCGCCGCCGGCACTCGGCGTCCGGCAGCGGGATCTCCACGGCGAAATCGATCCGCCCCGGCCGCGCCGCCAGCGCCGGCTCCAGGGCCTGCGGGCGGTTGGTGGTCAAGAGGAAGATCACGTCGGTGTCCTCCGCGAGGCCGTCCATCTGGTTCAGGAGATCGAAGAGCAGCGGGGAGCGACAGCTCGAGTCCGTGCTGTCGCGGTCCTGGGCGATGATATCGACGTCCTCGAGCACCACGAGCGAGGGCTGGAGCGACCGCGCCATCGCGCAGGCCTCCTTGAGGAGCCTCACCCCGAGCCCGGTGAGGAGCAGGGTGGTGCGCTCCCGCATCTGGCCCGCCAGGTAGGCTGCGCCGGAACCCGGCGTCGCTCGGGCCGCGCACCAGGAGCGCGAAGCGGTCGTCCCCATGGCCGAGGAGGTAGAGGCCGCCGGCGACGCAGGCGACGAGGCGCTCCTCGTCGAGGCGGACGTTGCGGTACTGCACGGGCCCCTGCGAAAGGGGCGGTCCGCCGACCCCGGGTATCGCCGAGGGCGGCGAGAGGAGATCGGAGAGGCTCACCCCCCGGAACATGTCGCCGCCGGTGACCCCGAGCAGCTCGGAGGTGAAGCCGCCGTCGCGGAGGTGGGTCTCGATTGCGAGCTGGAAGTTCGGGTGGTCCGAGGCCGGGAGCTCCTCGGCGACGACGGGGAGGGCGCGGGGGTCGGCGCCGAAGTGCCCGCGGAGGCGGCCGAGGAAGAACGGCTCCTGCGCGGCCTGGGCCGCCGCCATCGCGCCCATCAGATCCGTGAGGGAAGGCGTGGGGTTCTGGGGCTTGTCGTCGTCCATGATCCTGTCTCCAGCGTGGGGTGGACAATATCACCCGAGCGGGTGAGCTCGATGGACTTGTTGGTTCTGGTCAGCGGATCTGGGGATTTACTTTGAACGTAATGGCAGGCGCCTGTCGTTGCGGAGAGTCCCCGGCCAATTGAATGGCTTTGCGCGGACTCTTGTGCGGCGACCGGCGCGTGTCGGCCATCGAGCGTCGCCCTCACGCCACAGTCCGCGTGGGCCACCACAGGCAGCAATTGCAGCGTCAGGCGAATTTTCGCTCTCGCTCGAATCGTCAGCCCGCCGCCGTGCGCGTGACGTCTCGCATGGAGGCATGGGCGAGTATGCCTATGCCTCGAGCCGGAGGACTTGGGTACGAAGTCGTTGCGGTCACCTGCATCGGGGGATGCGAAGAAGGACGGCGATCTTCGAACACAGGCGAGGACGAATGGAAACGCTTCGAAATTTCGGCACGACCACGCCAGGGCTCGTCGCGCTCGCGGCGCTCGCGGCGCTCGCGGCGCTGGCCTGCTCCAGCCAGGGGGATGCGACGGCCGAGGCATCGTCCGGCAGCGGCGGCGCCGGAGGGTACGCTGGGCCCGGCACCAGCGGCTCCGGTGCCGCGGGGGGCTCGTCGGCGACGGGGGGCCCGTCGGCGACGGGGGGGCCATCGGCGACGGGGGGCCCGTCGGCGACGGGGGGCCCGTCGGCGGGGGTCGGCGGCAGCGGCGGGCGCCCGGCCTCGGGAGAAGGGGGCGCGGGCGGCGCGGGCGCCGCCGGATCCGGCGCAGGCGGCGCGGGCGGTGAGACGCAGAGCGCGGGCTGCGGCAGCGCGACGGCGCCGAAGAGCGGCCGTTTCAGCATCGATGTCGGGGGCACGAAGCGCGAGTACATCCTCGCCGTACCGGACGATTATGACCCGAACCGTGCTTACCGGCTGATCTTCGCCTGGCATCCCCTCGGCGGCTCGGCCGAGCAGGTCGCGACCGGGTTCGGCGGCGGCTATTACGGCCTCCAGAGTCGCGCCGACGGCTCGGCGATCTTCGTCTCGCCCGAGGGCCTCGACCAGGGCTGGGCGAACACGGGCGGCCGCGACATCGCGTTCCTCCGCGCCATGCTCGACCGCTTCCGCGCCGAGCTCTGCATCGACCAGAGCAGGATCTTTTCGACCGGATTCAGCTACGGCGGCATGATGTCCTACGCGATCGGCTGCGCGATGGGCGACGTCTTCCGCGCCATCGCCCCCATGTCCGGCGCGCTCTACAGCGGCTGCGAAGACGGCGACAACCCCGTGGCCATGTGGGGTGCCCACGGCGACGCCGACGACGTGGTTCCGGTCGAGCAGGGTCGGTCCGCGCGCGATGTCTTCCTCGAACGAAACCACTGCGATCCGCAGGCCACGCCGGTCCAGCCGGAGCCCTGCGTCAGCTACGAAGGCTGCGATGCGGGCTACCCCGTCGTCTGGTGTGAGTTCAGCGGGGGCCACGCCCCGGTGAGCAATTCCGGTGAATCGATCTGGAACTTCTTCTCGCAGTTCTGACTCGGGTTTCGCTTGAGCTAGCGTCGGGGCGGCGGCGGCGGTGAGGACCATTCGCGGCCACCATGCCGGTGATTGAGGCATGGCGGCCGCTTCAACAAGAGGCGGCGTCGAGCCGCATGTCTGCGGGAGAATAACATGCAAGTGATCGTCGTGGGCGCCGGGATCGGCGGCCTGGCCGCGGCCCTGGCGCTGCACGCCTCGGGTCATGAGGTGACGGTGTTCGAGGCCGCGCCCAGCATCCTGCCGCTCGGGGTCGGCATCAACCTCCTGCCCCACGCCGCCGAGGTGCTGGACGAGCTGGGCCTGGTCGAGGTCCTCTTGGCCCATGGGGTGGCGACCCGCGAGCTGGTCTATTTCAACCGCTTCGGCCAGCGCATCTGGGGCGAGCCGCGCGGGCGCTTCGCGGGTCACGCCGCGCCGCAGATCTCCCTGCACCGCGGCGCCCTGCAGGGCGTGCTGTTCGACGCCGCCGTCGAGCGGCTGGGCTCAGACCGGGTGATCTGCGACCGGCGCCTCTCGGACCACGAGGAGAGCGAGGGCCGCGTCGTGGCGCGCTTCCTGAGCCGCGAGGGCGCGACGTGGAAGGTCCCCGCCGACCTCCTGATCTGCGCCGACGGCATCCATTCGGCGGCGCGCGCCGGCCTCTATCCGGACGAGGGGCCGCCGGTCTATGGAGGCCGCATCCTGTGGCGGGCGACCAGCCTGGCGGCGCCCTTCCTCACCGGCGCCAGCATGATCATGGCCGGGCATCAGGATCAGAAGTTCGTCGCCTATCCCATTTCCCCGCCGGGGCCGGACGGACGTCAGACGATCAACTGGATCGCCGAGCTCGCCGTCGCCGAGAGCCTGCGACGGGAGGACTGGAACCGGCGGGGCGATCCTGCCGACTTCCTGCCCAGGTTCGAGGACTGGCGCTTCGACTGGCTGGATGTGCCCGGCCTGATCCGGGACGCCGAGGAGATCTACGAGTTTCCGCTGGTCGACCGCGATCCGCTGCCGCGCTGGAGCCATGGGCGCATGACGCTGCTGGGCGACGCCGCCCACCCCATGTATCCGATCGGCTCCAACGGGGCGAGCCAGGCCATCCTGGACGCCCGCGCGCTGGTCCGCGCGCTCGCCGCCCACGCCGATCCGGTGGAAGCGCTGGCCGCCTACGAGGCCGAGCGCCTGCCCGCCACCGCCGCCATCGTCGCGGCCAATCGCGGCAACGGTCCGGAGCAGTGCATGCAGATCGCCCAGGAGCGCGCGCCCGACGGCTTCGACCGCATCGAGGACGTCTTCACCCCCGGCGAGCTGGAGGCCATCGCCGCCCGCTACAAGGTGCTGACCGGCCTGAAGCGCGCCTCGGAGCCGCTCGCGTGAGCCCGCCCCTCTCCCCCCTGATGACGCTCGAGGTGGCCGTGGCCCCGCCGGTCACCGTCAATCCGGGCTCGCCCGGCCGTCGCTTCATCCCCATCGTCGGCGGCACGGTGGCCGGCGGCCTCGAGGGCCGCGTGCTGCCGGGCGGCGACTGGCAGACGATCTGGGCCGACGGGCGGATGGACATCTCCGCCCATTACATCCTCGACATCGCCGGCCATGGGACGGTGGAGATCCTCTCCGAGGGCGTCCGCGCCGGGCCGCCGGAAGTGCTCGCGGCGCTCGGGCGCGGCGAGGCCGTGGACCCCGGGCTCTACTATTTCCGCACCGCCATCCGCATGCGCACCTCGGCGCCAGGGCTCCTGCGGCTGAACGCCGTGCTGGCCCTCTCCGTGGGCGAGCGGCTGGCCGACCGGGTGCGGCTCACGGTGTACGAGATCGGCTAGGGGCGCGATCGTGGCTGAGACCTTCAAGACCTCGGATGGCCTGACGAGAATGGGGCGCGGAGACCGAGAACGCATGAGCAGACAGACGAGGGCGGCGAGACGCCGGGGCGATGCTGGCGCAGGGATCTTGGCCGTCGTCCTCGGCCTCATCTCCTTCAATCACCCGGCACGGGCACAGGCGCAGCCCGAGGCGCTGCCGGCGCCCACGGGCGAAGACGCGCCGATCGCGGCTCCCGCGACCGGGCCCGCGAGCCCTCCTGCAGACGCGAGCGCGGCGCGAGCGCCCTCGGCCGAAGCCCACGCCGGCGCGCCGGCGCTGCGCGGCGCTGCCGGGCCCGGCCCAGCTCCGCCGGCGCCGCCGACCGAGGACGGGCCGTGGAAGAATCCGCTCAGCGTCGCGGCCTGGGCCCGCGTCGGAGGTCGCTTACAGGATCCCAGCGCGCGCGAGAGGATGGACCGACTGCTCGGGGACGGCGAGCTGGATCTGATGTTCTCGGGCGAGATCAACCGGTTCATCGGGGTGCAGGGCGCGATCGTCGCTCAGTTTGGTCCGACCCCGACCGGGGGCAACATCGCGGGCAGCGCGACCCTCCGTGACGCCATCGCAAAGCTCAATTTTCATGATCTGCTGAACGTCTGGATCGGTCGAATGATCGTGCCGTCGGATCGCTCCGCCTTCTCCGGGCCGTGGTCGATGGGGCCGTGGAACTATCCCGGGCTCTTCGAACCCTATGCGCCGCCGATCGGGCCGAGACAGGGGCCTTTCGGGCGCAACGATGGGGTGACCGCCTGGGGCAAGGTAGCGGGCGGCCTGTTCAAGTATTACGTGGGCGCTTTCAACCTGCATGACTCTTCGGTGAGCCCGCTTTACACGGTGAGGCTCAACATGAGCTTGCTCGACCCAGAGCCGGCCTATTACCAGAAGTCCACGTACCTCGGAGAGAAGAGCATCCTCGCGCTCGGCGTGGCCGCTGAGGTGCAGAGGGGAGGTTCCGTCGAAACGTTGCCGCCCCCCGAGACGGGCATGCCGCCAGGCGTCCCGCGCAAGGACACCTATGGCGAGGTCAACGCCGACCTCCTGTTCGAAAAGAACCTCGGCGCGGCGGGCACGGTCACGCTCGAAGGCGCAGTTTATAAGTACTTTGGCGATTTCGAGAGGTTTGATTATTCCTATTTTGCGCTCGCGAGCTACCTCACGCCGAGCGACATCGGCGTCGGGAAGCTGCAGCCCCTGGTCCGACTGCAACAAGCGAAGCCGAAGGGTGCGGACCCCTATCTGCTCATCGATGCCCAGATGGGCTACATCATCGAAGGGCACGCCGCGCGTGTGGCGTTCGGCTATCAACGGAGCGATCTGTCGGGGGCGAAGGGGAATGCCCTGTTTCTAGGCGTCCAGGTGCAGAAGTGATCCCCGGAGCGATGCGAGCTCCCCGTCCACGATCCGCTCGCGAGGCGCAGGTCATGCGCGGCATGAGAACGGCTCGGTATCGAGGCGCCCGCCCTCCTGCCCCGAGCTCGAGCCCCCGCGGAGCGCCCCTCCGGCGTGAGCCTCGCGTCGAGGCATAGGCCAGGTTGCCTATGCCGCGAGCCAGGGGGATCGGGTACGAAGTCGTCGCAGACGCCTCCATGGCGCGCTGCACACGATCGTAGAGCGTCGAGAAGATATCCAATCCGGTGGTCCTGCGGAGCCGTTCAACCGGTGATCCGACGCGCGGTCCGCGAGGGAGGACGAGCCCTGGCAGGCGCGACGGGTCTCCTGGTCGTCCAGCGGAGACGAAGAGACCACCGGGGTGCCCCGAGGAGCTCGCCCCCGCATGAAGCTCGCCTCTCTCCGCGGCCCCGGCCGCGACGGCACGCTCGTCGTCGTCCGCCGCGACGGCCTCGTCTGCGCGCCGGCCGGCAGCGCGTTCCCCACGCTCCAGGCCGCGCTCGACGACTGGGAGCGCGCCGAGCCCGCGCTCCGCCGCCTCGCCGACGACATCGAGCGCGGCGGCGCGGCCGTGGCCCCGCTCGCCGTGGAAGCGCTCGCCGCGCCCCTGCCCCGCGCCTACGAGTGGATCGACGGGTCGGCGTACATCCACCACATCGAGCTGGTGCGCAAGGCGCGCGGCGCCGAGCCCCCCGAGACGCTCACGACCGATCCGCTGGTGTACCAGGGCGGCTCCGGCGTCCTCCTCGGGCCGACCGACGACATCGTCCTGCGCGACGAGGCCTGGGGCCTCGATTTCGAGGCCGAGGTCTGCGCCGTCCTCGGCGACACCCCGCAGGGCACGCGCCGCGACGAGGCCCACCGGCACATCCGCCTGTTCCTGCTGGCCAACGACGTGACGCTGCGCAACCTCGTGCCCGCCGAGCTCGCGAAGGGCTTCGGGTTCTTCTGCTCGAAGCCGGCCACGGCGTTCTCCCCGTTCGCGATCACGCCGGACGAGCTCGGCGACGCGCTCCGCGACGGGCGCGTCCACCTGCGGCTCCGCTCCACCTACAACGGCGCGCTCATCGGCGATCCCGAGGCCGGCCCGGAGATGCATTTCTCGTTCTTCGACCTCATCGAGCACATCACGAGGACCCGCGGCTTCACGGCCGGGACCCTCCTCGGCAGCGGCACCGTCTCGAACCGGGATCCGGCGCGCGGCGTGTCGTGCCTGGCCGAGAAGCGCATGCTCGAGATCCTCGAGCACGGGGCGGCGAGGACGCCGTTCATGAGACCGGGAGACACGATCATGATCGAGATGTTGAGTCGCTCGGGCGAGAGCCTGTTCGGGCGCATCGCGCAGCGGGTGGTGGCCGGATGAGCGCCAAGGTGGAATCGATAGGTATCAAGCGGGTCGAGGCGCTGCACTACTACGTGCGCGACCTCGAGCGGAGCCGCAGGTTCTACACGGAGAAGCTCGACTTCCAGGAGATCGCCGCGAGCTCGCCCGAGCTCAACGCGGCGGCGGCGCAGCGGTCGGTCGTCTTCCTGGCCGGCGAGTGCGCCATCGTCTGCTCGCAGCCGACGGGCGAGGGCGGGCGGGCGTGGCGCTACCTGCGCAAGCACCCCGACGGGGTGGGCACGATCGTCTTCGAGGTGGAGGACGTGGACCGCGCCTTCCGGCTGCTCGAGGGCCGCGGGGGCACGCCGATCGACGAGATCCACCGGGTGACCGAGGGCGGCGGCACGTTCGCGTCGTTCTCGATCACGACGCCGTTCGGGGACACCACCTTCCGCTTCGTGGAGCGGCGCGGCTACCCCGCGCTGTTCCCCGGCTGCGTGGCCTACGACGCGCCGCGCGGCGGCCGGAACCGCTTCGGGATCGCCCGGTTCGATCACATCACCTCGAACTTCCAGACCATGGCGCCCGCCCTGCTCTGGATGGAGCACGTGCTCGGGCTCGAGCCGTTCTGGAAGATCGCGTTCCACACGAACGACGTCGCGGAGGACGCGGGCCACGGCTCGGGCCTGCGCTCGGCCGTGATGTGGGACCCGGGCTCGGGCGTGAAGTTCGCCAACAACGAGCCCTACCGGCCGCACTTCAAGAGCTCACAGATCAACGTCTTCAACGAGGAGCACCGCGGCGACGGGGTGCAGCACGCGGCGCTCGCCGTGGACGACATCCTCGCGGCCGTGCGGGCGATGCGCGCGCGCGGCGTGGAGTTCATGCCGACCCCTGCCGCCTACTACGACCTCTTGCCCGAGCGCCTGCGGCAGCTCGGCGTCGGGCAGCTCGACGAGGACGTGGCGGCGCTGCGGGAGCTCGAGGTGCTCGTCGACGGCGACGGCGCGCGGTCGTACCTGCTCCAGATCTTCCTCAAGGAGTCGGCGGGCACGCACCGCGATCCCGACGCCGGGCCGTTCTTCTTCGAGCTCATCCAGCGGAAGGGGGATCGCGGCTTCGGCGCCGGCAACTTCCGGGCGCTGTTCGAGAGCATCGAGCGGCAGCAGAGGGCCGAGGGGCGCGGCTGATGCTCGATCGCGTCGCCTTCGGGAGCCTCCCCCGCAAGCACCACATCGCCCTCCGGAGCGAGGCGGGGGAGCTCCGTTACGAGGAGTGCCTGACGCGGGAGGGCTTCGACGGCCCCTACACGATCGCCTACCACGAGCGCCGGCCGCACGAGCACCGGCTCGCGCGGGCCGAGCACGGCTTCGCGCTGCCGGTCGCCGCGCCGGCGCGCCCGCTCGCGAAGCGTCACTACCGGTCGCAGGACCTGCCGCGGCGGGGCGGGCCCGCGATCGACTGCCGCGTGCCGCTGCTCTTCAACGACGACGTGGTGATCGGGATCGTTGAGCCGGACGCCGCCGATCCGGTGTACTTCGCGAACGCGGACGCGGACGAGCTGCTCTTCGTCTTTCAGGGCAGCGGCGTCCTGCGCACGATGCTCGGCGATCTCCGCTTCGAGCAGGACGACTACGTCGTCGTCCCGAAGGGGCTCTTCCACCGCTTCATCCCGGACGCCGCGCCCCAGCGCTGGCTCTCGATCGAGGCCGCGGACGTCCACCTCCCGCGCAAGTGGCGCAACGAGGTCGGCCAGCTCCGGATGGACGCGCCGTACTCGCACCGCGACTTCCGGCGGCCCACGTTCGTCGGCCCGCTCGACGAGGGCATCCGCGCGCTGGTCGTGAAGCGCGGCGGCGCGTTCCACGGCCTCGCCTGCGACCGCTCGCCGCTCGACGTCGTCGGCTGGGACGGGACGGTGTACCCGTTCGCGTTCCCGATCCTGAGCTTCCAGGCGCGCGTCGGGCTCGTGCACCTGCCGCCGGACTGGCACGGGACGTTCGCGGCGCGCGGCGCCCTCGTCTGCAGCTTCGTGCCGCGCCCGGTCGACTTCCACCCGGAGGCGATCCCCTGCCCCTACCCCCACGCGTCCGTCGACTGCGACGAGATCCTGTTCTACTGCCGCGGCGACTTCACCTCGCGCCGCGGCGTCGGCCCCGGCAGCCTCTCGCACCACCCGGCCGGTGTCCCGCACGGGCCGCACCCCGGCGCGTACGAGGCGAGCCTCGGGAGCCGCGCGACGAGCGAGCTCGCGGTCATGCTCGACACGATCCGCCCGCTCGCGGCCACGCCGTTCGCGCTCGAGGTGGAGGACCCGGGCTACCAGGACAGCTTCATCGCGGGCCCGTGATCGGGGTCAGGCGCGCTGGCAGGGCTGGCGTGCGTCGCGCTGGCCGGCGGCTGGATGGACGGCTCGGGGAAGGCCCCCGTGCGTCGCGCTACTGCTTGATCTCCTGGGGCGGCGCCGCCGCCGACGTTCCGAACGCGTAGGACAGGCCCACTTCGGCGCGGAAGGGGACGAGCGGGGGCGGCTCCAGGCCGTGGGTGGAGCGATAGCCCGCGCGCAGCCCGAGCTCGAGGCTCGAGCCGATCGACAGCGCGAACGCGAGGCTCGCGTCGAGGTAGCCCCCTGTGGGCGCATAAAAGCCGTCGCGAATGCCCTCGTAGGTCGCGCGCGCGCGATCGCTCGCCGCGACGTACGTGCTCAGGATCGCCGTGTACTCCACCTCCAGCGCGATGAACCCGCCGCGCCTGAAATAGCCGCCTGCGAGCCCGGTGTGCGCGCCCACGCTCGCGAACTGAAACGTCTGGTTGTCGCCCGCGTGCACCGGCAGCCCCAGGCGCGCGGCGAGCCCCCAGCCGCCGCGCTGCAAGAGCATCGCGCGCGCCGCCGGCTCCAGGCGGAAGGAGTCGACTTCCATCACGAGGAAGGCCGGCAGCGTCAGTCCGAGCTCGAGGTCGAGGCGGCGCACGAGCCGTTCCATCGGGATCGTTCGCCCGTAGGCGAGCTCCACAGCAGGCGCGGAGTTCCAGCCGAGATTGACGTGCGTCGCGTTCTCTTGCTCCCCTTGATACCCGCTGATGGGCGAGGCCGACGCGACCGCTGGGACCGCCGTCGCGCCGATCGCCGCGGCGAGGGCGACGGCTCTCATCTCGCCCCCTTGTATGCGCCGAGGTGGGCGCGAAGGACCTCGATGACACGATCGGGGTGTCTGTTCACCCAGCCGTGGTCTTCGCCCTCGACGCGGACGAGCTCGACGTCGCAAAAAAGAGGGGCGTGGCGGCTCTCCTGGTGCTCGAACCCGATGACGGTGTTGATCGTCGTCCCGATCAGGGTCACCGGCTTGCAGAAGCGATCGAGGCCGGAAGAGAAATCGAAGCTCCACACTCCGTCCGTCTTCGCCGAGCTCTGCAGGTCCCGCATCGCGCGCGCGCCCAGGCGGAAGGCCTTGACGTTGTTGGGGTCGTCCGGATCTTCGTAATAACCTGGCTGCGACCAGCCCTGTCCCAGGGAGAGGAGGAAGTCTGCGCGCGCGTCTCCGTCGGGGCTCATGGCCCACTCCGACCAGCCGAGATCGTTCAGCCCCTCGGCGGTGAAGCCGAACGTGAAGAGCTCGGTCTCGTTCGCGATCGCCGCGTTCAGGAAGCCCGGCTCGCTGAGGACGGCCTCTGCGACGCGGTCGGGGTGCCTCTGGATATAAAGGGCCGCGTACATGGCGCCCCAGGAGTGCCCGAACAGCGTGACCGGCTCGTCGGGGGAGAAGTGCTGGACGAGCTCGTGGAGATCCGCCGCGTACGTCTCGGCGGTGAAGTCCGATGAGGGGACACGCTCCGAGAGACCGGTGCCCCGTTGATCCCAGTGGACGACGAAGTACCGCTCGGAGAGCGCGCCGAGGCCGAGCATGCCGCGCATGTCGCCGCCGGGGCCGCCGTGCAGCGTGATGAGGGTGGGGTTCCTCGGGTCCCCTTGCGTGCGGAGGTGAATGCGGGCGCCGTCGCGGAGGGTGAAGCGAGGCAGCGTGTCGTCCTCCGCGACCGTCCTCGGGACGAGGTTTCCAGGCGCGTCTGGATCCAGACAGCCCGAGGCGAGCACGAGGCTCGCGAGACAGCAGCGGCGGGCGAAGGAGCGCATGCCCGGAGAGTACGAGCCCGGGCCGCCCTCGGCATTGTGCCGCCACGCCAATCGACTGTCCGGCGGCGCCTCCGGCTACGCCACGGAGCGCTCGCGGAGCTGGCCCGGCGTGCTCCCCGTCCAGCGCCGGAAAGCCTTGTAAAAGGCGCTCACATCGGAGAAGCCCACGAGCGCCCCGATCTCCGCGAGCCCGATGGCGGGGTCCTCCAGATAGCGTAGCGCGAGCTCTTCGCGGGTCTTCTCGACGAGCGCTCGGAAGGGAAAGCCGTCCTCCGAGAGGCGTCGTTGCAGCGTGCGCGCGCTCACCCCGAGCCGCTTCGCCACCGTCGCCAGCCTGGGAGCGCCGCCGTGGAGCTCGAGGGCGAGCGCGTGCCGCGCGCGCTCCACGAGGCTCGCCTGGGCGGGTGGGAGTTGTTGCACGAGGAGGGCGGCGTGGCGCTCGAGGACGGCGCAGAGCTCGGGGGCGGCCCCTTTCATCGGCGTCGCGAGCAGCGCGCGCGGGAGGACGATCGCGTCTTCGGGCGCTCGGAATCGGATCGGGCAAGCGAAGATCCGGGTGTACGTCTCGAGATCGACGCAGCGCGGGTGACGGAACTGGATCGAGGAAGGCGACCACGGTGCGGCGGCGAGCGCGCGGAAGCGCAGGACGATGTTCGCGAAGCCGAACTCGGTCGCGACCCGGTGCGGGGCCGCCCCCGGTACGTGCTGCCGGACGAGCCGGGCCTCCTCGCGATCGACCTGGAGGACATGGCGCACGGCCGTGCTGATGACGGCGAAGTGCCGCGAGAACCTCTCGAAGGCGTCGCCCACCGTGTCGCTCGACGCGACGACGTAGTCCATCACATCCCAGTGGCCGATCGAGAGCGCCTCCGCGGCACGGAGCCCGACGCCCGGCTCACCGGCCCTCTCGACGACATCGTCCCAGAGCACGATCCACCGGCGGTAGGAGAGCCGGAAGTCGGGGTTGCGCAGATCCTCCGGCGCGAGGCCGTGCGCTCGGGCGAGCGAGCTCGCGTCGATGCCGGCCGCCTCTGCGGCGCCGAGCACGCTCCGCAGGGCCTTCACGCCGACGCTCAGCGTGGGTTCGCCCTCCGCCTTCACGAGCGGGTCGAGCCCTCGACGAGAGCTCACAAGGCGGGGCGTGCGCGACACCGCCGAAAATGGCACGGTCCGTCCGCGGCGTCAATCACGCCCGTGGGCATCGCGTGGCCCGGCTCGAGCCGAGGAAGGAATTGTGAAGAATTGCAAACCGATCGCGGGAGCTCGCGCGCGACCACAGAGCGTCGCGCTCCCCACAGACAGCGAAGACCCTTATGAGCTCTGCCCCCCTCGCCCAAAGACAACGATATCCACCGACAACCCATTCACGCATCGATGAGGCTGCCATCGCCACGCAGCCCTCGATATCTCAAGCTGAAAGACCGCAGGGAGCGCGGCGCGGAGCGGGCCAGGCCAGAAGGAACGCGGAGAAGCGCCCGCGTCGCGCTCGCGTTCGGCATGCGCGTGACCGCCTACCGCCAGAACCTCACGGGCGAGCGCGCCGCCGAGCACGGCGCGACGCCCCTCCCACGCGACGGGCGCCTGGTGGGCGCAGACGTGGTCAGCATCCACCTGGTGCTCTCGGAGAGGCCATCTCTCCAAATGGATGGAAATCTGCCAACCCGTTGGCAAGGCGCCACGCGCCCCCCATCGGGACTGCTACGTTGTCGCCGGACCCGGCGACGTGGAGCGGCCGTTTGGCCGCGAAGCGCGGACGTTCGATCCGTGGCTGGAGCGCCACCCGAAGGTCTTCGCCGAGCTACTCACAACGGGCTGCGACGAGCGCACAGCCGTCGACACGCAACACGAGGAACAGGTACATGACCTTCACTCTCCCCGAGCTCCCCTACTCCAGAGACGCACTGGTTCCCCACATCTCGGCCGAGACGCTCGAGTTCCACCACGGCAAGCACCACAACGCCTACGTCACGAAGCTGAACGAGCTCGTGGCGGCGGACGCGGCGCTCGCGGGCAAGAGCCTCGAAGATCTCGTCCGCACGACGTCCGGCGCGGTCTTCAACCAGGCAGCTCAGGTGTGGAATCACACGTTCTACTGGCACAGCATGAAGCCGCAGGGCGGCGGTGAGCCCCCCGCCGCGCTCCGTGCGGCGATCGAGCAGGCGTTCGGGAGCGTGTCGTCGTTCAAGGAGAGGTTCAGCGCCGCGGCCATCGGTCAGTTCGGCTCCGGCTGGGCCTGGCTGGTGAAGAACAGCTCCGGCAAGCTGGAGATCGTGCAGACG
Organism: Sorangium sp. So ce1036; assembly: GCF_051369805.1. Taxonomy (NCBI): domain Bacteria; kingdom Pseudomonadati; phylum Myxococcota; order Polyangiales; family Polyangiaceae; genus Sorangium; species Sorangium sp. So ce1036. The sequence continues at coordinate 8,881,387 of NZ_JBBMOX010000001.1, forward strand.
AGCAACGCCGGGTGCCCTCTCACGGAGGGCAAGACGCCGCTGCTCACGTGCGACGTGTGGGAGCACGCGTATTACATCGACTACCGCAACGCCCGGGCGAAGTACGTCGAGGCGTGGTGGAACCTGGTGAACTGGGACCACGCCGCCTCGAAGCTGTAACCACGCGCTCCCGCGAAGGCGGCGTCGAGCCGGGCCCGGCCCCCGCTTCAGAACGCCGGCACCACCGCGCCGCCATAGCTCGACTCGATGAACCGCCGCACCTCGTCCGAGCGCAGCGCCTTGATCAGCGCCTGCAGCTCGGGCCGGCCCTCATCGCCCTTCCGCACGGCCAGCACGTTCGCGTACGGGTTGTCCGTCGCGGACTCGCGGGCGAGCATCTTCGCCTGAAGCTTCAGGTTCTTCTGGGCCTCGAGGAAGTAGTTGCCGTTGATGACGGCGGCGTCCACGTCCGCGAGCGTGCGCGGCTGCTGCTCGGCGTCGATCTCCCGCAGCGCGAGCTTGCGCGGGTTGTCGACCACGTCGCTCACCGTCGCGGCGATGCCCACGCCCTCGCGGAGGCGCAACAGCCCCTGCTGCGCGAGCAGCTGGAGCGCCCGGCTCGCGTTGGTCGGATCGGCCGGGAGGGTCACCTGCGCGGCCTCGGGCAGGTCCTCGAGGCGAGCATGCTTGGTGGAGTAAAGCGCCAACGGCTCGAGATGCACCGTCGCCGCGCTGGCCAGCGCGAGGCGACGGTCGGCGCTGAAGCGCTCCAGGTAGGGCACGTGCTGGAAGTAGTTGGCGTCCAGCTGGCCGTCCGAGAGCGCGATGTTCGGCTGGATGTAATCGGTGAACTCGACGATCTCGATCTTCACGCCCTCTCGCTCGGCCAGCGGGGCGGCCGCCCGCAGGATCTCCGCGTGAGGCACGGGGGTGGCCCCGACCTTCAACGTGCGGGGGGAGCCGGCGCCGGCGGGCTCGTCCGACCTCTTGCAGCCGGAGAGCAGCACCACCGCGGAGAGCAGGAGCGTGGACAGCACGATCACAAGGGTACGGTTCATGGTCGATCCTTCCATGGGCTCGCGCCCGACGGCGCGGGCGTGGCCCCCGGGAACGAGGTCGAGGGCGAGGGCTCGCGCCGGGAGCGCGTGCGGTCGAAGCGGGAGGCCAGCCTGTCGCCGAGCAGCTGGACGGCCTGCACGAGCAACAGCAGCGCCACGAGGCAGCCGAGCATGACATCGGTGCGAAAGCGCATGTAGCCGTACTTCACGGCCAGGTCCCCCAGCCCGCCGCCGCCCACGGCGCCCGCCATGGCGCTGTATCCGAGCAGGTTGATGATCATGAGGGCGGCGCCGCGGAGGAGCGAGGGCAGCGCCTCCGGGATGAGCACCCGGAGGATCACCTGCCGGTGGGTGGAGCCCATCGCCACCGCCGCCTCCACCAGCCCGGGGTCCACCTCGCGCAGGCTCTGCTCCACCACGCGTCCCATGAAGGGGATGGCCGCGACCACCAGCGGCACGATGGCGGCCGTGGTGCCGATGGTGGTGCCCACCAGCCACCGGGTGAGCGGGACGATGGCCACCATGAGAATGATGAACGGGATTGAGCGACCCACGTTGACCAGCGCGCCGAGCGACCGATGCAGCAGCGGGCGCTCCCAGAGCCCGCCCTGGTCGGTGATCACCAGCGCCACGCCCAGCGGGAGCCCCGCGAGCAGGACGAGGATCGCGGAGATGGACGTCATGTAGAGCGTCTCGAGGGTCGCGACCCACAGCGAGTGCAGCAGCGCGCTAGGCATCCGGCGAGGACTCCGGCGAGAGGCCCTGCTCGCGCAGGTAGCTCAGCGCTCGCTCCAGCGCCTCGGGGCTGCCGGTGAGCTCGACCAGCAGCCGGCCCACGGGGACCCCCGCCACCCGCTCCAGCGTGCCCTCCAGCAGGTGGGCGTCCACGCCGAAGCGGCGCGCCATCAGGGTGATCACCGGCTGGGCGGCGCGCTCGCCGGCGAGGGACAGCGTGACGCGTCGGCCGCCGGGGTGGCTCGGCCCGGCGCCCGCGGTGAACGGCGCATAGCACAGCTCGTGGAGCCGGGTGCCGGGGCGCGCGAGCAGGTCGACGACTCTCCCCTGCTCCACCATCCGGCCGTGCTCCAGCACGGCCGCCGCGTGGCAGATCTCCTTCAGCACGGCCATCTGATGGGTGATGAGCAGGATGGTCAATCCCAGCCGGCGGTTGATGTCCCGCAGGAGCCCGAGCACCGAGCGGGTCGTCTCCGGGTCGAGGGCGGACGTGGCCTCGTCGGACAGCAGCACGCGCGGCCGCGGCGCGAGCGCCCGGGCGATCCCCACCCGCTGCTTCTGGCCGCCGGAGAGCTGGGCCGGGTAAGCATGCGCCTTGTCCGCAAGGCCGATGAGCCAGAGCAGCTCCTCCACGCGCTCGCGGATCCGGTCGCGCGGCCACCCCGCGATGACGAGCGGATAGGCGATGTTCCCGGCCGCGGTCTGCGAGGAGAAGAGATTGAAGTGCTGGAAGATCATCCCGATGCCCTGCCGGGCCTGCCGGAGCTCCCGCGGGCCGAGCGCCAGCATGTCCTGGCCGTCCACCCGCACCTCGCCCCGGGTGGGCCGCTCCAGGAGGTTGACGCAGCGGATGAGGGTGGACTTGCCCGCGCCGCTATGGCCCAGCACCCCGAACACCTCCCCGGGCGCCACGCGCAGAGAGACGCCCTGCAGCGCCGTCACGTCGCGCTCGCCCTGCCTGTACACCTTGCTGATGTCCCGTAGCTCGATCACGGCCGCGCGAGACGGGCTACCAGCTTCATCCCATCCGGTCAACGCGGCGCAGCAGCGGAGGCGCGCGCATGGGATGGTTGCCTGCGGCGACGTGGACAGCGGCGCGCCCGGGGGCGCCTGGAGGAGCTCCGCCCCCGGCGCTCCCTATGGCGCGCCTTGCTCGTTCGCGTAGGGGTTGAGCTCATTCGTGTAGACGCGGTTCAGGGCGATCTCGCCCGGCTCGAGCTCGCCGCTCTTGACCATCCAATCGATCCAGATCTGAAATTCTGCCGTCCGGTTCCCCGCCCGCCTCTTTTCGCGGGGCCGTGCTCGACGATGACCAGCGCGTCGCGCGCGCGCGCGCTCGCGCGCGGCGCGGCGCGGCGCGGCGCGGCGTCGGACACACTGGGCCCGGGCGTCGAGGTCGAGCTCTTTCACGATCGCGGGCCGACGCGCGAGCTCTCGTGGCCGACGCGCCCGTACCATCGCTCTCCGTGCACCACCACGGCGCGCGCCTCGCGCTCGGCGTCTTGGGCCTTGATGGCCTCGCGCTTGTCGTAGCTCTTCTTCCCCCTCGCCAGCGCGATCTCGATCTTGGCGAAGCCGCTCTTGAAGTAGAGCCGGGTAGCGACGGCGGTCATCCCCTCGCGGGCGATCGAGTGGTCGATGCGCTGGATCTCGCGCCGGTGGAGCAGGAGCTTGCGCGCGCCCTTCGGCGCGTGGCCGAAGGCGGCCCCGGCCATCGCGGCGATGCTCACGCCGTGCAAGAACGCCTCGCCCCGCAGGACCGTGCAGAACGAGTCGGTCAGGTCGGCCTTGCCGTCGCGGAGCATCTTCACCTCGCTCCCCTTGAGGACGATCCCCGCCTCGAACCGGTCACCGAGATCGTAATCGAAGCCTGCGCGCTTGTTGCGCGCGATGAGGACCTCGCCCGGCCTGGCCTTCTCCTTCGGCACGGGGGGATCTTAGCACGACGCTCCGGTGCCCCCCCCGAGACCGCGGAGAGCTCGACCAGCGCGAGCTCCGTCCCCGCGGGGCAGCCCTGGTTCGAGGGCGGGCGCCGCTCCGCGCAGCCGGGAGAGCGGATCCCACGCGGGCCTCGCGCTCGCCGACGATCGCCGCGCGCCAGTTTGGGATTGACGCCGGCAATGTGAGCGCTCACATTTGGCGCTCCAGATATCCTTTTGCCTTGTCCTGGACAGGCCGCCATGCGCGCCGGGCCTGCGCCCTCCTGCGCGTTCACGTCGACGGTCGCGCCATGGCTCCAGACGAGGCGCGCGCAGGGGGAGGAGGAGCAGCCGTTGGGCTCGGCTGGGATGACATCAGGGCGCACTCCAAGCGCGGAACGTGCGGAACGTGCGGAACGTCTAGGATGTCAACCGAGGAGAGCCCCCATGTCGTCCAGTGTTGGCGCTGTGAGCTCCGGCCTGCGCACCAGGCTGACATCGATACAGGACCCTATCCGATGAACCGATTCCAAAGACACATCCTCGGGCTCGCATCGCTCTCGTTGGCGCTGCTCGCTGCGCCGCCTGCGCGCGGGGCATCGCTGCAAGAGGTCAATCAGAGTGAATGGGGGGCGGACGGCCTCCCCAGCTACGTCAACATGTACATTTACGTGCCTGACGAGCTGGCGACCAGGCCTCCCATCGTCGTCGCTCCCCATCATTGCCAGGGGAATGGCCCGGGGACGTTCAGGGAGATGTCGAGCCTGGTTTCCATCGCGGACACCAGCGGCTTCATCATGATCTTCCCGGAGGCCACCGGGCAGAACTGCTGGGACGCGGGATCGACGAGATCGCTCAACCACGGCGGCGGTGGCGACACGGGAGCCGTCGTCCAGATGGTGAAATATGCGCTCGCGAAGTACAACGGCGACGCGGGCCGCGTGTACTCGGTCGGCGGGTCCTCGGGCGGCATCATGACCGAGGCGCTGCTGGGTGTGTACCCCGACGTGTTCATGGCCGGCGTGTCGCTCATGGGCGTTCCGTGTGGCTGCTGGGCCGAGGGCTACAACGACGTCACCGGGACGGGGAGCACGGCCCAGTGGAGCGGGCCCTGTGGGGCCGGCGACGTCACGAAGACCGGGCAGCAGTGGGGAGACCTCGTTCGCTCGTACTATCCCGGTTACACCGGCCACCGCCCGCGCCTGCAGCATTGGCATGGCACCGCCGACACGATCCTCAGCTACAAGAACATGGCTGAAGACATCAAGGAGTGGACGAACGTCTTGGGTCTGAGCGAAACCCCGGATGGGACCGACACGCCAGAGCCCGGAACCACGCGCCAGTTCTGGAAGAGCTCTTGCGGCTACACGGTCTACGAGGCCTTTTCGATGGACGGCGTCGGGCACGCGGTGCCGTTCGATGGCCCCGCCGTCGCCGCCTATTTCGGCCTCGACAAGGCCGGTGGTCAGGATCCAGAGACGGCAGCTTGTCCCGGCGCCGTTCCCGGTGGCGGCGACGCCGGTGGCGTAGGTGGCGCGGCCGGCGCCGGTGGCGCGGCCGGAACCGGTGGCGCGGCCGGAACCGGTGGCGCGGCCGGAACCGGTGGCGCGGGCGGAACCGGTGGCGCGGCCGGAACCGGTGGCGCGGGCGGGGTTGTGGGAGATGGCTCGGGCGGCAGTGCAGGAAGCGGCGGCGCGATGGACACCGGGTCCGGGGGGGCGACCGGGCAGGACGTTGGCTCGGGCGCTGGCGACTCGACGGGAGGAGACAGCTCGAGCGCCGGCTGCAGCTGCGCCCTGGGCGACGACACGGGAAACGCAGGCGCCCAGGCGGGGCTCCTCCTCGCGGCACTGGGATTGGTGCTCGGCCGCACGAAGCGCCGCCGACACTGAGCGCCGAGGAAGACCCCCCGGCCCTCCTCGGCGCCGTGCCCTTGCCTTCGCCCTTCGCCGTCGGTAGCGTCGGCCCCGGGTAGAGCTCTCGTGGTGGCCCCGATCGTCGTCGACATCGCGTCGGGCCCCGCCGTGCACGGCGAGCTCCCGGCGCTCCTCATCGAGGCGTGCTCCCGCGCCGCCGGAGGCGGCGGGTGCGCGCTCGGCGGGCCGGAGCGTGCCGGGACCCCGCTCCGGGCGCTCGCCGTGGTCTGGCTGGACGGGCCGGACCATCGCCGCCTGCGGGTCGACGTCGCCTCGCTCGGCTCCCCCGAAGGCACGCTGTCGTCGCGCGAGCTCGAGTTCCGCGAGGAGGACCCGCTGCCCGACCGCTACCGCACCGCGGGGCTCCTGGTCGCGGCCCTGGCGTCGGAGCGCGCCGGCGCCCCGGCGCCGCCCGAGCCGAGCGGCGCCGAACCGGCCGCGGGCGCGGCGGCGCGGCCCCCGCTGGGCTGGCTCCTCGGCGCCGGCGGGCTCGCCGGCAGCGGGCTCGACGGCGGCCCCGCCCGCGCCGGCGGCTGGGTCATGGCCACGGCGCTCGACCGGCGCTCGGGGTTCTTCGGGACGCTGTCGGTGTCCTCTGCCACGACCCTGCGCGAGCCGGCGCCGGGGCTGTCGGTCCAGTGGCTCGCGCTCGGGGGCGGCGGCGGCATCGCCGCGCCCATCGCGCCGCTCGACGCGCTCGTGCGGGCGAGGCTCGAGGCCACGGTCGACTGGGTGATGGCCTCCCCGCGCGACCCGAAGAAACCGGAGGAGACCGGGCACGGGTGGGCCTTCGGGACGCGCACGGCGGTCGACCTCGTGTGGCCCGCCGAGAGCGGCGTGGCCCTCTTCGGCAGCGCCGAGGCGTTCGTGCGGATCCACGGGACCGACCTCCACGTACACCCGAAGCCCAAGGCGACGCTGCCCAGGGGCGGCTTCACGGGGATGCTGGGCGTGCAGCTACGCCTGCAGTAGGGCGGAGACGCGGCGGGCATCCCGGAAAATCCGCGGCTCAGCCTGGTTTCGGGCCGACCGGCTACTGCACGATCATGGGAACCGTCGAGCCACGACCAGCAATGCGCCGGCTCAGGCTCGTCTCCGCCCCGGACGCCGGGCAACCCGCGCCCGCCAGCGACGAGGAGCTCCTGCTCGCCTTCCAGCGGGGCGAGCGCGGGATCGGCCTGCGCCTGTACGAGCACCTGCTCCCGGTCGTGGACCGGACCCTGTACCGGATCCTGGGCTGCCGCGAGCAGGACCACGCCGACCTCGTGCAGGGCGCGTTCGAGCAGATCGTGAGCACGCTCACGAAGCGCCGCTTCGCGGGGGAGTGCAGCCTGGCGGGCTGGGCGTCCGTCATCGCCTGCCATGTCGGGCTGAGCGCGCTCCGCGCCCGCCGGCGCGAGCGCAAGGTCATCGATCGCACGCCGGGGCCGCCGGAGCACGACGCCGCGCCCGAGCCGCCCGCGCGGGGCGCCGACCCCGAGCGGGAGGTGAGCGCGCTGCGCGACCTCGAGGCCCTGCGCCGGCACCTCGCGGCGATGGACGGCGACCGCGCGATCGCGTTGCTGCTCCACGCAATGGGCTATTCTCTCAATGAAATCGCTGATTTGACCGGCGTCTCCGTGGCCGCGGCCCAGTCGCGGCTGTCGAGGGGGCGGCGGGAGCTGAAGGCGCGCTGTGAGCCCGACGCGGCGGCGCGACACGTCCCCGCTCGACGGGAGGAGCCACGATGAAGCAGGACGACGTTGACGCCACCCCGGAGCATCGCGCCGCGGCGCCCGGCGTGGAGGCCTCGCTGCGGGCCCTGGTCGAGCAGCCGGTGCCGCCGCTGCCCAGGGCCCAGGCGCGGTATCTGCAGCAGCGGATCGCCGGCCGCATCGACCAGCTCGCCGCCGAGGCGGCGGAGCGGCGCGCCCGCGCCGCCCGGCGGAGGCGCGTCGTCTTCGCCGCGGCCGCGCTCGCCGCCGCCCTGGCCGCGGCGGTCGCTGGCGTCCTGATCGTGTTCCGGGCGCAGCCCGCGTCGCCCGTCGCGGCGCAGGTGACGGCGCTCCAGGGCCCGGTCGAGATCGCGGCCGGGGGCGCGGCGCGCTCGGCGCCGTCGCTCGCCCTCGTGCCGCTCACGAGCGACGACGAGCTGCGGACCGGCGAGGGCGCCCGGGCGAAGGCGTCGCTCGCGACGGGCGCGACCGTCGAGGTCGGGCCCTCGACCCGCGTGCGGTTCGCGCCGGCGGACGCCGGGCGCGATCGCCTCGGCGACAGGATCACCCTCGATCAGGGCGTGATCTCCGTCGATGTGCCGCCGCTGCCGGCGGGCGTGACGCTGTCGGTGCGGACATTGGACGCCGTGGTCACGGTCCACGGGACGCGCTTCTCGGTCGAGCGGCGGCCCGGCGCCGCGGGAGAGCCGGCCGAGACGCGCGTGTCGGTCGAGGAAGGGCGGGTCGCCGTGCACCGCGGCGCGGTCGAGCGCTCCCTGAGCCCGGGCGAGACGTGGTCGTCCCGCGACGAGGAGCGCCGGGCGGATCGGGCCGCCGAGGGACGACCGGGCGAGGCGCCGGCGCCGCCGCCCGAGGCAGCGCAGGACAGCGCGAGCGCCGCCCACGAGGGCGCCGCGGGCGGCGCGGGGGAGCCGCGCGCGGCGCGCGATCCGCGCGAGGCCCCGGCGCGCCCCTCGCTCACGGCCGAGAACGAGCTGCTCCAGAGCGCGATGATGGCGCGGAGGCGGGGGCAGCCGAGGCGGGCGCTCGAGCGGCTCGACCTGCTCCTCGGCCGCTACCCGGGCTCGCCGCTCGCCGAGATCGCCCGCGTGGAGCGGCTGCGGGCGATCGCGATGCTCGGCGACGAGGAACGGACCGCGGCGGAGGCGCGCCGGTATCTCCGGGATTACCCGCAGGGCTTCGGGCGCGAGGAGGCCACGTCCGCCGCCCGCGCCGGCGGCGCGCGCCCGTGAGCGCCCGCTGAGAAATCCTGCCTGCTCCCGGCGCGTCCGGCGACTTTCACTTCATCGAGGAGATCATCGCGCCGGCGATCGGGTTCGCCGGCCGCGCTCCAGGCCTTGCTTTTCATCGAATTGGGAGGATCCCGATGCGTTCGTTCGCGTTAACAGGATGGTTCTGTGGTGGGCTGTTGTCTCTCGCGGTCGTCGGCTCGGCCTGCACCGGGTCGAGCACGGGGGACGCCAGCGGCAACGTGGTCTCCGGGGGAGACTGCGCCCCGTCGGACGAGGGGGGGAGCGCGCCCGCCCCGAGCTTCCCCGGGTCCGGCACCCTGGGCGCCGGCGATCCGATCACCGCGGACCTCGATCCGCTGTCGTGCGGCGCGAGCCGCCTGGGCGCCCCGGTGGACGGGACCGCCCAGGTCGAGTGCTATTACACGAACAGCGACCAGACCACCCCGATGGCCTTCGTCGAGCGGGTCGTCGAGATCGCCGAGAGCGAGGAGCTCGTGCACGTCCGGCTGACGCTCAACCCCGCGTTCGTCGACAACACGTACGGCGCCACGGCCGTCGGCTGGGGCGGCGATGCGCAGCCCGGCGGCGGGCCGAAGCCGAAGGGCCACAAGGGGCACACGTTCAAGGATCTCGTGGGCAGCGACAGGGCCCAGTTCCAGATGACGGACGGGCGGGGAGAGCTCGTGCTCGACTTCTTCGTCGATTACCTCTCTGCCGACGAGGCGAGGCCCTCCGGCTACGGATCGCTCGGCGTGCTCGGCGGAGACGGCAAGATGCTCCTCGGGGACGCGGACGCCGTGGTCGCGGCGACCACCTCGCTCGACCGCGATCTCAACGCGTGCGGGTACGGCGCGTACGTCGTCGACTCCCCGGAGACGGACGAGGCGTACACCCCCCATCCGGAGACCCCGGGCTGGGATTACCGCGTCGTCTACGATGTATGGGTGAGCGCCTCGGCGTTCGGCGCGGCGGGCTTCGGCGACGCGACCATCAGCTATGTGCACGCGTCTCCGAGCAAGTACCCGTCGGACACGGTCACCGTGACGCCGGGGCCGTGTCCTCCGACCACGTGCGAGGGTGAAGACCCGCCCGCCGGCGAGGGGGGCGGAGATCCGGGCGGGAGTTCGGGCGGAGGCGAGCAATGCACGCCGTCGGGTGGGGAGTGCACGGTCAACGCGGATTGCTGCTCGGACAGCGACGTGTGCTCGAGCGGCGTGTGCCAGCCGTTCGAGATCATCCCGCGGTGAACAGGCCGCGCCCCGCGCGGGCGCGGCCGCCTGGCCCGTGTCCGGCGCGGCCGGCAAGGAGGGCCTGACCGTCAGCGCGCCGTCTGTCCGCCGTCGACGCGGTAGTTCACGCCGGTCAGCCACTTCCCGCGATCCGACGCGAGGAGCGCGACGACCTCCGCGACGTCGTCGGGGGTGCCGACGCGTCCGAGCGGCACCTGCTGGACGAACGCATCGGGCGGCAAGCCCATCTCGTCGGTGAACCTCTTCCGCAGATCGTCGGAGTTCGGTGTCGCCACCGGCCCCGGCGTCACGACGTTCACGCGGACGCCGCTCGACGCGAGCTCCACGGCGAGCGCGCGCGAGTAGGTGTCGAGCGCCGCCTTCGCGGCGCAGTAATGCGCGAACGAGCCGGCCGGCATCGTCGCTGCCGTCGACGAGATGTTCACGATCGCGGCGGCCTTCGAGGCGCGGAGCGCCGGCAGGACCGCGTTCGTGAGGCGGACCGCGGAGAGGAGGTTGAGCGCGAGGGCGTCTTGCCACTCTTCGTCAGGGATCGTATCGGAGCCTCCCGTGGAAAACGCGCGCGACCCGCCCGCGTTGTTCACGAGGATGTCGAGGCCGCCGAGGGCCGCGAGCGCCTCTCGGGCGATCGCCATCACCCCTTCGCCCGTGCGGATGTCGCCGGAGACGAACGTCGCCGCCGCGGGGGTGACGTCGCTGCGCGAGCGCGCGGCGACCACGACCTTGGCGCCGGCATCGAGGAGGCGCTGCGCGATCGCCGCGCCGATGCCGCGCGAGCCTCCGGTGACGAGGGCGCGGCGACCGATGAGCTCCTTCGAGAGATCGAGCTTGCTGGACATGATGTTCCTTTCGTCGAGGAAGACGCGTCCTTCGTAAGGCGCGCGATCCGCACGAACCATGCGAGGTCGTCCGGGAAAGTTTCGAGATCGTCCGCCCGGCTTGGACACCGCGGCCCGCGCTCATTACGCTGTCGAGCGATGGATGCCCTGAGCGCGGTGCTCGCCCCGGTTCGCCTGCAGCGCACGCGCTGGGTCTCCACCGTCGGGCGCGCGCCGTGGGGCGTCGCCCTGCCGGTGGTCAAGAGCTGCATCCGGTTCCACTACGTGGTCCGCGGCAGCGCCTGGCTCGGCGTCGACAGGACGGACGAGCCGCGCGTCGCGCTCTCCGGCGGCGATCTCGCGGTGCTTCCGCTCGGCCACGCCCATGCGCTGCGCGACCATCCGCGGAGCCCCCTCCGGAGCTTCTCCGAGCTCGCGCGATGCGCCATCCGCCCGACCCATGACGTCATCCGCATCGACCTCGGCGCGCGAGGCCCCGAGACGACGTTCGTCACGGGCGCCTTCGTGCTCGACGATCCGCTCGCGACACCGATCCTCGCGGCGCTGCCGCCGCTCATCCGGATGACCCCCGACACGGAGCAGGCGGTGCCGTCGTTCCTCGAGAACATCCAGTTCATCACGCGCGAGATCGAGACGAACCGGCCCGGGTCCGAGATCGTCCTCCTCCGGATGGCGGACGTCCTGTTCATCCAGATCCTCCGCGCGTACCTCGCGCGCTTCCCCGAGGGCGGCGGCGGCTTCCTCGGCGCGCTCCGCGATCCGAGCACCGCCGCGGCGCTCGGCGCGATGCACCGGCGCGCCGAGGAGCCGTGGACGGTGGCCTCGCTCGCGAAGGAAGCGGGCGTCTCGCGCTCGGTCTTCGCGGCGCGCTTCACCGAGCTCGTCGGCGAGCCGCCGCTCGGCTACCTCACGCGGCTGCGCATGCAGAAGGCCGCGGTGCTCCTCCGCGAGGGCGCGCCGCTCGCGAAGGTCTCGCGCCTCACCGGCTACTCGTCCGAGGCCTCGTTCAGCCACGCGTTCCGGAAGTGGGCCGGCATGGCCCCCGGCGCGTGGCGGCGGCACCTCGAGTCGAGCGCTCGGAGCGCGGCCCCGGACGGAGGGCGTCGGGCCCTCCGTGCCTGAAGCCGAGCTCGCGCCGGCGCACCTTGGAGGTGCTCGGCGCGTGCCTTCGTCGGGTCATAGCACCCCGGACAGGTCGCCGCGCCGAGCCTCTCCTTCAAGGCGTTCCGTTCACGGTGCCGGATCTCTCACGCCCCGGATCGGCGTCGTGGGCGCGAGCTCCACGCTCAGTCCTCGCCTCGGGTGCGGTGGAGGAGGTACATCGCCGTCAGCCTCCCGAGCTGGCTCGCCGCGACCCGCGCGCGCCCTCCGCTCGATGGATTGTACAGCGAGGCAGGCGTCGTGGTCTCGAGCAAGACCTCATCGAGCACCCTCCCGGCCGGATCGGTGATCTGCACCGTCGCCTTGAGGACCGTGGCCATGTTGAAGACCCCCGTGAAGATGCCGGGCTCGTAGAACGTCACGTTGGAGCGGATGAAGAACGGCGCGTCGGCCGCGCTCGTCGCCATGACGACCATGACATCATCCGATGCTGCCTGTGCCATGAGGGCCTCCGTGAACTGCTCGTTGATCGCCGCCTTGTCCTCCTGCCAGCTCAGGCGCTGCTCGTCGTCCTTCTCCGCCATCCAGTCGGCCTCGGTGACGTCGCCGACCTCGAGGGCATGGAACGTCACCGGGACGGCCCCGAAACGCCCCTTGCCGTAGAACGGATTCGGCACCGCCTGACGAGAGGTCTTCCAGGGATGCCCGCACGCGACGAGCAGAGGGGCCAGGCAGAGCATCAGGATCCACAGCGCATGTCGACGGTGCACGGAGAGCCTCCTTTTCGAGCCGTAGCGGCGCGCGGGCACAAGGCGCTGCGATCCTAGATAGCCGTTCCTGATTCGGCAACGGTCGCCCCGGGCCTGGGGGAGCGCAGGCCCCGTGAGCGACGATCCCGGGACGAGCTCGGGGGACAACGTACGAGTCACCCTGGCGGCCCGTGATCCCTCGCCCAGGCTTCGCCTGTCGCACTCGGCTCATCTCCATCTTGACAGGTGAACAGTACTGCGCAAAAGTTCGCCTGGGTAGGCCTGCGCTCACCCGCCCTTCGAAGAGAGGAGATGACAATGCCCATCATCGGACGACAATGCACTCGCGACGGCAGGACGGTCTGCCTTCGGATGAGTCAGGCCGGTCTGCCGGTAAATCACGAGGGGCCCGGGCTCACGCTCGTTTACGGATGGTCGAGCGAGGAGCGCCGCGCGCAGGGGCTCCCGGCTTCGATCCAGGGCATCGAGCTCCGCACGGACTCGGGCAAGCTCCTCGCGTTCAACTATTGCCCGTTTTGCGGCGAGCAGCTCGTGGGGAGCGCGACGAGCGTCCGAGCGGCCGTGGCGCGACGCGACGCGTCGGAAGGCGCCCGCGCCGAGGTGCCGCCGGTGGGGGTCGAGCGCGCGCAGCGGGGCGTGCGTGCGGTCGAGGTCGTGCCGCCTCGCGCTCCGAGCGCACCGACGCGCGAGGAAGCGGCGACGGGCGCGACGTCGCTGAAGGTGCTTCGCGAGAAGCTCGGGCTCTCGCAGGCCGAGCTTGGCGGAAAGCTCGGCCTCGCGCGCAGCTCGGTCGCCAACTACGAAAACGGACGGTCGCCTCTCTCGCAGCGGCTCCGCAAGTGGATCGCGAAGCACGAGGCGAAGCTCTCCGAAGGGAGAAACGGCGCGGCCCGCCGCGGGAGCGCGGCCGCGTAGGGGGTCGCCGGGCCCAGACGCGCGCTGCCACGCCCTCGGGATCAGCAACCGGAGCGCGAGCGCCTACCGGCGCCGCCGCCGAAGGACGAGCGCAGAAGCGACCAGCCAGAGCGCGGCGGCGCGTCCGCCGCCCCCAGCGCTCGCGCCCGTCCGGCAAGCGCACGAGTCGCCTGGGTCGGTGCCGGCCGCGTCGTCCACGCCGGAGGCTCCGGCGCTGCCGCCGCTGCCCGAGCCGGCGGTGCCGGTCGTTCCGCCGGCGCCTCCGGTGGCCGAGCCGCCGCTCCCCGAGGCCGTGCCCCCGGCGCCGGCGCTGCCACCGCTGCCGCCCGTTCCCTGGCCCGAGCCGCCGGCACCGCCGGTCCCTGGCTCGGTGGTACCGCCTCCGCCGCCTCCGCCGCCTCCATCGCCCCCGTCATCCGGCATGGTGGGTCCGGTAAACCGCCACCAGTTGAACTTGAAGAGGTCGCCGTTGCCACCGACGAACTTCAGGAACAGGTCGTGTTTCCCGCTGCCCCCGCTGACCTCACAGGTCTTGGTGGTCCAGGACGACGCGCCCGAGACGTCACACGTCCCGAGCAGCGTGCCGTTCTGACTGTCGAGGCGGAGCTCGATCTTCGCGTCGCTGGCTGCGGACGATACCCGAGCCTCGAAGGAGGTCACGCCGTCCAGGAAATCGACGTTCTTCACCTTGATGTAGTCGCCATTGCTGATGGACGTGACGTTCATGCCGCCGCCGGTGTCGGTGCACACCTCGGTCTTGAGCCCGGACGAGAAGGCGATGGTCTCGGCCTCGACTTGCGTGAACGGATCCAGCGTGTCGATCGCGGACGGTCCCTCCGTGGTCATCGTGAGCTTCGGAATGCTGCCGTCGGCGCCGTACGTGAACTCCTCCACGCAGACCGAGCGCTTGAAGTCACCGCCGCCCGGCAACGCGCTGTTGTGATAGAAGAAATACGAGTGCCCCTTGTAGTCGACGATGCCGGCGTGATTGGTGTAGGTTCGGCCAGCGTCCATGATGTCGCCGCGGATGGTCCAGGGCCCGGTCGGGCTGTTGCTGGTCGCGTAGCTGATCTTCTCGGTCCCGGCGATGGCGGCGTAGACGAGGTAGTACAGCGACCCTCGCTTGTAGAGCCACGGCCCCTCGGTGAAGCCGTTCAATGGCACGTTGGTGATGCTCCCCGACGTGCTGATCATGTCCGAGTTCAGCCTCACGTACCGGAGGGTGCCATTCCCCCAGTACATGTAGGCCTGACCATCGTCGTCGATGAACACCGTCGGGTCGATGTTGCCGGATCCGGTCGCGGCCAGCTCCCTTCCCAGCGGGTCCATGAACGGGCCTGCCACATTGTCCGAGACGCCCACGCCGATCCTCGCGCCGGTGGCGTTGTTCAGCGGCACGTAGAGATAGTACTTGCCGTTCCTGGCGATCCCCTGCGGCGCCCACGCATCGCCGGTTCCCCAGCTGAACGTCCTGTAGCTCGCCACCGAGCCGTGGTCCGTCCAGTTGACCATGTCCGTGGTGGAGTACAACATCCAGTCGTTCATGGTGTAGAAGTTGTTCACCGACACGTCCTCGTCGTGGGACGTGTAGAGGTACAACCTGCCTTCGTGCACCATGGGAGCGGGGTCGGCCGTGTAGGAGGTCTGCACGATCGGGTTGTCCGCCCGAGCGGGGGACGGAATCGCGGCGACGATGGCCAGCGCCATCGCCGACAGGGTCATTCTTCTTGCTCGGTACCACGTTGTGTTCAGGCGCACGTTGAAACCTCTCGCGAGCGGAATTACCGGCGCCCCGCACCCCTGGTGCTGACTCGACGGAGGCGCCATCAGATGGGAGGATTGCCCGCGCAAAGGCGCGCAGGACGACCCCCCAGGGCAAAGCACAAGGATACCCCCCCTCGATATGTGAACGATCACATTTCTGGTGTCAACCCCAATCGACCGGCCCGAGCGGGTCCTCGATCCCGAAGGGAGGACAGCGCTGGCGGGCTCCTCCGGAGCGCCGCGTCACCGGGGGGGCGGACGCCGGACCGCGGTGATCGCCGGCCCGATGCGCTCGATGCCGACCTGCGCACGGACGGCTGGCGCGCGACGCCGCAGGCGGCCGGCGCCCTGGGGTTCGCCTCTCGTGCGCGGCGACTCGAGCGCGCTCCGGCCACGAGCTCGCCCCATCATCCGTCGAGCCAACCGCTCGACCCTCGGCGCGCTGCTACGGGCCTCACCGGGGCGGCCGCGCCTCCCGCGCCGGGCCCACGCTCAATCGGCGCACATGAGCTGATCGATGATCTCGAAGGTATCGATGATCGTGACGTACGAGGCCACGGGGTCGTCGGTCGACGTCGACAGCGACATCACGATGACGCGAGAGCCGTCATCGCTCGCGGCGTTCCGGGTCGAGTACCCGAGCGTGTCTCCGGCGTGGCTCCAGTACCCTCCACCGCAGCTGGTCGGGATCCACATGACGCCGAGGCCATAATCGGTGCCGGGGGCGATCGGGTCGAAGGCAGGCGCCGGGACCGTCTCGTGGAGCTCCGCCATCTGCTCCGGCTCGAGCAGCGATCCTTCAGTCAGCGCCCGCCAGAACTTCGCGAGGTCCGCGGTGGTCGTGACGAGGGAGCCGGCGGCGCCGGCCATGGTATGGTTCGCGATCGTGACGTCGATGAGCGGCCCGTCGGCCTCGTACTGCTGGTATGCCACGGCGTGCGGGGCAGGCAGCTCAGGCTCATCGCCGGGCTCGAACGTGTGGTCGAGGCCGAGCGGATCGAGGATGCGCGCCTCGACCTCCTCGCTCCAGTGATTTCCGGTGACACGCTCGATGATCATGCCGGCGAGCACGTAGTTCGTGTTGGAGTGTTCAACGGTTCTTACGATTTCGTCGATGTCGCACCATCGAGCAGGTGTATGGCGCGCCGCGGACCGCTACGGGTGCCTGCGGCGACTTGCAATGCAAGCCGGCCAATCTGCGGGGCTCCCGCTGCACACCGGCCGCCCCGAGGCGTCGCCGCGGCGCGCCGAGCAGCTCGCGTGTCAATGGCAGACGCGCGCAGCGCCGCATCGCCCGGACGAGCGGGCGCGACAAGCGAGCGCTCCCCGAACGCCACGGTCAACGTCACCCTGGACAGCGCGGTCGACGCCCCGCCGGGGACAGCGCGGTCGACGCCCCGCCGGGGGCGCCGCTCGTACCGTCAGGCCGGCCGAGGCCCGGGTCGGCGCTCCAGGCCGCGCCGGAGACCACGACCGGCCAGGCGCCCGCCGTGCTGGCCAGTCCCTCGCGGCAGCGGGCCGTTCTCCCTGGAGGGGTCGTGCAGCGCGTCGACGCGGAGCCCGGCGGCGCCGATGGGACTGCGTGAGCCGTCCGGCAAATCCGTGCTCCGGGGCCGTGGCTCGGCGGCCGAGCCCGCACAGGGCGAGCGGGTCGCGGACACCATGAAAATTATTTGAAGGGTCGCTCCCTTTGCCGGCATGAAGTCCCGTGAGCTGCCCGGAGCCGGGCGGCGAGCGGCTCCTCGTCGGCCTCCTCCGTGGTCGCGCGGGGTCGTGTCGCGCCGGCTCGTCCAGGCGCGGCGGCGCTGCGCGCGTCTGCCATTCACGCGCGAGCAGCCCGGATCTCGGCGGTCGAGGGCGCCGCCAAGGACTCCCCCCGGCGAAGGTGGCGTGTTGAAGAGAAGCTCGCATCTCGGCATGAACGATCCTCACGCGTCCGGGAACGGACCTCCGAAACCGAGCGGTGCTCTCCAGCCGACGTGACGATGCCTGCCCACGCGAGCCGCGGGCCCGCGTCTCCGAGGAAGCCCGCACACGACCAGGGGCCGAACATGAAATCTACACACCATCGCTCCATTTCTCCGAGAACACCGGCCGCCGGCGCAGCAGCGACGAGCTTGCGACGCGTGTCCTCGATGGTCCTCGTCTCGGCGCTGCTCGGGTCCTCGGGCCTGCTCGCAGGCTGCTCCGACGGCGGCGGGGCGCCGGCGAACACCGACGCCGGCAGCGGCGCGGGGGGCGGGGGCGCCGAGAGCGGCGCGGGCGGAGACGAGAGCGGCGGTGGCGGCGAAGACGCCGGCAGCGGGGGTGAAGGAGGCAGCCCGTCGCGCGAGTGCACCGGTGATTCCACGGCCCACGCCAACACCGACCCCGACGATCCCCTGCAGCAGGGCGCCGATCGTCTGGTGAGCGACGACAAGTTCCCCGCCGTTCTGGTGGCCGTCCGCGATCTCGACGAGCGCACGCGTCACTACACCGCGGGGGTCGCCGACCTGGAGACGCAGGCGAAGGTGCCTGTCGACGGGCAGGTGCGCATCGGGAGCAACACCAAGCCCTTCACCGCCGTGGTCGTCCTGCAGCTCGTCGGCGAGGGCAAGGTCGACCTCGACGCGCCGATCGAGACGTACCTGCCGGGCCTGGTCCGCGGCGAGGGCATCGACGGCCGCGAGATCACGGTGCGGCAGCTGCTGCAGCACACCAGCGGGCTCCCCGACTTCGTCGGGCTGCTCCTGGGCGACGACCTCTTCGAGGCCATTCACACCTACGTCCAGCCCCGCGCTCTGGTCGACCTGGCGCTGACGCAGCCGGGGAAGGCCCCTGGCAGCGAATGGGCGTACAGCAACGCCAACTACATCCTCGCGGGCTTGCTCATCGAGAAGGTCACCGGCCGCCCGTTGAGCGAGGAGATCACGACCCGGATCATCGAGCGCATCGGGCTGCGCCACACCTACGTGCCCGACGTCGGCGAGCAGGGCATCCGGGGGTGCCATCCCAGGGGTTATCACGCGTCGCTCGGCGAGCCGCTGCGCGACGTCACCGAGCTGGACCCGGCCATCGCAGGGGCCTCCGGAGACATGATCTCCACCCCGGGCGACATGAACCGTTTCTTCACCGCCCTGCTCGACGGCGAGCTCCTCGAGCCGGCGCAGCTCGAGGAGATGCGCGCCACCGTCGACGCGTCCAGCATGTGGCCCGGCTACCGGTACGGGCTCGGCCTGAGCAGCACCCCGCTGAGCTGCGGCGGCCTCGTCTGGGGCCACGGCGGCGACATCTTCGGCTACGAGACCAGCGGCGGCGTCACCGAGGACGGCCGCGCCGTCACCGTCGCCGTCACCGCGCTGCCCTCCGCCCTGCCCGGCGTGCAGACCATCGAGGATGCAAAAGCCGCCTACGAGAACGTCCTCGCCCTCGTCGACGCCGCCCTGTGCGAGTGAGCCGCGGTCGCGCCCTCGCGCCGGTGGTCACGACAGCCGTGCTGGCATGAGCCGGATGCGATGTCTCGAAGAAAATCGTCTCGAGTCATGAACGAACCTCACGAGTCCGGGAACAGAGATACGAACAGGAGCGGAGCTCTCCAATCGACGCCAAATGCCCTTCGGCGCGAGCCGGCGGCGCGCGCCGGTGAGCCCAGGGCGCCCGCACACGACCAGGAGCCGATCATGAAATCTCTACACCACGGTGTCACTCGTCCGAGAACGCGCATTGCCGGCGCAGCCACGACGCGCTCGCGAAGCGTCCTTTCGATGGTCCTTGCCTCGGCGCTGCTCGGATCCTCGGCCCTGCTCGCGGGCTGCCTCGACAACGACGAGGCGCCGGCGAACACGGAGGCCAGCAGCGGCGGCGCTGGCGGCAGCGGCGGCGAAGACGCCGGCGGCGGCGAGGCTGACACCGGCGATGGCGGCAGCGGCAGCGACGGCGAAGACGCCGGCGGCGGCGAGGCTGGCGGCGGCGATGGCGGCAGCGGCGGCGACGGCGGCAGCGGCAGCGGCGGCGAAGACGCCGGCGGCGACAACCCGTGGGGCGAGTGCGCCGACGATCCCACGGGCGGCGGCAACACCGACCCGGACGACCCCGTGCAGCAGGGCGTGGATCGCCTGGCGAGCGACGGCAAGTACCCCGCCGTCCTGGTCGCCGTCCGTGAGGCCGACGGGGAGGTCCGGCACTACGCCGCCGGCGCCCGCGACCTGGAGACCCAGGCGAAGGTGAGCGTCGACGGGAGGGTGCGCTTCGGAAGCAACAGCAAGACCTTCACCGCCGTGGTCGTTCTGCAGCTCGTCGGCGAGGGCAAGGTCGACCTCGACGCGCCGGTCGAGACGTACCTGCCGGGCCTGGTCCGCGGCGAGGGCATCGACGGCCGCGAGATCACGGTGCGGCAGCTGCTGCAGCACACGAGCGGGCTGCCCGACTATGACGATGTGCTCCTGAAGGACGGCTTCTTCCCGGTCCAGCACACCTACCTGGATCCGTACACGCTGCTCGACATGGGGCTGTCGCAGCCGGGGAAGGCCCCCGGCAGCGAATGGGCGTACAGCAACACCAACTACGTCCTCGCCGGCCTGATCATCGAGAAGGTCACCGGCCGCCCGCTGAACGAGGAAATCACGACCCGGGTCATCGAGCGCATCGGGCTGAAGAGCACCTATCTCCCCGGCGTCGGCGACCAGAGCATCAAGGGGTGCCCTATCAAGGGTTATCACACGGACACGGTCGGTGGGGAGCTGCAGGACGTCACCGAGCTGGACCCGTCCTTTGGATGGGCCGCCGGACAGGTGATCGGCACCCCGAGCGACCTCAACCGCTTCTATGCGGCCCTCTTCGGCGGCGAGCTCCTCGAGCCGGCGCAGCTCGACGAGCTGCGCACCACCGTCGACGCCGCCGGCATGTTGCCCGACACCCGGTACGGGCTCGGCGTGTTCAGCACGCCGCTCCGCTGCGGCGGCGTCCGCTGGGGCCACGGCGGCGACATCCCCGGCTACCATACCCGCGGCGGTATCACCGAGGACGGCCGCTCCGTCACCGTCGTCGTCACGGTGCTGCCGTACTTCCTTCACGGCGAAGAGGGCGCCGAGAAGGCCTACCTCGACGTCCTCGACCTCGTCGACACCGCCCTGTGCGAGTGAGGCCCCGGGGGCGATCTCGCGCCTCTCCGGCGGCGGGAACCGCGCCGACCGCGCCGCGACACCTGTGACGATGTCGTCGCCGCGCTCGCGGCGTCGGCCCGCTGCGCAGGGCGGGCGCATCAAAACTAACATAAAAACAATGACTTAAACTCGCTCGTGGCCGGCTGGTCGGGGCTGGCGGCCGAACACAGCGACATGTCGTGTGGCAGATCTCGGGGCATGGCACCGTTCATCGAGCACTTCGCATCGCTGCCCGACCCGCGCGTCGTCGGGCGATCTGACCACAAACTGCTGGACATCATTGCCATCGCTATCCTCGGCACGATCTGCGGGGCGGAGGGCTGGGACGACTTCGCCGACTTCGGTGAGTGCAAGCATGGCTGGCTGAAGACGTTTCTGGACCTGCCGGCAGGCATCCCGAGCGCTGATACGTTCCGTCGGGTCCTGAGCGCGCTCGACCCCGAGGCGTTCAGCGCTTGCTTCGTGGCCTGGATGCAGGCGCTGGTCGGCTCGCCCGACGGTAAGCTGGTGGCGATCGATGGCAAGACGGCTCGCCGATCGTTCGACCGTGCCGCCGAGCGCTCGCCGCTGCACCTGGTCAGCGCCTGGGTTCAGCAGAACAGCCTGACGCTCGGTCAGGTGGCGACCGACCCCGAGTCGAACGAGATCACGGCCATCCCGAAACTGCTCGGCATGCTGAATCTTCGAGGTGCCACGGTGACCATCGACGCCATGGGAACCCAGAAGGAAATTGCCCAGGGAATTGTCGACAGGGGAGCCGCCTATCTGCTCGCTCTCAAAGCGAATCAGACCAAGCTCTATGAGCAAGTCGCTCAGATCTTCTCCGAGGCCGGCACCGGCTTCTTTTCGCTTGTAAAGCACACGGTGCACGAGACGGTCGAAGAGGGACACGGGAGGCGTGAGCGGCGGCGCGTCTGGACCACGACGGACCTGAGCCGGATCACGGAGGCACCGAAGTGGCCGGGCCTGCGGAGCATCACGATGGTCGAACGGGAACGCCAGGCCGGCCCCGGCGGTGAGCTCACGTCCGAGAGGCACTATTTCATCAGCTCGAGCGCACGCACTGGAGCCAAAGCGATGGCATCGTTGATTCGTGCGCACTGGTCGATCGAAAATCGATGCCATTGGGTGCTCGATGTCGCATTCCGCGAGGATGAAAGCCGCGTTCGAGCCGGGCAGGAGAACATCGGGCTGCTGCGCAAGATTGCTCTCAATCTCCTGAAGCAAGACCAGACCACCAAGCGTGGGATTGCCGCAAAACGAAAGAAAGCTGGATGGAACCACGACTACCTGCTGCGCGTCCTCTCCGGAACCATTCCTCCAGGTTAGACGCGCCCGCCCTGGCCCGCTGCGCTTCGGCGCGGCCCTCGAGGCGTCCTCCGACCCCCCTCTTGACGGGCTGCTCGGCGGAGCAGCCATTTCTGGAGTGGCTCGGCGAGCCGGGGTCATTGAATTCTTCCGCTCGATTCGGTCGACGTGATGCGCGCACGAGGAAACGATCCCGATCCATGCGATTCGAGCGAAGGACGATCGAGGTCGCCGGCATCCACCAGGTGACGATCGAGTGGCGGCGCAGGAACCAGCCGAACCTCGAGAACCGAGGCCAACGGGGTTGCCGGACGAGCGCCATTTTCCGGTCCTCGGGGAGCTCTCGGGACAGCTCGCGATCACTCCTCTGCCCCGCTCACCCAGCTCAACAACCAGGAGAATCTTATCATGAAAAGAGGCATTGTTCTCGTGGCAGCAGCGATCCTTTCAGCGTGCACGGGAGGGGTGGACGACCTCCCCCTGACCGAGACGGACGTCGCGTCCGGGGCCATCATCGGAGGCACCATCGACGAGGGCGATCCGGCCGTGGCGATGCTGAGGATAAGCCCGGCAGGCGAGGGCACCTTGGACCGGTGCACCGCGTCGCTCATCGCTCCGCAGGTGCTCCTGACTGCAGCCCACTGCGTGACGCCGGACAAGATCAAGGGCGGGACGGTGACGGCCTTCTTCGGCACCGACGCCAATGGCGAGGAGGGGACGTGGGTGAACGTGGTGGAGACCCACTACGACCCCGAGTACGACCACGCGAACCAATGGGCGGGGCACGACGTCGCGGTGGCCATTCTCGAGGTGCCCGTCGCCATCCAGCCGCTGCCGTACAACCGAGCGCCGATGACCGAGGACATGGTCGGCGATCCAGTCCGGCTGATCGGCTTCGGCGACGATCATGAGATCTGGGGGTTTGGCGACGTCAAGCACCACGTCTCCACCATCGTCAACACCGTCACCCCGACCCTGCTCGGACTCGGCGACGAGGACCACCACACGTGCCAGGGAGACTCGGGCGGGCCTGCGCTGATGGACGTGAACGGCGTCCCCACGATCGTCGGCGTGACGTCGTTCGGAGGACGTCAGCCCCCCAGCGTCTGCACCGATGGCTGGGATTCGCGGGTCGACATCTCCCTCGACTTCATCGACCAGTTCGTCATCGCGCCCTAGCGCGAGGGCGTCGGCGCCCAGGTGGCGCCCTCAGCCGATACTCGAGCCCGCGGCGCTGCCGCAGTCCCGCTGCCGACTACACTGTAGCGAAGACATCTGCCTTGCCAGGGCGCAGCTCGACGGGCGCCCCCGCGATCCGCGGCTTCACGTCCGGGCCCTGAAACGGTGGGCCTTAATGTGCCCACGGCACGCCGATGCGCCCCGTAGCGCGCTCGGCGCCGCCCGAACCACGCGCTTTCGACCCAGGACCGAGCCATCACGACGCTCGCGGTCCCACCCTCTTCGCGCTGCCGCGCTGCACTTCCTCTCGCTGCGATCCGGCTTGATTTGCCTACGCGCTTGGAGGCGGCCCCTGTTCCCCTGCAGGCGAGACGCCCCGAGCGCGGCGCCACGCGCGGGCGAGGGTCCCGTCCGCGCCGGGGACGTCGGTCAGAACTGCTTGAAGAATTTCCACGATTCGATGGGAATCCAATTCGGATTGCCGTCGATGTTCGTGTGCCCGCCGCCGAAGGTGCACACCCGCGTCGGATGTTCCGGATCGCAATCCTGGAAATCGTAGCAGCTGTACGCGCCGTTTGAAGTCGGGATTTCGTCCGGAATCGTGCAGCCGTTGTCCTCGGCTTTTTCGAGGGCGATGAACTTGGCCCCTCTCTTTTGAGCTTCGTTGTTCACCCAGGGGCAAGTCCCGTCGCTCATGCCCGTCGTGTGCATCCAGGCAATGGGCTTACGTGTCTTTTCAGGCAACCAGATGTTGTAGTTGGCCGGGGCGATGCCCACGGCCGCGCGGATCTCCGCTTGATGGTTCGTCGACAGCGAATAGGTGATCATCCCTCCGAAACTGAAGCCGGTCGCGAACACGCGGGTCGTGTCGTAGCAGACATTCTCATTCATGAACGCCATGATGTCGTCGAACAGCGCGTGGTCCTTCTCTTGCCACGTTGCACCGTCCGAGGAGGGGGCCACGAAAATGGCTTGCTCTCCGTCGGCCTCCAACTGCGGTTTGAGAAAGTAGAAGTCTTGCCCCTCGACGTCTTGCCAGCGGCTGCCGATCCAATGTGAGGTGTAGAACAGCCGGTAGGGCTTGTTCATGTCGTAGTTGCGGGGCATATCGACGTAGTACACGCGATTTTGGCCCGAGCTGGAGATCGTATACTCCTTGGTCGTCAACGTGGTTGCCTTGCCGCACCCCGCGCTCGGCACAGGCGCGTTCCCCATGGGAATGGCTCCTTCGGGCCAGCCACCCATGCCAGCACCGCCGCTGCCGGTCGGCTCAGCCCCGCCACTCCCGCCGCTGTCGCCACCGCCGGTCCCAGCCACGGTGGTGCCGCCAGCGGTCGCAACGCCGCTGCCGCTCGCGCTGCCGCCAGAGGTCGCAACGCCGCTGCCGCTCGCGCTGCCGCCAGAGGTCGCAACGCCGCTGCCGCTCGCGCTGCCGCCAGAGGTCGCAACGCCGCTGCCGCTCGCGCTGCTAGCGGAGCCGGTCGCCGTCGCTCCGCCCCCTCCGTCGTCGTTCGAGTCGGACTCGGCGGGGGCGCACGAAATCGCGACCCAACTCGCAAGGGTGACACGAAAGGCGAGTCGGCTGAACGTTTGATCTTGCATCACAGGTCTCCTACGTACCGGAATCAGGTGAAGAGGAAACAAAACGATTCGAGCGTATCAAGGGCGGCTCGCCACACTCACCTGCGACGACCGAGCGAGCAGGATCGGTGTAAAAATCGACCGAATGGATCAGATCGACGAAGAGCTCGGTACTCAGGAGGACCCGAGCAAACCGAAACAAAGGAATGGCCCTCGACTGGAATGTGAACGCTCACATTGTCGGTGTCAATTACAATCGACCGGCCCGCGGGTATCTTCGGACCCGAGGGAGGACATGGCTGGCAGGGCTCCTTCGGAGCGCCGCGTTAAGAGGGGTTGGGCGCCGGACCGCGGCCATCGCCGGACTGCCCGACCACAATCGTACTGCCAGCGTGTCATGTTGCCGCGGCCGATGCGGAAACCGTGCCGCCATGGTCACTGGGCCCCGGAACATCGTCCGCTTCCTCTCCGCGCTCGGCGAGCCGACCGATGTTCCAGCACGCTTTCCCAGCGTCCACGCGGCGACCACCGTACTGGAAAAGCACCGTTGTGCGCCGCAAGGCGCTCGGTGACGCCGTAGAGCGTCTCGCGACGCGCCTCCCGGGCCAGACCCAGCCCGGGCGGACACGTGTGCCCACGGCACGCCGATGCGCCCCGTAGCGCGCTCGGCGCCGCCCGGACCACGCTCGTTCGACCCAGGACCGAGCCATCACGACGCTCGCGGTCCCACCCTTTCGGTTTGCTGCGCTGCACTTCCTCGCGCTGCGCTCCGGCTTGGGAAGAGGACGCGGCGCTCCTACGGCGCTCATCGAGGCGCTCCGCTTCAATCCTTCAAGGCGCTCTACGACGACAGCCGCACGTCGGCGAGCAGCGAACGAGCTGGGCCCCACCGCTGTGCGGGCGAGCCAAGCGTCACGATCGTCCGCCTGCTCATCGCAATCTGCGGAGATTTTGCGACGTGCGGCTGTAGTACTAGGCGCTCGTCCTGAGGCGGGCCTTCCTCTCGCTCCGCTCGAGCGCGAGCGTGATCAGGCGATGGACCAGCGCGCGCGGCGGGATGCCGCTCGCCTCCCAGAGCTTCGGGTACATCGAGATCGCCGTGAAGCCGGGCAGGGTGTTGATCTCGTTCACGTAGAGCCTGCGATCCGGCGAGAGGAACAGGTCGACGCGCGAGAGCCCGGACGCCTCGAGCGCGCGGAACGTGCGGAGCGCGAGGAGCTGGACGGCGTTCTGCTCGGCCGGGGTGAGGTCGGCCGGGATCCGGATCGTGGCGCCCTCCGCGTCGATGTACTTCGCGGCATACGAGTAGAAGCCGTCGGCGTGGCCGACCACGATCTCGCCGGGCTGGGAGGCGATGGGGTCGTCGTCGCCGAGCACCGCGCACTCGATCTCGCGCACGCCCTCGATGCCCTGCTCGCACACGATCTTCAGGTCGAACGCGAAGGCATGCTCGACGGCCGCCTCGAGCTCCTCGCGCGCGGTCACGCGCCGGACGCCGACGGACGACCCGAGGTTCGCGGGCTTGACGAAGATCGGCCCGAAGCGGCCGCCCCCGGCGGCCGACAGCGCGGCGATCTGCTCGAGGCACGCGCCGCGGTCGCGGTCCCACGCGGCCCGGCGGACCGTGACGTGCGGGACGATGGGGATCTCCGCCTCGCGGAGCAGCCGCTTCATGACGTCCTTGTCCATCCCGACCGCGGAGCCGAGCACGCCCGAGCCGACGTACGGGACGCCGGCGAGCTCGAGGAGGCCCTGGACGCACCCGTCCTCGCCCATGGGCCCGTGCAGCACGGGGAAGACGACATCGATCGTGGACCGCGCGCCGCCGCCGGGCGCGGCCAGCGTGGCCTCGCCGGCGGCGCCGGGGTGGGCGTCGAGGGCGACCTCGGGCATGGCCTCGTTCAGGCGGGCGAGGCGGGGATCGCGCGCGGCGGGGCCGAGGAGGAGCGCCTCTTCCTGGAGCAGCCAGCGGCCGGACTTGTCGATGCCGACGAGCACCGGCTCGTAGCGGTCGCGGTCGAGCGCCTCGACGACGAAGCGCGCGGAGAGGAGAGAGATCTCGTGCTCGGCCGAGCGTCCGCCGAACAGCACGGCGACGCGCACCTTCCCTGGGGTTCGCATGGGCGGCACGCTACCGTGATCGCGCCAGCGAGCGAAGGCGGACGAGAGGCGAGCCTCCTCGCCGGGATCGGGCGGCGCGCGGCGGGGTCACCCCCATCACCCACTCCATCGCGCGACGCGCCTTCCAGCACCGCGCATCGCGAGCGCGTGCAGCGCGCACCCCGGCACGGAAAGTGCGATCCGCGTGCGTCGCGAGGTGCGTGATGAGCGAGGAGGGCAGGACGAACGGTCAGACCGATCTGCGCCGCACCGCGGCTCAGCTCGGTCTGGCCGTGGTGTTCGTCGCCGTCACGGCCGCTGTCGCGCTCACGGCGAGGCTCTGGCCGCTCCTGTTCGGCGCCGTCCTGCTCGCGGTCCTCCTGCGCGCGTGCAGCGACTGGCTGGCCAGGAGGATACGTCCGCGCTCGGCCGGGCTCGCCTACGCGCTCGTCTGCGCCCTCGCCGCGGCAGCGACCGCCGCCACGCTCTGGCTGGTGGCGCCGCACGCGGCGGCTCAGATGGACGAGCTCGCGACGCGCTGGTCCGGCGTGCTCGGCGACCTGCGCGAGCGCATCCACGGCTTGCCCGGGGGCAGGCGCATGCTCTCCGATCTCAGGGACAGCGGCCTCGGCGAGCTCACGCAGAGCCTGGGCCGAGCCGCCTCGCTCTCCGCCACGACGGCCATGAGCCTGGTGGTCGTCGTGGTGATCGCGATCTACCTGGGCGCGAGCCCCGGCCTCTACCTGGGCGGGCTGATCCGCCTGATCCCGCCGCGGCATCGGCCGCGGGCGAGCGAGGTGCTGCGCGCCATGGGGCACACGCTCCGGCGATTCCTCGTGGGCCGTGTCGTCTCGATGCTCGCGGTGGGGCTGCTCACCGGCGTCGGCCTCTCGCTCATGGGCGTCCCCCTTGCGGCGATGCTCGGCATCCTCGCCGGCCTCCTGACGTTCGTGCCCTACGCTGGCCCGATCACGGCGTCGCTGCCCATCCTCGTCGTGGCGGCGGTCGAAGGTGCCATGACGCTGCTGATGGCCGTTGGGTATTACACGCTCGTGCAGTGCATCGAGGGATTCCTCATCACGCCGATGGTGCAGCGCAAGGCCGTGCAGCTCCCTCCCGCGGTCACGCTGGCGGCGCAGATCTTCATGGGCATCCTGTTCGGCGTCGCGGGCGTCGTCATCTCGACGCCGTTCGCCGCCGCCGCGCTCGTCTTCGTGCGCAGGGTGTATGTGCACGACGTGCTGGGCGACCGGTCGTGAGCGCGGGTCGCGTCACGCCGCCGCGAGCGCGACCCGCGCGCGAGGCCCCGGCGCCGGGCCCCGCGTCAGTGACGGGCCTCAGGAGCGGCAGGCTCGCTCGTCGCCTGAACGCCCAGGCTGCGCATCTCCTTGCCGCAGCAGATGTCCGAGTGGGCCTTCGGTTCCCGCTCGGGACAGGGGCACGCCTTCACGAACACGATCTCCGCGCCACACTCGTCGCAACGAAGCCGCTCTCCAGCCGGATGGGGCATGGTCGATCTCCTCTGTCTGCTCACCGGAGGTGGGGACGGCGCAGGGGTGATGCAAGCGTGGTGCCCGGGCCACCTGCCGCCGCTGGTCGAGCGGTGCTCACCTCGAGGACCAGTATTTCCCGGTCTCCGCCGGGCTCTCGCCGCGCTGTGGCCCGCGGACACCGGCCGGGCCGAGCAGAATGACGCCGGGCGAAGCGGCCCGGCGGCGACCCGATCGACGGCGGTCTGCACCATGACGACCTTTCTCTGGATCCTGCTCGGCGGAGCCCTGATGAGCGCGATCGCGCTCGTCGGCAGCGTGACCCTGGTCCTGCGCGAGTCGACGCTCGAGAAGCTGCTGCTGCCGCTCGTGTCCTTCGCGGCCGGCTCCCTCATCGGAGGCGCCCTGTTCCACATGATCCCGGCATCGCTCGCCAGCATGCCGGTGATGACCGCCTTGTGCTGGGTCGCGCTGGGGTTCTTGATCTTCTTCGCGCTCGAGCAGTTCCTTCACTGGCACCATGGCCACCGCGCCTTCGCCGAATGCAAGAGGCCCCTCACCTACCTCATTTTGATCGGAGACGGACTCCATAACTTCCTCGGGGGGCTGTCGATCGCGGGCGTGTTCCTCCTGGACGTCCGCCTCGGGATTGCGGCCTGGTTCGCCGCCGCCGCGCACGAGATCCCCCAGGAGCTCGGCGACTTCGGCGTGCTCGTTCACGGGGGATGGAAGAAGCGGACCGCGCTCGCGTTCAACCTGCTGTCCGGGCTGGCCTTCCTCGTCGGCGGCCTGGTCGCGTACGCCGCCTCGCGGCAAATCGACGTGCGCTGGCTGGTCCCGCTCTCGGCGGGCAACTTCCTCTATATCGGCGCGTCGGACCTGGTACCCGAGGTGAACAAGGCGCGCTCGTTCCGGGCGAGCCTGCTGCACTTCGTGGTGTTCGCCGCGGGGCTCGGGCTGCTCTTCGCGATCGCGATCGCCGGGGGGCACTGAGCTGCATGTCGCGCCCGGGGCGCGGGCGCGGCCGAGGGCGACGCTCTCCCGAGAAGACGCGCGCTGCGTGGAGGGCGCGGGGTCGGCGGGGCGCGGGGTCGGCGGGGCGCGGGGTCTACGCCTCAGCCGCGGCCGGGGCTGGCTTGCTCCGCTTCGCGCTCGCGGCGACGGCATTCTTTCGCATGAAATCGATCACCGGCGCCAGGACATCCATGATCCTCCGATCCGTCTGCGCGTGCGCCTTGGCGATGCGGTAGGCGGCATAGAGGCTCTCGCGGAACTTCGCCGCGGTGTAGAGCGTCGAGTCGCCGAGCTCTCCGCCGACCGACGAGAGGCGCTCCGCGACCTTGCTGAAGAGCAGGTGCTTCTCGATCCGGTCCCGGAGCAGCGCGGTCTCGAAGCGGTTCGGGTCCATCCCTTCGTCCTGATCCGCCAGCGACTCGAACAGGGCGGGCCTCATGTCCACCACGTCGAGCACCTTGCTCAGCATCTCGTGTTCGCCGTCGCGCAGCCGCGGCGCGGTCTTTCGCTGCTCCTTGGTCAACGTCACGAGCCCCGGAAAGAGGCTATCGAGCCCCTCGACGAACTCGTCGGCCAGGGCCCTGGCCTTCTCGGCCCGCGACCGGAACTCCTCGATCGGCATGTCTTCCCACGTGGTCCAGCCTGAACCCTTCTTTCTCGATACCATTGATTCCTCCCTCCCATGATGGGGACAAGCAGACCGGATTAGCGGCGCCATTTGCTGATCGCAAGTCGACAATGCGGCGGAGCACGATTTCGACGAGCACGAGCAAGCGGAGCACGGGTATGCCGCTGGATCGCAATCGCGACGTCGCCGTGGATCCCGGGCACGGCCGCGATCCCGGGCCGAACGGGGCCGCTGACAGCTCCACCGGTGCCCCGAACCGCTCCGCGGGCGCCCGAACCGCTCCGCGGGCGCCCCGAACCGCTCCACGGGCGCCCCGAACCGCTCCGCGGGTGCCCCGAACCGCTCCGCGGGTGCCCCGAACCGCTCCGCGGGTGCCCCGAACCGCTCCGCGGGTGCCCCGAACCGCTCCGCGGGTGCCCCGAACCGCTCCGCGGGTGCCCCGAACCGCTCCGCGGGCGCCCCGAACCGCTCCGCGGGCGCCCCGAACCGCTCCACGGGCGCCAGAACCGCTCCACGGTCGCCAGAACCGCTCCACGGTCGCCCTTTTCGCCTCGCCCCCCGCCCCCCCACCTCGGATCGGCAAGCCCCCGTCGACCTGGATGCCCCCCCCGAGCTCCCTGGATGCGCGGGGCAACGCCCTCCAAGAGAACCGAGCGGAAGGAGCTCTCCTCACGTCCTCCATCTGGGATGTGGGGCGGTCCGACATACTTCGTATTGATGGCGACGCCAAGACCCGCTCACATGCGAGAGCGAGCGCTCACGAGCGCGGCGCATCCCCAGCACGGCACCAGGAGCACAACCTGCGCGCCACCTCGAGAAATCCCGTGACCGACAGCCCTTCATGCTCCGCGCCCGCATCGCCCTCCTCGCTCGACACGCGCGTCTGGCAGCTCTGGGGGAAGGCCGATCCGGCCCGCGCCCGCGAGGGCGGGCCCGACTGGCACCCGCTCCTCTGCCACGTGCTCGACGTCGTCGCGTGCGCTGAGCGACTGCTCCTCCACGTACGCCCCGACCGGCTCGACGCGCTGGCGGCAAGCCTGACGCTGCCGCGCGACGCGGCGCTGCCATGGATCCTCTTCTTCGTGGCGCTTCACGACCTCGGCAAGGCAACGCCGCCGTTCCAGAAGAAGGTGCCGAGCCGCACCGCGGCGCTCCAGGACATGAAGCTCGACTTCCCCGCCCGCGACGAGCCGCACGGGACGCTCTCCGCCGTGCTGGTCCGCCGAGCGCTCACCGATCGCGGCGTGCCCAAGGGCCTCGCGCGCTGGATCGCGCGGGCGGTTGGAGCACACCACGGCGAGTTCACGCCGCTCGAGGCGTTGAATCGGCTCGGGCTACCCACAGGCGTCCTGCCCTCAGGCTATGCGGGCAACGCTCCGCTCTGGGATCTGCTCCGCGCCCAGCTGGTCCAGGCCCTCGAAGCGGCCTGTGGGCTCGACCCGTCCACGCCCCGCCCTGCCCTCCCCTCCGACCTCACCGCGCGACACGCCTTCGTTGCCGACCTGGCCGGGCTGACGACGGTCGCCGACTGGCTCGGCTCCAACGCCGAAGTGTTCACGTACGTCGAGCCGCCCGCATCACCCGCCGACTACCGCACGCTCGCGCGCAAACGTGCCGCCTGCGCGGTCGACGGCGCAGGGTGGCGCCGCCCGCCGCAACCGCCCGCGCGCACATTTCGCGATCTCTTCGACAAGGCCCCCTGGCCGCTCCACGAGGCGGTCGAAGCGCTCCTTCCATCGCTCGACGGGCCGTCGCTCGTGCTCGTCGAGGCCCCGATGGGCGAGGGCAAGACGGAGGCAGCGCTCACGATCTTCGACAACCTCGCAGCCCGCGGAGCGACCGGCCTCTACTTCGCGCTGCCGACCCAGGCCACGAGCAACCAGATCTTCGGCCGCGTCGAGCGCTTCGTGCGCGCCGCATTCCCCGGCGAGGCGCACGGCCTGCACCTCGTGCACGGCGACGCCGGGCTCTCCGAGCGCTACGACGCGCTCAAGGAGCGCGCGTTCGCGATGCGCTCCGTCGACGGCGTCGCGCGCGGGGACGGCGGCCCCGTCGCCGATGCGTGGTTCACCCGCAGCAAGCGGGCGCTCCTCGCCCCGCTCGCGGTGGGCACCGTCGACCAGGCGCTGCTCGGGTCCTCGGTGTTCGCCACGGCTTCCTTCGCCTGCACGGCCTCGCCGGCAAGGTCGTCGTCGTCGACGAGGTCCACGCGTACGACACGTACACCTCGGAGCTCCTCGACCGGCTGATCTCGTGGCTCCATGCGCTCGGCGCGACCGTCGTCCTCCTCTCGGCGACGCTCCCTGCGGCGCGGCGGGACGCGCTGGTCCGCGCCGTCGGCGCGACGCCGCCCGCCGCCGCGACCTACCCGCGCCTCACGGTCGCCAGCGCGGGCACCGCCTCCAGCACCTCGTTTCCGGCCCGCCGCCCGCCGGTCTCTGTCTCCCTGGTCTGGCAGCCCGCTGCGACGCTCCCCGAGCGCCTCGTCGAAGCGCTCGCCGAGGGAGGGTGCGCCGTCTGGATCGTGAACACCGTCCGCCGTGCGCAGCAGACGTACCTCGCGCTCCGCGCCCTCCGCGACCGCGGCGTGCTCCCCGCGGACCTCGACCTCGGCCTGCTGCACGCGCGCTTTCCCTTCGACGCCCGCGCCACGCGCGAGCAGGCCGCCGAGGCGTCCTTCGGTCCCGGCGAGGAAAAGCGCCCGCGCGCTGCGATCCTCGTCGGCACGCAAGTCCTCGAGCAGAGCCTCGATCTCGACTTCGACCTCATGATCACCGAGCTCGCGCCCGTCGACCTCGTGCTGCAGCGGGCCGGCCGCCTGCACCGGCACACCCGGGAGAAGCAGCGCCCAACGGCCCTGCAACGCCCGGCGCTGTGGCTCGTCCGCCCCGAAGGCGACGAGCGCCCCGAGGGGCCGACCTTCGGGCCGAGCGCCTTCGTCTATGCGGAGTCGATCCTCCTGCGGAGCTGGCTCGCGCTGCGCGACCGCACGGAGGTCGTGCTGCCCACCGACATCGAGCCGCTGATCGAGTCGGTCTACGGGGGCAGCTCGCCGCGGGCAGGGGTCGGAGCTCCGCCTTCGCAGACGCCTCCACCGGCCTCGGCCGAGCTCGCCGCGCGGCTCGCCTCGCTCGATGGCAAGCGCGCGGAGCAGGAGCGCGCCGAGGGCAACCAGGCGCAAGCGCTCGAGCTGCCGCCACCGAGCTCGGATGATCCGTTCGACCCGCGTGCGCGCGTCGTCGAGGACGAGGACCCGTCGATCCATCGCGCTCTCCGCGCCAGGACGCGGCTCGGCGATCCCACGGTGGAGGTCGTTCCGGTCACCGAGCGCGGCGGCCGCCTCGTCCTGACCGGCGCCCCGGAGATCGCGCTCGACGTCGACGCGAGGGAGCCCCCTCCCCGGCGCGTCGTCCTGGCCGCCGCCCGGCAGTCCGTGGGCATCAGCCACCGCGGCGTGGTCGCCGCCCTCCTCCGCGAGCCTGTCCCCCCGAGCTTCGCGGCGAGCGGGCATCTTCGCTTCCACCGCGTCCTCCGCCTCGACGACGCCGGTCGCACCTCCATCGCAGGCGTCCCGCTCGCCCTCGATCCCGACCTCGGCCTCGTGGTCGGCGCGCTCGACGACACGGATGACGCCCTTCCTCAGGAGATACACGCATGAGCCAGCCGAAACGCCCCCGCTTCGACCTCAGCCGAGAGCCCTGGATCCCCTGCGAGACGCTCGCCGGCGAGCGCCTCGAGCTCGGGTTCGAGGACGTCCTCCTGCGCGCCCACGAGCTCGCGGGCGTCCACGACGAGTCGCCGCTCGCGACCGCCGTGCTCCACCGGCTGCTGCTCGCGATCCTGCACCGCGTGGTCGACGGGCCGCGCTCGCGCGCCGCCTGGGAGGCGCTCTGGAGCCAGCCCAGGTTCGACGAGGGCCGGACGCGGGCGTATTTCGAGCGCTGGCGCCGCCGGTTCGACCTCTTCGACCCCGAGCGGCCGTTCCTGCAGGTGCCGCGGCTCGCGGAGGTGCTCTTCGCCGAGCGGCAGGGCAAGCAGGCGGAGCTCACCCCGGCGCGGCGGCTGGCGCTCGAGCGGTCCGGCTACTCCGGCGCGGTCCATCTGCTCGATCACGGCGGGGACGACGCAGGATTGACGCCGGCCGAGGCCGCCCGCGCGATGCTCGGGTTCCAGGGGTTCGGTCCCGGCGGCCGCATCCTGAACGACTCCGGATACCCCAAAGGATGCCCGCTCCGCCCGGGTGCGGTCGCGCTCGCACGAGGAGCGACACTCCACCGCACGCTGCTGCTCAACCTCCTTATTCTGGAGCGGGCCCAGCCGGTTCCGGGCGCCGGCGGCGCGGACGACCTGCCCGCGTGGGAGCAGGACACGGCGGCGACGCGAACGAAGCGCGCCGTGCGGGGGTGGCTCGATGCCCTCACCTGGCAGGCGCGGCGCGTGGAGCTGCTCCCGCGCCTCACGGAGCACGGGCTCGTCGTCCGCGAGGTAGTGACCGGCGCCGGGGTCGAGCCCGAGGGGGACTGGATCGAGCCGATGCACGCGCTCCAGGTCCGCGACGAGAAGCGAGGCCCGGAGGCGGTCCGGTTCGATCCGGACCGGAGCCTGTGGCGCGACGCGACCGCGCTCTTCCAGGCGTCCGGCGCGGCCAAGGCGCACCGGCGCCCCCAGGTCTGCTCCCAGATGGCGCGGCTCGTGGCGGATGACGTCCTCCAGGGCGCGGACGCGCTCGCGCTCGACCTGTACGGCCTCTCGAGCAGTCAGGCCGCGATCGAGCTCTGGCGCGCCGAGCGCATGCCGCTGCCGCTCCGCCTGCTCACCGACGCGGAGCGCCTGGACGTGCTCCGCCAGTCCCTCCAGGCGGCCGAAACCGTCTTCAGCGCGCTCCGGGGCAGCGTCTGGGTCCTGGCCAGCACGGCGCTCGCCTCGGGCGAACGGAGCCCCGACAAGAAGGACATCGGTGCGCTCGCGGATCGCCTCGCGGCCGGACCGCGCTACTGGGCCGCGCTCGGCGCCGGGTTCGATGCGCTCGTCCGGAGCGTAGGCAACGACGAGGACACGGAAGCAGCCCTGTCCGGGTGGACGAAGAGGGCGTGTCGAGCGGCGCGGCGCGCCCTCGACGAGGCGGCGCGCCAGCTCGGTCCGAACGGCCGCGCCCTCCAGGCCCATGCGCTCGCCTCGAAGAAGCTCGCCATCGAGCTCGCCAAGCTCGCCCCCACCCCCTCCACCCCGCCGACCCAGGAAGGAGCTGCCGCATGACCGATGCCCGCAAGAGCCACGATGATCACGTCGCCGCCTTCGTCTCACGCCTGCGCGAGCTCGCGGACGACGACGATCGAGGTGCCCTCGCCGCCCTGCGCCGGAGCCTCCAGGACGCCAGCGGGATGGCGGCCGTGGCGTGCCCGTATGTCGTGCCGTTCCTGCCGCGCGCCGAAGATCTCTACCGCGATCGCGCCTTCTTCCTCATCGGCGCGCTGTTCGCGCTCCACCCCGAGCGCGGCGGCGAGGGCGTGAGCCTCGGCCACGCCTTCCGCGCGATGAATATCGACCAGGAGGGGCCCGCGGGGCGTGACCGCGACAACGAGAGCCTGCGGCGACGGTTCGTCGCGCTCCTCGACGCGGACGCCGAGGATTTACCGGAGCACCTCCGCCACGCGGTGTCGCTCGTCCGCGCCCGGCAGAAACCCCTCGACTGGGAACGCCTGCTCCGCGATGTGCTCGCGTGGCGCAGCGACACCCGCCACATCCAGCGCCGGCTGGCGCGCGAATTCTGGAACGCACCTCACGACGCCCTCGAAACCGAAGGAGAGATCTCGCGATGAAGCTCGAACTCCACATCCTGCAGAACTTCGCCCCCTCGAACCTGAACCGCGACGACACCGGCTCTCCCAAGGACTGCGAGCTCGGCGGCGTGCGTCGGGCCCGCATCTCGAGCCAGTGTTACAAGCGCGCGATCCGCGAGGCGTTCGAGCGGCACGAGCTCCTCGACGCCTCGGAGCGGGCGACGCGCACGAAGCGGCTCGTCGAGGCGATCGCGGAGCGCGTCATCGCGACGAAGAAGGTGGACGTGGAGACCGCGAAGCGCGCTGTCGTCCGCGCGCTCGGCGGCGGAGGGCTCAAGGCGGACGACGGCGACACGTGGAAGACGCAGTATCTCCTGTTCTTGCCCACGCGCGCCATCGAGCGCCTCGCCGCCCTGGTCGCCGACAACATCGAGGCCCTCGCGCAGCCTCCGGCGGAGGCCGCGGCGGAGACCCAAGGAGACAAGGCAGGGAAAGGAAAGGCGGCGAAGTCCAAGAAGCAGGAGAAGGCCGAGGCGAAGGACCAGGTGTCCGGGGAGCTGCGCCAGCAGATCGAGGCCCTGCTCGCGGACGGCTCCCGCACGCCCGAGCTCGGGCTCTTCGGGCGCATGATCGCCGACAGGCCCGACTGGAACGTCGACGCGGCGTGCCAGGTCGCACACGCGATCTCCACCCACCGCGTCTCGATGGAGTTCGACTTCTACACGGCCATCGACGATCTCAAGCGCGAGGACACGTCGGGCAGCGACATGATGGGGACGGTCCCCTTCAACTCCGCCTGCTTCTATCGCTATCTCGTCGTGGATGTCGACGACCTCACCCGCAACCTCGGCGGCGATGACGCCGCGAAGACCCAGGCGAAGAGGACGCTCGCGGCGCTGCTCCGCGCGGCGGTCCTCGCGGTCCCGAGCGGCAAGCAGAACTCGATGGCGGCGCACAACCCGCCGTCGTTCATCCTGACCGACGTGCGCGAGCGGGGGGCGCCGCGCTCGCTGGCGAACGCCTTCGTCGAGCCGGTGCGCCCCAGGAACGGCGAGCACGGCGATCTGGTCGCGCAGTCGGTGGTCAAGCTCGGCGAGCACCTCGCGGCGCTCGATGGGGTCTATGGGACAGATGGCCGGAAGGATCTGTCGTTCTGCGTGGTGGACCCAGGAGCGACGCTGGCGAAGGCGCTCCGGGACAGGGTACCTCCGGCGCAGCACCGCGCGTCGCTCGATGCGCTCATCGGGGCCGCGGTGTCGGCGGTCTTCGGAGGCGCCGCGTGAAGAGCGTTCTGCTCCGGCTCGAGGGCCCGCTCCAGTCGTGGGGGACGCAGAGCCGCTTTCCGCACCGCGACACCGAGCGCGAGCCGTCGAAGAGCGGCGTGCTCGGCCTGGTCGGCGCGGCGCTCGGCATGCCGCGCGACGACGACGCGCGCCTCGCCGCGCTCGCGGCCGCGACGATGGGTGTGCGCGTCGATCGCGAGGGCGGGACGATCGTCGATTATCACACGGCCGGCGCGGGGCGCTTCGCCGGCAAGGAACACCGCGTGTATGGCACGAACAACCCGGTCATCACGCGGCGCGCGTACCTGACCGACGCGAGCTTCCTGGTGGCCCTCGGCTACGAGGATGAGGAGCTCGCCGCCGCGATCGACGAGGCCCTCGGAGCGCCCCGGTGGCCGCTGGTCCTCGGGCGGCGGGCGTGCCCGCCGTCGCTGCCGGTCCGCGCCGGGCTCGTCCCGGGGGAGCCGGAGGCCGCCCTCCGCGCCGCCCTGTGGCCGAGCCGGTCGCGCCCCGCGGAGCCGGTGCGCCTCGTCCTGGAGTGCCCGCCGGGAGACGAGGCGGAGCCGCGGCAGGATCAGCCGCTGTCCTTTCGCCTGCACGCGCGGCACTTCGCGCGGCGCTTCGTCCGCAAGGAGTGGATCAAGCCCGACGATCTCGCGCTCCTCCCCGAGGACGCGGTGCCGACCTCCCTGGTGGCGCTGCGGCGCGAGCCGCGCCCCCTCCCCTCTGGCCTGTGAAGGAGCCTCGGATGTATCTCTCCCGAGCCTTGCTGAACCCGGTCTCGCGCGCCGTGCGCGCCGACCTCGCCGATGTCGCGAGCCTCCACCGCACGCTGATGCGTGCATTTCCCGACGACGCCGGCCCTCGTCCGCGCGAGGCGCACGGCATTCTCTTCCGGGTGGACGAGGACGCCCGGCGCGGCAGGTTCGTTCTCCTCGTTCAAAGCGCGACGCGCCCCGACTTCACGCGTTTTCCGGAGGGCTACTTCCTGGATCTCCGGGACGATTCGGGCTTCGCCGATCCGGGAGCATTCGAGAACCCGGCGGTGCGGGACGTCGACGAGGAGCGATCGCGCATCGGCGCCGGGGCGCGCTTCCGCTTCCGGCTGCGCGCCAACCCGACGCGCAGGATCGATACGAAGAGCGGCCCTGACGGCAAGCGCCGCAACGGCAGGCGGGTGGAGCTGCGGGACGATGCGTCACGGCTCGCATGGCTGCATCGCAAGGCGACGCAGAGCGGATTCGAGCTCTGCGGCGGCCGGGACGACCTCGAGGCCGCCGACGTGTGGATGCACGAGGAGCGGAAGCTCACCGGCCACAGGCCGGACGCGCGCGGCGGGCGAACGACCCTGACGCTCGCGCCGGTGCTCTTCGAAGGCCGGTTGCGGGTGACCGACGCGGACCGGTTTCGCGCCGCGCTCGTGGCCGGCATCGGATCGGGGAAGGCGTACGGCTTCGGCCTGCTGTCGATCGCTCCTGCGCCCGGCTGAGTGATTGTCGGAGGCGCACGCAGCGCGTGAGAGCGCAGTCACCGCTGAGAAAATAAGCACGGTCATCGGAAAGGGCGATACATGACGCGATGATCGCTGGGCGCGGCGAGACGTACGGTTTCTGGCTGCTACCGATTGCATAAATGACGTAGAACATCAGGTCATGAGTCGAGGGGGGAGCCTGCTCCGGGATCTGCAGCAGTTGCCGCGCTTCAGCGACGGCTGGACGTTTCTCTATACCGACAAGGTGCGCATCGAGCGGGACGACAGCGCGATCGTGCTGATCGACGCCGAGGGACAGGTGCCTGTCCCCGTCGCGGCGCTCTCGGTGCTGATGCTGGGTCCGGGGGTGTCGATCACCCACGCGGCGATGCTGGCGCTGGCCGAGGCGGGCTGTTCGGTCGTGTGGTGCGGCGAGGAGGGCACGCGGTTCTATGCGTCGGGGGTGGGCGAGACGCGGCGCGCGTCGAACCTGATGGCCCAGGCGGAGGCGTGGGCGAGCGCCAAGCGCCGGGCGGAGGTCGTCGCGCGCATGTACCGGATGCGCTTCGCGGAGCGGCTCGATCCGGCGCTGACGCTGGAGCAGATCCGGGGGATGGAGGGCGTGCGCGTGCGGGAGGCGTACGCGAAGGCGAGCCGGGAGACGGGGCTCCCCTGGAGCGGACGGGCGTACAAGCGGGGGGACTGGGGCGCGGCGGATCCGGTGAACCGGGCGCTGTCGACGGCGAACGCGTGCCTGTACGGCCTGTGCCACGCGGCGATCGTGTCGACGGGGTTCTCGCCGGCGCTCGGGTTCGTGCACACGGGCAAGATGCTGAGCTTCGTCTACGACATCGCCGACCTGTACAAGGTGGAGGTCACGGTGCCGATCGCCTTCAAGGCCGCGGCGATGGGGACGGCGTCGCTGGAGTCGAACGTGCGGCGGCTTTGCCGCGCCGCGTTCCACGAGGAGCGGCTGATCCAGCGGATCGTGCCGGACATGCAGCGGGCCCTGGGGCTGAAGGCGGACGCGACGCTGCTGGTGACGCATGCGCCCGACGACGACGCGCCCGGGGCGCTGTGGGATCCGGTGAGGGGGAATGTGCCTGGGGGGAAGAACTTCGCGGAGGTCGAGGGGGCCGAGGGGGCGGAGGGAGGGCCGGAGGCGGAGGGGACGCCGGACCCGGAAGG
Source organism: Sorangium sp. So ce1036 (assembly GCF_051369805.1). Classification (NCBI taxonomy): domain Bacteria; kingdom Pseudomonadati; phylum Myxococcota; order Polyangiales; family Polyangiaceae; genus Sorangium; species Sorangium sp. So ce1036. Next base: position 8,920,743 of record NZ_JBBMOX010000001.1, read on the forward strand.
AGGTGTGCCATTCTGACGGTGCTGGTGGTGGAGCGGGCGTCACCGTCGCTGCGAGGGCACATCACGCGCTGGATGCTGGAGGTGCGGGCCGGGGTGTTCGTCGGGACACTCTCGGCGCGGGTGCGCGAGCTCTTGTGGCAGGCGGTCTGCGCGCGCAACGCTGGCGGAGGTTGTGTGCTGGTGTACGCGGCACAGAATGAGCAAGGGTTTGCCATGCTGACGCACGGGGACACCAGCCGCACGGTCATTGACATCGAGGGACTTACGCTGGTCCGGAAGGCGTAAGTATGCGAAAGGAGAAAGTGTCGTCCCCGCGCACGCGGGGGTGAACCGCAATACGACATCGAGGAATCTTTTCACGAGATCGTCGTCCCCGCGCACGCGGGGGTGAACCGTCGAATCCGACGACACCAAGCTCCGCCAGAAGCGTCGTCCCCGCGCACGCGGGGGTGAACCGAAGATGTATCGACCGGGACCGGTCCGACGGGTGTAGTCGTCCCCGCGCACGCGGGGGTGAACCGCCCATCATCATCGGCGGCGACGGGCTGAACGTCAGTCGTCCCCGCGCACGCGGGGGTGAACCGCAAAGCGCGGCCGAGTCATCGCCGTCCTGCCGGGTCGTCCCCGCGCACGCGGGGGTGAACCGGGATTCCGCGGTCAGCCAGCGGCCGACCTGCTCGTCGTCCCCGCGCACGCGGGGGTGAACCGGAGTGCGCGCGCCAGTTCGTGCAGATGGTGCGGGTCGTCCCCGCGCACGCGGGGGTGAACCGTAGCGAGCGACGCAGCGTCGAATGACACCCTCGTCGTCCCCGCGCACGCGGGGGTGAACCGGCGATGCTCCGAGTCGAGGGCCATCGCCTGCAGGTCGTCCCCGCGCACGCGGGGGTGAACCGAACAGCGCGCGCTCGCGGTAGATGGCGCACAGGTCGTCCCCGCGCACGCGGGGGTGAACCGGTGCCCGCGTTCCTCTACCTGCCTCCGCACCAGTCGTCCCCGCGCACGCGGGGGTGAACCGCGCGCGGCGGCACAGGCGCTCAAGACGCGCGGCGTCGTCCCCGCGCACGCGGGGGTGAACCGGCACGCGACGCCTCGCGCGCCGCTGGCGTGGTCGTCGTCCCCGCGCACGCGGGGGTGAACCGGTCGGCTGGACGGTGGGCGTCGTGGCGCTGCGTCGTCCCCGCGCACGCGGGGGTGAACCGGGCAGGGTGGCGGGAGGGACGAGCCACCCGGAGTCGTCCCCGCGCACGCGGGGGTGAACCGGACGGCGAGGATGGCCTCCTCGTCTATACCGCCGTCGTCCCCGCGCACGCGGGGGTGAACCGACGCCGTGGTGGAGGCTGGTGATGTGGCGGATGTCGTCCCCGCGCACGCGGGGGTGAACCGCGCTGGCACCGTGACGGCTGCCCGCGGGTCGACGTCGTCCCCGCGCACGCGGGGGTGAACCGTTCCTCGGCGCCGCGCTCATCCGCGTAGCCGACGTCGTCCCCGCGCACGCGGGGGTGAACCGGTCGGCAGCACGACCGTGACGGTGCAGGACGGCGTCGTCCCCGCGCACGCGGGGGTGAACCGAGGTAAAGGTACAGTTGATTTTACTAACAATGGTCGTCCCCGCGCACGCGGGGGTGAACCGCGTGGCTTGCCGGCCCGAGGCGATGAGGGCGGAGTCGTCCCCGCGCACGCGGGGGTGAACCGGCGAGATCCGGTTGCACGACACGCACGTTACCGTCGTCCCCGCGCACGCGGGGGTGAACCGACGTCGGACGTCCCGCGGACGCTCCGCGCCGTGGTCGTCCCCGCGCACGCGGGGGTGAACCGTGCGGCACGGATCCGCTTGATGCGTGCGGCATGCGTCGTCCCCGCGCACGCGGGGGTGAACCGACGTGCCCATGGCCGAGCTCTCAGAGCGGAGCGTCGTCCCCGCGCACGCGGGGGTGAACCGGCGCTCGTGCTTCGCACCTGCGATGCGAACCTCGTCGTCCCCGCGCACGCGGGGGTGAACCGTCGCTCCGCTTCGTTCTGCGCGCCTACGAGGCGTCGTCCCCGCGCACGCGGGGGTGAACCGTTGGGCGAGACGGTCGCGCGGCTCGGGGCGCTCGTCGTCCCCGCGCACGCGGGGGTGAACCATTGCTCGCCGAGCACGCAGCCCGCGCACCGCGGTCGTCCCCGCGCACGCGGGGGTGAACCGCCGTCACGCATCGGTGCCATCCACCACGATCCGTCGTCCCCGCGCACGCGGGGGTGAACCGGACTGGTACGAATACGGCGTGTCGTTCGACCGTCGTCCCCGCGCACGCGGGGGTGAACCGGTCGACGCGTTCGGCTGGCCCGACGTGCGCCGTCGTCCCCGCGCACGCGGGGGTGAACCGTACCTCAAGGAGGTCAACGACGCGCTCGTGCCGGTCGTCCCCGCGCACGCGGGGGTGAACCTGACACGGTGCGCATCACTGGGCTTCCGCACCCGTCGTCCCCGCGCACGCGGGGGTGAACCGTTCTCGGGGCTGAGCGTCCGCACGTCGCGCACGTCGTCCCCGCGCACGCGGGGGTGAACCGTCCTCGCCCCACGGCACGACCCACGCGACAGCCGTCGTCCCCGCGCACGCGGGGGTGAACCGTCGACGCGCGGCAAGCCCATGTCCTCAGCGGCGGTCGTCCCCGCGCACGCGGGGGTGAACCGTCAGCGGCCCTCGACGAGGCCGCAGAGTTGTGGTCGTCCCCGCGCACGCGGGGGTGAACCGTGACCATCACGTTTACGCGCGACGATTGGGAGGTCGTCCCCGCGCACGCGGGGGTGAACCGGACAGCACCACGAAGGTCCAGAAGGCTGCCGAGGGTCGTCCCCGCGCACGCGGGGGTGAACCGAATGACGGCGGACTCGTCGTCCGCGGCGGAGGCGTCGTCCCCGCGCACGCGGGGGCGAACCGCTGACGTGATGCGCGAGCGCCGCGCCGTGCCCGTCGTCCCCGCGCACGCGGGGGTGAACCGGTGATACTCGCCTCATAGGACTGCGCCCGAATGTCGTCCCCGCGCACGCGGGGGTGAACCGTGGGTCGCAGCGGGCAGCCGATGACCGAGCTGGTCGTCCCCGCGCACGCGGGGGTGAACCGGCCGTCGCCGGCTTTGGCATCCCGGTGATGCCTGTCGTCCCCGCGCACGCGGGGGTGAACCGGTCGCCTCGCGCCTCGGGCTCGGTCCGGATGCGTCGTCCCCGCGCACGCGGGGGTGAACCGGTTCACGGCCGCGTCGTCGTCGTCGTGGAACGCGTCGTCCCCGCGCACGCGGGGGTGAACCGTGAATCCGTTCGCCTGCTCACGGCGAGTTCCACGTCGTCCCCGCGCACGCGGGGGTGAACCGTCCGACGGGTGGCGGGTGGCCGGCGGAGACCATGTCGTCCCCGCGCACGCGGGGGTGAACCGGCATGCCGCTGCTCGATCGGCTCGTGCGAGCCGTCGTCCCCGCGCACGCGGGGGTGAACCGTTCGGCGACGAGCAGTCGAGCATCGTGATGCTGTCGTCCCCGCGCACGCGGGGGTGAACCAGCACGCGGACAGAGAGGTCCGGCATCACCACCAGTCGTCCCCGCGCACGCGGGGGTGAACCGCAGCTCGGGGTGCGGGGAGACGCCGGCCACGGCGTCGTCCCCGCGCACGCGGGGGTGAACCCCGGAGGCGAGCCCCCGGCGCGCCCCCACCCCCGTCGTCCCCGCGCACGCGGGGGTGAACCGCGGTGCGCGGCGTCGTGCGGGCGCATGGCGGAGGTCGTCCCCGCGCACGCGGGGGTGAACCGCTGTTCTGGAACCGGTCAGTGTCCCGGAGGATCGTCGTCCCCGCGCACGCGGGGGTGAACCGGAGGACGCGCAGGCGAGGGCCGAGGCGAAGGAGGTCGTCCCCGCGCACGCGGGGGTGAACCGGCGACCGCGGGGGCCGGTGCGCACAACCACACGTCGTCCCCGCGCACGCGGGGGTGAACCGACTCGCATGCGCGTCTCTACCGCTTCCCGCGACGTCGTCCCCGCGCACGCGGGGGTGAACCGGATGCGGTTTCGGTCCTACGGCGCGGAAACATGTCGTCCCCGCGCACGCGGGGGTGAACCGGAGACGCCCCCGGAGCAGGCTGCGATCGTGATCGTCGTCCCCGCGCACGCGGGGGTGAACCGGACGGCGCGGTCGCGCTGCTGCGGCCCGCCGGCGTCGTCCCCGCGCACGCGGGGGTGAACCGACCTCGGCGCTGCGTCGGGCGGAGCGGGCGCGGTCGTCCCCGCGCACGCGGGGGTGAACCGGCCGGCGTCGCCCCGCGGATGGCCGGGCGCGCGTCGTCCCCGCGCACGCGGGGGTGAACCCGCCGGCCGGATGGCGCGGCCGCGCGGCGATCGAGTCGTCCCCGCGCACGCGGGGGTGAACCGTAAGCGCTGGATTCGGACGAGCTCATGGAGAGCCGGCGTCGTCCCCGCGCACGCGGGGGTGAACCGCTCCAGGGCGGCTCGGTGGTGCGCGGTTGGAGGTCGTCCCCGCGCACGCGGGGGTGAACCGGTCCGCGGCTTCTCGGCGTGGGCGGGGCCGCCGTCGTCCCCGCGCACGCGGGGGTGAACCGGCACCGGAGCGCCTAAACTTCGGTGTGCCCCTGTCGTCCCCGCGCACGCGGGGGTGAACCGAGCTCCACGGATGGGGCTCGGCGATTCATCGAGTCGTCCCCGCGCACGCGGGGGTGAACCGCGGCTGTTCAAGCCCGAGCTCGTCAGCAACGCGTCGTCCCCGCGCACGCGGGGGTGAACCGCGCCCAAGGCGAAGCCGTCCGAGTCGGCCGCCAGTCGTCCCCGCGCACGCGGGGGTGAACCGGCGTCCGCCACGCGGAGCACCAGCGCCTCCCGGGTCGTCCCCGCGCACGCGGGGGTGAACCGTTCATCAGCCACGTGGGGCGGCGGTCCTCGCCGTCGTCCCCGCGCACGCGGGGGTGAACCGTAAGATCATCATATCCCCATCTCCTCCCGCTCGTCGTCCCCGCGCACGCGGGGGTGAACCGCACCGCGGCTACTCGCGGCGCAGCCTGAGCCTCGTCGTCCCCGCGCACGCGGGGGTGAACCGGCAGAGGGCGTGAAGCACATGGAGGGAGCCGACGTCGTCCCCGCGCACGCGGGGGTGAACCGCTTGTCCGCCTTCGCCGGGACGTTGGCCTCCCGTCGTCCCCGCGCACGCGGGGGTGAACCGGCGGCGCGGATGGATCCATCCGAGCTCGGCGAGTCGTCCCCGCGCACGCGGGGGTGAACCGCTCGCGGTAGACGTCAACGATCTGGAAGCGCTGGTCGTCCCCGCGCACGCGGGGGTGAACCGTTCACCGTCGCGTCCTGGACGCCGGCCGCGTTCGTCGTCCCCGCGCACGCGGGGGTGAACCGAGCTCGATCCGCTCGGTCGGCGTGAGCTTCATCGTCGTCCCCGCGCACGCGGGGGTGAACCGAACCGATACGCCAACCTCGCCGCCGTTATCGATGTCGTCCCCGCGCACGCGGGGGTGAACCGTTGCGCGAGCGCGTCCCGCTCGATGGTCAGCGTCGTCCCCGCGCACGCGGGGGTGAACCGCCGCCATGGCGCGCGCCGTGGCCGCGGGCGAGGTCGTCCCCGCGCACGCGGGGGTGAACCGTTTTTTGCGCCGCGCCCGTCTGTCGTTCCGAAGTCGTCCCCGCGCACGCGGGGGTGAACCGGAGCGTCGTGTGCTGGCCGCGCTCGCCGCTGCAGTCGTCCCCGCGCACGCGGGGGTGAACCGCCGCGCCCGCTGACCGACATCGGCCGCGCCGCGTCGTCCCCGCGCACGCGGGGGTGAACCGGTCGACGGCGGCTCGTCCCAGGTCTTCGCCTTCGTCGTCCCCGCGCACGCGGGGGTGAACCGAAGGTGTGCGACGCGTTCGCTCGGCTCGGGGTGGTCGTCCCCGCGCACGCGGGGGTGAACCGTTGTACGCGTGGCTGTGCGGGTTTACGAGATACTGTCGTCCCCGCGCACGCGGGGGTGAACCGCCGACGCAGAGCACCGCCCAAGTCGCCAGGCCGTCGTCCCCGCGCACGCGGGGGTGAACCGCCGGCGGGCAGGTAAGCAAGGCAGAGATCGGCGTCGTCCCCGCGCACGCGGGGGTGAACCGGCGCCTTTTGGTGATGGTTCATCGGCGCTCCTGTCGTCCCCGCGCACGCGGGGGTGAACCGCCGGCCGACGGCGACCGCCCGAGCCCCGTGCCGTCGTCCCCGCGCACGCGGGGGTGAACCGCCCGGCTCGCCGGTGGATCCCGCGCCAGTCCCGTCGTCCCCGCGCACGCGGGGGTGAACCGAACTACAACGACCACAAGCTGGCGCGCGGGGTGGTCGTCCCCGCGCACGCGGGGGTGAACCGCAGTACGGGTTCGACCGCAGCGACACCATGACGGTCGTCCCCGCGCACGCGGGGGTGAACCGGACTGGAAGGCTGGCAGGAGCGGAGTGCCGATGTCGTCCCCGCGCACGCGGGGGTGAACCGGCGCCGCGCGCTACTCGAATGGCCAGAGCTCCGTCGTCCCCGCGCACGCGGGGGTGAACCGGCGGCCGGCGGTCCCGAGTGGGCCCACGGCGCGTCGTCCCCGCGCACGCGGGGGTGAACCGTGGGAGGCGGCCGGGAGAGCGGACGCGCTGTCGTCGTCCCCGCGCACGCGGGGGTGAACCGGCCGAGCGCGCCGCCCGGAGTGCGCAGATCGAGTCGTCCCCGCGCACGCGGGGGTGAACCGCTTGCGCTCGACGTCGTTCCGGGCGTCGTCACGTCGTCCCCGCGCACGCGGGGGTGAACCGACGTCGCTGGCGTGCGCCGTCGCATCCACGGTGTCGTCCCCGCGCACGCGGGGGTGAACCGCCAAGGAGTCGGAGGCGCGAGGGCTCGCGATCGTCGTCCCCGCGCACGCGGGGGTGAACCGGTCTCGAGCGCGGCCGCGAGTCGGCCCAGCTTGGTCGTCCCCGCGCACGCGGGGGTGAACCTCAACGACGGTGGCGTGACCGAGACGGGGGGCGTCGTCCCCGCGCACGCGGGGGTGAACCGCGCCGGTGCACCTCGTCGACGGCGGCGTGGGCGTCGTCCCCGCGCACGCGGGGGTGAACCGAGCCGCCTCGAAGGGCTGGCCGTGGCGAAGGCCGGTCGTCCCCGCGCACGCGGGGGTGAACCGGTGCCGACGCAGCAGGCGCAGACCAAAGCCACGTCGTCCCCGCGCACGCAGGGGTGAACCGACCGTGGCCGCGCTCAGAACTGCCATCAACCCGTCGTCCCCGCACACGCGGGGGTGAACCGCGGACAGCCGACGAGGTAGCGCGCGCGCAGAAGTCGTCCCCGCGCACGCGCTGTCGCTGAAGGGGCCGTCGATCAGGAAGAAGAAAGGACTGGGGGAGAAGAACACGGACGAGAAGGGCTGACCATCCAAGCGTCCCGTCGCTCCGATGTGGGACCGGCGCCCGGACGAGGGATCCCGTCGCTACGCTCCGATGGCGCCCGGGTGTCCCGGAACGGGTGGCCGGGTGCCAGCGGAACCGCCGGCCGGGTGTCCCGGAACGGGTGGCCGGGTCGGCCGGAATACGCACCGGAAGTCTCGATCCAAAAGGTGCAGATACAGGTTCGCCAATAGCGGCGAGATGACGCCGCCTTGCGGCGTCCCCTGTCGGTTCTGCCGCGGGTGACCGCCCTCCCGCTCCTGTACGATGGACGCTTCGAGGAAGCGCTTGATCAGCGCCAACACCGCGCCATCGACGACACGCTCCGCAACTGCCTTCATTAGGTGGTCATGCGGAATTGTGTCGAAGTAAGCGCTGAGATCGGCGTCGATCACCCAGCCCATCCCCTGCTCCAGCGCCTCGCGCATCGCCCGCAGCGCTTGGTGGGCGCTTCGCTTCGGACGGAAGCCGTACGAATCCGGCTCGAAATCCGCCTCGAAGATCGGCTCCAGCACCAGCTTGAGCGTCGTTTGCACGATGCGGTCGCGGATGTTGGGAATGCCCAACGGCCGCTCCCCGCCGCTCAGCTTCGGGATGTACACCTGACAGATCCCCTCATTTTATACGGCAAATTCGTCGATTCCCGCGCCGCTGGCACACCGCTTCCACTGAGCACCAATGTGGGACAGTTGTTTGCATGGGCCCACGAGGCTCAGGTGTTTCGGGTGAGCCTACGACGAATACGTGAGAATCTGCGGTCGCTGGCCGGAATAGTATCAGTATGAGGCAATCGGCGGGCGTCGACGCGTGCACGGAAGGCAAGGCGAAGGGGAACTTGACGACGACGCGCTCGGAGGAGCGGTCGCATTCGATGAGGGCTCGCAGGCAACTCGAGCGCGTAGGGCTCAGCGCGAGTAGCATCGAGCGGTTCCTTCACGCCGCTGTGAAAGTCGACCTGCACGTCAAGACCGTGCTGTCCTTGTCGCTGGCAACCCTGGGCGTTCTGCACTCGGTCTCCCTTTGCATTCACGTGATCGGGCGAGGGATGGCGTGGGCAAGAGACGGTAGCCCCAAGCACGCGACCAAACAAGTTGATCGCCTGCTGAGTAACAACAATGTGTCCCCATGGCTTCTGTTCGACGCTTGGGTCCGCTTCGTGGTGGGGCCGCGAGAGGAGCTGCTGGTCGCTCTCGACTGGACGGAGTTTGATGTCGATGACCACGCCACGTTGGCGTTGTACTTGATCACTCGTCACGGGCGAGCAACGCCGCTTATTTGGAGGACGGTCAAGAAGTCGTCGTTGGCTGGCAAGCGCAACGCCTATGAAGACGAGGTCATTGAGCGGCTGCACGAGATTCTTCCGAAAGCAACTCGAGTAACACTCCTCGCGGACCGGGGCTTCGGCGACCAGGAGCGGTACGCACATCTCGGCAATCTGGGCTGGGACTACATGATTCGGTTCCGTGAGTGCATCATCGTCACCGATGCTGATGACACTGCGCGTCCTGCAGGCGAATGGCTCACATCTACCGGACGGGCAAAGATGCTGAAGAACGTCCGGGTCACGCAGGACAAGACGGCCATCGCGGCGGTCGTGCTCGTTCACGACAAGCGGATGAAGGAGCCATGGTGCCTCGCAACCAGCCGTGCCGACCTGACGGCGAGCCAGGTGACCAAGCTCTACGGCCGTCGCTTCTGCATCGAGGAGACGTTCCGCGACGTCAAGAACGTTCATTTTGGCATGGGTCTCTCCGCCACACATATTGGCGACACTGCCCGACGCGACCGACTTCTGCTTATAGCTGCCTTTGCGCACGTGCTCCTGACGCTCCTTGGGGAGGCAGGAGAACGGGCCGGCCTCGATCGCCTCCTGAAGACCAATACCGTGAAGCATCGAACCTTGTCGCTCTATAACCAGGGATGCTACTGGTACACAGCCATTCCCAACATGCGGGAAGAGCGGCTTGTTCAACTCATGACAGCGTACGGCGAGGTGCTCCGTGAGCACGCCGTAACCCGTGAAATTCTTGGGACTATATGAGGGGATGCATCAGCCCCGCTTCTGCTGGATACCTCGCGGCATCACGCAGGGGACCTGGCTACCTATCTTCTCGACTTTTGACAGGGTGAGCTCCTCTCATCTCACAAGGAACGCGCCGCTTTCACGGCGCACAGGGGATGCCTCAGTGCTGGGACTCCTACCGGGTCCGGCGGGATTTGCAGCTCCACAACGACACGCGCACGTGCAGCCCGTGCTCCTGTAGCGAGCCTAGCCGCGACAAGTGCCGCGCACAGACCACGGTGTATTATCAGGCAGACTGCTCCGAAGAGCTCGGAGCCGTTTTCATTTCCGGGCTGGATGGACCGCTCTGCACGGATACGATCGACGGACAGATCGGTGCGATTCGGTCTATCCTCGTGAAGGACGAGCCTACCTGCGCCCCCTCGACCGACTCCAAGGTAGTGAGCGGCGAACTGGAGCCCGGCGACACGCACGTGCTCTGCTGCAACCGTTAGGACCGCCCCATACTTCTGGACCCGGACGTTCACCGTGACGGGGAATCAACAACGAGTAGCCATCCTGTTCATTTCGACTTTATCTCAAATCTCCAAATTGGCCCAGTGGTCAACATCACGACCAGACTTCCAGGAAGAACGCGACTACTGCCGCCAGCCCAGTCCACATGGATGCTCGTGGACACGCCCAAGGCATCGGCAAAGTACCAGTCGTACTGGGCGCGGCCGCCTGGTGCAACCCCAACCACGCGATCACAGATTACGGCACCACACACCGGCATCGAGTAGATAGCCAGGGACGGCCCGAGGCTGACGGTGGTTGTCTCCGTGGTATACCCAAGAGTGACTGCCGTTCGATCGTAGACCCCGACACCTGCCCCTGGAACGATGCTGAACATATTGTGGACTTCGAGCCGAAAATCCCCTTCGCTGCGCCAGAGCCATCCGGCGAAGGGGCTCACGGCAATCCTGGATTCGGCCCCAACCTGGATCCCGCCCACGCTCACGCCGCCGTTGAACTCGAGTGCCTGGGCTGGCGCCGGAACCACGACGAGCGAACCGACGCAGAGCAAGCCGATCTTGCCGAGTAAGCGCATGGACATGGTGGAAACCCTCGCCGAGCCGCGACAGGCGATATAAGAACGCAGGGCATGACGTGGGCGTCAAAGGGAAATTCGGCAAGCAGATCCCCATGCTCTGGGTCGACGCGTCCCGGGCGGTGCAAGTGCGCATGTGGTTGCGCGGCGCGGATTTCCGTCACGGTCGACGAACGGTCACGGTCGACGAACGGCCAGTCACCAGGCCCGCCTTGGGGGCTGCGCCGCGCTCACGCTCGGGAACTCCCGTCCTGGGCGTCACAACGTGCCGAGCAGGCTCAGGGCTCAAGGCCGCGCCGACGTGCGCCTCGACCTCCGATGGTCCGCGCCGAGCTCGGCCGCGACGATGTGCAACCCGCTGCGCTCAGCTCGAGCTCGGCTTCGGACCGGGGCAAGATTGGCAAGCCGTAGCCGCAGGGACGCAATTCACGCCCTGAATCAGGGTTGACGGCGCGCCTCCGCACACGCATCTGGAAAAACTTGGAGGATGAGCATGCGCCACAGGCTGAAATTGAAGGCGATCCCTGTTCTTATTCCTCTCGGCCTCACGGTCTGGGCGTGCAACTACGACGTGGGCGAGTGCTATCTTAGGGGGACGGAAGGCACAGGGGCCGGAGAACCATACCCACCGGGGTCAGCAGCTACGGGGGACTACTTCGGAAACGGTGACGACGTGGGGAGCGGCGCCACTGAAGAGATGGCAGGGTGCACGCCCGACAAGACATGCACAGACATGTTCGTCGATTGCCAAGACATCGGCGGCAAGTGCATCACGGGATATCCAGGCTGCGACAAATGGCGCCATACATCGTGCAGGAGTTGCTTTGAAGCCTGCCAATCGGGTACACCATACCCGCCAGCGTGCAAATGCAGATCATGCGGATTCAGATGATGAATGTTCCGATACAGGGCGCAGTCTACGTTGCCATGGGCAGGGTTGCCGGAGCGGCTCTAGCCAAGGTGGCATCCCCCGTCGTGGTCGACGATGACGAGCTCCTGCTGGGGCCATCAAGAATCGATCCTAAACGTCACCGTGCTGCGCGCATTAGATACTTGGGTGGGGATCCGTCTACCGATCTCAATGAAGAGCTTGCGCGTTCTGATGGGCCGCCGGTCTGTGTGGCGCTTCCGCCGACACCAGGCGGCCTGATGAGCCTCTGTCGGATCTGCGCTTCCGTAGTCGAGGGCGGGCGCACGGTGTTCGTCGTTGATCTCAGCCCAGAGGCCGCCGGAGCATTTCCGCAGGGGCCCGGCCCAGGCAGGGCCATGTCCCTCAATGTCGCGGATGCTCTGCTACGCAAGCCGCCCGTGGTCCAATGGTCGAAGCTCGCGACAACTCTCGCGGCTACGCTCTGGAAGTTGTGGTGCCGCCGCTCACCTGCCGCCTTTTCTAGGTTCTGTGCATCTGGGAGCATGTTCCACCCGCAGTTGGCCAACCTTGGGCGCTATCACGCCGGACTCTTTCCCCGACGGGCAGGCCATGGGCTCTTACTATCGCGCTTTGACGAGCTCCTCCTGCGACAGCTATCGCAAGAGTGGCTCTCCCCGGTTAGAGTATTTGCCAACGCAATCGACGCCAAATCTGAGCTCGATGCATGGTTTTCACACACGGGAGATCTGTACGTGGCCAAACGGCTCAATGAGTGGTATCGCCATACGCGAGGCCGTGTCATCGAACGTCGAAACGCGCATCATCCAAGACCTTCCGAGATGACGAGATGGTCGTTTCGATGGCGTGCGGGGAGCGAGGAGATCCTCGAGGCGCTGCCGAGTGTGCAAGCGGCCCCGCCTGTATCTATTGGAGGTGCTACCGCGTATGATGCTGACCGCGCATGGGTATGCCAATTTGATGCACGAGGCACACCTTACCTAAGCCGACTCGACACCGCATCGTCGGGCGACAGGCTGGAATAGGGCGTATCGGATGGGGCCTGTGACGATGCGAAAGCCTTTGCCAGTGCGTCCGTTGCTGCTGGCCCGCTTCTCCCCCTAGCTGTTCGTCAACCAACTGGTCGACGAACGGTCAGTCACCAGCGCCCGACGTGGCCCTCGACCTGTGCGGCCCCTCCGCGCTCGGCCAGGGGACCGAGACGTCCCCGAGCTCGCCGGCGCCCGCGGCCGCTCCGGGGTCGACCAGGCCGCGGCGCCGAGCCCGCGCTCGAGGAGCTCGCCAGCGCCGGCCCTGAGCTCGCCGGCCCTGAGCACCGGTGTCCAGTCACCAGCGCCCAACGTCACCCTCGACCTGCGCGGCCGCTCCGAGTTCGCCGGCGGCCTCCTCGACGCCGCGGCCGCTCCGCGGTCGATGAGGGGCTGCGGCGTCGAGCCCGCGTTCGAGGAGCTCGGGGTCGCGATAGCAACGAGACCAGACCCGCGCCCGAGGAGCTCGCCGGCGGCGGTTCCGTGCTCGACCAGGTGGACGGCGACGGTCCCGAGCTCGCGCGGCGCTTCTACCTGGAGGAGATGATGCCTGGCCGAGGGGGCGCCCCCGCGGCGCGCCCGTGCTGTCGGCGCCCTGACAGATCCCCTCATTTTATAAGGCAAATTCGTCGATTCCCGGGCCGCGGGCATGCCGCTTCCACCGAGCACCAACGTAGGGTGATCGTTTACATGGGCCCACGAAGCTCAGATGTTTCGGGTGAGCCGACGACGAACACGTGAGAATCTGCGGTCGCTGGCCGGAATAGTATCAGTATGAGGCAATCGGCGGGCGTCGACGCGTGCACAGAAGGCAAGGCGAAGGGGCACTTGACGACGACGCGCTCGGAGGAGCGGTCGCATTCGATGAGGGCTCGCAGGCAACTCGAGCGCGTAGGGCTCAGCGCGAGCAGCATCGAGCGGTTCCTTCACGCCGCTGTGAAAGTCGACCTGCACGTCAAGACCGTGCTGTCCTTGTCGCTGGCAACCCTGGGTGTCGGTGATCATCGCGTCCCGCGTCCGATCGGTGAAGACCGCGGCCGCGTGATCGCCAGCGTTCACCGTTCACCGCCCGCACCACCTGCGCCGATCTGGGCGCCGCTGCCGGTGTGGGGTGTCACGGCGTACGACCCGCTCGCTCCCTGGGTCGTGGTGGAGGACCACGCAGGTGAGCAGCGCCTCCAGCGGCTCGGAGAGGGCGCCGCGCAGGACGCGGAATGACGCCTCGGCGCGCGCCGCTCGTCTCGCGATCGCCCTCCTGCTCACCGCCCACGGCCGTGCACGTGGCGGTACGCACGACGGTGGACGTCGCGCTGACGCTCCGCGGGACAGAGCCGGGCGGCAGGTCGAAGCAGTCATCGTCCTCCACGCCGACGGCGGGAATCGGCTGCGTACACTGCTCGTCCGCGTAGAACGTGAGCGTCTCCGTCGACTCCCGTGCGCCCGACGCCTCGACCCCGCACCGGGTGCACCCCCTCACGCCATCATGGGCCTGCACGAGCGCGGGATGCGATTCGGGACACTCCGGGAACTCCTCCTCGCCGGAATACGGCAGGCAGTCACGGAAGCCCGGCGGGAGCTCCGGCTCGCACTGCATGCGGGCGCCCTGGCGACCTCGGGTTGGGGCGCGCGGGCGCGCTGAAGCGCAGCGACCACGAGCAGCGACGCGTGTGACGCGCTCCACCTCGCCGACGCGCGCGCTCTGGTACAATCCAGGCATGACTGACGAGGAGATCGACGAGTCCGATGACGAAATGTCGGAGGAGGAGGAGGTGCTTTCCTGGATCTCTGAGGCCGACATGTTCGTCGCCGCGTACGTCTGCACGCTTTCAACGGCGATCGCCCGAGGCGATGCGGACTTGGGCGTCGACGCCTCGGCCTGGGAGAACACCATGGCCGCAGTCGAGTGGGCCATGATGGAGCAGGTAGGCGGGCGTCTGTGGACATCCAGGCCGATTACCATCGATGACGTCGACCGGATGCGTAGACTCCACGCGATGGGCTCCGTCGCGTTGGCGGGAGGCGAGCGGCCATCCGAGCTCTGCCAGTTGGCGAATCAGTGCATGGAGATGATGTTCGGCCCCGGCTGGGTATGGATGGCGATGGATCTCGCTCGGCGCATGCGCGACAGGTGGATGCAACTCGTCACCCTCCGCCGCCCTCAACGCGACAATATCTCCTGAGCGGCGCGAATACGCAGATCTCTCCGTTCGGACAATGGTACCACCAACTTCGCACCAAGCCGTATCTCCTGCACTGCATCAGGTCTCCATATTCCGGAGTACGGCCATGTGGATGTGGAAGTCTCGATGGGCACGATCTACCCGCATTCGCGCATTTGTCCATGCACCTCATGCCCCATTCGGACCTTTTGCATCGAACGATCTTCGGCACCCACGACGGCAATACCGCCTCCGTCTCCTCGGCATGCTCGGCGTGGCCCAAGGACCCGTCCTCGCTCATCGCTCCCTCATCCCGATGCGTAGCTTCCTGCGGTGACATCCAGCAGGCCGCGATACACATGGCGATCCACGAAGGCGCGACAGCGGTAGATATTCTTCGCCGGCTCCTCATACCCGCGTCCAGTGCTAGACGCGGTCCACCGCTGGCCGACTCGGTTCGGGACACCGATTGGCAATCCAGGTCCTCCAGCGAGTTCCTACCCCGTCGCTCGCACGACCCCGTACTTCGCGGCGCGCGTCACGGCAGCGGCAGGAGAAGCTCGCGGACGGGATCCAGGCGTTGATGAGCGCGAGCCGACGAGCTGCTCCGGCTGACGCCCGCATCCCCCACCGCGGGGCTAGATCGACGGTGCCCGCCTGTCGCAGCGATTGCCTCAACGCATCCTCTCCCCCCGCGGGGATGAGCGCGGCAAGGCGCCCGGCGCTCGGCTCACGCTTTCGGTCCGCAGCAGAGGTTCACCACCTCTCCCGGCGCGATCTCGCCCTCCTGCTCGCCACCGACGGCCGTGCGCGTGGCCGTGCGCTCGACGGTGCGCCTCGCGCTGATGCTCCGCACGACAGAGCCGGGCGGCAGGTCGTAGCATATTCGTTCGACCTCGAGGCCGGTGGCGGGAATGGGCTGCGTGCACCCCTCGTCGGCGTAGAACGTGAGCGCCAGCGTCGTCTCCCGCGCGCCCGACTCCTCGAACCCGCACGCGGTGCACCCCGTCAGGCCGTCATGGGCCTGCACGAGCTCGGGGTGCGATGCGGGGCACTCCGGGACCGCCTCGTCGCCGTAATACTCCAGGCAGTCACGGAAGCCCGGCGCCAGCGGCGGATCGCACATCATGTCGAGCGTCCCGCAGACCTCATCCATCTCCCAGTGGCGCGAGCATGCCCGGACGACGGTCCCCCAGGAGGCCGCCACGTCCTCCGGGGCCAACGACACCTTGCAGTTCGGCTGTATCTCGTAGTAACTGAAGACCCCCCAGACCACGTCCGCCTCCTCCGCGGGGGGATCCGCGATCACCCTCTCGGACAGGCAGCTCCCATCCCACCCGACCGGCAGGACGAACCCGCTGACGTCGTCCACGATGTCACGGGGTCTCCCGTCGGCGCAGTGGCCGCCTTTCGCCGTCGTGACCCGAACGTAGGACTTCTCTCGCGCCGGCTCGGCGACGCAGCCGGGGCAGCGGTCGAGCCGGTCGGCGCGCAGCTCCCGGGCGCGTTGACCCGCCATTCCGCGCGCATGCTCCCGAGCGCTGAACCGAGATCGGCATCATGACAGACGCGCTGTCGGATCACGGTCGAAGCAAGCAGGTCGGTGCACGCCTCGTCCTCGAACGTCGACACGAGCGCCTCGCACGTGCTCGGCGCGGTCTCGGTGCACGCGCACGGTGTGCACCGGCGGGTGTCGTGCACGTTCCAGAAGGTGAACCTCTGGGAGAACACGCGAGAAGGGTCGCCGTGGCCGGACGGGCACTTCGCGTGGTCCCCCTCCATCGTCGAGACGATGCAGTGGCGAAAGCCCGGCCGGAGGCGCGACACACCGACCATGCACACCTGGCCGCCCCGACATCGACCATCCGCGATGCCCCCCTTGCAGACGACGGCGCTCTGCCCCTCATTCGGCAGAGCACCGTCTCGTGGCACCAGGGCCGGCGCGACCTCGCAGGGGCGCTCGGTGACCGGAGCGACCTCGAACGAGCCGAACGCCTCGGGCGCCACCGCGCCGGGCGCGACGCACGCCCCGTCCCAGCCGGGCGGCGCGCGGAACGAGGTCACCGTCTCGCCGGGGCTCTCGTCGCACATCCAGCCGGACGTCACGGTCAGGCCGCCCGGCAACACGCACGCGGGCTCGGTGCAAGCGCACGGATCGCAGCGCATATCGCGATCCGGATCGGCGACGAGGTGCTCGTAGTCCACCAGCACGGTCTCGCCGCCGCGCCCTCCGTCCAGCAAGGCGTCCGCGCACGAGGGTTGCTCCGCAGCGGGCCCAATCCAGACGACGCGCGGCTGCGTTTCGAAACCAGAGCTGTCGGCGTCGACGCATGTGCCGCCGCACGTGCCGTTGTTGGTGCCGTCCTCGGTGAGGATGTCGCACGTCATGAGCTCGTGGCAGTCGTAACCGTCGACCATCCCGCAGCCGCTCGCCATCGCGACCGCCGCGCTCCCCAGACCGACCAGCGCCGCCAGGATCCGCCCCGCCTCGCACCGCCTCATCGCTGCACCTCCTCCACGTCGGGCCGTCACCACGCCCCCTCGATCCGGACACCGCCGCCGCGCGCCATCGCCTGCGGGACCACGCGGACGCCGCCGTGGTCCGGCGCAGGCGCCCACCAGAACGACGAGAGCGCCGCCGCGCCGACCACGCCGCTCGCCACGAAGCTCGCGAGCGCGACCAGGCCCAGGGCGTCGCGGGCTTCGACCGCATCCCGGAGCTGGAGGCACCGTGCATCAAGGTCTGACCGCCCGGGGTTGCAGGCCACATCCGCTCGATCGTCGAACGCGCTGCGCAGCTCCTCGCGCAGCGCGCTCGCCTCGCCGTCCTTGACCGCCCACCCGATCGCGAACCCCGCCCCGACCAAGACGCCCGCCGACGTGAGCGCGAGCCCGCCGACCCGGACGGCAGGCCCGATCGCCGCCCCCTTGGCCGCCGCCCCCTTGGCCGCCGGCCCCTTGACCGCCGCCCCCTTGACCGCCGGCCCTGCCGCCGCGGCCCGTGGCCCTGCCGCCCGCCCTGGCCCCGGCGCTGCCGCCGGCCGCGCCACCGGCGGCCTCTCCTTGAGGGGCAGGCCGATCGCCGGTGTGTCCCCGCGCTGCGCCACGAAGCGCCCCACGCCGTCCTCGTGGCCTGCGAGCCTCGCCCGTGCTTCGTGGCTGCCGGGCTCGACATAGACGACGTACGTCGCGAGCCCCTGCCCGACGCGCCTGCCGTCGATGAACACCTCGGCCTCGGGCTTGCCCACCACGATCGCAACCGCGGCGACCTCCTTTGCGGCCCGCTGGAGCCCTCGCCGGAACCGAGCTCTCACGAAGGGCGCGAGCGCATCCTCCGCCCCGAGCGACAGGCGCAGGTGCTCCGCCGCGTCCCGGTAGCGGCGCAGCGCGAGCTCCGCGAGCCCGAGCTCCCCGGCCCAGCGGCGGTCGCCGGTCGACTCCCACGCGGCCCGATACGCCGCCGCGGCGTCCTCCCATCGCCCCGCGCGCCGCGCCTGCTCCGCGCGGCGAAGCGTCTCCGCCACGGCCGGCGCCGGCGCCGCTGCGGGCAACGCCCCCGCGGGCGAGGCCGAGGGGGAAGCGGCAGAGCGCGAAACCCCAGAGGGCGAGGCCGCCCGCGGCGAGACGGCAGCAGCCGAGTCCCCTGCCCCGGTTCCGGACCCGCGCGGCCGCCCAGGCCTGCGGCGCGTTCGTGGCGAGCGTCGTGGGCGTCGCCATGACGGCGGGGCTCCTGCTGGCCGGACATGACGGCGCTCGCCCCCGGGGCGCGGCGCCGCCGGGCGCTCTCCTGGCCGCGCAAGATCACGTGTCCTCCGCGGCGGGGCTGGCCGAGGCGGCCGGCGAGGCCCCCGTCTCCCCCGCGAACGGCACCTCACCCGAGCGCGACAGGCCGCCTCCTCCGGCGACGCCCGTCGCGTCGAAGGGTGAAATCATCGTGTCTGCGCGTCCTCGTGGCACATCTCGGTCAAATCAGCGCATGTCCGGCGCGCAGAACGACCGGCAGGAGATCCTGAGAATGGCCGCCGCCGCGCGCGCCATCGGGAACGACGCGCTGGCGCGCGCGCTGCTGGCGCGCCCGCAACAGGACCTCTCCAGCGTCGCGCCACGGCCGGATGGCGGCGTGTTCCTCGGCGCCCTGGCGCCCGCGATGCGCGATCGGTGACCCGGTGAAGGAGAGCGCCTCTCCGTCGAGGGGCGAGGCGTCACGAGCCTCCCGATCAAAGGGCCTCGACGTGGCCGTGCTCCTGGCCGCCTGGGTGCGCCGGGAGATCCCCGTCGCCGATCCGTGGAGCGCGCGGCCGGAGCCGCCGCGGGAGGACGAGCAGCTCGTGGCGGCGCGCGAGCGGCTCCTCGCCGTGCGGCTCGCGGCCGCCCGGCTGCGGCGGCGCGATCGCGAGATGCTCGCCCTCGCCGCGGTCGGCCATGGAGTCTGCGAGATCGCGCGCGCGCTCGGACTGCCGATCTCCACCGCGGTGAAGGAGCTCGGACGAGCTCGGAGGCGGTTGCGCGTCCTCCTCGGGCGTCACGGGCACACCGCGCCGCCCCGAGGGCGATCGACCGGCGGGCGCGCGCTCAGCCCTCGCGCGCCTCGCGGATCGCCTCCGCCAGCCCCTCGGACGTGATCCCCCGGTCCTGCAGCACCATCGCCGCCCAGGCCGCGACCTCGGCCGGCGTCCGGAAGATGTTCGGCGCGGGCCCCTGCGTCCCGCGGGCCTGCAGCCGCATCATGACGGCGCGGACCGAGGCGGCGATGAACCCCTCGGTCTCGATGAGCGTGGCGATGCCCTTCAAGTATTCCCCGGGAGCGCTCGCCGCCCGCTGCATCGCCACCTGGGTCGCCTCGTCCGGCGGCCCGGTGCGCTGGCGGGGGATCACGACCAGGAACACGGCCCCTCCCGGCTGGCGCTCCGCCCAGTGCTGGAAGAGCGCCCGGGATCGCTCGACGCCGACGACGGTGGCCTGCCCGCGCCAGAGGAGCAGCAGGAGCCGCCGCCAGGTCGCCACCACGTATCCATCCGTCCGCTCCAGCAGCTCGACCTGCACCGACCGACCTTTACCGACACCAAGGAAGAGGCATGACTGCGCCCGATTGTCTTCACGGCGCGGTGGCCGCCGCAAGGCCCCCGGCGTGTCATGTCAGTATGTCAGCCGCCCGACGTCGCGGCCGCGGCGACGCAGCTCCTCCCTCGCTCTCGCCTCTTTGCGCCTCTGCGCTGGAGACGCCGCGCCGAGCGAGCTGGGCATTCAGCGGGTCGTCGGGCCGCGAGACACCAGCACCGCGCTGAGCGTCCGGGCCTGGCTGGGTGTGGCCGGGCTGCTGGGCGCGCTGGGGGCGGCGGTGGCCGTGTTATCGTGGCGCCCTTCGCGCAGGGAGGTGCACCGATGCAGGCTTACGTGCTTGGTTTCCAGGAGGTCGACCGGACCCGGATCCGGGATGTCGGAGGGAAGGGCGCGAGCCTCGCGGAGCTCGCCAGGCAGGAAGGGATCCGCGTGCCGGCCGGCTTTTGCGTGTCGACCGAAGCCTTCAAGCGGGTCATGGGACAAGCGCCGTCGCTCGGCGAGCCGCTCGATCGGCTGTCGCGTCTGAAGGCGGAAGACCGCGATGGGATCCGGGCGCTGAGCGCCGAGATCCGCACGATCATCGAAGGGATAGCCATCCCCCAGGACGTGCAGGACGCGATCACCCGCTCCCTCGCCGGGCTCGGAGAGCGAGCTGCTTACGCCGTCCGGTCGAGCGCGACGGCGGAGGATTTGCCGGCGGCTTCCTTCGCGGGCCAGCAGGACACGTACCTGAACGTCATCGGGACGCCGGCGATCCTGGACCACATCCGCCGGTGCTGGGCGTCGCTCTTCACCGAGCGGGCGGTGATCTACCGCCTTCGACATGGCTTCGACCACCGCAAGGTCCACATGGCGGTCGTGGTGCAGCGGCTGGTCGTCCCGCAGGCGGCCGGGATCTTGTTCACGGCCGATCCCGTCACCTCGAACCGGAAGGTGTCGTCCATCGAGGCGAGCTTCGGCCTCGGCGAGGCCCTGGTCTCCGGCCTGGCGAGCGCCGACGGCTACAAGGTGCGGAGCGGCCCGATCATCGAGAAGACGATCGCCACCAAGAAGCTGGCCACCTGGGTCGTGGAGGAGGGCGGCACGGAGGAGCGGGCGATCGAGCCCGAGCGGCAGGACCGGCCCGCGCTGACGGACGAGCAGATCGTGCGGCTCGAGCGCCTGGGCCGGCGGATCGAAGCGCATTTCGGTCAGCCTCAGGACATCGAATGGTGCCTGGTCGACGAGGCGTTCTTCATCGTCCAGAGCCGGCCCATCACGACCTTGTATCCCGTCCCTGACGCGGGTGATCAGGGCAACCACGTCTTCCTGTCCGTCGGCCATCAACAGATGATGACCGACCCCATGAAGCCCCTGGGGCTGTCCCTGTTCCAGCTGACCGCCGCTGGACCCATGATCGCGGCGGGCGGGAGGTTGTTCGTCGATCCCACGAAGAGGCTGGCTTCTCCGGCCAGCCGGGACGCTCTCCTGGATGGCCTGGGCCGACACGATCCGCTCATCAAGGACGCCCTCTTGACCCTCCTCGAGCGGGGAGACTTCATCGAGCCGTTGCCCGGCGATCCGACGGCCTCGCCTCCCGGCCAGGGCAAGCAAGGGTCGGCGCCCGCGGGCCTCGACGCGCAGGTCGAAGACGACCCGGCGATCGTCGCGGATCTGATCGAGCGCAGCCAGGCCGCGATCGAGGCGCTGAAGCGCGACATCGGAGCCAGGACGGGAACGGCGTTGTTCGACTTCATCCTGGAGGACATCCAGCAACTGAAGAGGTCCTCGTTCGATCCACGGAGCATGGGCGTGATCATGGCCGCCATGGACGCCGCATTCTGGCTCAACGAACGGATGCTGGCGTGGCTGGGCGAGAAGAACGCCGCGGACACGCTGTCGCAGTCCGCGCCGAACAACATCACCTCGGAAATGGGGCTGGCGCTCCTGGACGTCGCGGATGTGATCCGCCCGCATCCGGAGGTGGTCGACGATTTGCGCCACGCCAGGGATGAGGGCTTCCTGGAGGGCCTGGTCCCGCTGGACGGTGGGCCGGAAGCCCGCGACGCCATCTCCGCTTATCAGCGCGCGCGTGTCCCGCCGTCATCCCCCCGCGCCGGGCAGAGAGGGCGCCTTGTCGATGTGAGGCTGGTCAGAAATCATCCTTACATCAACCAACGCGGGAGAACACCGCGATGGCGCAAGGGAATAGGGAAACATGCCCATCCCCCTTCCCTCGCGCCCCTCCGGCCTCTCTGGCACCCGCATCCATACGGCCTCCGCTCGTTCGCCGGAGGCTCCCAGCGGGCAACGCAACCGTTGAGCTTGGACGAACTTCAACCTGTTCGGCGTCCCAGGCCCACGGCGCGCGGGACCTCGGACGCCGGCCCGGCGCCAGGCCGATCGCGGGGCTCGCCCGACAGGCGCCGCTGCATGGACGACGAGCGTTGAGCGCTATCGGGGACGAGCGACGATCAACTCAAGACAGAAACGTTTGACGCACGATATGAGGAGTGCGTATGGGTGCACCGGGGGCCGCCTCGGCCGGTAAGGGCCGTGGCTGCACTCCGACTCGGATGGATTTTTCCGACCGATGAGCGCTCGGGGATCAGGCGTTCGCCGCCGATCCCCGGGGCACAACCGTGGCGCTGGCGCGAGGCCGGCGAGGAGCAGACGATGAAACGATACGGCGCGCCTGTCATGGCGATCCTCCTGGTCGGGTCCCTGACCGCGGCCTGCGGGGGCAACGAGAGCGAGAATCCGGTCTACACGCTGGTCATCGAGGCCAGCGGCGAGGGCACGACCGATCCCGGTCCTGGGACGTACCCGCACGCGCCAGGCAGCCTGGTCACGGTGACCGCGACGCCCGCCGCGGGCTACAACTTCCTGGGGTGGAGCGGCGCCGTCACCGGGCTGGACAACCGGGTGACGGTCACCCTCGACATGGACAAGACGTTGACGGCCACCTTCGGCACGGCCTTCGACCCGACGACCTACCAGAATCCGGTCCTGCCCGGGGACCACCCGGACATGAACATCTACCGGGAAGGCGACGCGTTTTACCTGGTCGGCTCGAACTTCCACATGATGCCCGCCTTCGAGATCCTGCGCTCGACGGACCTCGTGCGCTGGGAGCGCGTGACCCGGGTGGTCGACTCGACCGCCGCCGCGCTCAAGGCGCAGACCGGCCCTGGCCAGGGCACCTGGGGCGGCTTCATCGTCAAGGCGAACGACGTGTACCGGGTCTATTACGCCATCGGCGCCACCCAGTACTTCTCGTCGGCCCCGAGCCTCGAGGGGCCGTGGTCGGAGCCGACCCAGGTCGACATCTTCCCCTACACGCCGCCCGGCAGCGACACCGCGTACGAGCGGGGGACCGGCTCCGACAACTCGGTGTTCGTCGATCCCGACAGCGGCAAGACGTACATGCTGATCAAGAACGGCCTGTGCAAGTGGGACGCGGACCACCCCAACGATTTCGGCATCAACCTGGTCACGGAGATCGATCCCGACACCGGGATGCTGCTGCCGGAGTCGACCATCGACATGAGCTTCGTCAACTGGGATCAGGAGACGGGCGGCTGCGGGGAGTTCAGCAACGCGGACTGGAGCAAGTGGGGCGAGGGCCCGACCATGACCAAGCGCGGCGACTGGTACTACTACTTCATCTCGACCCACACGGCCTGCGGCGGACAGCTGCACGCCTGGGCGTCGAAGAAGCTGGTCGACAGCACGCCCGAGGACTGGACGTGGCTCGGCTACGTGCTCACCGGCGAGGAGCCGTACGCCGGCGTGCAGCACATCACGGCCCCGTTCGAGCTCGAGGACGGCACCTCCTGGGCCTTCGCCCACTCGTACGACTGCACCGGCGTGGGCGCCGAGGGCGAAAAGACGTGGAGCAACGGGGAATGGATGGGGCTGGGCCGCGAGGGGCTGCTCCTGTCCATCGACTGGGTCGACCAGGAAGTGGGCGGTCAGACCATTCCGGTCCCGCAATTCACGGCCCAGGGGCGCGACCTGCCGGCGCCCGCGCTGCCGCGGAGCGGCGTGCCCTTCCTGCTGCCCGTGAACGACGACTTCACGTCGGACGAGATCGACCCTGCCTGGACCACCTATGACAAGTCGGAGAACCGGTACTCGGTGACGGAGCGCCCGGGCTGGCTGCGGATCGATCCGGGGGCTGACCGGACCACGTGGGTGGTACAGAAGGATGCGCTGCGCTCGAGCAGCATGGTCGTGAAGATGGAGTTCACGCCCAGGGCTGACGGCGACGCGGCGGGCGTCCGGCTGGGCAACGGGTACTGGCGTGACGAGCAGGTGCTCTCCGCCCCGACGTGGATGACCAGCGGCGAGGGCTTCACGCTGCCCGCCATCATGGAGGTGTCCGTTGCGCGCGTCATGGAGGACAAGGAGGACAGGATCCGTTTCTCCTTCCGCTCGCGCGCGGTGAAGCCGGCGAGCGACGCGTACACCGAGCTGGACGAGCCGGTCGTGGAGGGGGAATCGGTCGCGGCCCCTCCCGGCGAGGCGGTCTGGCTGAAGCTGGTCCGCACCGATCACAAGGCCACGGGCTGGTTCAGCGTGGATGGCGTCAGGTGGACCCAGGTGGGCCGTGAGATTGACATCTCCGCGCTCGACCATTTCTATGCGATGGCCCACACGTGGGTAGGCAACCAGGCTGGCATGTTCGCGACGAACAAGAGCGCTGATTTCGACCTGTTCACCTACCGCGACGGATTCACCCAGATCCAGGCCGCCGAGGCGAACCAGCAGTCTGGGACCGACCTCGTGTCGACGGAGGACGTGGGACCGGTGCTGGGCGGCCTCGAGGATGGCGACTGGGCGATGTACGGCAGCGTCGGCCTGGGCGGCGGCCGTGTGAGCACGAAGGCGGTCGAGCTCCGGACCTCGAGCGCCGGGGAGGGCGGCGTCGTGGAGATCTGGCTCGACCCCTTGGCCGGCGGCTCGGCCATCGGCACCTGCAAGGTCCCTGGCACTGGCGGCTGGGACAGGTGGACGACGACCACGTGCGACGTCAAGCCCACCACGGGCACGCATGACGTCTACTTGAAGGTGACGGGCGGCGAGGGCGAGCTGCTGCGCCTCACCTCCCTCCGTTTCGTGCCCACCCGCTGACCTGATTCCCCCCTCATCCACGCGGCTCGCGCACGCACAACGGCCCTTCACGAGGCCGTGATCCCTTCAGTCAATCATCGATCCTCCACCACCGCCCTCTCCCCCTCTTCCCCTGTTCCCCTCACCCCCTCTCGACGAGGCGGTGAGCGCCGGGGTGGGGGTGTGCGCGGCAGCGCGCGGGGGGCGCGGTGGAGCACCGAACGAGGTGCCATGAGGTCTCAGCGGGCACCACGTCTCAGGCGCGCCTCGTGTGGCGCGCGACGAAACGTCTCAGGAGGCAAGGCCCGAAGTGAGACATGCCGGGCGGTGGTTCATGCGCAAGCGCCCCGGCCCCTGTCTTGGCGGATGGCCGAGCGCCCCCCGCGCGCTGCCGCGCACAGCCCCACCCCGGCGCGGCTTCCGTCTCCGGCTCAGTCCTCGCGCGACCAGGGCGACAACCCGGTCGCGAGGCTCTTCACCGCGGCCGCCAGCTCGATCGGCTCGATCGGCTTGGGCACGTGCATCTGGAACCCGGCCGCGAGCGCCCGCACCCGGTCCTCGGTCCGCGCGTACGCCGTGAGCGCCAGCGCGGGCGTGCGCCCCACCTTGCGCGGCAGCAGATCGCGCACCTTGCGGATCAGCGCGTAGCCGTCCTCGCCCGGCATCCCGATGTCGACCACGAGCAGCGACGGCTCCGACGTCTCGAGCAGCTTCATCGCCTCGACGCTCGACGTCGCCGTGCTCACCTCGGCCCCGCAGCGCCGCAGCACCGACGAGAGCATGGCCAGCGTGTCCGGATCGTCGTCCGCGATGAGCACGCGCACGCCGGTGAGCCGCGGGAACGGGTTGCGCGGATCGGGCGCGATGCCCGCGCTCGTCAGCGCCGTCGCCGTCGCCCCCGTCGACAGCGGCAGATGCACCGCGCACGTCGTCCCGCGCCCGGGCCCCGGGCTCGTGAGGCGCACGGTGCCGCCGTGCAGCTCCACCAGGTGCCGCACGATCGACAGCCCGAGCCCCAGCCCGCCGTGGTGGCGCGCGCCGCTGCTGCTGCTGTCCCCCTGCCGGAAGCGCTCGAAGACGTGGGGCAGCGAGTCCGCCGAGATCCCCTCGCCGTCGTCGCTCACCCTGATCTCGGCGAAGCGCTCGTCCTGCGAGAGGTGCACCTGGACGAGCCCGCCGGGGCGCGAGAACTTCACCGCGTTCGACAGCAGGTGCCACACGACCTGCTGCAGGCGCGCCGGATCGCCCTCCACGTACACGCCCTCCGGATCGAGCGTGGTCTCGATCGCCACCCCCTTGCCCGCCGCCGACGGCAGGATCGCCTCGACCGCCGCCTGCACCGGCAGCGTCAGCTCCACCGCGAGCCGCTCGATCTTCAGCGTGCCCGTCACCACCTGCGAGGCGTCGAGCAGCTCGTCGATGAGCGTCACCTGGTGCTCGGCGTTGCGCTCGATCGCCGACAGCGCCCGCGTCTCGGCGACCCGATCGAGCGAGCCGGCCTGCATCATCCTCGCCCAGCCGAGGATCGCGTTGAGCGGCGTGCGCAGCTCGTGCGACACGGTCCCGAGGAACTCGTCCTTCAGCCGGTTGGCGTCCTGCACCTCGCGGTACAGCCGCGCGTTGTCGAGCGCGAGCGCGGCGCGGTGCGCGACCTCCTCCGCGAACGCGACGTCGGCCTGCTCGAAGAACCGCCCGGACTCGGACGACACCAGCGACATCGCGCCGAGGATGCGCCCCCGCGCCCGGAGCGCCACCACGAGGTAGGACAGCGGCGCGAGCTCCCGGTTCGCCGCCGCCTCGTCGGTCGTCATCGCGTCGTGCAGCAGCACGTCCCCGCGCACGTCCGCGTAGAGCTCGGACCGGCCGGTGCGCAGCACGCGCGCCACGGGGCCCGGCTCGCCGTCGACGCGGCTCGGGTGGAAGTACCGGAGCAGCGGCTCCTTCAGCGGGCTCACGTGCGCGACCGCGACGTGCCGCAGGCCGAGGCCGTCGTCGACGTCCACCAGGCAGAAGTCGGCGAGCACCGGGATGACCAGCCGCGCGAGCGACTGGAGCGTCGCCGTGAAATCGAGCGACGCGGCCAGGGCCGTCGAGACCTCGGCGAGGAACGCGAAGCGCCGCGCCGCCTCCTCGGCCTCGGCGCGCGCCGCCTGCACCCGGATGAACCGCGCGCGCTCCTCCTCGGCGCGCTTGCGATCGGTGATGTCGCGGTGGATGCCGACCAAAAACAGCGGCCGCCCCTCCTGGTCGTGCACCGCGTACGCCGTGACCTCGATCGGCACCTCGGAGCCGTCCCGCCGCACGCACGGGATCTCGCCGACGAAGGTGCGCGAGTCCGCGATCTGCTGGAGGATCCGGCCCGTGAACTCCTCCCGCAGATCCGCGCGGTGGAGCAGCGCCATGCTCTTGCCGACGATCTCCTCGGACAGGTAGCCGAAGATCGACTCGGCCTCGCCCATCCAGTACCGGATGTTGCCCTCCAGGTCGGTGACCAGGATGGCCTCGGGCATCTGCTTGAGCACCTCGTGCGAGAGGTGCGTGGCCTCCTCCGTCTGCAGCGCGGCGAGGCGCGCGCGCTCGAGCGCCTGCGCGCTCTGCTGGACCAGCGCGAGCATGAACGCCCGGTCGTCCTCGGAGAACGACTGCGGCATCGAGAAGCCGAAGCCCACGGCGCCGAGCACGCGCCCCTCGAGGAAGAGCGGGATCGCGGCGTACGCGTGCTCGCCCGTCGCGGCGCAGCAGGCCACGAAGCCCGGCTCGAACCGCCCGATGCGCTCGTCCGACTCCAGGAAGATCGGCTGCCGCTCGCGGACGGCCCGCGCGAGCGGCAGATCGGCGCTGATGTCGAACGTCTTGAAGCGCGCGATCTGCGCCTCCAGGTAGCCCGTCGAGCGCACCGTCTCGAGCTCGCCGCCGCTCCCGGCGCGCAGCGCCACCATCGCGGTCATCGCGCCGGCGGCCGCGACGACGTCGCTCGCGAGCACGCGCAGCACCGCGGGCGGCGTGATCGCGTCGGACAGCGCGGCCGTGACGGCGAACAGCCACGCGGCGCGGTCCGCGCTCCGCTCCGCGGACTGGCGCGCCTCCTCCGCCTTCCGGTAGAGGTAGGCGTTGTCGAGCGCCAGCGCCACGCGGTGCGCGAGCTCGGCCGCGAGCACGAGGTCGTCGGCGGAGTAGATGCGGTTCGACTCGGAGACGCCGAACGAGAGCACGCCGAGCTTGCGGCCGCGCGCGATGAGCGGCACCGCCATGGCGGAGCGGGTGCCGAGCTGCTCCAGCGCGGCGGCGCGCTCCCTGGCCTCGTCGCTCGCCTCGCCGTCGAGCTCGTGGAGCAGCTCCGACTCGCCGCTGTGCAGCACCTTGGCGATGCCGAGCCGCTCCTCGGCGTCGGGCGAGATCGCCCGCAGCAGGCCCTCGCGCCCGGGGTTCACGTGCTTCGCGGCGACGCGGCAGAACGCGCTCTTCGACGCGCCCTGAGGGCCGCCCTTGGGATCGTCGGCGAAGCCCTGGCGGTCCAGCCCGGGCGCGGCCCCCGCGCGCGGAGGGCGCGCGGGCGGCTTGCCCGCCGGCGCGGGCGTGAAATCGAGCGCGCTCACCCCGGGCGCGAACGGCGGCCCATCCCCGTAGGGCGACGGCGGCAGCGGATCGAGGAGGCCCATGGTGTCCGCGGCGCCGCGCTCGATCAGATCGACCGTGCACCAGTCCGCGAGGAACGGCACCGAGAGGCGCGCGAGCCGCTCGAGGATCGTGTGCGGGTCGAGCGATCCGGTGAGCTGCTCGCTCGCGTCCGCAAGGAACATCAGTTCATTATGGATCGCTCCACCGCGGGACTGCGTCGGGACCTGCCAGGGCATGGCGGCCGGGGGAGGGTTGCTGCCTTCACGCTCCATGATGATCGACGGCGGGCCGCATCGTAGCGAGGGCCGATCTCAGAAGCCAGCGGCGCCGGAGCCGAGTGTGACGGTCTATATGTCGGAGCCGAGCCGCGCGCGGGCGCGATGGACCAGCGTCTGGACGGCCTGATGCGATTTCTCGCGGATCGCGTCGACGTCCTGGCCCGCGGTGGCGATGGGCGCGCCGACCTCGAGCGCCACGGGGATACGTCGCGCACGGCTCACGCGGGCCATGTGCGCGGTGAACGACTCGTCGATGTAGGACGACTCCGCGCCGCCGTAGGCGATACCGGCAGGGACGATCTCGGCGCTGACACGGCACGCCGCGGTGAAGCCGCCCGCGCGGAACGGCCGCACCTCGTCCCCGGAGAACGTGGTCCCCTCGGGGTAGACCATCACACCACGGCCCTGGCTGAGCGCGGAGCTCATCGCCTGCACGACCGCGGTGCCGCTGCGCCTGCTCGATCGGTCGACGAACAGCGTCCCGACGCGGCGCGCCGCCATGCCGATGACCGGCCAGCCGGCGAGGTCGGCGCGGCTCACGATGGTGGCCTCGAAGAAGGCGAGCGTGATCATGATGTCGAGCGCGGAGCGGTGGTTCATCACGAACAGCCGCCCGAGGCCGGTTGCGTCGCGGCCGGGATGGTACCCGGCATCACCGGCGGCGCGTCGCCCCGCGCCGTCGGCGACGCCCCCGGCGCGCGCGCCGACGAAGGGACCGCCGGCGCGCACGTCGAGGCCGTACAGCCTGAGGAGCGCGCGCCCGTAGCGGCGCATCCATGTGTGCAGGACCACCTCGCGCTCCGCGGCGGCGGAGAGCGCGGTGTCGACCTCGAGCAGGCCGTACATGCCGAAGGTGAGGCCCACGAAGCCGGCGGTGCGGAGCGGGAAGCGGAGGGCGTCGAGGGGACGGGCGGTGACCATGCGTCGAGGGTCCTGTCGGCCGGGACGCTCAGGGGGCGAGGCGGTCCTTGAAGAGGAACTGCATGGCCGCGAAGCCGCCGAGCGCGCCCATGGCGCCGTAAGTGATCGCGTAGCCCGGGATGTAGAACACCGCCGTGACGCCGGTCACCGCGAGGTTCTCGGCGATCTCCGGGGGAAAGGTCGCGTAGAGGCCCGCGAGGAGGGTGCCGAACACGAGCTTGATGACGATGTCGAGGACCCCGGTGATGACGCCGGCCGTGACGCCCGCGAGGGCCCCGCAGAGCGCCGCGTCGTTGCTGGAGAGGCGCTCGTTCGGGTGCTCCTTCAGGTAGAGCGAGACCGCGAGCGCGGCGCCGGCGACGTTGAGCAGGCAGAAGCAGCAGTTGAGGAGGTTCAGCAGGGGAATGCTGGACAGCACCCCGCCCACGGTGCCGCCGAGCAGGGCGGGCTTGAGGAACCGCTGGATCTTGTCCGTGCTGCTGCCGCCGCCGCCCCCCGGCGGGGCGCCATACGGCGGTTGCATGCCGGGAGGCGGGGAGTAGCCGCCGCCGGGAGCGCCGAAGCCGCCGGGAGGACCGCCGTAGCCGGCTCCGCCGGGAGGGCCGTAGCCGCCGCCGGGTGGGGCTCCGCCGGGAGGGCCGTAGCCGCCTCCGGGTGGGGCTCCGCCGGGAGGGCCGTAGCCACCTCCGGGTGGGGCTCCGCCGGGAGGGCCGTAGCCGCCTCCGGGTGGGGCTCCGCCGGGAAAGCCGCCATAGCCGCCTCCGGGAGGAGCTCCGCCGGGCGGGCCGTAGCCGCCTCCGCCGGGAGGACCGTAGCTACCTCCGCCCGGAGGACCGTAACCGCCCCCGCCGGGAGGACCTCCGCCCGGAGGACCGTAACCGCCCCCGCCGGGAGGACCTCCGCCCGGAGGACCGTAACCGCCCCCACCGGGAGGACTCCCGCCCGGCGGACCGTAGCCGCCCCCGCCGGGCGCGCCGTGGCCGCCGCCCGGAGGCTGTCCCCATCCGCCGCCACCGCCCCCAGTGCCGCCCTGGTTCATCGCTCGCTCCTCCTCCGACACGCCACGCGCGCCAGATACGCCCCCGCCCGCGTGACCCCCTTGCAGCGATGCCGCCGGGGCCCTCGGCGAGAGCTCCTGCCCGACCACCCTATTTCACGCGGGGGCGCAGAGAAAGCGTCTTCACGCACCCGGGGCGGAGCCGCCCTCGAGCAGCCGCCGCAGCACCTCGTTCACGACCGCCGGGCTCGCGCTGCCCCCCGTCCGCTTCATGATCTGCCCCACGAAGAAGCCGAACAGCGCGGTCTTGCCGGCGCGGTACGCCGCCACCTGCTTCTCGTTCGCGGCGATGACCTCCCCCGCGATCGCCTCGATCGCGGAGGCGTCGCTCATCACCGCCATCCCCTTGTCGCGGACGATGTCGCCCGGAGCCCGGTCGGTGCCGGCCATCTCCGTGTACACCTCCTTGGCCTGCTTGCCGCTGATCGCGCCCTCGTCCACGAGGCGCAGCAGCCCCGCCACCTGCGCCGGAGAGACCGGGAACGTGGCCGTGAGCCCCGTCGTGCGGGCGTCGCGCAGCACCTCGCTCTGCACGAAGTTCGCGACCTTCACCGCGTCGCCGTGGAGCCGCGCCGCCTCCTCGAAGAACGCCGCGATCCGCGGGTGACCGGTCAGGACCGACGCGGCGTACGGCGTGAGCTTGAGCGACTCGGTGAAGCGCCGCCGCTTGTCGGCCGGCGACTCCGGCAGCGCGCCGCGCACCTCGGCGAGGAACGCCTCGTCGACGACGAGCGGCGGCAGGTCCGGCTCGGGGAAGTAGCGGTAGCCGGACTCGTTCTCCTTGTCGCGGAGGAGGTACGTCTCCTTCCTGTCCGCGTTGTACCCGCGGGTCTGCTGGCGCACCCGGTCGCCCTGCTCGATGAGCGCGATCTGCCGGCGGATCTCGAGATCGATCGCCTCCGCGACGAAGCGGAACGAGTTGATGTTCTTGAGCTCCGTGCGCGTGCCGAGCTTCGCCTCCCCCACCCTGCGGACCGAGACGTTGGCGTCGCAGCGGAAGCTGCCCTGCTCGAGGTTGCCGTCGTTCACGCCGATGAACATCAGGATCTCGCGCAGCCGCTTCAGGTACTCGGCCGCCTCGGCGCCCGAGCTCAGATCGGGCTCGCCCACGATCTCGATGAGCGGCGTGCCGGCGCGGTTGAGGTCGACGATCGAGAGGCCGCCGATGCCGTGCAGGTTCTTGCCGGCGTCCTCCTCCATGTGCACGCGCGTGATCCCCGCCCGCTTCCGCCCCGCCTCGGTCTCGATCTCGAGCGCGCCGCGCAGCGCGAGCGGCCGATCGAACTGGCTGATCTGGAAGCCCTTCGGCAGGTCCGGGTAGAAGTAGTTCTTCCGGGCGAAGACGCTGCTCTCCTGGATGGCGCAGCCGAGCGCGAGCGCCGCGCTCACCGCCATCCGGACCGCGTCGCGGTTCAGCACCGGCAGCGCGCCCGGCAGCCCCAGGCAGACCGGGCACGTATGCGTGTTCGGCGGGTCGCCGAAGCTGGTCGCGCAGCCGCAGAACGCCTTGGTGCGGGTGAGGAGCTGCGCGTGGACCTCGAGCCCGATGACCGCCTCGAAGGAGCCGTACGTCGTCGCCATGGCCGGCCGTTCTAGCAGAACCGCGCCCGGCAGCGCTCCCCCCTCTGCGGGGGAGCGCCGCTGCGGTGGTCGCCTCAGTGATCCGCGTGGTCGCGGGTGAGCCCCGGGTGCGTCGGATCGCCCGGCTCGTGGCGTGGGTTCGCCGAGAGCTGCGCGCCGGCGCGGTCGGAGAGGCTCATGAGGAGATCGCGCCTGTAGATGAACTGCTCGCGCGAGTCGTAAGGCACCGCGTGCTTGCCCGTGTCCATCCGGATCGCGTCGACGGGGCACGCCTCGACGCAGTAGCCGCAGAACACGCAGCGGAGCTCGTCGATGACGAAGCTGCTCGGGTACCGCTCGTAGCCGCGCCGCCGATCGCCCTCGGGGTACTCGGCCGGGTCGATCGCGATGCACTGCGCCGGACACGCGGTCGAGCAGCACAGGCACGCGACGCACCGGGGCGAGCCGTCCTCGCGCAGCGTGAGCCGGTGGATCCCCCGGAAGCGCTCCGGGTAGGGGCGCTTCTCCTCGGGGTAGCTGATCGTCGTCACGCCCGGCTCCAGCGCCTCGAGCACCGGATCCGGCTTCTGCCCGAGCACCATCTCCTTCGTGTTCTTGAAGAAGTGCTTCATCGTGAGCCCAAGCCCCCTGAACACCTCGGGGATGTAGGACTGCACGTCGGCGTTCCGGACAGGGCGCGGGATCGGCTTGCCAGCGACCGGCTTGCCGGCCGGCTTCGTCCAGGGGTTGCTCTGGGGAGCTTTCGCCATGGGGATCTCCTCTACGCCTGCTGCGGCGATGCCTTGGTGCCACCCGCGGCCGCGGCGAACCGCGCCGCGGTGGAGTGGAGGAACCGATTGCGCTCGACCGGCTCGAGCAGCCCGGCGATCACCGCCACGACCGCCGCGAACCCGCCCACCGCGAGCACCACCTGGGAGATGTCCGCGGCGACCTGGAGGCCGTCGCGGAGCCCCGCGGGCGCCGCGTCGACGGCCAGCACCAGGATGCCCGTCAGCATCATGTTGCCGATCGCGAGCGGCAGGAGCTTCGTCCAGCCGAGCCGCATCACCTGGTCGTAACGGAAGCGCGGCAGCGTCCAGCGGAAGAAGACCTGCACCCAGGACATGAGGATCGTCTTCCCGAAGAACGCGACGACGTAGAGCGCGCTCACGGCGAGGTGCGTCATCTTGTACTGGAAGAGCGTCGTCTGCCCGATCACGACGTTGATCCCGTCGCGGTCGAGGAACGGCAGGTGGTAGCCGCCGAAGAAGAGCGTGACGAGGAGCGCGCTCGAGGTGATGAGCTCCACGTACTCGCCCGTCATGAACATGCCGAACTTCATCCCGGAGTACTCGACGAAGTAGCCGGCGACGATCTCGCTCTCGCCCTCGGGCTGGTCGAACGGGATGCGCTTCGTCTCGGCGGCGAGCGCCGTGATGAACAGGAAGAACGCGAACGGCTGGACGAAGATCCCCCACGCGTGCTGGACCTGCCACTGCACCATGTCGCCGAGCCGGACGCTGCTGTAGATGATGAGGAGCCCGACGATGCTCAGGCCCATCGCCACCTCGTAGCTGACCATCTGGCTCGCGGCGCGGAGCCCGCCGAGCAGCGAGAACTTGTTGTCGCTCGCCCAGCCGGCGAGCGCGGCGCCGATGACGCCGGTGCCCCCCATCGCGAAGAGGTAGAGGATGCCGACGTTGAGATCGGCGATCTGGAGGCTCACGACGTGGCCGTTGCACGCGAGCGCCTGGTCGACCGTGTTCTTGAGGAGCGGCAGGTCGCTGAAGCCGAAGATCCCGTCGCCGTTGTCCCCGAAGCAGAGCTTGTCGCCGAACGGGATGACCGCGAACGTCACCAGCGCCGGGAACATCGCGAGCAGCGGCGCGAGCGAGTGGAGGAGCCGGTCGGCGTTCTTCGGGATGAAGTCCTCCTTCCAGATCATCTTGATGGCGTCGGCGGCGGCGTGGAGCGTGCCGAGGAGGCGCAGCGGCACCTTGCCCTCGGGCACGCGCGACGCGGCGTAGACGCCCGACGCGAAGAGCAGCGCGGCGAGGAGCCCGCACGCGACCCGCGCCGCGAGCGGCGCCGACGAGAGCGGGACCGCCTGCGTCACGAGGAAGACGACCACGTGGGCCGCGACGCCGCCGTAGAAGATGCCGCGCGGGTCGACGGCGGCGAGCGCCTCCTCGGCCGCGTTGATCGGGCCGCTCCGGCGGGCCAGCCCGCAGAACACGAGGAGGTTGAACCAGGCCACGAGGACCGCGAGCTGCGCGCCGATCACCATCGTGTCGCCGGCCGCGGGCAAGGACAGCTCGCGCGTCGCCGTGAGCGCGGCGAGCGCCCCGAGCACCGTCGGGGGCAGGAGGACGATGCCCCGCACGAGCATCGACGGCAGGTAGACGACCGCGCGGTTCGGGCCCACGCGGTCCTGCACCATCGCGCCCTGGCGCCGGTCGGCCCAGGTGGCGATCGCCGCCATGTTCAGCAGGAACAGCAGAACGATGAGGATCTTGACGATCGCGAGAACGAGCTCGACGCCAGTCATGCCGTGGCCTCCGTCTTCTTCGGCTCGGGGCGCGCCACGTCGGCGACGGCGGTCGCCGCCGACGCGTGCGGTCCGGGTGCGCCCGCGGGCACCGCCCCGGGGGCGGCGCCGCCCGCGATCGCGCTGGGGGGCATCGCGCGGCGGATGTCTGCGAGGGTCTTCCAGCCGGTCGCGTACCCGAGCGTGCGCCCGAGCCGACCGATGAGCTCCCAGGCCGGGCGCGCGTCGCCGTGCGGGAGCAGCGCCCGCTCGCTGCGCTGCGCGAGCCCCTTCCGGTTCACGTACGTGCCCTCGGCCTCGGCCCACGAGCACGCGGGCAGCGCGACGCGCGCCGCCTTCGCCAGCGGCCCCTCGTGAGCGGCGATCGTCACCACCCCCTTGAGCCGCGAGAGCGCCCGCTGCGCCTCGCCCGCGTCGACCTCGAGGTCCGACCCGAGCGCGATCACGTACGCGTACTGCCCCGACGCGATCCCCTGGAGCAGCTCCGCGACCGGGCGCGGCGGGGTCGCCGCCGCGATCTCCATCACGCCGCGCGTGTTCGGGTTCTTGTCCTCGCTCATCAGGATCTCGTCGCCCCGGCCGAGCGGCTTGCCCGTGACGAAGAAGTCGGCCGCGCCGAGGTACGTCGTGGCGAGGTGGTAGAGGGCGAAGTTGTCCTCGTTCGAGTGCTGGGCGGACAGGACGATCGCGACCTTCGCCGGATCGTCGGCGTGGCCCGCGAGCTGCTCCTTGGCCGCGGCGAGCGCGTCGTCGAGGCTCGCGTCGTCGTTGCCGACCAGCGCCGTGAGCAGCCGCCCCTCGACCGCGTGCCGGTACGAGAGCATGCCCTCGTCGCACATCCAGTACGTGTTAACCTCCATGTTCTCGCGAGGCCGGTGCCGGTACGGCGTGTTGTTGCGCGGGTCGTAGTCGAGGTACGCGTTGCAGCCCGTCGCGCAGCCCTGGCACACGGTCCGGGCGCTGCGGAGGAACCAGACCCGCGCCTTGAACCGGAAGTCGCGCGACGTGAGCGCGCCGACCGGGCACACGTGCTCGGTCATGAGCGTGTAGTCGTGGTCGAGCTCGCGCCCCGGCGAGACCGTGATCTCGCCGAGGTTGCCGCGCTCGCGGACCGAGAGGACCGGATCGCGGGCGAGCTCGTTGCAGACGCGGATGCACCGCGTGCAGACGATGCAGCGCTCGGCGTCGTAGACGATGGTCGGCCCGAAGACGACCGCCTTCGGCTTGTGGACCGGCTCCTGCCGCATCCGCTTGCCG
Organism: Sorangium sp. So ce1036; assembly: GCF_051369805.1. NCBI lineage: Bacteria > Pseudomonadati > Myxococcota > Polyangiales > Polyangiaceae > Sorangium > Sorangium sp. So ce1036. Next base: position 8,956,749 of record NZ_JBBMOX010000001.1, read on the forward strand.
GTGCGCTGGTGCTCGAGCCAGTAGTCCTGCAGGCGGCACTCGCCGGCCTGGTCGCAGATGGGGCAGTCGACCGGGTGGTTCAGGAGCAGGAGCTCCTGCACCGCCGAGCGCGCCTCGGCCACGTGGTCGCTGCTCTCGGACAGCACCTCCATGCCGTTCGCGCACGCCATCTGGCAGGCGGGCTGGAGCTTCGGCTTCGCCGCGGGCACGTAGTCCTGCTTCGCCGGGTCCCACCGGAGGATGTCGAGGCTCATCGCCGGCCTGCCCGGCGGCGGCAGCACCTCCACCAGGCACATCCGGCAGTTGGCGGCGACGGAGAGGCCGGGGTGCCAGCAATAGTGGGGGATGTCGATCCCCGCGCGGTGGGCCGCCCGGATGATCGTGTCACCGCTCTCGAAGGGGATCTCCCTTCCGTCGATCTTGATCGTAGGCATCGTGGATCTCGGTTCCCGGCGGGGCCAGCCGGCCCCGGCTCCTTGAGTCGATGACGGGAGCGCTCCTCTCGCCGTCGCTAGTGGTCGCACTCCCCGCCGATCATGTTCAGCGAGCCGAAGGTCGGCACGACGTCGGGGATCATCAGGCCGGTGATGAGCTGCGAGAGCCCCTGCGTGGTGGCGAAGCACGGCGGGCGGATGCGGACCCGGTAGGGCGTGCCGCTGCCGTCGGAGACGAGGTAGAAGCCGAGCTCGCCGTTGCCGGCCTCGGTGTACGAGTAGCACTCGCCGGCGGGCACCTTGATGCCCTCCATCACGATCTTGAAGTGCTGGATGGTCGCCTCGATCGTCGTGTAGACCTCCTCCTTGGGAGGCAGCACGATGCGCGGGTCGTCGATGTTGATCGGCCCCTCGTCGGGCATCTGATCGAGCGCCTGCTCGATGATCCTGCCCGCCTGGCGGATCTCCTCCTGCCGGCACATGAACCGATCGTAGTTGTCGCCGCGCGTGCCGACCGGCACGTCGAAGTCGAAGCGGTCGTAGACCATGTACGGGTGCGCGCGGCGCACGTCGTACGGCACGCCGGTCGCCCGCAGGCACACGCCCGTCCAGCCGAGCGCGAGCGCGTCCTCCTTCGAGATCACCCCGACGCCGTCGAGGCGATCGAGGAAGATGCGGTTCTTCAGGATGAGCTTCTCGGCGTCGTTGACGAGCGCGAGCACGCGCGCGAGGCCCGCCCGGACCATCGCCTTGAAGTCGGCCGTGGGCGGCTTCGCCATGCCGCCGACACGGCCGAAGCTGTGCGTCAGGCGCGCGCCGGTCTCCTCCTCGAAGATGTCCCAGAAGATCTCGCGCGCGCGGCAGAGGTAGAGGAACGGCGTGAAGGCGCCGAGCTCCATGCTCATGGCGCCGCTGCAGATCATGTGATCGCAGATGCGCGCCATCTCGCCGAGGATCACGCGGTAGTACTGGCAGCGCTCCGGCACCGTGACGCCGAGCATCTTCTCGACCGCCAGCGCGAAGCCGACGTTGTTGAGCATCGGCGAGACGTAGTTGAGCCGATCGACGTACGGGAACACCTGCGTCCAGGTGCCGCGCTCGCACATCTTCTCGAAGCCGCGGTGCAGGTAGCCGATCTGCACGTCGGCCTTGTTGATCTGCTCGCCCGACAGCTCGAGCACGATCCGCACCGTGCCGTGCATCGCCGGGTGCGAAGGCCCCATGTTGAGGAGCATCGGCTCGCTCGGCAGCTCGAGCTCGCCCTCGTCAAGATCGCGATCCAGGGGTTCCATCGATCAGCTCCGGTCCTCCAGCGCAGCCGCGCCGAGGCCCTGCGGTTTGCCGTTGTCGGAGGCTTCGTCGCCGCCGGTCGACTCGACCGACGCGCCGTTCGCGCGCTGGTACAGCGCGAAATCGTGCGACTGGCGGCCGAAGCTCATGCCCTCGTCGGGGCCGAACGGCGGCAGCTTGCCGGTGTTGGGCACGTCGCGGAACGGCACGAGCGGCTGGATGCGGTTGGCCGGGTAGTCCTTGCGCAGGGGGTGCCCCTGGAACTCCGGGTACATCAGGATGCGCCGGAGATCGGGGTGCCCCTTGAAGACGATGCCGAGCAGGTCGTAGCACTCGCGCTCGAACCAGTTCGCGCCCTTCCACACCGGGACGAGCGAGTCGATCTCGGCGCCGTTGCCCTCCTCGTCGCCCACGCGCGCCTTGATCCGGATGCGGTGGGCGCGCTCGAGCGAGCGCAGGTGGCAGACCACCTCGAAGCGGGGCACGTCGCCGCGCCAGAGGTAGTCGACCGCCGTGAGGTCGACGAACATGTTCATCAGGCTCCGCGGGTCGTTGCGGAGGAAGAGGGCGACGTCGCGCCACGCGGCCGGCTCGATCACCGCCGTGTCGTCGCCGAACTGCGAGTGCGTCTCCAGGACGGCGTCCGGAAAGTGCGCCGTCAGGAGCTCCAGGACCTTCTTGCTCATGACTAGATCCTCTCCTTGCGCTGGAGGGCGACGAGCCGCTCGGCCTGCGCGGGATCCTCGCGCGGCTTGACGACCGCGGGCGTGCGATCGCCGCGCGCGATCTTGTCCTGGAGCAGCATGAGGCCGTCGAGCACCGCCTCGGGGCGCGGCGGGCACCCGGGCACGTAGATGTCGCAGGGGATGATCTTGTCGATGCCGGCGAGGGTCGTGTAGTTGTCGTAGAAGCCGCCGCACGAGGCGCAGGTGCCGAAGGCGAGCACCCACTTCGGGTCGGCCATCTGCTCGTAGATGCGCTTGAGCGCGGGCGCCTGGCGCTGGCTGATGGTCCCCACCACCCAGAGCAGGTCGGCCTGGCGCGGCGAGAAGCGCGGCACCTCGGCGCCGAAGCGCGCCATGTCGAAGCGCGGGCTCGCCATGGCCATGTACTCCATCCCGCAACACGCCGTCACGAACGGGTACTGGAACAGGGAGTACTTCTTCGCCCAGTTGAGCAGCGCGTCGACGCGGGTCGTGGCAAAGCCGTGCTCGGTGCCCTCGAGCACGCGCGTCGAGGCGCCTCCGCTCGCTATTTCTCCCATTCCAGAGCTCCCTTCTTCCACACGTACACGAGCACGACGACGAGCATCGCGATGAACGAGCCCATGGTCGCGAGGCCGGTCCAGCCGAGTGAGCGGAACTGGACCGTCCACGGATAGATGAGCACCACCTCGATGTCGAAGACGACAAAGAGGATCGCCGTCAGGTAGAACTTCACGCTCGGCTTGACGAAGCGTCCGCCCGTCGAATCGCTGCCGCATTCGTACGGGATCATCTTCTCGGCCGTCGGGTTCTTCGGGCCGAGGAGCGACGTCAGCGTGAACATGCCGAGCGCGACGACGGCGGCCACGAGAAACAGCAGGAACAGGGGGATGTAGGTGGCCATCGAGAGAGCACTCCTGCGGGTGACCCCTGGATAGGGTCGACCGTCTCGCCCTGGCGTGCGGCACTCCAGGCGAGACCTCGGGGCCCGCGGCCCCGAACCATGCAGTCCAAAACGGTGAGAGCTGCGCGGCGATGCTGCCGGAAACAGCTAAAAATCCGAGCGATCTCGGCTTAATTCGCGCCGGATCTAGCCGCCCGCCGCGGGGGTGTCAATGGACCCGGTCGGGAACGTGCGGGCCGCATCCTAGGAGCGGCTCGCGGCCAGGACCAGCCCCCTCCAGGCGGTGAGCGCCGTGCCCAGGGACGCCTCGATCTCCTGGATCTCCTCCACCATCTCGGCGTCCGGCACGCCGGCGGTGCGCGCCTCGCGGATGCAGGCGAGGGCGGCGACGAATTTCTTGCGCTGCACGAACGCCCGCGCGAGCAGCGGCCAGATCTGCTTCGGCGGGGCGCCGAGGTTCGCGGCGCGGCGCAGCGGGCCGATGGCCTCGCCCGCGCGCCCGTCGTCCAGCATGGCCTCGCCGAGCCGGCGGAAGATGTCGCCGGCGGCGGCGCCGTCGTGCGCATACTGGACGGCGAGGCGCATGACCTCCTCGCCCTGGTGCTCCTCGCCGAGCTTGACGCACGCGGTGCCGAGCAGGCCGAGCCCCTTCGCGATCAGGCTGCGGGCGTCCGGCGTCAGCATCTGGCCCTCGGGCGTGCGCAGGAAGATCGCGAGCGGCGCGGGCCACGTGCCGAGGAGCTGGATCACCTTCGGGTAGTCGCCGCGCTGGGACGCGATCTCGGCCTCGGCGACCTTCGTGAGATCGATCGCGGAGCGCGCGCCGGCCGAGGCGCGCTCCAGCTCGTCCCGCACGTGCGAGCGGATGCGGGCGCGGAACTCGTTGAGCTCGTGCGTCTCCTCGATGCCGTCGCGCAGGAGGAGCAGGCGCGAGGTCTTCCCCTCGACCGACAGCTTGCGCAGGCTGTAGCCGTAGAGCGGGGCGAGCAGCAGGTAGCGGACGCCGATGTGGAGCTGGAGCCCCTCGAGGTCGGTGTCGCGCTCGGGGGCCGGCGGCGTGGTGTCCTCGGTGAGGAGGGCGCCGACGAGGCGGTGGCGGAAGTCCGCGAGCGTGAGCCGCTGGACGTCGCCGTCGATGTCCTCCTCGCCCGGCGGCGCGATGACGAAGTCGACCAGCGTGTTGTCCGGGTTGCGCCGATCGACGGTGAGCGCCGTGATGCGGGCGCCGGTGATCATCGAGAACGCAAAGAACGCCTCGCCCACGATCTCGCAGAGGGCCTGGAAGCTGCCGATGCCGTCGCCGATGCGCTCGAACCAGCCGTCGGTCCGGACGGCATCGAGGGAGAACACGCGTTCCTTAGGCATGGTTCGACCCGGATCACATCATGGGGACGGTCCCGACGGACGGGCGCTGGTCCCAGGGGGGCCGAGCCTCGCACGGGTGGGCGCGGCTCTCAAGAAAACTCCTAGGGAGGCCGCGGCGGACGTCGTCCGGGCGTGGGGGGCGCCCGCCATCACCCTCCTCCGTGCTGCCACGCCGGGCTACCTGCCCCGACGGGGTGCTGAGCCCCGTACCGCCCAGGTCCCACGCCCGGTGCCGGGCTTTCTTCCGGGTTGCCCGGCCCCCGGAGGGTGGGGCTGCGCGCGGGGGGCTCACCTCCGGGGCTTGCGTTCCGGCGAGCCCCTGGCGTGGCTCGCCTCCACTCCAGCCCCTCCAGTGAGCCCCCCGCGCGCAGCCCCACCCTCCGGGGGCCTACCGCGATCGGCGTGGGGGCGGCGATCGGATCGCGGCGCGGGGCCGGCGACGGGGCTGCGGCGCGGGGCTAGGGAGTGGCCGCGGTGATGTTCAGCGTGAGGATGCCCGACGCGGAGGGGCGGCCGTCGCCCACGATCGTGATCACCTGCCCCTCGGTGAGGGTCACCTCCACCCGCGAGGCAAGGCCGCTCGCGTCGTCGTTGCACGCGAGCTCGGCGCCGGTGCAACGCTCGCCGTCGTGCACGTGAAGGACCGTGTCGAAGCTCGAGGACTGCGTGTCGATGACGTAGGTCCCCTCGGCCGGCGCGGTGAAGCGATAGACCCGGTCGTTGCCGCTCGACGCGGTGCAGCTCGGCGCGGCGGAGTCCGGCTGGAACAAGGTCGAGCCCGTCACCGTCTGCGGCACCGTCGAGCCGAGATCGATCGGGCTCGCGCAGGTGGCGTCGCCGTCGAACAGGCTGACGTTGAGCTTGTAGGCGCCAGACGCCGACGCGCCGGAGCCATCCACGACGACGACGACCGCCTGGCCCGCGACGAGCGGCACCGCCACCCGTGACGCGCTGCCCGGCGCGTTGTCGTTGCAGGCCAGCGACGCGCCGCCGCACGTGCCGTCATGCACGTGGACGATCGTGTCGAAGCTCGATCCGAACGTGTCGAAGACGTACACGCCGTCCGACGGCGCCGTGAAGCTGTACGTCTCCTCGGCGCCGCCCGCGGTGCCGCACGGCGCGCGCACGAAGTCGCCAAGGCCGGCGGTGGTCCCCTCCACCGTCTGCGGGACCATCGACCCGAGGGCGTGCGCCGGGCACGAGGGCGCGGGGACGCCGTGCACGTTCAGCGTGTAGGCGCCCTCCTGCCCGTGCACGCCGTCCACGATCACGTACACCGTCTGCCCCTCCGCGAGCGGCAGGGTGACCTCCGCGTGGTCCCCGGTCGGCGCATCCTCGTTGCAGCCCAGCAGGGGGCCCGCGCAGCCGCCGTCGTGAACGTGGAGCACCGCGTCGAAGCTCGAGCCGAGCGTATCGAACGTGTACCGGCCAGCGACCGGCGCCGTGAAGCTGTGGCTCACCTCGGGGCTGCGACCCGGGTTGCAAGGCGGGGCGAGGTGATCGTCGAAGCCCGACGTGGTGCCCTCGACCGACTGCGAGATCGAGGGGCCGAGCTCGACGATGGGGCACGGGGGCGGCGCCCACGCGGAGATGTTCAGCGTGAAGGGACCGCTCTCGCCGCCGGCGCCATCCACGAGGGCAACGACCGTCTGGCCGGCCGTGAGCCGCTCCGTGATGCGCGACTGCGGCCGCCCCTGCGCGTCGTCGTTGCAGGCGAGCACCGCCCCGTCACACCCGCCGTCGCGGAGCTCCAGGAGGGTGTCGTACGCGGAGCCGAACGTGTCGAAGACGTACACGCCTTCGGCCGGAGCCGTGAAGGTATATGCCGCGTCGGGGCTGCCGGTGTGACCGCAGATCGGCGTGATCCCGTCGCCGAGGAGGGCGGTGTCGCCGGAGATCGCCTGCGGGACGGTGGTCAGGATCTCGTCCCCGGAAGGACAGCGCGGGAGCGCGGCCTTCGCCACGTTGAGCGCGAAGTCGCCCTCCGCGCCGTCGAAGCCGGTCACGACGATCAGGACAGCCTCGCCCGCCTCGAGGACGACACGGACCCTGGACTGCTTGCCCAGGTTGTCGTCGTTGCATCCGAGCTGCGCGCAGGAGGTCGCGTCCAGCACGCCAAGGGCCGTATCGAAGGTGGATCCGAAGGTGTCCAGCGTGTAGGTCCCCGCCTCGGGCGGCGTGAAGAGGTAGACCCGCTCCGCCGCACCGGCAGCCACGCACGCAAGCCCGTAATTCGACTCTCCACCGGCGGTGGTCCCGGTCACCCGCTGCGGGAACGTGGCGCCGAGCTCATCGTAGGTGCCGAGGACGCAGGTGCAGGCGCCCTCCTGGCAGAGCGCGCCTCGGCCGCACTCGACCCCGCACCGGCCGCAGTGCAGCTCGCTCGTGTGCAGGTCGACGCACGAGCCAGAGCAGTCCTCCAGCCCCTCGGCGCAGGCGCAGGCGCCGCCCACGCACAGCTGGGTCGGCGAGCAGCGGGCCCCGCATTCACCGCAGTGCGCCCTGTCGCTTTGGAGGTCGACGCACGCGCCGTCGCACGCCGTCGTGCCGTCGGCGCAGGCGCAGACGCCGTCGGTGCAGCCCTGCCCCGGCGCGCACCGCGCGCCGCAAGCGCCGCAGTTCCGTGGATCTGCACGGAGGTCCACGCAGCCGCCCGCGCACTCGGTCCGATCGTCGGCGCAGTCCCCGAGGGGCCCGCCCACGCCGAGGCCGATGTCGCCGCCGCCCTCGCAACGGCCCTCCGCGCAGCCCCGCCCCCCGGCGCAGGCGACGCCGCACGCGCCGCAATGGTGGGCGTCGGTCCGGATATCGACGCACTCGCCGTCGCACCGCGACAGCCCCTCACCGCAATCGCTCACCCCGCCGGAGCTCGCGGCGCAGGACGACGCGAGGACCACCCCTGCCGCCAGGAGAAGCGCAGCGGTGGAGAGGGTGGGCCTGAGGCGCAATCCGGATCGGTTCATGATCTCGTTCCTGGGATCCCCGGCCGTCCGAGGCGGGGAATGGCGGGTCGCGCGCCAGGATACGCGCTCGGGCGCGGCATCCGCAACCGGCGGACCTGCGGGATTGCCCGGATCGGCCGCGGCGGCGCCGTGACGCGCGCGGCCCCACGGCGCGGTGGATGACAGATCTCCAGGTCACGCCCCATCGCCAGGGCGGCTCGCGGCGCGCCGGCTCAGTAGGCGTCGATGTGCAACGTGAAATTGCCTGGCTTCGATCCGTAGCTGTCGACCACGAGGGTGATGACCTGACCGGCGGTGAGCTCCAGCCTCAGGCGCGCCGCCGCGGTGCCGGGATCATCGTCGTTGCAGGCGAGCGGGGCGCCGTCGCAGCCCCCCGAGCGAGCGTGCAGGACCGTATCGAAGTCCTCGCCGATCGCGTCGATGACATAGGTCCCGGCGACCGGGGCGGTGTAGGTGAACACCGTGTCCGGGCCGTCCACCGAGACGCATTCGGACGCCATCGAGTCGGGTTGAATCACCGAGGCGCCGGTCCTGGTGAGAGGCAGCTCCGAGCCGAGATCGATCGGCGCGGCGCAGGTGCCGATCTCCTCGAAGGGGGTGATGTTCAGCGTGTAGCTCCCCTCTTCCATGGAATAGCCGTCGACGATCACGGCGACCGTCTGGCCGGCGCGGAGCGGCACGTTCACCGCGGACTGGCTGCCGCCCGCGTCGTCGTTGCAGGCGAGCGCGTCGCCGGCGCAGCTGCCCTCGCGCACCTGCACGATCGTATCGAACGCGGACCCCACCGTGTCGACGACGTAATAGCCGTCCTCCGGCGCCGTGAACGTGTACACGACGTCGGGCGCCGCGGCGTCGTCGTCGCAGCTCGTGTCGTGCGTGTTCGGCCGCGCCGTGGTCCTGCCCTCCGCGGTCTGCGGGACGGTCGAGCCGAGATCGATCGCCGTCGCGCAGGTGCCCTCGTCGGAGACGCGCTCGACCGTGAGCATGAACTCGCCCGATTCCACGGCGGAGCTCCCGTCCACGGCGAGGAGGATCGTCTGGTGCGCCTCGAGCTCCATGACGAGCTGAGACTGCTGGCCTCCGCCCGCGTCATCGTTGCAACCGAGCTGGGGCCCGGCGCAGCCGCCGTCGCGCGCGTGGAGGACCGTGTCGAAGCTCGATCCGAACGTGTCGAAGACGTACGTGCCGGCGGCCGGCGCGGTGAAGCCGTAGGTGGCCTCGCCGCCGCCGCCCTCGCCGCAGCTCGGATCCAGCATATCCACCGCGCCCTCGGTCGTCCCGGTCACGGCCTGAGGCACCGTCGACCCGAGATCGATGAGCGGGCACGACGGGACCTGGGTCTGGCTCACGCCGAGCGAGAAAGGGCCGGAGCTCGAGCTGCCATAGCCATCCACGACCACGACCACGGTCTGCCCCTCGTCGAGCAGCACCCTCACCTGCGATTGCGCGTCCGACGTGTCGTCGTCGCAACCCAGGCTCGGGCCGTCGCACGTCCCGTCGTGGAGGTAGAGGACCGTGTCGAAGGAGGAGCCGAAGGTGTCGAAGGTGTAGAGCGCGCGCTCGGGCGCGGTGAAGCTGTAGGTCACCTCGGGGCCGTCGCCGCCACCGCACGGCGACGACAGGGCGCTCTCGCGGGCCTCGGCCGCGGAGTTGCCCGTCACGCGCTGCGGCACCGCGGAGCCCAGATCATGCTCCGGACAGGGGGGCGCCACGTACTCGGTGACGCTCAGCGTGAACGCCCCGGCGTCGCCGGCGTTGCCGTCGACCACCGCGACCACGGTCTGGCCCGCGGCGAGGTCCGCCGCGACGCGCGACTGCTTTCCCCCCGCCGCGTCGTTGTTGCAGACGATCACCGAGCCGGCGCAGGTCTCGCTCCGTAGCTCGAGGAGCGTGTCGAACGAAGAGCCGAAGGTGTCGAAGACGTACCTGCCGTCGCGCGGCGCCGTGAACGTGTAGCTCGCGTCCGAGCTGCCGCTCGCTCCGCAGTGCGGCGCGACGGCGTCGCTGAGCCACGTGGTGTCGCCGCGGATCGTCTGCGGGGCGTCCGGCTCGAGGGTGCCCGTGGGGCAGACCGGCGGGGCCTCCCGCCCGATGCGCAGGGAGAAATCGCCCTGCTCGCCGTCGTAGCCGGAGACGACGACGAAGACCGCCTCCCCTTCATCGAGCTCCACCGAGGCGCGCGCCTCGCGCCCGCCGAGATCGTCATTGCAGGCGAGCACGTCGCAGGCGTCGGCGCCCAGGACACCGAGGACCGTGTCGTAGCTCGACCCGCGGGTATCGAACCGGTACAGGCCGGCCTCGGGCGCCGTGAACCGGTAGATCCGCGCCGCGGAGCCGGTGCCGCCGCAGGCGAGCTCGAGGCGCGTATCCGCGCCCACCGTGGTGCCCGTCACGCCCTGCGGGACGGTCGAGCCGAGATCCTCGCGCGGGCCGCCGAGGCAGGTGCACGCGCCCGCATGGCAGGACAGGCCCGGCGCGCAGGCCGCGCCGCATCCGCCGCAATGCAGCGGGTCGCTGCTCAGATCGACGCACGCCCGGGAGGCCCCCGCGGCGACGCACGCGGTGAGGCCCTCATTGCAGCGGCACGCCCCTTCCGTGCACGTCTCGTCGGGGGCGCACTGGACCCCGCAGCGACCGCAATGGACCGGGCTGCTCTGCAGGTCCACGCAGCCGCCGTCGCACTCGGCCTCGCCGGCGCCGCACGTGGGGACGTCGACCCCGCCCGACGCGCTCGCGCTGCCCGCTCCGGTCGCCCCGCCCTCGCCCACGCACGCGCCCGCCTCGCAATGCTGGCCGTCCGCGCAGACGCCGTCGCAGGCGCCGCAGTGCTCGGGGTCGGTCTGCGTGTCGACGCACGCGCCTCCGCACAGCGAGAGATCGTCATCGCACGCCGCGAGGGTGTTATCGCCCCGCGCGCAGGACGCCGCCGAGGCGAGGACGAGCGACGCGATGGCCCACGGCGCCGCGGGGGACCGCTCGAGCCGGGAGCGCAATCCGGGTTGATTCATGAGCTTCCTCCGGCGGACAGCGTGCCCCTGTGGCGCTGCTGGACCGGGGTGCGAGGATACGCCTCCTCGCTTTCCCTCTGCAATGAGGGAGGCGCGCCAGAAGCGGGCTCGTTCGCCCTCCACACACACGGATGGGAGAAGGGACGAGCGATCATGAGAAGGAACGATGCGCTGTCCGCGCGGCGCGCGGCGCGCGGCGCGCGGCGCGGACAGCGCCTCACGCGGACGGAAGGTCGGGCAACGGGTCGGCCTCGCTGGAGGTCGGCTGTCGCGCCTGGATCGCCTCCAGCGCCGGAGCGCCCGTCTCGGGCCCCGCGACGTCGGCGGGCTGCTCTTGCTGGTCCGGGCCGAGGAAGCGCGCGATGGGCTCGAAGAGCTCGACCCCGGTATAGGCCCCGACCGCGAGATCCCCGTGGCCATAATCCTCCCGCGCCCCGAAGTCGCGCCCGAGCACGACAAAGCGCTTCGGCGTCTCCGGGTGATCGCGCCCCCACGCGTCGAAGGCCGCGCGCACCGACGAGACAGGCGCTATCCTGTCGGCGCTGCCCGCGATGAACAGGGCCGGCGCCGCGACGGAGGCGAGGCCGTCCAGGACTCTCTCCCCGTTGACCCGGATTTCCCCGTCGCTCGCCAGCCAGGTGGCGAAGTCCGCGTTCAGCGCAGCGGGGATGTCCTCGATGCAGTTGACGAGCGCGATCCGCGTCACGCCGGGAGGCACGTTGCGCGGATTGGCCACGGCGTGGTGGAGCGGAGTCGGCACCCACTCCGAGGCGAACGCGACGCTGCGTGCCATGAGGCGGAGCGGGACGCCCGGGAGCAGCCGGCCCGGGACGTGACGGATGAGGCGGAGCGGGACGCCCGGGAGCAGCCGGCCCGGGACGTAAGGGAGGAGGCGCGTCGGCGCGACGAGGCGGCCCGGCGATCCGACGATGACGACACGGCGGATCTGCTCGCTCGCCACGCTCCGGCCAAGCGCGGCATAAAGGAGCATTCCGCCCATCGAGAAGCCGACGTAATCGAGCGAGCGGGCGCCGGTGCGCCTCAGGATCGCATCGACGGCGCAGGGGAGATCGTGCTGCGCCATGGCCGAGAAGCGGACGCTGCGCCGCTCGACGCGCGTGAGGAGCCGGCCGCTCCGCAGCGTCAACAGCCACACGTCGCGTCCGAGCGCGGCGAGGTGGCGGGCCAGCGAGTAATCGGGGTGGATGTCCTGGTTTCTGTGGTTCGCGGCGAGCCCGTGGACCAGGAGGATCGGGGGCAGATCCGGCTGCTCGGTCGCCGTGGGCGGACGCGGGACGCGGCGGAGCTCGATGCGCGCGCCGTCCCCGGTCTCCAGGACCTCCTCGGCGCAGTACTCGAGCGGGAGGGTCAGCCGCTTGACCCAGTAATAGAGGTGCGCCCACAGCGCGATCGCGGCCAGGACCGCGAGCGCCAGCGCAGCGAGGAGGTAAGCCCCGAATGTCCAGACCATACGCCCAACCTATTCACTGGCGCTGCCGCCGCATCCGAGCGGCCTCGACGGCGTCGCGCCCCACGCCGGCGAGGGAGCGCGACCCCGCCGTGCGCCGGGCCTGCTCACGAGCCTGACCGTCAGCCTGATCCTGCATCGATGCGAGCCGCATGTTGCTCGATCGTCTCTTCCGGTGCGCGAGAACTGCACGCGGCGTGAGCCCCTCGATGTCGCGGCGCTCGAATCGATTGCGGTCCTGACGGATTGCCCTCGACGCGCTCACGCCAGGCCGGCGGCCTCGTCCAACCGCGCTGGGCTGATCCTGGAGATCGTCGTGTGCCCCGCCCACGGCGGCTCGGCGCGAGACACCTACAGCAGGGGCGAGCACAAAGGTTCCACGCGCAGCGGTCCGCGCCGTGGCATGCGGGTCGCAAGAGGTCGCGGGAGTCGAACGAGAGAGAGGCGGCAAGCGTTCCGGAACGCGTCCCGGTGCACCTGGGGCACGCAGTACCAGAACGCCGCAGCGGAGCTCGGGGGGGCTCCGCTGCGGCGTTCCCTTTGTCGCGGGCGAAGGGACACAGCCGTATGCCGCCGCTGCGCAGAGCCGAAATGAAAAAAAGCGCCTCGCGGACCTGGGGGGGGAAGGTCTCCGCGACAGCGCTCGCTCGGACTTAGAGCAGGCTCTGTACCAACTCTGCTTCAACCAAATTTCAGCAAGTTGCACTGACGAAACCCGCGTTCATCTCACAAGTGCAAACCAGAACTGAAATCCATTGCAATTTCGAAGGGCCACGCCTCCCCTGGGAGAGCGGCGGAGCCCGCTTCAGCGCAGGCGGAAACGAGCGCGTTCGGCGTGATCACGGCGCCCAGTGCCGACAGACCGGCCTCACGCCGCACCCCTGGCAGCGGACCGGATCGCGCCGGGACGGGCACTGCTGGAGCATGCCGAGGTGGCAGAGGGCGAAGTCGTACTTGACCGGATCGGCCGGATCGAAGCGGCGGAGCGACGCGGTGATCTCCTCCGCCGTCTTCCAGGTGGCCCCCCTGCGGTCGGTGAGGCCGATGTTGTAGCCGAGCTTCTGGATGTGCGTGTCGACCGGGATCAGCAGGGCGGACGGCGGTACCGGCCACAGGCCGAGATCCACGCCGTCGGCCGGGCGGATCATCCAGCGCAGCAGGAGCATGAGCCGCTTGGTCGCGCTGCCCTTCTCGGGGTCGGGCAGGATGTGCGCCGCCCCCCGGTCGTCGGGCCGGCGGTCGAGCCCGCCCGCGCCTCGGATGGCCCGCACCCAGGCGCCCAGGGCCTTGCGAAGGTCGCGGCTGCGCGCGAGCTCGGCCGCGAAGGCCGCGCCGAGCGAACCCGCGGCGCGCTGCACCCGCCGCGCGCCGAGGAGGAGCTCCGCGAGGTCACGGTCGCGGTAGACCCGGTGCCGGAAGCCGCGCAGCCGCGCGGACACGGCCCGTGGGTCGTCCGCGGTGTGGGCGATCTCCGGCCCGAGCCGGTCGAGCGCCTCGGCGATCTTGGCGCGCAGCGCCTTCACGTTGCCGAAGGCGAGCGAGGCGGCGATGAGGGCCACGAGCTCCTGGTCGGCCGGGTCCGTGTACCGGTGAACGAAGGAGACCGGGTCCGCCGCGCGGCGCTCCTCGACGGCGCACCGCGCGCGCACGTCGTCGAGCGCCGCCTTCAGGGCGGCGGTCCGCGCGGCGTCGCGCCGGGGCGCCGTCACGTCGCCCCCCCTCCGACCTGCGCCCTCTCGGCCCCGGCGCTCGCCGGATCGGGCTGCGCCCCGGCGGGCGGCGCCAGCTCCGGCGCGTCCCGGTCGGGCGGGAGCGCGGGCAGCGACACGATGAAGGCGCTGCCGCGACCGTCCTCCGTGAGCGGGCTCTCGACCCGCGCGGCGCCGCCGTGGCTCTCGGCGATGTGCTTCACCAGCGCGAGCCCGATCCCGCTGCCGCGCACCTGGCGCTCGCTCGCCCGTCGGCCGCGTACGAAGCGCTCGAAGATGTGCTTCTGCTCGGCCGGATCGATGCCCGGACCGCGATCGCTCACCCGGATGGCGACGCGGTCCGCCGCGCGGCTCAGCGCGAAGAGGCGCCCGCCGCCCCTGCCCTCGGCCTCGACCGCGACCTCGACGCGGCCACCGTCCTTCGCGTACTTGAGCGCGTTGTCGAGCAGGTTCACGATGGCGAGCTCGAGCGCCCGGGCGTCGATGAGCGCCTCCGGCAGCCCTGCGGCGATCGTGAGCTCGACGGTCATCTGCTCGCGCTCGGCGCGGTAGCGGTACATGTCGACCGCGCGCGTCACCACGTCGGCGACGCTGCCGCGGGCGAACTCGTAGGCGGCCTTGCCCCGCTCGACCCGCGCGAAGTCGAGGACGTTCTCGATGAGCGCGGTGAGCCGCTCGCTCTCGCTCACGATGATCTGCAGGTACTGGCGGCGCTTCTCGTCGTTGGGGACGCGGTCGCCGAGCAGGAGCTCGCCGAACATGCGGACCAGGGACAGCGGCGTCTTGAGCTCGTGAGAGACGTTCGCGACGAAATCGCTCTTCAGGGCCGCGAGCCGCCGCTCGTTCACGGAGGCGAGCACCACGATCGCGAGCCCGGCCAGGGCGACCACGGCGGAGAAGCCGACCATCAGGATCTCCATCAGCCGCTGGCGCTCCACCTTCTGGCCGAGCTCCTCGGCGGTGGTGAGCGCCATCTGGAGGCGCCAGTTGTAGAGCGTGGTCGGGAACGGGCGGCCCACGGTGAACTCGCCGCCGATGATGGGCGGGCCGAACACGATGCGGCCCTCCTCGTCGATGACGTTCATCCGGCTCTTGTCGCGATCGAGGTCGCGGAACAGGCGGGGCATGACCTCGTGGACCAGGCGGGGCACCTCGTGCCACGCGATGACCAGGAACCTCCGGCCCTGGTGCTCGCGCTGCCAGTAGCTCACGAGCAGGCTTTGCTGATCGATGACGTGGTGGAGGTGGCGCAGCTCGGCCGTGTCCCCCGCGAAGTTCATCTGCGGCAGGAGGCGCGCGAGCAGGAGCTTGCGGAACGCGTCGTCCTCGCGGCCGGACGCGCCGCGCGAGGCGAAGGCGAGCACGTCGTGGGCGTCGTGGTCCATGTCGAGGACGAGGATGGCGCGCACGGTCGGCGTCTCGCGGGCCGCCGTGGGCAGCCAGCGGCGCGCGATGACCGAGAGGTTTGCCACGTCGACGTGCGCGGCGACCACGTTGTCCTGCGCGATGATCAATTTGTCGAGCCGGTCGACGCGCTCGTCGGCGAGGGTGAGCGTCGCGTCGAAGACGGTCTGCTGGCGGGCCTTCTCGATCTGCAGCGTCGTGCGGAGGGCGATCCCGCCGAGCACGAGCACGGCGACGACGATGGCGGGGACGAGGGCGAAGTACGGGACGCGATGGCGCTGCCCGACGGAGGGGAGGAGGTCCATCGCCGAGCTCCGCTAGCGGGCGGCCCGCTTCGCCCCTGCGGTCACGCGCTTCGGGTCGAGGACCACGCCGCGCGCCCCGACGAACTCCGCGAACTGCTGGCCGATGTAGGTGAGCGCGTGGCCGTCGCCCTCGGAGAAGGGGCCGCCGTCGAGCGGGTCGCCGAGCTCGAGGAGGCCGAGGTAGCGGCCCGCGAGCTCCACCGGCGCGCAGACGACGCTGCGCGGCGTGACGCCGAGGGGCGTCCACCAGTCGTTCAGCGCGCGCTCGTCCCTGGACACGTCGGGCACGACGACGGCCTGCCTCGATCGCATGGCGGCCTGGGCGAGCGGCGCCCGCTCGGGCAGCCTGGAGAGCAGGGCGCCCTTGCCGCCGTGCTGGCGGACGAGGACGAACTCGCGCCGGTCGATGTCGAAGAGCGACACGAGCCCGACGGCGCACGGGATCTTGTCGAGCGTGAGCGCGAGGACGAAGTCCGCGCCCTCGAGCGTGTCGTGGAGGAAGTGCAGATCGCTGCACGCCTCGAACAGCTCGGCGATGAGGTCGTCGCCGGAGAGGCGCCCGGCCTTCGGCGGACGGGAAGAGCGCCGCGGCGGAGGCCGGCTCGACATGCGGGGGCGGCCCTCGGCCGGCGCCGGCGTGGCCCGAGGAGACGACGGCGCGCGCCGCTCCTCGCCCGGCGGCGCGGCGGCAGGGGCGGGCTCGGCGGCGGCTGGCGCCGCGGCGGCAGGGGCGGGCGCGGCGGCGATCATGGGAGGCGGCGGCGCGGTGGTGCCGGTCCGCGGGCGGAACTGGATCTCGGGCTCATCCGAGCGCCAGTCCTTCCACGCCAGGGTCGCGAGAGGGCCGCGCTGAGGCCTCTCCTTGAAGACGTGATCGAACACGGCGATGTGGACGAACTTGCCCGGACGAGCGTCATCGATCCGCTGGCGCGCCTCGTCGAGCCGGGCGATCAGCAACGCCTTGACGAGCTCGCGCGGGGTGCCGGGCGCAACCGCATAGACGAGCTCCCGGTAGGTGAGCGGCGAGCGCTCGGACGGGTTCTCCTCGCGCTGCGACACGAGCTCGAACGGGGGAAGCGCGCTGGGCTCGGGCGCGGCCGCGGCGCCGGGCTCCGGCGGCTGCGCCGCGCCGGCCAGATCCTGCACGAGGAGCGCGGCGCCCAGCGAGATGAACGGGACCGTCGCCGCCACCGGGCGCTTCCTGGGGAGAGGGGCCTCCGCCTCGGCCGCCTTGGGCGAGGCCGCCACGGCCGGTGGCGCCCCCGCCGCCGGTGGCGCCCCCGCCGGAGGCTCCGCCCCGTCCGTCAGCGCCGCGTTGTCCGGCGCGCGCTGCACGACGTAGCGCACGCGCGTCACTGGATCGATCGCCCGGTAGCCGCTCTCCAGCAGATCCACCGAGAAATTGCTGAGCGGACCGTCGTCGCCGCGGAGCGCCCGGGCCCTCTGCAGCGCGGGCTGCCACTGCGGGGCCTCGACGCACAGCTTCCTGCTCGGCTGTGCGTTCTGCCCTGGCGACGAGATCTCGACGAACCAACGCATCGTTTGCGGTTCCAATCCGCGCTGGCGCTGACCGGGGCGAGCGCTCTGACGCGAGGATCTTTCTACTCGACGCCCACGAGATGGGTCAACGCGCAGGCCGCCCGGGGAGAAGGCTGTTTTTCGAGGAAGGATCGGAGACTCCTCGGACCACGACCGCGGGGGATCCTCGGGCCCTGTCCTGAGGCCGCTGCACGGCGCGCGGCGAAGACGCCGCAGACGAAGCCGCTCGGCCACTGAACGGCCGCCGGGTATCGCTGTCGAGCCAGACGGATGCGCGCGCGCCCTGCGCGGCAGAACGGCGGGCGCAGCTTCGACATTTCCATGTCATCCGCTGTGTTGCGCGCAGGCGGGACAGGCGCCTGTCGATGCCACCTGTCCAGCCAACTCAGGCTGTCCAGCCGAGCAGCCGTTCGCCGAGGGCGAGGGCGGCGAGCCATGCGGCCATGGCGATCAACGGGGTCGCCGCGGCCAGCCACGGGCGGCTGCGCCTCACGAGGAGCGCCATCGCGAGCAGCGCGCCCCAGAGCGCCCAGAGAAGCCCGACCGCCCACGATGGCGCGAGTAGGCCGGTGAATGCATAGGCCAGACCGACCACGAGATGGACGGCGATCCCAGCCCAGCCGACGATCTGTACGGCTCGATTCTGCATGTCCACGCGCGCTCTGATCTACCCCTGTGGAGCCCGTCCATGAGCCATGTTGCGTCCACATCCACAGGACGATGTGGACCCCGAACGCAGGCGGCGAGGCAGAGCCAGCCGAGCCGCAGGAAAGAGAGCCGCGAGGGGGCACAGGCGGAGGCAGGGGCCCTCTCGTGTCCGTGCCGCCGAGGCATCCGGTGCGGGGAGCCCAGGTCACCCGAGCCGGGACGCGCACAGCGCAGGGCATCCTGACAGCGGGAGCACAAAATAAAGCAGAGCGCCCGTTCGACGGTGGGGGGGGAACCGTCACAGGCGCTCTGCCCTGCACCTTTAGCAGGAGACGGGCCAAAGGGTGCCCTTGCCTGGTGTCAGGGGTTTTCCTTTAAGAAAGGGCCCTACATCTTTCACTCGTGAAAACTGACTTGCAACTCTGCGTGTAAAGGGCGCCGTCATGGCTGGGCTCGGCGATGCCACCGTCGCGAGGGTTGCTCATGAGCTCGTCGCCTCCGGAATCCACGAAAGGGGGACGACCCAGGGGGGGTCCGACCCAGGTTGGGTCCCCGACCCCCCGCCCCGACCCAGGTTGGGTCCCCGACCCAGGTTGGGTCCCCGACCCGGGTTGGGTCCCCCGACCCACGTTGGGTCCCCCGACCCACGTTGGGTCCCCCGACCCACGTTGGGTCCCGCCCCCCGACCCAGGTTGGGCCCCGCCGGGGTCCCGCCGAGCCCGACCCAGGTTGGGTCCCCGCCGAGCCCGACCCAGGTTGGGTCCCCGGGGTGGGCATAAAAAAAGAGCGCCCATTCGACGGCGGGGGGGGGACCGTCACGGGCGCTCTGACCTGCATCTCTAGCAGGATGCGGACCAGGGATTTCCTCCCCTCATTTCACCAGGATCTCCCTAGGAAAGATACCTACGACGTTCGATCCTGAAATCCTGCTTGCAGACTCGTTGGACGGAACCACAGCGACCGCCCCGCTCGTCCCCTTCCACCCCGGACAGCGACCTGCTCACCTGCTCCCCTGCCCGCCGCGCCCGCTGTGCGGTCGCGCTCGCGTGCCGGGCCGGACGCCGACCTCCCCGCGGCCGGGGCTCCTTCCTCGGGTCCCGTGAAAGTCGTGTAAAAGAGCCGCGTGTCACCGTCCAGCGCCGACCCCATGTCCTCCGCGCCGCCGGAAGGAACTTCGCCTCCGTTTCAGCCGACCGGCGCCCCTCCCGAGGGAGCGGAGCTCTCGGCCGCCGAGGGCGCGCGCCCCCCGGCCCCCTCCGGCCCGCTCGACCGCCTCGTCGCCGCCTGGCCGCGCGTCGACCCGATCCTGTTCGCCGCCTATGCGGGCGCGTGCGTGCTCTATGCGGCCGTCGCGTTCTACGGGTCGATGCACCGGCAGACGGGAGGGATCTGGTCGGCGCCGCTCGACGACGTCTTCATCCACTTCGATTACGCGCGCGCCACCGCGCGCGGGTACCCGTTCGAGTGGTCCGAGGGCAACGGCTTCTCGAGCGGGAACACCAGCCTGAGCTACCCGTTCGTCCTCGCGCTCGGGTACCTCATCGGCTTCCGCGGCCTCCTCCTGATGCAGTGGGCGGCCATCGTCGCGTGCGCCTCGACGCTCGGCTTTCTGCTCGCCGGCGCGCGGCTCCTCGAGCCCATCGGGCGCTGGGCCAAGTACCTCCTGCCCCCCGTGGCGCTCTCCATCGGCGCGCTCGACTGGTCGCTGTTCAGCGGCATGGAGAACGCCTTCCACCTCGGCGTCTGGGGCCTCGCCACCGTCGTCGCCCTCTCGGTCGTCCGCGCCGCGGGCGCGCCCGGCGCGCGCTCCGCTCGCGCCGCGGCGCCCGAGAGGCGCCTCGCCCGCCTCGGCTGGGCCGCCGGCCTCGCCGGCGCGCTCCTCTACGCCACCCGGCCGGAGTCGGTCGTGTGCGTCGCGGCGCTCTCCATCTACGCGGCCCTCGCGGTGCGACGAGCCCACGGCGCGCGCGCCGCCCTCGCGACCTTGCTCCGGATGTCGTCGCCCGGCGCGCTCGCGTTCGTCGCCCAGGCGATCGCGAACCGCGTGTTCACCGGCGAGTGGGCCGCGAGCGGCGCCATCGCCAAGCTGGCGCTGAACAACCCGTACATGACGGCCGAGGAGAAGTGGGAGACCTACCAGTTCCTCGTCCACTACGTCGTCGCCCGGAACACCAACCACCACTTCGCCGATGCGCTCCCCTGGGGGTGGCTCGTCCCCGCCCTCGCGCTCCTTCCCCTCGCCCATCGCGCCACGCGCGGGATCGCCGCGCTGCTCTGGGTCCAGGCCGCCGGCTGGCTCGCGCTCGTCGCCCTGAACGGACAGGTCCGCTGGCAAAACGAGCGCTACACGATGCCCTCGGTCGCCTGGCTGCTGGTGCTCGCGGCGATGGGGCTCGCCTTGCTGGTCGCGCGCGGCACGCCGGACAGCGTCCGCCGCGGCGCCGCGCCCGGAGGCGCCCCGGCCGGGCGCTGGGCGCGGATCGCGGCCGCGCCGGCGCGCGCCCTCGGCGTCGTCGACGGGCTCGCCGCCCGCGCGAAGCTCGCCGCCCACGGGCTCTGGGCCGCGCGCGTCGTGCTCGCCCTCGCCCTCGCCGCCCTGTTCTGGATCCACCAGCTGCCCAGGATGCGCGACCAGATCTGGTTCTTCGGCCGCGCCAGCCGCAACATCCGCGACCAGCACCTCGTCGCCGGCAAGGTGCTCGCCGAGCTCAACGTGCGGCGCGTCCTCGTGGGCGATGCGGGCGCGCTCCTCTACGCGTCCGACCGGCCGGGGCTGGACCTCATCGGGCTCGGCGGCTACCACGACCTCCCGTTCGCGCGCGCCGGCGTCCACGGCCTCGGCGCCTCGCTGGAGCTCATCGAGCGCATCCCGCCCGACGAGCGCCCCGACGTCCTGGCCATCTACCCGAGCTGGTGGGGCGAGCTCCCGGCCATCTTCGGCACGCGGATCGTCTCGATCCCCGTGGTCGGGAACGTGATCTGCGGCGGCGCCGAGAAGGTCATCTACCGGGCCGACTGGGGCCCGCTCGCGCGCGACGCCGGGCCTGCGTCCCTGCGCGTGGATGAGCGCGTCGTCGATGAGCTCGACGTGGCCGACCTCGTGAGCGAGCGGGAGCACGGCTACGCCTTCCCGCGGCCGCAGGCCGGCTTCGTCAGCTTCAGCGTCCTCCCGCACCCGCGCGAGGCCGGGCGCGATCGGTTCGACGCGGGGCGCGTCATCCCGCAGGGCAGGAGCGAGACCGCCCGCCTGCGCGCCCCGCGCGGCGGGACGGGCAGGCTCATCGTGCGCACCGCCGCATCCCACCCCGCCCGGATCCGGGCGGAGGTCGACGGCCGCGAGGTCGGGCAGCTCGTGATCCGCGCGGGCGACCGCTGGACCGAGGCCTCGCTCCCGCTGCCCGAGGGCCTGCCCGAGACGTTCACGCTCACGCTGACGCCGGTCGAGGGCGCGTGGACCAACCACCACGTGTGGATCGTCGAGCGCGCCGCGCCCCCCGACGCGCGCCCGCTCGCCGGGCCGTGACGTGCGCGCCGGCATCCCTTGCGATCCTGCGCAGTGGATCGCGCTCGCGCTGTCCCTGGCCGCGCTGCTCACCGGCGCCTGGCTGCTCCGCCGTGCTCGCCCGCCTGGAAACAGGTCCTCCGGCGCCGCGCTCCCCCCCGGCGCCACGCCCTCGCCGCCGGGCCCTGCGCTCCGCCCGATCGCGGCCCGGGGCGTCGCGATGGCAGCGGCCCTCTCGGTCGTCGCGGCGCTGCTCTCGGCCGCCTACGTCGCGGCCTATCTCCGGGGCGGTCCCCGCATCATCGACGCGACGAGCTACTGGCTCGAGGCGCGCGCGATGGCGGCGGGGTACCTCGCGTGGCCGCTCGACGAGCCGGCCGCCTCCGTCCTCGGCCGCTTCCTCCTCCGGAGCGAGGCGGCGACCCCCGACGGCGCGGACCGCGTCGCGGTCCTCTTCCCTCCGGGCTACCCCGCGCTCCTCTCGCTCGGCTTCCTCGCGGGGGCGCCGCTCGCGATCGGGCCCCTGCTCGCCGCCGCGCTCACCGTCGCCACCTACGACCTCGCCGCGCGGTTTGCGCCCGAAGGCCACGACGCCTCCGGGGGCGCCGCGCGGATCCCGTTCGTGCCGCTCCTCGCCGCGCTCTTCTCGGCGCTGTGCGCCGCGCTCCGCTACCACACCGCCGACACGATGTCGCACGGGCTCGCGGCGCTCTGCTTCACGGTCGCCCTCGCGTCCGCGCGGCGCGCGCTCGATCACGCCCGCGCCGCCGCCAGGGCGGGCGCCCCCGCGACGTGGACCGGCCCGGCCGGCCGCGCCGCCGCGATCGCGGGGCTCGCGGCCGGCTGGCTCGCGGCGACGCGCCCGCCGAGCGCGCTCGCCCTCGCCGCGACGCTGCTGGTCCTGCTGCTGGGGAGCGCGGCCGCGTCCTCCGGTGCCCTCGCGTCCTCCGGTGCCCTCGCGTCCTCCGGTGCCCTCGTGGCCCACGGCGCGCGGCTCGGGAAGCTCGCCGCGGCGATGGCGCTCGGCGCGCTCCCCGGCCTCGCGCTGCTCGCGGCGCACCAGGGCGCGGCCACGGGCGCCCTCGCCTCGTCGCAGGCCGCCTACTACGCCGTCTCCGACGGCCCGCCCGGCTGCTTCCGTTACGGCTTCGGCGACGGGATCGGCTGCCTCGGCGAGCACGGCGACTTCGTCCGCCACAACCTCCCGGAAGGATACGGCTTTCTGGCCGCTGCCGGCACGACGCTGCGCCGCCTCAAGCTCCACCTCGTCGACGCGCTCAACGCCGAGCCGCTCGCGCTGCTCGTCCTCGCCGGCGCCGTGATCGCGCTCCGGCGGCCGCGAGCGCGCGCCCTCGCGCTCGCCCCGCTCTTCCAGATCGCCGCCTACGCCCCCTTCTACTTCGACGGCAACTACCCCGGCGGCGGCGCCCGCTTCTTCGCCGACGTGCTCCCGGTGGAGCACGTCCTCGCCGCCCTGGCCGTCCTCGCGATCGCCGAGCGCGCGCGGGCTCCGCGCGCGGCCGCCGTCCCTCGCCCGGGCGAGCGCCTCGCGGCGGCGCTCCTCGCGGCGGCGCTCCCGCTCGCCGGCTTCGCCTTCCGCGCCGGCTTCGATCATGCCGCGCTCCGCGATCGCGAGGGCGGCCTTCCCATGTTCGATCCCGCGGCGCTCGCGCGCGCGGGCGTCGCGCGCGGCCTCGTGTTCATCGACACGGACCACGGCTATAACCTCGCGTTCGACCCCGCCCCCGGCGACATCGCGGTGCTGCGCCGCCGCGGCGACGCGCTCGACCGGATGGCGTGGGAGGCGCGCGGCCGCCCCCCCGCGTACCGCTACCGCTTCGCGATCCCCGACGGCGGCGGCCTCGCCTCCGTCTCGATCGCGCCGCTCTCCTTCGACGCTTCCTCGCCCCGCGAGGCCCTCATCGAGGGCGAGTCGCTGTGGCCGCCGCGCGCCCAGCGCCGCGCCTGGGCGCTGCCCGAGCACGCCGGCGGCACGTGCGCGTCCGGGGAGCGGCTCCTCGCGGTGCGCGCGGCAGCAGGCGGCGACGCCGCCGTGCGCGCGGCACCAGACAGCGACGCCGCCGTCCGGATCGGCCTGCCCGCCCGCTGGCTGCGCGGCGCCCGGCTCAGCCCGCGCGTGGCCGTCGGGGGCGAGGGGGCGGGCGAGGTGCGCCTGGTCGTCGACGGCGTCGCGGTCCATGCTTGGCGCGTCGAGCCAGCCGCCCCGGAATCTTCCGGCGCCCCGCTCACCTGCATCGAGCTCCCGGCGCACCCGATCCCCGAGCGCGCCGTCGAAATCGAGCTTTCCCTCGCGCCGGAATCGCGGGAGGCGCGCGGGGAGGCCGCCGTCGCTGCGGGCGCCGCCGCTCCGGAAGGCCTGAAACGCGCGAAAGACGAGGACCTGTTCGCGCTCGACGCGCTATCGATCGCGGTCGGAAATTCGGTTGACCAGTAGTCCCGTAACATGCGAGCTTTTCATAGGATTCTGTTGTCATGCGGCTCCTGGACCGGCGCGCTCCCTGGAGCTGATCCGTGGAAGGCGGCAAGCCGGGCGCCGGCGGCAGGTCCGCTCTGTGGGGGAGGTGGACCATGACGAAGAGCGAGCTCATCGACGCCATCGCGGGACGGGGAGAGCTCACCAAGGCTCGAGCCGAGCTCGTGGTGAACTGCGTCTTCGACGCGATGACGCAGGCGCTCCAGCGCAACGAAGGCATCGAGATCCGCGGGTTCGGCAGCTTCACGGTGAGGCCGTACAAGCCGTACAGCGGCAGGAACCCCCGCACGGGACAGCCCGTCCCGGTGCCCGCGAAGCGGCTCCCGTTCTTCAAGGTCGGCAAGGAGCTCAAGGAGCTCGTCAACGCCAGCCGCGCGTACGCAATCTCTGGCGATGACGAGGACGACGACGACGACGATAACAACGACGAATGAGCGCCGCGCTGCCGCGGGGCCATCGCCCCCCTGGCGGGCGATCCCGCCGCGCGGTAGAAGCGGGGCCCCATGGTCCCCGCCGAACGTCAGCTCGAGATTCTCTGCAAGGGTGTCGTTGACCTCCACGTCCGCGCCGAGCTGGAGGAGCGCCTCCGCGAAGGCAAGCCGCTGCGCGTGAAGGCCGGCTTCGACCCGACCCGCCCGGATCTCCACCTCGGCCACACCGTGGTGATGCAGAAGATGCGCGAGTTCCAGGAATTCGGGCACAAGGTCGTCTTCGTGGTCGGCGACTTCACGGCGATGGTCGGCGACCCGACCGGCAAGAACGAGCTGCGCCCGCGGCTCTCGCGCGAGGAGGTCGTCGCCGCGGCGGAGACCTACCAGGCCCAGGCGTTCAAGGTCCTCGACCGGACGGCGACCGAGGTCCGCTACAACTCCGAGTGGCTGAACAAGCTCGATCCGACGCAGATGATCGAGCTCTGCGCGAAGTACACGGTCGCGCGCATGCTCGAGCGCGACGACTTCGCGAAGCGCTACGCCGAGGCGCGGCCCATCTACGTGCACGAGTTCATGTACCCGCTCCTCCAGGCCTACGACTCGGTCGTGCTCGAGGCCGACATCGAGCTCGGCGGCACCGACCAGCTCTTCAACCTGCTCGTGGCGCGCGACCTGATGCCCCGCTACGGCAAGCGCGCCCAGATGGTCATGACGATGCCGCTCCTCGAGGGCACCAACGCCCGCGTCGAGGACGGCAAGGTCGTCGGCGCCAAGATGTCGAAGAGCGCCGACAACTACGTCGGCATCACCGAGCCGCCGTTCGACATGCTGCAGAAGCTGATGCTCGTCGATGACGGCGTCATCTGGCGGTACATGGAGCTCCTCTCGTCGCGCCCGCCCGAGGAGGTCGCGCGGATGCGGGGGGCGGTCCTCCGCGGCGAGCAGAGCGTCATCGAGGTGAAGGAGCTCTTCGCGCAGGAGATCGTCACGCGCTTCCACTCCGCCGAGGACGCGCGCGCCGCGCTCGAGCGGCGCCGCAGCGTCGCGGCCGGCGGCCTGCCCGAGGTCATCGAGGAGCTGCGCGTCGCGAGCGAGCGCGACGCCATCCCCATCGGCAAGGCGCTCGCGCTGGCCGGGCTCGCGAGGTCGACCTCCGAGGCGATCCGCCTCGTGAAGGGGGGCGCCGTGCACCTCGACGGCGAGGTGATCAAGGACGAGCAGCTCAAGCTCGAGCGTGGCAAGCGTTACCTGGTCCGCGTCGGCTCGAAGAACCGCCGCTTCGCCCACATCGTCGTTGACTGAGGCGCCCGGGCGCGGGCCGCGCCGGCGCGGCGTGGTCTTCGGCCTCCTCTCCTGCGCCCTCGGCCTCGCGCTGCCCGCGTGCGGCGGCGCGCCGCCGCCTGCCGCCCGGCCGAGCCCGCCGCTGCCGCCGCTCGACACGGCGGACCTCACGCGCCTCCTGCCGCAGGCGGGGCTCCGGTGGCTGATCCTCGCCCGGCCCCGCGAGATCGCGGCGGTGCCGTGGCTCATCCCGTGGATAGCGCTCGTGGCGCCCGAGGAGAACCTGGCCCGGCACGCGCGCGCCACGGGCATCGATCTGCGGCAGGTGCGCGAGGCCGCGATCGCGTCCTACGCGGGCGCGGCCGGCGACGTCACGTTCCACGTGGCGCGTCACAGCGGGGATCCGCGCACCATCGAGCGCCTGTTCCGGCGCCGCCTCACGGGCCGGGAGCGGCGCGCCGTGGACCGCCCCGACCTCGTGCGCCTGTCGGGCGACATCGGCAAGGCGCCGCACACGCTGGTGCTGCTCGGCCGCGAGGTGGTCGGGCTGCAGGACGGCGGCAGCCCCGGGCGCGGGCCGGCGCGCATCGCGTCGCTGTACGCGCTCGGCCGCCTCCGGCGCTCGCCCACGGCGCTCTCGGGCGGCCCGCTGGCCGCGCTCGAGGCCCGCTTCGGCCCGGCGCCGTTGCGCGCGTTCGCGCGCGGCCCGTTCGAGGGGGAGCTCGCGCGCGGCGCGCGGGGGCTGCTCGCCGCGGCGACGGCCGTCGGCGCGGCCGCGAGGCCGAGCGCGCGCGAGGGCATCGCGCTGGCGATCGCGGTGGCGGGCGACTTCTCGGCGAGCGGTGAGGCCGCCTCGGAGGAGCTGCTCGCGGCCTGGAACGAGCTCGCGCACGGCTCGTTCGGCCACCTGCTCGGGCTCGACGCGCCGGTCGAGCCGCCGCTCGCCACGCACGCGCCCGACGCCGTGGCGATCGCGGTCGAGCTCGATCCGCGGGCGCTCGCCCGGGGGCTCGCTGCGGCGACGGGCGAGAGGCTCCAGGAGATGCTGCGGTAGGCGCGCTGACGCGCGGCGTCCTCGCCGGCGCCGGGGGGGTGGGGCACGCTGGCGTGCGCGCTCCTCCTTCGCATGGGCGTCGGGGACTGGAAGCTCGCCGCGCAGGGCGGCGAGGAGGTCGACCTCACGGGATCATCGGCTCAAGACCATGCCCCTTCCGGCCCACGAGCTCCTCCGCCGAAAACGCTATTTCGCTGGGCCGCCTCGGCCACCCGTCAGGAGAGCACTTCGGAAGCCGTCTTCGCCCCGAGGACATTATCGATCCAGCGGTCGAGGGTCGCGATGTCCGAGCATGCCTGGACGCGCGCGCTCTCGTTCTCGGCGAGCACGATCCCTGCGCGCGCAAGCAGCCGCAGGAGGGTTTCCTTCTTGCCCTTGAGCTCGCCCTCACGCATGCCCTCGAGCTTGCCCTCACGCATGCCTTCGCGCTTGCCCTCACGCATGCCTTCACGCTTGCCCTCACGCATGCCCTCTCTCATGCCCTCGAGCTTGCCGCGATCGATGAGCCGCTGCACGAACGGGGGGAGAGTCGCCGCGCCTTCGATCTGCCGTTCCATGACCAACGCCTCCAGAGCCTGCTGCATGGGTTTGCGCAACCCGTCCCAGATGAGCTGAAAATAGACCATCGCGTGTTCCTGGTCGAGCCGGCCCAGGGCCGCGAGCGCCGCCTGGAGCACGGTGAGCCCGTTCGGCCCGTTGCCGTGCGCCACCGCCGACAGCACGGCGAGCTCCGTCTCCTTCTCGGCGTCGGCCGGGTCGGTGATCTCGGGGACGACGGCTGGACCGAGCACCAGCGGCGTGACGGTGCCGAGGCCCAGGCCGAGGTCGATGCTCTCCGCCGCCCAGGCGGCCACGCCGGCGTCCGGCGCGACCACGAGGACGACCGTGGCGCAGCGCTTCCTGGCGCGCACGCCCGTGACGTACATCGGCCACGAGAACTTCTTGTCCGGATCCACGTCGCGCTGGACCTCGAGGACGATCGCCAGCACGAGCTTGCCGTTCGCGTCGCGCAGCTCGAGCACCAGGTCCGCGCGGAGCTCCGCCGGGATGAGCTGGTCGAGCGACGACTCGACCACCGAAACCGAGGCGTGCGGCGGCACCTCGACATGGAAGAGCGTCGCGAGGACATGGGGCGCGAGCTCCGGGCGCTCACGGAACATCTCGACGAGGGCGTTGTGCTCGAGCGTCGGCATGACAGCGGCCTTGAGCACGCCCCATACCGACGCGAAACGACGGGAAAACGCGGGAAGAGCTCCAGCTCAGAGGGTGGCGGCGCCATGGCGGAGCAGGGCGGCCATCATGCCCCCTCCGTGGCACACCGGCCCAACGATCAGTCGATTCGCGAACCCAAGCCACCGGACCAGGTCTGTCTAGCGAAGAGCGCCTCTCAAAAACCTCCTGTCTCCAGGCGGCAGAGGGGGGGCGCGTCGCGTCGTTGCTCCCCTCGGCCGCCTGGCTCGGTCCGGTTTTGTTCGGCGCTCTGAAGCTCTTCGGCCTCTCGCGCGGCGGGTACGATGACCGCGTCACGCGTACACTCGAAGAGCTCGACCTCCAGACGGTCCTGCTGATCCTCGCCCTCTGTTCCCGGACTGACCGGAATTTTGCCGGGTTTTCCCCTGGCGTAGCTTTCGGTAAGCACAGTCATGCCCACCACGACCAGCGGCTTCTTCCTGCAATGCGCCTCGCGCGGCACGCTCGAGCTCGTCGTGCCCGCGGCGGAGGCGCCGTTCGGCATCGAGCACCACCGCCGAGAGGACCCGGCAGGCCCCTTTCGCCTCGCGGCGACGTTCGCCGGAGGTCTCGGCCCTGTCGGCGCGGCCTCGCTGATCCAGAGCAACTTCGGCGATCCCGGCCACCTCGAGGCGGTGGCGCGCGTCGGCGATCGGCTGGCGGCGTTCTGGTGCGCGCCGGAGCGCGAGCCGACGTGGAGCGAGCCGCGCTTCTTCGGAGAGGGGGCCGCGGGCGATCCTGCCCTGATCCAGGGCGGGTTCGGGGGGAGGGGCAACTTCGAGCTCGTGGTCCCTCACGCGGGCGGCGGGATCGCGCATTATCACCGCGACAACGACACGGCGGAGCTCGGCTGGCGCGGCCCGACGATCTTCGGCGCGGACCTCGGGCGGGTCGACGCCGTCGCGATGACCCAGCGCCGGGGCGCCGCGCCGGGGGACCTGGAGGTCGTCGCGCGCCTCGGGGATCGCGTGGTGTTCTTCTGGCGCTCTCCCGGCGCGGGCGCTGCGTGGCAGGGCCCCGAGGAGGTGGTCTCCGGGGTCGCGGGGGCGCCGGCGCTCCTCCAGGCCTCCTCGGGCCGGGGCGCCCCCGGCGAAGGGGTGATCCTGGAGCTCTTCTCGCCGCTCGCGGGCGTGGGGCTCGCCCGGTGGGTTCGCGGCGACGACGCGCGCGGGGCGCGCTTTCGCGGACCGACGGTGTTCGCCACGGATCTGGGCCGCTGCGAGGCGGTGGCGGCGGTCGAGAGCCAGCCGTCCGGGCGGATCGATCTCGTGGTGCGCGCCGCGGGGCAGGTGATCCACCTGGTGCGTGACGGCGAGCACTGGTCGCGGCGCGGGGCGATCCGCGGCGGTTCCCCTCCCGCGGCCACGCCCTTTGCGGAGGCCCCGCGCCCGCCGGCCATCACCTCGTCGCCCCAGCCGGCTGCGGCCGCGGCGCCGTCGCACCCGCCAGCCGCGGCCGCCAGGCCGTCCTACGCGCCGGCCGCGCCCGCCAGGCCATCGCGCCCGCCCGCCTCTGCCTCGTCGTGCCCGCCCGCGCCGATCCCCGCCGGCGCGGCGCCTCGGCTGCGCAGCGGGCCGCACCGGGCGGGGTTCCGGCGCATCAGCGCGATCTCGCTGTCGGCGGAGGCCTGTTACCCGGGGATGTGGGCGTTCCAGGGCGATCTCTACCGCTGCCCTGCGCGGGCCGCCGCGCTGCTCTACTACCCTGCGTCCGCGGACGGCGAGGAGGCGCCGCTCTCGCCGGGAGGCCCGTTCCCGGTCATCGCGCTCGGCCACGAGCGGCGGCTCCGCACGAGCGTGGTCAGGCCCGGGGCGGCCGTGGATCCCGGGCAGGACTACCGCCAGCTCGCCGGCATCATGGCGCACCTCGCGCGCTGGGGCTTCGTCGTGATCGCGCCGGATCTCTCGTGGCTCACGCCCGACGACGCGCCCCAGCGGCGCGCCGCGGTGCTCCGGGACGCGCTCTCGCACCTCCGGGCCGGGTCGCGGGGCCCGCTCCTGGCCGACTTCGACCGGGTGGGCCTGCTCGGTCACGGGCTCGGCGCGCAGGCCGCCCTGGCGCTGTCGCTCGACGCCGCGAGCCCGTTCCAGGTCCGCGCCCTCGCGCTGCTCGCGCCTGCGGGCGAGCGGGCTGCGCCGGCGGGCGATCCCGGGCGCGCTCCGCCCCTGGCCGTCGACGCGCTCGCGCCTCGCCCCGTGCTCGTCGTCCGCGGCACCGCCGACCCCATCGCCGCCGCCTGCCCGGCGGCGCTCTACGAGCGCGCGCGCGCGCCGAAGCACCTCGTGACCCTGCCGGGCGCGAACCACTTCGGCTACACGACGTCGCTCGGCCTCGCCGAGCCGCTCGACGAGGAGGCCGAGGTCCCGCGGCGCGAGCAGCAGGCGATGGCGATGGGGTACCTCGCCGCGTTCTTCAACGGGTATCTCCGCGGCGCGCGCGGGAGCCTGGAGGCGCTCTCCGGCGAGGCGGCGCTGGAGGGGCTGGAGGCGAGGGAGATCTCCGTCCGGGCGGAGGTGAGCGGCGAAGGAGCGGGTAGCTAGCGCCGCTGCGGGACGAATCTGCGGCTCGTCCTCTACCTCGCCCCCGCTACAGCGTCACCTCGAACGGCGCGCTCGCGAGCACCTCGCCCGTCTCGGATCGCACGAGCGCCGTCCACTCCCCCACCTTGCGAGCCCCGCGCGTGAACGCCCACGTCCTCCACCTCGGCGAGACCCCGACCCCGAGCGTCACGTTGCCGACGGGCTCCCCGCCGTCGGGCGGAACGAACTCCACGGTGACCTCCCCCGCCGACTCGCCCCGATTCTCGAGCTCCACGAACGCATAGATTCGCTCCGTCGCCGGCACGCTGAACGTCGTCCCCGGCTCCACCGGCTCACGGTTCTCCACGCCCTCGGCGACCACGAGCCGCTTCACCGTGAGCTCCGCTTTCCCCTTCTTCCCCTCCTTGGCCCCCTTGCTCCTCGTGCTCGCCGCGGCGCGCGCGGCCGGCGAGGGCGCCGCCATCGTCGCGGCCGGCGAGGGCGCCGCCATCGTCGCGGCCGGCGAGGGCACCGGCGCTGCCGGTGCCGCGGCGGCCGGCTCGGAGCAGGGCGCCGGTGGCGGGCTCGCGACGGCGGCAGGCGCCGGTGGCTGCGTGTCATGACGCTCACTGCAGCCCGCGAGCGTGACCGTGCAGAGCGCCAGAACCATCCTCCATCGACCCATGTTCGTAGCCATCGCCATCCTCCTCCGCGATCCGGGGCGTCCCCTCCCTGCGCTCCGGTCTCCGCGCTGTCCTCCGCGCTCTCATGGCAAGGCGTGGACCGCCGCGGATCCGCGAAAAACGCCAGGAAATTCGCCCAAAAGTTCGTCGGACGTGTGGCTGCGTGACCGCGCGTGTGTGTCCGCCGCGGCGACCGCGCGGACCCCGGACACGGGAGCTGTGGAGTGCTACTTTCGAGCGCGTGTTCCAGCTCGGCGGACTGGTCGTCACGCTCGTCAACGGGCTCCTCGGCCTCTTCATCCGGCGGCGACTCCGGGCGTCGTTCCCGCGGCACGGCGCGCTGATCGACGCGCTCTGCGCGGCAGGGTTCCTCCTGCTCGCGCCCCCGGCGCTGCTCATGGCCATCGCGAGCTTCTCGGGGCTGCGCGCGCTCCAGCGCCACGCGCCCGACGCGCTGTCGTTGCTCTCCTTCGGCGCGCAGATGAGCCTGCTCGTGTACGGGCTGCTCTACGGCATCGCCGCCGCCGCGCGCGCGGCCCTCGGCGCGCTCCGCCGGCGCCGGCCGGCCCCGGCCACGCCGACCCCGGCCGCGCCGGCGCCGGGCGCCCCCGAGATCCCCGAGGCCCCGCCGCACGGCGACCCCGGGCCGCAGGCCGCCCTCGCGGTCGACGCCCGGCCGGCGCCGGAGATCGTCGACGAGGGCCGCCGTCGCCTCGTCGCCGCCACGACGTGGGCGCTGCCCGTGGCGGCGGTCGCCGTGTCGATGGGCGGCGTGCTCGCCGCGCGAAAGATGCCGGTCGTCATGAGGATCGCGCTGCCCGTGCGGCGCGAGCTGACGAACCTGCACGGCGTCACCATCGCGCAGATCAGCGACGTGCACGTCGGCAGCTACATGGACGCGGAGCGGCTCGACGAGATCCGCGACGCCATGAACGCGATCCGCGCCGACATCCACGTGGTCACCGGCGATCTGCTCGACAATCACGTCTCCCAGCTCGAGCTGTCCGCGCGGTTCCTGCGCGGGCTGCGCCCGGTTCGCGGGCAGCTCGTGTTCTGCATGGGAAACCACGAGTACATCGCCGCCCGCTCGGCCAGCGTCGGGGCGATCGTGAGGGGCCTCGAGGAAGCCGGCGCCCAGGTGCTCGTCGACGAGGCGCGGGAGATCCGCCTCGGCGGAGATCGCCTGTGGATGGGCGCCATCGACTATCCCAGCCGCGCGCGGCCCGGGCAGCCCGCCCGCCGCCCGACGCGCGACGGCCTGCAGCGCGCCCTCGGCCAGATGCGGGACGACGGCGCGCCGCGCGTCCTGCTCAGCCACCACCCGGGCACGTTCGTCGCGGCGCGCGAGCTGCCCTTCGATCTGATGCTCTCCGGGCACACGCACGGGGGGCAGATCTCCCTCGGCCGGATCGGCGAGTATCCCCTCACCCCGATGTTGCCCGCGGGGCGCTACCACAACGGCCTGTTCGAGCACCGCGGCCGGCGCCTCTACGTCAACGCCGGCGCCGGCGGCTGGCTGCCGGTGCGCATCAACTGCCCGCCGGAGATCACGCTCGTCGAGCTCGTCCCGGCCTGAGCCCGCGATGCCCGTGCGCGCCAGAGGGGGCCCGTCCCCCCGCGCGCGCTCTGCTGTGCGCCCCGGAGGGGGTCCCGTCCCCCCGCGCGCGCTCTACAAAGCGCTCCCGAGGGGGTCCCGGACCCTCCGGAACGCTCGACAGAGCGCCCCGGAGGGGTTCCGACCCCCCTCGTGGCGCAAAATCGAGCCCTTCCGGCGGTTGAATGGCACAAAAATCCGCTCTCCCGAACGATTTTTGGCACAAGATTGCACGAAAAGTCGCTCCGCAGAGCGATCTCGAGGGGTCCGGACCCCGGTGTGTCGCAATGCATTGCGGTTGAGCCCGTGCCGGACCCCCCTCGAGTGGCACAGCTCCAGCCGATCCGGCACAGATCGGGCGCGGATCGAGGGAAGAGCGCGCGGCGCTGGCCCCTCCAGGACGGGCTGGCATGGCCCAGGGCGGGGGACCCGGGGGGACCCGCCCTCCAGCCCGGAGCTACCGCATCCCCGGCGCGCCCCGTCGGCCAGCGCCCCGCCGGCTCACCCCCCGGCCTTCTTGCCCGCCGCCGGGTCGATGCCGTCCGCCCGCATCTTCTCGGCGCTCGCCGGCCCCGCCACCGTGCCCTCCGGGTGCGTGTACCACCCGCCCGGATCCGCCTTGTCCGGCTCCTCGCGGACCTTCAGCACCGTGAACATCCCGCCCATGTCGATGTACGAGAACGGCCCGGGTCCCCCGCGCATCGGCAGGCTGTTCGCCGGAATCGGCATCTGCATCTCCCCCATCCCGCCCATGCCCGTGGTCCCCATCGTCATGTACTCGGGCATCACGCGCCTCATGCGCTGATCCAGCGTGCGGGTGTCGACCCCGACCATGTTCGGCAAACCGTGCCCCATCTGCATCATCGTGTGATGCGTCATGTGGCAATGCATCGCCCAGTCCCCCAGCTCCTCGGGGACGAACTCGATGACGCGCGTGCCGCCCACCGGCACCAGGACCGTGGTCTCCGGGTACTGCGCAGACTCGGGGACATACCCGCCGTCCGTCGCCGTCATGTGGAACCACAGGCCGTGCAGGTGAATCGGGTGGTGATCCATCGGGCCGAGGTTCCCGAGCCGGATCCGCACGCGCTCGCCGCGGCCGACGAGCAGCGGCGCCGCCGCCGGGAACGCCTTGCCGTTGAACGTGAGGACGTTGAAATCGCTCATCGCGTTCGGGTCCGGCCGCCGCGCCCCCGCGTTGATCTTCCACTCCTGCGTCATGAGCACGAAGTCCCGATCCACGCGCGGCCCCCGGGGCCGCCTCGGGTGCACCACGAACATCCCCACCGCGCCGAGCGCGATCTGCGTCATCTCGTCATAATGCGAGTGATACATGTACGTCCCCGGGTGCCGGACGACGAACTCGTAAACGTACGTCTCTCCGGGCGGGATCGGACGCTGGGTGAGCCCGGCGACCCCATCCATGCCGTTCGGCAGCACGAGGCCGTGCCAGTGCACCGTGGTCGGCTCGGGCAGGGCGTTCGTCACGTAGATGCGCAGGCGATCGCCCTCGACCGCCTCGATGGTCGGCCCGGGCGTGCTCCCGTTGTAGCCCCACACCTCGCACGAGAGGCCCGGCGCGAACTCGTGCTCGAGCGGCCCCGCGACGAGGTGGCCCACCTTCACGCCGTCGACCACCCGGAGCGGGAGCGTGCTGCCGTTCGGCGTCACCACCGCAGGCTGCCCGCCGGGCGCCGCGGCCCTCCGGGGCCCCGCGGTCGCCGCGCCCGGGCCCTGCTGCGCGTGCGCGACCCCGCGCGAGATCAGGGCGACCCCGGCGGCCAGGCCGCCCACGTGGATGAATGAGCGTCGATCCATCTCAATGCCCTCCTTCGTCGGCCCCCGGGGCCCCCGTGTGCATCGCGGCGGGCGCCTCCGCCCGCTGCGCCTCGACGCGCCGCCCCGCGAGCAGCGCGTCGAACGCGGCCTTCGCCGTCCAGAACTCGCGCAGCGTCTCGACCGCGGCGAGCTCGGCGTCGAGCTCCGCGCGCCGCGCCGCGAGGAGCTCGAACACGCCGACGTGCATCGCGTTGTACTGGAGCAGCGTCTGCTCCAGGACCCGCTTGCGGGCCGGGAGGATGACGCGCCGATAGTGCCGGGC
Source organism: Sorangium sp. So ce1036 (assembly GCF_051369805.1). Taxonomy (NCBI): domain Bacteria; kingdom Pseudomonadati; phylum Myxococcota; order Polyangiales; family Polyangiaceae; genus Sorangium; species Sorangium sp. So ce1036. The sequence continues at coordinate 8,991,379 of NZ_JBBMOX010000001.1, forward strand.
CCGCGCGTGCGCGGAGGCCAGGCGGCTACGCGCCTCGCGCGCCGCCGACCGCAGATCGACGGCGAGCCCGTGGTAGCGCTCGAGGAGGCTGTCGAACGCCGCGGTCTGCGCCGCCACGGCGCCCTGCTGCCGGTTGAAGATCGGGAGCGAGAGCGTGACCCCGGCGCCGATCACCCACGGGTGCGCGTGCGCCTCGTCGCTCGCCCCGAGCTCCCGCTCGCCGTGCACGCCGACCGACATGTCCGGCAGCCAGCCGCCCGCCCGCAGCGCCCCGGCCCGGCGCGCCGCCGCCTCGAGGCGACGGCGCAGATCCGCGAGCTCGAGGCTCGCCCGGATCGCCCGCGCCTCCGCGCGCGACGGCGTCGCCAGCGCCTCGGGCGCCTCCGGGATCGCGGCCTCGATGGTCCAGGCGGTCGCCGCGCCGGAGAGCCCGAGCAGCCGCTGCAGCCGCTCGCGCCGCTCGAGGAGCTCGAGCTCCATCTGCGCGGCCGTGACGCGCGCCTCCTCGTAGCCCGCCTCCTGGGTCGCCACGTCGAGCTCCGGCACGTTGCCCGCCTCGAAGAGCGCGCGGGCGGCGTCGCGGGCCGCCGCGAACGCGTCGACCGCGCGGTTCGCGATGACGAGCCGCTGCTGCGCCGCCTGCACCGCGTAGAACGCGGCGCGCACCCGGTAGCCGAGCTCCACGACCTCGCCGGCCGAGCGGTACCGCGCCGCCTCGTGCTCCGATCTCGCCGCCCGCTCGTGGAGCGGCGCCAGGATGGCCGCGGTCAGGTCGATCTCGGCCGACAGCCCGACGTGCGCGTGCTCGAGCCCCTCCTGCTGCGGCGTGATCTCGAGCTCGAGCTCGGGGTTCGGCAGCGCGCCCGCCTGCGCGAGGTTGCCCCGGGCGACGCCGACCTCCTTGAGCGCGGCGCGCAGCGCGCGGTTGTTGAGCAGCGCGACGCGCACCGCGGCGTCGACCGTGAGCGGCCGGCGGAGCTGCTCGGAGATCGCCCGCGCGTCGGCCGCCCCCGGGTCGAGGTCCTCCTCCGCCGCCGCGCTCTCCGGGAGCTCGGCGGAGGAGAGGTCGCGGATCCGGGCGAGATCCGCGGTCGCGGACGGGGCGGCGCAGCCCGCCGCAAAGAGGAGCGCGAGGCTCGCCACGAGCGCGCGCGATCGCCAGCGTTCAGTGCGCATGGGCCGGCTCCGGTGCCTCGGCCGGCGCGGGGCCTTCGTCCTTGGCCGGCGCGCCGCCGTGATGGTGGTGATGGTGGTGCTGGTGCGGGTCGGCGCCCCCCCCAGGCGCCGGCTCGAGCCCGACCCAGCCCGCGGTGGGCTCCCCGGGCAGAGGAGGATCCTCCGACAGGGCGACGCCGATCCGCGGCGAGGGCGCCTCCGCGGCCTCGGGCGAGGCGGCGGTCGACGCGGGGAAGGGCACAGGGACGCTGCGCGGCGCGCACCCGGCGAGCGCGACGGCAGCGATGACCAACGTCAGCGGACGGTCCAGCCGTCCTGCGAGGAGAGATGAGTTCATGGAAGCCACTCCGCGTGGGGCAGTGCGATCGCCTGTGAGGCGAGATGACGACAGACAAACCCGAGAACACCAAGAGACGCGTCATGACCCTCGAACCCCTTCGTTCGAGGGTCGGTAACCGGCTGACGCGCGCGATCCGGAGGCATTACACCCGCCCGGACCGCGCCTGCGCCGCCAGGGCGAGGCAACGGCTCAGTCTGCTGGAGGGCTCACCCCCGCTGCCGGGGGCGGTCAGCGCCCTCCCCGGCTGCCGGGAGGGTCAGCGCCCTGGGTCGCGTGCCCCGCGGCCGGTGGGCTCGCGTGCCCCGCGGCCGGTGGGCTCGCGTGCCCCGCAGCCAGTGGGCTCGCGTATCCCGCCCGCGGGGAGCGGCCCGCAGGAGCAGTCGACGCAGCCCTCGTCGGCGCAGGCGCCGCACGTCGCGGCGACGCGCTTGCGAAGCGCCTCGCGCGCGCGGAAGAGCCGCACCGCCGCGTTGTTCGCCGTGATCGAGGCCTCCTCGGCGAACGCCTGGACGGAGACCCCGTCGACCTCCACGCGCTGGAGCGCGACGGCGTACTCGGGCTTCAGGACGCCGACGAGCCCCCGGACGCACTGGCACGCCGCGCCGCGCCGCGCCTCGGCGTCGGGCGGCACGGCCTCGTCGAGCTCGGCCGAGAGCGCCGCCATCGCGCGCTCCGACGCGCCGCGGCGACGGAAGTGATCCACCACGGCGTTCCGGAGCGTGCGGTAGAACCAGGCCGTGACCGACTCGTCGCTGCGCAGCTCGCCGATGCGGTCGATGCCGCGCGCGAACGCCTCCTGAAGGATGTCCTCCGCCACGGCCTGGCTGCCCACCCTGCGCTCCACGAAGCGGAGGAAGTCGCCGTACCCCGCGACGAGCGTCGCGACGGCGTCGCCCGACCTCGCGCGCTCGACGTCGCCGGTGGACCGCTCCGGATCGATCATGCGCCGACGTTAACCCCTCTTCCCGCCCAGCGCTACCCGTCCGGGCGCGCTCCCGCGGCCCCGCGTGACGGTGATCACCGCGGGCGGCGGTGGCTCACGGGAGCTCCCTCGCGCACCGGATCCCGAGATCGTCGTACTGATAGGACTGGTTGACGCCAACGCGGTTCCCGGGATCCAGCTTCAGCTCCCCCGCGCCGGCGCGCCAGTGCCCGCCGGAGCGGATCCGGTAGATGGGCGCCGTCGCGTCGAGGCTGGCGCAGTCCGTACACTCGGCGGGGAGATCGCCGCGAACGTCGAGCGCCCACTCGTTCATGCTCCCCACGAGGTCGGCGTGCCCCCACTCTCCGTCTCCGCCCGGCGAGAACGAGCCGACCCGCGGGATGTCCTCGTCCGAGCAGTCCGGCGAGGGAGCGCCGTCTCCCCGGCAGCCGAACACGGCGCGGTCGTCGGGCGGCAGGTCCTCCCCTCCCCACGGATAGAGGCTCTGCGCGGTCCCCCCCGCCGCGCGGAGCCACTCCGCCTCCGTCGGCAGGTAGCCGCCGTCCCACGCGCAGAACGCGAAGGCGACCACCCACCGGACGCAGTTGATCGGCTTGTCCTCGTTCTCGCCAGGCTCGTCGGTCCACAGGCCGGCGCTCACCTGCCCGCACAGGAGCGCCTTCTTCAGCGCCTCCGCGTCCTCGGGCAGATCGTCGTTCCACGCGGGGTCCCACCCGCTGCCCGGCACCCGCGGGTGCGCGCCCGCCCCCTCCTCCGGCGGCTCGCCGGTGTAGCTCGCGACGAAGCCCCGGAAGCGGCCCACCGTCACCTCGAACCGATCCAGGGCGAAGTCGCTGGTCAAGGTCACGTGGAGCGCCGGATCGTTGTAGCGATCGAACTCGCCCCCCGGGACCGGCAGCGTCGCGCAGCAATCCTCGTCGCCGTCAGGGCCGCACGTCGCGGGGAGCCCCACGCAGCGCGGCCGAGGCGCCGTGAGGCACGCGCCGTCGAGGCAGAACGGGCACGACGCGTCGACCTGCCATTGCCAGTTCGCGTCGCAGACCTCCAGCCGGTCGCCCGCGCATCGCTGCTCGCCGACGGTCTCGCACTGCGCCGGCTCGACCGGCCCGACGTCCGGCACGCAGGCGGCCCCTCCCGTGAGTAGGAGCACGAGCAGGGGCATCCGGGCGATCGGGGCGAGGGGCGAGCGACGTCCGCTCCGCCCTGGCGCGAGGGCGCGATGCCGGTCTTCGCATGCCGCAGGGGAGCTCGATCGCGGAGCGCTGCTTCGCGGACGCATCGCTCGATGGGGTAGACGCTCGCCCCGGCGATCGCAAGCCTCGCGGCGGCGCTAGAGCACCGATCACGCTGAACAAGCGAGAGATCAACCGCCAAGGCGCCATGGACGCCAAGGAGAGAATCGATTCTTGGCGTCCATGGCGCCTTGGCGGTTCGAATTTCTGCACGTTTCAGGGGGTTTCAACCCGTTTGTCGCTCTAGGGGAGCGCCGCCGCGAGCTCGTCCGCGAGCGGAGCGCCCCAGCCGGTCGGATAGTCCCAGCCAGGGCCGGCGCTGAACCCCTCCGGGGTCTTGCCCGCCGTGATGTCGCGGAAGGCCGCCTGCACCTCCGGCATCAGGTAGAGCGCCGGGTTCAGCCAGCCCGCGACGGGCTTGCCCTCCGCGAGGCGGCGGCTGTTCACCGACGCCATCATCCCGGCGAACACCGGCGCCGCGAACGAGGTGCCGCCGCGCCGCTCCCACTTGCCCAGGTAGTAGAGCCAGTAGCTGGCGTCCGGCGACGCGTTCAGCGCCACATCGGAGACGGCGCGCCTGCCCTGCGCGTCCTTCACGACGTCCTCCTGCCACCAGGGCGTCGTGAAGGAGCGGGACCGGCCCGAGCCCGAGCCGCTCCACGCCGCCTCGCGCTCGACCTCGCCGTCGGCGCCGAGCTCGAGCAGCGTCCCGCCGACGCACGTGACGTAGGGGCTCGACGACGGCACGTCGGGCCGGCTCGAGTCGCCGCTCGCCACGACGATCGTCATCCCCAGCGCCGCGCCCATCCGCGCGGACGCGTGGTACTGCTGCCGGATCGGCTCCGCCTCGGTCTCCTCGCGGTGCGCGAACGACGTCGAGAGCACCGACACCTCGCCCGCCGCGATCGCCTCGTTCCACGCGTAGAGGATCGAGAGGGTGCGCGCGTCGGGCCCCTCGTAGACGACGAGATCGGCCTTCGGGGCCATCGCGCCCGCCCACTGCGTGTCCAGCGTGGTCTCCACGTAGCGCGTCGAGATCGGATCCGCCGTGACGACGACCTTGGGGTTGTCGCGGGAGATGCCGAACGACCGCCAGAACGACTGGAGGTCCTTGATCTTGAAGGTCGCCCCCGCCACGACGCCGAGCTTCACGCCCTGCCCGCGGAACCCGTCGACCCCGTCGTCCACGGTCTCCTCCTCGTCGTGGAGCGCGTCGATCGCGTAGGCGCGCGCGATCTGCGCGGGCGTGAACCCCGCCTGCACGTCCTCCGGGGGGGTCGTCTCGATCGAGCCGCCCTCCTGCGCCAGCGGCGCCGTGTCCGCGGGGATCTCGACCGCGGCCACGCCCGCCGCGAGGTCGATGATCTTCTGCGGCGGCCTGAGCGGCGAGAGCGCGCCGTACGTGCGGAGCGGCGCGCCGCCGGCCGACGGGTTCTCGCGCTCGAAGTCGCGGAGCTCGACGTCGAACGCGTCGTTGAACTGCTCCACCGTGCCCGTGAACTCGAGGAGCAGCCGGTTCGTGGCCCGGCGCGTGATCTCCATCCCCTGCTCGACGAGCCACCCCTCGACGGTCGCGATGTCGCTCTCGTCGGGGGCGTGGCGCTCCATCCAGGTCTCGACCGACATGTACTGCCGGAAGCTCGGGCTCGTGGGGTCGTAGATGTCGTCGATCGTGCGCTCGAGCGCCTCGACGTCCCGGGTCGGGAACGAGATCAGCGCGCGGAAGCGCTCGTCCGTCGGCGCCGGGCCGAAGTCGAAGTAGACGCCCGCGAGCGGCCTCGGGAGGCCGCTCGCGAGCACCGGACCGTCGTCCTCGGCGCAGGCCGCGCCCGAGAGGGCGAGCAGCGCACCGCACCAGACCGAGAGCGATCGCATCAACGATGTCCTGAGCGGGAGGGGGGAGAGGCCATCGTCAGGCGCGGCTCAGCACCACGTGTGCTCGACCAGGTAGCAGGTGTAGGTGCCCTGCTCCCAGGTCACGGGCGACCCGCCGGTGTCGTTGTCGACGCAGATCTCGCAGACCGCGTGCACGCAGCCGTCGTCGCTCTGCGGGCGGGACTGCGGCGCCGGCGGGGGCGTCTCCGAGTAGAAGTAGCCGTCGACCTTGAGCTGGTCGAGCTCGCTCTGCGTCAGCACGCCGAAGTACGCCGGGTCCGACGCGATGCGGAACCGCTGGTCCGAGGCCTCGCGGAAGACCGGCGCCGGGTAGTCGCCGTAGTCGCCGTTCTCCACCGCGGCCATCTGCGTCTCGAGCAGGACCTCCTTGCCTTCGCGCGTGGAGAGCTTGATGCGCGAGTAGTCGACCGGCGCCTTCGAGTAGTCGATGGCGAAGACCGTGTTCTCGGACAGGTCGAGGCTCAGGAACTGCCCCTCCGACAGGGCGGCGATCTTGTCCTGAGTGATCCGCTGATGCTGCACGCTGGGCTCGACCGGGAGCTCGTCCGACCCCGGCTCTGACGCGGTGCACCCGGCGATGCCGACCGCTGCGATGACGCCGAGCGAAAAACAGAGGGCGATCGACCTGGAAGAACGGATGGAGTGTCGAATCATGACTTGCATTCCTTTCTGTTGGCTCAACACGGCGTTCGTCTGGCCTCTCGCTGGCCAGCGGGGGCTTCACACCCTGTCGTCCCGAGGAGTAACGCGAACTGTAGACCCCCCGCGACTCCCGCGAGTGAGTGGAATGGGGGGAAGACGCATTCATTGAAACGGTGCCGCAGGGCCCCCAGGTCTGGCAAGTAAATTCCCGGTCCGAGAGATAATTCCATCGTCCTTTCTGCGGCGTAGTGGTCGGGACGGTGCGCTGTGCGGGTGGGGCTCACCTGCCGAGATACGTCGAGTTCCGAGGTGGTGTCAGGGCTTGCCCAAAGGGCCGGCCGCGGACATACCGGTGCCTACATGAAGGACGGGTCCTCGGGAGCGTGCGGGGCAATCGCGGCGGGGGCCGGCGTCACGATCCTCGACGGCCCGGTCGGGACCGAGCTCGCGGCGCGGGGGGTCGAGACGCCGGCGCCGCTCTGGAGCGCGGCGGCCCTGCTCGACGCGCGCGGCCGCGAGGTCGTTCGCGCGATCCACCGGGGCTACGCGCTCGCGGGCGCGACGGTGCACACGGCGAACACGTTCCGCACCCGGCGGCGGCAGGCGGGCGCCGCGTGGGCCGAGCTCACGGCGCGCGCGGTCTCGCTCGCGCGCGAGGCCGCGCGCGAGGTGGGCTCGCGGCACCGGATCGCCGGGAGCGTCGCGCCGCTGGAGGACTGCTACCGGCCGGATCTGAGCCCGGCCGACGCGCGGCAGGAGCACCGGGAATTCGCGCGGGCGCTCGCGTCGGCGGGCGTGGATCTGATCCTCTGCGAGACGTTCCCGCACCCCGGCGAGGCGCTCGTGGCGCTCGAGGAGGCGGTCGCCACGGGCGTCGAGGCGTGGGTGGCGTTCACGGCGGGCCCGGGGGCGGATCTCCTGTCGCCGGGGGAGATGGGGATCGCCGCGCGCGAGGCCGCCCGCCGCGGCGCGCGGGCCGTGCTCGTCAACTGCACCCCGGCGACGCGCACGCTCGCGTACGTCGAGCAGCTCGCGGCGAGCGGCGTCGCGTTCGGGGCCTACGCGAACGCGGGCGCGGCGAGCGAGGGGATCGGCTTCCCCGAGGGGACGGACAGCGCGTCCGCGGCGCGGTACGCGGCGCTCGCGCGCCGCTGGCTCGAGGCGGGCGCCACGATCGTGGGCGGGTGCTGCGGGACGGGGCCAGCGCACGTCGCGGCGCTGCGCGCGCTCGTCGACGGGGCGCGGCCCGCGGGCTGAGCGCCGCTCGCCGGTTGCCCTCCGCGGGTCGACGTGCCACCGATGCGACAGGAGCGCAGGCGAGGCCGGCGCGCGGCAAGACGGCGCGCTGCCCGACCGGAGCTCGAGACGGCACGCCGCCGGGCTCGGCGGCACATATCACGGAGGCGGCGCACGATGATCGATCTCTATTACTGGCCCACCCCGAACGGCTGGAAGGTCAGCATCCTCCTCGAGGAGCTGGGGCTCCCGTACAAGGTCATCCCGGTCAACATCGGGCGGGGCGAGCAGTTCAAGCCGGAGTTCCTCGCCATCAGCCCCAACAACCGGATGCCGGCGATCGTCGATCACGATCCGGAGGGCGGCGGGGCGCCGGTCTCGGTGTTCGAGTCGGGCGCGATCCTGCTCTACCTCGCGGAGAAATCCGGCAAGCTCATCCCGTCGGACGTGCGCGGGCGCTACGAGGTGATCCAGTGGCTCATGTGGCAGATGGGCGGCCTCGGCCCGATGAGCGGCCAGGCGGGGCACTTCCGCCAGTACGCGCAGGAGAAGATCCCCTACGCGATCGACCGTTACACGAACGAGGTGCGCCGGCTCTACGGCGTGATGGACAAGCGGCTCGCGGATCGGCCGTACCTCGCGGGCGAGTACTCGATCGCGGACATCGCGAGCTTCCCCTGGGCGAAGCTGCACGAGATGTACGGCTGGCAGCTCGACGATCTGCCGAACCTCAGGCGGTGGATCGAGGCGGTGCGCGCGCGGCCGGCCGTGGAGCGCGGGCTCGCGGTCGGGAGCGAGCTCAGGAACCAGAGCCCGGCGCTCGACGAGGAGGCGCGGAAGTGGCTCTTCGGCAAGAGGCCCGAGGGCTGATGGGCGGAGGGCCGCGCTAGCGGGGCCAGGTCGTCGCCCAGGGGGGCCCTGTCCCCACCCTCCACGCGGGCCCTCCGCCGTTCCAGGGTGAGCCATACCCGCTTTTCACTCCTCAGACACGGCGTTGTCCACGGCTCTCCTCGCCTCGGGGACAACCGCCGCTCAGAAAATGATGGTGCGGCGTCCTTCGACAATCACCCGCCGCTCCAGGTGCGCCCGGACGGCGCGGGAGAGGACGATCCGCTCCACGTCGCGCCCCACCCGCGTCATCTCGTCCGGACCCATCTGGTGATTCACCCGCGCGACGTCCTGCTCGATGATCGGCCCCTGATCGAGATCCCGGGTGGCGTAATGCGCCGTCGCGCCGATGAGCTTCACCCCGCGCGCGTGCGCCTGGTGATACGGCTTCGCCCCCTGGAAGGCAGGCAGGAAGCCGTGGTGGATGTTGATGACCGGCGGCCCCTCGTGGAGCATCTCCTCCGAGAGGATCTGCATGTACCGCGCGAGCACGACGAGATCGACATGGTGCCTCTTCAGCAACTCGAGCACCTGACGCTCCTGCTCGCGCTTGGTCTCGGGCGTGATCGGGAGACAGAAGAACGGGATCCGAAAGCTCTCGGCCACCGACTCGAGCGTGGGATGATTCGAGATGACAAGCGGGATCTCGCAGCGAAGCTCGCCGGCGCGCTGCCGGAGCACGAGATCGTAGAGGCACGCCGGATCCTTCGTGACCAGGATCGCCATCTTGGGGATGTGATCGCTGTAGTCGACCGACCAGCGCGCCGAGAGCGACGTGGCGAGCTCGCGAAAGGCAGCCTCGATCGCGCTGCGGGTGGCCGAGCCGCCCAGGGCGGTGACCGCGGACGGCGACGAGAGGCCGGACAGATCGACGACGAGGCGCATGTAGAAACGAGGGCCCTCGTCCATGAACACATCGGTGTGATTGCTCGCGTCGATGATGTTCAGGCCGATATCGTAGAAGAACCCTGCGAGCCGCGCGACGAGCCCAGGCTGATCGGGCGCGGCGACGAGGAAGGTGGCGTGAACGGGACCCATCATCCACGTCATGTAGCTCGCCTCCAGGCAGCGGCGCAAGCCGCGCCGCGAGCGCCGACCCGTGGAGTCCCCACCTCGGTGCCGCGTCGCCCCATCAACCGCCGCCCCGGGGCCAGGCAGCCCGGCCGAGAGCCGCTCTAGCGCCCCTCGCCGCTCTCCGACGACGGCGGCCCGGACGGCTCGTCGACGTCCCGCGGGGCCAGCGTGGACAGCTCCGCCCACGGGATGCGCACCGTCCGCTCCACGTCGCGCAGGTGAGCGCTGTCATTGTAATAAATAAGGTGCCACGCCTCGGCACGGCCCCAGCGCCGGCGGCGCTGCCAGTGGGTCAGCGAGGTGTGTCGTGTGGAGAAGTGCGCGGCCGGAAAGGCGAGCGCGTTCATCTTGAAGAAATGGAGGAACGCGACGTCGATGAAGCCACCGTGCGTGACGACGGCGATCGTCCGCCCCTCGTGCTCGCGGGTGATCCGGTCGAGCGCGGCAGAGACCCGGAGCATGAACTGCGCCCAGCTCTCTCCTCCAGGGCTCGCCGGGCGGTACGGCTCACGCTCGAAGTCGATCGCGTAGCGCACCATCGCCTCTCCCACCGGCAGCCCGTCCGCCTCGCCGGGGCGGAGCTCCTGGACGTCATCGTCGAGCGTGACCGGCAAACCCAGGGCGGGCGCGATGATCTCCGCCGTTTGCCGCGCGCGGTGGTACGTGCTCGCGATCAGCACGTCGGCCGCGATCTCGCGCGTGGCCGCCAGGCGATCGCGCAGCCGCTCCGCCTGGAGGACGCCGAGCGGCGTCAGCCCGGTGTCGCCGCGCATGCCCCCCACGATATGGTTCACGTTGACCCGCGCTTCTCCGTGCCGGACGAGGTAGAGATTCGTCACGATCTGAGCCTCCGAGGCACGCGACCTGGCAATGGAGGTCCGCGCCCGCTAGGAAGAGCAAGGCCAACCCCCGATGTCAAGGGTTTGTACCTTCGCCGCGCGGCGTCGATGGCATCGGAGGAGGATTGACCGGGCGGCGCGACCGCGCGGGCGCGTGATCGCGCCGCGCGCCGGGAGATCGTATCCGACGATCTTGACTGACGACCTCTCTCCGGTGCAGCGCGGCGAGCCGCGGCCCCGCCGCCCCGCGGCGCCCTCACGGACAGCCGTGGAGGAGCGCGAAGAGCGCCGCGCTCTCCGAGCAGACCTGCTCGCCCCGCAGGGCGCTGCAGAAGTCGTCCGCGGTGCTGAAGCTCTTCTTTCCCGTGCTGCCCTCGATGCAGGAGATCGAATAGACATACCGCAGGGCGCCCTCGTCCTGCGCGCCGACGACCCCCGGCTCGTCGACGCCGGCGACCTGCGAGCCGCCGCCGCCGGCGTCGGGTGGATCGGCCTCGAATATCGGAAACACCACGATGGGCCAAAAGCCGAAGAGACCTGCTGCGAGATGCGAGATCATGGCTTCACCTCCAACCACGATGGAACATCCATCCTCGTCCGAGGTGGTCATTGCATCTCACAGGCCAGCTCGGGCCGTGTCCGACCACTGCACATGCTCCGGCGAGCGCGCGCGGCCGGCGTCCTCCGGCGACGGAGCTCCCCCCGTCCGGGGCAAAGGCGCCGGCGCGGCGCGCCGCCGCCGTCCCTTGCCATGGCGCGCGGACATGGCCTACAAGGCGGGGCCCTCGCAAGGAGATCTCCATGCACCGTCGCAGCTTCGTCGCGGCCGCGCTGCTCGGCCTCGCGGCCCTCACGGGGTGCGCGCCGCGCTGGCGCGTCGTGACCCAGGCAAGCCCCGATACGTTCGTGAACCAGCGCTACTTCGCCGTGCTGCCCGTCGACTACACGGGGCTCCGCGTCGGCGATCAGCCCGAGGCCGTGTACCTCTCCGGCCAGGACCGGGACGAGCAGCAAAGCTTCCTGACAGACAAGGTGACCATCGACGAGGAGTTCGCGAAGGCGCTGATCGAGCGCGCCAGGGAAGAGGGCATCGAGGTCGCGCCGGCCGACGGCCCCACGTCCGCGCCGTTCCTGATCCGGCCCTACATCGCCTCCCTGGAGCCCGGCTACTACGCGGTCGTCTCCACGAAGCCGAGCCGGCTCATCCTGACGCTCCGGATCACGACGCCCGACGGCAAGGTGCTCGACGAGATCCAGCTCTCGAACCGCACGCACGCGCCCAACCCGGGCACGATCGCCGCGTCCACCGACGCGGACAAGCTCACGAGCGGCGGCCGCTGGCGAGAGGACGCCCGCGTGGTCGGCGCGCTCGCGGCCAGGTACCTCGCGTCGCGCGTCGACCCGTAACCCGTAGCAAGGGCGCCCGGCCGGGGGGTGGGCCCGCGGGGGCTCACTGGAGGGGCTGGAGTGCAGGCGAGCCACGACAGGGGCTCGCCGGAACGCAAGCCCCGGAGGTGAGCCCCCGCGGGCCCTACCCCCGGCCGGGCGCCTCAGAGCAGCCTGCCCCGGAGCAGGAGCTCGGCCACGGTGAAGTAGATCACGAGGCCGGAGACGTCGACGAGCGTGGCCACGAACGGGGCCGAGGCGCTCGCCGGGTCGAAGCGCAGCGCCCGGAGCGCGAACGGCAGGAGCGCGCCCGCGAGCGTGCCCCACGTCACGACGCCGACCAGGCTGAGCGCGACGGTCAGCGCGAGCAGCAGGTGGTGCTCGCCGTAGGCCCCGAAGAGCTGCTGCCAGATCACGACGCGCGCGAAGCCGATCGCGCCGAGGATCCCGCCGAGCGCGAGGCCCGACGCGAGCTCCCGCCGGGTGACGCGGAAGAAGTCCGAGAGCCGGATCTCGCCGAGCGCCATCGCGCGGATGACCAGCGTCGTCGCCTGGGAGCCCGAGTTGCCGCCGCTCGAGATGATGAGCGGCACGAAGAGGGCCAGCACGACGGCGCGGGAGATCTCGTCCTCGTAATGCCCCATCGCCGTGGCCGTGAGGAGCTCGCCCACGAACAGCGCCGAGAGCCAGCCCGCGCGCTTCTTGAGCATGCTGAAGAGCGGGGTCCGGAGGTACGGCGCGTCGAGCGCCTCCATGCCGCCGAGCTTCTGGATGTCCTCGGTCGCCTCCTCCTCCACGACGTCCACGATGTCGTCGGCCGTGACGATGCCCTTCATGCGACCCTCGCCGTCGACGACGGGGATCGCCACGAGGTCGTGCTCGGCGAAGAGCCGCGCGACCTCCTCCTGATCGACGTCCTCGTTGACCGCGATGACGTCGGTCTTCATGACGTCGCTGACGCGCTGGTCGCCGGGCGCCGTGACGAGCTGCCGCAGCGACACGACGCCGAGCAGCCGCTGCTCGGCGTCGAGCACGTAGCCGTAGTAGAGGGTCTCGAGGTGGTCCGTGGCCTGCCGCTTGAGGTAGCGGATCGCCTCGTCGACCGTCGCCTCCGGCCGCACGCGCGCGAACCACGGGCTCATGAGCCCGCCGGCCGCGTCCTCGGCGTACGCGAGCAGCGCGCTGACCTCCTTCCTCGTCGGCGCGTCGAGCAGCGAGAGCAGCTCCTCCTGCTCCGCCGGCGACACCTCGAGGAGGATGTCCGCCACGTCGTCCGGCGCGAGGAGGCGGAGCGAGAGCTTGCGCTCGCGCGGCGTGAGGGCGACGAGGAGCGCGCCCTGGTCGGCGGAGGAGAGCCCCTGGAAGAAGTCCTCCGCCTCCCCGCGCCGGAGGCGGCGATAGGCCTGCACCCGCGCGTCGTTCTCGAGGGCCGACCACGACCTGGACAGCTCGACGGCCGTGAGCGCCTCGGCCCCGCTGGAGGGCGAGCGTTCCATGATCCCCTCACCTCCTCGAGCGCCTGACCCGCCCGTCGGCGTCGCCCGGCAGAAGGTGCTCAGTCGGAAGAGCCCAGCGGCAGGCTCGAGGCACGGTTGCAACGGGCACGCCACGGCCCCCGCGCCCCGGGGCGCGGCGCGACGCCCGGGGCGGTCAGCGCGCGGGCGCGTCGGAGAGCGGATCGATCCCGAAGCGGCGCAACAGGCGGCAGAGCGGGACGAGCGGCAGGCCCACGATGGCCGTCTCGTCCGCGTGGCGCACCTCGTCGAACAGCCACGGCCCGCGCTGCTCGAAGAGGTAGCCACCTGCGCTGCCGATCGGCCGATCCAGCGCGACGTAACGGCGGATCTGCGCCCGGTCGAGCGGGCGGACGCGGAGCTCCACGGTCACGACCTCGGACAGCGTCCGCGGCGCGCCCGCGGGCACGCCCGGGAGCCCCGGGGGCGCGTGCACCGCGACCGCGGTGTGGAGCGCGTGCGCGCGCCCCGCGAGCCGCGAGAGCTGGTCGGCCGCCTCGTCGAGCGTCGCCGGCTTGCGCAGGAGCGCGCCATCGAGGTCGAGCGCCTGATCGGCGCCGACGATCAGCGCGCCGGGGCGCGCGCCCTCGAGGCTCATCGCCTTCCCCTCCGCGAAGCGGCGGGCGCACTCGATGGGCGAGAGGCCCTCCGGCGCGATCTCGTCGAACACCGGCGCGACCGCCTCGTACGCGAGCCCGAGGCGGTCGAGGAGCGCCCGCCGGAAAGGAGACGTGGAGGCGAGGACAATCCGGGACATGGTCGGATCCATGGCACGGAGCGCCGCCCGTGCCGAGAGAAACCGCCTCGCCCGACTCTCGCTGCCCCCGCGTGCGCCGGCGCATTCGATCGCGCGATGATCCACAGACGCATCTGCATTTCAATGGACATGACCGCTTCAATGGATAAACGGCAAGGGAGCGAACACCAGAGATCCTCGAAGGACCTGTAGATTTCCCGGGCGTCAGGTGTTTCCCCAATTACCCATCATGCATTTCACTAAAAAGCAGCTTGCACTCGGGGTTGTCGACACGCGAGATTGCGGCGATGCAGCAACTCAACACAAGACACCTCGCAACGCTCTCCCTCGTCGCGCCGGGCATCGGGCTCTCCCTGCTGCTCACGGCATCGCCGGCGAGCGGAGCGACGTACGAGGTGGGTCGAGGCAAGCCGTATGCGAGCCTCGAGGCGGTCGCCCCTCGCCTCGCTGCCGGGGATGTGGTCGAGGTCCATGGAGACGCGACCTATTCAGGGGATATCACCTTCAAGAAGTCCGGAACCGCGTCGAAGAAGATCACGATCCGCGGAGTTCGCGTGAACGGCCGTCGCCCTGTGCTATCGGGCGGCGCGAACACGGTGGTCTTCGGCGGAAACCATTACGTCTTCGAGGGCTTCGACATCACGCGGGGCAGGAGCCGCTGCGTGTTCAACCGCGCGCACGACGTGACGATCCGCGACACGGTCGTGCACGATTGCCCCGGCCACGGGATCCTCGGCGCCGACTCGGGGTCGGGCTCGCTGACGCTGGAGTATGTCGAGGTCTACGCGTCCGGCAGGGGCGACACCAGGCACCCCATCTACATCGCGACCGACGAGGAGACGTACCCCGGCTCGGTGTTCCGCATGCGGCACTCCTATGTGCATGACGGCCATGGCGGCAACAACGTGAAGAGCCGCGCGGAGCGGAACGAGATCTATTACAACTGGATCGAGGGCGCGAAATACCACGAGATCGAGCTGATCGGGCCCGACGGCCAGGCCGAGGGGCTCGCGCGCGAGGACTCCGACGTGGTCGGCAACGTCTTCCGCAAGACCGGCAAGCACTTCGTGGCGCGCGTCGGCGGCGACGGGACGGGGCAGACGTTCGGTCGCTTCCGGTTCGTGAACAACACGTTCCTGCTCGCCCCGGGGTCGAACTCGGCGATCCGGATGTTCGACGGCATCGAGAGCGTCGAGATGAGCAACAACGTGTTCTACCGGGTCGGCGGCGGCGGCGTGGACGTCTACGTGGACCGCTCGGCGAGCTGGGCGGCGGGCAGGGCGCTGATCTCGGGCGCGAACAACTGGGTGCCGGCGGGCTCCTCGGCCATCCCGGCGAGCTGGACGGGCACGGTGCGCGGCACCGATCCGGGGTTCGCGAACCTCGGCGCGCTGGACCTCCGCCCGTCGGCGCGCAGCCCGCTCGTCGACGCGGGCTCCAGGAAGACGGCGAGCCCGTCGGGGTACCCGTTCCCGCGTCCGCTCGCCGCGCCGCAGTTCGCGCCCGAGCGGGGCGTGCGCGCGCCCGGCGGGGCGCCGCGGCGGCCGGCCGCGGGCGCGATCGACATCGGGGCCTACGAGCACGGGACGGCCATCGCCGCGACGGCCCTGGAGTTCGCGGGGAACGTGGGCGCCTGGGACGATCTGGATGACGCCGAGCGCGCGGGCGACGACGTCCGGGACGAGGACGACGACGCCGCGGCCCCCTGGTGCGACACGGAGGACGACATGGACGGCGACGATGCGGCAGAGCCTGCGGGCGCGCCGGTGGTGACGTCGCGGAGCAACGCGGACGCTCCTTGCAACCGCGTTGCTGGATCGTGCAGCTACGGCGGGGCGCTCGCGGGCGGTCCGTTCGCGGGCACGGGCGCCGCCCTCGCCGCGGCCGCGACGCTCCTCGGGGCAGCGCTCCGGCGGCGCGCCGGCCGGTCCAGGGGCTGACCCGCAGCGCGGGTGCGCGCGACGACCGCGCGCCGATGTCCCCACCTACGACCCTCGCGCGCGCGACGACCGCGCGCGCGACGCTCCTCCCACGACAAACGCGCGCCCAACGCTCACGCGCCCGACGCTCACGCGCCCGACGCCCTCACGCACGACGCCCTGGCGCGCTCGCCACAGAGCGGCGGTCGCCCGCACAGGAGACGGGCCCAGATCGGCGTTTTCGGCGCGCAGGCGTACGAAAGGACGCCGAGCACCGAAAACGCCGAGGTGGGCCCGTATCCGAAGCGGGCGACCGCCGCTCTACCGTTCGTTGCGGATGATGGGGGGCGGCGGCTCCTTCGGCTTCACCGACGTCGTGGCAGGAGGAGGAGGCGGGGGCGCGCGGCGGACGGTCCACGTGGGCCGCTTGCTGCTCGGCGGCTCTTCCTTCTCCTTCTCCTTCTCCTTTTCCTTCTCCGGCGCCGCGGTCTGCACGAGCGGGGCGACGAGGCGCACGGACACGTCCGACGGCCCCTGGGCAACGGAGTACGGCTGGAACCCCTCCTTCTGCACCGTCAGCCGGCGAGGCGCGTCGCGCACCTTCTCGTTCTCGATCGAGAGCTGGAGCGGCGTCTGCCCGAGCGACTTGCCGTCCTCCAGGACGTCCGCGCCCGACGGGATCGAGTCGAGGATGAGCACGAACGTCGACGAGCCCTTGTTGTCGCCGGGAAGCGCGGCCGGCGCGGACGTGGGCGCCGGATCGGCCGCGGCCACGGGCGTGGGCGGGGGCTCCGCGGGGCTGCGGGTGAAGACGAAGGCGAGCCCCGCCACGACGACGGCGCCGAGCGCGGCGAGGATCGCCGTCTTCTTTCCCGAGCCGGGCCGCGCGTCCTGCGCGCCCGCGCCGCCCTTCGCGTCCGTCGCCGAGGTCGTCGCGGCGCCCAGGGACGTCCCCACGCCGGAGGTGCGGCCGCTCGCCTCGTCGTCCGTCGGCGCCGGGAGCGTGACCGCCTCCTTGAGCGCCTGCATCGTCGACGAGCGCGACGAGATCTGCACGCCGGGCAGCGACTCGAACGACGTGATCTGCGTCGAGCCGAACGCCGTCGCCACGCCCATGCCGCGCGCGCACTCGCCGAGGCCCTGGATCAGCGCGTCCATGGTCGCGGGCCGGCCGTCCGGATCCTTGGCCAGGCAGCGCATCACGAGCGCCTCGAGCGGCTCGGGGATGTCGATGTCCGGGTTCCGCTCCTTCATGCGCGGCACCGGCTGCTGCAGGTGCGCCATCAGGATCTGGATCGACTTCTCGGACTCGAACGGCACCTTGCCGCAGAGCATCTGGTAGAGGATCACGCCCAGCGAGTAGATGTCGGTCCGCAGATCGACCTTGCCGTGCGAGATCTGCTCGGGCGACATGAAGCGCGGCGAGCCGAGGAAGGCGCCCTGCTGCGTGAGCTCCTCCGAGTCGTCACCGAGCTGCTTCACGAGGCCGAAGTCGAGGATCTTGACAGCCTCCTCGGCGTCCTCGTTGGAGACGAGCATGATGTTCGACGGCTTGAGGTCGCGGTGGACGACGCCGTGCTTGTGCGCCTCGCGCAGCCCGCGCGCGATCTGCCGCGCGATGCGCATCGCCTCGGGCGGCGGGAGGCGCCCCTGCCGGCGCACGCGCCGGAAGAGCGTCTCGCCCTCGAGGAACTCCATCGCCATGAAGTACCGCTCCTGATCATCGGCCTCGATCTTGCCGTAGTCGAAGACGGTGACGATGTTCGGGTGCTGCAGGCGCGCGAGGATGCTCGCCTCCAGGAAGAAGCGCTTGTGGAAGTTCGGGTCGAGCTGCCGCGAGGCCTGGTTCGGGATCAGGACCTTGATCGCCACCGGGCGCCCGAGCGGGATCTGCTCGCCGCGGTAGATCGTCCCCATGCCGCCGGTCGCGAGCATGGAAAGGATCTTGAACTTTCCGTTGAGCACCTTCCCGAGCAACGGATCGATCGGCTCGCTGCGCGCTACATCATCGACGACGTTTTCGTTGGCACTCATATGAACTCCGTCGCCTTCCCCGTGCGGGCGCGGGCGAGCCCTCCCCTCGGTATCGATGCCTCGCGATGCGTGAGCTTGGACCTCATGATCGTGGGGGGCTTCGGCGCGTGGGGCCGTCCGGGCAGTCTAAACGGAAGAAAAGTCCTTGGCGACCTTTCCTCGATCGTCCCGTGCGGCAGGCCGTCCGCCCTGTGCGGCGGCCGCTGCACCGTGCGCCGAGCGCCATAGCCCCGATCCAGAGGAACCGCCAGTTGCTGGCATCCCGTGTCTGCATCCCACCTCGGTCCCACGCAGATCCTGCTCGCAGGATACACGGCTCCGCGTCCAGGTGATCCCCTTCCGCGCGCGCCTCTGCCGCGCGCCGCCCTCGCCGCGCGGCGTCGGACGCCGCCCACCTTCTCGCCCTCCCCGGGGGCGGCGGGGTAAGGAGAGCCGCATGCGACCCGATCGCGCCCTCTTGCGCTGGTGGAAGGGAAGAGAGTACAGGCGCCTGCTCGACGAGGCGGCCTCCGCGCTCGCCGCCTCCCGCCACGCCGACGCGGAGGTGGCGTGCGCGCGGGCGCTCGGCCTCGCCGAGGTGATCTACGGCACCGACGACGCCGAGCTGGCGGCGCCGCTCTACGCGCTCAGCTCGGCGCAGCTCGCGCAGGGCCGGCTGGACGAGGCGCGCGCGAGCTCGGCAAGGGCGATCGCCATCGCCGAGGCGGCCGGGGCGGACACCGACCCGCCGCTGCCGAGGCTGCTCGAGCAGCTCGCCGCCATCCTGGAGCGGCAGGGCAAGAGCGACGACGTCGAGGCGCTGTTCCGCCGGATGCTCGCGGGCCACGACCGGACGCGGGAGCCGGATCCGGTCGAGCTCGCGGCCCTGCTGAACCGGCTCGGGCTGCTGCTCGGCCGGAAGGGGGCGCGCGCCGAGGCGGCGCCGCTCTTCCAGCGGGCGATCGCGCTGCGCGAGGCGGCGCTCGGCGGAGGGCACCCGCTCGTCGCGGAGGCGCTCTACAACGCGGCCACGTTCCTCGAGGAGGATCGCCCCGTCGCCGAGCGGGAGGCGATGCTCCGGAGGGCGCTCGAGATCGCCGCGGCCGACCCGGCCGTGGACGGGGCGCTCCACGCGTCGATCCTCCACAACCTGGCCGCCGCGCGCGAGGCGCTCGGCGACGCGGGCGAGGCGGCGTCGCTGTACGAGCGCGCGCTCGCCGCGCGGGAGGCGCTCGTCGGGGGCGCGCACCCGTCGCTCCGCCCGACGCTGGTCCGGCTCGCGCAGATCCACCACGCCGCGGGGCGGCCGTCCGCGGCGCTGCCGCTCTACGAGCGGGCGCGGGCGATCGCCGAGGCGGAGCTCGGCCCGGATCACCCGGTCGCGGCGGCGATCAAGGCGTGGATCGAGGAGGTGCGGAGCCGGAGCTAGGGGGGATCGCCGCCCTCGCGCCAGCGCTCGACGAGCTCGGGGAGGACGGTGGACGCCATCTGGAACAGGTGCGCCATGTGGTGCTCGGCGGTGTTGCCCTGGTACCCGCGGACGTGGAGGTCGCCGACGCTGGCCTCGGTGGTCGGGACCATCCGCTTCTCGAGCTTCCTCGAGACCGCGCCCTCGGCCGCGCGCAGGCGCAGGTGCGGCGGCGCGTCGCGCGAGATCGACCGCTCGACCGGGCGCCCTGCCGCCCTCTCGAGCAGGTAGCTCGCCGTCGCGCTGGAGCTCGCGTAGGAGCCGGGGTCGATCTCCGAGTGCGTGATCGTGAACAGGATCTCGCCCGAGGCGGCGCGCTGCGCGGCGCGCGCGAACGAGGCGAGCTGCGGCGTGTTGAGGCCGCTCTCGTGCCAGGGCGCGAGGCCGCAGTGGATGCCGTCGGTGACGAGGATGGCGTCGAGCGACGCGAGGTCGCGCCGGCGCTCGAGGATCTTCGCGACCGCGCCGTAGCCGGCGCTCCACGAGGAGAGCGCGACCCGGCGGAGCCGCGGGCTCGGCAGCCCGCGCCGGGCGAGCGCCCGATCGATGTCCGCGAGCAGGCGCTCGTAGGTGCCCGGCGCCGCATAGCTGTCCTCGTAGGCGCCGGAGCTGACGCCGAGGTTGATGACGGCCACCGCGGCGTCGAGGCCGGCGACCTCGGCGCTCTCGCGGACGAGCTGGGTGTTGCCGTGGAAGTGGACGAGGAGATCGTAGCTCGACCCGGCGGGCGTGAACGTGACGGGCGTGAAGAGCACGCCGCCGCGGATCGACGCGTACCCGTCGTGCCGGATCGCGGGCGGCGGCGTCGCCGCCTGGGCGCGCTCGGGCTGCTGGGGCGCGACGTGCTGGGGAGCGGCTTGCTGCTGGGGAGCGGCGGCGGACGCCTCCGCCCCGCCGCCCTCGCGCGCCGGGCGGGAGGCCGGGCTCAGGGCGCGGCTCGCGGGGACCAGCGCGTGGCCCGCGGGCGTCGCGGCGTGCAAGGCGGCGACCGCGGCGGCCGGCACCCGCGCGGCGATCTCGCGCGCGGTGATCAGGACGACGGCGATCAGGGTCGCCGCGACCAGGACCGCCGCCCCCAGGGCGCGCCGCCTGCGCGCGCGGCGCTCGGCCGGCGACGGCGGGGACCAGGCGCCAACCGGCGCGACCTCGCCCAGGGGGAACGACGCCGGCACGTGCAGCGCCGGATCGAGGCCGAGCGGGAGGCCGCGATCGAGCGGATCGGACGCCTGGGCGAACGGCGGCGGGCCGAGCGAAAGGCCGCGCTCGCCGGGCGGCTCGTGCTCCAGGGCGACCGGCGGCGGCGTGGGGGTCGGCGAGAGGTCCGCAGGCCACCTGTCAGCGCGCACGTTTCCCTTCATTTCGATCCCCCTCCTTACATCGGGGACGCCACACCCGGCCCAGGCCGCCCAGGCGCTGCTTCGTGCTCGTGAGCGCGTTGCACTGCCGGCACCGCGCTGACTCTCTGCTCGTGCCGCGAGCCCCAGGCGTCAGGGCTGCCGGAGGATCGACCAGCACGGCATCAAGCTCAAGCGGCAACCGTGCCGCACGCGCATATTTAAGCGCGGCCGTAATACCCTGTCTCCTGCTGGATCACGCGGGAGCAGGTGCCTCGGACAGGGGAGCGAGGAAGCGGGAGGGATGTGCCCGGGCTGTGCCCGGATGCACAGATGAGGCGCGAGCGGCGAGCCGAGCGCGCTGGTGACGTAACGCGCACTTGCGCCCCTCCGCTGTACCCAGCAAGGTGCACCGCGCTTGCTCTCCCGCGAGGTCCGCTTCCTGATCGCAGCGACGCTGCTCCACGCCGCCATTCCGTTCATGGCGTGGCTCGCGGGCGATCCGGCCCCGACGTTCGTGGCTCGCTCGAGCGGCGCGTACCGCGAGGTGGAGATCGAGGTGCAGCCCGTGGCGCCGCCCGGGCCGGAGCACGCGGAGGAGCGCGCCACGACGCCGCCCGCGCCCGAGGAGCCGGAGGCGCGGCCGCGCGACGACGCGGCGCCGCCGGTCCCTGGACGGACAGCGCGCCGCGAGCGGCGGGATCTGCCGGAGAGGGCGCCGCAGGAGGCGCCGGTCGAGCCGGGAGGAGGCCCCGTCCCGCCCGAGGCGCCTGCGGTGCCGGCGCCCTCGACCGGGCACGACGAGTACGGCGGCCCGCCGAGCGCGGACGGGCGGCCGGGCGTGGCCGGGCTCGGCGGGGTGCCCGTGTGGCAGCTGCCCGGCGTGCTGCCGGAGCGCGCGGCGCCGCCGCCCGCGCCGACCGCGCCGCCTGCGCCGCGCGAGACTCCGGCCGACAAGGCCGGCGAGGTGCTGCGCCAGGCGATGCGCGACCGGGACAAGACGATCGGGCTGGACTTGCCGGCCGCCGGGACGATCGCGTCCGTGGTGGCGGACGCGGTGCGCGCCGCCGCCGATGCGCCCGCGACGGTGCGCGTGGTGTTCGAGGTGCACCTGAGCGGCGCGGGCCTGGTGCTCGGCGTGCGCGCGCGGTCGTCCTCGGCCGGCGCCGCGGCGGTGTGGGCGCAGGTGGCGCGCGAGGCGGCGGCGCTGCTCGCCGGGCGCGCGCTCGCGATGACGGCCGCGTTCGCCAAGGGCGCGAAGGTCTACGTGACGGTGAGCTCGTCGGAGAGGATGCCGAGCGGCGCGACGTCGAGCGGGATCCAGCACCAGGGCGCCGGCTTCGGGTTCGATATCTCCGACATCGGCGCGCGGAAGCATCGCGTGATCCAGTCGAGCTTCCACGTCGAGGCGCTCGACTGAGCTGAGAGCACGCCGGCACGGGGCGTGACGCCCGCGGCAGGCCCGGCGCGAGGAGGGCCGTGGTCACCGGCAGGGCCATCGGCCGCCATCGAGATAGAGCGGCATCTCCATGCTGTTGAAGTTCCACGCGTTCGCCTGCTCGCAGAAGAGCGACCTGTCGGTCATGTGACCCGAGTAGGGATCGTCGTACTCCACGTGGAACACGGCCTTTCCGTTGGCCACGAAGGTATCGAAGAGGATCTCGCACTCGTCGTACTCGAAGCACTGCTCGTTCAGCGTCCAGTCGAAGTACGGCCACAGGTCCTCGGCCTGCTCGACGTTTCCCTTGAGCCCGACGGACATTCCCATCGAATGGGCGAGATCGGCGATGAATCGGTTGTAGGCGATCTGGTCCTCGTAGGTGAGCGGGAACCCGGTGTCGTTGGCATAGCCGTCGACCTCGTCGGGCTCGATGGCGTCGAAGCCCTTGTCCTTGCAGACCTGGAACCGGGCCTGCATGATCGGCCCGAGGACGTCGATCCGCCGGATGTCGAGCCAGAACGAGCCCTCCCAGTGGTGATCCGGGTTGCCCTTGACCGACTCCGGAAAGTCGCCGGCGTCCGATCGGTAGTCCTCGAACGCGCCGACGTCGACGTAGCAGATGACCCTGGCGCCCCTCGCGTGGAGGGCGGCGACCGTCTCCTCCGGCGTGTGCTCCCAGTCGAGGTCATAGACCGTGGGAGGTGGTGTATCGAGGGGCGCTCCGGTGGGATCGACCAGGCCCATGTCCTTGGGATCGTTCAGATCGAGGGGGTGGCTGAGCAACCAGTGCCACGACGTCTCGAGCGCCGGGATCCAGAGATCGGGGCCGCCCCCTGAGGCCGTCGACGAGCTGGTCGCCGAGGCGCCAGTCGTCGCGGAGCCGGCCGTCGCGGAGCCGGCCGTCGCGGAGCCGGCCGTCGCGGAGCCGGCCGTCGCGGAGCCGGCCGTCGCGGAGCCGGACACCGAGGCCGGCGCGCTCGAGCGCTCGGGCGCGTCGTGGCCCATGCCTCCTGCGCCGCCCGCCTCGGTGCCGGCATCGCTGCACGCGACAAGCGCTGTCGAAAGGACAGGGATCAGCGACTTGACTACCACAGGACACGAACGATGCATGATGACGCTCCTCTCCTCGCTCCGGAGCTCGACCGCTCCGACATGGGTGCATCGGCGCCCACCCGGCACACCGCGGTGCCCCGATCGAAAGCCTCTCTTCAGAAGCGACATGAGGAAAGCACAAATCGCGCAAAGAGCGAGTCTTTGCTCTCCTTGACGTCTCTCTTTGCGTCTCCCGTGCCTCCATGGCGGCACACCAGAAGCCCAGGTTCTAGCTGGAGCGGATTGTTCGAAGCTTCGAACTTTCATTTTGCAGGTGGCGCGCGTGGAGGAAGCGCGCGTAGCCGATCTCGGCGGCGTTCTTCGTGAGCTCGACGTTGACCCACGCGACGACGTCACCGAACGGGCGGTCCTGGAAGGGCCATCGTGTTCGCTGCGGCGATCGCAGATCGTCGTCGGTGGCCCGCTCGAGCGCCCCTCGCCACCGTCCCTGTAGCCCGCCGAGCCACGCGCGCACGCAGTCGGCGCTGCCAGGCCACGTCACGTCCTCGCGGGCGAGGGCTCCGGCGCCGAACGAGTGGTCGAGCACCATGGACCACCAGAAGCCGAGATGCCACGTCAGCCACGCGATGCTCGGCGGGCCGAGATCATACCCCTCGTGCTCCGGCCAGTCGGCGCGCCACGCGCCATCGGCGGCCCGATGAACGTGCAATCCCTCGTCCGCAGGGCGCCACAAGCACTCTTCGGTGCCGAGCCCGTCGAGGTGATAGCTGGTGAGCTGCCACGCAATCTCGAACTGCCGGATCAGGTAGCCACGAGCTTCGCCGGCCACGGGTTGATGCGGGGCGGCAGGACCGTCGTGCTGCATGGTCGAGGGCCTAGCACCGTCGCCCAGGCCCGTCCCTGGTGCGTCGCGGAGGAGCCCTCGCCGAGGAGGGCCACAGCCCCGCCTGGCCCCCCCCGGACAGCCCTCGTCCTCCCCCGCCCCGCGCCCTCAGCCCACCGCCGCTCCCCGCGGCGTCGCGATACCGCTTGAACGTGTGCTGGCCCCAGGTCTATTCATGCCAGTGGACGAGCGCGCCTGCACGCCTGCTATGGAGGACGCGCCGTTCGATCACGAAGGCCGCCACTTCACGCTGAAGGGGGTCGTCGGGAAGCCGAAGCCATTCCGCAGGACACGGCCGATCGTCATGAGCGCCTCCAGGTCCGCCGTCGGCAGCGATCTCGGCGTCCGCGCCTGCGCGTTGTCGCCCAGGCGCGTGGCGCATGTCACGCCAGGGTGCAACATGTCACGTGACATCGCCCGCCGGGGGCGGTGGCGCGCTCGAGGCCTCCTCGCGCCGCGGAAATGAGCGCCCGGGCGCCCCCGCCGGGAGCAGCGCCGCCGCTTCCGGCGCTGCTCGACCTGCCAGCGCGCCGTGACATGTCACACCCGCGGGCCTCCTCCTCGGCCCGCGGGCTCGCAGGAACGGCCGTGATTCCGCTCTATCTGGGCCTGGCCCTCGGGTTGCATTGACAGGGGGGTGCGCACGGGGGCGAGGCCTCGGCGCGCCAACAGCACAGCGGCCTGACGCCATGGGCGCTCGGGGCGCGAGGGGGGGCGCTGGCGTCTCTGCGTCTTCCGGGGCGGTCCGAGAGGCACCGCCCGCGCCGTCGCGCGTCCCCGCCTCGCGGTGACTCGAGGCCGTCGGTGCTCTCGCGGAAACCAGCAACAGGAGCTCAGCCGGGCGCCGCGAGCCGCCCCGGCAGCTCACCTCGGCAAGAAGGACCCCTGGACATGCACCCTCTTTCTTCGACATTCTTGAGCGTCGCGCGGAACAATCGTTCGGAGCGACGGCGGCTGCTCAAGACCCACGGCAAGCACGGGCTCGTCTCCGGTCGTGTGGGGGTGGGCGTCGAGGCCGGCGTGACCCTGCCCGTCCTCGATGCCATGGCGCATGCGCTGTCGCCCGACGTCGACCTCGGGGACTGCTTCCTGGTCGCCTCGATGCACCTCCTGCAGGACAGCGACGCCGTCCTGCGCAAGCTGGAGCGCTGGGGGCTCGATCCCCGGAACGCCGTCGTGCTCGGCAAGCCGTACTCGACGAATCTCAGCGTCGTCGCCTGTCTCCTCGACCGCGGCTACACGGTGCACAGCTCGAGCTATTCGATGGACGAGCGGCTCCCCCTCGGCCAGGCGCTGGAGGCGGCCGCGATCGACGCGCTGACCGCGACGGTCGCCAGGTGGGCGAAGGCCGGCGGCCGGCGGAAGATCCTGCTCGTCGACGACGGCGGCAAGCTCATCCGCGTCGCGCACGACCATTTCCGCGGGCTCGTCGACGTGTTCGCGTCGGTCGAGCACACCTCGCGCGGGATCTTCGAGCTGGAGAGCACCGATCTGCGGATGCCGGTCGTCGACGTCGCGCGCTCGTGGACGAAGAGGAACGTCGAGTCGACGTACATCGGAGAGAGCGTCGACGCGCACCTGGAGCGCCGCGTCGGGCGCATCGACCCGAGCAAGACGGCGCTCGTGGTCGGCTACGGCGCCATCGGCAAGGCGGTGGCGGCGTGCCTCGGGCGGCGCGGGATCGAGGTGCTCGTCCACGATCCCGCGCTGCGAGGCGGCGCCGACGCGCCGTACGAGCGGCTCCTCGAGCGGGCCGACATGGTGTTCGGGTGCAGCGGCAGGACGACCCTGGACGAGGCGCACTGGCCCCATCTCAAGGACGGCGTGTGGCTCGTCAGCTGCTCCTCGCTCGATCTGGAGTTCGCGGCGTGGAAGATCCGCTCCCAGCCGCGCCCGCCGGAGCTGGTCGTCCGCCGGGACGGGTCGGATCTCGAGCACGGGTCCCTCCGGGGACAGGAGCTCTTCCTGGGCGATCGCGAGGACCCGTCCCACTACTGGTATTGCGTGAGCCTCGCCGGGCGCGTGGTCCACCTCGTGAATGGCGGCTGCCCGGTCAACTTCACCGGGGCCGGGGTCTCGCTCCCTCACGCAAAGAGCGATCTCACGGTCAGCTTGCTCCTCAGCGGGATCGCCCAGGCCCGCAATGAGCAACGGATCGGGCTCGTTCCGCTCGGCGACGAGGCACAGCGGATGTTGATGTTCCTGCACAGACGCGCCATCGGCCTCGGGCCGGACGGCGCCGACGCCGGGCTCGGCGCGCACGAGGGTGGCCAGCACAGCGCCACGGAGAAGGCAGACCCGGCCCCCTCTCGCGCAGCGGTCGGGTCGGCAGCGCGATGACCCGCGTGCGGCCCTGGAGCCGCGTTGACGCAGCGCGGCCCCGGGGCTAGACGCGGGAATCACGGAGCCAGGATGAGCCGCACTTCGCTCGGGCCTCCCGGGGCCGATGCGCGCACCGAGCTGCGCACGCTCGCTCGTCTCGCGCTGCCGATCACCCTCGCCCAGCTCGGCCTCGTGTCCATGGGCCTGGTCGACACGGCCATCATCGGCCGCGACTCGGTGCAAGATCTCGCGGCGATCGGGATCGCGCGCTCCATCGTGTTCGCGTTGACGGCGTTCGGGATGGGGATCGCGTTCGCCCTCGAGCCGCTCGCGGCGCAGGCGATCGGGGCCGGCCAGCCCGCGCGGGCGTGGGGGGCGCTCCGGTCGACGATGCGTGCCTGCGCGCTCCTCACGGCGCCGAGCGTCGCGCTGTCGCTCGCCGCGACGCTGCTGCTCGAGCCGATGGGCGTCGAGGCCGCGCTCATCCCGCGCGTGCGCGCGTACCTGGTCGGCCACGCGCCCGGGTTCCTCCCGTTCCTCGCGTACATCGTGTACAGGACGTTCCTGCAAGCCCACGGCGAGACGCGGCCCGCGCTGGTCGCCGCGATCGCCGGCAACGTCGTCAACGCGGCGATGTGCGGGCTGCTCGTCCGCGGCGACGACATGCTGGAGTGGCTGGGGGTGCCGCGGCTCGGGCTGCCGCGCCTCGGCCCCCTGGGCGCGGGGCTCGCGACGAGCGCGGGGAGCGTCGTGCTCGCCGCGATCGTCGTGGCCTCGGCGCGGCCGCGTCGCCCCGCGTCCGCGCGCGAGCCCGTCGCGGCCGGGACGATCTTCCGGCTCGGCGTGCCCATCGGGCTGCACCTGTCGGTCGCGGGCGGCGCCTTCGCGCTCCTCGGGATGATCGTGGGGCGCCTCGGGGCGCACGCCGCCTCGGCCCACCAGATCGCGATCGGGCTCTCGAGCTTCACGTTCATGGGGGCGCTCGGGGTGGCGGGCGCCACGTCGGTGCGGGTCGGCCACGCGATCGGCGCCGGCGCGTCCCCGCGGCGCTCCGCGCTGCTCGGCCTCGCGCTGGGGACGTCGGTCATGGCGTGCGGCGCGCTCGTGTTCTCCCTGGCCCCGCGCGCGCTCGTGGGCCTGTTCACGTCCGACGCGGAGGTCATCGACATCGGCGCGCAGCTCCTCCACGTGGCCGCGCTGTTCCAGCTCTGCGACGGCGTTCAGGTGGTCGCGGCCGGGGCGCTGCGGGGCGCAGGGGATGTGCGGCTGCCGTTCCTCGCCAACATCGCCTCGCACTGGCTGGTCGGCTTTCCGCTCACGCTCCTGTTCGGGTTCGCGCTGAGCCTCGGCGCAACGGGGCTCTGGTGGGGGCTCACGACAGGGCTCGTCACGAACTCGATCGTCCTCGTCATCCGGCTCCTGCGCCTCACGAGACACGATATTGCACGGGTCGCATGAGCGGCCGGAGCAGCGCGGCCCGCGCGCGGGGAGGCCGCACAGGCTCGCGCACGCCATCGCCGGCGGTCTGCTCGCGTGTGCGCGTATCCACCAACACCGCACCTCCGGGGCGGACAAAAGCGCCGTGATTACCGGGGCTTCTGGATGCGGCTCAACAAAATGAGCCAACCATGGCTTCGAAAACGCTCCTTTCAGCACGACGCTCGAGCATTTTTGCCTCGCGAGGACCGGAGCTCATTGCTATTCATAAACACATGATGACGAAAGCCAGTCTCCTTGGATTGCTGAGCGCATTCTCCGTCACTTCGCTGTTCTTCGGCTGCAACGATGAGTCGATTGGCGGTAGCTCCCAGGCGCTCATGGCCGAGTGTGTGGACCCAGGCGACGCGCTCCCGCCGGGCGAGTGGGTGTGCGGCGAGGACGAGGTCGTGGAGTGCACGATGGCGCACGGCGCGTACGTCGAGACCATCTATGCGCAGCTCACGGCAGGCACCTGCGCCGACACGACGGTGACGGTCTCCGCGCCGGGGCCATTCGCGCTCGGAGAGCACGAGATCGTCGTGACCGCGGAGGCGGAGGGCTCCGTCGAGGCGAGCGCGTCGCTCTGCACCTCGAAGCTCGTCGTCGTCGACACGACGCCGCCCGAGGCGACGGACAGGCGTCCGGAGCTCTGGCCCCCGAACCACAAGTTCCACACCATCACGGTGGACGACTGCGTGGAGGTGAAGGACGCCTGTGACGACGAGGTCGAGGTGACGTTCACCTACGCGGCGAGCGATGAGCCTCGCAACGACACGGGCGACGGCAACACCGAGGTCGACATCGCGAACCTCGGGTGCGGCTCCGTGGATCTCCTGGCGGAGCGGAAGGGCAACGGCGACGCGCGGATCTATACGCTCGGCTTCCGCGCGGTCGATGCTTCAGGCAACGTGACCGAGGGCGAGTGCCACGTCATCGTGCCCCACGATCAGGGCGGGAAGGCGCCGGTCGACAGCGGGATCGCGTACAAGGAGGACGCGCCCGCCTGCGCGACCCGACCCAGGTTGGACGCGACCCGACCCAGGTTGAGTCGCCGCGACCCGACCCCGCCGCGACCCGACCCAGGTTGAGTCGCCGCGACCCGACCCAGGTTGGACGCGACCCGACCCAGGTTGAGTCGCCGTTCGGGTTGGCCCAGGTTGGGCAGCACCAAGCTGGCGGACAACCTGGCGGCCGCCACCCGCCGAACGGGGCAAGTCCTTGAAATAATTCCCCCTGAGCCCCGGCACGGCATTTGTCAGTGTTCGCCGGCCATGAGCCAGCCCCGCGAGATTGCAGCCGGCGCCACCTACCTGATCACCCGCCGCGTCCTGCGCCGGCATCTGCTCTTCCGCCCAGATGCGGCCATCACCCAGCTCCTGATCTACGCGCTCGCCGTGTCGACCCGCCGCTACGGCATCGAGGTCCATGCGCTGTGCGCGATGTCATCCCATCTGCATGTCATCGTGACCGATACGCAGGGCGTCCTGCCGCGCTTCTTGCAATTTTTCCATCGCATCGTCGCGCTCGGGACGAAGGTGCTCCGCCAGTGGGAGGGGCCGGTATGGGACCACGAGGCCACAAGCGTGGTACGGCTCCTGACGCGCGCGGCCGTGGTCGAAAAGATCGCGTACGTCCTCGCGAACCCTGTGGCCGCTGGCCTGGTCCAGCATGCACGTGAGTGGCCGGGCGCCAAGGTGGATGTGGGCGAGCTTGGCCACGGTGTGCTGCGCGCCGTGCGTCCCACGGTGTACCTCGACCCGGAAAACCCACAGTGGCCGGAAGAAGTGGCGCTCCCGCTCGCGTTGCCGCCCGCCGTCGAGCGGGACAGCGCAGAGAGCTTCCGCCGTGACGTCGCGGCCGAGCTCGAGCGACAGGAGGCGCAGGCACATGCGGAGATGCAGCGGCAGGGGCTCCATGTTCTGGGCGCCGAGCGAGCCAGCAAGATCTCCCCTTACGAGCGTGCCACGAGCTTCGAATCGCTGCGCGACCGCAATCCGACGTTCGCGGTCGGGCGTGAGCAGGGCAGCGCGAGGCGGATCGCTGCAGCCGCTGTGCGTGCGTTTCGCGCATCGTACCGCGCGGCGCTCGAACGGTGGCGTGCCGGCGTACGCAGCGCTGTATTTCCTGCGGGGACGTGGTGGATGCACACGTTTCACGGCGCCTGCGTGACCGACGCCGTGCTCACGACGTAGTGACTGCGCGGGCTCGATAAAGCGAGAAGGCGAGGCGGTCAGGAGCGGGCGGGAACATCGACGCGTCGTCGTGGGAAACGTCTATCTCTTCGAGGAGGCGGAGTGGGCGGCAGTTCGTTCGCATGACGCTGCGCGGGCGGATTCTCATGCGCCATGCGGTGTCGGGCGCACGCGCAGCGGCGTCTACGGCAGGGGGCGATGGGCTCTGCCAGCTCGGACGCGGCCGGTTGTGCGGATAGACGAACCAGTCGATGCGCAACCCGGGTCGTAGGTCGCAACCCGGATCGAGGATCCAACTCGGGTCGGGTTGTTTCAACCCGGATCGGATCGCGCCGCCGGGTCAACCCGGGTCGGGTTGCGACCCCCAACCTGGGACGGGTCAACCCGGGTCGGGTCATCCCGGGTCGGGTCGCGCCTCCGATACCGCGCCGCGCTCGCCGCGAGGCCGATCCCGAGGAGCGCGAGCCAGCTCAGCGCCGCCGGGATGCCGGCGAGCCACACGAGCGCGGGCAGAGAGGGGCGCGTCGGGCAAGGGCGCCGCGTGCGGAAGCGACAGGCGTGGACCAGCTCGAGCGACTCTGACGCGGCGCGAACCTCGGGCACCTCCGCGGGCAACGCGCGCAGGGCTGCCGACGCCATCATGTACGCCGCGACGGCCACGCGATCGTGCGCCGGCTCCGCCGGGACGTGATCGCGCACGACCTCGAGCAGCCGAGCCGCGCGCTGGTCAGGATCGTGCTCTGCCAGCGCCCCGGCGAGGCGACGCGAGAGCGCCTCGTCGAGCTGGAACGCGCACGCGACGGCGCGGTCTTCCCCGGGCGTGAGATAGACCGTCTCGCCCGCCGCCGTCTGCCGCGGCTCCGAGCCGGACACCTCGACCGGCTTGCGCAACGCGACCCGCGCCCCGCGGACACAGGTCGGGACCTTGGGTGGCGCTCGCAGGTGCACCGACACGTAACGCTGGAACGCGACGGCGGCGACCGCGCCGAGCGAGAGCGAGAGCGCGAGCGCGAGGAGCACGACGACGGCGCGCGCCCTGACGCCCCAGCGCGCGGCGCGGCCCTGACTGGCCCCCGGCGCAGCGCGACCCCCCCCGCTTCCCGGCTCGGACGCCGGCTCGCTCGGACGCGATCTCGGCTCGCCAGAGGGCTCTCGAGACGACATGGCCGCGGGTATGGACAGCCGCGGCGAGGCTGTCAATGCGCTGTCACGGAGGGGGCGCCGCGGCGGCGAGGCGCGCCACCTGCGCCCAGGTGCGGGCCGCCTCGTGATGGCCCGTGGCGGCCGCGAGCCGCGCCAGGAACTGCGCGCACGCCTGCTCGCCGCGGCGGTCCTCGGCCTCGCGGGCACGCGCGAGGGCGCTCAGCGCCTCGAGGAGGGCTCCCTCCG
Organism: Sorangium sp. So ce1036; assembly: GCF_051369805.1. NCBI lineage: Bacteria > Pseudomonadati > Myxococcota > Polyangiales > Polyangiaceae > Sorangium > Sorangium sp. So ce1036. Next base: position 9,022,795 of record NZ_JBBMOX010000001.1, read on the forward strand.
CGCGCCCCGCGGCGGCCAGCGCGACGCCGTGGGCGAGCAGCGACCGCGCCCGCTGCATGGGCGGCGCGTCCGCCTCCGCGGCGCGCCGGAAGCGCCGGAGCGCATCCTCCTTCGCGCCGCGCCCGAGCGAGATCAGGCCGCCCATGCGCTCCACCAGCGCGGGGTGCTCGCCGATGCGGTGGAGCTCGCCCACGAGCCGCTCCAGCGTGCGGAGATCCCCCTGCACGAGCGCTTGCCTGGCCAGCTCGGCGAGGCGAGCGGCGACGTCGTTCATCGACAGGACGGGCGACTCCGAGGTCTTCGCGAGCGGATCTCCCGGGGCGCCGAGCGCGGCGGTCCGCTCCTCTGGGAGCGTCAGATCGGCGAGATCTTCGGGCGCCTCGTCCGCGCCTGCGCCCGCGGCCCGCAGCCCGTTCGATCGCGTCGCCCCCGGCGCGCCGTCACCTGCCCCCTCCGGGAGCGCAGCGCCCCGAAAACGCGCGGAGCTCTCCGCCTCCTCGCGGGCCGCACCGGACCCGGGGTGCTCCCGGGCAGGCGGCGCGCGCTGCGGCTCGATCGCGTCGCCGACCACCTCGATGGGCGTACGGTAGGTGGGCGGCTGGCTCGAGCTGCTGTCCGCCTCCCCGTCGTTCGACAGGGGTCCCCGCGAGGTCTCCTGCTCGTCGGCGAACGCGAGCAGCTCGGCCGCCGAGGGCTCGAGCAGCGCATCGCTCGCGGCGCGGGCCGCGCGCGCGGCGAGATCGGCCGCGGCGCGCCGGTCGCCCGCCTGCGCGGCGTGCCACGCGGCGTCCGCGAGCCCGAGCGCGCCCGCGTGGTCCTCGACCACGCGCGCCGCCGCGAGGTGCCACGCGGCGCGCTCGCCCGGCGGGACGGACGCGAGCAGGACGTCGCGCAGCGTGCGCGACGTGAGCTTCAGCCACCCCGGCTCGGGGCGGAACGCCCAGCCGGCGCCGAGCAGCGCCGCCTCGATCGCCGCGACCGTCGGGGCGCCGGTGCCGGCGCACAGGGCGTCGATCGCCGCGTCGGACGCGTCGCCCCCGAGCGTCGCGAGCGCGGTGAGGACCGTGCGGTGGCCGACCGAGAGGAAGCGCAGGCGGCCGACGATCGGGCCGGCCGCGGGCGGCGCCGCGAGCTCGGCCCCGGTCATGGTCCGCGCGGGCGCGCCCCGCCCGGCGCTGCGCCGGCGCGTCCCCACGCTCCTGCCGATCCAGCGCAGCGCGCCGCCCTCGAGGCCCTCGCAGATCAGCTCGCGCAGCGCCAGCGGGAAGGCCGGGGCGCGCGCGGCCCACCTCCGCGCGCCCGCCTCGTCCATGCAGCCGTCGAGGAGGCGGCGGACGAGCTCCTGGGCGCTCGCCGCGGAGAGCGGCCCCAGCGTGAGCGCCGAGGCGGTGGTGATCGCGGTGAGCGGCGCGGGGAGCGGCTCGGAGCGCCCGAGCCGGACCACCGCGCGGAAGCCGGCGTCCATGCCCATCGCGATCGCGATCGCGTCGAGGCTCGCGGCGTCGACCTCACCGGCATCGTCGACGGCGAGCAGGTCGAAGCGGCCGTCCGACGGCGCGAGCCACGAGGCGAGCAGCTTGGCCGCGGTCCACGGCTCGACGCCCTCGCCGGCGAGGAGCCGCGCGAGCGCGGGCCGCAGCCGGTCCGGGAGCGAGGGCGCGCGGCCGCCGCGCCGGTCCGCGCGGGGTACGGCGCGCGCGAAGGCGCGCCGGAGCGCGCCGAGCGGCTCGCGCGAGGCCCCGATCGGCGAGACGAAGAGGCCGCGCGACGGCGCGAGGTGCCGGAGCAGCTCACGGAGGAGCCGCGAGCCGCCGGCGCCCGTCTCGGCGCGGACGATCGCGAGGGAGCCGGGCGGCACGGAGAGCTCCGCGAGCTCGCTGTCCCGGCCGATCAGCGCCGGCGTACACAGGCGCGCCACGCTCTCGAGCACCTGCCTGCGCAGCGGCTGCTGCGCGTCGAGGCGCAGCCCGCGCACCCTGCGCGATCCGTCGATGCCGCGGTGGATCCCGAGGGTCATGAGCTCGCCCGAGAGCACGGCGGGGAGCGCGGGATCGAGGAGCACGTCGCCGGGGAGCGCGATGCGGGCCAGCATGACGGCGACGAGCAGCGGCTGTCCCCAAGAGAGCGCGGAGAAGCGCCCCGCCTCGCCGACGTACGTCATGTCCCCCTGCGCGATGCCGGCTGCGAAGCGCGCATCGGAGGGCACGGTCGCGTCCTCCGCGGCCAGCGCGGAGAGCAGCACGGCCTCCTCGATGTCGTCGGGGGCGAACTCGAAGGAGAAGGTCTGCGCGCTCCAGGCGCACAGGGTGGCGCCGAGCGCCTCGGCGCGCTTCTTCAGCGCGAGCGCCCTGGCGAGGTAGCTCTCGTCGCCGCGCACCGCCCTGCTCGCGTCGCACGCCGCCCTGCTCGCGTCGCACGCCGCGCCCCTGCGGCGCGGCGCCGCCGCGTACGCGCCGCGGCGGGGCCGTGTGGTGATCGCGTCCGTGCTGTCCGGCTGCGACAGGGCCGCGGTTCCTCGAAAGGAGACGACGATGCGCTCCGGCATTGCGGCGAGTGTAGCGGGCGAGCGGCGCGCGTGGGCGCTTCTCTGCCGGGTGGCGCGCTCCGGCGGCGCACGGTGGGACGCCCGTTCTGGACGCGCGTCGCGGGCGTAGGATGCGTCCCCTGATGCCGTCCTCCCCCTTGCCTGTGCGCTCGCCGCGCGCTCGCCCGCGGCGCAGCGCCGCGCTGGCCACGGCCGTGGTGGTCACCTCCACGCTCGCGGCGCTGCCCTCCCCTGCCGCCGCCAACGGCGTCTTCCCGGCTGCGGACCAGATCGTGTTCGACCCGTCGGATCCTGCGCGCGCCGTTGCCCGGATGACGTACGGGCTGCTCACCACGCGGGACGGGGGCGCGAGCTGGCACTGGATCTGCGAGCGCGCGGTCGGGTACGACGACACGAACGGCGTGTATCCGCCGATCGCGATGGCGGCGGGCGGCAGGGTGCTCGCCGCCCTGAGCAACGGGATCGCGGTCGGCACCGAGGGCGGCTGCGGCTGGGCGGGCGCCGCGGAGCTCGCCGGGCAGGAGGTGATCGATCTCTCGATCCGGCAAGGCGACCCGTCGCACGTGGTCGCGGTGGCGGGCGGCGTCAGCCCGAGGCTCTGGGAGTCGCGCGACGGCGGCGCGAGCTGGGCGAGGGCGGGGGCGCCGATGCCGCCGGGTTTTCAGGTGCGCACGGTCGACATCGCCCCCTCGGAACCGCAGCGCGTGTACGTGAGCGGCCTCGTGAGCGCAGGCGCAACGGTCCAGGGCGCGCTCGCGCGGTCGCTCGACGGCGGAGAGACGTGGGAGACCGCGACGGTCCCGGGGAGCACGACCGCGCGCGCTCCGTACATCGCGGGGATCGATCCCTTCGATGCCGGCGTGCTCTACGTGCGGCTCGCGGGCGCGCCGGGGTCGCTGCTCGTCTCGACCGACGGCGGCGCGACGTTCGCGCCCGTGTTCGAGACGCAGGGCTTCGCGCGCGCATTCGCGATCTCGCCGGACGGCGCGACGGTGGCGGTGGGCAGCGACATCGACGGCGTGTGGCGCGCGCCCTCGTCCACGCTCGAGTTCGAGAAGGTCTCGAGCGTGGCGCCGCGCTGCTTCGCCTGGACGGAGGCGGGCCTCCACGCGTGCGCGACGGAGTTCCTGGACGGCTTCACGATCGGCCGTTCGGTCGACGGCGGCGCGACGTTCGAGCCGTTGCTGCGCCAGCCGTGCCTGCGCGGCCCGCTCGCGTGCGCGGCGGGCACGCCGGCCGGGGAGCTCTGTCCGCCGGACTGGCCACGCATCGCGCTGCTGACCGGCCACAAAGACTGCACGCCGGACGCCGGTCCCCCGGGCGGCGGGAGCGACCCCAGCGCCGGCACGAGCGGCCCCGCCGGGACCGGTGGAGCGACGGCGGCGAGCGGGGGAGGAGGCGTGGCGAGCACTGGCGGATCGAGCGGAGCGCCCGAGCCGTCGGGCAGCGCACCGCGGCCGGGCGACGGAGGCTGCGGCTGCCGCACCGGCGGCTCGGGCGATGGCAGGGCCGGTGCCCTCGCCGTCGCGGCGCTGGCGGCGGCCGCGGTCGGGCGACGGCAGCGGAACCCAACCTGGGTGCGGCGGAGCGAGCGGAACCCAACCTGAGCGGAACCCAACCTGGGTGCGGCGGGGCGGATCCCAACCTGGGTGCGGCGGACGGGGCAGCGGAACCCAACCTGGGTGCGGCGGGGGGGTGCGGCGGAACCCAACCTGGGCGGATCCCAACCCGGGTCGGCGGATCCGGGGGCGGCGGAATCCTCGGCGGATCCTCGTCAGGGCGAGATGACGACCCGCCGCGCAGCGGTCGCGACGTCGCCGTTCGGGTCCTCCACGGCGATGTCGATGTCGAGCGCTCGCCCCCGGACGGTCTCGACCAGGAGGCCCCGGTCCACCTGAAAGCGCACGCCGTGGATCTCGCACAGGCCCTGTCCTGCCCTGTGCAGCGTGATGTGCGCGGAGAAGGGGAGCAGCTCGACTCCGAGCTCGGGGTAGTGGCCCCCCACCCGGAGGCGCGAGCCCATCTGGCGAAGGCCTGTCACGCGCAGCGCGAGCCACACGTGATGGCCCCCTTGAGGGCCCGCCTCGATCGACACCACCTCGCCATCCTCCAGCGGTGCAAACCCGCTTTCCCCCTGCCCGATCATGACCGCCGGCGCCCCCGAATCGGGCGTCTTGCACGCATCCCTCGCCGTCACGGTCCACATCGGATCGTGGCCGGCGAGGGCAGACGGGGCGATGAACGGGTCGACGCACGCCCCCTCCGCGCAGGTCGCGCCCCCCGCGCAGGGGACCGCGACGCACGCCTCGTCGAGCGGCACAGGCAGGAGCAGCCTCCGCCCGCTGACCGCGCGGGTCGCCGCCGCTCGCGTCACGATGGGCAACGCCTCGCCGTCGCGGAACGCCGCGACGGACAGCTCGACCGCTGCGCCGTCATGCGCCGGCCCGACCACGAGCTCCGCCGGGAGCGCCAGACCGCCCCCACCATACGAGAGGCGCTCTCGGCGCGTCACGACGCCAGCCACCTCCGTGGTTATCTCGATCTCGTCGATATCGAAGCCGACCGCCATGTCCGTCGTGAGGCCGACCACCACGAGCGCGTCGGCGCCATCGTCCGCGCACCCCGCGGAGCCCAGGACGAGCAGGGCGAGCAGCGCCATCGAGGTCGACCGCACGATCACCTGCCGCCACTCAGCGCGACGCGCGCGACGGACGCCTGCGGCGCCGCGCGAGCCACCCTGCCGCCGCGGCGACCGCCGCGAACGGCGCCGCGAGGGCGGCCCTGCTCCCCGGGCCGTAGGCGCACATCCCGCCGGAGAGGCTCCCGTCGATGCCCTCTGGACCGATGCTGACCTGCGCCTCGGCCTCCACCGAGATACCCCGCTCGAGCAGCGCGTTCACGCACGCCGGGATCTCGGAGCCGGAGAGGATGTACTTCCCATCGCAGAAGAGCGCGCCGTCGCCGCTGCAGGACGCGTCGCACTTCACGCGGAGGTCGTGCTCGCATTGCTCGAACTCCTCGTCCTGGCAGGTGGTCTGGCAGTCCATGTTCGCCTCGGCCGTGCAGGAGCCTCCGCAGCACTCGATGCAGTGCTGGTAGCAGCCTCCATCCACCGTCACGCACTGGGCGTCGCACTCGCTGTCGCAGTTCGCGTCCCACGTCGCGGCGCACTGCGCGACGTCCGCCGCGTCGGAGCACCCGGCCTCCCGGCCGGCGGTGCACTCGACGAAGCAGTTGTGGGAGCAGATGACGTTGATGCCTCGATCGCAATCCGACGTGCACTGCGCGGTGCACTGGTCCGTGCAGGTCGCGTCCGCCGAGAGGGTGCAGCTCGTCTTGCAGACCGGCACGAGCTTCGTGGCGCACGCCGTCTTGTAGATCCCGAGCTCGCTGCACCCCGCGGAGCACTCGGCCGTGAGCCGCACTTCGCAGTTCGACAGCCCCTCGAACCGGATGTTGCCGCACGCCTCGACACCCGCGCTCGCCGGGAGGGCGGCCGTCAGGCAGACGGCGACGGCCGAAACCCCAAGAAACATGGCTCTTCGCATGAAGAATTCTCCTTCTCGACGGACAGAAACAGAAGATCGTACCCAGGGGCGTCGCCCTGGGGAAGCGCCGCCGGCGCTCAGTCGGCAGGCCAGGGGTTCGGCGGATCCGCCGGCGTGTAGGGCTGCACGTCCGCCTCCGCGGCGATGAGGTTCCGGATGAACAGGTCGACGTAGCGCAGGTCGTCCTCGATGTCGGGATCCGGATGCTCCTCGAGCCACGCCTCCACGTTCGGGCGCAGCGCCTCGAGCGTGCGGCGCGCGGTGCGGGGATCGGCGTCCGCCGCGAGCTGGGCGGCGAGCTCAAAGCCCGCGAACAGGTTCAGCATCACGAACCCCTTCTCGACCGTGTCGCCGGAGAAGTAGCCGGCCTCGGGCGGCGCGTCGGGCGCGCTCGGCGCCTCGATGTCGATCCGCTGCGAGCGCGCCTCGCCCGTGAGCGGGTGCTTCCACGACAGCCCGAGGCTGCCCACGGCGCGCGGATCCTCGACCCCGCGCTGGTCGGCGCGCGGCACGAGCTCCAGCAGGATCGCGCCGCCGCCGCCGCGCCGGCCGCCCTCGACGGGCTCCTCCGCGCTGGTCCGACCGGCGAGGAAGAGGCTCGGGATGTGCACGGCGCCGCCGCCCTCGCGGGCCCGGAAGCCGTTCGTGCCGTAGGCGCCGCGCACGACGTAGCCGTCGCCCACGGCGATGTCGAGATCGACGTCGAGCGCCAAGGGCACGAGGAACGTCTTCACCTCCTCCGTGAAGACCTCCTGCACCGCCCTCGGGTCCTCCAGGAAGTAGAAGTTGCCCGCGCCGATCTCGCTGAGCCCGCGCATCAGCGCCACGTCGAACTCGCCGCCGACCCCGACGGCGGTGACGCCGATCCCCTTCTCCGCATAGCCCCGGGCGAGCGCCTCGATCCGCGCCGGGGAGGTGAGCCCGGCGGTGGCCACACCGTCGGACAGGAAGATCACCCGGTTCTGCCGCTCCGGATCGAGGTGCCGCTCGGCGACCGCGAACGCGGTGAACAGCCCGTCGTACAGGTTGGTCGCCCCGCCCGACGCGAGCCCCTCGAATGCCCGCGTGAGCGCCGCCGCGTCCGAGGCCTCGGCCATCTCGAGCACGACCTCGGCGCGCTCCGCGTAGCGGACGAGCGAGATCCGATCGTCCGGCTCGAGCGCGCCGATCATCTCGACGAGCCCCGCCTTGAGGTAGGTGATCGGGTCGCCCTGCATCGACCCGCTCGTGTCGACCGCGACGACGAGGTGCAGCGGCGGCCGCTCCAGCGCGCCGAGGTCGACCGGCGAGGTCATCCCGATCTGGATGAGCGTGCAGGGCGAGCCGCTGATCATGTTGCCCATGATCCCGAGCAGCCCGTGCATGCACACGTCCTCGCCGCAGTCCGCGGCCGGGTAGTCGAGCTTGTGCTCGGCGAAGAAGCCGACGTCGTCGAGCGCGTCCGGGCCGGGGATCGAGCCGTCCTCCAGGATCTGACGGAACAGGCCGAAGTCCTGCGCTCCCCCCTGCGAGACACCGACGCTGCCCGGCCCGGGCTCCACGGCGCCGGCGCTCACGCGGGTGTCGTCGGAGGCGCAGCCGGCCACGCCGAGCGCGAGGACGGCGCCGAGCGCCAGGTGGACGTTGATTCGATGCTTCATGGCGTGACCTCCTACGGCGCCGCGACGGCGACCAAGACAGACTCCAGCGAGCGGGATTGATCGAGGGGCGCGGTGAAGCACTCGGCGTCGCGGACGGGCATGTCCTCGGCGCGCACGAGGTGGAGCACGCCGGCGCCCTCGGCGAGCTCCGCCCGCTCGCCGGCGCGCAGCGAGACGATCCCGGAGACGCCCTCGCCGAGCAGCGACGCCTCGAGCGGCGCGACGAGGCTGCCGCACGCGTCGTGGAACCCATCGCAGCCCGCGAGCGGCGAGACGTCGGCCGAGAAGTCGGGCGCGCGCGGGTCGGCGGTGGCCATCGACCAGCGGGCGAGCGCGTTGCCCCGCACCGCGAGGACCGCGGCCGCCTCGCTCTCGACGTAGAGGCCGCGCACGGACGCCACCTCGCCCGGCGGCACCTCCGGGAAGGACGTCCAGCCCTTGAGCTCGATGGCGCGCACGGAGATGACGTCGCCGGCGCGGAACGGCATCGCCCCGGCGGGCACGCAGAGATAGAAGGGCTCGCCCCGCTCCGGCGTGATCGCGTGGCACCCGTCCGGAGACGACGTCACGCTGGCGATCGCCGAGGTCGCCCACGTGGGCGTGGTCCAGTCGAGCCTGCCCCCCTCGACGGCGACGGTGCACGCGCCCGCGGGCGGCGGCGGCTCGGCGGGCGGCGCCGGGAACACCGCCGGGTGCTCGGCGAGCTCGAGCCTCGACCCGGCGCGCTGCAGCGCGATCAGGGTCTCCGGCGCCGCGCCCGCCGTCGACGTGACGAGGGGCCGCATCGGAAACTCCGCCGCGGACCACGCGAGCAAGGTGAGCGGCAGCCCGTCGGCGTCGACCAGGTAGGCGTCGCACCCGTCGTTCTGCAGCGGGAGCGCGCGGCCCGGCTCGACGAGCCAGGTCTCGGCGTTCGCGAACAGATCGCGCGAGAGGGCGCCCGTCGGATCCGCGAGCACGACGCCGCAGTCGGCCCGCACCGGATCCCGCAGCCGGCGCACGCGGACGAGCTGCACGTCGTCCGTCATGTTGCCGATCACGAGCGACGCGAGCTCCTGCGGCGCCGGCGGCACGCACCCCTCGGCCCCGTCGCACGGGACCGGCTCGTAGCTCGTGGCCACGCACGCGAGGCTGCCCGCCATCAGCGCGAGCCGGGGCGCGATCGGCGTCCGCGTCGGCGCCTGCGCGGGATCGGGCCGCCGCGCTGCGCCGCCGAGCACGCGGTAGGAGACGAAGAGCATCGGCAGCGCGAGGAGGTCCGTCGGATCGACGGTGATGCGCCACGGGAGCGGCGTGAGGGCCATGACCCCCTCGACCGCGCGGGCGGCCTCCGGAGCGACCTTGATCGCCGCGAAGACGGCGCCGGTGGCCACGTGCGCGCCGAGGAAGCCGCGGCGCGAGGAGACGCGGAGCAGCGCCGCGAGGACCGCGGGCGCGACCAGGAGGCCGGCGAGATCGCTGAGCTTCCCGGTCATCCAGCCGGGGAGCAGGCCGGAGCCCTTGAGGGCGTGATCGTTGAGGACGAGGAGGGCCAGGGCGCCCAGCCACAGGGGGTGAACGAGCGATCGAATCGAGCGCAGATCTCGGGTCATCAGAGCTGTCCCTCCGTGCGTCGAGGGGCCCAGACACGGGCCGCCAAGCAAGCGAGCAGCCTGCAGGAGACCGCGCCAGGGCAAGCGACATGCCCTGATGGGAGGTCCGCGTTTTCGCGGTGTTCACGCCGAGCCCAGCGGCGCGCCCCTGACGCCGGTGTCAGGCAGCCCGGTCTGCGCGTTATCGGCGCCCGGCGCCCGCCTCGCGGTGGCAGCGTCCGCTGGCACCTCCGCCCGCAACGCGGTCTACTCCTCCTCACCTCCCATGTCCGCCTCCCCCCGCGAGCCGCTCCTCGGCGCGAGCTTCGTCCGCGAGCTCGAGGTCCTGCAGCGACGGCTCGAGATCCGCGCCCGCTCCGGCGGCATCGGGGAGCACCTCGCGCGGCGGCGCGGCGGCTCGGCGGAGTTCAAGGAGCACCGGGCCTACGCCCCCGGCGACGACATGCGGCGCATCGACTGGGCCGCGTACGCGCGCACCGGCGAGCCGGTGCTCAAGCTGTTCCGCGCGGAGGAGGACGTCATCGCCCGGATCGTGTGCGACGCGTCGGCCTCGCTCGACTTCGGGGAGCCGACGAAGCTCGACGCCGCCCGGCGGCTCGCGGCGGCGATCGGCTACATGGCGCTCGCGCGCTCCGAGCGCGCGCAGCTCTTCGTGGCGGGCGACGGCATCGCCCGCGAGCACGCGCCCGTGCGCGGGCGCCCCGGGCTCGCCGCGCTGCTGCGCGCCCTCGACGCCGTCCGGGCGGCCGGCGGGACCCACCTCGGCAGGGCCATCGACGCCGTCGTGCGGCAGAGCCCCCGGCCGGGCCTGCTCTGCGTCCTCTCGGATTTCTTCGACCCCGGCCCGGTCACCGCCGCGCTCGGGCGCGCGGCGCAGGCCGGGCACGACGTCGCCCTCGTCCAGGTCGTCGCCGCCGAGGAGGTCGCGCCGGGCTTCGAGGGGGACCTCACGCTGGAGGACGCCGAGACCGGGGCGGTCGTCGACGTCACGATGGACGCCGCGGCCCTCGAGGCGTACGCGGCGCGCTTCGCCGCCCTCTGCGAGGCGCTGCGCGCCTGGGCCCGCCGCCACGGCGCCACGTACGTGCGGGCGCGGAGCGACGAGCCGCTCGAGGGCGCCGTCCGCCGCCTCGTCGCGAGGAGCGTCGACTGACGTGGCCGCCCCGCTCGCCCAGGCCTCCGCAGGCTCGCCGCTCACCTTGCTCGCCCCCGCCGGCCTGTGGCTGCTCGCGCTGCTCGGCCCGCTCGTCCTCCTCTACATCCTCAAGATCCGGCGGACCCGCCGCCGCGTCCCCTCCACCTGGCTCTGGGCCGCCGCGCAGCGCGACCTCATGGCGCGCGCGCCGTTCAGGAAGCTCATCGCCCAGCTACCGCTCGTCCTGCAGGCGCTCGCGCTCGCGCTCCTCGCCCTCGCCCTCGCCCGCCCCGCCTCGCGCGGGCGCGCGCTCACCGGCGATCACGTGGCGATCGTCATCGACGCGAGCGCCTCGATGTCCGCCGCCGCGCGGGCGCCGTCCGGCGAGGCGACCACGCGCATCGAGCTCGCCAGGCAGGTCGCCCGGGACCTGCTCGCCGGCCTCACCCCGGGCAGCGACGCGCTCGTCCTCGAGGCCGGCCGCGACGCGCGCCTCGTCGCGCCGCTCGATCGCGATCCCGTCCGGCTCAGGGCCGCCATCGACGCCGTCGCCGCGCGCGACGTCGAGGGCGATCTCGGGGCCGCGATCGCGCTCGCGGTCGACCGGCTCCGGCAGCTCGGCGGCAGCCGCCGCATCGTCGTGATCACCGACGGTAACCTCGCCCGGCCCGCCGCGCTGCGCGGTGTGTCGCTCCCGCTCGAGGTCGTCACCGTCGGCGATCCCGCGGACAACGCGGCCATCGTGCGCGTCGATGTGCGCTCGGGGAGCGCGCCCGTGGGCGCGGCGGGCGGCGGCGCCGAGGGCCGCGAGGAGGTGCAGGCGTTCCTCGTGGTCGCGAACTTCGGGGCGCAGCCGCGCGATCTCTACGTGACGATGCGGCAGGACAACGCGTCGGACGTGCTCGCCTCGCGGCGGGTGCTGGTGAAGCCCGGCGAGCGGCTGCCGGTCGTGCTCACGTTCCGGCCGTCGCCCGGCGACTACCGCAAGGGGCTCCTCTTCGAGCTCTCCCCGCGCGACGCGCTGCCGGTCGACGACGTCGCGTACGGCCGCGTGCCGGCCGGGGACAGGCTCCCGGTGTTCCTGGCGTCCGCGGGCAAGGATCCGGGCGGCGCGCGGGCCGCGGCGTCCGGGGGCGCCGCCTGGCTCGAGCGGGCGCTCGCGTCGGACCCGATGACGTCGGTCACCTCGGGCACGCTCGCGGAGCTGCTGGCCGCCCCCGCGCTCGATCCGGACACGTTCGTGGTGATCGACGGCGCCTGCCCGCCCGCGCCGCCGGGCGGCGACCTGCTCATCGTGAACCCGCCGCGCGGCCGCTGCTTCGGCACGCTCGTGGGGCCGGCGCTCGAGCGCCCGGCCCTCACGTCGTGGGACACGGCCGATCCGCGCCTGCGCTTCCTCACCCTCGACGGCGTGCTCGTGCGCGCGGCCTCGTCGCTCACGCCGGAGTCCGCGACGCAGGCGCTCATCCGCGCCCAGGAGGGCACGATCGCGACCGACATCTCCACCGCGTCGCGGACGGGCACGCTGCTCGGCTTCGACGTCGGCGAGAGCGACTGGCCGCTCAAGGCGTCGTTCGTGCTCTTCATGCGCAACCTGCTGGAGCAGGCGCGCGCCCACCGCGCCCACGGCATCACGGGGCCCGCGCGCACCGGCGAGCCGCTGCGCGTGAGCGTCCCGGGGACGGCGCGGGACCTCGAGGCCACGGGCCCCGCCGGCGAGCGGCTCGACGTGGCGCTGCGCGCCGGCGTCGCGGTGATCGCCGAGACGCCGCGCGCGGGGTTCTACCGGCTCGCCTGGCAGGGGCCGCAGGCCGGGTCGGTCGTGGTGCCGGCCAACCTGACGAGCGCCGCCGAGAGCGATCTTGCGCCGCGGCCGCTCGCGGCCGAGGGCGGGGAGGTCGCCGTCTCCAGCGCCGCGGAGCAGCCGGACGCGCACACCGAGTGGACATGGCTGCTGGCGCTGGCGGCGCTCGCGTTCGTGGTCGTCGACGTCTGGTATTTCACGCGCGCGCCGCGGTCGCTGCGGGGGCCCGATCGGCCTGTGGCCTAGGCCCAGGCGGGAGCACGCGCCGGGGTGGGGGTGTGCGCGGCAGCGCGCGGGGGGCGCTCGGCGATCCGCCAAGACGGGGGCCGGAGTGCCTGCTTGAACCACCGCCCGGCATGTCTCACTTCGGGCCATGCCTTCCGAGACGTTTCGTCGCGCGCCACACGAGGCGCGCCTGAGACGTGGTGCCCGCTGAGACCTCATGGCACCTCGTTCGGTGCTCCACCGCGCCCCCCGCGCGCTGCCGCGCACACCCCCACCCCGGCGCTCACGCCCGGGCCCCCTGGGACAGCGGACCACGCAGCCGAAGTGTGCTGGCCCGGGGCCTGCGTGACGAACCGCCGGTCGGAAGAGGCTCGCGGGCGCCGTTGGCCCCTGGAGGAGCCCGCGTGGCATACTCGGCTGGGCCATGAACGAGCCGGCGCGCAAGGTTACCTGGACGTACGCCGAGTATCTCGAGCAGGAGCGGGCGAGCCCGACGAAGCACGAGTTCCTGAACGGCGAGATCTTCGCGATGGCCGGCGGAACACCGGAGCACGCGCGCCTCTGCATGAGCGTCGGCGCCGAGCTCCGGGCGCATCTCCGCGGGCGCCCCTGCGCGGTCTACGCCTCCGACCTGCGCGTCCGGGTGCAGGCGACCGGGCTCGCCACGTACCCCGACGTCAGCGTGGTTTGCGGCAAGCTCGAGCGCGATCCGGACGACAAGGAAGCCGCGCTCAACCCGATCGTCCTGGTCGAGGTCCTCTCCGACAGCTCGGAGGCGTACGACCGGGGGGAGAAGTTCGCGCACTACCGGCGGATCCCCTCGCTTCGGGAGTACGTGCTCGTCTCGCAGCACGAACCGCACATCGAGGTGTTCCGCCGCAACGAGGATGGCTCGTGGACGCTCCGGGAGGCCCGCGCCGGAGCAGGAGCGCACCTGGAGGCGATCGGGTGCCCCCTGTCGGTCGACGAGGTTTACCGAGATCCGCTCGCCCAGGCCGCGACGGAGGCGGAGCAAGGACTCCGTGAGTCGTGATGGACTCGAAAGCATCGGCAGCATGAGCAGCGCGCTCTGACGCTCGCGGATCGGCCGGAGCCGCTCAGCCGGAGCCGCTCAGCCGGAGCCGCCGGGCAGCGAGCTCACGGCGGGCGCGACGCGCTGGGCGTGCGCCGCGACACGCTCGACGTCCGCGCGCGGCGAGGGGTACGCGCCCGGCCAGACGCGCCGCAGCGCGCGCGAGCCGAGCTCGGCGAGCCCGTTCCTGAGCTGGCCCGGCAGGGAGGCGCCGGGCACGAGCGCGAGCAGGCAGCGGGGAAGTCCGCGCCGAGCAGGATCGAGAGCGCCCAGCGCCACGATGATCGGCTCGACCGTGCCCTTCGGGGCGACCATCGAGTGCCTCCAGAGCCCATCGCGCCCCCCGTGCCAGCACCGCCGCCGCCGGTCGGCTCATCCCGGCCACTCCCGACGCTGTCGCCACCGCCGGTCCCAGCCACGGTGGCGCCGCCAGAGGTCGCACCGCCGCTGCTGCTCGCGCCACGGTCGGAACCGGTCGCCGTCGTTCCGCCGCTGCCGTCGTTGTTGAGGTCGGACTCGGCGGGGGCGCACGAAATCGCGATCCAACCCGCAAGGGTGATACAATGAGGAGAGTCGGCTGAACGTTTGGAGGAAGCGGACCGGGAGCGCGGAGGGGGCGGGCGCGGGCGCTCTGGCCCCCTCAACGCGAGATCATTCCCAGTTTTTGCGCTGGGGATTCACCCAGGGCGAGGTGCACATCACGCAATCATCGCCATAGAAATAGTGCTTTCCACCGGTGTCGTTGTAGATCCAGTAACGAAGCCAAGCCACGATCGCTGGCCGTTGGACGCCTCCCACGTCGCGCGTGATGTACCCATGATCCGCGCCCATGACCGTCGCCAGGAACGTCTGGGTCTGGGACATGTCGTAGGTTTTTTGCTGCATCGGCAGCCCGATCGTGTCCTGCGTTCCGCTGGTCTGCAGCATGGGCCCGTGCAGGGCCGCCGTCGCGATGTGGCCATGGATCGAGACGACGGTGGCCACGGCCTCATGACCGCCGATCTCCACGGCGGCGGTACCGCCGACCGAGTAGCCCATGGAAACGGCGCGCTCCACGTCGATCTTGCCCTGGTAGGCGCTGCCCGCCTTGCTGTTTTGCTCGATGATCCAGTCGAGCCCCTCCAGCATGGCCGCGCGATTGTTCTGGTCGTTGGGACCGCCGGTGAGGAGATTGGCTCCTACCACCACGAAACCGTGAGAAGCGAAGTTCGTCAGGAGAGCCGTGTAGCTGGTCACCTGCGTATTGATCCCGGGTCCAAAGATGATCGGCGCGTGCAAGAAACCGTCCTCACCGAGGCGTTCAGGCCTGAATATCGTGTGGTTTCCGCTGGGCCCCGAGCTCCGCTCCACGGTCGTCGCGAACGGCCCCTCCGCAGAATAATCCGTGATCGGCGGGAGCGGCGAGCCACCGGCCCCCCCCGCTGCATCGCCGCCGTCACCTGCTCCGCCCACGCCTGCTCCGCCCGCGCCTGCTCCGCCCGCGCCTGCTCCGCCCGCGCCTGCTCCGCCCATTCCACCGTCGCTGATGTCGGCCCCGCCACTGCCACTGGCAGCGCCACCCGACCCAGCGGTTACCCCAGCGGTTACGCTGGTCGATGCCCCGCTGGTGGCTGACACGCCCGAGCTGCCCGCACCGGCAGCTTGTGCCGCGTCGCCGCCATTTTCGCCGCACGAAAGCAGCGCGACGCTCGAGAGCAAGCAGAAGACATTGAAGCGCCTGACGGCCTTCTTTTGATCGTGCATGAGGCCTCACTTGGTCGCGTCACGCCGGCGCGAAGCGCTCGCTTCAGGCCGACGATGGCGAAATTGGCAGACAGATGGTTGCCAGGCGTTCTGCGTTGGAGCGCGCCCTGATGTCAGCCAAGCAGCTGCTCCTTTCCCCCTGCGTGCGCCTCGTCTGGAGCCATGGCGCGCCCGTCAAGGTGAACGCGCATGAGAGCGCAGGACCCGGTGCCCATGACGGCCTTTCAGGGCACGGCACTGGAATGTCTGTAATGCAGATTGTGAACGTTCACATAACTCACGTCAATCACAAACTGGCGCGCGGCGATCGTCGGCGGGCGCGAGGTCCGCGTCTGGCGGGAACAGCGCTGGTGGCGCGGCGTGACCGCGCCTTCGAGCCGCATGCTCGCGTCACCGACGCCAGCCACATCGACGCATTGCGGCGCAGGCCTGCCGCGCCGATGCCGCGGCGGCCACTCCCCCTGGAGCGGCGCGCCGCGCGCGTCCTCCCGGACGCCCCGCGAGCAGAGCCACGCCGCGAGCGCCTCGCCGAGCTCGCGCAGGCTCGACCAGCGCGACGACGGCTCCTTGCGCAGGCCGCGCTCCACGATCGCCCAGAGGTCCGCGTCGAGGCCGCGCGCGTCGACCAGCGACGGCACCGCGTCCTGCAGGACGGCCCGCAGGCCGTCGAGCGCGTTCCTCGACGAGAACGGCGGGCGGCCCGAGAGCGCCTCGTAGAGCATCGCGCAGAACGACCAGATGTCGGCGCGGCGGTCGACGGTCGGGAGGGCGAGCACCTGCTCCGGCGGCATGTAGTCCGGGGTCCCGAAGACCTCGAAGTCCCCCGACGCCTGCTCCTCGTCCTGCTCGGCGACGATCTTCGCGACGCCGAAATCGACGACCTTCGGCTGGAGCGCGCCGCCCTCGCGGCGGACCAGCATCACGTTGTCCGGCTTGAGATCGCGGTGGATGACCCCCGCCTCGTGGGCGGCGTGCATCGCGCCCGCGACCGGGAGGAGCAGCGCGACCGCCCGCTCGGGCGCCATCGCCCCCTCGCGCGCGAGCGCGCTCCGCAGCGACTCGCCCTCGAGGAGCTCCATGACCAGGTACGGGTCGCCGCCCTCGGTCTGCCCGGCGTCGAGCATCCGCACGATCCCCGCATGATCCAGCCGGCCCGCGGCGCGCGCCTCGCGCAGGAAGTAATCCCCGAGCTCCGCGGACCGGAGCTCGGGGCGCATGAGCTTGAGCGCGACCGCTGACTTCGTCATCACGCTCGTCGCGCCCCAGACCGCGCCCATCGACCCCTCGCCGATCTTGTGGAGCAGCCGGTACCGGCCCGCGACAAGATCCCCGGCCTGGTGGTGCGCGCCGCACGCGGGCTCGAACGACGCCTCGCCGAGGTCCCATGCGCTGTCGTCCGTGCTGCTCCAGGCGTCCGTGGTCTCGATGCGCGACATGATCTCTCCTGCCCTCGGTGCCGCGCGGCCTCGCCGCGCCGTGATCGCGCTCAAGCAGACAGCGTGCCATCCTGGAGAAACCTGGAATCCCCCCGGAGAGGCGGAAATGCCGCGCGAGACGCCCGTGAGGCCGACGGACACGCCGCACGGCTGCCCCGATGGGGCACTCGGCCACAGCGCACCGAAGCGGCATCCGCGGGCGCCGCAAAATGATTTACTCCGGGGCCATCGCATGCGGACCGAACGGAGGCCTCCTTGATCCCGGCGGCCGTGCTGCGCGCCCTGCCCTGCGCCGTCACGCTGGCCGGCGCCCTCGCCTTCGCCGCGCTGCTCCGCGTCGCCCTCCGGCGCGGCGCGGCGCGCCGCCCGATCCTGCTCGCCTGGATGGTGGCCGGCGCGCTCCCCGCCCTCCACGTCGGCCTCGTCTGGTGCGGGCTGCTGGAGGACGTCTACCTCCGCCTCGCGCGCCCCTGGGGCACCCTGCTCGCCCTGGGCGCCACGTCGTTCATCGCGCTCCGGTACCTCGCGCTCGCGCGCGCCGCGCCGCACGCCCACCGGCAGGGCCCGTGGCGCGCGCGGCTCCGGGATCTCCTCACGCCCCTCGCCGGGTTCGCCGCCGCCATGGCCGTCGCGGGGCCGGAGCTCGGCAGGCCGCTCGACCGGCTCACCGTCCTGCTCGCGATCGATCGCAGCCGCTCGATCGACCTCGTGCCGAGCGCCGACGAGCGGATCGCGCACGAGCTCTCGGTGGCCGAGCTCGGCATGCGCGAGGACGACCGGATCGCCACGATCGTGTTCGCCGCCGGCGCCGCGACCGAGGATCCTCCGCGCCCGCGCTCGCAGCTCCCCGCCCCGCAGCGGGTCGCGCTCGGCCGCGACGGGACCGACCTCGCTGCGGGCATCCGGCGCGCGCTCGCCGAGGTGCCGTCGGACTCCGCGGCGCGCGTGGTGCTGCTCACCGACGGCGTGCCGACCCGCGGCGACACGATGGCCGCGGCCGCGGCCGCGGTCGCGGCCGGCCTCCCCATCGACGTGCTCCCGCTGGAGCAGCGGCTCGTCCCCGACGTCCGCGTGGTCGCCCTCCGCGCGCCCGCGCGGGCGGACGAGGGCGAGGCGCTCGATCTGCGGCTCGTCACCTCGTCGCCGGCCCCGGCCGAGATCGAGATCCGCCTCCGCCGCGACGGTGAGCTCATCGCCCGCGCCGACGCCTCGATCGCGGCGGGCGAGGACGTGCTGCGCATCCGCGAGGAGGCGCCGGGGCCGGGGCTGCACCGCTACGACGTCGAGATCACCGCGAAGGATCCGGCGCTCGACGGGGCCGCGGAGGACAACGCCGGGAGCGCGTTCCTCCGCGTCCGCGGCCCCGCCGCCGCGCTCGTGCTGGAGGGCGACGCGGGCCAGGGCGCGTTCGTCGCGCGGGCGCTCGCGGACGGCGCGTTCCGGGTGGACGAGGGGGACCTGGGCCGCGTCCCCGCCGATCTCGGGGGGCTCGCCGGCTACGACGTGGTCGTGCTCAGCGACATCCGCGCGTCCGACCTGTCGCCCGGCCAGATCGACGCGCTCGCGAGCTACGTCCGCGACCTCGGCGGCGGGCTCGTCCTGATGGGCGGCGACCGGAGCATGGGGCCGGGCGGCTACGCGCGGACGCCGCTCGAGGAGGTCTCCCCCGTCTCGTTCGATCTGAAGCAGGAGCGCCGGCGGGCGAGCCTCGCGGAGGTGATCGGCATCGACATCTCCGGCTCGATGGCGGCGAGCGCCGGCGCCCACACGAAGCTCGAGCTCGCCAACGAGGCCGCCGCCCGGTCGGCGTCGCTGCTCGGGCCCGGGGATCGGCTCGGCGTCGCGCACGTCGACACCGTGGTGAAGTGGAGCGTGCCGCTCGGGCCGGTCACGGACAAGGCCGCGATCGACCGGGCGATCCGCGCCGTGGGCCCGGGCGGCGGCGGCATCTTCGTCGACATCACGCTCGCGGCGGCCTACGGGGCGCTCGACCGCGAGGCCGTGAACCTGAAGCACGTGCTGCTCTTCGCGGACGGGTCGGACGCGGAGAACATGGGGTCCAGCCGCGCGATGGTGGAGGCGGCGAGGCGCCGCGGCATCACGACGAGCGTGGTCGCGCTGGGCCAGGGCAGCGACGTGCCGGAGCTCGAGGTGCTGTCGCGCCTCGGCGGCGGCCGCTTCTACCTGGTCGAGGACGCCACGCGGCTGCCCGCGGTGTTCACGCAGGAGACGATCCTCGCGGCGAGGAGCGCGATCGTGGAGGAGCCGTTCCGCGTCGCGCCGGGCGCGCCCTCGTCGATCACGGCCGGCATTCCGTTCGGGGAGGCGCCGCCGCTCGCGGGCTACGTGGTGACGCTGCCGAAGGGCCGGGCGACGGTGCTGCTGTCCGGGCCCGAGGGGGATCCGATCCTCGCGGTGTGGCCCGCGGGGCTCGGCCGGGCCGCGGCGTTCACGAGCGATCTCAAGGATCGCTGGGGGGCGGCGTGGACCCGCTGGCCGGGCGCGGCGCGGATGATCGCGCAGGCCGCGCGCGACGTGGCGCGCAAGGCCGAGGATCCGCGGGTGCGGCTCGACGCGACCGCGTCGGGCGGCGAGCTGTCGGTGCGGGCGAGCGTGGTCGGCGACGACGGGCGGGCGCAGTCGTTCCGCCGGCTGGTGGTGCACGTCGCGGGGCCGGGCGGCTTCTCGCGCGAGCTCCCGCTGGAGGCGACGGGCGCGGGCGCGTACACGGCGGCGCTGCCGCTGTCGCGGCCGGGGACCTACATCGCGGTGGCCCGCGACGAGCTGACCGGGGAGGCCGTCGGGACCACGGGCGCGGTGATGACGGCGGGCGAGGAGTTGCGCCCGACGGGCAGCGACGTGTCGCTGCTCGGGCGGATCGCGGAGTTCACCGGGGGCAAGCGGCGCGACACGCTCGCGGGCATCTTCGAGGACCGGGGCACGAGGCGCTTCGCGTACCGGGACGCGACGCCGCCGCTGGTGCTCGTGGCCGCGCTCGGGTTGCTGCTCGCCGTGGCGGCGCGGCGGCTCGCGCTGCCGGAAGCGGCGCTCGCGTGGGGCGCGCGGGCCGGCGAGCGGCTGCGCGCGAGGCGGCGAGGCGCCGGCGCCACGGCGGAGCCGGCGGCCACGGGGGCGACCGTGGGGGCGCTGCTCTCGGCGCGGCAGCGGGGGCGCGCGGAGCGAGAGGGACAGCCGTCACGCGGTGCCGGGGAGGCGGGAGGACCGTGGCGGACGCAACCTGGGAGGGCGCAACCTGGGTCGGCCGCCGGCGGACCCCAACCCGGGTCGGCCGCCGGACCTCAACCTGGGTCGGCCGCCGGCGGACCTCAACCTGGGTCGGCCGCCGGCGGACCTCAACCTGGGTCGGCCGCCGGCGGACCTCAACCTGGGTCGGCCGCCGGACCTCAACCTGGGTCGGTTCCTCAACCTGGGTCGGCCGCCGGACCTCAACCTGGGTCGGTTCCTCGCGGCGCACGCGGACCGGCGGTCCCGGAGGCGCTGGCGCCTGCGGCGGAGGAGCGGCCGCTCACCGCCGCGGAGAAGATCCTGGCGCGGCGCCGCGGGCGCCTGTGAGATGGATGCTTTCAATGCGTGAAAGCGCTCACTCGAAAATCGAGCGAGCACTTTCAAGGCTCGCGAGGGGGCTCCGAGGATTCCAGCGGGCGCCTTCAAGCCTTGAGGGTGCCCACTCGCGCGCCGAGTTGGCCTTTCAAGCGTTGAAATCGCCGACTCGGCGTCCGAGTCGCCGCTGCAACGCTTGCAGCGAGCCTTGCAGCGGCCGGGTTGCCCCCCCTCGAGCGTCGGGCTGGGCTTCTGGGCTCGGCGGGAGTCACCGATGCGTCTTGACTGGAGCCTCGCCGCGGCCCGACCGCTCGCCGCTTCCCTCCTCCTCGTGGCCGGATGCAATGCCCGTACACCGGGGAGCGGCGGCGATGCAGCGACCACCGGCGCGAAGCCACAGGGAGCCCCGGCCTCGACGTCGTCCTCGAGGCCGGAGGCCGCCCCGGCGGCAAGTCGAACGAGCGATGTCCCTCCCGCCGCGGATCGAGCGGCCTTCAGCCCGGTCACCCTCGAGGCGATCCAGCGCGCGCAGCACAGGATCACCGAGGGCCACGCGGTCGGCGTGAACCTGCAGCCATACTGCGAGCCGGAGGTTCAGGCGCCCGGCAGCACGAGCCCGGTCGGCGAGGTGGCATGGCCAGAGCTCCGCGTGACCGACTACCAGCCGCTGCACGACCTGCTCTCGAAGCACCCGTCGTTCATCGGGGTGGTGCCCGAGCGGAAGCGGCGGTCGCTCGTCGTCGTCTTCGAGCCGGACTTCCAGGATTGGGCATCGATCCAGGCCCAGATCCCGGTTCCAAGGCGCGTCCCGGTCGAGCTGCGTCCCGGCTGTCACACGCGGAAGCAGAGGGAGCTCGCGCAGCAAGCGCTCGAGGCGCTCAGGAAAGAGCCGGCGGTTGGCTCGGCGTTGCACGCATGGGCGCCCGATGCCTCGATCGCCGGCTTCCGTGTCTTCGTGCTGCCGGGAGACACGGCGACGGCGGCGCTCGTCGCCGAGCGGCTCGGCTCGATCGCGAACGTCTGGTTCAGCAGGCCCTTCGGGGAGCACTGAGCTCCCGCTCATCGCGGGGCCATGTCCGCGACCACGTTAGAACCGTGGCGAGCTCCGCCGGGTGCCCGGGCGGGAGCCCGAGGCGCGGCCGCACCTGCGCGATGCCGATGCCGACGCCCCCCGCGCGCCCCCCTCCCCCCGCGGGCTCCCCTGCGACTCACCGAGGCCGCGGTCCACCGAGGCCGCGCTCCACCGAGGTCGCGCTGCACCGAGACCGAGGCCGCGCTCCATCGACCCCACAGGCAGCCCCCGAAGCGAGCAGCCCGCCCGCGGGTTGCGAGGCCGAGCGCGTTGGAGTAGCGTCCGCGCCGCCGCGGGGCCGGGCGATGTCGCTCGCTTCGCTCCAGCGGACGAGCCGGGCCTCTGGTGCGCGCCCCGGCTCACGCCGCCCCACGCGCACTGGAGACGAGAATGGCCCGAGGCTCGACAACCACGCGCAGCACGTCGGAGGCTACCGATTCGCTCATCGGCCGGGGCGCCCGCATCCGCGGGCGGGTCCACGGCGACGGCTCGCTCCGCGTCGAGGGCAGCGTCGAAGGGGACATCCAGCTGACCGGCGACCTCGAGATCGAGGACGGCGCGTCGGTCACCGGCGACGTCGAGGCGAGCTCGCTCGTCGTCGCCGGACAGCTCACGGGAGACGTGACCTCGCGCGGCCCCGTCACCATCCGGGCGACCGCGCAGTTCGCCGGGGACATCGGCGGCAGCGAGGTGGTTCTCGAGGAAGGCGCGACGTTCGCCGGGCGCATCGAGGTGGAGTTCGACCTCCCGGTCGAGCTCTCCGAGCGGACGGGCGCGCGCGCGCAGGGCCCCCGTCGTGAACCGGCGGGGCGGTAGCGCGCGTTGACGGACGAAGAATCGCGCCGAGACGGCGCGACGAGGAGCACGAACGTGGCGGGTACGATCATCGGAAACGGGCTCACGATCGAGGGCGAGATCACCTCCGACGAGGAGGTGATCATCGCCGGCACGGTGCGCGGCAAGCTCACCGTCGAGGGGGGTCTGACCATCGACGCGGGGGCGCAGGTCGAGGCGGACATCGGGGCGGCGTCGCTCCAGGTGGGCGGCAACGTGACCGGCAACGTGACGGCGGCCGACCGCGTGGACCTCCTCGCGGGCGGGCGCCTCGTCGGCGACGTGAAGGCGTCGCGGCTGACCATCGCGGACGGGGCCTCGTTCAAGGGCAACGTCGACATGGACGTGTAGCCGATGGTCGCTCAGTCCACGATCGGGCCGACCACGGCCATCCGCGGCAACGTGCAGGGCGACGGGGATCTCGAGATCCTCGGCCGCGTCGAGGGGAGCGTCGTCATGACGGGCGACGTGACCATCGGCGAGGGCGCGCTCATCCAGAGCGACGTGCGCGGGCGGCGCGTGGTCGTCCGCGGCGCGGTCGCCGGGAGCATCTTCGGCGAGGAGGCGGTGGTCCTCGAGCCCGGCGCGCGCGTCGTCGGCGATCTCGGCGCCCCGCAGATCGGCATCCAGCCGGGCGCCCTGGTGCGCGGCAACGTCACCACCGGCGCCCCGCGCGCCGCGGCCGCGCCCGCCCCGCGCGCCGCGGCCGTCGCGGCGGCGCCGGCCGCTGCGGCGCCGGCGGCCCCCCCGCGCGCGGCCGCGCCGGCGCGGCCGGCCCGCGCGCCGGCCCCGGCGGCGCGGCCTGCGCCTGCGCCCCGCGTCGCCCCCGCGCCGCCCGCGCGCCCCGCGCCGGCCGCGCGCAGCGCCCCCGCCGAGGCGAGGCCTGCGCCCGAGCCGCGGCACGCGCCCGTGCACGAGGAGGAAGAGGCCGAGCTGTCGGCCTCGGCGGCCGGCGGCGAGGCCGAGGAGCCCGAGGCGGGCGAGGGCGCCGGCGGGCCCCCGCCGCCCGTCGTCCCCGCGCTCCGGAAGGGGGCGGCGAAGGCGTCCCTCCGCAAGAAGGGCGGGCGGTGAGCGCCTCCGGCGCGTCGGAGCGGGAGCGGCTCGTCGCGCTGCTGCGTGAGCGATCGTTCGAGCAGAAGCGCGTCGTGCTCGCGTCCGGCCGCGAGAGCGACTTCTTCATCGACTGCAAGCAAACGGTGCTGACCGCCGAGGGGCACGCCCTCGTCGGCTCGCTGATGTTCGAGGCGCTCGACGCGCTGCCCCGGTGCGACGCCGTGGCCGGGGTCGAGCTCGGCGGGTGTCCCCTCGCGAGCGCGGTGTCGCTCACGAGCTACCTGCGCGGCCGCCCCCTCCCCGCGCTCTACGTGCGCAAGGAGGTCAAGGATCACGGCTCGCGCCGGCTCGTCGAGGGCGATCGCGGGCTCGTGCCCGGGATGCCCGTCGTCATGCTCGAGGACGTGATCACGACGGGCGGCTCGACGCTGAAGGCGGTCGAGAAGCTGCGCGCCGCGGGCGCCTCGGTCGTCGGCGTGATCGCCCTGGTCGACCGCCTGGAGGGCGGCGCGGACGCGATCCGCGCGGTGGGGCTGCCGCTCGTCGCGCTCTGCACCCGCCGCGATTTCCTCCCGGACATGCCGCCCGGCTGAGGCGGCGCGCCGCGCCGCCGCCCTGGCCTGCGGCCCGGCGGCCGCTCCGCCGACTTCGCCTGCGCCCCGGCTACTCCGCCGCCTTGGCCTGCGGCTCGCCGAGCAGCGGGAAGCCGAGCGCCTCGCGCTGCGCGAGGTACGCCTCGGCGACGGCCCGCGCGAGCGCGCGGACCCGGCCGATGAAGCGCTGCCGCTCGGTCACGCTGATCGCCCCGCGCGCGTCGAGGACGTTGAAGCGGTGCGCGGCCTTGACCACGTGGTCGTAGGCCGGCAGCACGAGCGCCTTCCTCGGATCGATCACCACCCCCTTGGCCGCCGGGTCCGCGCCCCGGTAAAGGAGCCGCTTCGCCTCGGCCTCGAGGTGATCGAACGCCGCGAAGTGCTCGGCGGTGTCGGCCTCCTCGAAGTTGTACGTCGACCACTCCCACTCCGCGCGCTGGTAGAGGTCCCCGTAGCTCACGATCTTCCCGCCGCGGTCCGAGTAGACGACGTCGTAGATGCTGTCCTTGTCCTGCAGGTACATCGCGATCCGCTCGAGGCCGTAGGTGAGCTCGCCGGACACGGGGCGGCAGTCGAACCCGCCGACCTGCTGGAAATAGGTGAACTGCGAGATCTCCAGCCCGTCGAGCCAGACCTGCCAGCCGAGCCCCCACGCGCCGAGGGTCGGCGACTCCCAGTCGTCCTCGAGGAAGCGGACGTCGTGCTCGAGCGGGTTCGTGCCGATGGCGCGCAGCGACTCCAGGTAGAGGTCCTGGATGTCGATCGGGCTCGGCTTGAGGATGACCTGGAACTGGTGAAACTGCTGGAGACGGTTCGGGTTTTCGCCGTAGCGCCCGTCGGCGGGGCGCCGGGACGGCTCGACGAACGCCACGTTCCAGGGCTCGGGGCCGAGCGCGCGCAGGAACGTCGCCGGGTTGAACGTGCCGGCGCCGACCTCCGAGTTGTACGGCTGCACGATGAGGCAGCCGCGCTCGGCCCAGAACTTCTGCAGTGCGAGGATGAGGTCTTGGAAGGTCATGGGAGGGCCGGTTCTTAGCCTGGATCGCGGCCGCAGGCGACGCCCTGTGCGCGTCGCCTGCGCGGCCCGCCGGGCCCTCCGCCGGGGAGGGCCGGCGCCCTGCGCGCCATGGTATCATCCTCCCGCCATGCAGTCTGGCGCCGCTCGAAAAGCGTTGGCAGCCGCCGACCCGACCGTCTACCCCGTCGAGGACGACGTGGGCGAAGGCTCCCTCCAGCGCTTCATCTCCGAGCTGCTCCGCGCCCTCATCGAGCGATGGCTCGACTCCCGGAGCAAATCCCGGCGCAAGCCGGTGTTCGTCGGCGCGGATCAGTTCTTCTACTGGGAGCAGTACAACCCCATCGAGGGCATCGCCCCCGACGTTTACGTCCTGCCCGGGGTGGATCGTTCCACGCGGGTGGGCGCGTGGAAGGTGTGGGAGACGGGGCTCGTGCCCTCGTTCGCGTTCGAGATCGTCTCGCGCGACATCGACAAGGACTACATCAACTCGCCCGCGAAGTACGCGCGGCTCGGGGTCGAGGAGCTCGTCGTCTTCGATCCGGACTATCAGGAGAGCCGCTCGCGGGTGCGGTGGCAGATCTTCCGCCGGACGAAGCGCGGCCTCCTGCGGGTCGAGAGCACGGACGCGGATCGGATCCGCTCGCGGGTGCTCGGATGCCACCTCCGCGTGGTCGGAGAGGGCGGCGAGATGCGGGTGCGGGTCGCGTACGGCGCCAACGGGGAGACGCTGCTCCCGACCGACGCCGAAGCGCTCGAGCAGGCCGAGGCGGAGCGGCAGCGCGCCGAGGCGGAGCGGCAGCGCGCCGAGGACGAGCGGCAGCGCGCCGAGGACGAGCGGCAGCGCCTGGCCGAGGCGCTCGAGGCCGAGCGCCACGCCCGCGAGGCGCTCGAGGCGGAGCTCGCCCGGCTCCAGGGCCTGCAGCCCGAGCCCCCCAGGCGGCCCCGGCCCCGCAAGGCCAAGCGCTGACGGAGACGCCCGCCCGTCGCGGACGCTCCCGGACGCGGCGCAGGACCGCGGCGCGTTGCGCGTCAGGTCGCGCTCGGAGAAGCCCTCCGCGGCGCGGCCGCAGGGAGCTCCCGGGCGTTTGCGCGCGGTGGGCGAGCGGCGTAACTTCCGGCCCAACGTATGGGCTCCCACGCATCTTCGCCCGCGGCGCGGCGGAAGCGCGTCGTACGGCGCGCCGCCGGCGGCCCGGATGCGCAGGTGGCCATGGACGCGCTCCGCGCCATCGTGCAGCGCCTCCGCGTCGCCTCGCGCGCGTGCGAGCGGCAGCTCGGCCTCAGCAGCGCTCAGCTGTTCGTGCTGCAGCAGCTCGATCAGGCGGCGGCCTCGTCGATCTCCGATCTCGCGCGGCGCACGCTCACGCACCAGAGCTCGGTGTCCGTCGTGGTGACGCGCCTCGCCGAGCGCAGGCTCGTCACCCGGCGCGCCTCGCCGGAGGACGCGCGCCGGACGGAGATCGCGCTCACCCCCGCCGGGCGCGCGCTGCTCCGGCGCGCGCCGCGCACCGTGCAGGCCGAGCTCGTCGCCGCGATGGACCGCCTGCCGGCCGCCGAGCGCCGCGGGCTCGCGCGGAGCCTCACCGCGCTCGCCCGGGCGATCGGCGCCGGCCACGAGGCCCCGCCCCTGTTCTTCGAGGGCGACGACGCCCGCTCCGGCGCCGTGGAGCGCGAGGGGCGCTGAGGATGAGAGGAAGGGACGACATGCAAGGCGCGCCCCCGCCGCCGCCGAGGGCATCCCCGTCGCCCCGTCGATGGGCCCGACGCTCGAGGATCTCCGCGCCCCCACCCCCAGCGCCGCCGTCGATCGACGGGTGGTGCTCCTGAGCTGCTGCTCTTCGAGTACCGGCCGCGCTCGGTGATCCCCGTCGCCCTCGCGGCCGCGGCGGCGGCGCGCCTCAGTCCACGAAGTACTCGCGATCGCCGGCGAGCCCCTGCTCGAGCGCGGCCATGCCCTTGGCGACGTCGAGCTTCACGCCCTCGCGCTGGAAGCTCATGCCCATCGCGTAGAGCGTCTTGAACAGGTTGTGCGAGCGGCACTGCTCGCCCATCTGGCCGACGCGCACGATGTTGAGGCCGAAGGCGCCCGAGATCTCGACGCGGAAGGCCTTGGTCATGTACTCCCGCACGCGGGCGCTATCGACGCCGTCCGGCAGCTTGATGGCGAGCACGCTGTTGAGGCGCACCTCCCTCGCCGCGAACAGCTCGAGCCCCATCGCCTCGATGCCCGCCTGCATGGCCAGAGAGCTCATCTCGTGGCGGCGGAACCGCCGCTCGAGCGTCTCCTCGCAGACGAGGCGCAGCGCCTCGTGCAGCGCGAGCACGCCGGGCACGGGCGCCGTGTAATGGTACTGCTGGTAGCCCCAGAAGCGCTGCGCGCGGGTCGCGTCGTAGCACCAGTGCGGGCGCGGCCCGGGGCGCTCCTCGACGGCCTTCCACGCGTCCTGGGAGAAGGCGCAGGCCGACACGCCCGGGATCGACGACAGCGCCTTCTGCCCGCCGACGACGCCGACGTCGATGCCCCACTCGTCCATGTGCACCGGCATGGCCGTGAGCGTGACCACCGCGTCGACGATCGTGAGCGCGCCGTGCGCCTTCGCGAGCTTGCAGATCTCGGGGAGCTCCACCATGCGGACGCCGCAGGACGTCTCGCCGTGCGCCATCGTGACCACGTCGTAGCGCTGCTTCTTCAGCGCCTCGCGCACCTCGGCGAGCGTCACGGGCCGCCCGGGCGGCCCCTCGAGGAACGTCACGTCCGCGCCGACGCCGAGCGCCATCTCGCCGAGGCGGCCGCTGAACGTCCCCACCTTCAGGCAGAGGACCTTGCGCCCGGGCCAGCACAGGTTCGCCACGGCCATCTCCATCGCCGCGGACGCGGGCCCGGCGATGCCGAGGATCTTGTCGCTGCGCGTCTGGAACGCGTAGGCCGCCATGTACTTCACGTTCTGGATGACGCGATCCATGGTGGGGCCGAGGTGATTGATGATGACCCCGTTCGCCTGGGCCACGGCCTGCGGAATGGGCACCGGGCCGGCGCCCATCAGGAGCAGCGGCTCGGACGGCAGGATCGCGACGAGAGGCGTGATCGGGGGCGGCAGGATGGAAAACGACATGGCCGGAACCTTGGGCAACCAGTGCGGAGCCGCTAGCAAGCCCAATGCCCCATCCGGCGTCAAGAAATTCGCTGGTGGGCCTGCCGCGGAGAGCAAAACGCTGCGCCGGGCCGCGTGAGCCCGAGGGCGGTCGCCTGCCCGGCGGGGCCGCGCCCGGACGCGGATGCCCGAGGCGGTCACGACGGCCCCAGGGCGCGGCGGCGGAGCCAGGGCTCCACCATGTCGCGCCCTGCGACGGGATCGGGCGTCATGCCTCAAGAATGGGCCGCTCGATCCCTTCATACCGCGGTGCTGCGCCGGGCGATCGCGTGATAGCCCGCCACGAGCAGGATGGCGCCGATGAGCGACATGAAGAACCCCGCGGGCTCCCCCTCTTCATACATGAAGAGCATGCGGCCGAGCAGCCCGCCGACGAAGGAGCCCACGACACCGATGATCATCGAGACGACCCACCCGCCCGGCTCACGCCCCGGAACGATGAGGCGCGCCAGAGCGCCGACGACGAGGCCAAACAGGAGAAACAGAATGAACGACATGATGAACCTCCCATGAGGAGCCAAGCGCTCCTCGTTGCACGCAGGCTGTTCAGCAAGGTGCGCGCCATCCCAGAGAGTCCAGGCTCTTCGGCAGCGTCCGAGGGCGAACGACGCAGCAAACAGAGGACCAGACCACGATCCGGGCCCGGAAATCCGGCCAGGGCGCGCGCTTGTCCCGGAGAGATGGGGTGGGCGCGATCCTTTTGTGAGAAGGCTCCCGCAGCGCCCTCGTGGCGTATTGCCTCATGCGAGCCGGGACGCGGAGGGCGAGCGAGGTAGCCTGCCCCAATTCCCGCTGCGGGCAAGGTGCGGCCGCGCCCGTCATCCCCGTTATCGTTTATCGTGGTATCGTGGCGCGGCGGTCGCTTCGTCAAGGACGCTGGCGCACCGCAGAAATGCGCGGCGGTGCTCGGACATCGTGCGGAGGATGGGGTGATGCGCCGCGCGAGCCGCCGCGGGAAACTCGCCGCCGAGGCGCCGGGCGGCAAGCTCGAGGACGGGCTCGATCCGCGGCTCGGCGGCGAGCCGATCGACGCCGAGGGGCGCGCCGGGGGAGCCGAGAGGAGCGGCCGGACCGGAGAGGCCGCCAGGGCTCACCCCCGGGCGCCGAGCACCGCCGCGTCCCGCGCCTCGGCGCCGGGCCCGAGCGGCTGGCCGTGGGAGAACTCGATGGTGTTGCCGTCGGGGTCCCTGAGCGCGCAGAAGTAACCGACCGGATAGGGCAGGTCCTGCGGCGGCCAGACGAGGTGCGCCCGGCCGCGACTCGCGATCTCGTCCACGGCGTCCCGGCTCTCGAGCGCGAAGCCGAGGTGGCTCATGTCGTCCGGAGCCTGGGGCGCTCGCCGGCCTCCTTCGATGAGCACGAGGACGAACGCCCGCTCCTTTCCGTCCTCGGCGAGCCATGCGACCCGCGTGCCCTCGTCGACGCGCTCGTGAACCACCTTGAGCCCGCAGAACTCGCGGTAGAAGGCGAGGCTCGCGTCGAGGTTGCTCACGTGAAGCGCAATGTGGGTCATCAGGGGTTTCATGAGGTCTCC
Organism: Sorangium sp. So ce1036; assembly: GCF_051369805.1. Taxonomy (NCBI): domain Bacteria; kingdom Pseudomonadati; phylum Myxococcota; order Polyangiales; family Polyangiaceae; genus Sorangium; species Sorangium sp. So ce1036. Next base: position 9,052,352 of record NZ_JBBMOX010000001.1, read on the forward strand.
TTGGTCTGGTCGGCAGATCCGCCGAATGACGCAGCCGATATTACAGCACCGCCTCGATCTCCTTGCCAGCGCACCTGCGCGCGGCGGACCGGATCTTCGTGATCTGGAGAGGAGGCGGGGCGAGCGCGCCCGCGGACCGGAGCCGGCTGCGGTGATGAGGGCACGGCGGGAGATCATGGATATCGCGGTGAAGGATACGCCATCGAGCGGCTGCGTGAGCTCGCATGAATACACTCCGGGGGCGAGGCGGCGTGACGCGGACCGCCGTGGCCGCTTGGTCCCCTTGTCCCTGCGGCGCGCTGCGGCTAAGAGGTCCCCCCATGATGCGAGGCGCGCTCGGCGATATCACGAAGGCGGTCGGCGACACACCGATCGTCAAGCTGAACCGGGTCACGGAAGGGCTCGACAGCGACATCTACGTCAAGTGCGAATACCTGAACCCCGGCGGCAGCCACAAAGATCGGGTCGCGCTCAACATGATCCGCGACGCCGAGGCGAACGGCCTCAGGCCGGGCGGGACGATCGTCGAGGCGACCAGCGGCAACACCGGCGCCGCCCTCGCCATGGTCTCCGCCGTCCGGGGATACAAGTGCATCTTCGTCATGCCAGACAAGATGTCGCAGGAGAAGATCGCGACCCTGCGCGCTTACGGCGCGCGCGTCGTCGTCTGTCCGACCGCCGTCGAGCCCGACGACCCGCGCAGCTATTACCAGGTCGCGAAGCGCATCGCCGAGGAGACGCCGAACTGCTTCTACGCGAACCAGTACCATAACCCGTCGAACCCCGGCGCCCACATGGCCTCCACGGGGCCCGAGATCTGGGCGCAGTGCGGGGAGGAGCTCGACGTCTTCGTCGCCGGCATGGGGACGGGCGGCACCCTCAGCGGCACGGGCAAGTACCTCAAGGAGCGGAAGCCGGGCATCAAGATGGTCGGCGTCGATCCGGTGGGATCCCTCTATTACGACTACGTGAAGACCCAGCGGATCACGAAGCCCTTTGCCTACAAGGTCGAGGGGATCGGCGAGGACTTCTTCCCGAGCACGATGAACCTCGAGATCATCGACGACGTCATCCGGGTCGACGACAGGGAGTGCTTCCTCATGACGCGGGACCTCGTGCGGCTCGAGGGCCTGTTCGTGGGCGGCTCCGCGGGCGCGGCGGTCGCCGGCGCGATCAAGTACGCGCGCCAGAGCGGGAAGAGGGAGAACATCCTCGTCCTCCTGCCCGACGGCGCCTCCAAGTACATCTCGAAGATCTTCAACGACGACTGGATGCGCGAGAACGGCTTCCTCGAGGAGGACAAGGGCCTCGGGACGGTGCGCGACCTGCTCGCCGCCAAGCCCAGCGGGACGGTCGTCACGGCCGACGCGAGCGCCCGGGTCAGCGAGGTCATCGACATGATGAAGTCGCACGGCATCAGCCAGCTCCCCGTCACCGAGGGCGGCAAGCTGCGCGGGATGGTCCACGAGGTCGATCTGCTCCGGCACCTCGTGAAGGGGAGCGGCACGCTCGACTCGAGCATCGGCGGGCTGGTCGAGAGCGACTACGCGACCGTGACCCCGGCGACGAAGGTCGAGCTCCTGAAGGGCGTGCTGAGCGACGCCAAGATCGCGCTCGTCGTCGACGAGGAGACCGTGCTCGGCGTCGTCTCCAAGATCGACCTCATCGACTACCTCGCCCGCAAGGCGACGCCGCAGGTCGGCTAGACTCTGCCCGACGGGCGCCGCGAGCGGCCCGAGCCCTCTCCACAGGAAAGGATTGCCCACTTGACCTTGAGCCTCGATACGGTGCGGCGCGAGCTGCACGACCACATCGTGAACGAGATCCTGCTCCGGAAGGCGCCGCTCGCCCCGGACGAGGACCTCTTCGACGCCGGGTTCGACTCCATGTCGCTCACGCGGGTGCTCGTGTTCATCGAGCAGCGGTTCGGGGTGAAGATCCCCGACGAGGACGTGGTCCTCGACGAGGTGTCGACCGTCGACCGCATGGCGCGGTTCGTCGCCGGCCGCGCCGCGGCCGCGCAGGGCTAGCGAGGCCGCGATGGCTGGCCCCTACAGGCTCCGCGCCGAGGACCTCGCCGCGCGCGGCGACGCCATAGCGCTCGCGTCCCTCTCGCCCGGCGCCCGAGTGACGTACGCCGAGCTCGCGGCGCGCGCGGCGGCCGTGCGCGCCGCGCTCGCCGGGGCGGGCGCGCTGCCGGGCGACCGGGTCGCGCTGCTCTCGTCGGGCCGCGCGCACGACGAGCCGGTGGCGCTCGCCGCGGCGCTCACGGCCGGCGCCGTGGCGGTCCCGCTCGACGCGACCGCGCCGCCCGCGCGGCTCGGCCGGATGGCGCGGGCCCGCGGCTGCCGGGCGCTCCTGCTCGACGCCGCGGCCGCGCGCCTCGCGGACGGCATCGACGCCGAGCTCGGCGCGCCCTTGCCGCGGATCACGCTCGACGCCGACGGGCGCGTGCTGGCCGCGCCCTCGCCCGCCCCGGCGGGCGGCGCCGGCGGCGCGCGCGGCGAGCCCGGGCCCACGGACGTCGCGTGCATCCTGCACACCTCGGGCAGCACGGGCGAGCCGAAGCCGGTCCCCATCACGTGGGCCGGCCTCGACGCGTTCACGGCCTTCTGCGTCGATCTCCTCGGCCTCTCGCCGGCGGACCGGGTCCTCCGCGTGGCCGAGCTGCTCTTCGACCTCGCCTGGTTCGACCACCTCGCGACCTTCCGCGCCGGCGCGACGCTCGTGACCATGGCGCGGCGCGACCTCGCCTCGGGCCGCGCGCTCCGGGACGCCGTCCACGCGCTCGCGCCGACGGTCGTCTACGGCGTGCCGTCGATGTTCATGAAGCTCGTCGCCGCGCTCCCCGCGGCGGGCGCGGGCGCCCCGGCCGCGGCGCTCTCCCCGCCGGTGCGCGCCATCCTCTTCGCCGGCGAGGTCTTCCCGCCGCGCGAGCTCGCGGCGCTCGCCGCGCGCGCGCCCGGCGCGGCGCTCTACAACCTGTACGGCCCCACGGAGACGAACGTCTGCACGTTCCACCGCGTCGACCGCGCCGCGCTCGACGGGGTGAGCGAGCTCCCGATCGGCGCCCCGTGCCCGTACGCCACCTGCGCCCTGGTCGCCGAGGGCGAGGACGGCCGCGTCATCGACGGCCCCGGCACGGGCGAGCTCGTGGTCTCGGGGCCGACGACGGTGGGCGGCGGCCCGTACCGGACGCGCGACCGGGTGGAGCGCAAGGCGGACGGCCTCCTCTATTTCCGCGGGCGCATCGACCGGATGGTGAAGGTCCGGGGCTACCGCGTCGAGCCGGGCGAGGTCGAGGCGGCGCTCGCGTCGCACCCGGCCGTGCGCCAGGCCGCCGTGGTCGCCGTGGAGGACGCGCGCCTCGGCAAGACGCTCCGCGCCTTCGTCGCGCTCTCCGGCGACGCCGGCGACGCGGACGATCGCTCGCTCAGGGCGTACCTCGCGGAGCGCCTGCCTCCCTACATGGTCCCGGAGAAGGTCGTGGCGGTGGACGAGCTGCCGAGGACCTCGACCGGGAAGATCGACTATCGCGCGCTGGCATGACGCCGCGGGCCATGGCCCGCGCCGCGGCGCGCGTCAGTGCAGCTTCATCTTCGCGCTGGCGCCCGCCGACGCCGACGCCTTGAAGCTCGGCTTCGGGATCGCGATCTTGGGCGCCTTGATCTGCACGTTCACGCTCGGCGGCGTCACGCGGACGCTCGGCGCCTTGACGTGGACGTTGGCCTTCGCCTTCGCGTTCGCGTGGGCCTTGGCGGCGGCGCCGGCGCCGGCGTGGACATGGACCTTGGGGTCGAGATCGGCCTTCGCCTTCAGGTCGGCGACCGCGTGGGCGTGCCAGTCGGTCTTCACGCGCACCTTCACGCGCGGCGCGCGCGCGTGGACGGCGAACGCCGCCCCCGCCCGGTAGCCGCACAGCGCCACCGCCGAGCGGCCGGCGTTCCGCACCGCGATCGTCAGCTTCAGCGGGTCGGCGGCGAGCGCGAGCTTGCCGGTCAGGTACGCCCCCGCGGTCGCCCCGGCCGCCACGCTCGCCGCGACCGGCGCGAGCACGACCACCTGCGGCGCCTCGGCCACCACGCCGAGCGTGATCTTGCGCTCGCCGAGGTCGACGGGCTTCAGATCGGCGTCGAGCACGTAGACGCGCACCTCCCCGGTCACCTCGTCGACCAGGAGCTCGAGCCGGTCGTCGCCGACGATCTCGATGCGCCCGCCGTGCGGCCCGAGCTTCCCCTCCGGGAGCGCCAGGTCGGCCGACGCCTTCGCGTTGGCGAACAGCTCGGCGGTGCCGCCCGCGGGGACGTGGAGGGTGCCGCTCCACGGCTTGCCGGCGACGTTGAGCGTGTAGCCGATCTGGGTGAGGTCGGCCTCGAGCTTCGGGCCGGCGGCGACCAGGAAGCCCGCCTTCGAATCGAACGTCAGCGGCACGGTCTTCTCCCCCGAGGCGTCCTTCCAGAGGAGGGTGCCGGTCACGTCCTCGCGGATCGGCTCGCCATCCGGCCCGAGGACCGCCGCCTTCACGCTCCCATCCGCGGCGACGTGGAAGGCGGCCTTGCCGCTCTCATGCTCCTCGACGTAGGCGCCCTCGCCGATCGCCGCCTCGGCGCTGGCGGTCACCTCGGCCGTCGCGTTCGCGGGCGCAGCCTCCTCGCCCTTGCCACAGGCGCCCGTGGCGGCGATGAGCAGCAGCAGGGCGAACGCCCCGGAAACATTGGTGATCTTCATGAAATCCTCCTCGGTGCCAGCGAGCCCTCGGCGGGAGCCGTGACTCGCGAAAGCCGAGGCGCCGAGGCCGAAACCTCCCCGCGCGCCCCGGCTTCGAGAGCCATCATACGCCGAGGAGACCCTGAAAGGCCCGGAGAGGCCGAAGATAGGTGGGTGACGGGGCCGCCAGGGAGGCAGAGGTGGGACAAGCGAGCCGCCGCCCGCCGGGCGGCCTCGCCGCGCTGCGGTCAGGGGTTGTCGGTGCCCTGCCCGCCCTCGTCCTCGCCCTCGGGGATGAGCTGCGGGCACTTCCGCGCGAGCGCCTCGCACGCCGGGGGCGCCGCCTCCAGCGCGCTCAAGGTGGAGTCGCACGTGAGCGCGCGGATCACGTCGGTCTGGGCGATGAGGCAGACCTCGTACTCCGCCACCGTGGCCGTGCAGCCGGCGCGCTGGTCGGTCGGCGGCATGCAGCTCGCGTCCGCGGCCTGGCCCTCGGTCGACTCCTCGGGAGCGGCGAGGCACTCGTCCTTCAGGGTGCTGCACGACTTCCCGAGGGCGGGCGCCGCGATGAGACCCAGGTACTCACAGGTATCTTCCTTGGAGAGCTTCACCCTCGCCTTGAGCGCGTCGCAGGTGGACTGGACGTCGTCGGCCGTCAGGTCCTTGAGCTGCTTGCTGCTCATCGCGGTGTCCGTCGGGGCGACATCTGCACCTTCGCCGCCGCAGGCGGCGAGACACAGGACGGTCATCAACGCCCCGAGATGAGTCAATTGCTTCATTCGTTCTCTCCCTTTCAGGTGCGGCCGCGAGCGCGGCCCTGGGACCCCCCGGGAGCAAGCCATGTACCGTGAGCGCGGTTGTGCACGATTGGACCGCACGACTCGACAAATCAGGACAATGCCATCCGAGACACCGGATCCGCCAGGCGGGGAAATACGATCCTCCTCGGCGCGTCGCGAGGGCCGGCGCGTGGCGGCGCGAGCGCCGGGCCGCCCGCCCCGCGGCGAGGTCACGCTGCGTGTAGTCGCCTGTCGGCGAGCCCCATCGCGCGGCCCCGTGCGACGGCCGGCGCCCGACAGACCTGCCGCAGGGTCGGCCGCCGCATGACATCGTGTCGCCTCGACGGGTGGAGGGACTCAGATCCAGCGGCGATGCCGCCGATGTCGGGAGCGCCCCCGGACGCGGCCCGCTGCCGCCTGCGGACCGCGCTCGCCGACCCCCTCGCGGTCTCTGCGGCGCGGAGGCCTGTTCCCCTCCTGCAGCACGACCTCCCGTGCGCCGACGAGAGCTCGCGCGGCGTCCTCGAGCACCTCGACGCCATGGACGGACCGGCACGGCGGCTCGGGGCCGCGGCCCCGACGACGCGCTGCGGCGCGGCCTGCCCGTGAAGGAGGCGCGCGTCCGGCACGAGCCCGCGCGGCACCTCCCGCGCAACGCCCCGGAGCGCGCGCGCCAGATCGCGCGCGCCCACGCACTCCCCGCCTCCCTCGCTCTGCCGTACTGGCGCGGCCGCGCGATCCGGCTGCGCGACCGCCCGGGACGCGCAGACGGCGACGCGGACGCGCAGGCGGCGACGCGGACGCGCCGAGCACGAAGAAACGTCCGTCGCCGTGATCAGGGCCTCCGATTCGCCATCTCCGGCGCTGCATCACGGCAAGCGCTGAATCGTTCCGCTCGCGCAAGCGTTGGGTAACGAGCGCGACTCCGGGCGACGAAACCGTGCTGCGCGCCGCCCCGACGCGCGCGCGACATGACGGCTCGTCGCCCCGGCGCGCACGCAGACTCCGGCGGTCAGACCGCCGGCGACACCGTGAACCTCAAAACCCGCTCTCCCGACATCCCAGCTTCGAACCACCGAGAAAACACCTCGTCATCCATCTGCCCAGGACACCCGAAGTTCCATCGCGACGGTCCAGAAAACGCGGCGATCCCAGGCCGATCACGGATTTATCCGTTGGACAACGTATCAACTCAGGGTATACACCGACGATCATTGCCAGCGCGCCCCTAGGACACCTGCAAATCACGCAAGGAATCCATGCATTGTATGAGGCGCCGTGCCCTGGACGACGAATTTCCGCGTCGACTGGGAGACTATAAGGTCTCATAAAGGAAGGCGAGCAGGCGCCGACGTGCACCTTGTGGAGGAGCGGGAAGATCTACCAGGCAGGGGGCCGGACGTCATCACCAACGCGGACAACCCAGGCAATCTGGATCGGCCACGTCCATATTTACCGACGACCGCGCGCGGGCCCGGGGCGACACCGAGGACAGGCACACTCAACGGCGGCACTCGATCCCGTGAAACCTATTCAACCCACCTCTTCTCGACTGCCTCGCCCATCCGCTCCGGCGCCACTATCGGAGCGGACTGCATACCAGCCGATCTCGACGGTCATCGGCTCATCGCACTACCGCGCCCTCGCTGACGACGCCCTGAAGGACGAGGACAACGCGGCGTGGGTGCTCACGCTCGCGCCCGACGTGAGGCAGGCGTGGCTCGACCGCATCCGCTGGATCCGGATCGTGGATCGCCTCGCCGAGAACGAGCGCATCGAGCCCCACGAGCGGCGCTTCAGCCGGTTCATGGAGGACTGGAGGCGCCTCCTCTCGCGCGGGATCGTCGACCCGAGCTGCCCGTTCGCGAGCGAGCTCCTCGCCATCCGCGCGCTGTGGCTCCGGGACGCGAGCGGCCCGGGGAGCGACCTCGCCGAGGGGCGGCGCGGGGGCGACGACATGGCCGCGCGCTCGCTCGCCGCCTGGGATGCCTACCTGCTCGCGCTCGCCGACTACCACGCTCCAGGGCTCCTCATCCGCACGATGAAGGAGCACGACACGATGCTCCTCCGCCTCTCCGGCCACATCTTCCAGCTCGTTCCGTTCCTGACGAAGGCGCACTGGGACGCGGCCGCGGAGTTCGGGCGGCTCGATCAGTTCTTCAACAACCTGCGGGACATGCAGGAAGACGCCGACCGGGGCCTCTGTTACCTGCCGGAGGAAGAGCTCGCGCGCCACGGGCTCACGCGCGCCCAGGTGCTCTCCGGCCGCTGCATCGACACGCCCGGCTACCGGAGCCTCATGCAGTTCTGGCTCGACGAGATCATGCCGTCGCTCTACGCGCGGGCGGCGCCGTTCATCGATGCTCACGATCTCCATCCCTCGCTCCAGATGATGAAAGAGTGGAGCCTGCGTCGTTATGCCCGCATCACCCGGGTGTTCCGCGCCACCGGCTTCGACCCTCGCCGGTTCCCCGCGCGGTACTGGGCCGAGGTGCGGCGCGACCTCGCCGAGCGCCGGCAGCTCTGCCGCGCTCAGCCCGCGTAACGCCTCACCGTCGAGAGCAGCGTGTCCGGATCGAACGGCTTGCCCAGCCACGCGTCGGCGCCGACCTCCGCCGCCCGCCGGTGCGCGTCGGCCGCGGCGGTCAGCACGACGATGGGCGCCTGCCGCCCGTGCCGGACCTCGAGCTCGCGGGCGAACTCCGGGCCGTTCATCACCGGCATCTTCATGTCGAGCAGGATGAGATCCGGGATGTCGTGCTCGAGCTTCGCCAGCGCCTCCCGGCCGTTGCACGCGATCTTGACGCGGTAGCCGTCCTCCTGGAGCACGAGCGAGACGAGCGCCACGAGATCCGCGTCATCCTCCACCAGGAGAACCGTCTTTGCATGTCTATCGCTCATAATCGACCACGGGAGCTTCGTCGCTGAGTGGAATGGTGAAATAGAACGTGCTTCCCTTGTCCTCCTCGCTCTCGAACCACATGCGGCCGCCGTGGCGGGCGATCATGTCCTTCGCGAGGAACAGGCCGATCCCCATGCCGCCGTAATCGTGCCTGGTGTCCGTGTGGGCGCGGAAGAACCGCTCGAAGATGCGCTCCTGCTTGTGGGCGGGGATGCCGACCCCCTGGTCGCGCACCGACACGACCGCCTCGAAGCGCGGCGGGGCGCCGTGCCGCTGGGAGAAGAGCGCGGCGTCGCAGCGCGGCGGCGAGGACGCCGGCGCGCGCTCGGCCACGGCGATACGAACGTCGATGTCGCCGCCCTCGGGCGAGTACTTCACCGCGTTGTCGAGCAGGCTCGAGAGCACCTGACGCAGCCGCTCCGGATCGGCGCGCACGACGGGCGGCCGCTCCACCTCGAGCGACAGCCGCACCCGGTGGCGGCTCGCCGATTTCGCGGCGCGCTCGACCGTCTCCGACAGGAGCTCCGCGAGGTCGACGTCCTCCTCGGAGACCTGGAGGACGTCGAGCGTGACCTGCGAGATGGCCAGGAGATCGTCGACGATGCGGTTGATCCTGTCCGCGCCGCGGTCGATGGCCTCCAGCATCCTGCGGCGGGGCGCCGGGAGATCCTGCGTGTTGCGCAGGAGCGCGAGCGCGTAGCCCTTCATGATCGCGACCGGCGTCTTCAGCTCGTGCGCGCCGACCCGGATGAACTGATCCTTGACGAGATCGAGCTCCATGAGCTCCGTCACGTCGCGCGCGACCGTGACCGCGCCGAGGATCGCCCCGCCCTCGCTGCGGATCGGCGCCGCGCTGGTGCGCAGGAAGACGTCCCGGCCCGCGCGGCCGTCCGCGAGCACCTGCTCCTCCTGCACGATCGTCTCGCCCGCGAGCGCCCGCACCATGGGCAGCTCGTCGCGCGTGAAGGGGCGGCCGTCCGTGTGGCGCATCCGGCCGAGATCCATCACGTCCTCGACCATCCGGCCGGCCTGCTCCGAGCGGTCCGACAGGCCGAGCAGCCGGAGCCCCGAGGCGTTGAGCATCGTGAGCCGCCCCTCCCGGTCGCACGCGAACACCCCCTCGACGAGGTTGTCGAGCACGGCCCCGAGCTGCGCCGCGCGCTGCGCCGCGTCCTGCAGCAGCCGCTCGCGCTCCGCCAGGTAGCTGCGCCGGCGCCGGGAGGACTCCTCCAGGCGATCGACCATCGCGTTGACGCCGCCCGCGAGGGCGCCGATCTCGTCCTTGAAATAGACGGGGATCCGCTCCAGCCGGTCGACCTCGCCGCGCTGGACGATCTTCTGGATGACCGCCGCGACCTGCTGGAACGGGCCGGCCAGGGCGCCCGCGAGGAAGCCGGCGCAGACCGGCGCCCAGGTGACCGCGACGACCGAGAAGATCGCCAGCGTGAGCAGCAGGCCGGGCTTCGCCGGCCCCGCGGTCTCGCCGAGCACCATGGCCGCCATCCAGCTCGTCGGCGCGATCGCGAGGCAGGCGCCGAGGATCACGAGGCGGACGGCGAGCGAGTAGCCCTTCCCGGGCACGGCGAGGCCGCGCTCGCGGGCGATCAGCGAGATGACGCCGGCGGCGGGCGAGAGCAGGCGGCCGAGGATGCTGTAGGCGAGCGGCAGGGCGGCCGCGAACAGCGCGACCGCGAAGAGGACCAGCGCGACCACGCGCTGGACGCCGAGCGGGGCGTGCGAAGGCTCGATGACGTAGAGCGCCGCGGTGACGGGCAGGTAGAGGAGCGCCCACGACACCGCCCAGACCGTCGCGAACGCGAGCGGCGTGTCGTAAGCGGCGTTCGCCGCGGCGAGGATGAGCGACTCCGGCGGCGCCGGGCCGCCGCTCTCCGCCTCGCCGGGGCCCGCGCCGCCCGGGACGGGGTGGCCCACGGCGTACCGGCGCAGGCGCTCGATCGGGCGCAGCATGTGGACGAGCAGGGCGACCAGACCCGCTGTCTTGACGAGGTACATGAGCCCGATCAGCCCGAGCATCCGCGCCTGGACCGCCGAGTCCACGACGCCGAGGAGCCGCAGGTGAGCGACCGGGACGAGCAGGCTGTACGGCAGCTCGATGCCAAACGCGTACGCCACGACCCGGGGAGTGAAGGATGGAGTCCGCGCCCTCCATGGATTCCAACTCCTGAACCAGGCGGCTCGGCTGGTCACCACGTCCGTCACCCCCCCTGTTGAAGCATGGGTTCAGGGCCCGCGCCTCCGGGGCCCTCGGCAGCAAGTCGATGAGTCAGCTCGCTGGGTCCGCTTTGCTATGGAACCATCGCGCGCATTGTCGACCCATTTCGTTGGCTCATGTCGACCCGTTCAACTCACGCGTTCCGTCCTGGCCTGGGCGGCATTGCGTATTTCCTGATCCGCTCAGGCGGCGCCTCATGGCGGCTCGGGCGATGAGGAACAGGATGGTGAGAACGTGCCTTGCGCGCAGGCCGCTCGCCTCCCCGCGGTAGACCGGGCGGACGCTCACCTCGCGGACGCGGAGCCGGCGCGCCGCGAGGGCGGCGAGCAGGTCGTTCGGGTAGCCGTAGCGGGGCCACAGGCCGTCGAGGTCGAGCGCGTCGAGGGCGCGCGCCGAGATCGCGGTGTAGCCGCACTGGCTGTCGGAGAGGGCGTCGAGCCTGGCCGCGCGGCGGGTGAGCGCCGCGAGCGCCGCCGTCGCGGCGAGCCGCTGGAGCGGCATGACGCGCCACACGTCGGGGTGCCGCAGCCGATCGCCCTTCACATAATCGGCCTCGCCGGACGCGATCGGGGCGACGACGCGCGGGAGATCGCGCGGGTCCATCTGCCCGTCGCCGGCCATGACGGCCACGGCGGCGGCGCCGAGGGCGCGCGCGCGCCGGTAGCCGGCGACGATCGCCGCGCCGACGCCGAGGGGCTCGGGGTGCACGAGCACGTCGAGGCGCGCGTCGTCCGCGGGGAGCGCCGCGCGCGCGATCCCGGCGGTGCCGTCGCGGCTCCCGTCGTCCACGACGATCACGTGATCGACGAAGGCGGGGACGGCCCCCACCGTCTCTGCGATCCACTGCGCCTCGTCCCGCGCAGGGATGACGACCGCGACGCGCGCACCGTGCAGCACGCCGGTTCGTAGCGGAAGGCGCGGCCCTCGGCAATCGCGCGCGTGCGCTGAAAGAACGCGCGCGGGCCGACAGCCAACCCGCGCAGGCCCGCCGCGGTCCGGCCGGGACGTTACTTGCCGGCCTTTTGCCGGAGCTCGGCGTACGAGCCGCCGGGCGTGCTCGTTTCGACGGGTAGCCCGGCGGGCCCCCATCCTCGCTCGGTCAGCGCGCCGAACGCGTCGCGCGGCCCCTCGAAGCCCGCGCGCTGGTCGACGACGGCCGTGTAGCCCGCCGACACCATGGCTTCGGCCGCGCGCATCGAGCGCTGTCCGGACCGACAGCCCACGACGATCTTCGCGTCCTTGGGATAGAGGGCAGCGACCACGGCCAGGAAGTCCGGGTTGGGCGTCATGCCGCCGGGGCCGGCGTGCAGGAGCGGCACGTTGTGCGCGCCGCTGGGGTGGCCAGCGGCGTATTCGGGCTCGCTCCGGACGTCCAGGTAGAGATAGCCCTCCTCGTCGATGAGCTGCTTCGCCTGCTCGGGGGATACGCGCTTGATGTCCGCCATGCGCGCAGTCTACCCCGGCGGGCGCTCTCCGTCAGAACGTGTGGATGAAGAGCCCGCTGCGGAGCTTCGGCTCGAACCACGTGCTCTTGGGCGGCATGAGCAGCCCGGCGTTGCTGACCGCGAACAGCTCGCCGATCTGCGTCGGATAGAGGTGGATCGCCATCGTGAACGCGCCCGAGTCGACGCGCTGCTCGAGCTCGGCGATGCCGCGGATGCCGCCGACGAAGTCGATGTGCCTGTCCCGCCGGGGGTCGCTGACGCCGAAGATCGGGCCGAGGATCTGGTCCTGGCAGATCGAGCAATCGAGCGAGGCCACGGGATCCGCCGCGTCGAAGGTGCCCGGACGCACCCGGGCGGTGTACCAGCGGCCGCCGAGGTAGAGGCCGAACGACCTCGGGCCGGACGGGGCCGCGGCCGCGCCGCTCGGGGCCGGCGCGACGTCGAGCCGCTCGCCGAGGGCGCCGAGGAGCGCCTCCGCGCTGCGGCCCGCGAGGTCCCGGACCACGCGGTTGTACGGCAGGATGTTCATCTGGTCGTGCGGGAAGACCACGGCCAGGAAGACGTCGTGCTCGCCGCCGTCGCCCCGCAGCTTCCGGTGCACGCGCGCCGCCGCGGCGCTGCGGTGGTGGCCGTCGGCGACGTAGAGCGTCGGGATCGCCTGGAAGCGCGCCTCGAGCTCGGCGGTCGCCTCGCGGCCGAGGACCCAGAGCCTGTGCTCGACGCCGTCGACGGTCGTGAAGTCGTAGATGGGCGGCGACTGCATGGCGAGCGCGACGGCGCGATCGATGCCCGGGTCGGCGCGGTAGGTGAGGAACACCGGCTCGTCGTGGGCGCCGAGCGCCTCGATGTGGCGCGTGCGGTCGTCCTCCTTGTCGGGGCGCGTCTTCTCGTGCTTCTTGATGATGTCCCGCTCGTACTCCGCGACCGAGGCGCAGCCGACGACGCCGATCTGCCGGTGCTCGCCCATTTTCTGGGCGTAGAGGTAGAGGTGCGGCTCCGGATCCTGCGCGAGGTCGCCGCGCGCGATGAGGCCGGCGAGGTTCTCCGCGCCGCGCGCGTGGACGGCGTCGTCGTGCTCGTCCGTCCCTTCGGGCAGGTCGATCTCGGGGCGGGACACGTGCAGGAAGCTGTGCAGCCCTCCGGCGGCGAGCACGCGCGCCTCGGCGGTGGAGATGACGTCGTACGGCGGGCTGGCGACGCGGGCCGCGTGGGCCTGCGGGGGACGGTAGGCGCGGAAGGGTCGGACGGTGGCCACGAAGAGCGCCTAGCCCAGCGGCGGGGGTGCGTCGAGGTCCCGACGACGACAGCGCTGATGGCGGCCGGCGGCGCGTGCTAGGAGGGACACGCCCCGCGAGGAGCGGCTCGCAAGCGCTCCCCCTCCAGGGCCAAGCCCCACGAGGAACCTTGTCCAGCTCCGGCGACTCCCTCTTCCCGTCCCGCTTCTCGACCCCCCCGCCCAGCTCGGCGGAGGACGACCTCGCCCTGCCGGGCGAGTCCCCCCCGTTCACCACGTCGCGCTCTCGCCCTCGCCGCGTGATCGCCGTGGGCGGCGGCCGCGGGGGCGTCGGCAAGGCGACGGCCGCGGTCAACCTGGGGGTGTACTTCGCGCAGCTCGGGCGCGACGTGATCATCCTCGACACCGACGCCTACAGCCCGGGGCTGCACGCGGCGCTGGGGATCGAGGCGCCGCCGCTCGTCACGCGCGAGGACATCGAGGAGGGCAAGGCCGAGCCGATCGCGACCACCGTGCCCGGGCTAAGGCTCGTCCCGACCGCGTACGACCCGATGACGGCCACGCCGCTGCGGCCGAGCCGCGCGGCGTACTGGATGAAGATGATCCACGAGCTCGACGTCGACTACGTGATCGTCAGCCTGGGCGCGGCGACCGGCTCCTCGACGCTCGACCTGTTCCTACACGCCGACGTCGGCATCTGCGTGACCACGCCCGAGCCGCTCGCCGTCGAGCACACGTACCGCTTCTGCCGCGCGCTCTACCAGCGCACCCTGCGCCGGGCGCTCATGAAGGAGCGCTTCAAGATCCGCCTCGTGGAGAAGGTGGCCGCGTCGCTGCCGCCGCTCGCGACACCGCGCGATTTCATCCTGGAGATGAAGCGGTTCGACGAGGGGGTCGCGTCGCTCGCGGCCGCGCAGCTGCCGCGGGTGACGCCGCACCTCGTGGTCAGCCAGACGCGGCACCGCTCGGACCTGGAGCTCGGGCCGGCGATGAGCGCGGTCTCGGAGCGCTTCCTCGGCATCTCGCTCGACTACCTCGGGCACATCGAGCACGACGACGCGGTGTGGCTGACGGCGCGGCGGCGCCAGCCGCTGCTCATCGACAGCCCGACGTCGAAGAGCGCGCGCAACCTGGAGCGCGTGGCGCGGCGCATCCTGGCGCTGCTCGCCGCGCGCGACACGCGCCCCGCCGACGCGCACGCGCGGGCGCTCGCGGCCGCGTCGAAGAGCGCCGCGCCGCCCACGCTCTACGACGCGCTCGGCCTGGCGCGCACGGCGGCCGACGACGAGATCCGGCGCGCGTACAAGCGGCAGCGCGACATCTACCGGGAGGGGAGCCTGCCGGTCGTGAGCGTGCTGAGCCCCGAGGTGCTCCAGAAGGAGCAGGCGCGCATCGAGGAGGCGCACGACACGCTGCTCGACCCGGTGCGCCGCCGCGCCTACGATCTCTCGACCTACCCCGACGACCCGCGCATGGCGCTCGGTCCTGCGCGCCCGGAGAACGCCGCGGCCGCGGCCGAGCTCGCGATGCTGCAGGCCGAGCTCGCGCGCGAGATCAACGCCGAGACGCAGTTCAGCGGCGCGCTGCTGCGCAAGGTGCGCGAGTCGCAGGGGGTCGAGCTCTCCGACATCGCGCAGCGGACGAAGATCTCGCTGGCGCACCTGCAGGCGATCGAGAACGAGGCGACGGGCGACCTGCCGGCGCCGGTGTACGTGCAGGGCTTCGTGCAGGAGATCGCGAAGTACCTGCGGCTCGATCCGGCCCAGGTCGCGAAGACCTACATGCGGCGGCTGCGCGAGCTCTCGGCCGGCACGCGCGCGAAGCAGCATGGCTGACGTGGGGCGGGACGGCGGGGGGAAGGCGCAGGGCGGCGGCGGCGGGGCGGCGCCGGATGGCGGCGAGGCGGGGCGGGATGGCGGCGGGGCGGCGCACGGCGGCGGCGATCTCCTGTTCTCGGCGCTCGCGTTCCTGCTCGCGCTCCTGCCGCGGCTCTACGTGGCGATCGCGTGGGCGCGCGAGCCGGTGTGGGACGGCCACTACTACGACTTCGGCGCGCGGCGGATCGCCGCCGGCCTCGGCTACTCGGACGACCTCATCGTGGGCGGCCAGCCGGTCTGGCACCCCTGGTGCCATTACCCGGTCGGTTACAGCGGCTTTCTGGGGCTCGTCTACAAGCTGTTCGGCACGGGGCCCCACGTCGCGACGATCGCGAACGCGGTGGTCGGCGCGCTCCTGGTCGTGGTGGTCCACCGCCTGGCCCGGTACGCGACCACGCCGGCGCGCGCCCGGGTCGCGGCGCTCCTCGCGGCGCTCTCGCCGGGCCTCATCGTCTACGCGGCGCTGCTCATGACCGAGCCGCTCGCGGCGTTCGGCCTGGTGACGGCGCCGTGGCTCTTCGCGCGCGACGCCGCGCGCGGCCGCCGCGCCCGCGGCGCGGTCCTCGCGGGCGCGGCGCTCGGGCTGACGGCGCTGGTGCGCCCGCAGAGCCTGCTCTGCGCGCCGGCGTTCGCGCTGCTGGCGCTCAGGGCCCCGGGCGCGGCGGCTGGCGCCGGCGCGAGCGCGAGGCTCGCGGCGTGGAAGCGCGCGGCGCAGGTGGTCGTGCTCTCGTCCGCGGCGGCCCTCGCGGTCGTGGCGCCGTGGACGATCCGGAACTGCCGCGTGATGGACGGCTGTGCGCTCGTCTCGACGAACGGCGGCTGGAACCTCGCGATCGGCGCGTTCCCGCGCGCGACGGGCCGGTTCGAGACGCTGCGCGCGGGCGACGGCTGCCCGATCGCGCGCGGCCAGGTGGCGCAGGACCGCTGCTGGATGGCGGCGGGGATGGCGTGGATCAAGGCGGATCCCGCCCGCTGGCTCGGCCTGATCCCGAAGAAGCTGAGCTTCACCTTCGATCACGAGTCGTTCCCCATCGGCTATCTCGGCGAGGCGAACCCCGCGGCGTGGCCGGAGGAGCGGCGCGCGCTGGGGCGCCGGGTGCTCACGGCGTCGCACCTCGGCCTGCTCTCGGTGGCGGCGCTCGGGGTCGTGGCGTGGCCGCCGCGGAGGCCACGGCGGGCGCTCGTCGCGCAGCTCCTCGCGCTCGCGGCGGTGCTCGGGCTCATCGCGTGGGGCGTCCTCGGCGACGAGCACGTGTTCTGGCCGCTCGCGGTGGCGATCCCGCTGCTCGCGGCGCTGCCGCTGCCGGGGCGGCCCGCGAACGGGGGGGTCGTCGGGTATCTCGCCTTCGCGGTCGCGTCGGTGGTGCTGACGCACGCCGTGTTCTTCGGGGAGGACCGGTATCACATGGTCGTGACGCCGGCGCTGTGCGTCCTCGCGGCGTGCGCGCTGCGGCGCGGCGGGGCGGTGGGCGCTGCGGGGCGGGCGGATGCGGCGGGGCGGGCGGACGTGCGGGAGGGTTGACGAGGCGGGTCAGCCGTCGGCCACGGGACCTCCCTGCAAGGGGATCGCGGGTCACCACGGGCTGGGGGCGCAATTCCAGGTCGCGCGAAGGGCGTGGGTCACGTCCAGGATGCGCTATGATGAGAGGCATATGGAGGGGCCTGCACGCGCAGGGACAGCTCGGCGGGCACGCCCTGGCGCTCCTCGTCGCGGGGCGGGCGCGATCGGCGTCAACCGAGGGACAGTCGATCGGCACCGGTCGCCCAGAGCAGCGAGCCATCGGCACGGATGCAGCAAAGCCTGCAACACGAAGGGTCGGAGACGTCCGCGGCCTGGCGATGGAAGCCCGTGGGTACGCAGCGGCGGCCTATCCTTGGAGAGATGTAGCCCGGACGCGGAAGGTCGCGCCCTATCCGCGCGGGACTACATCGCCAGGACGCGGCGGCTCGCGGCCCGCGCGCAGGGATCCGCAGACAGGCCGCACGCCACGATTCACCACGACGCTTGGCAGCAACAATCAAGTCATCCACAGATTCAACCTGAGAATTGAGGCTTCGATGAACACCAACAAAACGAACGGACCGATTCTCCTTCGCAACACCATGGCCTTCGATCGGCAGCACGCGGCCGAGTTCAAGAGAGCCATCGTCACTGCGGTCGAGTTCGCCAACAAGCACGCTCCACAGCTGATGGTTCAGACCTACGTCGACGATGAGAAGGGCCTCTGTTACAGCTTCCAGTTGTTCCAGGACTCCGACGCGATGCTTCGCCACTGGCAGGTGTCTGACCCGAACATCGCCGAGGTCATGAAATATTGCGTGATTCGCAGCATGGAGGTGTATGGCAGCCCCAGCCAAGCCGTGCGCGACGGTATTCTGGGCTCCGTCGGTGAAGCCAACGTGTCGTTCACGCCAGAGCTCGTCGGGTTTTGCCGTCTTGGCTAGGTTCAAGCTTCACACGTCTCGCCCATGAGCCGAACCGACTCGGCTGAAGGGCAGCCCGGGTCTGTTCCTGCGGGCGTCGTCCGGTTGCTCGAACCGCACGGGCCTCGCGGCTAACGCGAGGGTTCTCACTCGCAGCTCGCCCCGCAAAAGGCCCGTGCTCGCTCTCGTACCGTCCTTCATCGCCCTCGTCGAACCCCTTGGCTGGACGACGCAGGCGCGTAGTTTCCGCTCGCTCCTCACGCTTCCGACGGGCTGGATCTCCGGACCGGCCAAGCGGATCGCGAGCAAGCCCCCCGCTCGGACTCCCGCGAGGAAGGGGCGCGGTGGTCGCCCGGCGGCCATCGTCACCGCGCCGGCGGCCATCGTCACACCGCCGGCGGCCATCGTCACCGCGCCGGCGGCCATCGTCACACCGCCGGCAAGCCGTCGTCACCTCGCCGGCGGCCATCGTCATACCGCCAGCAAGCCGTCGTCTCGCCATCACCGACGGTTGTCACCTCGTCGGCGGTGCAGGCGGCTGCGCGGTGCCTTCGATGCAGCCCTGCGGCTGCGCCGTGCAGCGTGGCCGGCCAGGCGGATCGTGTCGCGCCCGCCGGAGGCGCCTGCGAAGGTCAGGACGAACGTGCTGCCGAACCCGCCTTGAGCGCATCGTGCATCGCTTCGCGCGTCCCGGTTCCGGCGAGGAGGTGCCACTTTCGCAGCGTCGCCAGGTCGCGCATGCCTTCCACGGCGGACCGCAGCGCCGGCAGCATCGGACCGAACCGGGCCTCGTACAGCTCGATGGTCCCCTGCGCCCCCCCTGCACCAACCCCTGTTTACGCCCCTGCTCGAGGAGCTGCTCGACGAGCTCCTGGGTGGTCATCATGAACTCCCCTTCTTCCGGCGCGGTCGGACCAGGCTTGGCGATCTCGACCCGGAAGCGTGGCAGAGGAGGCCCGAGCGCGAGGGCGCGCGCCGGCGCATCGCCGTCAGCGCGCGGCGATCCCCGATTGCCCCCGCAGCCGCGGCGGCTTGCCGTGGTTGGCCCGCCGAGACCGCGATTCCCTCGTGTCCTCCTCGCCCGCGCGCCCGCGCGACGCTCCCGCGCCGGAGAGCTGCGAGCGGTGCGGAGCTTGCTCCCCTCGCCCGCAGGCGCAACACCATGGGCATGGCCAGCGGCGACAAGAAGCGGCGCATCGTCATCGGCGGCGCCACCGGCTATCTCGGTCGATACCTCGTGCGGAGCGCGCATGCCCGTGGCTACCTCGTGCGGGCGCTCGCGCGCTCGGAGGCGCGCCTTGGCCCTGTGCGCCCGCTGTGCGACGAGGTCTTCGTCGCCGAGGCGACGAGGCCGGACACGCTCGCGGGTCTGTGCGATGGGGCCGACTTCGTCGTGAGCTCCCTGGGCAACCGCACCCTCGCGCGGAAGCCCGACTGCTTCGACGTCGACTGCCAGGCCAACATGAACCTCCTCGCCCGTGCGCGTGAGGCCGGCGTCTCGCAGTTCGTCTTCGTCTCGGTCCTGGGTGGCGCGGAGGCCCGCGGGCGCGTGCCGCAGATCGAGGCGCGCGAGCGCGTGGTCGATGCGCTCCGGGCCGGCGCGCCGGCGTGGACCATCATCCGGCCATCCGGCTTCTTCAACGACATGGCCGAGGTGCTCGCCATGGCGAAGCGGGGGCGCGTGTGGATCCCGGGCGGCAACGCCCGCTTCAACCCCATCCACGGCGCGGATCTCGCGGAGGTCTGCCTCGACGCGGTGGGGAACGCCGAGGCGTACGGTCGCGAGATCCCGGCAGGCGGACCGGACGTGATGACCCTGCGCGAGATCGGCGCGCTCGCCTTCGAGGCGCTCGGCAAGCCGCCTCGGATCAGCGCCATCCCGCCGTGGATGCTCACCGCGATGGGGACGGCGGTCCGGCCGTTCAACGTCAACCTGGCGAGCCTCATCCTCATGATGTCGGCTCTCGCGACCAGCGACGCCGGGTGCGACGCCTACGGCACGCACCGGCTCCGCGACTTCTTTCACGAGCTCGCGGCAGCGGGCGGGGACGCATCGCCTCCGTCGACCTGATCGGAGAGACAGCCGGACGGCATCGCGCCCGCTGGAAGCGCCTGCGGAGGTCAGGACGAACGCGCTGCCGAAGCGGCGGAGACGGCGTCGTGCATCGCTTCACGCGTCGCTGTGCCGGCGAGGAGGTGCCACCGGCGCAGCGTCCCCAGGTCGCGCATGCCTTCCACGGCGGACCGCAGCGCCGACGGCATCGGACCGAACCGGGCCTCGTACAGCTCGATGGTCGCCTGCGCCAACCCCTGTTTACGCCCCTGCTCGATGAACTGCTCGACGAGCTCCTGGGTGGTCATCATGAACTCCTCTTCTTCCGGCGTGGTCGGACCAGGCTTGGCGATCTCGACCCGGAAGCGTAGCAGAGGCCCGACCGCAATGGTGCGCTCCGGCGCATCCTCCGCCAGCTCGCGGAGATCCTCGATCGCCTCCCGTAGCACGCGCCCCCCGCCCATCAGCCGGATCAGGATGGTCGAGCGCTCGCGGGGCAGCTCTCCCAGCACGACCACCAGGGCCCGCAGCAGCCTGGGGCCTTCGTACACGCCCGCGGGCCACCCGGCCCTCGGCCCCGCGCGCAGGCCGTCGAGCACCGCCGTGGGACGCCCGGTCGACAGCACCCACAGGAACGGCGGCTCTGCCGCGCGATCCCGGGCCACGCAGCTTCGGCATGCGGCAAGGTGCTTCTGCAAGCACGCACGCGCCTCGTCCGCGCTCGGCGTGTCGCTGTACGCCTCGATGGTGCACGTCGTGGCCGCGATGCGGCCGAGCAGGCCGAGCCGCGCGCGATCCGAGGCGCGCGACGGGTCGGGCTCGTACCACACGTCCGCGTGCTGCGTCTCCCCGGCGATCTCCGCGTCGGTCACGACCTTGCCCGTCGGAGCGAGCCCCTCCTGCGCGACGTCCTTCGCCAGCCGATCGAACCGGTTTCGCATCGCGGGCGCAGGCTCGCATGACGCGCAGAGGACACGAAGAAACTGGCTCTCTCCGGCCGCGCACGATTCATCGCAGGATCGCGTAACACGCAGCCCCGCCGGTCGGCCCCACGCCCGTCAGGGCGCCGGCGCCGGCGCCGGTGCCGCCGCCGGCGCCTTCGCCGCGCCGGCCTCGCCGGGCCCCTCCCCTGCCGCTTCCGGCTCCGCCACCAGGAGGATCTCGATCCTCCGGTTCCTCGCCCGCCCGTCCTGCGTGGTGTTCGCCGCCGCCGGCGCGAACTCGCCGTATCCGGCCGCGGATAGGCTCCGGGGCGCCACCCCGCCCTGGATCAGCGCCTGGACCACCGCCACCGCGCGCGCCGTCGTGAGCTCCCAGCTCGACGGGAACCTCGCGCTCTTCACCTTCCTGTCGTCCGTGTGCCCGGCCACCTGGAATCTCTGGTCCGGCATCGTCCGGAGCGCCTTGGCGATCTCGGCCAGCACCGCCCGCCCCCGC
This sequence comes from Sorangium sp. So ce1036, assembly GCF_051369805.1. Lineage (NCBI taxonomy): Bacteria > Pseudomonadati > Myxococcota > Polyangiales > Polyangiaceae > Sorangium > Sorangium sp. So ce1036. Next base: position 9,073,443 of record NZ_JBBMOX010000001.1, read on the forward strand.
CGCTTGATCCCGGCCCTCCCGGCGTCGAACAGCACGTCGCTCGGCACCTCGATCACCACCTGCCCGGCGCGCAGCCCGACGCGGACCTTCGCGGCGGCGGCCACCGCGTCCAGCCGGGTCACGAGGTCGCGCACCCGCGCGGCGCGCGCCTCGGCCGCCGCCTGCTGCTGGCGCAGCGCGTCGAGCCTGGCCCGCGTCTCGGCGAGCTCCGCCGACAGGCTGCCGCGCTCGCTCGCGAGCTGCCCCACGCTCTGCCCGGCGCTCCGGAGCCGCGCCGACAGCTCCGCGTTGAGCGCGGCGAGCTCGTCGAGCTGCCGCGCGAGCCCGGCCTCCGTCGTCGTCGCCTCCGACAGCCGCAGGTCGCGCGCCCGGAGGTCGTCCGCGAGGCGCGCGAGCTCCTCCTCGAGCGCGGCGACCTGCGCGGACCGCTGCGCCGCCTCGGCGCGGGCGAGCTCCGCCGCGGCCTGCGCCTTGCTCCCTTCCTCGCGCGCCCTCCGGATCTCCGCGCGCGCCTCGTCGTACAGCTCCTGCCGGACGAGGCAGCCCGGCGTCGCGAGCGCGAGCACCCCTGCCGCGAGCAGCCGCACCGCCACCGCGGCCGGGCGCCGCGAGAACCACGCCGGGAACTTGCCGGCCATTGTCGTGTGTCTCATGAATCGCGCGCACTCTGGCATGAAACCTCGGGCGTGACGAAATCGTGGACAATCCCCCCACGCGCGCCGCCGAACAACCCATCCCGCGGGCGCGCGCCGCCCAACGACCCATCCTGCGGCCGCCCGCCGCCCAACGACCCATCCCGCGGGCCGCGAACCCTGGTAGCCTCGGCGCCGTGAGCTCTCGGCGAACCTGGTCTTCCGTGGGCGCCCTGGCCGCGGCGATGCTCTCGGCCAGCGCGGCGGCCGCGTTCCCGCATGTCGTCCGCCCCGGGGAGACCCTCGCGCAGATCGCGGAGCGCACCTACGGGCGCGTGCAGATGGAGCAGGTGCTCGTCGCCGCCAACGCGCTCGACGCGGGCGCCGGCGTGCCGATCATGCCCGGCCTCCGGCTGGAGATCCCCGCGCTCGGCCACCACCGCGTGACCGCCGGCGAGACCTGGGCGAGCCTCGCGGAGCGCATGCTCGGCGCCGCCGACCGCAGCGACGTCCTCGCGCTCGCGAACGACACGATGCCCTGGATCGAGCCGACCGACGGCCAGGAGATCATCATCCCGTACAACCTGCGGTACGTCGTCGGCCAGAACGACAACCTGCTCACCATCGCGTACCGCTTCATGGGCAAGCGGGACAACGCGTGGATGCTCCACAAGTACAACCACCTCAAGAAGAACCCGCTCCGCCGGGGCATGGTGATCCTCGTGCCGCTCACGGACCTGCCGCTCACGCCCGAGGGCAAGGCCGAGGCCGCGAGCGCCGGGGCGCTGGTGCGCTCCGAGGGCGCCGGCCGCGCGCGCGAGGCCCAGCGCCGCGTCGACGCCGAGCTGCCGCAGCTCGCGAGCGACGTGCGGAGCGGCCGCTACATCGACGCCGTGGCCCGGGCGAACCGCCTGCTCGGCTACGGCGACCTCGCCCGGATGCAGGTCGCCACGCTGCACCGGCACCTGCTCGAGGCCTACGCCGCGCTCGACGCCACCGGCCTCGCCGAGACCGCCTGCACCGCCTGGCGCGAGGCCGATCCGACCGTGCGGCTCGATCCCATCGAGCTGAGCCCGAAGATCGTGCGCGCCTGCACCGCGCCCTCGGCGCTGCCCCTGAGCGCGCCCCCGCCGGAGCCCGCGCCGGCGAACCCGGCCGACGCGGGCCCGTCGCGGTGACATCGCCCGGGCCCGCGCCCGATCGCCTGCCCGTCGGGCACCGCGTCGGGTCCCGGTACACCGTGCTCTCGATCATCGGCGAGGGCGCCACCGGCGTCGTGTACCTCGCCGCCCGCGACGAGGACGGCCAGCGCGTCGCGCTCAAGGTCATCCACCGGCACCTCTACGGCGATCGCCAGATCTTCGGGCGCTACCACCGCGAAGCCGCCATCCTGAAGCGCCTGAAGGGCCCTCACGTCGTCGGGATGCTCGATTTCATCGAGGAAGACGGCCTCCTCGTGATCGCGCTGGAGCACATCGACGGCAGCTCCCTGGAGGAGCTCCTGTGGAAGCACGCGCCCATCGACATCGACCGCGCGGTGGAGATCGCCCTCCAGATCTGCTCCGCGCTCGAGGCCGCGCACGCGGCGGGCGTGGTGCATCGCGACCTGAAGCCCGCCAACGTGCTCATCGAGCCCCTCGACGCGCCCTCGCCGGACGGCCCCGCGGCGCCGCTCGCGGGCCGCGTCCGCGTGGTCGATTTCGGGCTCGCGAAGGTGGTCCACGGCGATCAGATGACGACCGGGCTCACCGAACAGGACATGATATTCGGCACGCCCGAGTACATGGCCCCCGAGCAGGTGCGCGGAGAGGACGCCGACCCGCGTTGCGACATCTATGCGCTCGGCTGCATCCTTTACGAGATGGCCGTCGGCGCCGTGCCCTTCGACAAGCGGACGCCCATCGCCGTGATGACGGCGCACATCGCCGAGCAGCCGCCCTCGCCGCGCTCCGGCGGACGCGCCGGCCGCATCTCGGCCGGCCTCGAGGCCGTCATCCTGAGGGCCCTCGCCAAGGACCCGGCGGAGCGGCACCCGAGCGCCCGGGCCTTCGCCGACGCCCTGCGCGCCTGCCGCGAGCGGCGCGTCGTGGGCCACGCCGCCGCCGATCTCGACGGCGCCACCTCGAGGACCGATCTGCAGCTCGGTAAGACCGCGCTGGATCACGCGACGCCCGTCCATGACGAGGCTCGTCCCCTGGACCCCGGCCGCCCCGACGCGTACCGGGACAGCGCGGTGGTCCGGGAGCGGCCCGCGACCAGGCTCGCGGTCCTCGAGGACAGCCTCGACGACGCGGCGGCGCCGGGCAGCCGCTCGCGCGAGCGGCTCCTCTGGACCGTGGTGGCCATTCTCTTCGCGAGCGCCGGCATCGCGATCGGCGCGCTGTTCGGGGCGCGGTGATCCCGCTCCAACCCCGAGATGCGAAATCGGCGTGGCGCGCGCGGACCGTGGCAGTCCCGATCGCGCTCGCGGGCGGCGCCGGGCTGCCTGCGCCTCAGGCGGCGCTGGACGCCCCCGCGGGGGCCGCTCGGCGCGTCGAGACGGCGAGCAGCCGCGTGAGCTCCTCGCCGCTCAGGGTCTCCTTGAGCACGAGCGCCTCCGCGGCCGCTTCCAGGCTCTCGCGGCGATCGTGGAGCAGCTGCTTGGCCTTCAGGTACATCTCGCCGAGCCGCTCGCGCACCTCCTCGTCGACCTCGCGCGCGGTCTCCTCGCTGCAGGTGCGCTCCTCCTGGACCACGCCGAGCAGCGGCGCGCCGAGGTTGCGCGAGAGCGTGGGCAGCCCGAGCCGCCGGCTCATCCCGAGCCGCGTCACCATCTCGCGGGCGAGCGCGGTGGCCCGCCCGAGATCGTCGTGCGCGCCACTCGACACCTCGCCGAGCGCGATCTCCTCCGCCGCCCTGCCGCCGAGCATCACGGTGATGCGCGACTCGATCTCCTGCTCGGTGACGAGCTGGCGCTCGTCGCGGGGCACCTGGATGGTGACGCCGAGCGCGCCGATCGTGCGCGCCACGATCGACACCCGCTCGACCGGATCGGCCGCCGGCAGCGCCAGCGCGACGAGCGCGTGCCCCGCCTCGTGGTAGGCGACGCGCCGCCGCTCCTCCGGGGTCATGATCTGCCCGCGGCGCCGGAGCCCGAGCAGCGAGCGGTCGAGCGCCTCGTCGAAGTCGGCCTGCGCGAGCTCCTTGGCGCCGCGCCGCGCGCCGGCGAGCGCCGCCTCGTTGACGATCTTGGCCAGGTCGGCCCCGACCATGCCCGGCGTGCGGCGCGCCACGAGCCCGAGGTCCACGTCGTTGCCGAGCGGCACCCGGCGCGCGTGCACCGCGAGGATCGCCTCGCGGCCCCGCAGATCGGGGCGGTCGACGATGACCTGGCGGTCGAAGCGCCCGGGCCGCAAGAGGGCCGGATCGAGCACCTCGGGCCGGTTGGTCGCCGCCATCAGGATCACGGTGGTGCGGGCGTCGAAGCCGTCGAGCTCGGCGAGGAGCTGGTGGAGGGTCTGCTCGCGCTCGTCGTGGGTCGAGATGGCGCTGAGGCCGCCCCGGGTCCTGCCCACCGCGTCGATCTCGTCGATGAACACGATGCTGGGCGCGCTCTTGCGCGCCTGCTCGAAGAGCTCGCGCACCCGCGCGGCCCCGAGCCCCACGAACATCTCGACGAACTCGCTCGCGTTGAGCGAGTAGAACGGCACGTCCGCCTCGCCCGCGACGGCGCGCGCGAGCAGCGTCTTGCCGGTGCCGGGTGGCCCGATCAGCAACAGGCCGCGCGGGATCCGCCCGCCGAGCGAGCGGTACCGCGACGGCTCCTTGAGGAAGTCGACGACCTCGATGAGCTCGTCCTTCGCCTCGTCGACCCCCGCGACGTCGGAGAAGCGCACCGGCTCCTGCCTGGACCGATCGTAGACCTTCGCCTTGCTGCGCAGGAACCCGAGCGGCCCCCCCGGCCCCTGCCCCGCCCGGCGCAGCATCATGAAGAACAGCGCGTTGATCAGGATCAGCGGGAGCAGCCAGACCGCCACCTGCAGCCACGCCGAGGACTGGGCGCTCTTCGCCTCGATGCCCACCTCGCCGTCGAGCAGCGCCCGCACGAGCGGCTCGTCCTCGACGCCGGGCAGCCGCGTCACGCGGACGCGCTCCTCGGGCCGCTCCGCGTCGCCGCGGCGGCGCAGCTCGATCTCGTCGGGCTTCACGACCGCCGACGCGATCTCCCCGCGGCGCACCGCGGCGACCGCCTCGTCGTACGGCACGAGCCGCGGCCCCGGCGGCTTGAGGAGCCCGGAAAAGAGGAGGACCACGGCGGCGATCAGCAGGTACCCGATCCACGCGCGCAACGCCGGCTTCCTCTCGTCCCCCATCCCATGGAGCTGATGTGTGGCGGGCGTCGCCTCGGCAAGCCCTTGGACGCGGAAGAACGGGAAAGGGAGCGATAAAGCCGCCTGAGGGGAGGAGCCCTGGCGCTCAGTCCCCGCGGCGCAGCGCGAGGTCCAGGATCTCCGTCCCGCCGTTGACGCTCTCGACGTGCCGGAACCCGCCCTCGCCGCGCTCGAGCAGCGAGGCCTTCTCGACGGGGCGGCCGTCGACCACGCGGTTGTCGATCACGAGGAGCAACCCGCCCCGCGGGAGGGCGCGATAGAGGTTGCGCGTCGCCCGCCGGATGGCCGCGTCGGGGAGGAACGCGCGGTTCAGGAGGTTCGCGATCTTCACGACCGTGGGCGCGGGGCCGTCCCAGGGCTCGAGGACGTTGTAGGCCCGGACGATCACGCGGGCGTCGCGGCGCGCCACCTCGCGCAGGCGCGGCTGGACGAGGGATACCTCGGGATACGCCGGATCGAACGGCGGGATGCCGCCGCGGAGCCAAGGCAGCGCCCTGCGCAGCCACCCCGCGCGCACCTCCGCCGCGGGGTAGACCACCCAGCGCGGGGTGGCGATGAGGACGCAGGTGCCGTCCTCCGCGTCATAAAGGAAGGCGCGCCCGCGGTCGTCGGTGCGCGCTCGCAGCGAGAGCGTCCTGTCGGTCACGTAGTACGCCGCGAAGCGGTCGCCGAGCGCCGCGAGGAGATCGAGCGAGGTGCTCCCGTCGGCCGCGCCCACGTCCAGGACCACGGGGCTGCTGCCCCGGAGCGCTCGTGCGAGCAAGGCGTCGCCCTGCCGGTGCCTTCCCGGCCGGGTCGACCGGGTGGTGCCGCGCAGCACGAACAGCGAGCTCCGGGCCGCGAAGGCGTCGGGCGCGGCGATCCGCTCGGACGCGAGCAGGTCCCGCGGGTCCGGGAGGGCGATCCTCCGCGGGAGCGGGAGCGCCGGCCAGCCAGCTCGGTTCAACCGAAAGGGGACTCTCATCGACCGTCGCGCCGCCCGGTGCGCTCCTCTCAGGACGTGTCCGGCGAGACCTGGACGCCTGCGCGTAGGGAATGCGGCCCGGCCGGGCATGTCAAGGTCGCCCCGCGGCGGGCGGGGGCCGCAGCAGGGTGAACGCCCCGGGGATCCGGGGTAAGAAGCGCCCCTGTGCCGCCCCCTCCCGCCCGCGCCTCGCTCGCCGCGTTTCCCATCGACTGGGGTGGGCTCGCCCCGCTGCGCCTCAAGTCGCGCGCCATCGCCGAGGGCGTCTACGCCGGGATGCACCGCAGCGTCCGCAAGGGCGCCGGCGTGGAGTTCGGCGGGCAGCGGCCGTACGTGCCCGGCGACGATCTCCGCTTCTTCGATCGCCGCGCCCTGCTCCGGCACGACCGCCTCATGGTGCGCGAGTTCGAGACCGAGACCGATCGCGCCCTCTGGCTCTGCGTCGACGCGACCGCCTCGATGTCCTACCGCGGCCGGCGCGCCCCCGCCGCCAAGGTCGCGTACGCGGCGCTCATCGCCGCGGCCATGGCCCGGGTCGCGCTCGCCACCGGCGACCCCGTGGGGCTCGCATGGCTCGGCGGCGCCGGCACCCACGGCCTGCCCGCGATGGCGGGGCGCGAGGCGTTCGAGCGGATCGCCTTCGTCCTCGAGGCCGCCTCCGCCGCCCAGGACTGGAGCGGCGACGCCGGCGCGATCGAGCGCGCGCTCGCGCCCATCGCCAGGAAGGCCCGCCGCGGCGCGGTCGTCCTGCTCATCTCGGATCTCCTGGATCTCGCCGATGAACCGGGCGGCGCGGGCAGCGCGCTCGCCGCGTTCGCGAAGCTCGGCACCGGCGGCCGCACGCTGATCGCGCTCCAGGTGCTCGACCCCACCGAGGCGGAGCTCGACTTCGAGGGCAACGTGCGGCTCCGCGCCCTGGAGGGCGGCGCCGTGGTCGAGGCCGACGCGGGCGCGGTCCGCGCGCAGTACCAGGCGCGCCTCGCCGCCCTGACCGAGGTCTGGGCGCGCGAGCTCGCGTCGCGCGGCGGCCGGCTGCTCCGCGCGACGAGCGCGGATCCGCCGACCGACGTCGTCCGCGCCCTCGTGCAGGCGATCGCCGAGGTGCGGCGATGAGCTTCGTCACGCTCGGGGCGCTGCTCGTCGCGCTGCTCGTCGGCGCGCCGGTCGCCGCGCACCTCTTGCGCCGGCGCCGCGCCGAGGAGCGGCCGTTCCCGCCCGCGCGCCTCGTCCCGCCCACGCCCCCCGCGGCGCGCCGCCGGAGCCTGCTCGAGGACCGCGCCCTGTTCGCCACGCGGGCCCTGTCGGTGCTCGCGCTCGCGGTGCTCGGCGCCACGCCGCTCCTGCGCTGCTCGCACCTGTCGCTCAGCCGCAAGGCCGGCGCGTCCGTCGCGCTCGCCATCGTCCTCGACGACTCGCTGAGCATGCGCGCGCGCGTCGCCGGCGCGCGCGGCGCGGCGGAGGGCGACGCGCCCTCGCGGTTCGAGCGCGCGCTCGAGGCCGCGCGCGAGCTCACCGGCGGCCTCGCGCCCGGCGACGCCGCGGCGCTCGTCCTCGCGGGCGCCCCGGCCCGCGTCGCCCTCGCGTCGACGACCAACCTCGCCACCGTCGCCGAGGCGCTCGCCGCGGTCGCGCCGTCGGACCGCGCCACCGATCTCGACGGCGCCCTCGATCTGGCGCGCGATCTGCTGCGCGGGCTGCCCCAGCGCGACAAGCGCATCGTGCTCCTCAGCGACCTCGCGGACGGCGCCCCCGGCGCGCCGCCGATCGCGGGCAGCCCCGACATCGCCACGTGGGTGCCCCTCGCGGAGCTCGAGGCGGACGGCGAGGACTGCGGCATCGTCCGCGCCGAGCGCTCCGGCCAGAGGGCGCGCGTCCGCGTCGTCTGCACCGCGGCCGCGGCCGCAGCGCCGCCCGGGCCCGCCGCCGCAGCGCGCGACCGCGGCGCCGCACCGCCGGCCGCCGCGGGCGCCTCCGCCGCCGCGGGGAGGTCCCTCGAGGTCCGCGCCGGCGACGCGGTGCTCGGCCAGGTCGCGCTCGATCCGGCGCTGCGCGCGGAGGAGCTCGCGCTCGACCTGCCCGCCGAGACGCCCGAGATCCTGACCGCCGCGCTCACGGGCAGCGACGCGATCGGCGAGGACGACCGCGCGCCGATCATCCCTGCCGGCGGCTCGCTCTCGATCGCGGTCGTCGTCGACCCGGCGACCACGCACGTCGAGACGGGCGGCCCTCCGCCGCTCGAGCAGGCGCTCACGGCGCTCGACCTCGACGCCCAGATCAGGCCGCTGCCGTCCGTACCGGAGCACGCGGACGAGCTCGCCGCGCACGCCGGGCTGATCGTGGACGACGCCCCCGGCTTCACGCCGGAGGTCCGCCGCTCGCTCGCCGCGTGGGTCGAGCGCGGCGGCGTCGCGCTCCTGACGCTCGGCCAGCGCGCGGCCGCGGCGCCGCTCGGCGCCGGGTTCGAGCCGCTGGTGCCCGGCGTCGTCCGCTGGTCGGCGTCCCCGGTGCCCGGCGTGGATCCCGCCACGGCCGGCTGGCTCGGCCCGTCCGCGGCCGGCCTCGCCGACGTCGCCCCGCGCGGCCGGGCCACCCTGGATCCGGCGGCCACCGAGGGCGCCGAGGTGCTCGCCCGGTGGAAGGACGGCGCCCCGTTCCTCGTGCGCCGCCCGCTCGGGCGCGGCGTCGTGCTGCTCATGACGCTGCCGCTCAGCACCGAGGAGAGCGACGTCGCCTTGCGGCCGGCGTTCCTCTCGCTGCTCGACGGCTTCGTCGGCGCCGCGCGCGCCCGCGGCGGCGCGCGGCGCATCGCCGCGGGCGAGGCGTGGACGTTCGACGGCTACCGCGACGTCAAGGTCGAGCGCGTCCGGTACGAGGGCGGCGGGGCCGCCGCCGGCGAGCGCGCGCGCGAGGCGCTCCCCGTCCTGGAGATCGAGCGGCGGCTGCGGGCCTCGCCCGGGCTCGCCGGGCTGTACGAGCTCACGCTCGACGGCGAGCGCTCCGTGCGCGTCGTGTCGGTCCCGGAGCGGGAGATCGACCTGCGCCCCCGGCGGGTCGCCGAGGGCGCCCGCGCGGCCGAGCTGGGCGGCATGTCCGCGTCGATCGACGCGTCGCCGTACGTGGCGCTCGCGCTGCTCGTGCTGCTCGCGGCCGAGCTCGTGCTGCGCGGCGTCGGGTGGCGGCGGGCGCCGGCGGAGGGCCAGGCCGGCTGAAGCCGGCCGCCCTGCGCGCCGGGCGTCAGTGCGTTTGCCAGTGGGGCGGGATCTCGTCGGCCGGCGCGAACTCGGGCTTGGCGGGCGCGGCGGGCAGCGCGGCGGCCCGGCGCGGCCCGTTCGGCTTGAAGCTGTGCTCCGGGGCGGGGAACGTGCGCGCCTGCACCTCGTCCACGTAGGCGCGCGTGGCCTCGACGATCTGCTCGCCGACCTCGGCGAAGCGCTTCGCGAACTTCGGCGTCAGCTCGCGGAACATCCCGAGCAGATCGTAGCAGACGAGCACCTGCCCATCGCACCCGGCCCCGGCGCCGATGCCGATCGTCGGGACCGAGACCGCCGCCGTCACCTCCTCGGCGAGGTCGGGCGGGATCGCCTCGAGCACGATCGCGTAGACGCCCGCCTCGTCGAGGACGCGCGCGTCGGCGAGGAGGCGCTCGGCCGCCGCGTCGCCCTTGCCCTGGACCTTGAAGCCGCCCATCGCGTGCACGGACTGCGGCGTGAGCCCGAGGTGACCCATCACCGGGATGCCCGCGGCCACGATCCGGCGCACGTGCTCGGCGATCTCCTCGCCCCCCTCGAGCTTGATGCTCTCGAAGCTGCCCTCTTTCATCATCCGCCCGGCGTTGTCGAGCGCGTGGACCGGGGAGAGCTGAAAGCTCATGAACGGCATGTCGCCCACGACGTGGGCTCGCCGCGCGCCGCGCGCGACGGCGCGCCCGTGATAGCAGATCTCGTCGACCGTCACGGGGAGCGTGGTCGGGTGTCCCTGCACGACCATCCCCAGCGAGTCGCCCACGAGCAGCAGATCGGCGCCGCCCTCGTCGAGCAGCCGCGCCATCGTGAAGTCGTAGGCCGTCACCATCGCGATCGGCGAGCTCCCCTTCCGGGAGCGGATCTCGGGGACCGTGACCTTCGCCGAGCGCGGCGCTGTCCTGCGCGCGCCGCCGCCACCATTGCCTTGCGGACCGTACATATTCCTCCAGGTCGCGGCCGCACGCGCGGTCCACGCCTCCCGGGAAGCTAGGGTGGCGCCTCTCCGAGGGCAAGACGCAGCGCGTTGCCCCGGGCCGGCACGGGCGGGATCGCCAGGGATCATCCGTGGTTACGTCGCCGCCGCACGAGCGCGAGCGCCGCCAGCGCCGCCGCGGCCGCGAGCGTGAGCGGCCCGTCCGCCCGGCCGTCGGTCGCGCAGCTACCGGGCTTGTCCCCGGACCCTGCGTCGCTCCCGTTCGGGCCGGAGGCGCCTCCCGGACCGCCGCCCCCGCTGCCGCTGCCGATGCCGTTGCCGTTGCCGCAGTCGGGCGCTGGCGGGCAGACCGGCGCGGTGCCTACCGATCGGGTCGCCTGGAGGAAGCGCGCCACGACGTCCTGGGTCATCGAGGCGCCGACCTCGAGATCGCTCGCCAGCGCGCTCCGCGAGAGCTCGCCGTAGAGGCGCGACACCCAGGTCGAGCCCTCCGGGATCGTCGAGAGCAGGGCGGCGACATCGGCCTCCGCCGCCTCGACGGCGCCCTGGCCGTCCTCGTCGCCGTAGCCGCTGTCGAGGGGTTGATACCGGGCCAGGTTGATCAGCGACTCGCGCAGCCAGTACGTCGCGATCGGCTCCGCGGCCTCGACGAGCCACGCGCTGCCGTCGGTGGACTCGAAGCCCTGGCCGCGCAGCTCCTTGTAATTGCTGCTCTGGGTATCCCAGTTCCAGACGAGGTCCTGCGCGGAGATCTCGAACGAGGGGAAGTTCGTGGGCTCGTAGCGCCCTTCGCCGAGGATCCAGAGGGTGATCGGGGTGATGCGGCCCGTCCCGGCGGCCACCATCCGCAGCGGCAGCTCGGGGCTCGCGCCCGGCGTCGTGACCCGGACGGGGCGCATCTTGTCCACGCCCTCGCCGGGGACCAGCTTGAGCGCGAGGAAATCGAACCCCTCCTCGACGTAGGCGTCGATGACCGGATCGATGTCGTCCGGGATGTTGTAGCCGTGCGCGTCGAGCCAGTTCCTCAGCGCGTTCGGCTCGCTGGCGCTGAGCTGCACCGTCTCGTAGGGCCCGACGGTCTCCTGCGCGACGACGGTGACGCCGCCGGCAGAGGCGTCATTGCTGGCGCCACCGGCGCCGGTGCCGGAGGCGCCGGCGCAGAAGGGGGGAGGGCAGCTGATCTGCGGCGAGGAGACCTGCACGGAGGTCATCTGGTCGAGCGTCTCGAAGAGGGCGTCCGACGAGAGCTCGATGTCGGCGACGCCGATCACCGGCAGCACCCAGGCGAACTCGGACGGCTCGCCCGAGTAGGTGATCTGATCCCAGAGCGTCGTCGCCTCGGGCGAGATGGACAGGATCATCCGGTGGCTGGTGACCTGCGTGTTCTCCGACTGCGACACCAGGCAGCCACCGCATGCCTGCGCCTCCTCGGCATACGCGAGGGAGAGCGCGGCTCCACCGAGAGCGAACGCGACGATCTTCTTGCCGAGCTTCATGAGACCACCTCGATTCCTCGCATGAACAAGGTCGTTGTCAGCGGACGCGCCTCAGGGCCAGACGCGAGCGCCCGTGACAAGGCACGCGCCGTGCCGCGCGCGATCTCCCGAGATCAGCAAGGAATCGACGACGTGCCCGCGCCCCGAGAGCGGCACATCGCGGCACAGCCCGCTCAGGTGTGTCGACCGGGGTTCCGGGCGACGCGCGCCGCCGGCTTCCCCGTGTTGCCCGGGGGCGCGGGGCTCGGGTTCGTCAGCGCGGTCAGGATGTGATCGCGCCAGGCGCCGTCGATGAACAGGTAATCGCGGGCGTACCCCTCGACGACGAAGCCGAGGCGCCGGAGCAGGCGCCCGCTGCGCTCGTTGTGCGGCATGTAGTTCGCCATGATCCGGTGGAAGCCGAGCGCGTCGAACATGTGCGCGAGCGCGGCCCCGAGCGCCTCGAACATCACGCCCGAGCCCACCACGCGCTGATCGAGCGAGTAGCCGACGGTCGCGGCCTGGAAGGCGCCGCGGACGAACTGGTTGAAGTTGCAGACGCCGATCACGTCGCCCTCCGGATCGTCGCGCCACTGGAGCGCGAGCCGGAGCGCCCGATCCGCGGCGAAGTCGTCGTGATCGCGCAGGAGGCGCTCGCGCCAGAACGCCTCGGTGTAGAAGCCCTCGGGGCGCGGCGGATCCCACCGGGCCAGGTGCTCGCGGTTGCGCTCGAAGTAGGCGAGGTAGCGCCCGGCGAAGCCGACGGGCGGCAGGAGGACGCGCAGCCGCGGGGTCTCGAGGCAGACGGCGCGCCAGAGCCCGTGTCTCGCGCGCGACACGCCTACGACAGCGTCCCTTCGTCGAGGCGGCGCATGCCCTCGAGCAGCAGCGCCTCGGGTGAGGCGGTGATGCTGCGGGTGCCGGGCGAGAAGTTCGGGTCGAGGCGGAAGTCGCCCTCGCGCAGCGTCAGCATCTTGTAGAACGCGTCCTCGCCCTGCACGCCGGCCCAGAGCGCGTGGACGACCTGCCCGTCGGCGAAATGGATCTCGCCGGCCATGGAGTTCGCCTGGATCTTGAGCGCGCACGTCTTCCGGCCGTGCCAGAGGATCTGGATCATGTCCGGCAGACCCATCTCGGCGAGCGAGCCGGACACGCCGCGCGGGGTGGTGGTCGAGGAGCGCCGCTCGATGAGCTGGCGGAGCTTGGCGGCCATCACGTCGGTCGACGCCGGCTTCGAGACGAAATCGTCGACGCCGAGATCGAAGGCGCGCTGGGCCGTCTGCCGGTCGGTCTTCGCGGTGAGGATGACCCACGTCTTGTCGCGTCCGAAGCCGAGCTTCAGCGCGTCCGCGCGGAGCGCGAGGCCGGCGTCGGGCTCCTCGAGATCGATCTCGCTGACGACCACCTCGATCTCCTTCGTCTCGAGCTCGCGGCGCGCCTGCGCCACGTTGCGCGCGATCGAGACCTCGAACCCTTGCTCGAGGAGCCGCAGCTCGAGCACCGTCGTCTCCTCGGGGTCCGGATCGACGATGAGCGCCTGGTGCCGGTCGGCGAGGAGCTTGGCGCGCATGTCGTCGCCGGTCATGACCTGGCGGAAGAGGTCGACGATGTTCGGATCGAAGATGGTGCCGCGGTACTGGGCGAGCACGTCGCAGGCCTCCGGCGGGCGGAGCGCCTTGCGGTAGGGGTTGCGCGGGTTCTGCGTGAGGTCGGCGTAGGTGTCCGCGACCGCGAGGATGCGCGCGCCGAGCGGGATCTCCTTGCCGGAGAGGCCGTCCGGGAAGCCGCTGCCGTCGTAGCGCTCGTACATGAGGCTGATCGCCGAGACGACCTCCTGCGGCAGCCCGACCGACTCCATGAGGTGCGCCGGGAGGTCGACGCTCTTGGTCGCGGCGAGCCGGTGCCCCTCGTACTCGGCGACGTTGAGCGCGGTGAGGTGGTACGGGCCGTTCTTGCCGAGATCGTGGAGGTACGCCGAGGCCACGTAGCTCGCGACCGTCGTGGGCGGCAGGCCGATCCGCTCGCAGAGCTTCCGGACGATGCGGGCGACCGTGGACGAGTGGCCTCGCAGGTCCTGCCGGTTGTTCTCGAGCAGGCTCACGAGCACGTTCAGCGTCTCGACGTACGCGTGGCTCGTGGTCGGGTGAGGCGGCGCCGCGACCGGCGCGGGCGTCGCCTGCGGCTGGAGGCCGGGCGAGGGCGGCACCGGCGTCGGCGTGGGGCCCGCCACGCTCCCCCGGGGCGGCGCGGAGGGCGCCTTCATCACCGCAGGAGCCGGCGGCACCGCGACAATGGCGGCGGGCAACGGCGCCGACGCCTGCGCGTGCATCGCCTGCGTGTGCATCGGCGGCGCCTGCACAGGCTGCGCATGCATCGGCTGTGCTTGCATCGGCTGTGCTTGCATCGCCTGCGCGTGCATCGCCTGCGCGTGCAGCGGCTGTGCTTGCACCGGCTGCGCGTGCAGCGGCTGTGCTTGCACCGGCTGCCCGTGCATCGGCTGCCCGTGCATCGGCGGTGCGTGGACCGGCTGCGTGTGCAGCGGCTGCGCGTGGACCGGCTGCGTGTGCATCGGCTGCGGATGCATGGCCGGCACGTGCGTCATCGACATCCGCTCGTGCGGGATCGACGCGCGCTCGAACGGGTTGTTGCTGTTGTTGTAGAGGATCTCGTCGAACGAGCTGACGGGCCGGCTCAACGCGTTGAACGCCGTCGTGTCGCCGCGGTAGTGGTACGCGATCGCCGCGCGAACCGCCGCGGGCCTGGCCACGATGGCGCGCACGTCGCGGACGCCCGCGGCCAGCCGGATCTCGTGCAGCGCGACGTCGTTGTCGGGATCGGCGGTCGCGACCGAGAGCGTCGTGTTCCGCTCGTCGAGCAGGACCGGGAAGACACCGTGCAGCGTCGCGGTAATCGCCGAGACCTTCGCGAGCACGCGCGGCTCGATGATCGCCTTCGAGAGCTTCTCGGTCGAGACGAAGCGGGTGTTGTGGACGGTCGCGATGAACTTGAGGAGCTCGGCCTCGTTGAGGATGTCGAGCTCGATGATGGCGTCCTCGATGCGGCCCCGCATCCGCATCGCGTACTCCACCGCACGACGATGGTCGTCCGGGGTGATACGCCCCTCGAGGACGAGGCGATCGGCAATCCGCTGGTTCAATCCTTGAACGGAAGCCATCGAAACCCTGATTCTACCCGAAATTGGAGGTCTATGCGCGCCTCGGGCCCCTCGCGGAACAGAGGCACGCGGGGGAGAGCCGGTCTGCCGCTCGCGGCCTGTGCAGCCATCGGTGCGCTCAGGGAATGAGAGCAGAGCTGGGGGCGGCGCGCGAGCCCCGTGAAGGTCCGGCGACCACGGCTGGCGGACGAGGAGCCGCCCGGCCTGATGCGTTGCTACTGCACGGCCCTGGAGGTGAACGCGGATCGCGGGAAACCGCCACAGTCCGAGCGCGACGCGCTGGACCGGCAGGTAGAGCGTGGGATGGGATACGCCCCCGTCCCATGGGCGGTGCGAAGAGCCCGTTCACGGGCGGACACGCCCAGGGGCGAGCGACCTCTCCCCCTGGGCGCGACGACGGTCGCTACTCTTCGTTCACGGCGGTGAGCGTCTCCTCGGGACGCGGCCGCGGAGCGACGTACGGCGGCTGAGCCGCCTGCTCGCCCTCGACCACCACCTGGAGGCGCTTGTAGGCAGGCAACCCCGTCCCGGCCGGGATCAGGCGGCCCATGATGACGTTCTCCTTGAGCCCGCGGAGATCGTCCGTCTTGCCGTTGATCGCGGCCTCGGTGAGCACCTTGGTCGTCTCCTGGAACGACGAGGCGCTGATGAACGACTCGGTCGACAGGCTGGCCTTGGTGATGCCGAGGAGGAGCGCCTCCGCGATGGCCGGCTTGCCGCCGCGCTCGATCACGGTCTCGTTCTCCTTCTCGAAGATGTGCTTCTCCACCTGCTCGTCGACCAGGAAGTTCGTATCGCCGACCTCGCGCACGCGGACCCGCCGGAGCATCTGCCGGACGATGACCTCGATGTGCTTGTCGTTGATGCCGACGCCCTGGAGCCGGTAGACCTGCTGGATCTCGTTCACGAGCCAGGCCGACAGCTCCTTCTCGCCCTTCACCCGGAGGATGTCGTGCGGGTTCGGCGGGCCGTCCTGGAGCGGGTCGCCCGCGCGCACGCGATCGCCCGGCTGCACCTGAATGTGCTTGCCCTTGGGGATCAGGTACTCGCGCGCCTGATCGCCGAGCGCGTGCCCGTCCGGCGAGTACGGCGTGATGATGACCTTCCGCTTGCCCTTCGTGTCCTTGCCGAACGTGACCTCGCCGTCGATCTCGCTGATGATGGCGTGATCCTTCGGCTTGCGGGCCTCGAACAGCTCGGCGACGCGGGGCAGACCGCCGGTGATGTCCTGCACCTTCGTCGTGTCGCGCGGGATCTTCGCGATGACCTCGCCGGCCTCGATCAGATCCCCCTCCTGCGCGACGATGTGCGCGCCGACGGGGAGCAGGTAGCGCGCCTCGAGCTCGCTGTTCGGGAGCTTCACCGTCGCGCCGGTCTCGGGGTCCTTCAGCGAGATGCGCGGGCGGACGTCGGTCGCCTTCGACTCGATGACGACCTTCCGCGAGAGGCCCGTCACCTCGTCGAGGCGGTCCTGCACGCTGACGCCCTCGATGAGGTCGCCGAACTTCACCACGCCGGAGACCTCGGTGAGGATCGGCGTCGCGAACTGATCCCACTCGGCGAGCAGCTCGCCCGGCTTGGTCCGATCGCCGTCCGCCTTCTTGAGGATGGCGCCGTAGACGAGGCGGTTGTGCTCGCGCTCGCGGCCCGTCTCGTCGACGACCACGATCTCGCCGTGGCGGTTCATGACCACCATGGTGCCGTCCTTCTTCTTCTGGACGACCGCGCGGCGCAGCCGGACCGTGCCCTCGGTGCGGGCCTCGAGGTAGCTCGCCTCGATCTTGCCGCGCGCCGCGGTGCCGCCGATGTGGAAGGTGCGCATCGTGAGCTGCGTACCGGGCTCGCCGATCGACTGGGCGGCGATGATGCCCACCGCCTCGCCGATGTTGACCCGGTAGCCGCGCGCGAGGTCGCGCCCGTAGCACAGGGCGCAGACCCCGCGCCGGAGCTGGCACGTGAGCACCGAGCGGATGACGACCTCCTCGATGCCGGCGTCCTCGATGGCCCGCACCGCCTGCTCGTCGAGCTCGGTGTTCGCGGTGATGAGCACCTCGCCGGTGAGCGGATCGACGACGTCCTCCAGCGCGACGCGGCCGAGGATGCGGTCGCCGAGCGGCTGGATGACCTCGCCGGCCTCCTCGAGCTTCGCCACGCGGATGCCGTCGAGCGTGCCGCAGTCGAACTCGGAGATGACCGCGTCCTGCGCCACGTCGACGAGCCGCCGGGTGAGGTAACCCGAGTTCGCCGTCTTGAGCGCCGTGTCGGCGAGCCCCTTGCGCGCGCCGTGCGTCGAGATGAAGTACTGGAGCACGCTGAGACCCTCGCGGAAGTTCGCGGTGATCGGCGTCTCGATGATCTCGCCGGACGGCTTGGCCATGAGGCCGCGCATCGCGGCCAGCTGCCGGATCTGCTGCGTGGAGCCGCGCGCGCCGGAGTCGGCCATGATGTAGATGGGGTTGAAGCTCGGCTCGACCGACTCCTTGCCCGTCTCCGGGTCGACGACCGTCTCCTTGCCGATGCCGGCCATCATCTCGGTCGTGACCTGATCGGCGATGCTCGCCCAGATATCGACGATCTTGTTGTACCGCTCGCCGTCGGTGATGAGCCCCTCCTGGTACTGCTCGACGACGCGCTCGACCTCCTTCTGCGCCTCGCCCAGGAGGATCTTCTTGGCCGGGGGGATCACCATGTGATCCATGCAGATGGAGATGCCGGCCCGCATCGCGTGGTCGAAGCCCAGCGTGCGGAGCCGGTCCGCGAGGAGGACGGTCTCCTTGTTGCGGTGGATGCGGTAGCAGACGTCGATGAGCGCCGAGAGCGCCTTCTTGTCGAGGGTCTTGTTCGCGTACTCGAACGCGACCCCCTTCGGCAGCACCTCGGCGATGAGGACGCGCCCCACCGTGGTCTCGACGATGCGCCGCTTCACGTGGCCGAGCTCGTCGAGCTGCGGGTTGCCGTCGTCGTCGATGATCGGCACGCGGACGCGGACGCCGGCGTGCAGCGCGACCTCGCCGTTGTCGTACGCCATCCGCACCTCCTCGGGGGAGGCGTAGATGCCGCGCAGGTAGCCCTGCGGCACGCCGTCCTCGCCGACCGTGAGCGTGTCCGCCCGGTACGACCCCTTCTCGAACTTGCGCTCGCGGGTCGCGTAGTAGAGCCCGAGCACGATGTCCTGGGTCGGGTTGATGATCGGCTTGCCGCTCGCGGGCGAGAGGATGTTGTTCGTGCTCATCATGAGCACGCGCGCCTCCATCTGCGCCTCGACCGACAGCGGCACGTGGACCGCCATCTGGTCGCCGTCGAAGTCGGCGTTGAAGGCCGCGCAGACCAGCGGGTGGAGCTGGATCGCCTTGCCCTCGATGAGCACCGGCTCGAACGCCTGGATGCCGAGGCGGTGGAGCGTCGGGGCGCGGTTCAGGAGCACCGGGTGCTCGCTGATGACCTCCTCGAGGATGTCCCAGACCTCCGGGCGCTCCTTCTCCACCATCTTCTTCGCGCTCTTGATGGTGTTGACGTACCCGCGCTCTTCCAGCTTGTTGTAGATGAACGGCTTGAAGAGCTCGAGCGCCATCTTCTTGGGCAGACCGCACTGGTGCAGGCGCAGCGTCGGCCCGACCACGATGACCGAGCGGCCCGAGTAGTCGACGCGCTTGCCGAGCAGGTTCTGGCGGAACCGGCCCTGCTTGCCCTTGAGCATGTCCGACAGCGACTTGAGCGGGCGCTTGTTCGGGCCGGTGATGGTCTTGCCGCGGCGGCCGTTGTCGAACAGCGCGTCGACCGCCTCCTGCAGCATGCGGCGCTCGTTCCGGATGATGATCTCCGGCGCGTTCAGCTCGAGGAGCCGCTTCAGGCGGTTGTTGCGGTTGATGACGCGGCGGTAGAGGTCGTTCAGATCGCTGGTCGCGAAGCGGCCGCCGTCCAGCGGGACGAGCGGGCGCAGATCCGGCGGGAGCACCGGGATCACGGTCAACATCATCCACTCGGGCCGGTTGCCGCTCTCGCGGAAGGCCTCGACGACCTTGAGCCGCTTGGCGAGCTTCTTCCGCTTCGCCTCGCTGGTGGCAGCGCGCATCTCCGTCCTGAGCAGCTCCGCCAGGCCGTGGACGTCGACCTGCTTGAGCATCTCGAGGATCGCCTCGCCGCCCATCCCGGCGCTGAACTTGTCGTCACCGTACTCGTCGAGGAGCTGCAGGTAGCGCTCCTCGCTCAGGAGATCGCCCCGCATGAGGCCCGTCTCCTTCGGATCGATGACGATGTAGGCCTCGCAATAGAGCACCTTCTCCAGGTCCTTGAGCGTGATGTCGAGCATGTTGCCGATGCGCGACGGCAGGCTCTTCAGGAACCAGATGTGGGCGACCGGCGTGGCCAGCGAGATGTGCCCGAGCCGCTCGCGCCGGACCTTCGACTGGATGACCTCGACGCCGCACTTCTCGCACACGATGCCACGGTGCTTCATGCGCTTGTACTTGCCGCAGTTGCACTCGTAGTCCTTCACCGGCCCGAAGATCTTGGCGCAGAACAGGCCATCGCGCTCCGGCTTGAACGTCCGGTAGTTGATGGTCTCCGGCTTCTTCACCTCGCCGTGAGACCACTCGCGGATCTTCTCCGGGCTCGCGAGCGAGATGCGGATGGCGCTGAACGACAGCGGGTCCTTGGGCTTCTCGAAGAAGCTGAAGATGTCACGCATGGAGACCTCCGGAGACGGAAACGGAACCGATGAACCTGTCTGCGCTCACCATTTCGGCACACGGGAGCGCGCAGCTCGCGCGCCGCGCCTCCCCCGCGGTCACCGACCAGGCGCGCGGCATTCGTGACGTGACGAACTGCATCACTCCTCTTCCTCCGCGGCCGAGGCCTCCACGCCTCCGCCCGTCTCGACCAGCTCGACGTTCAGACACAGCGACTGGAGCTCCTTGATGAGCACGTTGAAGCTCTCCGGCAGCCCAGCCTCCAGGGTGTAGTCGCCCTTCACGATGGCCTCGTACATGCGCGTGCGGCCCATCACGTCGTCGCTCTTCACGGTGAGGAACTCCTGCAGCGCGTACGCCGCGCCGTAGGCCTCCATCGCCCAGACCTCCATCTCACCGAGGCGCTGCCCGCCGAACTGCGCCTTGCCGCCGAGGGGCTGCTGCGTGACGAGCGAGTAGGGCCCGATCGAGCGAGCGTGGATCTTGTCGTCGACGAGGTGGTGGAGCTTCAGCATGTACATGATGCCCACCGTGACGTTCTGGTCGAACGCCTCGCCCGTGCGCCCGTCGAAGAGGATCGCCTGACCCGACGTCGGGAGGCCAGCGAGCTCCAGAGCGCCCTTGATGTCGGACTCGTGCGCTCCGTCGAACACCGGCGATCCCATGAACACGCCCTCATCGACCGTCTTGACGAAGCGCTTCACGTCCTCGTCGTCGAGGTTGTCGAAGAAGCCGTCCATCGACGCGTCGCCCGCATAGATGGCCTTCAGGTGCTCCTTGATCTCGGCGCTCGCCCGCTGCTGCTCGAGCATGCGCTGCAGCTGGTTGCCGAGCTCGAAGGCGCCCCACCCGAGGTGGATCTCGAGGATCTGGCCGACGTTCATGCGGCTCGGCACGCCGAGCGGGTTGAGCACGAGATCGACCGGCCTCCCGTCCTGGAGATACGGCATGTCCTCCTCGGGCAGGATGCGGCTGATGACGCCCTTGTTGCCGTGGCGGCCCGCCATCTTGTCGCCGACCTGGAGCTTGCGCTTGATGGCGATGTAGACCTTCACCATCTTGATCACGCCCGGCGGCAGCTCATCGCCCTTGGAGAGGCGATCGATCTTGTCGCGGAAGTGCTCCTCGCGCGTCCGGACGAGCTCCTCGAGGTCGCGCAGGATCTGCTGGACCCGCTCGGCGTCGTCGACCGGGATTTCGCCCCAGTACTTGCGGGGGATCTCGGCGAGCGAGGCCTCGTCGATGATGGCGCCCTTCTGGAAGAGCACCTTGCCCTTGTCGTCGACGAGCTTGCCCGTCGTCTCCTTGCCGAGGAGGAGCTCGCGGATGCGACGGAAGAACGAGTCGCGGAGGATCTTGATCTCCTCGTCGCGCGTCCGCTCGATCCTGGCCCGCTCCTGATCCTCGATGTCGCGCGCCCGATCGTCCTTCTCGGTCCCCTTGCGCGAGAACACCCGGGCGTTGATGACGATCCCGCCGACGCCGGGGGGCACCTTGAGCGAGCTGTCGCGGACGTCGCCGGCCTTCTCACCGAAGATGGCCCTGAGCAGCTTCTCCTCGGGCGAGAGCTGGGTCTCCCCCTTCGGGGTGATCTTTCCGACCAGGATGTCGCCCGGGCGCACCTCGGCCCCAATACGCACGATGCCGGAGTCGTCGAGATCCTTGAGCGCCTCCTCGCCGACGTTCGGGATGTCGCGGGTGATCTCTTCCTTTCCGAGCTTCGTGTCGCGGGCGACGCACTCGAACTCCTCGATGTGGATCGAGGTGAACACGTCGTCCTTGGCGATGCGCTCGGAGACCAGGATGGAGTCCTCGAAGTTGTAGCCCTGCCACGGCATGAACGCGACGAGCACGTTCTGGCCGAGCGCGAGCTCGCCCATGTCGGTCGACGGCCCGTCGGCGAGCACGTCGCCCTTCTTCACCACCTCGCCCGTCCTGACGACCGGCTTCTGCGTGTAGCAGGTCGACTGGTTCGAGCGCTGGAACTTCATCAGGTGGTAAATATCGGGCACCTCGGCCCCCTCACCCTCGGCGCGGACCACGATGCGCGTCGCGTCAACGCTCTCGACGACGCCGGGCCGCCGCGCGATGACGCAGACGCCGGAGTCGCGGGCGAGCCGCTCCTCCATGCCCGTGCCCACGAGCGGCGCGTGGGACTGGACCAGCGGCACGGCCTGCCGCTGCATGTTGGCGCCCATGAGCGCGCGGTTCGCGTCGTCGTGCTCGAGGAAGGGCACGAGCGCGGCGGCGACCGACACCATCTGGTTCGGCGCGACGTCCATCAGCTCGACCATCTCGGGCGTGACGATCTTGAACTCGCCGTTGTAACGGGCCGAGACGAGCGACTCCTTGAAGCGCCCGCTCTCGTCGAGGTTCACCGTCGCCTGCGCGATGTACTTGCCTTCCTCTTCGAGCGCCGAGAGCCAGATGACATCCTCGGTCACCAGGCCGTTCTCGACCTTGCGGTACGGCGTCTCGACGAAGCCGAACTCGTTCACGCGAGCGAACGTCGACAGCGACGCGATGAGACCGATGTTCGGCCCCTCCGGGGTCTCGATCGGGCAGATGCGGCCGTAGTGGGTCGCGTGGACGTCACGCACCTCGAACCCAGCCCGCTCGCGCGTGAGGCCGCCCGGCCCAAGCGCCGACAGGCGCCGCTTGTGGGTGACCTCCGACAGCGGGTTCGTCTGATCCATGAACTGCGAGAGCTGGGAGCTCCCGAAGTACTCCTTCACGACCGCGCTGACCGGCTTCGCGTTGATCAGGTCGTGCGGCATGAGCGTGTCGATCTCCTGCGACATGCTCATGCGCTCCTTGATGGCGCGCTCCATCCGGACGAGGCCGATGCGGTACTGGTTCTCCATCAGCTCGCCGACCGCGCGCACGCGGCGGTTGCCGAGGTGATCGATGTCGTCGACCGAGCCGCGCCCGTTCTTGAGCTCGATCAGGTGCCGCACCGTCTCCAGGATGTCCTGCGGCGTGAGCACGGTGAGATCGAGCCCCGGGCGCTCGTCCTCCGGCACGTCCCGATAGAACTTGTAGTTCAGCTTCAGCCGGCCGACCTTCGAGAGGTCATAGCGCTCGGCGTTGAAGAACAGGTTGTGGAACAGGGTCTTGGCGGTCTCGAGCGTCGGCGGATCGCCCGGCCGGAGCCGGCGGTAGATCTCGAGGATCGCGTCCTCCATCGTCTTCACCTTGTCGGTGAGGAGCGTGTCGCGGAGGTACGAGCCGACGTTCAGGCCGTCGATGAAGAGGATGCGGAACTGCTCGATGTTCGCGTCGCGCAGCCGCTCGAGCTTCGCCTCGGTGAGCTCCTCGTTCACCTCGACCACGACCTCGCCCGTCTCCGGGTCGACGACGTCGTGCGCGGCCACCTTCCCGACGAGCTCCTCGGGCTCAAGGCTGAGCCGCTCGAGCTTCGCCTCCTTCATCTTCCGGATGGCAGCGCGGGTGAACTTGGTGTTCTTCTTGACGATGATGTCGTTGCCGATCTTGATGTCGCGCGTCGTCCGCTGACCGGCGAGGAGGTCGTACTCGATGCTCTTCGCGTACTTGCCCCCCTTCTCGAGGTACACGGTCTCGGTCGAATAGAAGTAGTTGAGCAGGTCCTGCGTCGAGTACCCGAGCGCGCGCAGCAGCACGGTCGCGTGCATCTTCCGCCGGCGGTCGATGCGAACGTAGATGATGTCCTTCGGGTCGAACTCGAAGTCGAGCCACGAGCCACGGTACGGGATGACCCGGGCGGAGTAGAGCAGCTTGCCGCTGGAGTGCGTCTTGCCCTTGTCGTGATCGAAGAACACGCCGGGGCTACGGTGCAGCTGGCTGACGACGACACGCTCGGTCCCGTTGATGATGAACGTGCCCGTCTCGGTCATCAGGGGCAGCTCGCCGAAGTAGACCTCCTGCTCCTTGATGTCGCGGACGATCCGCTCCCCGCCGTCGCGGGTGTCGTAGATCATCAGCTGGTTCGTGACCTTGATCGGCGCCGAGTAGGTCATACCGCGCTGGCGGCACTCATCGACGTCGTACTTCGGCGGCTCGAGGTTGTACGAGACGAAGACGAGCTCGCTCGTGCCGTTGAAGTCTTTGATGGGGAAAACCGAGCGGAACACCGCCTGAAGCCCGACCTCCTCCCGCTCGTTCGGCGGAACGCTCATCTGGAGGAATTTGTCGTAGCTTGACTTCTGGATGTCGATCAGGTTGGGGACGTCGATGATGCGACGAACGCGACCCAGGTTCTTACGGACGCGGAAGTTGGATTGGACGACCGACGGCATCGATTTCCTCCGGCTCACACGAGCAGTGCGGGGCGGGCGCACGGCTCGAACCGAGCAACGAACACGAAGCTACGCACCAAAGGCGCGCGAGCGTCCCCAGGGTGTGGGGACCCGAGATATTCTGGATGTGAGGGCAGAGCGGACCGCGCAGCGACCCATTGAGCTCCGGCGTTGGTCGAGGACCCGCACCCGCGGTCCTCTTCTGCATTGGCCGGGGATCCGCCTTCGCGGTCCCCTTCAGCGTTGGCCGGGGATCCGCCTTCGCGGTCCCCTTCAGCGTTGGCCGGGGATCCGCCTTCGCGGTCCCCTTCAGCGTTGGCCGAGGATCCGCATCCGCGGTCCTCATCAGACAAAAGCGGGACGCGCGGCAGGTACAATCGCCCCTGCCGCCGTCCTCCAGCGGATCCCGATTTCCCTGACAGGAAGCGGTGATCGTTACTTGAGCTCGACGGTAGCACCTGCCTCGACAAGCTTCTTCTTCATCTCCTCCGCGTCCGCCTTGGAAACCTGCTCCTTGACGGTCTTCGGCGCGGCCTCGACCAGGTCCTTCGCCTCCTTCAGGCCCAGACCGGTGATCTCGCGGATCGCCTTGATGACGCCGATCTTGTTGCTACCAGCGTTCGCGAGGACGACGTCGAACTCGGTCTGCTCCGGGGCCTTCTCGGCCGGAGCGGCGCCGCCAGCAGGACCCGCCGCGACCGCCACGGCCGCGGGCGCAGCCTTGACGCCCCACTTGTTCTCGAGGTCCTTGATGAGCTCGGCGATCTGGATGACAGGGAGGTTGGAGAGGTAATCGACGACCTGCTCGCGCGTGATCTCAGCCATTGCAAGACTCCTTCAAACTCTTCTGCGCGCCCCGGGGAGGGGGGCCATGTAAACCAAAATCCGACGGGCGCAAGGCCCAATTGACACGAATGCGCCCTTTCAGCCCGAGGTACCTGCGTCTTCCTTCGCCTTCAAGAGATAGGCGAAATTCTGGAGAGGCGCGTTGAGCTGCTGCACGAACTGCTGGAGCGGCGCCTGGAGCGTCGCGAGCAGCATGGCGCGGAGCTCGTCCTTGCCGGGCATCGTCGCAAGCTGCGTCTCGACGGCATCCCCGGAGAGGATCTGGCCCTCGATGAGCCCTGCCTTGATCTGGAGCTTCTGGTTGTCCTTGCGGAACGCCTTGACGACCTTGGCGGCTGCGCTCGGATCCTCGTAGCTCCAGGCGACCCCGGTCATGCCGGTGAGGCTCTTGGCGAGGTTGTTCGCCCAGGGGTGCTCCTTGATGGCGTGGCGAACGAGCGTGTTCTTCACGACCCGGTACTCCACGCCCGACTTCCGGAACTCATCGCGAAGCTTGGTGACCGCCTCGACGTTGAGCCCCTTGAAGTCCAGGAAGACCGCGGAGGACATACGCTCGAACTTCTGCCGGACCGAGCCGACAACCGCCTCCTTCTGGGATCTCTCCATGGGCTACGCCTCCTCTGCCTTGCCGCTGAAGTGGACCGGGTCGATGCGGACCCCGGGGCCCATCGTCGAAGACATCGTGATGCTCCGGAGGTAGACGCCCTTCGCCGTCGCCGGCTTGGCACGTACGAGCGCCTGGATGAGCGCGTCCGCGTTGCCGTGCAGCGCGTTCTCCGCGAAGGAGACCTTGCCGATCCGCGCGTGCACGATGCCCGCCTTCTCGACGCGGTATTCGACCTTGCCAGCCTTGGCCTCCGAGACCGCCGTCTTGACGTCGAACGTCACGGTCCCGACCTTGGGGTTCGGCATCAGGCCGCGCGGGCCGAGGATGCGGCCGAGCTTGCCGACCAGCCCCATCATGTCCGGCGTGGCGATCACGCGATCGAAGTCCATGAAGCCCTCCTGGACCTTGTTCACGAGATCGGCCTCGCCGACGAAATCGGCCCCGGCTGCCTCCGCCTCCTTGGCCTTCTCGCCCTTGGCGAACACCAGGACACGGAGCGACTGCCCCGTGCCGTGCGGGAGCACCACGGCGCCACGGACCATCTGATCCGCATGCCGAGGGTTGACCCCGAGGCGGACCGCAAGGTCCACCGTCTCGTCGAACTTGGCAGGCGCGGCCTTCTTCACGAGCTCGCACGCCTCCTGCAACGTGTACTTTCGAGCGCGGTCGACGAATGTTCGCGCTGCGAGTTTCTTCTTGGCGACTTTCGGCACATGCCCTCCTTCTTAACGGCTCTCGCCTCCCACGGTGCGCCTCAAACTACCGTGGTAAGTCTCTGCTCCCCGGCCGCCGGGGCGCTCGCGCCGAGCGCCTCCAGGCGACGTGCGGCCCCGACCCCGGGGCGCGCTGCGACCCACCTCAGTCGACGATGTCGATGCCCATCGAGCGGGCGGTGCCAGCCATGCTGCGCATGGCGGCCTCGAGGCTGGTCGTGTTCATGTCCTGCATCTTGAGCTGGGCGAGCTCCTGGAGCTGCTTCTGGCTCACCTTGCCCACCTTGACCTTGTTGGGCTCCTTCGAGCCCGCGCCCGGCTTCTTTTTCGTGTCGAGCCCGGCCGCCTTTTTGAGCAGCACGGACGCGGGCGGCGTCTTGAGGATGAACGTAAACGAGCGGTCCGAGTAGACCGTGATCACCACCGGGATGATCATGTCGCCCTGCGCAGCGGTCCTCGAGTTGAAGTCCTTGCAGAACGCCATGATATTGACGCCGTGCTGGCCGAGCGCCGGACCGACGGGGGGCGACGGGTTGGCCTTGCCCGCCGGAAGCTGCAGCTTCACGTACCCAGTGACTTTCTTCGCCATGATGAATCTCGCACCCTATCGAACCGCCGCCCGACGGGCGGTCTACTTTTCAGAGAAATCAGTGGAGGACCACGGAGGCGCGGACCTCACCCTGAGGATTGCAGCCGCTCGTTCCCGGCTAGCGCTTCTCCACGGCGGAGAAGTCGAGCTCGACGCTGGTGGGCCGGCCGAAGATGCTGACCTTCACCTTGAGCTTCTGCTTGTCCATCTTCACGTCGTCGACCGTGCCGGTGAAATTCGCGAAGGCCCCGTCGAGGACGCGCACCTCCTCGCCCACCTCGAACGTGAGCCTCGGCTTCGGTTTGACCGCTCCCTCGACGATGCCCCGCCGGAGGTTGTCGATCTGCACCAGCGGGACCTCCTGCGGCGTCTGATTGCCGATGAAGCCGGTCACCTTGGGCGTGTCCTTGACCAGGTGCCAGACCTGCTCGTTCATCTCCATCTCGACGAAGATGTACCCAGGCAGGCTCAGCTTCTGACGAACGCGTGTCTTACCACCGGGACGGTTCTCCGTGACCGTCTCGCTCGGAATGAGGATCTCGCCAAACCGATCTTCCAGGCCGTACTGCTTTACGCGCTGCTGGAGCGCGTCGCGCACCTTCGCCTCGTATCCCGAGTAGGTATGGATGACGTACCACTTCTTGGCCATGGCGCTTGGTTCCCTCAGGATCTCCCCTGCTTCAGCTTCCATCGCCGTAAACGATGTTGGTCACGAATGCCCAGAAGCGGTCGAGCAGCGCCAGGTAGAGGGTCGCCACGGTGGTCGTCGCGATAACGACAAACGTCGCGTTTGTCACCTCCTTCTTGGTCGGCCACTTCACTTTCGACAGCTCGGTTGCAACCTCGTCGCTCCAGGTGCGGATCTCCGCATTGCGGAACGCGCGCAGCACGACCACGAGCGCGATGATGCCCCCGATGACCATCCCATAGGTCGCTCGTTCGTCGTCACCGAACGCGGCCAAGGCTGGCAGCGCTCGGCTGAACCAGTCCTTGTTGGCAAGGGTCGACCACACGCCTTCCACGATCTTGCCCAGCACGTAGGCAAGCAGCATCCCGGAGGCGAAGAATCCAGCGATCACATAACGCTCGGTCCCGAGCTGGGTGGCAGCGATCTCGCCTTCGACCTCGTCAGCATCACCGGAGCGCGACGCCTCGGTCTCCTCGCGCGCACCAGCCCCCCCAGTCTCCGGCTCCTCGTCCCGGGGATCGAGCGAAGACATGTCGGAGGCCGCGGCCGGTCCAGATTCCTCCGGCTCCCCTTCCTCCGCGACCTTCGGCGTCTGCTTGTCTTTTTGACCCTTCGCCATAACCACACCAAACGCGCCGGCTCGCGGCAGGCAGGAGCCTGCTGGATGGGACTTTGCGGGCGACCCAGCGGCGCCCACAGTCCCTGGCAGGGGCAGAGAGGCTCGAACTCCCGACCTGCGGATTTGGAATCCGCTGCTCTACCAACTGAGCTATACCCCTAGAATCGCTGCGATTTCTCGCTCACAGCTCACTTCGTCTCGTTGTGAACCGTGTGCTTCTTGCACTGCTTGCAAAATTTCCTGATGGAAACTACCTGCTCGGGCGTCTTCGTGGTCTTGTAGTTCCGCGATTTACATTCGCTGCAGGCCAGTGAGACGGCAATGCGTGCCGCACGCCATCCACCGGCCTGCTCGCCCACGACCGCCTCCTACGCGAGGATCTTGGTGACGACGCCCGCGCCCACGGTCTTGCCGCCCTCGCGGATGGCGAAGCGCATCTGCTCCTCCAGCGCGACCGGCGCGATGAGCTCGATCGTCATCGTGATGTTGTCGCCCGGCATCACCATCTTCACCCCCTCGGGCAGGTTCACCGTGCCGGTCACATCCGTGGTCCGGATGTAGAACTGCGGCCGGTAGTTGGTGAAGAACGGCGTGTGGCGCCCGCCCTCCTCCTTCTTGAGGACGTACACCTCGCCGGTGAACTTCGTGTGCGGCGTGATCGACCCGGGCTTCGCCAGCACCTGGCCGCGCTCGATCTCCTCCTTCTCGACGCCGCGCAGAAGGCAGCCGACGTTGTCGCCCGCCTGCCCCTGATCGAGCAGCTTCCGGAACATCTCGACGCCGGTCACGACCGACTTCTTCGTGTCCTTGAAGCCGATGATCTGCACCTCGTCGCCGACCTTGATCACGCCGCGCTCGATGCGACCCGTGGCCACCGTGCCGCGGCCCTTGATCGAGAACACGTCCTCGACCGCCATCAGGAACGGCTTGTCGATGTCGCGCACCGGCTCGGGGATGTAGCTATCCAGCGCATTCAGGAGCTGCTGGATCGTCTCCTCCCACTTCGGGTCGCCCTGCAGCGCCGGCAGCGACGCCCCGCGGACGACCGGCGCGTTATCGCCGTCGAACTTGTACTTCGACAGGAGCTCGCGGACCTCCATCTCGACCAGGTCCAGCATCTCCGGGTCGTCCACCGCGTCGCACTTGTTCAGGAAGACGACGATGTGGTTCAGGCCGACCTGCCGGGCGAGCAGCACGTGCTCGCGCGTCTGCGGCATCACGCTGTCGAGCGCCGACACGACCAGGATCGCGCCGTCCATCTGCGCCGCGCCCGTGATCATGTTCTTGATGTAGTCGGCGTGCCCGGGGCAGTCGACGTGCGCATAGTGGCGCTTCTCCGACTCGTACTCCACGTGCGCGGCCGCGATGGTCACCGTCTTGGTCTCGTCGCGGACCGTCCCGCCCTTCGCGATGTCGGCGTACGAGATCGCCTTCGCCAGCTGGCGCTTCGACTGCACCTTGACGAGCGCCGCCGTGAGCGTGGTCTTGCCGTGGTCGATGTGGCCGATCGTTCCGACGTTCACGTGCGGCTTCGTACGAGTGAATTTCTCCTTGGCCATCGAGATGTCTCCTGCCGAAATGAAGTTCGCGGCTGCGCGTTTCGCTGTCCTCGCTGGAGCCCACCATCGGGATTGAACCGACGACCTCGTCCTTACCAAGGACGTGCTCTGCCAACTGAGCTAGGTGGGCAAACGACCGACCATGGAGCGGGCGACCGGGTTCGAACCGGCGACGTTCAGCTTGGAAGGCTGACGCTCTACCAACTGAGCTACGCCCGCAGGGTGTCCGCAGGGGGCGAACCCGGCGGCTTTGTATACTGGTCGGACCGCTGTCGGAGCGAAATTCGCTCCGGTGGAGGGTGATGGATTCGAACCATCGTAGGCTATGCCGGCAGATTTACAGTCTGCTCCCTTTGGCCGCTCGGGCAACCCTCCAGGGTTTTCTTCTTAGAGCTTAGCGCATCCGATTTCCGTCGTGACCTCCCGAAGCGTCGACCTGCCGCCTTGCATCGGAGCTGGCGAGGGGACTTGAACCCCTAACCCCCTGCTTACAAGGCAGGTGCTCTACCGATTGAGCTACGCCAGCGACCTCGACCCGCTGCCCGCTCCCGATGGTCGGGTGACGGGCGTGCTGACCTAGCGAAACGTCCCAGAACAGATCACGCCTGTGCGAACAATCAACTCCTGGCCCCGCTGGACCGTCTTCCCGCGCCGGTCGGAGCATACCGACCGGGCTCGTCCGCAGCGCAGTGAAGCGGCGGGTGCCGCTCACGTCGCTCCGAGGGTAGACGTGTCCCGCGAAGGGAGGAGGCTCTTAGCCCCCTGCAAGAGACGTGTCAAGCGGTGTGTATCAATTTCGTCCGTTTCGCTGGGATCGCCCGCGTGAACGCGGTCCGTCGGGGTGCCGAGGCCCGGCGACGTCGGAGCTCGACCTCGCCCGGCAGCGCGGATCTGGCGCGATGGATGCGCGCTTTCGGCGCCCGTGTCGAGCGGAATCCGCATGCGCCGACGATCGCGCGGGCGGAGCGCCGGGCATGCGCCGACGGTCGCGCGGACGGAGCGCTGGATCGCCGCGGCAGCTCGCCGGGTGTGGTCGCCGCGAGCAGCGCTGCCGGCCGCCGCTGTAGCAGCGCCCCCGCGACCACCCGAGCGCGCGCGAGCGAACGCTCGCTCGGGCGAACGCTCGCCATCGCTCGCCACGGCGAGCGCGCGCGAGGGTGTGCTGCATGCGCTCTCCACGGCGAGCGCCCCCTCCAGGGAGCGCGCGTGACGGTGATGCGGCAGCGTGGGCGCGCGAGAGCTCCCTTGCGCTCGGAGCGCGGCTGCTGCGATCCTGCCAGCGCACGTTCGCTCGGGCGCGCGAAGCCGTCCGAGGCGACGCGGCGTTCGTCATGCTTCGGGGGTAGAGGTTCGATCGCATGGACTGTCCCGCTTGCCATCAGCCAAACATCGATGGGGCGCGCTTCTGCGCCACGTGCGGCGCGCTCCTTCCTGTGGCGCCAGCGGAAGCAGACCCGCTCATCGGCACGATCGTGGGCGGCCGGTTCCGGATCGTCGGGGTGCTCGGCGAGGGCGGGATGGGGCGCGTCTACAACGGCGAGCAGCCGATGGGGACGTCGGTGCGGAAGGTCGCCATCAAGACGCTCCTCTCGCAGCACGCGCGCGATCCGCAGGTGGTCGCGCGCTTCATGCGGGAGTGCGGCACCGTCAGCGAGCTCGAGCACCCGAACACGATCAAGGTCTACGACTTCGGGCAGACGAACACCGGGGAGCTCTACATCGCGATGGAGCTCCTCAACGGGCTCTCGCTGGAGGCGGCGCTCGAGAAGGGCGGCGCCCTGCCGCCCGAGCGGGTCGACCGCATCATCGCGCAGGTGTGCGGATCGCTGCAGGAAGCCCACGAGAAGGGGATCGTTCACCGCGATCTGAAGCCCGCGAACATCTTCCTGACCAGGCGCGCGGGCGAGGAGGACTACGTGAAGGTCCTCGACTTCGGCATCGCGAAGCGCGACGACCGCAGCGCCAGGGCCGAGCAGAAGCTGACGCAGCAGGGGACGGTGCTCGGCACCCCGCCGTACATGAGCCCCGAGCAGTTCACGGGGAAGGAGCTCGACGCGAGGAGCGACATCTACTCGCTCGGCGTGCTGACCTACGAGATGCTCACCGGCCGCCTGCCGTTCGAGGCCGACACGCCGTGGGAGTGGGCGACGCAGCACATGACGCAGCAGCCGTTCCCGTTCGAGGCCGTGCCCATGGGCGCCGCGGCCCCGGCGAAGATGAAGGCGGCGGTCATGAGGGCCCTCAGCAAGAACCGCGAGGACCGCCAGCAGTCGGCGCGCGAGTTCTACGAGGAGCTCACGCTCGGCGCAGGGCCCCGGCTCTCGGTGCTCGCCTCGGCGCCGCGCACCCACGTCGGGCTCGAGGCCCCGGCCAGCGGAACGGCGCTGATGCCGTCGCGCTCGGGCCAGACGCAGATCGGCGAGCCGCTGTTCGTCGCGGGGCCTCCCACCGGACCCGGCATGGCCGTGAACCACGCGGCCACGGTCTTCGATCAGGCAGCCATGCCGGGCAGCGCCGTGCCGGCACACCCGCCCGTGCCGACAGGCAGCGGCCAAGTGTTCCCCGCGCCGCCGCCGAGCGCGAAGAAGAACAAGGGAGCCCCCGTCCTCGCGGCGATCGCGGCCGTCGCGGTGCTCGGCCTCGTGGGCGGCGGCTTCCTGCTGCTCCGGAGGGACAGCGGGACCGCGACCGATGAGAGCGCCGCGACCACGATCGCGATCCCGACATCCTCGGCGAGCGCGTCACCCGTCACCGTCGCGTCGGACCCCCCGGCGCCCGTGCCCTCGAGCGAGCCCTCCACACCCGAGCTCCCCGAGCCGACCGCGCCCCCGAGCAAGGCCTCGCCGGAGGTTCCGAAGAGCCCGCCGGCCTCGACGGGCGCCGCCAAGCCGGCCTCGCCGGCCGTCAATGCGAAGGCCGAGCAGGAGTGCAAGGCCGCGATCAACCTGGCGCACGGAGGCAACACGGAGCTCGCGGTGAAGCGCTTCGCGGGCTGCGATGGCCCCAGAAAGGCCGAGGCGAAGGCCGCGATCAGCGCGAGCGCCAAGCGCGCGGTCGCGTCCAAGGGGTGCGCGGCCAAGTCCCACGCCATGGCCGCCGCGCGGATCGGGATGGGCGAAGCTCTGTCCCAGCTGCAGGCGCGCTGTCCTTAGAAGAGGGGGGACGGCGGACTGACCTCAACACCCGAGGGGCCTGGGCTGTTCCAGCCCTGCCTTGACGCCGGATTTTGGCAGGTGCTAGATCTTGCTCCGACGGTTCTGAAAGTTCGCCGAACGCCGCGCCTTTGCTTGTAGTAGGTCGGCGCTTGACTTTGGAACATGGGGGAGAAGGTCGCTCACGGGAAATGGGCAGTAAGATTCGTTTGGCCGCGCCCCGTATGACATGGCGCGACATATGTCGTTCGGAAGAGTTCGCTGGGCGATGGGTCGCCCTTGACAATGTCAAGTACGTTCAGGGCGGTTCGCAGCCGGCCGAGGCGGACATCGTGGACGCCGATGACGATCTGGCCGACTTATGCGCGAGAATGCGTGAGGCCGACCGCACGGCCTGCGCGATCCTCTTCGTCGAGGACGACTCCGGGGCGCCTGCGAAAGTCCACCGCCTGCCTCAGCTCTGGCGGCGCGTGGCGCACCACTGATCAGCTCGATCAACGCATCCATCAGCTCGACAGACCGATACCGCGAGCGTGAAGCGGCAGAGCTCGCCGAGCATTGCCCGGCGGGCTGAGGCGCTCGTGCGCTCGCCTCGCCAGGCTCGCCCGCATGTCCATGCGGGCGACAGGCCGCCCCGGTTACTTGAGGATCGGCTTCAGCAGCGTCTTTCCGTTCTTGACGACGACGTCGTAGTCGACGGACTTGGCCGGATTCGTTGCTCGTAGCTTCGCGGCCTGCGCGCGGAGGCTCTCGGCCAGGCGTTCGTAGGTGACGCCGGCCGTCGACTCGTGCGCAGCGCGCTTGGTCTCGACGTACTTCGCGTAGATCTGGCGCAGCCGCTGCTCCGGGAGCTCGTCATCGCGCGCGGCGGGGCCCTGCGCGGCGGGGCGCTGCGCGGGCGGCGCGGGTCGCGCGGGCGGCGCGGGTCGCGCGGGCGGCGCGGATCGCGCGCGGGGTCCGGTGTCGAGGCCGGCCCTCGCGGCCTCTGGAGGGCGCGAGGACGCGCGTGGCGCTGGATGCCGAGAGCCGCTCGCCGTCCCCTTGTCCGCGGCAGGTGGCATGGTGGATCGACGGCGCCGCGACGGAGGCGGCCGCTCCGAGAGCGCGCGTTCCTGCCGCTTCGCTGCGGCGATCTTCGTGTCGGCTGCCGCCGAGGCCCCCGCCGACGCTCCCGTGGTGGGGGCCTTCGGCGGGGGCCGAATCGGAAGCGGAGGCGGAGCTCGCCTGGCAGGCGCCGGCGGCTCCGGCGCGACGTCCGCCAGAGCCCGAGGCGCTCCGGCCGCCCCCTTCGCCGCATCGCCGACAGGGACGGGCGCTCCGGCCGCGCCTTTCGCCGCGTCGCCGGCAGGGACGGGCGCTCCGGCCGCGCCCTTCGCCGCGTCGCCGGCGTGGGCGTTTTGCATGCGCTGAGCGCGCATCTCCGCCGCGAGCTGGGCGAGCCGCTGGCGGCTCGATCCGCCCGTCGCAGCCGGCTGCGTCCGGTCAGCGCGCGGGGTCGCCTTCGCGCCCGCCGAAGGTGCCTCCGTCGGCGCTGCGTCCGCAGGTCTCTGCTGAGACCTCGTCAGGCCGAGCCCCCGCGGCAACCCGCCAAGCGGGGCAGGCTTCACGGCCACCGTGGCCTGAGGCGTGGCAGGCGGCGCGAGCGCCACGGGAGAACGTACCTGCGGACCGACCTGCGCCGCCCCGGCCGGGACGCTGGGCGCCGCCGGGACGCGCGGGGGCCCGCCGGCGCTGCTGCCGCCGGCCTCGTCGGCGGCCGGCGCGCGCTGCCGCGCCGGAGAAGCGGCGGGCAACGGCGGCGGCGCCAGCGTGACGATATCGGCGTCGGCGTCGAGCTCTTCATCCACGTCGTCGCGACCGGCCGCGTCACGATCCGCCGCCTGCCGCTCGGCGAGCTCCGTATAGCGCTCCGCCCGCTTCCGGCCGACGATCGTGAGCGCTTCCTGCGCCCCGACCCGCTTCGCCGCGCGGAGGACGTCGCGCCGGTACGTCCCGTTCTCGATCTCGCGCGCGATGCGGCCCCAGTACTGCTGGAACGTGTTGTAGCGCTGGATCAGCATCTGGAACTTGAACCGGAGCCCGGTGTTCCTGATCTGCTCGCGGCGCAGCACCCAGATGCGGCGATCGACCTCTTTGCGCGGGATGAGCGGCTCCAGCCGCTCGATGCCCATGAAGTACTGCTCGTAAAGCGCGCGCAGCCTCTCGATGCGCGTCTCCAGCTCCTCGAGCTCCCGTTCGACCTCGCTTGATTCCATCGCGGCTAGAGGGGCGTGATGCGCAGGTTGTCGAAGCATACCGGCGCATCCCAGTCGTTGAAACCCAGGTGCTCGTGCCCTGGGCCGGCGAGCGGAGCGGGATCGCTGAGCTCGAGGTAATCGACACCGTTGACCGACCAGGAGAGCGTCTTGCCGTCGCGGCGCTCGATCTGGAAGCGGTACGGCTGCCCCGGCGCGACGGGGCGCGCCCGCTCGTCGTCGCTGTCCGGATCCACCTCGATCTCCAGCCGATCCTCGCCGTGCTCGTCGAGGCGGGCGAGCACGTGCCTCGTGTTCTTCCACCCTCCGAGGATCACGAGGTAGCTCGTCGCGTTCGTGTAACTCGCCGCGGTCGCCCCGCTCCGGCCATCCCCCCAGAGCTCCGCCTTGAGATCGCCGTCAGGGGCCTCGGCGATGGCGTCGAACTCGATCCGCGCGTTCTCCGGCAGCGGCCGGTTCAGCCACACGCCGCGGTTCCTCGCGGCACGGGCGCATAGCCGTCCGTCCTCGATCTTCCAGCGGGGGCTGAGGGCGTTCCAGTCGGGGCCAAGCGCTGACCGGTTGAAATCGTCCTCGAAGGCGCCCGCCACCGGCGCGCCTCGGACAGCGCCCGCCTTCGAGGTGGACACGGCTGACGCGGCCGCCCCGACCGATCGCGTGCTCGCGTCGCCTGTGGCCGGCCCCTCGGGGACACACGACGCGCCCACCAACAAACCGGGGACCGCGATGACGCTGACGGTGGCTCGGCCGCAGAGCACGGAATCGATGCTAGCAGCGGCGCGCACGGACTTCGAGATCCCTCGCGGGCGCCATCGCCGACGACCGGGTGGGAGCTACGCGTCGCTGCCAGCCCGGGCGCATCTCGATCGCCCGATGCGGCTGGACACGAGCCCGCCAGGGCGTTGGCCCGCTGCGTCATGCCCGAGAGACGACGCTTGATGGTCCCCAATCCCGGGCGTAAGGAGAGGCGCCATGCATCCCATCCTGTTCCGCGTCCCGCTCCCCGCCTGGACCGTGCCCCTGCTCTGGGTCTTCCTGATCGCCGCGGGGATCGCGTTCGTGGGCGCGGTCGGGCTGTTCATCGCCAAGAACAAGCCCGGGGCCGCCGCGGCAGGAATCGTGAGCGTCGCGCTCGCCGCGCTCGCCTCCCTGTTCAAGGACCAAACGTACACCCTGAGCCCGCTGCCCATCTACAGCTACGGGGTCATGCTCGGCCTCTCGCTCGTCGTCGGCTGGTACCTGACCCTGGGGCTCGCGGAGCGCGACGGCCTGCCGAGAGAGACGATGGCCAACTGCTACGTCGTGACCGCGCTCGCCGCGGTCGTCGGCGCACGCGTGCTCTATATCCTCACGAACCTCGATGAGTTCGACTCCCTCGGCTCGATGTTCGACATCCGCCGCGGCGGCCTGGTCGCGTACGGCGGCTTCCTCGGCGGCTTCCTCGGCTCCTACCTGTTCCTGCGATCCCACCACATCCCGCTGCTCCCGTGGGCCGACGTGGCCGTCCCGAGCCTCGCCTCCGGCCTCATGATCACGCGCATCGGCTGCTACCTCTTCGGCTGCGATTTCGGCCGGCCGCTCGGCGAGACAGCTCCGGGCTGGCTGAAGGGCCTCGGCACGTTCCCGCGCTGGCCCGAGGGCACGCTGGACGGCGGCAGCGGGTCCCCCGCATGGGTGCAGCACGTCAGGGAGCGCGGGCTCGACCCGGCCTCCGAGGCGTCCCTCCCCGTGCATCCGACGCAGCTCTACGAGGCGCTCGTCGGCGCAGGGCTGCTCGCGCTCCTGCTCCTCGCGCGCCGGCGGCAGAAGTTCCGCGGAGAGATCTTCCTCCTCTTCACGTTCGCTTACGGGGTTTGCCGCTACCTGCTCGAGCTCCTGCGCGATGACGCGGAGCGCGGCTCCGTCCCGCCCTCGCTCCCGGAGCACGTGCTCCTCCCCGCGGGCCTCGTCGTGTTCGCCGTGGCCTACTCCATCGGGTTCTCCCACGTCATCCACAACAACGCGGTACGCAAGGCGACGCAGGCGCTCGCGTTCATCCCCGCCGTCGTCCTGTACCTCGTCCTCAAGCCCGAGACGTTCGGCGCGTCCACGTTGCTCCAGTACTCGACGTCCCAGGCGGTCGCCCTCGTCACCGGGCTCGCCGCGGCCTTCGCGTTCTCGGTCTACTACAAGGCTGCCCTGGCTCACCCCGCGCAGGCGATGGCGCTCAACCTGCCGGGAGGTCAAACCGCCACCGCGGACGAGGACGACGAAGACGACGACGGGCCAGGCGACCAGCGAACGTCGAAGGCGGCGGTCGACGACAAGTCGACGCGAGAAAGGCGCGGCAGCGCGAAGGGCGAGGGCCGGGCGGCAGCCCGCGAGAGCGGCGCCGCTGCCGAGGCGCCCGACACCACCGGAGAGGAATAGGCTGTGAAGATCGCTTTTGGAGACGGCAAGCTCATACCGGCCGTCGTGCAGGATCGGCTGACCGGGCAGGTCCGGATGCTCGCGTACATGACGCGGGAGTCGCTCACCCGGACGCTGGAGACGGGCCGTGCCACCTTCTTCAGCCGGTCGCGCGGCGAGCTCTGGGAGAAGGGCGCCACGAGCGGCAACACGCTCGCGGTGACGAGCATCCACGCCGACTGCGACGGGGACGCGCTCTTGATCCTCGCGGACCCGAGCGGCCCGACCTGCCACACGGGGGCCGCGAGCTGCTTCTTCCGGCGCGTCGACGCCCGCGTCGACGCCGAGCCCGAGGCCGCCGACGAGGGACAGGACGCGACCGCGGTGCTCGAGGCCCTCGAGCGGGAGATCGAGGAGCGCAAGACCTCGTCGCCGACGAAGAGCTACACCAGGAAGCTGCTCGACGGCGGCGCGCCGATGATCGGCGGAAAGCTGCGCGAGGAGGCCGGCGAGCTCGCTCAGGCGATCGCCGCGGAGAGCGACGACCGCGTCGCGGCCGAGGCGGCGGACGTCATCTACCACCTGCTGGTCGGCGTCGCGTCGCGCGGCGTCCCGCTGCGCGCGGTCCTCGCCGCGCTCGCGTCCCGCATGGGTACGAGCGGCCTCGTCGAGAAGGCGCGGCGGGGCCAGGGAGACAAGGCGAAGGCGCCCTGAGCCCCCGCGCCCCGCCGCCTCGGCGGGCGAGAGCCGCTCGGCCGGGGATGGGCTACCCTGGATGGATGAGCCCTTTCCGCGAGCCGCCCGGCATCCAGCTCGGTCCGCTCGAGGTCGGCCTGGCGCGCGCAGCGCGGCGAGCCATGGTGGGCCTCATCCCGAGCGGCGGACGGCTCATCGCCCCCGACGGATACACCCGGCTCGTCCAGGGCGAAGGCGGCCCCTGGCACGGACCATCGCACGCGGCAGGCGCGCTCGGCTCCCTCGGGCTCCTGGCGGTCGTCGCCGTTGCCTTCATCGCCGCGACCGGCGGCCTCGAGCTGCACGGCGCCGGAGCCACCGTCGGGACGGTGGCGCTCGTGATCGCCGGAGGCACCTCGCTGGCCGCGGTGCTGCACGCCCTCGACGCGCCGCGCGAGCGGCTCACCTTGCGCGGCGCCGTGGTCGGCAGGGCGGCGAGGCGCGCGCTCCGCAGGACATTGCGCCTCGCGCGCCGCGCGGCGCGCGCGCCGGAGCGGTTCGGCCCGCGCCGCGTCGCCGCGCTGCGCGAGACGCTGGCCATGCTCGCCGATCCGCTCGTCGCCGACTGGATCCCCGCGGACGTGCGCGGCCGCGCGGAGCTGCTCCTCGCCCGCGCCATCACGACGAGCGCCGGCGCGCGCTGGACGCGCGATGCCCGCGTGCTGACCGAGGTCCGGGCGCTGCTGCTCGCCGCGGTCGACCACCTGGCCGAACCGACGCCCGCCCGCATGGATCTGCTCGTGCTGGCCGAGCACACCCGCGCCGCCCCGCCCGAGCGCGCGCCGCACCGGCAGCAAGACGAGCGGGCAGCGCACCTCCGCGCGCGGTTCCCGCCGCTCCCCGCGCCGCCCCGCGTCGCCAGCGACGCCGCGCCGGGCGCCGAGCTCGACGCGCCCGGTCCCTGCGGCGAGCACACCGATCGTGCTACGGTGCGCCGCTGAGCTCTCCGGAGGCTCTGGCCGTGCTGTCGGTATCCGGCGGATCCTGCTCGTGACTCCGGCATCCCCCCCGCTCCCCGACCAGCCCCCTTCCCCTCGTGCTCGGCCGCGCCTTCCTCGCGCTCTGTAGCGCGCTGCTCGCAGGATCGCTCCCGGGGCGCGCGCTCGGGCAGGGCGCCGAGGGAGCCTCCGGCCCGGCGACCCCGCCGGAGCGACCCGCTCGCACCGCCGCCGCCGCCGCGGCAGGCGTGTCCGCGGGCGTGAACGCCGCGCTGCCGGAGCGCCATCGCGTCCGATATCTCCTCGATGGCGTCGAGGTCCGGGGCGCTGTGCGGACCGCCGCGCGCGTGATCCTCCGTTACGTCAGGTTCCGCGCGGGGGACGTGCTCGACGTCGAGGACCCGGAGATCGAGCTCACGCGCTACCGCCTCCTCGGGACCGGGTTCTTCGCCTCGGTCGGGCTGTCGCTCCGGAAAGGGGCCCAGCGCGGCAGCGCGACGCTCGTCATCGACGTGGTCGAGCGCAACACGTTCGTGCTCCAGGACCTCTGGCTGGGCGTCGCCGCCGACGAGGACACCGCGGGCAACGCCAGGCCGCTCTCCGCGTTCACCGGCGTGCAGATCGCCGAGACCAACCTCGCCGGGACGGGGATCACCCTCGGCGCGGGCGTCGGGCTCGCGGCGGATCAGCTCGCCTTGCGGACCCGCTTCGTCGATCCCGCGTTCATGGGGAGCCGCTGGTCGGCCGCGGTGACCCTGCTCTACAACGACGCCCGCGACTTCTTCGGCAACCGGGACGTCTCGTTCGAGTCCCCCTTGCTCGAGCAGCGGGAGGTCACCGAGTACGCGGTCGTCGCCTACAAGCGGTTCGGCGCGACCCTCGGCACGGGCCACGACGTCTCCTCGTCGTCGCGGCTCTCGCTCGACTACCGCCTGGAGCAGATCGACGCGACCGTGCCCACGGTCGCCTCGCACATGCGCGGCCAGCGCCGCGAGCCCATCGATTTCGACATCCTGGGCGGCAAGACGGTGCTCTCGTCGCTGCGCGCCGCGATCGATCTCGACACGCGCGACGCGCCCTTCCTGACCACGCACGGAGCGTTCGCATCCCTCTCGGTCACGGTGGGCGTACCGCCGTTCGGCAGCGATTACGGCTACCAGAAGTTCGAGTTCGGCGCGCAGCGGTGGTTCCGCCTGCCGCTGCGGCACGTGCTCCGCCTCAAGGCGTTCGCCGGCGCGGTCGCCGGCGACGCCCCCTTCTTCGAGAAGTACTATGTCGGCGATTTCACCGACCTCCTGCCCGACCGGCTGCTCGATCTCGCCCCCGATCGCAGGCAGCCGCCGAACTTCCTCGGCACGGACATCATCGAGGTCCGCTACGGCGACTACGCCGCGAAGCTCGAGGCCGAGTACCGGATCCCCGTCTACACGGGGCGCGGCTCCATCTACGGCGTCGATCTCTTCGGCGCGGTGGGCCTCTACGGGGTCGCGACCCGTCGCGAGCTCACCGACGCGCCCGCCGGGTACGAGGGCTTCGCCCGCGTGCCCGTGGACATCACCTACAACCTCGGACTGCGGGTCGACACGTCGGTCGGCGGCGTGACGCTCGCCTTCTCGAACCTGCTCGGGCTGATACCAGCGCGGCGCGGTGAGCGGAAATGACCTGCTCGGACGCGGGCCGCGGGCGAGCGCCCGCAGCGCGCGCCGCGCGCGCCGCGCGCGCCGCGCGCGCCGCGCGCTGGTGCGGCGTCGCGCTGCTCGCCGGGATCTGCCTCGGCCCGCGCCTGTCGGAGGCCCAGCAGGGGCCCGGCGGCGCG
Source organism: Sorangium sp. So ce1036 (assembly GCF_051369805.1). Taxonomy (NCBI): domain Bacteria; kingdom Pseudomonadati; phylum Myxococcota; order Polyangiales; family Polyangiaceae; genus Sorangium; species Sorangium sp. So ce1036. The sequence continues at coordinate 9,114,105 of NZ_JBBMOX010000001.1, forward strand.
GAGGACCGCGGCGCGCCGAAGGAGGACGCGGAGACGCAGCAGGCGCTCCGCGCGCCCGCCGCGCTCCCCACCCGGGTCGCCAGCCTGACGCTCGACAAGACGATCGTGCAGCTCACCGTGAGCTTCCGCGACGTGGTCGACGGCGAGATCTCGAAGAAGCTGCTCAGCGGGCTCCCGACCGTCGTCACCATGCGCGGCTACCTCTTCCACGAGAGCGGGGGCGCCCCTGTCGCGCTCGCCGCCAAGAGCTGCCGGATCGTCTACGATCTCTGGGACGAGGTGTTCCGGATCCAGCTCCTCCAGGCGGGAGGTCCGTCGAGCACGGTCGCGGTCAACGTCGAGGGCGTGCTCCGCAACTGCGCCGAGGCGCGGAGGCTCCCGCTCGTCGAGCGGTCCCTCCTGCGCGACGGCAGCCGCTACCTGGTCGCGGTGCTGGTCGAGGTGAACCCCATGAGCGCCGAGATGCTCGACCGCATCAAGCGGTGGGTCACCCGCCCGCCCGGCTCCACCGCCATCGGGCCGGGCGACTCGCTGTTCGGCTCCTTCGTCGGGCTGTTCGTAACGCGCATCGGCAGCGCGGACAGGAAGCTCCTCTTCCGCACGCAAAGCTTCCTCCCCCCCGCTCCGCCGCCGAGCCCGCCGCCGAGCCCACCGCCCCAGAGCCGCCCCGGCCGCTGAGCGCGGCGCCGCGGGCGCTGCCGTCGCGCGACCTCGCCCCCGGAGCGCCGCGCCGATCTACAATCGGGGGCGCGGACGCTCCCGTCCGTGTCCGCCGCACCCATGCGCCTCTTTCCCATCGCGCTCGATCTCACCGGCCGGCGGGCCCTCGTCATCGGCGCCGATGGCGAGGCGCCGCCCGCCGTCGAGCGCCTGCTCGCGGCGGGCGCGCGCGTCTCCGTCGTCGCGCCGGGGCCGGTCCACGAGTCGATCGAGCGCGCCGCCCACGAGGGCCTGCTCGAGCTGCACCGGCGGGCGTTCGTGGACGACGACCTCGCGGGCGCGGCGCTCGTGTTCCTCGTGCCGGGCGACGACGCGCTGTCGCGGCGCCTCCACCGAGAGCTCGCGGACGCGGGGCGCCTCGTCTGCACGCTGGATCGCCCGGAGCTGTCGAACTTCGTCAACCCCTCGGTGGTGACGGCCTCCGGACTGACCATGAGCTTCAGCAGCCACGGCGTCAGCCCGGGGACGATACGGCGCATCCGGGAGGACCTCAGCGCGCTCTTCTCGGATCCCCGCTTCGCACGCTACATCGAGGCGCTGCGCCGGCTCCGCGAGAGCCTCCCTCGGGGGGCCGAGCGGTCCGCGCGCATGCGGCGGGCGACCCTGGGCTTCGGCCTGGAGGCGAGGCTCCGGTTCCCTGCATGGCTGGAGCGAGGCGATGAGCCCTAGTGTCCGGTGACGCCGCAGGCGAGGTCGGGCCGCGCCGAGGCCGGCGAGGCGGGGGCGTGCGCCGCGAGAATGAACGCGAAAACCCTTGTGTAGAGCGGCCTTCAAGGCTTAAGTGGGCGCCCACGCGACACTATCCGCGGAGGAGGGCTTACGGTATGCGTTCACGATCGGGCCGGCTGACGAACTTGACCTCGGCGGCGATGGTCACTGGGCTCCTGACGCTGACGAACGTCAGTCCGGCATCTGCACAGGGCGCCGCCACCCCGGCGGCCAAGCCGGCCGCGCAGGCGGCCCCTGGAGCCGCGCCGGCGCCGGCCCCGTCCCCTGCTGCGCCGCCCGCGGCCGGCGCCCCCGCGACGGCCGCTCCCGCCAAGGGCGGCGACGCCGCCGTGACGGTGACCGCCGCGAAGCCTCCGGCGAAGCCGCTCACCGAGAAGCAGAAGAAGGAAGCGGCGAAGAAGCTCTACAAGGAGGCCGAGTCCAGGTTCGACAAGGGCGAGTACGCCGTCGCGGCCGACCTGTATCGCCAGGCGGACGCGCACGTGCCCGGCGCCGCGCCGAAGTACAAGCTCGCCCTCTCGCTCGACAGGCAGGGGCTCACGGTCGAGGCGGTCGCCGCGTGGCAGGCGTTCCTCGACTCGAAGCCCGACGCCGAGAAGTTCAAGGACAAGATCGCCGAGGCGCAGGAGCGCATCGAGGCGCTCAAGAAGACGCCGGCGAAGGTGAAGGTCGCGACCGTACCCGAGGCCCCGCCGAACCTGAAGATCGCCGTCGACGGCGTGGCCCAGACCGGGACCGAGCTCTCGATCCCGCCCGGCAAGCACACGCTCACCGTCTCGGCGGAGGGGTTCGTCGACTCGAGCCAGGAGCTCGAGGTCAGCTTCGGCGAGACGCGCGAGGTCAGCGTGGCGCTGACGCCGCAGCAGGCGCCGGTCGCCGCGGCGCCGCCGCCCCCCGCGCCGCCGCCGCCGGCCGCCGAGCCGCCCGCGGCCCCGCCGCCGCCCGCTGCGCCGATCGAGCCGCGCTCTCCCGTGCCCGCCTACGTCACCCTCGGCCTCGCCGGCGCCGGCGCCGTGGTCGGGACGATCTTCGGCATCCAGGCGCTCAGCGCGAAGGGCGACTTCGACGACAACCCGACGACCAAGAACGCGGACAGCGTCGACCGCAACGCGCTTATCGCGGACATGTCCTTCGCCGTGGCGCTCACGTTCGGCGTCACCGGCGCTGTCCTGCTGCTCAGCAACGACACATCGGCCGAGGCGAAGGCCGCTGCTTCCAGCACGACGAAGAAGGCGTTCTTCGCTCCGTTCGTCAGCCCGACAGGCGGCGGCGCTGCCGCGCGGTTTACCTTCTAAGGGGACTACTATGTGGAAGAACCAGTACCTTCTCGCGATGGCGATCTGCGCCGGGGCGCTCACGACCTCCGCCATGGGCTGCGAGCTCATCGCCACGGTCGACCGCTCGCGCATCCAGGGGGCCGGCGGCGGCGGTGTCGGCGGGGGCGGGGGCGGCGGCGGCGAGGACGTGAGCTGTTCCGACGAGACGAAGAACGGGGACGAGACCGACGTCGACTGCGGCGGCGGCGACTGCCCGAAGTGCGAGATCGCGAAGGCGTGCGACGAGGCGGACGACTGCGAGAGCGGCTTCTGCGCCGACGGCGTCTGCTGCGACGCCGCCTGCGACTCGGACTGCGACGCCTGCACCGCCGCGCTCAAGGAGTCGGGGGAGGACGACGGCACGTGCGGCCCCTCCAAGGCCGAGACCGAGTGCGGCGAGCTGACGTGCGCCGACGGCGTCCAGACGGAGCCCGGCACCTGCGACGGGGAGAGCACGGAGTGCGTGCCCGGCGCCACGACGGAGTGCGAGACGTTCGCCTGCGATCCGGACGCCAACGCGTGCTTCACGACGTGCGCGGAGGACGCGAACTGCGCGACCTGCCATACGTGCACCGACGACGGGGAGTGCGAGCTGGCCGAGGCCGGCGCGACGGGCCTGGGCTGCGAGGAAGACCAGGCGTGCAACGCGACCGGCGAGTGCAAGGCCGCGAACGGTCAGGAGTGCACGGCCCCGGAGGACTGCGGGAGCGGGAACTGCGTCGACGGCGTCTGCTGCGACACCGCCTGCGACGGGACCTGCATGGCCTGCAACGTCGCGGAGTCGGCCGGGACGTGCTCGCCCATCGCGCTCGGCGGGGAGGACGCGGACAACTGCGAGGCCACGGAGGTCTGCGACGGTGAGGGCGCCTGCAAGCTCAAGCCCCGCGAGGCGTGCACGGACGACGCCGAGTGCGCGAGCAACAACTGCCTCGATACCGGCGACGTCTGCGGCCCGATCCCGACGACCCCGGCGCCGGAGCCGGAGCCCTGAGCTCCCCTCGAGCACCGGCCGGGCTCGCACGGAGCCCGGCCGGGCTCACGCCTCGAACGTCTCCCTCACGCGCGAGCTGACCTCCTCGGCGCCGGTGACCGGCGACGGGGCGATCACGGTCAGCGACCCGGCTTCTCCGGCGAACAGGTCGCCGTCCTCCAGCTCGCCGCCCTCCGCCACGGCCTCGTAGGCAGGCACCAGCGCGGCCTCCTCCCAGCGGGTCTTGAGCCGCTCCGCGATCCGGGTGAGCAGCCCCCGCGTCGTCTCCCTGTCCGTGGCGGACACGAGCACCGCGTCGGGGTGCCCGAGGAGCAGCCGCCTCCCCTCCGCAGGATCGACGAGGTCCGCTTTGTTGAACACCAGGATGCGGGGGATGCCGATCAGATCGAGCTCGGTCAGCAGCGCCTCGGTCGTCTCGATGTGCTGGTCGCGCGCGGGATCGCTCACGTCGATGACGTGGAGCAGGAGGTCGGCGTCGGCCGCCTCCTCGAATGTCGCCCGGAACGCGGCGAACAGGTCCTTCGGGAGCTCCCGGATGAAGCCGACGGTATCGGTGATCACCACCTCGCGCTCCTCGGGGAACCGCAGCCGTCGCGAGCGGGTGTCGAGCGTCGCGAAGAGCTTGTTCTCGGCGACCACGTCGGCGCCGGTGAGGGTGTTGAGCAGCGTGCTCTTGCCGGCGTTCGTGTAGCCCACGATGGAGACCACCGGCACGCCGAGCCGAGCGCGGCGGCGGCGCCGCTGCTCGCGCTGCCGGGAGAGCCGCTTGAGCTGCGCCTCTAGGAAGCTGACGCGCTCCTTCGCGCGGCGGCGCCCGATCTCGAGCTTCGTCTCGCCGGGGCCGCGCCCGCCGATGCCGCCTGTCAGGCGGGAGAGGGAGTCGTCCTTCTGCCCGAGGCGCGGCAGCGCGTACTTGAGCTGGGCCAGCTCCACCTGCAGCTTGCCGTCGGACGACTCCGCCCGCTGGGCGAAGATGTCGAGGATGAGCTGCGTTCTGTCGAGGATCTTGAGATCCGTGTGCTTGGCGATCGCCGAGGCCTGCGAGGGGGTCAGGTCCCGGTCGAACACCAGCGTCTCCGCGTCGAGCTCCGAGGCGCGCAGCACGACCTCGTCCAGCTTGCCCTTGCCGAGCACGAGCCTCGGGTCGATCCGATCACGCAGCTGGAGGACCCTGTCCGCGACGTCGACGCCGGCCGTGCCGGCGAGCTCGGTCAGCTCGCGCAAGCTCTCCTCGGCCCGAGCGAGCGCGCCCGCCTTGGATTTCTCGGCCACGTGCACGAGGATCGCCCGGCCGTCCTTGGCCGCGACCGAGCGCGTGCGCGAGCGCTTCGCGAACTCGTCCTCGAGCGCCTGGATGAGCGCGCCGAAGTTGACCTCCACCCGGCCGATCGCGACGGGCCCCACGGTCCGGTACGGCAGCTCCGCCTCGCCCCGACCGTCGCCCTGATCGCCACCCGCGGCGCCGTCGACGGTGACCGCGTCCGCTTCCTTGCCGTAGACCGGCACGTTGTACGCGTACTGGATCGTGCGCGGCTCGCCCTGCGGGGTGAGCTGCACGGCCGCGACGAGGTCGAGCCGGAGGCGGACGAGATCGACCAGGTCGTCCCGGGTGAGCGGCTCGTTGAAGAGGTGCGTGTGGACGAGCCGGAGCGCCCTGAAGCGCCCCTCTGCGGCGCGGAGGCGCCCGATGTCCGGCAGCATCAGCCGCGTCGCGTCGCCGACGACCACGGAATCGATCTCGCCCGAGCGGTGGACCAGCGCACCGACCTGGCGCCCGGTCTCATGGGACGCCTCGGCCAGCGCCTTGATGAGCTCGGGCGTCGCGATGCTGACGAGCGGGACCTTGCGGCGGTAGATGCGCTCGAGGGTTCTGGTGGCGAGAGGGCTGAGTCCGGTGGTGTTTCCGTAGAGGGTGGGCATTCGAAGATGGAAGGGAATCTTGCTCCCCTCCCTTCATAATGCACCCCCGATCGATCTGCGAGCAGGAGCACCAAGGTTCTTCACACGAAGCCCGTACTTTCCCGGCGCTCGCCGCGCCGGGTGCGCTTCCATGTTCCTGTAGGAGCCTGCCATGCTTCGAGGCTACCTTGCCGGCCCATGGCGATCCTGACCCCCCTCTCGCTCGCGGATGCTCGCCGCGTCGGCGCACTTTACGGCCTCGAGGTCGCGGACGTGCGCGGCCTCCTCGCCGGAAGCGTGAACTCCAACTACGCGCTCACCCTCGCGGACGGCCGCGGTCGGGTGTTCCTGCGCGTGTACGAGGAGCAGCGGCACGAGGCGGCCGGCCGCGAGGCGCGCATGCTGGAGCACCTCGCGGCCGGGGGCGTCGCCACGCCGCAGCCGCTCCGGCGCCGGGACGGGGCCTCCGAGGCGGGCGGCGCTGCGTTCATCGCGGAGCACGCGGGGAAGCCGGTCGCGCTGTTCCCGTGGGTCGCAGGCGAATCGCTCTGCCAGGCGCGCGTCACGCCGGACGCCGCCCACCGCGTCGGCTCGGCCCTCGCGCGCGTGCACCTCGTCGGCGCCTCGTTCGAGGGGGCGAACGCGAGCCGGTTCGATCTCGACAACCTCGACCAGCGGCTCCGGGGGCTCCGCGCCCTCCGCCACGCCGGCGCGGACGCCGCGGCCTTCACGCCCGAAGTGGCGGCCGCCGTCGACGAGCTCGCCCTCCGGCTCGAGCGGCTCCGCGCCGCGGCGCCCCGCGCGCCCGGGCCACAGACGTTGATCCACGGCGATCTCTTCCGCGACAACGTGCTCTGGCAGCATGGCGAGATCTCGGCGCTGCTCGATTTCGAGAGCGCCTCGCGCGGCAGCGCCGCCTTCGATCTCGCGGTCACGATGCTGGCGTGGTGCTTCGGAGACGACCTCGACCCCGCGCTCGCGGCCGCGCTCGCCGCCGGTTACACGTCGGAGCGGCTCCTCTCCCCCGAGGAGCGTGACCGGCTCTTTCACGAGAGCGTGGTCGCCGCGCTCAGGTTCTCGATCACCCGGATCACCGACTTCGAGCTGCGCCCGAAGGGCAGCGGTGTCTACAAGGATTTCCGGCGCTTCCTCGCGCGGCAGCGGACGCTCGAGCGCCTCGGCCCCGAAGGGCTCCGCGCCCTGCTCCGCCTGTGAGCGAAGGTCGTCGGTGAATTTGCGTCAAGTTCGCGGCGCGCACCCAGGGCGGCGTTGCGCGGCCGCGGCCCGACCGTTACCTTCGCCGGATGGCACAGGTCGGAACGCTCGATTTCAAGGGCTTCATCGAGAGACGGAAAGGGCAGCGCGCGGGCGGCAGCGACGGAGCTGGCAACGCGTATGCCTATGTGTCCGACAAGAACACGCGGCTCGCCTTCGAGAAGATGCGGCCCGTGGAGCTCGCGGTGACCGCCGCGGTCCGGCTGTTCAAGACGGTCGGGAAGACCGAGCTGCTCGGCCACGCCGTCAAGGTCGGACCGACGCAGTTCCCGCGCGTCCACCACCTCGCGATCCGCTGCGCCGAGACGCTCGGGATCGCGACCCCGACGATCTACATCGTCAACAGCCCCCACCTCAACGCCGCCACCTACGGGACGAACGACGACTCGTTCATCATGGTGCACTCCGCGCTCGTCGACCATTTCACCGACGACGAGCTGCTCAGCGTCATCGGCCATGAGTGCGGGCACATCCACAACAGCCACGTGGTGTACCTGACCGCGATGCACTACCTGACGCGGATGGCGTCGGTGTTCGTGAAGTGGATCGTCGGCCCGGCGATGCTCGCGCTCTCCGGCTGGTCGCGCCGGGCCGAGGTCACCTGCGACCGCGCCGGGCTGCTCTGCGTGAAGGACCTCGACGTGTCCACGCGCGCGCTCACCAAGCTCGCGCTCGGGTCGACCAAGCTGTACGAGGAGCTGAACCTCGAGGCGTTCATCGCGCAGCACGAGGAGGGCAAGGGCGGGATCGGCCGGTTCGCCGAGTTCACGGCCAACCACCCGTGGCTGCCGAAGCGCGTCCTGGCGCTCCGGGCGTTCGCGGAGAGCGAGCTCTACCGGCGCCACGCCGGGCTCGGGGCGAGCGGCCTCTCGATGGAGGAGGTCGACGAGAAGGTGCACGAAGTCATCAAGATCTGGGGCTAGGGGCCCCTCTTCCAGCTCCGACCCAAGGCCGAGGTCCAACGCACATGCTCGAATCCTTCCACAGCCGCAAAGACGACGTGACCGGGGCGCTCAGGGATCTCGTGGAGTTCGCCGAGGCCCTCGGCGCCAGGAGCGTCGCGGCGCGCGTCACGAACGATCTCGTGAAGAAGCTCGAGGCCGACAGGTTCCACCTCGTCGTCGTCGGCGAGTTCAACCACGGCAAGACGACGTTCGTGAACGCCCTGCTCGGCTCCCCGATCCTCCCCGTCGGCGTGACGCCCACGACGGCGGTCATCCACCACCTCGAGTACGCGGCCGATCCGCGCGCCGAGGTGGTCTACGCGTCGGGCGAGCGCACGGCCCTGCCGTTCGAGGAGGTGCGGGCGTTCACCGTCGGCGGCGCGCGCTCGTCGAGCGCGGGCGAGGTCCAGTACCTCGAGGTCGGCTACCCGGCCGAGCTCCTGCGCGAGCGCGTCGTGCTCGTCGACACCCCCGGGGTGAACGATCTCTCGCTCCAGCGGGCGGACATCACCTACAGCTACATCCCGCGGTCGGACGCCGTCCTGTTCCTCATCGACGCGGGCCAGCCGCTCAAGGAGAGCGAGCGGGTCTTCCTCCAGGAGAAGCTGCTCGGGCAGTCGCGCGACAAGATCCTCTTCGTCGTGACCAAGCGCGACATCTGGAGCCAGGACGAGGAGGTCGAGGCGCTCGCCTACATCCGGGGCGAGCTCGCGCGGCTCGTGAAGTCGCCGGTCGTCTTCCCCATCTCGAGCGAGCGGGCGCTGGAGGGCGACGTGGCCGGGAGCGGGATGCCGGAGCTGCTCGACCACCTGACCCGGTTCCTCGCGGAGGAGCGCGGGCGCATCCTCCTCGACAACGCGCTCGGCGAGGGGCTCGAGGCCGCGCGCCTGCTCGGCAAGGGCGTGGACGCGCGGCGGCGGGCGACGGCGATGTCGCGGGACGAGCTCACCCGCCGCATCGAGATGATCGAGAAGGACCTGGCCGGCCAGTCGCGCACGATCGAGGAGCGGCGCGCCGGCATCCGCGAGGAGGTGAGCGCCATCCGGGCGTGGGTGGGCCGCGACCTCGACCGCTTCGTCGACGACGTGCTCCGGCAGCTGCCGGCGATCATCGACGAGGCCAACACCGACGAGATCAAGGTCTACCTCGGGGCGTTTTTGGAGCGCACCTTCGCCGAGTGGGCGCAGGCCGAGACGAAGGAGATCGCCACGGCGCTCGAGGCGCTCGCCGAGAAGACGATCGCGCTCGTCCGGGAGGACGCGCACGACGTGGCCAGGCGGGTCGGCGAGGCGCTCGGGGGCGACGTGAAGGCGCCGAACGTCGAGGTCGACACGTTCGGCTACGACGTCGGCGTCTTCGCGCTCTTCACGATCGGCCTCGGCGTGATGTTCACGAACGCCCTGCTCGGCGGCATCCTGGCGCTCGCGGCGCCGGTCCTGGCCGTCTACGTCAAGGAGAAGGTCGAGGCCGAGACCCGCAAGAAGGCGAAGGAGATGGCGCCCGTGGCGCTGCGCGAGGCCGCCGCGCGGATCGGGCCGAAGCTCGACGAGATGATCCAGGAGTTCGCGAGCCGGCTCGACGCCTGGGTGGTCACGGCCGGCGAGGAGCTGCACCGCGAGGTGATCGAGGTGCTGAAGGCCGCGCGCGAGGAGCGGGCCCGCGCCGAGCCGAGCAACGAGACCCAGCTCGAGGCCTGCGACGCCCAGGCCGAGGCGCTCCGCGCGCTGACCTCGCGCCTGGAGGGGCTCCGGAGCGCGCTCTGGACCCCCGAGAACGGCGAGAGCAAGCCGATCCCGCCCCCCCTCTCCAGCGTGCCCAACGCCCCCGGCGGCTCGGCCTGACGCTCGGCCCGCTCGGCCCCGCGATCGGGACCTCCGTCCTCCCGGCGAGGGCGAGGTGAGCCGGGTCGCGGGCCAGGCGGAGGAGCCCCCGGCCGGGCGCGGTGGCGGTATCCAACCGTCCGGCGCTCGTGCGAGAATGCGGCTGTGCAGCTCGACTTCGCAGCCCGTGAAGTGACGATCAAGCTCGTCTATTACGGCCCGGCGCTCAGCGGCAAGACGACGAACCTCGTCTCGTTGCACGGGCTCGCCGGGTCGGACGCTCGCGGACGGCTGATGACCCTGGAGACGCAGGACGATCGCACGCTGTTCTTCGATCTCCTGCCGCTCACCTTCCGCGCGAAGGACGGCGACGTCTCGCTCCGCATCAAGCTCTTCACCGTGCCCGGGCAGCCGATGCACGCGGCCACGCGGCGGCTCGTCCTCCAGGGCGCCGACGGGGTCGCGCTGATCGCCGACTCGCAGGTCTCCGAGACGCAGCGCAACGCCGAGGCGTTCTTCGACCTCCGCCACAACCTGCGCGAGAACGGCCTCGATCTCGCGAGGATGCCGCTCGTCATCCAGTTCAACAAGCGCGACCTCCCCGACATCCGGAGCGACGAGGAGCTCGCGCGGCTCGCGGCGCGGGGCAAGGAGCCGGTGTACCGGGCGATCGCGACGCGCGGCATGGGCACGGTGGAGACGTTCATGGGCCTGCTCCACCTCACGTGGGAGACGCTCGACCAGACGCACCAGCTCTCGAAGCGGCTGTCGATCAGCGGGGAGGAGCTCCTGAACAGCGCGGCCCGTCAGCTCGGGGTGACGAGCTCGGTGGGCGATCTCCTGGCGAGGCGTATGTGAGGCCCGACGCCCACAAGGGGACGCCGGCGGGCTGCGGCCTCGACGACGAGGACCTCCTCGGCGTGCCGGGCTCCGCGCCGGTGCCGTCGGCCCGCACGGCGGACGCGTCCGGCGCGTCGAAGCGCGACGGGCCGCAGGGCGCGCCCGAGCCCGCGACGCTGCCGCCGCCCGCGGCCGCGCCGGTCGTGGACCTGGTCGGCATCGGCCCGCTCTCGCTCGAGGATCTCGTCGATCGCGGGGCGCTCGGGGAGATGGCGGCGTCGTTCCACAGGCTGTTCGGCCTGCCGATCCGGATCCAGTCGACCAGCGGCGTGACGCTCGCGGAGTCCGGCGCGCTCGCGCCCTCGGGCGGCCCGGTCGGCGAGGAGCAGCACGTCCGGCGGCCGGGCGCGGCCCCGGCGGATCGGGCGGCCCGGCGCGGCGCGCCGGTCGGCGACGAGCTCACGGATCCCCGCTTCAGCGGCGCGCTCTACCAGGTGTTCCCGATCGAGTACGACGGGCGCACGATCGGCCGGTCGATCCTCGGCCCGTACCTGCCCGAGGACGGCGAGGGGGCGCCCGCGGCGCCGGTCGAGGCGGCGGCGCAGCCCGACCCTGCCCGCGCGGCGGAGCCTGCGCCGCGGCTCGCGAGGCTCCGGCCGGAGCGGCTCGGCGAGATCGCGGATCACCTCCGCGCCGTGCTCGATCTGATCCTGTTCAGCGGGCACAAATCGCTCCTCACCTCGACGATGCACGTCGCGTCGATCCGCGAGAGCTTCCGCGAGCTCTCGCAGAAGAACGCCGAGCTGGAGCAGGCGTACGAGCGGCTGAAGGAGCTCGACCGGCTCAAGTCGAACTTCCTGGCCACGGTCTCGCACGAGCTCCGGACGCCGCTCACGTCGATCATGGGCTACAGCGAGATGCTCGCCGAGGGCATCGGCGGCTCCCTGAACGATGAGCAGCGCGAGTTCATCGAGACGATCCGGTCGAAGAGCGAGCAGCTGCTCGGGCTCATCATGAGCCTGCTCGATCTCTCGAAGCTCGAGAGCGGCACGCTCATCGTGCGCCGCGCCGAGGTGGCGGTCGCTCCGATGCTCCACGAGGCGGCGTCGACCATCGCGCCGGCCGCGACGAAGAAGGGGGTGGATCTCCGCATCGACGCCGAGGACGACCTCCCGCCGGTGCTCGGGGACGGCGACCGGCTGCGGCAGGTGTTCATCAACCTCGTCGAGAACGCGGTGAAGTTCACGGAGGCGGGCGGCGAGGTGCAGCTCGTCGCGCGCGCGGTGAGCGACGAGGGGGACGATCTCCCCGGCCTGGTGCTCGTCGCGCCGCTCCAGCAGGCGGTCGAGATCCGGGTCGTGGACACGGGGATCGGCATCGCGCCGAGCGAGCGCTCGAAGGTGTTCGACCCGTTCTATCAGGTCGATCAGAGCTCGACCCGGGAGCACGGCGGCACCGGGCTCGGTCTGTCGATCGTGAAGCGCCTGGTCGAGGCGCACGGGGGCACGGTCCGCATCGAGACGAACGAGCCGCGCGGCACCGTATTCGTGGTCAAGCTGCCCACGGCCGCGGGCGCGCCGGCGAACAGCGTCGGGGCGCCGCCGGTATTTCAATGACCGCGCGCTCCGAGTGGACGCGCATCGAGATGCTGCGCGCCGTGCTCGGCGGCGCGGCCGGGGAGCGCGTGCTCTATGGCATCGGCGATGACGCCGCGATCCTCGCGCCCGTGGCGCTCCCGCCCGCCGCCCCCGCGGACGCGGCCCCCGCGGAGAGCGCGCCCGGGGGGCCGCGGGGCGGGGCGAGCGCCGGGGCGCAGGAGCTCTTGGTCTGGACGGTCGACAGCGCCGTCGAGGGCGTACATTTCCGGCGCGATCTCCTGAGCTTCGAGGATCTCGGCTACCGGGCGACGATGGCCGCGGCGAGCGATCTGGCGGCGATGGGGGCGCGCCCGGTCGGCCTGCTCGCCGCGCTGGTGCTGCCCCGGGACGTCGGCGACGACGAGCTCCTCGCCCTCGCCCGGGGTCAGCGCGCGGCGTGCGACGCGCTCGGGGCGGCGATCGTCGGCGGGAACCTCTCCCGGGGGGGCGAGCTCTCCATCACCACGACGGCGCTCGGCGCCGCGCCCGCGCCGCTCCGGCGGGACGGCGCGCGGCCGGGCGACGCGGTCGCCCTGGCGGGCCCGGTCGGCCTGGCCGCGGCGGGGTTCGCGCTCCTCGACCGGGGCATCGCGCCGGCCAGCGCGGCGGCCGAGCGGGCGATCGAGGCCTTTCGCCGGCCGCTGGCGCGCATCGACGCGGGCCTCCGGGCGGCCGCGGGGGCGCGCGCTCACGCGGGCGCCGGCGCGGATGCGGACGCGGCCGCGGGCGCCGGCGCGCGCGCGGCGATCGACATCTCCGACGGCCTCGCCGCGGATCTGGCGCACCTCGCGCGCGCGAGCGGCGTGCGCGTGCTGCTCGATCCGTCGGCGCTCGTCAGCCCGGACCTCCGCGAGGCCGCGGCGCTGCTCGGCGCGGACGCGCTGGAGCTCGCGCTCCACGGCGGCGAGGACTACGCGATCGCGGTCGCGGGTCCCGGCGTCGGGGCGCTCCCCGGCTTCGTGACGATCGGCCGCTGCGCGCCGCGCGAGGAGGGCGCGAGCGACGTGGCGCTGCTCGGGCCGGACGGGCAGCTCACGAGCGTCGCGGCGCGGGGGTACGACCACTTCGCGTGACGCGCTTGCCGGCTGCAGGCGAAGCGCCTGCTCCGGGCGGCGCCTGCGGGTTCCCGCGTCGCCTTCGCGGCGCTCGAGATCGCGTCGTTCGCCTCGCCAGTCGTGTCCGCGGCGCTCGGGAGCGGGCCTTGTGCGCTCCCGAGCGGCCTCCGCAGCGCTCGTGATCGCGCCCGTCGCCTCCGCGCGAACCGCCACCTCGCCTCGCGCCACGACAGGGGCGAGCGTGAGCGGCGGTGGCCCCGCGAGCGCGCTACGCGCCCCCCTCGCCCACCGGCTCGGGGGCGGCGGGCTCCGCCGGCGCGGCGCTCTCCGGGTCGACGGGTAGAAACCTCGGTCCGGTCGACCCAACCTCGGTCGGCCAGCCTCAACCTCGGTCGGCCAGCCTCAACCTCGGTCGGCCAGCCTCAACCTCGGTCGGCCAGCCTCAACCTCGGTCGGCCAGCCTCAACCTCGGTCGGCCAGCCTCGGCCCGGTCGATCTGAGCCCCCTCACCGCCGCGATCTTCCAGGCGTTCGCATCCTATCCCCCTTCCCCCATCATCTGGCGGGGGTGGGGGTGGTGGGGGGAGGGGCCGGTGGGGGGGCGGGCCCCACGAATCCGAGCGCCGGCCCTCATCGCAGCGTCACCTTCCGGACCCGTCTCCCCCCGTTCTCGTGGCCATAGCCACCACAAGGCGCGAGTTCGTGGGTGCCCCCCCACCGGCCCCTCCCCCTACCACCCCCACCCCCGCCCGTCGCCTCTCAGCTGCAGCCCATGCTGTTGCCGCAGTTGAGGCACTTGTAGCAGGCGCCGTTGCGCACGGTGATGTGCCCGCACCCGTCGCAGACCGGCGCGTCGCCCATCATGTCCTCGAGCTGCGCGTCGAGCGCGCTCGCGCTCCGCCCCCCGCCGTCGAGCAGCGCGGCCGACGGGGACGCCGGCGAGAACGACACCACGCCGCTCTCCTGGGCCCGCGACTCGACCGGATCCTCCATCGCCGACGAGACCGGCTGGACGTGCGCGAGGTCGTAGCGGTTCAGGTACTCGACCCCGAGCACGCGGAAGAGGTAGTCCACGATCGAGGTCGAGAACTTCACGTAGTCGTGCCCCTCGACCACCCCCTGCGGCTCGAAGCGGGTGAAGGTGTACTGCTCGACGAAGGTCTCGAGCGGCACGCCGTACTGGAGCCCGATCGACACCGCCATCGCGAAGCAGTTCATCATCGAGCGGAACGCGGCCCCCTCCTTGTGGAGGTCGATGAAGATCTCGCCGAGCGTCCCGTCGTCGTACTCGCCCGTGCGGAGGTAGATCTTGTGCCCGCCGACGCGCGCCTCCTGCGTGAACCCCTTGCGCTTCCTGGGCAGGCGGAACCGCTCGGGCGCCGCCGCCGACGGCGAGCGCGGGCGCGCCGGGGCGGCCAGCGCCGCCTGCACGACCGGCCCCGTGATCTCGGCCTTCGTCTTGCTCTCCGTCGCCTTGCCCTCGCTCGAGCTCGACGTCGACGAGAGCGGCTGCGACGCCTTGCAGCCGTCGCGGTAGAGCGCCACAGCCTTCAGCCCGAGGCGCCACCCCTCCTCGTAGATGCGCTGCACGTCCTCGACCGTCGCGTCGTTCGGCAGGTTCACCGTCTTCGAGATGGCGCCGGACAGGAACGGCTGCGCGGCGGCCATCATGCGGACGTGCGCCATCGGCGCGAGGTAGCGCCGGCCCTTCTTTCCGCAGCGGTTCGCGCAGTCGAACACCGCGTAGTGCTCCTCGCGCAGGTGCGGCGCCCCCTCGACGGTCATGCGGCCGACGATGGCCTCGTTCGCCTCCTCGATCTCCGCGGCCGAGAAGCCGAGGTGCTGGAGCAGCGAGAAGCCGAAGCGCGCCCGCGACTCCTTGGAGACGCCGAGCCGGTCGTACGTCTCCTCGCCGAGGATCCAGGGCCCGAACGCGAGATCGAGCTCAAAGACGCCCGGGATCGCGGCCTCGACCTTGGCCAGATCCTCGTTCGTGAGGCCCCGCGCCTTGAGCGACGCCCGGTTCACGTGCGGCGCCGCCAGGAGGGTGTTCGTGCCGGAGACGTACGCGACGATCTCCTGCACCTCGGCCTCGACGTAGCCGAGCCGCCGGAGCGCCTCGGGGACGGACTGGTTCACGATCTTGAAGTAGCCGCCGCCGGCGAGCTTCTTGAACTTCACCAGCGAGAAATCCGGCTCGATGCCCGTCGTGTCGCAGTCCATCAGGAGGCCGATCGTGCCGGTCGGGGCCAGCACCGTGGCCTGCGCGTTGCGGTAGCCGTGCTCCTGCCCGAGCCGCACCGCCTCGTCCCAGTCGGCGCACGCCGCCCGCCAGAGCGGCTCCGGGCAGCGGTCGCGGTCGATCGCGTACGCGGCGTCGCGGTGCATGCCCATCACCCGGAGCATCGGCTCGCGGTTCCTCGCGAAGCCGGCGAACGGCCCCTTCGCCGCGGCCATCTCGGCCGAGACCTTGTAGGCGTGACCGCAGAGGATGGCGGTGAGCGCGCCCGCGACCGCGCGCCCCTGGTCGGAGTCGTACGGGACGCCCAGCAGCATGAGCAGGGTGCCCAGGTTGGCGTACCCCAGGCCGAGCGGCCGGTAGTCGTGCGAGTTCTTCGCGATGTTCCGGGTCGGGTAGGCCGAGAAGTCGACGAGGATCTCCTGGGCGGCGAAGAACACCCGCACGGCGTGGCGGTAGCCCTCGACGTCGAACGAGCCGTCCTCGCGGAGGAACCGGGTGAGGTTCAGGCTCGCCAGGTTGCAGGCCGAGTCGTCCAGGAACATGTACTCCGAGCACGGGTTCGAGGCGTTGATGCGCGCCGTGTTCGGGCAGGTGTGCCAGCGGTTGATCGTCGTGTCGTACTGCACGCCCGGATCGGCGCAGGCCCACGCCGCCTCGGCGATCTGACGCCAGAGATCCTTGGCGCTCAGCGTCTCGACGACCTCGCCGGTCGTCCGGGCGCGCGTCTCCCACGACGAGCCCGTCGCCGCCGCGCGCATGAACTCGTCGCTCACGCGCACGGAGTTGTTCGAGTTCTGCCCGCTGACCGTGTGGTAGGCCTCGCCGTTGAAATCCGAGGGGTAGCCCGCGGCGATGAGCGCCATCGCCTTCCTCTCCTCGCGGACCTTCCACTGGACGAAGTCGACGATCTCGGGGTGGTCCATGTCGAGGCAGACCATCTTGGCGGCGCGCCGCGTCGTGCCGCCGCTCTTGGTGGCGCCCGCGGCGCGATCGAACACCTCGAGGAAGCTCATGAGCCCCGAGCTCGTGCCGCCGCCCGAGAGCTTCTCCTGCTTGCCGCGGATCGCGCTGAAGTTCGTCCCCGTCCCGGAGCCGTACTTGAAGAGCCGGGCCTCGCTCTTCACGAGGTCGTAGATGCTCATCAGGTCGTCCGCGACCGCCTGGATGAAGCACGCGGAGCACTGCGGCCGCTCGTAGGCGTTCCGGGTCTCGATGATCTCGTCGACCGCGCCCGCCGCGCCCGCCGCGCCCGCCCGCTGAGCCCCCGCCTTGCCGGCGCCGTTGCCCGCGTCGGCCGAGGCCTCGTTCCAGGCGTAGTTGCCGCCAGACCCCTCGATGCCGTAGCGGTGGAAGAGCCCGCAGTTGAACCAGACGGGCGAGTTGAACGCGCCGTACTGATGGACGAGCAGGTACGCGAGCTCCGCCTCGAAGGTGTCCGCGTCCTTCGCCGAGGCGAAGTAGCCACCGAAGTGCTCACCCGCCTCGCGGATGGTACGGGCCAGCCGGTGGACGACCTGACGGACGCTCGTCTCGCCGAGCTCCTTCTTGCCGTGGAGCCCCGCCTTCCGGAAGTACTTGGAGACGACGATGTCCGTCGCGAGCTGCGACCAGCCGGCGGGGATCTCGGCGCCCTCCATCTTGAAGACGACCGACCCGTCGGGGTTGGTGATGACGCTCGAGCGGCGCTCCCAGGTGACCTCATCGAGCGGATCCACGCCGCGGTGCGTGAACCGCCGCTCGAACCCGAGCCCCCGGACCCGCGAGGCCCCCTTCTTCGGCCCCTTGCTCGCCGCCCGGCCGTCAGCCTGCGCCCCCTTGGCAGCCCCGGTCGCCGGGCGGTCTCCTCCTTCTTCCTTCGTCCGCGCCGTCATCTTGCCGTTCCCGGCGGAAAGCTTACCGCCGTCACCCACCACTGCCGACTGGGCCATTTCCAAGTCCTCCTGTGAGCCACCGCACCGGTCGGTGGCCCGGGTCCGATCGAAAGCACAAAGAGTTCCCTGGAGAACGCCAAGGCCCTTTCGCCTCGCTCTCCACGGTCTCCGACGCTTTTCCCCGACTACCTGCTCAAACTATCCGGATTCCGAGCAGTGAGCATAGTTTCAGGCACCCTGCCTGAAAGGCGTGCGCCGACATGCGGATGCGTCAGACGCGGCGGCCACGCGCTCGCTAGCAAACCCGCGAACGCGGTGGGCGTCAAGGAGAACCGCTACATCTTGGGATCTCGGGCCAAACAGGGCCCACATATGGGGTCCCGCTCGTCCGCTGCGGTCATCCCCGAGCTCCCTGCTCAGTTCTGAACAGGTGCTACCCACCAGGCGCACAGATTACTCACAGCTTCTCCCGCGACAAGAAAACCACCCGCCGCCAGGAAGGCCGCCCGAAACGGCCGACGAAGGCGCCCCCTCACCCACCTCCACCCTTCCTGGCTTCCCAGAGTCCCCCCGGAGAGCTGCCCCGGGTCCGCTGCCCCCGGCGCGCGCACGCCTCACTCGAGCCCGTCCGCCTCCGCGCAGTACGCCAGCACGCGCTCCCCCTCGCAGTGGATCGCGAGCGCGATCGAGTCCGCCACCCGTCGCACCCCGACGATCTCGAGCAGCGCCGGCACCGGGGCCGGGAGCAGCGGCGGCGGCGGGATGTACCGCGACGCGCGCACGATGACCGGCTCGATGGCCGCCGCCCTCGGCCCGATCATCTGGCGCAGCTCGTGGAGCGCCCGCTCGAAGCCGCCGAGCATGTCGACGAGGCCGCGCGCCTGCGCGTCCGCGCCGCTGTAGACCCGCCCCTGCGCCAGCGGCTCGATCTCCTCGATCGGGCGCCGCCGGCCGCGCGCGACGACGCGGAGGAACGTCGCGTAGAACGCGTCGAGCTCGCGCTCCACCACCGCCCGCTCCCCCGGATCGAGCCTGCGCGACGGGGAGAACAGATCGGCCCGAGCGCCGCGCTTCACGACGTCCGTCGACACGCCGAGGCGATCGAGCAGCGGCCCGAGCGCGAAGCGCGCCGAGACCACGCCGATGCTCCCCGTGATGGTCTGCGGCTGCGCGACGATCGCGTGCGCGGCCGCCGCCACGTAGTAACCGCCGCTCGCCGCCACGTTCGAGAGGCACGCCACGACCGGCTTCACCTCGGCCAGGCGGGTGACCTCGTGGTGGATCCTGTCCGACGCGAGCGCGGAGCCGCCGGGCGAGTCGATGTGGAGGATCACCCCCCGGATCCGCGGGTTCTGGCGGGCCGAGCGCAGGCTCGCGACGAGCCGCTCCTCGCTGGCGAGCGAGGCGCCCCGGAAGTGGGCGCGGCTGACGATCGCGCCGTGCACCTCGACGACGCCGATGATGGGCCGCGGCAAGACCGGCCGCAGCGAGAGCGCCCGCCGCGCGCCGAGGTAGCGGCCCGCCGTCACGAGGCGCGCCCGCGCGGGCCGGGCGGCCGCGGCGCCCCCGCCCGCCGGATCGGCCGCGCCCGCGCTCCGCGAGGGGGTCGGGCCGGAGAGCAGCCCCGCCCCGAGCAGGTGCTCGAGCTCGTCCTCGTAGGCGACCGCGTCCACGATGCCCCGCGCCACCGCCTGCTCCGCGCCGTACGGCGCCTCGTCGATCCAGCGCGCGGCCGTCGCGCGATCGACCCGGCGCCCCTGGGCGAGCGCCGCGGTCAGGTCGCCGAGCCGGGCGTCGAGCAGCGCGCCGACCTGCTCGCGCTGCGGCGCGCTCATCGTGTCGCGCACGAGCACCTCGCCCGCGTTCTTGTACATGCCCTTCGCGAACACCTCGGGCTCGACGCCGGCCTGCTCCAGCGCGCGGCGCACGTAGCGGCCCTCCACCGCGAACCCGAGCGGCGACACCAGGGTCTCCGGCCCGACCACGATCGCCCGCGCGGCCGACGCGAGCTGGAGCATCGTGTTGTCGGCGCCCATCGGCAGGTACGCCACCACGTCCTTGCCGCCCGCCCGGATCTCGAGGAGCGCGTCCCTGAGCGAGGCGACCACCGCGGGCCCCGCGTGGACCGACCGCATCCGGAGCAGCAACCCCCGGGGGCGGGCGTCCTTCATCAGGTGCTTTCCGAGCTCCCGGACGCGCTCCACCGAGAGCGGCGCCCTCTTCCTCGGACGCACCGAGAGGGAGACCCGGACCCGGGGAGGCTGAAGGTCGACCACCCGGCCGTCGATTTCGAGGACGACATACCCGCCCCGTGGTGCAGCAAACGCCCACCGGAGCGCGCTCACCGGGAGCAGCAGCAGGCGGAGGAGGTTGACGAGCAGGGCAGCGATCACCGGTGGCTCCATCCAGGACGTTCGGGTGGAAAGCGGCTCAGCGTCGGCGGCGCTGAGGACGCGGCGCTGAAGGCAAGGGACGCTGGAGCCGGGCCGCGCCGCGCGAGGCGGCGCGCGCCCGAAGGCGGGGTCGACGCGGGATCCGCGCCGGCGCTGGAAGAGAGAGCGTGACGCAAGGGCCCACCCTGTGGCTACACTGTTGCGCTAAGTTTCGAAGGGGACGGCGAGTCGATCTCGTTCTGCCTCTTGAAGAAGTCGCCCTCTCTCTTACAGACCAGCTCAGCAAGCCGCGGGCCGTACGCTCCCGGCGCCCTGGGTGGCAGACCCTCACCGACCCGTGCACCCCGAGCAGAGCGCCCCCGTTCCAAGCCAGCTCCCCCCTCCTGCCCCGTCCACCCTGCGGCTCGTGCCGCTCGGCGGCCTCGGCGAGGTCGGAATGAACTGCCTCGCGCTCGAGCAGGCGAGCTCCGTGCTGCTCATCGACTGCGGCGTCACGTTCCCGACCTCGGACCTCGGCGTCGACGTCTACCACCCGCGCTTCGATCACCTGCTCGCGCTCCGCGACCGGGTGTGCGGCGTCGTGCTGACGCACGGGCACGAGGACCACATCGGCGGCCTGCCGTTCCTCCTGCGCCACCTCGACGTCCCCATCTGGGGCCCGCCGCACGCGCTGGAGCTCGTGCGTCATCGGCTCGCGGAGCACGGGCTCGAGGAGAAGGCGCGGCTCGTGCCGACGCAGGTCGGGCGCGAGGTGACGATCGGCGGGTTCGTCGTGGAGCCGCTCCGGGTGACGCACTCGATCGTCGACGCGACGGCGCTCGCGATCCACACGGACGCAGGGCTCATCATCCACACCGGGGACTTCAAGCTGGACCCGACGCCGCTCGACGGGGAGCCGACCGACGAGGCCCGCTTCCGCGCGCTCGGCGACGCCGGGGTCCGGCTGCTCCTGTCCGACAGCACCAACGTGGACTCGCCCGGCGAGGCAGGGAGCGAGCGCGACGTGGCCCACGCGCTGGCCGAGCTCGTCGAGACCGCGCCGGCGCGCGTCGTGGTCGGCATCTTCGCCTCCAACGTCCAGCGCCTGCTCGCCCTCGGCCAGGCCGCGGTCCGCGCGCGCCGCAAGATCTGCCTGCTCGGCCGCAGCGTGCAGACGCACGCGCGCGCCGCGCAGGCCGTGGGCCGGCTCCCGTGGCCGAGCGACCTGCTCGTCCCGCCCGAGATGGCCGCCGCGATGCCGCGCGAGCGGCTGCTCGTGATCGCGAGCGGCACCCAGGCCGAGCGGGCCTCCACGCTCATGCGGTTCGCCTCCGGGACGCACCCACACCTGCGCCTCGAGGAGGGCGATCGGGTCATCCTGTCGAGCCGCGTCATCCCCGGCAACGATCGCCCGGTGGTCGATATGATGGGCGGGCTGCTCCGCATCGGCGTCGAGCTCGTGACGTGGTCCACGGATCGGCGCGTGCACGCGAGCGGGCACGCGCACCGGACAGAGCAGGCGCGCATGATCGATCTCACCCAGCCGCGCAGCTTCCTGCCCGTGCACGGGGCGCTGCACCACCTGACCCGGCACGCGGCGCTCGCGCGCGAGCGCGGCGTGTCCGAGGTGCTCGTCGCCGAGAACGGCCACGTGGTCGAGATCGGCAAGACGCAGCCGCTCCGGCGGAGCGGCCGGGCGATCACGGGCCGCGTGGCGACGGCGGGCGGCGAGGCGCTCGGCGACGAGGTCCTCCGGGAACGAGGGAACCTCGGCCGCTCCGGGGTGGCCTTCGTGTCGCTGGTCGTGGACGTGCACGGCGCCCTCGCGGCGCCGCCGCAGGTCCTCGCCCGCGGCGTGACGGGGGAGCTCGAGGGGGGCGCGCTGCGGGCCGCCGCGCGCGCGGTCGCGCAGGCGGTGAACGACTGCGATCCGCGCGCCCGGCGCCGCGACACCGATCTCATCGAGATCGCCCGGCTCGCGGCGCGCCGCGCCATCGAGGGGAAGCTCGGGAGGCGCCCGCTGGTGACGGTGGCGCTCACGCGGCTGTGACGCCGCGCGACGGGAGCGCCCCGCCGCCGGACGGCGGCGGCAAGAAGCTCACCGCCGCGGACTTCCTGGGGCCGGTGCTGCGCTCCCACATCCAGCGCGTCCGCGCCGAGGCGCGGCGCGTCGTCGCCACGAGCGCGCAGGGCGAGGGCGTCGAGCCCGATGTCGAGGCGGTGCACGACTTCCGCGTCGCGCTCCGCCGGCTGCGGACGCTGCTCAAGCCGGCGCGGCGCGTCTACGGGAAGAAGCGGCTCCGCCCCATCGCCGACGGGCTCCGGGAGCTCGCGCGGGCGACCGGGGCGCTGCGCGACGAGGAGGTGCTGCGCGAGACGCTCACCGCGCTCGAGCTGGACGGCGCGCCGCGGGCCGCCGTCGACGCGTGGCTCGCGGAGCGCTCGCGAGCGGAGCGCGAGGCGAGGGCGCGCATCGTCGAGCTGCTCCGGGGAGAGGAGCCGGGCGGCGCGGGCGCGCCGCGGGCGAGCGGGGAGGCGCGCCGGGGGCCGCCCCGGCTGGAGCCGCACCTCGCGCGCCTGGAGCGGCGCGTCGCGCGCAAGGAGGCGAAGCGCCGCCGCGCGGAGGCGCTCGCGCGGCGCGCGATCGAGCGCGCGCTGGAGGACGTGCGCGCGCTCGCGGCGAGCGATCCGGGCGACGGCGCGGCCATGCACGCGCTCCGGATCCGCTTCAAGCGACTGCGCTACTCCGCGGAGACGTTCTCGCCGCTCCTCGGCGAGCGCGCCGGGCGCGCCGCCCGCTCCGCGCAGCGGATGCAGCGCCGCCTCGGCGATCTGCACGACGTCGACGAGGCGCTCGCGGAGATGAGGGGCGCGGACGGGCTGTCGCCCGAGCAGCGCGGGGCCGTCGTCGAGGCGCTCGGCGCTTGGCGGGCGCGGCTCGCCGCGAAGGCGGCCGAGGAGCTCGCGCGCGAGATCGAGGCGCTCGCCGCGCTCTGGCCGGACGGGCCTCGCGGCGCGTGACGCGGCGCACGGCGCGGGCTGGAGCGCCGCGGCAAGAGGCCGCGCGCGGGCCGTCGCAGGCCTGGAGGCGGCGGCGCTCGCCATCCGGACAGCCGGTCGTGGTACGGTCGCAGCGGATCCACGCCCGAGCGAGGCGCGCTGATCCGGGAGGTCGTCTTGCGCCGCTCTGCCCTCTTGCGCCGCCCTGCCTTCTCAAGCGTCGTCGCGATCGTCGCGCTCCTCGCGGCCGGCGCCTGCACGCAGGACTTCGATCAGTTCGAGCCGCTCCTCCTCTCGGGATCGGCGTCCGCGGGCGGGGCTGGCAGCGGGGGCACGGCGACGACGACCGCGAGCGCCGGCGCAGGCGGCGCCGAGGACTGCGCGAACGGCGACGATGACGACGGCGACGGGGCCGTCGACTGCGCCGACGAGAGCTGCAGCGGGTTCTCCTGCGTCGCGATCCCCGACGGCTGGCGCGGGCCAGGCCTCCTCTACGACGGCCCCGCGTCCGCGGAGATCGCCTGCCCCGCGGGCTTCTCCGAGCGGGTGGACGTGGGCGGCCGCGGCGTCGAGGCGACGGCGACCTGCAGCCCGTGCTCGTGCGGAGGGCCGGCGGGCGCGTGCGGGGCGCCCGAGCTGACGGCGTATCTGGACGACAGATGCAATCGACGGCTGACCTCGGCGACAGTCCCGCCCGGCGAGTGCTTCTCGTTCGGGGCCGATCTCCCGTTCGAGAGCTACCGCGCCGCGCCGCCGGACGCGGCGTCGTGCGAGGCGTCGGGCGGCGAGCCGACGGGGCCCGCGCCGCGCTTCCGCGCGGAGGGGCTCGTGTGCGCCCGGCCGCCGGGAGAAGACGGCTGCGACGCAGGGGAAGCCTGCGCGCCGCGGGAGATCGACGGGCCGTTCGAGCGCGGCGTCTGCGTCTATCGCGAGGGGGATTGGCGCTGCCCGCAGGGGTTCGACGAGCGGCACGTGTTCGCGCGCGACATGGACGATCGCCGCGGCTGCACGCGCTGCACGTGCGACGCGTCCGGCGTGACCTGCACCGCGACGACGACGCTCTTCGACGACGACGAATGCCGGCGGCAGGCCGCGACCGTGCCCCACGACGAGCGCTGTCTGGAAAACGCGCCCTCGGCCGTCGCGCTGCGGGTCGAGGTGGCCGGCACGGGCAGCTGTCAGCCGCGCGGCGGCATGCCCACGGGGGAGGTCGTGGAGGGCGACGACAAGATCACCGTCTGCTGCGCCCGCTGAGCGGCCGGGGCGCGGCGCCTCCTCGGCGGCGCCTCGACCGGACACGGCGCCGGGGGGCGGGAGGGCGATCGAGGATCCTCCTGCCCTGCCGCCTCCCTCTCGATCCGCACGCGGCCGGGGCCACGCGCGCCGCGCGGCCTCGATCCGCGTCGCGCGGCGCGGCTACTGCCGGAAGAGCTCGACGCGCTCGAGGACGATGTCCTGGTTCGGCCGGTCGCGCGTGGTCGGCACGCTGGCGATGCGGTGGACGACGTCCATTCCGCTCACGACCTTGCCGAACACCGCGTGGCGGTTGTCGAGGTGCGGCGTCGGCCCCTCGGTGATGAACCACTGCGCGCCGTTGGTGTTCTTGCCGGCGTTCGCCATGGAGAGCACGCCCTCGGCGTCGTGCCGCAGCTCGGGGTGGAACTCGTCGGCGAACTTGTAGCCCGGGCCGCCCGTGCCCCAGAGCGGGGCCTTCTCCGGGTAGCGCGAGAGCGGATCGCCGCACTGGATCATGAAGCCCGAGATGACGCGGTGAAAGCGGACGCCGTCGTAGCAGGGCGTCCCCTGCATCCCCTTGCCGGTCGTCGGATCGGTCCAGTTGATGGCCCCCGTGGCGAGGCCGACGAAGTTCTTGACGGTGTTGGGGGCGCGCTGCTCCTCGAGCCGGACGGTGATGTCGCCGAGCGAGGTCTTGATCCGGGCGTGCAGCTGGCCGGTGCCGGGCACATTGATCGCGGGGAAATCCATCGGGCCTTCTCCTGTTCCTTGCCGCCGGGGCGGCGCCGTCAGCCAGGGCGAGGAGAGCCGCAGGGCCCCCTCGCTGCGGTCTGGTGCGGCGGTCTTATCTCATCTGCCGCCGCGAAAGAGGGGCGAATTTACGTCAAGCACGCTCGAAAAGCGTCGCGATGCCCTGGCCCACGCCGACGCACAGCGAGGCGACCCCGACCTTGGCCCCGCGCGCGCGCATCGCATGGACGAGGGTGCACGCGATGCGCGCGCCGGAGCAGCCGATCGGGTGGCCGAGCGCGATCGCTCCGCCGCGCACGTTGACGCGCGCCGGGTCGAGCTCGAGCGCCCGCGAGCACGCGAGCGCCTGCGCGGCGAACGCCTCGTTGAGCTCGAAGAGATCGACGTTGGGCACGCGCAGCCCGGTCCGCTGGAGGAGCCTCTTCACCGCGGGGATCGGCCCCTCGCCCATGAGGTTGGGGTCGACCCCCGCGGTCGCGGTGCCGACGACGCGCGCGAGCGGGGTCACCCCCGCGGACTGCACGGCGTCGCTCGACGCGAGCAGGAGGGCAGCGGCGCCGTCGTTGAGCGGGGACGCGTTGCCCGCCGTGACGGTCCCGCCCTCGCGGAAGGCCGGCTTGAGCTTCGCCAGCGCCTCTAGCGAGGCGTCGGCGCGCACGGCCTCGTCGCGCTCGAACAGGACGGGCTCGCCCTTCTTCTGGGGGACCTGGACGGGGACCACCTCGGCGGCGAACCCGCCCGACTCCCAGGCGAGCGTGGCGCGCTCGTGGGACAGGAGCGCGAACCGGTCCTGGTCCTCGCGGCTGACGCCGTGCTTCTTGGCCACGTTCTCGGCCGTCTCCCCCATCGACTGGAGCTCGAACCGCGCGGCCATCCTCGGGTTCGGGTAGCGCCAGCCGAGCGTCGTGTCGTAGACGGTCGGCGCGCTCCGGTCGAAGCGCTCGGCCTGCTTGGGCATCGTGAACGGCGCGCGCGTCATGCTCTCGACGCCGCCGGCGATCGCGCAGTCGGACTCGCCGGTCGCGATCATGCGCGCGGCGTCGGCCACCGCCTCGAGCCCCGAGCCGCAGAGGCGATTCACCGTGACGCCCGGGACCTCGTACGGCAGGCCGGCGAGCAACGCGGCCATGCGCGCGACGTTGCGGTTGTCCTCTCCGGCCTGGTTCGTGGCGCCGAGGACGACCTGGTCGAGGCGCGGCGCGAGCGAGGGCTTCCGACGCACGAGCGCGTCGATGACGTGCGCTGCGAGATCGTCGGGGCGGACGGTGGCCAGGGCGCCCGCGTAGCGGGCGATCGGGGTGCGGACGGCGTCGACGACGAAGACAGGGCGGAGAGCGGCGGCCATGCGGAGAGCGTAGCTTCGCCTGGTCCGGGCGCCGCCCGGAGATCGCGTGCGCTCGAGCACCGCCGCCACCCGAGGCGCGGGCCGGCCGCGCGCCGCGAGCGCGGTCCTTTCGTCAGGGGACCGGGCCCGGCCTCGCCGACGCGATCCCGTACGTTCCGCACGTCGTCGGGGCCACCGCGATGGGCCCGCGCCGGCCGCGGACGGTGGGGCTGCGCGCCGGGGGCAGCGGCTCAGTAGCTGTCGCTGGACCCGCCGCCGCCGGAGCGGCCTCCGCCGCCCCCGCCGAAGCCGGAGCCGCCGCCGCCGTCGCCGCGGCCGCCGCCCCGGAAGAGGAGCGCCTGCAGGGCGAACCAGAGGAACCAGCGGAACGACGGCGAGATGATCGCGAGCAAGAGCGCCGCCACCACGGCGACGATCGTGACGACGATCTTGACCGGGGAGAGCGGCGCCGGCTGCGCCTTGGGGGCGGGCCGCCGCTCCTCCTCGGGCGTGCCGGAGACGAGCGCCCGGGCGATCGCCTCCGTCCCCCGGTCGATCGCCTCGGCGAACCGGTCCTGCCGGAGCAGCGGGGTGATCTTCTCCCGGATGATGTCGTTCGACTGGAGATCCGTGAGCGCGCCGCCGACGCCCTTGCCCGTCTCGATCCGGACGCGCCGCTCGGCCGGCGCGATCACGAGGAGGACGCCGTTGTCGGCCCCGCGCTGGCCGAGCTGCCATGTGTTGAAGGTCGTGTACGCGACGTCCTCGATCGTCTCGCCCTCGAGCGACCCCACCACGAAGGCGACGATCTCGAACCCGGTCTGGCGACGGATGCGGTCGAGCTTCGCGTCGAGCTTCCGGATGTCGGTCGGGCCGAGCCGGCCCGCGGTGTCGACGACGTGCCCGGTGAGCGGCGGCGGCGTGAACGCGGCGAGGGCGGGGCGGGCGACGAGCGCGCACACCAGCGCGATCGCGGCCGCGACGGCCCTGGCCACGGCGCGCAGCCGCGCGCCGCTCGAGACCCCCTGCCGCAGCGCCACGCCGGCCAGCATCAGAACGAGACCTTCGGCGCGGACTGCACCTCCGGGGAGGCGGTGAAGTACACGCGCGGCTTGAACGGCTGGCCCGTGGCCTTGTTCACCACCTGGCCCCGGATCTTGAGGAGCTCCGCGTTGTACTCGCGCGCCGCCTGGTTGTACTCCTCGCGCGCGCGGAGGATCCGGTTCTCGACGCCCTCCAGCTGGACCTGGAGGCTGTGGAACGCCTGGTTCGCCTTGAGGTTCGGGTACTGCTCCTGCACGACGAGCAGCCGCGAGAGCGAGCTCGAGAGCTGCTCCTGGGCCTTCTGGAACGCGGCCACCTTCTCGGGATCGGTCAGGTCCTCGGCCTTGAGCTGGATGCTCGTGGCGCGGGAACGCGCGTCGGCGACGCTGGCGAGCGTCTGCTCCTCGTGCTTGGCCGACGCCTTTACGACGGCCACGAGGTTCGGGACGAGATCGTAGCGCCGCTGGAGGTTCGCCTCGAGATCCGACCACTTCTGGGCCGCGATCTGGTCCTTCTCGACCAGCTCGTCATACCGCTGGCAGCCCGCCACGGACACCATGAGGGCGAGTACGGCTAGGAAAAGGGAGACCACCACGTGGCGGCCCCGAAACGTCGACTTGTGAACAATCCGCATGACTGACTCCACGGTCGCTTGCATTACCGCTCGGTTAAGGCGCGGACGCGCGCCATGCAAGACCTCGGCCCCATCGCGCCCCGCTCGCGTCGCCCCCCGAGCGCGCCGCGCCCGGTCGCACCGCGCCGGTCACATCGCCAGGCTCGAGTCGCCCGGGTCGAGTCGCCCGGGTCGAGTCGCCCGGGTCGAGTTGCCCGGGTCGAGTTGCCCCACCCCGGGTCGAGTTGCCCCGCCCCAGGTCGCTCGGATCGTGGGCGGGCCCCGCCGCGGCGCTTCGGCGCGTGATAGGCTGGCGCAACGAGCTCGCAGCCGGGCGCCTCGCCCCGCAAGGGGTCCCCGCCCGTGGCGCTGCGCCGCCACCTCTTTCCGTCCGATGAGCCACCGCCAGCGCATCGTCGCCCACGCGCTCAGCCCTGCCGCGTATGCCCCGTACGGCGACGTTCTCATGGCCTCGCCGCACGGCCAGCCCGGCAGGCCCGCCAATCAGGGGACGGCGCGCCGCTTCGATCATCTCGCGGGGCTCGAGAACCTCCGCCCTGGCCGGGCCGCGCTGAACCTCTCCGTGTTCCGCTGCGCCCCGAGGTCGACCTCTCCGTTCCCGATCGCCCTGCTCGAGAAGCACCCCGGCTCGACGCAGGCGTTCGTGCCGATGAACGCGCGCCGCTACCTCGTCATCGTGGCCCTGGGCGGAGCGCGGCCCGACCTCACGACGCTCGCCGCCTTCATCGCCCGCGGCGCCCAGGGCGTCACCTATCGCCCCGGGGTGTGGCACCACCCGATGATCGCGCTCGACGCCGAGACCGATTTCGTCTGCCTGGCCTGGGAAGACGGCTCCGCCGGCGACTGCTCCGTGGTCGAGTACGAGGAGAGGGAGCGGATCGCGGTCGAGATCGCCCCCTGATCGCCGGCCGCCTCGCTCGCCGCTGCCCGCTCGATGCGGCGGGGAGCGCGGCGTCACGACGCCCCTCCGCGCTCCGCGCCGCGCTATAGAGGCGCCCCGATCCGCCATGCGCCGCTCGACCCCCAACTGTTCGTTCGTCGCGCAGGAGCAGCGAAGGCTGCTCGCCGCGCTCGATGCGCTCGATGCCGCGGCCGTCGCCCGCATCCTCGAGGAGTTCGTCACGCCGGAGCGCAGGGCCCGGCTCCGCGGCGTCATCGCGTCGCGGCTCGACGCCGTCACGGTGGCCATGGACGCGCCGCACGATCCGCACAACGGGGCCGCCGTGCTCCGCTCGTGCGACGCGTTCGGCCTGCAGCGGCTGCACATCATCGAGCGCGCCGAGCCGTTCCTCGTCTCGAACACCGTCTCGCGCGGCTCCGAGCGCTGGGTCGAGGTGCGCACGCACGCGACGACCGAGGCCGCCGTCGCCGCGCTCCGCGCGTCGGGGCACGAGCTCGTGGCGACCCATCCGGACGGCGAGCTGACCCCGCGCGACCTGGCGAGCATCCCGCGCCTCGCCCTGGTGCTCGGCAACGAGCGCCACGGCATCCGCGCCGACCTGGCGGACGCCTGCGCCCGCGCCGTGCGCGTCCCGATGCGCGGCTTCGTGGAGAGCCTCAACGTCAGCGTCACCGCGGCGATCCTGCTCGAGCACGCGACGACCGGCCGGCCGGGCGACCTGCCCGAGCCCTACCAGACCCGGCTCTACGCCCGCGCGCTGGTGCTCACCGTCCCCCACGCCCCGGAGATCCTGGCCGCGCGGGGCATGGACTTGCCCCTCGGCGTGCCGCCGCCCCCGCCGCCCAGGGCCGCGCGTCGCTAGCGCCCATCGCCGGCCCGAAGATGGGTAACATGCAGCGCCTCATGCGAAGCCCCGGTCCCCCGCGGCGCGCGCGCCGCGCCCGCGGCGCCGCCCCGCCCACGAAAGCCCCTCGCCGCCCCGGCGCGCCTCCCCTCGCCGCCCGCGCGGCGCTCGGCGCAGCGCGGGTCGCGACCTCGCTCGCCCTGCTCCTCGCGGGCTGCATCGAGGTGCCGCCGCCCCCGCCCACGCCGCCGCTCGAGCCGAAGGACCTCAAGGTCTCCGAGGGCGTGGGGCTCGAGATCGCCTGCACGCCGACCGGGGTCGAGCTCTGCTTCGACGCCCGCGATAACAACTGCAATGGCGTGATCGACGAGGGCTGCGGGCTGCACACCGGCATCCTGCAGTTCACGATCGCCTGGGAGGAGCCCGACGCCGACGTCGACCTCAACGTCTATGATCCGGCGGGAGAGCTCGCCCGCGTCGGGGAGCCGACGGCGAGCGGCCTCATGAAGGATCGCGATTGCCCGCGCGCGAGCGGCGAGTGCCAGGACCAGAATGTGGAAAATGTCTATCTCACCGAGGGCGAGCCCGCCCGGGGCCGGTACCGGGTCGTCGTGCGGCTCGAGAAGCTGAACGGCGAGGCCGCCCCCATCCGCGTCAACCTGAGCGCGCGGGTCGGCCATCGCTCGTACGGTATGGCGCTCGACCTGTCCCCTTCGGCCGCGGCCGAGGAGAAGAGCATCGAGTTCACGCTCTAGCGTCAGCCAGGGCGAGCGCTCGGCAGCCGGCGATCACACCTCCCGCACACCAATGCATCCGCCCTTGCAAGAATGGGCTCCGGCGAGCGTGCCCCGACCGTCGTGCGCCGCGCACGCGGGCGTCGCCGCGCGGTTGACGTCCGCCAGCCCCCCACCTTAAAAGACATGGCCATTTTACACCCGGAGACCTCCCGCGAATGAATCCCACCTGGATGCTCACATTGCTCGTCGGCCTCTTCGCCGCCTTTGCGTGGAGCGCCAACCGGCGTTGGCAGCTCCTCAAGGTCGGGCGCGGGGAGAACCGGCTCGACCGGATCGGCGAACGGCTCAAGGGCACCTGGGAGTACGCCTTCCGGCAGCGGAAGATGAAGTACTACCCGCTGGCCGGGCTCGCTCACAAGCTCATCTTCCTCGGCTTCCTGGTTCTCCTGCTCCGGACGCTGATCCTGTGGGGGCGCGGGTTCGACCCGTCGTTCGACCTCTGGATCCTCGGGCATGAGCCCGTGCGCCTGCCGGGCCTCGGCGCGGTGCCGCTCGGCGGCATCTACGAGTTCCTGAAGGACGTCATGGCCACGCTGGTCGTCCTCGGCGCGCTCGTGTTCATCTATTACCGGGCGATCCGGCGCGAGCGGCGCATGACGCTGTCCGTCGAGGGGCTGATCATCCTCGGCATCATCCTCACGATGATGGTGGCCGACATGCTCTATGACGGCGCCGCGCTGGCGCTGCACCACAAGTGGTCCACGATGTCGTGCGGCCCCGACGACGCGAAGCTCTGCGAGCGCATCGCCACCGTCACCGCCCCGTTCGCGGGCGTCCCCGCGGACCCCGCGGCGCTCCGCTGGCAGCCGTTCCCCGCCCCGGCGGGCTCGCTGTTCGGCGTCCTCCTGGCCGGCGTGAGCCCGGGGGCCCTCGTCGTCCTCGCGCACGTCGGGTTCTGGACGCACGTCACGCTGGTGCTCGTGTTCCTGAACCTGCTGCCGCACTCGAAGCACTTCCACATCATCACGGCGATCCCGAACGTCTTCGCGCGCAACCTCGACCCGCGCGGCCGGCTTCCGCTCGTCGCGCCGAGCGCCGAGGCGATCGGCGAGATGGTGATGAAGGCCGCCGAGGAGCCCGACACGGCCGAGCCCGTCGGCATCGCCCGCATCGAGGACGTCACCTGGAAGGCGATCCTCGACTTCTACACGTGCACCGAGTGCGGCCGCTGCACCGACAACTGCCCGGCCCACAAGACCGGCAAGATCCTGAGCCCCAAGCAGTTCACGCTCGATCTGCGCGACCACCTGTACGGCCGGGAGGGCGAGTTCATCAACCGGCCCGGCGGGCCGAGGGGCCTCGCCGACGGCGGCCAGGCGCAGGCGAACGCGCACGACGGGGATCCGGGGCAGGGCGCCGCGGAGCAGGACGGGTCCGGGCACGCGGAGGCGTCCGCGGAGAACCCGGCGCCGGCCGCCGAGGCCGCGTACAAGCCGGTCGATCTCGTGCCGAACGTCATCCACCCGGACGTGCTCTGGGCCTGCACGACGTGCCGCGCGTGCGAGGAGCAGTGCCCGGTGATGATCAGCTACGTCGACAAGATCGTCTCGATGCGCCGCAACCTGGTGCTCGTGAAGGGCGAGTTCCCCGCCGAGCTCGGGAACCCGTTCCAGGCGATGGAGGTCAACGGCAATCCCTGGAACCTCGCGCGCATCGACCGCGGCAACTGGGCCGAGGGGCTCGGCGTCCCGACCATGGCCGAGAACCCGCAGGCGCCCGTGCTCTACTGGGTCGGCTGCGCGGCGAGCTACGACGATCGCGCGAAGAAGATCGCCCGCTCGACCGCCAGGCTCCTGAAGGCCGCCGGCGTGGACTTCGCGATCCTGGGCCAGGAGGAGACCTGCACCGGCGACCCGGCGCGCCGCGCGGGGAACGAGTACCTCTTCGCGATGCTCGCCGAGCAGAACGCCGCGACCCTGAACGGCTACAAGGAGCAGGGGGGCATCCGGAAGATCGTCACGACCTGCCCCCACTGCTTCAACACGCTCGCCAACGAGTACCCCGACTTCGGCGCGAAGTTCGAGGTCGTGCACCACACCGACTTCCTGCTCGGCCTGGTCGCCGAGAAGAAGCTCGTCCCCCGGGAGCGGGTCGAGGGCAAGGTGGTCTTCCACGACTCCTGCTACCTCGGCCGCTACAACGATGTGTACGAGCAGCCGCGCGACATCCTGAAGCGCATCCCCGGCGTGGAGCTCGTCGAGGCCGAGGGGTGGAACCGGCAGAAGGGCCTCTGCTGCGGCGCCGGCGGCGCGCAGATGTGGATGGAGGAGCAGAACAAGGACCGCGTGAACGTCAAGCGGACGCTGCAGCTCCTCCAGACCGAGGCGAAGACCATCGCGACCGCCTGCCCGTTCTGCCAGACGATGATCACCGACGGCCTGAAGGATCAGTCCAAGGAAGAGTCGATCCGTCAGCTCGACGTGGTCGAGCTGCTCGAGGAGAGCTGCGGCCTCGACCGCCCGGCCGCCGGCCGGACGGCCGCGTCGCCCGAGGCCGCCCGCCCCGCCGCGGCCGCGTCCGAGAGCGGCGCCAGCGCCGACGCGAGCTAGCCCCCTTCCAGCCTGTCCCGCCCCGCCGCGAATGCGCGGATCGCCGCCGCGCCACGGGCCTCCGTGGCGCGCGGCCCTGCGCGCTCGCCCACACCCTCGCCTTGGAATAAGCCTGACGCAGATCAGGCGCAGCCTTCTCGTGCGTCCCGTCTCGGCCTGAGCTAGATTCGGCCCAGCCGCCGGAGGTGGATGTGTTTGAAGGCGCTCTGAAGGGGACCGCGAACCTGGATCCCCGCCCTACGCCGGAGGGGACCGCGGATGCGGATCACCGGCTCACGCGGATGCTGGCTCACCCGATCTCGATCTCGGCCGATGCTGTCGCCGACAGCGCCCTGCGCGCGCGCCAGGCGGCCTCAGGTTCAACCGAGCTCCGCTGCGACGTGTGCGACTCCGCCATCGACGGAGAGCCCGCGGGGCGCGGCCTCTACATGTGGTCGCGCGGCGACGAGCTCCGGTTCGAGGAGCCCGCCCTGTGCGGCGGGTGCGCCGTCGCCATCGGCATGACCGCGCTCTCCGCCTGGAACGCCGAAGAAGAAGAGGGCTGAGCCCCCTGTGCGCGGCGCGGGCCGCGCTCCCGCCCGCGGCCGCTGGGTCGCCGACTCCACCCCGAGCCCACCTCAGAACGCCTCGCCGATCGCCAGGTTCACGGCGACGGGCAGCACGCCGAACAGCTTGCCCGGGTTCTCGTCCCGGAACGCGTCCACGTCCTCGACGTCGCACACCCCGAGCACCTGCATGCACGGGACGCGGTAGCCGACGTCGAGGCGCAGCGGGCCGACCGGCGTCTCGTAACGCAGCCCGACGCCCGCCGAGAGGTGGATGCGCTGCGGGCCGGGGTCGCGGAACAGCGAGAGCTCCCGGGTGACGTCCCCCGCATCGGCGAAGATCGCCGTGCCGAAGCTCTCGCCGAGCCGCAGCCGGAGCTCCAGGCTCGTCTCCCAGAGCAGCCGGCCGCCGGTGGGGACCTCCGCGCCTCGCTCGCCCGTCAGGCTCGGGACATGGCCGTGCGGGCCGACCTCGTTGAAGCCGTACCCGCGGTTGCTGGTCGCGCCCCCGCTGAAGAACCCGCGGAACTGCATCAGCTGGAGCGCCTCGTCCAGCCGGTCGTTGCAGCGCTCGCTCGCGTCCCCCGTGTCGTCGCCGCAGTACGGGTCGTAGTTG
The DNA here is from genome assembly GCF_051369805.1 of Sorangium sp. So ce1036. Classification (NCBI taxonomy): domain Bacteria; kingdom Pseudomonadati; phylum Myxococcota; order Polyangiales; family Polyangiaceae; genus Sorangium; species Sorangium sp. So ce1036. The sequence continues at coordinate 9,148,055 of NZ_JBBMOX010000001.1, forward strand.
CTCGGGAGCAGGACCCCCGTCAGCAGGCGGAAGGCGAGCGTCACCCGCCGCGCGACCGGGAGGTAGCCGCGAAACTCGGGCTGGAGGCGGATGTCGCGCGCGTCGACGAGCCGCTCGGTCAGCGCGCCCGCCAGCAGCGTGTCGGCCCGCAGGTAGCCGGCCATCTGCGCGTCCATCGCGACGTAGAAGCCGTGGTGGGGGGTGACGCTGTCGGGCTTCCCCGCCCGGTTCCGGCGGCGATCGTAGGAGACGAGCGCCTGGAGATAGGGGATGAACAGGGACCGCGCCTCCGGCGCCAGGCTCCCCCGGTAGGCGAACGGGCTGTTCAGCTGGACGTTGTAGAGGAGGGCGACCTTGAGATCGCTCTTCAGGAACGGCCGCTCCAGGCCGATGGACCCGACGTACTCGCGGTAGCCCAGGATGAGGTCGTCGCTCGCCTGGCCGCTCCGAGGGGTCTCCTCGCCGGCCTGCCCTGGGCTGCCGGGGCCTCCCTGGCGGCTCGGCGCCTCGTTCGCCGCGGTGCAGCGGCCGGCCTGCCGACAGTAGAGATTGAACGCGCCGCGGAGCACCGCCGTCGTGCGCCGCTCGAACGCCGCCGGCTGGCGGAGCTCGGATCGGAGCTGGATCTCCGGCAAGACACGCTCCGGCGCCTCGCTGAACAGCGTCGAGAACTCCGTCGGGTAGAAGACCAGCCCCGGCCGCCCCTCGATGGAGAAGCGCCGCAGGCCGCCGAGGAAGTTCCGGTCCTCCCACCCGGCCACGAGGTGCGCCTCGACGCGCGAGCCGATCTCGGCGCCGCCGCCGAGCCTCACGGCGCGGAGCGCGGCGGGCTCGAGGGAGAAGGTCACCGGGACGACCGGGGCCCGCGGCTGCCCGTCCGGCGCGAGCTCGGGCTTCACCGCGACGGCGCCGAACACGCCGAAGTCGGCGAGCGCCTGCTCCGCCTCGGCGAGCGCCTCGGTCGAGAAGCGATCGCCCTTCTTGATGCCGATCGCCGTCCGCAGGGGCCCCTCGGGCAGCTCGCCGAGTCCTTCCAGCTTGATCTCGCCGAACGTGCACTCGGGGCCGAGCTCGATGGTGTAGCGGACCCGCGCCTCGTGCTTCACCAGGTCCACGTCGACGTGCCCCTCGACGGTCGCGTACGCGAAGCCGCGATCCGTCAGCACCCGGAGCAGCCTCTTCTTGATCTCCTCGTACCGAGCCTCGTCCAGGCGCGCGCCGATCCTGAGCGCGTTCCTGGCCTCCGTCGCCGGCCCCGTGACGTCCTTGCCCCGCTCCAGGGTCCAGTCCCGCCACGCCAGGTCGACCGACGCGATCTTCACCGGCGCCCCCTCGGAGACGACGATGCGCACCCGCACGCGCCCCTCCTTGCCAGGGCCGCCCGTGCGCCGCACCCGCGCCGCGCGCACGCGCGCGTCGTAGAACCCGCGCGCGCGGTAGTACCGCTCGATGCGGGCCAGGTCCCGCTCCAGGACGAACCGGTCGAACCGCTCGTACTCGACCGTGAGGGCGTCCCAGATGCTCAGGATGGGCACCGGCTCCAGCGCGCCGCCGAGCAGGTGCGAGCTCTCGGCCGTCGCGATCCGCTCGGCGAGCTCGTCGCCGCGGATGACCTGCGTCCCGTCGAAGGAGACGTCCTCGATGGCGCACCCGCCGAGGTCCGGGCGCGTGCACGCGGGCGGCTGACGCGAAGCAGCGCACGCGGAGGCCCCGAGCGCGACGAGCACAGCCGTCATGGATCGAACGAGCGGTCCCCGGGAATCTGACGCGTGGCGTGCGGTCGAGTCGGCGACGACGCGACCGCCCCGGTGTGCGCGATGGCGAGGATTCAACGTTACGCCCGTCTTTTCGCTATGCTGGGTCCGCTTCGGTCGTCCAGAGGCCGGGCCGAAGCCGAGGGGCGCCAGGACAACGGCGCGAGCGAGGGAGAGCCTACGAGATGGCAGAGCCGACGCAAAAGGAACCTGGTGCCAGCGGGTACCTCGGATATGGATTGCCGCAAGACCCCGGGGCGCCCGCGAGCGCCGGCGCGCCGTCTCCCGGCGCGCCCCCCGGAGAGCGGCGCGGCGCCCTCAAGGCGCTCGTGGCGATCGGCGGCCTGGCCTACGCCGGCGCGATCGCGGTCCCGGCGGCGAGCTTCCTCGCCGGCTCCACCTCCGGCGGCGCCGGCGCCGGGGGCGGGCGCGAGCGCTGGGTCCGGATCGCGCGGCTCGACGACCTCCCGGCGGGCGAGCCGCGGCGCCTCCAGGTGATCGGCGACGAGCGCGACGCGTTCACGGTCGCGAAGGACCAGCTGCTCGGCTCGGTCTGGATCCTCCGCGAGGGCGAGAAGGTCCGCGCGATGAGCGCCACCTGCCCCCACCTCGGCTGCGCGATCGATCTCAACGACGACAAGAAGAGCTTCAACTGCCCGTGCCACGCGTCGCGCTTCGCCCTGTCGGGCGTGCCCGAGACGGGGCCGTCCCCGCGCCCCATGGACCCGCTCGCGACGCGCGTCGTGGACGGGTGGGTCGAGGTCGACTTCCGGCGTTACCGCGACGGGATCGCCGAGCTCCAGGAGATTGCAGGGTGAGCCTCGGCGACTGGCTGGACGAACGCATCGGCTACCGCGAGCCGCTCCGCCGCCTGCTCGACGAGCCCGTCCCCGGCGGCGCGCGCCTGGCCCACGTCTGGGGGGGCGCGATCGCGCTGCTCTTGCTCGTGGAGGCCGTCACCGGGGTGCTGCTCATGTCGGCCTACGCCCCGAGCGCGACCACGGCCTGGTCGAGCGTCGCGCATATCAACTACACGATGAGCGCCGGCTGGCTCGTCCGGGGGCTCCACTACTTCGGCGCGCAGGCGCTCATCGTCCTGGTGGCGATCCACGTGGGCCGGATGGCGATCCACGGCGCGTACCGGAAGCCGCGCGAGGTGAGCTGGTTCCTCGCGCTCGGCCTGCTCGGGGTGCTCCTCGGCTTCGCCTTCACCGGCAACCCGCTCCCGTGGGACCAGGACGGCTACTGGGGCGCGCGCGTCGAGACCGGCATCGCGGGCACCATCCCCGTCGTCGGGTCGTTCGTGCAGCAGCTCCTCGTCGGCGGCCCCGCGCTCGGTCACATGACCGTGACGCGGCTCTACAGCGCGCACGTCTTCGTGCTGCCGGCGATCACGGCCTTGCTGCTCGCCGCGAGCTTCGCGCAGCTCCGCAGGCACGGCTTCGCGCCGCCCCCCGGCGCCGACCCCGCCAGGGCGGATCGCTTCTACCCGAAGCAGCTCGGGATGATCCTGCTCGTGGCGGCGGTCACGCTCGTCGTCCTGTTCGACCTCGCGGCCGTGGAGCACGGCGCGCCGCTCGAGTCGCCCGCCGACCCGATCAGCGACTACTCCGCCCGCCCGGCGTGGTACTTCCGCGCGCTCTTCGAGCTGCGCAAGTTCTTCCCGGGCTCGCTGGAGCTCATCGCCACGGTCGGCGTCCCGGGCGTGTGCGCGCTCTACCTCGCCCTGCTCCCGTTCCTCGACAAGAAGCCCGGCCCGCTGCGGGCCCGGCTGCCGGCGCTCGCGCCGCTGTTCGTGATCGGCCTCGCCGCCGCCGGGCTGACGGCGAAGTCGTTCATCGTGGACGCGCGGGACGAGGACTTCCAGCGCGCGCAGGCGGCCGCCTCCGAGCGGACCGAGCGCGCGCTCGCGCTGTTCAAGCAGGGGGTCCCGCCCGAGGGCGCGCTCGCGATGCTCCGCAACGATCCGGAGACGCGCGGCGAGGACCTCTACAAGAAGGAGTGCGCGAGCTGCCATCGGCTGGGCGACCTCGGGCCGCCCAAGGACAAGCAGACGGCGCCGGATCTCACCGGGTTCGGGACCAAGGCGTGGGCGCTCGAGGTCATGAAGGACCCCGACGCCGACCACCTCTTCGGCAAGACCCCGTTCAAGGAGATGATGCCGTCGATGGTCAAGCCGCCCGCGGATCCGGAGGCGGCGGAGATGTTCACGGCGATGAAGGAGGCCGACCTGGACGCGATCGCCACGTTCCTGGAGGCGCAGGCGCGCGGGGAGCAGGGCTCGGCGGCGGGCGAGAAGCTCGTCCGGCAGCGGTGCACGAGCTGCCACCGCCTCGACGGCAAGACCGACGACGACGAATCGGCCGCCCCCGAGCTCCGGGGCTGGGCCTCGGTCGCGTGGATCGAGGCCCAGATCACGAACCCCGGCAGCGGCAAGGCCTACCCGCCGGCGGCGATGTCGAAGGACCTGGAAGGTCACATGCCGGCGTTCGAGGAGAAGCTCTCCGCGAACGACCGGAAGATCCTCGCCGCCTGGGTGTACCGTCGCGGAAGAGGCGAGCCCGCGAAGGCCCCCGAGAAGAAGCCCTGAGCGCGCCGCTCGCGGACTGACGCAGTCCAGGCCCTCCCCTCCCCCACCGAGCTCACCACCTCTGCAGGCGCGCCGCGCTCGCTAGCGCGCCGCGCTCGCTAGCGCGCCGCGCTCGCCGGCGCGCCGATCCGCCTCGGTCGAGGCGCGCTCGCGCGGGCGCCCCCGCGCGGCGGGCCGGCACGCACGATGCTGACGCGTCCTGAAAGGGGGGCGGTGGCGACATCGTGCACGGTCGCCTCCACGTCGGCGCGCGCCCGGAGCTCACCGCGGGCACGGGGGGGGCGCGCGCGCTCCCGAGAAAGAGCAGGACCCGTGGACCTGGATGCGGCCGTCAAGCATCAATTCCGGTGGATCGCGGGTACGATGATCGCGATCGCAGCCTATTTCCAGGCGGCGGGGGTATCGCACCTGATCGGCAGGACGATCATTCCGGACGGCGCCACGCGGCCCGCGCCGCTGCCGCACGCGGCGCTCGGCGCGGCGGCGCACGACGGCCTCCACGCGACGAGCGCCGAGGCGATCCTGCGGCGCAACCCGTTCGACTCGGTGACCGGGACGCTCCTCCCGGCGCCGGGCGACGCCCCCGAGGAGAGCGCGTCCGCGGCGCACGGCGATCCGCACCGCGATCCGATCTGCGACGCCGGGCGCGTGGTGCTCATCGCGGCGGCGGAGGACGCCGCGTGGTCGTTCGCCGTGATCGAGGGGCCCGACGGACAGACGCAGCTCCGGCGGCTCGGCGGCGACACAGCGCTGGGCACCCTTGCGCGGATCGACTGGGACCGCGTCTGGCTCGTCTCGGGCGGCGCGCGCTGCCAGATGCGGATCGGAACGACCGGGGATCCCCCGGCGCCCGAGCCCGGGCCCCGGCCGCAGGCGAAGCCGGTCGGCGGCGACGCCGCGATGAACACGCTGCCGCCCGAGATCGCCGCGCGCATCCGGCGGGTGAGCGCCACGGAGTTCACCGTCGACCGGGCGGCGGTCGACCAGATCCTCGAGCAGCAGGCGCTCCTCATGCGCTCGGCCCGGGTGATCCCGGAGCGGCGAGGGGATCAGGTCGTCGGGCTGAAGCTCAAGATCAAGCGGGGCTCGCTGCTCGAGACGCTCGGGCTCGAGAGCGGAGACTCGCTCCGGTCGATCAACGGCTTCGACCTCACCGATCCGCAGAAGGCGCTGGAGGCCTACGCGCGGCTCCGGACCGCGAACCACCTGTCCGTCGCCATCGAGCGCGGCGGCCAGCTGATGACCCTCGACTTCAACATCCGCTGAGGCCCCGCGGCCGGGCGGTGGGGCACGCTGGGCGCTCGCCGGAGGGGCCGTCGCGCGAGCCGATCGAGCACCGGCGGGATCGCGCGCGCCGCCCGCGCCGGAGGCGCGACGGGCGCCTCCGGCGCGCGGGGGATTACTTGGAGAAGACCTGCGCGGCCGCGAGCCCCGCGCCCTTCGTCGCCTTGAGGATCACCTTGCCCTGGCCGCCGAGCGGCGTCGGGTTCTTCCAGCAGCCGGAGGCCTTGCCGCCGAGCGTGGCCGCGGCGCCGGTGGTGCTGTCCTGCGCGAGGACCATGGCCGGCAGCCCCGGCGCGGGCTGCACGGCGAGCTGGATATCGAGCTCCTGGATCCCGAGGCCGACGCCGACGACCGCGTAGCACTTGCCGGGCGAGATGTTGAACGGCTGCTCGAGCGACTGCCCTTCCTGGAACTGCCCCGCGAACGGCCCGCCGTCCGCCTTCATCCCCGGAGCCTCCGTCGAGCCCATTCCCTGCAGGATCGGCGTGACGGCGGCCGCGGCGATGGGCGCGATCGGCGTGGCGGCGGTGCCCGCGGACGCCGGGGTGGCGGCGGTGGCGGTCGGCGTCACCGGCGCGGGCGTCGTCGGCACGGCCGAGGCGCACCACTGGCCCGGCGGGCACGGATTGGACGGGTCCGGTGTCGTCGACTCCGGGGTCGACGAGCACGCGAGCGCTCCGAGGACGGCCAGGGAGAGCGAGAGTACGTGGAAGACACGCATCATGAGAGAACGCTCCTTACAATGGGCATGAGCTCGCCCGATCACGTCACGAGGTGCCGGGGCCTTTTACACCGGCTGAGGTTCGACGTGGGAGCCGAGGTCGCCACGCATCGAACTTGACAGGGCGCGGCGTCGCCCGGGGCCGCCGCGCCGCTTTGCGCTGCGCGCGGGGCGTGCTATCCGAGATTGAGCCGCGTTCGGTCTTGCATTTCCAGGTAGTTAAGCCATATCCGTGGCCCGCGTCGGCTGCGTCGGACGGCGGTGCGCGCCCCGTGGTGGACCTCCGCAGCGTGTCTCGCCTCCTGGCCTCCACCGGCCCGGGCGGCGCGCTCATGCCGCGAGGGGCCCGTCACCGCTGAGTTCGTTGCGCCCGGCGTCGTCGCGCGGACAGCGTGCAAACGTCGGAGAAGCCATGAGCCAGGATCAGAAGCCCCCTCCCGCCGAAGGAAGCGCCCTCTGGTACAAGGACGCCATCATCTACGAGGTCCATGTCCGCGCGTTCAGCGACTCGAACGCCGACGGCATCGGCGACTTCGAGGGGCTCATCGACAAGCTCGACTATCTCCAGGATCTCGGCGTCACCGCGATCTGGCTCCTGCCCTTTTATCCCTCGCCGCTGCGGGACGGCGGATACGACATCGCCGACTACACGAACATCAACCCGGTTTACGGGACCCGGCGTGAGTTCGCCCGCCTGCTCCGCGAGGCGCACCGCCGCGACCTCCGGGTCATCACCGAGCTCGTCATCAACCACACCTCGAACGAGCACGAGTGGTTCCAGCGGGCGCGGACCGCGCCCAAGGGCTCGCGCTGGCGCGACTTCTACGTGTGGAGCGACACGCCGCACCGCTACAAGGACGCCCGGATCATCTTCAAGGACTTCGAGACGTCGAACTGGGCCTGGGACCCGGTGGCCAACGCCTATTACTGGCACCGCTTCTACTCCCACCAGCCCGATCTCAACTTCGAGAACCCCGACGTGCACGCCGCCGTGTTCAAGGTGGTCGACTTCTGGCTGGAGATGGGGGTCGACGGGCTCCGGCTCGACGCCGTGCCGTACCTCTACGAGCGCGACGGGACGAACTGCGAGAACCTGCCGGAGACCCACGAGTTCCTGCGGAAGCTGAGGCGCCACATCGACGCGAACTTCGCCGACCGCATGCTCCTCGCGGAGGCGAACCAGTGGCCGGCCGACGCCGCGGCGTACTTCGGGCAGGGCGACGAGTGCCACATGAACTTCCATTTCCCGCTCATGCCCAGGATGTTCATGGCGGTCGAGCTCGAGGACAGCTTCCCGATCGTCAACATCCTGAAGCAGACGCCGGTGGTCCACGATACCTGCCAGTGGGCGACGTTCCTCCGGAACCACGACGAGCTGACGCTCGAGATGGTGACAGACGAGGACCGGGACTACATGTACCGCGTCTACGCGCAGGAGCACACGGCGCGCATCAACCTGGGCATCCGCCGCCGGCTCGCCCCGCTCATGAAGACGCGGCGCAGGATCGAGCTGATGAACGCGCTGCTCTTCTCGCTGCCAGGGACGCCCGTCCTCTATTACGGCGACGAGATCGGGATGGGCGACAACATCTACCTCGGCGATCGCGACGGCGTGCGCACGCCGATGCAGTGGAGCGCCGACCGGAACGCCGGCTTCTCCAGGGCGAACCCGCAGAAGCTGTACCTGCCGATCATCATCGACCCCGAGTACCACTACGAGGCGATCAACGTCGAGGCGCAGCAGCAGAACCCGTCCTCGCTCCTCTGGTGGATGAAGCGGCTCATCACCCTGCGCAAGCAGAACAAGGTGCTTGGCCGCGGGACCATCGAGTTCCTGCACCCGGACAACAGCAAGGTGCTCGCGTTCATCCGCGCGTACGGCGACGAGCGGGTGCTCGTCGTGGCGAACCTCTCGCGGTACGCGCAGCACGTCGAGCTCGACCTCACGCGCTTCGCGGGCATGGTGCCCGTCGAGCTGTTCGGCAGGAACCGCTTCCCGGAGATCACGAGCCGCTGCTACCCCCTGTCGCTCGGGCGGTACGACTTCTTCTGGTTCGCGCTGGAGCCGACGACGCCGGTGGCCATCGGCGACAGCCAGGCGGCGCCCTCGCTCTCGGCGAAGGGCTCGTGGCGGGCGCTCCTCTCGACCGAGGGGCGCAAGGCGCTCGAGCCGGCGCTCGCGAAGTTCATCACGGCCCGGCGGTGGTTCCGCGGCAAGGCGCGGACCCGGCGCACCACGACGATCGCGGACGTCATCCCGCTCGCGCGCGACGAGCGGTCGCCGGCGGAGCACTACCTCCTGCTCGTGCGCATCGAGTACACGGACGGCATGCCGGAGACCTACGTCGTCCCCGTCGGCTTCGCCGCGGGCGATCGCGCGCGGGAGCTCGCGACGCGCTGGCGCAACGCGGTGATCGCGGAGGTCACGGTGCGCGACCCGGAGCCGGAGCAGGCGGCGGCCCCGGAGGGGATCCTGCACGACGCGCTGGCGACCCCGGAGTTCGCCGCGCTGCTCCTCACCGCGATCCGGACGCGCGCGGTCGCGACGGGCAAAGCCGGCGAGCTCCACGCGTTGCCGCTCCTCGACCTCGAGACGCTCGGCGCGGAGGGCGAGCTCCTGGCGCGCATCTCCGAGAGCGAGCAGAGCAACACGACGATCATCTACGGCGACAAGCTGCTCCTCAAGGTGTTCCGGCAGGTGGAAGAGGGCATCAACCCGGAGCTCGAGATCGGCAAGTTCCTGACGGAGCAGGAGTTCGCCTTCACGCCGCGGCTCGCCGGGGCGCTGGAGTACCAGGGCCGCGGCCGCGAGTCGACCGCGGTGGCGATGCTCCAGGAGTACGTGCCGAGCCAGAGCGACGCGTGGACGAGCACGCTCGAGTCGCTGAACCGCTATTTCGAGCGGGTGCTCGCCGACGAGGAGTCCGTGAAGGCGAGCGCGCCGCCGATGCCGGCCGGCACGATCCTCGACGCCTCGCGCGTGACGCCGCCTGCGCTGGTGACCCAGCTGATGGGGAACGACCTCGTCAGGATGCGGCTGCTCGGCGAGCGCACGGCGCAGCTCCACCTCACGCTGGCGGGGCCGAGCAAGGATCCCGCGTTCGGGCAGCAGCCGTTCACGACGCTGCACCAGCAGTCGCTGTTCCAGTCGGCGCACGGCATGCTGGCGCGCACCTTCGGGCTGCTCCGGAAGCGCGAGCGCGCGCTCCCCGACGGCGTGCGCGAGCACGCGGCGGCGATGCTCCAGCGCGAGGCCGAGATCGACGCGAAGCTCCAGCAGATCTTGTCGAGGAAGTTCGACGTCACCCGCATCCGGTCGCACGGCGACTTCCACCTCGGCCAGGTGCTCTCGACGGGCGATGATTTCATCCTGATCGATTTCGAGGGGGAGCCGGCGAGGCCGCTCATCGAGCGCCGCTACAAGCGATGCCCCCTCCGGGACGTGTCGGGGATGCTGCGCTCGTTCGACTACGCCGGCGCGTCGGCGCTCCGGGACGGGCGCCTCCGGCCCGAGGACGTCGCCGCGCTCAAGCCGTGGACCGACGCCTGGGTGGCCTGGATCTCCGCGAGCTACCTCGCGGGGTACGTGGAGACGGTCACGCGCGCCCATGCGACGGCGGAGACGCGGGCCGACGAGACGGCGCCGATCGTGCCGGCCAGCGACGCGGACACGGTGCTTCTGCTCGACTTCTACATGCTCGAGAAGTGCATCTACGAGGTCGGCTACGAGCTCAACAACCGGCCTGACTGGCTGGACATCCCGCTGCGCGGGCTGGAGCAGCTGATCGCGCCTCGGGCGTGATCAGAAACCCGGCTCTTCCCCTCCCCTCCCCGCCGCCATCAGGACGGCTGTCTCTGCTAGGCCGCCGGCCTGCGCCGACGCAGGGCAGCCTCGGGAGCGCGGTCGACCTGCACCTCGGTCAGGAGGCCTCATCCAGTGAGCGGTATATGGCGAGGCAGCTTGGGACCTTGCATTGCCTTGGCCCTTCTAATCACGCAGGAGCGCGCGGAGATCGTCGCGTCGGGCAACGGCGTCGCGGTGAGGGGGGTGTGGTAGAAAGGTCCACGCCCTTCACGTAGCAGGGGGCCTCTCGCGCTCGGCCCGGTCGATCTCCTCGAGCACCTCCTCCGGCCGGACATCCTTCTTCAGCTCCTCCAGGCTCTGGTCGGGTCCGTCGGTGACGCCGAGGCGGCGGGCGATACCGTCCACGAGGCCGATCAGGCGCGTGATCTCGTGCTCGGCGAGGAGGTTGACCTGAAGATCCAGATCAGCCCTCTTGTCCGCGAGCGCCTGCATCCGGTTCTGGCTGATGAGCACGAAGGTGGACAGGAAGATCGCCTCGACCGATGCGATCATCGCCAGCATCACGAACGGGAAGGGGTCGAACGGCCGGATCGCGGGGACGACGCCCAGGTTCACGAGGATCCAGCCGCCGACCAGGAGGGCATGGATATAGACGAACGTCATGCTCCCCGCGAAGCGGGTGATCGCGTCGGCGATCAGCTCTTGACGGCTCTTCTGCCTCTCCAGCTCCCCGCGGACGGTGGTGAGGGTCTCGATGTTGCGCCGGACCAGGCCGTTCACCTCGCTCGAGCCCGCCTGGCGGCCATTCTGCTTCTTATCCATGGTGGCCTCCCTGGATGCAAGCTCCGTCCCCGCGGCGCGCTCCGCGCAATCCCGGCGGCGGAGGCGAGGCCGGCGCTGGACGACGCGGGACGCACCGGTATCCTCCAGCGTCGGTGGAGCGATGATCCGGCTGGAGCTCGCGGGCGCGCACACGCGGCTACACTCGACGTTGTGCGGCGCGTGTCCGCAGGGGCCGACCGGCTGCTGCGCGAGCCCGCCGGGCGTCGAGTGGTCGGACATCGGAAGGATCGTGTCGCTGGGCGGCGCAGGCTGGCTGCTCGAGCAGATGGCGGCAGGCACCTTGCGCGCCGGCCCGCGCGGCCTGCTCATCCTCCGCGTCGCGCCGCAGGGGAGCGACGGCCAAGCGCCGCCAAAGAGGTGCGCTTTTCACGGTCCCGAGGGCTGCACCATCCCACCGTGGCGGCGCGCGGCGACCTGCAATTACTACATCTGCGATGATGCCTTCGCGCACGGCGGCGAGCCCCGCGGCGACGCAGCCGCGCTGGCCGGCCGAAAGGCGCACGACGCGCTCGTGGACCTCTACGGCAACTGGGACCTCGAGCTCGCCGACCGCATCCGCGCCGCCTGGCCCGACGGCCCCCCATGGAATCAGGATTTTCTCCACTGGCTCGGTCGAGAATACGGTCGCCTCGCCGCCAGGGCGGAATCGACGGGCTGCCCATCGTTGTTTCCCACGAAGACGGGAAGGCGCTCATAGAGCGTCGAACCGTGACCTTGCTTACAGCGCACCTCGCACCGGAAGAGAACTGCGCCCCCACTTTACGCCTTAGACATAAGACAACAGTAGGCCGCATCACCGGACGTGATTTCCTGCCGGGGTTCGTTTGACGTACGCGACGCTGGGACGTACTCGTGCCCTGGAACGCTTGGACGCGTCCAGCGACAACTCTCTGTCCGCTCGGATCGCGCCAGGAAAGGACACTCATGTCACGGTGGTTGAAGCTCTCTTTGGTGGCCCTTGGCGCCGGTGCTCTGCTGTCGGCCTGCGGCGACGACGGCGAATCGCCCTCTGAATCGACCACGACCCCCGCGCGCGCCGAGGCGCAGATCCAGGGGATGAACTCCAGCCCGCTGAGCGGCACGGCGACCTTCACGCAGACCGGAGACGAGGTGACGCTCACCATCACGCTGGAGGGCTGCCCTGCTGGCGAGCACTCCGCTCATCTCCACGCGAACAAGAGCTGCGATGAGAACGGGGACGCCGCAGGCGGCCACTGGATCCCCAACGGGGAAGGGCTCGGCAGCTTCACCTGCGACGCGAGCGGCCAGGGCACGCAAACGATCACGCGCGCGACCGACGTCTGGACCATCGGGGACGCCAGCGCCACGGACGTGACCCAGTTCTCGATCGTCGTGCACGCGGCGGCCGATCCGGACGCGGGCGGCCGCATCGGCTGCGGCCTGATCGACCTGGAGTGAGCGCGCCCCCCGACGGCCGCCGGCCGGCGCTGCGCTCCGGGCGCGGGCGCCCTGCTTCAGGGGCGTCGCCCGCTCTCGTGAGGGCGAAGCGTGACCGATCGCTCGAGGACGTCTGACGCGGACAGCGGCAGATACAGCGTCGCATCGTGACAGCCGGCCCTGGACACCACCAGGATCTGCGTCCCCGGAGGTAGCTCCACGCTGAGCGGCGTCTTGCCGAGCACGTTCCCGTTCCAGCTCACGTACGCGTCCGAGGGGTCGCTCTGGATCGTCACCTTGGCCTTCGGCCCGAGGGTCGCCGGGTCGACCGGCGGCTCGAGGCGCTCCTGCGCCTGCGCGTGGGCGTTTTCCTGCGCGCTGCCGTGAATCATCCCGCCGATGCCCGCGGCCACCAGCGCGGCCACGCCGAGCGCCGAGGCGAGGTACCCGCGCTGCCGCCACGACGAGGTGCGGCCCACCGCCGCGCCCAGGCTGTCGGGCTCGGGCGCCGACGGCTCGCGCTGCTGCGGGCCCGAGTGGCTCTGGTCGCTGATGACGGGCAGCCCCGCCCCGGTGGTGGAGGGCCACATCGACCGGCTCATCCCCATCACCATCGAGGCGCGGGGGAACTCGCCCACCATCGACGGGCGAGGGAGATCGCCGGTGATGTCGAGCGACGTCAGGTACTCGAACTGCGCCGTGACCTGCTGGCGCACGAGCGCCCGGCTCTCCGCGAACATCTCGAGCACATGAGCGCCGAGCTGCTCCGTCCGGACGTCCTCGCCCGAGGCCGCGAGGTAGCTCTCCAGCGCGTCGCCCATCTCCTGCGCGGTGGCGTACCGCCGATCCGGGTCGCGCTGGAGGGCCCGCGCCACGATCTCATCGAGCGCCGGGTCGATGTCCGGCACGACGGTCGAGACCCGAGGGATGTCCCGCGTGAGCAGCTGATGCATCACGCAGACATGGTCGCCGTCGAACAGCCGGCGCATCGCCAGGAGCTCCCAGAGCACGATGCCGATCGCGAAGATGTCGGCCCGCCGGTCGACGTCCTCGCTCGCCATGGCCTGCTCGGGCGCGGCGTACGCCATCTTCCCCTTGAACGTGCCGTTCTCGGTCCGCGAGGCGTTGAGCGTCGCCTTCGCGACGCCGAAATCGACGATCTTCACCACCCCGTCGTACGTGACGAAGATGTTGTGCGGCGAGACGTCGCGGTGCACGATGCCGAGCAGCCGGCCGTCGAAATCCGTGAGCTCATGCGCGTAATGGAGCCCGCGCAGCGCCTCGACGATGATCCTGATCCATGTCGCGCGCGTGAAGCTCGCGGCGCCAGGACAGCCGCTCACCACCGCCCTCACGATGTCCCGGAGCGGCTGGCCCTCCAGGTACTCCATCACGATGAAGTAACTGCCGCTCTCGCCCCCGACCTCGTAGGTCTGGACGACGTTCGGGTGGTTCAGCCGCGCCGACAGCTTCGCCTCGTCCAGGAACATCAGGACGTAGCGCGGATCGTCCGCCATCCCGACGCGGAGGCACTTGACTACAACGAGCTTGTTGAACGACCCCGGCCCGCGGGAGACGGCGAGGAACACATCCGCCATCCCACCGCGACCCAACTTTGCAACCAGGCGGTACCTACCAAGCAAGCTATTACTCGCTTGCTTGTTTGCAGAGATGATTTGACCGCCTGCATTCACGACATCCCCCGCTATAAGAGCTTAATTACTCCGTTAACGGTGAGTTTGCAAAGACTTTTATATACGGAAACCCGTCCGGCAAGATCGGGACATTTGCCGCATCGCTCCATCGTCGCACCGCAGCAATCTGGCGCGACGCTTCATCTCGGTCGAGCAGCGGAATGTCAGGACGTGACCGGCGGTGAGGCTCGAAGCCGCATCATGTAATCACTCACACAGAAGCTGCACGGCAGGGCTCCCGGCGTTCGGTCACAGCATCATTCTGCACGGTGGTTTCACGAGAGGGTCCCGCGCCGCGGTGATGGCGTCGGCTCGCCGGGCGCCGCCTCCAGCGACGACCGCGCGGTGCGCGCGGCGCCGGCGAAGAGGCGAATCCGTGGCGGCGGCGGCAGGGCTCGTCATCGCTCACGGGCAGGCTGCCTCGTGCATCGACGCTCCTTGCGGCGGTCTCGCCCGCGGCTCGAGGAGGCGATACGTCGAAAAGGTGCTGCCTCGTACACGGAGAAGACAGGGCTGTTGGGCGCCAAAGGAGACGCGGCATTCGTTTCCGCCCTGTGCATAAGAGCGCCTTTCAGCCCATCGAGGACTGCGTCATTACCCAGTCGCGCGCTCTCTCATCATGTCTCCTCCGGCGGGAGCATCCTTCGTTGTCCGCGCGCACCCGATCGACCGTGCTCGCGGTCCTCGGGGCCCGCTCCGCGTGCCTCCGTTCCGCCTCGCCGCCCCCCTGTCCGCCCCGACCTGCCCCCCTGTTGTGCCGCTCACGATCCGCCTGCAACGTACCGGCGGGGCGGCCCGGCGCGCGGAGCTCAGCCGGCGACGTCGAGCTTGCGGCCGGACGGTTGGTTGATGTCCGCGAAGAAGTCGTTGCCCTTGTCGTCGACCACGATGAAGGCGGGGAAATCCTCGACCTCGATCTTCCAGACCGCCTCCATGCCGAGCTCGGGATACTCGAGCACCTCGACCTTCTTGATGCAGTCCTTGGCGAGGCGCGCGGCCGGGCCGCCGATCGAGCCCAGGTAGAAGCCGCCGTGCTTCTTGCAGGCCGCGGTCACGGCCGGCGAGCGGTTGCCCTTCGCGAGCATGACGTAGCTGCCGCCGCTCGCCTGAAACAGGTCGACATACGCGTCCATGCGGCCCGCCGTCGTGGGCCCGAACGAGCCGGAGGCGTAGCCGGCCGGCGTCTTGGCCGGCCCCGCGTAATAGACCATGTACTCCTGCATGTAGCCCGGCATGCCCTCGCCGCGGTCGAGGCGCTCCTTGATCTTCGCGTGCGCGATGTCGCGCGCGACGATCATCGGCCCGGTCAGCGAGAGCCGCGTCCGGATGGGGTACTTCGAGAGCTCCGCCCGGATCTCGCGCATCGGGCGGCGGAGATCCAGCCTCACGACCTCGCCCCCGAGCTCCGCGTCGGTCGTGTCGGGCAGGTACTTCGCGGGATCGGCCTCGAGCTGCTCGAGGAAGATGCCCTCGCGCGTGATCTTGCCGAGCGCCTGCCGGTCCGCGGAGCAGGACACGGCGATGCCCACGGGGCACGAGGCGCCGTGGCGCGGCAGGCGGATGACCCGCACGTCGTGGCAGAAGTACTTGCCCCCGAACTGGGCGCCGATCCCGGTCCGCTGCGCGAGCTCGAGCACCTTCTGCTCGAGCTCGCGGTCGCGGAAGCCGCGCCCGCGCGCGTTGCCCTCGGCCGGCAGCGTGTCGAGGTAGCGCGCCGAGGCGAGCTTCGCGACCTTGAGCGTGTACTCGGCCGAGGTCCCGCCGACGACGATGGCGAGGTGGTACGGCGGACACGCCGCCGTGCCGAGCGCGCGGATCTTGGCCTCGACGAACGAGAGCAGGCTCTCGGGGTTCAGGAGCGCCTTGGTCTCCTGGTACAGGTAGCTCTTGTTCGCGGAGCCGCCGCCCTTCGCCATGAACAGGAGCTTGTAGGCGTCGCCGTCGGTCGCGAAGATCTCGATCTGCGCCGGGAGGTTGTCGTTCGTGTTCACCTCCCGGTACATGTCGAGCGGCGCGAGCTGCGAGTAGCGGAGGTTCTGCGCGCGGTAGGTGTCGAAGACGCCGCGCGCGAGCGCCGCCTCGTCGCCCCCGCCCGTGAAGACCTGCTGGCCCTTCTTGCCCATGATGATGGCGGTGCCGGTGTCCTGGCAGGACGGGAGCACGCCGCCCGCGGCGATGTTCGCGTTCTTGAGGAGCTCGAGGGCGACGAAGCGATCGTTCGAGGAGGCCCCGGGATCGCCGAGGATCCTCGCGAGCTGCGCGAGGTGCCCGGGCCGGAGCAGGTGGGCGATGTCGCGCATCGCCTCGCGCGCGAGCAGGGTGAGGCCCTCCGGCTCGACCTTGAGGAACGTCGTGCCAGCGGCCTCGAAGGTGGAGACATGGTCCCGGCTGACGAGGCGGTAGGGCGTCTCGTCGTGGCCGAGCGGCAGCATGTCCTGGTACTGGAAGTCGGTCATCGTTCGGGTCTCCGGGTGCGTGGACGCTGCGGGCCCTGCTTCTTTGCATGGCTCCGGCCCCGGGCTCAACACCCGCCGCGCCGGGCTGCGGGGCGCCGCTCCGCCGGCCGTCACGCCGGAAGCGCGCGCAGGACGTCGTCGAGGTGGGCCGAGACCGACCGCAGGAGCAGATCCCGGGCGCTCCGCAGGAAGAAGTGCCCCCCGGGGAACATCTCGACCGTGAAGGGCCCCCGGGTGTGCTCGCGCCAGGCCTCGAGCTCGGCGCGGCCCGCGCGGTCGTCCGCGAGGCCCCCGAACGCGGAGATGGGGCACTCGAGCGGGGGCTCGGCCACGAACGGCTCGGCCTCGTTGACGGCCACGTCCGCCCGCAGGATGGGCAGGAACATCGCCAGCAGCTCCGGCTCGCGCAGGATCTCCTCGGGCGTGCCGCCCAGCGCGCGGATCCACGAGAGAAACTCGCGATCTGGCAGGTCGTGCGCCGGATCGGAGATGGGCAGGTGCGGCGCGCGCCGCCCGGACACGAGGAGGCGGCGCGGGAGCGGGGCGCCCCGGCGGCGCAGCTCCCGCGCGAGCTCGAAGCTCACCAGCGCGCCGAGGCTGTGGCCGTAGAAGGCGAACGGCCTCGTCATCCAGGGCGCGAGCCCGGTCGCGAGCGCCCGGACGAGCGGCGTCAGGCGCTCGAACGGCGGCTCGCTCATGCGCGCCTCGCGGCCAGGGAGCCGGACCGCGCAGAGCTCGACCTGCGGAGGGAGCTGGTGCGGCCAGGTGCTGAACACCGACGCGCTCCCGCCCGCGTACGGAAAGCAAAAGAGGCGGAGCCGGGCCGCGGGGTTGGGCCGCGGACGGCCGATCCAGATGTCGGAGATCGATTCCATGCTCATGACGCGGGGCCGGAGAGCGCTCGCCCCGCTCGGGCTCGCGCCGTTACCATTTGCTGCCGAGCGCGACCCGGAGGGTGGCGACCTTCCCTTGATCCAGGCCAAAGCCGAGGTCGTCGTCCAGCGCGACCAGCGCGCCGACGCGGGTGAAGGAGCCCTTCACGGGCGGCTCCCAGGCGACGAACGGCTCCGCCGCGAGCTGGGCGGAGTTGCTGGAGGACGTGGGGAACGCCGCCTGAAAACGCATGCCGAGGCCGAAGCTCCCGAGCGGGCGAAACTCGACCTCGTTGCCCTGCTCGAGCACGGTCTTCGTGCTCCGGTCGTCCTCGGTCGGGATGAAGACCTGGCCCGCCAGATCGTGGGTGAGGTACAGCACCTTGCCAATGCGTATCTCCGTGCCGATGCGCGCCCGGAAGGCCATGTGCCCGAGCAGCACGCGCTGGGCGTCGAAGTAGGCCCGCGCGGGGAAGTTCGCCACCGCCGGGACCTCGACGCCCAGGCTGGGGTCCGGGTGGAGCGGGAACGTCCCGCTGACGCCGCCGAAGAGCGCGAGGCTGCCCAGCACGTTGCCGGCGTAGTGGAGCCCGACCGTGGGGTTACCCAGCAGAAACCTCGTGTACTCTCCGGTGCTCGAGAAGCGCTCGCCGAACAGATCGGTCGAGTGCCGCCCCGAGACGTCGCCGTAGATGAACGGCATCTCCAGGTCGAGGTGCAGGCCCGCGAAGAGCTTGTACTGCGCGGCGGCGGTGATGGTGATGCCGAGCCGGCTGGACTCCACCACCTCGGTCTCGCCCCCGGCCGCCCCCGCGCCCGGGATGCGCTCCTCGAGCGACGTGCCGAGGACGTCGACCTCGATCGCGAACCGGCCGCCCTGGGTCTTCGCCCAGCGCTCCTTCAGCGTGTCCGTGATGGGGGGCCTCCGCTCCGCCTCCTGGGCCAGCGCAGGCGTGGCCAGACAGAGCATGAGGAGCAGGGTGCCAAGAGACGATCGGGTCGTGCTCACCTGGGATCTCCCATCTCGTTCTCGACTCGAGGTCTCTCTGGGCGATTGACCCACCTTGTCGCACCGCGCCCCGCCACGTTGCACGGGCGAGGCCCCGTGAGCTGCGGCGATCGACGGATCAATGCAGCTCCGGCGCGCTGGATGCAAGCATTTTGACCGCGGTTCACGTGCTCCGCCGCCCGCCCAGGCGGCCGAGACGGGGCCCGTCCGCGACCGGGCGCCGCGACGCCTTGCGTCGACACGCGCGGCTCCGGGGGGCCGCCTGCTCGCGCGTCGCCATCGCTGGCCCTCCTGGAGTCGAGCGGGCGCTCGCCGACCGGACCCCGGGCGCCCAGCACACGTAACATGCCTGCAGCGCCACGGTCACGATCACAGGGCATCTTCTCCGCGCGCATCGTTCATGGTCGCTCCTGCAGTCGAGTCGCCATGGAGGTTGCCTCCGACGCTCAGGTACGGACGAGATCATCGCCCCGCCGTCGCTTTCGGCCGAGGCGCGAAGAGCGGCGTCCGCGCCGCGATCGTCAGGAGCCGGACGCATTCAGGGATTCGACAGCCTCCACGGCGGACCGCGATGACCGACGTCAGGACTCCATTTCGCCCTCGCGCGCTCGCGCTCCTCGTCGCCGCCGGCGCGGCGCTCTCTGCCGGCCGCGCGGCCGCCGAGCCGGGGCGCGAGAGGGCGGCGCCGGCGGTCTTCGCGAGCGAAGCCGAGGCCGCGTCCAGGTTCCAGCGCGGCGTGGTGCTCTATCAGGAAGGCGACTTCGCCCCGGCGCTCATCGAGTTCCGCCGCGCCCACGAGCTCGCGCCGAACTACCGCGTCCTCTACAACATCGCGCAGGTCCACTACATGCTGGGCGAATACGCCGAGGCGCTGCGCGCGTTCGAGCAGTACCTCGAGCAGGGCGGCGCGGCGCTGAAGGCCGAGCGCAGGACCGCGGTGGAAGCGGAGATCGCGCGGCTCCGGCTCCGCGTGGGCACGCTCGCGCTCACGGCGAACGCCGACGGCGTGGAGATCGCGATCGACGACGTGCCGATCGGCAAGACGCCGCTCGCGGCGCCGGTGCCCGTCAGCTCCGGGCGGCGCAGGGTGGTCGCCTCGAAGGACGGCCGGTCCGCCGTGCGCATCGTGGAGGTCGCCGGCGGTGAGCACCTCGAGATCCGGTTCGATCTGCCGGCGCGCCCGCGTCCCACCGAGCCGCTGCGCCCCGCCGCCGACCGGGGGGCGTCCACGACTCCGGCGCGCGGCGGCGCCTCCGCCGCGGGGCCGGCGGTCCCCCTGTGGCCCTGGGCGGCGACCGCCGTCCTCGCGGCCGGCGCGGGGGTCAGCGGCGCGCTCGCCCTCACGACGACGAGCGCGCTCACGACCCGGCGGGAGACGTTCGGCTCGACGAGGGAGGAGCGCGAGGCGCTCGACGACAGGCGCAGGGCGCTCTCGCTCGCCGCGGACGCCCTCGCCGGGGCGGCGGTCGTGATGGGCGGCGTGTCGCTGTACCTCACGCTCGCGCGCGGAGGGCCGGCTCCAGCGGCCGAGCGCGGCGCCCGCGGCTCCGCCCGGGCGGGCCGCGCCGCGATCACGCTCACGCCCGCGGGCGTGCGCATCCAGGGCGCGTTCTGATGCCGGCGCGACGCCCAGAGCGGCTTCGGTCCGCGCGCGGCCGCGCGCGAGCGGCGCTCCCCTTCGCCGCGCTCGCCTGCGCCGGCGCCTGCTCCGTCCTGCTCGAGGGGGGCGCCGAGCAGTGCGCGTCGGACGCGGATTGCGCTCGCTTTCCCGGGTCCGTGTGCGATGTGGCGCAGGCGACGTGCGTGCGCCCCGGCCCCGGCGCGACGAGCTCGGGCGGCGGCAGCGCGCCGTCCTGCGAGGCCGCCGAGAAGCCCGTCGCCGAGCTCAGCGGCGACGTCACGAAGGATTTCACGCTGACGTGCAATCGCCACTACCTGCTGAAGGGGACCGTGCTGGTCACGCCCGGCGCGACGCTGACGATCGAGAAGGGGACGACCCTCCTCGGCGACAGCGATCCGCTGAGCCCAGGAATCCTGGCCATACAGCCCGGAGCGAAGCTCGTGGCCGTCGGGACGCCGGAGGAGCCGATCGTCTTCACGAGCGCGCTGCCGGAAGGCCTCAGGGAGCGGGGCGACTGGGGCGGCGTCATCCTCCTCGGGAGAGCGCCCGCCAACCTCCGGGACGCGGAGGGCGCCCCGACCCGCGGCAGGATCGAGGGGCTGGATCGAGGTGGTGAGTACGGCGGAGACGACGTCGACGACTCGAGCGGGATCCTCAAATACGTGCGCATCGAGTACAGCGGCTTCGCCATCGCGCCCAACAACGAGGTCAACGGGCTCACCTTCGGCGGCGTCGGCAAGGGGACGATCGTCGACCATGTCCAGGTCCGCCACACGGCGGACGATTGCTTCGAGTTCTTCGGCGGCACGGTCGACGCGAAGTACCTGGCCTGCCAGCACGCCGGCGACGACGGCTTCGACTGGGATAATGGATTCCGCGGCCGGCTCCAGTTCCTCGTCCTGCAACAGGAGCCGTCCCTCGCCGACGAGATGAACGGGTTCGAGGGCGACAACGACGCGCTCGGCACCACGAACAGCCCGGTGAGCGAGCCGACCATCTACAATGCCACGCTCTGCGGCAAGAACCGGGAGGTGGACCTGGAGCAATACGGGATATTGCTCCGGCGCGGCACGAGGGCGCGCATCCTCAATACCGTGGTCACGGGCTTCGAGTCAGGGCTCGATGTCCGGGACGCGGCGGGCGAGATCGAGATCGAGATCGAGAGCTCGGTCTTCTTCGGCAACCTGGTCCACAACCTGGCCTATCCGGAGCCGGCAGGCTCGGTCCAGGACGACGACGAGGGCTTCGACGAGGCCGCGTTCCTGCTCGACCCCGCGCGCGGGAACCGCGAGGTCGACCCGCGGATCCCGGACTGCTTCAACGCCGATGGCCCGGAGTTCGGGCCCTCGTCGCCGCTCACCGAGGGCGCAGCCACCCCGCCGGACGACGGGTTCTTCGACGCGACGGCGACGTACGTCGGCGCGTTCCGCGACGCGGACGATCGGTGGGCGACGACCGGCGCCTGGGCCGTCTGGAACAGGAAGTGAGCGCCATCGGGGATCGAGGCGCCGGGGAGCCGCCGCGCAGCGCGTGAGGGCGCTCGCCGGTTGTCAGCGGGCATAGGGGCTCTCCACGTCAATCCAGCGTTTCTGCTTCTGCTGGCTGGACGGCACCGGAGCGGCGGGCGGCGACGGCGCGGAGGACGGCGGACGCGCGGCGGGCGATGACGCGACAGGCGTCGATCGCGCGGCGGGCGGCGACGGCGCGGCGGACGGCGGCCGCACGGCGGGCAGCGAGGACGCGACGGGTGTCGGTCGCGCGGCGGGCGGCGGCGCGCTCCGGGTGAGCTTCCCTGGTTGCGCCTCGGGCGCGAGCTCCAGCGCGAGGCTGACCACGAGATCGCTGCTCGCCATGATCTTCTCTTCCCGAGCAAGAAAGCCGGGCGCCTCGGCGCGGAGGACGTGCGCGCGTTCGCCCCTGGCGAGGCGACCCTGGTAGGCGCCCGTCGACAGCGGCGCGCCGTCGAGGAACAGCCTCGCGTCCGCGGGCGAGACGCGGACGACGAGGTTGATCTCCCCCTGCTGCGGCGAGGGCGCCGGAGGCTCGGCCGGCGCCGGGTGCGCGCCGCTCGCGGTGTCGCTCGACGATGGGGCGCGCACGATGCCCAGGACCACGACGCCCGTGGCGAGGGTGAAGGTGATCCCGATCGCGATCACCGTGCGGATCGGGCGCGCGGCGGTCTGCTTCTGCGCGGTTTGCCCGGTCGCGCTCGTCGAGGGCACCATCGAGCTCGCCCTCGCGGTGCTGAACATCGTGGGGGCCGTCGAGGTCGGGGTCATGGACGACGGCCCGGCGCCGAGCTTCGGCAGATCGGCGAGCGTGATCTTCGGCGTGTTCCCGGTCCAGCGGACGTCGCGCAGCTGCTCCTCGACGAGCTGCTTGATCCGCGCCCGGTCCTCCGCGAAATGGTCCGCCGCGAACGCGCCGACCTCCCGCGCGGTCGTGCCCCTGGGGTGCTCCTCGAGCCAGCGCTCGAGCTCCTCCTGCAGCTCGGCCGCGGTGGCATACCGGGCCTCGCGCGCGGGCGCGAGCGCCTTCAGGCAGATCCGCTCGATCTCGGGGTCCACGTCGACGTCGGGCGCCTCCTCTCGGAGGCTCGGGAGCTCACCGATCGAGAGCCGCGCGAGGACCGCGAGGTCGTTGTAGCCCTTCCACATGCGCTTCCTGGCGATCGCCTCCCAGAGGATCACCCCCACGGAAAAGACGTCGGAGCGCCGATCGACGCGCTCCCCGCGCGCCTGCTCCGGCGACATGTAGGACACCTTTCCCTTGAGCATGCCGGTGCGCGTCTCCGACAGCGAGTCGGCCGCCTTCGCGATCCCGAAGTCGACCACCTTGATCACCCCGTCATAGGTGACGAAGATGTTCTGCGGGCTCACATCGCGGTGGACCACACCGATGGGCGTCCCGTCGAAATCGCGCAGCTCGTGCGCGTGGTGGATCCCGGCGAGCGCGTCGCACAGCACCCGGACCTGGACCGGGAGCGGCACCCTCCCGTGCCCGACGCGGGCGCGGAGGCTGCCGAGCGGCTGGCCGTCCAGGTACTCCATGGCGATGTAAAGGCGCTCTCCGTCGTTGCCGACCTCGTAGGTCTGCACGACGTTCGGGTGGTTGAGCCGGGCCGCGAGGCGCGCCTCGTCGAGGAACATGGCGAGGATCTCGGCGTCCTCGCAGAGCTCGATCCGCGCCCGCTTCAGCACGACGAGCTTGTTGAACCCGGCGGGCCCCTGGGCGACCGCGAGGCACACGTCGGCCATGCCGCCCCGGCCGATCTCGGCGATCGGGCGATATTTCCGCCAACCGTTGGGGTCGCTGGGAGCGCGCATGCCACCTGGGCCGGCCCCCCACCGCGCGGGGGAAACCGCGCGACAGGATGGCCCTGACCTGTTGCTTGAACGCAAACGCGACGTGACGTTCCTGCGAAGACGATCGCGTCCGCCGTGGCTTCACGCCGGCGTGAGGAGGCAGCTCTGGGACGAGCGCCGCGCTACCGCGCCGCGCCGGCCCGGCGCTCCAGCCGGGAGATGAGGTTGCGGCGCTCGTCCGACTCCGCACCTCCGCGCGCGCGCAGCGCGAGCGCGAGGGCGCGCGGGAGGTCGAGCGCCGCGCCGCGCACGCGCATCTCCGGATACGATCGCTCGTACCCGCGCGGCACGCGCAGCGACCAGTTGTCGTCGCTGATCGTGCCGGGGGCGTTGTAGGTCTCCTTCAGCCCGAGCAGGTCGGAGAAGAAGACCATCACGTTCGCCGCCTCGCTCGCGAAGAGATCGGCGAGCTTGGCCTGCGCGAGCAGGTGAGGGTCGGACGCGAGCGCGCGCGCCATCGCCCCCTCCTCGGCCGGCGAGGGCGCGAGGCGGGTGGCCAGGTAGGCCGCCTGCCGGGGCAGCGCGGAGGTCCGCTGCCACGTGTCGAGCAGCGCCCAGAGCGGCGGCGTGTCGTGGGTCCCCACCATGATCCAGTCGGAGGGCGCGGCGTTCTCGCTGCGATAGACGTCCTTCGGGTTGTCGAGATCGGCCTTCTGCGTGACCCGGAAGCGACCCAGGCCGTGCCGCTCCAGGACGCACCGGAGCGGGAACGGGAGCGTGCTCAGCACCTCGCACACGATGTCCGTGGTGGAGCGCCCGCGCGCCTCGGCGCAGCTCGCGATCACGTCGAAGAGCGCGCTGTAGCGCCCGATCTGCTCCGGGGACAGCGAGGTGATCCAGTCGTCCGCGTACCGCGGCGCGGCGCGGTTGAGCTGCGCCGGGGAGACGATGGCGTAGCGGGCGAGCAGCGGGTGGTCCGGCAGATCGGGCGACGAGAAGAGCCGCGCGCCGCCCTGCACGGCGCGGAGCGGATCCGGGGCGTCGGCGACGTAGACCCACGGGCAGACCAGGCCGTGCGGGTGGTCGATGCGCACGCCGTCGAACTCGTCGAACATCTTGTCCATCCGCGCCCGCACGAGCGCGAGCGCGCCGGCGGAGGCGCCCGTGTACTGCGCCGGATCCAGGACAGGATAGTTCCACACCTGGCCCTCCGGGTTGGTCCGGCTCGGCGGCGCCCCCATCAGATAGCCTTTCAGGAAGACCGATTGATGGGCCCAGGCGTCCTGGGGCGAATAACCGATCTGCAGATCACCGTAGAGCTTGAGCCCGAGCTCGGCCGTCACGGTCCGGAGCGCCGCGTGCTGCTCGTGCGCGACGAGCTGGCAAAAGGCGTAGAGCTCCACCTCGTCGCGGTACCGGTCGAGGAGCTCTCTCCTTCGCTCCTCGCACGCGACCGCCTCGCCGGGGCCAGGCGCGAACAGGCGGCGATCCAGGTCCGGCTCGCCGGCCCAGCCGTGGAACGAGCCGCTCCGGTGCTCCGCGCAGAGCGGCGCGTAGAGCGCGTCCCGCTCGAGCCACGCCGCGTGCCGCTGCTTGAACGCGTCGAGGCGCGCCGCGAGCGGCGCGAGCTCGCCACGCCCCCGCCGCGCGACGAACGCCGCGAACGCCTCCCGGAGCGCGGCGCGCTGCGCGCGGTGCGCATCGCCGTGCAGCGCGCGCCCCTCGCGGCCGCCGGGCTTCCCGGCGACGATCTTCGCCAGCGACTCGGGGCGGAGGAGCGCGCCCCAGGGGCCGTCCTCCGTGAGCCGGGCGAGCGCGATCGACAGCGTGCTCCGCGAGAAGATGGTGCCGTCATAGGGAGACGCGTTGTCCGCGGACGTCTCCCCCTGGGGCCCGAGCTGGAGCCCGTTGAACCCGAGATCTCGAGCGAAGCGGAGGAATCGGCGCCCGCCCTCGGTGTAAGGGGAACCGCGCCCGATGTCCTCCGCGTCGTCGGACGGAAAGCTCGGATCGTGGATCGCGAGCACCAGGTTGCGGATGCCCAGCAGCCGCAAGGCGGCCCGCACGAGCTCCCTCTCATCCTCCTGTGCCCGAACCTGGGTCGGCTCCGCCTTGCCCTTGTCGTTCCCGGCGTCCTTCATCGCGGTAGGTATAGCGATCGAGGGATCGGCCCGCCAAGGACGCCACGAGGAAGAGGTATTTTCCCCAGGGCAGATCGATCGCGCGGCCGGACGGCGGCCCTGCTCATCGTCATCTCGTCAGGCGCCGAGGCGCGGGCCCGTCGCGACTCCCGCGGTCGCGCCCGCGGGCTCGGCCATGGGCAGCGTGAAGAAGAACGTGCTCCCCTCGCCCACCTCGCTCTCCACCCAGATCCGCCCGCCGTGTACCTCGACGAGCGCCTTCGCGATCGAGAGGCCGAGGCCCGTGCCCTGGTGGGCGGTCTCCTTCGCTTGCCAGTAACGCTCGAAGATCCTCGACCGCTGATCCTCGGGGATGCCCGGGCCCGTGTCGCGCACCGAGAGCAGCACCTCCCTGCCCCACGGCTGGGCCCGGAGGGTGATCTCGCCGCCCGCTGGCGTGAACTTGATCGCGTTGCCGACGAGGTTCGCGATCACCTGCAGGATGCGGTCGCGATCGCAGAGCGCCCGCTCCACGCCGAGCTCGATGCCCTGCTCGAGGCGCAGCGATTTCTCCGCCGCCTCCTCCCGCAGAAGCTCGATGGCGTCGCTCACGAGGCCGGCCACGTCGTGCGCCACCGGCTGGATCGAGACGTGGCCGCCGTCGAGCTTCGCGAGGTCGAGCAGATCGCGGATGAGGCGGTTCATGCGATCGGCCGATTTCTGGATGCGCTCGACCGGGCGCCTGAGCTCGGCCGACTCGTCCGAGCTCGGCAGCTTCCGGCGCAGGAGGCTCGTGTTCATGACGATGGTGGCGAGCGGACTCTTGAGATCGTGCGACACCACCGCCACGAGCTCCTCCCGGGCGCGGATCGCCCGCTGCGCGCTCTCGTACAGCCGCGCGTTGTCGATCGCCAGCGCGGCCCTCCGCCCGAGATCCTCGGCGAGCGCCCGGTCGTCGGGGCCATAAGGCAGATCGTCGCGGCCCGACGCGATGGTGAGCACCCCGAGCATCGCGCCGCGCGTGACGAGCGGCACCGAGATGTAACGCTGCAGGCCGAGCTCCCTGAGGAGCGCCTCGCTGGCCGAGGCGGGCGGCTCGCTGTCGCGCGACGCCCGCTCGCCCTCCGCGCCCGCGAGCTCGCAGAGCACCGCCTCGCCCGTCGAGAGCACGCGCGCCACGCCGACCGGGAGGACCGCGTCGAGCGGCGTCGGGCCCTGCAGCAGGCGGGCGAGCTCGCTCTTCTGGGGATCGGCGTGCGCGACGACCGCGCGCCGGAGCATCCCCTCGCGCTCCAGGACGTCGACCATGCACCAGTCGGCGACGAACGGGACCGGCAGGCGCGCGACGCGGACCAGCGTCGCCTCGTAGTTGAGCGAGCTGGAGAGCAGCCGGCTCGCCTCCGAGAGGAACGCGGCGCGGCGCTGCGCCGCCTCGGCCGCCGCCCGCCCCGCCTCCGCGGCGGCGAGGTGCCGCGCGCGCTCGCGCTCGTTCTCGATCATGCGGGCGTAGAGCAGGCGGTGGACGAGCGCCGTGCGGAAGGTCGCCGCGAGCCTCCTCATCATCCCCCGGTACTGGGGCGCGAACGGGGGCTCGCCGTCGAAGCAGAGGATCAGGCTGGAGGCGCCGCTCTCGCCCTGCCCCTCCAGCGAGAAGTGCCACGTCACGAGCCCGGGCCGCGCGAGCTCGGGGTAGGGCAGGCAGAGCCCCTCGCCCGCGCCGCCGGGCCCGCCGCACGCGGCCGGGATCCGCGGGGGGATCGGCAGCGCGCGCGAGCTCGCCGAGAGCCCCGCCGCGTCGAGGAGCCGCGGGGCGCGCGGGGTGGGCTCGACCAGCACGAGCACCGCGATGCAGCTCAGCCGCTCGGCGAGCCGCTCCAGGAAGAGCGCCATCGAGAGGTGGGGATCGAAGAGGTCGAGCGCGGCGACCGTGAGCTCCTGGAGGACGCTGAGCAGCGCCAGCCGGTCCTCCTGGATCTCGTGATCGACCTCGCTCCCCATGGACAGGGCTCCGGCGCTCAGCCGCCCAGCGCGAGCACGACGGCGGTCTTGTTGTGGAACTGCGGGACGCCCCGGCCCAGCGTGCCCACCTCGCCGAACGTGAGGCAGCCCATCACCGGGACGCCCTGGCCGAGCTCGTTCTCGAAGGTGACGAGCTCGTCGCGCACCGTGTCGCCGAGCATCATGCACCGCGAGATGCAGTCGAACACGAAGGCGCCCGCGATCGGCCCGGCCACCGCGGCGCGCGCCGTGGTCGCGGCCTCGCGCGCGGCGCCGACGAGGCCGATGGGGTCGCCCTCCATGACGCGGATGAGGCAGCCGTCCGGGACCTCGCCGACGCAGTAGAGCCCGCCCGGCGAGACCACGCGCAGGGGGTCGCGGATGACGTGCTCGCCGTCGGCCTGGGGGATGCCGAGCGGGTGGGTCATGGCGAAGGTCGCGAAGCCGTCGAGGTTGACCTGATCGCCCCGCGCCCTCACGGTGCGCTGGTAGACCGAGAAGGCGTCCTCGTACTCGAGCTCCGTGACGACCGTGCCCTCGGTGCGGGTGACCATCGTCGGGGGGCCGTACGGCCGGAAGCCGTGGCGGATGCCGGTGGCCATGCGCGAGGGCGAGTCGATCGCGACCACGACGACGCTGTCCGAGTAAGCGCGCCCGCCCGCGAACTGCGCGGTCCGCATGAAGCGGAGGTTATCGCCCGCGCCGCCGCCGGCCCAGACGACGCCCGTGCCGCCGACCTCGACCGCGCCGCGCACGACGTCGGCCGCATTGCCCGTGAGCGCGTCGGGCAGCACGATGAGCGCGCGGCTCCATCCCGCGGGAACGGACGACGGGAAGCCCTCGAGCGCGCGCGAGGCGGCGAGCACGCCCGCGCGCCGCCCCTCCTGGCTCACGGGGTGCGCGACGCCGACGCCGACGCGCACCGCGTCCGAGGCGACCAGCCCCACGACGAGCCCTTGCCGGAGCAGCCGGCTACCCGCGAAGACCCCGGCCGTGCAGCACCCGGCCCAGGGAACACCAGGCAGCTCGCTCGTCATCGCCGCGGCCAGCGCGTCCGCATCATATTGATCCGTGGACAGCACGAGCGCGAACGCGGGACGCGCCATGTGCGGCGAGCGCGCCGACTCGCGGAGCGCCGCCGCCACCGATTCCGAGGCAGCCTTCTTCGGATCCGGCGTGGAGCTCGCTCCGACAAATACCTGTGTAGCCATCTCTCTTCCCCCCTGAGGAATTAGGCACTCGCGTTATACTGGAGATTCACCCGATCGTCACGGCGCGCGACTCTTCCGTCTTGTCGTCCGTACGGGGCGCTCCCATCTCTCGGGCGACTCACGACTTTCCCGGCGCGACGCGAGGGCGAAAGGCCGGACAGAGCAACCCAGGCCACGACGAGACCTGCATGAGGAGAGAGAGGCGTCCGGAACCGAGGGGGCAGAAACCTCATCTTTCACGAAGAAAACGTGCGCGGCAAGCTCGTCAGGGACGCCTGGGGCGCTCCGCGGTGATCACAGAGAGGCAATCGGGATCATGGCCGCGCGCCGGACGACGCAGCGCACCAGACGATCAACATGCGATTGCGGATCACAGGCCGTGGGGCCTAATGCCCAAGGCGGAATCGCAGCGTGTCGCCGGGGCGCAGCCGGGCGAGGCGTGGTTGATCCGCCTGGCGAACGACGGCCAGCACGGGATATCCGCCGGTAACGGGATGATCCGGACCCAGGACGATCGGTGTTCCGTCGGTCGCTATCTGGACGGCGCCTCGGAGCATGGGGGCCGGCAGCGCGAGATCCGGTCCCTCCCGCGGAATGCGCCCCCCTTCGAGCCGCACCCCCACCCGGTCGCCCCACCGGGAGATCCGCCACGCCGTCTCGAGCAGCGCGTCCAGCGCGGCGGCCGGGAAGCGCGCGGCGTGCGGGCCCGGGTCGACCTCGAGCAGCGGCGTCGGGCCCTCGGCGGGGGCGCCGGCGGGGCCCACATCGGCCGGAGGACCGGCGGGCTCGGCCTCGTCCCCCACCGGGAGGCGATCGCCGCGGCGGAGCGGCCTCCCGTCGAGGCCTCCCAGCCGGGCCGCGAGCAGGGTCGCGCGCGCGCCTGACCGGACGGGGACGCCGATGCCGCCGCGGACCGCGAGGTAGCGCACGGCGCGCGACGTGGCGTCGATGCGGAGCGCCTCGCCGTCGTGGAGCGTCCGCGGGCGCTCGCCGTCGATGGAGACGAGGAGGCGCCCCTCCGCGCAGATCGTGAGGTCGCCCAGGGGGATCTCGATCGCGGCCGCGCCGGACGGGTTGCCGACCGCGAGGTTCGCGGCGGCGTGGGTCACCGCGTCGAGCGGCCCCGAGGGAGGGAGCCCCTTCGAAAGCATCCCCCGCCGCCCCGCGTCCTGCACGGTCGCCCCCGGGGGCGCGGCGACGATCCCGAGCGCGCGCGGCGCCCTGTCCTCGCGCGGCGCGGGCCGCGCGGCGGGCGGCGGAGGGCCGGCGTCCTCCGGCGCCACGGCGATGAACCGGACGCGGTCGCCGGGCGCGAAGAGCGCCGGCGGATCGCGATCGGCGTCGAAGAGCGGCGGCGCGGAGACCGCGCGCCCGAGCAGCGTCCAGCCGCCCGGCGAGCTCATCGGGTAGATGCCGGTGAAGGTGCCCGCGATCGCGACGCTCCCGGCCGGCACGCTCGGCCGGGGCGTGGCGCGGCGCGGGCGCACGAGCCGCTCGGCGACGTCGCCCATGTACGCGAAGCCGGGGAGGAAACCGAGCAGCTCGACCACGACCTCCCGCCCCGTGTGCAGCGCGACGACCTCGCGCGGCGTGGCGCCGAGGGCGGCGGCCGTCTCCGCGAGGTCGGGCCCGTCATAGACGACGTGGATCGCGTGCTCGCGCCCGCGCAGCGCCGCCGGGGAGGAGGCCTCGCCGGAGCCCGGATCGAGGTCGGCCGAGAGGCGCGAGAGGAGCGCGTCGACGGCGGGGCGCGCGCCCTCCGCGATGCCGGCGAGGATGAGCGTGCCGGCGCCGAGGACCACCTCGGAGAGCGCGCCGGGGGGCAGCGCGGCGCGGACGAGCGCGGCCGCGGCGTGGGTCCGCGCCGCGCGGTCCCGCGCGCGCTCCAGGCCGAGGTCGAGGTAGATCGCCGCCTCGCCGTAGGGGAGCACCGCGCGCGGCCTCATCGCGGGCCGCCGCCCCTCGCGGCGAGGAGGCCGCGCGCCTCGAGCGCGGCGCGCACCGCGCGCGCGTTCTCGAGCGCGCCGGGCGTGTCGCCGTGAACGCAGAGGGTCTCGAAGCCGCCGGCGTCGACGAGGCGGGCGGCCTGCGCGGCGCACGCGGCGGCGCTCGTCAGGAGCGCGCCGGGCGCGCCGCGCGGCAGGAGGCGGCCAGCCCCGTCGTAGCCGCGATCCGCGAAGCCCTCGCGCGCGTAAGCGAGGCCGAGCGCCCGGGCCACCTCCGCCAGCGCCCCGGAGGGCGGCCCGACCACCGTGAAGAACGCCCCGCCGAGCGCGGCGGAGGCGCCGTCGAGCGCCGCCTCCGCGAGCTCCGGATCGCGGGCGGCGTCGTGGTAGAGCGCGCCGTGGAGCTTCAGCGCCGAGATGCGCACCCGAGCGCCCTCGGCCGCCTCGCGGAGCGCGGCGCACTGGGCGCGAACGCTGTCGCGGAGGTCGCCCGCGGCCATCGGGAGGCTCACCCGGCCGAAGCGGTCCCGGTCGGGGTACGAGGGGTGCGCGGCGATCCTGGCGCCCGCGCGGCCGGCGACCGACGCCGCGCGCGCCATCGAGCGGGCGTCGCCGGCATGTCCTCCGCAGGCGATGTTGGCGACGGTGGCCAGGGAATACAGCTCGTCGGGCTCGCCTTCGAGCTCGCCGAGATCGATGTTGAGATCGATCGGCCCCACACGCTCCTCCGACGCTGGCAGGCCGCGATGATTGGAGAGCCCGCGCGGCTCGTCAAGGCAGCGCAGGCCCTCGGTCCCCGGTCCCGCCGCCGCGCGCCGGCCACGCTCAGGGAGAACACGGAGCAGCACGCTGCGAGCTCGCCGTGCTAGGCGGGGGCGATGCGGGTCCATCTCACCGCGACCGCCGCCGCGGCCGTACGCCGCGGCCACCCGTGGGTGTACCGCGACGGCATCGCGAGCGCCGGCGGCCACCCAGGTCACCGCGGCGCGCGCGCGCCCCGCCCCGCCGCCGCGGCCACGGCCGCGTCGGGCGAGGTGGTCGATCTGTCGGCCGAGGGCGCGCCGTTCCTCGGGCGGGGGCTCTGGGACGAAGGCTCCCCGATCGCCGTCCGCGTCTTCCAGCGCGCGCAGGCGCCGCTCGACGAGCGCGCCATCGCCGGGCGGCTCGAGCGCGCCTTCGCCCTGCGCGACGGCTGGTTCGCCGGGCGCGACACGACCGCGTACCGCCTGTGCAACGGCGAGGGGGACCGGGTGCCGTCGCTCGTCATCGATCGGTACGACCGCGCCGCGGTGGTGCGCCTCGACGGCGGCGCGCTCGCGCCGTGGCTCGACCGCCTGCTCCCGCACCTGGCCCGCGCGCTGGGCGCGCGCGGCGTCCGCTCGATCGGCCTGCGCGCCCAGGGGGACGCCGAGGGGAAGAAGCTCGCGCACCTGCACGGGCCGCCGCTGCCGGAGCGCCTCTTCGTGAGGGAGATGGGCGTCGCGATGGAGGTCGACCTCGCGCGCGGCCAGAAGACGGGCGCGTTCCTCGATCAGCGCGACAACCGGGCCCGCGTGCGGGCGCTCGCGGCCGGGCGCCGGCGCGTGCTCAACCTGTTCAGCTACGCCGGCGGCTTCTCGGTGGCCGCGGCGCTCGGCGGCGCGGGCCGGGTCACCTCCGTGGACTCGGCGTCGGCCGCGCACGCGAACGCGCAGCGCACCTTTCGCGAGAACGGCGTCGATCCGGCGGCGCACGAGTTCGTGACGGCCGACGTGTTCGATTTCCTCGAGAAGGCGCGCGCGCGCGGCGATCGGTACGACCTCGTCATCTCGGATCCGCCGAGCTTCGCGCCGAGCGAGCGCGCGAAGCCCCGCGCGCTCGGGGCCTACCGGAGGCTGCACACGGCGGTCGCGCGCGTGCTCGAGCCGGGCGGCGTGCTGTGCGCGGCGTCGTGCTCCAGCCACATCACGGCGGAGGACTTCCTGGCGACGCTGGACGACGCGACCCTCGAGCGGGACGACCTCCGGGTCCGGGCGATCCACGGGCAGCCGGAGGATCACCCGACGCTGCCGGCGTGGTGGGAGGGGCGGTACCTGAAGTTCGTGGTGCTGGAGTGAGCGGCGGCCGCGGAGCCCGCGGCGCCGAGCGACATCAGGTGTCTGCGTCGGGGTCGACGCCCAGCGCCCGGAGGCGCGCGGCCAGCCGCTGCGCCCGGAGCTCCGCCTCTTCGGCGCGCTTGCGCTCGCCCTCGGCGCGCTCGCGCTCGCCCTCGGCGCGCTTGCGCTCGCTCTCGGCGCGCTCGCGCTCGCTCTCGGCGCGCTCGGCCCCTGTCAGCAGCAGCTCACCGTCCTGGTCGCGCCACCTCAGCCATGGACCGCTCATGCCCTCGAACTCGCCGTCCCACTCCACGAGGCCGAGTCCGAGGAGCTCGAACCAGGGCTGGATCGGCACGTAGAGGTCGCCGCGCAGCTCGAACGCGTGGAGCGCCGCCTCTCCGAGGTGCCGGGCCGGATCGTAGACCACGTAATGGGGGATGCGCATCCCCGCGTAACCGCGGCGCTTCCTGCCGAGCTCCTCGCCCTCCCGGTTCGATACGACCTCGATGACGAGCTCGGGCGGCTTCCCGAACTCCCAGAAGAGGTAGGTCCGGTTCTCCTTGGCCCAGCGGGGCTCGGCAGGCACGACGTCCAGGCTGAGGAAGAAGTCCGGGACGAGCGGGGGCCGCTTCACGGACGAGAACAGCCCCACGTTGGCCGCCGCGAGGAAGGGGCGGGGTCCTCCGCTCTCGTCCGGCGGCGGCCCGCTCCAGCTGGTGTACAAGCTCTCCGTCAGCAGCCGCTGCTGCTTCTCTGAAGGCAGGTTGTCCACCGGCGTGTCGTCCTCCACCACGAGGCCGGAGATGTCGGGCCGGTCGACGACGGGGCTCTCGGGGTCCCTTTGTGCTGCGGCGCCAGCCATGCGGCGATCATGCTCCGCCCGCCTGGAGGCGTCAACGCGGCGTCGGGCCACGCCGCGCGACCGCGCGCGCGTCCTGCGTCACCTCCCCGCGAGGCGCCTGCCCAGCAGGAACGACGCCAGCGCCTCCGCCTTGGGCACGAGGGTCCTCACCTCGATGAGCTCGTCCTTCGTGTGAAAGCCGCTCCCCCGCGGGCCCAGCCCGTCGATCGACGGGATCCCGATCTCGGCCGTGGAGCTCGCGTCCGACCCGCCTCCGATGAGGGGCGCCTCGGCGTCCCCGAGCCCCGCGGCCCGCGCGCAGGCCGCGTATTCCCGGTAGAGCCCCGCGCTCGCCTCGGTCCGCACGAGCGGCGCCCTCGAGATCGCGCTGTCCACGCGCACGGACGTGCCGGGGACGTCGGCGGCCGCCTCGCGCGCCGCCGCCGAGAGCGCCGCCATGATCGCCTCGCCGTCCGCGAGGCTCACGAAGCGGAAGTCGACCGCCGCCTCCGCCGCGTCGGGCACCGTGTTCCTGCTGTGCCCGCCGCTCACCTTGCCGACGTTGACGGTCACGTTCCGCGCGGCGTCGGTCAGCCGCTGCGCCCAGTCGATGAAGCGGGCGAGCGCCCAGATGGCGTTCGCGCCCTGCTGGTGCGCGTTGCCGGCGTGCGCCGCCTTGCCCGTGGCCGTCACCGTCGCGGCGCCGGTCCCCCGGCGCGCCGTGATGATCCTGTCCTCCGCGCGCCCCGCCTCGAACACGAGCGCGCAGCCCGCGCCCGCGAGCTCCCGCTGGAGCAGCGGGCGCCCCTCGGGCGACCCGACCTCCTCGTCCGACACGATCGCGAGCCGCACCGGGATCGAAGGCAGCGCGCCCACCTGCTCGAGCGCCCGCAACGCCTCGATCACCACGACGAGCCCGCCCTTCATGTCGAGCACGCCGGGCCCGCGCGCGACGTCCCCGTCCAGGCGAAATCCCTCGAACGTCCCCGGCGGGAACACCGTGTCGAGGTGCCCGACCAGGGCGACGTGGCCCGCCGGCGAGGCCTTCGCCGCCTCGCTCTCCGCGATCCAGTGCGCCGCGAAGCGCGCGCTCGCGAGCCGCCGCACGCTCAGGCCGGGGATCGTCGCGAGCTCGGTGGCGATCACCTCGCCCACCGCGTCGCCGCCGCGCGGGTTGTCCGTGAACGAGTTGAGGTTCACGAGCCGCTCGAGCAGCGCGAGCATCGGCTCCGTGCGACCGGAGAGCGCCTGTCGGACAGCGTGGATCACGGCTCGAGCATGCCACCGGAGCGCCGGCGGCGCAGGGGAGGCCGGCGACCTCTGCCCTGGCCGCGGCAGAAGTGGTACGTGTCCCCCTCATGAAACGGTCCAGCTCACCACGGAGGCACCCGTGACCACGTCGGAAGGCCCGCTCGTCATCAAGCTCGGCGGCGAGGTCGTGGGCGGCCCTGCCCTCGCCGTCCTCGCCGGCGATCTCGCCGAGCTCACCCGCGCCGGCGCGCGCGCGGTCGTCGTCCACGGCGGCGGCGCGCAGGCCACCCGGCTGCAGGAGCGGCTCGGCATCCCCGTGCGGCAGGTGGCGGGCCAGCGCGTCACCGACGCGGAGACGCTCGACGTCATGAAGATGGTCGTCGCTGGCAAGCTCAACGTCGACCTGTGCACCGCGCTCCTCGCCGCGGGCGTCCGCCCCGTCGGGCTCCACGGCGCGAGCGGCCCGGCCCTGTCCGCCGTCAAGCGGCCGCCGCAGGTCTACGCCGGCGCGGGCCCCGAGCCGGTGGACCTCGGCCTCGTCGGCGACATCACGGGGGTCGACCGCGGCCTCCTCGAGCTCCTGGCGAGCGGCGGCTACGTACCCGTCCTCGCCTGCCTCGGCGCCGGCGAGGACGGGCAGGTCTACAACATCAACGCCGACACGGTCGCCAACCGGGTCGCCATCGAGCTCGGCGCCGCGGGGCTCTTCCTCGTGAGCGACGTGCGCGGCGTGCTGCGCGACGTGTCCGATCCCGCCTCGCGCATCCCGAGCCTCACGGTCGCGGAGGGGCGCGCCCTCATCGCGAGCGGCGCCGTCACGCGCGGGATGATCCCGAAGCTCGAGGAGTCGTTCGCCGCGCTCGCGGAGGGGGTCCGGCGCATCCACATCGTCGGCCGGCTGAGCCCGGGAGATCTCGCGCGCGAGGCGAGCGCGCCGGGCTCCATCGGCACCGTGCTCGTGCCCTGAGCCGGCCCGGCCGCCCTCGCCCGGGCCAACCGCGCGCCGTATGCTCCACGGCGCGACGATGGCGGCGACGCAGACAGCGCTCTCGTTCCTGAACGCCCACCGCGAGGAGATCGCGCTCGGCGCCGGCGCGTTCCTCGCGAGCCTCCTCGCGAGCATGGTCGTCATGACCATCGTGGTGATCCGGCTTCCCGAGGACTACCTGGAGCGGACGGAGAATCCGCCGTTCTTGCCGGGGTGCCCTGCGTGGGTGCGCGCGGCGGCGCGGGTGGGGAAGAACGTGCTGGGCGCCGTCCTCGTGGTGCTCGGGGTCGTGCTCGCGCTGCCCGGCGTGCCGGGCCAGGGCGTGCTGACGATGGTGATCGGCGTGATGCTCCTGGACATCCCGGGCAAGCGGCGCCTGGAGCAGCGGGTGCTCGCAGCGCCGAAGGTGCACGCCGCGGTCAACCGCGTGCGCGCCCGCTTCCATCGCCCCCCGCTGCGCCGTCAGGCGGGCTCGGCCGGCTCCTCGCCCGGCGAGCGCTGAGCGCCCGAGGCCGCCTGCGGGCGCGCGGTGGACGCGCCGCGCGCGCGGCGCGAGGTCTCCCCGCGCGCGCGGACGAGGTGCCAGGCGAAGAGCGAGAGGGAGAGCGCGAACCCGAGCCCCGCCGAGACCCACTCCCGCGGCGCGAGCAGGATGCAGCTCGCCACGAAGGCGCACGTCGCGAGCGAGAGGCGCTCTTCAGCGTCGGGCATGAGGATCTTCCGCTCCTCGTTACTGCCGCCCGGCGCGCGCATCAAGCGCGGCGCGCGCCTCGTGCGGCGCCGACGCGGTTAGGGTAGGTATCGAGCCAAGGAATGGCGAGCGCTCCGCTCGCCAGGATCGATCCCGACGCCCTATGGAGACACGAGACGACCGCGGCGACGCCGCGAAGGACGAGGACACCGCCGCGAAGGGAGAGGACGCCGCCGCGAAGGACGAGCGCGCGCCCGTGGCCTCGTGGTGGGACATCCTCCGGGACTGCTTCTTCACGTTCGATCGGCGGACGCTCGGCTTCACGCGCATCCTGCTCGGCTTCTTCCTCATCGGCGACCTGTTCCGCCGCACGTGGGCGTGGACCGACATGTTCGCGGACACCGGCGTCCTGCCGAACCACGTGAACCTCTGGCGCCCGCAGGGGAGCGGCAACTTCTCGCTCGTCAACGCCTTCTCGACGTCGGGCGAGCTCTGGGTCCTGTGGGCCGTCGTCCTCGCCACCTACGTCTGCCTGCTCATCGGCTGGAAGACGAAGCTCATGCAGGTGCTCTCGCTCGTGTTCGTCACGAGCATGAACGGGCGCGTCCTGCTCATCGAGAACGGCGGCTACGTCGTCCACAACCTGCTCCTCCTGTGGACGTGCTTCCTGCCGATGGGCGACCGGTTCTCGGTCGACGCGCTCCTCGCCTCGCTGAAGCGCAGCCGCGAGCGGACCGCCGACGATCTGAACGACCGCAGCACCCTCGACGATCCGGCGAAGCCGGACCAGCACGTGACCCTCATCGGGCCCGTCCTGCTGATCCAGATCTCGGCGATCTACTTCTTCAACGTCGTGCACAAGACCGGCCCCGCCTGGAAGAACGGGACCGCGGTCCACTTCGTGCTGTACGTCGACCGGATGGTGACGCCCATCGTGGCGGACCTCCGCGACTACGCGCCGAACTGGATGATCCTGTTCATGACCCGGATGGTGCTCGCCTTCGAGGCGGCCATCCCGGTGTGCCTCCTGTCGCCGCTCGGCCGGGCGTGGGCGCGGAGGCTCGCGCTGGTCATGATGAACGTGCTCCACATCGGCTTCGGCGCGACGTTCGTGCTGGGCCCCTTCGCGTGGGCGCTCTGCGTGTTCTCGACGCTGCTCATCGGCCGCGAGGACTGGGAGATCGCCGCGCGCACGATGCGGCGCCTCCACCGCGCCCGCGTCGTGCTCTTCGATCCGCGGTCGTCGGGCGCGCTCTTCGCGTGCCGCGTGCTGAAGCGGATGGACCGCTTCGGCCTGCTCGCCTTCGAGGAGTCGACCGCCGCGGCGCGCGCGCTCTCGGTGCGGCGCCCCGACGGGGCGCTGGTCACGGGCGCCGAGGCGCTCGCCGACATGATCGCGGCGCTCCCGCTCGGCCCCGCCGTGGCCTGGGCGCTCCGCCTGCCGGTCGTGGGCGGCGCGGTGACGGCGGCGATGGACGCCTCGCAGCGCCGCAGCCTGGGCAGGGCGCTCGGCCTGCGGATCCCGGCGCGCTCCGAGGTCGCGCCCCCGCCCGCGCCGATCCGGGTGGCGGGCCGGAAGGCGCTCGCCGCGCTGCGCGAGCTCGCCGTCGTCGCGATGTTCGTCGGCGCGGTCAACCAGGCGGCCGTCGAGCTCTGGGTCATCAAGAACCGCTGGAAGGTCCCCCACCCCGAGCCGATCCGGGTCCTCTCGCAGAAGCTCCGGTTCCTCCAGGGCTGGTTCATGTTCTCGCCCAACCCGGTCATGGATGACGGAACGCTCGTCGTCGACGCCGTGACGGTCGACGGCCGGCACATCAATCCGTTCACGGGTGAGCCGCCGAACTTCGACCTCCTGAACGCGAAGAGCTTCGGGTACAGCCAGATCTGGTGCGACTACTTCGCCCGCATCAAGCTGCCGGGCAACAGCGCGTACCGGGACGCCATGAAGGAGTACATGTACCGGTACCCCGAGCGCACGGGCCGGCCCGAGGACGCGATCGTCTCGGGCGAGGTGTACTGGGTGAAAGACTGGAACCCGAGGTGGGGCTCGACACAGAGCTACGGGGAGGAGCGCGAGCGGCTCTTCTCCTTCTACAACCCGAAGGCGCAGGCGCGCGCGCACACCGGGGCGCCGGCGCAGCCCGGGAACGCCGCGGAGTAGCGACCGCATCGCCCGGGGGGCGCCCCTGGGCGCGCCTCCGGCGCCGGAGGCCCGCGCGCGGAACGAGGCCTTGCCGGGCTGCCCGGCCCCCGGCGAGGGTGTTCGCCGAGGGCCTCCCCGATCGGTGCCCAGCCCAGGGACGAACCTGCGCGGCGCAGCACCGGGCAGATCAGCCAAAAGCCGCGCCGCCGGACGGAAAAAAGGATCTGTGCTTGACAACCACGGCGCGGCGAGTAGAGTCCGCGCTCTCGAAAGCGAGGGCCTGTAGCTCAGTTGGGAGAGCGCTAGAATCGCACTCTAGAGGTCGCAGGTTCGATCCCTGTCAGGTCCACCCCCTCGTTTCTTTCTTATCAGTTCTTCTTGATTTCCTTCCCGGGCGCGCGGGTGCGCTCGATAGGCGTGAGCAGCGCCTGTCGCGTCGTCGCGGACATCGGGAGAATCGCTGGTCCCTGCCAGGGACCACGCTCCTGGTCACAGCGTCCAGCCGACCTGCGCAGGCGCCATCCTCCTGCGGGAGATCGCGGCGGCACGATTCCCCGGCCCCGTTCAAAGAGCCACCGGGTGAGCTCGACGAGCAGCGCATCGCATGCCGGCATCACGTGCTGGCCGGCGCCACGTCTTGATCGGGTTGGGGGGTCTGCGACGGTCCGTGGCAGGCGCCGGCGGCGGCGCGGTGGCGGACGCCGGTGGCGGGCGCCGGCGGCGCAGTGACGGGCGCCGGCGGCGGCGCGGTGGAAGAACGATGACGGGTGTGCGCGCGCCGCCGTGCGGAGCCGCGGCGCGCGCCTTGCCGTGGCAGGGAGCGCTCAGTCGTCGATCGGCTCGAAGTCGGCCTTCGTCGCGCCGCAGTCCGGGCAGATCCAGGTGTCAGGCAGGTGCTCGAACGCGGTCCCCGGCGCGATGCCGGTGTCCGGATCGCCGAGCGCCGGATCGTAAATGAACCCGCAGACGACGCATCGATATTTCTTCATCGAAAGTTCTCCTCGGAAGCTGGGCGCACCGCCCGGGACGCTACCACGGTGCGGGGCGCGGCTGCAGACGAAGCGCTCGCGCCGGGAGCCCCGCTTCGTGAGGCCTCCTGCCGCTCGCCCGCCGCCGCTCGCCCGACGCCCGCGCCGCCCGACGCCTCAGGGCGCCGGAGCGCCGCGCACGGCGAGCTGCTTCTTGCGCAGCGCACGCGCGATCGGCCAGTAGGCGAGCCGGAGGAGCCAGCGCGGGCAGACGACGCCGAGCATCACGACCAGCCACGCCACCACCCCGGGCACCACGAGCGCGCGACCCCGGTCCACCGCGCGAACGAGCGCGCGCGCGCAGCGCTCCGGCGAGATCGACAGGAGCGCCGGCGGCTCGAGGCCGGTGAAGTTTCCCGCCATCTCGTTGAACTCCGTCCGGACCGGGCCCGGACACACCTGCGTGACCCGCACGCCGGTGCCCGCAAGGTCGAGGCGAAGGGCCTCGGTGAAGCTCGTGACGAAGTGCTTCGTGCCGATGTACGAGGCCATCCCCGGGGCGAACGTGAGGCCGAACCCCGAGCTCACGTTCGCGATCGCGCCGCGTCCTCGCGACACCATCGGGCCGACGAGCCGGTGCGTGAGGTAGGCGAGGCTCGTCACGTTCAGCGCGATCATCTGCTCGGTCCGCGACCACGCCGAGAGGTCGAACAGGCTGAGGTCGCCGAAGCCGGCGTTGTTGACGAGGACGTCGATCTCCCCGACCTCGGCCGCGGCCGCGAGGAGCATCGCGTCGACCGCCGCGCGGTCGGTGACGTCGCAGCCGAAGACGCGCACCACGAGCGCCGGGCGCGCCGCGGCGAGCTCGGCGCGCAGCGCCTCAAGGCGATCCTTGCGGCGCGCGACCAGCACGAGCGCCCGGGCGCGGGGCGCGACCTCGAGCGCCAGCGCGCGGCCGATGCCGGACGACGCGCCGGTGATGAGCACGACCCCGCTGTCGATCGGCGACTGCACGGCGCCAGGGTTGCTCAGCGCCCCCCACGCGCGCAAGGGGAGCCCACGCGCAGGCAGCCGAGGCCGTCCGGCGCGGCGGGCCTGTCATACACATCCCCCCCTCGGCGCACCTTTCGAGCGTCGCCGCACCACGCGGCCCGGGAGTCTGCGGGCGCGACGGCCGCGCGCGTTGACGTTCAGGGCGGCTCTCTTTACCGTGGTCGCCGTCCTCACGAGCCAGGAGACCTCATGCGTTGGCCCTCATCTCTCATCAGTGTGCTCCTCGTCGCCGCCGGACTGGGCGCGTGCGACCGATCGGCGGAGAATCAGGCCCCCCCGGCCCAGACCGCGAAACCTGCCGCGACCTCGACCGCGGCGGCCGCCACGAAGCCGCTCGTCTTCGATCCGAAGGACGTCAAGGCCTTCAAGGTCCTGCCCGCCAAGTTCGAGTATGACAAGAACCCGATCACCGATGACAAGGTGACCCTCGGCAGGATGCTCTGGTACGAGACGCGCCTCTCGAAGAACCACGACATCTCCTGCAACTCGTGCCACGACCTCTCCAACTACGGCGTCGACAACAAGCCCTTCTCGCCCGGCCACAAGGGGCAGCTCGGCGGCCGCAACTCGCCCACCGCCTACAACGCAGGCCACCACATCGCCCAGTTCTGGGACGGCCGCGCGGAGAACCTCGAGGAGCAGGCCAAGGGGCCTATCCTGAACCCCGTCGAGATGGCCATGCCGGACGAGAAGCGGGTCATCGCGACGCTCAAGTCCATCCCCGAGTACGTCAAGCTCTTCAAGGCCGCCTTCCCCGACGACAAGGACCCGGTCACGTACGACAACATGGCCCGGGCCATCGGCGCGTTCGAGCGCGGCCTCGTCACGCCGTCGCGCTTCGACAAGTACCTGGGCGGCGACGACAAGGCGCTCACCGCCGAGGAGAAGGCCGGGTTCCACAAGTTCATCTCGCTCGGCTGCCCGACCTGCCACACGGGCGTGGCCGTGGGCGGCTCGAGCTTCCAGAAGCTCGGCCTCGTGAAGGAGTACCCCGGCCTCAAGGACAACGGGCGCTTCGACCACACGAAGGACGAGAAGGACAAGTTCTTCTTCCGCGTCCCGAGCCTCAGGAACGTCGAGAAGACGTTCCCGTACTACCACGACGGCTCGATCGCGTCGCTCGACGAGGCCGTGAGGACGATGGCGTGGCACCAGCTCGGCGTGGAGGCCAAGCCCGAGGAGGTGAAGTCGATCGTCGCCTTCCTCAAGGCGCTCACCGGCGACCTCCCGACCGAGTACATCAAGAAGCCCGAGCTGCCGCCGAGCACGGCGACCACGCCCAAGGCCGACCCCAGCTGAGCCGCGCGGGCCGCGCCGAGGGGCGCGGCCCGCCCGCTCGCCTCCCCGGACGAGCTCAGAAATCGAGGAAAGGTGTCCTGGAGCATGGGTGAAGGTCCGCCCGCCCTGCGTCCCCGGGGGCAGCGCTCGCAGAGATCATGAGAGATCATGAGAGGAGGCGCGCTGGGTGGCCTCGATGGGAAACGGACCTCTGGGCCAGCGCGGCTACTGCGCCCTGAACAGGTCCAGGAGCCCCTGCCCGATCGCGGACGGGTCCGGCAGGGCAATGCCGGTCGGCTCCGTGCCCTCGAGGAACACCTCCTGGATCGCGCTCTCCTGGCCGGGCATCGCCATCATCCCCGTCACCGGATCGATGTCGAGGTGCACGATCCCGAGCGGCTCCGGGAAGTCGGTCGCCGGCCGCCCCGCGTGCGCCTTCTCCATGAACGCGACGAAGGCCGGCAGGGCGGCGCTGCTGCCCGACTCGCTCGCCCCGAGCGGCGCGGCGTCGTCGAAGCCGGTCCAGACGGCGCACGCGACGTCCGTCGAGTAGCCCACGAACCACGCGTCCCGGGCGTGGTTCGTCGTGCCGGTCTTGCCCGCGATCGGCCGGCGCAACGACCGCGCCTGCTTCGCCGTGCCGGTCTCGACGACGGAGCGGAGCAGGCTGGTCGTGACGTACGCCTCCGCCGCGGTCATCACCGGGCGCGGCGCCGGGCGCGCCGGCAGGGGGAGGACCTCGCCGTGCGGCCCCGTGATCCGCGTCACGAGGGCGGGCTCCTGGTACGCGCCGCCCGCCGCGAACGTCGCGTACGCGGCCGCCATCTCGCGCGGGGTCACCTCGTAGGCGCCGAGCGCGAGCGACAGGTCGGCGCCGAGCTTCGAGCGGATCCCGAGCTCGCGCGCCCAGGCGACCACGGCCTCGGGGCCGACCGCTCGGAGCGCCGACACCGCGGCCACGTTCACGCTCTGCGCGAACGCCTCGCGCAGCCGCTTCGGGCGCTG
Organism: Sorangium sp. So ce1036; assembly: GCF_051369805.1. Lineage (NCBI taxonomy): Bacteria > Pseudomonadati > Myxococcota > Polyangiales > Polyangiaceae > Sorangium > Sorangium sp. So ce1036. Next base: position 9,190,975 of record NZ_JBBMOX010000001.1, read on the forward strand.
CCCCGCGCCCTCGTCGTGGTTCCCGGGCCGGTACCCCTCGAGCGCCGCCGGGTCCGTCTCGAGCATCGACGCGGGGGTGAGCTTGCGCGCGTGGATGCCGTAGCCGTAGACGAACGCCTTGAACGTCGACCCCGGCTGGCGGTGCGCGTGGCTCGCCCGATCGAACCCGCCGCGCGCGCCCTCGTAGCCGCCGACGAGCGCGAGGATCTCGCGCGTGCGCGGGTCGATCGCGACGAGCGCGCCCTGCGGGCCGAGGTCGAGCCGGAGCGAGCCGGACGCGGGGGCGCCCGCGAAGCGCACGCGCAGCACCTTGCCGACCTCCGCGAAGCGGCTCGGCGGGAGCCCGCGCGGGTTGTACCGGCGCTCCTTGCGCAGATCGACCGCGCCCTGCGCGGTCCCCACCCGGACCGCCAGCGTGCCGCGCGCGTCGTCGGCGCCGGTCACGACGCCGAGGTAGGCGCGGTTCGGATCGGTCGGGGTGCCCTGGAGCGGCGCCGGATCGCCCTTCTTGCGGGCGAACGGCGCGACGAGCCCGTGCCGCGCGGCGTAGGCGTCGAGGTTCTGGCGCACGGCGGCGCGCGCCGCGGCCTGCAGCGCCGGGTCGATCGACGTCAGGACCGTGTAGCCGCCGTACCGCGCGTCCGGGCCGACGGCCTGCCGCAGCGCGCGCTCGGCCTCGGCGAGGACCTCGGGCGCGAGCTCGTCGGTCGGCTCCGGCTCGGGCGCGAGGCGGATCGGCTCGGCGAGCGCGGCGTCGACCTGCGCCGCGGGCACGAACCGCTTCTCGCGCATCTGGCCGAGCACGAACGCGCGGCGCTGCAAGGCGCGCTCCGGCTTCACGCGCGGCGAGTAGATGGAGGGGCCCTTCACGATGCCCGCGAGGAGCGCCGCCTCGGCGAGCGTCACGTGCCGGACGCTCTTGCCGAAGTAGTACCGCGCCGCCTCCTCGACCCCGTAGCGCCCGTGGCCGAAGTAGATGTGGTTGAGGTAGAGCTCCAGGATCTGGTCCTTGGTGAGCTCCTGCTCGATGCGGCGGGCGAGGAGGAGCTCGCGCATCTTGCGGTCGAGCGTGCGCTCGTGCGTGAGCAGCACGTTCTTCACGACCTGCTGGGTGATCGTGCTGCCGCCCTGGCGCGCCTCCGCGGAGCGCAGGTTGACGAGCAGCGCGCGGAGCATGCCGAGGTAGTTGAAGCCGTCGTGCTGGTAGAACCTGGCGTCCTCCGCGGCGAGCGCCGCGAGGCTCATCACGGGCGGGATCTCGGTGACGGGCACGAGGGTCCGGCGCTCGGTGAAGAGCTCGCCGATCACCGTGCCGTCGCGCGCCAGGAACCGCGTCACCTGCGGCGGGTCGTAGTCTTTCAGCTCCGCGGTCGTCGGCAGGTCGCGCTCGTAGCGGCGGACGACGAGGAAGAAGGCGACCGCGCCGGCGGCGAGGAGGCAGGCGAAGGCGATCGCGAGCCGCCTGGCCCAGCGGAGGAGCTGGGCGCGGCGCGGCGGCTTCGGCCCCGCCGCCGGCGGCTCCTCCCCTGCCCCGCGGGGCGTGGGCCGGAAGGCCGCGCGGAGCGCCGCGCCGAGCCGCGCCCACGGCGGGCGCGCGGGCGACGCGGCCACGGGGCGCTGCGGCGACCAGAGCCGGGTCGGTGCGCGGTCGCTCGGCGGCGGGGCGGAGCCCTCCGCGCCTGCCTCGCACGGGAGCGCGCGCGGTGCTTCGTACGGGAGCGTGCGCTCCACGTCGTACGGGAGCGTGCGCTCCACGGCGGTGGCGGCCCGCTCGCCCTCGGCCCGGTCGCCCGCCCCTTCGGGCAGCGCACCAGGTCTTCGCGGAGGGTCCGAGGCCATGCGTCAGCGCGCCGGGCTCACCCGCGCCACCGCGGCGCCCGAGTGCGGTGGCCCATCCACGACACGGTATCACGAGCCCGGGCGCCTCGGACGGCGAACGTCACTGGATCTTCCACCTGTGGCGTGTCCGCTTGCCCTCGAAGGACGTGCCGGCGAGCAGCGTCTTGTCGATCGCCACGAACGTATCCGAGGGCACCGAGGTCCGGAACCACCGGCCAAGCCCCTCGTTCTTGATGCGGCCGTGCTGCCGGTAGACGATCGAGTATCCGTTGCGCTCGAGGATCGCCTCCACGCCTCGGCCGCTGTGGTCGAACACGATGTCGGGGCGACGGGTGCCGCAGCGCGCGTCGATCATCTTCTGTTTCGCGAAATAGGTGCGGAAGTGGAGCACCATCCCGATGCGGCGGCGGCTGAGGACGCCGGGCGGCAGGCAGGTCAGGAGCTCTCGTGTCGAGAGGGAGCAGGTGTCGATGAGCTCCGCTGAGCCGTAGTGCTCCTTGAAGACGTGATAGGCCGTCATGCCCGCCTGCGACGACATCACGACGAAGCGGTGGTCCGGCCTCTTCTGCTTGATCTCCCGCATCGCGTCGAGGACGACCGCCGCGATGGTCGTGTCGCGGAGGTGGGTCTTGTTGGCGAGCTCGAACCAGGTGTAGCCGTGCTCTCCGATCTGCGCCCGGAGCGCCTCGCGCAGGCCGAAGGTCGACCAGAGCGGCCGGCCGGAAGATCGGGAGTCGGCGAGCATGACCACCCCGACCAGGTTCGCCGCGACGAGCGGCACGAGCGCGATGCGCACGCGGCGCGCGGCGCCCAGCGTCGCGGAGAGGCCGGCCATCGTGACGACGACCATGAGCGGGAGGCCGTGCGCGATGAAGCGCCCGCCGGTCATCCAGTCGCCGCCGGTCAGGACGATGAAGGCCACGTAGGCCACCGTGAAGGCGGCCGAGAGGACGGCGGCGTGGCGCGGCTCCCGCCGGAGCGCCGCCCGCGTGATCTGGGAGAGGCCGAGGGCGACGCCGGCGATGAGCCCGAGCCCCGTCGGGTAGAGGTGCTTCCAGAGATAGGACAGGCCGTCGGCGACGTCGATCCCGGCGGCCTTCGAGTAAACGGGGTTCGGGAAGAACGCGCCGAAGTAGAGCCGCCGCGCGCCGAAGAGGATGGCGGACTCGGCGCCGGCGACGGCGCAGGCGACGAGCGCCGCCCGCGCCTCGCGCCACCGTCCTTGCGCGGGATCGGCCCAGCGCTGCCGGTACAGACAGTAGACGAGCGAGGCGGCGAGCACGCACGCGATCACGAGCGGGCTCTCGGGCCGCGCGCACAGGAAGAAGAGCGAGGCGCCGGCGAAGCGGAGCAGGGCGCGCCGGCCCGGCGCCACGAGGTAGCGGTCGAGCTCGAGGACGAGCCACGCCGCCGCCGCGGCGACGAGCGTGCTCTCGAGGCCGCCGAAGCCCCAGTAGACGAACCACGAGGCCGTCGCGACGAGCAGCTCGGCGCCGCGCGGGGCGCCGGGGACGGCGGCGCGCGCGAGCCGCGCCACGAGCGCGATCGCGAGCACGCCGGCGGCGATCGACGTGAGCGGGCCGAGGGTGGGCAGCGGCACGCGCGTGAGCGCGCCGAGCAGCGCGAGCAGGACCACGTGGGCCAGGCTGGAGCTCTGCTCGACGCGCTCGCCGTTGTAGTTGAGGATCTGGCCGAGCTCCTTGAGGGTGTGCGCGGCCCAGTAGGTGATGTGGCTATCGTCGTGACCGGGCGCGGAGAAGAGCACGAACCCGAGCAGAAGGAAGGCGGCGATCGCGGCGAGCACCACCGTGATCCCGCGCGGCAAGCGTCTCATGCGGCGGCGAGTCTAAGCATACCCCGCCCGAGCCGCCAACGCCGGCGCCTCGCCGGACGGGCGATGTCGGACGCCGGCGGGGCGTGATAGCGTCGGCGGCGATCCATGACCGATCAGGAAATCGACGCCGTCATCGCCGAGAACCAGTTCCATCCGAACGTCGTGTGGCGCCGCATCCCCGGCAAGGGCCGGGGCGTCTTCGCGCGCCGCTTCCTGCCCAAGGCGACGTGCGTCGAGTGGGCCGCCGTGAGCTGCTTTCCAGCCTCGGATCTGAAGACGGAGGAGCACCGCGCCTGCCAGGCGCTCCACCATGTGTTCACGTGGGGAGACGAGCCGGGGCGGGACAAGGCCTATGCCTGGGGGCTGCTCGCGCTCTACAACCACTCGGCGACGCCGAACGTCGAGATGAGCGACGGTCCTGTTCCGGACTCGATGGCAGCCATCGCGCTCCGCGACATCGAGGAGGGCGAGGAGCTCTGCTTCGATTACGGTTACACCTGGTTCGATCCGCGCTGAATCCGCGCAGAGGAGGCGCGCCGCAGGGCTTCCCGCCGTCGAGGGCGACGGCCGCGCCGCCGCCGGGCTCACCCGCCGGAGCCCTCCGCGAACGCCAGCACCAGGGTGAGTGAAGAGCCGCTCTGCCCCGCGTCGACGAAGCCCAGCCGCCGGTAGAGGCGCAGCGCGGGGTTATCCGGCGACACGCTGAGCGAGACCGCGGGATAGCGGGTCCGGGCGGCCTCCAGCAGGCAGGTGAGCAGCCGTGTGCCCAGCCCTCGCCCCCGATGCTGGGGGAGCAGGGCGACGGTGAGCTCGGGGGTCTCATCGTTCACGTAACCGTACCCTCCGAGCGCGCCGGTCGACCGGCGAAGCCAGGCCGCGCCGACGGCGTCACCATCCTGCATCGCCACGAATCCCAGATCGTCCTCATCGCCCCAGCCTCGCACGTACCTGGAGAGCTCGGGGCGCCGCACGACGTCCCGCGGGGGCGGCGGGCAACCATCCGGGACATGGATGGCCTGATAGAGCATTTCCCAGAGCAAGGGCTCATCGGCCGGGGTCAGGGGGCGAATCACGGGTTCGCCCCCTGAGGCATGATGGAAAGCCCGAGGCGGCTCCATCGCCTTCATGTCCCTGCTGGCCCCGCTCGGCGGCCTGTTCCTGGCCTGCGCTCAGCGCCTGGCCCTTGCAAGCGCGGAGGTGAGGACGGGATTCGAACCCGCGTATAACGGTTTTGCAAACCGTTGCCTAACCACTTGGCTACCTCACCGACTGTTGGAAGCGGCGCGAGGTCATGCCTCATTCCTGACCCGCTGTCAACGCCCGCATCATCTTCGTACACATTTCTGCGGCCGAGCCAGCTCGACACACCGCGCCCCCCTCCACCCTCCCCCGGCCCCTGCGTCTCGGGATGCCCCCTTGCCCCTGCGCACGCCCTGCGGCCCCCGCGCCGCGGCCTCTACGCCGCGTCCCTGTCACTGCCCCCGCGCCCCTCCCGCGCCCCCCGCGCGCCGCGCCCCCCGGGCGGCGCCCCGCCCGCGCGTCCGCGCCAGCAGCCGCCCGAGGTAGCCCGCCGCGTAGGTCGGGCGCCGCGTCGCCTGGAGCAACCCCCTCGGCACGATCCCCCGCCCCGCGTGGAACGGACTGAAGTGCAGCGCCTTCTGGTCCACGTCCACCGCCTCGTACAGCACGACGTCGGCCACGGCCATCCACCGCTTGCGCAGCCCCCTCCGCCTGACCTCGAGCCGCAGCAGCGCGAGCCCCGCCGCGGCGGCGCACTCGAGCCTCTCCCGGCGGTTCTGCCCCACCGTCGCCGCGCGCATCGGGATCAACCGGAACTCCGCGCGACCGAAGCCGGCCACGTCGAACGGCAGCTGCGCGTAGTAGTCGTTGGCCAGGAAATCGCGCCTGTTCGTCGTGAACAGCGCGACCGGAAGCAGCGCGAACCGGCGAGCGCTCACGAAGAGGAGATCCTGATCACCCGGGCTCACGAGCGGCGTGATCTCCTCGCTCGCCCGGAAGCGCATCGAGATCCCCAGCACGTCCGGGCGCCGCTCGCCCTTGCCGCCCCGCCACCGCCACATCCCGCCCGACAGGCGCACGAGCGCCGGCCCCGCGAGCCGCTGCGCGAGCGCGCCGACCTCGCCCTCGACCGCGAGCGCCTTCACCCCGGCGCAGTAGACCACGCCGTCGGGATGGAACAGCCTCGCTGCCCGGAGAAAGCTGCCCCCCAGCACGAGGGGAGACAGGGCTCCCCCGATCACACGCCCAATCACTTCCCTGATCCGCATGGCGTCCCCCCTCCCTCCAACCTGGAGCGCCGGAGGCCAATCGCAAGCTGGACGCGGCCGCGACTGCGCGCCCCGCCCCCACGCGATCGGGCGGCGCGCGCTCGAACGAGCGGATTACGCGGCGCCGTCCTTCGCGTCCGGAGCGGCGAGCGCCGGAGCGATCTCGCGCTGCGCCCTGCGCTCGATGAGGCGCTTCGCGAAGAGCGTGAGCAACGCGAGCAAGAGCAAGAGCGACGCCACCGCGAACGCCGCCGAGAACTGGTACTCGTTGTAAAGCACCTCGACGTGCAGCGGCATCGTGTTGGTCTGTCCACGGATATGGCCCGAGACGACCGAGACCGCGCCGAACTCGCCCATCGCCCGCGCGTTGCAGAGCACCACGCCGTAGAGCAGGCCCCACTTCGCGTTGGGGAGCGTGATGCGGAAGAACATGCTCCACCCGCTCGCGCCGAGCGACAGCGCCGCCTGCTCCTCGTCCGTCCCCTGACTCTCGAGGAACGGGATGAGCTCGCGCGCGACGAACGGGAACGTCACGAACGTCGTGGCCAGGATGATCCCGGGGCGATCGAAGATCACCTGGAGATCGTGCTCTCGCAGCCAGGGGCCGAGCAGCCCCTGCGCCCCGAAGAGCAGGACGAAGATCAACCCGGAGATCACCGGCGACACCGCGAACGGCAGGTCGATGAGCGTGACCAGGAGGCTCTTGCCCGAGAACTCGAAACGCGCGATCGCCCAGGCCGCGGCCACACCGAAGACCAGGTTGAGCGGCACGGCGATGGCCGCGGTCATCAGCGTGAGCTCGATCGCGGCGACGGCGTCCGGGTGGGTGATCGCCCGCCAGTACCCCGAGAGGCCGTCCTTCAGCGCCTCGATGAACACCGCCACGACCGGCAGGAACAGGAAGAACGCGAGGAACGCGAGCGCCGCGGCCGTGAGCGCCCAGCGCACCGCCGCGGGCTCGGACGTGGCGCGGCGCGCGTCCGTCGCGCGCGCCCGCCCCAGGTTGCCCGCCGTCGCCCCCGCCATTACCGCGCGACCCCGTGCGCGCCCGGCGGCGCCGCCTGCCCCTGCTCGGCGGCCGGCGCCCGCCCCCGCGACGAGGTGCGCGCGTTGTTCCAGGCCTGCAGCCGGTTGAGCAGGAACAGGAGGGAGAACGAGACGATCAGCATCACCATCGCCAGCGCCGTCGCGCCCGCGTAGTCGTACTGCTCCAGCTTCGTCATGATGACGAGCGGCGTGATCTCGGTCTTGAACGGCATGTTCCCCGAGACGAACACCACCGAGCCGTACTCCCCGAGCGCCCTGGCGAACGCCATCGCGAACCCGGTGAGGATCGACGGCCAGAGCGGCGGCAGGAGGATGCGGCGGAAGATCTCGAAGCGGCTCGCGCCGAGCGACGCCGCCGCCTCTTCATGGTCCATGTCGAGCTCCTCCAGCACCGGCTGGACCGTGCGGACCACGAACGGGAGCCCCACGAAGGTGAGCGCGATGACCACGCCGAGGCGGCTGAACGCCGTCTCGATGCCGAGCGGATAGAGGAACTGGCCGAGCCACCCCCGGGGCGCGTAGATGGCCGTGAGCGCGATGCCGCCGACGGCCGTCGGCAGCGCGAACGGCAGATCCACGAGCGCGTCGACCACCGAGCGGCCCGGGAAGCGGTAGCGCACGAGCACCCACGCCACGAGCACGCCGAACACCGCGTTGACGCCCGCGGCGAGGAGCGACGCGCTCAGGCTCAGGCCGAACGACGCGAGCGCGCGCCTGGAGCTCACCGCCTCCCAGATCTCGCCCGGGCCGATCGTGGCCGTCTTCAGGAAGATCATCGACAGCGGGACGAGCACGAGCAGCGACAGGTACGTTACCGTAATCCCCATCGCCAGCCCGAAGCCGGGCAGGACGCTCTGTCGACGCCAGAGGAGAGCCACAGAATTAGTCGCCGGCCTGGTAGATCTGGTCGAAGACGCCGTCGTCGGAGAAGTGCGTCTTCTGGGCCTTCTGCCATCCGCCGAACACCTCGTCAATCGAGAACAGCTCGACCTTCGGGAAGACGCCCTCCGCCTGCGCCGCCGCGAGGATCGCCGGGTCGCGCGGGCGGTAGAAGTGCTTGGCCGCGATGCGCTGCCCCTCTTCGGTAGAGAGGAACTCGAGGTACGCCTCCGCCGCCGCCCTCGTACCTCGCCTGTCAACCACCTTGTCGACCACCGCGACCGGGGGTTCGGCGAGGACGCTCACCGACGGCACGACCACCTCGAACCTGTCCTTGCCGAGCTGCTTCACGGCGAGCAGCGCCTCGTTTTCCCAGGAGATGAGGACATCGCCGATCCCGCGTTCGACGAACGTCGTGGTCGAGCCGCGCGCGCCGGCGTCGAGGACTGGCACGTTCTTGTAGAGGCGCCCCACGAAGTCCTTCGCTCTCGCCTCGTCGCCGCCCGCGCGCTTGAGCTCGTATCCCCACGCGGCGAGGTAGTTCCACCGCGCGCCGCCCGAGGTCTTCGGGTTCGGCGTGATGACCTCCACGCCCTCTTTCACGAGATCATCCCAGTCCTTGATGCCCTTCGGGTTGCCCTTGCGCACCAGGAAGACGATGGTCGATGTGCAGGGAGCGCTGTTGTGCTTCAGGCGCGACTGCCACCCGTCCTGGATGAGCCCGGCCGCCATGATCGCGTCGATGTCGTAGGAGAGCGCGAGCGTCACCACGTCCGCGTCGAGCCCGTCGATCACCGACCGGGCCTGCTTGCCCGAGCCGCCGTGCGACTGCTTGATGGTGACGTCCTGCCCGCGCTGCGCCTTCCAGCGCTTCGCGAAGGCGGCGTTCACCTCCTCGTAGAGCTCGCGCGTGGGGTCGTAGGAGGCGTTGAGGAGCCGCACCTCCCCCGCGGCGCCCGCCTTGCTCTTCGAGCACGCCGACAGCGCCAACACCACGCCGAGCACCACCGTCATCAAGCATCGCATCGCTGTCCTCGTTCGTTATCCCGCCAGGAGGCGGGCTTCCCGCTGCGCGATCGCGTCGAGCAGCTGCTGGAAGCGCGCCGCGCCGCAGCGGCGGATCATGAGCGCGGCGCGCCCGAGCTTCTGACAAAGCTTCTTGGCGAGCAGCACGCCGCCGTGGCTGTTCACGTCGGTGAGCACGATCACCAGATCGGCCCGCTCGATGGCCGCCCGCAGCTCGGCCGCGCCGCGGCCGCCGGTGTTGCCCGTGTGAAATTCGAGGTGGTGCCCCGCCTGCAACGCCATCCGTTCAAGCTGAGCCTGGTTGCGATCCAACCCACCGATCCAGGTGATCCGCATCGCGCCCTCCTTGCAACGTGCAGCGCATAAACGCCGCTATAGCGGACATATGTCAGGCTAAAACGGAGGGTGCAAGCAGAATCTGTCATTATAACGGATGAAACGTCTCAGATACCGGATGGACACGGGGGCGCCCGGCGTCGCGAAACACGGCGAGGTTACCCGCGCGATCCGTAGGTCATGACGAGGTACATGACAGCCTCGGCGCCGCTCAGGTTGCGGTAGCTGTGCGGGCTGTCGGCCTCGAACAGGATGGCGTCGCCGGTCTCGAGCATGCGCCGCTCGCCGGCCACGGTGATCTCCACCGAGCCCTCCGTGACGACCAGGTTCTCCGAGGTGCCGGGGGCGTGCGCGTCGGCGTGCTCCACGGCGCGGGGCGCGAGGCGGAGCTCGTAGAACTCCACGTTGCGCGGCCGGTCGGTCGGGAAGAGCGCCCGGGAAGAGAAGGCGCCGTCGCGCGAGCGGAGGATGCGCGCCTGCGAGGACCGCATGACGGTCGTGACGGGCGAGGTCGCCTGGCTCATGAGGGCCGAGAACGGGACCCCGAGGGCGCGCGCGATCTTCCAGAGGACGTTGATGGTCGGCGTGCTCTGGCCCAGCTCGATCTGCCCGAGCATCGCCCGGCTCACGCCGGAGGCCTTCGCCAGGCGCTCGAGCGACAGGCCGCGCTCGGCGCGGAACCGCTTGAGGTTGGCGGCCACGACCGGCGTCAGGTCCGACGCGTCGTCGAGCGCCGCGTCGTCCGCGCCCAGGGCCACGCCCGGAGCGCTCGCCAGGTCCGGGGGCGGCGCCGGATCGACGGCCACGGATCGCGCTGCTGCCTGGACCTTGCGGGCCTTCACGGGAGTCACGGGACGCCGTATCCGCCATGGCGGACGGCGCGCGTCAAGCGAGCGAGGGGGGTGCGGCGCCGCGGGCCGACGGGCGCGGCGTCGGGGGGGTGAGCGCCGGCGCGGCGGCGGGGAGCGCGCTCCGCGCGGTGTGGCCGGTGATGAGCCGGGCGCCGCGCTTGAACGTGATGTACTGCCACATCCACGCGAACATCACGACGAAGCGGTTCTTGAAGCCGATGAGGAAGAGCACGTGCACGCCCAGCCAGGCGAGCCACGCGAGCATGCCCGACAGCTGCAGGCGCCCGAGCTTCGCGATGGCGCGCGAGCGGCCGATCGTCGCCATCGTGCCCTTGTCGCGGTAGGCGAACTGCCCGCGCGGGCGGCCCGCGAGGTCGCCGAGGATGCAGCGCGCGACGAAGCGGCCCTCCTGGATCGCCGCGGGGCTGAGGCCGGGCACGTCGACGCCGTTCCTGTCGCGGAGCATGGCCATGTCGCCGATCGCGAACGCGCTCGGGTGGCCGGGCAAGGAGCAGTCCGGCGCGACCTTCACGCGGCCGACCCGATCGAGCTCGACCCCGAGCGACCGCGCGAGCGGCGTGCCGCGGACCCCGGCCGCCCAGATGACGGTCGCGGCGGGGAGGCGCTCGCCGTCGTCGAACTCGACCCCCTGGGCGTCGATACACCGGAAGCGGCGCCCCTTGACGACCTCCACGCCGAGCGACGCGAGCTGCTCCTCGGCGCTCTCCGAGAGACGCTCGGGGAAGGCCTGGAGGATGCGCGGCCCGATCTCGACGAGCAGCACCCGCGCGAGCGAGGCGTCGAGGGCGCGGAAGTCGCGCTCGAGGATGTGGCGCGCGAGCTCGGCGAAGGCGCCGGCCATCTCCACGCCGGTCGCGCCGCCGCCGATGACGACGAACGTGAGCAGCCGCCGCCGCGCCTCCGGGTCCTCCTCGCGCTCGGCGGCCTCGAAGGCGAGCAGCATGCGCTCGCGGATGGTGAGCGCCTCGTCGAGGCTCTTGAGCGCCGGCGCGAACCGGGCCCACTCCTCGTGGCCAAAGTAGTTGTTCGCCGCGCCGACGGCGAGGATCAGGTAATCGTAATCGAGCGTGTCGTCGTCGATGACGATGCGCCGGCCGGCGAGATCCACGCGCGTCACCTCGCCGAGCAGGACCCGGACATTCCGCTGGCGCGACAGGACCGAGCGGATCGGAACCGCGATGTCGGCGGGCGAGAGGCTCGCCGTCGCCACCTGGTAGAGCAGCGGCTGGAACAGGTGGTGGTTGGTCCTGTCGACGAGCGTGATCCGGACGGGCGCGTCGCGGAGCGCCTTCGCGGCGTTCAGGCCGCCAAAGCCTCCGCCGACGATGACGACGTGGGGCTCTTTCGCGGTCGTTGCCATGTCGCCTCCTGCGAGGAACGCCTCCTCGGTGGCGCACCGAGCGTAGGGGCCACAGCACAGGGCGACAAGCGATCGCGGTCCGTCCAGCGCAGGGGATTCGCCGGGCGCGCGTCGCCCTGACGACCGGGGCGTGAGCGGTCGGCCCGGGCGCGACGGGGCGCGCCGCGGGCGCTCACGCCGCGGCCTGCACGTCGGCCGGGGCCTGGCCCCGCAGCGCCTCGGCGAGCAGCTTCCGGCCCCGGTGCAGCCGGCTCATCACGGTGCCGACCGGGACGCCCAGCCGCGTCGCCGCGTCCTTGTAGGACATCTCCTCGAGATCGACGAGCACCACCGTGTCGCGGAAGCCCGGCGGGAGCGTCGAGAGCGCGCGCCGCACGCCGGGCGACAGGGCGTGCATCTCCGCGCGGCCCTCGGGCGCGGTCCACGCGCACGGGTCGGTCGCGAGCACGTCGAGGGCGTTGCGCTCGCGGCGGCTGCGGCGGCACCGGGTGATGAAGACGCTGAAGAGGATCTGGTGCACCCACGCCCGCAGGTTGGTCCCAGGCTCGTAGCTCCCCGCGAACCGGATCGCGCGCTCCACGGTGTCCTGCACGAGATCCTCCGCCGCCGCGGGCGACCGGGAGAGCCGCAGCGCGCGGCCGAAGAGCTCCGGTGTCATTTCGACAAGGCCCCGGCAGAGCTGGTCCATCGCCGCGCTCGATCCCCCGCCCGGCGCCGCCCCGGCCGCGTCGAGGGACCGCCCGCGCCGGAGCGCGTGCTGGCCGGCGGACAGCGGCGATAGGATCGATGACCGGGCGGGGACCTGGGCGGCGTGGACGAGCATGGCGGGACCTCCTGGGCGCGGGCGCTCGCAAGCCAGATGCCACCGGGGGAGATCGCGCAAATGCCGCGAGGAACGCCGGATGGCGCGGGCGGAGGCACGCGGGCGCGTGTCAAATCGACAGCAGGGCGCCGCGCGCCGCCAGAGTGGCGAGCCGACCTCGGCCCCGCGCCGGCCCGAGGGCGCGCGCGGGCCGGGACGTGGCGCAGGCGTTCAGAGTCGACGGGGCTACGCCCCGGGCGATGGCGCGGCGCGCGGCTGGAGCTCGGATCCGGGGGCGTGCGATGATCCGGCCATGAAAAACATCGCGGTTCTCGGCTCCGGGATCGTGGGGCAGGTCCTGGCCGACGGATTTCTCAAGCACGGATACAGCGTGATGCGCGCCACGCGCCAGCCCTCGAAGCTCGCGACGTGGAAGGCCGACGCGGGGCCCAGGGCGAGCGTGGGGACGTTCGCGGACGCGGCGCGTTTCGGCGAGCTCGTCGTGCTCGCCGTGAAGGGGACCGCGGCGGAGGAGGCGCTCGATCTCGCCGGCCCCGAGGCGCTCGCGGGCAAGACCGTCATCGACGCGACCAACCCCATCGCGGACGAGCCCCCCGTCAACGGGGTGCTCAAGTTCTTCACGGGCCCGAACGAGTCGCTGCTCGAGAGGCTCGCGCGGCGCGCGCCGGACGCGCGCTTCGTGAAGGCCTTCTCGTCGGTCGGCAGCGTGTGGATGGTCAACCCGGATTTCGGCGGCGTCCGCCCGACGATGTTCATCTGCGGCGATCACGCCGGCGCGAAGAAGGAGGTGGAGGCCATCCTCGACGCGTTCGGGTGGGAGGCCGAGGACATGGGCGGCCTGGAGGCGGCGCGCGCGATCGAGCCGCTCTGCATGCTCTGGTGCATCCCCGGCCTCCTGCACAACCGGTGGACGCACGCGTTCAAGCTGCTGAAGAAGTAGGGGGCGCCGGGGCGGGTCGGCCTAGGCGGGCAGCGGGTCGACGCCGGCCGCCAGCGCGGCGATCAGGCCCGGGACCAGCTCGGCGATCTCGCTCGCGAGGAGCCCGCGATCGCTGCCCGTCTGCGCGCGCCACACGTCCCCGGCGAGCGCGTGGAGGAGCACCCCCGCGCTCGCCGCCGCGGCGGGATCCATCGAGCACAGGAGGGCCGCGATCATCCCGGTCAGCACGTCGCCCGAGCCGGCGGTGGCGAGCGCCGGGTTGCCCGCCATGCAGATGAACATGCGGCCGTCCGGCAGGGCGATGACCGTGCGCGCCCCCTTGAGCACGACGATCGCCCGGGTCAGCGCCACCGCCTCGCGCACCGCGCCGAAGCGGTCCTGCTCGATGGCCCGCGCGCTCCGGCCGAGGAGCCGGCCGAGCTCGCCCGAGTGCGGCGTGAGGATGAGGCTCCCGCGCGCGGTCGCGAGCGCCTCGGGGCGGCCGGCGAAATGCGTCACGGCGTCCGCGTCGACGACCTTCAGCCCGTCCCAGCCCAGCACGACGTGATCCACGGCGGCCCGCGCCCGCTCGTCGAGGCCGAAGCCGGGGCCGATCGCCACCGCGCGGCGCCCGGCGAGCGCGCCGTCGAGCGACGCGGCGATGCTCGCCGGATCGATCGAGGTCGTCATCAGCTCCACGACGCGCGACTCCACCGCCCGCGCGGCGTCGGCCCACGTGCAGATCGTCACGAGGCCCGCGCCGGCGCGCATCGCCGCGCGCGCCGAGAGCAGCGCGGCGCCGAGCTTGCCGGACGAGCCGGCGATCACCAGCACGTTGCCCGCGCTGTGCTTGTGGACGCTCGCCTCGCGCGGGCGCAGGAACGAGCCGATCGTCTCCTTCCGGAGGACCTCCGCGACGTGGCCCACCTGGGCGAGGATCGGCCGGTCCGGGACGCCGAGATCGACCACGTGGACGTTGCCCGCGAGCCGCGCGCCCTCGGGCGTGAGCAGGCCGATCTTGAGGTGGCCGAACGTGACGGTCTCGTCGGCCTGCACGGCAGCGCCGAGCGGCGCGCCGCTGTCCGCGTCGAGGCCCGAGGGGACGTCGAGCGCGATGCAGGGGCAGGGCGAGGCGTTGAGCACGCCGATGACGTCGGCGAGGTGGCCCTCGATCGGGCGATCGAGCCCCGTGCCGAAGAGCGCGTCGACGACGAGATCGGCCCCGACGAGCGCGGCCTCGAGCGGGGCGAGCGACGCGCCGGGGGGCAGCTCGGTCAGCGCGCCGCCGAGATCGACGTACGCGTCGTGGTTGATGCGGCTGTCGCCGGTGACCTTCTCGGACGGGGCCGCCAGGAAGACCTGGACGTCGGCGCCGCGGGCGACGAGGTGGCGCGCCACGACGAAGCCGTCGCCGCCGTTGTTGCCGGCGCCGCAGACGACGACGACGCGGGCGTTCAGCGGGTACGTCGCGGGCTGCCCCGGGCTCGGGACGTGCCGCACGGGGAACGCGCGGACCCGCGCGGCGCGGGCGTCCTCGGCGCCGCGCCGGCCTGTCGGCGGCGGCGGGACGCTCCCTGCGCGAGGACCGGCGCCGGACGGCAAGGTCGCCGGAAAGAGCGCCCTCGCGGGCGCCTGGCCCGGCGCGGAGAGGGGCGGCGAGGGCCGCGCGGCGGGGTCGGGGAGCGCGGCCGCGCCGGGCTGTCCGGCGCCGCGCGCCGAGAGGATCGCCGAGATGACGTCGGCGGCGCCGCGGCCAGCGTTCTCCATGAGGACCACGCCGGGGACGTGGCAATGGTGGATCGCGTGCTTGTCGAAGGCGCGCATCTGGGCGCGCGAGAGGACCGGAATCACGAGCGCGACTCTACTCCATTCACCGGCGGCGCCTCGCGCCGCGAGAGGCCGCCGCGAGAGGCCGCCCGCCCGGGCGACGGAGCCGCCCGGGCGGGCGGGCGCCCGGCGCGCGCTGCTCAGGTTGATCGCCGCCCGGCGTCCATCGCGGCTAGGATCCGCGCGGCGCCCATGCAGACAGCCCTGGACCTGACGGTCATGCTCCCGCAGAGCGCCTACGATTACGGGGAGCGCTCGTCAGGAGGGGCGCACGGCGTGGTGCTGACCCGGCCCCACGTCGTGAATCTCATCCTCGATCTCGCGGGCTACACGGCCGATCGGGATCTCGCGTCGCTGTCGCTGCTCGATCCGGCCTGCGGCCACGGAGCGTTCCTCGTCCCCGCCGCCGAGCGGCTGATCCGGTCGGCGCGCCGGTACGACCGCGACCTCCGCCAGCTCGAGACCGCGATCCGGTCGTACGACGTCGCGCCCGATCACGTGGGCCGCGCGCGGGACGCGGTCGCCCGGGCGCTCGCCCGGCTCGGGCTCTCGCGGAGCGACGCGGAGCGCCTCGCCGGGGCCTGGATCGCCCAGGGCGACTTCCTGCTCACCCACCAGCGCCGGCGCTTCGACGCGGTGGTCGGCAATCCACCGTATATCCGAATCGAGCAGCTCTCGCCCGAGCTCCAGGAGGAGTATCGGCGCCGGTACGCCTCGCTCTACGACCGCGCCGATCTCTACGTCGCGTTCATCGAGCGCGGCCTCGATCTCCTCGCCCCGGACGGGATCCTGTCGTTCATCTGCGCCGACCGCTGGACCCTCAACCGCTACGGCGCCCCGCTCCGCCGGATGCTCTCGAGGTGGTTCCGGATCCATTGCTACATCGATCTGCGCGGCGCCTCTCCCTTCGAGTCCGACGTCATCGCGTATCCCTCCATCTTCGCCGCGTCGCCCGGCGCGACGGCGAGCGTCCGGGTCGCCACGCTGAGCACCGCCTCGCCGGAGGAGTGCGAGGCCGCGAGCCTCGCGCTGAGGGGCGCGCCGGCGCGCTGCCCCGGCGTCACCGTGTCGGCGTACGCCTCCTGGTTCGAAGGGGACGACCCGTGGGTGCTCAGCTCGCCGGAGCACCTCGGCGCCCTGCGCTCCCTGGAGGCGCGGTTCGCGCCGATCGAGGCCGTGGGCGGGACCCGCGTCGGCATCGGCGTCGCCACCGGGAACGACAGGATCTACATCGTCACGGACGACGTCGACATCGAGCGCGATCGCCTGGTGCCGCTCGTCATGCGAGGCGATATCGAGGACGGCCGCATCCGGGACGCGAGGCGGTTCGTCATCAACACCTTCGGGGACGACGGCAAGGTCGTCCGCCTGGACGACTATCCGCGGCTCTCCCGGTACCTCCACGCCCGCGAGGCCGAGATCCGGAGGCGCCATATCGCCCGGAGGAGCCCCGCGAGCTGGTTCCGCACCATCGATCGCGTGTACCCCGATCTGGTGGGCGCCAGGAAGCTGCTCCTCCCCGACATCGCAGGATCCAACGAGGTGGCCTACGACGAGGGCAGGTTCCACCCGCACCATAACCTCTACGTCGTCACGTCGACGGAATGGGACACGGAGGCGCTCGGCGGGCTGCTCAGCTCCCGGGTCGCGCTCTTCTTCGTGTGGTCCTACGCGGTCAAGATGCGCGGGGGCTACCTGCGCTTCCAGGCCCAGTACCTGCGGCGGATTCGCCTGCCTCCCCCGGCGACGCTCGGCGACACGCTCACGCGCGACCTCCGGGGCGCCTTCCGGGAGCGCGATTTCGAGAAGCTCGACGCGCTCGCGCTCCGCGCCTACGGCCTCGCCGCGCTCCCGCCGTTCGACTTCGTCGATACGCGGAGGTAGCCCGCTGCCTCGCCGCGCGCGCGGCGTGATACGTTCGCGCTCCTCAACGCGTCGCGCGGGGGAGAGGACGGCGGATGACGGCCGAGAGGATCGAGTGCGCTAGCCGTATCGAGGGGGTCGTCGTGTACGCGCGCGGGGCGGTCGTCACCCGCCGCGTCGAGCTGCCGGCGCCGCTCCCCCTCGGGGTGACCGAGATCGCCGTGCCGGGGATCACGCCGCTCGCCGAGCCGGGGAGCTTCCGCGCGCTCGTGGCCGCCGCGGGCGGCCCGCCGGAGCCGGCCGGGTCCAGCGGATCGGGCGCCGCGCGCGAGGTCGTCGGCGTGCGGGCGCGGCGCGTGGTGCCCCCGGCGCCCGCCGCGCGGGGCGCGCTCCCGGCGCAGATCCGCGCGCTCGAGCTCGCGATCGAGCGGCTGTCCGCCGAGCACGCCCACCTCCGGCGCTGGCGCGACCAGCTCGGCGCGGTCTCGCTCGATCCGGAGCTCGCGCGGCGCCTCCGGCCGGGCGACCCGGCGGCCCGCATCCGGGACGCGCTCGCCGTGAGCGGGCTGCTCGCGGACGAGCTCGCCGCGCTCGACGCCCGCCTCGCCGAGCTCGAGGCGGCCGAGGAGCGCGCCCGGAGGGAGCTCACCGCCGCGAAGATCGACGCCGCCCAGGCGAAGAGCGGCGAGCGCGAGGACGCGGCCCCGCCGCGCCTCGAGGTGGTCGTGCGGCTCGCGCCGGCGCGACGGCCGGCGGACGGCGCGGCCGCGGAGCCGGCGCTCCGGATCGAGTACGCCGTCCTCGCCGCGCGGTGGTGGCCGGCCTACGCGGCGCGCTTCTCGCGCGGCGCGACGCAGGTCGATTTCCAGCTCGACGCCTTCGTCGCGCAGGCCTCCGGTGAGGACTGGAAGGACGTGCGCCTCGCGCTCTCCACGGCCGACCTCGTGCAGGACACGCGGCTGCCGGAGCTCGCCTCGCTGCGCCTCGGCCGCGCGCAGCCACCCCCGCGCCGCGGCTACCGCCCCGCGCCCGAGGGGCTCGACGCCATGTTCGAGGGGTTCGATCGCTTCGTCGCCTCCCTGCCCTCCCCCGCCGCGCGGGTCACGGCCTCGCCGGGCGCGCCCGCGGCCGCGGGCGCGGCCGACGCGCCCAGGGCGGGGGCGGCCCCGCCCGCGGCCGCCGCCGGCCCGAGCCGCAAGGCCCGCCACGCCACGACCGCCACGATGGCGCCCCCGCCCCCGCCCCCGCCTCCCCCGCCGCCGCCCGCGGGCCTGTCCATCGCCGCCCCGAGCGCGCCGCCGCAGATCCCCGCGCAGCGCGCCGCGCCGGCGCCGGCGCGAGGGCGCGCGGTCGGGCTCTCGCTCCCGTCGTTCGGCGCGGGCGGCGCGCCCCCGCCCCCCGCGCCGCAGGCGAGCGCGCCCCTGCCGCCCAAGGGCGGCGTCGTCCAGCGCGCGCTCAGCGCCGAGCTCGCGGGCGGCCTGGAGCCGCACGAGGCCGCGGACGAGGAGGCGCCGGGCGGCGCCGACGCGGCCCCGGCGCCGCTCGATCCGGCGCTCGTCGAGGCGTGGCTCGACTTCGACGCCCTGCGCCTCTCCGACGCGGGCCCGCAGCGCGGCCGGCTCGCGCGCGAGGCCCCCGGACGGGATCGGCGCGCCGCCCACGAGGCGCGGGCCGCCGTCGACGGGCTCGACGGCCCGCCCCGCGCCGTGGATCCGCGCGATTCGCGCGGGCAGTTCGACCACCTCTACGCCGGCGAGGGCGCCGCCGACGTGCCGTCGAACGGCAGGCCGCACCGCGTCGCGCTGGGCGCCGCGCGCGCCCCGTCGACGCCCCGGTTCGTGACCGTGCCGCGCGAGGCCGCCGAGGTCTACCGCGAGGCGCGCGTCGCGAACCCGCTCGACGCCCCGCTGCTCGACGGCCCGGTCGAGGTCTTCGTCGACGGCGCGCTCGCCGCGCAGTCCGCGATCGGGCGCGTCGACCGGGGCGGCCTGCTGCGCGTCGGGCTCGGCGTCGAGGAGCGGATCCGGGTCGCCAGGAACGCGCGCGTCGACGAGTCGAGCGCCGGCCTGCTCGGCGGCTCGCTCGCGGTCGAGCACGCGGTCGCCGTCGATCTCTCCTCGTCGCTCGGGGTGAGCGTCGAGGTCGAGGTCGTCGACCGCCTCCCGGTGACCGACGACAGGGACGTCGAGATCAAGCTGCTCTCGGCGCAGCCGAAGGCCGAGCCGTACACCCAGGAGGAGATCGGCGCGCCCGTGCGCGGCGGCCTGCGCTGGCGCGTCCCGATCGCGCCCGGCGGCAAGGCCCAGGTCGCCTTCGCCTACCGCGTCGTGCTCTCCTCGAAGAACGAGATCGTCGGCGGTAACCGCCGGGAATAACGAGGGAAAGCGAGCGCGCCATGGGACCGGATGCGACCGATGTGACCGAGGCGACCCGCGCGGACGACGTGCCCCGCGGGGAGGGACCGGGCGGGGGCGGGCAGCGCCCCGGCGGGGGGCGCGCCGGCGAGCGCGCGCCGCACGCGGGCCACCCGAGCGCGGCGCGCTCGGTGACGCTGTTCGAGGATCGCGCCGAGGTCGTGCGCGCCGCGCGCGTCGAGGTCGCGGCGGGGGCGCAGTGGGTCGCGATCGGCGGCGTGTCGGTGTTCGTCGACGAGCGCACCGTGCAGGCGCGCGTCGCGGCGGCCGGCGGCGCGGAGGGCGCGGGCGCGGTCCGGGTGACGGCGGCGCGCGTGCGGTGGCGGGCGCACCGGGAGGCGGCGCTCGGGCGCGAGGCGATCGACGCGCTGGAGCGCGAGCAGCGCGAGGCGGCCCGGCGGGCCAGCGCCGCCGCGCTCGCGCTGGACCGGTCGTCGCGCCGCGAGGCGCACCTCGACGCGCTGCTCGCGCGGTGGGCGCAGGCCATGGGCACGGTCCCGAAGGACACCGGCGATCCCGGGCGCCTCGCCTCGTGGCGCGCCGGGATCGAGGCGCTGCGCGCCGCGCTCACCGAGGCGCTCGGCGCGTCGGGCGACGCGCGCGGGGCGCGGGCGCACGCCGAGGACGACGCCCGGCGCGCGGCGGAGCGGCTGCGCGAGGGGTCGCTCGAGGCGCCGCGCTACGAGGCGGTGATCGAGGTGGAGGTGCACGCGTCCGCGCCGCAGCCGGTCGAGATCGAGCTCTCGTACCGCGTCGCGTGCGCGATCTGGCGCCCCGAGCACCTGGCGCGGCTGTCGGCCGGCGCGCCCCTCGGCGCCGGCGCGCAGGGCGCGGGCGGCTCGGTCGAGCTCACGACCTTTGCGACCGCGTGGCAGGCGACGGGCGAGGCCTGGGAGAACGTGATCGCGCGCTTCTCGACCGCGCGGCCGTCGCGGAGCGCCAGCGCGCCGGTCCTCGCGGACGACGTCCTCCGGGCGCGGCGCCAGACGGAGCACGAGCGCCGCCACGTCGTCGTCGAGGCGCGCGAGCAGGCGATCGCCGCGGCGGGGCTCGATCGCGGGGCGCGGGCCGTCGACGAGATGCCGGGCGTGGACGACGGGGGCGAGCCGCTGATCTTCGAGGCCGCGGAGCCCGTGACCCTCCCCTCCGACGGCCGCCCGCTCCGGATCGAGATCGCGCGGCGCTCGCTCCCGGCCGAGCTCGCGCTCGTGCTGTACCCCGAGGCCCACCCCGCCGCGCACGTGCGCGCGACCGTGACGCTGAACGGCGGCAGCGCCGGCGAGCGGCCGCGCCCGCTGCTCGCGGGCCCGGTGCGGCTAGCGCGGGGCGAGAGCCTCGTTGGCCGCTCCCGGCTCGATTACGTTGCGGCCGGAGAGCCATTCGATCTCGGTTTTGGTGTGGACGACGCCGTGCGCGTGCGCCGCACCGTGGACGAGGAGCAAGAGACCACGGCGATCACGGGCACCCGCAAGATCCGTCGGCGCGTGAAGCTCTCTCTTTCCAATCTCTCCATCCACGGAAAGCGCGTCCTCGTGACCGAGCGGCTCCCCGTCAGCGAGGTGGCCGAGGTGGAGGTCGCGCTCGGCGAGGCGCAGGGCTGGGCCTTTGACGAGAAGGACGGTTTCCTCCGGGGGCGGGTCGAGCTGCCGCCGACGGGCGTGAAATCGATGTCGTTCAGCTATGAAATTCGCGCCGCATCGAGCGTGACGTTACCGTTTTGAAACCGGCGCGTCATCGCCGCGTCGTTCGCGAGGAGCGCCGTTGACAGCGACCGGCAAGGTTCTGTAACGGGTGCGTCTTCCCGCAGCTTCGAGCGCGGGGAAGGAGAGTCGCCATGAAGCAGCAGCTCGACGGGGCCGTGGTGCTGACCGCGGCTGAAGAGGAAGTCATGGAGTATTTGCCCAACAAGGGTGTCTTCCTCGCACAGCTGCTGGGGAGGGTGCGCGGGCAGGGCTTCGGCTTTTACAAGGGCAGGATGGAGCCCGGCTGTGAGATCTCGCGCGAGCGCCACGCCGACAACTCGGAGACCATCTACATCCTCGCCGGCGAGGCGCTCGGCATCGTCGGCGACCGCGAGGTGCCGCTCGGCCCGGGCCAGATGATGCACGTCGACAGGAACGTGCACCACGGGCTGCGCAATGCGGGCGCCGGGCCGCTCGAGTTCCTCGTGATCGGCCACCCGGACTTCTGATCGGCAGCGCCGCCCTTGCGGCGCGCGGCGGCCAGGCGGCTCCCCCGGGCGCGCTCGCCGCGCTCGCCCTCGTGCCCGCCCGGGCCAGCGCGCGGGGTCCGGCCCTGCTGGCGATCCCGGGCAGCGCGGCCGCGGTACCGGGGGACGACCGGCGGCCGGAGCTCCCCTGACGGGCGCGTCGGGCGCGGGTCGTGGTAAGCGTCGCGAAATGAACAAGCGCATGGCCCTGATCCCCCTCGCCGCCGCGCTCGCGGCGTGCACCCCCTCTGGCGACACCACCGCGCCCGGCACGCCCGCGGCGACCGGCGCGCCCGCGGCGCCCGGCGCGCCCGCGGCGCCCGGCACGCCCGCGGCGACCGGCGCGCCCGCGGCGACCGGCGCGCCCGCCGCCCCGGCGCCGCGACCCGCCACGGCGGACGCCGCGAAGGCGGCGCCGGCGGTCCAGGCGAAGATCGGCCAGCCCGCGCCGGACTTCGCCTTGCCGGACCTCGACGGCACGATCGTCAAGCTGGCCGACCACAAGGGCAAGACGGTCGTGCTCGAGTGGTTCAACCCCGGTTGCCCGTTCGTGCAGCTCTCGCACCGGCAGGGCGGTTTGAAGGACGTGCCGGCGCAGCACATCGCGAAGGGCGTCGTGTGGCTCGCCATCAACTCGGGTGCTCCGGGCAAGCAGGGCGCCGGGAAGGAAGTGAACGAGAAGGCCAAGGGCGAGCTCGGGATGAGCTACCCGATCCTCCTCGACGAGAAGGGCGACGTCGGGCGCGCGTACGGCGCCGAGCGCACGCCGCACATGGTCGTCATCGACCCGAAGGGCACGCTCATCTACGCGGGCGCGATCGACAGCACGAAGGGCGGAGAGCCCGAGCCGGGCGAGCAGGTCACGAACTACGTCGATGCGGCGCTGGCCGAGCTCGCGGCGGGCAAGCCGGTCTCGACGCCGGAGACCGAGGCGTTCGGCTGCACGGTCAAGTACTGAGCGCGCCCCTCGCTCCCCGGCTCGGTCCGGTTCTGTGCGGCGCTCCGCGACGCCGGCCCCGGCGGCCCATCGCAACGTCGCAGATCAACCTACCTTGACGACATGCCACACGCTCTGACGCGGCGCCCCGGCCAGCACGCCGCTCCTCGTTCGACAGAACACTCGCCGTGTTCGTCCGCATGCGTCAACTGCGCGTAACTACAAGGCCTGACCCCGCGCTCGCGTCACCCCGCGCGGGGCATGGCGATGGGGAAACGACCGTCCGGGGGGTGTTGACATGGACATAACTCCCGGTCTACCGTCATTGGACAGCTCGGTAGAATCGCTAGCAGCTCATGCCTCGGGCAGGATGGTATCTGGCAAACGGCCAAGCGGTTCGGATTCATGACAATTCCGGGTCACGCGCTGGGAGCTTCCAAGGCAGGCAGGTGCTGATGCGAAGTTTCATGTTCACATTGCTCCTCCCCCTGGCGTACGGCTGCGCGCCGGACGCTCCCCGGGAGGAGGAGAGCTTCGCGAGCAGAGCCCACATCATGCCATCCGGGGATGGGCATTCGCCATCGAGTCTTCATTCGAACGGCATCGTCCCGAACGGCATCGTCCCGAACGGCATCGTCCCGAATGGCATCGTCCCGAATGCGCTCCGACCGGACAGGATACCTTCGAGCGCCTTGCGCTCACTGAAGGATGAGGGGCCCGGGGGCACCCTGTCCCGCACCTTCGTCAAGTATGCGGTGGGCTGTGCGTTCGACCCATCGCAGACGTTCACGTTCCGCTGGTCGGGCGGCACCGAGGAGTACAAGGGAGCGCTCGGGCTCGCGCCGGAGTGGGCCGACGGGCCGCTCTCTCCGGCCAAGCAGCGGTGGGTATCGGCCTGCATCGCCGCGAGGACCAACCGCCTCGGGGTCCCGGTGATGATCTCGATGCGCTCGCCGGCGCCCCCGGGGCTCGCCGCCGGCGAGGGGGAGCGCCGCGCCTTCTCCCACAAGGAAGGCGCGTTCTGGGGGAACCTGTTCGATGAGCGACCCGCGCTGTATGCGTGTCATGTCCCGGAGAGCACCGAGCACGCGCGGTCGAAGGATCGCTCGTGCGCGACGGGGCTCGACACGGGATCGGGCGTTGCCGGGTGCGGGCTCATTCAGCCGATGGGGGATTGCTCATCCATCTGCACCTCCGCGGGCGACCCGGAGATGGGCTATGTGGCGTGCGGTGGCTCGACCGAGGTCATCACGACCTTCGTGGACTAGCACGTTGTCGCCCGAACCCGTCCCAGCTCCCTCGACGCCCGTCCCGGCGTTCTCGCAGACGGTAGCACTACTGCGGGAAGTTGCCCCGGATCAGCAGAAGAACCGCCAAGGCGCCAGGGCCGCCAAGACGAGAGGGGGGAGGGCCGTCCCAGCATTTCCCCCCCTATTCCCCTTATTTCTTGGCGCCCTTGGCGCCTTGGCGGTTCGCTATCCAGGCCGGCTTCCCGCAGTAGAGGTCGGCCCCCGGCGAACACCCTCCCCGGGGGCCGGGCAACCCGGCAAGACCTCCTCCTCCCGTCCTGATCCTGCCCGCCGCCCCCCCTCCCCGCGGGCCGGCCACCCCGGCAAGACCTCCCCCACGCCCAGGAACGCCCCTCGGCGGCGCGCTCCCCGAGCCCAGCCCTCCGTGCCGGACGGGCCCCGCCCTCGCGGCTGAGTTAAAAAAGGGTCCGATAGATGAGCCAAACGGGAACAGCGGGCCCGGCGGAGAGCGCGACGGCCATGGCGAGGACGGCCGACGCGGACCCGCAGCGCACGCAGCGGATCCTCCCCGCCGCCGGCCACAGCAGGCCGCCTTGCCCGCTCCCCCGCCCGGACTCGGGCGCCGCGCAGGACACCGTGTTCGCGAACGTCGAGCCGCCTTGCTCCCGCGCGCCGAGCCGGTTCCCGATCCGCGACTGGGACCGGTACGAGTGCATCTCGCTCGTCGGCAAGGGCGGCATGGGCACGGTCTACAAGGCCAGGGATCCGCGCCTCCACCGGTACGTGGCCCTCAAGCTGATCCGGGGCAACGACCCGGAGCTCACCCAGCAGTTCATCTGGGAAGCGCGGGCCCAGGCCCGGGTCGAGCACCCCAACGTCTGCAAGGTGTACGAGGTCGGCGAGGCCCAGGGCCAGCCGTTCATCGCCATGCAGTACATCGACGGCCAGCCGCTCCACCGCGTGGCGCGGCGGATGACGCTCGAGCAGCGCGTGAAGGTCCTCGCCGACGTCGCCGAAGGGCTGCACGCCGCCCACCGCCTCGGGCTGATCCACCGCGACATCAAGCCGGCGAACATCCTGGTCGAGCGCACGGCCGAGGGCGCCTTCCGCCCCTACCTCGTGGACTTCGGCCTCGCGCGGGAGACGGCCGCGGACGGCCGGACCTCCACGAGCGGCGAGGGGACGCCGGCCTACATGGCGCCCGAGCAGGTGTCCGGAGGCCTCCGCCCGCTCGACCGCCGCACGGACGTCTATTGCCTCGGCGCCACGCTCTACGAGGCGCTCACCGGGCAACCGCCGTTCAGCGATCCGTCGATCACGACCCTCATCTTCCGGGTCGAGCGCGAGCAGCCCGCCCCGCCGCGCCAGATCGACAAGGGCATCCCGGTCGACCTGGAGACCATCGTGATGAAGTGCCTCGAGAAGGCGCCGCAGCGGCGGTACGACTCCGCGAAGGCGCTCGCCCTCGATCTCGGGCGCTACCTCGAGGGCGAGCCCATCGAGGCGCGGCCGCCGAGCCTCGCCTACCTGGCCCTGACGAGGGCGAGGAAGCACAAGCTCGTGGTGGCCGCGGCCGCCCTGTCGCTCGCGGTGCTCGCGTTCACCGGCGTGGTCGCGCTCCGCGCCAGGCTCGCCGCCGCCCGCCAGGCCGAGCTCTCGGCCCAGGTCGCGTCGCTCGCCCAGGGCTTCGGGCAGGACGTCAAGGAGATGGAGCTGTTCATGCGCTACGCGTACGCGCTCCCCCTGCACGACGTGTCGCGCGAGAAGGGCGTCATCCGCGCGCGCATGGGCGAGATCGACCGGAAGATGCGGGCCATGCGCGGGGCCGCGGGCGAGCTCGCGGCGGGCCCGGGCAACTACGCCCTCGGGCGCGGGCACCTCGCGCTCCACGAGCCCGAGGAGGCCCTCGCGCGCCTCGAGGCGGCGCAGCGGAGCGGGTACGTCGAGCGCGAGGCGAAGCTCGCGGCCGGGCTCGCGCACGGCATGCTCTACCAGAAGGGGCTCGACCGGGCGCGGCGCCTCGCCAGCACGCAGGAGCGGGCCGCGCAGCAGCGCGAGCTCGACGCGCGGCACAAGGCGCCGGCGATCCGGTACCTGCGGGAGAGCGTCAGCTCGAGCGTCGCGCCGTCGACCTACACCTCGGCGCTCATCGCGCTCTACGAGGAGCGGTTCGACGAGGCGCTCGCCGAGGCGAGGAGCGCGTTCGCGCGATCGCCCTGGGAGTACGAGGCGAAGAAGCTCGAGGGCGACATCCTGTTCACGAAGGGGATGGCGGCGCTCGATGGAGGCGAGCGCGACGAGGCGCTCGACGCGTTCCAGGGCGCCATCGCGTCGTACGAGTCCGCGGCGCAGATGGCCGAGAGCGATCCCGACGTCCACGAGGCCGCCGCGCGCGCCTTCCGCGAGATCATGCTGATCGAGGTGTCGCGCGGCAACGACGTGGAGCGCACCTTCGCGAGGCTCATCGACCGCTGCGACAAGGCGCTCCTCGCCGAGCCGCGCGCGAGCGGCGCGCACGCGAACAAGGCCCTGGCCTACGTGCTCCGGGCCCGGCGGGACCTCACGAGGGGCTCGGACCCGCGGGCGGACCTCGGCGCGGCGATCACGGCCGGCGAGCACGCGATCCGGTGGGATCCGGGCGACTCGACCGCGTACGGCGCGATCGGGGTGAGCTACTTCCTCATCGCCTCGTACGAGGGCACGCTGGGGCTCGACCAGCGGCCCGCGCTCGCCCGCGCGGTCGAGAACCTGCAGCGCTCGGTCGCCCTCAACCCGAACTCCGCCTGGGCGTGGAACGACACCGGCATCGCGTACGGCATGATGGCCGAGTACAGCGCGTCGCACGGCGACGATCCGATCCCGCTGTTCGAGCTCAGCGCCTCGCACATGGATCGGGCGATCGAGGTCGCCCCGAACGAGGCGCCAGCGCTCCTGAACCAGGGCTGGTTCCACGCGCAGCGAGCCCGCTACGAGCTCGACCACGGCGCGTCGCCCGAGGAGTCGCTCGACCGGGCCAAGGACAGCCTCGAGGCGGCGATCCGGCTGCGCCCGGACACCCCTCAGGCGTACAACAACCTGGCCCTCGTCTACCTCATCGAGGGGCGGTACGAGGGGCTGAGCGGCAGGAGCCCGGACGTCGCGCTCGCGCGGGCGCTCGACGGCTACAGCGCGGCGAGGAGCCTCGATCCCGAGGACATCGAGGCGCAGCAGGGCGTGGCCCTCGCGCTCGCCGAGGCGGCGCGCTGGGCGCTGGATCGCGGCGAGGATCCGACGCCCCACCTGCGCTCGGCGAAGGACGTGCTCGATCCGATCCTGGCCGCGAAGCCGCACAACGCGGAGGCGCACCTGTCGCACGCGAGGCTCGACCTGCTCGCGGCGCGGTGGGCCGCGTCCCGGGGAGTGAGCCCTGGGGCGCCGCTCGTCGCGGCGGAGCGGTCGCTGCTCCGGGCCGTCGCGTCGAACGGCGGCAACGCGAAGATCTACGGCGCGATGGCCGAGGTGCACCGCCGGCGGGCGGCGTCCGTCGGGCAGCCGATCGAGGGCGCGCGCGCGGAGATCGCGGCGGGGCTCGCGATGATCGATCGCGCGCTGGGCATCGATCCGGGGCTGCCCGCGGCGATCGCCGAGCAGGGCGCGCTGCTCGTGCAGCAGGCGAAGACCGAGCGCGCGGGCGAGGCGCGCGCCGCCCGGGCGAGGCAGGCCCGCGCGCTGCTCGAGGGCGCGCTCCGGGACAACCCGCTGCTCGCGCGCGACTACGGGCCGCTCCTCGAGGAGGCGCGCGGGCTGTCGCCCTAGCGCTGGCGGCCCCTTCGCCGGGGGCGCGAGAGCCTCGACATGGCCTCGTCGTGGGCCCACTTGACGCGCATGAACTCGCCGGCGTCGCCGCCGCGATCGGGGTGCGTGGCGAGCGCGAGCCGGCGGAACGCCTGGCGGACCTCGTCGGGGCCGGCGGCCTCGGTCACGCCGAGCACCGCGAACGGCGACACCCCGCGCGCGAACGACGGCCGCAGCGGGGCGCGGCCCGGCGGCCCGGGCGGCGGCTCCTCGGACGGCGGCGGCGGCGCCGCGCGCCGCGCCCGCGGCTTCGGCCAGGGGGGCTCGCCGCGCAGGATGCGCGTCCAGGCCGTCGCCCAGGCCGGCTCGATCTCGACGAGCGGGCGCCCGGCCGCGCGCTCGGCCTGCGCCCGCGCCTCCTCCACGGTCCGCGCGCCGCCCTGGCTCGCGTCCGGAGGGCGGAACGGCTCGCGCGTGGGCTCGGCCGTCCACCAGGCGGCCCACAGGAACCGCCGGCGACGCGTCGGCGTCACCGCGTACACGCCGCGGAGCGGGAGCGTCATGGCTCAGAAGATCTCGGGGCACCACGGGGCGCGCGCGGCGCGGAACAGGGTGTCCGCGCGGTCGACGGCGCCCTCCGTGAGCTCCGCGACCTGGCCGGCGTCGGCCAGGTCGCGGAAGGAGAAGCCGCCGAGGTACGCCGAGCCGAGCGCCGCGACGTCGAGGCGGAGGTCCGGCGCGTCCGTCGTCCGCGCCGCGCGCCGCGCGCCCCCGTCCAGCCGGAACCGGCCGGCGTTCCAGGGGCAGCCGCGGTCCTCGATCTCGAGCGTCAGCGCGCCGCCGCCGCCGTAGGCGCGCGCCGCGAGCGCGGCCTCGACGTCCACGATGCGCACCCACAGCCCGTCGGTCGCCGTGAGGCGCAGCCGCCGCGGCTCGGCGAGGAGCAGGCGGAGCGGATGATCGAGCGGCAGCAGGCTCGCCTCGATCTGCTGCACCAGGTCGACGTCGAAGAGGTAGCGCCAGACGAGCCGGGTCCCGCGCGGCGTCGCGCCGATCGCCTCGATCACGCGGAGCGTGCCGGCGGGGATCTGGGAGGCGTCCCACCGGTGGTGGACGCAGTACATCGCGTACGCCTCGGCGCGCCCGTCGACCTCGATCACCACGCGCTGCAGCGGGCCGCCCCCCTTGCGGGTGGCCTCGTCGTCGAGGAGCCGGCGGCCCCGCCACCACGCCGCCGAGCGCGACAGCATCCCGGGGGCGAGCGGGCGGGCGCGCTCCCAGACCGGCGGGAAGACCTCGAGCGCCTCGGCCTCGCCGAGCAGCCGCGCCCGGCCCACGGCGCCCGCCTCGCCGCGAAACCCGGTGCGATCCCGCTCGATCGAGGCGGAGCACGCGTGGGACGCGAGCCCGTACCCGAAGCGGCCGTAGATGGTCCCCTCGGTGGCCCAGAGCACGGAGAGCGGCCGCCCCTCGGCCCGCGCCTCGTCGAGGTGCCGGCCGATGAGGGCCGTGAGGATGCCGCGGCGGCGGTGCGTCGGGAGCACCGCGACCATGGTGAGCCCGGCGATCGGGGCGTCCCCGCCCGGCGTGGTCATCGTGAACGCGAACGAGCCGGCGACCCCGACGAGCGCGTCGCCGTCGAAGGCGCCGAGGCGCGACGTGAGCTCGGGGAGGCGCCTCATGCCCTCCTCGCGCTCGGGGCCCGGCGACATGCCGAACACGACGCGGAGGGGCTGGGTGAACTCGCCGAGCTGATCGGCGGTGAGCTGCCGGATCTCGATGCGCATGGGCGCCACGATAGCAAAGGGGGCGCTCCCGCGCGGGCGCAGTCACCGCGGGGGGCGCGTCGAGGACGGGGGGCGCGTCGAGGCGGGCGGCGCCGGGGCGAACTGCGCGCGCGCGCGCGCGGCCGCCTCCTCCACCGAGTCGAAGAAGAGGAGCTGGCCGTCGATCGGGGCGATCTCGGCCTTCTCCAGGAGCCGCCTCGGCTGGTCCTGCAGGCCGGCGAGGAAGATCACGACGCGGGCCTTCATCAGGCGCTCGAGCGCGGACTCGAGGCTGACGAGCCCGGTCGCGTCCATCACGGGCACGTCGGTGACGTCGAGGAGGATCGCGCGCGTCTTCGCGCTGATCGCGTCGAGCGAGCTCATCGCCTTCTGCGTCGCCCCGAAGAAGAGCGGCCCCGCGATCCGGTAGAGGGCCACGCCGGGCGGGAGCGGCTCGCGCAGGTCCTCGTGGTGGCCCTCGAGGAGCCGGCCGCCCGAGATCTCGGCCATGCGCCGCATGAAGAGCAGCGCCGCGAGGATGACGCCCGCGGTCACGGCGATGACCATGTCGAACACGATCGTCAGCGAGAAGCACGCGAGCTGCACGAACACGTCGCTCTTCGGGGCGACCCGCAGCGTGTGCACGAAGTGCTTCGCCTCGCTCATGTTCCAGGCCACGACGAGGAGCTGCGCGGCGAGCGCCGCCATCGGCAGGTGCGCGAGCAGCGGGGCGAGCGCGAGGACCGAGGCCAGCACGAACAGCGCGTGCACGAGGGCGGCGATCGGGGTCCTGGCGCCGGCGCGGATGTTCGTGGCGGTCCGGGCGATGGCGCCCGTCGCGGCGATGCCGCCGAAGATCGGCGACATCATGTTGCCGACCCCCTGGGCCACGAGCTCGGTGTCCGGGTCGTGCTTGGTGCCGGCCATGCCGTCCGCGACCACGGCCGACAGGAGCGACTCGATGGCGCCGAGCAGGGCGATGGCGAACGCGGACGGGAGGAGCTGGCGGATGAGGTCCAGCGAGAGCGTGAGCTGCTGCCCGTCGGGGCCGGGGAAGCGCCAGGGGAGGCCGGGCATCGGCGGAAGCTGGGGGATGCCTGGGCGCGCCGTGCCATCGACGAGGTAGGAGAAGCGGGTGCCGATCGTGGCGACCTCGAAATCCGGCCCGAGGCGCCCGAGCAGGGCGGCGGCCACGCCCGCGGCGGCCAGCGCGACCAGCGGGGCGGGGATGCGCTTGTTGACGCGGGGCCAGAAGAGGAGCAGCGCGAGGGTGAGGGCGCCGATCCCGATCTCGGCGGGGCGCGCGGTGGGCATGGCCCTGGCGAGGGCGGCGACGCGCTCGGGGTAGTGCTCGGGGAAGTGCTCGACGTGGAGGCCGAGGAAGTCCTTGAGCTGGAGCGTCGCGATGACCACCGCGATGCCGGCGGTGAACCCGGTCGTGACGGGGTGCGGGATGAACTCGATGAGCCGCCCGAGGCGCGCGACGCCGAGCCCGACGAGGATCATGCCGGCCATGAACGTCGCGAGGAGCAGCCCGCCGACGCCGAACCGCTCGGCGATGGGCACGAGGACCACGACGAACGCCGCCGTGGGCCCGGACACCTGGGTGCGCGAGCCGCCGAGGAGGGCGATGACGGCGCCGGCGACGATCGCGGTGTAGAGCCCGTGCTGCGGCGCGACGCCGCTGGCCACGGCGAGCGCCATCGACAGGGGGAGCGCGACGACGCCCACGACGAGCCCGGCGAGCACGTCGGCGCGGAGGTCGCCGCGGGAGTAGCCCTCGCGGAGGGCGCCGCGCAGGGCGTTCTTGGAGCGGAGCGGGAAGCTCGGCAGCAGGGCGAGCGCCGAGTCGTAACGCTTGCGGAGGGTGTGCAGCATGGTGAGGCGGCCTCACGCTACCAGACACGGACGAGGAGCAGAGGTCGGAGCCCGGCGCAGGCCGGAGCCCCGCCGGCGAGGCGAGCTGGAGCACGCGAGCCGCGGTGGGGCGCCGGAAGCGGGGCGAACGGGTCGGGGCGAGCATGCCGGCGCCCCGACCGCGGGGCGTGGGGGTAGGGTCGACCATCCCGAACACCCAGCGGCGGGGCGTGGGGGCAGGGTCGACCATCCCGGAGGCCTCCGCGGCGGGGCGTGGGGGTAGGGTCGACCATCCCGGAGGCCTCCGCGGCGGGGCGTGGGGGTAGGGTCGACCATCCCGGACGCCCGGCGGCCAGACGTGGAGGTCGGGCCGACCACCCCGTACCCCTCCGCGACGGGACGTGGGAGCACGGTCGACTGTCCCGGACGCCTCCGCGGCGAGGCGTGGGCGTGGCGTCGATCGCCTCGGCGGCTCGACGGCCACGGAGAGCGGGGAACGACGAGGGCATCGATCCGCTGGCCGCCGAGGCGCTGCGGTTCCCCGCGGCCGGCGCGCCGGGATCCCGTCGCCTTGACGGTGCGCTCGCTTACGCGCGATGCTTCCCGGTCATGGGGAAGGTCACGGCGCTGAGCCTGGATACCGTCCATGAGGGCTCGGGTCACCAGATGACGGGCATGGCCGTGAGCGTGTGCACGACGCCGGCGGCGCCGAGCCCGCTGCCGATCCCCTACCCCACGATGGGCACGGTGGCCGAAGGGGTCATCGACGCGCCGATGCGCACGAAGATCGAGGGGAAGAAGATCCTGACGGTCGGCGGGTGCATGAAGGCGTGTCACGGCAACGAGCCGGGCACCTTGAAGGAGACGTTGAGCCTCAACACAGGGGGGCCCTGCTTCCCGTGGCTCGGCGCGCCGAACGTGCTCATCGAGCTCGGGATGGCCGGGATCACCGGCAGCATGGGGCAGATGAACAAGTCGGTGACCGCCGGCGCCGGGACGAGCGCGGGCGGGGCGGGCGGCGCCGGGGGCACGGGCGGCGGCGGCGGCGGCGGCGGCGCCGGCGCGCCGGGCGGGGGCGGGCCGAGCGCGCCGGGCGGCGGCGGAGGGGGCGGTGGCGGGGGGAGCCACAAGGGGGCGAAGGCAGGGAAGTCGTCGTCGCCGCCGCTGGAGGAGTGCACGACCGAGGGACACCCGGTCGATGTCACGAGCGGCGCGGTGGTCGACGCGGCGGTGGACATCGCCGCTCCGGGGAGGATCCCGCTCGTCTGGGCGCGGCATTACTCGTCCGCGCGTCACGAGGAGCGGGACGGGGCGTTCGGGCCGGGGTGGGCGTCTTCCTGCGGGCAATGGATCGAAGAGGGGGACGAGGTCCTCGCGTTGCGCGACGGCGAGGGGCGATGGATCTGGTTCGAGAAGGTCGGGCCGGGGGAGACGACGTTTCACCGGCGCGAGCGGCTGGAGCTCCACCGCGACGGCGCGCGCGAGTTCCGGGTGGTGGCGCTCGACGCGCGCCATGTGCGGGTGTTCGCGGCGGAGGGCGACGGGACGAGGGCGCGCCTCCGGGCGATCCGGGACGTGCATGGCAACGAGATCCGGCTGGAGCACGAGGGCGAGCGGCTCGTCCGGATCGTCGATACCGCGGGTCGGGAGCTCAAGGTGCGATGGGAGGAGGGGCGGATCACGCGCCTCGAGCTGTGGGCGGAGCGACGGCTGGAGCAGTGGGTCGAGTACCGATACGGCGACGCGGGGTGTCTGAGCGCGGCGATCGATGCGGTGGGCGGGGTGGAACGCTACGACTACGACGTCCGCCACCGCATGACGTCGGCGACGCTGAAGAACGGCGAGCGGTTCTGGTACGCCTACGAGGACCGCCACGGATCCCGGTGCCGGAAGACGGGCGGCAATGACGGGCTGCACGAGGTGGAGCTCTGTCGCGACGCGCGGGCGAGGACGACCGAGGTCCGCGGCGAGGAGCCGCGGGTGTACACCTGGAACGCCGACGGCCTGGTGACGCGCGCCGCGCTGCCCGACGGGACGGTGCTGTGGGAGCGGGCGTACGACGAGGACGCGCGCCTGGTCGCGGAGGTGAACGGCGCGGGCGAGGGCGTGCAGCGCTGGTACGACGCGCGGGGCAACCTGATCCGCGAGGTCGACGCGCTCGGCAACGAGATGCGGTGGGAGGTCGAGGGCGACCTCGTGGTGCGGCAGATCAGCCCCGAGGGGCACGTCACGCAGGTGATCCGCGACGCGCGCGGCGAGGTGAGCGCGGTGCTGTTCCCGACGGGCGAGGCATACGCGTTCGCGCGCGACGCGCACGGCCGCGTGACGGGCATCCACGGATACGGCGGCGGGCATGGCGGCCTGCTGTTCGGCTACGAGCACGACGCGCGGCACAACGTGATCGCCGAGACCGACGCGCGCGGCGCGCGGACGACCTACGCGCACGACGGGATGGGCCGGCCGGTGTCGCAGACCGATGCGCTCGGGCGGACGACGCGCGTGGCGTACGACCGGATGGGCCGGCCGATCCGCGTCGAGCGGCCCGACGGGACGCGGACGGTCGCGACCTACGACCGCATGGGCAACCCGGTGCGGCTGGTCGATGCGCTGGGGCAGACGACGCAGCTCGCTTACCAGGGCACGGGCGTGCTGGCGCAGGTGGTCGAGCCGGGCGGGGGCGTGTGGCGCTTCGCGTACACGAAGAAGGAGCGGCTCCAGGTCGTCATCAACCCCAGGGGCGAAGAGTACGTCTTCCGTTATGACGATGCGGGCAGGGTCGGGCAGGAGGACACGTTCGATGGCCGCACGCTGCGCTACGGCTATCGCAGCTCGGGCCGGCTCGGGCGCATCGAGCACCGGGCGGACGAGACGTGGCGCAACCTGTTCCATGACCGCGCGGGGAACCTGATCGGCGACGAGACGCCGGACGGGGTGATCGGCTACGCGCGCGACCGGATGGGGCGGTTGATCGGCGCGGTGCTGGAGGAGGCGAGCGGGCAGCGCGTCGAGACGTGGTTCGAGCGCGACGCGTTCGGGCGCGTCGTGTGCGCGCGGCAGGGCGACAAGGTGGTGCGCTACGCCTACGACGCCCGCGGGCGGCGCGTCGAGCGGGTGATGCCGGACGGCGCGAGGACGCGGTATGTGTATGACGCGCTCGACGCGCTGAGCGCGATCGAGCACGACGGGCATCGGATGGCGTTCGAGCGCGACGTGCTCGGGCGGGAGATCCAGCGGACGAGCGCCAAGGCGGGCGAGGACGGCGCGGCGGGCATCGCGGTGCGGAGCGCCTACGACGCGATGGACCGGCTGATCGAGCAGCGCGCGACGGCGCCGGCGCCGGGGGTGCCGAAGGTGCTGGTCGCGCGGCAGTGGCTCTACGACGCGCGCGGGCGCGTCGAGCGCATCGACGACGCGCGCTGGGGGGCGACGGCGTACCGCTACGATCGCGTCGACAGGTTACTGTCCGCGCAGCGGGGGGAGCGACGCGAGGTCTTCACGTACGATCCGGCTGGCTCGATCACGCGGATGCTCGAGGAGCTCGCGGAGCGCGGCGGCGCGGGGGTGCTGGCGCAGGCGCAGCCGGCGCAGGACTGGATGCAGCCGTCGTGGCGGATCGAGCGCGGCGGCGTGCTGCGCAGGACCGAGGCGGCGGCGTACGAGGTCGACGCGCGCGGGCGGCGCACCGCCAAGGTGGAGCTGTCGCGCTACCGGGAGAACCACCCGAACGGCGGGGCCGCGACCGAGCAGGACATGACCCGGTACACCTGGGACTGCCGCGACCGGCTGCGCGAGGTGCGGCTCCCGGATGGCACGCGGGTCGTCATGACCTATGACGCCTTCGGCAGGCGGATACGCAAGGAGGTGATCGGCGCGGCCCTGGTCGGCCGGCCCCGCGTGGTGGACTTCGTCTGGGATGGGGATGAGCTCGCCGCCGAGGTCGACCGGGAGCGGGGGGCGCGGACGTTCGTGCACGCGCCGGGGACGTTCGTCCCGCTGCTCCAGCAACAGGACGGGCGCGTGCTCACGTACATCAACGACCACCTCGGCATGCCGAAGGAGCTGCTCGACCCGGGCGGGCTCGTCGCGTGGGCGGCGGCGCACTCGGCCTGGGGCAAGGTCGTCGAGGTGCAGCGCGATCCGATCAGCGCGCTCAACCACAAGACGCCCGTGGAGTCGCCGTTCCGGCTGCTGGGGCAGTACGCGGATGACGAGACGGGGCTCTGCTACACGCGGTTCCGGTTCTTCGATCCGGAGGCGGGGAGGTGGTGCAGCCCGGATCCGCTGGGGATACGCGGTGGGCTCAATCTACTCGCATTCGATGGCGCTCCGACGGTAGACGTCGATCCATTTGGGCTGAGTTGCCGCGACCCCATATTTGCAGACAATAATTTGTTGATAGCCGCAGCGGAGCAGGGCCACGCTGACGCATTGGCAGAGATTCGCGCCGGTGGAACCTACGTCACACCGAACCAGTACCGCGAGTTTCTCAACGTTTCTACTCCGGGCCAAGCAGCGCGCCGCCGCGCGTTCCTGAAAGCTGAGGGGATCGATGTGTTCGGGGGACCGCGGGCTGGACAGCTGGCAAGCACGCCGGAGTTCCGAAAGGTCTTTCAGGCGACCGTTGGACAGCAAGGGAGAGCAGATGCAGCGCTCGGCGCGTTTGCACGAACAACAGGATTCGAGGCCGTAACAAAGGAGAGGCGGATCACAAATTTCTTCAATGAGACTCATCGAAAGCTCGAGGTCCCGATACGGAGAATCAAATAGTGTCTACACACAACGTCATCGTTGCGGCCGTGAAATGCCCCAGGTGTGGCTGGACGACGGGTAAGGATATCGAAGGATTTGTGGGAACAGGAGAGCTCAGGGAGTATCGGCTCGGGGATCGCATTCGCTGGGCGGACCGGAAGTCCGTTCAGCATGGAGGCCGTCCCCCAGACGGCACAATCGACGCCGAAGGTTACGCGGTCTGTGAAAATTGCGGAAAGGACTTCTTTCTCATCCTTCACGTCAAAAATGACATCTTGTCATCTGTCGAACCTGACGTTCGCAAGCCGGGCCACATCAAGTAGCCTTGCATGAGCCGTGACGACCGCGCGGGATGCCTGGTCGCGGCAGTCGACGTGATGGGCGGCGTGGAGAGGTGCGAGGTCGACGTCCGCCACCGCATGACGTCGGCGACGCTGAAGAACGGCGAGCGGTTCTGGTACGCCTACGAGGACCGCCACGGATCCCGGTGCCGGAAGACGGGCGGAAACGACGGGCTGCACGAGGTCGAGCTCTGCCGCGACGCGCGGGCGAGGACGACCGAGGTCCGTGGCGAGGAGCCGCGGGTGTACACCTGGAACGCCGACGGCCTGGTGACGCGCGCCGCGCTGCCCGACGGGACGGTGCTGTGGGAGCGGGCGTACGACGAGGACGCGCGCCTGGTCGCGGAGGTGAACGGCGCGGGCGAGGGCGTGCAGCGCTGGTATGACGCGCGGGGCAACCTGATCCGCGAGGTCGACGCGCTCGGCAACGAGACGCGGTGGGAGGTCGAGGGCGACCTCGTGGTGCGGCAGCTCGGCCCCGAGGGGCTCGTGACGCAGGTGATCCGCGATGCGCGCGGCGAGGTGAGCGCGGTGCTGTTCCCGACGGGCGAGGCGTACGCGCTCGCGCGCGACGCGCACGGCCGCGTGACGGGCATCCACGGATACGGCGGCGGGCAGGGCGGCCTGCTGTTCGGCTACGAGCACGACGCGCGGCACAACGTGATCGCCGAGACCGACGCGCGCGGCGCGCGGACGACCTACGCGCACGACGGGATGGGCCGGCCGGTGTCGCAGACCGATGCGCTCGGGCGGACGACGCGCGTGGCGTACGACCGGATGGGCCGGCCGATCCGCGTCGAGCGGCCCGACGGGACGCGGACGGTCGCGACCTACGACCGCATGGGCAACCCGGTGCGGCTGGTCGATGCGCTGGGGCAGACGACGCAGCTCGCTTACCAGGGCACGGGCGTGCTGGCGCAGGTGGTCGAGCCGGGCGGGGGCGTGTGGCGCTTCGCGTACACGAAGAAGGAGCGGCTCCAGGTCGTCATCAACCCCAGGGGCGAAGAGTACGTCTTCCGTTATGACGATGCGGGCAGGGTCGGGCAGGAGGACACGTTCGATGGCCGCACGCTGCGCTACGGCTATCGCAGCTCGGGCCGGCTCGGGCGCATCGAGCACCGGGCGGACGAGACGTGGCGCAACCTGTTCCATGACCGCGCGGGGAACCTGATCGGCGACGAGACGCCGGACGGGGTGATCGGCTACGCGCGCGACCGGATGGGGCGGTTGATCGGCGCGGTGCTGGAGGAGGCGAGCGGGCAGCGCGTCGAGACGTGGTTCGAGCGCGACGCGTTCGGGCGCGTCGTGTGCGCGCGGCAGGGCGACAAGGTGGTGCGCTACGCCTACGACGCCCGCGGGCGGCGCGTCGAGCGGGTGATGCCGGACGGCGCGAGGACGCGGTATGTGTATGACGCGCTCGACGCGCTGAGCGCGATCGAGCACGACGGGCATCGGATGGCGTTCGAGCGCGACGTGCTCGGGCGGGAGATCCAGCGGACGAGCGCCAAGGCGGGCGAGGACGGCGCGGCGGGGATCGCGGTGCGGAGCGCCTACGACGCGATGGACCGGCTGATCGAGCAGCGCGCGACGGCGCCGGCGCCGGGGGTGCCGAAGGTGTTGGTCGCGCGGCAGTGGCTCTACGACGCGCGCGGGCGCGTCGAGCGCATCGACGACGCGCGCTGGGGGGCGACGGCGTACCGCTACGATCGCGTCGACAGGTTACTGTCCGCGCAGCGGGGGGAGCGACGCGAGGTCTTCACGTACGATCCGGCTGGCTCGATCACGCGGATGCTCGAGGAGCTCGCGGAGCGCGGCGGCGCGGGGGTGCTGGCGCAGGCGCAGCCGGCGCAGGACTGGATGCAGCCGTCGTGGCGGATCGAGCGCGGCGGCGTGCTGCGCAGGACCGAGGCGGCGGCGTACGAGGTCGACGCGCGCGGGCGGCGCACCGCCAAGGTGGAGCTGTCGCGCTACCGGGAGAACCACCCGAACGGCGGGGCCGCGACCGAGCAGGACCTGACCCGGTACACCTGGGACTGCCGCGACCGGCTGCGCGAGGTGCGGCTCCCGGATGGCACGCGGGTCGTCATGACCTATGACGCCTTCGGCAGGCGGATACGCAAGGAGGTGATCGGCGCGGCCCTGGTCGGCCGGCCCCGCGTGGTGGACTTCGTCTGGGATGGGGATGAGCTCGCCGCCGAGGTCGACAGGGAGCGAGGGGCGCGGACGTTCGTGCACGCGCCGGGGACGTTCGTCCCGCTGCTCCAGCAACAGGACGGGCGCGTGCTCACGTACATCAACGACCACCTCGGCATGCCGAAGGAGCTGCTCGACCCGGGCGGGCTCGTCGCGTGGGCGGCGGCGCACTCGGCCTGGGGCAAGGTCGTCGAGGTGCAGCGCGATCCGATCAGCGCGCTCAACCACAAGACGCCCGTGGAGTCGCCGTTCCGTCTGCTGGGGCAGTACGCCGACGAGGAGACGGGGCTCTGCTACACGCGGTTCAGGTTCTTCGATCCGGACAGCGGGGGCTGGTGCAGCCCGGATCCGATAAGACTGCTCGGTGGACTGAATTTGTTCGCCTGGGATGGAGATCCAGTAAACTCTGCCGATCCGTTAGGGCTCGCGGCGCTCTGTGGCAAAAGAAAGGAGAGGGCAAACAAGGTCCGCGAGAAGATCACGTCCGACATGAAGAACCCGGACAAGAGACCAAGGACAAACGTGGGCTCCCACGCTCATTTCGACGAGACCACGACAAAGGACATCCTTGCGAATCCAGACGCCGTATATTTGTCAGAGGGGAAGTCGGGACGAATGATCTTCCGAAAAGGCAACAACATTGTAGTGGTAGAGGGCCCCGGCAGCAGCCAAGGCACTGTCGTGACGGGCTACGGACCGGCAGGAAACAAGAACGCGAGCGGGGCTGCTGCGCTCGGCGGTCTCCCGACGGACCAAGGAGCCCCTGTGACGCACGACCAGATCACATCGGGCACCATCCCTTCAGCATCCGGCATGCCTATCCCCAAGGCGGAGCAGATATGGCCATGACCCGGGACGCCAGGGACGTATCCTCCGTGGAGATCCGCACGGCATCCTCGCCATCGATGGTGCATGCAGAGCTACTCTGGGGGCAAACCTTGCCGTTCGCCCCCGAATGGCAGTTTCGAACTCTCAGCGTCGGCCCGCGACGCTCATCGGCGGCATACAACACACACGTCGCCAACACCGTCGGAAGCAGCTATGATTTCGGCGACGAAATGCGCTTCGGAAACAAGGACGGCGCACTCCGCGGATTCGTGCTCACAATGCCGGACAAAAATGCAGAGCACGCAGACAGCATGCTCGACGCATGGCTATCAACACCTCGGCAGCAAGCCCTACTGCGACTCTCAACCCCCGCCCCCTTCGCCCTCGACGGGGCGGATGTTCGTGCCATCGATAAGCACGGAAGAGCGCTCTTGTCGGCATTCAATGTCGGCACACAGCCCGACACTCGGCGCCTACGCATCAGCGTCGCAACGGACACGGATTTCCTGTTCGCCGATGGCCGGTTCTGCGGATGGCTGCTCGTCAATCCAATGAGGCACCTTCGTCATGAACGCGCAAGCGACGAGGGCGCACGCTCTTCCGCCTCGACGGGCGGCGAGGCGCTGGCGTTACTGCACTCCTATTTGGCGCTGGTGGCGGACCCCAACATCGAGCTGATGGAAGATCAGAGCGCCAGCATGAAGACAGCGCTTATCAACCTAAAGCATCGAGCAATTCAAGCCTCGGCATGCGCACCTGAGGCGAGGGAGATCGCGGCACAGATCGACGAGCTTCTCGATCGATTCTATTGAGCGCCTCCGCGCTGCGGCACGCGATGCGGGCGTCGGTGCCGCTACGCGCTCAGCCGCTCCGGCTCCCTCGCCGCCGCCCGCCGGATCCGCGTCTTTAGCCAGGCCTCGATGAGCGGCCACACCGTGAGCGGCGCGTCCCGGCCGACGACGATGTCGAGGTGGCCGCGCGGGAACTCGCGGTACGTCCTGTCCGACGAGCGGCTGAAGTCGTACGCCGGCTTCACCGACGCGGGTGGCGCCAGGTCGTCGAGCGCCCCGGCGATGACCAGCAGCGGCAAGTCCATCTTCTCGAAGCGCTCGGCGTAGCCGAACAGGCTCCCCATGTGGTGGCCGCTCTTCCGCGACGCCGCCGCGTCCAGGAACATGTTCCGGAGCACCGTGATGCTGCCGCTGTCCATGGCGAGC
This sequence comes from Sorangium sp. So ce1036, assembly GCF_051369805.1. Taxonomy (NCBI): domain Bacteria; kingdom Pseudomonadati; phylum Myxococcota; order Polyangiales; family Polyangiaceae; genus Sorangium; species Sorangium sp. So ce1036. The sequence goes on from NZ_JBBMOX010000001.1 coordinate 9,231,423, forward strand.
GACATGTGCTGCGTGAGCACCCGCGTCTCCATCGAGCCCGGCACGAACCCCCGGATCGGCAGCGGGAAGATCGGGCTCTCGACGAACGCCCGCACCAGCCGGAACGGCTCCCCCCACGCCGAGAGCGGGACCGCCCCCTGCCCGAGCGGGACGCGGCGGTCCACGGTCAGCATCAGGCGGCCGAGCAGCGACAGCACCCGCGACCCGTGCGTGAACAGGTACGGGCTCCCGAGCGTGACGATCCCCCCCACCGCGTCGCCCATCGTCGGCGCGGTCGCGTAGCTCACGAGCCCCCCGAGCGAGTGCCCGATGAGGTAGACCGGCCGCGGGCCCGAGATGCGCCGGATCTCCTCGATCGCCGCCGGCACGTCCTCGCGGACGAAGTCGGTCACGTGGCCCGGCCGCCGCGCCCCGAGGTGCCGCGACCGCCCGTGCCCCCGGAGGTCCAGGTTGAAGACGTCGAACCCCGCCCGCGCCAGGTAGTTCGAGAAGCTGCGCGCCGGCAGGTGCCAGATGTAGCGGTTCTGGCCGTACCCGTGGATCAGGAGCACGCTGCCCACCGTGCCCCGCAGCCGCGCGCTCCGCTTGCGGATCATCGCGAGCGGCACGTCCCGCGCGACCAGCTCCCGGTCCACCGCCGGCTCCTCCACCCCCGGAGCGCGCGCCCCCTCGATCCCCCGGCTCGCCGGCGCGATCTCCGGCGCGGTGCTGCGGACCCGCACCACCACGAGCTCCTTGATGAACCTGTCCCGCTCATCGCGGTCGACCGTCTGCTCGACCTGGGACTGATGGAGGATCATTCCTTCCGTCTATTGCGGATTATTGCGCTGTGCGCAACCTCGGCCACGCGCGTGACGCGCAGCGGAAAAGCTCCGCCGTGGGCGCTTTTCGCAACCTCGGCCACGCGCGTGACGCGCAGCGGAAAAGCTCCGCCGTGGGCGGCCGGCGGGCGTCACACGGCGCTGCGTCTCGTGTACCCTCGCCCTCGGCTGGTCCCCGGCGAGCCGGGGCGCGCGCAGCGCCGGTGCACGCCGCCGGCGCGTCCGCTCTGCGGGGCGCGGATCCGGCCATGACCTCACGCATCGCCAGGTGACCTACAATGTACCACTGCAAGAGGAGTCGACGGCTCGCGGCCGGGGTGCATGCCCGGAGCGCCGCGCTCGCCGCGTCGCTCGGCGTCCTGTGCTTCGCTTCCAGCGCCCGCGCGCAGCTTCCGGATGACAGCGGCCCCGACGACCCCCGCGCCGCCGAGGAGCAGGCCGGGGGCGAGGCGGCGCAGGGCGACGCGACGCCGGCGGCCTCGGAGGAGAAGCCGAAGGCGCCCGAGGCCGAGGCCGAGCCGGCGGCGGACAACGCGCCGCTCGAGAAGGACGGCAAGGCCTACCGGTTCATCGGGCTGCGGTTCCGGAACGTCATCGTCCCGAAGTTCATGATCAACCTCTTCGCGGACGGCGGCGCGACCGTGAACGTGTTCACGGCCGGCCCGGAGCTCACGACCCGCAAGGACGGGTTCGAGATCGATCTGGCGATGTCCTACGCCGACTACTCGATGGATCCGTTCCTCTTCAAGGGGAAGAACGACGGCGACGACGCCTGGGAGATGGTGTCGAGCGACATGAAGCTGCTCTATCTCACGATGGATCTGCTCCACGAGATCCCGCTCGACCCGGAGGAGGGCCGCTTCTCGCTGCTGATCGGCGGCGGCGTCGGGCTCGGCGTCGTGTTCGGCAACCTCTACCGCGCGCAGGCGTACCCGAGCGACCCGCGCGCGACCCCCGATGACGTCGGCTCCTGGAGCCGGTGCTCGGGCCCGGGCGCCCCGAACGCGTTCTACTGCGATGCGGAGCACAGGCATTACGGCGACTACGACGAGCCGAGCTGGATCAACGGCGGATCGAAGCCGTCCGTGTTCCCCTGGATCTCGTTTCCGCAGGTGAGCTTCCGGTACAAGCCGATCAAGCAGCTGCAGACGCGGCTCGACGCCGGCCTCTCCATCACCGGGTTCTTCTTCGGGCTGTCCGCGGGGTATGGCCTCTGATCGAGGGACAGCGTGTCGAGGGACAGCGTGTCGAGGGGTAGCGTGACGCCGCAGCCGCTGTTTCCCCCGCGCTACGCGCCGATCGGGACGCTCGGAAAGGGCGGCGGCGGCGAGGTGTGGGCCGTGCGCGACCGGATCACCGGCAAGACGGTCGCGCTGAAGACGCTCGGCGAGGACGCGGACGAGCCCGAGGTGCTCGCGCTCGTCCGCGAGGCGGCCGCGCTGTCGGGCGTCGAGGGCCTGGGCGTGCCGCGGGTGCTGCGCTTCGGCCGGCTGCCCGGGTCGGGGCGGCCCTTCCTGGTGCGCGAGCTCGTCGAGGGGACGAGCCTCGCCGACCGGCTCGCGCAGAAGGGCGACCTGGAAAGGAACCTCGCCGCCATCGCCGACACCGCCGACCAGCTCACGCGCCTGCACCGCGCCCTCGTCCTGCACGGCGACGTGAAGCCCGCGAACATCATCGTCGGCGAGGGCGGGCGCGCCACGCTCGTCGACCTCGGCCTGTCCGCGCCGTTCCGGGACAACGGCTCGCGGCCCGTGGGCCTCACGCCCCGCTACGCCGCGCCCGAGCTGTTCCAGGGCGACCCGCTCACGGTCCGCGCCGAGGTGTTCGCGCTCGGCGCGACGCTCGCCGAGGCGCTCCGCGAGAGCGGGGGCGAGCGCGATCCCGAGATCGTCGAGGCGCTCCGGGCCGTCGTCGAGCGGGCGACCGAGAGGGACCCGATCGCGCGCTACCCGAGCGCGGACGAGCTCGCGAACGCGCTCCGGCGCGCGGCGCGGCTCCCCCGCGCGCCGGACGAGGAGGCCGCGGCGTCGTGCGAGGCGCGCGAGCGGCCCGAGGCGGACGCGGTGGTGTGGCCCATCGTCGGCCTCGACGCGCCGTCCGCGCGGCTGCACGCGCAGATCACGGCCCTCGGCGCGGGCGGCGAGCTCGCGATCGTCGGGCCGCCCGGGTCGGGGCGGAGCGCGCTGCTCCGGCGCGTCGCGTGGTCGCTGGAGGTCGGCGGGGACGCGGTCGCGTGGATCGAGGCGGGCAGCGTGGCCGACCCGCGCGAGGCGCTCGCGATCGAGCTGTCGGGCCACGACCTCGGCCAGGTGACGGCGCTCGTCGACGACGCCGACCGGCTCGGCCCCGCGGCGCTCGAGCGGCTCGACGAGGTGCGCGAGGCCGGCGGCAAGCTCGTGCTGGTCGTCAGGGCGCAGGCCGCGGGCGCCGGGGCCGCGGACGTCCTCGCCGGGCGCGCGCCCGAGCTCTTCGCGATGGAGCCGCTCGAGGAGCAGGCCGCCCGCGAGCTCGTGCAGCGCACCATCCCGTCGCTGAGCGACGCGGTGGCCGCGCACGTCGTCGCGCGCGCGGGGCGGTGGCCGGGGCGCATCCGGGAGATCGTCCGGCGCATCGCGCGCGCGCCCGTCGCCTCGACCGACGACGTCGACGCGCTGCTCGACGCGCCCCCCTCCTCGGGCGGGGCGGCGACCTCCCCGGGCGGCGCGGAGGGGGCGTCGATGCCGCCCGCGGAGATCCACCGGCTGCTCGATCGCGGCCACTTCGGCGCGGCCGCGGAGGCGCTCGAGCGCTGCCAGGGCGACGGCGCGCCCGCCGTGGTGATCGCGCGCGCGCGGCTCGCCATGAACCGCGGCGACCCCGCGCGGGCGCTCGCCGAGCTGCACCGCGTGAAGGACGAGGTCGAGGCCTCGGGCGACCGGGCGCAGGCCGCGTTCTGGTCGCTGCAGATGGCCCGGGCCCTGGTCCGCGCCGGCGACTACGGCGAGGCGGAGCGCCGCGCGGGCGAGGCCGCGGAGCGGGTGGGCCCGATCCGGCTCGAGGCGGAGCCCTCCGCCGAGCCGGCCGCGCGGCCCGCGCCGGCCGGCGCGTTCGGCGCCTCGCCCGAGGCGATCCTCGCCGAGGCGGTCGCGATGCGCGGGCTCGCCCAGAGCTTCGCCTCGCGGCACGAGGAGGCGAAGCGCACGCTCGAGCAGGCGGTCCGGCTCGCGCGGCTCACGGGCGAGCCGCGGATCCTGTCGGTCGCGCTCGTCTCGCTCGCCTTCGCGCTCCAGCGGGACGACCGCCTCAGCGAGGCCAAGGCCGCGTACGAGGAGGCGCTCTCGGCGGCGGAGCAGGCCGGCGACGCGGGCACGCTCACGACGACCCGGCTGAACCTCGCCGGCATCGCGAAGCTCCAGGGCGACCTGGCCGCGGCGATCCGCCACCTCGAGGCCGCGGTCGACCTGGGCCAGCGCTCGGGCCGGGTGGCGACGCTCCGGCAGGCGCTGCTCAACCTGTCGAACCTCGACCTCTACCTCGGGCGGCTCGCGCGGGCGCGGGTGTCGATCGACGCGCTCGCGGCCCAGCGCGCCGACCTCGCGCCGCAGCAGCACGCGCAGCTGCTCGCGCTCGAGGCGGAGCACGCGGCGCGCTCCGGCGACCTCGAGCGGGCCGAGCGGCTCTGCCTCGAGTGCGCCGAGGCGTACGAGGCGATGGGCCGGCGGGTCGACGCGGTCGAGGCGCGGCTCGAGCGCGTGCTCTTCGCCGTGGCGCGCCCCGGCGCGGACACGCGCGCGCTCGGCGAGGAGATCGACGCGGCCGCCGCGCGGCTCGGGAGCACCGGGGCGCACCGGGCGCTGCTGGCGCTCGCGCGCGGGCGCGTCGCGGCGCTCGCGCGCGACGAGCAGCGGGCGCGCGCCGCGTACGACGAGGCGCTCGAGGCGGCGCGCGCGGCGGGCCAGCGCGACTGGATCTGGCGCGCGCTGGAGGCGCGGGCCCAGCTCGAGGCGGAGCGGGGGCACCTCGTCCGGGCGCGCCACGACCGCGAGGAGGCGCTGATCACGCTGGAGGAGATCGCCTCGAAGCTGCCGCGCGACCTCCGGGAGGTCTTCTGGAACGACGCGCGCCGCAAGGAGATCCGGGCGGCCGCGATGCTCGATCTGATGAGCGGCCGCACCGTGCCGTTCACCCAGAGCGCCGGGCCCCCCGGCGAGGACCGGCTGGCGCGGGTGCTGGAGATCAACCGGGCGATCGCGGGCGAGCACGACCTCGGCCGCCTGCTCGCGAAGGTGACCGACCACGCCATCGCGCTCCTCAGCGCCGAGCGCGGGTTCATCATCCTGCAGCGGCCGCCGCGCGACGAGCCGCGGCCCGCCACGGGCGAGGGCGCCGTGGACCTGTCGATCCACGCCTCGCGCGACCAGGCCGGCGACGACCCGCACGCGCGCTTCTCCAGCTCGATCGCCGAGCGGGTGATCTCCACCGGCGAGCCGGTCGTGACCGCGAGCGCGCGGGACGACGCGCGCATGAGCGATTACGTCTCGGTCCACCAGCTCATGCTGCAGTCGGTCGCGTGCGTGCCGATCCGGGTGCGGAGCGGGCAGGTCATCGGCGCGCTGTACCTGGAGACGCGCCTGCGGCCGGCGGCGAAGTTCGAGGCCGAGCTGCCCACGCTGACGGCGCTGTCGGACCAGATCGCGATCGCGATCGAGACGGCGCGGCTCGTCAGCGAGAACGAGCGCCGCGCCCGCGAGCTCGAGCGCGCGAACGAGGAGCTGCGCGCCGCGCGCGCCAAGCTGGAGGAGCTGCTCGGCCACAGGACCGCGCAGCTCGCCGCGACGCGGCGCGACCTGCGCTCGGCGCGCGCGGTGCTGCGCGGCCACTTCGGCTACGAGGGGCTGGTCGGCACGAGCGAGGCGATGCGCCGCGTGTACGCGCTGATCGACCGGGTGAAGGACACGGACATCCCGATCCTCATCACCGGCGAGAGCGGGACGGGCAAGGAGGTGGTCGCCCGGACGATCCACAACGCGAGCCCGCGGGCGAAGAAGCCGTTCGTCGGCGTCAACTGCGGCGCGATCCCGGAGCACCTGCTGGAGAGCGAGCTCTTCGGCCACGTCCGCGGCGCCTTCACGGGCGCGGACCGCGACCGCAAGGGGCTGTTCCGGGAGGTGACGGGGGGCACCATCCTGCTCGACGAGATCGGGGAGATGCCGCAGAAGATGCAGGCGGGGCTGCTCCGGGTGCTGCAGGAGAAGGTGGTCCGCCCGGTCGGGGGCGCGCGGGAGGAGCCGGTCGACGCGCGCGTCATCGCGGCGACGCACCGGGATCTCGGCGACATGGTCTCGCGCGGCGCGTTCCGCGAGGATCTGTTCTACCGGCTGCTCGTCGTCGAGGTGCGCATCCCGCCGCTGCGCGAGCGGATCGAGGACATCCCGCTGCTCATCGACCATTTCCTCGGGATCTTCGCGGCGCGCTACGGCCGCGATCGCCGCAGCGTGTCCCGCGCCGCGCTGAAGCGGCTGTCGGCGTACGGCTGGCCGGGCAACGTGCGGCAGCTCGAGAACGTGCTGCTCAACGCGTGGGTGCTGTCGGACCGGCCCGAGCTGGAGAGCGACGACTTCGAGCTGCCCGACGCGGCGCCCCGGTCGCTGCGGGGCGGCGAGGCCGCGCCGCGCAACGACCGCGGCGCGGCCGGCGGCGGGGCCCCCGCGGCGAGCGCAGGCCGGAGCGCGCCGCCGTCGAGCGAGCCGCGCCGCGTGGAGACGTCGCTCGACGCGCACAAGGCGAGCGAGCGGGAGCGGATCCTGGTCGCGCTGTCGAGCTGCAACTGGAACCGGGTGAAGGCGGCGCAGATCGTGGGCCTGCCGCGCCGCACGTTCTACCGGCGCCTGAAGGAGTACGGGATCCAGTGACGCGGGGGCCGCGCCCGGGGCGGGGCGCGGCCGCCCTCGCCGCGGCAGGGGGCCTCGGGCCGCTCCTCGCCGATCTCCCTGGCCGACGCCCACCCCCCCGCTACTTCGCCCAGAGCACCGAGAGGTCGAGCTCGATGGCGTCGAAGGGCTCGACGCGGACGCGCGCGGCGTCGCGGTGGACGACCGGGGGCCCCCAGCGACGATCCGCACCGAGCACGTGAGTCTCCAGCGTCCGCGCGATCGGGTCGACCAGCCACGCGTACCGCGCGCCCTCGCGCGCGTAGACGGGCATCTTCTCGTTGCGGTCGAAGGCCGCCGTCGACGGGCTCAGGACCTCGCAGATCCAGTCCGGGGCGAGCGCGAAGTAGGCCGTCTCGGGCAGCTCGGGCATGCGCTCGCGACGCCAGCCGGCGAGGTCCGGCACGAGCGCCTCCTCCTCGCCCGGCACCTCCGGGTCGGGGAAGTGCAGCTCGGGCTCGGGGAGGATCCACCATCCGCCCGGACCGCCACGACCTCGGTGGAAGGGGCCGAAGAGCTCGCCCAGCAGGGCTCCCTCGGCGTTCGCGTGCCGCGGCGCCGGGCGGGGGAACACGTGCAGGGTGCCGCGGACGAGCTCCGCCACCTTGTGCGGCGGGACGGCTTCCAGGTCGGCGTACGTGGCGCGGCGCTGCTTCTCAGCGGGCTGACCCATGCCCGAAGCCTGCCGGGCGGCGGGCGGCGCCGCAAGGCGGCGAGGAGCAGGGCCAGGCGGTGCGCGGGCGGGGCGTTCATGCGCAGCGCGCCTCGCCCGCGAGGTCTGGCGATGTTACATAGGCGCACGGAGCGATCGGTGGGCGCCGATCCTCGAAGAACCCCGGGGAACGAAGCACTTCACGCCCCCACCTTCCGGATACGGGATCCAGTGAGCGATCGATCGAACCTCGCCGCCACCGTCGACGGCGCGCCGCTCTCGGACGAGGAGGCGCGGGATCTGTGGACACGGTTCAGCCGGCACATGGACGAGCACCGCGGCGACGCGGCGGGCTTCGCGCGGGAGAACGGCTACGTCAGCGTGACGCCGACGTTCGCCCGCGGGCGCGCGCTGCTGGTGGTCCGGACGACGGAGGCGCCGCCGGAGCCGCCGGCCCCGCGCCCCCGCGCGGACAGGCCGGCCGCGCGCGCTGCCGGGGGGAGGCCGGCCGCGCGCCCCGGCGGCGGGAAGCGGCCCCCGCGCGGCCGGCGGCGCTGAAGCGCGCGCCGGGCGGGGCGGAGCGCGAGGTCCAGCCGTCCGGCTGAGGCGGTGAGGCGATGCGCCGCGGGGGCCCCGGCATGCGGCCGCGCGTGGGGGGACGCGCCCCGGCGTGCAGCCGCCCGTGGGGGGACGCCCTCCGGCGTGCAGCCGCCCGTGGGGGGACGCCCTCCGGCGTGCAGCCGCCCGTGGGGGGACGCCCTCCGGCATGCAGCCGCCCGTGGGGGGACGCGCCCCGGCGTGCAGCCGCCCGTGGCCGTGGGGACGCACGGACCAGGGGCGGCTTGCGACCGGCGCATTTCGTAGTCGAGCATACGCGAATGGCACGAACGGCGCCCATCCCCAACATCCCAGCGATCCCCGGCATGAACCCCGGCGTCTTCATCCTGGGCGGCGGCGGGAGCGGCGGGGGTGGCAACGGCCGCGGCGGCGACGGCCGCGGTGACGACCAGGGCGGCGACGGGAAGAACGGCGGCAACGGCCCGCGCGGCGGCGGCAAGGACGCGGCGCGCTGCGGGCCAGGCAGCGGCGGCGGGTGCCCCAACCCCACGCACGGCAGCGGCGGCGGCACGCACGCGGGCGATCCGGTCGATCCGATCAGCGGGCGGGTCTACACGGTCGCGGTCGTCGATCTCGCGCTGCCCGGCCCGATCCCGCTCGTGGTCGAGCGCAGCTACAGCTCGGCGCTCGCCGACGAGGACTGCGGCCTCGGCTTCGGCTGGACGCACTCCCTGGCATGGCAGGTCGAGGAGCGGCGCCGGGGCGTGCGGGTGCTGGCGCCGCACGCGGCGGCGACAGAGCTGCCGAGGAAACTCGAGCCGGGCGAGTCGGCGCGGCTGCCGTGCGGGGTGCTCACGCGGTACGCGTGGGGCTATGCGCTCGCGGCCGACGGGCTCGCGTACCTGTTCGCGGAGGCGCGCGGCAGCCGGTGGCTCCTGAGCCGGATCGCCGACCTGCACGACAACCGGATCGAGCTCCTCTACGAGGAAGGCCGCCTCGTGCAGGTCATCGACAGCGTGGGCCGGGTCGTGCGCGTGCGGCGGCACCGGGACGGGCACATCGCGGCGTTCGAGGTCAAGAACGCCTCCGCGCAAGGCCGGTGGGTGGCGCGGCGCAGGTACGCGTTCGACGCGCGCGGCGATCTGGTCGCGGCCGAGGACGCCGCGGGGTACGCGCACCGCTTCAGCTACGACGAGGACCACCGCCTGGTGCGGCGCGAGGAGCCCGGCGGGCTCGTGGCGGAGTACCGTTACAAGGACGGGCGCTGCGTCGAGACCTGGTGCCACCGCGCGGGCAACGACGCGCTCGACGACGGCGTGCCGGAGGCGCTGAGCGACGGCTCGCGGGCCAAGGGATTCCTGCACGTGAAGGTCGAGCATCACGGCGAGGCGCTCACGGAGGTGATCACCTCGCGCGCCATCCGCCGCGTCGACGGCAACGCCCTCCACAAGCTCGACAGGATGGTCTGGGGCGGCGGCAGCGGCGTGCACACCTTCCGCTACGACGACGCGGGCGCGCTGCTCGAGTACGAGGATGCGCTTCAACAGGTCTTCCGCTGGGAGCGCGACGCCGAGGGGCGGCTCGTGGCCGAGGTCGACCCCATGGGCAACCGCACCTGCTACGAGCACGACGCGCGCGGCTTCGTCTCGGCCGTGACCGACGCGCTCGGCGGCGCCGCGCGCTACGAGCGCGACGCGCGCGGCAACGTGGTCGCCGTCCACGACGACGCGGGCTTCGTCGTGGGCTTCGCGTACGACAGCCGCGGCTTGCTCACAGGCGCGACCCTCCCGAACGGCGGCGAGACGCGTATGGAGTACGACGCGCTCGGAAACCGCGTGCGCGTCGTCGAGCCCGACGGCAGCGAGCGGCGCATCCGCCACGACTTCCTCGGCCGGGTGATGGGCTTCACCGACGCGCGGGGGAACGAGACGCGCTTCGCCTACGACGCCTGCGGGCGGCTCTGCGCCGTGTTCGGGCCGGGTGGCGCGGTGACGCGGTACGACTTCGACGCCGACGGGAACCTGAGCAGGATCACGGACGCCGACGGGCGCACGACCACGCTGCGCTGGGGCGGGTTCCACGTCGTCACCGAGCTGGTGCGGCCTGATGGGACCAAGGTCCGGTACCGGTACGACCGCGAGCAGGACCTGGTGCGCATCGTCAACGAGGCGGGCGAGGAGCACCGGATCGAGCGCGATGGCGAGGGGCGCATCACCGGCGAGCGGACCTTCGATCGGCGGGAGATCGACTACCGGCTCGATCTGCAGGGCAGGATCACGCGGATCCGGTGCGGCCTCGCCACGGTCGACGTCGAGTACGACGCGCTCGGAAGGATCGTCAAGCGCAGCACGTCCGACGGGCGCGAGGATGCGTTCGAGTACGACCCGATCGGAAGGATCGAGCGCGCGGTGAGCGGCGATGTCGAGTGCGCGTACACCTACGATGCGCGGGGCCGGGTGCTCACCGAGGTGACGCGGCGGGGTGGCGAGGTGCTCGCGGCCTTCGCGTGGACCTACGACGTGATGGGCAAGGCCGTTTGCGTGCGCGGACCGGGCGGTGCCCTGAGCGTGCAACGTGACGTGATGGGGCGGCCGGTCGCGGTGCGGGTGGGCGACCAGGGCGAGCCGCTGCGCTTCACGTACGATGCAGGGGGCCACGAGTTCGAGCGGCTCCTGCCCGGCGGCGGAAAGATCGCTACTGAGGTCAACGCCGAGGGGCTGATCGCGCAGCAGCGCGTGCTTGGCAAAGCGAGAGCGCCGCGCGTCGGGCCCGGCGAGCCCGCCTGGGTCGGGCCGCTCGAGGCGCCGGAGACCTGGCGCCGGGCGTATGCGTGGTCGCCCGCAGGGCTGCTGCGCGCCGACGAGGACCTCGGCGGGAAGATGGGAGAGATGCTCCGCGACGGGAACGGCCGCGTCCTCGAGCGGCGCAAGGCCGGCAAGGTGGCAGAGCGGTTCGCGTTCACCGCGGCGGGAGATCTCGAGCGGGCGGGCGAGCGGCGGACCTACGGGCCTGGAGGGCGGTTGACGACGCGCACGACGGGACGAGAGACCGTGCGCTATGCGTACAGCGAGCGCGGCGACGTCGTCGAGAAGCGCGTGAGCGGGCACGACGGCGGAGACGAGCGCGTCTGGCGATACGAATGGAGCGCCGATGGACGGCTGCTGGAGGTGCGAGCGCCGGAGGGGCAGACGATCACCTTTGCGTACGACGCCTTCGGCCGCAGGATCGAGAAGCGCGTGGCGCTCGCCGGGAAGGTCGAGCGCGTGACCCGGTATGCGTGGCGTGGGGACGTGCTGGTGCACGAGCGCTGCGAGCGGGCGCTGGAGGCGGGTGAGCCCGTCGTGGAGGAGCGGAGCTATGCGACGCTGCCCGAGAGCCTGTTGCCGCTGGCGCAGATCGACGGCGCGACGGGGGCGCTCAGGTACTTCGTGCACGGGGTGAACGGCTTCCCCGAGGCGCTGGTCGAGGGAGATGGGCGAATCGCCGGGGCGATCGCGGCGGGGCTGTACGGGGACGTGCCGACAGAGCAGGCGGGAATCACGCCGCTGCGGCTTCCAGGGCAGTACGCCGACGAGGAGACGGGGCTCCACTGCAACTGGCACAGGTACTATGATCCGGAGGCCGGGGAGTACCTCAGCCCGGAGCCGATCGGGATCGAGGGAGGGCTCAAGGCGTATGCATATATCGACAACTACCCGACGGAATGGATCGACTTCAACGGTCTTGCGCGGATGGAGTGCACTGTCACGCGGACCGATGGCTCAACAATCCAAGCATTGAGCCGCGGTCGTCGCCGGAGCGATCTCCATCCGGCCGTCCAGGCGGCGCTCCCCCCCTCGAACGCCCGCGGCCAAGATGCAACCGTCCAGCCGGAGAGCTGCGCCGAACCGCAAGCTTTGAGCGATCATCTATCGGATTGGGAGAACAGAACCGGACTATCCTGCCGGCCCGGCGATCCGAATTGGAGGAATCACCTACGATCTGCGATGAGCGAAATCAACCGGAACGGAGGCATCGCCTCCTCGATGGCAGGAGTCCCACGCGCATCATGCCCCAACTGCTCACAAACAATTCCGCGTCTCTATGCGCTCGCGGGGATGGATCCGCCGAATGGAGTGATCCCTCCAGGGTATCAGGACCAGGGGCGCAGCGGCGCCCAGACGAGGACCACGAGCCCCGCGGAAGGGTTCATCACCAACCGGAGCAATCGCGCGGCTTCCAGCTTCAGCGATCCACGAAACCGCAGTGGGACGCCGGGTCAGGCTCCAGTACGCAGCGGCCCAGGCACGTGGACGTACGATGAAGATCGCGGATTCTGGCACCGTCATTGAGCTGCATCGCATATCCTTGCCGTGCGACCGCAAAGGCTCTTGAGGAGACCAACATCGTGACAGATCTTCCCATGAGAGCAGACCATCAGGACGTGCTTCCCCAAGGGGCCTTTGAGCTCGAGCTGTATCAACCGGACGCATCACAGCGCGCACTGCTGCGCATTCTCGGTAACATCTTCGAGCAGCGCCTCGATGTCGGCGGCGCTCGTGAAACCATACGTCAGCGCTACGACGGCGCGCTCGTGGCCGTGACGGTGTTCGAGCATCACATAACGAAGCTCCTGGCCGCGGGCTTCTGCCATGTCTCGCCGCCGCCTTCACCCTATGACGACGTCGAGTCGCTCATCGACGAGGAGCCCGAGGAGCCGGCCGGATACCTGCTCCTCGCGGAGCTGCTCCAGGCATCAGGCGATCCACGTGGAGAGCTGATCGAAATAAGCGCTGCGCGTCTGAAAGCGGACACGCCGGAGTTGCGTAAGCGCGAGGAGGATCTGCTCCGAGCGCATGAGCCTCGCCTCTTCGGCGCGCTCGATGATGTACGGGATGCTCTTCCAGGTACGCTCTGGTACGAGAAGCTCCTCGGTTTTGTTCGCGAAGCTTCCATAGCGGACGCCGATGCGGTCGTCCTCGCGGATGAGTTCGAACCACCGCTGCTGCGCACCGATCGACGCGAGCTCGGCTTCGATCCCCGCGTCGAGCGGCCTGCGCCGCACACGTACGCCGTCCACGCGCTCCGCCGCCTGCTGCACCATCCTGCCGGACGCTTCATCCGCCGGCTCCGCCTCGATATCAACGCGGAGATCGAGCCTATCCTGGCCCTCCTCGTGGAACACGACCGCATCGACCGCGTCTCACACCTGACCGTCGCCTCGCGAGCCGCACGCGCGCTGGGGCTATCATTGCCAGGATTGCTCTCCCTCGCCTGCTACGCGCGATCCCTCGACCCCTGCACCGCTGTGCCACTGTCCCAGCTCGTGCGCGTGACGGTTCGCTGGGAAGCGACGGCTCTGTCCTCGGTCCTGGCTGCGCTGCACCCAACCCGCCTCCCGGCGCTTCAGCACCTTTGCTTATGGGACGCTCCACTCGACGCGAGGTCGACCGCCGTGCTGCTCGATGACCCCATCATAGGGCAGCTCAAGAGTCTCGATCTCTGGTCGCAGGTCGCGCCTCGACGCGGAATGTACGAGGCGCTGCTCGACAAGCGCGGGGAGCTCGCTCATCTACAGCGACTCGTCCTCGCGCTCCATGGCGCCCCGGCCGATCTCGTCGCCCAGTTCGCCGACTGGCCCGCCGTCGTCTGGGCGGACCGGAGCCGCGCGGGCCTGGAAGAAGCAGATCGAGAAGCGATCGCAGGTTTCCCTCTCGGAGGATTCCTCTTTTGACCCCGTTCAACACCGATGGGTTCGAGAAGCTCGCTTCAGCAGCGCTGTTGCTCCAGCTACGTCCGAGGACAGGAGTGACGTCATGACGACTCAAGGCAAGGCGAAGATCAGGATCACCCACGCGGAGCCGCTCGGGCAGGGGGCCCGGCTGCTCGGCGTCGAGCGCGCGGACGGCGCGGCGCTCGGCTTCGCCGGCGGTCAGTACGTGATCATCAACACCGGGGTCGCCCTGCCCGGCGGCAAGCTCGCCAAGCGGGCCTACTCGCTGCTCTCGAGCGACGCCGAGCAGCGCGCCGTCGAGATCGCGGTCAAGCGGATCGGCGCCGGGCCGGGGTCGATCCGGCATGCAGCCGCCCGTGGGGGGACGCCCTCCGGCGTGCGGCCGCCCGTGGGGGGACGCCCTCCGACGTGCGGCCGCCCGTGGGGGGACGCCCTCCGACGTGCGGCCGCCCGTGGGGGGACGCCCTCCGGCGTGCAGCCGCCCGTGGGGGGACGCCCTCCGGCGTGCAGCCGCCCGTGGGGGGACGCCCTCCGACGTGCGGCCGCCCGTGGGGACGCACGGACCAACCCGTTGCTGCCGCACCGGCTTGCGACCGGCGCATTTCGTAGCCGAGCATACGCGAATGGCACGAACGGCGCCCATCCCCAACATCCCAGCGATCCCCGGCATGAACCCCGGCGTCTTCATCCTGGGCGGCGGCGGGAGCGGCGGGGGTGGCAACGGCCGCGGCGGCGACGGCCGCGGTGACGACCAGGGCGGCGACGGGAAGAACGGCGGCAACGGCCCGCGCGGCGGCGGCAAGGACGCGGCGCGCTGCGGGCCGGGCAGCGGCGGCGGGTGCCCCAACCCCACGCACGGCAGCGGCGGCGGTACGCACGCGGGCGATCCGGTCGATCCGATCAGCGGGCGGGTCTACACGGTCGCGGTCGTCGATCTCGCGCTGCCCGGCCCGATCCCGCTCGTGGTCGAGCGCAGCTACAGCTCGGCGCTCGCCGACGAGGACTGCGGCCTCGGCTTCGGCTGGACGCACTCCCTGGCATGGCAGGTCGAGGAGCGGCGCCGGGGCGTGCGGGTGCTGGCGCCGCACGCGGCGGCGACAGAGCTGCCGAGGAAACTCGAGCCGGGCGAGTCGGCGCGGCTGCCGTGCGGGGTGCTCACGCGGTACGCGTGGGGCTATGCGCTCGCGGCCGACGGGCTCGCGTACCTGTTCGCGGAGGCGCGCGGCAGCCGGTGGCTCCTGAGCCGGATCGCCGACCTGCACGACAACCGGATCGAGCTCCTCTACGAGGAAGGCCGCCTCGTGCAGGTCATCGACAGCGTGGGCCGGGTCGTGCGCGTGCGGCGGCACCGGGACGGGCACATCGCGGCGTTCGAGGTCAAGAACGCCTCCGCGCAAGGCCGGTGGGTGGCGCGGCGCAGGTACGCGTTCGACGCGCGCGGCGATCTGGTCGCGGCCGAGGACGCCGCGGGGTACGCGCACCGCTTCAGCTACGACGAGGACCACCGCCTGGTGCGGCGCGAGGAGCCCGGCGGGCTCGTGGCGGAGTACCGTTACAAGGACGGGCGCTGCGTCGAGACCTGGTGCCACCGCGCGGGCAACGACGCGCTCGACGACGGCGCGCCGGAGACGCTGAGCGACGGCTCGCGGGCGAAGGGGTTCCTGCACGTGAAGGTCGAGCATCACGGCGGCGCGCTCACGGAGGTGATCACCTCGCGCGCCATCCGCCGCGTCGACGGCAACGCCTTCGGCAAGCTCGATAGGATGGTCTGGGGCGGCGGCAGCGGCGTGCACACCTTCCGCTACGACGACGCGGGCGCGCTGCTCGAGTACGAGGATGCGCTTCAACAGGTCTTCCGCTGGGAGCGCGACGCCGAGGGGCGGCTCGTGGCCGAGGTCGACCCCATGGGCAACCGCACCTGCTACGAGCACGACGTGCGCGGCTTCGTCTCGGCCGTGACCGACGCGCTCGGCGGCGCCGCGCGCTACGCGCGCGGCAACGTGGTCGCCGTCCACGACGACGCGGGCTTCGTCGTGGGCTTCGCCTACGACAGCCGCGGCTTGCTGACCGGCGCGACCCTCCCGAACGGCGGACAGACGCGCATGGAGTACGACGCGCTCGGAAACCGCGTCCGCGTCGTCGAGCCCGACGGCAGCGAGCGGCGCATCCGCCACGATTTTCTCGGCCGCATCGTGGGGTTTGCCGACGAGCGCGGGCACGAGACGCGCTTCGCCTACGACGCTTGCGGCAGACTCTGCGCGGTGTTCGGGCCCGGTGGCGCGGTGACGCGGTACGACGTCGATGTCGATGGGAACTTGAGCAGGATCACCGATGCCGACGGGCGCACGACCACCCTGCGCTGGGGCGGGTTCCACGTGGTCACCGAGCTCGTCCGGCCCGATGGGAGCAAGGTGCGGTACCGCTATGATCGCGAGCAGGATCTGGTGCGCATCGTCAACGAGGCCGGCGAGGAGCACCGGCTCCAGCGCGACGGCGAGGGGCGCATCACCGGCGAGCGGACGTTCGATGGGCGGGAGATCCGGTACCGGCTCGACCTGCAGGGCAAGATCATGCGAATGGAGTGCGGCCTCGCGACGGTCGACGTCGAGTACGACCCGCTCGGAAGGATCGTCAAGCGCAGCACGTCCGACGGGCGCGAGGACGTGTTCGAGTACGACCCGCTCGGAAGGATCGAGCGCGCGGTGAGCGGCGATGTCGAGTGCGCGTACACCTACGACGCGCGGGGCCGGGTGCTCACCGAGGTGACGCGGCGGGGCAGCGAGGTGCTCGCGGCGTTCGCCTGGACCTACGACGCCATGGGCAAGGTCACCTGTGTGCGTGGCAGCGGCGGTGACCTGAGCGTCCAGCGCGACGTGATGGGGCGGCCGGTCGCGGTGCTGATGGGTGATCGCGGCGAACCGCTGCGGTTCGCCTACGACGCAGGAGGCTTCGAGGTCGAGCGGCGCTTGCCGGGCGGCGGCAAGATCACGACCGAGATCGACGCCGACGGGCGCCTGGCGCGGCAGGCCGTGCTCGGCAAACCGAGCGCGCCCCGTGTCCGGCCGGGCGAGCCCGCCTGGGTCGGGCCGCTCGTGGCGCCGGAGACGTGGCGCAAGACGTATGTCTGGTCGCCCGCG
The DNA here is from genome assembly GCF_051369805.1 of Sorangium sp. So ce1036. Taxonomy (NCBI): domain Bacteria; kingdom Pseudomonadati; phylum Myxococcota; order Polyangiales; family Polyangiaceae; genus Sorangium; species Sorangium sp. So ce1036. The sequence continues at coordinate 9,248,213 of NZ_JBBMOX010000001.1, forward strand.
GGGCTGCTGCGCGCTGATGAGGACCGCGCCGGCAGGACCGGAGAGACGCTCCGCGATGGGAACGGTCGCGTCATCGAGCGCCGCAACGCGGGCAAAATCGCGGAGCGGTTCGGCTTCACCGTGACGGGCGACCTGGAGCGAGCAGGCGAGCGGCGGACGTACGCGCCGGGAGGGCGGTTGACGGTGCGCGCGGCCGGACAAGAGACCGCGCGGTATGCGTACAACCAGCGCGGCGACCTCATCGAGAAGCGCGTGAGCGGGCAGGATGGTGAACAGGAGCGCGTGTGGGCGTACACCTGGAGCGGGGATGGGCGGCTGATGGAGGTGCGGACACCGGAGGGGCGCGCGATCACCTTCGCATACGACGCCTTCGGCCGCCGGATTGAGAAGCGCGTGGCGCTCGCGGGAAAGGTCGAATGTGTGACGCGCTACGCCTGGCGAGGCGACGTGTTGGTGCACGAACGCCGCGAGCGGGCGCGGGACGCGGGGGATCCATGGGTGGAGGAGCGGGGCTACGTGACGCTGCCGGAGAGCGCGCTGCCGCTCGCACAGAGAGACGGCGCGGCGGGGTCGCTCAGGTACTTCGTCCATGGGGTGAACGGCCTCCCCGAGGCGCTGATCGAAGGGGACGGGCGCGTCGCCGGAGAGATCGCGGCGGGGCTGTACGGCGAGGTGCCGGCGGAGCAGGCGGAGCTCACGCGGCTGAGATTTCCGGGGCAGTACGCCGACGAGGAGACGGGGCTCTACTACAACTGGCACAGGTACTACGATCCGGAGACAGGACAGTACCTCGGCCCGGAGCCGATCGGGATCGAGGGAGGGCTCAAGGCGTATGCGTATGCCGATTCGTGGCTCCCCGAGACCCTAGATGTGGACGGACTCAAAAAGGATCCGGTCATCTGCACGATCCGCAGAAAGGATGGAACAACAGTAACCGGCACGAGCCAGGACAGAGCCCCTGGCGATCTACACAAGGCCGTCCTGGCCGCGTTACCTCCGACACCGGCCCGCGATCCTGACGACCCTACAGCACCATGGAACTGTGCCGAGCCAGCAGCGCTTTCTGCACACATCAAGGACTGGGAGGAGAGAAACAAGCCCAAGAAATGTGAACCCGGTACAAAGGGATGGAAGAAGAACCTTCGCGCCGCGATGCGAGAGATCGACGAGGAGGACGGAATCTCATCGAAGCACGAAAAATCCAACGTGACTCGCGCCGCATGCCCGAATTGCTCGCAGACGGTGCCCAGGCTCTTCGCGCTCGCAGGCATGATGCCGCCCACGAGGGTGCTTGCTCCAGGATATCAGAACAAGAGAGGCTTGGGGCCGAGCGAGCGCTTCTCTGAACCAACCGAGGGATTCCACAAAGCGCCGAACAATAAAGCGCCCAACGCGCCGGCACCTGGAACGGACAACCTGGGAACCTGGTCGCTCACGAGCAAGGGTTGGAGGCGCCACGCCTGAAGAGGGAGGCATGAGCCAACATCGTCCATCGCTGGATGCCTTTAGCGGACAACTCTCCGACCGCGCGAAATCCTTCTTTGTGCGGGAGCATATATTTCGGGACCTATCGAACACGTGTAGCTTCGAGCGGCTCGCGGAGGAGCTCGACCGGCGAGGAGCACCGTGGTTCGACAAGGTATTCGAGCTAGAAGAAGAATTCGGTGGCCTGGTACGTCGAGGGCCCCATCCCAAGACGCCCTCTCTGGCCATCGGACTCTTTCAGCTCATATGCCTGGGTTTCGACTCTCCCGGCGAGGAAGAGCCCGAGGATGACTCCGCGCTCGTCTCATTGAAGTGGCCGATGGCGCGTCTGGCAGCCACCGGCGACCTGTTGACCCATGTGGGGGTATACACAACGGAAGCGGACCTTTATCTGAGCGAGTCCGGCTGGATATTCTGGTACGTTTCCACACTAGATCGAGTCGAGCTTCTATCCGGATCGGCATCGACGTTCCTGGAGCGGGTCGCGCTCGAGGATCACGTAAGACGCACGATGCGTGAGTACGCAGGGACGTTTTTCATGGCAGATGAGGGGTCCACGATAGCGCAGGCGCTCAACATCCCCGTCGTCGAGGAGGCGTCGGACGCGCTGATAACGCACTGGATGAACCCCAACCTGTTTATTTCACGCTTGCCCCAGGCGTCTGCGCCGGGCATTTACCGGACGCGAATCGTTTCGCGCACAGTGGAAGCCCTCCTCTCGGCCGCTCGAGCGGTGATCACGAAGTCCCCTGAGGCGCGGGCGACCGTGGAAACCCATTTGCCAGGTGGGCGCGAAAGGCACGACGCGCTCCGGCGTGAGGGCGTCGCAGTCAGCGGATAAGGCAAACATGCGCCTACGTCAGCATGCAGCCGAGCCGGGTCGCGCTCGCCATGGCCGCGTTCGGAGCCCTCCCCGGGAGCGGGGAGCGCCTGAGATAGCGATGCTCTCCACGCGATCATTTCGCCCGCGCCTCGACACCGGCGGGCTGCCGGCCAGGCTCGCGCTGCGTCCGACGCCGACGCGTCCCGCCGGAGGTCAAGACCTCTCTCGATCGAACCGGCCCAGGCTGCCCGGCGCCCTGGAGTCGCGCGCGGCGCCCCGCTCCCCCAGCGCCGCGATCTTGCCCGCGAGGACCGCCTCGGCCAGCGCGCGGACCTCCGGGTCCGTCGCGCGATCCGCGCGCGCGAGCGACTGCTCCGCCGCGGCGCGGGCCTCGGTCGCGCGGCCGGCGAGCGCGTGCGTCCGCGCGATCTCGGCGAGGGTCGCGGAGAGCTCCGGCGAGTTGCCGGAGACCTCGACCAGGCGCTTCGCCCCGAGGTAGAGCGCGAGCGCCGCGCCGAGATCCCCCTGGATGCGCGCCAGATCGCCGCGCGCCCGGAGCACGCTCGCCTGCCCCACGCCGTCCTCGAGCGCCTCGAACAGCGTGAGCGCCTGCTCGTAGTCCGAGAGCGCGTCCTCCAGGTCGTCCGCGTCGGCCGCGGCGACGCCCACGAGCTCGGCGACCAGCTCGAACTGCCGGCGCCGGAGGTCGCCCCGCGCCTTGAGCGTCGCGGCCTGCCCGCGGCGCTCGAAGCCGGCGCGGAAGAGCGCGAGCGCCCGGTCGTAGTCGCGCACCGCGTCCACGAGATCCTCCTGCCGGGAGCGCAGATCCCCGCGCGCCTTGAGCACGGCGGCCTGGCCCAGGAGCTCGCGCGTCGTCGTGAACAGCTCGAGCGAGAGATCGTAGTCCCGCTCGGCCCCCTCGAGGTCCTCCTGCCGGGAGCGCAGGTCCCCGCGCGCCTTGAGCACGCTCGCCTGCCCGAGGAGATCGTCGGTGGCCTGGTAGAGCGTGAGCGCCCAGTCGTAGTCGCGCGCGGCGCCCGTCATGTTGTCCTGGCCGAGGCGCAGGTCCCCGCGCGCCTTGAGCACGCTCGCCTGGCCGGCCCGGTCGCCCGCGCCCTGGAAGAGCGCGAGCGCGCTGCTGTAGTCGCGCGCGGCGCCCGGGAGGTTGCGGAGCCGGACCCGCAGGTCGCCGCGGGCCTTGAGCGCCCGCCCGTGCGCGGAGCCGTGCGCGCGGGCCCGGGGCGGCTCCGAGACCTTCGCGCCGTCGCCGTCGCCCGGGGCGCCGGGCGCGGCCACGGCGCGGGGCTTCATCGGCTCGAGATCGCCGAGCAGCAGGAAGAGCTGGATCGCCTGATCGTAGTCGCAGACCGCGCCGCCGAGGTCGCCCTCCTCCGCCCGCGCGAAGCCCCGCGCCCGCAGCGCGTCCCCCTCCCCCGCGCGGTCGCCGGCGGCCTGGAAGAGGGCGAGCGCCTCGTCGTAGTCGCGCACCGCCTGGACCGGGACGCCCTCCCGCAGGCGCAGCGCGCCGCGGTCCATGAGCACGTGGGCCTTCCCGATCAGGTCGCCGGCGGCCTGGAAGAAGGCGAGCGCCTCGTTGTAGTCGCGCGCGGCGCCGGCGTGGTCGTTCCGCCGGAGCAGCAGGTTGCCGCGCTCCCGCAGCGCGTGGCCGCGCTCCTCCGGCGCGACGTGGCCGAGGCTGGGGGGCGTGATGCTCGAGCGGGGCCCCCGCGCCGGGCCGTCGTGGAGCGACTCGGCGAGCGCGCCGCTCCTCGGGGCGCCGCGCTCCGCCCCGCGCTCGAAGGAGCGCTGGGTGGGAGGCGCTCCATCCAGCCCGTTCAAATCCGACTCGGCGTCTGCGTGGCGACGCATGGCAGAGCGGGCATCATACAGCGCCGGCGCCCGCGCAGGAGCGAGAGTTTCGCCGGCGCATGCGCGGACGCCGACGCGCTCGACGCCGCGCCGCGCCGCGCCGGCCCCCCGCGCGCGGCGCCCCGGCACCCCGGCGCGCGCCGCGGTCAGTAGCCCTTGCGCGAGACGAGCACCGCGTCGCGCTCGACCTCGAACATCGCCTGCGTCACGATCGCCGCGGCGGTGCGCTCGCGCACGTGGACGACGCGCAGCTCGGCGTAGGTCTCGTCGGGCAAGAGGTCCTCGTCCACCCCGAACTTCAGCCGGTCGACCTGCGCCGGCCGCTCGTCCTCCACCCGCGGCCTGAGCGTCGCCATCTGCCCGGCGCTCCCGAGCTGCTGCACCCAGCGGTCCCCGCGCCGCACCGCGAAGAAGCGCTGCCCCGGCTTCACGCCGTCCTTCTCGCCCTTGTCGAGGAACACCACCTGGTGCTGCCCGAAGAGCTGGTAGGGGTAGATCGACGCGAGGATCTTCGCCTCGATGTCCTGCGCGCTGCTCGTCGGCGGCACCACGTCGAAGCGGCGGAGCACCGAGCCGACCCTGTCCCCGCGCTCGATCGTGTCGAGCGACTCGACGATGCGCGCGCGCACCATGTGCGTCTTCGGGTTGTAGCGGTCGACGCGCGCCGTGCCGCGCACGGTCACGAGCTCGCCCTTCGCGCCCCTCACCTTCTTGATCTCGCGGAAGAGCGTCAGCTCCTGGCCGATCGCGACCTCGTGGTCGTCGGAGAGGCGCAGGTAGACGTCGTCGCCCTCGCTGAGGAGCATCTGGTCCTCCGGGCTCGCGACGAGCTCTCCCCAGGTGTCCTTCTCCACGTCGTCGACCCAGCCGAGGTGGCGCAGGAAGATCGTCCTCGGCGGCACCTTCGCCCCGCCGCCCGCCTTGCCCGGCGCGATCCCGAGGCTGCCGCGCGTGGGCGTCTCGTTCGGATCGCGGAGCCGGATCCTGTCGCCCGGGTAGATCCAGTGCGGGTTCTGGAGCTGCGGGTTCAGCGCCCAGACCTGCGGCCACGCATAGGGGTTCGTGTAGTACCGGCCCGAGATGTCCCAGAGCGTGTCGCCGCGCCGCACCGAGTGCGACTCGGGCACGACCTGCCCCTCGACGACGTAGCTGGCGTTCGCGCCGCCCCGCACCGAGACGGGGCCCTCGCTCCGGCGGTTCAGGTCGAAGCCGTCCGTGGAGCGCGACGTGTCGGTCGTGCCCCGCGCGCTCGACGGCAGGTGCGCGTTCGGATCGAACCCCGGCTGCGGGTAGCCCGGCACCACGACCTGCGTCTCGACCGACGGCTCGGCCTGCGGGACCTGCACCACGGTGACGCCCGGGCCCGGGGCCGCGCCCTCCTCGCCGCCCTGATCCTGGGCGAGCGCCGCCGGCGCCACCGCGGCGAGCGCCAGGGAGAGCGGGAGCAGCATTGCCTTCGCGTGGACCTTCATCGCTTGCGCCTCGACGGGGTGGAGGGGGGCGGGCCTTCCGGCGATGCGCCCGGACGGTCGTCCAGCACGACGCCCCCCGCGGTGGAGCGGAGCACCGGCGGCGCCGCCTCGTCGCCGCCCTCCGGCGTGAGCCGCACCACCTCGAGGTCGGGCCGGTCCGGCTCGTCGTCCGGCGAAGGGGACGCGGCGCGCGCCCCGGCCTCCGGCGGCCGCGCCGCGCCGGGGGCGGCGCCCCGCGAGCGCTCCAGCGAGCCCACGCGCTCCGCGAGCACCGCGCTCTCCGCGCGCACCCGGACGAGCTCCGCGCGCAGCTCGGAGAGCTGCTGTTCGACCGCGTCGCGCCCGCCCCCGCACCCGACGGCGAGCGCGGCCGCGGCGAGCGAGAGCCCCATCGAGCCGATGCCCAGGCGAATCCTCATGCAGCGCCCAGCCTACCCGCCGCCGCGCCGCCCGGCCAAACGCGCGACGATCCCCGCCGGCGCCGGGCGAGCGGCGCCGGCGCGGCGCCGGGCGAGCGGCGCCGGCGGGGCGGCGTCGCTCGCGGGCGCCGGCGCACCGGCGTCGCTCGTGACGGAGCGCGCGCGGTTCTGCTAGGGTCCCGCCCCGGATCCGGCGGCGAGGGTTGAGCATGCGGAGATTCCTTCTGGTTTCCCTGATGGCGGTGGCGTCGGCCGGCACCGCGTGCGGCGGCGACGACGGCGGCGGGACGCCCGCGGCGACCGAGTGCTTCGATTACGCGCGCTTCGACGCCACGACCCCCGAGGTGAGCTTCAGGGCCGACGTCCTCCCCGTCTTCCAGCGCTCCTGCGCGTTCAGCGCGACCTGCCACGGCGCCGTGGCCGGCTCGGCCGGCTTCACGTACCTCGGCCCGGGGGTGGGCGCGGAGATCACCGACGAGGAGCTCGCGGAGCTCGCGGCCCAGAACGTCGGCGCCGCGTCCCGGGCGCCCTCGGGCATGCCGAGGATCACGGCGGGCGACCCCGCGCGGAGCTTCCTCATGCACAAGATCGACGACACCCTGAGCTGCGGGGATCTCGAGTGCACGCCCGAGACCTGCGGGGCGCCGATGCCCTACGGCGGCGCGATCCTGCCCGCGGCGGAGCGGGACGCGATCCGCCGGTGGATCGCGCAGGGGGCCGAGGTCCCTTGATCGGCCGGCTCACGGGCCGGGTCGTCGAGGAGGGCGACGACGGCACGGTCGTGCTCGACGTCGGCGGGGTCGGCTACGAGGTGGCGGTCCCGCTCGGCGCCGTGGGCCGCGCGCGGGGCCTCGCCGCGGCGGCCGGCACGGACGCGATCACGCTCTTCGTCCACACCCACGTCCGCGAGGACGCGCTCCTGCTCTACGGCTTCGCGACGCGCGAGGACCGGGCGGCCTTCCGCGTGCTCATCGGCGTCTCCAGCGTCGGCCCGAAGATCGCGGTGGGCATCCTCAGCGCGCTCGCCGCGGGCGACCTCGCCGCGGTGATCGCGCGCCGGGAGACGGCGCGCCTCACCGCCATCCCCGGCGTCGGCAAGAAGACCGCCGAGCGGCTCGTCCTGGAGCTGAAGGACAAGCTCGTCGGCCTCCCCTCGGCCGCGCCCTCCCCCGCCGCCCCGCCGCCCGCGGCCGCCGGCTCCCAGCAGGACCTCCTCCACAGCGCGCTCACCCGCATGGGCTACCGGCCGGCCGAGGCGGAGCGCGCCGTCGCCGCCCTCGGCGCGCGCGTCGACAGCGCCCCGCTCGGGGACCTCGTGCGCGACGCGCTCGCGCTGCTCTCCAAGTAATCCGTCCGCCGGCGCCGGTCCGCGAGGGCCCGGGCGCGGCGCGGGCGGTGCGCGCGGCGCCCCCCCGGGCGCCCGGAAGTACGACAGACAGTCGACAGAAGGCGGCCGCGGCGAATATGCTCCCGCCGCCGTTTGCCCGAGACCTGCGTTCGGTCTCTCGTTGTGAGGAGGCCTGGTGATCACCTGTCCGAAGTGCTCCAAGGAAAATCAGGACCATTACAAGTTCTGCCTCGGCTGCGGCGCCGAGCTGCCTCGCGACGTTTCGCCGAAGAAGTTCGCGGCGGGCACCCCGCCCCACGGCGTGCCGGCGGCGGTGCGGTCGAGCTACGGCGACGAGCCCACGGCCGTCGGCACCGGCGCCCTGAAGGGCCCCGTGGCGGCGCCTCAGCCCCCTCCGCTGGTCGATCCGGCGGCGTTCCTCGCCCCGGCCCGCGGGGAGGACACCGGCGCGCGCAAGAAGGCGGCGGCCGCCGCCGGCGGCGCGGCGGTCGCCGCGCCCGCGGCCCCGGCCGTGTCGGGCGCCGGCGGGACGGTCGTCTGCCCGCAGTGTCAGGAGCCCAACCCGCCGACGAACAAGTTCTGCGCGCTCTGCGGCTTCAAGCTCGTCAAGCCGGCGAGCCCGCCCGCGCAGCCGTCCGCGCCGGTCGCGGCCGGGTCGGGCGCCACGGCGATCGTGCTGACGGCGCTCCGGGCCGACGGCTCCGAGGCCGGCTCGTACCCCCTGCCGGGCAGCCCCGCGACGATCGGCCGCGACACCGGCGCGATCTTCGCCGGCGACAGCTACCTGTCCCCGCGCCACGCGACGTTCTCGATCAAGGGCGGCAGGATCTTCGTCAAGGATGAGGGCTCGCTGAACGGCGTCTACCGCCGGCTGCGCAGGGACGTGCCGGTGCAGCTCGAGGTCGGCGACGTCTTCCGCATCGGCCAGGAGATCATCCGCCTGGAGTCGCTCACCGCCGCGCCGCCCACGCCCGACGGCGTCGAGCGGCTCGGCAGCCCCTCGAAGGGCTACGTCGCGCGGCTCGCGCTCATCATCGGCCGGGACGCGACCGGCAACGCGTTCCCGGTCCCCGACACCGGCCTGCACCTCGGGCGCGAGCGCGGCGACATCCTCTTCCCCGAGGACGGCTACGTCTCCGGGCTCCATTGCCAGATCTCGCATCAGGGCGGGCGGCTGTTCATCACCGACCTGGGCAGCTCCAACGGCACGTTCCTCCGCGTCGTCGGCGAGGCCGAGATCGCGGGGGGTGACATCCTGCTCATGGGTCAGCAGCTCTTCCGCGTGACCGTGTGACGGAGCGCCCCGAGCTCCGAGGACGCCGCCGCCCCCGCTCGCACAACCCGACGCTCCGGCGTACGCTGGGCACCCCGAGGCACTCGCCATGGAAATGGTTCGCACCGTCCGTGTGGTCGCCGCCGTCATCGAACAGGACGGCCGATACCTGATCACGCAGCGCCGCCCGACCGCGGTGCTGCCGATGCTGTGGGAGTTCCCCGGCGGGCGCGTGGAGGAGTCCGAGACCGACGCGGCCGCGCTGAAGCGCGAGGTCCGGCACCGGCTCGGCGTCGAGATCGAGGTGAAGCAGCTCATCTCGTTCGTGAGCCACCCGTACGAGCGCTACGTCGTCGACCTGTACCTCTACGAGTGCCAGATCAAGAGTGGCGAGCTCGCCCCGCTGGCCGTGCACGCGTTCCGGTGGGTCACGAGCGCCGAGTTCGACCGGTACCCGTTCACGCCGGCGGACGAGGCCAGCATGAACAAGCTGCTCGGCATGTCCTGACGCGCCCGCCGTCGGGGGTGCTGGCCTGGGCAGCGCTCACATCCGCGTCGATCGGCGGAGGAGCACGAGGAACAGCGGCCCGCCGAGGATCGCGGTCACCGCGCCCACGGGCGGCTCCGTGCCGAGCCAGCGGAACAGGATGCGCGAGAGGAGGTCGCAGAACGTGAGCAGCACCGCGCCGGCGACGAGCGACAGCGGCAGGAGCCGCCGGTGGTCCGCGCCGGCCAGCCGGCGGACCGCGTGCGGGACGATGAGCCCGACGAACCCGATGAGCCCGGTGCGGCTGACGATCGCGCCGACGACGCACGAGGACGCGAAGAAGATCCGGCGCTCGACGGCGCGCACGTCGACGCCCAGGGTCTCGGCCGACTCGTCGCCGAGCGCGAGGAGGTTGAGGCGCGCGGCGTCGGCGACGAGCACCGCGCAGCCGGCGATCACGTAGGCGGCGACGCCGAGCAGGGCCGAGGTCGTGGGCAGCTCGACGAAGCCGATGAGCCACCGGACCAGCTGCTGCGAGCGCGAGGGGGACACGACCGTCTTGAGGAAGGTGATCAGGCCGGACGCGATGGAGTTCACGATCACGCCGGCGAGCAGCATCGACGCGCCCGAGGTGCCCTCGGCCGCGCCGCGCGCGATGGCGTAGACGAGCACCGTCGCGGCGAGGCCGCCGGCGAGCGCCGCCGCGGGCAGGAGCGTCGCGCCGAGGACGGTCGCCGAGCCGACGCCGAGCGCGATCGCGACCGCGGCGCCGAGCGCGGAGCCCCCCGAGACGCCGAGCACGTACGGCTCGGCCAGGGGGTTCCTGAGCAGCGCCTGGAACGCGGCGCCGACCGCGGCGAGCCCGGCGCCGGAGACGGCCGCGAGGAGCACGCGCGGCAGCCGCACGTCGAGGAGGAGGGTCCGGTCGAGGCCCGGGCCCGCGAGGGCGCGCTCGATCGAGACGGGCTCCGAGCCGAGGAGGACGGCGAGGACGAGCGTGAGCCCGAGCGCCGCGGGGGCCGCGAGGAGCGCGAGCGCGGGGCGGCCGGCGGGGCCGGGCGCGGGCGCCGTCAATCCGGGCTGCCTCCGCGCGCCGCGGGCGACACGGGGGCGGCCGGCGCGCTGTTCCGCTCGAAGAGGAGGCGCAGGCCGGTGAGCGTCAGGTCGTCGTCGACCGCCTCGATCGACTCGGTCTGCGGGGCGATGAGGCGCGCCAGGCCGCCGGTCGCGACGACCCTGCACGGGTAGCCGAGCTCCCGCCGGAGCCGCGCCACGAGGCCGTCGACGAGCCCGGCGTAGCCGTACACGATCCCCGACTGCATCGAGTGGACCGGGTTGCGCCCGACGACCCTGGGCGGCAGCGCGATCTCCACGCGCGAGAGCCGCGCCGCGCGGGAAAAGAGCGCCTCGGCGCTGATCTGGATGCCCGGCGCGATGACGCCGCCCAGGTACTCGCCCCGCGGGGTCACGCAGTCGAACGTGGTCGCGGTGCCGAAGTCGACGACGATGACGCCGGGGGGGCCGGCGTGCTCGCCGCGCCCGGGCTCGGCCGCCTCGCCGCGCGCCCCGGCGCGGGGCCCGGGGCTCTTTCGCGCCCACTCGTGCGCCGCGACCGCGTTGACGATCCGGTCGGCGCCGACCTCGCGCGGGTTCTCGTAGAGGATCGCCATGCCGGTCTTGATGCCGGGCCCCACGACGAGCGGATCGATCCCGAACGCCCGCTCGACGAGCCCGACCATGGTGTCGGTCAGGGGCGGCACCACGCTCGCGATGATGGCGCTGTCGATGCGGGCGAGGGGGACGCCGCGGAGCTCGAGCATCTGCCGGACGAGGACGGCGTACTCGTCCGCGGTGCGCGCGCGCGCGCTCTCGCAGCGGAGGTGGTGCCGCAGCACCTCGCCCTCCAGCACCCCGAAGCTGATGTTGGTGTTCCCGACGTCGATGGCGAGCAGCATGCTGGCGGGACTCTATACGTCGTCGGCCGGGAGGTTGTCGCCCCGGTTCTCGCGGGCGCGCGAGGAGCCTCGCCGGGCGGCCCGCCCCAGGGAGCCGGTGCCCCCCGCCCGCCTCGGGTCGACGCGCCGCTCTAGAGCTTGCGCGCGAGCGTCACGCCGTCGCGCAGCGCGAGCATGACGTGCGCGACCCGCGGGTCGCGGTGCACGAGGTCGTTGAAGGCCGCGATGGCGCGGCCGTCCGGGGTCTCCGGGGCGAGGACCTCGCCGCTCCAGAGGGTGTTGTCGGCCACGATCAGGCCGCCCCGGCGGACGCGCGGGAGGACCTCCTCGTAGTACGCCGGATACCGCTCCTTGTCGGCGTCGATGAACGCGAGATCGAACTCCGGGCTCGCCGGCAAGGCGCGGATCGTGGCGAGCGCGTCGCCGAGCGCGATCCGGATCTTCTTGCCATGCTCGCTGCGATCGAAGAACGACCGGGCAACCCGGGCCACGTCGGGATCGCGCTCGCACGTGATGAGCTCGCCGTCGGGCGGGAGCGCCTCGGCCATGCTGAGGGCGGAGTAGCCCGTGAACGTCCCGATCTCGAGCACCCGGCGCGCCTGCAGGAGGGCGATCAGCATCCTGAGCAGGGCGCCCTCGACCCGGCCCACCTGCATGCCCGCCCGCGGATGGGTGGCCTGGGTGTGCTCGCGCAGCTCCTCCAGGAGCGCGGGCGGCGGCTCGGTGTGATCGTGGATGTAACGGTCCAGGTCGGGATTGACGATCGTCACCATGGGTAGCTCCGTGCGCGCACGGTAGCACGCTTGCGCCGCGCCCCGCCTTGAGCTGCCGCCAGGCTTCGAGGTAGCGTCGCGCATGGCTTCTTTTCCCTGGAACCACCTCGCTGCGGCGGCGCTCCTCGCCGCGGCCTGCAGCTCGGAGCCGAGCGGCCCCGGGACGGGCGCAGCAGGCGGCCCCGGAACGGGCGGCGCGGGGGCGGCCGGGGCCGGCGGCGCGGGGGCGGCCGGGGCCGGCGGCGCGGGGGCGGCCGGGGCCGGCGGCGCAGGGGCGGCCGGGGCCGGCGGCGCGGGAGCGGCCGGGACAGGCGGCGTCGGTGGGGCGACCGGGACGGGCGGAACGGGGAGCGCCGCCGCCGCGGGGGGTGGCGGGGCGGCTGGAGGGGTCGCGCATGCCTGCGCCTCGCTCGGGGATCCGTGCTCGACCTGCCTCGCGCTGCGATGCCAGGAGAGCTACTGCGCCTGCCAGCAGAACCCGGAGTGCGCCGCGCTGGACAACTGCTTTCTCGGCTGCCCCGAGCGCGACGAGCCCTGCCGTCAACGGTGCCTGACCGCGCACGAGGCGGGCATCTCCGAGAGCTTCCTCGAAGGCGGTTGCGCATCCGAGCTGTGCAGCGCGCAGTGCCGGTCGCGCTCCGCGCTGTCCGCCTGCGAAGCGTGCCTGTTCGCGGAGTGCGCCGCCCCGATGAACGCCTGCATCGCGAGCCCCGCGTGCCGGGCGCTCCTCGCCTGCGACGCGCTGTGCGGCGAGGGCGGCGCGGGCGGCGCAGGCGGCGCGGGCGGCGCGGCTTGCCGGGAGGCGTGCGTGAGGGATCACGCGGCCGGCGCGGATCTCGCTCAGCCGGTGTTCGCCTGCGAGGGCGCGGCCTGCGAGCACGCCTGTGCGCCGCGGTGACGCCCCGCGCGCGCCGCGTCAGGAGAGCGGCTTGCCGCCGGTGACGCCGAGCACCTCGCCGTTGATGTAGCTCGCGTCGTTCGAGGCGAGGAACACGAACGCCGGGGCGAGCTCGACGGGCTGCGCCGGGCGCTGCATCGGCGAGTCCTTGCCGAAGGTGGACACCTCCTCCCCCGAGAACGACTGCTGGATGAGCGGCGTCCACACGGGCCCGGGCGCCACCGTGTTGACCCGGATGCCGCGCTTGATGAGATCCTGCGCGAGGCCCTTGCTGAAGGTGACGATCGCGCCCTTGGTCGAGGCATAGTCGAGGATGCTCGGGCTCGGCTGGTACGCCTGGATCGAGGCGACGTTGATGATGGAGCTGCCCGCCCGCATGTGCGGCAGCGCGTGCCGGACGACGTGGAACATCGCCATGATGTTGACGCGGAAGGTGCGCTCGACGCGCGCGGCGTCGATCTCCTCGAAGCGCTCGACGGCCTCGCCCTGCTCCGCGGCATTGTTCACGAGGACGTCGATGCGCCCGAACCTCCGGACGGCCTCCTCGACGACCCGCCGGCAATGCGCCTCGTCGGCGAGATCGCCGGGGATCGTGATCGCCTCGCGCCCCGCCTCCTTGACGACCCGCGCCGTCTCCGTCGCGTCCTCGTGCTCGCAGAGGTAGGAGATCGCGACGTCGGCCCCCTCCCGGGCGAACGCGAGCGCGACGGCGCGGCCGATGCCGCTGTCCGCGCCGGTGATGAGCGCGACGCGGTCCTTCAGCCGGTCGAGCCCCTTGTACGACGACTCGCCGTAATCGGGCCTCGGCCGCATCTCGGCCTCGATGCCGGGCCGATCCTGGCTCTGGCCTGGAAAGGGCGGCTTCGCGCCCGCGTGCTTCGGATCCTCGGTCGGTTCGGTGTTCTGCATACCTGCCCCTTTTGCGCTCGAGGGAGCGCCGATCGCGCTCCCCGCGGTTGTTGGCCATAACGACCGCCCCCCACCCCGGCCATCGGTCCCAGCCTGGACTCGGGATCGGAGCTCCCCCGACGATGCGCTGGACAGGAGAGCCGCGGGAGACGGCCCCTCTGCGCTCGCTGGACGGCACACCGTGCCAGGACGGCGGGACATGAATGCTCGTGCCCTTGGGGCCGCGCTCGTGCCCTTGGGGCCGCGCTCGTGCCCTTGGGGCCGCGCTCGTGCCCTTGGGGCCGCGCTCGTGCCCCTCGGGCCGCGCCCCTCCCCTCCCCGCACCCCCGCGGCGGCGCCACGCGCTTGCCGTTTGCGGGCGGAGCGGTGATCATCGCCCGCTGTGTCGGATTCCGCGACGAACCAGCCCTCGGTGGCGCCGGTAGAGCCGGGGACCGTGCTCGCCGGCAAGTACCGCGTCGAGCGGATCATCGGCCAGGGCGGCATGGGCGTGGTCGTCGAGGCGCGTCATGTCGTGCTCGACGAGCGGGTCGCGCTGAAGTTCCTGCTCCCGGCGTTCACCCGGCACCCGGAGGGGTCGGCCCGCTTCCTGCGCGAGGCGAAGGCCGCCGTGAAGATCAAGAGCGAGCATGTCGCCCGGGTCTCGGACGTCGGCACGCTCGAGAACGGCGCCCCCTACATGGTCATGGAGTTCCTCGTCGGGAGCGACCTTTCGCGGCTGCTCGAGGAGCACGGCACGCTCCCCCTGGAGGACGCCATCGACTACGTCGTCCAGGCGTGCGAGGCGATCGCCGAGGCGCACGGGCACGGCATCGTGCACCGCGATCTCAAGCCGGCGAACCTGTTCCTGACGCAGCGCGCGGACGGCTCGCCGCTCGTCAAGGTGCTCGACTTCGGCATTTCCAAGGTGGCGACCGCCGCCGTCGAGAACCTGACGGGCACGAGCGCGGCGCTGGGCTCGGCGCTCTACATGTCGCCGGAGCAGATGCGGCAGACGCGCTCGGTGGATCACCGCACCGACATCTACGCGCTGGGCATCTCGCTCTTCGAGCTCCTGGCCGGCAGGCAGCCGTTCTACGCGGAGACGCTGCCGCAGCTCTGCGCCGAGGTGCTGACGGGCACGCCGGCGCCGCTCCGGGGCATCCGCCCCGACGCGCCCGCGGGGTTCGCGAGCGCGCTGGAGAGGGCCTATGCCCGGGAGCGCGACGCGCGCTACGCGTCGGTCGCCGAGTTCGTGGTGGCGCTCGCCCCGTACGCGCCCGGGCGCACCTACCCGACCATCGACCGGATCGCCCGCATGGGCGGCCTCTCGCTGGCCGCGGCGACCGCCGGCGGGCAACGCGCGTCGTACCCGTCGTTCGCCGGCGGGGATTCGAGGAGCTCGGCGCCGGGCTTCCGCGAGCCCTCCGCGCCGGGCTTCCGCGAGCCCTCCGCGCCGGGCTTCCGCGAGCCCTCCGCGCCGGGCTTCCGCGAGCCCTCGTGGCCGGGGCTCCCCCCGGCCTTCGCGCCCGGGCAGGCCGACGCCACGATGCCGCAGCGGCCGCCGACGCCGCTTCCGCACACGCCGTGGCCGGGCCAGGGCGCGCCCGAGGGCTACCCCGCGGAGAACGGCGCGCCGGGCCAGGGGGCGCCGGGGGCGTTTCCCGCGCCCCCGCCGCACCAGCAGATCGTCCCCGGGCCGTACAGCGCGCCGATGAGCACCCGCGCCGCCGCGACGTTCGCCTCGGCGACCCACCTGGGGGTCTCCTCGGATGGGCGCCGGCCGTCGCCCTCCCCGACCGCGCTCGCCGCGATCGCGGTGCTCTCCGCGGCGCTCGTGATGGGGCTCATCGCCGCCAGCGTGTTCCTGCTCCGCCGCACCACCGCCGACGCGGGCGGCGACGCGTCGCCCACGAGCGAGACGACGTCCGCCGCGCCGCTGCCCTCGGCGGCCGCGGAGGCGCCGCTCCAGGGCGCGGGGTCGGACGCCCCGGAAGAGCCGACGATCCGCCCCACGGGCATGGCGACCGCGGCGGCCGCAGCGCCTGCCCCTGCGGAGCCGTCGCCTTCTGCGGCGCCGTCCTCCGCGGCAGATCCTGCGTCCGCGGCGGCGTCCGCCTCCACGACGGCGTCTACCGCCACGGCGGCGCCCCGGGCCACGACGGCGAGGCCGGCGCCCGTGGCCGCGCCCCGGCGAGCGACCACCGGCCGCGCCGCGCCGGCCGCACCCCAGCCTTCCTCCACGCAACGGCCTCCACGAGGCATCGACCTCAACGACCCCCACTGAGCCCAGCCATGATCCCCGCCCGATTGCCTGCACCGCGCCCGCTCCGCCGCGCCCGCCTCGCCCTGGCCGCCGCCGTCCTCGCCTCCGCGGCGCTGATCGCGCCCGCGAGCGCGGTCGCCCAGGACGCGAGCTACGACTCGACGCTCGCGCAGACGCTGTTCGAGGAGGGGCGCCGCCTGATGGAGGCGAACGACCACGCGCAGGCGTGCCCCAAGCTGGCCGAGAGCCAGCGCCTGCGGCCCGGCACGGGCACGCTGCTCAACCTGGCGCTGTGCAACGAGGCGCTCGGCAAGACGGCGACCGCGTGGGGCCAGTTCAAGGAGGCGCTCTTCGCCTCGAAGAAGGAGGGCAACGAGGCGCGCGTGGCGTTCGCGCAGGAGCACATCAGCGCCCTCGAGCCGAGGCTCTCGCGGATCCAGCTCAAGGCGGAGAGCACGCCCGGCCTCGTGGTCCGCGTCGACAGCCTGGAGATCCCCGCCGCCGCGCTCGGCACGCCGATCCCGATCGATCCCGGGACGCACGAGGTCGAGGCGACTGCGCCCGGGTACTCGGTCTGGTCGACGAAGGCGCAGGTCGGCGACAGCGCGGACCTGAAGACGATCGTCGTCCCGAAGCTCCTGCCCGTGCCGGCCAGCGACGCGGCCGCTCCGCCGCCGCCCGCGCCCAGGCAGGCCGACAGCGCGACCGGCGGCGGCAGCGGCCTGCGCACCGCGGGCTTCGTGATCGGCGGCGCCGGCGTGGCGGCGGTCGGCCTCGGCGCCGTGTTCGGGATCCTCGCGGCGGGGCAAGCGAGCGGCGCGGAGGACGACCCGGCGCTCTGTCCGGACAGGCGGTGCTCTCCCCTGGGCCGCGACGAGATCAACGCCGCGAAGACCAAGGCCACCGTCTCGACCTTCGGGATCGGCGTGGGCATCGCCGCGATCGGCGCGGGCGCGATCCTGGTGCTGTCCTCGGGTTCGTCGCGAACGGAGGGAGCTCCGGTCGCGGGGGCGCGGCGGAGCGGGGCCGGGGCGCTGCGGGCGCGGGTTGTGCCGCTGATCGGCCCCGAGGGCGGCGGGGTCGGGGTGCTGGGCGCGTTCTAGATTCCAGCGCGCCGGGCAAGGTGGAGCGCCGCCAAGAGCGAGAGATCTTGAATCCCGGCGGCACGGACGACACAGCGGGAGACACGCCCCAAATGCTGTGTTCGCCCCTGGGCCTGTGGCGGGCACCGACGCGTCAATCAGGGGGTATCCGCACGTGACATCCGCGCCGGCGCGCGCTCGCTTTTGTCTCGATGCACGATGCCGGTTCGCGGGAGACCTCCCTCACCGCCAGGCTCCGAAGCTGCAAGGCCGATGTGATCGAGCGCTGGACGCGCCGGGTGCTCGACGATCCGACCGCGCCCTCGGCGCGGCGGAGCCGGGGGCCGGCGCTGCTCAACGACGTCCCGGAGCTCTTCGACCACCTCATCGACGCGCTCGCGGCGAGCCGGCGGGCTGAGCGTCACGACGACGGGAAGGCGGATCTCCTGCTCGCCTACCAGCGGGTCGAGGATCACGCGCGGCGCCGCGTGGCGCAGGGCCACTGCGTCGCGGCGGTGATGCGGGAGCTGTCGCACCTGCGGGCGGCGGTGATCGAGGTGTGCGTGGCGCAGGGGATCTCGATCGGGACGAGGGAGGCGCAGGTCCTCCAGGCGGTGGTGGACGCGAGCCTGTGGACGAGCGCGCTCGAGATCGACCGGGCGACGCGCGCCGCGCTCGAGGAGAGCGAGGCGCGCCTCCGGCTCGCGACGCAGGCGGGTCGGGTGGGCGTGTGGGACTACAACGTCGTGACGGGCGAGCTGCGCTGGGACGCCCGTTGCCGGGAGGTGGCGGGGCTGGATCCGGAGTCGGCGGTCGTTTACGACCTGTTCCTCGCGGCGATCCACCCGGCCGATCGCGCCCGCGTGCAGGAGGCGGTGCAGCGCTCGCAGGAGCCAGGGGGCGGCGGGGATTACGACGTCGAGTACCGGCTGGTGGGGCTCCGCGACGGGGTCGAGCGGTGGGTCTGCGTGCAGGGGCGGACGATCTTCGACGCCGAGGGGCGCGGCGTGCGGATGCTGGGCACGGTGATCGACATCTCGGAGCGCAAGCGGGCCGAGGCGGCGCGGCTGGAGGAGCTCGCCTTTCGCGATCGGTTCCTGGGCGCGCTGAGCCATTACCTGCGCACGCCGCTCACGTCGGTGACGCTGGCGGCGAGCGTGCTGTCGCACCAGGGCAACCTGACGCCGCGCCAGGCGAAGCACGTGGAGCGGATCACGGCGAGCGCGCGGCGGATGGCGCGGACGATCGAGGATCTGCTGGATCTGACGCGGAGCCGCTTCGGCGGGAGCATCCCGATCGCGCTGCAGCCGGAGAACCTTCACGGCATCTGCAAGGGCGCGATCGACGAGCTCAAGGTGATGCACCCGGGCGTGCCGATCCGGCTGGAGCTGCAGGGGAGCGGCGCGGGGCTATGGGACCCGGAGCGGCTGGCGCAGATGGTGACGAACCTGGTGCAGAACGCGGTGGACTACGCGGATGCGGGCAGCGCGGTCCGGGTGGCCGTGAGCGCGCGGGGGGACGACGTGCTGATCGAGGTGCACAACGAGGGGCCGGCGATCGCGCCGGAGCTGATGGCGACGCTGTTCGATCCGTTCCGGCACGTGCCCGAGGCGGAGCGGGCGCCCTCGGGGCGCGGCCTGGGGCTCGGGCTGTTCATCGCGCACCAGATCGCGAGGGCGCACGGGGGGGAGATCGCGGTGGAGAGCGCGGCGGCGCAGGGGACGACGTTCAGGGCGCGGCTGCCGCGGAGGGAGGCGGGGGGGAAGCGGTGACGGGGGCAGCCCGGCGTGGGGATGACGGGCGTCCCGGGACCGTCGGAGGAAGCATGGGGCGGCGACGGGAGGCGGGGCGTGGGAGCGACGTCGACCGCATCGCCTCGGCGCTCCTCAGGCGCCCCTCGCCCCGTCTATACCCACGCTCCACACGAATCGTCTCGAATTTCGCAGCAGTAATAACAGCAGCGGCAACAGCAGCGCGACTCAGCCCCTTGCACCATCAATACAGCACGAGATCGCTGCCACGAACGCAACACCTTCCGGCGCACGCCGAGCGTCTGCTATTGCGCCTCCGGTACCCGCAAATCCAGCACACGAGACGTCATCATGACCTTACCGCACCGGGCGCGGGATGCCATGCTGGTCGCCGAGCCGTGAGCAGCAGACGCGGCAACGGCTCATGGTGGGGCGCTGCTCGGGCGCCTTGGTCAGCATCGAGGCGATGAAGGCGCGATCGGCGGTCAGTTACACGGCCCGAGGTCGGCCCACTCGGCCGGGCACCACGGGTCCGGGTTGCTCGGCGGGCAGTTCGGGTGCGACCACCAGATCTGCTGGGTCGCGGACCAGAGGTGGCCGCCGTCGGTGACCAGGGTGGAGGGCGAATACACCTGCGCCGACGTCCACGCGGGCACCCCCGAACAATCATTCCCGCTTGACGTGCAGGCCTCCCACGTCGAGGGCGACGCGCCGAAATTCTCGTTCTGGTAGATGTAGGGCGCGGCGTCGTGGAACGACCAGGTGCTCGCGCCCGACATGGGCTGCCAGACACCCGCGGTCGTCTTCAGCTCCTGGCGCAGCATCTTGATGGGCGCCTCGCAGGAGACCTGCGGCTCGGGGTACTGCGGGCCCACGTCGGCGAAATGCTCGATGTCGTGCGCGTACATCTCGACCGTGGTGCGCTCGTCCTGGGCGAGGAACTGCCAGCCGGCGCCGTCCTTCATGTCGACATAGAGGCAGAGCTTGGAGCCGCTCACGCTCGCGACGCGCTCGGGCGTGCACCACTCGTACTTGAAGACCACCTGCTGCCCGGGCTCCAGGTCGCCGAGCGAGCCGCCGCAGGTGCTCCCCGAGCCCCACGAGGGCAAGAGGCTCGTGCAGTCGGGGTGGTTCCCCGTGACGCCGTCGTCGTCCCCGTAGTAGTAGACGAACCACCCATCCGGGCTGTGGTAAATGCCCGACTCGAGGTTGTAGTACCACTGCCCGATCGCGGTCCACGCCGTGCTCTCGTTCAGGAGCTCGGGGATCTCCCACTCGATGATCCAGCCGCGGGTGTCCCCGATGGTGCCCGTGTAGCTGCTCGTGAGATCGTACGTCCCGCGGAGGCTGGCCACACCGAGGCTCTCCGCCTCCACCTCTGCTCCCGCGCCGGCGGTGCAGGCGGCGGCGCCGAGCGCTCCGAGGAGCAAGAGCGCCGCGCCGGCGCGCAGCCGGGCGGCGCGCGACGGACGACGAAGGTGGGTATGCGTCGACGAAGCGATTTCGATGTTCATGAAAGCTCTCCTTGAAAGAATGTCCGACGTCGCTCGCGCGACAACGACAAGGAACGCCGCGAACATGGCGGCCGCCTCGAACGACGTCAATGGGCGAGCGCGCCGGGGCGATGCCGTGAAGCAGGGGTGGGAGCGACGCTCCGACGACCGGTGACGGGCTCATGCGCTCGGCGCGGCGATTCCGCGACAAGCCTGCGCGGCGTCGCTCGCCGCGCGCGCCCTGGAGGCCGTGGGCCCTGGCCGTCCTTCACGGGATCGTGCACGGGATCGCGCTGGTCCGTATCACCCGGCCCTCCCCTCGGCCGCCCCCTCGCCGTCACCCGATCGCTATCGATAGAGCCCGCCGAGCGCCGGTCCAGCGCCCGCCGTGCGCGCCGGCGGCTGCATCCATGCCGGGGTCTCCACCCACAGCGCGAGGTACGGAACGAACGCCGACCGGCGAATGAGCATGACGAGGAACGGCTGGCACACGACGAACGAGCGCCTGGGCTCCGGCATCCCGAACGACAGGATCGCGGCCTCCGCGGTGACGCTGGCGCCGCCCTCGTCGAGCGTGAAGCGCACCCGCTGCCTCGCCTCATGAAAGACCCTGCCCGCGAGCTCCCCTGTGCACAGAGGTCGTCCGAGCAGCTCGGGGAACGACGCCTCCGTCTCGAGCTCGATGCGCGGAATGGCGACCTCCTCCCCGCGGCGGAGCGACCGGTACTCAGGCGGGAGCCTCCCCAGCCGGTCGAGCACGTCCCGCACCGTCTCCCCCAGCCGCTCGCGCGGCGGCACCTGGGCGATCAGGAGGCGATCCTCGTCGGCCGCGTCGGTGCAGAGCTCGATCACGAAATCCCGCTCTGAACGATGCTCGTGCACGATCACCTGCGCCGCCCGCGCCGCGTTGTGCGGATGGTTGTTGTCCACGATCCCGAAGGCGCGAACGGGCCGCGCGTCGAACACCCCCTCCCGCACCGCGAAGACGGCGGGAAACCGCAGGTCGCGGCTCAGGTATCCATAAGCGAGCAGCGCGTCCGGCGCGAGGCCGCGCGGAAGATACCGCACCTCCGCCGCGGAGAACCTGGAGAGCAGCTCGCTGCGCAGCCGCTCGAGGATGCCCTCGGCGCCGAAGCCGGCATCCGCGACACACCACGCGGGGCTGACCGCCTCGTCGACGACCGTGCGGCTCAGCGCGTCGGCCAGCGCGGGTTGAGGCGCGAAGCGCAGCGCCCCGAAGCGCTGCTCGAGCTTCTTCCAGGCGAGCGCGAGCGACACGCTGAAGACGAGGTCCGTCCCCGCGGCGTGGGGGGTGTCGAGCGTGGCGCACATGGCAATCGGCATGACGGACTCCTGGATCTCCCCACCTAGGGTCGCGGCGGCGGCGTCGGATTGAACGGCACCATCCGGCCGTTCTCGCACGCGATCGAGACACCGGGCAGGGTCGGGTGTGTTCTCATGTTGTCGCCCACGCAGGCGACGGTCGTCGCGCCCGTCTGATGGGCGACGTGGTTCGCGATGGAGCCCCCCGGGTATCCCGGCGGATCGGTCCCCCCGTGGCAGACCGTCATGTGCACGGTCGGCGCCGTGATGCCGGCGTTTCGAATCGTCTGCCCGAGCTGCTGGCCGTTGAGCCACGGCGTGGACGCCCATCGCTCGTGCCCGTCCTTGTACAGCAGATAACCGGGCATACCGTGCCCGACGATGTCGAGGTGGGACTCCCCGGCGAGGGCGTTCGGCACGCGTCCTAGCTGGCTGTGATGCACAATCCGCTGTCCGGTCTGCGCCGCCCGCTGCTGCGCGAACGTCGTGCACAGGCTGTCGTCGCTCATGAGCAGGATGACCAGCCCCAGCGGGTCGATCCACGCGGTCACGTTGGGCACGAACGCGACCTCGAACGCGGACGCGTCCGGCCCGAGCGGGTCCGGCGTGGTGAACGTCCCGAGCTCGGGCGCGTACCAGCGCGCGCGCTGGTAGCAGAGGCCCGTCACCTCGTCCGCTCGCTGGCCGGCGAAGCGCAGCGCCGTGAACCGCCCCTCGGCGCGCCCCGGCGCGCCCAGCGCGCCGACGTCGAGCGAGGCGAGCGCGCCGCTCGGATCCACCATCAGCCACGGCGTCGACGCCGCGTCCGTGACGACATCGCGGAAGGCCCCGCCCTCCTCCGCCTCGCAGAGCGGCGTGAACGCATCGTCCGCGAACACGCGGCGCACCGACCGCCCGTCGCTGCCGATCTCCTCGACCGGCGGTCACCTCCCCGCGCGGGCCGGGGACGAGCGTGTACCGCGCCCCGGCGGGATCGCGCACCGCGGTGATGGCGCCGTCGCCGTCGCGGCGCTCGAGCGTGAAGGAGCGGCCCTCGGCGTCCTCGAGCCCGACGAGGCGTCCCGCCGCGTCGTAGGTCCGGCGCTCGGTGAAGTCCACCTGCGGCGGCGTGTACACGGCCCCGGTGATCACGTCGACCGGGTGGCCCACGCCGGCCTGCCCCTCGGCGCCGGGCGCGGCCGGCGGGCGGGGCGGCCCTGCGCCCTGGTTGCTGCCGCCTCCCCCGCCGCCGCCGTTGCTCGGCCCGTGCGGCCCTGCGGCGCCGGGCCCTGCCGCGCCGCCGCCGCCACCCCCCCCGCCGCCGCCGTTGCTCGGCCCCTGCGGCCCTCCGGCGCCGGGCCCTGCCGCGCCGCCGCCGCCGCCACCGCTGCCACCGCCGGCGCCGCCCGCGCCGCTCGCGCTTCCGCTCGCGCCGACGGTGATCGACTTGTTCATCTGTCCCATGCTGCCGGTGATGCCGGCCATGCCGAGCTCGATGAACACGTTGGGCGCGCCGAGCCACGGGAAGCAGGGTCCGCCGGTGTTGAGGCTGACGACCTCCCGGAGCGTCCCGGGCTCGTTGCCGTGGCACGCCTTCATGCAGCCGCCCACGGTCAGGATCTTCGCGCCCTCGATCCTGGTGCGCATGCAAGGATCGATGATCCCTTCGGCGACGGTGCCCATCGTCGGGTAGGGGATCGGGACGGGGCTGGGCGCGGCGGGCGTGAGGCACACGCTCACGGCCATGCCGGTCATCTGATGACCCGACTTCTCCGTGATCGCATCCATGTGCAGCACGGTAACCTTGGCCATGGTGCGCGATGGTCGCACGAGGCCGGCGGGACGGACAACGATGGGCGGCGATCCCGCGGGCGGCCCGTTGAGGAGCGCCCACGCTGCCCGCCGGAATCTGACAGATCCCCTCATTTTATACGGCAAATTCGTCGATTCCCGCGCCGCTGGCCCGCCGCTTCCACCGGGCGCCAATGTGGGGCGATCGTTTACATGAGCCCACGAAACTCAGGTGTTTCGGGTGAGCCGACGACGAACACGTGAGAATCTGCAGTCGCTGGCCGGAATAGTATCGGTATGAGGCAATCGGCGGGCGTCGACGCGTGCACGGAAGGCAAGGCGACGGGGACTTGACGACGACGCGCTCGGAGGAGCGGTCACATTCGATGAGGGCTCGCAGGCAACTCGAGCGCGTAGGGCTCAGCGCGAGTAGCATCGAGCGGTTCCTTCACGCCGCTGTGAAAGTCGACCTGCACGTCAAGACCGTGCTGTCCTTGTCACTGGCAACCCTGGGCGTTCTGCACTCCGTCTCCCCTTGCATTCACGTGGTCGGGCGAGGGATGGCGTGGGCAAGAGACGGTAGCCCCAAGCACGCGACCAAACAAGTTGATCGCCTGCTGAGTAACAACAATGTGTCCCCATGGCTTCTGTTCGACGCTTGGGTTCGCTTCGTGGTGGGGCCGCGAGAGGAGCTGCTGGTCGCTCTCGACTGGACGGAGTTTGATGTCGATGACCACGCCACGCTGGCGTTGTACTTGATCACTCGTCACGGGCGAGCAACGCCGCTTATTTGGAAGACGGTCAAGAAGTCGTAGCTGGCTGGCAAGCGCAACGCCTATGAAGGCGAGGTCATTGAGCGGCTGCACGAGATCCTTCCGAAAGCAACTCGAGCAACACTCCTCGCGGACCGGGGCTCCGGCGACCAGGAGCGGTACGCACATCTCGGCAATCTGGGCTGGGACTACATCATTCGGTTCCGCGAGTGCATCATCGTCACCGATGCTTATGACACCGCGCGTCCTGCAGGCGAGTGGCTCGCATCTACCGGACGGGCAAAGATGCTGAAGAACGTCCGGGTCACGCAGGACAAGACGGCCATCGCGGCGGTCGTGCTCGTTCACGACAAGCGGATGAAGGAGCCCTGGTGCCTCGCAACCAGCCGTGCCGACCTGACGGCGAGCCAGGTGGTCAAGCTCTACGGCCGTCGCTTCTGCATCGAGGAGACGTTCCGCGACGTCAAGAACGTTCATTTTGGCATGGGTCTCTCCGCCATACATATTGGCGACACTGCCCGACGCGACCGACTCCTGCTTATAGCTGCCTTTGCGCACGTGCTCCTGACGCTCCTTGGGGAGGCAGGAGAACGGGCCGGCCTCGATCGACTCCTGAAGACCAATACCGTGAAGCATCGAACCTTGTCGCTCTATAACCAGGGGTGCTACTGGTACACGGCCATTCCCAAAATGCGGGAAGAGCGGCTTGTTCAACTCATGACAGCGTATGGCGAGGTGCTCCGTGAGCACGCCGTGACCCGTGAAATTCTTGGGACCATATGAGGGGATGGATCAGGCTGGGCCTCCGTCGGCGCCGCGCTCTGTCTCGGCACGTCTGCGCCCAACGTCGTGGCGGCGGGATACACCACGCGTGCGACCCCCACCGAGCCCGCCCTTTGCTGCCTTCTCGGGCAGGATCCCCATAGCCCTCGCGACCGCCCCGCCTCGCCGCGAACCGGCCCGGTCCAACCGGACGTTTACGGGACTGCGCCGGGACCTCGCCGCCGCTGCTGCTCGGGCGCAGTCCCGCAAATGCCTATTCATTGCGGGGGCGTTTGGTGCTACTCGCCGACCGGAGGAGGTTCCGCATGCCCGACCCGATCGAGATCGAAGAGTCCAACGCTCAGTTCCTGGCCGCCTGGATCCGTTTCAGCCAGGGACTGCCCGGCCATCAGATCGAGCACACCGACGGCGTCTCCGTCGTCCTCTCGGGCACGGACATGGTCCTGCTCAACGCGGCCACGCTCTCCTCGCCGGCCACCGACCTCCAGGATCTCAACCGGCGGGTGTGCACGGCCCTCGAACTGGCCCGGGCGGGTGGCGTCCCCTGGCTCTTCGCGCTGTCCGACAGCTGGTCGCCGGGCGGCGACGGGGGCGCGACCGCCGAGCTGCTGGCCCGGCTCGGCTTCAAGCCGGCCGTGTCGCTCATGGGCATGGTGGCCGACGCGATCACCCCGCCGCAGCGCCCGATCGCCGGCATCGAGCTCCGGCGCGTGGCCGACGCCGAGACACGCGCCGCCATCGCCGATCTCAACTCCGGCGCCTACGGCGTCCCGATCCCCGCGGGTCGCGCCTCCGTGGCCCACGAGGCGCTGTGGAACGACCGGGCGTTCGGGCGGGTCGGCTACGTGGACGGCCAGCCCGTGTGCGCCGCGGCGACGTTCATCGTGGAGAAGATCCGGTACGTGGGCTTCGTCGTCACCGCGGCCGAGCACCGGCGCAAAGGGTACGCAGAGGCGGTGATGCGCAGCTGCCTCGACGACGCGCACGGCGCCACCGGTATCGAGAGGACCGTCCTCCACGCGACGGACATCGGGCGGCCCGTATACGAAGCGATGGGGTACCGCGCGGTCACGCGCTTCGGCTTCTACGCGCCGCCGCAGGCCTGAAGCCCGGGCGGCGTCGCGCCGCGGCCGCCGCGTCTACCACCCGCACGTCTTGCCGCGGTTCCGCTGATCGAGCCAGCGCTTGAGCGGCGCGAAGTGGTCGAGCATCGCCGCCGCATCCATCTGGCCCGATCCGATCACCGCCTCGAGCGCCTCGGGCCACGGGCGGCTCCGCCCCATCTCCATCATCCGCCGGTGTTGACGCTCAGGCTGGCTGATGGCTCACCGAGCAGACCCCCTGATGGCCATCGCAGGCGTGCTCGGTTGGGGCTGACAGATCCCCTCATTTTATACGGCGATTCGTCGATTCCCGCGCCGCTGGCCCACCACTGTTGATGATCTCGGTAACCCGCGGGAATTCGGTGAAGTTCACCGGTGAAATCCGCAGCCGGTGCCGATGGAGACCACGCCGGATGCCGGTGAAGTTCACCGGTGAAATCCGCGTCCGATGCCGGTGAATTTTCCCGGTGAAGAGGCCGCTCAGCGCTTCTTGGTGCGGCGCTGCTTGGTGCGGAGGGCGCTCAGCTCCTTGGCTTCCTTGAGCCGGTAGCTCTCGGCCTCGATTTCGATCACCTCGGCGCGGTGCACGAGCCGGTCGACGAGCGTGACGACGCACGCGGCGTGCGGGAAGACTTGGCCCCAGTCGGAGAAGGCCTTGTTCGTGCTGAGCAGGATCGGCCTGTGCGCCTCGTAGCGACGGGTGACGACCTCGAAGAGCAGGTCGGCGTAGCGGCTATCGTAGGAGAGGTAGCCAACCTCATCGATGCAGAGAAGCGCGGGGACCGTGTAGCGGCGCAGCCTTCGCGCGAGCGCGGCCGAGGACTCCTGCGCGGCGAGGTCGGCGAGCATGTCGCTCGCGGTCGAGAAGCGGACCGTGTGGCCCCGGACGACGGCCTGGTGGGCGACGTTCTTGAGGATCATGGTCTTGCCGACGCCGTTGGGGCCGACGAGCACGGCGTTGTGGCCGGTGGCGACGAAGCCGGGGGCGAACAGGTCGTCGACGGCCTCGCGGTCGATCTTCTTGGGCCAGGACCAGTCGAAGTCGCTCATGGGCTTGAAGGTGGCGACGCGGGAGTTCTTGAGGCGGCGTTCGAGGCTGCGCTTGTGCCGCTCGCGCTCCTCGATGGCGAGCACCTCGTGAAGCCAGGGCTTGTCAGCGAGCTCTTCCAAGCAGGCGAGCAGGCCGAAGAGACCAAGTCTCTTGAGGCGGGAGTTGGTCTCGATGGGCGTCAGGTCGGTCATGGCGTCGAGTCCTTCTTCAGGGCGTCGTAGGTGGCGAGTGAATGCGGCGTGACGACGACGTTGGCGTGCTGGCCGCGCGTGACGGGGATCGAGACCGGAGGGGGCAGGCAGCGCTCGGAGCGGCGGCGGTCGATCACCTGGCGGACGGCACCGACGTGGATCGTGTCGCGCTCGAGCACCTCGACGAGGGCCTCTTCGAGCTCTGCGGCGCCGACGGCGTCGAGCATCTGCAGAAGCCGGGCGATCGCGCTGCCGACGTTGCCGCCGCGCTCGGCGATGACGCGAAGGAAGGCCTGGCTGCTGCGGGCGGCGCGGGCAAGGCGATCGAGGCCGCGGTGCTCGCGGGCGCGGCGCTTCTCATCGACGAGGCGCTGAATGTGCTCAGGCTGCTCGATCTGCTGACCGCGATCCCACGAACGGGCGTGGGTCGCGACGATCTCGTTGCCGTCGGCGATGCGCACCTGTTCGAGGTCGGCGAAGACGACCAGCGTGCGGCGCGTCCGGTCGTGGGGGACGGAGTAGTCGTTGAGATCGAAGCGCGCATAGGGGGTCTTTCCAACCTCGACCTCGACGCGCTCGTGGGCCGGAAACGGCGTGTCGGGGTATTGCAAGAGGACGCTGCGCTCATCGTCGAAGGCCTGGCGCACGGTGCGGGCGCGGTCCTCGACCCAGGAGCGATCGAGCGCCGCGGAGCTGGTCCACTCGGCCGCTTGTCGGTTGAGATCGTCAAGGTCGGCGTAGGTCCGGGCCTCGAAGAACGCCTCGCGGACGTAGCGGATGGCGCGCTCGACGCGGCCCTTCTCGTTACCGCGGGCGACGGCGACGGGGCGCGGCTCGAAGCGGTAATGCGCCGAGAGATCCAGCAGCATGGGGTGGAACCGGATCGCGTCGCCGTGGCGCTCCACGACGGCGCTCTTGAGGTTGTCGTAGAGCAGCACGCGTGGAACACCGTCGAACTCGGCGAACGCCTCGACGTGCCCGCGCACGAAGAAGGGCATCGCCGCGCCCGGGAAGAAGCGCAGGAAGATCCGCCGCGAGTAACTGAGCACCATGACGAAGGCCCAGAGCGGTCGCCGAGCCCGGCCGATAGCCAGCTTGCCGAAGTGCGCCCAGTCGACCTGCGCTTGCTCGCCGGGCAGCGTGCGGAGCCGCTGGAATGCCTCGGCCGGCTTCTTGGGGCGGAGGCGGCAGATCACCCGGCGCAGATGATCCGGACCGCCCGGATAACCGCGCTCCTTGAGCATGACGAAGAGGCGACTCGAGCGCAGCGAGGGATACTTGCCGAGCTGCTCGACGATGAACGGCACGAACGGGTCGACCATGGACGGGCGCGGCGCGACGACCTTCGGGTCGACGCCCGCTTGCCCGAGCACGCGCTGCACGGTGGTGTGGTGCAGCCCGAGCTGGCCGGCGATGGTGCCAACGGGCCACTTTTCGCCGTGGTAGAGGCGCAGGATCTCGGCCTCCTTCTCCTTGGCGATCACCGCCACCTCCCGTCACCGCGGTGGCCCTCGTGGGACGCGGGGAGCGCGTCGGTGGAGAGCTGGCCGAGCGCGCCGCTCGCGCATGGCCCAGTGTGGAAGCCGCGCTCCGCAGAGCGAGCAGCGGCCGACATCTCGGATCCGATCGTCATCGTTGTCCTTTCGGCCGGGGGTGATCTCCGGCGCGACCTGGGACATCGACGCGGCCGCGGCTTCCGTCACCCTGTGATGCGTCACTTTCTGCGCCGAGAACTTGTCCCGCTGCCGCTCGCGGTACCGGGCCTGGCGAGCGGCATGGAGGCGGCGAGCGCGAAGCCGGGTCCGATAGGCGGCGCCGGCGCGGCGGAGCGACTCACGACGCCGGAGCGGGCGGCAGTCGAGGCAGAGGCGCTGGCCGCGATCGCAGCGACGGCAGAGGCGAAGCTGGACGCGGCAGCAGGCGCAGAGGGCGAGGCGGTAGGTGGACGAAGGCAACGAGCTCCATGCCGCCGATTTCTGGACCTGGAGCCCGGCTTGTGATGAAGGTGGGGGACTCCGACAAGGCGGAGCTCCAGAAGGCCCGAGGGTGGCAGCCCTCGGGCCTTCGACTTTTCGGCGGGCCCAACGTCTACGCTGCGGAGGCGAGCGGGGCCCAGATCGGCGCAGGTGGTGCGGGCGGTGAACGGTGAACGCTGGCGATCACGCGGCCGCGGTCTTCACCGATCGGACGCGGGACGCGATGATCACCGACAGCGGCCGAATCGTATCCGCTCCGATAACGGCCCGCCGTTCGCCACGCAGGGCATTGGAGGGCTCTCGGCGCTGTCGGTGAGCTGGATCAAGCTCGGCGTGGTTCCCGAGCGCATTGAGCCCGGCAAACCGCAGCAGAACGGCCGGCACGAGCGCATGCACAAGACGCTGAAGGCGGAGGCGACATCGCCGCCCGAAGCCACGCTCGCGGCGCAGCAGCGCGTCTTCGACCGCTTCCGGCACGAGTACAATGACCAGCGGCCTCACGAGGCGCTCGGCCAGAGGACGCCGGCTTCGCGCTACACGCCGTCGCGGCGGACGATGCCGAGCAAGCCCTCCTCGCCGGAGTATCCGGACACGATGGCCGTGCGACGCGTGGGGGACATGGGTCGGCTTCAGTTCGGTGGCGCGAACACCTTCGTCTCCAAGCTGATCGCCAACGAACCCGTGGGGCTGCTTCCGATCGCCGACGACGTCTGGGAGCTGTACTACGGGCCGGTTCTGCTCGCGCAGGTCACCTTGAAGAACAAGGAGCTGCAGCTCGCCAAGGCACGGTGACCTGCGCGCACTCACGCCGGAACGTGAGGAGAGGCTCGCGTGTACCGAGACCGCGGGAAGCGGTTCGTGTATAGATCCTGGCGGTCCGAGAGAGCGCGGTGAGCGTGTCGCGTCGACGAGGATCCGGCCCCTGTTCCCAGTCCTCCCGGAGCAGGGGCCCGTAGCTCAAGGAAGTGTCACCGCTGCTCCCGGTCAGAACTGTTACCAGGGCTCCGCTCGTACACCTCGCCCAGCCCCTTCCGTTCTCCCCCGGCGCTTTGCCGCCCTCTCCCCCACCTCCGCCGCTCGCCTCCCCACCTCCTGCGCCGCCGCCCCCGCCTCGCCGCGCTCGCCCCCCACCGCGCGCCACGTCGTCCCCGCTTCCGCCCGCTCATCCCCCACCTCGCCGGAGTCATCCCCCACCTCGCCGGAGTCACCCCCCACCTCCCGGGCCTCACCCCCCGCGGGGCGCCCGCCCCCCGAGCCGGGGGCGGCGCCCGCCGGCCAGGGGGCGCCGCTCCTCCTCCCCCGGCCCCCTCTCTTCCGCCCGGGTTCCACGCTCGATCGCGCCCGGTGCCCCCATCCGACGACCCCCGCCGCGCCTTCACCGCACCCCGGCGTCGCTCTCCCGGACACGGGGATCACGCTGCGCACCCAGGACGTGCTCTCCAGGTCTGCTCCCCGTCTGCCCGAGGCCCGGACGAGATCACGTCGGGCAGCCGTCACGAGGCCGCGCGGGGGGCGTCCCCCCGATCGCAAGGCTCCGCGAGCACAGGATCGCCGCAGCGCTCGTCCTCCTCACGACCTTGTCCGCCGGCGGTCGCGCCGCGCGATGGCGCTTCCGGCTCGGAGAGACGATCCTGGGACGCGAAAAGCAAGAATCAGGCGTGCATGTTCAGCTTCAGCACGATCATGTGCTTCAGGTTCTCCTCATCGAAAGTCCATCGCTCCGCGTTCTCCACGGGAGATTCCGTCTCTCCGACGAGTCGCACGGAGCCGACGAGCGGGCAGGACCGCCCAGGGTGGCGCCGAGGTGACGGACTGAGCGAAGCCGTCTCCTCACCCGAGCTTTCTCGCACCGGCGCTCGGCAAAGCTTCGGCTTGGTCGCCCGCTTCGGCGGATATTCGATGGGCCGCATCGAACGGCTCGACGCGGGCCTGCTGCCCGGGGTTGGATCCGGGCTCCGCCGAGCCCGCGCGCCACGCCACGGTCAGCGCACGAAGCTCGCCCGGGCGTTCTCGCCGAGTAGCCGATGCCTCACGACCGCACGCTCGGCGTCCTGAACGTGACTTCCTACCAGCCTCAGCTCATCCGCCGGCCAGGCGCTGAAGACAGCAGGATCATCTGTCGCGATCGCGACGCGCAAGCCCCGTCTGTTTCAGCAGGGCGATGATCGGCGGCTCGCGAAGATTGGCGACGACGCAGTTGGAGCTCGGACACGACTCCACCACCAGCCGCCGCAGTGCGATCGACCGCAGGAGCTGCCGGCGAAACCTGTCGAACAGGTTCCACCAGAGGGCGTCGGTCGGTACCCATACGCGATCTCGTACCGAGACACGGTCGGAACCGCTGTAGCGCGCGGCAGGCACATCCATCATCACGTCCGGCGTCGTCGCGAGCATCGCGGCGAGCCGCTCTGCATCCGCGGGTACCCCGAGCATCGACGCGGCCGCCTCGCTCAGCCGAGCTGCCGACCTCGCACGGAAAGGGTCGCCGCCGCGCCCGTCCTCCGCACACCGCTGTCCGGCGACGATCGCGCCGAGGGGTGAGCGCGTCCCCGCTCGCTCGGCTCAGCGTCATTCTTGCCGCGGTGGCGACCGCCAGCGGCCTGCTCGCGACGCCGGGGCGGAGAAGCGACCTTCCATCGCATTGCCTCGACGCACCTCAGGCACCACTCGCCTCGTCTATACCCACGCTCCACTCGAATTGTCTCGAATGGCGCCGCAGCGGCAACGTTACAATGGCCTTGTCGCATCGTGCGCGGGATCCCATGCTGGTCGCCGAGTCGATGCGCAGCAGATTCGACGCCCTCGGTAAGAACGTCTTGCGCGATACTCTCGCCCGCGTCGGCGCCGCCGACACCGACGTCGAGGTCATCATCGCTTCCCAGACCATCGACGTCTGGTACGTGCCCGACCCGACCCGCGCGACCGCGCGCGCCGAGCTCGGGTTGCTCGGCAAGCTCGCGGCGGATCCGTGCCAGTTCGAGCCGTTCCACGGCCTCCCGAGCCAGGGCGCGCTGCGCGGCTGTGTCCGCAAGCAACTCCACAGGCATCACGAGCTCGAGCGCCGCGCCGGCGGCGAGGTGCCATTTCCGCGGCTGTGCGTCCTCAGCAGCGGCCAGCCCGCAACCGTGCTCGACGCGGTCCGCTTCGAGCCCGAGCCCGGCCGCGCCGGCCTCTACCGTTCCGTACCGGACTGGCGCATTGACGTCGTCGTCGTCATCGCCGAGCTGCCGCGCACGCGCGAGACGCTGCTCGTGCGGCTGCTCGGCGCGCGCCGTGCTCCGCAACGCCATCTGGGACCTCAACGCCCTGCTCGAGGACGCCTGGGAGAGGAGCATCGCCCTGCCCTGGCTGGTACGCTTGCGCTTCATCAAGCAGTCGATCCGGAACAAGGCCCGGAAGGAGGGGCTGCAGGAAGGGCGCAAGGAGGGGCACCGGACCCTGGCCAGTCAGTTCGAGAATGAGCTCAGCCGGTCGCTCTCCGAGGCCGAGCGGTCCGTGCTGGCCGAGCGGCTCGACCGACTCGGCCTGGATCGCCGCGGCGATGTCTGCCTAGAGATCTCCGCCGATGCGCTCGCCACGTGGCTCGCCGCGCCGGCGGCGCGCTGAAGGCCGGCCTGGTCCTGGCCACAGGCGCATCCGCCTCCGCGGCGGGAATCGCCGGCTCGCCGCTCAGCGCCGCACGCGGCGCAAGGTGGAATGTCCAGCCCTCGGTCTGGCCGGCGAGCGTCTGCCGCTGGAGCCCGCGGCTTCGGAGACTAGCTGCCGCTTTCGGCGATGGTCATCACCGCCGGCTCGGAGAGGCGATCCGGGGACGCGACAAGCCAGAACCAGGCGTGCGTGTCGAGCACGATCACGCCTTTAGGTTCTCCTCGTCGTACGTCCATCGATCCGCGTTCTCCACAGGAACCTGGATCTCCCCGACGAGCCGCACAGAGCCGGCGAGCGGGCCGAATCGCTCGGGGTGGCGCCGAGTCGACGGAGCGGGCGAAGCAATTTCCCCCGTCGGGAGAGCGTTCGCCGGGGCGATACGCTTGGCCCGGAGGCGTTCGACAAGGGGGAGGAGCGCCTGGACGTCCTCATCGGAAAGATCGGCGAGGTGTTGAGCCAGGATTTGTCGAGCGGTCACGCTGGTGAGCTTACCGGATCGCACACACACGTTCCACTGCCGGCGCACTGAGATCCCGTCATCCGCCGCCGATGATGTCCGTGCTCACGCGCTCGCTTCGTCCTCGTCGTCGTCAATGGGCTTCTCACCACGCGGACCGATCGATCTCGGCCGCGTTGAACGAGAGAGCACCGACCGCATCCGTCTTCACCGGGCCCTCACCAGACCGAGCAGCCAAGCTCTACCTACCTCCCCACAAAGGGCCGTTTGCCGCGGAGGGAGCGGTTGCGAGGATCACTCCGCAGAGGCAGCCGCGCTGCCGGAGGCGCAGCTGCGTGCGCCTGCGACGATCCGCCACGAACTACGCCGGTGGTGCAGTAGCTCGAGCGGGAGCCCTTCGCCGATGCGGCCCATACCTCGGTGGACTGGGGCGACCTCTTCGCACGCAATGAGCCGCAAGCCAAGTAGCGGCTACGAGACCGAAATGGCAGCGCGACCGTCGCACGCTACGCTCTTGCAACCCGAACAGGCCATGTCCGCTCGAGATGCGCCGAACCAGGATGTCGAGCGGGCCGAGTTCGTGGCCGCCTTGTGTCATCCTCCACGCGCCGCTATCATCCCGTGAAGCCGACCCACCCGTCCGGTCCAGGAGCCGCATGATCACCTCTCAAGCCACCGACATTCGCCTGTGCTTCGTCTCCACCTTCCTGTCGCACGCCTCATCCGACAAACCGTTCGTCGAGGCCGTCGCGAAGCATCTCGCACGGCGCGGCGTCCTCGCGTGGCTGGACAAGGAAGAGCTCGCGCTCGGCCCACTCGACACGGCGTTGAAGCAGGCCGTCCAGCGCCAGGCCACGATGACCCTCTTCCTCTCCGATGCCTACCTCGCGTCCGACTGGTGCAGGGACGAGCTGCGCTGGGCGATCGAGGCCACGGAGGGCGTCGAGCACCTCCTGCCCGTCTACCTGGGCGATCCGCTCAAGCTGGTCAGGCAACACGAGCGGCTG
This sequence comes from Sorangium sp. So ce1036, assembly GCF_051369805.1. Lineage (NCBI taxonomy): Bacteria > Pseudomonadati > Myxococcota > Polyangiales > Polyangiaceae > Sorangium > Sorangium sp. So ce1036. The sequence goes on from NZ_JBBMOX010000001.1 coordinate 9,282,577, forward strand.
CGCACACGGTTCCTCCACCCCGACGGAGATAAGGTCAACCAGCTCGGCTCTTTCGACAAGAACAACCCGCTGAGCCCCGATCCGGAAGCCGTAGCCGAGAAGATCGCCGCCGCCGCGTACCGGCGGACCATCCCCGCGGCGTGGTCCGAAATCGCGATCGTCCTCGATCAGCGCGGGAACGGCCCTCGCCGGGGCCCGCCTCCTGTGCCCGCGAACGTCGCCAGCCTCGACATCCCCGCGCTGGCGTTCCGGCCGAGCCTCATGCCGCGCGAGCAGCGAGAGCTGCTCTCCGGGGCCGACTGGCAGCACGCGGCGCAGAGCCTGACGTGGGCCCTATCCACCGCGCTCGGCACGCTCCGCGGCGATCCGCGCAAGGTGCGGGTCTTGGGAGATGCCCAAACCGGGCTCGTGTGGGCCGTTGGCCGGCACCTCAATCGCACGACGTCCGTGGACCTGTATGGCTACGACAGGAACGGGCTGCCCGCCACCAACAGGGGCCAGGTGAGGCATACACCGATTCCCGGCGGCGATCCCGCCTGCGTCAAGCACGTGTCCGGCCCCCTGCTTCCAGCCCAACCCGTGGTCGCGCTGGGGGTCGGCTCGGCCGCGCGCTACGCGCCGCTCGCGCAGCAGGCGGTGCCGGGCACGCCGCTCATGTGGATTGAGTCCGGGTTCATCGCCGACTCGGATCAGGCCATGAAGCTCGTCGCGGATATCGTCGCGGCCGTTGAGCGACTCCGCCATGAGCACGGGGTCCGCGAGGTGGTGCTCTTCTGGGCCACGGCCAATCACGTGGCGCTGCTCGCCTCCGCCAACCTGACGCCGCACGTCATCCCCCAGGTGCGAACCATGGAGTGGGACCACCACGCCGGGAGCTATTTGGAGCTTCCCATGCCGTGACCACCCGAGCCACCCGCACCCGACGCTCCGACGCACAACCCCAGTCCGCAGCTCCTCCGTCGCCAGGGGCCGCCGTGCCCAGCCGATAATGTAGAGCAACTCTTCCGGATTGCGCACGCACGCCGGGAGAGGCCGGACCAGGCGCGCGACCTCGCATTGGCCCGTCCACTGCGGCGACACTTTCCAGGGCACGTGCCACATCCATGGGACGACCGTCACCGAACCCGATCCGGCCGAGGTATCCCCCCTTTGGAAGCAGGCGACCGAAGGTCGCCCAGAGCGCGCAGGGAGGCGAGCACGTCTCGTTCAGTTCGCAGCCGCCGCCCAGCGCCTGTTCCGCTTCGAGCCCGAGCCCGGCCGCACCAGCCTCTGCCATGCCGCGCCGGGCTGGAACGATGATCGCCCGTCTCTCCCCAACAGCGAGGAATCGCCGGCAGTTATCGGCCCCCCTGCCGTACCTGCACCGCACATCCGGCACGACGAGCGCACATGGTCCGCAACAGGTCCCACATCGAGGCGCTCCGGTGAGGCGCAGCGGCGCGATGCAACACGACCTCGGGCGGCCCCACTGCACCGAGTTGCATGGCCCACAAGTTCTCCTTGACATCCGCGCCCTTTCTCCTCGAACCTCGACGCTCGCACATGTTCGATTTTGCGCCCATCCAGCAGCGCGTGCGTCGTGCCCTTCAGAGCGCAGGTGCCGAGCCCTGGCTCGTCGCTTACGACGCCAATGGCATCCAGGAGCTCGTGACAGCAAGCAGCCGCCCCCTTGCCATGTTCGGGGCGAGCGCCACCATCGCAGCCTTCGATAAGGCCGCTTCGGCGCGCGACGGGTGTATATTCGCCGGTGGCGGGCGTGGCGTCGAGATCGTCGCCTCTCGCAATGCGGCAGAGGCTCGCGCCATGGAGCTCGTCGGGCGTTTCCGCGAACAAACTGTCGGCGGCGTCATGGCCGCCGCGGTCGTCCCCTATGATCTCAGGGCCCCCGCAGACAGCCTCCGGTGGCTTCGCCAGAAGCTCGACATCGAAAAAGACCAGGCTTCACCCCCCGACGGCGCGCTCCCGACCGACAAGCGCGACCAGTGCGCCGACTGCAGGATGTTCCGCGCGGTCCACCCCTCCGAGCGCAAGGATGCGTCGAATGAGCGGGTCTGCGAGCGCTGCCGCGCGATGGTACGCGCCGGCCGCGATGCGAGCACAGTCGGCCAGGAACCGATCCAGTCCCTTCTCGCGCTCTCCCCCAGCCGCCGCGTCGCGGCCGTCTCCGCTGACGGCAACAACGTCGGCGACTTCTTCGCTTCCCTCACCTCGCTGGAACGGATGGCCGCCGCCAGCGAGGTTATCCAGGAGGTCTTCCGCGATGCCCATCGGGAGGCGTGCTCCGCCCTGCGCCACGACAAGGTCTCGCTCGCCACCGGGGGGGACGATATCCGCATCTTCCTGGCCGCCGAGGATCTACTCCAGTATGCCGGATCCCTCGTCCGCGCGCTCGAACGCCAGCTCGACCAGCTTGCACGCCTCGGCGCGCCCTTCTCGCGCGATGAAGCGTCACGGCTCGCTCGCCTCGGCGTGGGCATTGGCGCCGTCGTCTCGGACGCGCATTTCCCCGCGTCCCGCCTCATGGCGTATGCCCATGCCCTGGAGCGCTCGGCCAAGCGTCTGTGCCGGAGCGACAGCGCGCGTTCCGCCTTCGATTTTGCGATCCTCCGCGCCGGCGATGCCTCCTTCGGCGCCGTCGAACGGCGTTCCGACGACGACGGCCGCCCCTTCCCAATGGATGCGGAGTCATGGGAGAACCGTCGCCATCTAGCCGAGGCGCTCGCCGCGATCCCCGGCGCTCAGCGCGGCATCCTGGCCGAGTCCCGCACCCTGGATCCGGTCGAGTTCGCGAACCTCCTCCGCTACCAGGTTGCGCGCTCGAAGCCATGGCAGGGCTTCTACTGTGCAGCGGGCGTCGACTGGCAGGATCCCGCCGCCGTCATGCGCGAGCGCCCCAGACAGGCACTCCTCGATCTCGTTCGCCTCCTTCCATCGAACAAGAACAACGACATGGATCAAGGCTCATGACCGCCTTCGAGCTGCTCCTTCGCTTCCCCGCCGGAAGCGTGATGATCGGCGGTTCCTCGGAGGTTCCTGACGGCCTGCACGCCGCTCATGCCGAGGACCGAGATGGTCATCCTTTCATCCCTGCCACGGCCCTGCGCGGCGCGCTGCGCGAGGCGCTCGAAGCGCTGCTGCGAGGCGCTGACCTGCCCGCCTGCGCGGGCGGGACTGGCATCGATCCGGGTCGCGCGGAAGCAGGCGAGCTCCCATCGCAGCCTTGCACCCTTGATGGCGGCACCCGGTGCAAGGCGTGCCGCCTCTTCGGCACGCAGCGCGCGCGCCTCGACCCGGAGGAGCGCGCGTTCTCGGCCCTCGTCCTCGGCGATGCCCGCGCGGGCGCAGACGTCGATACGTGGACCGTCCTGCCCGGCGTTTCCATTGATCGTCAGGCGCGCAGCGCCGCCAACCAGCGCCTTTTCCTGGCGCGTGTCCCCGCCCCGTCGCGCGAGCGCGCGTTCGTCGCGCGCGGCCGACTGATCTTCCCCGAGCTCAAGCAGCTCTTCGAGGCAGCCGCGAACGGCACGACGCACATTGGCGCCGGTCGCAGCCGAGGTCTCGCCCGCGTAAAGATGAAGCTCCGCTGGCTCGAGGAGGAGCCACGGCGCGCTCCGCTCACGATGCCAGCAGAGGGAGATGTGCGCGTCCGCGTCACCCTCCGCTCTCCAGCGTCCATCGGCGTCCCCATCGCGAGCGACGACGTGCGCGACACCCGGCGCGAGATCCCGGGCGCCGCGCTCCGCGGCGCCGTGGGGTTCGCCCTCGCCGAGACCCTGCCGGATCCGAACGACGCTGCATTTCAGACCCTGGTCGCGCCGGAGCGAGGAGCCCAGTTCGGGTATCTGTACCCGGTCGACGACGATGCGCACGAGCCGAGCGCACCCCTGCCCATCACAGCCGTGGCGTGCAAGTACGAACGCCACGCGCACGGGGCCGTCGATACGCTCCTCGATCGTGTCGCGGTCGCGCTCGCCGAGACCGCCAAGCAGGCCAGCGATGTGGATCGGACGCGCCTCGCGCGCTGCTCTTGCGGCGCCCCGCTTCGCGGTCTCGACGGCATGCGCCGCCGGCGCACGCCTGTGCCCACCCGATCCGTGACCCGCGTTTCCATCGACCGCACCCGATCGTCAGCTCGAGATGAGCAGCTGTTTTCTCAGATCCTGCTCGACGCGGGCACGGTATTCGAGGGCACGATCCGGAACATTCCCGCGGGTAGCCGCGAACGCCTTGCGCTCGCGCTCTCGGTGCCGCTCTCCCTCGGCCGCGGGCGCTCGAGCGGCTGGGGGCAAGTCGATGTCGATCTCCGCGCGGCGCCGTCGCTTCCGGAAATCGACACGCGCGCAAAAGACTTCGACGAAGCCCTGCGCCGCCGTCTGAAGGAGGCCAATCTCCCCGACGATCGCGTAGGTCGCCTCGTGCCCCTCACGCTCCTCGCACCGCTGCTCGTGCACGGAGACGACGACGGACGGACCACGATGTTCCGCGCACTCGAGGCCAGCGAATTTCTCCTCACAGCGCGACGGTTCAGCCGCGAGGGCGGCTGGGATCAGCAAAAGGGCAGGATGGAGCCAGCGCTCGCCGTCGCGGCGGGAGGCATCTTCGTCGTTGATCTCGGCCCCGGGCGCTCCTGGCGCGACGTCCTTCCCCTGCTCGCGCGGATCGAGCAGCAGGGCGTGGGGGAGCGGCGGCACCAGGGTTTCGGCCACGTTCTCTGCTTCGACCCGTTCCACTGCACCCGCACCTTCCCGAGGTAGTCGCCAATGGATCCGTTTGCAGAAGCACTGCGACTCAAACGAAAAGCGCTTGTCCAGGCCGCCGAGCAGGTCATGGGAGAAGCCTTCAAGAAGGTTGATCCGAAGTCCAAGGACAGGCCCGTCCACAAGGCGCAGCTCAGCCACCTCGTGGGCGTGTGCAACGAGGCGGCCTGCGCCGAGGAGATCGCTCTCTACATTCGCTACCAGGCGAGCCGTGGCAAGGGAGACGGTGGGGTCTGGGATCCGGTGCTGGCACGCGACGTCATCGCCAAGGCTGAGGGCGCAATGATCGATCTCCCGACCGACGAGGCCAAGGTGGCTGCCTGGCGACTCTACGCGGTGTATCTCGCCAGGACGTTCACCTACCTGGACAAGGCGGCGAGCTACAGGAGCGCGCCCCGCGACGCGCAGGGGCTGCGACCGGACCACGCGGCCGGAGGCCAGCTCGCGCCCGGTGCGGCGCAGAGAAGGGACCAGAACCCGCCGCATCGGCGCGATGGATTCCAGCCGAAAGGCGGTCGGCGATGAGTAGCTCTGCTGCGGACTTCCACCGCCTCCAGCAGCGATTGCGCCTCTCGGGTCAGCTCGTCACACGGACCGCCCTGCGCATCGGCAGCGGCGGCAGCGGCCAGCTCGATGCGGCCGATCTGCCCGTGCTGCGTGATGCCGAAGGATACCCGCTGCTGCCCGGCGGCAGCCTCAAGGGGGCGCTGCGCTCGACCATCGAGGCGCTCGTCCGCGGCGCCGAGCTCCCGCGAGACACAGGCATCTGGACGTGCAACCCCCTCCGCAAGCATGACGAGGACGAGAGCGCCTGCGGTGATCACCGTGAAGGCAAGCGCGCCGAGGTGGACGTGACCAGACACTGCGCCGTGTGCAGGCTGCTCGGGTCCCACGTGGTCGCCAGCCATGTCCGCTTCAGCGATGCCCTCGTACACGTCAGCCCGGACGACCGCGTCGCGCGGCGCATCCCCGTCGAGGTGCGCGACGGCGTGGCCATCGACCGGGACCTGCGGCGGCAGTACGGAAAGCACAAGTACGACTTCGAGGTCGTGTCGCCCGGCGTTCGGTTCGACCTCGAGGTGTTCGTCGAGAACCCCCGGCCGTGGCTGATGGGTCTTCTGATCCTGGGTTTCGATCAGATCAAGGAGGGCTTCACGGCGCTGGGCGGCTTCACCTCGCGAGGGCTCGGCCGAATCGACGTCGAGTGGCACGGCATGCTGCGCGTGACAGCGCGCGATCTGCTCGAGGGAAGACCCGGCGAAACGCTGGAGGGAGCGGCGCTGGAGGCTGAATTCACCTCGTTCCGAACCGCGCTCGCCGAACGCGCCCGGGGGAAGAGCTGATGTTCAAGAAGAGCTACAACCGCGCCGTTCTCGGCGTCCGTGTGGAGACCGTCACCCCTCTCTTGATCCGCGCGGGCGACGCAGGGATCGACCCGACCGCTGCGGATCTGAGCTGCGTCCGCACGCGCCATGCGGTGCACGGCCGGACGGTGTATATCCCCGGTTCCAGCCTCAAGGGGGTGATCCGTTCCGCAGCCGAGGCCAGCGTTCGTGGCGAGACCTTCGGCGGGGCACGGGGCGCGTGCAATCCGCTCGACCACAAGAACGAGTGCAATGCTCACGCGAACAGCGACCGGTTCCCCACGGCCACGATCTACAGGGACCAGTGCCTGGCGTGCCGGCTCTTCGGATCGCTGGCGATCAAGGGACGCGCGGCGGTACGGGACCTGTTCCCCTGGCTCGAGCGTGGGGACGAAGCCGCCCGGCCCGGCGGGACGAACCACCAGAGGGCGAATCAGGTCGAGCAGCGCCACGGCGTGGCCATCGATCGGATCCTCGGCTCGGTCAAACCTGGGGCGCTCTTCGATCAGGAGCTCGTCCCCGCCGGCGTCGCGTTCTGGGGCGAGATCGCGCTGGAAAACTATCAGGTCTGGCAGTTGGGTCTCCTGGTCCGCGCGCTCGACGAGATCTCCGAGGGCTTCGCGCAGCTCGGGTCGAGCAAGAGCCGCGGGCTCGGCTTCGCACGGGCCGAGGTGATTTCGATCGTGCATGAGCAGCCGCTGCGTGGGGGCGAGCGCCCGGCCGGCGTGGGCAAGCTCATGAGCCCAGAGGAGCATGCCGCGTACGGCCTGCTGCGCGAGCCCGACGTGGCTCTGCCTGCGCTCCTGGGTGAGCCGCGCGGGCTCAGCCGTCGCTTTGCGACGACTGACTCGCCGGCAATCCAGGCCTGGATCGAGGCTGCGAGGCAGGCGCTCGGGGAGATGGCGTGAGCGCGGGGTACGAGTTCGTCCCTTTGCCCGATCGGGTGCACCGTGTGTCCCGCCCCGAGGCTGTGCACGATCGGCGCGTGCCAGGGACGCTCTCCGCCGTCTTCTCGCTGGCGTTCGTCACCGAGCAAGCGGTGCACGTGGGCGCAGGCTCGAAGAAGCTCGTGGACGGCGACGTCATTCGGCAAGGGTGCCGGATCCATGGCCGCCCTGGCGTTCCCGGCGCTTCGATAAAGGGTGTCTTGCGGGCGCGCTACGAGGCCATTACCAGGAGCTGCGTGCCCTTCAGGCCTCCCAAGGGGTCCGTGCGTGTCCGCTCCAGCAGCGGGATCGAGCATGCCCGGCTCGACGACCGGCTCCTGGACGGGGAGGTTTTCCGCGGCAGGGCCGAGGCTGCTGACGGACACCTCTGCCCCGCTTGCGCGCTATTCGGCCGCATGTCCCTGCGGAGCCGCGTCACGCTCACCGATTTCTCGGTCGAAGCCCAGGTGGGCTTCGATGTGGCGGAGATCCCGGAGCAGTTCAGTCCCAACCTGCACCACGTCGGGCGCGGCACGCTGCGCCCCTCGCGCGAGGGGGAGCGTGGTCGAGGGGATCTTTATGAAGTTCACGCGCTGCATGGTCGTAAGTTCGCCGTGGGGCGGGGTCCGGTGGCCGACAACGCACGCCAGCAGAAAATCGAGGTGCTCCCGGCGGGTCACGTGCTTCAGGGGGAGATGCGCGTACACAACGCGCTTCCTCGGGAGCTCGGAGGGCTCTTGGTCGCGCTCGGGTGGAAGCGCGGGAGCGCTCTGAAGATCGGCGGCGGCAAGGCGCACGGGTTCGGGCGGATTCGCCTCCAGCACCTCGTTGCGCGCCTACGTGATCATGCCGGTCGCCCTGTGGCGATGGACGAGGCGTGGATCACGAGCTTCGAGCAATCGGAGGACTGCCACGTCGAGGGGATGGTGCGCCTGCTCCAGATCCATCAGGGGGATTGCTGACGATGCAGAAGCTCACGGGCAAGGAGCTCGCCACCCTGCAGGCGCAGGCCGCTGGCTTCTCGACGTCGAACCACGTCCGGTACCTCTCGGAGGCGCTCGAAGCCACGAGGGCGACGGGAGATCCCGTCGAGGGGCTCGCGCTGCTCAGGGCGCTGCCCGAAGCGGGGTATGCAGGGCGCAGGGGCGGAGAGCAGAAGGAGATCGACGCCCTCAATGACGTGGGTGCCTGGCTCGAGCAACGGTTGCTTCGGGACCCACGGGTGCTCACGGAGCGGGTGGTGCTGGAGCTCGCATGGATCCGGAGGCACGCTGGCATCGCAGAGGCTGAGGCCAAGGCCGGAAGGGTCGGACCACGACCGGCGCAGCAGACGAGACCGGGCGGCCCAGGCATGCAGCCCAGACACCATCCCTCAGCGCACAAGGCGCTGCGTTTCGGAGACCGGATCGACCGCATCCGGCAACGGCGAGAGGAGGCGGAGCGGTCCGCGCGCGCCGCCGTCGCTGTGGTCCGGGCGCCGCCGAGCGCCGCCGCTGCGCCCGCGCGAGAGCCGCTGCCCGATCGTCTGCCTGACGTGATCGAGGTCGAGTTCGTCAGCTTCGCGGAGGCGCGCAAGGCACGCCAGGATGCCCGAAAGCGCGAGAAGCGCGAGAAGCTGCCGAAGGAGCGATTCCTGCCCATCCAGCCGGTGGATCCCCGCCTGCGCCCGCTCGCCACAGGGCTCGTGTGCTCGACGTGGCTCGCGGGGTTCTGGGACGTCGTCGATTCGATTGCGGCAGCAGACGGCGTGCCGCGTCCATTTTTCGTGAGGGGCATCCAGGTGCGGGACGGGAAGCTCGTCGTCCACGCCGTCTTCACCGAGCGGCTCAAAGCGGAGTCCACGACATGACAGGGAGCGCGCGCGGCGCCGCCATCCAGGGGGACGACTACCAGCACCTCTACGCCTGGTATCATGCCTTGCGCATGCTGGCTCCCGACGAGGGCGTGACAGCGATCTCGGTCGAGAAGTGCGGGATGGACCTCCTCGACGACGTCGTCGTCCATCGCCCTGGGCGCGGGGACGAGCACTATCAGGTGAAATTCTCGGTCACCGCGAGCAGCCCGATCGACAATGCCTGGTTCATCGAGGTGGGCACAGGCAGTGAACAGGGCAGAAAGAAAAGCATTCTTCGGCGGTTCTGGGAGAGCTACTCGAAGCTGCGCGCTGCCGGCGGACGACCGCACATGGGGTTGTTCACCAACCGGCCGCTCGATCCCAAGGATCCGCTGCTCAAGCTCCGCGACGGCGCGCGCGGGCTCCTCGGCCCCCGTCTTCGGGAGGAAGGGCCACGCTCGAGCGCCGGCGGACGCCGCAAGGAATGGGCCGCGCACCTCGGCATCGCCGAGGACGAGCTCCTTGAGATGCTCGACCATCTCGAGCTCCTGACCGACCAGGGCCCTGCCTCGGGTCTGGCCACGGCCGTCGCGGATCGCATGGCGGCGCGCGGGCTGAAGGAGGACCCGGACGCCGTGGAGCAGGGCGTGCTTGCCATCCGCGAGTGGGTCAAGCAGGGGACGCGGCAGATCGACCGGGCCCTGCTCGCAGCCGAGGTCGAGCGGCGCGCGCTCCGCGGCGGTCCGCCGCGGGCCTGGTGGTGCAGCAGCTCGAGCGGGAGCTCTTCGCCGATGCGGCCCATGCCTCGGTGGACTGGGTCGACCTCTTCGAGGGCGACGAGCCGCAAGCCAAGCGGCGGCTGAGAGATCCCTCGCTATGGAACACCCAGCTCCGCGCCGACCTGCGGCAGGCGAGCGCTCGCATCCGTGCGCTCGGCTTCAACCGGGTCCAGGTGCGCGGCAAGCTGCGGCTCACGCCGGCGTTCATGGTGGGCTTCGAGCTCGGCGACACCCGGAACGCACACGTGGCCTGCGTGCAGCGCGACATGGTGTGGAGTACGGAAGCGGCTCCGATGCAGGTGGACCTCGACGTACCCCCGCCTGAGGAGCTCAACCTCGGCGGCGAACTCGCCGTCGCGCTCAGCGTCACGCACGAGATCGCCGAGGATGTTCGCGATCACGTGAAGCAGGCGGGGCTGCCGGTGAGTTGACTGCTGCACATCCGCACGCCCAGGATCGGGCATGGGGCGATGCCAGACGGCGCGTATGCGCTCGGCTGGGCGATGGCCGCGCGGAGTCGCATCATGCGCGAGGCGCGGCGAACGGGTGTAGCGAAGGTCCACCTGTTCATGGCGTGTCCCGCCGGCGCGGCGCTGTTTCTTGGGCATTTTTGGAACTGCGTGCCCACCACACAGCTTTACGAGGATTTGATCCCGGGGTACGGGCCGAGCTTCTGTCTGGCGTAGCGCCCCCATCCGGAGCAGCTCGCAAGGACTGTGGCCGTCCTTGCGACGGCTTCCACCTTGGCCCGGCCCGTGATTTCCGCTGTCAGTTACACGGCCCGAGGCCGGCCCACTCGGCCGGGCACCACGGGTCCGGGTTGCTGGGCGGGCAGTTCGGGTGCGACCACCAGATCTGCTGGGTCGCGGACCAGAGGTGGCCGCCGTCGGTGACCAGGGTGGAGGGCGTATACACCTGCGCCGACGTCCACGCGGGCACCCCCGAACAATCATTCCCGCTTGACGTGCAGGCCTCCCACGTCGAGGGCGACGCGCCGAAATTCTCGTTCTGGTAGATGTAGGGAGCGGCGTCGTGGAACGACCAGATGCTCGCGCCCGACATGGGCTGCCAGACGCCCGCGGTCGTCTTCAGCTCCTGGCGCAGCATCTTGATGGGCGCCTCGCAGGAGACCTGCGGCTCGGGGTACTGCGGGCCCACGTCCGCGAAATGCTCGATGTCGTGCGCGTACATCTCGACCGTGGTGCGCTCGTCCTGGGCGAGGAACTGCCAGCCGGCGCCGTCCTTCATGTCGACATAGAGGCAGAGCTTGGAGCCGCTCACGCTCGCGACGCGCTCGGGCGTGCACCACTCGTACTTGAAGACCACCTGCTGCCCGGGCTCCAGGTCGCCGAGCGAGCCGCCGCAGGTGCTCCCCGAGCCCCACGAGGGCAAGAGGCCGGTGCAGTCGGGGTGGTTCCCCGCGACGCCGTCGTCGTCCCCGTAGTAGTAGACGAACCACCCATCCGGGCTGTGGTAAATGCCCGATTCGAGGTTGTAGTACCACTGCCCGATCGCGGTCCACGCCGTGCTCTCATTCAGGAGCTCGGGGATCTCCCACTCGATGATCCAGCCGCGGGTGTCCCCGATGGTGCCCGTGTAGCTGCTCGTGAGATCGTACGTCCCGCGGAGGCTGGCCACACCGAGGCTCTCTGCCTCCACCTCTGCTCCCGCGCCGGCGGTGCAGGCGGCGGCGCCGAGCGCACCGAGGAGCAAGAGCGCCGCGCCGGCGCGCAGCCGGGCGGCGCGTGACGGACGACGAAGGTGGGTATGCGCCGACGAAGCGATTTCGATGTTCATGAAAGCTCTCCTTGAAAGAGGGTCCGACGTCGCTCGCGCGACAAGGAACGCCGCGAACATGGCTGCCGCCTCGAACGACGTCAATGTGCGAGCGCGCCTGGGCGATGCCGTGAAGCAGGGGTGGGCGCGACGCTCCGACGACCGGTGACAGGCTCATGCGCTCGGCGCGGCGATTCCGCGACAAGTCTGTGCGGCGTCGCTCGCCGCGCGCGCCCTGGAGGCCGTGGGCCCTGGCCGTCCTTCACGGGATCCTGCACGGGATCGCGCTGGGCCGTGTCACCTGGCCACCCCCTCGCCGTCACCTCGATCGCTATCGATAGATCCCGCCGAGCGCCGGTCCAGCGCCCGCCGGCCGCGCCGGCGACTGCATCCATGCCGGGGTCTCCACCCACAGCGCGAGGTACGGAACGAACGCCGACCGGCGAATCAGCATGACGAGGAACGGCTGGCACACGGCGAACGAGCGCCTGGGCTCCGGCATCCCGAACGACAGGATCGCGGCCTCTGCGGTGACGCTGGCGCCGCCCTCGTCGAGCGTGAAGCGCACCCGCTGCCTCGCCTCATGAAAGACCCTGCCTGCGAGCTCCCCTGTGCACAGACGTCGTCCGAGCAGCTCGGGGAACGACGCCTCCGTCTCGAGCTCGATGCGCGGAATGGCGACCTCCTCCCCGCGGCGGAGCGATCGGTATTCAGGCGGGAGCCTCCCCAGCCGGTCGAGCACGTCCCGCACCGTCTCCCCCAGCCGCTCGCGCGGCGGCACCTGGGCAATCAGGAGGCGATCCTCGTCGGCCGCGTCGGTGCAGAGCTCGATCACGAACTCCCGTTCTGAACGATGCTCGTGCACGATCACCTGCGCCGCCCGCGCCGCGTTGTGCGGGTGGTTGTTGTCCACGATCCCGAAGGCGCGAACGGGCCGCGCGTCGAACACCCCCTCGCGCACCGCGAAGACGACAGGAAACCGCAGATCGCGGCTCAGGTATCCATAAGCGAGCAGCGCGTCCGGCGCGAGGCCGCGCGGAAGATACCGCACGTCCGCCGCGGAGAACCTGGAGAGCAGCTCGCTGCGCAGCCGCTCGAGGATGCCCTCGGCGCCGAAGCCGGCATCCGCGACGCACCACGCGGGGCTGACCGCCCCGTCGACGACCGTGCGGCTCAGCGCGTCGGCCAGCGCGGGTTGAGGCGCGAAGCGCAGCGCCCCGAAGCGATGCTCGAGCTTCTTCCAGGCGAGCGCGAGCGACACGCTGAAGACGAGGTCTGTGCCCGCGGCGTGGCGGGTGTCGAGCGTAGCGCACATGGCAATCGGCATGAGGGGCTCCTGGGTCTCGCCACCTAGGGTCGCGGCGGCGGCGTTGGATCGAACGGCACCAACTGGCCGTGCTCGCACGCGCACGCGATCGAGACGCCGGGCAAGGTCGAGTGTCGCCTCACGTCGTCGCCCACGCAGGCGACGGGCGTCGCGCCCGTCGGATGGGCGACGTGGCTCGCGATGGAGGCCGCCGGATATCCCGGCGGATGGTCCCCCCGTGGCAGACCGTCATGTGCACGGTCGGCGCCGTGATGCCGGCGTTTCGAATGGCCTGCGCGAATGGCACCCCGGAGGCTCTCCCGGCGGATCAGGGGCTCGCTTCGCCCTTGCCCTCGTTCTCGTTCTGGTTGTCGTCGTCGAGACCTTCCCACCATTCGGACAGATCGATCTCGACGGCCTCGAACGGGGCGGCGCGGACCTTCTCGTCTTCGCCGTACAGCCCGAGCTCCACCCATTTCCCGTCGACGAGCTGGTTGACCCGGAGCGAGCGATCGCGAGGGTCGACATACCAGAGCCAGCCGACGCCGATCTCGCTGTAGAAGCGGCGCTTGACGAGGTTGTCGTAGCTGGCCGTGCTGCGCGAGAGGATCTCGCAGATCCAGTCGGGGACGACGGCGATGGCGCTTTCCCTCGCCGGCGGTCGCGCCATGCGCTCGCGGCGCCACCCCGCGACGTCGGGGGAAAACTCCGGGGCGCGCGGGAGCTGGATGCCGGGTTCAGGGAGGATCCACCACCCGCCGGGGCCGCCTCTGCCGCGCTGGAAGGGGTTCTTGAGGTCGGCGGTGATGAGCCCCTCGATGTCGGCATGAACGAAGCGCGGGCGGGGGAAGGCGTAGAGGGTGCCGTCGATGATCTCCCCGCGCCAGGTAGGCGGGAGCTTCTCCAGGTCCTCGAGGGTTGCCGGATGGACGAGCTTCTCGGAGATGGACATGCGACGGGCCTCGTCACGCGAGTCTAGCCGATCGGTGAGGCGGGCGCGGGCGGCGCGGGGCGGGGCTCGCGAAGCCGGCGCGACCGGGGAGCGCCGAAGCCGGCTCGACCGGGGAGCGCGGCTGCGTGCGCCCGCGGGGAGGTCGCCCGCGCCGAGATGCGCGGCGGGGGAGATGGCCCGCGTCGAGGTGCGCGGCGACGGTACGCGGCGACGCGCGGAGCGGCGCCCGACGGCCGGCTCCGCGACGCGCCGTGCTCGATCACGCATCCGGCGAGCGCGCAGTCGAGCGCGCGCGGACGAGGCGCCGCGTTCGCGCGGAGGGCGATGGCAGCGCGCTCGCCTGGGCCGCCGCAGCCGGCGGGGCCGCCGCAGCCGGTGGACGAGCGGCCGAGCAGACCTGGCGGCGTGCTCACCACGCCCGTGGCGGGGGCCATCGCCCCGATCTTGCGCGCGCGGCGGTCCGCCCGGCGCGCCCGTCGGCGCGGCGCGCCGAGCGGACGGGCAGCGGTTCGAGAATGCGGATGCGGAATCGGAAGCGTGGATCGAAGCTTCAATGGGGCCGCCGCCTTTCAGCGGCGGAGAGCTCGCCGTTTTCGCTCACGGCGGCCAAGGACCAGCGCTTCAATGGGGCCGCCGCCTTTCAGCGGCGGAGAGCTCGCCGTTTTCGCTCACGGCGGCCAAGGACCAGCGCTTCAATGGGGCCGCCGCCTTTCAGCGGCGGAGAGCTCGCTCGACCTGCGCCCATGCGAGCCGTGCGCCCACTGGCTTCAATGGGGCCGCCGCCTTTCAGCGGCGGAGAGGAGGATCTCGCGGAGCACCGGCCTGCGCTGCTCAAGCTTCAATGGGACCGCCGCCTTTCAACGGCGGAGAGCAGCGCGGCGATCTCCTCATTCGCAAGTGCCTCGTGGCTTCAATGGGGCCGCCGCCTTTCAGCGGCGGAGAGGTTCTGGCGATCCTTGGCGAATGCGTGGCTCCCGTGTCGCTTCAATGGGGTCGCCGCCTTTCAGCGGCGGAGAGCAAGGTCGAGTTCTTCCAGAACGTGGCCAACGTCGAGCTTCAATGGGGCCGCCGCCTTTCAGCGGCGGAGAGTTCGTCAAAGTGCCCGCTGGCAACACGCTCGCCTATTTGCTTCAATGGGGCCGCCGCCTTTCAGCGGCGGAGAGTGCGGTCCGGCGGCAGCGCGCCGCCCTCCTGCAGCGCTTCAATGGGGCCGCCGCCTTTCAGCGGCGGAGAGACACCGCGCGCCGCAATGGCGTCGCGTGCCGCGAGATGCTTCAATGGGGCCGCCGCCTTTCAGCGGCGGAGAGAATGCGGCCGGCGAAGTCGTGAGCATGAAGACGGAGCTTCAATGGGGCCGCCGCCTTTCAGCGGCGGAGAGCCCGGCGTACCATCATCAGCTCTTGATGTTGCATACTGCTTCAATGGGGCCGCCGCCTTTCAGCGGCGGAGAGTCCGCCAGCGTCTTGCGCCTTCGGCCGGAGAAGTACACGCTTCAATGGGGCCGCCGCCTTTCAGCGGCGGAGAGCGACGCAGGCGCAGACGCGTGCTACATGCGTCGCATGCTTCAATGGGGCCGCCGCCTTTCAGCGGCGGAGAGGTCCGGCGACGCCGCGGCGGGCATGGGGCGCTAGGAGCTTCAATGGGGCCGCCGCCTTTCAGCGGCGGAGAGACGGCTGCTCCTGTCGCTCTCGAGCGACGCCTGCGGCTGCTTCAATGGGGCCGCCGCCTTTCAGCGGCGGAGAGTGAGCTCGGCACGCCCGCTCTTGGGGACGCTCCGCTGCTTCAATGGGGCCGCCGCCTTTCAGCGGCGGAGAGTTGTACATCCGGAGCGCAGAATCCTTCGGGATCCGGCTTCAATGGGGCCGCCGCCTTTCAGCGGCGGAGAGCGGGCGCTTACGGAGCGGCCTGGGACGAGCGAGGAGGTGCTTCAATGGGGCCGCCGCCTTTCAGCGGCGGAGAGTATGCGCTCTACTGGGTGACCTAGGAGATCCATGAGCTTCAATGGGGCCGCCGCCTTTCAGCGGCGGAGAGCTGACCGGCAAGGACGTCTCGACCGACGCGATCCTCCGCTTCAATGGGGCCGCCGCCTTTCAGCGGCGGAGAGCGCCGGGAGCGTGAACCCACCTGCGCCTTTCTCCGTGTAGCTTCAATGGGGCCGCCGCCTTTCAGCGGCGGAGAGTGTGTGCGCACCGTCACCTGGAGCTCGTGCTCGCGACGCTTCAATGGGGCCGCCGCCTTTCAGCGGCGGAGAGCAGGGCGACTGCGCGACCACCGGGAGTGAAGTGTGCAGGCTTCAATGGGGCCGCCGCCTTTCAGCGGCGGAGAGCTC
This sequence comes from Sorangium sp. So ce1036, assembly GCF_051369805.1. Classification (NCBI taxonomy): domain Bacteria; kingdom Pseudomonadati; phylum Myxococcota; order Polyangiales; family Polyangiaceae; genus Sorangium; species Sorangium sp. So ce1036. The sequence continues at coordinate 9,298,600 of NZ_JBBMOX010000001.1, forward strand.
CCGCTGTGTGACGGCTAGAACGCCCGTGTCGTCCGTAGCTTCAATGGGGCCGCCGCCTTTCAGCGGCGGAGAGAAATAGGAGAGCACATGGAGATCAGGAACGATGTCGCTTCAGAGCGCCTAACAATAGCCCGCCGACCTCGCTCGAGCGCCCGCTCGCTTGAGACAAACGGTACGCGCATTAGATTGCACGCGTGGGCAAGCTGTTGGTGCCGGACGAACTCTGGGAGCGAATCGAACCTCTATTGCCGAAGGCGGAGCCGAAGCCGCAGGGCGGCCGGCCGCGCACGCCTGATCGAATCGCCCTGACGGGGATCTTGTTCGTGCTGAAAACGGGGATTCCTTGGGAATATCTCCCGCAAGAGCTCGGCTGCAGCGGCATGACGTGCTGGCGCCGGTTGCGCGACTGGCAGCAGGCTGGCGTCTGGGGTCAGCTCCACAAGGCATTGCTGGATGAGCTCGGCGGGGCCGACAAGATCAACTGGGAGCGTGCTGCGCTGGATGCCTCGCTGGTTCCGGCAAAAAGGGGGGTGAAGAGACTGGCCCGAACCCCACAGATCGCGGCCGGCCGGGCACGAAATATCACATTTTGGTCGATCAGAATGGTATCCCGCTCGCCGTCGAGATGACGCCGGCGAACGTCCATGACTCGAAGATGTTCACGCCTATGGTGGATGCGGTACCGACGATCGCGCGGCCTTGCGGCCGACCGCGGCGCCGCCCCAAGAAACTGCACGCCGATAAGGCCTACGACGACCCGGCCCTGCGCTTGGCTTGCCATCTGCGCCACATCGTGCCCCGCATCGCTCGCAAGGGCATCGAGTCGTCGGAGAAGCTCGGCCGTTACCGCTGGGTCGTCGAACGGACGATCGCATGGCTCCGCCGCTTTCGGCGCTTGACTGTGCGGTATGAACGCCGTGCCGATATTCACCGAGCGTTCCTCCAGCTCGCCGTGTGCCTGATCTGCCTCTGCCATATCCAGGCCGGGTTTTGTTAGGCGCTCTCAATGGGGCCGCCGCCTTTCAGCGGCGGAGAGAGGGAGCTCGCGTTTGCGCATCTGCTACTCGGCAAGCTTCAATGGGGCCGCCGCCTTTCAGCGGCGGAGAGCGGCTCGACGACCATGGCCGCCTCGAACCGCGGCTGAGGCTTCAATGGGGCCGCCGCCTTTCAGCGGCGGAGAGAGGTAGGCGGCCGCGAGCGTCGGCCCGGTCCCGGCGCTTCAATGGGGCCGCCGCCTTTCAGCGGCGGAGAGCTCCTGACGGGCTCGAGCTTGAACGCCACGACCTTGCTTCAATGGGGCCGCCGCCTTTCAGCGGCGGAGAGAGAGGAGCTCCAGAAGGTCGTGAAGGCGACCTCGGAGCTTCAATGGGGCCGCCGCCTTTCAGCGGCGGAGAGGACGACGAAGCCGACGATGCAGCCCACTGCCAAACGCTTCAATGGGGCCGCCGCCTTTCAGCGGCGGAGAGCAGCGGCGGCCGGGGCGTGTCACGCGTACGCACCAGAGCTTCAATGGGGCCGCCGCCTTTCAGCGGCGGAGAGCGTGCGGGTGATGGCGCTCGTCGGGCCGACGCTCAAGCTTCAATGGGGCCGCCGCCTTTCAGCGGCGGAGAGCGTCGGCTCGCACATGCAGAAGCCGCCCATGAACGCGGAGCTTCAATGGGGCCGCCGCCTTTCAGCGGCGGAGAGAAGCCGCCCGCGCCGGTTCGGGAGCAGTACGGGCGCCTGCTTCAATGGGGCCGCCGCCTTTCAGCGGCGGAGAGGTTACGCAGGGCAAGAATCGTGCCGTCAAAAACCATGCGCTTCAATGGGGCCGCCGCCTTTCAGCGGCGGAGAGGTACGCGCCGAAGGGCAGCGAAGGGGGACCGCGATGCTTCAATGGGGCCGCCGCCTTTCAGCGGCGGAGAGGCGGGCCGCGGAGCGACTGGATGTACGCCACTGCGCGGCTTCAATGGGGCCGCCGCCTTTCAGCGGCGGAGAGACGGCCGCGGCGGGCAGGTCTACTGCAACAACCTGGGGCTTCAATGGGGCCGCCGCCTTTCAGCGGCGGAGAGCTCGAGATCGCGCAGGCCATCGTGAGCAACATCCAGCTTCAATGGGGCCGCCGCCTTTCAGCGGCGGAGAGCCCGATGAGCGCCGCTTCTGGCAAAACGGTCTACCAGCGCCGGCTTCAATGGGGCCGCCGCCTTTCAGCGGCGGAGAGGCCGCGGCGCTCGAGTGGGCGCAGGAGATCAGCAAGGAGGCTTCAATGGGGCCGCCGCCTTTCAGCGGCGGAGAGCTGGTAGAGAGGCGCGGCCGTCCCCAGCGAGATCTGGCTTCAATGGGGCCGCCGCCTTTCAGCGGCGGAGAGATCCGGAAGAGCGGATCGCCTGCGCAAGGCCTGCCGCTTCAATGGGGCCGCCGCCTTTCAGCGGCGGAGAGGCCTCGAGGCGGGGCCGTCCCACGGGTCAGGGCGGGCGCGTCTAACCTGGAGGAATGGTTCCGGAGAGGACGCGCAGCAGGTAGTCGTGGTTCCATCCAGCTTTCTTTCGTTTTGCGGCAATCCCACGCTTGGTGGTCTGGTCTTGCTTCAGGAGATTGAGAGCAATCTTGCGCAGCAGCCCGATGTTCTCCTGCCCGGCTCGAACGCGGCTTTCATCCTCGCGGAATGCGACATCGAGCACCCAATGGCATCGATTTTCGATCGACCAGTGCGCACGAATCAACGATGCCATCGCTTTGGCTCCAGTGCGTGCGCTCGAGCTGATGAAATAGTGCCTCTCGGACGTGAGCTCACCGCCGGGGCCGGCCTGGCGTTCCCGTTCGACCATCGTGATGCTCCGCAGGCCCGGCCACTTCGGTGCCTCCGTGATCCGGCTCAGGTCCGTCGTGGTCCAGACGCGCCGCCGCTCACGCCTCCCGTGTCCCTCTTCGACCGTCTCGTGCACCGTGTGCTTTACAAGCGAAAAGAAGCCGGTGCCGGCCTCGGAGAAGATCTGAGCGACTTGCTCATAGAGCTTGGTCTGATTCGCTTTGAGAGCGAGCAGATAGGCGGCTCCCCTGTCGACAATTCCCTGGGCAATTTCCTTCTGGGTTCCCATGGCGTCGATGGTCACCGTGGCACCTCGAAGATTCAGCATGCCGAGCAGTTTCGGGATGGCCGTGATCTCGTTCGACTCGGGGTCGGTCGCCACCTGACCGAGCGTCAGGCTGTTCTGCTGAACCCAGGCGCTGACCAGGTGCAGCGGCGAGCGCTCGGCGGCACGGTCGAACGATCGGCGAGCCGTCTTGCCATCGATCGCCACCAGCTTACCGTCGGGCGAGCCGACCAGCGCCTGCATCCAGGCCACGAAGCAAGCGCTGAACGCCTCGGGGTCGAGCGCGCTCAGGACCCGACGGAACGTATCAGCGCTCGGGATGCCTGCCGGCAGGTCCAGAAACGTCTTCAGCCAGCCATGCTTGCACTCACCGAAGTCGGCGAAGTCGTCCCAGCCCTCCGCCCCGCAGATCGTGCCGAGGATAGCGATGGCAATGATGTCCAGCAGTTTGTGGTCAGATCGCCCGACGACGCGCGGGTCGGGCAGCGATGCGAAGTGCTCGATGAACGGTGCCATGCCCCGAGATCTGCCACACGACATGTCGCTGTGTTCGGCCGCCAGCCCCGACCAGCCGGCCACGAGCGAGTTTAAGTCATTGTTTTTATGTTAGTTTTGATGCGCCCGCCCTGTCCCACGGGTCGACCTGCCGCTTCAATGGGGCCGCCGCCTTTCAGCGGCGGAGAGACCTAACTGGCATCTAGAGGAGATCTGCATTCATCTTGCTTCAATGGGGCCGCCGCCTTTCAGCGGCGGAGAGCAGTCTGTCGTATTTGCGACACGTGAGGAAGAGGACAGATGCTTCAATGGGGCCGCCGCCTTTCAGCGGCGGAGAGGGGCTGTAGCTGGGGTCGCGCTCCGGCTGGAGCTCCTTCACGAGGCTTCAATGGGGCCGCCGCCTTTCAGCGGCGGAGAGCCGGAGTGCGAGCAGTGCTGTGCGGCGCCGCGAAGGCTTCAATGGGGCCGCCGCCTTTCAGCGGCGGAGAGTTGGGTAGCTCTCGAACAGCTCCGCAAGCGCGTTTTGCTTCAATGGGGCCGCCGCCTTTCAGCGGCGGAGAGGCCACCGTCCGTGACCAACTCGGCGCAGAGAACGGAGGCTTCAATGGGGCCGCCGCCTTTCAGCGGCGGAGAGGTCGACGCCGATGGCCAATGCCCGCGCAAGGGCAAGCGCTTCAATGGGGCCGCCGCCTTTCAGCGGCGGAGAGCGACCGGCGAGCGTGCGATGTGGCACTTGGAGCCAACCGCTTCAATGGGGCCGCCGCCTTTCAGCGGCGGAGAGGGGACCGTCCGAATCACGCGCGCGCGCCTGGCGGGGCTTCAATGGGGCCGCCGCCTTTCAGCGGCGGAGAGCCCCCTTCGCCTCCGCCGGCGCACCGATCGCGCGGCGGCTTCAATGGGGCCGCCGCCTTTCAGCGGCGGAGAGGCCGTGGCCTGCGTACATGTCGCCCACGGTGAAGGGCTTCAATGGGGCCGCCGCCTTTCAGCGGCGGAGAGTCATGGCCGTCCGTCAGGGTGACATGCCGCCCATCGTCGCTTCAATGGGGCCACCGCCTTTCAGCGGCGGAGAGATCGGTGAGCTCTTCACGCGGCACGTCGCGGAGCGAAAGGCTTCAATGGGGCCGCCGCCTTTCAGCGGCGGAGAGCGAGCAGCTCGAGGGCGACATCGGGTTCGTGACTCCGGCTTCAATGGGGCCGCCGCCTTTCAGCGGCGGAGAGGACGGTGGGCAGCGAACCAGGCTCACATTGATCCCGAGCTTCAATGGGGCCGCCGCCTTTCAGCGGCGGAGAGAGGACCGGCGCGAGGCAGACGCCGCACAGCTCTCCGCTTCAATGGGGCCGCCGCCTTTCAGCGGCGGAGAGCTGCGACGGCTTACCCAGAGTTTTTCGGCTGGCTGGTGCTTCAATGGGGCCGCCGCCTTTCAGCGGCGGAGAGCCGCGGCGGGGTGTTGGGCGGGGCCGCGGTGACCAGCTTCAATGGGGCCGCCGCCTTTCAGCGGCGGAGAGCGCGAAGCGCCGCGCGCAGCGGCGCGCCGCCGCCCGAGGCTTCAATGGGGCCGCCGCCTTTCAGCGGCGGAGAGCTTCCTGGAATCGCGAAGCTCACCGGGCAGCCAGTGAGGCTTCAATGGGGCCGCCGCCTTTCAGCGGCGGAGAGAGGCCTCGCAGCCTACGAAAGATTTCGCGTACTTACAACCCGGTTTGCGAGAGGTCCCCGTCCGACCCCCCGCTGCGGCCACCGGAGGCGCCCCGCGCGCCCCGGTGCCGGCCAGAAATCCTCCATCTTTTCAAACACCTGCCGGCTCTGCGAGCGGTCCCCGGCTTTTTCGCGTCACTCCACCGCTCGCAACCGGTCCGCCCTCCTCCTTCTACCATACCCGCCCCTCCCCTCGCCCAGCCCCTTCCGTTCTCCCCCGGCGCTTTGCCGCCCTCTCCCCCACCTCCGCCGCTCGCCTCCCCACCTCCGACGCCGCCGCCCCCGCCTCGCCGCACTCGCCCCCACCTCGCGTCACGCCGTCCCCGCTTCCGCCCGCTCATCCCCCACCTCGCCGGAGTCACCCCCCACCTCGCCGGAGTCACCCCCCACCTCCCGGGCCTCACCCCCCGCGGGGCGCCCGCCCCCCGAGCCGGGGGCGGCGCCCGCCGGCCAGGGGGCGCCGCTCCTCCTCCCCCGCCCCCCGCTTTTCCGCCCAGGTTCCGCGCTCGATCGCGCCCGGTGCCCCCATCCGAGGACCCCCGCCGCGCCTTCACCGCACCCCGGCGTCGCTCTCCCGAGCACGGGGATCACCCGCGGCGCGTCCAAGACGTGCTCACCCGATGACCCCCCTGTCCGTCCTTGATAACCGTCCGCCCGGGAGGTGGATCATGGCAAAACTCACCATCGGCCAGAAGGCCGAGCGGGTGCTCCTGCTGCTCCTGGGGCTCCGCAAGAACAAGGTCGCCGCGGCGCTCGTCGCGCACGGCTTCTCCGATGACGATCTCGCCGAGGGCTGGCGCCTGCTCCAGCGCGTCACGCGCACCCGCCTCGGCTTCGTCGCCACCGCGGCCGCGACCGACAGCGGCCTCATCAACGAGCTCGACGCCTGGGAGAACAAGTGGTTTCCCATCGCGTCGGCGACCCTCAAGCGTCACGCCCCCGAGGCGCACGCCTTCATGTTCCGCAACCTCGGCCAGACCGAGGGCGCCGCCGTCCTCGTCTCCGTCAGCACCTTCGTCGAGCGCTGGGAAAACCTCGCCCGCTCCAAGGACAAGGGCGGCCCCGACGCGGGCGGCGAAGAGGGCCGCAAGATCCTCGCCAGGCGCGGCCTCACCAAGGCCGTCATCGACGAGGCCAGAGAGCTCCTCGCCCGCGCCGGCAAGCTCGAGTCCGTCGCCGAGGTCGCCCCCGCCGCGGCCGGCGACCACGACTTCGAGGAGGCCGAACGGCAGCTCTGGGACTGGTACCTGGAGTGGAGCACCATCGTCCAGACCGCCATCAAGGACCGCAGGCTCCTCCGCGAGCTCGGCTTCCGCCGCGCCAGCTCCTCCAGGAGCTCCGCCGACGCAGCGGCCGCCGAGGACGAAGAGGCCGAGGAAGACACCGGGGGCGCGAGCCACGACGACGGCGCCGGCGCCGAGCCCGCGGCGGACCCCGGCGCGTTCCTCACCGGAGCCCGTCCCGCGGCCGCCACGCGCGCCGGGCGCTGAGGCGCATCGCCCTCCCCACGCGCGCCCCCCGCTGAAGCGCGCCGCCCTGCCCCCCGGCCCCCCGCGGCCGGCGCCTCACACCACGATGGCGACTTGCTCCGAGGGAACGTACGCCCGCCCGAGCGACGTGATGGCGCCGCGCCCGCGCCCGTTCGCCGGGCCGATGTCGATGATCAGCACCTGATCGATCCGCGCATCGATGATCTGCCCGAGATCGCGCCGCATCTCCACGAGCTCCCGCCGGCTCAGCGCGCACTGCCACACCGAGAGCTGGAGCCAGTCGCCGTACCCCCGCATCGCCTTGAAGATCTTGCGCAGCCGCTTCGGATCGCAGACGTCGTAACTCACGATGTAGCTCTGTCTCACGCGCACCTCCCTCGCCCGCTCTGCTTCGCCTCTCGCTCCGCCAGGTCCCTTCGCCCCCCGCGTCCCTTGTTCGCCCCTCGCGTCCCTTCGCCCTCGCGTCCCTTCGCCCTCGCGTCCCTTCGCCCTCGCGTCCCTCCGCCCCTCGCGTCCCTCCGCCCCTCACCGCGTCCGGAACGACGGATACGCCCCCACCTCGCCGAGCAGCACCCGCGCGAGCAGCCGCGCCTGCACCTCGAGCACCCGGCGGTAGCTGATCCGGTAGCCGAACACCGGGTGCGTCACGAGCTGATCCATCCGCCGCTCGTACGCCATGAGGAACTTCTTCCGCCCCGCGGGCCGCAGCGCCACCGCGTCCCCGTGCCGCTGGAAATCGTCCGGCGCGACCACCCCGTTGTTGATCGTCGCCACCACCACCGAGTCGGCCACGATCGGCCGGAGCTCCTCCATCAGGTCCAGCGCCAGCGCCGGCCGGCCGAAGCGCGGCTGGTGATAGAACCCGAGCAGCGGATCCAGCCCGACCGTGCCGAGCGTCACCGCGAGCTCCTTCGCCAGCAGCGCATACGCCAGCGACAGGAGCGCGTTCACCGGATCCCGCGGCGGCCTCCGGTTGCGCCCCTCCAGATCGAACGCGCCCCGCACCTCGTCCGGGCCCTTCAGCATGCCCGGGAACGCGCCGAAGTAGGCGCGCGCCGCCGTGCCCTCCAGCCCGAGCAGCGACGCCAGCGAGGGCGCCTCCGCCGCCTTGCGCGCGAGCTGGTCGAGCTCCGACAGCGCGGCGGGCTCCACCGCCGCGTGGTTGCGCCGGAGCATCGTCCTCGCGTTCTTGATCTTCGACACCACCACCCCGCGCGCGAACGAGAGGCAGAACGCCTCGTCCGCGGCCGCCCGGTGCTGCGCGACCCGGAGCTCCACGTTCCTCGAGTCGAGCCCCGTCGCGCGCCCGAGGTAGTAACCGCCGTACGTCATGAAGCAGAGCGGGATCCCGCGCTCGAGCAGCGCCCGCATCGCCTGCGTCGAGATCTGCACGTTGCCGAGCAGGGCCACCTGCGATGTGTTCGAGAGCCGCGCCTCGCTGCGCCCCCCGGCGCGCGTGTGCACCACGAGCCGCTCCCCCGCCAGCCCGATGCGCGCCCCCTGCTCCTGCACGTACACGGGGAGCCTGTCGTCGCGCGCCGGATGGAGCCGCCGGAGCTCGGCCTCGCCTGCTGCGTCGCCCTCGCCCGGCTTCGCCGCCGCGGTCGCCGCGCTCGCGGCGCTCACCTCGCTCGCCTCGCTCGCGGCGCTGGGCTCGCTCGCCTCCCCGGCGAGCCCCCACGGATCCACCTCGAGCGGGCCCTCCAGCTCGTCCGGCCCCTGCTCGACCGCCTCCACCCCGGCGAGCAGGCCCTCCGCCGGCGCGTCGAGATCCTCGCCGGCGAGCCGCCGCAGCAGGTTGGTCTCGTCGGGCAGGCAGATCCCCACCAGCGAGCAGCCGTTGCACTTCGGGCTGTCGACGAGCGGCGGAGGGATGCACGCCGCGCCCGTCACCTCCCGCGCGCGCGCCGCGGCGGCCAGCGTCGCGGCGACGAGCGCCTCGTCGATCGCGATCGGGACCCGCCGCCGTGAGGCCGCGAAGTAGATGGCCGCCTCGTCGCACGCATACCCGTGCTCGCGCAGGAGCAGCACGTGCGCGCAGAGCTGCGCCCGCTCCGGCAGATACGCCCCTCCGGGCACGTCGGGCGCGTGGCCGCGCTTGTACTCGATCGGGAGCAACCGCCCCGACGCGTCCCCCTCCACCACATCGATCCTCGCCGTGATGCCGAGCCGCTCCGACGACAGCCACACGCTGCGCGCCTCGTACGGCGGGGGCTCGGCGGCGTCGTCGTCGCGCAGCGCACGCCTCGCGGAGCCGCGCCGCGCCGCCTCCGGCGCTGCCGGCTGCATCGGCGACGCCGGAGGCATCCCGGGCACCGGGGAGGGCGTCGTCCCGGCGTGCCCCTCCGCGGAGCCAGGCGCCGCGCCCGCCCGCGGCGGCGGCAGCTCACCGCCGGCGACGTCCGCGCGCCGGTGCACGCTCCGCCCCTCCACCGTGAAGACGTTGTCCTCGAACTCCCCTTGCGCCCACTCCAGGTAGAGCAGGCGCTCGCAGTACAGCACCTCGTTGATCATCCGCGCCGGCACCAGCTCCGGTGGTGTCCCTGCAACAGGAAGCTTCCGAGGAAGCGGCTTCGCGCGGATCAGCGGTTCAATCGATTCATCCGGGACTCGCTCAGGAGCTCGCGCCATCGTGGCACCCCCTCTGGGTGCCATCAAACGCCCTCGTGTCCGGCAGCGTCAAGGACACAAATGGTCAATAAATCAAGGAAATTTGGGGCAGCTCATCGGAATGGCAGACGCGCGCTCGATGAAACGCCGCGAGACCTCTCCTCGCCAGCAGCAGCGCGCCGCCTCGCGAAGATCTCTCGATGAGTGCTCCAACATACCCCAGTCTCCGTGCTCGACTCCGACCACCACGATCCGGCAGTCCAGGGCTCAGCGAGCACGACGATCCCGGCTCTGCACCTCACGTCATCCGGCGCATCAGCCCGGATCCGGGCACACCTCGGCGGGTGAGGCATTGCCCTCTTCCCATGCCCCTCCTCCTCTGCGATGGTAAGCACCGTCGCGCCTGCCGGACGACGCCGACGCCGAGCCGCATGAGCCCACGCCTGCCCTACGCCGCCTGGTTCCAGACCGTCGCCGGCGCTTCGCCCCACGTCTCGACGCCGCACGCGCGATCACGTGTTCGACCCCCATCACAGGGTCGCGCACCCACCCACACCCCACGGCCTGTCGTCATTCACCCTGCCCCGCACACGGAGGACTGATGCGCTCTCTCGATCTCGATACCCTCACGCACGCCGTCGCCGGCGGCGCCGCCGCCCTCCGCGCCATCACGCGCCTCGAGCCCGCGGGCGGCCCCGGAGACAAGGTCTTCCCACCGACCTACGTGAAGGAGCGCAACGCCACCACGAAATACGCGATGGAGCCGCGGCGCATCGACGGGCGCGAGGTGAATACCGTGCTCCTCGACTCGGTCGCTTCGCAGGCAAACCGCTTCGAGGAATCGCTGCTCGAAGGATGGCGGCGCGGCGAGCTCCCCTTCCCCGTCGTCCAGGTCGACTTCTCGAAGGAGGAGGGCCTCGAGGATCTCGAGCAGATCACCGCGCTCCAGGCCCCGCACCGCATCGCCGACGCGCTCCTCCGCGACAGCGTGCTGGGCGGCGCCCCGTTCCGCCACACGACCGTCGGCAAGGACATCACCGACGCGCGCCCCACGCACGCGACGGCCATGTTCAAGCACTGCCCGACAGCCCTGATCTTCGGCGTGTGGGACAGCACCGGGCCGAAGGGCGGCCTCGGCGCCAAGTTCCAGCGCTGCCTCGTCTCCGAGATCGTCGGGATCGACGTCGCGCTCGGCGTCAAGACGGCGAGCCGCCTCGACCCCGCCGGCATCCAGACGAAGGCTGGCCCCGTGTTCAAGCACAAGGATCCGAGCCAGGACTGGACCGTCGACCCGAAAGAAGCCGAGATCGTCAAGAACAAGCCCGTCGAGTTCTCCCGGAGCGGCGGCGGCGACGGCAAGAAGGGCTCTCCGTCCGCCATCAACCACGGCAACATCCCGCCGAGCATCGATTCGGACGCAGGCGGGGTCACGATGAGCCACGCCGTGCAGACCACCGTGCTCTCGCTCGGCGCCCTCCGCCGCCTGCGCTTCCAGACCGCCTGCTCGGGCGAGCGCCTCCCCGCCGAGCAGCGCGACGCGGCCGAGACGGCGGCGCGCACCGCCCTCGCCGCGCTGGCGCTCGCCGGCATCGTCTACCAGCGCGACCAGGGCTATGACCTCCGCTCGCGCTCCATCCTCGTCGCGAAGGAGCCGCTCGTGCTCGAGCTCCTCGGACGGGACGGCGGCGAGCCGGAGCGCTTCTCCCTCTCGCGCGCCGAGGCCGTGGCCCTGCTCCAGGGCGCCGAACAGAAGGCGCGGGAGCACGGCCTCGGCTGGGATCCGAAGCCCATCACGCTCACGCCGGCGCCGAAGCTCGCCGGCCTCATCCGGAAGAGCCGCGAGGTGGCGGCGAGCGGCGAGGCCGAGGGCGATAGCTGATGCTCGCGTTCGAGGTCGCCCTGCTGACCGGCCGCTACGTGGCCACCGCGGTCGACGACCGCGGCCGGGCCGAGTGGCCGCCGCACCCGGCGCGGCTGTTCTCGGCGCTCGTCGCGGCGCATTTCGAGGCGCTCGATCGGTCCGAGGCCGAGCGCGCCGCGCTCGAGTGGCTCGAGCGGCAAGGCCCGCCCGAGATCACGGCCCCCGAGGCGGCCGCGCGCGAGGTCGTGACCGTGTTCGTGCCCGTGAACGACACGAGCGTGGTCGGCTCGCTCGACGACGAGGCGCTGCTCGTGCGCGAGGCGCGCGCCGAGCTCGACGCGGCGCGGGAGAAGGGCGGCAAGGCGCTCGCCGCCGCCGAGAAGAAGCTGGCCAAGGCCGAGGCGCGCTTCGAGGACGCCGTCCGCAAGGCGCTCGCCCGCGTCCCGGCCGGTAAGGAGGGCAAGGACGGGCCGGCGAGGGCCGCGTCGCTCTTGCCCGAGCGGCGGACGCGCCAGCCGCGCACCTTCCCGTCGAGCGCCCCCGCCGAGCTCGGGCCTGCCCCGTCGGCCATCGTCTTCGCCTGGCCGAGCGCAGACCCCACGCCGGAGCAGCGCGCGACCCTCGACGCGCTCGCCGCGCGCGTGACCCGGCTCGGGCACTCCTCCTCGCTCGTGTCCGTCCGCGTCCGCGACGATCGCCCCGAAGCGACCTGGATCCCGGACGACGTGGGCCGGGGGCGCGCCGGCGACGAGGCGGTGCTCCGCGTCGTCGGCCCGGGCCAGCTCGAGGCCCTGTGCGCGGCCTTCGAGCTCCAGGCCGACGCGCCGGGACGGGTCATGCCGGCGTCGTTCCAGCGCTACGTGAGGCCCCGCGCCGCCGGCGAGGCGGGCGCCCCGGCGCCCCGGCTCGGCGACGGGTGGATCGTCCTGCGACGGGTGGCCGGTCCGCGTCTCCCCTCGATCCGCGGCGTCGACGTCGCCCGGACCGTGCGCAAGGCGATGATGGCGGCGTACGGCCCCGGTGCGCCCGAGATCCTCTCGGGGCACCGCGCGTCCGGCGGTCCGAGCGAGCGCCCCCACCTCGCGTACGTCCCGCTGCCGTTCGTCGGCAGCGAGCACGCCGACGGCGCGATCCTCGGCGTCGCGCTGATCCTGCCGCGGGACGCGACCCGCGAGGAACGCCTCGCCGTCTACCGCGCGCTGGACGCCTGGGAGCGGCAACGGCGCGAGGACGACGAGGAGCGGCCGCGGCTGCCGGTCCACCTCGGCAGGGCGGGCGAGCTCGTCCTCGAGCGGCTGGAAGAGCATGCGCTCCAGTCGACGCTGCGGCCGGCGACGTGGTGCGCCGAGGCCGTATCCTGGGCCAGCGCCACGCCGGTCGCGCTCGATCGCAACCCGGGCGACCTCGGCGCGCGCGATCCACGGAGAGAGGCCGCCGCCTACGCCGAGGCCGAGGAGACCGTCGCCACGGCGTGCGAGCGGATCGGCCTGCCGCGCCCGGCGCGCGTGACGGTCACGCCCGCGGCGCCCCTCGCGGGCGCCGAAAAGGCCCGGCATTTTCCGCCGTTCCAGGCGGGCTCGCCTCCCCTGCAGCGCGTCCTCGTGCACGCGAGGCTCACGTTCGACGCGCCGGTGAGGGGGCCGATCCTGCTCGGCGCCGGGCGGTACTTCGGCATGGGCCTCTTCCGGCCGCTGAGGGAACATGGCTGATCTCTCGCTCGACGACTTCGCCGCGTACTTCGAGGCGGTCCACGGCGCGACGACGGCTCCGGGAGGCCGCGCGACGCCGTTCCCGTGGCAGGAGAGGCTGCTCGCCGAGGTCGCGCGCGTGGGAGAGTGGCCCAGGTTGCTCGATCTGCCCACGGGCACGGGCAAGACCGCGGCGATCGACGTCGCGATCTTTCACCTCGCGCTCGACGCCGCGTCGCCACCTGCGCAGCGCAAGGCCCCCCGGCGCATCGTGATGGTCGTGGATCGGCGGACGATCGTCGATCAGGCCTTCGAGCGCGCGAAGGCGATCGCCAGGGCCCTGGCCGACGCGCGGGACGGCGTTCTTCGCGCCGTGGCCGACCGGCTCCGTGCGCTCGCCGGCCTCCGCGAGGGCGAGGCGCCGCTCGCGCTGGCGCAGCTCCGCGGCGGCATGCCGCGCGACGACGCATGGGCGCAGAGGCCCGATCAGCCGCTCGTGGCCGTCTCGACCGTGGATCAGGTCGGGTCGCGGCTGCTCTTCCGCGGCTACGGCGTGAGCGACGTCATGCGCCCGATCCACGCGGGGCTGCTCGGCAACGACACGCTCCTGCTGCTCGACGAGGTGCACCTGTCGCGGCCGTTCCGCGACACGCTCCGCTCGCTGCGCCGCTACCGCACGCGGGCGAGCAGCAAGCTGCCCGATCGATGGCGGCTCGTGGAGATGTCGGCCACGCCAGGCAGCCCGCCGGCGATCTCGGGCGGCACGTCGGCGACCCCAGCGACGCCCGACGACGAGCGCGTGTTCGGGCTGAACGACGACGACCTCCGCGACGAGCGGCTCGCCATGCGGCTCCGGGCGAAGAAGCCCGTCGTGCGCCACGAGGTGAAGGTGAGCGGCGGGGAGGACGCGAGGCGAGCGGCCTTCGCCGAGGCGTGCGCCGACCATGCCCTGCGGTTCGTGGCGCCCGGGCGCGCCGTCGGCGTCATCGTCAACCGCGTCGCCACGGCGCGCGAGGCGGCCGCCATCCTGCGGAAGCGGGTCGGCGACAGCGCGGACGTCTTCCTCGTCACCGGCCGCATGCGTCCGCTCGATCGGGACGATCTCGACGGCAAGCTCGGCCCGCTGGTCCGCTCCGGCCGCGTGCGCAACGCGACCGCGCGCCCGGTGGTCGTCGTCGCCACGCAGTGCATCGAGGCGGGCGCCGACTTCGATCTCGACGCGATCGTGACCGAGTGCGCCTCGCTCGACGCCCTCCGGCAGCGCTTCGGCCGGCTGGACCGGCTCGGTGCGCTCGAGCTCGCGCCCCACGACGTGCGCGGCGTCGTCCTGGTGCGCTCGGATGCAATGACCAAGGATCACGTCGATCCGGTCTACGGCAAGGCGCTCGCGGAGACGTGGACCTGGATCGGCGAGGGCACGCGCGATTTCGGGATCCAGGCGATCGCCGCGGCGCTGCCCGAAGGGGAGGCGCTCGACGCGATGCTCTCGCCGAAGAGCCGCGCCCCCGTGATGCTCCCCGCGCACCTCGACCTGTGGGTGCAGACGAGGCCCAGCCCCGTGATCGATCCCGACGTCTCGCTGTGGCTCCATGGGACCGATCAGCAGCAGGCGCCCGAGGTGCAGGTCGTCTGGCGCGCCGATGTGACCGAGGCGCTGCTCGAGCAGGCCATGGAAGAGGAAGAGACGCGCGAGGCCCTGTTGAAGCGCGTGGAGGCGTGCACGCCGGTGGGGCTCGAGGCGCTCTCGATGCCGATCCACGCGGTGCGCGCATGGCTCCAGGGGGGCACAGGGCCCGATCTCGCCGACGTCGAGGGGCGCGCGGTGGGCGAGGACGACGGAAACCCGCGGACCGGGCGGCCCGCGCTCGTCTGGAAGGGCGACGAGAGCCGGGTGATCAACCCCCGCGATCTCCACGCGGGCAGCACGATCGTCGTCCCGAGCACGTACGGGGGCCTCGCCGAAGGCACCTGGGATCCCTCGTGCCACGAGCCCGTCTCGGATCTGGGCGACCGCGCTCGATGGCAGCAGACGGGGCGCCCGACGCTGCGGCTGCACCCGGAGCTCTTGCGGCAGCATGCTGACGTCCTGGATCGTGCATGGCCAGAGGCCCCTGTCCCGGTCGAGGAAGAGGGCTCGGACGTCGATGAGCGCGAGGCCGTCGACGCGTGGCTATCGCAAATGAGCGAGGCCATCGACACATGGCTTTCGCAGAGCAATGCGAAGGCGACCGGAGCGTCGTGGCTCGGCGGGGTGCTCGAGGCGCTCGCTGTGAAGGGGAGGAAGCGCCCCGCCCTCTTGCGGCTCGACGGCATCGCGCGGCTCGGCGCGGGCGGCGGGCTGGAGAGGGGTTACTTCGCGCTCGTCGGGCGCGTCCGCGCACACGCCGAAGGGGTGGGCGACGTGACGACGGAGGACGACGGCGCATCGCATACGGGCGTCGAGGTGACCCTGCGGGAGCACCTGGGCGGCGTCGCCGCCTGGGCCGAGCGGTTCGCCGAGCAGTGCGGGCTTCCGCCCGAGGTCGTGCGCGACGTGGAGCTCGCGGCGCGCTGGCATGACGCGGGGAAGGTGGATCCGCGCTTCCAGCGGATGCTCCACGGGGGCAGCGAGCTCCGGGCGGCGGTGGCCGCGGAGCCGCTCGCCAAGAGCGCGATCGTCGCCGCGGATCGCGCCGCGCGGGCCCGCGCGCGCGAGCGGTCAGGGTATCCGCGGGGGGCCCGTCACGAGCTGTCATCCGTCGCGCTCCTGGAGGCCCGGCCATCGCTGCTCGACGGCGCCAAGGATCCGGATCTTGTCCTGCATCTCGTGGGATCGCATCACGGCTGGTGCCGGCCACTCGCGCCGGTGGTGGACGATCCCGAGCCGGTCGAGCTCGCCTTCGACGCCGGCGGCACGGTCGTGTCCGTCTCCAGCGACCACGGCGTCCCGCGGCTCGACTCGGGTATCGCCGAGCGGTTCTGGCGGCTCGTGGAGCGCTACGGCTGGTTCGGTCTGGCGTGGCTAGAGGCGATCCTCCGGCTCGCGGATCACCGTCGGAGCGAGGAAGAGCAGCGCGGCGAGATCGAGGCGAGGGACGAGCGATGACCGAGCTCCTGCTGACCGGCCTGGATGGCAAGAACCCGCTGGCGTTCCTTTCGGCGCTGGGCGTGCTCAATGCGCTCGCTGACCGGGCGAAGGAGGGACAGCCGGAGCCCAGGCTGCTCTGGCGCGCCGGTGGGACGTACAGGCCGGCGATCGTGGGCGGTCCAGATCGCAATGCATTGCTCGACGCGCTCGTGCACGATCTGGAGAGCTTCCGGGGAGAGCCAGCTATCGAGCGGCTGCGTTATCGTAAAGACGGGAACGGGGCCGAGGCGCACGATCTCAAGCCGCCTCCGGGCTTCTTCGCGGACTACCTGAGCGGTCTGGTGCGCGAGGATCGGCGGCGAAGCCTCGACTTCGCGGCCGCGTTCGCGACGGACGTCGCGGTGGACAACAACGGCAACACGAAGCCGACCGCGCTCCATTTCACCGCGGGGCAGCAGGAGTTCCTCGGCATGGTGAGCGAGCTCACCCAGGGCGTGCGCGTCGAGGACCTGGAAGAGGCGCTGTTCGGTCCGTGGCGATACGAGCGTCCGCTCCCGGTGCTTCAGTGGGACAACACCTCGGCGCGCGACTATGCGCTTCGGGCGAGCGATCCATCGAAGGACAAGAAGCTCGGCGTGCCCGGCGCGGATTGGCTCGCGTTCCGGGGCTTGCCGTTCATCCGGGTGGCCCCGGTCGGCGACCGGATCGTGACGACCGGTTGCAGCGGCGAGTGGAAGACAGGGACATTCCGGTGGCCGATCTGGACCGTGCCGCTCCCGCGCTCGGTCATCGGCTCCGTCCTGACGTCGCCGGAGCTCGTCGAGGTTGACCCGAGCGTCCTGCGGGCCCGCGGCATCGCCATCGTGCTGGAGTCCGCGATCCGCCGGAGCGATCAGGGCGGTTACGGGAGCTTCGCCCCGGCGCGCATGGCGCGCCCCGCCCGAGGGGACTGATCGACTGCCAGCCAGGAAAGAGGGCCGCGCGAGGGCGGCACGCATCGCCGGCGAGCTTTCCCCTGTCTCGCACCGCGACGGCCTCCCTCGCTCGGTTGATGCGCCCCGCCTGGGCATCCCGTCGGGTGTACCCTCCTCGCTGGAGGCCCCATGCCGACCGCGACGAGACCCCAGAACGCCACGCTCACCGGCACGCTCCCGCTCGACCGGCCCACGGCGGAGCGGCCGCGCCGGCTCTACGTGGCGACCTCGAACCACTGCAACCGCGCGTGCCCCTGGTGCTGCACCTGCTCGTCGCCGAAGGGGCAGACCTTCCTCGCCCTCGACCGCTACCGCGCGAGCTTCCCGGCCGAGGGCCCGTTCGAGGTGCAGCTCGAGGGCGGCGAGCCCACGATCCACCCGCACTTCGACGAGATGGTGCGGCTCGCCCGCGTCGAGCCGCGCTGCGCGCGCGTCGTCGTCGTCACCAACGGGGTCGAGCTCCCGCGCGAGCCGGCCGGGCTCGACGCCTGGCTGGAGAAGCTCGGCGAGCCCACGACGATCAAGCTGTCGGTCAACCACCACCTCCTCGAGCACGACGGCGGCCTGCTCGACCTCGCGCGCGCCCTGCGCGAGCGGCTCGCGGCGCTCGGCGGCGACCGCCAGCTCGTGCTGAACGTCCGGCTGCGCAAGACAGAGCCGGACGGCGACGCGTGGGTCGCGCAGGCCGTGCGTGACGCGGGGCTCATCGAGCTCGCCAACGTGTTCCACCTGCAGCGCTACGGCTTCGCGCAGGAGCGCGAGGACTGGGACGAGCCCTTCCTCGTCGGCACCCATTTCACGATGCTCAACCCGGACGGCGGCGCCTTCGGCCCCGACCTCGTCGCGCGCTCCGACGCCATGCGGAGGCTGCCGTGAGCGCGCGCCCGTTCCGCGACGAATGGCGCCGCCTGAAGAGCCGCGCCTTCGACCTGACAGGCAACAGCACGGCCGGCGCGACGGTGCGCCTCGACCTGTGGGGCCGGCCGGTCGAGGTCTACCGCAACGCGAACTTCTCCATCTACAGCCGGCAGCCCTGCAACGCGAAGTGCCACTTCTGCGTCGAGGAGCTCAGGCCCGCGTCGCGCGGGCGGAGCCTCGCCGTGCAGAAGATCGTCGAGGACGACGACGGGCGCTACTTCGACGCCATGGCCGAGTCCCTGGACGCGCTCCGGCCGCTCGATCCCACGGTGTCGATCACCGGCGGAGAGCCGAGCCACGATCCGCGGCTGCCCCGCATCCTCGCGCTCGGCCAGGCGCGCCGCTGCCGCAAGCGGACGCTCACCACGAACGGCTCGGGGCTGCTCCAGCAGCGCGAGGGAAAGCGGGTGATCGACTGGATCGTGGAGACCGGCGTCCAGCACCTCAACATCAGCCGCGCCCACCCCGACCACGACACGAATGCCAGGCTCATGGTGATGAAGGACGGCCTGAGCGTCGACGAGCTCCGCCGCGTCGTGGCGGCGGCCGCGGCCGGCGGCACCCGCGTGCGCCTCTCCTGCGTGCTCCTGCAGGGCCAGATCGACGCCGTGGAGCACATCGTGGCCTACCTGCGGTTCGCGCGGTCGCTCGGCGTGGACAACGTGATCTTCCGGCAACTGATGAAGACCGACCCGGCCGCGGTGGTCGAGAACCACGTCGTCAAATACAGCGATCGCGCCCGCGTCCGGCTCGAGCCGATCCTCGACGCGCTGAGCGCCGACGCGCGGTTCTCGTTCGAGCGGCAGATCGTGGGGTATTACTACTATGTCGAGGTGTTCCGCTTCCAGGACATCGATGTGGTCTTCGAGGAGGCCGATCTCGCGCAGATCGAGGAGACGAAGCGCTCGGGCCCGGGCATCGTCCACGAGCTCATCTTCCACCCGAACGCCCGGCTCGCCTCGACCTGGCAGCCCTGGGACGGCATCCTGGGCCCGCCGACGCCGCCAACGACCACGACGGCGCGCGCGGCGCAGGACGCGTCATGACGCCGCCCATCATCCCCCTGCCCTACATCGGCCGGAACCTGCTCTTTCTCGAGGAGGCGCTGGACGAGCTCGAGGCGCGCGGCATCACGAGCCCGCTCCTGTTCCGCGCGAGCGAGGCGGACAAGCTGGCTCGCCTCCTCGAGCACGGCACCGACCGCGCCGGATACCCCGGAGAGCGGCCGTGGACCGACGGCCCGGCTCAGGGGCGCCCGATCCGGCACGAGGACGTCATCTTCGCGACGACCGCCGACGAGATCCGGCGGGGAGAGCGGGAGCCCGAGCGGTCCACGTCGCTCAAGAAGTTCGCCGTCATCGCGCGGCCGCTGTTCGTCGCGTACGACGCCCGCTGCTTCGTGAAGCTGTGCGACAGGCAATACGAATACGGCGATCCAGCGCGGAAGCCGGCGGCGCTCCTGGCGCTGTTTCCGGTGACCCGGGTCGATCCCGTCCAGGGCTGGTTCTCCGAGGAGGCCGGCCTCGCGTACCGGGCGCTCGTGCGCTCGATCCGCGGCGGCGCCATGGTCGAGGTGGGCTCCTGGAAGGGGCTCTCCACGGCATACGTCGGGCGGCTCGCGGCGCGGCGCGGCGTCGCGCTCCACTGCGTCGACGCCTGGGAGGGCTCCAGCGACGCATACGCCGCGCGATACAGCGCCTTGCTGGCCGCGGAGGACGTGCCCGGCGCGTTCGAGGCGAACATGGAGGCGCTCGGGCTCCGGCCGATCGTCCATCGGCTGGCCTCCACGGACGCGGCGGCGCGCTTCGCCGAAGCGAGCCTGGATCTCGTCTTCCTCGACGCCTCGCACGACGCGGCGGCGGTGCTGGCGGACCTCGAGGCCTGGTGGCCCAGGCTCAAGCCGGGCGCGATCCTGGCCGGCCATGACCACAACGAGGAGCACGCGGGCGTCCTGGAGGCCGTCGCGCGCTTCGCGGCGCGCGCTGGACGCGCCGTCGAGGTCGGCGGGGGCTCGGTGTGGTGGACGCGGCGGTGAAGCTTCGATGAGCGAGCGTGTCTTCAAGCGTCTCTTCGTGGCGACGGGCGCCTATTCGTGCGGCAAGACAACGACGCTCCGTCACCTTGCGTCCACGCGGGGCTACCGCGTGCACGGCGAGGCGCACCGGCGCGTGCTCGACGAGCTCGGCGCGCGCACCCACGGCCACCCGCCGGACGCGCCGTTTCACCCGATCGACGCGCCGGAGCACGTCTGTCCGCTGTGCCGAAAGCGGGAGTTCGCCGCGCGGGTGCTGGAGACGCAGAGGACGATCGAGGCGGAGGCGCGCGGCGGCGACTGGCTGGAGCGCGGGTATCTCGACCCCGTCGAGTACTACCTGCGCACGAGCGGAGAGGAAGAGTACCCCTGGCCGCCCGGCGAGCCCGCCTTCGAGCGCTATGCGCTCGTGTTCCTGTTCGCCGTGATGCCGGAGCTCCAGGCGCCGCGCTGGGGGAGGAGCCGAGAGGAGCGCGCCGCCGAGGCGGAGCGCATCAACGGGCGGCTCGGCGCGATGTACCGCGCGGCCGGCTTCCAGGTGGTCGACGTCGCCCCCGGCACCGTGGAGGAGCGGGCGGAGCTCCTGGCGAGCCTCTCGCGGACGAGCGACGCGGCGCAGCACGATTGAGGTGCCCGGGGCAGCAGCCGGCGGCCGGCGCTTTGCGGCGTCGCGCCCGGCCCGATCGCGGACGCATGCAGCGCGGGCCGGGCGAGGCTGTCGTTCCTGCCGCTCACGACGATCACGCCGCGGAGGACGCCGCCAGCCAGGGGAGGACACAGGCAAGAAGATCCCATGTTACAATCGCGGTAACCACCCCCGGGAGAGGCCATGCCGCCGACGTTCAAGATCTGGGTCGCGTCGCTGCTCGTGCTCTATTTCAAGATGCACTTCAACTCGGCCATGCAGAAGCGCGGCCGCGTCGCGGCGGGAGGTTATCCGCGGCCGGAAGACGCCGAGATGTTCGGCCTCGCGCACAAGGAGGACACCGGCCTTGCATGGCGCGCCGGCCGCTGCTGGCAAAACGATCTGGAGAACATCCCTCTCTATCTCTTCGTCTCCCTCGCGTACGTGCTCGCCGGCGGCCCCGAGCTCTGGGCGTACGTGCTGTTCGGCGCGTTCACCGCGGCGAGGGTGGCCCACACGGCGTGTTACCTCCTGAGCCTGCAGCCGTGGAGGCTCATCTGCTATGCGACCGCGCACTTCGCCCAGCTCGCCATCCTCGGGTTCGTCGTCCACCGGGTGTTCCTGGCCATGTGAGCAGCGCCCGCCTCACAGCCGGGTTGCCTCCCGGGGCCGGCGGCAACACCGGCCGAGGCGCTACCCTCCCCGCGAGCTCCTGGTCGCCGCCGCGCACGCCCCGCTCCCCTCCCCGACCTCGGCCACGTCCCCCGGTGAGCAGCGGCTCGTGCTCCACGACGACGTGCTCGCGCGCTTCGTGCGCGGGCCGGATCGACACGAGGCGGCCAAAGCATTCCGCGACGGGCTGCGGGCCGGGCGCTGCTCCCCGGCTCGAGCGCCTCGCTGCGCCTTTCGGCCGCTGCCCCCGGCGGCGTGCGGCTCACCCCTCCGCGAAGTCCTGGGCGAGCCGCACGTCCTTGAGCTCCGCGCCGAGCAGCTCGATCGCGGCCGTGACGAGCGGGTGCTCGGCCACGGCGCGCCGCGCGGCGTCGACGCGCGCCTTGCGCTCGGCGGTCTCGACCTGCGCGAGCGAGGGGCCGCCGCTGCCGCGGGTGATCGTCTCGAACGCGAGATCGGTGGGGCCGCCGAAATGCGAGCGCAGGACGCGGAGGAGCAGCTCGGTGGCCGCGGGCTCGGTGGCCTGACCGGACAGGAACGAGTTCGCCTCGTACCCGAGGACGACGCGGGTCGGCGTGAGCTCCAGCACGGCCGCGTGCTCGAGCACGGAGGCGAGCGCGGGCCGCTGGCCGCGGACCGCGGCGATCACGGCGCGCCAGGTGACGAGGTCGTCGGCGCTCATGGCCGGGGGCGGCGCGCTCGTGCGCGAAGCGGGGCCCGGCGCCGCGGAGGGCGGAGCGGCACGAGGAACGGAGGACGGGGCGCCGCGCGGCGAGGGAGGCGGCGCGCTGTCGGCGCGGTATCCCGGAGCGGGCGCGCCGTTCACGTGGTCGGTGGCCTTCGCGAAGGCCGGGACGGCGCCGTTCGCGAACGGCGCCGCCATGCCGCCCGTGCCCGCCGCGCCGTTCGCCCGCGCCGTCCCGTTCGCCGCCGCCGCGCCGTTCGCGAAGGCGGCGCCGCTCGACAGCGCGCCGTTTGCTGCCGCCGCGCCGTTCGCGAAGGCGGCGCCGCTCGACACCGCGCCGTTCGCGAAGGCGGCGCCGCTCGACACCGCGCCGTTTGCTGTCGCCGCGCCGTTCGCGAAGGCAGCGCCGTTCGCGAAGGCAGCGCCGTTCGGCCTCGCCATCCCGTTCGCTGCGGCGGCCCCGCTCGCGAACGCGACGCCGTGCGCCGCCGCCGCGCCGTTCGCCCGCGCCGCGCCGTTCGCGAAGACAGCGCCGTTCGATGCCGCGCCGTTCGCGGAGGCAGCGCCGTTCGACGCCGCGCCGTTCGCCCTCGTCACGCCGTGCGCTGCCGCCGCGCCGTTCGCAAAGGCAGCGCCGTTCGACGCCACGCCGTTCGCCCGCGCCACGCCGTTCGGAACGGCAGCGCCGCTCGCCGCCGCGCCGCTCACCGCCGCGCCGCTCATCGCCGCGCCGCTCATCGCCGCGCCGCTCGCCGCCTCGCCCGCCGCCGCGCCACGCCGCGGCGCCCCCGCCGCGCCGCCGCCCGCCGCCCCCGGCCGCTGCGGCGCGCGCTCCCCACCGCCGCCGCCTCCACCCCCGCCGCCTCCACCCCCGCCGCCGTTCAGGCGCCGCTCCATCTCCCCGAGGCGGCGCAGCAGCTCGTCGAGCGGCAACAGCGGAGGCCGCCGCGCGAGCCGCACGAGCGCCATCTCGAGCGACGCCCGCGGCTGGCCGCTCCGGACGATGTCGTCGAACGCGCGCGAGAAACCCTGGTGCAGCCGCGTCAGATCGTCCGCGTCCGCCCGCGCCGCGAGCGCCTTCACGTCGGCGACCTCCTCGTCCGCCAGATCGAGCAGCGGCCCCGGCTCCTCGCACACCCTGGCCACCACGAGGTCGCGCAGGTGCGCGAGGATGTCGCGGGCCACGTGCGGCAGATCGTACCCCTGCTGCGCCAGATCGCCGACGATGCGCACGCACGCCGCGGGATCGCCGTCCACCAGCGCCTCCGCCAGGCGGTGCAGCACGACGCGATCCGCCACGCCGAGCACCTTCGCCACCCCCTCGGCCGTGATGCGATCGCCGCTCGTCCCCACCCACGCGAGCACCTGATCGAGCAGGCTCATCGCGTCGCGCATGCTCCCCGCGGCCTCCCGCGCGAGCGCGCTGAGCGCCGCGTCGTCGGCCGGGACCTGCTCCTGCTCGAGCACCCAGCGGAGCCGCGCCGCGATCGCCTGCGCGCTGATCAGCTTGAAATCGTAGCGCTGGCAGCGGCTCAGGATCGTGACCGGGACCTTGTGCACCTCGGTCGTCGCGAAGATGAACTTCACGTGCGGCGGAGGCTCCTCCAGCGTCTTCAGGAACGCGTTCCACGCCGCGTTCGAGAGCATGTGGACCTCGTCCACGATGAAGATCTTGAAGCGGTCGCGCGCCGGACGGTACGGCAGGCTCTCCTGGAGCTTGCGCACCTCGTCGACGCCGTTGTAGCTCGCGCCGTCGATCTCCTGGACGTCGACGTCGGCGCCGACCGTGATCTCGACGCAGGCCGGGCACGTCTGGCACGGCGTCGCCGTGGGGCCGTTCACGCAGTTGAGCGCCTTCGCCAGGATGCGCGCGCTCGTCGTCTTGCCGACCCCGCGGACGCCCGTGAACAGGAAGGCGTGCGCGACGCGATCGCGCGCGATGGCGTTGGCGAGCGTCGTGGATACGTGCTCCTGGCCGACGAGATCCTCGAAGGACTGCGGGCGCCATTTGCGCGCGAGGACGACGTAGCTCATACGCTGCTCGACTAGCACCTTCTGGCGGGCGCGTCGCCGCGGCTCTCGCCTGGACAGCGCTCGGCCCGCATTCCGGAGAGCATGCCAGAGTTGCCACGCTGGACGCACCCTGGTTCGCACCTGGCCGCGATCGGCGACGGCGGCGCGCCCCTGGACACCCTGGAGAGGCCGACGAAGCCGCGCGCCGGCGGCTGGAGAGCGCCGACGCGCCGCATTGCCCCGACCCGCGCGCGCCGCCCTGGCCGAGCCCCGCTCCCGGCGGCCCCTTCCCGGTTGCGGCGCGGCGCGGTTCACGGCATAGACGCCGGTCTGACCATGCAATTTCGCGGCGGAATGAATGAGCTGGTTCGCCAGGCGGCGCGCATGCAGCGCAAGATCGACCAGGTGAAGGGCGAGCTGAAGGACCGCGAGGTGAGCGCGACCGCCGCCGGCGACAAGGTCACGGTCGTGGTCTCCTGCGAGGGAAAGGTGCGCAAGATCGACGTCGATCCCGCCTTCCTCGCGAGCGAGGGCCTGGAGATGGCGCTCGACGCGATCGTCGCGGCGTCGAACTCGGCGCTCGAGGCGGCCGACAAGCTCGTCGAGGGCGAGATCGCCAAGGTGACCGGCGGCGTGAAGCTCCCCGGCATGCACACTTGATCGCGTTGCGCCCCCCGTCGCCCCTCCCCAGCCCCTCGAACCTCCCGAACGCCGGACGGGGCGCGCCCACGGCCGCCTTCCGCGGCGCACCCGGCGGCCTGCCCGGTCGCCTGTCGCGGGTCGCCCAGCTGCTCGCCCGCCTGCCCGGCGTCGGCGAGAAGACCGCGCAGCGCTTCGCCCTGTTCCTCGTGACGGCCGGCGAGGACACCGCGCGCGACCTGGGCAGCGAGCTCGTCGACCTGTGCGAGCACATCCGGCCGTGCACCCGGTGCGGCCACATCGCCGAGGTCGGCGAGGGCGACGAGGCCGGCCAGGCGCTCTGCGCCATCTGCCGCGACGCGCGGCGCGACGGCGCGCTCCTCTGCGTCGTGGCGCGCGTGCAGGACCTCCTGGCCATCGAGCGGAGCGGGGCGATGCGCGGGCGCTACTTCGTGCTCGGCCGGCTCCTCTCGCCCCTCGAGGGCGTCGGGGCCGAGGAGCTGCCCCTCGAGGCGCTCCGGGCGCGCGTGCGCGACCCCGAGCAGCCGGTGCGGGAGGTGCTCGTCGCGACCCCGCCCTCCGTCGACGGAGAGGCGACCGCGCTGCTCATCGCGCGCGAGCTCGGCGCCCTGGGGATCCAGGTCACGCGCATCGCCAGCGGCGTGCCGCACGGCGGAGATCTGGAGTTCGCCGACCAGGTGACCCTGGGGCGAGCCATCGAGGGCCGGAAGCGCTTCGGCTAGCGGGGGGCCGCGCAGAGCGTCCCCGGGCCCACGAGCATGGGCCGGGGCGGGCGGGGCCTCCGCCCTCCGAGGCGCTCCACGATTCAGAGGTCAACATGTCCAAAACCGCAATCACAACCGATCGGGCCCCGCGCGCCATCGGGCCTTACTCGCAGGCCGTGCAGGTCGGCGACCTCGTCTTCTGCAGCGGCCAGATCCCGGTCGATCCCGCGACGGGCGAGCTCGTCGCAGGGGGGATCCAGGCGCAGACGGCTCAGGTGATCAAGAACCTGGGCGAGGTGCTGTCCGCGGCCGGCGCGAGCTGGAACGACGTGGTGAAGACCACGATCTTCCTCACGGACCTCGCGGATTTCGCCGTCGTCAACCAGGTGTACGGGGCGGCCGTCGGCGGCGTGCTGCCCGCCCGGGCGACGGTGCAGGTGGCGGCGCTGCCCAAGGGCGCCGCCGTCGAGATCGAAGCTGTTGCCCATCTATCGCGATAATCGGGGCGCCGCGGCCGCGGCCCCCTTCTCCAGAATCTCCCCGGGAGCCTCGACATGAGCACAAAAGACGAGAGCGAGAGCACGGAGCGGATCGCCAGCGCAGTTCCCGAAGCTGCGCGCGAAGGCGCCCCCGATGCAGAGAGCGCAGACAAGCCGCGCACGCGGAAGGTCGTCCGCTCGGCGAGCACTGCGGCCAGCGCGAAGCGGGCCGACGAGCCGTCCGAGGGCGCCCCGGCGCAGGCCGCGGGCGATGCACCGCGGGCCGCGCCGTCGAAGGCCGCCGCGAAGGAGCCGCAGGGCTCGCTGCTGGACGCGATCGCGCCCCGCAAGCGGCCGACGCTCGCGGACCTGCCGCCGCCGGCCTCGACGGAGGACGCCGCGCCGCCGCCCGCCGCCGCGCCGCGGGTGCGCGACTACCGCGCGCCCCGGCCCGAGCGGCCGGCCTCGGCGAGCGGCGCGCCCCGGCCCGACCGCGGACCGCGGCCCGACCGCGGACCGCGGCCCGACCGCGGGCCCAGGCCGGATCGCGGCCCGCGGCCGGATCGCGGGCCGCGGCCCGAGCGGGGGCCCAGGCCCGACCGCGGGCCCAGGGCGGAGCAGGGGCCGCGCGAGGCGCGGGGCCCGCGGCCCGAGCGGGGGCCGCGCGAGGAGCGGGGGCCGCGGCCGGACCGCGGCCTGTCGGCGAAGCCGCTCGCGGAGGGCGGGCGGCCGCAGGGCGCCCGGCCCGGGGCGCAGGGGCCGGGGGGCGCCGGGAAGCCGGCGGGCGCCGCGGCGCAGGCGAGTCAGCGCATCACCACGGTGGTCGGGCAGGGCGCGAGCGCGACGGTGATCACGCCCACGGGCGCCCGGCAGCAGGGCCCGGCCAGGCCGGCGCACCTCCTGTTCTCGCTGCCGGCGGCCAAGGCGAAGCAGGTCGCGGGCGCGGACAAGCCGGCGCTCACGGCGCGCGAGGCGCTCAGCGCGCGCGCCGCGAAGGCCAAGCAGGCCGCCGCGGCCGCGAAGAGCAAGGCCGAGAACGGCGCGCGCCACGAGGCCGGCGAGAGCGGCACGGCGGCGAAGGTCGACTTCGACGCGGAGGTGCTCGCGGCGGGGTGGGACCGGGCGCTCGAGGCGCTGCGGTCCGCGGGCGACGCCGCGCCGGCGCTCGTCGACGCGTGGCTCGCGGCCTCCAACGCGGAGGCGATCGCGGCGGCCGCCGAGGCGGACGACGCCTCCGGCGCCGCGCGGAAGGCGGCCCGGCGCGCGCTCAACGTGCTGAAGTCGCGCGGGGTGGCGATCCCGACCCGGCCGCGCGTGGTGCGGCTCGCGGACGACCGCGCCGAGGTGATCGAGGCGACGCTGATCCCGCCCGACTCGAGCGGGACCGTGGCGGTCGCGATCACCAGCCGCGACACCAGCGGCCGCTACCGGATCGCGGAGGTGATCGTGCGCGAGGGCGTGGGCGTGCTCCACGCCGGCGGGGGGTGGCTCAGCGGCTCGCAGCTCAAGGAGGGCCGCGCGCGCGCGCACGACAGCCTGGGCACCGCGCCCGTCCCCGTCCCCGTGGCGTGGGCGCGCCACCGCATCGCGGCCGCGAAGCGCCAGAACGCGGTGTCGGGGCAGGTCCTGCCGCTCGGGCTCGAGGGGTGCCGCGATCTCGTCGATCCGGCCCCGGAGGCCGAGCCGCGGCACCCGGTGGCCGACCTCGAGGAGAGCCTCTCGGCCGAGCAGGTGACGGCGCAGATCCCCGGGTCCGCCGCCCTGCACGACGAGCCGGAGTTCCGCCACTGGCTGCCCGCGCGCCAGGCGCTCGACGAGCTGCTGCAGAAGGTCGGCCAGCGGCTCGGGGCCGACGGGGCGCGCGACCCCGAGAAGGTGAACACGACGCTGCGGGAGGAGCTCGATCTCGCGACCGACCGGTTCTTCTCGCCCGAGGTGCGCGGGCTGCTCGCGGCGCGGATGCGGGACAGCGCCATCTCGCTGCGGGCGCGCAAGGGCGACGCGGCGGCGACCGCCGCCCTGGCCGTGGCGCGCGCCGTCAAGGAGGCGGGGCTCATCACCTCGCCGCCGCGCGAGATCCCGTTCCTCGCGGCCTTCTTCCAGAAGGCGCTCGGCGTGCTCGCGCAGCAGGGCGGCGGGCAGCTCCGGGTGCCGGTGCCGGCCGGCGCCGCCCCGACGGCGGGCGGCGGGGAGGCGGCCGAGGGCGGCGCCGAGGGCCAGGGCGCCGAGGCGCAGCCGCCGGCCGGCGGATGACCGGGAGCGCCGGCTGAGCCGGCGCGCCGGGTAGGCGACCAGCGAACAGAACGCCGAGAGGCGAGCCCGGGGCGACCCGGCGCTCGCCTCTCGGCGTTCTGGCCTCGGCGTCCTGGCCTGGCGGAGCTACTTCGGGACGATCGTGATGTCGCCCAGATCGGTGAACAGGTCGAGCTGGCCGCCGTCACCGTTGCCCATCGTGTAGGACTTCGCGCCGCCGTCGCCGGCGGTCGCCCAGGTCGACGGGAGGCTCTGCTCGACGACGACGCCGTTCACCGCGTGCGCGGTCATGGTCCCGTCCACCCCGGCCGGCACCGTGAGGTCGATGTCGCCGTTGCCGGTCGAGATGACGCCGTCCGAGCCGCTCCACGCGTCGAGGTCGACGGAGACGCTGCCGTTGTCGGTGGTCACGTCGATCGCGCCGCGCGCGCCGACCACCTCGATGCTGCCGTTGTCGCTCACGATGGTGGTGCCGCGGGACGGCGCGCCGTCGAGGTTCACCTCGACGCCGCCGTTGTCCTGCTCGACGCGGAGCCCGCCGTCGAAATCGGCGGGAAGGATGACCAGGATGTCGGCGCCGAGGTACCCCGAGGCGCCCGCCTGCTGCGTGGTCGAGATGACGACATCACCGGAGGCCCTGTCGGTGATCGCAGTGAGCCCGAGGTGGTCCTCGATCTCCTTCACGGCGAGCTTGTCCTCGTCCTTCTTCCGCATCGTGAACGGCGAGAACGTGACCACGACGTCGCTCACGCTCCCGGTGCTGACCTCGACGTCGCCGTTGTCGCTCACGATGCGGACGCTCTGGGTCGGGAGGTACTCGACGTGCACGGTCTCGTCGGCGCCCTCGTAGCGGACCAGCGTCTCGGCGGTGATGGAGTTGTCGTCGACGGTCAGGGCACAGCCGGTCGTCGCGGCGGCGGACGCGGCGCAGATCAGGGAGCAGACGGTTCGAAGCGAGCGGTTCATCATGGATTCCTCTCCGGCAGGTTGAAGGGCGGGCGAGGGTCGAGCCCCATCCGACCGCGCTGGGCGCGCGCCGGCCCGGTCCTTGGACGCGCGCTCGGGGCGGCGGATCACGGCGCGCACGAAACCGACGGGCATGGACGGCGCGCAGGGGCTCAGGGCGACTCCCACGGGAGGGGTGCCCCACCGAGCCCTACCTTGTCGCGGAAGGCGGCGTGCAGCGCGCGGGTCGTCGGACCGGGGACGCCCGAGCCGATGGCGTGCGCGTCCACCCGGACCACCGGGACGATCTCGCGCAGGCTCGAGGTGATGAACACCTCCTCGGCGGCCAGGAGCCGGGCCATCGTGACCGGCTCGCAGCACACGGGGAGGTTGCGCTCGCGGGCCACGTCGATCACGTGCGCCCGGGTGATGCCGACGAGGATGCCCGCCTCCCTGGGCGGGGTGATCAGCACCTGCCCCGGATCCGCCGCGCCCTCGTGCGCCGGGGGGCGCCGCTCCACCAGGAAGACGTTGGAGGTCGTCCCCTCGACCACGTGGCCGGATGGGTCGAGGATCAGCGCCTCGTGGGCCCCTGCCGCGCGCGCATCCCGCAGGGCGAGCAGGCTCTCGAGGTAGTTCGAGACCTTCGCCCCGGGCGCCGCGTCGCCGGCCCGCTGGGTGCGCGCGGTGATCACCGAGATCCCGTTACGATAGAGCTCGCCCGGCAACGGCTTCAGCGGCTCCACGAGGATGACGCGGAGCGGAGCGCCCGCGAGCGTGGGATCGAGGCCGAGCGGGCCGCTGCCGCGGGTCAGCATCACGCGGAGGTAGCTCTCCCCCGGCGCGGCAGCCGCCGCGGTCGGGCCCGCCGCCGGCCCGGCCGCCGCGTCGGCCCCGCCCGCGGCGGCGCGCCCCGCGGCCACCGCTGCCCGGAGCGCCGCGATCATCTCGCGGCCGAGCTCGTCCCGCGAGATCGGCAGGGTGATCGCGATCCGCGCGGCGGAGCGCTCCAGGCGGGCGAGGTGCTCTTCGAGCGCGAACGGCTCGCCGCCGTAGGTGCGGATGGTCTCGAAGACGCTATCGCCGTACAGGAAGCCTCGGTCGTATACAGAGACCTTGGCTTCCTCGGGCGTGAAGAGGACACCGTCGATGCTGACCAGCCGCGTCACACGGCGAGATTACGTCACTTCTTGAGCTGCGCCAGGAGCTCCTTGGCCGGGGCGAGCTCCTTGTCGTTGTCGAGCGCGCGCTCCAGCATCTGGATCGCCTTCCTGTCGTCGTTCTGACGGTGGCTGATGACGCCGAGGTAGTAGAAGACCTGGCCCTTGCTGATCGGCGCCCCGTCGTCGAGCTTCTGCAGGAGCAGCGCGCGGAAGGTCTTCTGGGCCCGATCGATGTGCGCCGACCGCGACGCGTCGTCGCCCGACTCCGACAGCTCCAGCGCCAGCACGCCGAGGTCGCGGAGGATGGCGATCGAGCCCGGGTCGATCTTGAAGGCGGTGTCGAGCTCGGTGAGCGCCCTCTCCTTCTGCCCCTCGGCCAGGTAGGCCCTGGCGAGGCGGTGGTGGATCGCGGCGAGGTCCTTCGAGCGCCGGCCGCCGTACGACTCGACGATCTGCTGGAGCGCCTCGGCGGCCTTCTGACCGCGGCCCGACGCGCTGTACGCGTCGCACAGCGCGAGCAGGAGCTCGCGGTCGCCCGGGACGAGCTCCGTGGCCTTCACCAGGAGGTCCGCGGCGCGGCCGGGGTCGTCCCGCTTCGTCAGGTGGATGCCCGCCGCCTTGCGGTAGAGCGCCACCTTCTCGGCCGGCTGCGTGGCCGCGTCCGCGTCGCCGGTGATGAGGTCGGCGAGCTCGGTGAACGCCTGCTGCTTCTCGTAGAGGGCGAGGAGCTGCTTGCGGATCTCCGGCGCCGTGGCGTCCGCCGCGAGGCCCCGCTCGAGCACGCGCCGGACCGCGCCCTCGTCGCCGAGCGCCCGGTAGAGCTCCGCGAGCCGGAGCGCCGTGCTCACCGCGTCCCCGCCGCTCGCGTCCTCGAGGATCACCTCGAGCCGCTGCGCCGCCTCGGCCTTCTCCCCGCGCTGCTCGTGCAGGCGGGCCAGCGCGAGGAGCGCGCCGGGGTGGCGCGGCTCGCGCTCGAGCACGGCGCGGTACGTCTCGATCGCCCGCGCGGTGTCGTTGAGCCGCGCCTCGTAGACCTCGCCCAGCCGGACGCTGTACGAGAGCTCCGCCGCGACGTCGCCGCGGTCCTTCGCGCGCTCGATCTGCGTGACGAACAGGTCCGACAGCTCCTGATCGCGGCCGGTCTTCTCGAGCAGCTGCGCGAGCAGGATCGTGGCCTTCTCGTTGTCGGGCTGCTCGTCGAGGACCGCGCGCAGGTGCTCGGTCGCCTCGCTCACCGCGTCGAGCCGGGAGAGGCAGATCTCCGCGCTCTCCAGGCGCAGCGCCGAGCGGGCCTCGGGGGACTCGGCCAGATCGGTGAGCCGCTCGAGCAGCGCGAGCAGCTCCTTGTGCTTGCCGGACTTCGCGTAGAGCTCGCGCAGCGCCGTCGCGGCGCGAGCGTCACCCGGATCCGCCTCGAAGAGCGTCTCGTACAGCTCGATGGCCGCCGCCTCGTCGCCGAGCTTCTCGCGCGCGACCACCGCCGCGGCGTGCCGCGCGTCGCGGATGCGATCGGCCGCGGCGTAGAGCTCGGCCTGGCGCACCAGCAGCCGGAAGACCTCCTTGTGGTCCCCCGCCTGCTCCCGCACCTTCGTGAGCTCGGCGAGCGCCCAGGTGTCGCCCTCGTCCGCGGCGATCATCTCGCGCAGGATCGCCTCGACGAGCTCCCGGTCGCCGAGCGCGCGCTCCGCGAGCTCCTTCGCCTCGCGCCGCAGCTCGCCCGCGACCCCCTCCATGCCGTCGAGGGCCGCGATCCGGCGGAGCGTGCCGATGAGGTCGCGCTCACGCCCCGGCGCGCGCTGCAGGTCCTCGATCGCCCGCAGGATGTGCTCGCTCGTCGGATCGTGCGTGAGCGCCGCCTCGAAGGCCACCTCGGCCGCCTTGACGTCGCCGACCTTGCTCTTCTGCCACTCGGCGATCCGCATCCAGAGGTCGCGCGCCGTGTCGCTGTCGAGCTCGGCC
This sequence comes from Sorangium sp. So ce1036, assembly GCF_051369805.1. NCBI lineage: Bacteria > Pseudomonadati > Myxococcota > Polyangiales > Polyangiaceae > Sorangium > Sorangium sp. So ce1036. The sequence continues at coordinate 9,330,660 of NZ_JBBMOX010000001.1, forward strand.
TCGTCCCGCACCGCCCGCTCCAGGGCGGCGGCCGCGCTGGCCCAGCCGCCCGTCACCGGGGCGAGGCGCTCGATCTCGCCGAGCACGTCGGGATCCGACGGGTCGTCCGCGAGCGCCTTCTCGAGCGTCTCCTGCGCGGCCCGCGGGTCGTTCGACCGCACCTCGAGCACCTTGGCCAGGTCGAGCCGCATCCGGATCCGCTCCACGCCGGTCGGCGCGAAGCGGATGCGCTTCTCGTACAGGCGGGCCAGGGCGGCGTTGTCGCCCCGCGTGCGGTAGACGCCCTCGAGCGCCTCGGCCGCCTCGTCGAAGAGCGTCGGGTCCTCGGTGAGCGCCTCGAGCGCGGCGCTCGCGCGCTCGTGATCGACGGCCCGGTCGAGCGCCTGGCGCAGGGTGCCGAGCCCCTGCGACTTGTCGCCGAACGACTCGATCTGGATCACCGCGAGCCGGTAGAAGAGGTCCGCCTGCTCGCGATCGCCGGTCGTCACCGCGACGCGCCGCTCGAGCACGTCGGCGAGCGCCTTCTCGTCGCCGAGGCGGCCGTACAGCCGGTCCAGCGCCTCGAGGAGCTCCGGCGTGTCGCCCGCGTGCTCGACGGCCTTGGCGTAGGCCTGGGCGCTGCGCCGGTCGTCCTTGAGCTGCTCCTCGGCGATGCGGCCGATCCGGAGGAACAGGTCCTTCGCGATGACCGCGTCGAACGTGGCCGCGGCGCGCTGCGCCAGCGCGTCGCAGTAGCGGCCGAAGCCGTCCGTGCGCGCGGCGAGCCGCTCGATCTCCGCGTGCAGCGACGCGTCGTCCGGCGCGTCCTCCAGCGCGCGGAGCAGCGCGCTCTCGGCGTCGAGCGGCCGCCCGAGCTGCTCGTCCTGCACCGCCGCGATCGCCCGGAGCGTCGCGGCCCGGTCGGACGGCTCGGTCTGCGCGCGCAGGCGCAGCTCGAGCGCGGCCGCGAGCTCCTCGTTCCGGCCGGCCGCGCGGAGGACGGGCTCGAGCACCTCGGCGGCGTCGAGGCGCAGCTCCTCGCGGGCCTCGCCGATGGCGCGGACCGCCTGGATCGCGTGATCGTTCGCCGGATCCTCGTCGAGGACGAGCCGGTACTGCTCGATCGCCTCGCTCGGGCTCTCGAGCTCCCCCGCGTAGAGGTCGCCGATCGCCGTGCGCAGCTTGATGCGCGCGTCCCTGTCCGCGGCCGCGCTCGCCTGCTGCATGAGGTTCGACAGGAGGTCGTCCCACATCCGCTCGGCCCGGTAGAGCCGCTCCAGCGAGGAGAGCACCGCCGGATCGCCCGGCTTCGCCTCGAGCGCCGCGCACAGCGCCGTGATCGCGTCGCGCGGGCTCGCGAGGTCCCGCTCGTAGCGCTCGGCCGCGCGCACGTTGAGGTCGTAGCGGAGGGCCTCCTCGTCCGGCTCCGCGAGCTCGACGCGGCGGCCGTAGAGCTCCACCAGCCGGCTCGCCGCGCCGCGCGGCTCGTAGAGCTCGATCAGCGCGTCGATGGTCATCGCGCTGTCGGGCTCGAGGTCGAGCGCGCGCTCGTACGCCTTGATCGCGCCGTCGGTGTCCTCGAGCATCTCGAGCTTCGTCTCGGCGATGCGCCGGCAGATCGAGGCGTTCTCCTCGTCCGAGGCCACCTCGCTCTTCTTCTCGAGGACGGCGATGAGCGTGTCCCAGTCGCTGAGGAGCACGGCGAGCGTGTCCATCTGCTCGAGCGGCTCGGGATCGCTCGGGTCGAGCGCGGAGAGGCGCGTGTAGGCGCCGAGCGCCCGGCGCGGGTCGTCGACGCGCGCGTCGTAGACCTTGGCCAGCGACGCCAGGAGCTCGCGCTTCGTGAGCTCGTCGGACGTGGTCGTCACGCCCTCCTCGAAGCTCGCCGCGAGCTCCTCCCAGGCGCCGAGCTGATCGGCGAGCCGCTCGAGCTCGCCGCGCGTCTCGCCGTCGTCCGGATCCAGGCTGAACGCCGCCCGGATCGCCTCGAAGGCGCGCAGCTCGTCGTTGCCCCGCGTCTCCCAGAGCCTCGCCGTCTCCCGGAGCACCGCGACCTTCTCGCCCGCGTCCGGCGCGAGGCCGAACCGCTCGTCGTTGAGCCGGATGAGCTGCCGCCAGTCGTCCGCCCCCTCGTAGAGCGGCCGCAGGATCTCGACGACCCGCGCCTTGTGCTCGGGGTCCTGGATGAGCGCCTCGAGCGCCCGGATCGCCTCGGCGTGCGCGGGCACCTCGCCGACGATCGCCTCGAGCTGATCGATGGCGCCCGCCGTGTCCTCGAGGCGCGTGCGCAAGAGCTCCGCGAGGGCGAGTCGGTAGGGCGCCGCCCGCTCCCCGTCCGGGGCCGCCTCGGCCCGGCGCAGGTAGAGATCGGCGAGATCCCGCGGCCGATCGAGCTCCCGGTAGAGCTCCGTCAGCGCGTCGAGCGCCCGGGCGTCGCCCTCGTCGACGTCGAGCGCCGCGCGGTAGGTCTCGATCGCGAGCGCGGGCTCGCGGAGCTCCGTGCGCTCCAGGCGCGCGATCGTGTGGAGCGCGTCGAGCCGGTCCTCGTCCCTCCGGTAGTCGAGCGCCGCGCGGTAGAGCTGGATGCGCTCGGCGTGACGCTCTTCCCGGATGAGCAGCGCGTCGATCGCGTCGAACAGGGCGCGCGAGTCCGGCTCGAACTCGTGCGCGCGCCGGTACCACGTGAGCGCGTCGGCCACGTCGCCCAGCTCGGCGTAGAGCTCGCCGGTGCGCCGGCAGAGCCGCGCGCTCGAGGGGTCGTCGGAGGTGAGCTCGCGGAGCTCGGCCGCGTAGATCTCCGCGAGCCGCCGCTCGGCGCTCGCGACCTTCGCGAGCCGCTCGAGCTCCGCCCAGACCTGCTCGTCGGCGAGGTCCTCGTGGAGGAGCTTCGCCACGGTCTCGAGCGCCGCGCGGTAGTCCTCGAGCTGCTCCTCGTGCAGCGTCGCGAGCCGCTGCAGCAGATCGCGGCGCTCGACCGGGTCCTGGCTCGCGGCGAGGCGCGCCTCGAGCGCGATCTTCACCCGGTTCCAGTCCGCCCGGCGGAGGTACACCGGCTCGAGCATCTCGCCGGCGCGCGCCCGCTGCTCCGCGTCGGTCGCCCCCTCGAGGATCGCCTCGAGCAGCGAGACGGCGCCCTCGTGCGCCGGATCGATGAGCAGCGCCTCGGAGAGCTCGTCGAACGCGCGCTGCACGTCCTCGGTGTGCCGGTGCGCGACGAGCGCGATCTTCACGTGCAGCTCGGCGAGGTCGCCGGCGCGCACGTCGAGCTGCCGCTCGTAGAGCCGGATGAGATCCTGGAAGCGCTCCGCCTCGCGGTAGAGGCCGTCGAGCGCCGCGAGGGCGTCCGGGTGGAGCTCGACGTCGAGGATCGTCTCGTACGTCGCGATCGCGCCGGCCTGGTCCCCGAGCGGGCCCCGCTCCAGCTCGGCGATCCGGAAGAGCAGCCGCGTCTTCTCGTCGTCGCTCTCGGCGTTCTCGACCCGGAGCTTCAGGATCTCGAGCAGGCTCGACGCGTCGCTCGCCTCGCCGTACAGCTCCTCGAGCGCGATCATCGCCCGCCGGTCGTCGCCGCGCGCCTCGAGCGCCTTCTTGTACTGCTCGACCGCGAGCTCGCGGTTGCCGAGCCTGTGGCGCGCGAGCTCGCCGACCCGGAGCCGCACGCCCTGCTGCACGTCGCCGTCGAGGATGTCCGGCGCGATGCCCTGGAACAGCTCGCACACCTCGGCCCAGCGCCCGGTGGCCTCCCCGAGCCGCTCGACCGTGCCGATCCAGGTGGTCACCTCGGGCTCCCCCGCCGCCTCCCGCACGCCGCGGAGCGCGTAACCGAACGCCCGCGACGTGTCGCCGAGCAGCCCCTCCGCGGTGCGGAGCGCCTTCTCCAGCGTGGCGAGCCGCTCGCTCGGCAGGTCCGAGGTCTCGACCTTGATCTCCAGCACGTTGAGGAGCCGCTCGGCGTCGCCGTCGGCCTCGTAGAGCGGCTCGAGCGTCTCGGCGGCATCGCGCCGCGCGTCGTCCCGCGCGAGCATCGCCTCCAGCGCCGCGCGGCAGCGCGCGTTCGACGGATCGAGCGAGAGCGCCTGGCGGTAGGCGTCGAGCGCCCCCGCCGCGTCGCCCTGGTGCAGCCGCCGCACGTCGCCGAGGCGCGCGAGCAGATCGAGCCGGGCCGACGTCTCCGCCGCGAGCGACAGGTCCGTCTCCAGCGTCTCGGCGAGGTCGACCCAGCGCTCGTCGAGCTCGTAGAGCGCCGCGAGGGCCGCGAGCGTCGGGCGCTCGGGGCCGAACTCGTCGAGCACGAGGCGCCACGCGCCGATCGCCTCGGGCACGTCCGCGAGCTTCTGCGCCAGCGTCTCGGCCGCCTTCGTCATCGACCGGCGCCGCTCGTCCGGGTCCTCCAGCGTGAGCTGCTGCTCGGACCGGAGCACCGCGACGAGCTCCCGCCACTGCGACGTGCGCTCGTAGAGCCGCTCGAGCGAGACGAGCGCCCCCATGTCCTCGGGATCGTCGCCCAGCCGCGCCTGCCAGGCCTCGATCGCCTTGGCCGGGTCGTCCAGCACGGTCTCGTACAGGGTGCCGATGCGCTCGTAGAGCGACCGCCGCGTCTCGACGTCGTCCTCGAGGCGCACCTCGATCGCGAGCACGCCCGCGAGCGCCTGGTGGTCCTCCTTCGCCGCGTAGATCTGGCCGAGGGCCTGCGCCGCGGGGATGACCAGCGTCGGGTCGGTCGGATCGATCGACAGGACGCGCCGGTAGACCTTCTCGGCCCGATCGGCGTCGCCGAGGAGATCCTCGCAGATCTTCGCGACCTCCATGAGGATCTCGCCGCGGATCGACGGCGTGCCGCACGCGTCGGCCGCCGCCGTGAGCACCTCGGCGACCTGCTCGTGCTCGCCGAGGCGCCGGCCGATCTCGATGAGCCGCGCCCGCGCCGCGAGGTCCTCCGGCTCGAGCGGCAGGAGCTCCGACAGGCTGGCGAACGCGCCGGCGTCGTCCTTGAGCCGCTCGTCCTGGAGCACGCTCACGCGGCGGAGCAGCTCCCGCCGCTCCGACTCGGTCTCGGCGCCCTCGCGCCGGATCTCGAGGACCCGCACGAGCTGGCGGATCTCGTCGCGCGCCTCGTACACCGCCTCGAGCACGCGCGCCGCCCGGAGCCGCAGCGCCCCGATGTCGAGCAGCCGCTCGACGAGCTCGCGCGCCTTCGCGTCGTTCTGCCGGATCTGGAGCACGTCCTCCAGGTGGCCGAGCGACCCCTCGGGCTCGTGCAGCCGGTCGAGGTAGATGCTGCCGAGCGACAGCTTGATCTCGACGCTCTCGGCCTCGGTCGCCGTCTTCAGGCGCTGCTCCAGGAGCGCCGCGAGGTCGCGGAAGCGGCCCTCGCGCTCGTAGAGCTTCTCCAGCGAGTCGAGCGCCGCCGTGTAGAACGGGTCGAGCTCGACGATGCGCTCGTAGTAGCCGATCGCCTTCGCGGCGTCGCCGATGATCTCCTCGGCGATCAGCGCCACCTCGTTGAGCAGCTCGATGCGCTCCGCCTGGTCGGTCGTGCCCTTCGCGGCGCGATCGTAGAGCTCCTCGAGCTCGCCCCACCGCTCGGCCGCCGTCAGGATCTGCTTCAGCCGGTTGAAGGCGGCGTGGTTGTTCGGGTCGAGGCTCAGCACCCGCTCCAGGTACGGCTTCGCGCCCTCGGGGTCGCCGAGCTGCTCGTCGTGGAGGCTCGCCGCGCGCTCGCAGAGCTCGACCTCGACCGCGCCGCCGAGCACCTTGTCGCCCTCGGTGCGCCCCGCGACGAGGTGCACCCGGTACGCCTCCGCGAGATCGGTCGGCCGGCCGGCCCGGCGGGACAGCTCCGCCGCGCGGTCCCACAGCTCGATGTCGTCCGAGAACTCGTGCAGCGCCCGGAGCAGCGCGTCGAACGCAGTCCCCGCGGCGTGGAGCTTCGTCTCCTCGACGTCCGCGAGCGCGAGGTAGAGCTCCCGCCGCCGCGCCGGCTCCCGCTCCGCCTCGAGGATCACCCGCAGCGCCGCGGCCTCGCGCCGGTGGTTGCCGGTCTCGGCGTACTCGACGGCGAGCACCCGCGCCGCGCGCACGCGCGTCTCCGGGCGGTCGACGAGCCGCGACAGCACGGCGATCGCGTCGGGGTCGTGCGGCGACAGCTCGAGCGCGCGCACCGCCGCCTCGAAGGCGTCCGCCGGCCGGTCGAGCCGGTCGAGGTACAGCGCCGCGAGCTCGATCTCGCGGCGCGCCCGCTCGTCGCCCTCGCTCACGTCGCGGTGCGTGGCCACGATCTCGGCCGCCGCCGCGAACTCGCCCGCGGCCGTCAAGAGGCGCGAGAGCGCCCGGAGCGCGTCGATGCGCGCGGGCGCGAGCGCGATGACCTTGCGCAGGAGCTCGATCGACCTCGCGGGATCGCCGAAGACCTCCTCCTCGAGCGTCGCCCACTCCTCGAGGATCTCTGCGCGCGCCTCGCCCTCGACCTGGGCGGCCCGCAGCTCGAAGAGCCACCGGAGGTCGTCCTTCCGCTCGTTCGCGCGGAGCAGCGCGTCGAGCGCCCGCACCGTGTCCTCGTCGGACGGGTCGTCCTCGACGAGGCCGCGGTAGACGGTCACCGCCTCGTCGAGCTTGCCCATCTCGCGCGCGTACACCTCGGCGAGCTTCAGCCGGAGCGCGCGCTCCTGGTCTCGCGTGAGCCCCTCGCCCCGCTCGAGCCGGCCCTCGACCGCCTCGACGAACGGCCCCCAGGAGGCCGCCGCGCGCGACCAGGCCTCGAGCAGGTCGAGCCCGTCGTCGTCCGGATGGAGCTCGTAGGCGCGGCGCGCGTAGCCGAGCGCGCTCGGCTTGTCCGAGAGCGGGCCGCCCGTCACCGCCGCCAGCTTGCGCAGCATGCTGACCTGCGCCGCCGTGTCGTCGGTCGCCTCGAGGAGGATCTCGTAGAGCGCCGGCAGCCGGGCCCACTTCTCCTCCTTCTCGTAGATCGGCACGAGCGCCGCCGCCGCGCGCGCGTCCCCCGGCGAGACGCTGAGCACCCGCTCGTACGAGCGCGCCGCGCGCTCCGGCGCCTTGAGCTGCTCCTCGTAGATGCGGGCCGCGCGGAACGAGATGTCGAGCTTCGTGGCCGGATCGCCCGCCTTGTCCGCCGCGCCCGAGAGGAAGTCGACGAGCCCCTCCCAGTCGTCCTGCGAGGCGTACAGCTCCTCGAGGCCGTCCCAGTCGCCCGCGGCGAAGTACGCGTCGCGCAGCACCCGGAGCGCGCGCGCGTGCCCCGGCGAGAGCGCGAGCACGCGCCGCCACGTCCGCGCCGACTGGGCCGGATCCTTGAGGCGCTCGGCATACACGGCCCCGAGCTTCTGCAGGGCGACGAGCCGCGCCGGGTCGTCCAGGGCGAGATCGACGCGCCGCTCGAGCACCTCGGCGACCGTGGCGTAGTCCTTCTCGCGCTCGGCCTGCTTCTCGAGCGCGTCGAGCACCCCGGGGGCGTTCGGGTCGAGCTCGAGGATCTGCTTCTGCAGCGCGATCGCGTCCGCGCCGCGGTCGAGCCGCTCGGCCGCGAGCTTGGCCATCTCGCCGAGGAGCTCGATCTTCGCGGCGCCCTCGGCGGTCTCGAGCTTGCGCTCGTAGAGCGCGTAGAGCTGCGGCCAGGCGCGCCGCTTCAGGTAGAGCTCGCGGAGCTTCTGCTGCGCCTCCTCGTCGACCGGCTCGACCGAGAGCAGCGCCTCGTACGCCGCGATGGCGTTCTGCACGTTCGAGAACTGGTCGATCCAGCGCCGCGCGACGGCGCGGTAGAGCCCCGCCTTCTCGGCCTGGCTCTCGGTCAGCTCGGCGAGGCGCTGCTGGTACGAGAGCAGGTCGCGCCAGCGCCCGAGCGACTCGTAGATGCGGGTGAGCTCGCGGACGGCGTCGACGTCCTTGTCGTCGAGCTGGACGATCTGGGTCAGCACCGTGACGAGCGCCGCGTCGTTCTTGGCGCGATCGCGGTAGATCGCCGCGATCTCGCGGAGCACCGCGACCCGGCCCGCGACGTCGTCGGCGGGCGTGCGCTCCAGGTCCTGCCGGTAGAGCTCGACGAGGGCGTTGTACCCCTCGGTCTGCAGGTAGAGGCGCTTCAGGGCGTCGCGCGCCTGGCGGTTCTCCGGGTCGGTCCGGAGCACCGACTTGTACTGCTCGATGGCCTTGGCGGCGTTCTCCTGCGACTCGGCGAGCCGCGCGATCTCGGTGGCGAGGGCGCGCCGCTCGGGGCCGTCGGCCAGGGCGCGCTGCGCGTCCGTGAGGATCGTCGTGAGCCGCGGCTTGTCGCCCCGCTGCTCCAGGACCTCGCGGTAGAAGTTGAGCATGCCGGCGTGCGCCGGGTCGGCGCGCCGCACGCGGTCGAAGTACGGCTCGGCCGCCTGGGGCTGGCCGCGCATGCGCCAGTGCACCATGGCGATCTGCACGAGCATGCCGAGCTCCTCGCCGGGCCTCGCGCCGCCGCCGCGGAGCTGGTCCTCGTAGAGGGCGACCAGCCGGTCCCAGTCGGCCGCGGCGGAGTACGCCTCGGCCAGGTACGAGAGCGCCTCGGGCTGGCCGGGCGAGAGGTCGAGCACCTCCTCGTAGGCCGCGACGGCGCGCGCCGTATCGCTCAGGCGGGTCCGGAGGGTGCGGGCCGCCCGGAGGCCCGCGGCCACGCGGTCCTCCTTGGCCTGGGCCTCGGCCTTGACGAGCGACTGGACGCGGACGACGCCCTCCCAGTCGCCCGCGGCGGCGTACGCGATCTCCGCGAGGCTCGCGGCGCGGCGGTTCCTCGGGTCGAGCCGGAGGGCCTGCTCGAGGAGCTCGAAGACGCGCTCGCCGAGCTCGGCGCGGCCGTAGCGGTAGCCGACGTCGGCGGCGCTCGTGGTGAGCGCGCTCTTGAACGACGCGTCGGTCGCGGCCTCGGCCTCGGCCTCGTACCGGGCCACGAGCTCGCGCCACTTCTCGCGCTTCGAGGCGTCGGTCTCGACGGCCTCGGCGGCGGCGTCGTCGTCGGGGCGCAGCTCGAGCAGCCGGCGGTAGGCGGCCGCGGCGCGGTCCACGTCGATGAGCTCCTCGTGGTAGACGCGCGCGAGCTCCGCCTGCATCGCGCCCTCGACGGCGCTCCCGGCGGCGAGGGCGATCTCCAGCTCGAGGAGCCGGGCGACCGCGTCCCACTCGCGCCGCTGCTCGTGCCGCGCGCGCGCCGCGCCGAGCAGGCGCTCGACGTCCCCGGCGCCCGCGCCGTTGCCCGGAGCGGTCACCGCCTCCGCGAGCTCGTTCCAGGCCGACTCGTTTTCGGGCTCATCCTGCAGGCGCCCAAGGGCCATCCGAATCGTCTCAACGCTCATCGTCTCTCCGCGGACCTCGCGAATGCGGCCGGGTCCGTTCACGGGCCGGCCGAAGATAGCCGGCCGGACGACGCGGTTTCAAGGTTCCTCGGCCCCGCTGGCCTGGTAGCCTGGACGAGGCTTTCGCGCGCTGGTGCGCCCGGGGACGGCCGCGCGTCTGCGCGCCCGCCGGGAGCGCGGCGCGGGCGGTTCACCGCGCCCTCCGCTTCGGCTATCACCGCGGCATGGAAGCAACGACGATCAAGCGCTTCGGGGTGATCGGCGCGGGCCAGATGGGGCGGGGCATCGCCCAGGTCGCCGCGGCCGCCGGCCTCGACGTGGTCCTGTGCGACGTGTCTAGGGCGCTGGCGGAGTCGGGCAAGGCCCAGGTCGCCGCGATCCTCGCGAGGCAGGTGGAGAAGGGCAAGATGGCCGCGGAGGCGCGGGAGGCGCTCCTCGGCCGCATCGCGGTCGCCGACGGGATCGAGGGGCTCGCGGCGGTCGACCTCGCGGTGGAGGCGGTGACCGAGCGCTTCGACGTGAAGAGCGGCATCCTGCAGGCCGCGGACGCGGTGATGCCGAAGGGCGCGATCCTGGCGTCGAACACGTCGTCGATCTCGATCACGCGGCTCGCGGCGGTGACCGGCCGGCCCGAGCGGGTCATCGGCATGCACTTCATGAACCCCGTGCCGCTGATGAAGCTCGTCGAGCTCGTCCGTGGGGTGCAGACGTCGGACGGGACGTACGAGGCGGTGCGGGCGCTCTCGGAGGCGCTCGGCAAGACGGTGATCACCTCGAAGGACCAGCCCGGGTTCATCGTGAACCGGATGCTGATCCCGTTCCTGAACGAGGCGTGCTTCGCGCTCCAGGAGGGGCTGTCCACGCCGGAGGACATCGACGCGGGGGCGCGGCTCGGGCTGAACCACCCGATGGGGCCGCTCGAGCTCGCGGACCTGATCGGGCTCGACACGGTGCTCTCGATCGCGGAGGTGCTCCACCGGGAGTTCGGGGACCCGAAGTACCGGGCGCCGACGTTGCTGCGGAACCTCGTGGCGGCGGGGTGGTACGGGAAGAAGAGCGGGCGGGGGTTCTACGTGTACGACGAGAAGGGGCAGAAGAGCGGCCAGGCCGTGTAGCGACGGCGCCGGCGGGGGAGGGCGCGGGGGATGGCCACCGCTCCGCCCGAGCGGGAGAGCAGCAATCGCCTCGATCCTCGAGGACCCGGAGCTCGGGCGGGCGCGCCAACGAAAAGAGCCCGGCGTCTGGCGCCGGGCCCTGGCGCGCGATGACGGCTAGAGCACCGATCACGTTGAACAAGCGAGAGATCAACCGCCAAGACACCAAGGACGCCAAGAATGGATTCTCTCCTTGGCGTCTTGGCGGTTCGAATTTCTGCATTTTTCAGGCGGCTTCAACCCGTTTGTCGCCCTAGTTCAGCGTCGGAGTATCCCAGTCCCTCCACGCTGCCAGGTCGCCAGTCGCGTTGCTCGATGCCGAGATAGCACCGGGAGCGTCTCCGGTCTTCGTCAAGAATTTACGGATGTTCTGCCGCAAGGGCTCGTTCCATTCGGAGCGCTGCGCGCAATGAGTGGGGAGAAAACCGCAAGGGTTGCATCTCTCAAGCTGACGCCGGCTCACTGGTGATGGTTGCCCCCGGGTATCGACGTTAACCAAGCTCGTTCGTCGCGATCAGGGCACGACGCCCACCCCAGCGGTCACCAACATGGGCATGGACGTCTCATCATCCGTCACATCTCGCTCAAATCCTCGAAATGATTGGACTTTGCCCTCTGGGCGAATGCGAGGGATTTCGCGTGGTTAGGCGAGATGTGATGGACGCTCAGACGTCCACGTCCACGTTTACAGTTTGAGAGGGGCACCCTTGTGGTTGCTCTCTGCGCGCCCCGTACGTCTGGGGGACCCGGAGAGGGGGGTCCGTCCATGCAGCCGCCGCCGGCCCCCCCGCGCGCCCCCGGCTTCCCTCCGGCGCCGCGCGCTGCTAGCTCCCCCGCATGACCGCTCAAGAACAGCAGCCGGGGGTCCCTGCTCGCGGTGCCCTCCAGTTCGTCGCCATCGAGCGCACGGGTCACGTCGCCACCGTGACCATCCAGCGCCCGGACAAGCTCAACGCGCTGAACCCCGCCGTGCTCGGCGAGCTGACCCGCGCGTTCCACGACCTCCTCGCGCCCTCCGAGGGCGACGAGGTCCGCGCCGCGGTGCTCACCGGCGCCGGCAAGGCGTTCGTCGCCGGCGCCGACATCGCCGAGATGGCCGCGATGAGCACCGTCGCCGCGAAGCGGTTCGCCGACGCTGGGCACCGCCTGGGCGCGCTCATCGAGACAGCCCCGTTCCCCGTCATCGCCGCCGTGAACGGCTTCGCGCTCGGCGGAGGCCTGGAGCTCGCCCTCGCCTGCGACTTCATCTACGCCGCCGAGGGCGCCAAGCTCGGCCAGCCCGAGGTGAACCTGGGCGTCATCCCCGGCTTCGGCGGAACCCAGCGGCTCCTGCGGCGCGTGGGCCCCGGCCGCGCGCGCGAGCTCGTCTACTCGGGAGACATGATCACCGCCGAGCAGGCCCTCGCGATCGGCCTCGTCAACGCCGTCTTCCCCGCCGCCGAGCTCCTGCCCCGCGCCCGTGAGACCGCCCTCAAGATCGCCTCGCGCGGCCCGCTCGCGGTCGCCGCCGCAAAGCGCGTCCTCCTGCGCGGCGAGAGCCTCGACCTCGCCGCCGCCAACGAGCTCGAAGCCCAGGCGTTCGCCGGTCTGTTCGGCAGCGAGGACCAGAAGACGGGAATGAAAGCGTTCCTGTCGAAATCGAAAGCCACGTTCACCGGGAAGTAACCGGAAAGCCAGCAAGCGCCGGAGGCTTGCGCCGCGCGCAGGGGCTCACCTCCGGGGCTCGCATTCCGGCTCGCCGCCCGCTGTGCCCCCCTGCGCTTCAGCCCCTCCGGTGAGCCCCCAGCGCGCAGCCCCCGGAGATCCCTACAAAAAAAAGACCGCGCATCATGCCCGAGGGGGGACCAGGCATGTGCGCGGCAGGGAACCGCGACGGAGGGGGAACGTCCAGCGCGGTGCTCAAGTAAGCGCCGCATGCGCTCCGGGCTGGGGGGCCGCACCGGTGCGCACGCAGCAATCGGAGTGTGCCACCGATGCGCGCGTTGTCGATAACAAAGTGCAACTTGTGCTCGCTCCATGAGCGGATTGCTCACGGCGTGATGGCGGACAGGCACGGCAGGAGAAGCATTCGCCTGACTTCCTGGAAAGCGCGTTCGCGCCGGGCATACCCATCCATGGAAACGCGGAGCTCGGCCGGACGAACCATTCGGAATTCTCGAAACCATCGCCGAGGCTCGCCCGCCGCTCCATGGGAGTCGATGCGCTGTACACAGGCACGGAACACATGCTCACGCGAGTAAAGACTCGGGACAAACAAGGCACGCTGCCCCGAGATCGCGCGAGCCCCGCGGCCGTCACGGTCGGGCGGTGCTTCCATCGAAACAAGGAATTTTCCCGTGAAGACGGGATGACAGGCCGGGGCGCGAGGGCGAGCGCCCGCACCCCGATGTTCGAGTAAAGACACTTTGACCGCAAACGCGCCGAGGACACCAGAAAGCAGCAGCGATTTCGGTGCGTCTGGGGCAATTTCAACGGTCCGGGCGCCGCGTCACGCCGAGATCGCGCGTATCCCTGTCTGCGCGGCCCGATCCCCTGCCCGCGCGAGGAGCGAAGTGACGGCGCAGTGCGCACCCGTGACAGCGGTGGCCCGTGACAGCGGTGGCCCGTGACAGCGGTGGCCCGTGACAGCGGTGGCCCGTGACAGCGGTGGCCCGTGACAGCGGTGGATCGCGCGCCGGCCCGCCGCGGGCGAGGGGTGGGCAGGACGGCCAGTGCGCCGGCGCCCGCGGAGGGGTGCCCGCGCGAGGGCGCGCGCACGACGCGGGCGCGATCCCTCGACGCGGGCGCGATCCGCAGAAGCGACGCCGGCGCGGGGCGCGGGGCGCGGGGCGCGGGGGAACGTGGCGGAACGCCGCGCCGGCGCGAGGTCGGCGGCGGGCGCCCCTCTCCTCATCGCCGACGCCCCTCTCCTCCTCCTCATCGCCGACGCCCCTCCCCTCATGAACAGGCCCTCGCCGCGGCCGCTGCGCGAGCTCCTTGACGCCGGGCTCGAAACGAGACTACCGAGTCCCCTGTCCGACAATCCATGCCTCGGGTGCCCTCAGGGGCATAAAAGGGAAGCCGGTGTGAATCCGGCGCGGTACCGCCACCGTGAGTGGGGAGCTGCTTCCGAAGACCACTGGGCCTCACAGGAGAGACCCGGGAAGGTGGAAGCGGCGCTGGGAGCCTGACCAGGCTCCCTGAACCCATGAGCCGGGAGACCTACCCGAGCCTCCACGAGGTGCAGCTTGCGCACGTCTTCGTGGCGTCCGGGTGCGGAATTCACCCGGAACGCCCCAATCGGTCACCCCGGCCGCCCCGGGCTCGTCATCGCCGTGTTCCTCGCGACGCTCTCCGCGCCGAGGCCCGCGGCCGCGATGCACCTCGCCGAGGGCGTCCTGCCGCTCGGCTGGTGCGCGTTCTGGAACGCGCTCGCCCTGCCGTTCGTCGCGATCGCCCTGCACCTGCTCCGGCAGCGCACCGGGCGGGACGCCTTCTACAAGCCGTTCGTCGGCCTGATCGCCGCCGCCGTCTTCGCGATCTCGTGCATGCCCGTGCCCGTGCCGACCGCAGGGACGTGCTCCCACCCGTGCGGCACCGGGCTCGCCGCGGTGCTCATCGGCCCCTGGATGACCGTCCTCGTCACCGTGGTGGCGCTCCTCCTCCAGGCGCTCTTCCTCGCGCACGGCGGCCTCACCACGCTCGGCGCCGACGTCGCGTCGATGGGCATCGCGGGCGCCTTCACCGGCTACCTCGCCTTCCGCGCCGCGCAGCGCTGCGGCGCGGGCCTCTGGGTCGCAGGGTTTCTGGCCGGCGTGGCCTCGGACTGGGCCACGTACGCGACCACCGCGCTCGAGCTCGCCCTCGGGCTCGCGGGCGACGGCTCGGTGGGCGCCCTGTTCGCCGGCGTCGCGCTCGCCTTCGTCCCCACCCAGCTGCCGCTCGGCCTGCTCGAAGGGGCCATGACCGCCGGGGCGCTCGTCTTCCTGCGATCTCGGCGGCCCGACATCCTGGAGCGGCTCCGGGTCGTGCCCGTCGCCGCCGGTGCGCCGTGATGCGCGCCCCGTGGGAAGGCGTCGACGAGGCCGTGGTCGGCCGCTTCGCCGAGGCCGCGGGACGCCACGACACCGGGCCGGTCTTCGCCGGGCTCGAGGGCGATCTCCTGCTGTTCGCGTTCATCTGGGCCGGGCTGCTCGCCGGCTTCGCCCTCGGCTACCTCTCGCGCGCGCTCTTCGTCGAGCGCGCGGACCAGCCGGCCGCCGGCGCCGGCGGAGCGGGCGGCCGTGCGGATTGACCTCCCGGCCCGGCTCCGCGACGTCGATCCCCGGCTCCGGCTCGGGGCCGCCGTGGCCGCGTGCTGCGTCGCCGCGGGCGCGCGCTCGCCGAGGACCCCCGCCGCGCTGCTCCTCTTCGCGTGCGCCGCCCTCCGGCTCCAGGGCGTGACGGCCGCCGCGATCCTCCGCGGGTTCGCGCCCGCCGCGTGGATCGGCGGGGTCGCGGCGGCGCTCGCGCTCGTCTTCACCCCGGGCGAGCCGCTCCTCGCGGGCGCGGCGCCCCCGCTCGACGCCGCGACGCGCGAGGGCGCGCGCGCCGCCCTGACGATCGGCGCGCGCGTCCTCGCCGCGGCCGCGCTGCTCCGGTGGCTCGCCCGCGCCGCCGCGCCCGCCGAGATCGAGGCGGCGCTCGCCGGGCTCGGCGCGCCCGCGGCGCTGATCGAGCTGCTCGCGCTCGCGCGGCGCTTCGCCTCCGTCCTGCAGCGCGCGGCGGAGAGCGCGTGGAGCGCCGCCGCGCTCCGCGGCGGGTTCGCGCGCCCGGGCGCCGCCGCGCGCTCGGCCGGCGCGGTGGCGGGCGTCGTGGCGCTGCGGACGCTGGAGCGCTCCGAGCTCGCCGCCGTCGCCATGCAGCTCCGGGGCTACCAGGGGACGCTGCCCGTCGCCGGGCTGCGGCCGAGCGCGCCCGCCGCGAACCTCGCGTTCGCCACCGTCGCCCTCGCCGCGCTGGCGCTCAGCCTCGTCGCGGGAGGAGCGTGATGGCGCGCGACGGGAGCAGTGTGATGGCGCGCCACGGGAGCGGCGCGACGGCGCGCGACGGCAGCAGCGCGGCGGGCGCGCTCGCGATCGTTGCCCCCACGATCGGCTACCGCGGCGCGGAGGCGGCGCTCCGCGACGTGCGCCTCGACGTCGCCGCGGGCGCGTCCGTGGCCGTGCTCGGCGGCAACGGCGCCGGCAAGACCGCGCTGCTCCGGGCGCTCGTCGGGCTCCTGCCCACGCCGGGCGGCCGCGTCGAGATCGCGGGCCGCCGCGTCGCCTCGCCGTCGGACGCCGTCGCCGCGGGCGCGGCGCTCGTGCTGCAGGACCCGGACGACCAGCTCCTCGGCGCCACGCTGCTCGACGACGTCCTGTTCGGCCCGCGGAACCTCGGCCTCTCCGACGGCGAGGCGCGGCGCCGCGCCGGGGCGGCGCTCGCCGCCGTGGAGCTCGCGCACCTCGAGGGCCGGGCCATCGAGGCGCTGAGCTTCGGGGAGCGCAAGCGCGCGTGCATCGCCGGGATGCTCGCGATGCAGCCGCGCGTGCTGCTCCTCGACGAGCCGACCGCGGGCCTCGACCCCGCCGGCGAGCTCGCCCTGTGCCGGACGCTGCGCGCGCTCTCGGCGGAGCGGGGGACCACGCTGGTCGTCGCGACGCACGCCGTCGACCTCGTGCCGCTGCTCTGCGATCGCGTCGTCCTGCTCGGCGACGGGCGGGTCCTCGCGGACGGCCCGCCGCGGGAGGTGTTCGGCCGCGGGGAGCTGCTCGAGCGGGCGCGGATGCGGCGGCCGTGGGTCGCGGAGCTCTGGACCCGGATGGCCGCGGCCGAGCCGCGCGCCGGCCTGGGCGGCCGGGCGGGGCTCCCGCTCACCCTGGAGGAGGCGCTCGGATGCATGACACCGGTCTGCTGCTGATCGGCCACGGTAGCCGGGACGCCGCGTCGAACGCCGAGCTCGAGGCGCTCGTGGCCGACTACCGCGCGGCGCGGCCCGACGTGCTCGTGCGGCACGGGTACATCGAGCTCGCGACGCCGTACCTCGACGACGCGCTCGCGGCGCTCGCGGCAGAGGTCGCCCGGGTGGCGGTGGTGCCGCTGTTCCTGTACGCGGCGGGCCACGTGAAGAACGACATCCCGCTCGCGCTGGAGAGGGCGCGGGCCGCGTTCCCGGGCGTGCGCTTCTCGGCGGCGCGCCACCTCGGCGTGCACCCGGCGCTCGCGGAGCTCGCGTTCGAGCGCGCCGCGGCCGCCCTGCCGGACGACCCGGCGGCCCGGGCCAGGACCGCGCTCGTCGTGGTCGGGCGCGGGTCGAGCGATCCGGACGCGAACGGCGATCACTGCAAGATGGCGCGCCTCATCGGCGAGGGCCGGGGGCTCTCCCTGGTCGAGCCGACGTTCATCGGCGTCACGCGGCCGTCGGTCGAGGAGACGCTCGAGCGCGTGGCGCGCCAGCGGCCCGAGCGCGTCGTGGTGCTGCCGTACTTCCTGTTCGCGGGGCGGCTCATGACGAAGCTGGCCGGGCAGGTCGAGCGCTTCGCGGCGACGTACCCGTGGATCCGCGCGGCGCTCGCGCCGCACCTCGGCCGGTCGGGCGCGCTCTACGGGCTCATCGACGAGCGCGCGCGCCAGGCGCTCGCCGGCGAGGCGCCGCTGCCGTGCGACACGTGCATGTACCGCACGGCGCTGCCCGGGCTCGCGCGGGAGGTCGGCGGGCTCAAGGCGATGCTCTACAGCGTGCGCCACACGCTGACGCACACGCAGGCGTCGAACCACCCGCACGCGCACCGCTCGCTGCGCAAGCACGTCCTGGTCTGCGGCAACGCCGACTGCGTGGATCGCGGCAGCCTGGCCTTGCTCGAGGCGCTGCGCCGGCGCGTGAAGCAGGCCGGCCAGCAGCGGGAGATCCGCGTGACGCGGACGTCGTGCATGGGCCGCTGCGGCGAGGGGCCGACGGTCGCCGTCTACCCCGACGGGGTCTGGTACCGGGGCGTCCGCGAGGAGGACGCCAGGGACGTCGTGGAGGAGCACCTGCTCGGCGATCGCCTGGTGGCGCGGCTCGTCGACGACATCATGCAATGAGGGATGAGCAGGAGAGGACCGACATGGCATGTCATGAAATCGCAGCGCTGCGCCTTGGGCTCATGAACATCCTGGGCATCGACGATCCCGGGGAGCGCGCGCACGAGCTCGCGGAGCTCGGCCCCGCGGCGGAGGCGCCGGGGCCGATCTCGGCGATGCTGCGCGCCGGGGATCTCCGGAGCCTCTCGCGGCTGTTCGAGGGGTCGCTCTCGGAGCTCCAGGAGAAGGTCGCGCGGACGCCGGCGGGCGACGCGAAGCTCGCGTACCTCAGGTCGCTGCTCATCCTGACGAAGCAGGTCGAGCTCGACCTGCGCGCCCAGGTCGACGGGCTCGCGCGCCTCTACCGCGAGCTCGAGGAGATGCACGACTTCGTGCACGAGATCTACCCGGCGGAGTGAGGTCCGACGTGCACAGCGAAGAGGTGGACATCGGCCGCCGCCCGCACGCGTCGCCGCGTCGCCGACGCGCCTCGGGGGACCGCCGCCGCGTCGCCGACGCGCTCCGGCGGGCCGGCGCGCGTGGGGGGACGCGCCCCGGCGTGCAGCCGCCCGTGGGGGGACGCCCTCCGGCGTGCGGCCGCGCGTGGGGGGACGCCCTCCGGCGTGCGGCCGCCCGTGGGGGGACGCCCTCCGGCGTGCAGCCGCTCGTGGGGGGACGCGCCCCGGCGTGCAGCCGCCCGTGGGGACGCACGGGCCAACGAGTTGCTACCGCACCGGCTTGCGACCGGCGCATCTCGTAATCGAGCATACGCGAATGGCACGAACAGCTCCCATCCCCAACATGGGCAACGACGCGCTCGATGACGGCGCGCCGGAGACGCTGAGCGACGGCTCGCGGGCGAAGGGGTTCCTGCACGTGAAGGTCGAGCATCACGGCGGCGCGCTCACGGAGGTGATCACCTCGCGCGCCATCCGCCGCGTCGACGGCAACGCCTTCGGCAAGCTCGACAGGATGGTCTGGGGCGGCGGCAGCGGCGTGCACACCTTCCGCTACGACGACGCGGGCGCGCTGCTCGAGTACGAGGATGCGCTACGACACGTCTTCCACTGGGAGCGCGACGCCGAGGGGCGGCTCGTGGCCGAGATCGACCCCATGGGCAACCGCACCTGCTACGAGCACGACGCGCGCGGCTTCGTCTCGGCCGTGACCGACGCGCTCGGCGGCGCCGCGCGCTACGAGCGCGACGCGCGCGGCAACGTGGTCGCCGTCCACGACGACGCGGGCTTCGTCGTGGGCTTCGCGTACGACAGCCGCGGCTTGCTCACAGGCGCGACTTTGCCCAACGGCGGACAGACGCGCATGGAGTACGACGCGCTCGGAAACCGCGTGCGCGTCGTCGAGCCCGACGGCAGCGAGCGGCGCATCCGCCACGACTTCCTCGGCCGGGTGATGGGCTTCACCGACGCGCGGGGGAACGAGACCCGCTTCGCCTACGACGCCTGCGGCAGACTCTGCGCGGTGTTCGGGCCCGGTGGCGCGGTGACGCGGTACGACTTCGACGCCGACGGGAACCTGAGCAGGATCACGGACGCCGACGGGCGCACGACCACGCTGCGCTGGGGCGGGTTCCACATGGTCACCGAGCTGGTGCGGCCTGATGGGACCAAGGTCCGGTACCGCTACGATCGCGAGCAGGACCTGGTGCGCACGGTCAACGAGGCGGGCGAGGAGCACCGGATCGAGCGCGATGGCGAGGGGCGCATCACCGGCGAGCGGACCTTCGATCGGCGGGAGATCGACTACCGGCTCGATCTGCAGGGCAGGATCACGCGGATCCGGTGCGGCCTCGCCGCGGTCGACGTCGAGTACGACGCGCTCGGAAGGATCGTCAAGCGCAGCACCTCGGATGGGCGCGAGGATGTGTTCGACTACGATCCCCTCGGGAGGCTCGAGCGCGCGGCAAGCGGCGACGTCGAATGCGCGTACACCTACGATGCGCGCGGCCGGGTGCTCACCGAGGCGACGCGGCGGGGTGGCGAGGTGCTCGCGGCCTTCGCGTGGACCTACGACGTGATGGGCAAGGCCGTTTGCGTGCGCGGATCGGGCGGTGACCTGAGCGTGCAACGTGACGTGATGGGGCGGCCGGTCGCGGTGCGGGTGGGCGACCAGGGCGAGCCGCTGCGCTTCACGTACGATGCAGGGGGCTACGAGGTCGAGCGGCTCCTGCCCGGCGGCGGAAAGATCGCTACCGAGGTCAACGCCGAGGGGCTGATGGCGCGGCAGCGCGTGCTTGGCAAACCGACAGCGCCGCGCGTCGAGCCCGGTGAGCCCGCCTGGGTCGGGCCGCTCGAGGCGCCGGAGACCTGGCGCCGGGCGTATGCGTGGTCGCCCGCAGGGCTGCTGCGCGCCGACGAGGACCTCGGCGGGAAGATGGGAGAGATGCTCCGCGACGGGAACGGCCGCGTCCTCGAGCGGCGCAAGGCCGGCAAGGTGGCAGAGCGGTTCGCGTTCACCGCGGCGGGAGATCTCGAGCGGGCGGGCGAGCGGCGGACCTACGGGCCTGGAGGGCGGTTGACGACGCGCACGACGGGACGAGAGACCGTGCGCTATGCGTACAGCGAGCGCGGCGACGTCGTCGAGAAGCGCGTGAGCGGGCACGACGGCGGAGACGAGCGCGTCTGGCGATACGAATGGAGCGCCGATGGACGGCTGCTGGAGGTGCGAGCGCCGGAGGGGCAGACGATCACCTTTGCGTACGACGCCTTCGGCCGCAGGATCGAGAAGCGCGTGGCGCTCGCCGGGAAGGTCGAGCGCGTGACCCGGTATGCGTGGCGTGGGGACGTGCTGGTGCACGAGCGCTGCGAGCGGGCGCTGGAGGCGGGTGAGCCCGTCGTGGAGGAGCGGAGCTATGCGACGCTGCCCGAGAGCCTGTTGCCGCTGGCGCAGATCGACGGCGCGACGGGGGCGCTCAGGTACTTCGTGCACGGGGTGAACGGCTTCCCCGAGGCGCTGGTCGAGGGAGATGGGCGAATCGCCGCGGAGATCGCGGCGGGGCTGTACGGGGACGTGCCGACAGAGCAGGCGGGAATCACGCCGCTGCGGCTTCCAGGGCAGTACGCCGACGAGGAGACGGGGCTCCACTGCAACTGGCACAGGTACTATGATCCGGAGGCCGGGGAGTACCTCAGCCCGGAGCCGATCGGGATCGGGGCGAGCCTCAAGCCGTACGCGTATGTCGACAATCACCCAGCGGACTGGGTGGATATCGATGGCAGGATGAAGTGCACCATCACACGAAAAGACGGGCGAACCATCACGCGCAACAGCGGAAGCAAGGCCCCACTTCATCCTGCCGTAGTCGCTGCACTACCGCCATCATCCGCGCGTCCCAACCCTGATTTCAGCCCACCGGCACACCCATCTTCGACTTGGGAGCCGAGCCGCAACCGAGGCATCAATCCTGCAGCTCACGCTGGATTCGCCGAACAGAACCTCGGTGCATGGCGACATGACAGCTCGACAGGTTGGACGCGCATATGAATACGCACACATCTCCGCTCCGCGCCTCTTCGAAGATCATGACAAGGCGCATGTCGAGGCGCGTACGGCTCTACCTGGACACGGAAGGAATGCTGTACGATCCCGCACGCACGTGCTCTCGCGAGGCGCTCCTTCACGTACTGGAGCGCGAGGAGCTGCCGACCTTCACCTCGGCGCTCGATCTCGAAGAGGCGTTCGGTGGCATCCTGTCGTCGCCAGACGAAACAGTGCTTCTACTGGGCACTTTCCAGGCCCTTCTACACCAGAGAGAAACAGGGCGGTATTCAGTCGACGAGCACGCAAAGACGCTCGAGACCGACGGAAGCTGGCCACACGTCCGGTGGAGAGACATGCCCCTCCTCCCTGTCGGACACTGGCACGGCATCGGCGATCTGTACATCGACGAGACAGGCGTCATTTACGGTTATCAGTGGAACGACGATGCGCTGCGCGCCGCAGCCGGTGGAGGGCACACACTCCTGGAGTCGATCGCGCTGTGGTGGGAAACCTATGAGATGCCGCAGGAGTGCCCGCCGAGCTTCGAGGCAAGCGTGCGTGCTTCCATCGCAGCCGAGATCGCGAGAGCACTGTCGGCCGCGCTCGTCGAGGAAGCGTCCGACGGCGTCTGCGCACGCTTTCGAAATGACGACGTGTTCATCGAAGAGATCGCCGCTGCTTACGCGGGCGGGCCGCTCACCACAGTCTGGGCAGACAAGAAGACATTGCTGGAGGCGATGCGAATCGCACGCGACCTGGCGCCCGAGGCGCGCATCGAGGCCAGGCAGGATTACGGAGGCGATGTAAGCACGATGCTGCGAGACGCGGGAATTTTCCCATCATGAATCTACGATGCGCAAGGGGCCGCTCGCCGCGAACACGCCACGGGGCACGCGCGCGAGCTGTGACGCGGCGAGCACGACCGCGCCGGCAGCAGCGTTACGCCCGAAGACAGGAGTGACGTCATGACCACGCAAGGCAAGGCGAAGATCAGGATCACCCACGCGGAGCCGCTCGGCCAGGGCGCCCGGCTGCTCCGCGTCGAGCGCGCGGACGGCGCGGCGCTCGGCTTCGCCGGCGGGCAGTACGTGATCATCAACACCGGGGTCACCCTGCCCGGCGGCAAGCTCGCCAAGCGGGCCTACTCGCTGCTCTCGAGCGACGCCGAGCAGCGCGCCGTCGAGATCGCGGTCAAGCGGATCGGCGCCGGGCCGGGGTCGAACGTGCTCAACGACATCGCCGTGGGCGGGGAGCTCGAGTGGAGCGGCCCCTGGGGCAAGCTGCGGCTCCCGGACGGCTTCTCCGGGCGCGCGCTCGTCGTCGCCACCGACACCGGGATCACCGCCGCGCTCGGGATCGCGCGCGGCGCGGCCGCCGCGGGCGCGGAGCGGCTCGACCTGCTCTGGCTCGTCGAGTCCGACGCCTACTTCGTCTCCGAGCGGTTCGTCCGGGATCGCCTCCCCGCCGCGGCCCACCTGTCGATCGCCTCGGGCTTCCCCCCGGTCGGGCACCCCGAGCGGCCGGCGCGCGCCGCTGCGATCGCCGGCGAGCTCTTCGCCGCGGGCCCCTGCGACGCCATCCTCTGCGCGGGCGACGGCGCCGTCCTCTACCCGCTCCGCGACCGGCTGGTCTCGCTCGGCGCGCCGGAGGGCGGCGTGGTCCTCGAGAGCTTCTTCAACAACCCCCTGAAGAAGTCGGCGTGATCGCTCAGGATCGAGGATGACGGAGATCCGGCCGAGAGACCCGAAAGGGCAGCGCGAGGGGTTCACGACGGGCGCCTGCGCGGCCGCCGCGGCGAAGGCGGCCGCGCGCGTGCTCGTGCGCGGCGCGCCGGTCGACGCCATCGAGACGACCCTGCCCAACGGCCAGCGGGTGACGTTCCCCCTGCACCGCTGCGACCGCGACGGGCCGCGCGCCACGTGCAGCGTCATCAAGGACGCGGGCGACGATCCCGACTGCACCCACGGCGCGGAGCTGGTCGCCGAGGTCGAGCTCCGCCGCGAGCCGGGCGTCGAGATCCGCGGCGGCGCCGGGGTCGCGGTCGTCACCAAGCCGGGGCTCGGGCTGCCGGTCGGCGGGCCGGCGGTGAACCCCGTGCCGCGCCGCAACATCACCGAGATGGTCCTGGAGGAGCTCGGCGGCTCGGGCTTCGCCGGGGCCACGGTCACGATCAGCGTGCCGCGGGGCGAGGAGATGGCCAGGGAGACGACCAACGCGCGGCTCGGGCTCCTCGGCGGGATCTCGATCCTCGGGACGACCGGGATCGTGAAGCCGTACTCGACCGCCGCCTTCCGCGCGAGCGTGGTGCAGGCGATCGACGTCGCGTCCGAGCGCGGCGTGGACACGCTCGTGCTGACGACCGGCGGCAAGTCCGAGGCCTACGCGATGAAGCTTTACCCCCATCTCCCGGAGGACGCGTTCATCCAGGTGGGCGACTTCATCGGCACCGGCGTCCGGCACGCGGCGCGGCGGCGGATCGCGCGCGCGATCATCGTCGGGATGATGGGCAAGCTCTCGAAGATGGCCGACGGCAAGATGATGACGCACGCCGCCGGCTCCGAGGTGAGCATGGAGCTGCTCGCGCAGATCGCCGAGGAGCTCGGCGCGCGGCCGGAGATCGCCGCCGAGATCCGGCAGGCGAACACCGCGCGGCACGTGCTCGAGCTGTGCCAGCGCGAGGGGCTCGCCGGCGTGCCCGGGGGGATCTGCCGGCGGGTCGTCGAGCACACCTCGCGTCACGCGGGCGGCGCCCTCGAGGTGCACGCCTGCCTGGTCGATTTCAACGGGGCGCTCCTCGGCCGGTACCCGGCCGAGGCAGGCGCCGCCGGCGTAGACAGAGCGGAGGAGCGATGAGCGGTGCCAGGATCGGTGAAGACGCGCGCGCGGTGAACGACATGCGGCAGATGACCGCGCTCGGCCGGCGCATCGAGGACAGGAGCTTCGCGATCATCGATGAAGAGGCCGGCGACCACGGGTTCCCGGACGCGGAGTGGCAGATCGTCCGCCGGGTGATCCACGCGACCGCGGACTTCGAGTTCAGGTCGCTGATGCGGCTGCACCCGGAGGCGATCGCGCGCGGCGTCGCGGCGCTCCGGGGCGGCGCGCCGGTCCTCGTGGACGTGAAGATGATCGGCGTCGGCCTGAACGAGCAGCGGCTCGCGTCGTACGGCTGCAAGATCCATGGCTTCATCTCGGACGACGACGTGATCGAGGCCGCGTCGGCGAAGGGCTCGACCCGCGCGATCGAGGCGATGCGCAAGGCGCACCGGCTCGGGCTGCTCGACGGGGCGATCGTCGCGATCGGCAACGCGCCGACCGCGCTGCTCGAGGTCGTGCGGCTCGCCCAGGAGGAGGGCGCGCGGCCGGCGCTCGTGATCGGGGTGCCGGTCGGCTTCGTGTCCGCGGCCGAGTCGAAGGAGGCGCTGCTCGAGTCGGGGCTCCCCTCCATCGTGGCGCGCGGGCGCAAGGGCGGGAGCCCGATCGCGGTCGCGATCGTGCACGCGCTGCTGCTCCTGTCGGCGGACTCGGCCGCCCCGGCGCCCTCGGCCGGTCCGGCGCAGCCCGCGGGGGCCGCGCGATGAGCGCGCGCCGCGCCGTCACCGTCGTCGGCCTCGGCGACGACGGGTGCGCCAGCCTGTCGAGCCGCGCAGCGTCCGCCGTCGCGCGGGCCGAGGTGCTCGTGGGGGGCGAGCGGCACCTCGAGTTCTTCCCGCAGTTCCGCGGCGAGAAGATCGCCCTGAAAGGCGGCCTGTCCGCGGTGCTCGAGCGCGTGGAGCGCCTGTCGGCCGAGCACAACGTGTGCATCCTCGCCTCGGGCGACCCGCTGTTCTTCGGGATCGGCGCGCTCGTGGTGAAGAAGCTCGGCGCCGAGCACGTCGAGATCCTCCCGAGCCTGAGCTCGGTCCAGTGGGCGTTCGCGCGGACGGGGATCGCGTGGGACGACGCCGCGTTCGTCTCGGTCCACGGCCGCTCGCCCGAGGGGTTCGCGACGCGCCTCCGGCGGCTGTCCAAGGTCGCGGTGCTGACCGACCGGGAGAACGGCCCGGCCCGGCTCGCGGCGCGGCTCCTCGAGCACGGCGACGCGGGCTGGAGGGCGTGGGTCTGCGAGCGCCTCGCGGGCGCGGGCGAGCGCGTGCGCGCGTTCGAGCTCGACGCGCTCGCGGCGTGCGACGACATCGGGCCGCTCAACGTGCTCCTGCTCCTCCGGAGCGACCCGGCGTGGCGGCCGCCGCCCCAGATCCCCTACCTGCACGAGGACGCCTTCGCCAAGCGCATGCCGAAGAACGGCCTGATCACCAAGCGCGAGGTGCGGACGCTCTCCATCGCCGCGATGGCGCTCCGCCCCGACGCCGTGGTCTGGGACATCGGCGCCGGCTCGGGCTCGGTCTCGATCGAGGCGGCGATGCTCTGCCCGCTCGGGCGCGTCTACGCGGTCGAGGTCGACCCGGAGGGCGTGGAGATCTGCCGGGACAACGTCCGCGCGCACGGGGTCGACAACGTGCGCGTCGTCGCGGGCCGCGCGCCCGAGGCGCTCGCGGCGCTCGAGGCCCCGGACGCGGTCTTCGTCGGCGGGAGCAAGGGGAGCATGGAGGAGATCCTCGCCACGGCGCTCGACCGGCTGCGGCCGGGCGGCCGGCTCGTGGTCAACGCCATCACGCTGGAGAACGTCGCCGAGACGTACCGCGCGCTGAGGGCGCGAGGGCTCGACCCCGAGGTCACGCTCCTGTCGGTCTCGCGCGGCGTGCCGCTCGCGCGGTACACGCGCTACGAGGCGCTGAACCCGATCCACATCTTCGCCGCGACCCGGCCGGCGGAGGCGGGGGCGGCGGACCCGCCTGCGCCGCCCGAGGCGAAGGGCGCGAGGGGCGCGAAGCCCTCCCCGGAGGCGTCATGAGCGGCCTCGGCAGGCTGTACGGCGTGGGGGTCGGCCCCGGCGCGCCGGATCTGCTCACGCTGCGCGCGGTGCGCGTGCTGGAGGGCGCGGACGTGCTCGCGCTCCCGCGCAGCTCGGATTTCGGCGCGTCGATGGCGTACCGGATCCTCGAGCCGGTGATCGGCAAAGGGAGCGCCCGGCCGCAGCAGGAGCGGCTGCTCCTCACCTTCCCCATGAGCAAGGACCCGGAGCGGGTCCGCCCCTACGTCGACGCGGCGGTCGAGAAGATCGGCGAGCGGCTGTCGCGCGGCCTCTCGGTCGCGTTCGCCACCGAGGGCGATCCCTCGCTCTTCAGCACGTTCGTCTACGTCCGCCGCGAGTCGCTCCGCCGCTTCCCCGGTCTCGAGGTCGAGGTCGTCCCCGGCGTCACCTCGGTGACGGCGGTCCCGGCCGTGAGCGGGGTGTCGCTCGCCGACGGGCAGGAGCGGATCGCCATCCTCCCGGCCACGTACGGCGTCGACGACCTGACCGACGTCCTCACGCGCTTCGACACCGTGGTCCTGATGAAGATCGGCCCGGAGATGCCGAAGGTGATCGAGGCGCTCACGCGCGCGGGCCTGCTCGATCGGGCGGTGTTCGTCTCGAAGGCGACGATGCCCGAGCAGCGGATCGTGCGGGACCTCAGGGCCGCGCAGGGCGAGCGGGGCGACTGCTTCGCCATGGTGGTGGTCACGCGCGGGGAGCGGAGCGGGCTGCTCGTCGGGGAGGCCGAGGCGTCGCCGCCGGGCGGATTTGTAAATACAGTTAACGAGCCGGAGGGAGCATGAGCGCCGCGCGCAAGCCGTACGCCGTTTACGCCATCACGCGCCACGGGATCGACATCGCGCGCCGGCTCGTCCCGGGCCTCCCGGGCGCGGATCTCTACGTGTCGCAGAAGCTGTTCGGCGAGGCGCCGGAGGGCGCGAGGCCGCTCCCGCTGCCGATGGGGCCGCTGCTCACCGAGGCGTTCACGGCCTACGACTGCCACGTCTTCGTGATCAGCGTCGGCGCCGTGGTGCGCATGATCGCGCCGCTGCTCAAGAACAAGAAGGTCGACCCGGCGGTCGTGTGCGTGGACGACGCCGCCCGCTTCTCGATCTGCGTGCTCTCCGGCCACGTCGGCCGGGGCAACGCGTTCACCGAGCGGGTGGCCGCGCTGCTCGGCGCGCAGCCGGTCGTGACCACGGCGTCCGACGCGCTCGGCACGCTGACGGTCGACATCCTCGGCCGGGAGCTCGGGTGGACCCTCGACGATCCGGATCGCAACGTGACGCGCGGCTGCGCCGCGGTCGTGAACGCCGCGCCCGTGCTGTTCGTCCAGGAGACCGGGGAGCCGTCGTTCTGGCCCGAGGGGACGCCGCTGCCGCCGGGGGTGCGCTACGCGACGTCGCTCGACGGCGTGGACCCGGACGCCTGGGAGATCCTGCTCATCGCGACCGACCGGGACCTGTCGCGCTCGCACCCCGCGCACCTGGAGCGCGCCGTGGTCTACCGCCCGAAGAGCCTCGTCCTCGGCCTCGGCTGCGACCGCGGGGCGCCGCTCGCCATGGTGGAGCGCGGCGTCGAGCGGCTCCTCGCGGAGCACGGCCTCTCGGCGAGGTCGGTGAAGGCGATCGCGACGATCGACAAGAAGGCCGACGAGGAGGCGCTGCTCGCGCTGTCGGCGCGGCGGGGGTGGCCGCTCGTCACGTTCACGGCCGAGGAGCTCGACCGGACCGAGGGGATCGAGAACCCGTCGGAGACCGTGAAGAAGCACGTCGGCGCCCGGGGCGTCGCCGAGCCCGCGGCGCTCAGGGCGGCGGGCGCCGCGCGGCTGCTCGCGCCGAAGCGCGCGTACACGGAGGAGGGCGTGGGCCGGTCCATGACGCTCGCCGTGGCGCGCATCCCGTTCGAGAAGCGCAACGTCGAGGAGAGCCATGGCTGAGCAAGGAATCCTGTCGATCGTCGGGATCGGCCCGGGCGCCGAGGAGCACACCTCCCCCGCGGCCCTCCGGGCGATCGCCGAGGCGGACCTCATCGTGGGGTACACGACCTACATCCGGCTCGTGAAGCGCCTCATCGAGGGCAAGGAGGTGATCAAGACGGGCATGACCGAGGAGATCGGCCGGGCGCGCGCGGCGGTGGAGCGGGCGCGGGCCGGGGCGCGCGTCGCGATCATCTCGTCGGGCGACGCGGGCGTGTACGGCATGGCCGGGCTCGTGTTCCAGGTGCTCCAGGAGATCGGCTGGCGGCGGGGCGACTCGCCCGAGCTGCGCCTCGTGCCCGGCATGACGGCGCTCAACGCGTGCGCGTCGCTCGTCGGCGCGCCGCTCGGGCACGACTTCTGCGCCATCTCGCTCTCGGATCTGTTGACCCCGTGGCCCGTCATCGAGCGGCGGATCGAGGCCGCCGCGGCGGCGGACTTCGTCATCGGCCTCTACAACCCGGCGAGCGGCCGGCGCACGCGCCAGATCGTCCGGGCCCAGGAGATCATCGCCGCGCACCGCGCGGGCACGACGCCGGTCGCGCTGGTGAAGAGCGCCTACCGCAAGCTGGAGAACGTCGTGCTCACGGATCTCGATCACTTCCTGGAGTACGAGATCGGGATGCTGACCACGGTGCTCATCGGGTCGAGCAACACCTTCCTGTTCGAGGGATACATGGTCACGCCGCGCGGATATACCAACAAGTACACGTGGGATGGGGACGCGCTCCCGGGGCAGACGCCGGGGCGCACGCTGGTCGTCGCGGACGAGCGCGCCGCCGCGGAGGAGGCCTGATGGCGCGCGTGGGACGGCTGGCGGGCGCGCTGCTCGCCGAGACCGAGGGGGCCTATTACCTCGTCGGCAACACGAAGGTGCCGTGCGACTTCCGGGCGGCCGGGTTCGAGCCGCCGGGCGAGATCGACGCGCTGAAGACGCCGTATGTCCGGCTGACGCCGCTCCGGGAGGTGACGGTCGCGCCGCCGGTGCTGCTGCTCGGCGTCGAGGGCGAGGAGCTCGCGCGGCGGCTCGCGCGGCGCTTCCTCATCGAGCGGAACGGCTCGGTGAGCGACCGGCTCTTTCGTCTCGTGTGGAGCCCCGACGACCCGCTCGAGGAGCCCGGGCCCGAGGAGCGCGACGCGCGCTGGCTCGGCGAGATCCCCGACCCCATCTGGCAGGTCGTGCGCGACACCGTCCTTCGCTGCCTCTAGGGTCGACCTGGACACTTTCCCGTGAGTGCCACGCCCGGCGCATCCCTGTCGAGAACAGCCGGGCAGGTGCAAGAGCCGGCCGAGCGATGTTGCGGACGCCACGATCTCAGGATGTCTTCCCCTCACAGTGCTAGGATCAGTCCATGCCCACCGCGACCGAGAAGGAGAGACGCGACGACCTGCATCGCCTGGTGGACGAGCTGCCGGAAGGTGAGGTCCAGGTTGCGCGCCGGTTCCTCGTCTACCTGCGGGACGTGGGGCGGAGCGAGCCCGTCCGCAAGGACCGCGGCGAGCCGAAGGGAAGGCTGCTCGACCTCAAGGGGCTTGGCCGCGAGCTCTGGCGCGGGGAGGACGCTCAGGCGTACGTGGACGCGATGCGGGACGAGTGGGATCGATGATCGCCAAGCTCGCCGGGGCCTCGCGCATCGCCATCGATACCGCCGCATTCATCTATTTCATGGAAGACCACCCCGTCTTCGGGCCGATCGTGGAGCCCCTGTTCGTGTCGCTCGATGAAGGACGCATGGCGGGCGTCTCGTCCGAGCTCACCTTGCTCGAGGTGCTGGTACGCCCCCTGGCCGAGCAACGTGAGGATCTCGCGAATGCGTACCGCCGCCTGCTGCTCGACAGTGAGTCGCTGTCCCTCCACCCCATCGACCGAGCGGTGCTCGAAGAGGCTGCCCGGATCCGGGCGCGCTACCGGTTCCGTTCTCCTGACGCCATTCAGCTCGCGACGGCCCGCCTCGCCGGCGTGGACGCGTTCATCACGAACGATGTCCGGCTGAGCTCGTTTGCAGGCGTTCCGGTGGTCGTCCTGGCAGATGCAGTGCACCCCTCGGGCGAATAACGTTCGGCTTATCCGACGCACGAAACGAAGAGAGAACCCCCATGCGCGTCTACATCATCGGCGCGGGCCCGGGCGATCCCGGGCTCATCACGGTGCGCGGCGCCGGGCTCGTCGCCCGCTGCCCCGTCGTCATGTACACAGGCTCCCTCGTCCCGCGGGAGATCGTCGCGTCCGCCCGGCCGGACGCGCGGGTCATCGACTCGTCCGGCATGACCCTCGATCAGATCGTGGAGGTCTTCGTCGAGGCGAGGGACGCGGGCCACGACGTGGCGCGCGTGCACACGGGCGATCCGCTCCTGTTCGGGTCGACCGCCGAGCAGATGCGGCGGATGGATGCGCTCGGGATCCCGTACGAGATCATCCCGGGCGTCTCGTCGTTCACCGCGGCGGCGGCGGCGCTCGGGCGAGAGCTCACGCTGCCCGAGCTCTCGCAGACCGTCATCCTGACGCGCGCCGAGGGGCGCACGCCGGTGCCACAGGCCGAGCGGCTCGAGGAGCTCGCGAAGCACCAGGCGACGCTCTGCCTCTTCCTGAGCATCACGCTGCTCAAGGACGTGACGGCGCAGCTCATCCCGGCCTATGGCGCCGATTGCCCGGTCGCGGTGGTGCACAAGGCGAGCTGCCCCGATCAGAAGATCGTGAGGGGCACGCTCGCCGACATCCGCGAGAAGGTGCGCGCCGAGGGGATCAAGAGCCAGTCGATGATCCTGGTGGGCCGCGTGCTCACGTCCACGGATTTCGCCGACTCGCGGCTCTATGATCCGGAGTTCAGCCACCGGTTCCGCAAGGCGGAGAAGCCCCGGGCCCCGCGCCCGGCCGAGGAGGGTTCGTGAGCGCGGAAGAAGGCTCGGGGGCGGGCGCGCAGGGCGCCTCGGGCGCGCCGTCGAGGCGAGGGCTCGTCATCGTCTATACCGGCCACGGCAAGGGCAAGACCACGGCCGCGCTCGGGATGGTGTTCCGCGCGCTCGGCCGCGGCATGCGCGTCGCCGTGGTGCAGTTCATCAAGGGGAAGTGGAAGACGGGAGAGCGGCTGTTCGCCGAGACGATCCCCGGCCTCACCTTCCTCGTCATGGGGCGCGGCTTCACGTGGGAGAGCGACGACCTCTCCCGGGACAAGGCGGCGGCGCGCGGCGCGTTCCAGGAGGCCATGGCGCTCATCGGGAGCGGCGAGCAGGACATCGTCGTGCTCGACGAGATCACGTATGCGCTCAATTACGGCTTCGTCGCCCAGGACGAGCTGCTCGCGGCGCTGCGCGCGCGGCCCGCGCACGTGCACGTCGTGATCACCGGCCGGAACGCGCCGGACGAGCTCGTCGCGCTGGCCGACCTCGTGACGGAGATGCGGTCGGTGAAGCACCCGTTCGACCAGGGACAAAAGGCCCAGATCGGAGTCGATTTCTGATGTCCCCGAGGTCCCGGTCCATCCCCCGGCTGGTCGTCGCCGGCACCGCGAGCGGCGTGGGGAAGACGACCGCCACGGTGGCGATCGCGCGCGCGCTCCGCGCCCGCGGCCTGCGCGTCGCCCTCTTCAAGTGCGGCCCCGACTACCTGGATCCGACGTACCACGCGCGCGCGATCGCCGCGACGTCGCACAACCTCGACGGCTGGATGATGGGCCGGGACGCGGTCCTGTCGACGTTCGCGGCGGAGGCGGCGGGCGCCGACGTGGCGCTCATCGAGGGCGTGATGGGGCTGTTCGACGGCGCGAGCCCGACCGGCGAGGAGGGCTCCACGGCGGAGATCGCGAAATGGCTCGGCGCGCCGGTCGTGCTCGTGGTCGACGCGTCCGGCATGGCCCGCAGCCTCGCGGCGCTGGTGCAGGGCTTCGCGCGGTTCGACCCGGGGCTCTCGGTCGCCGCGGTCGTGTGCAACCAGGTCGGCAGCCGCGGCCACCTCGATCTGCTGCGGCAGGCGCAGCGCTCGCCGCCCGTGCTCGGCGGCCTGCCGCGCGACGAGGCGCACAGCTTCCCCGAGCGCCACCTCGGCCTGCGCACGGCCGACGAGGCCGCGCTCCCGGAGGCGCGCTTCGAGCACTGGGGCGCGCAGGCCGAGGCGTGGATCGCGCTCGACGCGCTGCTCGAGATCGCGCGCGGGGCAAGGGAGCTGCCGGAGACGGCGACCGTGGCCGCGGTCGCGATGGGGGACGCGGCGGGAGCCGCGGAGGCGCCGGGAACGGCGGCGCCGGCGGGCGGGGCGCGCGCCGGGGCGCGGCCGCGCGCGCGCCTCGGGATCGCGTTCGACGAGGCCTTTCACTTCTACTACGCGGACAACCTGCGCCGCCTCGAGGCCGCGGGGGCCGAGATCGTGCGGTTCTCGCCGCTCCGCGACGCGCGCCTGCCCGACGTCGACGGGCTCTACCTCGGCGGGGGCTACCCCGAGGCGCACGCCGAGGGCCTGGCCGGGAACGCCGCCCTGCGCGCCGAGATCCGCGCGTTCGCGGATCGCGGCGGGCCGATCTACGCCGAGTGCGGCGGGCTCATGTACCTGACCGAGGCGATCCGCACCCTGGAGGGGCGCGCGCATCCGATGGTGGGGCTCGTGCCGGCGGAGGCGGTCATGTGCGAGAAGCTGCAGGCGCTCGGCTACGTCGAGGTCGAGACGCAGGCGCGCACGATCCTGGGCGCGGCGGGGCTCCGCTTCCGCGGCCATCAGTTCCGCTACTCCGAGCTCCGCGCCGCGCCCGCCTCCGCGCCGCCGCCGCTGCCGCCGCCGCCGCCGCCCGACCCGGCCTCCGCGCCCCCTGCCCCGGCCTCCGCGGCCGCGCCCTTGCCGATCGAGCACGCCTACTCGATCCGGCGCCGGCGGGGCGGTCAGGTCGCGCGCGAGGGGTACGCGACGCGCAACGTCCTCGCCTCGTATGTGCACGCGCACTGGGCCTCGAACCCGCTCGTGCCCGAGGGGCTCGTGGCGAGCGCCGCCGCGCACCGGGAGGAGCGGGCGCGATGAGCGGCCACGGCGCGGCGCCCCGGCGGGTCGCCCTCATCGGCGGCGGCGTGCGCTCCGGCAAGAGCGCCTTCGCGCTCTCGCTCGCGCGCTCGCTCGGCGAGCGCCGCGCCTTCATCGCGACCGCCGAGCCGTTCGACGACGAGATGCGGGCGCGCATCGACGCCCACGTCCGCGAGCGCGGCGACGCGTTCGCCACGCTCGAGGAGCCGATCGCGCTGCCGGAGCGCGTCGCCGCGCTCTCCGGCGCCGTCGACGTCGTCGTGATCGACTGCCTCACGCTCTGGCTGTCGAACCTCCTGCTCCGCGACGAGCCGGAGGGCCGCATCCAGGAGCGCATCGAGGCGCTCGCCGCCGCCGTCGAGGCGGCTTCGCCCCACGTCGTCCTCGTCTCGAACGAGGTGGGCATGGGCGTGGTCCCCGAGAGCCGGCTCGGCCGGGTGTTCCGCGACGTCGCCGGGCGCGCGCACCAGCGGCTCGGCCGCTCGGCGGGCGAGCTCTACGTGGCCGTGATGGGCGCGATCCTGCGCCTGCGCCCCGGCCCGGTCGCGGTCGTGGGCGAGGACGCGCGATGACGGCCGCGGCCGCGCTGCTCGTGGCGGTCGCGCTCGACCTCGCCTGCGGCGAGCCGCCCGCCGCCGTCCATCCGGTCGTGTGGATGGGCAACGCGATCAACGCGCTGAAGCGCCGCGCCCCGGCGGGCGGCCGCGTGGCGGAGCTGCTCTTCGGCGCGCTCATGGCCCTCGCCGTCCCGTGCCTGTTCGCGGCGCTGGGCGCCGGGCTCGCCGCGCTGATCGCCCCGCACCCGGTCCTCTCGTTCCTCCTCTTGGGGCTGCTCCTCAAGCCGACGTTCGCCCTGCGCGCGCTCCGCGACGCGGCGCTCGGCGTGCGCGACGCCCTCGCGGCCGGCGACGTGCCGGCGGCCCGCGGCGCCCTGCGGAGCCTCTGCAGCCGCGACCCGTCCGAGCTCGACGAACCCGCGCTCGTCGCCGCGTCGATCGAGTCGGTCGCGGAGAACGCGTCGGACAGCTTCGTCGCGCCGCTCTTCTACTTCGCCCTGTTCGGCCTGCCCGGCGCGCTCTTCTACCGCGCCGTGAACACGCTCGACGCGATGGTGGGCTATCACGGCCGCTACGAGCACCTCGGCAAGGCGTCGGCGCGGCTCGACGACGCGCTGAACTTCGTGCCCGCGCGGCTCACCGCGCTCTTCCTGCTCGCCGCCGGCTGGCTCCGCGGCGCGGACGTGCGCCGCGGCCTCGCGGTGCTGCGGCGCGACGGCGGCCTCACCGAGAGCCCGAACGCCGGCCGGCCGATGGCGGCCATGGCCGGGCTGCTCCGGGTCGAGCTCGAGAAGCGCGGGCACTATCGCCTCGGGGATCCGGTCGAGCCGCTCCGGCGGGAGCTCATCGACGAGGCGTGCCGGATCGTGGTGCTCGCGGCGCTGCTGTTCGCAGCGCTCGCGGCGGTCGCGGCGGGCGCCGGGGGCCTCGGCGGCGCGGCCGCCTTCTGGGAGGAGCTTTCACGATGACAGCGCTCACGGTGATGGTGCAGGGCACCGCGTCCTCGGTCGGCAAGAGCCTGCTCTGCGCGGCGCTCTGCCGGATGTTCCAGCGGCGGGGCCTCCGGGTCGCGCCGTTCAAGGCGCAGAACATGGCGCTGAACTCGTTCGCGACGCTGGACGGCGGCGAGATCGGCCGGGCGCAGGCGGTGCAGGCCGAGGCGGCGCGGGTCGCGCCGACGGTCGACATGAACCCGATCCTGCTCAAGCCGGAGGGCGACTCGCGCTCGCAGGTGGTCGTCCTCGGCAAGCCGATCGGGAGCCTCCACGCGCGCGACTACTTCGCATTCCGGGGGGAGCTCAAGGACATCATCGCCCGCTCGCTGGGCCGGCTGCGCGAGGCGCACGACGTCGTGGTGATCGAGGGGGCGGGCAGCCCCGCGGAGATCAACCTGAAGGACCGCGACATCGTGAACATGCACGTCGCGCGGGTCGCCGACGCGCCGGTGCTGCTCGCCGGCGACATCGATCGCGGCGGTGTGTTCGCGGCGCTGGTCGGGACGATGGCGCTGCTCGATCCGGACGAACGAGCGCGCGTGGCCGCGTTCGTGATCAACAAGTTCCGCGGGGATCTGCGGCTCCTGGAGCCGGGGCTCGGGATGCTCACCGAGCGGACGGGGGTGCCGGTGCTCGGCGTGGTGCCTTATCTGAAGCAGCTCCGCATCGCGGACGAGGACTCGGTGGCTCTGGAGAGCCGGCGGCGGCGGGGCCCGGCGGGGCCCGGGCAGGTGGACATCGCGGTGATCCGGCTGCCGCGGATATCGAACTACGATGACGTCGAGCCGCTGGAGCACGAGCGGGACGTGGTGGTGCGGTTCATCGAGCGGCCGGACGAGATCGGCGGCGCGGACCTGGTCGTGCTCCCGGGGACGAAGAGCACGATGGCCGATCTCGCATGGCTGCGCGCGACCGGCCTCGCGGAGGCGGTCGCGGCGCGCGCGCGGCAGGGCGGGTGGACGCTCGGGATCTGCGGCGGCTGCCAGATGCTCGGCGGCGCGATCGAGGACCCGGAGGGCGTGGAGTCGGCCGAGCGGGAAGCGCGGGGGCTGGGGCTCCTCGACGTGTGGACGCGGTTCGAGCGGGCGAAGACGACAGCGCAGGTCCGGGCGCGGATCGCGGGCGGCTCGTTCCTGGGCGCGGCGGGCGCGGCCGAGGAGGAGCTCGCCGGCTACGAGATCCACATGGGCCGGGTGGAGCGCACGGGCGGCGCGGCCGCGGCGTTCGAGATCCGGACGCGGAGCGGCAGGGCGGAGGCGGCGCTCGACGGGGCCGTGTCGGCGGACGGCGCGGTGGTGGGCACGATGATCCACGGGATCTTCGAGAACGACGGCCTCCGGCGCGCGTTGCTCACGGCCCTGCGCGAGCGGAGAGGGCTCCCTGCGCCCGCGGGCGGGCCGGCGATCCCGGGCCGGCACGAGGAGTACGACCGGCTCGCCACGGCCGTGGAGGCGAGCCTCGACCGCGCGCTGCTCGACCGCATCGTGGGGCTGGACCGGCGGGACTGAGCGACGCCGGCGCCACGCGGGCTCGTTCGCGCGGCTCGCCTGCTCCGGTGGGCGTGCGAGCAGAGGGCTCACGCCATCTTGCGCGGAGTCCTCGGATCCCATCTCGACAGGATCACTTCACGCCAGCCATCGCGCCGATGACGCGCGCTCGCGTTGCGCGGAGAGGCCAGCTCCCATCTCAAAATCCGCATCAATCAACGCCTCTATCGACATCTCTCACCCAAGTTACAGAGAGGAGCCGGCTCCAGCCTCAAAAAGAGCGAATTCCCACGGACACGCTCATCATTTTCCCCGCGCGACAGCCCCTCATTTCGCTTGCGCAACCCGCATATCCGACACACACAACGGGCGTGTCGAAACGGCGCACGGCATGGCACTTCCTGTTCGGGATTCACCTCCGCCGACACGGCTCTCCCGATTTCGAGATCCATGACGAGGTCTCCCTCTCGGACGAGCCGCTGCGGATGGACTTCATGGTGCTCCGCAGGACCCGCGCGAAGGAGCCGAGCGTCTCGCCGCGCACGACGCTGCGGCGGCTCTGGCAACGGTTGTCGCTCGTCACGGTGGTCGAGCTGAAGAGCATCGGCCGCCCCTACCGCACCGACGACCTCGACCGGCTCTGGAGCTACGTGCACCTCTGCCGCATCGACGAGAAGAACCGTCCCTCGCGGCGCTCCGATCTGCGGGCGGTGCTGATCGTGCCTGCCAGGACGCCGGCGTTGCTCGCGGACGTGGACGAGATGGGCCTTCGATGGAAGAATCTGGGCGGAGGCTACTGGCGGCTGCGCGGCGGGCTGTTCTCGCTTTACGTGGTAGAGATCGATGTCGTTTGTGAACAAGAGGACGACGACCACCTCCGGGCCTTCGCTCACCAGCCTCAGCGGACCTCGGAGGGGCGACAGTTCTGGGCGCGGCTGGTCGGCTCGCAGGAGGTGGGAATGGAGTTGCAGGAGATGGAGGATTACGACGAGGTGATCCAGAAGCTGCTGAACTCGTTGACGCCGGAGCAGCGCCTCGCAGGGCTCGCGCCCGAGCAGCGCCTCGCAGGGCTCGCGCCCGAGCAGCGCCTCGCAGGGCTCGCGCCCGAGCAGCGCCTCGCAGGGCTCGCGCCCGAGCAGATCGTGGCGGCGCTGCCCGATGCGGTGCTTCAGGCCCTGCCCGACGACTACCTCGCGACGCTCCCCGAGCCGGTACGCAGCGCCGTCCGCAAACGCCTGGGGCGCTGAGCAGGGGGTGGGTGCTCCGCGAGTAACTCGCCAGAAAGGTTGATTGGACTACGCCAGCTCGGGGAAGAAGCGTCCGCGCATCCGCTGGCGTCGAATCCTCGGTCCCCCTGGCTGCGTCATGCGCGGGTCTCGCCTGCGCGCGGCCGCGGGGCCCTCGTGGCCCCGGTCTGATCGCCGGCGATCCGCGCGAAATAGGGTGTCAGGCGCGCCCGCGTCGCCGGATCGCTCCTGTGGAGCGGCTCGTTCGCAGAGCGCGCGCGGTCGGCCGCGGACATGAGCGCATGCCGGACGGAGTGACCGAGCACGGCGCGCATCGCCGAGGGTGCGAAGCAGATGCCGAGCCCTCGCATGAGGTGCAGGACGAGCAGCCACCTACCGTAGATCTCCGTGTCGTACGCCGACATCTCCTCGAGCTTTCTATTGTACCACCTCATGGCGCCGAACCAGAACGGCCTCTCGCCCTGCGCCTCGGGGAACAGCAGATCCTCCGTCGTGGCCAGCCGCCACGGCAGATCCGTCACCGAGGCGAGCTCGCGCTGAAAGCACCGGGCGAGGCCGCGCACGTC
Source organism: Sorangium sp. So ce1036 (assembly GCF_051369805.1). NCBI lineage: Bacteria > Pseudomonadati > Myxococcota > Polyangiales > Polyangiaceae > Sorangium > Sorangium sp. So ce1036. The sequence goes on from NZ_JBBMOX010000001.1 coordinate 9,368,408, forward strand.
TCCCCTCGCCTGCTCGCGGAGGCAGCGTGCGAGCGCGCTCGCGCCGAGGCACGCCACGCTCATTCCCTGCCCGAAGATCGGGTTGAAGACGCAGGCGGCGTCGCCGAGGACGAGGAAGCCCTCCAGGTGGCGGTGCATGCGCTCGAAATGGCGCCTCCGGTCCGCGGGAAATCGATAGACCGCCGGGACGGTCAGCGGCTCGGCGTCCTTGATGAGCTCGTGGAGCTCGGGCCGCGCCAGGGCGCGCGAGAACGCGACATACCCGGCGTCGTCGAGCGGCGGATGCTCGCGGAGATAGCCGCTGAGGGACACATACCACAGGCCCCCCTCGACGCTGCACAGGAAGCCCGCTCGCTTCTGCTCCGGCGGGCGCGGGTAGATGACCAGGAACAGCGGCCTGCGCCGGTCGCGCTCGGGAGGTCGGTAGATCCTGGACACATAGGCGATGTCGATCTCGACCTTGCTCTCGGGTGGCCTCGCATGACCGGCCGCCTCCAGCCACTGCGGCGCCCGCGAGCCACGCCCGCTCGCGTCCACGACGAGCTCCGCAGGGAGCTCTCCCGACCCGCTCCCCGGGCGCTCGACGTGAACGCCGGTGACCCGGGCGCCGTCTGCGCTCAGACGCAGGCCGGAGGCGGTCGTCTCGTCCAGGATCTCGACGTTCCGGAGCGCGCGCACGCGCTGGCGAACATGATGCTCCAGGAACGCACGGCTACACTGGACGAGCGGGATGCCGCTCGCGAACTGCACCTTCCAGACGCCGGAATGATACCAGGTGAGCTGCTCGCCGAAATCGCGCAGGAGCGCGCCGTCTTCGGTCATCTCCTCCACGATTCCCGGGAACATGCCGCTGAGCACGTCGAGGCCGGCGCCGAGCAGGACGTGGACGTGGCGCCCTTGCGGTACGCTCGTCCGGGGCTCTGGCGAGGCCGGGAGGTGATCGCGGTCCACGATCGTGACGCGCTCGAAGTGCTCTGTCAGGACCCTCGCCGCGACGAGCCCGGCCATGCCCGCCCCGAGGACGACGGCGTGCGCGCCCCGGAAGCCGCCCGCCTCATGCGCCGCGTCAAGGATGCCCCCGCGCGATCCCCTCGCTGCCATGGATGCCTCCGCACAACCGCTCTGCCCCCCGCCCAGCAAGAGGCCGTCAGATAGACGCGCCCGAGTCGAGCCCGGAAGGATCATGGGTCCTGGCGCTCGTGTCGTCATGACCGAGAGGATCGAGCACCGACACATCGAGCCGATCTCACGGCAGCACGGCGCTTCGCCTCGCGAAGCTTCCTCTCCGCGCGCGGGGACGGACGAGCTCTGGCACCGCTGCTCGCCCCGACGACCGCGCCCCGTGGGACCGGCCGCCCCGCTCACGCCGCCGCTTCGCCCGCGGCCTCGCCCTGGATGCGCCGGAGCAGCTCGTCGAACACCGCCGCGTCGACGATGCCGCCGGTCGCGCGGTCGTGGCCCGCCGCGAAGTCGGGGCCGGCATCGGGCAGGAGCGCGGACAGCGCCGCCCGCAGATCGAGCGGCCGGCGCGAGCGCACCGAGAAGTGCACCCGGCCCGGCACGTAGCCCCGGTTCGCGACCAGGACGATCTGGTCGGCGAGCCGTCGCGTCCACGCGCTCGCCACGGGGCCGTGGATCCGGTACGGCTCGTCGAGCTGGATGACCGCCCAGCGCCCGTGCACGCGCGGCGGCACGCGGATGGCGCGCCGGGTCGCGTCCGCCACCTCCTGCCGGAGCGCGCGGAGCCGGCCCGCTGCCTCGCCGCCGCCGCGCGCGAGGTCCGCGGGGCGCTCGGCCTCGAGCAGCGCCGCGAGCGCGACGCCCGCGTCGTGGGCCGCGGACCGGCCAGCGGCGTTCACCAGCGCGACCGCCTCGCGCAGCGCCCCGATCCCGTGCTCCCGGGCCGCCCCCGCGACGAGCGGGTGGCGGCGCGCGGCGTCGCCCAGATCGCCGAGCAGCCCCAGCGCCGCGAGCCACGCGCGCGGCGCGACGGGCGCGATCGGCGCGAGGAGCTCGTACGTGAGCGCGCTCGTCGAGGTCATGGGATCGCCCCCGAACGTGCTCACGAACGCCTCCACCTCGGGCGCCTGCGCCGGATCCACGCGGTGATGATCGACGATCAGCGTGGGCATCGCGAACGGCCGCCCCGGCCGAGATCCGGTGTCGAGCACCACCGCGAGCGCGGCGCCCGTCGCCTGCACGCGCGCGCCGAACGCCGGGCTGTGCACGTTCTCGCCCTTGTCCGGCGTCGCCGTGGCCACCTCGGCGCCGAGGGCGCGCGCGGCGAAGCAGGCGAGCGCGGCGGCCGACGTCCCGTCCGCGTCGGCGTGGTACACGACCGCCACGCGCGCGCCCCGCGCCCCGGCGCGGCAGAGGAGATCCCGCGCGGTCGAGCGGGCCTGATCCTGATCGGCAGCAGCGAACATGGACATGGAATAAATCGCTGCAACCCCGATGCCGGCGAGCCCATGACGACACACCCTGTCGTCATGATTCGACTCGGCTATGCCTGCCTGTCGCTCGGGATGCCGGAGCCCTCGATGAAGACCGCCCAGCTCGGGCGGTTCCTGAAGGGGCTGGTCGATCTCACGCCGATCTACAGGTACAACGCCGAGTACGTCCGGCGCTCTATCGTGCACTCGGCCGGCCTCGGGCTCCTCTCCTACCGGATCTCCAGCGATCTCTTTCCGCTGCTCGACATCGCGCCCGGGGCGCGCATGCTGGTGCCGGACCTGCGGTCTGTCCGGCGCGCGGCCGAGCGGTGCTGTGTGCACCTGTCGAATCATCCGAGCCAGTTCGTGGTGCTCTCCTCGCCGCGCGAGGAGGTGGTGCTGAACTCGCTCGCGGTCATGAACGACCAGGGCTGGGTCATGGATCTGCTCGGGGCGCGGGGCTCGATCACCCTGCACGGCGGCGGCGTCTACGGCGATCGCGACAGCACCGCGGTCCGGCTGCGGGAGGGCATCGCGCGGCTCACGCCGGCGGCGCTCTCGCGGCTCGCGCTGGAGAACGACGAGCGCGGCTGGACGGTGCCGGAGCTGCTCGAGGCGACGGGGGGAGAGGTACCCATCGTGTTCGACCACCTGCACTGGGCGGCGAACCCGCGCAGCGCGCCGTACGCGGTGGAGCTCGAGGGGGCCCTCGGCACCTGGCCGGCGGACCGGGTGCCCGAGCTCCACTACAGCGAACAGTGGGAGGGCAAGCCGGCGGGCGCGCACGCCGAGCACATCACCGGGCGCGGCCTGCTCCGCTTCTGCGAGGCGATCGAGGAGGCCTCGGGCGGCAGGGAGGTGGCGGTGATCGTCGAGGCGAAGCGGAAGGACCTCGCCGTCGTGCGCGCGATCGGGGAGCTGACCGGCCGGCAGCGGGCGCGGCTCGAGGCGCTCGCCCCGGGCAGCACGCGCGGGGTCGTGGAGTCGTCGGGGGGGCATCGCCCCTCGCGCGTCATCGCCTCGTGAACCGCATGTAGCTCGACATCGCCGAGGCGGTGACGTCGTCCGCCTGGAGCCGCGCCGACAGGCCGAGCGTCAGCGAGGAGCCCTGCGCGCAGAACGCCTCGCCCCTCGGGTCTCGGCCGTCGCGCGCGATCGTCAAGGTGGCACCGGAGACCGCCCAGGTGCCCGTCTCGGTCTCGGTGGTTTCCGACATGACCATGTCGCACACGCAACTCTCCCCCACGACGGCGCACCCCGCCGACTCGTAGTCCGAGTCGACTCGGTCCACACTCCTCTTCAGGAGGTCGTTCAGCCCCTCGCATGTGAGCGCCCCGCTTTCGAGAAAGGAGCATCCCGGAGGGTAGATCGACCGGCTCCTTCCCTTGGCCGTCATGGTCCTGACGAAGGTACCGTCGGCATGAAAGTCGATGGTTCCGCTCACCTCGACGCCGCTCGCGTCGGACTTCGCGTCGCAGTCCTCGAGGTGAGCCGCGGAGAGCGACGGATCGACGCACACGCCGTCGAGCGTCCACGAGCCGGTCGGATCGCCGCCGCAGGCCGCGACCTCCTCGCATGCTCCGTAAATGACGTTGCTGCCCCCCGGGCCGTCGCCCGGGCCGCCGCACGCGGACAACGCCGCCAGGGACAGGAAGACGAGAGCAGAGCATGTTCTCGCGCGTGCTTTCATGAGGTCTCCCGAAGAAGAATCACTCCTCCTCGCGGCCTCGCGGCCTTGGCGTCGCCAGCGTGGATGAAGAGGACACCGGCGATGTACGGCCGCCGAGCGCGGCAGCTTTCCTTCGCGGTCGTGGGACTCTTCGCCGTGGGCGCGGGCGACGGCAACTGGAGAGCACGGTCCGAGCGGACAGGCCGCGACGGCGGCCCCGCCGCGAAGCAGGGTTCCGACGCGACGATGAAGCGATGGCCGCGGTGGGGGGCGTGGCGCTCGTCGCGATGGCCGACGACGACGACGACGGCGCCTACGATGTCAGCGAGCGCTGCACTGCACGACGCAGACGGCCGTGGCGCCCTTCGCCCGCGCGCTCGATTCGCACGCCCGCTTCGCTTGCTGCGATGCCATGAAGCGGTCCTTCCCTCCGCCGTTGCCGAACACCATCTGGTAATTGCAGGCGCCCGCGAAGCCGCAGACGCGCACGGACGCGCTCGCCGTGCACCACCAGGACACCCCGCCGGTCGCGCTCCCGCTGCTGGAACCTGCGTTCGAGGCGCCCTCGCCCGGTGACGTGGGCGTCTGCCCGCCCGCCGATGACGGCGTCGGCGTCTCGCCCATCCCGTGATTGCCGGCGGGCGCCGGAGCATCGCCCGTGGCGCGCTCGCCGCTGGACGGGTTTGCGCCCACCGCCTCATCGGCATCCAGGTCGGGACGAAGCGGGGTGTTTGTCGACCGGGGCGGCGCGGGCAAGGCGCCGTCCGCGGTCGACACGCCGGAAGGCACGGCATCGACGACGGCGTGCTCCGGCGTCGCGCTCGCCACGACGTACGCCACGCCGCCGAGCACGACGAGGGCGCCCATGCCGAGCGAGAACAGCCCCCCCAGGACGAGGAGCACAATCACGACCGGCGGCAGGCCTGGTTTCGGACGCCGCGGAGGGGGCGGCGGTGGAGGGTAATACGGCGGTGGCTGAGGAGGGGGATAGTGAGGCGGTGACGGCGGACGGTACTGAGGATGCCCTGGACCGAACATCCCGCAGTCGTAGCTCAGTTGCGCCGTCCGCGCTGCGTGGGACAACCGCCCACGCTGTCGGCGGATGGCGGATCTCGCAGCGGAAGAGCTCGCTCGCACGCCGGCTTGCCGCGCGCTCGCGGCGACGCGCGCGTCGCGCCGACACGCTATCTCTCGTTGCAGTGCTCACGATGACCTCGCGGCGTTCGAGCTCGCGAAGATCACTCAATGGACGGCCCGAAGCCCGCGCGCCGCCAGAGCGACCAGGGGACCGCGGGGGAACGGCCGCGGATGATGGGGGCTCGAGACGACGAGACAGGCGAGCCGCCCCGCGATCTCGAACGTCGCGAGCGCCGCCGGCGCGCCGAAGGGCAGCGCCCTCTTCGCCCCTCGCGCGAGCCGTGCCGGCGGCGGCGCGAGGAGCCGGGCCCGGAGCGGCCCGCGACCCCAAGGATCCGTCGGACCGAGGCCGCTGTCAAGCCGTCGGCCCGGGGTGATGGGAGGAGGGGCGACGACCGGGAGCGACCGCGTCACCACAGCAGCGCTGGCCCGATCTGCCGCCACCCCAGCAGCGCTGGCCCGAGCTCCGCCAGGCGGGCCCGCTGCGCCTCGTCGTCGGCATCTACGTCACCGAGATCGAGAAGGATGAGCGCCCTTGGGCGCTGGGCGAGCGCCCGCGCTGCATGCGCGCGCGCTCCGGCGAAAATGGTCGTACGAACCGCTGCTCGCTTGCGGTGCGTTGGCCAAACCCAGCTTGCTCACCTCGGCGGCGATCCGGGGTGCGTCGGACTCGCGATACCCACGGAACCCGCGCTGGCCGCTCTTGACGTCGCTCGGCACCACGCGCCGCTTGAGCTCCTCCTTGGCGTTCCGGATCCTCCCGACGTTCTTTCCGACGTGATCGATCGGGCTGCGCCAGCTCGGGTTCGCGGCCTTCACCGCGTCGGGCCACAAGAACCACCACGCCTCCATCTCCCATGCCGGCGCGACGGCGTGGGCGTCGCAGCCCGCCGCCCGCAGGGCCGACTCGATCTGCTCGGCCACCCTCTCGTGGGCAGGCTCGACGTCATCGCAATCCTGGTGGGCGAAGACGCAGCTCACCTCGGCGCGCACGCGCTCGGCGTCGACGGCCTCCGCGATGCGCTGCGCGCGCTCCGGTACCTCCTCGGGGCGCGCGCCCTTGATCAGCACCAGCGGGTGTCGGCGCGTCTGGACGCGTCTCGCCAGAGCCGGGCAGAGCGCCTCGAGCAGGATCTTGATGCTCTCCCGATCATTCTCGTCCTCCCCGAAGACCAGCACGACAGAAGGGCGCTTCGCAGCCTTCTTGCCGCCACGCCCGGGCTGGTCCCGGGTGCGCCGGCTCAAGGCGTCCCCCCCAGCGTCCCGCTGAACCAGAGCTCCCCGAGGCCCATCTTCCCCGCCAGCTTCTTCTCGATCTTCCGAACCTCCTCCGGGTCCGCGGCAGGGATCAACGTTTCACCGCTCTCCTGGTCTCGCTCGCAGATGATGAGCTCGGAGGCACGCAGCCGGTTCACGAGGGCCGGCGAGTGGGTGACCACGAGAAACTGCGTCCGCGAGGAGGCGTCACGCAGCCGCTCGACCAGCCGGTCGAAGACGTAGGGGTGGAGCCCGTGATCGATCTCCTCGACGCAGGTGAGGCGCGGAGGGGCAGGATCGTAGATCATGGCCAGCAGCGCGAGCGCCCGGATGGATCCATACGACGCGTCGGCGAGCGAGGTGCGGCCACGGAGCGCGCGCTCCTCGAGCTCGACGGCGACGGCCTCCTCGGCTCCGCCCACCGGGCGGAAGTGGATGCGCTCGAGCCCCGGGATCATCGCGCGCGCGTCGTCCTCGAGGTCGCGGAAGAGGTCCGCATCTCGAGAGAGCTCGTGGAGGAAGGCCGCGAGGTTGCCGGCGTCGGGCTGGAGCTTCTCGCCATGTCCGAGCGCTGACGGCAACCGAGCTGCCGGCACATCGACGTCGAAGACGCGAAAGGTCGAGAAGAGGTCGGCAATCTTGCCCACCTGCTCACCGCCCCGCTCCGGCGCCAGGCGCGGCAGCGTGGAGAGGCCGAGCGACTCCTTCTGGAGCAGGTTCTCCGATTTTTGCTTCCCCTTCCGCGGTGCGTCCTTCGATGTGTCGTAGACGGTGAATTTGGTCCCGTTGATGGTCAGCCGGCGGCCGCTGCCCTGCGTCCTTTTGAATCGGAACTCCTCGTCGCGACGGAGGACGGCCATCGCCCGGCCACTCGGTCGCCGCAAGACCTTGCCCTCGCTGAATCGCAGCGTGTAGGCGTCCCGGGCCTTGTCGCTCGCATATCGGGTGACGATCGCCTCGACCGTGATCTCGACCGTGCGCGCCTGTGTCTGACGCGCACCGCCTCGGAAGGCGACATGCTCGAAGCCTCCACGCCTCTTGATGGCCGGACGGAGATCCTCGCGAACGGCATCGCCGAGGAACGCGATGAGGTCGAGAAAGTTCGACTTGCCGCTGGCGTTGGGCCCGACGAGGACGTTCAGCGGCTGGAGCTCCACCTCCACATCCCGAAGGCTGCGGAAGTTCTTGGCGCGGACTGTGGCCAGGGGCCGCATCGCGGCGAAGACTACCGCGCGCTCGGACGGCGTGGCCAGATGCAAGCGCGTCTCGATGGGCCCAGGTCCGGGTTTCCTGGCAGGCGCCAGAGCGCCGCAGCGGTGCGTGACGGCCTCCCTGCGGCGTAGGCAGCGGATGCGGTGAGGCCATCCCCGTAGCGGCCCGACCCAGGCTGGAGCTCGCTGAACGCCTGGGGCACATCGTCCCAGGCAGGCGGGGCTGCCCGGGGCAGCGCGCCGGGGCGAGAGGGGTCGACCACCGGGCGCGACCGCGTCAGCACAGCAGCGCTGGCCCGCTCTGGCGTCACCACAGCAGCGCTGGCCCGAGCTCCGCCAGGCGGGCCCGCCGCGCCTCGTAGTCGGGCATCACCCGGCCGAGCGCGGCCCAGAACTCCCGCCCGTGGTGATCGTGAATCAGGTGCGCGAGCTCGTGGGCGAGCACGTAATCGACAAGCGTCCTCGGCGCCTGCACGATGCGCCAGTTGATCCGGAGGACGCCGCGGGAGCAGCTCCCCCAGCGCTTCGCCTGGTCGGTCACGACGAGGCGCTGGAACGACACGCCGAGCTTCTGCGCCCAGGGCGCCGCCCACCCGGGCAGGCGCTCCGTCGCCCGCCGCCGGTACCAGTCGAGCAGCGCCGCCCGCGCGTACGCGCCGCGGTGCTCGGGCGCGAGGCCCCGCGGGAGCGGCAGCTCCAGCCAGCTCCCGGTGCCCCGTGTCGCCGAGCTTCCGCTCGTCGTTGAAGTCGATCCCTTTGAGCACCCCTTCGAGCTGCGGATTCGCCTCTTCCAGCGCCGACGCCGCCTTGTTGAGCGCCTCCCCGACGTGGTTCGCGACCTTCTGCAGCTCCGACCACCGGGCCCGCTTCGGCACGAAGAAGTCGTGCTCGTCGGGGTCCTCGGGGTTCGCGTTCGGCACGCCCCTGGGCGCCGCGACCTCCTCGTCGAACCGGTCGCTCAGGCGCTTCAGGAAGAGGAGCCCGAAGATGAAGTTCTTGTAATCGCTCGAGTCGATCGACCCCCGCAGGATGTCCGCGGCCGACCAGAGATGCCGTTCGAGCCGGTCGATCGTCAGCTTCTCCCCGAGGGCCAGCTCGACCTGCTCGGGCGCCGCCCGCCCCGCCCCGTTCGCCCGCGCGGGCGCCGGCGGCTCCGACGCCTTCCCCCCGGCGAGCCGCGCGACCAGCACGGCCTTCTCGCGGCCGCCGTCGTCGAGGCGCAGCGCCCGGCAGAGCTCCTTCAGCCGGTCCCGCGAGTACGACGGCAGCACCGCGGCCAGCGTGGCCTTCCTGGAGCCCGCCACGGCCTCCACCAGCTTCTCCTTGCTCCGCCGGTCCGTGACCTGGACATCGAACGCGGCGGCGATCGCGATCAGCTCGTCGCGGGTGAGGTGTTCGAGAACGGTTCGCTTCTGCACCATCGGCACGATGCGACGTTACGCGGGCTGGACGGAACGGATCAAGCCGACGGCGCGGCGGCGGGCGTCGACGACCGCGGGTCACGGGCGGCGGGCGGCGGGCGGCGGACGATGTGCGCCGGGGCCGCTGCCCGTGGGATGCCCCGCCCGGGTCAGCGGGGCCTGGCCGGTGGCGTCGAGGCGCACGCCGGCGGGTGGCGTCGAGGCGCACGCCGGCGGGTGGCGTCGAGGCGCACGCCGGCGGGCGCGGCGCCGGGTACCCCGACCTGGATCGGGTCGTTGCCGGCCACGCCCGCCGGCCACGCCCCCCGCCGCGCCGCGGCGTCCTCGATCGGCCCCGCGGCCCCGGCAGGCATCCGGAACGTCGGCCGTGTGCAGCGTGCGGGCCCCGGACGACCTCGGCGTGGAGCATCCACGAGGCTTCGGGCATACTACCGCAGGAAGGGGGTCCAGCGTGGTGGATACCAGCGTTCTCGACCAGGTCCGAGCGGCGGCGGCGAAGAGGCTTCTCTTTCTCCCGCACGCGGTGCGCCAGATGAGCCCGTCCGGCCGGATGATCTCGCCTGCCGAGCTCCACGCTGCGATCATGGCGGGCGAGCTGATCGAGGACTACCCGGAGGACGTGCGCGGCCATAGCTGCCTGCTGCTGGGCTCCGGGGACAGCGGCCGTCCCGTTCACGTCGTCTGCGCGCCCAAGCCGGATTACCTGGCCATCCTCACGGCCTACATCCCCCATCCCGATCAGTGGTCCACCGGCTTCAGGCAGAGGAAGTGATCATGCAGTGCATGCGCTGTCGAGGCGAGATGAGGCGCTCCCACGCTCCGTTCAGCGTGGACCGCAACGGCTATCACGTGCGCTGGGACGCGATCCCCGCATGGGTGTGCGAGCAATGCGGCGAGCCCTGCTTCGAGGCGGCCGAGGTCGCGCGCATCCAGCGCGCCCTCGACGCCCTCGATCGCGAGACCGAGGCGGCGTGATCGGCCCTCCCGGGGCGGCTTGCGAGGGGCGTGAGCCGGCCGAGCTTGCGGTGAGGTTCCTGCATCCCGAGGATGTTCCCCGGAAGACCCGGGCCGGCGGGCCCGCCGGAGCGCAGGCCCCCTGAGCGACGACCCGGCGACGAGCCTGGGGGGACATCATTGACCATGGCAAAATCCAACCTCCTCCGCGCGGCGACTCATGTTGCCTTCGACACGCCCACGACAGAGCGTCTGGTGCAACTCGGCGCGATGAGCGTCGTGCGTGCGTCCGACTGCCTGATCATCGGACCGAGCCGCCGGGATCCGAACGAGCACACCCGGGCGCGTGAGGTGTGGCGTTCCTCGTTCGAAGGACCTTCGGATGTCGATGATTCCGGCGAGAAGTGGGATCGGCTCACCTCGTCGGACGTCTCCTGGAAGCCGCCGGTCGTCTTGTGGGTATCATCGAGCCTTCACGAACGGGTGAACCTGTGGAGGGCATGTAGCTGGTTGCGCCATCTCGGGATCGCGCACCACGACGTCCTCGTCCTCGATCTTGAGCCAGCTCCACCCTCGAGCGCGGCCAGCCAGGAGGTCTTGGCTCGTCCGTTTACCTGTTCCGAGTCGGTGTCGGACCACCCGGACGAGATCCTGCTGGCCCGTCTCGACGAGGCGCAACCATGGTCGGCCGAACGCTACGATCATGCCGTCCGCCTCTGGGATGGCTACGTCGATGAGGACCCCCTGCCGTTCGTCGAGCGCTGCATCGCTGGTGTCGAAGGATTCGTGGAGCTGGCCCCCTTGTGGACGCTCCTATCGCGCTTCTTCCCGAGGAAGACGGCACAAGGAGGGCTTCGTCTCAGCAGACTTGACGAGATCGTCTTCACGCTCCTCTCGTCTGAGTGGCAGACCGCCTTGGCCTTGGCGGTCCATGAATCGGAGACGCGAATGCACCTGTGGCATCTCCTCTCCTGCACGGGCGATCTGTTCTTGCCACAGCGGCTGGAACGCTGGGCAGACCATGATTCGAGCGCGGCCGTGGAGCGCGCGCCCGGTCCGAAGCCGCGCAATTCTGGTTACCCCTTGCTCTCGGAGGTGTATCGTCTCACCGAGCGTGGGACGCGGCTCCGAGACGAGGGGCTCGATCAGCTCACGGACGCGCCGGGCCTGCCGGTCGCCGGGACCGAGGCATACTCGGCTTCAGCCCCCTGGGTGCTGCTCGACGAGGGACGGCTCGCTCGTTTGTAAGGCCCGTCTGTGTCGCCTGCCGGGGCGGCACCGGCTGGATGTCTGCAAGGCTCGCCTTCGGCGCTCACCCGTTCGACGCCAGGAGCTCGGCGACGACCCTGGCCCGCAGACGGAGGAATCTTCGCCGCTCTTCACCAGCGGCGAGCTCGCAGCCGAGGACGGCGAGCGCGCGCGAGGACGGCGGCAGGGGCTCCCCCTCGGAGGGGAGCAACAGCGCTGCCCGCTCCAGCACCGCTCCGCGAAGCTCCGTGCATGCGCTGGCCAGCGCGCGCAGGCCGAGCAGCGCCGCGGCCGCGCTCCAGTCGTCCGTGCCGGCGAGCAGCGAGCAGAGGCGTTCCTTTCGCACGAGGGGCGGCTCGGGCCCAAGGGCGGTCAGGACGGCCGCCGCGACCTGGAACGCATGGACCCACAACACCGGCTCGTGATCGCGAGACGGCGGCGCAGGCGGGTGCGCCATGGCATCGACCAGGCGCGCTGCGCTGGCCAGGTCGAACGTGGAGGAGATCTCGAGCGCTCGCGCGCACCACGCGTCCCACGCGAACGCGCTGCAGGCGAGCTCGCGCACGCCGTCGATCACCGCGTCTGGAGGGCGGGGTACGGCCGGGACCAGCCCGCCGGCGTCCGACCGCCAGAGCGGACCGGGCCGCAGAGGCGCGCCGTCATGGTCGACGAGGAGCTGGCCGTCGCGGCCAGAGATCGCGAGTTGCTGCGAAAACGCGATGCGCGCCGACGGGGCCAGCGGTCGGTCCGCGCGCACGCGGACGCGGAGCCTGGCCGGCGAGCTCGCGGCCTGCTCAGCGGCGCTCCGGATGACCCGGACCACCGGATCCACCGGATCGGCGAGGCGTGTCCCATACGCCGACAGATCCGCCTGCAGCGCGCGCGCCCGCGGGTGCTCGGCCAGGGACCGCGCATTCGCCAGGAGGTCCGCGCCGCAGGGGGTCCCGGCGGCCAGCGCCCGGGCATACGCGAGGGAGACCTCCGCCCAGACCGACGAGGCGTCCAGCGCGAGCGCGCGCGCGTACGCGTCGGCGGCCGCGTCGACGCGCCCGTCCGCGAGGTGCGTGTCGCCGAGATCGAGGAGGATCGCCGGCTCGCGAGGCCGCGCGTCGCGGGCGCGCTCGAGCCACCGCGCGCGCGCGCCGAGATCGCCGCGATCTCCGCAGATCGAGGCCCGCTCGACGGCGAGCTCCCAGCCCGGGCTCTCCCCCGCTTCGGCGAGGCGCGCCGCCGCGTCCTCGCCCCGACCGAGCGCGCGCAGCACGCGGGACTGCGCGGCGAGCAGGCGCTCGCTCGGCGGATGCCGCGCCTGCACCCGCTCCGCGACGACGAGCGCGGCCTCGAGGTTCCCGCGCGCTCCCGGGGAGAGCGGGCGACCGCGCGTGGCCTCCGCGAGCGAGAGCAAGGCCTCCACGACCGTCTCCGGGGCGACGCGACGCGCGGCCTTCGCGGTCGCGAGCCACGCCGGGGCCCACGGCACGAACGGCGTGTCAGGGCTGAACGCGGCCGCATTGAACAGCGCGCGGAGGGCCTCGTCGAAGCGCTCGAGGCGCGCGAGCGCCCGCGCCCGCGCCGCGCACAGGCCGAAGAAGGCGCCCTCCGCCGGCAGCGCGAACACCTCGAGGGGCGCGCGCGCCTTCGCGATCACCTCGTCGAGCAGGCGGAGGTGCGGCTCGTGGAGCGGGCGCAGCGCCACGGCCACGGACGCCTGCTGCGCGGCCTGGCGATAATCCTTCTGCCTCAGCGCCCAGCGCGCCGCGACGGCGAAGTCCTCGTCGCTCGGATCGTCGATGGTGTCGCCCCACTCTTGAGGCGGGCCGCCGGGGCCACCGAGCGAGCGTTTCATGAGAAGAACGAGCCCGTGAGGGGAATGGCACGCATCGCGCCGACCGCGTATCACATCCACGGTTAGGACGGAAGCAATGCGCACCTGGACACCGCGGCACGTTTCTCATAAAGAAATGACCATGATCAAGGAATTGCTGGAGGACGTCACCGCGTTTGCGCGCCTCGGCATCGAGGAGCGGAAGAGCCTTGGCCGATCCATCGCCGCCGCCCTCGGCGACGGGTGGAGCGCCGATGACCCGGCGGAGGATCTCGACGCGCTGCCCCTCGCGCACCAGCCCACGGGCCTTTCGTTCGTGGTGGTGCCGGGGGGCGCCTTCGAGATGGGATTGACCGAGGACGACCTCGCCGAGCTGCGCACCACCATGGGCGAGGCGTGGGACGACGACATCGCCGCGAGCCTGGAGCGCGACGCCGCGCGGCTGCGCCCGGTCCGTCGCGTCCAGGTGAGGCCGTTCCTCGTCGCGCGGGGCTACTTGCAGGCAGAGGAGGTCGAGCGGCTCTCTGGAGGACGATTCCAGGGCGACTACTGCTATCGCCTGGGATGGGGCGACGCCCGGCAGCTCGCGGCCTCGCAAGGGTTCCGCCTGGCCTCGGAGGCCGAGCTCGAGTGGCTGGCGCGCGACGGCGGGCGCTCGCGGTTCACGCTCGACGCCGCGCGCAAGCTCGAGGAGATCGAGGGCGACTCGGAGCTGCTGCGATCCCGGTTCGGCGTGCTCGACCTGTTCGAGACGCAGTGGGCGGAGGACGACTACCACCCGTCCTACGAAGGGGCGCCGGACACCTCCGTCCCGTGGATGAACGGCGCCGGCACGGGCGTCGCACGCGGGCTCTCCCGGCCCGAGTACGTGGAAGAGCCACACCAGATCACGGGCCTGCTGGCGGCGCTGCGCACGAACGAGACGCAGAAAGAGGCGTGCGTCCGCTTCGCGCGGGATCTACCCAGCCGCGGTTGAGGCCGTCCGTGACGCGCGGAGCCGGCTATCTGCTCTTTGCCTGCGTGTAGGTCTTGTGCGCGCCGGCAGGCTTGTTCACGCCCCAGTAGGTCGACGGATCCGTGTACACCTGCCCGGCCTGCGGCGAGAAGCCGGGTGTGAGCCCGTAGTTCGCGTACCCGCCCTGCCGGAGGTGCTGCGCGGACGCCCCCGACGAGAACTCCAGCCCCACGCTTCCTGGCCTGGTCTTCCCGTCATACGTGATCGAGTTCCCGTTCCCCCAGTCGTAGGTGATCTTGGATCCCGTCTCCTGGGCGGTGCGCATCATCGCGCCATGGCAGTTCGGGCAAGGTGGGAGGCTGCCTGAGAGGCTGTAGGTGCCGCCCTTCGCCCCGCTGTTGAGCAGGTCGTAGCACCATTTCTGCTCGCTGTGACCCAGGTGGCCAGAGGAGTGCGAGAGCTCCGTCGGGCAGTTCTGCGAGCACTTCGAATCGTACTGGACCGGGCTCCTGTTCGTCGCGTGCGTGGCGCTCCCGGCAGGAAAACCTGTCACGGTGGTGAAGTGCGTCCACCCCATGGGGTCGACCCACGCGACAGGGTTGGGGCCGTACGCATACAGGCGCAGGCCCCCCTCGAGGAGCGTCGGATCCGGGCTGATGTAGCGCCCCGTGTCGGGGTCGTAGTAGCGGTAGCGGTTGTAGTGAAGGCCGGTCTCCGGGTCCTCCACCTGGCCCAGGAAGCGGAACGGGGTCGCCGCCGCCCCGCGCGTCGCGCGGGCCCGCCCGAAGAGGGTCCGCTCGACCTTCCCCACGCGGCGGCCGGACGGGTGGACGAGATCGAGCGGGGCCCCGTTCACGTCGGTCACGTAGTGGACCCAGCCCCCGTCCTCCCGGTGACCTGCCGGCGGGAGGCCGTCATTCTCGTCGAACAGGTAGGTCCGCGTCTGCTCGGGCCTGCCGCTGCTGTCGATCTTCACGTCGTGGACCATCGCGAGGAGGTCCCACACGTAGTGGTGCTGCTCGACGACCTGTCCGTCACGCAGGGTGCGCTTCGCGAGGCGCCGCGCGAACGCATCGTACGCGAACTCGACGCGGGTACCGTCCGGCCGCACCACCGCCCGGAGCAGGCTCCACGCGTCCCACTCGAACCGGGTGACCTCGGGCGGCGAGGCGCCCTGCGCGGCGCGGCGCTTCTCGACGAGGCGACCGCGGCTGTCGTAAACGTAGCTGAGCTCCCCGCGCTGGAGGAGCTGCCCTCCCCGGCCGTACACACGGCGCGGCGCCGTCGGACCGGCCTCATGATAGCTCTCGCAGGCGTCGACCTGGAACGTGAGGCGCGCTCCGCCCGCCGTCTGCCTCACGACGTGCCGCCGGGTATCGTACGTGATTTCGAGGTCCTCGCCGTCCGAGGAGATCACCTTGCAGACCTCGTCGACCGGCGTGTAATCGAACTGTCGCTCCAGGGCGCCGGGCGGGCTGCGCCCGACCCACGCCGGCTCCCCGGGACCGACCGCCGGGGGGGGATCAGCGGGCCCCACGATCCTCTGACCGCGCAGCCGGCGCTCCGCATCGTAGGAGAAGAGCACGGCGCCGCCGCCCGAGAAGTCGCGTCGGACCGCCATTCCCAGCGGGTCACGCCCTATGGCCACGACGCGCTCGTCCTTCGTCCACAGCTCGGTCACCGCGCCCGCGGCGTCGCGGCGCACGCGGAGCGCGTGACCGAGCGACGTCTGGACGCCGTCGCGAGCCCCGGCCCGATCGCGCGTGGAGGAGACGACGTAGGTCGCGCCGCCGACCTGCAGCTCCTCCCGGAGGATCTTGCCCGTCGGGTCGCGGCGCCACGTGAACGCGACGCCGTCCGAGGTCGCGCGCTCGAGCTCGCCGCGCGCGTTGTACTCGTAGGTGCGCGTCGAGCCGTCCGGCGCCTCTTCCTTGACGATCTGGCCGAGCCGGTCGAGCGTGAGCTCCCGCTTCCCGTCCCCCTCGTCGATCCACACCACGCGCCCGAGCCGGTCGTGTCCATACCTGGTCTCCCGGCCGAGGAAATCGGTCTCGGCGATGACGAGCCCGCTCGGGCCGTACTCGAACCGATGCTCCTCTCCGAGCTCGTTCTGGAGGACGAGCGGCCAGCCCTCGCGGTTGTAGAGGACACGCACCTCGCTCCGGTCCGGGCGGACGATGCGGCAGAGCCAGTTGAGCCCGCCGTACTCGGCCGACTCGCTGGTTCCATCGGGGTAGATCTCGCGGACCAGGTTCCCCATCGCGTCGTACTCGCGCGTGGTCCTGCGTCCCAGGCTGTCGGCGATGGCGGTGATCCGGCCCGAGCTCGAGTAGGAGTACCACCGCGTGTTGCCGAGCGGGTCCCGCTCGCTCAGCCGCCGCCCCCAGTAGTCGTACGTGAACGTGAACCGGCCCCCCGTCGCGGTCGTGTGGGCGAGCACGTTGCCGTGCGCGTCGTGCTCGTAGAGGCGGCGGGCGCCGCGGGGATCGATGATCTCGGCGACGAGCGAGCGCGAATCCAGCACGAAGGAGGTCGTCGCGCCGTTCTGGTCCGTGATCGCCTCGATCTCACCGGCCGTGTTACGGCGGAGGGTGACGGCGCCGCCCGCCGGGTCGACGAGCTCGATCGGGCGCCCGGCCCCGTCGCGCCGGGTGATCGTCTGACGTCCCTCGGGATCGATCTCCGCCACGATCTCGTTGAGCTCGTCGTACTGGTACGACCAGGTGGCCTCGGTGGGATCGGTCTGGGATGTGACGCGGCCGAGCCCGTCGAACGTGCGCGTGGTCACGCCGCCGCGCGCATCGACGGCCTTGGCGATCGTGTCCCCGGGCCCGGCGAAGAAGCGCTGGAGGCGCACCGAGTCGACCACCTCGGAGTAATCGCCGTCGTACTCGAAGCGGCAATGATAGATCCCACGAGCTCGCGTGCGGCCGTCCCGGAGCACCTCGGGCAATCCGTCCGCGAGGGCGGGATCGCGCCCGTCCGGGTAGGCGCCCCAGGTCTCGACGCAGCGCCCGTGCCGGTCGTAGACGAAATGGAAGACGATACCGTTCGGGTACTCGAGGCGAGTGAGGCAGTGGTCGTCGTCGTAGGCGAAGCGGGTGGTGTGGCCGTCCGCGTCCGCCGCCGCGACCAGGTCGCCCCGGTCGTCATACGCGTAACGAGCGAAGACGAGGGCCCGGCCCTGCGGATCGGGCACGGAGATGCTCTCGATGCGTCCACCCGGTCTCCCGTGGAAGACGACGACTCGGCCGACGGTGTCGATGGCGCGCGAGAGCCGCCCCCGCTCGTACTGGAGCCAGATGCGCCCGCGCCCCCGGTACGCGATGGAATGGAGGACGTGGACCTTCGAGCCCGGCTCGACGGGCCGAAAGAAGTGCACGAACTCGTTCCCGGGTCGGATTGCGTAGCCTTCCTCCTCGCGGAAGACGCCCCAGGGGCCGAGGCGCGCCTCCTCGCCCGGCCTCGCCGGGCGGGGTAGCTCCACGCGCCGCCCATCCCCCGTGCGCACGACGACGGAGGAGCGCCGCTCCTCGAGGGTCCAGGCCAGGCTGTGGGTCCACCCGAAGCCGATGCCGACGTCGACCGCGCGCCGATCCGAGCTGTAAGAGCGGAGGATCGAGAGGTTGAAGAGGCCTGGCAGGAACAGGTCTGTCTTCGGGACTGTGAAGGCGCGGCCCGTGGAGACGTCCACCGGGTCACCGCGCGCGATGGAGTGCCCGCAGTTGGTGCATCCGCCGTTCTGGCCCTGGCCGCATGCGCCGGCCCCCTTGCCGCCGCCGTCGGCGCCGTCGCCGCCATTGGCGCCGTTGCCGCCCTGCCCGTCGCCGTTGCCGTTGCCGTTCCCCTTGCCGCCGCCGCCGCCGCCTCCCCCGCCGCCCATGATGAAGACGCCGGGGTTCATGCCGGGGATTGCCGGGATGTTCGGCACGGGTGCTGTGCGCGCCATGGCGTGGAGGATCGCCGTGCCGGGGCGCTCCGTCAATACGCGGCATCGGGTCGGCCGCTGTGCGAGCTCGGCAGACTTCGATGTGTCCCGGAGCGGTCGCCGCCACGGCGCCGCGACCGGCGCGCTCTCGGCAGCACCTCGCCGCGCGGCGCCGCCGCGCGCACGAGGCTCCAGTCGCGCAGCGCCCGCGCCGCGCGGATCGACGCGGCCGGCGGCGCGATCTCGCCCGCCGCGCCCGGGAGATCGGTGTTCCAGAGCACCGAACAGGCCAAGAGCGCCTCTCAAGACCTCCCGTCGCCAGGCAGCCGATGGCGGGCGCGTCGCGTCGTTGCTCCTCGTCGCCCTGCTTCAGTAGGGCTCCTCGTCGCGCCTAGCGCTGCCCCCACCCTCGGCTGCCTGGCTCGGTCCGGTATTGTTCGGCGCTCTAAAACCACGAGGGAATGAGAGGGATTTGAACCACAGGGGCGCAGAGGGCACAGAGAGAAGAGTTTATTTTTTTCTCTCCTCTGTGTTCTCTGTACCTCTCTGTGGTTATGTCGGAGCCTAATCCGATCGATACGCTAGCCGGCGGGCGCTCCCTCCGGTGCCGCCTGCGCCCCCGCGCCGTTCGGTGCGGTGACGGGCGCTGCGCCGGCGGCGTTCGCTGGCGTGGCCGCGCCCGGCGCCGCTGGCGTGGCCGCGCCCGGCGCCGCTGGCGTGGCCGCGCCCGGCGCCGCTGGCGTGGCCGCGCCCGGCGCCGCTGGCGTGGCCGCGCCGTCCGGCGCCGCGGTGTCCTCCGGCGCCGCGGCGGTGTCGCTGGACGACGCCGCGCGGCCGCCGCGGCCCTTGTAGAGCGACGGCGCGATCGCGTCGGCGTCGCCCTCGTCCCAGCGCAGGTAGGCGACGGCGCGGCGGGTCTGGTCGTAGGCGTGCACGAGCAGCGCGAACGCGCGCGCCCGCCGGTCCGCGGCCTCGGTCGGGCCGGGCCCCTTGCCATGCTCCCTCACGCCGAGGGCGGCGAGGATCTGCGGCCCGATCTCCCCGGCGCGCTTCACCTCGGCCTCGGTCGCCGCGGTCCTGCCCGCGATCTCGGGCCAGCTCGCGCTGAACAGCGCCGAGAGCGCCACGAGGTCGTTCGCCGTGTCGATGTGCCCCTGGCCCGCGCGGATCTCCGCGACCCTCTCCGCGTCGAGCAGGCCGCGGCGGGCGAGCGCCTCGGCGTCGCCGAGCAGGTTCTCGCGCAGCGGGACCGCCTCCGCGAGGAGCGGCTTCAGCGCGCTCTCGGCGCCCTCGCTGGACAGCCACAGGAGGTGCGCATACCAGGCCGCGAGCGCGTAGATCTCGAGCCGGTCGAGCAGCGCGACCTGGTGCTTTTGCAGCTGCTCGGCGACGGCGGGGCGGAGCGCGAGGAGGCCGGGCAGCACGCCGAGCACCTGGGAGACCGCGCGAGGGATGTCGAGGTTGATGGTGATGAGTCGGTCCGGGCTCAACGCCTCGATCTCGGGGAGGATCGTGTCGAACGCCTCCGCGGCTTGCGGCGGGGCCGCAGGCTTCTGGGGAGCTGGCTTTTTCTTGATCGGAGCAGAAGGCTTGGCCATGAGGGGAACACCTCTCGTTGGTGTCCTCGCCGGACGGCGAGAGGACATGAGACGGCGTCTCCCCTGCCCCCCGGCGCTGGACGTGTTGAAAGCGTCCGGCGCGCGCCGGACGTTCCGGCCAGGAGTAGTCAGCCATTTTGATGGGTCAATGGATCGAGCAAGGAACCGACGCGGCGCCGGCGGATGTCGTGATCGTGCGACGAGGCAGCGTGGCTGCACGGAAACACCGTTGCCGGTCCCGGCAGGGCAGCGCGGCTGCTCGGGTAACACCGCTCCCGGTCCGGGGTGGGCAGCTCGGCTGCTCGGACAACACCGTTTCCGGTCCGCGGTGGGCAGCCCAGCTGCTCGGAGGCGCACCGTTGCCGGTCCGGGGTGGGCAGCTCGGCTGCCTGGGCAACACCGTTGCCGGTCCGCGGTGGGCAGCCCAGCTGCTCGGAGGCGCACCGTTGCCGGTCCGGGGTGGGCAGCTCGGCTGCCTGGGCAACACCGTTGCCGGTCCGCGGTGGGCAGCTCGGCTGCCTGGGCGACACCGTTGCCGGTCCGGGGTGGGCAGCTCGGCTGGTAGTGCTCAATTTTGAGCAATGGGCCCCGGACGAGCTTGACGGCCGCCCCGGCCCATGAGCCGCCCCGTACCGCGCCCCCCTCCTCCTCGTCCCACCCATCCACAGCACATGAGCCGCACGCGCGCACGGTGGCCCTTCCACGGGCGCCGCGCGCGGCGGTGCGCGCCAGCAACCGACAGCACGAAAGACCCATTAAAACAGCCGTAATCGCGTTCTGCGGCTATGACAGCGCGTGTCCTATCTGCGTCGAAACACCGAGAAAACTAGGTGTTTCGTGCTATCTTGCAGGGTACTTAGCAAAGCGCCCCGCCTCGGCTGGAACCCGAGACGGGGCTGCGGAACACCGGACGGTGGCCCGTCCAGCGCACGTCGCAAGGCGCAGCATGAGGCCACGCCCGGGGGAAGGCAAGGCCCTGCATGGCACACGTGCTGCCGCTGGCGAAGCGTGTCGAGGTCGTCGCGCATCTTGTCGAGGGAGCGGGCATCCGGCCCACGTCGAGGCTCACCGGCGTGAGCCAGCCGGCGATCCTGTCGCTGCTGCTCCGCGTCGGCGAGGGCTGCGAGCGGCTGCACAACCGGCTCGTGCGCGACGTCGACTGCCGGGTGGTGCAGGTCGACGAAATCTGGAGCTACGTCCAGAAGAAGCAGGCGCGCGTGAAGCCGGGCGACTCGCCCGAGGTCGGCGAGGCGTACGTCTTCGTCGGCATGGCGAGCGCGTCGAAGCTCATCATCAGCTACCGCGTGGGGAAGCGGGACGACGAGAACACCGCCGCGTTCATCGAGGACCTCCGGGCCCGGCTGGTCACCGTCCCGCAGCTCTACAGCGACGGATGGGCGCCCTACGTCGCCGCGGTCGGGTCGTCGTTCGCGGGCAGTGTCGACTACGCCCAGGTCGTCAAGCACTACAACCGGAAGCCCCGCCGGGACGACGATCACCGCTACGAGCCCCCGCGGGACCCGTTCATCACGAAGACGCCGGTCTTCGGCGTGCCCGACATGAAGCGCGCCAGCACGAGCCACGTGGAGCGGCAGAACCTGACGATCCGGATGCACATCCGCCGGTTCACCCGGCTATGCAACGGCTTCAGCAAGCGCCTGCCGCACCACAAGGCGGCCGTCGCGCTGCACATGGCGTTCTACAACTTCTGCCGGCCCCATGAGGCGCTCCGCGTCACGCCCGCCATGGAGGCCGGGCTGGCCGACCACGTGTGGAGCGTGGAGGAGCTCGTCACGGCGGCACTTGCCGAGGCGCCCACGGAGCCGCCTAAGCCCAAGGCGCTCAAGCTGCCCGAGCCGCCCGCGGGAGCGCCCACGGCGCCCGCCAGGGCCCTGCCGAACGGCCGCGGGTTCCTCCGGCTCGTCGGGAGCGCGCCGGCTGCTCCTGTGGCGCCTACGGAGCCGCCGTCGTCAGAGCCGCCGCCCGCGCCGGGGCCGAGGCGCATGATGCAGCTCAGCCTGTTCGGCGACGAGACGTCGTGAGCCCCCCCGGTGACTGCTCCGCCATCTGCCACATGAGACCCCCTGCTGCTATGCTACCCTGGCGCTGCTTGGTCTCGGCTGGAGGCTCCGCGATGTCTTTGCAAATGTTCTACGTAGACGAGTCATTTGACGAACGGAAGTTCTGCCTGACGGCAATGTGGATAAAGCATCGCGAGTGGAGGGCCTGCTTTGATGCCATCAGAGAGTACCGCATAGAGCTGAAGAACACATACGGCATACGGGTTCGCAAGGAACTCCACGCCAGAGAGCTTGTCGCAGGCAGAGGGGACCTCGGCAGCGGCAACGTCTTGACCAAGTGGCAGCGATCACGCATCTTCCTCGGGGTTCTTCGCCTGCTCAGCAAAATGCCGGTTCGGCTGATGAACGTCTGCATGGACGTCGAGCGCCACGGGGCGACCACTCACATGGTTGCCTGGGACAGGCTCGTCAACCGGATCGAGCGGACCATGAAGGCGATCGACGACGAAGAAGCAGTCAACCGCAAGCAGATCGCCATGGTCGCTGAGACGCGCCTTCCGAAAGATGTTCTATCCGAAATGAAGGCGCGCTTGGACGCGTTCGCGTGCCGAGCGCTGATCATATCGGACGAGGGACACGAGAAAGACATCACTGGGGCGCTCAGGCGCATGCATGTATACAACCCGATCCCATCGAAGTTTGGTGCGTGGGAAACAGGAGATCGCCTCAAGAGCATCACCACAGATCGAATTATCGAGGATCCGATCTTTCGTCGCTCGGCAACATCTCCACTTCTTCAGTTGGTTGACTGCGCTTCATACGCCTTGCTCAAGCGCGAAACAGAGCCGACGAAGCACATCAAGAAGTACAACATCCACAAGATGTTCGACGCGGCCCTGCCGCCGCTGTGCTTCCGAAAAGCGTCGTCGAACGATCCGCTTGGAATCGTTCGAGCCTGATTGTAACCGCAAGCCAAAAAAAAGGGCCACGTGGTGGCCCGAGCAAAATCGGATTCTCGCCCCGGGGGGCGAGGCCGATTCTGCATCGCTGGTACTATCACCGACATTTTGTCCGGTCAAGTAGAACTGAACCGCGGTGCAGGTCGCCGGGCAGCGGAGGCATGCCGAACGCCGGGGACGCGTGCCGCAGAGGCGGCCTGGACGGCAATCTACCCGCGCGCGTAGATAGCCGGCGTGCCTCCAGCGCCCGCTAACACCGACCGATGGGCCCGACATGGCCATGCCGCGGTCCGGTCGCCCGGCCTACAGGCGGACCCGAGAGTAAGGGATGAACCTACCCATGGGCGCGGCGCGACCGCGACCCGATGACATAGCGCAGCACACTGTTCAGGTCGGGCGGAACATTCCGGAATCTTACCGCTCCGATGAACGCGTCCAGGCCGCGCCGCTCCGCCAACTTCCCGAAACACTCGTCAGCGAAAGAGTGCGACATCGTGGAAACCCCGGCGGCGTCCAGAACCACCGGCCCTTCGCCGGCATCGATCTTTCGTTCGATCTCCGTGCGAATACGCATTCCAAGAATGCGCGTCCCCAGCATGCTGCCGAAGTCAGCCAGCTTGACGACCGTCTCGGAGCTCACGATCACCTGAACAGTGTATCAAGATCGCTGTCGTTGTCAACGCGCAACTTGTCGTATATGTGCTGGGTAGCAAACGGCCTGGTTGTGTTGATGCGAGCGGCGACGACTGCGCCAGGCCATCTGGGGCCAGGGTCGCCGGCGAACGAGTTGCCGTTCATTATTCCGACCGCCCCGTCGTCAGAGCAAATCCACATCAGTCCACCGTTGTGCCTCACCGCCTCGGACGTGACAAATAGTCCGAGCCCACGGTTGAACGAAGGGTTGGACGTTACTTCCGGCTCAAGAGCAAGCGTTATAGCGCCGGTGGCGTCTGCGAACCTGTTGTGTAGGCTCGGGTTTCGCCTCATGCTCTGATAGAAGCCGACTCCACAGTCTACGATCGCGAACTCTATTTCGTGTAATTGCGGGCAGCTCTGTGCACACACCAACGCAGTCGAGCTGCTGTGGTGAAAGACATTGTCCACCATCTCCGCCAAGCTACAAAACAGCGCACTCTTAGCATCGGACGCTAGGCCGCAACCGGCGCCGATAATGTTGGCGATCTCGCTGCATATGTCGTGCCCATCCTTGTCAGATGCGACTTCAATCAACTCACGGAATCTGGTGCCGGCGTCGTGCCGCTTGAAGCTGTACGTGTCGAGCGCGGGGAATCTCGCGGTGGCGTAGAAGTCGAGGCGCTGCATGTACTCATGCACGCTTTGCTTCTGTGGACGCTTGAGAGTCACTCGGACGCCGTAGTTGCCTGCGTCGCACAGCGCTGCTGCGAGCACAGCCATCCCGGTAGGCGTGACGAACTCCACATCCGTCAGGTCAACCTCGACATCTTTGCTGACGCGCTTGCCGGCATGTGACCGCAGTGGCCACAGCGCCGCGATGAGCCTGCGCAGAGAGTGGATCCTTAGTTGACTCGGCGGCTTTACGATCTCGGCCATGGCGTGGATCGTGGCGTACCACACGGTGCGCTCGCGGCAACGATGACGCGGTGCGCCGCGAGGGCCCCTGTGTCATCGGCGGCGGCTGCTGCGCTCATGAGCCGCGAGTCGCCCTACCCGCCGTCCTCGGCCATCTGTGCCATCACGACGATCTCCCGCAGGGCCTCGCCCGGGTGCGCCTACTCCCGACGCACGTGCGCGGCATCCAGCGCGTCGAGCACCTTCATGGCGCCGATCGCCTGCTGGAAGTGCTCCCAGGCGCGCGGCTTGCGCTTGCGGGAACGGGCGGCACGGACGCCGAGGTCGAGCACGGCACGCCAGAGCGCCCGCGGGTCCCACGGTCGGACGCCGGGAAGCCCGTCGAGCACGCCGCTCTCTTCGGCGATGCTGGAAAGGTCGTCCCGGGTGAGGCGCGGCGCACAGCCATCCGGGCGCCGCTTCAAGGCGCGGGGCCTCACCGGCGCCTCCGGAGCTTGCGAGCAAGGCGGGTCCGCGCGAGCCGCATCCGGCTGGATGCCGTGCCGAGCGGGATGCCCAGCTTGGCGGCGATCTCGGTCGGCCCGTGGCCGAGCGCGGCGAGGATGAGCACCTCGCGCGCCCAGAACGGCAGCTCCCACATCCCGAGCAGCGCGCACTCGGCGTCGAGGCGGTCGCCCGGGTCGGCCGTGTCGCGCGGCTCGGACGCCACGCTCCAAGGTTCGGCGACGAGCACCTCCCTGCGACGGAAGGCGCGGTCGCGGTAGTGGCTCGCGTAGTTGAGGCACACGCCGAACAGCCAGCGCTGGATCGCGTCCCTGGCGTCTCGCGCAGGGTCCGGCCGGTAGCGTCCAGCCTCGGAACTCGTCCACGCCCCGGTCATCACGTCCTGGCACACATCGTCGACATCGACGGCGCGCACACCGAGACCGCGCAGGACGCCGCGGATGAACGGCGCCTGCTCGGCGATTTCGGCGATGCTCAGGACGCGAGCGGGGCCAGCGCGGTGGCCCCGCCGGCTCATGGGGCACCCCGGCGAGCGCCGCAGTGGGGGCACTTGTCGGCCGCAACGGGCCGACCGAGAAGCCGCTCGACGGTGGTCCCGGCAACGCGGGCAGCCTTCAACGCAAGTCCGTGCGTCGTCGTCGGGTGCGAGCCGTGCACGAAGTTGGTCAGGGTCGTCTTGGGGACGCCCATCGCGTCGGCGAGGCAGGCCCAGGTGCCGAAGAGCCCGCGCATGTGGCGCAGGGCGGCGCGGAGGCGCATCGCCTCCGCATCGGTCAGGGACGTGGAACGGGGACCGCGGCGCGCGGGCGCACCTTCGCCTTGCAGCCCGGCTGGCTGCTGGATAAGTGTGAGCATGTCGGACTCCGGTTAGGTCGGGGTTCGGCCACGCTCCCCGGGTGGTTGCAGCCACCGCGGGGAGCTCTTCCTTGCCGCCGACCCTACGGGCCGAGATCGCCGTTCGCCACGTAAATCAGGCTATTTTGAGCATTGCGCCTGAAAGTTGAGCATCACCGCTCGGCTGCCTGGGCGACACCGTTGCCGGTCCGCGGTGGGCAGCCCAGTTGCAGCAGCTCGCTCACCAGATCCTCCCGCAGCGCGCGGCGGCGGGACGCGATCACCTCCTCCAGGTAGACCCGCATCTGCTGGACGGTCCCGCGAATGGCGTCCGCGATCGCCTCCTCGGGCTCGACCGGGCCGATGAGGGCGAAGAGCCCGACCCACCGCCTGGGCAGCTCGGCTGGGCCTGCGACCGCGGGCGGCGAGCCGGCGCGTCTCCGTTTCCTGCACCGGGCGGTGCATTTCACAAACGGACCCGGAGAGCTCCGCGCAATTCTGGTTATGAGCGAACTCTCTCCCTCCACCGGAGGCCCTTCCCGCGACCGTATCTGGACTTCTGTTCATGCAGCCGCGGTGGAGATCCTCCCCGACGCACTTCGGCTCCTGGGAGTCGCCGAGCCCGACCTCGACGACCTGGTCCAGGAGATCCTGCTCGCGGCCTACGAGAGCCTGGATCGGTTCGATCCCACCTCCCCCGCCTCCACCAGGACGCCGCCGCCGCACGAGGCCGTCTCCGCCGGCCCTCCGCCGCACCGGGAACTCCGCTGCCAGCACCGCAGCGCGGAGGCCCGATGGGTGTTCGGCATCGCCTGGCGGAAGGTCAGCCATCACCTGAACCGCGCCTACCGCCGCCGCGAGGTCCCGAGCGGCCTGCACCCCGCGCCCCACGGCCAGCCCGTCGATCTCGCGCCGAGCAGCGAGGAGCGCATCGCGGCGCGCGAGCGGCTGGAGCTCGCGATCGAGGTGCTCGGCACGCTCGCCCCCGAGCGGCGGATCCTCCTCGTCCTGCACGAGGCCTACGAGGTGCCGATCGTCGAGATCGCGCGCGCGCTCGGCATCAACTACAACACCGCCTGCACTCGCCTGCGCCTCGCCCGCGAGGACTACCGCGCCGCCGTCGCGCGGCTGCGCCCGGAGCAGCGGCAGGCGCTGCGCGCGAGCTGGCTCCTCTTCCCGCTTTCGTCCGGCTTCCTGGCGCACGACGACGGCGAGAGCCCCTCGGCGCCGGCGGCCTCCCCGCCTCCAGCGCCCGCGCCGCCTGTCCCGCCCGCGCCGGCCCCGCCCGCGCCGCTGGCCGCGCCCACGCCGCCCGCGCCGTCCGCGCCGCCGGCGGCGCGGCGGAGGCCTGGCCCGATCGGCGTCGCCCTCGGGTCTGCCGCGGCGGGCGTCGCCGGAACCCTGGCCGTGATGCTCGCCCTCGCGCCGCCGAAAGCGGCCTGGGCTCGCCGCTTCGGGCCGGTGCTGCCCGAGCTGCTGCCCGCGCGCAGCGCCTGCCCTGCAGCGACCCCGCCGCAGCGGACGACGGAGCCGGCGCCCGTCGCTCCGGCGACCGAGGCGCTCCACCGCCCGTGCCCTGCCGCTCCGCGGGCGGCGCCGCCGGCCGGCCAGCGGGACGACGCCTTCGCCGAGGAGCTGCGGCTGCTCGACGTGGCGCGGGAGCACCTCTCCGCCGGTGACGCCGCCGCGGCGCTCCGGCAGCTCGCCGCGCACGAGGCCCGCTTTCCCGTGGGCCGGCTGAAGTCCGTACGGGAGCAGCTTCGCGCGGTCGCCCGGATGCGCCTCGCCCCTCCGGCGCAGAGCACGCTGGGACCGGCGCAGAGCGCGTCGGGAGGAGCGCCGTCGCGATGAGCGGGCTCAGGGCTGGACAGGGGCCCGGCGCACCTCCGGCGCCGCGTGTCGCCCGCTCGCGAACGGGCGCGGGACGCCCGGCGCGCGCCGCCGCCGCGGCGGCCGTGATCCTGCTTCGTGGCGCGGAGACGCATGCCGCGCCGGAGCCGCCCCGGGCCGGGATGCGCCTCGAGGTGGTGCGAGGCCCCGGCGCCGAGGGCTGCCCCGACGAGACGTTCCTGCGCGCGGAGGTCGCGCGCGGGCTCGGCGCCGACCCGTTCCAGGACGACGCGCCGCGGGCGCTCACGGTCCGCATCGCCCGGGAGGGGCCGGAGCACACGGCCTCGATGGCGCTGCGTGACGCCCAGGGAGAGACCCACTGGGCCGAGGGGTTCAGCACGCGGAGCGGCTGCGAGGAGCTGCTCTCCGGCGTGGCCCTCGCCGTGGTGGCGCAGCTCCTGAGCGCGCCGGAGCAGGCTTCCGCGCCGCCCGAGCGCTCGCCGCCGCCGGTGCCCTCGCCGAGATCCGAGCCTCCCGGGGCGCCCGCGCCACCGCCGTCGGCGCAGCGCGCGGCGCCGAAACCGTCCCTGCCGGCCGAGCTGCCGCAGGCGCCCGCCGGGCCGGCGGAGGCGCCGGCCTCGCCGGAGCGGCTGCGGCTCGAAGCGGGCCTCGGAGCGATCCTCGGACTCGGGCTCACGCCCGGGGCCGCGGCCGGGATGACGCTCGCCGTGGGCGTCCGCCGGTCCGACTGGTCGATCGCGCTGGAGGGGCGGGGGCTCGTCTCCCTGGCGCAGGAGGAGGCAGGGGTGTCCCTCGGCACGAGGGCCTACACGACGGCTTCCATCGCCTGTCTTCGCGGGCGCCGGCTGTTCGGCTGCGGAGTCGCCACGCTCGGCGTCGTCCGGTTCGTCCCCAAGATCCCATGGAACATCATTTCACCCACCCAGCCGACGCTCGGGCTTGGCACACGGCTCGGCAGCGAGTGGCCTCTCTCGGATCGCTGGTCCGCGCACGGGTATGCCGAAGTGGTCTGGATCGTGGCCGACGCGGTGCTCCGGCGCCGAGTCGAGAGCAGCGACACGCCTGGGCCCCTCACCTGGTCGTCCCCCCCACTTGGGGCCGCGATCGGGGTCGGTGTCACGACGGCGTACTGAACGAGCTCGTACAACCATGGAACCTCTTTCACTGCAATTGTTGAGAAATTTCAGATGGAATCAGCAATGAGCCACGAATCCAGCTCTCTCGTCATCGATGCATGTTGTCCGCACGGCGCACCGTCGGGTAGCTTCCCCGGCATGCGCATCTTCTCCCGTATGGTCGTGGGGTTATCGTCGTTGTTCTTGCTGGCGGGCTGCTCTGGCGACGCCATCATCACCGGTCCCTGTCAACCGAGCGAGTATGGCTACCCGGCGTGCCCCTATCCCGACGCGGGCACCGGGGATGGGGGTGAAGGCGGGGGTGGCGGGGAAGGCGGCGCCGGAGGTGCCGGCGGAGCGGGCGGCGGCGGCGACGAGCGCGCCTGCGCCGGCGACTGTGTCCCACCGGCGCCGCTCGGCTGGTTCGGCCCGGCGCTGCTCTGGTACGGCCCGCCGGACCAGGCGCCCGACTGCCCCGCCGCCGCGCCGAACGTCGGCTACGAGGGGTTCGCCGACCTCGTGCCGGAGCCGCTCGCCTGCGCGACCTGCCTGTGCGACCCGCCGGCACCGGAGACGGCCTCGTGCCAGCTCCCGCTGGGCTGGTCGGCGCACGCGGCGATGTGCCCCGGCGATGCCCCCGAGACCCTCGCGACGACCTTCGCCGCGCCCGAGGCCTGGGACGGCGCCTGCACCGCCGCGAACGCGATCCCCGCGGACCAGGACTGCGGGGGACAGCCGTGCGTCCAGTCGCTCTCCATCGACGCCCCGACCGTGACGGTGGCCGGCGCATGCACGCCCAGGGTGGACGAGCCGCCGGTGCCGGCGCTCCTCGATCCCTGGCGGACCCGGGCGCTCGCCTGCCTGCCCGGCGCCTACACCGAGTGCCCGGGCGACCGGAGCACCTGCATGCCGTCGCCCGACCAGCCCGGGGTCCCGCCGCCCGGCGGCTTCCTGACGTGCATCTTCCACGAGGGCGACGTGACGTGCGGCGAGCCCTACCTGGTCAAGCACGTCTTCCACGGCGGCATCGACGACACGCGCGGCTGCTCGCCGTGCGGCTGCGGGGAGCCGGAGGGCGCGTCGTGCACCATCATGGCCTCGGTCTACAGCGACGGGGCGTGCGGGGAGCTGCTCGCGTCGAACGTCGTGAGCTCGACGACGCCGTTCTGCGGGGTCACGCCGCCCGGCGTCGCCCTCGGCAGCAAGTCGGCGGAGGTCGTGGCCGTGGATCCCGGCGGCTGCGCCCCGAGCGGCGGCGAGCCGATCGGCGAGATGCTGCCGGCCGAGCCGTCGACGTTCTGCTGCCTGGCCTAGGGTCCGCGAGAAGCGCAGGCGATCATCGCCTCGCGCTCGGCAGCAACTCCACCTGATCCGCGAGCTCTCCGCGCTCCTCCTTGCGGAGGGCCGCGATCAGGACGCCTGCGAGCGGCCGCACCAGGTATCCGTTGCTCGCGACGTCCCAGACATCACGCGCGTGCGTTGGTGAGCTCGACGCGCTCGCTCGCGAGGCCCGATCGCGACCACGCGCACGGATTCATCGAGGGCTGACAGCCTTTCCTGTATCCTCCTGCCTCCTGTTCGAGGCGAACGCGAGCCACCTTCAGATGTCCCTCGGAGCAAGAACCCATGACCGCAGCACGTACGGCCTCCACCTCGATGGCATTGCTCAGGCAAAGCTCCCCCATCTTGCGAGGCTAGGACTCAATCATGGCGAAGGAACAGCTCCGGGGGCCGTCCATGCAGTCATGGTGAGCTTCGGACAGACCGCGAGTCCCACCCAGCAGCTCAACACTGGGTACTTCATCGGCATTGGAGTGGGCAAGGAGAACATGTCGACGATCGAAGACAAGCAATTTGGGATCGATGCCACGTTCGAAGCCGGATCGTTCCGGGCGAGCGCGGCCACGAGCCTTCAACTCTACCAATTGATCGGAGCCGTTCTTCCCATGTTCACCACGACCTTGAGGCCGCAGGGGACCCTTGTCCGCACCACGCACGTCGATCTGTTCCTCGGCGGGGACATCTATTCCCTCAATCTCAATACGCAGCTCGGCGTCACGTGCGGATCACGGCTCAGGGACATAAGAATATTCGATCAAAGCATAGACGGACTCATATCGACAATGGAAATGAATGCTTGGACCAGCGCTCCGATGCATGGGGTCTTCTGGGCAGCCTACGTCGAATCACGCCTCGGGATCGTCGTCGATCTGGAGTCCAATCAGGGAGAAGAGCGCGATCGAATTCGTGAGTATGGGCAACGTTGACCGGTCGCGGCAGGGGCGCCACTCGCCTTGCTGCTCTCGCTCGGGCTGATTGCGATGCAGGTGAGTGTGCCGGCCCGGGTACGCCGACATCCTAGTCGATGGGGCCGTCTTCGCCATCGTCCCCGGGGCGAGCGCCGCCGGCCTCGCGCCCGGGCAAAGCCGCCCCGTGCAACCGCACCCAGGTTGGGCCGCCGGCGCCCAGGTCCGGTCGCCGGCGCAACGTCGCCCGAGGGAACACGCCGGTTCACCCCGCGCCCCCCGGCAGCCACGACGAACCCGCGCGAGGCGGTCTGCTCCGGCACGAGCAACCCCGCCGCGCGGCGCCCCTCGGAATCCACCCCAATGGCCGCCCCTGTCAGGTTCCTTCGGGTCGATCCTGGCCTGCACAATCGTCAGGCATCGCGCGACCGTCCCGACGTACCCCGGAGGCAGCGGCTTCGTCCCGGAGATCTCCTGCCAGCCGAGACGAGCAGCGCTCCGCCGTTGACCCCCTGGAGCCGCTGTGCTCTTCCTTACGCCCGCCCCCGAGCTCACCGATTCAACCCGCGCACCACGCGCTCGTGAGCACGCGCGCGTGGTCGCCCTGATCTCGCGCGGTTCTCCATGGGAAAATCGACCATCACGACCTGCGACCCCGCGCCCCCGGCGCTCCGCTCGACCTCCTCTGCGATCCCCTGGGCACGCCCGCTCCTCGCGCTCCTGGCCGCGATGCTGCCGGCCTTTGCCCTGGCTTCCGGCTGCGACGGCGACGATCCCGATGCGAGCGGCGCGGCCGGCGCCGGCGATCCCGACGATTTCACCATCGACATCGAGCTGCCGCCCGACGTCGAAGCCCGCTTCCTCGATCTCGTGGCCGAGCTGGGCGCCGCCATCTGCGAGCGCGCCCGGAACTGCTGCGACGACTACGGGCTCACGCCACGCACCGACTGCACGCAGATGGGCGGCGAGGTCTTCCTCATCCGGCTGGTCGAGGGCACGGACCTCGGCACCAAGGACGCGAGCGAGCTCGACTTCTACATCGACGAAGTCCTGGCGGAGCGATGTGTTGAAGTCGCGCGCTCCGTCTCGAACAAGTGCGTCTTCACCGGCGAGACCACCTTCGCCTGGTTCGCGCCTTGCTCGTCGGCCCTCGTGATCCGCCCCAAGGGAGAAGCGCCCGTCGAATGCTACAGCGACAAGGCGTGCGAGACCAGGCTCGGCCCGGGCCATGGGTGTGTCGCGAACACCTGCCGGCCGATGGTCGAGGTCGGGGAGGGAGGAGCCTGCGCGCGGACCGAGGAGGGCTCCACCATCCCCGTCTGCGCGGCGAGCCACCTGTGCGACGCGGGCATCTGCACGCCGCGAATACCTCCCGGCGGGCCGTGTCGCTCCGACGTTTGCGTTCCAGGAGCCTACTGCGACACAGCGAGCACGGAGCCCACCTGTGCCACGCGCTTGCCGGTCGCGGCGTCCTGCCGGTATTCCAACGATTGCGCGGAAGGCTTGAAATGCGCGTGCCCATCCGGAACGCTCAGCTGTGCGGAGCGCGCCTGCCTCGAAGATCGCGACGTCGGCGAGCCCTGCTCCGTGAACGCGCAGTGCTCCCTCGGGGCCCGCTGCGAGGACGGCATTTGCAAGTCGTCGACCATCGGATTCTGCGCGCCTCCGTGAGCGCGCGCGGCGTCGCCCCGTCGACGTGCCCCGCCGGGTGAGCCACGGCGGTGGGCCGGCTCGTCCGCTCTCCCCCGCCGCCGGTCCGCTCCCCCGGCGGCCGGACGCTTGCCGCGCGGCCCGCCTGCGCCATCGTCCTCCTCTCGCGCATGCCGATCATCACCGGAATCATCCCCTCCCCCGACCAGCCCGGGCACGTCGTCATCCTGGTCGACGGGGTCGCGTTCGCCACCGTCCCCGCGGAGCGCGCCGCAGGCCTCGCGCCCGGGCAAGGCAGCCCCGAAGCCGCGGCCTCGCCGCGCCCCCCGGCCTCGCCGCCCGCGCCGACCGCCGACGCCGCGCAGAAGACCTACGAGCGCGCGCTCCGGCTGCTGTCGTTCCGGGCGCGCTCGGCCCGGGAGCTCGAGAAGCGCCTGATCGAGAAGGGCGAGCCCCCGGAGCTCGTGGCCGCCGCGATCGCGCGCCTCACCGCGAACGGGCTCCTCGACGACGCGCGCTTCGCCGAGGCCATGGCGCGCTCCGGCATCGTGGGCAAGCCCCGCTCGCGCCGGCGGATCGCGCACGACCTCGCCAGGAAGGGCGTCGCGCGCGACGTGGCCGACGCGGCCATCCGGCAGGTGATGGCCGACGAGGGGACGGACGAGCGCGCCGTGGCCGAGCGGGCAGCGCGCAAGAAGCTCCGCGCCCTCGCCCGCCTCGATCCGAGGGAGCAGCGGCAGAAGCTCCACGCCTTCCTGGCGCGGCAAGGCTACGCGCCCGACGTGGTGCGCCGGACGCTCCACGCGGTGCTCGACGCCCCGCCGCCGGACGACGAGCGCGGCTGAGGACGGGGAGCGCCGGCGTCGCTCAGCGCCGGCGTCGCTCAGCGCCGCGCGCCCGGCGCGCGGAGGCAGACCTCGATGCCGGCGCGGAGGTCGCCGTGCGTGGTGACGCCGGAGAGGTCGACCCCGAGGCCGCACATGGACTGGGCGACGGCGGGCCCGATGCCGGTGAGGACGCCTCTCGCGCCGAGCAGGCGGATCGCGCGGACAATGCGGACGAGGTGGTCGGCCGTCGCGGCATCGACGCTCTCGACGCCGGTGACGTCGATGATGGCGAAGCGAGCGCCCGTGCGCACGACCTCGTCGAGGAGCTTGCTGGTGACGTCGGCCGCGCGCGCGTCGTCGAGCGCGCCGATGAGGGGCACGGCGAGCACGCCCTCGGCGACCTGGAGGATGGGCGTGGACAGGGCGCGGATGAGCGCCTGCTGGCGCTGGATGACCGCGAGCTGATCGGCGATGGCCTCCTTCTGCCGCTCGAGCTCGGCGATGGTGGCGGCCATGTGCTCCTCGTGCTCCCGCTGCGCCGTGATGTCCGTGCCGATGGCGAGGATGTGCGTCGTGCCGTCCTGCTCGACGAGCGGCACCTTGATGATGGACATCCACCGCACGTTGCCGTTCGGGCGCGTGATGGGTTGAACCCTCGAGACCCGCTGCATGCGCGCGAGCACCTCCCGGTCCATCTCGCCGATGGTGGAGAGCTCGGCGTGGGAGTGCGGCAGATCGCCGAGGGTCTTGCCCACCGCCCCCTCCGGCGTGGTGTCGTACAGCTCGGCGTAACCCTTGCTGACGAGCTTCATCCTGCCGTCCCGGTCCTTGACCGTGACGATGATCGGGATGGTGTCGAGCACGAGGCGGAT
This sequence comes from Sorangium sp. So ce1036, assembly GCF_051369805.1. Lineage (NCBI taxonomy): Bacteria > Pseudomonadati > Myxococcota > Polyangiales > Polyangiaceae > Sorangium > Sorangium sp. So ce1036. Next base: position 9,402,473 of record NZ_JBBMOX010000001.1, read on the forward strand.
GAACTGCCGCTCGCGCTCGAGGTCGAGCTCTGCCTCCTTGAGCTCGGTGGTGTCGATCCGCAGGCCGACGAAGCTGCCGTCGGCGAGGCGGCAGCCCTTGAGGGTGATCCAGCGGTCCCCGAACCGCCGCACGTAGACCTCTCCGGGGCGGCGATGCTCCGCGAGGCGACCGGCGACCCACTCGTCTTCGCTGAGGCCGCTGTGGCGGTGGATCCCGTTCCGGCAACCCTCGCGGACGACGTCTTCGAACGTATTGCCAATCTGAATGGCGGCGGCACATTCGGGGTAGAGCGATTTGTAGGCCGTGTTGAAGAAGCAGAGCCGCTCCTCGGCGTCATAGATGACGAATCCGACGTCGAGCGCCTCGACGGCCGCGTGCAGGCGCGCGCCTTGCTCGCGCGCCGCCTGCGCGGCCCGGCGTTGCTCGGTCACGTCGCGCAGCGCGAGGAGCACGGCGGCGCACGCGCCCGCGGGGTCGACGAGCGGGCTGAGGTGCCCTTCGGCGAGGACGACGCGCTCGTTCGCGAGGTGGAGGGCGAGGTCGGGCGGAAGGGCGCGCGGGGCGCGATCGCGGAGCACCTGCTCGAGCAGCGCGCCGAGGGGCGGATCGGGCCGCAGGACCTCATCGACAGGCCTCCCGCGCGCCGTCGCCCCGGGAGCGGAGCAGAGGCGCTCGGCGGCGGGGTTCAGCGCCAGGATCCGACCGCTTTCATCGAGCAAGAGCAGCGGGTCGACGCTGCAGGCGAAGGCGAGCGAGGTGAGATCAACGGGAGCGTCGCTAGGCATTGGGCGGAGCGTAGAGCAAGAGCGCCTCAGGGTGTCGGCCTCGACGACCCCATGACGCATCCGCAGATAGCGGATGCTGCTGGTCGAGCTCGGCATGCGGCCCTCCGCTCGCCGGAGCGGGTGGCCGAAGCGCATGGAATCGAAGCGATGAGGGAGGGGGCGTGAGTGCGCGAGAGCACCCGTGAGGACACACACCCCCGGACACCTTCCCCTCGATCATCCATGGGTCTACTTTTCTCCTTGGCTTCTGGCCATGATGTCTGCATACTCGCGCTCTATCTGATAGGGTGGCGGTAGACTCGCTCAGTTGACGACGAATGTGCTCCGCCCGACGGTGGCCGCGCCCAGGCAGCAGCGCCCATCTGGCGGGTCGCGGACGCGCCGATGCCATGGCGACACCGAGCTCTCGCGGACTCCGCGGGGCTCTCCGGGAGGGCTCACCCCCTGGCGCGGCGCGCAGCAAGTCCATGGGACGCGTCGGGCCAGCGTCGCGGGGATGGCCGCGGCGCATCGCGCGCCGCGCATCGTGCGGCACGTCTTTTCACGTCTCCTTCTCACGTCTCCTTCTCACGTCTCTTTCCGACATCTCGGCACGCCGAGAACGCTCATCACATCCGGAGGCAACATGCTCGAACAGCTCGCTCGCATCTCCCGTTTCCTGGTGCTCCCCCTCGCGACGGCCTCGCTGGCCGCCCTCGGTGTGGCCGGCTGCAGCGCGGCGGAGGCCGACGACGTGGCCATCGAGGGCACCACCGAGGAAGCGGGTGTCACGAACGTGCGGGTCGACGCCGAGAGCATCGCGCGTCTGTCCGCCGGTGAGCGGCTCTCGGTCGACCTCCACGCGCGCGGCGTGAGGGTCCATTTCGTGTTCGACGGCCTCGACTTCGACCGCATCGATCTCGCCTTCGGCGATCGAGGCAAGGCGCCGATGGCCGAGGCGATGGCGCCCCTGTTCACGCACCCTTACAGCCCCCTCGACGCCCGGGATGGACGATTCGTGATCACGACGGATCCCGCGAGCTTCCCCGAGCTCACCGCGGACGACATCGCGGCCCTGGAGACCGAGCGGATGATCGCGCGGGAGCACGGCGGCAGCACGCCGAAGGCGCAGCCCCAGTCGCGCGACGAGTGCGTCGAGCAGACCATCTATTTCTACGTGGACATCGAGATCAACGGGGTGATGCAGCCGGTCCTGTGCGCGCACACCATCCTCGTCTGCGGCGGGACGACGTGCGATGTGCACACCCACGGCGGGCACGAATACCTGTTCTGCGACGGCCAGGAGTCGTGGGCCGACGCGAAGGCGCAATGCGCGAGCCAGGGCAAGAGCCTGCTCACGATCAACGACGCCGAGGAGGAGGCCTGGGTCCACGGGATCGCGTCGGCGCTCTCGACCCAGAAGTGGTGGATGGGCTTCAACGACAGGGCCTCCGAGGGCACCTTCGTCTGGGACAGCGGCGAGCCCGTGACGCACACGAACTGGTACCCCGGCGAGCCGAACGACGCCGGCGGGGACGAGGACTGCGGGCAGCTGAACCGGTTCTACCCGGAGCTCGGCTGGAACGACGAGCCCTGCTCTCTGCACCTGCGATACATCTGCGAGTCCACGGACTGACCCACGGGCTGGCAGCGCCGGCCGCGCCCGCGGGGGGTGGAGGACGGCGGCGAGCGGTTGACGCTGCCGGGGAGACGCTCGATCGTGCACGGCATGCAGCAGGACACGCAGGTGCGCCGGGGGGCGATCGGGCCCTGGCTCCAGGGCTTCATCGCCGATCACGGGGGCATCGCCGGCACCGTGCACGTCGTCGAGGGCGGCGCGCTCGCGCTGGCGGCGGCGGTGAACATCCCGGAGAAGGTGCAGGAGATCACGCGCACGGTGCCGCGGGGCAAGGGGATGGCTGGGCTCGCGTGGGAGCGCGGGGTGCCGGTGCAGACCTGCAACCTGCAGACGGACACGTCCGGGGACGTGCGGCCGGGCGCCAGGGCCGTCTCGGCGCAGGCCGCGGTGGCCCTGCCCGTGCGCGACGCGTCGGCGAACGTCCGCGCCGTCGTGGGGATCGCGTTCGCCGGCGAGCGCGAGCTCGGCCGCGAGGAGCTCGCCCGCCTCGCCGAGCGCGCGGCCACGCTGCCGGCGTGATCGACCGCCCACGCTCCTGAGCGGCCGCTCACCCGACGCCGGCAAGCTCTTGTTTTTCGCGGCGGCGATGCAACGATGCGCGCCTTCCCATGGCGACGAACGGCATCAACGCGCCGGAGCCCCCCATCGACGATCCGCGCGAGGCTCCGCGCGAGCCGGACTCCCGGCCGCACGTCCGCCTCGAGGACCTCGCGCGCGGCGCCTCGCGCGGCGCCTCCTGTGTCTCGCGCGGCGCCCCGGATGAGCCCGCGCCCGAGGGGCCCGGCGCGGACAGCGCCGAGGGGCCCGGCGCGGACAGCGCCGAGGGGCCCGGCGCGGACAGCGCCGCGCGCGAGCCCCTCACGGCGAGGCTCGCCCGCCGCACCGCGCCCGGCGTGCTCTACGAGCGGGGCCCCGAGGAGGGCTACCTGCGGTGCACCGCGTGCGCGCACCGCTGCGTCCTCTCGCCGGGGCGCGCGGGCGCGTGCGGGATCCGCTTCGAGCAGGACGGGGAGCTGCGCGTCCCCTTCGGGTATGTCGCTCGCCATTACGTGCGCTCGGTCGAGACGAACACGATCTTCCACGTGCGGCCCGGCGCGCGGGCGCTCACCTTCGGCATGTTCGGGTGCGACCTGCGCTGCCCCTATTGCCAGAACTGGAAGGTGTCGCAGGCGCTCCGCGAGCCGGAGATCGACGGCGAGCCGATCGACATCAGCGCCGCCGCCCTCGTCGACCTGGCCGTCGCCGAGGGCTGCGAGGTGATCGCGAGCGCCTACAACGAGCCGATGATCACGGCCGAGTGGGCGCGGGCGATCTTCACCGAGGCGCGGCGCCGAGGGCTCGTCACGGCGCTCATCTCCGACGGCAACACGACGCCCGAGGCGCTCGCGTACATGCGCCCGGTCGCGGACGTGTTCCGCGTCGACCTGAAGGGGTGGAGCGCCGACCAGTACCGGACGCTCGGCGGCCGCGTGGAGCCCGTGCTCGCGTCGATCGGCGAGGCCCGGCGCCTCGGCTACTGGGTCGAGGTCGTGACGCTCGTCGTCCCCGGCTTCAACGACAACCCCGCTGGCCTGCGCGCCCTCGGCGCCGAGATCGCGAAGGTCGACCCCGACATCCCGTGGCACCTCAACGCCTTTTACCCGCGTTACAGGATGCGCGATCGCATGGCCACCGATCCGGCGTTCCTCGTGGACATCGCCGGCGTCGCCTATGCGCGCGGGATGAAATACGTTTACGTCAGCAACATGGCCGACCGGGTGCGCGAGCTCTCTCACACCCGCTGCCCGGACTGCCTGGAGGTCGTGGTGCGGCGGTTCAATTACGAGACGCAGGAGGTCCTGCTCGCTGACGGCGCGTGCCCCTCGTGCGGGGCGCGCGTGCCGGGCCTCTGGCGGCAGCGCGCCGCCTAGCGGGCCCGAGCAACACGTCCGTCGGGGCCGGGTCGGCGCGCGCGCCGGAGGTGCGCTCTTACCGGCTGCCGTCGATCGTCACGATGGATCCATCCGGCCGGTGGTGGAGCTCCGTCACCTTCACGTTGCGCAGGTGCGTCTTGCCGCCGGAGAGCTCGCAGTCGTGGTAGAAGAGCCACCACCTGCCCTCGAACTTCACGATGGAATGGTGCGTCGTCCATCCCAGCACGGGGGTGAGCACGACGCCCTGGTAGGTGAAGGGACCATACGGGTTGTCGCCCGTGGCATACACCACGAGGTGCGTGTCGCCGGTGGAGTACGACAGGTAGTACTTGCCGTCGTGCTTGTGGATCCACGGCGCCTCGAAGAAGCGGCGCTCGTGATCCGTCTGCAGGATGGGCGCGCCGTTCTTGTCCAGGATGCGGATCTCGCGCGGCGTCTCGCCGTACTGCAGCATGTCGTCGCTGAGGCGCGCCACGCGCGGCCCGATGGCGGGCCTGGCCTCCGTCGGCTCGGGCGGCACGGTGGGGTCGTACTCCCCGCGCTGCCAGCGCTGGAGCTGCCCGCCCCAGATGCCGCCGAAGACCAGGTAGTGCGCGCCGTCGTCGTCCTGGAAGGTGGCGCAATCGATGCTGTAGCTGCCCCTCATGGGCTCGGGCTCCGCCTTGAAGGGCCCCTCCGGGCGCTTGCTGGTGGCCACCCCGATGCGGAAGACGCCGTTCCGGTCCTTGAGCGGGAAGTACAGGTAGTAGGTCCCGTTCTTGTGCGCCGCGTCACCGGACCAGAGCTGCCGCCCCGCCCAGGGGATGTCCTTGACGTCGAGCGCCACCCCGTGGTCCGTCGCCTCGCCGGGGATGCTCCCCATGGAGAGGACGTGGTAGTCCCGCATGTCGAAGTGGTCCCCGTTGTCGTTCTCCGGGATGCCAGACTCGATGTCGTGCGACGGGTAGATGTAGATGCGGCCCTCGAAGACGTGGGCGCGCGGGTCCGCGGTGAAGAGATGGGAGACCAGGGGCTTCGGTCGCAACATGCTGCTCCGTGTCGTGTGAACCGTGGATCAGGTCCCGAACGCCGCTCATGCGGCGGCGGGAAGGAGGAAGCGTCCGCCTGGCGACGAGAGGTTCCGAGAGGTGCTCTCAGGCGGGCGGATCGCGCAAGGCATCTTCTGTCGTCTCGGGGCGCCAGTGTACCCGATCCGCGCTACCTGGTACAGCGCCCCCGGTCGGGCCCGGGATCGCGCAGAGCGCCTCGACGGCGGTCGACACGCTCGGTCATCGACATTGCCGCGGCGCCTGGTGAGCAGCACGTGCGGAGTTTCCCCGCGTGCTCGCATCGATGAGCATGCCAGAAGGGCGCACGCCCTCGAGCCACCGTAGGCCCGGGGGGCGGGGGTGGCTCCGGGCATTGCCGGAGGGGCCAGAGCGGAGGCGGGTCACAAAAGGGACCCGCCGGAGCGCCGGCCCCGGAGGCGATGCCCGGAGCCACCTCCGCCCCCCGGGCCGGGCCATGTGCCCGGGCCGGGCCATGGACGAAATCACCCCAGGCGGCGCGCACGTGCGCCCCTGGTAAAAATCGGCCCCCGCTGCGGTGGGCCCTCGTGACGCCCTGCGCGTCTCTTTCGTGCGATGCGTGGAGAACCGAGCGCGCCGGCAATGCGACATGGTACCGTCGCGCCATGCCGTCACCTGGAGAGTGCCTGGCCCGGATCCTCGATGAAGGCCGCTATTGCGCGAGCCGCACGCTCGGCGAGGCGGGCGCGGCGGAGCTCCACCTGCACGCGATGGAGAGGTTCGTCGCGCTGGAGCCGACGATTCCCCCGTTCCGGAGCAGCATGAATCGCGAGCTCTTCTCGTACGGGCCGCCCGTGCTCGCGCTCTACCAGGCGCTCCTGCACGACCTCGGGGTCGACCGGGAGCCGGCGCTCGAGCTCGCCGAGGAGATGCTGCAGGCGTTCGTTCGCAAGCAGCTCACGAGGAGCCCGCTGCTCAACGCCGCGATGCGCGTCGCGCTCCGGCTCAAGCCCGCGCGGAGCCTGCTCATGCGGAGCCTGCGCAAGGAGGAGCCGGACGGCTTCCGCTTCGAGGAGGCGAGCGACCCGGGCGCGCTGTGGGCCTTCGACGTGCGCGAGTGCGCCCTCGTGCGCTTCGCGCGGCGGCACGGCGCGCCGGAGATCGTCCCGATAATCTGCCGCGTCGACGACCTCGTCGCAAAAGAGCTCCACGGCCTCGAGCTGCGCCGCACGGGCACGCTCGGCACCGGCGCCGAGCGGTGCGATTTCCGCTACGTCGACAGCAGGAAGTAGCGCCCCGCCCTCCCCTCACCCCCCCAGGCCGTCGTGCCGGCCCGCGCAGTCCGGGTCGGCCGGGAGCGCGCAGGCGAGCGCGCAGACGCCGTCCGCCCCGCAATGGAGCTCGGCGCAGTCGGGGTCGACGACCTCCGGGCCGACATCGCACGACGGCGCGCAGACGCCGTCGGCGCGGCACGGGTTGTCCGGCTCGAACTCGTCGATGGTCGGCTGGATGAACGCGGCGATCTGGAGCGCGTCGGTGCGCGCCTGCACGCCGTCGAGGGTGCACGGGTCGTCGCCGAACGACGTGACGCCGGCGTGGCGCTCGACGCCCCACCGCACGAGGAACGCCGGCCCTCCGGAGTCGCCGGCGCACGTGTTCATGCTGGGGACCTGGTAATAGAACTGGGTGGCATCGATCGTCCCCGGCGTCCCGCCGACCCGGGCGGGGCCGACCGCCACGATGGGGAACGCCGCGACACGGCGCGTGCCGAACCCCGTCCCCGCGACGCCGTCGGAGACTCCATACCCGACGAAGGTGTACTCCGGCCCGATGTACTGGCCGCTGTTCACCATCGATTCGCGCAGGAGCGGCGCGGGCTGCACGGGCGCGTCGCTCTCCAGCTTCAGGAGCGTGAGATCGTTCTCGAGGGTGGCCGACCTGAAGCCGGGGTGTCGCCGCGAGATTTCGACCCGCACGCTCGTGGAGCGGCGCCCGAGGCTCGCGCCGAAATAGACCCGGGTGATGTTGCCGTGGCAGTGCCCCGCCGTGATCACGGTGCGCGCCGAGATGAGCGTCCCGCTGCAGTAGGCCTTTCGCGTGTTGCCCACGCCCACGACGTAGGCGTGCGCTGCGTCCGCGGTGCCGCCCACGATCGGCTGTCGGGACGTGAGCAGCGGCTGCTCGCCGTCATCGCTGGCCAGCGTATCCGCGCAGCCAGGCCCGCCGAGGACCAGGATCGCGATCAGGAGTCCATTCCGCATACTGCCATCTCTCCGTCCAGGAATGATGTCCAGAGCGGCGCTGCGGTAGGGCGCGCGCCGGTGGCGCCGCTCGAGTCCGCTGGTGAGCGGAGCCCTTAACAAGCGAGGTGCCAGCGCCCTGCGCGCGCACCTGACGAGCGAGGTGCCAGCGCCCTGCGCGCGCACCTGACGAGCGAGGTGCCAGCGCCCTGCGCGCGCACCTGACGAGCGAGGTGCCAGCGCCCTGCGCGCGCACCTCCGGGGCGGCCCTGCGCGCTGCGCGGGTCCTGGAAGGGCGCGCGAGCGGGAGAATCGCCCCGGGTCGGTCCACCGTCGCCGGGCCGGGGCGCGACAGGGGCGCTCCGCGGCCCGGAGGGGGCGTCACGACGTCGGCGTCGCGCGCTCGGACAGGGCGCCGCGCTCCGCGACGCCGGCGATGTAGACGCGGTTGAGCTCGCGACAGGCGCGCTCGTGGACGCCGACGACCACCTCGAGCCCGGCGCTCCGCAGGATGGCCACGCCCCGCCCGCACACGAGGGGGTTCGGGTCGATCATGCCGATCACCACGCGGCGGACGCCGGCGCGCAGCAGCGCGTCGGTGCACGGCGGCGTCCGGCCGTGGTGGCAGCACGGCTCGAGGCTCACGTAGAGCGTGGCGCCCTCGGCGCGGCCGTCGAGCTTGCGGAGCGCGCTGACCTCGGCGTGGGCCAGCCCGGCGCGCTCGTGGAACCCCTCCGCGAGGAGCACGCCGTCGCGCACGACGACCGCGCCGACCATCGGGTTCGGGGCGGTGCGCCCCGCGGCGAGCGCGGCCAGCTCAAGGCAGCGCTCCATCCAGCGAAGGTCGTCGTTCATGCCGGCCTCGGGCCTCGGCCGTCCATGGGGGGGCGGAGGGGCTGTCCCGCCGCGATGTCGCACTGCACCACGCCGCCAGTATAGCGAAGAAACCGGGAACGGCGCGCCTCCCTCGCCCGCCCCGCGCGGCGGCGCGGTCTCCTCCGCCTCGGGTCTCTCCTCCGCCTCGGGTTCCTCCGCCTCCGTTCTGCTTCACACTCCGCGATCTCCCGCGGGCCGCCGGTCCTCCCGGAGTGCGCGGATCCTCCATGATGCTGCCCAACGATTCGCCGGTCTGCCGCGGCGCGCAGCGCCGCCAGCAGCAGCGGCTGGTTGGGCGGCTTCATGGCTCAGTCCTCGGGCGGATGCCAACCCGCAATGACCCAGCCTCGCCGGGCTTCCACGAGCTCGGCGCGGTTCAGGCGAACCGCAGCGATCGTAGCTCGGCCAGTTGGCGTCTTGCCGATGATAAGAGATCCCTCCGCGCTCCATCCGAAATGATCCAACCAGACCTGCTGTCGTGGGTTGAAGAGACGCACGACTTCCCCGGTGTGCGGGTCGGGAGCAGCGATTCGATTGCCCTTGGGATCGTTGCACATCGAGCACGCGAGCCAGAGGTTTTCCCTGGCGGTAGGTCCGCCCAGCGACTCAGGGATAATGTGATCGATCTCCATCGGCGTAACGATGATACGCGCAGAGGTCAGGCAGTAGCCGCAGCGATGGCGCGCCTCACTGGAGACCTGCTCACGCAGCGCCCTCCCGATGTAGCTACGGCTCATGTCCTTGGTGAAGCCACGAGACGTCATGACCTCGCTGTTTGAGCAGGGCGGCAGATCGGGAACGAACCAGCATGATGCGCGTGTACTCCTTCATGAGCGTCGCGAGCGCCTCGATGTCCGACGCGGAGAGCCCTTCGCTCTGGCGCTTGATGTGCAGTTCCTCGAGGTCCGCGGCCTTCTCCGGGGCGAGGCTCTGCCTGGCGGCCCGCCATAGATCCTCGTCATCTAGCAAGTGCAGCGCCGCGATGGCCTCCGCCATGTCGACCGGCAGCTCGTCGGGCTCGTCCGGGAGGGAGGTTGCCACCGCATCGACGAGCTCGGCCTCGACGGTACGTTGCGTCTTCTGCGCGCGGCGAGCCAGGCGCTCGTACAGCGGCTCGGGCAGGTTCACCGTAACGGCTTGAACGGCCATGTCCTAGTTTACGATGGGCCGCCGAGGCAGGCAAGCTCGGCGGCGCACGGCGCCGCCGACGCGCGGCCGGCCGATCTCCTCCGCTGCACGCCGGCCGATCTAGACGAAAAGATGTGGTGAATGCGATGCGATCTGGTTTCTCGCGGCGTTCATTTGTTCGGCGGAGTACGCCGCGCTGAACTTCCTCGGTCCGTGATGGTTTGGATGTGGAAGGAACGTTCGCCGCGGCGGCGGATCTCCACGCGAACGAGGCGGATGCGCGATCAGCACTTCGGCTGGGATCTGCATCGATTCGTGGATCTTTCGGATCATCGGGAGCGTGAGCGCCCGTTTGCGGCCCAAGACCTCCGAGACCCGTGCCCTGGAACCGATCAGCGGTTCGAGCTGCTTGCGAGTCCACCCGAGCTGCTCGCAGCGCGCCTCGATCGCTGCGATCGGGTCTGGCGGCGCAATGGGGAACTGCTTGCGCTCGTACGCGTCGACCAGCGTCGCGAGCGCATCAAGCTCTTGCGCCTCGGGCGAGCCTGGCTCGGCGTCCCAGAGCTCTTCGATCCTGCGAAGCGCCCGACCGTGACTCTCCTTATCCACAACAGGCTCAATCATCGCGGTACCCTCATACGCTCGTCGCATCAATTCTGTCGTACTCGGCATGGGTGCCGATGAATCGGATGTAGACCAGATACGATGAACCGCACTTGACTTGCGCGATCAAGCGGTAGTTGTTGCCCTTGATATCGAACACGACCAGGTTGTTCGGAAGGAAGTCGACGCTTCCGAAGGCGGCTTTGATGTCAGCGGGCCCCGTCCACGAGGCACTTTGGACGATGGAGAACCAGAGCCGCAGCGGAATCTCGGCATCGGCGTGCCGAGTCCAGAACTCAGCGAGAGCGCTGCGGCTGAAGATCCTCACGGAGTGGAAAGTATATCATGCTCCCACGGCGGGAGCCCCCCTTCGAGTGCAGCCTCCAGTGGCGGCTGAACCAGGCTCTCCGCTGTCGCCCGCCGAACGCACTGGCGCTCGCCCCGTCGGGTCCAGCGCCGGGTTCGGCGGCCCATTGCCACGGTACGGGGCCCGCCCGACGCCTTCGAGGCCGCCCTCGACGAGGCCGGCCTCGCCGACCGCGCGCTCGTCCTGCGCCTCGCGGCCGAGCGCGCCCGCGCCGAGGACGACGGGGTGACGGCGAGACGGCGCCGCCGCCGCCCGGGCGCACGACGATGAAGTCGACGTAGCTCCTCCCCGGGGCCCGTCGTTCATGCCGCTCGGGAGATGCGACCGATCTCGATGACGCGAAGCTGGCTCCTCTTGAGCTGCTCATAGAGAGAGGCGTCGAACGGGAGCTTGCCGTCCTGCTCGATGAGATGCTCGGTGAAGATGAGCCGCGTGTCACCCTGGAGCTCGTCCTTCACCTCGACGGTGTAGTGCCGCTCCAGCGCCGGGCGAACGACGACCGCCCCCTGCTCTCGCACCGGAACCGCGACAGCCCGCTCGCTGACCCTCACGGGCTGCCCGGACTTTCGAGCGGCCTCGATGAATTTCGCATCGTCACGGATCTGCAGCACGTACATCGCGGACCTCCTCAGATCGGCAAGTCGTCCAGGACCTGCTTCTTGCTTGCCTGGAGGAATCTCGAATGGACACCAACCGCGGAAGCGAGAACCGTAGTCAGCGGGTAACCGATCGACCCGGTGCGTGTCAGTTCGGTCGTGACCGCGGTGAGGATCTCGGACACGAACACGACCGCCGCTCGCCCCGCGTCACATTCGTAGAACTGATAGACGCTTTCGGCCTTGATGCCGATGGCGCCCTTCTCCGACACGATCGGATCGGGGAGGTGCGCGTGGATGAGCGGCGACACCTCGTCCTGTAGCCTCGCTCGGACTGCGGGATCCAAGCCCGTATCCTGGAGCTGGGTGGTCTTCTCATTGCGAGCCGTGATCAGGAGGTCCAGCACCGTCCTCAGCGTTTCCGAGCTGTTCGGATAGTTGTAGGAGAAGAGGGCCGAGTACCAAGTCTGTCCCGTAGTGCATTCGGAGCGGCTCTCCGCGAGTTGCTTGATCGCATCCCTCATCTCGCTTTCGTCGGGTGGTGGGGATCTCGCGCGTGGTGCGTGGGACCGTACGCGGAGCAGCCGTCGCGGCCCAGCAGCTCGCGGGCCTCCGCCCCGCCCGGTCGCCTCGACCGGCCCGGAGCCGGCCGCCTCAACCGGCCCCGCGCGGGCGCCGCCCTGCTCGGCGGCGGGTTCCCTCCCCCTCCGTTCTGCTTCACACTCCACCTCACCTCCGCCGGACTGCACCCTCGTGCAGCGGCCTCCCCCCGGCCCCTCCGGCCTCCGCCGCTTCCGCCTCCGCGACCTCGTGCCCCACGCCCTCATCACCTCCCCCAGCGCCGCCGCCCGCCTCGATCGGGCCGTGGCCTGGCTGCGCCGCCGGCGCCCCGCGGAGCGCGTGCTCCTCGTCGGCGCCTCGATCGAAGCCGTGAACGAGCTCGTCCGCTCGGCCATCCGACGGCGCCCCGGGCCTCGGCGACGAGGTCGAGATCCTCTCCGCGCCCGGCGAGAGTCGCGAGTGCATCGCGATCGCGCGCATCGCGCTGCGCGAGGCCCGCGCCGGCGTGCCGCTCGCGCGATCAAGTAGCAGCGAGAGGGGGCTGCGGGAGTCCCTCGTGCTCGTGCGAGCGGCCGGCGTGCATGGGATGCTGCCCAACCTTGGGCCTCAGCCGCGGCGCGCAGCGCCGTCGGTTGCAGGCCCCGGCTGCGCGGCATGTCAAGCGGCGCCTTTTTTTGGCTCTTCGTCGATCCATTCGAGCCGAAGCCGCTTTCCGCTGCGGGCACAGTCCCGGAGGTACAGATTGATCAGGGTTTGATACGGTATCTCCGTCCCCTCTGCGAGAGACTTGAAATAGCTGATCGTTTCCTCGTCGAGGCGAATCGTAACCTGCTTCTTGAGCCGCTTTGCATACGGATTCGCGCGGGCCTTGGAGAAGTCGTAGTTCTTTCTCATGGCTTCCACCGACTGGTATAGGTTGCACGCTCGGAGGGGGTTGCCCGACGGGCGGATATGATCCTGATCACATTGCCACCTTGGCGATAACAGTGACACACAACAAGGATGCGGGTCGTGGCACTCAGTCCGAGGAGGATGAAGCGGTCTTCGCTTTCGGAGTGGTCAGGGTCATCCAGCAACAGCGCTCGGTCGTCGGTGAAGACGGTGCGAGCCTCGTCGAACGAGACGCCATGCTTGCGCTTGTTGACTGCGCTCTTCCGTGCGTCCCACTCGAACCGGAGGCCAGCCACCACAACATTGTACCTACGATGTAGTGCACGCGCAAGCAGGCAGGGCGGCTGCACGAGCCGCAGCCGCACGAGACCCTGCTCGCCCTGCCGCTCGATCCCGCCCGCTCAGCTCGTGGCAGGGCTCTCCGGCGTCACGGCCGAGCCCTGGGCTAGACCCGTCGATGCGTGCTCCCCGCACGGACACGGCGAGCAGGCGCGCCGGCTCGAACCGGCGGCGCGCACCCGAGCCGCGCTTCGGAAGAAACAGCGCCGCCGCCCGGGGGGCACGACGAACGAGCAGTCGCCCTGCCCGACGTCTAGGAAGTAGACGCCGAGCGGGCTACCCATGGGAAGGCCCGGCCTCGCCGAGGCGCTTGCGCCACTCGGCCCAGAGCCGCTCCGGATCGCGACCCAGGAGCTTGCCGAGCTCGACGACGGGGCCGACGGGCTCGCCGGCGGCGCCCGTGCGGACACGGACGAGCCGGGGATGGGTGTCGGGCACGAGCGATGGATCGAGGGCGTCTGCAATGCCGAGCGCGAAGGTGCGGGCGCTCGAACCCACCTCGCGGACGACCATCGATCCGTCCTGTTCGGCGACGACCTTTCCGAGAATCCAGGTGGTCTCGGGGACCTCTCCCAGGAGGCGCGAGGCCGCGATGTCGACGCTACCAAGGAGGCGTTGCTTCTGGGCGCGGGCGGCGGGATCCAGCGTATCCTCGGCCTCCTCCTCGCTGTGGTCCCTCGCTTCGTAGTGGTCCCAGACGTGGAGCGCATCGACGACGTGCGGCGGCTCGAATCGGAGGAGGTGCTGGACGGTGCAGCAGCGGAGGTATCACTCCTTGCGCCGGTGCGCTGGCACCTTCTCCCTCGCCTTTTTCAGGGTCGACAGGGCGCGGCCGCGCTCCCCCTGGAGGAACTGCGTGAGCGCGAGCCGGGACCAGAAGAGCGCGTTTTCGGGCCACCGCTCGACGGAGGCGCGATACCCCGCCTCCCTCCGTCTCGGAGATGGGCTCCACCGGGGCCGGCTTGGCCTTGTAGCGGTTGTCGTGGAGGTGGTGCTTGGCAATAGGCCCACGCCCGTGGGCCGATCCGGCGCTCGGGCAGGTTCAGGATGCTCTCGTAGATGGCCGCGGCGGCACCATATTCGCTTTGCTGGAAGCGGCCCACGAGGGAGCGCTCGCGGGCGAGGTCGAGCAGGAGCGCCACGCCATAGCATGCGAAGAGGAGGGCTGGGTCGGGCTGCCCGGCGGCAGCGTAGTGCCGCTCGGCTTCGATGAGGGATGCGGCCTTCGACCAACCATTGGGCTCGTCGCCCCGGAGCTCGCCGGCGAACGCGGCGGCGACGCGGAGGTGGGCGTCGACCCGCTCCTCGGGAGAGAGACGCGCCTCTGCGAACCGCCGCGCCGGCCCCTCGAGCCAGAGGGAGCGCCCGTCGCTGCCGATGATTGCCGTCAGGGAGCGGACCTGGGAGATCTCCGACGGGGAGAGCGGGGAAGGGAGGGCCTGCCAGACCTCGTCTGGCAGCGGGCGGCCATGGATTGCGAGGAGCCCGAGGACCTCGCGCTGCGAGCCGGACAAGGCCGCCCAGATGGCGTCGAGGAGTCGGTCCTCGCGACCGACCCGGACACACGGTCTATCCGCGCATTCCAGCATGTGCGCCGCGAGCCACCGCAACTCACGCTCCGTATTCCCACAGATGGGGCGCATCTCCTCGCGGCTCATGTCCGTATTCCCGTGGATAGGCCGTGACCTTCTGCGTCCTATCAGCGCATCTCCATGGATAGGCTGCTGCATGAGCACGTACTCCGGCCGTTCGGCCGCCGGCGCTCCGGTCCGCCGAGCCGCGCGGACTGCATCCAGGACACCGCGCCCGTGCGGCCGGAACCAGGGCGAAGCTCGCGTGTGCATGCTCGCTCGACGAGGTGGTGGGGATCCCGCGCGTGGTAGCGTACGCGGAGCGGTCGTCGCGGCCAAGCAGCTCGCGGCCCTCCGCCCGGTAGCCTCGACTGCCCCGGACCCGGCGGCCTCGGCCGGCCCCGCGCCAGCGCCGTCCTGCTCGGCGGCGGGTTCCCTCCCCCTCCGTTCTGCTTCACACTCCACCTCACCTCCGCCGGACTGCACCCTGGTGCAGCGGCCTCCCCCGGCCCCTCCGGCCTCCGCCGCTTCCGCCTCCGCGACCTCGTGCCCCACGCCCTCATCACCTCCCCCAGCGCCGCCGCCCGCCTCGATCGGGCCGTGGCCTGGCTGCGCCGCCGGCGCCCCGCGGAGCGCGTGCTCCTCGTCGGCGCCTCGGTCGAGGCCGTGAACGAGCTTGCCCGCTCGGCCATCCGCGGCCGCCGCGCCGTCTTCGGCTGGCACAGGCTCACCCTGCCGCGCCTCGCCGCCGCGCTCGCCATGCCCGGGCTCGCCGCGCGCGGCCTCGTCCCGGCCAGCGCGCTCGCGATCGAGGCGCTCTGCGCGCGCGCCATCGACGGCCTCGCGGAGGACGGGCTGCTCGGCCGCTTCGCCCGCGTCGCGGACCGGCCCGGGCTGCCGCGCGCCGTCGCGCGCACGCTCGAGGAGGTGCGGCTCGCGGGCGTCGCCCCCGACGCCCTCGCACCCGCCGGCCTCGACCGCATCGGTCACGCCTTCGAGGCCGCCCTCGACGAGGCCGGCCTCGCCGACCGCGCGCTCGTCCTGCGCCTCGCGGCCGAGCGCGCCCGCGCCGAGGACGACGGCGACCCGCGGAACGCCCACCCGCTGCTCGGGTTGCCGCTGCTCCTGCTCGACGTGCCGGTGCAGTGCGAGCTGGAGCGCGAGCTCCTCGAGGCCGTGGCCGCGCGCTCGCCCGACGCGCTCGCCACCGTCCCCGCGGGCGACGCCGCGTCGCTGCGCCACCTCGAGGCCGCGCTCCGGTCGCCGCCGCGGCGCATCGCGCTCACCGCGGTCTCGGCCGCCCACGACGGCGGCGGCGCGGGCGACGCGGGCGACGCGGCCGACACCGGCGACGCGGACGCGGCCGACGGCGCGGAGGACGACGGGCCGCCGCCGGCCGCGCCCAGCACCTCGCTGGCGCGCCTGCAGGAGCACCTGTTCGACCCGCTGGCCGACGAGGCGCCCGGGCTCGGCGACGAGGTCGAGATGCTCTCCGCGCCCGGAGAGAGCCGCGAGTGCGTCGAGATCGCGCGCATCGCGCTGCGCGAGGCCGGCCGCGGCGTGCCGTTCGAGCGGATGGCGATCCTCCTGCGCGCGCCCGAGCAGTACCGCGCGCACCTCGTCGAGGCGCTGCGCCGGGCGGGGATCCCGGCGTACTTCGCGCAGGGCACGGTCCAGCCCGATCCGGCGGGCCGCGCGCTGCTCGCGCTGCTCGCGTGCGCGGCCGAGCACCTCTCGGCGTCGCGCTTCGCCGAGTACCTCTCGCTCGGGCAGGTGCCCGACGCGACGCCCGCCGGCGAGCCGCCGCCCGCCGCGCCCGAGGCCGACCGCTGGGTGCCGCCGGACGACGACTTCTTCCCCGAGCTCCTGCGCGGCGGCCTGCCCGGCGACGAGGCGCTCGACGGAGACGACGCGCTCGGCCGTCGCGACGCGCTCCCGGAGGGCGCCCCGCCCGGCGCGGCGAGCGGGGGCCCCGATCCCGCGGACATGCCCCCCGATCCCGCGGGAATACGCCCCGATCCCGCGGCCATGCCCCCCGATCCCGCTGAAATGCACCCCGATCCCGAGAATCCGGACCCCGTGGCCCCGGTGCACGACGGCACCCTGCGCGCCCCGCGGCGCTGGGAGCGCATCCTCGTCGACGCCGCGGTGATCGGCGGCATCGATCGCTGGGAGGCGCGGCTCTCGGGCTTCGAGCGCGACCTCCGGCAGGCCCTCGCCCGCGCCTCGGAGGAGCGCGACCTCGCGCGCATCACGCGCACGCTCGCCGACCTCGCGGCGCTCCGCGGCTTCGCGCTGCCGCTGCTCGCGGCGCTGCCGGCCCCGGGGGAGCGCGCCACCTGGGGCGCGTGGCAGCGCAAGCTCTCGGCGCTCGCGACGCGCGCGCTCCGGCGCCCGGAGCGGGTGCTCGCCGTGCTCGCGGAGCTCTCGCCGATGGCCGACGTCGGCCCGGTGGACCTCGGCGAGGTGCGCCTCTGCCTCGCGCACCGGCTCACGAACCTCGTGCTGCCCCCGGGCGCCCGCCGCGACGGGCGCCTGTTCGTGGCGCCGATCGAGGCCGCCCGCGGGCGCGCCTTCGACGTGGTCTTCGTGCCCGGGCTCGCCGAGCGCATCTTCCCGCAGAAGGTCACCGAGGACCCGATCCTCCGCGACGCGCTCCGCCGGGCGATCTCGGCGGGCGCGGCCCGGCTCGACACGAGCGACGACCGGGTGGCGCGCGAGCGGCTCGCCCTCCGGCTCGCCGTGGGCGCCGCCCGGCAGAGGCTCGTCGTGTCGTACCCGCGCGTCGACATGGACCAGTCGCGGCCGCGGGTGCCGTCGTTCTACGGGCTCGAGCTGCTGCGCGCGGCCGAGGGGCGGCTGCCCGGCTTCGGCGAGCTCGAGCGCCGCGCCGAGCAGGGCGGCGCCGCGCGCATCGGCTGGCCCGCGCCCGCGCGGCCCGAGGACGCCATCGACGCGGCCGAGCACGACCTCGCGCTCCTCGAGACGCTCTTCAGCCTGCCCGAGGAGCGGACCGTCGGCACCGCGCGCTACCTGCTCGGCGCGAACCCCCACCTGGCGCGCGCGCTCCGGTTCCGGGCGCGGCGCTGGATCCCGGGCTGGACGAGCGCCGACGGGCTGTTCAAGCCGGTCGCGGCCGCGCGCGAGGCGCTCGCGAAGCACGCGTTCGCGCGGCGCTCGTTCTCGCCGACCGCGCTCCAGCACTTCGCCGCGTGCCCGTACCGGTTCTTCCTCTACGCCGTGCACCGGCTCGCGCCGCGCCCGGAGCCCGAGGCGATCGAGGAGCTCGACCCGCTCCAGCGCGGCCGGCTCGTGCACGACGTGCTCTACGAGGTGCTGGTCGCGCTGCGCGACGCGGGCGAGCTGCCGCTCGGCCCGTCGTCGCTCGACCGGGCGCGGACCGAGCTCGACCGGGCCCTCGACCGGGTCGCCGCCCGCTACGCGGACGAGCTCGCCCCGGCGATCCAGCGCGTGTGGGACGACGGCATCGCCTCGGTGCGGGCCGACCTGCGCGAGTGGCTGCGGCGGGCGGCCGAGGACCGCGACTGGGAGCCGATCCACTTCGAGATGTCGTTCGGGCTGCCGCGCCGCCTCGCCCGCGATCCGGCGAGCTCGGACGAGCCGGTCGAGCTCGACTGCGGCGTGAAGCTCCGGGGGTCGATCGATCTGGTCGAGCGGAGCGTGTGGGGCGCGATGCGGGCGACCGATTACAAGACCGGCAAGGCCCGCGCCCCGCGCGACGCGGTGGTGAGCGGCGGCGGGGCGCTCCAGCCGGTGCTCTACGCGCTCGCGCTGGAGAAGCTGATGCCGCCGGGCACGCAGGTCGAGTCCGGGCGGCTCTACTACTGCACCTCGGCCGGCGGGTTCACCGAGGTGCCGATCTACCTGGACGCGCGGGCGCGGGAGGCGGCCGCGCAGGTGGCCGGGATCATCGGCGAGGCGATCGACAGGGCGGCGCTCCTGCCGCTGCCGGCCGAGGGCGCGTGCGCGCAGTGCGACTACCGGCCGGTGTGCGGGCCGTACGAGGAGCTCAGGACCGGCAAGATCAAGCGGCGCGACGTCGAGCCACGGCGTCGGCTGGAGCAGCTCCGCCGGCTCGCGTGAGCGGCGGCACGGTCGAGCCCGACGCCGTCTCCGGATCGAGCGCGGCGCGCGACGAGCTCGTCGATCGGGCCGTTTTCCCGGACAGCCATGCTCGCGGCGCGGGGCGAACTCCGCAGCACGCGCGCCCCGGCCTGCTCGCCGCCCCGAGCCCTGGGGACTGCGCCGCTGCTGCGGCTGCTGTGATCGCCGAGGAGGCGGGGCGCGCGCCGCCGCCGAACCGGTTGCAATCGCCTCGACCCGTTGCGATGCTCGGCTAGTCTTGCGGTGCCCCTCGCCGGGGGGCGTCGAGCCATCCCCCCCTATCATCTTGCGGAGGTCCGCGTGAAGCATAACGACGTGGTGGTCTTGATCCTGGGCGGAGGCGTCGGGAGCCGACTCTACCCGCTGACCAAGCTGCGCTCGAAGCCAGCCGTGCCGACGGGCGGCAAGTACCGCCTGGTCGACATCCCGATCAGCAACTGCCTCAACTCGGGCTTCCACCGCATCCACATCCTCACGCAGTACAACTCCGTCTCGCTGCACAACCACATCACGCAGACGTATCGATTCGACGTCTTCTCCGCCGGCGCGGTGCAGATCCTCGCCGCCGAGCAGACGCCGACCCACAGCGACTGGTACCAGGGCACCGCCGACGCGGTCCGCAAGCAGCTCGGCGAGGTCAAGTCGCCGAACCCGCGCGACGTGATGATCCTCTCCGGCGACCACCTCTACCGCATGGACTACGAGCCGTTCCTCGAGCACCACCGCAGGATGCAGGCCGACGTCACGCTCGCCGTGCGCCCCGTCCCGACCGCCGAGGTGTCCCGGCTCGGCATCGTGGACACGGACGACGGGGGGCGGGTGCGCAAGTTCGTCGAGAAGCCGAAGGACATGAAGCTGCTCGACGGCGTCCGGCAGAGCGCCGACCCGAAGAACCCGTGGCTCGCCTCGATGGGCGTCTACATCTTCAGGGCGAAGGCGCTCTACGAGATGCTCGAGCGCGACGACGCGTCCGACTTCGGCAAGCACATCCTGCCGCGGGCGCTCGACACCCACCGGATGGTGACGTACACGTTCGACGGGTACTGGGAGGACATCGGCACGATCCGGAGCTTCTACGAGGCGAGCCTCGCGCTCACCGACTCCAACCCTCCGTTCTCGTTCTACGACCCGCAGCGGCCCATCTACACCCGTCCGCAGTTCTTCCCGCCGGCCCACGTCACCGCCGGCTCGGTCCTCGACCAGGTGATCCTCGCCGAGGGCAGCCGGATCGTCGATTCGAGGATCACGAGATCGGTCGTGGGGCAGCTCTCCTCGATCGGGCCCGACGTCCGGATGTCGAACACCGTCATGATGGGGGCGGACTACGAGGCCTTGTTCCACGCCAACCCCCCCGAGGGCTCGGGGGATCTCCCGCCCATCGGGATCGGCCGCGGGTGCGCGATCGACGGCGCGATCATCGACAAGAACGCGCGCATCGGCGAGGGGGTGGTGATCCGCAACCTCCCCGATCGGCCGGACACCGACGCCGAGTACTACGCGGCCCGGGAGGGCGTCGTGGTCATCCCGAAGGACGCGGTCGTCCCCGCCGGCACGGTGATCTGACCGCCCGCTGCCCGAGCTCCCCGGCGAGCTCGGGCAGCGAGGCCCCCCCGCGCTCTTCTCCACCGCCATGGCCGACGCGGCCGCGCCGACGCGCATGGGGTGTGCCCTGATCGCGACCGAACGAGCTTGGTGACAAAACAGAAGCGCCCCGCCTGGTGAAGGGCGGGGCGCCGGCGATTCGAGGGACGAGACCTCGAATCAGCGCTACGTCGGGTTCACCGCGATCTGCATCTGAGCGATCACGACCTCCCCCTCCATCCATGCCTTGGCGCGGAGGCCGCTGTTGCCGGGCTCGTCGGCCTTGATGGATCCCTGGTACGTCTGCGCCAGGCTGCCGGTGGTGCGCGCCTTGTACGGCTCGTACTTGGTATGAACGGAGTCGGTGAACTCGGGCTCGAAGTAGAACTGCGTCGTGAAGATGTGGTCGCCCCCCTGGTACGTCATGCGACCCCTCGACGCCGATCCCTTCTTCATGCAGACGAAGTGGATGTGGACGTCGCGGCCGTTGTACCAGCCGGGGAAGATGCTCCGGAACGAGACGACACCGTTCTCGTCCGTGGTCTGCATGCCGCGACAGAAACGGTCGGTGTTTTCGAGATGGTTCTGATTCGGCGTGCCCCGGTACGGCGCGTCGGGGTTCTGCTCGGTGGCGGTCCCCTCGACCCCGAAGCCGCTGTAGTACCCCTGCCCGTCCGTGTGCCAGATGTAGACGTCCACGTCGGGCAGGCCCACGCCTTTGCCATCGCAGTCGGGCTTGCTCATGTCGAGCACGCGCAGGTGGAGGTGCATCTCCACGCCGGGCGCCGCATCTTCATTGTAGCGACCACGGATGTCCTGCCGGAACAGGGAGATGTCGTCGTCCTTCTCGAGCTCGTGAATGAAGAAGGGGCCCTGACCGGCGCCGTCCGTCTTGTTGAGCGCCCTGCACGTCGGCACGTCGTCGAACGGCGGCGGCGTGAGGGCGTTGCCGTTGCCACCACCTCCCGCGCCTCCCGTGCCCGGATCGGTGCCCCCCGTGCCTGAGCCGCCCGAGCCCGCCGTGGCGGCGTCCGGTCCCGAGCCGCCCGCGCCCGTCGTGGTCGTGGCGGGGTCGGCCCCCCCGCCTCCCGTCCCCGAGCCCCCAACGCCGGAGCCGCCCGTGCCCGAGCCGGTGGTCCCGCTGCCCCCGGAGCCCCCAAAGCCTCCGGTACCGCTGGGATCGGTGTTCGGCCCCGACTCGCCGCCATCTCCGCACGACACGGTGACGGCGATCGCCCCCAGCCCCAGGAGGGCCTGCCGCCGATCGACGCCCCTCAACGACGGGCCCTGGGTCTCGGTATCTCGTTCCTTGCTCATAAGCAGCTCTCCTGAGGTGGTCGATGTCCCGTCCGTCCGAAAAGGCGCCGAACAGGAAGCACCTTCCCAAGAACGGCGGGATTAAAGCACGAAGGCCCGGAGCGCGAAAGACGGGACTCGATCTGATCCCATATTCCCGCATTCATGTAGTTATCCCGCGCCGTTTCACACGGGCCGGCGCGTCAGGGGCCCACCGCGCCCTTGCAGGAGAGAGCGAACAGGAGGTCCTGACCGCACGCATCGCAATGAAACCGGAGAGAGCCGTGTGCGCAGACGCCGCAGCGCAGGGAGGCGCGAAATGCCTGTCGACATGCCTGTTCCATGTGCCGAGGCAGCGGCCGCTCGCTGGCCTCGCGGGCGTGCGCGGGGCGCGACTCCAGGCTCTCTCCAGCGAGCTCATGAAGGGACGACTCCTCGGGGCCCGGTTCGCACCCGCGACTCCGTCCCTGAGGGACAACGTACCTGGCGCGCTGCGCTACGCGCACTCGGGCGACGGTTGCGCGGCGAGCGCCGCCGCGCGGTCGTGCCCCTTCTGGGCAGCCGCCTGGGCGCGCCAGAGATCCATCATGCGACGATAAGCGCCGCCGCGGCGGAGCAGCGCGTCCGGCGGCCCCTGCTCGACGACGCGGCCCTGGTCGAGCACGACCACGCGATCGGCGCGCGCGGTCGTGGAGAGGCGGTGCGCGATGAGCAGCGTGGTGCGGCCCCGGACGAGCCGCTCGATGGCGCGCTGCACGGCCGCCTCGCCCTCGACGTCGAGGCTGCTCGTGGGCTCGTCGAGGATCACGATCGAGGGCTCCTTGAGCAGCGTCCGCGCGATGGCGACGCGCTGGCGCTCGCCGCCGGAGAGGTGCACGCCGCCGCGGCCGACCCGCGTCGCGTAGCCGAGCGGCAGCCGCTCGATGAACGGGGCGGCGTTCGCGGCGCCGGCCGCCGCGCGGACCTCGTCGAGCGTCGCGCCCGGGGAGCCGTAACGGATGTTGGCCTCCAGCGTGTCCTCGAAGAGGAACGCCTCCTGGGTCACGATCCCGACGTGCCGGCGGAGCGCCTGCTTCGGCAGCGTCCGGAGGTCGCGCCCGTCGATCCGGATGCTCCCGCACGTGGGATCGTAGAGGCGCAGGAGCAGGTCGGCGAGCGTGGTCTTCCCCGCGCCGCTCGGCCCGACGATGGCGACGAGCTCCCCCGGAAGGATGGAGAGCGAGACGTCCTCCAGCACGGCCCGGTCGGCCGCGCGGGCGTACGAGAAGCTCACCCGGTCGACCTCGATCGCGCCCTCGACGCGCGCCGGGGCCGAGGCGCCGGGCGGATCGGGGACGTCGTCCTCGGCGTCGAGCACGTCGAAGACGGCCTCCAGGCCGAGCTCGGCGCGGCGCGCGGTCTCGTACAGGCCGAGCAGCGTCTGCGCCGGGCCGTAGAGCCCGCCGACATAGCCGAGGAACGCCACGAGGGTGCCGACCCCGATCTGCCCGCGCAGCACGAGGACGCCGCCCACGCCGAGCAGCGCCACGCGGCCTGCGTTGATGCAGACACCCCGCGCCACCGAGAGGCGCGTCTGGAGCCGGACGCTCTCCAGCACCTCGCCCTGCGCCCCGGCGACCGAGGTCATGAACCGGTCGTGCTCGTCCGCCTCGCGGCCAAAGACCTTCACCGTCTTGATCCCGGAGAGCACCTGGTGAAACCGGTTGTAGATCTCGCACCACCGGTCGAGCACGTCGCGCTCGCGCGCGAGCAGGCGCGCCGCCGTGGCCCTGCCGAGGAGGAGCGGCGGCACGATGAACGCGATCGCGACGAGCGCGAGCAGGGGGCTCAGCGCCAGCATGACCCCGAGCGAGGCGAGGAGGTACACCGCGGCGGGGATGAGCTGAAAGGCGACGGACGAGAGGCCGTCCATGAGCGAGGTGATGCCCCGATCCAGGCGGGTCATCAGCTCGCCGACGCCGTGCCCCTGGTGGTAGGCGATGGGGAGCGCGCGCAGGCGCTCGGTCGTGTCCCCGAGCAGCGCGCGGTTCACGCGGAGCCGCACCTGCCAGAGCACGACCGCGGCGGCGCCCTCGAGGACCTGGCGCGCCACGACGAGCGCGCCGAGGGCGAGCGCCGCGTGGGCGACGGCGCGGACGCCCTCGCCGACGGGGGCGGCGGAGCCCTGCGCGATGCGATCGAAGATCGCGCGGTGCGCGAGCGGCTCGAGCGCCGGCAGGACGCTCGCCGCCAGCGTGAGCCCGACGCAAAGGGCGATTCGACCGCGGTGGGGAGAGAGGTAATTCAGACTTCGGCGCAGGTCGCGCCACAGATGTCGCTTCACTGCCAATGCTCGAATCACGCCGCCAGCGCAGGCTGCGCCCGGGCGCGGCCCGATAGGAACAGGGAACCGCCTGAGGCGCAACCGTCAAGTCGGCCGCGCGCTCCCGCGAATTCGATATCTCCGAGAGAGCGCGGAGTCGCGGTGGATCGCGGCGAACAGCGCGCGACGTGAGGTGGGCTCCAACCATCCCGGGGCGCCGGCGCCCTCTCCCCTGCCGCGGCGGCGCCGCCGGGGCGGCGGGTGTCGATGTCGCCAGCGGGGCTTGTTTGTAAAGAATATTTAAAATGACGCCCCGCGCCGCGCGGACGATTGAACATGGCCCCTGGCTCCGCTACATCATCGCTCGCCTGAGGCCGCTCCGAGCATCGCATGAGCACCCACCTGGGCGCGGGCGTCGCGCGCGGAGCGGCGAAGGCGGCCTCCCTTGCGGTGTCCCCGCGGGGGAGTGGAGCGCGAGGCCCGGGCGGCGCCGCCCGGCGGCTCGGGCCGCTCCGCGACCATGCTGAAGGATGGATTGAGCGCGCCGCCGGCGGCTCGTGGCCGCTCACGCGTGTCGGGCGCCGCGCTCGCACGCGCTTGCAATGGAGAAAACGTCGATGAGAAGCTCGAAGATGGGGCTGCTACTGGCGTGCGGGGTCGGGGTGGCCCTGTTCGCCGCGGGGTGCTCGGATGCGGAGGAGGAGAGTCCGGAGCGCCTCGACGAGGTCGCGCAATCTCTCACCCTGGCGGATCGGCTCGCCCAGTGCGCGCAGGATCCGCGCGTCGTCGCCGGGCTCGTCTCGCAGGACGTCTGCGCGGGCGCGGGCGTCTTCTTCCACGAGACGTTCGACGGCAACGGCCGCACCTGCGGCACGTGCCACCCCGTGGACAACAACACGACGCTCGACGTGGAGTTCATCACGGCCCTGGACCAGACCAACCCCGATGATCCGCTCTTCGTCTTCAGGAACGTGCCGGAGCTCGCCGCGCTCGAGACCTCGGATCTGCTGGACGACGCGGCCATCCTCGAGAACGTGGACGGCTTCAGCGATCCGACGCACCGGTTCGTCTCGCGCGGGGTGAACCACGTCCTCTCGCTCAGCACCAGCATCCGGGCGGACGCGGGGGATGGCACCACCAACCCGCCCGCGGAGCGGACGGGCTGGGGTGGGGACGGCTCGAGCGACGGCACGCTGCGCGGCTTCCTCCGGGACGCGGTCGTCCAGCACTTCCCGAAGCGGCTCGATCGCGAGCCGGGCGTCGATTTCCGCCTGCCGACGCCGGAGGAAGAGGACGTGGCCCTGGCCTTCCAGCTCAGCCTGGGCCGGCTGAACGAGCTCGATCTGGCGAGCGTTCGCCTGTTCGACGCGGGGGCCGAGGACGGCCGGCTCGCGTTCATGGACCCGGACCGCGGCCGCTGCAACGTGTGCCACCACAACGCCGGCGCGAACTTCCAGGACACCGGCAACAACCGCAACTTCGACACGGGGACGCGCGCGTCAGGGGGCTCGCCGCTCAACGGGGGCAGCTTCGAGGGCGGGTTCCTCGCGGACGGCGGCTTCGGCGGGCGAGACCTGGAGGAGCCCGACTTCGACGCCACGGGCATCGGCTTCGCCAACTCCTTCGGCAACGGCACCTTCAACCCGCCGCCCCTGATCGAGGCCGCGGACACGCCGCCCTTCTTCCACAACAACCTCCAGGTCAACGACAAGGCAGCTCCGGGCATCAACGATGCCGTCACGTTCTACGCCTCGGCGCCGTTCAACTTCTCTCCCGCCGCCCAGGAGCTCGAGCAGCGCTTCGGGACGCCGCTCGACCTCGTGCCGCTGGACTCCAGCGCCATCTCTCGCTTCCTGCGCGCGCTGAACGCCGCCTTCAACATCGACATCGCCAGGCAACGGCTGGACGCCGCGCGGACGCTCGTCGACCAGTTCGCGGACACGCGCGCCGACGTCCAGCAGCGGTTGATGGAGCTCGCCCGCGTCGAGATCGACGACGCCATCGACGTGATGGGGGACCCGAGCAACACGCCCCCGCTGTACCCCGCGGCGCAGGATCAGCTCGACCTCGCGCGCGCCGAGATCGCCCAGGGCCTCGCGGCGGGCTCGGTGAGCGAGCGCCGCAACCGCATCGTGAACGCCCTCGCGCGGGTGGCGACCGCCCGGGCCGAGCTCGGCCAGAACATCACGTTCGTGCTCGGCCAGGGCAACCTGATGTACTGAGCGCGGCGCGGGCCCGCGAGGTCGCCGCGACCTCGCCGCCCGCGAGGAGCTCGCACCGCCCGATCCACCGGTCGGGGAGGCGCTTGGGCCTGCTGGCTCAATAAAATTGATTCATAGATCAATTTTCATCAAGCTCGCGTTGACAAATTTCGCGCGGGATCGATAATTCGATCATCCCCGTGGCAAGATTTGTCGTTCGATGCCCGAGCTGTGACGGCGAGCTGCGCGCGACGCGGCTCGGCTGCCCGGCGTGCGGGACCCACCTGGACGGGCAGTTCGAGATCCCCGCGCTGCTCCAGCTTCCGCCGGAGGATCTCGCCTTCGTGACCGCGTTCGTGCGCTCGTCGGGGAGCTTGAAGGCCATGGCCCAGCTCCTCCAGGCCAGCTACCCGACGGTGCGCAACCGGCTGGACGAGATCATCGGCCGGATCGAGGCGCTGGAACAGGGGGTCCAGAAGCGCCGGCACGAGATCCTGGACGCGCTCGAGAACGGACGGCTCACCGCGAGAGAGGCCGAGGAGGCGCTGCGAAAGGTGGGATTGTGATGATGAGCACGCCCGACGAGAGGGTGCGCGCGCTGGTGCGCGACAAGGTCATCAACCCCGCGGAAGGCGAGCGGCTGCTGGCCACGATGACGCCGCGCGCCCCCCAGCGCGGCCTCCGGCTCGCGCTGGACCCGTTCGAGCGCTTCGGCGGGGGGGTCGCCGCCGCGGCGGGGCTCGCCGTCGCCGCGCTCTCCGTCGCGATCACGCGGTTCGGCGTTCGCTTCGACGGCTTCCTCGACCTGCACACGGCGCCGCACGTCGCCCCGTACGCGACGGCGATCGCCGAGCAGGTCCTCGTGTGGCCCCTGCCCGCCCTGCTCTTCTTTGCGTACGCGCGGCTCCTCGGGCGCCGCGTGCGGCTCATCGATTTCCTCGGCGGCACGGGGCTCTCGCGCGCGCCGCTCGCGCTCGCGGGGCTCGTGCTCGGCCTCATGGCCCCGGAGCTGCCGCAGGGCGTGCCCACGCTCACGCCCGAGCTGGCCGTCTTCGCCGTCGTCGCGGCGCTGTGCCTCGCGTGGTTCCTGGCGCTCCTCTATCACGGGTTCAAGAGCGCCTCGGGCCTGCGCGGCCCCGCCCTGATCGCGGGGTTCATCGGCCTCGTGCTCGCCTCGGAGATCGTCTCGAAGGTCGCGCTCGCGCTCCTCGGCTGATCGGTCTCCCGGGCGGGCCGCCCGCCCGCGCGGGCGCGCGCTCATCCCTGCTCGCCAGGCCGCGGGCGCGCGCCGGTACGCCCGGGCCGCGGCGCGCCTGTCTCCTTTTCTTGTGCGCCTGTCTCCTTCTTCTCCTTGGCTTCCTGGCGTCGGACTTCTTGGCATCGGAGGACCGTCATGTCGTTGCGATCATGTCTCCTGGTCCCGGCGCGCCGCGCCGGCGATCAGCCAGCCGCCTGCGCCTCCCGCCTGGGCCACGTGAACCGGAAGGTCGCCCCGCTCTTGCCGTCCGACTCCACCCAAGCGCGCCCGCCGCGGCTCTCGACGATCTTCCGCACGATCGCGAGCCCGATCCCGGTGTTCTCCACCTTGTCCCTCGCCTGCAGCGTCTGGAACATGCCCCACACCTTCTCCTGAAACGCCGGCGCGATGCCAGGCCCGTTGTCCGCCACGGAGACCTCGTACCAGTCGCCCTGCTCGCGCGCGGAGAGGATCACCGCCGCGTCGTCGCGGCCCGCGTGCTTCAGCGCGTTCGTGACCAGGTTCATCACCACCTGCTGCAGCGGCACCCTGTGCGTCCACAGGACCGCGGGCGGCACGTCGATCGCGACCGTCGCCGGAGGCCTCGGCGCGATGAGCTCCACCACCTCCCGCGCGAGCCTCTCGAGGCTCACGCTCTCCGGCTCCTCCCGGTGCCTCGTCGCCCGGGAGTAGGCCAGGATCCCCTCGATCAAGGCCTCCATGCGCCGCACGCGCCCGCGCAAGAGCTCCATCTGGTGGCGCGTGCCCTCGGTGAGCCTGTCCGACAGGTCGTCCTCGATCCACTGGGCCAGGTTCGCGATCCCGCGGAGCGGCGCCTTCAGATCATGGCTCGCCACGTACGCGAACTTGTCGAGCTCGGCGTGCTGCCGCTCGAGCTCGGCCGCCAGCGTCTCCGCGCGCGCCCGCGCCTCGCGCTCGCGGTCGAGGAGGCGCGCCCTGTCCAGCGCCGAGGCGCACTGCGCCGCCACGCTCAGCAGGAGCTCGCGGTCCTCCGCGCCCCACGCCCGCTCGCCGGCGAACGAGATCGCGAGCCCGCCGAGGAGCTGGGCGTGGGCGATGATCGGCAGGACCGCGAGCGCCTGGATGTCGTCGCGCGGCGGCCTGAGCGCCGCGAGCTCCGGATACGCAGCGTGCAAGCCCCGCTTGTCGCTCACCCAGATGGCGCGGCGCTCCCGGAGCGCCTCCGAGAGGGGCAATCGCGCGTCGAGGCGCACGGTCAGGTAAGCGCTCGTGCGCTGCGCCTCCAGCCCGAGGTGGCCTGTCAGCGTCGCGACCCCCGCCGCCTCGTCGGCCGTGTACATCATCGTCGTCGAGGCGCCGAGGACGCGGTGGATGTCGCGGAGGGCCGCGTGGGCCACCTGGTCGACCGTGACCGCGCCGCTCAGCGCCGTGCTGACCGCGAGCAGCGCCTGCATGACGCGGGCGCCCCGATCGAGCTCCTCGACCTGCCTCCTGAGCTGCTCGGCGAGCTCGACGCGCTCCGCCTCGACCTGCTTCAGGCGAGAGATGTCGACGAACACCGAGATCCCGCCCTCCAGCTCGCCCAAGGGCCCGACGATCGGCGCGGCGCTGCCGAGGAGCACGCCCTCCGTGCCGTCGAACCGCACGATCCGGGTCTCCTCGTTCTCGATGGTCTGCCCGGAGGCCATGGCGCGGGCCATGGCCCAGTCCGAGGCCTCGTAAGGGCGGCCGTCGGCGTGGAAGGCGCGGTAGCGGGTCCAGTCGCTCATCGACTCGGTCGAGGCGCTGCCGCCCCAGATGCGCTCCGCGGCGCGGTTGTGCAGGACGAGCCTCCCGGCGGCGTCGCAGAGGATGACGCCGTGCGGGCTGTGCTCGAGCACCGCGTGGAGCCACCCGCGGTTGCGGGAAGCGGCGACGCGGAGCCGCTCGATCTCGCGCTTCAGGGCCTCGAGGTCCGCCGGATCAGCGCTGGCAGAGGGGCCGGACGAGGGGCGGGGACGCGCGGGTGTATCCATGGAAGGGCCGCCATCAAGCGCGCGACGCGGGGTGGGGCGCCGCGGCGCCGGGAGCGACGGTGGCGCCGAAAGCACGGTCCCGGCGAGGCATCGCCCGGAGCTTACGCCGACCGGCGGCCAGGGCAAAGGCGGCGGTCGCGGGCGGTCGTGACCGCGCGCCGGACCAGGATCCGCCGCCGATCACAGCGCGCGACGGGGGGGCAGCGCGATGTTCGCGAAGAGGAGACCGGCCGCCAGCGCCGTCGCGACCAGGATCGCCCGGAAGGCGGTGTCGACGCCCGAGACCACGTCGTTCTCCAGCAGCGAGAACATCCCGCGGAACCCGATGCTGCCGGGCACCAGCAGGATCAGGCCGGGCACCAGCGGCACCGCGGCGGGGCGGTCGAAGGCGCGGGCGACGCCGTTGCTCATCAGGCCGAGCAGCAGCGCGCCCACGAAGGCGCCGAGCTCGGCGCCGAGCAGGTGCGCGCCGAGGCGCGCGCCGGCGAAGCCGCTCCCGCCCACCACGAGGATCCAGCCGAGATCCCGCGGGCGCGCCTGCATGAGCACCGAGGCGGCCACGGCGGCGACCAGCACCGCGGCGGCGAGCGAGGCGACCGGCTGCTCCGCCGGCGGCGGCGCGGGCGGCAGCGGGGCGTGGGGCGGGAGCCGCGCGACGAGGCCCGCCCCGAGCGCGACGCCGAACCCGAGGCTGAGGAGCTGGACGAGCGACCCGGTGACCCGCGCCGTGCCCGCGGCGAGGTTGCGCGTGGCCAGCTCCGTCATCGCCGTGGTGACGCTGAGCCCCGGCAGGAGCATCACCACGCCCGCGAGCGTGACCACCAGCGTGGACAGCGGGCCGAGCGCCCGCGCCGCGACCGCCGCCCCCACCGCGGCCACGGCCGCCGCGATCGGCTCGACGATGGAGGCCCCCATCGACCAGCGCCGCGCCCCCCGCTCGATCGCGCCCACGGCCAGGCCCACCACGCCCGACGCGAGCACCTCGCGCTCGCCTCCGCCGAAGATCACCGCCGAGGCCGCCGAGGAGACCGCGAACCCGATCACGGAGATCACCCCGCCGTAGCGCCGCCTGGCGCCGACGATCGCGGCGACGCGCGCGCGCCCCTCCTCGAGCCCGAGCTCGCCGCGGATGACGCTCACCGTGGTGTCGTGCAGGAGCGAGATCTTCTCGAGGTTGATCGCCCCCGGGTGCACCCGCACCAGGGAGGTCCGCCCCTCGATGACCGGGCCGAACGAGACCATCACCGCCGTGGGCGTCGAGTAGAAGCGCGCCACGATCCCGAGCCGGTCCGCGACCACGGTGAGCATG
Organism: Sorangium sp. So ce1036; assembly: GCF_051369805.1. Taxonomy (NCBI): domain Bacteria; kingdom Pseudomonadati; phylum Myxococcota; order Polyangiales; family Polyangiaceae; genus Sorangium; species Sorangium sp. So ce1036. The sequence goes on from NZ_JBBMOX010000001.1 coordinate 9,433,017, forward strand.
CCCTCCAGCTGGTGCGCCGCGGCCCCGTGCGCGTGCAGCGCCTCGGCGAGCGTCAGGATGAACGCCTCGGCCTCGGCCGGCTCGACGCGGAGCGGGAGCTCGGGGCGCGAGCTCGCGGGAGGATCAGCGCCCATGGCAGCCCCCGCGGCAGGCCGGCCCTGCGCCGCGACGCCCTCCGCGCAGCGATGCGGCGCCGCCCGCGCCCGCGCTCTTCCTCTTCAAGGGACAGATCTCTTCAAGGGGCAGCTCGCCCAAAGCCGGGTCTCTCCTCTTGAGACACGGTATCCGTCACGGTGTCAATGGTGGCGGCGGCGCGGCCGCGCTCATCGAGGGTCCCCGGCGACCCGGGGCGCTCGTCCCGGAGGCGATGGGCCCGGCGCCGATGAGCGGCGAGCGGCGAGCCGCTTCTTCCGCGCGAGCTGCGGAGGTCCGCCCGCCGGCTCGATCCCAGGAGGCCCGGACGGGGGCGGGCGGCGGCTCCACGCCCCACGGCCGCAGCGGACGGGGGCGAGGGCAGGTCACGGGGAAAGTCGCCGCTGCGCTGGCCGCGCTGCGACAGCCAGGGTCAACGCTGCGTCGGACTCCGATGCTCGCCGCGACGCGCCCGGGGCGCGGCGCGCTCGGGGAAATGACGATGCTGGCTTCGGGCTCCCCCTCGCTCACCATCCCAGCTGGGCGAACCAAGATGTTGGGGGCCGATAACCGGCAGGTGAGCGCGACAGCGCGCCGATATCGAGCAAGGAGCAAGCATGATGTTGCGCAATCGTTCAGGTCGCCTCATGGCGATCATGTTCGCTGGGAGCTTTGCACTCGTGGGAGCCGGCGGTTGTATCGGCGGCGGCGACGAGGACGAGGCTGACACGGACGGCGGGGGAGCGGCCGCCGGCGAGAGGACCGACAGGGGCAGCACCGGCAGAGAGGACAGGGAGGCTGATCAGGCAGGCGGCGGCCGCACGACCGAAGACGGCGCAAGTGACACGAGCGGCAGGCGAGGCGGCGACCAGGCCGACCGCGGCGGCGACAGGCAGGCCTGCGCCGAGGTCGGCGGGCGGCGCGGCCGCGCGCGAGGCGGCGAGTCGGAGTCCGATCGCAGCGAGAGGCGCGGCGAGCAAGGGTCGGTGGGGGCGATTTCAGATCGCGAGATCTCGATGCTGATCTCGACCATCAATCAGCGTGAGATCGAGCTCTCGCAGATGGCGAAGGGCAAGGCTGAGTCCCCGGAGGTCCAGCGCTACGCCAAGGAGATGATCGAAGCGCACACCCAAGCCGAACGGCGCGCGGGCGGTCCGCCGCAGGGCGCGAGGCAGGAGTTCACGCAGTGCGAGCGCTGCGGCGAGCTCCAGGAGACCGCATCCCGGACGAGCGAGTCGCTGGAGGAGCAGCGGGGCGCGGAGTTCGATCTGGCCTTCGCGTGGGCGCAGGTCGACTTTCATCGTCATGCCATCGAGCTCCTGGAGATGCCTGCGGTCGCGAACACGCGCAACGCGCGGCTCCGGTCTGAGGTCGAGAGGCTCCGATCGGACATGGAGCGGCACCTGCGAGAGGCCGAGGAGATCTTCTGCTCGCTGGTGCAAGGGCAACGGCAGCAGCAAGGCGCGCAGCAGTACGGCCAGCAGGAGGGCCAGCGGCAGCAAGGCGCGCAGCAGTACGGCCAGCAGGAGGGCCAGCGGCAGCAAGGCGCGCAGCAGTACGGCCAGCAGGAGGGCCAGCGGCAGCAAGGCGCGCAGCAGTACGGCCAGCAGGAGGGCCAGCGGCAGCAAGGCGCGCAGCAGTACGGCCAGCAGGAGGGCCAGCGGCAGCAAGGCGCGCAGCAGTACGGCCAGCAGAAGGGCCAGCGGCAGCAAGGCGCGCAGCAGTACGGCCAGCAGCAGCAAGGACGGCAGCAGCAGTTCGGGCAGCCGCAGGAGCAGCGCCAGCAGCAGGGGCAGCGCCAGCAGGAGGAACGCCAGCGACAGCTGGATGTGCAGCAGCAGGGACGCCAGCGACAGCTGGATGTGCAGCAGCAGGGACGCCAGCGACAGCTGGATGTGCAGCAGCAGGGACGCCAGCGACAGCTGGATGTGCAGCAGCAGGGACGCCAGCGACAGCTGGACGTGCAGCAGCAAGACGTACAGCAGCAACTGCGAAGCCAGCGGCAGCTGCAAGGCCAGCGGCAGCACGGCGCGCAGCAGTACGGCCAGCAGCACGGGCAATACGGCCAGCAGCAGGGACAGTACGGCCAGCAGCAGGGGCAGTACGGCCAGCAGCAGGGACAGCGGCAGCAAGACGCGCAGCAGCGCGGCGCGCAGCAGCAATCTCCGTAGCGATCCGGGGGAGCGCTGAAGCCGCGATGCGCGGCCTTTCGCGCTCGCCCACCGCTCGCTCGCGGCGCCTCGTCCGCGGAGGCGCATCCACCCACCACCGGCCCACCGAGCGCCGCGCGCGCCAGGGCCGCGTCACCCCGATGTATCCCTGGATCCGCGCTCACCGTGGCCGGAGCGGCTCACGCTCGCCGCGCGGAACGCCGCGCCGGCTTGGAGCGGCGCAGGGCACCCTGGTACGATCCAGCGATGGATACGTTCGCCGCGTACCTCGCGAAGCGCTACGTCGCCGAGCGGGGCTTCACCTTCGAGGTGCCGCTCGCGGCCGCGGCGCTCGTGGAGGCGTGCGACCTCGCGCTGACGTACGAGGACGGACTGACGCTCTGCATCCTCTGCATCGTCGACGCGGAGCGCGATCCCTCGAGGCGGTGGGCGATCGAGAAGGAGGAGCTCCTCCGGATCGGCAAGGCGTGCCTCCCGCTCACGGGGCGGATGAGCGGGGCGAAGATGCCCGTCAACCTCCTCATCATCGAGGTGCGGCCGTCGCTCGAGCCCGACGATCAGGCCCGGCTGAAGCGGCTCCAGCGGCTCCCCGGGCTCGCCAAGGTCGGGGTGACCGCGATGATCGCCGCGCCGCCGACCGGCGAGGCGTGGGCGAGCGCGCCGCTCGCGTTCCTCCAGGTGCGCTGGCTCCGCAAGCTGTTGCGCGCGCCGCGGCGCGCGGACGAGCCGCTGTCCGAGCCGCCCTCCGAGATCGGCGCCGGCGTCGAGCGCCCCGTCGCCACGTACGCGCTGCTCGGCGTGATGGGCGCCGCCTTCGCGGGCGAGCACCTGCTCGCGGTGTCGAGCGCGCAGGGCAGCGGGCCGCTCGGGGTCTCGGTGTCGACCCTGACGGCGCTCGGCGGCCTCCAGCGGCAGCTCGTGCTGGAGCACGGCGAGTGGCACCGCCTGCTCACGGCCACGCTGCTCCACGGCGACGTGCTCCACCTCGGGTTGAACGGCTTCGCCCTGTACATGGCCGGCGCGATGCTCGAGCACCTCCTCGGGCGCGCCTACCTCGTGGCGCTGTTCCTGGTCGGCGCGGTCGGCGGCTCGCTGCTGAGCCTCGCGCTGGGCAGCGACGCCACGGTCTCGGTCGGGGCCTCGGGCGCGGTCATGGGGCTGCTCGCCGCCGCGATCGCGGCGAGCTTCCGGCTGCCGGTGCGGGACCGGACGCAGGTGATGCTCCCGATGGCGCAGATCCTCGTACCCTCGCTGATCCCGCTCGCGACGCACCGGAGCGGCGGCGAGATCGACTACGCGGCGCACCTCGGCGGGGCGGTGGCGGGGGTGCTCGCCGGCGCGGCGCTCTTGCGGCTCTGGCCGAAGGGCGCGCGCGCGCCGGCGCACGCGAGGGCGGCGCTCGCGGCGTCGGCGCTGGCGGTGGGGCTCTACGCGGTCGGCGTCGCGACGGCCGCGAGCAGCTATCCGGGCTACGCGGCCGCGGCCGCGGCGGAGGTCATCCCCGACGAGGCGCTGCCGACGCTCGACGCGGCCGACGCGGACGCGCTGCTCGCCCGCTACCCGCGCGACCCGCGCGCCCGCTGGCTGGCCGCGGACAAGGCGGCGCGCGAGGGCGACCTCGCGCTGGCGGAGGAGCACCTGCGCAAGGGGCTCGCCGAGGAGGCGCTCTTCCGGATACACTTCCCCGACCGCAGGATGGAGGCGCACATGCGCGCCTCGCTGGCAGGGCTGCTCTCGCTCCAGGGTCGCAGGCCCGAGGCCGAGGCGGTGGCGCGCCCCGCCTGCCGCGTCGGCGCGCCGGAGCTCGCGGGGTACTGCCGCTAGCGCGTCATCCGCCCGAGCTCGTCCCCGGCCCGTCGCTCGCGGGACCTGGACCTGGGCCGAGGCGGGCCCCTCCCGTGGACCGCCTCGGCGCAGGCCCCTCACGCGCTCGACGCGCGGCCCTCGGCGGAGAGGTCCTGACGCCGCAGCGCGACCCGGCGCGCGCGCGTCAGGGATCGATCGCCCCGGAGGGGAAGTCGATGTCGACGACCGTCTCGAAGCCGCCATCGACGCTGACGTACTCGACGATCACGATGTCGCTCTTCGGACGCCCGGCGAAATCCAGGAGCCACACCTCGACGTCGTAGAAGCCCGAGGGGAGGCCGTCGAAGGTCATGCCGAAATCGTCGCAATCCGCGATGGCCTCGGTGACGAAGCCGTCGTCGTCCACGAGGGAGACCGCCAGCCCGTCCACGTCGTGGGTGAAGCACTGCCACGGGTCGTCGCTGCGATTGATGGTGACCGCAACGGTGAGCGAGCCGCTCTCGGGGCCATCGCCATCGACGATGACGCATCCGGTGAGCGAGGCAGCGGCCATCACGCAGCCGCCGAGACCTGAGAGCACCTTCGACAGTTTCATGGGGATCTCGTCTTCCTTGTCTGAAGTCTGGCGCTGTCGCGCCGACACCTGCCCTGTCGGCGAACGCCGCGTGCACGGCGGCCACCAACGCTCATCAGCCGACCGCGCATCAGCTGATCAACCAATCACCAGCAACTCACCAGCGGCTCATTAGCAACCACCGTACCAGCGACGGTCGCTGCTGGATGCGCGGCGGCGCTCAGGCGCCGCCGCCTGGCATTGACGTTGCTGACGCGAGGGGCATGGAGGTCAACGTGTCAGTCAGCAACTTTTCATCGCCCGGCGCCACCGCGCTCGCCCCCGGACGCAGCAGGCTCGCGGTGATGGCCGCGCTCGCCGTGTCCGCGCTCCTCGGCGCGGCGGGGTGCGCCGCCGAGGTTCGGACCAGGGCCGTCGCCCCTGCGCGCCCGACCGTCGTGGTTCAGGAGTTGACGGTGGTCGAGGAGCCGGTCGTTCACACCCGGGTGGTGCCGGTCGACATCGAGGCTCGGCCCCGCGTGTACTATCATGGCACGTACGTCTACTACGTCGATGGCCGCTGGTACTATCCCACGCGCCACGGCTGGGCCTACTACCGCCGCGAGCCGCGCGCCCTGATCCAGCACCGCGTCCAGCTCGAGCGGCGCTCCCCGCACGTCCACCATCACCACCGCCACCACCACGCGCACCGCGTGCGGACGGTCACCCGCTAGGCATCGCCGCCCGCGGTCGTCTCCGGTGCCGCGACGACCGCGGGCTCCCGGCGCGGGGGCTCGCGGTCCCGGGGGTACTGCCGCCTGACGCTGCCGCGCCGCCGGGCCCGCGCGCCTCAGGCGTCGATCCAATCGGAGGCGAAGTAGACCTCGAGGACCCTATCGGAGTTGCTCTCCACGGCGACGCCCGAGAGCCTCACGATCTCGCTCTTCAGATCTCCGGCGGAATCCAGGAGCCGCACCTCGACACTGTAACGGCCCGGGAGCAGGCCGTCGAAGGTCATGCCGAGATCGTGGCAATCCGCGACGGCCTCGGTGACGAAGCCAGCCTCGCCCTTGATCGTGACCGCCAGCGCGTCCACGTCGTAGACGACGCACTGCGACGGGTCGTCGTTGTGGTCGATCCTGAGCGCGATGATGAGCGAGCCGCTCTCGGGCTCGAGCTCATCTCCATCAACGAGGATACACCCCGTGAGCGAGGCAGCGACCAGCATGCAGCCGCTGAGACCTGAGAGCACCTTCGATCGTTCCATGCGGATCTCGTCTTCCTTGCCTTGATTGAAGCCAGACGCCACCGCGCCGACACCTGCTCTGTCGGCGAACGCCATATTCACGGCCGTCACCAGCATTCATAATCCATCAGCAGCCACCGTACCAGGGGCGGTCGCTGCCCGATGCACGGCAGCGCTCCAGCACCGCCGCCTGGCGTCGTTGAGGCGACCTCACCCAGGTTGAGGTGACCCAGGTTGAGGCGACCTCACCCAGGTTGAGGCGACCCAGGTTGAGGCGACCTGAGGCGACCTCACCCAGGTTGAGGTGACCCAGGTTGAGGCGACCTCACCCAGGTTGAGGCGCCCCGCGCTGGCGGACCTGGCGGCAAGGGTGGCGGCCGCCAGGCCCGGGTGGCGGAAAAAGCCGAGAAATCCGGCGCTCGCGCCAGGGCACGCCCTTCGCAGTGCGCGCTCCCCGAAACGCCGCGACATCCGACCTCGTGCTGGCCTCGCTGCCTGAGGACAGCGCGGAGGCGCGGAGGCGGCGTGATGGCTCGAGGCGGCGCCGCGCGCGTCGCGCTCGAATGGAGGCACGCATGTCGATTCGTCACGCCTTGTTCACGCTCATCTCCACCCTCGTCCTCGCCTGCTCCGCGGCCCAGGGCACCGCCGCTCCGCAGCGACCGGAGAGCGCCGCTCCGCAGCAGCAAGACGAGAGCGGCCCCCCAGCCGGCGCGATGGCCCCGAAGCGCTTCGTCGACGCCGGCTCGTACCTCACGAGCTCGGCCGAGCTCGACGCATGGTACGGAATCCTCATCGACCTGAAGGACGACTTCGACGCCGTCTGCGGCGACACCTTCTGCGAAGGCGACTACAGCAACTACGAGCCCCTCCGATTCCGTTGCTCCGTCGAGGAGCACGCCGGGACGATAGGCACCTGCGTGTGGGTCCTCGCCGCGAGCAACGAGGACATCCTGCCCTCCACCGGCGAGGTGGAGGTGGACGCCAGGATCTTTCGCTGCGTGATGCCCCTCGCCCCCGAGACGCCCGTCAGCGACCTCATCGAGGCGCTCTCGACGCCGGGAGAGCGGGCGATCCACGCCGCGCTCCCCGGAACTGGCCGCTCGCTCTACGACGGCCTCGCCGACTGCCTCTGACAACCCGCGCGGCATCGGCCAGGCCGCCTTCCGCATCGCGGGGCGCGATGATCTCCTGATCTGCGCGGCGACGGTGGAGCAGATCGATCCCCGGTGGCGCAGCAGCGACCATGAGGTATCCTGGGCCCACATCGAGCCGCAGGAGCTCGCCGAGCGTGCGATGGCTCCGGCCGGCTCCGACCACGGAGAGAGGGTCGGTGCCTGCGACAGCCCGCAGCACTGCTGGCTGTTCCCAGCAGCCGATACGCCCCTCCCGCCCGGCGGATCCGCGGTCCCCGCCTCGCCTCATCCCACGCCGATCCCCCGCGATCCTGCCGTGGACTCCGCGCAGCAAGGCCGCCTCGAGCCGGCGGCACGGAGCCTGCTTGTAGGCGTGAGCAGCAGGCGCAATCGAGCCCTGCTTCCGGTCGATCCCGGCCGACTCGCACCTCGCGCGTCGGCGCGCGGAGCATCGGCGGAGCATCCGGGCGACAGGGACCCAGGGGTCGCGAACTGTACACCGCAAACACAGGAGTGAGCATGAAGACGATCTCTTCGAAGTGCAGCGTGTTGGCTCTGGTGATCGGCGCCTCGATGGCCCTGGGGTGTTCCTCTGGCTCGAGCGGCTCGTCCTCGGAAAGCGATACCGGCGCCGGCGCGCTCGCGGTCGTGAGCGGACATGTGACCAACGAGGGCGCCGGATCCCTCGATCACGGCCTCGCCGGCGAGGGCACCGTCGAGAGCACGAAAACCGTCCGCGTCGCTCATCTCCTCGAGACCGGCGCGCTGGAGTCGCTGGTGGAGACCACGATCGACGCGGAGGGGGCCTTCTCCGCGGAGATCGCGGCCGACGCCAGGCCGCTCATCATCCAGGCCCTCGACGGCTCAGGCCAGGTGATCGGCGCCGCGTTCGTCGAGGCGTCCGCGGACGCCGCGGGCAAGACCGTCACCGCGGCGCCCATCTCGACCGAGAGCTCGGTCGAGGCGCAGGTGCTCATCGATCTGGCCGCCAGCGTGAGCGCAGACGCCACCGTGGCGACGGACGTGCGCGCGCTCGTCCACGCGGAGCTCGCCGCGGCCATCGCCGGCGCGGTGTCCGCCGGCGCCGAGCTCGAGGCGGTGATCAAGGCGCTCGCCGGGGCGACGCTGGGAGCCCATCACGCGGAGCTGCGCGCGCTCGCGGCCGCCGGCGTGGACGTCGACGCGGAGGCGCTGGCCAGCGCCGAGCTGAGAGCCGCCGAGACCCTGAACGCGGAGCTCGACCGCGACGTCCCCGCCGGAGAGGCCACCGCGCGGTTCCTCGCCGATCTCGACGCCGCGCTCGAGGCCGCGGGCGCCACCGCCGACGTCCGCGCCCGGGCGCAGGCCGCCGCCAGCGTGACCTTCCGCGCCGCGCTCAGCGCCGCGCTCGACGCGTCCGCGGACGCGGACGCGGTCGTCTTCGCCAGCCTGCACGCCGCCGCGGCGCTGGAAGCGCGCGCGACCGTGAATGCAGCGGTCGAGATCGCCAAGCTGAGCGGGGCGGCGCAGGCCACCGTCAGCGCCATCGCGGAGGCAGGCGCGGAGCTCGAGGCGGCCGTGGCCGCCGCGGCCAGCGTGGACGCGATCGTCGCCGCGCGCGCGGCGTTCGTCGCGAGCCTCACCGGCGACGCGCAGGCCGACGTCGGCGGCGCGCTCGGCGCGCTCGTGGGCACCACCGCAGACGCCAGGGCGGCGCTGAACGCGGTCCTCGGCGCCACGGTCGACCTGAACGCCCAGCTCGACGCCGACCTGAAGGCGGCGCTCTCGGCCTACCTCGACGCCAAGGCGAAGGCCGGCGCGAGCGCGGCGGGCAGCCTCGACGCCGAGCTCGACGCCGTCATCGAGGCCTACGCGACGTTCGCGGCGGGGGTCGAGGCGCTCGCGCCGACGCTCGCCGAGGCGGCCTCCGCCGAGGCCGACGCGGAGGTGGTGACCGACGTCCTGTGCTCCGCACAGGCCATGTTCCGCACGCCCATGTGATTAAGGACGGCCGCCGGCGGGGGCGGCGGTCGCTCAGGCGTCGGTCGCCAGGACGCCGTGGCGGCGGAGCAGCTCCCGCAGGTAGTTGCGATCCATCCGCGCCGCCCGCGCCGCCCGCGAGACATTGCTGCCGTTCGCGCGGATCAGCGCGTGGACATAGGCGCGCTCCCACGACGCGACGACACGCTCCTTCGCTTCACGAAACGACAGCGACAGGTCATCTTCCCGGAAGACGCTGTCTCGCGCCTCCCCCTCCGCGACGCCGTCCCCGGCCGCGGCGCCGTCCCGCCAGAGCACCGGATCCCCGAGGAGCACGGCCCGCTCGACCGCGCCGCGCAGCTCGCGGACGTTGCCCGGCCAGTCGTGCCGCGTCATGGCCTCCACGAGCTCCAGCGGCGGCTTGGCCCCGTCCGCGAACTGCCGGTAGAAGTGCGCGACGAGGAGCGGAATGTCCTCGCGGCGCTCGCGCAGCGACGGGACGCGTATCCGGACCACGTTGAGCCGATAGAAGAGATCGGAGCGGAAGCTGCCCCGGTTCACCTCCTGACGAAGATCGCGGTTCGTGGCGGCGATCACCCGCACGTCCAGGCGGATCGGATCGAGGCTGCCGACGCGCCGGATCGTCCGCTCCTCGAGGGCGCGGAGCAGCTTGGGCTGCAGGTCGGGCCTGAGCTCGCCGAGCTCGTCGAGCAGCACCGTCCCCCCGCGCGCCGCCTCGAAGGCGCCCGCCCGCGCCTGCTGCGCGCCCGTGAACGCGCCCCGGGCGTGCCCGAAGAGCTCGGACTCGATGAGCGTCGGCGGGATCGCGCTGCAATCGATCACGACGAAGGGGCCCGCGGCGCGGCGGCTCTGCTGATGGATCAGCTCGGCGAGGAGCCCCTTGCCGGTGCCGGTCTCGCCCTCGAGGAGCACCGTCGAGTCGGAGGCCGCGACCCGCGGCAGCATGGCGAAGATCCGCCGCATGGCGGTGCTCTGCCCGAGGACCCGCCCCGAGAGATCCTCGTCGCCGAGCGGCTCGCGGATCTCGTCCGGGAGGACGTCGAACCGGAGCGTGGACTGGCCCATGCCGATCAGCGCTCCCGGCTCCAGGTACGCCGCCTCGACGCGGATCCCGCCCACCCTCGTGCCGTTGGTGCTGCCGAGGTCGCGGAGCAGAAAGCCCTGCGGCGTCACGGTGATGACGCCGTGGTGCCGCGACACCGCCTGATCGGTCAGGACAAGCTGGTTCCCACGCGCGGTGCCGATCACGAGCTCCGGCGCGTCCGCCACCTGCGAGGCGCCCTGATCCGGGCCGAGCTGCACGTGGACGCGGAAACGGCGGAACGCCACCTCGCGGGGGCGCGCCTCCAGCACCGTCGTCGCGCCGACGTCCTGACAGGGGGGTCGCTCCGAGGCCATCGACCGCACCCTAACACAGGGGGCAGCCGGCCTGCAGGCCGGCCGCGCATCACGGGCCGCAGGGCGCGAGCAGATCGAGAGAGAGGCCGCTGTGGAGGCGCGTGGAGATGGCCTCCACGTAGCGGTCCCCTTCGGGCGTGTCGCACGTGGCGTGACCGTCCTCGGCGTGAGCGCAGGAGAGCGAGCACGGGCCGAGCAGCGTGGCCCCGCACGTGGGCGAGAGACCGCAGATCCGCCGGAGCGAGTGCGCGCTCCAGTCGACGCCGCACACCGTCACATCCACGTTGTCGATGCACGCGAACGCGGCCGGGCCGTCGGGATCGAAGACGTTGCCGAACATGGTGGTATCCGGGGTGGTGAACTCGGACGCCGCCGCGCCCCCGCGCCCTGAGAGCACCGGGTGGCCGCCGGTCATCCGCAGCTCGACGTCCATGCCGAGGCCATTGAGGGTCTGGAGCAGGCAGGCTGTGACCCACCGCTGCGCCTCGGCGCCCTGGAGAGGCGCCGACGTCCACCCCGGCGCGAGGCCGACCATGCCCTCGAGCGAGGCGCCGGCCTCGCCCTCGTGCAGCGACTCGCCCGCCGGGAGCGCGCAGAGGACCACGTAAGAGAGCAGCCTCCGGCCCTCATCGCTCGCGAGCAGGGGCGTGCCCGCGAGCTCGCCGCGCGCGCCCGCGAGCGGCGCCTCGGCCAGCGCGCGCAAGGCCAGCTGGGTCGAAGACCGCCAGAAGAACTCAGGGTCGTCCCCGTTCATGACGATGATCGCGTCCTGCCCTTCTGTGCGCGAGCCCGCGCCGCTGTGTCGGTCTGCCCCACAGGCGATCACGAGGAGGCAGCAGCTCGCCACGAGAACGCTCGATGCTCTTGAATTGACCATGATCCCCCTGGGTCCGCGCGCCCGGCCGGGCGCGCTCCGCTGGCGAGCAGTGCAAGGAGCACGCCGCGCGGCGCTCCCCGGCGGCTCGCGCGGGGCAGGCGCGCGCCTGCAGGAGCAACGGCCGCAGCGCCGGGCGGCGCGCGGGCGTCGCGCGATCCCCGCGCGGCCCGGGGCCTGCGGGCTCTGGCCCTCAGGCGGTGCATGCGCTCACCCGCACCTCCTCCAGGGCGCGCGCGAGCCCGTCGAAGCGAGCCCCCCACGCCGGATGCTCCTCCAGCATGGCCCGGGCCTCGCGCACGATCGCCGAAGCCTCCGCGCCTCGCCGGCCCCGGAGGGCGACGCGAGCACGCCAGTACAGCATCTCCAGGAGCTCGTCCGCGAAGAGCAGGCTCCCCCCACAGGCCGCGGCGCCCGCCGCGCCATCCGTCACCGCAGGAGCGCCGGCGTTGCGCCCCGTCCCCGCGATCAGCAGCGCTTGCAGCAGCCGGAAGTACACGAACGCGGAGCCCGCCGCCGGCTCGGGCGGGCAGGAGCGGGCCACCCAGGCCACGAGCCTGCGGGCCTCGTCGTCCTGCCCCGCCGTGGCCAGGATCCGCGCGAGCAGCAGGGAGCACTCGGGCACGGGGCGCTCGATGAACCGCCACTCCAGGACGTGCGCCCGGCGGGCGAGCGCGAGGGCGTCGTCACGCCGATCGCTCCAGTACAGGAGCTCGGCGACATTGTAGGTCGCCACGCGCTCGAGCCATGGATTGCCGATCTCGCGCGCGAGCGAGATGGCGCGCCGGAGGTCCTCCATGGCCCGGGAAGGCGACTTCGTGAGCGCCCAGAGCACCACGCGGTTCATGTAGGCCACGCACAGGTGCGGCAGATCCTGGGCCTTCGCGCACAGGTCGATCGCCTCGCGGGCGCGCTCCTCGGCCTCGCGGAACGAGCCCGCGTGCGAGAGCTCGACCGAGAGGAGCAGCAGCGCGACGATCCGGCTCTCGTGATCCCCGAGCGCCTCCGCCTCGACGGCGCCCCGCTCCAGGAGCGCGATCGCCCGCGCCACCTGCGCCGTCCGCACGCACCCGCGGCCGTCGGCCACCAGGAGCCGGACGGCGAGCCGCGAGGAGCCCGAGCGCACGACCAGGGGGCGCGCCCGCTCCACGCGCCGCGCCGAGCCCTCGTAATCGCCCGTCCAGTCGAGCAGCGTGGCCTCTTCCAGGAGGATCTCCGCGACGAGCACGTCGTCGGAGAGGCGCTCGCCGAGCTCGCGCGCCGCGCTCAGATCCTCGATGGCCTCCCGCGTGCGGTGCGCCCGGTACCGGATCTTCCCCCGGCCCGCGAGCGCGAGCGCGCGCCGGCGCAGGTCGTCGTCGGCGGTGCACGCGAGCGCCGCGGTGTAGTGCTGATCCGCCTCGACGTGCCGGTGCGCCGACAGCGCGAGGTCCCCGAGCCGCACGTACGCCTCCGCCGCCTCCCCGCGCGCGCCGCACGCGCTCGCGTGCCGGGCCAGCGACGCGAGCGTCTCCGGGGTCGCGTCGCCGGCGGACAGCCGCGCCCGCCAGAAGGCCAGCGCGTACCGGTGGCTCTCCTCGCGGTGCTCCGGATGGAGCAGCTCGACCACCGAGTCCCGGAAGACGCCGCTCTGGAACGCGTACCGCTCCCGGGACACGCGCTCCAGGATGCCCCGCTCGACCAGCGCGCCCAGGCCGAACCCCGCGTCCACCGGCGACCCGGCCCCCCCGGCCCGATCGGCCGCGTCCTGGACCCACTCCAGCTCCGCCCGGGTGAACGAGGCGCCGAGCACCGCGCAGAGCCGCGCGCACGCCGCCAGCTCCGGCGGCAGCGCCTCGAGCCGCCGCATCGTCAGCCACTGCCACCCCGGCGACGGCGGTAGGCCCTCCGGCGCCGCGGTCGCCGCGTAGTAGCTCCCCGTGTTCGAGCGCCGGCGCACGATCCCGGCCCGCTTCAGCGCCCGGACGATCGCCGAGAGGCACGCGGGGTTGCCGCCGGCCCACGCGGCGAGCCGCCGCAGCGCGTCCGCCGGCGGGTACTCGGCCGGCAGGAGGAGCTCCGCGGCGAGCCGCATCCCGGCGCGCTCGTCGAGCGGCGCGAGCGTCGTCCTGTCGAAGCGCTGCGTGCGGGTGCCCCACCCCGGGCGGAGCTGCTCGAAGCGCGGGTGCGCGGCGACCACGACCCAGAGCGAGACGCCCGCGCCGTCGAGCGTCGCGAGCTCGAGGGCGTCGAGCAGCGCGTCGTCGGCCCAGTCCGCGTCGTCGAGGATCACGGCGACCGGCCCCAGGCGCGCGCGGCGGCGGAGCCCCTCCGCGATCGCCCGCAGCAGCTCGTGGCGGGCCGGCGCGCGGCCCTCCGGGGCTGCCCACCCGAGCGCCGCCGCCACGGCCGGCCACGCCGCGCGCCCGACCTCCTCGCCGAGCCGCGCCTCGCAGAACGCCGCGACGTCGGCCGGCGGCCGCTCGGGCGCGCTCAGCACGGCGGCGAGGAGCTCCGCCGGCTCCCGCGCGGCGCCTCCGGAGAGCGGTTGCGCCGCGCGCATCGCGACGACCAGCGCATCCGGGCGGAGCGACCGCGCGACGAGCGCCGCCTCGCGCGCGAGGCGCGTCTTGCCGAGGCCGACGTCGCCGATCAGCGTCATCAGGCCGGGGCACGTGCCGTCGAAGGCCGCGGCAGCGCTCGCCCGCAGCGCCTCGACCTCCGGGCCTCGCCCGAGCAGGGGCGCCTCGACGTCCGCCGCGTCCGCGGTCGCGACGCCCGCCGAGGGGGGCGCGGGCGCGGTCTCCAGCAGCGCGCGCTCGACCTCCGGGCTCAGCGTGACCCCGGACCACGGCTCGGGCGGCAGCCAGTCCTCCGGGCGGTCGACCGCCGCGCCGTGGGCGATGGGCACGCTCCTGCCCCTCCGGCGCAGCGTCACGCGCGCGAGGTGGAGCGCCGCGCGCGCGTCGCACCGGCCGACGAGCTCCCGCGCGGCGGCGAGCGCCGCCTGCGCAGGATGCTCGGCGTCGAGGCCGGAGAACAGCGCCACGAAGCGGCGCCCGCGCTGACGCACGACCATCCCACGGCGGCTCGTCAGGGCGGCCACGGCCTGCGGCGCGGCGCCGCCGACGTCCGCGACCAGCACCACGACCGGCTCGCGCCCCTCGGCGAGGAGCCGGGCGCTCCGCGCGCTGGGCGGCGGCTCGACCAGGGCCGCCTCGGCCGCGGCGCCGGCGCGGCCGGCGACCGCCTCGGCCAGGGCGCGCCGGAGCAGCGACACGCTCCCGGGCCGGCGGTCGGGGTCCTTGGCGAGGCAGGCGAGCACGACGTCCTCCATCGTCGCCGGCACGGGCGCGAGCTCGGTCGGGCGCGGCGGACGCAGCGCCAGGTGCCCGTGCTCGATCGCGCTCGCGTCGCCCACGAACGGCGGCCGCAGCGTCAGGAGCTCGAACAGGATCACGCCGAACGCGTAGATGTCCGCGCGCGCGTCGACCGCCGGATCCCCGCGGACCTGCTCGGGCGCCATGTAGATGGGCGTCCCCACGATCGCCCCGGGGCGCGTGAGCGCGGCGTCGATCGCCGCGCCCGCCGCGCTCCGCCTGGCGAGCCCGAAATCGAGCAGGACCGCGCGCTCCTCCGCGCCCGGGAGGCCGCGCGCCGCGGCGCCGGCGCGCGCCCCGCCGTCGCACGCCGGCACGAGGAAGACGTTCTCCGGCGTCACGTCGCGGTGGACGACCTCCCGCGCGTGCGCGGCCTCGAGCGCGACCAGCAGCGCATCGGCTCGCCCGAGCGCCCAGGCCGGGTCCGGCGGCGCGGGCAGCGCCGCGAGGTCGGCCGCGAGCGTGCGCCCTCGCAGCCGCTCCATGGCGATCCACGGCCGCCCATCGTCCAGCCTCCCCTGCCCGTGGAGGCGCGGCACGTGCGGGGGACCGATCCGCTCGAGCGCGCCGGCCTCCCGCAGGAAGCGCGCCTCGCCCTCCGCTGCGCCGGCCAGGCCGATCTTGACCGCGACGTGCGCCCCGTCGCGCGCGCGAACGCCCGCCCAGACCTCGGCGAAGCCGCCTGTGCCGAGGCGCTCGGCGAGCCGGAAGCCCTCGACGCGCGGCGCGGCGCGGGCCTCCGCGGGCGCAGGCGCGCGCGGAGGCCCGCCGTGCCGGGGGCACGAGGCCGCGTCGGCAAGCCGCCTGTGACACGATGGACAGCGGAGCAAATCGGTCTCCCTTCGCGCCGGGCGCGGGCGAGCCGCCAACAGCGCTCATGATATATCGTTACGGCTCGGCGCATGGCACGAACCACGGACGACGACACACCCCCGATAGCGCGCGCGGCGGCGCCGGCGGAGACGACAGGCGCCCACCCGCCGGGCGGCCTCGACGATACGACCTCTCCCGGCTCCGAATACGAGGCCACGCACACGCAGGTGGATTCGCCCCTCGTACCACGGCTCCATACCCTGCAGCAGGGCTCCCGTGTCGGCGACTACGTCCTTGATCGCGTCCTCGCCAGGGGCGGCTTCAGCCTCGTCTATCGGGCCACGCACGCCGGGCGCGGCACCGCCGTGGCGCTCAAGGTCCTGCACGCCGAGCTCGCCTCGGACCTCGACGCCGTCGTCCGCTTCGAGCGGGAGATCGAGGTGATCCAGCGGTTGAATCACCCGAACGTGGTCGAGATCCTCGAGCACGGCCGGCTCGACGGCCGCGGGTCCCCTTATTACGTCATGGAGCTGCTCGAGGGCTGTAGTCTCGACGAGCACCTCCGTGCCCGTGGCCGCCAGTCGGCCACCGACGCGCTCGCGCTCCTCGAGCCGCTCTGCAGCGCGCTCGACGCGGCGCACCGCTGCGGGATCGTGCACCGGGACATCAAGCCCTCGAACGTCTTCCTCGCCGAGCAGGACGGGCGGCGGAGGGTGGTCCTGCTCGACTTCGGCGTGGCCAAGCTGCTCGACGCGCCGGGGCCCGCGCTCACGTCGTCGCGGCACGTCGTCGGGACCCCGGCGTGCATCAGCCCGGAGCAGCTCCTCGGTGAGCCGGTCGACTCGCGCGCTGACGTGTACGCGCTCGGCGTCTTGACCTACCGGCTGCTCGTCGGCGAGCCCCCCTTCCTCGAGCGCTCCTATCCGATGCTGCGCCAGCTCCACCTCCACGTGGACCCGCCACGCCCGAGCGCCCGCGCGCCGGTGAATCCCGCCCTCGACGCGGTGATCCTCCGTGCGATGAGCAAGGATCGCAGGGAGCGCCACCCGAGCATCGCGGCGTTCCTGAGCGATCTCCGGACCACGGTGGAGGCGAGCCGCGGGACGGGCGCGCCGTCTTCCGAGGCGCACACGCGCGCGCGCCGGGCGCTCGCGCTCTACGCCGAGGTGCACGTCGATCCGGGCGCCATCGAGGAGCCGGACGACGGGCTGCTCGCGGATCTCGAGGTCATCCTCCCCTTCATCACCGCCGAGTCGGTCTGCGCAGGGCTCACGACGGCGGCGCAGACCGGCAGCAGCGTGCTGCTCACGGCGAATCGCCCCGACGATCCCGGAGGCGACCTGGAGGCGCGCCGCCGCGTGGTGAACGCCGCGCTCGCGATCCATCGGCGGCTCGAGGCCCGCGCGGGGCGCGATCCCAGGATCGCGGTGCGCCTGTGCCTCCACGCGGGGGAGCTCCTCGAGTCCGGCGAGGGCTCGCCTGCGGCCGGTGAGCTCCTGGAGATCGCCGCGTGGGTGCCCGACCAGCCGGCGACCGGCGTCTTCGCCTCACCCGAGATCCTCGCCGATCTGGAGATCGCGACGGCCGGCGAGGAGGGCGCCCTCCGGAGGCTCGCGGCGCCTCGACCGGAGGCTTCTTGATGCTCTGGCTACGCCCGCCGGCGGTCGCGCCGCGCAGCGGCGAGGCCCGCGATCGCCGCGGCGAGCGCGGCGAGGCCGCTCCCCGGGGCGGCCGAGCGGCCGGCGCTGCAGCCGACCCCGGCCGGCAGGCCGCCGCTCGACGCGTCGCCGGCGAGCTGGAGCGCGGGCGCGTCGTCCAGCACCGGCAGGGCGTCCGGCTCGTGGCCGGGGAGCAGCGCCGCCGGCGCAGGCTCCTGCGCTTCGCCCGCGATCGGCGCGTCGGGGCCGTCGGGGCCCGCCGCGCCGGCGAGCAGCGCCTCGCCCGTCTCCGCGGAGGGCGCGGCGGGGGCCGCCTCGCTCACGACCTGGAACAGCGTGTTGCCGATGGTCACGAGCGCATTCCCGTCGACCCAGCGCGCGTGCCCGAGCGCCGAGCCGATCTCCTCGGGCTCGACGCCCGGGCGGCCGATGTACCGCTTGCCCCCGTTCAGAAACAGCACCTCCCCGTCGTCGCTGATGCCGTCGTGGCCGACCCGGAGCTTCTGCTGATCGAACAGGCTCGACGCCGCGAAGTTGCTGAGCTGGTACATCTCGCCTTCCGGCGTCCGCAGCCATACCTGGTTCGCGGCCCCGTCGCTCCGCAGGAAGCCGGCGTACCCCGCGTGCAGGAGCAGCCCCGCGGAGTTGCCCGAGATCGAGTCGCCGAGGAACACCTCCTCGCCGTCCGCCGTGAACAGGTAGCTCGAGCTCGTGCTCCCGTTCCACCACCGTCCGGCGACGTTCATTCCGTCGGTGATCGGCCGCTGCAGCTTGCCCGGGTGATACCCGAGGCGGCTCACGCCGAACCGGCGGATCCACGGCTCCTCGTAGGTGGCATAGTAGATATCGCCGGACGGCGAGATGTCGGTCTGGAACGGCGTCACGGTGCCCGGCCGGTTCCAGAGGGGGGTGTTGATGCCCGTCGACACCGTGTGTGCATACGCCCTGTCCTCGTCGTCCGTGGTCCACACCAGCGTGTCGCCGCTCACCGCGTCGAGCCGGCCGGTCGTCACGATCTTGCGCCACACGCCGTCGCGCCACACGAAGACGCGGCCGGTCCCTGACTGGACCGCGGCGCCGTACGGCGTGAGGGCGCCGTAGCTCGAGCCGATCGAAGGATCCGGCGGGAGCGTCGCGGCCCACCGCATCTCCTGCGTGGCGCGGTCGAAGACGCCGAGCCGCTGGTAGTGATCGAGGAACAGGATCCGCGTGGCGTCGAAATCGAGGATGGCGCCCGGGACGCTGTGGAGCGCGACGAGCTTCGGGCTGGATTCGTAGTAGAGGGGCCCGAGCGTGCGCCCGAGCTCGCGATCGTTGCTGAGCCTGACAGAGACGCTGACGGTGACCACCTCGCCGGGGAGCGGCGCGGGCGATGGCGCCGCCGCGAACCATAGCGGCCCGGGCGGCGCGCCCGCCTGGCGGGCGAAGCACTGGCTCCCCAGGTCACGCGTCTGGGTCCGGAAATAGCCGCACAGTTGCGCGCATTCGTACGGCGCCGTCCCCAGGCACTGGATGTACACGCGCGGGTTCCCGGCGACGGTGCTGCTCGGCAGCGGGCTCGTCATCCGGATGAGCGGCGCCGCGTACCTCTCCACGGTCTTCTCCACCGTCTCTGCATCGCCGAAGAGATCGTACGCGCGGATCGTCAAGCGGTGCGGGCCGTAGGCGAGATCGCTGATATCGAATGTCCCCTCGAAGGGCCCCTCGTCGCCAGGGCGCACGAGCTCGATCCTCACCCCCTCGAGCTCCGCTTCGACGGGGTAGACGCCGCCGGTACCGGCAGCGCTGACGCGCAGAACGAGCGTATCTCCCTGGACGACCAGCCTGGAATCAAACTCGCCGTTGCCATCCGACGCCATGACATCCCAGATGGCCACCTCGGCCTGAGCGGCCGCGGCCGCGAGCGACAGGACGGATGCGAGCGCGGCGCTCATCAAGTTGCGAAAATTACGCATGACTCCTCCGAGTGGATAGTGGCTTGGATGCGAGCAACGGCCACCGTATTCACGACGGGTGCCGGGGCTCCACCCGGCGCTCCCGGTCAGCGCGCCCGCAACGGAGCGTCAGCGCGCCCGCAACGGAGCCGTCGGCCCCGCGCGCTGCGCGAGAGCTGCCAGCCCGTTCCCTCGCCTGTCCCGGTCCGGGCCCGCTGGTGAAGCTCAAGCACATTTACGACGTCGCACTCGGCTGCAGGTCGAGCGCCCGCTAAGCCAGCCCACCAGGCCAGCCCACCGGGAGGGCGCAAAAGATTCCCACAGGGGTGTAGCCACCCCGTTGCAGCCCTGGTCGCGCAGAAACACGGCGCGCCCGGGCATCCCCGGCCCCGCTCGGGATCCGAGGGTGGAGCGCGGGGGCGCGGCGACGGCCCGATGCCTCGGAGGCCGGCCTGCCGCGCTGGCCCTCGCGCCGCGGCATGAAGCGGCGCGCCGCGCGGACCTCATGATACTCTCGCGCCGCGCTCACAGGATCGAGTCGAAGGCGCGAGGGGCGGATTGAACAGCGACGACACAGGGGGCCGGGCCATGCGGGGTGGACCGTCCAGGGACGGACAGCGCGCGCGCCCGCCATCGGCGGGCGATGCGGTGGCCCGCATGGTGGCGGACGTGTCGATCGCCCTCTCGCGCGCTGCGGAGCCCGCGGCCGCGCGGCACGTGATCGTGCAGACGGCGCTGCGCCACCTCCACGCCGCCGTGGTCAACCTCTACGAGATCCGCCAGGAGCCGCTCGCGCTGGAGCTCGTCATGGAGGGCCGGGGAAGCCTCTTCCGGGACCCGCTCGAGCCCCTGCCGTTCGACGCGCAGCGCCTCGCCGCGGAGGCGGCCCGCACCGGGCTCGCGCAGATCGCGCCGGACGACGGCCGCGGCGCGCCGCTCCCCGGCGTCATCGCCGCGGACGGCCACGGCGACGCCATCGCGACCGCGCTCCCGCTCGCCTTCGCCGGCGAGGTGCGCGCGGTGCTGTTCTACGCCGCCTCGCGCGTCGCCTTCACGAAGGCCGACGCGACCGGGATCGCCCGCGCCCTGTCGAGCGTCTTCGGGATGGCGCTCGCCGCCGTCGAGTCACGCGCGCTCCGCGCGCGGGTCGAGGAGCTCGAGCGGGAGAAGCTGGAGCTTCAGCGCACGAGCGAGCGGCTCAGCGCAGCGATCGACGAGGCGAGGGCGACGGAGGCGGCGCTCCGGCTCAGCGAGGAGAGCCTCGCGCGGGCGCAGAAGATCGCCAGGCTGGGCAACTGGGACTGGCACATTCCGCAGAACAGGCTGTTCTGGTCCGACGAGTGTTATCCGATGCTGGGGCTGGCCCGCGGCGACGGCGCGCTCACGTACGAGAAGTTCCTCGCCCGCATCCACCCCGAGGATCGCGACCGCGTGATGCGCTCGGTCGAGCTCGCGCTCCAGGGGGCCGCGCCGTACTGCCTCGAGTACCGGATCCTCCGCCCCGACGGGGAGGAGCGCATCCTCCAGACGGAGGCGGACGTGATCCGCGACGGCGACGGGACCCCGCTCCGGCTGATCGGCACGGCGCTCGACGTCACCGAGCCGCGGCGGGCCGCGACCGCGTTGCGGCTGAGCGAGGAGCGCCTGCGGGTGATCGCGGAGCACGCGAGCGACGTCATCTTCCGGAGGCGGCTCGGCCCGGAGCGCACCTACGAGTACATCAACCCCGCCGTCCTCGAGCTGACCGGCTATCCGCCGGAGGCCTGGTACGACAACCCCCGGCTCTTCGAGGAGCTGCTCCACCCCGAGGATCGCGAGCGGTATGACGCCTTCGTCGAGCGGATGGCCACGGGCGGCGGGCGGATCACGCTCCGGATCATCGATCGAGGCGGCCGGGTCCGCTGGTTCGCGAACCACATCGCGATCCAGCGCGACGGGAGCGGGAATCCGATCACCTGCGTCGGGATCTCGCGCGACGTCACGACGGAGAAGCTCGCCGACGAGGAGCGCGAGCGGCTCGTCCGGCAGCTCGCGGCCGAGCGGAGCTGGCTCATCGCGGTCATCGAGCGCTCTCCGGTCGGCATCCTCCTGCTCGACGCGGCCGGCGCGCAGATCGCCTTGAACCGCCGCGCGAAGGAGCTCGGCGGGACGGCGTCGCCCGGGTCGACCGACGCGTCGCTCCTGTGCTTCCCCGACGGGCAGCCGCTCCCCGACGAGGAGCAGCCGGCGGCGCGCGCGCTGCGGGGCGAGGTGACGACGGCGAGGGCGCTCTCCCTCCGGCGCCCCGACGGCGGCGCCGTGGCGGTGCTCGTGAGCGCCGGGCCCATCGTCGACGGCACGGGGAAGCTGCTCGGCGCGGTCGTCGTGTTCGACGACATCACCCGGCTCAAGGATCTGGAGCGGCTCAAGGAGGAGTGGACGTCCGTGGTGGCGCACGATCTGAAGCAGCCCGTGACGACCATCATCGGCTATGCGGCGCAGCTCGAGCGGAGGCCGCAGATGGCCGCCGCCGTGAAGATCCGGGCAGGGCATATCCTGGCGAGCGCCAGGCGGCTCGGGCGGATGATCTCGGATCTCACGGACATCTCCCGGATCGAGTCGCGGCGGCTCGCGATCGAGAGCGACCCCGTCGACCTGGCGGCGCTCGTGGAGGCGGTCGTGGAGCGGACCGCGGGCGAGACCGAGGGGCACGAGGTCCATGTCGAGCTCACGGGCGAGATCCCGATCGTCCAGGCGGACGCCGGGCGCGTCGAGCAGGTCCTCAGCAATCTGCTCTCGAACGCCGCGAAGTACGGAGATCCCGGGACGCCCATCCAGGTGACGCTGGCGCGGCGCGGCGGCGAGGTGCAGGTCTCCATCCAGAACACGGGCCGGGGGATCCCGCCGGAGGATCTCCCGCTCTTGTTCGAGCGCTTCTTCCGGGGCAGGGCCATGCGGAACGAGCGCGTCGTCGGGCTGGGTCTCGGCCTGTACATCGCGAAGGGGCTGATCGAGGCGCACCGCGGCAGGATCTGGGTCGAGAGCCCGAGGGGCGGGCGCACGACGTTCCATTTCACGCTGCCGATCGGCCTGCCGCCTCCCCGGAGCGGCGCCTAGCGCCGCGTCGCCCAGGCTCGTCCCTGGCTCGTCGCTCACGGGGCCTGCGCTCCGGCGGGCCCCTGTCGTGGCCCGCGACGGGGGTGCCTCCGAGCGCGCTCTCGCGCGGCTCACCTCCGGATCTGCGCGCCGTCCGCCCTGCCCTGGATGCCCTGGATCAAGGCCAGCGCGCGCCGGAGCTCGCCGAGCACCGACTGGAGCATCGCGAGCACCGGCCCGTTGGCGCCGCGCATCTGCGCCATCGTCGCGGCGTTCTCGACGGCCTGCGCGGCCTGCGCCGGCGACGGGGCCTGTCCGGCGAGCTCCGCGATCCGCTCCCGCGCCGCGGCGAGCGAGAGCGCGTGCACCGGCTGGCCGCGAGGCCCCGACACCTCCATCGCCTGCCGCAGCATCTCCTCGGTCAGCCGGCGCGTCTCGAACTGGTCGGGCCGCGGCGGCCTCTCCATCGCCTCGGGGGAGGCCCGCAGGCGGCTCCCGATCTCGGCCAGCCGGGCGCCGAGCTCCGCGAGGGACGCGACGTCCGCGGCCCCGAGCGCGGCGTCGACGGCCCCGGGCGCGCCCCCGCCCGGC
The DNA here is from genome assembly GCF_051369805.1 of Sorangium sp. So ce1036. NCBI lineage: Bacteria > Pseudomonadati > Myxococcota > Polyangiales > Polyangiaceae > Sorangium > Sorangium sp. So ce1036. The sequence continues at coordinate 9,455,743 of NZ_JBBMOX010000001.1, forward strand.
GGCGCGCCCCCGCGCCCTCCGCCGAGGCGCTGCATCATCCCGTGGAGCGCTCGCCACCGCGACGCGAGCTGCTGGACGCCCTCGGAGAGCCGCACGACCGGGTTGGCCTGCTCCGGGGGCACCGGGCGCGCGGGGGACTGTCCGACGATGCGCCCGATCGTGTTGCCCGTTGCCATGGATCACCTCACCGCGCGTGGCCGACCGGGACGATCGGCTCCTCGCCGCGCTGCCGCATGCGCTCGCGCTCCACCTCGGGCGGCGCGGGCGGCCACTCCACCCCCGCCCGCGCGACGCGGTCGCGGAGCGCCGACATCTTCTGGAGCGCGGGCGAGCCCGGGAGCTGCCGCGCCATGAGCTCCGCGAGGACGCCCGCGAACGACTGGCCCAGGCGGTTCACCGCGCGAGGGTCGGCGCCGCGGTCGAGCAGCTGCTCCACCTGATCGAGCTGCAGGGCGCGCAGCGCGTGCGTGATCGCGGGCGTCCCGAGCGCGTCGCGGGCGTTCACGTCGGCGCCGCGGTCGAGCAAGAGGTGCATGTTCGCGGCCGTGGGCTCGGCGGCCGCGCGAAAGAGCGCCGGCGTGCCGCCGCGGCCGACCCGCGCGTCGGGCGGCACGCCGCCGTCGAGCATCGCCCGCAAGAAATCGGGGCTGCTCGAGAGCAGCGAGAGCTCGAGGGCGCTCGTCAGGCCCGGCACCACGCGGTGCACGTCGGCGCCCGCGCGCACGAGCTCGGTCACGATCCGCAGCCGCTCGGGCTCGCGCCCCGACGCCCACTGCATCGCGAACACGAGCAGCGTCATGTCCTCCGCGCCGGGCGCGCCGAGGTCGGTCGCCGGCGCGAGCGCGCGGACGGCCGCGAGGTCGGCGGCCGCGATGGCCCGCGCGAGCTCGCGCTGCGGGCCGAGGAAGAAGCGGTCGGGGTCGGGCCGGCGCATGGCCATGTTCAGCACACCTTTCCGGTCTTCTCGGCGATCCGCTGCTGGTCTTCTTGCTTCTGCCGCTCGATGCCCTTGAGGACGTCGGGCATCAGGTGGCGGTGGTACGGGTCGAAGCTCGACGCGGGCAGGGTGCGCCGCTCGCCCACGGCGTCCGGCATGAGCGCGCTCAGGGCGATCTTGGCCGCGGCGCCCCAGAAGCCGCCCACCGCGAACGCGGCCAGGGTGCCCTTCCACCCCTGCTCCTGCGCGCCCGTGAGCACCTCGTCCTGGACGCGGTACGCGGCGATGTCGGCCGGGCGCTCCGTGCCGCCGTAGCCCGTCACCGTGCCCGCGTTGAGCCCCGCCGCGTTGAACGTCCACCCCCGCGAGCCGCCCGCGGTCGCCGCGGCCGACGCGAGGCCGCCGCCGAGCGAGTGCCCCGTGTAGTCCACGCTGCCCCCGAGCGTGTTCCCCACGCGCACGGCGTCGCGGTAGTACGGCGACTCGATGTTGAGCCCCTGCGCGATGTTGTTCTTCCAGTCCGCGCCGCCCTCCGTCCCCCGGAAGGCGACCGTCGGCCGCTGATCGCCGCCGAAGACGTCGGGATCGGGCTCGTAGAGCCGCGTGGCGTCCGGGCGGCTGCCGTCCAGATCGCCGGGCGTGACGCCGTAGCGCGCGAGCGCCTCGGGGTCGTCGCTGATGTCGCGCCAGCCCGTGGGCGGCGGCTTCGAGGGGTCGTACGCGTGCTGCGAGAGCGCGGCCTTCTCGGCGGCGACGTTGTTGCGCTCGAAGCGCTCGGCGGCGTCGCGCGTCGCGGGATCCTGGCTCTTCTTGCCCTCCGCGATCTGCTCCTTGCGGCACGCGTAGCGGGCCGCCTTGTCGGCCTTGTCCTGCGCCGCCTTGTCGCCGTTCATCTGCGCCCTGTCGTCGTGGCGCACGACCGGCAGGCCGTCGGCCCTGACGCTCGGGCTGTGCTCCTGCGACCAGCTCTGCTGCCCGACGGTGCCGCTCACGACGCCCTTCGCGCTGCCCGGCTCGTCGCCCTCGGTCGTGGGCATCACCGTCCTGTCGTGCTTGTGCACGCGGCCGGCGTTGGCGCGGACGTCCGCGCTGGCGTCCAGCGCGGGCGCCAGCCTGGAGACCACGTTGTAGGGCACGGGCGGCGTGCTCGACCCCATCGGCGTCTTGCAGACGTCGGGCGCGCACGACACCGCCATCCACGGATCCTGCTTGCGGGAGAGGACGTTCTCAGCCACGCGCCGCCTCCATCTTCAATCCGTCTGCAGCTTCAAGAGGGGCGCGAGCGGGTCGACCTCGAAGCGCGCCTCCATGCGCTGCACCCCGAGCGCGCGCGCCACGAGCGCCCGCCACACGCACGTCACGACCATCGCCTCGGTGTCCACCGCGAGCGTGTCGAGCGCCGCGGGGACCGGCACGGGGAGCCCCGCGATCCAGGCGAGCGCGAACGCCCGATGCGGCGGCAGCTCGAACGCGACGCGCCCGTCGCGGGCGAGCTCGGGGCGCGCGAGGTGAACGAGCTCGACGCGCAGGCCGGGGCCGGGGTGCGGGATCTGCTGGTCGTCGGGCGCCGCGTTCCAGTAGGCGAAGGAGAAGTCGTCGGGGAGGAACGGGTGCCGGCCCTGCACCCACGCGTCATCGTAGGTGCCCGCCCGCTGGAGCCGGGGCGTCCACGCGCGCCCCACGCACCCGAGGCCCGCCGGGCCGACGCCGTACCCCTCCGCGAGCTCCGCCATCCTGGGCGCCTCGACGGCGTGCGGCGGGTGCGACGCCAGCACGAGCCGCGTCACCCTGCGGTCGGGCCCTTCGATCTGCGGCGCGGGCACGCGGTCGGGCAACGGCGCGCCGGCGTCCTTCAGCGCGCCGAGGTAACGCGCCTCCATCCACCCGCAGCCGACCGGGTTGGTGAAGCACACCTCGTCGAGGAGCGGGCCCCTGCCCGGCTCCGGGGCGGGCACGAAGCTGCGCCCGCCGAAGGCGTGCTCCCAGCGCACCGGGACGCTCGCCGCCGGCCCGGGCGGCGTGAGGCGGAAGCCGTCCTCCGCGCGCTCGAACCACCGCGGGCCGCACACCTCCAGGGCCTTGTCCACGAGCACACGCCTCGCCGGCGCGCGGCCGCCGGGGTCGACCCCCGGGGGCGGCTCCTCGGGCGCCGTCACGCGCAGCCGCGCCGTCCAGCGCTCCGCGGGCCGGCCCCCGGGCGCCCACGCGGTCGCGCGCACGAGCACGTCGCAGCGCGGCTTGAACGGCGCGAGATCGCTCTCCGCGCGGACGCTCGACGCGTTCGGCTCGCCCTCGAACTCGTCGCGCAGGTGGAGCCGCCCCGCCTCGTCGCCCGGGAGGAGCTCGCAGCGGTGCGTCGCCGCCCCGGCGTCGCCGTCGGCCCCGGCGGCGAGCCGGTAGGCGGCCTTGAGCACGAAGACGTGGTGCTCCTCGTCGCTGGCGTCGAGCGCGCCGTACGCCAGGGCGTCGAACGGCGTGAGGTTGCGGCACTCCATCGTCGCCCCGTGACGCTATCGGAGGCCGCACCGGCGTTCAACGGAGGAGGCCGCGCCGGCGCTCGACGGCGATGCCGCGCGAGGAGGCCCCCGCCGGCACGGCGCCTCGGGGCGCGAGGCGCGCTGGACAGAAGCGCACGGGGCGCGCAGCGCGCCGCCTGTTTCACGGCGCCGCGTCCCCCGCGTGACCGGGACGCGACGGCGCGCGTTCGCTGCGCCGGGGGCGTCGCGGCTCGGGTACCCTCACGCATCGATGGACGTCGTCTGCCAGGGGTCGCTGCGGGCCAGCTCGCTCGTGTGGCGGCCGAGACCAGACGCCTGGGCGCTCACCATCGCGTGCCGAGCCCTCTTCGAGCTCGCGCCCGGCGAGTCGCCCTTGATCCGCGCCCCCACGGCCCCGCTCGCGGGCGAGGACGACGAGCGGCGGCTCGTCGAGCCGTGGGGCCCGGTCGCGCCCCTCAAGAGGTGGGGAGAGGTGGTCGTCGTGGGCCATGCGTACGCGCCCGAGGGCAACCCGGTGCGGTTGCTCGTCGCGCGGCTCGCGGTGGGCGATCTGGACAAGGCGGTCCAGATCCGCGGGGACGCGTGCTTCGCGCACGACGGGGCGCTCGGCGAGCCCGCGCCCTTCACGCGCATGCCGCTCCGCTGGGAGCGCGCCGCGGGCGGGCCGCGCACGGCGAACCCGGTCGGCGTGCCGACGGGCGACGGCGGGCTCGCCGATCCGTGGGGGCGGGTGCGCGCGCCGAACCTGCTGCCGGCGGGCTCGTGGGGGGCGGCGCGGCGCGAGCTCGTGCGGCCCGCCGGGCTCGGGCCGCTCCGGCCGGAGTGGCCCGACCGCGCCGAGCGCCTGCGCCGGCACGCGGCGGGCTGGAATCACGCGCGCTGGGCCGAGCGGCCGCTGCCCGAGGACATCGATCTCGGGTACTTCAACGTCGCGCCGCCGGATCAGGTGACGGACGAGCTCACGGGAGGGGAGCGGATCGTGCTCGAGCACCTGCACCCGCGCTTCGCGCGGCTCGTCACGCGCCTCGCGGCGCCGGCGCCGCGCGCGATCACGGCCGTCTACGGCGTCGAGCAGCGGGTGCCCCTCCGGTGCGACACGCTGGTCATCGACACGGATCACGGCGTGGCGGCGCTCGTCTGGCGCGGGCAGCTGCTGCTCGATCGCCCCGATCGCGCGGGGGTCGTGCTCGTCACGCACGGCGAGGACGCGCCGAGCATCACGGGCACGATGGCCGCGCCGCTCTCGTCGAGGCCCGCCGCGGCGCTGCCGTTCCAGCAGGCCGCGGCGCCCCCCGGCGCGGAGCCGCCCGCCGGCGCGGCGCCGGACGCGAACGGAGCGCGCGTCTCGCCGTCATTCCCGGCCTCGGGCCCCGAGGCCTCGATCTCGCGCCCTTCGAGCCCGGCCTCGGGCCCCGTCGGTGGGGAGGAAGGCGCCGCCGGGACCCAGGCGCCATCCCTCGCGCCCGCGAGGCCGGCGCTCCCGTTCCGAGCCGGCGCGCTCCCGCCCCAGGGCGGCGCGCCGGTCGAAGGGCCTTCGACGCTGCGTCGCCCGACGGCCTCGCCCGGCTCCCCTCCGGCCCCCGCGCCGCCTCCGCCGCTCGCGGCGATCGACGCGCAGCGCTCCGACGCGCCGCCCGCCTCGCCGCAGCCGCCCGCGTGGCTCGCCTCGCCGCAGCCTCCCGCGTGGCCCGCCTCGCCGCAGCCGCCCGCGTGGCTCGTCACGCCGCCGCCGCCCGCGCCGCCGCCCCCCGCGGCCAGCGGGGCCGCCGAGGCCGCGCGGGCCGAGGCGCCCGCCCCCGCCCCGGCCACGGCGGAGCAGCTCCCGACCGGGCAGGCGGAGGCGCCGCGGCTGCCGGTGAGCGAGTACCCCCTCGAGCGCTGCGCGGCGATCGCGGCGCGGCTCGCGCGCCGGCCGGAGTCGCAGGACGAGATCCTGGAGGCGGAGGCGCTCGCGCTGGACACCTGGGAGGCGCTCCACGCCCACTGGCTCGACGCGATCCGCGCCGGCATGGCGCGCGGGAGCAAGGCGCAGCTCTCGGCGTACGACGCGGCGTTCGTCGGGGCGCTCGAGGCCGAGCGAGGGCCGATCACGGCGGCCGAGTACGCGCGGCTCGTGATCGCGGCAGAGCGCGGGAACGACCGGGAGACGCTCGCGGAGCTGAGGCTGCCGGAGGGCGTGATGATCCGGATCCGGCGCGTGTGGCTGGAGCGGGTCGTGAAGGATCCGGAGGCGGCCCGGGAAGTGCGCGAGGCGATGCGCGAGGCGGCGGAGGCCCCCTGAGAACGGAGGCCCGGCTCCAGTCCCGCGCGTCAGAAATCGTTTCCTCGGAAGAACCGCGTCAGAAATCGTTTCCTCGGAAGAACATGGGAGCGAGCCAAGGCGGCTCCGGCAGGTTCCCAAGCGCGTGGGAGAGGACGATCTCCGCGTCTTCGTGGGCCCGACGTGCCGCGCGCAGGCGTCACTCGATCCGTCGGCGTACCATCAGCCGCCGCACGTAGGTCTCCACATCGGCGCCGGTATGGCGGATCCGCCCGAGCCGGGCATGCGCGCCGTGCCGCGCCAAGGGTCGCTCACAAGAGCAAGAGTCAGTTGAGGTCGATCGGATCGCCGTCGATCTGCGTGTGGCCGCTCGAGTGGACCGTGATGTCGGTGCCAGCGATCGTGATCTTCCCCGACCTCTCGAGCACGATGACCGACTTGCCGCAGACGATCTCCAGCCTGTCGCCGACACGGATGGTCTGCGTGCTGCCGATCTCCACCGTCTCGTTGTTCCCCACCGCGCGCGACCGGTTCATGCCCACCACCTCGCGCGCGTTGTTCCCCACCTGCTTCATGAAATCGTTGCCGACCGTCTGCTCCTCGTCGTGGCCGATCGCGCTCACCCGGTCGTTGCCGACGATCATGCTCTCGTCGTGCTTGACCTTCTTGTGGAGGTCGCGCTCGGCCTGCACCCGCACGAGCTCCCGGCCGGCCGCGTCCTCGAACATGATCTCGTTGTAGCCGCCGGTCTCGGGCGACGAGCTGCTCTTCCAGCCGCTCTGCGTCTTGTCGTCGGGGAGCTTGTAGGGCGTCCTCTGGAGGCTCGTGTACACCCGGCCGACGATGATCGGGCGATCGGGGTCGCCGCCGAGGAAATCGACGATCACCTCCTGGCCCACGCGCGGCAGGTTCGTCCCGCCGAAGCCGGCGCCGCTCCAGGGCTGGCTCACGTGGATCCAGCACGACGACCCGTCGTCCATGCGGCCCTCCCGGTCCCAGTGGAACTGGACGCGCACGCGGCCGAGCTCGTCTACGTGGATCTCCTCGCCGGGCGCGCCCACGACCGTGGCGCTCTCGACCCCCTGGGCGCGCGGCTTGCGCGTGCGGAGCGGCGGGCGGTACGGCACCTCCGCGCTCACCGCCTTGCACGCGTGCTGCCAGGCGCCCGGCAGGTCGCCGACGAGGGTCGACTCGAGGACGAGCAGCCCCACGCCCGGGCCAAGCTCGGTCTTCGGATGGTCGAGGAAGGAAAGGACGGTGCCCGGCGCGAGATCGAGGGCGTTCGTCTTGAACGTGATCTCGCGGGCGGACGCGCGCTTGGCCTCGAGCCGCCGCTGCGCGAGCGCGGCGCCCTCGGACTCGTCCGCGCGGTATTTGCCCCGATCGTCGGCGGCCGGCGTGCTCTCGCCCTTGTCGCTCTCGTACAGGAACGCGCCGGGCACGTAGTGGAACCGCTCGAGCCGCTCCTCGACGCCGCCCGCGCCGGCGGCGCTCGCCATGAGCTTGTAGACCGCCGGCCGCCGGTGGTCGTGATCGCGCACCGTGTACTTGCCCGGGCGCAGGCGGCGGCCGACGTGGACGTCGATGACGTGCTCCCGATCCGCCTCCGTGGGGTTGTCGCGGAACGCGATCGGGCTGCGGCGGGCGTTCCGGTGGGGGCCGTCATCGAGGACGAGCCGGCTCTCGCCGCCGCTGCCGTCGAAGTAGAAGCTCACCCCCGCGTCCTCGAGCATGCGGCAGAGGAACGTGTAGTCGCTCTCGCCGTACTGGACGCGGTACTTGCGCTTCTTGTACGTCCCGGCCAGGCGCAGCTCCGGGGAGATCCCCCACTCGTCGAGGAGCTGATGCGCGATGTCGATCTCCGAGCGGTGCTGGAACATGCGGTGATTGCGCCGCTGGGTGGCGAGCCACAGCGACGGGACGAGCGTGAGCTCGTAGGTCGAGAGGTTGCGCTCCTCGACCGCGACCTGCCGGAGGTGATTGCAGATGCCGGTCCACGTGCGGGAATGGGCGCCGTGCACGGCGAGGCGCATCGGCTGGCCGACGACGGCCTCGAAATCGATGTCCGGGTTGTCCGACACGGCGACGACGCGCACCTCGAAGAGCGCCGACATGCGGTCGGAGACCTCGACGTGGCGCACGTCGACCGCGTCGCCGGAGGCGATCTGCGCCTCCGCCCAGACCTCCCTGCACGCGCCCGGCGCGCCGGAGCCCCCGTCTCCCTTCGCCAGCTGAATCGGATTCCCGTCGGCCATGGTCGCTCCGGTGGTGCCCGCGCCGCCACCGCCTGGCGAGACGGGTCGGAGGCATGCTAGCCGGGCAGGCGAGCCCACCACAAGCCGCCGGACGCCGGCAGTCATGCTCCGCGGCGTCGCCCCCGGATCGGGGCTTCCTCCGGGCCTCCAGCGTGTCACCAGCGTGTCACCGGAGCGCCTGCCCGGGCGGTCACAGGGACTGGTGGCCAAGGCGCACCTGCATCGACGGGTGGCGGTCGGCGAGGGCGCGGACGGTGATGGGGCCTGGGTCGTCGAGGAGCGCCTCCATCGCCTGGAGCGTGGTCGGCTCGCCGAGGGTGGCTCTCACCGCTTCATGCGTCGGCGCCGGGGATGGCTCCGCGCAGGCGCCGAGCAGCAGCGCCGAGACGAGGCGTGCGAGCTCGGGCTCGGCGCGATGCTGCTCGCGCGGGAGCACCCGCATTTCGCGAGGCGGTCGCCGCTCTGCGAGCTGGAGGTGGACCTGCCGCCCGTCCGACGCCCGCTCGCCCTGCTCTGCCCGCGCAGCGCGCGCGCCATTCCGCGCGTGCGCGCGGTGCTCGAGCCTTTCGTGGAGAGCCTGCGCGCGTGGCGCCCGCTGAAGGGAAGGGCCGCGCGGCGCTGACGGCGCCGATCGCCCGCGCGCCGGGCTGCTCCTCCGTGTCCCTCGCGCCCCCTTGCGGCCTTCTCCCTCATCGGGCGATTGCTGCGGAATTCGGCAGGATCGTCAGCCGACCTGCCCGGCCCACGGCGTGGGGGTTCGTCGCGGGGTGATGGGCCTCGCCGGCACGGCGTGGCTGCGCCCGGTCATGCGCTCGAACTCGACGACATCGTGGGAGCACACCACGGTCACCTCGTGTCCGTGCTCCTGCCGCAGCGCGCGCAGCCGGCGCTGGTTGCGGAGCCGCGCGCGGCGGTCCTTCTCCATCATGACCTGATAGAGGCGCAGGCCGGGCGTGCAGCTCGGGCGCGACGGGTCCATCTCCCGGTGATAGAAGTAGGCGTCGCCGGCGAGGAGCACCCAGCCGCCCGCGCTCCGGACAGCGACGCCCGCGTGGCCCAGCGTGTGGCCGATCAGCGGGACGAACAGCACCTCGTCCTTCAGGCCAGAGACCGCGCGCGCGCCCTCGAAGCCGAACCAGCGCTCCCCGCCGTCCGACGGGTACGCGACCCAGCGCGCCTGCGTCGACCACTGGGCGGGTCGGTAGCGCATGCGATCGAGGAGCGTCCGCTGGGCCATCGCGGCGTCGCGCTCGTCCGCGAGCAGGTGGACGTCCGCGCCGGGGAAATCGTCGAGGCCCCCGGCGTGGTCGAAGTCGAGGTGGGTGAGCACGATGTGGCGGACGTCCTCGGGCCGGAAGCCGAGGCGCTGGATCTGCCGGTGCGCCGTCATCTCGGCGCGGAACTCCGGGCGCAGCAGGAAGAGGAAGAATCGGCTCAGGCGCTTTCTGGCCATCGAGACGTCCAGCAGCCCGAGGCCGGTGTCCACGAGGACGAGGCCGCTGTCCGTCTCGAGGAGCAGGCAGTGGCACGTCAGCCGCCCGCGGAGCCCCAGCGTCCGCCCATCCATCAGCGCGCCGCCGATCGGGCACGTCGAGATGCAGTTGAGATGATGCATTCGCATGAGTCGCCTCTCCCCTCGCGCTTATGTTGCCTCTGGAACAGCCCTGGGCGGGTCCTCGCCGAGACCGGCGCATCGGGTGCCATGCGTCCGCCCTGCGCACCGGGGCGTGCTGCGCGAGCGTGGGCGCGAGGGCAGCGCATGAGGGCCTCGGAGGACATGGAGCGTGGGAGTGCATGGGGCATGCCGATCCTGGCGATCGAGGTTGTGCTCATCGGCCCGTATCGGATTGACGCGCCGTATCGGGTTGACGCGGGCTCAGGAGCCAACCCCGGGAGGCTCACGCGCCGACCGCCGCTCCGCGGCGGCGCACTGGCGGCGGCTCCGCGGCGGCTCGAGCGACCCGATCGGCCGTGCGAGGGAAATCGCGGCGCTCCTGTCACACCGGGACAGCTCGCACCGTCCGGCTCACCATGTCGCGCTGGCCCGCGTTCGCCGGCTGGCAGCGGGAGAGCCTGGAGCAGCGGAGATACCGCGGCGCCGGCGTCGAGGGCGGGCGGCTTCCCGCGGCGGACGACGACACCATGGACCGATGCGGCCCGCGGGGTGGTCCCCTGCCCCGCGCGGCGGGCCATCGGCCCGACTCTGCTGCTGTCGCAGACTCCTGGAGATCCACGTGGCGATCGCAAAGCTCACCGGGTGGCGGAAGGTCGCGTCGGCAATATGGCGTGCGCCGGACAACCCGCAGATCTTCGGCGCGTTCGAGTGCGACGCCGGCCCGATCGCCGCGTTCATCGGCGCGGCGCGGGCCGCGGGTCATCACGTCACGCCGACCCACCTCGTCGGGCGCGCCGTGGCGCACGCGCTCCTCCAGGTGCCCGATCTCAACACCCGCATCGTCGCCGACCGCGCGGTGCCCCGCAGGTCGATCGACGTCTTCTTCATCACCGCGGTCCAGGCCGGCAGCGATCTCTCGGGCGTGAAGGTCGAGCGCGCCGATCGCAAGAGCGCCGTCGAGCTCGCCCGCGAGCTCGACGACAGAGCCCGCGCCCTCAAGCAGGGCCGCGACCCGGCCTTCACCCGGGCGAAGCGAACGGCGAGCGCCCTGCCCGGGCCGCTCTTGCGCCAGGTGCTCCGGCTCTCGGGGTGGTTGACCGGCAGCCTCGACCGGGACCTCCCGGCGCTCGGCCTCGAGCGGAGCCCGTTCGGCAGCGCCATGGTCACGAGCGTGGGGATGCTCGGGCTCCCCATGGGCTTCGCCCCGCTCGCCTCGTTCTTCAAGGTGCCGCTCCTGATCCTCGCCGGCGAGATCGCCGACCGCGCGGTCGCGGTCGACGGCCGCGCCGAGGTGCGCCCGATGATCCCGATCACGGCGACCATCGACCACCGGTACGTCGACGGCTGGCACATCGCCCAGGTGCTCCGCCACTTCCGGGCCTACATGGCCGATCCGGGGGCGTTCGAGCCGGAGACCACGGAGGTGTAGAAATGGATTCGCCCCGTGCGAGATCGCCTCGCCATGCGCGCCTCACCCGGGATGACCTGGTGCTCCGGTGTGCCCCTCTCCCTGGCGGCCGCGCCGCGGGGGCGATGGACTCGATCTCCAGCGCCGGAGCTGATAGCGGTGGGTCTCATCATGGCTCACGCATGGCAGGTTGATGAGCTCGGGCGGTTCTTCGATCTGTCCGTCGATCTGGTGGGGATCGCCGGCTTCGACGGGTACTTCAAGCGGATCGGCCGGGCCTGGGAGCGGGCGCTGGGGTTCTCGCGAGAAGAGCTCCTGTCCAGGCCGTTCGTGGACTTCGTCCATCCCGACGACCGAGAGCGCACGATCGCCGAGTCCGCGCTGGCGTTCGCCGGCGCCGGCACCGTGACGTTCACGAACCGCTACCGGTGCCGCGACGGCTCGTATCGCTGGATCGAATGGAACTCGTCAGCTCACCTGGAGGAGCAGCTCGTCTATTTCGTCGCGCGCGACGTCACGGAGCGCAAGCTCGCCGAGGAGGCGCTGCGCGCGGCCGAGTCCCGGTTCCGGGCGGCGATCCACGGGAGCCTCGACGCCTTCTTCGTACTCCGGTGCTCGCTCGACGAGGCCGGGAGGTGCGATGACTTCGTGCTCGTCGACGCCAACGCCCGGGCGTCCGAGATGCTCGCCGCGCCGCGCGAGGAGCTCATCGGCCGGCGCCTCAGCGAGCTCGCCGGGCCCGACCACTTCCGCAGGCTCCTGGAGAAGTACACGCGCGTGTTCCAGACCGGCGAGCGGCTGCTCCAGGAGAGCGAGGCGGAGAGGCCAGGGCGCGAGCGCATGTGGATGCAACAGCAGGTCATCCCCCTCGACGATGGGGTCGCGTTGACGGTCAAGGACGTCACGTCGTTCAAGCGGCTGGAGGCCGAGCTCAGGGACGCGCTCCAGCGCCGGAACGCCTACGCCGAGGAGCTCGAGCAGAAGCACCGCATGCTCGCGGAAGAGAACGCCGAGCGCGAGCGCGCCCAGGCGGTGATGCGGCAGCAGCAGGAGACGATGCTCGCGATGTCCACGCCCATCATCCAGGCGTGGGATCAGGTCCTCGTGCTGCCCATCATCGGGACCGTGGAGGCCGAGCGGGCGGCGCACATCATGGAGCGGCTCCTCGCCGAGATCGTCCGGACACGCGCGCGCTTCGCCGTGCTCGACCTGACCGGCGTCAGCGCGGTGGACGCCGCCACCGTGGGCCACCTGCTCGCCGTCGTGCGCGCGGCGAGCCTGCTCGGCAGCCGATGCCTCGTCTCGGGCATCTCGCCCGCGATCGCGCGGACAATGACGGAGATCGGCTGGGCCGACGAGGCCTTCATGACCTTCGGCCTGCTCCAGAATGCCCTGCGATACGCGCTCTCCCACTGTCGCGACGACGCCGCGCGCTGAGCGGGAGAGAGGACCCGTGCTCGAAGAGGCCTGCTCGCCGTCGTGCGCGCGGCGAGCTCGTTCGACGGCGGCGCCTCGCGCCGCCAGGACGCCAGGACGCCAGGACGCCAGGAACAGCATCGTATCCTGGGGGCCTCTGGCGGCTCCTCGGTGGCTCGCTCATCGAGCCTGATGCTCGAGCCTCTCTCTGACGAACGTCGCGAAACCCCCGGCGCGGGGGTGTAGCAAAGCCCCTCCGGCGCCGCGGATGCGCTCCCGTACCAGGCCGAGATCGCTCCGCTCGTCCACCTCGAGGTCGGCCGGCTCCGGCTCCTGGTCGAGGAGGAACAAAAGGGCGTCGAGCGGGCTCGCCTCGAGGAGCGCGTCGAGGAAAGGGAGCGCGATCGTGGAGGTGTCCTCGACCGGATGGCAGGATCCGCAACGGCGCCCCTGGCCCCGGGACACCTCGCGGAAGTAGAGGTCTGCCCCCGCGCAGACCTCCCTCTCGATGAGCCCGGCGATCACGCGCGGATCCTGATCGCAGGCGGCGAGTCGCTCCTCGACGGCGATCGCGCTCGCCGCAGCCGAATCGCCCTCCGAGTCTCCCCCCGGACGAGCGCACGACGTGAGCAACACCGACGCCAGCAGGGGGCCGAGGATCGGGGCGCGGAGCTTCGAGCTTGGCATGGAGTTTCCTCTTCCTGTTGCTGTCGCTTTCTGTGCTCGTCGCCGGCGCGCGCGAGCGCGACCGAGGCGGGCCGGGCAGGCGGCGACGCGGACCGGCCGGCCCTGACGCTCATGCACCGTCGAGCCCGGCGGAGGCTCATCGTTCGCTCCTGTGCAACGAGGGTCGCCCTTGCCGCACGGAGGCGAGGCGATCCGGAGGGGGAGCCCGCGCGCGGGGCGTGTCAGCGCGGGCGGTCACCTAGTGAACGCAACCAAGCACATCAAGACTTCGATGCAACCAGCAGCACAGCTCCGAGGGGCGACGTGGCGTTTCAAGGAGGATCGCGGCCCGACGCGCTCGAGAGGCTCGATCAGCACCCTGGGTGCGACCTCAGGCGAGGACGCCTCCCCCTGGAGGCGGACGCCGCGCTCCGTGGCCGCGGCGAGGCGACCGCTCCGGTGGCCGGGTGATCCCATGGCGGTCGGGAGGATGCCCGGATACCCGGATGCCCAGAGTTGCGGCTGACCAGCGGCGGGCCCACGCGGGTCTCTTCATGACCGTTATGCCGCCAACGTGTAGGTCCCCCGATGGCGCGTCTCCAACTCATAATTAGCATGGGGCCCATGCATCCCTTGCATCTTGCCTCGATCGATCTGAACCTGCTCGTCGTCTTCGACGCGCTCCTGGCGGAGGGGAGCGTCACGCGCGCAGCGGCCCGCGTCGGGCTGAGCCAGTCGGCGATGAGCCACGCCCTCGGGCGCCTGCGCGCGCTGATCGACGATCCGATCCTGGTCCGCACGGCGCGGGGGATGATCCCGACGCCCCGCGCCCAGGAGCTCATCGGCCCCATCCGCGCGGCCCTCGCCCAGATCGAGACGACGGTCGCGCGCCCCGCCCGCTTCGACGCCGCGACGGCGCGCCGCTCGTTCGCCCTCGCCACGGTCGATTACGTGGAGCTCATCCTCCTGCCGCGGCTCGTGCAAAAGCTCTTCTCCGACGCGCCCAACGTCGACCTGATCGCGCGCCCCTACGACAGCGAGATGTTCGGATCCATGGAGACCGGCAAGATCGATCTGGCGATCGGCCTGTTTCCCTCCGTGCCCGCGGGGTTCTACCGGCAAAGGCTCCTCGAGGAGACCTACCTGTGCGTCGTGCGGAGGGATCACCCCGTGGTGCGCAGCAAGCTCACCCTCAGGGCGTACGCGAGCCTGCCGCACGCGCTCATCAGCCCGCGCGGCGAGGGCGGCGGCCGGGTCGACGAGGTCCTCGCCGAGCATGGGCTCACGCGCCGCGTGGCGCTGCAGATCCCCCATTTCCTGGTGGCGCCGCTCATCGTCGCCCAGACCGATCTGGTCCTGACCGTGCCGGCGCGCATCGCGCGCGCCTTCGCCGAGATGGAGGCGCTGCGCATCATGAAGCCCCCCGTGGAGCTCGGGGGGTTCTCGCTGGATCAGGTGTGGCACGAGCGGCAGGCCAAGGACCCGGCGCACGCCTGGCTGCGCGGGCTCTTCGCGGAGATCGCCCGCGAGTGCTGACTCACGGGGCCTGCGCCGGGATGAGCTCGGTCCCCTCGCGCTCGGCGAGCCGCCGGTGCAGCGACGCGAGGCGGGCGGTGACGGGGCCGCGCTCCCCGCTGCCGATGACGCGCCCGTCGAGGCTCCGCATCGCGAGGATGCCAGCGCCCGAGCCCGTCAGGAACGCCTCGTCGGCGCCGAGGAAGTCGAGCCGCCCGAGCGAGCGCTCCCGGACCTCGAGCCCGATGCTGCGCGCGATCTCCAGGACGGCCGCGCGGTTGATGCCCTCGAGGCAGCCGTCGGTCGCCGGCGGCGTGGAGAGCACGTCGCCGCGCAGCGCGAACACGTTGGCCACGCTGGCCTCGGCCACGTGGCCGTGCGCGTTGAGCAGCAGCGCGTCGTCGGCGCCGCGCTGCCGGGCCTCGAGCTTCGCGAGCGCGGAGCCGAGGTAGTTCAGGCTCTTGACCCGCATGTCGAGCGCGTCGGCGCTGGGCCGGCGGTGGCTCGACGTGATGAGCGCGAGGCCGCGCTGCCGCTGCTCCTCGCTGAACAGGCGGATCGAGCCGACGATGCAGAACAGCCCGGGGCGCTCGCAGGTCGTGGGGTCCACGCCGAGCGGGCCGACGCCGCGCGTCACCACGAGGCGGACGTAGGCCTCGCGCTCGCCGTGGGCGCGCACGGTCTGCTCGATGATGTCGCGGAGCTCGCCGGGCGGGCGCGGCAAGGCGAGGCCGAGCGCCTTCGCGCCGAGCGTGAGCCGCGCGAGGTGATGCTCGATCCGGAAGAGCCTCCCGGCCGCGACCCGGATGCCCTCGAAGACGCCGTCCCCGTAGAGCAGCCCGTGGTCGGTCACGCTCACGGTCGCGTCCGCCGCGTCGACGATCCGCCCATCGATCCATGTCTTCATGCCGTCACCTCCTGGTCCCCCCCTCGAGAGAGCGCGCGACGCGCCCGGCGGCGTCGCGCGTGTGGCGCACCGCCGCGTCCAGGCGCTCGCCGCGCAGGCTGGGCGCCGCCGCGGCGCAGGCGATGCAGCCGTGGAGGGCGCCGTGCGCGAGCACCGGGGCCGCGATCACGGTGAGCCCGTCGATCCACTCCGCCTCGTTGATGTCGTAGCCGCGCCGCCTGGCCTCCTGCACGGCCCGCGGCGCGGCGCGGCCCGCGGCCGCGGCGCCCACGAGCTCGGGCGCGTGCGCGAGGTAGAGCCGGCCGCTCGCCGTGACGTCGACCGGGACCTCGGCGCCGACGGTGGGCGCCGCGCGGAGCAGCCCCGTGCCCTCGGCCTTGTCGAGCACGACGAGCCGCCCCCCGCGCGCGGCGACGAGGAAGAACGTCTCGCCGAAGGCGGCCGCCGCCCGCTCCAGCTCGGGCCTGGCCACGCGCGCGACCGCGTCGATCGCCTGGGCCCCGAGGCCGAGCCGGATGAGGCCGACGCCGAGCCGGTAGCGCCCCTCCCCGTCCTGCTCGACCAGCGCGTGCGCGGCGAGCGACGCGAGCAGCCGGTGCAGCGTGGCCTTGGGCATGCGGAGGCGCTCCGCGAGCTCCGCGAGGGACGCGACGCCGCCGCTCGAGCGCAGCGCCTCGAGGGCGCGCACCGCCTTGTCGACCGTTCCAGACCGTTCCATTATTCGGAATCGCGTTCCGATTTCTGGTATAGCCCACACCGGAGCCGCCGTCCAGGCCGAGCTCGGCTGGGTGGTGGGGTACCTTGGCTGAAGGTGGGGTCTTCTGAACCGTCAAGGCGCCAAGGACGCCAAGAATTGATTCTCTCCTTGGCGTCCTTGGCGGTTGAGCTCTCGCTCGTTCAACGCAATCGGTGCTCTAGGCGCGGCCGCGGACCCTGTCCCAGATCACCTTGGCGCCGCCGACGGCCGCCAAGAGGCCCGCGATGACCAGCTTCTTGCTGGCGAGCAGGAAGGCGAGCAGCCCCTTGAACAGCCCCGCCTTGGCCGCCACCTTGCCAGCGACCAGGGCGCCGATGCCGTACGCGGCGACCTGGTCGATGTCCGGATTGAAGTCCTCGTACCGGTTGCCGGGCTTGAACTCGACGAAGCCGAGCACGCGCTGCATCTCGCTCCGCACCGTCGCGAGCTGCTTCATGCCGGAGACCGCGTTCAGCTCGAGCACGCCTTTGCGCCCGAGCACGCGGATGGAGTAGTTGAGCGTGCGGTCCTCGTTGCCCTCGAACTCGAGCTCCTTGGCCCAGAACAGCTTCCTCGTCGCAGCGTCGTAGTGCGGCGGCTCGGCCCAGCCGACGAGGCGCACCGCCGGGAAGCCCGCCTTCTTTCGCTCCGGGTTCTCCTCGCTGGTCTCCTTCTGCATCTCGGCCAGGAGCTCGCCGAAGTCGATCTCCTTCGCGTCGTCGTCCTCGACGTGGCCCTCCTCCACGTAGCTGATGACGACCCCCCACGAGTCGTCGGCGATCGGGCTCACGCCGGCCGGGAACAGCATGCCGAGCGCCTCCGAGCCGGGCGGGTTGCCCCAGGCCATGAGCACCTTCTCGGCGCCCTCGGGGCCCGTGAACCGGAAGGCCTCCGGCACGTCGAGCTCGGCCAGGTCGTCGCCGACCGTCACCTTCCCGCTCCGGAGGTTCAGCCCGGCATCGAACCGCTGCATCGCCGCGGCGATCTCCGCCGCGGTCGGCTCCTGCTCCGCGCCCCCCGGCTGCCCGGGCGCAGCCGTCCCCGCGAAAGCGGCGCCCGCCGGCGCGGCGGCGCCCGGCGCGGCGGGCTGCTCCTCGGCGGCGGCCGGCGCGGGGGCGACGACGCCCACCGCGGGCGCGCCGAGACCGAGCACAACGACTCCCGCAGCAATCCAGACAGACCGGCGTCGCGACACGATTCCTCCCCTCCAGACGGACATCCTGCCGTCTCCGGAATGTTCCGGTCATTACATCAGAACGCTCAGGAGGGTTCAAGCGCGGCGAGGTCCGGGGCGGCGTGCGCTCGCGCGCCGCGCCGCCCCGGACCTCGCGGCCCGGCGGCGCCTCGCCCGGCGCGCCGGGTCGCCGTGCGCCCTCGCGCCGCGGCGCGGGGGCGTGTCGTTCATCGCCTCAGCGGTTGGGCTGCGGGGTGAGGCGGAGGTAGGGCCGGACCGCGTTGTAGCCCTTCGGGAACTTCTGCGCGAGGACCTCCGGGTCCTGGATCGAGGGGACGATCACCACCTCGTCGCCGTCCTTCCAGTTGGCGGGCGTCGCGACCGCGTGGTCGTCCGTGAGCTGGAGCGAGTCGATGACGCGCAGGAGCTCGTCGAAATTGCGCCCGGTGCTCGCCGGATAGGTGAGCGTCAAGCGGATCTTCTTGTTCGGGTCGATGATGAACACCGAGCGGACCGTCAGCGTGTCGCTCGCCTGCGGGTGGATCATCCCGTAAAGGGTCGAGACCTTCCGGTCCACGTCGGCGAGGATCGGATAGTTCAGCTTCGTGCGCTGCGTCTCCTCGATATCCACGGTCCAGCGCTTGTGCGAGTCGACGTCATCGACGCTGAGGGCGATGGGCTTCACGCCGCGCTTGTCGAACTCCGGCTTGAGCTGCGCCACCACGCCGAGCTCCGTCGTGCAGACCGGCGTGAAGTCCTTCGGGTGGGAGAACAGGATGACCCACGATCTCCCGGCCCACTCGTGGAACCGGATGGTCCCCTCCGTGGAAGCTTGCTCGAAATCGGGTGCGATGCTGCCGAGTTGCAGGCTCATGGCGGTTCCTCCTTGAAACGATGGTTCGTCCGTTATGCTGGAGGACTGTCTGTCATGATGGGCAGGGTGTCAAGCCGCTCGCTGCGTCCCGGGCGCTGACGCCGCGCAGCCGGGCCGACCGCCCCTGCAGGGGCGCGAACAGGGCCCGCGCCGCGCCGGCGCGGAGGGGTCCGGCGGCCGGCGGAGGTGCTCGGCCACGCGCTGGCGCCGCTCGCCGTGGAAGCGCAGTAGGCTCGTCCTCTCGGGGGAGCGCCGCAAATCCTTGAGGCGCGGAGCCCACCTCGCGAGAGGATCGCGCCGCCACGCGCAGCGCTCGCGATCAAGCACGCGCGGCCAGAATACTGAGAATGTAGAGGCGCCGCGCGGGGGCGTGAGACGACATCTCCGTTCGAGATGCTGGGCGTGATCGCGCAGCACTGATGGCGCGCTCGGCGCCGGCTGCCCCGCCGTGCAGCCATCTCCTGGACGTGAGCGCCGCGAGGTGCGCCCGCCCGGCGCCGCGCTCAGAGCGCGCCGACCTCGCGCCGGAAGCCGCGCCAGGGGATCTCGCGTCGCGGGGCGGCGCGCCGCTCGCTCAGCACGGCGCGCCGCTCGCCCGCCCCGGCGGGCGCCGCGGAGGCCGAGCAGGCCCCGTGCTCGAGGACGTGCAGCGCCTCGGCGAGGGACGCCTCGCTCGCGTCGCCGAGCTCCGCCCCGAGCGCGTCCTCGGCGACGCAGTCGGGGGCCATGCCGTCGTAGTAGTCGCCCTCTCCGTCCGCGTTGACCACCCGGAACGCGATCGGGTTGATCGTCTTGTCGCAGTGATGCCAGCCGTACATGCCGACGGGCTTCCCGTGGGTCGTCGAGCCGACGAGCGTGACGTCCAGGTACGGACGCAGGCTGTTGATCAGCACCTCGCTCGCGGAGGCCGTCCCGCCGGACGTGATGACGACCAGCCGCGACACGGCGGGGACCTGGTCGAGCTCCTCGAACACGGTCTGCTTGTCCCACTCGCGGTGCCGCTGGTTGTGCGTGGTGAGGTCGAGCAGCGCGCCCACCTGCTCGGGCTGGTGGATCAGGCTCGCGAGGTGCCGCTCGACGTCGAGGCGCCCGCCGCCGTTGTAGCGCAGGTCGAGGATGAGATCCTCGATCTCCTCCTCCCGGAACATCGCGAAGGCGCTGTCGAGCTCTGCCCTCGTGGGCTCGACGAAGCTCGTGAGCATGAAGTAGCCGGCCTTCCTGGACCCGGCCTGCACGACCCGCGGGCTCAGCACGGAGGTGAGGGTGAACCACGCCTTTCGAACGGCGCTCGTGAAGACCTCGGCGCCGGCGCGCTCGATCGTCAGCGTCATCTCGTAGCCTTCCTCGTCGGGGCCGCTCACCTCCTCCCACAGGTCGTCCTTCGCGATCTGGTCGATCGTGAGCCCGTTGATCTCCAGCACCCTGTCGCCCCGGCGCAGGCCCGCCTCGCTCACCGGCGAGCCGGGGTAGATCATCGCGAACCGGACGCTGTCCTCCTCGTCGAACATCCACCGGAAGCCGAACCCGAGCATGCGCGCCTCGTCGTAATACGCCTCCTGATCGCTCTTGCTCATGATGTAGCTCCAGCGATCGCGCTCCTCGTGGACGAGGTCCTGGAGCAGCGCCTCGGGAGAGGGGTAATCCTCGTACGCCACGTCGGGCACGAGGTCGTGCCAGAGATAGACGTCCTTCATCAGCTCGAACAGGAACCGGTTCTGTCCCACCGTCGAGCAGTCGTCGGCCGCTTGCGCCTGATCGCGCTCCACCGAGGTCGAGCAGCCCGCGGCCGCGGCGGCCGTCAGCACGAGGAGACAAGGGGGGAGGGCCGTGCGCCAGGAAGCCATCATATCGAGCAGAACAGCACGAAACGGCGAGGGCAGGCAACGCCCCGCGCGGCCGCGTCGCCGCGCCCCCGGCCCGCGGCCGCCGCCGCTGGAAATGGGGCCAGTCCGGCGCACGCCGCGGGACGTGCGGCCCTGTCCGGAGGACCGGGATCCGACGTGGTGAGTGTCCACGACGGCCTGCCCGGTGGCGCGCAGCGCCCCGTCGTCAGCCCGTCATCCTCGCCGTTCCTCGCCCGGAGGAGGCTCCAGGGCGACGCGGCCCCCGACCTGCCAGCCACGGAGATCGTCGTCGCCCGACCGCTCGACCGAGAGGCGGCACGGCCGCCCCATGTCGTCGCCCTGGGCGATGGTCAGGCGCGCGAGCCTCGCGTGCCCGCCTGCGCGCACGAGCCACAGGGCCGGCGCGGCGGCCGAGCCGCCCGTCGCCGGGTCCTCGACGAGGCCGATGCCCGCCGGGAAGTGGCGGACGGCGATGTGCGCGCCATCTCCCTCGATGCGCTCGACGACGAAGGCATACAGCCCGGTGCTGCCCAGCGCGGGAGCGATGCGGTCCACGGCCGCCGGATCGACGGAGATCGCCGCGAGTTGCTCCCGCCGCGCCAGGGGGATCAGCGTCTTGAGGCGCGCGCCGCCGGCGTTCCACAGCCGCCCGGGCAGGTCGGCCGGGGCGAGGCCGAGGGCGGCGGCCAGCGCCGCCCGGCGCTCGCCGCCCGCATCCAGCGGCGCGAGCGCCTGCGGCCCGAGCCCCACCGACACGGCGAACGTCGCCTGGTCCACCGACCGGACCCGGGCCAGGAGCTCCCCCGAGGGGGTCGTCACGGTCGAGGGTCGATCGTCCTCGCCGAGGCGGCCCTGACCGCGGGCGAGCGCCAGCCCGGCCAGCAGACCGTGGAGGCACAAGCTCAGCTCTCCGTCGGGCACCAGGAACCGGAAGTCCCTCCCCGCGGCCTCGAGCGTCACCTCCACCCCGGTCGCGCGGGCGAGCGCGCGCGCCGAGGAGAGGGCCGCTTCGAGATCGCCTCTCGCCCCCACTGGCAGCACCCAGGCGGGATTGCCGCCATGCCCGCTGGCGTCGACGAAGGCGCGGGCGAGGCGGGCGTCGGCAGGCGCGTTGGCGATCATGGCGGTGCTCTCGCGGGCGGAGGTCGACAGGTCGACGGGGGGACCCGGCGATTCTACCTGACGGCCGCGCGCCACGCGCTCACTCCCATGAGGCGCCGCCCGGGCCGGGGGGTGAGAGGGGCTTGCCCCCTACAGGCGCATCCTCCAGCGCGGATCCCGGAGCGGCCTCCGGAGCGACGTCGGGGCGTGCGGGCTCGGCGCGACGCCGGTCCAGGCTTCCAGCGCCTTCAGGGCCTGCTCCCGATCGGCGGGCGCGAGCTCGCCGATGACGGCGCCGTGGTTTCCTTCCGGCGCGATGAAGCGGTGCGCGTCCCGCGCCTGCCCGAGCTCGAAGGCCGCGGCCGTGTAGGGGTCGTTCTCGCCGTAGATGAAGAGGAACCGCTCGCCCTCGGAGGTGAGCCAGCGGGAGACGTCCTGCATCGCGCCGGGATCGTAGGCCGGGGTCTTGCCGGGGCCGGACAGGACGAACGCCGGAGGCACGTCGGTGCCCGGGTGCTTCAGGAGGTCGGCGAGGTGCGCCTCTGCCACGCCCGGATAGCCGAGCTGCGTCGCCGCCTGCCAGTGGTACGGCTCGAACGCGAGGAGGTAGGGGTCGGACCACAGCGAGGGAGAGGCCACCTCCTCGAGGAAGGCCCAGACTTCCTCGTCGCTCGACGCGGCGGTCGGGACGTCGGCGCACAGGCTCGCGCGCTGGTACTGCCAGAAGGAGAAGACGGTATCGAGCACAGCGACCTCCAGGGTCCGCTCGACGCCGAGGACATCGTAGGCGAAGCCTTCCTTCGCGGCCTCGTCCTCCATGCGCTCCACCATGGCCGAGCGCCGCAGCAGCGCCTCGCGCTGGAAGTCCTGCAGGGCCTTCCGGCACGCCGGCTCGCCGCGCTCGGCCACGAAATCGAGGTAGCGCGGGTCGGGGCCCCCGAGGCTGTGCGGGGCCACGTAGGCCACGGTGCCGTCCACGTCGGCGGGGAAGAAGCGGCGGTGATAGACCGAGGTCATCCCGCCTTTGCTCACGCCGGTGGAGATCCATTTGCCCTGGTAGAGAGGCCGGATCGACGCGATGACGTGGTGCAGGTCCGCGGCGGCCTGCTCGATGGTGAGCATCGACCAGTCTGCGGGCGCGGGGCGAGAGGGGGTGAAGAAGCGGTGCTCGACCCGGATCTGGTTGGCGGCGAGCAGCTCGGCGGGCTCGTCGAGCCACTGGGACTCCGGGTAGATGGAGTATCCCTCGGTGACGAGCACCACCGGCGCGGCGGGATCTCGGTGATGGAGCACCAGGCGCTGCTGGAACCGCGCCCCGTCGGGCTCGCCGTGATCTGCCGGCTGCTCGATCTCCATCACGAGATAGCGATAGCCTGGAAGGTCCGAGTCCTGCTCCTCGACGGTGAGGCCCGGGATGGCCCTGAGCTGCTCCACGAGGTCTCCCGCGCCGGCCGCCTCCACGCCGCCCTCCGCGGCGCCTCCTGCGCCCTCCGCGGCGCCGCCTGCGCCGCCGCCGTCCTCCACGGCGCCTCCTGCGCCCTCTGCGGCGGCGCCGCTGTCTTCTGCGGCGCCGCCTGCGCCGCCCATGCCTGAGAGCGGGCCGCTCCCGGCGTCGTCTCCGCAGGCGGCGATCGACGAGGAGAGCAGGGGGATGGTGAGCCATACGAGGAGAGGCGTGCGCATGGCGGCGGAAGCTATACCAGGGGGCACTCAGCGCGATCGGGATCGAGCAGAACGTGGGCGCTGGACGCCAATCCACGTGCGTATTCCATGCGTGCCCCCCTCGGAGGCCGGCGAGGAGTCCTCGGCATATCCGGCGAGGGATCCCCGGCAGATGCTGAGCTCTCGGATCGCGACGAGCCCTGTCGAGATTGGCTCCGCACGCTCACGCCGTTCTCCTCGTGCTGCAGACAGGAGCCCCTGTTCGTCTCGGAGGGTGCCAATCCCTGCGCTGGTTGAACGGGAGTCCACGGTAGGCCCGAGGAGAGGGGGGCGTCGCGCGCGGTGGGGACGGGCCGTGTCTGAGCCCGTTGACCATCTCTCCTCCGGCAGCGCCGGAGGAGAGATGGCTCAGGCGAGTTCGGCGGGGCCTCGCCGCGCGCGACGCCCCCCTCTCCTCGGGCCGGGCAGCCCGGCGAGACCTTTCCCGTACAACCGGACCGAGCCAGGCAACGACGCCCGAAGCGCCACAGCCCAGAACGGAGCGCCCCGGAACGGAACAGGGCTATCGCCCGCGCCGCCCTCTCTCTACCCGCTCACCGCCCGCCCACGTCGGAACCCGCTCCGCCCCGGGCGCCGTCGCTTTAAGATGCTGGCATGTCCAGCAAGCAACCGGAGCAATCCCCGCCCCCGCCCCTGCCCCGCGCCCCGGCCGGATGGGCGAGCCGCGCCCTCGACGCCCTCGAAAAGGCGGGCAACAGGCTGCCCGATCCGGCGCTGCTCTTCGTCGTGCTCGCCGCCGTGGTCGTGGTCCTGTCCGCGGCGCTCGCGCCCCTCCAGTTCGCCGAGATCGACCCCCGGACCAAGCAGCCGATCCAGGTCCAGAGCCAGCTCTCGGGCAAGGCCATCACCGAGTTCCTCTCGGCCATGGTCCCGACCTTCACGGGCTTCCATCCGCTGGGCGTGGTGCTCGTGGCGCTGCTCGGCGTCGGCATCGCCGAGCACTCCGGGTTCATCAACGCCGGCCTGAAAAAGCTCCTCGCGATCACGCCGAGAGCGCTGCTCACGCCGATGCTGATCCTCGTGGCCATCGTGAGCCACACCGCCGCGGACGCGGGCTACGTGCTCGTCATCCCGCTCGGCGCCGTCATCTTCCAGGCCGCCGGCCGGCACCCGCTCGCCGGCATCGCCGCCGCGTTCGCGGGCGTCTCCGGCGGCTTCAGCGCCAACTTCATCCCGTCCAGCCTCGACCCGCTGCTCCAGGGCCTGACCCAGGCCGGCGCCGGCATCCTCGACCCGGAGCGCGCCGTCAACCCGCTCTGCAACTGGTTCTTCTGCAGCGCCTCCAGCTTGCTCGTCATGGGGCTCGGCTGGTTCATCACCGATCGCGTGATCGAGCCGCGCCTCGCCCGGACGCCCGTCGACGCCGCGCCCGAGCCGGAGCAGGAGCCGCAGCGCATGGCGGCGCTCACGCCGCGCGAGGCGCGCGCGCTCTGGCTGGGCCTCGGGGCCCTCCTGGCCTGCGTCGCGTCGCTCGTCGCGGCGAGCGCGCCCGCGTCCTCGCCGCTGCGCGCGCCGAGCGGGGAGCTCACGGCCAGCGCCGCGCCGCTCATGCGCGCGATCGTGCCGCTCATCTTCCTGTTCTTCCTCGTCCCGGGGCTGGTCTACGGCTACGCGTCCGGCGCCTTCAAGAGCCACCGCGACGTGATCGGCGGCATGAGCAAGACGATGAGCACCATGGCCTATTACCTGGTCATGGCCTTCTTCGCCGCCCAGTTCATCTATCTCTTCAACAAGTCGAACCTCGGCGCGCTCCTGGCGCTCAAGGGCGCCGGGGCGCTCAAGGCCATGGCGCTCCCGAGCACGGTGACCATCGTGGGCGCCATCCTGCTCACGGCGGCGGTGAACCTCCTCATCGGCTCCGCGTCGGCCAAATGGGCGCTGCTCGCCCCGATCCTCGTGCCCATGCTCATGTCGCTCGGCATCTCGCCGGAGCTCACCCAGGCGGCCTATCGCGTCGGGGACTCGACCACGAACATCATCACGCCGCTCATGGTCTATTTCCCCCTGGTCGTGGTCTTCTGCCAGAAGTACGTGAAGAGCACGGGGATCGGCACGCTCGTCGCGCTCATGGTGCCTTATTCCCTCACCTTCCTCACCGCGTGGAGCCTGTTTCTCCTCGTCTACTGGCAGCTCGGGCTCCCGCTCGGGCTGGACGCGCCCTACGTCTACCCCTGACCGCCCCCCGTGCGGTCTCGTCACGAGCGCCCCCTCGCCCTGAGCGTGCACATTCGCACTGGAAGAGAATATTCCATCCACAAGGCAGCCGATCCGGCCTGACCGCGCTCGAGGGGCTCTAGGCGCGCCGCGATCCTGACCGACCGCTGCTCTCGTTACCGTCGCAGGCGAAGAGAGCGTCCTTGACAGAGGAGCGCCTCTTCGCGCTTGCTGAGCCGGCTCGCCACGCTCCGTGACGGCCTCCCCGAACGAACCGCATGCTCAAGGTGCCCGACCTCCTTGCCGTGTTGCAGCAGATCGCGCGTCGGGCCATGGCCGTCCCACCGCGCGCGCCGCGCGGCGGCGTGTTCCTCCGCGAGGGCGAGCGCCTCGTGGCTCGAGCGCTGGCCGGGTTCGGCGCGACGCCTCCTCCCCTGCCGCGGCGCTCGGCGGCCGTGGAGCCCGACGGCGCGCGCGGCCCGCTCACCCCGGAGGCGGCGCTCGAGGCGGCGCGGGGGCCCCGCGTCGTCGATGCGCGCGCGTGGTACCGCGCGAACCTGCCCTCCGCGATCGAGCTCGACGGCGCCGTTCCTGAAGGCGCCGGCGTGCTGATCGCGCCCATCTCGCTGGGCGGCGAGCCGGTGGGCTACCTCGCCGTCGAGCAGCCGACCCTGGAGCCTCCGGACGAGGACCGCCGCGCCCTCATCGAGGTCTTCGCGGACGCCGCCGCGGACGCGCTGGAGCGCAACAGGCTCTATGACGACAAGGCGAGATCGGCGCAGGAGATCCGCCTGTTCGAGCGGATGCTGAACGCGGTGGGCACCACCGTCGAGCTGCATCACCTCATCGAGACCATCGCCCACGGGATCCGGAGCGTGCAGCTCGAGCCGGACTGGAAGACCGTGGAGCTCTGGCTGCTCGAGGACGACGCCCCCGGAGAGCGCGCCGCGGGCGCGGGGGGGGACCGCCGCGCCCGCGTGTACCGGGCCCCGCGGTCCGAGCCGACGACGTACTGGCAGAACGTTCACGCCGGCGCCGCCAGCGCCGGGCGCGATCTGGGCCTCAGCGTGGACTTCCGGACCGGCGGCGGCGGGTACGGCGCGGGCTCTCAGAGCGAGCTGCTCGACGACGCGATCGACCGGCGCGTGCCCGGCATCGTCATCGCGCCCTGCACGCCCGACATCGTCGAGGAGGGGTTCCGGCGGGCGGCGGAGGCGGACATCCCGGTCGTCGTGATCGACACGCCGCCCGTGCCGGGCAGCCTGGCGCCGCTGTACATCGGCACCGACAACGTGGCGGCGGGCCGGATGGCGGGCGAGATGATGCTGCGGCTGCTCCCCGGCGGCGGCGTCGTCGCGCCCCTCGGCCCCGTCGAGCTCGCGCTGAACGCCCGCGAGCGCGTCGAGGGCTTCCGCGCCGCGACCCTCGGGTCGAATCTCACGGTGCTGCCGACCACCGCGTGCGACTGGGATCTGGCGGCCGGGACGAGGCTCGCCGCCGCGGCGCTCAGGGCGCGGCCGGACATCGGCGGCGCGTTCGGGGCCGCCGCCGACAACGGGCCCTCCTGGGGCCTCGCGACGAGCCAGCTCGGCCGGCGCGGCGATCTCAAGATCATCGGGTTCGATCTCATCGCCAGCACGGTCGCCCTGCTCCGGCAGGGCACGATCCACGCGACGATCGTCCAGCGCGAGTACGACATGGGCTTCCGCGCCGTCGAGGTGATCCATCGCATGATGATGCGCGGCATCGCGCCGATCCTCGCGGAGCTGCCGCCCTCGCGCGTCCTCCACACCGGCGTCGACTGCGTCACCCTCGAGCGGACGCCGTGGTCCACGCCGCTGGCCGATTATCTCACGCTCGACGCGGCCCGCCGGGCCGCGAGCGGGCAGGACGCTCGGCCCCTGGCCGCCGCGCATCCCGCCGAGATCCTGCTGATCGGCCTCTCGCCGCCCGAGCGCTCCGTCGTCGAGGACCAGGTCGCGATCCCGGCGCGCTCGCCCGTGGGCCGCGCGATCGAGGCGGGTCGCCCGCTCGTGCTCGACCCGGCCGACGGCGACGGGCGCGCGGACGCCGCCCTGCCCCCGGCCCACGCCGGCGCGCGCACGGTCGTCGTCCTGCCCCTGCAGGCCCGGGGCAGCGCCCTCGGCGCCCTCGTCCTGAGCAGCGACCGGCGGCAGGCGTGCGGGCCAGGCGACGTGTCGTTCCTCGTCCGCGTTTCCGGCACGGCGGCGGTCGGCATCGAGAACGCCCGGCTGTTCCGCCGGATCTCCGAGCGGAGCGCGGCGCTCGAGCGCGCCGGCGTGCAGCGGGAGTCGATGCTCCAGACGATCCGCGCGCTCTCGAGCCCCGTCGTGCCGATCGCGGAGGGCATCCTGGTGATGCCCGTGATCGGCGTCATGGACGCCCAGCGCTCGAGCCATTTCATCGAGTCGATGTTGCGGGCGATCGACGCGCAGGGGGCGCGGATCGTGCTGATCGACGTCACCGGGATGGCGGTCGTGGACGCGGCGGCGGCGTCGCAGCTCGTCCGGGCGGCGCAGGCGGCCGCGCTGCTCGGGGCCGAGGCGGTGCTCGTCGGCCTGAGGCCGGACGCCGCGCAGACGATGGTCGATCAGGGCCTCGACGTCGGCTCGATGGTGACGCAGCCCAACCTGGCGCGCGGCTTCCGCTACGCGCTGGCCAGGACCCGCGGCCGCGGCGTCGGCCGGCGCGGCTGAGCGGCGGCGGGCGGGCGGGCTGGTCAGGCGCGCGGCGGGCGAGGTCAGACGTCCGCGGGGCGCCGCCTCCCGCGACCGAGAGGGTCACGAATCGGGCGAACTTTCGCCGGGCGCGCGGCGCGCGACCTCGTCGAGGATCTCGCCGGCGAGGAGCGACTCGCACGCGGGAAACAGGTCCCGCTCCTCGAAGCGCACGTGCTCGGCGAGCTCCGCGCCGAAGGCCCGCGCGGCGCTCGCGTCGCCCGCCGATGCCAGCGTGACCGCGCGTCGCAGGCGGGCGTGGTCGCGCTCGACGCGCTCGCAGAGGTCGGGCCGGCCCGCGGCGCGCAGCGCGGGCAGCAGGACCTGCTCCTCCGCGAAGAAGTGGGGCTCTAGCTGCCGATCGAACCGGTCGCGGAGGCGCGCGCCGTCCGACGTCGACCAGGCGTCGATCTGCCGCTCGACGGCGCGGGCCAGGACGAGGGCGTGGTGGTGCTCGGAGGACAGGCCGCGGAGCCGCCGGTCGCGCTTCACGACGGCTCCGGTCCCCGCGGCGCGCCGCCGTCGTCGTCCCAGCGCGTGAGCTCCGCGGCGACCGCCTCATGCAGGTGCGCGATCGCCTCTCGAGGCGCGAGCGACGCGAGGTACGGGGTCGGACACTCGTGGATGGCCATTCCGGAGCAGGGCCCGTGCTCGTCGAGGTGGCACTGGCTCTGCTCGACGGCGTCGAGCGGGACCGCGTAGGTCTCCGGGCACGCGGGGCACGACACCTCGAGCGACAGGTGGTGGGCGAGCTGGGTCGAGATCATGGGCGACTCCTTTCACGAGAGGATGTGGCAGGACACGTGCCAAAAACTCGCGCTGTCCTCGCGCAGCTCGCGCGAGGGCGCGTTGCGCCCGATCCCAGCACGCGCGCGGCCTCCGCCTGGGAGCCGCGAGAGGCATCGAGGACGCCGAGGAGGCGCTCTCGCTCGACGTCCGCGCGCGACCGGAGCGCAAGGCGTGCGCCGGGCGGCGACGGTTGCGCGAGCAGCTCCTCCGGGAGGTCCTCGGCGTCGCTCCGCGCGCCGGTCGCGCGCCGCGATTTCGAGCGCGAAACCGGGCAGATCCGTGCGCGACGAGCGTCCGGCACGCGCCTTGCTCACACGGACGACAGGAGGTCCACCATGCTGAGCCCAGCCCAATCGGTCGCCAACATCGTCCTCGACCACTCCGAGTGCGCCCAGGTCTTCCAGCAGCACCGAATCGACTTCTGCTGCCGCGGGGAGCTCAGCCTGGAGCGGGCCGCCAGGGAGCGCGGGGTCGAGCTCCCCGCGCTCCTGGGGCAGCTCGAGCGAGCCATCGCGGAGCGGCGAGGCGCCGCGCCGGACGCGATGCGCGACGCCTCGACGCCCGCGCTCATCGACCACATCGTGGGCAAGCACCACGCGTACCTGCGAAAGGCGCTGCCCTTCGTGCGCGCGCTCGCGGCGAAGGTCGCGCGGGTCCACGGCGAGCGCAACCCGAAGCTGCGCGCCCTCGACGGCGCCGTGGGCGAGCTCTCGGACGCCCTGCTCGCGCACCTCGACGACGAGGAGGCGAACCTGTTCCCGGCGCTCCGCTCCGCCGGCGCGGACGTCGACCCGGAGACGGCGCGCGCCCTCGCGGCGATGCGCGAGGAGCACCTCGCGGTGGCGAAGCTCCTCGAGACCCTTCGTGACGCGAGCGACGACTTCGCGCTGCCCGACTGGGCCTGCGGCAGCTATCGCGCGCTGTTCGGCGAGCTCCAGGCGATCGAGCAGGACACCTTCCGGCACGTTCACCTGGAGAACCACGTCCTCGCGCCGCGCTTCGGTCGATGAGCGGGCGCGACGCGGCGAGGCGGCGGCGCTGGGCCGGTCGCGCGCGCATCGGCTCGGCCAGCGGAGACGTGCCCACGGAAGTCGAGGATGGATAGATGCCGTACGTGAATGTTCAGATCACAAGGGGCGCCTCGCGAGAGCAGAAGGCTCAGATCGTGAAGGACATCACCGATTCGCTGGTTCGAACTCTGGGCAAGAAGCCGGAGCACATTCATATCGTCATCCAGGAGATCGCGGAGGAGGACTGGGGGTTCTCCGGCCTGCTGACCGACGACTGGAAGAAGCAGAATCCACGGTAGCCCCCCGTGCGAGCGACGCGACGGCGTCAACGGCGTCGCGTTCGACAGCGCAGGGCAGCGCTGCGCCCCCGGCCGCCCGGACCGCCTCGACCTCGGCCGCCGCGCCGTCGTGGCGGAGCGAGCGCGGGCCGTCGCCGCCTGGCAGGAGCGCGCTCGCGACCGCCGCGACCGGCCGCCCCCGGCCGCGACAGGCGAGCGCGAGGCGCGCGGGGGACGGCTCTTCTGAAGAGCGTTCGCCGCGCCCCCGCGCGGTGTTACAACCTGCGGGCCTCCTGCCGTGACGTCCGCGGCCGTCCGTCCACGAGCCGCCCCGTTCTCACCCCCTGGAGAGGTCCATGTCGGCGAAGCTCAACGAAAGCGAAGTCATCGCGTCATGCGAGGGCTGCTGGGAGCGGGAGATCGTCCCCGCGCTGCACGACTACATCCGCATCCCCAACAAGTCGCCCGCCTTCGACCCGGCCTGGCGCGAGAACGGCCACATGGACAGGGCCACGTCGCTCGTCGAGGCGTGGTGCAAGGCGCAGCCGATCCCCGGGCTCACGGTGGAGGTGGTCCGCCTCGACCAGCGCACGCCGGTGATCCTGATGGAGGTGCCGGGCACGGGCGACGACACGGTGCTCCTCTACGGGCACCTCGACAAGCAGCCCGAGATGGTCGGCTGGCGCCAGGGGCTCGGCCCGTGGGAGCCGGTGCGCGAGGGCGACCGGCTCTACGGCCGCGGCGGCGCCGACGACGGCTACTCGAGCTTCGCCTCGCTCGCCGCCCTGCGCCTCTTGCACGAGCAGGGGGTGCCGCACGCGCGCTGCGTGGTGCTCATCGAGGGGTGCGAGGAGAGCGGCAGCCCGGATCTGCCGGCCTACATCGACGCGCTCGCCGGTCGCATCGGCAAGCCGAGCCTGGTCGTGTGCCTCGACTCCGGCTGCGGCAACTACGACCAGCTCTGGATCACGACCTCGCTCCGCGGCCTCGTCCAGGGCACGCTGGAGGTGAGCATCCTGCGCGAGGGCGTGCACTCGGGCGTGGGCAGCGGCGTGGTGCCCTCGAGCTTCCGGATCCTGCGGCAGCTCCTGTCGCGCATCGAGGACGAGCGGACCGGGCGCGTGCTCGTCGACGCGCTGCACGTCGAGATCCCGGAGGAGCGCGCGGCGCAGGCGCGGGCCGCGGCCGGGGTGCTGGGCCCCACGGTGGTGAGCGAGCTGCCGTGGGTGCAGGGCGGCCGCCCCGTGACCGACGAGGTCGCGGAGCTGCTCTTGAACCGCACGTGGCGGCCAGCGCTCTCCGTGACCGGCGCCGACGGCCTGCCGCCCGTGGCCGGCGCGGGCAACGTGCTGCGCCCGTTCACGAGGGCGAAGCTCTCGGTGCGCATCCCGCCGCGCGTCGACCCGAGGGCGGCGGCGGCCGCGCTGAAGCGCGTCCTGGAGGAGGATCCGCCCTACGGCGCGGAGGTCCGGTTCCACGTCACCGAGCCGTCGGCCGGGTGGGACGCGCCGGCGACGGCGCCGTGGCTGGAAGAGGCGGTGAACAGGGCCTCGCGGACGTACTTCGGCCGGCCCGCGATGGGCATCGGCGAGGGCGGGACGATCCCGTTCATGGCGATGCTGGGGCAGAAGTTCCCGGAGGCGCAGTTCCTGATCACGGGCGTGCTCGGGCCGCAGTCGAACGCGCACGGGCCCAACGAGTTCCTGCACCTCGGCATGGGCAAGAAGCTGACCTGCTGCGTCGCGAGCGTGCTCGCCGACCACGCCGCGCGGGCGCGCTGACGCGGCGCCGCGGCGGCGTGCCCGGGGGCGCGGCGGCGAGGGGCGGCGCGCTCGGGGCGCCCGCCTCCGCGCCGTCCCACACCGCAAAAGGAGGAGGGCGCCCACCCCCGCCTCCGTCCGCGAGGCGGATGGATCCGCGAGCGCTGTTTGTGCCAGGATCTGATCCCGGTGTCATGAGGGGCCGCTTACCGCGCGTCCACCGACCTGCGGGGCGAAGGGGCTGCGCTCCTCGAAGACCTCACCGGGCCTGCACGGCGGACCGGGCTCCAGGGCATCGACGCCTGGGCGGTCATGCGGTTTACCGTGAACGGTGCGATTCTTGCCATGGGCCAGGGACGTGTCGCGGAAAGGTCACGCCACCATGTCCAGTCAGCTACCGTCTCGTCCTTCTGTTCGGTCAAGGTCGCTCCGCACGCGAGCGATTTCCCTGCTCGCCCTCTGCGCCGCCCCGTCTGTCGCCTTCCTGGCGGGCTGCGCCGATGAGCCAGACAATTACCACAACTACTATTATACGATTGAGGAGGGCGGGACCGGCGGCGCCGGGGGGGCCGGGGGCGCCGGCGGCGCGCCCGGAGAGGAGTACCCGGGAGCGCCCGTCGCGGACACCGAGGTGACGGATCTCGCGCTCGACGTCTTCGGCACCCTCGGGAACCGCTACTGGTTCGCTGTCCCGGAAGAGCAGCTCGAGATCATGAACGAAGGGAGCAGCGGAATCGGGATCCCCGGCATGCCGGGATCCGGAGACATCTATTCACCGACCGGGGAGGACGCGACCTTCGTGGATCACCTGTGGGTGACCACGGCCGGCGCCGAGGGCAAGACGGCCGACTACGGCAAGGTCCAGGTGGGGGTCGCCGGACAGTCGACGATGCGGCCCTGGACGAAGCGCACGATCCCCAACCTCAACATCGACACGGACGAGTTCGTCGAAAAGCAACGGCTCGGCGGCTTCGAGCACCTGCGCTTCAACAACGGCCAGGTCGGCAGCATCTTCCGCGAGCGCCTCGCGCTCGAGCTCTACGCTCGCCTCGATTATCCGGCTCCCCTGGCCGGCTACGCCTGGGTCTCGAGCAACGTCTGGGGGCCGGAGGTGTCCATCCCCTACATCGTGGTCGAGCGCTACAAGAGGGGGTTCTGCGAGCGCCTCGAGAGCAAGCTCGGCGGTGGCTGCGCCAACATGTGGGAGTTCGCCGGGGACTTCGCCGGCAACGA
Source organism: Sorangium sp. So ce1036 (assembly GCF_051369805.1). Lineage (NCBI taxonomy): Bacteria > Pseudomonadati > Myxococcota > Polyangiales > Polyangiaceae > Sorangium > Sorangium sp. So ce1036. The sequence goes on from NZ_JBBMOX010000001.1 coordinate 9,488,633, forward strand.
CCCGTGGGGCGGCCCGATCCCGCTCGACGTGTTCCCGGTCGGCGGCAGCGTCTTCGACGATCCGGGGAGCTGCCAGCTCAAGACGTGTGACAACACCCGCGTGAAGGAGCTCGAGGAGACGATCGCCGACACGCCGCACGGCGAGGGGTTCAAGGACGCGCTCGCGAGCTGGATCGACTGGCCGGCCTTCCATCGGTTCCAGTGCCTGTCGTGGGTGCTCGCCACCGGGGACGACACGATCCACAACAGCAACAACGTCGTGCTGGTCGAGCGGGCCGACGGTCTGTTCCAGTACTTGCCGTACTCGGTCGACATCAGCCTGGGGCAAAGCTGGTACGCGCAGGTCCCCCTGCCCGGCACGAGCGCGCTGGCGCGCGGATGCCAGAGCGATCCGGCCTGCTGGGACGACACGATCGCGGCGTGCGAGGGGGTGATCGAGGACTTCGCCGCGCTGGACCCCAGCGCGGTGCTGAAGGGCATCTACGATGAGCTGTCGGACGAGGGCATGCTCCGTCCGGGCGACGAGGAGCGATACCGCTCTCTGGACGCCTGGCTCACGGAGCGCATCGAGGCGCTGCCGGCGGAGCTGGAGAGCAACCGTGAGCAGCCGCAGCTCTGCATGCCTCCCCTCGTCGATTGCGGCGGCTACTGCGCCTATCCCCCGGAGTGCGGCGCGGGCGGTGGAGGCCCGGGCGGGGAAGACCCGGGCGCGGGCGGCGAGGGCGGGAAAGACCCGGGCGCCGGGGGCGCGGGCGGGGAGGACCCGGGCAGCGCAGGCGCAGGCGGCGAGGGTCCGGGCGCCGGGGGCGCGGGCGGCGAGGGCCCGGGCGCCGGGGGCGCAGGCGGCGAAGAGCCGGGCGCTGGACTCCGGGACTGATCGCGGTCATTCGGGGAGCGGCGCCGCGAGCATCAGGTCCTCCGTCGCCTGAATGTCAGCGGCGTCAGCTCCCGAGCTCTTCGACCATGAGATCGATGAAGCGCCTGACGCGGGGTTCCAGGAGACGTCGCGTCGGGTAGATCGCCACGATCTTCACGTCCCCTGCCTCGAGGTCGGGTAGCACCTGCTGGAGGCGACCGGCAGCCAGGTCCTCGGCCACCAGGAAGTCCGGAAGAAACGCGATGCCGAGCCCTGCGACGGCCGCATCCCGGATGGCCTCTCCACTATCCAGCCGCAGGCGGCTTCGTCCTTGCGCCTTGACCCAGGCTCCATCGTCGCCGAGGAAGCGCCAGCTCTGCCTCCGATTGCGGCTGCTGAAGATCAAGCAGTCGTGGTCAGCGAAGTCATCGATGTTCAGCGGTTCACCACGCCCGGCAAGGTAGGACGGCGCGGCGCAAAGCACGGCCTTGTACCTGGCGACCACCCGGGAGACCAGCCGCGTGTCCGGGGGCGCCTCTCCGATCCGCACGGCCAGATCGAAGCCCTCCTCGACGATGTCGGCCTGGCGATCGGTGAAGCTCACCTCCACCTGGATGTCGGGCCAGGCCTCGAGATACTTCCGCAGCAGCGGCAGAACGACGAGCCGCCCGAAGGCGTCGGGGACGGTGAGCCGCAGGAGCCCCCGTGGCGTGCCGGAGCGCCCCGCCACGCTCGCCTCTGCTTCGTCGACGGCCGCGAGGATCTGCAAACCCCGGTCGTAGAACACCCGACCTTCATCGGTGAGGCTCAGCGCCCTGGTCGTGCGGTTCAGGAGGCGCACGCCCAGCCTGTCTTCCAGGCGATTCACGGCTTTGCCCGCCGCCGACCTGGTCAGGCCCATCGCCTGCCCCCCGGCGATGAAGCTCCCTTCCTCGACGACGGCCATGAAGACGAGGATCTCGTTCAGGTTCGCGCGCAGCATGTTGCAACTCCATCTGCTCCGGCGCTGGGATGAGCAGGGCGCATGGAAACCGTCAAGAAATTTCTTCGCGTCTGTGTAGACCTCCGTTCGCCAATGGGCTGGCTACGGTTCTCGACGCCTCGTCGATGTCGCGACGAGGAACCACAAACAGCGAGGAAGCTCACATGACACAGAAGGCCACCACCTACAACCACGGCGTTCCGTGGGAAGACGGCTTCGGCGTCACCCAGGGGTACAGCATCCACGGCACCATCTACATTTCGGGGCAATTTTCCCACGACATGCAGGGCGCGTTCATCGGTGAGGGCGACTTCGAGGCGCAGGCCCGGCAGACGCTGGAGAACCTCGATCGGGTGCTGGCGGGGTTCAACGTCACGAGGTCCAACCTCGCCGAGGTGGTCATTTACCTGACGAACCCGAGCGAGCATTTCGAGCGGTGCGTTGCTCTGTACAAGGAATATGTTGGGCAACATCGTCCGGCAGGCACCCTCATCGGCGTTTCGGGGCTGGCGTTCCCACATCAACTGATTGAGATCCGCGCCGTTGCGCACACCAGCTAGTTCCCGCGTCAGAAATCCCGCCAGAACAACCGGTCGATGATGGGCGCGCGGCGCTTATTTTCGCTGGTCGCTCTTCGCCCCCTCGGTCATCGAGCCCGGCTCGATGGCCAAGGCAGGCAACTGGGAGTTCCGCGCCGGCTCCGCCGGTTGGGGCAACTACGACGACATGGACCTGGCGCGCCAGTACAGGCCGGGGCCCGACAGGATCCTCGACGAGCTCCCCGGCGGCGGCGTCGAGCCGGGCGAGACCCCGGAGGACGCGGCGGCGCGCGAGCTGCTCGAGGAGACAAGGCTTTACGAGCTGGGCTGCCTGAGAGCGCACGGCTGATCCGCGCCGCGCGCCCGGGTCATGGTCACATTTGCCCGGAGAGAGTTCACATGAAGGCGGGAAAGCGAGAAGATCATTGATCTTTTCGTCCCACCTTCCCGCCTTCATGGTCCAATCTGACCACTCCCCGCGCCCGACCTCAGCGCGTCCGCCTCGCCTCCGGCGTTGCGAGCCCTGCCGGGCGCCGGCTGGGCTATGCTGGAGGCCATGCCCAGGCACGAACACGTCCTCCTCGCCCCCGGCGCAGGCGCGTCGGGTCGCACGGTCCAGGCGCCTTCGAGCGGCAGGGCCCGCCCGCACGTCGACGACCGGCTGGCCCCGCCCGAGACGCGGGTGGAGTACCTCGACGGCGCCGAGCTCTTCGCCGCCCCGGCCGATGCGCCGCACGCGACGCAGCATTTCGATCTGACCTACGTCCTCGGCGCCCACGTCGCCGCGGGCTACCGGGGCGCCGTCGACATGCTCACCCGGGCCGACTGCGGCAGCGATTATGCGCCCGACGCCAGCGTCTTCTCGCAGAAGCCCGATCGCGGAGGCCACCGGCGGCTGGAGGAGCTGGCCTTCGAGGTCAGCGACAAGCAAGCCCTCGCCGTGCCGACCAGCAAGGCGCGCCGGCTGATCGCTCGGGGCGTGCGGCGGGTGTTCTGCATCCTGGTGAAGCAGCGCCGGGTGCTGGAATGGTCGCGCGAGACCGACGGCTGGCAGCCGCTCGCGAAGGATGCGGTCATCGAGGACCGATGCCTCGTGCTCCCGCTACCGATCCAGGCGCTGCTCGACGCCACCTCCTCGGACGACGCCGTGGCCCGCGCGCTGCTCGAGAAGCGCGTGCCCGCGCTCGAGGCGGCGCTCGCAGAGGGCGAGGCGCTCGGCGAAGCGCGCGGCGAGGCGCGCGGCGCGGCGCTCGGCGAGGCGCGCGGCGAGGCGCGCGGAGAAGCGCGCGGCGCGCTGCTCGGCGAGCTCAGGATGGCGCAGGAGGCCATCACCACGGTGCTGCAAGCGCGCGGGGTCGTGGTGCCGGCCAAGGTGGCTCGCACGATCGCCGGCTGCGACGATCCGACCAAGCTGCGGCGATGGCTCAAGCGCGCGGCCACCGCGGCCACGGCGGCCGAGGTCGTCGCGGGCTCCCGGCGCAAGCGTTGACGGTCGCTGTCAGTCGCTCTCCCCGCCGCGGCGCACGTGCTTCTTCTCGCTCGTGCGCCGTTTCTCGTCGAGCCGCCTCCTCTTCGACGCCCGCGTCGGCCGCGTCGGCCTCCGCAGCACCGGCACCACGAGCGCGCGACCCCCTGAGCGGAAAGACGCGCCGGGGCGGCGATACCGGAGCGGTCGCCCGGATCGCGCTGGCTGCTGGTCCACGCCCTCGCGGTCTCGGCCCGCCGCTCTGACGTCGGGGCGCCCCACCTGGATCGGGTGGTTGGCGTGATGCCGGACGTCGGGCCGCGCACGGGTGCGGCAGCGACGCGGCATGCTACGGACCTGGTCATGAACGGCGAGCGCGAGCAAGAAGACGCAGGGAGTTTGGCATCTGGCCCGCCCGCACGACGTCCAGAGAGGGTGGAGGCGAGCGACATCGAACGAGAGATCAGGGCACCTGAGGCTGATCTACATCTTCGGCTGGACCGTCGAGCTCGTGGTCTTTCTTTTCGTTGTGTACGGCATCGTTTGGGTCCTCCTGCGAACCTGCACCGCTGTTGACTGGTACTACAGCCGCACGTCGCGAAATCTACGCTGATCTCGATGAGCAGGCGGACGATCGTGACGCTTGGCTCGCCCGCACAGCGGTGGAGCTCAGCTCGTTCGCTGCTCACCGACGTGCGGCTGTCGTACGAGAGCGACGAACCCATTGAAGATCGTACAATTTCAATGAATTACGCCGCCTCCTGGATGAGCCGCTGGGGCGCCTCGAGATCCTGAATTGCCACGCATTCCAGCAGATCGGCGCCCTGGCGCCCCGACCCACACGCCGCTGTAGCTCGGATGGTGCTCGACTCACCCAGCTTCCAGCGAGCCGCGCGCTACCCCGGCTTCTTCGCCACGACGAACGCAACCATCCCCCCAGCACCGATCTCCCTCTCCTCGATCTCGACGAACCCTGCCTCGCGCATCTCGCGGAGAATCGTCTCACGATCGTAGATGTGGACGGCCGGCGCCCTCCCGAACCAGCGCAGCACCGTGATGATCGCGCCGTAGGGTACCCAGGTGTCGCCGAGGCAGACGTTGGACGCGATGAACGAGCCGCCGGGCTTGAGGAGGTCGAAGATGGTCTTGAGGGTGCGCCTTCGATCGGGCACGAGGTGGAGGATGGAGTACGCCCAGGCGCTGTCGAAGTGCTCGGGCTCGTACGGAGCGGGCCCGTCCAGCGTGCCCTGGAGAAAGGTGACGTTGGTCACGCCTTGGGCCTGCTTCTTCTGGTCGGCGATGCGGAGCATCTCGGCCGAGACGTCCATCGCGTGGATGTGACCGGCGAATGGCGACATCGCCAGGGCGAGCGAGCCGGTGCCGCAGCCGATCTCGAGGACCATCGAGCTCGGGCGCAGGTGCTCGCGGGTGATGGCCTTCTTGCGCTCGAAGGCCGTGACGTTCTTCACCGGCATGGCGGCGTACTTCTCGGCGACGTTATCCCAGAACTTGGCGTTGGCGCTCATCGTGGTCGACGATTCTACGCGTCCGGCGCGTCTGCGCCTGGTGCAAGTTCGTGACGCAGGGGCGCAGCTTCGCGCCACCTTTCGGCCTCGCCGCGAAACAGCGCTGCGCGCGCTGTCAACGCCGCGGTGATGCGCTCGCGCGCGGCCCGCAGGCGCGCGTTGTCCCGGAGGTCGCGGTGGCTGAGGAGCCAGAAGTCGCCGACGTGGCGCAGGTCCGGCTTCGCGAGGCGCTGCAACCCGGGCTCCGGATCGCCCGCGTACGTGGGCAACAGGATGAAGCCGAGGCCTGCCTGCGCGGCCTCGATCATGACCGCCATCGACTCGAACGTGCCCCAGATCGGAAGCTCCGGATAGCTCGACGACGCGACGAGCTCCTCGGTGAGCTTGCGCGGGTTGGATCCGAGCCAGCGCGCGCCGCGCTCGGGGTCGAGCCGGGCAGCGTGCGCCGTCGCGACGTAGTTGCAGAGGGTGATGGGGACGAGCCGCCGCCCGATCAGGTGCTCCGGCGGGGACGCGCTCGGCAAGAGCGCGCGCACCGCGACATCGGCCTCGCGCTTCGATAAATCCAGGTATTTGGCGTCGGCGTCCAGCTCGATCTCGATGCCGGGATGCTGCTCACAGAGGCTCGCCAGGGCGCGGACGAGGATCTTCGCGATGAAAGGGTCGGTGCAGGTCACCCGCACGGCCCCCGCGAGCCGCGCGTCTTGTCCGGCGAGGCCGCGCTCCAGCGCGGCCATCTCCCGCTCGACGCGCTCCGCCCCCGAGACCATCTCGTGGCCCGCGCCCGTCAGCAAGTACCCGTCGCGGTGCCGGTCGAACAGCTTCACGCCGAGCCGCGTCTCGAGGGCCTCGACCCGCCGCGCCACGGTCGAGTGGCTCACGCCGAGCGTCGAGCCCGCCGCGCGGACGGAGCCCGTACGAGCGAGCGCGAGAAAATGGCGGACGTCATCCCAGTCCACGACGCCGGCGATCATACCCCTCGCGGGCGCGCGCGACCTGCGCAGATGCGCCCCCCGACCCCAGGGAGCTGCGGGCCATCGCCTCCACGTCGAGGGGATCCGCCGCGCCCTGGCCCGCGCCCGTCCTGGCGCACACGTCGTCGTCGCGACAGGGCGCCTCGCGCGAGCAGCGGCGCAGGCCGGCGGGCATCACGTGGCGGCTCTGGCGCTCGACGACCAGCAGCGCTATCCCGATGGCACGGGCCATCGCGGCCGACGCCGGCGCCGAGGGCGTGTCGACGGTCGCCGGCTCAGGGCACCGTGTCCTTGCGGGCGACCGACGAGGCGCGCAGGGCGGCGATCTTCGCGTCGACCTCGGCGGGCGACAGGATCGCGTCCTTGGCGAAGTACACCCAGTCGGCGTCCTCGTGGTACGTGCGCGAGCTGCGCTGGGCCGCGTCGAGCTCGTCGAACCAGACCTGGAAGCTCAGGTGCTGGCCCGCCTCCGGGGCGAACTTCTCGGGGTGCGTCGCGCCCGGCACCTCCACGCCGTCGATGTAGTAGGTGATCGACGAGCTGGTGACCTGGAGGAGGAGCGTGTGCCAGCCGTCGTGGCTCTCCGGGACGAGGGTCGATAGCTTGTCGGTCGTCGTCTCCCACGAGGTCAGCCACATCGTGCTGTCGTCGCCCTGCCCCCAGCCGCCGTTCGGCATGTACTCGAAATCCTGCTCCGAGTAGTCCGGGTCGCCCTCGACATACTCGGTGATCGTGAAGAACGTCTCGATCGGCTTGTCGGCGAGGAAGCGCGCGCCGGACAGCGGCGCGTCGTGGAATTTCACCCTGGCGGCGTAGGTGCCCAGACGGAACTTGTCGGAGGTCGACATGACCTCGGCCTGCGAGCTGCCAGCCGCGGTGCCGTCCGTGGTCCCCTGGAGCCGCATCAGCTTGTTGGCGGGGTCCTGGGGGTCGGTGATCAGCGAGATGTTCGACGACAGCCACTGCGCGCCTTTCACGCCGGGGCCGCCCGACCAGGTCCGCAGCGCCCACCCGTCGCGGAACCTGCTGTCGCCGGTGCCTGTATAGCTGAAATCGTCGAAGAACTCGGCGGTGACAGGGTTCCCGGCGAGCGTCGTCGCGCTCGCCTGGCTGGACGCCGTCGACTCGCCTCCCGCGTTCGAGGCGGTGACCTTGTAGTAGTAGGTGGTGGACGCCGCGAGGCCAGCGCTGTCGTAGCTGGTCGAGGCCACGCCGGAGGCGATCCGGTTTCTCCCCCCGGGCGTGAAGCCCGGCGTGGTCGACCGGTAGACGCTGTAGCTCGTCGCGCCGCCGCTCGCGGACCAGCTCAGGGCGATCGCGCTCGAGCTCGCCGCCGTGGCCGTGAGCGACGTCGGCGCCGCGGGGACCGCCACGCCGCCGCTCGGCGGCGCCCCGCCGCGCACGCCGCCCGTGGGCGCGGAGCCGGCGTCGTGCACGGTGATGCGGCTCCAGTCGGAGAACGTGCCCTGGTTCCCGTACGAGTAGTCGTCGGCCTCGCTGACATTCACGCCGAGCTGGATCCCGAGGTCGATCGGCTGGGTCGTGGCCCCCGGGGCCAGGCTCCCGGCCCCGTTCGAGAAGCGGATCTCCACGTAGCGATCGGCGCCGGACCGGGAGACGGTGCCGGTCGCCAGCGTGATGTTGCTGCACGACGGGCTCCACCACCAGCACGCCGGGGTCACCGTCGCGGCGCCGTTCTTCGTGAACCAGTACCGCACGACGATGCTGCTCAGCGGCACCGACCGTGGGGTGTTGTTGCGCACGCGGATGCCGGCCTCGATGATGGTGTCGTTCGGGGCGGCTGCGTCGTAGTTGGCGTATTGAACGGTGAAGTCGGTCTCGGTCGTGGCGGCGAGGCTCTCGCCGGGATGGCACGCGAGGCAGAGGACGACGACGGCCAGCGACGCGAGGCGGAAGCCGCATGCCTGGAGGCCCGCCCTCGCGGCGAGGGGCGCCGCGCGCCGGCGCGCGGCCGGTCGCGTCCTCTGCTGGTCGCTCCGCGACGATCTCGGTCGTGATCCCATCAACAGCACCTCTTTCTGGCGATGTCCATCGGCCCCGGCGCGATGGAGTGGAGTCGGAAAGGCGCACGCGCCGACCGGCCGTGATCGGCGGCTCTTGGTGCAGGGGCGCTGCAAAACGCGCACTTCGTCGAGATCGCGCCCATGGCCTCATCCTGGATGGTGGCACGGGCGCCGCGCCTTCAGGAAATCGTCACCCGCCGGGGCGGCCCCTTGCGGAGCCGCCGTGCCACATCGTCGCCGACGAGCGCAGCGGATGGGTTCACCTGGTCTGGCGCTGCGCGGGACACGCGCGCGGCCTCACCAGGGGATCGGGCCGTCGTCGTCCGAGAACGTGCCGGTCGGTCCGTCGGGACCGAGCAGCGCGAGCCGCACCGGCTCGCGCGCGCCCTCGGCGACGCTGCGCGGCCCCTTGTGGTTGGTGAGATCGGTCGCGGTGTAGCCAGGGCACGCGGCGTTGACCTTGATCGGCGTGCCGGCGAGCTCCTGGGCGAACGCGACCGTGACCGCGTTGAGCGCGCTCTTCGACGGGCCGTAGGCGACGCCGCCGATCCCGCGATTCGGAAACGCGGGGTCGCTGATCGCGGTGAGCGAGCCGAGCCGGCTCGACACGTTGACGATCCGCCCGGCCGGCGCCTCGCGCAAGAGCGGCAGCATCGCCTGGGTCACGGCGATCACGCCGAACACGTTGGTCTCGAACACGGCGCGGACGTCCGCGAGCGCCGTGGCGCTCGGCGCTCCCACCTTGGCGATGCCGGCGTTGTTGACGAGCACGTCGAGGCGGCCGAGCTCCGCGCGGATCCACGCGGCGGCGGCGGCGATCGTGTCGGCGCGGGTGACGTCGAGCGCGAGCGCGCGCGCGTCGCCGCCCTCCGCGCGGATCTGGGCGGCCGCGGCCTCGCCGCGCCCGGGGTCGCGCGCGCCGACGAGGACGAGGGCGCCGCGGCGCGCGAGCTCGCGGGCGATCGCCAGACCGATACCTTTGTTGGCCCCGGTGACCAGGGCGATGAGCTTGGATGTCATGCGCCCTCAGATGGCGACGCGCGGGACTCGCGCCTTGGCGGTTCTTGGCAGCTTCACGACGCCCCACCGGGCCGCCAAGAACGCCCAAGCCCGCCCCGGAGCGCGGGGGTATCCTCGAGGCATGACGATCCACACCGACGAGCTCACGGTCTCGGCTCCCGGCGTGCGCGCCATGCGCTGGTCGACCGACGAGCTCCACGTCTGCATGAAGGACGCGTACGCGATCACCCGGATCGACGCGGGGCGCTCGGAGTGGTGGAGCCGCGGCCAGGTCTGGCGCAGCGCCCCGGGCTCGTTCCAGCTGAAGCAACCCGGCGACGTCCACCGCGACATCGCACGCGACGGTCCGGGCGTGTTCCAGGTCATCCTGCTGCCGGCGCAGGGGGTCGAGCGCGTCATCGGCAAGCGCGCGCGCGTCGAGCCGCAGCTCTCTGCGGGCGATGAGCGCGCGCGGCCGTTCGAGCGGCTGCACGCGGCGGTGGAGCGCGGCGCCGATCGCCTCGCGCTCGAGGTCGCGGTGGCGGAGGCGATCGCGGCGCTCGGCGCGGTCGCCGATCAGCCGAGCGAGCGCACCCGGCCCGTGCGCCGCGCCGTGGAGCTCCTTCACGCGCGGCTCGCCGAGGCGATCACGCTCGACGATCTCGCCGCGCACGCCGGCCTCGACAAGTACCATCTGTGCCGCGCGTTCCGCGCCCAGGTCGGGATGCCACCGCACGCCTACCTCACGCGCCTGCGGATCCTGCGCGCGAAGGCGCTGCTCGCCGCCGGCGTGAGGCCGCGCGACGTCGCGCCGCAGGTCGGGCTCTACGATCAGAGCCAGCTCAACCGGCACTTCCGACGGATCGTCGGCACGACGCCGGGCCAGTACGCGCGCGCGGTCTGATGCCGCGCTGGGTGACGGTTTCCTGCTGCGAGGGGACGGCCTCTGCCGCAGGGGTGCTAGGATCCCGGGATGCGCGGTCGCCTTGAATCGAGGAGGCGGTGAGCATCTCGTCGCGGGGGCGCGAGGCCGCGGCGGTCGTGGTGGCGCTCGCGGCGCACCTCGCGATCCTCGCGGCGCCGGCGCGCGAGCGGGCCATCGAGGTCCCGGCCGCGCCGCCCGATCTCGTGGACGGCATCGATCTGGAGCTCGAAGGGGACGCTCCCCGGGCCGGCCCCGGGGCCGCGCCGCCGGCCGCGGGCGAGCCGGTGGAGGCCAGCAAGGCCGCCCCGGTCGAGAAGACGCAGGCGCCCGCGCCGGCGGCCGCGGCCGCCAAGGTCGCCTCTGCCGCGCGCTCGACGCCGGCGCCCGCCCCCGAGCCCGCGGCGCCCACCCCCGAGCCCGCGGCGCCCACCCCCGAGCCCGCGGCGCCTGCGGGCGCGGCCCAGGGGCCGGCGGCGGTGGCCGCAGGACCCGGCGCCGCGGCCACGGTGCCGCCCGCCGACGAGTACGGCGGGCCTCCCCCGGCGGCGGGCGGGGGCGTCGCGCTCGCGCCCGGGCTCGGCGCGCCCCTCTGGACCCTCCCCGGCGCCCTGCCCAGCGCCGAGGCGCCCCGCCCCGCCCCGACGGTCGCCGCGCCTGCTCCGCCCGTGGATCTCGCCATCGCGGGCAAGGTGCTGAGCGGCACCCTCCACAGCAAGGACAAGGCCGTCGGGATCAGCGTCCCGGCCGCGGGCCTGGTGGCGACCACGCTGGCCGACGCGGTGCGCGCCTCGGCCGCGCCCCTCGACGCCCGCGCCACCTTCGAGGTCAAGCTGGGCGCCGACGGCCAGGTCCTCGGCGTCCGCCTCGTGAGCGCGACGGCGGGCGACGGCCCCACCTGGGACCGCATCGTGGGCGCGGCCCGGGGCACGCTCGCCGGGCGCGCGATGCAGATGGGGCCCGACCGGGCGCCCGTGACCGTGACGGTCAAGGTCGAGTCCAAGGTGCAATATCCCTCGGGCAGCAAGAAGAAGCCCAGGCCGGAGCTCGTGTGCGCCGAGGAGGTGCTCGAGCAGATCCAGCAGGCGATCGAGGACCCGAGTCAGATCGGCGCGCGGTCGGATCCGACCGGCGTCGGGGCGCCGTCGCCGGCCGACGCGGACGAGGAGGAGCGGAAGAGGCGCTTCTGCATCCCCATCGGGCTGCGCGTCAAAGGCGATCTGTCCGACGTCGGGGCGCACAAGGTCAACGTGGTCTCCGCGTCGTTCGCGGTGAAGCGCGAGGGCGAGCGCGCCCTGCCCCACGAGGACATCCTGCCCATCGACACGCGCGTGCCCTGGGCGCCCAAGGATCCGAAGAAGATGAAGCTGCCGAAGCCCAAGAAGAAGCCGAAGAAGAAGCGCTAGCTCCACTGCGGGAAGTCGGCCTGGAAGGCGAACCGCCATGCCGCCGAGGGCGCCAAGAAATAAGGGGAACAGGAGGGGGAAATGCTGCGACAGCCCTCCCCCTCTCCTCTTGGCGGCCTTGGCGGCTCTTCTGCTGATCCGGGGCAACTTCCCGCAGGAGTGCAAGCGCGCCCACCACGTCAATCGACCGAGAAATGAACCGCCACGCGCGCGGCCCCCGCCGTCGCCGCCCGCGGCCGTGACCGGGCCCGGCCGCACGCTCGGCGTCACAAATGAAATTTTGTTGCAATTGCATCCTTGGTACACTAACCCTCCCCGCCCCACGCCGCGGCGCGCGGCTCCCACCGTAGAGAGGGCTCTGTCGTGACCCGAAAGCTCCCCGTCACCGTGCTGTCCGGCTTCCTGGGCGCGGGCAAGACCACGCTGCTCAACCACGTCCTCGCGAACCGCGACGGCCTGCGGGTCGCCGTGATCGTCAACGACATGAGCGAGGTCAACGTCGACGCGGCGCTCGTCCGGGGCGGGGGCGCGGCGCTCCGCCGGGTGGAGGAGCGGCTCGTCGAGATGTCGAACGGCTGCATCTGCTGCACGCTCCGGGAGGATCTCCTGGTCGAGGTCGCCCGGCTCGCGCGGGAGGGGCGCTTCGATTACCTGCTCATCGAGTCGACCGGCATCTCGGAGCCCCTCCCCGTCGCCGAGACGTTCACCTTCGAGGATCCGGAGACCGGCGAGGGCCTGTCGGAGGTCGCCCGGCTCGACACGCTCGTCACCGTGGTCGACGCGCAGCGGTTCCTCGCGGACTGGACGAGCGCCGACGACCTCCGCGCGCGCAAGGCCGCGCTGGACGGCGACGACGAGCGCACGGTCGCGGATCTGCTCGTCGAGCAGGTCGAGTTCGCCAATGTCCTCGTCGTCAACAAGACGGATCTCGTGGGCGAGGACGAGGTCGAGCGGCTCACGGCGATGCTCCGGCACCTGAACCCCGGCGCCCGCATCCTCAGGTCCCTCCGGGGTCAGGTCGATCCGCGCGAGATCCTCGGCACCGCGCGCTTCGATTTCGAGGAGGCGGCGCGCGCGCCCGGCTGGATGAGGGAGCTGCGCGGCGAGCACGTGCCCGAGACCGAGGAGTACGGGATCCAGAGCTTCGTTTACCGCGCCCGCCGCCCGATGCACCCGGGGCGGCTCTGGCAGCTCCTTCACGGCGCGAGCGCCTGGGATGGAGTGCTCCGCTCCAAGGGGTTCTTCTGGCTCGCGACGCGCATGAGCGTCACCGGCGCCTGGTCGCAGGCCGGCGGCGCGGCCTCCTTCGAGGCCGCGGGCAGGTGGTACGCGGCCCTGCCGGAGGCGGAGTGGCCCGGAGACGAGGAGACGCGCGCCGCGATCGACGCCGCGTGGGACCCGACCTGGGGCGACCGGCGGCAGGAGATCGTCTTCATCGGCGTCGACATGAATCGTGAGGCGCTCACGCGCGGACTCGACGCCTGCCTGCTCACCCCGGACGAGATGGCCGAGGGCCCCTCCGGCTGGCGCCGGCTCGACGATCCGTTCCCCGCGTGGGAGGAGGCCGAGGAGGCCGAGACAGGGCCGCTCGAGCACCTCGTGGCGTAGCCTCCTCGCCGGGACAGCGACGCAGCGCAGGGAGGGTCGCGCGCGGCCCCTGCGCGAGCCGCCCCTGCGCGCTCCACGCCCGCGAGCGCTCGCGCGAGCGTCTCCCGATCGTCGAAGTCGCCGCCCACGAGCTCGACGCCCGGCAGCGAGGCGAGCGCTCCGGCGCGCGGACCATCGCTCGAAACCGCACGCCCCTCCGCGAGCGACGCTCCGCGCGTCGCGGCGGTCTGGGACTTCCTGCTCTCGGAGATGAGGCGAGCGCTGCGCTGACGTGGCCAATCACGACGACCGCAACAGCGAGTGGCAGATCGCGGACGCGAACAGCGGCGGGATCCAGGGCCGTATCGATCATGAGCCGCTCTTCGATCCGCTGGAGCACGGCTCGCCGGCGCAGCACGAGACGGGTCGCCTCGCGGCCGTCCAGTTCTTCATAGACGACCGGTCTACTAGGTGCTACCGTGCGGCTTGTTGAACGCGACCGCCGCCACCACCGACGTCCGCCGGCACATCCTCGAAGTGGCCCATCCGCTGCTGTTGCGGAAGGGCTTCACGGCGGTCGGCCTGGCCGAGGTGCTGGCGGCGGCGCAGGTGCCGAAGGGCTCGTTCTATCACTACTTCGGTTCCAAGGAGTCCTTCGGCGAGGCGGTGCTCGAGGCCTATTTCGCCGGCTACCTGGCGCGCATGGACGCGCTCCTGGCGCAGCCGGGCACGGCCGCAGAGCGGCTGATCGGCTATTTCCGCGACTGGCTCGACTCGCAGACCGGCGACGAGGCGCAGCGGCGTTGCCTCGTGGTCAAGCTCGGCGCGGAGGTCTGCGATCTGTCCGAGAACATGCGCGCGGCGCTGGAGCGCGGCACCCGCGGCATCGTCGAACGCCTGGCGCGCGGCATCGAGGCCGGCAGGGCGGACGGCTCGCTGCCGGCCGGGCAGGACGCGCAGGCCGTCGCGGTCGCGCTCTACCAGAGCTGGCTCGGCGCCAGTCTGCTGGCCAAGATCGCCCGCGACCGCGCGCCGCTGGACACGGCCATGGCCATCACGCGGCAACTGCTGGGTCTGGCGCACGCCGCCTGAGGCGGGAGAGGTGCATGCTCTTCCGCCTTGTTCGCGCCGGGGCTCTAGACGACCGGTCTACTCGTGCGTGGTTGCGCGCCGCGCTCGCCTCATCCGCGCTCGACCGCGCCAGCGGCGCGCCGGAGCGATCCAGCAGAACACTTCCGCCTCACACCACGCCACAGCACAGGAGTAGCCCATGCCTCAACGCGAACCCGTCAATCGCCGCGTCATCCTCGCCGCGCGTCCGCGCGGCCTGCCGACGCCGCGAGACTTCCGTCTCGACGAAGCCGCCATACCGACGCCAGGCGAAGGTCAGGTGCTGCTGCGCACGCTGTACCTCTCGCTCGATCCGTACATGCGCCAGGTGATGGACGAAATCCCGCCGGTCTACGCGCCGTCGGTGGGGCTGGGCGAGCCCATGGTGGGCGGCACGGTGAGCCGCGTCGTCGCCTCCGGGCATCCGCAGTTCCGCGCCGGCGATCTGGTGCTCGGCAACGCCGGCTGGCAGGACTACGCGCTCTCGAACGGTCAGGACCTGGTCCAGCTCGGTGAGATGGCGCGGCCGTCGCTGGCGCTGGGCGTGCTCGGCATGCCCGCGTTCACCGCCTACGTCGGCCTGCTCGAGATCGGCCGGCCCGCGCCGGGCGAAACCGTGGTCCTGGCCGCGGCGACCGGCGCGGTCGGCGCGGTGGTCGGGCAGCTCGCCAAGCTCGAGGGCGCGCGCGTGGTCGGCATCGCCGGCGGCGCCGACAAGTGCCGCCACGCGGTCGAGGAGCTCGGCGTCGACGTCTGCCTCGACCGCCGCGACCCGCGGCTGGCCGAGCGCCTCGCGGTCGCCTGCCCGGACGGCATCGACGTCTATTACGAGAACGTCGGCGGCCCGGTGTTCGACGCGGTGCTGCCGCTGCTCAACATCGGCGCGCGCGTGCCGGTGGTCGGCCTGATCGCGCATTACAACGACGAGACGCTGCCGCCCGGCCCGAACCGGCTGCCGCTGCTGATGACGGCGGTGCTGCAGAAGCGCATTCGCATGCAGGGCCTGGTCATCCTCGACCACTACGCCGACCGCTACGACGCGTTCCGCCGCGACATGGGCGCGTGGGTCGCCGACGGCCGGGTCAAGCTGCGCGAGGACCTGGTCGACGGGCTGGAGAACGCGCCGGCGGCCTTCATCGGCCTGCTCGAGGGGCGCAACTTCGGCAAGCTCGTGGTGCGCGTCGCCGACGCTTGACGCGCCGACGCCGCCGGGCGGCTCCGGCGTGGCAGGCCGAGCCTACGGCGCGGTGACCCTGGCCCACACCGCGAGGATCATGGCCTGTTCCAGGGTGCTCGGCGGGGGATAGCCCCTCGGGGGCTCGACCGGCAGCGGCGCGGGGGGCTTTCCCCTGCGCCACGGCGCGTCGTGGCGCGCCGAGGCCCCGGCCGCGGGGCCGCGGCGCGCGACCTCGTAATCGACCGCGGCCACCGCCTCCTCGACGGTGGAGAAGCGCTCGACCAGCTCGCCATCCAGGAGGACGTGCCACCGCTTGCCGCGACCGCCGCGGGCGAGGACGACGACCTCGCTGATCGCTCCAGGCTTCCTCTCGAAATGGAGCGCGAGCCCGAAGCGGCCGAGAGAGGCCCACGCATTGCGCGAGATGGCCATCACCTCGGGGTCGACGCGGAGGCTCAGCGGATCGAAGCGGGCGGCGCGCTCCTGGATCTCGCGCAGCGTGATGCGGCCCGCCTCGACCTCGAACCCGGCGTAATCGAAGGTCACCTGCCGGTAGAAGCGGCTCGCCTCCGCGGCGTCCCTGCCCTCGAGATCGAGGTCGCGCGGCATGCCGAAGAGCGAGGGGAGCGTGCACAGCGCGAGCGAGGAGAGGTCGACGAAATCGAGGATGAGGCAATCCCTCTTGCCCGGATGGAGGCGCGTGCCGCGCCCGACGCACTGGGCATAGAGCCCCTCCGAGCGGGTGGGGCGGGCCATCGCCACGCACGAGACGCCAGGATCGTCGAAGCCCTCGGTGAGGACAGCGACGTTGGTGAGGACCTGGACGCGCTCTGCCCGGAAATCGGCGAGGATCCGGCCGCGGAGGTCGGAAGGCATGTCGCCGTGGACGGTCGCGGCCCGGACGCCGAGGTGGTTGAGCGCCTTCGAGAGGTTCCTGGCGTGCGCGACCGTGACGCAGAAGGCGATGGTGCGGCGGTCGCGGGCGAGCTCTTGAATGGATCGGGCGACGAGCGCATTGCGCTCCTCCAGGTCGACGGCCTCCGCGAGCTCGTCCGTGGCGAAGTCGAGGCCGCCGGGGTCGAGGCGGGAGAGGTCGGTGGCGGTGGCGACGCGGTAGCCGGCGAGGGGGACGAGGTAGCCGTCCGCGATCATCTCGGGGAGGGTGCGGCTGTAGACGATCGCCTCGAAGACCTCGTCGAGGCCCTTGCCGTCGCCGCGGGCCGTCGTGGCGGTGAACCCGAGCAGGGTGCCGGTCCACGCGGGGTCGAAGGCGCCGAGCTGGCGGAGGACGCGGCGGTTGTCCTCGGCGGGGGCGTGGTGGCATTCGTCGTAGATCACGAGGCCGATGTCGCGGCCGCTCTTGACCTGCTCCAGCCGCCTCTCGTGGAGGGAGCGTATGGAACAGACGATGACGCGCGCGTCCGACGAGGCGCGGAGCTCGCCCTGCTCGACGGCGACCGTGGCCTGTCCGCCGAGGGCGCGCTCGATCTTGTCCTTGGCCTGGAACAGGAGCTCTTCGCGGTGGGCGAGGACGAGGACCTGCCGCCTGGCGAGGCGGGCGAGATGGGAGAAGATGACCGTCTTGCCCGCGCCGGTGGGGAGGCACACGACCATGCGCCGGACGCCGCGCCTGCGGGCCGCGAGGACGGCGTCGACGGCGGCGCGCTGGTAAGGGCGCAGGGCGGGCGCGGCGGGGCCCGCCGGCGCGGAGGATGTCGTGGGGCTGGTCATGAGCTCTCGTGCTGTCGGCGCGCCAGCATAGCCCGGCGCCCCTGTCCGTGCCCTCCACGGCGCGGGACGGCGCCGCGCGGGCGCTCGCCGAGGGCGAAGCCAGGGGTGACCTGGGGAAGAGGGGAGCTCATCGAGCGGGGCGGCGCCGCTCGCTGCTCGGGTCAGGGGTCGATCGTCGGAATGGTGCCGTCGGCGCTGTGGGTGAGGTCGGCGATCTCCACGGATCGGAGGTGGGTTTTCCCGGAGAGCGCGTTCTCGTGATAGAAGAGGAACCAGTCGCCCTTGAACTGCACGATCGAGTGGTGGGTGGTCCAGCCGGAGGGCGGGTTGAGCAGGCGACCGCGGTAGGTGAACGGCCCGGTCGGGCTGTCGCCCGTGGCGTACACGAGGTAGTGCGTGTCGCCCGTCGAGTACGAGAGATAGTAGGTGCCGTCGTACTTGTGCAGCCAGGCCGCCTCGAAGAAGCGCCGGTTGGTATCGCCGGCCGTGATCGCGTTGCCGCTGGCGTCGTTGATGCGGATCTCGCTCACGTCGCCGTCGATGCTCTTGAGATCCGCCGAGAGCTTGGCCACGCGCGGGCCGAGCGCCGGCTCGCTGCTGCCCGGCCCCGTGCCGCCGGCGTTGTACGTGCCCGTGCGCCAGCGCTCGAGCTGCCCGCCCATCAGGCCGCCGAAGTAGAGATACGCGGTCCCGTCGTCGTCGATGAACACCGTCGGATCGATGCTGAAGCTGCCGGCGATCGGCTCCGGCTCTGCCTTGAACGGCCCGGTCGGCGACGAGGACGTCGCGACGCCGATGCGGAAGATCCCGCTCGAGTCCTTGGCGGGGAACACCAGGTAATACGTGCCGTTCTTGTACGCGGCGTCGGGCGCCCAGAGCTGCTTCTGCGCCCACGGCACGTCGCCAAGGGCGAGCGCGACGCCGTGGTCGATGACCTCGCAGGTCACATCGTCGAAGGAGTACACGTGGTAATCCCTCATGTCGAAGTGCGAGCCCTCGTTGTCCTCCGGGTTGTTGTTCTCGACGTCGTGCGACGGATGTATCCGAAAAAAAATTCCAGCCGTTTCCGCCAGGGATCCGGGGCGCCACGCCGCGGCTCGGCGGCTCGAGTCGCGCAGCTCGCTCGGGCGAGCGGGCGTATCCAGCGCACGTCGTGGCCTATCCCGCGCAGCCGTCGGCGCGCGCGTCGCGCCCTGCGCGCCACGCCGCCAGGTCGAGGAGGAGGCGCGCGGCGCCGGCGTGCTGGCGTCGAGGCGATCAGCCCAGGTTCACGCGGAGGCCCGCTCGATGAGGTCGGCGGCGACGGCCGTGCCATTCACCGCCACGGCGCCGGCGATCGCGGCCGCGCGAGCGGCGATCCCGGGCTCGAGGGCGTCCCCCAGCGCGGCCCGGAGGGACTCCGCGCTCAGCGCGCGACGAGGCACGGACGCCCCGATCCCGAGCGCCCGCACGCGCGAGGCCCAGTAGGGCTGATCGGCGAACATCGGGACGATCACCTGCGGGGCGCCCGCGCGCGCCGCGGTCACGGTCGTCCCCGCCCCGCCGTGGTGCACCACCGCGGCGACCCTCGGGAACAGCGCCTGCTGGTTGACATCGCCGATCGCAATGCAGTCCGGGGCGTCGTCGACCAGCGCGAGCTCGGCCCACCCCTGCGACAGGACGACGCGGCGCCCCGCGGCCCGCACGGCCTCGACGACGGTGCGGCCGGTCTGCGGGTCCGCAGGCATGCTGCCGAAGCCGACGTAGACGGGCGGCTCGCCGGCGGAGAGGAACGCTTCCAGCGCGGGGGCGAGCGGCGTCGGGTCGGGGAGGAGCCAGGCTCCCGTCTGCGTGACCCGCAGGCCAGGCGTCGCCGGCAGCGGCCCGAGGACCGGGTCCGCCGCGAGCCACGGATCCTCGCCCAGGACGTGGCCGAGAGCGTCGCTCGGCGGCCCCAGGCCCAGCCGCCTCCGGTTGTCGTCGAGCCGCTCGAGAATGCGCTCGTTCCAGCTCCGCGACTCGTCCTGCCAGCCTCGGAGGTTGGACTCCGCGTCGCCCCCGGGCTCCCCGCCGGGCGCATGATCCGGCGACGGCAGGGCCACCGGCGCGTACACGGCGACCACGGACGGGATGCCCAGCCGCTCGGCGATGGACCGCGCGGCGTACTGGTGCGCTCCGCCGGCCACGATCACGTCGCACCCCTCGGCGGCCGACGCGGTCGCATCGAACTGGTCTCTCACGAGGTGCTCGACCAGCGCTCGGACCTGCTCCGGCGTCGGCGTGGAGGCGTGCGCGGCGGCGGCCCCGCTCGGTGGACGCATCGCGATTCCGATCGGGGTCGCCGTGAAGCCCAGGCCTCCCACCCATTCGATGAAGTTCGGCGGAACGCACAGCCTCACGTCGTGCCCCCGGCGCCGCACCTCGGCGGCCAGGGCCACCACGGGTTGCACGTCACCGCGCGTCCCCACGCCCGTCAGCAATACCCGCATCGCCCATCTCCCTTCCACCACGCGTCGCGTGGATGACGGCGGCGACGATGGCACCGCGGATGCGACTTTTCATCGTATCAACGCCCGAGCTCCGGTATACATCGTGGAACGGGAGGCGGCGCGAGGGCGCCTGTACCACGGATCATCCGTTCAGGCCCAGACGGCCGGAGGTGACCGCCCGTCAGACCGTTTTTTCCAGGCGTTACCCCGACCTCGGTCGGGTCGCCTGGCCGTCCGCCCCCACGCGCGCGGTGAGGCCGCCGGCGCGGCCCGCTCGGCGAGCGCGTGGCCGCGCTTCGATGGAGGCTGGAAGCTCCTCCCCCAGTCCTCACGCATCGTCCCTCGCGGAGCGCGATCGCCGACCCCAGGGAGGGAACGGAGGCACCCATGATCAAGCCACCGCTCAGCCGCGACGACCTGCTGGCGCTCGTCCACGAGCACAACCACGTTCACAACGAGCACCGGCGGACCACCGCCGAGTCGGTCCGGCGCAAGCTCGACGCGCGCGTCCTCGAGATCGAAGACCGCTTCGAGCGCGCGCTCGCCGAGGCGATCCCCGACGAGGCGCTCCGGCGAGCCTGGCGCGATCACCTGCACCGGCGCGGGCCGGCGCCGGACGAGCCGCCGCCGGTGTCGCCGCTCGTCTTCCGCGGCCGCTCCGAGGTCGGCTCCGAGGCCGTCGCGCGCGAGAAGGCCGGCGGCATCCACATCGAGGTCGACGGCGCCGTGTACGATCGGCGACGCGGCCTCGACCTCGCGGCCGACCCGGCGGGCACGGAGCTCCGCGTCGGCACGCTCCCGCCGTTCCGCGAGCGCTTCGAGCTGCCCGCCGAGGCGCTCGACGCCCTGCGCGCCTGGGTCGAGCGCCCGGACACCGAGCCGCCTTGGCGCTGGGCGCGCGAGCTCGTCGCCGAGGGCCTCGTCGACGGCCACTTCGCCCTGACGGACCGCGGCCGCCGCGCCCTCGCCCTCGCGCGGCGCGCCGCATAGAGAGAGTCAACCACGTCCCCGGCAAGGGCAACCTGTCCGAGGGCGTCCAGCTCCCGCTGTCCCCGCGCGTCCCGGGGCGCGTGCCCGAGCAGGAGTGAGGGGGCCCAGCGCCTCGCCGCGGGCTCCCCTGCGGCCCGCGGCGTCCGTCGATCACGCGCGCGCGGCGCCGATCCGGCCGCGCTGGCACGCCCGCTCCTCCCAGCTCCGCGCCCCCGCGCCGTTCGCCCTGCTGTCGCCGCTCGCCCTGCTGTCGCCGCTCGCCAGGAGTTCCGCACACCCGAGGCTCACGCCGGGTGCACACCGGAGCGCTCACGCCGGGTGCACCCAGGAGCGCCCCCGGCCGGTTCACCCCTTGCATTGCTCGTCGAGCCGAGTGGAGGGATAACCGCATGCTCGCGCTCACGTACCATGGCCCGCGTTGCGTCCGTGTCGAGAAGGCCCCGGAGCCCCGGATTCAACACCCGAACGACGTGATCCTGCGCGTGACGCGCGCGGCGATCTGCGGCTCCGATCTGCACCTCTATCACGGATACGTGCCCGACACGCGCGTCGGCACCATCTTCGGTCACGAGTTCACCGGGGTCGTCGAGGAGGTCGGCCCCTGCGTGCAGACGCTGCAACGCGGCGACCGCGTCGTCGTCCCGTTCAACATCGCCTGCGGCACCTGCTTCTTCTGCCAGCGGGAGCGCACCTCCGCCTGCGAGAACACCAACCCGCTCTCCACCCTCATGAGCGGCATCTTCGGCTACTCGCACACGACCGGCGGGTACCAGGGCGGCCAGGCCGAGCGCGTCCGCGTCCCCTTCGCGGACGTCGGGCCCATGAAGATCCCGGACGACCTCTCCGAGGAGGACGTGCTCTTCCTCTCGGACATCCTCCCCACGGGCTACCAGGCCGCGGAGATGGGCGACATCACCCCCGCGGACACCGTGGCGGTCTTCGGCTGCGGGCCGGTCGGCCTGATCGCCCAGCGGTGCGCCTGGCTGCTCGGCGCGCGCCGGGTCATCGCCGTCGACTCGATCGATTACCGCCTGGCGTTCGCGCGCTGCTACGCCCGCGCGGAGACCGTCGACTTCAGCAAGGTCCCCGACGTCGTGACCGTCCTCCGCGACATGACCGACGGCCGCGGACCGGACGTGTGCATCGAGGCGGTGGGCCTGGAGGCGAGCGGCTCGCTGGCGCGCGATCTCCTCGGCAAGCGGCTCCGGCTGGAGGCCGGCTCGCCGGTCGCCCTCAACTGGGCGATCCAGTCGGTCCGCCGCGGCGGCAGGGTCTCGATCGTCGGCGTCTACGGGCCGCCGTGGAACCTCATCGACGTCGGTGCGGCCATGAACAAGGGCCTGACGCTCAAGGCCGGTCAGTGCGACGTGAAGCGGTACATGCCGCACCTGCTCCAGCACATCCGCAAGGGGAACCTCGATCCCAGGGCGCTCATCACCCACCGCGTCCCGCTCGAGTCGGCGCCGGAGATGTACCGCCTGTTCGCGGCGCGGACCGACGGGATCATCAAGGCCGTGCTCATCCCGGACGAGGCCGGGTGAGCTTCTCGATGGGAGAGGAGGAGGCGACCATGGATATCGAGATCATGCTTCCCAGGGACCTGCCATTCTGGGGCGCGGACCTGTGTCCGGAGGACAGGCCCGGTGTCCCGAGGGAGGCGCCGCCACACCTGTTGCCCGACGCGCACTGGATAGAGCCCGCGCGGCAGCCCATCGAGGGACGGGTGATCACGCACCCGGGCCTCGCCCGCCCGACGCCGGTGTTCAGCACGGCGCTGCCGCCGAGGGGCGTGCGCGGCGCGCTGCGCCGCGTGGCCTACGCGATCCCGGATCACCGCCTCTCCCACTGGCTCGTGCTGGGCCTCGCCGATCGGCTCGACGTCATCGCGAGCCTCCCTCTCCGGCTCAAGCGACGGGCCCGAAGGGCCGATCGGCCCGGGAGCGCGGCGCCGACGGGCGCGTGACGGCGACGCCCCACGCCGGGGCGACAGCGCGCCTCGTCGCGCCGGCGTGACGGCGCGCACGCCCCCCTCCCGGGCCCGGGGCCGCTCTGCGGCCGCGGTGCGGCCCGATACCCGCGCGCGCGGCCTGAACCTCGCGCACGGTCGTGAGGTCCGACCGATTCACGCCCGGCGATACGCATCCCACCACGCCACGCCCGCTTCACGCGCCACGCCCGCCGCCTGCCGCGAAGCGCCAGCCAGGAGGATCGCTCGACGGTGAGCCCGCGCTTCGCAGCGAGGATCCTCGCCGCCGAGGCCGACGCAGCCCGGGCCGACCCGCGACGAAAAGTACATCGACGCCGTCCGGCGAAGAAGTGTAAGACGGCCCTGGGTTTCGCGGTCGCTTGCCGCCCCTCCCCCCGAGGCGCGGCGTTCCCCCCAACGTGCCTGCGCGCCGGAGCCGATGGCCGGCCGCTCGCCCCAAGCACCCAGAGGTGATCTTGCGCATGAGAGCCCATTCTCCCCCTCGATGGATATGCGGAGCCGCCGCGCTGGCCGCGGCGGCGTGGGCCGCGCCGGCGTTCGCTCAGCAGGCGGACGCAACGCGCGGCCTCGCCCTCGATCGCTTCAGCCCCGCGCCCGCCGGCGACCGCATGTTCGGTGTGCCGTCGCCCTATGCGGCCTCGCCCAATCAGGACGGCAGCCCGACCCTCCACCTGATGCTGCTCGGCGATTACGCGCACAACCCGCTCGTGCTCACGCGCAAGAGCTCCGACGAGCGCATCGGATCCATCGTGGAGCACCAGATGTTCCTGCACCTGAACGGCTCGTTCACGGTCTGGGACCGGCTGCACCTCAACGTCGACGTGCCGCTCGCCGTGCTGCAGCAGGGCGAGAGCCCCGCCGCCGAGGGCCTCGCCTTCGCCTCGCCGAGCGGGGCGGAGATCGGCGATCTCCGGCTCGGGCTCAGGCTGCGCCTGCTCGGCGACTACTTCGACCCGTTCCAGCTCGCCGTCGGCGGCTACGTCTGGCTACCGACCGGCGACGGCGAGCCCGGCTCGTTCGTGGGCGAGGGCTCGGTGCGCGGCATGCCGCAGATCATCGCCGGCGGCCGGATCCCGAACCTCGTCTGGTCGCTCTCGGCCGGCGTCGAGCTGCGCCCCTCGCAGACGTTCGCGCAGGTGCAGCAGGGCCTCTCGCTCAACACCGGCGCGGGCCTCGGCCTCCTGCTCCTGCCCGAGGAGCAGCTCCAGATCGGCCCCGAGGTGAACGTGACCACGGTGCTGGAGGGGCCCGAGGCGCGCAACACCAACGTCGAGGCGCTGCTCGGCGTGCGGTACCGCTTCGCGCCCGCGCTCCGCGATTTCGAGATCGGCGCCGGCGTCGGCCCCGGCTTCACGTCGGGGCTCGGCACGCCGGACGTCCGCGCCGTGGCCATGCTCGCGTACTCGCCCGAGGTGCGGCGCGAGGACCCGGATCGCGACAAGGATCGCATCCTGAACGAGCGGGACGCCTGCCCCGACACGGCCGGCGTCGCGAGCGACGATCCGAAGAAGCACGGCTGCCCGCCGTCCGATCGCGACAAGGACGGCATCCTCGACGAGGTCGACGCGTGCCCCGACACGGCCGGCGTCGCGAACGACGATCCGAAGAAGCACGGCTGCCCGCCGCCCGGGGACCGCGACAAGGACGGCATCACCGACGACGTCGACGCGTGCCCGGAGCAGCCGGGCCCGACCAACGAGGACCCGAAGCAGCACGGCTGCCCGCCGCCGCCCGACACGGACGGCGACGGGGTGATCGACGCGGAGGACGCGTGCCCCAACATCGCCGGCATCCGCACAGCGGACCCGGCCACGAACGGCTGCCCCGGCGACCGCGACGGCGACACGGTGCGCGACGATCAGGACGCCTGCCCCGACGAGAAGGGCAAGGTCGATCCGGATCCGGCGAAGAACGGCTGCCCCGTCGCGGTGCGGATGACCGAGACCGAGATCGTCATCCTGCAGCAGGTGCAGTTCGACACCAACAAGGCGACCATCAAGAAGGCGAGCGACGAGCTCCTCGAGGAGGTCGCGGGTGTGCTGAAGGAGCACCCGGAGATCCTCAAGGTCGAGGTGCAAGGGCACACCGATCCGCGCGGCGGACGCGCGTATAACATGAAGCTGAGCCAGGCCCGCGCCGAGTCCGTGGTCAAGGCGCTGGTCCAGCGCGGCGTCGAGGCCGAGCGGCTCACGCCGAAGGGCTACGGGCCCGACGTCCCGATCGCCGACAACGACACCGCCGAGGGGCGCCAGAAGAACCGCCGCGTGCAGTTCAAGATCCTCGAGAAGAAGCCGAAGCAGCAGCAGGAGGCACCGTGAAGAGACGTCTGATCATAGGTGGTCTTGTCGGGCTCGCCTGGGTGGGCGGGCCGGGCGGCGCCGCGCACGCCGCGCCCGTGATGCACGTGGAGGTCAGCCAGCGGGGCGACTTCCTCCTGATCGGCAACACGCTCGGCTACGAGTGCGGTGGGGACCTGGAGCCGGCGACGCCCGTGGTGGGCAACGCCGACGCTTCGCAGTGCGGGAGCACCGGCCTCGGCGACAGCTCGCCCGACGTCTACTGGCGCGCCGACTCGCCCGGGGACGGCGAGGCGGAGGCGAACACCACCATCAGCGCGAGCGAGGCGCGGAGCACCGCATGGCTCGAGGTGCCGGCCGGCGCCACGGTCACGCACGCCTACCTCTACTGGGGCGCGCACATCTCGTCCGGCGATCCCGTGGACACCACGGTGACCCTGGACCGCCCCGGCGCGAGCGGCTTCGAGGAGGAGGTGCACGCCGTGGCCCCGCTCGGGGGGTCGTTCACCCCCGACGAGGACCCCACGACGACGGAGTACTACCAGTCGTTCGCGGACATCACCGCGATCGTGCAGGCGCACGGGACCGGCGCCTACCGGGTGGGCGGCGTCCACAGCAAGGACTTCATCGCTCCCTCCCCCGCCAACTTCGACCACAACAACTTCGCCGGTTGGTGGATGGTCGTGTTCTACGAGCTCGCCTCCGAGCCGCCGCGCCACCTCGCGCTCTTCCACGGGATGGATCGGGTCAACACCCCGCCCGCTGGCCAGCCCGACCAGGGCGTGCAGGCGACGCTCTCGGGGTTCGTGGTGCCGAACGCGGGCTACGACGCGAAGATCGGCATGATCACATTCGAGGGGGACGCGTCGATCGACGGAGACCGCTTCCTCTTCAACAACGAGGTGCTCGAGAACACGCTGAACCCCGCCGACAACTTCTTCAACGGCACGCGCTCCTACCTCGGCATACCGGTGTCGACCGTCGGGGACCTGCCGCAGATGAGGGGGCTCCCCGGGGCCATGGCCGGCATCGACATCGATGTCCTCGACATCACAGACATGGTGTCCGCAGGCCAGACCTCGGCGCCCATCGAGGCGGCGACCGACGGCGATCTGTATTTCCTCGCCGGCTTCGTCACCTCGATCTCGACCTTCAAGCCGGACTTCACGTCGTCCACGAAGATGGCCGTCGACGTGAACGGTGAGCCGCTGCTCGCGGGCGACGTGCTCCGGTACACGGTCGAGGTCGTCAACACGGGGAACGACGCGTCGGTCGACACCGTGCTCACCGATCCCCTGCCCCCGGGCGTGACCTACGTGCCGGGCTCGCTGGCGATCGAGTCGGGCCCGAACGCGGGCGCGATGACGGACGCCGCCGGCGACGATCAGGGCGAGTACGACGCCGCCACGCGCACCGTGCGCGTGCGGCTCGGCGCGGGCGCGAACGCGGACAGCGGCGGCACGCTCGCCGCCGTCACCGGGGCGACGACCGTGACCTTCGAGGTCACGGTGGACGCCAGCGCGGAGGGGCTGATCTCCAACCAGGCGATCGTGACCGCCGCCGGAGAGCAGGGCTCGCCGTCCGAGGAGACGCCGACGGACGGCAACGGCCCGGCCGGGGGCGTCCCGCCGACGGACGTCGTCGTCGACGACTGCGCGACCGACGCGCAGTGCGCCGCGCCGACGCCGTACTGCCGGACGGAGACGACGCCCAACGCGTGCGTCGAGTGCCTCACCGACGCGCACTGCGGGCCGCTGGCCCCGCAGTGCGATCCCGACGCGAACGCCTGCGTCTGCGTGCCCGAGGCGACCGACGCGTGCGGGGACGGGATCGACAACGACTGCAACGGCGTCATCGACAACGGCTGCGACACGGACGAGGACGGGATCGAGGATCCCGACGAGATCGCCGCCGGCACCGATCCGGACGACGCCGACAGCGACGACGACGGCGTGCCCGACGGCGACGAGCCGCGCTTCGACGAGGACACCGACGGCGACGGCCTCATCAACGCGCTCGACCCCGACAGCGACAACGACGGGCTCTACGACGGCACCGAGCTCGGCCTGCCCTGCGACCACGCGGCCACCAGCGCGGCCGCGGGCCACTGCCGCGCCGACGCCGACGAGGGGGCGACCAAGACCGATCCGCTCGACGCCGACAGCGACGACGGCGGCGTGCCCGACGGCCAGGAGGACGTCAACCTCGACGGCGCCATCGACGACGGCGAGACCGACCCGAACAACGGCGACGACGACGGGACGCCGGCGGACACCGACGGCGACGGGCTCAGCGACGCGCTGGAGGAGACGCTCGGCAGCGATCCGAACGACGCCGACACGGACGACGACGGCGTCATCGACGGGCAGGAGCCGAACCCCGCCGACGACACCGACGGCGACGGGCTCATCAACGTGCTCGACGTCGACAGCGACAACGACGGGCTGTTCGACGGCACCGAGCTCGGCCTCCCCTGCGACCACGCGGCCACCAACGCGGCCGCGGGCCACTGCCGCGCCGACGCCGACGAGGGGGCGACCACGACCTCGGCGCTCGATCCGGACACCGACGACGGCGGGGTGCCCGACGGCCAGGAGGACATCAACCTCGACGGCGCCATCGACGGGGGCGAGTCCGATCCGAACGACCGGTCCGACGACGCGCCGCTCGACGACAGCGACGGCGACGGCCTGAGCGACGCGGTCGAGGCCGAGATCGGCACCGATCCGGACGACGCCGACAGCGACGACGACGGCGTGCCCGACGGCCAGGAGCCGAACTTCAGCGACGATCACGACGGCGACGGCCGCGTCAACGCGCTCGACCCCGACAGCGACGGCGACGGGCTGTTCGACGGCACCGAGCTCGGCCGCGACTGCTCCAGCCCGGCGACCGCGCCGGACGCTGCGAGCTGCATCCCGGACGCGGATCCCGCGTCGACCACGAGCCCGCTCGATCCGGACACGGACGACGGCGGCGTGCCCGACGGCCAGGAGGACGCGAACCACAACGGCGCCATCGACGAGGACGAGACCGATCCGAACGACGGCGCCGACGACGCGGTGCCGACGGACACCGACGGCGACGGGCTCGGCGACGCGCTGGAGGAGACGCTGGGCAGCGATCCGAACGACGCCGACACGGACGACGACGGCGTCATCGACGGGGCGGAGGTGAACGCCGGCGAGGACAGCGACGGCGACGGGCTCGTCAACGTGCTCGACGTCGACAGCGACAACGACGGGATCTTCGACGGCACCGAGCTCGGCCTGCCTTGCGACCACGCGGCCACCAACGCGGCCGCGGGCCACTGCCGCCCCGACGCCGACGAGGGGGCGACCAAGACCTCGCCGATCGATCCGGACACGGACGACGGCGGCGTGCCCGATGGCCAGGAGGACATCAACTTCAACGGCGCCATCGACGAGGGCGAGACCGATCCCAACAACGGCGACGACGACGGGACGCCGACGGACAGCGACGGCGACGGCCTGAGCGACGCGGTCGAGGGCGAGATCGGCACCGACCCGAACGACGCCGACAGCGACGACGACGGCGTGCTCGACGGCCAGGAGCCGAACTTCAGCGACGACCACGACGGCGACGATCGCGTCAACGCGCTCGACCCCGACAGCGACGACGACGGGCTGTTCGACGGCACCGAGCTCGGCCTGCCCTGCGACAACGCGGCCACGGACGAGGGCGCGGGGACCTGCATCCCGGACGCGGATCCCGAGACGACCACGAACCCGCTCGATCCGGACACGGACGACGGCGGCGTGCCCGACGGCCAGGAGGACGCGAACCACAACGGCGCCATCGACGAGGGCGAGACCGACCCCAGAGACCCCGAGGACGATGACGCGGGCTGCGAGGAGGACGCCGCGTGCGGCGGCCCGACGAGCGGGAAGATCTGCGATGAGGCGACGCGCACCTGCGTCGACGGCTGCCGCGGCGAGGACGGCAACGGCTGCCCGGCGGGGCAGGTGTGCAGCTCGGACGACAGCACGCCGGGCACCTGCGCGCCGGAGTCCACCCAGGTCCTGAACCCCGACGACATCGTCGCCGAGGGCAACGGCCTCTGCGCGGCGCGGCCCACGCCCGCGGGCAGCGGCCCGGGCGCGGCGACGCTCCTGCCCATGTTCGCCGCGCTCGCCGGCCTCGCCCTGCGCCGCCGGCGTCGCATGAACGGCTAGCGCACACGAGAGGGCCCACGGCCGCGCGTCCGCCGCCGGTTCCGGCGGCGCGACGCCCCCCACGCGGCCGTGGGCCCGTTCCCAGGGCTCGTTCACCGGGCTCGTTCACAGCCACGCGGCTTTTTTGCCCCCACACGACCTGCCTCCGTACGGTACGACGCCGAGGAGGACCACCATGGAGATGCTGCTCGCCAGCGAGCGTCGCGTCGCGCGGCGCGCCGTCATCGTGGAGTGCCACGCCGTGCGCGAGCGGGGCTTCCGGCTGCTCGGGACCCGGGCGATCGACCTCTCGACGGACGGGATGCTCGTGCTGACCGAGGCGCCCACGCTCACGGGCGAGCCGGTGATCGTCAGCTTCCGGATCCCGGACACGGACACCTGGATCGACGCGACAGCGACCATCGCGCGCACGATCCACGGCCGGCGCACGGGCGATCCGTGCCGCGCCGTGGGCCTCTGCTTCGATCCGCTCGACAGCGCGTCGAGCCGGCGGCTCCGCGCGGCGCTCGAGCGCTTCCCGCCGACGTTCCCGTACCGCGCGCCGCGCGTCGACTACGCGGCGACCGCCGCGATGATCCTGCTCGGCTGATCCGGAGCCGCGGGCTCGCCCGCGGGGCGGCGCGGGCCCGTGTCTTCCATGACCCCGGCGCGCGCCCTCGCCCCCGCGCTCGCGCGTCCCCCCCCATTGCCGCGGTCTGGGCGCCACGATAACTGTACTTCCCATGACCGATCTCGACCACGACGCGATTCGCGTCCTGAGCGACGCCGACGTGCGGCGCTTCATCGAGGAAGGCTTCGTCCGCCTCGACCATGCCTTTCCTCGGGAGCTCGCCGATCAGGGCCGCGCCATCCTGTGGCGCGACACCGGGTGCGATCCGGACAATCCCGCGACGTGGACGCGGCCGGTCATCCGGCTGGGCCAGTATGGACAGGAGCCCTTCAAGAGCGCGGCGAACACCCCCGTCCTGCGCGCGGCGCTCGATCGGCTCGTCGGCAGAGGACGATGGATCCCTCGGCCCGTCCTCGGCACGTTCCCCGTGCGGTTTCCGGGCCCGGACGATCCAGGCGACACCGGCTGGCACGTGGACGCGAGCTTTCCTGGGGCCGACGAGGGCGATTATCTCTCCTGGCGCATCAACGGGAGCTCCCGGGGCCGCGCGCTCCTGATGCTCTTTCTGTTCTCCGACGTGGGCGAGGACGACGCGCCGACGCGGATCCGGAGGGGCTCTCACCTGGACGTGGCCCGGCTCCTCCTGCCGGCCGGCGAGGCCGGCATGTCGTTCATGGAGCTCGCCGGAAAGCTCGATATCACCGCGAGCCGGCCGGAAGCGCTGGCGACCGGAGAGGCCGGGACCGTGTACCTCTGCCACCCCTTCCTCGTGCACGCGGCCCAGCCGCACCGCGGCAGAAGGCCGCGCTTCCTGGCGCAGCCGCCGCTCGCTCCGGCGGGACCGTCGCCGCTCCACCGCGCGGACGGCGAGCCCTCGCCGGTGGAGATCGCGATCCGCCTGGGCCAGGAGGCGCGATGAGGGCGCCGGCGAGGGCGCTCATGCGAGGGCGAGCTCGTCCCCGATGCGCAGCGTGCCGGACTTGGATTCGTTGATGTAGTTCTGACCGAAATTGAGGTTACCGGGCTGCTCGGGGTCGCGCCGGTACGTGGCGAGCGTGCGCAGCGGCTCCGGGCCGCGCGCCGCGGTGAATTGATCGGTCGTGGTGACCACGCAGCGCGCGCACGGGCCGCCGGCGCGCAGCACCACGTCTCCGACGCGGACGCGGCCCCACCGGTCCTCGTCGAACGCCGCGCAGCCGCTCACGACGAGGCTCGGCCGGAAGCGGTTCATCGGCACCGGCTCGGCGCCGTTCGCGACGAGGTGCTCGTTCAGGTCGGCGAGCGAGGCCTCGGAGATCACGAGCAACGGATACTCGTCCGCGAACGACACGACGTCTCCCTGGCCCGCCGCCGGGGACTTGACCGGCCGGCGGAACGCCGCGCCGATGCGGACGAGCCGCGCCGGGTGCTCCAGGAAATCGCTGAGCCACCCGGCGACCTCGTCGCCGCAATCCTCGGCCAGCAGGCCGGTGCTGCTCCAGACCTCCACCGTGAGCAGGCGCGCGCCCTGCGCGGAGCGCGGCACGCTGACCGGCGCGCGGCCGGCGGCCCCGAGCGTGAGCAGGTCGTCGGAGAGCCGGGTCTCGATGAGCGCCATGCGCGGCAGCGGGCGTTGCGTGAGCGGCTTGCCGTCGGCGTCGACGATCATGAACCGTCGATCCCCGGCGAGGCCGAGGTCGTCGACCGCCGCCGCGTCGACGGCGATGCCGCGGCAGCCTTTGACAGGGTAGATGTGAAGGGCGGTGACTCGCATCGGTGGCCTATAGCACACACCGCTGTGCGCTCTCCGAGGGCGCGCCGACTCATCCACTCCGCCTCATCCGCTCCGCCCTCTCCCCTTCCCCCCTCATCCCCTCACGCCACGCCGGCTCCCTCCGTGATGCCGAAGACCTGCCGCAGGTCCATCCCCACCACGATCTCGGCGTTCTGCTGCACCCAGTCGACGAGCGCGGGCCGCAGGGCGCGGGCGATCTCCTCCTTGACCAGCCCCTCGACGACGCTCGGCTCGATGCGCCGCGGATCGAGCGCCGCGGCGTCGCCGCCCGTGGCCAGGGCGCCGAAGAGGCGCACGAGCGACTCGAGGCCGGCGGCCTGGCCGAGCGCCCCCAGGGGCTCGATCTGCTCGACGGTGATCTCCCCGCCGCGCCGCACGATGAAGCGGCGGACATCGGCCTGGTCGACTCCATCCTTGCGGAGCACCACGGAGGAGCAATCGACCTGGATGCGCTTCACGCGCGGAGAGGCCTCGAGCTCCGCCCGGGTGGTGCCCTCGACGTCGACGCGGGCCAGGATCGTCGCGCCGGCCGGGATGCGGAACCCGTCCCGCCCCACCGCGCCCGCGAGCTCCTCGCGCAGCGTGGCCCGCGCCGAGAGGCTCGCGCCGCGGAAGGCGACGCCGCCGCCCTCGGCCTCGAGGTTCGAGAGCACCTGGCGCACCGTCAGGACGAGATCGGGATCGGTCGTGGGATCGTACGGGGGGATGGCCATCGGCGTCGAGGTGACGAGCCCCCTCAGGAAGGCGCGGGCCTCGTCCTCGGCCGCCTCCTTGCCGACCCGGAGGAGCCCCCCCGTGTAGAAGACGTTGGGCGTCATGGCGCCCGAGCGAAGGTCGTACTCGACCTGCTGTAGCCCCATGTCGCCGAGCGGCGGCGGCAGATCGATGACGAGGTAGGGATCGAACGCGACGCGCAGGAGCGCCGGCGCGAGCGTCAGGCGGAGCGCCGTGGAGCCGGTCGCGGCCGAGGTCGAGAGGGTGGCCACGGCCACGCGCTTCAACGTGGTGCGCGCGGGGAGGTCGAGCGAGAGCGAGACGGACTCGAGATCGATCCAGGATGGCAGGAAGCTCCAGGCCATTCATGGAGCGTACACCCTCGCGTCGCGGCGAGGGCGCCGATCTCCTGGCGCGCCGCGCGCCGGGGGGTGGTGCGGCCCTTTGGGGGCTCACCTCCGGGGCTTGCGTTCCGGCGAGCCTCTTTCATGGCTCGCCTGCACTTCAGCCCCTCCGGTGAGCCCCCAAAGGGCCGCACCACCCCCCGGGGCAGGCTCCAGGCGCTATGTGGGTGCGTAGAGGACCAGGTTGCCGTCACACTGGACCACCAGGAACGCCCCCCGGTGTCCTTGCGTGTTGGTCGCCCATCTCGCATTGCCCGCGTAGTCGTACAGCACGAGATTGCCGTCCGTCTGCAGGATGGCATGCTTGATCGCCAGCCCGTCGGTGCCGCTGGCCCACAGGGGCTGCGACGGGACCCGGTACAGCACGAGGTTGCCGTCGTCCTGCAGGATGAGCTGGTACTTGCGGTTGGTCGAGTAGAGCGCATAACCGCGGTTGAGCTGCTCGCCCCCGAGCATCTTGCTCTGCGGATCGCAGTGCTCGTCGCTCTCGTAGGTGTTGCTCGCCCAGACGACCTTCACGGCCTGGGCGCTCGCATCTCCGGCCAGCGCCAGCGCGACGCCGAGGCCGGCGGCAGGCAAGGTCGCCCGCCGGACGAACTGCACGACTCCGTTCATTGCCTTTCTCCTTGCTCGTGTCTCGTTCCCTCTTGCTCCCATCCGCCAATGGAGAGCCTGTCCTGTGGCTCCCTCGAGGACAGGCGCGCTCATGCGCGGTCGAACAGGCTCGCCGCCCTCGCGCGCTCCTGTGCCCTCGCGCGCTCCCTGTCGCTCTGCGCTGGGTTGCGCCCGTGCAAGGCAAGAGAGAGGCCGTGCGGGGCGTGCGCGCGCGTCGCGAGGCCGAGCCGCCCCGGCGCGCTGTCGCTGCCCATTGCCTGCTCGTCCGCCGCACACCGCCGCGGCCGCGCCGCCGCGCCGTCCGGCCGGCGGCCGCGCCCGCCCCCCTCCGCGCGCCGCGCCCGTGCGCTCCTCACCGGCGTTCGCGCCGGCGCCGCGCTCGCGCGAGCGGGCGCGGCGGCGCTGGTCTCTCAGGGAGGGACGCGGTAGGAGGGCGCCATGCTCAAGCACAACAGCTACTTCAACGGCAATGTCCAGAGCCTCGGCTTCGAGCGCCACGGGCGAAGGCAGACGATGGGCGTCATCGACGCCGGCGAATACCACTTCTCGACGGACGCGCCGGAGCGGATGACCGTCGTCGCGGGCGAGCTCGCGATCCGCCTGGACGGCTCGCCGGAGTGGCGCGCCTACCCGGCGGGGACCTCGTTCGAGGTGCCCGGCAAGAGCGGTTTCGACGTCAGGGTGTCGCTGCCGTCAGGGTATCTCTGCGAGTTCCTCTGATCGCAGGAGCCCGCGAGTCCAGCGGGTCGCGCCGCGCCGGAGCGCGCGTGACCAGCCGCGCCGGGCTCCCCCGGCGCCCGCCTCACGCGATCGGCGCGCGCTCGTCGGCGCCGTCGTCCGCCGGCGCCACGAAGCAGGAGCGGCCCGCGCAGCAGCAGTGCGGGTGCGCGTAGCCGTCGTCCGGCCCGGCGGTCTCCAGGGTCGCGAGGCACCAGTACACGGCCGTGCTCGACGCGCCGTAGCGCCAGTCGCGCAGGCCGGGGTGCATCGAGCCGAAGGCCACCTTGGTCCGGAGCTTCCTGCACACGACCGGCGGCCGCTCGGCCGCGCCCGGACCGGGGCCCTCGCCCGCCGGCGCCTCCGCCCCGTCGCCGACTCCGCCCTTCGCCCTGTCGTCGATCATGTCCCGCCCCCCTGGGCCGCCGCGAGGATCGTCCGCCGCACGATCACCTCGGCGATCGTCACCTTGTACCCGTTGTCCGCGAGCGGCGTCGCGCCCTCCACCGCGGCCCGGGCGGCCGCGCGCGCGGCCGCCTCGTCGACCGCCTTGCCGGCGAGCGCCGCCTCGGCCGCCCGCGCCCTGTGCGGCACCGGCGCCGCCGCGCCGAGGACGATCGACGCCCGTCGGCACCGCCCGCCCTCGCGCTCGAGCAGCACGGCCACCTCGGCGAGCGGCCAGTCGTACGACTCCTTCTCGCCCTGCTTCAGGTAGGCCGAGCTCGCCCCCGGCGCGGGCGGCGGCACCACCACCTCGGTGATGATCTCCTGCGGGCCGAGCGCGTGCTCGCGCAGCACGTCCTGCTCCGGCGTCACGAAGAACCCATCGAGCGGCGCCTCGCGCTCGCCCCGCGGCCCCGCGATGCGGAGCTTCCCGCCGAGCGCGAGCAGCGCGGTCGCCATCGCCGACGGGTGCACCGCGGCGCACACCGCGTTGCCGAGGAAGGCGTGGTAGGCGTTCTCGCCGTCCTGCGCGAAGCAGCGCGCCCCGCCCTTCTTCTTGCACAGGAAGTCCTCGCTGCGGAAATACCAGCAGCGCGGCCGCTGCAGCAGGTTGCCGCCGACGGTGGCCACGTTGCGGATCTGCGGCGTGGCGGCGCGGCCCGCAGCCTCGGCGAGCGCGCGGTAGCGGAGGCGCACGGCCTGCGCCTCCGCGAGGCGCGCGAGCGTGGCCAGCGGGCCGATGTGCAGCCCGTCCGCGCGCTCCTCGATGCCGTCGAGCCCGGGGATCGCGCGCAGGTTGACCAGGCGCTCGGGCGCGATCAGCCGCTCCTTGAGCAGGTCCATCAGGTCGACGCCGCCTGCCTTGAGCGCCGCCCTCGCGCCCAGCGCGGCGACGGCCTCCTCGACCGAGCCCGGGTTGACCCATGCGAACCGGTTCATCGCGCCTCCTTCCGGGCGAGCGCCTCGAGCACCCGCGCGGGCGTCATCGGCAGCTCGCGCACCCGCGCGCCCGTGGCGTTGTAGACGGCGTTGGCGACCGCGGCCGCCGTGGGCACCGTGGCCGGCTCCCCGATGCCGCCCGCGTCCGTGGAGCTCCGGCCGTGGTACTCTTCCAGGATCGTGACGTCGATCCTCGGCGTCTCGCGGGCGCCGAGGATCTTGTACTGCTCGAAGTTCGTGTTGAGCATCCGCCCGGCGCGGCGGTCGAGCACCCGGTCCTCGTAGAGCGCGTACGAGATGCCCTGGAGGATGCCGCCGTTGATCTGGCTCTCCAGCGCGAGCGGGTTGATCGGCCGGCCGCAGTCGTGCACCGCCACGACCCGCTCCACCCGGACGATCCCGGTCTCGGTGTCGACGCTGACCTCCGCGAACTGCACCCCGCCGCAGCCGCCGATGCCGATGCCGCCCCGGGGCCGGCCCGTGGCGAAGCCGCCGTAGTCCTCGGGGCGGCTCGCGGTGGCGGCGATCTGCTCGGTCCGGAGCT
Organism: Sorangium sp. So ce1036; assembly: GCF_051369805.1. NCBI lineage: Bacteria > Pseudomonadati > Myxococcota > Polyangiales > Polyangiaceae > Sorangium > Sorangium sp. So ce1036. Next base: position 9,524,630 of record NZ_JBBMOX010000001.1, read on the forward strand.
TCGCCGCGGCGGCCCGGAACGAGAGCGAGCGGCCGCCGTCGCTCGACACCACGACCTTGCCGTCGCGCAGCGCGAGGGCCTCGGGCTCTTCGCCGAGCGCGGCCGCCACCTCGGCGAGGAAGCGCCTGCGCACCTGGTGGGCCGCGTTGCGCGCGGCCGGGGTCATCGAGCCCGTGGTCTTGCTCCCGCCCGAGGCGACGCCCGACGGGAACTCCGTGTCGCCGATGCGCACGTGGACGTCGGAGGGCCGGAGCCCGAGCTCCTCGGCCACGACCTGGGCCAGCGCGGTGCGGATGCCGGTGCCGATGTCCTGCACCGCCGAGCGCAGCTCCACCGACCCGTCGCGCACCACGCGGACCTCGCACGAGGCGTCCAGGTCGACGATGCGGTACCAGATCGACTGCGCCATCCCGAGGCCGCGCTTCACCGGGCCCGGGTCGGAGCCGGGCGGCCGCCGGCGCGACCAGCCGATCTTCTCGGCCCCGATCCGTCGCTCCACGCGGCGCGCCGCGCTGTCGACGTTGCGGCCGCCCTGGTCCTCGTCGACGTCGATCTTGTCGCGCAGCGCGACCGGGTCCATCCCGAGCTTCTCCGCGAGCTCGTCGATCGCCTGCTCCAGGGCGAAGGCGCCCTGCGGGTGGCCCGGAGCGCGGAACGCCGCGGCCGGCGCCGCGTGGGTGAACACGTCGCTCTCCTCGACGAGCAGGTTCGGGCACGGGTAGAGGTTCTTGGCCGGCCCGCCGGCGCCGGAGCCCGTGCCCGTCCCGCCGGTGCCGTGGCAGACGAGGTGGATGGCGGTGAGGGTGCCGTCCTTCCTGGCGCCGATGCGGAGCTCCTGCACCGAGCTGGGGCGGTTGCCGCCGGCGACGTGCTCCTCCTTGCGGTCGAGCATCAGCCGCACGGGCGCGCCGGCCTTCTTCGAGAGGTGCACCGCGAGCGCCCCGTAGTTGCCGATGCCGAACTTGGCGCCGAAGCCGCCGCCCATGAACTCGGTGACGACCCGGACGCGGCTCTTGGGCAGGCCGAACACCTCGGCGAGCTCGTCGCGCACGGTGCCCGTGCCCTGGGTGGACGCGTACACGGTCAGGAGCTCGGGCTTCCAGTCGGCCACCACGCCGTGGGGCTCCAGGGCCGAGTGGGTCTGCACCTGGGTGCGGTAGGTGCCCTCGACCCGGACGTCGGCCTCGGCGAGGCCCTTCTGCACGTCGCCGCGCGGCGGGCCGAGCGGGCCGCTCTTCATCGGGCCGCGCACGTTGCCCCTCTGGGGCACGCCCGCGGGCCCGCCGCCGCCGCCCGCGGTCGCGGCCTGGTCCGCGGGCCCCGGGAACACGCGCGGCGCGCCCGGCGCGCGCGCCTCGTCGAGGTCCACGACGAACGGCAGCGGCTCGTACTCGACCCGGATGAGCCGCGCCGCCTCGTCCGCGTCGGCCTGGGTCACGGCGGCGACCGCGGCGACGGGCTGGCCGGCGTAGCGCACCACGGGGTACTTCGAGGGGAGCTCCTTCGAGGGATCGCGGAGCACGGCGCTCCCGCGCAGCCGCTCGAGCACGTGGACCGCGCGCACGCCGGGGTGCCGCTCGGCCGCGGAGACGTCGACGGCGCGCACGCGCGCGTGCGGGTGCGGCGAGCGGACGGCGCGGCCGAAGAGCATGCCCGGGAGCCGCACGTCGGCGGTGTAGGTCGCGCCGCCGGTGACCTTGAGCCGGCCGTCGAGCCTCGGCGTGCGCTTGCCGACCGCGGAGAGCGCGGCGTTCACGGGCCAGGGCGGCGGCTCGTCCGCGGGCACGGAGCGCTGGCGCTCGGTGACCTCGCTGCCGCCCGGGTGGACGATGCCGGTCGGGACCCGCACCGTGCGCTGTTCGTCGTCCATGGCTAGCCCTCCTTCCGCCCGTCGGCCGGCCCCTGGGGCGGCCGCGCGCCGCCCCGCGCCGCCGCGAGGGTCGCCTCGAAGACCTTGGGGTAGGTGCCGCAGCGGCAGAGGTTGCCGCTCGTGGCCGCGCGCACGTCGTCGAGGGTCGGCGACGGGTTGCGCTGGAGCAGCGCGGCGCAGCTCATGACCATGCCCGGGGTGCAGAAGCCGCACTGCGCGGCGTCGTGCTCGATGAACGCCTGCTGGACGGGGTGCAGGGCGCCGCCGCGCGCGAGCCCCTCGACGGTGACGACCGCGCGCCCGACCGCGTCGAGCGCGAAGGTCATGCACGAGCACACGGGGGTGCCGTCGAGCCACACCGTGCAGGCGGAGCAGGCGCCGCGATCGCACACCACCTTGGTCCCGGTGAGCCCGAGGTCGACGCGGAGGGCGTCGGCGAGCGTGGCGCGGGGGTCCACGGTGAGCTTCCGCTCCACGCCGTTGACCTGCAGGGTGATGGGCACGCGATCGGGCCCGAGGACCTCGGTCCCCTTGCCCTGGCCGCGCGGCGCCTGCGGCTCGCCAGGGCTGCACGCCTCGATGGCCACGGAGGTCGCGGCCGTGAGCCCCGTGCCGGCGAGGAAGCGGCGGCGGGTGAGCAGGGCCTGCGCGCCGTCGCCGGCGCCGCGGCCCTCGCTGGGAGCGCCCCCGGTCGGGGAGCGCGGATCCTCCTTGCTGCGGCTCGACACGCGCGAAGCGTAATCTGGCCTCGTCGGGGGCGTCTACGATTGAAAGCGCATGGACAGGCCCGTTCGAGCGCTTCCACCGTGGACGACGTACACGACCACGATCTTGCCAGGCTCAGCAGGTGTCGTCGTCCGGTGCATGCGCTCCAGACTGCATTGCACGCCGTGCTCGGGAGCGAATCCAGCGCTCGGCCCGAGCGGCCGAAGGGGCCGCAGAGAGGATTGGCCCGCACGCGCGTCGGGCCTGTGTCGGGATAGCGCAGCACGAGCGGCAGCGCCGACGAACCACGTCCCGGCCCGCGGCGCTCGCCGCCGAAAGGGAGAGCTCGTCTTCCGCGCTCCCCGGTATAACCGAGGCCTCCTGCGATGCACACGACCGAACCCTTGCTCGAGGCGGAAGCTCGCCTGCTCTCGCTGGAGGCGCTGCGGCCGCCGCTGTCGTCGCTGCGCGAGCTCCTCGCGTCGTCGGATCCCGCGGCGGCGCACGCCGCCGCGCAGGCGCTGGCGCGCCGCGAGGGCGAGGGCGAGGACGACCTCCGCGACCTCGCCGCGGCGGTCCCCGCGGGCTGGCCCCGCGCGATCGCTACCTGCGCGCGACCCGCGCGCTCCTCGGCGATCCCGATCCCACCACCGTCCGCCTCGCCGTGCGCGTGCTCTGTTTCGGCGGTGATCTCGGGGCGGTGGACGAGATCGCCGACAGGCTCGCGCACCCGCACGCGGCGGTCTCGCGCGCCGCGCGCGAGGGGCTCCTGGCGCTGGGCGACCGCGCCATCCCCGCGCTCGAGCGGGCCCGCGCGCGCGCCCGTCCCGACCGTCGCGCCCGGATCGACGCCGTGCTGGCCGAGATCCGCGCGCGTCAGCCGGCCGCGACGGGTGAGTAGCCAGCGCGCCCGGTGGCCGGGCCGATGTGGAGGCGTGCACGCCGGCAGCGCCGAGCTCGCGTCCAACCCCCGACAGCTTGAAGCCGCCAAAGGGCGCCATTGGGTCGTCAGGTCCGGAATAACCCATTACAGGCAGACCTCGTCGCCCATTTCGATTTCTGCATGCGGCGAGGCGCAACAGGCCATGTCCGCGTGCGAAGAGGTAGAGAGGTAGAAGAAAAAAAACTGGCCGACTCCCCTCCTCCCGTCGTAGTCACAGCGTCGTGCCGGGCACGTCGCACGAGGTCCTGATCGTCGCGTTGCGCGAGCAGCCCGGGCTGCTCGGCGCGCTCGTCTCCGCGCTCACCGGCGTGAAGCTGCCGCGCAGCCTCAAGCCGTCCGACGCCACGCTCCGCTTCGTCAAGCCCGCCGAGCTGCGGCTGGATCTCGTCTACCGCGGGGGCCGGCGGCGCTGGGTCCTGGTCGAGCTGCAGCGCGGCGTCGACCCGGCCAAGCGCCGCCGATGGCCGCTCGCGGCCAGCCTGCTCCACGATCAGACCGGCGTGGCCGGCGACATGCTCGTCATCACCGCCCGCCGCGCCGTCGCCCGCTGGGCCGAGCGCGTGGCGTGCGTGCGCACGCGCCTCGGCACGGTGCTCCAGCTCAAGCCGGTCGTGCTGCACCTCGGCGCCGCCGAGAGCAAGGCGCTCCTCGACGAGCGCCACCCGGAGCTCGCGCTCTTCGCGGCGTGGGCCATGCAGCACCGCCACGGCCCCAGGGCGCGCGCCGTCGTCGAGCGGGCGTTCGAGCTGACCGAGCGGCTGCCCCCCGCGTTGCGACGCGCGCAGCAGCGTGCGATCCTGTCCGTGCTCAGCGAGCGCATGCTGGCGCTCCTCAGGGAGGCCTCGATGAACCCCGACAAGATCCCCGAAACCCCCGCGGCCAGGAAGCTCCGCCTCTTTCTCGAAGCGCAGGGACGGAAGAAGGGACGGGCCGAGGGCGAGGCCAAGGGCCGGGCCGAGGGACGGGCCGAGGGCGAGGCCAAGGGCCGGGCCGAGGGCCGGCAACAAGCGCTGATGACGCTGCTGCGAGCACGCGGGCTCTCGCCCTCACGGGACGACGAGGCGCGCATCCGGGCCTGCACCGACCCGGCGAAGCTCGATCGATGGATCGCGCGCGCCGCCACGGCCACGTCCGTGCGCGAGGCGCTCGGGACGAGGCCCCCGGGCGCGAGGGCCCGCCCCCGCGCGCCCGGCCGCCCCAGGCCGGCGAGCGCTTCGCGATCCTGAAGAGTCTCATCGACCCTCGTGCTCGCGCCAGAAGGCGAAGGCCTCATCGAGGTAGACCTCCTTCGCGCCGTGGCCGACCGGGTGCTCGGCGACGCGCACGGGCCAGCGCGCGGCGCGCAGGACGTCGGCGAGGGCGCGGGCCGAGCGGCCGGCCGCATCGTGCGAGCCGAAGCCGATGTAGAACGGCCTGGGCTCGAGCGCCGGGAGCTCCTGCGTCGCGCGGCCTCCCCCGCCGGACATCGCGCCGAACCCGTCGGCGTCGATGCCGCCGCGCAGCGCGAGCGCGGCGGCGAAGAACGCGCCCGACGAGGAGCCGGCGACGTACACCCGCGAGAACGGCGCGCCGATCAGCTCCTCGAGCTTGCGCCGCTTCTCCGCGAACGCCGCCACGAACCCGGCGGCGTGCTCCCGGTACGTCGAGTCGCCCGTCGGCCAGCCCCACCAGCGCGCGAACCCCCGGGGCGCGAGGCCGACCTTGCCGCGCGGCATCAGCGCAGCGACGCCGGCGCGGCGGGAGGCGCGCGCCACGACGGTCTCGAAATTGGTCTTCTGCGGGCTCTGCTTCCCCGGCGGGACGATCCCGTGAAGATAGATGAGCAGGGTGCGGGTCGGCGCGTCCGGCAGCACATAACAGGTCTCCTCGTCGAGCGCGTCGACCCCGTCGATGCACCAGTCCGACTCGATGCCCTGCGGCCTCGCCGGAGGCCACGGCGTCGGAGCGGCCCGCGCGCTCGTGGGCGGGGCGGCGGCCGGCGGAGGCGCGGGGCCGGGCTGCGCCGGGCCGGGCGCGGCGCTGTCGCGTGGGCCGGGCGCGGAGCTGTCGTGCGGACGGGGCGCGGCGCCGTCGCGCGCGGGGGCCGGCCTGCTCGCTGGAGCGTCTGCGGGGCCGTGGCACGCGCAGGGCACGATCGCGAGCGCGGCGAGCCATCGTGGGATCCACCGGCGTGGCGCGGCACCGCTCATGGCATCTCGATGGAACCAGGATGCCTCGCCGAGCTCAAGCGGGCTCATGACGAGAGGGGCAACGTGAACGTGAACCGGGTGCCGACGCCGACGGTCGACTCGACCCAGAGCCGCCCGCCGTGCGCCTCGACGATCCCATGGGCGATGTAAAGGCCGAGGCCCGTGCCCGCGGACCGCTCCCCGGGCGCTCGCCAGTACCGCTCGAACACGTGCGGGAGCCGATCGGCAGGGATCCCCGGGCCCGTATCGGCGACCGTGAAGCGGACCCCGTCCCGCTCCAGCGCGACCTCCACCGTGACAGCGCCGCCCTCGGGCGTGAATTTGATCGCGTTGCCGACGAGGTTCGAGAACACCTGGAAGATCCGCTCGCGGTCGGCCTCCACGCGCGGGGTCTCGACGACATGCTCGGCGATCGTGATCCGCCTGGACTCCGCCAGCGGGCGCATCGCGAGCAGCGCCTCCTCGACGAGCTCCCGCGTCGGCTCGGGCCGACGCTCGAGCACGAACCGCCCCGACTCGATCTTCGCCAGGTCGAGCAAGCCGTGGACGAGCGCGTTCATTCGATCGACCGAGCGCTGGATACGCTCGGCCAGAGCGCGGAGGCGGCGCGATTGCGGCTCGTCATGAGGGCCCGCCGCGCGCAAGAGCAGGGCGGCCTGCATCTGGATGACGCCGATCGGGTTCTTGAGGTCGTGCGAGACCACCGCCACGAGATCGTCGCGCGCGCGCACGGCCCGCTGCGCGCGCTCGACCTGCCGCTCCAGGTCGATCTCGACCGCGTACCGCCGGAGATCCTCCGCAGCCTCGATGTCGGACGCGCTGAAGGGGCGCGAGCGCAAGCGCATCTCCTGCTTCCACAGCGCGAACGACCGGCGCGGGTGGATACGCATGTGAGGGTCGGTCTCGACCGGCTCTCGCGGATCCCCTCCCCAGCGGACCGTCTGCACGATCTCCGGCCGGAACCACAGGAGGCGTCGATGCTCGGCCCCGGGCAACCCGAACGAGAGGAGCCCGCTCGCGACGTCCTTGACCGGGAGGGCGCTCGGGAGCATCGCGGCGAGGGACGCGGTCGAGAACAGCGATGCATCCGGGCGCTGGTCCAGCCAGTCCGCCAGGGCCATCACGAACGGCAGCGGCGGGGTACGGCCCCACGTCCGCGCATCGCCCGCCCGGACCACCGCCGCCCCCTCTGCCCCCACCAGGGCCAGGAGCTCTGCCGGGCGGGCGAGCAGCCCTTCGAGCACATCGTCGCCGGAGCGCATCGTGTCGACCAGGAGCGAGAGGGGAAGGCGGCGCGCGTCGCGCCGGGCGGCCGCCTCGCGATCCTCGAACGCGGCGATCTCGAGCGAGGTCAGGAGCCCCAGCACCTCGCAGGCGGACCGGAGCTCGTAAGGCAGCCGTCGAGGCCCGCTGTGGTTCGCGCAGCTGATGAGCCCCCAGAGGCCGTCATGCACGCGGAGCGAGACGCTCATCGAGGCGAGCACCCCCATGTTGGCCATGTATTCGAGGTGCACCGGCGAGACGCTGCGCAGGACGGCGAAGCTGAGGTCGAGGGGCGCCGCGCGCTCTCGCCTCGCGCCGGGGACGAGGCGCGCCGGCGTGTAGCGGGCGTCGGGGATGATGCGGAGCGGGTTCGCGAGGTAAAGCGCGCGCGCCTGCCGCGGGATGTCGGAGGCGGGGTAATGCAGGCCGAGGTACGGCTCGAGCGAGGGTTCCCTGGACTCCGCGATCACGGCGCCGTGCCCCTCGTCGTCGAACTGATAGAGCATCACGCGCTCGAAGCCGGCCAAGCGCCGCACCTCCTGCACGACGGCCTCGTAGAGGTCGTCGAGGGTCCCCGCCGACTGCACGCGAAGGAGCGCCCGCCGCAGCGGGTGATGCACGGTGGCCTCCGTCGCGGTCGGGAGGATCGGCTCGAGCTCGAGGATCGTGGCCCCGGCGTGACGGTGGACGATGCCGTCGAAGCGCCGGCCGCGCGCGGCGATGGCGAGCGGATTCAGCTCCTTCCAGCGATCCCCGTCGAGCGCCGCCCGCACCTCGGCCGCCGACGCCTCCCCGAGCACGGCCGAGAGCGGCTGGTCGAGGACGCGCTCGAGCGGCTGCCCCAGGTGCTCGCCGGCGTTCTCGCTCGCCTGCGTGATCGTGAGATCCGGCTCGTCGAGGACGAGCAGCGCGCCGTGCGGCTGGATGGCGCCCGGGACATGAATGGGCTCCTGATCGCAGCGGGTGAGGTCCGAGGTGAGCTTCGCCGGCGCCGCCGTCGTGCCGTGGATGTGGGCCTTGCCCATGCCGTCTTTGTAAGGAACGGTGATGCAACCGCAACGGTGGCGCCGGCCTGTGCCGTGGGCGGCGGGAGCGCGAAGCGGAGGGGGCATCGTGTGCCAGACCGGGCCAGCGCCTTCGCCGGATGTCAGGGTCCGGGCGCGCGCGGCGCGCGGCGGCTCGGACGCCCCGCGCGTACCGCCTCGGAGACGCAGGACCCCGGGCTCGGGGGCCGGCGCGGCACGGCGAATGCTCGGCGGAGCGGCATGCTGCGAACCGTTCGAACCTGCGCTCCGCCCTTCCTCCTGTCTCTGGCCGCGATCCTCGGTTGCGAGATGTCCACCGAGCCGAACGAAGACCCGAGCCCCGATCCCGGGGGCGAGGCGTGCCGCGACGGGGACAAACCCGGATGCGTGGTCGCCTCCGACAAACAGCGCATCTCGACCCCGGACGTGCCTCCGGAGGACAGGACCGCGCTCGTCGCGGGCAACTCCGCGTTCGCGCTCGACCTCTACCAGCAGCTCCGGAAGGAGCCGGGCAACGTCTTCTATTCGCCCTACAGCATCTCGACGGCGCTCGCGATGACATGGGCCGGCGCGAAGGGCGAGACCGAGACGGCCATGGCCGACACGATGCGCTTCGACCTCGGGCAGGACAGGCTCCACCCGGCGCTCAACTGGCTCGACCAGGAGCTCGAGAGCCGCGGTCAGGGCGCCCAGGGCGCCGACGGAGAGGGCTTCCGCCTCCACGTCGTGAACGCGCTCTGGGGGCAGATCGGCTACCCGTTCGAGGCGCCCTTCCTCGACACGCTCGCGCTGAACTACGGCGCTGGCATGCGCGTCGTGGACTTCGTGGGGCACCCGCGGGAGGCGGTCGATCTCGTCAACGGCTGGGTCAGCGAGCAGACCGAGGGCAAGATCGAAGATCTGGTGCCCGTCGAGGCGATCACCCCCGAGACGGTGCTGATCCTCACGAACGCCATCTACTTCAACGCGGCGTGGCGCACCCCGTTCGAGCCCACCGCGACGGAGGACGGCCGGTTCGTGAAGGCCGACGGGACCGACGTGACCGTGCCCCTGATGCACGGCAGCCTGGAGATGCCGTACGCCGAGGGCGACGGCTACCAGGCGGTCGCGATGCCCTACGACGGGAACGAGCTGTCGATGGTGCTCCTCCTGCCGGAGGAGGGCACGCTCGACACGTTCGAGGCGTCGCTCGACGCGGCGAAGGTCGACGGCATCGTCGGCGCGATGAGCGAGCACCAGGTCGACACCACGATGCCCAGGTTCAAGTTCGAATACACGCTGAGCCTCAAGGACACGCTGAAGGAAATGGGGATGGAGATCGCGTTCACGTCCGGCGCCGCGGACTTCACCGGGATCAACGCCACGGGACGGCCCTACATCCAGGACGTCCTCCACAAGGCGTTCGTCGGCGTGAACGAGGCCGGCACCGAGGCGGCGGCCGCGACCGCGGTCATCGTCGGCGACGAGTCGGCGCCCCCGCCGGCGTCGCTCGCGCTCGTGAATCCCTTCCTGTTCCTCATTCGCGACAACGCGACGGGCAGCGTCCTGTTCGTCGGCCGCGTCGCCGACCCCAGCGCGAGCTGATCACCGCGTCCCGCCTTGAATGGTCCCCGGGATACCGCCGGACGTGGTAGGCTGTCGAGGAGATGAGCCTGACGCGATGGGCGCTGCTCACCGTGCTCATGGGAGCGTCATGTGGTCGACCATGCGCCACGAACTCTCCCATGGCCGAGGCCGCCGGCGAGGACCCCGCCGCTCACGAGCGCGCTGCCCACCCGTCTCCTGTCGCCGGACCGTCCGTTGACGAACCGTCCATCGACGCGCCTCCCGCCGTCTCGCCGATGCCCCCGGCGCCTCGTCGAGCCAGCGCGCCAGCGCCAGCCGTCGACGCGCCGGCGTCGCGCGCGGCGCTGGAGCTCGAAGGGCTGAGGACGGCCATGGCGCAGACCCCGGTCACCGCGCTCGTTCGGCACATCAAGGTCGAGCGAGCGTCTACCGCCGATGGAGATCGGCTGACCTATCACGCCGAGGTGCTCCGCATGTTTCGCGGCTCGCCCCGCAGCCGGCTCAGCTATATCGCCGTGGTCGAACGAGGCGAATCGAGCTCGTTGCCCGAAGGGCCCGTGCTCGTGACCCTGTGTGAATCGGGCTCGACCTTGTACTGGCCGGGGACGGGCTCGCTCTTCGGCGCCAGCCCGACGCTGCTCGAGGCCGCCGAGCGACGCGCCGCGTCCCTGGACGCGAGGCAAACGCATTTCGAGCTCTGCGAGGAGTGAACGCTCGGGCCTGCGGCGCGCCGTCGCGCGCGCCCCGCAGGCCGTGGCGAGCCGGTCGCGCTCCACCTCGGCGCCGCCGGGAGCAAGGCGCCGCGACGGGGGCGCGCGCCCTTGACAAGCGATGTCCCCCTCGGTCTCCTAGCGCGCATGGGCCAGAGAGAGGGCGAAGGCGTCAGCGGCAAGTACATCCTCATCGAGGCGCCGAACTTCAACAACGCGGCGAGCGAAACCGAGGCGATGACGTCGTATCTGCGCCTCGGCGCGGTGAAGGACCCGTCCATCGCCGCGAGCCCGGGCGCGCCGCGCGCCTCCGGCGAGGACCTCGCGGCGCTCGTCACGTCGTTCGTGGACGACGACCGCGTGCGTGACGGCTGCCCTCAGTTCACCCCGGTCGCGGAGCGAAAGGCGGAGACGGCGAAGCTCCACACCAAGGGTGGCTGGCGCGACCACTCCGACGGAAACCGCATCACGACGACCCGCGGCGACAAGGTCGAGGTCGTGCAGGGCAATTACCGCATGCTGGTTCGCGGCCGGCAGGACCACGACTCCGGCTGGGACGTCTCGGGCGGGCACGTCTCGGAGACGGGCATCACGTTCGAGGGCAGCAGCGAGATCCGCTGGGTGCAGAACTACGACGGTACGTGGCGCGTGATCGAGGAGAGCATCAAAGGCGACGTGTTCACGACGTACCACGGCGACACGCACGACGTCTATTCGGGCAACCTCAAGGAGAGCATCACCGGGAGCGCGGCGCCCGCGAAGGGCAAGGAGAACCCTCGCATCACGGATCGGACGTGGGCGCGGTCGATCGAGTCGTACACCGGCTCCTCGGCGCTGCCGGTGCCGTCGATCAAGGACGAGACCTGGGCCGACGTCATCGAGTCGACGACCACCGCCACGACCATGCGCGACACGACCGAGTGCGCCGGCGCGATCGAGAGCACGACGAAGGCCACGTCGATGACGAGCACCACCACCGTCACCTCGATGACCGACACGACCACGGCGTCGTCGATGACGAGCACCACGGTGTGCCCGTCGATCAAGGACACGACCATCGGAAACACGGTATCCACGATCATCGGCACCGAGACGGAGATCGTCTCGGGCGACGTCACGGAGCTGACGATCGGGAGCGAGCAGTCGATCACGATGGGGACGGTGCTCGACATCACGATCGCGCTGATGATGGACATCTGCATCGCCGGCAAGATCGAGGTCAACATCGGCGCCGGCATCTCGGTCGATCTGGACGCGACTTACGAGATCACGCCGAAGAAGATCCAGGCAGCGGCGCAGCGGCTCGCCACGGGCACGACCCACACCCAGGTGGGCGCGCAGCACAGCTTCCTCTGACGGCGCCCCCCCCGGGTCCGGCGCATGAAGATCAAGAACCTGACGCCCCTCGCCTTCGGCGTGAAGCCCTCGTCGCGGCGCCCGCCGCAGCCGGAGGCCACGCTCATCGTGCGCGGCACGTTCGAGCTCGTGCACGGCGCCCCCGCCGCGCTGCCCGAGGGGGATCCGCGGCTCGTGCAGGAGCCCCTGTCGGCCGAGCGCCACCGGCCGGAGGACGACGCCCTCTCCGGTGACATCGTGTATCCCGGCGACTTCGCGGACTTCAAGCCGCTCGCCGATTTGCTGCTCCTCGGCACGTGCCACGCGCCCTCCGGCCGCCCCGTGGCGTCGTGCCCTGTCCGCTTCACGGTCGGCGATTTCTCGAAGGTCCTGGAGGTCGTCGGTCCGCGGACCTGGGTGTCGGGCGTCCTCGGAGACTACCCCTCGGACCCGGCCCGCTTCGTGAAGATGCCGGTCGCGTACACGCACGCGTTCGGCGGACCGCGCCACGCGGCGAACCCGGTGGGCAAGGGGCTGGACACCCCGGAGCTGCCCAACATCGAGTCTCCGGGCGAGCCCATCAAGAGCCGCGGCGATCGCCCGGCGCCCGCCGGGTTCGGCCCGATCTCGTCGCGCTGGCCCGAGCGCGCCCGGAAGCTCGGCGCCGCGTACGGCCCGGCGTGGCGGAGGGAGCGCGCTCCGTACCACGCGGAAGACTTCGACCTCGGCCATTTCAACGCGGCGCCGCGCGACCAGCAAGTCCCCTTCCTCCGCGGCGACGAGGCGCTGTCGTTCGCGAACCTCCACCCCGACCGCGTGCTCTTCGAGAGCGCGCTCCCGGGCCTGCGCGTGCGCGCCTTCCTGATGGACACCGCCGGTCGCTTCCGCGAGGTGCCGATGGTCCTCGATACGCTGTTCGCCGACCTCGATATCCTCCGCCTCTCGCTCGTGTGGCGCGGCGTCGATGCCGTGTCCGACGCCGAGCTCCGGGGCGTGCGCACGGTGCTGTTCGCCTCCGAGCCGATGGCGAGCCCCAAAGAGCCCGAGGCGCACTACCGCGCGGCGCTCGAGGCGTTCGAGCGCGATCCGGTGAAGGAGAGCGTGCCGGCCTCGTTCGGCGACGCGTGGGCCGCGGCCGATCCCGGCCCGGCGGCGCCGGAGGAGCCCGTCGACCCGCGGCTCGCCGCGCAGCTCGACGAGACGCTCGCGACGCTGCCGCCCGGGCTGCGGTCGGCGATCGCCCGCGCGGTGACCGCCGCCGGCGCGCACACCGGGCGGCGCGGCCTCGATCTGCCCGCCAGGGTCGCCGCCGCGCTGGCCGGCGCCCCCTCGCCCGCCGCGCCGCCGCCGGCCGAGGCGCCCCTGGCGGACGCGAGGATCCGGCCCGTGCTCGCGAGGCGCCTCGCGCAGCTCCGCGGCCTCGCGCTCGAGGCGCGGGCGTCCGGCGCGGCGGTCCCCGGGCTCGCGGCGCTCGAGGCGGCGCTGCGCGATCCCCGGCTGCGCGGCGTTCCGGGCGGGGAGCCGGAGGCGGCGGAGGGCGCGGACACGCCCTCGCGGGGGGGCGACGCCTCCGGGCGCGACTGGTCCGGCCGCGATCTGCGCGGCGCGGACCTCGAGGGCGCGCGCCTCGACGGGACGCTCCTCGCGCGCGCGGATCTCCGCGGCGCGCGCCTCGCGGGCGCGAGCCTGCGGCAGGCCGTGCTCGCCGAGGCGCAGCTCGGCGACGCGGATCTCTCCGGGGCCGACCTCACGCAGGCGCAGCTCGCGCGCGCGCGGGCGGGGGGCGCGCGGCTCACGAGGGCGCGGCTCGACGGCGTCTTTGCCGAGGAGATCGATCTGGAAGGCGCCGATCTCGAGGGGGCCGTGGGGGAGCGGGCGCTCCTCCAGCGCGCGCGCCTGACCGGGGCGCGGCTCGCGGGCGCCGCGCTCACGCAGTGCCTGCTCGAGGGCGCGCGGCTCGAAGGGTCGGTGTGGGTCGGCGCGCGCCTGCTCCGGTGCATGCTGACGCAGATCACCGGCGACGCCGCCGACTTCACCGACGCCGAGCTCGGGCGCTCGGGCCTCTCGGACGCGCGGCTGCGGCGCGCGCGGCTCAACGGCGCGCGGGGCCCGGCCAGCGTGTGGATGCGCGCGGATCTCGCGGAGGCGGACTTCAGGTATTCGTCCTTCCACGACGCGTGCTTCTCGGAGGTGGAGGCGGCGGGCGCGCGCTTCTCGGGCGCCGATCTGCGCAGGGCCCGCTTCGATCGCGCGCGCCTCGAACAGGCCAGCTTCGATCACGCCAACCTGTTCGGCGTGGATCTTCGGAGGGCGACGCTCACGCGCGTGTCGTTCCGGCAAGCGAGCCTGTTCGAGGCCGTCCTCCTGGGCGCCGCGGGCGCGGACGCCGATTTTGCCGGCGCGAACGTCGCCCGGGCCCTCCTGGATCCATCATGACGCCCGAGGAGCTGATCCGTCGCATGCGCGAGACCGACAGCCTCGCGGGCAAGCGGGTGACCCGGTTCGACCTGCGCGGGCGCGATCTCACGGGCGCGCGCATGCCGCGCGCCCGGCTCGTCGACGTGCACCTCGGCGGCGCGGCGCTCTCGGGGGCGGCGCTGGCCGCCTCGGAGTGGATCCGGTGCGTCCTGCGTGACGCCGTGCTCGACGGGTCGGACCTCGAGGGCGCGTCGTTCGCGGCGTGCGACCTGCGCGGGGCGCGGCTCCGCGGCGCGGTCCTGCGCGGCGCGAAGCTGGTGAGGGCGAGGGTCCGCGGCGCGGATCTCACCGGCGCGGACCTCGGGGGCGCGATGCTCATCAGCGCCGATCTGACGGACGCGAAGCTCGACGGCGCGAGGCTCGATCAGGCGCGGCTCGACATGGCGAAGCTGCCCGGCGCGGCGCTCGGCGGCCGCGCGATCGACGGGGCGTCGTTCCAGAGAGCGGACCTCACCGGCGCGGACCTGAGAGGCGCCCGCGTCACGGGAGCGTCGATGTTCGGCGCGATCCTCCGCGGCGCCGACCTGTCGGGCGCGGCGCTCGAGCGCGTCGTGCTGGTCCAGGCCGATCTGCGGGGCGCGCGCCTGCCGGCCAGCATGACGCGGTGCGTGCTCGACGGCGCGCTCTTCGGCCCCGGCGAGGCCGCGGGCCTGGCGGCGCCGGGGACCGACCTCGGCGCGGCGAAGCTCGCCGGCGCGGATCTCGCGGGCGCGGATCTCGCGGGCTCGTCGCTGCGCGGCGCGGATCTGCGGGGCGCCAGCCTGCGCGGGGCCGACCTCACCGGAGCGGTCCTGGCGGGCTGCGATCTCACCGGCGCGGACCTGACCGGCGCCCGCCTCGAGCGCGCGTACCTGCAGGGCGCGAGGCTCGCCGGGCAGAAGCTCGCCGGCGCGGACCTGACGGGCGTCGTGCTGCTCGACGCCGATCTGTCGAACGCCGATCTGGAGGGCGCCCGCCTCGTCCGCGCGGTGCTGAACGGCGCCAGCCTGGCCGGCGCCAACCTCACGCGCGCCCTGCTCCAGCAGGCGCTCCTGCAGCGCGTGTCCCTCGCGGGGGCGCGGCTCGAACGAGCCATCTTCGACCGCGCCGACCTCGCCGGCGCCGATCTCTCGAGCGTGCCTCTCGCCGGCATGACCCTGCGCGCCTGCGGGTTCATCGAGGCGCAGCTCGCGGGCGCGGACCTCCACGGCGCCGATCTCTCGGGGAGCAACTTCACCGACGCGGATCTCGCGCGGGCCAACCTGGAGGGCGCGGATCTCCGGGGCGCGACGCTGCTGCGCGCGAAGCTCGGAGGGGCCCGCCTCGCGGGCGCGCGGGCCAAGCTGGCCTTCTTCGGGGAGGCGGATCTCCGGGGAGCGCGCCTCCAGCGCGCCGAGCTGCGGCGGACCGTCCTCTCGCGCGCCTCGCTGGACGGCGCCGACCTGGCGGGCGCGGATCTCTCCGACGCCGTGCTGGCCGAGGCGCACGCGGCCGGCGCGTCGTTCCGGGGAGCCCGCCTCGCCGGCGCGGATCTGTCGCACCTGGCCGCGGAAGGGGCCGACCTCTCGGACGCGGACCTCTCGGGCGCGAACCTGCACGCGCTGCGAGCGGAGAGGGCCTCGTGGAGCGGCGCGCGCCGGACCGGCGCTCGCGGGACCGACGTCGATCGCTTGGAGGCCGAAGCGTGGCGCCCGCCGCCTCGGCAGGAGGACAGGACATGAGCCAGCGTGCCACAGCCGAGGTGATCACCCCCGATTTCCGCCCCGTCGAGACAGACACTCTGGGCCCCGCAGAGGTGCTGTCGGTCGATGCCGACGGCGTGCTCGTGCTCCTGCCGAACGGCGCCGAGCGCTACGCCACGCTGGCGTTCGTCTCGCCGTACGAGCCGGCCGTCGGCGACGCGCTGCTCGTGATCGGCAAGCGCGACGATCTCTATGCGATCGGCGTGCTGCGCGGCTCCGGGCGCGCGGTGCTGCGGTTCTCCGGCGACGTCGATCTCGCGGCCGAGGGGGGCACGCTGCGCCTCTCGGCCGATCGAGGCGTGGAGATCCGGAGCCCCGAGGTGACGGTGCACGCCTCGCGCGTCACGACCTGGGCGGAGACCCTGATCCAGCGGGCCACGGACCTGTACCAGCGCGTCGCGTCGAGGCTCGAGGTCGAGGCGAAGGAGGCGCGCACGGTGGTCCAGGGCAGCTCCGTGCTCCAGGCCGGGACAGCCACCATCGTGACCGACGAGACGGCCACGGTGCAGGGCAAGCAGGTCCACCTCGGGTGATCGCGCCATGTTGCCCGTCGCGAACCGAGGAGCAGGCCAGTTCATCGCGGCGCCCGACGTGTGCAGGACGCCTCCGGTCGGCGTGCCGATCCCGTACGTCAACGTCGCCTTCAACGCGATGGCGACGGTCTTCGCGGCGAACGTGCTCACCTCGATGATGCCGTCGCTGACCGTGGGCTCGGTGATCCCGATGTCCATCGGCGACGAGCCCGGCGTGATGCACCCCACGATCAAGGGCGCGGCCGTCGTGACGGCGTCGTTCACCAACGTGTTCTTCAACTTCCTGCCTGCCGCGCACCTCGCGTCGCTGACGGCGGGCAACAACTTCAACGCGCCGCTCGGCCTCATCGCGGTGCCCAGCGCCACGAACGTGTTCACGATGCGCGCGGGCGTCGGCGAGTCGCTGCAGGGCGCGCTGGACGTCGCCGTCGCGCTCGCGCCCGGGGCCGCCGGTGACGGGCTGTCCGGCGAGATCCTCGCGCCGGGCGTGGGCTGCGTGGCCCTGCGGCGGATCGCCATCGACGGCCCGGCGCTCCTCCACCGCGAGATCGGGCGGCTCCTCGCCCGCGGCATGGAGGTGCTGGTGCTGGACCTGCGCGGCAATCCGGGCGGCGACGTGAAGGCCGCGGTGGAGATCGCCGGCGGCTTCCTCCCCGAAGGCGCGCTGCTGGCCACCGTCATCGACGAGGACGGCGACGCGGCCGAGCACCGCGCGCGGCCGGGAGCGCCGTACACGATGCCCCTCGTCGTGTGGGTCGACCGCTTCACGGCCTCCGCGGCGGAGCTCGTCGCCGCGTGCTTGCAGGCGCACGGGCGCGCGGTCGTCGCGGGCGAGGCGACCTACGGAAAGGGCGCCGCGGCGATGTGGGACGCGGGGTGCGCGCGGCGCGGAGCCCGCGTGGAGCTGCCGGACGGGCGGGAGATCTCGGCCGGCGGCGTGCTGCCAGATCCGGGGTGAGCGCACCGCGCAGGGAGATCAGCGCTTCTTGCTCTTGGCCGCGGTTTTGCTCGACCTGTTCGTCTGCAGCCTGGTCGTGGTCCTCGTCGTGGTCGCCCGGGTGGGGGTGGACTGCCGCTGCGCCGTGCGCGACATCGTCGCGCTGTGGAGGCTCCCGACGCTGCGCTCGTTGGGCTTCTTCCTCTTGGGAGGGGGCGAGTCCTCGCCGGAGCTCCTGTCATCGCCGGAGTCGTCCCGAGGATCGGTGTCCCGGCCGCCGCCGTCGCTGTCCTCGTCGCTATCGTCCTCGTCGTCGCTTTCCTCGTCGCTGCCGTCGCTGCCGTCCTCGTCGTCGCTGTCCTCGTCGCTGCTGCTGTCCGGTTCGAAGTCGGGCGCGGCATCCTGCTCGCTCTCGGACTCGTCGTCGGCCTCGTCCAGGGTCTTCGCCAGCCCTGACGGCTCGAGGACGAGCGCGTCCATCATCTTGTCGGCCGCCTCCTGATCCTCGGGGTCGTCGCTGACCACGATGACCACCGCCCCATGGTCCGATAGCACCCGGCCCTGCGCGAGGGCGAAGTGATCTCCCGTGGCCTTCCAGCCATCGCCGCTCCTGGCGTAGAGCACGTCCTTCTCGACGAAGGCGGTCTTCGGCTCCTCGCCCTTCTTTCCGGGGAGCACGGTCATGAGCGCCGGTTTGCGGACCACGAAGCTCGAGCTGACCACGGCCTTGTCGGCCACCATCGTCCGCTTCCTGTCGAGGAAGGCGCCTCGCCGGTCCTCCTTGGACTCGCCGCTCGCCTGCTCTGCAGCTTGCTCCTCCAGCCGGCGGGCTTGTTCGAGGAGCGCCGACGCTTCCGGATCATCCTTGTCCTTTGCTGCGTCGCGCAGGCTCCGCGCGCGATCCCCCAACGTCCCGGCGCGCCGCGCCCGAGGGGCCGACTTCTGCTCCGCGACGAACGCCTCTTCGCGGGCGCGGAGGCTCTGGTAGACCTGTGCCTTGGTGTCGGCGTTGAGCTCGAGGATCTTCTTCTGAGCGTCGTCGAGCGATGGGTTCTTCTGCGCGAGCGTGGTCTTCAGCCGTTCCAATCGCCGCCGGAGAGCCCTGATGTCCTCCTTCGCGCCCGCGCGGGTATCGTGATTCTCCAGGCTCCTCAGGTCCTTCTCGATGGCCTTGAGCTTGTTCTCGAGCGTCGCCCTGGAGGGGGCCTTCTTCTCTGGCTCCTTGGCCCCGCGCCCGCGCTTGCCGAGGTTCGTGCCGGAGAGCTTCGTGACGGCGTTCCTCGCGCTCTCCATGGCGCGGCGGGCCTCGATCGTCTTGCGCCTCCAGCGGGCGTTCTCCACATCGGTGTTGATCTTCTCGATCGTGTTCGTCTTCGACTCCGGATCGAGGTTGAGCATCCCGGATGGAAGCGACTCGTCGAAGCGCTTCCCGTCTCTGGTGACGACGTCCTGGCCCGCCAGGTAGTGGTCCCCGAGGAAGACCCACATGTGCTCGCCGTCCTTCGACGCGTGCCTGTACGCTGGCTGGACCTGGTTGAATACCGGCCGGCGATCGTTCACGCCCTCGTCGGTGCTGAGCCCTCCTTTGCCCGGCTTGGTGTGCACGTTGACGAGCTTGAGCGGCTTCGCTGAAGGCCGGTCCTTCCGCGTGATCGTGTACGCGATGAGGGGGCGCGACTTGCCGGAGGGCGTCTTCACGGTGCCGCCGTTCGTGGTCCGGACCGGCTCGCCGGCGACGACCCTCGGTTTCCCCCTCTCTCTGGCGCTGTAGGTCGGGATGTACTCCACGCCTTCGACCTTCAGCTTCTCCGTGCGCACGACGACGGGATACCGCTCCTTCTGCGCGTGCCTGTCCGAGCCGGTGTGGAGGTGCGGCCCGAGGTGGAGCTCGTACGTGCCGTCGATCCCTGCCTCTCTCGCCGCCCTCCCGAAGGCGTCCTGGAACGCCTCGCCGTTGTTGATCTCGTGGATCACGAGCCCGTCGATCGGATGCCCCGCCCGCATCGCGCCGACGAGCATGTCCACCACGTACTGGGCCTTGGCGTCCTTCTCGCCCTCGCCGCGGAGCTCCTTGTCCTTGTTTCGCCTGCTGTAATACCTGTCCTGCTCGCTCGTCGACCGTTCATCGGCGAAGATCGCCTCGTCGAAGGCCTCCCCGTCGTCGAGGTCGAGCAGGCCGGGGTTCTTGACGTCCTTCCGCGCGCCGAAATGGGACGCGTTCCACGTGGCGAGCACGAGCCCGCCGAAGCCCTTGTCCGCGTCGAGCGTGAGCTGCCGCCTCACGGGCTGGCCGCGATCCTCCGCCGCGTCGTCCGGCATGAGGTGCTCGAACATCGATGGATCGATGTCGCCACGCGGCTGGCCGCTGCTCGCTTCCTCCTCGTCGTCGCTCCCCTCGCTCGCGCTGCTCCAGCCGCCGCCGCCGCGAAAGCCGCCGTCGAGGAGATCGTCCTCGTCCTCTTCGCGAGGGTGTTCGGCGTCCTCGTCGGAGAGGCCCAGAGAGGCGTCGTCTCCGCCATGCCTCTCGTCATCCATCGATATCGGCACATCGGAGAAAGGCCTCGACATCGATACGTCGGAGAACCTCTGCACGACGGTGGGGCGCCAATCTCCTGGCGGACCCGGCGTCTGGATCTGGATATCGAGCCGGCCGCGTCGGTTGTCGATCCGGCGCTGGATGCGCTCCAGCGTGTGTTCGTCGACCACGATGACCGAGCCGTCCGTCAGCTGGATGCCCCGCAGCGTCTGTGGGCTGACCGCCATGTTGTCGCCGCCCTCCATGACAACGATCTCCACAGGCGTGCTCCCTTCGAGCGGCGTCGTGTCCGAGACCTCGTCGGTGATGGTGACGCGCCCGCTGGCAGAGGAGAGGGTGATGTGCCCCATGGCCGCAGGGTAGCTCATCCGCCCTGCGAGGGACCCTTCGACGCGCCCGAGCACCCCGGCCGCCCCGCCCGGCCCCCCCCGGGGCGCCCGGGCCGACCCGCCGGCTACACGGCCACGTGCAGCGGCTGCACCACCGCCGCGAACACCGGCATCGCCTCGCAGCGGGCGGCGTGCGCGGCCAGCGCCGGTCGCCGCGCGGCGTCGGTGAGCGACGGGTGCGCCTCGCCCACGAAGCGCAGCGCGCAGCCGAGCGCGATGTCGGCGTGGCTGAAGCTGCCGAGCAGGTGGTCTCCGCCGCGGCCCGCGCGCTCCTTCTCCAGGAGATCGAGCGTGTCGGACATCTGCTGGACGCAGCGCTCGACCCACACCTGGCTGCGGCGCTCGTCGGTGCGCAGCACGTGCTCGTAGAGCAGGCTCACCGCCTTGTCCGCGAGGCCCGTGGCGAGCGCAGAGATCCGCAGCCCGGCGCGGCGCGCCTCGCCCGACCGCGGCAGGAGCGCGCGCGAAGGCTCCACCAGGTCGTCGAGCGCGTCGAGGATCGCCGAGCTCTCCACGAGCGCCTCCCCGCTGTCGAGCACCAGGACCGGCACGCGCCGGAGCGGGTTGTACTTCGCGATGGAGTCCGCGTCGGCCCACACCGACCACGGGCGATGCTCGTAGGTGAGCCCGTAATGCTGGAGCGCCACGGCGACGCGGCGCACGAACGGCGAGTCGTACTGGCCAATCAGGATCATGGATCCTCCGTAATCGCGCGGGCCCGCCGCGGCAACGCGCTCGCGCCGCGACGGGGCCTCTCCCGCGAGGGTCACGCCCCGAGGAGCGCCCGGGTCCGCTGCTCGGCGCGGCGCCCCTCGGCCGACAGGCGCTCGATGAAGCGCTCGATGATCGGGTTGCGCCGGAAGTTCTCGCGCGTCATCAGCTCGACCGGCAGCGGCTCGACCTCGGCGACCTCGACGTCGACCCGCGACCGCGCGACCTCGGTCAGCGCCAGCGCCGGCGCGAGCCCCACGCCGAGCCCGCCGGAGACGTACGAGACGAGGAGCGAGACGCTCGACACGTCGATGGTCGAGATCGGCCGGATCCGCTCGCGATCCAGGTACGCGTCGAGCATGCGCCGCCCCAGGCTGCCGGGCGCGAGCCGGAGCAGCGGCTCGCGCCGGAGCCGCTCGCAGAGCGCCGCCGCCTTGCCCCGCTGCCGCGGCCCCACCCAGAGGAACGGCTGCACGAACAGCGGCAGCTTCACGAGATCGCCGCCCGCCGACGACGCCGACGCGAGCCCCAGATCCACCTCGCCGCGCTCCACCCACCGCGCCGCGTCGATCGAGTTCGCCGTCGTGATCGCGAACCTCACCGGGGCGCGCTCCTCGAGCATCTGCCGGATGACCGGCACGAGCAGCCCCTTGCCGAGGTAGTCGCTCGCCGCCAGGCGCAGCGTGGTCGACGGCTCCCCCGCGAGCTCCGAGAGCAGCTCGAACACCCCCTCCGCCTGGTCGAACAGCCGCGTGATCGCGCCGAGCGCCGCCTCGCCCGCCGGGCTCAGCCGCACCCCGCGCCCGTCGCGCTCGAAGAGCGCCACGCCGAAGTGCTCCTCGACCCGCCGGACCTGCTGGCTGATCGCCGACGGCGTCTTGTGCAGCCGCCGCGCGGCCTCGCTCACCGAGCCCGACCGGGCCACGAGCAGCACGTCCTCGAGCGCTGGGAGGAGCGACGCATCCATGTAGCGCAGCTTAACTCACCATGCAGAAAGTTTCATTCGACTTAACGCTCCCCCGCCGGCATAGTCTCCACCGCCAGCCCGAGCCGGGCCGTCCCGGGTCGCCTCCCGAGGGGGGTCGGCCTGCGCGCGGCGCGCCCGCGCCCGGGCCGGCCCGCCTCGCACGCCGTCTTCTTCAGCCGGTTTCAGCCGCATCCAGAGGGCATCATGGGAAAGAGTCTCTATGACAAGGTGTGGGACCTCCACAAAGTGCGCACGCTGCCGAACGGAGAGGATCAGCTCTTCATCGGCCTTCACCTGATCCACGAGGTGACGAGCCCGCAGGCGTTCGGGATGCTGCGCGACCTCGGCCTGCGCGTGCGCATGCCCGGGCGGACGTTCGCGACGCTCGATCACATCGTCCCGACGGACAACCGGAAGCGGCCGTTCAAGGACGCGCTCGCCGAGGGGATGGTGGACGCGCTCAAGAAGGCGTGCGCGGAGCAGGGCGTCACGTTCTTCGACCTGGAGTCCGGGAAGCAGGGCATCGTGCACATCATCGGCCCCGAGCTCGGCCTCACCCAGCCCGGGATGACGATCGCGTGCGGCGACTCGCACACGTCGACGCACGGGGCGTTCGGCGCCATCGCGTTCGGGATCGGCACGACGCAGGTGCGCGACGTGCTGGCGACGCAGACGCTCAGCCTGCAGCGGCTCAAGGTCCGGCGCATCGAGGTGACGGGCAAGCTCGGCCCGGGCGTCTACGCGAAGGACATCATCCTCGAGATCATCCGCCGGCTCGGCGTGTCGGGCGGCACGGGCTACGCGTACGAGTACGGCGGCTCGACGATCGAGGGGCTCTCGATGGAAGAGCGGATGACCCTGTGCAACATGTCGATCGAGGGCGGCGCCCGGGTCGGCTACGTCAACCCGGACCAGACGACGTTCGAGTACATGAAGGGCCGGCAGTACGCGCCGAAGGGCGAGGCGTGGGACAAGGCGCTCGAGTACTGGCGCTCGATCGCGTCGGACGCGGACGCGCGCTACGACGATGTCGTCCGCATCGACGCGAGCGCGATCGCGCCGACGGTCACCTGGGGCATCACCCCGGGACAGGCGATCTCCGTCAAGGAGAGGGTGCCGGCGGCCGAGGAGGTGGCGAGCGAGTCCGAGCGGGCGCTGGTCCAGGAGGCGCTCGAGTACATGCGCCTCGAGGGCGGCAAGCCGATCGAGGGGACGAAGATCAATGTGGCCTTCATCGGGAGCTGCACGAACGGCCGGCTCTCGGATTTCCGGGAGGTGGCGCGGCACCTCAAGGGGCGCAAGGTGGCGCCGCACGTGCGCGCGCTGGCGGTCCCGGGGTCGATGGAGGTGGCGCGCGCGGCCGAGGCCGAGGGGCTGGATCGCGTCTTCCGCGAGGCCGGCTTCGAGTGGCGCGAGCCGGGCTGCTCGATGTGCCTGGCGATGAACCCCGACAAGCTCATCGGGGACGAGCTGTGCGCCTCCTCGTCCAACCGCAACTTCAAGGGCAGGCAGGGGAGCCCCACCGGCCGCACCGTGCTCATGAGCCCCGTGATGGTCGCCGCCGCCGCCGTGCGCGGCGCGATCGCGGACGCCCGTGACGTGTTCGGAATCTGACGACGCTCGCACCCGAGGTAGATCCCATGGCACTCGAATTGATTCAGTCCGTCAAAGGTCGCGCCGTCCATGTCCCGGGGGACGACATCGACACCGACCGCATCATCCCCGCGCGCTTCCTGAAGTGCGTCACGTTCGACGGCATCGGCGAGCACCTGTTCCGGGACGTGCGGTATAATGAGGATGGCTCGAAGAAGGACCACCCGCTCAACGATCCGCGCTTCGCGGGCGCCACCCTCCTGATCGCCGACCGGAACTTCGGCTGCGGCTCCTCGCGAGAGCACGCGCCGCAGTCGATCGCCAAGGCGGGCTTCCGGGCGGTCATCGCGGAGAGCTTCGCGGAGATCTTCTTCGGCAACTCGACGACGCTCGGCATCCCGTGCGTGTCGCTGAGCCGGGAGGACCGCGCCGCGCTCGTGGCCCGCGTGAGCGCGGACCCGTCGACCGAGGTCACGGTCGATCTGCAGGAGCAGGTCGTGCGGGCGGGGGGCGATCTGAGGCTGCCGCTCTCCATCAAGCCGGGGGCGCGCGAGTCGCTGCTCCGGGGCACCTGGGATCCGATCGCGCAGCTCCTCGAGGGCGCCGACGAGGTCCAGAAGGTGGCCGCGCGGCTGCCCTACGTGCAGCAGCCCGCGTAATCGACCGCGGCGACGCCGGCGCCGCGTCGCTGTCGCGCGCGCCGCTTTCCGTCCCTTCCCAACCTGGTTCCCCTCCCCGCCGACTTCGCGCTGCAGCGCGCATCCGTGGGCCGCGGCGAGGCGCTGCCCGTTCGAGGCCGTCTTGACGGGCACGACGGGCTGCGCTGTCCTGGCCGTGGAGGGTTCATGGGACAGAAAATAAAGCAGGGGCTCGACGGATATTACCACCCGCGGAGCGAGGAGGAGCTCCTGGCGCTCGTGCGAGAGGCCATCTCTGCATCACCACCACGGAGGCTCCGCGTGCGCGGATCGGCGCACTCCGTCGCCCGCTCGATCTACACCGACGGCCACTGCGGCGCCGGGGACCCGCCGAACGACGCTATCGACGTGATGCTCGACAGATACCGCGCGATCGGGCCGATCACCCCCGTCGAGGGCGACCCGGATCACGCGATCGTCGAGGTGGAGGCGGGGTGTAACCTCGGGAAGAACCCGTATGATCCGACGCGCACGTCGACGTGGCGCAACAGCCTCAACTACGCGCTCCAGCAGGCAGGGTGGGCGCTCGAGGACCTGGGCGGCATCTCGCACCAGACCGTCTCCGGCTTCCTCTCCACCGGATCGTCCGGCGGCTCGCTCATGTACTCGATCGACGACGATCTCGTCGGGTTCAACCTCATCGACGGCACCGGCAAGCTCTGGGTCGTGAACCGCGACGACGCCGACCCGGAGAAGCGCGATCTGTTCTTCGCCGCCGGCGTGTCGATGGGGCTCCTCGGCGTCGTCTCCAAGGTGCGCTTGCGCGTCCGGCGCTCGTTCAACATCAAGGGTTCGCAGATCACGAGCCCCACCGCCGGCGCGCCGGTCGATCTCTTCGGGGGCGGCTCGGACGGGAAGCCCAGCCTGGAGCGCTTCCTGCGCGAGACGCCGTACACGCGCCTCATGTGGTGGCCGCAGCACGGCTTCGAGCGCGTCCAGATCTGGCAGGCCTCGCGGATCGAGCCCGAGCCGGGCTTCACGCCGAAGCCCTACGAGGAGCTCGGCCGCGCGCCGCAGCTCACCGCGCTCGCGGGCTCGCTCTTTTACACGATCATCGGCAACCTCGGCGACATCTCGGCCGTCCCCGGCAAGCTCACCGACTGGTACGCCCACCTCGACCGCACGCTCTCGGGCGACGGCGACGTCAACGCGTGCTGCGGGCCCGCCCCCGACAGGACGCACACCCGCAAGATCACGCGGCAGCAGGTGCTCGACTTCCTCCGCGGCGCGCTCGCCGATGCGTTCGCCGGGCGGGCCGGGTCGCTGCAGGACCGGGCGCACACGCGCGCGCTGCTCGACGCGGTCGAGCGCAAGGCAGGGGGCCCGATCCAGGATGGCATCGCCGACGCGCTCACGTTGCTCATCGCGCTGCTCCTGGACGGCACGCTCAGCGCGCCGCTGGCGCAGGTCCTCGCGGACTTCCTGAAGGCAGAGATGCCGTACCTCATCAAGGACATCCTCGACCCGTTCGTCCCGATCGAGACGCAAGAGTTCTGGGATACGTGGATGTGCGGCCTGCCGATGGATAACCAGATGGATGACCAGCTCTGGCCCACGTGGTTCACGGAGCTCTGGATCCCGGTGGAGAAGACGGCCGAGGTGATGCAGGCGCTGAAGGCGTGGTACGACGGGGGAGGCAACGCCGCGACGGCGTACCAGCACACCGGCGCGTTCTCGTGCGAGCTCTACGCCGCGAGGAAGAGCGATTTCTGGATGAGCCCCTCCTACGGCGCCGATGTGTTCCGCGTCGACGTGTTCTGGTTCGCGCTCAACGGGGAGGACATGAACGCTTTCTATGGGCCCTTCTGGGAGGTCCTGAAGCCGTTCGGCTTCCGCCCGCACTGGGGCAAGTTCTTGCCGCCGCCGAGCTCGGGGGACTGGGTCGCCTATTATCGCCAGAACCTCCCCCGCTTCGATGATTTCCTCGCCCTGCGCGCGAAGCTCGATCCACAGCAGATCTTCGTCAACGATTACTGGCGCGCGAACCTCGGGATCCCCGCCAGGGCCGAGCGATAAGCGGCTCGGCCCGCGCCGGGGGAACACGGCCGCCGCCGGCGGAGGGCGATCGCGCGACGGATCGATGCGGACGGCTATGGCAGCTCGCGTGGAGCTGCTCTACTGGGCTGCGAGATCCGCGATGCCCGCACCTTGCTTGACACGAGAGCTCCCGACGCGGCCTCCCCACCTGCTCGCGGCGGCGCTGCTCCTCTCCGGCTGCGGGGCCGAGGACAGCCCGGCCGCCGCGCTGCGGCTGCGCTTCCCGGCGCAGGCGGATACGGTGCTGTCCGCGCGCGACGCGTTCGCCCCGGCGCTGGACGGGTTCCGACTGGCCCGCTCCGAGCCGGGCGGGGTATGGGTGCGCGCGGCGCGGCTCGAGGTGGAGCTGCCCCGCGAGGGCAGCGCGCCGATCCGGTTCCGTCGCGCCAACGGCGATGAGATCCGGGTGCGGGAGCTCGGCGCCGCGGGCGAGGCGCGGGTGGCGGAGCGCGCGGTGAGCTACCGGCGCGCGGGCGGGACGTCGTTCTGGACCGCGACCGACCACGGCGTCGAGGAGTGGCTGCTGCTCGACGAGGGCGTCGCGCGCGGCGGAGAGGCGGTGGCGGCATGGCACGTGGAGGGCGCGGCGCTGCGGCTGCGGGGCGAGGCGGTGGAGCTGCTGGACGAGGAGAGCGGGGCGCCGGTGCTGCGCGTGACGGCGCCGCGCGCCCACGCGGCCTCGGGGCGGGAGGTCGCCCCGGCGCTCCGGGTGCGCGGCGCGCGCATCGAGCTCGTGGTGGACGCGGGCGGCGAGGCGGTGCTCGTCGATCCGGCGTGGGCGCTGACCGGCGAGCGGAGCGCCGCGCGCACGGAGCACACCGCGACCTTGCTCTTGCCGAGCGGCAAGGTGCTGATCGTGGGCGGTCGGGCCGCGGACGGCGCCTTCCTCGGCACCGCGGAGCTGTACGACCCGACGGACGACACCTGGACTCCCGCGGCGCCCATGATCACGGCGCGCGTCGATCACACCGCGACGCGCCTCCCGGACGGCAGGGTGCTCGTCGCGGGCGGGATCGCGGAGCTGGCCTCTCTCGACACCGCAGAGCTGTACGATCCGGAAGACGACGTCTGGACTCACGCTGCGCCCATGAAGGCATCGCGCGCGAACCACACCGCGACGCTCCTGTCGGACGGCAGGGTCCTCGTGGCGGGTGGGGTGTCCAGGGTCCGTACGCCCGGCAATCCCGCGCGCAGAGAGCCGCTGGCCGGCGCGGAGCTCTACGACCCGAGGACCGACGCCTGGAGCACCGCGGCATCCATGAGCGTCGCGCGGAGCTCCCACGCCGCGACGCTGCTCTTGCCGAACGGCGAGGTCCTCGTGGCGGGAGGGGCATGGAGCTCCTCCATCGACACCGCGGAGGTGTACGACGCCGTGGCCGACTCCTGGAGGTCCACGGGCCCGATGCGCACGGGCGACGACGATTGCCCCATCACCCTGACGAGGCTGCTGAACGGCGAGGTCCTGGCGACGGGCACCTGGAGCGCGGAACGCTATGATCCGACGGCCGGCGCCTGGACCCCCGCGAGCGATCCGCTCCTCACGCGCGGCGGGCATACCGCGACGCTGTTGCATAACGGCATGGTCCTGGTCGCGGGCATCGGCTGCGCGGAGGACGTCATCAGCAACACCGCGGAGCTTTACGATCCCGCGGCCAACACATGGACCCTCACGCCGCCCCCGAACGCCCTGCAGGACGAGCACACCGCGACACAATTGCTGAGCGGCGATGTGCTGCTGGTCGGCCCGTCGCCCTTCGCCGAGCGGTACACGATCCTCGGCGCCGCGTGCGCGTCCGACGCCGATTGCGGGCTCGCCGTCTGCGTGGAAGGGATCTGCTGCGCGTCGCGGTGCTCCGAGCCCTGCCACACGTGCGCCAGCCCCACGTCGCTCGGCCGCTGTGTCGCCCAGCCGAGGGGCTGGGATCTCCGCGGGGAGTGCTCGCGCGTGGGCTGTGACGGGTCGTGCGACGGGCGCGGCGCGTGCTCCGCCGTGCCCAGAGGCGACACGTGTCTCCCGGCCCAGTGCAGCGACGAGACGCACAGCATGCGGCGCGTCGTGTGCCTCGCCGATGGGGCCCGATGCGCGAGCCCGGACAGCCAGGCCAGGGAGATCGTGGACTGCGCGCCCTACCGTTGCGATCAGGCCAGCGGCTCCTGCAAGGACACCTGCAGCTCGCTGCACGACTGCGCGCCGGGCACCGCATGCAACCTCTCCGGTCACTGCGTGCGCCCTCCGCCCCCCTCGATCGCGGGTTGCAGCGTCGGCCGGGCCGCCGCGACGGCGGCCTCTTGGAGGACCTGCCTCGGCGCGATCGCCCTCGCGCTGCTCGCCGCCACGCGGAGGAGGGCGCCTGTCTCTCGGGGGGAATCCACACCACGACGGAAGGACTCCTGATGTTCTCGTGCGACTCTCTCAGGTGCGTCTCGCCTCGCGTCGGCCCGCTGCTCTGGGCCTTCGCCTTGCTCTCCGGCTGCAGCGCGGAGCCGGAGCCGCTCGCGTCCGCCGCCGCCCTGCGCCTCCGGTTCCCGGACCAGTCGGCCGCCGTGCTCGAGGCCCGCGAGGCGTTCCTCGCCGACCGCGGCGGCTTTCACCTCGACGCGGACGGGGCGCGCGGGAGGCCCTCGCGGCCTCACGTGGTGCTGCCCCGGGAGGGCAGCGAGCCCATCCGGTTCCGCACGCCGGCCGGGGTCGAGGTGCGGGTGCGAGAGCACGGCGCCTCGGGAGAGGGCACACCGGTGGGGCAGGCCGTGGCTTACCGGCGGACCGGCGGGACGTCGTTCTGGGCCGCGACCGACCACGGCGTCGAGGAGTGGCTGCTGCTCGACGAGGGCGTCGCGCGCGGCGGAGAGGCGGTGGCGGCATGGCACGTGGAGGGCGCGACGCTGCGCGCGCGCGGCGAGGTCGTGGAGGTCGTCGAGCCGGCGACGGGGTCGGCCGTGCTGCGCGTCTCGGCGCCTCGGGCGTATGCGTCCTCGGGGCGGCCCGTCGCCATGGCGCTCAGGGCGCGGGGCTCGCGCATCGAGCTCTCGGTGGACGCGGGCGGCGAGGCGGTGCTCGTCGACCCGGCGTGGGTGCTGATGACCGGCGAGATGCAGGTCCCGCGGATCCAGCACGCCGCGACGTTGCTGGAGAGCGGCCTCGTCCTCGTGGCCGGCGGCACCACCGAGCTGGGCACCGACGATGCGCCCACCCCGCTCAGGAGCGCGGAGCTGTACGACCCGACGACCGACACCTGGACGCTCACGGGCGAGATGCTGCACGCGCGGAATCGGCCCACGGCGACGCGGTTGCCGAACGGCATGGTCCTCGTCGTGGCCGCTTACGACGACGACGACGGGCCCGTGCGCGCGGAGCTGTATGACCCGGAGACTCGCACCTGGACCGCCACGGGCGAGATGTGGACCGCGCGCATCGACCACACGGCGACGCTGGTGAACGGCCTCGTCCTCGTGGCGGGCGGCAGCGTGGAAGGCAAGACCCCCGAGGTCGCGGAGCTGTACGATCCGGAGACGAACGAATGGACTCCCACGGGCGCGATGGGATACCTGCGCTTCGGGGCTTCGGCGACCCTGCTGCAGAACGGGAAGGTCCTCGTGGCCGGCGGGGAGCACATCGTGACCACGAGCAAGAGCGCGGAGCTCTACGATGTGGAGACGGACACCTGGACCCCGACGGGCGAGATGAAAGAGGAGCGCTTCGGGCACGAGGCGGTGCTGTTGCCGAACGGAAAGGTCCTGGTGACGGGCGGCGGGGCGAGCCCGGAGCTGTACGACCCGGAGACCGACACCTGGGACTATGCGCCGCCGATGCAGCGCCCGCGCGGTGAACACACGATGACGCTGCTGCCACGAGGTCTGGTCCTGGCAGCGGGCGGACGGGGAGATGGGGTCTCTCATCGCAGCCCGGAGCTGTACGACCCGGACTCCGGGTCCTGGGAGCTCACGAGCCCGATGAAGCACGCGCGCATCTTCCACACGGCGACGCTGTTGCAGAACGGCGAGGTCCTGGTGGCGGGTGGCGTGGACGGGGAGTCGCTCATCGCGGAGACAGAGCGGTTCGGCATGGCCCTGGGCGAGCCCTGCGCGCCCTCGTCCGCCTGCCAGTACGGCGCGCTCTGCATCGACGGGGTCTGCTGCGAGGCGCCCTGTCCCTGCGGCACCTGCAGCGCCCCTGGGGACGAGGGGCGCTGCAGCGAGGCAGGCGACCCGGCGAAGGCCGGCACGATCTGCGCGCCGACGAGGTGCGCCGACGAGACCCATAGCGCCGGGCCGGCGCGGTGCGCCCTCTCGTCCTCCGCCTGTCCGGCGCAGGTCGCCATCGACTGCATCGCGTATCGATGCGACCCGGAGAGCGGCGCCTGCAAGCAGAGCTGCGCCTCCCTCGACGATTGCGCGCCGGGCTTCGTCTGCAACCTGCGAGGCCACTGCGTCCCGCCCCCGCCCGCGCCGGGCGACGCCGCGCCGGCCGACGCTGCGCCGGGCAGCGCTGCGCCGGGCGGCGCTGCGCCGCGCGACGATGACGGCGGATGCAGCGCCGCCTCCGGCCCCTCCCCTGCCCCCGCCGCGGCGCGCGGCCTCGGCGCGCTGCTCGTCGCGCTCTGCGCCGCGCGCAGGCGGCGGCGCCCGGGAGCGGGCGCGCGCCACCGCGTCCCGCAGCGCTGAGCGCTTCAACGTCGGTGCGCCGGCGGCCCTCGGCGTCGGTGCGCTCTTCAACGTCGGTGAGCGCTTCAGTGCCGCTGAGCGCGCACGAGCCGGCCCTCTCCATCGAACATGGCGCTGCCCGACTTCCGGGGGCTGCGCACGCCGACGTGGATCCAGAGCGCCGGGCTGCCATCGCCCGCGCGGCTGACGCTGACGTGCTCGACCCAGGACTGCTCGATGCCGAGCTCCCGGTGCGCCTCGCGCGCGAGCCGCCGCAGGATCTGCACGGGAACGCTGCCCAGCTCGAAGAGCGCGCCGTCGAGCGTCGCCTCCTCGGTGTTGCTGAGCGAGACCGGCGACGGGTCGCTCAGCTCCCGGTCACGGTAGACGTACCTGTCGAGATGCGTGCGCCGCTTCGGGTCTTGCACGTCGGCCTGCACGATGTCCGCACCGAAGCCGACCCGACGCACGCGCAGCCCGCGCCCCAGCGCGCCCTCCAGCTCGGCCTTGAACTCCGCGAAGACCTCGGGGCGGAGTCCTGACATGCGACCGAAGGGGAACGCCTCATCGAACTCCTCGCGCGTGTGCGTGCCGGCGGTGCAGGCGCCGAGCGACGCGAGCGCCAGCGCCATGATGAACCATCTCCGCTTCACGCCCGCCTCCGCAGGAGCCCCGTGAAGAGGCGATGGGCCGGGAGGAACAGCACCACGGCGAGGAACCAGATCGCAAACCACGTCACGAACAGGCGGAGGTCGTCGGGCGGGACGCCGAAGCCGTCCGGGCTCAGGCAGTAGACCTCCCACCGCAACGTCTGGCCGTTGCGCGCCGTCCCGGTCCAGAAGGCCACGACCTCGGTCCGTGCGGTCCCGGAGGGACAGACGACAGGACCGACGAGCCTCAGCAAACCAGGCGCCATGTTGGCCGTTGAACACGCACCCACACCGCCCACCAGGGCGGCAAGGAACAACGCGCTTCGCACAGGCCGATGGTGACAAACGTCACGTCTCCCGCGCAAGCCCCGTCCACCGCGGCGCCCGGATTCTTGGCGCAAGGCGCGGCGCATGGGCCATGGTGAGCTGCCTCGGCGCTGGAGGCACACGGTCACCTCCGGAACAGGAGAGAGCGCGCCGAGGCTCCCCGATCCACCCCGTGCCGGGATGCGGCTGACCTCGCGCTCGAGGTGAGCCCGCCGCGCTCGCCCGGCGTGCTCAGGCCGCCTGTCGGAAGAGGATCGCGACCCCGAGCGCGGCGGCGGCTGGAACGAAGAGGTCGCCGGAGGCCGACACCCGCAGCGGGAACCCGTTCTCTTCCAGCAGCCTCCGCGCGGCGCCCGCGTCGCGCACCGCGACCGCGTAGGCGACGAAGGCCGGGAGCGCGGGGGCCCGCTCGCCTGGAAGCATCGCCTCCAGATCGGCGTCGGCGACGAGGGTGACCCGGGAGCCTTCGAGATCGAAGGCGCGCGCCGGGCCGTCGGCGCGGGCGGGGCGGCCGAGGTAGCGCGCGTAGCGGCGCTCGACCTCGGGCAAAGCGGCCTGGGCGACGCAGAGCACGGACTCCACCAGACCGACAGCGCCGTTCGGGTGATCCATGTAGAGCTGCGCGTCGAGCACCTCCGTCCCCGGGCTCTCGGCCATGGCGATCCTCCCCTCGGGCACGCGGCCTGACCCGGCCGACTCCGGATCCTCGCTGTCGATCTCGAGGAGGCCGAGCGGCGCCACCCGCGTCCCCTGCGCGGTGTCCACCGGGACGGGAACGGTGTTGACGCCCCCGTGAGGGACGCCCTCCGAGCTCAGGCGGCCGGCGGCGGCGTGCGCATCGGGCGTCTTGAACACGAGGATGTGCAAGCCCTGAAAGCGGGAGAGGCACGAGGCGATCTTGGCGACGGTGCTGCGGATGGATGCGGTGATCCGCGGCAGATGCTCGGGGGGCGCGCGGAGGGGGATGCGCTTCGCGCCGGCCGGGAGCCGGTCGGGATCGTCGTCCCTGACGCAGCTCACGAGCTCGATGAAGCTGCGCGGGAAGTTGGCGTGGCTGTTCCCCGCGCCGAACGGCCGGGGGGCCTCGCCCTCCCTGGGCGACAGCATGGGATAGGCGGGCGGCGACAGGTGAAATCCGAGCCGTCGATAGAGCTCGAGTCCTTCCGCCATGTCGCTCACGACATGGCCGACGTGGTGCAGGGATTCGACATCACGACCCATGGCAGTCCTCTCCGCCTCCCGGAGCGCACGACGTCGAGACCGCCGCAGGAGGCGCCGGCGGTGCGTCCACGGGTCGAATACGACAGGCGCGCACACCGACGTGCAGCGATCGGGCTCTCGACCACCGGGACAGGGAAAGCATTCGATGTGGGGATGTCAAGCCACGGCAACGGATCGCGCCGCGGCGAGCTCGGCATTCCCGTGATCAATTCTGCTCTTCATGGAATGCTTGTGATGCGAGGGACTCGAGCGATAGCCTGATGTCATGTCGATACCCTCCCTGCGAGTCGTCTGGTCTCTGCTCCTTGTCACCTGGCCAGCGGCCTGTATGGACGAGTCGGCCTCGACAGCGGGCGGCACCGCGGGCGGCGGGGGTGGCGCGTCCAGCGCCACCGCCGGCGGGGCGAGCAGCGCCTCCAGCGGCGCTGCCGGCGGCGCGGGCGGCGCCTCCAGCGGCGTTGCCGGCGGCGCGGGCGGCCCCTCCAGCGCCACCGCCGGCGGCGCGGGCGGCGCCTCCAGCGGCGCTGCCGGCGGGGCGAGCAGCGCTTCCAGCGGCGGCGCGGGCGGCGATCCCGGCGCGGCCTCGTGCGGGATGACCCGGGACCGCGTCCGCATCACCGAGATCGACGTCGGGATCCCCGTGATCAACAACGAGGACGAGGCCGCGCTGAAGCCGCTCGTCATCTCGCCGATGCCGTCCGGCGGCTCGCGCCTCGCCTGGATGGGCAACGACGGCCAGGTCCACATCGCCCAGCTCGACACCCGCGATCAGGTCGCGGGCCGCCCCTTCGGCTTGCCGGCGAACGACTTCTCCGATCTGCACGCCGACGACACCGGCGGCGTCCTCTTGCTCACCCGGGACGCCGAGGGAGGCGGAACGCTGAATTGCGGCGCGCCGGCGAACCTGTGCGGCACGCCTCCGAGCCCGCCGATCCCCTGTCACGACATGTACATGGTGCGCTTCGACGGCGCGAGCGAGACCTGGGCGACCAAGCTCACCAGCTCGAGCGCGGCGCTGCCGCCCTACTCCACCGGCCCCACGGGGCCCGACGTGACCATGATCTGGTGGTACGCGCATCATGGCCGCATCGCCTTCGACGGCGCGCGCTACGCGGGCTATTTCGGCGCCGCGATCAGCGTCTCGCAAGGGGGGTGCATCAACATCCACCAGGGCGATCGCATGAAGGTGGTCGACGCGAGCGGCGCGCTGCAGAGAGCCGGATTCGACTGGGGGTGCAGCCACAGCGGCTACGAGCGCATCCTCTGGGACGACCGGGTGAACCGCTTCGTGACGGTGTGCAAGACCGACAACAACGACCGCATCGCGATCGCGCCCAGCTACACGACCATCTATCCGGTCGATCTCGCCTACTCGAACCTGGGAAACCTCGTGACCGCGTCCGGCGGCGGCTACTGGCTCACGACCAGCAACATCCGCCCGGGCCAGCCGGCGGGCGCGAACGGGCTCGCCGAGGTGCGGTTGCTCCACTTCACGGGCGGCGCCGCCGATCAGGACATCACGGTCGCCAGCGACCCCGGCCTGAACCATCGCGCGCCGCACCTGGCCGCCTACGGCGACTCCCGCATGCTCGCGGCCTGGGAGACCACCACGAAGGCCGGCGACATCGCGCGCAACGACCCGGCGCGCACGCTGTACGTGCAGACGCGCGATCGCGCGACCGGCGAGGCCGATGGCGAGCCGCTGGAGGTCGACGTGCTCGGCAACCGGTATCAGGACCTCGTCGCGTTCCCCGACGGGAGCGCGGCCTTCGTCGCGCCCGGCAGCGCGAGCACCAGGATCAAGGTGCTGCGCATCCTGCCCTGCGCGTAGGAAGCCAAACCGGTTCAGGCGCGTGGCCGCGGCTTGCGCGTGAGCTGGACCAGCCGCTCCGGGGCATCGAGCCCGGGATCGGGGCCGTCGAGATCCTCCAGCGCGAGCTCGAACAGCCCGTTGTCGAACGGCCTCCCCGCGGCTTCTCCACGTGGGGTGGTTGACCGCCGCGCGACGAGGCGGCGATCCAACAATGCGTGCTTGCAGCGCGGAGAAACCTGCGCAACCTTCCAGAGGTGTCGAACGATCCCTCCTCGGATATCCTGCGATTGACGGAGGCGAAGTCCGTCATGTCCGGCGGCTTCGCCGCAGGGGGAACGTGGGCATTCCGCGTTCGGTCGCACGGAGAAATGAAGAGCTCGCTCGGTGGCCGGTCGTCGAAGCAGCGCACCGGCATGCGCGCCCGGCGCATGCCGCAAGAGTCGAGATTTCGCAAGACCCAAAAAGTCCACTTAAGCGGTACAGCCAGCGCGCGGACGCCGCGAAATAGCACGAAATGACTTGAAGACGACCGGCAAAGTGGGGAATAACCTCGGATGCAACCGCGGGTCGGGCCCTCGTCCGCCATCCCATCGCCCGACCCCGGCGGGAGCCTGCTTCACGACCCCCTCACGAGGAGCGCTCGACATGCGCCTGCGCACTGCACGTCTCACGATCCCTTTGGCCTTGTTCGCAGCGCTGCCCTGGGCGCTCGCTGCCTGCGTCTCCGAGGATGGCTCGGGTCCTGACGGTTCAGGAGGAAGCCTTGCAGCCGGCACGGGGGGCGGCGGCAGCGGCAGCGTCAGCAGCTCCGGAGGCGAGCCGGCGGGCACTGGTGGAGCGTCCTCTTCGAGCGGTGCCCCGAGCGGGACGGGCGGCGCGCCGAGCGGCACGGGCGGCGCCAGCACCAGTGGTGGGGACCCGGCCGGAACGGGCGGGGCGCCGGGGACCGGTGGCGCGGATGGCAGCGGCGGCGGCGGCGGCAATGCCGTGAGCCCCAAGTGGGGCGAGGTGGAAAATCCTGGAGCCGGGTGCACCGTGGGACCGATGCCGAGCGTCGGTTCGCTCACGGCGAACTCGAAGCTGCCGGACCCCTTCAAGAAGATGGACGGCACCCGCATCACCGACAAGAGCGAGTGGGCCTGCCGGCGCGAAGAGATCCTCCAGCAAGCCTACGAGTTCATCTACGGCGACAAGCCCGTCCCGGCAAAGGGATCGGTGTCCGGTACCGTGAGCACCAGCAGGATCACGGTCGAGGTCAACGATGGTGGCGGCAGCACCTCGTTCAACGTGACCGTGAACATGAACGGCGCGACGGCGCCCGCCCCGGCCATCATCGGCTACGGCGGCCTGAGCGGCATGCCAGTTCCGAGCGGCGTCGCGACGATCACCTTCAGCGCGATCGAGTCGACGGGCGGCAGCGGCGCGAAGAGAGGGCCGTTCTACGACGTGTACGGTTCGGACCATCCCGCGGGTTACCTCGCGGCACAGGCCTGGCAGATCAGCCGCGTCCTCGACGTCCTGGAGCAGAACCCCGACGTCATCAATCCGTACCGGGTGGGTGTGACGGGCTGCTCACGCTGGGGCAAGGGCGCCTTCGTCGCCGGCGTGCTGGACAACCGCATCGCCTTGACCATCCCGGTGGAGTCGGGTCTCGGGGGCACGGTTGGCCTGCGCCTCGTCGAGGTGCTCGATAGCTACAGCGGCTCCGAGTGGCCCTATCACGGCATCAGCTATGTCCGCTGGCTCTCGGAGGTGGCGCTCGGTCAGTTCACCACGGGCAACAACGCCGGGGCCGACAACACGAACAAGCTGCCCGTCGACATGCACGAGATGATGGGCCTCATCGCGCCACGCGGCCTCTACATCGTGGACAACCCGAGCACCATGTACAACGGGCTCGATCGGAACTCGGCGTGGGTCACCGCCAACGTCGGCAAGATGATCTTCGAGGCGCTCGGCGTCGGAGACCACATGGCCTACACGGGCGCAGGGGGGAGCCACTGCAGCTGGCGCTCGCAGTACACGGCGTCCCTCAACGCCATGGTCGACAAGTTCCTGAAGGGCAACGACGCTGCGACGACGGGCAATTTCGCCACGGACCTGCCCAGCCGGCCCAACCACCTGGACCACATCGACTGGACACCGCCGACGCTCACCGGCGAGCTTTGATCCAGAGCGGAGGTAGCGCGTGAATCAGAACTCGTTCCGCTGTCTCGGGGTCGCCCTGGCGCTGATGCTGGGCGCTTGCGGCCCTGGCCAGGACGGTGACGCCACGGGCGGCACCGGAGGGGGTGGCGCCTCGGGCGCCGCGGTGGGCTCGGGCGGCCAGAGCCCCACGGGAGGCGCCGGCGGCGCGCCGCAAGAGACCGGCAGCGCCTCCTCGGGCGGCGCCGGCGGCGGCGCGACGCCGACCGGCGGGGCAGGGTCGACCGGTGGGGCGGGGCCGACCGGCAGCACCTCCGGCGGCGGCGATGGCCCCGGAGCGGCCACCGGCGGAGCGTCGGGGTCGGGCGGCGCTCCGGGTGGCGCGTGCACGCGCGAGCTCCTGGATGGCCTCCTGGACGACTACTTCGCCGCCCTCGCCGCCGGGGATCCTTCCAGCCTGCCCCTGGCCGGAGGCGTGAAGTTCACCGAGAACGCCGTACAGGCCGAGATCGGTACGACAGAGTTCTGGAAGAACGCCGGCGAGGTGAAGCATTCGCAGCGTGCCCTGGATACCGAGGCGTGCAGCGCCGCCGCTCAGGCGGTGATTCCGGAAGGCGGGAGGGATCTTCCCGTCGCCCTCCGCATCAAGGTGGAGGGCTCGGAGATGACGGAGATCGAGACGATCGTCGTGCGCCCGGGCGACTACACGGCGTCCTTCGCGGTCGATTCGGATCCCGCCGCGATCATCGCCATCTCGGACGACATCGGTTGGCACAACGAGGTCCCGGAGGCCGAGCGGGCCACCCGGGAAGAGCTGACGGACTGGATCGACAAGTACTTCCGCGCGTTCCCCTCCGGCGTCTGCGACGTCACGGGGGCCTGCAGGCGCCTGGAGAACGGGGGCGGCAACTTCTCTTGCAGCACCGGGGCATCCTGCAGCGCCGGCGCTCCTGGGTCCGGCGGCACCTTCATCCCGCGCGTCATCCTGGCCGACGAGGTGCGCGGCATCGCCGTCGGTTTCACCATCTTCGACTTCATGACGGACGGGCATCTGGACATGCACATGATCAAGATGTCCGGCGGTGAGGTGCACGCCGTCCACGCCATCCTGCGCGACACGAACGGCATGTCCGGCTGGGAGTGAAGGCGACCTCCCTCGCCGCTCGCGTCGAACCGACGCCCAGTTGACGCTCAGCAGGGTACAGCGATACGGCAGGACGCCCTCCGCTTGGCGCTACGTCGCGGAAATCGCGGGCGTTTCGGGCGTGGAGGGCCTGCCGGATCGCGTAGAAGAGGGTTCCGTCGCCTGCGACGAGCGGCGCTTCGCCGTTACCATCGACTCGCCGCCGCCTCAGGCGCTGGCCCGGGACGACGCTGCCGCTCCCGCCGTGGTGGATGCTGAAGCTTCTGAAGACGACCCGTTGAGCCCGCGTTGGCCCCAATGGAATGACGACCCAGCCCTCCCTGTCCCCGTAAAACTATTGAGATCGTTGCGCTTTTCGTCGTCCGCTCCTCCGCACGAGCGACGATGCCCAAGCTCGTCCCTGGTTCGTGGCGCAGGGACCGGAGCCGAGGCGGCCCACAACCTCCTCGCCACCGCAGGCGCTCACCCTGGCCCGCTCCTCGGTCGGGTGGCTACGTCAGGTTCGTGAGCGGCCCCGTGCAGTACTCCGGGTCGCCGAACGTGGTCCGGGTGTCGCCGAACAGGTTCAAGATCGAGACGAGCAGGTTGTTGTGCGGTAGGTTCTGGTACCGGACCCAGCGCCCGGTGCGCAGGCCTCCGCCGCCGCCGGCCAGCAAAAACGGCATATTGTTCTTCTTGTGGCTCGGCGGATCCGAGATCTCCGTACCGAAGAAGACGACGCTCTCGTCGAGCAGCGAGCGACCGCCGCCCATGTCCACCTTCTCCATCTCCTGCAGGAGATAGAGGTGCTGCTTCGAGTACCAGTTGCAGATGCGCTCGCACTCGGCCGGCTTGAAGCCGCCGTCGTGCTGGTAGAAATGGTGGTGCTCGCTCAGGTTCAGCCAGGGGAAGGTGTGCTTCGCCTCGGTGTCGCTCCACTGCAGGGTGCCGACCGCGGTGATGTCGCAGGCGAGCGCCATCACCAGCATGTCCATCATGAGCTTGCCCACCTTGGGGATCGCCGCGTCGGTCGAGGTGTCCTTGATCGAGCCGTTGTCCGCGGAGTTGAGCCCCGTCCGCGGGTTGTAGTCGGACGTGTCGACCAGCGTCGGCGCCCGGCAGGCGCCCGTCGCCGTCGGCGCGCTGCTGAGGCCCTGCTCGATCTCGCGGATCTTCGTCAGGTGCTGGTCGATCTTCTGCCGGTCGGCGGCCCCGAGCCGCGCCGACAGCGAAGCGTAGCGCCGGTCGAGGAAGTCGAGGATTGACCGCTTTCGCGCGAGGCGGAGCGCGGCGTCGTTGCCGGCGCCGGGGTTCAGCGTGCCAAAGAGATCGGTGAAGATCTCCACCGGATCGAGCCGCGGCGGGATCGGGTTGTAGGGCGCGCTGCTCTCGAAATTGGCGACGTTCATCGGCGACAGGAGGCCGTGGGACTTGCCCGTCGCCCAGCGCACCGCGAGCTGCAGGCTCGCCTTCGCCTTCTGACCGGCCGAGATCCGGTCGGCGATCACCTGATCGACGGACGGCCCGCTCCCGTAAGCCCGCCCGGCGGCGCCGGCCTGGGGCGTGCCCGTGAGCCAGGCGATGATCCCGGCCTGGTGCTGCTCGCCGAGCCCGCTCTTCATGTCGAGGCCGTCGACGACGAGCAGCCGGTCCTGCACCGGCGCGAGCGGCTCCAGGATGGGGCTCAGGGTGAATTTCGTCTCGGTGCCGGTCGGCCGCCAGCGGTCCAATACGGTCCCCCCCGGCGTGTAGACGGCGAGGAAGCGTTTGGCGGGGGCGGCTTGCGCGTGCGCCGCGCGCTCCGTGCCCATGATCTCCAGCCAGGGGAGCGCAATGGCAATGGCGCCGGCCCCTCGCAGCACGGCACGTCGGCTCAGGCGGAATTGCGACATGACCATCACTCCCCTCCGGAAACCATGTAATGAAAGGCGTCTGTCTGCGTGAGATCGATCAGGAGCTTTTGCACGTTGTACCCGGACGCCTCGAACGCGGCCGTGACAGCCTCCCGGGTACACGTGTCCTCGGCGCGCAGGGTGAGGCCGTAGGCGAACTCGACCCAGTGCGCCGCGAAGCAGCGCTGCGCCTCCTCGGTCTCCGCGAGCTTCCGCACCAGCTCGATCGGCCCGTTCACCGTGCCCTCCGTGCCCGGGACCGAGCCGCTCGCATCGATGGTGACGTCGTTCTCCGTCGTGCGGAACAGGCCGACCGCATCGTAGTTCTCGAACGAGAACCCGATCGGATCCATGAACTTGTGGCACCCGGCGCAGACCGGATCCTGGCTGTGCTTGCTGTAGCGCTCCCGCGCCGTCGCGCCGGTGTACGGCTCCGGCGGCTTCACTTGCTCCAGGATCTCGCCGGTGGGGAGCGGGATCACGCGGCACATCAGCTTCTGGACCACGAACGAGCCGCGGACCACCGGGTTCGTCAGGTTCGAGTGCGTCGTCCCGGCCATCACCCCCGCCTGGGTGAGGAGCCCGAGGCGCTGGGTCGTGTCGAGCGGCACCTTCTGGAACGCGTCGCCCGTCACGCCGGAGATGCCGTAGAACTCCGCGAGCGGCCCGTTCACGAACGTGTACGGGGCCGTCAGGATGGACGGCCAGGTGCCGGTCCCCTCGAAGATCTCGTGCTCGAGGAACCGCTGGGTCTCCTCGCGCATCAGCGAGCCGATCGCGCGCGAGAAGGTCGGGAAGGTCTCCGCGTCCCGCTCGAGATCCGCGAGGTTGCTGATGGGGAGCAGGTTGTCGAAGAAGAACCGGATGACGCGCCGCGCCCGGGGATCCGCGAGCATGCGCTCGGCGTGCGCGCGCACGCCCTCCTTCGTCGACAGCTCGCCGGCCTGCGCGGCCATGCGCAGCTCCTCGTCGGGCATCGTCCCCCAGAGCAGGTACGAGAGCCGCGTCGCCATCTCGTCGCCCGTCGGCCGGCGGAGCTCGGGGCGCTCGGGATCGGGCGTGCCCCACTCGACGCGGTAGAGAAAATCCGGCGACTGGAGCAGCGCCTCGATCACCGTCGCGACGCCGACGGCGAACGTCGCGTCCGCGCGCCCCGCCGTGTACAGGGCGAGGAGCTCGTCCGCCTCGCCGGCGGCGAGCGGCCTGCGGTAGGCGCGCGGGGCGAGCCGCTCGATGATCGTGCGCGCGCACGCTTCCTCGTTCGCCGCCGTCACGTCGCTCGCGCACGGGGCGAGCCTCGCCAGCGCCTCCGGGGTCACCGTCGCGCGCTGGGCGACGCCCTCCGCCACGGTGCCGAGCTGCTCGGCCAGCAGGCTCGAGACCGACTGCGTGTCCGCGTCGTTGCCGAAGCCGTTCCCGAGATCCTCGCTCGGCAGCGAGAACGCCGGCTGGGTCGTGTCGCCCAGGAGGTCGCGAACGGTGTTGTTGTACTCGAACCGTGTCAGACGCCGCAGCGGCGCTCGCCCGGGATGCACGCGGCCGTCCAGGCAAGCGGCCCCGCTGGTGCCGCCGCCGCCCGAATCCGCGCTACCGGGCGTGCCCGCACCGGAGCTCCCGGGGCCGGACGAGCCGGAATCCATGGCAGAAGGCTCGCCCACGTTCCCCGTACAGCCGCTGGCCAAGACCAGTGCTATCGGAATTGCCCACCGAGAGCCTCCACGCGGCCCCGCAGGCTCGTGACGTGATGACCTGGACATCGTTGCCGCTCCTTGCCCGCCGACGGGCACGCTGACGCGCCGTCATTAGACATCTGCCTTTCTCAAATGACCAGAGGATCGTATCGCGTGGACCCACCATGAATCCTCACGCGATCCAATCTCGTGGGAAAGTGCCGCCAATTCGACAATTCATCCACGCGTCAAAGGGGTGCCCATCGCTCCACGGCCCAGCGGGGCTCGTCCGGGTGGCGCGGTGCCCTTGGAGATCGCGGGTGCGGCGGTGGATGGATACCGCATGGCGGTCGACGCGCTGCGTCTCGATGATACGGTGTTCAAGGCCAGGTCCAGCCATCCTGGGCAGGCGTCTGTCCCGGACCGTTGGTCTCGGGGGTCCTGGATCTGAACACGCCTCCTCGGGGGACATGCCTCGTTGAAGAGCGTCGAGCCACGGTTCGGTTCGCCTGCGAGAGCGCCCACGGCGGCGGCGCTGCACGGACGCCGAGGGCTCGCCTCGACGAGGCTGAACGGCATCGGGTCCACCCGGCATCTCCAATGGAAAATTGGAGCAGCAATCGGGAAATTATGAGAGCCCCCGGGGACCGCATTGCCGTGGGTCATGCCCACGTGCGACAATCCTCGACGCAAGGCGGAACTCTTTATCGGCCTTCGCGCGCTGCGCGCTGGTTAGAACATAACCACCTCGCGGCTTCTGCCTGCGTCCTTCGAGCGGGAACACACTACCTGAGGTGAGCGTGATGTACACCTGGAGGAGCGGCATGCTCGCCGCCGTGGCGTTGTCGGCTGGCTGTATGGGCTCCATCGGAGACGATCCGGCCGACTCGGGGCCGGGTGGGGATAACCCCACCGGAGCAGGGACGGGCTCGGGCGCCGGCGTTCCCGGGACCGGCGCGGGTCCGGGGACGCCGGGCTCTCCAGGCGAGTGCACGCCCGGGATCGCGGCGACCTCTCAGATC
This sequence comes from Sorangium sp. So ce1036, assembly GCF_051369805.1. Lineage (NCBI taxonomy): Bacteria > Pseudomonadati > Myxococcota > Polyangiales > Polyangiaceae > Sorangium > Sorangium sp. So ce1036. The sequence goes on from NZ_JBBMOX010000001.1 coordinate 9,567,340, forward strand.
CCGCGCCTGACGAATGCGCAGTACGACAGGACGGTCCGCGATCTCCTGGGCATCACGGCGCTGACAGCCTCTGGCAATGTGGCGCCTTCGACGCTGCTGGCAACGGACCAGGCAGGCGGCCTCACGGATCTGGGCTGGAGCGCCTACACGTCCGTGGCCGAGATGATCGCCGCGCAGGTGATGTCGGACCCCGCGCTCAGGAGCAACTTCCTGAAGTGCACGCCCACGGGAGACGGCGCCGCGTGCCTGCACGATACGGTCATCGAGTTCGGGCGGCGCGCCTTCCGCCGGCCGCTGACGGACGCGGAGGTGGCGAGGTTCGACGCGATCGTGGCCAAGGGCCCCGAGATCACCGCAAGCGGAGCTCCGGAGGAGGTCGCGGAGGTGCTGCTGTACATGTTCCTGATCTCCCCGTCGTTCATCCAGCGCGCGGAGATCTCGGAGACGCCGGACGGAGCCGGGCGCTTCGCCCTCTCGAATCACGAGGTCGCGTCGCGTCTCTCGTACATGCTCTGGGGGACGATCCCGGACGAGGCGCTGAACCAGGCCGCCGATCAGGGGCAGCTCTCGACCTCGGAGCAGATTCGGGCGCAGGCCCGGCGGATGCTGCAAGACCCCAGGGCCCGGCAGATGGTAGCCGGCTTCCATCGTGACTACCTGGAGCTGGGAGCGAACACCCGGTGGGACTCGGCGCAGCGGGACACGACGCTGTTCCCGGTGTTCGATCGCTCGCTCATTCCGATCATGGCGGAAGAGACCGAGCGGTTCTTCGATCATGTGGTCTTCACGCTCGGCGGCACGTTCCAGGAGTTCTTCCTCAGCCCGATCGCCTTCGTGAACGCGGCGACGGCGCCGCTCTACGGGCTCGACCCCGCTCGGTTCGGGTCCGAGCTCGAGGAAATCACGCTCGACGCGTCGCAGCGGCCGGGGTTCCTGACGCGGGTGGGCTTCCTCAACGCGTACTCGTCGTACAACCGCACCTCACCGATCCTTCGCGGCGTGTTCATCACCAAGGACGTGCTCGGCATCGACCCGGGCACCCCACCTCCTGGCGCGCTCGAGACCCCGCTGCCGGAAGGGGCCGATCTCGACACGAACCGCAAGCGCGTGGACGCGCAGACGGCGGGCGCCGCCTGCGCCGGGTGCCACCACAACTACATCAACCCGCCGGGCTTCGTGATGGAGGCGTACGACGCCGTGGGGACGTGGCAGACGCAGGAAGCGTCCACCGGCGCGCCCATCAACACGGTCGCGGACGTGCGCATCGACGGGGAGCCCGTGCGGGTCACGGGCCCGGTCGATCTGATGGCGAGGCTCGCGGCCTCCCCGAACGCGCAGCGCCAGTACGCGCAGAAGTGGGTCTCGTATGCCTACGAGCGCGATGGTCACCCGCTGGACTCGTGCACGGTGGACGACCTGGCGACGAAGATCACCGCGGGAGGGTACACGGTCCTCGATCTCATCACGGACCTCACGCAGTCCGAGTCGTTCCGGATCCGAGCCGTAGCACTGGAGTAGGCCAATGAAGCGCAGGGTCTTTCTGAAGGGTGTTGCAGGCGCCGCGCTCGCGGCTCCATTCTTGAGCTCCGTCTACGAGCGGGAGGTCAAGGCGCAGTCCGCCACGCCGTCGCTGCCCAGACGCCTGGTGATCTTCTACACGCACAACGGGTGCCTCACCAACCGCTGGTTCCCGACCATCGAGAACGGCCCGCTCACGGCCGAGCACCTCGCGGGCACCACGCTGGCGGGGCTGACGCCGTTCGTGTCGAAGCTGCTGTTCCCGCGTGGACTGAAGATGTTCAACTCCTACGCGGAGATCCAGACCATCGACCCGCACGATCAGGCGATGGGCTCGAAGCTCACCTGCGCGTTGATCAACGACGACAAGACACGGTACGCGACGTCCCACTCGCTCGACCACGAGATCGCCAAGCAGATCAACCCCGGCGGGGCGAGCCCGCTGGTGCTCTCGGTCGGCTCGTCGAGCACCAGCATCAAGGAGGTGCTGTCCTTCTCGGCGCCGAACACCGCCTTTCCGGCCGTGGTCAACCCCAAGACGCTGTACACCCAGCTCACCGGGCTGTTCGGGGGCGGGGCGATGACCGAGGGCGACTACCGCGTCCGGCGCGGACAGAGCGCCATCGATCTCGTCAGGGACGACCTCCAGAGCTACCAGCGGCTCAACATGAGCCAGGCGGATCAGCGCCGGGTCGGCGACTGGCTCGACCTGCTCCGCAGCACGGAGCAGAAGCTCGCCCCGGCAGCCTGCAACGACGCGAGCGCGGTCGCGAACGGCGTCACGGCCAGCGCGGTCGACGCCGCCAGCTCGGGCGGCGGGTTCGGCGGTGGCCTCGCGACCTCGTTCACGACCGGCGGGGACATGATGATGAACCTCATCGCGCTGAGCATGATCTGCGACATGAACCGATCGATCGTCTTCGCATACCCCGGCTACGTGACGTTCGGTTGGGACGGCATCGACCACGACGCCGACCACCACGGCCTCTCGCACCGGAATGGGTCGTTCGAGGTGGGCGGGACCTGCAAGAACGGCGTGCTCGACATGATCGCCGAGATCGACGCATGGTACGCGAGCAAGTACGTGCGGTTCGTCGCGCTGCTCGACAGCATCGTGGAGGGCGATCGCAAGCTGCTCGACAACACCGCCACGATGTGGCTCCCGGAGCTGGCCGACGGCAACGCCCACAACACGAACAACCTGCCGATCGTGATCGCGGGCAGCGCGGGGGGTTACCTCAAGCAGGGCCAGGTCGTGAACCTCGAGGGCGGGAAGCTCGGCACCGGCAACAGCGAGGCGGACTGCACGGGCGGCGACACCAGCGTCGGCTTCGGCACGGGCTCGAACACCGGCAACGTCCCGATCAACAAGCTCTATGTGACGCTGATGAACGCCGTCGGGTGCACGACGCCGGGCGGTGGGCCCGTCGAGGCGTGGGGTCAGTTCGACAGCAGGAACGCGGACGCCGGCATCACCAAGCCGGGCGAGCTGACCGATCTCAAGGCGTGAGCCTCACGGATCCCGGCCGGGCGCGAGATCCAGCGCCTCGATGGGCTCGCCCGGGCCGGGATCCCTCCCCTCGTCGGCGCCGCGCGCCGATGCGAACGGCTGTTGCCCGCGGATCCACGCGTCGGCGAGCGATTCCGGCCCCGAGAGGAGCAGGTGCACGGCCGCCGTCAGCTCGAGGGGGCGCATGTCGAGGCGGAAGAGCTCGGACAGGCTGAGCTGCAGACCGGCGCTGATGGCGTGGAACGCGCGGATGGGCTCCATGAACGAGCGCCCCCCCAGGCCGCGCGCCAGGTACGCGGCGCGCGCCTCGGGGTCCCGCAGCCTGGTCTCGCACTCTGCCGCATCGAGCGAGTTCATTCCTCGACAGGACAGCGGTCGAACCTCGTAGATCGAGCATCGCCCCGACGCCAGGAAAGGGCACGGGAGGTCCGGTGAGAACCGCTCCGCCGATGGCAGAGCTCGCGTCCTCTCGTGGCACGCGGACACATGATGGGCCACGCGCGCGAGCTCGGCGCCCGACAAGGTCGTCTTCAGGTGGTCGACGATCGCGAGCGCCTCCGGCGGCGTGAGCCCAACCGCCTGATGGCAACAATGGTCACAGCCCGCCCTGCACGCCACGGCGCCCCTGGGCGCGCGCGCCAGGAGCCCCTCGGCGAGCCGCGACGTGGCCGCCATCGCGTTCCGCGCCAGCTCGATCGCGCCATCCACGCTCGGCTCGCCGCGCAGGACGGCGTAGGCCGTGTTGGCCGCGGCCGTCGCGACGTCGTTCTGCCACGCCTCCCGGAACACCGGGCTCCTGAGCGCCACGCGCTCGTTCCCGCTCGCGGGATCGCGAAGGACCGTGAGATGCACGCGACCCGCGGCGTCCTTGTGGACGCGTCGCCCCTTCTTCCCGGCCGCGGGGCGAGCCGGGCGCGTCTTCGGGTTCCTCTGGTTCATGGTCGCCGGTTTCTGGAACGTGGCTGCTGCCCGAGCGGTCGACGAGGCAACAGATTATCACTCGATCCAGCCGTCCGCGAGACATCCGGGGCGCCGAGAGCGACCAAGGTTCTTCGCGCGAACACCTGATCGCTCGCGCACCGAGCTCACCAGGGCACACGCGCGGTCCAGCGCATCGGCCTCGGGCGGGAGCTGCTGCGCGCGATCGATCGCTGAGCGGCGCGGGCGCGCGGTTCGCCGTGGATTCCTGTAGAATGCCGGCCCGGATGGCGCTACGGGTTCTCACGCGCCACGAGGTCCGCCGATGAAGCTCGCGTTCGACAACACCTACGCCCGCCTTCCGGACCGCTTCTACGCGCGCGTCTCCCCCGCCCGGGTCCGCGCGCCGCGCGTCGTGAAGGTCAACCGCGCGCTCGCAGCGGAGCTCGGGCTCGACGCGGACCAGCTCGCCTCCGCGGAGGGGGCGGAGGTGCTCGCGGGCAACGCGCTGCCCGAGGGCGCCGAGCCGATCGCGCTCGCGTACGCGGGCCACCAGTTCGGCAGCTTCGTGGGTCAGCTCGGGGACGGCCGGGCCATCCTGCTCGGCGAGGTCGTCGGCAAGGACGGCAGGCGACGCGACATCCAGCTCAAGGGCGCCGGGCGGACGCCGTTCTCGCGCGGCGGGGACGGGCGCGCCGCGCTCGGGCCCGTGCTGCGCGAGTACGTCGTGAGCGAGGCCATGGCGGCGCTGGGCGTGCCGACGACGCGCGCGCTCGCCGCCGTGACGACGGGCGAGCCGGTCTATCGCGAGGAGGTGCTCCCCGGCGCGGTGCTCACGCGCGTGGCCGCGAGCCACCTCCGCGTGGGCACGTTCCAGTTCTTCGCCGCGCGGGACGACCGCGAGGCGCTCTCCACCCTCGCGTCGTACGCGCTCTCCCGGCACTACCCCGAGGCGATGGGCAGCGGCAACGACGCGCTGGCGCTGCTCGATCGCGTCATCGAGGCGCAGGCGAGCCTCGTCGCGCGCTGGCTCGGCGTCGGCTTCGTGCACGGCGTGATGAACACCGACAACACATCGATCTCCGGCGAGACCCTCGACTACGGGCCGTGCGCGTTCCTCGACGAGTACGATCCCGCGAAGAAGTTCAGCTCGATCGATCGGGGCGGCCGCTACGCCTTCGGGAACCAGCCGCGCATCGCCCAGTGGAACATGGCGCGGCTGGCCGAGGCGCTCTTGCCCCTCCTGGCCGACGACGAGCAGGAGGCCGTCCGCCTGGCGACCGAGCGCGTGCAGGGCTTCGCCCCCCTGTTCGTGGCGGCGCACGGGCGCGTGCTGCGGGCCAAGCTGGGGCTCGAGCGCGAGGAGGAGGGAGACCTCGCGCTCGCCGCCGATCTGCTGGAGCGCCTCGCGTCGAACGGCGTCGATTACACGGTCTTCTTTCGCCGGCTCTGCGCCGCCGCGGCCGACCCGGTCGCGGACGCGGACGTGGCCTCCCTGTTCGCGGAGCCCGGCGCCTACCGCGACTGGGCCGAGGCGTGGCGCCGGCGGCTCGCCAGGGAGGACGCCGCGCGCGGCGACGACGGGACGCGCGCGCGCGCGATGCGGCTCGTCAACCCGGCGTTCATCCCGCGCAACCACCGGATCGAGGCGCTCATCCAGGCGGCCGTCCTCCGTGAGGACTTCGCGCCCTTCGAGACGTTCGTGCGGGCGCTCGAGCGGCCGTACGACGATCAGCCGGAGCTCGCGCACCTGAGCGAGCCCCCGCTGCCGGACGAGCGCGTGCAAGCCACGTTCTGCGGGACGTGAGGGCCGCCCTTCACGGCCGGCAGCAGATGCCCCCCTCGCCGCAGAGCGCCCCGTCGCACGCCGTGAGCCAGCCGATCAGGCTCGACCCCTGCTCGCAGCCTGCGACGTAGAGGGATCCGTCACCGCGGTCCAGCAGCCTCTGTCCGCCGGCCTCGGTGCACTCTGCGAAGGTGAGCGACGGCGGGATCTCGCAGCAAATGCCCCCGTTGGCGTCGCCTTCGGCCTCGAGCGTGCCTTTCAGAGCACGACTGCCCGGACATTCATCGTCGCGTGACAGATCCACGTTCGGATCGCCGAGCCGTCGTGGGGTCCCCACGAGGCCAACAGGCGCCCCTCCGAGCTCTGCACACTCTTCCAGCGTCAACGATTGGTCTGGCTGCGATTCCTCCGAAACGTCGCTACCCAATGCACCCAGATCGGGATCCTGCGGTACCTCGGACGTGCAGCCCGCGCTGGAGAGGATCGCGAAGCACCATGACGCAACGAATTTCGATGAGAGTTGGTGTGCCATGCCAGGAGTAAAGCATAACTCGTGCCTGGCAGGTCGATCGATCTCCGGGCTCCCGCGGCGGCAGGGCAGCGTCGCGGTTGCGCCATCATGAGCCACCCCCTGCCCTCGGTGCCAACCTCGAAGAGGACCGGGGCGCGCGCGTCGCTCGCGGCGGCGGAGAGCCGCGCCTCGCGGGTGAGGCGGCCGCGTGCGCCGCGGCCGCGCGCGGCAGCAGCAGCGCCACCGGGACGCGCCGCCAGGCCGCGACCGTCTCGCGAAGCGCGCTTCGTTGGATCGCGGCCCGTCAAGGCGAGCTATGGTTCACGTTCACCCCGGCGGCGGCGCCGGCGCGGGGCGCTCTCGCCCTGTGGAAAGGAGACCATGGTCAACGTTGGAGCAGAGGTCATCCCCGCAGCGAGCGCGCGCGATCTCTCGACGCTGCCAGGGCCGCGGAGGCTGCCCTTCCTCGGCAACCTGCTCGAGATCCGCCCGACCCAGCTCCACCTCACGCTCGAAGGCTGGAGCCGCACGTATGGAGATCTCTACACGTTCTGGCTCGGTCGCAGGCCGATCCTCGTCGTCAGCAACGTCGAGCTCGTCCAGCGCGTCCTCCGCGAGCGGCCAAAGGAGTTCCGGCGCTGGAGCACGCTGCAGGAGGTCATCGAGGAGATGGGCTTTGGCGGCGTCTTCTCCGCCGAGGGGGACCAGTGGACGCGGCAGCGGCGGCTCGTCATGAGCGCGTTCACCCCCGGGCAGCTTCGCGAGAGCCACGGCGTGATCTCGACGATCACCCGCCGGCTCCGGGAACGCTGGCGCGCGGCGGCCGCGCGGGGAGAGCCGGTCGACGCGCGGCGAGACCTGACCCATTACACGGTGGATGTCACCACCGCGGTGGCGTTCGGCATGGACATGAACCTCATCGAGCGCGGCGTGGACCCGTTATCGCACCAGATCGAGACGATCTTCGCGACGGTCAGCCGCCGCGCCTCCGCGCCTTTTCCTTACTGGCGGCATCTCAAGCTGCCCGCCGACCGGGCCGCGGAGCAGGCGCTCTCGGAGGTGCGCGGGCGGATGCTGGACATCATCCGGACGGCCCGCGCGGAGCTCGACAGGGACCCTGCGCGGGCCACGGCGCCCCGCTCGCTGCTGGAGGCGATGCTCGTGGCGCGCGACGCGGAGGACCCGAAGGCGCGGCTGTCGGACCAGGAGGTGCTCGGCAACGTGCTCACGCTGCTGTTCGCCGGGGAGGACACGACGGCCGACACGATGGCGTGGATGCTCCACTTCATGGCCCTGCGCCCGGACGTGCAGGCGCGGATGCGGGCCGAGGTCGACGCCGAGCTCGGCGACGCGGACCTGCCCGAGGGCCCGGAGCACGCGCAGCGGCTGCGGTATCTCGGGGCGGTCGCGCACGAGACGCTCCGCCTGAAGTCCGCCGCGCCGGTCCTGTTCCTCGAGGCGTGCGCGGACACGACGCTCGGCCCGGTGCGGCTCGCCGCGGGGGCGCGCATGATCGTGCTCATGCGGCAGGTCGGCCTCAAGGAGGAGAGCTTCCACGACGCGGCGTCCTTCGTGCCCGAGCGGTGGCTGACCCCACGGCCGGCGGGCGCCGGCAAGCACGACCCGCGCGCGGCGCTCGCCTTCGGCAGCGGCCCGCGCGTCTGCCCCGGCCGCGCGCTGTCGCTGATCGAGAGCGCCATGGTGGGCGCCATGGTCGCGCGCGACTTCGACGTGTCGCTCGCCGACCCGGGGCGGCCCGTGAAGGAGCTGTTCGGATTCACCATGAAGCCGGAAGGGCTGGTCGTCCGGTTCTCGCCCCGGCGCCGGTGACGTGCCGCGCGCCGCCCACGAGGCGGCCGGGCCGCCGGGAGGCGCTAGAGGGCACCGCGGGGAGAGGACGTCTGGACGACGGCCCTCGACGCGAGGTCGAGGAGGGCGCCGCCCTCCTCGCTTCGGGCGACCGCTGCCATGGCGCTCAGATCCTCCGACTGAAGATCGTCACATCGCTGCTCGTGGCGAGGATCAAGCTCTCGCCGGTCGGTGAGAACCCCCACGCGCGAACCTCGCGCGCCGCGGCGACCTTCGTGAACTCGACAGACCGACCGGCGCGCGTCTCGTAGATCCACGACCCTGGCGACACGAGCAGGAGCGACTCCTCGGGCCAGTCCAGCGCGAGGCGTTCGGCCTTCCAGCCGTCCGGCGTCCAGAGCGCGAGCCCACCGCCGGCGAGGCCGGAGGTGCGCACGGCCTGGCCCGCCAGCGGACCGATCCCTTCCGCCTCGAGCTCCTGCGTGTTCTGCCAGTCGTCCTCACCAGGCTCGGGCACGGAGGCATCGCGGGCGACGCGCTGCCCGGTGAGGCAGTCGAAGACCCCGCGACCGGCGTGCGAGACGACGAGCAAGAGATCCGACCCGCGGCCGAAGCCCACGTCGGTGAGGCCGCCGACCGCGTACGCAGCACGCCGATGCCAGGGGACGGGCGGATCCTGCGCCGGCGCAGCGCGCACGCGGCCGATCATGGGGCGAAGGTGGTCGGGTACGGTACGCATGGCTCGAAGTGAAGGTGCCGCTCCCCCGGGCGGGCCAGCTCCTCGAGGCCCAGGTTACGGCGCGCACGACGCGCGGCGCACCCTTCGCGGGGGCATCGCTAGGGCAGATTGGCAGAAGAGACCTCCCAGGTCCTGTCGCTGCAGAAGGGGCAGCTCGCGCCGACGAGCATGCCCTTGCCGGTGGCCGATTCGTCGCCCTTGAGCCACCAGTTGAGCCACGCCAGGTTGACCTTGGTGAACTCGCCGCCGTTCCGAGCCCACAGATCGCCCCCATGGTCCGCGCCGACCTTGGCGAACATCATGACCGGGATATCCCCCAGGGCGGCGATGTGCTCGAAGTCTCTCGCGCCGTTCTCGTGCGCGCCCAGGCTGTCCGCGGTGCCGGTGACGATCAATACGGGTGTGTGGATCGAGTCGTAGAAGGCCTGATCCGGCGAGAAGGTGCCGCTGCTCGTGTGTCCCCAGGTCGTCATCCTGGGATCCGCGGCGGTCCCCGCCGCCATCAAGCCGCCGCAGGAGAAGCCGTTCGCGGCGACCTTCGTGGTCTCGATGCTCTGGTAGTAGGCGCTGCAAGGCTTCTCGTTCTCGGCGATCACCCAGTCGACGTAGGCGAGCAGCACGTCGCCTCCGCCGCCGAGCTCGCGGTTGGGCTCCTTGCTCTCCGGTGTCCCGTCCGCCACCACGAAGTAGCCATGCGAGGCAATCTCGGCCATGGCCGCTTCATTCGCGAGCCCGTCTCGCGAGCATCCGCCCTGCCCCCAGACGAAGATCGGATACTTGGCGCCCCCGCCGAGATCCGCCGGACGAAAGATGGTGCCCTGGTTGATGCCCGGGTCTGAGTTCGTCTCGACGACGACCTCATGAGGGCCGCTCCCCGACACGGTTCGACCAGCCGGTCGTGACTCGGTGCACGTGCCGGTAAAGCCGCCGCCGTCGCCGCCCGAGCCTCCGCTCCCGTCCGCCATTTCCCCGCCGCCGCCACCGCCGCCGCCGGCAGGCGCTCCTCCGCTCGCGCCGCCGCCCGAGCCGGAGGGCTCAGCCCCTCCGGTCGTGCTCTGTGAGCTCCCCGAGCCCGTGGGCAGCGGCCCTCCGGTGGTAGCGCCCGCCTGCTCGCCGCCCGCTCCGCTCACGCTCCCTGCCGCGTCCGCCGGGGCTCCGCCGCTCCCCCCGAGGTCGCCGTCGTTCGAGCCGCTGCAAGCGCCGATGATCATGCCCAGGGCGGCCCAGGTGAACGCCCAAGTTGATTTACCTCTCATATCGACTCCATAATAGAATGAGCGAAGAAAGTGACTCTGTTCGCACGACGAATCTCGATTGCGACTCGGATGCGGCAGCGTCCGGCCCGGCGCTGCCCCGGCGAGGTCGCGCCGCGCCATCACGACGCGGCGCGAGCGCAGGGTTGCCTGCGAGCTTCATCGAAGCAGATCGCCGATCGCGGCGTACCAGACGTTCGCCATGCGCGCGAAGCCGGCCTGGTTCGGGTGCACCCCGTCCGGGAGCTCCGACGTCGGGAACCCGGTGTGCATGTCCACCAGCATCACGTGATGTCCCGCCGACGCCCGGGCCTCGACGACCGCATCCAGCGCGTCGTTGTACCTGATCACCGCCGCGTCGGAGAAGCTGACCGGGATGAGCTTCGCCACGACGACGAGCGCGTCAGGGGCCGCCGCGACGAGCTTGTCCAGGAGCGCTCCCAGCCGCTGCGGCGCCGTGGCGAGGTCATCGTTCTGGATCACATCATTGGTCCCCGCCATCAGCAGAACGATGTGCGCGCCGCTCTGCAATGCAGGGTTCGGCACCAGCCCCGCGATCTGATTGATCCTCCACCCGCTGTGCCCCTCATGATTCCGCGGGAACGCGACGCCGTCGACCATCGCCGGCCCGTTCAGGAGAGATCCAACGAACGTGATGTTCTGGCCCGCGGCCCGCGCCTTCTTGAACAGATCGATCCGGTAACCGCCACCCCCCTGCACCCCGACCCCGTCGGTGATGGAGTCGCCGAGCGGCAGGATCTTGCAAGGTTCCCCGTTCGTCGGACACGGCGTGAACCCGCCGGCGCCCCCCGCTCCTCCCGCGCCGTCGCCGCCCTGCCCACCTGCGCCGGAAGAGCCACCGCCGTCGCCGCCGTGCCCACCGGCGCCGGCGCTGCCGCCGCCGTCGCCCCCGCCCGAGCCCGTGGGCTCGCCCGTCGTGGCGCCGCCTCCGCCGCTCCCGCCCGTCGCGACGCCGGTCGTCATCCCCCCGCCCGCCGCGTCTCCGCCCGTCGCGACCCCGGTTGTCGCACCCCCGCCCGTCGCGCCGCCGCTCGTCGTGCCCCCGGCTGCGTCACCGCCGCTCGTCACGCCCGACGCGGCACCCCCGCCCGCCCCAGGGTTGGTCGGCCCAGCGCCTCCCGGCTCGTCGGCGCATCCGCTGACCAGCGCCACCAGGGAGACGGCCACCCCCAGCACAGCCCACGCCGAGCTCCGCGGACCGCAGAGCTCCGTACCCCGCCGTCGATGCGACATTCGCCACGAAAAAACTGTTTGAGCCAATTTCATCGCGCTCCCTGTGGTCACGAGCAGCACGAGGCCCGATCACTGCGTCCCCCAGGCTCATCCCGGGGTCATCGCGGAGGGGCCGGAGCGCATGCGGCCACAGAAGGGTCCCGCCGGAGCGCAGGCCCCGTGGGCGATGACCCCGGGACGAGCTTGGGTGACAACGTACTGGCCGAGCCCGACGTGCGACGGTGCCAGCCCTCACTCGAAAGGAAGATGGTCCAGCTTCAACAGCCGCTCGGACCGATTTCCCGCGAACGGCAGGCAAAGGTCGTGCACGCTATCGACGCCATCGATTCGGTGTCATGGAACACTCGATATTTATCCAATCTTGCCATCCTCCCGTGGTGCTGACGGGGCACATGGACACGGGTCTTCAGGCGCCCACGGACCCCGGCGGCACGCCGTCGATCGCCGTCGATCTCCGTCGATCGCCGAAGCAGAAGGATGCCCCTTCAGGTCAATGTGAGCGCTCACATTCCGGATGTCAATTCCAATCGACCGGCCCGCGGCTGTGCTGGTGCCCGAGAGAGAGGACGAGGCTGGCGGGTCTCCTTCGGCGCGCCGCGTCGATCGCGGGTTCGCTCGAAGCGCCGCGTTCAGAGGGGTGGGCGCAGGATCGCGATCCTCGCCGGCCCGCGCGACTGACGCGGAGGCGATGTGGTCGTCGACGCGTGTGTACGTTCACAACTGGGTTGCACATCCGCCTTGAGCTGCCGGCACGACGTCGTCGCGGAAGCCACCGCGGGATCCCCTGCGCGCCCGTCTACTCGTCCTCGTCCTCTTCCTCTTCGTCGCCTCCCGCGGTGTCCGGGGCCTCGCGCTCGAGCTGCTCGGTGATGGTCTTCACCTGGACCTCCGCGGCATGAATCTTCTGGCGGCAAAGCATCACCAGATCCGCGGCCTCCTTCACGAGCGCGGAGAGCTCATCGATGTCCACCTGGCCTTCCTCGATGGCCTGCAAGATCTCCTCGAGGCGCGACGAGGCCTCGCCATACGAGAGCTCCTTCGTGGCGCGCTCGGGCCTCGCCTTGCCCCGGTCGGACAGCTCCTCCGTCGCGCGCTTCGGTCTTGCCATGGCTCTATTTCCCCTCTGACCCGTCCGAGCGGAGGCGCAGCACGCCCCGCTTCAGCTCGGCCGTGAGCGTCGTCCCCCGGGGCGCGCGGGCCGCATCGGTGAGCACCGCGCCTGCCTCCGTGCGCAGGATCGCGTAGCCCCGCTCCACCACGCGCCGCGGGTCGAGGAGGCGCAGGCGCCGCTCGCGCGACGCGACGCGCTCGGACTCGAGCGCGAGCCTCCGGGAGGAGCGCGGGCCGAGGAGCGAGGCCATCTCGTCGACGTGATGCGAGGCGGCGTCGAGATCGCGGCGCGCTCCCTGGCGAAGCTGGCGGACGGCTTCCTTGAGCTGGCCCGCTCGGCGCGCGACGAGCAGCGACGCGGCGCGCGGGACCCGGGCCGCACGGCGGGTGAGATCGGACGAGGCGGTCCGGAGGATCCGCTGGCCCTGGTCGAGGATCCTCCGGAGGGACGATTCGACCGCATCCCGCGCGTCCGAGACCCGCTGGACGAGGGACGCGGCCGCGGCGGTCGGGGTCTTTTCGCGCCAGCCCACGAAGTCGAGCGCGGAGATGTCCCGCTCGTGGCCGATCCCGACCACCACGGGGAGCGGGAAGGTGGCGACGGCCCGGGCGATCGGCTCCGAGTCGAGCCAGGCGAGGTCGGTGCGTGAGCCGCCGCCGCGGCAGATCAGCAGCACGTCGAGCTCCGCGGCATGCGCGCGGAACCAGTCGAGGGCGTTCAGGACCGACGGCTCCGTCTGCCGCCCCTGGACACGCACGCCGTGCGCCACGACGCGGAACGCGAAGCCTGACTCCTTGAACGTGCTGAGCACGTCGTTGTAGGCGTCCGAGCCCAGGCTGGTCACCAGGCCCACGCGGAGGGGCAGCGCGGGGAAGGGCAGCGAGCGGTTCCGGTCGAGGAGCCCTTCCTCGGCGAGCCGGCGGCGGATCTCCTCCCTGCGCCGGGCGGCCTCGCCGAGCGTGTAGCCGACGTCGAGATCCTCGATCAGGAAGCGGTACGAGCCCCACGGGACGTACAGCTCCACGCGCCCGCGCACGCGGACCTGGATCTCGTCCTCGAGCCGGAACGGGTTGCCCGCCGCGGCGAGCCGCCGCTCGATCTCATCGCGCGCGCGCTCGAAGAGGGTCGCCTTGATCTCGGCGATCGCCTTCCCCTGCGCGTCGCGCTCGACGAGCTCGAAGCCGACGGTGCTCCTGTGGGCGGCCCGGTTGTACCCGCAGACCTCCCCCACCAGCCAGATCGAGGCAGGAAACGCGGCCTCGATCGCGGCGCGAACCTGCCCGTTGAGCTGCGAGACCGTGAGGTCGGACGCGGCCGCCGCCGGGCTCGGCCGCGTGTCACGATCGCGCGGAGCCTCGAATCGGAGGGGCTCGACGGCGCGGGCCGGCGTGGCGCGCGCTTCGTCGAGGGCGAGGGCGCCGCCGCGCTCCCGGTAGAGGCGCAGCGTCGCCTCGCAGAAGCCGAACCCCTCGGGGTGCAGCCTGTCCACCACCGCGACGACGTGCGCCTCCGGGACCCACCAGGCCTTCTGCTCGGGATTCCAGCGGCGGGCCGGGAGCGTTTTCACGACCTCCACCAGCCTGCGCTCGAAGGCGAAATGGATCTGGAGGGTCCCGATCCCGTCGCGGGTGACCCGGCGGCTCATCGCGCCACTCTATCATCGCGGGCATCGCGGGCGGAAGCGCGGGCGGGGATCGCGGGCGAGCGACGTGGGCCGGCATCGCGGGCGAGCGGCGTGGGCCGGCATCGGCTCACTCCCCAGGCGACCAAGGATCTCACGCGACCGACAACGATTTCACACCATCTGATCCAGCTACCCGTAAGTGCTTGTCGATCGATGTGGCATTACGGATACAGATCGACGATCGTGGCCCCTTTCATTGGTTCTACGAATCGCACCTTCGCGCCGAGAAATGGTGGCCCATGCTGCGATGATGGATTAGCGTTGCCCACCGATGCACAACCGCTCTGACCAGTTCGCGAAGAGCTTGCTGCGCGACGGGCTGAGCCTCGTCTCGGCGGCGGAGACCGAGGTCGAGGTGCTGGCAGCGACGCAGAAGATCGATGTCTACAGCGTGCCTGATCCGGCACGGGAGGCCCAGCGTCGCGGGATGGGCCTGCTCGGCGAGCTCTCGACAGCGCCGAGCCTGTTCGAGCCGTTCCGCAACACACCAAGCCTCCGGCACGTCCGGCGGTGTCTGCGCAAGCAGCTCACCTGGCATCACGAGCTCGAGCGCCGCGCCCGGGCTGCCGCCGGCACGATGGCGCCGGACGAGGACGCCGACAGGGCGCCGCAGCCGGCGGTGGACTTCCCTGCCCTGGTCGTCATCGGCCCGGGGCGTCCCGAGACGGTGCTCGACGCCTACCGGTGCGAGCCGGAGCAGGCTGGCGTCTACCAGGCCGTGCCGGGCCTGGCGATGCGCGTGGTGGTGCTCGCCGAGCTGCCCCGGACGCACGCGACCCTGCTGCTGCGGCTGCTCGGCTCAGGCCGCCTCCTGCGCGAGGCGCTCGCCGATCTGGCGGCGCTGCCGGACGAGGCCTGGGAGAAGGGCATCGCCCAGCCGTTGCTGGTACACTTCCGGCTCACGAGCCAGGAGCCGACGATCGACGAGGAGGACGAGGTGAGCGCAGAGATCCGGGCATGGTTCGAGGAGTACGAGCGGAAGCTTCGGGCCGAGGAGCGGACGGAAGGCCGCAGGGAAGGCCGTAATGAGGAGGCGGCGCGTGCCGTGCTGACCGCGCTCCGGGTTCGCGGCATCGCCGTGCCGGACGTCGCGCGGGAGCGCATCCTGGCCGAGAAGGATCCGGAGATGCTGGAACGGTGGCATGAACGAGCCATCGTCGCCGCGTCGCTCGCCGAGGTGCTCGACGGGCTGAGCTGAGCGGGGCCGGCCGAAAACGGGCGGAGATGGGTGCCACCTATCCTGGGTTGGAGGCTGTTAATAGCCACCCCGATCCGCAGCTTTCTGCCCGTCACCTCGTAACGCCGCTCGAGGCGCCTCGACCATGTACGGCTCGAACCACCCGCTGTGTGAAGCAGTGCATTCCGCAGGATCAGGTCACGCTTTGACCGGCGAGCGCGTCGACGTCGACCGTCGGCGGACGCGCCTGCCTCAACCGATCGAGGTCCACCGAATACTCCGCCTGGAACCGCTCGAACCTCGAAGGATGGCACGTCAGCAGGATAATCTGTAGCTCGCTCGATGCGTCCCGGAGGATCTGCACCATCGACAAGAAACGCCGGTCATCGGTCCATCCCATTGTATCATCGAGAATGAGCGGGAGAGGCCTGTTGTCCGTGGCCATCACCCGCGCGAGGGCCAGTCGCACGATCACCGAGAGTTGCTCGCGGGTGCCACCGGAGAGCTGTTCGAAGTTCTCCTCTGCGCCGCGACGCACGACTTTGTCGAGCCTGAGCTCGCGCGTCATCCGGATCTCCGTCCCGGGGCGCAGTTTGGTGAGGTACGGCGCCGCTTCCTTCAAGACGGGCGCGAGGAAGAGCCGCTGCGAGTCCGCGTACGCTTCCTCAACGACCTGGGCCAGAAGTCGTGCTGCGCCGGCCTCCCGCTCAATCCGCGCAAGCGCTTCGGCGGCCTCGGCCTGCTCCGCCCGCGCCTCCGCGAGCTCCTCAAACCGCCCCTCAACGGCAGCCTTATTGAGCAGTGTCTTGAGCCGCAGCGACTCATCGTTGAGCTGGGCCACGCTCTTCCGCCAGGAAGCGAGCGCGCCCGCGGCGCGCACGACCTCGCCTTCAAGCAGCTTCGGCGTTGCTTCGTTCAGGTCGGCAGTCGCCTTCCGAGCGCTTTCCCGCGCGTTATCTCTCGCGAAGAGGGCGTCCGCATGGCGGGTCGAAAGATCTGTGTCTGTCTCGATTTCACGTCCCGCGGCGAGCTTTTCGGCGATCGCCTCACTCCGCTCCACCCTGGTCTTGCGCTCGCCGCGCGCCTCGCGGAGCGACCCGAGATGGGCATCGCGCGCACGTTCCGCCTGGTCGGCGGCATCAGCCGCCGCCTCGGCGCTCGCTTGCGCTGCCCGAGACTGCACGTCGCGCCGCTTCACGGCCGCCTCGAGCCCGGCTATCGCTTCGTCTCCCTCCATTTCGCTGCGCTCGGCGGAGCCCGGCTCCACGACGCCACCGAGCGCCGCGACCTGCGCCCGCAGCGCATCGATCCCGTCAGGCGCCAAGCTCCGCAGATGCCTTCCGCGTGCCGCAATTTGCTCGCTCAGCTTCAGGCCGGCCTTGTAGCGCTTCTTCGCGGCATCCAGGTCGGCGGCGCCCACGCTGGCCAGCAAATCGCGGAAGCGTTGCTCGACCCCCTCGACGTCGAGCCCACCGCCGAGTTCGCCGGGGAGGATCTCCCAGACGATTCCGGCGACCGCCTCGGGACGGGTCGCTTCGGACACCGCCCACTCCCGTACTGTCCCCGCGGCGACCGGCCCCTCGACTGCACGCACCCGGGCACGCAATCTCCCGACCTCGGCCTCACAGTCCCGGAGCTCCCGCTCGCTCCTTTTGAGTCGAGTGAGCGCCTCCTTGGTGACGCACTCCTGCGCGAGCGCGACCTCGATCCGCGCGTGACGCGCGAACGCCCTCTTCGCCTCTGCAAGGGACTCTTCCAGCGCGCGGCTCCGCTTACGGACCTTCTCCACATCGGCACGAAGTGCCGAAACCCCTTGAGGCGCGATTTCTTTCAGACGGTCATCGGCCCGCTTTCGCTCCTCGTCGATGCGCGCCCACCCGCGCGCCGCCTCCGCCGCTTCCTTCATGGTACGAAGCCCGAGCGCCGCGAGGGATGCTTCGAGCTCGCCCTCGGCTCGTGCGAGCTTGGCGCGCGATTTCGCGAGGTCCTCCCCACGCGGCTCGAATCTGAGCTCGGCGACCCCCTCAACGAGGACCCTCGTTGCCTGCGTTACGGTGAGCGGCACGTTCTGCCCCGCGACCACGGCCTCAGGCCCTGTTGCGCCTCCGACACGAAGCCGCAGGTCCGTGAGCGCCACAATCTCTATCTGCGTGCCCATGGCATCGCTGGTCGCGCGTAGGACTGCCACCTCCTGCTCCTTGTCCCGCAACCCCTGGATCACCTCCTCATTCACGCGATTGGAGGCGAGCTCGCGCTCGCACTGTTCGCGCACTTGG
Source organism: Sorangium sp. So ce1036 (assembly GCF_051369805.1). Taxonomy (NCBI): domain Bacteria; kingdom Pseudomonadati; phylum Myxococcota; order Polyangiales; family Polyangiaceae; genus Sorangium; species Sorangium sp. So ce1036. The sequence goes on from NZ_JBBMOX010000001.1 coordinate 9,584,886, forward strand.
TCCGCTTTGGCGGCCTCGTCGAGCGCGGCCTCGAGGCGCATTCGCTCGGCCTGGATCGCGAGCACCTTCTGCTCGAGCGCTTCCAGCCCCTTGGGCGCCAGCTCCTGCTTCCGCGCGCTGAGCGTCTGCGCTTCGTTCTCGGCCTCGGCGCGCGCCGCGTAGCGGTCTCGGGCTGCTTGCACGTCGGCGACGCCGAGTGACGTTAGAGCCTCCTCGATCTTGGCCCGCTTCTTCCCCGCGTCGACCACCGCCTGCGCGAGCCCGGGCCGCGCGGGCTCGATCTCCAGGACACCGAGCCCCGGGACGACGATCGTCGAAGCACTAGACACGGATCTGACGATCGGATCCCCCTCCGGTGGATACACGATGACCCGAGTGCCCTCCGCATCGCGCTGCGCGCGCAGGCTGGCGGCCTTCCCGGCCAGGCTCTCGAGCTGCTCGAACAAGCGCTCGTCAAGAGTCTCGGCGGCCTTCTGCCGCACCGCCTGGTCGAGCTCGCCGGCAGCCTCCTCGGCCCTGGCCAACGCCCGGCAGAGTCGGATGGCCGCCATGTGTCGACGGGCCTGGTCGAGCCGAGCGGCCTCGGCATCGAAGGCCTCGCGAGCGGAGATTGCCGCAGTCCGCTCCTCGGTGGCCCGCTCACGCGCGTTCCGCGCCACCGTTGTCAGGTCCTCTAGGGTGTTCTCCAGTTCCGCGATGGCCTCGTCACTCTGCTTGATCTCGCCATCGAGCTTCGCGGCCTCGTCCGCCAGGCTTGCGCGCGTGGCGACGTCCTTCTGCACCGCGTCGAGCTCTGCCTCCGCCCTCGCAAGCCGAGACTCCGCCTCTCGCGCCACGCCCGCGAGCTGTTGCACCTGGCGCTCCGCAGTAAGCGCGGCTTCGTGCTCCGCCTCGAGGCCCGGAAGGAGACGGTTCTTCTCTAGCAGCTGCTCCGCCAGCGCAGAGTGCTGCGCCGCCAGGTCCTCGACCTCAGCAACCGCCCGCTCGATCTTCTTCACCCGCGCCTCGGCCGCTGCACGCCGCTCCTCGGCTTCCTTGTACTTTCCGGTCCTGGTGTTGTTGTTCCGTCGCGAGAAGAACTGGCTGGCGTGCTCGATCACCTGCGTCCGCACCCGCTCGCTGCGCCGTCCCCCCAGCACCTGCCCGACCTGGCGGCCGACCATGTCCGAGAGCGCCCCGCGTACGCCGTCATCCAGCCTCTCTCCGGGGTCGGAGTGGGCCGTCTCGTCCTGCGTTACCCACAGCAGGCCCCACAACCCCATGTCGTGCTTCGTTCCCCCGTGGCGACCGGCGCGGCGCCCCTCGAGCCGTGCCAGCAACAGATCCTCCGCCTCGTTACCCAGGTGCGGCGCGCCGCCCCCCGGCAGGTGCACCTCGATCAGCGGCTTTTCGAGGAAGCGCTTGTGCACCATGATCCGCTCTCCACCGATATCCAGCTCGACCCACATCTCGGGCGCGTTGCGCGTTCCATGCGTCTGTAGCGCCTTGATCTTCTGGTGCCTCACGTCGTGCCGCTCGAACAACGCAGAACGCAGCGCCTCGACGAGAGTAGATTTCCCTACCTCGTTACGGCCGCTTATCACGTTCAGCCCGCTGGAGAACGGGCCGAGATCGATTCGACCGGTGAGCGGACCGACGTCCTGCACCGACAGACGGATCAGCTTGACTCCGTGGTTCATGACGCCTCCTTGTGAAATCGATACAAGAGGCGGAGCGCTCGGGCGCGCTCCTCCGCCGAGCTCCCCTCGATCTCCCCGGTGAGCCGTGTCACTGCCTGTCCGAGCCATCCATCGGTGGGTAGGCTCGCCAGATCCTCGGCGCCGAGGAATGTGTAGAGCTTCTCGTCGCGCACCCGCACAAAGCGGAAGCGATCCCGGGCCTTATCGAGGATCTCGGCCTCCAGCCGGGCCCGGGTCGCAGCATCGAGCGTTCCCACCAGGGTCAGCTCGAGCAGCGTTGTGTCCTTACGCGACAACCCTTCGACGAAAAGCTGGAGCCCGGCGAGGTCTGCCTCCCCATCGAGAGTGAACTCGGCCTTCTTCCATTCGAGGCCGGCCACCACGCGCGGCGTGACCCTCGGCACCGCGCCGGGCCCATCGATCTCCACGACGAGCACCTTGCCTGGATCTTTCTCCTTGAAGCGCGTCGCCTCGGGCGTACCAGAATACCAGGTACGTTCATCGATAGGCAACACACCGTGCCAGTCGCCGAGGGCAAGGTAGTCCAGGCGTCCACGAGCCGCCCGATCGACAGGGATGGCATTGCGAATGGGCTCGTCCGGATCGACGAGTTGCTCAAGGAACTCCTTGATCCCGCCATGGGCGACGCCGATGCGGACGTGATCGGTGGGGCCAAGCTCGGGCGTAAGGTGTTCGGTCGTATCGCCGAGCGTGTGCCGCTCGAGGAGCGGGCAGCCGAGGAGCACGACGCCTTGACGAACGACCACCGGATTCTTGGAATCGAGGACGTGAACGTTTCGCGGGCATTCGCGAGCCCAGAGCTCGCTGCGGTAGAGCGCGTCTGGGGTGAGGGGATCGTGGTTCCCGGGAAGCAGATAAACCGGTACTGGGATCTCGGCCATCGCATCGAATGAGCGACGCAGGGTCTCCGGGCGGAGGCCGTGGTGCTCGAAAACGTCGCCGGCTACGATGACAAATTCGGCTTGCGATTCGTGCGCGACCGCCCCAATACGACGGAGCGTGGCAAAGCGCTCGTTGCGCACAACGGCGCCAGCGTCGCCAGAAATATAGTTGACGCGGAGACCGAGCTGCCAGTCGGCGGTATGTAGGAAGCGGGTGGAGGAGAGCATAGGTTGATCGAGGTTTCCGGATGAGGTTGCTGGGATAGCGCGCCGCAGCCCAGATAACGGCCTCTGGACCCCACTGGCGCGCTGAGGTGGCCCTACCCTAGGCGCCGACGCTCAGCCCTCACGCCGGTCACGCCTCGGTGAAGGTGGAACAGGGCGGTACCGATGCCCGCGTTGCGCATCCGGCGCGCACACCAGTCTGCCTTATCGAGATTGTGGGTTGTGAGCACGACCTGAGTGCCGCGATGCAGGACCAAGCCGCGCAGGACGTCGAGCAACGCTGCAACCCGCACGACATCCGCGGACTGGAACGGGTCATCCAGCACCAGCCCCGGCCAGCGGCTCCAGCCGCCGAGAGTGACGTGCAGCGCGAACAGGTAAGCCAGCGCCACGGCGTTCTGCTCCCCTTCGGACAGGGCCGTGGCGAGCGGGGAAGGCCCGTCGGTGACCTCCATTGCTCCGTAGTGGATGCCGTGAGTCAATCCCTGTCGGTTGCGCTGCGCGGACGGACGCCAGGGCAGTCCGGGCGCCAGCGCCTTCAGAAACGCGTCCCTGGGCCGTTCGATCCGCGGCAATAATCCGTCGTGCAGTGATCGGATTCCCCCGGCGAGGTTGGCTCGCATAGTGGAAATGGCTTTCTCCCGTCTCTCCCCCTCTTGGTGCGCCTCATGGGCGGCCTCCGCCCGTTCAGACAGCCACCCGGTCATTCGCTCGACCCAAGTCGAGAAGCTACCAGGATCGGGGCCCGCACCGCGCGGCGGGGCTCCCTCGGCGCGCACCGCCCGGGCAGTTCGCAGTTCACGCTCGGCTCGGGCGAGCTCCGTCCCCGCGCCGAACGCGTCGATTCGCGGCTTGGTGGCTGCGAGCGCGGCCCGGTGCGTGTCGAGCCGTGCTCGCGCTACCGTGACGCGCTGCTCGAGCGCCTCGACGGCGTCCGCGCACGGCTCGCCAGGGAGCTTTTGCATCCGCCAGCGGGCCCCGACGTCATCAAGGGTGCGCTGCAGCCGTATCAACGCAGCCTGCTGGGTGGTGTAGTTCGACTCGGCATCAGCGGCGCGCCGCGCGGCGGCTTCGCGGATCGCCCGCGCCTGGGCCAGCGCTTCATCGGCGGTCGCTTCGCTCGGAGCAGGAACCTCCGACTCCGCAGGATTCTGGGGTGCTCCGGTCTTCGAGATCGCCTCGTCTAGCAGGGCGCGGGCCGTATCGAGCGCTGCACCGGCAGCAGATACGGCGACTTCGGCTTCCGAACGACGAAGCGCGAGGGCCGTGGAGCCTCCAAGCTCCGCGGGATCGGGGAGCGATCTCGCCAGGCTCCGGATTTCGGAGGAGAGCGCAATGGGCTCTTCGACGAAAAGCCCCACCTGCCGCCGTACTCCGACCAGCGTCTGTTGCGCCTCGTCGACCGTTCTGTCGAGGTCCGCCAGGCGCCCTTGTGCCGCACGAAGCGCCGCACGAGCGGAATCCCTTTGACGCATCGCCTCATCGACGCAACGTTCCGCCGTCGTGACTTCACGATCCAGTGGCTCCAGATCAGGTGTTGACTGCGCGAGGATCGCTCGATCGAGCCGAGCAAGCAGCGCAGCGCCTGAGAATGAGGAATTGCACACGGGACATTCGGTGGCCTGCAGCGCATCGAAGGCGTGCGCAGTCAGGTGGCTTCTGATCGACCTGAGCAGGTCCAGCAGCGTGCCAGCTTCGCGCACCCGCTCGTCGCGGAGGGCTGTAGCGGCGTTCAATACATCCTGTGCGCGCAGGATCTCTGCGTCCGCGTCGCACGACGCTTTGCTGAGGATTTCGATGTGACTGCCAGCGCGAGCTTGGTCGACTTCGGCGATCGCTGCTGCGGCGGCGTCCGCCTGGTGTGCCAGTGCTTCCAGCGCCGCACGACGCGCTGCATCCTCAAGGTACCGTGCATGGGTGGTAGCCTCTGTCAGGCGCGCAGACGCCGTGTCAGCGGCGTAGCGAAGCCGAGGGAGGACGGCCCGGGCCTGGCTGCGCTCGGCGCGACGGACGTCTTCCTCTGCTCCCTTAAGTGCGTCGCGGGCCTGGGCGAGATCACGGGCCGCCTCCGTCGCGGCGCTGCTCTGCTTCCGCTCTGTCTCCTTGGCGGAGTTCCAGCAGTCCACGAGGTCCGCGGCGACCGCACGGCGCGCCTCCAGGGTCTCGATTTCCTGCACTCGTCTCGCGAGCGCGGACTCCAGGGCCGTAACGACGGCCAGCGCGGTAGGCCACGCCTCGCGCGGAACCCCCATCTCCTCCGCCAGGACCATCAGGTCGGCCTGCAGGGTGCGCGCATCTTCGGTGCCCGCGATTTCAGCTTGCTTTCGAGCCTCGTTCCACGCTCGAACTCGCTCGTTCCACTCCTGCTGTTCCGCATTTGCTCTGGTCAGCTCGTCCTTCAGCCGTTTGACCCGATCGGCGATGGCTCTGCCGAACAGCGTTGTTCCTTTAATCTCCTCTAGCGCCTTATTGAGCGTAGCGAGCCCCAGCGCTTGCGTCAGAGTACTCATCCCATCTTTCGGATCCATGTCGATAAGCCGGTCGCCCCAACCCTGTGGCAGAAAATGGGCGATATTGAAGAGCGCTTTCACGGATGCGGGGGAGAGCGCTTGATCGCGGGCGAGCAAGTCGCGGGCAGATGACGCTGCCCGCTCCCTACCGGACTCGAACGTCGAATTCGAGTGTGCCTCTAGAAGCAGGTCAAGGTTCGTTGACGCCAGATTTTGCTCTTGGCGAGCGAAGCTCTCTTTGAAGCAGGCTCGGAGCCGAACCGGTGATTTCACACTGCGTGGTTCGAGGGGGCGGTGTCGGAGCTCATCGAAGGAGAGCGGTCTCCCATGGCGCTGGAGTTCGCCGGTGAGGCAAAGGCGGAGGCCATCGACGAGGCTCGTCTTCCCGAGCCCGTTCGGTGCCGCGATGATGGTAACCTGCTCGAGAGCTCCCAGCGCAAGGGCAGGTCCGTTCCCCGTGGCGTCGCCGCTGTCGATCCCCCGCAGGCCGGAAACCTCAATGGCGTCCAGATAAAGATTCGGCCTGTGCTCCACCATCACCGGCCGTCCTTCTGCGCTGAGGTGTTGGTAGCTGCCCAGACCCAGAGCGCATCGACCGGATCGGCGAGAGGGACTTCGGGCGGTCCTGTGAGATCTGACACGGTCCCCTCGAAGCGCTTCCGGTTCGTACCATCGCCAAAGAGCGCGGCTCGGAAGGTTTCGAAATCTCGGTGATCGATCTTGGCTGCCGTGACGAGATCGACCTCGCCGATGCCGTCGGTGCCAGCATCAGACTCGAAATTCCATGGCGTACCGAGAAAGGTCTCATCGAAAAACGCCGTGAGCTCATCATCCCACCGTTGTGGATCTCGCGCGGGAAGCCAGCCGTTCTTGGGGCATACAGACGTGTCGCGCAGTGCCTCCTGGCGGAGCGCTTTCCAACCGGGATGCGTGCCAGCGCCCGCGGGAGCGATGAACCAGAGAACCAATTCATCGGCTTCTTCGATTTTCTTGAGCTGCGTGCGGACGACGAGGCTTGCGGTCTCGAGATCGCTTACTAGCTTTTTCACATCATAGTCATCGGGTGAGCCCAGCGCTGCAGGACCTTGCCCGCCCAGATCGACCAGCACAAGGACCGTCGGAACGGGGCTGCTGCCCTGCCGTAGCCGCATGACCGTGACGGTCTGGAAGGAAGGTGACGCCCCCAACGCATCGCGCGGAGTTAACCGTCGTACCTGTTCGGAGCCCATGCACTGCAGCCCCGACGTGGCAGCGATCTTGCTGTCAAGAAATTCGATCAGTCGTTGAAATGGCATAGATCTCGACACGCTGCTCATGGGGTCATTCCAGATGTAGAGATCTGAATTTCGTACTGCCGGATCAGCGCAGCACGGAGCGCTTTCCAGCCGTTTGCGGCCTGCTTTCTGGTGTCATCGTCGAGAGTAAAAACGATTCCGAGCTGGTGCTTCTCTCCCATCGTCGAGGCGAGCCCCCGCATGAAGAGGCGAGGGCTGCCGAGTGTGCGCGCCCTTGCGAGTTCGATCCGGTCACGACTCAGCCGGGTCAAGCCCAGAAGATTCGCGCTGCAGAAGGAACGTTCCCACTCGTTCGTGATGGGCAGGTCTCCATGCTCCGTGAGTCCATCTAGACCAAACACGACACCTTGTCCCTCTTGATGATATCTCACATTCAGATCTACGGCCGACTCATCGGCGAAGAGCTCAACGGACTCGAAGGTCGCCGAAAGGGCCAGGCCGAACAATAGTCCTTCAAGCAGGGTGCGACGCGACGCGGGCCCCAGGCGCACGCGAGCGAGATGCGCGCGGCGATTCACATTGTGGCCCGTCCGAGCATGTACCACCGCGCGGAGCAGATGGGCGTTGATCCGAGCGTGGTCGTAGTGCTCCTTTAACCAATCGAGCACTCCTTCGGCCCCTGTCCACAGTGGAAGCTCGAGCCCACGTATCTCTCCTTGTTGAAAGAGGGAATCAAGATCGGCCTTGGCTCGCTTGACCATCCATTCGTCGAGAGACGCCGAAAGTGTGTGAGTCCACGCTTCGAGCGACGCGCCGCCCGACCAGGTGTCGCCAGGATCGGGCACCTCGCCTCGACTTGGTTGGATTTTGTTAGGAAGGTCGTTGGTAACAGTCCGTTGGGATTCAGTAATGAGAAGGGGGCGGTTCTCGAGCGCACGCTGCCACTCGTTCTGGTCCGATACGTGCAGCGTGCCGACGCCATCATGGAGAAGAAGGCGGCAGATCAGATCGACGAAGTCTGGTGAAGTATCAAGGGAGCGATCCCAGTCTATGGCGATCATCCGTCGTTTGCCCGCGGGATTGTCGAGCGCTCCCCACCAGAACGTGGCATCAGTGTATTGACCGTCGGGCTCATCCGATGTGGCGCAGATTTGTCCATTGCGGATGCGCAGGAACACGTATCCATCGCAGGCTCTGGGCTGCTGGAGCACCTCGGCTACGCTGAGCTTTCGGTCGGCTCGCAGCCCCGCCACTATACGTGGCAGAGAGTTGAAACCGATAAGACACTCAATATCTTTGCGTCGCCCTATAAGATCTTTGTATTCCAGATCCAGAATCATCTTATCGTCTTCGTACAGGCGCCGCTCTAAGATCCTAATGCGCAACCCATCGGCGACAATGTAGAATGGGACGCGCAAATAGTCTGCATAAGTGCGAGCTTGCTGCAGCGCTGCCCTGAGCGCGTCTTGCCTTGGAAGAACACGTTTCACCTCAATGACAGCATAGGATTTTCCTGGCTTATTGGCAACATCGCGGCTGGGCGCAAGAACGTAATCCGGCTGAACCGAGTGCTCCTTCGATCCAAATTGAATCTTCAGCTCTGCCTCCACGAACCATTGGTCCTGGGGCCAGCCGAGACACCTGAGCAGTCGAGACACCAGCTTCTTGGATACCTCGGCCTCGTTCGGCTTCGGCTTCTTGTCGGGAGACAGGCTTCCCCAGATCGTGGTCCACTCGTCAACGAGCGCCCGCCAAGCGTCATCCGTATCAGGTGAAGGCTCAAAGCCCGGCGGAGCTGTTGCAGATCCAATCGTTCCGGCCAGGGGACCGCCAATAAGATGCGGGCTCGACAGACTCATCGAATCCGATGGTACACTCATCATCCGGGCTTCGTCGAGTCTCTCGCGTCCCCGCTCTCGTGTGGTCCGCGTAAACGACCAGGGCTGGCGCGGGCTAGCTGCTCACGTGGGCCTCTGCGGAGCAGATGCCCCTCTGCCCTTGCAGAAGTACCGCCCGCCCATCACGGCGCGCCATCCCCGCCCCGCTACTTACCTCCGGCTCGCCCGACCGCCCAGGACTGGTCACCACTCCCCTCCCCCCGCCGTCCACCTCGAAGCCACCGCGATTTTCGCTCAACCCCCTTCATCCGCCGCCCCTTCGTGCCCGCGGCGCCCTCCCGGCGGAACTCGACGACCTCACGCAGGCCTCCCTCCTCGGCATCTCTTGCAGCCTGCGCTCCCGCTCCGGCCGCCTCCGCCCATCCCCCGCTTTCCTCCCGCCGACGCCCTCCGCATCTGGCTCGCCGGTATCGCCTCACGACAGACATGAAACGACCGCGCAAGGCGTACCGCCGCCACGGAGCGCCCGCTCGACCCTCACCGCCCCTCCACGTTCGCCCCCCTCTCTGGAGGCGCGCCTCGTCTCCGCCATCGCCTGGCGTCTCTTCGCCCGTGCCCTCACCCGCCGACGGATTTGGCCGCCATGAGCCGCGCCGAGCAGAGCGCTCACGCGAAGCCGCTCGGCGGCCCTCCCCGTGTCCCTCGACTCGCCGCGAATCGATGCCGCCAAGGGGGCGCCGGCGCCATGAGCGACACATCCGATGACCTTCCCGCCGCCACGCTCGTCGACGTGCCGGCCGCCCTGGTGGCCACGCTCGTCGACGTGCTGCTGCGGCTGCTCGGCTCAGGCCGCCTCCTGCGCGAGGCGCTCGCCGATCTGGCGGCGCTGCCGGACGAGGCCTGGGAGAAGGGCGTCGCCAAGCCGTTGCTGGTACACTTCCGGCTCTCGAGCCAGGAGCCGACGATCGACGAGGAGGACGAGGTGAGCGCAGAGATCCGGGCATGATTCGAGGAGTACGAGCGGAAGCTTCGGGCCGAGGAGCGGACGGAAGGCCGCAGGGAAGGCCGCAACGAGGGGCGCGCCGAGGAGGCGGCGCGTGCCGTGCTGACCGCGCTCCGGGTTCGCGGCATCGCCGTGCCGGACGTCGCGCGGGAGCGCATCCTGGCCGAGAAGGATCCGGAGACGCTGGAACGGTGGCATGAACGGGCCATCGTCGCCGCGTCGCTCGCCGAGGTGCTCGACGGGCTGAGCTGAGCGAGGCCGGCCAGGGGGTCCGCTGGCCCCATCGAGCGCTGCTCTCCCCGGCTTCTTCAGGGCCTGATGGCCAGCAGCGTCGGCGTCTCGCCGGGCGCCGCGGCGGCCATCGCGTCGATCAGCGCGCGCAGCTCGCCGGGCCCCGCGGCGCCCGCCTTGCGGATGGCCGCGACCCTGCTCAGCGTCCACAGGAACGTGGCCACCCCCGGCGTGGGCACGCGGCTCAGCGCCGCGACCGGCTCCGGGGTGATGGTGTTGCCGAGCTGGCGCACCAGGCGAAACCCTTCCTCCATCGCGCGTGCCAGGGTCATCGCCTCGGTCCACGACACGCCTGCCTGGCGCGCGTGGGCCATGACGCCGACCACCATCACCGGCACGACGAGCGCCGCATGCGTGCGCAGCCAGCTCTCCATGTCCGGATGCACGACCGCGGGAATGCCTGCGTCCGAGAAGACCTTCGCCCAGGTCCCGTCCGTCACCGTGGTGAGCAGCCCTCGCGTGACGATCGTCGACGTCAGCTTGCCGTCGTCGAGGCTCGCCACGATCGCGGGGAAGCCGAAGGCGAAGCGCGCCGAGCCCACCGCGTCTCGAAGACGGCCCAGGGGCCCGAAGGTGTTGAACATGAACATCACCGTCTTCGCCGCGCTCGCGGTCAGCGCTGGCAGCACCGCGTCCACCTGCGGCTCGAGCACCGTCACGAGCACCAGGTCCCACGCCGTCGCCGCGTCGAGCGCCGCGCTCACGCGCACCGCAGCGCGCGTCCCCGCAGCGCTCACGATCGCCCCGTCCCGCCGCAGCTGCTCGAGCCGCTGTCCTCGAGCGACCACCGTGACCTCGTGCCCCGCCCGCGCGAGCTGAAACGCGAACGTGCTGCCAATCCTGCCAGGACCGACGACAGCAATCTTCATGCGGCGCACGATAGCACGCGTCGAGACCGTCACCCGGGCGCCGATGTTATCGACGCGTTCGGCGTCGATGTCCAAACACGAACGCCCCCAAGGGCGAAATCGTGGCCCCCGCCAGACTGGCTGCCGCGCCCGATGACGGCAGTCGCCCGGAACGACGGACCACGACGGCCCGGGACCTCGTTCCGGGCTGCCTTACCTCTCGCACGGGCGCGCGGCGGCCCCGGAGCGCCCGGACGGGCTTTTCCTCTGTCGCGCCGGGCGTGCGACCATCGCGCGGCCACGCGTGTCGTTCGTCGTGGAAGAGGTCCAAGCCCGACGGCAGCCGCTATCGCTTCGGCTACGACGCGCGGGGGCCGCGCACATCCACATGACGGTCTGCCACGGCGGCACCGACCCGCCGGGCCAGCCGGGCGGCTCGACCGCGCAGGCGGTGGCGAACGCGACCGGCGCGACCACGGTGGCCTGCGTCGGCGATAGCATGTACGACCACCCCACGATCCCGGGCGTCACGATCGCCGGCCCTGCCGGCACGATGCAGCCGTTCACCCGCCGCCCCTGAGCCCTGAAGGTCCCATGCCATCGGTCTGCGCGAGCCTGTCCACGCCGCTCCTGTCGCCCCGGGAAGATCTCGTGTTCTGCGCCGCCTTCGCGCTCGCCTGGGAGCGGCTGCGCGCGCGGTTCGGCCCGATCCGCATGGATCCTCAGCCGGCGCTCGCCGACGCGCTGAACGCGACGGCGCTCGGCGCCGAGGTGGTGGACCCGGCGTGGAGCGTCGCGGGCGCGGGGTTCGGGGGCGAGGGCATCGTGGAGGCCCTGCGCGCCGAGCTCCTCGCGAAGATCCCCGACGCGCGGCCCGAGTACCTGCCCGAGGCGGTGCCGCCCGACGCGCTCCTGGCCTACGGATTCCTGGACAAGGTCCTGAAGTTCGAGACGACGTTCGCGGCGCGGGAGGGGACCTTCAAGGGCGCGCGGGTCCGCGCCTTCGGCCTCGACGGCAACCCGTTCGGCGCGGACCCGGCGCGCCGGGCGCAGGTCGTCGTGCACGACTGGACGGCGCCGCAGGACTTCGTGCTGGAGCTCCTCGCGGACGATCCGGACAGCCGCGTCCTCGTCGCGCAGATCCCGCCCGCGGAGACGCTGGCCGCCGCGGTCGAGCGCGCGCTGGGCCGGCTCGACCGGCTCGACGGGGCCGCGCGGCGGCTCGCGCCGGACGAGGCGCTCCTGATACCGAGGCTCGGGCTCGACCTGGAAGGGCGCTTCGGCGAGCTCGTGGGGCGGCCTCTGCTCGGCGAGCGCGTCCGGGGAAAGCGCTTCGACGAGGCGAAGCAGCGGGTGCGATTCCACCTGAACGAGGGGGGCGCCGGGGCGAGCGCCGAGGCGGTCATGGGCTCGTACGGGCCGCCGCCGCGCCGCTCGTTCCTCGTGACGGAGCCGTTCCTGGTGCTGCTGCAGCGCCGCGCGGCGAACGCGCCTTACCTGGCAGCGTGGGTGGAGAGCACGGCCTGGATGGAGGTGCTCGGCCAGGTCGCGCCGCCAGCGCCGGCGGGCTGGGGGGCGCCGGCGGGCTGGGGGCCGCCGGCGGGGTGAGCGCCGCCGGCGGGGTGAGCGCCGCCGAGCCAGCCTGCCCGCGGGCGACTCTCAAGTGTCAGAAACTGCTGAACCAATCGAAGGTTGGCGACGCTCCGCGCGGGGACGCTATGCTCGACGCGTGCCCACCGCTGCGCAGAAGCCGAGCCCAGCCACCGCCGCGGATCTCCTGGCCATCCCCGAGGAGCAGCGCTTTCACGAGATCGTGGACGGCGCGCTCGTGCAGAAGGCCGTGCCCTCGTTCGAGCACGGCGATGCGCAGTCCGCCATCGTTGCGCATGTGAAGATCCCGTTCCAGCGGCGCCCCGGGGGCCGCTGGCCCGGTGGATGGTGGTTCGCCACCGAGGTCGAGGTCGAGCTCATGCCAGACCAGGTGTACCGGCCCGACGTGGTCGGCTGGCGCCGCGAACGCTCGCCGGAGCGCCCCAGCGGAAGCCCTGTCCGGCTCCGGCCCGACTGGGTATGCGAGGTGCTGTCCCCGGACAACGCGCGCAACGACACGGTCAAGAAGATGCGCGTTCACCATCGCTGTCGGCTCCCACACTACTGGATCGTCGATCCCAGGGAGGAGACGCTGACCGTGCACCGGTGGACCCCGGAAGGATATCTCGTGGCGCTCCGCGCGGAGCGAGGCGAGCGCGTCAGGGCCGAGCCCTTCGACGCCATCGAGCTTCAGGTGGGCGTGCTCTTCGGCGACGAGCGAGAAGACGAGTGACGGCGGGCGCCCCGGACCTCCGCGCGGCGGTGCATCCCTCGGCGACAGCGCGACTGGCTAGCACCCGGGCGCGCGGCAGACCCCCATCTTGATGCGCGCGATCTCCTGGAGCTCCTCGGCGATCTCGAGCGTGCGCATCGCGGCGGCGCGGGCGAGCGCCTGGGCCTCCTCGGTGATCGCGAGGCGCGCGAGGAGCCGTCGGCCCATTTCGTGATGGTGGCCCTCGTCGGGCTGGATCACGTCGCGGTAGAGCCGCGCGGTCTCGGCGTCGCCCTGCGCCTCGCAGTACTCGATGAAGGCCTGGTTGTGCACCTTCGCGAGCGCCTCCCGCGTGAACTGGCCCGCCGCGACGCGCTCGACCGTGGAGCCGAGCCCCTTCAGGTACCCGAACATCGGCGTGGGGGGCCCGAACCTGGCCGGGATCGCCGCCGGATCGACGCCGAGCGCGCGGAGGCGCTCGGCGATGAGCCGGTAGTGCCGCGCCTCGTCGCCGCACTGGCGGGCGAGGGCGAGCTTCACCTCGACGTCGGTCTCGGTGGTGAGCCAGAGCGCGGCCTCCTCGGTCGCCTCGAGCTCCTTCTTGAGCGCGGTCGAGAGCAGCTCCGGGATGCCGACGCCGCCCCGGGGCTCCGCCGCGCCGGCCGCGGCCCCGATGCGCGCGAGGCGCTCGCCGACCCTGCGGTCGAGCTCGTCGAGGAATTCCTCTGCATTCATGGGAGGGGCATGATGGGTGCGCCCCAGGCGGCGGGTCAATAGGCGGCCCCCGTCCCTGCCGCCGGCCCCCTCGTGTCGCGCGCGGGATACGGCCCGATCAGGCGGCGCCCGCGGGGAGCTGGTCCTCCGGCTCGGGGGCGACGGCGGCGGCGATCGTCCGGCGCAGCAAGGGGCCGATCGTCAGGCCCTGCAGCACGATGGAGACGACCACCACGACATAGGTGATACTCAGCACGATCTCGCGCTCGGGGACGAGCGTGCCGTCCGCGAGCTTTGCCGGGAGGGAGAGCGCGAGGGCCACCGAGACGCCACCGCGCAGGCCGCCCCAGGTGAGGATGCGGATCGCGCCCGGGGTGAAGACCCTGCGCCGCTTCATGAGGCTCACCGGCAGCGCGACCGCGACGAACCGCGCCAGGAGCACGACCGGGAACGCGAGCAGCCCCGCGAGCACGGACTGGCCGCTGAAGGAGATGATCAGGAGCTCGAGGCCGATCAGGACGAACAGCACCGCGTTCAGGATCTCGTCCATCAGCTCCCAGAAGTCGTCCAGGTGCTCGCGGGTCTTCTCGCTCATGGCGCCGGCGCGCGCCTCGTTGCCGATGAAGAGCCCGGCCACCACCATGGCGATGGGGCCGGAGACGTGGATCGCGTACGCCAGGGCGTAGCCGCCCGCCGCGGTCGCCAGCGAGATCAGGACCTCGACCTTGTAATCGTCGACCTTCCGCAGCATGGCGAGCGCCACGAACCCGAGCGCAAAGCCGAACACGGCGCCGCCGATGGCCTCCTGGACGAACAGCAGCGACAGCCGCTGGATGTCGAAGCCGGCCGTCCCCGAGGCGAGCTCCAGGAGCCCGAGGAACGCCACGACGGCCACACCGTCGTTGAAGAGCGACTCCCCGGCGATCTTCATCTCGAGCTCCTTGGGCGCCCCCACGTGCTTGAGGATGCCGAGCACCGCGATGGGATCGGTGGGGGAGATCAGCGCGCCGAAGAGCATGCAGTAGATCGGCCGGATCTCCACGCCCATCAGCGTCATGACGGCGTAGGTCATGCCGCCCACGAGCGCGGTGGACATGAGCACGCCCCCGGTGGCCAGGACGCCGATCACGAGCCGCTGCTTCTTGAGATCTGCCAGGTTGACGTGCAATGCGGCGGCGAACAGCAGGAAGCCGAGCATCCCTTGCATCAACGTCTTGTTGAAGTCGATGCCCGAGAGGTGCTCCTTCGCCTCCGCCTCCACGGTCGGGAACAGCTCTCCGACGGCCACCATGGCGAGGGACGTCGTCATCGCTATCAGCATCAACCCGATCGTGGTCGGCAACTTGAGGAATCGATGGTTGAAATAGCTGAAGACAGCGGCGAGCGAGAGCAGCGCGGCCGAGACCTGGAACAGATCCATGCACGCCAGGATTACAGGACCGGCGTGCGCCGGCTCAAGCGAGATCCGGCGGCGTCCGGGGGAAAAATTGGACGTGCAACCTTCTCTCGGAGAGAAGGAAACCCGGAAGGGGTAGGCGCCCGCAACTCCGCCATGGCGCCGCCAGGCATCATCGCCCTCCTCAACCCGCGTGCGCCGCCTCCGCCTCAACCTGAGTGCGCCTCCGCCTCAACCTGAGTGCGCCTCCGCCTCAACCTGGGTGCGCCTCCGCCTCAACCTGGGTGCGCCTCCGCCTCAACCTGGGTGCGCCTCCGCCTCAACCTGGGTGCGCCTCCTCCTCAACCTGGGTGCGCCCCTCCCCCCCTCCCCCAGCCCGCCTGCGCAGACCGGCGCAACTTCTCGCGGCCCCGCTGACCCAAGGTGGCACAATTCCAGCGCCCTCGTCGTGGCACAACCACGGCGGCGCACCCCGCGGCGGCCGCGCACCTCGAGGACGGCGACGAAATCGCGCAAGAACGCGGCGCCTCGAGCCTCGGCGCCGCGCCGCCGAGCAGGCGGACGGGCCTGGCATATCGGGTGCTTCCTGGCGGAGCAAGCTCTCCGCGCGGCGCGGAATAGCCGCCGAGCCGCCCTGCTCCCCGCGGCGCGGCGCAGAGCCGTCGTTCCTTGCTCGTGTGCCTGCCACAGGCACGCAGGATGGAGTCCCCCCCATGCGATTCACGCTCTTCTCGTCCCTTGTCTCTCGCTCGTCGGCCGCTCGCGCCTCCCTCCAGGGGTTCCTCGCGCTCTCCGCGCTCGTGGTGCTCACCGGCGCCAAGGGGCAGGGCTGCGGAACCGTGGTGGAGCCGCCACCGCCGCCCGAGCCCGACTGCGGACCAGGCTATCACTGGGAAAAAGTCTGCTCGCCGTGCGAGGTCGGCGTGATGTGCGAAGAGCAATGTGTGCCTGACCACGCATGTCCTTCCGGATGGTCCCAGTACATCTCCTGCGACGGCACCAGCGGCAGCACCACCGCGGCCGTGGGCGGCATGGGCGCGAGCGGCCCCGGAGGGCCGCTCCCGGTGCCTCCGGGATGCCGGAGCGAGTGCGTCCCGCCCCCCCCGGTCTGCCCGTCGGGCACCGAGCTGCAGACCTTCTGCGGGGGCACGAGCAGCGTCGTCACCGCGGTCGCCGGGACGGGCGGCTGGGGTCCGGCCGACACCAGCGGCAGTGTCGTCACCGTGGGCGGCTGGGGCGAGGGCGGCGCCGGCGGCGGTGCGATGCCCTATCCCGGCGATTGCTGGAACGAGTGCGTGCCCGTGGGGCCCTCCTGCCCGCCGGGCACCGAGCCCCAGACCGTCTGCGGCACCGGCGTCACCAGCGTCGCCACCACCGCCGTCGCCGGCACCACCACGGGCGGCTGGGATCCCGGTCCCGGCGACTGGGGCCAGGGCGGCGCCGCCGGCGCGGGCGGTGGCTACGGCGGCGCCGGCCCCACGCCCATCGTCGACGGTTGCTGGACCGAGTGCGTGCCCGTGGGGCCCTACTGCCCGCCGGGCACCGAGCCGCGGAGCGTCTGCGAGGGCGGCAGCGTCAGCTCGAGCGGCACCGGCTACTACGGCTCCAGCAGCAGCACCGGCTACTACGGCTCCACCAGCAGCAGCACCGGCTACTACGGCGGCGCAGGCGGCGCGTATCCCGGCGACGGCTGCTGGACCGAGTGCGTGCCCGTGGAGCCCCACTGCCCGCCGGGCACCGAGCCGCAGAGCGTCTGCGAGGACGGCAGCGCCGTCTCCACCGGCACCGGCTACGGCGGCGCAGGCGGCGCGTATCCCGGCGGCGGCTGCTGGACCGAGTGCGTGCCCGTGGAGCCCTACTGCCCGCCGGACACGATCCCGCAAACCCAGTGCGAGGGCGGCGGCGTCGGCTCGGGCGGCAGCGGCGGGTACTTCCCGGACGATCCGTATTGCTGGACCGACTGCGTGCCCATCAGCCTCGAGTGCCCGCGGGGAACGACCGAGCAGGTCGTCTGCTACGAAGGCACCACGACCAGCACCGGCACCGGCGTCGGGGGCATGCCGTTCCCGGAGTATCCGTACTGCCAGAGCGAGTGCGTGCCGGTGGCGGACGAGTGCCCGCCGGACCTGATCGAGCGGCGCATCTGCGAGGAAAGGAACACCTCGGATGGCGGCACCGAGATGGCCTGCTGGACCGAGTGCGTCCTGATGCTGCCGTGACCCAGGAGGTCGCCCGGGCGACGCCGGCCTGGCGCCGAGTCCCCCGGGCGACCCGGCCTGCGCCCTCACCCGGTCCCGCGAGGCGCTCCTCCGCGGGGCCGCCCGACCCGGGGCGCCTCCTCGAACCGGAACCCGAAGGCCCACGCCGGGAACACCGTGGCCGCGAAGCCCGCGCCGAGCCCGTACAGGATCTCGTCGAGCGGGACGCCGAGGAGCGTCCTGCCCGGCAGCAGCACGCTGGGCCGCCAGGTGCGCTCGAACACGCCGGGCACGAGCGCCGCGAACACGAGGAACAGGCACAGATACAGCGCCGCGGACAGGAGCGCCCCGAGCAGGCCCGGCACGAGCAGGTCCGGGCGCGCCACGACGAGCGCCGCGGCGATCGCCACCATGGCCGCGGCCGAGGCGTAGAGGACGGGCACCCCGGCCGCGAGCAGCGCCCCGGCCGCGAGCAGCGCGAGCGCGACCCCCGCCGCCGCACGCAGCCACGGCCGCGCGCGCGGCCCGGCGCAGGGCACCGGCGCGCGGCGGAACACCACGGCATACGCGGTGGAGGAAAAGGCGCTGAGCCCGACGAGGAACAGCACGTCCTCCACGCCGAACCCGATGTGATCGGCGAGATCGAACAGGAACTTCGGGGTCCAGTACCTCGGATAGAACAGCCGCTCGGTCGCCGCGAACGGCAGCGACACGACCGCCATCCGCCTCATCAGCGGGCGCAGATCGGGGCGCGCGCGCCAGATCACCGCCCCTGGCACGAGGAACAGGACCGACAGCAGCAGGAACGCGTGCGTCATCGGGCCGCCCTGCTCAGCGCGCGGCGAGGTCGAGGGCGGTGGAGCCGACCAGCGCGAGCGTGGCGGTGACCGCGGCCCCGACCCGGATCAGCATCCGGCGCGAGCCGGGCGGCGCCGGGCGGGCCAGCAGCACGACCAGCGCCGCGGCCGCCGTCACGAGCAGGCCCGGGCCAGGGCGCAGGCCGAGCGCGCCGAGGCCGGCGGGCGCGAGCAGGAGCGAGAGCCCGTTCAGCAGGGCCACGCACCACGCGGCCCGCTCTCCCCCCACGCGCACCGGCAGCGTGCGCTTCTGGCTCGCGCGATCGGAGGGCTCGTCGGGGAGCGCGGTGGCGATGGCGCAGCCCAGGTGGGTCGGCAGCAGGAACGCGAGCAGCGCCCAGGGAAAGCGCTCGATGGCGCCCCCCTGCGCGAGGTAGCCGTAGAGCGGCAGGACCGCGCCGACGCCGACCATCTGGAGCAGCTCGCCCCCGCCCCGGTACGAGAGGCGGAGCGGCGGATGGCTGTACGCCGCGAGGAGCAGGATCGCCGCGAGCGCGAGGACCACGAGCAGCGGCGCCCCCCGCGCCGCCGCGAGCCCCGCCGAGACGGCGACGAGCCCCGCGGCGCAGGCGAGGGCCGCGGCAGAGAGCGCGCGGGGCGACAGGCGCCGCTCGACCAGCACGCGCGAGCCGCCCGAGAAGAGCGTGGCCGTCCGGTTCCGGCGGTCGGTCTCCTGGTCGGCGACGTCGTTGGCGTAGACGATGAAGAGCTGGTCGAGCACGCCGAAGAGCTGGACCGCCGCGAGCGCCCCGAGGTCGAGCGCCCGCCCCGAGGTCCGCGCGAAGGCGAGCTGCCCGAGCAGCAGCGGGGGCGCGATGTACGCTTGCGAGGGCAGCCGCGAGGCCTGGATCCAGGCCCGGAGCCCCCCCGGCGCGCGCCTCATCGCCCCTCGCCCCGCGACAGGCCGAGCCGCTCGGCGAGCTGGGCGCGCAGGTCGGTGAACGGCAGGTCCCAGCGGCGCTCGCCGTCGAGGCGCCAGGCCTTGAGCGGGATGAGATCGACCTGGGCGAGCAGGTGGTGGAGCTGCGTCTCCTCGCGCGGCTCGCGGGTGAAGGTGAACGGGTTGCGGAACTCCCGGTCGCTCAGCGGCGCGTACTTGCGGTCGTTCCTGGCCACGAGCTCGAGCAGCGCCGCCTGCCGTCTGTCGAGGTGGTCGAGGAACGCGGGGTCGAACGGCCCGACGCCCGCGCGCTCCTCCGGCTTGCGCGTCACCCAGCGCGCCCAGTCGTAGCCGTAGAGGAAGTCGTGCGCGTAGCGGAAGCGCAGCGTCGACTTGTTGCCGAAGCCCTGGCAGAGCGACACCACCCGGCGCGCGAGGTCGCGGATGGCGGGCGCGGATCCGGCCTGCCAGAGGCAGCAGGCCAGGTAGTCGAGGTCCCAGAAGATGTTGTCGGGGAAGTTGTCCAGGACCGCGAGGATCATGTCGCCGAGCGCCCGGGCGAAGGCGCGGCCGCGCGCTTCGTCCTCGCTGTCGCCCGCGACCTGCTCGACCAGCTCGAGGGGGGTGGGCGCCTGCGGCCGGCCCGGGGCGACCGAGGCGCGCGCGCCCAGCAGGGGTGCGAGGCGCGCGAGCGCGGCGCGCTCGTCGTCCGGGATCCCGGTCACCGCGCCCCCCCGCGGTGGAGGCGCCCGGCGACGGGGCAAGGGGCCCAGCGGGAAGAGACCGCCTTTCCCTCTCCCCTGTGTCCCTTGCGCCCTTGCGCCCTTGCGGCTCTCTCCGTCATCAGCCGATTCCTGCGGAATTCCAGTGCGATCGGTGCTCTAGCACAGGAAGCCCTGCACCCCCGGGGCCACCGCGGCCACCTGAGGTCGCCGCCTGCGCAGCGTTTCCTTCGCCGCCGATCTGAGCCACCTTACCGCCTCGACGGCCCCGACCCTTCACCTCGTGCTGTACGCCCGCTTCCCCTCCCCGCACCTCGCCGGCGCGCCCGATCCGCGCGATCTCGCGCCGCGCCGCCGGCCGTCGAGGACACGCGCATGAGCGCGGATACGGCCCGGACGCGCGGCGGCAGGGAGCTCGCGGACGAGCCCGCGCGCCGCCGCATCCGCGAGGATCTCCGGACGACGCTCATCGTCGAGGCCGCCGCGGGCACGGGCAAGACGACCGCGCTCGTGTCGCGCATCGTCGCCGTGCTGCGCAAGGCGCCCGAGGAGGGCGGCGGCACGCTCGACCGGATCGTCGCCGTGACCTTCACGGAGAAGGCCGCCGGCGAGATGAAGCTGCGCCTCCGGGCCGAGATCGAGCGGGCGCGCAGCGATCCCGGGTCCGGCCCGGCCGAGCGCGCGCGGCTCGACGAGGCGCTCGCGCACCTGGAGGCGGCCCGCATCGGCACGATCCACTCGTTCTGCGCCGATCTCCTGCGCGAGTGGCCGGTCGAGGCGCGGGTGGACCCGCTCTTCCAGGTCGCGGCCGCGGAGCAGGCCGAGGCGCTCTTCGACCAGGCGTTCGACGCGTGGTTCCAGCGCACGCTGAACGACCCGCCCGAGGGCGTGCGCCGCCTCCTGCGCCGGCGCCCGCGCGACGGCGCGCAGGGCCCGCGCGACCTGCTCCGGGGCGCCGCGTACCGGCTCGCCGAGCACCGCGACTTCACGCGCCCGTGGCGCCGCGATCCGTTCGACCGCGAGCGCGCCCTCGACGAGATCCTCGATCGCCTCGCCGCGCTGGCCGAGCTCGGCGCCGAGGCCGATCGCGAGGGCGACTACCTCGCGCAGAGCCTCAGGAACCTCGACCGCTACCTCGCGGAGCTCCGCCGCCGCGAGGAGGTGACGGGCGGGCGCGATCACGACGGGCTCGAGGCCGAGCTCTGCGACGTCGCGCGCTGGAAGGAGTGGCGCTGGAGGGGCGCTGGCAAGGCGTTCGGCGCGGACCTCTCGCGCGCCGAGGTGCTCGCGCAACGCGACAGGGTGAAGGCCGAGCTCGACGCCGTCCTCACGGCCGCGAACGCCGATCTCGCGGCGTGCCTGTCGCGCGAGCTCAGGCCGCCGATCGAGGCGTACGACGCGCTCAAGGCGCGCGCCGGCAAGCTCGACTTCCTCGACCTGCTCCTCTGCGCCAGGGACCTGCTCCGCTCGAGCCGCGGCGTCCGCGAGGAGCTCTGCCGCCGCTTCTCGCACCTGTTCGTCGACGAGTTCCAGGACACCGACCCGCTCCAGGCGGAGATCCTGCTCCTGCTCGCGGCCGACGACCCGGCCGAGACCGACTGGACGCGGGCGCGCCCGGTCCCGGGCAAGCTGTTCGTGGTCGGCGATCCGAAGCAGTCGATCTACCGCTTCCGGCGCGCCGAGGTCGCGCTCTACGAGGCGACGAAGGCGCGGCTCGTCGCGCACGGCGCGAGCGTGCTGTACCTGTCGACGAGCTTCCGCAGCGCCCCGTCGATCCAGGCGGCCGTCAACGCCGCGTTCGCGCCGCTCATGCAGGGGGGCGGCGCCGAGGGCGCGCGGGCCGGCGAGGTTGCGCGCGCGGCGAGCCAGGCGCGCTACGTCGCGCTGGAGCCGTTCCGGGACGAGCCCGCGGATCAGCCGACGGTGATCGCGCTCCCGGTGCCCCGGCCCTACGCCGATTACGGCAAGATCTCCGATTTCCGCGTGCGGCAATCGATCCCGGACGCGGTGGGCGCCTTCGTCCACCACCTCATCCACGCGGGCCGGGGCGGCCTCCCGGGGCGGCGCTGGAGGGTGACCGAGCGCGAGCGCCCGGACCAGCGGGCGCCGCTCGAGGCGCGGCACATCTGCCTGCTGTTCAAGCGCTTCCAGACGTTCGGCGAGGACGCGACCCGCCCGTACGTGCGGGCGCTGGAGGCGCGGCGGATCCCGCACGTGCTCGTGGGCGGGCGGTCGTTCCACGATCGCGAGGAGGTGATGGCGGTGCGGAGCGCGCTGCTCGCGATCGAGTGGCCGGACGACGAGCTCAGCGTCTACGCCGCGCTGCGCGGGCCGCTGTTCGCGCTGACCGACGACGTGCTCCTCCTGTACCGCGACCGGTTCCAGCGCCTGCACCCGCTCGTCCAGCCGGCGGACGACGGGGCGCTCGATCTCGCGGTGGAGGGCGGGGCGCGGCCGCTGCGGGAGGTGGCGGAGGCGCTCGCGGTGCTCGGGCGGCTGCACCGCGAGCGGAACCGGCGGCCGATCGCGGACACGATCGGCGCGTTGCTCGACGAGACGCGCGCGCACGCGGGCATCGCGATCTGGCCCACGGGGGAGCAGGCGCTCGCGAACGTGCTGCGGGTGATGGACCTCGGGCGGCGCTTCGAGGCGGGCGGGGCGACGTCGTTCCGGGCGTTCGTGGAGCGGCTGGAGGTGGACGCCGAGCGGGGCGAGGTGGCGGAGGCGCCGGTCGTCGAGGAGGGGACGGAGGGGGTGCGGATCATGACGGTGCACCGGGCGAAGGGGCTCGAGTTCCCGGTGGTGATCCTGGCGGATCCGGCGTCGCCCGCGGTGCACCAGCACCCGTCGCGGCACGTGGATCCGGAGCTCAACCTGTGGGCGGAGCCGCTCGCCGGCTGCGTGCCCGCGGAGCTCGTCGAGCGGCGCGACGAGGTGCTGCGGCGCGATCGCGAGGAGGCGGTGCGGCTCGCGTACGTGGCGGCGACGCGCGCGCGCGAGCTGCTGGTGGTGCCGGCGGTGGGCGACGCGCGGCCGGGGGACGGCTCGAGCGACGGCTGGCTCGACGTGCTGCACCCGGTGCTCTACCCGGCGCAGGGGGCGCGGCGGAGCGCGCGGAGCGCGGAGCACCTCGGCTGTCCGCGGTTCGGGACCGACACGGTGCTGGAGCGCCCGGCGCGGTGCGAGGCGGACGAGCGGGACGCGGTGGCGCCCGGGGAGCACGCGCCGATGGCGGGGACGCACCGCGTGGTGTGGTGGGATCCGGGCGCGCTCGAGCTGGATCGCGAGCCGGAGGCGGGGCTGCGGCAGCAGCGGATCCTGCAGGCGGACGCGGGCGGCGCCGCGGCGGCCGCGGGCGAGCGCGGGCACGACGGGCAGCGCGGGCACGACGGGCAGCGCGGGCACGAGGCGTGGCGGGAGGCGCGGCAGCAGGCGATCCGGAGCGGGTCGGTGGCGGCGTTCCGGGTGAAGACGGCGACGGAGCTCAGCCACGAGGCGGCGGCAGAGGCGGCCGCGGCAGAGGCGGCCGCGGCGGGGGCGCCGGGGGCCGCAGGGGCCGTCGCGGGGGCGCCGGGGGCGCCGGGGGCCGCAGGGGCCGTCGCGGGGCCGGGGCGCCGTGAGGGCGGGGCGGCGCGGGGCGAGCGGCCGGACGCGCTGCCGGTGATCGCGTTCGAGCAGACGGCGGTCGCGCGCGAGGGCCGGCCGTATGGCAGGCGGTTCGGCACGCTGGTGCACGCGGTGCTGGCCGAGGTGGATCTCCGGGCGGGCGAGGACGAGGTGAGGGCGGTGGCCACGGCGCAGGCGCGGCTGCTCGGGGCGCCGGCCGAGGAGATCGACGCGGCGGTGGTCGCGGCGCTCGCGGCGCTCGAGCACCCGCTGCTCCGGCGCGCGGCGGAGAGCGCGGCCCAGGGCGCGTGCGAGCGGGAGACGCCGCTGCTCCTGCGGCTCCCGGACGGGACGATCGCCGAGGGCGTCGTGGACCTCTCGTTCCGCGAGCGCGTGGGCGACGTGGGGATCTGGACCGTGGTCGATTTCAAGACCGGCGCCGACACAGGGGCGGTGGCGCGCGCGGCGCAGGAGACGCAGGTGCGGCTCTACGTGGAGGCGATCGCGGCGGCGACGGGGGAGCGGGCGAGAGGCGTGGTGCTCCGGGTGTGAGCGCTGCTGTCGCGCGGGGCTGCGCTCCCGGGAGCTCGGCCACACGCCCGCGCGCGGCGCTGGGATCGCAGGCGTCGAGGAGCGACGTGAGCTGGCCGCGAGAGCGCTTCGGATCACCGCCAAGCGGGTTCTGGGGATTGCCCACGACCACACCCGTGGTGTGCTGTACGCTGCCGTCATGGACTGGAAGGAGAGCTATCGCGCCCGCCTCCGGGAGCACCTCGACCCGCACGGCGACATCGTGCCTCCCTGGGAGCGATTCCCCGACTACGAGCGCCACACCCTCGGCTGGCGAATGGGCGCCGGCGAAGACTGGATGGGGCTGTGGAGCGTCTTTCTCGACCAGCTCTCCCCGGATCCGGAGACCCGCATCGCCTACCTGCGGCGCCACCCTCCCGCCCCGATCTGCTGGGCAGACGCCGTTCACGACGTCCTGGTTCCCGCGGAGCGAGGGGACGGCGGTCGCGACGAGGAGGACGACCCTGACGAGGACGACCTCGTCGAGGTCGACCCGGCGGTGGCGGCCCAGCGCCGCGCCGCGCTGCTGGAGCAGGGCCTCATCGCGTCGGACGTCGCGTTCACCACGTGGCTCGGCCAGCAGAACGGCGTGCGCTGGCCGTGGGAAGACGACCCGACGCCCGAGGACGCGGCCCGCTACAGTACCCGCGCGCTCTGGTTCTGGTCGCGGCAGGTCGCCGAGCTCCGCAAGGGCGGCGGATGGACGCCTCCCGCCGTGCCGGACGCCTGGCGCGCCTGCGCCCACGCGCTCGAGAGCGGCGACGCAGGCCCCGTCGATCCGCGCCTCGGGCTCCTCTCGCTCGCCCGGCTGCTCTGCGCCGGGCACGTGAAGGCGCCCTGGCAGCTCGGCCTCGATCTCGCCGACTTCGCCGACTCCTTCGACAACGACATGGGCTACGTCGACGCGTTTCGCCTGTGGGGCATGGCGGCCTTCGACGACGCCCAGCAGCTTCGCCGCTACCTCGAGGCCACGCGCATGCCGCCGGGCTGGGAGGCCTGGATCGCGGATCAGTTCCTCGTGGACTGAGGCCGAGATCGAAGCCCGGGAGACGCGCGCAGCGGCCCCGTGGCGGTGAACCTCGTTTCCGATAAGCTCGCCGGCCGGCATGCCCACCACGACGCTGACACGGCGAGAGCTCAACCGGGCCACGCTCGCGCGACAGATGCTGCTCTCGCGGGAGCGGACCACGGCCGTCCGCGGCATCGAGCGGCTGATCGCCCTCCAGGCCCAGCTCGCGCGGCCGCCCTTCCTCGGGCTCTGGTCGCGGCTCGTGGGGTTTCGGCGCGAGGAGCTCGTCCAGCGGGCCCTGCGCCGCGAGGTCGTCCGGGCGCCGTTCCTGCGCGGCACGCTGCACCTCGTGAGCGCGAAGGATTACCTGGCCCTGCGCCCGGTCATCGCGCCGGTGCTCCACGCGGCGATGCGCTCGACCCTCGGCGCGCGCGCGGAGGCCCTCGACGTCGACCGGCTGGTCGCCGAGGCGCGCGCGTACTTCGACGAGGAGCCGCGGACCATGGAGGAGCTGCGCGCTCACCTGGCCGAGATCCACCCCGAGGGCGACGTGCGGGCCATGGCCCTCGCGGTTCGCATGCGTCTGCCGGTCGTCCAGGTGCCCACCGAGACCCCGTGGGGATACCCGGGAACGGCGGATTTCGCCCCGGCCGCGTCCTGGCTGGGCCAACCGCTCTGCGAGGGCGACGCGCCCGAGGCGCTCGTGCTCCGTTATCTCGCGTCGTTCGGCCCGGCGACCGCGGCCGACGTGCGGACGTGGTCCGGCCTGACCGGGGTCAAGGACGTGCTCCAGTCGCTGCGGGAGCAGCTCTGCACGTTCCGCGACGAGCGAGGCCGGGAGCTCTTCGATCTGCCAAGGCACTTGCGGCGCGGGCCAACGGTGGGGGGACCGCCAAGGCACTTGCGGCGCAGGCCAGCGGCGAGAAGGCCACGAAGGCATCCGCGGCGCGGGCCAGCGGCGGAAAGGCCGCCAGGGCCAGGCGATGAGGCACGACGACGCTGGCGGACGTGTCGCTCCCCGGCATCAAAGCAGGAGGACAAAAAAACAGAGCGCCCATTCGACGGTGGGGGGGGAACCGTCACGGGCGCTCTGCCCTGTACGGATAGCAGGATGCGAGCCAATGTCTGTCCGACTTGTTTTCGCAGGTTCTCTCCGAGGAAACGCTCCGCTCCTTTCAGTCCTGCACGTTCCAGATTGCAACCCTGGCATCCCGGGGGTCCTCGGCGCGTGGCTCGACGCTATCGAAATACCCCCTCTTGGAGCAGCGCCTCTGCGCTCCGTCGTTCTGCCGGGCTCCGGCCTGCCGCTGGGCGCCGATCGCCGCTCGTACACCCGCCGCCGAGGCCTCCGGGATGCTCGACCCTACCCCCACGCCCCGCCGCCGAGGCCTCCGGGATGCTCGACCCTACCCCCACGCCCCGCCGCCGAGGCCTCCGGGATGCTCGACCCTACCCCACGCCCCGCCGCCGAGGCCTCCGGGATGCTCGACCCTACCCCCACGCCCCGCCGCCGAGGCCTCCGGGATGCTCGACCCTACCCCCACGCCCCGCCGCCGAGGCCTCCGGGATGCTCGACCCGCGCGGAGACGGGTGGCATCGCCTGAAGCGGGCCGCGGCTGCGGCCCATCAGCCGACGATCACCTGCTGCCAGGTCGGGGTGTTGCGCGCCATGTGATCCAGGTCGCGGAGGTAGAGGTCGACGTGGCCCTCCGCGATGTGCCGCTGGAAGCTCCGATCCCCGGCGACGGCGGCCTCCCGCAGGAAGGTCACGAGCGCGCGCAGGCGGGCGTCGAGGGTGCCGACCACGCCTGCGCGCTCCTCACGGGAGCATCCGTAGGCGTCCAGGAACCTCCGCGCCCGCTCGGCCTGCGCACGGGGTGAGGTGACGAACCCGTCCGGGTTGGTGGGGTCCGTCAGCGGGCTGAAGCGGTAGAGGGCGTAGGCCAGGTCCCAGGCCCGCGGCCCCAGCCGGGCGGCGTCGAAGTCGATCATGGCGATCGCCTGCCCGCCGGCGAAGACGCAGTTGTACGGCGCGAAGTCGCCGTGACAGACCACCTCGACCGGCTCGATCGCGGGGAGCTGCCACCCGTCCGGTCGCTGATCGGCCAGCGCCACCGTCGCGTCGTGATAGGAGCGCAGGAGCCGCGCCGCCGACGCCAGCGCCCTCTCCCCTCGCGCCTGCTCTGGCAGCGGATAATTGCCGACCTCGCCCTCGATGTAGTCCAGGATCTCCCGCCCCCCGTCGGTGCCGAGAATTCGCGGCGCCCCGGCGAACCCGGCGGCGCGCAGGTGCTCAAGCAACCGGTGCACCGCCGCGCTCCACGGGCGCAACGGCCGGCGCACGGTCTGCCCCACCCGGGTGACGACGGTCGTCCCGCCGCCCTCCAGCACCTCTTCGCGCCCGTCCGCGCTCCCCCGTTCGGCGGGGGGATCTGCTATGGCCATCTGAAATGCTCCTGTCCTCTTGCGATGAGCGGTCGCCCCCGATACCGCAGCATTCACCATAGCGAACGCGAGCGCCGACACGACGACTTTCCATGACCCAGGCCACGGAAACGCCGTAGCACTACCGCGGGACGTTGCCCCGGATCGGCAGAAGAACCGCCATGGCGCCAAGGCCGCCAAGAGGAGAGGGGGAGGGCCGGCCCAGCATTTCCCCCTCCTGTTCCCCTTATTTCTTGGCGCCCTTGGCGGCTTGGCGGTTCGCTTTCCGTGCCGACTTCCCGCAGTAGAGGTAGGCAGTATGTTTCAAACTTTCAAACCGGCTCACGGCCAGCTCCTGCCACAAGGATCTTCTCTGCTTCGCCCACGGTGACCGGCCGCTCGAAACATGACCGAGCCTCGCGGAGGATTGACATCCAGACGTGGACCATGCTGCTCTCGGCGAGCAGCGCCAGGGCTCTGCACGACCCCCTCCAGGAGCCCGCGGATGGATCCGATCGTCCAGTATCTCATCATCAGCCGAGAGCTCCTGGCCCTCGGCCACGGTGTCCTCGCAGCCCAGGCGGCGCACGCCGCCGTCGCCGGCTACCTCATCGCCGCGGGCAGCGACCCGGCCCGGGCCTGGGCCGGCGGCACCTTCACCAAGATCCTCCTGGCCGCGGACGATGAAGCCGCGCTCCGCGCAGTAAGCGCGCAGCTCGCCTCCGCCGGGATCGCCCACAAGCTGCTCGAGGAGAGCCGGCTCCAGGGCAAGGCGACCGCGATTGGCGTCGCGCCGCTGCCCAAGTCGACCGTGGCCCCCGTCCTCGGTCGGCTCCCGTTGTTCAGGTGACCTCGTCCCCCGGGCGTCGCGAACACCCCCCACCCGGGCCGGGCAGCGCGCCTGCTCCCCTTCCCCGCTCCGCCCCTGCCCCCCGCACCGCCGCCACCAGCGATGCCCCATCACCACCGCACCCGCCCGCGCGTCTCGTTGACATCGCCGGCAGGATTGCTCCAATGCGCGTTCCCGCTCCGGGCTCGCTCACAACGAGGAGGTGTTCGATGCGGCACTTTCTGACCACGATGGACTACACGCGCGCCGAGCTCGAGGACCTGCTCGAGCGCGCGCAGCGCTTCAAGCGGCGGCCGATCGAGCCGCGCCTCAAGGATCGCACCCTCGCGCTCGTCTTCTTCAACCCCTCGCTGCGGACGCGCACGTCCTTCGATATCGGCATCCGGGAGCTCGGCGGTCATGCGATCGCCCTGGAGCCCGGCCGGAGCGCCTGGCCGATCGAGTTCGAGGACGGCGCGGTCATGGACGGCGAGCCCGAGGAGCACGTCCAGGAGGCCGCCCGCGTCCTCTCCCGCTACGCCGACCTCATCGGCGTGCGCGCGTTCCCCAAATTTCAGCGCTGGGAGGAGGACCGGCAGGACAAGGTGCTGAACGCGTTCGCCCGCCACGCGACCGTGCCCGTCATCAACCTCGAGACCATCACCCACCCCTGCCAGGAGCTCGCGCTCGCGCTCACCATGAAGGAGCGCCTCGGCCGCCTCGACGGCAAAAAGCTCCTCCTCACGTGGACGTACCACCCGCGCCCGCTCAACACCGCGGTCGCCAACTCGGCCGTCCTCATCGCCTCCAAGCTCGGCATGGACGTCACCCTGCTCTGCCCCAGCGAGGAATATCACCTCGACGACCGCTACCTCGACGCCGCCAGGAAGAGCACGGCCGAGAACGGGCGGAGGTTCTCCATCACCTATGACATCGAGTCCGCCTACCGCGGCGCCGACGTCGTGTACGCGAAGAGCTGGGGAGCGATCCCCTACTTCGGCCGCTGGGAGCAGGAGAAGCCGCTCCGCGACAGGTACAAGCACTTCATCGTCGACGAGCAGAAGATGGCGCTCACCCCCGGGGCGCTCTTCTCCCACTGCCTCCCGGTCCGGCGCAACGTGAAGGTCACGGACGCCGTGATCGACTCGCCCCGCTCCATGGTCATCGACGAGGCGGAGAACCGGCTGCATGTCCAGAAGGCCATCATGGACATGCTGGTCAACGGGTGATGAGCGCGATGAGCAGCTCGACGCAAGACGTCATCGTCCGCCTGCTCAGGAACCTCGGCAGCCGCAAGGAGGTCGAGCAGTACCTGAAGCAGTACGCGGCCGTCGACCAGCAGAAGTTCGCCGTCATCAAGGTGGGCGGCGCCATCCTCGACGAGGATCTCGAGGCGCTCGCGACCTCGCTCGTGTTCCTGAACCAGGTCGGCCTCTACCCCATCGTCATCCACGGCGCCGGGCCGCAGCTCGATCGGGCCCTCGCCGAGTCGGGGATCCCGAGCGAGCGGATCAACGGGCTGCGCGTCACGACGCCGCGCATCCTGGAGGTCGCGCGGCGCGTCTTCCTCCGCGAGAACCTGCGGCTCGTCGAGGCGCTCGAGGAGATGGGCACGCGCACGCGGCCGATCACGGCGGGCGTGTTCGAGGCGTCGCTGGTCGACGAGGAGCGCCTCGGCCTGGTCGGCCGGATCCAGCGCGTGCACCTCGACGCGGTGCGGTCCAGCATCCGCGCCGGCCACCTGCCGATCCTCGCCTGCCTCGGCGAGACGCCGGGCGGGCAGATCGTCAACATCAACGCGGACGTGGCCGCGCGCGAGCTCGCGCTCGCGACGCAGCCGTTCAAGATGATCTTCCTCACGAGCGCGGGCGGCCTGCTCGACGAGCACGGGCGCATCATCTCGGCCATCAACCTCGAGGAGGACTTCGCGGGCCTGGTCTCGCAGCCCTGGATGAGCGGCGGCATGCGGCTCAAGCTGCAGGAGATCAAGCTCCTGCTCGACGGCCTGCCGGCGACGTCCTCGGTCTCGATCACCTCGCCCGATCACCTCGCGAAGGAGCTCTTCACGCACACGGGCTCTGGCACGCTCATCCGGCGCGGCGAGCGGATCCTGCGGCACGACACGCTCGACGGCATCGACCGCGGCCGGCTCCGCGATCTGCTCGAGGCGTGCTTCCAGCGGGCGCTCGACGAGAACTACTTCGAGAAGAAGCGGTTTTATCGCATCTACCTGTCCGACTCGTACCGGGCGACCGCGATCCTGACGCTCGACTCGAGCGGGAAGGGGCCGTCGATCCCGTACCTCGACAAGTTCGCGGTGACGAACGAGGCGCAGGGCGTGGGGATCGGCGGCTCGCTCTGGACGCGGATGAAGAACGAGAACCCGGCGCTGTTCTGGCGTGCCCGGAACGGCAACGAGGTCAACCCCTGGTATTTCCAGCAGGCCGAGGGCAGCTACCGAAACGACACGTGGACGGTGTTCTGGTACGGTCTCTCCGGCTTCGACGAGATCCACGCCTGCATCGATCACGCGCTCTCGCTGCCGGCGACGCTGCGCCAGCACGGCACCGCCTAGCGCGGCGGTCACCCGCTCGGCCCGCGCCCCAGCAGACCGGTCCTCGGTCAGGCGTGCTTCGTATACCGGCTCACGGTCCCCCTGTGCAGGCCGGACGCGCCGGCCCATCCACCGACCGCGGCCCCAGCGCCCCTCCGCCAGGGCCGGCACGCGCGGCGCGGGCCGCTGAAGACCTCGTGAAACGTTGAACGGCGCGACCGTTTCGGTCGATACTCGCGGCGCTTGCTGTTCCTTCCGGCAAGGAGGCGACCCCGTTCATGCAGGCTCGTAGACTTGGGACCTATCCGACCGCCGTGCTCGCGGCGACGCTGTGCCTCGTCGGCGCAGCCGCCCGCGCCCAGGCGCAGGAAGCTGCGGCCCCCGAGGGGTTCGCGCTCGACAGATTCCAGCCAGCGCCCGCCGGCGACAGGATGTTCGGAGTCCAGTCCGCCTACACGGCCGGAGAGGCATCTCCCCACATCATGCTCCTCGGCGACTACGCCCAGGATCCGCTCGTGTTGCGGACCCGGTCGGGCAACGAGGATCGCGGCGCGGTCGTCGGCAACCAGCTCCTCCTGCACCTCGGCGCCTCGCTCGCCCTCTGGAATCGCCTCACGGTGAGCGCCGATCTGCCGCTCGCGCTCCAGTCCGGCGACGGCGGGGCGGCCTCCGGCGCCCAGCTCGCGCCGCCCACCACGAGCGCGCTCGGGGATCTCCGCCTCGGCGCGCGCGCGACGCTCTACGGCGGCTACCACGACCCGTTCCAGCTCGCCGTCGCCGGCTACGTGTGGCTGCCGACCGGCGACCCCGAGGCGTACTCCGGCGACGGCGCGGTGCGCGGGGCGCCGCAGCTCGTCCTCGGCGGCCACCTGGGCCGCGCGGTGTGGTCGTTCTCCGCGGGGCCGGAGTTCCGGGCCAAGAAGCCGTTCGCCAACGTCGAGAGCGGCATGATGGTGCAGTGGGGCGCCGGCCTCGGGCTGCTGCTCGACGACGAGCGGCGGCTCCAGCTCGGCCCCGAGATCACGGGCGCGATCACGGTCTCCGACCTCCAGCAGCGCACGACGAACCTCGAGGCCCTGCTCGGCGGGCGCTACCGCGTCGCCAGCGATTTCGAGGCCGGCCTCGGCGTGGGCCCCGGCTTCACCTCCGGGATCGGCACGCCCTCGTTCCGCGCCGTGGCGATGCTCGCCTACACGCCCGAGGTGAAGCCGCCCGTGAAGGACCGGGACGGCGACGGCATCGCCGACGAGGTGGACGCTTGCCCGGGGGTCCCGGGCGTCGGGAGCGCGGATCCGCGGCAGAACGGCTGCCCGCCGCCGCCCAAGGACGCGGACCGCGACGGCTTCGCCGACCCGGTCGACGCCTGCCCCGACGTGCCCGGCGTCGCCGACCCCGATCCCAGGAAGAACGGCTGCCCGCCGCCCGGGGACTCCGACGGCGACGGCATCGTCGATCCGGTCGACGCCTGCCCCGACGTGCCCGGCGTCGCCGCCCCGGATCCCAAGCAGAACGGCTGCCCGCCGCCCGACCGCGACGGCGACAAGGTCCCCGACGCCGAGGACGCGTGCCCCGATATCCCCGGGCTCGTCACGACCGAGCCGGCCACGAACGGCTGCCCGGGCGACACCGACGGCGACGGCCTCCGCGACGATCAGGACGCGTGCCCGAACGAGAAGGGCAAGCCGAACGCGGATCCGAAGCAGAACGGCTGCCCGGTGGCGGTCCGGGTGACCGAGACCGAGATCGTCATCCTCCAGCAGGTGCAGTTCGCCTTCGGCAAGGCGACCATCAAGAAGGAGAGCGACGAGCTGCTCGACGAGGTCGCCGGCGTGCTCAACGACCACCCGGAGATCCTCCAGGTCGAGGTCCAGGGCCACACCGACAACCGCGGCACGCGGCAGTTCAACACGAGGCTGAGCCAGGCCCGCGCCGAGTCGGTGGTCAAGGCGCTCGTCGCGCGCGGGATCGCGCCCGAGCGCATGGTGGCGAAGGGCTACGGCCCGGACGTGCCGCTCGCGGACAACAAGACCGAGGCCGGGCGCCAGCAGAACCGGCGCGTCCAGTTCAACATCACGGAGAAGGCAAAGAAGCAGCCGTAGGGCTGGAGGCTTCGATGGCAAAGCGATTGGCAATCACGGGGCTCACCGGCGCCGCGCTGCTCGGGGCGCTCTCGGGGATCGCGGGCGCGGCCCCGTCGTCCCCGCGGGCCCAGGTGAAGCAGCGGGGCGATTTCGTCCTCATCGGCAACACGCTCGCGCACGACTGCTTCACCGGTACGCCGGCCCCCGTCGTGGGCGACCTGGGCAATTGCGGCGCCGAGACCAGCGACTCGGCGCCCGACGTCTACTGGCGGGCCGACAGCCCCTTCGCCGGGCAGGCGGAGGCGAGCACCACGGTATTGCCCTCGAGGGCCCGGAGCACCGCGGTCCTCGACCTGCCCGACGGCGCGCGGGTGACCCACGCGTACCTCTACTGGGCGGTGAGCCGCACGTCGGGCTCGGCCCAGCTCAGCGCGACCCTCGCCCGGTCCGGCGCCGGCGGCTTCGAGACGACGGTGACCGGCATCCTCTCGGGCGAGGTGCCGGCCGCCCTCACCCATTCCCAGGTGGTCGCCGACGTCACCTCGCTCGTTCGAGCGCGCGGCGAGGGGGCCTATCAGCTGGGCGGCATCCTCAATGCGGCCGACCTCCGGGGCGAGAACCAGGCGTTCGCGTTCGCGGGCTGGTGGATGGTCGTGTTCTACGAGCTCCCGAGCGCGCCCGCCCGGCACCTCGCCCTCCTCGACGACCTGGACTCCGTGCTCAGCACCACGATGGTGGAGTGGAGGGTCTCCGGGTTCGCCGTCCCCCCGGACGCGGGCCAGGCGAAGCTCGGCGTCATCGGCTACGACGGCGACAACACGACCGGCGACGCGATCCTGTGGAACGGGACCGCGCTGTCGGACGCGCAGAACCCGGCGAACGACTTCTTCAACAGCACCCGCTCGTACCTCGGCGCGCCGGTGTCCGTGCCGGGCGACCTGCCGCAGCTCACCGGCGTGAAGTACAGCATGAGCGGCATCGATCTCGACGTCGTCTACGTCCCGACCCACCTGCTCACGCCCAGCACGAGGGAGGCCGTCATCAGGCCGGTCGTCTCCGGCGGCCTCGATACCTACCTTCTCGGCGGCATCGTCACGTCGGTGCCGACGCTCCTGCCGGATCTCTCCACGTCGAGCAAGGCGGTCTTCGACCTCGACGGCGGCGGCGTCAAGCCGGGCGACACGCTCGAATACACGATCGTCGTCACGAACTCCGGGAACGACGAGGCCGCGGAGGTCGTGCTGACCGATCCGCTGCCCGCCGGGGTGACCTACGTGCCCGGCTCGCTGGAGATCACGACGGGTCCGGCCCCGGGGAGCCTGACCGACGAGGGCGACGGCGACCAGGGCGAGTACCTCGAGAACACCAGGGAGATCCGCGTCCGGCTCGGCCATGGGGCGAGCGGCGCGGGCGGCGGGTCGCTCGGCGTCGACGAGACCACGACGGTGCGGTTCCGGGTCCGGATCGACGAGACCACCGGCGGCCTGATCTCGAACCAGGCCATCATCACGGCGAAGAGCCCGGAGGGGGACACGGTCTACGAGTACCCGACGGACGGCAACGGCATGGATCCGGGCGCGCCGCCGACCGACATCCTCGTCGACAGCGACGGCGACGGGCTGAGCGACGGCGACGAGATCGCCGCCGGCACCGACCCGAACGACGCGGACTCGGACGACGACGGCATCCGCGACAGCGACGAGGAGCTCTGGGATCGCGACACCGACCGCGACGGGCTCATCAACGCGCTCGACGTCGACAGCGACAACGACGGGCTGTTCGACGGGACCGAGGTCGGCCTGACGGACTGCAACGGCCCGGGGACGGACGCGCTCGCGGGGCACTGCGTGCCCGACGGCGACGCCGGCGCGACGACGACCGACCCGCTCGACGCGGACACCGACAACGGCGGCGTGCCCGACGGCTCCGAGGACGCGAACCTGAACGGGGTGCTCGACGCGGGCGAGACGGACCCGACCGCCGGGCGCGGCGCCGACGACGATGCCGGCGTCGATACGGACGGCGACGGGCTGAGCGACCGCCTCGAGCAGCACATCGGCACGGACCCGGACGACGCCGACTCCGACGACGACGGCGTGCAGGACGGCAACGAGCCGAACCCGACGGACGATCACGACGGTGACGGGCTCATCAACGCGCTCGACGTCGACAGCGACGACGACGGCCTCTTCGACGGCACCGAGCTCGGCCTCGGCTGCAGCGGGCCGGGCACCGACGCGGCGGCGGGCAACTGCACCCCCGACGGCGACGCCGGCGCCACGAGGACCTCGCCGCTCGACGCCGACACCGACCGCGGCGGGATCTCCGACGGATCCGAGGACTGGGATCTCGACGGCGTGGTCGACGCGAGCGAGACGGACCCCGGGGCCGGCCACGGAGGCGACGACTCGGGCACCCAGGACCGCGACGCCGACGGGCTGGGCGACCTCCTCGAGGAGCGCCTCGGCACGGACCCGGACGACGGCGACTCCGACGACGACGGCGTGCTCGACGGCGCCGAGCCGAACCCGGCCCACGACACCGACGGCGATGGGCTCATCAACGCGCTCGACGTCGACAGCGACAACGACGGGCTCTTCGACGGCACCGAGCTCGGCCTCGGCTGCAGCGATCCGGGCACCGACGTGGACGCGGGGCGCTGCGTCGCCGACGCCGACGCCGGCCTCACGAGGACGTCGCCCGTCTCGGCGGACACGGACCGGGGCGGCGTGCGCGACGGCTCCGAGGACGCCAACCTGAACGGCGTCGCGGACAACGGCGAGACCGACCCGACCCGCGGTCACGGCGACGACGACGGGGGGAACCCCGACCGGGACGCCGACGGGCTGAGCGACGCCCTCGAGAGGCACCTCGGCACGGACCCGGGCGACAGCGACACCGACGACGACGGGGTGCGCGACGGCCGCGAGCCGAACCCGAGCGACGACACGGACGGCGACGGGCTCATCAACGTGCGCGACGTGGACAGCGACGACGACGGGCTCTTCGACGGCACCGAGCTCGGCCTCGGCTGCGACGATCCGGGCACCGACGTGGACGCGGGGCACTGCACGCCGGACGCCGACGCGGCCACGACGACCTCGCCGGTCCACCGCGACAGCGATCGGGGCGGCGCGACCGACGGCTCCGAGGACGCCGACCTGAACGGCGCGGTCGACGCGGGCGAGACCGACCCGACGGCCGGGCACGCGGACGACGACGCCACGAACCCGGACAGCGACGGCGACGGGCTGAGCGACGACCTCGAGGTCTTCCTCGGGTCGGACCCCGGCGACGCGGACTCCGACGACGACGGCCTGCTCGACGGCGACGAGCCGAACCCGAGCGACGACGGCGACGGCGACGATCTGCCGGGCGTGCTGGACCCGGACAGCGACGGCGACGGGCTCTTCGACGGCACCGAGGCGGGGAAGGACTGCTCCCACGCGGACACCGACGCCGGCGCCGAGCGCTGCACGCCGGACGCCGACGGCGGGCTCTCGACGACGAGCGTGGTGGATCCCGACACGGACCGCGGCGGCATCAGCGACGGCGAGGAGGACCTGAACCACGACGGGAGGGTCGACGAGGGGGAGACCGATCCGAACAACGCCGGGGACGACGCGGGCGATCGCGACGGCGACGGCCTCTCGAACAGCGAGGAGACGGCGCTCGGCACGGATCCGGACGACGCGGACAGCGACGACGACGGCGTGCTCGACGGCGAGGAGGTCGCGGCCGGCGAGGACACGGACGAGGACGGGAAGATCAACGCGCTCGACCCGGACAGCGACGACGACGGGCTCTTCGACGGGACCGAGCTCGGCAAGGACTGCTCCCACCCGGACACCAACCCCGCCGCGGAGACGTGCATCGCCGACGGGGACAGCGGGGAGACGACGACCGATCCGACGAGCCGCGACACCGACGGCGGCGGCGTGATCGACGGCGAGGAGGACGCGGACCACGACGGCGTGATCGACGAGGGCGAGCGCGATCCGAACGACCCGGCGGACGACAGCGAGCCGACGGGCTGCGAGCAGGACAGCCAGTGCGGCAGCGGGAGGGTGTGCGACCCGGAGACGAGGCAATGCGTCCCCGGTTGCCGCAATCCGGACGGCTCCATCGGCGAGTGCCCCACGGAGGAGGAGGAGGAGGTGCCCGGCGCCGGGGTCGTGGTGCAAGGCGGCGGCTGCGCCTGCGCGGTGGGCGCGAGCGGCGACAGCGGCCGCTCGGCGCCGTGGGCCCTGCTCGCGGCCGGCGCCTGCGCGGCCGCGCTGCACCGGCGCCGCCGGCGCAGCTAGAGCGCGCGCCGGCGCGTCGAGAATCCAGGGTTGCTATGATGTCGGCCGCTCGCGGGCGCCTCCGCCCGGTGGACCGTGAGCCGCGTCGGCGGACCGGGCCGGGCCGGGGCCCGGTACGCCTCGGGTTGCCATCGGCCGTCCGTGGCCTAACGATATCGATTCCACGGGAGAGGGACTCTTGCTCCGACCTTCTGATTCCGTCGTTCGCGCCATCACGATGGATGGCGCATTCCGCGTCATCACGGCGCTGACCACCGAGACCGTGCGGGGCGCCGCCGCGGTGCAGTCGGCCACCGGCGCGACCGCGCAGCGGCTGGGAGAGCTGATCACCGGAGCGATCCTCGTGCGCGAGGCGATGGCGCCGAAGCTGCGCGTGCAGGCGATCGTCAAGGAGGCGAGCGGGCGCGGGACCCTGGTGGCGGACGCGCACCCCGACGGCACGAGCCGCGGCCTGGTGAACCTGGGCAAGGGCGCCGAGGGCAGCGCCGTGGAGATCGGGGGAGGGTCGCTGCTGCAGGTCATGCGCACGCTGCCGAACGGCATGCTGCACCAGGGGGTCGTGGAGGTCCCGGCCTCGGGCGGCATCTCCGGCGGCCTGATGACGTACATGCAGGAGTCGGAGCAGGTGGTCTCGATGATCGCGGTGGCGACGCTGCTCGACGAGGGCGGCGTCGGCGCCTCGGGCGGGTACCTGGTCCAGCTGCTCCCGGAGGTCGAGCGCGGCCCGCTCATGGTGATGACCGAGCGGCTGAAGGACTTCGAGCGCCTCGACGAGGTGCTCGCGCACGAGGGGGCCTCGGCGGACGTGCTGCTCGAGGAGCTGCTCTACGGCATGCCGTTCTCGCGGCTCGACGACTCGCCGCTCAGCTTCAGCTGCCGCTGCAGCGAGCTCCGGGTCATGGCGACGCTGGCGAGCCTGCCGCGCAGCGACATCGAGGAGATGGTCGACGACGGGAAGGTCCTCGACATCCGCTGCGATTACTGCGGCAAGGACTACCAGGTCGCGCCGGCGCAGCTCCGCTCGCTGCTGACGACGAGCTGATCCTGCGGGCGGCCGCGGCGCGCGGCCGGTCGCGCCGGCGGGGGGTGGGGCGCCGTGCGCCTCACGCCGGCCGCTCGGGCGAGAGGCCGCGGACCAGGAAGGTGATGACCCGCTCGACCTCGGCCTCGTCCGGCCACGCCTCGTCCGGGGCGATGAACACGCGGTGGAGGATGTACCCCGCGAACGTCGACATGATGCAGCGCAGGACGAGGGGCGGCGGCCAGCCGACGATCTGCCCTTCGCGCTGGAACTGCTCGATCTGCGCCAGCCCCTTCGTGAGGAACGGCGCGATCACCCGGCTGACGATGCCGGCCCGCAGCTCCGCGTCGAACGGCAGCTCCTGCGCGAGGATGCGCACGAGCCGGGGGTGGGCGCGCACGAACGCGACGCGCTCGGCCAGGAGCGCGCGCAGGAACGCCTCGAAGCTCGGGTAGGTGACGCTGAAGAGCGGCTCCATCGAGCGCGCCAGCGCGGAGCCCACGAGCTGCTCGAGGGCGGGGCCGAGCACGCCGAGCAGGAGGTCTCGCTTGCTCGGGAAGTACTTGAAGATCGTCGCCTCGGCGACCCCTGCGCGCCGGGCGATGTCCCGGGTCGCGGTCCCGTGGAAGCCGTGCTCGGCGAAGGCGCTCACCGCGGCCTCGACGATCTTGCGCTGCGCCTCGGTCGGCGCGTCGTTCGAGCGGGAGCGGCGGGTCATCGGGGTCCTCTCCGTCATGTCCGGGCAGCGCCGGTCCGCCGCGTGAAGAGCCGGTCGAGCGCCCGCCCGAGCTCGCCCTCGTCGATCGGGTCGCTGCGCACGCCGATGTAGCCGTCCGGCCGGACGAGGACGGCGGCCGTGGTCTCGACGCCGTACGTCGCGTGGGCGCGCCCGTCGGGGTCGGCGTACCCACCGGCCTCGGTTGCGCCGAGGACCACGACCTTGAGGTCGGGCCCGGCGAGCCGGGCGGCGAGCCTCCGGGCGCGCTCGCCCGACGCGCCGTCGGCCCGCGGACCGGCGAAGAGCAGCAGCACGGGCTCGGGGTCGCGCAGCAGCTCGAAGAGGTGGACCTCCTCGCCCGCCCCGCTGCGGAGCGCGACGTCCGGGGCGCGGTCGCCGGCGCGGGGGCCGCGCGCCGGCGGGGTCCCGAGCTGAACGGACAGCGGGCTCTTCCGGTAACGGATCTTGAGCTGCGAGACGAACCCCAGGATCCGGCGCTGCACGGGCGACAGGCCGAAGGCGCGGATCGCGAGGTGCGGCGCGAGCGCGCGCAGGGTGTGACTGAGCGGGCCGTGGCCGGCCAGGAAGCCGAAGAGGCGATCGGTGAAGTCGACCAGCCGGCGTGCCACGGGCAGGCGCTCCTGCTCGTAGGTGTCCAGCAGCCACGCTGGCATCCGGCCCTGCTGCACGGCCGCGAGCTTCCAGGCCAGGTTGAAGGCGTCCTGGATCCCGGTGTTCATGCCCTGTCCGCCGGCCGGGCTGTGGATGTGCGCCGCGTCCCCGGCGAGGAGCACGCGCCCGCTGCGGAGGCGCGCGGCCACGCGGTGGTGCAGGCGGTAGCGAGAGAGGACGATCGCCTGCTCGATCTGGAAGGGCACCGGGATGATGGCGCGCATCGTGCTTTCGAACTCCGCGAGCGACACCGCCGCATTCCGGACCGGGGGCGCTTCGGGCAGGATGAGGACGACCCGGAACCGGCGGCGGCCGGGCACGGGAAAGGCGGCCGCCATGCCCCGGGGCGAAGGGCTGATGTAGATCTCGCCGTCGGGCAGCTGCCAGTCGACGAGGAGGTCGCCGAGCATGCAGTGGTCGTCGTAGGTGTCCCCCTCGAAGGGGATGCCGGCGCCCTTGCGCACGGCGCTGTGCGCGCCGTCGCACCCGAGGAGCCAGGACGAGCGGACCTCTTCCAGCTTCCCGTCGGCGTGGCGGAGCGTGCACGTGACGCCGGCGCTGTCCTGCGAATAGGAGGCGAGCTCGACGCCCCGCTCGAGCGTCACGCCGAGCGGGGGCAGGCGCGAGGCGAGGACCTCCTCGGTGTCGAGCTGCTGGATGACGAAGAGGCCCGAAATGGGCGTGGACAGCTCCGGGAAGGAGAAGATCGGCAGCCGCGCGCGCCGTCCGCTCGGGAGCAGGACGTTGAGGCCCGTCACGCGCGCGCCGTGCTCCATCGCTGCGTCGGCGATCCCCATCATGCCGAAGAGCTCCAGCGTCCGGGCCTGCACGGCGAGCGCTCGGGAGTGATCGGACGGCGGCTCCAGCGCCTTGTCCACGATCCGCACCGTGAGCCCTCGCCGAGCGAGCTCTCCGGCCAGGGTCAGCCCGGTCGGCCCCGCGCCGACCACCAGCGCATCCAACGATCGCGCCATCGTTCACCTCCACCAAGCAGTGTGAGTGAGTACTCACTCACAGTAGGGCGACGGGATGGGGGTTGGCAAGGCGATGGCGGCCGGAACCGACCCAGGTTGGGGCTGGCCGACCCAGGTTGGGGCTGGGACCGACCCAGGTTGGGGACGGGCCGACCCACGTTGAGGACGGGCCGACCCAGGTTGGGGCTGGCCGACCCAGGTTGGGCTGGGGCCGGGCCGACCAGGTTGGGCTGGGGCCGACCCAGGTTGGGGCTGGGGCCGACCCAGGTTGGGGCTGGGACCGACCCACGTTGAGGACGGGCCGACCCAGGTTGGGGTGACCAAGGTTGGGGTGATCGACCGCGTGCTCGCTCCCCGGGATCCATGCGATGGTCGCGGCATGGAAGAGCTCCACGTGAACGTCTACATCCACGCCCCGATCGACCAAGTCTTCGACGCGGTGGCCGATCACGAAAGCTTCCTTCGCTCCGGAGACCGCACCCACACGACGCTCATCCGCCCAGGGTTCACCGAGCGCAACGGGCTCGGCGCCCTGCGCGAGGTCCGGGTCGGGAAGCGGATCCGCTACGTCGAGGAGATCACCGCCTTCGAGCGCCCCACCTCGTTCGAATACCAGATCCGTGAGAGCACCCAGCCTCTCCGGCATCACGGCTCGACCCTCCGCTTCACCCCGCGCGGCGAGGGTACGGAGGTCCACTGGACCTCGCGCTTCGAGGTCCCGGTGCCGCTCGTGGGAAACCTGCTCGGCCCGCTCGCCAGGCGCATGTTCACCGCGGCGTTCACCGAGATGCTGATCGCCGCAAAGCGACGCCTCGAGGCCGCGCCCGACGCCCGCGCGGCGTGACGCGCCCGACGCCCCGGAGGTCGCCGGGCGGGGTCAGGGGCGGCCGGCCGGCTGCCGGCCGGGCCTCGCGACCGCATCGACGGTCACGGCCACGAGGAGCGCCGCGCCGGTCACCATGAACTTCACCGAGGAGCACGTCCCCGCCGCCGGACGACTGGTTCACGGCGAGGAGGCGCGAGGTGGCCAGGATGCCCCCCGAGGCCGCGAGCGCCCCGCACATCGCGAAGACGTCCACGCGGATCGCGTCCACCCGGATGCTGGCCCGCCGCGCCGCCTCCGCGTTGCCGCCCACCGCGAGGAGGTGACGCCCCAGCCGGGTCCGCCGGACCAGGAAATCGAAGCCGCTCACGAACCCGAGCAGCAGGAGGAGCGCGAGCGGAACCCCTCGATCGGCGCTGAGCCGCGCGACCACGGCCGGCACCAGGACGAGCACCGCGGCCATGCGCGCGATCATGGCGCCCCTGGAGGCCGGCGGGAGTCCCGCCCTGGCCCGGCGCCACGCGACCACCACCTGACCGCCGATCGCCGTTCCGACGCCCAGCGCGCCAAGCGCCTTGAGGAGCGACTCGCCCTGGAGCCTGCCCACCGAC
This sequence comes from Sorangium sp. So ce1036, assembly GCF_051369805.1. Taxonomy (NCBI): domain Bacteria; kingdom Pseudomonadati; phylum Myxococcota; order Polyangiales; family Polyangiaceae; genus Sorangium; species Sorangium sp. So ce1036. The sequence continues at coordinate 9,626,682 of NZ_JBBMOX010000001.1, forward strand.
TCGTTCGTTCGTCGTCGAACGACACGTAACAATCGAGTCCGGGGAGCAGCACGGCAATCGATATCTGATGACCTGGACCGCGTCGCGCGGCGCTCTTCGGATGCCGGCTGTTCCTGGCGCACAACCGCATCTTGTACCCCTACCCCAAGTGGGTGAGGACCCTCGTGACGGACGCGCCCGACAGGCCCGCGGACCTCCTGCGCCTCGCCGACGCGCTGATCGAGGCGCCGTGCAAGCGCGCGGCCGACGCGCTCTGCGGGGCGGTGCTCTCGTTTCGCGACTGGGACAGGCCAGTGGCAGACGCGGTTCATGGAGGACTCCGAGCTCAACTGGCTCCATGCGCCGCCTCCCCTGGAAGACGCATGAGGTCGCTCAGCTCAGCCGCCGTGGCCATGAAGCCATGAAATACGCTGCGTGACGGCCGCGCGGGCGAGGCTCTGCCCGGGCCAGCACCGCACTCGATTATAACATCAGCAGAAAGTTGCCATGGCAAGCTACTTGCTGGCACCTGGCGAATCCATATACTCGAGTCGGTCTCGACTTTCTTCCGTCTGACCTTCGGCCGTGGTGCCCCGGGAGTAATGAAGATGCGACTGCTGACAAGGTATGCGCCCCGGCTCGGGCCTGCTACTTCCAGCGCAGCTTGCCTCCCGGGAGAGCCGCGGAAGCGCTCAGCCCGGTTGGGAGCGCTGTCCGAGGGTGGCAGTTGCGGGCGGGGTGAACAGCCTGGGTCTCGGCCGAAGGGGACGACGGCGTTGCTCGCCGCCTCCCTGATGGGGCTCGCGGCGTGCGCCCAGGGGCACAGCCTCGACGACGAGAACACGGGAGGCGCCGACAGCGTCGCATCCACCACGAGCGGGGCGACCTCGTCCAGCTCGGGGCTCACGAGCACCACGACGAGCGCCACGACGGGCGGCTCGACAGGACCCACGACGAGCAGCTCGGGGAGCACCGCGACGAGCTCCGCGAGCGGCGGGTCCACTGACACCGCGGCGAGCAGCACGACGGGCGCGGGCGGCGCGGGCGGCGCCCCCATGACGAGCACGACGGCCAGCACCTCGGCGAGCACCAGCGGGGCAGGCGGCGCCGGGGGCGCTGGCGGCGCCGGGGGCGCTGGCGGCGACCCCGCGACGAGCACGACGACCAGCAGCACCTCGAGCACCTCCGCGACCACGAGCAGCATCTCGAGCACCTCCGCGACCACGAGCACCTCCGCGACCACGAGCACCTCCGCGACCACGAGCACCTCCGCGACCACGAGCACCTCCGCGACCACGAGCACCTCCGCCACGGGCGGGGTGACCGCGCCGCCCCTCGAGCTGCTCTACCTGGCGAAGGAGCGCCGAAATGCCTCCGCTGAGATCAACTTCAGGATCCTGCTCAGGAACACCGGATCTTCCAGCCTGGCGTTCAGCGACCTGACCGTTCGGTACTGGTTCACCGCCGAGAATGCCTCCATGGCGCCGCTCGAGTTCGATTGCGACCACTCATCGATCGGGGGGGGGTGCGACGAGATCGAGTGGGCATTCGAGGAGACGTCGGGCATGTACGCCGATCATTACCTCGAGCTCGGCTTCACCGCGGGCGCAGGTCCCCTCCCCGCGGGCGCTGACAGGATCATCGAGGGCCGCCTTTATACCGAGAACTACAGCACCCAGGACCAGACCAACGATTACTCCTTCGACACCACCGAAAATGCCTTGACCCTCTGGCCGCGGATCACCGTGTACCACGACGGAGCGCTTGCCTGGGGCGAAGAGCCTTAGTTCTTACTCCCTGGTTTCTTGGCGCCCTTGGCGTCATGGCGGTTCGCCCCTCTGCCCGATTTTCCGCAGTAGCGTCAGGGCACCGAGGCGCGACCGCCAGCCCCCACGCCCCCGAGCAACCAGCGCCGGATCTCTGGAGACAGCAGACGAGAAACCCTGGCGTGTCGCGTGATACAATACATAATCGTCGTCTTTCCATCCTCTGGCGACTGGCAAAGATTTCACTGCACGAGCGCGCACTGAGATAACCTGGCACGCCGCGCAATCACGCCACAGTCGCGACCACGTGTCCGCCCGTTCCAGCGGAAGCGCTGCGACGAATTCCGCTGGGAAATACGTCCTGCGCTGCCGCCTGAGGGCGTCCGTTCCGTCGAGAACCGCGCGGCGAGGACGGCATCATCCTTGAATGGGATGAGCCCGGGTCTCGACACCATGGAAGCCACCGCGCTCGACCGGTACGCCCTCCCCTCGTCCGAGGACTGGCCGCTCCAGGCCCCGACAGCCAACGACCCGCCACGAAGCGGTCTGCGGCTCGGCCTCGGCCGGTTCGAGGAGCTGAAGCGGCGCGCCGCGCGCACCCCCGGCCTCATCAGCTTCGCCGGTGGGCTGCCCGCGCCCGGCGAGTTCCCGCGCGCCAAGCTCTCCGCCGCGTTCGTCCGCGCCCTGCAAGCGCCGAGCTGCCCGGCGCTCCAGTACGGCTGGCCCGAGGGCGACGAGGACCTGCGCTCCTGGATCGCCGGGCGACTCCGCCGGCGAGGAGCCCAGGTCGCCCGCGACGACATCATCGTGACGAGCGGCGCGCAGCAGGCCATCTCCCTCGCGACGCAGGTCGTGGGCGGGGCGGGCGCGACCCTCGGGATCGAGCCCGAGACCTACCCCGGCGCGCTCGACCTGTTCCGGGCGCTCGGCACGACCGTCGTCGACGACGGCGGCCACGCGGACGCCCATTACCTCATGCCCGCGGTGTCCAACCCGCGTGGACGCAGGTTATCGCCTCACGGGCGATCGAGGGTCCTCTCGACGCTCCGTCCCATCATCGAGGACGACGCCTATGCCGATCTCTGCTTCGACAGCGTCGCTCCGCGGCCGCTCCTGGCCGAGGCGCCCGACCGCGTGTTCCACGTCGGCACCTTCTCGAAGACGCTGTGCCCCGGCCTGCGGGTCGGCTGGCTGGTGCCGCCGCGCTCCCTCCGGAACGACGTCCTCAAGCTGAAGCAGGCCGCCGATCTGCAGGCCGCCAGCCTGCCGCAAGCCATCCTGGAGGATTACCTCCGCAACGAGGACTTCGATCAGCGGCTCGTGCGCCTCCGGGAGTTCTACGCCCGGCGCGCCGCCCGCATGGAGCAGGCGCTCCGCCGGCACCTGCCGGGCTGGAGGGTCGAGCCTCCGGCCGGGGGCTTCGCGATCTGGGTCGAGCCCGACGGCGAGCCGAACGAGGCGTTCTTCCTGGCGGCCGCCATCGAGCACGGCGTGGCCTTCGACCCGGGCTCGCCGTTCCGCGCGAGCGGCGCCATCCGCCCGTTCGCCCTCCGCCTCTGCTTCTCGTCCGTGTCGTGCGACGAGGAGCTGGACGAGGGCGTGCGCCGCCTGGCCAGCTGCTGGGCCGACGTCACCTGACGACACCTGTCCAGGCATCGGACGACACCTGCCCGGGCATCGGACGACACCTGCCCGGGCATCGGACGACACCTGCCCAGGCATCGGACGACACCTGCCCGGGCAGCACCGGACAGCGGCCTTGGCCCTTCCGGGTGCTCGCCGGTCGCGAGATCGTGGCTCCGCGGAATGCGCCGGCGCCCCACCTCCCCCTCGTTCCCTTCCTGTTCAGACCATGAGGGTTTCCGGCTCCCGGGGAACGGCGTTTTCCGCCCGCGGCGCGAGGCGGCCGGAGTCGACAGCGCGCGCTTCTGCACCAGAGATCCTCCAGGGACATGGTCAACGCACGCCGCCGCACGGCGCTCCTCCTTCGCCTCGCCCCGCTCGCCATGACGCTGGCGGCGCTCCTCGCCTCCGCGTCCCGCGCGCGCGCGCGCGAGATCTTCTTTGATTACGGCAGCCACACGGGCGCCGACGACGCGCTCGAGCTGGTCGATATCGCGCTCGCCCGGATCGTGTACTCCGAGCTCGGCTGCCCGAGCGACCCGGTGTGGCTGAAGCTCGTGGCCACGGAGGGAGAGGCGCTGTTCGTGCAGCTCGGCATGCCGCTCATCGAGGCGCTCCGCCGGGTGCGCCCCTCGCTGGCGCTGGTCGGCCCGGGCCTGCCGCGGCCGGGGAGGCTGCCCTTCGAGGTGCCCGCGGGGCTCGGCGCGCAGGTCTTCGCGACCGGCGGCGTGCGCGAGCCGAGGGTGGTCCGAGGCCCCGTCGCCGCGGCCCGCTCGTGGCTCCTGCTCGAACGACGGATCGTGCTGCCGGCGACCGGGAGCTACTACCTGGTCGCGTGGAGCCCGGAAAAGCGCCGGGTGCGGCTCTGGATCGCGCTCGGCGAGGAGGAGACCGAGGAGATCAGCAACGTGGACGATCCCGAGGAGCGCGCGACGGCGTTCCACCAGCCCTGGACCGCGCCGGACCTCAGCGCGCCCTGCGCGCCCGCGCGGCCCCCGGGGCGCGCCCCCTCGGCCGCGGCCTGCGCCCACGCGGCCGGACCTGCGGGCGGCGCGCTGCCTGCCGCGGCGGCGGGGCTCGCCGCGGCGGGGCTCGCCGCGCGGGCGGCGCGGCGCCTGCGACGCCGCCGGGCGCCGCGGAGATGACGGGCCGCGCCGGCGCCGCCGCGACGCCGCGATGACGCGGTCGCGCCGGCGCCGCCGCGATGACGCGGTCGCGCCGGCGCCGCCGCGACGCGGCTCATTGCTCGATCGCCCCGCCCGGCCCGCGCGGGACGGGTGGGCGGCGCTCGAGCAGCTCCCGCGCCGCCGCGCGGACGACCCCGGGCACGTCCGCCGCCGCCACGACCTGCGTGAGCTCCGGCCGCAGCAGCAGGCGCACCATCGGCACCGCGATCTCCTGGGGCGCGCCCGGGTTCTGCACGATCGCCATGCGCACCCGGGCGCGCTGGGACCACGCGGGGTGCCGCGCGATCTCGGTCATGACCTCCGGGCTCGCAGGGCGCCGCGCCGCGAGGCGGATCACGTCGTCCTCGGTCATGCGCGGGTTCGCGAGCAGGTTGCGGATGACGAGCGGGTGCGGGTCCCGGAGCAGCGCCTCGAAGGCGGCCCGCGTCGGCCGCCGCGCGAGCGCGCGCCGCTCGCCGAGCGTGAGCGCGCGGCCGGCGCTCGAGGTGGCGAGGCGGCGCTCGTCGATCGCCGGCGAGGGCGGCCGCGCCGCCTGTCGCCGCGCCTTGCGGCGCAGGAGCCGCGAGAGCGACAGGAGGGAGCCCTCGGCGGCGATCCGGCGGAGCTCCTCGACGCGCTCGGCGAGCTCCGGATCCGCGAGGACCGGCACCACGGCGCCGAGCACGTCGCGCGCGAGGGGGCTCGCCTGCTCGGCGTCGCGACAGAGCTCGTCGAGCGCGCGGGCCACGGAGGAGGGCTCGGCGCGCAGCAGCTCGCTGCGCAGGAACGCGGCCCGCAGCCGGAGCTCCTTCAGGGACGAGACGGCCCGCCTCCACCGCGCTGCCAGCGGATCCACGCCGTCAATTTACAACGCCGGCGCGCCCGCGTGGAGCGCGGCCGGCAGTTCGCGATGCGCGCGACCGCCCCGGTGAGTATCCTGCGCGGCCAGCGGGGGCGGCGCACGCCGATCCCCGTCAGTCCACGAGGGCACGGCGCACGCCGATCCCTGAACCGAACGCCGACATGGGGGCGGCGAGCGCCGGCCCCACCCTGGAAGGGAGGAGTCGCATGTCCGAGAAGGTTTCATTCCCCGCGAAGAACGGATCCCCGGCGACCGGCGAGATCGTCTTGCCGAAGCAGGACGGCCCGTCGCCCGCGGTCGTGCTGATCCAGGAATGGTGGGGCCTGAACGACCACATCCGCTCGCTGCTCGACCGGCTCGGCGCCGCCGGGTTCGTCGCCCTCGCGCCCGACCTCTACCACGGCAAGACGACCAGGGACGCGGGCGAGGCCGGGCGCCTCATGAACGAGCTCGACAAGCAGCGCGCCCTCGATGAGATCGCCGGCGCGGTGAGCTTCCTCGCGGCGCACCCGCGGTCGAACGGCAAGGTCGGCGTCATGGGGTTCTGCATGGGCGGCGCGCTGTCCTTCGCCGCCGCGGCGGCCATCCCGGAGCTCAAGGCCGCGGTGCCCTTCTACGGCGTCCCGAGCCCTGCGCCCGATACCTCGCGCGTCAAGGCGCCGATCCTCGCCCATTTCGCCGCGCGCGACGCGTGGGCGACGCCGGCCGCCGCCGAGGCGATCCGGAAGGAGCTCACCGCGCGCGGCCAGTCCATGGAGCTCCACGTCTACGACGCCGACCACGCCTTCGTGAACGACACCCGCCCCGAGGTCCATCACCCCGACGCGGCCAGGCTCGCGTGGGAGCGCAGCCTCGAGTTCCTGAGGCAGCACCTCGGCTGAGCGGAGCGCCCTGCCCCTTTCCGGCAGGCCGCGCAGGGCGGGCCGCCGGCCGGCGCGCCGCGACGGGTCGGCCTCCCCCCCTCCATGCCCGCCTGCCTTCTTTGCCGTCGCGCGACGAACCCTGATATACACGCGCGCATGGCCCTCCCCCCGGTCCTCCCGGGCTCGACCCACCAGGCGGAGTCGCCGATCGACCGGGCGCTCTCGCTCGCGCTCGCCGGGGAGCGCGACGCTGCGCTCCGCTGGGCCGCGGCGCTCGTCCGGCACGACCCGACCATGCCCTCGGCGCTCTGCCTCTGCGGGCGCCTCCTCGGCGAGCTCAACCGGCACGAGGCCGCGCGCGAGGCGTGCTCCAACGCCATCGTCCGCGCGATCGACCTGGAGAACCTGCCGCTCGCCGTCGCGGCCGCGCGCGAGCTCGAGCGCTTCGGCGGCAACCCCGGGCCCCAGCTCGACCTGATCGCGGCGTCGTTCTGCAAGGGCTCGCCGCGGCTCGGCGAGGGCGCGCCGCCGCCGCCCCCCCTGCCCACGGCGGAGGCGTTCCAGCCGCTCGCCTCCGTGCTCACCGGGGCGCTCCTGCTCAACAAGGCGACGGAGATCATCCACGACGCCACGCGCAGGCTGGCCGCCCAGACCGACCACCCCGGGATCGCGCCGCAGCCGGTCTTCTCCGCGGTCGGGCGCGACGCGCTCCGGGCCCTGTGCGCGACGTTCACGCCGGTCTGGATCGCGGCGGGGGCGACCGTCATCGAGCAGGGCGCGGCGCGCAGCGCGGCGTACTTCGTGGCGCGCGGGGAGCTCGAGGCGCGGCGCCGGCGCGGCGACGAGGAGATCGTGCTCGCGCGGCTCACGAACGGCGCCATGTTCGGCGAGATGGCGCTGCTCTCGCGCGCGCCGCGCACCGGCAGCGTCGTCGCCACGCGCCCCTCGATCGTGCTCGAGGTCAAGCGCGACGCGGTCGACCAGCTCGCGCAGCGCGAGCCCGAGGTGGGCGCGGAGCTCGCGGCCTACTGCCGCGATCGCATGATGGAGAACCTCGTCCGGATGAGCGACGTGCTCCGCGTCGTCCCCGAGGCGGACAGGCCCGCGCTCGTGAAGCGGTTCCGCACGCGGACGTTCGAGAAGAACGAGCGCCTGCTCGTCCAGGATGAGCGGCCGGCCGGCCTCTTCCTCATCGCGTCGGGCGAGGTCGCCGTGGTCCGGCGCGACGCCGCGGACGACCCCCGCGGCGAGCCGCTCGTGCTCTCGACGCTCGGCCCGGGCGACGTCGCCGGCGAGATCGCGATGGTCCTGCGCCGCCCCGCGAACGCCGACGTCATCGCCACCCACCCCACCGTGGCGCTGTACCTGCCAGCCACCGAGTTCATGGGTCTGGTCGAGGATCACCCGGCGGTGCTGGCGCAACTCTACAAGCTCGCCGTCCAGCGCGACGAGGAGACCACGAGCATCATCGCCGAGGAGGTCTCCGTGGCCGAGGATTTCGTGCTGATCTAGCACACCAATCGGCTGAAACCCCGAGGGAGTGGCCCCCTCGAGCCGCAGAGCTTTTTGGTTGTTCTCTCTGTGTCTCTGTGGTTCAAACTCGCTCTCTCTCTCTCGCGGCAACTCAATCTGCTCAACGTTCACGCCGCTGGTCGCGAGCCGAGGCGCGGCCGGCAGATTGACGCTTCGCGCCACGGACCGTAAACTTTCGTCCGTCACGTTGTTTCGGCTCATCAACACGGTACAATTACCAGCGTAGGGAAGGCCACGCGCGCACCACAGGTCCTGCGACAATGACGACGAACGCGTTCGGGCTGGAGGGACAGGTGCTGGTTGGCCGGTACCGACTGGTCCGTCGTCTCAGCTCGGGCAGCATGGGGACCGTCTGGTGCGCGGACGATCTCACGCTCGGCTCGCCCGTCGCGGTCAAGATGCTCAGTCCGCTGTACGTGAAGGACGACATCGTCCGCGCGCGCTTCTATCAGGAGGCGCACGCCGCGGCGGCGCTCCGCAGCCCGAACGTCGTGCAGATCCTCGATCACGGCGTGGACAACGACGTCCCCTTCATCGCGATGGAGCTCCTCGAGGGGGAAGATCTCGCGGCGCGGCTCCAGCGCGTGGGCGCGCTCCCCCCGGCCGAGATCACGCGCATCTTCGCGGACGTCGCGCGCGCCGTCCGCAAGGCCCACGACGCCGGCATCGTCCACCGCGACCTCAAGCCCGACAACATCTTCCTCGCGCGCGACGACGACCGCGAGGTGGCCAAGGTCCTCGATTTCGGCGTCGCGAGGACGCCGCTGTTCGGCGAGGGCATGGGGACCCAGGCGGGCGCGCTCATCGGCACACTGCCGTACATGAGCCCGGAGCAGGCGCGGGGCGCGACCGTCGATTACCGGTCGGACCTGTGGGCGCTCGGGGTCATCGCCTTCGAGTGCGTGTGTGGCCGGGCGGCGATCTCGGCCGAGGCGCCCGGCGCGATGATCCTCGAGATCTGCGGCGGGGATCTGCCCGTCCCCTCGCAGGTCGCGTCCGTCCCCGTGCCGCCGGCGTTCGACGACTGGTTCATGAAGGCGTGCAGCCGCGAGCCGAGCGAGCGGTTCTCCTCGGCGACGGCGATGGCCGAGGCGCTGCGCGCCGCGCTGCTGCCGGCGGGCGAGCCGTCGGAGACCGAGCGCGCCTCGCAGGACGCCGTGCCGAGCGTCTCCTTCTCCGCGCCGCGCTCCCGGAGCGCCCCGCTGGGAGACGACCCGGCCCCGCGCAGCGGCGGTGCGGCCCAGCGGAACGACGACCCGGCCCCGCGCAGCGGCGGTGCGGTCCTGACGGGCGACGACGTGGCCCCGCGCAGCGGCGGCGCGGTCCTGACGGGCGACGACCCGGCCCCGCGCAGCGGCGGCGCGGTCCTGACGGGCGACGACCCGGCCCCGCGCAGCGGCGGCGCGGTCCTGACGGGCGACGACGTGGCCCCGCGCAGCGGCGGCGCGGTCCTGACGGGCGACGACGTGGCCCCGCGCAGCGGCGGCGCGGTCCTGACAGGCGACGACCCGGCCCCGCGCAGCGGCGAGGCGGCCCCGCGGAGCGACCGCGCGGCCCTGCCGGCGGATGAGGCGTCCCCGACGGGTGATGATGCGGCCCCGGAGTCGGAGCTCGCAGCGGCTGTCGCGCCGCGAGGCTCGACCCCAGACGGCGAGGAGACGGTCGACTGGAGGCCGCGTCGTGCCCGGCCGGCCACCGTGCTCGGCCTCGCGGCGCTGATCCTCGTCGGGGCGTTCGTGGGCTGGCGCGCGCTGCACGACGGGCCGACCACGCCCGCGCTGCTGTCCCATGCAGCGTCGCCCACGGCGACCGAGGCAGAGGCACCGGCAGGCGCTGCGGCGGAGGTGCCTGCGGCAGAGACAGAGCCGGGCATGGCAGCGCCGGCCATGGCAGCGCCGGCCATGGCAGCGCCGGCCGCGGAGACGCCCTCCATCACGCCCTCCCTGGCTTCGACCGCCGCGGCGACCTCGACGCCTGCGAGCGGCGCGGGCTCCGCGCGGCCCCACCAGCCCCCCGCCAGGGCGGCCTCCTCCTCGGCGCGGCATGCGCGCTCCGACACGACCGCGATCGCTCGCCCGAGCAAAGCGGTCTCGCCCGCGGTGCGGGCGAAGGCTCCGCCTGCGTCGTCGACCTCGCCCGCGGCGCGGGCGAAGGCTCCGCCTGCCTCCTCGGCCTCGCCCGCCGCCTCCAGCGCGACGCGATCCAAGCTCGATCGCCTCGGCTTCTGAGGAGGCGCATGAACGCTCGATCGAGGCCCCTCCGGATTGCAGCCATCACGACCGCGCTCGCGCTCGCGCTCGCGACACCGGCGCGGGCCGCCGACGTCGATCCCGCCACCGTGAGCGCCGCCCGCGCCCTCGCGGAAGAGGGCCTCGACCTGTTCGACAGGGGCCAGTATGCGGCGGCGCTCGACAAGCTCGATCGCGCCGACGAGCTGATCGACGCCCCCACGGTCGGCCTCTACGCGGCGCGCTGCCTCGAGCAGCTCGGACGCCTCGTCGAGGCCTCCGAGCGTTACCTGTACGTGAGCCGCATGCCGCTCGACGCCTCGGCCAGCGACGTCTTCAAGGCGGCGGTCGCCGACGCCGGAAAGGCCTACAAGGATCTCAGGGCGCGAGTCCCGAGGCTCGCTGTCACGGTGCTCCGCGCCCCGGAGCGCGAGGTGCAGATCACCATCGACGGCAAGCCCGTGCCGCCTGCGCTCGTGGGGGTCAGCCAGCCTGTCGATCCTGGCGAGCACGTCGTCGAAGGCGCATGGGCAGGCCGCGTGATCCGGCGAGAGGTCTCGTTACCGGAGCGGAACGAAGCGACCATCGCGCTCGATTTCGCCGCCGCCGGCGCCCCGGTCGCTCCCCACCCCCCGCCCGCCGCCGGCGCCCCGGTCGCTCCCCGCCCCCCGCCCGCCGCCGGCGGCACGCCGGACGTCACGCGGCGCGCGCTCGGCTGGACCGCGGTCGGCACGGGCGCGGCAGGGCTCGTCGTCGGGGGCATCACGTTCGGCGTCGCCAGCGCACTGCGGAGCGACCTGGTGCGCCTCGGGTGCACCGAGGCGGTCGAGTGCCCGGACACGCCAGCGACGCGCGACAAGCTGGGCACGTACAACACGGTGCGCCTCGTCCCCGCGCCGGCGTTCATCGCGGGCGGGGTGCTCGCCGCAGGCGGCGTCGCGCTGCTCTTCACCGCGCCGTCGGCGCCGAAGTCCAGGGGCGCGACGGCGCGTCCTTGGATATCGCCGTGGGGCGCGGGGATCGTGGGGGTCTTTTGATGCGATTCATCGGCTTCTCTGCCTTGGTGGCCGCGCTCGGCGTGGCCGGCGCGCTGGCCGGATGCTTCCCGGAGGGCGTGCTCCTGGCGACCGCGAGCGGCAGCGGCACCGCGCAGGGCGGCTCCGGCGGCTCCGGCGGCTCTGGCGGCTCCGGCGGCTCCGGCGGCCTGGGCGGCTCGGGCGGCATCGACGATCCGCGGGAGACGACCACCTCCGCCGGTGGCAACGGGCCCTGCGTGGTCTGCTATGAGGGCCCCCCCATGACCGAGGGCCGCGGCGTGTGCAAGGGCGGCTGTGAACAGGGCGGCGCGTGTGTTGGTCAGGTGCTCCCCTCCGTCGAGCGCTGCACGACGAAGGACGTCGACGAGAGCTGCGACGACGAGGCCATCTGCACCGGAGCCGCGGTGTGGAGCGTGAAGCTCGGGGGGGACGGAGATCAGTACGGTCGTGATGTCAGCGTCGACAGCGAAGGGAGCGTGCTGGTCGCGGGGAGCCTCGACGGGTCGATCGGCTTTCACGGCAACCACACCGCGAATACCACGGACGCCTTCGCCGCCACGCTCGATCGCGACGGGGTCCGGACGTGGGGACAAGGGTTCGGATCGAGCGGCTGGGAGCACCTGCGCCGCGTGACGCGCGACGCGAACAACGACGTGATCCTTGCCGGAACCCTGGAGAGCCCCATCGATTTCGGCGGGGTGACGCTCGACAGCAACGGCGCCGCCGATGTCTTCGTGGCGAAGCTGTCGGCGGAGAGGGGCGGCGCCCCGGACTGGGCCGAGCGCATCGGCGGCACGGGCGTCGATGGCCTCCACGGGCTCGCGGTCGATTCCCAGAACAACATCCTCGTCGCTGGCCACTACGCCGATGTGGCCAACGTGCTGGATGAGGCGGAGCTGCCGAAAGCCGACTGGGAGGACATCTTTGTCGCCAAGATCAGCGCGGATGGGAAGCACGTCTGGAGCAAGCGATTCGGTGGTACGGGCGCCCAGGCGGCCCTCGATCTGGCCGTGACGCCGGACGACGGCGTGGTCCTGGTCGGCCGCGCCGAGGGCACGGTGGACTTCGGCAAGGGAAACCTCCCCACGCGGGGCGTCGACGCCTTCGTGGCGAAGCTCCACCCGGACGGCTCGACCGACTGGGCCAGGATCTATGGCGATCACATGAACCAGGAGCTCACGGGCGTCGCGGTGGACGCCGCGGGGGACATCTTCGTCGCGGGGAGCACCGCTGGAGAGATCGAGTTCGGCAGCCCGCCCGTGCACAGCCTGGGCGGGACCAACGCGATCGTCGCCCGCCTGGCCCCTGACGGCGCGCACGTCTGGAGCCGTAGCTACGGGGACGCGGCCGATCAGGCGGCGCTGGATGTGGCGATCGACCCGGCGGGCAACGTCCTCGTGGCCGGCAGATTCAAGGGCTCCATGAATTTCGGCGCGGACAGCATCACGTCCAGCGGCGCGAACGACGCGTTCCTGGCGAAGCTCGATCCGGACGGGAAGCCGATCTGGATGCGAAGATTCGGCGATGGCCAGGAGCAGAGCGCGTCGGCCGTCGCGGTGGATGCGCTGGGGACCATCCTGCTGACCGGCGATTTCGCCGGCAGCATCGATTTCGGGACGGGCGACTTGACGAGCGCCGGCGGCCGCGACGTGTTCGTCGCCAAGCTGCGCCCCTGAGGAGGACGTGGAGAGGTCCACTCCAGGTCAAAACATCTGCTGGACCAGGAGGACGTGCAGCGGTCCACTCCAGGTCAGGACATCGATTGGACCAGGAGAACGTGCGGAGGTCCGTGAGCACCCCGCGCACCAGAGCGAACGATCCACCAGGGAGAACCCGCAGGCGCTCCCGAGGATCCATGCGATCCCCTGTTCCGCGAAGGCTCGTTCGGAGATATACACGCCCAGTGGGCAGGCACCTCACACCTGGCACCACAGTTGCTGTGATCAATCGCCCTCACGGAAGAGGAGATCTCGCGCGATGAGCAACCGTCAAGACAGTCCGGGAGCGCTCTCCTTTCAACCTGCTGCTGGCCTCCACGGGCGGCCGATCGCGCCGGTCGCGGCGCCTTCCAGCATCGCGCCCATGGCGGCCAGCGTGCCGCCCGCGGCGAGCGCAGGGGACCTGGACCGCGAGCTCGCGGCGCTCGCCCAGAACGTGCGACAGAAGCGGCGGAATCGGCTCGTCGTCGGGGTCAGCCTGGTCGCGGCGGCCCTGATGGCGGGCGCGGTCACCGTCTTCGCCGGCAAGGTCCAGGAGGCGGAGGCGGGCCAGGCCGAGGCGGTGGCCGCCCGCATTGCCGAGCAGGACAGGATCGCGCAGCTCAACCTCCAGCTCGAAGATCGCGACAGGAAGATCGCCGCCCTGACCTCCGAGCTCGAGGCGGCCAGGAGCGACGCCGAGAAGGCGCAAAAGATCGTCCTCGCGTACAAGGCCGCGGAGGCGGCCCTGGCGGCAGCAGAGGAGGACGAGGACGGAACGGCGGCCGGCGCGAGGAGCGCGAAGGGCTCGCCCAAGGCGGCTGCGGCCCGGCGAGGCCGGGCTGCGGCGCCGGGCAAGGCGGCGCGCGGCGTCCGGCTGGCGGCGGCGAAGAAGGGCGCGAAGTGCGAGTGCAAGCAGGGCGATCCGCTCTGCGGTTGCCTGTAGACGCCGCGCGTGGCCGGTGACGGGCACGCCATGGCACCCGTGGAGGCGAGGCTCGGATCGCTCGCCCGCTGCCTCCTGGTGACGCGCGTCAGATCACGCGCCGGGAGCGCCGCGCGCTGCCGCGGGAGCGCGTGACCGCGCCCGCGCCGACCACGACGAGCAACGCGAGCCACCCCGCATCCGGCCGAGCGCCGCCTCCGCCCCGAGGTGCGCCCGCGGCATGGCTGCAGGAGCTCTCCCGCCGCTTTCCATCGATGGGTCGCCCGCTGAGCCCGTCGCCGACGGGAGGCGCCGAGGTGCCTATCGAGCCGCCGCTCGATCCGCTCCCTCCGGGGCCGCTCCCCGCCCCGCCGCCGTCCTCGCGCTCGCAGCCGGCGGCCGCGTCGCGGAGCGCCGCGAGCGCGAGCCTGGGGGCGTCGTTCTGCCCGACAAGGCCGTAGGACAGATCGGCGAGCGGCGCGTCTCGATAGCTGGCCCAGATCGCCCCGGCGACATCCCGCCGGGTCGCGAGGAACTCGAAGGAGGTGCGGAGGTTCTCCGCCTGGAGCTCCTCGCCCACGACGTTCGCCGCCCACGCCATCCCCGTGATGAAGAGCTCGCTCGAGTCTCCGTGCTGCTCCGCAATGGCGCGCACCTCGTCGAGGGCGCCGGCGATCGCCACCGCGTCGACCTCGCCCAGCTGCTGAATGAACATCTGGTAGCCCAGGTGAGACCACGGATAACGCCGGCCGTAGCGCGCCTCGAGCGCGTCCCATACCGGCTGATCGTAGAGCTCGCGCAGGTAATCGGCCCCCGAGATCGGCGCCGCGAGGTCCTCCGCGACGAGCAGGCCGCCCGTGATGAGCGAGAGCGCGTCGACGTTGAAGAGCCCCTCGTTGCGGGCGCGGATCTGGCCGAGGATCTGCGCGAGCACGCGCGGCAGGATGTACGTGCAGCCCGCGTTCATGGGGTCGAGCGCGTGGTCCGGGTCCTCGAAGCAGTTCGGCTGACTCCAGATCTCCCAGCGGTGCACGCGCCCGGCGAACCGCGACATGAGGACCTCCGCCGCGCCGACGAACTCCTCGACATAGGCATTGTCGCCGTCCCCGTCCGGATCGTCGTTCCAGCGGGACTGCCCTCCTCGCGCGGCGCGGTGGGAGAGCAGCCCGACCGGCTCGAGGCCCGCGGCGATCACGGCGTCGACGATGGCATCGTACTCGGCGCGCTTCTCTTCGTCCCACGCCTCGGCGCCGTCGAGCCGGAACTCGACGCGCGCCGCGCCGGCGCCCGAGCGCGCGAGCGCTTCGGCGTGCTGGGCGTCGAGGATCACCTCCCCTGCGTCGACGGGCGCCCCCGGATCGACGCCATAGAAGCCGCACCGCACGCCCTCTGCCGCCTGGGCGGGCGACGCGAGGGTGAGCGCGGAGGAGGCGGCAAGAGCGACAATGGCTGCACGCATGTTTCAAGGATAGCTGGCGCGCGCGCGCCGACCAAGAAACGACCCCGACATCGTCTATCCCATGCTAGGGATACGCATCACATGGCTTCCCTGGAACTGAACGAAGAGCGCGGGCGCGCCGGGGTCGCTCCTCCGGGAGAGGAGGCCTTCGACGAGGGCGAGGAGGCGGCGGGCGCCGCCGAGGAAGCGGCGCCTCCAGCCCGGAGCCTGCGCGACTGGCTGCGCGGCGCGCCGCTCTCCCGCCCGCTGCACCTCGCGTTCGGCCTCGTGCTGCCGGCCATCCTCCTCATCGTGAACATGGCGCGGGTGCGGTCGTTCACGATCGACGACGCGTACATCTCCTACCGCTATGCGCGCAATTTCGCCCGCGGCATGGGGCTCGTTTACAACGCCGGCGAGCGCATCGAGGGGTACACGAACTTCCTCTGGACCGTGCTGCTCGCGGGCGGCATCAAGCTCGGCCTCGACCCCGACGCCGTGGCCAAGGTCCTCGGCGGGCTCGCCGCCTGCGGCTCGCTCGGCGCGCTCTACGTCCTGTCGAACCGGCTGCGCCCGCTCGGCGTGATCCCGTGCGTCGCCACGTGGCTGTTCGCGAGCTCCATCGTGCAGAGCGGCTACGCCGTCTTCGGCCTGGAGACGCCGCTCTTCATCCTGCTCGTCCTCGCCGGGACAGAGATGATGTTCCGGGAGCGCGACCGGGGGACCGGCTTCCCCTACTCGGGCCTCGCCTTCGGGCTCGCCGGCCTGACCCGCCCCGAGGCGCCGATGTTCATCGGCATCCCGATGCTGTTCCTCGGCCTGCGCTTCTTCGGGCGGCAGAACCTGCTCCGCGGCGTGGTCTTCGCCGCGCCCATCGCGTGCCACATGCTGTGGCGGCGCAGCTACTACGGCACGTGGCTGCCGAACACGCTGAGCGCCAAGACCGGGAGCCTGTCGGATCAGCTCGCCGGCGGGAAGCGCTATCTCCTGGAGTACGCGGAGCACACGTGGCCGGCGCTGCTGCTCGCGCTCTTCGGCCTGTGCGTCGCGATCGTCTGGCGGCACCGCGACGCGCTGTGCGTCGCGGCGCTCGCGCTCGCGGTGACCGGCTACGTGCTGCTCGTGGGCGGCGACTGGATGCCGTTCTACCGGTTCATGAGCCCGTTCGAGCCGTTCTGCTTCCTCCTCGCGGGCCTCGGCGCGCGGGCGCTGCTCGAGCCGCTGCTCACCACGCTGGCGGCCCGCGCCGCGGAGGTGCGCGCGCGGGGCGCGATCGCCCTCGCCGCGGGCGCCGGGCTGCTCGCCGTGGGCTGCCTCGCGGCGATGGGCGCCTTCCGGGCGCAGCGGATCGATCGCGCGCAGCGCCACATCCTCCACGACGACAAGCGGTTCTGGGACAGCGCCGCCGGCGGCACGGCCGCGTGGTTCCTGGCGCACGGCCAGCCCGGCGAGATCGGGGTCGGCGACATCGGGTACATCGGGTACGCGACCGACTACCCGGTGCTCGATCTGCTCGGGCTCGTCGACCCGGTCATCTCGAAGCTCCCGGGCGGCTACACGCGCAAGACGGGGCCCGGCTACGTCAAGCGCGTGTTCGACAAATCCCCGCGCTATTTCGTGTTCATCGGCAGCGCCGACTCGTGCGACAAGCTGCCGTTCCCGTCCCAGGAGAAGCTCCGCAGGGACCGGCGCTTCCGCGGCGTCTACCACGTCGCCGGGAAGGTCCGGCACAGCAAGGGCGGCTACTGGTGCATCTTCGAGCGCAAGGACGCGGCGGCAGAGGGGCGCGCGGCGGCCGCGCCGGGCGCGCCGCCATCGCCCGCGGCGGCGCCTCCGCAGCCCGCGCCGGGCAAGGCGCAGTAGCCCGCCCCGCTCGAGGCGCGCGAAGGGGCCGCCGCGCGCCCCCACCGCCGCGAGTTTTGCTAGCATCGCCGCCCCATGCTCTGGCTCTGGTACGCAGGTCCCCTCGCGGTGCTCGTCGTCTGGTTCCTGACTGGCCTGCGCACGCGGCACGAGGCGCGGCGGGACAGAGAGATCGCGCGCT
Organism: Sorangium sp. So ce1036; assembly: GCF_051369805.1. Lineage (NCBI taxonomy): Bacteria > Pseudomonadati > Myxococcota > Polyangiales > Polyangiaceae > Sorangium > Sorangium sp. So ce1036. Next base: position 9,643,843 of record NZ_JBBMOX010000001.1, read on the forward strand.
GGCGCGCGCTGATGCTCCCCGGGACGGCCCCGCGCCCGTCCGAGGGGCGCCGCGGCAGCCGGAAGGCCACCGCCGAGGACACCGGCCCGCGTCCGGTGCGCGGGCTGCCGTCCAGCCTCCGGCAGATGCTCGCGGAGACCGGCGGCGGCGAGGTCATCGCCCGTTACGAGCTCGTCCCGAAGCTCGCCTACGTCGCGATCGTCGGGCCGGACGCGAAGAACGGCAGCGAGTACCAGGTCGTCCTCGTGAAGCTGCCCGAGGCCGGGCCCGAGGTCACGGTGTGCCCGCTGCCGATCCTCGACGGCCAGCCCGTCCCGAACAACGGCGTGCAGTTCAAGAAGGACCCGGACTTCACGGCGCAGTTCCTGGTCGACGGGCCGAACGCGAAGGCCATCGGCCGGTGGCTCTCGAGGCCGGTCCGCGACGCGCTGCGCGACTTCCCCGACGCGTGGCTCTTCGTGCGGGACCGCGTCATGGCGCTCGTGGCCTACGGCCCGGTCGACGCGGAGCGCCTGCAGGATCTCGTGGCGATCGCCGACGCGATCTTCGCGGAGCGCGGCGGGGAGGACGCTCCGCCCCTGCTCTTCGTCGACGAGGACGAGGGCGACGACGAAGGCGACGAGGACGACGACGAAGACGACGACACGGAAGAGGGCGACGACGAGGACGACGAGGCGGCGCCGGACTCCGGGGCCGAGAGGCAGGCGGCGTCCGCCCCCGCAGCGCGGGCTGCCTCGCGCCGGTCCTAGGCGCCCATCGTGTGAGCTTTCCGCAGGCATCACAGCCTGGCGGCGCGCCGTGACATCGCCCCGAGTCGCGGCCGACAACTGGCCGTGACGCCGCCTCTGGCCTTCATTCGCGGACCAAAGCCGCGCCTGACCATGTTAGGTAGCAATCCTGGGCCTGTTGAACGCGAAACCGCTGCTCTCCGCCGCCGTACTCCTTGGCCTCTGGCTCGCGGCGCCTTCTCCCGCGCTGGCGGACAAGAACCGATGGATCCGCACCCAGGGCCACCGCGTCGGGCTCGAGCTCGACGTGCTGAGCAAGTCGGCGGACTGGACCGAGGACGACGTCACCTCCGAGGTGAGCACCTTCGGCCTGAGCTTCGCCCTCGTCGGCCAGCTCCGGTGGCGCGACCGGCTCTACCTCGACGCCGAGCTCCCGCTCGCCTACGGTAGCCTCTCGGCCTCGTACCGGTCGGAGCGGCTCGGCGTCGACGAGAGCAGCAGCGCGAGCAGCTTCCTCTTCGGCAACCCCACGCTCGGCGCCCACTACGCCCGCACGTTCTACCGCCGCTTCGCCGTGTTCTTCGGGGGCGCGTTCTCGATCCCGGTCCTCGACGATCCCGACGAGAACGCGCGCGCCGCGCTGCAGGCGACGACCCCGGCGCGCGCCTTCTTCGACCTCCACCGGCTCATCCCCGAGCACTTTCCGCTGAGGGTCCGCGGCGGCGTCGAGGCGAAGGTCGGCGCGCGGCTGTTCTACCGCGCCGACACCGCGGTGACGCTCGCCCTCCCCACGGCCGGGGGCGGGGCCGAGCTGCTCGTGGAGCAGGGCAGCGAGCTCGAGCTGCGCGGCAAGGGCGCGCTCGGCGGCGGGCTCCGCCTCCAGGCGGCGCTGACGCTCACGCGCGACGACATGGCGCAGCTCGCGCTGGAGCCGTTCGTCAGCTACGAGCCGGCCAAATCCGCCTTCCACGGGCGGGCGGGGCTGCTCGTGGCGCTCGACGCGCCGCTCGGGTTCGGCCTCGCGGACGACAAGGTCACGACGCTCAGGCTCGCGATCGGCCACAGGTTCTGAGGATCTGCGCCGCCGCGCATCGTAGGCTCTGGTGGACCGGGACCGACGCGGGCGGGGAGGTCCGGAGGGGAGCGATGGGCGAGCAGCACGTCTCCGAGCAGGTGAACGAGGAGCAGCATCAGGCCTTCATGCGAGCGCTGCTCGACGATGTGGCGGCGCTCGAGCGCCTCCTCCAGGAAGACCGCATCGAGTCGGGCGTGCGCCGGATCGGCGCGGAGCAGGAGATGTTCCTGGTCGACCGCGCGCTCCGGCCCGCGCCGCTCGCCCTGGAGGTGCTCGAGCGGGCCGCCGACGGGCGGCTCACGACCGAGCTCGCGCGCTTCAACCTGGAGGCGAACCTCTGCCCGCTGCCGTTCGGCGGCGACTGCCTCAGGCGGCTGGAGGCCGAGCTCTTCGAGGTGGTCGGCCGGGCCGCCGAGGCGGCGCGCGCCCTCGGCGCCGAGGTGCTGCTCACGGGCATCCTCCCCACCCTGCGCGCCGGCGATCTCGGCCTGGAGAACCTCACGCCGAAGCCCCGCTACCACGCGCTCAACCGCGCGCTCCTCGCGCTCCGCCAGGGCGATTTCCGCGTGTCCATCCACGGGATCGACGAGCTCGAGATGACGCACGGCAACATCCTGCTCGAGTCGTGCAACACGAGCTTCCAGGTCCACCTCCAGGTCGGCCCTCGGGAGTTCGCGCCGCTCTACAACCTCGCGCAGGCGGTGACGGCGCCCGTCCTCGCCGCCGCGGTCAACTCGCCGCTCCTGCTCGGGAACAAGCTCTGGCACGAGACGCGGATCGCCCTGTTCGAGAGCTCGGTGGACACCCGCCCGGCCGCCCGCGAGGCGCGGCAGCACAGGCCCCGCGTGCACTTCGGCGACGGCTGGGTGCAGGGCGGCGCGCTCGACCTGTTCCGCGAGGACATCGCGCGGTTCCGCGTGCTCATCACCGCCGAGACCGGCGAGCCCCCCGCCGCCGTGCTCGCGCGCGGCGAGGTGCCGGACCTCAAGGCCCTGCGCGTCCACAACGGCACCGTCTACCGCTGGAACCGCCCCTGCTACGGCGTGGCCGGCGGGGTCGCGCACCTGCGCATCGAGAGCCGCGCGCTGCCGGCGGGGCCCACGATCCTCGACGAGGTCGCCAACGCCGCCTTCTTCTTCGGCCTGGTCGCGGGCCTCTCGGGCGAGCACCCGCGCATCGACCTCGAGATGCCGTTCGAGGACGCCAAGGCGAACTTCTTCGCGGCGGCGCGCCACGGGCTCAAGGCGCAGCTCACGTGGCTCGGCGGGCGGAGCTACCCCGCCGCGGAGCTCATCCTCTCGCGCCTCCTCCCGGCCGCTCGCGAGGGCCTGTCGGCCGCGGGCATCGACGCCGCGGACATCGATCGCTACCTCGGCGTGGTGGAGGAGCGGGTGCGCCGCGGGCAGACCGGCGCCCAGTGGGCGCTCGGCTCGCTCTCGGCCATGGCCGGGCAGGGCACCCCGGAGATGCACCACCGCGCGCTGTGCGCCGCGATGCTCGCGCGCCAGCGGGAAGAGGCCCGGGGCGCCGGGGCCGGGCGCCCGGTGCACACGTGGGAGCCCGCCGCGCTGGAGCCCGACCGGGAGAGCCTGCGCGACAGCTACCGGACGGTGGGGCAGTTCATGTCGACCGATCTGTTCACGGTGCGGCCCACCGACATCGTCGACCTCGCCGCGAGCGTCATGGACTGGCGCCACGTGCGCCACGTGCCGGTCGAGGACGAGCAGGGCCGCCTGGTCGGCGTCGTCTCGCACCGCGCGCTGCTCCGGCTGCTCGCGCGCGGCACCGCGGCGGCGCCGGGCGGGGCCGCGCCCGCGGGCGCGCCGCCCGCGGTCGCGTCCATCATGCGGCCCGATCCCGTGACGGTCACGCCGGAGACGCCCACGCTCGAGGCGATGCGGATCATGCGCGAGCAGCGCGTCGGCTGCCTGCCGGTGGTCGCGGGCGGCCGGCTCGTCGGCATCGTGACGGAGCACGACCTCATCGACGTCTCCGCGAGCCTGCTCGAGGCGTTCCTGCGCGAGGGGTGAGCGGCCGACGGCCGCTGGCGAGGGGCGCGGGGCGACGGCCCCGCGCGGCGCTCACAGATCGCTGATCTCGGTGCAGGTCATCTCGTCGCCGCGGGCCTGACAGTCGAGCACGGTGCCATACGTGTTGAAGAAGCCCTGCTTCGAACGCGTGATATGGTACCGCGTCCCGTCGATCTGCCGGATGCTCGTGTAGCTCCCCTGGCAGCCCACGGCGCCGAGGCTCGCGAGCACGAGCCCGAGAATCCAAGTACGTTTCATTCGCTCTCCTCCGTGATCTCGACCTGGGTGCACTCCGCCTTCCCCGGCTGATCAGGGCACATCCAGATGGCAGGCATGTTGTTCTTGTGCCCGGTCACATACACATAGCCCGGCCCTGCCGGTGCAGAGCTCGTAGCCCACGTCGCGCACCCCATGAGCGCCGAGGCGCCGCACAGCAATGCGATGAATTGAATTGGTCTCCGCATGACCGGTCACGTTATCGAGGTGATCGCTATGGGCCAAATTCGCGACAGCGGTCGCGTGGTCCAGCTTCTTCCTCCCCTGCTTCATGGAGGGCGCCCTCCACCGGCGCGCACCCCGGCCCGAGCACGGTTGACACGTCGCGTCAGCCCACCTAAGAGAGCCCCACCCAGCCGGCGTGCTCTGGCGTGCCGGATCCGGGGGGGCTGCGCGGAGCGCGCGGGGCGGGCCCGCGCGGGGCTCCGGCGGCGGAGGAGTCGACATGGCTTCAGGCAAGCATGGGAAGGGCAACAAGGACCGGGTGGCGGTCGTCGCCGGGCTGCGCACGCCGTTCACCAAGGCGGGGACCGCGCAGAGGGCGCTGCGCACGGTCGATCTCGCCACCACGGTGGTCAAGGAGCTCATCCAAAGGAGCGAGGTGCGCCCGCGCGACATCACGCTGGTCGTCTACGGCCAGGTGGTGCCGACGCTCGACTGGCTCAACATCGCGCGCGAGGTCGTGCTGCGCGCCGGCCTGCCCAAGGACATCGACGCCTTCAGCGTCTCGCGCGCCTGCGCGACGTCGCTCCAGGCCATGACGAGCGCCGCCGAGGCGATGCTCGCTGGCCAGCACGACGTCGCCCTCGTCGGCGGCGCCGACAGCATGAGCGACGTCCCGCTCGGCGTTTCCCGGAAGCTCGCCGCCGCGCTGACCGACCTCCAGAAGGCGAAGACGCTCGGCGCGCGGCTGGGGATCCTCTCGCGCCTCTCGCTGAAGGACGTCGTGCCGCCGGTCCCCGGCTTCTCCCGCGAGCCGACCACGGGCGAGCAGATGGGCGAGGCGGCCGAGAAGATGGCGAAGGAGAACGGCATCTCGCGCGAGGAGCAGGACGCGATCGCCCACCGGTCGCACACGAACGCCGCGCGCGCCTGGCGCGACGGCACGTACGCGGCCGAGGTCATGCACGTGATCCCCCCGCCCTACGACGCGCCGGTCGAGCGCGACAACGTGGTCCGCGACGACTCGACCCTGGAGGCCTACGCCAGGCTGCCGCCGGTCTTCGACCGGCGCCACGGCACCATCACCGCGGGCAACGCGTCGCCGCTCACCGACGGCGCGAGCGCGCTCCTTTTGATGCGCGAGTCCAGGGCCAAGGCGCTCGGCCACCAGCCGCTCGGGTACGTGAAATCGTGGTCCTACGCGGCGGTCGACCCGGGCTGGCAGCTCCTCATGGCCCCGGTGCTCGCCGCGCCGCGGGCGCTCGAGCGCGCCGGCCTCTCGCTGCGCGACATGGATCTCGTCGACATGCACGAGGCCTTCGCCGCCCAGGTCGCGTCCAACCTGAAGGCGCTCGCCTCGCCGGCGTTCGCCAGGGAGAAGCTCGGCCGGTCCACCGCGGTCGGCGAGATCGACCCCGACCGGCTCAACGTGAACGGCGGCTCGATCGCGCTCGGCCACCCCTTCGCGGCCACGGGAGGGCGCATGGTGCTCTCCACGCTCCGCGAGCTCAAGAAGCGCGGCGGAAAGCACGCGCTCCTCACCGTGTGCGCGGCGGGCGGGCTCGGCGCCGCCGTGGTCCTGGAGGCAGCATGACGACGACGCTCGATCCCGTGACCCAGGCCCCCGCGCAGGCGGGCCCGCTCTCCCTCTCGGTGCGCCCCGACGGCGTGGCCGTCGTGACGTACGACGTCCCGGGCGAGGCGGTGAACACGCTCAAGCCCTCGTTCGCCGGCGACATCGCGCGGATCCTGGACGAGATCGCGGCGAATCCGGCCATCAAGGCGGCCATCCTCGTGTCCGGCAAGGCCGACACGTGGATCGCGGGCGCCGACATCGACATGCTGAAGAGCGTCACGACCGCGGCCCAGGCCGAGGCGATGTGCCGGGCCGGCCACGCGGCCGTGCAGCGGATCGTGGGCTCGCCCAAGCCGATCGTGGCCGCGATCCACGGCGCCGCGCTCGGCGGCGGGTTCGAGGTGGCGCTCGCCTGCCACGGCCGGGTGCTCAGCGACGACAGGAAGACGGTGCTCGGCCTGCCCGAGGTGCAGCTCGGCCTGCTCCCGGGCCTGAACGGCCTGCAGCGGCTGGCCGAGCGCGCCGGGCTCAAGGCGGCGCTCGATCACGGCCTCACCGGCAAGAACATGCGCCCCTCGAAGGCGCGGAAGCTCGGCGTCGCCGACGACGTGGTGCCCGCCCCCATCCTCGTCGAGACGGCCGCCGCGCTCGCGCGCTCGCTCGCGCTCGTCGACGCCGGCCCGCCCCTCGGGCCCGGCCGCGCCGCGGGCGGCAAGAAGAAGGCGCCGCGGCTCGACACCTCCGCGCTCGCCAGCGCGGCGCTCGAGCGGACCCCGGTCGGCCGGGCCCTCCTGTTCAAGCAGGCGGCGAAGCAGACCCGGGAGAAGACCGGCGGGCACTACCCGGCGCCCGAGCGGATCCTCGACGTGCTGAGGACCTACGCCGAGAAGGGCTTCGAGGCGTCGAGGGAGGTCGAGGCGCGCGCCTTCGGCGAGCTGGTCGTCTCGAGCACGGCGCACCGGCTGATGGAGATCTTCTTCGCGACGACCGCGATGAAGAAGGACACCGGCGTGGACGACCCCGCCGTGCAGCCGAGGAAGGTCGAGAAGATCGCGATGATCGGCGCCGGCCTGATGGGCGCCGGCATCGCCTACGTCAGCCTGAACGCGGGCATCCCGGTGCGCCTCCGGGACCGCGACGACGCGTCCCTCGGCCGCGGGCTCCGGTACGTGGCCGACATCCTGGGAGAGCGGGTGAAGAAGAAGCAGCTCACCCCGATCGAGCGCGATCAGAAGCTCGCGCTGCTCACGGCGACCACCGACGGCTCCGGCCTGAAGGGCGCCGACCTCGTGATCGAGGCCGTGTTCGAGGACCTCGCGGTGAAGCACGAGGTCGTGCGCGACGTCGAGGCGAACGGCAAGCAGGGCGTGATCTTCGCGTCGAACACGTCCTCGATCCCGATCGCCCGGATCGCGGCCGCGTCGCGGCGGCCGGAGAACGTCGTCGGGATGCACTACTTCAGCCCGGTGCACAAGATGCCGCTGCTCGAGGTCATCCGGACGGAGAAGACGTCGCCCGAGGTGGTCGCGACCGCGGTGGCGGTCGGCAAGCGGCAGGGCAAGACGGTGATCGTCGTGAACGACGGCGTGGGCTTCTACACGAGCCGCGTCCTCGGGCCGTACATGAACGAGGCGAGCTGGCTGCTCGCCGAGGGGGTGGCCGTCGAGCAGATCGACCGGGCGCTCGTCGCGTGGGGCTGGCCTGTCGGCCCGCTCGCCCTGCTCGACGAGGTGGGCATCGACGTGGCCGCGCACGTGGGCCCGATCATGCTCGAGGCGTTCGGCGACCGCATGGCCCCGCCGCCCACGATGGCCAAGCTGGTCGCGGACGGCCGCAAGGGCCGCAAGAACGAGCGGGGCATGTACCTGTACGGCGCGGCGGCGAAGAAGAAGGGCAAGGGCAAGCACGCCGACGAGAGCGTCTACGCGGTGCTCGGGCTGCCGGTGCCGAGCGCGAAGGACAAGCCGCCGGTGCCGGTGGAGGAGATCCAGATGCGGTGCTCGCTCCAGCTCGTGAACGAGGCGCTCCACTGCCTGGGCGAGGGCATCCTGCGGAGCCCGCGCGACGGCGACATCGGCGCGATCTTCGGGCTCGGGTTCCCGCCGTTCCGGGGCGGGCCGTTCCGCTACGTCGACACGCTCGGCGCGGCGGACGTGCTCCGGCGCATCGAGGTGTACGAGCGGCGCTTCGGCAAGCGCTGGACGCCCGCGCCGGCGCTGGTCGAGGCGGCGAGGACGGGCAAGCCGTTCCACGCCTGACGGGCCCTGGCCCCGGCGGCGACGCCGGGAGGCAGTCGCTCAGGTCCGTCGCTCGACGGGGACCGCGCTGAAGCGGGCCCCTGCTCCGGGCTGAATCCCCTCCGTCGCTGGACAGGACACGGAGACTCGGCGCAGAGGTGGCCTCGCCGCTGCCCGCTTCGACGGTGGACGGCGCTCCCCCCTCGCGCCTCGCCCCGCGCAGACCGTCGCGGCCGGTGCGCTCCGCCTGTCCCTCGGCGACGTGGAGGCGAAGCGGTGCGTGCTCAACCCCACGGCGAACACCAGGCCTCCGCCGAGCGGCGCGCCGTTCAACGCCGTCGGGATCGAGCCCGTGATCTGCCGCAACATGCTCGTTGAACGCCGTGAGGCTCACGACCGCACGTCAGGCGGCGAGCCGGCGGGCTCCTTCACGTGGGGAGAGGGCGACAAGCTCGCGCGTCGCCGCCAACCGGCACTTCACCTCGACCGGGAGTCGAGCGCCTCGCCGTTCGTGCAGAGTGCGGCCAGCGGGGCGGCGCAGGACGCCGGTGTCGGCGCAGCGACCCCGGGGTCCGACAGGTGACGCATCGACGGGTCGCCGGGCCTCGTAACCATGTTCGCCGTGACGCGCGAGCTCGGCGCCAAGGCTCACACGCGGGGTGAGGACCCCGCACCACCGCGCCTCGCTCGACGGGCTGCGCCTCCCGGCGACGCCCGTCACGACACCTCGAACGAGGTTCCCACCGAGATCGAGATGTGGTCATGAAGCCGCCGGCGGAGCCGAGTTCCACACATGAACTTTGTAAGATGAACCATTGCTCATTTTCCGTCGCTGGTTTAACGTCATTCACCCATTCACCGATAGGCAGCACGGGCGTAGCATTGGAAGGCCCTGAAATACAAAGTCACGAGAACTGCGGACATGGCCAGGGAGGACAGCGCTCTTGGTCGTCATGCATCTGGATTGCATCACCCCGGTAGACAGCGCCGCCCCGGGCAATCGCCCGATGCTTCGTGCCGCAGCCAGCAGGAGAAGTTGAGATGAAACCGGCCCGTCGAAACGAAGGAAAAACTCGCTCCACAAAACCTTCCCTCCCGTCGGATCAGGGCAAGAAGCAGGAGCACGTCAGCGTGAAGGCGAAGACAGGCCGCCGCAGCGCTGGCGGGGGCGGGCGCGCCTCGCCGGCGGGGCGTGGCGGTACGCTCAAGGCGCTGGAGAGCCGGATGCGGGCGCAGCAGACGATCCTGGACAACATCGTCGACGGCGTGGTGGTCAGCGATCGGCACGGGAAGATCATCTATTCCAACCCGGCGGCCGAGGCGCTCCTCAAGCTCACGATCGCCGACGCCTCACCTGACGAGTGGAGCCAGCGATACGGGCTCTATCGCGCCGATGAGCAGACGCCGTTTCCGCCGCACGAGCTGCCTGTCGCGCGCGCCCTCCAGGGCGAGGTCGTCGTCGCGCAGGAGATGTTCTTCCGGCACGGCAACAACCCGACGGGCGGCTGGCTGGTCGCGAGCGCGCGCCCGGTCATCTCCGACGACGGCACGTTCTTCGGCGCCGTGGGCGTGTTCCGTGATGTCAGCGATCGCAAGCGGTGGGAGAAGGAATTAGAGCAGCAGCTCGCCCGTGAGAAGGAGAGAAACGACACGCTCGAGCGCCTACGGCTCACCGTGCAGCAGCTCTCGACGCCGATCCTCGAGATCTGGGATGAGGTCCTCGTCCTGCCCATCATCGGCATCCTCGATTCCCGGCGCAGCGGCGAGATGACGGAGCAGCTGCTCGACGAGATCGCGCGGAAGCAGTGTCGCTTCGTCATCGTCGACGTGACGGGCGTCGAGATCGTGGACTCCTCGACGGCAGACCAGCTCCTCAAGCTGGTGAGCGCCGTGGAGCTGCTCGGCGCCCGGTGCATGTTGACCGGGGTCCAGCCTGCCGTGGCGCAGACGCTCACCGCGCTGCGCGTGGATCTCGGCCCCATGCTCACGCTCCGCAACCTCAGGCACGGCCTGCAGACCTGCCTGCGCCTGATCCAGACGGAGTTCGACATGACCCGGGTCATGGCGTCGCGGCCCGAGGCCGCCGCCCGGCGCTGACGCCGCCGCCGCGCCACGCCAGTTCAGCTCCGCGTGCCGCGCCGGGAGGGCGACGCGCGCCCAGGACGCAGAGCAGGCTGAAACTCGTCCAGATTCAACAGCTTGTACCCCCCGCCAGAGCCGTCGCGGAGCGAGCCGAGAGCGTACGGTCGCGGGAAAAGCGCGGGAGAGAGACCGCAAGGGGCGCAGGGGAGAGAGGTCTGTTCCCCTCTCCCCCGCGCTCCTCACGCCCTTGCGATCCTCTCTCATCAGGCGATTCCTGAGAACTTTCAACGTGTTCGGTGCTCCAGGAGCGCATCGATCGTCCAGACCAGGACACCATTGAGTTCAGAACATCATGACGTCCTGGACCTCAATTGAGCCTGAGCGCGCATTCCCATGAGAGTGAACAACAGTGACACCATCGTCGACTCCCGGGCGAGTCGTTGCATGTGTATTGACATTGATCCGTGGACCCACGATCGTCCAGGGCGAACCGCATCGAATCCGCAACCTTCAGAGCCCGCCAGGCGAGGATGCTCTATGCTCAGAGATGGCGTAGTCGATGACGTCAACGGACAGTCAAACACTGGCAAGCCCCCGGCACAGCATGACGTATTCAGCCTTCGCGAGGGCGAGACTGGAATACTGGGGCGGCTGCGCGCGCCGAACCTACGCGACGAAAGCCCCATCGACAGGGGCTATCGATACCTCCGTCGCGCCTTCGACATCGACCGCTGCTACCAGGCCACGCTGAGCCGGACACCGGATTTCATGTCGCGCACCGAGATGCCGGAGGAGGCCTTCAGCTCCGCGATCATCTTGGACCTCTTGATGGCCAGCAGGCTGAGCTCGAGGATAAAGAGCCGGATCACGGAGTACCTCGGCGAGTACCACGAGCACGGCGTCTTCTCGTACTTCATGGACACGAGCCTGCTCCCGCGCGACGTGGACGTCACGGGGCTCGCGCTGTCGGTCCTGATCAAGCTCGGCGTCGTTCCCATGGACGTCGCGCACTCGGCAGCCTCGAAGGTGCTGCAGAACGTGAACGACACCGGGGTCATTCACGTCTACTTGCCCCCGAGGGGCGAGCGGGAGGGGCGCTACAGGATCGACCCGGTCCCCTGCGCCAACGCGCTGTACCTGGCCTACCTCTTGGGGAGGGAGGGCGAGGCGCGGCCCACGGAGGAGTACCTGATCGGCTCTCTGAGCCCGGAGAACGCCGCGCGTCCGAGCGCCTACTACTACTACCTGACGCCGGACGGGCTCCTCTACTGGGCGTCGAGGTTGCTGGAGTTCGAGACGTTCAGGCAGAGGTATGCGCACCTCATCGAGGACGTGCTGAGGGCGCGCATCGGGAGCAGCGATGTCCCCCTGGAGCTCGCGTACAGGGTCATCGCGGCCAACCGCCTGCGCATCGACGACACGTCCGAGCGAGAGGCGCTGCGAGCGGCACAAAACGCCGACGGCTCATGGCCGGCCTCACCCATGTACAAGCTGGGCCGCTCCGACGTCTACGTCGGCTCGGAGGCGCTGGTCACCGCCTTTGCGCTGAGAGCGCTGGACGACCAGTGAACAGGGTCACGCGGCCGGCGGGCTCGACGGAGCGTCGTGAAGGGGAGAGCGAGATGAACGAGCGAGTGGGCTTCGGGGCGATCCAGAGGTCGGGGAGGGTCGAGGGCTTCGGCGAGCGCCTGAGGGGCATCGATCTCGACTTTCCGGGGTTCGAGAGGGTCAGGATCCCGGACCTCCTGCTGCCGGTGGAGCACAGGGTCAGCGAGCATCTGGAGCAGATACGGTCTCCGTACATCGACTGGGTCGTGAGCGCGAGGCTCGTCGAGCCAGGGACGCGCGGCCATGACGTCCTGATGCGCATGAAGCTGGACGACTGCTCTGCGCTGATCTATCCGGACCACCCCAGGGAGCTCGTCCTGTATGGGGCGATATCGCTGGCCTTGTTCTTCGCGATCGACGACGTCGTCGACGACGTGAACGCCGACCCATCGAAGAAGCTCGCCTACATCAGGAGGGTCGGGCAGATCGCCAGCGGAGACCCGCCGACGGCGCAGGACGATCACATCGTGAGGGCATGGCGCCGGTGGTTCGAGGAGCTCGAGGCGTTCGCCTCGCCGCCGGTCTTCAAGGCGTTCACCGCGGCGCTGCGGTTCCACCTCGGGGCGCTGAAAGCCCAGACGCTGAAGGACCAGAGCGCCGTCCTGTCGCCCACGACCCACCTGATGCGGAGGCGGGACAACACCGGCAGCAGCTACTTCATGCCGCTCGCGGCGATCTTCCTGGAGCGCGAGCACGGGCTGAGCATGCAGGAGGTGCTGGAGGAGCAATACATCAAGTGCATCACCGATCTCGTGGCCCTCGTCATCGTGATCCACAACGAGCTCCTCGGCCTCTACAAGGACATGAGGAGCGGCGAGGCCAACCTGATCGGGCTCCTTCGGCGCGAGCACGGCATCGGGCTGCAGAGCGCCTGCGATCTGGCGGGCAAGCTCGCCGATGACATGGTGAAGTCGATGGTCCAGATGGAGAGGGATCTGCCCGCGCTCATCGACGGTTACGAGGGGAAGGCGGAGGCGATCACGCGGTACGTCCGCACGGGGTACTCGCTCATCCGCGGCGTCTTCGATTGGTGCATGATCACCCGCCGGTACTACGACGAGAGATATTTCTCGATGTGACACGCACGTCCGCCCTCCGCCGCCGTCAGGACCCCGGCGAGGGAGAGGGCAAGTGAAGAGGAGGAGGGGAAGGTGGAGTTGAACACCGTGCTCGATTCCGCGTCATCTTCGGCCAGCCAAGCGCCCGGTCTCCCGCGCACGCCGCCCCTCGTGGGGGGCGGGCTCCCGCTGCTCGGGTCGCTCCCGGCGCTGCTCAGCCAGCAAGCCGAGCTCTTTCTGAGGGCCCGCGCGCGATACGGGGATGTGTACAGGATGCGGCTCGGTCCCGTGAGCGTGACCGTCGTGAATCACCCGAGGCATGTCCAGCATGTCTTCCGGGACTCCAGCGCCAAGTACGGGAAAGGCGGCGCCCTGTGGGACTCGGTCAGGACCCTGCTGGGCAACGGCCTCGGCGTGAGCGAAGGGGACTACTGGCTACGCCAGCGCCGCATGATGCAGCGGCACTTTCACCGGGAGCAGATCGACGAGCTCGTCTCCCTCATGGTCGATGCCATCGATGAAGAGCTCGCGGTCTGGGACGCCGCCGCGGAGGCGGGATCGCCGCTCAGCGCGATGCGCGCCTTCAGCCCGGTCGTGATGAAGATGATCGTGAGGGCGCTGTTCGGAGGCGACATCTGCCGCGAGGAGGTCGAGGTCATCGCCGCCAGCGGGACGTTCGCGTTCGGCCACGTCTTCCGCGGCATCATCGCGCAGGGGCTGCCTGCCTGGGTTCCTGTCCCCGGGGGGCGTCGCTACCAGCGCGCGCTCCGCGACATGGATGCGGTGCTGTTCAAGATCATCGAGCGCGGCCAGCGACACCCCCAGCCCGCCGGAGCGAGCAAGAGCCTGCTCGCGAGCCTGATCGGCACGGTCGATCCCGAGACCGGCCAGCGGATGACCGCTGGCCAGCTCCGCGACGAGGCCTTGACCTTGCTCTTGGCTGGTTACGAGTCGAGCGCGCTCGCTCTCTCGTGGAGCCTGCAGCTCCTGTTGCGCGAGCCCGCCGCGCTCGCGGAGCTACGCGCCGAGGTCGACGCCGTGATCGGCGGGAGCCGGCCGAACGCCTCCCACCTCTACCAGCTGCACTATACCCGCATGGTATTCCAGGAGGCGTTGCGCATGTACCCGCCGATCTGGTGGCTGGCGCGGGTCGCCCTCGTCGATGACGAGATCGACGGGTTTCATATCCCGGCGGGCACCTTCGTCCTCGCCGCGACGTACGCCATCCATCGTCATCCGGAGTTCTGGGAAGATCCCGAGCGCTTCGATCCGGGGCGCTTCACGCCGGAGCGCACGGCGTCGCGTCACAAGCTGGCCTGGATTCCGTTCGGGACCGGCCAGCGCCAGTGCATCGGCAGAGATTTCGCGCTGGTGGAAGGGCAGCTCGTCCTGGCGCGCCTCGTCCAGCGCTACACGCTCGCCGCCGCCCAGCCGGACCGCCCTGCCGTGCCTTCCCTGTCGATGACGCTGCGTATGAAGAAAGAGATGTCGTTCCGGGTGAAGCGGCGCGGCCCGGGCCGAGAGGGGGCGCGGCCGGGAGTCTGATCCATCTCCTCAGCCCGTCCCGAGAGCTCCACGGGTCACGGCGTGCTCACCGAGGACACGCCTCGGGGAGAGAGGCCAGGCGTCCCCTGGAGGAGCGGGTGGATCTGGCCACGCGCTCCAGGGATGGAAGACGCGAGATGGAGGACGAAAGAGCGGGGCAGCCTCGGATTCCCTGGACGCGACCCGGGCCAGCGTGGCGCGCGGGTTGCTCTCCTCCTGGCGAGGGGCAGACCGCGCGGGAGGGGGCCAGTCATGCGGAGATGTGTTCGCGATGCGGTGGTCGTCATCACCGGGGCGTCCTCGGGGATCGGCAGGGCAGCGGCGATCGCGTTCGCGCGGCGGGGCGCCCGGGTGGTGCTGGCCGCGCGGAACGAGCGGGCGCTCGAGGAGGTCGCCGCGGAGTGCGCCAGCGTCGGCGCCCAGGCGCTCGCCGTCCCCACCGACGTGCGGGACGAGTGCGCCGTCCGGGGCCTCGCCCGCGCCGCGATCGCGGCGTTCGGAAGGATCGACGTCTGGGTGAACAACGCCGCGGTGTTCCTCTACGCGCGCGCGGACGAGGCGCCCTACGACGCGTACCGCCAGGTCATCGAGGCCAACCTGTTCGGCTATGTGCACGGGGCGCGGGCCGTCCTGCCCTATTTCCGCACGCAGGGCTCCGGTGTGCTCATCAACAACGTCTCTGCCCTCGGCAAGCTCGGCGCGCCGACGATGAGCGCCTACGTGATCTCCAAATTCGGGATCATGGGGCTCGCTTTCTGCCTGCGACAGGAGCTCTCCAGCACGCCGGATATCCACGTCTGCAACATCCTGCCGTCGGCCATCGATACCCCGATCTACCAGCACGCCGGCAATTTCACAGGCCGCGCGGTCCAGCCGCTCCGGCCGGTGCTCTCCCCCGGGCGCGTCGCGGCGGCGATGATCTCCCTGGCCGAGCGCCCCAGGCGCGAGGTGTACGTCGGCGCCGCAGGCCGCGTCGCCGCCGCGGCGCTCGCCGTCGCGCCGGGCCTCACGGAGCGGTGGATCGCGGCGTACGTCATGGCGACAGGCTTCCTCGACCGCGCCGCGCCGCACACCGACGGAAACCTCTTCGTCCCCATGAAGATCTGGACCGGCGTGACAGGCGGGTGGCAAACGACCTCCGAGCTCACGGCGCTCCTCGACCGGGCGCGGGCAGCCGCCCGGTTCGCGCTCGGCGTCCCCGCCGCGGCCGCGGCGCGCCTCTGGCCACGATGACCCGATAGCCAGGCGCCTCCCGTACGCAGGACACCCGCCGTCCTGACGCGCCGCCGCCCCCAGGTTGTCTCCCAACCTCGGGGATTCTGTGACCTGTTCTCCACCCATCACCGGCATGCTCCGCGCCGGAAACAGATCAATCACGGCAAGGAGGCGCATCGATGAGCCGTTATGTGGCGCGCACGCTCCGGAGCGACGACTTTTCGACTCTGATGGAAATGGAGGCGGCGCTCTTCGGGAACGCCGGAGAAGGGGAGCTCGGACGGTATTACATCCGTCTCTGCTGCGACTTCTTCAAGGACTCCTGCTTCCTCGTCGAGGCCGCGGGCAAGCCGGCGGGATACCTGCTCTCCTTCGCGCGCGGCAAGGAGGTCTACTGCACGACGCTCGCCGTCCTGCCGGCGTATCAGGGGTCCCGGGCGACGCACACGCTGCTCCGGGCGTTCGTCGGGTCGATCCTCGGATGGGCGGAGTCGTGCTGGTTCACCGTCGAGGAGGACAACCACGCCGCCCGGGCGCTCCACGCCATGCTCGGCGCGAAGGAGATCGAGGTCCGCCCCGATTTCTACGGCACCGGGCACCCGCGCATCATCTCGCGCATCGATCGCGACGCGTTCCTCTCGCTCCGGGCCCGCTTCGAGCGGGTGGGGCTCGTCGACCGTCCGGCCGACGCGGCGGCGACGCGGCCTTCGGACGGCGGCGGCATGGCCGCGGTGGCCTGAGGCGGACCGACCATGACGACCACCGCTCCGCTGGACGACGGCCGCCGCCTCGGCGCGGCGGGCGATGCGCCATGGACCGAGGCGCGCTTCGTCGCCAGCCGGGTCTCGGGCGTGATGGGCCTCGCGCTCGACACCCTGATCCGGACGAGCTTCCTGCCCGAGCTGCCCGCCCTGCGCCACCGCGAGAGGGCGCGCCTCCTGCACCGGACCGCGCGGGATCTCTGCGCGCTGCACACGTTGCGCGTCCGCGTGACCGGCTCGCTGCCCGCGCCGCCGTTCGTGGTCGTGGCGAACCACGTGAGTTACATCGACCCGATCCTCATCGCCTCGCTCACCCCCTGCACCGCCATCGCGAAGCAGGAGATCGGCGGCTGGCCTGTGCTCGGCGGGCGCGCGCGCGAGCTCGGCGTGCTGCTCGTCGACAGGCAGCGCCCGGAGAGCGGGGCGCGCGTGCTCCGGTGCGCGCTCCGCGCCCTGCGCCACGGCGTCCCGGTGCTGAATTTCCCGGAGGGCTCCACCACGCGCGGAGAGCGGGTCCTCCCGTTCCGGAAAGGCATCTTCGGCGTCGCCCGGATCGCGGGCGTCCCCATCGTGCCCGCGGCCATCACCTACGACGCCCAGGAGCTCTGCTGGGCCGGCGACGACACCTTCCTTCCCCACTTCCTTCGCTTCTCCAGCCGCCGCGCGTCGGGCGCCTCCATCACCCTCGGCCCGCCCCTCGGCGACCACGGCGGCGCGGCCGAGCTCGCGGAGCGCGCCCGCGCCGTGATCGTGGACCTCTTGAGCCTCTAGGAGATCGCATGTCCCAGCAACGCGCAGCCGCCTACCTGCGGCACGGGCAGACTCCCTTCTTCCGCCTCCCGACCGCCGACTTCGACGGGGCCGGCGCCTCGGCCTACGCCGGCGCCGACGCCGTGCTCCTCGGCGTGCCGTGGGACGGCAGCGTCACGTACCGCCCGGGCGCCCGGTTCGCGCCCTACGAGCTGCGCCGCGTGAGCGCGCTCGTGCAGTCCTATCACCCCGGCCACGACCTCGATGTGTTCCGCGCGCTCCGCGTGCTCGACGGCGGCAACGTGGCCTTTCCTCCCTTTCACGCCGACTCCGTGCGCGAGCTGATCCAGGCCGCGGTCGACGAGGTGCTGTCGGCCGGGGCGGTCCCGTTCGTCGTCGGCGGCGACCACGCGATCGCGCTCCCCGTGCTCCGCGCGCTCGCGCGGCGCCACGGCCCCGTCGCCGTCGTCCACGTGGACGCCCACCTCGACACCAGCACCTCGGACGTGTGGGGCGAGCCGTTCCACCACGGCACGCCGTTCCGCAACGCCGTCGAGGAGGGGCTCATCGCGCGGGACGCGCTGCACCAGATCGGCATCCGCGCGACGTGGGGCCACCCGGAGGAGGGCGCGTTCGCGGCCCGCGCCGGGGCCACGCGGTACGACATGGACCGGATCGACCGCGAGGGCACGCCCGCCATCGCCGCCGCCATCGCCGCCGCCGTCGGCGACGCGCCGGTCTATCTCTCGTTCGACATCGACGGCATCGACCCGGCGTTCGCCCCGGGCACGGGCACGCCCGTCCCCGGCGGGCTCACCGCGCGCGAGGCGATCCAGCTCCTCCGCGGCCTCGCGGGCATCCGTCTGGTGGGCATGGACCTCGTCGAGGTGTGCCCTGCGCTCGACCACGCCGACATCACCCTTCACCTCGGCGCGCATCTCCTGTTCGAGGGCCTCGCCCTCGCCGCGATTCACCGGCAGGCCAGCCGGAGCGGCGGCCGACGGCCCACGTGACCTGACGCGCCGGCTCCGCCGCGCCGCGCGGGGCGGTGGGGCGGCTCAACCTGCTGGCGCGCCCCGCCATTCCGGTGTCACATCAGAGACACCGGAATGGCACGACCGCTCGACCTCCCTGGCCGCTATGCCGAGCTCCCGCAGCTCGAGGCCGCGTGGACGCACCTCGCGCGGGTCCACGGAGGGCGGGTGATGACGGTCGGGACGTCCGCCAGCGGGGCCCCGTTGCGGCGCTATGACTTCGGCAATCCGCGCGGCCCGACGTTCCTGCTGACGTCGCTCCTGCACGGGGTCGAGGTGATCGGCGGGCTCGCGCTGCTCGACGCGGTGCGCTCCGTCCTGGAGCGCGGGCGCGCGGGCGCGGCGGCGCGCGCGCGGCTCGTGGTGGTGCCGGTGGTCAACCCCGATGCGTTCGCGGAGAACCTCGAGCGCCTCCGCGGCGAGCGGCCGGCCGCGCGGCGGTGCAATGCTCGCGGCGTGGATCTGAACCGGAACTTCGCGCCGCTCTCCTCGGCGCGGCCGCTGCACCCGTTCGCGGGCTCGCGGCGCCGCTGGTCGCCGCATTACACCGGCCCGCACGCGTTCTCGGAGCCCGAGTCGCGCGCCCTGCGCGACGTCGCGCTGGAGACGAGGCCGGCGCTCGCGCTCGGCTTCCATAGCTGCGGCAACCTCCTGCTCTATCCGTGGGCGCACACGGGCGCGCCCAACCCGCGCGCGCCGCTGTACCAGGCGCTCGGCGACGCCTTCTGCCGCGCGCTGCCGCGCGAGCCCTACGCGGTCCGGCAGGCGGCGCACTGGTATCCGACCGTGGGAGACATGGACGACTGGCTCGACGCCAACCTGGGCACGCTCGCGTTCACGGTGGAGGTCAGCCGTC
The DNA here is from genome assembly GCF_051369805.1 of Sorangium sp. So ce1036. NCBI lineage: Bacteria > Pseudomonadati > Myxococcota > Polyangiales > Polyangiaceae > Sorangium > Sorangium sp. So ce1036. The sequence continues at coordinate 9,662,836 of NZ_JBBMOX010000001.1, forward strand.
CGTCCCGCTCCCTCCGCGACCTCCGCCGGCTGCTCAACCCGTTCTGGTGGCTGAACCCGTGGGAGGCCGACGAGGCGATCGGCAATGTCGTCCCCGGCGTGGGGGCGCTCCTCGGCGCTGCGCTCGACCGCGGCGTGGGCAACGCGGCCCCGCTGCCCGGCGCCGAGCCGGCCGAGCCGTTCGCTGACGCCGCGGAGTAGGGCCTCGCGGCGCCGCGCGCCGGGTCGATCGCGGCGCCACGCGGACCTTCGCGGTGCCCGCTGCGGCGCACCGACCCCTGCCGCCGCCCCGCGCTGGCGGGGGCGCGAGCGCCGTCGAATAGTGTCAGCCGCGCCCCCGGCATCCACTATCCTTCCGGGCGTGGACGCCGCCTCGCCCCGCCTGCCGACGACCGTCAAGGTCAGCGCGCGCGCGACGGACAGGCCGGCCCGCGTGGACGAGTCGGATATCTGGCAGCACGCGCCGGACGAGATCGTGGACGGCAAGTACCGGCTGGTCCGCCCGCTCGGGCGCGGGGGCATGGCGGAGGTCTGGCTCGCGGTCCACGTCAACCTGAAGACCGAGCTCGCCATCAAGTTCCTCAGCCTCGCGCTGACCGGCGACGCGGAGCGGACCCGGACCGTGCTGGAGAGGTTCCGGTTCGAGGCGCAGATCTCGGCCCGCCTGGGCGCGCGCACGCGGCACATCGTCGCCGTGCACGACGCGGGGGTTCACGAGGACCTCCCGTACCTCGTGATGGAGTACGTGCGGGGCCGGACGCTGCTCGCCGAGGTGACCGAGACGGGGCCCATCGACCCGCAGCGCTTCGCGGGCGTGCTCGATCAGATCGCGGACGCGCTCACCGTCGCGCACGAGATGGGCATCGTGCACCGCGACCTGAAGCCATCGAACGTGATGCTGCTCGACGAGCCCGGCGAGGCGCTCTCGGTGAAGGTCGCGGACTTCGGCATCGCCAAGGCGCTGCACGGCGATCTCGGCCTCGACCGCCCCATGGAGACGTCGGCCGACGTCATGCTGGGGTCGCCCAACTACATGAGCCCGGAGCAGCTCGCGTCGCCGCTCTCGGTCGACGTGCGGGCCGACATCTGGGCGCTCGGCGTGCTGGCGTACGAGGTGCTGACGGACTGGACGCCGTTCCAGGGCAACACCATCGCCGAGCTCATCGTGGCGGTCAGCACCCGCGATTTCGAGCCCGCCACGAACGTCCGGCGGTCGCTCCCCCGGGGGCTCGACGGCTGGTTCGCGCGGGCGCTCGCGAAGGAGCCCGCGCGGCGGTTCGCCTCGGTCGGGGAGATGGTCCGGGCCTATCACGCCGCGATCGAGGCGGCGCCTCCCCCACCGCCGCGGCGGCAGACCGCGGCGCTCGCCGCCGTGGCGCTGGCGAGCGTGGGCACGGTCGTGGGCGCCGCCGCGCTCGCGTGGCGCCTGCTCGACCCGCCGCGCGTGGCCCAGGCGGTGAGGCCGCTGTCCCCCGCCGTGCGCGGCGCCCTCCCGGACGCCACGCCGCGCCTGCGGCCGCCGCCCGCGCCGCCCGCCCCGGCGGCCCCGTCCACGCCGCCCGCGGCGGCGACGCCGGCGGAGGCGCCCTCCCCTGCGCCCGAGGCCGCGGCCGCGCGGCCGCGCGGGGCCAGGCCCGAGCCCCCCCGGGCCGCTCCCCGCGCCACGGCGACGGCCGCGCCTGCGGCGCCGCCCCTGCCCGCCGCGCCCCGCCGCCGCAAGGAGATCGACAAGAGTGAGATTCTTTGAGCGACAGCTCGTCACGCTCTGCGGCGCCGCCTTGCTCGCGGCGGCGCCGGCGCCGGCGTTCGCCGCGGGCGCCGAGGAGGACGCGAAGACGCTGTTCGCCCGGGGGCGCGAGCTGCGGCGCGCCGGCCAGTGCGAGCAGGCGGTCATCGCCTTCCGGCGCGCGCTGGAGATCTACCCCGAGGGGCTCGGCGCGCTGCGGAACATCGCCGAGTGCGAGGAGGAGCTGGGCCTCTACGCCTCCGCGCGGCGCGACTGGTGGGATCTCCGGCGCGCCGCGCTCCAGTCGAACGAGGCGAAGTACGCTGGGTGGAGCGAGGACGCGGAGGGCCGTTACCGCGCGCTCAACGAGAAGGTCGGGACGTTGACCGTCCATGTGCGCGGCGGCGACGGCAGGGCCGAGGTCCGCGTGGTGCTGGACGGCAAGCCCATGGATCCGAGGCTCCTCGGCGTCGAGCTGGAGCGCGATCTCGGCCAGCACACGATCGAGCTGTTCTACGGCGGCGCCGCGCCGATCACGGAGCGCGTCGACCTCCAGGCCGGCATGCGCCGGGTCGTGACGCTGGCCGTCCCCGCGCCGCCGCCTTCGCGCGACGCGCTCGGGGCGCGCGATCCGCTCGCCGCCGCCCCGCCGGACGCCTCCAGCGGCGTCCGCACGGCCGGCTTCGTCGCGCTCGGCGTCGGCGGCGCCGGCGCGATCGCGACCGTCGTGGCCGTGGCCGTGCGCGCGGGCGCGCTGTCCGCGGTCGAGGACGGGTGCTCGCGCGCCGGGGGCGCCTACGTGTGCCCGCCGGAGCTCCAGGGGGAGTACGACACGGGCAGGACGGCCTCGACGCTCGCGAGCGTCTTCGCCGGCGTCGGGCTCGTCGGGCTCGGCACCGGCGTCACCCTGCTCTTGCTGAGCCCTTCCGGGGAGGCGACGGCGCCGACTTCGGTCGGCGAGCCGACGGCGGCGGCGCTCTCGCTGTCGGCCTGGCCAGGCGGCGTGGGCTCGCGCCTGCTCGTGAGGTTCTGACGCCCGGCACCGGCGCGGGCCTTGCCTGGTGCGGACGTGAGCAGAGGCTGACGCCTGCGCGCGCACAGGATCCCGAGCGTCCGGGCCGCGCTCCGGACGAGGCCGCGGTCCGCGCCGCGCCGGGGCAGCGCTCTGCGGCGGGGGCCCCATCGCCTCCCGCGAGCGAGCGGACGCAGTGTCCGGAGGAGGGGTGTCATGTCGATGATCGAACCGGTCTCTGAGGTGCCGTCGGCGCCCGAGCGAGCCCAGGTCGAGGCGCGCGCCGGCGCCGGAAAGACGAAGCGCTGGCTCGCCACGCTCGGCGGCAGCGCGCTCCTGGCGTACGGCCTCGCGCGCCGCAGCGTGCCCGGCCTGCTCCTGGCGTTCGCGGGCGGCGCGCTGATCCAGCGCGGCGTCTCCGGCCGCAGGCCCGCGCGCGCGTCCGGGGGCCCGCTCGCGCCGCGCGCGCCGCTGCTCCGCGCCGGCCAGCGCGCCGCCCGGCTCCTGGGCGCGCGCCCGCCCGCGGCGACGCGCGTCTCGCGGGGCGTGACCATCGCCCGGCCCGCCGACGAGCTCTACCGCTTCTTTCGCGATTTCGAGAACCTGCCGCGCTTCATGGAGCACCTCACGCGCGTCGAGGTCATCGACGACAGGCGCTCCCGGTGGACGGCGCGGGCGCCCGGCGGCGGATCGGTGTCCTGGCGGGCCGAGATCCTCGAGGATCGGGAGAACGAGCTCATCGCCTGGCGCTCCCGCGAGCCCGCGGACATCGAGAACGCCGGCGCTGTCCGGTTCACGCCCGCGCCGGGCGGCCGCGGCACCGAGGTCCACGTGACGCTCGACTACGGCGCGCCGGCCGGCGCGCTCGGCCGCGTGGTCGCCAAGGTCTTCGGCGAGGAGCCGGATCAGCAGCTCGGCGACGACCTCCGCCGGTTCAAGCAGCTCATGGAGGCGGGCGAGATCCCCACGATCGAGGGGCAGCCCAGCGGCCGGAGGGCCGCGCTCCTCGGGGGGTGAGGCGATGCGCGCGCTCTGCTGGAACGGGGTGAACGATCTCCGCGTCGAGACGGTGCCGGATCCGCGGATCCTGGCCCCCCATGACGCCATCGTCCGCGTCCGCATGTCCTCGGTCTGCGGCTCCGATCTGCACCTCATCGACGGGTATGTCCCCACGATGAAGAGAGGGGATATCCTGGGGCACGAGTTCGTCGGCGAGGTCGTCGACGTCGGCCCTGACGTGAGCACGTTGAAGGTGGGCGATCGCGTCGTCGTCTGCTCGATCGTCGGCTGCGGGCGCTGCTTTTACTGCGAGCACGAGCTCTGGTCGCTCTGCGACAACTCGAACCCGAGCCACGCCCTCCTCGACAAGGCGTTTGGCTCCACGACCGCCGCGATCTTCGGATATAGCCACGCCTTTGGCGGCATCGCCGGCAGCCACGCCGAGTATGTCCGCGTCCCGTTCGCCGACCAGGGCGCCTTCAAGGTGCCCGAAGGAGTCCCGGACGAGCGCGCGGTGTTCGCGGCCGACGCCTTGCCGACAGGCTACATGGCCGCGGACATGTGCGGGATCCGCCCCGGGGACGTGATCGCGATCTGGGGCGCCGGCGCGGTGGGACAGATGGCGATCCTCAGCGCTTACCTGCTCGGCGCGGAGCGGGTGATCGCGATCGATCGGTTCCCCGAGCGCCTCCGGATGGCCAGGGAGCGCGCCGGCGCCGAGGTGCTCAATTACGACGAGGTGGACGTCCGCGAGGCGCTCCGCGACATGACGGCGGGCCGCGGGCCCGACGCGTGCATCGACGCGGTCGGCATGGAGGCGCACGGCCACGGCCTGGAGTACGCGTACGACCGCGCGAAGCAGGCGATGCGGCTCGAGACCGACCGCCCGATCGCGCTGCGCCAGGCGATCATGGCGTGTCGCAAGGGGGGCACGGTGTCCATCGTGGGGGTTTACGGCGGGCTCATCGACAAGTTCCCCATGGGCGCGGCCATGAACAAGGGGCTGGTCTTCCGGATGGGACAGCAGCACGGGCAGCGCTACATCCCGCGCTTGCTCGAGCACATCGCGCGCGGCGAGATCGATCCCTCGTTCCTCGCGACCCACCGGATGAGCCTCGAGGACGCGCCCCGCGGATATCAGCTCTTCAAGAAGAAGCAGGACGGCTGCGTGCGCGCCGTCTTCACGCCGGCGCCCGCGGCGAGCGCCTGAGCCGGCGCCGCAGATCCTCGAGCGCCCGCCGCGACCGCCTGCGCTGCAAGCGCTCTGGCGGGGCGTTATCGGCCGAGCTCAACGTGGCGCCGGAATGCCGGGGCGGATCGCCCGGCGCGGCGCGGCGCGGCGCCACGCTGAGCTTGCCTTTCTGCCCTGGGGCGCTACCCCCTCCTGGAAGGCAAGGGCGCGTGAACACGGCAGAGGTCGAGATGAGCTCGCGAAACCATCTCCTCGGTTCCATTGCAGGGAGCGGCGCCGTCGCCGTGCGCGGGGCGGCAGAGGTGCTGTTCGCGGCAGCGGGCAAGCGGCTCCTCGACGAGGGCACGCGGGAGGGGTTGCGGCGCGCGATGGTCCACAACGCCACGGCGGTCGTGGACACGCTCGCGCCCGGGCTCGCGATGGGCGCGCAGACGACGGCGAAGAGCATCGTCGACCAGGGCGGAAAGCAGGCGGGCGCGCAGATCGCGCAGGAGGCTGCGCGGCAGGCGGGCCAGGCGGCGCTCGCCGGAGCCGCTCCGGAGGGCGCGAGGGCGCTCGCGCGCGAGGCGATGAAGACCGCGGGCCGAGAGGTGCTGAAGGGCGCGGGCAAGGCGGCCGGCATCGGGTTCCTCGTCGACGGCGCCTTCGGCACGTACGAGGGAATCACGGCCTACCAGCGCGGCGAGATGACCAGGAAGGAGGCGATCGCGCACGCGGCCCAGGAGGCCTCGACCGGCGCGGTGGCCACCGGCGCCGGCGTGCTGCTCGCGGCGGGCCTCGTCGCGATGACGGGCGGCGCGGCGGCGCCGCTCGTGTTCGCGGTGGGCGCTGGCGGGGCGATCGGCACGAAACAGATCCTGCGGCGGCTCATCGGCCGTGCGTCGTCGAAGATCCTCGTCCGTGCCGTTCCCGCCGGAGTCCAGCCGGGGTGACGCCGCGACGGCGGTGAGCTCTCCGGCGACGTGCTCGGCTCAGCTCGTTCTGGACGCGCAGACTCGACTCGTTCTGAGCCGGATCGCGCGGCGCGCGGCGCCGCGCGCCGCTCAGAACGGCGGCGGCTCCGGCTCGCCGACCGGCAGCGGCCCTGGCTCCGGCGCGTGCTCCGGCTCGGCCGGCGCGGGCGACGCCCCCGGCTCGGCCGGCGCGGGCGACGCCCCCGGCTCGGCCGGCAGCAGCCCCTCGCCCGACGCCGGCACCACGCCCACCAGCTCTCCCGGGGTCCCGCCGCCGGCCCCCTCCGCGCCCGCGTCCGCCTCGGGGACCGGCGCCTCCTCGGACGGCTCGGTCCCGGCGACGAACACCTCCTCGATCGCGTCCTCCTGCCCCTCGCGCGCGAGCAGGCCCGTCTGCGGATCGATCTTCACGCGCACGACGCCGTTCGGCACCGGGAAATCGGCCGCCGGGCGCTCCGCGTGCGCCTGCTTCATGAAATCCACGAACGCCGGCAGCGCCGCCGTGGCCCCCGCCTCGCCTCTGCCGAGCGGCGCCGCGTCGTCGTAGCCCGTCCACACCGCGCAGGCGATGTCCGTCGAGTAGCCGACGAACCACGCGTCCTTCGCCTGGTTCGTCGTCCCCGTCTTGCCGGCGATCGGCCGCCCGAGCGAGCGCGCCGCCTTGGCGGTCCCGCGCTGCACGACGGACGTCAGCAGGCTCGTGAGCACGTAGGCCTCCGGCTCCTCCATCACGCGGTGGGCGGGGGGCCGCGGCGGGAGCGGGATCTCCGCGCCGTCGGGGCCCACGATCTTCGTGATCAGGACGGGCTGCTCGTGAACGCCGCCCGCGGCGATGCTCGCGTACGCGGCCGCCATCTCGCGCGGCGTGACCTCGTAGGCGCCGAGCGCGAGCGACAGGTCCGCGCCGAGCTTCGACTGGATGCCGAGCGCGCTGGCGAAGGCGACGACGTTCGACGCGCCGACGCGCGACAGCGCCGACACCGCGGCGACGTTCACGCTGTGCGCCACCGCCTCGCGCAGCCGCGCCGGCGATTTCCCCTCGCGCTCGTCGTGGTTCTGCGGCTTGTACCCGTCGATGGCCTGGGGGTTGGTGTCGAGGATCGTCGCCGGCGTCAGCGTGCGCGCGTGGATCCCGTACCCGTAGACGAGCGCCTTGAACGTCGACCCCGGCTGCCGCCGCGCGAACGTCGCGCGGTCGAGCCCGCCGCGCACCGCCTCGTAGCTGCCGACGAGGGCGACGATCTCGCGCGTCCGCACGTCGATGGCGACGAGCGCCCCCTCGGGCCCGAGCTCGAGCCGCAGCGGCACCGGCGCCTCGGGCTTCGCCGACGCGGCGCGCCTCGCCTCGCCGGCGTCCTCGTCGTCCTCCTCGCCGGGGGAGGGCGCGTCGGCGGCCGGCTCCGGCGGGGGGCGGATCATGCTGACGCGCACCACCTTGTCCACGTCGGCGAACTTGCTCGGCGCGAGCCCCTTCGGGTTGTACCGCTGCGCGCCGCGGAGCGCGACCGCGCCGTCCAGCGTGCCGACGCGCACCGAGAGCGTCCCGCGGGCGTCGTCCGCGCCCGTGACGACGCCGCGGAAGACCTTGTGGCCGGAGGGCGTCCCCTCGAACGGCGGCGGCTCCTTCCTGCCCTTCGCGAGCGGCCCGAGCAGCTTGTGCCGCTTCGCGTACGCGTCGAGGTTCTTGCGGACGGCCGCGCGCGCCGCCGCCTGGAGCGCCGGATCGATCGTGGTCGTGATCGTGTAGCCGCCCTGCTGCGCGGCGGGCCCGACGAGCCTTCGCAGGACGCGCTGCGCCTCGGCGACCGCCTCGGGCGCGAGCTCCGCGAGCGACTCGGTCTCGATGGCGAGCACCACCGGCTCCCGCTTCGCCTGCTCGACCTGGATCTCGTCGGCGAAGCCCTTCTTGAGCATCTGATCGAGCACGAACGCCCGCCGCGCCGTCGCGCGCTCGAGGTTCACCCGCGGCGAGTACCTGGGCCCCTTCACGACGGCGGCGAGCATCGCCGCCTCGGCGAGCGTCACGTCGCGCACGCTCTTGCCGAAGTAGTAGCGGCTCGCCTCCTCGACGCCGTAGCGGCCGTGACCGAAGTAGATCTTGTTGAGGTAGAGCTCCAGGATCTCGTCCTTCGTGAGCTCCTGCTCGATCCTCCTGGCCAGGATGGCCTCGCGCATCTTGCGGTCGAACGTCCGGTCCGGCGTGAGCAGGACGTTCTTGATGACCTGCTGCGTGATCGTGCTCGCCCCCTGCCGGGTCTTCGTCGAGCGGAGGTTCACCGCGAGCGCGCGGAGCATGCCGAGGTAGTTGAGCCCCGCGTGCTCGTAGAAGCCCGCGTCCTCGGCGGCGAGCGCGGCGAGCTTCATCTGGCTCGGGATCTCCTCGAGGCGCACCACGGTGCGCCGCTCCGTGAAGATCTCGCCGAGGCGCGTCCCGTCGCGCGCGAGGATGCGCGTCACCTGCGGGGGCCGGTAGTTCTTGAGCTCGTGGGTCGAGGGGAGATCGGCCTCGTAGTGCCGGATGACGAGCACGACCGTGGCGGCGGCGAGGGCGAGGAGCGCCGCGAGCGCGATGCCGACGCGCTTCGCCCAGGTCGCGACCCGGGCGCCCTTGCCCTGCGCGGGCATGCCGTCCGGCGGCGGCGGCGGCGGCGGCGGCGGCGGCGCGCTCGCGAGCCGCGGCGCGCTCCCCGCCCGCGGCGGCGCGCTCTCGAACCGCGGCGCGCTCCCCGCCCGCGGCGGCGCGCTCTCGAACCGCGGCGCGCTCCCCGCCCGCGGCGGCGCGCTCCCCAGCGCGGGCTGGCTCGCGCCCCTCGCCGGGCTGGATTGCCGCGCCGGTCGCTCGGTCTGCGCGTACGGCAGCTCATCCGCCCCGCACGGCAGCTCGGCTTCCGCGCGCGGCGGTCCGGCCTCCCCGGCCGGATCGTTGTCGTTTCCTCCAGGATTGCCTGATTGCTCCGAGGCCATGATGCCGTCCCCGTGAACGCTCGTGCATGCGACGCGCATCCAGAGCGCCCGGCGCGCCGGAGCGGCGACGCTAGCACGCCCGCGGCGGCTCGCCTCGATGCGGCGGCGCCTCCGACGGCGATCAGCCCTGGAGCAGCCGCATGGCCACGATGGTGATCAGGACGCCCGCGATCAGGCACCCCGCCGCGATGGCGACGAGCAGCAGCGGCTTCGCCTCCGCCTTCGCCGGCGCCTTCGCGAGGGGAGGCGGCGCGGGCGCCGGCTTGACGGGCGCCGGCTTGACGAGCGACGCCGGCGGCGCCTGGTCCATCTTCACCGTCTTCGCCGGCGACTTGAACGGAGACGACGCGGCCGCCTTGCTCGCCTGGAGGGCGGCGGCGTGCTGCTTCGCCGCCTGCTCGAGCACCGCGTTCGCGTTCTTCGGCATCATCGCCGTGTAGCCCTTGCCCGCACCCCCGGCGAACGGCTTGAGCGCGTCGGCGAACGCGGCCGCGGTCTCGAACCGGTCCTCGGGCCGCTTCTCGAGCGCCTTGGCGAGCACCGCCCCGAGCCCCGGCGGGAAGTGCTTCCCCTCGACGCGCTCATCGAGCGGGATCGGCGACCTGGTCACGTGGTGCTGGATGTACTCCATGGGCGTCCGCGCCTCGAACGGCAGCTTGCCCGTGAGCACCTCGTAGAGGATGGTCGCGAGCGAGTAGATGTCGCTGCGCGCGTCGAGCACCTTGCCCTGCGCCTGCTCGGGCGACATGAACTCCGGCGTCCCGAAGACCATGCCCTCCTGCGTGAGCATCACCGACCCCGGCCTGAGCTCGCGCTCCGTCACCTTCGCGAGGCCGAAGTCGAGCACCTTCGGGTAGTCCTTCAGCCCGCCGTTGGTCGACAGGAAGATGTTCTCGGGCTTGAGATCGCGGTGCACGATCCCCTGCATGTGCGCTTCCTGCAGCGCGCCGCAGACCTGGATGAGGACGGGGATCGCGCGCTCGACCGGCAGCGGCCCCTCCTTGCGGACCACCTGGTTCAGGTTCTTGCCCTCCAGGTACTCCATGATGATGTACAGCGAGCCGTCATCGAGCGCGCCGTAGAGGTACACCTTCACGGTGTTCGGGTGCGTGAGGTGGCTCATCGCCCGCGCCTCGCGGCGGAAGCGCGAGACGAGGTCTTTTCGGTTGGCGAGCTTGGGGTGGAGGATCTTCACCGCCACCATCCGGTTGGGATCCGTCTGCAAGGCCTTGTAGACCGACCCCATGCCACCTGAGCCGATCTTCTGGAGGATCTTGAACTGCCCTTCGAGCAGATCTCGACCGATGTTCGGGTCCGGACCGGCAGCCATGCGTGGAGCCGGAAAATACCACGTAACTCACCCGTATCGTCTATGACCGAAGCAGCCGACGCATCGGATCCCGCCGTGACCACCAGGAAGACCGCAAAAATGCACGATGCCGCGGAGGGGGCCGAGGCGCTCACCAGCCCGCTCCTCGCCGCCTCCGGCTTCTCCCACGCCTTCTTCACCCGGCGCGGCGGGGTGAGCGCCCCTCCGTGGGACACGCTGAGCTTCGCCGCCTCCGTCGGCGACGACCCCGCCGCGGTCCGAGAGAACCTGGAGCGCGCCGCGCGGCGCCTCGGGATCCCGGCGGCGCGGATCTATTTCCTCAGCCAGGTCCACGGCGTCGCGTCGCGGGCGCTCCAGGGCGACGAGGATCGCGACGCCGTGGTCCACGAGGTCGGCGACATCACGCTGTCGGGCACGCCCGGCGTCGGGTGCGCCGTCCGCAGCGCCGACTGCGCCCCGGTCTTCCTGGCCGATCGCCGGAGCGGCGCGGTCGCCGCGGCCCACAGCGGCTGGCGCGGCACCGTCCTCCGGGTCGTCGTCGAGGCGGCCCGCGCGCTCAGGTCGCTCGCCGGCCCCGGCGCGGAGCTCATCGCGGCGATCGGCCCGCACATCGAGGCCTGCTGCTTCGAGGTCGGCGACGACGTCGCCGCCGAGCTCTCCGCGTGCTCCGGCGCCGGCGAGGCCGCCGTCCTTCGCGGCGCGCCCGGCGCGCGCCCGCGCGTCGACCTCCGGCGCATCCTCAAGGCCCAGCTCGCCGAGGCCGGCCTCGACGCCGCGTCGGTGGATGACGTCCGGGGGTGCACAGCGTGCGACCCCGCCCGCTTCTTCTCGTACCGGCGAGACGGACAGCGGAGCGGCCGGCTGCTCTCGGCGATCGTCGCCGGCCGTACCGCCATCGGCTAGAACGTTCTCATGGTCTCGCTCGCGCGCGACTCGTCGCCGATCGTCCTCGCCATGGTGGGCCTCCCTGCGCGGGGCAAGACCTCCATCGCCCGCAAGATCGCGCGGTACCTCTCGTGGCTCGGCCACCCCACGCGGCTCTTCAACGTCGGCAACTACCGCCGGGCGCACCTCGGCACCGCGCAGCCGCACCAGTTCTTCGATCCCGACAACACCGAGGGCCGGAAGGCGCTGCTCGGCATGGCGATGACGGCGCTCGACGACCTCATCGGCTGGCTCAGCTCCGGCGGCGAGGTGGCGATCTACGACGCCACGAACAGCACCCGCGCCCGCCGCAACCTCGTCATGGAGCGCTGCAAGGAGCACGGCTTCCCGGTCGTCTTCATCGAGTCGATCTGCAACGACGAGTCGATCATCGAGACCAACGTCCGCGAGACGAAGCTCCGCTCGCCGGACTACCAGGGGGTCGACCCGGAGGAGGCGCTGCGCGATTTCCGCGCGCGCATCGCGCACTACGCGCGCGCGTACGAGCCGCTCGGCGAGCCCGAGAAGAGCTACATCAAGATCATCGACGTCGGGCGCCAGGTCGTGCTGAACCGCATCCACGGCTACCTGCCGGCGCGGCTCGTCCCGCTCCTGATGAACATGCACCTCACGCCGCACCCGATCTGGCTCACCCGCCACGGCGAGAGCGTGTTCAACGAGAAGGGCCTGCTCGGCGGCGACTCGGACCTCAGCGCGCTCGGCGAGGAGTACGCGAGGAACCTCGCCGGCTTCATCCGCGAGCGGGCCGGCGACGAGAACGTCAGCGTCTGGACGAGCACCCTGCGCCGCACGATCCAGACCGCGCGCCCGATCACGCAGAGCCACGTCGCCTGGCGCGCCCTCGACGAGATCGACGCGGGCGTCTGCGAGGGCATGACCTACGAGCAGATCCGCCAGCAGATGCCCGAGGTCTTCCACGCGCGCGCGGCCGACAAGTTCCGCTACCGCTACCCGCGCGGCGAGTCGTACGAGGACGTCATCCAGCGGCTCGATCCGCTGATCATCCAGCTCGAGCGGCAGCGCTCGCCGGTGCTCGTGATCGGCCACCAGGCGGTGCTGCGCGCGCTGTACGCGTACCTCGTCGACCGCCCGGCGCCCTCGTGCCCGACGCTGTCGATCCCGCTGCACACCGTCATCGAGCTCACCCCGACGGCGTACGCGTGCGAGGAGCGCCGCTTCCAGCTCGCGCCCCCGGTCCAGGGCGGCGACTCGAGCATCTCGCACCCGTGAGCGCCGCGGCGCGGCGGAGCAGCGTTCAGCGGTCCCGGCTGATCAGCTTGCGGAGGAGCTCCAGCGGGTGGAACGGCAGCATCGCGGCCATCTCGCTGTCGGTCCCGGCCCGCTCGAGCACCGCCCGCACCGCGGGCGCCACGATCCCCATGGGATCGATCCGCTCGGCGATCGCGCGGAGGGCGCTGAGCGCCGCGCGCCCCGCGTCGATCCCGAGCGGGATGGCGAGGGCGGCCGGCACCGGCGCGAGGATCACGTCCCGCACGGCCACGGCCCGCGCCCAGGCGCCCGGCCGCGGATCGACCTCGAGCTGCCGGATGGTCTCCGCCTCGGCGAAGCAGCCCAGCGACAGCTCCCCTGCCCGCTCCTCGATGGCGCGCGACAGGTGCCGGTAGTCGCGGCGCCAGTCGCCGGCGAGCAGCCCCATGTCCTTGCGCACCTCGTCCGGCCCGAGGATCAGGTTGATCCCGCGCGCGTCGCGGCGGAGCGCGACGCTCGTCCAGAGCTCCCCGCCCTCGAACAGGCCGATCACCATCGTCTTGCCGACCCCGGCGAGCGAGTCCAGCGTGCCCCGCACGACGCCCTGCGACGGGATCGGCACGCCGCGCAGCCGCGCCGGCCAGAGCTCGATCTTGCCTGCGAGGTGCTCCTCGCGCGCGAGCTGCAGCAAGAGGAGCGACTGGGCGATGAGGTCGTCGCCGCGCCGCACCCGCGCCCCGAAGCGCTCCATGATGGCCTCGAGGGTGCCCGCCTCGATCACCGCGGCCCAGCTCGCGTGGTGGCGCGCGGCGAGCTCCTCCGCGGAGAGCGGGGAGGCGCGCTGCGCGTCGTCGATCCGGAGCCGGCCGGCGTCCGTGTGCACGAGCTTCTTCAGCTTGCCGCCCGCGTGGACCGCGACGACGCCGCCGCGCGTCCTGTCGGTGTCACGCTCGTCGCCGCCCGCGCGCCGGGGCCGGAACAGCGACAGCACGCGGACCCAGTCGGTGGCGGTGAACCCCTCGAAGCGAACGTCGGGCGACAGCACGGGGCCGAGCCTACCCCTGGCGCGCGCCGCGCGCGAGCGCCAGCCCAGCCCGCGGCCGCCCCCCGCCTAGGCTCCCCACCAGAGCATCTCGTGCACCTGCGCTTCGCCGCCGACGGACACGATCACCCGGACCTTCTCGCCTTCGACCTGGACCACGTGGGCGGGGAAGCTGTCGGCCGGGTAGTACGCGGATTTCACGAAGCCGCTCGCGTCGAGCCAGAACAGGTGCACCCCGTCCGCGGTCGCCCCGTGCATGAGGAGCATCCGCCCGCCGCCGAGCAGCGCGAACTCCAGGCTCTTGAAGGCCATCTCCTCGAAGCGCTCCGGCGACGGGAAGTCCTCGCCCACGCTCCTGAGCTCCGGGAGGTGCGCCCGGAGGTGCTTGTAGAGCGTGTCGTAACGCACCTTGGCGAGCCGCGGGATCCTCCGGTCGCCCGCGGCGAGGATCGGGAGGCGCTCCGCGTCGAACGTCGGCACCTCCACGTGGGTGCGGTAGCGGTCCGCGAGCCTCCCCCGGCCGATCTCCTCGTCGCTGAGCGCCTTGAGCCACCACTGGAAGATCGCGAGGTCGCCCGTCCCCGCCCTCGACTCCAGCCGGACCAGGGACTCCCAGAGCGGCCTCCGGACCTGCCACCGCCCGCCGTGGTTCTTGACCACGCACGCCCCGACGTAGAGCGCCCCGTGGGTCACGAGGGTGACGAGCATGGGCGGCTCTCCCGCGCGCCCCGCCTGCGGCGCGCCGGGGGGGGCCCCTGCGGGCGAGAGCCAGGCGTCACGCCGCGCGCGCGTCAGCGCCGCCCCCAGCCGGTGGACCGAGGCGTCGGAGCGGTCGAGGTCGAGGTCGGGCAGGTCGAACGCCCCCGGCGCGAGCCGGGCGAACACCGCCGCCGCGTCCTCGATCCGGGCGAGGATCGACGGGTTTCCGGCGGGGTTCGCGTCCGTGGCGCGCGCGGCCGCGAGGTCGGCGAGCGCGTCGGGGGGGTAGTGCGGCGCGAAGAAGCGCTCGAAGAGCTTCGCGGCCGTGAGCGGTTCGGCGGTCATGGCAGAGCACCCGCGCCCGGCGCGGTTCAGAACATCTTCTTGCGCTTCGACGAGCTCAGGATGCCGAGCATCTCGCGGTACTTCGCCACGGTGCGGCGGGCGATCTTGATGCCGTCCGTCTCCTCGAGGATCTTCACGATCGCCTGGTCGCTGTACGGGTTCGTCTTGTCCTCGGCCAGGATGATCTTCTTGATCGCCTGCTTGACGCTCTCCGAGGCGATGTCCTCGTCAGCCACCCTGTGGATCGATGAGTTGAAGAAGTATTTGAGCTCGAAGAGCCCCTGCGGGGTATGCACGTACTTGTTCGACGTCACCCGGGAGATGGTCGACTCGTGCATGCCGACGGCCTCGGCCACGTCCCTGAGGATCATGGGCTTCAGGTAGCCCACGCCGCGCTCCAGGAACTCGCGCTGCTTCTCGACGATGCACTCGGTCACCTTGATGATGGTGCGCCGCCGCTGCTCGATCGCCCGGATCAGCCACTGCGCGCTCCGGAGCTTCTCGCTGATGAACTCCTTCGCCTTCGGATCCTTGAGCATCCGCTGGGCGAGGTTCTCGTTGATGTAGAGCCGCTGCAGCCCCTTGTCGTTGTCGGTGACGACGAACTGGCTGCCGTCCTTGATGACGTAGACGTCCGGGGTGATCGCGATGGTCTTCTCGTCGACCTCGGCGAAGTTGCGCGCCGGGACGCTCTCCAGCTTCTGGATCTCCTGGACCGCGTCGTAGACGTCCTCCAGCGAGATCTTCAGCGCCTTCGCGATCGCGCCGAAGTTCCGCCGCTCCACGTTGTGGAGGTGCTCCTTGATGATCGTCATCTCGATCTCGTCGAAGCCGAGCACCTCCGCCTGCACCCGCAGGCACTCCGACAGGTCGCGCGCCGCGACCCCGACCGGGTCGAAGCGCTGGATCATGGCCAGGACCTCCTCGGCGTCCTCGGGGTGCAGCTCCGCCTCCCGCGCCAGGTCCGCGATGCTGAGGTCGGGGTTCCTCGTCCCGTCGGGACGCTCCCCGCCCTTGAGGTCGAGGTATCCCTTCTCGTCGAGGTTGCCGATGACGAGCAGCGCGAACTGCCGCTCGTTCTCGACGAAATCGCTCATCTGAAGCTGCCAGAGCAGGTGATCGCGCAGGTTGGACGGCTTCGTCAGGTTCTGGTCGATCGGCGGCAGCTCCTCGAAGCCGCCCCGGTGCGCGGGCATTGCCTGCTGGAGCTGGCGATTCTCCAGAAATTGCTCCCAGTCCACCTCCTTGACCCGCTTTTCCGTCTCGCGCGCCGCGATGTCGGTGTCGCGGTCGAACCGCTCGCCGTTCTCTAGCCGCTGCTCGGTCGGCAGGTCGGCGTTCCTCCCCCGCTGGTCGCTCTTGTCCCCGTCGCGCGACTTCGGGTCGGTCATGTCGTCCGCGAGGACCGGGTTGCCGTCCAGCTCCTTCCTGATCTCGTCGACCAGCTCGAGCCGCGAGAGCTGCAGCAGCCGGATGGCCTGCACCAGCTGCGGGGTCATCACAAGCTGCTGGGACAGCTTGAACTGGAGCTTCATCTCCATGCCCATGAGGAGCTCCTTCTCTCAGTTCGCCGCCTGCGCCACCCGCCGAAGGGGGGCCAGGGCATTGCGCGAGGTTCGTGCCATCGAGTGGTTCATTGGTGGCCTCACCCCCAACGTAGCATCGAACCGGGCCGCGGCCCGGGTCTTGCTTTCACGTCTCTACCAAAAAATGGCCCAGGGTCTGCAACCCGGACCGCTGAACGCACAACCAGATCCTGAACCACCGCTGGATTTTTTCGTTTTCCTGGGGAGCGCCGCCCGCAACCGTTTGGATTGGCCCCCGCCGGTGGATCGTTGCACTATCGACGGCCGATCGGGAGGCTTGAAATCCCGAAAGGTTGGGCGAAGGCGCGATGGATCGGCCGAAAGTGCGCGGACCTACGCTTGGGATCGAGGAGGGGCGCGGCGGTCCCTCGCTGGACGCGGTGAAGGAGCGGATCCTGTCCCGCTCACCCCTGGCCCAGCTGGCGGGGCCCAGCCGGCGCGCGCTGCTCGATCTCGGCAGCTTCGAGCGGCTCGTGCGGAGGCAGCGCCTCGTCCAGCAGGGCGCGCCGCCGAGGCACCTGGTCCTCCTCGGGGCGGGCCGGGTCAAGGTCGAGCGGGCGGCGGACGGTCGGGTCATCCCGCTCGGGCACCGCGGGCCCGGTGACCTCGTGGGCGAGACCGCCCTCGCGGGCGAGTCGGTCGCGTCCGAGAGCGCGACCGTGCTCGACGAGGGGGACGCGCTGCTCGTGCCGCTCGCGGGCCTCGGGCGGCTCCTCGCCGGGGACGCAGCGGTCCGCGCCGCGCTCGCGGCCGCGCTCGTGGCGCGCAAGCTCGAGACGGAGGCGCGCCTCGGCGCGTTGCTCCTGCGCACCGTCGAGGCGCGCCTCGTGGACTTCCTCCGGGCCGCCGCCCGGCGATGGGGGCAGCCGCACGCCGCCGGCCAGCTCGTGATGGCCCCCTTCACTCACGCCGACATCGCCGAGCTCATCGGCTCGACCCGCGAGACGGTCACCCTGCTGCTCGGCAAGTTGAAGCGCTCCGGGGTGCTCGCGTTCGAGCGGCGGCGGATCGTCATCCGGGATGGCGAGCACCTCGCGGGACGCGCCGCGGCGACCTGAGCGTCCGCCCGGAGGGGCCGCGCCGCACCCTGTGCTGGAACCGGACGACGGTGCCGCGTGGACCGACCGCGGCGCCGCGCACATCGACGCCGGGGCCGCCGCGCCCCTCGCCCGGAAGGAGCACCGCCTCGAGCGCGGTCCCGCCAGCGACGTGCACGCTCCGCTCGACCGCCCCTTCGCGCTCGATGGGATCGAGATCACTCCGGACCAGCCGCAGCCGGGGAAAGATCCCGGACCGCGTGGACGGCCGGGGGCTTTGCTCGGCGAAGATCGTGCTGAGCAGCCGACCGAAGGCGTACGGCTTCAGCAGGACCTCGCTCACCTCGTCGGCGCCGCTCAACGAGATCGGCTCGTCGGCGCAGAGGACGATCCGCCGAGGCATGGTGCCCTCGCGCCGCAGCCGGCCCAGGAGCTCCCGGGCGACCTCGGTCCCGGGGCCGAGGTCGATGAGCGCGACGTCGTAGACGCGCTGAAGAGAGAGAGAAATCGCTTCCTCCAGCGTCGCGGCCGAGCTGACGATCGCGCCGCGGTTGCAGAGGAGGAGCGCCGTGGCCCTCCGGAGGACATGGTCCTGATCGAGGAGGAGAACGTTCGGTTGGTATGTCATCGGGGTTCCCTGCGGCTTGCAGTCGAGGAGCGCCGCATCGACGAGGACGGCCACGGGCGCGCGCCCCGTCGTTCAGCGGCAGCATCCGCGTCCGCGGACGGTGCCCCCTTCGCAACGCACGTGCCGACGGCGCGGCCCCCCCCGCGCCCGACGCGCGCAGGCCGCGGGTTTCCGGCCCAACGCCGCCCTTTCGAGCGGCGCCGCCGCGCCGCCACCCACGGAGCCCTCGACCCCGCGCTGTGCCCATTTCGCGCTCCTTCCGCAGGGCTCTCCGCCCCGACGACGACGAAGCCCCCGAGCTGTCGGCTCGCCCACCGCGCCGCCGCCCGCCGGTGCGCGGTTCGTGCGCACGGACCAGCCCAGGTTTGCCGCACCGCCAGGGCGGTGGCATCCACCGATGCGCCGACGGTTCCAGGCTCGCCCCGGGTGGTGGTCGCGTCTGGGGGGCTCACCTCCGGGGCTTGCGCTCCGGCGGGTAGTTTTTGTGGCCTGCCTGCACTGCAGCCCCTCCGGTGAACACCCAGACGCGACCAGCACCCGCCCCGGCCCCCGCCCCACGTCCGGGCCGCTCGAGGAATGCCGCCGTGACGCGCTAGACGCATCGCGTCGGGGTCATTTTCCAGCTTGATGAGGCTGGCGTGGGGTGCCACAAGCGTCCGCGCGCACGAGTGGCGGAATTGGTATACGCACCGGTTTTAGGTTCCGGCGCCGTGAGGCTTGGGGGTTCGAGTCCCCCCTCGTGCACCACGGCTTGAATCCTCTGGAGGACTCGCGCCGCTGCTCCCCTCGCTCGGGCAGCTCGCCCAAGGCGCAGGGCGCGCGGGGCCGTGGCAGCGTGGGCGCGCGCGCCGGCGTCCGGCCTGCGGGGCCTCGAGCGGCTCGCCCCTCGCCCGAGGGGCGGCCGCCGTCGACGGCGCGTGGTCCGGTCGCGGTCCGGTAATTGCGCGGCGCCCGCGGCGCGACTACGTTCGCGTTCCTCGACCGGACCCTGTCCTCTTCCCTGACCGCCGCGGAGCCAAGGCACGTAAAGATGTTCACCTGGGCGATGAAGAAGATTTTCGGCACCTCTCACGAGCGTGCCATCCGCCGTCTGCGACCCCGGGTGGAGGCGATCGGCAGGATGGAGCCAGAGCTGCAGAAGCTCTCGGACGCCGAGCTTCGGGCCAAGACGGCGGAGTTCAAGGAGAAGCTCGACAACGGCGCGACGCTGGACGACATCCTGATCCCGGCGTTCGCGGTCTGCCGCGAGGCGTCGAGGCGCGCGCTCCGGATGCGCCATTACGACGTGCAGCTCATCGGCGGCATGGTGCTCCACAACGGGTGCATCGCCGAGATGCGCACCGGCGAGGGCAAGACCCTCGTGGCCACGCTCCCCTGCTACCTGAACGCCCTCGAGGGCAAGGGCGTCCACGTCGTCACGGTGAACGACTACCTGGCGCGGCGCGACGCCGAGTGGATGGGCAAGCTCTACGGCTTCCTCGGCCTCTCGACGGGCGTGGTCGTCAACCAGCAGGGCGACGCGGAGAAGCGCCGCGCGTACCGCTGCGACATCACGTACGGCCAGAACAACGAGTTCGGCTTCGATTACCTGCGCGACAACATGAAGTTCTCGGCGCTCGAGTACGCGCAGCGCCCGCTCCACTACGCGATCGTCGACGAGGTCGACTCCATCCTCATCGACGAGGCGCGGACTCCGCTCATCATCAGCGGGCAGGGCGAGCGATCGAGCGACAAGTACCGCACGATCAACGAGATCATCCCCCAGCTCCGGAACGAGGAGCACTTCGCCGTGGACGAGAAGGCGCACTCGGTGACGCTGACCGACGAGGGGGTCGAGACGGCGGAGCGGCTGCTCGCGGCGCTCAAGGTGCTCAAGGGGACGAACCTCTATGACCCCGTGAACCTCGAGACGCTGCACATCCTGAACCAGTGCTTGCGCGCGCACACGCTGTACAAGCGCGACGTCAACTACATGGTGCGCGAGGGCAAGGTGCTCATCATCGATGAGTTCACCGGCCGCGTCCTCGCCGGCCGCCGCTGGTCGGACGGCCTGCACCAGGCGGTCGAGGCGAAGGAGAACGTCCGGATCCAGGAGGAGAGCCGGACGATGGCGACCATCACCTTCCAGAACCTGTTCCGGCTCTACAAGAAGCTCTCCGGGATGACCGGCACCGCGGACACGGAAGCCGCGGAGTTCCACAGCACGTACAAGCTCGACGTCGTCATCATCCCCACGAACAAGCCGATCCTCCGCGTCGACTACGAGGATCTCGTCTACAAGACCGAGAAGGAGAAGTTCACCGCGGTCATCAACGAGATCCTCGAGAAGCACGAGCTCGGCCAGCCGATCCTGGTGGGCACGACGAGCGTCGAGAAGAGCACCGCGATCAGCCGGATCCTGACGAAGCGGGGCGTGAAGCACCACGTGCTGAACGCGAAGCACCACGAGAACGAGGCCTACGTGGTCGCGCAGGCGGGCCGCAAGGGGGCCATCACGGTGTCGACCAACATGGCCGGCCGCGGTACGGACATCATCCTGGGCGGCAACCCGGAGATGCTCGCGAAGCTCCGGTTCAAGGAGCAGAACCGCCTCCCCGAGGCGGAGCCGGAGGCGTTCGACGCCCTCGTCGAGGAGCTCAAGGAGCAGTGCACCGCGGAGGGCGACGAGGTGCGCGAGCTCGGCGGGCTCTACATCCTGGGCACCGAGCGGCACGAGTCGCGCCGCATCGACAACCAGCTCCGCGGCCGCGCCGGCCGCCAGGGCGACCCCGGGATGTCGAAGTTCTTCCTGTCCCTCGAGGACGACCTCATGCGCATCTTCGCCGGGGATCGGGTGAAGAACCTGATGGAGCGGATGGGCATGCCCGACGACGAGCCCATCGAGCACCCGTGGGTGACCAAGAGCGTCGAGAACGCGCAGAAGAAGGTCGAGGAGCGCAACTTCGACATCCGCAAGAACCTGCTCGAGTACGACGACGTGATGAGCGCGCAGCGCAGGACGATCTACGACATGCGCCAGGCGCTGCTCGTCGGCCGGTACGAGCCCGAGATCCTCGACGAGGAGGGAAAGCCGACGGGCGAGAAGCGTGCCATCAAGCCGCTCCCGTCCATCGTCGAGCTGGTCCGCCCGGACGTCGGGTACCTGCTCGGGATGTTCGCGAACGACCCGGTGATGCCGCTCGACGCGGACGGCAACCGCCGCGAGATCGAGCGAAAGGACTTCGAGGAGACCGAGCGGTTCGTCGAGCTCGAGAACCTGCAGCGCGAGATCTACACGCGCTGGGGCGTGAAGGTGGAGCTCGAGTCGCGCGCCGACAAGGTCCTCGAGATCTACGACGAGTGCGCCGAGCTCGTGCCCCAGGCGCTCACCGAGCAGCGGGAGCGGCTGCTCGATCTGATGGACCGGATCATCGGCGCGATGGTCGAGGAGTCGTGCCCTCCGCGCAAGCCGCCGGAGGACTGGGACTGGGGCGGCATCTTCCAGGGCTTCCGCGAGCATTTCGGGGTCGAGCTGCCGGACGACATCGCGCACATCGGCGACCAGGAGACGCTGGCGCGCGAGCTCTACGATCGCGCGGAGAAGGCGTTCGAGAAGCGCGAGGAGGAAATCGGGGTCGAGCTGTCGCTCCGCATCTTCCGCCACCTCTACCTGGAGGAGCTCGACAAGGCCTGGGTCGATCACCTGACCGACATGGACCACCTGCGCGACGGCATCGGCCTGCGCGGCTACGGGCAGAAGGACCCGAAGCAGGAGTACAAGAAGGAGGGCTACAACATGTTCGTCAACATGGTGGCCCGCGTCTCCTCCAACGTGCTCACGAAGTTCTTCAGCGTGAACGTCCGTCGCGCCGAGCAGGAAGAGGAGCAGATCGAGGCGGCCGACCGGGAGCGTCACGCAGCGGCGCTGCTGGACGCGGTCGCGCAGCACGAGGAGTCCCTCCCGCTCGGCGCGGCCCCCGCCGCGGCGCTCGCGCCCCCGCCGGCGGTCCTGCAGGATCAGGAGTGCCCCTGCGGCAGCGGCAAGCCGTTCAACAAGTGCCACGGCGCCGAGGACGAGGCGACGGCGGTCTGAGCCCGCCCTCGCACCCGCTCGCCCGGCGGGCGACGACGCTCCCTCCGAGACCTCGCGAGGCCCTTGCTCCTGCGCCTGACCCCAGCATGAACACCCTCGGAGGGCCGGGCCACCGGCGCGGGAGGGCAGCACCATGAAGATCTTCATCGACTCGGGGGACATCGCGGAAATCAGGGAAGCGCAGTCGATGGGGGTCATCGACGGCGTGACCACGAACCCGTCGCTCCTCGCCAAGGGCGGCAGGCCGACGCGGCAGGTCATCGCGGAGATCTGCGAGCTGGTCGATGGCCCCGTTTCGGCCGAGGTGGTGGCGGTCGAGAAGGACGCGATCCTGTGCGAGGGGCGCGAGCTCGCGAGGATCCACCCGAACGTGGTGGTCAAGGTCCCGCTCATCGACGAGGGGCTCAAGGCGGTCCGGGTCTTCGCCGCCGAGGGCATCAAGACGAACGTGACCCTCTGCTTCTCGGCGGCCCAGGCGCTCCTCGCGGCCAAGGCCGGGGCCACGTACATCTCGCCGTTCGTCGGGCGGGTCGATGACGCGGCGGGGGACGGGATGGATCTCGTCCTGCAGGTCGTGACCATCTACCGGAACTACGGCTTCCCCACGCAGGTGCTCACCGCGAGCGTGCGGCACCCCGTCCACTTCGTGCAGGCCGCCATGATCGGCTCGCACGCGGCAACGCTGCCGCTCAAGGTCATCAAGCAGCTGACCAGGCACCCGCTGACCGACACCGGGCTCGCGCAGTTCCTGGCCGACGCCAAGAAAATTCCCCAGCAGGCCTAGCAGACACGTGACCGGTAAGCGCAAGGACAGCTCTGGGATGACGCACCGCGGGAACCGCCTGACGGCCCCCGCGGTCGTCTCGATCACCACACAAGGTGGGCCGTTCCGGGGAGTGTCCGCGGCGGCCGTGCGCCGCCGCGCAAGCAAGATGCTCGCCCACCTCGCGCTGGAGGGCGTCGAGCTCTCCGTGGCCCTGGTGAACGATCCCGCCATCCATGAGCTGAACCGCACCTACCGGCGCAAGGACAAGCCGACCGACGTGCTCGCCTTTCCGATGAGCGACCAGAACGGAGCCGGCTCGCGCAAGCGCGGCCGGCGAGGTCCTGTCGATCCATCGGCGTGGCACGGCCTGCTCGGCGACGTGATCGTGTCGATCGACACGGCCGCGCGGCAGGCCGCCGAGCGTGACCGTCCGTTGCTCGATGAGATCACGATGCTGCTCGGGCACGGCTTGCTCCACCTCCTCGGCTACGACCACAAGACCGACGCGGAAGAGCGGGAGATGACGGCCTTGACCCGGGAGCTCGAGGTCGCCGCCGCATCACGGGGCAGCAGCCCTACTGGATTTGGGTCGCAGCGCGGCGACGCGAGACCGAAGAAGACGAGGGCGCCATGACTTATCGCTTGCGAGGCGAAACCTCGCTTGTTAAACGGACGCCCCCTTTCGACTTGGAGGAAACATGCCCGGTTCGAACAAGCTGACCAAGGCGCAGATGATCGTCGGTCTTGCCGAGGCCACCAACCTCGACAAGAAGTCCGTGGCCAGCGTGCTCGATGCGCTCAGCGAGCTGGTAAAGAAAGAGCTCGGTCCGGATGGACCGGGCGAGGTCACGGTTCCGGGCCTCGTGAAGATCAAGGCGAAGGAGATCCCGGCCACGCAGGACCGGGAGGGCATCAATCCGTTCACGAAACAGCCGATGACCATCAAGGGCAAGCCGGCGAGCCGCAAGCTCCGCGCTGCACCCGTCAAGGCGCTCAAGGACGGCTGAGCGGCGGGTCGCCGGCCGGAGCGCGCGTGGCCGCATCCGGCGGCGCCGTCTCCGGCCCTGCGGTGAGCGGGCGAGCCTCCTCGCTGGCGTTTGCATCCGGCGAAGCTTTCGCCGAGGAGCATCGCGCGCGGATCGCACACGCGGCGATCGCCAGGACGAGCAGCGACGCCATCGGGACATCGCCCAGCCGGGTGTAGAGCGTCAGGGGCGTGTCCCTGACCGCCGGGCTCGCGAAGGCCACCTCCGGCGCCGCGCTCTCGGCGCGAACGCGCACGACGCCGCGCGCGTCGATCCACGACGTGACGCCCAGGTTCACGGCGCGCACCAGATCGCGGCGCAGCTCGATGGCCCGCATGGTCGCGAGCCGCGCATGTAGCTCAGGCTCGGCGCTGCCGGTGAACCAGGCGTCATTCGTGATGTTGACGAGCAGGTTCGGGGCGAGCGCCCCGGTGATCTGCCGCCCCACCCCGGTGAGCGTGTCCTCGTAGCAGTTGAGCACGCCGATCCGGAGCGCTGGCCCCTGCTCCCGGGGGAGCGTGAGGGCGCGGGGCTCCGCGCCCGGGATGAGACCACCGCTCTTCTGGAAGATGCGCCGCAGCCAGGGCAGGTAGGCCCCGCCCGGGACCGTCTCGCCGAACCAGAGCAGCTGCAGCTTGTCCTGCGTCGGCTGCATGCTCCCGTCGGGGAGCACGAGGGTCGCGGAGTTGTAGCTGTTCCGCTCCTCCACGCCGTCAGCGGCCCGCACGGGCGACGCCTGGGTGATCAGCCCGAGGAGGATCGGCCCGCGGACGCCGGGCCCGAGGACGGCCCGACGGCCGCGCGGCGCCCGCCGGGCGTCGTGCGAGAGCGGGTACGGATACGCCGCCTCCGGCCAGAGGGTGAGCTCGGCGCCGCCGGCCTCGGCCTCCCGGGTGAGCTCGTGCAGGGTCCGCAGGATCCGCGGGTGATTCTTCGCCCGCCAGCGCTCGTGCGGCCCGACGGCCTGGTTGACGAGCGCGACGCGCGCCGTCGGCAGGCCCGCGCTGGCGCGCTCCACGGCGGCCATCCGCAGCGCGCCGTGCGCCGCGAGCAACCCGAACAGCGCCACCCCCGCGAGCGCCGGAGCGACGACCGCGCGGGTCCGGCGGGAGCGCGCCGAGCGCACGATCTGCGCGGACGCGCGCGAAAGCGGGCGCCCACCGGGCTGCTTGCCGGAGGCCGCGAGCCCCGCGCGGGCGAGCAGGGCCGCGCCCACGGCGAACAGCACGGAGACGCCCCGCTCGCCGATGAGGTCACCGAGCTGGACGAGCGCTGGCCAGGGGCTGAGGAGCCCGGCCGGCGTCCACGCGAAGACGGTCGGGATCGCCACGGCGACGAGCACGCCGGTCCCGAAGGCGAGCTCGAGCGGGGCGCGCGCGCGCCGGAGGAGCGCGCTCGTGATGGCACCACAGGCAGCCCAGACCAGCGACTGGGCGGCCGCGAGCAGCACCAGGGCCAGGTACGAGGCCGCCGAGCCGAGCGACGTGAAGCGCTGGATGACCTCCGGAACGAAGCGCAGGCCCACGATGCCGGCCGCCGTTCCCCAGGCGGCGCCGCGCCCGAAGGCCCGCGCGACGGTCGGGGCGTCGTGGATCGCAGCCGCCAGCAGGGCGAGGCCAGCGATGGCGGCGGGATAGAGATCGGTGGGCGGGGCCGTGAGGGCAAACGTCGCGCCGCCGAGGACGGAGAGGAGCAGCGGGGTGCCGCTGCGGAGCGCGCGCATGGTCGAGGCCTGGTACACGAAGCGGCGTTATACCGCCTGGAGCCGGGGCCGGACCGCGGAGGCAGGCTCCACGGGAGACGAACCGGTGACCCCGGGGCCGGTCAAGGCGAACAGGAGGCTACGACGAGCCGCTCACCAGTAAACGCTGAGCCCACCGCGGAAGAGCCCACCGCCCGAGGTGTCGGTGGTGCGGCCGGTCTCGGGATCCCTGAATTCGGGAATGACGCCGTCGTCCGTGCGACCGCGCACGAAGCCGATCGCGTCGATGTTCAGGGCGAGACGGCGGGAGAGCCGGAACTCGAGGCCGATGCCTCCGTGCGCGCCGAAGTAGTCGTACTCGGTGTTCGGAACGAACTCTTCGGCGCCGGCCGCCGCGCCGCTCCAGGACTGCTCGACGTCGGCATGCGCGAGGTGCAGGCCGCCCGTGAAGTAGAACTGCGTGCGGCTGCGCGGGTTGACGAACAGGATCCCGCTCAGCGAGAGCGGCACCTCGGTCCGGTCGTGGCCGTTGTAGTCGGTGCCCGCGAGGAAGTCGGCGCCGAGGTCGAGCGCGAACGCGGGGACGGGCCGGTAGCGGAGGCTGATCCCGACGCCGCCCATGCCGGCGTCC
Source organism: Sorangium sp. So ce1036 (assembly GCF_051369805.1). Classification (NCBI taxonomy): domain Bacteria; kingdom Pseudomonadati; phylum Myxococcota; order Polyangiales; family Polyangiaceae; genus Sorangium; species Sorangium sp. So ce1036. The sequence continues at coordinate 9,688,698 of NZ_JBBMOX010000001.1, forward strand.
TCGGCTCCGCCGTGCTCTCGCCCCATCATGAGGCCCTCCATGCGGAAGTTGACGCCCCACTGGCGCCGCCAGCGCCGCTTCGGCGGCGGAGGCGGCACGGGCGGGGTCACGCCGCGGACAATCACGCGGGGCGGCGGCGCAGCCCCAGGCGCCACGACGATGACCTGCGGCGGCGGGCCCGACGGCGAGGTCTGGTAGACGACCACCGGCGGCGGCGCCGGCCGGGTGGCTCGCTTCGGGGGCGGCGGCGGAGCGGGCGGCGGGGGGAGCGCCTCGACCGGCGCATCGTCGGGGGCGGCGGCGGCGGGCGGCGGCTCCCCGGCGGGATCGCGAGGCGGCTCCACTTCCTCGCAGAACCACGCGCCGGGAGGACAGTTGTCCTCCTGCGCGAGCGCGCTCATCGGCGCGGTCATCGCCACCGCAACAAGGGCATGGGTCAAGCAACGGCGCATCGGGCGACTCCTCTTCGGTGCAGGGAAGTTAGCAACCGGGATGCCATCGGCCATTTCGCTGAATTGTCGTCACCATGGCCTCGACGCACGCCGCCGTGCATCGACCGCCACGGCGCGCTGTGGCGGAAGGTTCACACGCGCGCCGTCCCGCAGGGTACTAGCTCCCGCGGCAAACGTCACGGCGCGGCCGCCTTCCTCGGCGGCCCTGCCCCCATCGAGAGCAATCGGGTTCCATCATGCCTACGGTTACGTTGAAGCAGGGTCATGTCCGGCCCGTGTGGTCGGGGCATCCCTGGGTGTTCGCTCAGGCGATCGCGCGCATCGAGGGCGGCGCGGTGGCCGGCGACGAGGTCGTGGTCACCGACCCCTACGGCAGCGTGCTCGGTCGTGGTCTCTACACCCCGCGTTCGGCCATCCCGGTGCGCATGTACACGCGCGAGGACAGGCCGATCGACGCCGCCCTGTTCCGGCACCGGATCGAGCGCGCCATCGCGCACCGCCGCGAGCTCGGGCTGCCCGCGCGGTCGCCTGGCCACGAGACCGACGCGTTCCGGCTGGTCCACGCGGAGGGCGACGGGCTCCCGGGGCTCATCGTCGACGTGTTCGGCGACGTGGTCGTCGTCCAGCTCGGAACGATCGGCGTCAAGCGGCGCGAAGGGGTGATCTTCGACGCCCTCCAGGCGGCGCTCTCGCCCCGCGCGATCGTGGACAGGACCCCGGAAACGCTCGCGAAGCTCGAGGGGTTCACCGCCGACGCCGGCGTGGTGCGCGGCGATCCCGGGCTCGATCAGCTCCGGTTCACGGAGCGGGGGCTTCGCTACGCGATCCCGCTCGCGCTCGGCCACAAGACCGGCTTCTACCTCGACCAGCGGACGCTGCGGACCCGCGTCGAGCAGCTCGCCCACAACCGGCGCGTGCTCGACGCGTTCTGCTTCGTCGGCACCTTCGCGATGGCGGCCGCCCGCGGCGGGGCGAGCGAGGTGCTCGCGATCGACGAGAGCGCGACCGCGCTCGAGGTCGGGGCGGAGTGCGCGCGGGAGAACGGGCTGCTCGACCGGATCACGTTCACGCGCAACGACGCCCGCAAGGCGCTCCACCACGCGTCGAAGCAGGGAGGGTACGACCTCGTCATCTGCGACCCTCCGAAGCTCGCAGGCACCCGCGCGGCCAAGGACGCCGCGCTCACGGCGTACCGGCGCCTCGCGACCGCGGCGTGCCGCGCCACCCGGCCCGGCGGCATCCTCGTGCTCTGCTCCTGCTCCAGCGCCGTGACGCTCGACGACCTGACCCGGGTGCTCGCGCTCGGCGCGCGCGACGCCCGCATGCACGCCGCGGTGTTCGACCGGCACTTCCAGGGAGGGGACCACCCCGTCCCCGCCGCCTTCCCCGAGGGGCTCTACCTGAAGAGCCTCATCGCGCGCATCGAGGCGCTCTGATCCACCCATGCAACCGCTCTCTCGGCTGACGCCTGACGCAGCACGCGCCCTCGCGGGCGTGATCTTCGACCTCGATGACACCGTGCTGGATCACGGCGCGCTCACCGAGGCCGCATACGGAGCGCTGTTCCGTCTCCGCGAGACGGGGCTCGCGCTGATCGCCTGCACCGGCCGCCCGGCCGGCTGGGGCGAGGTGATCCAGCGACAGTGGCCGATCGACGCGACCCTCGCCGAGAACGGGGCCATCGCGCTGGTGCGCGAGGAGGCCGGCCCCATCGCCGGCCCTCGCCCGGGGCCCGCGTCGAGCGCCGGCGCAGGCCGCGTCGTCCGGCTCGACGCGCTGGATCGCGACGCGCGGCGGGCCAGCCGGGCCGAGCTCGTCGCGCTCGCCGATGACATGGTGCGTCGTTTTCCGGCGGCGGCGCTCGCAGACGACAACGACCAGCGGGTGACCGATGTCACGATCGACATCGGCGAGCACCGCCAGGTGCCTCCAGAGGACGTGGCGCAGATCCGCGCCGAGCTGCGCGAGCGGGGGGTGAGGACGCTGCTGTCGAGCGTCCACCTCCACCTCACCCGCGACCCCTCGGACAAGGCCACGGGCGTCGTGCGCCTGCTCTCGACGCGGTTCGGGGAGGATCCGACCCGGGCGCGCCACCGCTACGCCTTCGTGGGGGACAGCGGCAACGATGGCGTCGCCTTCGCTGCCTTTGCGTGGACCTTCGGGGTGGCCAACGTGCGCGCCCACCTCGGCAAGCTGTCGGTGCCCCCGCGGTTCGTGGCCTCCCACCCCATGGGCCGCGGGTTCGCGGAGATCGCCCGCCAGATCGTTGAATTGCGGAAGAATGCGCCGGAGCCGTCATCGCCCTCTGCGCTGCGATCCGCCCCACACCTTTCGCAGGTATCCTAGCCGCGGCACGCACTGGCGGCATAGGATCTGGCTTTCGGGAGGCGAATACCTCCCAACCCTTTACAGGGGCGCGGGTTCTCGGGGACCATGACCCTGGTCCCTCGCCCGCCCGCGGCAGCAGATGGCGTTTCGACCCCCGACCCCCGGCCTCCTCGTCGACAACAAGTACCGCCTCGCGGAGCGCATCGGCGGGGGCGGGATGGGCGACGTGTTCCGGGCGGAGCACGTGCTCGCAGGTCGCGCCGTTGCGATCAAATTCCTGCACCCCGAGCTGGCCGACAACTCCGAGCTCTCCCACCGGTTCTTCCAGGAGGCGCAGGCGGTCAACCGGATCCGCCACCCCAACATCGTCGACGTGATCGACGCCGGCGTCGGTGAGCTCGGTCCGTACATCGTGATGGAGCACCTCGACGGCGAGTCGCTCGGCATGGCGCTCGCGCGCTTCGGCCGCCTCGACATGGAGGCCGCGGTCGGGGTCGCGATCCCCGTGCTGGAGGCGCTCGACGCCGCGCACCGCGCGGGGATCATCCACCGCGATCTCAAGCCCGAGAACATCTTCATCGCCTGCGATCCGAACCGCGGCTCGGCCGTCGTCCGGCTGCTCGATTTCGGCATCGCCAAGGTGCTCGACTCCGACGGCCCATCACCGCGGACGCGCACCGGCGTCGTGTTCGGCACGCCGGACTACCTGTCGCCGGAGCAGGCGACCGGGGAGTCTCCGCTCGACGGGCGCAGCGATCTCTTCTCGGTGGGCGTCCTGCTCTACGAGGTGCTCACGGGTACGCGGCCGTTCCGCGCGCCGACCGCCGTGGCGACGGCGTTCCGCGTCGTGCACGCGGAGGTGCCCACGCTCGCCTCGGCGGGGGTGACCGTCGACCCGAGGCTCGAGGCGATCGTTCAGCGGCTGCTGCAGAAGGATCCAGCGAAGCGCTTCCCGACAGCGGGCGATGTGGTCCGCGAGCTCGAGCGCGTCGCGCCCGACGCCGCCCGGCGGACCACGGCGCTCGGCAGGCTGATCAACGTGCAGCGGCGGATCGCCCTGAGCGTGGGGAGCGTGCCGGACAACGATCGCCAGTCGTCCTCGCGCGAGCGCCAGCGCCCGGGCACGCCCTTCGACCTGAGCCCGCCACCGCCGATGCGCCTCCAGCCGCCGGTCGTCTCCGGCGCGCGCGTCACCGAGGCGCCGCCCGGCCTGCGGCCGTCGTCGGAGTCGGCGAGGCTCGCCCCCGGCGCGACGCTCTCGAGCGCGCTGCGGAACCGGGTCCCCGAGCCCACCCTGCTCTCGCAGCGGGGCGAGTCGCTGCCGACCGTGCGCAGCCCCGACATCGTCCTCCGCGCCGAGCCGACCGTGCGCAGCGCCGATCTCGGCGCGCTGATCAGCCGGCAGCGCGAGACGCGGCGGCCCAACGTCACCCCGGTCCGCCCGCTGCCCGCGCGCTTCGCCGGGCAGTACCAGGTCCGCGGCCCCGTCCTGCGGAGCGTCGACCGGACCCTCGTCGACGAGTACGGGAGGAGCGCGCGCGACGAGGTCGTGTCGCAGATGCCGCTCCGCTACGCCGACGACTTCCGGCACGACTCGATCAACGCGCTCGTCGGCTACGATCTCGAGGCGCTCGACGCGTACATGGAGCTCGCGACGTCGCTGGTCCTGCGCGACCTCGAGCGCTGGCGCGACATCGGCCGGCTCGCCGTCGGGGGCGAGCTGCACAGCCTCGTGCGCACGCTGTTCGCTCGCCCGCTGACCGACATCGCCTCGCTCATGCGCCGTGGGACGTCGATCTGGTCGCGGCTCTTCACGTTCGGGTCGTGGCGGGTGGCGACCGGCCCGACCGGGAGGGTCACGCTCCACATCGGCGACTTCGACCCGGCCTCGCTGCCGCTCCGGCTGTGGGTCGTCGGGATGGTCGAGGAGACGGCGCGACGCGCGTCGGGCGGCGGCGTGAAGGTCACGATCACGCTCGGCGAGCTCGGCTTCACCTCCGAGCTCGCCTGCGAGATCAGCCTCTAGTCCCGCCCGCCAGAGGTCCGGCCATGGATGGCCGGACTTCTGCGCCGCTTCGCGCGGGCGGTCCTGGCTTTGTTTCCGCGGCGCGCTGTCCGCGCGCCGCGCGAGGGCCTCAGGCAGGCTTGCGCGCGCGGTAGCACGCCTGACAGAACACGTCGCGGCCCTCCACCGGCTTGAACGGGACCTCCCCGTCGGAGCCGCAGGACTTGCAGGTGATCGAGAACATCGGACGGGTGCGCGGCGCGCGCGGCGGCGAGGCAGCGCGGCTCGGCGCGGCGGCGACGCGGCGCTCGCCGGCAAACGACGGCGCACGGTAGTTGCCATCGTCGCGGACGGGCGCGCCGCCGCGCGGACGGTGGGCCTGGCGGTGGCTCGGCGCCACCCACGGGGGCGAGAACCCCGCGTACGCGTCCTGCATCGGGCTCCGGTACTCGTTCACGTCGCCCGTGTACCGGGGCTTGCGGGGCCGCACGTCGCCGCGCGCCACGCCGCGGTACCCCCCGTTGCTCCGGCCCGGTCCAGGGCGATGCTGCTGCGCCGCGCGAGCCGCCGACGCGCCGTCCAGGTCCGCGCGATTGTCCTTCCGCGCGCGGCGACACGTCCGGCACCGCTTCGGCGGGGCCGCGAGCTTCCGTTCGGCGTAGACGGCGGCTTCCGCGGCCGAGAACAGGAACGACGTGCCGCAGCTCGCGCAGACAATGTGCTCGTCTCGATGCTGTTCCATGATTCCTCTTTCGTCAGGCCGACGGGCCTTGCAGGCTCACGGGCTCGGGTGCCTTGGTGCCTGGGTGACAGGCGCCCGGGAGCTGCCCCCGCTGCGCCGGAGAAGCGCGTTGCACGCGGGGATCCAGGTGATATCGGTGGGATCGCCCTCTCGATGGGGCACGGGAGTGCCTACGGTGACATGCTGGTCATGGCGGTCAAGCGCGCCGCCACCACGCATCGCCGGGATCGATCGCGCGGCGTGGAGGCTTTGATTTCGAGGTCTCACAAGATACCATCCGCGCGACTTTCATCCGAGGAGCGCAGCTCCCACCGTGACGACCATGAGCCGCCCCCTCCGCGCGGCGCCTCGCAACCAGTCGAAGCAATGAGCCATCCCTCCCTGCACCTCACCGCTCGAGACTTCGACGCGTACGCCGCCGAGAAGGCGACCTCGAAGGCCTACTCGCGCCCCCGGCTGGAGGTGAAGCAGCGCGCGCTCGCCTGGGCGCGCGGCGTCGTCGCCCGGCTCGCCGAGCTCGGCATCTCGGTCGACGTGCATGGCTCCGACGAGCACCCCTCGATCCGCAACAAGCATCGCGCCGACTGCCAGTGGGTCTTCTTCTGGCGCGACCAGGCGGCCCGCGAGGAGCTCGACCGGCTGCTCGATCGCGGCCGCTCGATCTCGGACGTCATCGACGATCCGAGCCCCTACACGCGGCACGCGTTCCTCGCGCTGCGCCTCTCGGAGGGCGAGGTGCAGGTGTGCTTCGCCGTCCACCCGGACGCGAAGGTCGACGTCGACAACCTCCGGGCCCGCCTCTCGGCGAGCGACGACGCGACGGGCGAGCCGACCTCGCTCGCCGCCGAGCTGACGAGCGCGCTGCATGCGCTGCCGGAGCAGTTCTCCTTCGGCGCCGGCGGGGGCGATCGCGTCGACTGCAGCGCGGCGACGCCCGAGGCGATCACCGAGATGCTCCGCCGCGCGGCCGACGGGCAGGTGCCGCTCTGGATCGGCTGGTCGGTGCCGCGCGAGACGGCCGTCGAGCACGCCGACATCCTCGACGAGCAGCTCGAGGACGCCCTCGTCGCGCTCGCCCCCATCTACCGTCTGGTCGCGTGGTCGCGCGAGAACGACCGCATCGCGCTCGACCGCAAGCTCGAGGGCATCGAGCAGGAGCGGGCGCGCGCCCACGCCGAGCTCGAGGCCGAGAACGAGCGGTGGCGCTCCGAGCAGGCCCGAGCGCGCGAGCGATCGATGGAGGAGGCGCGGGCGCGCGGCGACGAGCGCGTGGAGGCGTCCCTCCCCGCCCGCCGGCCGACCCTCGCGACGCTGTTCAAGGCGGCGGGCAACGCCGTCGCCGGCCGCGGGGAGCCGCGGCACACGCCGAAGCACGCCGGAGAGGGCGGCGCGCCGGCCCGGCGACCCCAGCACGCCGAGGCGGAGCCGCAGGCGAAGGGCGGCGCGCAGCCGAGGCCCCAGGCCGAGCCCGCGCGGCGCGCGCAGCGGGGCCCGGCCGGCGAGCCGGACGCGGCGAGGGTCACGCTCGAGCCCGCGAAGGGCGGCGTCGTCGAGAAGGGCAGCCGGGTTCGCGTGCGGCGCGGCCCGTTCGGGGACAAGATCGGCGTGGTGAGCGAGCTCGACGGTCGCGGCGGAGCCCGCGTCCTCCTGGGCCTGCTCTCGACGAGGCTCGAGCTCGACGACCTCGAGCTCGTGGCGGAAAGCAGAGAGCGCCCCGCCCTCTCGACATCCCACCGCAAGCCGCTCGCCCCGACGCCGCGCAGGGCGCGCTGATCGCGGGCCGCGCGGCTCACCTACAATGGCCAAGCGCGATCCATCAACATACCCCATCGGCCTCGGCGCTCAGTTCCGCAGCAAGCTCCCGCTGTACCTCGCAGGAGCGGCGCTGCTCGCGGCGCAGCAGCTCCTCATGGCCAAGCGGGATTTTTTGGTCAAGGACGCCGTCGACGCCGCCGTCGCGCTCCGCTCGAGCGAGGCCTCGAGCGCGGCGCTCCTCATGCTCGCGGTGAGCGTCGGCGCGGCCGTCATGCGCGTCTTCTCGCGGGTCACCATCTTCACGGCGGGCCGCAACGTCGAGTACGAGCTCCGCGCCATCCTGCTCGCGCGCCTGCACAAGCTCGGGCCGGCCTTCTTCCGGAAGATGCCCACCGGCGACATCATGAGCCGCGCGACGAACGACCTGACGCAGGTGCGGCTCTTGCTCGGCTTCGGCCTGCTGAACGTCGTCGGCTCGCTCTTCGCCTTCACGAGCGCCCTGTACGTCATGCTGCACATCTCGAAGCAGCTCACGCTGGCGGCGCTCCTGACCATGCCCGCGCTGATGCTCGTCACCCGCTCGTTCTCGACCCGGCTCTTCGTCCGCACCCGCGAGAACCAGGAGGCGATCGGCGTCATGAGCGACCGCGTCCTCGCGAGCCTCGCGGGCGTCAGGGTCGTCCGCTCGTTCGCGCTCGAGGCGTCCGAGATGGCCGCGTTCTCCGGCACGAACCGGGCCTACCTCGAGAAGAGCCTCGCCCTCGCCAAGCTGCGCGGGTCGATGGGGCCGCTCATGGGGGCGATCGGCTCGGTCGGCGTGCTCATCGTCTTCTGGTACGGCGGCCGGCTCGTGCTGGCGGGGGAGATGACGAAGGGGGACTTCGTCTCCTTCTGGCTGGCGCTGCTGCGGCTCACCTGGCCGATGCTCGCCCTCGGCTTCGTCGCCGCCATCGTCCAGCGCGGTCGCGCCGGGTACGCGCGGCTCAAGGGGATCTTCGACGCGGTCCCCGAGGTCGTGAGCGGCCCGCTGCCCCGGCCCGAGGTCGTCCGCGGCGCGCTCACCGTCAAGGATCTGACGTTCTCCCACGGCGCGCGGAGGGTGGTCGACGGGGTGAGCTTCGAGGTCCAGGCGGGCCGATCCCTCGCCATCGTGGGGCGCACGGGCTCCGGCAAGAGCACCATCGCCACGCTGCTCGCCCGGCTCATGCCCACCCCCCGCGGCACGGTGTTCCTCGATGGCGTCGACATCTGCGATCTGCCCCTGGAGACCGTGCGCGCGAGCATCGGCTACGCGCAGCAGGACGCCTTCCTCTTCTCGACCACCGTCGCCCGCAACATCGGCTACGCGCTCGACGATCCGGACTCGCCGTCCTCGTTCGAAACGATCCGCGCGGCCGCGGCCGAGGCCGAGGTGCTGAACGAGGTGCTCTCGCTGCCGGACGGCTTCGACACGGTCGTCGGGGAGCGGGGCGTGCAGCTCTCCGGCGGGCAGCGTCAACGCGTCGCGCTGGCGCGCGCGCTCGTGCGCGAGCCCAGCATCCTCGTCCTCGACGATCCGCTCTCGGCCGTCGACGCGAAGACGGAGCAGGCCATCCTCGCGGCGATCGAGCGGCAGGCCGCGCGGCGGACCGTCCTCCTGATCACGCACCGGGTGGCGGCGGCGCGGCGCTGCGACGCGATCATCGTGCTGGAGCAGGGGCAGGTCCTGGAGCGTGGCACCCACGAGGAGCTCGTCCGGGCGGGCGGGCTGTATGCGTCGTTCGCCGAGGAGCAGCAGCTCGAGGAGGCACTCGCGACCTTCGAGGCGGCGCCGCCGTCGCGGCAGGTGGGGCTCACATGACGCAGTCGGGTTCTGGACGGGGAGCGGCGATGCGCGCCGAGCCGAGCGGCGGAACGATCGCCGGCGAGGCGGACGCGAGCGGGCCGCGGTCCGCGCAGGCGACGCCGGACAGGCGGCGCCCCGGGGCGAAGGCGAGGTCGTCGAACCGCACCGAGGACGTGCTGAACCGCTTCCACGAGGAGGCGCAGCTCGGCGAGGCGTACGACGCGCGCATGCTGATCCGGCTGTGGCCGTTCGTGCGGCCGCAGTGGAAGCACCTCGCCGTGTCGCTGGGGCTGCTCATCATCACCGCGCTGCTGGCGCTGCTGCGCCCGCTCATCATGCGCGACGCGCTCGACGCCTTCGACGCGCCCGGCGGAATGGATCGCCTCACGCGCAACGGCTTCTTGCTCACGGGCGTCATGCTCGCCGAGCAGTCGCTCGCGTTCCCGCAGCTCTACCTGATGCAGCTCGCGGGCGCGCGCGCGATGGCCGACCTGCGCATGCGCGTCTTCGGGTTCCTGCACACCCGCCGCCTCGGCTTCTTCGATCGCACGCCGGTGGGCCGGCTCGTCACGCGGGTGACGAACGACGTGGACGCCATCGGCGAGATGTTCGCGTCCGGCGCGCTCAACGCGTTCGGCGATCTCATCCGGCTCGCCGTGATCGTGGCGATCATGGTGTCCCTCGACTGGCGCATGTCGTTGCTCGCCTTCGCGGCGGTGCCCCCCGTCGCCATCGGCGTCAACTGGACGCGGCGGCGGATCCGCGACGCGTTCCGGGAGGTGCGGGCGAAGACGGCGAGGATGAACGCGTACCTCAACGAGCAGGTGTCCGGCATGGCGGTCGTGCAGGCCTATGCCCGGGAGGAGCGCTCGGCCGAGGAGTTCGACGAGATCAACTCGGCTTACCGCAGCGCGAACAACCGATCCATCGTGCTCGACGCCACGCTCGACGCGGCCATCGAGATGGTCTCGAGCGTCTGCATCGCCGCGGTGCTCTGGTACGCCGGCGTGAAGAGCCTGTCGGAGCACATCTCGTTCGGGACCCTATTCGCCTTCGTCGCCTACATCGACATGTTCTTCGTCCCGATCCGCGATCTCTCGGCGCGGTACACGCTGCTGCAGTCGGCGATGGCCGGCGCCGAGCGCATCTTCGAGCTGCTCGACAACAAGGACGAGGACGCGACCGCCGTGGCCGCGACGGCGAGCGGCGCCGGCGAAGCGAAGCTCGCGGACGAGGGCGTCGCGTTCGAGCTCGACAAGGTCGAGTTCGGCTACAAGCCGGGCGTGAGCGTGCTGCGGGAGGTCTCCATCGCCGCGAGGAGCGGCGAGAAGGTCGCGCTGGTCGGCGCGACCGGCGCCGGCAAGAGCACCGTCGCGTCGCTGCTGCTCCGCCTCTACGACGTCGAGGAGGGCGTCGTGCGCGTCTTCGGCCGCGACGTCCGCGCGTACCCGCGCGACGAGCTCCGCCGCAAGTTCGCCGTCGTCCCCCAGGACGTGTTCCTGTTCCCGGGCACGGTGCTCAGCAACATCGCGGCCGGCGACGCGACGCCTGACCGCGAGAAGGTGGTGAGCGCCCTCCAGCGCATCGGCGCCCTCGATCTCTTCGAGCGCCGCGAGGGAGGCCTCGACGCCCCGGTGCTCGAGCGCGGCAGCAACTTCAGCGCGGGCGAGCGCCAGCTCATCGCCTTCGCCCGCGCCCTCTACCGCGACCCGCCGATCCTCATCCTGGACGAGGCCACGGCCAACGTCGACAGCGACACCGAGGCCCGCCTCCAGCGCGCGCTCGAGGGCGCCATGGCGGGCCGCACCGCGCTGATCATCGCGCACCGCCTCTCGACGATCCGCGCCGTCGATCGCATCGTCGTCTTCCACAAGGGCTGCGTCGTCGAGCAGGGCACGCACGAGGCGCTGCTCGCTGCGGACGGCGTTTACAGCAAGCTCTACCGCCTGCAGTTCGCCCGCCAGGCTGCGGCCGCGCAGGCGTGACGCGGCGGGCCGCCCCGCCAGGCTGCGGCCGCGCAGGCGTGACGCGGCGGGCCGCCCCGCCAGGCGGCGGCCACGCGGGCGCGCGGCGCACCGAGCCGCACCGCCGCGCTACGGCGACGCCTGCTCGTCGCGGCATTTCCCCGGCGCCGCCTCTTCCGGGCGCGGCGCGTCCGCGTCGTCGTCGCCGCTGTCGTCACCGGCGGAGGCGACGACCAGCAGCCAGTATTCCGAGCAACTGCCGTTCACGACGATGAGCGACTCCTCGTCGATGCAGGGCACCTCGGCCTGGTTACCGGCCGCGTGCGCCAGGGTGCCCGACCGCGTGCCGTCGCGCTCGAACGAGAGGTAGATCTGCCAGGAGCGCGGCACTCTTCCGAGCCCGTGCCGGATGTCGTACCGCATGCCGCCGGGAAAATAGAGGAGCCCCTCCTCGGGGCCGACCTCCCCGTCTCCGTCGTCGTCGCCGTCCCACGCCGACGACATGTACTCACCGCCGACAGACGTGCCCTCGGTGTAGAGCGTGAGCGGATTGGCCTCCGCCGATCGATCACACCGGCTCGACGCGCACCCTGCTGCGAGCGCGGCCAGCACGCCCATCGCGCAGACCGCGCTCCACGTCGGGCGCCGCGCTGCGCCGTCGTCCGCGCCCCGGCCGCGCATGGCTCAGCCGAGCCAGCGCGCGGCGTCGAGCGCGTGGTAGGTGAGGATGAAATCGGCCCCGGCGCGCCGGATCGAGGTGAGCAGCTCGAGCACCGCTCGCTTCTCGTCGATCATCCCGCGCTCCGAGGCCGCCTTGATCATCGCGTACTCGCCGCTGACGTTGTAGGCGCCGAGCGGCAGCGTCGTCGCCTCGCGCACGCGGGCGATGACGTCGAGGTAGACGAGCGCCGGCTTGACCATGAGCATGTCGGCCCCCTCCTCCTCGTCGAGCGCCGCCTCGCGCAGCCCTTCGCGCGCGTTCGCGGGATCCATCTGGTAGCTCGCCCGGTCGCCGAACTTGGGCGCGCAGTCGGCCGCCTCCCGGAACGGCCCGTAGAAGCCGGACGCGTACTTCACGGCGTAGGAGAGGATCGCCGTCTCCTTCAGCGACTCGGCGTCGAGCGCGCGCCGGATCGCGGCGACGCGGCCGTCCATCATGTCGCTCGGCGCGACCACGTCCGCGCCCGCCCTTGCGTGGACCACCGCCGCGCGCGCGAGCACCTCCAGCGTGGCGTCGTTGTCGACGTCCACCACGCCGGACGGGTCTCGCCGGAGCAGGCCGCAATGGCCGTGGTCCGTGTACTCATCCACGCACACGTCGGTGATCACGAGGAGCTCCGGCGCGGCCTCCTTCATCGCCCGCACCGCGCGCGGGACAGGGCCGTCGGCGTCGTAAGCGCTCGATCCCGACGCGTCCTTGGTGCGCGGGAGCCCGAACAGGATCACCCCGCCGATCCCGAGCTCCTTGCAGAGCCGCGCCTGCGCCGCCGCCGCGCTCACCGGCAGCTGCGAGACCCCCGGCATCGTCCCGACCGGGCGCGGCGCGTCGAGCACCTCGTTGAAGAAGAGCGGGAGGATGAGATCCCCCGGCGCGAGGGACGTCTCGCGCACCAGGGCGCGGATGGCGGGCGAGCGCCGGAGCCGGCGCGGTCTCTTCGTGGGGAACACGGCGGCGGAGCATAGCAGCCCTCCGCGTCCGGGGACCGCCCCGGCGCGCCGGGCCGATCGCCCGCGCGCCGCGGATCGGCTAGGGTTCGCCCGCCGCCAGCATGAGACAGGCCCCCGCTCTCCCGTCCGGCCGCGCCCGGTCTGCGCCGCGTGCGGCGCGCGCGCCCGGCGCAGACCGGGCGCGCGGACGCCGCTCATCCGTGCGCTGCGCCGGGGCGCCCGGCGGAGCGCACCATCGACGCGTGACCGTGGCGCGCCGAGGCCACGGCCTGGGGGGGCGGCGCGCCCGTGTCGCCGTCGCCCGCAGCAGACGCCTCGTCCAGCGGCCCTGCGGGCGGCGCCGAGCCGGCGACCGTGACCATGGCGATGTCGGACAGCGGACACCACACGGTCCAGGCCTCATTGCGGACGAAGCTGTCCAGCGGGACCCTTCCGCACTCGATGCCGCGCGCGAGCTGGTCGAGGGTGACCGGCCCGACCGATTGCTCGCCATTGCTGACGTACCATCGGTCCGTGAAGCCACACCCCGAGCTCAACAGCTCCCTGAACAGTTTCACAGATCTCATCGAATGGTCTCCAGAAACCGTCGGATGTTGAATGAAGCGGGCGCGATTCTAGGAACATAACGCAACGAGTCAACCCGACCCCAGGATCGATAGGACAAGAAACGTCTGCCCATGAATGAGCGAGAGAACGACGGGAGTTTGATGGTGCGTCCCAGGCGTCTCGATGCCTCGAAGGCTCCGGAGGGCGGCCACGGCGCCGCGCCTGCGGCGCTCTCGGGGGGGGCGCCTGGCGCGGCCAGGCCGGGCGTCGTGTACCTCGTCGGCGCGGGCCCGGGGGATCCCGGGCTCTTCACCCTGCGCGGCGCGGAGCTCCTCGCGACGGCCGATGTCGTGCTGCACGACGAGCTCGTCCACACCTCGTTGCTGGACGGCGTGCGGGAGGGCGCAGAGGTGCGCTCGGTCGGCAAGCGCGGCGGCGATCGGGTCGCGAAGGACGCGAAGCAGGCCGAGATCGACGCGGAGCTCGTCGCGCTCGGGCGCGCGGGGCGCAGCGTCGTCCGCCTGAAGGGCGGCGATCCGTTCCTGTTCGGGCGCGGCTCGGAGGAGGCGGAGGCGCTCGCGCGGGCCGGGGTCCCCTTCGAGGTGGTGCCGGGTGTGTGCTCTCCGCTCGGCGCGACGGCCTACGCGGGCATCTCGCTCACCCACCGGAACATCGCCTCGAGCGTGATGATCGTCAGCGGCGTCACGCGGGCGGGCAAGCCGTTCGACTGGAGCGAGCTCGCCTCGGTCCGCGGGACCATCTGCGTCCTCATGGGCATGCAGGCCATCGACGCCGTCGTCGCGGGCCTGCTCGGACCGGGGCGCCGCGAGCCCTCGACGCCCGCGGCGGCGATCCAGTGGGGCACCCGCGCCGAGCAGCGCGTCGTCACGACTCGCCTCGACGACCTGCCCCGCCGCATCCGGGAGGCGGGGCTAGAGAGCCCCGCGGTGCTCGTCGTCGGCGCGGTCACGGGCCTGCGCGACGCGCTGCGCTGGTTCGACCGGAAGCCGCTGTTCGGCAAGCGGGTGCTCGTGACCCGGCCGCGCCACCAGGCGCGCTCGACGTCGAGGCTCATCCGCCAGCGAGGCGGCGAGGCGGTGGAGCTCGCGACCATCGAGATCCACCCGCCGCCCGACCCCGCGCGCGTCACCGAGGCGGTCCGCGGGCTCTCCGGGTACCACCTCGTCGTGTTCACGAGCGAGAACGGGGTGGCCAGCTTCTTCGGCGAGCTCACGCGGCTCGGCATGGACGCGCGCGCCTTCGGCGTCGCCCGCATCGCCGCCATCGGCGCCGGGACGGCCGCCGCGCTCGCCGGTCGCGGCATCCGCGCCGACATCATCCCGAGCGAGTTCCGGGGCGAGGAGCTCGCGGAGGCCATCCTCGCGGATCCCGTGCTGGCGGAGCGCAGGAAGGCCCCTCCCCCGGTGCGCGTCCTCCTTCCGCGCGCGCTCGTCGCGCGCGAGGTCCTGCCCGAGCGCCTGCGCGCCGCGGGCTGCGAGGTCGATGTCGTGCCGGTCTACGAGACCCGCCCCGCGCCGGCGGAGCGCCGCGACGAGCTGCTCCGGGCGCTCGGGGCGGGGCAGATCGACGTCGTGCTGCTCACGTCGAGCAGCACCGTCGACAGCCTCTGCGATCTCCTCGGCGACGACGCCGCGGCGCGGCTCGACGGCGTGCTCGTCGCGAGCATCGGGCCGATCACGACCGCGACCGCCGAGAAGCGAGGGCTCCGGGTCGGGGTCACCGCCGAGGTGAGCACCATCCCAGGGCTCCTGGACGCGCTCGATCGACACCTCGCATCGCTGCGCTCCAGCACGACGACCGCCGTGTAGCGCGGGCGCTCGACGCGATGGCGGCCCGACCAGAACGGCTCGTGGCCCGTGGCGGCTTGAAGCAAAAAAGCGTCGCAGCGGACCTGGGGGGGGAAGGTCTCCGCTGCGACGCTCGCCCGCAGAAGAGCAGGAGGCGTGCCTGGGCCTTCCAGTAGAAAATTCAGCTACTTGGCCTGTTCTACCGGGATCTCCCTTGCGTCGCTGCGCGCTCACACCGACAGAGTTGCAAGGGCTCTCCCGATACAGCAACCCTGCCAAATAACCGAGACCCCACACCTCAGGGCGGCGCAGGCGAGCCGCGATGCGGCTGGGCAGCTCGGGGAGATGAGCCTCCTCAGCGGCGCCCGTTGGCTCATTCGAAGGTTGCTCGAACCACGAGGAACTTGTTGTTGAGCTCGGGGGAGGTGAGCCTCTCGAAGATGCGCGGGCTGCCGAGCTCGTTCGAGAGCGCGTTGATGCGCCCGTGCTCGGTGACGAAGTAGAAGGTCTTCACGCCCTTCCTCTTCTGCTCGTTGATGTAGTCCTGGAACCTCTTCCCGCTCGACACGAACGCGGGCACCCGGTTGCCGGCGTAGAAGTTCTCGCCCTTCCAGTTCATCTGGTAAGCGACGAGCGGCCCGGGGACGTCCTGGCTCGCGCGCATGTAGGCGAGCAACGTCTCGCGCTGGCCCCAGTGCGGCGACGTCCGCACGAAGTACACGTCGAGCCCCCACGCCGCGAACGCGACCGCGAGCGCGACGAGCGCGTAGAGGACGTGGCGGCGAAGGCGCGCGATCACCAGCAGAGAGCAAAGGATCGCGGCGGCGGCGGTGAAGGCCCATAGCGTCGCGGAGAAGTCGAGCGACGGCGGCCAGGGGCGCTTGTAGTTGTACGTGAACAGGTGCAGCAGCCGCGCCTGGCTCGGCTGCCCCTCGCGCGCCATCGCGAGATCGCGCCCGACGAGGAAGACCAGGAGCGCAGCGCCGATCGCGACGGCGCCGAGCATCGCGCGCTCGTAGGTGATCTCCGGGCGCAGGCGCGTCGAGAGCGCTCGCGTCGAGGCGCCCTGGACGCGGCGCGCGATCCCCGCGGCCCCCTCCAGCCGCAGCATGTCGTCGAGCAGGATCCCCGTGAGCATCGCGGCCGGCGGCACGGCCGGCAGGATGTAGTGGTGGAACTTCGTCAGCATCAGCGAGAAGAGCGCGAAGCCGAAGAGGAACCACATCGCCAGGAACACCGAGGCGTCGCTCCTTCGGGCCTCGACCGAGCCAGGCTCTCCCGTGGCGCCCCCCTCGCGCCGCCTGAGCCACCACAGCAGCGAAGCGGGCACGAGCCCCGTCCACGGGAACATCGCGTAGCCGAGCTGCCACACGTAGTAGCGGAAGCTCACGTCGTCCCCCTCGTTCGTGTCGTGGACGTGGGTGAACGCGCGCTTGAACATGTCGTGGAAGAGCAGCCGGTCGGTGAACGGCTGGCCGTGGCGCGCGTACATCGCGACGAACCAGGGCAGCGCGACGCACGCGAGCACGAGCAGGCCCACCGGGATCTCCATCTTGAGCAGGTCGCGGTGCCGCCCGGAGACGACGACGTACGCGAGCGCGCACAGCACCGGGAGGCCGAAGCCCGCGGGCCCCTTCGCCATCGTCGACAGCGCGGCGAAGAACCACGCCGCGAGGAAGAGGAGCCGTTGCACGCGCCGCTCGCCCCAGCTCGCGTACAGCACGATGCCGAGCGTCTGCGCCCAGATGAGCGCCTGGAGCGCCGGCTTCAGGCCGGGGAGCACGGGCAGCACCGAGCGGCAGGGCTCGTTGCCGGGGAGCCCGCAATTGCCAGCAGAGCCCGAGCTGAAGACGTCGTCGTGGAGCCGCAGGCCGAGCGGCGCCACGCGGATCTCGAGGTGACGCGAGAGCAGGTAGAGGATCTGCGGCAAGGCGCACGCGATGATGGCCCCGAGCACGAGGTGGTAGACCGAGAGGCCCACCTTGAGCACGCCGAGGTCGACCTCGTAGACGCGCGCCTCCTCGGCCTCGTCGGCGTGGATGCCCAGCAGAAAGAGCGCCATCGCCGCGGCCATGGTCGCGACGAACGGCATGTCGGTCATGGTCTGATGAGAGACCAAAAACCACTGCGGCATCGTCGAGAGGACGACCCCCGCGAGCAGCCCGGCGCGACGGCTGAAGGTCCTCGCGACGGCCTTGTAGAGGAGGTAGACCGCGATGAGCGTCAGCGCGAAGATCGGCAGCCTGACCGCCCACTCCGGCCACGGCGTGCGCCCCTCGGCGACCGCCGAGAGCATCTCCCCCGGCCGGTAGCGGACGCCGAAGGTCGCCATGGCGAGCGCCTGCATCCAGAAGTCGAGCACCGGCTTCGACCAGAACCACCCGTCCTGCGCCCACCAGAGGGAGATCCAGTCGTTCCTCGCCAGGATCTCGCGGGCGACCTCGCCGTAGTGCGTCTCCCAGGGATCGGTGAGCGAGTGGCTCCCGAGCATCGGCAGGTAGAGCAGCGTGACGAGCGCGACGAGCCAGAAGCCATGGCGCCGGAACAGCGGGCGCGGAGCCCCCGCCTCGTCGACGCGGTAGGGGCCGAGGCGCTCGCCGAGCCGGTACGCGCCGACCACGGCCGTGAGGAACGCCGCGGGGATCGTGATGGCCGAGGACGCCAGCGCCAGCGGCGCGGGCGAGTCGCCCCGCGCGAAGGGGGTCGGCGGGAGGTGGCCCGCCACGCTGAGGGTGACGAGGGCGACGAGCGCGGCGACCCCGCCCCCGAGCAGCGCCAGCGGACCGAGCAGCTCACGGATCCCGACGCGCGCCGCGACGCGCTCGGGTGGATCGTCGAACGTGCCGAGCAGATCGAGCAGGCCGAGCGTCGCGACGGCGATCCCGAGCGCGCCAACCGGGACCCCCCAGCGGTACTGCGGCGCGAGCGCCATCACGACGAACGCGAGGAGGGCGCCCGCGGCAAAGACGGCCGCGCCGCGCGGGCGGAGTGGATTGCCCGGCGGGACGAAGCGCGCCTCGTCGGCGTCGGGATCGATCGCCCGGCCGCCCGTGCCCATGGGCGCGCCGCTGCTCTTGTCGTGCGTGTCGCTCATGGCTGCGCCGAACGCGAGGCGCGGCCCTGCCGTAGCAACGCTGCGCCGCCGGGAAAAGCGGCCAGCGGCCGGCGCGCGGCTACTTCGTCAAGCGCGCGATCTCTTCC
The DNA here is from genome assembly GCF_051369805.1 of Sorangium sp. So ce1036. NCBI lineage: Bacteria > Pseudomonadati > Myxococcota > Polyangiales > Polyangiaceae > Sorangium > Sorangium sp. So ce1036. Next base: position 9,706,992 of record NZ_JBBMOX010000001.1, read on the forward strand.
TTGATGAGCGTCTCCGCGAGGACGGGGACGACCTCCCAGACGACGCGCTCCACCACGTCGCGGGACAGCGCCATGACGGCCTCCACCTGCTCGGCGGTGAGGCCGAGCCCCTCGAGCTGGCTCGCCATCTGGCCGTTGAGCTGCGCGGACGTCGCGGCCGCGACCGCCGCAGGCCCCGAGGACGCCTTCTGCACGTTCGGCACCCCGGAGACCGGCGTCGGCGAGAACGCCATCGTCGTCGTCACCGGCACGTTCGGCGCTGCGCCCGACGACGCCTTGGCGGTCGCCTGGGCCGGAGCCGCGCTCGTGGCCGGCGCGTTGGGCGTGTAGATGAGCGTCCTCGCGCGCTGGAGCGGGCTCGCCGCCGCGGCGGGCTGCGCCGCGGCCGCCGGTTGAGCCGCCGCGGCGGCCGGCCGCGCGGCTGCGGCGGCTGGCGCTGCTGCAGCGGCCGCCGGCTTGCCCTCGCCGCGCGACGCCAGCAGCTTCTTGACCTTGTCGATCATCTGCTGCGTGTCGAACGGCTTGTCCATGTGGTCGTCGGCCTGCACGCTCGAGCCCTTCGCAGGATCGAACGGGTTCTGCTTCGACGACAGGATCAGGACGGGCGTCGCCGGTGACGCCTGCTTGATCGCCTTGCAGAGCTCGTAGCCGTTCTTCGGCTCGAGCGTGAGGTCGGCGATCACCAGGTCGGGCTTGTCGCTCTTGAGCTTCTGCAGCGCAGCGTCGGCGCTGCTCGCCGTCACGACGCGGAAATCCTGACCCGCAAAGGTGATTTCGAGCACTTTGCGCATGGTCACGCTGTCGTCTACGGCGAGAAGGGTGCTGGCCACGAACGGGTCTCCTCTCAGAGATGGCGTCAGAAAGCGAGGACTGCGCTGGATATCTTCGGTCCCGGTCGCGCGATGTGTCAACATTCGCGGTGTGTTTCGCCCCGCGGCCCCGCGAATGGGCGTGTTCCGCGCCGGTAGAGCCCGGTCCCGCGCTGGCGGGAAAGGCGAGGCGCCCCCCACAGGCCCCCATGCGCCCGCCCCGCCCTGCTGCCCCCCCGCCCCGCCCTGCTGCCCCCCCGCCCCGCCCTGCTGCCCCCCCGCCCCGCCGGCCCCCCCCGGACGACGCTGAGCAGGCCGGCGTCGACCCGGCCGCGCCGGCGCGCCCTCCCCGGGATGGCCGCTGGACCGTCCCCGCAGAGCTCGCCAGGCGGCCGCTCGACGGCGTGATCCGGGCGCTCGCCTCGGTGTCGTGGTCCGACGCGCGCCGGCTGATCGAGACCGGCAAGGTGCTGGTCGGGAGCGCGGTGGCGACGAGCCCGCGGCGGCGGGTGCTCGACGGCGAGCGGATCGAGGTCCGGCTGAGCGCGCCGCGGCCGGAGACCGTGCGGCGGCGGAGGCTCGAGGGCGAGCTCGTGGTCTACGTGGACGCGAGCGTCGTCGTGGTGAACAAGCCCGCCGGGGTGAGCACGATCCCGTACGGCGACGAGGACCCCGCCGAGCAGGCCGCGACGCTCGACGCGCTCGTGCGGGAGGTGCTCGCCCGGCGCGACCGCCTGCGCGGGCGGGCGCCGCTCGGCGTGGTGCAGCGCCTCGACAAGGGCACGAGCGGGCTGCTCGTCTTCGCGCGGACCCTCGCCGCGAAGAAGCACCTCGCGCAGCAGCTCCGCGTGCGCGCGATGCACCGGCAGTACCTGGCGCTCGCGCACGGCGCCGTCCCGCGCGGCACCTACCGCACCTACCTCGTCGAGGATCGGGGGGACGGGCTGCGTGGCTCCGCGAGAGGAGGCCGGCGCGAGGGGCAGCTCGCGGTGACGCACGTGGAGCCGATCGAGGCGCTCCGGGGAGGGCAGCAAGCCGAAGGCGCCCCGGCCGCGACGCTGGTCGCCTGCCGGCTCGAGACGGGGCGCACGCACCAGATCCGCATCCACCTGGCGGAGGCCGGGCACCCGCTCGTCGGCGAGACGGTCTACGTGCGCGACCACCGCGGGGCGAGGCTCCCTGCCCCGCGGCTGATGCTCCACGCCGCCGAGCTCGGCTTCAACCACCCGGCCGACGACCGGCCGATGCGGTTCCAGGCGCCTCCGCCCCCCGACTTCGACGACGTGCTCGAGCGGCTCCGCGAGGCCCAGGGCGAGGGCGCTACTTGACCTTGCCGCGAGCCTCGCTCATCGCCGCGGCGGTGGCGTCGACGAGCGGCATCACCTTCGCGTAATCCATCCGGGTCGGGCCGAGCACGCCCACGGTCCCGGCGATGCGCCCGTTCTCCATGTAGGGCGCGGCGACGAGGCTGAGCTGGCCTCCGCCCAGATCGCCCGCCTCGCTGCCGACGAAGACGGTCACCTCGCCCGCGCCGGCGGCCAGGGTCCGGTCGAGCAGATCGACGAGCTCCTCGCGCTCCTCGAGCGCCCGCATCAGCTTCTTGAGCCGATCGACGTCGGCGTACTCCGGTAGGTCGATCAGGCGGTTCTGCCCCTCGATGACGACCTCGCTCCGCCGCGCCACGTCGGCCATCGCCTTGCTGCCGAGCGCGAAGGCGCGGCGCCGCAGCGCATCGATCTGGAGGCGCTCGTCCGCGAGGCGGCGGGCGAACAGGTCCCGGATCTCGCCGAGGGTGCGCCCCTCGATGACGTCGGCGAGCAGGTTGTGGATCCGGGTGAGCTCCGCCTCGTCGATCACCTCGTCGACCGAGATGAAGCGGTTCTCCACCGAGCCGTCGGCGAAGACGAGCACGGCGAGCAGCTGCCCCGGCTTCGTCGGGATGAAGCGCAGCTGCGAGAGGGCGCGGATTTCCGGGCGGGGCGCCGCGACGACCGCCGCGGCCCCGGACAGCTCCGAGAGGTAGCGCCCCGTCTCGCGGAGCGGATCGCTCGCCAGCGCGTAGATCTCGGCGAAGCGGGCGCTGAGCTCGGCCTGCTGCTCGGGCGAGAGCGTCCGGAGCTCGACGAGCGCGTCGATGAACAGCCGGAGCGCGCGATCGGTCGGGATCCTCCCCGCCGACGTGTGCGGCTGGTGGAGGTAACCGGCCTCCTCGAGGTCCGCGAGCACGTTGCGGATCGAGGCGGCCGAGAGATCGAGCCCGTACTTCCGCGCGAGCGTCCTGCTGCCCACGGGATCGCCCGTCGCGATGAACTCGGTGACCGCGGCGAACAGGATCTTTCGAGCGCGATTGGAAAGATCACCCATGGCGACTGCGTGCAGCGCGCGACCGCGCCGCGTGTGGCTGCCTGGCCCCGGGCATGCCCGGACCGGGAAGCCATTCGGACCGGACCTTCGCTTCCATACGTCAAGGCGCGCGAGCGGGCGCTGGGCCCACGGGCGCACAGGTCACTATTTTGAGGCGATCGCGCGGTCCGGTCAAATGGCGCGGTAGGATGGGTCCGGCCGGGCGCCGACGTTTGTCGTCGTTCGTCCTCGTTTGTTCGTTCGCGCTCGTTTGTTCGTCCGCGCTCGTTTGCTCGTTTGCTCGTTTGCTCGTTTGTTCGTTCGTCTCCGTTTCCGTTCGTTTTCTTCCGGGTTTCCCCTGGGTCCACGGACGCGCCGGCGCCTCCCCTGGAGCGGGCAGCGCGGCGCGGGCGTGACCCGTCCACCCGCAACGATGCCGCCCGCACGTCACGCCATCACCGCCTGCGCGCTCGCCCTCGCGCTCGCTCCGCTCGCAGCGGCGCCCAGCGCCGAGGGAAAGCCGAAGGTGCGCTTCCATCAGGACTGGGCCAGCTACCCGTCGGCGCGCTACGCGGCCATGAGCGCCGCGCAGTGCCGGAAGGAGCTCGTCCGGCGGAAGATCGCCTTCGAGCCGGTGCGGCGCGCGCCCGGCGTGCTCGCGCCGGTGCGGCTCATGCAGGGCGTCGGCGGGGTCCTGTACCGGACGGCCCTGCCGGCCCACCGGCGCGCGGAGAACCCGTACGACGTCTTCGACTGCCGCCTCGCGCTCGCGCTCTCGGACTTCAGCAAGATCCTGCGCGTGCACGACATCGACGAGGTGCTGATGTTCTCCGCCTGGCGGCCCCCGTCGAGGATGTGGCCGGAAGGCAAGCTCGCGACGAGGCACCCCGGCGGGCTCGCCATCGACCCGTACAGGTTCATCAAGAAGCGCGCCCCCGACGACCCCGCCGAGCGATGGCTCGACGTCGAGCGCGACTTCGCCGGCAGGCGCGGCGCGCCGGTGTGCGGCGAGGGCACCGGGGCGGTCGGGAAGCGCGGCGCGACGGGGCGGAGGGCACGCGGCCCCGCCGCAGACGCGGCGACGCGCGAGCTGCGCTCCATCGTGTGCGAGGCCGCGGACCAGCACATCTTCACGTCGATCCTCACCCCCAACTACGACCGGGCGCACAGAAACCACCTGCATCTGGAGGTGACCCCCGACGTCCAATGGCATCTGTTGCGCTGATCCGGGAGGGGAAGCCCTCCCGGGAGCAAAGCCGCTCTCGCCCCGAGGTCGACCCGCTATGTTACCCCGCGTGCCCGCACGAAGACCGTCCCTGCCCAGCGCGCCCGCTCCCCTGCTGCTCGCCGCGATCGCGCTGTCGTTCACGTTCGTCGGCTGCCCCTGCATCAGCGGCCCGGTGAACGCGAGCCCAGGCCTCCGCTGGTTTCTCTTCTCGAACTTCGGCGCCAGCAAGATCTGCCCCGAGATGCTGAAGAGCGGCGTCTCGCTGCGCCTGCAGGACAGGTCGCCGGCCATCGGCCGGTTCTTCCCGATGCAGTGCTCGTACGACACCAACGACGCGGCCCAGACGGTCACCGTGCACATCGCCGGGACGGGGTACGGCTACCTGCAGCCGGCCAAGCGGGTGGGCTTCTCGCTCACGACGTCCGTCGAGTACCGGCCCGACTTCCAGATCGCGGGGGACGACATCTACGTGTGGGGGCGCCTCAACCGGATCGTGCAGGGGCCGAGCTTCCAGCTCGGCTACGTCGAGAACCCCGTCATCGATGTGATGGCGAACGTCCCGCCGTTCGGCGGGCTCGCCAACCTCGTCGGCAACCAGATCGTCGCCGGCGAGATGACCCGCGGGTTCACGGTGCTCTACAACGAGGACACGGGGAAGGATTTCACGCTGGGGATCCTCATGCCGCCCCTCAGGCCGCACCACCCGTTCCAGGTCGACGACGACGAGCGGTACACGTTCGCCAACGAGGTGGTCGAGGTGAACGCGCACCAGCGCGACTTCCTCGGGCCGTTCGAGATCGCCGACTCGGACCAGGCGCTCTACCTCAAGATCAGCGTGCAGGGCCCGCCGGTGGACGTGATGGTCGTCGACAAGCCGACGGGCGACGCCTGGCGAGAGGCCTACCAGACCGGCCAGCCCCTCGGCCCCCCGCCCGGCCCCGTGCACGCGGGCGGCCCGCTCCAGCCCGGGCTCACCGAGACGCGGCGCTACGCGCTGCGCCCGGGCCTGTATTACGTCGTCATCGACAACACAGCGGCGGCGGGGCTCGTCGCGCCCCCGATCACCCTCCTCAGCCCCCTCGGGGGCTCGGCCGCGCAGGTCAGCTACCTGGCACAGCTCGGTGAGTGAGCCAGCGAGCGGCTGACGAACGCCGCGGGGCATCGGGGCGCCGGGCGGGCGTGGCCGCTGGCCTTGACGCGCTTCGCGGCGAACGGGATAAACTCGCCATGGCCGTCATCGCCAAAGAGGGGCACAGCGTGACCCACGTCGACAAGGTTGCCCTCGATCGGCTGCGCGCTCGTCTTCAGGCGTACATGGCCAAGAAGGGGCTGCGGTCGACCGCACAGCGCCGGCTGATCGTCGACACGTTCTTCTCGGGCGCCCCGCACATGACCATCGAGGACCTCCTCACGGAGGTGCGCGCGCGGGATCGCGGCATCGGGTACGCGACCGTGTACCGGACGCTCAAGCTGCTCGCGGAGTGCGGCGTGGCGTCCGAGCGCCGCTTCGGCGACGGCCTCAGCCGCTACGAGCTGGCGGACGACGCCAGCGCGCACCACGACCACCTGATCTGCGTCAGCTGCGGGAAGATCATCGAGTTCGAGGAGCCGCGCATCGAGGCGCTCCAGGACGAGATCGCCGCGAAGTACGGGTTCGAGGTGAACTGGCACAAGCACGAGATGTACGGCGTCTGCGCGGACTGCCGCGACGCCAAGGACGCCCCCGTGTCCGGCATCGCCTAGCGCGGTCCCCCCCACCTCTGGCGCAAACAGAGCGGGGGTCACCCGCACAGGAGACGGGTCCAGCTCGGCGTTTTCGGCGCGCAAGCGCACTCCATCCAGTGCGCTGAGCACCGAAAACGTCGAGATGGGCCCGTATCCGAAGCGGGTGAGCCCCGCTCTTCAGCTCTTCGCGTCGAGCGCACGGGCGTGGACGACCGCCACCGCGCCGCCGAGCAGCGCCGCGATGGGGGCGTAGGCCGGCGGGAGCACGAGGGCGGAGACGACCGCGGAGCCGACGAGCGCAGGGGCGACGCTCAGCGCGAGGCCGACGCGGGCCTCCAGGCGCGTGCGGTGGGCGAGCGCGAGGGAGAGGGCGGCGTCGCGGACGTCGTCGGACGCGAGGACCGCGGCGAAGTCGGCCGGCGCAGAGCCGGCGGCGCCGAGGGCCACGGAGACGTCCGCGGCGCCGAGCGCGGCGTCGTCGACGCCCGCGTGGCCGAGGACGGCGACGCTCGTGCCCGCGTCGATCAGGCGACGCACCTCCGCGCCGCGATCCGCGGGGAGGATCTCGGGGCGGATGTGCTCGATGTCGAGCGAGCGACCGATCGCCTCGCACGTCTCGCGCGCGTCGCCCGACATCAGCACGGGCTCGACCTGAGCGTCGAGCAGGTGCTGGATGGCGGCCCGCGCCCCGGGGCGGAGCCCGTCCTGCAGGCCGATGAGGCCGACGAGGCGCGCGCCCACCGCGACGAGCACGACCGTGCGGCCCAGCGCCTCGAGCTCGGCCACGCGGCTCTCGGCCGCGGCGATCGAGATCCGCTGCTCGAGCATGAGCGCCCGGTTGCCGACGCAGAGCTCCTCGCCGGACGAGGTGACGGCCATCACGCCGAGGCCCGGATGGAAGTTGGGGTTGCGCACGCCGTCGGGCCGCACGCCGCGGACGCGCGCGGCGCGGACGATCGCCGTCGCGACGGGGTGCTCCTCGGTGCGCTCCGCCCCGGCCGCGAGCGCGAGCACGTCGCCCGGCGTGAGCTTCGGGCCGGTCGCCTCGAGCTCCGCGAGCTCGGGCTCGCCGAGCAGCAGCGTGCCGCGGGCGCAGAACACGGCGACCGAGACGCGACCGGCGCGGTCCCAGGCGTCGGCGCTCTTGTAGACGATGCCCCGGCGCAACCCGAGCAGGACGCCCCGCGCGACGTGGATCGACGCGATGGAGGCCGTGACCGCCGTCGAGAGCGCGGCGAGCACCGCGACCGCCGTCATCGCGATCTCGACCGGAGCCCGCCCGGCGACGAACGCGGACAGCGCGCCGATCGCCGCGGCGCCGATCGCCCAGCGCTCGGTCAGCGCGCGCGACGCCTGCGCGATGGGCGCGAGGGCGTCCGCGCGACGGCGAGGGTCGAGCAGCACGCGCGCGACGGCGCGGTCGCCGCCGGCAAAGGTGCAGGTGCCGAGGAGGCGGCCCCGGACCACGGTGGCCCCCGCGATGACCGGATCGCCGTCGCGACGGCGGGCCGGCGTGGTCGCGCCGATCCAGGGGAGCACCTCGACGTCGCCGCCCGTCACCACGAGATCGACAGGGACGATCTCCCCCGGGTCCACCTGGACGAGCTCGCCAGGCCGCACGGCGTAGGGCTCTTCCAGCGCGCCGCCGGCGAGGCCGTCGTCACCGCGCGGGGGGACACGGTCGGCAGGCGCCTGGCTCGGCGCCCACGCCTCCGGCGGCCGTCGCGCCGGCGCGGAGAGCACGGAGGCGATCCAGGACCGCTCCGCGAAGACGCGGTGGCGCGCGCTCTCGATGAGCCACGCGCTGACGGCGCTCGCCGTGGCGATCACGCCCGCGAGCGACGCCGCCTCCGCGGCCAGCGCGCGATCCTCGCCGAAGAGGGCCCAGACGGCGGCCACGAGGCCTCCCAGCACGGGCGCGAGCATCGGCGCCGGGTGCGGATCCGTGGCGTCGCGCGCGGTCGTGGCGGAGCGGCCGAGGAGCATCCCGGCGCTCACCGTGGCGAGCACGATGCGGGCGCCGATGACGAGCTTCGCGTCTCCCGCGAGGGTGAGCGCGACGGCGAGCGTCCCCGCGATGATCGCCAGCACGAGCAGGAGCGCGCCGATGTCCCGCGCCTCGGCGGCCTCGAGGCGCTGCGGCTCCTCGCAGAGGATCGTGTTGCCGATCGGCTCGAGCAGCGCGCGATCGTCGTCGAGGACGGGCAGCTCCGGGAGCCGCTCGTCGAGCGACACGGGCGGGAACGCGTCGACGATCGGCGCGTCCAGGTCCGCGGGGCGAGCGACGCCGTCGTCGGCGCCCGCCCGCGCGGGCTCGGCGCGCGGGGCGGCTGGATGTGGTCCGGCGCCGCCGGGCGCCGGGAGCGCCCGGGGCGCGCCGAGCGCCGGCGCGCCCGATCCGGCGAGGCCGGCAGGCCGGACGTCACCCGGCTGCGGCGACGCCTCCCCGAGGAAGCTGTGACGGCACCGGGTGTTGCAGAAGTAGTGGAAGCGCAGGTCGAAGATCGCGACGTGCCCCGCGCGGAGCGGATCGATCAGCTTGCTGCAGCCCGAGCAAGGGAGGGGAGCGACGTCGGGGCCGGCTGCTCGCGAGGCGACCACCTCAACCCGCAACCGGCATCTCGGCGAGCGCGGCCTCGACCTCGGCGAGGGCCTCCTCGATCTGGGCCTCGGTCACGATCAGCGGCGGCGTGAACCGGAGCACGTTGTTGCCCGCGAGCGTGAGCAGCACGCCCCGGTCGCGCACGCGGCCGAGCGCCGCGCGCGGATCGACGCCCGGCGCGAGCATGAGCCCGCGGAGCAGGCCGCGCCCGCGCTCGCCGGCGCACACGTTCGGCAGCCGCTCGGCGATCGCGGCGAGGCCGCGGCCGAGCTGCTCGCCGCGCGCCCGGGCGGCCTCGCAGAGCCTCTCTTCCTCGACGACGGCGAGCACCGTGCGCGCCGCGGCGGACGCGAGCGCGTTGCCGCCGTAGGTCGAGCCGTGCGAGCCCGGGGGCAGCGCGCCGTTCAGCCGCTCGCGCAGCACGAGCGCGCCGATGGGGAACCCGCCGCCGAGCCCCTTGGCGAGCGCCGCCGCGTCGCCGTCCACGCCGTCGTGCATCGCGCCGAGCCAGTGCCCCGTGCGCCCGATGCCGGTCTGCACCTCGTCGAGGAGCAGCAGCGCGCCGTGCTCGTCGGCGATGCGGCGCAGCTCGGCGAGGAACCCGGGCGGGGCCGGCAGGACGCCGCCCTCCCCCTGCACCGGCTCGACGAGGATCCCCGCGACGTCCGGGCCCATGGCGGCGCGCACGGCGGCCACGTCTCCATAGGGCACGTGCGTGACGCCCTCGAGCGAGGGGCCGAAGCCCTCGCGGTACTTCGGCGTCCCGGTCAGGGCGATCGCGCCGAGCGTGCGGCCGTGGAAGGCGTTCTCGAACGCGACGATCCGGTAGCGCCCCGCCTCGCCCCGGTTGAAGAAGTGGCGGCGCGCGAGCTTGAGCATCGCCTCGTTCGCCTCCGCGCCCGAGTTGCAGAAGAAGGCGCGATCGAAGCCGGTCTTCGCGCAGAGCTCCTCGGCGAGGCGGAGGTTCTCGGCGTTGAAGAAGTAGTTGGAGACATGCATGAGCCGGCCCGCCTGCTCGGCGAGGGCCGCCACGAGCCGCGGGTGAGCGTGGCCGAGCGAGGTCACCGCCACGCCGGCGGCCATGTCGAGGTACCGACGCCCCTCCGTGTCGAACAGCTCGCACCCCCTGCCGCGATCGAGGACGAACGGGGGCTGGCGGTAGTTTCCGAGGAGATGCTTCTGCGCGGCGAGGAGAGGCGCGCCGCCGGACGTCGAAGCGTTCGCCGGCTGGGGTTCGCCGGCGGGGCCTGTGGCGATGCTCATGGGGGGCGATCTAACGCCGGGCAGGGGGTCGGAGCAAACGGTCCATGAGCCGCCGGCCGCGGATCCCGGAGACCCGGGCGAATCGCGGGTCAGAGCGCCCGAGCGCGGATGTCCGCGGCGGGCCCGGAGCGCAGCCCCCCCGAGCCCGGGCAGGCCGTCGCCTCCCGAGGGCGCCGAGGCGCTCGACCGGGCCGACGCGGGCCTTCGGATTGCCAGCGGATCGCGGCTGGTTATAGTGCCGCGGGCCATGAGCGATCCGGAACAAAATGGGGCGAACTACGAGGCTGGGGAGACGGCGGAGGCGCCCGCGGAGCGCGCCGAGCCCGCGGAGGAGCGAGCCCCCACACTCGAAGACAAACTCGGCGAGGCGCAGGCCGAGGCCGCGCGGATGCGCGAGCAGCTGCTGCGCACCGCCGCCGATTTCGACAACTTCCGCAAGCGCTCGCGGCGCGAGATCGACGAGGCGCAGCGCCGCGGCCGCGAGACGATCCTGAAGGATCTGCTGCCGGTCTTCGACAACCTCGAGCGCGCCGCCATCCACGCGGAGAACGCCCCCGACGCGAAGTCGGTGGCCGACGGCGTGCGCATCGTCCTCAAGCAGTTCCTCGACACGCTCGAGCGCATGGGCATCAAGCGCATCCCCGCGGTCGGCAAGCCGTTCGACCCCAGCGTGCACGAGGCCATCCAGCAGCTCGAGTCGACCGAGCACCCGGCCGGCGTCGTGATCGCGGAGGTCCAGCCGGGGTACATCCTGGGCGATTACCTGATCCGCGCGTCCATGGTCGTCGTCTCGAAGGGGCCGCCCGCCGAGCCCGCGCCCGCGGCGAGCTGAGCGTCCGGCGCGGCGCCGCGCGCCCATCCCTCCCGGCGCACACCCCCCTGCCTCATGCGCAACACGGTGCTGGTCCCCTCCGGGATCTGCCGTGGCGCGCCGCCTCGCCGCACCCCTCCTCAAATATCGCGGACGCGAGGCGCGTCTCCCCACCCAGAGAGCATCCAGGCCTGTAGTATCTTTCGCCGCATATGGGGAAGGTGATCGGCATCGATCTCGGGACGACGAACTCGTGTGTGGCTGTCGTGGAAGGGGCAGGCGTCGCCTCGGCGAACGACGTGCGGGTGATCCCGAACGCCGAGGGCGCCCGCACGACCCCCTCCGTGGTCGGCTTCCCGGCGAGCGGCGAGCGCCTGGTCGGCCAGGTCGCGCGGCGCCAGGCGGTCACGAACCCGCAGAACACCGTCTACGCGGTGAAGCGGCTGATGGGCCGCAAGTTCGACGCGCCCGAGGTGAGCAAGCAGATCCAGCTCGCCCCCTACAAGATCGTGGAGGCGCAGAACAGCGACGCGTGGGTCGAGGTCAAGGGGCGCAGCTACTCGCCCCCCGAGATCTCCGCGATGATCCTCGGCCAGATGAAGGAGGTCGCCGAGCGGTTCCTCGGTGAGCCGGTGACCGAGGCGGTCATCACCGTCCCGGCCTACTTCGACGACGCGCAGCGGCAAGCCACGAAGGACGCAGGGCGGATCGCCGGGCTCGAGGTGCGCCGGATCATCAACGAGCCGACCGCCGCGGCGCTCGCCTACGGCCTCGACAAGGCGACGGCCGAGACGATCGCCGTGTACGACCTCGGCGGTGGGACGTTCGACATCTCGATCCTCGAGATCGCGAGCGGGGTCTTCAGCGTCAAGGCGACCGGCGGCGACACCCACCTCGGCGGGGAGGATTTCGACCAGCGGCTCATCGATCTGCTCGCCGACGAGTTCGAGCGCGCGCACCGCATCGATCTGCGCCGGGACCGCATGGCGCTGCAGCGCCTCAAGGAGGCCGCGGAGAAGGCCAAGCACGAGCTCTCGTCGTCGCTCGAGACCGAGATCAACATCCCCTTCATCGCCGTCGGCCCGAGCGGCGGGCCGCTCCACCTCGAGCGGTCGATGCGGCGCAACGAGCTCGAGATGCTCTGCGAGAGCCTCGTCCGGCGGACCATCGACGTCTGCCGCGCGACGCTCGCGGACGCGAGGATCCCCGTCTCGGCGGTCAACACGGTGGTCCTCGTCGGGGGCATGACGCGGATGCCCGCCGTGCAGGCGGCGGTGCGCGACTTCTTCGGCCGGGAGCCGAACAAGGGGGTGAACCCCGACGAGGTCGTCGCGGTCGGCGCGGCGCTCCAGGGCGCCGCCCTCTCGGGGCACGTGGACGAGGTGCTCCTCCTCGACGTGACGCCGCTGTCCCTGGGCGTCGAGACCGGCGGCGGCGTGATGTACAAGCTCATCCCGAGGAACACCACGATCCCGACCGAGAAGAGCGAGATCTTCACGACGAGCGTCGACAACCAGAGCTTCGTCCCCGTGCACGTGCTCCAGGGCGAGCGCGAGATGGCCGCGGACTGCCGGAGCCTCGCCCGCTTCGAGCTCACCGGCATCCCGCCCGCGCCCCGCGGGCTGCCGAAGATCCAGGTCACCTTCCGCATCGACGAGAACGGGATCGTCCGCGTCGAGGCGCGCGATCTCGGGACGGGGCGGGTGCAGGAGGTCCGGGTGACCCCGACGAGCGGCCTCACGCCGGACGAGGTCGAGCAGCTCGTCTCGGAGGGGGAGCGGTTCAAGGAGACCGACGCGCTCCGCCGCGATCTCGCCGAGCTGCGCAACCAGGCGGAGACCCTCGTCTACACGACCGAGCAGGCCCTCGAGGGCTATGGAGATCTGCTCGACGCCGAGCTCCTCGGCGAGGTCCACGCCGAGTGCGCCGCGCTGCGCAAGCTGCTCGACGGCGGCGGCGACCTCGACACGCTCCGGGCCGCGTACGCGCGCCTGGAGGGGGCTGCGTTCCGGATCGCGGAGTCGATGTATGGAGGGGACGATGACGCCGGCGCAAGCAAGGCCATTGAGACGTGACGCGCGGCCGGGCGACGCAGCCGGGGAGGAAGGAGCGGCGCGCGCGCCGCGCGCGGGCCGCCCCCTCCGGAGCGCCGCGCTCGCTGTAGGCGAACGGCTGCCGGTGGTGCTGCACGCTGGGCGCTCCCCGGAGGGGCTGAAGTGCGGGCGAGCCACAAAGGGGGCTCGCCGGAACGCAGGCCCCGGAGGTGAGCGCCCAGCGTGCAGCCCCCCCCGGCTGCGCGGGGCGTCGACGGGACGATGCTGAACGAGACCTTCGGACGCTATCGCCTGCTCGAGCGCCTGGGCGAAGGCGGCATGGCCGAGGTCTTCAAGGCCAAGAGCTTCGGCGTCGAGGGGTTCGAGAAGATCCTCGTCATCAAGCGCATCCTGCCCAGGCTGGCCGAGCAGGGGCGCTTCGTGGACATGTTCGTGCACGAGGCCAAGCTCGCGGTGCGCCTGTCACACGCGAACATCGTGCAGGTGTTCGACCTCGGCCGCGTCGACCACCCGAACGGCGATCCGACCAGCTACTTCATCGCGATGGAGTACGTCCCCGGGCTCGACCTGGCGACGCTGCTCGCCCGCTGCCGCAGGGCGAAGCGGCCGATCCCGCTCGGCATGGCCGTCTTCCTGACGGCCGAGATCGCGAAGGCGCTCGACCACGCCCACAGGCGCCGCGACGAGCAGTCGCGCCCCCTCGGCATCGTCCACCGCGACATCTCGCCCCAGAACATCCTGCTCTCCTGGGAGGGCGAGGTGAAGGTCACCGACTTCGGCATCGCGAAGGCCTCGCAGTCGATGACCGAGGAGGAGATCGGCGAGAACCGCGCCGGGAGGATCCGCGGGAAGCTCGCGTACATGAGCCCCGAGCAGTCGCGCGCCGACGCGATCGACGGCAGGAGCGACCTCTTCTCGCTCGGGACCGTGCTCTACGAGATGCTCGCCGGCTCGAACCCGTTCGCGGCGCCGACCGCGTTCGAGGTGATGCGCAGGCTGCAGGCGAGCGAGTACCCGCCGCTCGAGCTCGTGCGCCCGGACGTGCCGCGGCCGCTCGTCGACATCGTGAGCACGATGCTCGCGAGGAACGCCGACGACAGGTTCCCCGACGCCGGGCGGCTGCACGAGGCGCTGCTCGGCTTCTTCTACGCGACCGGCGAGCGGTTCGGGGCCAACGAGCTGGCCGAGTTCCTTTCGCCGTTCCACGAGGAGCAGGCGGGCGCCGCGCTCGAGGCGGGCGCCGCGCTCGGCGAGGAGCCGCTCGGGGCCAACGAGCGCACGCCGGTCGAGGTGCCGCACACCACGAGCACGCGCTCCCGCACCGCGTCGGGGATCCTCCATCTGCTCGAGAGATCGGACGGCGGCCAGGCCGCGCGCGGGCTCGGCGAGCGGCGCGAGGTCACGGCGCTCGTGCTCATCTTCACGGGCCCGGAGGAGGACGCCGCGCGGCGCATCGAGCGGGCCCGCGCGGTGCTGGCGCGCTACGGCGCGCTGCTGCTCGAGCAGGAGGCGTCGCAGCTCGTCGCCATCTTCGGGCTCGGCGACGCGGACGGCCGCGACACCGAGGCCGCGGTGCGCGCCGCGCTCGTGATCCTGCGCTCGCGCGGCGGCGGCGCGTCGGTCTCCGCCGGCGTCCACCTCGCCCGCATCCTGGTCGACGGCGCCGGCGCCCCGGTCCGGGACGAGCGGCTCACGTCGCTCATCGCCTCCGCCCAGGCGCTCGCCCGCGCGACCGAGTCGCAGGTCGCCGTCTCGCACCTCACCGGGCGCGTGCTCCAGAGCGCCCTCACGACCGAGGAGCTGCCCGGCGCGGGCCGGACCGCGCCCGATGGGGGGCGGGTGGTCACCTCCGCGCAGCCGCCGGACGGCGCCTACGGCCGGTTCGTCGGCCGCCGCGACGAGCTCAAGCAGCTCGGCGACATCCTCGCCGCGGCCACCAGGAAGCGGGCGCAGATCGCCGTCCTCCAGGGCGAGCGCGGCATCGGCAAGACGCGGCTGCTCGCGGAGATGGAGCGGCGGCTCTCGAAGGGCAACTACGACGTCGGGTTCTACGTCGCCTCGTGCCCGCACAACGGCGCCGACGTGCCGTGGAGCGGGCTGACCGCGATGCTGCAGGTGCTCTGCGGCATCCAGGAGGGGGACGACGAGGAGCGCATCCGCGCGGTGCTCCCGCGGCTCAGGGCGCTCGGCCTGCGCGAGGACGAGTCCGCCGCCGTGCTCGGCCAGCTCGGCGCGGCGCCCCAGGACGACCAGCGGGCGCCGCAGGGGACGACCGCGATCCTGCGCACCGCCTTCCCGCGGATGGTGCAGAGCCTCTGCGAGGACCGGCTCCACTGCTTCGCCTGGGACGACGCGCAGGCGATGGATCAGCTCACCGCCGAGACCCTGCTCGTCACCGCGGGCCGCGCAGGCGGGCTCCGCGCCATGCTGCTCCTGGCGACGCGCGGCGACCCGCCGCCGCCGCTCTCGACGCACCCCCACTTCTACCAGCTGCGGCTCGGGGAGCTCTCGGACAGCGACAGCGCGCGGCTCATCTCGGCGCGCGTCGGCGCGTCCCTCCTGCCGCCGGAGGTGCTCGCCTTCTGCCGCGGCCGCGCCGGCGGGCACCCGCTCTTCCTCGAGGAGCTCATCAAGGAGCTCTTCGACTCCGGCGCGCTCAGCGTCGTCGGCGGCGTCGTGAAGGCGCGCCTCGACGGGGCGTCGGCGGTGCCGCGCTCGCTGCGCACCCTCATCGCCACCCGGGTGCGCAGGCTCGATCCGGGCGACCGCGCCGTGCTCCAGGCCGCGGCGATCCTCGGCGATCCGGTGCCGACCGAGGTCCTCGCGGCCCTCCTCCAGCAGAAGGTCTCGCACGTGAACCGGGCGATCTCCGGCCTCGCGGCCCGCGACCTCCTGCGGCTCAAGGGCCCCGCGCAGGCGAGCTTCGCGTCGCCCATGCACGGCGAGATCGTCCTCGACGCGATCCCGCCGGAGCTCCGCCGCGAGCTGCACGACGCGGCCGCGGCGGCGTACGTCGCGGTCGTCGGCGAGGACGGCGCCGAGCACGCCGAGCGCATCGGCCAGCACTTCTACCAGGCCGGCGATCGCGACCGGGCGGCCACGTTCTACGCGCGGGCCGCGCTCCACAAGATCCGCACGAGCCAGCTCGAGCCGGCGCTCCGGCTCATCTTCCAGGCGCTCGATCTCGGCGATCACGATCGCCGCCCGCCGGCCGAGCTGTCCGCGTGGCTCAGCGCGCTCGCCGACGTCGTGGTGCGCGTGCGCTCCGCCCCGGATCTCGGCGACGTCGCGGCCCGCGCGGTCCGGCGCATCGACGAGGCCGGCACCCTGGAGGAGAGGCTCTCGGCGCGCGTCGACGCCGCGCGCGCCCTCGGCGCGGTGGATCTCTTCGCGGAGGCGTACGCGAGGCTCGAGGAGGCCTACGCCCTCGCCGGCGGCCGCGAGGACCTCCGCGAGAAGGCGCTCGCCTGCGAGGCGGAGATCGGCGTCCGCGCGGGCGACTTCTCCCGCGCGGCCCGCGCGATCGAGCAGCTCGAGGCGGCGGGCGAGCTCGACGACGAGCGGCTCTTGCTCACGGTCGCCCAGACGCGCGCGGCGATGGGCGACATCGAGGCGGCGCTCCGCGCCCTCGATCGCGCGGAGGCGCTCGGCGACCCGGGGGATCTCGCGGCGGCGAGCGAGCGCGAGAAGCAGCGCGTCCTCGTGCACGTCTTCCGCCGCGACTTCGAGGCGGCCGTGAAGGCCTCCGCCCGCGCCGTCGACATCGCCCGGTCCGCCGGCCTGCGCTTCGAGACCGCCGCGGCGCTGCACAACCTCGGCGACGCGAGCCGGCGGCTCGGCGATCTGCCGCGCGCGCACGCGTCGCTCACCGAGTCGAGGGAGCTCGCGGAGGAGAGCGGCCACGAGCGCCTCGTCGCGATCAACCGCGCGCACCTCGCTTACCTCGACGGGCTGAGCGGCGCGAGCGGCGCCGAGGAGCTCTTGCGCGAGCTCGTGCGCTACGCCGACGCGCGCGCCTACCGGACCGACGCCCTCGAGGCCCGGTACCTGCTCGGCGCGCTCCTCTCACACCGGGGCATGATCAAGGAAGCGCGGCGCGAGCTCGCGGAGGTGATCGAGCTCGCCGCCGCGTACGGCAACGAGCTCGTCGCCGGCGACGCGCGCGCCGCGCTGGCCGGGCTCTGATCGCCCGGCCGGCGTCTGCTACTCGTCGGCGAGCTTCTTCTCGAGCGCCTCGAGGTGGGCGCGGACCTGGGGGTCGGAGTCGCGCTGCGCCTCGATCTTGCGGACGGCGCTCATCACGGTCGTGTGATCGCGGTTGCCGAAGGCCCGCCCGATCTCCGGGAAGCTGCACTTCAGCCGCTGCTTGCAGAGGTACATCGCGACGTGGCGCGCGAAGGCGACGCTCTTGTGGCGGTCCTTCGACGTGAGGTCGATCGAGCGCAGGTGGAAGTGGTGGCACACCGCGCGCTGGATGTCCTCGACGCTCATCATCTGCGCCCGCGGCGGCGACGTGGCCGTGATCTCGGCGCGCGCGAACGGCAGGTCCACGGGGCGGCCCGTGAGCGAGCTCTTGGCCGCCAGCCGGATCAGCGTCCCCTCGAGCTCGCGGACGTTCGAGCGGACCATCTGCGCGAGGTAGAGCGCCACGTCGTCCGTGAGCGCGATGCCCTCGAGCGCCGCCTTGTTCCGGACGATCGCGACGCGCGTCTCCAGCTCCGGCACCTGGATGTCGGCGACGAGCCCCCAGGAGAACCGCGAGACGAGGCGCTCCTCCATGCGCTCGAGGTTCTGGGGGTACTTGTCGCTCGTCACCACGATCTGCCGGTCGAGCGCGTGGAGCGCGTTGAACGTGTGGAAGAACTCCTCCTGCGTCTGCTCGCGCCCGGCCAGGAACTGGATGTCGTCGACGAGCAGCACGTCGCAGTTCGATCGGTACCGCGCGCGGAACTCGTCCATCCGGTGGTGCTGGATGGCCGTGATGAAGTCGTTCGTGAACTTCTCGGCCGAAACGTAGATGATCCGCGCGTCCGGCCGGCCCTCGAAGACCCGGTGCGCGATCGCGTGCATGAGGTGGGTCTTGCCGAGCCCCGTCCCGCCGCAGATGAAGAGCGGGTTGTACCGGCGGCCGCCGCCGCCCGCCGCCGCGATCGCGGCCGCGTGGGCGAGCTGGTTGGACGGGCCCACGACGAAGCTCGCGAAGGTGTGCTTCGGGTTGAGATCGTCCGGCAGCGGCGACACGCGCCGGACCGGCGGCTCCGGGCGAGGCGGCGGGGCGGGCGCGGTCATCGTCGGGCGCACCACGAGCGCCCGCGGGCGCACCGGGGTGAGCTCCACCCGCTTGGCCACCGGCGCGTCGAGGTGCTGGTCGACCGTCCACGCCACCTGGACCGACCAGCCGGTGAGCTCGCGAATCTTGTCCGTCAGCGCAGGCAGGAAGTTGTCCCTGACCCACTCGAGCACGAACTCGTTCTGGACACGAAGCGTGAGCACGCCGTCGGTCAGGTCATCGAACTGAACCCCCCCGAACCACTGATCAAAAGTTGCGGGGGACAGGGCCCGCGTATGCTCGATCGCACGATCGAAGATCTCGCGCGGCTCGTGTTTCGGAATCGTCATCGCAGCTCTGGAGTCCGCTCCACGAAAATAGGTTTCGGGGGCGGCCAAAAGAAACTGCCGCCCCCAACTTATCCACAGGTCTCCCAGCGAGGTCTCGCCTCTAACTGCTGGAGATTGTTAGGTTATTCTGAATGTATTCGAAGCGCTCGTCGACTTTTCAACAGTCCGCCCACGGCCGCTTCGCCCTCGGAAAATCGTCCGCCTGCATCCTCCTGGATGCGGGTGAAAATACGGCCCCCTTGCTCCGGCCTTCGGCTCGGCTCCAGCCAAGCGCGCCGTAGGAGGTGGGGGTGCAACCGTCGCGTCGAGGTCCATCGCATTGGAAGACAGATCGGCACAGCCGTCCCCCATACCGCCTCACAGAGCTCGGTAGCCCGCAGAGCCCCTTTCGGGGTCACCCGTGGAGGACCCGGTGGCGGCATCGGACCGCCCCGAGGACGAATCCGAGGTAGCACCGGGTGAGTCCGGGCGTCTATCCCCAACTGCGAAACCTGACTCAAGTATCGAATATCGTTGATGTAAATTCATGCCATGCCGCACTGCGAAATCGGCTTCGCGTCGGTCCAGCAGGGCCCCCCCGGAACCCCGCCGCCAAAACCCCCGACGCGGCTCGGCGATTTTGGCGATGCGCCCTGGAACGCAGAGCAAACCCCGCTCATCTCGTCGTCAAGAGGGTAGAGCCGGCTCGGTTTCCAGGTTTTTGAGAAAAACGGAGGCCGTCCAGCACAGAGCGACCGACGGCGAGCAATTTTTGACGGTTCGAGAACTTGGCCCCATGGCCCCGGTCTGGGGTATGGCGAGGCGATGCCGTTGGGGATCCGGTTGACAATGGGGGCACTCCTGACTCCGCGGCCGGAGCGGTCGTCGGGCCGGGCGCCATCCTCGACCTCCGTGCGGGCCAGGGCCGTGGCGCTCGCGGGCGCGCTCGCGCTGGCCGCGGGGCCGGCGGCGGCCGAGGAGCTGCCGCCGCAGGTCGCCTATGCCTACGGCGAGAACGAGACGCCCCGCGCCGCCGCCTTCGGCGGCGCGCTGCGCGCCCTCGGGAACGGGACGTCGGCCATCTTCGTGAATCCGTCCGCGCTGGTCGAGACGCGCGTCTACCACCTGCAGGCGATCAGCCAGTGGAGCCCCGACGCGGATCGGCTGGTCCTCGGCGGCGTCGTGGCCGACTCGGTCACGGGGAGGCTCGCGGGCGCCATCTCCGCCGTCGGCGGCTGGGTCGACATGGGGAAGGGCGGGCTCAGGCGCTCCTACCTCGACGCGCGGATGGGCCTCGCCTACCCGCTCACCGAGCGCGTCTTCGTCGGGCTCGCCGGTCGCTACGCCAGGATCACCCAGGAGGGGAAGCGGACCGAGGGCGGCCTCGGCGACAGCCTCTTCTCGGGCGGCCTGAGGGACAAGGGCGACGTCGACGAGGCGGGCAACATGGGCCGGCACGCCTTCGTCAACGCGTTCACGTTCGACGCCGCGCTCACCGTCAGGCCGACCGACTCCTTGTACATCGCGGTCGTCGGACAGAACCTCTCCTATCCGGACCACGGGCTGCTCCCCACGACCGTCGGCGGAGGGGTCGGGCTCGGCACGCGCGACTTCTCGATCGAGGTCGACGGGCTCGTGGACTTCAACTCCTACACCGACGCCACGTACCGCATCATGGCGGGCGGCGAGTACCTCGCCGGCGACCACTTCCCGCTCCGCGCCGGCTACCGCTTCGATCAGGGCGCCGGGCAGCACGCGCTCTCGCTCGGCGTGGCGTACGTGGGCACGCAGTTCTCCGTCGAGGCCAGCGCGCGGCGGGCGCTCTCCAGCGACGGGCCGACCACGATCGTCTTCGGGCTCGCCTACCACCTGGAGTCGAGCGGGCTGACCCGCGCGTCGTCCGAGGGGTTCTAGGGCCCCTTCTCGCCGCGCCGCGCTTGCTCTAGGTCGGCGGTGCGTGCTGTGCCTGACCCTACCGACCGACCCCCGCTGGGCTGACGTGGCGCTCGCCGATCTGCCGGCGCTCCTGACCGATCACGCCCACTGCGAGATGAAGGCGGCGTCCAACGCGCTGTCGCTCGCCGCGCGCTGGCCGTCGATCCCGCGCCTCGCGCGCGCGCTCGTCGACCTCGCCGAGGAGGAGCTCCGCCACTTCCGCGCGCTGCTCGACGTCATCGAGCAGCGCGGCCTCACGCTCGGCAAGCCGGAGACCGACGTGTACGCCAGCGAGCTGCGCAAGGCGGCCTCGAGCACCTGCGCGCGCAACGCGCGGGCCGCGCTCATCGATCGGCTGCTCGTCGGCGCGATCATCGAGGCGCGCTCCTGCGAGCGCTTCCGGCTGCTCGCCGACGGGCTCGCGGCGCGCGCGCACGAGCTCGCGCCGTTCTACGAGGAGCTCTTCGCGTCGGAGGCCCGGCACTACCGGACCCTCGTCGACCTCGCCATCGAGGTCGCGGGCGACGAGGGCGCGACGCGAGCCCGGCTGGCCGAGCTCGCGCGCGCCGAGGGCGAGATCGCCGGGCGCCTCGGGGCGGCGCCCGTGGTGCACGGGTAGGCGGCCATGGACCTCGATCTGCTCCGCCTCGATCGCGACGTCGCCCGCGCGGCGCGCGCGTGGCGCGCGGCGGTGCGCGACCTCCACCGCGCGCCGGCGCCGGCCGACGTCGACCCGGAGAGCCCGGGCGCCGCCGAGGCCGCGGCCCGGCTCAGGAATCCGCTCGAGCCGTTCCGGCGCGTGAGCTCACGGACCACCTACCTCGAGCTCACCGGGCAGACCCCCGGCCTCGGCGCGGAGCTCGGCATCGCGAGCCCGCGGCCGCCCGCGCCGCCCGATCCGACCGGGCTCGCGGCGCCGCTCGCGGACTGGGTCCACGCGCTCACGCTGGAGCGGGTCGTCTGGGCCGATCGCGTCCGCCTCGCCGCGGCCTGGCACGCGGCGTCGATCGCGATCGACCTGCCCGAGCCGGCGCGGATGTCGCCGCGCGAGGCCCGCCTCGGGCTGCTCGCCGATCCGACGGACGCCGGGCGGCACAGGTTCGCCGAGGCGCTCGCCCGCGGCGCCGGGGCGGTCGCGGACGCCGCCCGCATCCTGGTCGAGCGGCGGCACGAGGCGGCGCGGCGGCTCGCGGAGGGGAGCCTCCGCGCCGTCGAGATCCCCGGCGATCCGCCCGACGCCGTGCTCGACGCCGCGGAGGCGCTGCTCCGCCGGACCGAGTCGCTGCTCGAGCGCGCGCCGACCTGGCACGACGCGCTCGGGCGCGCCGTCGGCCGGGACGCCGCGTCGGGGTGGCCGGCGCGGCTCACGCCCCGATGGATCGAGGAGCTGTTCCGCGCGACGCCGCTCACCGAGGGGCTCGCGATCGATCTCGGTCCGCTGCCGCGGCCGCTCGGCGCGGCCTCCTTCGCCCGCGCGCTCGCCCGCTTCGGCGCGGCGCTCGCGCTCGCCTCGGGCGGCGGGTCGTTCGCGCTCGCCCACGCGCCGTTCGATCTCCGGCGAGCGCGCCGCGCCGCCCTGTTCGGCGGCCTCGTCGCCGATCCCGTCTTCTGCGCGCGCGCGCTCGGGCTCGGCCGCGGGCGCGCGCTCGATCAGGCGCGCGCGACCGCGCGCGGCCTGCTCCTCTCGCTCCGGCTCGACGCCGCGCGGGCCTCGCTCGTGTTCCGCGCCGGCCACGACGGAGGCGAGCACGTCCTGCTCCGGTCCTCGCGCGATCGCGGCGACCGCTTCGAGGAGGCGACCGCGCGCGCGCTCGGCGCGCCCATCCCCGGCGCGCTCGCCGGCGTCCTCCCGGCGCTGGAGCCGGACGCGGCCGTCCGGCTCGCCGGGGCGCTCCTCGGCGCGCGCGATCGGCGCGACATGATCGAGCGCTTCGACGAGGACTGGTTCCGCAACCCGCGGGCGGCCGAGGCCATCCGCGACGAGGACGGCGCGCCGCCCACGTCGCGACGCGCGACCGCCGCCGCGCTCGAGGAGGGGCTCGAGGAGATCCTGCGCTCGCTCGCGAGCCTTTAGGGGCGCTGCGCGCGCTGGAAGAGCGCGCAGCGCGCCGAAGAAGAGCACACCGCACGCGCTGGAAGAGCGCGCGCGGCCGCCCTGCCGAGATCCCTTCCAGCTTTGAGTGACACGTGCTAATGCCGGCGCGCGAAAACGCCCCCCGGGGGCGCCTGGCAGCGAGCAGCTCCCGCTCGCGCGCCCCTCGTCGCCGAACCTGCACCCGTGAATCCGAACGCAATGCAACCCCTCCTCGCGTCCGGCGCCATCTCCGTCGATTTCGATCTGACGTTCCTGGCGCAGGTTGTCCTGTTCTCGACGTTCATCGTCGTGCTCAAGCCGCTGCTGTTCGATCCGCTGCTCCGCGTCTTCGAGGAGCGCGAGCGGCGCACCGACGGCGCCAAGCGGGAAGCCCGCGAGATGGATGAGCGGGCAGGCGAGCTGCTCTCCCGCTACGAGGCCGAGATCGAGAAGGTCCGGCGCGAGGCCGGGGTGGAGCGGGAGCGGCTCCGCGCCGAGACCGCGAAGCTCGAGGCGCAGATCATGGCCGAGGCCCGGGCCGAGACCGCCCGCATCCTCGAGGACGGCAAGGCGAAGATCGCGGCCGAGGTCGCCCGCATGCGCGGCGAGCTCGCCGCCGCCCAGCCCGCGCTCGCCGCGGAGATCGCCGCGAGCATGATCGGCCGGGAGGTGCGCCAGTGAAGCCGACCCGCCGCACCTCGCTCGCGCTCGGCCTTACCGCAGCGCTCACCGCCGGCACCGCGCTCGCGCAGCAGCCGGAGGCGCAGCCGGCCATGCCGCCGGGGCACCCGCCCGTCGGGGCGGCCCAGCCGGCCCCGCACGGGGCCGCCCGGCCGAACCCGCACCAGATGCCCCCCCGCTCGCGGGAGGTGCAGCCCGGCCGCCCGATCGGGCCGGGCGGCCGCCAGCTTCCCCCGGGTCACGGCGGGCTTCGGATGCAGGCGCTGCCGGGTCAGCCCGGCGCCCACGGGCGCGCCGCGCACGCGCCCGAGGCCGAGCCCGCGTCCCACGGGCACGAGGCGCACTGCCCCGGCCACGGCCCGACCGATCCGCCGCCGCACGTGAACTGGTGGCAGGGGCTCATCGGCGTGAACAACGAGGCGGCCGGCAAGGGCGGCATCCACTCGCTGCTCTGGCGCTACCACAACGAGCAGAACCCCTGCGACCCGAGGAACCAGCCGCCGCCGTTCCTCGCCTCGCTCCTGAACTTCGGGCTCCTCGCCTTCATCATCGTCCGCTTCGGGAGGAAGCCGATCGCCGAGGCGCTGAAGAAGCGCAAGCAGACGATCATGGCGGAGCTCGACAACGCCTCGCGCCTCAAGGAGGAGGCCGAGAAGCGGCTCGACCAGTACGAGGACAAGCTCACGCGGCTCGAGGAGACGCTCGCGGAGCTCAAGGCCGAGCACGCGGCGCAGGCCGAGCGCGAGAAGGCCCACGTGCTCGCCGAGGCCGAGCAGCGGCGCGTCCGGATGCGGAAGGACGCCGAGTTCCGCATCGAGCAGGAGCTCAAGGAGGCGCGCGCCATGCTCCTCCAGGAGGCGGTGGAGGGCGCCGTCGCCGCCGCCGAGCAGCTGCTCCGTCAGCGCGTCGGCAAGGAAGACCACGACCGGGTCGCCGAGGAGTACCTGAAGGCCATCCCCGCGGCCGTCTCCTCCGGCGCCGCCCGCGGACCCCAGACCACCGGAGCAGCGAGATGAGCTACGAGGCCGTGGCCCGGCGCTACGGGCGCGCGATCTTCGAGATCGGCAAGGAGAACGGGAACCTCTCGACCCTCGCCAGGGAGTTCCAGGACGCCAGCGCGATGTACTCGGCGAGCGAGGAGCTCCGCCTCGTGCTCGACGACCCGCTCGTCCCGGAGGCCCAGCGCGAGGCGCTGCTCCGCGAGCTCTGCGCGCGCGCCGGCCTGTCGGAGGTGACGCAGAGCACGCTCCGGCTCCTGTCGCGGAGGCGTCGGCTCGCGGCGCTGCCCGAGATCGCCCGGCAGCTCGCGCGGCTCGTCGATCAGGACCAGAACCTCGCCCGCGCCTTCGTCACCAGCGCCGGCCCGCTGAGCGACGCGTACCTCGACCGGCTCCGGGCCGAGCTCGAGAAGGCGACCGGCAAGAAGATCTCGATCACCCACAAGCAGGATCCCTCGCTCATCGCCGGCGTGGTCACCCAGATCGACGACCAGGTGATCGACGGCAGCCTCCGGACCCGGCTGTCGAGCTTCCGTGACAACCTGCTCCGAACCTGAGGGGGCGCGAACGCGCACCCCTGTTTCACGATAGGTCCCGGCCCGCGCTCGCTGGCCCCTCGACCTTGACGACGTAGATTCCGAAGCCCAAGCGTCTCCCGACAGAGGACTCCGCATGCAGCTCCGCGCCGAAGAGATCTCCCAGATCATCAAGAAGCAAATCCAGAATATCGACAAGGCAGCTCAGGTCGCCGAGACGGGCACCGTGCTCACGGTCGGCGACGGCATCGCCCGCGTGCACGGGTTGAGCCGCGCCATGGCCGGTGAGCTCGTCGAGTTCACCGGCTCGGACGGCGCGAGCCTCATGGGGCTCGTGCTGAACCTCGAGCAGGACAACGTCGGCGCCGCCATCTTCGGCGACACGAGCCTCATCAAGGAGGGCGACGCCGTGAAGCGGACCGGGCGCATCATGGAGGTGCCCGTCGGCGAGGCGACCCTCGGGCGCGTGGTCAACGCGCTCGGCATGCCGATCGACGGCAAGGGGCCGATCGACGCGAAGGAGCGCCGCCGCGTCGAGGTGAAGGCGCCCGGCATCATCCAGCGCCAGCCGGTCACCGAGCCGATGCAGACCGGCATCAAGGCGATCGACGCGATGATCCCGGTCGGCCGCGGCCAGCGCGAGCTCATCATCGGCGACCGGCAGACGGGCAAGACCGCGGTCGCCGTCGACGCGATCATCAACCAGAAGGGCAAGGGGGTCATCTGCGTCTACGTCGCGATCGGCCAGAAGCTCTCGACGGTGCGCCAGGTGGTCGACAAGCTCGAGGCGCACGGCGCGATGGAGTACACGATCGTCGTCGCCGCGACCGCGAGCGAGACCGCGCCGCTCCAGTTCATCTCGCCGTACACCGGCGTGACCATCGGCGAGTACTTCCGCGACACCGGGCGCCACGCGCTGTGCATCTACGACGATCTGTCGAAGCAGGCGGTCGCGTACCGCCAGCTCTCGCTCCTGCTCCGCCGCCCGCCGGGCCGCGAGGCGTACCCGGGCGACGTCTTCTACCTGCACTCCCGGCTCCTCGAGCGCGCGGCGAAGATGGCCGACATCTTCTACGTCGTGCAGAAGGGGACGAAGATCGAGGGCGGCGATCCGGCGTACCGCGGCGTCGACGGCAAGTCGCACATCGGGGCGCACGGGATGCACTCGGCGAAGGACTCGCTCTGGAAGATGATCGACGCGTCGCTCTTCGAGAAGCTCGAGCAGGCGCGCAAGGACGAGAAGAAGGACGAGATCAAGAAGCTCGAGCAGCAGCTCTCGGACAAGGCGAAGGCGAGCGACTACGAGATCGTCCGCGACCCGAAGTCGGGCGGCTCGCTCACCGCGCTGCCGGTCATCGAGACGCAGGCCGGCGACGTGTCGGCGTACATCCCGACGAACGTCATCAGCATCACGGACGGGCAGATCTTCCTCGAGGCCGACCTCTTCTACTCCGGCGTCCGCCCGGCCATCAACGTCGGCATCTCGGTCAGCCGCGTCGGCGGCAACGCGCAGATCAAGGCGATGAAGTCGATCGCCGGCACGCTCCGCCTCGATCTCGCGCAGTACCGCGCCATGGCGGCGTTCTCCCAGTTCGCCTCGGACCTCGACGCGAAGACCCGCGCGCAGCTCGAGCGCGGCGCGCGCCTGACCGAGATCCTGAAGCAGGGCCAGTACGTGCCGCTCGCGGTCGAGAAGCAGATCCTCATCATCTACGCCGGCACGCAGGGCCTGCTCGACAGCCTGCCCGTGGAGTCGCTCGCGCGCTTCGAGGACGAGCTCTACAAGTTCGTGGAGGCCAAGCACCCTCAGATCTTCGCGGACATCCGCGAGAAGAAGGTCCTCGACGACGACCTCAAGTCCCGGATGACGAAGGCGATCGACGCCTTCAAGAAGCGGTTCGTGATCGACGCGGGCAGCGCCGCGGGCGCGTCGGCCGCCGGCGAGGGGGAGGACGAGGCGGGCGACGACGAGGAGGCGAAGCCCAAGGCGAAGTCGAAGAACGGGAAGAGCGCCTCGAAGGCGAAGGAAAAGTAGGCAGCCGTGCCCAGCCTCAAGTCCATTCGCAAGCGGATCTCGAGCGTCAAGTCGACGCAGAAGATCACCCGCGCCATGAAGATGGTCGCGGGCGCCAAGCTCAACAAGGCGCAGCAGCGCATCACCGAGCTCCGGCCCTACGCCGTCAAGGTGCAGGAGGTGCTCTGGGAGATCACGCGCGACGTGGTCGCGGCGCCCGCGGCGGAGGGGATCGGGGCGGAGGGCGAGGCGGCCGGGCACGCGGCCGCGGCCGCCGCCGCCGGGGGCGACAGGCCGGCGCACCCGCTGCTCGTCAGCCGCGCGGAGCGGCGGGTGCTGCTCCTCGTGCTCACGAGCGACCGCGGGCTGTGCGGCGCCTTCAACACCAACATCAACAAGCGCGCCGAGCGCGAGTGGAAGAGCCGGACCGAGGCCGGTCAGGAGGTCCAGCTCGCGATCATCGGCCGCAAGGGGCGGGACTACTTCACCCGCCGCGACGCGCCCATCCTCGAGTACCTGCCCGGCGTCTGGGACAAGCTCAGCCTCGAGACCGCCCAGGCGGTCGGCGCGAAGCTCCTCGCCCCGTTCAACAAGAACGAGATCGACGCGATTTACCTCGTCTACAACGAGTTCAAGAGCGCGATCTCCCAGACCGTCGTCGTCGAGCGGCTCCTGCCCGTCGGTGGGCCGGCGCCGGCGCAGGACCAGCGCGCCGAGGGGGGTGACCACGCCTCGCCGCCCGGGCACGCGTCGGAGTTCATGTACGAGCCGAACAAGGAGGCGCTCCTGGAGCGGCTCGTCCCGATGTACGTGGACATCTCGATCCTGCGCGCGCTCTACGAGTCCATGGCGAGCGAGCTCGGCGCCAAGCTGACGGCGATGGATGCCGCGAACAAGAACGCCAAGGAGATGATCGACAGCCTCACGCTCGAGTACAACAAGGCGAGGCAGGCCGCGATCACCAAGGAGCTCATGGAGATCATCGGCGGCAGCGAGGCGCTCAAGGAGTAGCGCCACGCCCCGGACCCGGCGGGATCTCCGGCCGCCGCCCCGCGGCGGCTCGTCACGCAGCACCTGGCTCGTCCCCTCGGCGCGTTGCCCCGGCCGGCTCGCATCGGCCAGCGCTGATCTCGGTTCGTGCGATCAGCACTGGTCGAGCCGGCCGGGCTGCCCCATGGTGCCATTCCCGTGCTCCAGCCCATCAATCCAGACCACCCGGAGCCGCGCAAGATCGCGCGGGCTGTTGCCCTCATCGAGAAGGGCGAGGTCATCGGCTACCCGACCGACACCGTCTACGGGTTCGGGTGCGACCTGATGAACAAGCAGGCGATCGAGCGGGTCTACCAGATCAAGGGGATGCGCAAGGACAAGGCCCTCGCGTTCATCTGCCCGGATCTGAGCGACATCGCGCGCTACGCGATCGTCGAGAACCAGACGTACCGCCTCCTCAAGCGCTTCCTGCCGGGGCCGTACACGTTCATCCTCCCCGCCACGCGCGAGGTGCCGAAGTACGTGCACCTGAAGCAGAAGACGGTCGGCATCCGCGTGCCGAACCACCCGGTCCCGATCGCGCTGGTCCGCGCGCTCGGCCGGCCGCTCATCAGCACGACCGCGGCGCCGCCCGGCGAGGATCCGATCATCGATCCCACGGAGATCGACGATCGCTTCCCGGGGCTCGCGCTCGTCCTCGACGCGGGGGCGTGCGGGGCCGTGCCGACGACCGTGATCGACCTGAGCCAGGGCGACGTACAGGTCGTCCGGCAGGGCGCGGGGCCGACGGACGATCTCGTCTGAATCGAGGCCGACGGACGCCCTCTCCAGAAGAGCGCGCCGAGGTGGATGCGCGCCCTCGCTGCAACGCTTGATGCAAACGTTGAGATGCCCCTCTCGGAAGCCGAATGGGCCATTTCAAGCGTTGAAGGCGAGGACTTGTTGCCACAGTGAGCCATCTCAAGCGCCGAGATGGACGCCTGGATGTCAAAGTGAGCCACCTCGGGCGGTGAGATGTGCCACTCGGCCACCGAGCGGGCCTCTCAAGCGTTGAAACCGGCTCCTGCGCCTCCTGGGGTGACCCTTCAAGGGCAGCGAGGCTGCTGTCCGCCCACGGGGGCGAGCAGGTGCTCGGGTGCCGGCTCTGCTCAGGTCGGGCCGTGTCGCGCCGGGCCGTCTGGGAGACCATCTACAAGCGATTCGATCCCTTTCGCCCGGCGGACAAGCCGGCATGGCGGGCCGAGCGGGTACGGAGCCCCGCGCGCGACATCGTCCAACGGGTGGCCATGCCGTTCGGGGACACGCGGGCGCTCGTCACCGGCACGACAGGCACCGGGAAGTCGACCGAGCTCCTCCGCATCGCCGAGGCGCGCAGCGGGCAGGACTTCGTCGTCGTGCTCGACCTGCAGCGCCACGTCGCCGAGGTCGTCGGCGACGAGCAGGCGCTGCGCAACGTGAGCGCCTGGGAGGTCGTGTTCCTTTCGGGCCTGGCCCTCGTCCGGGCGGCCAGCGAGATCCTCCCCTACCCCATCCCGCCGGCCTACGTCGCCGAGCTCTCGGCCGCATGGGAGAAGGTCGCGCGCGCGACCGACACGCCCGGGGCGCAGGCCGCCGTGGGCGCCGGCGCGCTGGCGAAGGCGATGATGGTGCTGGCCTCGGCAGGCCTGCCGCTGCTCGGAGCGCCCGCCGCTGCGGCCGGAACCGCCCTCCCGCGCGCGCGCTCCCGTT
Source organism: Sorangium sp. So ce1036 (assembly GCF_051369805.1). NCBI lineage: Bacteria > Pseudomonadati > Myxococcota > Polyangiales > Polyangiaceae > Sorangium > Sorangium sp. So ce1036. The sequence continues at coordinate 9,736,381 of NZ_JBBMOX010000001.1, forward strand.
CAGGCGGGGCGGTCCGTGGCGCTCGGCTCCGCGGGCGGGACGTCCTGCACCGCGTACGCGATCCCCTCCCGATCGAGCCGCGCGCGCGTGGTGGCGAACGCGAGCCGGCTGCGGTCGCCGCCCACGAAGCGGCGGCCGAGCCGCGCCGCCGCGACCAGCGTGGTGCCGCTGCCGCACATCAGATCCGCGACGGTCGCGCCGGGCGCGCTCGAGGCGCGGACGATGCGCTCCAGCAGCCGCTCCGGCTTCTGCGTCGGGTACCCCGTGGCCTCGCGGCGCAGCGGGGTGTTGGCCACCATCCCGGGGATGTCGGTCCACACGCTCCCGAGCCGGCGCCCCTCGTCGGCGTAATACCGGTACGCCTTGCCGCCGAGGACGCGCTCGCGGTAGAGGCGCCCCTCCTCGTCGCGGTGCTTGAAATGCATGGCGAGGCTCGTCTCGGCGTAGGGCTCGCGGAGCATCGGATCCCCGGCGTTGTAGACCACCTGGCCGCGCTCGCCCGCCGCGCGCGCGTACAGGAGGATCGTCTGGTGCGTGACGGAGAACCCCCGCGCGCCGCGGCCGCCGTTGCCCGGCGCCCAGATGATCTCGCCCAGGAACGCGCCGCGGCCGAACAGGCGATCGCACGCGAGCTTGGCCTCGTGGACCGCGCGATGGTCGAGGTGCAGGTACAGCGTCGCGCCCTCGGCCATGCGATCGCGGACCGCCGCGAGGCGCGGCGCGAGCATCTCGACGAGCGCGTCGGAGCTCGCGCGGTCGTCGTACGCGTCGGGCCCGCTCTCCGGCCTGCGCCGCCCGCGCGCCTGGCCGCGCGCCGCGCGCGCGGTCATCGTCGTGCCGACGCCGAACGGCGGGTCGAGGTAGACGAGATCGAAGCGCACCTCGGAGGGGAGCGCCGCGCAGACGTCGGCCGTGTCGCCCAGGGCGAGGAGGTGGTTCACAGCGCGCTGTCGGGCGCCGCCGTGCGAGCGCCCGCGGCGGACCCCCCCGGCAGGAGGTCCTCGAGGATCGCCGCCGCGAGATCGGTGTCCGGCGGCGGGACGAGCTGCGGCACCGCCGGGAGCCACGGCCAGTAGGGGCCGCCGCCGAGGCAGCCGGAGAGGAAGTCGTCCGGCGCGCACGCGACGCGCAGGTGGATGTGATCGGCGTGCGCCGTGCTGTCCCCCGGCTGGAGCAGGACGCTCTCGGCATACCAGACGAGCTCCGGGTCCTCGCCGCGCGCGCGGGCGTACTCGATGACGAGCGCCTCGAGCCAGCGGGCCAAAAAGAGCCACTGGACGTGCGCGTCGGGCGAGCGCAGGAGCGCCTTCACGAGCAGCCACTCCCGCTCGACGTCGAGGCGGACGAACGCCCGCGCGCCTGAAGACGCAGGCGAGCGGCCCCCGCCGTCGCCGAGCCGCGCGAGCCCGTCCGGCCCGAACTCGACGAAGCCCGGCGAGCGCACCGGGCGGCCGTCCGGCGTCAGCGCATAGAGCAGGAGGTCGGCGTCGCGCCCGGTGCGGTGGGATCGGTGCCCCCGCGTCCGTCCGCCGAAGCGCCTGGAGAGGTCGCCGACGAGGAGCGGCGCGCCGCCCGGCCGCGCCCGCGCGACCTCCGCCGCGGCGCGCTGGACGGTCGCGACGAGCCCGGCCGTCCCCCAGCGGACGCCGTTGCTGCGGAGCAGCCGGTAGCCCTCCCCCTGCATGGGCAGCTCGACCGCGTCGGTGATGACGCCGTGGTGCGGGACGCCGATCGAGCCGCGGAGCGCGGGGGCGAGCGGCGTGGGGGAGGAGCCGACGCAGGCCGCGCACGTGAGCGCGACGAGCCCCAGGAGCAGGGTGGCGAGGAAGGTGCGGCTGGCCATGGCGAGGATCGGGCGCGCTCCGGCCTCGGCCCGCGCCGCCCGCGTCGGTCGCGTGCGGCGGCGGAGCCGGCGTGGCCCCTGTCGGCGATACCCTCGCCGGCGGCGGAGGGAAAGTTCTCGAGCATGCGGCAGAGCCACCCCCCTGCCCTCACGGCGCGATCAGCGCTAACACCCCCGGTTCATGGAGCCCAGCAACCGCGCACCCCACGGGAGCGCGAGCGCGGATCGACGCCCGCCGACAGAGGACGAGCCCGAAGGCATCGCCTGGAAGGGGGCCCTCGCCGTCGCGCTCGTCGTCGGATCCCTCGTGGCGTGGCGCGCTTGCTCCACGCCGGAAGGCGAGCGGAGCAGCGCCCCCGCGCCGTCCGGCGCGAGCCCCGGAGCGCTCGCGCCCGTCGACCCGAACGCCCCGGGGCAGCCGCCCGCCCCGCGCTGCACGCCCGCGAGCCCGACGCCGTTCGTCATCGGCGACGCCCCGCCTGCCCCGCGCGCGCCCGGGCGAGGCGAAGGCGGCGGCGAGGCCGAGAGCGCCCAGGATCTCGCGCCCTTCGCCGTCGAGATCGGCCGGGGGACCACGTTCTCCGGCGGCTTCGCCGTGGGGGCGCAGCGGGAAGCGGAGGGCGGCGCCGTCGCGATGGTCGCCACGCTCTCGGCCGACGGCGCCCAGGGCAAGCTCGTCCGGCTCGCGCGATCGCGCGGGGACATGGATCCTCCGGTCGTCGCGGGCGCAGGCGGCGCGATCCTCGCCGCGATGATCGAGCCGAACGCCGGCGGGCGCGCCATCAAGATCGCCAGGGTCGAGGGGGAGCACGTCACCTGGGGCGCCGAGTTCGCCGAGGGGCGCGACGAGTCGCTCGCGCTCGACGTCGCCGTGTCCGGCGAGCGGGCGGTCGTCGTCTGGGACGACGTGACCCGCGACGGAAAGCGATCGCGGATCATGCTGGCCTCCACCGACGTGGCCACGCTGCGCTCGGTCACCTCGCCCCGGCCCGTCTCGCGGCCGAGCACCGACGCCGAGATGCCGCGCGTGCTCCGCCGGCCGGGCGGCTACTGGCTCGCGTACGTGGCGCGCGCCGAGGAGCCGGCGCGGGGCGCCTCGGCGAAGGACGACCACGTCGACGAGGACACGGCCGCGGCGGGCGAGACGATCACCCAGCAGTGGGTCGAGGTGGTCCCCCTGGACGAGACGGGCGCGCTCACCGCCGCGCCGCGCGCGGTCACGCCGAAGGACGGGCACGTGCTCGCGTACGACCTGACGCTGGGCGAGGACGACGGCCTGATCCTGACGTTCCGGGACGACGACACCCCGAGCGGCTCGATCGGCGGGCGCATCAGCGCCGTGCTGGTGCGGCTCGGCGGCGTCGGCGAGCCGCGCGTGCTCGCCGGCGGGGAGCGCGAGCCCGACGCGCCGCCCGAGGCCGCCCTCGGCCTGGGCGCCGGGGTGCCCGCGCTCCTCCCGGGCTCCGGGGGGCGAGGGTCTCAGGCCGCGGGCGCCCGTCCCGGAGCCGCGGCGTGGCTGGCCGTCGCGAACGCCTCGGGCCCGACGCTGCTCGCGGCGCTCACCGCGCGGGGCGAGATCGAGGACGGCCTGCGCGCGGAGCCCGCGCTCGGGCGCGGTGAGCCCATCGCGGCCTCGCCCGAGGCGCTGCTCGTGGCGCAGCCTGCCGGCAGGGCGATGAAGCTCTCCGTGCTGCGCTGCGCGCCGGCGGCGGCGGCGAGGTAGTCCGCGCCGCCGAGGCTCGCCCCGGCTGCGCGGGGGTCTCGACGGGGCGCCCGGCCCCGGCGAGGGGCGCGGCGCGACCGGCGCGCGACCCGGGACGAGCGCGCGGCGGCCCCGGGCACGTCCAGCGCGGCGAGGCCGGGATCCGGTCCGGAACGGCCCCGACCGGAGGGAAGGCGCCGCTTCGGTGGAGTAGACGCCTGGATTGTTGGATTGAAAGCGCGGGGATGTGTAGCATCCGCCGCAGTGGCCCAAGGGGATGATCCGCAAGAAGGAGCGCCGCGCCGGCCTGGTTTGCCGAGCTTGCCGGGAACGCCGGACGAAGCTGGCTGGGAAGCCAATGCCGACAACGCTCAACCGACGCGCGTCAGCGCGCAACCTCAGCCCGGCGCGAAGACGCTGCTCGTGGGCAGCGCGAGCACGCCGAAGCTCGGCACGCCGCCTGCCGTGAGCGCGACGCCCGCAGGCGATGTGCCGCCCGCCGCGAGCGCGACGCCCGCAGGCGATGTGCCGCCCGCCGCGAGCGCGACGCCCGCAGGCGATGTGCCGCTCGCCGCGAGCGCGACGCCCGCAGGCGATGTGCCGCCCGCCGCGAGCGCGACGCCCGCAGGCGATGTGCCGCCCGCCGCGAGCGCGACGCCCGCAGGCGATGTGCCGCCCGCCGCGAGCGCGCCGTCGGCGTCGAGCGCGCCCCCGCCGGGGCCGAAGCCGAGCAGGCCGCCGCCGCTGATCCGCCGCAAGGACGGCACCGTCGCGACGGGCCCGCTCCCCCCGCCGATGGGGCCGCCGTCGAGGCCGCCGCCTCCGCCGCCACGCCGCGCGCCGCAAGGTGCGGCCACGCGCCCCCCGAGCCCCAACCGCCCTGCGGTGCCGCGAGCTCCCGGCTCCGCTCCGAACGCGGTGAAGCCGGCGCCGAGCTCCCGGCCGGGTGTGCCCCCCCAGGCCTCGGCCACGGTCGCCTTCGACGCGACCACGACGCCCATGCCCATCTCCGTCGAGGCCATCGCGGTCGACGCGACCACGACGCCCATGCCCATCTCCGTCGAGCCGATCGAGACCCCCGCCCCCGGCTCCATCAGAGCCGGTGCGCCGCCCGCGCCAGGCTCCGTCAAGGCCGGCGCGCCCCCCACGCCCACCGCCGTCTCGGCGAGCGCGACCCCCGCGCCCAGCTCCGTCAGGGCCGGCGCGCCCCCCGCGCCCACCGCCGTCTCGGCGAGCGCGACCCCCCTGCCCACCGCCGTCTCGGCGAGCGCGACCCCCCTGCCCACCGCCGTCTCGGCGAGCGCGACCCCCCTGCCCGCCGCCGTCTCGGCGCACGCGACCCCCCTGCCCGCCGCCGTCTCGGCAGGCGCACCGCACGCGCCCCCCCTCGCCAGGCCGGGCGCGACGCCCGCGCCCGGTCCCGTGAAGGCGGGCGCGACGCCCACGCCCCTCTCGCCTTCCCAGCCGTCGCCGCCCGCGCCCCCGCCGCGCGCGCGGCACGTCGAGCCGGAAGCGGCCCCGCCGGCCCCGCCCGTGGTCGCGCCCGATCTCGCCACCGAGCTCCAGCAGCGCGCGGAGCGGCTCAAGGGCAGCGACCCGGTCGGCGCGGCGCGCGCGCTCGTCGAGCTCGGCATCCACGAGGAGCGCGTGCGCGGCGATCTCGCCGCCGCGCGCCGCGCCTACGACCGCGCGCGGCAGCTCTCGCGCACGCTCGAGCCCGCGCTGTCGCGGGTCCATCGCCTGCTCGACGCGCGCACCGAGCTCGCCCTCGCGCTCGACGTCGTCGAGGACAAGCTCCGCGTCGCCGAGAGCGACGCCCTCCGGGCCGACCTCCTCGCCGAGCGGGCGCGCCTGCTCCAGGCGCTCGGACGCACCGCGGAGAGCTGCGACGCGTTCGGGGAGGCGCTGCGGCTCGTCCCGCTGCACCCCGCCGCGCTGCGCGGGCTGGAGATCGTCCTGCGCCGCGAGAGCGCGCGCAACGCCGAGCAGGCCCCGAGGGAGCTCGCGGCGCACCTCGAGCGGCTCGCCGAGGCCTACGCCCCCGGGCGCGGGCGGCCCGACGGCGACAGCCAGCTCACCGCCTGGATCCACGTCGAGCGCGCCGCCGTGCTCGACCGGAAGCTCAGCAGGCCCGAGCTCGCCCTCGCGTCCCTCGAGGGCGCCGTCGTGTTCGACCCGTCGCCCGGCCCCGTGCGGGACGCGCTCCGCCGCCACCTCGTGCACCACGACGGCATCGTCGGCCTCGTCAGCGCGCTCGCCATGGAGGCCGACCACGAGCGCGACGACGATCGCGCGTCGCGGCTGCTCTACATGGCCGCGCGGCTCCTCATCGACAAGCTCCGCACCCCGGCGGACGCCGTGGCCCTCCTGTCGCGCGCGTCGGCGCGGGCGCCGGTCGGCACGCCGACGGCCCGGCGCCTCGTCGCCGAGCTGATCCGCCTGCTGGAGGCGAGCGGCGCGCTCGACACGGCCGCCGAGGTGCGACGGACGCAGCTCTCGCTCCTCACCGACCGCGAGGCCATCGTCCACGAGCACGCCCGCCTCGCCGAGCTCTACGACATCCTCGGGAACGCCGAGCAGGCCGCGCTCCACGCGACCCGCGCGCTCGAGCTCGACCCCGAGGACGCCTCCACGCGGGAGCGGCTCGACCGCGCCCTGCTGCGCCTCGGCCGCCACGAGGAGCGCGTGAAGGTGTGGACCGCCGTCGCCAACGCGGACCGACCCGCGGGCGCCCGCGTCGCGGCGCTCCTGCGCGCCGCCGACATCTCGGAGCACCACCTCGCGCGGCGCGACGAGGCGATCGCGACCCTGCGCGCCGCGTGGGCGATCGAGCCGGGCAACGGCACCGTCTTCGACGCGCTCTCGGCCCTGCTCGCGCCCGAGCCCCGCGCCCTCGAGGAGGATCCGCGCGGCGTGCGGGAGCGGCTCGACCTCTACACGCTGGCGGCCGGCGCGGCCGACGACCCCGCGCGCAAGATCGGGCTGCTCGAGAAGCTCGTCGCCATCTGGGAGGACGAGCTCGGCCAGCCCGCCCGCGCCGTCGAGGAGCTCGAGAAGATCCTGGCGATCGATCCGCAGCGGCGCGCCGCGATCCTCGCGATGCAGCGCAACGCCGCGCGCGCGGGCGACTCGCAGCGGCTCGCGCGCGCGCTCTGCGCCGAGGCCGAGCTGACGAGCGACCCGGGGGAGCAGCGCAGGCTCCTCCTCAGGGCCGCCGAGATCACGGAGTTCAGGCTCAGCGATCGCGACCGGGCCTCGGCGCTGATCGATCGCGCGCTCGCGATCGATCCGGCCGACCCCGACGCGCTGCGCGCGCGCTACCGCCTCGACGAGCGCGCCGGCCGGTACGAAGAGGCGCGCCGCGCGCTGCTCAAGCTCATCCAGCGCGACCCCGCGGCCGACGCGACGTTCGGGCTCTGGCTCGACGTCGCGGCGCTCGACGAGCGGCGCCTCAAGCGGCCGCACAGCGCCGTCGAGTCGTACCGGGAGGCCGCGCGGAGGCGGCCGACGCACCCGCTGCCCCGGGTCGAGATCGCGCGGCTCCTGCGCGAGACCGGCAACTACGAGAAGCTCGTGGAGGTGCTGATCTCGCTCGCCGAGGAGGCGCAGCAGCCCGACGACCACGCCCGCCTCCTGTTCCAGGCGGCCGAGGTGCAGGAGCTCGCGCTCGGGCGCGACCAGGACGCGCTCCGCACCCTCGCGCGCGCGGACGCCGCGCTCGCCGCGGGCCAGCCCGACCCGGCGATCCTCGACGCGATGGAGCGCATCTACGTCCGCGCCGGGGGCGGCGGCGTGGGCGTGGGCCTCGGCCCGCCCGCCGTGCAGCGGCCGGCCATCGGCGCGCGCGCGGCGTCCGGGCTGCCCGGGATGTCCCACACGATGATCGCCAGCGAGCTCGCGGGCCTGTACGCGCGCTGGCTCGAGCGCAAGCCCCCGGCGCTCGTCGACCACGCGCTCCGGATCGCCCTCGCGCTGGTCCTCGCGGAGAGCAGCCCGCGCCAGGCCGTCGAGATCCTGGAGGGGCTCATCGCCGTCGTGCCGAACCACGTCCCGGCGCTCCGCATGCTCGAGCAGCTCTACCGGCACCTCGACGCGCCGACGTCGCTCGCGGCGCTCCTGCGCGCCGAGGCCGAGGTGTTCTCCTCGACCATCGCGCGCCAGGGCGCCCTCTGGGAGATCGTGTCGCTCGAGGAGCAGCTCGGGCCGGCCGCGGCGCTCGAGGCGCTCGCGCGCATCGTCAAGGACGCGCCGAGGGACGCGGCCGCGCTCGCGGCGATCCTCCGCGTCGCCGGCAAGGTGAGCCCCGCCGACGCGCCGTCCCTGCCCGCGCCGCGCCTGTTCGAGGGCGCCCTCCGCGAGAGCCGCGAGCTCTCGTCCGACCCCATCGCGCGCGCCCTCTACCGGATCGAGGAGGCGCTGCTCGCCGAGGCGCAGGCCGACGGCGATCCCGCCGCCGCCCGCGCCGCGCTCGCCGGCTTCCGCGACGCCCTCGCGCTGTGGCCGGAGAGCCTGCTGGCCGCGCGCGGGCTCGACCGCCTCGCGGAGCGCCTCGACGACAAGGCGAGCATCGTCACCGCCCAGCTCGCGCTGGCGGCGCTCGCCCACAGCGAGCCCGCGCGCGCGATGCACCTCGTGCGCGCGGCGGAGCTCACCGCCGAGGACTCGTCCCCGGACGGCAGGGCGCGCTCGCTCGATCTGTACGAGAACGCGCTCCGCACGGATCCGGGCTGCGTCGCCGCGGCGCGCGCGCTCGCCCAGAGGCTCGCGGGCGACCCGCACCGGCTCGCCGATCGCCTCGGCGAGGCGCTCGGGAGGGCCACGAGCCGCGAGGCGATCGCGCTGCTCGGCGCCGAGATCGCCCGGTCGGTGTTGCAGCACCACGGGCGCCCCGGCGCGGTCGATCCGGGCGTGGGCATCGCGGCCATCCGGCGGGTGATCGAGGCGACCCCGGACGATCCGGCGGCGCTGCTCCTCCTCGCCCGGCTGCTCATCGCGCAGCGCGTCTGGCTGGAGGCCCGCGACGCCCTGAAGCGCGCCGTCGCCGCGGCGACGGACAACGAGACCAGGATCGCGGCGCACTTCCTGGTCACCGACCTGTACGAGGGGCCGCTCTCGAACCCGTCGCTCGCCCAGGACGCGCTCCAGGCGATCCTGTCGATCGACGCGCAGAACCGGCTCGCGCTGGAGCGGCTGCACCGGCTCGGCGTCACGCGCGGCGACCACGCGCTCGTGCTGCGCGCGCTGGGGCGCCTCGTCGAGATCGCGCCCGACGCGGGCTCCCGCGTCGAGGCCGACCTGCGCCTCGCCGACGCCTACCGCGACGCCGGCGACTCGGCGGGCATGGTCCGCACGCTGTGCGACGCGATCGTGAGCGCGCCGGGCGACGGGCGCGCGTGGACCGCGCTCGCCCGGCTCTACCGCGTCGACACGAGCGAGGGGGCCACGGCGTACGGCAACGCGCTCACGCAGCTCATCGAGCTCGCCACGTCGCGCCGCGTCCCGCTCGATCCGCGCTGGCTGACGACGCTCGGCCTGCTCGAGGCGACGCTGCTCATCCGGCCCCGCGAGGGGCTCGCGCACCTCCAGCAGGCGGTCGCCCTGCCGGGCGCGCCGCCGGAGTCGCGCACGGCGCTCGGCCGCGGCCTCGAGGCCGCGGGGCGCAACGGGGAGGCGGTCCAGGTGCTGCGGGAGGTGCTCACGTCCGATCCGGAGATCGTCGCGCGCCTTCCGGATCTCGGCCCCGCGCTCGCGGCGCTCGAGGCGGCGCTGGCCAAGGACGGCCGCGCCGAGGAGCGGATCACGGTCGAGGAGGTCCGCGCCTGCCTCGGCGAGGTGTCGCCCGAGCGCATGGCCCGGCTCCGGAGCCGGCGGGTGCCGTCCGAGTGCCCGTACGCCGGGGCGTTCGCCGGCCCGGAGATCGGCCGGCTGCTCGTCCCGGAGGCCCGGAGCCCCTGGATCGACGTGGCGCTCGCGATGGCGCCGGTCGCCGCGAAGGCGATCCGGTTCGAGCTGAGCAACCTGGGCATCAGCTCGCGCGAGCGGATCGGCCCGCGCGACAACCACCCGACGCGGCAGCTCGCGGAGCGCGTCGGCCGCACGCTCGGCATCGAGGCGTTCGAGCTCTACCTGTCCCCCTCGTGGCAGGGCGCCGCCCGGGTGTTCCCGGGCGACCCCCCTGCCCTCGTGGCGGCGAGCTCGTTCGTCGAGCTCCCGGAGCTCGAGCAGACGTTCGCCCTCGCCCGCCTGTTCGCGCGCGCGGCGCTCGGCTTCACCTTCCTCGACGAGATCCCGGCCGAGGCGACCGACGGCCTGCTGCTCGCGTCGCTGCGCACCGTGGATCCCGGCTTCGCGTCGGGCGCCCTCTCGCCCGCGCGCGAGCACGCCGCGCAGCAGATGCTGCCCGGCGTGGGGCGGGCGATCGGGCGGCGGCAGCGCAAGATGCTCGAGGAGATCTTGCCGACCGTCGCGGTGCAGTACGACGCGCGCGCCTTCGTGGTCGGCCTGCGCCGCAGCGAGTACCGCATCGGCTACCTGCTCTCGGGCGACGTGCTCGCCGCGATCGACTACCTCCGCCGGTTCGATCGCGACATCGCGCGCTCCACCGAGGAGCCGCGCCTGCTGCTGCAGCACCCCGTGACCAACGAGCTCATCCGTTACGCGCTCTCGGCCGAATCGTACGCCGAGCGCCGCCGCGCAGGCTCCGTCTGGCCCGCCATCTGAGAGCGGCGGGCACCCGCTTCGGATACGGGCCCACCTCGGCGTTTTCGGTGCTCGGCGTACGTGAGTACGCCTGCGCGCCGAAAACGCCGATCTGGGCCCGTCTCCTGTGCGGGTGCCCGCCGCTCGGCGACGCTCGGGGCGGGGGGCGGGGGCGGGGGGAAAGCCTCTCCGGGCGTCGCGATCCGAGTCAATGAATGGCGTCCTGGGGATAACGCGGTGCGCGGGGGGCCGTGCGCCCTGGGCGTCTCTCGTGTTGATTTACCGTGTCGATGACTCTGCGCCTCGGGGCGGCGAGCGGGCGGGGCCGGCCTGAAGGGACATCGGGTGGTATCCTGGCACGGCGTGGCCAATCACCTGGTCCCGGGCGCCCTGGTGGCGAGTCGCTACCGGGTTGATCGCCAGCTGGCCGAGGGGGGTATGGGGGTCATCTGGGCCGCCACCCACCTCGCGACCGGCGAACGTGTGGCGCTGAAGCTGCTTCGTCCCGACGCGACAGAGGATGACTCGACCCGGAGGCGGCTCCTCCGCGAGGCCCGCGCCGCCGCCGCGGTCGATCACCCGAACGTTCCGGTCATTCACGATGTCCTGGAGCTCGACAGCGGGACTCCGGCCCTCGTCATGGACCTGCTCGAGGGGGAGTCGCTCCGCGACAAGCTCCTGCGCGAGACGCGGATCCCCCTCGCCGAGCTGTCACGCCTCCTCTTGCCGGTCATCTCCGCGGTCGGCACCGCGCACGCGCTCGGCATCGTCCACCGCGACCTCAAGCCCGACAACATCTTCCTGCTCACCCCCGAGCCGAGGGCGACCGGCGGGCCCGGTTCTCCCCCTGCCGCGGGCGATATGGGCCCTTCCGGGACCGCGCCGCCGCCGAAGAGGCCGCGGCGCAGCGAGGACGCCCGGGTGAGGGTGCTCGACTTCGGCATCGCCAAGCTCACCGCCGCGCGCGGCGAGGCCTCGTGGACCTCGGACCGCACCGAGACCGGCGCGCTCCTCGGGACTCCCTACTACATGTCGCCCGAGCACATCCTCGGAGAGCACGACATGGATCACCGCGCCGATATCTGGTCGCTCGGCGTCATCCTCTACGAATGCCTCACCTCGGTCCGGCCCACCGAGGCGGAGAGCATGGGCAAGGTGCTGAAGCGCATCCTCACCGGCGCGATCCGGCCGATCCGGGAGCTCGAGCCCGCCTTGCCCGCGGATGTCGCGGCGATGATCGATCGCATGCTCTGCCCGGACCGCGCGCGTCGCCCCGCCGATCTCCGCGAGGTCGGCGCGCTCCTCGGGTGCTACGCGGCCGTCGCGTTCCGCCCGTTCGGCCCCCCCGCGGCCCCGAGGGAGCCGGGGCCGGAGAGCGGCGCGCTCACGCCCTCGGGCCGGACCAGCGACGCGTTCGTGGCGGCCACGGCGGATCTGGACGGGGAAGCCTCGGTCGCGACGCTGCCCGCGGGCAGCCTCCTGCCGCCGCCCCCGTCGAGCAACGCGCGGCCCTCGTCCCGCGCCCGGAGCGCCGCGCTGGACGCGACCGGCGGCGCCGCGCTGGACGGGGCCAGCGCTGCGGGCGCGCCCGCCGCGGAGGGAGCGGCCGCCGCCCCGGCGGCGCGCGCGCGCGGCGCCTCCGCGGCGCTCAGCGTCCTCGCCGCCTGCGTGCTCCTCGCCGCCGGCGCAGGCGTGTCGCTGCTCCGCTGCTCCACGCCGGAGCCGCCGGAGACAGCCCCGGTCCGCCGCGCTGCGCCCGGGGCCAGAGCCCCAGCGGCCAGGGTGCCCGGCGACGCGGGCGCCCCGCCGATCATCGAGGTGCATACGCCCTCTCCGGATCGGCCCGAGAGGCCTTGAGGCGTGCTCCGTCATCGCATCCGGACAACCCTTCATGGCGCGCCGGACCGCATCTCGTGCGGTCGAATTCCTGTTGCGCTGGGCAGTTGAACAGGGCGACGCTCTCTTCTGGACAGGAGAGCATCATGCCCACCGACGTCATCGTCCGGATCCGTTCCGCCCGCGGGCTCGTCGACCTGCCTGGGACGGTGGATGCCATCGGGCCGGCCGCGTCCCCGACCTTCGAGGAGCGCAGGTCGACCCCGGGCATCCGCCTGCTCGCGGTGGCCGTGAGCGATAACGACTATGCCATCTCGCTCCAGCTCCCGGTGCCGGCGGAGAGCCTCGCGGCGCTCCGGGAGCGCGAGGGCAAGGCGGTGCTCATCGTGTTCCCGGGGCGCACGCCGGTGCGCCGCCGGCTGCGCGCCCTCGCGGCCTCCACCGCCCACGTGGCCCCGGATCCGGGCGTGGCGTCGCAGGCGGCGCCGCTCGACCTCACCGCCGGGCGCGAGGGGGCCGCGCCGCTCTGGCTCCTGCCGGCCGGGGTGTTCAGCACGACCCCGACCGTGAGCCCCGAGGGCGTCGCGGCCCGTGACGCGCTCGTCACCGCCGCGCGGTGGATCTCCTCGCGGCGGACCAGCACGCTGGCGCAGCTCTTCCCGCCGAGCGCGTTCCACCCGGAGGAGCCGGCGCGCAAGGAACGGCTCTCGGCGGGCCGGGGCATGGCGATGCTGGAGCAGGCGCGCGCGGCGCTCCAGGTCGCGGCCGTGGGCGGCGAGGAGGCGCGGCGCGACCCGCTCGGGGCCGCGACGCTGCGCTCGGCGGCGCTGACCGTCCTGTCGCACCTCATCGCGACGTCGCTGGACGACCGCGGCTTCGCGCCGGTCGCCGAGCTCGCGGCCGCGGAGATCTTCGCGCTCGTCGAGCGGGAGGCGGGCGACGAGACGGCCCGGCCGGCGCTGCGCGCCCACGCGATCCACCTGCTCCAGCTGCGCGCGCCGGGGCTCACGGCGGCCCAGCAGGAGCGCGCGCGGGAGCTCGTGCGCGGGCTGCTCCGCGAGGCGCCGCCGTACGACGAGCTCACCGGCCCCTGGAATTTCGCGATGTGCGGCGCGTCCGAGTTCCACGAGGGCGAGTGCCGCATCCTCGTTTTGACCCACGGATTCAAGGAGATCCCGCCCCCGCCCGACGCGCCCCCTTCGCCGGGCGGGTGGAGCCCCTACCGCGTCTTCGAGGCCCCGTTCAAGACGCCCGCCGGCGCGCCGATCCGCGTCTTCGCCCGCGGGGCCAGCCCGCGGGACGAGAACCTCGAGATGGGGATGACGTTCTTCGCCGGGCTGCTCATCAACCGGCACGCCCAGCTCGGCGCCTTCGACCTCCGCGCGGCCGCGGTCCAGGTGCGGCAGGAGGGCTACAAGCTGATGATGAACGCGCAGTGCGCGGGGCTCACCACGCGCTTCGCCATCTCCCAGATATTCCCCGACGCGGACATCTACTCTTCCTGGGACTCGACCTATTTCCGGGTCGGCCCGGACGGCGTGGTCAATGCCTCCGAGGGGGTCGATTGCTTCGTCGCGGCGCTGCTCGGGATGAGCAAGCGCGCGTCGCACACCGAGCTCGACGCCCGCATCCGCGAGGCGCAGTGGCACCACGCGCAGGCGGAGACGCCCGGGTTCTCGCAGTTCGTGGGGCCCTCGCACCCGCTCGTCGTGGCCCGCTACTCCGACGTGAACCGGGACGGGCGCGCCGATTACTACGATGGATTCCTCGACTTCCAGCTCACGGAGATCGCCGAGGACATCGAGGCGTCGATGACGCCGCGCGATCCGGGGGTAAGCGCGTCGCAGATCGGCGGGCAGGCCGCGGCGGGCCTCAACTGGGCGGCGGGCAGCCTCAACCGCGTGGCGCAGTACTCGGACATCTGGGCCGGTCTGCCGGGCCAGAGCGAGCTGTATTATGTGTTCCAGTCAGGGGGCTTCTTCAGCCACCGCGAGCCGCCGCACGACGTGCCCGCGGGGGACGCCGTGGCGCAGGATCTCGGGCGGCTGCCGGCGGTCACCCGCTATCAGAAGAACAAGGATGCGCCCGGCGGCCTCACGGTCGAGGTGATGTTCCACAGCCACCTGGGCCACGCGGCCCAGGAGCTGAAGCGCCTGCTCTGCGCGGCCGACGCCATGCGCCGCGCCTTCGATCTCGGCTACCTCGCCCTCGAGGCCGGAGAGGCGCTGTCGACGCCGCGGGGCCAGCGCTGCGCCATGCTCCTCACGATGGCCGGGCTGCTGGAGTTCCCCGCCGACCAGAACTTCATCGACGGCCTGTGGTCGATGGCGCTCAAGGCGCTCAGGCTCCCCGAGGTGTCGCGCAGCACGGTGCGCGCCTGCATCACGGCGGAGGATCACGCGATGTCGAACTACTACGGATCGCGGCGAGGACTCGGGCAGCTCCTCGCGTGGCTGGAGAGGAGCGATCCGAGCGTGTTCCAGCAGCTCGGGAGCGAGGATCCGCGGGTGGGGAGGCTCGCGGAGATCGAGGTGGGGGCGGTGGCGGGGGAAGACAGGAGGGTGGAGCGGGAGGGTGGACGGGGGAGCGGGGGCTGAGGGGGGCGAGGCGGTGGGCGGTGGGAGGGGGGCAGAGGACAGGCGTGCGCGGAAACTGGGCTACCGGGCGCGGGCGAGCTGCGCCTCGAGCTCCCGGATGCGCCGCTCGGCGGCCTCGCGGGCGGCGCGCTCGGCCTCGGCCTCGCGCTGGGCGGCCTCGGCCTTTCGCCGGGCGCGTGCGGTCTCGCGGCGGGCGGCTTCCTTGGCGGCACGCTCCGCCTCTTCGGGCGTCAACCAGCGCTCCGCGCCCGCCTCGTCCGTGCTGAGGTCGAACGACGCGCCCGCCGGCGTCCGCACGGCGTGGAGCCAGCCCTGCAGGACCTCCGACCCCACGGGCCCGTCGCCGGCATGCACCAGCGCGAAGGAGGTGTCATCGAGGCGGCGCCAGAGCTGGATGCGGAACGGACCGCCGTGCGCGCGCGGGCCGTCCAGGAACGGATCGAGGATCCACAGCTCCTCGACCCCGCAGACCGCGTACTTCTGCGGCGCGATCACGTAGTCCTTCGTCGGGTGCTGCGCGCTCACGATCTCCACCGCGAGCCGCGGCGCGACATGGCCCTTCTTCCACAGCCTCAGGCTGCGCACCGCATCCCCCTCGGGAGGCGGCGGCTCGACCAGATAGACGTCCGGGTCGACGCCGAACTGCGGGTGCTCGCGGTCCCAGCGGACGGCCAGGTTGCGGCCCATCTTCACGGCGCGCCCGGCGCGGGCGGCCCAGCCGAGCAACAGGGCCCGGATGCGCTCGCTCAACAGATCGTGGGGGCTCGACTCGGGCACCGTCTCCTCCGTCAGCACCCAGCGCTCGAGGTCCGGGACGACCTCGGAGCGGCGGATCACGCGGAGAGACGACGGCATCGGCCCAGAGCGTAGCATGGGGCGCGGGGCGCGCTGCGCGGCGGACGAGGTCGGCGGATTCCTGGGTGCGGTCATGGCAACTCCTCCCCCCCGGCGCGGAAAGGCCGCGCTGCGGGGTGTCTCTGCAGAGGGAGTTCCGGGCTGGTGGGGCGGGTGATCTAAAAAAGCGAGCCGACCGGGCAGATCCTGTCGCCGTCGTCATGTCATCGTCCTCTGGCGCGGGCGTTTCCCCGGCGCCCCCGCCGAGCGGTCGTGCACCGCGCAGACGAGGGACGCGTCGTCGCTCGGCGACGGCGCGCCCACCTCCAGTCCCGCGGACATGGGAATCCGCTGTCCGCTGGGAGAAGCTCAGCTATGCGCGCGCGAAGTACGTGCCGTGCTCGAGGTCGGCGAGCAGGCCTGCCCGCTCGGGCTTCCAGCCGAACCGCGCCTGCGTGAGCGCGCTCGACGCGGGGGTGTCGAGCGCGAAGATCGCGCCGAGCCAGCCGAAGTGCTCCTTCGGGACCGACTCGACCGGCAGGCCGAGCTTGCGACCGATCACGCCGGCGATGTCGCGGGTCGGGACCCCCTCCTCGCCGACCGCGTGGAGCCGCGCGCCGGCCGGCGCCTTCTCGAGCGCGAGGACGAACAGCCGCGCGGCGTCGAGCCGGTGCACCGCGGGCCACCGGTTCTCGCCGTCACCGATGTACCCGGAGCGCCCGGCCTTGCGCGCGATCTCGATCAGCATCGGGACGAACCCGGGGTCGCCATCCCCGTGGACCACGGGCAGCCGCAGCGAGGACACGCGCACGCCGCGGCGCGCGAACGAGAAGGCGAGCTGCTCGGAGGCGGCCCGCGGGCCACCACCGGTCGACGCGTCGAGCGGCTCGTCCTCGGTGACGACGCGGCCCGGCGTGAAGCGCACGGTGCCGGAGGTGATGACGAGCGGGCGATCGGTGCCTGCGAGCGCGCTGCCGAGCGCCTCGATCGCGCCGCGGTCCTTCTCGCAATTACCGGCGTAGTCATTGAAGTCGTCGTGGGAAAACGCGCAGTGGATCACCCCGTCGCAGGCGGCGGCGCCGCGGCGCAGGCTATCGAGATCCGTGAGCGAGCCGCGGTGCACGTCGACGCCGGCGGCGGCGAGCTTCTCGGCGGACGCGTCCGAGCGCGCGAGGCCGAGCACGCGGTGACCGGCGCGGACGAGCTCGGGGACGATGGCGGAGCCGACGAAGCCGCTGGCTCCCGTGAGGAAGATACGCATGGGAAACCTCTCCTTGGTTCGCGATCCACCATGGCACCGCCGCGGCGCACGCGAAATACACGGCCGTCTCCAGTTCTTGCCCGATCGTCTACGCGGGGATAGGCTGTCACCGTGATCCCCGGGCGCGACCCGTTGCGCGACCAGTTCAGTGGCCTCATCGCGCGGTGGTGCCCCAGCGACGGCGTGCACGCCTCGCCGGTGCCCGGCATTTCTTGCATCAAAGTCTCTCGCCCGCACAAGCGCGCGAAGCAGCACTGGCGGGCGTCGTTCTGCGTCGTCGCGCAGGGCACGAAGGAGATCCTGCTCGAGGGGCAGGTCTATCGCGAGCGCGAGCCGCACTACATCGTCAGCCCGATCGACCTGCCGGTGACGAGCCGGGTCGCGGGCGTGTCGCCGGCGCAGCCGTTCTTGTGCCTGAAGATGGACTTCGACGCGGCCGCGTTGCGCGAGGTCGCGGCGCAGCTCGACCGCGCGCGGCCGGACGACGTCGAGCACCCGGGGCGCGCGATCTTCATTGGCAAGGCGAGCGACCGCATGCTCGACGCCGCGATCCGGCTGGGCGCGCTGTTCATGACGCCCGACGATGCGACCGTGCTCGCGCCGCTCGTGACGAGGGAGCTGATCTTTCACCTGCTGAAGGGCCCCGACGGTCCGGCGATCCGCCAGCTCGTGCGCGCGGGCAGCCAGGCGCACCGCATCGCCGAGGCGGTCTATCACCTGCAGGCGTCGCTCGACGAGGATGTCGATATCGCCGGGCTCGCGCGCGCCGCAGGGATGAGCCGGGCGGCGTTCTTCAAGCGGTTCAAGGAGGCCACCGCGATGAGCCCGCTGCAGTACCAGAAGCGCCTGCGACTGCTCGAGGCGCGCCGCCTGATGGTCGAAGAGGGCATGGGCGCCGAGGCCTCGGCGTTCCGCGTCGGCTACACGAGCGCCTCGCAGTTCAGCCGCGAGTATTCGCGCATGTTCGGCAACTCGCCGCTGCGCGATGCCCGCGCGCTGAAGCGGACGGCCGCGGTCGTTCAGGATATGTAGCCTCGGTCCAGGGCAAAGCAGGGCTACCGGGCGCGGGCGAGCTGCGCCTCGAGCTCCCGGATGCGCCGCTCGGCAGCCTCGCGGGCGGCGCGCTCGGCCTCGGCCTCGCGCTGGGCAGCCTCGGCCTTGCGCCGGGCGCGGGCGGCCTCGCGGCGGGCGGCTTCCTTGGCGGCGCGCTCCGTCTCCCTCGCGGCGCGCTCGGCCTCTTCGGGCGTCAACCAGCGCTCCGCGCCCGCCTCGTCCGTGCTGAGGTCGAACGACGCGCCCGCCGGCGTCCGCACGGCGTGGAGCCAGCCCTGCAGGACCTCCGACCATGCGGGGCCCTCGCCGGCATGCACCTGCGCGAAGGAGGTGTCATCGAGGCGGCGCCAGAGCTGGATGCGGAACGGGCCCCCGTGCGCGCGCGGGCCGTCCAGGAACGGGTCGAGGATCCACAGCTCCTCGACCCCGCAGGCCGCGTACTTCTGCGGCGCGATCACGTAGTCCTTCGTCGGGTGCTGCGCGCTCACGATCTCCACCGCGAGCCGCGGCGCGACATGGCCCTTCTTCCACAGCCTCAGGCTGCGCACCGCATCCCCCTCGGGAGGCGGCGGCTCGACCAGGTAGACGTCCGGGTCGACGCCGAATTGCGGGTGCTCGCGGTCCCAGCGGACGGCCAGGTTGCGGCCTATCTTCACGGCGCGCTCGACGCGGGCGGCCCAGCCGAGCAACAGGGCGCGGATGCGCTCGCTCAACAGATCGTGGGGGCTCGACTCGGGCACCGTCTCCTCCGTCAGCACCCAGCGCTCGAGGTCCGGGACGACCTCGCAGCGGCGGATCACGCGGAGAGACGGCGGCATCGGCGCAGAGCGTAGCATGGGGCGCGGGGCGCGCTGCGCGGCGGACGAGGGCGACGGGATCCTGGGTGCGGTCATGGCAACTCCTCCCCCCGGCGCGGAAGGAGCCGCGCAGCGGGGTGTCTCTGCTGAGGGAGTTCCGGGCAGGCGGGGCGCGTGATCTGAAAAAGCGACCCGACCGGGCAGCCCCGGCCGCCGTCGTCATGGCATCATCCTCTGGCGCGGACGTTTCCACGGCGCGCCCGCCTCCAGTCCCGCGGACATGGGAAGCGCCTCGCAGTCCAGCCCCGAGGAGTGACACGCTGCGCCTGCCGATCGAGGTCCACCGGGTCGACTGGAAGTGGGCGCTGTCGAACGTGCGCCGCTGCCCTGCGCGGCCGGCTGCTCGTGCCCCGGATCTGGGGCGTCACACGATCGCGATCATCGGCGGCGGGACGGCCGGCATCACATTATCCGGACGTGTTCGCGCTCGGCGACGCCTCGTCGCTGCCGACGTCGCGGACCGGGGCGGCGATCCGGAAGGAGGCGCCCGTGCTGGTGGAGAACCTGCTCGCGGTGATGAGGGGGAAGGAGCCAGCGGCGAGATACGACGGATACACGACAAGGCGGCTGCCTGCGAGGGGACCCCGCGCGCAGGTCAGATCAGCACGCGCGTCAGTACACGAGCACCTCGCCGCCCGACGAGAGCGCGCACGCGCCGTCCTCGGGATCTCCCCCCGCGCGGAGGATCTCGGACGGCTCCGGCTCGCGGTAGTCGCCGGAGAGCTCGATGTCGACCATGCGCAGGATCGCGCGATCGAGCCTGGTCACGTAATAGCACGGGATCGTCGGCTCCTTGTGCTGTCCGCCGACGCCGGAGTCGTCCGTCAAGAAGAGGTATCGGCCGCCCGTGATCTGCGCGGCCGAGCGCATGGTGAGCTCGGTGAGCTCATCCACGCCGCTCGACGCGACGGGATAGATGTGGACCCCGAGGTCCTCGAGGGCCCGTATCCCGGCTGCCATGTCCGCCGCGCTGCTGTCATGGTGAGGCGCGTCCGCGACCCAGAAGGCGAGGCGCGCCGTGTCGTCGTCCGCGCGCCAGGCGAGGCCCGCCGCCTCGAGGAGCGCCTTGTCGGGCGCCTCGGGGAAGTCGCCGCCTCCGCCCGACGCCTGCGCGGCGAGCTGGTCTTGGAACTGGTCGAGATCGTTGCTGAAATCGAACGATTTCACGACGTAGTCGTCGCCGATGTCTCTGTAAAGGACGAGCGACCAGCGCTGTTCGGCGTTCGGGTACATGGTGAAGATGGATTCGGAGAGCGCGATGAACTCCGTCTGCAGGTAGGTGAGCTCGTCCCCCATGCTCCCGGTCGTGTCGATGACGAGCGAGACGTCGAGCGTCTTCCGCGCCCCTCGCGGCGCCGCGAACGCGCTGTTGGCGGCCCGGTGATCGGCCTCCGTGAAGGGCAAGAGACCCGGGAGCTGCTGCTCGTGGATCGCGCTCCGGTAGGCGAGGAAGAAGTCGAAGTTGCGGTTGTCGTCCCAGACGCCCGCGGTGAGCGTGCCGGCCTGGACGCCGCCGCTGCCCCCGCTGTCGCCGGTGCCGGTGCTGGTGCCCGCGGCCCCGTCCGCGCCGGCAACGGGGCCTTCGCCGCCGGCGCGGTCATCCGAGTACGCGCCGACGGCGGCGTAGCCGGAGTCGTCACCGGAGCTCGAGCACGCCCCCAGCACGAGGAGGCTTCCCAGCGTGACTACGAACCGAAAACGCATGCTCATGGAGTTCTCCCTGGCCGCCTGGGTCCTCACGCGCCGGTGCAGGACGCGGCCATGCGGGCCCCTGTGTATCGAGCGTACCGAGCCCGAACCGCGTGATGTCCCGGCGCTCGCGAGGCTGCCCGGCAGCGCTCTGCGCCAGGACCGTGCCAGCGCGCATGATCGGCGGATCATGCCTTGAGGCTCATGAGGCAGGTCACGGAGCGAAGGCGCACGACGAGCACGCTCACGGCGCGAAGGCGCACGACGAGCACGCTCACGGCGCGAAGGCGCACGACGAGCACGCTCACGGCGCGAAGGCGCACGACGAGCACGCTCACGACGAGCACGCGCCCCAGGCTCCGGCCGGGGGCGCGCGTCGACTCCCTGGGCGACGCGGGACTGGAAGAGCGAGGTTGGGGGCCGGGACCGAGGCGGTCGTGAAGCGTGTCGTGCGAGCGCACGGAGCGCCGCGAAGCAGGGCTACCGGGCGCGGGCGAGCTGCGCCTCGAGCTCCCGGATGCGCCGCTCGGCGGCCTCGCGGGCGGCGCGCTCGGCCTCGGCCTCGCGCTGGGCGGCCTCGGCCTCGCGCTGGGCGGCCTCGGCCTCGCGCTGAGCGGCCTCGGCCTCGCGCTGAGCGGCCTCGGCCTTGCGCCGGGCGCGGGCGGCCTCGCGGCGGGCGGCTTCCTTGGCGGTGCGCTCCGCCTCTCTCGCGGCGCGCTCGGCCTCTTCGGGCGTCAACCAGCGCTCCGCGCCCGCCTCGTCCGTCCTGAGATCGAACGACGCGCCGGCCGGCGTCCGCACCGCGTGCAGCCAGCCCTGCAGGACCTCCGACCATACGGGGCCCTCGCCGGCATGCACCTGCGCGAACGAGGCGTCGTCCAGGCGGCGCCAGAGCTGGATGCGGAACGGACCGCCGTGCGCGCGCGGGCCGTCCAGGAACGGGTCGAGGATCCACAGCTCCTCGACCCCGCAGACCGCGTACTTCTGCGGCGCGATCACGTAGTCCTTCGTCGGGTGCTGCGCGCTCACGATCTCCACCGCGAGCCGCGGCGCGACATGGCCCTTCTTCCAGAGCCGCAGGCTGCGCACCGCGTCCCCCTCGGGAGGCGGGGGCTCGACCAGGTAGACGTCCGGGTCGACGCCGAATTGCGGGTGCTCGCGGTCCCAGCGGACGGCCAGGTTGCGGCCTATCTTCACGGCGCGCTCGGCGCGGGCGGCCCAGCCGAGCAACAGGGCGCGGATGCGCTCGCTCAACAGATCGTGGGGGCTCGACTCGGGCACCGTCTCCTCCGTCAGCACCCAGCGCTCGAGGTCCGGGACGACCTCGGAGCGGCGGATCACGCGGAGAGACGGCGGCATCGGCCCAGAGCGTAGCATGGGGCGCGGGGCGCGCTGCGCGGCGGACGAGGTCGGCGGATTCCTGGGTGCGGTCATGGCAACTCCTCCCCCCGGCGCGGAAGGAGCCGCGCAGCGGGGTGTCTCTGCTGAGGGAGTTCCGGGCAGGTGGGGCGCGTGATCTGAAAAAGCGCCACCTGCCGGCACCGCCATGAGTCCGCCCATCGCCAGGACGATGCGGGGAGCCCATGACGGCGGCGAGAACGCCTCGATGTGGCCGCGGGAGCGAGGCGATCGACGAACTGCGTCCCGTCATGGCGCGCGGCGCCGTCCAGGAGCTCGGGGAACGCGTCCAGGAACCGGCCTGCGTCGTCCAGGAACTCGGGGAACGCGTCCAGGAACCGGCCTGCGCCGTCCAGGAACTCGGGGAACGCGTCCAGGAACCGGCCTGCGTCGTCCAGGAACTCGGGGAACGCGTCCAGGAACCGGCCTGCGCCATCCAGGAACTCGGGGAACGCGTCCAGGAACCGGCCTGCGTCGTCCAGGAACTCCGGGGATGCCGTCAGGAAGTCAGGAGCTGAATTCTGGATTTGAGGCCCGTGCAGGAGCCGACGAGCGAAGGCGGCGCTCCCCGCGGGTCGTGCTGGCTCACACGCCAGTCATTGCTGCGCACGGCGTCCCCCGCCGGGGCCGACGGCGGTAAACGCCATGGTCGTGGGCCAGGTCTCTCGGACAGGAGAGCGTCACCGTCGCCGCCCATCCCATCCTCGAGAATGGCATACGCGCCCAGCTCTCCCTCCGTCGTATGCATCACGGCAGAGTGCCCTCGCACCGACCATGACCTCCACCGCGCATCTGTTCGGATCCAGCGCACCACGAGAAGTGCCTTCGCCGGGATCCATCTCCCCCATCATCACAGACGAGATTCGGCCGAACAGACGAGCCAGAGTCCGGCATGACGCTTGCAGAACAAGCCAACGCATCCGCATCGGCGGTTGCAGTCTTGCTCGGAGGTACGCGATGCCACACGTTCAATGCCAGCTTGCCGAAACTCGTCGCCAGATCGATGACGCGCTCCACGTGCGCTGGAAGGTCTTTGCGGAGGAGCTCGATCTCCTCGCCGCACCGCCCCCCGCTCCGCGGGAGGTGGACGCGCTCGATATGCTGGAGACCACCCTTCACTTCGTTGCTTATGCCGGAGGGGAGCCGGTCGGCACGGCCCGCCTCCTGCTCACGAACCCCGATCTTGCTCGTCTCCACGGCACGCGCTTCGGCCTGGACATCGAGGGGAAGTTCGATCTGAGCCAGGCCTACCAGCCGGCTTGCTCATTCGCCGAGGCCACTCGCCTCTGCGTGCTCGCTCCCTTTCGGTGCTCATCCGCGTTCGACGAGCTGATCCTCGCCATGCGCCGTGAGAGTCAGCGCCGCGGCGTCACCCACTGGATCGCCGCCGCCAATGTCGAAACAGACTCGGAGGAGGACGCATGCCTCGCGTACCGCATCAGCGCGCGCCTCGGGCTCGTGAGCGAGAGCTTCCACGCGCTCCCTCTCGAGGGGACCGCACCGCCTGCTCTACCTCGCTTTCCCCTCTATACGCCGGAAGAGCACGCGCACGCCTCGATGGGTGACCTGCGAGCCCTGCGGCTGCCCCGGGTCCTCAGCGTCCTCGCTCGCCGGCTGGACGCCCGGTTCATCGGCAAACCTCGCTACGACGCGCGTTTCCGCCGCTTCGCCATGCCCCTCATTGCTCAAGTGAACCGGGGCGCGCACGCACGGCAGCGTCCCTCACGACTCGCCGTTCAGCACAGCAGTCCAGCGTGATTCATCAACCATACTTACAAACACTTCATGAGGCACCCCATGAGCGCGAACCTACTATCTCTCCTGGAGCACGAGGCCGAGATGCTCATAGCCACCCTCGACGCGAACCCGGCTGCGCGCCGGCTGTTCGAGGGCACGATCTCGGCGGCGGAGTACTCGAGCTTCCTCGAGCAAACGTATCAGTATGTGCGCTGGACACGACCGCTCTGCGAGCGCTGCGGCGTCCGGCTGATAGAGGCCGGCGGCGGGCCGCTCGCCTCGCTGTTCCTCCGCAAGGCGGCCGAAGAGTCCGGCCACGAGCAATGGGCGCTCGACGATCTCTCGGCCCTCGGGCACGAACCGCGAGCCGCGCGGCGCTCGGCGCTGCTGCCGGCGACTCGGGCCTACATCGCCTGGAACCGGTGCTGCGCCGAGACCGGCACGCCCGAAGCGTTCCTGGGTACGGCGTACGTGCTGGAAGCGCTCTCGGCACGCCGGGCGGACCGGACAGCGACCCACCTCGTCGCCAGGAGCGGGATCCCGGGCATCGAGGGCGCCGTCCGGTTCCTCCGCGGCCACGGGGGCGCCGATGCGGCCCACATGCACGAGCTCCTCTCGGAGCTCGCCGCCGTATCGTCCGTCGCTCAGCGGGACACGATCGCCCTGTCGGCGAGGGTGACGCGCGAGCTGTACCCGTTGATCGTGGCCGGCACCATGACCCGCGCGGCGCCGGACGTGGTCAGCTCTCGTCCCTCGCGGCGGCCAGAAGCGCCGCGCGATTCGGAATCCCGAGCCGGTTGTAGACCTCCTGCAAGTGCTTCTTGACCGTATCCTTCGCTCTGCGGAGGTCGTCCGCGATCACCTCGTCGGTCCACCCGCGCAGCACACGCGTGGCCACCGCGCTCTGCTGGCGCGTGAGGCGCGCCCTCCACGCGTCCGGCAGCGTCGGCGGGCCCACCTCGCGCAGATCCAGCACCCACACGACAGCGCCCCGGACGGCGAGGGGCGAGATGCTCACCCGCAGCTTGCTCTTCGCCCCCCAACGCACCCAGCTCGATCCCGCGAGCGTGGCGCCCGCGAGCGCTTCGACGAGCGGCGCCGGGAGCCCACCGCCCGCGCGCTCCGACACCGAGAACCAGCGCTCGATAAGCGCCGTCGCGCCCTCGCTGCGGGTCAGCTCCGTGCGGGGCGGCTTGACCACGACCACCTCCACCCCTTTCCGGCGCAGCGCGGCCTCCAGCGCCGAGCTGCGCAGCGCTGCTTCGCTGAACTGCCGGCAGTTGCGCAACGCCGTCGCGACGAACGGCGCGAGCTGCTGAACCAGCGCGCGATCGCGCTCGGAGAACGGCCTCCGCCGGTTCCGGTAAAGCGTCATTCCGCCGTGGCTGTCGGGTCCTACGGCGAGCTGCACCGCCATCACCTGCCCGATCTGCAGCCCGAGCTCGCGGCAGCGGTGATAGAGCACCGTCCGACCGAGCTCGCGCTGTCCGAGCATCTCGCTGTCCCGCAGCACCTCGCCGGGCCGGGACAGGACCGACCGACGCACGAAATCGTGCGGCAAGAGCTCCGCATAGCTCGACACCAGCTCGATGGGGAGCTCCGCGACGGCCCACTCGTACGCGTCGACACGGTCCGGAAGGCTGACGCAGAACGCGCCCTGATCGGCCGGCACCAGCTTGCTGAGTGTCGTGTACGCACGACGAGCGACGTCGTGCAGGTCCAGCGAGCTGTGGAGCCCTTCGAGGAGCTCGAAACAGATCTGCCGCTCGCGCGGCGTGTTCAGGATCGATGCGTCCATCGCGAGCCGAGTATATCGCGGAGAGGGCTCGCATGGAACACGTCCCGCGACACACCGCGCCCGCCGGCGCTCCCTGCGATGGCCGCAGCAAAGGGCCTCCCGCCACTCTGTCCCTGCTGCCCGCAAGGCGCGCGGTCACGCCGCCCTTCCCGGCCGTGAACGCGGTATGGCATGCCATCGCTCGCGCAGCGCTCGGGGGGTGGCCTTGCGCCCTCCGGGCCAGCTCGCGCGCTTTTCTTGGCCGTGAAGATCATGGACTTTATGCTCTGAAGAAATGAACAACGACCGCAGCACGTCCACAATCCCCGGCGAAGGCAAGCTCGGGCTGCGAACTCGCAAGATACATATCGAGGTGCTCCAAGGGCCTGACGCCGGAGCAAGCGTGGAGCTCCCCGGCCCGGAGGCACGCCTGGGCACAGGACGCGACGCAGATCTTCTGCTCAAAGATCCCACGGTGAGCCGATTCCATCTCGTCCTTCGCATCGAGGGTGACAACATCCGGGTCCTCGATGCTGGAAGTCGCAACGGGACGACGGTGGACGGGATCCGGGTGCGTGACGCTTACGCGCGCCCGGACTCGGCGATCGGCCTCGGTGGGACGGTCCTCCGGCTTCGCATGCTGCCGGATATGGTGGAGCTGCCATTATCGCCCCACGACCGCTTTGGCCAGATGCTCGGCCAGAGCGTCGCGATGCGTCGGCTCTTCGCGCTGCTCGAGCGGGTCGCGCCCAGGGACTCGACGCTCCTCATCGAGGGAGAGACCGGCACCGGCAAGGAGATCGTCGCCCGCTCGGTACACGCGGCGAGCGCGCGCGCGCATCGCCCCTTCGTGGTGTTCGACTGCTCCGCTGTCTCCGCGAACCTCATCGAGAGCGAGCTGTTCGGCCACCTGCGCGCTGCCTTCACGGGCGCCACGAACGACCGCGTCGGCCGCTTCGAGGCCGCAGACGGCGGGACGCTGTTTCTCGACGAGATCGGCGAGCTGCCGCTCGAGCTCCAGCCCAAGCTGCTCCGAGCCATCGAGAACAGGGAGATCGTCCGCATCGGCTCCAACACGCCGCGCCGGGTCGACGTCCGGATCATCGCGGCCACGAACCGATGCCTGACACGCGAGGTCGAGCGGGGCACCTTCCGGGAGGATCTCTACTACCGCCTGGCGGTCGTCCCGGTACGACTGCCGCCCCTGCGGGAGCGAATCGAGGATATTCCCCTTCTCGTCCGGCAGTTCGAGGCGGAGTGGCGGGCGCACGGCGCCGCGCCCATCCCGGACGAGGTCGTGGCTCGCTTGAAGCGGCAGTCATGGCCGGGCAACGTGCGAGAGCTGCGCAACAAGATCGATCGGATGCTGGCGCTCGGCGTGCCCGAGCTCTTGCCGGACAGCGCGGCCGACGCGGCCTGTCCGGCCAAGCTCGAGGTGAACCTGGCGGTGCCGCTCGCCGTGGGGCTGGAGCACATCGTCGAGGAGTACAAACGGGCGTACGTGGAGGCGGCCTTGCGGCAAGCAGAGGGGAACGTCTCGCGGGCAGCCCGGATAGCCGGGGTCGGGCGCGCCTTCATCCAGAAGGCGATGAAGCGGTTTTCTCTCTCGCACGTGCCCCGAGCGCCATCCGCGAGAACCCGCGGCGCAGAAGCCTGAGGGGGAGCCATGGGAACCCAGAGATCGGAGATCGCTTCACAGCGCCAGGATCCCTTCGGCTGGGTGGGCACCACCCTGGACGAGCACTTCGCGGTCGCGGCGGTGGCGGGTGAGGGGGGGTTTGGCATCGTGTACCGCGGGCTGCACCGCGGGCTGCGGGTGCCGGTCGCGATCAAGTGCCTGAAGCTACCGGCGCATCTCGGCGCCGCCGAGCGGGAGCGATTCCTGAAGCGGCTGCGGACCGAGGCGCGGCTGCTCCACCTCCTGTCGCGGCAGACCGCCGGGATCGTCCAGGCGCTGCACGTCGGGGCGGCCATCGCCCCGAGCGGGGCGTGGACGCCGTACCTCATCATGGAGTGGCTCTCGGGTGAGACGCTGGAGCAGCACCTGGCCCGTCGCCGCCGGGCCGGCGCCGCGCCGATGGGCCTCGCCGCGGCCGCGGCGCTCCTCGCGCCTGCCGCCGCGGCGATCAGCACGGTTCACCGGGCCAACGTGGCCCACCTGGATCTCAAGCCATCCAACCTCGCGATGGCGCGGCTTGGCGCCATCTCGCGGCTCAAGGTGCTCGACTTCGGGGTCGCGCGGGCCTTCGCCGAGAGCCCCGTCTTCACGGCGTCGACGACCGAGACCGAGCCGACTCGAGCGTTCACCCCGCAGTACGCCGCGCCGGAGCAGTTCAGCCCGCAATACGGCGCGGCCGGTCCGTGGACGGATGTGTTCGCGATGGCGCTGCTGCTCATCGAGCTCGCCTCGGGACGGCGGGCGCTGCACGGAGACAACGCCATGCAGCTCTTCATCACGGCCATTGACGAGCAGAACCGGGCGTCGATGCTGGCGCAGATACCTGATCTGGGGACGAAGGCAGAGGCCGTGCTGCGGCGCGCGCTCGATGTCAACACACAGCTACGCTTCCATAGCATGCGCGCGTTCTGGGACGCGCTCACGGCGGCGCTCGCGGAGGAGGAGCCGGCGCGTACGACGCCTGTCGCACCTGGCGAGGGCAATGCGCCCGCGACGCGGCCGCTCGAGCCTTCGTCAGGGGTCCTGGATGAGTTGGCGACCGTACCGGAGCACCCCGGCGCGGACCTGGTCACCGTGACCGGAGAGGCCCTGAGCACCACGTTGCGGGACATCGAGATCCGGCCGCCTGCCGGTCGGCGCCATGCAGCTCGTGCGCGGCGCGCGTGGCTCTGGGCTGCGGCGGCCGGGCTGGCGTCCATCGTCGCGGTGACGTCCGTGCGGTGGGGCTTTCCGGGACAGGCGTCCGCGGCCCCGGTCGAGGCGCGCGCGCCGCGCGCGGAACCGGCCCTCAAGCCGGTATTGAGCACTGCAGCGCGAGTCGCCCTGATCACGCGGATCGTGCACTCGTTGTCGGAACCGCCCGATACGGCACCTGTGTTCCCGGCGAGAGAGGTCGCATCGTCCGCCCCCGACGTGGCGGCAGGACCGCCGCCGTCGTCACCACGGCAGCAATCGGCGACCCGGCCTGGGGCGAACACAGGACGCTCGGCTGCAACGCCCCGTGTCAATCGCTGGGGCATTCAGTGAACGCGACGGAAGAACACCACCGGAATGCGCGCTAGCCCTGCCATCCGCCGGCTGCTCGCGCTGGGGTTGATAGCAGCCATGGGCCTGGCCACCCCGGCAAGCCTCGCACAGACGGCGGCCTCGCCGGCGCTGATCGCGGCGCACGCGCTCTACGAGGAGGCGATGCAGCTCATCGAGGCAGGCCAGTACACGAGCGCCTGCTCCAAGCTGGAGGAGGTCGTGCGGCTGGTCCCCGATGGCGTGGGCGCGCAGCTCACGCTCGCCGAATGCTACGAGATCAGCGGCCGCCTGGCGAGCGCATGGTCGGCGTACCTCCTCGCCGAATCCAGCGCGGCGAGGGAGCAGCAATCCAGGCGGCGGCGCCTCGCCCGCAAGAGCGCCGACGCGCTCCGACCGCGTCTGGCCCAGATGGTGCTGGACGTGCCCCGTGCGGTCACAGGACTGCCGGGGATCACGATCACCTGCGATGGGACGCCGGTGTTGCCAGGTCGCTGGGGTGAGCCTTTCCCGGTCGACCGGGGAGAACATGTGATCGTGGCGCGCGCCGATGGCCGCGTGTCATGGGAGGAAAAGGTCGTGGTGCCGAGCGACGGCGTGACGGTTCGCGCCACGGTGGGCACCATGCCGCCCGCAGCCGAGCCCGCTGTCAAGGAGAAGGCGTCGGGCGCGACGAAGCCCCCGCCGCCCCCCGTGATGAAGAAAGGGTCGGGCACGGCGAAGCCGTTGTCGGTGAAAGCCTCGATGGACGCGGAGGCTGCGAAGGCGCCGACACCGCGGGGTGCGGCGGCTCATCCGACGCGAGCGGATGGAGATGGGTGGTTCGGCGGAGCGTGGGGATTCCAGAAGAAGCTCGCGGCGGTCGCGGGCGGCATGGGCGCGATGAGCATCGGCATCGGGATCGGCGCGAGCGTGGTGGCGGTCACCAAGCGCGACGAGAGCCATGCGTACTGCCGTGACGGTGACCTGTGCGATGCGAAGGGAATCGCGCTGCGCGCCGGCAGCCGCACCGCGGCGGACCTGGCAGCAGGAGCCCTGATCGCGGGAGCGCTCTCGCTGGCCGGTGGGGTCACGCTGTTTGCGACAGCGCCCGACGCGGGGCGCGGCGCGAACGTGCGCGTGGCCGTGGGCGCAGCGCGGCTCGACGCCCATGTTGCGTGGTGATCGCAGGAGCGCATAGGCCACCAGCGGGGACGCACGGCCAGAGGGGGACCGCCCCGCACGATCCGTGTGCGCGGCGGGGGGTCGTACCAGGGAGCGCCGCGAAGGGGGACGGCGCTCCCTTGGAGGCGACGCCCGAGGCGAGATGAGGCGTACCACTTTGGTGGCATATTTCGATGTATTTTCCTGATTGCCGGCGGGGTTCGAGCAAGAATATGCTCGCAGGTGCCGCTGCGGCGCTCGGCTCGACGCCGAGCGCCGCAATGGTCCGCAAAGCTCGCCCGCGGGGCGGCGTGGATGGGATCCGGCTGGCGAAATTCACGGCCGGCACCGCGCGAAGCGCGTGGTGACGCGACTGTGGCTGCCTCGATGCAGGGCGGACCGACACCCGTTGACCAAGCGGCCTGTAACCGGCCAGCGCGGATCGCTTCTTCAACCAGCACGACGCCAATCGACCCGAGGTCAAACATGCACCGATCGACAGCTACGCAGACGACGGCACCGAAGCCGTCCAACAGTCGCGCGCGAACCGAAAGTCGCGCGCGAACCGACAGGAACCGGCGGTCGCTCGCGCTCCACGGGCTACCACTCGCGGCGCTGGTTATTCCGGCCATGGTAGCAGCATCAAGCTGCCTGGAGATTCCAGACTGGTCCGATCGTGTATGTATCGACGACGCTGGCGTTCACGCTTCGGAGCCCCTGGAGTGCCACAAGGGCAAGGGAGCCTGCTGGGTGCTGATCGATGCTTGCGACGATCTCGGGCTGCTCGCATCATGCCCGGATCTCTCCGGCGCGGACTGGGACCAGTGCGGCGACGGGATCGACAACGACTGCGACGGCGACATCGATGAGGAGGAGTGCGCCTGCGTTAACGATGCGCAGAAGCCGTGCTACCCCGCCTCGCCGACGACGCTGGGCAGAGGCATCTGTCGCACAGGGATCCAGGTTTGTCAGAACGGCGTCTGGGGAGCATGCGAGGATGCCATCGTCCCTGCACCGGAGATCTGCGACGGCCTGGACAATGACTGCGACGGCGAGGTGGACGAGAGGTGCCAGTGCAACGAAGGCGATGAACAGCTTTGCTATCGTGGACCAGCCGAGTCCATCAACGTGGGCGCGTGCATCGTCGGGAGGCAGGTATGCGTCGACGGTCGGTGGGGAGAGTGCGACCACGACATCCTCCCGTCCCTGGAGCGGTGCGACGGAATAGACAACGACTGTGATGGCACGGTGGACAACGTTCCCGGCGTCGACGCGTCGTGCGACACAGGGCTATCTGGCAGGTGCCATCAAGGCACCACCCGCTGCGACAGCGAGGGATACAGAATCGTATGCGTCCCGGACGCAACGCACGAGATCGAGCAATGCAACGGCATAGACGACGACTGCGACGGCACCACCGACAATGGCAATTTCTGCTGCATAGACAACCTTCAGAACGGCAACGAGACCGACGTTGATTGTGGCGGCTCCTGCGCGAACAGGTGCCGTGTAAACCAGAAATGCATCAGCGACAGCGACTGCGAGACCGCGAGCTGCGAGGCGGGTATCTGCCGGCGCAGGAGCAGGAGGGGGCCCGGCGCGGCATGCGATGCCGCCATGCAGTGCGAGAGCGGCTTCTGCGTTGATGGCGTCTGCTGTGACACGCCATGCGGGGGCCTCTGCCAGGCGTGCACGCGAGCGCTGCGGGGCACGGGGCAGGACGGCCAGTGCGGGCCGATCAATGCGAACGAGGATCCGCAGGACGAGTGCATCCGTGCCGACCCGAGCTCGTGTCGCAACACAGGGGCCTGCGACGGTGAAGGCGCCTGTCAGCTCTATCCGCAGGGGACGCCGTGCTCCCCGGCCGTCTGCGCCACTGACGGAGTGACCCTCGAGCGCGCGCATACCTGCGATGGTCGTGGTGAATGCGTTGAGGGAGGCAGCCAGAGCTGCGCCCCATACACGTGTGAGGGCAGCGCGTGCACCACGCAGCTCAGCAACGGGAAGGCGTGTACGCTGAACGCCGAGTGCGCGAGCCACCACTGCGTGGACGGCGTCTGTTGCGAAACCGGGTGTGGCAACGGCGATCCAGGAGACTGCATCGCGTGCAACACGCCGGGAAAACTGGGCACCTGCGCTCCAGAACTCAGAGGGACTGTGTGCCGCAGCGCTACAGGGATCTGCGATATCGAGGAGACGTGTGATGGCGTAAGCACGGAATGTCCACCCGACAGCGTGGCAACTGAAGGGGTATTTTGCCGTGCGGCTGTCGGACCTTGCGACATCGCAGAGGTATGTGACGGGGAAAGCGTGAGATGCCCGGTCGATCACGTGATGCCATCCGGAATCGTCTGCCGCGAGGCAGTGGGTGCGTGCGATCCCCGAGAATCATGTGATGGAATCGCCCCCGAGTGCCCGCCGGACGAGTCCACGTGCTTTTGACCCGACTGTCGCGCCGAGGCGATCATTCGGCCATCGCGTTCTCTAGCGCGGCTTGATCCGGCGGTGCGCTGCGCCTCGCCGGAGAGGCATCGCCCGCCAGCCCTGGCCCGGGACGTGTGGCTGCGCGGGCGAGCGTCAGGACCGGACGGCCCTCGACTCGCTCGCGGTCGCCGAACCCTTGTCTATCCTGATGACGGTCTCGGCCACGAAATCCCGCCACATGATGCCGAGGTTGATGAAATTCGGACCGCTGGACGAAGGCTCGTACTGGAGGAAGGACGTCTTGCAGATCAGGAGCTCGTAGAATGGGAAGCGGTTGTGCCAGCCGTCCACCTTCACGTGTGCCCCCGACGGTCCGCGTCGAGAGAGCGTGATCTTGTAGCCGAAGTCGATGTCTGGCGCGATGTCAATAAAGGGGTACGCCGCGGCGCACTCGATGTCGATCGTGGAGGTGAGGGCGTCCAGGTTCCGGACCACGGGTGGCTTGCTCTTGTTCGGCGCGGTCTTGGACACGACAACCCATGGCATCCAGTTTACCTCCGCCACGGAAGCCGGCGGACCCACAGGCACGCCCACGACGCTCCTGGCGAGGCGCGTCCGCCGGCGCGAGGGGCCGACCCAGCTTTCGATCTTGCAACCCGGCTGATCGCAGACGATGCCGGCCGCGAGATCGACGATCGACGCGCCGCTGCTGTCCTTGTCGGAGCGCAGCATGCCGCGGAAGGCCGGGACCGGCTGCGGGAGGCTGCCGATCTGGCCGACCTTGACGGAGACCCGGCTCCAGAGGCGAGAGTTGTACAGGGCGTCGTCATGCTGACCAAAGCCACGCTCGTCGCCCTTGAACATCGCCTCCATGGCTCCGCGCTTACCGGTCACAGGTTCATAGGTCCAGCCATCACTCGCCGCGAGGAGCTTCTTGTGGATGAAGGCAGCAAAGAAAATCTCGATGGTCGCGTCTCCGCTCATGGTCATCCCGGGGTCATGGAGTGGAAGGCAGCGATGCGCTGCGGCCATGATACCACGAAGGGGAGTCTCGACCAGAGCAGGCGTGGTTCCGGCGAAGCGTTGCGGCGACAGCTCCGCTCCGGCAGCATTCCGGCTACCGCTCGCATGCGAGCACAGCGCCTCGATCGCCCGGAGGCGCCGCGCCGGCAGCATCGTCCTCCGTCGGGCGCTGCGCGCTGACGCGCTCCATCGCGCTGACGCGCTCCATCACGAGCCGCGGCGCGACATGGTTCTTCTTCCAGAGCTTCAGGTTGCGCACCACGTTCCCCTCCGGGAGCGGCTCGACGGGCTAGGCGTCCGAGTCGACGCCGCTGCGGGTGTTGGCGGTTCCAGCGGACGGCGAGGTTGCAGACTATCCTCACGCGGGCATCGGGGATGCTGAGCGGGCCACCGTGTGCGCGCGGGCCCTCCAGGAACGGATCGAGGAGCCATTGCCTCTCGATACCGGCGGCGCGCTCTTACGATGAATAGGAACCCTCAACGCGGAAAACTCGAATCTCGAACTCTCCTTGCCTTCCGGGCTTTCTGCGGTAAGTGCGTGCGCTCCGATTGAGCCCTTCGATGATGGCCCTGGTCAACTCAGCATAGCGCGACCACTCGGCCCCAGTCTTCTGTGTGGGGTCGACCCGCCTATGCACCGCCAGCGCCGACGGAACTAGCACACACGCCACGCTAGAAGGATTGCCCGCACCATTCTTCTGGATCTGCACATTGACATGTGACGGCGTCGGGTTTTGTAGATCCACACGCCACCCCCCGACGCTCCCAAGTTTCCTACGGTCGCCCACATAATTGATTGCATTGATCACGGACTCAACAGCGCATCGCATGGCAGACGCATGCGGATCGTGACAGTTCGGGAGCGCGGGCGTCCACACTTCTCCTCGACTATCTACATGAGCTACGACATAGATTGGCATCGTGAGCTTCATGATGAGAGCACCGAGGCGGCCGTTTTGTCAAGCCCACGCTCGTCATGATTCGGGCATGGAAACCGAGAATGCCTCCCCCGCAGCGCCGGCGCCATCGAAGGACAACGCGCGCTCAGGATCGCTCTATGCATGCCATATGTCAGTGGATTGCCACGAAGCCAGCTCGAGGTGCTCCAGAGTGGCAGCACCAACCCCTTGACTGATGCCACCTGGACAAAAGTTTCTTCAGGACACGGAGCGTCACCCCCGCCCGTCTCTCCCTCCTCCTCATGAGATCTTCTTGCCGTACCGCGCAGCGGCGTCCAGAACGAATTTCCTTCACCGACGCCGTCGAGCTCATGAGATCCCACGAGAACCACTCGGCGTCCATGCAACATCTACACGGAGCAGGTGCGGCAACAGAGGCCCTTGCGGGCGGGAGCGTGCTGAGCGGTTCGCTATCGAGCGCGGGTGAGCAGCACCTCGAGCTCCCGGATGCTACGCTCGGCGGCCTCGCGGGCAACGCGCTCGGCCTCGGCCTCTCGCTGCGCAGCTTCGGCCTTGCGCTGGGCGGCCTCGGCCTTGCGCCGGGCGCGGGCGGCTTCGCGGCGGGCAGCCTCCTTGGCGGCGCGCTCGGCCTGCTCGGGTGTCAGGCAGCATTCCGTGCCCGCCTCGTCCGTGCAGAGGTCGAGCGACGCGCCCGCCGGCGTCCGCACAGCGTGGAGCCAGCCCTGCAGGACCTCCGACCCTACGGGGCCCTCGCCGGCATGCACCTGTGCGAACGATGCGTCGTCCAGGCGGCGCCAGAGCTGGCGGAACGGGCCGCCGTGCGCACGCGGGCCCTCCAGGAACGGGTCGAAGATCCACAGCTCCTCGACCCCGCAAACCGCGTACTTCTGCGGCGCGATCACGTAGTCCTTCGTCGGGTGCTGCGCGCTCACGATCTCCACCGCGAGCCGCGGCGCAACATGGCCCTTCTTCCACAGCCTCAGGCTGCGCACCGCGTCCCCCTCCGGGGGCGGCGGCTCGACCAGGTAGACGTCCGGGTCGACG
The DNA here is from genome assembly GCF_051369805.1 of Sorangium sp. So ce1036. Classification (NCBI taxonomy): domain Bacteria; kingdom Pseudomonadati; phylum Myxococcota; order Polyangiales; family Polyangiaceae; genus Sorangium; species Sorangium sp. So ce1036. The sequence goes on from NZ_JBBMOX010000001.1 coordinate 9,771,420, forward strand.
CCGAATTGCGGGTGCTCGCGGTCCCAGCGGACGGCCAGGTTGCGGCCTATCTTCACGGCGCGCTCGGCGCGGGCGACCCAGCCGAGCAACAGGGCGCGGATGCGCTCGCTCAACAGATCGTGGGGGCTCGACTCGGGCACCGTCTCCTCCGTCAGCACCCAGCGCTCGAGGTCCGGGACGACCTCGGAGCGGCGGATCACGCGGAGAGACGGCGGCATCGGCCCAGAGCGTAGCATGGGGCGCGGGGCGCGCTGCGCGGCGGACGAGGGCGACGGGATCCTGGGTGCGGTCATGGCAACTCCTCTCCCCGGCGCGCAAGGGGCCGCGCGGCGGGGTGGCTCTGCAGAGGGAGTTCCGGGTAGGTGGGGCGGGTGATCTGAAAAAGCGCCGGCGGCCAGCACCGCCATGGCTCCGCCCATCGCCAGGACGATGTGGGGAGCCCATGACGGCGGCGAGAGCGCCTCGATGTGGCCGCGGGAGCGAACGGAGTCCCGTCATGGTGCGGTGCCATCCAGGAACTCGGGAAACGCGCCCAGGAACCAAGCCGCCTCGTCCAGGAACCCGGGGAACGCGTCCAGGAACCGGCCTGCGTCGTCCAGGCACACGCTGCTGTTTCCACCGCACATCTCCGCAATTTCGCACATCCGTCAAGAAGAAGCTTAATCGACAGGCGCACTATCGTACATCAACAACGGCGCTCAGTAACAACCTGGCCGCACAGCATCAGACGGGCAGTCTGCAACATCACCGTCACAAAGCTCCGCGACGTCGCAATGGCTCACTGCCTCACGGCACACTGCCCCGCTTGGCCTCACCGCATCGGGCGGGCACTCTGGAGCTCGGCCGTCGCACCTCTCCTCCACGTCACAGGCACCGGCCGCCCCACGGCACACTGCCCCGCTTGGCCTCACCGCATCGGGCGGGCACTCTGAATCTCGGCCGTCACAAAGCTCCGCGACGTCGCAATGGCTCACTGCCTCACGGCACACTGCCCCGCTTGGCCTCACCGCATCGGGCGGGCACTCTGGAGCTCGGCCGTCGCACCTCTCCTCCACGTCACAGGCACCGGCCGCCTCACGGCACACTGCCCCGCTTGGCCTCACCGCATCGGGCGGGCACTCTGAATCTCGGCCGTCGCACCTCTCCTCCACGTCACAGTCACCGTTCGCCTCGCGACACATAACCCCCGCAGGTCGCTTGATATCGACGGGGCAGAACGCGTCGCTACCGCTGCACGTCTCCGCCACATCGCACACTCCGAGCGCCGGACGACATTCCGTCCCGCTCGGGACGAACACATCAACCGGACATGCTGCACTTATCCCGTCGCAGAGCTCGGGCACGTCACATTCGCCAGCTGACTCCCGACAGATCGTCCCGCGCGGCAGGAGCGCGTCGGCCGGACAATTCTTCTCGAATCCATTGCAGACCTCCGCTGCATCACATGGACCTGTACTACTGTTACACGTGACCCCGGCCTGCTTCACGAGGTCCGCGGGGCAGCTCAGGCTCTCCCCATCACACAGCTCCGCAACATCGCACAACCCCGTGGCAGCACGACACTGTGTGTCACGCGGGCTCGGAGAACAGATCCCCAGCCGGTTTGGCACATTGCATGCCTGACAGTCGCCGGGATCACTACCGCCGCACGCGCTCTCGCAGCACACGCCGTCCACGCAATGGCCGCTCGCGCACTCTTCAGCCCCGTCGCACTCCCGCCCGTTCGGCTTGCGCTCGCACGTCTTCGTGGTCTCGTCACAGATCCGGCTCGCGCAGTCGGCCCCCTCGGCGCACGCCTTCCCGTGCGGACACGGCGCGCACGAGCCGCCGCAATCGACGTCGGTCTCGCTGCCATCCAGGACGCCATCATCGCAGCTCGCCGGAAGACAGCTTCCTTCGGGCCCGCACAGGCCGCTCGAGCAATGCTCCGCACTCGTGCAGGCCACGCAGCGGCCAGCTCGATCGCAGTACCTCCCCGCGGACTGCGGGCACGACGCCCCCTCCGGAAGCTCGGTGTGCCTCGCCTCGCCCGCCACGCAGGCGTCCTCCGTGCATTCGAGGCCGTCGTCCGGCACATCCTCGTCGTCCGCTTCGACGACCACGCCCCCGTGCCCATCGCACAGGAGCACGTTGCAGTCCCCTGTCACCTGCTCCCGTGCCGGCGTCCCGGCAGGCACAGGCAGCGTGCCGCACGCGTCCTCGACGCAAGCTGCCACCTCGCAGGCGCTCGCCGGCGCCGGACACTCGACCTCGGGGTCGCTGCACCCGGCGACCGTGTAGTCCTCGTCGATGCCGAGCACCGTGAGGCAGCCGCCGATCACGGCCGTCGCCGCAACGAACGCCGCCGCCAGGAATCCGTGCCGCGCGCGCATCACCACACCCCCTTCACGACGAGCTCAGCCCCCTCGGGCCCCGCGTCCACCATCGCCGACACACCCCGCGCGCCACCCCCCGCCGCAGGGGACGGCGCGGTCAACCAGAGCACCACGCCCGCTGCAAGCCCCGCCGCCCCGACGCCGAAGCCGACGGTGCTCAGCGTCCCGGGGAGCTTCGCGGCGTCCGCTGCCTCCTTGCCCTCACGCGTACACACCGTCCCGTCACACTGCGCCTCGATCACCGATTTCTTCGACAGCGCCATCGCCCCCGCGACGCCGCCGAGCGCCAGACCGGCGAGGCCGACGCCGCCGACGACCAGTGCGCCGACACGCTGGGCGCTCGCCCCGGAGTCTGCCTCGTCGTGCGGCAGCGGCACCGACGCCGGCGCCGGTGCCGCCCCGCCGGGACGGGCGATCGTGACGGTAGGCGCGGCCGCGGGCGGCCGAGGCGCGATGCGCGGCTCTGGCGTTGCAGCCTTCACCTGCACTTCCACGGTCTGCTTCTGACCAGGCGCCAGGACGATCCGTTGCTCGACCACCGGACCGCCGCCGACCTGCGTGATCACCACGTGCTCGCCGGGGTCCAGCGGCAGCGCCATGCCGAGCGAGGCCGCCGTGATCTCGGTGCCATCGCGCAGGATTCGCACGCCCTGCGGCGCGGAAGCGGGGAGCACCAGCGTGAGCTCCGGGATCTCGACGGCGAGCGCTTCCCTGCGCGCCGTGGCCATCCTCGCCCGGTCTCGATGCCGCAGCCTGTAGGCCGGCCTCATCTGCGCGACCGCGCGGAGGTAGTCGCCATACAGCGCCGATGCCGTCGCGATCCGACCCGCCCGATCGTGGCAATCGGCGAGCGCGAACAGCGTCCCAGGGCGCGGGTCGAGCCGCTGGCTCTCGGCCAGGGCCGGGCAAGCGGTGTCGTACCGGCCCGCCTCCAGATCCGCCACGCCTCGATTGAAGAGCACGTCGGCCGCTGCCGGGTCCTGGGCGGCCGCCGAGCTCGCCGCCAGCACCGTGAGGAGAGGGATCACGACAGAAACCATGCCAGCTCGACGACGACTCATGCACATCCCTGCGGGTTCGATAGGACAGGTCGCCGGAGGTGGCGCTCCTGCCACCCCGGCGTGGACACCGCCACCATGACGGTGCTCGTGGCGCTCACAGGCTCAGTCCCGCGCGTGGATCGAGCCCCTGCTGCCCGTGCGGGCGCTCGCTGCAGGCGCCGGACGCTGTGCGGGCGGCGCGGGTCGCGCGGGCCGCGTGGCAGCGGAGGACGTGGCCTTCGCTGTTGTCCGGGCGGCGGGGACGGGTTCCTGCGCCGATGCGGGAGGTTCTGGCGCTGACCCTCGAGGCGCCGCCACCGAGGTCGGGGGCGCGGCCTCCGGAGGGATGGCTGCGGAAGGCAACGACGTTTCACTCGCCACCGGCGCGGGTGGCGAGGCGACCCGTGCTGGCGGCACAGTGGCGCCACCTTCGCTCGCCGCTACCGTAGGCGGGGACTGCGGAATCGCGTGCCCATCCGTCGCGACACGATGGCGCCCCAGCAGCGCAACGCCCCCGATCGCCGCGCCGCCGACCGCTACCCCCACCGCGATCATCAACCCCCGCCTGCGCCGCCGTTCCGGCGACCTGGTCGCCCCCACACCAGGCGCGGTCGCATCCGGCACGCTGAACGCCTGCGCGCGCGGCGGCAGCGCCGCCACGCCATGCGGCGCGGAGCTCTCCACCCCTGGCCGCTGCACGCCGAGCGCCTCGGCCAGCGCGCCAACCAGCGCCGTCGCGCTCGGAAAGCGCGCCTCGGGGGAGCACGCCACCGCCCGCGCGAACCACGCGTCCAACGTTGCCGGCAGCGAGACCCCCGCCCTTTGCGCCCGCACCGTCGCGTCCTCCCGCGGCCCCTGGCTCGCGGCGACCGCGAACGCGAAGACGTTCCCGCCGCACCCCTTGGCCTCCTCCGCCCAGTACGCTTTGCCGACGAGCAGCGTATAGGCCACCATCGCGAGCGCATACAGATCGGTCGCCGGCGACACGGTGTGGCCCGGCCGGAACTGCTCGGGCGCCATGTACAGGGGCGTCCCCAGGCTGCGCGTCGCGTTCGCGTTCGTGTTGCCCTCGGCCACGACCTTCGCGATGCCAAAATCGAGCACCTTGATCCGCGGCGCGCCGTCCTCGCGATGCGTCAGAAACAGGTTCTCTGGCTTCAGGTCCCGGTGAACGATGTGCGCTCGATGCGTCTTGTCCAGCGCCAGCGCTGCCTGATGCAGGTAGGTCACCACCTCCGCGGGCGTGAGGCGCCCCCGCGACTGGAGCAGCTTGCCGAGCTCCTGCCCTCGGAGCAGCTCCATCACCAGAAAGGGCATCTGCGTCTGCGCGTCGATGCCAGCGTCGAACACGTCGACGATGAACTCGCTCTCGATGTCCGCCGCGACGCGCGCTTCCTGCCGGAACCGATCTCTCAGCTCGTCGCTCTGCACGAACTGCGGGAGCATCACCTTGAGCGCGCGGCGGCGCTGGGTCTCGAGGTGGATCACCTCGTACACTGCCCCCATGCCACCGGCCGCGATGCATCGGAGGATGCGATACCGGCCAGCGAAGACGGAGCCATCAGCGAGCGTGAGCATGGGTGGTGATACTCCCGGGCGCGACGGACGAGCCGTACCGAGGGAAGAGTCGGCGCGACGGGCATCACACCCGTCGCCGGTCGGTGCGACTTCACCCTATAAAGGATCATGGGCTGGTGGACAACAAGTTTCCGCCAGTTCCAGTGGAGCGTCACGGCAGGGGCCGCGGCGGGAGCTCGGCGCCGGTCGGGTGCTCGCCACGCCGGTGGCGCCCGGACGCGGCGCCGCGCGCAGAGAAACGTGATGCGAGGGTGGATAGCGGCCGTCCGTGGTGGTTGCTTTGGCCCGATGAATGCGTCGGCGGGTAGGGTTACAGCTCGCTTCGAGTTGGCTCCGGAGAAACCGGACCTTCAGGGCATGCTGGCGATGGCGACGGAGGTGAAGTTGGTGCCGTTGCCCACCGACAGAGGGGGCGTCCAGCTCGTGCAGTCGGACGCATCGATCGCCGTGCAGCGCGTGTGCTCGATCTGGCCGAAATCCATGCCGTCTTGGTTCGTGCCGCGGTAGCGTACGTAGGCGAGCTCCACGAAGGCTCCGTGGCCGGATCGCTCGCCAACGCCTCGGGTGATCGCGGGCGCGCCCGCGATACGGACCGGCGTGCCGCCGAACGCCAGCGCAGCGGGCGTCGACCACGTGGCGCCGTCATAGAAGCTCGTAAACAACTGTCCGTCTACATCGCCTGCGTCGTCTACCTTAGCGCGGTAAGCGAGCACGACCTTGCCGCCTGGCAACGCGGCCAGCGCGATGTCTCCGCCTTCGGTGGCAAGTAATTCCGGGTCAGACCAGCTCATCGATCCGTTGCGCTTCGTCCACAAGATATCACCCCCCAAGGTAACCATCACCACATACAGTTCCTCGTCGCTCGTCGCAACCATTGCGAACGACCAGAGCGCGCCCGTATCGGTCCTGTACGGCGTTTCTGTGTGCTCCTCCCATGAGCCCATGTCCGTACGCCTCCGCACTTGCACCGGGTTCATGGCTCCCTCGATGCGCAAGGCCATCCATGGATTTCCAGTCGCAGAGGGCAGCGCGATGCTGGGCCTGGAATTGCTCGGCGACTCGAGGCTGGCCACCAGCTCGGGCATGGCCGACCAGCTCCCCTCCTCGAAGTGGAGGTAAAAGTACCTGTCCAGCGGATCGGGCGTGCCCTCCACCTTGTCGAAATAGGCCGCGCTGGTCCGGGTTCCGAACGAGCTGAGCGCCGGGGCGACGGTCGCCGTCAACTCATTGCCAGTACCCAGCGGTGCCGCGAACGTCGACCAGATCTCCGTCTCGTACGACCAGCGCGTATAGCGCAGCCGATTGGAACCGTCGCGCACCAGCCCGATCCCTTCCGAAAGATTCAGCGTCAGCGCTGGCGGCGCCGACGTCGATGCACCGCTCAGCGTCGCCGTGGTCCAGCTCCCTCCGGGGTGAAAGTGCGCGCCCATGATCGAACTCTCGCTGCCGCCCAGGATGAGCACCGTGTGTTTCACGCAGACGCCGGGCGCTGAGTCATCCGTCTTCACGCAGGTGGCGCCTTCTGCGCACGACGAATCGTCTTGGCAGTGGTCCGGGCACGCACCATTGCTGCATTGGTACGTACCGCATGTAGTCCCGGCGATCGCAAAGACGTCAGCCGGACACTCTTTATTATTTCCATGACAGGTCTCCTCGACATCGCACACACCCTCTGCCCGGCGACACACCGTCCCGCTTGGCCTCACAGCATCGGGCGGACACTCTTTACGACCGTCACAACTCTCCGCGACGTCACACTCGCCCAGTGCCTCACGGCACACTACCCCGCTTGGTCTTAGCTCATCCGCAGGGCAATCAGCATTACTCCCATCACACACCTCAGCAACATCGCAAGCGCCCGCTGCCTCACGACACAGCGTGCCGCTCGACTTCACAGCGTCGCCTGGGCACTCCGTCTCCACGCCGTCGCACCTCTCCTCCACGTCGCAGGGGCCGGCCACCCCTCGGCACACAAAGTCCGCAGGTCGCTTGATGTCAACGGGACACAGGGCGCTTTGGCCATCACAGCTCTCACCGATATCACACAGTCCCACTGCCACCCGGCACGGGGTTCCCGCGGGCCTGAACTCATCCGCGGGGCACTCCTTGTTCCTCCCGTCGCATCTCTCCGGCACGTCGCAGAGGGCGCCTTCAACCGCTTCGCGGCACACATCTCTGCTCGGCCTCACACGGTCGTCCGGACAGAACGCGCTCTCGCCGCTGCACGTATCCTCCAGATCGCAGTCGCCATCGGCAGGACGGCACACAGCCCCAGCCGGCCTGAAGACATTTGTGGGACAGGTTGCGCTGACCCCGTTGCATGTCTCGGCTACGTCGCAGCTATCCAGCGCAGGCCTACATTCGGCGCCACTCGACCTGTACGTATCAATCGGACATGCTGCACTGATTCCGTCACAAAGCTCCGGCACATCACAGTCGCCAGCTGACTCCCGACAGGTCGTCCCACCCGGCATGAGCCTGTCGGGGGGACATCCCTTCTCGAAGCCGTTGCAGGCTTCCGCCACGTCGCAGGCACCCAGACTGTCCCTGCATATGACCCCAGCCTCCTGCATACGGTCGGCTGGGCAACTCGGGCTCTCTCCATCACACTGCTCTGCGACGTCGCACCTGCCTGTGGCCGCACGACACTGCGTCCCGAGCGGGACGGGAGAGCAGGTCCCCAGCCGATTTGCCACATTGCACGCCTGGCAGTCACCGAGATTTCCACCGCCGCATTCCGTATCGCAGCAGACGCCGTCCACGCAGTAATTGCTCGCGCACTCGGCATTCGACGTGCACGCCTTCCCATTGATGAGCTGCGTGGTGCACGCGCTGCCCTCACACGTGTACGGCTCGCAACTTTCCCTGCCCCGCTCGACGCATTCTCCATGACCATCGCAGGTATGCGCGCGCTCGAGGGTCACTCCGTCAGTGGCGCAGACGGCCGGCGAGCACGGCGTCCCCTGTGGATAGAGCTGACAGGCGCCTTCACCGTCGCAGGCCCCTGTGTTGCGACACGAGCTCGGGCCGCCGACGGCCTGGTTGCACTCGTCCTGCGGATCTTCGTTCGCATTGATCGGCCCGCACCGGCCGTCCTGCCCCGTGCCCCGCAACGCTTGCGTGCACGCCTGGCAGAGTCCCCCACATGCCCCGTCACAGCAGACACCATCAACACAGAAGTTGCTCTCGCACTGGACGGCTTTGTCGCATGGATCTCCGAGCGCTCTCTTGGGCAGGCAAATGCCCGCCTCACAGACCGCGGTCTCGCAGTCGCTAGCGTTGACACATTTCTGGCCTACGCCACACTTGTCCGTGCAGGAGCCACCACAATCGACATCGGTCTCGTTGCCGCTCTGAAGGCTATCCTTGCAGCAGAAGGTACCGTCATCGATCTTTCCATTACAGTCATCATCCTGCCCGTTACACCGCTCAACCTCATCCGTCGCGTCCGGAACGCATATAATCCTACGCTTCTCACTATCACAATAGGTGGTACCCTGTGCACATTTGGAAGATAGCCCCGTGTTACACAGCACTCCGACACCGGGGACGTTGTCCACTGTACCATCACAGTCGTTATCCACCCCGTCGCAACTCTCTATGCTTGGCAGAACGTCATTCGTGCAATCACCCCACCGACCGTTGATGCACTGCTGCCTACCATCGGAGCACAGGCCCTTACCAATAGCCCCCTCCGGACCACCATAACAAGACTGCTCATCCCCCTCATTACATGGACACCCCTCGTCCACCTCGCCATCGCAATCGTTGTCCAGGCCATCGCAGATCTCCGGAGCAGGGACGATGGCATCCACACATGCTCCCCAGACGCCGTTCTGACATTCTTGAATTCCCTCACGACAGAGACCTCTGCCCTGCCCCAGCGTCATCTGCGAGGCGGGGTAGCACGTCTTCTGCTCGTCGCGCTGGCAGGAGCATTCCTCCTCGTCGATGGCGCCGTCGCAGTCGTTGTCGATGCCATCCCCGCACTGGTCGCGCTCCGCTCCGGCGAGCGCGGGGCAGGTCGCGGGCAGCCCGAGCTCATCGCAGGCATCGATGAGCGTCCAGCAATCACCCCTGTTCTTGTGGCATTCCAGCGGCCGCGGCGGCCCCGACCGACTCGCGCTCGCGGCAATGCACGGGTTGTCGTTGTACTCCGTGTCAACGCCGAGGATGTCCGCACAGCTCGACAGGCCAACAACTGCTGACAGCATGAGGAGCGCCAGCACGTGCCGCACGAATCCGCCCCAGCTCCAGCACGCCCGTCCCCGGGGCGCCGCGCGCCGTGATAATGCCCCCCATCCCGTCTCCGGCATCACCATACCCACCTCGCCTGCACCGCCGCCTCACGCTGGTCCAAAATCAACTTGACATCCGGTCGCGATGCCACCTGGCTTCGCGGGGCTCCCTGCTGCACTCGCACGGTCTCCGGCTCGGTCAGGAACAGGAACGCCGAGATTCCGAGGCCTGCCACCCCTATCCCGAAGCTCACCGTGCTGATCGGGCTGGCTACCGCCGCCAGATCGGCCGCCTCCTGGCCTCGCCGATTGCAGAAGTTGTTGTCGTTGCAGTTCTCGCTGATGGTCTTCTTCTGACCCCACGTGATGGCGCCCGTCACGATGCCCGTGACGAGCCCGGCGAGCCCAACCCCGCCCGAGATGTATGCGACGGGCCTGCGTAGCGACGATCCCTCGCCCATGTCCGGCGGAAGCTGCGACGCCGCGGTCGGCGCCGAGACGGTCGGCGTCGAGTCAATCGGCGTCGGCCACGGCGTCGCCTCGCCGGGGTTCGCCACCGTCAGCTCGATCGTGAGCCGCTCCTTCTTGTTCACAAAGAACCGCTGGTCCCGCCGCGGCCCTCCCGGCGGCTCGCTCCTCACCCAGTGCTCCCCGGGATCGATCGGCAGCTCGACTCCCAGCTTTACAGGCACCGGATCGGGGCTCGATGCCGACGTCCGCGTCACCTTCGTTCCGGACGGCGCGCCGTCTGGTAACCGGAACTTCACCCGGGGGATGTCGGCGTCGAGCTTCTGCCGCCGCTCCAGGGCGAGCTTCCTCCGGTCCGCCTCTTGCTCCTGCTCCGGAGGCGACAACCCGTCGAACTTGTCAAGATATTCGTCGTAGTGGACGGCCGCCGTGGCGATGCGCCCCGCCCTCTCCGCGCATTCGGCCAGGTAGAAGAGCGTCCGCGGCTGCCTGTCGAGCCGGTAGCTCTTGCGCAGCGCGGGACACGCCGTGCCGTACCGCCCGGCCTGAAGCTCCGCCATGCCCTTCGTGAAGAGCTCTTCAGGCTCGCTCGCCGCGACGGGCGCCGCCACCCCGAGCAGCGCGAGCCCGACCAGGACCGCGCCCATCCCAGGACCAGCCTTCCGGCGTCGGTCGCACTGCTGATGAGGAGATTTCAAGGTGACGCCCTCGTTGTGCATCGAGATGAGCATACCTGACGCGCAACCGCGCCGGTAAGAAACCCACGACCCCCAGTCGCAACGAACGGATCGTACTCTACCAGGAGTCAACTTTCTGCGCCTACCACTTTGGTGGTAGGCCGCCCCCTGAGACAGGGGGCACCTCCTCGTGTCACAATACCGCTCGCGTGTCGCGGTGGCTCGCGCGGCTCACCTCATGAAATCGTTCATGAAGCTCCTGCGGCAGCCCCATGGCGAGCCCCGGCTCGCAGCGGCCAGCGCCACGCCGGAGGCCCATCTCCATGCTCCAGATCGCCTCCAGGCCCCGGAGCGTCCTGCCGTCGCGGTGAGATGGCGCGGGGCGTCGAGCAGGCCTGCGTGGTCCGCTGGCTCATGCGATCCAGGCGAACTCGCTGCGCTGCCAGGGTGTGGCTGGGGTGCTTCTCAATTTTCTTCAACCGACGGCACGCTCGGAGATACCATTATCCCCATGCCCCTCCTGACCGGCGCCGCGACGCGCCGGACATCACGACGAGGCGCCCTCGGCGCCCTGCTGGTAGCCTGCCTGGTCGCAGGTTGCGCGGGGACGCGTCCGTTCCAGCTCGGGATGAAGGTGCGCGTCGCGAGGCAGGCGAACCGGAACTCCCCCGTCCCCGTGACCCTCCTGGCCGTCTACGACCCGAAGCTCTTCGAACGGATCTCCGCGATGTCGGCGAAGCAATGGTACGAGCAGCGAGAGCAGCTACACCGCGACTTCCCCAGCGGAGATGGTTTCACCGAGTGGCAGTGGGAGTTCGTCCCAGGGTACAATCCCCGTGATCGAGTCGTGCGTATTTTCCGGCAGGCAAGCATCATCATGTTCGCGAACTATCGATCGCCTGGAGCCCACCGCGTCCGCCTCGGCCCCTACTCGAGAATTCTGGTCAATCTAGAAGAGGAAGATTTTACCGTGACCACGCTCAGCGCCGCCGAGGGCGCTCGATGATCGCCGGCGGCGTCCGGCGCCCCCGCGCCTCCTTCCCCACCTCCCCCGGGCGGGCGCGCCCCGCCGGGACAGCTCGGCCATGAGACGCGCCGCCGAGGTGCCCGCCGCCGTCCAGTGGCACGACGGCATGCTGCTCTCGCCGCAGCACTTCCAGGAGTCCGCGCGGCGCTCCGAGCGGCTGCTCGACTACCACCTCGGGCAGCTCCACCCCTTCCATTACGGGGTCCACCACCTCGAGATCGACGCCGGGCTGCTCGCGAGCGGCACGCTGCGCGTCCTCGAGATCGAGGCCGTGCTCCCCGACCACCTCGTCGTCCATCACACGGCGCGCGACCCCGAGCTCCAGGTCGACCTCAAGCCCCACGCCGCCGAGCTCGCGGTCAGGCCGCTCAGGGCGTACCTCGCCATCCCGAAGGAGCACCTCGGCGGCCCCGCGGTCGGCGGCGAGTTCGCCCGGTATCGCTCGATCGAGAGCGCGCCGGTTCCGGACGCCAACACGGGCGAGGAGCCGCTCCCCATCCCACGCCTCGTCCCGCTCGCGCGGCTCCTCGTCGCGGCCGAGCCCCCGGCCCGCTTCGTGTGCCTGCCGATCGCCGAGGTGCGGCGCGACGGCGAGGCGTTCGTGCGCACCCGATACGTTCCGCCTTGCATGACCGTCTCCCTCACCTCCGGCCTCGGCCTGATGTGCGGAGAGATCGTCGCCCGGCTGCGGGAGAAGGCGCAGCGGCTCGCCGACAGGTACGTCGGGCTCTCGGACTCCAACGCGCGCGACGAGAGGGCGCAGCAACGCAAGAAGATCGACGCGCTCGTCACGGCGCTGCCGCCGTTCGAGGTCGCGCTAGGCACGGGGCGGTCCCACCCGTATGCCCTCTACCTCGGGCTCGCGGCCCTGGTCGGTCAGCTCGCGACCTGCTCCGAGAGCCCTGTCCCGCCCGTCCTGAACGCCTATCAGCACGAGGATCTGTGGACCGCCTTCGCCAGCGTGCACGCCCATATCCTGCGCGTGGTCGAGGGTATCCCGGAGTCGTTCACGACTCACCCGTTCGCCTTCAGCGATGGGCGCTTCAAGGTGACGTTCCACCGGCGCTTCGCCGGGCAACCGGTCTTCATCGCCGCGCGGGGTCGGCAAGGAGCGTCGGAGGAGGACGTCGCGCGGTGGATCGAGGGCGCGCTCATCGGCTCGGAGGGCCGCACGCGCGACATGCAGGAGAGCCGCGTGCTCGGCGCCGGGCGCAAGCGGGCTGACGGCGGTCAGGGTGAGCTCCCGCGGACCGCGGGGGTCGTGTTCTTCCAGCTCGGAGAGCTGGGCCCCTTCGTCGAGCTGGACAAGGATCTCGTCCTCTTCAACACGAGAGATCCCAGCGCGAGCGCCGGGCCGACAGAGCTGATCCTCTACGTGAAGTCGGGAGACAAGAAGCCATGACCGAGCGCGCCGCGACGGTCGTGGATGCGCCGCGATGGGAGGCCCCCTCCCCCCTCGACGGGAGCCCCGCGCAGGGCCTCGCGGGGAGCACGCTGCTGCTCGACGCCTTCCACGACTTCTATGCCCAGGTCGTGAGCCAGCGGGAGGAAGTCACCCGCCCGCACGGAGGGCGCGCGCCGAGCGTCGAGAGGGTGCGGCAGCGCCTCGCCGATTTCCTGAGCGCGCAACACGAAGGGCTCGACCGCAAGCTCGGACGCAAGCTCGCGAATCACGAGCGCCAGCTTTACGAAGAAGCCCAGTACGTGATGACCGCGATGGCCGATGAGGTCCTCCTCCAGGCCGAGTGGGACGGGCGGCACGCGTGGGCCGAGCGCCCCCTCGAGGCCCACGTCTTCCACACCTGCAACTCCGGCGAGAGCATCTTCCACAAGCTCGAGGACGTGCTCGACGAGCGCGATCCGGCCCCCTCCGCGCTCCTGCTCGTCTACCTCGCCGCGCTCGCGCTCGGCTTCCAGGGCAAGTTCCGCGCGCTCGGCCAGCACGACGCGCCCGAGGAATACCGGCAGCGCCTGGCGCTCCACCTCCAGCGCGTCGATCCCGCCCTGAGCAGGGCGCTCACCCAGCTCTGCCCCCAGGCCCACGCGCACACCGCGGGCGGGTCGCCGCGGAGCCGGCTGCCGTCGCTGCGCGCGGGCGTGCTGCCGCTCGCCGCCGTCGTGATCTGCCTGGTGCTCGCCGCGCAGGTCGTCTGGGCGTTCCGCGTCGCCGACGTGGTCGAGGCGCTCGACCGGATCGAGGGCGCGTCGTGAGCTGGTCCCTCGCCGTCGCCGTCGCGCTGCTCGTCGTCGCGCTCGTCGTCGGGCTGGCGCTCCTCGCCCGCGCGCGCCGCAAGCGCCGCGCCGCGAGCGCCGCGCCGGTCGACGATCTCCGCCCCGCGATGGCGCGGCTCTTCGCCGCGGCGCACGCCGCGCTCGGGGCGTCGCCCGACGAGGTCCCGTGCTTCCTCGTGCTCGGCCCCTCCGACGCCGGCAAATCCACGCTGCTCGCCGGCGCCGGGCTCGCGGCGCGCCCCGGGACGACCGCGCGCTCGCTCGGCGACGGGTCGACCTGCCAGGTGTGGCTCTTCAAGCAGGCGATGTTCGTCGAGCCGGCCGGGCGGCTGCTCGCGGGCGAGCCGCAGGGGAGCGGCGCGCCCCACGCGTCCGGCTTCCGCGCCGTCCTCGATGCCCTCCGGCGCGCGCGCGCCGAGCGGCCGCTCGACGGGATCCTCCTCGCGCTCCCCGCCCCCGACCTGCTCCACGGCGACGCCGAGTCGCCTGCCCGGCGACGCGAGGCCGCGCAGCTACGCGAGCGGCTCGACGAGGCCCAGCGGCACCTCGGGATGCAGGTCCCTGTCCACCTCGTGATCACGAGGAGCGATGGGCTGCCCGGCTTCGCCCGCTTCGCGCAGGAGCTCGACGCCGAGCTCCGCCAGGCGACCCTCGGCTGGGCACAGCCGGGCACCGCCTCGGTCGAGAGCACCGCCGACCTCGTGGACGAGGCGCTCGGCAGCGTGAGCGCGTCGCTCTCCGCGGTGCAGGCGCGCCGCCTCGCGGCGGATCGGCCGTTCGCGGCGGGCGTCGAGACGTACTTCCTCTTCCCCGACGCGCTGCGCACGCTGCATGGGCCCCTGAAGCAGTTCGTGGGCGACCTCCTCCACCCGCACGACGGCGGCGAGCCCGTCGTCGTCCGGAGCCTGTCCTGGGTCGGCCAGGAGCCGCCGGCGCCGCCGGCGCCTGCGCAACCCGGGTCGCCCCTCGCCCAACCCGGGTCGCCCCTCGCCCAACCCGGGTCGCCCCCCGCGCAATCGGGGACATCGCCCCCGCCCCGCGTGCTCTTCGCGCGGGATCTCCTCGAGAGCAAGGTCATCGCCGAGGCCTGCCTGGCGCGCCCGACCCGCCTCGCGCTCCAGCGCCGGCAGCGCGTCCTGCGGGCGCTGAGCGCCGCCACCGTCGCGCTCGCGCTCCTCTACGGCGTCTTCCTCGCGCTCGCGAGCAACCGGCTGGAGCGCGACACCGCCTCGCTGCTCCCCTTCCTCCACGACCTGTCGTCGAGCCTGCGCCAGATGAAGCTCGAGGACCCGAGCGCCGACCCCTCGGGCGCGGTGCGCAGGGAGCGCGCCGTCCGCCTGCTCCAGGGGCTCAGCGCGATCGAGGCCACGCGGCTCCGCTCCGCGCTCGTGCCCGGCTCCTGGGTGAGCCGCATCGACGCGCGCGTCGAGCGGGCGATCACCGCCGCCCACGAGCGGGTGATCCTCGACGCCTTCCGCCTGGGCCTCCAGGCGAAGACGAGCCCGCTCTTCGCGGAGTCCCCCGCGCCGCCCCCCGCGGGCGCGGAGATCGCCGCGAGCACGCTCGAGCGCACGCCGGAGTACGTCGCGCTGGAGGCCTGGCTGCGCGAGATCGCCGCGTTCGAGGGGCAGGTGGCCCGCTTCGACGCGCTCGTGGCCGGACCGCCGCCGGAGCCGTCGGACGAGGCCGGCGAGGCGCGCGTCCTCAGCGTCGCCGATCTGACCGAGTCCGTCCTCCAGCACAGGCTCCCGCCGGCGCGCACGACGGCCTACCAGCGGCGCGCGCTCCTCGCCGTCCCGCCCCTCGCGACCTTCGGCCTCGACGCGTACCGCGATCCGGCGCGCGCCAGGTCCGATCGCCTCTTCACCGAGCTCTACCAGCGCATCTCGAGGACGCTCGACGAGGCCGCGCTGCGCGCGGACGTCGACGCGCTCGTCCGGGGGCTCGCCGCGCTCGAGCGCGGCGGCACCGAGTACCGGACCGAGAGCCTCGCCGCCCTCCACGACGCCATCGCGCGCACCGAGGCGCGCCTCGCCGCGCCCACCCTCTCGTGGGTCGCGGCCGACCAGCTCCCGCCGAACCCCGCGCTCGATCGCCTGCTCGCGGCCGTCCGCACCTCGAGGCTGCTCGGCGACTCGACCTACGGCATCGTGAAGGACGACGGCGAGGGGCGCCTCTTGCTCCTGAAGAGCTACCTCGGGAGCGCGGAGACCCCGCTCTCCGGGCCGCTGCTCGTCCGCAAGGAGGGCGTGGTGCAGCTCCAGCTCTCGCCCCTCGTCGCGGGCCTCAGGGAGCCCTCGGCCGCGCTCCTCCGCCGGCGCTTCATGACGCCCGTCGACAGCGCGGACTCGCTGCCCCTGACCCTCGACGACGCGCGCCTGAGCTGGAACGTCGAGGAGCTCAAGGAGGGCGCGAAGCTCCTCAAGGAGTACGAGGCGTTCGCGCAGGAGGAGGGGCTCAAGCGGTTCCCGGAGCGGGTGCGGGGCACGATCGAGGAGCTCACCCGGCGCAACCTGCGCGACAACGTCCTCGCCGCGGTCGGCAAGGCCGCGCGCCGGGAGATGGCCCCGCCGCCGAGCGAGTCGCGCCGCGTCGAGACGGTGCGCGCCGACGTCGCCGGCCTCGCGCAGGCGGGCGAGCCGCTCCGGGAGCTCCTCGCCGCCGCGGGGCGCCTCGGGCTGGAGGACGTGCGCGATCGCGTCCGCGCCCTCGTGCGCGGCCAGGGCGCGCGCCTGCTCACCCTCGCCAGCCGGACGCTCGATTCCGACGGGCTCTACGAGGTCAAGAACGGCACGTTCCTCTGGTGGAACGGCGAGCGCAGCCCCGCGTTCGAGGCGTTCGGCCTCGCCGAGGGCGACGGGGCGCAGCTCGCCGAGTACGCGGTCGCCCAGCGCGGCCGCGCCGACGCCCTGACCCGCGCGCTCGCCGAGCCGGTCCTCGGCCTCCTGGAGAGCGCCGAGGTCGGGGCCGAGGCCCAGTTCGTCGGCGGCATGGCGCCGTGGCAGCGCATCGCCGGGGCGCTCCGCGACTACGAGGCGAAGAAGGCGGGCAACAGCGTCGCCGCCCTCGAGCGCTTCCTCCTCAACGACCTGCCCGCGATCACGTTCGAGAACTGCATCGCGCAGATCGAGCGCGTGCCGGTCGACGTGCGCTCCGACGACTTCTTCGCCAGGCGGCGCCGGCGCATCCTCGTCCTGCTCCGCGACCGGTGCGCCACGCTCGCCGAGGAGGAGATCCGCGCGAAGTACCCGGGCCTGCGCCGCTTCTTCCACCGCGCGCTCGCCGACCGCTTCCCCTTCGCGCGGATCGAGCCGGGCGTCGACCGGGAGGACGCCAACCCGGAGGACGTCCGCGTCTTCCTCCAGAACGCGAGCGACTTCCGCAAGCGCTTCCGGCCCGTGCTGGCGCTGCGCGGCGGCGCCGCCTCCCGGGCCGCCGTGCGCTTCCTCGACCGCATCGAGAAGGTGCGCGAGTTCCTCGCGCCGATGTGGGCGCAGGGGGACGCGACGATGGACGGCTCGTTCGACGTCACGGTCGCCTTCCGCGTCAACCAGGCGCGCGAGGTGGCGGGCAACCAGATCGCCGAGTGGACCCTGCGGATCGCCGACGAGCGGCTGTTTCTGGGCGGGCCCAAGCCGACCGCCACCTGGCGGCTCGGCGACCCGGTGGAGCTCGCGCTCCGGTGGGCGAAGAACAGCCCCGACGTCCCCTCGCTCGAGCAGAGCGCCGGCGCGGTCACGCGCGAGCGGACGGCGTTCTTCGAGGCGAGCGGCCCCTGGGCGCTCCTCCGGCTCATGGCCATGCACGCGCACTCCATGGAGGAGGCGGAGCTGAGGAAGGAGGACGCCGCCGCCAACATCCTCCAGCTCGTCGTGCTCACGGTCCCCGACCCCGCCGGCGGCTGGCTGGAGCGGGTGGGCACGGGCGGCGGCGTCGCCCGCGTGTTCGTGCGCCTCGGCCTCGTCGGCAAGGAGAAGGACAAGCCGCTCAAGTACCCCGATTTCCCCACGGCCGCGCCGGTGCTCGACACCGAGTAGCGCGGCGGCTGCGACGGAGAGGCACGCATGGCTGAAGGCACGATCGCGATCGACATCGAGCGCCTCCTCGCGCCCATCGCGCAGGACGCGCCCGCCGGGGCGCCGCTGCGCTACGAGGGCACCTACGATCGCGTCCGCGAGGCCCGGCGCGAGGACGACCCGACGCTCCCGCAGGGCGTGTGGGTGACGCGCCTCAAGACGGCGGACTGGAAGCTGGTGGTGGAGCTCTGCGCCGAGGCGCTCGAGCGCCGCTCCAAGGACCTGCAGCTCGCCGTCTGGCTCGCGGACGCGTGGGCGCAGCTCGGGGGGGTCGGCGCGGCGGCGCCGGGGCTCCGGCTGCTCGCGGGGCTGTGCGATCGCTACTGGGACACGATGTTCCCGGCGCTCGACGACGACGGGCTCGAGGCGCGCGGCGACCTCGTCGGCTGGCTCGACGAGGCGCTCGCGCGGAGGCTCCGGCGGCTGCCCCTCATCGACGGCACCGAGGAGCGGCCCCCGTGCACGCTCGCCGACTGGGAGAGCGGCCGGATGGAGGGCGGCGGCCCGGGCGACGACGCGCGCTCGCCCGAGGCGCTCGCGGCGCGCCTCTCCCTCGTCGATCGCGCGCGGTGGACGGCGCTCCAGCGCGACGCGCGCGCCGCCCTGGCCGCGGCCGAGCTGCTGGAGCGGAGCCTCGCGGCGAGGATGGAGCGCCCGCCGGCCCTGCACCGCACCCGCGGCGCGCTGCGCCTGCTCGGCGCCGCGACGGCCTCCGCCCTCGGCGAGCCGACGGGGGACGGCGACGCGCCGGCGCCCGCCGCCGGCGAGGCCCCGGCGCAGCAGGGCGCGGCCGCCCCGGCGCCCGCGCGGGCTCCGGGCGCCGCGATCCAGAGCCGGGTGGAGGCGTATCGCCAGCTCAACGAGGCGGCCGACTACCTGCTTCGCACCGAGCCGCACAGCCCCGTCCCCTACCTCGTGAAGCGCGCGATCTCCTGGGGCAACATGTCGCTCGCGGAGCTGCTCGGCGAGTTCGTGTCGAGCGCGGACGACCTGGTCGCGATCTATCGACTGCTCGGCATGCGAGGCCGGGGGGAGGACGACGCCGGATGATCCGATGAACCGCCGGCGCCGGCCCGATCCATCGATCGGGTCGGCCCGGCCGCGCGAGGGTGGATGGGCCTCGGGCAGAGCGTCCGCGCGAGCTGCACGCCCGGCCGAGGCCGCGGGAGAAAGGAACGACCATGGCAGAGAGCAAGCAACAATGGCTGAGCAGGAACCGCCCGCCGCGGGTCCAGATCACCTATGATGTCGAGACCGGCGGCGCGATCGAGAAGAAGGAGATCCCGTTCGTCGTCGGGATCATGACGGACCTGTCGGGCACCTCCGAGGCGCCGCGGCCGAAGCTCAAGGACCGCAAGTTCGTGGAGATCGATCGCGACAACTTCAACGAGGTCCTCGGGGCGATGAAGCCCGAGGTCACGTGCCTCGTCGACAACAAGCTCACGGACGAGGGCGGCAAGCTGAAGGTCAGCCTCTCCTTCAAGAGCATGGATGACTTCCGGCCCGAGCAGATCGTGGAGCAGGTCGAGCCGCTCCGCGCGCTGCTCCGCGCGCGGGAGCGGCTGAACGACCTGCTCGCGAAGCTGGAGGGCAACGACGATCTGAGCGGGCTGCTCAAGCAGGTCGTCGAGGACACGAGCAAGCTCCAGGCGCTCAAGCAAGAGCTCGAGAAGGGCCGGGGCGGTGAGCCGGGAGCGCTGAACGGAGAGGGGGAGAGCCATGGCGGATGAGAGCACGCAGGCGGTCGGCTCGGCGGAGGCGGCCCCGGCCGAGGAGATGAGCCTGATCGACCAGATCCTCGCGCAGGGGATGGTCCGCGGCGACGCGGAGCCGCAGCGGAGGCACGCGCGCGACCTCATCGACGAGTTCGTGAACCAGGTCCTCGACGAGAACATGAAGCTCGGCAAGGACACGGTGGCGGCCATCGAGGCGCGCATCGCCGAGATCGACGCGCGCATCAGCGCGCAGCTCGACGCCATCCTGCACCACAAGGAGTTCCAGCGGGTCGAGGCGCGCTGGCGGGGGCTGAGCTACCTCGTCATGAACACCGAGACGTCGACGCGGCTGAAGCTGCGCGTGCTCAACGTGAGGAAGGACGAGCTGCGCAAGGACTTCGAGGGCGCGGCGGAGTTCGACCGGAGCGCCACCTTCAAGAAGGTGTACGAGGAGGAGTACGGGACCTTCGGCGGCGCGCCGTACGGGCTACTCGTCGGCGATTACGAGTTCGACGGCACGAACCCCGACGTCTACCTGCTCACCGAGCTCTCCAAGGTGGCGGCCGCGGCGCACGCGCCGTTCATCGCGGCGGCGTCGCCCGAGCTCTTCGACATGCCGAGCTTCACCCAGATCGGCGTGCCCGGCGACCTCGCCAAGGTGTTCGAGAGCACGCAGCTCATCAAGTGGCGCGAGTTCCGCGAGACGGAGGACTCCCGCTACGTCGGGCTGGTGCTCCCGCACGTCCTGATGCGCCTCCCGTACGGGCCGAAGAGCGCCCCGGTCGAGGGGTTCAATTACGAGGAGCAGGTGGGCGAGGGCGACGGCAACTTCCTCTGGGGGAACGCGGCCTACGCGCTCGCGCAGCGGATCACGAACGCCTTCGCGCTCTACGGCTGGTGCGCCGCGATCCGCGGCGTCGAGGGCGGCGGCCTCGTCGAGAACCTCCCGCTGCACACGTTCAAGACGAGCGAGGGAGACATCGTCGCCAAGATCCCGACCGAGGTCGCGATCACCGACCGGCGCGAGAACGAGCTGTCGGAGCTCGGCTTCATCGGGCTCTGCTACAAGAAGGGGAGCGCGCAGGCGGCCTTCTTCGGCGGCAGCACCACGAACAAGCCGAAGACGTACAACCTGCCGCAGGCGAACGCGAACGCGCGGCTGAGCGCGCAGCTCCCGTATGTCCTCGCGGCGTCCCGGTTCGCGCACTACATCAAGGTGCTCATGCGCGACAAGATCGGGAGCTTCACCTCGCAGGAGGGCGTCGCCAACTACCTCAACAACTGGATCGCCGAGTACGTGCTCCTCAACGACGGCGCCGGCCAGGAGACGAAGGCGCGGCTGCCGCTGCGCGAGGCCCGGATCGACGTCACCGAGGTCCCCGGCAAGCCCGGCGCGTACCGCGCGGTGGCGTTCCTGAAGCCGCATTTCCAGCTCAACGAGCTCACGGTCTCGATGCGGCTCGTCGCGGAGCTGCCGCCGCCGGCGGCGTGAAGAGGCGCGGCGCGCGCCGCGGAACATGAGAGCAGGCCGCGCGCGGCGGCGCCCCACAGGTGGGGCCCGGCCGCGCGCGGGCCGCACGAGGATCTTCGATAGAGGAGGGATGAGCCATGCAGAACGTCTACTGGGAAATTGATGGCATCAAGGGCGAGAGCACGTCGGCGCAGGGCAAGGACACGATCGAGCTCCTGTCCTTCAATCATGGCGTGTCCATGCCGCTCACGGCGGGCCCGTCGAACACGAGCCGCGCGAGCGGCCGCTCCGTGCACAACGACTTCACGGTCACCAAGTACCTCGACATCGCCTCGCCGACGCTGAACCTCAAGTGCTGCGGCGGCGAGGACATCAAGACGATGAAGGTGCACCTCTGGAAGGCGGACGCCGCCGGGGCGCCGCACAAGTACATGACGTACACGTTCGAGAGCTGCATCATCACGTCCGTCTCGGTGACCGGCGGCTCGGACCAGCCGATCGAGAATGTCACGTTCAGCTACAAGAAGATCACCTGGGAGTACGCGCAGCAGAAGCAGGAGGCGCCGGGCGGGGCCAAGGGGAAGAGCTCGGCGAGCTTCAGCCTCGAAGAGAACAAGGGCAAGTGATCGCACGGGGCCGGCGGCGCGCCGCGTCGCCGGCCTCGTGGACAGGGGCGCGGGATGGACGATAGCTGGGGAGCCGCGGACGCGGGGCGCGTGCCGCTCTTCGACCGCCTGGTCGACGACAATCCATCGCAGCGCAGCGAGGCGAGGCCGAGGCGCAGCCACGACCTCGACGCGCTGCGCGCCTCGGTGCGCCGCGAGCTCGAGCGGCTGCTCGGCACGCGCTGCCCCGTGCCCGGGGACGTGGCCCTCGCGCGCCGGCGCACGGTGATCGACTACGGCCTGCCCGACCTGGAGCTCGGCGGCCGCGGCGTCATCAAGGAGGAGCGGTTCCGCGTCGCGCGGCTCATCCAGCAGACGGTCGAGGCGTACGAGCCGCGCCTCGCGCGGGTCGAGGTCGAGCTGCTCCCCCCCGCGGACGGCGAGGCGCGGTACCGCGCCGCCGTCCGCGCGCTGCTCGTCACCGAGCGGGTCCGCGAGCCGCTCAGCTTCACCCTGCCGCTGCCGGAGGCCGGGTGACGACGGGCGACCGCGACGCGGAGCTGCTCGATCTTTACGCCCGCGAGCTCGCCTACCTGCGAGAGCGCGGCGCCGAGTTCGCCTCGGCGTACCCGAAGATCGCCGCGCGCCTCGGCCTGGAGGAGCGCCACGCGGCGGATCCGCACGTCGAGCGGCTCATCGAGTCGTTCGCGTTCCTGACGGCGCGCCTCCAGCACCGCCTCGACAGCGATCTCCCCGAGCTCACGACGTCGCTGCTCGGCGTCCTGTATCCGCCGCTGCTCTCGCCCATCCCGTCGATGGCGATCGCGGCGTTCGAGGTGAGCCCGAGGGACAGCAAGCTGACCTCGGGCCACGTGATCGAGCGGAACACGCCGCTCTTCGCGGAGGCGCGCGGGGGCCCGACCTGCCGGTTCCGGACGTGCGCGCCGGTCGCGCTCTGGCCGATCGAGGTCGAGGCCGCCGGCTTCGGCGCGCCGGAGGCGCTGGATCTGCCGCCGGGCTCGGGCGGGGTGATGGCGGCGCTCCGCGTCCGCCTGCGGAGCGGCGGCCCGCCGCTGCGCGCGCTCGGGGTGCGGCGGCTGCGCTTCTTCCTGAGCGGCGGCGGCCTGAACGGCCATCGCCTGTACGAGCTGCTCTTCGGCCACACGCTGCGCGTCCTGTGCGCCGGCGAGGGCGGCGGCCGCGACCTCGCGGAGGCCCGCCTGCACCCGGTCGGCTTCGGGCCCGACGAGGAGGCGCTCCCCTACCCCGTGCACGCGTCTCCCGGGCACCGGCTGGTCCAGGAGTACTTCGCCTTTCCCGAGAAGTTCCTCTTCTTCGACGTCGAGCTCACGCGCCTGCCCGAGGGCACGGCGTGCGAGCTCCTGTTCCTGCTCGACCAGCGCCCGCCCGCGAGCGTGGTGGTGCGGACTGACACCTTCCGGCTCGGCTGCACGCCGATCATCAACCTGTTTCCGCGCACGACCGAGCCGATCCGGGTGGATCACCGCTTTCCGGAGTACCGCCTTGTCGCGGACGCGCGCCGGGAGCGGACGACGGAGATCCACTCGGTGCACAGGGTCACGGCGACGGCGCCGGGCGAGGCGGTGCAGGTGGAGTACGGGCCGTTCTTCTCGTTCACGCACCACGCCGAGGGCGCGGGCCCGCGGGCGTTCTGGCATGCTCGCCGGGTGGCGACGGCGCGCGAGGACGTGCCTGGCACGGACGTGCTGCTGTCGTTCGTCGATCTCGACCTCTCGCCGCGGCGGCCCCCTTCCCGGGTGGTGTACGCCTCGGTGCTGTGCACCAACCGCGATCTCCCCGAGGAGATGTCGGCCGGCGTGCCGCTCTCGCTGGAGCGCGGCGCCGCGATGGGCCGCATCACGTGCCTCACGAAGCCGACGCCGCAGCGCGAGCCTCCGCTCGGCGGACAGGCGCTCTGGCGGCTCGTCTCGAACCTGTCGCTCAACCACCTCTCGCTGTCGGGGCCGGGCGGGGCGGACGCGCTAAGGGAGATCTTGCGCGTCTATCTCTTCGCGTCGATCCCCGAGGCGGAGCGGCAGATCCAGGGCATCGCGGACGTGTCGGCGCGGACGGTGACGCGGCGGATCGGCGCGGACGCGTGGCGCGGGTTCTGCCGCGGGACCGAGGTGACGCTGACGCTCGACGAGGAGCAGTTCGTCGGGTCGAGCCCGCTGTTGTTCGCGGAGGTGCTGAGCCGGTATCTCTCGCTGCATGCGCACATCAACTCGTTCACGGAGCTCGTGCTGAGGAGCACGGGGCGCGCGGAGGTATGGAAGCGATGGCGACCGAGGGCGGGGGCAAAGGCGCTTCTCTAGGCGCTGCGCTGGAGGACCGGCTGTTCACCGAGGGCCGCCGGTTCGATTTCTTCCAGGCGGTGGCGCTGCTCGAGGCGCGGGCGGAGGGCTGCCGGAGCGTGGGCGAGGGCGCCGAGCCCGCGGCCGAGGCGGTGCGGCTGCGCGGCGCGATCGACCTCGCGTTCCCCGAGACGGAGGTGGCGGGGATCGAGCGCCCGGCGCGCGAGGGGGAGAAGGCGGAGCTGACGGCGAGCTTCCTGAGCCTCGCGGGCGCGCTCGGGCCGCTGCCGCCGCCGTTCGCGGAGCTCGTGTACCAGCGGGCGGCGCGGCGCGATTTC
Source organism: Sorangium sp. So ce1036 (assembly GCF_051369805.1). Lineage (NCBI taxonomy): Bacteria > Pseudomonadati > Myxococcota > Polyangiales > Polyangiaceae > Sorangium > Sorangium sp. So ce1036. Next base: position 9,795,575 of record NZ_JBBMOX010000001.1, read on the forward strand.
GCGCTGCGCGACTTCTTGGACCTCTTCAACCACCGGCTGCTGTCGCTGGTGTACCGGATCCGCAAGCGGCACCGGATCGGGCTCGGCGTTGCGTCTCCGGAGCAGGACGACGCGGCGCGGTACCTGCACGCGCTGGTCGGCCTCGGGCTGCCGTCGCTGCGCGGGAGGCTCGCGGTGAGCGACCGCGCGCTGCTGGAGCCGGCGGCGCTCCTGGCGAGGGAGGTGCGGCCGATGGCGGGGCTCACGGCGCTGTTGCGGCATCACCTCGGGGTGCCGGTCGAGGGGGCGCCGCTGACGGGGGCGTACCACCCGATCGAGGAGAGCGACCGGACGGCGATCGGGCCGTCGGGGCGCAACCGGGGGCTCGGGCAGGGGGCTATTCTGGGGCGGCGGGCGTGGGACCAGGAGGCGGGGTTCGAGCTCGTCGTGGGGCCGCTGTCGCTCCGCGATTACCTGCGCTGTTTGCCCGGAGGGGACTTGCTCGGGCCGCTGTGCGCGCTGACGCGGTTCTACGCGGGCGAGGTGCTGAGCTTCACGGTGCTGTTGCGGCTGCGCGCCGAGGAGGCGCCGGCTGCGCGGCTCGGGCGGCGGCACGGGGCGCGGCTCGGGTCGACGGCGTGCCTCGGCGGGGGCGCGCGGCGGCGGGAGGCGGTCGAGAAGAGGCTGCGGGGGGCGGCGCTGCGGGAGGCGGCGCTGCGGGGCGGCGGCGGTCAGGATGGGGAGCAGGGGCCGCGCCGCCGTCCGGTCGAGGAGGCCTGACGGCTGGGGCCCTGGTCCTTCGCTCTCCACGTCGATCGCTCGCAGGCTGAACATCCATGCTCCAGCTCCGGAACAACACCGCGTTCAAGGCGAACATCGCGCTCTTCCCGGACGCGCGCGGGGTGGACACGCTGTACGTCGCGGTCCGCGCGACCTTCGCGCTGCGCGGCGGCGCGCTGCGTGTCGCCGAGGAGCAGGAGCCGATGAAGCTCGCGGACGAGTACCGGGGGGAACCGGGGCAGACCAGCTTGAAGCACGCCGCCGATCTCCACCTCGGCAAGCCGGCGACCGACGTGGTGCTGATCGGCGAGGCGTGGGCGCCGCGCGGGCGCCCGGCGCCATCGGTCGATGTGTCGCTCGTGGTCGGTCCGGTCGCCAAGGTGGTCCGCGTCTTCGGCGATCGGGAATGGCGCGGACCGCTGGATCTCCGCATCTCTCCGCCGATCCCGTTCGAGCGCATGCCGCTCGTCTACGAGCGCGCCTTCGGCGGCGTGCTCAAGCACGATCCGGAGAAGGGCCCGCTGGAGATCGATCAGCGCAACCCGGTGGGCGTCGGCTTCGGCCTGCGGAGCGCCCCGCCCGACAAGGCGGTGCGGCGGCTGCCCAACCTGGAGGACCCGGCGCACCTCATCTCCGGCACGCGCGACCGCCCGCCGCCCGCGGGGTTCGGCTTCATCGCGCCCTCGTGGGAGCCGCGCCGGCGGTATGCGGGGACCTACGACGAGGCGTGGCAGGAGACGCGGGCGCCGTATTTGCCGAAGGACTTCGACGCGCGCTTCTTCAATGCAGCCTCGCCGGGGCTCGTGTGTCCGGGCTACCTGTGCGGCGGCGAGCCGGTCAAGGTGCAGAACGCTGCGCTGGATCCGTGGGAGGTGCGGCTGCCGGCGTGCATTCTCGACGTGAAGGTCACGATCGATCGCGATGTCGAGCGGCCGCCGATGCGGTTGCAGACGGTGGTGATCGAGCCCGGCGAGGGGCGGCTCGGGGTGGTGTGGCTGGGCGCGGTGGGGTGCGACAAGCGCGCGCTCAAGGCGAAGCTGGTGGAGATCGACGTGAAGCGGCTCGAGCTGAGCGGGCGGCGGTCGTGATGGCGGCGCCGGGCGCGGACATCCTGCGGGTCGGCATGGTGAGCTCCGTCGGGCTGAGCGCCGAGGTGACGAGCGCGGCGGTCCGGGCGGGGATATCGCGGTTCCAGGAGACCTCGGTCCTGGACAGGCGCTTCAATCCGCTGGGGATGGCGCTCGTGGCGACGCCGGATCTGCCGCCGCTCGCGCCGGGAATTGAGAAGACGGCCGGGCTGACCGCGCGGCAGATCCGGATGCTGCGCCTCGCGGGTCCAGCGCTGCGCGCGTGCCTCAAGGGCGCGCCGCCGGGGCCGGCCGCGGTGCTGCTGGCGGGGCCGGAGGCGTTCCCGGAGGGCCGTCCCGCGCCTGTCGGGCCGGTCTTCCTGGAGCAGCTCGCGGCGCAGGCGGACATTACGATCGATCTGGCGCGCAGCCGGGTGTTCCCGGCGGGCCGGGCGGGGGTCTTCCTGGCGCTCGCCGCGGCGCTGGAGGGGCTGTCCGCGCGCCGGTATGATCGCGTCGTGGTGGGCGGCGTGGATACGCTCCTCGACCTGTACTTGCTCGGGACGCTGGACCTGGAGGAGCGGCTGCGCGCGCACGGGATCTTCGACGGCTTCATCCCGGGCGAGGGGGCGGCGTTCCTGCTGCTCGCGCGGCCGGGAGCGGCGCAGGGAGGGACGGCGCTGTCGCGGATCGTCTCGGTGGGGACGGCGGAAGAGGAAGGACACCGCTACAACAAGGGGGCGGCGTACCGCGGCGAGGGGCTGGACGCGGCGATGAAGGCGGCGTTCGCGGCCGCGCCGGGAGAGCCGGTGCGGACGGTGTATGCCGGCTTCAACGGCGAGAGCTTCTTTGCCAAGGAGTGGGGTGTGGCGCTGGCGCGGCACAAGAGGAGGATCACCGAGGACTTCGTGATCGAGCACCCGGCGGACTGCGTGGGCGACGCGGGCGCTGCGCTCGGGGCGATGCTCGTGGGACTGGCGGCGCTGTCGCTCTCGGAGGGCCACCGCCCCTCCCGCTGCCTCGCGTGGGCGCCGTCGGATCTGGCGGCGCGCGGCGCGGCGATCCTGGACAAGGCCTGATTCGACAGACGGAGGAGCAAGGCGATGGGAACGACGGTGTTCGCCAACATGCGCGGGGTGGTGCACAAGCAGAGCGGCGGCATGAGCATGGTCTTCCCCGACGTCTGCAAGACGCCGACCCCCAGTGGGCCGGTGCCGATCCCCTACCCGAACATCGGGCAGGCGTCGGACACGTCGGGCGGCCCGAAGAAGGTCACGTGCGACGGGAAGATGCCGATGGTGAAGGGGGCCAAGTACACGAAGTCGAGCGGCGACGAGGCGGGGACGGCCGGCGGCGTGGTGAGCTCGTGCAACCGGGGGGAGTGCGAGTTCATGCTGTATTCGTTCGACGTGAAGTTCGAGGGCAAGAACGTGTGCCGGATGGGGGATCCGCTGTTTCACAACAAGAAGAACATCATGGGATGACAGGAGACCGCTGCGATGACTCAGGTCGGCGAATCCATCGCGATGGACCTCGTGAGCCCCGAGAAGGACAACTGCTGGTACTGCACCGAGCAGCCGGAGCAAACCGTCGAAAACAAGCTCGACGAAGATCCCAATTCCGTAGATAGCGCGGAGAATTCCATGGCGAACAGCTCGAGCAAGCTCGGGCAGGCGCTGGGGCATCGCCCCTCGTGGACGGCGCGGGTCTCGGGAGACGAAATCGAGATCACGCCGGCGGCGCACCACCTCATCCCCGGCAACGCCTCCCTCAAGAAGGCGACGAAATTGCTCAAGTTCATGAAGAAGGGAGACACGGTGGACGGGGACGTCGGGTACGACGTGAACGACCGGAAGAACGGCGTATGGCTGCCCACGTACCCGGCGAACGGATGGGGGACGCTGGACCGAGACGCGTACGCCATCCAGGCCATGAAGGTCGCAGGCGCCCAGTTTCACAACGCGCACGCGCAGTACAACCAGAAGGCCAGCCAGAGCCTGAGCGCGATCGCGGACAAGCTCGTCAAGAAGGACGCTCGATGCCCCGTCTGCCGCAAGGAAATGAAGAACGCGAAGCGGCCTCCTTTCGGCCTGGTGGGACGGCTCAACGCGCTCTCCAGGCGGTATCGGGGCTTTCTGAAGGGCCCGCCCGGGCGCTGGCCGACGGCGTCCGGGATCTATACCTCCGAGAAGTCGAAGCTCATGAAATCGCGATGAGGGCTCACGATGTACTATGTCCTTAGCTACGAGGTGCCGCAGGACGAGGACGAGGGGTACCTCGACCTCCAGGACGGGCTCGATTTCGATGGGGTCGACAGCTGGTCCTTGGGGCAGCGCTTCCAGGCGGCGCTGCCCGACCCGATCGAGGTGGATCTCGTCCCCGTGGGCGGCTATCGAGGCGAGCCGTCGGAGATGTACGACGGCAACATGTGCCTGATGTCCGGACGGCTGGTGTCTGCCCTGCTCGCGTGCGGCGTCGACAACATCGACCATTACCGCGCCGTGCTCAAGAACACGGAGACCGGGCAGACCTACGACTACCGGGCCGTGAACATCGTGGGGCTGGTCGCGGCGGCCGATCTCGCGAGCTCCGTCTGGGAGAGCCACGATGGTGACGCGCGGATCGACACCAGCTTCGACGAGCTCGTGGTGGACGAAGGCAAGACGCTCGGCGCGCTGATGTTCCGTCTCGCGGAGAACACGAGCACGATCCTGATCCACGCGAAGGTGCGGGATCATCTGCTCTCCTCGGGCTTCCCTACGCTCCGCTTCCTAGAGCCGAGCGAATGGATGACCTAGCGCGGCACCGCTGCTTCAAGCGAGCGCAACTTCGACCCCCTACAGGAGCTCGTAAGCGCGGTGGTCACTAACACCTCGAAAACGCCTCGTCAGGCCTCCTTACCCTGTCCAAAATGCCTCCTGATCCTTGACAACTCGCTCCACGATCTCCTGCTGATTATCCCCCGTGGCATCGAGCGGCACGTAACGGGAATGTACCTTCCCATCCGTGTCGGTGTTGCGGACCGAGATCAGGGCTTTCGGTTCGAGTGGTAGCATCGTCTCGATCCCCGGAAGTTCGAGGAAAACGACATTGTTACCCTGCTCACCGGGCTGGATCCGGGCGCTTCTGACGACGAGCCCTTGGTACAGTTCCTCGATGCGGTCCTGTTTGCTCCACAGGTCCCGGTTTGCGAGCATGATCCCGACGGAGATGGCGCGCGCACCGGAGTGGTCATCCCGGTGGAGCACGGCGCTTTCAAGCCCCTTGACGCCGAGGCTCTTTAGCGTCGGATAGTCGCTAAGGCGCTCGATCAAGGATTTGGTATCGACCATCTTGACCGGACGGTTGATCTCGCAGAGCAAGACGATCCCCTGCTGGAATGCGACGGGCTCGAGTACGATGTGACCGTTCTTCGTGAGCACCGGGAGCGTACCATACCCCTTGATCTCCGCAGCTTTCTTCCAAATGGCGTAATGGATTCTTTCGGCGCTCACCGCCTGGGTCTCGCCCCAGTACGACCCCGCGACGCCGTCCGTGTCGTCGTGAGGAAAAACACCACTCCATCGATTGCTGTCGGAAAACTTATTGTGCTTCGAGAGCTGGACGATCTGGCTCCGCGTGAGGGCGAAATGAGGCTCCGTCCACCGGACGATCGGCGTCTTGGGCGGCAGAAACTTGACCGGTACCCCCTGCTTCTTCGAGATGTCGCGGAAGGCGTCGAGCACCTTGCAGTACAAGGCGCCGTCCTTGATGCTCGTGATTTTGTTACTGCCTTTCTGCAAGATCTGCTTGAGCAACCGCTGCGTCATCGAGACCATCTCCAGTGAAGCGACACTCGCTCCGGTTCACCGCGGCATGCGCGGCTTTTGACGAGGCATGGTTCGGAAACACATCATCTCACACCTGCGGACAGAATCCAGGATTCTGTGATATTTCTGTAGAAAGATCAAGGCGGGGTGGCCGGGCATCGGCTGCTCAGAGCCATTTCAAGTACTACAGTCGCACTTCGGCGAGGCAACCGGCCCCGTCCTGCAACCTCAGGTTTTCGGGTCGGTCGGTCTCGTGCATGATCACGGCCGCATCACGAACACCTCAGGGCCCGGCTCAGCCGGACACAGCGCTCCTGCACGAAACACAGCGCTCAGCGAGGTTTGGGCGTGCTCCATGGTCATCGCGCTCGTAGAAGCCATCAGAAGGTCTGTGCAGCGTACCGGCGGCGACTGGACCAACTGCTCGAGGCGGGCCGCGTGACTTCTCTGACACCCATCCAGTAGCAGCGCTCGCTGGGATCTGCGCAGGGACGGCCCGAGTCGCCAGTATGTCGACACAGGGCCCTCCCTACCGCGACTGCCCTGACGACCGCGATGGCAATCCTCCGCGCGGCTCGGCTATTGGCCCCTCACGCCCAGAGCAGCGTCACCCGCCTCCCCGCCACCGTCCTCGCCTCCTCGAACCGCGTGCGCGCCTCCGCATCCCCCGCCTCCTTGCGCCGATCGAAGAGCACGAGCACCCCCTCGTCGAGCCCGAGCTGCGCGAGGTACCCGTCGAGCTGCGCCAGCCCCTTCGGCAGCGGGCTCTTCTCCCCCTCGCGCCACACCTTCAGCTCCAGCGCAGCCCGCTGCACCGTCCGCCGCCCCTCGGCGTCGCGGTACGGCCAGCGCACGAGCAGGTCGATCCGCCCCCGGCCAAGGCCGTATTCGCGGTCGATCATCCCGCCCCCGTTCACCACCCGCTGCAGGAAGGCCATCAGCACGATCTGCGGCGCGACCTCGTGGTATCCCAGGCTCCCCGCGAGCGCCTCGCCGTGCTCCCGCCAAAACGCGGCGAACTCCTGGAGCAGCCGCGCCACGTCGAGTCGGCCGTCCGGCAGCACGAAGCGCTTCGGCTCCGCCAGCACCACCGGCTCGACGTCGCCGGCGAGCACCCGCGCGATCACCTCGCGGTAGATGGGGTTCGCGACGCGCGCAGGGTTGTCCGGCGCGAGCAACCCGAGATCCCGCGCGTACCGCAGCTCGTCCTGGTACGCGTCTCCGCCGGCCGGGAGCGCGCCCGCGAGGAGCGGCTCGAGCACGCGCCGGATGCGCGGCTCGTGCAGGCGCGCGACGAGCGAGTCGAGGTGCGTCGCGCGCGCGAGGATGAGCCGCTCCTTCGCCTCCTCGACGTGAGCCACGGTGATCGGCTCGTCCGGCGGGACGGCGAGCTTCTCCACGATCTCCCGGGCGAGCGCGTTGACCAGCCACGGCTGGCCGGCCGTCAGCGCGAAGGCGCGCTCGATGGCCTCCTCGGTGAACACCTGGCCGGTCTCGGCGGTGTGCTGGCCGTACAGGTCGCGCACCTCGTCGCGATCGAAATCGCCGATCCGGAGCGACTCGATCTTGATGTTGAACGGGCTCGCCGTGCCGAGCCGGCCCGGATCCCCCCCGCTCGCGGCCTTGTACTCGCGCACGTCGCGCAGGCCGCACAGCGCCACCGAGGCGGGGAAATCGGCAGGTCGCTCGGCGAACCCGGCCCGGAGCTGGCGCAGCACGCTGATCAGGCTCTGGCCTCGGAGCGCGTCGATCTCGTCGAAGAACAGCGCCAGCGGCCGCGGGCACGCGCGCGCCCACGCGGCCAGCTTGAGACCCAGGAGCCCTTCGTCTCCCTCCTCGGGGACGGACGGCGGCCTCAGCTCCGACGGCAGCTCGATCTCTGCCCGCCAGTCGATCTGCCGCACGATCGCCCGCTGCGCCGAGCCGTAATCATCTCCGGCCGCCTCTCCTTCCTCACACGAGAAGAGCAGCGCCGCGAAGCGCCCCGACGCCGTCAGCCGCCGCGCCAGCGCCCGCAGCGCCGTGGTCTTGCCCGTCTGTCGCGGCGCGTGCACCACGAAGTACCCCATCTGCTCCACGAGCCCGGGCGCCTCGGGCAAACGCCGTTCCGCCGGGATCATGTAGTGCCAGTCCGGGCGGCAGGGCCCGGCCGTGTTGAAGCGGCGCGCCATGCCCTGAGCTTGCGTCCCGCCCACGCCCGGCCGCAAGGCCCGGCCGCACGCGAGCCACGAGCGCGCCGCGCGCGGCCGGCCTGGCGCTCTCCTCCCCTGCTCGCCGAGCTCTATCTCCGCGCGCCAAGCTCTACCCCCCGAGCTCCGCCCGCTGCGCATCCCCCCGCGCGCGCACCTCGAACACCCCCAGCCGCGGCCGCAGGAAGCACCGCTCGATCGCCGCCGCCTCCCGCGCCGGCTGGCGCCCGCGCCGCAGCACCTCATGCAGCCACGCCACCTCGATCGCCCTCCCCCCGAGGTGCCTCCTGCCCGCCACGAAATCCCCCCGCCGCCGCGCCCACCACCGCCCCACGGCCGCCGCGTCGGGCCACGGCAGCCCGTCGTCCGGGTCGGGCCCCACGTCCTCGTCCTCCGGATCGTCGCTCGGCCCGGTCTCCTCCAGCGCGGGCCCCTCGAGCTCCTCCCGCACGAGATCCACCCCGGTGATCAACGTCAGCGCCCCGCCCGCCCGCCGGGCCAGCCTGGGCGCGCTCATCCGCTCGATGAGCCACGGCACGTGCGCCGGATCCCCGAGCGCCCCCACCCCCGCGATCGCCACCCGCACTCTCTCCATCCCCGGCGCCCCCCCGAGCCCCCGGAGCCATCGCGCCCCCGCGGGCGGGGCGAGCCGCCGCAGCGCCACGCCCGCGGCCCGCTCCGCGAACGCGCCCCCGCCGGCCGCGATCTCGAGCAGCACATCCACGCCCCGCCCGTCCTCGAGCAGCGCCGCCGACCACGCCGCCCAGAACCGCACCGCCGCGTCCTCCGCGCCGAGCGCCCGCCGCGCATCGTCGAGCCCCTCCACGAACCCGAGCTCCCCGAGCGCCTTGAGCGCCCGCGCCCGCAGCCGCGCGTCCTCCGCGGACAGCGCCTCCCGGAGCGCCGGCCCCGGATCCCGCCGCATCACCGCGCTCGCGGCGATGCCGATCGCCCGGAGCGCCGGCTGCTCCTCCACGCTCGCGCCGAGCAGCGCCGGCAGCACATCCTTCACGAGCCCCGGCGCCGCCCACCCGAGCGCGGACACCACGCCGCGCGCGATCCCCGGCGCCTCGATCCCTCGCGCGATCAGCGCCGCGATCGCCCCCTGATCCCGCCGCGCGAGCGCGAGCGACAGCGCCGCGAACACCTCGCCCGCCCCCCCTTCCTCCGCCGCGGCCGCGCACCCGCCCCACGCCGCCTCGCCGCCCCGCCCGAGCAGATCGAGCTGCGCCGCGAGCCGGCCGTCCAGCTCGGCCAGATCCTTCAGATCATACCGCGGATCACGCACCGCGCTGTCCCGCTGGCACCAGAGGAAGCCGGCGTTGTCCACGGCCTGCGCGAAGACCTCGTCCTCGGTGATCGACACGGGCGCTCCTTTCGCGACGCGCTCGCCCACGCCCGGGCGGACGTCAGTTGTTCTTCACCTCGCTGCCCTTGATCGCGGCCTTCCCCCCGGCCTTCAGCATGAGATCCGCGCCGGACTCGCCCTTCAGCGCCTTCCCCGCCTTGAGGTTCATCGCCTGCTCGCTCTTGAGGGTCACCGTCTTGGCCTCGATGACCAGGTTCCCCTTCACCCGGAGCACGTAATTGCCCTTGACCTCCTGGGTGAAATTGCCCTTGTTCGCGTGGGTCTCGTCCCCCTCGACCGAGAGCTCGCGCGTCCCCTTCACCGCGTGCGCCTCGTTGCCCTTGGACACGTCGATCGCGCGGTTGCCCTTGGACACCGTGAGCAGCTCGTCCCCTTTCTCGACCGTCACCACGCGGCTCTTGGCGACGCTGATCGTCTGATCTCCGCCCACGGAGAGCGTCTGATCGTGATCGATCGTGATCGACTGGTCGTGCTTGATACCGATCGTGGCGTCGTTCTCCACCTCGACGACCATGTCCTTCTGGGCGTGCATGTAGAGCTCCTCGCTGCCCTTCCGGTCCTCGAAGCGGAGCTCGTTGCCCGCGCTGCCGTCCTTCGACGAGCGCGACAGGAGGGTGCTCTTCGTCTGCTCGCCGGGCAGCGCGTAGGGGACCGTCTGCTCCGCGTTGTACACCGACCCGGTGCAGAGCGGCCGGTCGGGATCGCCGCCGAGGAAGCTGACCACGACCTCCTGGCCGATGCGCGGCAAGAACCAGCTCCCCCACCCCTTCCCGGCCCAGGACTGGGCCACGCGGATCCAGCAGGAGCTGTTCTCGTCGCGCTTGCCGTATCGATCCCAGTGAAACTGCACCTTGATGCGGCCGAGCTCGTCGGTCCAGATCTCCTCGCCGCTCTTGCCGACGACGACGGCCGTCTGGGCGCCCGCGATGACCGGCCTCGGCGTCACGCGCGCGGGGCGAAACGGGATCTCCCTGGGCATCGCCTCGAAGGAGTTCCGGTACTCGTCGTTGTCGGCCGAGTGCGTGACGGCGAGCAGCAGGTACGCGCCGTTCACGTCGCCGCGCTCGTGCTGGACGAGCTGGAACGCGTGGCCGGCGGTGAACGCGCGGCAAAACGAGCTGCCCACGAGCCGCCGCGCCACGGCCTCCTCCGCCTCGATGCGGCGCGTGGCGATCGCGTCGCCGGCGCCCTTGTCGGCGTAGCCGCCGGGATACTCGAACAGCGCGAGCTTCGACCTGTCGCCGCTGGCCTGGCTGAGCAGCGACGTGCTGGGCGACCTGTAATTGTAGTCCGTCGCCGCGTACGACCCCGCCACGACCTCCTCGATGAGCTCGCAGTCGGTCATCGCGTCCTCGTCGCGGGTCGAGCTCTCGGCCGCGCCCACGTGACGCACGTCGCCGAGCTCGGGGCAGCGCGGGTTCCCCGCGCTGTCGTCGCCGAGGACCAGCGTGTGCTTTCCGTCCTCGTGCTGGAAGTAGTAATAGATGCCTTCCTCTTCCAGCAGCCGCGAGACGAACTGGAACGCGGTCTCCTGGTATTGCACGCACACCTCGCGCGGAGCGTACGTGCCGGTCAGCTCGTCCCGGTAGTCGGAGAAGCCGAGATCGTCGAAGATCTGCTTCACGATGTCGGGCACCGAGCGGTCCTGGAAGATGCGAGAGTCGGTCGTCCTGGTCAGAAACCAGAGCCAGGGGTGGATCTCGGCACGATAGGCGGTCCTCGGCTTGGCGCCGTCCACGTGGACCCGGCCGGCCTGGCGGAAGCGCGTGACGACGCCGTGGATCATGCGCGCGCCGCCGCTGGACAGGCGGATGACCGCGGTGACGCCCTGACCGACGATGGAAGAGAAGTCGATGGCCCGCTCCTCGGACAGGAGGTCGAGCTCGAACCGGAACAGGCCGGACAGCCGCTCCTCGCCGTGGATCCTGACGAGGGCGAGCGCGTCGGGGCCGAGGGGGCTGTGGAGGGCGAGGATCGTCTTCGCCTGGGCGTAGGGCATCGCGCATCCTCTTTCGTTCAGGGCCGGCGGCCGCGTCGAGACTACCACAGGGGTTCGGCGGCCCCGCAATGCGGCGGCGTCGGCGGCGGCCGGTTGGCGTGCAGCGAGCGGTGTGCGACAAGGGCATCGCCGCCGTCGAGAGGCGGCGCTGCTCCTGTTCGCTCTCGCGGGTGCGCGGTGATCCCTTCCGACGAGCTCCCCCACGACGCTGTCCCCTTCCCCACGACCCCCCCGGAGGCCGCTGAGGCCATCGAGCGTGGGCGCTCTCTGGTGGACGGATGGTGACGGGACCGGCGCTCCTCGCGCTGATGGCGCTGCTTGCGGCGGCGCTGGCGGCGGTGGCGCTCGTCGCCGAGCGGGGGCGACGGCAGCTACGGAGGGAGCTCGAGGGCGCGCGGCGCGCGCTCGCCGCGGGAGATGCGGCCCGTGCCGAGGCGGCGCGGGAGCGCGAGGCCGAGGCGATGCGCCGCGGCGCGGAGGCCGCCCGGCAGGCGCAGGACGCGGCGCAGCGCGAGGCAGGGGAAGCGCGGCAGGCGGAGGGCGCGGCGCAGCGCGAGGCCGAGGCGGCTCGGCTCGCGCGGGACGCGGCGCAGCGCGAAGCAGGGGAAGCGCAGCGCGAGGCCGAGGCGGCTCGGCTCGCGCAGGACGCGGCGCAGCGCGAGGCCGAAGCAGCTCGGCGCGAGGCCGAGGCGGCTCGGCTCGCGCGGGACGCGGCGCAGCGCGAGGCCGAAGCAGCTCGGCGCGAGGCCGAGTCGGCTCGGCTCGCGCGGGACGCCGCGCAGCGCGGAGTCGGGGAAGCGCAGCGCGAGGCCGAAGCAGCTCGGCTGGCGCGGGACACGGCGCAGCGCGAGGTCGAGGCGACCCGGCTGGCGCGGGACGCGGAGCGCGCCGCGCTGCAGCGTGCGCGGGATGCCGCGGACGAGGAGCGGCAGGAGGCGCTGGAAGCGGCTCGGCTGGCGCGCGCCGAGCGGGATTCGTTCGCGCTGGAGGTGCGGGCGCTGCGGACAGAGCTCTCGGCGGCCCGCAAGCCCGTCGAGGAGAAGGCGCCGCCGCGAGAGGCGGAGAGAGCCGCGGGAGCCTCGGTGCGGTCGAGAGCCCCCAAGGCATCCGCGCCACGGAGCGTGACGGTATGGTGGTGCCAGCGCTGCGGGCGAGGAGGAACGCGGCCCGAGCGCTGTTGCAAATAGACCCGCCGCCCCCGGCGCCGCAGCTCAGCTCAGCGCAGCGGGTCACCTCCCTCCGCTTCAGCCCAGAGCACCTCGCGCTCGTACACCCACCCGCCCGCGGTGGTCAGATCCAGGCGGACCAGCGCGAGCGCCGCTCCCACGCCCCGGTCACGCCGGCCGGGCGCGCCGCGCGAAGAGCCGCTGGAGCAGGCAGGAGACCAGGAGGAGCAGCCCGATGACGATCTTCGTCCACCACGAGCTGAGGGTGCCCTCGAACATGATGAGGGTCTGGATGGTGCCGTAGATGAGCACGCCGAACAGGGTGCCCACGACCGTGCCGAAGCCGCCGGTCAGCAGCGTGCCGCCGACGACGACCGCGGCGATGGCGTCCATCTCCATGCCGCCGGCGTGCAGCGCGTAGCCGGACACCATGTAGAACGTGAAGGCGACCCCTGCCAGCGCCGAGCAGAACCCGCTCAGCGTGTAGACGAGCACCTTGGTCCTCGGCACCGGAAGGCCCATGAGCAGGGCGGAGTGCTCGCTGCCGCCGATCGCATAGACCGTGCGGCCAAAGAGCGTGTAGCGCTCCAGGTAAAGGGCCGCCGCGAACAGCGAGAGCGCGATGATCACGTTCCAGGTGATGGAGGTGTCCAGCAGAAACGGGATCCGGTGCGACGAGACATCGACGTAGAAGTCGTTCTTGATGGTGATGGAGTCGATGCTGATGAGGTAGCAGAGCCCGCGGGCCAGGAACATGCCCGCCAGCGTGACGATGAACGGCTGCACCTCGAAGTACTGGATGATCACGCCCATCACGAGGCCGAAGCCCGCGCCCATGGCCAGGACGAGCGGGATGACCGCGGCCGGGCTGACGCCGTGCCGCTCGACGAGCGACGCCGAGACCATCGTGGTCAGCGCGATGACCGAGCCGACCGAGAGGTCGATCCCGCCGGAGAGGATGACGAACGTCATCCCGATGGCGGTGATCGCCAGGAACGCGTTGTCGATGAAGAAGTTGAGGAACACCTGCAGCGAGAAGAACCCGTCGAACAGGAGCGACCCGGCCCCGAACATGAGGACGAACAGGCCGACGGTGACGGCGAGCGGCAGGTGCCTCGGGTCGAGCCGGAGGGCTCGTCCGGTCCTGACGGCAGCGCCGGTGGCGGCGGCGCCGGTCGTGGCGGCGGCCCCGGTTGTGGCGGCAGCGCCGGTGGCGGCGGCCCCGGTCGTGGCGGCGGCGGTGTCGCTCATGATACGGCCACCCTCCGCGCGCGCTGTCTCTCGATGAGATCCCTGATCTTCTTCGATTGCAGGATGCTGACCAGGAAGACGACGATGGCCTTCAACACCAGGTTGACCTCGGGCGGCACGCCGACGGCGTAGATCGTGGTGGTGAGCGTCTGGATGATGAGGGCGCCGAGGACGCTCCCCGCCAGCGTGAACTTGCCCCCGGACAGCGACGTCCCGCCCAGGACCACGGCCAGGATGGCGTCCAGCTCGAGGAGCAAGCCCGCGTTGTTGCCGTCGGCGCTCTTGACGTTCGAGCTCACGATGAGCCCGGCGATGCCGGCGCACAGCCCGCACGCGGCATAGCAGGCGAACGTGATCGAACGCGCGCGGATCCCGGCCAGCCGCGAGGCGACCGGGTTGATGCCGATCGCCTCCACGAACATGCCGAGCGCGGTCCTGCGGGTCAGCCACCACAGGGCCGCGCCCACCCCCGCCACGATGAACAGCGAGACCGGGATGCCCAGGAGGAAGCCGTTCCCGATGACATGATACGGGCGGTAATAGATCGTGATGATCTGCCCATCCGTGATGAGCTGGGCGACCCCCCGGCCCATGACGAGCAGGATCAGGGTCGCGATGATCGGCTGCATGCCGACGAGCGCCACCAGCGCCCCGTTCCACATGCCGAACACGAGCGCCACGCCCAGCGCGCCGCAGAGGACCACCGGCAGCGGGAACCGGGTCGCGTCCTCCATCCCGGCCCCGCCGCCCGTCGAGAGCGCGCCGCCGATCAACGCCGCCGCGACCGCGCCCGAGATGGCCACGACCGCGCCGACGGAGATGTCGATGCCGTGGGTGGCGATCACCAGGGTGAGCCCCATGGCGACGATCATGAGCGGCGACGCGCGGTTCAGGATATCGATGACGCTGCCGTACAGGTGGCCGTCCCGGATCGTGATCGCGAAGAAGCCCGGATTGGTGACGAGGTTGACCAGGAGGAGGAGGCCGAGCATCGCCACCGGCCAGAACAGGCTCTTCCCGGCGAGCCGGCGCAGGGAGGCGGCCGCGTCGCTCACGCCTGGCCTCCCGCGATGACCTGGTACACCGCCCGCTCGTCGGCCTCGGACGCGGCGAGCTCCGCCGCCTTGCGCCGGTCGCGCATCACGACGATCCGATCCGAGTAGCGCAGCGCCTCGGCCATCTCGGACGAGACGAGCACCACCGCCATGCCCCGGTCGCAGAGCTCCATGACCTGGCCCATGATCTCGGCCTTGGCCGCAACGTCGATGCCGCGCGTCGGCTCGTCGAGGATGAGCATGCGCGGGTCGGTCGCCAGCCAGCGGGCCAGGAGCGCCTTCTGCTGGTTCCCGCCGCTCAGCTTGGAGATGGGCACCTCCGCGTCGGCCGCCACGATGCCGAGCCGCTGGATGTACCCGCGGGCGATCTCGTCCTGCCGCGCCCGGGGCAGGTTGCGGAACACGCCGCGCTTGGCCTGGAGGGCGAGGACGATGTTCTCGCGCAGCGAGAGGTCGCCGAGGATGCCCTCGGTTTTCCGGTCCTCGGAGCAGAAGCCGAGGCCGCGCGCGATCGCCTCGAGCGGAGAGCCGAGGTGCGCCGGCTCGCCGTCGATCTCGATCACGCCGTGATCCGCCCCGTCGATCCCGAACAGGAGCCGCGCCGTCTCCGTCTTCCCCGCGCCCAGGAGGCCCGCGAGGCCGAGCGCTTCACCCGGCCTCACGTCGAGATCGACGCCCTGGACCGAGCCCTTCTTTCCGAGGCCGCGGGCCCGCAGCAGCGGCGCGTCCCCGCCCGCCGGGCTCGCCGTTTGGCCGCGCTCGGCCCGGGTCGGGCCGTCCTCCGCGACCTCGCGCCCGACCATCTCCGTGACGAGCTGCATGCGCGACAGCTCGGCGACCAGGTGCTCGCCGACCCGCTGGCCGTTCCTCAGCACCGTGACCCGATCGCAGATCTCGAAGAGCTGGTCGAGGAAGTGCGTGATGAACAGGATCGCCATCCCCTGCCCCCGGAGGCGCCGGATGACCGAGAAGAGCATCTTGACCTCGTCCTCGGCCAGGCTCGACGTCGGCTCGTCCAGGATGAGGATCCTGGCCCTGGCGCTCAGCGAGCGGGCGATCGCGACCATCTGCTGGACGGCCAGCGAGAAGGTCGAGAGCGGCGCGGTGACGTCGATATGGATGTTGAGGTCCGAGAGCAGGGCAGCGGCCCTCCGGCGCATCTCCCGCCACCGGAGGGCGACGGCGCTCGAGCCTCCGTGTCCGAGGAAGAGGTTCTCCGCGACCGACAGGTTGGTGCAGAGGTTCACCTCCTGGAAGACGGCGCTGATGCCCAGCCGCTGCGCCTCCAGCGGGCTCGCCGGCCGGATCTCCCGGCCGTCGAGCAGGATGCGCCCGCCGTCCGGGGGGTGGGCGCCGGCGAGGACCTTCACCAGCGTCGACTTGCCCGCGCCGTTCTGCCCCATGAGCGCGTGCACCTCGCCCGGCAGCAGGCGGAAGTCGACCGACGAGAGCGCCCGCACGCCGGGGAACTGCTTGGAGACCTGCTTCATCTCGAGCACGGGCACGGCAAAGCTCTCCATCGGTCGTGTCCTCCCCGCGCCCTCCGCGCGGATCTCCCCGCCGCGCGCGATCAGTACTTGCGCTTCGGCAGCTCCTGGGCGGCGGTCTCCATCGGGAAGACGCCCTCCTCGGTCACGATGCGCTTGGGCAGCGCCTTGCCCGCCATCAGGTCCTTGACCGCGGTCATGAGCTGCGGCCCGAGGAGCGGGCTGCACTCGACCGTCACGTTGAGCTTGCCCGCCATCATCGCCTCGAACGCGCCCTTCACCGCGTCGATCGAGACGATGACGATGTCCTTGGCAGGCTGGAGGCCGGCCTCCTCGATGGCCTGGATCGCGCCGATCGCCATGTCGTCGTTGTGCGCATAAAGGACGTTGATGTTCTTGCCCTCCGCCTTGAGGAACGCCTCCATCACCTCCTTGCCCTTGGCGCGCGTGAAGTCGCCCGTCTGCGACCGGATGATCTTGAAATTGGGCTTGTCCTTGATGATCTCCTCGAAGCCCTTCTTGCGGTCGATCGCCGGGGCCGAGCCGACGGTGCCCTGCAGCTCGACGATGTTGACGGGGCCCTCGTGGCCCTTCATCTTCTCGACGAGCCAGCGCCCCGCGCGGCGCCCCTCCTCGACGAAGTCCGATCCGATGAGGGTGACCCAGAGGCTGTCGTCCTGGGTGTCCACGGCCCGGTCGGTCAGGATGACGGGGATCTTGGCCGCCTTGGCCTCGCGCAGCACGGGCTCCCAGCCCGTCTCGACCACGGGCGAGAAGGCGATGACGTCGACCTTCTGGGCGATGAACGACCGGATCGCCTTGATCTGATTCTCCTGCTTCTGCTGCGCGTCCGAGAACTTGAGCTCGATGCCGGCGGCCTTCGCGGCCTCCTCGATCGATTTGGTGTTCGCGGTCCGCCACTCGCTCTCCGCGCCGATCTGAGAGAAGCCGAGCGTGATCCCCTTCTTCTTGTCCGACTGGCAGCCAAGCGCGGCCAGGATCATCACGAGGCCGACCAGGACCACCATCGCTGCGGCGCTACCACGGCTCCTCTTCATGAGGGCAGCTCCTTTCATGTTCGTCAACCCGTCCCCTTGCCCACCAAGGTTCGCGGATCGAAATCAAGACGTCAACCCGAGGCGCCATGTCGGCCCTCGCTCCGCGGCGCCGGCCTCACCGCTGGCCGTAGTAGGCGCCCTTCCCGTGCTTCCGGTCGAAGTGCTTGCGCACGAGCGCGTCCGGCAGGCGCGCGGCGCCCGGGTGGATCGCGCGCGTGATGAACGCCATCTTCGCGATCTCCTCGAGCACCACCGCGTTGTACACGGCCTTCTCGGCGTCCTCTCCCCACGCGAACGCGCCGTGGCCCGCCACCAGCACCATCGGCGTGTGGAGCGGGCTCCGGTCCCTGAAGCACTCGAGGATCTGCTTCCCGGTCTCCATCTCGTAGTGGCCTTGCACGGCGTCCGGGCGCATCACCTCGGTGCACGGCACGTCCTCGGCCAGGTGATCGGCGTGGGTCGTCCCGTAGATCGGGATCGGCTCGCCCGTCTGCGCCCAGCCGGTCGCGTAGGTCGAGTGCGTGTGGACGATGCCGCCCACCTCGCCAAAGCTCCTGTAGAGGACGATATGCGTCCATGTGTCCGAGGAGGGGCGGAGGTCGCCCTCCACCAGGTTCCCCTCCAGATCGACCACCACCATGTCCTCGACCGAGAGCAGATCGTAGGCGATGCCGCTCGGCTTGATGGCCAGGACGCCCCTGTCACGATCGAACGCGGAGACGTTCCCGAACGTGTAGATGGCGAGCCCTCGGCGAGGGATCTCCAGGTTCGCCACGAGGGCGCGCTCTCGCAGCTCTCGATACGCAGCGCTCATGTCCGGCCCTCAGCGCGACAGCCTGTAGGCGAGGTCGTTCCAGCGGAGCTCGTCCTTGAGCGCGCGGATCTCGGTCCCTGCCCCGATGCGGACCAGCTCCACGCCGACGATCTCGGCGAAGTCCTCCACGTGCTCCAGGGTCACGGCGCGGCTGTGGGCGCAGTGATGGGCGCCGCCGGCCAGGATCCAGGCCTCGCACGCGCGCTTGAAATCGGGCCTCGGGATCCACACCGCGCGCGCGACCGGGAGCTTCGGCATCTCCTCGTCGGGCGGCACCACCTCGAGCTCGTTGGCGATCATCCGCATGCGGCCGCGCAGGTCGATCATGGCCACGTTCACGGCGGGCCCCGTCCCGGCGTCGAAGACCAGCCGGCACGGATCCGCCTTGCCGCCGATGGGGAGCGGGTGAGCCTCCAGCGACGGCCTCCCCGCGGCGATCGACGGGCAGATCTCGAGCATGTGGGCGCCGAGGACCCGCTCCCTCCCCTCGACGAGGTGGTACGTGTAGTCCTCGATGAAGGAGACGCCCCCGCGCAGGCCGGTCGCCATGACCTTGAACGCGCGGACGAGGCCGCACGTCTTCCAGTCGCCCTCGGCCCCGAAGCCGTAGCCGTCGGCCATGAGCCGCTGCACCGCGAGGCCGGGGAGCTGCTTGAGCCCGTGCAGATCCTCGAACGTCGTGGTGAACCCGCCGAAGCCGCCCTCCTCGAGGAAGGCGCGCAGCGCCGCCTCTTGCCGCGCCGCATAGCGCAGGTCGGCGTGGCGCTCCCCGCCCTTCCTCAGGGCGGGAGCGACGGTGTACGCGTCGCCGTACTCCGCCACCAGGCGATCGACCTCGCGCTCGCTGACGTCGGCGATGCGCCCGACGAGATCGCCCACGCCATAGCCGTTCACCGACCACCCGAGCCGGATCTGCGCCTCGACGCGGTCGCCGCCGGTGACGGCCACCTCTCTCATGTTCATGCCGCCGAAGCGGGCGATCTTGAGCCGCTGCGCGTCGGCGGCCGCGCAGGCGGCGCGCGCCCAGACGTCGAGCCTGGCGAGGACGTCGCGGTCCTTCCAGTGGCCGACGATGACCTTCCGGTCGATGCGCAGGCGAGCGCCGATGTACCCGAACTCGCGGTCCCCGTGGGCCGACTGGTTCAGGTTCATGAAATCCATGTCGATGGTGCCCCAGGGGAGCTCGCGGTTGTACTGCGTGTGCAGGTGAGCGATCGGCTTCTCCAGGCGCGTGAGCCCCGCGATCCACATCTTCGCGGGCGAGAACGTGTGCATCCACGTGATGACGCCGGCGCACTGCGGCGCCTCGTTCGCCTCGCGGCAGACGCGGAGGATCGCGTCGGGGCTCTTGAGCGTCGGCTTCCAGACCACCTTGACCGGGAGCTCGCCGGACGCGTCGAGGAACGCGGCGATCTCCCGCGAATGCTCGGCGACCTGCCGCAGCGCCTCCTCGCCGTAGAGGTCCTGACTGCCCGTCAGGAACCACACCTCGAAGCCTTCAAGTAGATTCTTCATGATACCCCTGCTGCGTCAGCTCCCTCTCCACGAAGGACCCGAGCTGGATGTAATCCCGGTACAGCGCGTCATAGAGCCGGGCGCGCGCCGGATCCGGCCGATAACGAGCCTCGGTCTCGGGAGCCATCGCGCGCTGCGCGTCCAGGGCCGTGGCGTGCAGGCCGGCGGCCGTCGCGGCGAACATCGCCGCGCCCAGGGCGACCGGCTGCTCCCCGGCGCGGACCTCGACCGTCATGTCGAGCACGTCGGCGAGGACCTGCATGGTCAACGGGCTCTTGCGCGCGACGCCGCCGATGCCGATGGCGCCGTCGATGCGGATCCCCTGGGACCGGAAGCGCTCGACGATCGCGCGGGATCCGAAGGCGACCGCCTCGACGAGCGCGCGGTAGATCCGCGGCGCGTCGGTGGCCAGGTCGAGGCCCGCGATCGCGCCCCTGAGCCGCTGGTCCGCGTCCGGCGTCCTCCGCCCGTTCAGCCAGTCGAGCGCGAGGACGGGGCGCCGCGACGGCGGGATCGCCGCGGCCTCCCTCTCCAGCGCGGGGATGATCTCCTCCAGGAGCGCGTCGGCGAGCGCCGCGCGGCGGACGGCGTCGGCGAGGGCCTCCCGGGACGACTCGCCGGCGCACGGGAGGGTCGGCAGGACCGCGCGGAGCGGCCAGCCGAGGAGCTGCTTGAACCACGCGAACACATCCCCGAACGCGGATTGCCCCGCCTCGTAGCCGATCGCGCCCGGCAGGATCGAGCCGTCGACCTGGCCGCAGATCCCGGCGACCAGGATCTCCGGCGCGCCCGTCTTCGGCACGACGAGCATGTCGCACGTGCTCGTGCCCATGACCTTGAGCAGCTGGTGCGGCCGGATGTCGCCGCCGACCGCGCCCATGTGCGCGTCGAACGCGCCGACGGCGACCACGACGTCGTCGGGGAGGCCGAGCCTCGCCGCCCACTCGGGCGAGATCGTCCCGAAGGGCGTGTCCGCCGTGAAGGTCTGCGCGCCGAGCGTGGCCCTGAGCGCGGGCAGCCGCGGGTTGAGCCTCGCCAGGAACTCGTTCGACGGGTAGCCGTCGAACTCCGGGTGCCACATCGCCTTGTGGCCCGCGGCGCAGCGGCTCCGCTTGATCCGCGCGAGGTCGGTGGTGCCGGTCAGGACGGCGGGGATCCAGTCGCAGTGCTCCAGCACGGTGACCGCCGCGCGCGCGACCGTCGGATTGGCCTCGATGACGTGGAGCGCCTTGGCCCAGAACCACTCGGCAGAATAGACGCCGCCCGAGAACTTGGTGTAGTCGACGCCGCCCCAGGTCCGGGCGACGTGGTTGATGCGGGCCGCCTCGGCCACGGCGGTGTGGTCCTTCCAGAGGATGAACATCGCGTCCGGGTCCTCTTCGAAGCCGGCGCAGAGCGCGAGGGGCGTGCCCTTCGCGTCCGCCAGGACCGGCGTGGAGCCGGTGGTGTCGACCGCGATGCCGCGCACGCGCGAGGCGACGTCGCCGCCCGCCTGGCGCAGCGCCGCGCGGACCGACGCCTCCAGGGCCTCCAGGTAGTCGAGCGGGTGCTGGCGGAACCGGTTCGCGCGCGGGTCGCAGTAGAGGCCTTGCGCCCAGCGCGCGTAAGGCGCGACCGAGACCCCTGCGATCTCGCCGTCGCGCGCGTCCGCGACGACCGAGCGAACGGAGTCGGTGCCGAAGTCAATCCCGATGACGAAGGTCCCAGCGCGCATGACGACCCGATCCAGGGCGAAGCCGGAGCGGCAACCCGGGGACATAATGTGAACGTTCACAATTCCAATGTCAATTCCAAATCGTCCGCCGGCGACTATCCTCCCGCCCGATGGATGACAAGGCTGGCGGGTCTCCTCCGGAGCCCCGCGTCAAGCGAGGCGGGCGCCGGGCCGCGGTGATGGTCGACGTGGCCAAGCTCGCAGGCGTTTCGTATCAGACGGTCTCGCGGGTCCTGCACGACAGCCCGCACGTGCGCCGCGACACGAGGGAGCGGGTGCTGGACGCGATTCGCCAGCTCGACTACCGGCCGAGCTCGGTGGCGCAGGCGCTCGTCACCGGGCGCTCGAGGTCGCTGGGCGTGGTCAGCTTCGACACGACGCATTACGGCCCCGCGTCGACGCTCCTCGGGGTCGAGGAGGCGGCGCACGACGCCGGCTATGGCGTCAGCATCGCCAGCCTGAAGGCGCTCAGCCGCGCGCCGGTGGTGGCGGCGGTGCAGCGGCTGTGCGACCAGCGGGTGGACGGCATCGTCGTCATCGCCCCGCAGCGGTCGACGGTCGACGCGCTCCGCCACGTCACGTCCGACGTTCCGGTCGTCGCCGTCGAGGGGGGGCCGGACGATTCGGTCCCGGTGGTCGCCGTCGACCAGCTCGGCGGCGCCGCCGCGGCGACGCGCCACCTCCTCGACCTGGGCCACCGGACGGTGTGGCACATCGCCGGCCCGCCCGACTGGCTCGAGGCCGATCAGCGCATCGACGGCTGGCGCGGGGCGCTGGAGGCCGCCGGCGCCGAGGTGCCGCCGCTCCTGCGCGGCGACTGGAGCGCGCGCTCCGGCTACGAGCTCGCCCCGCGGCTCCTGCGCTCGCCGGGCGTCACCGCCGTGTTCGTGGCCAACGACCAGATGGCGCTCGGCCTGCTCCGCTTCCTCCACGAGAGCGGGCGCGAGGTGCCGCGGGACATCAGCATCGTCGGCTTCGACGACATCCCGGAGTCGGCGTATTTCACGCCTCCCCTCACCACCGTCCGGCAGGATTTCTCCGAGCTCGGGCGCCGGTGCCTCCATCTCCTGCTCGAGCGGATCGAGAGCGGCGAGCGCTCCTGGTCGCGCATCGTGGTCGAGTCCGAGCTGATCCTGCGCAAGAGCACCGCGGTCCCCAGGCGCCGGTGAGCCCGGCATCCAGCGACGGTGTGATCGCTCACACGGACGCGGCGAGGCCGGCGCGCCCCACGAGAGGCGCGCTCACTCCGCGAACGTGGGCGTCCATGGAGCGAGGATGTTCTCGACCGTGTACTGAGCCGCCTCGGCCGCGCCGAGCTGGCTGGACTCCGGGGCGCGCTCGCTCGGCTTCGCGCCGGGCCCCGTGGTCTGGTACTCGGCGAAGCGCGCCGTCGCGAGCGTGTTGCTGCCCATGGGGACCCACCCTCCGGGCGCGATGTGCGCGCCGAGCTCGGTTCCGAGGTAGGTGGTCGCGCCGTAGGGTCTCCAGTTGCGACCGAGGGCGATCGAGCCGGGCCTGATCGATCCGGCCGCCGTGGCCCGCCCTCCGAGGAACACGATCCCGAAAGGGGTCCCCTGGTCCGTGCTCGGCGCCGTGATCGCCGTCCCGCTGGCGACGTTGTGGATCGTGCAGCCCTCGAAGACGGCCGTGGCGGCTCCGAAAATGAAGTCGACCGTGCCCTCGATGTAGCAATCCCTGAAGTACTGCGTCCCGCCCTTCACATACAGCGTGTCCTGGTGACCGAGGGCCCGGCAGTGGCGAAACTGCACGCGATGGCCGGAGACGAGGAGCGCCACGGCCTGCACCCCTGGACCCGTGCTGTTGGCGAAGGTGATGTTCTCGACCGAGACGTCGCTCGCGGAGATGTTGACGCTGTAGCTCCCGGAGGTGCCCAGCGTGCCCCCCTGGCCGTTCGGGGTGTTCGCGCTGTCGCCGTAGGTGAGCACGGTCGTCTCCGCCCGACCCGTCTGGCCGCAGAGCGTCACGTGGGGGCGGTCGATGACGAGCTTCTCGGAGTAGGTCCCGGGGGCGATGCGCAGGAGGGTGGGCGTCGTGTTCGACCTGGGGACGCTGTTGATCGCGGCCTGGACCGAGGTGAAATCCCCCGATCCATTCTTGTTCACCTCGATGAGCGCCCCTCCCGTCAGGCGGTTGCAGTCGGACGTCGTGCCGTCGCCGCCCGAGCCCCCTGCGCCTGAACCGCCGCTGCCGCCCGAGCCGCCGCTGCCTCCGGCGCCGCTGCCTTCGCCGCCGGTGCCCGCAGCGCCGCTCGTGGGGCCGCCGGCCGTACCGCGCGCGAGCCCGCGGCACAGGCAGTAGTCGGACTGGTGCCCCGAGTCGCACGGCACGGGCGGGCGCGCCTCGTCGGCGCCGCAGCTTCCGTCGAGGTTCTCGTGGGCGGCCTCGCAGGCGAGGCCGGCGGCGCTGCACACCGCCGTGCAGCCGCTCCCGTCCTGGAAGACTGCGCCGCAGAAATCATGGCCCGAGGTGCAAAGGTCGAAGCCGGCCGCCTCGATCGGAGAGCAGTCGACGGGCACGCCGGCGCCTCCGCCCCCGCCTGCGGCGCCCGAGGCGCCGGCACCCGCGGGAGCGCCGGCGCCGCCGCTCCCCGGGGCGCCGGGCGACACGGCGCCGCCGCTCCCTGTCGTGCCGGTCGATTGCGCGCCGGAAGCGGCGCGCGAGCCGCCTCCGGCCGGCGAGGCCGAGCCATCGGCGCCCTCCTCGGCCGTACAGGCGAACGGGCAAAGGAGTGCGAGCAGGGAAGGGAGTGCGAGACGGGAGCAAGTGCGCGACATGGGCGAGTCCTCCAGAGTCCTGCGGCGCTTCGTCGAGCGATCCACGAACCGTGGAACCATGAGCGCGGGTTTCCTGGCGCCCTCGGCGTCATGGCGGTCCGCCTCTCGGCCCGACTCCCCGCAGCAGCGTACTCCCCGCATCGAAGGGGCCGCCTTGCCCAGGATGCTCGTGACGGCCACATCGGAGGCGACCAAGCTCAACTCCCCTCGAGGCAAATCGTGCGCACGAAGCGCCTCACGGTCGAGGCGCGGCGCTCGGCGTAGTAGCGCTCCGCCGCCGCTCTCGACTCCTCGCCGGGCGCCTCGAGGCAGTCCGCGATGACCTCGTAGCCGCCCTGGAGCCGGCTCGGGTCCTCGGGGTGTGTGCGACGATATTCGCGCGTGAGCTCACGCATGCGCGCGCCGTCCCGCGCGCTCATCGCGTCGTTCAGGAGCGCGATCAGGCCGTTCTCATGCTGTATCTCGAGGTGACGCGGCGTGATGGGGTGGGGGTGGGCGGGGCCGTCGTGTCGGTCACCGGGGCTCGGTCCGATGAGGGGCAGGTCGTCGACCGTCGCGGCGAGCGCGGTGCTGCCGGCCGACGCGGGCGGCGCGTTCGACGCGCGGTGCGACGCCGCCTCCCGCGGCGTCTCCCCCCGCGACGCCTCCTGCCGAGATGAAGGCGGCCGTCGTCCATCGGGCTCACGCGAGCGATCGACGAGGTAAAGCGCCGCGCCGAGGAGCATCAGCGCGGCCACGGACCAGCGCCAGCGCGTCGACCTCATGGAATCGTCACCGTCCACGTCACTGTCTCTTGCGAGCGGGGCCAGTTGTCGCGACCCCAGCAGGGATCGATGTAACCGGGGTTCCTCGAGGGCGGAGGGTCGAGGCACTCACCGCTGCGGTAGCGCACCAGCTCCTCGCCGGCGTTGTCGTAGGCCCTGGCGACGATGGTGTGAGTGCCCGACGCGAGGCCCGCCGCAGCGACGTTGTAGACGGGGCCGCCGTTCGTCGCGATCACCTCGCCGTCGAGCGTCCAATCGACGCTGATGACCTCGGGATCGATCACGTTGACCGTGAGCGTCGCCGGGTCCGTGACGGCCCCAGCGGGCGGATCGGTCGAGTCGATCGGCCTGACGCGCATCCAGATGTCCATGACGATCTTCTCGCGCGAGACCGCGTTGAAGCTCGTATTCTTGTTGCGTCCGAACAGGCTGTTCATCATCGAATTCGAAGACGGACGGTACTGTCCATTGTCCACGTAGCGACTGCCGACGAAGGTGCCCTGGATGCCCGTGGAGTCCGCGGCGTCATGACCCAGCCACTTGTCCCATTTGCCCGCCGTCGTCGTGCAATTGGCCGTGGAGTTGACCTCGACGTACTCGGTGCCGCTGCCGCTGCACGTATTCGCGCCGCAGGCCGAGCCCGTCGCCTTGGCGCAATACTCGTCGGCGAGCTGATGGAAGCCGTGCCCCCCTTCGTGCAGGGCCGCTCCGGGGGCCTCCGCGTGTCCGCCGGACCAGAGCATCCAGGCCGAGCCCGTGTTCCACCAGCGATCGTTGTTCAGCACGATGGCGTGCCAGTCGACCTCGAAGTCGTCGGGGAGGTTCGCCTCGAGCGCGTCATCCGCCGCACGGGTGTCGCAGTCTGCGAGGCGGCTATCATCGTCGCCCGTGCAACCCAGCGCTCCTGGGACACGGTTCGAGCGGCTGACCACCTTGATGGCGCAGATGTTGACGAACTTGCGATACCTTCCGTACGGCTCGCCGATCGGGCTGCTGAAGCGCAGATCCATCGCCGCCTCGACGTGCTCGATGAACGTGGTGTTCACCGTCGTCGCATCGTAGCCGTCGCCCAGGATGACGTAATTGACGCGGTTGGCAGGTGGACCCGCGCTCTCGATGGCCACGCCGTTCGCGCCGCAATCGAGGACGTAGGGGGCGCCGGTCCCTCCACCGTCGCCGCCGACGAAAGCACCCCCGGCGCCCGTGCCGGCCGAGCTGCCCTGCGCTGCGCTGCCCTGGGCGGCGCCGCCCGCGCCGCCCTGGGCCGCGCTGGCCGCGCCGCCCGAGCCTGGACCGCCGCTGCCTGCTGCTCCGCCGACATCCGAGCCGCCGACATCCGACCCGCCGGCCGCGGACATGCCGCCCTCTGCGTTGCTGCCGCCGCTCCCCGCCGTGCGGCTGCCCGGGGACTCACCGCACGCACAGAGCGCCGCCAGACTCAAAACGCGCAGCACGCACCTCGACCTCATCGCCCTCACCTCACGATTTTTCGCCCATGGAGTCGACGTCAGACGAGAGCCTCGAGCCTGCGTGGCAGGCGCCTGCTCGCCCTGATAGGAGGTGCCAGCAAGCTCGTGATGTCAACCATGAGAATGCAGCCTGGATACGCGGCCGCGGGGCCGACGCCGGGGATGGGGGCGCCCGCTGGCCCGTCCGGCGCGTCCCACGAGCGGCGGGGCGCCGGCGAGAGCGCTACGATCTCCCACCCCTGACGCCCGCGCTCACCCGAACAGCCCCTCGACCGGCGTGGTATGCAGGTCGTTGTCCCCGAGCACGAGATCCGGGGCACCGAAGGCGCGCGCGATCGCCATCCAGACGTCGTTGGTGGAGCGGAGGCCGCGATTGCCGTTGGTCCACACCTGGCCGCCGCGCAACCCGGTGCCTTCGCCGCCGAACAGCACCCACGGCATGTTGTCCCAGTTGTGGGTCCGGGTGCCGACCTCGGTGATGTACGGGACCAGCGTGCTGTCGAGCAGCTTCCCGCCGGCCACGTCGTCGGTGTCCGCGAGCTGCTGCAGGAAATCGGCGACGTGGCGGGCGTAGAACTCTTCCACGCGCGTGAGGAACTCGAGCGTGTCGCGCGTGTCGGGGTCGTGGCTCGTGGTGTGATGCACCTTGAAGATGGAGGCGTCCGGGGGCCACAGCTCGCCGAAGCTCACGTGGTTCGTGCCAGGCGCCCACTGGAACGTGACCACGCGTGTCAGGTCGCAGCGGAGGGCCGCCTTGATCACCGCGAAGTGCAGGGTGCCGATGCGCGCGTGCTTCACGTCGTCGCGCTCCTTGACGACGTGCGAGCTCTCGTAGGGATCGATGTGCTCGCTCACGTCGACCGTCTCGGGCGCCTCCGCGACGCCGCAGGACGCGGGGTCCCTCGGGTCCGCGTCGAACTCCTTCTCCACCTCGCGGATGGCGGCGGCGTGCGCCTCCAGCGACTCCCGCTGCGAGCTCGGCGCGAGGCCCTCGAGGCGCTTCAGGTCCTTCATCGCGAAGTCGAGCACGCTCTTCTTCTCCAGGCGCGCCCGGGTCAAGGCGTCCAGGTTGTCGTCCGTCGGGCCGCCCGGCATCAGCGTGCCGAACACCCGCCGGTACGCGTCGAGCGGCTGGTAGTAGGGCGTCATCGGCGCGCTCGGGCCCGAGTAGGACATGTGGCGGGTGGACACCTCCGGCGTGTCGGCGCGCTTGTCGCAAGAGACCTGGAGCGACGCGATCGGGGTGCCCTGGAGCTCGGACGACTGCCGCACGAGCAGCTGGTCGATGCTCGGCCCCTCGGCCACCGGGTCGTCGCCGCCGTTGCCCGGATACAGCTTCTTGGTGCGCTGCCCCGTGGTCATCAGCACCGTTCCGCGCTCGTGGCCGCCGCCGACGGACCCCTCGAAGGGCAGCTTCAGGTCGCGCATCACGATCATGCGATCTTTCATGGACGCGAACGGATCGAGGATGCGCGAGAGGGTGAAGTCGGTCCCGCCCCCCTTCGGCCAGAAGTTCTGGTACACGGTGCCGACCGGGCGCTGCACGATCAGGAGGCGCTTCGGGGCCGTCGCGCCCTCCGCGGCGGACTCGAGGCCCTTGAGCACCGTGACGAGCCCCGCGGCGGCGCCGATGCCCTGCAGGAAGCGGCGGCGAGACCATGCATAAGACAGGTTGTAGCGCACAGTCATTCCTCCTTGGCGCGCTCGGTCAGCGCCGGTGATACCGCGATGGCTTTCACGAGGTTGGGAAGGGTGCGCTGCCCCTCTGGCAGCGCCGCGATCACGCGCCCGACCTGACAGTCGCGGGGCGAGAGCGCCTCGTCGTCCGTGCCATAGGTCAAGAGGTGCCGCGCGACGCAGGCGGCGAACCCGTCGGTCTCGGCGACGGCGTCGGCGAGATCGACGGCGCTCGAGTAGATCCCCTCGAGGTCGCCCAGGCCGGTCAGATCGACGCGCGCGTCGATGGGCTCCCCGTCGAGGGTGACCCGGTATCGACCGACCGGATCGTAGTGCTCGAGCAGCAGGCCGAACGGGTCGAACTGGCGGTGACACCCCGCGCAGGAGGCGTTCCCGGCGCGCGCGTCGGCGCGCTCGCGCTCGGTCATGTCGGCCGCGAGCAGGTCCTGGATCGCGTCGGCGAGCGCCTCCGGGGGCGAAGGGATCTTGTCCAGGCAGAGCAGCGCGCCGCGCACGAAGAGCCCTCGCGCGACGACGCTCGTGTTGTCGGTCCGGGACAGCGCCGCGAGCAGGCCGGGCTGCGTGAGGACCCCGGCGCGCTCGTCGGCCGGCAGCGTCACCTTCGCGAACTCCTCGGGCGCTGCGCCCGCGTGCTCCACGCCATAGACCTCCGCGAGCGGGCCGTTCACGAACGTCTCCCTCGAGGTGAGCAAGGCCGACACGTCCGCGCCGCGGTTCCACAGGAGCTCGTCCAGGAGCAGCTCGGTCTCGTGGAACATGCTCGCCTGGAGAGCGGGGGTGTACTCGGGGAACAGCCCTGGATCCTTGACCGTGCCGAACAGGTTGCTGAGCCCCCACGCCGCGATCAGCGTGGTGCTCAGGCTGCGGCGCGTCTCGGGCTTCTCCAGCAGGCGCTCGACCTGGCGCGTCAGCTCGTCCGGGTCGTTCAGGGCGCCGGAGTCGGCGGCGGCGGCGAGCTCCGCGTCCGGCAGGCTGTCCGTCAGGAAGAACGCGAGCTCGCTCGCGGTCTCGTGCGCCGTCAGCCGCACGACGTCGCCGGCCGCGGCGTCGCCGAGCTCGGTGCGGTACGAGAACGAGGGGGACGCGAGGACCGCCTCGACGGCGAGCGCGACGCCGCGCTCGTAGCTCATCTCTCTCCCGAGGCCGTACACGGACCACAGGTTGTCGAGCTCCGCCGCGTCCATCGGTCGGCGGAACGCCCGCTGCGCGAACCGCGTCAGGAACGCCTTGGCGCAGGCGTCGTCCCCGTCAGGAGCGCAACCCGTCACCTGCTCGAAGCGCCCCTCGATGCTCTCGGCCGCATAGGCGGCCCTCGCGAGCCGCGCGTGCACGAGGGAGGTCCCGGCCACCACGCCCTTCTTGGCAAACGGCTTCGTGCGCGCGTCCGGCGCATGGTCCGGCTCGATGGCCGCGTCTCCCAGGAGGTCCCGGATGGCGTTCGTGAACTGCAGGTCGGCGAGCAGCACGACCCGCCGCTCCAGCCGCGGGTTGCACGCGCCGCCGCCCGAGGGGCTCGCGCCGCCGCCCGAGGGGTCCGCGCCTCCACTCGAGGGGTTCGCGCCGTCGTCCGAGGGGGTGGCTCCCCCGCCGATATTGCCCACGCACCCTGCAACGAGGAGCGACGCAGCCGCGACGACACCTCGCAGCCGGGCGCCCACCTCGCCGCGCGTGGATGTTTCCGCTCGCGGTCGATTGCACGCGACGCTCGGGCCTCGATCGTGAACAGAAACATTCACGATTGCGGCTGCGCGACCTGGGCCCTCACGGCGCCTCGGGCCTCTCCCGAGTGCGCGCTCCACGGCGGCGCGAATACCTCCCTGAGCGGAGGCCAATGACGCAGATCGATTCACACGATACCTCCTGGCGAGTCCGCGCTGCTGCGCGAAGGATTCCAGCACCCTCTGGGCTGCGGCAGGTGAACCGGTGCTGTAGGTTTCTCCCCTGGTTTGAGAGTGTTCCGACCGGTGGGCCCAGCCCCGCCTCGGCTCACCACCTTTATAAACCGATCTCAGCCGGGACGATGGGACGATTTGGCGGTCGCCGCCCCCCGGTTGCCTGGGTGGCGTGAACGACCCATCCAGGGCGAAGCGGAAGGAAACCTCAGGCAAATTGTGAACGTTCACATACGCGTCGTCAAACAAAAATCGGCCGGCCAACTACGATCCACCGAGCCCGATGAATAACAATGCTGGCGGATCTGCTCCGGAGCGCCGCGTCGAGAAGAGCGGGGGTCGCGCCGCAGCGCATGCGGAGCGACGGCTGGCCGTGGCCCGGTGACGCCCCCGTTCCCCCGCGGGGCGCCGCTAGGGCGACAAACGGATTGAACCTCGTACAAATTCAAAAGGTTGTGGCCCCCGACGGATCCGTCGCGGAGCGTGGACGTGGACCTGGACGTGGACCTGGACGTGGACCTGGACGTGAACGTGGTCGTGGTCGTGGTCGTCAACGGCTCAATCGTGAACGTGAACGTCCACGTCTGAGCGTCCATCACATCCCGCCTAACTTCGCGAAATCCCTCGCATTCGCCCAGAGGACAAAGTCCAATTATTTCGAGTACTTGAGCGAGATGTGACGGATGATGAGACGTCCACGTTCACGTTGGTGACCGATGAGGGGGCAGCGGTTCGGGCTTCGGGCCCCGAGCGCGACTGGACGAGCTTGGTTAGCGGTTAACACCAATGCTCAGGGGGGTCGCAATCATCACCAGGGAGCCACCGTCAGTTTGAGAGATGCGCCCTCGCGGTTTTCTCTCCCATCGGCTGATCGCTGCGGAACTTCAACGTGATCGGTGCTCTAGATCTTCTCCCAGCGCCCGCTCTCGGCGGAGCGGACGAGCGCGTCGATGACCCGCATGTTGCCGACCGCGACCTCGATCGGATTCTCGATGGGGCCCCCCGTGCGGATGGCGCGCGAGAACGCCTCGCTCTGCAGGTGGTACTGGTCGACGGCGGGGAGCACGGTGGCCCTGGCCGAGCTGCCGTTCAGCGTCGAGCCGTCATCGAGGAAGATCTTGCACGGCTGGTCGGCGGGGGCGTTGAACGGAATCTCGAGCTCGATGCGGCCCTTGGTCCCGAACGCGTTCACGCGCTGGTAGGCCACCGCCTGCGTGCTGCACGTGAACGTCAGGTGCGCGCCGCCGTAGTCGAGCAGGCCCGAGGTCAAGCGATCGGTGCCGAAGTCGGGATCGCGCTCGAGGAGCGCTATCGCCCGCGCGGGCTCGCGCCCGAACAGGAAGCGCGACGTGTTCACCGCGTAGCAGCCGATGTCGTAGAGCGCGCCGCCTCCGACGTCCTTCCTGTTCCGAATGTTGGTGGCGTCTCGGTTGAAGAACGAGAACGCCGCCTGGACGCTGACCAGGTCGCCGATCCGGCCGCTTCGCACCCAGTCCCTGGCCTGATGCCACTGCGGGTGGTTGCGGATCATGAACGCCTCGGCGATCAGCTTGCCCGTCTGGCGCTGGACGGCGACCAGCGTCTCGGCGTCCCTGGCGCTGAGCGCGACTGGCTTCTCGCACAGGACGTGCTTGCCGGCGCGGGCCGCGCGCGCCGTCCATTCCACGTGCAGGTGGTTGGGCAGCGGGTTGTAGATGGCGTCGATCTCCGGATCATCGAGCAGCTCTTCATAGCTGCCGTACGCCCTCGGGATCCCGAGCGACCGCGCGGCGTCGCGCGCCTTGCCGACGTCGCGCGACGCGAGCGCGGCGAGCTGGGTGAGGGGCCCCCGCTTCATCCCGGGCAGGCTGACGTTCAACGCGAAGCTGCTCGCCCCGAGGACGCCCCAGCGCACGGGGGTGAGCTCTTCACTGGACTTTGAATCTAGGTCAGATATGGACATAGGCGCCTCGCTGCCGGCGAAGCTAGCCGCCCATGGCGCGCCTGTAAACGCCCGAGGTGAGCGAGCCGCTGCCGGCGAGCCGCGGGGCGCAGGGGGATCCCCCCCGAGGCAACGTGAGCGTCCAGATTGCCCCGGGTCAAACCCGGCCGGCCGGCTCGCCGGCGCCGTGGAGCCGTGCGCCGTACACGAGGGTTGCCGAGCGGATCCGCCCGTCGCCGCGCGCGCACGGGACGCGCTCCGCGAGCGCCTCCAGCGTCGCGGTCGCGCGCTGGGCGATGCCCTCGGCCACGGTGCCAGGCTCGGCGCCCCCTGGGGTCACGAGCCGCACGGAGCTCGGTCTCACTGGCCCCGACGTGGCACGCCGCCTTCTCTCACTCGAAATGAAAGTGGTCCAGGTTGAACAGCCGCTCGGGCCGATCTCCCGTGAACCGCAGGCAAAGGTCGTGCACGCCAGCGGTCGGCGTGATGGAGCATTCGATGTCCGTCCAGGACTGCCATCCTCCCGTGGCGCTGACGGGGCACGTCCCGACGAGCTCCCCCGGCGTGTCGGTGAAGGTGTCGCAGCCGTCCACGTACACCGCGATGGCGCCCCCCGTGGGGGAGCCGGAGGCCACGCGCGCATGGAAGGTCGTCGCGCCGGCGCCGAAGTCCACCTGGGAGATCCCGATCCAGTCCTGGTCGTGGATGTCCGTCACGTTGACCCCCGCTCTGGCCCCGGCGTCCTGCGCGAACTCCACCTCGATCCCGCGCTGATCGGCCATGGTCTCCGCTTCCATGCGCGAGAAGGCGTTCACGCTCTTCAGCTGAGCGACCCTCCCCCCGGCCGCCGGGACCTTCACGATGTTCCCCTGCGGATCGTACGTCAGGTAGTCCAGCGTGATGCTGCGCTGGTAGTCGGAGAACCCATCGCGGTTGGAGAGGACGCGGGTGTGGTAGAAGATGTACCAGCTCCCGGCGTACTCGACGATGGAGTGGTGGTTGTTGTTGCCGTTGTTCCCGGCGGGGTTCGGCAGGATCGTCCCGGCGTGCCGGAAACCCGTCATCGGGTTGTCGCTCACCAGGTAATCGATCTCGGCGGCGTGATCGGCGAAGGTCGTGGAGTACGAGAAGTAGTACTTCCCGTCGCGCTTGTGCAGGAACGACGCCTCGAAGAAGTCGGGGACGGCGATGGTCGTCGCGGCGGCGTCCTTCAGGCTGATCATGTCTTCGTTGAGCCGAATGACACGGGCATTGTCCCCGGTGTCGGGCGGGCCGCCTCCGAAATACAGATATGCCTGACCGTCGTCGTCCACGAAGACCGAGGGATCGAAGATCCAGTCCACGTCCCCGACGCCTGGCGTGCTCTTGTCGATCAATGGTTTTCCGAGAGCGTCCACGAAGGGCCCCGCCGGGCTGTCGGACACGGCGACGCCGATGGCGCTGCCGGAGTTCGGGAAGTACAGGTAGTACTTCCCGGTAGCCTCGCTGTAGGCGCAGTCCGGCGCGTACAGCCTATCCGCCCAGGAGATGTCGGCGGCGTCCAGCGCGACCCCGTGGTCCTGCCAGTTGACGAGGTCATCCGAGGAGAAGACATGATAATCCCGCATGTCGTAGCCCATCTGGTCGTCCGTGTCGTGCGACGCGTAGACATAGACTCTCCCGTCGAAGACATGCGCGGAGGGGTCCGCCGTGAAGATGTGGCTGACGATCGGGTTCCTCGCGTAGCCATTCGCCTCCCCGGGAGGCGCTCCCCCGGCGCCGGCGCCGCTGGTCGCAGCGGTCCCGCTCGTCGTGGCGCCGCCGGCGCCGCCCGCCGTGGCGCCGCCGGCGCCGACCGGCGTGGAGTCGCCGGCGCCGCCCGCCGTGGCGCCGCCGGCGCCGACCGGCGTGGGGTCGCCGGCGCCGCCTGTCGCCGTTCCGGAGGCGCCGCCCATGCCCCCCTCCCCCATCGAGGAAGCCGGGGCCTTCGGGTCGGGGTCGCTGCAGCTCAGCGCGGAGAGGGCGGCCGCAAGCAGGAGCGATGGTTCGAACACTCGTCTCTTAAGCATCGGTTCTCCTTGACCAGAGAAAAACTCGCCGGCGCTGCGCTCGGACGGCTCGAGCCCGCCGCAATTTACGACCAGCCTCCGCGCCGCCGTCTCTCATCGCGCTGTGGTCGAGCTCGATGGTCACGGTCGACGACGGTCCCAAGATGCGGCGGGAGAGCGTGCTTCGAGCGGCGCAGAGATCCGTCGTCACGATCGCGGTTCGCAGCCTCAACCCAGTATCCAAGGACCACTTCGTCTCGTCCGGGTTGTGGTTCCATTCCCGCTCATGGCCCGAGGCCGCGCCGCTGGACGTGTCCAGTGCGGCGCTTCACCCCGCGAGCGCGCCGCCGAACGTGTCCAGCGCGGCGCTTCACCTCGCGAGGCGGACACGGTACGTTTAGATACGGGTGCGAGACACCCAAGGAATTGTTGAGGGGCGAACCTCTCGTCACTCAGGGCGAGTACCGGCGTACCGTTCGGTATGCTCGCATTGCTCGTCTGATGCGCATGACGACCGTTCCAGGGCGAAGCGAGAGGCCGCCCCTCGGAGATCAATGTGAACGCTCACATTTCGGATGTCAACTCGAATCGACCGTCCTTTCGGCCTCCCTCCGACCGGGACCACCCGGCGATGTGCCGGGTGTGGGCCGCTCAGGCGCCCGTGGCCTGCGCCCATCCCCTCACGCCGCCGCGCGCGGCCCCGCGGCGCGCGGCGCGCAGGGCGACCGGCACGCCGCCCGAGGGCCCCAGGGTGACGTTGCGCCGCACGGGCCGCGGCGGGCGCTCGTCGAGCAGCCGGAGCTGCCACGCCGACAGCGCCACGCCGAGCACGATCTTCATCTCGAACAGCGCGAAGGCCGCGCCGATGCACCGGCGGTCTCCCCCCCCGAACGGCAGGTACTCGAACGGCGAGAATCTGCGCTCCAGGAAGCGCTCGGGCCTGAACCGGGACGGCTCCGGGTAGAGGTCGGGGCGGTGGTGCACGAGCAGGATGCACGGCGCCACCCCCGTCCCCGGCTGGAGCTCGTGCTCGCCCAGGCGGAACGGCTGGGCCACGAGGCGCGGGACCTCGGTGACGACGGGAACCAGGCGCAGCGCCTCCTTGCACACCGCGTCCAGGTAGGGAAGCGCGGCGAGGCGCTCGGGGTCGGGCTCCGGGCCGAGCGCGTCGATCTCGTCGCGCAGCCGGCCGAGGACCGCGGGGTGGCGGTGGACATGATCCAGCGCCCACGCGAGCGCGAGCGCCGTGGTCTCGTGGCCGGCGAAGAGCAGCGTCCTGAGCTCGTCGAGGATGGCCTGCTCGCTCATGCTCGACCCGTCGTCGTAGCGGGCCGAGACCAGGAGGCTCAGGATGTCGTCCCCCGGCGCCGCCCGCGCCCGCTCGATCTGCCCGCGGAGCAGCGCGTCCAGCGCGTCGACCCGCCGGCGGAAGCGCGCGTAAGGGCCGAGGCCGCCGAGCTCCCTCTGCAGGAACGGCAGGAAGGCCAGCGCCGGGACGAACGCCTCGCTCATGCCGACGACCGCGCGCGCGAACGCGCCGGTCCGGGGCGGCTCCTCCACCCCGAACACGGCGCGGAGGATGACGTCGAGCGAGATCGCCTGCGTGATCTCCTGCGCCACGGCGCGCGGCGCCCGCGCCGCCTCGGCGAAGCGGCGGGCGGCGACGTCGGCCATCACCGCCCCATAGGCGCGCATGCGGTCGCCGTGGAACGGCGGCGTCAAGAGCTTCCGCTCGCGCCGGTGCCGCTCGCCCGAGAGCAGGAGGAGCGAAT
Source organism: Sorangium sp. So ce1036 (assembly GCF_051369805.1). NCBI lineage: Bacteria > Pseudomonadati > Myxococcota > Polyangiales > Polyangiaceae > Sorangium > Sorangium sp. So ce1036. The sequence continues at coordinate 9,831,165 of NZ_JBBMOX010000001.1, forward strand.
GCGCCCCGACGAGGGGGGCGATCGACTTGATCGCATAAGGAACGAACGTCTCCGGCGGCGCGGTCATCACGGCCTGCACCGACGCGGGGCTGCCGGCGATCACGACGTCGCCGTTGTACATCGGGACGTTGAAGACGTCGCCGTACTCGGCGGCGCAGCGGGGCAAGAACTCGAACGGTCGCGCGAGGATCTGGTAGGTCGTCCGGATCCGGCCCTGCGGGCCTCGGGGCATATGGCTCATGGCGCACCTCGGCAGGAGATCCCTCCCGGCGGGGCGCGGCGCCGCGCCGGGCTCAGCGCAAAGATGGGCCTGCCGGCGCGCCGCGGCAGCGGCGCCGGGCGCCAACGTCGCGACGGATCGCGCCAGGCGCCGGCGGCTCAGCCCGGGCCGCGGGTCCGCCGGTACTCGCCCGGGGTGGTCCCTGTCCAGCGGCGGAAGCTGCGGTAGAAGTGGCGCGGCTCGCCGTAGCCGAGCAGGAAGGCGATCTCCTGGATCGCGACGTCGCGCCGGCGGATGAGGTCGAGCGCCCTCCCCCGCCGGGCCTCGTCGAGCTGCGCCGTGAACGACGTGCCGAGCTCCTTGAGGGCGCGCTGGAGCGACCGGGTGCTCATGCCCAGGGAGCGCGCGATCCCCTCCTGGTCCACCTCGCCGCGGTCGAGCCGCTCGGCGATGCGGGCGCGCACGCGGGCGTCGAGCGGCGCCCCGCCGGCCGGCGCCTCGCGCGCGGCGAGGAGCTGCTCGGCGTGGCGCACGAGGTAGTCGCGGACCGACGGGTCCGCGCCGATCATGGGCGCGTCGAGCACGCGCGCGTCGTAGACGAGGCCGGTCGCGGCCGCCTCGAAGCGGGCCGGGGCGCCGAGCGCCTCCTCGTAGAGCGCCGGCGGGTGCCGGCGCGGGTGGCGGAACGTCGCCTCGCGCGGCCGCGCGGCGTCGCCGACGTAGAGCCCGATGTAGCGCGCGAGCGCCGCGATCATCATCTCGACCGGCTCGGCCATGGCGACGACGCGCGGCTCGTGCTCGAGCACGAGGTGGCGGAGGAGCTCGTCGCGCGGGACGCCGCGCGAGGCGGCGAAGGCGACGACCGCGGCGGGCATGGATGCGAAGACGAGCTCGCCCTCGGGCATGGCGCGCGCCGAGGATACCGCATGCGCAAGGGCCCGAGGGGGCGCCTCGTCAGGGGATCTCCTGCGGGAGGTCGGGCCCGCCCGCCGCGCTCACGCGACGGCCGTGCGTCCTCGCGGCGCTGCTACGCTGGGCGACATGGCCGAGCCCACGTGGAAGAAGCTCGTCGACCAGCTCAAGGACCAGCAGCACGAGAGTCCTTACCTCGACCGCCTCCGGCAGCGCCTGCCCGCCTCCGGCCCCTCGGGCGGGCGCCGGAGGCGCCCCGGAGCCCAGCGCTGCCGCGGGAAGTCGGGCCGAGAGGCGAACCGCCATGACGCCAAGGGCGCCAAGAAACCAGGGAAGTAGAAGGGGAGAATGGAGGGACAACCGTCCCCCGCTCTTCTTGGCGTCGTTGGCGCCATGGCGGTTCTTCCGCCGATCCGGGGCAACTCCCCGCAGTGGTGCTAGCGGCCCAGGAGGGCGTCCATCACCCTGTTGTAGGTCTCCTTCTTCTGATACTGGTCATTGAAGAGCAGAGACTGAGAGTTCCCCCCGTTGCACATCGCCGTGCTCCAGCTATTGAGCCACGACCTGCCGTCGTTGATCCCCCAGAAGGTGACGGCGACGCACTTGGGCATCAAGAAGCAGGCCTCGACGATGTCGTGATAGTACGTGAGCTGCTCCTCTGCGGTGACCTGATTGCCGCAGCGGTTGATGTCCATCTCGGAGATCAACACCTCCAGGCCCAGATCGGCGAAGCGCTTCAGGTTGTACGCCACGTCCTCCCCGCCGGCCTCGTTGTTGGGCGGCCCGATGTGCATCTGAAACCCGACGCCGTCGATGGGGACCCCTCGCTCGACCATCCCCTTGATCATCTCGTAGACGAAGTCGGCCTTGTCGTTGCGCGCGTCGATGCTGTAGTCGTTGTAATAGAGCTTGACGCTCGGGTCTTGCTCTCTCGCGATCTTGAAGGCGAGATCGAGGTACTGCTCCCCCAGCTCGTTGTAGAACACCGTGGGCCTCATGCGGGGATTGCCGACGCCGGTGTCGCTGTCGGTCAGGACCGCCTCGTTGACCACGTCCCAGTGCTCGACCTTGCCCTTGAAGTGCCCCATCACGTTCTCGATGTGCCTGCGCATGGCTTGCTCTACCTGCTGCGCGCCTCGCAGGTTGTTCATCCATCCGGGCAACTGGCTGTGCCACACCAGGGTGTGACCCTTGACCTTCATGTTGTTCTGTTGAGCCCAGCTCACGATCCTGTCCGCGGAGCCCCAGCTGAACTGCCCCGGATTGGGCTCCAGCGCATCCCACTTCATCTCGTTCTCTGCCGTCACGTAGTTGTGCTCGGCAGCAGCGACCCTCGAGTAGTTCCCATCATTGAGACCAGAGGCCGAGATGGCCGCGCCGATCAGGAGCGGGGGGTTCGCCTTCTCGCCGGCCTCCCTCAGCGTGCTGGCGCTCGCAGCAGGGGTCCTTTCGGCAGGGCCCCCGGTCGAGCCGCCGCCGCCCGTGTTGCCGTCGCTGCCGCCCGTGCCGCCGCCCGTGCCGTCCGTGCCGCCGGTGCCGGTCGTGACGCCCGGCGCGCCGCCCGTGCCGGTCGTGACGCCCGTCGTGCCGGTCGTGACGCCCGGCGCGCCACCCGTGCCGGTCGTGGCGCCCGTCGTGCCGGTCGTGACGCCCGGCGCGCCGCCCGTGCCGCTCGTCGCGTCCACGCCGCCGCCGCCGCCGGTCTCCCCTCCCCCGTCGCCACCGTCCGAGCAGCCGATAGCACAGAGGAATGCCGAGAGTAGAAGGGTAAGGGGTGCTGATCTCATGCTCTTATGCTCCGAGGTAAAAAATCCCGCATTACTTCCCGCGACGTGATGTGTTGATCATCGCCGGGACCACGCCTAGCACGCACGGCCCCCGGGGTCGTGCCGAAGCGACCGCGGAGCGGCCATCCTACGTCATCCCAGGCCCACAGCTTCACGAAGCGGGCCCGAGGGACACGGGTCTTCCGGGAGGAGATTCCAGGTCGCTAAAAATTTTTGCTCCGACGAGACTGGCGTATTCGACAGCGAATGACGAACTCGGGTGACGCAGTACCCGACGAGCACGCTCCCTCCGGGGCGCCGGCCCGATGCTTGAGGCGCTCTGGCCAGCGTCGTACAATCTACCAGGATGAAGTTTTTCCAGGCCATCGCTCGGATCGGGCTGAAGTCGGGCGACGATCCGAGGATGCGCCGACACAAGACGCTCCTCACGCTCACAGCCGCGCTCAAGGCGTGCGCGTGTCCCGTCTGGGCGGTCGCCTACGGGGCGAGCGGGGACCTCCGCTCGGCGGCGATCCCGCTCGGGTACGTCGCGTGCACCGCGCTGAGCCTCGTTCACTTCGCCAGGACGAAGGAGTTTGCCGGGTTCCGCTTCCGCCAGGCGCTGCTCATCTTCGCGCTGCCGTTCCTCATGCACGCGAGCCGGGGCGGGTTCGCGGCGTCGAGCGGCGTCGTCCTGTGGGCGCTCCTCGCGCCGCTGACCCTCCTGCTGTTCCACGGGTCGCGGGCGTCCGTCCCCTGGTTCATCGCCTACGCGCTGCTCGTCCTCACCGCCGGCGCCGTCGATCCGGCCCTCGCGGCGCGCGCACAGGAGGCGCCGCCGGGCCTCGTCGCCGGCTTCTTCGCGATGAACATCCTCACGGTGTCGGCCATCGCGTACGCCGCCGTGCAGTACTTCGCGCGTCAGCTCGCCGAGGAGCAGGAGAAGCTCGCGGAGCTCGTCATCTCGTCGGCGGAGGCGCTCGACGACATCGCGCGGTGGTCGTCCGCCGCGGCCACCCAGGTCGCGGAGGCCATCGGGGCCCGCGAGGTCGCCGTGTGGAAGGCCGAGGAAGAGGCGCTGGTCAGCCTCACCACCACCACCACCGAGCCGCCGTCGACCGACGCGCTGCGCCACGCCGCGCTCGCGAAGCGGTCGCTCGCGCGATCATCCGATGTCGTGGTCCCCGTGGTCGGCATGTCGGGCGATGTCCACGGCGCCCTGGTCGTCGTCGGCAAGAGCCTCGTGTGGAGCGATACGACGCGGCGGCTCGTCGACTCGTTCGCGCGCCACCTCGGCAGCGCGCTCGAGCTCTCGCGCATGCGCAAGGAGCTCGCCAGCGCGGTGGAGCGCCGGGAAGCGACGATCGCCGACATGGTGAGCCGCGGGATCGACATCCTGCAGACCTGCCCGATCTGCCATCGTTGTTACGACCAGAATGCGCAGCGATGCGCCGAGGACGGCGCCGCGCTGAAGCGGCCGCGGCCGTTCCCTTACCGCATCGCGGGGCGATACCGCCTGACCCGGGTCGTCGCGGAGGGCGGCATGGGCAGGGTCTTCCAGGCCCACGACGAGCGGCTCGGGCGCGAGGTCGCGATCAAGACCATCAGGACAGAGCACTTCAACAACGAGGATGTGCGCGCGCGCTTCGAGAGAGAGGCGCGCGTCGTCGCGCGGATCCATCATGCGTCGGTCGTCGAGGTGTACGACTCGGGGGAGCTCGAGGACGGCTCGCTGTACATCGTGATGGAGTGGCTGGACGGCTTCACCCTGGCGCACGCCATGCGGTACAACGGCCCGGGGACGCCCGCCCAGGTGGCGGCGCTGCTGCGCGAGGGAGGCTCGGCGCTCTCCGCCGCGCACGCGGCGGGGCTCGTGCACCGCGACGTCAAGCCGGAGAACATCTTCCTGGTCCCGTCTCCGTCGCCGGAGGGCTTCCGCGTCAAGATCCTGGATTTCGGCATCGCCAAGGAGATCTCCGGCGACGTGAGCCTGACCTCCACGGGCATCTTCATGGGGACGCCGCTCTACATGGCGCCGGAGCAGGCCAGCGGCAAACCGGTCGACGCCCGCAGCGATCTCTACGCCTTCGCGGCCGTCGCCTACCAGGCGCTCACCGGGCGGCGCGTCGCGGCCGGCGACGACATCACCGCCATCCTGTCGAGCCTCTCGCGCACGCCCCCGCCGCCCGTCTCGGCGCTGCTCCCGGGGACGCCGCCCGACGTCGACCGCGCCTTCGCGCAGGCGCTCGCGCTGTCGCCCGACGAGCGGCCGCACAACGTCGAGGCGTGGGTGAGCTCGTTCGTCGACATCCTCGATCACCTGCCCACGCGATGCCGGGGCTGGCGCCTGTCGGGCGACGTGCACGACGCCGAGGAGTTCGCCCGCGCCGAGACGGTCCGGATCCACGAGCCCGCGGCGAAGTTCCCGTCGGGCGCGCCGCGCGCGTCGTGACCGCGCCGCCGGGGGGTGGTCGCGTCTGGGGTGCTCCCCGGAGGGGCTGGAGTGCAGGCGGACCACGAAAGAGGCACGCCGGAACGCAAGCCCCGGAGGGGAGCACCCCAGACGCGACCACCCCCCGGCGGCGCCCGCGAGCGGGTCGGGCCTTGCAAAGAGGGCGGCGGAAGGGCTATGCCCGGAACGGGACCTCGATGCTGTGCCCTCGCTGCCACCGGCGGTACGCGGACGACCACCGCTTCTGCCCGCACGACGGAGAGAAGCTGGTCGGGGCCCTCGACATCCGGCGGATCCGGTCCCAGCCCACCGAGCACGTGGGCACGGTCGTCGCCGAGCGGTACCGGGTCCGCGGGCTGATAGGGCAAGGCGCCATGGCGCAGGTGTTCCTGGCAGAGGACACGCGGGGCGGCGCGCCGGTCGCGCTGAAGCTGCTCGCGCCGAGGTTCCGCCGCGAGCCCAAGGTGAAGGCGCGCTTCCTCCTCGAGGCCAAGGCCGCGGCCACGGTCGCGCACCCGAACCTCGTCGAGGTGCTCGACATCGGCCTTCATGAGGGGTCGCCCTACCTCGTCCTGGAGTTCCTGTTCGGCGAGTCGCTGAGCTCGCTCCTCCTGCGCGAGAAGCGGCTGTCCCCGGAGACCGGGATCCCCATCCTCCTCCAGGCGGCCGCGGGGCTCGGCGCGGCGCATCGCGCCGGCATCGTCCACCGGGACGTGAAGCCGGCCAACGTGTTCCTGGTCGGCGAGAAGGGCGACGCGTGGGCCGCCAAGGTCGTCGACTTCGGGTTCGCCAAGCTGTACGAGCACTCGGGGCTCACCCAGGCCGGCGTGACGGTCGGCACCCTGGAGTACATGGCGCCCGAGCAGGCCGTCAGCGACCCGCCCGACGCGCGCACGGACATCTACGGATTCGGCGTGCTGATGTACCGGATGTTCTCCGGCAAGCTGCCTTTCAGCGTCGCGAGGGGCTCGTCTCCGGCGCTGTCGCCCGGCGCCGACGAGGCCATGGTGCTGTCGAGCCAGCTCATCACGCCGCCCCCGCCGCCCAGCCTGGGCGCGACGCCGGTGGAGAGGGCGCTCGAGGCCGTGATCATGAGATGCCTGCGCAAGCGCCCCGAGAACCGGTATCCGTCGATGGAGGCGCTCGGCGAGGATCTCGGCCGGCTCGCCCGGCCCCTCGCGCTGGCGGCGAACGCGCCGATCACCGAGCCCGACGTGTACGTCGCGAGGACGCCTTTCGGAGCGCACGCGGCGCGGTTCCTGTACAAGCAGCTCGGCCTGGTTTACGGCGCGGCGACGTAGTCACGGCTCGCGCAGCGCCGCCGCGTACTCCTCGGGCGTGTTGACGTTGCGCAGCGATCGCAGCGCCGGATCCGCCTCGCGGAGCCGCGGATCCGAGAGCAGGAGCGCCGGCTCCACGATCCGCGTGGGCACCCGCTCGAACAGGGAGGACAGCCGCAGCCTGCCCTCCGCGAGCAGCGCCGCCGCCGCGCCGCGCGCCGAGCCGTCGTAGACCGCGGCGAGCGGGTGGAGGTGCCCGTCCGCGCGCGGCACGGCGATGGCGTGCCCCTCCGCCTGCAGCGCCGCGACGCGCCGCACGAAGGCGGGGTGCAGGAACGGCGCGTCGGTCGAGGACACGTACGCCCGCCCCGCGCGCGGCGCGACCGCCTCGAGCCCCACCGCGATGCCCAGCAGCGGCCCGCGGCCCTCCTCCGGATCGCGCGCGACCAGCACCCCCCCCGGCAATGGCGGCAGCGCCTGCCCGGGCGCCGCGACCACCACGATCGGCCACGCCGCCTCGCCGAGGCGCCGCACCACCCGCTGGAGCAGCGCCTCGCCCTCGAACGGCAGCGACGCCTTGGGGCGCCCCATGCGGCGGCTCTGCCCGCCGCACAGCACCACGCCCGCGAGCCCGGCCACGCGGCCCGTCCCGCCGCCTCCCGCGGGCATCGTCGGCGATCGCTCCTGCTCCATGGACGCCTCGGCCCGGAGCATGGCCGCGCGCCCGGCCGCCGGCCACCCTCGGGGTCACCCTCACGCCCAGGTGAAGACGCGGCCGTGGTCGTCCACGACGCGCCTGGCCTCGAGGATCGTCCGCACGTCCCCGCTCGGCCCCATCGTGAACCCTACCCGCACCGGCTGGACGCGCTCCGGCCGCAGGAGGCGCAGGCGATGGCCCCGGAGCAGCGTGCCGAGCACGACCTTCATCTCCAGCAACGCGAACGCCGCCCCGAGGCACCGCCGGGCGCCGCCGCCGAACGGGATGTACTCGAACGGAGAGAACTGGCGCCCGAAGAAGCGCTCGGGGAGGAACCGATCGGGCTCGGGGTAGAGATCCGGCCGCGCGTGGAGGATCGTCATCGTCGGGCGGACGGCCTCCCCCACGGGGATCGTATACTCCCCGAGGTCGAACGGCCGGCGCGCGACACGCGCCACGTCGACCACGGGCGGGTAGAGCCGGAGCACCTCCTGGCAGACCGCCCCGAGGTAAGGGAGCGTGTCGAACGCTTCCGGGCTCGGCGCCGGACCGAGGCCCTCGATCTCGTCGAGGACGCGCTCGAGGACGCGCGGCTCGCGCTGCAGCCAGACGAACGCCCACGCGAGCACCAGCGCCGTCGAGTCGTGGCCGGCGAAGAGGAGCCCCCGGAGTTGCTCGAGGATCTCCGCGTCCTCCATGCCGCCGCCGTCGTCGTACCGCGCGGACAGCATCGCGGTGAGGAGGTCCTTGCCCTGGACGCCCCCTTCGCGCCGCGCGTGGATCTCCTCCAGGAGGATCGCGTTCAGCGCGCGCTCCGCCCGCTGGCTCCGCGCCCAGGGCCCGAGGCCGCCCAGCTCGCGGCGCAGCCACGGCAGGAGAATGAAGATGGGCCGGACCGACGCGACGAGCTCGATCACCGCGGCCCGGGCCCTCTGGACGCGCTCGTCCCCGCGCACGCCGAAGACGACGTGCAGCATGATGTCCAGCGAGATCGCCCGCGTCGTCTCCACCATCGAGAACGGCTGTCCCGGGACCCAGCGCCGCGCGGCGGCCTCCGCCGTCTCGGCGATGACGCCCGCGAAGGCGCGCAGCGACGCCGCGGAGAAGTGCGGAGAGAGCAGCTTCCGGGCGCGCCGGTGGTGCTCCCCCGTGACGACGACGAGCGACCGCGAGCCGAACACCGGCGCCGAGGTGCTCACGCCCCACACGTCGAAGCAATCGGGCGGCGCGGTGTAGATCGCCCGGAGCGCCTCCGGGTCTCCCGTGAACGTGACGGCCTGTCGCCGGAACGGGAGCCGGAAGGTGTCTCCGTAGCGCGCGGCGAGCTGCCTCAACTTGGATACGGAGGTGATGGCTCCTACCTGCAGCGATTCGATGGGACCCAGTCGCTTCGGTCCCGGCGGCAATCGATCCATGAATGAATGTCTCCCGTGCATCGCCGGGGCCGCGATGAGCACGGCGGAGCGCTCGCTCCTCACCGCCCGGGCCCCGGTACCAGACAGGCGGCACGCCGTCCGCGCGTGCGCCCTGCGGGATGCAGGCAATCAAGGCACGTGCCACGAGCGCGCTCGCCCAGCGCGCGCGTGATCGTGATCGTGCGCATGACGATGACGATATGGCCCCTCGTTTCGGGGCCCGTCCTCGGGCGCGCCGCGCGGCCGCCTCGCGCCGGGGTGAGGCCGCCGCCCGCCGTCACCGGGCGAGCAGGCGTGGCCCCGGCGGGGAGGCCTTGCACGACAGGGCAACGGATTGCGTGATCGGGCAAGCCATCCAGGAGGGCCAGCAGGCGCCGCGGCGCGCGCCCCGCGCTCTACCCGCGCCACCGCGGCGGTCTCCGGGGTCCCGCGGCCTGGTACGGGGGGTGCAATGGGCCCTGGCGTGGCGGCGACGCCGCAGCCCTCGCGAGGGGCTGAGGCGCGGCAGCAGAAGCCGGAGAGCCGCCACCCGTCGTTCAAGCAGCGCAACTGCGGCTTGGAGCAGCACCCGAGGAACAAAGCAGCGCATCCGTGAGACGAGCCGCGGAGAGGGCCCGCTCCTGCACGACCAGAGCGATCCCCCGATCCGCGGCCCCGTCTCTCGACAGGAGACACGTGAACAAGACCATCGCATTCGAGATCCGTGGTTCGATCGCGCCCGAGCGGCGCATCCGGGGAGGCAAGTGATGAGAGAGGTACTGGACCTCAAGGCGCAGCGGAAAGAGCGGCTCCTCTCGCACCCGTTCTTCGACTGGGCGCACTCCGACGCGGTGCCGCTCGAGGAGCGGCTCCTCATGGCGCCCATCATGTCGGTCTTCGTGATGAACTTCCGCGACGCGAACAAGTGGTTCATCCGGTATCCGAGGCCCCTCAACGAGCTCGAGGCGGTCATCAACGGGAACACGCTGGAGGACGAGACCCACTCCGCGCTCTTCCTGGAGAACTGGAAGACGCTCGGCCTCGACGAGCACCTCGGCTGGCGCGCCAGCGACACGCTGTGGTGGGTGTTCCTCGCCGACGAGACCGAGCCGTTCCGGCGCTTCGTCATGGACTTCGCCAGGATGACCGTCGAGGACGGGGGAGACCCCTTGATCCGCTTCGCGCACTCCGAGTCCGCGGAGGCGTGCGGCAACGCCTTCTTCTTGAAGATCTCGGAGGTCGCGAGCGCGCTCGAGCAGAAGACGGGGATCCGGCACCGCTACTTCGGCAGCCACCACCTGGATCGGGAGCCCGGTCACGTCCTCGAGTCGCCCGGCGTCTTCGATCATCAGGAGCTCGACGCCCGGCAGAGGCCGCTGGCCGTGGAGCTCGCCAACCGGATGTTCGACATCTTCACCGAGATGTTCACCTGCTTTCTGCGGTACTCGGAGTCGTACGTCAACCGAGGCGTGTCGCCGCGCCGCCCGGACGTCGCGCCGCCGTCGCGCCGGCCCCAGCAGGCGGCGGAGGGCGCGCCGGCCCTCGAGATCGAGCGGGAGGAGCCGGTGGCGCTCTATCACAAGGACGTCCACAGCATCCTCCTCGAGAAGAAGGCGCAGGCGGCGCGGCACCCCTTCTACACGTGGCTGCGCGAGGTGTCGGACATCAGCCCGGAGCACAAGCTGCAGCGGTTCATCCCGATGTGGATCGGGGACGTCATGGGCTACCGGGAGCTCAACCGGTACGCGGTCCGCTACAGGACCGTCACCACGCCGCAGGAGGCGCTGATCAACCGGTGGTGCGATGATCTGGAGACGCACAACGGGCTGTTCTTGAACGACTGGATCGCCCTCGGGATGGACGAGGCGCTCGGCTGGCAGGCCAGGGAGACGCTGAAGTTCTGCTTCCTCGATCGCGACGTGGACGTCCACCGGCGGAACATGTGCACGTTCGTCAAGCTCGCGATGGGCAACCCCAAGCCGGCGCTGCGCTACTGGTTCCTCGAGGCCATGGAGGCGAGCGGGCACGCGTTCTTCGAGAACGTGAAGGACCTCGCCCACGTGGTGGAGCGGCAGAAGGGGATCCGGCTCGATTACCTCGGCGACCGCCACGAGGTCGCGCACCCGGTCCGGGAGCACCGCGCCGAGTCGAGGGCGATCATCACGAGCGAGCGCATCACCGTCGAGGAGCGGGACATCGCCATCGGCATGATCGAGACCATCTTCCAGGCGCTCGACGAGCAGCTCACGCTGTCCCTCGAGGTCGCCACGTCGAACAAGTTCGGCATCGGGACCGACGCGGGCGCGCGCATCGGGCGCCCGAAGCGCACGGAGCGCCCGAGCCCGCTCCTGCTCGACACGACGCCGAACGTGAGCCGCCCGACGAAGCACGCGTAACGCCCGGTCCGCGGCCGGCGCGGGTCGCGCAGATCGGACACCACGGCGCCAGGGGACGAACGTCTCCTGGCGCCCTCTTTCGTGCGGGGAGGCGCGCGCCGCCCTGCCCTCCGAGCGGCCGGCACGCTCGGGACGCTTGGGCGCGACCAGGTCGCCGTGGATAATGCGCGTCGAGAAGCCGCTCGATGCGCCCTTCCTTCCTCCTCTTCGCGCTGTGCGCCGCGGCCGCGCCGACCGGCTGCGAGCGCCCCGCGGACGCGGGCGCAGGGCTCGCCCCACCTCCCGCCGTCGCGCCGGCCGCACGCGCCCCCTCGCCGCGGAACGCCCCGGCGACCGCCGAGCGTGCCCCCGCCGCCGCAGACAGCATCCCCGCCGCTACCGGCGGCGCCCCCGCCGACAGCGCCCCCGCCGGCGCGATCACGCTCCTCGCGGGCGGCGACGTGTGCCTCGGCAAGGCGCTCGGCCAGGAGCTGCTCCGCGACCCGACGCACGACCCGTTCGCCCCCGTCGCGGCGCTGCTCGCCTCCGCGGACGTGCGCTTCGTCAACCTCGAGAACCAGCTCAGCGACCAGGGCGGCGAGACCCTGCACCCGCGCCAGCCGCTCGTGTTCACGGGCCCGCCGGTCGGCGCGGACGCGCTCGCGCGCGCCGGCATCAGCGTGGTGTCGCTCGCGAACAACCACATGTGGGACTACGGCAAGCCCGCGCTCTTCGAGACGTTCGGCCACCTGGAGCGCGTCGGCGTCGCCTACGCGGGCGCCGGCCGGACGCGGCGGGAGGCGTACGCGCCGGCCGTCGTCGAGCACCGCGGCTTCCGGCTCGCGGTGCTGGCCGTGACCGCCATCTGGAACCAGGGCTCGCTCTGGCAGCACCCGGCGCGCGAGTTCGTCGCGGCCGCGGACGCGTACGGGGTCGCGGCCGCCGTGCGCGCCGCGCGCAAGCAGCCGGGCATCGACGCGGTCGTCGTGAGCTACCACGGCGGCACCGAGTACCTGGACGCCCCGCTGCCGCAGGCCCGCCGGGTCGCCCTCGCCGCCATCGACGCCGGCGCCGACGCCTTCCTCGGCCATCACCCGCACGTGCTCCAGGGCATCGAGATGCGGCGCGGCCGGCCCATCTTCTACAGCCTCGGCAACTTCATCATGAAGGTGAAGAGGACGGGGCCGGCCGCCGAGCTCGGGATGCTGGCGCGCCTGCGCCTCTCGCGGGGCGCGCCGCCCGTCGCGGAGATCTGCCCCGTGCGCCGCGAGGGGCTCGGCGCCGTGCCGCTCGCGGCCGACCCGCGGCGCGCCGAGACCGAGGCGGCCTTCCTCGAGCGGATGCGCCACGTCTCGGCGTTCGTCACGGCCGAGCCGGCGATCGGCCCCTTCGCCGCCGACGGGTGCGCGCCGCTCGAGAGCCCCGCGAAGCCCTCCCCCGCCCCGCCGCCGGAGCTCGCCCGCGCGAGCCGCTGAGCGGCCGCCGGCGGCCGCTCAGCGGCGATCGCGGCGGGCCGCGGCCACCTCGTCGACCGCCTCGAGCGCGCTCTCGACCTCGCGGACGAGCTCGTCCGCGATCTGCTGCTCGCGGTCGGCGCGCGCCTCCGCGACCGAGGCGTCGAGGCGCACCTCGACGCGCCGGAGCACCTCCGCGACCCGCCGGCCCTCGGCCGAGGCGGCGTCCACGCGCCGCTGCTTCAAGGCGCCCAGCGCGGCCTCCACGGCCGGCGCGAGCGGCGCGGCCACGACGGGGTCGGCGCGCTCCAGCTTGGCCCGCGCGCGGCGCGCGAGCGCGATGAGCTGGCCGGACGGCGAGCGCGCGCGCCGCCGCTGCGCCGCCCACCCGATCGCGGCGAGCGCGCCGACGCCGAGCAGGACCGCGGCGCCCTGCGCGTAAGGCGCGGCGCCGGGCGGGACGGGCGGGACGACGGCGCTCGGCACCTCGACGGTGATGCCCCCCTTCAGGCAGCCGCTCAGCTCCTGCGCCGTCTGGAGCCGCGTCCGCGCGAGCGGGAGCAGCCGCAGCGGCAGGCAGGGGGCCTCGACGCCGGCGAGCGCGCACGCGGGCGCCGGGCCGCCGGTCGCGACGGCGTGGACCTCGTGGGCCTCCGGATCGCGGCGCGTCACATGGAAGCCGCCCTGCGCGAAGTCGACCAGCCCGCCGCTGTCGACCGAGGCGCCGCCGGGCGCCCCGGCGGGCCAGGTCGTCGTCGCCGCGTCGACGATCGAGCCGTCGGTCGAGCAGACGAGCTTGCCCCGGAGGACGATCTCGCCGCCGGGCGGGACATCGACGTGCTGCGCCGCCTGGTCGCGCCGGAGAGGGAAGGATCGGGTCATGGTCGCGCCTCGCTCGGTCCGCCGGTAGCTCGCCCGCTGTCGTGGCCTCGCGCCCCGGGCCTCAGCGGAGGTGCGCGCGCGAGGCGGTCTCGAGCAGCATCGCGAGCACGAGCGGGTCGCCGAGGCCGCCCGCGGCGCCCGTGTGGCCGCGGAGGCGCGCGAGGCGATCGGCGTCCGTGAGGAAGAGCGGCTCGTCGAGCGCGCCGGCCGCGGCCCGCAGGATGCCCTCGCGCTCGGAGAGCAGCGCGGCGGCGCGGGCGCGATCGCCGATCGCGATCTGCCGCGCGGCCTCGGCCAGCGTCTCGCCCGCGGCGAAGCCCTGGATCGTGCGGGCCACGGACGGGTCGGCGCTCGCGGCGCTGTCGGCGTCGCCGGCCGCGTACGCGACCCGGAGCGGCGTCTCCTCGACGACGTTCTTCCGGGCGACGCGGTCCTTGTACTTGAGCTCGATCGACGCGACGGTCCGCGCCTCCACGCCCGCGGGCAGGCCGAGCTCGAGGAGCAGCGCGTGGCTGTCGTCGCGCGCGAACGCCGGGATGAGGAACCGCATCCCGCCCTCGGCGTCGTCCCGCCGGTCCCTCGCGATGCGGTCGCGCGCCTCGGCCTGGGCGTCCGCCGCGACCTCGATCGCCCGCGCGCGCGCCGCCTCCGCCTCGCTCAGCCGGCGCGACCCGTAGACGTGGAGCAGCTCCACGTCGGGCCGGAGCCGCACCCGGAGCTCGACCGCGGTCGCGACCGGATCGAGCCGCCTGTCGAGCTCCGTCGCGAGGGCCGGGGCGATCTGGTCGGGGTCGCGCAGGTAGTAGTATCCGCCGGCCCCGTCGCCCGCGACGGCGCTCATCAGCGCGCCGTCGTAGTCGGCGCCCAGCCCGAAGGTGCTCGTCTGGACGCCGCCCTGGAAGGCGTCGAGCGCGAGCCGCGAGAGCCGCTCCGAGCGCGTGATCCCGGCGTTCGCGCGCCCGTCGGAGAGCAGCAGCACGACCTTCACGGCCCCCTCCGGGATGCCCGGCCGGCTCGCCTCCGCGTAGCCGAGCTCGAGGCCGCGGCCGATGTTGGTGCCGCCGGCCGCGGCGATGCCGTCGATGGCCGCCTTGATCATCGCGCGCCGCGCGCCGACGGGCCCGTCGGGGATCAAGACCTGGGCGTCGCTCGAGAAGGTGATCAGCGAGAAGTCGTCGCCCGCGTCGAGCCGGTCGACGAGGGCCCGCGCCGCCTCGCGCGCCCGGGCGATCGGCTCGCCCTGCATCGAGCCGCTCACGTCCAGCACGAGGTGCACCGACAGGTGCGGCCGCGCCGCGGGCGCCTGCGCCGTGGAGCGGAGCGCGACGCGCACGTGCACCGGGCCGCCGCCGGGCGGGACCCTCGCGCGCTCGAGGTCGGTGCGCAGGGCGAGCGTCGCGCCCTTCGGCGCGTCGAGCGCGGGCGCGTAGCGGGCGCCGACGTCGCTGACGAGCTCTCGCTCGGCCGGCGGGATGATGCCGCGCGCGACGGCGGACTCGAACGCCGCGAGGTGGCCGCCGCCCGGGCGGTAGGTGGTGGCGAAGCGGCCGTTCGGGTCGATCGCCGCCTCGACGGGGGCCGCGGCCGCGGGTCCGCCCCACATCGCGCCCTCGCGCGACGCCGTCGCGGCGGGGGGGGCGGCCACCTGCCCCGGCGCTCTGCCGCGGCCGAGGTCGGAGAGGCCCTTCGAGGCCGTGACGCCCCCGGCGCGCGCGGCGGGCGCTGCGCCCGCGCGCGGCGCCGGGAGCGCCTGCGCCTCGGCGTCCAGCGGCCGAGGGCCCTCGCGCCTCGCCTCGCTCGCGGCGCTGGCCTGCGCCGGCATCGAGACAAGCGGGGGCGCCGGGGCAGCGGCGCCCTCCAGCGCCCTGTCGCATGCGAGACCCGCCACCGAGAGACCCAGCGCGAGCGCGCCGCCGAGGAGCGCTCGCTTCGACCACACCGTTCCGAGTTCGCCCATTGCCTGCTCCCTGCCCGCGGTCCGGCGGGCGCCCGGTCAGACGGGCCAGCGCCGCGTCCGTTCTACCGCTTCGTGTCCCGAGACGACGTCGGCCGCGCCCCGCCCGGCTGCTGCGCGCCCCGCCCGGCTTACTGAAAGCTGGGCGGCATGAGCGGATTGCTCGTGCCCGTGGGCTCGGCGAGCGGGGCTGCGCTCGCCGTCGTCGCGGGCCGAGGCTTCCTGGTGAACCCCGCGGCCCGGAGCGATGGCAGCTCCAGCTTCGCCGGGAGCGCGCCCTCCTCGGTGATGTAGACCCGCCGCGCGATCGACGCGCTGCCCCTGACGACACGCACCTCCTGGGATGTCCCGAGGGGACCGACGAGCTCGACCACCCCGTCCTTCAGCGCCGCGGGCGCCCCGTCGATCTCCACCGAGGCGTCCCGGGGAGCGATCGCGAGCTCGACCCGACGCACGGGCGCCGGGGGAGGCTCCGGCGCGGGCGCCGGGCTCGGGGCGGGCGGGATCCGCGGGAGCTCACGGAGCGCGAGGTGCATGCCGGTCAGCGCCTCGCGGGGCCTGGCGGCCGGCCGGATCATCACGAGCCCGCCCACGCTCGCGGCGAGCAACACGCCGATCGCCAGCGGCACCTTCCTCGAGATCCGGCGCGGCGAGGGCGGCGCCTGGCTCGCCGGCCGCTCCTGGACGCCGTAGTCCTGGCTGAGCGTCGCCTCGAGCGAGGACGTCGTCGCGCCCTCGGTCGGCTGGTCCTTCCACCGATCCGCGCTGCCGGAATAGAAGGAGGGCCGCCGGCGCAATCGCTGCGCCGCCCGGGGCTCGAGCCGCGGCGCGACGAGGAGGCGCTCCGACGCGTCCAGCGGGACGAGCATGCGCTCCTCCAGGAGCAGCGGGTCGTCGCCGAGCAGCGGCCTGATCGCGTCGAGCATCGCCGAGGCGCTCGGGTACCGGTCGGCCGGCTGGTACTGGAGCGCGCCGTCGACGATCGCGGCGACCTCGGGCGCGACCCACGGCGCGAACTCCTGGACGGGCGCGGGCAGGTCGGCGACCAGGGTGGCGATGAGGTCGCCGAACGCCTCGACGTGCTCGGTCGGGGTGCGCCCGGCGAGCGCGTGATAGAGCACGACCCCGAGCGACCAGATGTCGGTCCGATGATCGATCTCCTTGATGGCCCGCGCCTGCTCCGGCGACATGTAGCGGGGCGTCCCCAGCATGCTCCCGGACCGGGTCAGACCCGTCGTGTCTCGCCGGGGATCGTGGGACGGCTTGATCTTGGCGATGCCGAAGTCGAGCAGCTTGAGCACGAGCCCGCCGCCGTCCTCGCGCCGGGCGAGGAACAGGTTGGCGGGCTTGATATCCCGGTGCAGGACGCCGGCGTCGTGCGCCTTCTGCAGGCCGACGCAGGCCTGGGCCACGATCCGGAGCGCGAGCCCCGGGGGCAGCACGCCGAGGCGGCGCTGGAGCTGCGCGAGATCCTCGCCGCGCAGGTACTCCATGACCATGAACGGCGATCTCGTCTCGTCGTCCACGCCGGTGTCGAGCACGCGCACGATGTGCTCGGTGTGAATGGCGCTCGCGGCCCGCGCCTCGCGCTCGAACCGCGCCATCGCGGACCTGCTGTGCGAGACCTCGGGGTTCATGATCTTCACGGCGACACGGCGCCTCAGCTCCATGTCGTCGGCTTCATGGACGGCGCCCATGCCTCCCTTGCCGAGCAGTCGGCCCAGCGTGTACCTGCCGCTCAAGGTCTTGCCGTCCACGAGAGGGGTTTACTCTATGAAGTCGTAGGCGTGGTCTCAATCGGATGCTGGCTGGGCCCGATGCCCTTGGCAACCGTTCTCGTCGGTTGGATTCCTGCGCTCCGGTGCGCCTTGGACCGCGGCGAGATCACCGCGGTCGCGCAGGTCAGAATGTGTAGCGGGCTCCGACACCGGGTGCGAGCGCGACCGTCACCTCGCCGACGAGGGGATCGGGGTCGAACGCGCCGAAGTAGCCCCGCTCGGCGTCGATCCGGCCGTAGACCCCTCCGGGCGCGTTGGACCACACCGGCGTGGTGAGCCGGATCAGGACCGCCGCCGCGAGGCCGGCGGTCACGTCGAGGTGGTCGCCGAAGCGCAGCCCCGCGCGCACCTCGGGCGTCATGACGAAGAAGCTGGCGGAGCCCTGCGCCGACGTCCGGTCGACCCGGAACTCCACGCCGCTGCCCGACGTGAAGGTGCCGCTGCGCTCGTCGCTCACCGCGGCGAACAGGGCGCCGGCGCCGAGCCGCATCGAGAGCCGGACGCGTTCGCCGAACGACAGGCCGGACCAGCCGCCCGCCAGGAAGCCGCGGAGCGCGAGCGCGTCGTCGGCGGTGCCGGTGCTCTCCGGCAGGGGATCCCGGATCTGCAGCGACGTGCTCCGCGCGGCCACGGCCTGCTGCACCTGGAGGTAGCCGGTCGTGACGCCGAAGCCGAGGCCGGACCAGAGCTCGTAGCCCGCGTGGACCACGCCGAGGCCGCCGACGCCGACGTCCAGCGAGCAGGCGCCGCCGCACTGGCCCGCCGCGCCGCCGCCGAGGCTCGGCACGAACGCCGGGGCGGCGGTGAGCTCGACGAGGAAGCGCCCGGGCGGGGCGCCGAGCACCACGCGCTCCAGCGCGACGGGGAGGACCGCGCGCCGGTCGCGGGCGAGGATCACCTCGCGCCGGGCGGTGACGAAGCCGCCGGCGGCGACCTCGATCCGGTGGCGTCCGGGGCTGAGGTCCCCCTCCCAGATCCCGCTCCCGAGCGTCACGCCGTCGATGGTGACGCTCGCGCACACCGGCGTAGGCACGATCCGGAGCGACGCCGTGAGCTCCTCGGCGCGGAGGGTGAGCGGCGTCGTCTGCTTGCGCCGGATCAGCACGGAGGCCGGCATGGTGCCGAGCTCGCCCGGACCGCGCAGCGCGACCGTGTGCTGGCCCGGGGAGATCGGCCCTTCCCAGGGCGTCTTGCCGACGGTGTACCCGTCGACGAGCACGTCGAGCACCTTGCCGTTCTGCTCGGCGACGCGCAGGCGCCCCGACTCCACCAGCTTGTGGAGGCGCGACAGGATGCGGACGACCTGGCCTCCGGCGACGTCGACGCGCATCTCGAACGGCTCGAACCCCTCCTTGTAGACGCGGACCACGTGGCTGCCGGCGCCGACGCGCAGCGGGGCGGGCATGGGGTAATCGCCGCGGCGCCGGCCGTCGATCGTGATCGAGGCGCCGATCTCGGCGCCCGTGATATCGATGGTCCCGATGAGCCCGCGCAGCCTCACGATCGCCTCCTGCGCGGCGGTCCTGGTGTCCTGGGGCAGCCGCTCGGAGAAGTCGTTGAGCAGCGTCTCGAAGAGCGCGAGCGCCTCGTCGTAACGCCGGAGCTGCTGGAGGCAGAGCGCCGCGCTCGATGTGGCGCTCCAGGTCGGGTAGAGCTGCCGCGACGCGAGGAACTCGGCGAGCGCCGCCTCCCACGCGCCCTGGCGGTACAGCGCGACGCCGCGCTCGAAGTGAGCGCGCGCCCCGGCGATGGGATCCTCGGCCGGCGGACGCTCGGCGGCGTCCGGAGGCGGCGCGGCGGACGACGGCGCGGCGGACGACGGCGGCGCCGCGGCAGCGGACGACGGCGCGGCGGACGACGACGGCGGCGGCGCGGCGGCGGACGACGCGGGCGATGGCTCGGGGGCGGCCGGCTGGGCGGCCGCGACGGCCTCGCCGGCGACCGCGACGGCGAGCGCGCAGAGCGCAGCGATGGACGCGCGCCGCCCGCGCGCCGCCTGCGCGCGCCGCCTGCGCGCGCCGCCGAGCGCGAGCAGCAGCGCGAGGGGAGCCCACGCCCGGCCGGGGGCTGGCCGCGCCGGCGCGGCGCTGCAGCCGCCCGACGCGCCCGGCGCGGGCGGGGGCAAGACGCAGTGGCCCTGCAGGTTGCAGACGAAGCCCGGCGCGCAGTCGTCGATCGAGGCGCAGCTCGTCTTGCAGGCGCCGCTGTCCTGGTCGCAGCGGTACGTGATGCAGTCGACGCGCTCCGGCACCGGGCACGCGGCGGACGCCGCGGAGCACCGCGCCGGCCCGAGGCTGTGCGTCTCGCCGTCGCACACCGGCGGCTCGCACACCTCGTCGATCTTCGCCGGGCTGCCTTCGACGCTGCAATGCCCCTCGGGGCTGCACGCCCCGCAGGGACAGGGCGAGTCGCAGCAGATGCCGTCGACGCAGGAGGCGCCGGCGCGGCAGCCGGAGCCGACGTCGGGCGCGACGGCGCACGCGTCGCCCAGGACGAGCCCGTACCGTTCGCTGTGCGTGGCGAGCAAGAGCCCCGTCTCCGACTCGTCCTCCAGGCCTCCCGCCACCAGGATCTCGCCGCTCGGGAGGAGCGTCGCCGTGTGGAAAGCCCGCGGGCGCGCCAGCGGCGCCGCGCCGGTCCACGTGCCGCTCTCCGGGTCGTACCGCGCCGCGCTGGCGAGCACATCGCCCTCGTTCTTTCCACCCATCAGGAGGACCTGACCGTCCGGCAACCGCGCCGCGGCGTGCACGGTGCGCGGCTCCAGCAGGTAGCGCTCGTGCTCGAAGCGGGTCCACAAGTCCTCTTCCGGATCGTACAGCTCCGCGCTGCCGAGATCGCCGTAGTCGAGATCGGTTCCGCCCGCCACGAGGACCTTGCCGCTCAAGAGGAGCGTCGCGGTGTGATACTGGCGGGGGACGTTCATGGGCCGCACGCGCGTCCACGTGTCCTCCTCCGGGTCGTACAGCTCCGCGGTGTCGTGGGTGGCCGAATCCGACTTCTCGCCGCCCGCCACGAGGACCCGGCCGTTCAGCAACAGCGTCGCGGTATGGTTGTCGCGCCCCTGATGCATGGACCGCACGCGCGTCCACGTGTCCTCCTCCGGGTCGTACAGCTCCGCGCTGACGAGATAGCCGTCCTTCCCGTATCCGCCCGTCACCAGGACCTTGCCGCTGTCCAGCAGCGTCGCGGTGTGGAGATAGCGCCCGGTCCCCATCTCGCAGTCCGTGAGGGTCCACGTGCCCAGGACCGGATCGTACAGCTCCGCGCTGGGCGAGTACCTCTCTGCCTGTGTCAGGCTCTCTCCCCCGGCCACGAGCACCTTCCCGTTCGGGAGCAGCGTCGCGGTGTGACCACGGCGATCGTGAATCATCGCGCCCGTGTCGGTCCACGCGTCCATGACCGGGTCGTACAGCTCCGCTCGCTTGACGGGCTGGACCAGGGAGCCGAAGCCGAGCACTTTGTAGCTACCGCCCGCCACGAGGACCTGACCGCTCGGGCGAAGGAGCGTGGCGGTGTGCAAGGTCCGCGGGAGATTCATCCCGCGCGCCGGCTCCCACACCGGATCGACCAGCGCCGCCTCGCCGCCCGCATCGACCACGAGCTCGATCCGCGCGCCGCGCGCCCGGAGCGTCATGGCCACGGGCCGCCCCGAGGCCGCGTGGGCGCGGGGCGCCGTCACGCGCAGCATCGGCGCCCCGCTCCGCGCGTCCGCGAGCTCCACCGCCTCCCCCCGCATCCGCAGCGTCGCGCCCTCCACGTGCCACGCCGCCACCGCCTCGCCCCCGCGCGCGATCCCTTCCTCGAGCAGGAGCCACTCCTCCACGCCCCGGTCGGTCGCGGCCCAGAACGACGTCCCGCCCGCGCGCCGGTAGCTCACCGCCCGCTCCGCCATCACGCCCTCGCCCACGGCGCCGAGCTCCCGCACCCGCACCTCGACCCCCGCCGGCGTGCGGAAGCGGATCGGCGCGCCGCCCTCGCGGGGGAGCACCACGTGGAGCCCTCCGGCGCTCCCGCTCACCACCGCCGGACCCAGGTGAAACCCCTCCGCCCCGCGGACGAACGCGTCACGCGCCGCGAGCACCGCGGCGGCCTGCTCCGGGAACAGGCCGCGCAGGGCGGCCGGCGACCCGGGCGCCGGCTCCGCGCCGCAGCCGGCGAGGAGCGCGAGGGCGAGCAGCGGGCTTCTGGAGCGCAGCGGGGCGCGCGGGTGCGAGCAACGCAGGGACATCAGGGGTTCTCCGGCGCTCGGATCATCTCGACCGAAGGGCCAGCGACCTTCGTTTCCCGAGCGCGAGCAGCGCGAGCAGCGCGGCGCCGAGGCCGCTCTCCAGCGGGCCCGCGGCGCCCGCACCGGCGAGGCTGCAGCCGCCCTTCCCGCGGGGCGGTGGCGACACGCACCGGCCGGACAGGTCGCAAGCGAACCCCGGCGCGCAGTCCTGCAGCGAGCTGCAGCGCTCCTTGCAGTCGCTGGTGGCCCTGTCGCAGCGGTAGGGCGCGCAGTCCACACGCGCCCTGGGCTCGCGGGCCGGATCGGGGCAGGCGGCCCCGGCGGCCGGGCACACGAGGCTCCCCAGGCGCTGCGTCCCATCGTCGCTGCACCGGGCCGGGCTGCACGCGTCGCCCGGGCGCACGGCGGTGCAGGCCCCGAACCCGTCGCACGCGCCGTCACAGCCCGCGCGCGCGCAATCCCCGCGCAGATCCGAGCCCTTCGGCTGGGGCACGCAGCGGCCGGGAGCGTCGCTCCGGGCGCACGTGCGGCAGGGCTCGGCGCACCGCGACTCGCAGCAGACCCCCTCCACGCAGAGGCCGAGCGCGCACTCCGCATCCGAGGCGCAGGCGACGCCGACCCCCGTATACACCTCGGAGTGCACCTCGGGGCCAGCCACGAGCACCCGACGATCCAGGAGCACGGTCGCGGTGTGCTGCAGGTGCCCGGACCTCATCCGCGGCGCGGGGGTCCAGGTGTTGGCCTCCGGGTCGTACAGCTCCGCCTCGAACGCCGCGATCTCATCGTCGCCGCCCGTCACCAGGACGGCGCCGTCGTGCAGCCGTGCCGCGGCGTGATCGACGCGCCGGACGCGCATCGACGGCGCGTCGGTCCAGGCGTTGGCTCCCGGATCGTACAGCGCCGCGCGGAGCAGCTTGCTCTTGTCCTCCTCGCTCGATCCGCCCGCCACCAGGACCCTGCCGTCCTCGAGCCGCGTCGCCGTGTGATCGACACGCGCGGTGTCGCCCGGCGGCGTGCGCGCCCAGGTGTTGCTCTCCGGATCGTACAGCGCCGCGCCGGTGGCGCGGGTCGTCCCGAGGCCGCCCACGAGGAGGACCTTGCCGCTGTCCAGCAGCGTCGCCGTGTGCAGGTAACGGTCATTCTCCATCGCGGGCACGTCGGGCGTGGGGGGCGTGCTCTCCCCTGTCGGATTGTACAGCTCCGCGCTCTTGAGAGGGGTGCCCTGCGCCCGGCCGCCCGCCACGAGGACCAGCCCGCTTTCCAGCAACGTCGCGGTGTGCTGGTGACGCGCCTGCTTCAGGCGGGTCTCCAGCAGGGTCCACGTGTCGGTCTCCGGGTCGTACAGCTCAGCGCTCCAGAGATCGCTTCTTCCGCTGGTTCCACCGTAACCGCCCAGCACCAGGACCTGCCCCCCCGGCAGCCGCGTCGCGGTGTGCTGGCGGCGCGCGAGATGCATCGTCCCCTGGGTCGGGGTCCACGTATCGGTCTCCGGGTCGTACAGCTCCGCGGTGTCGAGGGGGACCGTGTTCGCGCCGCCCGCCACGAGGACCTTGCCGCTCGGCAACAGCGTCGCGGTGTGATCGCGGCGCTCCGAGCCCATCGCGCCCGCCAGCTCCCACGCGGGATCGACGAGCACCGCCTCGCCGCCCGCGTCCACCACGAGCTCGATGCGCGCGCCGCGCACGCGGAGCGCCGGGGCGACGGGCCGCCCCGAGGCCGCGTGCGCGCGCGGCGCCGTCACGCGCAGCACCGGCGCCCCGCTCTCCTCGTCGAGCAGCTCCACCGCCGCGCCCCGCGGCCGCGGCGTCGCGCCCTCCACCTCCCACGCCGCCGCCGCCTCGCCGCCGCGCGCGACGCCTTCCCCGAGCAGCAGCCACTCCTCCACGCCGTGGTCGGTCGCGGTCCAGAACGACGTCCCGCCCGCCCGCCGGTAGCTCACGGCGCGCTCGGCCATCCGCCCCTCGCCCTCGGCCCCGAGCTCCCGCACCCGGATCTCGCCGCCGTCCGGGCGGCGGAACCGGATCGGCCCGCCGCCCTCGCGGGGCAGCGCCACCTCGGGCCGCGCGGCGCCCACCCAGGCCCCGCCCTGCGCCGAGGCGGGCAGCCGGAACCCGTCCGCCGCGGGGGCGAACGCCTCGCGCGCCGCGAGCACCGACTCCGCATGATCCGGGAAGCGGAGCCGCAGCGCAGCGGCCGCGCTGTCCTCGTGCTCTGCCCCGCAGCCGGGGAGGAGCAGCGCCGCCGCGAGGCAGGAAAACGGCGCCGCGCGCCGTGGTCTCCAGGATGGCGTGGGCATCAAGGATCTCCCGCCACCCCATAGAGCAGCCCTGCGCCGGGCGCCACAGCGTCACCTCACCCCGCCTCCCGGGCGCCTTTCGCCGTGTGAAACAGGTGCTCGCCCGCGGGGGCGCGGCCCCCTCGCCGCGCCTCTCCGGATCTTCCGCCGGCCCCGAGCGCCGCCGCGGCCAGGGCCGAGAGGCGCACCTCAGCGGAGGTTGACCTTGAGCCGCATCGGGCGGCCGCCGCGCTCGACGACGACGGACACGCTGCTGTCGGATTGCATGCGCGAATAAGCCATCATGGCGTTCTGCGGGTTGGTCAGATCGATGCCGTTGACCGACCGCACCAGATCTCCGGTCTGCAGGCCGAACGACTCGAGCACCGAGCCCGGCTTGATGTGCATCTTCAGCCCCACCACCTGGTCGTCCCGCATCTCCGGGATCGCCGCCGAGGTGTGGGTCACGAGCTCGGGATTCGCGAAGATCTTCTCGGCGGCCGACCGGTCGATGTCGATCTCGGTATCGCTCACCCGCTGGATGCTCGAGGCGATCTCCGGCGGGACATGGCTCTTGCCGGGCCTGCGGCTCGGGGTCGCGCGGGGCGGATCCGGCGTGGGCTGCGGCTCCGGCGCGGCCTTGCCGCCGCCTCTGCCCCTCTCGCCGAGCAGCATCTGGCAGCGCGCGCCCCCCGAGGTCAGAACGACCCGATCCCAGGCGATCTGCTCGAGCGTCCGGCCGTCGATCCTCCCGCCACGCCGCCAGAGGGTGGTGGTTCCATCGGCCGCCTCGATGGCCGCGAACGACCAGTCCGGGTCGTCGGACACCGCGATCAGCACGACGCGGCCCGAGTCGCAGGGAGGCGCACGGCGCGGGTCGAGGGAGGAGCGGTCCGCCTGCCCGGCCGCAGCCCGATCCGGCCCTGCGTCGAGCGGCCCGGTCGTCGGGTCGAACGGGTCGCGCGCGAGGCTCGGCGCCGCGCTCGGCGCGCGATCGTCGGAGGACGGCGGCTCGACGGGCGCTGTCGCCTCGTGGGCGGATGACACGCTGTCCTGCGCCACCTCGTGGGCGACCCGAGGAGACACCCCGGAGGCGTGAAAATACGCGGAGACCGCGATCATGCTCCCCGGGATGATCACGAATGCGCGCTTGATGAACGCGTCGAGCTTCATGGATAACGCACCTCCAGACAGGAGCGCGCCGGGCCTCGCTGCGCGAGGATCTCTCGCGACCGCGAGGAGCGCGGCAGTGCACGCCCTCGCCACCGGCAGGGCCGCCGCGCTGGGTGAGCACCGAGCGTGCCCGCGGAGGTCCGATCGCGGCGCGCCACGACGTCGTCCGGCCCGGACAGCGGCCGGTGTCCCGCACGGTCGCCCCGGCCGATCGCGCAGGCGTGAGCCGCTCCGTCCCCCGGATCGGCCACGTCGGCCCCGCTTCGCGTCCCGCCGCCGCCGGTGTCGGCGCCGGCGGGACGGGGAGCGACGACCACGACCGCGGCGATTGCGCTGCCGCGCACGGGCTGCGCGCCCCGGGAGATCGCGGTCCGCGCCTGCGGAGGCCGCGATCCGCGCCCGCGTGAGCGCTCCGGGCCGCGATCCGCGCCCGCGTGAGCTCGCCGGGCCGCGATCCGCGCCGGGAGATCGCCCTGGCCACGGTCTTGCTAGCTCCCGCGGAGGAGGCCCATCCGATGACCAAGGCGATTCCCACCGTCAAGCGCTACATGACCGCGAGCCCGCACACGATCGGGCTCGCCCAGAGCCTCGCGCACGCCCACAAGGTCATGCGCGAGCACCGGATTCGCCATCTGCCGGTGCTCGACGGGGGCGCGCTGGTCGGGGTGATCTCCGAGCGCGATCTGCACCTCATCGAGACGCTCCGCGACGTCGATCCCGAGAAGGTGGCCGTGGAGGAGGCGATGACCCCGGTCGTCTACACGATCTCGCCCGACGCCCGGCTCGACGAGGTCTCGCGGGAGATGGCAGAGCACAAGTACGGCTCAGCCATCGTGATCGAGCACGGCAAGGTGGTCGGCGTCTTCACCACGACCGACGGCATGCGCGCCCTCGCCGAGCTCCTGGAAGCACGTCCGAGGTCCTGAGGCGCAGGCGTCGAGGTCGCCGGGCCGCGCGCGCCGCGGCGGGCGCCTGCCAGGCTGGGCGCTCGCCTCACGCGTCGTAGAGCAGCACCTCGACCTCGTCCCCCTCCACGACCGCCTCCTCGTCGCCCTGCACGATCACCGCGCCGTCGGCGCGCGTCGTCGACGACAGGATGGATGCGCCGCCCGTCGCGATCGGAAACACCCGATCTCCGTCGACGCGCACCCGCACGTAGTCCACGCGCCCGCGCTCGGAGACGATCTTGCTCGCCACCACGCACCGCCTCCGCCGGTGCGGCCACGCGCGCGGCAGGCCGCCCAGCGCGCGGATGGAGGGGCCGGCGAAGAACTCGTAGGCGCAGAGGCACGACACCGGGTTTCCCGGCAGCAGGAACACCGGCCGCCCGTCGGCCAGGAAGCCGAACCCGGCGGGCTTCGCGGGGCGCATCGCGACCCCGTGGACCGCCACCTCGCCGAGCTCCGCAAGGACGAGCGGCGCGTGGTCCTCCGGCCCCACCGACGACCCGCCCGAGACCAGCACCACGTCCCCGCCGGCCGCCGCGAGCGCGCCCCTCACCGCTTCCCGGCGGTCGGGGACGTACTCGACCGAGGCGTCCCCGGCGCCGTCGCGGCGCGCGAGCGCCGAGAGCACCAGGCTGTTCGAGTCGACGATGGAGGCCCCGCTCGGCATGCTCCCCGGCGGCAGGAGCTCGTCCCCCGTGATGAGGATCCGCACCGACGGCCGCCGCACCACGCGCACCTCGGCGACGCCGGTCGAGGCGAGCACGCCGACGTCCTGCGGCCGCAGGCGGCGCCCGGCCGGCACCACCACCGCGCCCGCCATCACGTCCTCGCCGATCGCCGCGACGTGCTTGCCCGGCGGCACGGGCTGCCGCACCCGCACGGCGGCGCCCCCGTCGCGCCCCGCGACCTCCTCGGCGTGCTCCGCCATGAGCACCGCGTCCGCCCCGTCGGGCACCGGCGCGCCCGTCGTGATCCTCACGGCCTCGCCCGGGCGGATCGCGCCGCCGTGGGGGCGCCCGGGGAACGACGCGCCCACCAGCGCGAGCTCGACCGGCGCGCCGGCCGTCGCGCCCAGCGTGGCCTCGCCGGACAGCGCGTAGCCATCCATCGCCGCGCGGGCGAAGTGCGGCACGCTCACCCGCGCGGCCACGTGCTCGGCCGCGACGCGCCCGGCCGCGCGCGCGATCGGCGCCGGCTCGTCGCCGAGCCGCTGGATCCGCCGCTCCAGGAGCTCGAGCGCCCGCGCGACCGCGGTGCGCTCGCGAAATCCCCGCATCCGGACGTCGTGCATCAGGGCTCCAGGACCATGATCCCCGAGAGAGCGCTCAGCCCGCCGCCGAGGTCTCGAGCGCGCCGTCGTAGACGTCGTTCACGGCGAGCTCGCAACCGACCGAGGTGAGCCTCGCGCTCGCGCCCGGCCCGGCCTCGTGCAGCGTCCACGTGCTGTCCTCGTTGCGCCGGAAGACCTCGATCCTCCGGTGCTGCTGCGAGACGAGGACGTACTCCTTCAACGAGGGGATACGCCGGTAATGCGCGAACTTCTCGCCCCGATCGTACGCCTCCGTGGAGTCCGACAGCACCTCGACCAGCACGACCGGGTTGACCACCGCGTCGTCGTCCTCGGGATCGCGCGAGAGGCGCCCGCAGACGACCGCCACGTCGGGATAGGTCGCGAGCCCCGTCGCGAGCACGCGCACGCGGAGGTCGGACGAGAACACCGCGCACGGCCGCCGGCGTAGCTGCGCCGCGAGCTCGGCGATGACCTGCGCCGCGAGCCGCGCGTGCTCCGGCGTGCCGCCGGCCATGGCGAAGATCTCGCCGTGGAGGAACTCGTGCTTGGTCGAGCTCGCTCGTTCCTGCGCGAGGTAATCCGCGTAGGTGAAGGTGAGCTTGCGGGCAGGCGCGTTCACGTCATGGCCTCTTGCGGGAGTATGCCACGGTTGACGCGCCTCCGGTGCAACGCGCGCCCGCCGCCGGACGCCGGACGCCGGGCGCCGGGCACCGGGCGCCGGAGCGCCTCGCGCTACCGCCTGCCGATCCGGCGCGGCCGGCTCGCGCGCCGGATCGGCGCGATCAGCGCGAACACCCCGAGCGCCATGACCGACAGCTTCGGCCCCCGCTTCTTCCGGGCGCCCGCGTGCCGCTGGCCCGCGATCGAGCAGTCCTCCGCCTCGGCCGAGTCGTCGCTGTCGCCGCTGCAGCCGTCGTCCTCGTACTCGTCCTCGTACTCCGGCTCGCTCGTGTCCCCGCTGCAGCCGTCGTCTTCGTACTCGTCCTCGTACTCCGGCTCGCTCGTGTCCCCGCTGCAGCCGTCGTCTTCGTACTCGTCCTCGTACTCCGGCTCGCTCGTGTCCCCGCTGCAGCCGTCGTCTTCGTACTCGTCCTCGTACTCCGGCTCGCTCGTGTCCCCGCTGCAGCCGTCGTCCTCGGCGTACTCCTCCTCGTAGGCGTCCTCTTCGGTGTCCTCCACGACCACCGCGCCGGGGGTGCCGGAGCAGCCGCACCCCATGTCCTCGTCCGGCGCGTCGCCGCCGTCGTCGTGATGGACCGGCATGTCCCCGCCCCATGAGCCGCCGGTCGTGAGCGGCCAGTCGCTGCCCGGCCCGCTGCTCCCATCGAGCCCGCCGGCGCCGTCCCCTCCCCCGCCGACCCCTCCGCCCACGCCGCCGGCGCCGGTCTCGCTCGAGCACTCGTCCAGGCGGAGGCTGCCGGCCCTCATGACCGGCCCGACGGACGCGCCGGGCCCGAACGTCAGGGGCCAGTCCGCGCCCGCGTGCCCGGCCGCGATCCAGAGGGACGCGCGGGTGAGCCAGGTCGACGACGGCGTGAGCCCGGAGAGCGCGACCGCCAGATCGTCGGCGACCGGACCGCAGCGCAAGAGCTCGGGATCGGTCTCGTCCCGCCCGGGCGACTCCGCGCAGTCCGGCGCGCCGTCGATCACGCCGAGCGCGGCGCGCGGGCAGCTCGCCGCGACCGCGAGGCTCGACGCCAGCGCGGACGCGGCCACGGCGGCGCACGCCCCCGGCGCCTCGGCGGCGTCGCCGTACGCGCTCGCGCGCGCGAAATAGGCCGCGACCACGCTGTCCACGCGGTCGCTGCCGAGGGCGATGCTGCGGCTCAGCGCCTCGCGGCTCGCGCCCTCGATCAGCGCCCCACGGAGCCCCGCCTGGGCCAGGGCGTCGGCGCGCTGCGCCTCGTAATCGCTCTCGCCCGCGCGCGCATTCCAGGTCACGGAGGCCGACGACAGCGTCACGGGCGCCGCGCCCGCGAGCGCGCCCCGGCCGTCGCCGAGGAGCCACGCGGTCACGAGCACGTCGCCCTCGCCCGCGCGGGTCAGCGACAGCGGCAGGGCCGGCTCGCTGCCGTCCATCACGAGGCGCAGCGTCCTCGTGATGGACGGCCCGCCGGGCGCCTCGAAGCGGGCCGCGGCGAACCGCACCCCCTCCAGCGCGCCGAGCTGCGCGGCCGCCTCGGCGGAGAGCGCCAGCCCGGCCGACGCCGCCCAGCGCGCCACCGCGTCCGCGTCCGCGAGCACCGTCACCTCGCTCGGCTCGAGGGTCGCCTCGTGCTCGAGCTGCCCGACCACATGGATCGGCAGGCCCGGCGCCCCCTCCTCCCCGGGGCAGTACGGGCCGACGCCCTCGGGAGGGAGCACGTGCGGGGCGGTCGCCGCCTCGAGCGCCTCGAACCACGCGTCCGAGCTCACGTCGAGCGCGGCGCGCGGCGGCACGGGCACGACGAGCGCCACGGGCCCGCTCGCCCCCTGGATTCGCAGGCTCGTCCAGAGCGTCGTGCGCGCCGGCCCCGCCGCGACCGCGACGCGTTGCTCGACCGGCGCCTGTCCCGCGCCGGACAGCAGCGCCCCCGCGGCGAGGGCGTCGCCGGAGAGGCCGAGGAGGACCGCAGGAAACGCAAGCGCAAGCGACCGTCTGGGCATGCGAGGCCAATCGGCAAGCGGCATGCCTTCCATCGTACGCCGCGCAGGCGGCCGACTTCCACGCTCCCGCGGCCGGATGAGAACTGCAGTTCACGACGCACCGGCGCCACAGCGGGCGCCGGGGAGCGATGGATCAATCCTCGTGCAGGATCGCGATGTCGTCCGGGTGGAGGTGGCAGAAGACCCTATCTCCGGCGTGGAGCGCGGCGTGGCCGGAGCTCTCGTTGGCGACGATGGCGGTGAGCGCGAGCCCGGAGTCGGTCCGGAGCCGGAGCTGGTCGGTCGCGCCCCGGAACAGCTCGTCCTCGACGTGCGCCTCGAAGCAGTTCTCGAACGCGCTTTGCCGCTCCTTGCGGAGCGAGATCTTCTCGGGCCGGATGGAGACCAGGGCGCTCTCGGCGCCGGGCGCGAGGTGCTCGGCGTTGACGAGGAGCTCGATTCCCCCGTCGAGCCGGACCTGCGCGCGCTCGCCGCTCCGGGAGACGACGGCCGCCCGCAGGATGTTGGCCTGACCGATGAAGTTCGCGACGAACGTCGTCCTCGGGCGGTGATAGATCTGCGTCGCGTCGCCGAGCTGCTCGATCCGGCCCTCGTGGATCACCGCGATCCGGTCGCTCATGGTGAGCGCCTCTTCCTGGTCGTGGGTCACGAACACGAACGTGATCCCGAGCTTCTTCTGGAGCGCCTTGAGCTCGACCTGCATGGCGTGCCGGAGCTTCGCGTCGAGCGCCGAGAGGGGCTCATCGAGGAGCAGCACCTTCGGGCGGCAGACGATCGCCCGCGCGAGCGCCACCCGCTGCCGCTGCCCGCCGGAGAGCTGCGCCGGCTTGCGGTCCTCCAGGCCCTCGAGCGAGACCATCGCGACCGCGGCGCGGACCCGCTCGGCCGCCTCCGCCCTGGGCACCTTCTTCATCCGCAGGCCGAAGTTGATGTTCTCCCTCACCGTCATGTGGGGGAAGAGCGCGTAGCTCTGGAAGACCTGGTTCACGTCCCGGCGGTAGGGAGGGGAGCGCGTGACGTCTTTTCCGTCGAGCAGGACGGCGCCGCTCGTCGGCGTCTCGAAGCCCGAGATCATCCGGAGGAGGGTCGTCTTGCCGCAGCCGGAGGGGCCGAGGAGGGTGATGAACTCGCCCGCCCTGATCGAGAGGTCGATCTCGTTCACGGCGAGGAAGTCGTCGAATCGCTTGGTGACGGAGCGGAGCTCGATCATGGCGTCCATCGGGAGAGGGGATGGCAGCGGGCGGCCGGGGCGGGAGGGGCCATCGTCATCGCTCCGGCTCCCTGCGCATCCCCAGGAGGAAGATCGCCGCGAACATCAAGAGGAGCGTCGTCCCGAGCGCCGAGCCGAACGGCCAGTTCCTCGCCCCGAGGAACTGGTTCTGGATGACGTTGCCGACCATCGGGGTGCTCGCCCCGCCGAGGAGGTCCGGGATCGCGAACATCCCGATCGCGGGGATGAACACGAGGAGCACGCCCGCGAGGATCCCCGGCCAGGTGAGCGGGACGATGACGTGGGAGAACGCCGCCACGGGCCCCGCGCCGAGACCGAAGGCCGCCTCGACGAGGGCATTGTCGAGCTTCTCGACGCTGCCGTAGATGGGCAGGATCATGAAGGGGAGATAGGAGTAGACCAGGCCGATGATCACCGCCGTCGGCGTGTACAGGATGTCGAGCGGCGCCGAGATCACCCCGAGGAGCTGGAGCAGCGCGTTGAGCAGCCCCTCCGACTTCAGGATGGAGATCCACGCGTAAGTCCGGATGAGGAAGCTGGTCCAGAACGGCACCATCACCAGCATGAGCAGCTTGTTCCGGACCCCCTCCCGCGCTCGCCCGATGAAGTACGCCACCGGATAGCCCACGACGAGGCAGATCGCCGTGGTGACGGCCGCGTACCGCATCGAGTTGAGCAGGATCCGGAGGTAGGTCGCGTCGAAGACCCGCGCGTAGCTCTCGAGCGACGGCTCGAAGACCACCTGCCCGAGCTCGTCCCGCTGGCAGAAGCTGTAGACGAGCATGATCCCCGTGGGCGCCACGACGAAGGCGAGGAGCCAGACGAGCAGCGGCGCGAGGAGCAGCCACCCGAACAGGCCCGGCCTCCGCCGCGCTCCCCGTAGCTCGACGATCTGCCCGGTGGCCGTGTTCATGACGCCGCGCCGCTCACTGCGACGCCTTGAGATCCGTCACCAGCTCGTCCACGTCCGCCGCCGCCTTCCCGATGTCGTGGAACGTCGTCATCCCCTCGAGCGGCGGGTAGCTCGCCGGGTTCGCGAGCTGCTCCGGCGTGAGCAGCTTCCGCGCCTCCGCGTTCGGGTTCGTGTACGGGAACTTGTCCGAGATCAGCTTGCTCACCTCCGGACGGAGAATGTAGTTCATGAACATCTCCGCGCCGACCTTGTTCTCCGCCCCCGCCGGGATCGCGAGGCTGTCGATCGACCTGTGCGTCCCCTCGGCCGGCAGGACGAACTTGAACTTCTCCTTGTCCGCCTGATGGAGCAGGGCCGCCTCGCCGCTCCAGACGATGCCGAGATCGACGTCGCCGTTGAGGAGCGCCGTCTTCGGGCTGTCGGAGTCGAACACCTTCACGAGCTTGATCCACCCCGCCAGGATCGGCTTGATCTTCGCGAGGTTCTCCGGCGTCACGTCGTCGGGCTTCAGGCCCTGCGTGGCCAGCGCCCAGGCGACGAGCTCGCGGGCGTCGTTCAGGACCACGATGCGCCCCTTGTGCTTCGGCTGAAACACGTCCTTGTAGCCCCTCACCGGCTCCTTCACCCGCTCGGTGTTGACCACGATGCCGACCGTCGTGCCCATGTAGGGGACCGTGTACTTGAGCTCCGGGTCGTGCGCCTGGCCCCTGAACTCGGGCGCGATGTTCTTGAGGTTCGGGAGGCGCGCGTGGTCGAGCGGGAGGAGCTTGTTCTTCTTGATGAGCGCCTCGACCGCGTACTCCGAGGGCTGGATGAGATCGTACCGGGCGCCCCCCGCCAGGAGCTTCGACATCATCTCCTCGTTCGAGGCGTAGGTCTCGTAATTGACCTTGATCCCGGTCTCCTTCGTGAAGGCGTCGAGGACCTCCTGCGGGACGTACTCGGACCACGCGAAGAGGTCGAGCTCGCCGCCGGCCTTCGGGCCGGGCGCCGCGGCGCCGTCGCCCCGGGCGGCCCCCGCGGGCGCCGGGCTCTCCTTCTTCCCGCAGCCGAGGAGGACCATGACGGGAATGCACAGCAGGATCAGGAGCGCTGAGATGCGTTTCATTGGCCTCTCCTTGTCGTGATCTCGCCCGCGCCGAGGGCGGCGCGGGCCCGGTCGATCGCGCTCGGCGCGCGCCCTCACCCGCCGCCGGGGAGCCGCCGCGCCGTCCCCTTCAGCGACTCGGCGACCACGACGAGCATCGCGGTCGTGACGATGAACACCGTCGAGATCGTGTTCAGCGTCGGGTTCAGGCCGAGCTTCGCCATGCCGAACACCTTGATCGGCAGCGTCTGGGATCTGGGCCCGGTCGTGAAATAGGTGACGATGAGCTCGTCCATCGACAGCGTGAACGACATCAGCGCACCGGCGACGATGGCGGGCAGAAGATAAGGCACCATGACGAGGAAGAACGCCTTGAGCGGCGTCGCCCCGAGGTCCATCGCGGCCTCCTCGAGCGCGGGGTCGAGCCCGGCGAGGCGCGCCTGGACGGCGATGAGCACGAACGGGAAGCAGAACGTGACATGCGAGATGATGACCGTCGTGAAGCCGAGCTCCACCTCGACGGTCTTGAAGAAGATGAGCAGGCTGATCCCCATGATGATCTCGGGGATGATCATGGGAATGAAGATCAACGTCGTGAGCGACCGGAGCGCCGGGAACCTGTAGCGGTGGAGCAGCCAGGCGCCCGCCGTGCCGAGGGCCACCGAGAGCGCCGTGGTGATCGAGGCGATGATCACGCTGTTGCTCAGCGACTCGATGAGCGGCGACCGGCGCTCGTCGCCGAGGTGCGCGGCGAGCTCGGCGTAGAGCTGCCGGTACCACTGGAAGGTGAAGCCCTCCCACACCACGCTCATCCTGGAGTCGTTGAACGAGTAGGCGACGAGGAGCAGGATCGGCAGATAGAGGTACAGGAGCACGAGCCCGCTCCAGCCGCCAAGGAGCAGATTCGACAGCTTGATGCCCGACAACGTCCGGAGTCGCATGCGGCGGCCTCGCGACCCTCGAGGTCGCCGCGCGAGCTTATCGCTGGCGGAACGGCGGTTGCAACACATGGAGGGGTTGTGTGGCGAGGCGCCGGAGGCGGACATCACGGAGGTGAAGGTGACGACGCTCGCTGTCCTCCACGCTGGGCACGCTGGCGGTCGACGCGCCCGCCGGGCCAGCGGGCGCGCGCGCGGCCGCCCATTCCGGAGAAGCCCTTGACACCGCTCTCTCCTCCGCTTACCGGCCCTGCATGACCGGGCCGTCGCGCCGCTCCTCAGGGGAGGTCCCGTGAGCACTCCCCGCATCTGGACGATCGAAGAGGCGAACGCGCTCGTGCCGAGCCTCTCCACCCTCGTCGGCCGCCAGCTCGCCCTGGCGGGCGATATCGAGCGCTGCTGGCAGCGGCTCGTCAAGATCGTGGGGCGCCCCGCGGTGACCCCGGATGAGCTCATCGCGCTGGCGCGCAGCGGCGGCGCGGAGGCCCGGGCGTGCGAGCGCGAGCTCTCGGAGAAGATCGTCGCGTACGAGTCCGGGTGGCGGGACGTCGAGGAGCTCGGCGTGGTCGTGAAGGACCAGCGGCTCGGGCTCTGCGACTTCTACGGCCGCGTCGACGGCGCGCTCGTCTGGCTCTGCTGGCGCTACGGCGAGCCGGCCGTCGAGCACTACCACGCGCTCGAGGCCGGCTACGCGGCCCGCAAGCCCCTCACCGCGGCCAAGCGCCGGCAGCTGCTCAACTGACGAGGCCCCGTGATCGATCGGCGAAGAGCGGCCCAGGCCATCGAAGACTTCCTCCGCGCCCTCGGGCGCGACATCGACGGGGACCTCGCGGGGACCGGCGAGCGGGTCGCCGACGCGTGGGCCGACGACCTCATCGAGGGCGAGGCGATCGACGCGGCCGCGGTGCTCCGCGAGGGCGCCATGGCCGCGGGCCCCTTCGATCGCGGGCTCGTCGTCGCCCGCGACCTCGCCGTGACCACGATGTGCCCCCACCACCTCCTGCCCGGCCACGGCACCGGGATCATCGCCTACCTGCCGGGCGAGCGCGTCGCCGGCATCGGCACGCTCGCCCACGTCCTCGACGCGCTCGCCCGGCGGCTCACGCTGCAGGAGCGCATCGGCGGGCAGCTCGTCGAGCTGCTCGTGAGCGAGCTCGGCGCCCGCGGCGCGCTGTGCAAGCTCGCCCTGACCCACACGTGCCTCATCGCGCGCGGCGAGCGCAAGGCGGGCGCGCTCATCGAGACGGTCGCGGTCGCCGGGGTGTTCGCCGAGCCGGGCCCCGAGCGCGACCTCGCCCTCGCGGCGCTCTCCGGGGGCAGGCCGTGACGGGCGTCGCGGTCGTCACCGGACCGAGCCGCGGGATCGGCCGCGCGACCGCGCTCGCGCTCGCGCGCCGCGGCCTGTCCGTCGCGCTGCTCGGCCGCCCGGGGCCGCGCCTCGACGAGGCCGCCGACGAGGTCCGCCGCCTCGACGTGTCCGCGCTGCCCGTCCCCTGCGACGTCGCCTCCGAGGAGCAGGTCGCGCGCGCCGCCGCCGAGGTCGTCGCGTGGCTCGGCGCGCCCCGCGTCGTCGTCAACAACGCCGGCATCGTCCGCCGCGGCACGCGGGTCCACGAGACCTCGCCCGCGGCCTGGGACGAGGTGATCGCCGTGAACCTCCGCGGCCCGTTCCTCGTCTCGCGCGCCTTCCTCCCGACCATGCTGGCCGAGAAGCGCGGCAGGCTCGTCCACGTGGGCAGCATCTCCTCGACCATCGCGTCGCCCGGCAACGCCTCCTACGCCGCCTCGAAATGGGGCCTCGTCGGCCTCTCCAAGAGCCTCGCCGAGGAGCTGCGCGGGACCGGGCTCCAGTCGATCGCCGTCCTCCCCGGCTCGGTCGACACCGACATGCTCGTCGGCAGCGGCTTCCCCCCGCAGATGAGCGCGGACGACGTGGCGCGGCTCATCGTGTACGCCGCGCTCGACGCCCCCGACGCCGTGACCGGCGCGGCGCTCGAGATGTTCGGCTGACGGCGCGCGGCCGAGCCCGACGCGCGCCCGGCGCGGCCGGGGCGCTTCGCGCCCGCTGCGTGCTAGCCTTCGGCCCGTGGACACGACGCCTCCGCGCCCGGGCGATCTCGCCGCGGCGCTGCCCGAGCTCCCGCTGTTCCCGCTGCCGCAGACGGTGCTGTTCCCCGGCGCCCTGCTGCCGCTCCACGTCTTCGAGCCGCGCTACCGGGCCCTCGTGCGCGACGCCCTCGAGACGCACCGCCTCCTCTCGGTCGTCCTCATCACGGACCCCCGCGCGGTCGACGCGCACGGCCACCCGGCCATCGCCGAGGTCGCCGGCGCCGGCGAGATCATCGATCACGCCGAGCTGCCGGGGGGCCGCTACAACATCCTGCTGCGCGGCCGCGCCCGCGTCCGCCTGGCCGAGCGCCCGTTCGTGCCGCCCTACCGCACGGCCGCGGCGACGGTGCTCGAGGACGAGCCCGGCGAGGTCTCGGCGCAGGACCACGCGGCGCTCGTCTCCACGGCCGCCTCGTTCACGGCGCTCGTCCGCGAGCGGGACAGCGCCTTCGAGCTCCGCCTGCCGCGCGACGCCGCCGCCTCGCTCGTCGCGGACCTCTGCGCCCACCACCTGATCCTCGACGCGCGGGAGCGGCAGGCCGTGCTGGAGACGCTCGACGTCGGCGCGCGGGTGCGCCGCGTGACCGAGGCGCTCGCGCTCCAGCAGCTCTCGCTCGCGTCCGCGCAGCACCGCGACGTGAACTGACGTCCGCCGACCGCGGAAGGGCCTGTCCGCGCGGTCCACCTGAACGCGGGAGCAGACGCGGCGCCGCCGGGCGGCGCCGGACCGGGGTGCGGTCGCGCCAGGATCGGGTAGGCTGCGCCGCCTATGGCGACCACTCGTTCAACGGAACCTTCGGCCCCGGTCATCGTCAAGCACCCGGGGTGTCCCCAGTGGGGACTCGGATACCTCGTGGAGGAGCGCGATGAGAAGCGCTTCTACGATTTCGAGGACGGCCTCAATCACTCCATCGCGAAGGCCTTCTGGTCGAAGCTGGTGCCGGTAGACCTCGCGGACGACGAGGCGACCGCGCTCGAGGCGCGGATCCGCGGCCTGCGCGATCGCCCGTCCGCCGCCGCCAAGAAGCGCGCCCGCGTGGCCGCGCCGCCCGTCACGAGCTTCGACGAGCAGCTCGCGAGCTTCGAGGCGCAGTTCGAGGGCGGGTTCGGGGGCCTGCAGTTCATCGCCGAGGAGCGCGGCGCCGCCGCGGCCGAGCCGGCGGACAGCCCGAAGAAGAAGAGCAAGGCGTACAAGCAGGCGGCCATCGACACCGCGCGCGCCCTCCTCGGCAAGGAGGAGCTCGAGGGGCTGCTCGCGGCGGGCAACCTCGCCGGTTTCATGGAGCGCATCCACAAGGTCCACAAGGCGGCGACCGGCCTCCTGCACCCGCTCGGCGATCTCATCCCGTTCAACAAGATGCCGGCCGAGCACCACCGCGCCTACGCCGAGGCGGTCGTGGATCTCCTCTACGGCGCGGGCGACCACGCCGCCCGCTTCGACCGGCTGGCCGGCGCGCTCGCCGCGGCCAAGGTCGTCACGTGGCCGCTCGCGACGATCCTGAGCGCGCTCGTCTATCCGGAGGAGCACGTCTTCGTGAAGCCGTCGTTCTTCGAGAAGCAGGCCGCCGTGCTCGGCTTCGACCTCGCCTACGACCGCGCGCCGAGCGCCGAGGGCTACGCCCGGATGCAGTCGCTCGCGCGCGAGCTCGAGCGCCGGCTGCGCGAGCGCGGCCTCGCGCCGCGCGACCTGATGGACGTGTACACCTTCCTCTGGCGCACGATCTCCCCGCCCAAGACGACCTCGAAGTCGTGACGTCCTGCGCTGTCCCGGCGCACGATCTCCCCGCCCAAGACGTCCTCGAAATCGCGATCTCCTGCGCTGTCCGTCCCGGGTCGTAGCAGGCCCCGGGCCGCGCGCCCCTCGCCGGTCCGTCACGCGCGATCGCGCGCGATCGCGCGCGCGGCGGCGCCCTCTGGGCCTCGACGCCCGGGCGTGGCCCGCTTATGCGGAGCTCATCGGGGAGGTGTCGCGTGAAGGCAGCCGTGCTCGAGGCCGTGAAGAAGATCGTCATCCGCAACAACGTGCCCCCGCCGGCGATCGGCCCGCGCGACGTCCTCGTGCGCGCGAGGGCGTGCGGCATCTGCGGGACGGACGTGCACATCTGGGAGGGCGACTTCTTCCCGACGTTCCCGCTCATCCCCGGGCACGAGCTCGCCGGCGAGGTGGCGCTGGTGGGCCGCGAGGTCGAGGGGCTCCGGCCGGGCGACCGGGTGATGGTCGACCCGACGCTGACCTGCGACGAGTGCCACTTCTGCAGGATCAACCGGCAGAACCACTGCTTGAAGTGGAACGCGGTCGGCGTGACGCGCGACGGCGGCTTCGGCGAGCTCGTCCGCGTGCCCGCGAAGAACTGCTATCGCTTCGAGCGCGTCTCGTTCGGCGAGGCGGCGTTCTGCGAGCCGCTCGCGTGCGTCGTGTTCGGCCAGGATCGCGCGCGCATCGACATCGGCTCGGAGGTGCTCGTCCTCGGCGCCGGCCCGATCGGCCAGCTCCACCTCCAGGCGAGCCGCGCCAACGGCGCCGCCGCCGTCACCGTGGTCGACCTGGTCGAGGCGAAGCTCGATCTCGCCCGCGAGCACGGCGCGGCCTTCACGGTGGTCGCCGACAACGCGCTCCCCGAGAAGCTCAGGAAGATCGCGCCTTACGGCTTCGACGTCGTGATCGACGCGACGGGCGTCGCCCGGGTCTTCGGCGACGCGATCCAGTACGTGAAGAACGGCGGCCGGTACCTCGTCTTCGGCGTCTGCGGGCCGCACGACAAGGTGGAGGTCTCGCCGTTCGAGATCTACCGGCGGGATCTCGAGATCATCGGCAGCTTCGCGATCCGGAGGACGTACGACCGCGCCTTCCGGCTGATGGAGCGCGGCGCGGTCGACGTGAAGAAGCTCCTCTCCGAGGCCATACCGGTCGAGGAGCTGCCGCGCGGGCTGGAGATGATGAAGAAGGGGACGGCGCCGATGAAGCTCCAGGTGGTCTTCTAGCCGCCGTCGTTTCGGAATATGGACGATGGCCATGGCCATCGTGATCGGAATCGACGTCGGAACCAGTGGCCTCAAGGCCATCGCAGTTGAGGCGGAGCGGGGCGCGGCGGTCGCGTCCGCGCACCGCGAGTACCCGCTCTCCACCCCGCACCCCGGGTGGGCCGAGCAGGACCCGGAGGATTTCGCCGCGGCGGCGCTGAGCGCGCTCGGCGAGCTCGCCCACGCCCTCGGCCCGCGCCGGGGGGACGTGAAGGCGATCGGGCTGACCGGGCAGATGCACTCGGCGGTCCTCCTGGACGAGGCGCGCGCCGTGATCCGGCCCGCGATCCTGTGGTGCGACACGCGGACCACGGCGGAGTGCGAGGCGATCCGCGCGAACGCGAAGGTCGGCGACGCCGGCCTCGCGCGGCTGGTCGGCAACCGCGCCCTCGAGGGGTTCACGCTCCCGAAGCTGCTCTGGCTCCGGGCGCACGAGCCCGAGACGTTCGCGCGCGTCCGGACGGTGCTGATGCCGAAGGATTTCGTCGGCATGCGGCTGACGGGCGAGCTCGGCACCGACGACAGCGACGCGAGCGGCACGCTCGCGTTCTCGCCGGGCGATCGCGCCTTCAGCGCCGAGCTGCTCGACGCGGTGGGCGTCCCGCGCGCGATCTTCCCGGGGTCCGCGGCCTCGAACGCGCCGCTCGGCCGGCTCACGGCCGAGGTCGCGGCGGCGACGGGCCTGCCCGAGGGCACGCTCGTGGTGCGGGGCGCCGCGGACAACGCGGCGGGCGCGGTGGGGCTCGGCGTGGTCCGGGGCGGCCGGGCGATGGCGTCGGTCGGCACGAGCGGCGTGATCCTCGCGCACACGGACCGCTGGATCGTCGAGCCGGAGATGCGGCTGCACAGCTTCTGCCACGCGGTGCCGGGCCGCTTTTACCTGATGGGGGTGATGCTCGCGGCCGGCGGCGCGCTCCGCTGGTACCGCGACGTGCTCTGTGACGGCGAGCGCGTGGGCGCGGAGCTGCGCAAGGTGGATCCTTACGAGATCATCACGGACACGGCGTCGACGGCGAAGCCGGGCGCCGGCGGCGTCGTGTTCCTGCCGTACCTCATGGGCGAGCGCACGCCGCAC
Source organism: Sorangium sp. So ce1036 (assembly GCF_051369805.1). Classification (NCBI taxonomy): domain Bacteria; kingdom Pseudomonadati; phylum Myxococcota; order Polyangiales; family Polyangiaceae; genus Sorangium; species Sorangium sp. So ce1036. The sequence goes on from NZ_JBBMOX010000001.1 coordinate 9,871,263, forward strand.
AACGACGCGGCCGCGCGCGGCGCGTTCGTGGGCCTGAGCGCCCGGACGACGAAGGCCGACGTCTCGCGCGCGGTGCTCGAGGGCATCACGTTCGGGCTCGCGGACTCGCTCTCGCTGATGCGCGGCGTGGGTCAGCCGAACGGCGCCGCCCCGGTGGTGATCGACGAGATCCGCCTGACCGGCGGCGGGGCGCGGAGCCCGTTCTGGCGGCAGCTGATGGCCGACGTCTTCGAGGCGCAGGTGGCGATCACGACCTCGACCGAGGGGCCGGCGTACGGCGCGGCGCTCCTCGGCGCGGCGGGCGCGGGGCTGTTCTCGTCGGTCGAGGAGGCGGCGGACGCGTTCGTCCACGTGGTCTCGCGCATCGCGCCCGATCCGGCGCGCGCCGCGCGGTACCGGGACATCCACGCGGTGTACCAGGGGCTCTACAGCGACCTGCGGTCGCGGTTCCGGGAGCTCGGCAAGCTGGCGTGACGGCCGCTCGCCGAGCTCGGTGACTCCTGCTCAGCCCCCTCCTCCATCCGGGCGCCACGCCCTGGCCCGTCCGCTCCACGGTCCGGCCCGCGCGGCGCCGCGGCTCCGGCTTCACTCGATCGTCAGGGACACGGGCGGGCTGGCGTGCGCTCCGTTCGACACCGTCACCTGGTAGACGCCGGGCGGATAGAACTCCTCGATCAGGATGACGCGTTTTTCGATCTTGGAGATGGGGGCCAGCTCGTCGACGCCGTTCCCGGCGATGCGCACGGTCGTCAAGCCTGGGACGAAGTTGTCGCCGATGACGTAGATGGGAAACCAGACGGGCATGTCGGTCCGGTCCGACGCGAACCGCCGGACGGTCGGCGGGAGGCTCGGATCGGGCGCGGGCTCGGGGGGGCAGGTGGTGACCCAGGGCGGGCAGTCGCCGAGGGAGCGGTACGGATCGCGCCCGAGCAGCTCCTGGAGTCGCCACTCGGAGACCAGCCTCATGCGTATCCCTTGATAATCGGACGCCATGCTGGGAAGCGACGGCGCCACGGGCGCGGCCTCGAAGCACCCGTCTCCGAGCGCGTGGTCGCGGCACACCGTCATGTCGACCTCGCCGGCGACGAACCGGGAGAGCCACGCCGCGATCGGGAGGGGCCCACCCGGCTCGATGGCGGGGTCGAGGATCATGAGCTGCCCGTCGACCCGGACCACGGGCGCGACGTGGTGGCTCCACGACACCGAGCCGTACGGCTCGTTCTCGGTCTCCAGGGTCAAATCCCCCTTCACCCTGGCGTACCAGGGCGTCGGGTAGCCCCACTGGTGAAGGAAGTAGGTGGCCGCCGGGGCGCGCTCCTCGCAGCCGTTCTCGGGATCGAGCCACGGGATCCGCCGCGGGAAGTCGGGTTGAGCCGGCAAGGTGAGCTCCTCGAACCGCGTGTCGCGGATCGCCTCGAACCCGTCGCTCAGCTGCGCCGCGGTCCAGCTCGGCACGCAGTCGACCGGCAGGTCCTCGAGCGAGCCCTTGAGCTCGTTGTACGAGTGCGGACCGTCGAGCAGCGGGCAGCTCCCGCTCCCGTCGCCTCCCAGGAGCGGCGCCGTCACGTCCGAGCGCTCGAGGTCGAGCTCCGGCGCGGCGCCGGGGCCGCCGTCGCCGCCGCAGGCCGAGGGGGCGAGGGCCATTGCCGCGACACAGAACCATTTCGTCAAAGCAAGATACGACGGTCTCATCGATTCACTCTCCCTGCGTGCGCGATACGAACCGCCACGAGAGCCTGGCTCCCGTGGGGGACCGGGCGTTACCTGGGTGAATGCAGGCAACCTCGGTCGCCCTTCACGCGAACCGCGCCCGACCGCGTCGTTTTCCTGCTGCGCGTGACCACGCGTCGCGCGGGTCCGGGAGGAATCTGCTCGATCTCCGCCGCGCAGCAGCGACCCGGGATCTCCAGGCGGCGCAGCGGCCGATGCAGCAGGTGGCGTAACGTCGAAGGGATCCAGGCCGAGCCTTCCATCGAGGTCCTCGTGATCCCGACATGATCCGGACGGCTCGACGCGTCGGAAGGTCGCGGGCTACCGGGGCGTCGGGCCCGGGCCGAGGATCAAGCGCGTCGGCGTCATGGCGCGGATCCCGAGCTGCGTGGTGGCCACGGTGTCCATCCTCCTGCGGGAGCTCACGATGAGCGAATCGGCTCCGCGAGCCAGCGAGCCAGCGCCTCGCCCTCGAGATCGAGCAAGGCATCCTCGACCTCGCCCGGACCCATCACGCGGGCTCGCTCGACGATCGAGCGCTCTTCTTCGGCCGTAGGTCGTCGCCCGATCCGCCGCGCGAAGAGGCGACCGAGCAGCTCCGCGATCGCCTCTTGCTTCCCCCGCTCCTCTCCTCGTCGCTCCCCCCGCTGCTCTCCTCGTCGCTCGGCCTCGATGATCAGCTCCCCGATGATCGGCGTGCGCCGGAGCAGCCCCTCTTCCTCAGCGAGGAGCGGCCGCCGACCTCGAAGCGCTCGGCGGAGTGCCCGGTGTGGCTGAGGTGCAGGTGGCCCGACAGGATGATGTCCACGCCGCAGGCCGCGATCGCCGCCATCGCCTGCCGCGCGCGCCCGACGACCGCGTGCGGCGACCCCTCGGGCAGGTCGAACGGGTGATGGGTCACGACGATCTTCGTGATCTCGGGCCCGAGGCCGCACATCCGCTCCTGGATCCCCTCGATCTGGCGCCGGTTGATGCGCCCGCCCTTGATCGTGAGCGACCGCGCGGTGTTGATGCCGAGGACCGCGATCTCCCCGTCGACATGGAACGGTGAGAGATCTTCCGTGATGTGCTCCCGGTACCGGTCCAGCGGACGGAAGAACCGATCCAGCACGTTGTACAGCGGGACATCGTGATTACCGGGCACCACGATCCTGGGCGCCGGCAAGGCGTCGAGGAAGGCGCGGGCCTCGCGGAACTCGGCGGCGCGCGCCCGCTGGGTCAGGTCGCCCGAAATCACGACCAGGTGGGGCCCGATCGCCCAGCTCCTCTCGAGCAACGGCCGGACGATGGCCTGGTTGACGCGGCCGAAGTGCAGATCCGACAGGTGCACGAGGGTGCGCATGCGCGATCATACCCCCGGCGCGGCGCGGTGATCCCGGGGGGCCCCTCGACGCCGTTGATGTGGTCGCGAGCACCATCTTACGCTCCCCCCATGGCGGTCTTGAAGCATGAGGCCCACGGCCTTCGCGTGACCTTGCCGGCGCGCGCTCGCGTCGGGCGCGTGAGCGACTGCGCCGTGCGCCTCCGGGATCGCTGCGCCTCGGGCGAGCACGCCGTGCTGTCCTGGGACGGGGCGCGCTGGTGCGTTCGCGATCTCGGCAGCACGAACGGCACGCACGTCAGGGGGCGGCGGCTCGCGTTCGCCGAGCGGGTCCCGGTGGACGCGGGGACCGAGCTCGTGTTCGGCGGCGACGCGGAGCGCTGGGTCCTGGAGGAGGCGGGCCCGCCGGTCGCGAGCGCGCGCGCCGAGCAGAGCGGCGAGGTGCGCGAGGCCGAGCAGGGCCTGCTCGCGCTCCCGGACGCGGCCGATCCGCGCGTGACGCTCTTCGAGGACCGGCACGGGCGCTGGCAGGTCGAGATCGACGGCATCACGCGCCCGGCGGTGGATCAGGAGCGCGTCGAGGCCGGCGGCGTCTGGGTGCTGCGCGTGCCGCCGCGCACGGCCGACGGCGCCCTGCCGACGACGGCCTCGAACGCGACGACCCCGAAGTTCCTCGGCGTGACCGTCCTGCGCTTCGAGGTGAGCCAGGACGAGGAGCACATCGCGCTGTCGCTGGTGCAGGGGGCGAGGGTCACGCAGCTCACGGAGCGGGCCCACCACGAGCTGCTCCTCCTCCTGGCGCGCGCGCGGCTCGGCGACCGGGACCTGGGGCTGCCCGCGGCCGAGCAGGGGTGGCGCTTCGTCGATGAGCTGCTCGCGAGGCTCCGGGTCGATCTCCACCACCTCAACGTCAACGTGTTCCGCGCGCGCCGGCAGCTCGCGCGCGCGGGCGTGGTCGACGCCGGCGCGGTCATCGAGCGCCGGACGACGACACGGCAGCTCCGGCTCGGCACCGAGGCGATCGAGGTGATCCGGTCCTGACGCGGGAGCGGCGGCCGGCGCGCTCCTCAACGCGCCGCGCCGTCGCCCTTCGCGGTCCGCGCCTCGGCGCGCGAGGCGAGCCGGCGGAGCCCCTCCGCGGCGCGCTCCATGCCGTGGAGGAGGCGCTGGAGGAGGTGGGCCAGAGGCCCCTCCTCCGCCGGCTGGGTGGCGAGCGCCGGCCGTGCCGCGAGCCACGCGAGCTCGTCGGCGGCCGCCTCCACGAGGGGCCTCCGCGTCGAGAGCCAGCGCGCGCACCACGCCGCGAGCAGCGCGTCGCCTTCCACCGTCGCGACGTACTGGATCAGCTCCACGAGATCGACGCCGTGGCGCACCCCGAGCAGCGTGCCCCGGTAGGACTTCTCCTTGTTCAGCACGTGATCGGCGAGGTGATCGCGCAGCGCCGAGAAGGCCTCGCCCACCGCGCTGCCGCCCGCGCTGACGGGCAGCCCGCGCACCCGCATGAGCGAGGGCAGCTCCGCGAGCACGGCGGTCGCGTGCGCGGAAATCGCCCGCATCGCGTGCGCCGGCGGCACATCGCCGAGGCGCTCCGCCTCGACCAGCGGGTGGGTCTTCGCCGAGCGCTCGGTCTGGAACAGCTCGCGGACGAGGCTCGCCAGAAAAGCGCGTCCCGCCTGGCTCTCTCCACGGGGTGCGCTCTCGTCCCTCTCCAGGCCGTCGTCGCCGTGCCCCGCCCCGTTCCGCTGTGTTTCCCGCATGATCGTCCCCCTCTCCCCTCCCCGCGCCGGCGTCACGACCCGCCGCCGGCGCGCCGCGCGCCCGTCGCCCTGCGCCTGGTGGTCTTCGAGCGCGCGGCCCCCGCCCCGCCGCGGCGCGACGCGCCCTGGTTGGCGCGGGGGCGGCCGCCCGTCGCGCGGCGCTTGCGGGCGCCGGGGCCCTGCGCGGCGCGCCGCGGCGGCGCCTTCCTCGCGGCGCTCGCCGTCGCCTTCTTCGCCGCGGCGCGCCGTGGCGACGCGCTCGGCGCCCGCTTGGCCGCCGCCCGCCGCCGCTCGGCGCTCGCCGCGGCGTTCCGCTTGCGGGTCGCCGCCGCCTTCTTCGCCGCCGCGCTCCGCGCGCTGGCCGGCCGCCCCCTGGACGCGGCGCCTCCCTTGCGGCCGCCCTCCCGCGCCGGCTCCTTGTCCACGGCCTTGCCCCGCCCCGACCCCGACTTCTTTCCTCCGCCGGTCATCTTGTTCACGGTCGCCCAGGCCCGCCGCTCCGCCTCGCCTTCCGGCACCCCGCGCTTCTCGTACCCCTCCTCGATGTGCTCGGCCTGCCGCTTCTGCTTGGATGTGTAGCTGGATTTGTCGCCTCTCGGCATGGAGCCCTCCTCGCGAGCCTGTTCCGCCGTCCGTCTTCGCTCCGGGATCGAGGCCACGACGCGCCCCGTCGTGGGAGCGACAGGGCGTGCCCCGCGGCGCCGATCCGCAGCCGTGCGGCACTCGCCGTGCCCAGCAGGGCAAAGGCGGTGCCGTCGCCTCGAGCGAGCCCGGATTTCCCATCTCTTGCGGATCTGCCGCCGCGCCGACGGCGAGGCGCCGGCGCGTGCTCGTGGCAATCGGCCCCGGGTTCGCCCCGGGTGAGGAGGAACGCCTCGGTCGATGGTGGGGCGCTGCGCGCCGGCCGATCCGGCGCGAGCGCCGCCGGGGAGCCCGCCGCGGGGCGAGCCCTCAGAGCGACTCGAGGTAGGCGGTGAGGTCGTCGAGCTGGGCGGAGGTCAGGCCGGAGACGTCGCCGTGCCGGTCGCCCCCGCAGGCCGGATCGAAGCGGTCGCGCAGCGTCGCCGCGCAGCCGTCGTGCATGAACGGGGCGCGCCCGGCCACGCCGAGGAGCGACGGCACCTGCAGCGCCTCGCCGGTGCCGACGTCCTCGTTCCGGTTGTTGGTCAGCATCGGGCCGCCGTGGCAGTCCGCGCAGCCCACCTTCGGGTCGTGGAAGAGCGCCGCGCCGCGCGCCACGGCGGGCTCGTCGTCGGGCGGCGACGTCGGGAAGGCGGGCAGGCTGTCGAGGAAGCGCTCCATCAGGTCGATCCGCCGCGCGCTCGGCCGCGAGCCGCCCATGCGGGAGACGAACACCTCGCCCATCAGGTGATCGAGATCCTGCTGGTCGCCGCTCCAGTGGAGGGGCGCCGTCTTCAGGACGCCGCCGCCCACGGTCTGGGTCCGCCGGAGGCCGACGGCATCGAAGCTCCACGTGTGCCCGTCCTCGTGCCCCTCGGGGTGGCACGACGCGCACGCGGCGGCGCTCATGCGGTTCGGCGGGAGGTGGAACATGTCGTGCCCGGTGTCCCTCACGCTCTCGCCCGGGAGCGCGATGACGCCGCGGCCGACCACCTCCAGGGCCGCCGGCTCGCGGAGCTGCACGACGAGGTCGCCGCGGCCGTCGAACGCCGCCGCGATCGGCTGGCCGCTCAGCGTCTGCCGGTCGGCCTCGAGATCGCAGCTGCGCTCCGCGGCGCCGCGCGCGAGGTCGTCGGCGCTCGTGCTCACGACGACGTTGCTGCCGGCGGCCACCACGGCGAAGCGCGCGCCGTCGGGCGAGACCGCGAGATCGACCGGCAGCGAGGCGTCGGCGATCGCGGCGGCCGGGATCGCCGAGGCGGCCTGCTCGTCCGGCGCGTCCGCCGGCGCGTCCGCCGGCGCGTCCGCCGGGTCGAGCGTGCTGATGGCGCCGTGCACGATGTTCCCGTCGCACCCGGAGCCCGTGTAATACCCGGCGGGGCTGAGGGCGACCTGCGACGCCATCGCGCGCTGGTGCACCACGGCGGCGCCGCTGCCCGGGAGCTTCACCATGCGCCAGGCGACGGACGGCGCGAAGGTCGCCGAGCCGGCCCTGCGCTCGTGGAAGGTGGGGAGCGCGCGGCGCGCGAGCACCGCGCCGTCGGGGCCCAGGACGAGCGTCTCGGCGGACCGGAAGCGGCTGACGAGGAGCCGGTCGCCGTCGACCACGACGTCGCGCAGGTCGGGGGCGGGGCGGAGCTTCCGGACGGCGGGGCCGCCGGACGCCGGGAGCGTCACGAGCTCGCCGCCCGCGCAGGCGACGTGGATCGCGTCGCTCGCCGCGTCGTGGGCGACCCCGCGCGGCGCGCGGCAGACGTCCCTGCGCGCGACGATCGCCCGCGTCGCGAGATCGACGGTGACGAGCGCGCCGCCGCGCCGGAGCGCCACGTGCACGCGGCCGCTCGCGTCTTCGACGAGGCGCCCGGGCTCGTCCCCGGCCGCGAGCGGGACGGCCACCGGCTCGCCCCCGTCGAGATCGACGATCCAGAGGCGATCGCGGTCGGGGTCCGCCGCCACCGCGGTGTGTCCGTCGCGGGCGATGAGGAGGGTGCCGCCGCTGATGGCCGGAGGCGGCACGGCGGTCACGGTGATGCGGGGGTCGGAGGCCGCGCCGCTCGCGGGCTCGGGCATCGGGATCGGATCGCTCCCTATGCACGCCGAGAGGCCCGCTGAGAGGCCTGCTGCGAGAGCGCTCGTCGAGAGGAGCGAGACCAGGACAGGAGAACGAGACTGGGACTGACGCATGAGTTCCTCCGTTTGCGGCGCGCGAGCTCAGCAAGAACGGCTCCAGGGGCGTGTCGAGATTTCGACGGCCAGCTCGCCGGCGGATCGGCGCGCGGCGGGGGCCGGCGGGGGCCGGCGGGGGCCGGCGGGGGCCGGGGTAGAAGAGCCGTTCTCGGGGTTCCCGGCGTGGTGCGAAGGCGGTCCTGCGTTGCGTGGATCCGTGGCGGGCGGCAGGCGATCTGACAGCGCTGTCCTGGTGTGGCGGCCCGGTCACGCTGCGGAGGGGGCGGGCCGGGCCGTCCCGCCGGGCCGTCCCGCCGGGGGCCTTGGCAGGCGGACCGGCGCCTCCCGGAGGGGGCGGCCGTGGAGCCGGCGAGCGCCGACGGGAGGCTGTGTGCGGGCGACGACGGTGCGGCGCGCGGAGCTGCCGGCATTGGGGCGGCAGCCGTCGTGCTGGGGCCCGGAGACGTCGGCATGCGGCCTGGAGCCATCGGCATGCGGCCTGGAGCCATCGGCATGCGGCCCGGGGCCATCGGCATGCGGCCCGGGGCCATCGGCATGCGGCCCGGAACCCGTCGGCATGCGGCCCGGAACCCGTCGGCATGCGGCCCGGGGCCGTCGGCATGCGGCCCGGGGCCGTCGGCATGCGGCCCGGCGCCCACCGGCGCGGTGCCCGCCTCCGAAGCGGAGACGTGGGCGCGATCTCGATGCCGTCGAGCAGCGTTTCGAGCGTCGCGTCGCGCCTCGTCCGTTCTCGTCCCCGCGAGCTCAGGACCCCCGTAGGTGTAGACACGCGCCGTGCTCGTCGGACAGGTCACCTGCCGCAGGCGATTGAAGTCGTACTCGTAGGTGATGCGCTGCGAGAGCTCCCGCAGCTTCGCGGTCTGCTTCTCCCGCAGATTGCCGACCCGATCGTACGCCCACTCGATCAGCCCGGCGTCTGGGCTGTCCAGGCTCACCATGCGTCCGAGCGTGTCGTACGTCGCCGTCGTGACGTTGCCCTCGGCGTCCTCCACCTCCACCAGATCGCTCACGGCGTTGTAGCGATACTGGGTGAGGATCGGCGTCCCGTCCGCTGGATTCGCGCGCTCGATCGCCTCGACGACGCGGTCCATGACGTCGCGGTGCTGGACGGTCATGGCGTCGTCGGGCGCCGTGACCGTCGTGCGGAAGCGCAGGACTCCGTCATGATCCGGCCCGAAGCCGTAGCTCGTGTTGATCTCGACGCAGCTTTTCCCGACGTCCTCCGGATCGGCAGGCGTCGTCAGCCTGGTCACGCGCCCGAGGACGTCGTACTCCCACCTCGTGAAGAGATCCTCGTCGCACTCGGGGCTCGCCGCCCGCGTGTCCACCAGGACGGTGGCGGCATCCGTGCTGAAGATGGGATGCCCCTGCGCCTTCCGGCGACCGCGATCACAAATCTCAAGACAATTAGCTCACTGCTCCCAGCGGATCGTCATCGGCCGAAGAAACTCCACCACCTCCGCTTTGGTCTCAACCCAAACATCGAACGTTCCCGCGGCCCCCCCTTGTGATTATAATGAATCCGCTTGGAACACCTCGGTCAATGCGCATCCTATCGAAATGAACAGAGCCGTCCTCAGCACTCGACACGATCCCCCATGTGGCAATCGGGAAGGGTAGACCACTCACAACCACTCCAACGAAACATGATTACTAGACATTTATCCATCCGCGCTCCGGAAGACACCGGCCCCAAATCCCACCATTTCCTTGTAGCCAATACCGACCTAATGCTCTCCATCGGCATGCGCCTCGTCAGGAGGTGCACGAAACGCGTCGCCCGTCCTTCTCCCGGGCTCGTCCATTCGACCGACGCAATCGCTGACAGATCCCCTCATTTTATGCGGCCAATTCGTCGATTCCCGCGCCGCTGGCACAGAGGGAACCTAGATTTCGCGTCGCTCGGAGCGTATCGCCGACATTGTCGCCTATGATTTCAAGCAGTTACATTATTCTAAGGCTCACCCGAGAAGCTCACTCCGCGAGTAAACTTGAAGCAGTCGACTCACTTTTTCTTTCGCAGGAGCCTTATCCAGGCTGGATCGCCACTAACGAGACGGAAGTAGCAAGAAGCAGGCGCTCAACGTCATGGGGGCGGGAGACTCATTAGGAGTGCCTCCTCATAACCAAGTTCGCCCTGCGACTCCTTCTCTGCCAAGACCTTCTGTACCTTCTCAAGCTTGTCCCCCGGCGGCACGCTGACAGCGATCAGACTGTGAGATACATCAAGCTCCGTCTCGCAACCGAGCTGCTCAAGAGATCTTCGGAGATCGGAAGGATCGGCCTCGTAGTAAAGAACACGAATAAGTGAGTTTCCAGAGCGCTTGAGCGTCGAGACGCAAAAGAGCTCATTACCATCTCCAGTCCGATATCTCACCGTGTCCCCGAGTGCCACCTCACGACAGAAGAACGGGATATTGTCGATAATCGCCGAATTCTCATCGATGAGGATGACCCATACCCTTTCATAATCAACAGGAGGATATCCATCCTCGTCTCGCTCCAAAGGGAATACCAGTCTTCCTCTGCTCATTTATCCCACTTCTCCCGGTTACATCCTCTGCAGAGCACTTGGCCATTGTCTGGCGTACCACCCCCCCTTTGATCTGGGTTGGATATGGTCAATTTGCGTCTCGTTCCTCGGAGGAGAAATGCCTTTCTGGCTCTTTTGCCCGGGCACAGTCTCTACTCTACAGTTTTCACATCTCGTTACGCCACCATTCTTGTTGGCGTTCGCCTCCAGGATCTTTCGTTTATCACTCGGACGAAACGGTTTTCCAGGCCTTGCTCCGGCATCACCATTTACACCTTCCTCACCGCACGGCTTGGTGTTGTGGCTGAGGACACGCAGCTCGGAGACGAAGTACTCATGCTCAGACTCGACCTCCAGGTTGAAGACGCGCTGCGCACCTGGTAGCACCTCCACCCATGAGATCGCAACCGTCCCGGAGGCGGTCCTGACATACTCGCCCGCCTCCAGGTTGTCCGCCCGCACCCAGTCGCTGCGATCGACCGAATAGAACCGGTGCGACGACGTCGCCTCGACGACCTCTTCCTCTCCGCCGAGCCGAAGGCGGACGACATCGTTCGCCGTCTGGTTGAGCGTGCTGAGCACGACCCGCCCAGGCACATCCGCGATCCGCGGGGCCGGTCCGATGTGCGTCACGAGCGCGTCGCCCGCCAGCGAGATCTCCTCGAACGCGAGCCAGACCGTCCGCCCCCTGGCAACCCCGTTGTCCGCGAGCCACGAGGGCGGCCTGAGCAGCCGGATCTGGATGGCTTCGCGCACCCCCGCCGGGCTCGGCATCTCGAGCTCGACCACCCGCCAGCTCTCGTCGACGACCGTATCGCTCCGGCCGTCCGAGGTCAGCACCCGGTCGCCGACCGAGATCGTCTCGATCGGCACGAGCCCCGACGAGGTCGCCACCTCCGTCCCGGCCACGAAACATGCACCCGGAGCACCGCACGTCGCACCGGTGCAGTGATCGGCCTGCTTGCCGAGACCCGCGACATCGTCCATGAGCCGGCCGCCATCCGCGACGTCATCGCCGTGTCTGGCGACGACCTTGGCCGCGTCCGCGCCCTGGTCGACGCCCTTGCGCATGTCGTTCAGCTTGTCGACGCCGCGGGCGGCCTTCAGCGCCGTGCCCGCCCCGCCGGGCACCACGGGAAGGACCAGCGCCAGCGCGTCGACCGCGACACCGCCGGCGTCGAGCGCGGCGCTCCCCCAGTTGCCCTGCTGGACGTTGTCGACCAGCGACACCACGCCCGTCGCCAGGCTGAAGGCGTCCCATGCCGACTCCAGCCACATCCCGTTCTGGTCGACGTAATTCGTCGGGTTAAGCCCAGTGTACGGTACAGGCTGAGGTTGATCGGCGGCAAGCGTTCACTGCCCGGACCGCTTGTCCCGCAGCCACCTTCCGGAGAATGTCCGGTCGCTTGCATGAGGAGGCCAGCTGCGTAGGGTTCGGGTCCTGTGGAGCGCGATTGGCGAGACGACCGGATCGAGGAGCTGGAGGCCCTCGTCGCGAGGTTGATGCGGCGGGTGGCCGAGCTTGAAGCACAGCTCGCCCAGTCCTCCGGTAACTCGTCCCGGCCGCCCTCGACCGATCCTCCCGGCGCGCCGCCGCCGTCTCGCCCGAAGCGCACAGGACGGCGGCGTGGTGGGCAGCCGGGGCATGAGAAACATCGTCGCACACTCGTGCCGCCCGAGCAGGTGGACAAGCTCCAGACCTGCAAGCCCGAAGCGTGCCGGCGTTGCGGCACGGCTCTGGCGGGAAACGACCCCGATCCTCACCGTCATCAGGTGGTCGAGATTCCGAGGGCGAAGGCGACCGTCGAAGAGTTTCAGCTGCATGCACTGAAGTGCGACAGGTGCGGGATCTCGACGCGGGCGACGTTGCCGCCTGGGGTCCCGACGAGCTCGTTCGGGCCGCGCCTGCAAGCCCTGGTCGCGGTCTTGAGCGGCGCCTACCGCCTGTTCAAGCGCGCGATCGACGAGCTGGTGGGAGACGCGTTCGGTGTGCCGATCGCCCTCGGCAGCGTCTCCAACCTGGAGCAGGCGACGAGCGAGGCCCTCGCGGCACCGGTCGAAGAGATCGCCCAAGCCCTGCCCAAAGAATCGATCGTCCATATGGACGAGACGGGGTGGTTCGAGCAGAGTAAGCGGGCCTGGCTGTGGATCGCGGTGACCGGCCGGATGGCGTTGTTCGCCATCCGCCATAGCCGCGGCGCGCACGTGGCCAAGGAGCTGCTCGGTTCGGCGTTTTCGAGGATTCTGATCTCGGACCGCTGGACCGCCTATGCGTGGGTCGACACCCAGCGGCGACAGCTCTGCTGGGCGCACCTCCTGCGTCAGTTCCTCGGGTTCCAAACTCATGGCGCTGAAGCGAGCGCCATTGGCCGCGCGTTGGAGTTGCTCACCGAGACGATGTTCCACCTCTGGCATCGAGTGCGCGACGGCACGATGACGCGCAGGGAGTTTCAGAAGCGCATGGGGCCCCTGCGCAACTATGTCATTGCGCACCTGCGTGAGGGCGCGGGCTGCTCGCTGCGCGCCGTTGCAGGTCGATGTCGCGAGATACTGGAACTCGAGCCGGCGCTCTGGACCTTCGTCTGAGCAGCGCCTTCAAGATGGAGGGGCGTTCGCTCGATTCCGATCAGGTTTGCCGAGGAACAAAAGACGAAGCCCCCTCAGAAAACTTGCCATAAGTCGTCCGAGAGGGCCCGCTCCGGGTGTGGAAGACCGGAGAGGATGCATGCTGGCTCGCCTTTGTCCTCGGGGACAAATTTTTCTCATGCCTCCAGGAGATCGACCAGGAGATCGCGCGGCAGGTGGCGCGGGCGGGGTGCCCGCGGTGCGGCGGCCCGCTGGATCGTAGCGACTATGACCGCAAGCCCCGCGGCGATCGCTTCATCGCGGCGACCGCGGAGCCGCCGGTGCGAAGGATCAGCTACTGCTGCCGCCGGGAGGGGTGCCGGCGGCGGCGCACGCCGCCGTCGGTCGTCTTTCTGGGCCGGCGCGTCTACCTCGGCGCGGTCGTCATCGTCGCGAGCGCGAGCGCGCTTTTGCGGCGCACGACGGCGTGTCCGCCGGCGCAGGTCCCGCCGGCAGACGTGCCGCCGGCAGAGGTCGCGCCGGCGCAGGCCTCGCCGAGACGGACCCCGGCGACGCAGGTCCCGGCGCGGACGCTCGGGCGGTGGTCGAGGTGGTGGCAGACGGAGTTGCCGGTCACGGGCCTGTTCGTGGCGTTGCGCGGGCTGCTCGCCTCGCCCGTGGACGCGGCGAGACTGCCCTGCTCGCTGCTCGAGCGGCTGACCGGCAGCGCCGTCGAGCAGGTCACGGCGCTGCTCAAGCTGCTGGCGCCGCTGAGCACGGGGTCTGTCGCTGACGGCGCACGATTTCTGAGGAGCGCTGGGGCCTGATGAGGGGCACGCAGAAGATGTAAAATGAAGGGATTCGCAGGTTGGCGTAGGGTTTCCCTCGCGGCGCACGGACAGATGACCCTGCCCGCGGAGAGGACCCATGAGCCACGAAGACACGCCAGCGCGCGTGCGATGGGCACGTCTGCGCCTTTCGATCATCGGACCGCTGCTCGCCTCGCCGGCGGTGCGGGGGCGGCTCGGCGAGACCATCGCCGAGCTCTCCGGCCGCCCCTGGCATCACCCGACGACCGGCGAGACGGTCTGTTTCTCCGCCAAGACGATCGAGCGGTGGTACTACGCCGCGCGCAGCGAGCTCGACCCGTTTCGGGCGCTCGCACGCAAGGTGCCCAAGCACGCCGGCACCCATCCGAGCGTCACGCCGGCTCTCGCCGCCGCGCTCGGCAAGCAGCACGCCGAGCACGAGACCTGGAGTTACCAGCTCCACTATGACAACCTCTGTGCGAGCGCGAAGCAGGATCCATCGCTCGGGAAGCTCCCCGGTTACGCGACGATCTGCCGCTTCATGAAGGACCAGGGCCTGACGAAGAAGAAGCGGCAGACCCGTATCGCCCGGGGCGAGGGCTACGTGCCCCGCGAGGTCAGGTCCTTCGAGGTCGAGCATGTCAACGGGCTGTGGCACCTCGACTTCCACAAGGGCTCGCTCAAGGTGCTCCACCCGTCCGGCGCGTGGGTGAAGCCGGTCATGCTCGGCGTACTCGACGATGCCTCGCGGGTCTGCTGCCACGGGCAGTGGTACTACAAGGAGAACACGCAAGCCCTGGTGCATGCGCTCTCGCAGGGGATCCAGAAGCGAGGACTGCCGCGCGCCCTGCTCGACGACAACGGCTCGCAGATGGTCGCCGCCGAGACCACGGAGGGGCTCTTGCGCCTCGGCATCGTCAACTTCAACACGATGCCCCGCACGCCCGCCCAGAACGGCAAACAAGAGTCCTTCTGGGGCCCGATCGAAAAGCGCCTGCTCGCCATGCTCGAGGGCGTCGAGGGGTTGACCCTCAGCCTGCTCAACCAGGCCACCCAGGCATGGATCGAGCAGGAGTACCACCGCGCTGTCCATAGCGAGCTCAAGGAGACGCCGCTGGAACGCTACCTTCGCGGTCCCGACGTCGGCCGGCCCAGCCCTGGCTCCGAGGAGCTGCGCCGCGCCTTTCGCATGGAGATCACGCGTACCCAGCGCAAAAGCGATGGGACCGTGACGGCGTGCGGCGTGCGCTACGAGGTCCCCTCTGCCTATCGCACCCTGAACCGGCTCCGCCTTCGCGTGGCGCGCTGGGACCTCAGCCATGTCGATCTGGTCGACCCGCGCACCGGCGCTCACCTCACCACGCTCCGGCCGCTCGACAAGGTCAAGAACGCCGATCGCGCGCGCCGCGCGCTCTCCGAGCCCGCGCCGGCGCCGCGGCGCTCCGGGATCGCGCCGCACCTCAAGGCGCTGATGGCCGAGTACGCCGCCACCGGGTTGCCGCCTGCGTACCTGGCGCTCGACGACGGCGGGCAGGACGGCGCTCCCGAGGATGGCGCCGCGCTCGACCCAGCGAACCAAGATCCTTGTCTTGAATCGACGGAGGAGGCCCTCTCATGACCTCGAAGATCCTGTCCCTCTACAGTCTCATCTTCAACCCCTTCCGACCCGACCTCCCCGTCGAGGCGCTCCACGTCACGCCACAGGTCCACACCTTCCTGCGGCGCGTCGAGAGCGGCGTCACCGACGGCGGCTTCGCGCTCGTCACCGGCGACCCCGGCACCGGCAAGAGCGTCGCGCTCAGGCTCGTGCGTGAGCACCTCGGCACCTTGCCTGACGTGACGGTCGGGACCATCGAGCACCCGCAGAGCCGCGTGCCCGACTTCTATCGTGAGCTCGGCGAGCTCTTCGGCGTGCCCCTGAGCGCCCATAACCGCTGGGGCGGCTTCAAGGCGCTGCGGACGCGCTGGAGCGAGCACATCAGCACGACGCGCAGCCGCCCCGTGCTCATCCTCGATGAGGCGCAGGAGGCGCTCACTCAGGTGCTCTGCGAGCTGCGCATCCTCGCCAGCAAGGACTTCGACGCTCGCCAGCTGCTCTGCGTCATCTTCGCCGGCGACGGCCGCCTGCCCGAGCGGCTGCGTACCCCCGAGCTCTTGCCCCTCGGCAGCCGCATCCGCCGCCGCCTCCACCTCGATTACGCCTCCCGCGACGATCTCACCGCCTGTCTCGACCATCTCCTCGAGGCCGCCGGCAACCTCGCCTTGATGACCCCGGAGCTGAAGGCCACCCTCGTCGATCACGCCGCTGGCAACTACCGCATCCTGATGAACCTCTGCGACGAGCTGCTCGCCGCCGGCGCCGACCGCGGCCTGCCACGGCTCGACGAGAAGCTCTACCTCGAGGTCTTCTCTCCGCCCCAGCGGCCGAAAGCATCGACGAAGAAGCGATGAGCCCCTCGGTCCGCCGCAGGCTCTACGCCGCGCGCGAGCTCCTGGAGCTGCGGCTGCTCTCCGCTGCGCTCGATGCCGTCTCCACCGCGCTCCGGCTCGAGCACCCGACCCTCGACACGCTCGCCGAGCCGACGGAGCCGCCTACGCTGTGCGCGGCACGCCATCTGCTCGTCCAGATCCGCTCGCTCCGCGGCGCCATCCGCTCCTACCGCTCGGCCGTCCACCGCGTCCTCGAACAACCCGACGATGACGGCATCCCCTTCTGACGCGCAAGCTACCCGCTTGACGCTCCGCGTCCCTCAAGCTCCGTGCGCAAGAGCCCCTCAATTCTCGTGGTTATGCTCAGTCGATGTTGAAGGTGTTGAGCCGACGAATAACGAGGGAGAACAGCGCATTCGCCACGCGGTGATGTGGAGAAAGACCAGCTTTGGAACCGATAGCCCCAACGGCAGCCGATTTGTCGAGCGCATCCTGACGGTCGTGACGACGCTGCGGATACAGAAGCGCAATGTCCTCGACTACCTGACCGATGCTTGCGAAGCGAATCTCCACGGTCGGCCGGCGCCCTCCTTGCTCACCGCCTGACGATCCCCCGCTCACACGTAGTCCGGTCGGTGAACGCTTACGATCGGCGCATACACCCCGAGCGCCGCCTCTCCAAATCTCAGCACGCCATCACGGAGCCGGCTCGCACGCCCATCAAAGAGCGTGCTCGGTAACACCATTCCCAAGATGCGGGAAGAGCGGCTTGTTCAACTCATGACAGCGTATGGCGAGGTGCTCCGTGAGCACGCCGTGACCCGTGAAATTCTTGGGACTATATGAGGGGATGCATCAGGTGCGCCCACATGCTGAAGTCGCGAGCCAGCTCAATATACAATTTGTACAAACGGCGTCGCGAGGAGCGCACCCCACACCGTAACTCCCGCGATATACGCGGCCGTCGAGAGCAGCGCCATATATCCACCGAGGCTCCGTTTGAGCAGCAGCCGCTGCGCCGCCAGGACGCTTAAAGCGACACCAATCCCGCTAAACACAACAAACATAATCTGGGGAACGCCGTGCACGGTTATCAGACCCGCCTCCACTCCTGTCTTCCAGCAGATCGTAGCAGCGTGGGCGATGCGGGCACCGACTATCCAGTGTTGAGCCACCGCGCCAGCGAGCAGACCAACCACCAACACGTTCCACCTGTGACGCACGACTCCCATATCACTGGCAAGCATGGCCCATCCTATTTCACGGTCAAATCGCCGAACTTCTTGATCTTGTCATTCGACCAAAAATTGTACCAAGGAACCCCCTGATCAGTCACCACCTCCATTTTTGTGTCATGCACAAGCCTGACGAGATCGTTGTATTTATTCCGGTCCTTGCATGCGATGCACCCGAGCGTGTTCCCAGGTCCATGCAATCTGAACTCGCCACGTCCCGTTGGTTCATGAACATCATCACGAGGCTTCGTATCCACAGCGTCGAGACGAAACCAATCCGGCCTCTTACCACCGCGCTCAAGGATCTCCCACTTCCCCTTTGGAATAGGATCGCCGAATGGCTTCCCGCCTGACTCAACCTCAACAGTGATCGTCTTCTTTGTGTCTCTATCTGTTACAGTAAGCGTTCCTGCCGTCGTGTCATACACCGCATCCACTAGTAGCCCGGTGGGGTCGACGAACCGCAGCGGATTGTTCCACGTATATGTGTACAGGGCAATGTTCATCGAGTGGAGCACGGAGTGGGATGTCTTACCGTGGCCGCCCGTCATTTGAGTTCCAGAACGCTCGCAGCCTGTCGTTCGAGGTTTACACTCTCGCCGCCCTGTCGCAGGCGACATGCTCTGGAGCCATGGGCTGCTAACGATGGCGTCGCTCGCTTGAGAATGGTCGATGTTCGGGTTGCGTCGCCGTGCTATCGCATTGGCGTTGCTTATATATATATCAAGGATCGGATCCGGGCTCAGCCACTGGCTCTGCCGCCCGTCGTAGTACCGCGCTCCGAAGTAGTAGAGGCCCGTTCCGAGATCGAGCTCCTTGCCGCTGAACGTGTGCCGGCGCGCCAGCTCGTAACGAGAGTCGGTCTCATCCTGCCAGAGCTCGCCGCTCGGGAAGTACTCGTCGTGCTGGATGAGCGTCTGCTCTTCGTTGCTGGCGTACTGCGTGCTGCCGAGGTGGTCGGTGTGGAAGTACAGCGTCGGAGGGTAGTTCAGCCAGGCGCTGTCCATCTTGGACGCGAGCTGCGTCTCCCCCGCGTACACGTGCTTGGTGAGGTAGCGGCCGTCCCGGATCGTGAGGTCCTGGCTGATGTATGCCGTCTCCTCCTGACCCACGACGTCATGCTTCGAGATCGCGCGCTGCCCCTCGCCGTCGTAGAGATTCCTCGAACGGGTCTGGTTGTTGAGCTTGATCTCGCTCGCGAGCCCCTCTTCGTTCCACGTGATCTCGCGGGTGGCGCCACGGAAGGTCCACTTCTTCTGATGGCCGCTCTCGTCGTACAGGTAATCGCGATCGTAGCGCTGCGACTCGTTCGCGGGCTGCTCGGAGGTGCGCGTCACCGCGTGCGGCCGAGGTCCATCATAGGTGTAGATCGCGTCGTACGTCTGCTCGGGGATGACGTGATCGTCCCGGAAGTCGTCGTCTGCGCCCGGAGAGAAGTCCGGCACCTGCCGCCAGCTCGCGTTCGTCTTTCGGCGGATGTTGTGGATGTCGTCGTACGCGAACGCCTGCGTGTAGCGGTACCTCCAGTCGTTCCGGGTCTGCACCACGCCGGACGCCTGCGTCAGGCGGTCCAGCGCATCGTACTGGTAGCTGTGAAGCAGATTCCCGACGAGCACGCTCCCGTTCATCTGGTTGTCGAACGGCGCGTCGTTCCGCAGCTCGGTCACGTTCCCATCTTCGTCGTACGTATAGCTGAGCCGCTGGAACGGCCTCGCCGGCTTGTTCTGCTGGCGCAGGAACGGATCGCGGTGGTCCGCGTTGACGTGGGCGAGCCTGCGCGAGCGCGGCTTGTACTCGTACGTCGTCTCGATGAAGTTGCCCGCGATGAGCCGGACCTTCTGCCCGAGCTCGTCGTACCCGAGGTGCGCCAGGTAGATGGTGTTCGGCGACTCGTCGGGGTGCTGCTCGTTGATCTGCGTGTTCAGCCCGACGATGCTCTTGAGGTTGCCTCCAGCGTCATAGCTGTAACTGATCACCTCGCGGCTCGGGTCGCCGAGCGGCTCCTGATCGGGATTCGGCCCGACCCGCAGGTCGGGGAACCGGATGCGCAGCACCCGTCCGAACGCGTCGAACTGATGCTGCACCTGGTAGCGGTACGGACCGCGGTGCGGCTCACGCAGCCGGTGGAACGTCGCCTCGATCTGCACCCGGTTGCCGTGCCGGTCGTAAAGGAACGTGCGCTCGCCGGCCTCGCTGGTCTCCGCCATCACGCGCCCGGCGACGTTCCCGTTCTCGTCGCCCGCGAGCTCAGGACCCCCGTAGGTGTAGACCCGCGACGTGCTCGTCGGATACGTCACCTGCCGCAGCCGATTGAAGTCGTACTCGTAGGTGATGCGCTGCGAGAGCTCCCGCAGCTTCGCGGTCTGCTTCTCCCGCAGGTTGCCGACCCGATCGTACGCCCACTCGATCAGCCCGGCGTCTGGGCTGTCCAGGCTCACCATGCGTCCGAGCGTGTCGTACGTCGCGGTCGTGACGTTGCCCCCGGCGTCCTCCACCTCCACCAGATCGCTCACGGCGTTGTAGCGATACTGGGTGAGGATCGGCGTCCCGTCCGCTGGATTCGCGCGCTCGATCATCTCGACGACGCGGTCCATGACGTCCCGGTGCTGGACGGTCATCGCGTCGTCGGGCGCCGTGACCGTCGTACGGAAGCGCAGGACTCCGTCCTGATCCGGCCCGAAGCCGTAGCTCGTGTTGACCTCGACGCAGCTCCTCTCGACGTCCTCCGGATCGGCGGGCGTCGTCAGCCTGGTCACGCGCCCGAGGACGTCGTATTCCCACCTCGTGAAGAGATCGTCGTCGCACTCGGGGCTCATCGCCGGGGTATCCACCAGGACGGTGGCGGCCTCCGTGCTGAAGACGGGATGCCCCTGCGCCTTCCGGCGCCCGCGCTCGTCGAACACGAGGCGGCCGCTGACGGTCATCCCGACCTCGGTGTGATCGCCGAAGTCCTTCTCCAGATCCTTCTTCGTCTGAATGACGCGTTCGAAGCCGTCGATGAAGATGACCGTCTCGACGTAGTCGTGTTGATGAGGCGGGACCGTGGGCGCGTTGCGGGACACGTCCTTGTGACCCATGATCGCCCAGAACGGCGCGGCAGAAGCCCCCGGCTGCAGCCCGTACACGGCGCGCAGCGTGGGGACCACGCCCTCCTGCGCGACGGGATCCGCCACGAAGTCGCTCGGCCCCCACACCGCGACAAGCCGGCCGAACGCATCGTACTTGTACCTCGTGTCGTGGCCGTTCAGGTCGGTCGTGGTGGCGACGGCACCGAACAGGTAGTTCGGGCGGCTCTCCGACTCGTAGCCGAACGAGTCGGTGATGCTCGTCCTGTAGATCCCCGTCCCGTCGTAGCCGTAGGTGAGCTCGTACGAGTTCGGGTCGGTCACCTTCGCGATGTTGCCGAAGTCGTCCCGCTCGATCGTGACCGTGCTCGCGGCGTCGTTGTACGTCGCGGTGGAGCCCGGAATGCCACCTCCGGTGATGTGATGGCTGAACGTCTCGAGCGCGCCCGTCGTCGGATGATAGGTGGCCCGCCGGTCGCGCAGCACGGTACCCGACGCGCTCCCGCTGCGCGCCACCACCCTGCTCGGCTGCGCGAGGTACAGCTCGCCGGAGCTCGAATAGCCGAAGCCCCGCGTGTCGTACTCGACCTCATAGAACAGGTCGTCCGCGGCGCCCTCGTCGGCGCTCAGGAAGAGCGTATCGAGGCCGCCGTGGTCGAAGCGCCAGGTCCGCCGCTCCTCCGTGGACTTCTGCGCCGTCGCCTCGCCCTCGAACCACGCCGTCGTGCGATGCGTCTCCGCGGGGAAGAACGAGCCCACGAGGGGCTCCGGCTTCGCCTGCACGCTCACCCCGCCGGGCGTCGGGTCCTCGTACGTGAACGTCTGGCGCGTGTAGGGGATGGGATCGCCGCTCTCCGAGACCCCTCGCTCGCTCGTCTGATGAACCAGCCCACGACGGTAGTAGTCCTGATTGTAGTACCACGTCTCGATCTGCGAGCCGTCGCCCGTGCTGCCCTCCTCGCCCCGCGTCACCGTCACGATCGACGAGCCGTAGTCCTCGCGCTCGACGCGATCGTACTTCCCCGTCTGCGCGCGCGCGCCCCCGCCCGCCGGCGCCGTGTAGTCCACGGCCTGCGCCAGCGTCTGGCCACGGCCGTCCATCGAGCGGATCCCGACGAGCGCGTAGCTGTTCCCCGGCAGGTCGACGCTCGGCTCCGCCTCGTCGCCGACCTCATTGCCATAACGCTCGTAGTCGAGCTCGAACCTGCCGTCGAAGGGGCGATTGACGGCCTTGAGGAGGTTGGCCCTCCCGAGCTGGTTCAGCTTGACGTAGACCTCGGCCTGGCCGTCGACCTTGGCGACGTGATCGACCAGCCCGTCGCCGTCGACGTCACGCCAGGCCACGTCGCTGCCGCCCGCCGTGTCGTTGTAGAAGCCGTAGACGCTGCCGCAGACGAAGAAGACGCAGATCTCGGCGTCGAACGTCGCGCTGTAGTCGCGCGAGGTGCTGAAGCTCAGCGCCTCGGGGTTGCCGTCCCCGCCGTCCACCTTCTCCAGGATCCTCGTGCCGAGGCTCGAGAACTCGTCTCTCACAGCGACCGGCCACTGCGGGAGCGGCCACGTCCGCTCGGCGTCGAAGCGATCGCCCAGGTTCAGCTTCACGTGGAGCGGCTGCTCTCCGGGCTCCGCTCCGGGCTCCTCCTGTCCGGCCTTCGGCTCGGGCAGGCGGCTCACGTGGTCGAGCTGTTGATGATCCCGGCAACCCGCGGGAATTCGGTGAAGTTCACCGGTGAAATCCGCAGTCGATGCCGGTGAAGATCGTGTCGGCTGCCGGTGAAGTTCACCGGTGAAATCCACGTCCGATGCCGGTGAGGTATCCCGGGAAAGAGGCGGCTCAGCGCTTCTTGGCGCGGCGCTGCTTGGTGCGGAGGGCGCTCAGCTCCTTGGCTTCCTTGAGCCGGTAGCTCTCGGCCTCGATTTCGATCACCTCGGCGCGGTGCACGAGCCGGTCGACGAGCGTGACGACGCACGCGGCGTGCGGGAAGACTTGGCCCCAGTCGGAGAAGGCCTTGTTCGTGCTGAGCAGGATCGGCCTGTGCGCCTCGTAGCGACGGGTGACGACCTCGAAGAGCAGGTCGGCGTAGCGGCTATCGTAGGAGAGGTAGCCAACCTCATCGATGCAGAGAAGCGCGGGGACCGTGTAGCGGCGCAGCCTTCGCGCGAGCGCGGCCGAGGACTCCTGCGCGGCGAGGTCGGCGAGCATGTCGCTCGCGGTCGAGAAGCGGACCGTGTGGCCCCGGACGACGGCCTGGTGGGCGACGTTCTTGAGGATCATGGTCTTGCCGACGCCGTTGGGGCCGACGAGCACGGCGTTGTGGCCGGTGGCGACGAAACCGGGGGCGAACAGGTCGTCGACGGCCTCGCGGTCGATCTTCTTGGGCCAGGACCAGTCGAAGTCGCTCATGGGCTTGAAGGTGGCGACGCGGGAGTTCTTGAGGCGGCGTTCGAGGCTGCGCTTGTGCCGCTCGCGCTCCTCGATGGCGAGCACCTCGTGAAGCCAGGGCTTGTCAGCGAGCTCATCCAAGCAGGCGAGCAGGCCGAAGAGACCAAGTCTCTTGAGGCGGGACTTGGTCTCGATGGGCGTCAGGTCGGTCATAGCGTCGAGTCCTTCTTCAGGGCGTCGTAGGTGGCGAGTGAATGCGGCGTGACGACGACGTTGGCGTGCTGGCCGCGCGTGACGGGGATCGAGACCGGAGGGGGCAGGCAGCGCTCGGAGCGGCGGCGGTCGATCACCTGGCGGACGGCACCGACGTGGATCGTGTCGCGCTCGAGCACCTCGACGAGGGCCTCTTCGAGCTCTGCGGCGCCGACGGCGTCGAGCATCTGCAGAAGCCGGGCGATCGCGCTGCCGACGTTGTCGCCGCGCTCGGCGATGACGCGAAGGAAGGCCTGGCTGCTGCGGGCGGCGCGGGCAAGGCGATCGAGGCCGCGGTGCTCGCGGGCGCGGCGCTTCTCATCGACGAGGCGCTGAATGTGCTCAGGCTGCTCGATCTGCTGACCGCGATCCCACGAACGGGCGTGGGTCGCGACGATCTCGTTGCCGTCGGCGATGCGCACCTGTTCGAGGTCGGCGAAGACGACCAGCGTGCGGCGCGTCCGGTCGTGGGGGACGGAGTAGTCGTTGAGATCGAAGCGCGCATAGGGGGTCTTTCCAACCTCGACCTCGACGCGCTCGTGGGCCGGAAACGGCGTGTCGGGGTGTTGCAAGAGGACGCTGCGCTCATCGTCGAAGGCCTGGCGCACGGTGCGGGCGCGGTCCTCGACCCAGGAGCGATCGAGCGCCGCGGAGCTGGTCCACTCGGCCGCTTGTCGGTTGAGATCGTCAAGGTCGGCGTAGGTCCGGGCCTCGAAGAACGCCTCGCGGACGTAGCGGATGGCGCGCTCGACGCGGCCCTTCTCGTTACCGCGGGCGACGGCGACGGGGCGCGGCTCGAAGCGGTAATGCGCCGAGAGATCCAGCAGCATGGGGTGGAACCGGATCGCGTCGCCGTGGCGCTCCACGACGGCGCTCTTGAGGTTGTCGTAGAGCAGCACGCGTGGAACACCGTCGAACTCGGCGAACGCCTCGACGTGCCCGCGCACGAAGAAGGGCATCGCCGCGCCCGGGAAGAAGCGCAGGAAGATCCGCCGCGAGTAACTGAGCACCATGACGAAGGCCCAGAGCGGTCGCCGAGCCCGGCCGATAGCCAGCTTGCCGAAGTGCGCCCAGTCGACCTGCGCTTGCTCGCCGGGCAGCGTGCGGAGCCGCTGGAATGCCTCGGCCGGCTTCTTGGGGCGGAGGCGGCAGATCACCCGGCGCAGATGATCCGGACCGCCCGGATAACCGCGCTCCTTGAGCATGACGAAGAGGCGACTCGAGCGCAGCGAGGGATACTTGCCGAGCTGCTCGACGATGAACGGCACGAACGGGTCGACCATGGACGGGCGCGGCGCGACGACCTTCGGGTCGACGCCCGCTTGCCCGAGCACGCGCTGCACGGTGGTGTGGTGCAGCCCGAGCTGGCCGGCGATGGTGCCAACGGGCCACTTTTCGCCGTGGTAGAGGCGCAGGATCTCGGCCTCCTTCTCCTTGGCGATCACCGCCACCTCCCGTCACCGCGGTGGCCCTCGTGGGACGCGGGGAGCGCGTCGGTGGAGAGCTGGCCGAGCGCGCCGCTCGCGCATGGCCCAGTGTGGAAGCCGCGCTCCGCAGAGCGAGCAGCGGCCGACATCTCGGATCCGATCGTCATCGTTGTCCTTTCGGCCGGGGGTGATCTCCGGCGCGACCTGGGACATCGACGCGGCCGCGGCTTCCGTCACCCTGTGATGCGTCACTTTCTGCGCCGAGAACTTGTCCCGCTGCCGCTCGCGGTACCGGGCCTGGCGAGCGGCATGGAGGCGGCGAGCGCGAAGCCGGGTCCGATAGGCGGCGCCGGCGCGGCGGAGCGACTCACGACGCCGGAGCGGGCGGCAGTCGAGGCAGAGGCGCTGGCCGCGATCGCAGCGACGGCAGAGGCGAAGCTGGACGCGGCAGCAGGCGCAGAGGGCGAGGCGGTAGGTGGACGAAGGCAACGAGCTCCATGCCGCCGATTTCTGGACCTGGAGCCCGGCTTGTGATGAGGGTGGGGGACTCCGACAAGGCGGAGCTCCAGAAGGCCCGAGGGTGGCAGCCCTCGGGCCTTCGACTTTTCGGCGGGCCCAACGTCTACGCTGCGGAGGCGAGCGGGGCCCAGATCGGCGCAGGTGGTGCGGGCGGTGAACGGTGAACGCTGGCGATCACGCGGCCGCGGTCTTCACCGATCGGACGCGGGACGCGATGATCACCGACAGTCGAGCAGGCCATCGCCGTTGATGTCGATGAAGTCCACCGCCTGCCGGTTGAGGCTGTAGACGTACCCCGCGCCGACGTGCCCGCCGCCTCCGAAGACGCCTGCGCTGAACGACGCGCCGACCGAGACGCCTGCGCTGAGCGAGCCGGTGTCCTCGTAGCGCGCCGCGTTCGGGCCGGTCGCGACGTCCATCACGTTGATATCATTCAGCACGTCCTCGCGGAGGCCGAAGCGGCCGGAGCTCCAGTCCGGATTCGACCACACGATCGGCGCCGTGAGACCGTAGCCGGTGTTGAGGCGCACGACGGGGCTCCCGCCCGCAGGAGTGAAGGAGACGCGGTCCGGCAGGCCATCCTGGTTGATGTCGAGCAGCTCCGTCTTCGCGGAGCTCACCGCGTAGTCGAGCCCGACGGAGAAGCTCGTGGACATGACCGCGCGCGTCCGACCGCGCGTGTCCGTGTCCGGGACCGCCTGGTCCTTCTCGTCGTTGCCGCCGAGCGACATGCTCACCTTGAAGCGCATGCTCTCCTGGTCGACCTCACGGAACTCGTCGAAGTCGACCGCGCGCTTCTCGGTGAAGCCGCTGCCGGTGTTGAACAGGACGCCGTCGCGCGTCACCAGATCGGGCAAGTTGTCCCCGTTCATGTCGAGGAACTCGACCTCACCCGTGGTATCGGCCGCGCCGATCCCGAGGTTCAGGTTGAAAGCGCTGGCGTCCAGGCCGTAGCTCCACGTATCGGACAGCCGCAGCGCCTGGATGCCCGCGCTCCCCGAGAAGCCGCGGCCCGCCTTCGTGCGCCCGGGCGAGAACAGCCCGCGCCCCACGAAGCTGCTCTGACCCCGCGTGCCGTACACGGGACCGGCGCCACCAGGCACCCCCACGCGGGAGATGGTCGCGAAGAAGAAGGGCGACGCGTCGTCGCTCACGTTCGCGTACTGGAGCGCAGGCTCGCTGAAGGCCTGGTCGCCGCGGTAGTCGCCGAACGACCACCGGTGATAGCCACCCGCCATCATGTCGTGCGTGGGCGCCGGAGCCTCGGTGTCGCCGAAGTCGGGATCCAGCCAGCGGACGTTGACGGGCGCGAGGTCCCCTCCGGTCGAGGGATCCCAGGACACCTGCCCGATGCCGGGCAATCCTCCGACCCACGTGATGGGCGACCTGGAGATCAGGGTGAAGTAGATGGGCTCCCCCGGCGTGATGCCGACCGGCGGGTCGAGCGCGACCGGACCCGTCGCCGCGGGGCCAAGGCACGTCTTCGAGAACAGCTTGTGGACGCCCTGCACCAGGGCGCACACCGGATGTTCCGTCGGGCCCTTCATGAAGGTGCCCGCGCTGGTCGAGCTCTCCGCCGTCACCGGGACGGTCGGCGCGCCGGCCTGCCACAGGAAGACCGCGACGTTCACCTCCGGCTGCTGCACGATGAAGCTCACGGGCACCGGATCTTCCGGCGTCGGATCGTCCTCGATCTCGCAGACGATCGCCTCCGGATCTTCCTCGGAGGGGCCGCACCCGAGCACGGCCCCCTCCACGTACACCTCGGCGTCCGGGTCCGGCCGGCTGTAGCGCGTGTACTCGACGAAGGGCTCCCAGCCGACCCGCTCGGGATCCACCGGCGAGTCGGACTTCAGCTCGAAGTAGAGCAAGTCGCCCGGATCGAGGCGAATGCCGGTGCCGGTGACCTGGTACGCCCCTTCGAAGCCGGCGCCCAGGCTGGCGGTCGCCACGCGCTGCGCGCCGCTCCAGTCGGCGGCCGTGGACGGCACCTTGTAGACGTTGAGCTCCACGTCGTCGGAGGTCGAGCGCTTCGTCCCCCCGCCGAGCACGCGGACCTCGCCCGGCGCGTTCGGGATCGCACTGGATACGCCATTTTTGCAAAAAAAAACTCGCCCGTGGCCGTTTCCACCTCGCCCGCGACCTGCCCAAAGGAGCGACCCACATCGAGGTCGAGGCAGCCGAGCTGTCGCTGATGCTCGAAGGGCTCGACCTGTCGCAGGCTTTACGGCGCAAGCGCTGGAGACTTGGCGTGAGATACATCGACGCGTCGAAGCAAGGCTTGATGGATGCGCGCGGGCTCGATATCCAGCGCGCCCGCTGACCAGTCCCCATCCGTCCCATGCTGCGCTGCCCGCCGATCTGGCGGATGTGCGACGTAAGCTGGAGCAGCTCGCGGCTGCCGGCCAGCTCTCGGAGCTCATCGAGCTGGTGCTCGGGCTGCTGGTCGATCTGCGCGACAAGAACACGGCGCTGTCGGCGAAGCTCGCGAGCGCTGTGGCGAAGCGGATTCAGGAGCGCGTGCTGGGCTCGTATTACCTGCGCGCCGACGACACGGGAATGCGCGTGCTGGATCGGGATCATCCAGCGGGGGTCAAGAGAGGGCACATCTGGGGCTTCGTCGGGGCCGAGCTGGTGTCGTTCGTGTACGCACCGGACTGGAGGGCAAAGCATCCGGCGGCGCTGCTTCAGGGCTTCACCGGCTACCTGCAGGGTGATGGCTACGCCGGGTACGGCGCGATGTTGCGCGGAGACGACGAGGGTGAGGTGATCGTGCCCGAGGAGCGCCGGCTCGGCTGTGGAATGCACATCCGCGCGAAGTTCGAGAAGGCGGCGAAGGGTGGCGACGCACGGGCCGCCGTGGCGCTCGCGTACTTCAAGGCCACCTACCGCATCGAAGCGGCCTGCAAAGCCGAGGCGCTCTCCCCGGAGGCACGCCTGGCGCGCCGGCACGAGCTGTCGATCCCCGTGGTCGACAAGCTGTATGAGTGGATTCAAGAGCTGCACCTGCGGCTCGTGCCGAATACACCGCTCTACATCGCAACCCAGTACGCGATCAACCAGGAGGCAGCGTGGCGGCGCTGCTTCACGGATGGGCGCTTCGAGATCGACAACGATGAAGTCGAACGGCGGTTAAGATCCGTGGCGCTCGGGAGGAAGAACTACTTGTTCGCAGGCTCGGACAAGGGAGCTGAACGCCTCGCCGTCGGTTACACGCTATTTGGCTCGTGCCGGATGCACGGAGTCAACCCGCTCGCCTGGGCGACAGACGTGCTCGGCAAGCTGCAGGGAGGCTGGCCGCGTGAACGGCTGGACGAGCTGCTGCCCGACGCGTGGGCGCGCTCGTCGCCCGCTGCTCCGGCCGTCGGCGATGCCGGCGCGCCCTGAACGACGCGGATCTCGATCCTCGCCACCGGGGTGCCGGAGGGGAGCACCTCGCCGGCTCTCTCGTGCCCGCCGGGTCCGCTCGGACCGCAGGTAGTCGCCGCCCGCGCCCAGTATCGTCGACCCCGACGATCGCCGCAAGGGGTCGCGCCCATGGCGATGGCTGGGCGATTACGACCAGCGACACCACGCCCGTCGCCAGACTGAAGGCGTCCCATGCCGACTCGAGCCACATCCCGTTCTGGTCGACGTAGTTCGTCGGATTAAGCCCAGTGTACGGTACAGGCTGAGGTTGATCGGCGCATGCACCCCGAGCGCCGCCTCTCCAAATCCCAGCACGCCATCACGGAGCCGGCTCGCACGCCCATCAAAGAGCGTGCTCGGCAACAGTGATACCTGGTCACTCGTCGACGCCTCGACAAGTAGAGAACCAAAGACGATTGAGGGCAAACAGAGCGTTCAACCGGGGCAAACGTCGCACTCTCCAGGAACATGGATTATTCATAATTCTCCAATTCCTTCCTCAGAGCACCTGCCAGTTCTTCCGAGCCCGGTGTCACGCCCTTTCCGCTGGGCGTGGGAAACACACCCGGCAGAATACCACTTTCTGCCAATCTCGGAAGCAACTCATCCAGAAGGTCAGCAAGAGGAATCTTTCGTGCTTCGTAGGCTGCCCATTCTCCCTCCCGATGAATCTCAGCATATTCCCGAGCTGGCCAGAGAGGAAACACCTGGCAGCCGTCTGCATTGGCCATGAGTGCCCATCCATCTTGCCAGAGCCCCCATGCTATCTGGTCGTCCGCAACACGCTTCACAAAGTGGCGGAATCGCTCGGGACCATCAAGACGAAGCACAGCTTGAATCTCATGCTCACTTGTCCGTCTCATGGATTCTTCCGCTCCTTGTTTGCTCGACCGTAATTGTCGAATTTATGCTGAGTTCGATGAAGGTCCGCGTCCTGGAGG
>NZ_JBBMOX010000002.1:0-750000 GCF_051369805.1 Sorangium sp. So ce1036
ACCAGCTCGGGAGCACCGGGGGCCTCCAGACCCCGGCGCGACGTGAGCACCAGGTGCCGCGCTCCGTGCTTCTGCACCAGATGCCGCGCCACGGTGTGTCCCAGTCCGCCGGTGGCGCCGGTCACCAGCACGGTGCCCTCCGGATTCAACGGACGGGCGGTCGCCTGCTCCTCCAGCGGCTGCGCGCGCACGAGGCGCGGAGCCCGCGCAGCGCCGCTCCGCAGCAAGAGCTCGGATTCGGCCGTGGTCGCCAGCGCCCGCGCCAGGAGCTGTGGATCCAGAGCGTCGGACCCAACGTCGATCAGCCGCAGCCGGCGGTCAGGATACTCGCTGCGCGCCGTGCGAAGGAGGCCACACAGCGGCGCGTGCACCAGATCCTGGACGCCATCGGCGGCATCCGTGCCGAGCGCGCCGCGTGTGACCCACACAAGCTCCATGGACTCGAGGCGCCGGTCCGACAGCCACGCTTGCAGGAGCAGGAGCGCCCGTCGCATCGCCTCGTGGGTCGACGCCACGACGCCCTGATCCCCTGGGTCGACGACGGTAGCGTCGACCACCACGCGTACGGGGGAGTCGGCGCCCCGATCGAGACGAGCGATCACCTCATCGAGGTCAAAGACCGTCTCCGCCGCCAGCGCATCCGCAAGCGGCGACTGGCCAGGAGAAGAGCGGAGCACGACCTGGGCGACGTTCGACGGCGGAGGCTCCGCGAGGCCCACGGGCTGGAGCTCGACCCGGTACAGATGGTGCTGGGCGCCAACCCGCGTCGCCTCTCGAAGCTGCGACGCTGTCGCGCGACGCACCTTCAGCTCATGGATGCTCGCGACCGGCTCGCCTGCCGCGTCGGCCAGGAAGAGCGAGCCGGTGACCTGCTGTGCGCCCTGCTCCCGGAGCTCGAACCTCACCCGCAGCGCGCTCGCCCCCCTGGCGAGCAAGACCGCCTCCGACCAGGCGAACGGCATCAGGATCGCGTCGCTCTGCGAGCGTGGCTCGATGGCTGCTCCGAGGGTCTGCAGCGCTGCATCGAGCAGCGTCGGATGCACTCCGTAGTCCTCGGCGCCGTCCGCCACGGCCTCGGGCAGCGCCACCTGGCCGTAGAACACGCTCCCTCGTCGGGACAGCTCGATGAGCCCCTGGAACGATGGGCCGTAATGGACCCCCTGCTCCTCGAGTCGCTCGTAGAACCCCGAGAGGTCGACCTCCTCGGCATCGGGCACGGGCCACGTCTGAAGCTCCTCGAACGCATCCGCGTCCTCGATCGCATCATTGGTCAGGGTGCCTGTTGCGTGCTGCACCCACGGGGCGTCCTCGGGCGCCTCCTCGGGCTGGCTGTACAGCCCGAAGCCGCGCCGGCCCTGCGCGTCCGGCGCCTCGACCGAGAGCTGCACCCGGCGCGCCTCGGTCTCGCTCAGCACCAGCGGCTCGGCCAGGATCAGCTCCGAGACCGCGCCGCCGCCCACCGCCCGCGCCGCCGTCAGCGCTAGCTCCAGCATCCCCGTGCCGGGAAAGAGCACCTTCCCGAACACGGCATGATCCCTCAGCCACGGCCGCTCGCGCAGCGACAGCCGGCCTGTGAACAGGTAGCCGTCGGTGTCCGCCACCCGCGTCGCCGCGCCGAGCAGCGGGTGCTCGGCCGTCCTCAGGCCAGCCGAGCTCAGGTCCGAGCGCGCCTTGGACGCTTCGAGCCAGTAGCGCTGCCGCTGGAAAGCGTACGTCGGCAGGTCCACGTGCCTCGCGTCCTGGCCGCCGAACAGCCGCTTCCAGTCCACCTCGTACCCCTGCACGTGCAGCGCGCCCAGCGTCCCGCTGAGCTGCGACAGCCCGCCCTCGCCGCGCTGCAGGCTGCCCACCACCACGCCCTGCGCCTCGGCGCACGCCGTCGTGAGCGGCATCGCCAGGATCGGGTGCGCGCTCACCTCCACGAACACCCCGTGGCCGTCGGCCAAGAGCTCCACCAGCGCCTTGTCCAGCCGCACCGGCAGGCGCAGGTTCCGGCACCAGTACTCCCCGTCCAGCGCCTCGTCGTCGCGCAGCAGCGCGCCCGTCACCGTCGAGTAGAACGGTATCGTCGACGGCCTCGGCTCCAGCGACGCGAGCTGCGATGCCAGCTCCGGCAGCAGCTCATCCATGTGCGCGCTGTGTGAGGCGTAGTCGACGTTCACCTTCCGGCAGAACACCTCCCTCGCCTGCAAGCTCGCCACCAGCTCGTCGACCGCCCGCGCGTCGCCCGACACCACCGTCGAGCTCGCCGTGTTCACCGCGGCGATCGACAGCGCCTCGCCGAACCGCTCGATGTACCCCTGCACCTCCGACACGGGCCGCTCCACCAGCACCATGCCGCCCTTGCCCGCGCACTTGCGCACCGCCTGGCTGCGCAGCGCCACCACCCGCGCCCCGTCTTGCAGCGACAGCGCGCCCGCGACCACCGCCGCCGCCACCTCGCCCTGGCTGTGCCCCACCACCGCCGCGGGCTCCACGCCCAGCGACCGCCACGCCGCCGCGAGCCCCACGCTCATCGCGAACAGCGCAGGCTGCACCACGTCCACCCGCGTGAACGGCGGAAGCTCCTCGCCCTGCTCGCCGCGCAGGATCGCCGCCACCGACCAGCCCGTCCACCGCTTCAGCGCCGCGTCACACGCCTCCACCGCCTCCGCGAACGCCGCCGATTGCTCCAGCAGCGCCCGGCCCATCCCGAGCCACTGGCTGCCCTGGCCCGGGAACACGAACACCACCTTGCCCGGCGCCCGCGCCTTGCCCACCGAGACCGACGCGTGGCCGCGCCCCTCGGCCAGCGCCGAGAGCCCCTCGGCCGCCTCCTCCGCGCTGCCCGCCAGCACCGCCGCGCGCGCCTCGAAGTGCGTCCGGTGCAGCGCCGCCGCGCTCACCACGTCGGCCCAGCGATACCCGGGCCGCTCCTTCAGCCACCTCGCCCAGCGCTCGGCCTGCGCGCGCAGCGCCGCCTCGTCGCGCCCCGACAGCACGAGCGGCAAGGCCGACGAGGCGAGCAGAGGCCCTGTCTCCGCCGGCGCCGGCTTCGGTTCGGCCGCCGGCGCCTCCTCGAGGATGACGTGCGCGTTGGTCCCGCTGATGCCGAACGACGACACGCCCGCGCGCCGCACACGGCCGCCGCGCGGCCACGGATGCGCCTGCTGCAGCAGCGACAGCCCGCTGCCTTCCCACGCGACGTGCGGGCTCGGCTCCTCCGCGTGCAGCGTCTTCGGCAGCTCCTCGTGCTGCATCGCCAGCACCATCTTCATCACCCCCGCCACGCCAGCCGCCGCCTGCGCATGGCCGAGGTTGGACTTCGCCGATCCCAGGTACACCGGCCGCTCCGGCGCGCGCCCCGGCCCGAACACCTCCGCCAGCGCGCCCGCCTCGATCGGATCGCCCAGGCTCGTCCCCGTCCCGTGCGCCTCCACCGCGTCGATGTCCTCCGGCGTCAGCCGGCACGACGACAGCGCCTGACGGATCACCCGCTGCTGCGACGGCCCGTTCGGCGCCGTCAGCCCCTGGCTGCGGCCGTCCTGGTTCACCGCAGAGCCCCGGATGACCGCCAGCACCCGATCGCCGTCGCGCTGCGCGTCCGACAGCCGCTTGAGCACCAGCATCGCGCACCCCTCGGCCCAGATCGCGCCGTCGGCCCGCGCGGAGAAGCTCTTGCACCGCCCGTCGCGCGGCAGGGCCTTGAGCCGGCTGAACTCCACGAACGTGGCCGGCGTGGTCATCACCATCACGCCGCCGCTCAGCGCGATGTCGCACTCGCCCTGACGCAGGGCCGTGCAGGCCAGATGCAATGTCACCAGCGACGAGGAGCAGGCGGTATCCACGGTGAGCGCTGGCCCCTGCAACCCCAGCACGTACGCCACCCGGCCCGAGATCACGCTCCCGGCGCTCCCTGTTCCCCAGTACCCGTCCAGCGCCTCCAGATCTCCGCTCTGGAGGACGCCGTAGTCCGAGCCCATCGCGCCCAGGTACACGCCGGCGGCGCTCTCGCTCAACGACGCGGGGCGCACGCCCGCCCGCTCCAGCGCCTCCCACGCCGTCTCCAGCACCAGCCGCTGCTGCGGGTCCATCGACTGCGCCTCGCGCGGCGAGATGCCGAAGAACCCGGCGTCGAAGAGATCGACGTTCCGCAGGAAGCCGCCCTCGCGCACGTAGCTCTTGCCCACGGCCTCGGGGTCGGGGTCATAGACCGAGAGCGCATCCCACCGCGACGGGAACACCTCGATCGCGTCGCGCCCCTCCGACAGCAGCCGCCAGTACTCCTCCGGGCTCTCGACGCCCCCCGGCAGCCGGCACGCCATCGACACGATCGCGATCGGCTCGTCGTCCCGCACCCTTCGCTGGGGCCGTGCGCGGGGCGTCGCCGCCTCGACCTCCGAAAAGGCCTGCTTGAGGAGCAGCTCGGCGATCGCCCGCGGCGTCGGGTAGTCGAACGCCAGCGTCGCCGGCAGCTTCGTCTGCGCCTGAGCGCTGAGGCGATTGCGCAGCTCCACGGCCGTCAGCGAGTCGAGCCCCAGCTCCCTCAACACCTGGTCGGGCAGGACGGCCTCGGCGCGCGGCAAGCCGAGCACGACGGCGACCTCCGACCGCGTCAGCGCGATCAGCGAGCTCAGCCGCTCCGGCTCCGGCAGCGCCGACAGCCGCTCGCGGAGCGCTGAGGCCTCGTGCGAGGCCGACGAGGCCTTGCGCACGCCTGGCCGCACCAGCGCCCGGAACATCGCGGGCAGCTCGCCGCCGTCGCTCTGGCTGCGCTGCAGCCTGCCCAGGTCGAAGTGCGACGGGACGAGGTTCGCCTCCGGCCGCGCCAGCGCAGCATCCAGCAGCAGCAGCGCCTCTCGAACCGACATCGGCACGAACCCGGCGCGCCGGATGCGGGAGACCTCTGCCTCACCCAGGTGCGCCGTCATGCCCACGCCGGCCTGCGCCCAGAGGCCCCAGGCGAGGCTCTTCGCCGGAAGGCCGCGGCGCAGCCGATGCGCCGCGAGCGCGTCGAGGAAGGTGTTCGCCGCCGCGTAGTTGCTCTGGCCTGCGGTTCCGAGCGTGCCCGACGCCGAGGAGAACAGCACGAACGCCGCAAGATCCAGCGCCTGCGTCAGCTCGTGCAGGTGGAGCGCCCCGTCGACCTTGGGCCTCAGCACCCGCGCGAAGCGCTCGGGTGTCTGGGCCACCAGCACACCGTCGTCGAGCACACCCGCGAGGTGCAGCACCGCCGTCAACGGGTGCTCGGCGGCGATGCCGGCCAGCACGCCGGCCACCTCGGCCCGGTCGGAGATGTCGCACGCCACGACGCTCACCGCCTCGGCCCCGAGTTCCTTCAGCTTCTGCACGAGCTCGGGCGCGCCAGGGGCATCGAGGCCGCGACGCGATGTGAGCAGCAGATGCCTGACGCCGCGCTCGCGCACCAGGTGCGTCGCGACGGCCTGACCGAGCTCACCGGTCCCTCCGGTGATCAGGACGGTCCCTTCGGGGTTCAGCCGCGGGGCGGCCAGCCCCCCTTGCCCCCCCGGCGGCACGCGCGTGAGGCGCGCCGCGCGAGCGCGCCCGCCCCGCAGCGAGAGCTCCGGCTCACCCTCGGTATCCAGCGCTCGCGCCAGGAGCGATCCATCGAGCGCGCCGGCGCCGGCGTCGATCAGGCGCAGACGCCGATCCGGGTGCTCGCTCCGTGCCGTGCGGAGGAGCCCCCAGAGCGGCGCGTGCGCGAGATCCTGGACGTCGTCGTCTGCGTCCGCGCCGATCGCGTCGCGCGTGACCCAGACGAGCTCGATGGGCTCGAAGCGGCGCTCCGACAGCCACGCCTGCAGGATCAGCAGCGCCCGCCGGGCCGCTTCGTGGACCGACGCCGCGACGCCCTGCCGAGCCGATCCGGCGGCGGTGGCATCGACGACCACCCGCGCTGGAGCCTGCCCGCGCTCGACGCGCGCGAGCACCTCGTCGAGGTCCGACACCGCCTCGACGCCCAGCGCGCCTGCGAGCGGCGCCTGCCCCTCGGCCATGCTGAGCACGACCTGCGCGGCCCCCGTCGAGGCGGCCTCGACGAGGGATACGGGCCGGAACTCGACCCGATAGAGGTGCTGAGCATCGACGCGAGCGGCTCCTCGCAGGTGCTCGGCGGTCACCCGGCGCGCCTCCAGCCCGGCGATGCTCGCGACCGGCTCGCCGGTCGCATCGGTCACGCACAGCGAACCGGTGATCTGCTGGCCGCCCTCGTCCTGGAGCTGCAAGCGCACACGCAGCTCGCTCGCCCCCCCGGCGTGCAGCACCACATCCGACCAGGCGAACGGCAACGGCGCTTCATCGCCGTGCGCCCGCTCGGCGAGCGCCGCGACGATCGTGTGCAGCGCGGCATCCAGCAGGGCCGGGTGCACGCCGTACGCCTCCGCGTCGCCCGCGGCGGCCCCGGGCAGCACCACCCGGCCGTAGAGCGTGGATCCTCGCCGCGACAGCTCGACCAGCCCCTGGAACGCCGGGCCGTAACGCAGCCCGAGCGCCTCGGCCCGATCGTAGAACCCCGAGAGGTCCACCGGCTCGGCGCCCGGCACCGGCCACGCCCGGAGCTCGGCGAGCGCCTCGTGGTCGACCGGCGCCTCGTCGCTCATCACCCCCGTTGCGTGCTGGATCCACGGCCCGTCCACCGGCGCTTCCTCGGGCTGGCTGTAGAGCCCGAAACCGCGGCGCCCCTGGGCGTCCGGAGCGCCGACCGAGAGCTGGAGCCGGTGCGCGCCCGCGTCGGCGAGCACGAGCGGCTCCGCCAGGATGAGCTCCGAGATCGCGCGGCTCCCCACGGCGCGCGCTGCCTCCAGCGAGAGCTCCAGGATCCCGGCCCCGGGGAAGAGCACCTTCCCGAACACCACGTGATCCCGGAGCCACGGCTGCTCGCCGAGCGACAGCCGGCCCGTGAACAGGGATCCGTCGCCGTCCGCCAGCCGCGTCGCCGCGCCCAGCAGCGGGTGCTCCGCAGGCCGCAGCCCCGCAGCGCTCACGTCGGAGCGGACCTTGGGCGCATCGAGCCAGTAGCGCTGCCGCTGGAAGGCGTACGTCGGCAGGTCCACGCGCCGCGCGGGGTACCCCGCCAGCACCTGCTTCCAGTCGAGCGCGTGGCCGTGCACGTGGAGCTGGCCCAGCGCCGTCGCGAGCGAGCGCGCTTCCTCCTGGTCCTTGCGCAGGCTCGACACGAGCACGGCGTCCGCGCTCTCGGGCAGGCAGTCTGCGCTTATCGCGGCCAGCACGCCGTCGGGCCCGCACTCCAGGTAGCTGCCCACGCCATGCTCCTGCAGCGACCTCATCGCATCGGCGAAGCGCACCGCCTTCCGGACCTGCCGCACCCAGTACGCGGGGGTCCTCAGCGTGGCCTCGTCGGCCGCCGCGCCGTCGACGTGGCTGACGAGCGGGATCCGCGGCGCCAGGAACTCGCAGCGCTCCGCCTCCTCCTCGAACGCCGCGAGCATGCTGTCCATGTGCGCGCTGTGGAACGCGTGCGAGACGCGCAGCCGCCGCGTCCGCCGGCCAAGCACCTCGAACCGCGCCGAGAGCGCAAGCACCGCCTCCGCGTCGCCGCTGATCACCGTCTGGCGCGGGCCGTTGATGGCCGCGATGTCCACGCGCCCCGCGAACTCCGCCAGCGCCGGCGCCACCTCCGCCTCCGACGCCTCGAGCGACACCATCACCCCGCCCGGCTCGCACGCCTGCATCAGCCGCCCGCGGGCGCAGACGAGCCGCGCCGCGTCGCTCAGGCTCAGCATGCCCGACACATGCGCCGCGCTCAGCTCCCCGATCGAGTGGCCCGCCAGCACGGAAGCCTGCACGCCCCAGGCCTGCCACTGCCGGAAGAGCGCCACCTCCAGCGCGAACAGCGCAGGCTGGGTCCACGACGTCTGCTCCAGCAGCGCTCCGAGCTCGCTGCCCGCCTCCGCGAACATCACCGTCCGCAGCGGCTGGTCCAGGTGCGCGTCCAGCGCCTCGCACACCGCATCGAGCGCCTGGCGGAAGACCGGGTAGGCCTCGTAAAGGTCTTTGCCCATCCCCGGCCGCTGGCTGCCCTGGCCGGTGAACAGCACCGCGAGCTTGCCGCCACGGGCCGCCGCGCCCTGCACCACCGCCTTGTGCGCTCGCCCCTCGGCCAGCGCCGAGAGCCCCTCGGCCGCCTCCTCCGCGCTGCCCGCCGCCACCGCCGCGCGCGCCTCGAAGTGCACACGCGTCAGCGCCGCTGCGCTCACCACGTCGGCCCAGCGATACCCGGGCCGCTCCTTCAGCCACCTCGCCCAGCGCTCGGCCTGCGCGCGCAGCGCCGCCTCGTCTCGCCCCGACAGCACGAGCGGCAGGGCCGACGACGCGAGCAGAGGCCCTGTCTCCGCCGGCGCCGGCTTCGGCTCGACCGCCGGCGCCTCCTCGAGGATGACGTGCGCGTTGGTCCCGCTGATGCCGAACGACGACACGCCCGCGCGCCGCACACGGCCGCCGCGCGGCCACGGACGCGCCTGCTGCAGCAGCGACAGCCCGCTGCCTTCCCACGCGATGTGCGGGCTCGGCTCCTCCGCGTGCAGCGTCTTCGGCAGCTCCTCGTGCTGCATCGCCAGCACCATCTTGATCACCCCCGCCACGCCCGCCGCCGCCTGCGCATGGCCGAGGTTCGACTTCGCCGACCCCAGGTACACCGGCCGCTCCGGCGCGCGCCCCGGCCCGAACACCTCCGCCAGCGCGCCCGCCTCGATCGGATCGCCCAGGCTCGTCCCCGTCCCGTGCGCCTCCACCGCGTCGATGTCCTCCGGCGACAGCCGGCACGACGACAGCGCCTGGCGGATCACC
This sequence comes from Sorangium sp. So ce1036, assembly GCF_051369805.1. Classification (NCBI taxonomy): domain Bacteria; kingdom Pseudomonadati; phylum Myxococcota; order Polyangiales; family Polyangiaceae; genus Sorangium; species Sorangium sp. So ce1036. Next base: position 8,806 of record NZ_JBBMOX010000002.1, read on the forward strand.
CGCTGCTGCGACGGCCCGTTCGGCGCCGTCAGCCCCTGGCTGCGGCCGTCCTGGTTCACCGCAGAGCCCCGGACCACCGCCAGCACCCGGTCGCCGTCGCGCTGCGCGTCCGACAGCCGCTTGAGCACCAGCATCGCGCACCCCTCGGCCCAGATCGCGCCGTCGGCCTGCGCAGAGAAGCTCTTGCACCGCCCGTCGCGCGGCAGGGCCTTGAGCCGGCTGAACTCCACGAACGTCGTCGGCGTGGTCATCACCATCACGCCGCCGCTCAGCGCGATGTCGCACTCGCCCTGGCGCAGGGCCGCGCAGGCCAGGTGAAGCGCGACCAGCGACGAGGAGCAGGCCGTGTCCACGGTCATCGTGGGCCCCTGCAACCCCAGCACGTACGCCACCCGCCCCGAGGTCACGGAGCCGAGCGTCCCCGTCATCTGGTATCCGTCGAGGGCATCCAGGGAGCCACCCTGGAGGGCGCCGTAGTCCGAACCCATCCAGCCCAGGTACATGCCGGTGGCGCTCCCGCTCACCTCCGAGGGGCGCACGCCGGCCCGCTCCAGCGCCTCCCACGCCGTCTCCAGCACCAGCCGCTGCTGCGGGTCCATCGACTGCGCCTCGCGCGGCGAGATGCCGAAGAACCCGGCATCGAACAGGTCGACATTCCGCAGGAAGCCGCCCTCACGCACGTAGCTCTTGCCCACGGCCTCGGGGTCGGGGTCATAGACCGAGAGCGCATCCCACCGCGACGGGAACACCTCGATCGCGTCGCGCCCCTCCGACAGCAGCCGCCAGTACTCCTCCGGGCTCTCGACGCCCCCCGGCAGCCGGCACGCCATCGACACGATCGCGATCGGCTCGTCGTCCCGCACCCTCCGCTGGGGCCGTGCGCGGGGCGTCGCCGCCTCGACCTCCGAGAAGGCCTGCTTGAGGAGCAGCTCGGCGATCGCCCGCGGCGTCGGGTAGTCGAACGCCAGCGTCGCCGGCAGCTTCGTCTGCGCCTGCGCGCTGAGGCGATTGCGCAGCTCCATCGCCATCAGCGAGTCGAGCCCCAGCTCCCTCAACACCTGGTCGGGCAGGACGGCCTCGGCGCGCGGCAGGCCGAGCACGACGGCGACCTCCGACCGCGCCAGCGCGATCAGCGAGCTCAGCCGCTCCGGCTCCGGCAGCGCCGACAGCCGCTCGCGGAGCGCCGAGGCCCTCTGGGTCGCCGTCGCCGCCTTGCGCACGCCTGGCCGCACCAGGGCCCGGAGCAGCGCGGGCAGCTCGCCGCTCTCGCTCAGGCTGCGCTGCAGCCTGCCCAGGTCGAAGTGCGACGGGACGAGGTTCGCCGCCGGCCGCGACAGCGCGGCGTCCAGCAGCTCCAGCCCCTCGCCAACCGGCATGGGCACGTAGCCCGCGCGGCGCATGCGCGCGACCTCTGCCTCGCCCAGATGCGCCGTCATGCCGACGCCCGCCGGGGTCCAGAAGCCCCAGGCGAGGCTCGTCGCGGAAAGCCCCTGACGGCGCCGGCGCGCCGCGAGGGCGTCCAGGAAGGTGTTGGCCGCCGCGTAGTTGCTCTGGCCTGCGCCTCCGAGCGTCCCAACCGCCGACGAGAACAGCACGAACGCCGACAGATCCAGCCCCTGCGTCAGCTCGTGCAGGTGGAGCGCCCCGTCGACCTTGGGCCCCAGCACCCGCGAGAAGCGCTCGGGTGTCTGGGCCACCAGCACGCCGTCGTCGAGCACACCCGCCAGGTGCCACACCGCCGTCAGCGGGTGCTCCGGGGCGATGCCGGCCAGCACGCCGGCCACCTCGGCCCGGTCGGACACGTTGCACGCGACGATCGTCACGGTCTCCGCGCCGAGCTGCTCGAGTCTCTTCAAGAGCTCGTGAGCGCCTGGCGCATCGAGCCCCCGGCGCGACGTGAGCACCAGATGCCGCGCCCCGTGCTCGCGCACCAGGTGCGTCGCGACCGCCTGACCCAGCTCGCCTGTTCCGCCGGTCACCAGCACGGTGCCCCGCGGGTCCAGGGGACGGGCGGGCGCCTGCCCCTGCACCTTCGCCGGCGCGCGCAGGAGGCGGGCAGCGCGCACGCTGTCGCCCCGCAGCGAGAGCTCGGGCTCGTCCACGGCGTCCAGCGCTCGCGCCAGGAGCTGTCCGTTCAGCGGGCCCGCGCCGACGTCGATCGAGCGCAGGCGGCGGTCCGGGTGCTCGATGCGCGCCGTGCGGAGGAGCCCCCAGAGCGGCGCGTGCGCGAGATCCTGGACCCCGTCCTCTGCGTCCGCGCCGATCGCGTCGCGCGTCACCCAGACGAGCTCAACCGACTCGAAGCGACGCTCCGAGAGCCACGCTTGCAGGAGCAGCAGCGCCCGCCCCGTCGCCTCGTGGACCGACGCCGCGAGGCCTCGCTCGCTCGGGCCAGCCGAGGTCGCGTCGACGACCACCCGCGCAGGGGTCTCCCCGCGTTCGATGCGCGCGAGCACGTCGTCGAGACCCGACGCCGCCTCGACGCCCAGCGCGTCCGCCAGCGGCGCCTGTCCCCGGGATGCGCCGAGCACGACCTGGGCGGCCCCTGCCGAGGACGCCTCGGCCAGGGATACGGGTTGAAACGCTATCTGGTACAGGTGCCGGGCATCGACGCGGGTCTTGCCTCGGAGCTGCTCAGCGGTCGCGCTGCGCGCCTCCAGCCCGACGATGCTGGCGACGGGCTCACCCGTCGCATCGGTCACGCACAGCGACCCGGTAACCTGCTGCGCGCTCTCTTCCTGAACCTGGAAGCGGACGCGGAGCTCGCTGGCGCCCGTCGCGTGCAACGCCACGTCCGACCAGGCGAACGGCAGCGGCACCTCGTCTGCCTGGGATCTCTCGGCGAACGCCGCGACCATCGTGTGGAGCGCCGCGTCCAGCAGGGCCGGGTGCACGCCGTACGCCTCCGCGTCGCCCGCAACGGCCTCGGGCAGCACCACCCGGCCGAAGAACGTCGAGCCTCGCCGCGACAGCTCGACCAGCCCCTGGAACGCCGGACCATAGCGGAGGCCGAGCAGCCCGACCCGATCGTAGAACCCGGAGAGATCCACCGCCTCGGCGCCCGGCACCGGCCACGCCCGGAGCTCGGCGAGCGCCTCGTGATCGACCGGCGCCTCGTCGGCCAGCGTCCCGGTCGCGTGCTGGATCCACGGCCCGTCCACCGGGGCTTCCTCGGGCTGGCTGTAGAGCCCGAAGCCGCGGCGCCCCTGGGCGTCCGGAGCGTCGACCGAGAGCTGGAACCGGAGCGCCCCCGTCTCGCCCAGCACGAGCGGCTCCGCCAGGATGAGCTCCGAGACCGCGCGGCTCCCCACGGCGCGCGCGGCGGCGAGGGCGAGCTCCAGCATGCCCGTGCCAGGGAACAGCACCTTCTCGAACACCACGTGATCCCGCAGCCATGGCTGCTCGCCGAGCGACAGCCGGCCCGTGAACAGGGATCCGTCGCCGTCCGCCAGCCGCGTCGCCGCGCCCAGCAGCGGGTGCTCCGCAGGCCGCAGCCCCGCAGCGCTCACGTCGGAGCGAACCCTGGGCACATCGAGCCAGTAGCGCTGCCGCTGGAAGGCGTACGTCGGCAGGTCCACGCGCCGCGCGGGGTACCCCGCCAGCACCTGCTTCCAGTCGAGCGCGTGGCCGTGCACGTGAAGCTGGCCCAGCGCCGTCACCAGCGAGCGCGCTTCCTCCTGGTCCTTGCGCAGGCTCGCCACGAACACGCCCTCGGCCCCCTCGGCCAGGCACGCGGCCCCCATCGCCGCCAGCACCCCGTCGGGCCCGCACTCCAGGTAGCTGCCCACGCCATGCTCCTGCAGCGACCTCATCGCATCGGCGAAGCGCACCGCCTTCCGGACCTGCCGCACCCAGTACGCGGGGGTCCTCAGCGTGGCCTCGTCGGCCGCCGCGCCGTCGACGTGGCTGACGAGCCGGAGCTGCGGCGCCAGGAACTCGCAGCGCTCCGCCTCCTCCTCGAACGCCGCGAGCATGCTGTCCATGTGCGCGCTGTGGAACGCGTGCGAGACGCGCAGCCGCCGCGTCCGCCGGCCCAGCACCTCGAACCGCGCCGAGAGCGCAAGCACCGCCTCCGCGTCGCCGCTGATCACCGTCTGGCGCGGGCCGTTGAGCGCCGCGATGTCCACCCGGCCCGCAAACTCCGCCAGCGCCGGCGCCACCTCCGCCTCCGATGCTTCCATCGAGACCATGGCTCCGCCCGGCTCGCACGCCTGCATCAGCCGCCCGCGCGCGCAGACGAGCCGCGCCGCGTCGCTCAGGCTCAGCATGCCCGACACGTGCGCCGCGCTCAGCTCCCCGATCGAGTGGCCCGCCAGCGCCGAGGGCTGCACACCCCAGGCCTGCCACTGCCGGAAGAGCGCCACCTCCAGCGCGAACAGCGCAGGCTGGGTCCACGACGTCTGCTCCAGCAGCGCTCCGAGCTCGCTGCCCGCCTCCGCGAACATCACCGTCCGCAGCGGCTGGTCCAGGTGCGCGTCCAGCGCCTCGCACACCGCATCGAGCGCCTGGCGGAAGACCGGATAGGCCTCGTAAAGGCCTTTGCCCATCCCCGGCCGCTGGCTGCCTTGACCGGTGAACAGCACCGCGAGCTTGCCGCCACGGGCCGCCGCGCCCTGCACCACCGCCTTGTGCGCTCGCCCCTCGGCCAGCGCCGAGAGCCCCTCGGCCGCCTCCTCCGCGCTGCCCGCCGCCACCGCCGCGCGCGCCTCGAAGTGGGCGCGGGTCGTCGCCAGCGAGAAGGCCACGTCGGCGAGGGCGAGCTCGCTTCGGCCCTCGAGGTGCGCCGCGAGCCGGCCGGCGTTCTCCCGCAGGGCCTCCTCGGTCTTTCCGGACACGACGAGGGGCAGCGGGTGGTCGGGCTTCGCGCGAGCCATGCCGCGGCCGCAGACCGCATCCCAGTCGACGTCGAAGCCGTCGCACCAGAGCGCGCCGAGGAGCGCCTCCAGCCCGTCCCGCGCGGGCGCCTCGCGCCAGCAGGTCGCGAGCGCCAGGGATCGCCCGTCGCTCGAGGACGCCAGCGTCGCCTGGATCGGATGCAGCGCGATCGGGTGGGGCCCCACCTCGACGATGCGCGCGCTGCGCTGCCGTGCCAGGCGCTCGATCGCTTCGGCGATCCGCGCCGGCTCGCGCAGGTTGCGGGCCCAGTAGCGCGCGTCGAGCTCGGCCCCGTCGACGAGCCGATCCGCGGCGGTGGACCACATCGGGATCGCGGGGACGCTGGGCTCGATGCCGGCGAGCCGCTGCATGAGCTCCGGAAGGAGCGGCTCCATCTCCGCGCTGTGCGCGGCGTAGTCGATCCGGACGCGCAGGACCTTGATGCCGTCGTCTTCGAGCCGGCGCTGCAGCGCCTCGACGGCGTCGATCGGGCCTGCCAGGCAGACCTGGGCGCGGGAGAGGTGGGCGGCCACGGACACGCGCGTGCCACCGCCGGCGAGGAGGCGCTCTGCCTGCGCGGCCGAGAGGTCGGCCACGACCATCGCGCCGCGCCCCGAGGCCTTCTCCGCGATCAGCGCCGACCAGCGGCAGATCACCCGCGCCCCGTCGCGCAGCGACAGGGCGCCGGCCACCACGGCAGCGGCGACCTCACCGACGCTCTGGCCGAGCACGAGATCAGGGCTCACCCCCCACGCCTGCAACGTGCGGGCGAGCGCGACCTGGAGGCTGAAGAGCACCGGCTGGATCACGTCGGTCCGATCGAGCCGCGAGCTCGCCTCGCTGGCCGTGAGCGCATCGATCACCGACCAGCCCGCGAGCTCGCGAACGGCGCGGTCACAGGCCTCGAGGCTCGCGCGGAACGCTGGCTCGCCCGCCATCAGGTCGCGGCCCATACCGAGCCACTGCCCCCCATGCCCCGAGAAGAAGAACACGAGCCGGGGCTTCGTGTCGGGGATCGCGGAGGGCTTCGAGCTGCCCTCGACCAGACCCTGCAGCGCGGCGCGGAGCTCCTCCGCGGTGCGCCCCCGGACCACGGCGCGGACCGGGCCCGCGCAGGACCGCGCGGCCCGCTGTTGCCGGCTCTCGAGATCGTACAGCGCGCCGTCCGTCTCCACGCCGACCAGCTCGTCGCCGAGCCGCCGCGCCGCCTCGCCGAGCGCCTCCGGGCTGTCGGCCGCGAGAGCGAGGAGCGCCTGGCGCCGGTAAGGCGCCTCCTGCAGCGCGACGTGCGCGTTGGTCCCGCCGAAGCCGAAGCTGCTGACGCCGGCGAAGCGCCGGTCGGCGCTCGGCCAGCCTCGCCGGCGGTCGACGACCTGCAGCTTCAGCGCTTCGAAGTCGATGTGGGGGTTCGGCGTCTCGAAATGCAGGCTCGGCGGCAGCTCCCCGTGATGCAGCGCCAGGGCCGCCTTGATGAGCCCCGTCACGCCGGCCGCGGCCTCGAGGTGGCCGAAGTTGGTCTTGGCGGAGCCGATGCACAGCGGCTGGACGCGCCCCGGTGCGAAGACGGCCGAGAGCCCAGCGGCCTCGATGGGATCGCCCAGGGCGGTGCCAGTCCCATGGGCCTCGACGTACGCGACCTCGCCGGGCGCGACCCCCGCTTGCTGCCAGGCGGTCCGGATGACGCCGGCCTGGGCATCGGGGTTCGGGGCCGTGAGCCCGTTCGAGGCGCCGTCGCTGTTCACGGCGCTGCCCCGCAGGAGCGCGTAGATGCGGTCGCCGGCGGCGAGCGCGTCGGACAGGCGGCGCAGCACCAGCGCGCCGCACCCCTCGCCGCGGACGTACCCGTCGGCGCGCGCGTCGAACGCGTGGCACCGGCCGGCCGGGCTCATCGCGCCCAGCTTGGTCATCTCGATCGTGGCGTGGGGGGTCAGCATGAGGCTGACGCCGCCGGCCAGGACCAGATCGGTCTCCCCGCGCCGGAGGCTCTGCACGGCGAGGTGCACCGCGACCAGCGACGAGCTGCACGCCGTGTTGATCGTCATCACCGGGCCGTTCAGCCCCAGGTGGTAGGCGATGCGGGCGGGGATGATGGAGTTGTCCCAGCCCACGGCCGAGTGCACCTCGATGGCCGCCGCGTCGTCGCCCGCGACGCGCCCGTACTCCTGCCACATCGCCCCGAAGAACACGCCCGTCCTGGAGCCGCCGAGCGTGGTCGGGACGACGCGCGCGTCCTCGAACGCCTCCCAGGCGGTCTCGAGCGCGAGGCGCTGCTGCGGATCCATCTGCCTGGCTTCCGCCGGGGAGATGCCGAAGAAGCCGGGGTCGAAGCTCGCCACGTCGCCGAGGAACCCGCCCCACCGGGTCGTCATCTTGCCAGGGGCCTGGACCTCGGCGTCGAACCAGGCATCGATCTCCCAGCGATCGGGCGGAACCTCGATGACGGCGTCGAGGCCCGAACGCAGCGCCTCCCACATCGCCTCGGCGGACGCGATGCCGCCCGGCATGCGGCACCCGAGGCCGACGATGGCGATCGGCTCGTCGTCGGACGGGGCGGCGGAGGCGGCGCCGGGTGCGTCGGGGACCGGCTCGGCGCGCGCCGCCGCGAGGTGCCCGGCGAGGGCGCGCAAGGTGCTGTAGCGCCAGACCGAAGTGGCGGGCACCGGACGCCCCAGCCAGGTCGACAGCTTGTCGACCAGGCGCAACACCCCGGGAGAGTCGAGCCCCTGGTCGCGGAACTGCACGCCATCGCGGACGGCCTCCGGCGCGATGTTCAACAGCTCCGCCAGCGCGCCACGAAGAAACCCCTCAACCTTGTCCATGCAGACTTCCCTCGGACTCTATCGAGCGATCGAGCGAACGCGCCATGCCGGCCAGGCCAGCACCTCGCGACGACACACAACCTCCGGACGCCGAGCGTCCGTTCCGGCGAGCTCGCCGGGAGAGCGAGCCACCGAAACGCCAGCTACGCGCCGCTCAGCTCAAGCCATGGAGCGGCGCTCTCCCGCTCCGCCAAGCAAGTTGAACTCCCGAAGCGATGACCCAAGACACCACACCCCGGCGGACCCGCAGCCCAACACCCGTGATCGCGGCGCCGCCACGCGCAGGACCGCGGACGCCCCTCCGCGACAGAGCCGCACCGGCTCAGAAATAGGGGAACGCCGGCTCGATACCCAGCAACGCCTGACCGATGCTCGCATACTGCCTTTGCTGGCACAAAAAGTGCGTATTGGCGGTGATGAGATCACGCCTGAGGCGCTCGAGCGGGCTTGAGGGGAAGATCGAGGAGGAACCCGCCACATCACACATCTTATCCATCACGCGCCGGGCCGAATCCGCGGCGTGAGCTATCATCAGCACGCCCTTCGCGCGCTGCTCCAGCGACGGCATGTCGCCTGCTTGGAGCGTATTCCACAGGTCGCCGACGACGTCGTTCACGTAGCTCTTGGCAGAGCCCAGTATCGCTTCTGCCTGGGCGATCGCCATTTGCACCCATTGCTCGTCGCCCAGGCTGCTCCCCGTCAGCAACACCTTCTTCTCCCGCACGAGGTCGTGTACGACCTCGATCGCGCGCCGGCCGATGCCGAGCTGAACGCCGACCATCCGGTACAAGGAGAGGCTGGTGTAGCGGTACAGCGGCTCGCTTCGCTTGCACTCCATGAAGTTGAAGGCGTGCTCCTCCGGCACGAAGAGATCCTTGGTCGTGTAAGGATCGCTGCCCGTCCCCCGGAGCCCCGTTGTGTACCACGTGTCCTCGATGGTGAGCTCCGACCCAGGGATGAGCACCCACATGATCTTGGGCATGTTGTGCTCTGTGAGGACCGGGCTGCCGTTCTCCGTCACCTGGCAACCGGCGGCCATGAAGTCGGCGTGGTGCGCGCCGCTGCCGAAATCCCATCGCCCTGTCACCCGGTAGCCACCGGCCACCTTCTCGGCGGTCCCCGTCCACTTCAAGCTCCCCGCGGCGCGCACATCGAGGCGACCGAAGAGCTCCTTCGCCACGCTCTCCTCCAGGTAGGAGGCATAGAAGCCGCTCCCGGAGAGGATCATCGAGCACCAGGCCGCCGACGCGTCGCCGAGCGCGATGTTCTCGATGACCTGGATCTGCGTCACGGGATCCACCTCTGGACCTCCCCAGGCCTTCGGCATCACCAGCCGAAAGACCCCGGCCTTCGTCAAGGCGTCCACCACTTCGTTCGGCAGCCTGCGGGTCGCTTCGGTCCGATCGCCGAGCTGTCGGAGCAGCGGGACAATCTCGCGCGTGGAGGCCAAAATATCGCTGGCGCTCATGTAGCCTCGGGTGGAACTCATCATCTTCTCCTTACCCATCATGAACAAAAATCCGCGATCCCTGCGTCCGATGTGGTGCGGCAGGATCTTTCGATCAGACCCTACACCCGCGATACCGCAGCGTGGCTGCTCCGATGCGCGCGGCTGCGCTCCGGTGCGAGCGGCCCGCGGGCGGCTGACTTGCTTGGTGAATGGGGTTCTGGGTCAGAGCGCCCAATCGATGAGTCGAGACACGGCGTGATGCGCTCCTCGATTGGCCATGCGACGACGGTCACTTCTCGCATCAAAGCAGCCGTAGACCCCTGTTGAACGATGTCCCTAACATGAAGCGTCATAGCGATCAACCAGTCACCGCGGGGCGAATTTGCAGTTCATTTTCTTCCTGTGTCGCCGTAATTTTGCAGCCGCGACACGAGAACCCAACGACTTGTCTTCGAAACATGCCTGAAAGGAAACCAACTCAATCGAGTAACCCAATCGAGCGACGGTGCTCTGAGCTGCTCCCATAGCGCGCTCGACGCGCCCCTGGAAATATGCAGCGCCCTCGGCGCACAAGCGCGCCACGCTCGCTCGGAGGTGCGCGAGTCCTTGCATACAGACCCGAGGCTGCCACGTCGATAGCTCGCGCATCCACGGCACGCCGCAATCTCGCGATCCCGCACGTCGGGCCCCCGTCGAGACGTGGCCGATCCGTCGCCTCCACGAAAAGATTGCCCCGCGGCAGGATCTCGCCGCCCCTGCACCGGCCGCGTCTCCGGCGCCTGCACTACTCGTGCCATCGAGCGGCTCTCGGCCGGGCCTGGCGCGCTCGCCCCCGGGCCCTGCGCTCCGGTGGGCCCCTCTCGTGGCCCGCCCGTGCTCCAGGCCCTCCGGAAAGCGCACCAGGCGCCGCCGAGAGCCGCTCTAGCCGTGGAGAAGGAACATCGGGGTGATGAGATGCGGCCCGCCTCCACCCTGCCACACGGGGGAAGGGTCCTCTGGCGCGATCACCCCGAGGGCGCAGCGACGCGCGACCGGACGGAGGTCCTTCGCCTCGCCGCGGAGGGCCCGCGCGCCGGTCGTCCACGGCGCGTGATCGCCAGGAACCCAGATGACCCCCGCGTCGCGAGCGCAGAGCACCTCGAGCGCCTCGAGGATGTCCGACGCGTCCTCGACGAGCGGCTACGCCGCAGGCGCCGGGCTCGGGTCGCCGGCGCTCGCTCGCTCCCGCGCGGCGAGGCGCAGCTCGCGCGCCAGCAGGAACGCCGGGAAGGTCGCGGCGAAGGCGAGGAAGACGCTGAGCACGACATAGGCCCAGATGTGACGCACGCCGACCCGGCGGCCTTCGAACACCATGAACAGCATCCCCGCCGTGGCGGATACGGCGATGTCGACGGCCACAGAGCTGGACGCCGCATTGACCATGGCCGCTTCGACGAACGCTGTGGGGGAATTGAAGCCTCCCGCGAGCAAGAACTGCACGTTGTAGTTCAGGGTTCCGACGGTGCCCAGGACCGTGAGCGCGCCGAAGAGCGCAATTCGGATTTTGCGGGCGTCCACGGCGTGTGTCCATCGCACGACGAGCCGCGTTTGTCAAGCTTGGGCGCCCTTGCGGGATCTCATGATCTGTCATGTCGTGTTCGGATCACTGGATTCCAGCGACGCGGATGGACGCCGCGCCTGTCGCTGTCGTCGCTCCGGGCTCCATGGTTGATTTCATGCGCTCCTGGCGCCGTCGAGGCCGTGCAGTTGCGCGCTCGCTCCGGTCCGAGCGTCGCGCGCCCCCGGGCCTGCTGGACGTCCGTTGCGCGGCAACACCCGCCCTGTTATCGTCGCCCCATGCAACAGCTCAATGGGAAGACCGTGCTGATCACGGGCGCTGCCAGCGGGATCGGCCTCGCCATGGCCCGGAGGTTCGCGGCCGAGAAGGCGAAGATCGTGCTCGTCGACATCGAGGAGAGCGCGCTTCGAAATGCCGAGAAAGAGCTCCGTGCGGCGGGCGCGGTGGTCCTCGCCGCGCGCGCCGACGTCTCGAAAGCATCCGAGATCGAGGCGGCCTTCGCGAGGGCGCGCGCGGAGCTCGGACTGGTGCATGTCCTCTGCAACAACGCGGGCGTCGGCGGCGCCGTGGGGCCGACCTGGGCGCAGTCCCAGGCTGACTGGGACTGGACGTTCGCGGTCAACCTGTGGGGGGTCGTCAACGGCACTCGCATCTTCTTGCCCCCTCTCCTGGAGAGCGGAGAAGAGGGACACATCGTCAATACCGCCTCGATGTCCGGGCTCTTCTCGACGCCGTTCTTCGCCCCGTACAACGCGTCGAAGCACGCTGTGGTCGCGATGTCGGAGGTGCTCGCGCAAGAGCTCCAGCTCCTCGGCGCGCGCGTCGGCGTGTCGTTGCTGTGCCCTGGGCTCGTGAATACCCAGATCGCCGTATCGGAGCGAAACCGCCCAGCCGAGCTCCGCAACAAGCCCGATCCGGCGCGCGACGGGATCTCCCAGAGCCTGCAGCAGCTCGCGCTGCAGCAGGCTGCCCAGATCGGGATGCCGCCGGAGGAGGTCGCCGAGGCCGTCCTCCGGGCCGTGCTCGAGTCGCGCTTTTATGTGCTGACACATCCGTCGATGAAGCCGACGATCGAGCAGCGCATGCGCGATATCCTCGAGGAGCGCTCGCCGCAGGTGGATCCGACCTTCGCAGCGTTCGCGTCGATGTTCCAGTTGCCGACCCGGTAAAACCGACGCCGCGCCCCGGCCAGGCGCACGTCCGCGCGAGCCCGCCAGCGCGCGCTCCCGTGTGGACCTCCGCCGGGAGCGCCACGAGCCGGCCCGCGCGCGCGCCAGACGCAACACGCAACACGCAACGGGTCGCGCCCGAGCAGCGCGCGCGCACCGACGACGACCGCAGGCTCCACCCAGGCCGAACCCGCCATCCTCGATAACCTGGATCACCTGGAACGGCCTCCTGCGGCTCGGACCGGCCGGCAGGGTGCTCCCGCCGGTGCCCCAGGTCGCGTCCGATGCTCGCCCGGCGCCACGAAAGGCCCCGCATGTCGTAGCGTGTCGGCCGGCACCGCACAGCGCGCGCAGCGATCTCGACCAGGAGCTGGCACGTTCGGCGAAAACGACTTAGAATTTGAAAATCAACATCGGCACATGAATCCCGAAACCTCCTCTCCTCTCGACCCGAGCCCTCCGACGCTGAACCCGACCGGCGCCGCCGCCCTACCGCGCGAGGCGCGCGACGCTACGGCGGCCGGCCCGCTCGCGAAGATCCGCATCGGGGAGCGGGTGGCCGTGGTCGAGGTCGGCCTCGACGCCGAGCTCGCCGGGTGGCTCGATGCGATGGGGCTCGGCCCCGGCCAGACGCTCACGGTGATCCGGCGCGGGGCGTTCGGCGGCCCCCTTCACGTACGCACCGGCTCCGGCGGCGAGCTCGCGATCAACGTGTCGCTCGCGCGCTCCATCCTGGTCGCGCCGCTGGCCCCCTCGAGGCCGATCACATGACCGCCGCGCTCGACGACGCGAGCGCGGACGCGGACGCGCGCGCGCCTCGCCCGGGACCTGTGGCCCGCCGGGAGCCGGCGGGCGGGCCGCCGCTCGTCGCGCTCCTCGGACGGCCGAACTCGGGCAAATCGTCGCTGTTCAACCGGCTGACCGGCGGCGGCGCGCGCGTCGGCAACTTCCCGGGCATCACCGTCGACATCCTCACCGCCGGCGTGCGCCTCGCCGACGGGACGCTCGCGACGATCGCCGATCTCCCCGGGCTCTACTCGATCGAGTCCGTCGTCGACCCCGCGACCGACGAGGGCGTCGCGCGCCGCTTCCTCGACGGCGCCGGCGACGGCGAGCGGCCGCGCGTCGTCGTCCAGGTGCTCGACGCGACCCAGCTCGCGCTCGGCCTGCGGCTCACGCGCGAGCTCGTGCGGCACGGGCTCGCGCCGCTCGTCGTCGCCACCCAGCGCGACGTGCTCGAGGGCGAGGGGCGCGGGATCGATCTCGGCGCCCTCGAGCGCGCCATCGGCCTGCCCGTGCTGCTCGTGAGCGCGCGAGACCCCGGCGCGCGCGGCGCCGTGCTCGACGCCATCGCCGCGCGGCTCGACGCCGCCGCGGGCGCGACGCCGGCCGCCGCCGCGGGCGCGACGCCGGCCGCCGCCGCGGGCGCGACGGCGGCCGCCGCTGCCCCGACGTGGGATCCGGACGCGGTCGCGCGCGCCGCGTACGTCGAGGCGCCGCGCCGCGACGCCGCCGCGGAGCGGAGGAGGACGTTCACCGCCCGCGCGGACGCCGTGCTGCTCCACCCCGCGATCGGCCCCGTCCTGTTCCTCGGGCTCATGGCGGTCCTCTTCGCCGCCGTGTTCCTCGTGGCCACCCCGGTCACCGAGGTGCTCGACGCCGCGATCGGCCAGCTCGGAGCCCTCGTGTCCGTCGCCCTCGGCGACGGGCTCGCCGCCTCGTTCATCGTCGACGGCCTGCTCGGCGGCGCGGGGACGGTGCTCGCCTTCATGCCGCAGATCGTGGTCCTCACGGTCGCCATGGAGCTGCTCGAGGCGAGCGGGTACCTCGCGCGCGGCGCCTTCCTCATCGATCGCCTCCTCCAGCTCATGGGGCTGAGCGGCCGGGCGTTCCTCCCGCTCCTGATGGGGCACGCGTGCGCGGTGCCCGCCGTGCACGCCACGCGCATCCTCCGCGATCCGCGCGAGCGCCTCACGGCGATCCTCGTCGTGCCGCTCATGGCGTGCTCCGCGCGGATCCCGACGTACGCGCTCCTCCTGACGACCTTCTTCGCCGCCCACGGCCCGTGGGTGCAGGCGCTGCTCTTCGTCGCGCTCTACGTCGCGGGCATCTTCTCCGGGCTCATCGCCACGCTCGTGCTGCGGCGCACGGCGACCCGCGGGCGCTCGCTCCCCATGGTGCTCGAGATGCCGGCGTACCGCAGCCCCGAGCCGCGCGTCGTCGCCCGCCAGGCCGCCCAGGTGGCGTGGCGGTTCACGCGCGAGGTCGGCACCGTGATCCTGGCCGTCTCGGCCGTGCTGTGGGTGCTCTTGCAGGTCCCCATGCCGGGCGCCGCGACGCCGGAGCCGCCGGCCGCCGCCGCCGAGGCGCCGGCCGCCGCCGCCGAGGCGCCGGCCGCCGCCGCCGAGGTCACGGAGACCCCCATCGAGTCGAGCATCGCCGGCAGCGTGGGGCGCGCGCTCGAGCCCATCACCGCGCCGCTCGGCTTCGACTGGCGCATCAACGTCGGCCTCATCGGGTCGTTCGGCGCGCGCGAGGTCATGGTCGGCACGCTGGGCGTCATCTTCGGCATCGAGGACGCGGACGAGACGTCCGCTCCGCTCGCCGAGCGGATCCGCGACGCGGAGCGCCCGGACGGGACGCGCGCGTACTCGGCCCGCACCGGGCTCGCGCTGCTCGCGTTCTTCGTCCTGGCCTGCCAGTGCATGAGCACCGTGGCGGCGATCCGCCGCGAGACGAGGACGTGGCGCTGGCCGGCGTTCGTGCTCGCCTACAGCTACGCGGCCGCCTACGTCGCGGCGCTCGTCGTCTACCAGGGGAGCCGGCTGCTCGGGATCCCCTGAGCCGCCGAGCCGAGGCGGGTGCCCGCACGCGCAGGGGCAGCCCGGCAGGCCTCGCCGGGCTGCCCGGCGCCCGGAGAGGGAATTCGCTGCGCGGGGTGGGGTGGTGAGGGAGTCCGGGGTGCTCACGTCCGGGACTTACGTTCCGGCGAGCCCCTCTTGTGGCTCGCCGGAACGCAAGCCCCTCCGGAGAACACCCCAAGTGCCCCACCACCTCGTCGTCCGCGAGCTTGATGAGGCTCATCGCCCGAGAAGTCGAGGCTCGCCGGAAGCCTCATCGCCCTCTCGCCATCCACGACATCGGGCACGGCTCCGGTCGTACTGACTCACCAGGACGGCACAAGAGCGCTGGCGCGAGCGGGACGACCTGGCCCCGAGATCAGCTTATAGCGCGAGCGCAGCCGTACTGGGCGCGCGCCTTGCGCTCAATGGGTGAGACGCCGTCAATCCTTGACAACCTTTACACCAGCCAAGAAGGAGTTTGTACCGACGCTTGCACTGTAGAACATATACAGATAAGACGTGGGATTGTCATGCCACGGTTCAAGACCGTTCACATCGAGCCAGTCGTAGCGAAACGTGAGCTGCTGCGTGCTGCTCGCTGACGCGTTGGCGGGAACAGACACCGAAACACCACACGAGATATAATTTACATCCGGGATCGACTGAAATAACGCACACGCTTTCGCAAATGGCCGAAAGCCGGCACCAGGAGGATGATTACCGAAGTAGGTATTAACCTGCACCTCGTGCACTTCGCCCGCCTCGAAGCCTTCAGAGGTCACATGGGGACAAACGATGCCGCCGCCAGTCGGGATCCCCGCGGCCTGCGCCTCAACCACGTCTCCCACAGTCGTACAAGTGTGGCGAGGATATCTTCTGATCTTGGTGTAGGCATTACTGTAAGCCCCCGACGCTACGATGAATCCGCCCAGGAAAGAGGCAATCAAAAAAGGACTGATTTTCATAGAACCTTTCATTTAGCGTCTCAAACACGCACAAATAACCACCTGCGGCGGCGCACCATGCGATGCCGCAGGCCACCAACAGCCACGATAATTCACAACGAAGGCAAGCTATGTACAATCATGAAATATGACGGAGTTCGTCACACCGACCGCTACACCATCTGGTTTCTTAAGCATGACGTCGACGGCACAATTGACGGAGTACTCGGCATGCGCAACATCGGCAAACCGCTGGACAGCCTCCTGATGCGTCGCCCATTGAAGCTGAGCTACGCACCGTCGATCCTTGCACTGGACGTCTTCCAGGTTGAAGCCGAGCTTCCCGGAGAGCGCGCCCAGGTCGGTCCGCAGCGAGTTGGAGGCCTGCGGTGCCCAGGTAGGATCCACCGACGCCAGCTCGAACTCCTGGAGAGCTGTCGCGAATTTTTCTTGTACCCGAAGAGCCTCGGCCTGTTCATCCACGGCATGATACGTGGACCCCTCTTGTGGCTGGGGCGCTTGCTGCTCTCGGAGCGCTGCGAGCTCCTCCTCCAGGCGAGCGATCCGCGAGTTCGTCAGGGCTTCATCGGTCCGAGGTCGAGCCCTGCGACTCGGCTCCTTCGTCGGCTCTCGAGCCACGTTCGCCCCCGGATCCATCGAGGGATCAGGGGAGCTCGGAAACCCATGCTTGCCGGCCATCACAGCAGCAGCGATGCCCGCTGCCGCCCCAAACAACGCAACCGATGTCATTCGCAACCACGACATTACATCCCTCAAGATGCCCGCAGGCGCTGCTGATCCACGTCGCGGGGGCTGTTCCCCGGCGGCGGCTCTGCCGGCGCGGGCCGTGCGACAGGCCTCGACCGCTCACCCACCTGCACAGCCAGGAGAGTGATCCGTGCTCCTGTCCCATCCACCTTTAGCCGCACGGCGCAGCCTTCTCGACGTCTGGACGCGAGGTGCGTGAGACGCGACGAAGCACGGCTGTCGGTGCCGGGAACGACTCATGAAAGCAGAGATGCGTCGCAGCAATGCAGCCGCTCAGCTTCAACCTCCCAGTCCTGGATGATTCTTATCTCGCCTCCGCCATACCGAAGACCCCTCCGGTCGCGCGGCCCCCTCCGCAATTTTCAGGCCACCACCGGTGAACGTACTCTCTCCATCGCCCAGGCAAGAAATCGTGGGGAGGAAGAAATCCGCCCAGCGTGACATGGCACGGTTCAGGTGTGCCATATCACGGATCAGGCGATTTGTGCAATGGATCATGCGCGACATGTACGATTTCCGGACTTGATGGCCGTGACTTGTTCCGGCTCCGCAATGCCCCTGCTCGGAGGCGGTCCTGGCGCGCATCTCTTCCGGCCCATGTGCCGGTGCCCCCCTTCTCCCTCTCGACCCGAGCGCCGCGACGCTGAGCCCGACCGGCGTGGCCTCCCCCCCGCGAGGTGCGCAACGCTGCAGCGGCCGGCCCGCTCGCGAAGGTGCGCACCGGGGAGCAGATGCCGGCGTACCGCAGCCCCGAGCCGCGCGTCGTCGCCCGCCAGGCCGCCCAGGTGGCGTGGCGGTTCACGCGCGAGGTCGGCACCGTGATCCTGGCCGTCTCGGCCGTGCTGTGGGTGCTCTTGCAGGTCCCCATGCCGGGCGCCGCGACGCCGGAGCCGCCGGCCGCCGCCGCCGAGGCGCCGGCCGCCGCCGCCGAGGCGCCGGCCGCCGCCGCCGAGGTCACGGAGACCCCCATCGAGTCGAGCATCGCCGGCAGCGTGGGGCGCGCGCTCGAGCCCATCACCGCGCCGCTCGGCTTCGACTGGCGCATCAACGTCGGCCTCATCGGGTCGTTCGGCGCGCGCGAGGTCATGGTCGGTACGCTGGGCGTCATCTTCGGCATCGAGGACGCGGACGAGACGTCCGCTCCGCTCGCCGAGCGGATCCGCGAGGCGAAGCGCCCGGACGGGACGCGCGCGTACTCGGCCCGCACCGGGCTCGCGCTGCTCGCGTTCTTCGTCCTGGCCTGCCAGTGCATGAGCACCGTGGCGGCGATCCGCCGCGAGACGAGGACGTGGCGCTGGCCGGCGTTCGTGCTCGCCTACAGCTACGCGGCCGCGTACGTCGCGGCGCTCGTCGTCTACCAGGGGAGCCGGCTGCTCGGGATCCCCTGAGCCGCCGCGCCGCGGCGGGCGCCCGCACGCGCAGGGGCAGCCCGGCAGGCCTCGCCGGGCGCCCGCCCCCTCCCTCGCTCGATGCCCAGCGCCGTGGTCCGGCAGGCGCTCACATCTCCTCCAGCTCCTTGCCCTTCGTCTCGGGGATGAACGCGACGACGAACGCCAGCGAGGCCACCGCGGCGATCGTGTAGAGCCCGTAGGCCGTGCCCAGGCCGGCCTGCTTCAGCGCGGGGAACGTCGCGCTCACGAGGAAGTTCGCCAGCCACTGCGCGGCGGCCGCGATCGAGAGGGCGAGGGCGCGAATGCGGTTGTTGAACATCTCCCCGAGCAGCACCCACGTCACCGGTCCCCACGACGCCCCGAAGCAGAAGACATAGAGGTTCGCCGCGAGCAGCGCGACAGGGCCCTCCGCGCCCCTCAGGACGGGGTTGCCCGCGGCGTCCACGCCCGCCGTGCCGAACACGGTCGCCATGGCGCCGAGCGTCAGCGCCATGCCGATGGATCCCGCGATGAGCAGCGGCCGGCGCCCGACCCGGTCGACGGTCGCGATGGCGACCAGGGTGGTCACGATGTTCGTGACGCCGGTGATCACCGTGATGGTGAGCGAGCTCCGCTCCGAGAACCCCACCGCCTGCCAGAGGACGGTGGAGTAATAGAAGATGACGTTGATGCCCACGAGCTGCTGGAACATCGAGAGGGCGACGCCGATCCACACGATGGGCAAGAGCCCACGGCGCCCCCGGAGGTCCGCGAGCCGGGGCCGGCGCTCCGACGAGAGCGTCCTCTGGATGTCGAGGAGCTTGGCCCGGGCCGCAGAGCCGACGAGCCCGCGGAGCACGACGAGCGCCTCGTCCGCGCGCCCTCGCGCGACGAGGTAGCGCGGGGACTCGGGGATGACGAGCGCGCCGATCCCGTAGAGGAGCGCCGGCGGGATCGCGCTCCAGAACATCCAGCGAAAGGCGGCGGCGCCGAGCCAGAACGGGCTCGCCGCCGAGCCCGCGGCGGTCGCGATCGCGTAATCGTTGAGCAGGGCGGCGAAGATGCCGATGACGATCGCGAGCTGCTGGAGCGAGCCGAGGCGGCCGCGCAGGTGCGCCGGCGCGATCTCCGCGATGTACGCCGGCGCGACCACGCTGGCCGCCCCGATGGCCACGCCGCCGAGCAACCGCCACGCGCTGAAATCCCAGGACGAGACCGCCGCCCCCGAGCCCGCCGCGCTGACCACGAACAGCACCGACGTGATGAGCATGGTCCGCGTCCGACCGTGACGGTCGGCCAGCCGGCCCGCGAGCACCGCGCCCGCGGCCGCGCCGAGGAGCGCCGACGACACGGCGAGGCCGACCGTGGTTGCGCGCGCCGTGAACACGGTCTCCAGCGCGCCGACGGCGCCGTTGATCACGGCGGTGTCAAACCCGAACAGGAACCCGCCCAGCGCCGCGACGGACGCGAGGAGCGCGACCCGCGTCGTGGGGGTGTGTGCCTCGCCGAGTCCGACCCCCCGCTGCGCCACGGGCTCTCCCATGCTTCCCGTGAAACCACGAAGCGTGCCGGACCGCGCTGGCCCCGCGCGGTCGTCAGGCGCTCGCCTCCAGCGCCCGGGGCGAGAGGTAGCGGACGAACCACGCGCTGGCCGCGCGAGCGACCTCGTCCAGCGTCCCCGGCTCCTCGAACAGGTGCGTCGCGCCCTCCACGACCACGAGCTCCCGCGGCCCGCGCAGGCGCTCGTACGCCCGCCGGTTCAGCGCGAGCACCTCGGTGTCCTCGCCGCCGACGAGGAGCAACGTGGGCGCGACGACCTCCTCGAGGTGCGCGCCGGCGAGGTCGGGGCGCCCGCCCCGCGACACCACGGCGCCCGCGAGATCCGGGCGCTGCGCCGCGGCGATCAGCGCGGCCGCGGCGCCGGTGCTCGCGCCGAAGTAGCCGAGCCGCAGCGCGCTCGTCTCCGGCAGCTCGCGCGTCGCGAGCGCCGCGCCGAGCACCCGGCCCGCGAGGAGCTCGACGTCGAAGCGGAGGTGGCCTGTCCGATCGTCCACCGCCTCCTCCTCCGCGGTGAGCAGATCGAGGAGCAGCGTCGCGATCCCGGCGTCCTGCAGCGCCCCGGCGACGAACCGGTTGCGCGGGCTATGCCGGCTGCTGCCGCTGCCGTGGGCGAACAGGACGAGGCCCTTCGCCCCGGCGGGGATCGTCAGGGTGCCCGCGAGGCGCGCGTCGTCGATCTCGATCTCGACGGCGAGCTCCTCTCCCGGCGAGATCGCCGGCTGCTCTGCCTCGCTGTCCGCGCCGGCGTCGCCGCCGCGCGCCCGGTCGAGCAGCGCGATCACGTCCTCGTCCGTGGTCTGGGTGAAGTCCTGATAGTAGGCGCCGATCGCGAAGAGGTACGGATCCGCCTCGAGACACACGATCTCGTCCACCTCGGGGCGCAGGGCGGCGAGCGCCCTCGGCGACGCGACCGGGACCGCGAGGATCAGGCGCTTCGGCCTGCGCCGGCGGACCGCCCGGAGCACGGCGTGCACGGTGCCGCCGGTCGCGATGCCGTCGTCGACGACGATCGCGGTGCGCCCCTCGAGCTCGGGCGGCGGCCGGCCGCGCCGGAAGCGCTGCACGCGCGCCTCGACCTCGGCCGCCTTGCGGCCCACCATCTCCTCGATCTGCTCCGGAGAGGCGCCGACCTCCGCCAGCACGTCGTCGTTGAGGAACACGTCGCCCCCCTCCGAGATGGCGCCCATGCCCAGCTCCTCGTGCCCCGGCGCGCCGATCTTGCGCACCACCCAGATGTCGAGCGGCGCCTTGAGCGCCCGCGCGACCTCGTAAGCGACCGGAACCCCTCCGCGCGGGAGCCCGAGGACGACGGGCGCCTCGTCGCGGTAGCGCCTCAGCGCGAAGGCCAGGCGGCGCCCTGCGTCAACGCGATCTCGAAACATCATGAAGCTCCTCCCTCGGCCGCCGGCGACCTCCCTCGCCCCCTGGCCGCGGCCCTCAGATCCTCCTCTGCACCTCCCGCCGCTGCTGCCTCGTCACGAGCGCGGTCAGCTCCGAGAGCTGGTCCGACAGGACCTCGAGGAGATCGTCGAAGGCGATGATTCCCTGGAGCACCCCCTCGTCATCCACCACCGGCACGCGCCGGATGCCCTCGGCGCGCATTTTCTTGAGGAGGTCGAGGAGGTCCTCGTCCTCTCGCGCCGTGACCAGCGGATCCGTCGCGACCTCGGCGACCTGGAGCGAATCCAGGTACGGGCTGGCGGTCGCCAGCACGGAGACCACGATGTCGCGATCGGTGATGATGCCGGTGGGTATGGCCTTGCCGGCGGACTCCTCGACGATGACCAGGCTGCCGACGTGATGCTCCCGCATGCGGCGGGCGGCCTCGAGCACCGGATCGGCCTTGCCGATGGTGACGACGCGCCGATTGCAGATCTCCCCTACCGTGGTCACGGCTCCCTCCGTGGGAGGTCCATGGTGCCGGCGGCGGCCGCGAGAAGCCCATGCCGGAGCGCCGTGCGAGGGGCGGCCCCATCGGGCGGCCCTCGTGGTCCTGTCGCGCTCGGCCTCGGCCGGCTCCGCTCCTCGCGCGCCCGCGTTCGCCTCGATCGGCGCACGGCTCACCGCCGCGCGACGCACCTCCGGAATGCCGGCACGTGATGCTCCAGCGAGGCGCGGCGGTTGTACTCGAACGCCGCGCGCACGTCGTCCGGCAGCGCTCGCTCGAGATAGCGATCGTAGAGCGCGATGTTCTCGAGCTCGTCTTCGAGCGCCGCCGCGCAAGCCTCTCGCACGGAGCCGTACGCCGGAACGTTCTCGGGGCTGAAGCGGCTCGCCGGCACGGGGAGGCCGCGGGCCCTGTACAGCGCGGCGATCGCGGCCGAGTGCCGCTGTTCGGCCCACACGATGTTGGAGAAGGGGCGTATCTCGCCGAAATCGTGGAGCACGCGACGGTAGATGACCTCTGCCTCGTATTCATCTTGGATCATGGTGTCCAGCGCGTCCTTCACCGCTGGATCGACGTCGACCGCGCGCTCGGCGCGAGCGGTCGACGCGGCGCCGAGCGCCGCAGACACGCTCGACGCGACGAGCAACGGCAACAACACAGCGTACTTCCAGGTCATGGCGAGTCCTCCCTGTTCCGGCTCTTGCCGGGAGGGCGGCGCGCGAGCGATCACCGCCCTGCGCCGCCAGCGCCGACGGCGCGGGGAGGCGCGGGTCTGGGCTCCCCTCCCGGAGTGCAGCGGCTCCATAGGAAACCCCGCGCGCGGATGCCCATCGGACCGAGCCGCCATGCAGCGTCGGGGCCGCGCCGGACGTCCGCGCGAGCGCGCTGAGGCGGCGTCCCGCAGAGCGCCCCGCGGTGAGGGCGCCGGGTCCGGATGTTGCTCCATGTTGCCCCGAAGCGCGCGTGCCGCCCGACGCGGCAGCGCCGAGCGGAGTCCGCTCGAAGCTCGATCTCGACGAGGAGACACGGTGGCCGCGCACGTCGTCTGGTTCGATTCGCTGTCCCGCACGGACGTCGCGTCCGCCGGCGGAAAGGGCGCCAACCTCGGAGAGCTCACGCGGGCCGGCCTGCCCGTGCCGCCGGGCTTCGTCATCACCGCCGACGCGTACCTCGCCGCGATGGAGGCCGCGGGGTGCGCGAGCAGCTCGTCGAGCGCTTCGCCGGGGCCGATCCCGAAGGCCCGGGCGGGCTCCGCGCGACGTGCGCCGCGCTCCAGCGCCTCGTCCGGACGGCGCCGCTCGGGGCCGAGCTCCAGGCGGAGATCGCGGGCGCCTACCGGGAGCTCGGGCCTCAGGCCGTCGTGGCCGTCCGGTCGTCCGCCACCTCGGAGGACTCGGCCTCGACCTCGTTCGCCGGCATGCACGAGACGTACACCGACGTGACCGGCGAGCAGGCGCTGCTCGATCGCGTGCGCGACTGCTGGGCCTCGGCCTGCGGCGAGCGCGTGGTCAGCTACCGCAAATCCCAGCGCCTCACCGAGGAGCCCGCCCTCGCGGTCGTCGTCCAGCGCATGGTCGGCGCCGAGCGGTCCGGCGTGATCTTCACCGCGGATCCCGCCACGAAGGACACCTCGCGCCCCGCATCGAGGCGGCGTTCGGCCTCGGCGAGGTCGTGGTCGGCGGGCAGGTCGAGCCGGACACGTCCACGGTCGCGAAGCGCGGGCCGCGGCCCCTGGAGGCGCGCGTCGGCCACAAGGCGTCCAAGCGGGTGCGCGCGCCGGACGGCGGGGAGCGGCGCGTCGACCTGCCGGAGGCTGCGCGGCGGCGAGGTCCTCGTGGCGCCCATGACGTCGCCCGACTGGGTGCCGGCCATCCGCCGCGCGGCGGCCCTCGTGACGGACAGCGGCGGGATGACCTGCCACGCGGCGATCGTCAGCCGCGAGCTCCGCATCCCCTGCGTCGTGGGCACGCGCGCCGCCACGCGGATCCTGCGCGACGGCGAGGTCGTCACGGTCGACGGCGCGCACGGCAAGATCCTCGAGGGGTCCCGGGCCGCGGCGGAAGCGCCCGCGGCCGCCGCAGGAGCGCCCGCCGCCGTCGCGGAGGCGCCCGCGGCCGCCGCGAGGGCTTCCGACGCCGCGGCGGAGGCGCCCGCGGCCGCCGCGAGGGCTTCCGACGCCGCGGCGGAGGCGCCCGCGGTCGCCGCGAGGGCTTCCGACGCCGCGGCGGAGGCGCCCGCGGTCGCCGCGGGCGCCTCCGACGCCGCGCGGGCCGCGCCCGCGGCGAGCGCCGGGCCGCCGGTCGCGCCCGCGCCGGGCGGCGCGGGGGCGGCTTCGCCGGCGGTCCTCGGCACGCGCCTCTACGTGAACCTGGCGATCGCCGACCGCGCCGAGGAGGTGGCCGCGCTGCCCGTGGACGGCGTGGGGCTGCTCCGGGCCGAGTTCATGCTGCTCGACGCGCTCGGCGGCGCGCACCCGAAGGCCCTGATCGCGTCCGGCGGCCGCGGCGAGCTCCTGGAGCGGATGTCGGCCTCGCTGCGGCGCATCACCCGCGCGTTCCAGCCCCGCCCGGTCATCTACCGGACGTACGATTTCCGCACCAACGAGTTCCGCGGGCTCAAGGGGGGCGAGCCGTTCGAGCCCGCCGAGGACAACCCGATGATCGGGTACCGCGGCTGCTACCGGTACGTCCGCGAGCCGGAGCTGTTCGCGCTCGAGATCGAGGTGCTGGCCCGCGTCCGCGAGGAGACGCCGAACCTGCACGTCATGATCCCGTTCGTCCGCACGCGCTGGGAGCTCGCGGCGTGCCTGGAGCGCATCGACCGGAGCCCGCTCGGCCGCCAGCGCGGGCTGCGCCGGTGGGTCATGGCCGAGGTGCCGTCCGTCGCGTTCTGGATCCCGGAGTACGCGCGCATGGGCGTCGACGGCGTGTCGATCGGCTCGAACGATCGGACGCAGCTCGTGCTCGGGGTGGACCGCGACTCCGCGGTGTGCGCCGAGCTGTTCGACGAGTCGGACGCGGCGGTGCTCGACGCCATCGGGCGGATCATCGGCGCGTGCCGGGCGGCCGGGATCACCTCGTCGCTCTGCGGCCAGGCGCCGTCGAACCGCCCCGAGTTCGCCGAGCACCTCGTGCGGCTCGGCATCACCTCCATCTCGGTGAACCCGGACGCCGAGCCCGCGGCCCGCCGGGTCATCGCGGCGGCCGAGCGGCGCCTCCTGCTCGAGGCGGCGCGGCGGCCGTGACGGCGGCGGCGCGCAGCGCCCGCTACCCGCCCTTCCGGCGCCGCGCCGCCCCCGCGGCGCGCAGCGCCTCGCGCTGCGGCTCGGTCAGCTCGGGGAGAGCATAGGTGAGCCAGCACAGCGCCGCGATGGCGGTGCCGTACCGGTTCTGCACCTCGCGCGACGCGATCGCGGGCTCGTCGAACTCGAGGTCGACCTCCGCCGCGTCGTAGCGGCGCAGCGCGATGCCCTCCAGCTCGTGACGGAGAGCGCGCGCCACCGTGGCAGGATCGTCGTGACCCTTGTACTCCGCCGCGAAGCCGCCGACGCGGGCGCCCGTCCGCCGCTCGCGGACGTGAACGCGGCCCAGCCCCGCCGTGACGGTCTCGCCGGCTCTCCCGTTCATGGAGGCCATGATCACCTCCATCACCGCACCGTGGCGGAAATGGGGTCTCGCGGCCTCGAGGGGGATCTCGTACGACTCCGGCGGGATGACCGAGCTGCACAGGACGATGTTGAAGTTCTCGATCCCGGCCATCGCCAGGGCCAGATCGAACGCCCCGGTCTCCCACGGGTCGAGCCCGCCGCCGTGATCGGTGTCGCCGTATCCCGAGGTGACGAAATAGGCCAGCGGCACGCGGGTGAGGTAATTCGGTTCCTGTCGCATCGACGCCCGCCTCCGGGACATCCGGGTTCCGCGCGGCACGTCCCGGGGCTCGCCCCCGGGACGTGGGATGTCCGCGCGCACGCCGGGGCTCACGCGCTCGAGATCGTGAGATGCCAGCGCCGCCCGCGCGTCTCCTTCGCCCGCGAGCGGCCGCGGCGACGGACCCGCGCTGTCCGCGCTGTCCGGCGCGCCGATCCGGGCGCTGGCTGGGGCGCGCGGGCGCGGTCATGATGGCGCGAGATCCCTTGTCCAAGGAGGAGCGCCTCATGCCCGCACCGGACCCCGCTCACGGCGCCGAGCTCCCGCCCTTCGCCGGGATAACGTCGTTCATGCGCCGCCCGGCCACGCGCGATCTGGCCGGCGTGGACGTGGCTGTCGTCGGCATACCGTTCGACGGCGGCACGTCGTACCGGAGCGGCGCCCGCTTCGGGCCGCGGCGGATCCGCGAGGCGTCGGCGATGGTGTGGGGGTACAACAACGCGCTCGCCGTCAAGCCGCTGGACGTGCTCGAGGTGGTGGACTACGGCGACGTGAACGTCATCCCGCCCTCCATCACCGAGACCATGGCGAACATCGAGTCCGAGGTGGGCGCCATCCTGGCGGCCGGCGCGGCGGCGCTGGCGCTCGGGGGCGATCACTCGGTCAGCCTGCCGCTCCTGCGCGCCCACGCGAGGGAGCACGGCCCGCTCGGGGTCGTGCACTTCGACGCTCACCCGGACACCTGGGACCACGAGTTCGACGACCGGCCCTACAGCCACGGCACCCCGTTCCGCCGGGCGATCGAGGAGGGGATCATCGACCCTTCGCGCTACGTCCAGGTGGGGCTGCGCGGCCCCACGCTCGAGGCGGGAGACTGGCAGTGGGCGCGCGAGCGCGGCGTGCGCGCGATCACGATGGATGACGTCGCGGAGATCGGCTTACCCGCCGTCATCCGGGCAACGCGAGAGCCCCTCCGCGGCCCGATCTACGTCACGCTCGACGTCGACGCCGCCGACCCGGCCTTCGCGCCGGGGACCGGCACGCCCGAGGTGGGGGGCTTCACCAGCCATGAGCTGCTGCGGCTCGTGCGGGCGCTGCGCGGGGTCGAGATCGTCGGGGCCGACCTCGTGGAGGTGTCGCCGCCGTACGATCACGGCGACATCACGGCGCTCCTGGCCGCCAACCTGGCGTTCGAGCTGCTGTCGCTGATGGCCGTCCGGCGGCGCGGAGGATGAGCCTCCGCAGCGCATCGGCGAGCACCATCACCGCGGCGCCCCCGGGCAGCCACAGGAGCCACGCCGGCCCCACCGGGGCCATCGCGAAGAGCCGGTTCAGCCCAGGCACATAGAGGAGCGCGACCGCCAGCGCGACCTCGACCGCGAGCCCCGCGGCCACCCACGGGTTCGACCCGAAGGCGAGCCGCTTCCGGAGAGGCCCGTCGCGCTGCGCGAACAGACACCCGATCTGGCCCGAGACGATCCCGACGAAGGTCATCGTCGCCGCCTCGCGCTCCAGCGCGCGAAACGGCTCGAGCGGCGCGAACGGTCTCCAGCCGTGCGCCCAGTGAAAACCGAAATACGCCACCACGCCGAGCAGCGCCTCGATGGCCCCGTAGAGGAAGAAGGTCCGCAGCGCGAGCCCCCGGGTGAGGATCGGCCTGCGGGGCGGCTCCGGGGGGACGTGCAGCGCCGCGGGCGACGCCGGCTCCACGCCGAGCGCCAGCGCGGGGAGCACGTCGGTCCCCAGGTCGATCGCGAGCACCTGCACGATCGCCAGCGGGAGCGGGATCGGGAAGAAGATGTAGAGGAGGAACGGCGCGAGCTCCGCGACGTTGCTCGTGAACACGTAGCTCACGAAGCGGCGGATGTTCTGCTTGATGGCCCGGCCTTCCTCGATGGCCGCCACGATCGTGGCGAAGTTGTCGTCGGACAGGATGATGTCCGCCGCCTGCTTGGCCACCTCCGTGCCGCGCAGCCCCATCGCCACGCCGACGTCGGCGGCGCGCAGCGCGGGCGCGTCGTTCACGCCGTCGCCGGTCGCCACGACGACCTCGCCGGCCCGCCGCAGCGCCTGCACGACCCGGAGCTTCTGCTCCGGCGTCGTCCGCGCGAGGATCGCGTCGGCCCCGAGCAGATCGAGCAGCGCCCGGTCGTCCATGGCGTCGATCTCCGGCCCTTCCACCAGGCGGTCGGCCGCGGGGAGCCCGATGGCGGCGGCCACCGAGCGCGCGGTCGCGGGGTGGTCGCCCGTCAGGATCACGACCCGCACGCCCGCGCGCCTGCAGGCCGCGATGGCCGCCGGGACCTCCGGCCGCGTCGGGTCGTGCAGACAGACCAGGCCCAGGCACGTGAGCGGGCCGCCGGCCTCCCTCACGGCGAGCAGGAGCACGCGCTCGCCGCGCTCGGCCGCGCTCGCCACCGCCTCGTCGAGGCCCGCGGGCGCCGGCGCGCCGGTCAGCGCGACGACCGCCTCGGGCGCCCCCTTCACGAGCTCCCGCGTGGCGCCGCCCGCCGCGCACGTCACCGCCATGTAGCGCCGGCGCGCGTCGAACGCGGTGTCGGCGACCCGCGGCCACCGGGCGCGCGCCTCGGCCAGGTCCACCCCGCCGGCCGCGGCCCAGCGCGCGAGGGCCACGTCCACCGGATCGCCCTCATACTCGCCGCCCCCCGGCGCGGGACGCGCGTTGTTGCACAGCGCGGCCGCGAGCCGCGCCGCCCGCTCCGCGTCCGGGGGCGCGCCGCGCGCGGGGGTGAAGCCGCGCACCGACAGCGCGTTCTGCGTGAGCGTGCCCGTCTTGTCCGTGCAGATGGTCGTCACCGAGCCGACCACCTCGACCGCGGAGAGGCGCCGCACCGGCGCGCCGCGGGCCGCCATGCGCTGCGCGCCGATCGCGAGCGACACGCTGAGCGTCGGCAAGAGCCCCTCGGGCACGAGCGCCACGATGACGCCGATCGCGAACGTGAGCGCGCCGAGCGGGCCGACGCGGTGGAACGCCTGCGCGAGCACCAGCGTGGCGGCGCCGGCGAGCACCGCGACGACGGCGGTGACGCGCGAGAGCTGCGCGACCTGCCGCTCGAGCAGCGAGCCTTCGCGCTCGCCCTGCTCGAGGAGCCGCGCGATCTCGCCCGCGGCGCTCTCCGGGCCCGTCGCGAAGACGAGCGCCTCGCCCGAGCCGGTCACCACGGAGGCGCCGCTCGGGAGCAGGCTCGGGAGCGCGAACGCCTCGGCGCCGCGCGCGCCGCGGCCCGGCGGGGCGATCGGCGCGGCGTCGCGGTCGACGGGGACCGTCTCGCCCGTGAGCATCGAGAGATCGATCGACAGGCTGTCCGCGCCGAGCAGGACGCAGTCGGCCGGGACGAGCTCGCCGGCCGAGAGCCGGACCACGTCGCCGGGGACGAGCTCGCGCGCGGGCACGCGCCGCTCGACCCCCGCCCGGACGACGCGCGCGCGCACGGCGACACGGCGCATCAGGCTGCTCACGACCTGCTCGGCGCGGTGCTCCTGGACGAACGCGAACACGCCGTTGAGCACGACGACGGCGACGATGGCGAACCCGAGCTCCGGGGCGCCCGCGGCGAAGGCCAGGCCGGCGCCGAGCCAGAGCAGCAGCGCGAGCGTGTGCGTGAGCTGCGCGAG
The DNA here is from genome assembly GCF_051369805.1 of Sorangium sp. So ce1036. Classification (NCBI taxonomy): domain Bacteria; kingdom Pseudomonadati; phylum Myxococcota; order Polyangiales; family Polyangiaceae; genus Sorangium; species Sorangium sp. So ce1036. The sequence continues at coordinate 37,552 of NZ_JBBMOX010000002.1, forward strand.
GAGCGTCCGGAGGGGCCGTGATCGCCTGGGCGGCGTGGGCTCGTTGTCGCCATGAGCGAGCCGCCTCGTCGTCGACTCGGCCTCTGACAGGCCGCCCGGCGCGGAGCGCAATGCCTGGATCCGGCCCTCGACGGGGAGCGCGACGAGCGCCGCCGGATCGAGGCGCGCTCGCGCGGCGGTGTCGCGCGGCGACCGTGGTCGCCCGGCCGCGGCGACGGAGGGAGATGGTCGATTCACATCCGCGGGCCTCGGCCGGCGAGAGGCAAGCGTCGGTCCGGCGCATGACGGCGGGATTTCCACCTGCCCGCGCGCCGCGAGGATCGGTCGAGACGAGCTGCCCGCGGCCCTGGACCGAACGCCGAGGAACGCGAACAGATCGACTTCGTCGAACAGTATCGTCGGCAATCCGCCGCAGCGGTCCTTCCGGGAGCTTGAAGCTCATGGGATACTTGACGGCTCATGGTGGGGACCATGCGCTGGAATGAGCGAGCGGAGCCGTCGTGCAGCGGCGAAGCGGAGGTCGCCGGCGGGGCGCTCTCGAGTCGAAGCGGGCCCCCCGGGACCCTCGCGACCCCGGGCGAGCTCACGGCGCGGGCCGCGCTCCGCGTGGCGCGCGCGGCCCACCTCGACGAGCTGGCCGGGCTGCTGCTCGATGGGGCCCTGGAGCTCGGCGCGAGCGCTGCCTCCCTGCTCCTTTCCTCCGATCGCGCGGGCGAGCTCGGGCTCCACGCCGACCGCCACCTCCCGGCCGACGTCCGTCGTCACCTCGAGCGGGTGGCGCTCGACGCGCCGCTGCTCGACGCGTGGGCGGCGAGGACGGGCCGCGTTCAGGTGCTGGGGGGCGTGTGCCCGCTCGCGTCGGGTCCGAGCCTGACGCGCGAGCTCTGCGCGCGGACCGGCGCACAGGGCGTGATCGCGATGCCCCTCTTCGCCCGCGATCGCTGCCTCGGCGTCCTCTCCTCGTATCTGCCCCACCCTCCTTCCCATGCCGGCGTCGATCTCGAGGCGCTCGCCGCGCTCTTCGCGGTCGGCCTGGACAGCGCCCTTGCGCGCCGGGAAATGGCGCGCGTCGGATCTCGGGCCGAGGCGCTCCAGCGGTCGAGCGCCGAGCTCGGCGGCGGCGCCGCGGCGCTCCTTGAGGGGCACGACCTCGCCCGGCGCGACCAGGCGGAGCAGGCGCTCCGGGAGAGCGAGGAGCGCTTCCGGCTCAGCTTCGAGAACGCGCCCATCGGCAAGGCCATCGTGGGGCTCGACGGGAGCTTCGTCCGGGTCAACCGTGCCTATTGCGAGATCGTGGGCTACTCGGCCGACGAGCTCTCGAGGCTCCGGTTTCAGGACATCACCCACCCCGACGACGTGGACACCGACGTGGACCTGGCGGAGCGGCTGCGCCGCGGGGAGATCCCGCGCTACCGGCTCGCGAAGCGCTACATCCACAAGGACGGGAGGATCATCCCCGTCATCCTGCACGCGTCGATGGTGCGCGGCGTGAACGGCGCGCCCATCCACTACATCTCGCAGGTGGAGGACGTGACGGAGCGGGTGCGGGCGGAGGAGGAACGAGAGCGCCTGCTCGCGCAGCTCGGCGCCGAGCGGAGGACGCTCCAGGCGGTCTTCGACCATGCGCCCGTGCCGCTCGTGCTCATCGAGCGGAACGGCGCGGAGCGCGTGATCGCCAACCTGCACGCGATCGAGCTCGCGGAGGGCACGCCGGAGCGCAGCCAGTTCGCCGGCCGCGTGCGCCGTCCGGACGGCACCCCCGTGGCGCTCGACGAGCTGCCCTCGAGCCGGGCGCTGCGAGGCGAGACGATCTCCGACGAGGAGCACGTGATCACCCGGACAGACGGCTCCTGCCGGACCATCCTCATCGCGGCCGCCCCGCTCCGCGACGGCGCGGGGGCGATCGTCGGGGCGCTCGTCGCCGCCAAGGACATCAGCCCTCTGAAGGAGCTCGAGCGGAGGCGCGAGGAGTGGACCAGCGTCGTCGCCCACGACCTGCGCCAGCCGATCAGCACGATCGTCCTCAAGGCCTCGGTGCTCGCCAGGCAGCCGCAGTGCAGCGACAAGGCGGGGCATATCCTGGCCAGCGCGATGCAGATCAACCGGATGATCACCGATCTGCTCGACGCCTCCCGGCTCGAGTCGCGCCGGCTGGAGCTCACGCGCGTGGAGGTCGATCTCCCGGCGCTCGCCCGGGCGACGGTGGAGCGGGCGGCGGACGCGACGAGGGGGCATCGGGTGGACGTCGAGGTGCTGGGCGAGGTGCCGCCGCTCACGGCCGATCCCGGGCGCCTGGAGCAGGTGCTCACCAACCTGCTGTCCAACGCGGCCCGGTACGGCACACCCGGGGCGCCCATCCGGATCGCGGTGGGGCGCCGGGGCGGCGAGGTGCTCGTGGCGGTCGAGAACGAGGGCAAAGACATCGCGCCGGAGGAGCTGCCGACGCTCTTCGCCCGCTACTACCGGACGCGCGAGGCGAAGGCAGGGAGCGCCGTCGGGGTGGGGCTCGGGCTCTACATCGTGCGTGGGCTGATCGAGGCCCACGGGGGGCGGGTCTGGGCCGAGAGCGCGTCCGGGAAGACGACGTTCCAGTTCACGCTGCCGCTGGCCTAGTACGTTGTCACCCCATCGCTCATGAGGCCGTCGACCGCCACGCCGCGGGCGCGCAGCGGCAAGATCATGCGGCGGCTGCTCCGGGCGCGCGAGCTCGGCCTCCCCGAGGGCGACCTGTCGACGCTCGAGGCCGGGGCGGGCGCGACGGGCAAGGCCGGGGACGAGGCGCCGTGAGCGCGCGCCACGCGGGAGCGCGGCGGTGGGGCGCCGCGCGCGACGCGCCAGGGATCACCGGACGGCGCCGGCCTACCTCCGCTGCCCTCGCGCGCCCGGCGCCGGCGTCGATCGCTCCATCCGGCGGCCGAACTCCTCGTCCTCGGTGTCCGCCTCGGCGTCGGCCTTGGTCCTCTGGACCCGGCCCGGGATGTGGTTCGGCGGCGAGTAGATCGTGAGGATCTTCAGCGGGGTCGCGCCGGCGTTGACGAAGTTGTGGACCGTTCCCGGCGGCACGAAGACGACGTCCCCCGGGTTGAACGGGGCGGCCTCGCCGCCCATGACGACGCGGCCGCTGCCCCCGGCGCAGAACAGGATCTGCTCCACCCGCTCGTGCTGCTCCTCGCCGACGTCGCCGCCGGGCGGGATGCTCATGACCACGATCTGCATCCTGTCTTTCGTGTAGAGCACCCTGCGATACGCGGTGTTGCTGCGCGCGAGCTGCAGGATGTTCGCATGGTAGGCGCTCCCGCTCGGCTCACCCCGGGTGAACACCCCCTGGGGCGCGGCCTTGCCCCCGTGCGCGCAGGCCGAGAGGCCAGCCGCCATCATCCCCGCGAAGACCAGCTTTCTCGACCAGCGCACGTCGACCATGGAACACCCCCTCCCGCGTGGCAGCGGCCGCGCATGACCTCTTCGCAGCCGGGCCACGGCGGCGATCGCGCCGATCGCCTCGCGTCCGCCGCGTCGCCGGCGGCGAGCGCTCGTGAGGCCGGCGCTTCCTCGCGGGAGAACATAGGTCCACCGGTCGAGACCGCCAGCCCGCGCCCGCGGGCGAGCCCCGTGTCGCCTGGCTCGATTACCGGAAATCCGTTCGCGCGCAGGACGCCGCTCTCGTGGCGCTCCGGCTCGACCGGGCGAGGGTGAGTTTCCCGCGATCCCACCGGCGCCATGCCGCGCCTACCGGCGGACATGCGCCGGCGCTACGTCCTCGGGCGCGCCCCGGCGGCGTCGGGCGACGGCCAGCGCGCGCGAGGGGGGGAATCCATGTACATCAACTATCTCACGCTGGCGCTCGCCACCGCGGCGCCGGCGCTGTGGCCGGGCGAGCGGCCACGCGTCACGGCCGCTCAGGCGGCCTTCTTGCCCTCGCCCTTCTTGCCCTCGGCCGGCGCCTCGGCGCTCGGCGCGCCGGTCGTCTTGATCGAGATCTGCTTCGACTGGACGCTGGCGGCCTTGGGGACGGCGATCTCGAGCACGCCGTGCTTCAGCTCGGCCTGGATCTTGTCGAGATCGGCGCTCTCGGGCAGCGTGAACGTTCGGCTGAAGCTGCCGTACGAGCGCTCGTACGTGTAGTAGCGCTCGCCCTCCCGCTCCTCTCGCTCCTCGTCGCGCTTGCCGCTGATCGTGAGCTGGCGCCCGCTCAGCGAGATGTCGACGTCACTCTCCTTCACGCCGGGCAGGTCGGCCCGGAACACGAAGCGATCTTTCGTCTCCTTGAGATCGATGTCCGGCGAGAACCAGCCCTCCGGCTGACGGAGCCGGGCGAGAGGCTCCATCTCCGCGAACGGATCCCACTGGAGCATGTCGCGCATCATGCGCTCCGGGTCGAGCGCGCGCATCATCGACGCGGCCCTACGAGGCTCCCGCCAACGCGACAGCAATGCCATGAATGACCTCCTTCGCTCACCGAGCAACCTTTCGTGCCATCCGGCAACGGGCAGAGCCTCGCGGGGCTCGTGCGGCTGTTGCCGAGGGAGAGAGGTGCAGGATCCGTGCTCACGACGCGTGCGCCGGCTGGGACAGGGCGTGGCGCGCGCGGGTGAGCTCGCGCCCCCGTGACGCCCTCCGCGCCGGAAGCCCGCGGAGATCGCTGGCCCTCGGGTTGCATCCGGAGCGCAGCCACACGAGCGATCTCGTCGAATCGGGCATCGTCGATCCGACCAAGGTGGTGCGCGTCGCGCTCGAGAACGCCGTGTCGGTGGCGAGCGTGCTGCTGTTGACGGAAGCGACCATGACCGATGTCCCCGAGCCGGCGAGGAAGGAACGGGCGGTCGCGCCGCCGCTCGAATGAGCGTAGAGTCGACGGCGCCATGGTGGGCCTTTACGATGATCCGCCGAGCGCGCCCACGGAGCTCCAGATGCAGCTCCTCCACGCCGCCGCGTCGATCGGGCGGCTGCCGCTGACCCGGCGCGTTCTCTACATGGGCGACGTGCCCTTTCCGGCGGAGCTCATCGACGCGACCCTCCGGGAGAAGCTGGTGCACGTCGTCTCGCGCGCGCCGCTCCGCGACGCGCTGCTCCAGCGCGCGGAGCGCGCGGTGTGCGTGCCCGGCTATGCGATGGGGCGACAGGACAAGCTCAAGCTGGCGCTCATCGGCGCGACCACGCGGGGGTACGTCCAGCAGGGAGATCGGGTGATCGGGCTCGTCGGACCGGGGCCGCAGGCCTATCCGGACACCCTCCTCGTCACGGAGCTGGACCAGACCGCCCGGGAGGCCACCGTGTTCGGCGAGATCGGCGGCGGCCGGGTGGATCCCGCCGTGTTCGAGGCGATCGTCGAGCTCGCGCTCGAGCTCGGCATCGAGGGCTGGGAGGGGCACGCGCTCGGCGCGATGTTCGTCATCGGCGACGTGGAGCGGGTGATGGCCGGATCGCGGCAGCTCACGATCAACCCGTTTCGCGGCTACAGCGACGCCGAGCGCGACCTCGCCGATCCGGCGGTGCGCGAGGCGCTGCGCGGCTTCTCCACCCTCGACGGCGCGTTCGTCGTCCGGGAGGACGGCATCGTCGTCGCCGCGGCCAGGTACCTGGAGTTCCCCGCGCGGACCGACATCCAGATCCCGCTCGGGCTCGGGTCGCGCCACGTGGCCGCCGCGCTCGTCACGGCGGCGACCGACGCGATCGCCGTCGTGGTCTCCCAGGCGACCGGCAACGTCCGGGTCTTCCGCCGCGGCGCCGCCGTGCTGGAGCTCCCGCCGGGCCACCGGCGGATCTGACCCGACCGCGGCCGCGGTCGGCGCGCTCCTCCCGGGACACCGGCGCCCGGATCGGTGCGGGGACGCGAGGGCGCCCCTCCCCGTCGACCCCGGCCGGCGGGTAGCGCCGGCGGCCGCCGGTCACGCCGGCTTCGCGCGTGACGGCGGCGGTACGGTCGTTGCTCGATCCAGATCTCCGGAGCCTGCGTGTGATGAAGGGAGGCGGCCTACCGGAGCAGGGAGACGCGCGGGACCGCGCGGCCGGTCCCGCGGGCGCGCTCGGGATCCCGGCCGCCGAGGCGCTCGCGGTCCTCCGGGCGATGTTGCTCATCCGCCGCTTCGAGGAGCGGTGCGCCGAGCTGTACACCCGCCGAGCGGCCGTGGGCCGTCGACGGCCGCGTGGCGCCGCGGCCGCTCGTGAGCGCCACGCTCGCCGCGGATCACCGCGTGACGGACGGCCACCGGGCGGCCGCCTACCTCGCGTCGATCGACGCGCTCCTGCAACGACCGGAGGGGCTTTGACCCATGGACAGGGGTGAGATCGAGGCCGTCGTGCGCCGGGAGCTCCCGCGCATCGCGCCGGAGGCGGACATCGAGGCGCTCGACGCGGGCGGCGACGTCCGCGAGGAGCTCGACATCGACTCGATGGATCTCCTGCGCTTCGTGACGGCCCTGGACGCGCAGCTCGGCGTGAGCGGGCCCGAGTCGGACTACCGGCGGATCACCACGGTCCGCGGGTGCACCGACCACGTCGCGGAGAAGCTCGGGCGGCGAGGGGCGTGACGGCCAGGCCATGGATCTCTGCCTCTTCACCGGCACCGCCAACCCCCCGCTCGCGCAGGCGGTGGCGGCGCGCCTCGGCGTCGGCCTGGGCGACGCCCTGGTGCGCCGCTTCGCGGACGGCGAGCTCCACGTGCAGCTCCGGCAGAGCGTGCGCGGGCAGGACGTGTACCTCCTCCAGCCGACGAGCCCGCCGGTCGACGAGCACCTCCTCGAGCTGCTGTTCCTCGCGGACGCGTGTCGCCGCGCGGGGGCCGCTCGCCTGACGGCGGGAGGGACGATCGAGGCCGCGGTGAAGGCGTTGCTCGCGGCGGGCTGCGCGCCGGACCTCGTCGTCCTCGCGACGCACGCCCTGCTCGTCGGCCCGGCGACGGCCCGGCTCTCCGCGCTCCCGGTGCGCCGGTTCCTCGCGACCGACAGCGTCGTCGCCGCCGCCTGTCCGGCCCTCCCTGCGGAGATCGTGCGCCTGGACGGGCTGCTGGCCGAGGCGATCCGGCTCCTCCATGACGGCGGGTCGCTGGAGGGGCTGCTCGCGCACGGCGGGGGCGCGTCGCGCTAGACACGTCGTGGGGAAAAGCCCGCCGCCCCCGGGAAAAGCGACGGTCCGCCGACGGTGGCGCCCCGGAGCATTCCCGAAGTCCGTCGCCTGACCTTGCGCCGGGCCTACGGCTGCTTGTCGAGATAGCAGGTTGTTTTGGCTTCGAGCTCCGAGACCGAGGGATCCCCTCATTCTCCGCGACGAAACTTGTTGAATTCGATGGTCGCAGAGGACTGCCCACGGTTGCCATATGCAGGCCCACTGGCCACAGCAATCGTCGAAACCTTCATCGAAGCGAAGAACTGTGTCATGCGAGTGAGACATCGCTGACCGGAATGCACACTGAAAGGAGGCGACCACCGAGTTTAGCGCATATGCCGTTGGTCCGAGCGACACATGACGACCCTCGCGAAGAACGTCGGCACCTGAAGGTCAACACGGCCAAGCGCCGGACGCAATCGCCCTGTCACCAGGGGCTCTCTTGGTACGACTGCATTTCCCCCTGCGCGAGGGCTGGCTTCGGCCCCTCATGATTGCCTTCGATTGCATCGTCCGGGAGCACGCCGTCTTCCACGAGATCTTCCCCATGATCTCAGGGAATTCCCCACCCTCGCGGGCGAACACGGCGGTGACGCGGCCGAGCGGTCCAGGTCGTGCACCGCGAGCAGGGCAGCAGCGCGCGGGGCGCGGCGCGGCGCGAGGTCCTGGACATGAAGACGATACTCGACGCGACAGGCAACACTCCCCTGCTGGTGCTCGACGGCATTCACGTGAAGTGCGAGCAGCTCAACCCCTCGGGCTCCGTCAAGGACAGGCTCGCCAGGTACATCATCGAGAAGGCGGAGAAGACAGGGCTCCTGAAGAAGGGCGCCACGATCGTCGAGGCGTCGACCGGGAACACGGGGACGGCCGTCTCCATGGTCGGCGCCGTGAAGGGATACAAGGTGACGATCTTCATCCCCGAGGGCCTCTCCGGCGAGCGCTACAAGATGATGCGGGCCTTCGGCGCCGACGTGCGGACCGTCGCGCCGAACCGGACGGATCTCGCCGTGCAAGGCGCGGTCGCCCTGGCCAGGGAGCGGGATCACTTCCACGTGAACCAGTTCGCGAACCCCTGGAACATCGAAGATCACGAGGAGCACCTCGGCCGGGAGATCCTGCGCGCCTTCGGGCGCCGCCGGATCGACGCCGTCGTCGCGGCGATCGGCTCCGGAGGGACCCTGCTCGGCCTCGCGAGGGCCTTCAGGCGGGTCAACCCGGCGGTCAAGGTGCTCGGCGTCGAGCCCACCCGGTGCGCCCTCGTCCACGGGCGCCTGCACAGGCTGCCCGAGGTGTGCCAGCCCCACCGGATCGAGGGCATCGCCGAAGGGTTCGTGCCCCCGCTCGTCGAGGACAACCTCGCGCTCCTCGACGACGTCCTCCTGGTCGACGACGAAGACGCCATCGAGGAGGCGAGGCGGATCGCGGAGGTCCACGGCTGCTTCGTCGGGGTCTCCTCCGGGGCCAACCTGCTGGCCGCGAGGCGGCTCAAGGAGGCGCGCCCCGAGCTCCGGAACATCGTCACGCTGTTCCCGGACGAGGGGGAGAAGTACCTGAGCGAGCCCTGGTTCTCGCGCTGAGCGCGACCCCCGCGGACGCGCCGCGAGGGGCCATTCGTCTCGCCCCCGTCGCGGGCAAACCGGCTACTTCGTCCGCGCAGCCCGCTCACCGCTCTCGATCGTCTCCCGCGTCTGCGGGCCGAAAGCGGCCAGGCCAGGGCGCACCAGTAGGGATAGAGCAGGCGGCGCTCGACGCGCTGTCGATGGTCATGGCGTCCCGCGTCCCAACGGCGAAGACATGCCCAGCACCCACTCGAGCAGGCCGCAGGGGCCGTCCTTTCCCTGCCAGCCGTCGAGCGTAGTTCCACACCTGGGGCAAGCGAGCTGCGGCGCCGGCGTGTACCAGTCGAACATCCCCCTACTGGAAACCTGTCAATGATGTGGGTCCTCCCAACGGGCTCGGCGGTGCGCTGCCGCGCCGCAGGCGGGTTCAGCGCCAGTGCTCCCTCGGTTGCACCTCTCGTGACATCTTGAGCTGTTCGCGATCCGGACGCCATGCGGCTCCGCCTCGCGCGCCGCCTGTTCGCGTCGCGGATCCGTCGGTGGGGTTCGCGCGCCGCCGAGGCGCTGCGCTGCTGCGGGCGGCGGGGCAGCTCGTGATGTGCCCTGGTGTCAGGTCGCACGCAGGTCACTCGGCGTGACGACTCGATGGAGGTGCCCGGAACTCAGGAGGTGGACACGGTTGCTCCGGCCCCTGCGGACCTCACGCAGGGGCTCGGCGCGCCCTTGAGGATTCGGCATGGCTGCAATCCCCCGAGAGACGACGCGATGCCCTCAGTCACCCATGAAGCCCTGGTGGAGCTGTTCAAGAACCGGCCGACGCTCGCCGCCGAGATGCTCCAGGACGCGCTCGGCCAGCCGGTGCCGGCCTTCACGGAGGCGCGCGTCGTGTCCTCCGACCTCACCGAGATCCAGCCCTCGGACCGGCGCGCGGACGTCATCGTCGTGCTGCTGGTCGGCGAGCAGCAGCGGCCCGCGATGGCCATCGTCGTCGAGGTCCAGCTCGGCGTGGACCCGGAAAAGCCGTATTCCTGGCCCGTGTACGTCACCCAGACGCGGGCCCGCCACCGCTGCCCGACGCGGTTGCTCGTCGTGACGATCGACGCCGAGATCGCGCGGTGGTGCGCGCGGCCGATCGACACGGGCCACCCCGGCTGGACGCTGACCCCGCTGGTGCTGGGCCCCGAGGGCGTCCCGGTCGTCACCGACGCCGCGCAGGCGACGGCGGCGCCCGAGGTCGTCGTGCTCTCGGCCATGGCGCACGGGCAGGGTGAGGCGGCCGAGGCGATCGGCGTGGCGTTCCTGGCGGCGGCTGCCGGGCTCGATGAGGAGCGCCGCGCCGTCTACGGGGACCTGGTGCTATCCTCGCTGAACGCAGCGGCGAGGCGGACGTTGGAGGCGATGATGAAGGCGGGATACGAGTTTCAGAGCGAATTCGCGCGCAGCTACGTGGCGAAGGGCATGGAGAAGGGCATGGCGAAGGGGCGGCAGGCAGGGCTCCTCGAAGGCAAGGCGCAGGCCGTGCTCGCTGTCCTGGAGGCCCGCGGGCTCGAGGTCCCTCCCGAGGTCCGGAAGCGCGTCCTCGCGAGCACGGACCTCGCCGAGCTGGACCGGTGGATCCGCCGCGCGGCCTCCGTCGGCGACGCCAGGGAGCTGCTCGCGACGACCGGCTCCTGAGCGCGCACGGCCTCGGGAAGCGGTCGGACGGCCGGGGGGGGACGGCCACGCGCCGAGCTCGTGGCGCTCGGCGCGCCCGAGCCCGGCATGGTCGACCTCGGCGAGAGTCGCAGGAGACCGTGCTCATGGCGAGGGCTGGGCGCTTACGTCTGCCGGTCTGCCGCGGCGCGAAGCGCCGCCGGCAGCAGCGGCTTGTTGTTAGGTGCAGGGCATGCGTTGTACCAGCCGCTCGTTCGCCCCTGGTACCGGACCAAACGTCGGCCATCCTTTCGACCCACTCCTTCGACCCATGAACGCGGCGTCGCGACGCTCGCGGTCCCGCCACGTCGGTTCGCCGCGCCACGGCTCTTCGCGCAGCGCTCCGGCTTCTTTTCCCTACGCGCTCAGCCGCAACGTCGGCCTCGTCGCCGCCGCCGCGCTCGCCTGTGGCTCGCCCCGGGCCGCACGCTGTCCCGCCCGCAGGACAGCGCGGATTGTTGGCCACGTCCTGGGCAGGCATGTAGACGGCGCCCGATGGGCTCGACCCGGACGGCGTGGCACGTGCTGCTCGTCGCGCTGCTCAGCCAGCGCGGCCCGCGGCGGTTCCAGGTGCGCAGCGAGGTGCCGCTGTCGACCGAGCCGCTCCGCGCAGACTACCTGCTGCTGCGCGGCAGCGCGGGCCCGAGCGAGCCGGCCGGCACGCTGAGGCGGCTCTGGGACCTGCTGCCCAGCGACACGATCGTCGAGTTCAAGAGCATCGGCCGGCCCTACCGCCGCCGTAACCTCGACCGGCTGTGCAGCTACCTGCACCTGTACTGCGCCGACGAGCCGGCCCGGATCGAGCAGCGGAGCGACCTGTGCGGCGTGCTGCTCGTCCCGTCGCGCACCAGGTCGCTCGACGCCGACGTGGCCGACCTCGGCCTGGAATGGGGCGACCTCGGCGGCGGCTACTGGCGGCTCCACGGCGGGGCGTTCGCGCTGCTGGTCGTGGAAATCGACGCCGCGGCGGAGGCCGAGGACGACGATCTGCTACGCTTGTTCGGGCACGGCGCGGCGCGCACCATCGAGGCCCGCCGGTGGCTCTCGCAGCAGCTTGGAGCCGAGGAGATCGCCATGGAAATCCACGATTTGGAGGGCTTTGACGAGGTCGTCCGGAAGCTCCTGGCCACCCTCCCGCCCGAGCGGGTGCTGTCGGCCTACCCTCCCGAACAGCGCCTGGCGGGGCTGCCGCCCGAGCAGCGCCTGGCGGGGCTGCCGCCCGAGCAGCGCCTGGCGGGGCTGCCGCCCGAGCAGCGCCTGGCGGGGCTGCCGCCCGAGCAGCGCCTGGCGGGGCTGCCGCCCGAGCAGCGCCTGGCGGGGCTGCCGCCCGAGCAGGTGCTGCTCGCCTTGCCCGACGAGGTGCTCCAGGCCCTCTCCGACTCCTACCTCGGCACGCTCTCGGCAGCGACGCGCGCCGCCATCCGCGCGCGCATCGGGCGGTAGGGACGGCAGCACCCGCGACACGAGCGGCAGCACCCGCGACACGAGCGGCAGCACCCGTTCACCCGGAAGCGCCAGGGAGAACGCGCACGCGGGGCGAGGTCCCCGCTCCGTGACCCCTCCTGGCAACGCGATCTCCGCCGAGCCCGCCCAGACGCCAGGCCGATGCTCCTCCCCCCGAAAGCGACCGGCCTCGCCGCGCCCGCGGGCGTGTTGCGACCGTGGCCGTCCGTGCTGGCGACGTGGGGCCCTGGAGAGCGGAGCACGCTGCACGCCCACCACTGCTGGCACCTCGTCCTGGCGCTCGACGGCGAGCTCCAGGTGCGCACGGCCGACGAGAGCCCGTTCCAGCCGGCAGGCGCCGTCCTCACCGCCCCCGACGTCGCCCACGCGATCGACGCGTCGGGCAGGCGCGTGCTCCTCGTGTTCGTCGAGCCGGAGAGCGACACCGGCGACGGGCTGGCCCAGGCGCTCGGGGCCGCGAAGCTCGAGATCGTGGGCAGCGAGGCGGCGGACCGGCTGCGGTCGTGCGTCGCCGCGGTCGGCGACGGCGAGCTCGCGGCGGCGCTGCCCGGCGTGCTCCAGGCGCTGGGGGTGGCGCTCCCGCCGACCCCCATCGAGACCTCGCCGGTTGGACCGAAACCCCCGCCCCTCAGCGGCTCGGCGCGCCGAGCTACGATGGGGAGATCTCCACGGCGCGTCGCCGCGTGATCGGCTCCCGACACCACCTCTCGACGACCGCTCTCGACGTTGCGCCGTCCTCTCACGAGGTGTATGTCGAACCGCGACGACGAAAGGTGACCGTCTCGAATCCAACCCCTCTGGCTCCGTCAAGGACAGGCTCGCATCGCCTCGCCCCCGTCGCGGGCAAACCGGCTACTTCGTCCGCGCAGCCCTCTGCGCCCGGGCCAGGTCGTCCTTCAGGCGCGCGATCACGGCGACGATGCGGTCACGTGGCGCGGCGTCGAGCCACATCTCCAGCCCGTGGCCGCGCGCGAAGTCGGCGAGCGCGGGCAACACGCGCCCCGGCTCGTCGGTGATCACCGTGGCGCGGGGGCGGATCCACGCCTGGTCGGTCGCGAGCTCGTCTTCCGCGGTGAGATAAGGCCGCAACGCCACCTTGAGCGCGGCGGGCTCCAGGTTCGTCGTCTCGTCCTGGGAGCGCCAGAACACGGCGGAGAGCCGGACCGGGCCGCCGTCCATCCACTCCGCGGTTCCGCCGGCGCGCTGGATCTGGAAGCCGTAGCGCGCCGGGATGCGCGCCGACGTCATGACGAGATAGCGGCCCGCGATCACCGCCCTGCCGTCGAGCGAATCGGCCATGGAAGCGGCCCCTCCGGCGTCCGGGAACGAGGCCCAGAGTCGCGCGCGGTCGGCGCTCGGGGGGCGGGCGGCGAGCACGTGAGGCCAGTGAGCCTCCCCGGGGAGCGGGGCCAGCTCGGCGGCCAGGAGGGCGCCGTGCCGCTGCGCGATCGCCTCGAGCTGCGCGATGGTGCCGTGGAGCGCCCCCAGGTCCGGTGTTCCGGCGGAGGGCGACGCGCCGCGGATCGAGACGGGGCCGTACAGGTCGAGACCGCGCCTCTCGAGGACGGCGAGGTCGTCCACCATCAGCGCGACATGCGCCGCCTCCAGCGACGCCGCGTCCCCGAACCGCAGGCCCGCCACGATCTCCACCGGATCGTGCTCGTGGACGCCGGAATAGGCCGCTCGCCCGCCCCGCTTCCACAGGAGCGCGCGCAGCGAAGGGAAGTCGTCGTCCACGGCCATGTCGGTATGCAACATCACGCTCCGCCCGACGCGCGCGATCGAGTCCGGCGCCACCTCGTCGTGGTCCAGGCGGATCCCCTCGCGCTCCAGGAGCGATTGCCACTCTTTCCCGTACGGCGCGCCCGGCGTCCATCCCGGCAGGAGATCGTCGATGTAGCGACGGGCGTCGTCGAGCTCCTCGAAGCGCCCGACGAGCACGCAGTCCCCGCTGTTGTTGCCGGAGAACCCCTGCCAGATACGGATGCCGTCGGAGAGCCGTGCCTTGCGCCGCGCGGGCCGGGCGCAGCCCGGGAGCGGCGCGGGCCCGAGGAGCCGCGCTCGCTCGGCAGCCCAGACGGCGAGCACGTCGTCCGCCGACCGGACGGGCACGCCCCCCTTCTGGAACGAGCACGCCTTGAGCGTGCGATCCGAGGTGATCGTCACGAAGTCCAGGCCGGCCCCGCAGTCGCCGTCCACCCCCTCGAACAGGCGCGGCACGGGCTCCAGCCGGTCCCCGAAGCAGACCGACAGCCGCACCCGAACAGGGCTGTCCGCGAGGATCTCGGAGAGGCGGCGCTCGTCGTCCCGGCGAAGGTGGTTGTGCGGGTCGAGCCCCACATACCGGAGCAGCGCCACGTCGCGGCACCCGAGCTGGGCGAGCCGCGCGAGGAGCGCGGGCAGCGAAGGGAGCAGCGCGGGCGTCGCGAGCACGTTCACGCCGAACGTCACGCCCGCGGCCGCGAGCAGCGCCAGCCGGTCCTCCCAGGGCGTGTCTTGATAGACCGAGACGCGGATCTCTCCGACGTGCGGCGCGAGCGCGCGGAGCCTCCGCTCCGTGAGCAACGTGCCGTTCGTGGTGACGTGGAGCGCGAGCCCGGTCCGCTCGGCGAGGCGCGCCAGGAGCTCGTCGAAGCCGGCGAAGGCGAGCGGCTCTCCTCCGCCGAACGCCACCTCCAGGAGGCCGCGGCGCGCGAGGCCCGAGAGCACGTCGAACGCCCCGTCCACCGTCCACTCGCTCCCCGCATCCCGGTCCCGCGAGCTTGACAAGATCGAGGGCCGATCCCGCGGGGCTTCGGGCCCATTTGCATGGATTTCTTCCCAAGATCGAGCGCTCAACGTCAGCTTGTCGAGGCAAATCTCCCCATCCAGGATGGCCGTGGGCTGGATCTTTGAATTCAGCTTCTCCATCGAGGATGGTCGCAGGTCCAGTTGTCAGTTGAACTTCTCCATCGAGGATCTTCGCGGCGCATCAGTGCACGTTTTCCGCCATCCTGCACGGCCGCCGCGGCGCCGCGAAACCCGATAGCCTGCCACGCGTGGCCACCACGACGCTCCACGGCCCGGAAGCCGCTCCGCCGGCGGCTCGACCTCCGTCGATCCCGCCTTCCGCCAGGTACGACCCCGAGCACGGGACGTACGAGCTCGTGGAGGCCGACGCCGAGGGCCGCCCTTCCGGCGAATGCCTCGTGTACCGCGCGAGCGACGGCTCGCTGCTCTCCCGCTCCCGCTACGTGAGCGGCGTGAAGGACGGCCCGTTCACCGTGTACCACCCGAACGGCCAGCCCGCGCAGCGCGGCCGCTACCGGGGCGGCCAGCTCGACGGCGACGTGGTGGCCTACCGCAGCGACGCCCCGACCGAGCTCCGGCTGCAACGGTGCTGTGTGCCGCCCGGCGCCTGGGAGCTGCGGACGCGCTATCGACACGGCTGCCTCGTGCGCCAGGTGTTTCACGACCGCGCCGGACACCCGATCTCCGCGGACGGCTCCCGCTGGCCCGACAGGCCCGCCGGGGTCGACGAGGCCGCGGAGTACGACCAGGGCTCGCAGCGCTGGCTGGTCTGCGAGGTGGACGAGGCCTCCGCCGCGCTCATCCACCGCTACTTCACGCTCCAGGGCACGCCCTCCGAGGACATCGAGATCCGCGCCGGGGCGCGCTCCCGCGAGCGCCGGTACGACGCGCTCGGCCGCCCCGCCGAGGAGCGGCACCTCGACGCCCAGGGCCGCTCCCACGGCCCGTCCACGCGCTGGTTCCCCGATCCGGACGCGAGCCCCTACCTCGACCCGCGCGTGCGCGAGGAGCGCGGGCAGTTCTGGCACGGGCACCCCGTCGGGGTGTTCCGGGGGCTCGACGCGGACGGGACGCCGGTCGTGGAGCGCGACCTCGGCGCGGCCCTCGACGAGGCCGCCCTCGGCGCGTCGCCCGCGCTCGCCGACGAGCTCGCGGCGTGGGACGCGGAGCGCGCCTGGGCCCTCGCGCGCGCGCTCCGGCAGGAGGGCCGCCCGCGCGAGGCCTGCTGCGCCGCCGCCCGCGCGGCCGTCCGCGGGGGCGAGCGCGCGCGGCTCGTCGATTTCCTCCGCGCCGCGACCCTGCCGCAGAAGCCCGAGGCGGCAGCGCAAGGCGGGCGGGCGCTGCTCGACCTGTCCGACGCCACCGCGCCCGGCGCCCTGACCGCGCTCCTGCTCGGCGCCGATCCGAGCGCGGCCTACCGCGCGCTCGCCGCCGTCTTCCCGGGCTCGCGCCGCGTCGCGCTCTCGCTCGTCGAGGCGGCGCTGCTGCTCGAGCCCGAGCGCCGCGCGACCTGCGTCACGCGCGCGCTCCTGCGGCTCGACCTCGGCGATCCCGGCGGCGCGCTCGAGGACGCCGGCCGCGTCGAGCCCGAGTCCGCCGCCGTGGCCGAGCACCTCAGGACCTCGGTGCGGCTGCTGTTCCCGGAGTTCTCCTTCTGGCCGGCGCGCCACCCCCTCGATCCGGGGCCCGGCGACGCCTCGGTCTCGGTCGAGCTCGGCCAGCCGGTCGAGCAGGTGCGGCAGAAGATCCAGGTCTACGCTACCCGCCTCCTGCGCCTGCGCGAGGCCGCGCGGCGCGGCCTCCCGGCCGCCGAGCCCTGCCCCCCGTGGCTCCCGCCCGACCTGTCGCGCGTGCTGCCGGACGGGCCGGTCGAGCTCGCGCGGACCGCGGCGACCCTGACCGAGGAGAACGAGCGCGGCGAGCTGGAGACGGTCGAGCTCACCGTGGACGAGACGCTCGACGCCGGCGCCCTGCCGATCTCCCGCCTGATGCGGCAGGCCCGCGCCGAGTGGGCGGCCCTCTGCTGGCTCTGCTGGTCGGCCGGCCTCGACCGCGTCGCGCTGCCGGAGCAGATCGCGCACCGGCCCGGGTTCACGGCGGCGGTCAACATGGCGCTCGCCCGCTGCGTCCGCGCGCGCGATCAGGTCCAGAGCGGCGGGCTCATCAGCCGGGCTCGCGGCGTGCCGGGCTTCGTCTGGGAGGGGCAGGACATCGACCGGCTCGACCCCACGCACGCGGCCATCGCGGCCGAGGAGTACTTCGAGGTGCGCTGCCTGTTCGTGTGGCTCCTGTTCCCGGAGAACCTCTCCCCGTTCCAGAGCGACATCCGCGCGGCGTGAGCGCGCCTCCCCGCAGGCGGTGGAGCGCCCGTCCGTCACGGCCAGGAGCGCCGCGGCTGGCGAGACAATTGCACCGCTCCGGCGAGCGCCGTCGGTGATCCCGGCGGCGCCGGATGGAGAAGAGCGCATGCCGTTCCGAGATCGGGCCGACGCCGGCCGCCAGCTCGCGACGCGGTTGACCGCCTACGCGGGGCGCCAGGACGTGACCCTGCTGGCCTTGCCGCGCGGCGGGGTGCCGGTCGGCTTCGAGATCGCGAAGATCCTGCGGGTGCCGCTCGACGTGCTGATCGCGCGCCGGCTCGTGGCGCCGATCAACCATCAGATGACGATCGGCGCCGTCGCGAGCGGCGGCGTCCGGGTCGTGGACGAAGAGCTCTGCCGCGCGCTGGCCGTCTCCGACAGGACCGTGCAGTGGATCGCCGACGCGGAGGCGAGGGAGGTGGAGCGCCTGGAGCGCGTCTACTACGGCTGCCACAGGGCGCCGCCCGACGTCCGGGACCGCACGGTCCTCCTCGTCGACGACGGCGTGGCGACCGGCGCGAGCCTGCGCGCCGCCGTGACCGCCGTCGAGCAGGGCCGCCCGGCGGCCATCGTGATCGCGATCCCCGTCGCGTCCTACGCCGCGTGCGCAGAGCTCTCCCGGCGCGCGCGCGAGTTCGTGTACTGCTACATCCGGGATCCGGTCTACTCGGTCGGGCTCTGGTACGAGAGCTACGCGCCGGTGTCCGAGCAGGAGGTCTGCCGGCTGCTCCGGGAGGCGCACGAGCTCAGCGCGTCGCCGCCTGAGCCCCCGGCGCCGGGGGCGCCCTGAGCGGCGCCTCCGGCGGGGCCGCGGCCGGCTCGCCGGGGGCCTCGGCGTGGTAGCGCTCGCTCAGCGTCGCGTAGAGCTCCTCTTCCTGCGCGAAATGGAGCCGCAGCACCGCGTGGAGCCCGTAGAGGATCCGCTGGAGATCGTGCACCTCCGCGGCCGTGGGCCCGCGCGGGTCGAGGTCCCCGAGGAGCTGCTCGTACAGCCGGACCTGGCGGAAGATCTCCCGGTGCGTCGCGCTCATGGGCGCCAGCGGATCCTCGCCGCCGAGGAGCCGGGCGATGACCGGGTAGACCTCGGTGTCGTCCGCGCGCTCGTGCGGGAGGAGCCGCTCGCGGAGGAAGCGATCGAGCGCGTCGAGCTCCGCGCGCGCGGCCGCCGGCGCGAGCTGGTCGACGCGCTCGGCGGCGATCCGCACCCGCTCGAGCATCGGGATGAGCTCGTCGTGCTCCACCTCGAGGCTGCGGCTCATCGACTCCTCCAGCGCCGGCCTCCGCGCGCCGAACCCGCCGTGGTGCGCCCGGAGCGCGCTCAGGATCGCGGCGACGTCGATCGCCTCCTGCAGGAGCGCGCCGGCGGCCGGCGCGAGGAGCCCGAGCGCCGCCGCGCCCATCGCGACGAGCGACAACCCCATCCCGAGGAGGGCGCTCTGTACCGCGACGGCGCGGGCGCGGCGCGCGATGCCGACGGCCTCGGCGAAGCGATCGAGCCGGTCCACGAGGAGCACCACGTCGGCCGCCTCGGCGGACGAGGTGGCCCCGCGCGCGCCCATCGCGACGCCCACGTCGGCGGCGGCGAGCGCGGGGGCGTCGTTGATGCCGTCGCCGATCATCACGGTGACCCCCTCGGCGCGGGCCTCGCGCACGGCCGCGACCTTGTCCTCGGGCGAGCGCTGGGCGAGCACGCGATCGACGCCGAGCGTGGCGCCGACCGCCTCGGCGACGAGGGGGTGGTCGCCGGTCACCATCACGACCCGGCGGACGCCGCCCCGCCGGAGCGCGCGCAGGGTCCGCGGCGCGTCGGGGCGGATCGGGTCGTCGAGCGTCAGCGCGCCGACGAGGCTCTGGCCCTCGGCCACGAAGACGGCCATGGAGCCGGCGCGGGACGCGCGGCGCCGGAGCGCGCGGGCCTCCTCCGGGAGCGGCGCCCCGCGCGCCGCCCACTCGGCGCTCCCGACGCGGACGGCGCGCCCGTCGACCCAGCCCGCCATCCCGGCGCCTGGGGCCTCGTGGACGTCGCCGGGGAACGACAGCGCGAGGCGGCGCTCGCGGGCGGCGCGCACCAGGGCCGCGGCGAGCGGGTGCGCCGAGGTCTGCTCGAGCGACGCCGCCAGCCGGAGCACCTCGTCGGTGTCGCCGCCGCGCTCCGCCGCGCGGAAGCGCGTCACCCCGGTCACGCGCGGGCCGCCGAACGTGAGCGTGCCGGTCTTGTCGAGGAGCAGGATCTCGGCGCGGGCGAGGGCCTCAAGCGCGGCGCCGCCCTTCACCACGACGCCGCGGCGGGCCGCGCGCGAGATGCCGGACACGATCGCGATCGGCACCGCGAGGAGCAGCGGGCAGGGCGTCGCGACCACGAGCACGGCGAGCCCCCGGACGGGGTCGCCCGAGGCGCCCCACGCCGCGGCCGCGATGGCGAGCGAGATCGCCGCGAACCGGAGGGCGTGGCGGTCGGCGACGCGGGCGAGCGGGGCCTTCGAGGCGGACGCCTGCTGCACGAGGCGGACGATGCCGGCGTACGTGCTCTCGTCCGCGCGCGCGGCCGCGCGGAGCTCGAAGGCGGCGCCGGCGTTCGTGGTCCCGCTGCTCACCCGGTCGCCGGGCGCCCGGTCCACCGGCCGCGGCTCGCCCGTCAGCGCCGACTCGTCGAGGACCGCCGGCGCGCCGGCGACGACCCCGTCGACGGGCACGATCTCGCCCGGCTTCACCAGCAGGAGGTCGCCGGGCGCGACGTCGCCGATCGGGACGGTCGTGACGCCGCCGGCGTCGCGGCGGTGCGCGGCGCGGGGGGCGCGCGCGAGGAGCGCGGAGAGCTCGCGCCGGGCGCGCGCGGCCGCGTACGCCTCGAGGGCGCCGCCGGTCGCCATCATCACGCCGATGAGCGCGCCCGCCAGGTACTCGCGGAGCAGGAGCGCGCCGGCGAGGGCGAGGAGCGCGATGACGTCGACGCCGGCCCGCCGCTTCAGCAGGTCGGCGACGATCCGCGCGGCGACGAGGGCGAGCGCGACCGCGGCCGTCGCCGCCCAGAGCGCGTCGCCCAGGCGCGCGCGGCCCCCGAGGTGCGCGAGGGCTCCGCCGAGCAGCCCGGAGAGCGTCGAGGCGACGAGGACACGGCTCGTCAGGGACGGCAGCATGGGACCTTGGCGGTGGATCCGGGCCCCGTGGCCTCACGCCTCCTCGAGGAGGCCGCGGAAGACGTCCACGTAGCTGACGATGCCGAGCACCTCGCCCTCCCCGTCGACGACGGGGAGCGCGCCGATCTTGTTCTCGAGCATGAGCTCCATGAGCTCGGTCACGTCCGCGTCGGGGCCGACGCTCACGACGTTGCCGCTCATCATCGCGGAGACCGGCAGGCGGGCCTTCTGCTGCGCTCTGTCGGCCGCCTCGGCGTCGGGCGAGTGGAGCAGATCGAGCGCGCGCAGGTCGCGGTCGCTGAGCATCCCGACCAGCTCGCCGTTCTCATCGACGACCGGCAGGTGGCGAAAGTCCATCGTTTGCAGCACGTCCATCGCCTCGCCCATGAGGTCGTCGTCCCGGATGGTCCGGGGGTTCTCGGTCATGAGCTCGGCGGCGCTGATCCTGGGTAACGGCATCCGGCTCCGCTCCTCGTGCCGCTCGTGGGTTGCAACTCGTGGGCCAGCCGATCCTGCGGAGGACCGACACGTTTCACGTGGCAATCCGCGTCGAGGGGCGCGATCTGGAGCGTCACAGGGAGGGGGACACGCGCCATGACGCAGGATGCACCGGCGGAGCGGGCCCAGGGCACGGAGGCGGCGGAGGCCGACACGTTCACGGTCTTCCTCTGCGGCGACGTGATGACGGGCCGGGGGATCGACCAGATCCTGCCGAATCCGAGCGATCCCGTGCTGTACGAGGCGGCGGTGAAGGACGCGCGGGGTTACGTCGCGCTCGCGGAGCACATGAACGGGCCGATCCCGAGGCCGGTCGGCTTCTCGTACGTCTGGGGGGACGCGCTCGAGGCGTGGAGCCGGCGGGCGCCCGCCGTCCGGCTGGTGAACCTCGAGACCGCGATCACGACCAGCGACGAGCCGTATTTCAAGGGCATCAACTACCGCATGCACCCGGCGAACCTCCCGTGCCTCACGGCGGCGGGGATCGACTGCTGCGCGCTGGCGAACAACCACGTCCTCGACTGGGGATCTGCCGGGCTGCTCGACACGGTCGCCGCGCTGCGGTCGGCGGGCGTGGTGACGGCCGGGGCGGGCCGCGATCTCGACGAGGCGGCGGCGCCGGCGATCGTGGAGGTCCGGGGCAAGGGGCGGGTGCTGATCTTCTCGATGGGCTCCGAGACCGCCGGTGTCCCGCGGGGCTGGGGCGCCTCGGCGGAGCGGCCGGGCATCTTCTGGCTGGACGAGCGCTCCCCCGCGGAGGTCCGTCGCGTGCTGGACACGGTGCAGGCCGCCCGGCGGGAGGGCGATATCGTCGTGGCGTCGATCCACTGGGGCCCCAACTGGGGATACGAGATCCCGGAGGAGCAGATCGCGCTCGCGCACGCCCTCGTCGACGTCGCGGGCGTCGACGTGGTTCACGGGCACTCCTCGCATCACCCCAAGGCGATCGAGGTCCACGCCGGGCGGCTGATCCTGCACGGCTGCGGCGACTTCTTGAACGACTATGAAGGGATCCGCGGGTACGAGGCGTATCGGGACGATCTGACATTGATGTACTTCGTCACGCTGCGCGCGGGGACCGGGGAGCTCGCCGGCCTGGAGCTCGTGCCGCTGCAGATGCGGAGGTTCCGCCTCCACCGGGCCGCGCGAGCGGACGCGCTGTGGCTCCGGGACGTGCTCGACCGAGAGGGCGCGCGGTTCGGGACGCGCGTCGCGCTCGGGGACGACGGCGGCCTGCTGCTGCGCTGGGGATGATCCGGTATTCCCCCGCGCCCAGGCAGCCATTCACCCCATCACGCGGCGGGCGACGTCCGGCGCGCCGCGCCCGCTCGAGCAAGCTCCGGCGGGCTCAGCGCGACCAGCGGCCCTCCCGACCACCGCGAACGGTCGCGGCCCGCGCTCGCGGCGGGGCGCGACGGCTCACTGCGCGCGGGCGGGGCTCTGGATCCCCAGCCGGCCAGCGAGCTGACCCAGCGCGACGGCCGCCTCGTCATCGGAGAGCTGACCGTCGTTGTTGCTGTCCGAGAGGCCGAACGCTACCTGGGCCGACCCCTGGAGCGCATTCTGGAACTCCTGGAGGCTCAAGCCCCCGCTGCGATCCGTGTCGGCTGCCTTGAAGGCCGCCTGGCCCAGCGCGCGCGCCCCCTCGCTCGCCGCGGCGCGGGCCTCCGCGACGGAGATGAAGCCGTCCTTGTCGGTGTCGCTCCACCCGAAGAGATCGTCCACCGCGGTCCGCGCGGCCTGGCGCGCCTCGGCGAGGGTGAGCGGCTTGCCATACCCGACGTCGAGCATCCGGGCCACGGACTCGAGCGGCTTCTTCCCGGTCGCGCCGCGCACCTCGCGCATCACGCTCGCCATCGCCGGGCGCTGGTTCATGAACTCGACGCGGGCCTCCCGGCCCTCCTCCGGGGTCACGGTGCCGTCGCCGTTGGCGTCGGCGCGGAAGAAGAAGCCTCCGATGAGGAAGTTCGCCGTGCCGCTGGCCTCCACCTTCGAGATCCGCCCATCGCGGTTCGCGTCGGCCATCTCGAGCAGCCGCTCCGCGGACCGCTCGATCTGGGCCGTGGGACGGCAGACGGCCACCCCGCCCACGCTCACCGCGGCGCTCGTGGCTCCCTGCTGCGCGGGCGGACCTTGCCGTGCCGCCTCGTCCGGCCGCGCCTCTTCGCCCGACTCGGGCGGTGCTTGCACCGGCTGCGCTTCCCTCTCGGCCCGCTGCTGCTCGCCCTGCTGGCAACCTGCGATGAGCGCGGTGGTCGCCAGCCCCGACAGGAACACTCGCATTTCAGTGACCTCCTGCCCGTAGCGCGTTGCGAACTCCGTGCCGGATGGCGGCATGATCCTGCCGGCGCGCCTCGCCGCGGCGGCGCCTCGCTCCCGTGCCGTCGCGTCATCGTCCGGTGATCGCGTCGAGGCGCCGAGCGAGCCAGTCCTCGCCCGGAGAGGGGATCACGTGAGCCTGGCCGCCCGCGATCGAGAGGCCGGCCGAGAGCTGTCCGGCGGTCACGAGGAAGGCGCCCGCGCGGCCATCGCCGTCCTTCTGGAAGGCGCCCCTGGCCTCGATGTTCCCGCTCTCGAAGCGCACGTCGTCGAGCTCGATCCGCACGGGGCTGCGGGCGAGCGCGGCGCTCAGCGCGAAGGGGCGCCCCTCGAGGAACTCGAGCGTCCAGCGCAGCGCGCCGGTCACGCCGAGCAGGTCGAGGAGAACGCCGGCGTCTTCGCCCTCCGCGGCGATCGATCCATGGAAGAACGCGCCGTCGCGGCTCGAGAGGGCGCCGCCGTCGGCCCGGAGCCTCTCCTGCATCGAGGCGCGCGGGCGGTCCAGGCCACGGCCCGCCTCGAGAGGAGAGACCGCGGCGTCGCCGGCCCCGGTCGGATCGAGCCGGGCGTCGATGCGTCCGTGGACGGCCCTCGCCAGCAAGCGTCCCTCGCGATGGATCTCTCCATCGACGATGTCCAGCGCGCCGGCGTCCACCTCCAGCGTAGCGTGGCGGGGGAGGCTGGCGGCGAGCCGCGCGGCGCGCGCCGACATGGCGCCGACGAGGCGAAAGGGCCCCGCGCCGATCGTGCGCGCGCCGACCTCGATGTCCTCGACGAGGAGCGCTCGCGCGGGCCTGTCGCCGGTCTCCGCCGGCCCCCCGGACGGCGGCAGCGCCGCGCGGGCGAGCGGGGCGGCGGCCCCTGCCAGGACCTCGGGCGCGCGCGCCAGCTCGTCGGGGGGGCCGCCGAGCGCGACCTCGAGCCCGCCCCCACGCAGCCGCGTGACATGCACCTCGCCTCGGACGAGATCGGCCAGATCGACGCGGAGATCGGCCTCGGCCAGGCGGACCGTCCACCCCGCGCCGTGGCCCCCCGCGAGCCGGAGCCCCTCGAGGTGGACGTGCCCCGGGTATAGCGTGTGGGCGGAGGCGACCTGCGCTGTCAGGCCCAGGTCGCGCGCGAGCGAGCGCATCCACAGCGTGAGCGAGAGGTTCGCGACGACGAGGTAGATCCCCGCCAGCGCGACGAGCGCGACGACGATCCGGGCGAGCACGGGGCCGAGCCGGCGGGACCTCGGGCCGGCCCCCCGCGCGCTCGAGTCGCGCGTCCCGCGGTGAGCTGCGGCCGCCTGGGCTCCGCCGTGCTGTCCCGTCATGAGCGCGCGCGCGCCTTCCCGAGCGCCGACCACCCCTCCGGGAGCGAGAGCGCGAACACCGCGAAATTGGCCGTGATGGCGACGAGGCAGTACGCGCACCAGGCCCGCTCCCGCCTCCGCATCTGGACGAGGAGCCAGCCGGACAGGGCCGCCTCGGCGGCCGCCTTGACCGCGACGGCGACGGGGATCCACCGGGCGCGCCTGGCGCGCTCGGCGCCTCCCCAGCCAGCCAGCGCGAGGTTGGAAGCGAAGCTCGTGAACGCGAGCGGCGCGTCCGGCATCGTGAGCGCGAACGCGATGTCGGAGCTCGTCACCCTGTCCGAGTCGAAGCCTGGAAGCGGAGGGTCGGGCAGGTGCTTTATCATCCCGAGCTGCCGCAGCGAGACGGCCGCCATGCTGGCGGCGCCGGCGAGGGACACGGCGGCGATGAGCCGACGCCGGGAGAGCTCGCTCGATCGGCCACGCTGCAGCGCCGCGCGGAGCGCGCCCGCGCCGGGGAGGCCGCGACGCCCTCCGTCGCTTCGTTTACTGAGCATCCCATGCACCCTGGCCCTCATGACGCCGCTTCCCGGACGGTTCGCCCGCCGCGCCCTCGTGCCCCCGGCCCGCCCGGGCTGCTGCGGCGCCGGGCGCGCGATGCGGCCTTGCGAAGCTCATTCTGTATACCTCGCGACGAGCGACGCTATCGGCTCGGGTGGCTCGCCAGGCCCGCCCCGCCGGGGGCATGAGCACTAGCTGACAGACGTCGGCCCGATGATGACGGCGTTCGACGGGGACCGCGGGCTGCTCTGCTCCTCGACGGTGATGAGCAGCTCGAAGTTGACATACGGCACGGTCGTCTCGGCCAGGTCGCCCTCCCGGCTGCCGGCGCTGTAGTCGAGCACTCCGATCCGCCGCCACGGGGTCGCGGAGCTCGGGCGCTGCCAGACGACGAAGTGCTTGCTGCCGGCGTCGATCCGCTCGGGCGGCGAGAGGTGGACGACGTGCACCGCCAGTCGCGTGATCGCAGCGTCGGCGTCGACGTCGGCGGTGATGTGCGCATCGGCGCCGGGCGCGAGCTGCGTGCCCTGGACGCTCTGCTCGCTCGGGCCGCCGCAGCCGGCGAGCGCCATGCTCGCGAGGAGACCGAGCGTGAGCCCCATCCGGCCGCCCACGAGTCGCCTGGTATCAACGTACCTCATCTCGCCACCTTGATCGCCTTTCTGCTTCGCCGCGGCCCCGCCGCCCCTCTCCGGCCTCGGCCCAGGTTGGCCGGCGCCGCGGCCGCTCCCCCGTGCCGTCGTGGCTCGAACAAACATCGTGCCGAGGTGGGATGTGAACCGAGCGACGATGTCACGAGGACATGCACGATTTCGCAGCGTTCCCTCCACCCTGCAGCGGCCCCGGTGGGCGTGGCGATGTCACGATCGGGATCAGGCGTGGGTGGTCTCTTCGCGCCGATATCCCGTGCCCGGCCGCGCGCTCGCAGCGCCGGGGCTCCGGGCTCTGGTGGGCCACGCCGGGTGCTCAGAGGACGGGATCGATCCGGTAGACCCGGCTCGACAGCATGTCGACGAAGTAGACCTTGCCGTCGGGCCCGAAGGTGAACCCGGCGAGCGAGCCCGCGGGCAGCCCCGTGTCCAGGGTGCGCACCGGCTGCCCGGTCAGGTCGAAGGCGTGAAACCGGCTGGTCGCGTGGTCGGTGACGAAGACGAGGCCGTCGTGGATCTCGATCCCGCTCGGCGCCTCGAGCGCCCCCGGCGGGACCAGCTCGACCAGCGTGGCCCCGTCGACGTGCCTGCGCACCTCGACCGTCTCCTCCCCCGGAAAGCTGCTCCCGGGCGTCCCGCTCGTCGTGTCGAGCTTCAGCAGCCGCCTGTGACCGGTATCGGCGATGTAGAGGTGACGGTCCTCGGCGCTGTAGACGAGGTGGCTCGGGGCCTCGTCGGTCCCGAGCACCTCGCCGGGCACATAGCGGTAGATCTCGCCGTCGGCGTGGTCGTCGTTCCCGGGGCCGTGATCGTGGGCGAAGTCGTATCGATCGATCGCCCGATCATGGCCGTTGAAGACCCAGTACACGTTGCCCTGCTCGTGGGCGATGCCCTTGCAGAAAGGGCTCGAGTGGAGCATGTCGAGGTGCGACCCGAGACCGTCGGGCGTCGCCTCCGCGAAGATCGCGAGATCCGAGGAGAAGAGCGACGGACCCATGTAGTCATTGCCGCCGTTGTCGCTGTCGCCGCACACCCCGAACGTGCCCGCGTGGCCGAAGGCGATCGCCGGCGGCCGGTCCATGAAGTGCGAGGCGGCCGGGTCGCGGAGGCGGACCGCCGTGCCGTCCGGCGCGCCGGGGCGCGTGATGAGGATCACGCTGTCGTCCCGGCGATTGACCACCCAGAGCTCCTCGGGGCGCTCCGGGTTGAAGGCGAGATCCGTGGGCTCGCGCTGTCTGTCCGGCTCGAACACGGGGACGAGCACGACCGAGGACGGACTGCCATCCTTCACGCCGATGGGGTGTCCGGGGGGGAGCGCGACGCACGCGCCACGCGGGAGATCGCACAGCGGTGTCTCGGGCGTGGAGGCGCAGTCCGTCGATGCCTTGCAGGGCTCCGCGACGGCCGGATCTTCCGCAGAGCAGGCCGACACCAATCCCAGGCTGGACAGGACGAGCACCCTCTGAAGCATTCCTTCACCTCCCGGCGCCGGGGGCATTGTGACCCGGCAGAGCACGCTGGCCATCCCTTTGTGGCCTCGTGGCCCTGGCGCCTCGTGGCCCTGGCGCCTCGTGGCCCTGCGGCCTCGTGGCCCTGCGGCCTCGTGGCCCGAGGCGCGGCGCGCCGAGGCGCGCTCGGCCGAGGCCGCCACGGCGGCGGCGCGGGACGACCCTGGGCGACCGCGTACTAGAATATCTCATGGCCGCGGCTCGGGCCCCCGCCCGCATCCCCCCGACGAACGCGCCGCTGCGCGCCGTCGCACAGCAGACCTTCAGCCGCGTCGCGGGCGCGCCGCTCATCGAAGGAAACTCGGTCGATCTGCTGATCGACGGGCGCGCGAACTTCGACGCCTGGCTCGCCGCGATACGGGCCGCGCGCACCTCGATCCTGCTCGAGAACTACATCTTCGACGACGACCCGCTGGCGCGCGCGTTCCGCGGCGCGCTCAGCGAGCGCGCCGCGGCGGGCGTCCACGTCCGCGTGATCCGCGACTGGCTCGGGTGCCTGGGCGTCTCCACCGACGCCTTCTGGAGCGAGCTGCGCGCCGCGGGCGGCGAGGTCCGCACCTACAACCCGTTCAGCTTCGCCAGCCCGTTCGGCTGGGTGACGCGCGATCATCGCAAGCTGCTCGTCGTCGACGCCGAGGTCGGGTTCGTCTCCGGCGCCTGCGTCAGCGGCAAATGGCTCGGCGATCCGGCGCGCAACGTGCCGCCGTGGCGCGAGACCGGCGTCGCCGTGCGGGGGCCCGCGGTGCACGCGCTCGCCGTCGCCTTCGCCGACAACTGGG
Source organism: Sorangium sp. So ce1036 (assembly GCF_051369805.1). Lineage (NCBI taxonomy): Bacteria > Pseudomonadati > Myxococcota > Polyangiales > Polyangiaceae > Sorangium > Sorangium sp. So ce1036. The sequence continues at coordinate 65,267 of NZ_JBBMOX010000002.1, forward strand.
CGACGCTCGGCGAGGGCCTGCCCCCCGACCTGCCCGTCCTCACCACGGTTCCTCCGGCGGTGGGCCGCGTGGACCTGCGCGTCCTGGCGAAGCTGCCGAGCACGACCGGGCTCTACCGGCTCGATCAGCTCATCGCCGCGCTGGCGCAGCGATCCCTCTGGCTGACGGACGCGTACTTCGTCGGCCTTGCGCCGTACGTCCAGGCGCTCGCGGCGGCGGCGCGCGACGGGGTGGACGTGCGCCTGCTCGTCCCGGGCACGAGCGATGTCCCGGCCGTCGGCGCGCTGTCGCGGGCCGGCTATCGCCCGCTGCTCGAGGCCGGGGTGCGCGTCTACGAGTGGAACGGCTCGATGCTCCACGCGAAGACCGCGGTGGCCGATGGCCGCTGGGCGCGCGTGGGATCGAGCAACCTCAACGTCGCGAGCTGGCTGGAGAACTGCGAGATCGACCTGGCGATCGAGGACGAGGCGCTCGCCGCGCGCATGCAGGCGCAGTACGAGGAAGATCTCCGGAACGCGACCGAGATCGTCCTGCACGCGCGGCGCCGCGCGGACCACGGCAGGAGGCACCTGCCGCAAGGGGCCGGGACCGGGCGCTCCGCGGCGGGCGCGCTGCGCCTCGCGAACACCGTGGGCGCGGCGATCACGAACCGCCGCGTCCTCGGCGCGGCCGAGGGCGGGATCCTGCTCGGCGGAGCGCTCTTCCTCCTCGGCAGCGCGGCGGTCGCCCTGTACTTCCCGCGCCTGCTCGCCTGGCCGCTCGCCGTGCTCGCGCTGTGGTCGGCGGTCAGCCTCATCATCCGGTATGTGACCCTCACCCGCAGGGCCAGGGCGACCGCTCCCTCCTCATCGCCGCGCGCGTCGTGAGGCGCTCCTGCGCGACTCTCGCGAGCTTCAGGGCGCTCGAGCCCCGCCCTCGCCACGAGGCGTCCGTCGGCGGGTGGTGCGGCCCTTCGGGGGCTCACCGGAGGGGCTGATGTGCAGGCGAGCCACCAACGGGGCTCGCCAGAACGCAAGCCCCTCCGGTGAGCCCCCGAAGGGCCGCACCACCCGTCGGCGAGCTGCTCGACCATCCGCTCGCCTGGGCCGGCGCGATGAAGACTTCGCCCGGAATCCGCCCGGGCCGACCTGGCGCACAGGGGCGCGCGCGGCAGCTCCGCGCAGGCGGGATGCGGGTCACCGTGCATCGCCGGGGATGCACGCGCACGCCCTGTCCCCTCGATGATGGGCGGCCGGATCCCGGCCTGGCGCTGCCCTACGAAACAAGGGGCCTGTAAAGCACAGGAGGTTGAGGGAGCCCTTGACTGGCGCACCGCCGCCCATGCGGGACAGTTCGAGTCGTGGAGCAGCTCCCTTGCCGAGCGGAGCTCACGATCACACTGGCTCGACGAGCGGAAAGGCGGGACTTCATGATATCCCAGCGCTTCGACGCGCGTTCGTTCATGACGATCGTCAGTCGCTACGCGAAAAAGGTCCGTCTGATCTCTGACGCGCTCGCGCTCTACGTCTGCATGGTCGATGAGGCGACGCCGATCGCGGTAAAAGCCATCATCGCCGCCGCGCTCGGCTATTTCATCATCCCGACGGACGCGCTCGCCGACTGGATCCCGGTCCACGGCCTGATCGACGACGGGACCGTCCTCACCATCACGCTCGGGATGGTGCAAGCCCATGTCACGGACGAGCACCGGCGGAGAGCGCGCGCGTGGCTCGCCGGGTGACGGGACGGACCCGGAGACGGGCACAGGCCCGCCCCGAGCGCCGTCCCTGCCGCGCTCGCTCCGCGAGGTCCCCCGGGGAGCGGGTGTCCGGGGCTACTCTGCGGCGCTCCCGTGGAGGTGGAGAGGGCTCACTCGGTCGGACACGCGTCGTCCGTCGGCGGCGGCGGGCATGCCTCCTCCGTCACCTCGACGATCTGCATCATGCCTTCATCCTCGTGCTCCAGGATGTGGCAATGCAGCACGTACGGTCCCTTGAAATGCAGGAAGCGCGACAGGAAGGTGAGGGTGCCGTCCGCCACCTTGCCATCCGCCGTCTTCTCCCCCGTGGGGATGAGACACGTGTCGCGCCAGATGGGCCGTGACGCGCTCTTCCCGTTGATGGACGTCACGAGGAACGAGTTGACATGAATATGGAAGGGGTGGATCGACTCCCCTGCGCGCGGCTCGAACTTGTTGGTGATGTTCCACTCCTCCACGGCGCCGAGGGCAACGCACTGGTCGACGCGGCCCTCGCAGAACGCCCTGCCGTCGATGGTGAAGTGCGTCACATTCTCGTCGTCGATGGTCACCTCGAAGTCGAGCTGGCGCGTGTTGACGACCTGGTTGCCAGGCTTCTCCGTGTCGTCGAACGGCGGGTAGAGCGCGGGCGGGGTGAGCACCTCCGGGATCTCGACGCTCGTGTCCGGCTCCCCCGAGACGACGATGGTGGTGAGGACCTGCGGCGCCCAGCAGACGAAGTCCAGGTAGCCGAGCGCCACCATCTGGTAGGTGCCCGCTCCGAACTGGACGAGCAGGTCCACGCGGCCCCCTGGCGGGACCACGTACTCGACCTCCGAAACGGCGTCGGTGAGCGGCATCTTCAGGGGTGCTCCGTACGTGATCCCGTCCGTCGCGACCTGATAGTACGTGACCGACTTGGCCCGCAGCGCGTCCCTGTCGAGCACGGGCGGCCCCCCGTCGACGCTCGCGCAGGAATAGTCGAAAGGATTGTAGCCGGGCTTCGGCAACGACGTCGCGGCGTCGACCTGATCGTCCGGCACGCGCAGGAAGGCGATGTCCAGCGGAGCGCGAAAGCCCGTGTGAACGACCCGAAGGCGCTGCACCTCGCTCGGGCGCATGCGAAGGATCGGGTTCAGCTGGCCATTGACGTGGAAGAAATCCTTGACGGTCTCGGGCAAGGCGCCGGCCGCGCCCATCTCCTTGTACGTCGCGAGGCGCGTCCTCCCATCGCACGGGTCCTTGGTCTGGATCATGAACTCGCCCACGACGAGGAGCTGCTCCTTGCCCTGCCCCGCCTTGGGCTCGGGAGAAAACAGCCTGTCGAGATCGTCGTTCTCCTCGTCGCGAATGAGGATGGCCCCGACCATGCCGCCTGCCACCTGGATCGCCGTCGCCCCGTGGAAATGCGGGTGGTACCAGTAGGTCCCGGCCGGATGATTGGCCAGCGTCCCGTCCGGCATGGCGAGGTCTCGAGGGATCTCGAAGGTGAAGTCGTAGCTCTCGCCGGGACCGATCTTCAAGAAGATGTCATCTCCGGGCGGCCCGGGGTCGACGTGCAGGCCGTGCGTGTGGAGGTTGGTTGTGTTGTTCTGCGTGCCAGGGCCGTGCCCGCCGTGCGTGCCGCTGCCGCTGCCGCTGCCGCTGTTCGCGTCGCAGCCGGCGGGGTCCACGGCGGTGCCGTCGTCCGGGAGGCCATTGATGAGCTTCAGCTTGAGTTTATCTCCCGGGCGGAGCTCGATGGTCGGGCCCGGGATCACGCCCGTGTACGCGCCAGCGAAGCTCGCCTCCCCTGCATTGACCTTGAGGCCAGTGTACGCGCGGGTCATGAACGTATACTGGCCCATGGTCACTTCGGTCTCGGTGATGGTCAGCTCGATATCGAGGAGGTCGTCCTGGGATCGGATGCTGGCAGGCGTGAAGAGCTCGCTGCTCGGACCCGAGCTCGATTTCGGGCTGTCGCCTTCGGTCGAGCTGCAACCGAGGGTATCGGGTAGCAAGAAGCCGGCGCCAATCGTGGCGCCCACGCTCAAAAAGCCGCGCCGGCCGAGCGTCAGCGCGACATGGGGCCGATCCTTACCGGACGGAAGTCGATTCCGGGACGTCATGGTCTCCTCCAGGGATTGAGGTCTCTCGGCGCGTCTTCGCCGCCTCACCCGTTCCGCCGATTGTTGCCGGAGCGTGGTGAAGATGACAAGCCATTTTGTGGACGCTCCTCGACGACGGTGCCGCACGCGTGTCAACGGCGCCGCACGTTTGTCAGGCGGTCAAGGCGTTCCAGAGGACGCCTGGCACATTGTCGCCCATTCTCGTCCTTCACCGCGCGGGAGGTCGTGCCGGGCTGCCCAGCGCTCGATTGCGAGGATCTCGGCTCCCGGCCCTCCCACTGAATCGTGGAGAACCGTCCATGATGTCCGCTCGCTCGACCGTCTGAGCGGTCAGCGTCCTGACGGCGGCGTTTCGAGGGGATCTTTTCAGTTGTCGCCGCGCGTCACCCTGGGCACAATGCCTGCATCGTGACGCGCAATCCCCGGGAGGAGCAGGTGCACGAGGAGCGGGAGCTCCCCATGGCGGGAAGCCTCGGCGGCGAGGCGCTCCGCACGCTCGGCGCCGTGGCGGCCCTCGTCGCGCTGTATTATGGCCTCTGGCAGAGCGCCGTCGATCCCGGCCCCGTGCCCACGCCGGCCCCCCTCGAGTATGTGCATCTGACCGCGGCAGCGGCTCGTGACGACTGCGGAGAGCCGTCGAAAGACGGGCGCCCCGTGGTGGTCGAGATGCTGTACAGCGACAACAAGCAGCCCTGGATAGAAGACGCAGCCGATCGCTTCGCCAAGCGCTGCCCGAACATCCACGTCAAGCTTACGGCGATGGGCGACATCGAGTCCGCCAACGCGATCCTCGCCGGTGACGAGCAGCCCGCGCTCTGGTCTCCGGCGGATGAGCTCGTCGTGCGGTACCTGGAGTCCTCGGCGAAGGGCGGGGGGCGCGAGGCCGACATCCACATCGGCGAACGGGTGTCGCTCGCGCGCTCGCCGCTCGTCGTGCTCACCTGGCGGAACCAGGAGCGCGTGCTCGACACGATCACCCCGACCCTGGCCTCGGTCGAGGGGCCATGGGCGGCGATGGCCTGCGCTCAGATTCCGCGCGATCCGGACCTCAGCCACATCGAGCTCAAGGACATGGTGCCGGGCCGGTGGATCGACTGGTACAAGGCCTCTCTCTCGCCGTCCCCCGGCGAGAAGGAGCTGCCGCCCGCCCCTCGGAGGGCCCCCGAGGCCGCGCCCCGGGGCGCGGCGCCGGTCCCCCTGGAGGAGCTCGAGCGCTGGGGGCGCGTCGAGTTCATGCACGCGTCGCCCGTGCGATCGGCGGCGGGGCTCGAGACGCTGTACCTGATGGCGTACGATTACGCCTTGCCGCCCGCGGAGCGGGCCGCCGCCGCGCTGGAGGGCGTCGCTCCGGCCGCGCAGGCCGCCGCGCAGGCCGAGGGGCGGATCGAGGGCAGCGAGCACCTCCGCGACGAGCTCCAGCGCAGGCTCGGCGAGCGCAAGGAAGCCCTCCGGCGCTGGATCGAGCGCTGCGAGGCAGGGCTCGGCCAGATCCCCAGATCGGCGGAGCAGCTGACGGCGTCCATGTACAAACATGGTCCCTCGGGGTACGACTTCGTGACGACGTACGAGCAGCTCGTCTTCTCGCAGCTCAAGAAGAACGACAGCAACGAGAGCTCGATCGCGGATCTGCGCGTCAAATACCTTCAGCCGACGATCGTCAACCGGCATCCGGTCGTCTCGCTCATCCCTGAAGGCCCTGACCACGACGCGGTGAGGCAAGCAGCGAAGCGGTGGATCGATTTCCTGCGGAGCGACGACATCCAGAAGCGCGCGATCGAGTACGGGTTCCGTCCCGCCACCGACGCGGTCAAGATCAGCGAGCACCGCGTCCGAGCGAATCCGTTCCTGCGCATGCAGCGGTACGGCATCTCGTTCCGCGAGACGCTGACGGAGCCGCCGCGCCTCGACGGCGAGGCCGTCCGCGAGCTCATCTCGCTCTGGGAGGAGGCGACGGGCAGGCACTGATCCGGGGTGAGGCGCCGGCCCGCGCCGGAGGTCCCGCGGCACGCGCCGGCCGTGCGGCCGAGGGGGCGGGCGCAGCGCGCTCGTTCCGCAGCGGGTCAGGGAGAGGCGGCCGCTGGCGGGGCGGGCGGGCCGTACGGCGCCGCGTTCGCGGCGGGAGCCGCCGCGTCCGTCGCGTTGCCCTTCTTGCTCGCGGCGTCCTGCGGGGCGGGCGGCGCGCCGCCGTCGAGGTTCATCACGAACGGGAGGCCGCCCTGGCCGCCGCCGATCACCACCACCTTGGCGTTCTGCGACCTGGCGAGCTCGAGGGTGGCCTCGATGCTCCGCCAGCGCAACAGATCGGGAGAGATGGTGCTCGCGATGAGGTTGTAGTCGCGGATGCCGGCAGCCTCGGTGCGCTTTCGCTCCGCCTCGTGCTCCTCGCGCTGGAGCCTGTAGCGGTACTCCATCATGAGCTGCTCCTGCCTGTACCTGTCCGCGATGGCGGCCTTCACGATATCCGGCAGCGAGATGTTGATCAGCTTGAGCTCCTCGATGTCCACATAACCTCGCGACTCGCCGCTGTCCGTGTTCAGTCGACCGAGGTACGACAGCGGGCGGACGAGCTCCTGCATGATGTCGGGCTCGCTGCCGTAGATGTCGCTCGCCGCGTGGCTCCCGAACGCGTGACGCACGTGCGCCTCGACCTCGGGCCTGATGAGGCGCTCGTAATAGTCCGGCCCGATGTCCTGGTGCAGGCTCCCCAGCATGTGGAGGTGCGGCCGGAAGCGCACCGACACCTCGACGGCGAGATCCACGCCCTCCTCGCTGAGGATGCTGGAGGAGATCTTCCGCTCCTGCAAGCGCGTCTCGTAAATCGTCAACTTGTCCCACGGCGGGACGATGTTCAGCCCCTCCTTCCACACGCGGTCCTTCACCGTGCCCCCGAAGAGGCGGTACATCACCCCGTGATGCCCCGCCGGGATGGTGATGAACATCCGGGGCCAGAAGAAGCCGATGAGCAGCAGGGTCACGATCAGCGTCGTGTACGTGGCGAACTGCATGCTGGCCAGGGCCGAGGCGGCCCGGCTGCGCCACGTGGCCCTGGGCGCAGGCCCGCCCTCGTCCCCGTCGTCGCCGACCTGGCTCCACTCGTCTGACACGACATCAAGCCTTTCTGACATTGACTCCAGGGAGCGTCGCCGGCCTGTTCACGCGCTTTGGCCCCAAGAACAGCGTGAGCAGGAACCCGCCGAGCGGCGTGAACAGGATGGAGGCGATGATGGCCGGGAGGAACCCGATCCGCCGCGTCCTCCCGAGCAGACCGATGAGGAGGATGGTGATGATCGGGAGGAGATAGATGAAGAAATGTCGTATCGACATGCAGGCCTACGCTTTCAAGGCGCCCTCACCTCGCGCCGCGTCTCTGCGACCGCCTGCCTGGATCTGTCGAGCTCCGCGAAGAAGTAAGAGCGCATCTTCTGCGGATCGAAATCGAGGAGGGAGCCGCCTGACTCGAAATGCATCACGAACGTCCTCCCCAGCGCGCGGGTGGACGCGCCCATGAGGAGGGACATCGCTATCGTGCTGACGCCCATGCCGATGAACGGAATGAAGCGGGCGAGCGAGTACCCGAGCGCGGTCCCGGCGCCGACGCTCCAGAGCGTGGAGAGCAGCGAGCCGGCGATCTTCTTTCCGAGATCTTCCGTGAGGTCGATCCCGTAGAGCTCGCCGAGCTCGTTCAGCATCTTGATCTGGATGGCCTCCGCCGCGACCAGATCGATGATGGGGATGGGCACGACGCCGGCGGTGAGCGCCAGGATCACGTTCCGGTGAATGATCTCGTCCGCCTCGTCGATGCGCGATAGCGGCGAGCTCGGCGCGGTCTCCGGCGAGTCGGAGGGCCTGGTTCGCGCGACCTTGGCAGCCACATCTTCCACCATGTCGTTGTCTCCCGGACTGGGGCTCGCGTCACCGGCGGTACGCGTGCGCCAGCCCCATCGAGTGCGGCCGAGCGCGGCTCGATGGCGTCAAGCTCTGCGGCGAGCGTACCATGGGCGCGGACCCGTGGGGAGGAGGATCATGCAATGATGTGCGTGTCCTCCGCCACGGGATCGCGGCGCTTCGCCTTCAGCCGACGCTCGCCTGCGGGAACGCCGCGTCCACGACCGCCTCCCAGCGCGCCGGCAGCTGGGGGATATCGGCGGCGGCGATCCGCGCCGTGAGCTCGTCGCGCGAGGCGATGCCGAACCTCCGGACGTAGGCCTTCAGGTACTCCGGGCGCGAGAACAGGAACATCAGATCAGTGAGCTGCATCGGGCGAATCACCAGCATCGGGTGCGGCGCCTCGAGCGGGCGGTAGTCGGGGTTGTGCAAGCCGGGCTCGCGGCAGCCGGGGTAGAACTGGCCTATCATCAGGCCCTGGGCGGTGATCTCGGGCTTCAATGCCTGCTGCACGGGGTCGATCAACACCGGCCCCGCGTCGTTCGGCAGCTCCGGAAACACGGTGACGATGGCGCGGAACTCTCGGCCCACCTCGGAGGTGGGCGGCAGCGCCGGAAAGCGCGCCGCCAACGCGCGCAGCACCGACCCCACGGCGGCGGGGCGGAGCTCGCCCTGGTACACATGAAAACGGATCGATCTGAAGCGGGTCAGGCCAGGCCCGACGAAGGGACACACGTGGCCCTTGCGACCGATCAGCGGGTTCGACGTGGCGATGGAGGTCCGGAGCCATGCCAGCACCTCCACGAGCTGCGCGCGAGCGGCCTCTGGCAGGCCGGCGCTCTGCGCCGCGAGCTGCTCCGCGCAGATCAGCGCAGGTTCACCGTTCGCGGCCCCCGCGCGAACATCAGGCGCAGTGTCGTTCTCCATGCTGCCCAAGAGCACCTCTCAAGATCTCATGATTGTCAAGTTACCGTTTGTTGACGGATCGGATCTGCCCGTACTCCATGGCGATCACCTGATCGGCGCAGTGAAAGTACCGGTCGTCATGGCTGACCGCGATGACGGTCTTGCCCCGCTGCTTCAGCGACGGCAGCAGCTCCACGTAGAAGTACTCGCGGAACTCGGGGTCTTGATCGGCGGCCCACTCGTCGAACACGCAGACGGGCCGGTCCTCGAGGAGCGCCACGATCATCGCCAGGCGCTTGCGCTGTCCGGTGGACAGGTTGCGGTTCGTGAAGCCCTTGTCCTCGAACGACGTCTTCTGCTGCAGATCCATCTGCGCGATCAGCCGGTGCACCTCCGCCGGGTCGACGTCGAGCAGCCCGTAGAGCTTGGCGAACAGGTGAAAATCCGTGTAGATGGCCGAGATCTTCTCGCGGTACGCGGCCACGTTGTCCGGATCGACGCGTATCCCGCCGACCAGGAGCTCGCCGCGCGTCGGCGGATAGAGCCCCGTGAGCACCTTGAGGGCCGTCGACTTGCCGCTGCCGTTCCCGCCGACGAGGAGCACGATCTCGCCCTGGGCGATGTCGACGTCGAGGGGGCCGATGCGGAACGTGCTGTCGCCGTCCTCGGACGCGTACTCGAACTCGACGCCGCGCGCCGCGATCGCGCCGATGCCGTCTTTCCAGGGATCCTCGACGTCGAGCGCGACCTGCGTCTCCTGGATGGCCCTGTCGAGCTTCTCCTCCAGCGCCCCCGCCCTGTCCAGCGCCACGTTCGAGCGGATGTACGCGGGCGCCCCCGCGACCAGCATCGTCACCGGGCCCCACAGGAACAGGATGCCCGCGACGATGTCGACCAGCGCAGAGGAGCCCACGTCGGCGTACTGGGGGACGACGAGGACGATGACGCCGAGCAGCGCATAGAGGTTGCCGGTGGCGAAGATGAAGTTGTCGCTGTTCATCGCGCCGGTCTTCACGTTGAAGCCCCGCAGCGCCTCCGACGACCGCACGATGTCGGCGCGGACGTCGCGGCCGCGCCGGCGGCTGAGCTTGACCTCCTTGAAGCCCTTCAAGAGGTCCGTGAGCCGGTCGAAGAACACGAGGCGGGCATCCCCGAGGCGCTGGAGGTAGCGCTCGATCCCCTTGGCCCTGTTTCGATAGATCGCATAGCCGACGGCGAGCAGGGACGTGACGGCGATGAAGGTCGGCAAGGAGAGCCAGGCGATGTACAGCACCGCGAACGCCAGGATGAAGACCGATTGCAAGAAGGCCGCGATCAGCGACGCGTAGTTGGACACGACGCTCAGGTTGTCCGTGATCCCGTCGTAGATCTCCGCGGTGCCGATGCGCTCGACCCCCTGGATGTCCACCTTCTCGAGCTTGCCGACGATCCTGATCTTGATCCGGTGCAGCGCCGACTCCACGACGGCGGCCGTCCGGTAATACATGTGCTTGGCGCAGAGATAATGGCCGACGATGACGAGCGCGAACAGGCCCATCGCCGGGAGCCCCGCCAGCCCCGGCGCGCCGGCGAGGACGTTCGCGCCGATGAGCACGAGCATGCTCGTGACGCCCGCCACGCACGCCGCCGCGAGGATGCGGCCGCGCTCGGCCCCGGACTCCTCGATGATCAGATCGACGATCGTCACGGCGCAGCTTCCATCCGGGTGGCGGCCTGGACCTTGCCGTAGCTGAGCTTGATGACGCGGTCCGCACAGTGAAAGTAGCGGTCGTCGTGGGTGACGGCGACGATCGTCTTCCCCCGGCGCTTCAGCGCGGGCACGAGATCCTCGTAGAAGTACCTGCGGAACTCGGGGTCCTGATCGGCGGCCCACTCGTCGAACACGTAGACGGGGCGATCCTCGAGGAGCGTCACGATCGTGGCGAGGCGCTTGCGCTGGCCGGTCGACAGGTTGCGCCGGGTGAAGCGCTGCCTCTCGAACGAGGTCTTCCCCTCCAGGCCCATCTGCGCGATCAGCGCGCGCACCGCCCCCTCCTCCGCGTCCAGCATCCCGTAGAGCTTGGAGAAGAGGTGGAAATCCGTGTAGATCGCCGAGATCATCTCGCGGTACGCGGCCACGTTCTCCGGCCGGACGAGGACGCCGCCGACGCGCAGCTCTCCGCCGCTGCGCGGGTAGAGCCCGGTGAGCACCTTGAGCAGCGTCGATTTGCCGCTCCCGTTCCCGCCGACGAGGAAGACGACCTCGCCCGGCTCGATGTCGAGGCTGATGGGGCCGACGCGGAACGTCCTGTCTCCGTCGTCGGAGGGATACTCGTAGACGACATCGCGCGTCGAGATGGCGCCGAGGCGACCGCCCCACGGATCCTCGGTCTTCTGCATCGCCGCCTGCTGGACGGCCTCGTCGAGCTTCCCCTCGAGCACCCGGATCTGCTCGAACGCGACGCTGGAGCGGAACAGCGCATTGAGCCCTCCGGCCACGCTGGTGAAGGGACCCCACACGAACGCGGTGCACGCGACCAGGCCCACCATGGTCTGGACATCCACGTCGACGTACCTGGGCATGGTGAAGACGACCGCGCCCAGCAGGATGTACAGGACGCAGTTGGGCAGGACCAGGATGCCGCTGATCACCTCGGCCGTCCTCACGGCGCCGGCGCGGAGGGACTCGGCCGTCCCCACGATGTCGTCGTGGATCTCACGGGCACGCCGGCGGCTGAACTTGACCTCTTTGAAGCCCTTCAGCAGGTCCATGATCATGTCGACGAGCGTGAGCCGCAGCTGCCCCATCCGGCGCAGCGCATCCGCGACCTCCTCGAACCTGACCTGAACGATGAAGAACCCGAACACCAGCATGAGCGCGACCAGCGCCAGGGCTGGCAGCGAGAGCCACGCCATGTAAACGAGCCCGAACACGAGGACGAAGAGCGCCTGAAGGAAGCTCCCGAGCACCCACCCTTGCTCCGACACGATGGACATGTTCTCCGTGAGGCGGTCGAGGATCTCCGCGGTCCCGACGCGCTCGAGCCCCTCCAGCTCCGTCCGCTCGATCTTCTCGACGACCCTCTTTCTGATGCGGTAGAGCACGGACTCGACGAGGGCCGTCGTCCGGTGATACGTCGACCGCGCGCCGAGGACGTAGAGGGCCATCGTCAGCCCGAACATGAGGAGCGCCCGCAGGCTCGCCTGCTCCGGAGACGCGGCGAGGACGTTGGCGCCGACGAGGAGGAGCGCATTCGCGACACCCCCGATCGTCGCGACGGCCAGGATGGAGGCCCGCTGCCCCTTCGCCTCCTCGAGGAGGAGATCTACGACAACCATGGCCGCCCTGCGCTCACGCGCGCCTCGACGTCAGCCCCGGGGCTCGCGTGCGCGGGCGAGGCGCCCGAGGGCGTCTTTGCGAACCCGTCGCCCGAGGGCGTCTGCCCGAGCGCGTCGCGCGAGGCGCAGTGCGCGATGAGGCGCCGCAGCGACGAGAGGACCATCTCCGCCATCCTCTCCACCGTCGACGCCTCGTAGAGCGCGGCGCTGTAAGCCCACGTGAGCCGCAGGCGCCCCTCCAGCACGATGCCGCTCACCACGAGCTCATGGAACAACGCCATGTCCGGGCTGACGTCCGTGTGCGCCGTCCCCGCGAAATCCCAGGGCGAGCCTGCCTCGACCTGCCCGAGATAGTTGAACACCACGGGCATCGGCACGGAGAGCGACGCGCGCACGGCCTCGTCCGGGTGCGCGTACCGCAGCCAGCCGTATCCGGCGCCCTTGCCCGGCACCGACCGGAGCTGCTCCGCCACGCCGTCCAGCAGCGCCGCGGGATCTCCGCCCGGGGGCACGCGCAGCCAGACCGGGAACAGCGATGAGAACCAGCCGAGGGTGCGGGACACGTCCAGGTCCCCCATCAGCGGCTCGCGGCCATGGTGCTGCGTCGCCACGCAGACCGTCTCTGTCCCGGCGGACGCGCTCAGCGCGGACGCGAACGCCGACAGCAGGACGTCGTTGATCTCCGTTCCATGAGCCGATCCCACGTGGCGCAGGAGCGCGCTGGTCTCTGCCGCCGACAGCGCCACCTCCACGGTGCGGCCATCGCCGAAGGTCCCCGGCGCGCGGTCGCGATCTCGCGCGACCGGCGTCACGCCGCGGGCGCACTGCGCCTGCCAGTACCCGAGCTCCTCCGACAGGCCGCCGCCCGCGATCCACGCGTGCAGTCGCTCGGACCACTGGCGAAGGGATGTCGTCTTGGGTCCGAGATCCGGTGTCCGTCCTGCGATGAGCGCGTCGCAGGCGCGCTCCACGTCCTCGCACACGATTCGCCACGACACGGCGTCCGTGATGAGGTGATGCATGGCGAGGAGCAGCCGCGCCCCGCCTTCGCCCAGATCCAGCCACGCAGCGCGGACGATCGGGCCCCTGGACAGGTCCATGCCCCGTTGCAGCGCCTCCGTCGCCTCTGAGATGGCGGCGTCACGGGCCGAGGGCTCCAGCGACGACAGGTCCACCCGCTCGAGCACCAGGGTCGCCCCCTCCTCGTGCTCCTGCACCCACCCGGCCTCGGTGCGACGATACCGCAGCCGCACGGCGTCATGCTGCTTTGCGACGACCCGCAGCGCCTCTCTGGCGATCTCGGGCGACAGCGCGGGGGGCGGCGTCCACACCATCGCCGGAGTGAAGTGGTGGGCGTCCACGGGGTCTCCGTCCAGGAACCAGCGCTGGAGCGGCGTGAGCGGCGCGGTCCCGGTCACGGCGCCCTGCTCCGCGAGGATCGCGCTCTCCGCGCGCACCGCCCGCGCGAGCTCCGCCACCGTCTGGTGCGCGAACACGTCGCGCACCGTCAGGTGGAGGCCGGCCCGCTTCGCGCGACCTATCACCTGGATCGCGAGGATCGAGTCCCCTCCGAGCGTGAAGAAGTTGTCGTGGATCCCCACGGGCGAGATCTGCAGCACCTGCGACCACAGCCCGGCGAGCGCGCGCTCCGCCTCGGTCCGCGGCGCCACATAGGACGTCTCGGCCGCGTCGCGCGTCGCCTCGGGCGAGGGCAGCGCCTTGCGGTCCACCTTGCCGCTGGGGCTCAGCGGCAGCGCCGTGTGCCGCACGAACGCCGAGGGGACCATGTACGCGGGCAGCGCGGCCCTGAGGTGCTCGCGCAGCGCGGCCTCCGTGCACCCGCCTTCGCCGAGCACGACGTGCGCGACCAGCCGCTTGTCGCCGGACGCGTGCTCCCACACGACCACGGCGCACGCCCGCACCGACGGGTGTGACGAGAGCACCGACTCGATCTCCCCGAGCTCGATGCGGAAGCCCCGGATCTTGACCTGGTGATCGATGCGCCCGAGGAACTCCAGCTCTCCGTTCGCGTCCCATCGGGCGAGGTCGCCCGTGCGGTACATCCGCGCGCCGGGGACATCCGAGAACGGATCGGGGATGAAGCGCTCCGCTGTCAGCCCGGGGCGCCCCAGGTAGCCGCGGGCGAGCCCGGCGCCCGCGATGTAGAGCTCCCCGGGGATGCCCACCGGGACCTGCCTCAGGTTCCGGTCGACCACATGGAGCTGCGTGTTGGCGATACCTCGGCCGATCCGGACGTGGCTGCGCCCGGCATCGACGCGGTAAAGCGCGGACCAGATCGTGGTCTCCGTCGGCCCATACACGTTCCAGACCGGGGACGCCCTGCGCGCGAGCTCGGCGGCGAGATCCGGCGTCATCGCCTCTCCGCCGCACAGCGCCCGCAGGGGCCTCTCGCCCTTCCAGCCTGCGTCCAGCGCCATGCGCCACGCCGCGGGCGTCGCCTGCATCATCGTCGCGCGCTCCAGGGCGCTCACCAGCGCTTGCCCGTTGAGCACGTCGTCCTGGGCGGCGAGGTGGATCGAGGCCCCCCGGATCAACGGCATGAACAGCTCCAGCCCGGCGATATCGAACGACAGCGACGTGACCGCGAGCATCGCGTCCCGGCGCCCTACCCCCATCTGCTCGGCGAGGTCATGCAGCAGGTTCGTCAGCGCGCCGTGCAGGACCTGGACGCCTTTGGGCCTCCCCGTCGAGCCCGACGTGTAGATGACGTAGGCCGCGCTGTCGGGCCCTACCTTGTTGTCGGGGGGCGTGCTCGGCTGCCCCTGCCACGGCGGCGCGCTCGCATCGAGAGGCACCGTGACGGACTCATGCGCTGGCAGCCTGCCCCGCAGGCGCTCCTGGGTCAGCAGCACCGCGGGCCGCGCGTCCGTCAGCATGAACGCCAGCCGCTCGGGCGGATAGTTGGGGTCGAGCGGCACGTACGCTCCGCCCGCCTTGAGGATGCCGAGCAGGCCCACCACCATGTCCGGCGACCGCTCCACGCACAGCCCCACCAGCACCTCGGGGCCCACGCCCAGCGCGCGCAGGTGGTGGGCCAGCCGATTCGAGCGCTGGTCGAGCTCCCGGTAGCTGAGCTGCTGCTGGGCGAACACGAGGGCCACGGCGTCCGGCGTCCGCGCCGCCTGCTCCTCGAACAGCTCGTGAACGCACTTGCCCTCGGGGTATGCCCTCGCCGTGCTGTTCCAGGCGGCGAGCTGCTTGCGCTCCGCCTCGGGGAGGAGGTCGAGGTCGGACAGGGGTTTGTCCGGGTGCGCCACCGCGTCGAGGAGCAGGGCGCGCAGGTGCTCGCTCAGCCGCTTCACCGCGGCGTCGTCCACGCGTGTCGTGTCGTAGGCCAGGTGGACGTCGGTCCCTTCCGCGCCATGGACCACGGCGAACACCAGCGCGCTCTTCGCGGTCGTCACGCCGGCGGGCACCGCCTCGAGGAACGGCGACCACCCGGCCGCGACCCCGGTGCGCGGCGGCGATACCTCGAAGAGGAGCACGTCATACAGCGGGTTCTCATCGCCGTGCCTGGACAACCCCTGGTCCTGCACCACCACGTCGAACGGCAACGCCTGATGCTCGTGGACCTCCACGGACGTGCGCCTGGCGGACAGGAGCAGCTCGCCGAACGTCGGGTTCCCCGAGAGGTCGGTCCGCAGCACGACCGTGTTCGTGAAGAAGCCGAGGAGGCTATCCGCGCCCGGCGCCTCGCGGTTCGCGACCACCGCGCCGAGCCCGAAGTCCGTCTGGCCGCTGTACCGCGACAGGACCGCCGTGATGACCGCATACCACGCCATGAACGGCGTACAGCCGTGCTCACGCGCGAGCGCCTGCAGCGCGCGGCTCGCCTGCTGCGGGACGCGGAGCACGACGCTCGCCTCGGGGCCAGGGCCGCGCTCCGGGGCGGGGCGAAGGATGGGGAGCTGCAGCCGCGGCACGCCCGCCAGCCTGTCCTTCCAGTACGCGCGCGAGGCCGCGAGCCCGCCTCCCGCGAGCGCCTCCTGCTCCGCCCGTGCGTGGTCGGCGAACTGATACGCCAGCGCCGGCAGCTCCGCGGCCTCGCCGCGACAGGACGCCTCGTACAGGCGCGAGAGCTCGGAGAGCAGCACGCCGCTGGACCACTCGTCCGTGATGATGTGGTGCTGCAGGACGAGCACCACATGGTGCTCGGCCGCAAGGCTCACCACCAGCACCCGCGTCAGCGGTCCGGCGCCGAGGTCGAACCGGACCCCGATCTCGGCCTCCAGCAGCGCGCGCAAGGCGGCTTCCCGCGCCGCGCCGGGCAGCGCCGAGACGTCCTCCACGCGCACCGGGATCGACGCGCTCTCCGACACCACCCGCCTCGGCACGCCGTCCACCTCGGGATAGGTGGTGCGCAGGATCTCCTGCTGCTCCGCGAGCAACTCCACGCTCCGGCGCAGCGCCTGCTCGGAGAGCGCGCCTCGGAGGACGAACAGGTGCGGCACCTGGTACGACAGCGCCTCGGGCGAGAGCCTGTCGACGAACCAGATCCGCCGCTCGGTCCCCGAGAGCCCGGCGTACGCGGGCTCGGCCGCGCCGCGCGGCGACGGGGAGAAGGCGGCCACGGGCGCCGGTCGCTGCTCTACCCCGTCCAGCGACGCCGCCAGGGCCGCCACCGTCGGCCGCTGGAACAGCGTGGCCACCGTCAGCCCGAGCCCGAGCCGCGCCTTCACCGCGGACGCGAGGCGTATCGCCAGCAGCGAGTGGCCGCCGAGCAGGAAGAAGTCGTCGTGCGCGCCGACGGGCCGCACCCCGAGCAGCTCTTCCCAGATGGCCACGAGCGCGCGCTCCGTCTCGGTCCGCGGCGCCACATAGGACGTCTCCGCCGCGCCGCGCGTCGCCTCGGGCGACGGCAGCGCCTTGCGGTCCACCTTGCCGTTCGCGGAGAGCGGCAGTTGATCGAGGAAGACGAACGCCGACGGCGTCATGTGCTCCGGCAACCGCGCGCGGATCCACGCCCGCAGATCGCTCGCCGTGGACGCGCCCTCCCTCGCCACCACGTAGGCGACGAGGCGCTTGTCCCCCGGCGCGTCCTCCCGCGCCACGACGACGCACGACGTCACCGCGGGGTGCGACGAGAGCGCCGCCTCGATTTCACCCATCTCGACGCGGAACCCGCGGATCTTCACCTGGTGGTCGGCGCGACCCACGAACTCCAGCTCGCCGTCCTCGTTCCAGCGCGCGAGATCCCCGGTGCAGTACATCCGGGCGCCGGGCTCCTTCGAGAACGGATCCGGCACGAACCGCTCCGCCGTCATCCCGGGGCGATTCAGGTAGCCACGCGCCAGGCCCACCCCCGACAGGTGGATTTCGCCTGGCATGCCGATGGGGACCTGCCTCTTCGCGCCGTCGAGCACGTAGAGATGGACCCCATCGATCGGCCGGCCGATCGAGAACCGCTCCGGCCGCTCCGGATCGTACCAGGCCTGCGCGCCGAAGATGCTGAACTCGCTGGGGCCGTAGGAATTCAGCACCTTGCGGCCTTTGGCCCACTGCGCCACGAGCGCGGGCGAGATCGTGTCGCCCGCCAGGATGATCTGGCGCAGCGCTGGCGCGCGGCAGCTCAGCACCCGCAGCATCGCCGGCGGGATGAACGATACGGTCACCCCTCGGTGCTCGAGGCTCTCCGCGATGCCCTCGACCGCGCCGTAGGCGTTGCTCGGCAGCACGCACGTCGCGCCGTTGCACAGCGATACCACCCAGTCGATGATCGCGCCGTCGAAGGCGACCGGCGCGCTCTGCAGGACGCGATCGCTCGGCTGGATGGCGATGTGCTTGAACGCGACGCGCGCAGCCAGCCCCCGGTGCTCGTTCACCACCGGCTTGGGCTTGCCCGTCGAGCCCGACGTGAAGATGACGTAGTTGGCGTGCTCGGGCCTCACGCCGCTCTCGGGCGGCGTCGCCGGCTGCCGCGCCCACTGCGCCGCGTCCGCGTCCAGCCGCACCACCGTCACGCCCGGCGCCGACAGCCGGTCCTCGATGCTGGCGTGCGTCAGCAGCACCGGCGCCTCGGCCTCGCGCAGCAGCAGCGAGAGCCTGTCCGACGGCTGCGAGGGATCCAGCGGCACGAACGCCCCGCCCGCCTTCAGGATCCCCACCAGGCCCACCACCATGTCGAACGACCGCTCCACGCACAGCGCCACGCGCACCTCGGGCCCCACGCCCAGGCCGCGCAGGTGGTGCGCCAGCCGGTTGGCCTGCGCCTCGAGCTCCCCGTAGCTGAGCTGCCGGCCGTCCTGCTCCAGCGCCACCGCCCCCGGCGCCCTCGCCGCCTGCTCCGCGATCAGCTCATGAATGCACCGGGCCGCCGGGTCCGCCGCTGGCGTGTCGTTCCACGCCGCGAGCTTCTCTGTCTCTTCCTCCGTCAACAGGTCCAGATCCGACAGGCGCTTGTCCGGGTGCGCGGCCGCGTCGGTCGCCAGCGTCCGCAGGTGCCCGCACAGCCGCTCCGCTGCCGTTCGCGACACGCGCGTCGTGTC
This sequence comes from Sorangium sp. So ce1036, assembly GCF_051369805.1. Classification (NCBI taxonomy): domain Bacteria; kingdom Pseudomonadati; phylum Myxococcota; order Polyangiales; family Polyangiaceae; genus Sorangium; species Sorangium sp. So ce1036. The sequence continues at coordinate 83,707 of NZ_JBBMOX010000002.1, forward strand.
GTACAGGACCTCCACGACGGTCCCCTCGGCCGAATGCTGCACGGTCACGGCGAGCGCGTCCTTCGCCGTCGTCACCCCATGCGGCACCGCGTCGAGGAGCGGTGTCCAGCCGGCCGCGGCGCCGTCGGTCGGCGACGTCGCCTCGAACAAGGTCACGTCGAACAGCGGATTCTCTCCGGCCTGCCGCGAGAGCCCCTGATCCTGCACCACCACATCGAACGGCAGCGCCTGGTGCTCGTACGCGTCCAGCGACGTCCGCCTCGCGCGCGCGAGCAGCTCGCCGAACGTCGGGTTCCCCGAGAGGTCGGTCCGCAGCACGACCGTGTTCGTGAAGAAGCCGAGGAGGCTATCCGCGCCCGGCGCCTCGCGGTTCGCGACCACCGCGCCGAGCCCGAAATCCGTCTGGCCGCTGTACCGCGACAGGACCGCCGTGATGACCGCATACCACGCCATGAACGGCGTACAGCCGTGCTCACGCGCGAGCGCCTGCAGCGCGCGGCTCGCCTGCTGCGGGACGCGGAGCACGACGCTCGCCTCGGGGCCAGGGCCGCGCTCCGGGGCGGGGCGAAGGATGGGGAGCTGCAGCCGCGGCACGCCCGCCAGCCTGTCCTTCCAGTACGCGCGCGAGGCCGCGAGCCCGCCTCCCGCGAGCGCCTCCTGCTCCGCCCGTGCGTGGTCGGCGAACTGATACGCCAGCGCCGGCAGCTCCGCGGCCTCGCCGCGACAGGACGCCTCGTACAGGCGCGAGAGCTCGGAGAGCAGCACGCCGCTGGACCACTCGTCCGTGATGATGTGGTGCTGCAGGACGAGCACCACATGGTGCTCGGCCGCAAGGCTCACCACCAGCACCCGCGTCAGCGGTCCGGCGCCGAGGTCGAACCGGGCCCCGATCTCGGCCTCCAGCAGCGCGCGCAAGGCGGCTTCCCGCGCCGCGCCGGGCAGCGCCGAGACGTCCTCCACGCGCACCGGGATCGACGCGCTCTCCGACACCACCCGCCTCGGCACGCCGTCCACCTCGGGATAGGTGGTGCGCAGGATCTCCTGCTGCTCCGCGAGCAACTCCACGCTCCGGCGCAGCGCCTGCTCGGAGAGCGCGCCTCGGAGGACGAACAGGTGCGGCACCTGGTACGACAGCGCCTCGGGCGAGAGCTTGTCGGCCAGCCAGAGCCGCAGCTCGGCCCCCGAGAGCCCGGCGTACGCGGGCTCGGCCGCGCCGCGCGGCGACGGGGAGAAGGCGGCCACGGGCGCCGGTCGCTGCTCTACCCCGTCCAGCGACGCCGCCAGGGCCGCCACCGTCGGCCGCTGGAACAGCGTGGCCACCGTCAGCCCGAGCCCGAGCCGCGCCTTCACCGCGGACGCGAGGCGTATCGCCAGCAGCGAGTGGCCGCCGAGCAGGAAGAAGTCGTCGTGCGCGCCGACGGGCCGCACCCCGAGCAGCTCTTCCCAGATGGCCACGAGCGCGCGCTCCGTCTCGGTCCGCGGCGCCACACAGGACGTCTCCGCCGCGCCGCGCGTCGCCTCGGGCGACGGCAGCGCCTTGCGGTCCACCTTGCCGCTGGGGCTCAGCGGCAGCGCCGCCAGCCGCACGAACGCCGACGGGACCATGTACTCCGGCAGCGTCGCCCCCAGGTGCTCCCGCAGCGCGCCAGGCGCCCACTGCGCCTCTGCCGCCACCACGTACGCCACCAGCCGCTTGTCGCCCGGCGCGTCCTCACGGGCCACCACCACGCAGTCGCGCACCGACGGGTGCGCCGCGAGCGCCGCCTCGATCTCGCCCAGCTCGATCCGGAACCCGCGGAGCTTCACCTGGTGATCGATGCGGCCCAGGAACTCCAGCTCTCCATCCTCCCGCCACCGCGCCAGGTCGCCCGTGCGATACATCCGCGCGCCCGCCTCGGGCGAGAACGGGTCTGGTATGAACCGCTCCGCCGTCAGCTCGGGCCGGTTCAGGTAGCCGCGCGCGAGCTGCACGCCCGACAGGTACAGCTCCCCCGCCACGCCCACGGGCACCGGGCGCAGATCGCCGTCGAGCACGTACGTGCGCGTGTTGTCCACAGGACGCCCGATCGGCACCGGGCCTTCCTCGTCCGGACGGCAAGCGTGGCTCGTCACGTCGATGGCCGCCTCGGTCGGGCCATACAGGTTGTGAAGCTCGCCCTGACTGCCTTCATACCAGCGCGCCCGCAGGTGCGCCGGCAGCGCCTCGCCGCTCGCGAACACCCGCTGCAGCGACGCGCGCTCCCGCGGCTCCGTCGCCGAAAGGAACGCGCCGAGCATCGACGGCACGAAATGCGCCACCGTCACGCCGCGCTCCTCGATGAGCGCCGCCAGGTAGCGCGGATCCTTGTGCCCCTCGGGCGCCGCGATCTCCATGCGCGCGCCCTCCAGCAGCGGCCACCACAGCTCCCAGCCCGACACGTCGAACGACAGCGGCGTCTTCTGCAACACCGCGTCGCTCGCCTTCAGCCCGTACGCCCGCTGCATCCAGCGCAGGCGGTTGTCGAGCCCGCGATGCGTGTTGAGCACCCCCTTCGGCCGACCCGTCGAGCCCGACGTGTAGATGACGTAGATCGCGCTGTCCGGCCCTGCCTGCCTGTCGGGGCGCGTGCTCGGCTGCCCCTGCCACGGCGCCGCGTCCGCATCGAGGCGCACCGTGACGGCCTCGTGCGCTGGCAGCCTGTCTTGCAAGCGCTCCTGGGTCAGCAGCACCGCGGGCCGCGCGTCCGTCAGCATGAACGCCAGCCGCTCCGGCGGATAGCCCGGGTCGAGCGGCACGTACGCGCCGCCCGCCTTCAGGATGCCGAGCAGCCCCACCACCATCTCCAGCGACCGCTCCACGCACAGCCCCACCAGCACCTCGGGGCCCACGCCCAGCCCGCGCAGGTGGTGGGCGAGCTGGTTCGAGCGCTGGTCGACCTCCCGGTACGTCAGCTCCTGCCCGGCGAACACCACGGCCACCGCGTCCGGCGTCCGCTCCGCTTGCTCCTCGAAGCGCTCGTGGATGCACTTGCCCCCGGGGTAGGCCACCGCCGTGTCGTTCCAGGCGGCGATCTGCCTGCGCTCCGCCTCGGTGAGGGCGTCGAGCTCCGACAGCGGTCTGGCCGGGTGCGCGACCATATCGAGGAGCAGGGCGCGCAGGTGCGCCCAGAGCCGCTCGACGTCCTCCCCGCGAAGCGCCGCGGGATCCCACATCCAGCGCAGGTTGAGCGCCTCGCCCGCCACCACCGCGATGGCGAGCGGATAGCTCGTCTGCTCGAACGCCCGGAAGCCCACGATCGGCAGGACCTCGGCCTGCTGCGCCGCCTCGTCCACCGGGTAGTTCTCGAAGAGGAGGAGCGTGTCGAAGAGCGCGCGACCTCCGCCCACGGCGCTCGACCGCTGCACCTCGTAAAGCGGGGTCGCCTCGTGGGCGCGCAGCTCGACCTGCTCGGCCTGCAGCCGCTTCAGCCATTCGACCACGCGCTCCGCGCCCGACCACCGGGCCCGCAGCGGCAGCGTGTTGATGAACAGCCCCACCATCCGCTCGATGCCGGCGATCGGCGCGCTGCGACCGGAGGTCGTCATGCCGAAGACGACATCCGTCCGCCCCGTGTAACGGCCCAGGAGCTGCGCGAGCGCCCCTTGCACCACCGTGTTCACGGTCAGCCCGTGCCGCCGCGCGAACGCCGTCAGCTCCCCGGTCTCGGCCGCCGTCAGCGAGGCATCACGACTGGCGTGCTCCCGCGTCGCCTCCGCGGGCATCGCCGCGGGCGGCGCGAAGGGCAGCCGCGTCGGCTCCTCGACGCCGGCCAGGTACTCGGCGAAGAACGCGGACGACGCGCGCTGGTCCCTCGTCGCGAGCCAGGCGATGTAGCGCTCGTACGGCGCCGGCTCCGGCAGCGCGGGCTTGCTCCCGCCCCGGAGCGCGGCATACGCGGCCTGCAGCTCTCCGAGCACGACCGGCATCGACCAGCCGTCGGACAGGATATGGTGCGTGGTCTTCAGCATCCACGTCCGCCCGCCGGGCATGCGCACGAGCGCGACCCGGGCCAGCGGGGCCCGCGCGAGATCGAACCCGGCCGCGCGCTCCTCGCGCTGCAGGGCCTCCCACCGCGCCTCCGCCTCGGCCGCCTCCAGCGAGGACCAGTCGTACGCCGCCATCGAGAAGGCGACGCTCCGCCGCACCACCTGCAGCGGCTCCGGGACGCCCTGCCATACGAACGACGTCCGGTACACCGCATGGCGCGCGAGCACGGCCTTCCACGCCCCCTCCAGCGCCGCGGCGTCCACCTCGCCGCCCAGCTCGAGCGCGAGCTGGACGGTGTACGTCGGCGACTCCGGCTCACGCAGGGCGTGGAACAGGAGCCCCGCCTGGAGCGGCGAGAGCGGATAGACGCTCTCCACGTCGCGCAGGGCCCCGAGCAGCCCGTCCAGGGCCCCTTGCTCGAGCCGCGCGAGCGGGAAGTCCGAGGGCGTGTATCCGAACGCCTCGCCCGACGCGCAGTGGGCGATGAGCCGCCGCAGCGAGGCGACGAACCGCGCCGCGAGCCGCTCCACGGTCGCGGCGTCGTGGACCGCGGGGCTGTAGGTCCACTCGAACCGCAGGCGCCCCTGCCACACCCCGCCGTTCATCGCGAGCGTGTGCCACAGCGCCATGCGCGGGCTCGTGTCCCTCCCCGTCGGCTCGGCCGCCGGCCCGAGCACCCCTCGGCCCTGCGCCGCCATGTCGAGCTGCCCGAGGTAATTGAACACCACGGGCGAATCGATCGAGAGCGAGGCGCGCACCGCCTCGTCCGGGTGCGCAATCCGCAGCCAACCGTACCCCACGCCCCGGTTCGGCACCGACCGGAGCTGCTCCTTGACCCCCTTCAGCAGCGCCGCTGGATCGTCGTCTCCTGGCACCGTCAGCCAGACCGGGAACATGGCCGTGAACCATCCGACGGTGCGGGACACGTCCACGTCCTCGACCACCGCTTCGCGCCCGTGCCCCTCCAGATCGACGCAGACCGTATCCGTCTTGCAGAACGCGCTCAGCGCCGCGGCGAGCGCCGACAGCAAGACGTCGTTGATCTCGGTGCGGTAGGCCGCGCCCACGTCGTGCAGGAGCGCCCGGGTCTCCTCCTCGGGCAGCTCGATGTTTACCGTGCGGCTATCTCCCACCGTGCCCAGCGCCGCCTCGCGATCGAGCGGCAGCGGCGCCACGCCGCGCGCGCATTGCGCTCGCCAGTAGCCGAGCTCCTCCGACAGGCCGCCGCCTGCCACGAACGCGTGCAGCCGCTCCGACCATTGCCGGAACGAGGTCGTCTTGGCCGCGAGCTCCGGCGTCTTCCCGGCCAGCAGGGCCTCGCAGGCGCGCTCCAGATCCTCGTGCAGGATGCGCCACGACACGCCGTCCACCACGAGGTGGTGCGCGACGAGCAAGAGCCGCGTCCCGTCCTCGCCCAGGTCCAGCCACGCCGCGCGGGCCGCCGGGCCCGCGGCCAGCGACAGGCCAGCTTGCAAGGCGTCCGCCGCCGCCTCCACGGCGGCCCTGCGCGCGCCGGGCGCCACGGCCGAGAGGTCCACCCGCTCGAGCGGCAGCGCCGCCTCCTCCGCGTGGGCCTGCACCCACCCGGACGCCGCGCGGTGATACCGCAATCGCAGCGCGTCGTGCTGCCGCATCACCACATGCAACGCCTCAGCCACGATCTCGGGCGAGAGGGCGGGCGATGGCGTCCACATCATCGCCTGATTGAAATGGTGTGCCTCTTCGGGGTCCTTGCTCAGGAACCAGCGCTGGCTCGGCGTCAGCGAGGCCACGCCGGTCACCGCCCCCTGCTCCGCCACGGCGGCGCTCGAGCTGCGCGCCGCCTGCGCCAGATCCGCGATCGTCTGGCGCATGAACAGGTCGCGCACCGTCAGGTGCAATCCGGCGCGCTTGGCGCGACCCACCACCTGGATCGCGAGGATCGAATCGCCTCCCAGCGAGAAGAAGTTGTCGTGGATCCCGATGGGCGAGGCGCGCAGCACCTCCGACCAGACCTCCGCGAGCGCTCGCTCCGCCTCCGTGCGCGGCGCGACATAGGCCGTCTCCGCGTCCTGTCGCGTGTCTTCCGGCGCCGGCAGCCGCTTGCGGTCCACCTTGCCATTCGGCGAGAGCGGCAGCTCGTCGAGGAAGACGAACGCCGACGGGAGCATGTAATCGGGCAGCGTGCTGCGCAGGTGCTCGCGCAGCGCGCCCGCCGCGGGCGCGCCGCCCTTCGCCGCCATGTAGGCGACGAGGCGCTTGTCCCCCGGCGCGTCCTCCCGCGCCACGACGACGCACGACGTCACCGCGGGGTGCGACGAGAGCGCCGCCTCGATTTCACCCATCTCGACGCGGAACCCGCGGATCTTCACTTGGTGGTCGGCGCGACCCACGAACTCCAGCTCGCCGTCCTCGTTCCAGCGCGCGAGATCCCCGGTGCAGTACATCCGGGCGCCGGGCTCCTTCGAGAACGGATCCGGCACGAACCGCTCCGCCGTCATCCCGGGGCGATTCAGGTAGCCACGCGCCAGGCCCACCCCCGACAGGTGGATTTCGCCTGGCATGCCGATGGGGACCTGCCTCTTCGCGCCATCGAGCACGTAGAGATGGACCCCATCGATCGGCCGGCCGATCGAGAACCGCTCCGGCCGCTCCGGATCGTACCAGGCCTGCGCGCCGAAGATGCTGAACTCGCTGGGGCCGTAGGAATTCAGCACCTTGCGGCCTTTGGCCCACTGCGCCACGAGCGCGGGCGAGATCGTGTCGCCCGCCAGGATGATCTGGCGCAGCGCTGGCGCGCGGCAGCTCAGCACCCGCAGCATCGCCGGCGGGATGAACGATACGGTCACCCCTCGGTGCTCGAGGCTCTCCGCGATGCCCTCGACCGCGCCGTAGGCGTTGCTCGGCAGCACGCACGTCGCGCCGTTGCACAGCGATACCACCCAGTCGATGATCGCGCCGTCGAAGGCGACCGGCGCGCTCTGCAGGACGCGATCGCTCGGCTGGATGGCGATGTGCTTGAACGCGACGCGCGCAGCCAGCCCCCGGTGCTCGTTCACCACCGGCTTGGGCTTGCCCGTCGAGCCCGACGTGAAGATGACGTAGTTGGCGTGCTCGGGCCTCACGCCGCTCTCGGGCGGCGTCGCCGGCTGCCGCGCCCACTGCGCCGCGTCCGCGTCCAGCCGCACCACCGTCACGCCCGGCGCCGACAGCCGGTCCTCGATGCTGGCGTGCGTCAGCAGCACCGGCGCCTCGGCCTCGCGCAGCAGCAGCGAGAGCCTGTCCGACGGCTGCGAGGGATCCAGCGGCACGAACGCCCCGCCCGCCTTCAGGATCCCCACCAGGCCCACCACCATGTCGAACGACCGCTCCACGCACAGCGCCACGCGCACCTCGGGCCCCACGCCCAGGCCGCGCAGGTGGTGCGCCAGCCGGTTGGCCTGCGCCTCGAGCTCCCCGTAGCTGAGCTGCCGGCCGTCCTGCTCCAGCGCCACCGCCCCCGGCGCCCTCGCCGCCTGCTCCGCGATCAGCTCATGAATGCACCGGGCCGCCGGGTCCGCCGCTGGCGTGTCGTTCCACGCCGCGAGCTTCTCTGTCTCTTCCTCCGTCAACAGGTCCAGATCCGACAGGCGCTTGTCCGGGTGCGCGGCCGCGTCGGTCGCCAGCGTCCGCAGGTGCCCGCACAGCCGCTCCGCTGCCGTTCGCGACACGCGCGTCGTGTCGTACAGGACCTCCACGACGGTCCCCTCGGCGCTGTGGCGCACGGTCACGGCGAGCGCGTTCTTCGCCGTGGTCACGCCCTGCGGCACCGCGCCGAGGAGCGGTGTCCAGCCGGCCGCGGCGCCGGTGGTCGGCGGCGTCACCTCGAACAAGGTCACGTCGAACAGCGGATTCTCTCCGGCCTGCCGCGAGAGCCCCTGATCCTGCACCACCACGTCGAACGGCAGCGCCTGGTGCTCGTACGCGTCCAGCGACGTCCGCCTCGCGCGCGCGAGCAGCTCGCCGAACGTCGGGTTCCCCGAGAGGTCGGTCCGCAGCACGACCGTGTTCGTGAAGAACCCGAGCATCGCCTCGGTCCCGGCGGCCTGGCGGTTCGCGAGGATCGCCCCGAGGCCGAAGTCCGTCTGCCGGCTGTACCGAGAGAGCACGGCCGTCAGGGCGGCGTACCAGGCCATGAAGGGGGTAGCGCCGCCCTCGTGCGCGAGCGCGTGCATCCGGCGGCTCGTCTCCGGCGATAGCCGGAGCGAGGCAACTCCTTCGGCCCCGGAGACCGCGCCCGGGGCGGGAGAGACAATCGACAGGTCGAGCCGCGGTACGCCGGAGAGGGCGTCCTTCCAGTAGGCCCGCGACGCCGCGAGCCCGCCGCCGGAGAGCGCCGACCGCTCCGCGCGCGCATAATCCGAGTACTGGTACGCGAGAGGAGGCAGCGCGGCCGTCTCCCCGCGCCGCGACGCCTCGTACAGGGACGAGAGCTCCGCGAGCAGCAGCCCCCAGGACCACTCATCCGTGATGATGTGGTGCTGGTGCACCACGACGACGTGCCTGTCCGCGGCCGTCTTCACGGCCAGGACCCGGGTCAGCGGCCCGCGCTCCAGGTCGAAGCGGGCCTCGACCTCCGCGGCGAGCAGCGCCCCGAGCGCCGCACCGCGCTCCGCTTCGGGCAGGGACGAGACGTCCTCCACGCGGATCGGGATGGACACGTCGTCGGACACCCGCCGCCTCGGCGTGCCGTCCACCTCCGGATACGTCGTGCGAAGGATCTCGTGGCGCAACGCCAGCGCGCGCACGCTCTCGTGCAGCGCCGGAGCACGGAGCGCGGACGCCACCTCGAACACGTGCGGGATCTGGTACGACCGCGCCTCGGGCGACAGCCTCTCCAAAAACCAGATGCGCCGCTCCGTGCCCGACAGGCCTTCATGAGGAGCCTCGCCGGCCGATCGCGGAGAGAGGCTGATCTGCGGCGCGAGCGCCGGCCGCTCCGCCCTCGTGTCCCAGAGCGCCCCGAGCGCCTCGATCGTCGGGTTGCGAAGCAGCGTGGCCAGGCTCAGCTCGAGCCCGAGCCGCGCCCTCACCGCGGATGCGATGCGCACCGCCAGGAGCGAGTGACCGCCCAGCAGGAAGAAATTGTCCCTGACCCCGATCGGCCGCACCCCGAGCAGCTCTTCCCAGATGGCCACGAGCGCGCGCTCCGTCTCGGTCCGCGGCGCCACATAGGACGTCTCCGCCGCGCCGCGCGTCGCCTCGGGCGACGGCAGCGCCTTGCGGTCCACCTTGCCGCTGGGGCTCAGCGGCAGCGCCGCCAGCCGCACGAACGCCGACGGGACCATGTACTCCGGCAGCGTCGCCCCCAGGTGCTCCCGCAGCGCGCCAGGCGCCCACTGCGCCTCTGCCGCCACCACGTACGCCACCAGCCGCTTGTCGCCCGGCGCGTCCTCACGGGCCACCACCACGCAGTCGCGCACCGACGGGTGCGCCGCGAGCGCCGCCTCGATCTCGCCCAGCTCGATCCGGAACCCGCGGAGCTTCACCTGGTGATCGATGCGGCCCAGGAACTCCAGCTCTCCATCCTCCCGCCACCGCGCCAGGTCGCCCGTGCGATACATCCGCGCGCCCGCCTCGGGCGAGAACGGGTCTGGTATGAACCGCTCCGCCGTCAGCTCGGGCCGGTTCAGGTAGCCGCGCGCGAGCTGCACGCCCGACAGGTACAGCTCCCCCGCCACGCCCACGGGCACCGGGCGCAGATCGCCGTCGAGCACGTACGTGCGCGTGTTGTCCACAGGACGCCCGATCGGCACCGGGCCTTCCTCGTCCGGACGGCAAGCGTGGCTCGTCACGTCGATGGCCGCCTCGGTCGGGCCATACAGGTTGTGAAGCTCGCCCTGACTGCCTTCATACCAGCGCGCCCGCAGGTGCGCCGGCAGCGCCTCGCCGCTCGCGAACACCCGCTGCAGCGACGCGCGCTCCCGCGGCTCCGTCGCCGAAAGGAACGCGCCGAGCATCGACGGCACGAAATGCGCCACCGTCACGCCGCGCTCCTCGATGAGCGCCGCCAGGTAGCGCGGATCCTTGTGCCCCTCGGGCGCCGCGATCTCCATGCGCGCGCCCTCCAGCAGCGGCCACCACAGCTCCCAGCCCGACACGTCGAACGACAGCGGCGTCTTCTGCAACACCGCGTCGCTCGCCTTCAGCCCGTACGCCCGCTGCATCCAGCGCAGGCGGTTGTCGAGCCCGCGATGCGTGTTGAGCACCCCCTTCGGCCGACCCGTCGAGCCCGACGTGTAGATGACGTAGATCGCGCTGTCCGGCCCTGCCTGCCTGTCGGGGCGCGTGCTCGGCTGCCCCTGCCACGGCGCCGCGTCCGCATCGAGGCGCACCGTGACGGCCTCGTGCGCTGGCAGCCTGTCTTGCAAGCGCTCCTGGGTCAGCAGCACCGCGGGCCGCGCGTCCGTCAGCATGAACGCGAGTCGCTCCGGCGAATAGCCCGGGTCGAGCGGCACGTACGCGCCGCCCGCCTTCAGGATGCCGAGCAGCCCCACCACCATCTCCAGCGACCGCTCCACGCACAGCCCCACCAGCACCTCGGGGCCCACGCCCAGCCCGCGCAGGTGGTGGGCGAGCTGGTTCGAGCGCTGGTCGAGCTCCCGGTACGTCAGCTCCTGCCCGGCGAACACCACGGCCACCGCGTCCGGCGTCCGCTCCGCTTGCTCCTCGAAGCGCTCGTGGATGCACCTGCCCCCGGGGTAGGCCACCGCCGTGTCGTTCCACGCCGCCTGCTGGCGCAGCGCGTCCGCGGTGAGCAGGGGCAAGTGCCCGATCGGGCGCGTCGAGGAGGCGGTACAGCCGGACCTCCGCGCCCGATCCGAGATCCCGGCGGACGGCTCCACCGAGCGGGCGAGGCGCCCGGCGTCATCCTGTCGGAGGGCGCCCGGAGCGGCCGGCGGGTGGAGCGGCGAGCTCCGCCGCGGCAGGTCGGCGAGCTCCTCGTTCCACCGCGCCCCGGGGTCGCCGCGGCGGCCTGTGTCCTGCCCCGCCGCGCCGTCCTGCCCCGACCTCCGCTCGACCCCCCGGACGTCCCTGCTCTCGTCGTGCATGCTCATCGTCGGTCTTGATCGATTCCCGTGACATCCATCCGCGCGCACGACGGACAGACAGGCGCGCCTACTTCTCCTGCTGCATCCTGGCGACGGTCTCCTTGGACTTCTCGAACTCCGACCTGAAGTACGACCGCATGGCGTTCGGATCGAAGTTGAGCAGCGTGCCGCCGGCCTCGAAATGCATCATGAACACCTTGCCGAGGGCGTTGGTGGCCGCGCCCGCCATGAGCGGCGTCGAGACCATCCCGAGCGTCGTGCCGATCACGGGGACGAACTTGACGAGCCCCATGCCGATCGTCGCCCCCATGCCCACGCTCAAGGTGCTCGATATGAGGGAGCCAATGAGCGTCTTCGCGATGTTCTGGGTGAACTTCACCCCGTAGAGATCGGTGAGCTCCTTCAGCATCTTGAGCTGGACACCCTCGATCGCGACGAAGTCGACGACGGGCACGGGGAGGACGCCTGCCACGAGCGCCCAGAGGACGTTCCGCCGGATGATCGCCTCCGCCCGGTAGATGGACCATTGCCCGTCGGCCGGCGCGCCTTGCGCCTTGACCTCCGATTTGATCTCCGACTTGACCTCGGTGCCATCCGTCAGGACCTCGTGCGTGGCGGACGTCTCGGTCTGCTTGACCCTTGCGCTCTCGGTTGACATGTTACCCTCTCTGTAATTTGGATCGTTGAATCGCTCTGGACTGCATCACGCTTGATTCATCCTGCGTAGCCTCGGCGCTCCCGCATGCCTACGAAGGCGCGAAGCGAAGCGGCGAGGCCTTCGCGTCTCCCGGCCCGCCGCCGGCCGCAGCGGCAGGGCGCGGGCTGCGGCATCGGCGCGCCGCTTCAAACAGCGGCCATGCCCGCCTCCTCCCCGGGCAGCGACGGGTGTGCTCCCCTGCTCGATCGGATGTCCCCGTATTCGAGGGTGATGAGCCGATCCGCCAGGTGAAAGTACCGGTCGTCGTGGGTCACGATGACGACCGTCTTTCCCCGCCGCTTCAGGTCGGGGATGAGCTCCTCGTAGAAGTACCTGCGGAACTCGGGATCCTGCTCCGCGGCCCACTCGTCGAAGGCGTACATGGGCCGGTCCTCGAGCAGCGTGATCATGAGGGCCAGGCGCTTGCGCTGGCCCGTGGACAGCTCCTGGGTGGAGAAGCGCTGGTTCGAGAACGACGTCTTGCGATCGAGCTGCATCTGCGCGAGCAGGCGCCGCACCTCCGCGTCATCGACGCCCGCCATCCCGTAGAGCTTCTTGAACAGGTGGAAATCCGAGAAGATCACCGAGATCATCTCGCGGTACGCCTGCACGTTCGAGGGCTGCACCGCGATGCCGTCGACGAGGAGGGAGCCGCGGGTCGGCGCGTACAGCCCCGTCAAGGCGCGCAGCAGCGTGGATTTGCCGCTCCCGTTGCCGCCGACGATGAACAGGACCTCGCCCGACGTGATCGTGAGCCGCAGGGGGCCCACGCGGAACGCCTGCCCCTTTCCGCTGGCCGCGTAGCGGAACTCGATGTCTCGCGCCTCGATCGCCGCGAACCGCCCGTTCCACGGGTCCTGCTCGCCGGACCCCTGCACCACGCCGCGCGCCGCGTCATCGAGCTTCGCCTCGAGCGTGGCGATGTGCTGCAGCGCCGTGTTGGCCTGGATGAACGCCGGGTAGCACGCCATCACGTAAGACAGCGGGATGAACAGGAACAGGATCCCCGTGACGAGCTGGCTGGCGGTCGCGGAGTCCGCGCCGAAATATTGGGGCAGCACGAACACCGCCGCCCCGAGCGTGGCGTAGCGCGTGCACTGGGCGAACGTGCCGTTGTCGTCGACGAGGCGCGAGGCCTCGAGCGAGGTCGCCCGCAGGTCCCCCGCGACCTGCCGGACCTCCTCGTCGATCTCCGCGCCGCGCTTCCGGCTGAACCGGATCTCCTTCGCGCCCCGGAACAGATCGCTCATCGCCTCGATGAAGGAGAGCCGCATCTGCCCGGCCCTCATCACGTGGGACTTGATCTCCGTGTTCCTGACGTAGAACAGGATGAGCCCCACGCTGAGCAGGGTGCCCGTGATCATGAACCCCGGCCTGGAGACGTTGGCCAGGTAGATCGCGCTGAAGATGACGATCGCCGCCATCTGCATCATGTTCGCGAGGTACGCCCCCGACTGCGAGATGATCGTCAGGTTCTCCGTGATGCGGTCCTGGATCTCCGCGGCGCCGATGCGCTCGAGGCCCAGCAGGTCGGCCCGTCGTGCCTTGGCCGCCACACGTAGCCGGATGTCGAAGAGCGTGTCCTCGAGGAGCGTGCTGATGTTACGGAAGGCGTACCGCGCGCAGAACGCGTAGATCGGGATCGCCGCCAGAAACAGCAGGAACAGGCGCACGCTCGGCGATGCCGCCTGCTGCGCCGCGGTGTTCACGATGGCGAGGATCCCCGCATTGACGAGGCCAGCGATGAAGGACGCCAGCGCGATGCGGCGACGCAGCCGTGGATTTTGCCTGTTGATCAGCTCGACAAGCAACATCGGATGAGGACGCCGGGCAACATTGTCTGGAGCCAGCTCGACTCCGAGCCCCCCCCACCCGCCTTCCGTGGTCAGTCGAGGCCACCGCCCTCACGCGGTGGCCCGTTCGCGGCATCACTTGCTGGGTGTGCTGCCGTCGTCAGTTCCAAACCACCACCACATCGATGACCTCCTTGGTCGTTGTGAGTTGTCGAGATGTCTTGTCAGCCTGCCGGCGGCGACGCGATCACGTCGCCAATGCGACATTTCTCACTTTTGTGTCTGCCGACGCGAGCTTGCAATACGACCTGCAACCTGCCAGATGCACGACTATCCTCCGCTACATGGCGCGTCAACCCATTTTCTCGCTGGGTGACCGTTGAAACCGCGCCGCGAGCCACGTCGTGTGCGCGCTGGCAAGCGTCCCAGCTGTGGGATGTTCGGCGCAATTCACCCGGCCTGTCGAGCTCGCCACGCTGGCCTCGTGGACGCGGGGGGGTCCTCTGGCGCGGAGGCGGACAGCCCTGGGTCGCGACGCTCGCGGCGGCAACGCTATCGCTCGTGCCGTGCGGACCAGCGCCGCGGCGCCCGATCGCGCCTCGTCCATGCGGCGCCCGGACGTTGACCAGGGGCCGGCGCCCCATTCTCATGAACGCTTTTTGAGTCGAGCCTCCAGCGACGAGGTATCATCGGGATCCACGATGAGCATCTTCGACGACGCAGACGCCACCTTCGAGGTGGTCGTGAACCACGAGGAGCAGTATTCGATCTGGCCCGCCGGCCGGGAGATCCCCGCGGGCTGGCGCCCGGCGGGGAAGAGCGGCAAGCGCGCCGAATGCCTCCAGTACATCGAGGAGGTGTGGACCGACATGCGGCCGCTCAGCCTGCGCAAGCAGATGGAGGAGGCGGCAGCGGCCGAGGCAACCCCCGAGCTCACCCGATGACGTCGACCTGACGCGCCGCCCACGACACAGGAGCCCGATACCCCTCGGCCATCGGGCTTTCCAGCGCCTTTCCCGTGCGGCTTTCTGGATACGAGCGCAGCTCGGGCCGCCCATTCCCGCGAAGCATGGGCGCTCCTTGACGCTCGTCCCGTTCTCCTCCACGCTCGCGGCGGATGTTCCGCGTCCGGCGACCCCACCGTGCTCGCAGCGCGATCCTTCGCTGGATCTGCGCCGTGCTTCCGGTGCTCCTCGTCGTCGGTCTGCTGGCGCAAGGCCACACCCTCCAGGCGCTCGGCGTGGCCATCGCTTGCGAGCACCCGACGCTGGCGTCGGCCTCGTCGGAGGAAGGGGATCACGAGGCGCCGGACAGCTCGCACCGCGACTGCCCGCCGAGCTGCGACGACTGCGCCTGCGGCCGCATCCCCATGATGCTGCCCCTCGACGAGGTGCCGCCCTACATCCTCCTCGAGGCGTACGAGATCGTCGCATCGACGCCGCCGGCGATGCCGGGGCGCTCCCCCACCTACCGCCTCGACCGGCCACCGCGACGCCCGCGCGCCTGAGGCGCCCGCGTCAGGTGTCGCGACACGAGCACGGCAGCAGCGTCCAGGCGCATGAGCGCCTCCGCGCCACGCCGCCGGGGCTCTGTCCTCGCGCGCGGTCCTGACCGGGCATGATCGCGGTCCTTCGCGCGAGCGCCGGGTGCGCTCGAGGGCTGTTCGTCCATGCTGCGTCCCTGCGTGCGTCGTCTGTTCGTCTCGTTCTCGCTCGCCCTCCACCTCTCCCTGCTCGCGCCCGCGGCGGTCCTCGCCGCAGGACCACCGCTCACCCGCGCGCGGGTCGTCGAGCTCGCCCGCGCGGCGCCGGCCTCGCGCGTGGCCACGGCCGAGGCTGGGGTCGCCCGCGCCGCGACCTCGGCGGCCGGCGTGCTCTCGCTCGAGAACCCCGTGCTCACCGGGATGGGCGGCGTCCGGCTCAACCCCGACGGGAGCAAGCCAGCGGCCGCTTCAGCGTCCCTCGAGTGGCCGATCGAGCTCGGCGGCCAGCGCGGCGAGCGCATCGCGGCGGCCGGCGCCGAGCAGCGGGCCGCCGAGATCCACGCCGAAGGCGCCCGGCGCGGCGTCCTGCTCGCCGCCCTGCTCCAGCACGCCCTCGTGCTCCGGGACGAGCGGCAGGTGCAGCTCGCCCGCGCCCGCGTCGCCCTCGCCGAGCGGCTCCACGCCGCGGCGGAGCGCCAGCACAAGGCCGGCGAGGTGCCCGAGGTCGACGTGACCCTCGCGCTGCTCCAGAGGGGGCGCGACGTCGCGGCCGCGGAGGCGGCGGAAGGCGCTCGCGACGCGGACAAGGCCGCGCTCCTCGCCCTGCTCGGCCTCCCCTCGTCCGGAGCGCAGGACGTCCCGGTGGAGGGCCCCCTCGTGCCCCCGGGCGAGCCGCCGCCGCTCGCCTCGATCCTCGGCGACGTGGGGGGGCGCCCCGACGTCGGCGCCGCCGAGGCGTCGGTCGACGCCGCGCGGGCCAAGCTGGAGCGGGAGCGAGCGGCCAGGTGGCCGACCGTCAGCGTCATCGCCCAGGCCGAGCACGACGACGGCGCGAACATCGGCCTGCTGGGCCTCGCGGTCCCGCTGCCGCTCTTCAACGCCAACCGCGCCGGCACGGCGACCGCCGCCGCGGAGGTCGCCGTCGCCCGCGCCCGCGCCGACGCCGCGCGGGCCGGCGCGGTGGGCCAGATCCACCAGCTCCACGCGCGCTACGTGGCGACGAGGGAGGCCCTGCGGGCCCTGACGCCGACCGCCGCCCTCATGGAACGGGCGGCCTCGATCTCGGCGCGCGGCTACGAGCTCGGCGAGAAGGATCTCGCGAGCGTCCTCCTGGTGCGCCGCGAGGTCATCGAGGCCGAGGCGGCGCTGCTCGAGGCCGAGCACGCCCACGCGGTCGCCAAGATCGAGCTCCTGGTCGCGGCGGGGAGGGGGCTCCGATGAGCGCGACCAAGGGGAAGATCGAGCTGTCGCCGAAGATGGCGGCCGCGCTCGCGGGCGCGGTCCTGGCGCTCCTCGTCGCGGCGATCGCCGCCACGGTGTTCGTCGAGCACCGGCGCCACGGGCACGACCAGGAGGCCGGTCATGGAGAGCACGAGGGGCACCGTCACGGCGAGGGCGAGGGAGCGCACGCCCACGGCGAGGGCGAGGAGCACGCGCAGGACGAGCATGCTCATGACGAGCACGCGCACGACGAGCACGCTCATGACGAGCACGCGCACGACGAGGGCGACGGAGCCGACGCCCACGGCGGCGACAGGGTGAGGCTCTCGCCCGCGATGATCCAGAACGCCGGGCTGGAGCTCCTCACCGCCGGGCCGGGCGAGGTCGCGGTGACGGTCACGCTCCCCGGCGAGGTGGCGCTCAACGCGGAGGCCATCGCGCACGTGACCCCCCGGGTGCCCGGGGCGGCGCGCGAGGTGAAGAGGCAGCTCGGCGACACGGTGAAGCGCGGCGAGGTGCTCGCCGTGCTCGACAGCCGCGAGCTCGCCGAGCTGCAGCGCGAGGTCCTGTCGGCGAAGGAGCGCCTCGCGCTCGCGGAGGCGAGCTTCGCCCGCCAGGAGGCGCTCTGGAAGGAGCAGATCTCGGCCGAGAAGGAGTACCTGGCCGCCAAGCAGGCGGTCGCCGAGGCGCGGATCGAGCACCGGAGCGCCGCGCAGAAGCTCAGCGCCGCCGCGGGCGCGGGCGCGGCCAGGGGCACCGGGTACGCGCTCGTGGCCCCCATCGACGGCACCATCATCGAGAAGCACATCGCCATCGGCGAGGTCCTCAAGGAGGACACCCAGGTCTTCGTCATCGCCGACCTGTCCACCATCTGGGTGAACGTCACCGTCTACGCCAGGGACCTCAGCCGCGTCCGGGTGGGCCAGACGGCCTGGGTCAAGGCCGAGGGGATCGAGCAGCGCGCGCAGGGCACGCTGGCGTACCTGGGGCAGATCGTCGACGAGCAGAACCGCTCCGCCGTGGCCCGCGTCGTCCTCCAGAACCCGGGCGCGGCGTGGCGCCCCGGGCTGTTCGCGACCGCCGACATCGCCGTCGAGGAGGCGGTCGCGCCGGTGGTCGTCTCGGACGAGGCCGTCCAGCGGGTCGAGGGCAAGGAGGTCGTCTTCGTCCAGGAGGGCGACGCCTTCGAGGCCCGGCCCATCAAGCCCGGCCGCCGCGGCCACGCGCCGGGGGAGCAGGGCGCCGCGCTCGTCGAGGTGCTGGACGGCATCGCCGCGGGGGAGCGCTACGTCGGCAAGAACAGCTTCCTCCTCAAGGCCGAGCTCGGGAAATCCGAGGCGGGCCACGGCCACGCGCACTGAGGAGGCCCCGATGCTCACCCTCCTCGCGAAGCTGCTCGCGTTCTCCGTCCGCCATCGCTGGTTCGTGGTGGTCCTCACGATCGCGGTCGGAGCGCTCGGCGCCTACAACTTCAACCGTCTGCCGATCGACGCGGTGCCCGACATCACCAACGTCCAGGTGCAGATCAACACCTCGGTCAAGGCGCTGTCGCCGGTCGAGGTCGAGCGGCGTGTCACCTTCCCCATCGAGTGGGCGATGGGCGGCATCCCGGGCGTCGAGCAGGTCCGGTCGCTGTCGCGCTACGGCCTGTCGCAGGTGACGGTCGTCTTCGAGGACGGCACCGACATCTACTGGGCGCGCCAGCTCGTGAGCGAGCGCCTCGCGGCGGCCAAGGAGAGCCTGCCGCCGGGGCTCGGCGAGCCGCAGCTCGGGCCCATCGCGACCGGCCTCGGCGAGATCTACATGTGGACGCTCGAGGCCGCGCCGGACGCCCGGCGGCCCGACGGCCAGCCGTACGACCTCACCGACCTGCGCACGATCCAGGACTGGATCGTGCGGCCCCAGATCCGGACGGTGCCGGGGGTGACCGAGGTCAACTCGATCGGCGGCCACGAGCGGCTGTACCAGGTGTCGCCGGATCCGGCGAAGCTCGTCGGTTACGGGCTCTCCTTCCGCGACGTGCTCGAGGCGCTCGCGGCCAACAACGCCAACGCGGGCGGCGGGTACATCGAGCACAAGGGCGAGCAGTACCTCGTCCGCGCCACGGGCCTCGTGCAGGGCGAGGAGGACATCCGGGGCATCGTCGTCGGCCACCAGGGCGAGGTGCCGATCCGGGTCGAGGACGTCGCCGAGGTCGGCGTCGGCCGGGAGCTCCGCACGGGCGCGGCCACCGAGGACGGCGAGGAGGCGGTCATCGGCACGGCGATCATGCTCGTCGGGGAGAACGGCCGCGCCGTCTCCCGGCGCGTGGACGACCAGATCAAGGCGGTCAACAAGTCTTTGCCCCCGGGCGTGACGGTCAAGACCGTCTACGACCGCACCTACCTCGTCGACGCCACCCTGGAGACCGTGAGGAACAGCCTGCTCGAGGGGGCGGCGCTGGTCGTCGTGGTGCTCTTCCTCCTGCTCGGGAACCTCCGCGCCGCGTTCATCGCCGCGCTGGCGATCCCGTTCTCGATGCTGATCGCCGTCACCGGCATGGCCCACGGCAAGATCAGCGGCAACCTGATGAGCCTCGGCGCCATCGACTTCGGGCTCATCGTCGACGGCTCGGTGATCATCGTCGAGAACTGCGTGCGGCGGTTCGCCGAGGAGCAGCGCCGGCTCGGGCGGGGGCTCACCCGGGAGGAGCGGATCGACCTGGCCTACGAGGCCTCGCAGGAGGTCCGGAAGGCGACGATCTTCGGCGAGATCATCATCGCGATCGTCTACCTGCCGATCCTGACGTTGACCGGGATCGAGGGGAAGATGTTCCGGCCGATGGCGCAGACGGTGGTCCTCGCGCTCGCGGGCGCGACGATCCTGTCGATGACGTTCGTCCCGGCGCTCGTGGCGCTGCTGCTCACGGGCCGGGTCTCGGAGAAGGAGAACTTCCTCTTCCGCCACGCGAGGCGCGCCTACGAGCGCGTGCTCTCCTGGGCGCTGTCGCACAAGCCGGCCGTGCTCGGCGTCGCCGGCGTGGTCCTCGCGGCCACGGGCCTCGTCGCCGCCGGGCTCGGCCGCGAGTTCGCCCCGAGGTTGAGCGAGGGGGCGCTCGCGCTCCAGCCGGCGCGCATCCCCTCGATCAGCCTCACGACGAGCGTGGCGATGCAGGCGCAGCTCGAGCGCGTCCTCAAGGAGCGGTTCCCCGACGAGATCGAGCACGTCTTCGCCCGGACAGGGACGGCCGAGGTCGCGACCGATCCGATGGGCCCGAACGTCTCCGACACGTACCTGATGCTGAAGCCGCGGAGCGGCTGGAAGAAGGCGGCCACGCAGGAGGAGCTCGCCGAGGCGATCGAGGAGGTGATCCGGGAGCTGCCGGGGCAGAACTACGAGTTCAGCCAGCCCATCGAGCTGCGGTTCAACGAGCTCATCAGCGGCGTGCGGAGCGACGTCGCGGTCAAGGTCTTCGGCGACGACCTCGAGGTGATGCTCGCGGAGGCGAAGAAGATCGGCGCCGTCCTGGCGAGGACGCCGGGCGCGGCCGACGTCAAGGTGGAGCAGGTCACGGGGTTGCCGGTGCTGACCATCGACGTGGACCGGCCCATGGCGGCCCGTTACGGGCTCAACGTCGCCGACGTGCAGGCGGTCGTCGAGGCCGCGGTCGGCGGCGTGAGCGCCGGCGAGGTCTTCGAGGGCGACAAGCGCTTCGATCTCGTGCTCCGGCTGCCCGACGCCATCCGCCGCGACCTCGGGGCGCTGGAGCGCCTCCCGATCCCGCTCCGGGACACGGGCGAGCACGCGCCTGGACCGAGCGGCCCGACCGTCGCCGCGGCGGCCCGGACGGCCGGTCGGGCCGCCTTCGTGCCGCTCGGCGCCGTGGCCAGGATCAGCGTCGAGGAGGGCCCCAACCAGGTGAGCCGGGAGGACGGCAAGCGCCGGGTCGTGGTCCAGTGCAACGTGCGCGGGCGCGATCTCGGCGGCTTCGTCGCCGACGCGGAGGAGCGGATCGACGCCGAGATCAAGCTCCCGCCGGGATACTGGATGTCCTGGGGCGGCCAGTTCGAGAACCTGCTCGCCGCGCAGCGCCGCCTGGCCGTGGTGGTGCCGCTGGCGCTCGGGCTGATCTTCGGCCTGCTCTTCCTCTCCGTCGGGACGCTCAGGAACGCCGCCCTGATCTTCACCGGTGTCCCGCTGGCGCTCACCGGGGGTATCCTCGCGCTGTGGGCTCGCGGGCTGCCGATCTCGATCTCGGCGGCCGTGGGCTTCATCGCCCTGTCGGGCGTCGCCGTGCTGAACGGGCTCGTGATGGTGACCTTCATCGAGAACATGCGGCAGCGCGGCGAGGCGCTCGACGACGCCGTGCTCCACGGCTCCATCGCGCGGCTCCGCCCGGTCCTGATGACCGCGCTCGTGGCCGCGCTCGGCTTCGTCCCGATGGCGCTCGCCACCGGCACCGGCTCCGAGGTGCAGCGGCCCCTGGCGACGGTCGTGATCGGCGGGATCCTCTCCTCCACGGCGCTCACGCTGCTCGTCCTGCCGGTGCTCTACCGGCTGACCCATCGCCAGGGAGAGCCGGCGGCCCCGGGCGAGCCCGCGGAGCTCGCGGCAGGTGCACCGCCGTGAGGGGCGAGCCGACCCCCGCATCCACGTCGGTCCGGCGCTGGACGGCGGCGGATCTGCGCGAGCTCGCGTGGCTCTTTCTGCGCCTCGGCGTGACGGCGTTCGGGGGGCCCGCCGCGCACATCGCGATGATGCAGGACGAGGTCGTGCGCCGGCGCAAGTGGCTCTCCGAGGAGCGCTTCCTCGACCTGCTCGGCGCGACCAACCTCATCCCCGGCCCCAACTCCACGGAGATGGCGATCCACATCGGCTACGAGCGAGCGCGGGGACCGGGCCTCGCGGTGGCCGGCATCTGCTTCATCGTGCCCGCGATGCTCATCACGGGCGCCCTCGGCTGGGCGTACGTGCGCTTCGGCACGCTGCCGACGGCGACGTGGCTGCTCTACGGCATCAAGCCCGTGATGATCGCCGTCGTGGTGCGGGCGATCGGCGCGCTCGCGCCGAGGGCGGCCCGCACCACGCCGCTCAGGCTCCTCGGCGCGACGGCCGCCGTCCTCGCGTGGCTCGGCGTGAACGAGCTCGCCGTGCTGCTCGGCGCGGGCGCCGCCAGCGCGGCGCTCGCGCGCCTCGGCGGGGGTCCCGGCGCTCCCTCCGCCCGGCCTCCGGCGCCGGACAGCCGGCCTCCGGCGCCGGACGGGGAGCGCGCCGGCGGCAGGGCGGCCGCGCTGACGCCCTGGCTCCCCGGGTTCGCCGCCGCGGGCGCGGTCACGCTGCCGGGCCTCTTCTGGGTGTTCCTCAAGACCGGCGCCGTCCTCTTCGGCAGCGGCTACGTCCTGCTCGCCTTCCTGCGCGCCGATCTCGTGGAGCGGCTCGGCTGGATGACCGAGGCGCAGCTCGTGGACGCGATCGCCGTGGGGCAGGTCACGCCGGGGCCCGTGTTCACCACGGCGACGTTCGTGGGCTACGTGCTGGCCGGCCCTGCGGGCGCGCTCGTCGCGACGCTCGGCATCTTCCTGCCCGCGTTCTTCTTCGTCGCCGTGAGCGGTCCCCTGGTGCCGCGGCTGCGCCGCTCGCCGGTCGCGGGGGCGGTCCTCGACGGCGTGAACGTCGCCTCGCTCGCCCTCATGCTGGTCGTGACGGCGCAGCTCGGGCGCGCCTCGCTCGTCGATCTGCCCACCGCGCTGCTGGCGGCCGCGAGCGCGCTGCTGCTCTTTCGCTTCAAGCTCAACACGACGTGGCTGATCGTCCTCGGCGGCGCGCTCGGCTGGGCCATCCACCGCGCCGGGCTCGCGGGGTGAGGTCGGCGGCGGACCGCGCGGCCCGGCGGCTGTTGGGGTTCGCACCCCTCAGGGCGCATGGTACGCTCTGCCGGCTCGTGATCCGGCAGCGAAGGCGAAATTCTCGATCTGGGTGGACGCGGCGGCTCGTCCGGCTGCTCTCCACGGTCGTGCTCGCCTTGTTCATGAGCCAGCTGACGGCGGCGTACGCCTTCGTCGCCGTCGACGACTGCGGCGAGTCGTGTCCCGACGATGAGGATCAGCGGGACTGCCCTTGTCCCCTGGATTGCGCCTCGGGGTGCTGCGCGGCGAGGATCCCGGCGTTCCCGCCCTCGCCCAGCATTCCGGTCCTGCTCGCGCCCTCCTCCGCGGAGCTGCTGCTGCTCCTGCCCGAGCGCGCGCCCCCGTCGCCCGAGGGGCGCGAAGTGATCCACGTCCCAAGGCGCCTCGCCTAGCCAGGCGATGATGGCCGCTCCGCGGCCCGAGCCGTCGATCGCGCTCCGGGGAGCTCCATGCGGGCCTTGCCCGCCCGCGGTGGCGTCGGGCGTTCGCGGCGTGGTTCAGCACCCTGCCACGTCCGAGCGGAGGGCGTGGTCGCGACCTGTCGTCGCGCGCCTGCTCCAGCGAGCCCGTACGGCGCTGCTCTCCCCACCTCGCGCACCACGGTCGCGGGCAGGGTGGTCGGCGGTGGCGACGGCGCTGCGCTGGCGCGGCAGCGACGGTATGCCTGAGACCCGTTCATCACGTGACGTTGCGGACAACAAGGAAGGATAGACCCATGAAGATTCATCCCCTCTCGCTCGTGCTCTGCGTCCTCGCCCTCGGGGCTGCGTCGTGCTCGAAGGAAGCGCCGAGCGCCGGCGAGGCCGCGCCCGAAAAGGCGCAGGCGAAGGCGGCGCACGCGCCCGCCGACGTGAGGCCCGGCTCCCACGAGGACTGGTGCGGGGAGCACGAGGTGCCGGAGTCGCAGTGCACCCGCTGCAACCCGGATCTGGTGCCGGCCTTCAAGGCCACGGGCGACTGGTGCGCGGAGCACGGGCTGCCCGAGTCGCAGTGCCTGAAGTGCAACCCCGACCTGAAGATCGTCAGGCCGCCGAAGGGGAGCTGACATGGCTCATCGCGCGTACGCCGTCGTGCTCCTGCTCCTCGCCGCCCTCGCGGGGTGCGGGAGGCAGGGGGCCGAGAGGGCCGCGCAGGAGGAGGCCGAGGCGAGGCCCAGGGCGGCGTCGGCCGTCGAGGGCGCCATGTGCAAGGAGCACGGCGTGCTGGAAGCGCTCTGCACGAAGTGCAATCCGAGGCTCGTCCCGGTCTTCCAGGCGAAGGGCGACTGGTGCAAAGAGCACGGATTCCCGGAGTCCATCTGCCCCCTCTGCCACCCCGAGCGCGGGGGCAAGCCGGCGGCCGACGTGACGAGCGACGGCGCGCCGGCGGACGGGACGAAGGTCAAGCTCAGGACCAAGGACACGGCCCGGCTCGCCGGCATCGTCACCGAGAAGGCCGTCGAGCGGCCGGGCGGCGGCGGCATCCCCGTGACCGCCAGGATCGTCTACGACGCGCTCAAGGTGGCGGAGATCAACGCCCGCGCCGCGGGGGTCGTCCGGCGGCTCCACGTGGACGTGGGCGCGGAGGTCGAGAAGGGCGCGCCGCTCGCGATCATCGACAGCGCCGACGTGGGGGCGGATCGATCGCGGCTGGCCAGCGCGCTGTCGCGCCTCAAGATCGCCGAGGAGAACCTGCGGCGCGAGGAGCAGCTCGAGAAGGAGGGGGTCTCGTCGCGCCGGAGCGTCCTCGCCGCGCAGCAGGAGCTCGACGCCGCCCGCGCCGAGCGCGCCTCCTTCGCGGCCTCCCTGGCCGTCGTGGGCGCGAGCGCGGGCGGGAGCGGGGGCTACACGCTCACGACCCCGCTCGCCGGCGTCGTGACCCAGCGCAAGGCGACCGTGGGCCGGCTCGTCGGCGTCGAGGAGACCCTGTTCGAGGTGGTCGACGTCTCGAGCATGTGGGCCGAGCTCGACGTGCCCGAGACCGACCTTCCGGCCGTCTCGCTGAAGCAGCCGGTGATCCTCGAGGTCGACGGCCTGAAGGGGCGCGAGCTCAAGGGCGAGATCACGTACGTGGCCCCGGCCATCGATCCGGCCACGCGCACGGCCAAGGCGCGCGTCCCGCTCGCGAACCCCGACGGCGCGCTGCGGGCCAACATGTTCGGCCGGGCGCGCATCCTCGCCCCCGCGCGCGCCGCGGTCATGGTGCCCCGCGCCGCCGTCCAGCGCGCGAGGACGGTGAAGCTCGTGTTCGTGCGGCTCGCGGAGGACCAGTTCGAGGCGCGGCGGGTCGAGATCGGGGCGACCGAGGGCGACCTCGTCGAGGTGACGAAGGGCGTGCGCCCGGGCGAGGAGGTCGCGACCGAGGGGAGCTTCCTGCTCAAGACCGAGACGCTCAAGGAGAGCATCGGCGCAGGCTGCTGCGAGGACTGAGGCGCGATCATGCTGAACGCCGTCATCACGTGGTCGCTCCGCCACCGGCTGCTCGTGATCCTCGCCTCGATCGGCCTCTCCCTGGCGGGCCTCCTCGCCCTCCGCCGCCTGCCGATCGACGCCTTCCCGGACACGACGCCGGTGCAGGTGCAGATCAACACCGTCGCCCCTGCCCTCTCGCCCGTCGAGATCGAGCGCCAGATCACGGCGCCCGTCGAGCAGGCGATCTCGGGGCTGCCCAGGCTCGAGGAGGTCCGCTCGCTCTCCCGCTTCGGGCTCTCCCAGGTCACCGCCCGCTTCGAGGACGACACGGACATCTACCTGGCCCGTCAGGTCGTCATGGAGCGGCTCCAGACCGTGGCGCTGCCGCCGGGCATCGATCGCCCGGAGCTCGGCCCGGTCGCCACGGGGCTCGGCGAGGTGTTCCACTACGTGGTCACGGGCAAGGGCAAGTCGCTGAGCGAGCTGCGCACGGTCCACGACTGGGTCATCGCGCCGCAGCTCCGCTCGGTGCGGGGCGTCGCCGAGGTCAACGCCTGGGGCGGCGACGAGCGGCAGATCCAGGTCCTCGTCGACCCGGCGGAGCTCTCGGCGCGGGGGCTCTCGCTCCACGACCTGTCCGAGGCCCTGGAGCGCAACAACGCCAACGTGGGCGGGGGCACCCTGGACCAGGCGGGCGAGTCGAGCCTGATCCAGGGCATCGGCATCGCCACGCGCGTGCGCGACATCGAGGACATCGTGGTCGCCGCCAGGGGCGGGGCGCCGATCCGGGTCCGCGACGTGGCCCGGGTGGTCGAGGGGCGCGAGATCCGGCGGGGCGCGGTCACCGCGGACGGCCAGGGCGAGGTCGTGCTCGGCCTCGGCTTCATGCTGATGGGCGAGAACAGCCACGAGGTCACGACGCGGCTCAAGGCGCGCCTGGAAGAGGTCGAGAAGAGCCTGCCGGAGGGGGTCGACGTCGCCGTCGTGTACGACCGCACCGAGCTCATCGACGAGGTGCTCGGCACCGTGGAGAAGAACCTGCTCGAGGGCGCGCTCCTCGTCGTGGCGGTGCTCTTCGCCTTCCTCGGCAACCTCCGCGCCGGGCTCATCGTGGCCTCGGCCATCCCGCTGTCGATGCTCTTCGCGTTCGACCTCATGCTGCGCGCGGGCGTGGCGGGGAGCCTGATGAGCCTCGGCGCGATCGACTTCGGGCTGGTCGTCGACAGCTCGGTGATCATGGTCGAGAACTCGGTCCGGCGGCTCTCCGAGGAGACGAGCGACCGGAGCACGACGGACGTCGTGCGCGACGCCTCGATCGAGGTGCGCAAGCCGACGATGTTCGGCGAGCTCATCATCATGATCGTCTACCTGCCGATCCTCGCGCTCGAGGGGGCGGAGGGGAAGCTGTTCCGGCCGATGGCGCTCACCGTGATCTTCGCGCTCATGGGCTCGATGATCCTGTCGCTCACGCTCATGCCGGCGCTCGCGAGCCTGCTCCTGCCGCGCCGCATGAAGGAGCGCGAGAACGCGCTCGTGCGCCTCCTCAAGCGGGCCTACCGGCCCGCGCTGCAGCTCGCGCTCCGGTGGCGCTGGGCGGTGCTCGCCGGCGCCGTGCTGCTCCTCGGCAACGCGGTCTTCCTCGCGACGCGGCTCGGCGCCGAGTTCGTGCCGCGGCTCCGCGAGGGCACCCTCGTCGCCAACACCGTGCGGCTCTCGGGCGTCTCGGCGGGTGAGTCGATCCGCTACGGCACCCAGCTCGAGCGGGTCCTCCTCGACAGGTTCCCGGACGAGATCGAGCGCGTCTGGACCCGCACGGGCACCGCGGAGGTGGCGACGGATCCGATGGGGCTCGAGCTGTCCGACATGTTCATCACGCTCAGGCCGCGGGAGGCCTGGAAGCGCGCCGCGACGCAGGACGAGCTCGTCGAGGCGATGGAAGCCGAGCTCGCGGGGATGCCGGGCATGCGCGTCATCTACACGCAGCCGATCGAGATGCGGGTCAACGAGATGGTGGCGGGGATCCGGGCCGATCTGGGGGTGAAGCTGTTCGGCGACGACTTCGACACGCTGAAGCAGAAGGCGCGCGAGATCGAGGCCGTCCTCAAGCGGATCCCCGGCGCGGCCGACGTGGTGACCGAGCAGCTCACGGGGCAGCCCGTGCTCGAGATCGCGGTCGACCGCGACGCGATCGCGCGGCACGGCATCGCGGCCGCCGACGTGCTGGAGGTCGTCGAGGCGCTCGGCGCGCGGGAGGTGGGGCAGCTCCAGGAGGGCGAGCGCCGCTTCCCCGTGGTGCTGCGCATCGACGACCGCCACCGGGAGGACGCCGCCTCGATCGGCCGCATCCTGGTCACGGCGGCCGGCGGGGAGCGCATCCCGCTCGCGCGGCTCGCGAAGATCCGCACGGTCGAGGGGCCGACCGCGATCCAGCGCGAGTGGGCGAAGCGCCGGATCGTCGTGCAGGCGAACGTCCGCGGCCGGGACGTGGGCACCTACGTCGAAGAGGCGAGAGACAGGCTGGATCGGGAGGTCGAGCTGCCGCCCGGCTATTACGTCCGCTTCGGCGGGCAGTTCGAGCACCTCGAGCGCGCGCAGGCGCGCCTGCTCGTCGTCGTGCCCGCGGCCCTGGGGCTGATCCTGCTCCTGCTGTACCTCACCTACGGGCGGCTCCTCGATGCGGTCCGCGTCTTCACGGGCGTCCCGTTCGCTGCGATCGGCGGCGTCGTCGCGCTCTGGCTCCGCGACCTGCCGTTCAGCATCTCCGCGGGCGTCGGGTTCGTGGCGCTGTCGGGCGTCGCGGTGCTCGGGGACATGGTGCTCGTCTCCACCATCCGGCAGCTCACCGCGACCGGGATGCCGGTGCGGGACGCCATCGAGCTCGCGGCCGAGCGGCGCCTCCGTCCGGTCCTCATGACGGCGCTGGTCGCCTCGCTGGGCTTCGTGCCGATGGCGCTGAACACGGGGGTCGGGGCCGAGGTGCAGCGCCCGCTGGCGACGGTCGTGATCGGCGGCGTGATCTCCTCCACGCTGCTCACGCTGCTCGTCCTGCCGGTGCTCTACAGCGTGGTGGGCGGGCGGCGCCGCGCGGGGGCCGCCGGCGGGACGGACACCGCCGCCCCCCCGCCGCGCCCCGGCCCGGCCCTGTCGCCCGCCGCGGAGTAGGCGATGAGCGCGCGCGCCCGCCTCCGCAGGATCGCCGCCGCCGCGGGCGTCCTGGTCCTCGTCCAGGCGCTCGCGGTGGGGCTCTACCGGGCCGTGGAGCATCGCCGCGGCGCGGAGCGACCAGGTCGCCCGTTCGCGTACGAGCGGCTCGACGGCACCCGGCCTGTGCCGGACACCGCCTTCGAGCGGCCGGACGGGACCTTGCTCCACGCGGGCGCCTTGCGCGGCCGGCCCGTGCTGCTCCACTTCTGGGCCACCTGGTGCGCCCCGTGCCGCGCCGAGCTCCCGCGCTTGCTGGAGCTCGGCCGAGAGCTGGAGGAGGCCGGCAGGCTGAAGCTCGTGGCCGTGAGCGTCGACGAGAGCTGGGAGGTCGTGCGCGCCTTCTTCGGGGGCGAGGTGCCTCCCGGCGTCGTGCGGGCCGGCGCGCCCGCGGTGCAGCGGCGGTTCGGGGTCTCGACGTTGCCTGACACGTTCCTGGTCGAGGAAGACGGCATGATGGCCCTCCGGTTCACGGGCGCGAGGGACTGGCGAGCGCCCGAGGCGAGGGCGCTGCTGATGGAACGGGAGCGGCCAGGGCCGTGAGCGCGCTTCCTCCTCGGGCGCTCGTCAGCAGCGCAGCAAGAGGGGAGCTCACGGTGGCTCGTCCCTGCTTCGCCCTCCCCCTTACGCCGCCTCGCGGACGCAGCGACCTCCGAGAGACGAGAGCCGGCGCCGGACCAGGGCCTGCGCGCTTGATGCAGCTAGCATAGTCCCCTAGACTATCCGGGTGCACACGATCGAGAGCAAGAAGAAGCTCATTGCCCGCGTGCGGCGCATCCGTGGTCAGCTCGAGGCGGTGGAGCGCGCGCTCGAGGGCGAGCACGGCTGTGCGGAGGTCCTCCAGACCGTGACGTCGGCGCGAGGCGCCCTGAACGGGCTCGTGGGGGAGCTCATCGAGGGCCATATCCGGACCCACGTCGTGGACCCGGAGCGCACGACGGCACCGCAGCGCGAGGCGGTCGAGGAGCTGGTCCAGATCGTTCGCGCCTACGTGAAATGAGGGGCGTCATGACGAACGACGCGGCGTCCGACCTGCTCGACGAGCTGAGGCACACCCACGATCACGGGGCCGCGGTGGCCTCTCACGAAGCGAGGACGCGCTGGGTCGTCGCGCTCACGCTGGCGATGATGGTCGCCGAGCTCGTGGTCGGATACGCGACGAACTCGCTCGCCCTGACCGCCGACGGCTGGCACATGGCGACGCACGCGGGCGCCCTCGGCATGGCCGCGCTGGCCTACTGGTTCGCGCGGAGACAGTCGGGGTCGAGCGTCTTTTCCTTTGGCACGGGGAAGGTCCACGCGCTGGCCGGTTACACGAGCGCCGTGGTCCTTTCGCTCATCGCGCTCCTGATGGTGGTCGAGTCGCTGCGCCGCTTCCTGCGCCCCGCGCCGATCGCCTTCTCCGAGGCGCTCCCCGTCGCCGTGCTGGGCCTGGCCGTCAACCTCGTCAGCGTGAAGCTCCTCCACACGGACGAGCACCACGGCGCGGACCATGACGAGGATCACGAGCATGACGACGGGGAGCACGCCCCGCATCGCCATGAGCACGCGCATCACGGGCACGACCACAACCTCCGCGCCGCGTACTTCCACGTGCTCGCCGACGCGCTGACGAGCGTGCTCGCCATCCTGGCGCTCCTGGGCGGGCGCTACTTCGGCTGGACGTTCCTCGACGCCGCCATGGGCGTCGTCGGCGGCGTGGTCATCGCGCGCTGGAGCTACGGCCTGTGCCGGCAGGCGGCGAAGCAGCTCCTCGACGTGGTTCCATCGGAGGAGATCACGAAGCGCATTCGCCGGCGGATCGAGTCGGAGTTCGCTGGCGCGGCCGTCGTCGACCTTCACCTGTGGGATATCGGCCCGAGGGCTCGCGCCTGCATCGTGTCGATCGCCGCGCGGTCTCCGCAGCCGCCGATCGCCTACCGCGAGGCCCTGACCTCCATCGCGAGCCTCCAGCATGTCACCGTGGAGGTCCACCCCCTCCCGGCGGCCCAGCGGTCGGCGGCGGCGTCGTGAGCTTCGGCGCGATCCTGCTCCTCGCCCTCGGCCTGGCCATGGATGCGACGGCGGTCTCGGCCGCGCGGGGGCTGGCGACCCCCGCGATACGCGCCCGGCACGTCGCGCTCGTCGCGGGCTTCTTCGGCGGGTTTCAGGCGCTCATGCCGCTCATCGGGTGGCTCCTCGGCGCGCGTGTCGGGCCCCTCGTGCAGGCGTGGGATCACTGGATCGCCTTCGGGCTCCTCGGGGCCATCGGCGGCAAGATGCTGTGGGAGGCGCGGGGCGGCGCGGACGATGACGACGACGCGCCGAAGGACCTGTTCGCCTTGAGGGTCATGTTCGTGCTGGCCATCGCGACCAGCATCGACGCGCTCGCGATCGGCTTCACGCTCCCGATGTTGAACGCGCCGTTCGCGCTCTCCCTCGTCACGATCGGGATCACGACCGCGGTCCTCTCCGCGATCGGCCTGTTCGCCGGCAGGCGCTTCGGCGCGATGCTCGGCAAGCGGCTCGACGTGGCGGGGGGCGTCGTGCTCATCGGCCTTGGCGTGAAGATCCTGATCGAGCACTTGCGGGCGACATAGCCGCTGTCCCCCGGCTGCGGCTCGGCGGGCGCCGGCGCCTCGCGCCGATCGCCCGCCCGGCCGCCTGGTACGCGGTCACCCAGGCTCGCCCCGGGGACGTCGCTCACGGGACGAGCCTCGGTGAGAGCGAAGCGACCGGATCATGGGTGGTCTTGCTGCGGAACGGAGGTCGAAGAGGGCTCGCGCGCGGATGACCGGCGACCGAACGCCCCGTCGACGTACACGATCCCCAGGAGCGCCACGGCCACGACGCCGAGCCAAAGGATTCGAGCGCGCCGGTTTGGACGGCAGTGAGGGCAGCTCATGTTCGGGCCTCTTCGCTGGTCTGGGTCGCTGGAGCGCTCCGCGTGACGGGCCTGGTGACCTGCGTTGCGCGCCTCCGCGGCGGCTCGGGCGCCGCGCCGCCTTCATGAACATAGCGGATGCCGCTGGGCCTGTCTCCCGCGGCGGCGGTGCTCGGCGCGGCGCCCGACGACGCTGCGCGCATGTCAACGCTCCGCCTCGCGCCCGGGGGGCTTCCTGGCGATCGCATAGAGCGCGTTGGTCTCGGCGCTGAGGGCGTTGCGCGCGCGGAGCGGGGCGAGGGTGTCGCGCTTGACGACCTCCTGCGTGCCGGGGTCGAGCTTGTCGATCGTGCCGCGATAGCCCGACCCGAGGGCGATGACCCACCAGTCGTCCGGCGAGGTGAGGGGCTGCCTGGAGGGCTCGGCGTCGACGGCGCAGGCCGCGACGCCGGCCGCTGCGAGCATCGCGCGGAGGGCGTCCGGGGAGTTGACGCGCTCCCACGGCCGGAAGGTCTTGTAGACGTCGGGCCGGTGGGCCTGGATCGCGTCCCAGAACGCGGTGTTGCCGGGCTCGAGCACGTCGGTGCCCCACGTGGTGACGGCGAGCGTGCCGCCGGGCTTGAGCCATCGCCAGAGCCGGCGCACGGCGGCGGGCATGTCCGGCATGAAGAAGATGCCGAAGACGCAGACGATGGCGTCGAAGCTCCCGGGCGGCAGGTCGAGGGCCTCCACGTCGGCGCAACGGAAGTCGATGTTCGAGAGCCCCAGCGCGCGGGCCTTGGCGCGCCCGCGGTCGAGCAACGCCTCGGCGAGATCGACGGCGAGCACGGAGCCCGTGGGCCCGACGGCCCGGGCGGCGGGGATGGCGGACGATCCGGTGCCGGAGCACACGTCGAGCACGCGGTGGCCGGGCTCGAGGCGGGCGCGCTCGACGGTGCGCGCCCCGATGCGGGCCCAGAAGGCGAGCGGCGGGTCGTCGAAGTGATCCGCGGCGGCGGAGTACGTGACGGCGGTGCGTGCTTTGTCGGGATCGAGCTGGTTCATGGCGTCCCTTGGGGTCTTCAGGGTCGGAGGACACGCGGATGCGCTCCCCGGCGGCCGGCCTGCGCTCCCTGCCAGGCCGGCTCGCATCCGGGCAGACGCGCCCCCTGGCCCGCCATTACGGGCGCCATCGCCGGTGATCGTGACCTGATGTTCGTCGGGCCACGAGCCCCGGGCGCCGCGGGCGCTCCTGCGGCGCCGGGGCGCGCGTCCAAGCCGGCCCCGCGCTCGACTGTAATGCGGTGGAGACCCGCGCGTCTCCCTCGCGGAACCCGAAAGGAGAGCCTCATGAAGATCACGCACGCCATCCTCTCGATCGCGCTCGGCATCCCCTCGGTCGCCTCCGTGCTTGGCTGCGCGCAGCCGGCGAGCGCCGAGCCCCAGAAGGCCCCGCGCGTGGTCGAGATCATGGTCCACGGCGGTTTCGTGCCGGACAAGATCGCCGCGGTCGAGGGCGAGCGGCTCCAGCTCAAGCTCGTCCGTCACGACAGCGGCGCCTGCACGAAGGAGATCGTCTTTCCCAGCCTCGGTATCCGCAAGGAGCTGCCGACGGGGCAACCGGTCACCATCGACCTGCCCGACCTGAAGGCGGGGGAGCTGAGGTTCGAGTGCGGCATGGGGATGCTCAAGGGCACCCTCGTCGTCGCGCCGAAGAAGTGAGTCGGCCGGGGCGCCGCGGGGCGGCGGCACGGATCATGAACGTGGTGGTCCGAGCAGCGTGGAGGCGAAGTCCAGGAAGACCCGCACCCTGGGGATGATGTGCCGCGGGCTCCGGTAGAGCGCGTGGATCGGACGCTCGTCCACGGCGAACTCATCCAGCACGGTGACCAGCGCCCCCGACGCGAGCTCGGGCGCGATCATGAAGTCGAAGACCCAGGCGAGCCCGGCGCCGGCCACGGCCAGCGCCTTGAGCGCGTCGCCGTCGTTGACGCTGAGAGAGCCGGTGGGCTCGAACACGAGCGCCCGGCTCTCCGCGCCGAAGCGCCATGGCACGACGCGGCTCTCGCGGACGAACCCGAGGCAGCGGTGCTGCCGGAGGTCGTCCGGCGTCTCCGGCGTCCCGCTCCGGCGCAGGTACTCCGGCGAGGCGCACACGAGCATCCGCGTGACGCCGAGCCTCCGCGCCACGGCCTCGGCGTCCCGGAGGTGCCCGATGCGCAGGCTGACGTCGACCCCCTCCGCGGCCGGGTCGATCACCGCGTCCCGTAGCCGGAGATCGAGCTCGATGCCCGGGTGCTGCGCCAGGAAGCCCGGCAGCGCGGGCACGAGCGCGAGCCGCCCGAGGGCCGCGGGCACCTCGACGCAGAGGCGCCCCTCGGGGACGGCGCGGGCGTGCGCGATCGACTGCTTCGCGGCCTGGAGCTCCTCCAGGATGCGCTGGCACCGCTCGAGGAAGGCGCGGCCCTCGTCGCTCAGCCGGAGCGCGCGCGTGGTCCGGTGGAACAGCCGGACGCCGAGCTCGTCCTCGAGCTGCGCGATGCGCCGGCTCGCCGCCGAGGCGGTGATGTGCAGCGACCGCGCCGCGCGGGTGATGCTCCCGAGCTCCGCGACCCGCACGAAGGCCTCGATGTTCGCCAGGGAGTCCACGGCGCCGACGCTACCACGCCCTCGAGGGGCCCAGGATTCGTGCGCGCCACGCACGAGTCCTGTTCACGGGACGCGATCGACCCGTCGGGGCGCGCCGGGTATCCCTGTTCTGCGGCGGGCGCCCCTCCCCCCGGTGGCGTGAGGCGCCCGCGCGACCTCAGGGCCTCAACGGCGCGGAGATCCAGCCATGCAGACATCCCAGGACATCGCAGCAGCGCTCACGAGGAGGGCGGCGCTCGCCGGCGTCGCCGTCATGGTGCTCACCACGGTACACCACGCGATCGGCGCCGTGGTCTACAGGACGCCCTGGCGGCTGCACATCGCGTTGCTCGCCGTCCCGACGATCGCGGTGCTCCTCGGCGCCCTCGCCGTCCACCGCCGCCGCGCGGGCGCGCCTGCCGGGCGGGCCGCGTTCGTGGTGCTCGCCGCGGTGCTGGCGCTCGTCCCGATCGCATGGATCGGCGCGTTCGAGGGCCTCTACAACCACGTGCTGAAGGACGCGCTCTACTTCCTGGCGCCCCGGTCCCCGGCGCTCCTGCGCCTCTTTCCACCGCCCACTTACGTGATGCCGGACAACGCGATATTCGAGATCACGGGCGTCCTTCAGGTCGTCCCGGCATGGGTCGCCGCCACGGCGCTCGCGCGACGCTCGCTCGGCTCCCGGACAGCACGCTCGAGCCTGATCGTCCGGTCAAACCATGACGTCCCGAGGGTCGGGGAGATCCGATGAGCGTCCGCCCTGCGCCGCCGCTCGTGCGTGAAGTCCGCGGGGCACGGCCTGCGGGGCGACCGGTCACGTTCCAGGGGGGCGACCGCGCAAGGCCTCATCGAGCAGGCCGCGCGGGCCGGCGCGGCGAGGGTGCACTCTGCTACGCTGCGCGGGGCCATGCACCGCGTCCCCTCGGCCATGCCCTCGTATCACAAGCGCCCCTTACCACCGGGCTGCATCGCGTTCTCCTCCGAGGAGGGGCGCGCGATCTTTCGCGAGGCGCTCGCCCTGGGGGTGATGGAGAGCTTCTTCCCGCTCATCGAGCAGTTCCACACCCAGGCTGAGCCTGCTTTCTGCGGCCTGGGGACGCTGGTCATGGTCCTCAACGCGCTGGAGATCGATCCGGGGCGCGCCTGGAAGGGACCGTGGCGCTGGTTCTCGGAGGAGCAACTCGACTGTTGCCGCTCCCTCGACGACGTCGCTCGCGACGGGATCACGCTGACGCAGCTCGCGTGCCTGGCCCGGTGCAACGGCGCCCGGGCCGACGTGCGCTTCGCGGGGACCTCGTCGCTGGAGGCGCTCCGCGCCGCGGTCCGAGAGGCCACCTCGCGCGCCGACGACAACCACGTGGTCGTCGCCTATGACCGCCGGACGCTGGGCCAGACCGGGAGCGGCCACTTCTCGCCGGTCGGTGGATTGCACCCCGATCGCGACCTCGTGCTCCTGCTCGACGTGGCGCGCTTCAAGTACCCGCCGCACTGGGTCCCGCTCGAAGCGCTTTATCGTGCCATGCTCCCTGTCGACCCCACCTCCGGGCGGTCCCGCGGGTTCGTGACGATCCGGCGCGAGCACGCGGTGGCGCCCGTGGCGGCGCTGCACGACGCCAACTGGGCCGAGGTCGAGCGCTTTCTCCGCGATCTCGACGGCACCGACGTCCTGGTGCTGACCGGCTGCCTGCGCGAGGGGGTCTCCAGCATGCCGCGTCTGCTCGAGCTGCTGCGCCGCCCCGACCTGCCCCAGACGGTCGAGCAGCACCTGGCGCGGTTGCGCGCCCAGGTGGCGGCGCTCGACGATCGCCCGCCGCCGCTGTCGCAGCGATCAAGCTGGCCGTGATCCTGCTCGTCGACGTGTGTGGGTCGTGCTCGGCTCGTCCGGCTGGCCGGCGCGCGGGCGCCGGCGCAGCCGCGCGGCGGCGAGCCCCCCGAGCAGGAGCAGCCAGGGGGGCGCGCTCAGGTCCGTCGACGTCATGCGGCAGCCGCCCCCTCCGCGTGGCAGGCCACCCACCACGACGGCGCCGGATCCAGCGGAGCGCCGCGCTACGCGACGTTCACGCGCGTCACTCCGGACGCCAGTCGAAGGGGAAGTGCTTGCTGGAACCCCCCTTGTAGGCGTGGGAGAAGTCGAAGCCGGTGGCGAGGTCGTCCTCGACCACGCCCCAGGTGGCCACCTGGCCGGGACCGACTTCGGCGCCGGGGGCGTTGATCAGCTGCACCCGGCGGTTCGGGTCCGCGGTCGGTCCGGTGAGCGCTCGCGCCCCCACCTTGACCCGCCCCGGGATCTCGGCCCTCCAATGCGCCAGGTCGGCGGGGGCTTCGAACCGGATGGGTGCGTACTCGATGCTGCGCACCTCGCTGATCAGGGAGCCGAACTTCCCGGGCCAGCCGCCTTCCTTGCCAATGAAGATGCGTTCCAACGCACGCCGCTGGTCGGCATCGGCCTTGGCGTCGATGTAGAACATCAGCTTCATCATGGCGTTCGGGTCGCCGACCCACATGTTCCCCGCGAACTCGCCGATGCTGACGACCCCGAGCCCCGAGAGGTCGACGCCTGCGTGGTGCCCCTCGTGGATCTGCCAGACGAGCGTGAAGAGGCAGTCCCCGTGCGTGGGGGTCTGCGCGAACGTGCATGGGCAGGGCAACGAGCAGCTGCAGATGTCAAACCACTCGCCTCTGAGGTGCCAGTCCGCACGCGACTCCGCCTTGACCGGAGGGGCGTCGGGCTGCGCCCCAGCCTGACCGTCGACGGCGTCGATGAGCGCCTGGACATGCCGGCCGCCGCTCTGGATGTTCGTCTCCGTTCCATGATTGCAATTGCATGCACCGCTGCACATGGTCATCACTCCTTATCGATTCGGTTGTGTAGGTATATCCATGGGGGGTTGTGAGCTCAGGTCGAGCATCCCCTTGGGCATTCAACATCGTGGCTCTCTTGCTGCAGGCGTACGCTCCCACCGTGGAGTCGCCGCATCTCTTGGGGGCGACTCGCGGCGGGCACCTCGCACGTGGAGACGTTGCCGGTCGGCGGGCATTACAGGGAGCTGAGAGGCCCGGCGCCGCGCGGCTTCACTCGTCGGGTCGCTGGGCCTTGCCCCCGTGCAGGCCGACGTCAGTCCACGACCCGCGAGGGCCAACAATCCACCGGAATGCGTGAAGACCTCCGGCCAGCCCGCCCGCCGGCCGGCCTCAGCTCGGGCGGGAGCGCGTGACACGGGTGCGTGCCTGCTCCTCGAGGGCTCGGCCGACGCTGGGTCCTGTGGAGGTGCCGGAACGCTGACGTCGGCGGCTCGATCAGAGCTCGATCCGGCGCAGCCGCAGGGCGTTGCCGATGACGGACACCGAGCTCAGGCTCATCGCGGCGCTGGCGAGCATGGGGCTGAGGAGCAGCCCGAGGACGGGATAGAGGACGCCCGCCGCGATCGGCACGCCGAGCGCGTTGTAGACGAACGCAAAGAACAGGTTTTGCCGGATGTTGCGCATCGTCGCCCGGCTGAGCCGCCGGGCGCGCAGGAGGCCGCGGAGATCGCCGCGCACGAGGGTGATCCCGGCGCTCTCGATGGCGACATCGGTCCCGGTGCCCATGGCGACGCCGACGTGCGCCTGCGCGAGCGCGGGCGCGTCGTTGATGCCATCGCCCGTCATCGCCACGACGCGGCCCTCGGCCTGGAGGCGCTTCACGACCGCGGCCTTCTGCTCGGGCAGCACCTCGGCCTCGACGTGCTCGATGCCGAGCTTCCTGGCGACCGCCTCTGCCGTCGTGCGGCTGTCGCCGGTGAGCATGATGACGCGGATGCCCTCCTGGCGGAGGACGCGGACGGCCTCGGCGGTCGAGTCACGAACGGGGTCGGCCACGCCGAGGATGCCGGCGGCCTTGCCGTCCACGGCGACGAGCATCGCCGTCTGGCCCTCCTGTCGGCGTTCCTCGGCGCGGCGCGAGAGATCCTCCGGCGGCACGCCGAGCTCCTCGAAGAGCTTGAGATTGCCGAGCGCGACCTCTCGCCCGGCCACCGCGCCGACCACGCCCTTGCCGGTGATCGACCGGAACCCTTCCGCCGGCAGGAGCTCGAGCGCCTGCTCGACGGCCCCGGCGACGATCGCGCTCGCGAGCGGGTGCTCGCTGCCGCGCTCCAGGCTCGCCGCGAGCCTGAGGATCTCGTTCGGCGGGAGATCGCCCAGCGTCGCCACGGAGGCGAGCTTCGGCTTGCCCTCGGTGAGCGTGCCGGTCTTGTCGACGACGAGGGTGTCGATCTTCTCGAAGGTCTCGAGCGCCTCCGCGTTCTTGATCAGGATGCCGGCCGTGGCGCCGCGCCCCGTCCCGACCATGATCGAGATGGGCGTGGCGAGGCCGAGCGCGCACGGGCACGCGATGATGAGCACCGCCACGGCGTTGACGAGCGCGTGCGAGAACCGCGGCTCCGGCCCGACGAGCAGCCAGACCACGAAGGTGAGCGCCGCGATCACGATCACGGCGGGGACGAAGTACGCGGCGACAGCGTCCGCGAGGCGCTGGATGGGGGCGCGGCTGCGCTGGGCGTCTCCCACCATCTGGACGATCCGGGCGAGCAGGGTGTCGCGCCCGACGCGATCGGCGCGCATCACGAAGCCGCCGGTGCCGTTGACGGTGCCGCCGACCACGCGGGCGCCGGGCGCCTTCTCGACCGGGATAGGCTCTCCCGTGATCATCGACTCGTCGACCGCGCTGGTCCCCTCGAGGACCTCGCCGTCGACGGGGATCTTCTCCCCCGGCCGCACGCGCAGTCGGTCGCCGGGCTGCACGCGCTCGAGGGAGACGTCCTCTTCCCGACCGTCCGCGCCGAGGCGCCTGGCGGTCTTCGGGGCGAGCCCCAGGAGCGCCTTGAGCGCGCTGCTCGTCCGGCTGCGGGCGCGGAGCTCGAGGACCTGCCCGAGCAGCACGAGCGAGACGATGACGCTGGCCGCCTCGAAGTAGACCGGGACCGCGCCGCCGTGGCGGACAGCGTGGGGGAAGACGCCGGGCGCCAGCGTGGCCACGACGCTGTACGCGTAGGCGGCGCCCGTGCCGATGGCGATCAGGGTGAACATGTTGAGGTGCCGGGTCCTGATCGAGGCCCAGCCGCGCTCGAAGAACGGGGCGCCGCACCAGAGCACCACGGGCGTGGCGAGGGCGAATTCGATCCAGGCGAGCCAGCGGCCGAGGAGGTGCTGCACCGGCTGGCCCGGGATCATCTCGGACATCCCCAGCACGAGGACGACGAGGCTCAGCGGGACGCTGATCCAGAAGCGCCGGGCCATGTCCGCGAGCTCCGGGTTCGGCGCGTCCTCGAGCGTCACCGTCCGCGGCTCGAGGGCCATCCCGCAGATCGGGCAGGAGTCCGGCTCCGCGCGGACGACCTCGGGGTGCATCGGGCAGACGTACTCGACGTGCGTCGTCGGCTGGGTCGGCTCGACCGGCTTCGCCGGGGGCTCTTCCCTCTCGGTCGTCGGCTGCGCGGGCGCGTACTTCTCGGGATCTGCCTGGAACTTGGCGAGACAGCGCTGGCTACAGAAGAGGTATGTCCGACCGCCGTGCTCGTGTTGCCACTTCGCCGTCTCGGGCGAGACGGCCATCCCGCAGACCGGGTCCTTCGTCCGCTCCAGGCCGGCGGGCTGAGGGTGGCCGTGCGTGTGGCGATGATCGTGGTCCATGGTTCGGCTCCCTGTCTGCCGACGATCGAGCCGCGGACGTCTTACACCCCGGGCGCGGCACCTCAAGGGGCGACGTGGATCTCGCCCATCATCCCGCCCTCGGTGTGCTCGAGGATGTGGCAGTGATACATCCACATTCCCGGCGCATCGAAGCGCGTCACGATGCGCACCGTGGACCGCTGCGGCAGGATCACGGTGTCCTTGTTGGCGAGCTCCTCCTCGGCCACCGGCACACCGTCCCTGGCCAGCACCTGGAAGAAGAAGCCGTGCAGGTGGAACGGGTGGTCCATCTCGGCGTCGTTCTTCAGGTCGTAGATGTGGACCGAGCCGCTCTCGACCTCGATCGGCGGCACGTCGGGGAAGGCCTTGCCGTCGATCAGGAACATCAGCTTGCCGTCGACGTATTGCTCGTCGAAGGTGATGGTCGCCTCGGCCGGCCCGCCCGGCAGTCGCTCGATGGCGGGGCCGGTCTCGGGCAGCGCGCGCCCGGACAGCCCGGGTCCCTGGCCGATCCGGACCGTGGCGAGCGGCATCGGATCCGCGTGGCCGGTGTG
Source organism: Sorangium sp. So ce1036 (assembly GCF_051369805.1). NCBI lineage: Bacteria > Pseudomonadati > Myxococcota > Polyangiales > Polyangiaceae > Sorangium > Sorangium sp. So ce1036. The sequence goes on from NZ_JBBMOX010000002.1 coordinate 123,366, forward strand.
GTGCCCGCGCTCGTAGGGCTCGTTCATCAGGGTGAGCTCCGTCCCCGGCTCCCCCTGGGCCATCAGCAGCACGTCGTAGCGCTCGCCTGGAGAGATCAGGAGCCTCTCGGCGTCGTACGGCTCCGGGATCAGCCCGCCGTCGGTGCCGATGACGCGGAACGCATGGCCCGGGAGCGCGAGGTTGAAGAAGCGCCCGTTGGCCACGTTGACGATCCGGAGACGCGTGAGCGCGCCCGGCCGCACCTCGAGCGCGGGCATCGTCCTGCCGTTGACGAGCACGACATTGCCCTCGCGGCCCATCATGATCATGTCGTCGTCGAGCTCTTCGTTGAAGCTCCCGTCCTCGTTGAGGAGCACGTCCCCGAGCACGACGATCCTCTCGTCGTCCGCCTCCGGCTCGTTCGGCCCGCGCACGCGGATCAGGCCGAAGAGGCCCTTCTGGATCTGCTCCGGCTCCATCACGTGCGGGTGGAACCAGTAAAACCCCGCGTCGCGCAGCGTGAACCGATAGGTGAACGTCTCGCCGGGCGCGATCGGCGCCTGCACGGCCATCACGCCGTCCATCTCGTTGGGCACCCGGATGCCGTGCCAGTGGATCGTCGTCTCCTCCGGCAGGCTGTTCTTGAAGTGGACGATCAGCGTATCGCCCAGGTTCGCCTCGATCAGGGGCCCAGGGACCGTGCCGTTGTAGGACCAGACCGTCGTGGTCGTCCCCTCCAGGTACGTCTTTTCGACCTCCCTGGCCTCGAGGTCGACCTCGACCACCTCGGGATCGGGGTTCGTGTCGAGGGCGGCGGTGGGCTCGCCCCAGGTGTCGGGGGCCGCCGGCTCCCCTCCTCGCTCGGCCCCACATCCGGCGGCGAGCAGCGACAGCGAGGCGACGCCCAGAAGAGCCCATGAACGCTCACTCATGGCTCGACTCTTCGTCCGTGGGGTTTCCGGACATCTCGTTCGAGTACGCCGAGTAGACCTCGCCGACCTTGCAGCGAAGCCGGTAGGTGTACTCCATGTCCTCGGTCGCCTCGGGGTCCATGTAGGCATTCTTCGTTCCCGCGAGGGTGAAGGCGACGGCGTAGTCGTTCATCGGGTCCTTGCGCTCGCCTTCGAACTGATCGCAGCCCTCCTGGGGCGTCCACTCGACGTGGAGCACGCCCGCCATCGGCATGACGAACTCGAGCACCGGCGCCTCGGGCGCCGCAGCCGCAGGCCCGCCGCCGCCCCCGCCGCTTCCCTCCGTGCCGCCATGCGGGCCTCCCGGTTCCGAGTCTCCGCAGGCAATGAGGGCAAGACCGAAGGCGGCGAGACAGGTGAGTCGAGAGAAAGCCATGGCTGAGTCTCCTCGTGGGATCCTGATGGATATGGATGTAACCTATTTGGTCACAGCGGCGAGGTGGTGAGGGATGCCGCCTCTGGCTTCTAGGCACCAGCGGGCCCCCACGTGACAGGTGGACGCGTTTTTCTTCCGTCGCGCTCCGTCCTTGGCGGCAGACGCCTTGGCGGCAGACGCCTTGGCGGTCGACGCCCGCTCAGCGCTTCGATCCGTCCGCGCCCCGGCGCGGCTCGCGGGAGTCGTCGGCGGAGGGCCGCAGCGGCGGGCTCGCCAGGGCAAGAGCCTCGGTTTCAGGACAGCGCGGTAGCCGGCCGCACTTGCGGCGGGACCCAAGGCTCGACCATTTACGTGCTCGAGTCGGTATACTTGCTCTTCCCCTCGCCCCAGTACGACTCATAGACGTGCTCGTACACGGCCTCGACGAGCTTCTCGTACATCTCGTCGCTGTAGGTGTCCTGGGGTAGCACCTCGAGCGCGCCCTTGATCGTCACCTTCACGGCCGCCCGGGCGCGCTGGCTCTTCCGCCAGTCGATGACGAGCTTCGGCGCGAGCTTCTTCGGCAGCTCTCGTGCTACCTCCTTCACGAGCTCGCGCTCCTTGGGGTTGAGCTTCAGGGTCGGCGGGTGGAGCAGGTCGTGCAGCACCAGCTCCTCCTGGCTCAGCGCCTCGGCGCGGCTCCGCTGCTCCTCGGGCTCGACCTTGTTCTTCATGAACGCGAGCAGATCCTTGAAGAACTGCGCCGCGTTGCGCGCGCCGTCGTTGTACTCGGTGATGAGCTCCTCGAGCTGCACGCGCAGATTTCCCCGCGTCGGGTTCAGGCGGACGAGCGTGTCGACCCTCTGCCGCGCCGACACGGCCGCCGCCTCCGCCGCGCTGGCCTTGTGCTTCGTCATCGCGAAGTACCGGGCGAGGGCGGCGAAGTCGATCCCGCCGAGGTGGACGCGACCGCTGTACGGCGCCTCCGTGGTCTCGCGGGCTTCGCGAATCGCGTACCCCTTCGCGTCGATCGACTCATCCAGCAGGCGCTCGACGGTGTCCATGATCTTCGAGATGTCCACCGGCTGCTGGAGGCCCCGAATGCCGCGCGAAAGGTCCGCCTTCTCGAGGCTCCGGAAGACGCCGACGTAGTCGACGATGAGCCCGTTCTCCTTCGCCTCGTAGACGCGGTTCGCTCGCGCGATCGTCTGCATGAGGGTGTGGTTCTTCATCGGCTTGTCGAGGTAGACGACCCCGCAGCTCGGGACGTCGAACCCCGTGATCCACATCGCGCAGACGAAGACGATCCGCAGCGCGTCCTTGTCGTCCTTGAACCTCGTGTCGAGATCCTCCTTGATCATCCGCCGGCGGTGCGGCGCGATGTCGAGCCCCTTCTTCACGAACGCCTCGACCTCGTTCTGCGACTGAGAGACCACGACGGCCATGTCGGTCTCGTCCATGAGCGCGACCGCGTCGACGATCTCCTGCCGGGCCATCCTGTCGTCGCGCGGCGTGACACGGACTTTCGCCTGGAGCTCTCGCCGCCGCTTCGCCCAGGCCGCCTTCACCTTGTCGTGCATCCGCACGGCGGTGACCTTGTCGATGGCGACGACCATCGCCTTCGTCCCCCGGGGCAGGCCGAGGAAGTGCGTGACGATGTCGCCGGCGATCGTGTCGAGGCGCTCCTCGCGGGTGATCAGGTGGTACTGCCGCGCGAACTCGCGCTCGACCTTCTTCTGCTGCTCCTCGTCGAGATCGGCCTCGTCGAGCAGCTCGGTGAGATCGTCGGCGAGGTCCTCGTTCGTGAGCTGGAGCTCGGGGATGCGGGCCTCGTAGTAGAGGGGGACGGTCGCGTTGTCCTCGATCGCCTGCCGGAAGTTGTAGACGCTGACGTAGTCGCCGAAGACCTCGCGCGTCTTCTCCTCGCCCGCCATGAGCGGCGTGCCCGTGAAGCCGATGAACGCGGCGTTCGGCAGCGCGCTCCGGAGGTTCAGGGCGAAGGTGTCGTATTGCGAGCGGTGTGCCTCGTCGGCGATCACGATGATGTCGCTGCGGTCCGAGAGCTTCGGGTACTTGCCCCCCTTCACCTCGGTGCGGAACTTCTGGATGAGCGTGAAGACGTAGCGATGGTCCTCGGTGAGGAGCTGCTTCAGGTGCTCCGCGGTCTTCGCCTGCACGCCGTGCTCACGCGCCGCCTTCTTCGACTTGCCGGGCGGCAGGACCGCGCCGACGCCGACGAAGGTCTTGTAGATCTGCGCGTCCAGCTCTTCCCGGTCCGTGAGGATCACGAACGTCCAGTTCCCCGGGATCTTGCGCAGGATCTTCTGCGAGAAGAACACCATGGAGAACGACTTGCCCGACCCCTGGGTGTGCCAGAAGACGCCGAGCCGCTTCCGCGCCTCGAGCTCTTCCTTCGACAGGCGCACTCCCCTCGGCACGAGCTGGTGCTTCTCGACCTCGGCGATGGCCTTGTTCACGCCGAGGAGCTGGTGGTTCTGGCCGACGATCTTGGCGAGAGACGACTTCTGCTCGGAGAAGAGCGTGAAGTTCTCCACAATGTCGCAGAGCCGCGCCTTGTCGCAGACGCCGCGCAGCGTCACCTCGAGGCTGACGCGCGGCGGCTCGTCTTCGCGCTCGATGCGCTTCCACTCCTTGAAGTGGTCCCACTCGCCCGTGATCGTGCCGACACGGCTCGCGAAGCCGTTCGAGAGGAGGATGATCGCGTTGAACCAGAAGATCTGGGGGATGGCGCCGAGGTAGTCGCGCAAGTTCTGCCGGTAGGCGTTCTCGACGTTGCTGTGCAGGCCCTTCAGCTCGATGAAGACGAGCGGCAGGCCGTTGACGAAGCCGATCAGGTCGGTGCGGCGCAGGTAGGTCTCCCCCTGGACCCAGAGCTGCTGTGCGACGAAGTAGTCGTTGTTCCTGGGCTTGTCCCAGTCGATGACGCGGATGCGCTGGGTGGCGTCCTCCTCGTCCTCCGCGCCTGCGACACGGACCTCGACGCCGTCCTTCAGCACCCGGTAGATCTCGCGGTTCGCCTGCCCGAGGCTCATTGCCGACCGGTCGCGCGTGAGCTCCTCGATGGCCAGGTCGATCGCCTCGGCGGGTGCGCCTCGATTGAGCTTCTCGAGCGCCGGGCGGAGGCGGCGGACGAGGACGACGTCGCCCCGGTTGTCGCGGCCGAGGGTGCCGTGCTCGCCGAGCACCTCCTCCATCACGCTCGCGGTCTCCCAGCCCATCGCCTTGAAGAGATCGAGGGCCGCCTGCTCGATGTCGCTCTCCAGCGTTGCGTTCACCGAGCCGATTCTGTCACGATTTTCGAGCTACTTGAGCTCCTTCGACGGCTTCAGGCACGCGCCGTCGGGCAGGAGGACGCGCACGCTCCTGCCGCTGCTCAAGCTCGCGGCGAGGGGGTGCGCGAAAGAGCGCTGGACGCGCTGGATGAGCCCCGCGACCTCCTTGAGTGAGCTCGGCCACGTAGACGGCGACGGCTCGAGAGCAGGCCGACGTACGCCTCGACGCCGGCCCGCTCTGGAACCGCGAGGCCGCGGGATCGCGCTCATGCGGGCGAAGGTTGACGCGGTCCGCCGCTGGGACGGCCTTCCGGGAGATGGGCACTGGCCCCCTGGATTTACCGAGGTTCCCTGTGCTACCTGCTCGCGTCCACGAATGGCAAAACCGCCTTTTTGGTTCCCGTTCCCAAAGCCATAGGTTCCTTGTTCTGTGATCTCGCACGCGATGATTGTGGCCGCGCCTCACGGCAGCACACTTCGGCCCGGCACGCCGATAGCAACAATCCCAGCATGCGAACGTTCAACATCATCACCGCCGTACTCATCTGCTGTTCCATTCCATCGTGCACGCTGGATTTGACACCAGGAGAGGCCGAGCTTGGCGAGGAGATCAGTATCGCGGTCGAACCCATAGAACCTCGAGCCGCACGAGGCAGGTGCGAAGATGCGGTAGACAATGGGGCCGACCTCTGGCAGCTCATGTGTGGCGCGGCGAACGGAGCGGCGCTGCTGGCGCCTGCGGAGACATTTCTGTGCTACTCGGAGCACATGCAAGGCCGAGCCGCAGGCAAAGGAAAGTGTCGTTCCAGTTGCCCCACCGCGTGCTTCGCGCTCTCGGCTCGATGGGATCTTTACTGTGAAGAGCGCGCGCCCGTGCTCCTGAAGAACATTTGCGAAAGGGCGCGCAACAAAGGCCGGGAAAGGTGCTTGAGCTCCTGCTGAGCTCGGACACTTGACACCGTCGACGAGTGCGCTAGCTGGGGGTCATGCCAGACCCGATCGCGGAACGCATCCTCACGCTAACACGACCGAGCGGGACCCAAGAGAGCATCCATGTGCGAGTCTGGGCGCCCGAGTACAGGGCAGCAGCTCTGTGCTGGGAAGCGGACGTGGAAGTCGCTGGGGCGGGGGACACTCATAAGTCCCATGGAGCCGGTCTTGATGCATTTCAGGCCCTGTATGGCGCGCTCTACTTGATCCCAACGATGCTCTCCAAGTATGAAGCGGCTGGCCGCCTCTCGTGGCTCGAGATGGACCATGTCGGGTTCCCAGGGATCGATATTTCGATGCCATGAGCCCATGGCCTCATCGACGTCCCCGACGCGCAGACGCATCCCGCGCGAGGGTGCCCGGACGGCTCCCGGTCTCCTGGCGGGGGCTCTGCGACGGGATCTCGCGAGATCGTCGACCAGCTCGACGTAGGGGCGGGTCGCCCGGGGGCGGGTTGGGCGCCTGGCGCGGCGGGTCGTCCGGCGCTCCGGGCGGGCGCGGCGGCTGCTCGTCGCTGAGCCCCCGGGCGCGCCGCTCGCGGGCTCGCCCCTCGGCCAGCCAGCGTCGTGCGACGGCGTGGAGGGAGATCGGTAGGCCGGCGCGGAGCCACCCGACGGACGAGGAGGCCCCGGGACTCGGCGCGTCGAACCACGCCGTGGCAACGATGGCCACGCGGAAGGCCAGGCACCGGCTGGCCGAAGGCGCGCAGCGCCTCGTACGGGCAGTGCCGCGCCGGGTGGACGCCACGAAGAAGCGGGCGGGGTCAGTTCAATCCAGGCTGGCGTATGTTCTTGCGCTGCTGCCGCCCGGACCACGCTGGCGGCTCGGACTTCGCCCGCATCGCAGCGTGGACGCCGCCGAGCTCGCGTGCCGAACCGGTGCGATGCTCCGCAAATTCCAGATACAACCTCAATGACGGCCGTGCATCCTTCTGAAGAGGCAGACACAAGTAGGTTCGAAGGCGGCAACACTCCCGGTCGAAGCCGCGCACACAAGCGAGGTCATCCATGGAGTCCAGCCAGAACGACGATCTCTATGTTGCCATCCTACTCTACGAGTCATCGTCACAGGATCCATTCATCAAACCCATGTTCCAAGAGTGCTTCGTGCTCATACGCGCCGGAAGCGACGAGGAGGCCCGCGTTCGCGCCGAGCAACACGGCAAAGATCAAGAGACGTTCTACCACAACGTAGCCGGACAAGAGATCCGCTGGACACTAAGGCACGTCGTAGATGTGAACCGTGCCCTGTCCGATACGATGGAAGACGGGGCAGAACTCTACGCGCGACACTTCACAAACTACGACGCATATCACGCGTTTGAACCGCTGCTCGGCGGGACTATCGACTGACGATGGTTGACGGCGGGAGGATGGAAGATGCGGACGGTTGTCGTTGTCGGCATTGTTATCTCAAGTCCGCAAAGCTTGCAGATATCGAGCGAGGAGGGACAAGGGATCACGAGACGGCATGGAAGCTGTTAAACGATGGTCGTTTCAAGAAGTAGATTGAAACGACGTGGACACCACAAGCCCACGGAGCGGCGGGTAAGTGCCCGAGCTCGCCGACGGACCGTCCAGAGCGGCGGGAGTGCGCAGCGACGTACGCGGCGGTGGTGTTCGTCAATTCGATGGTTGGCGAACAGCGGGTGCGCTCCGAACGGCGCCACGGCGACAATTCTTATCGACTTTTTCTCTTGGAAACACGGCGTCGCTCGATGAACGAGGCCAGGAAGGCCCCCCGCCACGTGGAATGCACGGAGCCGCCAGGACTTCCTCAGCCGCCAGGCGGGCCCGCTGTCGGAGATCATCGCGTCCCGCGTCTGCTCGGTGAAGACGGCGGCCACGTGATCGCTAGCGTTCACCGTTCACCGTCGACGCCTACGCCGATCTGGGCCCCGCGCGGCTCAAGGCGACGCGATCGCACGCGTTCACACGGAGGTGCTTGTCCTTGGTCAGGACGACCTGGCCGCGGCGGCCGACTTCGGCCAGCCACTCGGCGTCGGGCGTGTTCTGCGCGAAGTGATCGTCGTGGGGGCGGACATCGAGCTCCGCGGCCCGCAGCGCTTCGACGACGAGCCCGCGGCCGAGCGACCGGTCGACGAGGCAGGTGAACGGCTCACGCAGCTTCACGCGTCTCGCACCGGATTGCGTCTTCGATCTGCTCGACGCCGACGCCGAAGTCCTTCGCGAGGAGCACCACGGACTCGCCGGCCCGGTAGCGCTCGGTGACGATGCGGGCCTCGATCCCGGTGCCGGCGATGACCGGCTGGCCGAAGCCGCGCCGCGGATCGACCACGATCGTCTTCGGCTGGCTGCCGAGCCCCGCGCTGCGGACCCAGGGATAGAGCCGCGCAGCGAGGTTCCCTTCCCAGTCGATGCGCGCGAGGCTGGCGTCCAGGGCCTCCCGGAGCACGGCCTGGCCCTCGGCGGAGCCGTTCAGGAGCCGGTCGGCGTGCTGGACGAACAGGTTGGCCCCGTCCGTCCGGAAGCTCGCGTGGATGAGCGGCCGGACGTACCCGAGCTTGTCCCCGACGAACCGGAGGGCCTTGCCGACGCGCTGCATGGAGACGCCGTGGACCCGCCGCATCGAGGCGAGCACGAAGGCCTCGATCAGGTTCGAGAACGAGAGGGCGAGGGGGGCGCGCTCGGCCGGCTTGAAGAGGGCCTTGTGCTGACCGTCGCCAGAGGCCCAGAGGCGGAGGGTGGACGAGAACAGGCGGACGATCCGCGCGGCACGAGGGACAGGGTACGCCGGAAGCTCCTCCGGGGCGCGGCCGTCGTAGATGTCCAGCTTTGGTTCCACGGGGCTCGACTCTACCACACGGTGAGCGATGGACGCGCAACTCGGTCGCGGCGCCGCGCGGGCGGGCAATCACCCGGCGGGAACTTCAAGGCGGCTCACATCGAGCTCGCCGGAGATGAGGCGGGGGAGCAGGAGATCGCGCTGTCCAGCGAGGACGTTATTGCGTCGCTGCATCAGTTCGATCTGCTGCAGCAACGGGTCAACGAGCGATCCAAAGCGTGCTTGTAGCTCTCGCGGTGCAATACGAACGCCGAGGAGGTGCAAGGCATTCCGGTTGATACCCGGGACGGCACCGGCGGCATTCTGCCGAGAGAAGTTCATTGAGCGCAGCAGATATAGTAACCAATACGGATCACTGCCCTTGAAGTCCTTCACGAATAAAGTAGTATTCAGCGGCCAAAATGGCTCACAAACAAAGTAAACTTCACCCAGCGTACCGTATCGACCTGTTACGATCCCCGGCGCGTCGACCCTTGCCGTATCGTGGGTACCGGTGATACCAGAGGACGAGATAACAGGAACGCTACCAGAACGTCTTTCGCGCTCAGGGAGGTCGAACCCTCTCTGTAAGACAACTACATCGCCAAGAGCACCCGCCGTCCATCCATCAGGCATCTTCCCAATCGGCGACGCGACCAGCTTCACCTTCTCGTGACCGGGAAACCGGAAGTTCACGAACCACTCGCGGTACAGCGAGCGGGCCATCTCCTCAAGAATCTTGATGCGCTTCGTGTTGTTCTCGAGCAGCTCCTTGAGCGTCTTCGCGTCGAAGCGGCCGTAGGTCTTCGGCAGGACGTCCTTGAGGTCCTCGTTCTCGGCCTCGATGGCCTTCATCGCCTCGTTGAGCGCCTTGCCGATCTCGGCCCCCTCGGGGAGCTGGAGGAGGCGGCCGAAGCGGGCCTTCTCCGGGACGAAGAGGACCCCTCGGCGTGGTAGTCGTCCTTGCCGACGCCGCCACGGCGGCGGGACGAGGCGAGCTTCTGCTCGGCCTCGGCGAAGCGGTGGTCGGCGTACTTGAGGAAGATCAACGCGAGGACCGGCGTCGCGTACTCGGACGGCTGGAGGGCGGAGTTGGTCCAGAGCTGGTCGGCGGCGGCCCAGAGGCGCTTCTCGAGGTCGGCGGGGAGAGGCATCGGGCAGCTCTTCTACCCGAGGACAGGAGCCAGGTGTCTCGCCTCAAACGGTCTCCATCTCGCCGCCATGGGGCTCTCGACGCGCTCTCGTGACGGTTCGCGGCTTCGCCGTGCGCTGCCCCTGCCGCTCGACCCGCAGCGACCTCGCCGGTTCACCGCGCGTGCGCCGCAGCGGGCCGGCAGGCAGAACGAGGGGCCCAGAACGACGAAAGCCCGGCGACCCACGGTCGCCAGGCTTTCTGGTGTCTGTCCTGACCGCCTCTCTCAACGGCCAGGTTCCTCAATCATTTCGGGTGGGCCATGAAGGACTTGAACCTTCAGCCAATGGATTAAGAGTCCGGGCCGAAGTGCCTGAAAGCGCAGAAAAAGGCGCGATCAGCACGATCGAGGACCCGGGGATCGGTCCGATGGCGACGCCTAAGTGCGCGATCCGACGTGAGCCGGACGCTTCCGGGACGAATCCGGCGAACCCCCGGATGGAGCTCGTCGCCGCCCTCACCGAGGGCATCAGGGCCTCCGCGCTCGGCGGGGATCTCGAAGCGGCCCGGGTGGCCTCGGAGGCGCTGAGCCGGCTCTTGAGCCGAGGAGAGACCCCCAGCGCCGCGCCGGCAGCGCCGGTCATCGACCTGCGCGCGGTGCAGGGTCACGGAGGCCGTTCCGGGGGCAACGGTCGACGCTGATGGTGCGGGCCCTCCTGACTTGACATATGCGGGCGTACGTGCCCGAACAGCGCCATGGGTGCGCCTCGTCGCCCTGGCATCCGCAGCGCTTCGCCCCCCTCGCCGCGTGCTCCCTGGCATGGCACGACCACCCCCGGCGCGTCCGCGATCGCTGCCACGACGCCGGCCATCGACACCAGGAAGGGCCACGACGATTACGACAAGCTGATGGCGGACGTGCGCGCGTACTGCCTCGCCGAGTACGAGCGCATCCTGGGACGCCCGTGGGACGACACCTGGCCCGAGGAGTTGCGGCACATCCAGAAGATGCGCGAGGTCGCCTCGAGGGCCCACGAGGTATGGTCCCAGCTTCAGCGCGCGACGAAAGCGGCGATCGACTTCGTCGCGAGTCAGGGGCTGCCGCATCATGAGGAGGCGGACCTCCTCGGCACCGCGGGCAAGACCGTCTACGAGAGCGTCGTCATCCACGGGTGGCTCTACCGCCACTTCGAGGCCGTCGAGGACCTGCTCTGCACGGAGGAGTTCGAGAAGATGCCCTCCGCGCGCTCGATGCTCGCCACGATCCTCGGACGCACGCGGATCGAGGACCCTGCGCAGAGCGCTGCCCCGATCATCTGGAACAGCGGCCGGCTCCGGCAGCGAGAGCTGAAGGAGCGGGAGATGGCCTACATCAGCCTGCTCGTCGGGAACGAGCCCTCCAAGTTGAAGGACCGGCTCAAGAACGAGCTGCTCTCGGTCGAGGACGTCATCGCGATGGAGCGCGAGGCGATCAACACGGCCCGCCAGCGGCACGACGAAGGGAAGATCGAGGCGAGGACCATCCGTGCCGCGTCCTCCCCGAGGAAGACGACGCGGAAGGCGCCGAAGAAGCGGAAGGCGTCGAAGCAGAGCGGCCCCTCTAAGACCGGGGCCCGGCGTCGGCCTTGAGCCTGCCGCGGGCAAGCTGGACGGCCGCCGCTCGCCCCGCATCCGGGGAACCCGACGCCCTCGTTCACGAAAATCGTCCTAGTTTCGATCACTTAGCCTTCCAGTTGGGCGCGATGGCACACGAAACTTTCGGAGTCGTGCGCCTACGTGGGCGTCGTCGTTGCGGCCTACGTTGCCGCCATGTCGCAAGCCACTTCTGACCTGGCGCTCTCCCTCGATGAACGGGTCGAGCTGCATCGCCTCGTCGACGAGCTCGGGGAGCGGGCTGCTGTCGACCGGCTCGGGGTCAACCGCGCGACGCTGGCTCGTGCGCTGGGCAGCCTTCCCGTTCGTCGCGCGACCTTGATCGCCCTCCGGGTTGCTCTGGCCCAGCGCCGGGTCGGAGGGAGCGCGCCGTGAGCCTGGAGAAGTCCTCGGCATGGCGTAAGGAGAAGGCGCTCGCTGCCGCGAGGCGCGCCCTGGAGGCGGCGCTCACGCTGCTCTCGGAGGCAGAGGAGCCGCCGACCAAGGGCACGGACTCGGGGCCCACCTTCTACACGAGCGCGACCAGCCCTCTCGGCCGGCGGCTCTTCCTGCGCCTCGCACGGCAAGGCGCCTTCCCGAGCCATCGGGTCGGGCGGCTCGTCCTCGCGAAGCGCGAGGCCGTCGACGCCTGGATCGCGGCGCAGTCGAACCAGAAGCGCTCCGCAAGCACGAGCACGGACGAGATCGATGCGCTGCTCCGGAGCAACCGCATCCGGCCCGCATCTCGGAAGGCGAGATGACGGACGTGCGCCCACTCCGCGCTGCCCGTCATCGACGACGCCGTGAGCTGCGGAGCCTGCCTGCGGCCAACGCATGCCGCGCAAGACGACCGCGAGCCGTGGCTGACGTGCGCGCTCGCACTGTGAAGGAGACCAGCCGATGACGAAGGAATCCCATGAGAAGAGCAGCGAGATGAAGAAGGACCTGCCAGGTGAGGTCCGGATGGTGACGGTCGCCGACGTGATCGTGCCCGCGCAGCGGATGCGCCAGCTCGGCGACATCAGGCCGATCATGGACTCGATCAGCGAGATCGATCTCATCGAGCCGATCGTCGTCCGGCGCGACACGGTGGAGCTGATTTCCGGTCTCCACCGTCTCGAGGCGGTCCGCGCCCTCGGTCGAGACGAGATCCTCGCGCGCCTCATCGAAGTCACCGACGTCCAGGCCGCGATGGTCGAGATCGACGAGAACCTGGTGCGCATCGAGCTGACCGCGCTCCAGCGCGCCGAGCACATCCAACGCCGGAAGGAGCTCTACGAGGCCATGCACCCGGAGGTGAAGCACGGCGGCGCACCTGGAAAGCCAGGGGGCGGCAAGCAGAAGTCGAAAGGCGAGCGCGCCGCGTCTTTCGCAGCCGACACGGCGCAGAAGACCGGGCTCTCTCCGCGAACCGTGCAGGAGGACGTCCAGGTCGCGAAGCTGAGCCCGGAAGCCAAGAGCATCGTGAAGGGCACGCCGCTCGAGAACAAGAAGAGGGAGCTGCTCGCGCTCGCGCGGCTGCCGAAGGAGAAGCAGGCGATGACGGCGCGCGCGGTGGCCTCGGGCGAGGCTGCGAGCGTGGCGGAAGCCACGCAGAAGTCGCACGGCAAGCGGAACGTCCCGGCGCAGTCGAGCGGGGCGCCGGACGCGGCGGCGATCGTCTCGAACCGACCCTCCGGCGTCGCTGTCGTCACACGCACCGTGACGAAGATCCCCGAGCGGTGCTGGTCGTGTGGCGCCCCGGGCCTGCACCCCTGCAACGACCGCGGGAGGATGGCGCGAAGCCCTTCCGGCGAGCTCGTGGAGGTCACCTACGAGTACGAGACGGAGGACTTACGCCAGATCAAGGTCATCGCCCACGCCATCTCGGGCGCGAATGTGATGATCGAAGCCCTCGGCGCGATGCCACCGAGCGAGGAACGCGCGAGGCTCGTCCGTGAAGCGGTGGACGTCATCAGGAAGGGGCTCCGGACCGTCAACGCGATCGTCAGCCCGATGCTGGAGCGCGTGCGACGCGCCGCATAACCGGGTCCGTGCGGAGCGAGTCACGTCGCCCGACCTCCACATGGCGCGCGTCCCGATCTACGGCGTCGTACTCAGTGCGCCGAGCGAGGGCATCATCCCCGCCCCTGCAGTTCCGTCGAGGCTCAGGCCTCCCACCCGGTCTGTAAGAACGGCGACTTGATGCACGGGCCCTCGTGGCGAGACGCGCAGGGCTCTCGCGGCCAGGGCTGGTACGCTCGCACGCAGGTACTGCGGAGACCGACCCATGCCCGACCGCACTGACTTCCTCGACACCATCAGCGAGCACTTTCGCGAAGAGCTCGCGACGTCCATCGCCCGCTCGGATCGAGGCCGCACACGGATGAAGCTCCGGACCTTCCTCGAGGGCTTCGGCTACACCGCGAGCGCCCGCGTGCGCCAGACATCGCTCTCGTCGGCGCTCGAGAACCTCCAGAGGTGGGGCTACGACCACAAGCTCAGCGGCAGCACCGTCAACGACTACATCACCATCTGGAAGAGCGACGCGCCCGTCAGCAGCGAGCAGCCCCAGCGCGCGGCCCGTGCCGGCGACGGGAGCGCACGAGGCATGGTCGCATGGAAGGACGGCGAGCTTGATCTACCGGTCGATCCGCTCACCTTCGGCTTCCATATCGACGATGCGCCGACGGGCGAGCGCTCGAGCGCGCTCTGGCACGACATCACAGCGGCGATCTGGTCGTGCCGCACGGTGTGCCTGATGGTCGATGCGTCCGACGAGATGTTCACGTTGCTGGCCGGCGTCCTGGCGGCGCTTACACGGCGGCGGGCGCTGACGTTCCGGTTCGACGACATGGGGCGGTGGGTCGCGCAGGCTCCCGAGATCCTCACGCTGTCGCGCCTGCGCTCCGTGACCGGGCAGGGTGACCGCCGCGAGGGCGACGACTTCCCTGGCATCGGTGCGGTGTACCTGATCCGAGACGACCCGCACGACGTGGTCGACGACGAGCTCACGGCGTTCGTTCGCGAGGCGTACATCCCGCACACGTACCGGGTGCGCTCGATCTTCACCACGACGACGGCCGACCCTGGCCCTGACGCGCGCCGCGCCGCGGACGATCCGAACTACCCCCAGCTTCTCCGCTGGCTTGCCGCATACACCGGTGCGCCGTCGGTGGAGGCGGACTGGCAGGATGGCGACGTGGAGGTGCAGCTCTCGAGCCTCTTCGCCGACGCGGCGCGCGCGGCCGATGCGCTCCTCGATCGGGCCACGTACGAGGTGACCCATCCCAAGTTCGACGCGGGATACGAGGGGACCGAGCACATGGTGCTCAAGGCCGTGATGCTGGAGCACCTCACGACCCGCTTCCCGAACGAGAACGTGCTCGTCGAGCGCGTGCTCGAGGTTCCCGCGGATGTCGACGAGTCCGAGGCTGATGTGCCGGACATGAAGGTCGCACGCCCCGACCTTCGCGTGGGGAAGAAGCTCTGGGTCGAGGTCGAGACGTTGCGCGGCATCGCGCTCCGCGGGTCGAACCCGTTCTTCTTCCTCGAGAACAAGCTCCGCCGGAAGCGGGCTGCGATGCTCGAATGCGAGCAGGTGTGGCTTCTCTTCCCTCGCGACGTCGCGCTGCTCGCCCGGCACCAGGTCTCCGCGATCGTACGGAACGTTGCTGGCGACGCGCTCGAGCGCGTTCGCCTCGGCTTCGTCGACCTGCAGGACCGTCGCCCGGTCTTCGTGCGCCTGATCGAGCCTCCTCGCCCGCAGGTTCGTATCCGAGGGGTCGCGTGGCGCGAGGCGCGCAAGCCGATCGTGGAGCGGCCGCTCGACTGGACGGACGTCGCTGGGTACGCCGACCTGAAGGCCCGCTTGCAGAGCGATCTGCTCGCGCCGCTTGTCGAGCCGTCCCGCTATCAGAGCTTCGGCGTGAGCGCCCCGAACGGCTTGCTGCTGTACGGGCTCCCAGGGTGCGGCAAGAGCTTGATCGGACGCGTGCTGGCGGGTCAGGCGAGCCTGACATGCCGGCGGCTCGTACCGAGCGACCTGACGTCGATGTGGCTGGGCGAGGGAGTCGAGAAGATCCGGGAGGTCTTCACCTGGGCCCTGAAGCAGGCGCCCTCCATGTTGATCCTGGACGAGTTCGACGGCGTTGCCCCGCAGCGGTCCGAGATGAACATGCACACGGACGAGAAGCGGCAGGTGAACGAGCTCCTCGCGCAGCTCGATCGCCTCTCGGGGCGCTCCGTCGTCGTCGCGACCACGAACTACGCCCGCGGCATCGACTCCGCGGTGCGCCGGAGCGGCCGCTTCGATCTGAAGATCCCCGTCTTTCCCCCGCAGGAAGACGACCGGCGCGAGATCTTCGAGCACTACCTCGGCGGCGATCAGCGGCGCGGCATCCGTGGCATCGACGGCATCGACACGCACGCGCTCGCGGCCAACACGCGGCTGTTCACGCCGTCGGACATCCGGTGCGTCGTCGAGGGCGCGGTGCGCCGGGCGGTGTGGCGCGCCGGCGAGCACGGCGTTCCCACGCTCGACACCAGAGAGCTCCTGGCGCGTGTGGGCGAGCACCCGCGCACAATCCAGCGCGACGACGCCGCCCGATGGCTCGAGGAGGCCCGCCTGGAGCTCGGGCGTGCCGACCCCACCCTCGAGTGGCTTGAGCGGGAGGTGCGGGACATCCTTGGCTAGTAGCCGGTCCGTCTGCGGAACGCCGAAGGCGAAGCTGCACGCCCCGACCGGGGCCTTAGCTTCCACCGGTTCGGTCGAAGAACGCCATGCGACGATCGGCAGCGAGCGCCCAGCGTTGCCCCGTCAGGCTCGCTTCGTAGGGCTCCGCACTGGCGCCTCGTTGCGCAGCTGCAGACCTCGGGCGCTACTGGCTCCAGCCGCGAAGGCAGGCGGCGGTCGACGCGTCCTGGCCAACGCTGTGGGTGCAGCCCGCGGTGATGGCGTGGTTCGATCATGATCACGTCATGACAAGATCATGATCGCGCCCGGTATGGGTCCCCTCGCGCGTCGCTCGAACCCGCGCTCCGGGGGATGGATGGATACAAAAATCCAATAATATTAATACAATACGAGAGGCCGGACCGCTTGGCACCCCGCTTGCTCCTAGCCGTAGCACCGGCCCCGGAGCCGGCGAAAGGAAAATGCAGATGAGATCAACCAAGCGCGCCTCCAGCCTTCAATCGAGCCGCCGTGGGCGGGTCGCCGCATCTCCATCGTTCGACGCTCTCGCGGTTAGCGCGCAGATCGGCACGACGCTGGAGAGCGTCATCAACGCGAGGACCGCCTATCAAGACCGCTGCCATCAGCGTGAGGTCGTCCTCGCCATGGCGACCGAGCAGGCGCGTGCCTGGGACGCCGAAGCGGAGCGCCGGCACGACGCGTTCCGCAGGACCCTGGCGCTTGCGACGAGGCTTGCCGAGAGCGGCCACGTCGAGCAGGCGCTGGAGGTGCTCTCTCGTGGCGTCGAGCTGCTGTCGCCGGTCGAGACCAGCCCCCGGCTGCCGAGCCCCGTCGTCAACATCGAGGGCACGTGATGGACGCGATCCTGCGGATGGGACTTATGTTTCTGCTCAAGCTGGCGGAGACGTCGACAACGGAGATGCTACGGCAGCGCGAGCAAGCGCATCAGCAGCGCCTTAACGAGCAGCTCCTCCGCGAGCGCGCACGGATTATGGCCAGACAGGCGGCGCGGAGAGAAGAGCTGCGGGCCCAGATCGACCGGGCAAAGCTGGCGGTCGTCGACCCGCGCTGGCAACAACGAGTCGACCTGCTCGTCGCAAGAATGAAATCCCCCTGAACGACACCACCACATCGAGACCATGGAACCGATCGCGCTGATTGATGCATTTCCGGAGGATCCAGACGAGGTCCTCGCCGTCAAGTACATGTGGAGCAAGCTCGACGACCAGATCGAGCAGGCAGGGCAGGACTGGAAGGAGGGGCCATCACCTCCCCGACTGCAAGAGCTTATCGAGTTCCGGTACGGCACGCTCCCTGCGCTCGAGAAGAGCCGCCGGCAGAAGACCCTTGACGTGGTCAAAGTCGCGGTCGCCCGCACGCGCGAGCCCATCGTGCAAGGCATGAGCGCCTACGCTCTCTCGTGGAGCAACGAGAGAGCCGGCCGCGCCGTCCGCTGGTTCCAGGGCCACCTCGAGCAGAGGTGGCCGCCGGGCATCGCCTTCCTGGCCGAGGATCTCCCGACGTTGCATGCCGCCTGTCTTGCCATGGACATCGCGGCGCTGCGTGACAAGCCGGTCGCGGATGATCCGTTCCCTGCTCCACCGGTGCTCATCACCGGGCCGACGGGGACGGGAAAGGAGCTTCTCGCCAAAGCGATCCACCTGCGAAGCGGTCTCGAACCGGAGCCCTGGGACATCAATCAGCCGAGGCTGTTCGGGGCGCTCAACTGCGGCGGCCTGCCCACCGACCTCCTAGAGAGCGAGTTGTTCGGGCACGTCAAGGGCGCGTTCACCGGTGCAAGCACGAACAAGCCGGGCTTCGTGGCGCAGTACGCGAAGGGCACCCTGTTCCTTGACGAAATTGGGGACATGCCGCCCGAGGTCCAGGTGCGGTTGCTCCGGTTCCTCAACAACGGTGACTTCCGCCCGGTGGGCTCCAACGAGATCACGCGGGCGACGCCGCGTATCATCTCGGCTACACACGTCAACCTGGAGGAAAAGGTCGCCCAGAAAGAGTTCCGCGAAGATCTCTTTTTTCGAGTTCGAGGCAGGCGCATCCGCCTGCGGGGCCTGCGAGAGCGGCACCGGCAGAGCGTGCTTGCGCTCATTCAGCGATTCCTGGAGCAGGAGGCCCGGCGCCGTGATCGCACGGTGCCCGTGCTCACCAGGCAGGCCTGGGTGGCGCTGCTCGCGCACGACTGGCCCGGCAACATGCGCGAGCTGAGATATATAGTGGAACGGCTGATCGACGAGGCAAGGCCCCGGCGGGTGCTCGATCTCGACGAGCTGGATCCGGAGATCGCGCTACGTTACCGTCACGTAATACCCGCTCATCAGCAGGACGTGCTTGCGGCCATGGCAGAGGAGGACCGTGGCGACACGACCCGGAGCGCCTTCGTGCTGGTGCAGCGCCTCGAGGCCCGCTACGCGGAGCAACAACGGCGAGAAGACACGCGCGCCGCGACGCTCCGACGCGCGGCAGAGCTGGTGGGGCGACTGGCTGGAAACGTCCGGCTCGACCAGCAGGTCGCTGTCCACGTGGACGCGCTTCGGCTCGCCTCCGAGGAGGCGCTCATCCAGGAGTTCCGTAAGACATGGCTGTTACCGATGAAGGACTACGCTGCTGCATCTACATTCAATGTCGAGAGAGCGACCCAGCTCCTGGAGAAGCGCCTCGACGAGGAGGGTTCGGAGGTAAAGTCGAAGCTGGACGCATTGCAGACAAGGGTGGCAGAGGCCAGCAACGCCTATGCCGTATCGAACCTGGCTGCAATATTAATGCGAATCGCGGAAACAGGAGCGATCCCGCAGGTGCGCAAGCTGCTCGAGGTGCTCGAATCGGCGACAGAGATGGCTCAGGCGCCGCCGCTCGACGAGGGATTCCGCCTGCTGTTCGAGAAGCTCAAGATACTCACTCCCGCTCAGCTCAAGGACGAAGTGAAGGCGTTTTTCGCGCGCGACGCCAGTCAGGTGCCCGAGGGCGAGGAGTCCGTGCCGCTCAGCTGGGATGATGTCAAGGAAAACCCGGCGGCGCTCGAGGCCATCATCGCGGAAGCAGGGACCGTCCGCGCCGCTGCGTCGGCCCTGGGCGTCAGCGCTGAGACGGTTTCTCGAACGAGAAACCGTCGTCGTGTTAACCCGGGATAAGGCCGCCCGCGGCCCGGAGGCACACCGACGCGCACCTGAGCGGGCCCTCGGGCGCACCATCAGCGAGTGCCGGCGACACGCACGGCCACACCCTTCCGTGCTGCCCACGGCGGTCGCCGGCGGTCGGAGCGCGTGGGCGCTGCCGGTCGTCTCGGCGAGCGGGGGTGAGGTGGACGAGGGCGGCCCGTCGCGCTTCACGCCGTTCGAGCTCCTGCTGTTCACGTACGATCCAGCGCACTTCCAGCTGGTCGAGAAGTGGTTTGGCGTACGCCCCTTGGCACGACATCGAGGATCGACAGCATGGTAGCTTCCGGGCGCAGTTCGCCCGAGTGGAACGCGGGGTAGATCGAGACGTTCCCCGTGCGCTGCTTGGCGTACGCCCTCCACCGCCCCCCAGAAGCCCGTCTCGCCGCCGGCCTGCCCGACGTAGAGCCGATCGCGAGCTCGGTCGGTCAGCAGATAGATGCCCCCGAACGCCGAGAGCTTGTCACGCCACGACGGGTTCGCCTCCTCGTGGCGGGTCAAGAACGCGCGCTTCGCGAGCGACAGGTCGATGTCCCGGTAGTTGGGGCAGGGCCCGAGGTTGTTTGGATCCCTGAGCTCGACTACGGGTTTGTCGAGGCTCCACTGGTGCCACGACAGCGCACCGGGGCCCCACGGGGACACCGGGACGATTGTCGAGGTGGCGGACGGTCTTCCACTTGTGGCTGCCCTCGAACGTAGGGCACACGCGTGCGACGAGATCGGCGAAGGTGAAGCGGGGCTCGGGCATGCGCTTTGGGACGCAGCAGCGTTGGGTGTGCCGCGCGATGGTACTGCATCCCCGGCTGCCGCACCGACATGTCGTCGGCCGCTCCTTCCATGTGGATGGTCCACCGCGGCCGGCCGGCGGGGTCCACCGCGGCCGGCCGGCGGCACGACAGATCGCCTGCACACGAGCAGCGGGCTTGGCCTACCATGGCCGTATGGACGTCCTCCCGAGCTTCATCGAGCTCCTTGACGCTGCCGCTCGTCCATTCGAGCCGCGGCGTCGCCTGCGACGGGTCGACCCCGGCGGCCGATCAGAGGCCGAGTGGGACCGCATCCTCATCGAGAACGTCGACCTGCTCGCGGACGCGCTCCGCGAGGCCGAGATGATCGCCGAGGACTCCGCGCTGATGTTCCTCGGCGCGCAGGTGGACAACATCGACCTCGTGTTCGCCGAGGTGCGTAGCGACAGCGGCGAGCTGCGCCGGCTCGTGCTCCTGGAGGACAAGCTCCTCAAGAATCCCGAGGCACGGCGGCGGGTCCTCGCGCAGATCCTGGACTACGCGAGGGTCGTGCAGCAGAGCTGGACGAGCGCCAGGCTGCCCGAGCTGGAGGACAAGCTGCGCGGACATGCGCAGTGGGTAAGGGAGAACGAGGAGGCGCTACGCCAGAGCTGTCGGCATGCCGACTTCTTGCTCGTCATCGCGGGCGATGGCATCGACGAAGGCCTCGCGAAGCTCGCGCCTCGGTTCGCGGGCAGGGACGATCCGCTCAGCCTCACCGAGCTCGCGCTGGTGTCGCTGGCCATGTATTCGCTCGACAATGAGTACCTGCTCGTCCCTCACGTCGTGAGCGCAGTGCTGCGGAGCGAGCGGGAGATAACGGTGCGCGTGCTCGTGCAGGACGCGCAAGGACGCGCAGTCCCCGCCGACGTTTTGCGCGATATGCAGGACGAGGCGGAACAGGCGAACCGTGGACGCCTCCCCGTGCGTGAAGAGGTGATCGAGTTCTTGCGCAAGGCGCGCGAGCCTCTGGACGCTGCGCTCCTCCCCGCGCACCCCGACCTGGAGCGGACGGCCAAGCCGCGCAAGTCGCTCGAGTACTGGCTGACGCTTCATGACGGCTCTGGCGTCGTGTTCAAGGTCCACTTCGGGGGCTACGAGAAGGACGTCTGGTCCCCTATCCAGGTCGGCCTCATGCTCGGCACCGATGACACCGCGGGCCGCGACGCCTGGCGGCGGCGCATCGAGGCCGTGCTTCCTCGGCTCCCCGCCGGCACGCGGGTCGACAACGGCGGCCCGCGTACGGTCAACGCGCTGACGACTTTTGAGTGGTCGACCGGCGAGGACTTGAACGACATGCTGGTCTCGAAGATCACCGAGACCCTGAACCAGTTCGTGTCGGTTCTGATGCCCATCCTGCGTGCCACGCGCACATGACGGGGTTCGAACCGCCGCACGCACCCGAGGCGACTCTGTGTGGCCGGGGCTGTGATGAGCGCCGGCATCTCCCGCTGCGTCTCGCGCTCGAGGGCACGGATGCGCAGGCGCGAGCTTTACAGATCCGGTTCAGGCTCTGCCTCCGCGGCGACGAGCTTCGGCAGGTGCTGGATGAACAGCCTGAGCAGCTCCTGCCGCAGGACGACCCGCACGGGGAGCCCGAGCTCCTTCTGGAGCTTCTCACGCGCCGCCTCAAAATCCTGGGTGACACGCTCCGAGGTCGAGAGGATCACGCCCGACGTGATCCCCTCGTACGACTGGCACGCCTTCTTGATCTGCTCGAGCGGTCGCGTCCAGTCGGCGTCCCACGTCCACATCTTGATCTGCACGGCGACCCGGTGGGGCACGCCCAGGGGATCGCGGTAGGTGCAGATCGCGTCGGCGCCGTTCTCGCTCCGGCCTCCCGTGTGCTCGACGTTGGCCTCGCCGTAGAGCATTTTGAGCAGGCGCACGCAGGGCGCCTCGAACTCGGCACCTTGGAAGTGGAACTTGAACCGCTCCAAGCCGGCGAGCTCGAGCTCCCGGAGGAGCGCTTCAAGCCGGTCTTCCTCGACGTCGATTGCCTCGGCGGCTTTCCCAAGGTTCCCCACGATCTGCTGGATCTGCGCTCCCAGGTGGTCGACGTTCCAGAGCCGCGACAGATTGCGCATCGTCTGGCGAAGTCCGGCCGCGACGCCCCTCGCCTTGAAGCCGACGGGACGATCGCCCGAGAGCAGTTCGACGGGCAGGATGTGGCCGTAGTCCTTGGTCTTTTTGGGGATCTCGAAGCGGTATGGCCCCAGCACCCGCGCGATCGACCAGTGCCGTTCCTCGGGGAGATGCGGCACGAGGATGACGTCACCTTCCTGGATGCTGTCGGGTTCGGACCCAAACATCCGGCGGTTCCCACGCCAGGCGTCTTGCTGCTCGTCCGTGATGGTCGCGCCCTTCTTCCTCCTGGCCGCGATCGTTTCGAGGTTCTGATCCTCGCGGTAGCCCCAGCCCTGCCGCAGGCGTCCGGCCTTTAGCTCGCTCCAGAGGAAGTTCTTGGCCTCGCGATGGTCGACCCGCATGATCCAGTACCGCGGCATCTGAGCATAACCACGAGAATTGAGGGGCTCTTGCGCACGGAGCTTGAGGGACGCGGAGCGTCAAGCGGGTAGCTTGCGCGTCAGAAGGGGATGCCGTCATCGTCGGGTTGTTCGAGGACGCGGTGGACGGCCGAGCGGTAGGAGCGGATGGCGCCGCGGAGCGAGCGGATCTGGACGAGCAGATGGCGTGCCGCGCACAGCGTAGGCGGCTCCGTCGGCTCGGCGAGCGTGTCGAGGGTCGGGTGCTCGAGCCGGAGCGCGGTGGAGACGGCATCGAGCGCAGCGGAGAGCAGCCGCAGCTCCAGGAGCTCGCGCGCGGCGTAGAGCCTGCGGCGGACCGAGGGGCTCATCGCTTCTTCGTCGATGCTTTCGGGCGCTGGGGCGGAGAGAAGACCTCGAGGTAGAGCTTCTCGTCGAGCCGTGGCAGGCCGCGGTCGGCGCCGGCGGCGAGCAGCTCGTCGCAGAGGTTCATCAGGATGCGGTAGTTGCCGGCGGCGTGATCGACGAGGGTGGCCTTCAGCTCCGGGGTCATCAAGGCGAGGTTGCCGGCGGCCTCGAGGAGATGGTCGAGACAGGCGGTGAGATCGTCGCGGGAGGCGTAATCGAGGTGGAGGCGGCGGCGGATGCGGCTGCCGAGGGGCAAGAGCTCGGGGGTACGCAGCCGCTCGGGCAGGCGGCCGTCGCCGGCGAAGATGACGCAGAGCAGCTGGCGAGCGTCGAAGTCCTTGCTGGCGAGGATGCGCAGCTCGCAGAGCACCTGAGTGAGCGCCTCCTGCGCCTCATCGAGGATGAGCACGGGGCGGCTGCGCGTCGTGCTGATGTGCTCGCTCCAGCGCGTCCGCAGCGCCTTGAAGCCGCCCCAGCGGTTATGGGCGCTCAGGGGCACGCCGAAGAGCTCGCCGAGCTCACGATAGAAGTCGGGCACGCGGCTCTGCGGGTGCTCGATGGTCCCGACCGTCACGTCAGGCAAGGTGCCGAGGTGCTCACGCACGAGCCTGAGCGCGACGCTCTTGCCGGTGCCGGGGTCGCCGGTGACGAGCGCGAAGCCGCCGTCGGTGACGCCGCTCTCGACGCGCCGCAGGAAGGTGTGGACCTGTGGCGTGACGTGGAGCGCCTCGACGGGGAGGTCGGGTCGGAAGGGGTTGAAGATAAGACTGTAGAGGGACAGGATCTTCGAGGTCATGAGAGGGCCTCCTCCGTCGATTCAAGACAAGGATCTTGGTTCGCTGGGTCGAGCGCGGCGCCATCCTCGGGAGCGCCGTCCTGCCCGCCGTCGTCGAGCGCCAGGTACGCAGGCGGCAACCCGGTGGCGGCGTACTCGGCCATCAGCGCCTTGAGGTGCGGCGCGATCCCGGAGCGCCGCGGCGCCGGCGCGGGCGTCACGGTCCCATCGCTTTTGCGCTGGGTACGCGTGATCTCCATGCGAAAGGCGCGGCGCAGCTCCTCGGAGCCAGGGCTGGGCCGGCCGACGTCGGGACCGCGAAGGTAGCGTTCCAGCGGCGTCTCCTTGAGCTCGCTATGGACAGCGCGGTGGTACTCCTGCTCGATCCATGCCTGGGTGGCCTGGTTGAGCAGGCTGAGGGTCAACCCCTCGACGCCCTCGAGCATGGCGAGCAGGCGCTTTTCGATCGGGCCCCAGAAGGACTCTTGTTTGCCGTTCTGGGCGGGCGTGCGGGGCATCGTGTTGAAGTTGACGATGCCGAGGCGCAAGAGCCCCTCCGTGGTCTCGGCGGCGACCATCTGCGAGCCGTTGTCGTCGAGCAGGGCGCGCGGCAGTCCTCGCTTCTGGATCCCCTGCGAGAGCGCATGCACCAGGGCTTGCGTGTTCTCCTTGTAGTACCACTGCCCGTGGCAGCAGACCCGCGAGGCATCGTCGAGTACGCCGAGCATGACCGGCTTCACCCACGCGCCGGACGGGTGGAGCACCTTGAGCGAGCCCTTGTGGAAGTCGAGGTGCCACAGCCCGTTGACATGCTCGACCTCGAAGGACCTGACCTCGCGGGGCACGTAGCCCTCGCCCCGGGCGATACGGGTCTGCCGTTTCTTCTTCGTCAGGCCCTGGTCCTTCATGAAGCGGCAGATCGTCGCGTAACCGGGGAGCTTCCCGAGCGATGGATCCTGCTTCGCGCTCGCACAGAGGTTGTCATAGTGGAGCTGGTAACTCCAGGTCTCGTGCTCGGCGTGCTGCTTGCCGAGCGCGGCGGCGAGAGCCGGCGTGACGCTCGGATGGGTGCCGGCGTGCTTGGGCACCTTGCGTGCGAGCGCCCGAAACGGGTCGAGCTCGCTGCGCGCGGCGTAGTACCACCGCTCGATCGTCTTGGCGGAGAAACAGACCGTCTCGCCGGTCGTCGGGTGATGCCAGGGGCGGCCGGAGAGCTCGGCGATGGTCTCGCCGAGCCGCCCCCGCACCGCCGGCGAGGCGAGCAGCGGTCCGATGATCGAAAGGCGCAGACGTGCCCATCGCACGCGCGCTGGCGTGTCTTCGTGGCTCATGGGTCCTCTCCGCGGGCAGGGTCATCTGTCCGTGCGCCGCGAGGGAAACCCTACGCCAACCTGCGAATCCCTTCATTTTACATCTTCTGCGTGCCCCTCATCAGGCCCCAGCGCTCCTCAGAAATCGTGCGCCGTCAGCGACAGACCCCGTGCTCAGCGGCGCCAGCAGCTTGAGCAGCGCCGTGACCTGCTCGACGGCGCTGCCGGTCAGCCGCTCGAGCAGCGAGCAGGGCAGTCTCGCCGCGTCCACGGGCGAGGCGAGCAGCCCGCGCAACGCCACGAACAGGCCCGTGACCGGCAACTCCGTCTGCCACCACCTCGACCACCGCCCGAGCGTCCGCGCCGGGACCTGCGTCGCCGGGGTCCGTCTCGGCGAGGCCTGCGCCGGCGCGACCTCTGCCGGCGGCACGTCTGCCGGCGGGACCTGCGCCGGCGGACACGCCGTCGTGCGCCGCAAAAGCGCGCTCGCGCTCGCGACGATGACGACCGCGCCGAGGTAGACGCGCCGGCCCAGAAAGACGACCGACGGCGGCGTGCGCCGCCGCCGGCACCCCTCCCGGCGGCAGCAGTAGCTGATCCTTCGCACCGGCGGCTCCGCGGTCGCCGCGATGAAGCGATCGCCGCGGGGCTTGCGGTCATAGTCGCTACGATCCAGCGGGCCGCCGCACCGCGGGCACCCCGCCCGCGCCACCTGCCGCGCGATCTCCTGGTCGATCTCCTGGAGGCATGAGAAAAATTTGTCCCCGAGGACAAAGGCGAGCCAGCATGCATCCTCTCCGGTCTTCCACACCCGGAGCGGGCCCTCTCGGACGACTTATGGCAAGTTTTCTGAGGGGGCTTCGTCTTTTGTTCCTCGGCAAACCTGATCGGAATCGAGCGAACGCCCCTCCATCTTGAAGGCGCTGCTCAGCATCCTGCGAGCGTACGAGGCCGTCAGCACGTCGGAAAGGTCATACGCCGTTGGACCACGCGACGCCGGTTCGTATGCTGGCTAACGAATCCGCCTCGCGGCCGTCGCGAGGCGCTCCCTCAGGCCTTCGACTTTTCGGCGGGGCGCGCTGTCTACGTCGCGAGCGCGAGCGCGGCCCAGATCGGCGTAGGTGCCGGCGGTGAACGGTGAACGCCCGCGATCACGTGGCCGCGGTCTTCACCGATCCGACGCGGGACGCGATGATCACCGACACGCAGTGGACTCAAGCGGTAGCGCGTCAGTCCGTGTACCGCTCAGAAGGCTGTGCAGATACGCGCTAACGCACCGTCGCGCCTGCCACCGCCGTCTTCGTTCCTCCCCCATGCTGGGTCATCCGCGGTCGAATAAAGATTTTCTGAGGCCGCTGAGAAAATCGGGCATCAGTGCTTCGCTGAGCCCAAACCAACGCCTCGCCCGCCATCAGCACTCCCACCTGCGCCTCGGTCAAGTTCTCGAGTGCCCCGATCGCGCTCTTGAGGTGCTTGAGCCACTGGGGAGACGTCATCCGGTGCAGGATGAGCAACGACGTCAACTCGATCACCGCACGCGGCACGGAGAGTGGATCCTGGCTCGCGATCAGCACGCTGGTGGCCTGGTGCCGCATCTCGCGGATGATGCCCACCACCTGTCCGATCAGCTCCGACTCGGTGATGTACTTGTGAGCCTCATCGAAAACCATGAGCTTGTTGAATATTTGCCCCTGGTACTTCACGGCTCCGAAGATAGTCATCATAACCACGAAGAGCCCGAGAGCATCGTCCTGCTCGAGCCACTCGTCCCGAAGGTCCACGATTACGGTACGTCCGGGCCGAAGCACCTCGCCCAGCCGGGCGCTGTCGTCGATGTAGCTCGCTGCCAGAGAGATGCGCGTCTCCGCCAGCTTGCGCAGACCCTTCGCTAGATCTGCGTCCTCGATTTCCGCCTTGAGCCGCTCGAGCGTCAGATTCCCGCGACACCGTTGCATGATCGACACGATCTGCTTCACATACAGCGAGTCATTGCCAGCCGCGCCCATCAGGAACTTCCACCCATCGGCGCCGAGCTCCGATGACGCGAACTTAATGGGCCGCACGTCGATGCCCGGATACTCGCGGCGTCGCTGCTCTGTCTTCGCCTCCGGCACCAGAAGAACTATGTCCTTAAGGCCGTCCGGGTGCGCGCTGTAATCGGCGAGCAGTCGCTCGACCTCTCGCGCCTTCGTATTGGGCTGAATCGCGGACGCGAACTCAGGCTCATACGCGTCGCTCTTGTGGTAATGGAAGATGACGGTGGCAAGCGGTGCGGGAAGCACGTTGATTCCCGGCATGGGCTGTACCGCCATCTCCGCGATGACACCCATCGTATAGGATTTCCCGAAGCCCTGTACCCCGAACAGGCTGATGGTGTTGCAGCCGTTGAGGTCCACAGCGATCTTTGCTCCGCCCGTCTTACCCAGGACGCCGAACTGCTGCGTGCGCTCGTTGGCGCCGAGCATCACCACGCTTCCAGGGTGTGCCAGTCCCTCGGGCAACAGCGCCGGTGCCGCCGGGGCTGGAGCTGCTCGCGGCGGCGCAGCCGCCGTTTTCGCCGCCGGTGCGGGCATGGTGGACGCTGTATCGTCCCCCGCCGGCACCTGCACGGCAACCGTGGGTTCGGACGAGACTTGATCGACCCCTCCACGCGGTGCGGTTCCAAGAGCCTCTAGCGGGCCGGAGTGCGCGCCGGTCACCACGCTCATTGCGGGCACCTCATCCTCCGCGCCTAGCTGACTTCGGAGCGCCTCGAGCTCCCGCGACAGGTCTGGCGACGGCGCTGGCGGTGACCGATGCGACGGACGCTCGGAGCTCGTCTCGCTGCGCAATTTCTGGAACGCAGCAACGGAGTCCTGCAGGAGCCGCACCGCAATATCACCCCCGATGCGGTGGACCGGGAAACCCGGCTCGTCCTCGTCGACATGATAGCCCTTCGCCCGCTGCTCGAACAGGACGCCCAGCATCTTGAACTCCAGACGGTAGCCGCTGTCGAGCGTCTCGATGAACGTGCGAGCCTCCTCGGCGGCGGAGTCACTCACAAGGGCATAGCGCTGGGCGCGGGCCAGGTAGAAGCTCAGGACATTCGCCAACTCCTTTGCACGCAGGAGCCGATCCGCCCGAGGCTCTGCGTATAGGTCTTGGTCGAACAACTCGCGCAAGCGCGTGACCGTATTGTCCGCCTGCTCATGCATGCCGGCGTAAACCTGCGCGCGCACCTTCGCCAAAATCTCCTCGCGCTCTTTCACCTCGACCACCTGCACGTCGATGATCCGCTCACGGGGCCGGAGCTTGAGCAGAAGCAAGTCGGCCCGGCGCTGCTTCACCACAGCAAGCGGGTCCTTGTTGTCGGCTGTGAACCACGACCGGTGCGCATCGATCGGGATCACGATTTGACGTTGCAATAGGCCGATACGCTCCAGCGCCCACCGCGCCACGAGGAGCCCCACCACCTCAGCGGCTTGTGAGTGGCCCGACAGCATCCGCAACGCGAAGCGCCCGGAGAGTGAGCGTAGCGTTTCGAGCACCATCACCTCGCCACCCTCAGGCAGCTTTAGGTCGAAGCGCTCGAGCGTTGGGCGAACTAGATTTTGTAATTCCACCGCACTACGCGTTGTCAGCATCACGCGCGGCTGATCCTCGTGGAGAAACTCCGGCGAGAAGTCGAGCAAATACCCGGTCTCGTGCTCGCTCGTGCTGCTGTCGAAGTAGTCTAGCCCAAGGTTCCGATCGATGGTCAGCACCCAGTCGCTCGTGTCATGCACCTGGCGGATCAGGGCCTGGTCGGTCGACTCGAGGCGAAGCGTCAAGGTTGGTGCGGTGCCGTCTGGCGGGGCTCTGCCCTCGGCGTTCGCGGCTTGCATAGTCTGCGTCGTCGCAAGCGTCTCAACGAGCAAGCGCTCGAGCGTATCCGCGTGCTCGGCGCCCTTGGGGTGGATCCCCTTGGTCCAGCCGTAGCCGGTGCCATCGGGGCGCTCAATCTGCCTCGTCTCGGGCTCCTCGACGAGGCCCGCCACGAACATTCCACGCCGTAGTAACCGCACATCACTGAGCCGGGCCTCCGCGCGAAAATGCTCTGCGAAGATGGTGATGTGTGCGTTGAATGCGCCCGGATTCCGAAGGAACTCGTCGACGGTGCTGCGCGCGACGAGCAGCTTCGGAAGGAGATGGTTGCCGGACCCGAGTGTGAACTCGTCGGTCTCGGCGACCTGGCGTTCGGGATCCAAAAGCGCGTCGAGCGCCTCGCCTGTCTCGTCGACGTGATCAGCACCGGCGAACATCTGCACCGCGTAGCGGAGTGACGGCGGCTGCGACAGCGCTCCGGGGAGCATGAACCGTGTGGCCTCGACGCCACGGAGCATGTCTGCCACGAGTTGCCCGTCTCCTGGATTAAATACATTAATCCGCAACTGCTCCACGTATGGGTGCTGCTCAATGTATTCGATGACGCGCACCGCGAGGTCGCGCGCGGAGAGCCCCGCTGACTCAAGATAGCGCCCGCGCACACCAAGGTGCCGGCGCGCGTTGACGCGGCAGGTGCCGAGGTCCAGCCTCTCGCCGTCTTGGGCGCGGTCCGGTAGATACAGCGACCAGTGCTGGGTCACGTGCTCGCGCTCGACGAATCCGCGTCCTACGTCGTCGAATAGCACCATCGGCAGATTCGCCGGCAGAAGCCCCCGGCGGAGTTGTTCAAGGAACTCCCTCCACGACGGTGCACGCTCGGTCTTCGCCTGCCACGCTATCAGCGCCTGGTCAACGATGACGGCATGCTGGAGGTGCCAGAGCAACCGCAATGGGTGTAACGGTCCCACCAAAAGCGCGCGCCCAGGATCGCCGCCACTCGGACGCCACCGCACCTCCGCGATGTCGAGAGAGCTAATTAGCCTCCGCAACGAAGTAGGGCCGTCGGCCGCGAGCGCCACCCGCGTCCACGCCCCGAAGGCCTGGGCGTATGATTCTATAAGTGGGCGCAGCGCGAGCAGATCGACCGTCTCTACAGTGCCTCGTCGACGCTTGTCTCCATCTCCTTCACCCTTGCGTCGCGCGTGCTGCGCCAGGATCGCATCAAACACGACCTTCCGAGCCACCAGGAAGGCCTGCGTCGTCGGATCTGTTGGCACCGGAGCTGTCACGCGACGTTTGGGCTTGGCGTCAGACAGGGAGCGCACCCCGGCGAGCTCCAAGCGGTACATCCCCATGTGCTCGGGATGCTCGAGCACCTCGTACTCGAGCTGGCGCAGCAAGCCAGGCAGCACGATGGTCAGTCCGTTGGCACCCGGGTTGTCGAACGTGAACGTCACGTCGCCGCGCACCGCAGCGCCCGCTGGCTGATCCCAGGCTCCCGTCAGCTCAGCGCGTGCGGGGAGTGGTTCCCCATCTTTATCTGCCTCTGTGGCCTTCAAGGCGACCACGCACCATGCGTCGGAGAACGACATCGTGCGCACCGCGCGCGGCTGGTCCGAAGCCACCGGCACGTCACCTCGCATGAGCAGGAACAACTCCGACTCGTTCTCCGCCCGCTGCGTCGCGCTGGTCGTGTCGATCTCAGTGAGGACCGTGCCGTCCTGGCTGAGCGCGTCGATGCGCAGATAGTATGAACCCTCCGCCAACGTCTCGAGATCCGAAGCCTTGAGCTGTCGCGAAAACTTCCGGGTCTTTGCTTTCGTCTTTGGCTTCGGGAAGTTGTTGCTGGTCCAAACCGGGGTGGGCTGACCGTCGTTGATCTCAAGTAGCTGGATGCGGAAGCTCTTCCAAGCCTCGAACAGCGCCGGCGCGGGGATCGACGAGAACGAAACCTTGAAGGTCTTCTCCTTCTTTAAATCCCACACTTTCATCGGTGTGGCGCCGCCAACCTCGTCAGCCGTCTGTACTGGCAAGTCCAGCGGGTCGAGGATGAGCCGCAGCTTCTCCTTGCCCTCGAGCGTATCCAGGAACGGCCACTTTTCCAACGCGAGGTGTCGATGCTTCGTGTCGCAGGCGATCTCCGAGGTCCAGCTCGCCGTTTCGTCCGCATGCCTGTTGCGCAAGTAGACGAACAGGTCCTTCTGCACGGAATTCGCCTGGACACGGAGGCGGGCGATGCGCTCCTGCAGGGGCTTGCGTACGTCGGCCAAAAGAGCACTGATGTTTTGATTGCGCGAGAGGCGTTGCCTATGATCAGACCCCGCGAAGGTGGCGAAGTCGGGGATCAGGCCAAAGACGCAGAGCGCACCGCCCGCTGCCTGAGGGGTGCTACCGTTTTTGATCACGGTCAGCAGGTATTCGACCTCGGCATCAGGAACCCGGATGACCTTTTCTTTCCGAAGAAATTCGAACGCGTCTTCGACACGGATACGCAGGTTCGAGGGCAGCCGCTTGAGTAGCTCAGTCGCAAAATCGGCGGTCCTCGGCGCGATCGGGATCTCGGTGAACGTTGCTACATCGAGCGAGTCCTCCGCCGCAGTGCGCAGTCCGGTCGGGAGGAAGACGATCAGCGGCTCGGTCAGTACATTCCGGAGCTCGATCAGCTTCGTCGCCGTCGCACGCCACAATTCCGGCGTAGGTTTGGCGGTGAGCACCCGTGCCATCCACCTCTTGTTCTTCTCGCCCTCGCCGTCGAGCTGCTGCGCTAGGCGCTCCATCACGGGCAGCGGTAGGTCCGACACACGCAGGCGCCGCGCCTTGCCACGTGCGCTCAGCTCATCGCGCAGGTGCGGCAAGCACTGCTCTGCGATGAACTCGTAGAGGTCATCCTGGGTGACGCGCTGGAGGACGGTGAGAGATTCCATCATCTCACCTCCTTGCGCTCATCGATCGGGTAGCGAGGGCGGATCGTCTGCGCGTTGTATGCGTCGCTCAGATCGTCATAGAAGCCGATCTCCCGTAGCTGGTCCTTGAGCCCCCGCACATTGTCGCGAAACGCACGGTGCTCCTCGACCGTGATCGGCCGGCGTCCTCCCTCGATCCGAGCGCCCGCAATGACGAAGCCGTAACGAGCCTCGAGCCAACCGAGGAAGTCCTCGATCAAGAGCGGCTCGCTAAAGAACAGCTTGCGTCCGTCCTTCTCGCTCCACTTGAGTACCGCCAGCTGCACGAACACTTCCAATAGCCGGCCCCCGAAGACCCACCGCCGGTCGTTGGTTTGGGCCTTGCTTTGGGCGAGCGCACCGAAGTCCGTGTTCTTCTGGAGCAGCTTGTCGAGCAGCTGGACGAGGTACTCGCGGTGGTGCCTTGCGCGTACGTGCGTCACTAGCTCGATCAGGGTCTCGAATGGCGGAAGACCCATGGACAACAGCGCCTCCTCCTCGGCGGAGATGCTCTCCTTCTCGTCGTCCTTGCCGGTCTCGTTCTTTTTACGAATCTCGTCGAGGCGAAACTCCCAATACGCGTCGAACGTGGGCGGAGGGGTCTTCAGCAGCTCGAGCACCCTGCGCGGGTCATTCAACTCTGGCCGCTTGTTTTGCGCATAGCGCAGCAGCTGGTTGAACGTGAAGATGGACTTGATCAAATCGGTCAGCCGTGCGTACTCGGACAGCGCGCTCTCGCGGGCGAGCTGCGCCATCGGCGATCGCGGGTTGCCCGTAGCGTCAACGACGAAGCTCTGCTGATAAGGGCAGCTCTCGAACGGCCGCTCCAGCCCACCGTGGACCTTGCAGTCGAGGCATGCCTTATTAGCTTCGTGGTCGAGACGCCATCCGGTCAGTTGCCGCGCAAGACGTAGGACGTAGAGAGCCGTGTGAAGCCCCAGCACCACCTTGAGGTACTCGATCATGACGCCGCGAGGGACCGCATCGCGGTACGCCAACAGGCGTTCAATATCGTCGCAGAGCACGCGCGATTGCCCAATGCAGGTTGGCGCCGTCGGCGCGACCGGTTCATTGCTCTTCAGCGGGTCGGGCCTACCCTCGACCATCTTGAGGACCGCGAGCGTCTCGAGGTCGAGCCCCGCTGATGGGTCGATCTTCCGGTCGTGTGGGCTGAGGCCTCGGTCCAGGTACGCGCGCAGGTCCTTGACCGTCTGCTGCTCCCCGTACTGGAGCATCGCATACATGTGCTCGTCAACATTGTAGCTACGGCAGTGCTTCGCGACGCGGATCTTGTGCGCGTCGAGGTGGAGCGGTCGTAGCGACGCCACGGCCTCGGTGGCCTTGCCCCGGTTCACCAGGTCGAAAACGTCGTTCTCTAGCCAAGCACGTACTACTTCGCGGTGCTGCTGGACGGTGGGGCTGCCCGCGGCGCCCTCGAAGGTCTGCTGTTGGTGGTCCATCGACTCGATGGCCTGCGACGCTTTCCGGCCCGCGTGGCGCTGCCCCTCCGTGCGCAACAGGAGGAACAAGTTCACCAGCACTCGCTCGAGGTCGATGTTCTTCGGGTCGATCAGGAATACCTTCGGATTGCGGAATTCCTGATCCTCTTTGTCCAGCTTCATGGTGCCCCCGATTCCGCCTCTACGGGCCTCGCCTCGTTCACCTCGAACACCACGTCCTTCCCCGTTGTGCGCGCCGCGATCTCGTAGAACCGCTCGTTGTCGAGCGTGACCATCACCCTCTCGAAGGGCAGATTCAACAGCTCATTGCGGAAGATCATTAGGTTCACGAACAGGCCTCGCATGTCGCTCGGGCCTGGGCGGTACCCTCTCCGGATCAGTTCGAGCATCTCGAGCAGGTCCAGAGACAGCCGGAGCGTCGCCGGCGCGCGAGAGGGTTGCGCCGCGAGCCTGTCGTCCGCCACGAGCTGCACGGCGTCCGGCGCCATCTCAAGGAAGCGGCGCATCGAGTCACTGCGCACGACCTCGACGCGGAAGCGCTCCTTCGGAAACAACCGAAAGCTTCGGCTGTGGACGGCTTTGGCGCGCGAGACGCGCAGGCAAATGTACCCTCGCCGCACGCCGGTGTGCCGCACTCCTTCCGAGAGTGAGATGGCCTCAACGATCAAGTCGCGTAGATCCTCACGTGCCCTTTCGCCGTCGGCTGCGCCCTCCGAGGCCATAGCAACCTTCTCGTACAGTCCCAGAGATCGGTACGGCAGCATCTGCTCCCACCGGTCGTCTTGGCGCTCGAAGTACGCCCAGCGACGCCAGCGGGCGATTGCGTGCCGGTGCTCAGCGAGGGCATCCGTGAGGTGCACGATCTCGCCCTTCGGCGGGAGATTCCTCTGGAGCCGCATGAGGACGTCCCACCCGTGCTTCGCGCGTTGCTCGAAGGTCATCCATCCCACGGCCTTATCCGGCTCGTGGTGCAGACGCCGGTCGGTCCCGGGCGACTCCACCAGGCCGACGTCTGTCTCGCGCAGCAGGCGTACGAGCCGATCTTCCACCGTACCCACTATCTGCTCGAAATCTGACGCGAAGGCGTCCGGGTAGTAGAGTCGTGCGAGTTGCTCGGTCGCATCCAGCGAGGACTGCTTGACCAAGAACCCGACATCGTCGCACCCATGGTCGCGCAGGAGGAGCCACGAGAGCGATGAACGCAAGTCGCGCATCGTGATGTGCTGACGCCGGCGCAGGTGCACGATCTCGTAGAGCCGCCGCACACGCTCACGCACTGCCTTGCCAGATGCAGGATCGCGCATCGTATCGGCGTTGTGCTTTAGCGGGCAGCGCGTCTGGTGCTCGCAGCTCTCGCATGCCTTCCACAGCGCTGGCCCCAACATCCGGTCAAGCTGCGCGTCTACGAGCGACGGCTCGCCCTTGGGGCCCTGCACAGCTACGGCACGCAGATTCAAGTTCACGAGCAGGATACCCTCGGGTAAGGCGAGCCCCTCGTGCAGCGCGCCGAGCAGAGCAGACCGCAGCCCCGGAAACCTACCGCGATGAGAACTGTGCTCGAGGAAGTCGAGCAGGCGGCCTTCGTTGATGGCGATGAGCCGTGCTTGGCGGTGTTCGAGGACTTTGCCAAGCTCTCCCTCGAACGGCGCGAGGAAGTCTGCTAGGACATCGTCGCTGCGCTGGTCGCCCTCGTCCTGCGAGCCATCATAATTCGAGCGATACTGCAGCTCCTCGTGTGTCCAGCTCGCACCGTTCTTTGATGGCAGCTCCGACACGGCTGCGCCACGCTGCGCGAACTCGCGCTCCAGCTGCTGGAGGAAGGCTGTCTTGCCGTCCCCAGCGTTGCCGGAGATCAGCACCAAGCGGAAGCGCCCATCAAGGATCGTCGGCGCCAGCTCTCGGTCGAGCCGCGTCTGGACGTAGGTGATGCGCCCAATGTCGTCGAGCCCACGCGTGCCGGCGTTCGTGTACCGCGCCTGGCTGTAGAGCGTCAGAAGCCGGCTGACATAGGGGTTATAGTTCTTTTTCCCTTGCTCTTCGGGCCGAAGTTCCAGGGGAAAGTCATCGTCGCCGGGTGCTGATATCGTCGGCGCGTTCAGCGACTCGATCGCACGCAGTGCAGAGGCCATCACCTGTGCCGATCGGAATCGGTCCACACCGGAAGGCTGCACCGCCCTGTGCAGGAAGTCAGCGAATTCACGGCTGAGTAGACGCCCATGCTCGAGGTCATGCGGATGAATCGGCTCGCCGTTCCCTGGAAGATCCTCGGGGTACGGATGCTGGTGGAGCACCAGTTCGTAAACCACGATGCCCAAGGAGAAGAGATCGTGGTGCGGCTGCCAGTTGGGAATTCCGCGATCCGGTGCCCAATAGCGTGGCGTGCCTCCGAAGCCCTTCGCCTCGTCAAGTCTGGCGGCAATGTTGAAGTCGATGAACTTCGGTTCGCGCTCGGGCATCGCAAGCATGATATTCGCTGGCTTGATGTCCCGGTGGAGAATGCCGCCCTTCTGCTCGAGCCAGCCGAGCTCGTCATACTCGCTCTCGTCAGCCTCACCGGCACGCAGCCGCTCCTTAAGCGCCTCGATCCGGTCAACGTCTGGGTGGATCGCCGCGAGCGCGCTGAGGAGCTTGAGCCCCACGTCGCGCACGTCCCGGAGGTGCAGCACCTTGCGTCCCGAGCAGTACGCCTCGAGCGTCTCGCCCTCAACGTATTCGGTCAGCACGTACGGCGTGTGGGGGGGCTGCCTGAGACGGTCCTGCCATATGATCCGGGCGATGTGGGGGTGCTGCGGGAGCTGAAAGCCCGTCAGAAGCTCGTGCACTGCGCTCTCAGCCTGGTCGAGGCCCTTGAGCAGCTTCATCGCATAGGTGCGCTCGTGGTCGAGGTGGTAGATCCGGTACACCTCCGAGTACGCGCCAGCGCCGAGACGCTTCTCGATCCGGTAGACGCCGTCGACGATGCTGCCTTCATCGAAGTTCGCGGTCTGCGCCGCGGCGGACCGTTCGCCATCTCCGCGGCTGGCCTGGGATCCGTCGAGCTCGGCGCGCAGCACCTTCACGACCTCTGCCGCGCTGGGCCGCTTCTTGAATTCGTCGACTTCTAGCAACCGCAGGATCAGGTCGTCCAGCGAAGCGGTGAGACCGGACCGCTGTGCGCTGGGAAGCTCGTGCGGCCGCCCGTGCGCGGCGCGTGCTTCGGCGGGTTTCGCAAAGGGTACGTTTCCGACGAGTAACTCGTAGAGCAGGACGCCAAACGAGTACATGTCCGACGATGTATCAAAATCGTAATCAAGCGGGTTCTCCAGCTCCGGCGGCAGGTACGCCTCGTTGCGTGTACGAACGGAGTCGTAGACGGTCAGCGCGTTGGGACGGTCGAGCCATGCGCGGTCGAAATCTGTCAGCCGCGCCTTGCGATCGAAGCCGATGAGGATCGTCTCGGGGCATAGATTGCGGTGCACGAGCCCCTTGCCGTGCACTGCGTCGAGCGCGAGCGCGACGCCGAGCGCTATCTCGAGGCGCTCACGCAGCGTGAGCCTCTCACGCTCCATGTTGCGCAGGTACCCATGTAGCGTGCCGTAGTCGGACCACTCGGTGACCTCGTAGAAGAGGTGCTCGTCCTGCAATTCGTCAAAGTGCAAGATCTGGAGCAGATGGTCATGAGGGCCGATTTGCGAGACCGCCACCGTCGGGCGTCGGATCACCTCGAGGCGCTTTTTCCGCGCATCTTCGGATAGATACGGGTCAAGGTACCATGTGCGCACGCGGTAGGGACGCGGATCGTCCACCAGGCAGCGACGGGCTTTATATTCGTCCGTATGCTCGCTGAGCTGGATAATTTCGGTGGTCTCGTACCCGCCAAAACGCTTCCGGGAGCCACGCTGCCGACGGCCGGCGTTGCCCCGTAGCTTCTCCAGCCAGGTGCCCACGAGTGCGCTGTGGTTCCCTGAGCTGTGCAACCGGTGTGTATCCTTGATGAACGCCGGCGCGTCTCCGAGCTTCGCGACGCTATCCGCCCAGCCGCCTGTAAGGTTGAGGGTGATGCCATCCGGTACGACGAAGAGCGGCGCTACCCAGACGCCCTTTGGCAACGCGAGCACCGTCTTGAGTACCTTGGCCTTCAGGTTGACTGTCGGCAGCGG
This sequence comes from Sorangium sp. So ce1036, assembly GCF_051369805.1. Classification (NCBI taxonomy): domain Bacteria; kingdom Pseudomonadati; phylum Myxococcota; order Polyangiales; family Polyangiaceae; genus Sorangium; species Sorangium sp. So ce1036. Next base: position 160,496 of record NZ_JBBMOX010000002.1, read on the forward strand.
GCAGGCGCGCGGCGTCTGGTTGACCAGCCATTCCGTGTCGTCCCCAGAGAGGCGGCCGATCCACTCCTTCGCCTCCAGCACATAGATAGCATGCGGAGCGAGCACGACCGCGTCGTACTCGAGCGCGTCGTGACCTTGCTGCTTCACGGTGAAGTTGGGCAGCAAGACGTAGCCGTCGGGCAGCGTGGCGCGAAGATGCTCCACGACTTGCTGCTCGAAACGGCCAACGGGCCCCTCAGTCCCAGGGAGGACGATTACACGAGCCATGCGGGCAATACCTCCTCCTCAATGACGCGGACCGCCTCGCGCTCCGCCGATGCCGCCGATGCGCGAGCCTCGAGGGCCGCTTTCACGCTGTTTTCTAGCGACGCGGTAAGTTTGGTTGTGACATCAGGAAAAGGGAGCGCCCTCAGAAGATCCGGTCGGAGACTCAGGATCTTTGTCCCGACGGCCGTGCTGCGCAAAAGACGGAACCCAACGATGCTCGAAAGAAACGCGAATGCTAGGGCGGCGTGCTCGCGACGCGGGAAGATACGGAGCAGATGCTGGGAAATGCCCAACCCCGCCCAATCTTCCCCTGGCATTTCGACGCGCCCGAATAGTTCTCCCTCACCGAGCGTGCCGGCACCACCCACCAGCAGGGTGAATGGTCGTGCCAGCAGGACGCGATCGCTGAAACTCGGGCGAGTTACGCGACGCGGACTGGGCCGGATGAGGAAAACATCACGTTGTGAGAGCAGGTCGATGCCGTGAGGATGGTCACAGCTCGTCCGAGCGAAGCGGTTTCCGTTGAATATCCCATCATCCTCGATAACGTCGCTGAGTCGCCCAGACCATCGCCCTGCGAGGTATGAGAGCGCTTCGCCCGCAGACGCATACGTCCAAGCGGTAAATGTTGTCAGCGGTCCGTCCCATCGCACGCACCGAGCCTCGCGGTGCTCGCACATTGCTTGAGCCTCCGTAAATCCATCGATTTTGCTCAGCAGGGCACGCGCTTCACTGAGGTGACGCGCGTAAGTCTCGCGCTGTCCAACGGTCATCCGGATGAGGTGACCCACGCGCTCAATCTGCTCATCGGTGCCAAGCGGGATGGGAAGATTTCGCAGGAAGTCCAACCGCAGGCTCATCAGCTTCGTACCGTAGCCGGTGGCGCGCACTGCGCGGATCCCGGTCCGCGAGCACAAGAATGCATACGCGAAGCACGCGAGCGCTGACCCCGGCTCGGCGAAGTTCAGCGCCACTGCGTCCGAGCCAATAATCCTTCCCTTCAGCCGACCATCGGCGAGGATGCAGCGGCCAAAAAGCTCGTTCTCACCAAGCGTTCCTACACCGGCAAAAAGCACCTGCCAGGGCATGATCAATTGATCGTCGATACCACGAATACCATCTGGTCGAATCCATCGACCCACCGGCTCTGCCGAAAACATGTCTGACTGTCCGAGCAGTTCAACACCGGCGTCGGGGTCGCACTCTACACGCTGAAAAATTCTCCGATAGGCTGTCCCCATGTCGCGGACCAACGAACCTAGAGGGACGCATCGATGGCGTGCGCGCGCGGCCTTGAACCGCTCGACCTCGGGCGCGTAGTTGAGCGCCCGCAGCGCAGTCGGCTGAACCTCCGCAAAGAACGCCGCCGGCATCACCCGCCCCCGATCGCAGCCTGGTGTGCGGCAGCAAGGTACTGAGCGGCAATCCACGGCAGATCATCCGCCAATATCTTCTCGAGCCTGGTAAGCTTATCGGTGCGCATCTCTCCATCGCGCTCCCACCGTCGGATAATGGTTGTGGGTTCGAACTTCTCCTCACCATCGGGCTTGCGCAGGTACACTTTCTCGCCGCGCCGCCCATGGCCGACCTTTTCGGCGATGGCCATAAACACCGGTCGCTGGTTCGGCCCCTTGCCGCCGGTGAACCTCTTTTCGTCGTCGTGCCGACGGCGTAAAAACACACAGCTCGCCTGCACCGATACCTGCGGCAGGAAGGCCTCAGCGGGGAGGTCGACGCTGGCAAGCAACTCCATCTCGCGCAGCATCCAGGCCCGCACACCCTCCATCTGCTCGCCCGGGTTGCCAAGAATACCGTCAGGCAGCACGAGCGCCATGCGCCCAGTGCCGGGCTTGAGGAAGTTGCAGCACGCCTCGATGAACAGTATCTCGGGCGGGACCTTCTTCTGCACTGCTCCCTTCACCCACTGCCCATCCTGCCGACGCCACTGGTGCCCGAGTTCATACATCTCGAGTACCTTCGGGTCGTCCACAGGGATCTTCGATCCGAACGGTGGGTTCGTGAACACGATGTCAAACTGCCCTTCAAATGCCTTGACGGACTTCTTGAACCGCTCCCGATCGGCGGATTCCTCGGTGCCCTTGGCCCAGAACTCCAGGCTGTTGAAGCTGAAAATATTCCCGTGCCCGTCGTTGTTCATCACCATGTTCATGCGGGCCGCCTTGCGGAGATCCGCGTCCACGTCGATGCCGAACAGGCACTTCGTCGCGTAGTCGCGCAACTTCTTCTCAATCCTCTTCAGCTCACTCGGCACGGGATGGTCCGGGTAGTCCGTGTTCGCTGCAAGCAGCTCGCGGCGAACATGGTTCAGCGCCACCACGAGGAACCCACCGCTGCCGCACGCCGGATCGAGCACCCGCTCGCCGGGCTTCGGATCGATCATCCGCACCATCATCTGGATCACGTTTCGCGGCGTGAAGAACTGCCCACGCTCGCGCTTGAGCGTGGTGGACGTGATGGACTCGTATGCGAGGCCCTTCGCGTCGGCGTCGGTGCCGAGGAAGTTGTACCGACCGAGCTGGCCGACGATGAACGCCAGCGCGCGGTCGGTCAGCTCCAGGCGGTCGGTGGACTCGAGCACGTCATCGAACGCCGCCTTGGTCTTGGCGAACAGCGTATCGATGCGCTCGTGCACGCGCTTGAGCCCCGCGTCGCTGTTGGCCTCGGTCGCACCGACAAAGAACAGCTTCGCGCTCTGTTGCTCGTCGTATATCTTGCAGAAGATCAGCTGGAGCAGCTGCCAGAAGGCCTTCTTGCTGTCCATCGACCGGTTCCCGTACAGGTAGTCATGGCAGCGCTTGAAGGTGCGCACGAGCGAGTCCTTCGTGGCGATGCGCAGCGGGCGACGCTCGGCCTTCTCGAGGTCCTCGAGGCTCTCGTCGGGCGCAGGGAAGTCTGTGAGCTCCGTGAACTGCGCATGGCCGAACTTCTTGTCGAACGTGCGCAGGCGGAACTCCATCAACTCGCCGTTGGTCCAGAGCCCGAACACCCGCGCCCGTGTCCCGGGGATCGCGGAGAGCACGTCCTCAAGCGCGTCGAGCGCCTTCCTGTCCGGCTTGGTGCCGGCCTTGGCGATCAGCACGACCCGGATGAGGTTCTCAATCGTGTGCGGTTTGCCTTGATCGTACACCGCGAGAGAAACCTTGCGCCGCTTGCGTTTTTCTTTGTCGCCCTCCTCGAGCACGACCTCAACGGTAACGTCACGGGCCATGTCCTTCGGATCCACGCCGTACTCGCGCTCGAGCTGGTCGATGAAGGACTGGAGCGTCTGCTCCTCGGGCGTGTCATTGAAGAGCTCGCCGGTGAGCGCGCATACAATCTGGCCCTGCGGGACGACGTCCTCGCTCGCATCGTCGGCCTCGTCGGCGTTCTGCGGCTCCGGCTCGATCGGCTCCTCTTGGATGCGCTCCCTGGCGCGGCGTCGGGCGGGGGCGACGGACTTTTCGGTAGCTTGCGAGGTCTTGGAAGGCATTGTGTCCGGAGGTCGAAGGGCCGCCGATGGAACCACGCGGCTGCTCCCCGACGCAAGTGGGCCGCTGGGGCGGCGGGGCACGTCGCTGCCGGCGCCTCAGCGTGAAGGGCGAGCCGCTGTTCGCCCCCTGGACGCTGCTGGATCCGCGGTTCGCGGGGCCAGGACGGCCGAATCGTTCGAGCAGGAGCACGAGGACTGGTGAAAGACGCGCCCGTCGCACGTTTCGGTCTGGACCAGCCTTGCTACAATGTGCCCGCTAGCCGGCACATCTCGCCCGACACGTCGACGTTGACGCGAGGTGCCATGCCACTGCCACCCCCGCGTGAACCTCAGGAGGGGGCACCCGTCGGGTTCGCTGGGTGGGCTGCTCGGCCCGCTGACCGGGGCTCGTCTAGCCTTGCCCCCGATCGCAGACGGACCGCTCCTGCGCGCAGCCTGCGGCTCCACTGGTGATCGGGCGCGAGAGCCCCATATGCGTCCCCTGCTGGACCAATCCAAGCCGCGTCAGCGAGTCCATGAAGACAGCCGCGACGAGCGGAAACGTGCTCGCCCGGCGCTCCGTCTCCTGCAGCCCAGCGCCGAGCTCGACCGACTCCTCGAGGCAGCAGAGCGTCGTCTTCCCGAGAGCGCGATGTAGGTGCCAGTCATACAGAATGTCTTGAACTGCAGGAGTGCGAGACCACCTCGCTCCGCCATATCCGCCGCCGCCCCCACACGCTACAACGGCGAGTTCGTGCCTCGCCCGGGCAATGTGAGCGCTGCCGATCCCGAGCTGTGCCTGGAAGACGACCTCCCACGCCCCTTCACACTCCGCGAGCTCATGGCCTTCCTGTCGCTCTCAGACGCCAGTTCCGGCACCCGGCCGCGGGACACGTGCGCCCCGAGCGCGACCAGCACCGCGGACTCTTCGAGCGCAAGGCCTCTCGCTGCGCAGAGCACAAGGGTCGACGAAGGCGTCGCATGTGATTTGCCGAGACCGCAGAGCGGCTGAGTGGACGACGTTCATCGCGCCGGCATGCGCCCCCTGCTGAATTTCCCAAACGCCTTCTGTGTGATCTCGGGTCGGACTCGCACACCGGGGAGAAGTACCGTCGGCACATGTCGGCTCACCAGGTCGTCGGGCCACTCAGACCAGTTGCCCCCATGCCGATCGCGGAGCTGGAGCTCACTGTGGTCGAGGAGGACGTTCGCGCCGAGCTGCTTCAGGAAATACGGCACCTTCGCCCGCCGGCAGGCATCGCGCAGCGTTCGCGCCCACGCGACGTCGAACGGGCGGGCATCCTCCCCAGACTCACCTCCCTGGATGACCCAGTCGATCGTGGGGAGCCACGCGTCCAGGTCGACCGCTTCGACCTGCGGCTCGACGGAGAGGAACCGCAAGGTCGACTTATCGCCGACGCCGAGTAGCGCGTCGATGCGATTCGTCATCGCGGCCGAGGTGATGCTCGTGCCTGCCCAGAGGTTGGAGGGCCACCGGATGCCCCACGCGCGGAGCTGCGCCGAGAACTCGGCCATGCGATGGGGCCGCTTCGTCAGCCAGAGCCACCGGTGCCGCTGCCCCTCGGGGCTGGTCACGTTGCGGACGAGCTCGTGCTCGAGGTACTCGAACGAGACCGCGCTCGAGAGGGCGTCGGACATGTCGGAGACGAATATCAGGCGCGGCGAGCCATCCAGCCAGGGTTTGTGGAGCCGGCCCCGGTCACGAAGATCCGACAGCCTCGCCGCTTTCGCCATGCGCCCCGCGAACAGCGTCACCCGATCGAAGGACGGCGCGAACCCCGGATGCCGCCCGCCCTTGCGCTCGTGCAGCACGCCGGCGTAGCAGGACTTGCGCTGCGGACCCCAGAGCTCGCAGCCGTCGCAGCCCATGGTCGGGTTCACGGTGTCGTCGCACCACTGGATGCCGGTGCCCTGCATGTGCTGCTTCCGGTTCTATGTGCGGACGGTGGCCGAGGCGCCACCCTGTCCACAAAGTCGAAACGTCTCCACAATCCGGCCGGTTGACTTCGAGCCCCCCGCGAGCGTGGCTACTCTGCCGCCGTGGCGTGTTCATCGGCGTTCGCGTCGTTTTGAGCCTCAGCTGGGGCCCCCTCCGCTCCGGATGCGAGCCAGGCGCCGATCTGTGCGCCCAGCTTGTTCACGCGCTCGACGAACGCTTGCTGCTGCGCGAGCGCCTGCTCGTACTTCGACCGGAGCTCCAGCGAGGGCGGCGCGCTGCCCAGCGTAGGCAGCACCTCGGCCTCAAGCAGATCCACCCGATCGGTCCAGATCTCTAGCGTCGTCTGAAGGCCGCGCAGGGCGTGCTCCGCGTCGGGCTGCGAAGACTTTTTCCTCGATGCCTTCACCGCTGCGGGATTGAGGCGCCGCCCCAGGTCGCGCACCGACAGTCCTTCGGCAAGGACGGTCTCGATGTACTCCTCGCGCTTCGTGGGGTCGGTGACCGTCACGAGGAGCTGCAAGTGCGAGAAGCTGATCGGGAGCCCGGTCACGCTCTTCCGCCGAAGGAGCTCGGAAAGCTCCCTCGACGACCAGCACTCGGCGACCTTCGCGTGCCGGTAGAGCAGTGTCTTATCGAAGCCCAGCGCGCGGGCCAGCTGCTCGACGCCGCCTTGCCCGTACTTGTTGGGCTCTTTCCGGATGGCGTTCACCAGGATGCCCAGCCGATGCCTGACCTTCGCGTCGTCGGTTCCCGTAGACGCGAGCTCTTTGCGAATGCTGTCGCACTCCTTGCGGAGCGCCGAGGTCATCTTCTGGAGCGCGCGCTCCGCGCGGCTCGCCTTCGGTTCGCGGTCATCCTTTCGCATCGCTTGGCTCCTTGCCGTGGGAATACCTCAGGCGCAGCGCATCCGGGTCGCGTCTCGTGGCCATCGTGCACGGGCAGTCGCGGGCCCGTCGGGTGCAAATACTTGGAATTACAGGGGATAATACTGATGAAGGAGGTCTCCGCTTGAGAGATTCACGTCCATGAAGAACCACAAGCTCCTCGTGAAAGTGCTGCGCATCACCGCGGCGGTCCTCGCGATGGCCGCGCAGGTGCTCCTCGCCTGCGTGGGCTAGTCGCCCACGCTGCCCCTGTCCACCGCGACCCTTCGTCCGGGCCGTCTTTTCCGTTCCGTCCAGATCGAAGCGCGCTCTCATCGGCGCTCAGGAGAGATCCCCATGTCCCAGAACAACGAGAACACCACGTCCGCTGTCTCCTCCTACGTCCTCCGCGTGTTCGCGAACGAGTCCGTGAAGAAGGGCGCCGCCGCCGCGGTCGCCGGCCTCCTGGTCGCGGCCGTATCGGAGGCGCTCTGGCCGTCGCGGTGAGCGAGCTGATCGGCGAGGCCCTGCTGGAGCTGCTCCGGCACGGTCGGCCCCGGCGCGTGCCAAAGGCCGCGGAGATGCTCGACTGGCTCCGGGAGGCGGCAACCCCGCCTCCAGGTGTCGAGGTCTTCAGCGCCGACGGCGCAGCGTTCACCGGCATCCTGATCGTCGACCGGAACCGGCCGATCTTCATGCTCGCCGCACGACAGAGCCCGGCGCCGCGCATCCACATGGGCCCGTCTGCGCCGCCCAGCACGCCGCGCTACGGTTCGCCGTACGGCCAGCGGTCGCTGTTCGACGAGGATGACGAGCCCTACTGGCGCGATGGCCATGCGGGCTGGCCGCGGTGAGGTTGGCGTTGCAGCTGAGCACCCAGGCGGGCCGATCAGGGGCGACCTCGCGGCACCGGAGGCCGAGCTGCTCCGCACCGTCCTGCGCAGCGGGCGCATCGCGGACCGGCTCGCCCGCGCCCCTGGCGGCTGGCGAGACCTGAGCGAGCACGAGCTGGAGCAGCTCCGGCTCACGAAGGTCCAGCGCCGCGCCGTGCTGGCGTTGCAGCAACTCGTCCGCAGCGGCTACCCCTCGCTGCCGAAGCACAAGTTCTCGTGCTCGGCGGACATCGCCCGCATCTATGCTGACCGACTGGGCGGGCTCGTCTACGAGGTGATGCTCGGCATCGCGCTCAACGGCCGGAACGAGTTCATGGCCGAGCTCGACCTGGCTCGGGGCGGGAGGCACGGCGCCGCGCTCACCGTCGCCGATGCGCTGCGGCCGGTCATCCGTGCCGGCGCCAGCGCGTTCGTCCTCGTGCACAACCACCCGTCCGGGGATCCGATGCCCAGTCCGGAGGACATCGCGCTCACGAAGGCGATGCAGAGGGCTGCTGAACTCGTGAGTATTCCTCTGGTCGACCACATCATCATTGGAGGTCGCGGCGGAGGGTTCAGCTCCATGCTCGACCTCTGCATCATCCAGTAAGCAGACTGCCGACAGAACATATCGACTGCATCGTCGCGCTGCGCTGGCCCACAGCAGCGCTGACGCCCCCTCTTGCAAATCCTGACCCCGCAGGGCGCCCGCTGGCACGAGCTCTCGTGCTCCGGGCGCCTTTCCATTTTCAGAGAAAGGAACATCTCATGCGCATCAACGGTCGTACGCTCCGCCCCTCGACCCTCGCTGAGCGCCGTCTGCTCCTGTCGCTCGGCACCGCCTCCCTGCGCGTGCCGCGCAGCATGAATCCGTTCGCCGTCGCCCGGCGGCTGCGGCGCGCCGCGCTGGGCAACAGCCCCGATCACGACTTCGCCCGCGACCTGGTCAAGGCGAAGAAGCGGACCGACCAGCTTCCGGTGCCCTCGCCGGACCTGGACCTCCCGGAGCCCACGAATCCCGACGAGGGCGTGATCGTCCATGGCCGGGCGGCGTAGCGGCCTGGCAGGGCTGGAGCGCGTTCTTCGCGCGTTCGAGCCCGGGTCGCACAACGTCGGGGATTACGTCGCCGAGCACGACGAGGAGCTCGCGGTCCTGCTCGGCGTCGACGCCGGCGAGCTCCGGGCGCTGGCCGGCCGGCTCGACGAAGAAGCGGCTCCACGGGTCCGCGCGCTCCTCCAGCAACGAGCTGAAGCCCGCGCGCTACGTCGTCAGACTGCCCGTCGCGATGCTGTTTTAGCGGCAGCCCAGCGGCTTGCCATGACGGCAGTTTGGCGGGAAAGCGCGGCTCTGCTGGACATGAGCCTCCTCCTCGGCGACCTGCTCGCAGATGTGACGATCCAGCACATCAGCCTGATGAGCCGTGCCTTCGCGGTACATCTGCCCCGCAAGAAGCTGGTCGAGGTGGCAGATGTACTTCCGAGGCAGTTCGCGGATCTGGTGAGCTGGGTGGACCGGGCTGGGCTCCACTTTCGCTGGCGTCAGGGGCGGGGCGGGCTGAGCCTCTACTCGCAGGTGGTGCCAGCCAGCGAGTCCGCCCACGTCCTTCACGTCAGCATCCCGGCTCCTGCCGTCAGGAAGCACCGGCCAGCTCCGGCTTCAGCCGCCCCGGGGGATCGCAGCCAGGACGCCCTACGCCCGGTGCCCGCGAACGCAGCGCCCGCTGCCGCTCGCACCACGGGATGGCTCGCCGAGGCGCTCACCGAAGCTGCGTTCTCGGCCTAGCAATCACCGCGGTCCATCGTCCTCTGGTGGACCGTTGCTCTGGGCAGCGTGCGGGTCGTTCCGCGCAGCGCCCGCTTCTTCTCCGCCACCACACACTCACTCTCCACGACAAGGAGTCCACACCATGAACAGCGCACCGGCGACGCTCGAGCGCGCCCAGCGGCGGCTCGCTGCCGCGGGAGGTCGCCACATCGGCGATCTCATCTCCTGGAACACCGACCGCATCGACGTGACGCGCGAGGCCGCGCGCCGCGTCTTCGCGACCGAGGGGCTCGGCCACCTCATCCCGGACATGGATCCGGCCACCGCGCTCTCGCGCGCCGCGGCCGAGGTGAAGCGCCCGGCCGGCATCCTCGTCCGGCCCTTCGCGCGGCCCAAGGGCGACACGAGCGCCGCGGTGGGCATCTACGTGCAGAGGACCCGCGACGGCGAGGCCGGCGACGAGTACGTCTGCGGCGCTCGTACCCGGGTCGACCGGCACACGGGCACCATCGTGGGCCTGCCGCCCGACGGCGCGTCCTCGATCCCTGAGGCGCTCGCGCACGCCGAGGCCATGGCCGCTCACGGGAACCACCTCGTCACGCACGCGGAGACGCGCGACATCTCCTTCGCCATGGTGGCGACGGCCAAGGCGCTCTCCGGCGTTCCGCTGCGGGATCGAGGCGGGTTCTACCTGCTGCCGCCGTCCACCTGCGGCGCCTGGCTCCGGCTCCGGCCGGGCCTCGAGCAACTCGGCGTCACGCCGATCCGAATCGAGATGCACGACGCGCCCGACAACGTCGCCGTCGCCAGGGCGGCCGCGCAGGGCGCGCTGGAGGCGGACGTCACGGAGCTCATCGCCGATCTCGACAAGGCGGCGTCCGAGGGCATGCGCCAGAACGCGCTCGCGCGGCGGGTCGAGCTCTGCAAGGAGCTCACGGCCAAGGCCGAGCTCTACCGAGGCGTCCTGGCCGGAGTCGCCGATCGGATCACCGCGCGGGTCAAAGAGCTCCAGCACAGCTTCCAGCTTCAGCTCGACGGCGGAGATGGCGTGTCGTTCACCATCCCTGTGGTCAACGACTGAGAAGGCCGGGCCTGTCGATGGGGAGACGCCTCGCCGTGGGTGACACCACGGCGAGGCACCGGCGCGGCGTACCCGCTGCGCAGATACACGAGGTGATGATGAAGTCGACGACCAACAACTCGATTGATGTGGCCTCTGTGCGGCACAGGTTCCGGACCGTGCGTGACAGCTTGCTTGCCGCCTTCCGGGAGCGCGAGAACGCGGTCGAGTGCATCCTGCTCGCTGCTCTCTCGGGCAATCACGCGCTGCTGGTGGGCCCTCCGGGCACGGCGAAGAGCGCCTTGTTCTTCGGGTTCCTGTCGTGCTTTCCGGACGCGCGGAAGTTCCAGACGCTGGTGACCAAGTTCGGGACCGAGGACGAGTACTTCGGCCCGGTGAAGCTCAGCGCCCTGAAGAACGACCTCTGGGAGCGCAACCTCGACGGCCGGCTCGCCGGGGTCGAGTGCGCCTTCCTCGACGAGGTGTTCAAGGGGTCCGACTCGGTGCTCAACGCCTTCCTGTCGGCGATGAACGAGCGGCTCTACAAGGGCCGGCCGATTCCGCTGCGGATGCTGGTCGGCGCCTCGAACGAGCTGCCCGAGGAGGAGAACCTGGCGGCGGTGTACGACCGCTTCTTACTGCGTGACTTGGTCGAGTACGTGCAGGCGGACGCCACCTGGATGCAGCTCGTCGCGACGCCGCCCGCCTACACGGCGTCGGCCCAGATCAAGCTCGCCGAGTGGGACGCGGCTCGGACGGACGTCGGCCGGGTGGCGCTGCCCGAGCGCATCGTGCAGGAGCTCCTCCGCATCCGGAACGAGCTCAAGGCCAACGGGATCGTCGTCTCCGACCGGCGCTGGATCGCGCTCACCCGCGTGCTCCGCGCCGCCGCCTGGCTCGACGACTGCGCCGAGGTCGAGCTGGACCACCTCGCCGTGCTCCGGTACGGCCTCTGGCAGAAGCCCGACGACCGCGCTCGCGTTGTCGCCGTACTCGACACGGTGGACCGGAGCGCGGTGGCGAAGGCGATCACGGTCGTGGACGAAGCCCTGCGCGCCTACGCCCACCGGCCCACGGAGGCGGCGGCCTACCTGGAGGCGCTCCCCAAGCTCGCTGCCGACATCACCGATGCGGCCAAGCGAGTGCAGGAGCAGCTCAAGGAGGGCGTGTCCCGCCGGGCGCAGGCGCGCATCCAGCCGAAGCTCGACGAGCTGAAGAAGGTCCACGACGCGCTCAAGGCCGACCTGGCGAAGCGCTACGCCCTGTAGGAGGTCGCGATGGGGACCTTCCTCCAGGCTCGGCGCGCACACCGCGCCGTGGCAGTCGCAGCGGACCAGGATGCGGCGCTCGCCGGGGACCTCTGGAACGCCATCGTCGGAGCAGGGAGCGAGCCGCTCGCGGGTTCCTTCGCCGAGGCGGTGCAGGACACCGCGCCGGTGGAGCACGCCGCGCTGCTCGCGTCCGACGACGTAGCGGCCGCATACGCCTTCGAGCGGCTGTGGGCCTGCCTCCCTGCCCTGCCCCCCAGGGCGTCGCCCTTCGAACTGCGCGGCGTCGCCCGGGAGAGGTGGGCAGCTTTCGATGCGCAGGCCCGGCGCACCGAGCACTTGGCCGGGGGGTTTGGCTGGGACGTCAGCGCGGCGTGGACCCACGCGCGCGATGTCGAACTCGCCCACGGGGACCTCCACCAGATCGAGCGCATCGCACGCCTCGCTGGCCGCATGTACGCGGCACTGCGAGGGGCTCGAGCCAGCCGGGTCCACGGCGTGCCCGCGGAAGTCTACTCGGTCGAGCAGGGCAACGACGTGTCCCGTCTGCTACCGGCCGAGCAGGTGCTGCTCATGGAGCCCGTCCTGGAGACGGTCGTCCTGGAGCGGATCGCCTCCCGGCGGGCCGCGCAGTACGCCGTCCGAGGCGAGGCAAAGAAGTCGAAGGGGCCGCTGGTGATCGCGCTAGACGAGTCCGGTAGCATGCATGCTGCCCGGAACGAGTGGGCGAAAGCCGCGACGGTCGCGCTCTGCCGGGTCGCGTTCGACGAGAAGCGGCCGGCCGCCGTGGTTCACTACTCGACCTCCACCGTGGTCCAGGCCATCAAGCCCGGCGACACGGAGGCGGTGCTGCGGATGGTGCGTCACTTCCTCGGCGGGGGAACGGCCATCGGCCTCGCGCTCGGCATGGCCGTGCAGCAGGTCCGACAACTCGCCCAGCGGGGCCACCAGGGCGCCGACATCATCCTCGTCACCGACGGCGTGGACGGGGACCAGGCGGCTCAGGAAGCGGCCCTCCGCGAGGGTCTGGCGCTCGGGGTGCGGCTCTGGACGGTGGCCATCGAGTGCGAGGTGCCCGAGACCTCACCGCTACGGGCCAAGGCCGCGCACTACATGCGCCTCGGCGGCGCAGAGCTCGCGAAAGGCGAGAGCGTCTCTCTCCTGGCCGGCGCCACGTAATCCCAACCGGAGAAAAACAAGATGCCGGACAACGACGAGCTCGAGTTCGAGGTCATCGAGGCGTACACGCGCGCCCAGGCCATCGCGGATGGCACCCTGAGGGACGTGACGTCAACGGCCCGGGAGATGGGGATCAAGCTTCCCGTCGCCGTGACGCACTCCGTCTGGGACCGCTACGTGATGCTGACGCCGGCTGCGCTGCGGGCCCGCAACGACGAGCGCGGCAGACTCTGGGATGTTCTCTGGATGTTCCGCGCGGCGGCCCAGCGCGCACCGGAAGCAAACGAGATCATCTTCTCGTTGTACGTGGTCACCGACTCCACCAAGCCGTCGCTTGTGGAGCTCAAGGCGGTCTGCGGTCCCGGTGACAATGCCGAGCCCGTGATCACCATCATGCTACCTGAGGAGGACTGAGACTACGCAGCTTCGGGCTGGTCCCGGAGCTGCACTCTTGCTGCTCGTGCGGTTCTTGCGGGCTGCAGTCTCCCTGTGAGGTAGCAGCGTGCTCATCTCCGCTTGAAGTAGTGCAGCCCGCGGCGACGCCAATCGCCCGGGCTGCGTGGCCGAAACCTCAAGGACCGAGGTTGCGACATGCTGATTGTAATCCGCCCGCTGTCCGCGGGCCAAGGGGGCCGTGCGCCATCGCGCCGGTGCCCTCGTTCCCGTCCGCCTTCCCTGACCGACACCGAAGCGATCCGGCTGCCCGCCGCACCCCGCAACCTGCTGGGGCTGTACGGCTACCGCTCCTCGCCCGCCGGACCTATGGGCGTCCGTGCGCGAAACTGCCGGCACACTGCTGCCGACCCGCACCGCTCGTCGCCAGCCATGGCCAGCCGCGCGGCCCAGGCGACCGGCACCACGGGATGCAGCCGGTTGAGCGCGCCCGGAGCGGCTGACCGCCACCGCACCTCCGAGAGGGGTAGGTGAGCCGCGGGCGGAAAGGGGCCCACCGCCCGCCCGCCGCGCCACATCCCCCGGCCCGACCGAGCATCGCTGCGGTCATGGCGGAGCGGACCTTCATCGTGGCCACGCTCATCTCCTGCGGCGTCCCCGCGCGTGACAGCGCCGACGTCGCGCAGGCTGTCGTCCTGGGCGCGTGGAAGGCCATCGAGGCGGGTCGGTATCGGCCCGACCCAGCCGCGAACGCTCGGCAGGTGCTCCGCCGGTGGCTCCGCGGTGTCGCGTGGCGGCAGGCGACCCACTACCTCGGCAGCGCGTACGTGCGTCACGAGGTCCTGCACCAGGAGCCGCTCGGCCTTCTGCACCAGGTCGTGGGCCTGAATCTCGAGGCGCAACTCCAGGCGCGCGCCGAGATGGAGGCGCTCCTCGCGCTCTGGCAGATGCCGTTCTGGGCGCGAGAAGTGATCGCCCTGGCGGCTCTGGGCCACGGAGGCGCCGAGATCGCGAGCGTGCTGCACTTGCACCTCGGAACCGCCGCCAGCCGGCTCCGCCGGGCTCGCAAGCTGCTCGCTCGCATGCACAGGCGAAAGGGGAGCCGATGAACCTCCGAGATCCCAAGCACCGCATGAGTGTCACGTTCCCCGGCAAGCCAGTCACACGGTGCGTATCTCCACACGACATTGAGACCTACCTGGAGTCGAAGGGCTACCAGTCGGCTCTCTCGGTAGAGCGCAACTGGCCCAGGGACATCCCCTACGCCTGGTTGCCGCCCAGGTGGCCGCACCCGCAGACCCCGCCGATCCACATCCAGCCCCGTGTGGTCGTGGGCGCGCGTCTCTGCTCGCAGCCGCTGGATAAGGTCATCGAGGCCATCGCGCACAACGAGGGGCGCACGCCCGGCGAGGTGCTGCGCGAGATCGCCGTGCACGCCCAGCTGGAGAAGGGCGAGTAGCTTCCTCCGCCCCGCCATCTCGATACACAGGGCGCCCTCCTTCTGAGCCTCGACTCCCATGCCGAGACCCAGAAGGATCGGAGAACCCCCAGCTCTCAACCATCTGCAACGTCAGATTCCGCCTCGGCGCACAGGAATACTGTGCGCCGTTCTCATCTCGCTCAGGCCAACCTGGAGGCGAACCACCATGACAGAGACTCGCCAGTACCCGGCGGACGACGACACGTGGGACGGCCGTACCGAACGACCGCCACCGAACGACGCCATCCGACTCGACGATCCCAGCTACACGCGCAGGTGGCTCACCGCGCTTCGGGAGCAGGTGGACCAGGGCCTCAACGCGGCCGAAGACGCCACGCGCCCCGTCCAGGAGCGCGTTCTCTCCAGGCACGAGGCGCGCCGCCGCATCGAGAAGGCGACGGAGACCATCTACAACCTGCTCGACGCTGCTGAGCGCGGTCTCCCCTGACGACCGCTCACGCAAGGCGCTCGCTTGCGCAGGCATTGCCTGCTGCGCGGCGCTCTCCTGTCTCGGCACCCCCTCTTCAGCAAAGGACCTTCCCCATGAACGCTCACGTCAGCAAGGCCCGCGCCGTCCAATCCGTGGTCGGCGCCATCGAGAAGCAATTCGGAAAGGGAGCCCTCATGGCCCTCGGAAGTGGTGACAGCATCCCCGAAGTCCGGGTCATCCGCACCGGCTCGCTCGCGCTCGACGCCGCCCTCGGCGTCGGCGGGTACCCGCGCGGGCGCGTCGTCGAGATCTACGGCCCGGAGTCGTCCGGCAAGACCACCCTCACGCTGCACGCCATGCGCGAGGCCCAGCGGACGGGTGGCGTCGCGGCGTTCATCGACGCCGAGCACGCCTTCGACGTCGCGTACGCGCGGTCGATCGGCGTCGACACCGACCGGCTCCTCGTCTCCCAGCCGGACAACGGCGAGCAGGCGCTCGAGATCGCGGAGATGCTGACCCGCTCCTCGGCCGTCGACATCATCGTCATCGACTCCGTCGCCGCGCTCACGCCGAGGGCTGAGATCGAGGGGGACATGGGCGACCAGCACCTCGGGCTGCAGGCGCGGCTGATGAGCCAGGCCCTCCGCAAGCTCACGGGCATCGCGCACCGCACCGAGACCACCCTGATCTTCATCAACCAGCTCCGCCACAAGATCGGCGTCGTCTTCGGCAGCCCCGAGACGACCACGGGCGGCAACGCGCTCAAGTTCTACGCGAGCGTGCGCCTCGACGTGCGCCGGATCGGGACCGTGAAGGCGGGCGAGGACACGGTCGGAGCCCGCACACGGGCGAAGATCGTCAAGAACAAGCTGGCGCCGCCCTTCAAGGAGGCGGAGTTCGACATCCGCTGGGGCAAGGGGATCGACGCCGCCGGCGACCTCGTCGATCACGGCCTCACGACCGGGGTGATCCAGAAGAACGGCGCGCACCTGGCCTTCCGCGGCGAGCACATAGGCCACGGGCGCGATCGAGCTCGCGAGGCGCTGCTCGCGAACGGGACGCTGGCCGCGGCTGTGCGCGCCGGCGTCGAGGCGGTCGGGCACGAGCCCCAGGCGCGCCAGCGGGTGGAAGCCGCGGGAGGCTGAGCCCTCAGGCGCGACGCTCGAGAGGAGGTGGACAGCCCGCGGCGCTCGGCGGCGGGCTGTCTCCCAGCCCCCGAGGTCCCGCCCGCGATCATCGCCCGGCGCGAGCGGGCTCCTGCCGGGTGGACTGCACCTCGCTGGAGTTCCCCGCGACGGCCGCCGATCCCGTCGCGCGGCGCAGGCCGCGCTTTCCCATCAGCAACCGAGGAGAAATCATGCTCCAGAAAGTCCGAATCCGCGGCTTCAAGACGATCGTGGACGTCACGTTGGAGCTCGGGAAGTTCAACGTGTTCATCGGGCCGAACGGCGCCGGGAAGACCAACCTGCTCGAGGGAATCGCGCTGCTCGGCGCGGCTGCGCAAGGCCAGGTGGAGCCGGACGCCTTGAACGCACGCGGGGTGCGGGTGACGCGGACCCAGCAAGGCACCCTCCTCAGGACGTCAGAGCGCCGGCGGACCAAAATGATCATCGAGGCGTGGGCTGAGGGCGCGTTCTACGAAGCCAGGCTCCAGGAACCCAAGACGTGGTCGTGGAACTTCGCCCGAGAGCGACTGATGGAGAACGGTGAGGAACTTGCCGCCCGAGAGCACAACGTGGGGCGCCTGGTGCTGGGGCGAAAGACCGGGGATCTGGTCACGATCAGGCCGGAGCAGGATCGCGGGATCGCTCCGTTGGTGTGCGCGACGCGTGGTGAGGGGCCGCTCAGCAGGCTGCTCCGTGCCCTGGATCTGTTCGCCATCTACAGTCCGCACGGATCCTCCCCTGAGTCGATGAAAGGCGTGCTGTTCGAGTGCGCCCCCGAGCTGCAACGGGAGCGTGTCGTCTGGCGACGGATCGTCGACGAGGTGCGCAGGTTCGCGGAGTGGGCCGAAGATGTGTCGGACGAGGGCGTCAGCTTCTGTGATCGTCATCTGCGCCGCGATGCGCGATGGATCTCTACCGGCGCCGCCGATGACGGCACGCGCCTCATCCTGTACACGCTCATGCTGCTGCTGCTCCCCGAAGGACCTCCCATCTTGGCCTTCGAGAACGCCGACCATGCGCTGAGCCCGCGCCTGGCGCTCCGGGTTGCTGAACGGGTGCAGCACATCGTGCTGAACGAGCCCGGACGGCCGCAGGTGCTCATGGTCACGCAGCGGCCGGAGGTGCTCGACGCGCTCGATCTCGGGGACGACCGCGTGCGCCTCTTCATCGTGAATCGGAACAAGAGCGGGGCGACGGAGGTGGGCCGGGTCGGGTACAGCGACGCGCTCGCCAGGTGCACGAAGAGGGGGATGACTCTCTCGCGACTGTGGCTATCCGGTGCGCTCGGCGGGATGCCCAACCTGTAAGCACAGACGCTCGTGTCGCACGCTACGTGGAGCACGTCCACGCTGCCACGCTGCAGGCGGCTGCGTGATCCCAGGCGTAGGGCGTAGGAGGACCCGGAGGTGACTTCCGCCGTTCTCCTTTAACCCCTTGTTGCGGTGTGCTTCGGGAACCAGAAGGAACTATGGCCGGCCCCCTGCTCTGATAGCCCAATCTGGGCCACCTCACATTCTGGTTATGAGCAGGACGCGATCGCCGCGTCTTTCATCGCGGTGAGCAATGAGCCGCGAAATATAGGAATAAGAGCCATGAAGGAGAGCCCCTCCACAGAGGCACTGCACCCATGAACAACACCAAGTTTTTCATCAAGGCGCTGCGCATCGCGGCGGCCGTTCTGACGATGCTCGCGCAGGTGATCCTCGCCTGCATGGGCTGAGCTCAATCACCTCGCGGGCTGCCCCACGCGCCCGCGCTCTGTCTTTCATCCACCCGGTCCTTGTTTCACTGCGCCCGCTCGGGCGCCCAGGAGTCGTCATGCCCAACGTGTCCACTTTCACCGCTCAGAGCCCCGACCCCGCTGTCCCCTACATCATCCGCGTGCTCACCGCGGAGGCGACGAAGAAGGGCACCGCCACGGCAGTCGCCGGCCTGCTTGTGGCGGCCATCTCGGAGGCAATCTGGCCGTCGTCGTAGCGACGTCCGTCGTCGTCGCCCTTGCAGAGGTCGCCTCAGAGGCGTTCCGACGCACGCCCAGTCTTCACGCGTAAACCACAACCAGAGAAACAACTGAAGGCGGCGTGCGGGACTTCCGTGCGCCGCCTTCGCTTTTTCGGAGTCATGACATGAAGCAGTCCCAGAACGCGCTGCGTGCCGGCGCGTTTTCAGTGTCACTGACCGGGCTCGACGCGCATCTCGTCCGCCTCGAGACGACGATCACGCAGGCGCCGGCCTCCTTCGAGATCATCGGCCTCAGCGAGGCGCGCCAGAGGGAGACCCGCATCCGGGTGTGCGCCGCGCTGCAGCAGCTCAACGTGGATCTCCACCAGCACGGGGTCTCCGTCCGTGTTGGGCCGGAGGAGGTCGCGAGCAGCGGCACCTTCGACGTGCCGATGGCGCTCACGATTCTCGCCGTGCTGGGGCGGATCGCCACCGCGTCGTTGGAGAACATGGTGCTCCTCGGTGAGCTCTCGCTCGGCGGCGCGATCCGGCCCGTGCGCGGCGTGCTCCCGAGCCTGCGCGGGGCCATCGCCCACGGCATCACCCGGGCCATCGTCCCCAAGGCGAATGCCCGGGAGGCCGCGAGCGTGCCCGGGAGCCGGGTGCTCGTGGCGGACCAACTGGTCGAGCTCGTGCGCTACTTCCGCGAGGACATCCCGCTGGAGAGCGCGGGGGAGCCGCCGCCGCTCCCAGGTGTGCCCCTGGCGACGGCGCCGGACCTGGCCGACCTCCGCGGGATGCATGCGGCGCGGCGAGCGCTGGAGATCGCCGCGGGGGGCGGACATCACCTCCTGCTCATGGGGCCGCCCGGGGCCGGGAAGACGTCGCTCGCGCGGCGGATGCCGGGGATTTTGCCGCCCCTCTCGCTCGAGGAGGCGACCGAGGTCACCTCGGTCTACTCCGTTGCCGGGCTCCTCGTGCCGGAGGTTGGGTTCGTGGGAACACGTCCCTTCCGCGCGCCCCATCATACCGTGAGCGGGGCTGGCCTCGTGGGTGGCGGTGAGCCGGTGCGGCCCGGCGAGGTCTCGCTGGCCCACCATGGGGTGCTCTTCCTTGATGAGCTGCTCGAGTTCAGGAGCAGCGTGCTGGAGGCCCTGCCGCAGCCCCTGGACGAGGGCCGCGTCACCCTCGCCCGGGGGCGCACGCGTGCGACCTTCCCGGCGCAGACGCTCGTCGTCGCCGCCATCAACCCGTGCCCCTGCGGGTTCGCGGGGGACTACGCGCGGCGCTGCATCTGCTCCCCGGAGCGCCTGCGCGCCTACCGAGCGAGGCTGAGCGATCCTCTCTTCGACCGCTTCGATGTCCAGGTGGCGCTCCCGCCGGTCGACGTCGCCGCGCTCCAGAGCAGATCGAAGGACGAGCCCTCGTGCGAGGTGCAGAAGCGCGTCATCGCGGCTCGCGCTGCGCAGGAGGAGCGAGCACGAGCGGGCGCGACAGCCCGGACCAACGCCCAGCTCTCCCCCCGGGAGCTCGACCAGGTCGCGACGCCGGACGCGGCCGGGGCTCGTGTCCTCGCCGAGGCCACCGAGCGGCTGGGCTTCTCCGCGGTGGCCTACCGCCGCGTGCTCCAGGTCGCGCGCACCATCGCGGACCTCGACGGCAGCGACGGCGTTCACGCCCGGCACGTCGCCGAGGCCGTGCATGCAGTGCTGCTCCCGCATCGGGGAACCGCGGCCACGCCCCCGGGCTAATCGCCGAGCACGTCGGCGTCCGGAGGGAACCGGACCGCGACGGCACCGTAGCTCGCCTTCCTTGGTGACCACCACCAACAACACGAGGGCGGCGGGCAGGCACTCCTGCGCGCCGTCTTCTTCGTTGGAGGAATGAATGCTGAGACTCGCGAAGAAGAAGACCGTGCCGCCGCCGGTCCTGGACCGCGTCCGCCGTCGCCTCACCCGGAGGCTCCTTCGGGCATGCACGGTCGCGGACCCGCAGTGGGGCTACTACCACCAGTTCGCGATCGCGATGATGACGTCCTACCAGGACCTGCTCGCTGACCTCGGCCTGGTCGGCTACTGGGTGGTGCCGCTCGCCGAGACGGATCACTGGATCGACGCCCTGATGCTCGGCTGCCCAGACGGGCGCGTGCTCGACATCCCGGACCCGTTCCAGGAGATCAGCCCGCCGCCCTTCCCCTTGCTCCACGAGGTCGTGGACTTCTTCCTGTCGCTCGCACGAGCCGTTTCGCAGAAGTCCCGGATCACGGGCGCGGGACCGTCCTCGTGAACCGGAAGATCGCGACGGCGCCGTTCGCCGTGGGATCGGATGGGACGGTCTTCGTCAACCTGGCGCACGTGCGCGGTTACGTCACCGTGGTGAAGCTCATCCGAGAGGCTCGACGGATGGACGGGGTGCTGTTCCTCGGCATCTCCGTCACCGGAGCGGAGAAGGACCTGCTCGTTCAGGCCATCGACAACGCGGGCGCCGAGGCAGTCGCGAAGATGGTCGGCCTGCGCCTGCGCGAGCAGAAGCGACGAGGCCGGCGCTCTTCGTCGAGGGGGTCGCGATGAAGGTTCTGCGCGTCATCCGCATCGAGACGGCACCGGGTGGCGCGGTGCACCTCGTCACGGAAGCCGGCGAACGCGTCATCGTCCGCCGCAAGGAAATCGAGGGTTACAGCAGCGTCCGGGTCGTCGGCGCAACCGAAGAAGAAGTCGCCAATCGGCACCTGCTCACCGTCGAGGCTCTTCCGCGGCGTGGGGCGGGGCCGGCGCTCTTCTGAAGCATCAACGTGGCGCGCCTGGGGGAGCTTCTCTCGGGCGCGCTTCCAGACGCGCCGCTCCGCGGCGCGATGGGAGAGGTCCATGTTCACGGAGAAGAAGCCGGGCGCCCCGCGGGTCGCGCTCGTGGGCTGCTCGGCCTCGAAGCAAAAGCACCCGGCGCCGGCGCGCGAGCTCTACACGTCGGCGCTCTTCCGGGCCGCGTACGACTACGCCGAGAAGACCTGCGACGCGGTGCTCATCGTGTCGGCGTTCTACGGCGCGGTCACACCGAAGGCGGTGCTCCGCCCGTACGACCGGAGCCTGCGCCTGTACAACAAGCGCGAGCGCGAGGACTGGGGCGTGCGCACGGTCGGTCAGCTCCTGCCGTCGTTCGAGCTGCCGCCCCAGCTCGTGATCCTCGCCGGCACATTGTACGCCGGCGCGCTCGCGCAGGGAGCGCACTGGCACAACCTGCCACGGCCGGAGGAGCCCCTGCACAGCATCGCCGGCTGCGGCACGCGGGTGAAGTGGCTCAGGGCAAACACCCCGGCCAACCGGACCGACGAACAGGCCGCGGGAGGTGTGCGATGACGCCGAGAGCTCGTGCGAAGGAGCTCGCCGCGTTGGCGGAGCGGGTGCGGCAGCTCGCCGACAGCACGAACAAGTCCGAGGCGCTCCGGTGCACCGGGTCGATCTCGTGCCTCAAGAAAGAGCAGGCGCGAAAGTTCCGGAGGAACCTGCGCCCGCTCTGGGCCTACGACACCGATCGGCTCTGCCAGGGCTGCCGGGCGCACTGGCACATCACCATGGCGTCGGTCGAGCTCGACGCGCTCGCGGGCGCTGCGGTAGAGCGAGCGCGTCCTGCCCGCCCGCGGAGAGCGCCATGACCGAGGGAGCCCGGGTCATCGAGTTCGATACGTTCGACAATGCCGTGATGTACGCTCGCGAGCACGGCGGAAGAATCTGGCAGGGGGACGATGACGGGAACGTCGTCTGGTTCAGCCCGCGCGTCGGCATGTCCGTGATCCTGACCCACGCCCTCTGCAAGGGCCGCGGGTTCGTCGGGACGTGGCGTGAGTCCATCGAGCGCCGCCATCAGCGGCTGGCGCTCAACTGATCCGCGCTCCTGGTGGGCTCGAGGAAGCTCGGGCCCGCCAGCTGGCGCGACATCGACGACAGCGAGAGGCATGCGATGAAGAAGCCGTCGAAGAAGACGACCGGCGTCGCGAGACGCGTACTGCCCGTGGCCCAGGCTCTTCGCTTTAGCCCTGGCTCTGCGTGCTCACCGTGACCAGGCCCGCGCATCCTGATGCCGCCAGCTCGCGCGTCCTCCCCCCAGCGTTGGCCGGCGCGGCCATGGCTGCAAAGGCTGCCAGCCGCTCCTTGATGTCCTCCGAGCTGGAAGCAGTGGAGGCTGCCCCTTCCTCCACAGTTGCCACCGCCCCCGGCGCTGTGACCGCATGCAGCACGACGAGCGCCGCGGGCGGCAACTGCTTCGACACGGTGGCCGCGACCGCGGCGCCCCCGAGCCAGGCATCTTGCCGGGGCTCATCAGGGAGCTCGGTCGCGGGCACACGGCGCGCGCTCGACTCCCGGGCCGGCACATCGGCACGGAGCGGGACCGTGCTAGCCTCCGGCGCCGATGACATCGCGAACCCAGGGGCGCGCTCCCGGCCTACGCGCGGCGTTGACCTGGCTCCTCGGTGCGGACGCGAAAGAGGCGCCCAAATCCCGGAACTCGGCCGTAACGCTCTCGTACGCAGCAGATTCAGACGTCCCTGGAAAGCATTCCGAGGGCAGCACACGCGACCGTTGCCCTGGGGATGGGCGTTGCTTATCGTTCAAACGTGAGAGACCGCTCACCGCCGGCACCGATCGACAAGGCCACGCTCAGCGACGAGGTTCCGTCCCGTGCAAGCGCGCGTGACGCACGGACGAGAGGCGGGCTGATGCGTGCGGACATCTTCAAGCAGCTCCTTCAGGCCCACGCCGACGGCGACGATGCAACGTTCAGGAAGGCCGCCCTCCAGCTCGCCTCGGCGGAGAGCGCCGCCGGGCACGTCCGCGTCGCCGAGGATCTCCGCGCGATCGTCGCGAAGATGGCCGCGGCACCTCCGAAGCGCGGGACGACGCTGGTCGACATCGCGCAGCCGCGCGGG
Source organism: Sorangium sp. So ce1036 (assembly GCF_051369805.1). NCBI lineage: Bacteria > Pseudomonadati > Myxococcota > Polyangiales > Polyangiaceae > Sorangium > Sorangium sp. So ce1036. The sequence continues at coordinate 183,530 of NZ_JBBMOX010000002.1, forward strand.
GAGCTCGCGGACATCCTGGAGGGAGGACACCGCGAGGAGCGGCTCGCGGACATCGTGCTGGCGGACGAAACGCGGGTGCTGTTCGAGCGCGTCCTGAAGGAAAACCGATCGCGCGCGAAGCTGGAGAAGTGGGGCGTGACGCCCCGTCGACGGCTGCTCCTCCACGGCCCGCCTGGCTGCGGCAAGACGCTGGCTGCCGGCGTCCTGGCCGGAGAGATGGGGCTGCCGCTCCTGACCGTCCGCTTCGATGCACTCTTCTCCCGGTTCCTGGGGGCGACGGCCACACACCTCCGGTCCATCTTCGCGGAGATGCCGCGTCGCCCGGGCGTCTACCTCTTCGACGAGTTCGATGCCGTCGCGAAGGCGCGCGGCGACGCCCAGGACGTGGGCGAGATGAACCGGGTCGTGACGGCCTTCTTGCAGCTCATCGACGCGGACGTGAGCACCAGCATCCTCATCGCTGCGACGAACCATGCGTCGCTGCTCGACCGGGCCGTGTTCCGGCGTTTCGATCTCATCGTTCCCTTCGAGAAGCCGACCACCGAGCAGGTGGCCGCGCTGCTTCGCTTGCGGCTCGCGGCGTTCGATCTTCCTGCCGACGAGATCTCCCACGTCGCTCGGCTCGGTCAAGGGCTCAGCTTCGCGGACGCGGCGCGAGCGAGTGACGATGCGATCCGGTCGATGGTCCTCGATGGACGAGAACAGCTCCGACGCGAGGACATCGAGCGGGCGTTCGATGAGACCAAGCGCCGAGAACTGCCACGAGGGTGAGCACCATGTCCGCGGGTACGTCGCGCCTGCCCCTGATTCGGGGGCGGATCACGCTGGTCGAGACCTATGGGCGGAAGGTTCCGGTACCGCCTCCGCAGATCCCACCGCGCGACCCTCTCCAGCATCGCGCAGCGCTGCTAGCGCAGCTGAATGCGATCGCCGAGGAGGTACAGCTTCGGAAGCCGGGCGACCGTGACCCTGCCGCGTCGCGCGAGCTCATCGTCATCCGGCCCGAGCCTGGCAGCGAGCTACCAGCTCGATCGCTGGCAGATGGCGTCCACCTTGTGGGTGCTGATCCGGATACCGGGACGGTGTTGCTCGACGCACCGGGACCCGATCTCCCGCGACTGCGCCAGAAGATCGAGGCGTTCGGGGACGACGCTGCGATCAACATTCGCACCCGGAACGATCAGGTACTGACTTCGAGGGCGAATGAAGCTGCGATCGCTCCAATCCGGGAGATCGCGCTCGCAACCAGTGCTGACAGGCGTGGCGGCGCCTCCATCAATGCCCTCCTCGATCCATCGCGAGCCGTGTGGTTCGAGATCGGCTGCCGTGGGGGCTACCGCCGACCACAGCTGGATACGGAACGGTCCAGAGAGCAAGTCCGACGACAGCTCGTGAAGTTCGGCCTTTCACCCCGGTTTGAGGAGTTCGCTGGACCAGAGCAGGTCTACTTCTTTGTTCGTGCGACACTCGAACAGGCCGACGCACTGATCAAAGCCACGGACTGCGTATACGAGTGTCTCCTGGCTCCACCTGATGTTCGCGGCTGGCTCATGCTCGAAGAGCAGCCCATCCAGGAGGTCCGCGCGTTCGATCTCCGACCGCCTGCCGAAGAGGCCCCGAGCGTCGTCGTGCTGGACACGGGGATCGCCACCACACATCCACTGCTCAAGGGGGCGATACGTTCTGCTGGCTCGGTTGTACCCGGCTTGGACTCGCCGGAAGACCGCTACGGTCATGGCACAAAGATGGCGGGAGTAGCCCTTCACTCGGACGTGGGTGCCATCGTGGACGCTGGGAGTACAACGGCAAGCCACTGGCTCCAGAGCGTGAAAATTCTGGTGACGCCAGAAGAGGGCACGGCCTCCGAGGAGAATCGGCACCTGTGGCCTCGAATCACCGAAGACGCAATTAAACTGGCGGAGCAGGTTGACTCGTTCCCACGGCAGCGGGTGTTTGCCCTTGCCGTAACCCGGCCGATTAAGCCGGTTGAGCCGACTCTTTGGAGCCATGCTCTCGATCAGCTTGCGTACGGTGAAGGGCGGGGCCGGCTGCTTTGCGTCTCGGCGGGCAACGCGCGCGATCATAGGTGGCTCGAGCTTGCGAAAGATTACCCGCAGCTGCACCTGACGGAGAAGATCCAGGATCCTGCACAGGCGGCAAACGTTCTGACCGTCGGGGCATACACCACGAAGACGAGTATCCCACCAGCCTCGGATTACGATGAGGGCAGGCCGATCGCACCGAAAGGGGGCATATCCCCGTACACCAGTACGGGACCACAGGGTGCGCCGTGGCCTATTAAGCCGGACGTGGTGCTCGAGGGTGGCAATTTATTGCTGGCTGGGGATCTCCCGGACCATAACGTGGCAACGCTCGTCACACTCACCACCGGGCACCGATTACTCCTCAATAGGCCCCTTTCCACAATCGCTATGACTAGCGAGGCCACGGCGCATGCAGCGCGTATGACTGCAGCGATCTGGGCGACAGAACCCTCGCTGCGGCCAGAGACCGTGAGAGGGCTCATCGTACACTCGGCGTCGTGGACGTCGACCATGATAAAGCAGTTCCGCAGCCTCGATGATCGCCTCGCGGCGTGTGGCTATGGCGTCCCGGTTCTTGCTTTCGCCAGAGATTGTGCCAGGGATCGGGCTACGGTGATCGTTGAGGACGAGATCCCGAACGCTCTGAAAGAGGAGGTGCCGAAGAAAAAGCCGCCGAAGCGGGCAAGCACCAAGTTGACCGAACCCAAGCTGGTCCGGAAGATGAAGGTATTTCGGCTACCCGTCCCTGATGATATCGCAGTTCACACGGGCACCGACGTAGAGCTTCGCGTGACGCTCTCGTACTTCCCTGAGCCCAACAAGTTCCACCGGAAGGTATATCACGGACTGGATCTCAAGTGGGACATGCAGGGGCCGCAGGAGAGCGAAGGCGAGTTTTTACAGCGCATCAACGAGCTCATGCGTCCTATGGATGACGAGGGCAAGAGGCGGAAAACATCGGACAAGAAGAGCTTCCCTTGGAGGATCGGCCCCCAGAAGCGGAGCCGCGGAACCGTGCAGAGCGACCGGTGGAAGGGGCGCGCCGCCTACCTGGCCGGTCCAAAGCTGATTGCAGTGTATCCGGTTCTCGGCTGGTGGGAACAGCGCAAGCAGCTCCGGGAGTGCTCGATGAGGTTCTCCCTCATCGTGAGCATCACCGGTCCGGACGTATACAGCTCCGTCTCCGCTGCGCTGGCGACGCAGGTAGTCGAGGCAAACGTATAGACGAATCGAATGAGCGATAGTGCGGCTCTGGGCCGCCAAGGCCGCACGCTCTCCTCATCGCCACACGTCCCCGCGGCGCACCAGGACCGCTGCGGTAGGACTCGAGCGAGGAGCTACGCGGGCGCGTAAGCCGGGCAGCGTAAGGTGGCACGGGCTGGCCATTCTGTTCAGCCTGGGGAGACCGGCCTGGCTCCGGCTCGCGCTGGGGATCTCATCAGGGGTAGCGCTCGCTCCGGCGGCGAACCAGGACGTCAGCGGTCCGGGGGTGGCGGACCGGCAGCGCTGAAGGTCGGGGTGGCTGCGACGGGCGAAACGCCCGTCGCAGGGAAAGTAGCCGACCCACCATCCTTGATGAGAGTGGCCGAGGACCAAGCACGCCGCGCCGGAGGTGGTCCGAGACGAGAAAGTGAAAACGTCTCCACAATTCCACTGCGCCGCGACCTTGCTGCTCCATCCGAGGATGGTTGGACGCCGATGCTCATCCTTACGTCGTTCTCTGCGAGGAGCGTTCCGCCCGTCGCATCCCGCCACCCGTCGCAACTTCTCGGCCCTTGAGCCCGGTCACGGTCCCGCGGTCACGTCGTCCGGGGCTCTGCTCCACCCTGCTGCACCACCTGTGGTGGCGCGTCACCGTTGCCGAGCAGCGGAGAAAACCGTCAGGGGTCGACGGACGGGCCGTAGGCAGCGGCTGCCTCTTCCGCGGTGAACCACGTACGGAGAGGTCCGACCGGGGCGAGCTCGTTCTCGATCACACGCACCCACGCACCTCGAAGCAGGCGACGGCGAGAGAGGTGTCTCCGCCAGAGCGGTCCTCAGCGGCTCCCTTCTTTTCACGTTCGGCCCAGCTCGGCGAGCTCTGCGGTGAGCGATCCGAACAGACGAGCTCAGCCATGGTGCAGCAGGAGCATGGCGGCCCGCGCAGATCGCGCAGCGCCGTGATAGCTTCCTGAATAATTTCATGGTCTTACACCCCAGGCAAGCTCGCGCCCTGCACGGGCGAATCGCGGTCCGAACGACGGATCCCCGATGGTGTCATAGTGTCCGTGCGAAAATCACGCACGCGGCGCTCCCGAACTCTAGCGGCCGGTTCGGCGGAATTGCCATAGATTTCGATACCTTAGGTGGGTGACCAGCTGGGTGACGAGAACGCGGAGGGTTGACCGACGGCAGCGACATGGCAGGCCTGGACGGCATCGACAGCTCCAGGCCTCCTCCGTCGAGAGGAGCGAGGCGTCTCCATAACCGACGCGCGGCTACGGCGCGTTGTTCTGAAGCGAGCGCGCGGCGATTGCTCCACGACGACAACGCGATAGCAATCAGCTTCCCTTTCCGGCTCGCATCCGGTGAGACTTATGTAGCCGTGGATGACACTCAGCGCGAGGGCAGGGTGGTTGACGTGCCGAGCTTCGGGACCGGGGCCGGCCCGGTCGACAGCGATGCGGCATCCGTGCGCGCCGTCGTGCAGCGCGCCGTCCACGAGTTCTTCGCGAACATCTGGCGTGGCGGTCCGTTCGAGCCGCCGCATGATCTCCGTCGCCTGTTGGTCGACGGGGCAGCCGTGCTCTCGCGGGACGAGCCTCTGGAACAGGCAAGGCTGCTGCTCATCACCGGCCTGGTCCACGACTTCGCCCGTGACGTCGCCGGGGCTGACCAGTGCTACGCGGATGCGGCGAGACTGGACCCGGCGATCCTGCGACGCGGGGTGCTGGCTGAGATCCGCAAGACGGCGCTCCGCGGTCGTGGCCGAAACGCCGTCCTCATGTCGTCGAGCCCACAGCCGTGCCGGTCACGCGCCACTAACGAGGGTGGCGCGCCGACGAGTCGCCGCTGAGCTGGCCCGCCGAGAGTTGGCCAGACCTGTCACATCACTTCGACCCGCGATCCATGCCGATGAGGCTCTCGCCCCGACGGCGGCGAACAGGACCAGATTCGGCACTCCAGCAAATTGCTGGACTGCACTCCGGCAAATTGCTGGACACCTTGAACTGGTTCTCGAGTTCATTCAGTCCACGCCGTTGAGGTTGAGGCGGTACTCTCCTTGAGCCAGTTTTCCGCATCCCGCGGAGAGCAGCAGCTACACGGGCAGCGGCTGCCGCCGGACTCTGCACGGACGCTCAAGTCTCCATCATCGCTACCGTGAGAGCGGCATGAACATCCGGCGCGAGGGCAGCGATCCGGTCGCGGTCGCCCTCGACGATCTCGTCCGCGATGTCCCGGGCCCTGCCGAGCGTCCCCGGGCAGTTTGCTCGGGGGCCGGAGAGGCACCGGAAGAGCTCGTCCTCAGCCTCCCCGTCGTACTTGTTCCAGTCCGCCAGGGAGCGCTCGGCCTGGCGGCGCGTCCGGCGCCGGAGGCAAGGCGTGCATCCGAGACCGCCTCCACCATCGGTGAGCAGCAGCTGCTTCGGCGCGCGGCATCGGGGGCAAACGAGCCCGCGGTGAACGCCACGGCCTCCACCGGGGAGGTCGGCAAGGAGAATCCGCCCCGTCGAGGGCTGCTCGCCGGGCCGGCCCAGCACGAGAACATCGACGTGCTCGGCGCTCGTGAACCTCGGGCCGAGGACCACGCGCACGTCACGTGTGCGGAGCTGACCTGGGCGAGGCACCACCTCAAAAGCCATCGCCGCTCCTCCTTCCGTGCTTGGCCAGGAACCGCCTCTGCGCCCGGAGGTTCGTGGCGACGCCGAGCGCTCCCTCGACGCGCTTGGAGATCGAATTCGTCACGAGGACCACCTCGCGGAGGACCTTCGAGATGCCGACCATTCGCTTGTGGTCATCGATGAAGAAGGGAAGCCGGGCGGCGAGCTGGGACTGGGTTTCCAGCAGCGCCGAGACGACGGTGACCTCATCGGCGACGAGCTCGTACAAGATCCGCTCCTCGGGCCCCGAGTCGGGCGAGGCGGCGTTGAGCTCCTTCAGCACGGCTTGTCCACGCGCGACGAACGCGGGATGGAGGGGCACGCTGAGCGGCGAGCGTGGCTCGGTCGGCCTCACAGCGGCAGGGACGTGGTCCTGCGTCGCGTGGTGGGCAGGCCTCGGATGCGCGAGAGACGGCGGTGACACGCCGCCCGCGCCCGTTTCCTCTTCCTGGAGCCGTCCGGACGGAGGCTTGCCGATGTTCTTGTCCCTCTCTCCCATGTCGACCCTCTCGATTCCCGTTCTGGTGACTCACGCCGAGCCGACCCACGACAATCATCTCGCTGACCTACCCGCCCCAGCGTGACATGACCTTCGGCTCGACCACGATCGGCACCGAAAGCACGTACTTCTTCATCCCGGCGATCATGCAGTCGCGCATGAGCTCCTTGACCTCCTCGGCGTGCTCCTCGGGCGCTTCCACGAGCAGTTCGTCATGCACGGCGAGGATCATCCGCGCCCCGAGCCGCTGGATGTGCGGGGACAGGAGCACCATCGCCTGCTTCATGCCGTCGGCGGCGGTGCCCTGGACCGGGAAGGCCAGGCGGGCGTTGTACTCCTCGTCGGGATCGAAGTAGTAAGAGATCCGGCCGCTCTTGGTGCGCAGCTTGGTTGGCATCTGCTCGGCCATCTCCTTCTGCCATGTAGCGATGCCAGAGTAGCTCTGGAAGAACCTCTGCCTGAACTGCTCAGCCTCGTCGGTTGTGAGCTCGACACCATAGTTCTTTCGCGCGTACGCGATGAGCTTGTCCTTGCCCATGGCGAACGAGAAGCCGAAATTCAACGGCTTCGCGCGGCGCCGTTGTTCCTCGGTTACCTCCTCCTCGGGTACACCCATCACCAGCGACGCTGTGTGCCGGTGCGGATCACCGTTCTTCTGGAAAACCGTCTTGAGTTGCTCGTCTGCCGTCTGGTCGGCGAGGACGCGCAGCTCGATCGTGCTGTAATCCGCGACGATGAGCTTGTTGCCGGGCGAGGCGGTGATGCAGCCGCGGATCGTCTTGTCCCGCGGTAGACCGAGAACGTTCGGGTGCTCGGCGGACATGCGGCCGGTGCTGGCGCCGATCTGGTTGAGCGTTGCGTGTAGCCGTCCCTCTTCCGAGCGCTTGAGGGCGCGGAGAACACCTTCGCCAGCTCCAGCCACGAAGCTGCTCGCACGCCGGTAGCGGAGGAGCTGCTGGACAACGGGCAGATGCATGTAGGGCGCGAGCGCCTCGCCATTGGTGCGCTCGACCTGAAGACCGAGCCGCCGAAGCGCGGCGAGTACCTCGTCGTTGCTGTCAACGTTCTGCACGCCCAGCGCGGCGACCAGGCTCTTCTTGAGCTCGGCGGCCTCGGCCGTCCACATGCTGACGATCCGCTCCCATCGGCCTCGGTCGACGGGAACACCACTCACCTCCATCTCCGCGACGATGGGGAGCACCATGCACTCGAGGTCGGCGACCGCCTCGAGGCGCTCCTCGGCGACGTCCTTCTGGCAGATGTCCGCGAGCCGCAGCACATCCCGTGCCTCTTGCGCAAACTCATCCTGTAGCTCGGGGCTCGGCTCCGTCCACAGGTCGATCTTCTTCCTGCTCCTCTTCCCGCCGAAGGCGCGCTCGCACGCGCGCTCGAAGGAGAAGGCCTCCTTGTTCTTCAGGTTCTCGCCGCCATCGAGCAACCGCCACGCGATGGCTGTATCGCTGACCACGCGCGGCATGAAGCCGAGGTGGTACTGGAGATGTGTCAGCGCGCGCTTGAGGTCGTGGCCGACAACCGTGACCTCGCAAAGGGCCTCTGCCACGGGGCCGAGCGGCTCGCCGCCGAATGGGCGAAATACGCGCGCCTCGCCCCCTGGCAGGGCGACGGCGACGATCACCGGGCCATCATCGATGAGGTCGGGCCCGGTCGAGTGGACGACCAAACCCACCCTCCCGGCGCGGAGGATGGCGGCCGCGAAGTGCTCCAGGTCATCGGGCCCCGTTTCATGCGGGACTCCGCCCCCGCTCTGGGACGCTTCGGGGCGCGTGTCGGGGCCGGGATCTTGAAGCTGGTCAGAGGGAAAACACGAGCCGCTGCGAGCACTTACGCCGGCACGTACGCGGGGGGATGGGGTCTCTGCCGCGCGGAGCCCCGAAGCCCCGCAGCGTTCGGGGTAGGGGGCCGAGCCATACAGGCGCGCTGCACCGACGTGGTCAACGTCTACCTCGTTCTGCGGCGCATAGGCGTGAGCACTCACCCCTTGAACGATCGGGGCTTCGGGGCCCTGTGAGATTTTATTCATGTCTAGCTCACGCTGAAACTCTCTAACCTGCTGGAATTGCTCGGTTTCGCACGGGAGGAGCGAGACATGGTTAAGCCCCGTTCTGGGCCCCGTTCGTTCTTGGGGAACGGGGCTCCGGGGCGCAGTTCCGGGGCCCGAGGCCAACCCCAGGGGTCCGGGCGAACGGAGGACCGGGAAGCAGAAGCCGAGGTGCGAGCCTAAGCCGTGCCCGTTCCCGTCGGTCGCCCCGTCGCCGCCTTGGCTGCCGCCACCACCGGGATCGTCGTCAGGGTCTTCCTCGTCCTCCCGGGCGGCCTCGTCGACGAGGTCAGCGATCTCGTCCCGCAGCTGGATCGCATCCCGGCGAAGCCACAGCACGCGCTCACGAAGGCCCTTCGCACCACCCACGAGCTTCTTGCGGGTCGAGCGCCCCTCCTCCCCGTGGACGAACCCCTCGTCGACCAGCCGCGACCAGAGCATGCGCGCTGCGATGGGCATCGCCTGTCCGCGTGCGCGCAGGGCCTCGACCACCGCCGAGTAGGCCGCGTCGGGCAGCAAGTACAGGTAGTCCTTGTCCTGCCAGCCGATGCCATGGGCCTCGGCAGTATCGAGCGCAAACGCGACGTCGACGGTCTGGACCTTGCCCTGCAAGAGGAGCGTCCGGAGCACCTCGACGAACCGGTGGACGGGGTTCGCGTCGACAGCGGCACGACTCTGTTCGGCTGCGTTGGCGATCAGCGAGGCGCGAGCCCGCCGGAGGAGCGCCGCAGCTTCCTCGTCGTCGAGGACGCCCGAGTCCTTCGCGAAAAGACAGAAGTACTCCATGCCGAGGAGCAGGTGCGCGAGCGCTGCAGGAGCCCGCAGGTGCTGGCCCTGCTGGTGCAGCTCCGCACGCAACTCGATGAAGCGCGTCTCCATGAGCGTGTGCAGGCCCGGCATCTGCGACTTCAACCACATGAGGTAGCCCAGCATCGCGTGCGACAGGCGCCGGCGGTTCTTCTGAAGTTCGGTGAGCTTCGCGAGGTCGACGTCGCCCGGCTTCATCCGGACCGTGACGAGGCGCGCCTGGATCGATTCCCCGCTCGGGACATCCTCTCCCGTGCTCAACACCAGCGCCCGCGGCGGGCGGTCCGGGCGCGCCGAGCAGTCGGACTGGAGCCGGCTACGGCTGTTGGCGTTGCCGATCGCACGCAGGAGCTGCGCCGCCTTACGGTGCAGGTCATCCCCGGCCTCCGCCTTCGTGGGCGCGAAGTCATCGACGGCGAGGAGCACGTCCTTGGCCAGGAATGCCATCCGCTCGAGGGCGTTTGCCGTGGACGACCAGCTCGCAGGCAGGTGCTCCGCGTCGAAGTCGCCGAAGTGGCTCATCGCCAGCGCGCTGAGGGTGGTCTTCAGGCTGCCCGTGGTGCCGCACAGCGCGACCGTCGCGTCACAGTACAGGGCATGCTGCAGGGGAGCGCGGAACACCGCGCAGAAGAGCGGGATCGTGATCTGTGGATCGGCCAGCTCGAGGAAGGAGAGCGAGAGCTTCACGGCGCCCGCAAGGTCCTCCGGCACGGGCGGAAGCTTGTAGCGGCTGAGGCCGCCATCCAGCTGAACCGCGACGTCCTGGCCTCCGACGGCGCCGTCGGCGTGGAGGAAGGCCGTCTCACCGTCGAGATCGCGCCAGCCGGTATGCGTGAACATGTAAGTCTGCGCCGGGTTGGACACCGCCTGGATCGCCGCGAGGAGATGTGCCGGAGCTCGCGCTACTGCGGCGACGCTGGCCGACGCGCCCCAGTGGATCCGCGGCCACATGTCGCTGCTGAGCTCCGAGGGATCGAGCCGCACCGGGGGCAGCGCTCGACCATCCTCGAGCGTCCCCGCGATGATGAACCTGCGCCTCTTCTCCGCGCCGTCGTCGAGGAGCTCGTCATGGTCGATCTGCGCGGTGAAGTTCGCGAGCGGCTGGCACTCCTCCGTCACGCCGTCCGGCGAGCTCACCACGCACAGCTTTCCCTCGCGGATGGCATAGAGGGAGCGGGGCTGCGTCTGATCCGCTTCGGCTCTCCGGTTCCGGCTCCTCTCCTCGACCTCCTTCAGCGCGTTGCGGAGGTCGCTCTCCTTGATGCCGTGCTTGCGCAGCGTCATGGCGACTTGTTTCTGGACGGCGACGCCGCGCTCCTTGAGCGACCACAAGAACGGCAGGTCCCCGAGGAGCAGGATGGCCTGCTCGGCGGAGACGCTCTTCGCGTGGGCGACTGGATCTGCGGCCACGGCGGCGTCGAGCACCTTGCGCAGCTCCGAGCTCTTGAAGACGGCGAGGAAGTCGTCCGGCCCCTGATCGCCACCCCCGTCGCGCGGCGGCAGCGCCGCGAGCCTCACCTTCGCGCCGGCCTGCTCGAGGGCCATCGCCATCCTTGCCTCGGCCCGCGCCACGTCCCCATTCCATGCCCGACCGGCGTCGGAGACGATGACGACCTGGCGACGGTAGAGCGCCACCGCGCTCCAGGACTCGTTGAGCTTGTAGTCCTTCTTCGTGAGCGTCGTCTGGACACCGCCCAGGCCGACGGCGTCCAAGCCGTGATCCTGGAGAGCCAGGGCCTTGCCCGGCGACTCGACAACGTGGATCGGTTCAGATCCCTCGACCTGGCAACCCGGCGGGATGTAGATGGGGACCTCCCGCCCCGCGGGGGCGAGGTAGCGGGGGTCTGCCTGATCGAGCCGGATTCGCGTGTAGCCCGGCACGTTGGCGTAGGGGATCGCGATGCCACCGCAGGGCAGGGGCTGCTCTCGGCCGAGCAGCTTGGCGCCCTCCTCCGCGGTGACGGAGCGCAACCCGGCGAAGGCGGCCCATCCGGGATCGACGGCGCGTTCCTGGAGGTACGAGATATGATGGGTCTCGAAAGGCAGCCCGTGCTGCGTGACGTCCCCCATGTTGGGGTTCTCGGCTTGGTATGCTACGCTCATGACATCTCCTGAACGGCTCCCTCTGCTTGGCGGCGACGGGAGCCGTTGCCTTTTCGGCTCAGCAAAAAGTGCTTGTTGTTCTCCCCTGCGTGTCCGCTCTACTTCGACTTCCGCTCGACCTGCTGGATGCGGTGACGCACGTGTCCAGCGGCGGCTCCGAGGTCGACAACGTGGAGCACTCGGCGCGCCTCCAGCGTGCCCGAGAGGTTCATCGTCGCGCCGTCGGCCACGTGCACCTCGCGCCCGCTGCTGACGAGCACCTTACCATCGAGCTGGTCGAGCGGCGGTAGCCCGCGCCCGTGCTGCACGTACCTGATCATGTGCATGAACGGGCTGAGCCGGTGGCCGGCGTCGAGGAGCTCTTTCACGAGCCTGAGCGCGATGAGGTCGCGCTCACTGAAGCCCCGGACCGTGCCGCGACCGTGCGCAGCGCCACGGCTCGGCTGGAGGAGACGGTTGCGGACGACGTTGTCGAGCTGCCGGTACGACAGCCCCGTGATCTTTGTGGCGTTCCCTGCGTAATACATCGTGAGGCGATTTAGCCACAGGGATCCACGATATGGGAAGAGGGGGCTATTTCACGCTACATCTGTCAGTCAACCGGGCAGCGCGATCGTTTATAAAGGGCCTGTTTTCAGGGGCGAGAAGTATCTTCGCGCGCATGAGGAACTACGGTTGAATTAATAGTGTTCTTGTTATGTTCTTCGTCAGAGGGCCGCCGAGCTTGACACCGTACCTCCGAGGACAAAACTGCGCGGCATGCCTCGCAAGCCGACCGGCACCGTCACCTGGGCGGGCGACCACTACCGGGCCCGTATCACCCTCGCCGACGGCTCACGCCCGTGGGTCGACCTCCCGGCTGGCATCACGGAAGCGCGTGCCCGTGAGATGGCCGCTGCGGCGTCAGAACGCGCCCGGAACACGAACAGCGTGCACGTTCCCAAGGGCAAGGAGGCGGAGCCGGTCGACGAGCAGCCCGCGGGCGAGACGGTGCGCGAGTGGTCCGAGCGGTGGGTCGCCTCGCGCGAAGCGCAGGGCCTCACCTCGGTCAGCTCCGACCGTTCGCGCCTCAGGACCCACGTCCTGCCAGCGCTCGGCGATCTCGAGATGGCGAAGGTCACGCGTGAGCCCATCGAGGAGCTCGTCGAGCAGCTCGACCTCGGCGTGCGGGAGGGCGAGTTCTCGTGGCACACTGCGCGGCTCGTGTGGGCGCTCGTCTCGAAGATGTTCGACGACGCCGCGCACTCGAAGAAGCGGACGCTCCGCGTACGCGACGACAACCCGGCCGCCGGGGTGCGTGGCCCCGACCGGGGGGTCAAGAAATCCAAGGCGTACCTCTACCCGAACGAGCTCCTCCGGCTCGCGTCGTGCGAGCGCGTGCCTCTGCACTGGAGACGCATTTACGTCCTCGCCGCGTATCTGTTTCCACGACCTGGCGAGCTGGAAGCTCTGATGTGGGAGGACATCGACCTCGATCGCGGCACGGTTCACATTCACCGGGGGATCGACCGCTACCGCGACCAGGAGAAGTCGACGAAGACGGGCCAGGCGCGCCGGTTCTCGATCGAGCCGGAGCTGCTCCCGCTCCTGCGGGTGATGCACGCCGAAGCGGGCGGGAAGGGGCGCGTCGTCGAGGACATGCCGGAGGTGACGAACCTCTCCCGGCGCCTCCGCGAGCACCTCGAGCGTGCCGGCGTTACGCGGCCCGACCTCTTCGCGAACGACAGAACGCGGAAGCAGATCACGTTCTACGACCTGCGCGCGACGGGCATCACCTGGATGGCCGTACGCGGGGACGACCCGCTCAAGCTCAAGAGCCGGGCCGGCCACACGTCGTTCACGACGACGGAGGGCTACATCCGCGAGGCCGAGCAGGTGCGCGACGGCTTCGGCGAGGTGTTTCCTAGACTACCGACCGGGCTGGTCCGTCCGCTCGACGAATCGTCCACGAATCGTCCAGCGGAGCAACTCGGCCTTGATGAGGATCGCGAAATCCTCAGCGTATCCTTGGTGGGCCATGAAGGACTTGAACCTTCAGCCAATGGATTAAGAGTCCACTGCTCTACCAATTGAGCTAATGGCCCGATGGATTGTCAAATCAACCGACGCTGCACCGCATTCCCGGAATCTCGCTGGTTCGCCCGTTGAGCCCGGCACGCCCGGCCTGATTCGAACAGGCGACATTCGGATTCGAAGTCCGACGCTCTATCCAGCTGAGCTACGGGCGCTCCTGCGTTCCCCTCGTCGGGGCACGCGGGACGCTTCTAACCGCACCGGAGCCGAACTGTCAAGCGATCGTTGACGTGGGGTGCGCAATTGCTGGACCGCCGGGGTCGCCCGGGCGCCTGCGAGCATCGCCCCGTCACGTGAGAAGCGTCACATCCGCCTTTCGTTGTCCTGATGCTGGCGGCCCGCTGGCCGCGGGGTGGCCGCGGAGCGGGCTCAGGACTGCCGTGCCCGCCCGCTGACCAGCCCCCCCGGCCGAGGCAGGCGCGCGGGGGGACGCCCCGGCGCGCGGGGGAACGACACCTCGGCCGCCCCGCCGGCGCGACGGGACCTCGATCGCCGGCGTCGGCCGTCCGGCAGCGGCCGTGAAAGAAGTTCTCGGCCCGCGGCATCGCGCGGTAGGGTCCGCCCCCTCATGCCGCTGCTTCGCCCGCCTCGCTGCTTCGCTTTTCGCGGCCGGGTCGCCGCCCTCTTCCTCGCCCTCTCGATCGCGACGCCGGCGGCGGCCGCGCCGACGGGCGCCCTGCCAGGCAAGGAGCCGGCCCCGGCCGCGGCCGAGCCGCCGGGCAAGGGCCCGCGCCCGAGCCCTCCTCGCGAGGCGCAGCGGAGCGCGACGGCCGCCGGGGGCAGGGCGCGGGCGGCCGGGCGCGCCGCCGCCGGGACGAAGGGCGCGGAGCGCGCGCGCTCGGCCAAGAAGCGCGCGGCCAAGCGGCGCGAGGGCGCCCGCGGGGAGCGCGGCGGCGGCGCCGGCAAGGCCGAGGTCGACGACCGCAAGCCGCTGTCGAAGGGGGCGCCCAACCGGGGGCGGCTGTCCGGCGCGGTGCGGCTCCGGTCGTCGCGGCACGTCAAGGTCCGCAAGGGCGCCAGGGCGTGGGGGCTGCCGGTGCTCGTCAAGGCGCTGCGGCGCGCCGCCTTCCAGGTGGCGAAGAAGCACGGCGACTCCGCGCTGCTCGTCGGGGATCTCTCGGCGAAGGCGGGCGGGCCGCTCGACGGGCACAACTCCCACCAGACGGGGCGCGACGCCGACGTCGGCTTCTACGTCGTCAACTCCCGGGGCAGGACGCTGCGCACCGACCGGTTCGTGGCGTTCGACGACAAGGGCAACGCCATCGGCCTCCCGGGCGCGAAGTTCGACGACAAGCGCAACTGGGCGCTCGTCGAGGCGCTGCTCCAGGACCGGCGGGCGAGGGTCAAGTACCTGTTCGTGACCGACGCGCTGAAGGCGCGGCTGCTCGCGTACGCCGCGAAGCGGCGCGTACCGCAGGAGCTCCGGACCCGGGCCGCGGCCGCGATGATGAGCCCCCGGGACGCGGACCTGCACAACGACCACTTCCACATCCGCGTGATGTGCCCGCCGTCGATGCGCGGCGCCTGCATCGAGGAGTCGCTGCCCCGGCCGCCCCGGTCCCGGCCCGATTGCGCGACGGACGCGGCCGGCAAGCCGGAGGCGGCCGCGACGCCCGCGCCCGCGGCAGGCGCCCCGCGCTGACGGCGCTCGCCCTCAGGGTCAGGGCAAAAGGCCAGCTATCCGCCGATGCCTGGCCAGCCATCCCCGGACACCTGGCCAGCCATCCCGCGACACCAGCCCAGGCATCCGCCGATGCCTGCCCAACCATCCCGCGACACCAGCCCAGGCATCCGCCGATGCCTGCCCAACCATCCCGCGATACCAGCCCAGGCATCCGCGGACACCTCGCCAGGTAGCCGCAGACACCTCGCCAGGTAGCCGCGGATGCCAGGCAGCCCCCCCTCAGGCGCTCGGCATCGCCCCGGCAGGCGCCGGGCCGTCCGCGATCTCCACCACGACCGGCGCGTGATCCGACGGGCGCTGGAGCTCCCGCGGCCGCGTGTCGATCGACACGTCCGTGCAGCGCGCGGCGAGCGGGCGCGTCACGAGCGCCAGATCGATGCGAAGGCCCTTGTTGCGCCGGAACGCGCCCATCCGGTAGTCCCACCAGCTGTAGGCCGCCTTGGCGGGGTGGCAGGCGCGGAACGCGTCCACGAGCCCCCACGAGAGCAGCCGACCCAGCGCCGCCCGCTCGTCCGGGTGGAAGAGCACCTGCCCCTCCCACTTCTTCGGCTCCGCGACGTCGATGGGCTCGGGCGCCACGTTGAAGTCGCCGCAGATCAGGAGCTCCTGATCGGGGCGGTAACGGCCCTCGAGCTCGGCCCGGAGCCGCTCCAGCCACGCGAGCTTGTAGGCGAACGCCGGCGTGCCCACGGCCTGGCCGTTGGGCACGTAGACGTTGATGACCCGGATCCCCTCCACCGTGGCCGAGATCATCCGCCGGGCGACGTCCTCCTCGTCCCCGTCGAGGCCCTTCTTCACGTCCTCGACCGAGAGCCCGAAGCGCGCGGCGATCGCGACGCCGTTGTACGACTTCTGGCCGAAGAAGACCGAGCGGTAGCCCACCTCGGAGAGCGCGGCCTCGGGGAAGCTGCCGTCCTCGACCTTGGTCTCCTGGAGACAGACGACATCGGGCGCGGCGCGGACCAGCCAGCCCGTGAGCTGCTCGAGCCGCGTGCGGATGGAGTTCACGTTCCAGGAGGCGATGCGCATGCTCCTGCGGATAGCGGATGGCGCGCAGGGCGAAAAGCCTGGATCGGACAGCGCGCGGGGGGCGGGTGGTGGCCTCGCTTGGGGGCTCACCCCCGAGCGAGGCCACCACCCGCGGGGGTCGGGGTGCTACAGGGACGCCCGGATCACGTCGAAGAGGCCGTCCGGATCGTCGACGTGCAGCCAGTGGCCAGCGCGCGGCAGGACGTGCACCGAGAGCCCGGGCGCCCGCGCCGCGAGCGCCTCGAAGCGGCCGCGCGACGCCGGCGGGATCGCCGTGGACCGGCCGCCGAGGACCACGTGGATGCGCCGCTCCCCGGCCGCCGCGCCGGCCGGCGGATCCTCGAGGGCGTGCCACAGGTCGCGGGCGAAGTAGTCGGAGAGCAGGTCGGCCATGGCGTCGAGATCGAGCCGGATGCGGAAGCCGTCGTCGCTTCGGCGGACGTTCATCGCCAGCCACTCCGCGATGCCGCGGCCGAACCCGGCCGCCTGCACCGCGTCGAGGAACGCCTCGCGCGACGCGATGGGCTGCGGCATCGCGCGGAGCATCTCGAGCACGGCCGCGCTCTCCGTGCCGCTCTCGCTGGCCGTCTTGGCGCTCGGATCGGCGTCGAGGAGGAAGCCGCGCTCGATCCTCTCGCGCCGGCGCTCGAGGTACGCGAGCGCCACCTTGCCGCCGAACGAGTGGCCCATCACCCCGCGCACGTCGAGGCCGAGGTGGTCGCCGAGCCGGAGCAGATCCTCGGCGGCCGCGGCGACGGTGTGCGGCGGCGGCGGGCTCTGTGACAGGCCGTGGGCCCGGAGGTCGACCAGGAGGAAGCCCCACGGCCGGGCCGCGGCGCCGGGCGCGCCGCCCTGGGCCTGCGCCTCGGCGAGGCGCCGGACGAAGGTGCGCCAGTTGGCGCCGGAGCCGAAGATGCCGTGCAGCACGAGCATCCAGCGGACAGGCGCCGCGGAGGGCGCGGTGACGAGGGCGTGGTAGGGCAGGAAGCCAGCGTGTGCGTTCATGGCGCTCCGGGCCTCGCGAGCGCGCGCGGCCTGCGCCTAGCGCTAGCATGGACGCATGGCCAAGAAGCCTCCGATCGTGCAGGCGGGCGCGGGCGTCGCAGGGGACCAGGGCGGCCGGCCGGCGAGGCCCGAGCGCTTCCACGGATCGGCGCTCGCCGGGGCCGAGCTCGACGACGTCGACCTCCGCGGCGCGCGCTTCCACGACGTCGCGCTCGCGGAGGCCGAGCTCGACGACGTCGACCTCCGCGGCGCGCGGCTCCACAACGTCGCGCTCGCGGAGGCCGAGCTCGACGACGTCGACCTCCGCGGCGCGCGGCTCCACAACGCGACGCTCGCGGGCGCCGACCTCGACGACGTCTCGCTCGCCGGGGCCCGCATCCACAACGCGACGCTCGCGGGCGCCGACCTCGACGACGTCGCGCTCGCCGAGGCCCGCATCCACAACGCCGACGCCGCGGCGACCCGCTGGTCCGACGTGAGCCTGCGCCGCGCCCGCTTCGAGGGCTCGGATCTCCGCGACGTGGAGATCGTGGGCTCCAGGATCGACGGGCTCACCATCGACGGCGTGCGGATCGACCACCTCCTCGAGGCAGCGAAGCGCCAGCCCGGCGCGGCGAAGCGCCAGCCCGGCGCGGCGAAGCGCCAAGCCGGCGCGGCGAAGCGCCAGCCCGGCGCGAGCTCCGCGCCGGAGGCGACCCCCAAGGACACCCTGTCGAGAAAGAAGAAGACGAGGCGCCCCACCCCCGGACGATGAGGGGGCAGCGCCTGCCGTGCGCGGCCGGTCAGGCCTCGATGAGCCCGGTGCGGACCGCGATGCGGGTCAGCTCGACGGCGCTCTTGCAGCCGAGCTTCGCGTAGATGCGCACGCGGTGGGTCTCCACCGTCTTCGGGCTGATCGTGAGCCGCGCGGCCGTCTCGCGCGTCGACACGCCGGCCGCGAGCAGCCGCAGCACCTGGCGCTCGCGCGGGGTCAGCGCGTCGAGCCCGCCGGAGCCCTCGCTCGCCGGCTTGCGCATCGCGCGCACGACCGCCCCCGCGATGCTCGAGGACAGCGGGGCGCCCCCCGTCGCGATGCGGCGGATGCCCTCGATCACCTCCTCGAGCTTCGAGGTCTTCACGAGGTAGCCCTGCGCCCCCGCGCGGAGCGCCTCGGCCACGCGGAACTCGTCGTCGTAACCGCTCAGCACGAGGAGCTTCGCCTGCGGTAGCTGCGCCCGGAGCGCCCCGAGGAGCTCGATGCCATCCCGATCCGGGATGTTCAGGTCGACGAGCACGACGTCCGGCTTGCAGCTCGCCGTCTCGCGCAAGGCGTCGGCCGCCGTCCCAGCCTGGCCCACGACGACCATGTCGGGCTCGTCCGATAGCGCTCGAGCGAACCCTTCGCGGACGACGGGGTGATCGTCGATCAGATAGATGTGCAGCTTGCTAGCAGGGGTTTCCGCCATGATGACCACAGGGGGGATTGGAGTGTCCTTAGGACCACAATTCGATACCCGCGAGCAGTTCAAGTCAAGCCGCTCGGGTCGTCCTGGGAGGAACCTTACAGGGGTATCAGGTGCTCGACGATCTGCAAGCACTGGCGCGGCGGCAAGCCCGATTCATGAGGAAAACTCCGTCCTGAGCGAGTTTCAGGGTTCAGCGGAGTTCCGGGATCAGCGCGGCTCCGCGCGGCGCTTCACCGCCGTCGGATCGCTGCCGTCACAGCGGCGATCTGGTATTATTTCGATGTCTTATGCGACGAAGCGGCCAGCGCTCGGGAGAACGCCGATGAGCTCGCCGGGTCCGTCCGCACCCCTGGCTGGCCCCGAGCGGCCCTCGCAGGTCGATCTCTTCGTCGTCGATGACGACGCCGCCCTGGTCGACTCGCTGATGGATCTGCTGTCCGACGAGGGCTACCGCGTGCAGGGCTTCACGCAGCCGCTGGAGGCGCTCGCTCGCCTGAAAGGCGGCGCGCGGCCGCGGGCGGTGCTGCTCGACTACGTGATGCCCGAGATGACCGGCGAGGAGTTCCTCGCTGCGCTCGCGTCCGCGGGCGTGGACGTGCCTGTCCTCCTCCTCTCCGGCGTGGGGGATCCCGACATCCGCGGCGCGGTGGCCGGCGTGCTCCCGAAGCCGTTCGACGTGGACCGGCTCCTCGCCGTGCTCGGCCGGCTGACCGGCGCCGTGCACGGCTGACCGGCGCCGTGCACGGTGAGCGCGCCGCCGACGCGGCCGCCCTGACCCCGGCCCGCACAGGCGCGGCGGGGCGGCGGGGCGGCACGGTCCTGGCGTAGGTCGGCTCCCGGAGAAGCCCAAGCGATGCCGTCGCTCCTGGACCGCGCCCTCGAGGCGCCTTCGCTGTCTCGAGGCGGATCGAGCCACCCCGCCGCCGCGAGCCCATCGCCCACGATCCGGCTGCCCGCCGAGCTGCACCACCCGTTCCGGTTCATCGCGATCGACGGAGGCCTCCTGGCCGGCGAGGCCGGCGATGGGGCGGTCGTCGACGGCGCCGCCGCGCCGCTGCTCGACGCGCTGCTCGCGCTCGGGGTGCGCGTGGCGATCCTGGCCGGAGGCGCCGCCCTCGCCGCGGACGCCGCGCGCCACCTCGCGCGGGGGCTCGATCGCCGCGTGCGCGCGGAGCACCGCAGGCGGCTCTTCGTCGGCGCGCTCGGCGGCGCGGCGCTCTACGGCTTCGATCGCCGCGGCGAAGCGATCCCGCTCTCCGACGGGGCCGCGCCGGAGGCGCGCTCCGCGCTCGCCGCGCTGATGGCGCAGGTGGTCGCGCCCCTCCGCATCGACCAGCACGACCGGCTCGCGATCGCGCCCGACGGCGACACCGGGGCGCAGGCCGCGGGCGCGCCCGGGCTGCGCGGCGCGCCGGAGCTCGCGGGCGCGATCCACGCGACGGCCGGCGCGGAGCGGCTCCGCGAGATCCTCGCGCTCCAGCTCGAGGTCGAGCGGGAGCGCGGCCCGTTCGCGGCGCCGCGCGACGCCGCGTGGACCGTCGAGGAGGCCGGGCTCGACGTCGCGCGCGAGCACGAGATCGAGTCGCTGCTCGCGATCGCCAACGGCTACCTGGGCTCGCGCGCGTCGCTCGCGGAGGGGTCGAGCGTGTCGCGGCCGGCGACGTTCATCGCGGGCGCGTTCGAGCCCTCGGCCGACGTGAGCCGCGTCCCGGAGCTCGTGATCGCCCCCGACTGGGGCCGGCTCAACGTCGCCATCGAGGGCGAGCCGTTCTCCGTGGAGAGGAGCGAGCAGGTGCTCCACCACCGCCGCGCCCTCGACCTGCGGCGCGGCGTGCTGGTGCGCGATTGCCTGCGCCGCGGCGAGGGGGGCCACCTCGCGCACCTGCAGACGCTGCACGCCGCGTCGCTCGCGGACCGCCACGTCCTGCTCGAGGCGGCCAGCGTCACCCCGATGAACTTCACCGGGACGGCCCGCGTCGACGGGA
Organism: Sorangium sp. So ce1036; assembly: GCF_051369805.1. Lineage (NCBI taxonomy): Bacteria > Pseudomonadati > Myxococcota > Polyangiales > Polyangiaceae > Sorangium > Sorangium sp. So ce1036. Next base: position 204,124 of record NZ_JBBMOX010000002.1, read on the forward strand.
TCCTGAGCGGCGACGTGCGGAGCGCGAGCGGCGCGGCGCACTGGGAGCGCTTCGTGGCGGACGCGAGCGCGAGGAGCCTGCTCCTCGTCGGGAAGACGCACGGCGGGCTCACGGCCGCGATGACCTCGCACCTCCGGCTCCTGCCCGCGCACGACGCGGAGAGCCCGGCCGAGATCGGGCGCTGCGAGCGCGCCGCCGACGCGCGCTCCATCGCCGAGCGCTGCGACGTGAGCCTCCGCGTCGCCGAGCCGCGCCGCCTCTTCCGGACGGCGACGCTGCACACCTCGCGCGACACCCAGGCGCCCCGCGCGGCCGGGGAGGCGCTCCAGGAGGAGCTCTCGCGCCGCAGCATGGAGGACCTGCTCGGCGAGCACACCCGGGCGTGGGCGGAGCGGTGGCGCCGCGCGGACGTCGAGATCGACGGCGCGCCGAAGATCGAGCGGGCGCTCCGGTTCGCCCTGTACCACCTCATCGGCACCGCGAACCCGGACGACCCGCGCTGCTCCGTCGGCGCGCGCGGGCTCAGCGGCGAGGCGTACCGCGGCCACGTCTTCTGGGACACCGAGACGTTCCTCGTGCCGTTCTACACGCACTGCTACCCCGAGGCCGCGCGCGCGATGCTCCTCTACCGGCACCGCACCCTGCCGGGCGCGCGCCGCAAGGCGAGGGCGCTCGGCTACGAGGGCGCGCTCTACGCGTGGGAGTCGGCCGACACGGGCGACGAGACGACGCCGCCGCTCGTCGTCTCGCCGTTCGGCGAGGTGATGCGGGTGCTGTCCGGCGAGCAGGAGCACCACATCAGCGCCGACATCGCCTACGCCGTGCACGCCTACGGCCGCGCCACCGGCGACGTCGACTTCCAGCGCGGCGAGGGGGCCGAGATCCTGATCGAGACGGCGCGCTTCTGGGCGAGCCGCGCCGCGCTCGAGCCGGACGGCCGCGCCCACATCCGGAAGGTCATCGGGCCGGACGAGTACCACGAGGGCGTGGACGACAACGCCTTCACGAACTGGATGGCGCGGTACAACCTCCGCGCCGCCGAGGCGGCCGTCCGGCGCGGGATCGCGCGAAAGGACGTGCTCGAGGCGCTCGATCTCCGGCCCGAGGAGGTCGACCGCTGGCGCGACATCGCCGATCGCATGATGCTCGGGATCGACCCGGAGACCGGCCTGATCGAGCAGTTCGCGGGCTACTTCGGCCTCGAGCCGTTCGCCATCGCCGACTACGCCGTGCGCAGCGCGCCGGTCGACATGCTGCTCGGGCGCGAGCGGACGCAGGGCTGCCAGGTGGTGAAGCAGGCGGACGTCGTGCAGCTCATCGCGCTCCTCTGGAGCGCGGTGCCCGCGCGCGCGCGCCGCGAGAACTTCCTCTATTACGAGTCGCGCACCGCCCACGGCAGCTCGCTGAGCCCGGGCGCCCACGCGCTCGTCGCGGCCCGGCTCGACCTCCACGGCCACGCCGAGCGGTACTTCGACCAGACCGCCGACATCGACCTCGGCAACACCATGGGCAACGCCGCGGGGGGCATGCACGTGGCCGCGATGGGCAGCCTCTGGCAGGCGGTCGCGTTCGGCGTCGCCGGCCTCACGCGCGTGCCGCGGGGGCAGCTCGCCGGCGCGCTGCCCGAGGCGCCGGGGGCCCCGGACCAGGACGAGACGATCGGGATCGAGCCGCACCTCCTGCCGGGGTGGCGGCACCTCAAGATCCCGATCGCCTGGCGAGGCCGCGCGCTCGAGGTGCACATCGAGCCCGGCGCGGTGGAGATCGCGCTCGAAGGGAGCGCGCCGCTCCCGGTCTGCGCGCTCGACGCGGGCGCGCCCGCGTCCGCCCTCCTGGCCGAGCCGGGCCGCCGCTACGTGGCGCGGCGGGTCGGCGATCGGATCCTGCCATGGGAGGAGACCACGACATGCTGAGCGCCGGACACGACGGATCTTCTGGAGGACGCGGGCCCGCGCACGGGCCGTCGTCCGCGACCGAGCCGCCCCTCGACGCGCGCGAGGAGCTCGACGCGCTCTGCCCGGCGAGCGGCTGGCGGAGCAAGAGCGTGCTCGTCGCGCTCCACGGCCGCCGCGCCCCTGGCGCCGTCGAGGCCGGGCGGGTCATCGCCGGCGCGCTCGGGGCGCCGCTGCACGGGCTGTTCGTGTGCCCCGAGCCGATCGAGGCGAGCGAGGTGCCGGCCCGCGTCGGGGTCGATCCGGAGGCGCTGCACGGCATGGTGCTCGACGTGGAGACGAGCGAGGATCTCCCCGGCGCGCTCGCGGCGGCGATCGCGTGCCGCTCGACCGCCTTCGTCGTCGTGGCCTCCGAGCCGGGGGAGTGCAAGGATGAGCGCCTGGGCATCGGCCGGCTCGCGGCGCGCGCGCTGGAGAGCGCCGTCTGCGGCGTCGTCGTCACCGGCCCGGACCGCCCGGCGCAGCTGCGCCGCATCCTCCTGCCGCTCGACGGGAACCCCAGCACGGCCGCCTCGATCGCGCCCGTCGGGGAGCTCGCCCGGAAGCTCGGCGCCGAGCTCGACATCGTGATGATCGGCGGCGCCTCGCCGCGGGACGAGGGCGCGGAGGACGCGCCGCCCGTCTCGACGCCGGCGCCCAGCGAGCCGGGCTCCATGGTGGCGCCCCTCTACGTCGACCAGCCCCAGCACGAGTGGCCCGCGTTCGCCGAGGAGTTCCTGGACCGCTTCCTGGGCACGATCGGCCACTGCCCCCACGACGTCTCGACGCGGTTCTTCCTCGGGACGGGCGAGCCGGCGGCCGAGATCCTGCGGTTCGCGGCGCAGCTGGCGAGCGACCTCCTGGTGCTGGTCTGGCACGGAGAGCTCGACGGGCGGCACGGCGCCGTCTTCCGCGACGTGCTCTGCCGCGCCCCGTGCCCGGTGATGGTCCTGCGGCGGTAGCGCCCTCCCCCGCGGCGCGCACCGGCGTGACGCGGTGCGCCCGCCAACGGGGGGCGAAAGGCGCTATGGTGCCCCGCCATGGTCGCCCGGAAGCTGTCAGCGAGCGAGTGCCGCAAGATCATGGATCCACAGGGATTCCGCTTCTCCACGACGGACGAGGTCGCGCCGCTGTCGGCCGGCATCGGCTCGCAGGAGCGCGCCCTCGCCGCCCTGGCCTTCGGGCTCGACATCCGCCAGCCCCGCTTCCACGTCGTCGTCGTGGGCGCGCCCGGCACGGGCCGCACGTTCTGCGCGCGCGCCGTGGCGAAGCGCATCGCCGCGAGCCGCCCCACGCCGGACGACATCCTCCTCCTGCCGAACCCCCACCGGCCGAGCGAGCCGACCGTGCTGTCGCTCCCCCCGGGCGAGGGCCGCCCGTTCGTCGAGGCGATGGAGGACCTGCACGAGAAGCTCGTCGACGCCCTGCGCGGCGCCACCGAGGGCGAGCGCTTCAAGCAGGCGCGCGCCAAGATCCAGCGCCGGGTCAACGCCGAGGAGCGGCGGCTCGAGGAGCAGCTCAAGCGCACGGCGCGGGAGCTCGGCCTCGACCTCGTGCGCGGCGAGGACGAGGTGCAGATCACGCTGCTCGAGGACGCCTCGAGGGCGCCGGACGGCGAGGCCCTGGTCGCGATCGCCGGCTCGGTCGAGGAGTTCGAGACGCGGCTCGCCACGGTGCAGGACGAGGCCGACGTCGAGCTGCGCGGCGTGGTGAAGCAGCTCCTCAGCGACGGCGTGAAGGGGTGCTTCCAGCCGGTGCGCGCGCGCTTCGAGGGGCGCGACGACATCAGCGCGTTCCTCGCGGACGTCGAGACCGTCGTGTCCAAGGAGTTCCGCCTGCTCGTCGACGAGGCGCGCGGCGAGGAGGGCGCCACCCTCCCGCGCGGCGTGGTCGTGCCGACCCTGCTCACCGAGCACACGCCCGACTCCGGCGCGCCCGTCGTCGAGGTCCCTTACCCGACGCTGAGCGCCCTGTTCGGCCGCACGCACGCCCCGCCCGACTCGGGCTTCCCCCCGGAGCCCGGCTTCGCCGTCGCGGGCGCCCTGCACCAGGCGGCCGGCGGGTTCCTCATCCTGCCCGCCGGCGCGCTCCTCAAGAACGAGGCGCTCTACGAGCAGCTCAAGGCGTGCCTGCTCGCCGGCACGTTCATCGTGCCCGAGCACAACCCGTCGTACTTCCGCGGCACCGCCGAGGAGCTGCTCTTCCCGCCCATCCCGATCGACGTGAAGGTCGTCCTCGTCACGAACCCGCAGCTCTACCAGGACCTGCACGAGGCCGACCCGGAGTTCTCGCAGCTCTTCAAGGTGCAGGCGCGCTTCGAGACGACGATCTCGCTCGACCAGGCGCTCCTCACGTACCCGGCGTTCCTCGCCGGCCTCACGCGCGATCGCGGCCTGCCGCCGATCACGGCCGACGGCGTGACCGCGCTCCTCTTCCACGGCGGCCGCCTGGCGGAGAGCCAGACCAAGGTGAGCGCGCAGGTCGGGCTCATCGCCGAGGTCGCGACCGAGGCCGGCTACCGGGCCCAGCGCCGCGGCCGCAAGGTCATCGACGGCGCCGAGGTCCAGGAGGCGCTCGAGGCCGCCCGGCGGCGCGGGAGCCACTTCCGCGACCACGTGCACGAGCTGCTCGCCGACGGGACGATCCGCATCGACGTGACCGGCCTGCGCGTCGGCCAGGTCAACGCGATCTCGGTGCTGTCGGACGGCCCGCAGACGTTCGGCCGCCCCTGCCGGGTGACGGCGGTCGTCTACCCGGGCCGCGAGGGGCCGGTGAACATCGCGCGCGAGGTCGAGATGTCCGGCCCGCTGCACAGCAAGGGCGTGCTCGTCCTCAACGGCTTCCTCGCGGGCCGGTTCGCCCAGCACCGCCCGCTGTCGTTCGGCGCCTCGCTCGTCTTCGAGCAGACCTACGAGCCCATCGAGGGCGACAGCGCCTCGTCGAGCGAGCTGTACGCGCTCCTGTCGGCGCTCTCGGGCACCCCGATCCGGCAGGAGCTCGCCGCGACGGGCAGCATCGATCAGCAGGGGACCATCCAGCCGGTGGGCGGCATCAACGAGAAGATCGAGGCCTTCTTCGACCTGTGCGCCGCCAAGGGCCTGACGGGCGAGCAAGGGGTCCTGATCCCGAGCGCGAACCGCGACGCGGTCATGCTGCGGGGCGACGTCGTGACCGCGATCGAGGCCGGCCGCTTCCATGTCTACGAGGTGAGCTCCGTCGAGGAGGGCATCGAGATCATCACCGGGGTCCCGGCGGGCGTCGCCGACGCGGACGGCCGGTACCCGGAGGGGACCGTGTTCCACGCGGTGGACCAGCGGCTCGAGCGCTTCCACCAGGCGATCGCCGAGACGATGAGAGGGGGGACGAGCGTGGATTCTCAGGGCGTGCAGAGGGGTCGTTGAGGAGGACCGATGGCCGCGAAGCGCACAGCCAGGGGGGCGCCGAAGGAGCCGAAGGCCGCGCCCGCGCCGCGGGCCCGGCGGAAGAAGGCCGCGGCCGCGCCGGGCGCGCGCGGCCTCCCCGCCGCCGAGCTCGACGCGGGCACGCCGCCGCCGGAGATCACGGCGCTCGCCGAGGCGATCCTGGGCGACGGCGGCAGCGTGCTCGCGATGTACCGCGAGCCGGTCGGCGGCGCGTGGGCGATCCTCGCCGGCCTGCCGCTCGATCGCGTGGAGCCGACGCCGTTCCAGCGCGACCTCTCGGAGGCGCACGTCGCCCGCCTGAGCGACGTCATCGACAAGCTCGACTGCTTCCTCGACCCCATCATCGCGGTGCGGACCCCGTCCCCGTCCGGGCTGGGCCGGGGCGCGGAGCGGGCCGCGCCCGGCGGGGGGCGGTACTGGACGCCGAACGGCAACCACCGGCGCGCCGCGCTCCTGCGCCTCGGCGCGAAGAGCGCCGTCGCGCTCGTCCTGCCGGACGAGCGGATCGCCTACCGCATCCTCGCCCTCAACACCGAGAAGGCGCACAACGTCCGCGAGAAGGCGCTCGAGGTGACGCGGATGGCGCGCTCGCTCTCCGAGCTCGATCCGCGGCCGGAGCAGGAGTTCCGCCTCGAGTTCGAGGAGCCGAGCCTGCTGACGCTCGGCCTCTGCTACGAGCAGCGCCCCCGGTTCTCGGGCGGCGCGTACCAGTCGGTCCTCCGGCACGTCGACCGCTTCCTGGACGAGCCGCTCCCGGAGGCGCTGGAGACCCGCAAGGCGCGCGCGGCGCTCCTGCTCGCGCTCGACGACGCGGTCGCGCAGGCGGTCGACGGGCTCAAGGCGCGCGGCTTCGAGAGCCCCTACCTGAAGGCGTTCGTCGTGGCCCGCATCAACCCGCTCCGGTTCCAGCGGTCTCCGGACGCGCCGTTCGAGGCCACGCTGAACAAGATGCTCGCGTCGGCGCAGCGCTTCGATCCGGCCTCGGTCCGCCCCGACCAGGTCGCGCGCGCCGCCGGCCCGCCGGAGGAGCATGCCGGATAAGCCCCGCCGTCCGCCGCCCTGCGGCCTCGGCGCACCGGGATGGAGGTCGAAGATGATGATGAGGGGATCTATCTTGATCGCGGCGCTCGCCGCCGCGGCGGGCGCCGCGGCGCTCTGGCTCACGCCCGGCGCGCTCGCCGGCTGGCCCTTTCTCGACGGCCCGCCCCCGCGCGGCGCCGCGTGGGCGCTCGCCGCGACGAGCGCGCTCCTGCTCCTCGGCGCCGCCGCGCGGCGGTGGCGCGGCGCGCGGCCGGGGCGCCTCGGGGCAGCGGCCGAGGCGCCCGCGCCCGCGCAGGCGGGGTCGCCGGCCGCGTGGCCCGCGGAGCCCGCGTCGGCGCCGCCCGCGCTCCGCGACGATCCCCGGCTCGCCTACGTGTACGCCGCGCAGGTCGTGGGCCAATCGCTCGCGTGGCAAGGCGATTACCGGGGCGCGGCCGCCGCGCTGCGCGACGTGCCGCCCGCCTGGATGCCTCCGAGGCTGCGCGCGCTCCTCCGGAGCCACCTCGCCCAGTGGCAGCTCTGCGCCGGCGACATCGACGGGGCCAGGCAGCTCCTCGAGGACCTCGACGAGGAGCGCGCGCCGGCGTCGGTGCGGCCGATCGTGCGGGGAGCGCGCGCCGCGGTGCTCGTGCGCACGGGCGACGCCGACGCGGCGCTCTCGCTCGTCGGCCGCGACGACGACCAGCGCGACGAGCCGACGGAGGTGCGCCAGCGCTGCCGCATCACCCGGGCGCACGCGCTCGCCGCGCGGGGCGAGCTCTCCGCGGCGCGCGCGGAGCTCCGCCGCGTGGTCGACGAGGTGGGGGTCGACGAGCTCTGCCGCTGGCTCCCCGCCGGCGGGCCCGCGCGGGACGTGATGATCGAGCTCATCGACGAGGGGTGAGCTCCCCGCGTCGCCCGCCCCTCCCCCGCGCCGACGCCGCCGCGGGACTGACCATCACCGCCCGATCCAGAGGCGGAGTGCGCCCTGCGCCGCGCCGCGCCGCGCCGCGCGGGTGTGCTGGCCCCGGCGAGGCGCCGGGCCCGGCGGCGCGCCATCCTGGTTCAGCTCCATCCGGGGCGCTGGCCTGTCCGGCCCTCACAGGGCCAATCGATCCGCCTGTCAATCGTGAAATCCCTGAATTCATGCGCGGTATTTCCCCTGGTTCCGCTCCGGTGAGCCCGAATGAATAGGGCAGAGCGGGCGCACGTCTGCCGGGATTCCGGTGAACGGTGGGGGACGCAACGTCGCGCGAGGCGGGCGCCTGGTAAAACAAGGATGCTGTACGCAAAGAGCAGCGGGCCAGGTAGGCTTCGCGCGTCGGCCGGGGGAGAACGCATGCCAACCTGCACGGGTGGCCAATGAGGAAGGGGGCGCCACGAAAGAATCTCGGCGGGTATTTCGCCGGTTCCGTCGAGCGCCCGTGCCCTGGGATGATGGCTGTCCTCGTTCACCGGAACCTCCGTGAAAGGCTTCCATGAACCGGCCTGCGGATACGCCGCCTCAGCGCATCCTCATCGTGGATGACAGCCCCGCCTACTTGCACCGGGTCGCGGCGGCGATGCGCGACGAGGGCTATCTCCCCGTGCTCGCGCACTCGGGGGAGGAGGCGCTCGCGCGCCTCATGGCCGCGCGCGTCGACGGCATCCTGCTCGACATGGTGATGCCGGGCCTCTCCGGTCCGGCCACCTGTCTCCGCATCAAGGCCAACGCCGTGTGGCGATCCATCCCGCTCGTGATGCTCACCGGCCGCGACGATCACCAGGCGATCGTCGACGCCCTCTCGGCCGGGGCCGACGATTTCGTCACGAAGTCGGGGGAGCTCACGGTGCTCAAGGCCCGCCTGCGCGCCCAGCTCCGCCGCAAGCACCACGAGGACGAGAACCGGAGGATGCGCGAGCTGCTCCTGCGCCGCGAGATGGAGGCGGCCGAGGCGCGGGCCGACAGGCGCCTCCGGCAGAGCGAGGAGCGGTTTCGCCTGCTCGTGGAGGGCGTCCAGGACTACGCCATCGTCATGCTCGACCCCGAGGGCCGCATCGAGAGCTGGAACCCGGGCGCCGAGCGCATCAACGGCTACCGGGCCGACGAGGTCATCGGCCGTCATTGCTCGATCCTCTGCACGATCGAGGACATCGAGCTCGGCCGCCCCGCCGCGGAGCTCAAGGCGACCGTCGAGACCGGCCGATCGGTCCAGGAGGGCTACCGCGTCCGCAAGGACGGCACGCGCTACTGGGCGAACGAGGTCATCAGCGTGCTGCTCGACGAGTCCGGGCGCCTGCGCGGCTTCGCGAAGGTCACCCGGGACGTGACGGAGCGCCGCCGCGTCCACGAGGCGCAGCGCATCCTCGTCTCGGCCGGGCAGATCCTCGGCGAGTCGCTGGACTTCGAGGAGACGCTGCGGCGCGTGGTCCGCGTCGCCCTCCCGGACTTCGCCTCGATCTGCGTGCTCCTCTTGCAGGACGAGTCCGGCGCGATCGAGCGGCAGGTGACCGCCCACGCTCACCCGTCGATGGCGGCCGCGACCGAGCTGCTCGGCAGGATCACGGCCGACTGCGCCGGGCGCGGGATCGGCAAGGTCCTGCGCACGGCGCAGCCGGAGATCATCCCGAGGGTGACCGACTCGTTCGTCCGCGCGATCGCCCTCGACGAGGCGCACTACGAGGCGCTGCGCGCGCTCGCGTTCGCCTCGCACCTCACGGTCCCGCTCGTCGCGCGCGGCCGGACGCTGGGCACGCTCTCGTTCGCCTCGACGCACCGGCGCTACGACGCGGCCGATCTCGACCTGGCGCAGGATCTCGCGCGCCGCGCGGCGCTGGCCGTCGACAACGCCCGGCTCTACCGCGAGGCGCAGCTCGCGGTGCGCGCGCGCGACGAGTTTTTGACGATCGCCTCGCACGAGCTGCGCACCCCGCTCACGCCCATGCAGCTCCAGATCGACGGCCTGCTGCGCGCGGGCAAGCGCGGCGGGCTGACGGCGGAGCGCGCGATGCCCCGGCTCGAGAGGATCCGGCGCCAGGTCGAGCGGCTCGCGCGCCTCATCTCGAACCTGCTCGACATCTCGCGCATCTCGGCGGGGCGCCTGCAGATCGAGCTCGAGGACGTCGATCTCACGGCCACGGTGGACGGGGCGCTGGAGCGCTTCCGCGAGGAGCTCTGCGCGGCGGGCTGCTCCGTCTACCTCTCGGCGCCCGCCTCGGTCACCGGCCGGTGGGATCGGCTGAGGCTCGATCAGATCGTCACGAACCTCCTCTCGAACGCCGTCAAGTACGGGGCCGGGAGGCCCATCGACGTCGAGGTGGAGGATCTCGGGGACCGCGCCCGGCTGACGGTGCGCGATCGGGGCATCGGCATCGCGCCGGACCAGCAGGCCCGCATCTTCGAGCGGTTCGAGCGCGCCGTCTCCAGCGAGAACTACAGCGGCTTCGGCATGGGGCTGTGGATCGTGCGCCAGATCGCCGACGCGCTCGGGGCGACGATCGCGGTCGACAGCAAGCAGGGCGAGGGCGCGGTCTTCACGGTCGAGCTGCCCAAGGTGCCGCGGGACTAGCGCGGTCCTCGGCCGGGCCTGGTGCGCCCTAGATCACCCGCCGCACGCGCCGGCGCTGCTCGATCATGTGCTGGGTGATCTGCTGCCTGCCCTCCGCGCGCTCCACCAGCGTCCAGACGTTGTCGCCGCGATCCCTGCCCGCGCAGTCGAGGAGCGCGTCGGCCGCCTGCTCGGCGGGGATCAGCCCGTCGTGCCGCCCCGGGAGCTCCACCACCGCGACGCGCGTGCAGAGCCCGGCCATGGTCGCGAGCATCTTTCGCACCACGTCGCGGAAGACCGCCTCGTCGAACGCGTCGCGCCGGCCGGCGCCGAACAGGACGAGCTTGTCGAAGGCCATGCGCGGCTTGCACGGGATCATGACCACCTCGCCGAGCTCGCCCGTGATGAGGCCCTGCCGCCGGCGATCCGAGATGCGGCCGCCGAGCCGCCAGTCGCAGAGGCCGGCCACGCCGTGGGCGGGCAGCGCGTCGGCGAACAGGGCGCACGCGAGCACCTCGGAGTCGAGCTCGTCGAGGCTCTGCAGATCGGGGGAGATGAACCGGAGCTCCACGGGGATCAGACGCTGATGGCGCCCTTGCGGAAGTCGCTCTTCGCGATCTTCACGTTGACACAGGCCGGCCTGCCGCACCGGAACGCCTCGTCCAGCGCGGGCCCGAGATCCGCCACGCGCTCCACGAACGCCCCGAAGCCGCCGAGCGCCTCCACCACGCGGTCGTACCGGGTGAGGTCGAGCGACGTCGCGGGCGCGCGCCCCTCGCCGTAGAGCTCGACCTGGCCCCGCCGGATCTGCGTCCAGGCCGCGTCGTTGCCGATGACGCTCACGACCGGGATGCCCTGGCGCGCCATCGCCTCGAACTCGAGCGCGTGGAAGCCGAACGAGCCGTCGCCGTAGACGAGGACCACGTTGGCCTCGGGCCGGACGAGCTTGGCCGCCATCGCGTAGCCCGGGCCGACCCCGAGCGTCCCGAGCGGGCCGGGATCCATCCAGAGCTGCGGCCACTCGAGCCGCAGCACGTTCGCGGCCGTGGCCACGAAGTCGCCGCCGTCGCCGATGACGATGTCGTCCTTGCCGAGCCGCTTGCCGAGCTCCGCGCACACGCGCAACGGGTTCGGCGGGTCGCTGTCGCGCTCGATCTCCGCCAGCATCTTCGCGCGCGACCGGTCCTCGGCCTGCCGCACGGCGGAGAGCCACGGCTCGACCGCCTTCTCGGGGACCTCGGCGAGCAGCTGCTCCAGCACGACGCCGCTGTCGCCGTCGATCCCGAGGTCGACGCGCCGGTTCCGGCCGAGCTCGCTGCCGTCGAGGTCGATCTGGATGACCTTCGCCTCCGGGTTGATGGCGCGGCCGTACTCGAGCCGGAAGTCGAACGGCGTCCCGAGCACGACGCAGAGGTCGGTCCCGGCGAGCGCGAAGCGGCGCGAGCGGCTCATGAGGCCGGGGTGCGCGTGGGGGAGCGCGCCGCGGGCCATGCCGTTCAGGTAGAAGGGCGCCTTCACGGCGTCGGCGAAGCGGCGCAGCGCGTCGCGCCGCGGCGACCAGCGGAGCTGGCTGCCGACGATGAACATGGGCCGCGCCGCGTCCCGCAGCATCGCCCCGGCCCGCGCGACGGCCGCCGGGTCGGCCCCGGGGCGGGACGGGGGCATGGGCGCCGTGGCCGGCGCGCCGTCGTCCGCGAAGCCCATCAGGAGGTCGAGCGGGATCTCGAGGAAGACCGGGCCGGGCACGTTCGCCTGGGCGATCCGAAAGGCCGAGTCCACGTATTCCTGGATACGATCGGTCGAGGGGACGGAGGCGCTCCACCGGGTGATGGGGCGCATCAGCTCGACGTGGTTCATGTCCTGCAGCGAGCCCATGTCGGCGAGGGCGCGCGGCCCGGCGCCGCCGATCACCACCATCGGGACCCCGGCGCGCTGCGCGTTGGCCACGGCGGTCACCACGTCGGTGACGCCCGGCCCTGCGGTGACGGCGCACACCCCCGGCCGCCCGGTCGCCCGCGCGTACCCGTCGGCGGCGTGGCCGGCTGTCTGCTCGTGTCGCACGTCGACGACGCGGATGCCGTCGTCCAGGCACCCATCGTAGATCGCCTGGATGTGCCCGCCGCAGAGGGTGAACAGGTGAGTCACCCCATGTCGCGCCAGGGCCTTCGAGACGAGCCTGCCACCGTGTACCTGCGCCATGGGTTGGGCATATACCATCTGCGGCCCAGCGTCCGTCCGGCAAGCAGATCGTTGGAAAGTAAAGTGTTTTTCCTAACCATCCGTCTTCCCACGCGCCGCGCCGGGGGTCCGGGGCACCGGCGTCGGTCGCCGGCCTCGCCTGCCCGGCGGCGGGGCCGGGCCGCCGGGGGCCGCGGGCGCTGGCCTCGCCTGCCTGGCGGGTGCCGGACCGTCGCGTCGACGGGTTCGACCGCAGCAGAGCGCGCCGGCGCCGCCGACGCCCCCTTCCCGGGATCGCTTCCCAGCGACGCCGGCGGTCGAGAACGGGGCAGCGGGTGAGCCGGTGTCGTGCGCGAGTCTCCGTGAGGGACATGACCCGAGCGGGATCGTCGATGAAATCTACAAACACACCGTGTCACGGCGGTGACACACGATCTCCACGACGTGTGCACGCCAACGCTTTTGCGGCGCTCCTTGCTCGACGGTCGCGGAACCCGTCGAGCCACTCGGACGATCTCGCAAGCCCTGAGCGGGAAGGCGATCCATCCTGTGGGGTGCTCTCGCGGGCGCCGGTCTCACAGCCTACGTCCCGAGCGGCGCACGCCCCGCGCGCGCTCGGCTCGGCCACCTGGACGCGCTCAACGTCGGTGCCACCGCGCGGCGTTCACCGGCGCACACCGGGTCCGGCTCCGTCTACGGCGAATCATTACATCGAGACGCGATCGACAGAGGGCTCATGCGCCCCTGTTTTGCCGGGAGGGGTCGACTCGTGGAGCCGGCCGCGCGCTGCCGCCGTGCGCTGGAGTGCGCTGGCGCCCTTCGTTTCACGGCCTTCATTTCAAATATCCTGCTCTCACAGAACGTTGCCCAATACACCAAAAAGACGCGCGACTGCTTACATGAGCTGGCGAACCGGTTGTTTTCTATTTCGGGAAAGCTCTGTATCGGTTATGCGGATTAAGAGGACGCGCAATCGCGCTTCGCTGGAGTAGCATCTTCCTATGTCGGAGCCGCCCAGTGGCAGTCAGTTGATTCGGATTCCGGTCGTGCTCGCGCTCGACTGCAGCCCCGGTTTTCTGGCCCGCTGCCGCAGGGTGGCGGCGCGGGGTCGCTTCCTCGTCCGGTCCTGTGAGGCGGCGTCCGCGTGGGGGGTGGCCGTCCGCCTGCGCCCGCTTGCGATCGTCCTGCCGAGCCACCTGCACGACCGCGCGCCGCGCACGTTCGAGCTCCTGGCGGAGGACGCGGGGGCGCGCCTCGTCGTGGTGGAGTCGGAGCAGCTGCCGTCCGGCGAGCTGGAGGGGCACATCACCCACGCCATCGGCGAGGCGGCCCGCGCGCGGGGCGCCTAGCGCCGCGTCGCCCGGGCGCGGAGCTGGCAAGAGCCCCTCTCCTCTCGCCGGCCGGGACCTCCCGTGGGTCCGGGGCCCACCGTGGGCGTGAAGAGGGCTGACCGTGGGTGTGTGAAGAGGGCTGACCGTGGGTGTGTGGAGAGAGCGAGAGCCGCTCTAGAGAAGCGCGGTGAGCGCTCCGGCGAGCCACTCGTACTGCGGTCTGTCGTTGTAGATCTGGGCGGAGATCCGGAGCAGCCGGCGCGGCGGCGCGGGCCACGCGAACACCGGCACCTCGATCCCCCACCGCTCGAGAAGCGCGTCCTGGAGCGGATCGAGGCGCAGCGGAGCGGGCGGCGCGCCGGGGAGCGGCACCGCCGCGAGCGCGCCGATCATCGCGTCGGGGGCCGGCGGCGAGCAGCCGAGCGCCTCGCACAGGAGGTCACGCGCGGCGAGCGCCGTCGCCCGGTTGTGGTCCCGGAGCGCGGGCCAGCCGCCGGGCAGGAGCGCGCCCATGGCGCGGATCGCCTCGGGGACGCAGAGCAGCGCGCTGGGATCGGAGGTGCCGGTCCAGTCGAACTCGAGCAGGAATCGCGACCTGTCGGTGCGCGGCGAGCTGCTGCCGTGGCTGATGGCGAGAGGGCGAATCGACGCCTGCCGGTCCCGCCGCACGTGGAGAAACCCCGCGCCCTTCGGCGCGCACATCCATTTGTGGCAGTTGCCGGTGTAATAGGCCGCACCGAGCGCGCCGAGGTCGAGCGAGAGCATGCCGGGCGCGTGCGCGCCGTCGACGAGCACGTCCACGCCGCGGCGCGTGAGCTCGGAGACCAGCGAGGCGACCGGGAACACGAGCCCGGTCGGGCTGGTCACGTGATCGACCAGCACGAGCCGCGTCCGCGGCCCCACGCGGGCGAGCACCGCCTCGACCACCTGCTCGGGCGCCGCGATCGGGAACGGCACCGGCGCGACCACGACGCGCGCGCCGGCGCGGGCCGCGGCGGCGTCGAGCGCGTTGCGGCTGGCGTTGTACTCGTGATCGGTGACGCAGAGCTCGTCGTCCGGCCCGAGCGAGAGCGACCGGAGCACGGTGTTGACCCCGGCGGTCGCGTTGGGCACGAACACGAGGTCTTCCGGGTCGGCGCCGACGAAGGCGGCGAGCGCTCCCCGCGCCGCGTCGAGCAGCGGCTCGAGCTCGCGGACGAAGAAGCGGACGGGCTCGCGCTCGATCCGGTCCCGGAGCCGCTGCTGCGCCTCGAGCACCGCCCGCGGGCAGGCGCCGAACGAGCCGTGGTTCAGGAAGGTGACGGCCGGGTCGAGCAGCCAGAGATCGCGCACGGCGCCGGCGCGTGCGTCGGGAAAGGCGTTCGGGCTCATGGTGGGGCGCTGGGAGCGCCGGGACAATGTCGCCCGGGCGCGCCCGCGTGTCGAGGGCAGCGCGATGGTCATCAACGCGGATCGTGTACTTGATGCATGATCAACATGGACATGTTCATCAACCGTGATGAATTGGTCGATGACCGATCGAGCCCGGTTATCCCGTCAATCATGGACGGTCGATCGAGCGCGCGCTTCGACGTGCGAGAGAGGCTCAGCGGCACCCTCTGGTGCATGGCCTCGCTGCCGATCCTGGCAACGAGAGCGGCACGGCGGCCCCGACCCCCTGAAGAGCGACGCTATCTCAATGAGTGATGACGAACGCCTGGAGCATCGCCTCCTCCGCCGCGACGAAGCAAAAAATCGTCGCCGCGCGCCGTGGATGCGGGGAGGAGAGCGCTGAACACCGCGGGGCCCAGGTGCATCTAGGTCGCCAGACGGCGCGAAGGGAGCGCCGCTGTGATCGAGGTGCGCGATGGCCAGGTATCATGCTTTTGACAAGGTCGAGCAACGCAGCGAAGGCGTCCACCCGCCGGGCGCGGGGCAGCGCGTCGGGAGGGTGCGCCGCGCGGCGCTGTTCGCCGCGGTTTCCCTCGCGAGCGCGCTGCTGACCGGGTGCGCCGAGGACGGCGCCGCGCTTCGGGCGCCGGGCGGGAGGCCGCTCGATGCTCCTCCCGGTGGGGCGCTCGACGAGGCGACGGGGGCGACGGCGATCTCGCCGATGCCCGAGCCCCGGCGCGCGCACACCGCCGTCCTGCTCCCGACCGGGCGGGTCCTCGTCTTCGGGGGCACGAGCGAGACCATCATCGGCCTGGCTCCGTTCGACTTCGAGCACGAGATCTCGCTGGTCACCAGCGCTGTCCTGTACGAGCCGGCGACGGGGACGTGGACGCCCGCCGCGCCGGCGCCGCGCTCGGCCCGGCCGAGCACGCCGCCCGTCGTCCTCCAGGACGGCCGCGTGATGGTCCTCTTCGGGAGCACGGTCGACATGTACGACCCCACGCTCGACACCTGGGCTCCTGCGGCCGCGATGCCGACCGATCGCAACGGTTACGCGGCGACCAAGCTCCCTGATGGCCGGGTGCTCGTCGTGGGCGGGAGGAGCACGACAGCCCCGTTCACGCCGACCTCGGCCGCGGAGATCTACGATCCGGCAACCGATACGTGGGCCGACGCGACGCCGATGGGGGCGACGAGCACGAGCAACGTGGGCGCGGTGACGCTGCTGGACGGCCGGGTGCTCGTGGTCGGCGGCTTCGATCACGCCGAGCTGTACGATCCAGCCTCGTCGACCTGGGCGCGATCGCTGCCAAGGAACCATACCGTCGGGCGCGCGGTGCTGCTGTCGAGCGGCAAGGTGCTCACGGCGGCCGCCGGCGGGCAGTCCGAGGTCTACGATCCCGCCACGAATGCATGGACGAGCGTCCAGGGCCTGGACACCTCCGCGACGTTCTCCTCCCAGGCCCTCACGCCCCTGCGGGATGGCCGGGCGCTGTTGACGGGAGGCCGCTGGTCCCGAGACAACTTCCACGATGAGGATGGATTGCCCGCCTGCGGCGGCGCGATCCCCTGCGTCCAGATCCATGGATTCACGGACGCCGCGTGGCTGTTCGATCCGGCAACCCAGAGCTGGGCTGCTGCGCCGCCGATGACGCTCGCCCGAGCACAGCACTCGACCACGCTGCTCCCTGACGGCGCGGTGCTGATCGCGGGCGGCGACGTGTCTGACAGCTCGGGCACCACGTATGTCACGACGGATGCTGCCGAGCTCTATGGGACGCAGAACGGGGTCGGGGGCGGCGGCGGACACGGCGGCGGACACGGCGGCGCGGGCGGCGGCGCGGGCGGCTCGAACGGGACTGGCGGCGCAGGCGGCTCGGACGGGACCGGTGGCGCGGGTGGGTCGAACGGCGGCGCAGGCGGCTCAGACGGCGGCGCGGGCGGCGGCGCAGGCGGCTCGGACGGGACCGGCGGCGCAGGCGGCTCAGACGGCGGCGCGGGCGGCGGCGCAGGCGGCTCGGACGGGACCGGCGGCGCCGGTGGCTCGGACGGGACCGGCGGCGCCGGTGGCTCGAACGGGACCGGCGGCGCCGACGGCTCGGACGGGACCGGCAGCGCCGGCGGTTCGGACGGCGGCCCGGGTGGCTCGGACGGGACCGGCGGCGCCGGTGGCTCGGACGGGACCGGCGGCGCGGGCGAGAGCGCGGCGAGCGGCACCGGCAGCGCCTCCCAGGGGTCGAGCGGCGATCCCGGGCCAGGCGCGAGCGGCCCGGGAGGCAGCTCCGGCGGCCACGGCTGCTCTGCCGGCGGTATCGGGGCGACCGCCTCGGCCGCGAACGGCTACGGCACGGGTGGCGCCGCGGGAGTGCGCCGCTCATGGCTCGGAGCGCTCACGCTCCTGGGCGTGCTGGGGCTTCGCCGGAGGCGAGCGCCCGGAAGGTGACGGCCGGGTCAGTACCGGAGAGCGGCTCGTCTGGACGGTGGTGCGCGACGCCCTGAGCGGCCCGCCCGTCAGCGGGACGCCGGCCGCTCGCGCACGACGAGCACCGACCGCTTCGTGTGGTTCACGACCCGCGCCGCGGTCGTCCCGAGCAGCTTGTCGATGCCCGAGTAGCCGTGCGAGCCGATCACGATGAGATCCGCGTCCTCCTCCTCGGCCGTCCGGCAGATGACCTCCCACGCGACCCCGACATGGATCACGATCTTCGAGATCAGCCCGGGGGGCGCCTCGCGCGCCAGCTGTTCCAGCTCCTCCCGGTCGTTGCGCTCCAGGATCTCGGGGACGCGGGCGGGCGACTCGTTCAGCGCCTCGGCGGGGAGGCTGTGATGGAGCCCGATCCCGCGGACCAGCACGAGCGTTCCGCCGAGCTTCTGCGCGAGATCCACGCCCTCCGCGAGGACGTGAGCCGCCCTGGGAGAGCTGTCGAGTGCAACGAGGATGGTCCGGGGCTGCTTGAGGCTCATGGCGTCCGCCTTTCGCGCGGTGGCTCCGCGGAGTTTCTTTAGCCGACTCCGCGCCGCGCGCGCAGCACGTCGCGCAGGGGAGCAACGCTCGCCCGGCCCGCCGGCCCGGGCGGCCCCGCCGCTGCGCCCGGCACGTCCCCCGGGTGGGAGGTGGCCTCGTCTGGGGGGCTCACCTCCGGGGCTTGCGTTCCGGCGGGCCTGGTTTGTGGCCCGCCTGCACTCCAGCCCCTCCGGTGAGCCCCCCAGACGAGGCCACCTCCCACCCGCGGGTGCCTCCGGCGCGATCAGGCGCGGATCGCCACGCCGTGGCCGCGATCGTCCGTGAGGATCTCGAACGCCGCGCGCCGCGCCGTCGTCAGGGTCACGACCTCGACCTCACGGCCCAGGTTCTTCCGCCGCAGCGTCACGCTGCACGCCGCGATCTTCGTGTTCAGGCAGTGCTTCACGCCGCCGGGCGGGTTCCTGTACTCGAGCCCCACGAAATCCTCGGGGCGCGCGGAGATCCGCCCCTCGACGCTCACCCGGTCGGTCTCGGACCGGAAGCGCCAGGTGAAGTAGTCGAACGAGGCGTCCGCGCGCACCGCCCTGCCCAGCGAGCGCAGCGCGATCTCCTCGCCCTGGTGCCGCAGGACCAGCGGCGTCATCCGCGGCGTCCAGAGCGGCCCGATTTTCAGGCGGGCCGTCGCCACCTCCAGGAAGCTGTCCGGATGGCCGTCGAACCCGGCGACCTGCCCCCAGGCGTAGAGGTCGGTGTGCTTCGTCCCCCAGTTGTGATTCTGGCTGCCCACCCAGCCCGAGACGTCCACGTCCTGCCCGAAGGCCCGGAGGACGCCGCTGTAGACGCAGAGCGGCGCGCCGACCAGGCTCTTCGCCTTCGGCAGCGGGGCGTCGTAGAGCGCCGCCGGGAACAGCAGGAGCGGCTCCCCGCCGCCCGCGAACGAGAGATCCCACGAGACGGCCCCCTCCCCCTCGCCCGCCGCGCCCGTGAGCCTGCCAGGGCCCAGGCGGGCGTCATCGACGGTCACCGCGAAGGCGCCCCGGTCGAAGTCGCAGCGCCCGGCGAACGGGACCTCGCGCTTGGCGACCGCGTGGCGCCCCGACTCGCCGTCGAAGTAGACGGCCCAGAGCTCGCCCTCCGCGGCCTCGGGCCGCCCCGCCGGGCTGAAGAGCGTGTACCGGATCCAGAAGGCGAGCGGGCGGCTCGGGTGGTTCGCGCGCTGGAAGAAGCTCTCGTAGAAGCCGCCCCGCTGCCCGGGCCGGAAGCGCGCGTGGTTCGCCCGCCGCCGGACCGCCTGCTCCCTCGCGCCCCTCACCGGCCGCCCCCCTGCCGCCCGCTGCTCAGGAGATCGGCGATGACCCGCTCCAGATCGTCGAGCGAGATCGGCTTCGCGATCTTCGGGTTGTCCACCCGCTCCACGAACGCGCGCGCGCTCGGCGTGAACGCGCCGCCCGACATGAAGGCCATCTTCGGCAGGAGCTGCGGGAACTGCTCGCCGATCTCGTCGTACAGGGCCATCCCGCTCATCTGCGGCATCAGGAGATCGCAGACGATGGCGTCGACCCGGCCGCCGCGCGCCCGCAGGAGCTCCAGCGCCTCGTGGCCGCTCTTCGCCACGAGCACCTCGTGCCGCTCCTCGAAGGCGCGCGCGAACGCGTTGAGGAGCATCGGCTCATCGTCGATGAACAGGATCGTCCCGCGCGACGACGGGCGCGGGGGCTCCGGCGGCGGGAGCGGCACCGGCAGATCGGCGGGATCCAGCCCGGTCAGGCGGATGGTGAACGTGGTGCCGACGCCGGGCTGGCTCGACACCGTCATGGTGCCGCGCTGCTCCTCGACGATGTTGCGCGAGACCCAGAGCCCGATGCCCGGCCGGGCGCTCTCCTCCTTCGTCGTGAAGAACGGATCGAAGATCCGCTCGACGACCTCCGGGGGCATGCCGCGGGCGTTGTCCTCCACCTCGACGTGGTGGACGCCCGCGTCGAAGCGCGTCGTCACGCGCACCATGTTCTCGTCGCGCGGGCGGTTCGGCATCGCCTGCGCGGCGTTGATGAACAGGTTCACGAACACCTGCGAGAGCTTGCCCGGATAGCCGACGAGCGGGGGCATCTCGCCGTACCGGCGCTCGATCCGGCAGAGCTGGCTGAGCTGCGGGCCCGTCATGCGCAGCGCGAGCTCGATCACGTCGACGAGGTCCACCCGCTCGGGCTTGCGCTCGCTGCTGCTCGAGAAGAGGTTGAGGTCGGTCACGATGTCCCGCATCCGCTCGACGCCGGCGAGCGCCTCGTGGCAGGACTTGTCGATGAGATCGATGGCGCGGAGCAGCTCCTCGTAGGAGCCCGTGGCGACCGGCCGCGCCGCCGCGACGAGCTTGTGCGCGCCGCTCCGGATCTGCTCCAGGTTCGCCATCACCCAGGCCATCGGGTTGTTCAGCTCGTGCGCGACGCTCGCCGCGACCTGGCCGATGGAGGCGAGCTTCTCGCTGTGGAGGATCTGCGCCCGGCGCGCGACCTCCTCGGTGACGTCGCGCATGACCGCGAGCGACGCGTCCTCGCCGTAGAGGCGCGTGATCCGGACCGTCATCACCTTGGTCAGGCCGGCGCGCGTCTGGCAGCGGACGGTCGCCTCGCGCGGCGCCTCGGAGTGGGACGCGGACATCACGAGCGCGCGCAGCACCGGCACGTCCGCCGCGACCGCGAGCGCGGTGATCGGCCGGCCGATCCACGCCTGCCGCGAGTGCCCGAAGAGCACCTCGAACCGCACGTTCAGCCGCGTCAGGTTGCCCTCCTGGTCGATCGTCGCGAGGACGTCGGACGAGAGCTCGACGATCTCGCGGTACCGCTCCTCGGAGGCGAACAGCGAGCGCTGGGCGTACGCCTCGGCGAAGCGGTGCTCGAACTGGAGCAGGAGCGCGTCGACGGCGCGGAGCACGTCGATGGACGACACCGGGTCCACGTCGTCGTCGTGCGTCGTGTCGAGCACGCCCGCGACCGCGGTGCGGAGCTCCGAGGCGGCGATGAGCGGCCCGCTGATGGAGTACCCGGTCGCGTAGCGCTGCTCGACGAGGTGCGTGATGAACTGGTCGAGCAGCTCCGCGCTGCCGTCCTCGAGGATCCGGGTGAAGGCGGCGAGCCAGGAGCGGACGTTCTCGGTCACCTCGCCGACGGGCCGGTCGGTGTACCGCCCCCGCTCGGGCGGCAGCGCCAGCACGTTCTCGATCCAGTCGTCGATCAGCTCGTCCTTGTGCCGCTTGCAGAGGTCGAGCAGCCGCCTCCGCGCGAGCGCCATCGACGTCTCCCCGCGGGCGCTGTGGGGCACCGAGGACCGGCGCTCGCCGTCCCCCCCGTCGCGCGCGGCCCTCGCCTCCGGGAGCTCGCGCTTGACCTCCTCGTCCGCTGCCATCGCCGGTCACCTGCCGCGGAGGACCTCGCAGCCCATGAACGCCCGGAGCGGCTCCGGCACGACCACCGTCCCGTCCGCCTGCTGGTACTGCTCGAGGATGGCGATGACCGTCCGCCCCACCGCGAGCGCCGACCCGTTCATCGTGTGGACCAGCCGCGGCTTCGCCTTCGGCTCCGGCCGGTAGCGGATCTGGGCGCGGCGCGCCTGGAAATCGCCGAAGTTCGAGCAGCTCGAGATCTCCCGGTAGACGCCCTGGCCGGGCAGCCACACCTCGAGGTCGTACGTCTTCTGCGCGCCGAAGCCGAGATCGCCCGCGCAGAGCGCGGACACGCGGTAGTGCAGGCCGAGCCGCTTCAGGACCTCCTCGGCGTGCGCGGTGAGCAGCTCGTGCTGGCGGGCCGAGTCCTCCGGCGCCGAGAAGCGCACGAGCTCGACCTTCTGGAACTGGTGCTGCCGGATGAGCCCCCGCACGTCGCGCCCGTGGCTGCCCGCCTCGCTGCGGAAGCAGGGCGTGTAGGCCGCGTAGGCGATCGGCAGCGACGCGCCGTCGAGGATCTCGTCGGCGTGCAGGTTCGTGACCGGGACCTCCGCCGTCGGGATGAGGTAGAGGTCGTAGGCCCGCTCCGGGTCGCTCTTCTGCGTCTTGAACAGGTCCTCGGCGAACTTGGGGAGCTGGCCCGTGCCGAACAGGGCCGAGTCCTTGACCAGGAACGGCGGCAGCACCTCGAGGTAGCCCTGCTCGCCGGTGTGCAGGTCGAGCATGAACGTGATGAGCGCCCGCTCGAGCCGCGCCGCCGCGCCCATCAGCACGGTGAAGCGCGCGCCCGAGAGCTTCGCCGCGCGCTCGAAGTCGAGCAGGCCGAGCGCCGCGCCGATCTCCCAGTGGGGCTTCGGCGTGAACGAGAAGCTCGGCCTGTCGCCCCACGTCCGGAGGACCACGTTGTCCTCCTCGCCGGCGCCGTCGGGCACCGACGGGTCCGGCAGGTTGGGCACGCTCGAGAGCATCTCGGTCAGCCGGCGCTCGAGGTCCGACACGCGCTGCTCGGCCTCCTTGATCCTGGCGGACAGGGCCTTGAGCTCGTCGCGCTTCTGCGCGAACTCCGGCGATTTCTTGTCGAGGCGCGCCATCGCCTCGTTCGCCGCGTTGCGCTCCGCCTGCCACCGCTCGAGCTCCTGGATCCTCGACCGGCGCTCGCTGGCCGTGGAGGCGAAGTCGTCTCCCAGGGTGGCGGCGGCGGCGGGCGAGCGACGAGCGAGCGCCGCGCGCACCTCATCGAGGTGGTCTGCGACGTGGCGGGGATCGAGCATGCCCACGGTGTAGCCGAAGCCCGCACGCGCGTCAGCAGTCGCGACGCGCTGCTCCGCATTGTCCGAGGGGGGTGTCGTGAGGGGCGGCGGGGTCGCTCCCCTGCCCGGCGCGGCGGGCGGGGAGCGGCGAGGCGCTGGGCGCGCTAGGCGCCCTTGCCGAGGCTGCGCAGCACGAACTGGAGGATGCCGCCGTGCTGGTAGTAGTCGACCTCGTTCGGCGTATCGATGCGCGCGGTGACGGTGAACGTCTTCTTCGCGCCGTCCTCGCCGGTCGCCACGACGGTGAGCTTCTTGCCGGGCGTGAGATCCTGCGCGATGCCGCCGATCTCGAACACCTCGCGCCCGGTGAGCCCGAGCGTGGCCGCGTCCTCGCCCGGCGAGAACTCGAGCGGAAGCACGCCCATGCCGACCAGGTTCGAGCGGTGGATGCGCTCGAAGCTCTTCGCGATGACCGCGCGCACGCCGAGCAGCTTCGTCCCCTTGGCCGCCCAGTCGCGCGACGACCCGGTGCCGTACTCGGCCCCGGCGATCACGACGAGCGGCGTGCCCTCGGCCTTGTACCGCATCGCCGCGTCGTAGATGGTCGTCTTCTCGCCGTCGGGCAGGTGCACCGTGACGCCGCCCTCCTCGCCGGGGCGCAGGAGGTTCTTGAGGCGGATGTTGGCGAACGTGCCGCGCATCATCACCTCGTGGTTGCCGCGGCGGGCGCCGTACGAGTTGAAGTCGGCGGGCGCGACGCCGTGCTCCATCAGGTACTTCGCCGCGGGGCTGTTCTTGGCGATGTTGCCGGCCGGCGAGATGTGGTCGGTCGTCACCGAGTCGCCGAGCAGCGCGAGGACGCGGGCGCCCCGGATATCGCTGAGCGGCGCCGGCTCCTTCGCCAGGCCCTCGAAGAACGGCGGCCGCCGCACGTACGTCGAGGCCTCGTCCCACACGAACGTCTGGCCGCTCGGGACCGACAGCTTCTGCCACTCCTCGTCGCCGGCGAACACGTTCTCGTACTGCGCCTGGAACTGCTCGGGCCGCACCGCCGACCGGATGGCCGCGCTCACCTCGGCCGAGCTCGGCCAGATGTCCTTGAGGTACACCGGCTCGCCGTTGCGATCCGTGCCGACCGGCTCCTTGAAGAGGTCGGCGTCCACGTCGCCGCGCAGCGCGTAGGCGACGACGAGCGGCGGGGAGGCGAGGAAGTTCATCCGGACGTGCTGGTTGATCCGGCCCTCGAAGTTGCGGTTGCCCGACAGGACGCTCGCCACGACGAGATCGTTGTTCTTCACGGTGTCGGCGATCACGTCCGGCAGCGGCCCGGAGTTGCCGATGCAGGTCGTGCAGCCGTAGCCGACCGTGTGGAAGCCGAGCGCCTCGAGGTACGGCAGGAGCCCCGCCTCGCGCAGGTAGTCGGTCACGACCTTGGACCCGGGGGCGAGCGACGTCTTCACCCACGGCTTCACCGTGAGCCCGCGCTCGACGGCCTTCTTGGCGAGCAGGCCCGCGCCGAGCATGACCGCCGGGTTCGACGTGTTGGTGCACGAGGTGATCGCGGCGATCACCACCGAGCCGTGGCGCAGGGTGTAGCGCGCATCGCCCTGGGTGACCTCCGCCGGGCGCATGACCTTCTCGAGCGCGGGCGCGTGCGCGGCCGCGGCGCCGGTCTCCTCGTCGAGGAACGCCTTCACGGCGGGCTGGTCGGCGGCGGCGAACTCCTTCTCGAGCATGCCCTGGAGCGAGGCGCGGAAGGCGCGCTTCGCCTCGCGCAGCCGGACGCGGTCCTGCGGCCGCTTCGGGCCGGCGATCGACGGCTCGACGTCGCCGAGGTCGAGCGAGAGCGTGTCGCTGAAGACCGGATCGGGCGTGCTCGCCGTGCGGAAGAGCCCCTGCTCCTTGTAGTAGGCCTCGGCGAGCGCGACGAGCGGCGCGGGCCGGCCGGTGAAGCGCAGGTAGGCGATCGTCTCCTCGTCGACCGGGAAGAAGCCGATGGTCGCGCCGTACTCGGGCGCCATGTTGGCGATCGTGGCGCGGTCCGGGAGCGAGAGCGCGGCGAGGCCGGGGCCGTAGAACTCCACGAACTTCCCGACCACCTTCTTCTGGCGCAGCATCTGCGTCACCGTGAGGACGAGGTCGGTCGCGGTGGCGCCCTCGGGCAGGCTGCCGTGGAGCTTGAAGCCCACGACCTCGGGGATGAGCATCGAGAGCGGCTGGCCGAGCATCGCCGCCTCGGCCTCGATGCCGCCGACGCCCCAGCCGACGACCCCGAGCCCGTTGATCATGGTGGTGTGCGAGTCGGTGCCGACGAGCGTGTCCGGGTAGACCAGGCTCCCCTGCCGCATGACGGCGCCCGCGAGGTACTCCAGGTTGACCTGGTGGCAGATGCCCTGATCCGGCGGCACCACGCGGAAGTTCGTGAACGCCTGCGCGCCCCAGCGGAGGAAGGCGTAGCGCTCCTGGTTGCGCTCGAACTCGAGCGCCGCGTTCACCTTGAGCGCGGTGGAGGACGCGAAGCGATCGACCTGGACCGAGTGGTCGATCACGAGGTCGGCGGGCTGGAGCGGGTTGATCTTGAGCGGGTCGCCGCCGAGCTTGGCCAGCGCCTCGCGCATCGCCGCGAGGTCGACGACGGCCGGGACGCCGGTGAAATCCTGGAGCAGCACGCGCGCGGGGTGGAACGCGATCTCCTGGGAGGGGCGGGCCTTCGGGTCCCAGTTGAGGACGGCCTCGACGTGGTCCTTGCGCACGACGCGCCCGTCCTCGTGGCGCAGGAGGTTCTCCAGGAGGATGCGGAGCGAGAAGGGGAGCTTGTCGATCGAGGCGCCGCCCTTCGCCAGCGAGGTGAGCTTGTAGTAGGTGTACGTATCGGCTTGAACCGTCAGCGTGCTCTTCGTGCCAAAGCTGTCGACCATGCGGCCTCCTCCTACGTCGGAGCGCCCTTGTAGGCGCGTCGAAGGCGCTAATCTAGTGTTATGTGCGCGCGCTTTACCCTCGCCGTTCCGGACCTCGCGGCCCTGATCAGGCTGCTGGAGGGGGCCTTCGGCGCCTCCGCCGGGCCCGCCGCGGCGATCGATGTCGACCCGAGGGCCGCTGCGTTCTACCGGCCGCGATACAACATCGCGCCCTCGAGTGTCCACCCCGTGCTGCGCGCGCGGGACGGCCGGCGCGAGCTCGTGCCCGCGACATGGGGCTTCACGGCGCGCTTCGCCAGAGGTGGCGCGGGGCCTTCGCTCCTCGCCAACGCGCGGGCCGAGAGCGCGCGGACGAAGCCGACGTTCCGCGACGCGTTCGCGGCGCGGCGCTGCGTGATCCCGGCGGACGGCTTCTACGAGTGGACCGGGCCCAGGGGCGCGCGGCGGCCGACCTGGTTCCACCCGGCGGGGGGCGGGCTGCTCCGGCTGGCGGGGCTGTACCAGCCGGCGAAGGATCCCGACGCGGGGGACACCGGCGTTCGCTTCACGATCCTCACGACGGACGCGAGCGGCGACGTCGCGGAGGTCCACGACCGCATGCCGGTCCTGCTCGCGCCGGGGGACGTCGACCTCTGGCTCGGCGCCGGCGGCGGCGTGGATCCGGAGCAGATCGAGGCGCTGCTCCGGCCGGCGCCCCGCGGCACCCTCGCGGCGCGCGCCGTCTCGCCGCGGGTGAATTCGGTCGCCCACGACGGTCCTGACCTGCTGCGGGAGGTCGCCATGGGCTCCCTCGCCCCGGAGGCCGCCGCGGGCTCCCCCGCCCCGGAGGCCGCCGCGGGCTCCCCTGCCCCGGAGGCTGCCTCGTCGAGGGGCGCCGCGCCGAGGGCCTCCGCGCCAGGCAAGGCCGCTGCCCCGAGGGCCGGAGGAACGCTCCCGCTCTTCGACCTCGATGGCGGCGCGGGGCCCGCCGTCCCCTCCGGACGGACCCCGCGCCACTGAGCGTCGGCGCGTCAGCGCGCGGAGGCGCTGCTCGTGCGACCGCCCTTGCGGCCCGTGCGGCCCGTCTTCGCCGGCCGGGTCGTCTTGCGCGCGGGCGCGGCCCGACCGGGCGCGGCCCGCCCGGACGTGGCGCGCCCGGACGTGGCCCGCCCGGTCTTCGACGGCGCTGCCTCGGTCGCCTTCTTCCGCCCGGTCGCGGCGCCGCGGCGGCCCTTCTGGGCCCCCCGCGCCGGCTGGGCCCCCCGCGCCGGCTGGGCCCCCCGCGCCGGCTGGGCGCCCCGCGCCGCTTCACCGCGCTGCGTCGACGCGCGCTTCGCGGGCGGACGCTTGGCCGCCGCCTTGCGGGGAGCCGCCTTCGCCGCGCGCGGGCGACGGCCGGGGATGGCGGGCATGCTCTTCGCGACCGACTGGATCAGGAGGTCCTCGACGTCGCCCGCGCGCACCTCGTCGAAGCGCGACGAGAGGCGGGCGCCGAGCTCCTCGAGGCGCTCGTCGCCCATGGCGCTCTGGAGCTGGGGGAAGAGCTCCCGCTCCTCCTCCTGGATGTGGTGGCGCACGAGCTCCTTGAGCACGCCCAGCCTGGCGTGAAAGGTTTCGTCACCCGGCTCGGCGCTGAGCAATTTCTGCAACATGATGTGGACGAGGGCGTGCTCCTCGTACGAGGCCGGGATCAGGCGGGAGGCGCCGATCGCCTCCTGGCTCGCGGGGTAGAGGATTTCCTCCTCGATGGCCGTGTGGCCGACGAGGGTCGTCACAAGCTCGTCGCGGAGCGCGCCGATCTCGTTGGTGCCGGCGAGCGAGATGCGCTCGAAGAGCTCGTCGACTTCCTGGTGCTGCTCCTTCAATAGGTCGGTCGCCTTCATGCGGGGACTCCTCTCACGGAAAGATGAAGCGCCGTCGAGGCGCTTTGCCCTGTGCGGACTGCGGCGTTTGCGCGAAGCATGCCAGGCGCGCCGCGCGCGCGGAGCGAGCGCATCACGCGCACGCGCGGGCGCGGGCGTACGTCGCGCGGCGCGCGCGGGGCCCCGCGCCTCTTCCGGGCGCGCGGCGAGGCATCGTGCCTCGCTGCGAGGCACGATGCCTTTGCCGGAGCCCGCGCCGCGTCGCCCTGCGCGATGTCGCGGACGCCCTCGCCCGCGTCCGGCTCGAGGGCGCCGCCGGGCGCCTTCAGCGGGCCGTCACCGCGCACGGCGCGCGCGCGGGCGGCCGTCGCGCGGGCGGCCGTCGCGCGGGCGGCCGTCGCGCGGGCGGCCGTCGCGCGGGCGGCCGTCGCGCGGCGCGGGCGTCAGTGCGCGCCCCAGACGTTGAGCACGGCCGCCGTCTCCGTGTCGATCGTGGCCGGCTCCCGCTGCTCGGAGGGCGCGCGCACGGACAGGTCGAGCGCCACCGTGCGCCGGAAGAGCGCCATGGCGGCGAGCGGCATCACGTCGCGGCGGTTGAAGGCGCAGGTCGGATCCACGTCGAGGTCGCAGAGAAAGGGGGGAACGCCGAGCCGCCCCGAAAGCACGAGGTTGCCCCAGCGCGTGGAGTAACGATCGCCGAGGGCGGCGACCTGGGGGTCGCGCTCGACGCCCTCGAGCCCCGAGGCGACCGCCGCCAGATCCTTCCCGAGCGGTTTGCGGGCGAACGAGAGCCCGAGGGCGGCGACCGCGGTGCGCGCGACGTCGATGATCTCCGTCGGGGCCGCGACGCGCTGGCCGGCGTACAGGTCGCCGGGAAAGTGGACATAAAGCGGCAGCGCGAGGAACGGCTCCTGGAGATCGAGGCCCTCCGCATAGAGCGCGCCGTCGGAGCGCCCGCTGGACAGGTCGCCGGTGACGATGAACAGGGTCTCGTCCCACAGGCCGGCGGCCTTGAGCATCCCGATCAGGTTGCCGATGGCACGGTCCTGGCCGGCGAGCGCGATGTTCGAGAGATCGCGGATCCGGTCCCGATCGTCGGGGCTCAGCACGCTGCGGCGCCGGTTCCGGAGCTTGGCGAGGATCTGGGCGGCGCGGCGCGGCTCGATCGGGCCGGCGTAGTCGGCGGGCTTGAGGGCGTTCAGCTCCTTCGGCCGGACCTCCCAGGGCGGGTGGCCGCCGCGCGCGTGGACGAACGCGAGCAGGCGCGCCCCGGCGTCCTGGCGGACGGTCTCGCTGATCCAGGAGGCCGCGGCGTCGATCGGGGTGGTGGCGGGATCGCCGCTCGTCGGGGGGTGCTCGAGGACGCGGGACCAGCCGGGCCCGAAGCCGAAGGCGCCGAAGGTGCTCGGGACGCCGGTGAAGAAGCCGGTCCGGACGCTGCTGTCGCTCGCGATGGCGCCGATGGTGGTCATCCGGGCGGGGAGGCGGGCGCCGGCGTCGGTGACGGTGTGGGCCGGCGGCGGCAGGCCGGTGAGCAGGGACGCGGCCACGGCGGACACGACCGTGCTCGGCGCCCGGTGGTGATCGAACGTCGTCGCCGAGGAGGCGAGCTCGGAGAGCGTGGCGAGGTTCGGCTCGGGGCGACCGCTCCAGGGGGGCAGGTCGGGCCGCTCGACGCCGTTCAGGGCGACGATCACGACGGCGCGCGCGGCGGGAACGGACGGCGGGGGCTCCGGCGCCCCGGCGAGGACGGGGTCGCCGA
Source organism: Sorangium sp. So ce1036 (assembly GCF_051369805.1). Classification (NCBI taxonomy): domain Bacteria; kingdom Pseudomonadati; phylum Myxococcota; order Polyangiales; family Polyangiaceae; genus Sorangium; species Sorangium sp. So ce1036. Next base: position 233,076 of record NZ_JBBMOX010000002.1, read on the forward strand.
ACAGGACGAGGCCCCCCCGCGTTGCGGCCTCCGCGCGCAGCTCGAGGGTGATGAGGGAGCCCGCGAACTGCGCGAGCGGCAGATCGAGGTCGGTCCAGGTCGCCTTGTCGCCGCCCTCGACGTGGACGCGATGGAGCACGAGGGGCTCGTGGCCGTCGCGCAGGACGCGGATCTCGGCGTCGCCCTCGCTCGAGCCCATGACGCCGACGGAGGTGCGGAGGCGGGTCACCCTGGACGGGCGGAAGGCGCAGCGGACGGCGCCCGGGGCGCGCAGCGCGATGGATCGGTGCGGGACGCCCGCGAGCGCGGCGGCGGGCGCGACGACATCGCGCAGGGTCGGGGGTCCGTAGGTGGACGGGTCGTCGTCGGGGGTGCCCACGCGGATCCAGTCCACGTCGGCGAACGACTCGCCCGCGCGGAGCCGCCCCGAGAAGCGGATCGTGAGGGTGTGCAGGCCGGGATCAGCGGGCAGCGAGGTGGTGGGCGTCGACGGGATGCGGATCTGGTCGCGCTGGAAGCGGAGCGTGCCGAGGGGCTGATCGTCCAGCGATACGGTGGCGTACCGGGAGGCGAGCCCGACCGCGCGGGCGGATACGAAGATCGGGCTGGCGGACGGCAGGACGAACGTGAGCTTGATCCGTCGCTCGGAGATGCGGGCCCAGGTGGCGCCGTTGTGCTCGACCGGCTGGATCCCGGTGGGCACGAACCCCTGCCAGGCGAACCGGCCCACGAGGGCGCCCGCGCCGGTATCGAACAGGAGCCCGCGGTGCTCGAGGTCGCAGCCGGGCAGCTCGTCGACGAGGTGGACGACCTCGCGCGCCGGGGGCAGCGCCTCCGCGGCGGCGCTGGCGGACGGCGCGGCGGCGCCTGACGGGACGTCGCGCCCCGACTCGCAGCCGGTACAGCCGGAGAGGAGCGCGGCGGCGGCCGCGAGGAGCGCGGGCGCGGGCGAGGAGCGGGGGGTGAGGGTCACGCGGGCGCGCACGGGGCGTGCTCTACCACGAGCGGGAGTCCTGGGCGCACGAGCGGGGGTTTCTGGGCGGCCGTCGTCGTCGGCCCGCACGTGATTTCGCTTACCCGTCCGTTCACTGCCCGCTGCTGGCGAACCCCGCCCTCACCGACGTGAACGTGGTCGTGGTCGTGGTCGTGGTCGTCAACGGCTCAGTCGTGAACGTGAACGTCGCCCGAAGTCGCCGCTCTCATTGCCCACGATTCACCTCGGCCAGCGCCATCTTCGTGAGTATCGAACCGTCCTTTCCAGCAGCTCACGAGGTTCCACGAGCTCCACACGGAGGCAGCGACGATCTTCGACCAAGGTTTCGGCAGAACGTTCACGTCAACGAGTGTGTCGTCGACGACCACGACCACGACCACGTCCACGTTCACGACCATGTTGTTGTGCTGGGTCGACGGCGCTTTCGCGCGGGCGTGCGAGGGGGGGCGCGGCTCGCTTGCCAGCGAGCCATGTCCTCCCCCCTGCATCGTCGGAAGCCGTTGCAGCCGCCGACATCGCCCCCGACGCTGCGTCGGAAGCCGTTGCAGCCGCCGACATCGCCCCCGACGCCGCCGCGGACGCCCGCGCAGCGACCGACGTCCCTCCCGACGCTACGTCGGAAGCCGTTGCAGTCGCCGACATCGCTCCCGACGCCGCGTCGGAAGCTTGCTTTGCCGCCGACATCGCTCCTGACGCCGCCGCGCTCGATTGACGAGCTCGCCCGCCCTTCTTAGCCTCCGCGATCCTCGACGATCGCCGGTCTTTCGCCGGCGGCGCTCGAAGGAAGAACGAGAGGGGAAACCATGGCCATCAACACCATCCAGTACGACGACTCCCTCGACCAGATCTGGAGCGTCCTGGTCTACGAGGAGGCGCGGCTGCTCAAGGACAAGAACGCCAGCGACCTCGCCGCCGAGGCGGGCGCGCTCGTGGAGCGCTGGGCCCAGGTGAACGCCGGACAGCGGAGCGCGTGGCGCGCCGAGATCGTCGCGCAGGCGGGCGTCGACGCCGAGGACGACCTGCTCGACGACACCATCGACCAGCTCGACAACGAGCTGCTCCGGACCTTCCGCGATCGGGACGCGCCGCAGCGCAAGCGCTACTTCAAGAAGGCCCGCCACGAGATCGTGCGCCTCGGGCTGGAGAGCGAGCTCGAGATCGTGCGCGCGTGGCCGGCGTCGCTCAAGGGCGAGGGCGAGGCCGCCCTCCAGGCGCTCGGCGCGCGGCTCGAGGAGGACATCGCCCGGGGCGACGTCGCGGTCGAGGAGCGGCAGCGCGCCGCCGCCGCCACCGCCGATCAGCGCGTGCGGGAGATCGTCCGGTTCGTGGACGACATCAACGCCGCGCGGCGGACGCGCTACGGCCTGCTGATCCAGCGCGCGGAGGAGCGACGGCTGCCGAAGGACTGGCCGGGGCGGTTCTTCAAGAAGGGCTCGCAGGGGACCAGGAAGAGCAAGGCCGCCCCCGCCGTCGAGAATCCACCGGCGTAGCGCGTCCGCTCGGCGCCGCGCGCCGCCTCGCCGGCGCGGCCTCAGCGCCGCCTCGCCGGCTCGGCCCTCGGCGCCGCCTCGCCGGCTCGGCCCTCAGCGCCGCCACGGGGGCGCGATGCGCAGCCGGGTGAGGCGGCCGGCCTTGACGAGGGCGAAGCGCACCCGCTCCTCGTCCCGCAGCTTCGCCCGGATCTCGTAAGCGTCTGCTTTCGGCGCGAGCGGCAGCTTGACGCTCCCCTTGCCCACCTTGCGGCCGTCCACGTAGAGCGTGTCGCCCGCGCCGGCGATCACCTCCAGCATGCCTTGCCCCTCGGGCACCTTGTCCGTGGTGGCGAGCGGCAGATCCTCCGGCAGCACGGGGCTCGCGGGCGTCTCGCCGACCGGGCCGCCGGCAGCCCCGGCCGGCGCGGCGTCCGCGCCCGGCGCCGCGGCGACGGCGGGCACCACGGCCGCGCCCGACATCGTGACCGCCCCCGGCGTCGTGGCCACGCCCGGCGGGGCGGCGGTCACGGGCTCGACGGCCGGCGGGTTCGGCGACGGGGCGGGCGGCGGCGCGCCCTGCAGCTCGTGCTCGCGCGACAGCCGCGCGCCCACCGCGAAGACGCACGCCGCCACCGCGAACAGGATCCACATCGCCGTGCGGTTGTCGCGCGCCGGCGCAGGCGCGGGCGGCGTCGGCGCATAGGCCGACGGCCGCCGCACCCGGCGCGGCGTGGGCGATTCCTCGAGGGCGGGAGCCGGCGCGGGCGGGGCGACCAGCGCCGCCGGCGCGGACGGGGCGCCGAACGCCGCGGGCGGCGCGCCGAACGCCGCGGGCGGCGCGCCGAACGCCGCGGGCGGCGCGCCGAACGCCGCGGGCGGCGCGCCGAACGCCGCGGGCGGCGCGCTGACCGCCGCGGGCGCGGGCGCCTCCACGACGGGCGGCGGCGGCAGCGAGCCCAGCGTGAGCAGCCGCGGGGGCTCCGGGGCCTCGAGCGCCGGCAGCGTGGCCTCCCGGTCGTCCCGCTTGCGGGGCGCCGGCTCCACGCCCGGCGTCGCCGGCGTCACGTCGGCCAGGGCCGCGGCCTGGCCGGGCGTGCTCCAGCTCGCGCGCGCGCCGATCGCGTCGCCCTGGAGCTCGGCGAGGTCGCTCGGGACGCGGGCGCTGCCGAGCGCCCCCGCCTCGCCCCCGCGCGCGCTGGCGGGCGCGAGCGCCTCGCCCTCGCCGTCCTCGCCGTCCATCACCGTCACCGAGATCGGCACCGCGGAGCTCGGCGCCGCGGAGCCCGGCGCGCGCGTCCCCGAGATCGGCGCCCCGGAGCTCGACGCGCGCGCGGCCGAGACCGGCGCCACGGAGCCGGGCACCACCGTGACCTGGTCCTCGGCGGCCTCCGCGGCCTCGGCGGCCTCGTGCGAAGCCCCGCCCGCCTCGCCGCCGACCTCGGGCAGCAGCGCCCCGGCCGGAGCCGGCGGCTCCGGCGCGCGCCGCACGCCGCGCAGGGTCTCCTCCTCGCGGGTCACCGCGCGGGCGAGCAGCTCCTGGCCGTCGCGGCTGATCACGCGCCGCACGCCGCCGCGCGCCGCCACGTCGTTCAGCACGTCCTCGACCAGGCTGGCGGCGAACTCCCCCGCGGTGATGACCGAGCGCGGCGAGACCCCGCGCGCGAGCTCCTTGAGCAGCGCCCGCGCCGGCTCGGGCGTCGCGTCGGCGGTCGCGCCCAGGCCGTCCAGATCGAGGACGACGCGCTCGACCTGCATCAGCGACGGCCCGTGCAGGAGCCGCTGGGCGGCCCGGGCCGCCGCGATCGCGGGCACGAGCTGCTCCGCGAGCGTGCCCTCGAAGCCGGAGCGCGGCCCTGCGGCGAGCTCGCTCTCCGGCGCGGGCGCCACCACGAAGCGCCCGGAGCCGACGCCGAGCAGCGCCGCGAGCACCGACGGGCCGCGGTGGAACGTGCCGTCCTGCGCCGTCCGTGTCGCGCCCATGGGCCGGCCGCCCTGGATCAGCACCTCGTACAGGTACGCGGCGTCGCGCACCGACACGAGGGCGTCGGGCCGGTGCGCGCACGAGAGCGACAGGAGCGTCCGCGTGGTCATGCCGTCCAGGCGACCGCGCACCTCGCCGCCGGCGGCGATGCGCTCGGCCACGCGCTTGCGACCGCGCAGGACCTCGCGCACCCGCTGCACGAACGCCGCGGCGCTCGCCTCCTTGCGGAGGTAGCCGTCGGCCTGGGCGCCGAGCTCGCGGAGCCGCTGGAGCAGATCCTCCTTCCAGGACAGCAGGATGACCGGCACGTCGCGCAGCGCCACGTCGCGCTTGAGCGCCCTGCAGAGGGCGAAGCCGTCGAGGCGCGGCATGAGCACGTCGCTCACGACCAGGTCGGGCGTGGTCTGGTACGCGAGGTCGAGCGCCCGCTCGCCGTCGTGCGCCTCGTGCACGGTCGCGCCCGCGGCCCGCAGCACGCCGGCGAGGAACCACGTCACCGCCGGATCGTCGTCGGCGACCACGATGTCCATCGCGCCGAGCGCCGTGCCGTCGAGCGCCGCGGCGGCCACGCTGGCCCCGCGCGCCGGCGCCTTCGCGCGGATCTCGCTGTGCTGCCGCGCGCGCTCGCGGTCGTCGGCCGGCGCGGCCATCCACGGCGCGAGCGGCATCGCGCCCTCGGGGCCGTTCGGCGAGAACCGCACGTCGCCGTGCGAGCGGATGGTCACGAGGTCGCGGATGCGGGCGACCGCGCCCCAGAGCGCCGCGAGGACCTCCGCGCCGTCGCCGAGATCCACGTGCGCGCCGCGGCTCCTCGGGTCCGCGGCGTCGCACAGCCCCCGGCGCAGCTCCTCGGCGAGCCGCGCCCCGAGCTCGTCGAGGCTCACGTCGCCGAGCGGCGCGCGCGCGATCTCGCGGCGCACGTACGTGGCCGCCGCCTCCGCGACCGCGCGCCGGAGCGCGTCGGGCGAGGCGGGCCTCGGGAGCGCGCGCGCGGCGCCGAGCGCCACGTAGGGCGCCGCGTCCTCGGGCCGCTCGAAGCGGCCGATGACGACGACCGGGACCAGCTCGGTCAGCGGCCCCTCGGCGAGCGCCTCGGCGAGCCCGCGCGCGCCCGGCAGATCCGCGTCGAGCAGGACCACGTCCGGCGCGTAGGCCCGGGCGAGCTCCAGCGCCGTGTCCAGATCGTCGGTCCGCTCCACCTCGAGGGCCGGCGCGAGGCCGTCGACGGCCGGCGCGAGCGCCGCGGCGAGCGGCGCGGCGCCCACGACGAGGACCGTGATCGGCGCGTCGAGGGTCGCGGGCTCCGGCGCCCCGGCGTGGCCCTCCGCGCCGCGCGCCGACGTCGACCGCGCGCTCGCCTCCTCGGCCTCGGCGTCCGCGCGCGGCGCGAGCGCGAGCCCGCTGCTCGCGCCCGCGATCCGGGTCGCGCTCTGGCCGTTCGCGCCGGCGGCGTGCGCGCGCGGCGCGACGTCCACGCGCGGCGTCGGCGCTTGCTCGCCCATGGCCGACTGCCCCCACGCGAGGGCGGGCAGCTCCTCGAGCACCTTCCGCAGCGCCGCGATGGCCTCGCCGCTCAGGCGCGCGCCGCCCGCGCCGAGGATCTGCGACTCCCCCTCGGCGATCCGCTCGGCGACGCGGATGAAGCGCAGGAGGCGCGCTCCTGCGCCGAGCGAGTGCAGGCGTCGCTTCAGCTCCTCCACGAGCCGCGGCGCATCGTCCTCCGCCTCGATCCGCCGGATCATCGCGCGGAGCTCGGCCACGCGGCGTCCCAGGTTCGCCACGAACTCGGCCCGCGCCCCGCCCAGCCGCTCGAGCCGAGCCTCGCCCACTGCATCGCTCCGCGGCTTCGCGTGCTCCACCGCCCTCGATCCTACGCCCATTGGCGGTCCCGTATCACAGGCGGATCAGACGGCTAAGTTCTCGGCAAAACATGAGGGCCGCCCGCCGCGACCCACGTTGCGACAGCGCGACCCGGGTTGAGGGCGCGACCCAGGTTGCGACGGCGCGACCCAGGTTGAGGGCGCGACCCAGGTTGCGACGGCGCGACCCAGGTTGCGACGGCGCGACCCAGGTTGAGGGCGCGACCCAGGTTGCGACGGCCTCCTGGACAAGCGTTGCGGCGCCCGTGGGGGGTGGGGCGGGCGGTGGGGGCTCACTGGAGGGGCCTTCGTTACGGCGAGCCACGACAGGGGCTCGCCGGAACGCAAGCCCCGGAGGTGAGCCCCCACCGCCCGCCCCACCCCCCGCGGGCGCTCAAGGGCGCCGCGATCACAGCTCCGCGGCGATCTTCTCGCGCACCCAGGCCGCAGCAGCCCGCGTCCCGAGCTGGCCCCCGACGTCGACCGTGCACATCCCCTGGTCGAGCGCCTGGGAGACCCAGCGCTCGATGCGGCGCTCCTCCTCGGGCCACCCCAAATGGGCGAGCATCAGCCCGGCCGTGAGCATCGCCGCGAACGGGTTCGCCACGTCCTTGCCGGCGAGCGGCGGCGCCGAGCCGTGCACCGGCTCGAACAGCGCCACCCGCCCCGCATCCGACGCGTGCACGTTCGCGCTCGCGGCCATCCCGAGCCCGCCCTGCAGCGCCGCCCCGAGATCGGTCACGATGTCGCCGAACAGGTTGTTCGTCACGATCACCTGGAACTGCGACGGATCCTGGATGAGGTACAGGCACAGCGCGTCCACATAGACGTGGTTCGCCTGGATCTCCGGGTACTCCGCGCGCACCTCGTGGAAGACGCGCAGCCACAGCTCGTGCGCGTGCCGCATGGCGTTGGATTTGTCCGCCATCGTCACCCGCGTCCGCCGGTTCGACCGCGCATAGTCGAACGCCGCGCGGATGATCCGCTCGACGCCCTTCCGCGTGTTCACGTCCTCGTTGATCGCGACCTCGTCCGGCGTGCCGCGCTTGAACTGCCCGCCCATGCCGACGTAGATGCCCTCGGTGTTCTCGCGGAAGACGACGAAGTCGATGTCCTTCGCCGTCCGGCCCTTGAGCGGGACGAGCCGGTCCGACAGCGCCCGCACGGGCCGCACGTTGGCGTAGAGGTCGTACCCGAAGCGCATGCCGAAGAGGATGTCGCGCGCGTGCTCGAGGTTCGGCACGCGGGGATCGCCGAGCGCGCCGAGGAGCACGGCCGAGCACTCGCGCTGGATCGCGACCTGGATCTGGTTCGGGAACGTCGTCCCGTCGCGCAGGTACCTGTCCGCGCCGAGGTCGAGCTCCCAGAGGTCGATCGGCAGCCCGGCTCGAGACTGATAAAGCTCGAGCAGGAGCCTGGCCTCCAGGGTGACGGACGGACCGATGCCGTCGCCGCCGATGATCGCGATCTTCTTCTTCTTGCTCTTGCCTGCCGCCACGGTGCTGTCGCGCGCTCCGGGTCAGCCGAGCGCGCGCTCGATCGGCACGTACTCCATCCGGTGCGCCGCCGCGACGGGTCCGCAGGTCAGCTGCCCGGCGTGGGTGTTGATGCCGAGCGCCACCGCCCGGTCCGCCCGGGCGGCGGCGAGGATGCCGCGGTTGGCGATCGCCACCGCGTAGCCGATCGTCGTGTTCGTGAGCGCCCAGGTGCTCGTGTGCGAGACCGCGCCGGGCATGTTGGAGACGCAGTAGTGCACGACGCCGTGCACCTCGTAGGTGGGGTTGTCGTGCGTCGTCGGGCGGCAGGTCGCGATGCAGCCCCCCTGGTCCACGGCGACGTCGACCACGACCGTCCCCTTCTCCATGCGGCGGAGGTGCTCCTCGGTCACGAGCAGGGGCGCCTTGGCGCCGGGCACGAGCACCGCGCCGATCACGAGATCGGCGCGCTCGCACATCGTCTCGATGTTCTCCGCGTTGGAGTAGAGCGTCTCGATCGCGCCCCCGAAGACGTCCTCGAGGTAGCTCATCGTCTCGGCGCGCACGTCGAGCACGGTGACCTGCGCCCCCATCCCGACCGCGATGGTCGCCGCGTTCCGCCCGACCACGCCGCCGCCGAGGATCACCACGCGGCCGCGCCGCGTCCCGGGCACGCCGCCGAGGAGCACCCCCTTGCCGCCCCGCTCCTTCTCGAGGCACGAGGCGCCGACCTGCACCGCCATCCGGCCGGCCACCTCGCTCATCGGCCGGAGCAGCGGCAGCGAGCCGTCCTCGAGCTGGATCGTCTCGTACGCGATGCCGGTCACGCCGCGCTTCACCAGCTCCCGGGTGAGGTCGGGCTCGGCCGCGAGGTGCAGGTACGTATAGAGGAGGAGACCCGGGCGAAAATGGCCGTACTCGGAGGGGAGCGGCTCCTTCACCTTGACGACCAGCTCGGCGCTCCACGCTTCCGCCGCCGATTTCACGATCTGGGCGCCCGCGCGCTGGTACGCCTCGTCGGTCAGCCCGCTGCCCTCGCCGGCGCCGGACTCCACGAGGACCTTGTGCCCGTGCCCCACCAGGGCCCGGACCCCGGCCGGCGTCATGCCGACGCGGTACTCACGTGTCTTGATCTCCCTGGGGACTCCGACAAGCACGTTTGCGCTCCTCGGCCTCGCAGGACTTCCGAAATGAGGCCCATACGACGATAGCAGAAAGTGACCGCCGTCACGCTGCACGCAGCGGAGCCAGCGCGGTTTCCGTGCGGGAGAAGCCGGGAATTCCGTTCCGATCGGGTGTCCGTGACCGGGGGGTGGCCTCGTTCGGGATGCTCACCGGAGGGGCTGGAGTGTAGGCGGGCCACGAGAGAGGCCCGCCGGAATGCAGGCCCCGGAGGGGAGCACCCCGAACGACGCCACCCCCCGTGGCCGCGCAGCTCACACGCCCGCGGCGGTCTCCAGCGCCGCGCGCACGAGGAGGGCGATCTGACCGGGAGAGGCGAGATCGAGCGGGCCCATCACGGCCTCCGCGTCGATGAGCTGGAGCTCCAGCGCCTCGCAGTGCGCGGCCAGCGCGTCCTTTCCGGCGTCGCCGAGGCGGACGACCACGGACGCGCCGTGCAGGGCGAGGGGCCAGGTGGGGGCGAAGCCTTCGTCGGCGGGGAGGCCCAGAAGGGCGAGCTCGACGCCGTCGCCCAGCCGGATCACCCCGAGCGGCCTCGGCAGCGGCGCGCGCGGCGGCGGCTCGGCGGGGAGCACGGCGTCGGCGATGCGGCGGACGGCGTGGGACAGCATGGCCATGCGGCGCGCGCTCGCGGCGATGACCAGGTGCGGCGGCGGCGCGAACCCCGGCCGCGACAGGCGCGTCACGAGCGACCGGAGGACGGCGAAATGCTCCGGCGGCGCGAACGGCGTCGTGAGGTCGGCGAGCGAGATCGGACGGACCTTCCCGGACGCGGTGAGCTCCATCAGCACCTCGAGGATCAGGAGATCCGGCGCGTTGATCTCGTCGAGCAGCTCGTCGAGGTTGTGCGGCATCTGGAGCAGCGCCGTGATCTTCGCGGCCACGACCGAGCGCGCCGCCGGCTCGGCCAGCGACGGAGGCGGGGCCGTCGAGGGCTGCGTCCCCTGCGGCCTCGCCGAGCCCGGCCCCGCGGCGCGGAGCGTGGGCGGGGGCGGCATGGAGCCTCGCCGGCTCCCCGCCGGCGCGCCCTCGGCCAGCGGCGTGGGGCCTGGCGCGGGCAGCAGCAACGTCGCGGCGCTCGCCTCGCCGTCCACCGCGGGCTCGCCGGCGGCCACGACCGCGCTCCAGGCCGCGCTGCGCGGCAGCGGGGACAGCGGGGGCAGGTCGGGTTCGTCGCTCGCCGGCTCGGTCAGCAGGAAGGCCTCGCCGCCCGGGGCGAGCTCGGCTCGCCGGCGCCTCACCTCGTCGACCTGGTGGATCGCCTCCATCAGCAGCCGCGACGTCGGCGCCATGATGCGGCGCACGCTCACCGGCTCGCCGGGCGAGAACGCGAACTGGCCGTCGCGCTCGCCGAGCAGCCGGTAGAGCGCCTTCTCCCCCTCGAGGCGGCGGTAGACGGCGTCGATCACCTCGCCGGCCGAGAGCCGGAGCTCGCCGGCGCCCGACGGCGTCGTGATGCCGAGGACGCCGCTCCGCCGGTTCATCGCGAGCAACTGCAGCAGGTCGACGAGCGGCACCTGCTGGAGATCGCCGCGGATCTCCTGCGGGGCGGTGGGCCTGGAGCCGCGCGGGGACGCCTCGGTGATGCGCGAGACGATGCGGTCGACGTCGCTGCGCAGGAGGTCGTCGGGGCCGAGCTCGCCCTCGGCGCCGTCGACGAGGAACAGGATCGGCGTGTCGGCGAGCTCCGGGACGGCGGCGAACGCGTCGGCGAGCGCGCTGTCCTCGTCGATCGCCCTGGCGGCGAGCACGACATCGGGGCGGCGCTTGAACGCCTGCTCCACGGCCTCGAACGCGCCGTTCGCGTTGGTCACCGTGAGACCACGCGCCCTGAGCGCCGACGCGAGCGCGCCGAGCGCGTCCACGTCCGAATCAACCAGCAGCACCCTGCGAGACACTGGATCGGGCCCTCCGAATCAGCCGAAGACCCGCAGCCCGGCCGCGCGGCCGATCCGCTCGGCGAGGAAGTCTGCGAGCAGCGGATCGGCCGCGTGAATCCCCCGAACGAGGCCGCCCTGGTTCCGGCCGACCAGGGCATAGGCGCCGTGCTCCGCCAGCACGCAGAGCGCCTCGATGTCGTCGCAGCCCGGCGAGGAGCGGAGGTCGAGGGCGTGCAGCACCACGTCCTCGCGCGGCGCGCCGAGCAGCGCCCGGACCTCGGCGCCCAGGCTGAGGCCGTCATGGTGAGCCACCATGATGAACACCGCGCCCCCGCGGAGCGCGTTCTTGACCACCGAGGCCGCGAGCAGGACCGTGTCGGCGACGGAGAGCTCCAGGGCGCGCGGCGCCGAGATCGCGGACGGATCATCGGCGATCGGGGCCTCGCGCACGAGCAGGCTGAAGATCTCGCCCACGCTCCGGAGGTCCTGGGGGATGCGGTGGACGATGGAGGCCTTGGTGGCGTCGGCGCGGCGGCGGGCGATGCGGAGCAGCTGCGCGAGGCTCTGTCCGTCGTGCGGGAACGTGGCGACCCCGACGAGCAACCCCTTGGGCAGGTACCCCGCCCGCTTCTCGCTGCCGGCGAGGCGGGAGAGCATCCGGCGGTGGCACGCGTGGGCCTCCAGCCCCGCCGTCTCGGGCATGAGCAGGTGGAACTCGTTCTCCTCGACGCGGGCCAGGATGTCCGTGTCGCGCACGGCGCGGAGCAGGTGCTCGGCGACCTGACCGGGGTGGAGGCCGCCCTGGGCCTGACCGGGGTGGAGGCCGCCGGTGAAGGCGGCGATCGGACCAGGGTGGAGGCCCCCCGCGGGCTGCGCCGGCGCGGCCCGCCAGAAGGCGAGGTCGCCCGGGCGCTCCGGCGCGGCCGACACCTCGGGCTCGATGACGATCGTCGCGATGGTGAACCGCCGGCCATACCGCCTGGCCTTGTCGATCTCGCGGCCGGCGACGTCGACGTAGTAGGCGAACGAGTAGGCGCTCGACGCCGGATCCTTCATCACGGCGCCGCCGGTCGAGCGCTCGCGCTCGCCGAGCAGGGCGAGCGCCGTCGTCGCCTGCGTGGCGAGCAGCTTGACCAGGCCGTCGAGGAGCGGGGCGCGGCGCGAGGTGGAGGCGCTGCTGTCGGGGCGCCGGACCGACGGGAACGCGGAGCTGCGGCCGGGCTCCTTCTGCAGGAGGAGGTGCCCGACGGAGAGCCTGCGGAGGGCGAGCGGGACGACGACGAGCTGCTCCCGCCGCGCGAAATCGAGGATGTCCGTCTCGGTCCCGTAGGCCGGGGCGCGGTCGAGCGGGCCGGTCACCGCGGCGCGGGCCAGCTCGCTCGACCTCTCGCCGACGGCGAGGAACACCGCGGCCGCCGCGGCGCCGGTCGCCTCGACGAACAGCTCGGCGAGCTGCTGGGCCGCGGCGTTGCGGTCCCGTGCGTCGGCGAGCTCGGCCACGCGGGCGATCCACCCGGCCGCGCGCGCGCTGCGCGCCGACTCCTGCTCGAGCTGCACCCGGAGGGCCCGCTCCGCGAACCGCCCCCGCACGGCGCCGACGGCGTTCAGAAGCTCGTCGCCGCCGAGCGGCAGGAGGAACAGCCCGGCGCCGCCGAGCGCGACGGCGTGGGCGCCCGCCTCGAGCGCCGCCCGCGTGGTCAGCGCGAAGACCGTCGCGTCGGGCGCGAGGGCCTTGAGGTGATGCACCATGGCGAGCCCGGCCCCGTCGCCGAGCCCCACGTCGATGAAGGCGACGTCGGGCGCGCCGGTCTCGGCGAGCGCGATCCCGTCGGCGAGGTCGCGCGCGAGCATCAGCTGGTCCGACGTGATGACCCGCGAGAACAGCGTGTGGGTCGCCTCGTCGGCGATGACCGCGAGCACCTTGAGCGAGATCTCGTGGACCGGCGCCCGGCTCGGGCTCCAGACCCCCTCGGGTGAGGCGGTCACGCGATCACCACCTCGCCCGAGAACACCCGGCGCGCCGGGCCCTGCATGGAGAGCTCCAGCGACCCTTCGGCGACGGTGACGCGCAGCGAGCCGCCCGGCAGCACCACGCGGATCGGCGCCCCGTACGGGGCGCGCCCCTCCACGCAGGCCGCGGCGGCGACGGCGACGGCGCCCGTGCCGCACGCCAGCGTGCGGCCCACCCCGCGCTCCCAGACGGTCACGTCGATGCACGCCGCCTCGCCGGGCGCGGCCGGCCGCACGCGGCAGAACTCGACGTTGATGCCCGCCGCCGGCGTCGTGGCCACGATCGGGCCGAGCCGATCGATGTCGTCCTCGGCGGTGGGCTCGAACGTCACCGCGTGCGGGTTGCCGACGTCGACGGTCGCGAACCGGTGCTCGGCGCCGAGCGCGGCGACCACGAGCGGCTCGCCCATGCGGGCGCGGCCCATGCCGACGAGCACGTCGAAGCGGTCGCCGGCCCGCGTGACCTCGCACCGCTTCTCGCCCGCGTCGGTCTCGATGGAGATCGCCTTCCGGGGGGCCCCCCGGGAGACGAGGTAGGCCGCGACGCAGCGGAGCCCGTTGCCGCACATCTCGGGGCGGCTCCCGTCGGCGTTCCAGACCTGCATCCGCGGCCGCTCGCGGTCGATGACCAGCACGCCGTCGGCGCCGATGCCGAACCGCCGGTCGCAGAGGCGCCGCGCGGCCTCGGCGGTCATCTGGGCCGCCTCGACGAGGATGAAGTCGTTGCCAAGACCTTCCCACTTCTCGAACCGGACGACGTGGTTGCTCATCGTTTCGCCCCGGCGAGCCGCTCTCGCGCCTCGGCCTCCTTGAGCCCCCGGACGGCGACGACCTTGCTCCTGCCGCTCGCGCCGACGGCGATCTCGACGTCGCTCTGGCGCACCACGAGCGCGCGGGCGAGCAGCTTGACGAGCTCCGCGTTCGCCGCGCCGTCGACGGGCGGTGAGGTCAGCGAGACGTCGAGCGCTCCCTCGCGCACGCCGAGGATGGCCGAGCGCGACGATCTCGGGCGCACCTGGACCGAGATGCGGACACCTTCCGCGCGTTCGGTGATGGCGAGGCGGCTCCACGCGCCGACGACGCCGCTCTCCTCGGGTTTGCTCATTTCGCCGTCGGCATCGTAGCGTATCTGGAGCTCACGCGTGGATTCCGCGAGGCGAGGCGGCGTCGCCGGGCGGCCACCGCGAATTTGCCGCCCGGCGCGCGGACCCGCTACTCTTTTCGTCGGGTCGCGGCAGGGCTCGCGCAGCAGACCGGGCGGGGGGCGACTCGCGCTGGCGGTTTCCAAGGGTCGCCGCTGGTGCTCACTTCCGCGGTGGAGGCCGTTTGCATGACTGATCGAGGAGAAGGGTCCGTGAACGCAACGTCCGGCCTCGCGAGGCGGTTGTGCGCGCTCGCGATGCTCACGGCGGCGGGCGGCCTGCTGGCGTCCGCGTGCGCGGACAACGAGAGCAGCCTGTTCGTCCGCATGCGGATGGCGCGGACCGGGGACTGCACGGTGACGTGCAGCCCGGACGAGGAGTTCTGGACGGCGGACTCGGTCGACTCCGCCTACAGGACCAGCCACAGCGCCACGCTCCTCGTGGGCAACCAGATCGTGCGGCGCGGCGACTCCGACGTGCTCCGCACCGAGACGTCGCGGGTGCAGCTCTACGAGGCGGAGGTGCGCATCACCGACATCGCGGGCAACCCCGTGGAGGGCGCGGACGGCGCGTCGGGGTACGTGGTTCCGGTCACGGGCATCGTCGATCCCGGCAGCTCCGACGAGGCCGGGTACAACTGCACCGAGGTCCTCCTGATCGACGGCGCCACGATGGACGTGCTGCGCGACCAGGCGAGGGCGTCGGGCCGTCCTGTCGAGGTGATCAGCACGGTGCTGGTGCGGGGCAGGACGCTCGGCGGCCAGGAGGTCGAGACCGCGGAGTGGTCCTACCCGATCCAGGTCTGCTTCAACTGCAGCGCGTGCATCAACACGGACCCGCCTGGGTGCTGCGATCCGGAGAAGGCCGAGGCGGAGAGAGTGGACTGCGGGGACGTGGACAAGGAGCTCGTGACGTCCTGCCCCGGCCAGGTCGGCGCGGTGGACTGCCGCACCCTGAGCAACACCTGCCGCGACCATCTCGCGACCTTCGGGCTGTAGCGCGCCCTCACCGGGGCCCTGGATCGGCGCGCGGTCGCGGCGCCGGTTCGGTTCGGCGCACCGGGGCCGCCTCGGAGGACGGCCCCTTGATGGCGTTGATCAGGAAGACGAACGGAAGGCCCAGGAGGGCGACATCGAGCTGGGCCGCGAGGACGATCGCGGTCTCCTTCGAGGCGCCGAGGCCGAGCCGCATCTGGGCCTGCACCCCGGTGCTCATGCCGTAGGGCGCGTGGAAGTTGTGGCTGCGGGCGCCCCAGAAGAGGGCGGCGGCGACGCCAGGTTCCAGCCCGTGGGCGTCGCTCCAGCGGCCGTAGATCCCCGTGGACAGGATCAGAGGGAACGAGTCCAGGATCGGGGCGAGCGCGGAGACGCCCGCGCCGACCTGGAGGTCGTCGAACCCGTGGGTGAGCAGCTCGGCGTACGGTCCGGCGCCGAGGTCGTCGTTCCCGGTGCGGCCGAAGAGGACATCGCCCCGCAGCCCGGCGTGAAAGAGGGTCGAGTCCCAGAAGCGCCGCTCGACGCCGGCTCCGGCCACGCCGAGGGTGACGCCTGCGCTGGCCTGGGGCTCGGCGTGGACCGTGCGGGGCGCGAGGACGATCCCCAGGAGCGCGGCCATCAACACAGCGGGGTGGCGCGCCGTTGCCATGGTCGTGGGATGGTACAGGGCGCCGCCGGGGAGCGTGCCCGAATTGTGCGGTCGAGCCGCGGTGGGTGCGGTCGAGCCGCGGTGGGTGCGGTCGAGCCGCGGTGCAGCGAGGTCTCCGGGAGCTGGCGTTGCGCCGAGGTGGCGTGCAGAGGGCGCGGTGGGGGTGCGGCGTGCCGGGGGCCCGCCGGAGGGGCTGAAGTTCAGGTGAGCCACAAAAGGGGCTCGCCGGAACGCAAATCCCGGAGGTGGGCCGCCGGCGCGCCGCACCCCCACCGCGCCCTCCCTGGGGTGCAAGCCGGCCTGCGCGTCGGGTGGGGTTCGTGGTAGCGTCCGGCGCGATGGCGCGGCGCACGGTGCAACTACGGGTGGGGGGGCAGACCTACCGCGTGGTGACCTCCGCGAGCGACGAGGAGCTCCAGCGGCTGGCCGCCGTGGTCGATCAGAAGCTCGCGGCCGTCGTGCCCGCCGGGCGCGCGGTCACGCCCCAGGCGATGTTGCTCGCCGCCATGGCGCTCGCCCACGACCTGGAACAGGAACGATCCCGGGCAGCCGCGATCGCCGGGCGCGCACGGGATGCGTTTGGCCGGATCCTGCAACGGGTGGACGCGGCGCTCGGCGCCGGAGCGCCGGCGACCTCGGCTGGCGACGCGAACAACGGGTCGCCCTGATCCGAGCGTTCTCGCACGGGGCCGGCCGACGCACGCCCGGCCCTGCTGCTCACCGGAGATGGATGGCATGCCCGCACCTGTGGATGACGGTCACTTCCCCCCAAGCCCAACCCCGGACGGCGTGAACGCCCTCCGCCATCTCCAGGAGGAGCTCTCCGAGCTGGAGCGCGCCGGGCTTCTGCGCGTGCCCCCCGCCGCGGCGGCCCCGGCCGGGATGCTGGTGCTGTGCTCCAACGATTACCTTGGTTATGCCGCGCTCCCCTTTCCGTCGGGGGATGGTTCGGCGAGCGGCGCGGGGGCGTCCCGCCTCGTGAGCGGCACCCACGAGGCCCACCTGATGGCCGAGAGGGAGCTCGCGACCTGGCTCGGCGTCGAGGCGGCGCTGCTGTTCTCGTCGGGCTACGCCGCCAACGTGGGGACCCTGGCCGCCCTTGCCCGGCCGGGGGACGTGATCGTATCGGACGCCCTGAACCACGCGTCGCTCATCGACGGCTGCCGTCTCTCGGGGGCGACGATCGAGGTCGTCCCGCATCTCGACGTCGAGGCGGTCGAGCGGGCGCTGGTCCGCGCCCAGGGCGCTCGCCGCCGGTGGGTCGTGACCGAGTCGCTCTTCAGCATGGATGGCGACACGCCCGACCTCCGCGGCCTGCGCGCCCTCTGCGATCGTCACGACGCCGCGCTGATGGTGGACGAGGCGCACGCGCTCGGCATCTCGGGGCCGCGCGGCGCGGGCCTGTGCGCCGAGGCCGGCGTGCGCCCCGACGTCGTGGTCGGCACCCTCGGAAAGTCGCTGGGGCTTCACGGCGCCTTCGTCGCGGGCTCCTCGACCTTGCGGACCTACCTGTGGAACCGCGCCAGGAGCTTCGTGTTCTCGACCGGCATCAGTCCGGCGGTGGCGCTCGCCGCGATGGATCGCGTCCGCCGCGCGGCTGCGGACGATGCGGGTCGAGCCCGCCTGCGGCGGACGGCGGATCGGCTCCGCTCGGGGCTGCGCGCGCTGGGAGCCCAGCTGCCGCCAAGCGCCTCGGGCCCGATCCTTCCGTGGATCCTGGAGTCGCCCGGTGCCGCCATGGCCATGTCGCGGCGCCTCGGCCGCGAGGGCGTGGTCGTCCAGGCCATCCGGCCGCCGACGGTGCCAGCCGGCACGTCCCGCCTCCGGATCACGGCCAGCGCGTCGCTCTCCGAGTCCGACGTGGAGCGTGCCCTCGCAAGCTTCCGGAGGGCCGTGCGATGAGGCGCAGTGCTGTTTCACGTGAAACAGGGCAACGCCGGGTGGCCGTCGTGGGAACGGGGACGGAGGTCGGCAAGACCCACGTTGCGGTCGCGCTGGTCGCCGCCCTGGCAGCTCGCGGCGAGGCGGTCTCCGGCCTGAAGCCGATCGAATCGGGGGTAGACGGCAGCTCGGCGAGCGACGCCGATCGGCTCGCGCGCGTCAGCTCGGTGCGACCGGAGGTCGCGCCGTATCGCTTCGTCGAGCCGGTCTCCCCTCACCTCGCTGCCCGTCGCCACGATCGCGCGATCGCGCTGGAGGTCGCCACCGCGTGGGTCGACCGGCACGAGGCGCCCATCCTGGTCGTCGAGACCGCCGGCGCGCTCCTGTCGCCGCTCGGGCCCGGACTGACCAACGCGGACCTCGTGCGCGCGCTGCGTCCCGAGGCCGTTGTTCTGGTCGGCCTGGACCGGCTCGGCATCCTTCACGAGGTCGCGGCCTGCCTGCTGGCCCTGCGGACCCAGGTGCCGGAGGTGCCGTCGCCGGTGGTGGTGCTCAATCCGCCCGCCGTGTCCGACGCGTCGGCCGGGACCAACGTCGGGGAGCTCGAGGTGCTCGGCATCGCGTCCGGCGCGGTGCTCATGCCGCGTGGCGCGCCGGATGCGCCGGACGCGCTCGCGGCGGCGCTGGTCGCGCTGTCGCGGCTGGGCCTCTGATCTTCGGCCAGCCCTCACCGGGGTGGTGGTCGCGTTTGGGGTGCTCACCGGAGGGGCGGAAGTCCAGGCGAGCCACGAAGGGGCTCGTCGGAACGCAGGCCCTGGAGGTGAGCCCTCAAAGGGCCGCACCACCGGGGGTCGCGTCGGGCAATGCGCACGCGGAATCCGCAGGGCGCGCAACCGGCGATGCGCCATCCGTGCTCCGCGAGCCCGATTGCTTGGGCCGAGTGGTCTGGGATCCGCGTGCTCTGGGTCCGCGGTTCGGTAGCGCTACTGCGGGAAGTCGGGCCGAGAGACGAACCGCCATGACGCCAAGGGCGCCAAGAAACCAGGGAAGTGGACGGGAAAAATGGAGGGACAACCGTTCCCCTCTCTTCTTGGCGTCGTTGGCGCCACGGCGGTTCTTCTGCTGGTCCGGGGCAACTTCCCACAGTAGGCAGTGATAGGCAGCGCTGGAGTTCTTGCCGGGCCATCCGGCGCGCGGCGAGGGGGCGCGCCTGGGCATATCTCCAGGACCCGAGCAGCACGGACCTTCCCCACCTCGCGGAGCAAGCATTCTGGCCGCCGGGGCGAGCCACAGCAGGGGCTCGCCGCAATGCGAGTCTCGGAGGTGAGCAACCCATGGGAAGACCATCCAGGTACGCGACTTCGCCGCTTCCTGAGCTCGGCCCACCGGACGCTGGTGCCTGAAGAGCGCCGCGGAGCTGCACCAGCAACGCGGGGGAGCCGCCCTGCAGCGCTGTCCGGATCGCGGCGGTGCTACGCTGGGGCGCTGATGAGCTCCCCCCTCGAGCAGGCCGCCGATCTCCTTGGTCGCACCCGGTCCGCGCTCTTCATCACGGGCGCCGGCATCTCCGCCGCCTCGGGCGTGCCCACCTACCGCGGCATCGGCGGCCTCTACGGCGACAGGCTCACCGAGGAGGGCGTGGAGATCGAGGAGGTGCTCTCCGGGCCGATGTTCCAGCGGCGCCCCGAGCTCACCTGGAAGTACATCCACCAGATCGAGCAGGCCTGCCGCGGCGCCCGCTTCAACCCCGCCCACGCGGCGCTGGCCCACCTCGAGCGCCACCTGGACCGCTGCTGGGTGCTCACCCAGAACGTCGACGGGTTCCACCGCGACGCCGGCTCCCGCAACGTCATCGACATCCACGGCGACCTCCACCGCATCCTCTGCGCCGCCTGCCCCCACGAGGAGCGCGTCGCCGACTACGCGGCCCTCTCGCCCTGCCCGCGCTGCCCGCGCTGCGGCGCGGTGCTCCGCCCCGACGTGGTGCTCTTCGGCGAGATGCTCCCGCCGGAGAAGCTCGCGCTCCTGCACAAGGAGCTCGCCCGGGGCTTCGACGTGGTGGTCTCCATCGGGACCTCCAGCCTGTTCCCCTACATCACCCAGCCGGTCACCCTCGCGGCGACCGAGGGGTGGGGCACCCTCGAGATCAACCCGGACGAGACCTCGATCTCGCGCCTGGTGAAGGTGCGCCTGGCGATGCCGGCGGTGGAGGCGCTCACGGCGATCCTGGCGAGGATCGCGGCGGGCACGAAGTGAGGATCGCGGCGGGCACGAAGTAACCAGCCAAGGCCACCACCCCGCAACGCTCAGACCGCGTCGCTGACGGCGCGTCCCCGCTCCAGCGTCAGGCGGGCCGCCGCGCGACTCCGGAAGACCTCCGGCTCGTGGGACACCACCACGACCGCGGCCCCACGGCTCACCTCCGCATCGACCACCGTGAGCAGACGCGCCACCCCCGATCGGTCCAGTCCGGTGGTCGGCTCGTCCAGCAGCACCAGCGAAGGCTCGTGAACCAGCGCGCGCGCCAGCGCGATGCGCTGCCGCTGGCCGCGCGAGCACGTGCGGAGCGGCCGCAACGCGAAGCTCCCCAGCTCGAAGCGCTCCTCCGCCTGCCGCCACGCCTCCGTGGCGTCGAGGCCGTGGAAGCTGGCCGCCAGCTCGATGTTCTGCCGGCCGGTGAGGTCCGGATAGGCCAGCGACTCGTGCGAGAGCCAGCCGATCGCGCCGCGGACCTGCCCGGCGTCCTCCCCCAGCGGCTCGTAGACAACCGTGCCCGACGTGGGACGGACCACCGTGCCCAGGATACCGAGCAGCGTCGATTTGCCCGACCCGTTCGCGCCCTCGATCAGCGTCAGCCGCCCCGCCTCGATGGTCGCGTTCACCCCGCGCAGCGCCGCCGTCGTGCCGTACGTCTTCACGACGCCGCGCGCAACCACCCGCTCGATCGTACCTCCAGCGCTCATCTCACTCCTGCGCCGACGCCGCTCCGTCAGCTCTGGTCGCCGCCCCGCACATGGCTCTCCCCGTGGATCAGGGTGGTCATGTCCTCCGGGAACGGGGGTGGATCGACGACCGTCGCCTCGGAATCGTCGACGAGCTCGGCACCCCCCGGGAGCGGATCCAGCGACGGGATCGTCGGCCGATCCTCCACCTCGTCATCCCCGTCCCGGGGTGGCGCGTCCGCCACGACGACCCGCCCCGGATCGCCCGCCTCATCGATCCCGCCAACCCGCGCGAACAGCATCGTCCCATCCTCGCTCTGCTCCTCGACGAGGCTCCGCACCGCGAGGCGTTCCGGACCGCGCCTCCGCGCGACCGGCGCCTGGCTCCGGAACCGTCGCAGCGCTTCCTGGAACTCCCGCGCGCTCTGGAACCGCTCCTCCCGCTCCTTCGCCAGCGCCCGGTCCACCAGACGCGAAAGGCCGGACGGAATCGTCGGATCGAGCTCGGTCACCGGGCGGTGCCAGAGGGTGAGGATCTGCACGAGCAGCGCGTTGTAGTTGTGCGCCACGAACGGGCGCTGCCCGGTCAGCGCCTCGTACAGAATCACGCCGACCGCCCAGAGATCGAGCCGGTGATCCAGCTCCAGATCGCCCCGGGCCTGCTCCGGCGCCATGTAATATGGCGTACCCATCACCATGCCGGTCCGGGTCAGATCCAGCGCCATTCCATCCACGTCCGAGGCCTGTGAAATGCCGAAATCCAGTAACTTTGCCACCGGCAGCATGCCCGCGCGCTCGGACAGGAAGATGTTCTCCGGCTTCAGGTCCCGGTGGACGATCCCCCGCTCGTGCGCCGTGACCAGCGCCGACAGCACCTGGAGCATGATGTCCACGAGATCGTACGGAGGCACGGCCCCGCAGCGCGCGATGCGCTGCGCGAGCGTCTCCCCGTGGAGGCGCTCCATCACGAGGTAGGGGCTGCCGTCCGGGAGCCGCCCCATGTCGTAGACCTCGCAGATGTTCGGGTGGCCGATCCGGCCGGCGATGCGCGCCTCGTGCTCCAGCCTCGAGACGGCCTCGCGCCGCTGGGTCTCCCTCGGGTGCATCACCTTGACCGCGACCAGGCGGCCGATCTCGAGGTGCTCCGCCTCGTAGACCGCGCCCATGCCGCCCTCGCCGATGATGGCGGTGACCCCGTACTTGTCGCCGATCACGTGGCCGAGCAGCGAGCGCCCCGAGGACGTGTGGCCCGGACCGTCGCCCGGCCACGCCATCGCCCCCGCGAACGCGCGCGCCGACGACGAGCGCGACGCGGGCGGGCGCGACGCGCTCGTCGTCGGCGCGCGGTGATCCGGACGCGACAGCGACGCGCTGCTGCGACGCGCCGAGGAGGACGGCTCCGCGCGCGACGGCCCCCGCGACAGCGGCGCCGACGGCCTCGGCGGCAACGCCGCCGGCCGCGGGATCGAGGCCGGCGCCATCGCGGCCCGCAGGCCCGCGCGCGACGGCGGATCCGCGGCGGACTCGAGCACCAGCCCGGTCGCCGGACACACGATCGCCGCGGCGTCGTGGTGG
The DNA here is from genome assembly GCF_051369805.1 of Sorangium sp. So ce1036. Lineage (NCBI taxonomy): Bacteria > Pseudomonadati > Myxococcota > Polyangiales > Polyangiaceae > Sorangium > Sorangium sp. So ce1036. The sequence goes on from NZ_JBBMOX010000002.1 coordinate 255,113, forward strand.
TTACCGCAGTGGATGCACCGCACCGAACTCAAGTCCGTACATTTTGCAATACTCCATCCGGAAGCCGCTCGGAACTGCACAGCGCATCCACCCGGCGGATCGTCGACGCGCCCGGTCGCCCCCAGGGCCGAGCCCCTCGTGGGAATCCTGGGGAGAACCCCCCCGGGATCCCTGGGGGCAACCCGGGGGAGAAACGCCACCGGCCGGCTCTCCCCTGTTCTCCTACCCCTGAGCACGGCCCATTTGCCCCAGGGCACTCGCCCTTAACCATCGGAAATTGTTTCACATTTCGAGTTATCCCCGCCCTCCACAGCGCCTACGGCGACGACGGCGTCTTTCTTTATTTCAGGAGAGGTAGAGGTGCCGGCGAGGTCACCTCGGACGCGCCCGGCCGCCACCCAGGGTCGAGCCCCTGGCGGGGGATCCTGGGGAGAACCCCCCCGGGATCCCTGGGGATAAACCGGGGGAGAAGCGCCACCGGCCGGCTCTCCCCTGTCCTCCTACCCCTGAGCACGGTCCATTGGCCCCAGGGAGCACGCCGCCAAGCGACTAGAATCGTTCAGTATTTTGAGTTATCCCCGCCCTCCACAGCGTCTACGACGAAGACGGTGTCTTTATCTATCTATTTCATGGAAAGTAGAGGCGCCTGGCGAGGTCGCGAGCGCGCGCATTTCGGGGGGCACGCCCGGCGATAACCCTGCTAAAGGGACCGGCTCGGAGTTGGCCATGGACCTTGTGATCGCCAAGAAAGATCTGCTTCGCCTCGTCGCGCGCTGCCAAGGCGTGGCGGACAAGAAGAGCGCCATGCCAGCGCTCGCCAATGTCCTCCTCGCCGCCGAGGGCAACGCCCTCCGCGTCGCCGCGACCGACCTGTACCTCGGGGTCACTGGCCAGACGCACGCGGAGATCAAGACCGGCGGCGCCGTCGCGGTCCCGGCCAGGGATCTGCTCGAGCGCGTCAAGGCCATGCCCGATGGCCCGATCCAGATCACGACCACCGAGGGCGCGCACACGTCGCTCAAGGCGGTCGGATCGCCGCGCCGCTACACCCTCCCCGGCCTCCCGGGCGCGGACTTCCCGCAGCTGCCCGCGCCGGCCCTCGACGCGCCCTCGCTGGAGCTGCCCGTCGAGCTGCTCGCGCTCCTGATCACGCGCACGCACTTCTCGATCTCCACCGACGAGACGCGCGCGCACGTGAACAGCGCCCTGTTCGAGTGGGCCGGCGAGCGCGTCCGGATGGTGACCACCGACGGCCACCGCCTCTCCAAGATGGAGGCGACCGTCTCGGGCAGCTCCGCCACCGCCACCATGCTCATCCCGCTCAAGGCGATCACCGAGCTCCGCCGGCTCGCCGAGGAGGCGCGCGCCGAGAAGGAGACCCCGATGGTCGCCATCACCCAGAGCGGGCCGAGCGCCTTCTTCAACATCGCCGGGATGCAGTTCTCGGTGAAGCTCGTCGACGCGCAGTTCCCTCCGTACCAGCAGGTGATCCCCTCGGTCACCGAGCGGTCGGTCCGCGCCCCCCGCGTCGCCTTCGCCGAGGCGCTCCGCGCCATCGCCCTCGCCGCGAACGACCGCACCGGCGGGGTCAAGCTGTCGATCGCGCCGGGGACGCTCCGGATCACCAGCGAGAGCCCGGATACCGGCGCCGGCTTCGACGAGGTGGCCGTCGACTACGCCGGCCCCGAGGTCACGATCGGCTTCAACGCCAAGTACTTCCTCGACGTGCTCGCCGCCGTGGACGATGAGGAGGTCATCCTCGGCATCTCCGGGGAGCTCGACCCGGCCGTGCTCCGGCCCGGCAGCGAGTCGAGCCAGCAGAGCTACGTCGCGGTCATCATGCCGATGCGAATTTGAGCGCGCCCCCCGCCGAACCCCCGCCAAGCCTCCTGCTCGAGCGGCTCCAGGTCCGCGAGTTCAGGAACCTCACCCGCGTCGACGTCGAGCCCGCGCCGCGCCTGAACGTGATCGCCGGCAACAACGGCCAGGGCAAGACGAGCCTGCTGGAGGCGATCTACTTCGCCGCGACGTCGCGGAGCTTCCGCACCCACCGCGCGGCGGAGCTCGTGCGCCACGGCGCCTCGGTCGCGAGCGCGCGCGCCCGCTTCGTCGAGCGCCGGGGCGCGCTGCCGCCGCTCGCGCGCGAGCAGACCGCGGCCGTCGAGCAGAAGCGGTGCGCCGTGCGCGTCGACGGCAACCGCCCCCCGAGCCTCGCGAGCTTCGCCACGCGCTCGCCGGTCGTCGCGTTCCACGCCGAGGAGCTCGCGCTGTCGGCCGGGCCCGCAAGCGCGCGGCGCACGCTGCTCGACCGGCTGGCGCTGTTCATGGATCCGCAGAGCGCGGACCACCGCGCCCGCTACGCGCAGGCGCTCCGCGCGCGCCACGAGCTGCTCCACCGCGGCGGCGGCGCGGCGGCGCCGTCGAGCGCCGAGCTCGACGCGTTCGAGGAGCTCTGCGCCGTGCACGGCGCGGCGGTGACCCGCGCCCGCGAGGCCGCCGTGCAGGCGCTCTCGCCGGAGCTCGCGCACGCCTTCGCGCGCATCGCCGCGCCGGACCTCACCCTCACCGCGCGGTACGCGCCGGGCGGCGCCGCCAGCGCCGAGCAGGCGCGCGAGACCCTGCGCGAGCAGCGCCGGCGCGACGCCCACCGGCCGAGCGCCGGCTTCGGCCCCCACCGGGACGACCTGCTGCTCGAGCTCGACGGCCACCCGGCCCGCGTGGTCGCCTCCCAGGGGCAGCACAGGGCCCTCACCCTCGCGCTCAAGGCCGCCGAGACCGCCGCGATCGCCGCCGTCCGGGGCGTGGAGCCGATCCTCCTGCTCGACGACGTGTCGAGCGAGCTCGACCCCGACCGCACGGCGGCGCTGTTCGTGTTCCTCGGGATGGCCCGGGGGCAGGTGTTCCTGACGACCACGCGGCGCGATCTCATCGTCACCCCGGGCGTGCCTTCCGCGGATCGGCGCGATTTCCATGTCGAGGGCGGCGCCCTCAGCTGACGCGCGCCGCCGGCAGCGCGGTCGGCGAGCGCCGCCGGCAGCGCGGTCGGCGAGCGCCGCCGGCAGCGCGGTCGGCGAGCGCCGCCGGCGCGCCGGAGGGAGGCGTGCCAACACCGCAGCGCGATCGCCGTGAAAGGCGTTGATCGGGCCGCGCAGCGCACGAGTTGGAATGCTCCGGACGCGCCCGCGCGCGGCGTCGAAAATACGGTGTTACGGCGCCTCCGGACTCCGGCGAAACGCTTGCCGTAGCCCCTCATTTCGGCTACATTTCCGCGGTCTTTAAGGGGCATCGACGAACGGTCCGCGCATGATCGTTCGCGGCCACCGACTCGAGCCGGCGCCGCGGCCGCGGCGACCGGGTCCCACCTGACGAGCTGCCATCGATCCGGCCCCTCTCTGCAAGAACTCCGGCCATTCGAGCGGCCTCTGCCGCTCTGCGCCCCCGGTGAGAGGCGGCGGGCGCGCCACCAGGACCGAGATGACGGAACCCACCCTGAGCCAGCCGACCGACATCACCAAGGCGTCGTATGACGCCCACAGCATCACGGCGCTCGAAGGCCTTGAAGCGGTGCGAAAGCGCCCCGGCATGTACATCGGCGATGTGCACGACGGATCGGGGTTGCATCACCTCGTCTGGGAGGCCGTCGACAACGCCGTCGATGAGCACCTCGCCGGCGCCTGCACCGAGATCCGGATCACCGTCCACTTCGACGGCTCGGTCTCGATCGAGGACAACGGCCGCGGGATCCCGGTCGGAATGCACGCCAAGGGCGTGAGCGCCGCCGAGGTCGTCATGACGGTCCTCCACGCGGGCGGCAAGTTCGACAATTCCAGCTACAAGGTCTCCGCCGGCCTCCACGGCGTCGGCGTGAGCGCCGTGAACGCCGTCTCCGAGTGGCTCAAGCTCGAGATCAAGCGCGAGGGGAAGCTCTGGTTCCAGGAATACGCCCGAGGCGTCCCGAAGGCGCCGCTCAAGGCGATCGGCGTGACGGACAAGACGGGCACGAAGCTCACGTTCAAGCCGGACCCGACCATCTTCAGCTCGGTCGAGTTCAGCTTCGACATCCTCGCGAGCCGCCTGCGCGAGCTCGCCTTCCTGAACGCCGGGCTCATCATCCAGCTCGACGATCAGCGCCCGGACGGGCGGGCGGAGACCTACGAGTACAAGGGGGGCATCGCGGAGTTCGTGGCGCTGCTCAACAAGACCAAGGAGCCGATTCACGAGGAGGTGATCAGCTTCGTCTCGCAGCACGACATCAGCGCCTCGAGCGAGGGCGGGAACGGGCGCTCGGCCCCGCCGGTCGGCGTGGAGGTCGCCCTGCAGTGGAACGCCTCCTTCACCGAGGCGATCTTCTGTTACACGAACAACGTCCACAACCGGGACGGCGGCACCCACCTCACCGGGCTCCGCGCGGCGCTCACCAAGACGATCAACAACTACGGGAGCGCGCACAACCTCTTCAAGGACCTCAAGCAGGGCCTCCAGGGCGAGGACGCGCGCGAGGGCCTGACGTGCGTGCTCAGCATCAAGCACCCGGACCCGTCCTTCGACTCACAGACGAAATCCAAGCTCGTCTCCAGCGAGGTCAAAGGCATCGTCGAGGCCGTCGTCAGCGACAAGCTCGGGCAGTATTTCGAGGAGAACCCGCAGAGCGCGAAGAAGATCATCGAGAAGGCGGTCGTCGCGGCGAAGGCGCGCGAGGCGGCCCGCAAGGCCCGCGAGGTGATCCGCAAGGGCTCGCTCGACGTGACCTCGCTCTCGGGCAAGCTCGCCGACTGCCAGTCCAAGGACCCGGAGAAGAGCGAGATCTACATCGTCGAGGGAGAGAGCGCCGGCGGCAGCGCCAAGATGGGGCGAGACCGGCACTTCCAGGCGATCCTCCCGCTCAAGGGCAAGATCCTCAACGTCGAGCGGGCGCGGCTCGACCGCATGTTGAGCTCCGCCGAGGTCGGCACGTTGATCACCGCCCTTGGCTGCGGGATCAACGACGCCGGCGGCTTCGAGATCGACAAGCTCCGGTATCACAAGATCATCCTGATGACCGACGCCGACGTCGACGGCTCCCACATCCGCACGCTGCTCTTGACCTTCTTCTTCCGGCAGATGCCGGAGATCATGGAAAAGGGCTATCTGTTCATCGCGCAGCCGCCGCTCTACCGCGTCCGCAAGGGGAAGCGGGACCTCTACCTCAAGGACCAGGCGGCGCTGGACGAGTTCGTGGTGGGCAACGCGGTCGACGGGCTCGAGATCCTCGCCAGCGGCGCGCAGGCGGGCATCGCCGGGCAGCCGCTCTACCGGCTCGCCCAGCGGCTGAAGCGGTTCCGGGCGGTGCTGTCGAACGTCGACAAGCGGTGCGACGCGCGGATCGTCGCGGCCGTGCTGCGATCGAGCGGGCTCGGTCGCGACGATCTGCGGGAGTCGAAGCGGGTCGCCGAGGCCGCCGACGCGCTGCGGGAGTACCTGAAGCACCGCTATCCGGACCTGTTCCCGCTCACGCTGTCGACGCCCCGGGACACCGAGCACGGCACGAGCCGCATCGAGGTCGTGCCGCGCCCGGGCGCGAGCGCCCGGAAGAGCGTCATCGACTGGGACCTCGTCAACTCGCCGGAGTACCAGGAGGCGTGGTCCATCGAGCAGGACCTCCGCTCCATCGGCGCGCCGCCGTACCGCGCGCGCACCTCGAGCGGCGAGGAGACCATCGAGAACGGGGAGGCCCTGGTCGACTACCTGGAAGAGCGGGGCAAGAAGGGCATCGCGATCAGCCGTTACAAGGGCCTCGGTGAGATGAACGCCGACGAGCTCTGGGAGACGACGATGAACCCCGACGCGCGGACGCTCCTCCAGGTCCGCATCGACGACGCGGTGAAGACCGACGAGCTCTTCACGATCCTCATGGGGGATCAGGTCGAGCCGCGGCGCAACTTCATCGAGCAGAACGCGCTCAACGTGAAGAACCTCGACATCTGACGCGCTCGGGGCGCTTGAGAAGAGCCTCGACATCTGACGCGCTCGGGGCGCCCCGGGTCGACGCCACGTGAAGGCGGCCGCAGGGGGGGCTGCACGTCGGGGGCTCACCGGAGGGGCTGAGGTGCAGGCGAGCCGCGAACGCGAAAAGGCCGCGCCGGAACGCAAGCCCTGCAGGTGAGCGCCCCGCGCGCAGCGCCACCCGCGGGCGCGCGCCCGGGCGGCGTCCCCGCTGCACCTCTGGCAAGCCGCTTGCTTGGCCGGCCCCTTGCTAGGCGACACGCGCGCCTTAGCTTCGAGGTGCCATGCGAATCGAGCGAATGACGACGAAGGCCCAAGAGGCCATACGAGAGGCTGTCGACTTCGCCAGCCGCCGCGGAAACCCGGAACTCTATCCCGAGCACCTCGTGCGGGCGATCGTCGACCAGGACGGCGGCGTCGGCGCTCCGCTGGTGCAGAAAGCGGGCATCGATCCGGCCGCTTTGCTCCGCCTCCTCGAGGCGAAGATAGACACCTACCCTCGCGTGAGCGGCGGCGCCGAGCCGAACCTCTCGAGGCGCGCGCTCGCGGCGCTTCAAAAGGCCGAGGACGAGGCGAAGACGCTCAAGGACGACTACATCTCGACAGAGCACGTCCTGCTCGGCGCGCTGAAGTCGGACAAGGACGTCCAGTCGATCTTCGAGCGACTGGGGCTCTCGCACGACAAGCTCCTCTCGGCGCTCGCCTCCGTGCGCGGCAACCAGCGCGTGACCGATCGCGATCCGGAGGGCAAGTTCCAGGCGCTCGAGAAGTACACGCGCGACCTCACCCAGCTCGCGCGCGCCGGCAAGATCGACCCGGTGATCGGGCGGGACGAGGAGATCCGCCGCGTGGTGCAGGTGCTCTCGCGGCGCACGAAGAACAACCCGGTGCTCATCGGCGAGCCCGGCGTCGGCAAGACGGCCATCGTCGAGGGGCTCGCTCACCGCATCGTCGGCGGCGACGTCCCCGAGTCGCTCAAGGACAAGACGATCGCCGCGCTCGACCTCGCCGCCATGGTCGCAGGCTCGAAGTTCCGCGGCGAGTTCGAGGACCGGCTCAAGGCGGTCCTCAAGGAGATCGAGGGCTCGAACGGCCGCATCATCCTGTTCATCGACGAGCTCCACACCCTGGTCGGCGCCGGCGCGGCCGAGGGGGCGATGGACGCGGCGAACATGCTGAAGCCCGCGCTGGCGCGCGGCGAGCTCCGGTGCATCGGCGCGACCACGCTCGACGAGTACCGCAAGCGCATCGAGAAGGACGCGGCGCTGGAGCGGCGGTTCCAGCCGGTGATCGTGGATCAGCCGACCGTCGACGACACGATCGCGATCCTGCGCGGACTCAAGGAGAAGTACGAGGTCCACCACGGCATCCGCATCCAGGACGCTGCGCTCGTGGCGGCGGCGGTGCTGTCGAACCGCTACATCACCGAGCGGTTCCTCCCGGACAAGGCCATCGACCTCGTCGACGAGGCGGCGTCGAAGATCCGCATGGAGATCGACAGCCTGCCCACGCCGATCGATCAGGTCGAGCGCGACCTGCTCAAGCTGCAGATGGAGGAGCAGGCGCTCAAGCGCGAGAGCGACAGGGCGAGCAAGGCGCGCCTCGACGACGTGCGGCGCGAGATCGCCGAGCTCCAGGGGAAGCGCGACGCGATGCGGGCGCAGTGGATGCGCGAGAAGGAGCTCATCTCCGAGGTGCGCAAGCTCCAGCCGCAGATCGAGGAGCTCAGGCTCGAGGAGGAGCGCCTGAAGCGCGCCGGCGACCTCGGGCGCGCCGCCGAGATCCATTACGGGAGGATCCCGGAGGTCGAGAAGAAGCTGGAGTCGCTCCGCGCCACCCTCACGCAGGTGCAGTCGAAGCAGAGCTACCTGAAGGAGGAGGTCACCGACGAGGACATCGCCGCGGTCGTCTCGAAGTGGACGGGGATCCCGGTCTCCAAGATGCTCGAGAGCGAGATGCAGAAGCTGCTCCGCCTCGAGGAGCAGCTCCGGCGCCGCGTGGTGGGCCAGGAGGACGCGCTCCGCGCCGTGTCGAACGCCATCCGGCGCTCGAGGGCAGGCCTCGGCGACGAGCGGCGGCCGATCGGGTCGTTCATGTTCCTCGGGCCGACCGGCGTCGGGAAGACCGAGCTCGCGCGCGCGCTCGCCGAGTTCCTCTTCGACGACGAGCGGGCCATGGTGCGGCTCGACATGAGCGAATACGGGGAGCGCCACGCGGTGGCCCGCCTGATCGGCGCGCCGCCCGGGTATGTCGGCTACGAGGAGGGCGGCCAGCTCACGGAGCCCGTGCGGCGACGGCCGTACAGCGTGGTGCTGTTCGACGAGATCGAGAAGGCCCACCCGGACATCTGGAACACGCTCCTCCAGGTGCTCGACGACGGGCGCCTGACCGACGGACAGGGGCACACGGTCGACTTCAAGAACACGATCGTCATCCTGACGTCGAACCTGGGGACGCCGGCGGCCGCGGCGATCGAGGAGCGAGCCCAGCTGCCCCAGGAAGAGAAGGCCGAGCTCGTCAGGAAGGCCGTCATCGAGGAGGTGCGAAAGCACTTCCGCCCGGAGTTCCTGAACCGCCTCGACGATCTCATCGTGTTCCGGCGGCTGGGGCACGAGCAGATGGAGAAGATCGTGGATATCCAGCTCGATCTGCTGGGCAAGCGGCTGGAGCGACGCGGGCTGTCGTTCTCGCTCTCGCCCGAGGCGAAGGCCTACCTCATCGAGCAGGGGTGGGATCCGCAGTACGGCGCCCGCCCGCTGAAGCGCGCCATCCAGCGGACCATCGAGGACGAGCTCGCCAGGCGGATCCTCGCCGGCGAGGTCAAGCAGGGCGACTCCGTGCGCGTCGGCCGGGGGCCCGAGGGGCTCACGTTCACGCGTGATGCGCCGAACTGAGCGGCGGCGTCAGCGCTCGGGGAGATTGCCGGCGATGCGGCGGAGGAGGTCCAGGACGGCGTAGGCGGCGCCGAGCTGGACCTCCTCGCGATCCCCGGTGAACACGCGGTCGCGGACGGTCAGGCCGCCGGGGTGCGATACGGCCCAGTAGCACAGGCCGACCGGCTTGCTCGCCGTGCCGCCCGTCGGCCCGGCGATGCCGGTGACCGAGATGCCGACGTCGACCTCGCAGAGGCGGCGGGCGCCCTGCGCCATCTCCGCGGCGACCTCGGCCGACACCGCGCCGTGGCCGCGCAGGGTGTCCTCCGCGACGCCCAGGAGCCGTGTCTTGGCGCTGTTCGCATAGGTGACCGCCGCGCCGACCAGGTAATCGCTCGCCGGGTAGCTGGTGAGCAGGTGCGAGATCAGCCCGCCCGTGCACGACTCCGAGACGGCGAGCCGCCAGCCGCGCGCGCGCACGGCGCGCCCGACCATCTCCGGGAACGCATCGTCCCCCTCGCCGTAAACGACCGTGCCGAGCCGCTCGCGGACCTCCGCCGTCGCCCTCAACGCCAGCTCGCGCGCCATCGAGTGCGTGCCGGAGCGGGCGTGGACCTTCACGTCCACCTCCGGGTAGTGCGCGCGGTAGCCGAGCGTGATGCCAGGATGCGCCTCCTCCATGCCCTTCAGGAGCTCGCCGAGCGCCGCCTCGGGGAGGCCGTACGTCCGGAGGCGGACCTGGAAGGTGTTGTTCGGGGCGACCGGCCGCACGCGCGGCAGCACCTGCTCGGCGAACATGCTCTTCATCTCCCGCGGCACGCCCGGGAGGAAGAACACCGTGGAGTCGCCGAGATGGACCCCGAAGCCGGGCGCCGTGCCGGTGGGGTTCGGGAGGATCTCCGAGCCGGCGGGCACCTCGGCCTGCTTCTCGTGGCCCGCGTTCATCACCTTCCCGCGGCTCTCGACGCGGCGGCGAATGGCGAGCAGCGTGCTCTCGTCCCGCACGAGGTCCGTGCCCGCGGCGCGCGCGGCGGCCAGGGCCGTGAGGTCATCGGTGGTGGGCCCGAGCCCGCCGGTGGCGATCACCAGCCGGTGCGCGGCCGCGAGCTGCCGGATCGCGGCGACGATGCGATCGACGTCGTCGTCGACCGTGCTGGCCTCGCTGACCGTGAAGCCCGCTGCCGTGAGCTCGGCAGCGAGCCAGGCAGCATTGGTGTTGATGATCTCGCCGCGGGTGAGCTCGGTACCGATCGACAGGAGCGCGACAGCCATTGGGAAGGGGGACTCTAACTCAATCCGGGGCGAACGGAGCGCGCTTCCGGAAGATTTGCGCTCGTTCGGGCGATTCTCTCCCCTCCCTGGGTCCTGGCCCCGGTCCCCCTTCGTGGCCCGTTCCCGCTCCCCTTCCCTGGCCGCTCCCCGCCCCCCTCCCTGGCCGTTCCCCCGCCCTCCGCGACGCCGCGCGCTGCGACGCGCGAGCTCAGGGAGAATGGGCGCACCGGAACCCGATATCCGTGGCTCGGGTGGAGTCAGGGACGATCCGCCGATTCCAGGTACGTAGCGCCGCGGCGGCGCCGTCGGACCACGATCCGCCATGGATTCCCGAGATCCGCTGTCCGGTCCTCTCCGGGGCGGCCCACTCGGCGACGTTGCCGGCCAGATCGAACACGCGCCCGTCCGGGTGGATCGCGGCGCCGTCCGGGTGCGAGCCGGCGAGCTCGGGGCCTGTCGCGCCCCACCCGCACGGTCCGGCGCGCAGGCCGAACGCGGCCCGCCGGCAGACCGCGCCCGTGTCGCCCCACGGGTACCGCCGGCTCGACGGGCCCGCGGCGGCGAAGGCGAGCTGATCCCGCGAGGGGAGCGCGCCGCCCACGAAGGCGCAGTAGCGGGCGGCTTCGCCCAGGGTGATCCCCGTCACGGGGAGGCCCGGCTCCCCGCGCAGCGGCAGCGGGGCGCACGCCGCGGCGGCCACGCACGCTGCGTAGCGCGCCTCGGTGACCTCGAACGCGTCGAGCGAGAACGCCGGGACGAACACCGCGCGCGGGTCGACCAGGCCCTGCGCCTCCCAGTCGCTCGGTCCGAGACGCAGCGTGCCGGCGGCGATGCGCACGGTCACGCTCGGCGCCGTGCACCCCGCGGGGGTCGGCGCGAGGCCGGCGGCGCAGCGGCGCGGCGCGCCCGCGCAGCGGCCGGCCTCGAGGCGCTGGCCCTCCCCGCAGCAACGCGGGCCGAGCGCGACCATCCCCGGCGCGCAGCGCGCAGGCGGCCCCGCGCGCTCGCGCGCGAGCACGACGACGCCGCCGATCAGGAGCGCAGCGCTCGCCGCGAGCGCGGCCTTCCAGACCGGCGTCGATCCGAGGATCGGCCCCGCCCCCACCTCACGGGGTCGTCGAGGTGGCGGAGCCCGCCTTGCCCGCGTCGTCCGCCTTGCGCGAGCCAGCGCCCTTCTTCGGCGCAGGGCGGCTGGACTCGATCATGCCCTCGATGCGCGCCAGCGCGTCGAGGAGCGCCGTCCGCACGCGCTCGTACGTCTTCGGCCCGACGTCGCCCCGCCGCCGCGCGCGCTCGAGCTCCACGAACTCGTCGAGCAGCGCCTCCCGGGCCTCGATCAGCTCGCGCCGCTCCTCCTCGTCGGGCCCGCGGTCGCCCTCGCGCCGCCGGACGACGTTCACCGCGACCCCGGCGAGCACGGTCGCGCCCGCCAGCAAGAGCGCGATCCATCGGCCCACGCCCGGGGTCGGGAGCCCGGCCAGCGTGATCTCGAGCGTCGTCCACCCGCCGTCGGCGCGCGTGAGCTGCTTGTCGGTGATCAGCAGCTTCTTGCCGTCCCGGTTCTGGGTGCGGCGCGCCGACGGGAAGCCCTTGACCTCCAGCGTCATCGATTTCGATGCCTCGGCCATCACCTGCATCTGCGCCACGCGCGGCGGCAGCTCGATGCGGATCGTCTGGCGCTCCTCGCCGCTGAGCGGGACCTGGAAGCGGAACTGCCCCTCGTGGCGGCCGGGGCTCACGGTGCCGCGCAGCGCGACGCGCGTGGCCCCGGTGCCCTCGGCGCCGCCGGAGACGGCCGCGCCCTTCGCCTCCTCGAAGCGCATGTCGCTCAGGCTCTCCGACTTGTTGAACGCCTTCGCGCCCGGCGGCAGGGCGAACGTGGCGTCGGGCAGCCAGGCGACGCGGCCGAGGTTGTAGACCTGATAGAGCTGCTCCACCGAGACCGCGTCCTGCCGGAGCTGGAGGTAGACGAGGCCCCGCATCCCGACGAGCACGTCGTTCACGTCCGGCGAGGCCTGGTAGACGTGCAGCACGGCGCGCTTGCCGGCCTCGGCGCCGAGCCCGAAGTGCGGCAGCGAGAACGTCGCGCCGTCGCGCGTGACCGAGACGCCGTAGCTCGTGCCGCTGCCGATCGTGAGGCCCTCGAAGCGGAAGCTGCCCGACTCGTCCGTCTCTCTCCTCACGCGCTCGCGCGACTCGCCCTTCGCCACCGAGCTGTGCACGATGTCGAGATCGAGCGGGGCGCGGGGCACGGGCTTCCCGTCCGCGTCCTGCACGTTGACCACGAGGACGCCGGGCGGCAGGCCGCGATCGTCCTGGACCGTGTCCTCGGGCGCATCGAACAGGCCTGTCAGCTGCTCCATGGTGCGCCGCGATGCCGGGCTCGGCGCGCTGCTCCCCACCGGCGGGTGGCCGGCGGGCAGCTCCTGCCCGACCTGCGGATGACCCGGCGGCAGCGCGCCGGGCGCGCCCGCGTCCGCCGCCGTCCCCGGCGATGCGGCGGCGGCGCCGTTCGGCGGCGCCGCACCCTGCTTCGCCGCCTTCGCGTCCTGCTGGGCCGCCGCGGCCTGCGCCTTCGCGGCCGGCTGCGCGGGCGCCGTCTGGGCCGTCTGGGCCGCCGCGGCCTGCGCCTTCGCGGCCGGCTGCGCGGGCGCCGTCTGGGCCGTCTGGGCCGCCGCGGCCTGCGCCTTCGCGGCCGGCTGCGCGGGTGCGGGGGGCGCGGGCGCAGCCGGTTGCGCCTGCGCGGCGGGCGCGGCGGCCACGCCCAGCGAGGCGATCACGGCCAGCGCGGTGTACCGGGTCCAGCGCATCACGACGCCCTCCTGCGATCGTCGTCGGTGTCGGCGCCCGCGGCCTCTTCCGCCGCGGCGTGCTCCGCCTGGGCCGCGCTCGGCGCCCGCCTCGTCCCGCACTTCTTGCAAAACACAGCGTCCTCGTCGTTCACCGTGCCGCAGACGGCGCACCCGGGGACCTGCGCCGCCTCGCCGGCCTCGGTCGCCGCGGCCGCGTCGCGCTCGTCGCGCTCGTCGTCCGCCACCTCCGGCGCCCGATCATCGCCCTGCTCCGCCGGCTCGACCCTGGCGCGCTTCCGCTTCGCCGGCCTGGCCTCGGCGGCTGTGCGCTCCGCGCCGTCCTCAGCCGCGTCCTCGTCCCGCTCCGTCGCCTCGTCCGTGCCGTCGTCGGGCTGGAGCCCGGCGCGCCGGAGGCGCCTCGCCACGAGCGCCGCGACCTGCTCGCGCCGCGGCTGCGCGTCGGCGTCCAGCAGGCGGAGCAGCCGCTTCGCCTCGGCGCGGTACCTCGCCACCAGCTCCGCATAGTCCTCGTCGCTGATCTTGCCGACGCTCCGCTCGAACTCGAGGTCCTTGAGCGCCCGCAGGACGGCCTGCTTCTGCTCCTCCTCGGCGCGCGGCGCGCCGATCGCGTACGCGTCGGCCCCGCTCAGCGGCGTCTCTCCGAGCAGCACGCGGAGGCTCGCCCAGAAGATCGCGATGACCGCGACGAGGGCGCCGCCCGCGAGCACGAGGATCGCCGCGGGCGGCCCCGCGACGAGCCCCGCGACCCCGGCGCCGACGAGCGCCGCGAACGGCGCTCCGAAGCGGGCGTAGTGCACGATCTGCCGCTCGAGCGCCGAGTCGGAGGCCCTGCGCGCGGTCTCGTCGGCCGTGGCGGCACTATTCACAGGCTTGGCGGCGCTCATTCGCGGTCTTCGCGGTCAAGGCTCTTCAGTTCTTCGTCGAGCTTGTCGTCGTAATCGTCGCGCGCACCGGCAGCAACGGCCTTCGCCGCGGACCCCTGCGCGCCGCCGCCCGCCTCGTCGCTGCGCCGCTTCCAGCGGCGCAGCGTCACGATCACGAGGCCGGCGCCGAGCACGATGGCCCCGAGCGGGAACAGGTACAGCAGCCGCTGGCTCCCCTTGTTCGGGGGCACGGCCAGCGCCTCCGGCCCGAAGCGCTCGACGTAGGCGGCCTGGATCTCCTCCAGGGAGAGCCCCGCCGCGAGCGCCGCGCGGAGCTCGCTGCGCCGCTCGTGCGCGAAGCCGCACGTGCAGGTCCCCAGCGTCTCGCGCGGGCAGCCGCACGTGCAGATCACGCTCCAGAAGAGCTTGCGCTCGGCGTCGCTCTGGATGCCGACCGTGCCCGTCCGCACCATGCCCTCGCCGAGCTGCTGGCCGTGCGCGAAATCGGGCGAGCGCAGCAGGACGACGAGGGCGACGAGGCCCGCGACGAGGAGGGTGATGCCGTGGATGAGTGTTCGCGTGCGGCTCATTCGAACGCCGGGGGCCTCGGGTCAACAGCGGTCGGGAGCATGGCACCGTTTGCGGCCGGCCGCCCGGGGTGAACAACCTCGCCCTGGACGGAGGCGCCGTCTCCCCCGCTCGCCCCGCCTGGCTGGACGAGGACCGGCCGCCCGAGCCCCTCCACGATCGGGTGACCGTAGGCCTGCGCTGGACCGCCCGCGAGCAGGAAGGCGAACACGACCGAGGCCGTGACGGACCCGGCCGCCCGGACGTACCCGAACGCGCCGGCCTCCTCGAGCGCGATGTCGGGCCACATGGCGATGAGCGCCCCGAGGATGAGGATCCCCGCGCCGAACCACATGAACGAGATGAGGTTGTTCACGTGGAGCTGGAAGGAGGCGACCTTCGTCTGCGGGTTCGCCATCCCGAGGACCACGTAGAGGTCGTTCTTGACCGTGAAGTGCCGCGCGACCTCGGTCGAGGGCGCCTCCGGGCTCGACTTGTAGATGTACTTCGCCGGGCTGATCCGGCCGACCGGCTCGCCGTGGCGCGTGACGTCGAGATCGGCGAAGATCATCCGCTTCTCGCTGTCGACCTCCATGCGCGGGCCGGCGTAGGCGAGGCGATACTCCTCGATCTCCACCGTCTCGCCCGGGCGGAGGCTGACCTCCTTGTCGACGCCCCAGGCGCGGCCAGCGAAGCCGATGAACATCACGGCGATGCCGACGTGCACGATGTAGCCGCCGTAGCGGCGCCGCGACCTGGCGACCAGGTTGAAGAACGAGGCGAAGAGCGACTCCTTGCCGCGCTTCTGCCGCGCCGCGATGCCGCGGGCGAACTCCTGGACGACGACGGCGACGTTGAACGCGGCGAACGCGACGGTGAAGAACGGGTACGTCGACGCGAGCTTCGCGAGCGCGTCGCCGAGCTGGCCGGGGTAGATCGGGTCGACGGGGACGAACGGGGCGAAGCCCACCCTCTTGCCGAGCGCGAGGTGGAGCGCCGACGTGACAGCCGCGGCCAGCACCGGCCAGAGGAAGCTCTTCCGGAACAGCTCCGGCGACGTCTTGCGCCACCCGAGCAGCGGCGCGACGCCCATGAGCAGGAAGACCACGAGCGCGACCGGCGGCAGCCACATGTTGTAGAACGTGGGCCCGAGCGTCGATTTCTGATCGAGCAGCCACTCGCTGATGCGCGGCCACACCGTCGCGACCGCGATGAAGATCATGATGCTGAAGAGGCCCCAGTTGTTGAAGAGGAACGCGGCCTCGCGCGACAGGAGCGACTCGAACTGCCCGTCGCTGCGCAGCCGCGGCAGGCGGTAGACGATGAGCGCGGTGCACGTCGCCAGGATCACGGCCATGAAGAAGACGAACCAGATGCCGATGCCCGACTGGGCGAAGGAGTGCACGCTCGCGATGAGGCCCGAGCGCGTGAGCCACGTGCCGAAGATCGTGAGGAAGAACGTCCCGCAGATGAGCGAGACGTTCCACACCTTCAGCATGCCCCGGCGCTCCTGGATCATCGTCGAGTGCACGTAGGCGCTCGCGGTGAGCCACGGCAGGAACGCGGCGTTCTCGACCGGATCCCACGCCCACGGGCCGCCCCAGCCGAGCTCCTCGTAGGCCCACAGCATCCCGAGCACGTTGCCGATGGAGAGGAACAGCCAGGAGAAGAGCATCCACTTGCGCGTCGCCACGATCCACTCGCTGTCGAGGCGACCCGTGGCGAGCGCGGCGATCGCGAACGCGAACGGCACCGCCGCGCTCGTGAAGCCGACGTAGAGGCTCGGCGGGTGGATGATCATGTAGAAGTTGCGCAGCTGGTGGTTCAGCCCGTTGCCGTCGAGCGGGGCGCCCGCCACGCTCGTCCGGAACGGGTTCACTGCGAAGATCATCAGCGCGGCAAAGAAGATGAGGACGCTCATCAGCGTCGCGATGACGTACGGCTGGAGCTCCAGGTACCTGCGCCCCAGCCAGTAGACGCAGCCGCCGGAGAACAGCGCGGTCAGGAACATCCACCAGAGCAGCGAGCCGTCCTGTCCGCCCCAGAGCGCCGCGATGAGGTACGGCGTGCTCATGGACCTGTCGCTGTACTGGGCGACGTAGGCGATGCGGAAATCGTGGCTGACGAAGGCGTACGCCAGCACGAGCACGCCGAGGCCGACGAGCGCGATGGTGCCGTACGCGCCGAGGCGCGCCGCCTGGAGCAGCCGTGGCCGCCCGCGCGCCGAAGCGAGCCCGACGGCGAAGGTGTAGGCCGCGGTGACCAGAATGGCGTAAAGGACGCCGGTCCCGAACTCAGGAAGGGATTGCCACATCGTCGTAGGGGCCAAGCTTAGGCTTGCCAGGCGCACAGGGCCAGCGCACCGGCAGCGCGCGGGCGAGCGCCGGCGGCGATCCTCCAGCGCACCGCGCCGTCGCGCGCGGCTCGGCGCCGCGCTCGAGGGGCTGCCGCATCCTGGAGATGGCGCTTTTTCTGGCCGGACTGCACCCCGGTCGGGCGCTATCCGCTGCACCGCGCGCCCGCCGTGATTGCGGCGACGCGCGGTGTTCAGACGCGGTCGCGCTCGCGTCGTCGCGCGGCGAGGGAGCACCGTGTCCGATGACGCGCTCTCCGATCGTGCGTCGCGTCGGCGCGATGCGCTCGATGTGACGGGGCACGCATTGCGGAGTTGCCCGCGTGATCACCTGCGTTTCGCCAGCGCTCCGCGTCACGTGGAGCGCCCTGGAGGCGCTGCGTTTCAGGCTCGGCGCTGTCGCCGGCGCACTATACTTGGAGGATGGCGCTCGCGACCGCCGGTATCCGCCCGACCGATCTCATCTACGACTGGAACGAGGTGGGCCGGATCGGCCGGCTGATCCCGAAGGACATCAGCTTCTTCGACGAGACCCTGCGCGACGGCCTGCAAAACCCCTCGGTCGCCGATCCGACCATCGAGAGCAAGCTCAGGCTGCTCCACCTGATGGCCAAGATCGGCATCCAGGTCGCCGACGTCGGCCTGCCCGGCAGCTCGCAGCGCGCCTTCGAGGACGTGCTCCGGATGTGCCGGGAGGTGGCCGACAACAAGCTGTCGCTGCGCATCGCCTGCGCGGGCCGCACGGTCGTCTCGGACATCACCCCGATGATCGAGATCTCCCAGCGCGCGGGCATTCCGGTCGAGATCTATGCCTTCATCGGCTCGAGCCCGATCCGCCAGCTCGCGGAGGCGTGGGACGTCGACCTCATCGCGCAGCGGAGCGCCGCCGCGATCGACGCGGGCGTGAAGGCCGGGCTCCCCGTCGCCTATGTGACCGAGGACACGACACGTTCGCGCCCCGAGGTGCTGGCCACGCTCTTCAAGGTCGCCATCGACCACGGCGCGTCCCGGCTGTGCCTGTGCGACACCGTGGGGCACGCCACGCCCGACGGGGTCCGCAACCTGATCAACTTCACGCGGGCCATCGTCGCGGGCGCCGGCGCGTCCGTCGGCATCGACTGGCATGGCCACAACGATCGCGGGCTCGCGCTCGAGAACGCGATCTGGGCGCTCCAGTTCGGCGCGGACCGGGTGCACGGCACCGCGCTCGGCATCGGCGAGCGGGTCGGCAACGCCGCGATGGAGCTCATCCTCCTCAACCTGAAGCTCCTCGGCCTTCTCGATCACCAGGACCTCACCCACCTGCTCGAGTACTGCACCACCGCGGCGCAGGCGGTCGGCTGGGAGGTGCCCATCAACTATCCCCTGGTCGGGCGGGACGCCTTCCGCACGGCGACGGGCGTGCACGCGGCGGCGATCATCAAGGCCGAGGCGAAGGGCGACTCCTGGATGGCCGACCGGGTCTACTCCGGCGTCCCCGCCGGCATGTTCGGGCGCAAGCAGGAGATCTGCGTCGGCTACATGTCCGGCGCCTCCAACGTGAACTACTGGCTCAGGCAGCGGCAGATCGAGCCCTCGAAGGACCTCGTCGACGCCATCCTCGCGAAGGCCAAGGCGACGGACCACATCCTCTCCGAGGAGGAGATCCAGGCCGTCATCGAGCAGCACCACGGCCGCCCGGCCTGACCCCGGCGGGCGATCTCGCGCCCCCGCTGGAACGGCGCCCCCGCGTTCGGCGTTTCCGCGGATCCAGGGTAGAGACGGAAGGCCGTGGCCAAGCAGGACCGAGAACCCGCAGCCGACGAGGACCCGCCCGCGCGGAGGTCGCGGCTCGATGCCGTCCTGGCCGCGCTCGCCGCGCTCCTCTGCTTCCTCGCCGCGACCACGCTGCGCGACGTGGGCCCGCGATACCTGCCGGCCGCGCAGGTCCCCGCGCCGCCGCTGCCCGCGCGGGTGGAAGGGCGCGCGGCCGAGCTCATCGCCACCGTCCGCGACGAAGCGGGGCGCCCGCTCCAGGACGCCACCGTGCGCGTCTTCGCGCTGCGCGAGGATCGCGCCCACTTCGCCGGCGAGCACCGGACCGATCCGGCCGGCGAGGCCCGCTTCGCCGGGCTGCCGTCGGGCGAGGCGTGGGTCCTGGCCTACGGCGCGGCGCGGGCGCGCGCCTCGGCCCGCCTCGCGCTCGAGCCGGGCCCCCGCGCGATCGACCTCGTGCTGCGGCCCGCGAAGGCGCTCGACGTGCTGGTCGTCGACGACGCCGAGCGGCCGATCGACGGCGCCGAGGTCACGGTCGCGACCGCCGATCCCCTGCCCTTCGTCGCGACGACCGCGGAGGGCGGCCGCGCCCGCTTCGATCGGCTCGGCGCCGCGCCCTACGTCGTCCGCGCCTCGGCCCCCGGCTTCGAGGACACCCTGCGGACGGGCATCGTGCCCGGGCCGGCGCCGCTCAGGATCCGCATGGATCGGCTCGGCGCGCTCACCGTCCGGGTGGTGGACGCGGAGGGGCGGCCCGCCGAGGGCGCGACCGTGCTCGCCGCCGGCACCGGCCTCTGGCCGGCCCGCAGCACCACCACCGACGCGGCCGGCGCGGCGCGGATCTCCGGCCTCCGGGACGGGGTGTACGACCTCAAGGCGCGGCGCGGCGCCGCCGTGAGCGCGACCGCGCTCGCCGTGCCGGTGAAGCGCGGCGAGGGCAAGGAGGTGAAGCTCGTCCTCGGGGCCGGCCGACACGTGCGCCTCCTCGTGACCGACGGCGACGGCGAGGGCGCGCCGGCCGTGAAGGGCGCGAGCGTCGTGCTCGTCGAGCACGGGCTCTCGGCGTTCCCCCTGCACGGCCGCACGGGCGACGACGGGTCCGTGACGCTCGGGCCCATCGCGCCGGGGACCGCGAGCGCGTCGGCCCACGCGGCCGGCTTCGTGCCGAGGAACGCCGTGCAGGTCGACGGCGGCGCCGCCGAGGTCCAGATCCCGCTGCTCCGCGGCGGGGCGCTGCTCGGCGAGGTCGTCGACGACCGCGGCTACCCGGTGCCGGGCGCGACCATCGAGGTCGTCGGCGCCGACGCCGCGGGGATGCCGATCGACGAGACCTCCGCGATGGCCGAGTTCCGGGACGTGCACTTCGAGCGATCCCTGCCCGGTCCGGCGCCGCTCATCCCGGCGGGCGAGCTCGGGGTCATGCCCGGCCCCATCCCGGATCTGCCGCGCGGCGACGTCCCCCTGGCGGCCGCGCCGGTGCGGTCGGGCGAGCCGTGGGTCACGCGCGGCGACGGCACCTTCCGGGCCGAGCCCGTCACGCCGGGGCGCGTCCACGCCATCGTCCGGCACCCGGAGTACGTGGAGGCGCTCAGCGAGACCGTGACCCTCGCGCCGGGCGGCGAGGCCCGCGTGCGCGTGGTGATGCGCCAGGGCGGCCTGCTCGAGGGCCGCGTCCTCGAGGAGGACCGCAAGCCGGTCGCCGGCGCGCGCGTCGAGCTCGCCGCGACGGCCGGATCGCTCGAGCGGGTGACGTACTCCGCGGACGACGGCACGTTCGCCTTCGCCGCGGTGCCCGACGAGGTGCTCGTCTCCGTCGCCCGCGCCGAGTCGCCCGGCGACGTCGTGGCGCGCCTCGTGGTCGCGGTCCCCGAGCGCGATCGCAAGGAGATCGAGGTCGTCCTGCCGAAGGTGCGCGACGCGGTGGCGATCCACGTCACCGACGACCGCGGCTACCCGCTCGACCGGGCGGAGGTGCGCGTGCTGTCGCTCGACGTCGCCGTGCCGCTGCGCAAGACGCTCTTCACGGACGACGACGGCGACGCGGTGCTGCCCGACGCCGTGGGCCTCCCGCTGCGGCTCAGCCTCGTGCGCCCCGGCAAGTCGCCGCACGTCGAGCAGGTCGAGGCCGCGCCGAAGGCGCTGCGGCTGGAGATGCAGCGTGGCCTGAAGGCGACCGGCACCGTGACCGGGCGCGGCGGGCGGGAGCGGCTCGAGGGCGCGCGGGTCACGCTGTCCTCGCCGACCGGGCCGCGCCGCGCCACGACGGACGCGGAGGGGAGCTTCACGCTCGCCGACCTCGCGCCCGGCCAGTTCCGCGTCACGGTGAGCCGCGACGGCTTCGCGCCGGCGACGCTCCGGGTCACGATCGCCGGCGACCACGACCGCCCCACGGACCTCGGGCGCATCGACCTGTCCGAGGCGGGCGAGGTCGCCGGCCAGGTGGTCGATCCGCGCGGCGATCCGGTCGCCGGGGCCCGCGTCGCGCGCGACCGCGTGCCGACGTACCTGCCGCTCGGTCCGCTGCCGCCGGGCGTCGTGCTCACCGATCGGGACGGGCGGTTCCAGCTCGGCGGCCTGCCCGAGGGCGCGGTGGTGATCGAGGCGTACAGCGCGGATCTCGGGCGCGCCGAGTCGCAGCCGGTGCAGGTCCGCGCCGGCAGGACGATCGATCGGGTCCGGATCACGCTGCCGGGGGACGGCGCGAGGCAGGATCCCCCGGGCGCGGGGAGCCTGGCGGTGACGCTCGGCGAGGCGCGCCAGACCGTGACCGTGGTGGCGGTGCCCCCGGGGAGCGAGGCGGAGGAGGCGGGCATCGATCCCGGCGACCGGATCCTGTCCGTGAACGGCCACGCGGTGCGCTCGCTCGAGGAGGCGCGGAGGCGCCTCACCGGGCCCCTCTCGGAGGACGTCGTGCTGCTCCTCGCGAGGGACGGAGACCGCGGCGAGACGCGGTGGCTGATGCGGGTGCGGCGGGAGCGGGTGCGGCGGTAGGCGGCCGGCGTAGGCGGGGCCCGCGGGGTGCTCCCCGGAGGGGCTTGCGTTCCGGCGAGCCCCTTTTGTGGCTCGCCTGCACTCCAGCCCCTCCAGGGAGCACCCCGCGGGCCCCGCCTACGCCGGCCGGGCGGGGGTCAGTCCTTCACGGCCTTGGTCAGCACGATGGCGCGGCCGGCGCCGATGTCCCAGTGCAGCGTCCGGTCGGCCGCGAGGCGGAACTCCGCCTCGTCGAGCCCGCCCTCGGGCCGGAGGAACGCGACCGTCATCTGATCGCCCTCCGCCTTGGTCACCTTGAAGGTGCCGCGGCGCGGCATCTCCGCGGGCACGGTCACGGTCACCTTGCTGCCGTTGAACTCGATCGCCGTCCCCTTCACCCATCCGGTCGCCTTCGCGAGCTGATCCTCGGGGACATTCTCGATCGACTCGCCAAGCCAGCGCCCCTGCAGGCGATCACGGGGAGTCTTCGAGCAACCCGCCACAGCGGGCAGCGCCAGCGCCAGGACCAGAGCGAGGTGGATGTGGTTGTGCATGGGCCTTCCTTCGGGGGGCGAGGGGTCCCCGATGAGAAAATGCTACGAGCGATGGAATCGCTGGGCCAACAATGTAGGATATTTGTTCACATTGACTCCGTGCGCCATGCCCGGCGTGCGCCGGGGCTTCTTCTGAGGAGGGCGAGTTCGCGCTAGGGTTCGGCTCCCAGCAGCGGCGCGGAAGACGCGCTTCATCGCTGCGCGATCACCTTGAGCACGCCCTTCCATGAGAAGCGCCTCGTCCCTCTCGAGCGGACGCGGCTCCTGAACTCCATCGTCGAGCGCGCGGCCGACCGGTCGGAAGGGCCGCCCGTGATCGTCTTCGATCTGGACGGCACGCTCATGGACAACCGGCCGCGGGTGGTCGCGATCCTCCACGAGCTCGCGGACGAGTGGCGCCGCAAGCACCCGGACGCCGCGGCCCTGCTCTCGCGCGCGTCGCCCGAGGGCATCGTGTACGGGTTTCAGGACAACCTGCGCCGGCTCGGCGTGCTCGACGAGTCGCTCCACCTGCACGCCTTCGAGTTCTGGAAGGCGCGCTTCTTCAACGATCCCCACATCCGGCACGACGTCGAGGTGCCGGGCGCGAGCGAGTACGCGCGCGCGTGCCACGCGGCCGGGGCGACCCTCGTGTACCTGACCGGGCGCGACCTCCCGAACATGGCGCTCGGCTCGTTCGCGAGCCTCCGCGATCTCGGCTTCCCCATCGGGGTCATCGGCACCGAGCTCGTCGTCAAGCCGAGGTTCGAGATGCCCGACACCGAGTTCAAGCGGAGCGTCGCCCCGGAGCTCGCCCGGCTCGGGCGGGTGATCGCGGTCTTCGACAACGAGGCGGCGAACTGCAATCTGCTGGTGCAGTGCCACCCCCGCTGCACCGCGGTCTTCATGGACACGCAGTATGCGCCCGACCCGCCGCCGCTCGATCCGCGGGTGCGGGTGATCCACTCGTTCGAGCGGGATCCGTGATCCGCGCGCGCGTCGCCGCCGTCGGGCTGCTGCTCGCCGCCGGGTGCGAGCCGTCCCCGAAGCAGACCGGCGACCCCGTGGACGCCGGGGCGAGCCCGAACGCGAAGATCCTGCCCGCGCCGCTCGCGAACGAGGCGCCGGACCCGGACCCGATCGACGCCTCCATCCCCCCCGAGGCCGGCGTGACCCTCGTGTCCGACGACCTCGGCCGGCTCATCGTGTCCGAGTCGGGCCAGCCGTCGCCGCTGCAGCCCGCCACCCCGCTGCCGGAGGACACGCTCACGTCCCGCGAGCTCGCCGGCGTCACGCTCGAGGCGGCCTTCCGCTTTCGCGACGTGCCACAGCCCGTCAAGACGCCCGAGGTGGCCGTCGACGGGCTCCGCGCGGCGCAGGAGCTCACCGGGCTGACGTGGACGATCGATCTCGCGGAGACGGGCCGCATGCGCGTCGAGTTCACGTCGCACGCGCTCCCGCTGCCCCTGGGCGCCGAGCTCCGCGCGCGCAGCGATCTGTACGGCGAGATCGCGCTCTGGCCAGGCGCGGCCCGGTACCGGGTCGTGCCGCCGGGGGCGCTCCGCACGCTGCTCGGCGAGCGGCGCGTCGACGTGACGCCGCTGTCGGCCGGCTCCGCGCGTCCGGTCGGCGAGGGCAAGCGGCTCGGGTACGACGTCCGGAAGGTCGAGGTCAACGCGAGCCTCGGCACGCTGTACGTCGAGCTCGGCAAGGTGCCCGAGGCCGGTGAGGGAGGCCCCCTGCTCTGCCGGGCGCTCCTCTCGATCCTCGGCGTGGACCCGAGATCGCACGAGTGCGTGGCCGGCGAGGTGCCGCTCTTCGCCGCCTATGCCTGGCAGGGGGGCGGCGGCATCGGCTTCGAGGCCACGTCGGCCGTCCGGCGCGCCGACCTCGCCTCGACCGACCTGCTCATGCCGCCGCCGAGCGCGGCGTACGCCGCCTCGGGGCTCCCGTCCGCGCAGGGGAGCGCCTTCCTGACGCGCGACCAGCTCGCGGCCCTCCGGACGGCGCCGCTCCCGCTGCCCCGGAGCGTGGATCCCGGCGCGCCGTCCGAGGGCTTCATCGCGGTCAACCAGACCGACGCGCTGTCGTACCTGCTCGTCGACGGCATCCCCGTCGTGGCGGTGCCGCCGATGAGCGAGCGCTACGTCATCGGCCCTCCTCGCGGGCTCTACGTCATCCAGTGGCGCACGTTCCTCGGCGAGAGCATCGAGCCGCCGCAGACCGTCGAGCTGCCGGCGCGCCTCGTGCGCGGCGGGGACGACGCGGGCGGGTCCGACGGCGGCTGACCCCGTCGCTAGCCCGCGGCGGCCGCCTCGGGGCTCGATCCGGGGGGCGCCTCGGGGCTCGCGAGGGCGCGGACGATGTCGTCCGGGATCCGCGTCAGCGTGAGATCCGAGCGCAGGCACGCGAGGAGGATGTCGCCGTCGCAGATCAGCGTCTCCCCCCGGAGGATGCGGTAGCTGAAGCGCGCGGTGACCCGCTGCACCTCGCGGCAGGTCGTCTCGACCACGAGCTCGTCGCCGAAGCGCGCCGCCTGGCGGTACTTGATCCGGATCTCCGCGATCGCCAGGTGGAGGTCTCGCCGCACCAGCTCCTCGTACGAGACGCCGCGGCGCTTGAGCCAGTCGATGCGGCCCGCCTCCAGGTAGACGAGGTAGTTCGCGTGGTGGACGATGCCCATCAGATCCGTCTCGCAGAAGCGGACGGACAGGGGCATGCGTGAGGTGAGGTGCGGGGGCGGGTCGGGCGGAGCAGGGAGCGGCATCTCGGGCGCGCCGAGCCTAGCCCAGTTTCGCCTCGGGCGGCGGACGAGCGGCTGCGGGCGGCCTGGACCCGCGTTCCAGGGCGCGGCGGGCGCTCGTCCCGCGCTCCTTCGGCGCTGGTCGCGGGGGCGCCGCGGTGTTAGCGGGCCGCCATGGCGAACGTGAGGACGCTCTTGTCCGCCGAGCAGATCGGCGCCCGCGTGCGCGAGCTCGGCGCGCAGATCACCAGCGACTACGCGGAGCGGCGGCTCGTGCTCGTCTCCGTGCTCAAGGGGAGCTTCATCTTCACCGCGGATCTCGCGCGGCACATCGATCTCCCGACGCGGATCGAGTTCCTCGGCGTGCGCAGCTACGGCGAGGGCACGGCCACGACCGGCGTCGTCCAGATCACGCAGGACCTCACCCGTCCGATCGAGGGCGAGGACATCCTCTTCGTCGAGGACATCGTCGACACGGGCCTCACGATCTCGCACCTGCTCCAGCTCTTCCGCACGAGGATGCCGAACAGCGTGAAGATCTGCTCGCTCCTGCACAAGCCGGCGCGCGCCCGGGTCGAGGTGCCGATCGACTACCTGGGCTTCACGATCGAGGACAAGTTCGTCGTCGGCTACGGGCTCGACTGGGGCGAGCGCTACCGGAACCTGCCGTTCATCGGCGTTGTGGAGGCGACATGAGCAAGCGGCTGCTGATGCTCGAGAAGATGACCCAGGGCGGGTCGAAGGATCCGTTTCACTGGTACGCGCTCGCGCTGGAATACGCGGGGAGCGAGCGCCACGACGACGCGCTCGCCACCTTCAACGCGCTCCGGGCGCTCGATCCGACGTACGTGCCGATGTACCTCATGTGCGGGACGATGCTGGTGAAGCTCGGCCGCCTCGAGGAGGGGCGCGCCTGGCTGTCCGACGGCATCGGCGTCGCCCGTGGCAAGGGGGATCAGCACGCCCTGAGCGAGCTCACGGAGGCGCTCGCGGGCGCGGGGGGCGACGAGGACTGAGCGCGCGCATCACCCGGCCGCGCCTCGGCCGCCCTCGCCCTCGCCCTCGCCGCGGAGGCGGCGGAGGCGCTCGCCGATGGTCCGCTCGTAGCCGCGGTCGGTCGGCTCGTAGAACCGGCTCCCGGTGAGCGGCTCGGGCAGGTACGCCGCGCCGTGCGCGACGCCGCCTGGCTCGTCGTGCGCGTAGCGGTAGCCCGCGCCGTAGCCCTCCTCGCGCATCAGCCGCGTCACGGCGTTGCGCAGGGTGAGCGGGACAGGGAGCGCGCCGTGCTCGCGCACCGCGGCCTGCGCCGACTGCCAGGCCACCTTGCACGCGTTCGATTTCGGGGCCGTCGCGAGGTACAGCGCCGCCTGCGTGAGCGGGTAGAGCCCCTCCGGCATCCCCATGCGCCGGAACGCGGCGTCCGCCGCGACGGCGATCTCCAGCGCGCGCGGGTCGGCGTTGCCGATGTCCTCCGACGCGAAGATCATCATCCGGCGCAGCAGGAAGAGCGGGTCGTCGCCGGCCTCGATCATGCGCATGAGCCAGTAGATGGCGGCGTCGGGATCGGAGCCGCGCATCGACTTGATGAACGCGCTGATGACGTTGTAGTGCTCCTCGCCGGCCTTGTCGTAGAGCAGCGTCTTGTGCTCGCTCGCCCCGGCGATGAGCTCGCGTGTGATCGTGGCGGCGCCCGCGCGGGCCGCGTCGTCCGCGGCGATCTCCAGGGTGGTGAGCGCCCTGCGCGCGTCGCCCTGCGCGAGCGCCGCGATCGCCGCGAGCGCGTCGTCGTCGGCGGCGATCGCGCCGGCGAGCCCCGCGGGCGCCGCGAGCGCGCGGCGCAGGAGCTCGACGAGCTCCGCGGCGTCGAGGCCCTGGAGCCGGAAGACCTTGCACCGCGAGAGCAGCGGCGCGTTCACCGCGAACGACGGGTTCTCGGTGGTCGCCCCGATCAGCGTGATGGTCCCGTCCTCGACGTGCGGGAGGAAGGCGTCCTGCTGGGCCTTGTTGAAGCGGTGGATCTCGTCGACGAACAGGATCGTCCGCTTGCCCTCGTAGGAGCGCGCGGTGCGCGCCTGGCCGAGGATCTCGCGGAGCTCGGGCACGCCGCCGAGCACGGCGTTGAAGGGGACGAAGCGGGCGTTCGTCGAGTGGGCGATGACGCGCGCCAGCGTCGTCTTGCCGGCGCCCGGCGGGCCCCACAGGATCATCGAGGGGATGCGGTCGGCCGCGATGGCGCGCGCGAGCAGCTTGCCGTCGCCGAGCAGGTGGCCCTGGCCGATCACGTCCGCGAGGGTGCGGGGGCGCATGCGCTCGGCGAGGGGCACCGTGCCCCGGAGCTCCGGGTCGCGCTGCAGGGCGGCGTCGAAGAGGGTCGGCTCGTCTCCTGCGGGCCGGCGCCGCGCGCCGCCGCTGCCGCGGGTCGCGCTCATTCGAAGACCGATCTCGGCCGCGCCCCGACCGGCCCCTCCGACAGCACGACCTCCACGGCGCGGCGCGCGCTCTCCGGATCGCGCCCGACCCAGCGCACGGTGCCCGCGCTGTCGACCACGAACGTGAGGGGGACCTGCGCGACGCCGTAGGTCGCGCTGAGCCGCTGGCCCGGGTCCGCGACGATGGGGAACGTGGCGCCGAGCTCGTGCGCGGCGGCCTCCGCCGCGACGTCCGAGTCGTCGACGTTCACGCCGATCACGGCCACGCCGTCCGCCTTGCGGTCGCGCCAGAGCCTGTCGAGCGCTGGCAGGGTCCGGCTGCACGACGCGCACCAGGACGCCCAGAAGTCGATCACGGTGACGCGCGTCCGCCGGGTGCCCGGCACGCCCACCGGGATCGCCGCGGTCGACTCCGCGTGGAACTCGGGCGCGGCGCTGCCCACGAGCGGGTGGCGCACGGACGCGGGCATCGCGCCCGGCCCGCACCCGATCACGAGCAGCGCGCAGGCCGCGGCCGTCGGGACGGCGCTGGCAGGGAGCGCCGCGCCGCGGCGCCGCGGGGCGGATCTCGCGGCCGGCGCGGGCCTCGCGGCCGGCGCGGGCCCTGGGCCGGCGCCGCGGACGCCGACCGCGGGGGGCCTGTTCGCCGCCTTCGCCTGGATCACGCGGGGGAGTCTACCGTCGCGCCGCGCGCTGTCCGAGGGGCGCGCGAGGAAAAAGAGCGCCCGACGGCGCAGGACGGCCCCTGCGGTGGCGGGGGCTCTCCTCCGGCGCCGGTTCAGCGCCGCCGGACGCGCTCTGCTGCGCCGCGTGGCGGCCGTGACCCGCGAGCGCGCCGCCTACCTGGGCTCGCGGGCGCCGAAGATGGCGGTGCCGACCCGGACGAGGGTCGCGCCCTCCGCGATGGCTGCCTCGAGGTCGTGCGACATGCCCATGGACAGCGCGGGCAGCGCCGCCTGGCCGCCGTGCGCGTCGCGCAGGGCGCGCAGCTGCGCGAAGAACGGGCGGACGTCGGCCGGGTCCTCGCGGAACGGCGCGATGGTCATCAGGCCGACCGGGCGGAGGTGCGCGCACCGGGCCACCGCGGCGAGGAGCGGCCCGAGATCCCCGGGCGCGCAGCCGCTCTTCGTCGCCTCGCCGCCGACGTTCACCTCGAGCAGGACGTCGAGCGTGCGAGCGAGCGCGGCAGTGCGCCGGTCGAGCTCCACGGCGATCTCCTCGCGATCGACCGACTGCACGACCTGCGCGACGCGCGCGACGATCTTCGCCTTGTTCCTCTGCAGGTGGCCGATGGCGTGCCACACGAGCCCGTCCAGGTCGGCGAGCGCCTCGGCCTTCTCCGCGAGCTCCTGGACGTAGTTCTCGCCGAAGTCGCGCTGCCCCGCGGCGTAGGCGGCGCGGATGGCCTCCGCGGGCTTCCCCTTGGACACGGCGATGAGCCGGATCTCCTCGGGCGCGCGCCCGGCGCGCGCGGCGGCGCGCGCGATCCGGCGTCGCACCTCTTTGAGTCGTGACGCGATGTTTCCCAGGTCGTCCGAAATCACGCCGCACGATACCGCGCGCCGCCGCCGCGGCCACGGGCGGCGTCCCCTCGCGCCCGACGCGGCCGCGGCCCGAGCGCGCTGGCCGGCGAACTGTCGGATCCCTTCGCCCCGGCGGCGTGCCAGAGTGTGCCTGTGGAACCCCTGTCACCTCGGCAAGATGGCGCTGCTTCCAGGAGATTTGCGCGTGGCATGTGGATTGCGAGCGCGCGTGGACCTGCCATGCGAAGCTTGCTGGTCCTTGCCGCGCTCACCCTGGTTGGATGCACGTTCAACCCGCAGCCCGACCCGCCGTTCAATGGGGGTGGCGGTGGTCCGCCCGTGATCACGGGCACCGGTTCCGGGTCGACCGGGAGCGCAGGCGCAGGTGGTGCGGATGGGATCGCGGCGGCGACGAGCACCGGTACGGGGAGTGCCGGCAGCGGGGGTGGCAGCGGCGAAGGCGGCAGCGGCGACGGCGGTGGCCCTGGCGGCGCGGCTGGTGGTGCGGGCGGCGAGGGGGCCGCTGGTGGTGGCGATGGCGGCTCGGGTGGCGATGGCGGCGCCGGTGGCGGCGAGGGCGGCTCTGGCGGTGCCGGTGGCGGCGTGGGCGGCTCTGGCGGTGGCGGTGAGGGCGGCTCTGGCGGCGCCGGCGGCGGCGAGGGCGGCTCTGGCGGCGCTGGTGGCGGCGTGGGGGCCTCGGGTGGTGGCTCTGGCGGCGCTGGTGGTCAGGGCGGTGGGCCGTGCAGCGCTGGGGGCGCTGGAGGCGCGGACTGTGGCTGAGCAGGCTTGCGGCTCCGTCCTGCCCGCCGTGCGGCCGTGGTGGCAGGATCGAGCGGACACGTAGGAACATGCACGCCGGACGCGTGTCCGGCGGCAGGCGCAGCGAGCACGCAGGGAGCGCGCGCGGTGCTATAGGGAGAGAGCTTATGCGTAAGCTTGTCGTCCTTGGGTTCGGGGTGGTGCTCGCGGGCTGTGGCTTCAACCCGCAACCTGAGCCTCCCCTGACCGATCTCGGGTGCGCCGAGTGCGGCGACCAAGAGACGACAAGCGGGGCAGGAGGGAGCCCTTCCTTCGGTGCTGGCGAGCCAGGCGACGGCGGAGATGGCGACCCGTCGGGCGGGTCCAGCGCGAGCGGCACCGGCACCGGCGCTACGACCTCGACCGGAGCTGGTATGCCCGATGACAGCGGCGTGGACGCGCCGAGCGGGGCCGGTGGCGCTGGGGAAACCGGTGGCGCTGG
This sequence comes from Sorangium sp. So ce1036, assembly GCF_051369805.1. Classification (NCBI taxonomy): domain Bacteria; kingdom Pseudomonadati; phylum Myxococcota; order Polyangiales; family Polyangiaceae; genus Sorangium; species Sorangium sp. So ce1036. The sequence continues at coordinate 285,029 of NZ_JBBMOX010000002.1, forward strand.
AGCCGACGGCGCTGGTGGCGCCGCTGGAGCCGACGGCGCTGGCGGCGCCGGCGGGGCGGGTGGCGCCGGTGGCTCCGGATCCGGTTCGGATGGCGCCGGCGGTGCTGGCGGAACGGGTGGCGCCGGCGGCGCTGGCGGAACGGGTGGCGCTGGCGGAGCGGATGGCACCGGCGGCGCCGGCGGGGCGGTCGGCCAGGGCGGCGCGTGAGCCGGGGAGAGGTGCCACGGGCACTCACCGGGCCTCGCGTTGCGCGCGCGGGCGCCGGCTCCCTGGGATGCCCGCGCCGCAGGGCGCGGCGTCGCGCTGCGATCGTGCGGCCGGGCTGCCTCAGATGCCGGGGCGCCGGGGCCGCGCGTACTCGTCGAGCATGTTCGCGACGAGCTCGGCGAGCAGGCTGTCCGCCACGCGAAGGCGGCGCGACATCTCGCGCGCGATGTTCAGCACGAGGAGCGTGTACGACCTGAGATCGCGCCGGTAGAGCGCGTCGAGGTCGTGCGCGGTGACGCGCAAGAGGCGCGATGGCGCGAGCGCTCGGACCGTCGCCGAGCGGGGCATCACGTCGAGGATGGACATCTCGCCGAACCAGTCGCTCGGCCCCAGGACCGCGACCCTCGCCTCGACGTCGCGCTTCGAGCGCTTGAGCACCTCCATCTCGCCCTCGAGCAGCACGAACATCTCGCGGCCGCTGTCGCCCTCGCGGAACGCGACGGCGCCCGGCTGCAGCTCGACGAGCTCGAGCGTGTCGGCGAGGCCCTGGAGGACCTGATCGCTCAGGCCTCCGAACAGGCCGATCTCGCGCAGCTGCGCGGCCAGCTCGGGCGCGCGGCTCACGGGAGCCCACCGCGCGCGCCCGCGGCGCGCGTCACGTCAGCCGACTCGACAACGCCCACCTCGCCCACCTCGATCGCGCGCACAGGCCAGCATCCTCGCATCGTCCACCTCGCCGTACCGCGCAGAGATACCCCGCCGAGAGCGTACGTCGCAACACGAGGACGTCAACGATCGCCCTGGAGGTCCTTGGTGAACACGATCCGCGGGCGCCCCGGCCCGGCGTAATCCTCGACCTCGGTCGCCGACCAGCCGACCGCCGCGTGGAAGCGCACCGAGCCCTCGTTGCCCAGGGTCGTGATCGCCTTGAGCTGGCGGCAGCCCTCGCGGCGGCAGTCCTCCTCGAACGCGGCGTAGAGCATCCTGCCGACCCCGCGGCGGCGGTAGTCGGGGTGGATGCCGACGAGGTGCACGTACCCGATCGCCGCGTCCGGGCACCGGAAGCCGAGCAGGAAGCCCACGAGCAGCCCGTGGTCCTCGACGACGCGGGCGAGCCGGCCGAGCTCATAGAAGAAGATCGGGTGCGCGAGCGCGCTGGTCGGCCCCGCCCACCACCGATCGATCTCGCCCACGATCCGGTCGTAGTCGGGCTTCGTCAGCGGCCGTGTCTCCATGCATCACCTCACTCGAACGGTTCGTGATCGTGCCTCGGTCCGCGCGCGGCGGCGCGCAGCTCCTGTGCGCCGCCGCGCGGACGTGAGCAGCCTAGCAGCCACGCCGGCATCTTCGTAAGCGCTCGCGGACGCGCGAGCGCCCGCGGAACCGCGAGCGTTCGCGGTGGCGTCCGCTAGCCGCCGCGCGTCACGCCTGCTAGCGCTAGCATGTGCGTCACGAGAAGATCATCGTCGCTCCGTCGATTTTGTCCGCCGATTTCGGTCGTCTCGCCGAGGAAGTACGCGCCGCCGAGGCCGCCGGCGCCGACTGGATCCACGTCGATGTGATGGATGGTCGATTTGTGCCCAATATCACCATCGGCCCGCTGGTCGTTCGCGCGGTTCGTGCCGCGACGCGTCTTCCGCTCGACGTGCACCTCATGATCGTCGAGCCCGAGCGCTACGTGGCCGAGTTCGCGGCGGCCGGCGCCGATCGGATCGCGGTCCACGCCGAGGCGTCGCCGCACCTGCACCGGACCCTCCAGCAGATCCGGGACGCGGGCGCGAGCCCTGGTGTCGTGCTGAACCCGCACACGCCGGAGGAGTCGATCCGGCACGTGCTGCCGGATCTCGATCTCATCCTGGTGATGAGCGTCAATCCCGGGTTCGGGGGCCAGCGGTTCATCCCGGGGTCCCTCACAAAGCTCCGGAGCCTGCGCCAGACGATCGATCAGGCGGGCCTCGACATCACGCTCGAGGTCGACGGCGGGATCGCGCCGTCGACGTCGGGGCAGGTCATCGCGGCCGGGGCGAGGGCGCTCGTCGCGGGCTCGGCGGTCTTCGGCGTGGTGGCGCCGGGCGAGACGCTGTCGTTCGAGGCGCGCGTCGCCCGGTATGCGGAGGCGATCCGCGCGCTCCGCGCGACCGGCGGGGCGTCGCTGTGAGCCGGGGCCGGGGCGGCGCTGGGATGCGGCGGGGTCGCGACCGGGCGCTGGCGCTGGCGCTCGCGGCGACGGGGGCGCTCGGCGGGGCGGCGCTCCTGGCCGGCTGCGGGGCGCCGGCGCCGCAGCCGGCGCCGCCGCCGCGCGCGCCGGGGGCCGCGGCCGAGGCGGTGCCGCCTGCGGCGACCCCTGCCCCGCCGGCTCCCGGGGCGGGCCGGGCGGACGAGGGCGAGCTCGACGAGGCGGCGCGCCAGGCGCAGGCCGAGGTGGCGCAGGCGCTCGCGCGCGTCGCGAAGGCGCGCGGCCTGCCCGTGCTCCGCGACGTGCCGAGCCGCGTGCTCGACCGTGGGGAGATCCTCGAGCGCGTCCGCGCCCATGTGAAGCGAGAGCTCCCCGAGGGGGTGCTCGAGCATCAGGGCGAGGCGCTCGCGGCGCTCGAGCTCATCCCGGCCGACTACGACTTCACCGCGGGCATGTTCCGGCTGGTCCAGGGGCGCATCGCGGGCTTTTACGAGCCGGAGGACGCGACCATGTACCTCGTCGACGATCTCAGCGAGGAGGAGGCCGAGGAGACGCTGGCGCACGAGCTCGTCCACGCGCTCCAGGACCAGAGCTACTCGCTGGGGAAGCTGCTCACGTTCAAGCGCGGCGACAGCGATCGGCTGGCGGCCGTGCACGCGCTCGCCGAGGGCGACGCGATGAGCGCGATGTTCGACGTGATGGTCGGCTCGGCGTTCCAGGTGGACGAGTCGCTGCTCCGGAAGCTCGTGGCGATGTCGACGGCGCTGTCGTCGGTCGGCGACACGCCGCTCGTGCTGCAGGAGTCGCTGGGCGCGCCGTACACGGACGGCTTCGCGTTCGTGCAGGCGCTGCGCCGCGAGGGCGGCTGGGCCTCGGTGGACGCGGTCTGGCGCGCGCTGCCGGAGACGACCGAGCAGCTCTTGCACCCCGAGAAGCTCGCGTCGCGCGAGCCCGCGGTCGCGGTGCCGGTCCCGACGGCGGCCGCGCTCGGCCCAGGGTTCCGCGTGGTCTTCGACGACGTGATGGGCGAGCAGGCGCTCCGCATCGCGTTCGCGGCCTACGCCCACCGCGAGGTCGCCGCCGACGCGGCCGCCGGCTGGGGCGGGGATCGGTTCGCCGTGGTGCGCAGGGACGATCCGCAGGATGCGGCGCGGCGGGTGTATGCGCTCGCGTGGCGGCTCCGGTTCGACAGCGCCGCGGATGCTGCGGAGGCCGCGAAGGTGCTCGAGCGGCGCTTCGGCAAGGCGTGCCGAGAGCGCGCGTCGCTCGGGCCGATCGCGTGGGCGGCGCGGGGGAGTGACGTGGCGGTCGTCGCGGGGCCGTACGAGCGGCGCGCGGGGGGCGGCACGGGGAGCGCGGGGGGGACGTGCGCGGGGGTGAAGGGGTGGCTGGCGGAGGTGATGAAGGCGAAGGTCGGGGGGGCTGCGGGGGGCGCGGCGGGCGTAGCGACTGGGGCGGCTGCGGCAGGCAGGGAGAAGGGCGAGAAGGGGAAGGAGTAGAGGGTGCGGGCGCGGCGGGCGTGGGCGTAGGCGCGAGCGTGAAGCGGGGACGGTGAGGTCGTTCGCGCTGTGCTCACCCGCCGGGCATCGGGCGGGCTGGCGCGCGGGCTGGTCAGCCGCATTGACAACGGGAGCACAAAAGGTCAGAAAGACGAGCAAGTAGCGGCATTTGGAGGAGTGGCCGAGCGGTCGAAGGCAGCGGTTTTGAAAACCGCCGTTGGGGCAACTCAACCAGGGGTTCGAATCCCTTCTCCTCCGCTGAAACCATTGAGGATTTCGTTGAGGGGCCTGGGCGCTCCCTGGTGAGCCTCCCGGGGCCATTCAGCCGGCGACGCCGAGGTACGCCGACCGCTGCGTGAAAGCTTGCACCGCGTCCTTCTTCAGGTCTTCAGGTTGTCGTTGGTGTGCGCGTAGCGCTGGGTAACCGAGAGGTGCAGGTGGCCGGGGAGCTGCTGCACGGTCGGAGCCGAGGCGCCGCCCTTGAAGCACTCGGTAATGAAGACCGCAGGGCGTGGAGCCGGGTGGCCGGCACCTGCGCCCTCGCGAGCGCACGCTTGAAGGCGTGCCGCAGGCCGCCCTCGGTCCACGGCGTCCCCCAACTCGAGGGGGCTACCGGGGCCGTGGGCTTGTGCGGCTTCTGTCATGCCGGTCTGGAGCTGGCTTACGAAGCCGCCCGTGTGGCTGGCTCGGAGCATCGAGAGCACACACGGCGTGCAGGTAATGCAGAACGCGCGGCGAGCGCCGCGGATCTACTCTCTTACCGTCATGATCCGCCTGAGCCGCGAGAGTCTCTTCCGCGCCGACGTCGCCGCGCTGGAGCGGCTCGTCAGGTGGCTCGGTTTGCCGGAGCCACGGCGCTGGCGCACGGAGCGCGAGCGCAAGGCGAAGATCGTCGAGGCGATCGAGCGGCACGAGAAGCGGCTCGCGAAGGTGGACGGGGCTGGGCGGCGGGGCGAGGGAGGCAACCGGTAGCTCTTGCAGTCTGGGGACGTGCGGCCAGCCGGTTCGGCCACGCTATCGCGCTCTCGTGCTTCGAGCCGCCTTCCGTCGTACGTGCAGCTGAGGTGCTGAGGAGAACGCTTCATCCCGAGCGCCCCCTATCACTCATGCCGGTTTGCGCGCACTGCATATGGCGCTCCTTACGAGTATCAGTCGGCCTGGATCTTCCAAGCTCGTGGTGCGACACGAAGACAACCGAGAGCCCTCACCCGGTGCGCTGCACTCAGCGCTGGTCTGCCTCCGACATCATGCCCCGATGCACCGCTGCCCGCTGCAGCACGCGCAGCACGCCCGCCGGGTCGAACCCCACCTCGAACATCACCGGCTCGCTCACAAGAATGGGTAAATCCAGCGGCAGCCGCGGTTCCGGCTTCACCGCAGCGGGGGTATCTGCTCTCTCTCAAGACGCTTCACCGCGGGAGCACACCCCGCCTGGCGAAGTGCGCGTAGTAGCGCTGGACCATGTCCTGCCACCTCGCGTACTCCGCCGGGTACCCGCGAAGCCGCTCTTTCCAGGCCGCATCGACCGCGGACCGGACCTCGACGGAACCCAGGCGGTAACGCTGGAAGATCGACTCGGCCATGGCGGGGGACAGGGCCAGCTCCGCGCAGAGCGCGGCGTATTGCGCGAGCGACAGGATCGTCTCCAGCGGCTCGGGGAGGGGCGCCGTGCCACCCTCCCGGACCGTGCTCGACGGCGTGGAAGGCGGCAATGCCTTGGAGGTCTGGGAGGCTGCTCCGCCCACAGGGGCCGGCGGAGGCGCGACTTGCGTCAGCAGCTCACGGGGGATCGCAAGGCTCAGCGACGTCTCCCGGAGGTCTGCTGCGGCCGGCGGAGCGGGCTTCGATGCTGCCAGAGCTCCGGCACGCCTCGTGGGATCCGCTGCCGTGAAGGGGAGCACCGGGCCGCGAGGGGGCGCCTGCACCGATGACGTCTCGACGACCTCCCACGGGGCTCGTGGCCGCTGCGGCTGGGCTGTCGCGGTGGACGGCACGGGAGTCCCCGATACTCCGGCCGTGAACGGTAGAGCGGGGCCGCGGGGAATATCCGAGAGCGGTGCGGTTTCCGCGATCACAGGAGGCGGGCGCTTCGCCACCTTCGCCGCACCGGGTTGAGGGAACGGCAGCTCCGGCCCTCGCGGAATGTCGGGCAAGGGTGCGGTGCCGGTGAGCGATTCCGCAGCGCGAGGAGGCTTCGGCTCTGCCTTTCCCGTCGCGAGCTCGGCGTGTGCGGGCACGAAGGGGACCACCGCACCTCGGGGGACCTCCAGCAGGGGCCCCGTGTCCTGCAGCGCTGCCGGGGTCACGAGGGGCGCCCCAGGCCCGGCCACCGCCTCGGAAGACGGTGCGGCAGGCGCGGACGTGGCGGTAACGGAGGCTGGCGAGCGCTCGACATGGCCAACCTCCCGCGCTCGGGCGAGGAGCATCTCCAGCCGACGCGCATGATGCGCCTGGAGGCGCTCGAAATCCTTCGCTAGCGCCGGGTCACGCTCCAGCGCTGCCCGCCACCGCCGATCCAGCGCGGCGCGTGTCTCCTCATCGGCCAGGCCGCGGCGCCGCAGCACCCGTTCGCGTTGCTCCGGCAGCGCGTCGAGCTCCGCGCAGAGCGCAGCGTACTCGGCCAGGCCCAGCCTGGGCTCGCCGAGCGGCACCGCTGCAGAATGCTCCTCTGCGGGCACCTCCGCCGCTCTCCACGCCTTGGCTACCCTCGACGGCCGCAGCACCCGGGGACCGATCCGGAGCGACCCCAGCTTCCCGGGCTTCGTGCGCAGCTCCTCGAGGAGCTCGCCGATCTTCGCGTCCTGTTCAGCGCGCCGCGCCCACCGGCGGCGGAGCCGCGCGACGTCGTTCATGCCCAGGTCCTTCTCCTGCAGCAGCTCGAACGGGGCCGGGTGCGCCCCGAAGGCAGCAAGGAAGCTCGCCCAGGCGGCCGGGTCGTCCGCGAGCGGCTCGACCCGTCGATCCAGCCAGTCCTCGGCCTGCGCCAGCTCCTGCTCGTACGCCACGAGCACCTCCGGCTCCGCGACCAGCCGCTGCTTCCAGGCAAGATCGGCCTGCGCGAACGTACGCGGCGTCAGCCCCTCGACCGCGAGCACGTCCGCGAGCGGAAACCCCTCCGTCACCGCCGCCCTGACAGCCGCGTACTGCGCCAGCGAGATCGCTTCGCTCACTTCCGGCGCCCCCGCAGCGGGCTTCGTGGCTGCCGCCATCTCCTGGCCCTAGTCGCCGACCAGCACGGTCCCGGAGGCGATCACGCTCCCGTTCGGCGCGTCGGCCGGGTCGTTGCAGGTCATCGCCGGATCCCCGAGGTGCGCGGCCGGCTTGTCGTTGATGAGCACCGTCTTGCTGCCCGCCTGGACCCGAGCCTGATTCGACGGCGGACGCTGGAACGTGCCCCCTGGAGGTACATGCGCGGGCGCATTCGCCGCGGTGCTTCCCTGGATCGCGGCCGGTTTGCCCTCGATCAGCACGTCGCGGCTCAGATCGCCGCTCAACGTCCCGCTGAACGGCATCGGCGTCGGCGTGGGCACCGGCCCACCCGGCGAGGGGATCATCACCACGTGCGTGTCGATGCCGACGACCTTGTCGCCCTGCTTCGCCGCGGGCTTGCCAGTTCCGGGAGATCGCGATCGCATTGTTCCTCCGAGCCCTGTCGCGCCGATCGAGCGCGCGGGCGTCAGCCAGCGTCAGCTTTCCTCACCGCTCGGCGTCTTCGGCGCGTCAACCCGCAGGGGGACACCGAGGGGTCTGCCCGTCTGCGGATCGAACCGCGGGAGCCGCCTCCCCTCCGGCGCGCTCTGCCCTGCTGACTGCGCCTGGCTGGCCTGGAAGGGCAATGCAGGCCGCGGAACGAGCTCCGCGATGTCCGCCGTGCCTTGGGGGATGCCGGCGCGCACGGTTTCGGGCCGAGCGCTCGCGTGCGCGGCCCAGGGCGAGACGTCGGCGCGCTCCGGCGACGAGCGCGGCAGGGCGAACGCCGGCCCTTGTGGCGACGCGGGCAGCGCTGCCTGTGGTGCGAGATGCGCCGGTGCGGCGTTCCCTGCCGCCGGCCGCTGCGGCGGGCCGAGCGACTCGAGCGAGGGCCGGCGCGCCTCGAGGCTTCGCCGCGTCCTCGCGAAGACCGAGCTGAATCGCAGCGCCTGGATGCCCTGGTTGCGCTGCGCCGATAGGGCGAGCTCCGCCGTGTGCTCGGCGTCGGCTCGCGCCCAGTCCTCGGGCGCGACGCCGAGGCGCGCGAGCACCTCGTAGAGGTCCGCGCCGCGGAAATGGACCACATGGGCCAGGACCTCGGCATACCGCTCAAGCCGCATGACCTTCTCGCTCTTGTCGTTCACGGCAGCTCTCCTTCGTCCTCGTCAGGGCGCGTCCGCGTCGGGCGGTACGGGCCTGTTCAGGCGGCGGAGCTCGTCGCATGACTCTTCTCGATACGGGCACACTGCCGTGAAGATCTCCACCGCCTTGTCGATGTCCTTCTGCGTCCCAGTGCCGGTCTCGTACATCGTCGCGAGCCGCTCGCAGCTCCTCAGCCAGCCGTGGTCACGCTCGTCAATGCGGCAACCCAGCTTCGTGACCTCGAAGATTTTCTTGTCGATCTCGGGCCCGCTCCCCTGCTGCCGGATGTGCCACGCCGTATCCATGCATGCAATGGGGCGGCCGTGCTGGCAGGCGGCCATGTCGAAGAAGCTCGCCTTCTCCGGGTCCTTGGGCACGCCCTTGCCACGCCGGAAGAGCTCGGCGAGATCCTCGCACTGCTCGAAGTCGCGTTCGACGGCGCAGGCGCGGTAGGTGAACTCCGCCGCGACTTCCGGTCCTTGCGGATCGAACCCGTGTTTCTGGGTACAGGCAAGCGCATACTTGCATCCTCCCCGGCCAGCGCGGCATTCGGCCTGCGAGAACTTGCAGAGGTTGCGGCCGAGGTCATTCGTGAGGCTCTTCTCCTCGGTCGGCGTCCTGTCCGACCAGGGAAAGCGGAGCACGGGCCCGCACGCGCCCATCTCGCCCGCGCGGCACATCGCGAGGAGATTCCTCGCCAGTGACTCCGCGCGGGGCATGTCCCCGCTCAGCGCCGCCAGTCGCAGCAGCATCGAGCACGCGGCGACGTTGGACGTCGCGCAGGCATCTTCCGCGATCTTCTGCGCGGTCTTGTCCACATTGAAGTCCTCGTCCAGCTCCTCCGGATGGCGGAGCACATCCAGGGCGAGGGCCAGGCAGCCCCGCCGATCGCCGTGATCGCAGGCCAGCTTGTGAAAAACAGCCGCCACAAACTCTTCCGTCGCTTTGATTGGCCAGTCGTGAAGATGGTAGGATTCCGCGGCGAATTCCATGCACGCCTTGGTGTTCTTGCCTTGGCATGCTTTCGTATAGAGTTCATACGCGCGCGACGCGTCCTCCGGCACGCCGAAGCCGTGGAGGAACAACCAGCCCGCAGCGCGGCAGCCCTCCATGTCCCCCCGCTCGCAGCGCTGAAGATCCACCGAGGGATCCTCCGCCGGCGGCAAGGAGAAGAGCACGATGTCTGGAGCCATCGGCTCGATCGGCGCAGCGCTCGGGGCCGGCGGCGGCAGCACCACGACCTGCCGCGCGTCGGGGTTCCTCGACGGCGCGCTGGACGCGCCGCATCCCGTGAGCAGCACCGAGAGGGCCATCATGGCGACGGCCAAGCCATCATGAAAGCGCCTGAGCATCGTCGCTTTCCTTGATCGGGGCTTCTCCGTCCAGGAACATCGGAGGCGTGACCGCGTCAATTCGCTCCTTGGTCTCTGCCCCGGCGTCAAATCTCGGATGCCAATAGGTAGCATTCCAGGCGGTCTCCTTGAGCTTATCCTCGATCGACCGGGGCCACGCGGCGCCAGGTTGAGTCGTGCCTGATCCGCCGGACACGTGCCTCCATCGGCAATGGAACTGAGCCTTGCCCGCGTAGTCCGGATTCTGCTGCCCGCTGTTCGTGATCGCCACGGCGAGCAAATAGTGCTTGTGCAAAATCAGGTTTGGAGGATTGCCGAACTCCGTCTCGTATTTGTGTGCGACTTCAGACATGAACATGCTCAGCGTCATCTCGCGCCCGCGGTGGGCCCACATCGACCGCGCGAGGACCCCGCACGGAATGAAGAAGATCACCCAGGGCTGCAGGTTCGTGAAGCCGGGGGTGTTCCGGATGCCCCAGAGCATCTGCGCGATAGTATAGTTCTGCTCCGGCGAGCTGCCGTACATGCGTGCGAGCCGGCTCACGTAGAGCACATCGTTCGGCGTTATCTTAGACTTGCTGGGCCGTCGTGTGAGGACAAAGCGGAACAGGCCGACCGGACGCGCCTTCTTGATGAATGCGGCCATCTCGCCGAGGTCCTCGGGTGGCGGTGGCGTGACTCCCATGCCGCAGAAGCCGAGCATTTGACCAGGGCCGATTTCCTTCTGAGCGCTGCCGTCGACGATACCGGCTCCTATGAGCTCGACGAGCGCCCCCCGCCCTGGCCCCTCCCGCTTGAGCTTCCAAAGGGAGTTGGCTCCATTGCTGGTGTCCATGAGCTGAACGAGAGGCTTGTCCTTGTGCGCCCGGAGGACGTAGTGGATGTGCGAGCCGTCGAGCTGCTTATTGAGGTTGATGACGACGGCCCTCGTCTCGGTGTCGCGCGCCAGCGCCTTCTGACGCTCCCATTCCTCGAGGTCCTTTTCCAGCTTCGCTTGCATCTGGGCGCGCTTCTTCTCCGCCAATTTCGTGAGCTTCTGGTTCTCGAGGATCCGAATTGCTTCGAGGAGCGCGGGGCTCTCCTTCGGCTTTGCGAGGTCCAGCTCCTGCTGATAATCGGGGGCGACTCTGTCCTTCTGCGAGTAGGGGCTCTCGACCTCCTGCGCGCCGGGCACCTTGCGTGCCGCGAAGTGTTTCAAGAGGATTTTCTCACGGATGCATTCGTCCTCGTACCTGCTCAGGTAGAGCGTGACCTTCTGTGCTCCAGCATCGGGATCGAACACGAAGATGGTGCCTGGCGCGAGCGGCGGCGAGAGCTGTTTGGCACGCTCGACCTTGAGCAGGTCCTCGTGGGTGACGGGCGGGGGCGAAGTACCGTCCGCTTGCCCTGCGCCAGCCTTGTCTTTTTCTCCAGTTCCTGACTGCAGCGTGTACCAGCGCCCGCCCTGTGGAGGCGGATCCTCCCCGGGCGCCGCCGGCTTTCCCGAGAAGATGGCGAAGCCACCGGTCGCGAACTGGGCCGCATAGCCGATACTGTCCAGGTGCTCGATGCGAAACCCTCGCGTCAACGCTCCGTAGGTCGCGAGGTGCTGGCAGGCGACGACGATGGACACGGCGGGGTCCTCGTTCTCCTGCTCCTTCCACCGAGGTCCCATCGGGTCGTCGAGCAGCACGCCGCCCTTGGTCGGGCCCACGGCCCGCGGCCTGCCGCCGGCCGGAGCGGGGCCGTCGGGTACCACCCCGTCGTCGGAGGCGCTCCATCCTTCGCCGGAAGGCGGAGCCTCCTCCAAACTGTCCCGAATGGGTTCCGGATTTCGCCAGGATTCGATATTATAATGCCCGTAAGTGACCTTGTACCTCTTCGACTTCCGCTCGAGCGTGCTCCGGTACCGCCGCTGGATCCGGCTGAAGATGTACGTCTCCCAGTTCTCCGATACGGGGAACCGGGCCACGCCCTTCTTCGTCCCCATGTTGTAGCTGCTGCCGGGGCCACCGTACGTGGCGCCGAAGAGGATCTCGGTGACCGCTTGCGCCCATTGCTCCTCCTTCGGATCCGCGCACCAGTTCATGAGCGGACCGGCCTGCGTGAGCCACACCTGATCCATCGGAAAGACGCGGATCCGCTGGTCGATCCACGCGAGCACATCACCGATCGTCTCCGGCCGGAAGATCGCGCCATCCGGCACCTCGTGGCGCACCGGGCGCACCCCGTCGTCGCCGAACACGGTCCCGTCCGGCGCCCCCGCGGCCATGTCGTTGATCGCGACCACCAGCCGCGGCGGCTCGTCCCCGTAGGGGTACGCCTCCGACAGCTTCGTCAGGAATTCGCCAGCCGGCGCCTGCGCCAGCCCACCACCGCCCTGGTCCCCGTCGGCCATGTCGATGCTCCTCAGCTACCGTGTATGCGCGCGAGCTCGCTCGCCGTCTGCGCGTCGAGCTCCCCCGTCTCCCCGAGCTCGTGATCCTTCTGGAACCACGCGAGCGCCGCCCGGAACCCCTCGTCCGCGGGAGGGTTCTCCTTGATCGCCCCCTCATAATAACCGAGGTTCTTCAGCCGCCGCAGCGCCCCTTCCACCGTCGTCACCTCGGGCAGCGCCGCGACGCGCACGGTCCACTTCTTCCTGGGGCCCGTCGGGTACTTCCCCGGCCACATCGTGATCTCGACGAGCTGCGCCGTCTCCGGGATCTCCACCGCGATGGTCCCATCCACGTCGGTCTCGCCCTCGAACCGCCGGCCCTCGGCGACGAGCTGGTAGCGCTTGCCTCCGTACGGCTCGAACTCCGTGTCCGTGAGCTGCACCTTGAACGGCTTCGTCTTCGCCTCGTCCTCCTCGTCGCCGGGCGGTGCTTCGTCGCGCGAGCAGTTCAGCTTCACCAGCTTGCCCCACAGCGCGGCGTCCTCGTCGAGCTCCAGCGCCGCGTCGGTGGAGAGCATGCGGATCTTCTTGGCGGCGAGCTCCGCCTCCTCCCCGAGGGCCAGCGTCGGTCCCTTGCCCGAGAGCGACAGCGCCTGCGTGCCGGCGATCTCCACCTTGCCGGCCGTGATCCGGATCCCCCCCGGATCGATCTCGAGGGAGCTCTCGCCCGCGGAGAGGGTGAGGCTATCCTGCGTGACGAGGCGCAGCGACGTCGAGCCGCCGATCACGAGCGAGCCCGATACGTTGATCTGCGCCGCGCCCGCGTCGTCGCCCGCACCCACGTCGATGCTGTACTCGCCCGCGACGCGGACGATGGACGGCCCCTCGACGGTGAGCACCGAGCCGCCGAGGAGGCTTGTCCTGTCGAGGCCATCGACGCGCAGCGTGCGGTTGCCGAGCACGTGCTCCTCGCTCTCGCCGAAGACGCGGACGCTCCGCCGGCCCTCGACCTCGAGGTCGTCGTCGCGGCGTACCTTCGTGAGCCGATCGCCCGTATCGAGCGCGTCGCGGCCGGCCACCGTGACGGAGCGGTCGCTCCCGACGCCGACCCGCTGGTCGGTCCCGACGTGCACGTCGAGCTCGCGCTCGGCGCGCAGGTGCACGAGCTCGCTGCCCTTCCGGTCCTCGAAGCTGAGCTCGTTGTGGCCGCCGCCATTCGGGCTGCTCCGCGTCTTCACGCCGCTCCGGGTCTTTCCGTCGGGGAGCTGGAACGGCGCGCGGTTCACCGCGTTGGCGACGCAGCCGATCACGAGCGGCCGATCGACGTCGCCGCCGAGGAACGAGACGAGCACCTCCATGCCGACGCGCGGGATGAACTGGGTGCCGAAGCCGCGCCCTGCCCAGGGCTCGGCGTGGCGGATCCAGCACGAGCTCCGGTCGTCCCCCTGGCCCTCGCGATCCCAGTGGAACTGGACCTTGATGCGCCCGAAGGCATCGGTGTGCACCTCCTCGCCCGGCGGTCCCACCACGGTCGCGGTTTCGACGACCTGCTGGATGCGCCGCGGAGCGGGGCGCGGTCGGACGCACACCGTATCCGGCGCGCAGGCGAAGCGGGCGCGGTAGGTGGGCGCCGAGCCCGAGATCCGCGGCGACTCGCCCTCGTGATCGACCCGCGTCACGACCCAACCCCGGTCGTACGCCGCGACCTCGTGCGCCTCCAGGGAGAAGCGGTGCCCCGGGACGAGCCGGCGGCATGGGGTCTCGCCGCGGGCGACGAAGGCCTTCCGGCGTAGCTGGTCCAGCCGGATCGCCGCATCCTCGCGCGCGACCTCCGCTTCCTCGTAGTCGCCGTGGTGCTCGTAGTGCTCGTACCGGCCGTCCTCGCCGCCGCCGGCGAGCTGCGCGGCGCGCGCCGACGAGGACGGGTGGAACAGCGGGCGCTCGAAGTCGTAGTCGCGGACGACGGCTGCCGTTGGCCGGATCGAGCGCTCCGCGACGAACCGCTGCACGTGGTCCTCGCCGGGCGTGAGGGCGGAGGCCCCTGCCGGCGCGGCCCTGTGGACCAGGCGTGGGGCGCCGGGGATCGGCGGATAGAGGCTCGCGTCGTCGCCGATCACCATTCGTTCGGCGTCGGCGTCCGGATCGTGCTCGAAGTAGTAGAAGAGCCCTTCCTCCGCGAGGAGGCGCGTCACGAAGTCGCGATCGGTCTCGCGGTACTGCACGCAATAAGCGCGCTTCGGGGAGGCACGGACCCGCGCGAAGCGCCGGGGGATGCGCCACTCCTCGAGGACGAGGTCCACGATGGCGTCGACGGTCCTGTCCTGGAAGATGCGGCTCGTGCGGCGCTTGCCGAGCAGCGAGAGCCGCGGGGCGAGGCGGAGCCGGTAGACGCTCCGCCCGTCGTCGAGGGGGGCGCGCCACGCCACGTGGGTACAGACGCCATGAACGACGCGGAGCGGAGCGCCCTCGCCCTGGAGCGCCAGGCGCATCGGCTGCTCGAGGACCTGCGGGTCGAAAGCCGCCGGATCGGCGAAGCGCACGGCAACGTCGATGTCGACCCGGTAGCCGCGCGAGAGGGCCTCGCGACCGCGGAACGCGAGCACGGTGAGATCCGGGGCGGTGAGAGCGCCGACGCGAAGCTCGAAGGTGGATGGACGAGGCGCATCATGCGGCATGGAAAGGCCCCATATCACCAGCGCGCGCCGTCCTTCTAGGTCGTGGGAGCGGGACACACATCCCAGTCCATGGGCCCAACCCATGCGCCCCGCAGGGTTACTGAATAAATGTTCCACTGAACACATTTCGAGCAATTCTCGCCCGAAGTTTTTCTTCTCCACCGGCGTCCGGGTTGTTACTCCTCGGGCTCCGTGATCCGCTCCGCACCGGGGGTCGTAGGGGCCGGCGACCGAACGCACGCGACCGCCCTGAAAGGCCCGATGCGCCCCGCCCCCTCATGGACGTCTTCGAGCTCAGCAAGCAGGTCGTCAGCGACTACGGCAGCTACATCAGCAGCTTCCTCACGATCCGCGACGATCGGATCCGCGCCTACGTAGACCACCAGCTCGCGGACGGCTTTCTCTGGCCACAGCCCCTCATCCAGCTCAACCCTGCGTTCGAGCCTGGCGAGCCGCTCCGCAAGCTCGTCGATGACGGCGTGCTCCACCCCGAGTGCCTCAAGATCTTCGCGGTCAAGGACGGCTCAGGACGAGGTGGCACCCCGATCCGGCTTCATCGTCACCAGGTTGAGGGCATTCACGCAGCGCGCGCAGGCGAGAGCTACGTCCTGACCACGGGCACCGGCTCGGGCAAGAGCCTCTCGTACATCGTCCCGATCGTCGACCACGTGCTCCGCCGCGGCAGCGGCAAGGGCATCCAGGCGCTCGTCGTGTACCCCATGAACGCGCTGGCCAACAGCCAGCAAGGAGAGCTCGAGAAATTCCTCTGCCGAGGCTACGCCGATGGCCGCCCGCCCGTCACCTTCCGGCGCTACACCGGGCAGGAGAGCGACGAGGAGCGGCGGGAGATCCTCGCCAACCCCCCGGACATCCTCCTGACCAACTACGTGATGCTGGAGCTCCTGCTCACGCGTCCCGACGAAGGAAAGCTCGTGCGCGCGGCGAGGGGGCTGCGGTTCCTGGTCCTCGACGAGCTGCACACGTACCGCGGCAGGCAGGGCGCCGCCACCACCGGTGGACGAGCAGGCGTTCCATGGCGCGCTTCGCGCATGCATCGAGGCCGGCGATGACCCGCCGGCCGGAGATGTCGAGAGGTTCATCCATCACCCCCTCGCTTCCTGGATCGAGTCGACCCTCGGCCTCCGCGTCGAGCCGCAGAGCGGGCGCCTCGTCCGGTGCACGCCCCTGCCGCTCTCCGGAGCCGGCAGCGTCACCGAGCGCCTCGCCCACGATACCGGCCTAGCGCCTGATGTGTGCGGCGAGGCGATCCGCCGGATCATGAACGAGGGCGGCGGGTTTCGCTACGTGAAACGGGAGCTCTCCGATCGCACGGACGACGGCGGAACGGCAGGTTACCTCTACGTCAGCACACAGGACCCGTGGCCGTCGCCCACCGACCAGGCCGCGCTCGTCAAGCGTCTCCCCGACAGCTGGCTCGAGATCACGACCGACGGCCGCCAGGTCGTGCGCAAGTCCCAGCAGCAGCGGCTGCCGCGCGAGGTGTTCCTCTCCCCGCTCGCCGTCGAGGGCGCGGGCCCGCTCCGCGCGCACTTCATCGATGCTCCTTTCCTCTTCTGCCTGCGCTGCAGCGTCGCCTATGACGCCCACCAGAGCTCTGATTTCGGCAAGCTCGCCACGCTCGGCTCGGAGGGGCGCAGCACGGCCACCACCGTGCTCTCCCTCTCCACCGTACGGAGGCTCCGCCGGGACGCGGCGCTCGATCGCGAGGCGCAGAAGCTGCTCAGCTTCACCGACAACCGCCAAGATGCCTCGCTCCAGGCCGGGCACTTCAACGACTTCGTCGAGGTGGGCCTGCTGCGCTCTGCCCTCTACCGCGCCGCGCTCGCCGCCGGCGGGGAGGGCATCCGCCACGACGAGCTGATGAAGCGTGTCTTCGACGCGCTCGCGCTGCCCATCGAGCTCTACGCGATCAACCCGGCGGTCGAGTACGTCCAGCGCGACAACACCGACCGCGCGCTGCGCCAGGCCATCGGATACTATCTTTACCGGGACCTGCGCCGGGGCTGGCGTGTCACGTCGCCCAACCTCGAGCAATGCGGGCTGCTCGACATCGACTACCTTTCGCTCGATCGGTTCGCCCGCGACGAGGCCAGGTGGCGCTCCTTCCACCCCGCGCTCGCCACGGCCGCGCCCGAGGAGCGTGAGCGCGTGTGCCGCGTTCTCCTCGACTTCATGCGCCGCGAGCTCGCGATCCGCGTCGAGTTCCTCGATCCGGGCGACCAGGAGAGCCTCCGCCTGCTCTCGGCCCAGTACCTCGTCGCCCCGTGGTCGCTCGACCAGCAGGAGCGGCTCGAGCGCAGCCGCATCGTCTTTCCCCGCTCGCGCGGCTCAGACCGGCCGGCGGCGGCCCATTTCGTCTATCTCTCGCCGCTCGGCGGCTTCGGCCTCTTCCTCAAGCGGCCGAGCACGTTCGAGCGTCACGCGGACCGCCTGAAGACCGAGGACGTACAGCAGATCATCGAGCAGCTCCTCGAGGCGCTCACTATCCCCGGCCTCGTCCACAAGGCCATGGAGAAGCGCGCCGACGACGACGTGGCCGGCTACCAGCTCAACGCCTCCGCCCTCATCTGGCGCGCGGGCAAGGGCGAGCAGGCGTTCCACGACCCCGTGCGCGTCCCCAACGTCCCCGAGGCCGGCCTCCGCACCAATCCGTTCTTCACCAGCTTTTATCGCCAGGACACGACCGACCTGAAGCGCCTGGAGGCGCGCGAGCATACCGCCCAGGTGCCGAGCGAGAAGCGCGAGGAGCGGGAGGCTGCCTTTCGCGAGGGGAGGCTCCCGATCCTCTATTGCTCACCCACGATGGAGCTCGGCGTCGACATCCGGCAGCTCAACGTCGTCAACCTGCGCAACGTGCCGCCGACGCCCGCGAACTACGCGCAGCGTAGCGGGCGCGCGGGCCGGAGCGGGCAGCCGGCGTTCGTGTTCACGTACTGCTCCTCCGGGAGCCCCCACGATCAATACTTCTTCCGGCGGCCCGAGAGGATGGTCGCCGGCGCCGTCTCGGAGCCGCGCCTCGACCTGACGAACGAAGACCTGCTCCGCGCTCACGTGCAGGTGGACCGGCCGAAGGCGAAGAGCTGGGGGCCGTCGATCGAGCTGGAGTTCTCGACGGGCGACGCGCCCAGCGCGGCCGTCAAGCGGCTCCTCGCGGACGTCGAGGCCTACGAGCGGATGATCGAGGGGTTCAAGGAGCCCTCGCTCGCGAGCCAGGGCAAGGTCCGCTTCTTCGTCGAGTACCATAACGGCGGCTTCCGCGAGGAGCGCTTCCTCACGCAGGACGGCTACAAAAGAGCCCAGGTCAAGGGCCGCAACAACCCGCGGCAGAAGGCGGTCGAGCGCTTCCGCGAGCTCGTCCGCTTCGTCGACATCAAGAGCGGCGAGGACCTGCAAAGCCTCCTCCAGCGCGGCTTCAAGGAGATCCTCGGCAGCGCCGTCGGCGCCGAGCACAGCAAGGAGATGAAGCGCGCCCGCGAAGCGCGCGAGCAATACATCGACGCGCTCGGCCAGGTCCTCCGGCCCGTCGGCCGCCATGTCGAGGACCGGATCAAGCGCTACGTGCGCGGCATCGCCGAGGTCGATCTCGTCCCCAACGTCCCGCCGGTCGAGGACGCGATCGCCGACGCGCACGTCTTCATCACCGACGCCGTCCGCACCGCGCTCGAGCAGAAGGGCACGGGCGTGCGAGGCGCCATGCTGCTCCTGCTCCTGTCGTTCATCGCGGACAGCGCGAAGAGCGCCGTGGTCTTCGGCATCGAGGAGCCCGAGTCCTTCCTCCACCCCGAGGCCCATCGCGAGCTCGGCGCCGGCCTCGAACGCTTCACCCAGCGGTCCGACGTGACCTTGCTCGTCACCACGCACTCGCCGTTCATCTTCCGCGCCGACGGTGGCGGTGCGCGGAGCGCGGTGTTCCTGGTGCGCAAGGACGAGACCGGGCGGTCCAGCGTGGCCAAAGACGTGACGGCGGCGGCGCGCACCGACCTGCTCGGATCGCAGGTGTTGTCGTCCCTCCTGGAGAGGGCCGAGGAGGTGCCTGAAGAGGCCAAGCTCATCCTGATCGTAGAGGGCCTCACAGACCAGAATTACCTCGCGATGACCGCCGAGAAGCTCGGCATCGGGCTCGACGGCCTCCACATCCTTCCGCGCGGGAGCGCGGCCGGCGCAGCGCTTCAGGCGGTCACCATGGCTGCGCGCCACGCCCCCGGTCGGCTCGTGGTCGTGCTGTTCGACTCGGACAAGCCCGGGCTGGACGGGTATGAGCTCCTCGCGAACCGGTTTAGCTGGAAGAAGAAGGCCGACGAGGGCCTTCACGTGCTGACCTACGAACGGTGGCTCGAAGGATGCGGCGTCCCAGTCGAAGCGGAAGACCTGTTCGCGAACACGACACTGGACCTATTTCTGTCCGCACCCGGGCACCAGGACTTCTGCGATGAGAAGGTGAGGCGAAAGAAGACCGGCGTGTGGCACTACGGCCTGACGACGCCGGGGAAGATCGCCTTCGTTGAATGGCTCAAGCAATGCGGCACGGCGGCGATGTTCGAGCCGTGGCGGCCGGTGCTCGAGCACCTGCGCAAGCTCATCGCCGGTTCGGGGGTGAAGGCAGCAAAGTAGGAGAGGTGATCGTGGCCCCCTTCCTCACCGATCTCGACGATCGCGCCGCCGTCAAGGGATCCCGCGATCCACTTGGCATCCAGGCCATCTGGACCCGTTTCGGGCGCCACGTCGTCCACAACCTCACGACCGTCAGCAGCTCGGTCCGCGACTTCACGACCCTCCTCCTCGGCTACTGGCTCGTCGAGCGGGTCGCCGAGACCGGCGCCCGTGGCGCGGAGCTCGCCACCTTCCTCAAATGGGAGCAGCTCGCGGCCTACGCCCGCGCCGCGGTCAACAAGGACCTCTCCTTCCGTGGCGTCGAGCGCGTGGTCCGGAACCTGAACGAAGGCCCGAGGATTGTCCTCTCCGCCGAGCGAACGTACCAGATCCTGGGCGATCAGAAGATCTACGGCCTCTGGGGCCTCTATACCGTCCCCGCGCGCGCCTCGGGCCTCATCGAGACCGATCCACCCCGGCTCAGCGAGGCGGCGCGGGACTTCGTTGAGCGGCAGTACCTCCCCGCGCTCGCGGACGCCGCAGGCCGCGAGGCCCGGTCGCTCGTCAAGCTGCTCGGTGAGTCAGCGGCGCGCCTCGACGTGCGCGGGAAGGACGCGCGGCTGATCGAGGCGGTCGCCCGCGTCCTCAAGCCCCGCATCCCTGCCAAGGAACGCGCGTTCTACCGTGAAGCCCTCGTCTATGGCGGCCCCGACGACCGCACGCAGGGGCGGCAGCGCGCGCTCGCGGACCTGCTGCTCGCGCCGCCGTTCGCCGCGGGTGCATTCGCATGGAGCCCGCCGGCCGTCGGGCAGCTCGCCAAGACAGCGCGGATCCGGGAAGGCGAGGCGAGCGTCCTCGCCTATCGCCTCGATCGGATCCGGCACTGTGAGACGCTGGTGGCGCCCGCAGCGACGCTCTTCTCGTTCCTGCTCGCACGGGACGGAGCCACCGTCCCCGAAGTCGCCGCGGTGCTGCGCGAGCGCTGGGGGGCGCGGGTCACGACCCTCGACGTCGCGGGCGTGGAGTCGCTGAAGACCGAGATCGGTGCGGCCGCGAACGACCCGGCGGTGGGGGAGCGCTGGGTGCGGTTTGGCGAGCGGCTCAGTGTCGGCGATTACGTGGCTTCGGTTCAGCTCCTGCTCGAGCAGAACCGCCACGTGATGAAGTCACGCTCCGGGGCCGCGCCATGGGCCGAGGAGCAGGACGGCCGCCTCATGGTGCGCTTTCACGACGAGGGCGGGAACCTGCCTGCGCGCGAGGATCTGCCCGAGCTCTGGCGCTTCCCGTACTTCCTCGATTCGCTCCGCGCCGTGACGCGCGCGCTCAAGGAGGGTTGAACGTGCCCGAGATCCCGCGTGCCGTGCTGTCGCACCACTTCGGCGATCGCATGAACGGACGGCGTCTCGTCAGCGCCGTCTTCCTCACCTTCCGCTTCGACCCGGGCTTCTTCGAGCAGGAGGTGCTCCCCGTCTTCCTCGACGTGCCGCTCAGCCACGCGACGGCGATCCGCCTGGTGCAGCTCGAGGACGCGCTGCGCAGCCTCCCGGGGCCCATCGCGGTCTACTACGATGTCAACGGGCTCCAGCAGAGCGATGCCGGCGGCGCGAAGCTCGATGTCCGCCGGATCCCGGTGCAGCACCGGACGGGGATCTTCCACCCCAAGAACGTCTTCGCGCTCGTCGAGGCGAAGGAGGAGGACGAGGAGGGGCACAGGCCGCGCTCGCTCCTCGTGGCGAGCCTCTCCGCCAACCTGACGCGCGCCGGCTGGTGGGAAAACGTCGAGGTGTGCCACGTCGAAGAGATCCCGGAGAGCGGCAAGACGCGCCTCCGCGATGATCTGATCAAGTACCTCGCCTGGCTGGAGCGGAAGGTGCCGGCCCAGGAGGAGCACGCCGCGCTCCGGGAGATCCGGGCGTTCTTGCGCGGCACCGAGCAACGCGCCCAGCGCACCGACAATGGAGTGTTGCACACCCACTTCTACGACGGAAAGCAGCCCATCCCCGACTTCCTCATCGAGGTGATGGGCAACGCGCTCCGCGGCATGTACCTCGAGGTGATCTCGCCGTATTTCGACGATGCCGCCGAATCGAAGCCGCTGGCGGATCTTCTCGATCGCTTCTCGCCGCGCGAAACGCGTGTTTACCTGCCGCGCGGGCGCCGGGGCGAGGCGCTCTGCCGGCCAGAGCTCTACGCGTGGGTGAACGGCCTCGAGGGAGTGGGCTGGGCAGGTTTGCCCAAGGACTTGCTCAGGCTCGGCAAGGGGGAGAATGCGGGCAGCCGGACGGTCCACGCCAAGGTCTACCGCTTCTTCTCCCAGCACCCGAAGCGGGAGATCCTCTTCATGGGATCGGCCAATCTGACGATTGCAGCGCACAGCGCTGGTGGCAACGCAGAGACCGGCTTCCTGGTCGAGGTGATTCCCGCACGCCGTCCGGACTTCTGGCTCAGCGCGGACGAGCGCCGCCCCGGGGCCTTCCACGTCGAGGGCGAGGACGAGGGCACCGCCGCATCCGGAGGGACGCGGCTGCGCCTCCGGTACCGCTGGAACACGGGCACCGCCGAGGCGTACTGGGACGATCCAAAGCCATCGCCCGCGCTGCGCGTCGAGGCGCAGGGAGAGGAGCTCTTCCGGCTCGCCGACCTCCCTGGACGCCAGTGGAACGCGCTGCCCGAGAGCGACGCGCACCGCCTCGGGGCCCTGCTCAAGAGCGCCTCGTTCCTGACCGTGCATGGCGATGCAGCGACGCCGGGCATCCTCTTGGTGCAAGAGGAGGGCATGTCGCACAAACCCTCGCTGCTGACCGAGCTCTCGGCGGCCGACATCCTCCGGTACTGGTCGCTCCTCACGGTGGAGCAGCGGGCGGCATTCCTCGAGGCGCGCGCCCCCGAGCTCGCGCTCCTCGGTCAGGGCGCCGATCTCGTGGCGGCCAGCCGCCTGGTCGTCGATAAGGACACGATGTTCGATCGCTTCGCCGGCATCTTCCACGCGTTCGGTTGCCTCGAGGGCGCCGTTCATGAGGCGCTCACGCGAGAAAACGAGCGAGAAGCCACCTATCGCCTCTTCGGCAAGAAGTATGACTCGCTCGGGAACCTGCTCGCGCGCATCCTCCACGGGGAGGGCCACGGCGACGCCGTTGACCGGTATGTCATCGTGCTTTGTGCCCGGCAGCTCTGCGCCGAGGTGCGGAAGAGGTGGCCGGACTTCTGGCGCGAGCACGCGGCCGATGTCGTCGCGCTGGAGCGGCTGTTCGAGGATGCTCGCCCCATCCGCGAGGCGTTAATCGCGAAGGCGCCGGACGAGATGGGGCCGTTCCTCGCCTGGTTCGACGAGTGGTTCCTGCGGCGGCAGGAGACGCTGGGGGCGCGGTCATGATCGACATCCGCACGGCGGGCGAGCTGCTCGATTTTGGCGTCCGCATCCACAGCGAGCAGCGGGCGATGGCGCAGCTCGAGGGGGCCGTGGCGCTGCACGACATGTTATGCCGGCGCGGCGTGGCGTATCTGGCCGACGAGGTCGGGATGGGCAAGACCTACGTGGCGCTCGGGGTGCTCGCTCTGTTCCGCCACTTCGAGCCCAACTTCCGCGTGCTGGTGCTGGCGCCGCGCGAGAACATCCAGCACAAGTGGATGAAGGAGCTCCGCAATTTTGTTCGCCACAACATGCGCTTCGCGGACATGCGCGTGAAGGCTGTCGATGGCAGCCCGGCCCGCGCCCTCGTCTCCTGCGGCAACCTCCTCGACCTGGTGCACGAGGCCTCGCTCGATGACGACCGTGATTTCTTCGGGCGCCTCACGAGCTTCAGCCTCCCGCTCTCCCGCGACAAGGAAGCCTGGCGGCGACTGCGCGAGGACCTCCAGGAGCACCTCCCCTGGATGAACGACAAGATCTTCGATCTGCGGATGAGCAAGGAGGCGTTCAAGGACAACGTCGCCCGCGCCCTGTGCTGCGCGATGCCCGTCTTCGATCTGGTGATCGTCGATGAGGCGCACAACCTCAAGCACGGCTTTCAGGAGCACGGCGCCGCCCGCAACCGCGTCCTCGGCCTCGCCTTCGGCCACCCCTCGGAGAAGGTGGATCGGAGGCTCTTTCCTGGTTACGGACCTCGGGCGAGGCGGGTCTTGTTTCTCTCGGCCACCCCCATCGAGGAGACGTACAGCCAGCTCTGGAACCAGCTCGATGTCTTCGGACACGCCGAGGGCTTCGAAGCGTTGCGAGACCCGGAGATGAGCGAGGAAGAAAAGAAGAAGCTCGCTGCCGAGATCCTCATCCGCCGGGTCACCGCCCTGAAGGTGAACGGCGAAGAGCACACGAAGAATCTCTACCGGCGGGAGTGGCGAAGCGGAGGCGTGTCACAGCACGACCAGCCCATTCGGGTCGGGAACGACCGGCAGCGCCTCGTGGTGGCGCTGGTGCAGAAGAAGGTGAGCGAGGTGCTCGGGAGCGAGCAGTTCAACGCCTCTTTTCAGATCGGCATGCTCGCGTCCTTTGAGAGCTTCCTCGAGACGGCGAAGGTGAAGCGCGCCGAGGTGGAGGCGGCCAATTTTGATGATTCCGAGCAGACCGAAGACCAGGAAGAGCGCGAGGGGATCGACGTCCGCGCGGTGAATGGGCTTGCCAGCGATTACCGCAGGCGCTTCCAGGGGCAGGAGCTGCCGCACCCGAAGATGGACGCCGTCGTCGAGAGCCTCGCCGACGCGTGGAAGACGGGCCGGAAGGCGCTCATCTTCGTGCGCCGGGTGGCCTCGGTGAAGGAGCTCAAGAGGAAGCTGGACGACCGTTATGACGACTGGCTCATCGAGGACCTCCGCCGCCGGCTCCCGCCTGAGGTCGAGGAGAAGATCGAGCGGCTGTATCGCCAGTACCGCGCAGAAAAGGTCCAGGCGCGAGAGGCCGATGCGGACCTCGGCGCTGCCCTGGGCCGGCGCGGCGTCGACGCCGAGGAGGACCGAGGCGGTCACGACACGTTCTTCGCATGG
Source organism: Sorangium sp. So ce1036 (assembly GCF_051369805.1). Taxonomy (NCBI): domain Bacteria; kingdom Pseudomonadati; phylum Myxococcota; order Polyangiales; family Polyangiaceae; genus Sorangium; species Sorangium sp. So ce1036. Next base: position 309,215 of record NZ_JBBMOX010000002.1, read on the forward strand.
TTCTTCCGCGGGAAGGGTCCCAGCGGGGTGGTCAGCGGGGCGAGAGTTCAGCAGCGCTTCCTCCGTGGCGCAGCCGCCTACGAAACGTTCTTCAAGGACAACCACGTCATGGCGTTGCTGGGCGCGCGTCCCCAGGGCATCACGGCCGCCCTCTCGGCGGCGCTAGGGGTGCCCATGGAGGCGCTGCGCACTCAGCTGCGGCAGCGCTCGGCGCGGTTCCTTAGCCGGGCGAAGGATCCGGCGCCCGGCGATCGCTTCGATGCGGTGCAGGCGGCGGCCATCGAGCTGCTCAAGGACCACGAAGGCCCGCACCGCGAAGCGGCGCAGATCATCTGGTACGAGCGGTACGAGACCGTAGCCCAGCATCGCCACGCGAGCGAGGCGCCTGATATCGGCGACTGGCTCGAGCGGCCGACCTTCTGGTCGGAGCTGCGCGAGCGGCCGCGCATGCGCGATCGGCTCTGGCCGGAGCCACGGGGCAAGGACTTCCGCGACGCGTTCCGGGAGCGCGAGCTCCGCGCGCAGCTGCTCGCCACGGCAGCGCGGCTCGGCCACGCCCTCATCGATCTCTACGTGCTCACGATCCGGCGCACCCGCAGCCTCGACCTGCGCACCCATGAGGTGGTGGACGACAACGATGCCGCGTCAGACAGCACGCTTGTCCGCGACTACCTCGACATGCTCGAGCAGCAGATGTCCACGCCGCTGTCGAGTCGCCCGTGGGGTGCTTTCGACGAGCTCGCTGCGATCGCGGAAAATTTCGAGCTCATCCTGGATGTCAACGCTCCGGATGTGCTCCCTAGAAGACTCTCTGATGTGCCGCGCATTTTCAGCGATCTGCTGCGACGGCAGCAGCCGGTGGGCGGGATGTCGGGGCAGGTCAACCACACGCTGGTCAGGCAGTTCCGTATGCCCGGGTATCCGTTCGTGCTCGTGACCACCGACCTGCTTCAGGAGGGCGAGGACCTGCACACCTTTTGTTCTGCGGTGCACCACTACGGGATCTCGTGGACTCCGTCGGCGATGGAGCAGCGCATCGGCCGAATCGATCGCGTGCTGTCGCAGACCGACCGCCGCCTCTTGGAGCTCGCGTGCCCGCTCACCGGGGAGGACATGATGCAGGTGTACTACCCGCACCTGCAGGACACGGTCGAGGTACTTCAAGTACAGCGCGTGCTCGAGCGGATGAACGTGTTCCTGCGTCTGATGCATGAGGGACTGCGGCAGGCCGAGGTCGAGCAACGGAAGCTCGACGTGGCAAAGGAGATCGTCGCCGGTCGGCGCTACGTGGAACCGATCCGAACGAGGCTGAGGAGCGCGTTCCCGGTGCCTCCGAGCGCGCTCTTCGGGGGGCAGCGAGCGCTCGCGGTGGCCCCGACGATCACCCAGGAGGCGCTCGCGCGTTTCGAGCGACTGCGCGCGCGGAAGCTTGGGGAGTTGCGCGTTGCATGGAGGGAAGGGGCGCCTCCGGGGGCGCTCCTCGGCACAGCGCATCTCGGACTCCGCCAGCAGCCCTTCGCGCTCTACCTACAGTCGTTCGGCGGGCGGCTACTCGTCCGGTGCATCAGTCCCGTCGGCCGCGTAACGCCCGAAGAGGGGCAGGAGGCGATCGCTGATGGCGTGTCGAGGTTTCCGGTTCGGCTCGGGGTGATCGAGCACGAGGACCATTCGTACGATCTGACCGTCGAGGAGGACGTGCTCCTCGCGGCCGAGGAGCACGACGCATCGCGGATCGCGGCGCTCATCGGCCGAGTCGCCGTACAGGCGGACCGGCTCGAGCAGCATCATCTGCCAGGGCACGACGAGCCGCTCGAGACGTTCCAGCACGATCTGGAGAGGGAGTCGATCCATGCCTCGTGAGTGGACGCGCTGGTGCGAGGATTCGGGCTTCGTGATCGAGGACGACGCGATCGAAGTCTATTTCGCCGACGAGCGGCATCACCGGGTGTACGTCGATGACGAGGGTGATGCGTTCCGGTTGATCGGGGTGGTCGCCCGTCGGGGGGCGGTTGAGGCACTCGAGAACGTCGCATTGCGTGTGTGGCGCAGGAATCGATCGATGCAGCTCGTCGGATTCCGGCTCGACGATCGGGGGCGGCTCGTGGGCGAGGCATGGATACCGAAGGCAGGGCTGTCGGTCGAGGAGTTCGCGATGTACGTGCGGCAAGTGGCGGTGGAGTGCGATCGACTGGAATATCTGCTGACGGGGAAGGATACCGAATGAGCAGGAGACACGTGACTCGATCCGGGAGGGTCAGCCGCGATGAGGGAGCCGCTCCTTATGCTCCGACGTCGTCGATCTCCTCATGACGCTCGTGGTGAGCGCGATCGTTGCCGCGGAAATTCTCCATTTCGCTGCTGAAGCCTGCACTCAGGATGGAGCTTCATGGCATCGATGTAGGGATCCGTGAATCACCACCGCGTCGAGGCCCAGACGGCGCGCGAGCTCTTGCGCGTCCTCGTGCCGATGCACCATCGGCTCGCCGGGACCGTTGAAGGACGTATTGATGAGCCCCGCCACGCCGTGCGCGCGCCAGAGCTCGAGCAGGACGGCGTGGAGGAAGGCGTGCTCCGGATCGTCGGGGACCACCTGCGCGCGCAGCGAGCCGTCGTGGTGGAGCACCCCGGCGAAGCGCGGACCCCAGCCGTGACGGAGCCGAAAGGCGCCGAGCATGAAGGGCGCGAGGCGGCTCGCCGCAACGGACTCCCCGAACGCCTCGCGCGCGACCTCAACGCAGACGGCTGGCGCGAGCGGCCGGTACCACGCGCGCCCTTTGATGACCTCGCTCACGCGGCGTCGCAGATCCACCGAGTCGGGCCGCGCAAGCAGGCTGCGGTGTCCGAGGGCGCGCGGCCCGACTTCGGAGGCGCCGTTGCACACCCCGATGACGGCGCCCGCGGCGAGCATGGCCGCGGCCTCGCGCACCGCCGTGAGCGGCACAGGGGAACAGGGAACGCCGATGCGGCCGAGGAAGGGGCCGTGCCGCGGGAGCTCCCCGCGATCGCCGAGCTCGAGCCAGGCCGCAGCGCCGAGCGCGAGGCCCGTGTCGCTCGCGCACGGCGGTACGTGGACCGACTCGAACACCCCTGACGACTCGAGTCCTGCGTTGGTGGGGATATTCAACGCCGCGCCGCCTGCGAAGTAGAGATGTCGCGCGCCCGTGTGCCGCTGCATATCGAGGATCGCGGCGGTGATGCTCTCCTGGAAGTGTGCCTGAATTGAAGCGGCGATGTCCTTGAAGAGCGGCGCGTGGGCATCGAACGCGCGATGCGAGGTCCCGAATCGGCGGTTCACGCGATCAAGGAGGTCGGCTGGATCGCCCGGGTGATCCAGGAAGAACCGGTTATCCTCGAGCCAGGCCACGATCGCGGGCGACGCCTCGCCGTGCCCCGCATAGCCCATCAGCTTGCCGGGCATCGCAAGGTGGTCCTCCGGCATCAAATCGAGGATCGCGCGCATGAGCGGGCTAGCGTTGAAGTTGTTCACGGGCGCCTTCAGCCGGCTCCACGAAGACTCGAGGAGCCGCGCGCGGGCGCCGTCCCAGGCCCAGAACGACGACGCCGAATCAGACGCTCCGCCGTCGATATGTACGAACAGGCTGTTCGGCTCGAAGCGCCCGACGAAGGGGAGAAGAGCGGCGACGTGCGCGAGCTCGTGGCACATGACGAAGCCGCGCGCCTCTCGTCGGCGAAGGCCATCGGGATAAAAGCGCACGCGCGCGGGCGTCAGGATCTGCGCGATACCGACCTCGCCAGTGGGCTCGACGCGCAGGTTGCCGTCGGCGGAGACGAAGCTGTCGCCGACGAAGGCGTTTACGGACGCGAAGCGCACCTCTTCGTCTGGCGGCACGAGCGCGGCGAGCAAATCCATGATCACGGCGTCGAGGCGATTGTCGTGCTTTCGTCCTGTCCAGCGCTCGACCTCCACGACGGAGAGCACATGGCCGTCACGCATCACGGCGAGCGAGTGATCATGCGTGTACGTGGTCCGCAGGCGCGAGGTCGTGTCGCGGATACCGTAGAGGCCGACCGTGATCACGGGTCGATTCCCATTCCGTGCGGTTCGTCGTTTCCCGAGGTCTCGGCGTCGCCGTTTCCCGACCGCGCACGGAGCTCGACGACCGGCTCCCCGTGCTCGTCGACGACCTCGAGCCCTCCGTCGAACCGCTCGACCCGCGCCTGGCCATTATAGAACGGCTCGACCATCGCGAACCGGCGCGCGTAGATGGGCGCTCCGGCGCGATCCACGTGGGTCCATCCGTCGTCGAGGCGAGCGCGGGCGAAGCCTTTGTGGAACACGTCGAGGTCGAGGAACCAGCGATCGTGCGTCGGGCGCCCTTCGCGATCGACATGCGTGTGCAGCCCGTCGTCGCGCTGCACGACCGCGATCCCGTCTCGGTAATCGCCAGCGTATCGCCATCGCTCGGTGGAAGCGGAGCGCCCGCCCTCGTCGAGGTGCAGGTACCGCCCGTCGCGGTCGCGGACCGTGCATCGGCCGTCCTGGTAATTGCCGCACCACGCATAGCGCTCCGTATAGGCTGCGGTGCCAACGGGCCGCACGTGGTGCCAGCCGCCCTCGGCGTGCACGGCCGCGAGGCCCTCGTAAAAACCGAAGGTGCGAACGTAGCGCGCGGCGTAGGCCGACCGCCCGTTCACGTCGATGTGGTACGCGCCCGACATGTCGCGCGCAGGCGCGAGGCCCGGCTCATGGAACGCGAGCACCTCGAGGAAGCGCGTCTTGTAGAGCGGCGCGCCCAGGGCTACGTGGTGTGTCCCATCGGGGGCGACACGCGCGAGCTTCCAGGCTGTCACGGCGCGCCTACCGGCTTGCGCATGTTGCAGCCGAGGCAAAGGCTGCGCGTCCGGTAGCTCGTCGCGAGCAACCTGTACGCCGAGCCGTTCCACACGTCGCGAATACTGACCTCATTGAGGTTGCCGAGCTCACCGAGCGTGCGGCGCTGGGCGTCCGGCGCGCAGCAAGGATCGAAGCGCCCCTCGGCGCTCACCCACGCCTCCTGCCCGAGAAACGGGCATGGGCCGCCGGGCGCGAGGTTCTCGGTCGCCTCCGGATCGAGCAGGAAGACATTCTCCAGCACCAACGGTCGCCCGTCCGGCAGGCGCGTCTGTTCGGCTGCCGCGCGCGCGAGGAGCACGGCCTCGTTCCAGCGCGCGATGCTCTCGGGGCTGCGCCGCATGGAGAGGTCCTTGATCGCGTCGAAGTGGGCCCAGAGGTGATGGCCCTTGACCCGGTCGACGCCGAGCCGCGCCGCGAGCCGCACGATGTCGGCGAGCTCGCCGACGTTCGTCTCCAGGAACGTGAGCTGGAAGGTGACGCGGCAGCGGTTGCCCCCGCCCGCTGCGTGCGCATCGCGGATCTCGATGAAGGTGCGCACGTTGTCGAGGACGCGCTCCCAGCGCGCGCCGATCATGATGCTCTCGTGCGTGGCCGCGGTGGCGCCGTTCCACGAGATCTTCACGTCCGACGTCACCGGCACGATGCGCTCTGCCCAGGCGCGCGCCCCGAGCCGGGGAAACGTGCCGTTCGTGGTGAGGTTGAGCTTCACTCCCTCCTGCGCGCAGAGGGCGAGGATCTCCTCGAAGTGGTCGTAGAGCAGCGGTTCGCCCATGGTCGAGGGGATGATCTCGCGCAGGCCCGTGCCGCGGCTGTCCTCGAGCACGCGCCGGATGAGCGCGACGTCCATGCGGCGCTGCGGTCTGCCAGCGGCCTTCCGCAGCGGCTGGAGCGGGCTATGGGGGCTGTGCTCTTCACACATGACGCACTTCAGGTTGCAGTCGTCAGGGTTGGTGTCGAAGGTGATGCGCCACGGCCCTGGGCCCACCTGGACGTGCGCGGAGTCGCGGCGGCGCAGGGCCTCTTCGTAAAGGGCCTCGATGGCGGCCACGTGCTCCTCGATACCCGGTATGTCGCCGGACGGGGCGTCGGGATAGCCGCGCTGTCCGAGGCGGCGGGCGAGCGCTGGATCATCGGCGAGGCGCTGCATCTGCCGCGCGAGGTCACGAGCATCGCGGTGGGCGAAGAGGAGGCCGTTGACCTCGTGGTGAACGTACTCGCGCATCCCGCCGACGTCCGCGGTGATCACCGGAACACGCGCCTGTTGCGCCTCGTGAATCACGAGCGGTGAGTTCTCCACCCAGACCGAGGGCACGACGATGGCGTCCACACGGTCGAAGACATCGGCGACGATGCGCTGATTCTTGTACTCCGGCAGCCACTCCACACGCGAAGGAGCATCGCCTGGGAGCACGGCCGCAAGGGCCTGGAGCGCCGCGGTCTCCTGGCCCCGTGGCCGGCCCCAGATGCGCAGGCGCGCGGTGCCGCGTAGCCTTCCGAATGCATCGAGGAGCTGATGAATCCCCTTGGCCGGGATATGCGTGCCAATGTAGCCGAACGTGAACGGCTCGCCGGGCACGCGGGCACGGTCCTTGAGGCGGCTGCGGTCGAACCCGTAGTCGAGATAGACGAGTTTGCTCTTCGGCAGGCCGAGCCCCTCGACGAAGCGGTCGTGGAGGTAGCGCGAGGGGGCGATGAAGCGGTCGACGAGCTCGATCATCTCGCGTGCATGCCGCATCCGGCCGCGCACCCAGCTCGTCCAGTAGGTCACATCCTGCTCCTCCATCGCGGGGTCCCCGGAGAAGTAGCGCGCATAGCAGCGTAGGGCGCATTTCCTGTCCTCCTGCCCATCGCAGGCGGCCCAGAGGTCGTTCGGATCCTCCGGCAACATCTGCATGAACTGGCCGCGCGGGCACATCAGCCAGTAGTCGTGCAGCGTGAAGAGGATGGGGATCGCGCGCGCGGCCGCCTCGATGAGGAGCGAGGTCGAGAGGTGGTTCAAGTGGCCGACATGCACGATGTCAGGGTGAACGGTGTCGAGCACTCCGGCGAAGCGCTGGTCCACGCCGGTGTGCCGGTAGCGATCCCGGGAGCGAGGCATGTTCACGAGGTGCAATTGCACGCGCTCGTCGTCGGCGTCGCGCTCGCGCCGGAGGGCGTAGTCGGGGGCGAAGGGGTCCTCTTCGCGGGTGAAGACATGGATGTCATGGCGCGCGGCGAGGCCGTGGGCGAGCGTTTGCGTGTAGACCTCGGAGCCGGCGTTGTAGCGGGGAGGATAGCCGTGGATGACCTGGAGAATGCGCATGTTCACCTCATCGCCAGGGGATGCTCGGGAAACGCGAATGCCGCCGCGGGTGAAACCGGCTGGCCCATGACACGGAGCCACAGCGGCACGGAGGCCACCGCGGGGTGATACACGCCGTGCTCCCAGAGCCCGTCCTCGCCCCAGGCGTCCCCATGATCGGCGCATATGAGGACGGTCGCTCCCGTAAAGGCCTCGAGCAGAGGGCCGAGCGCGGCGTCGATATAGGTGAGGCACGCCTGCTGGCGGCGCCGGCATTCGGTGGCGTCGTTCGAGCGACCGAAAGGAACGCACGGGTTCCACGCGGCGTCCCAGGACGCGCCCGCGTGCATGTAAGGCACGTGCGTCTCGGCGGCGTTCAGGAAGGCGAAGCAGGGGTCGCCCTTGCGGCGGATCTCGTCGAGGAGCCAGGCGACCTGCGCTCGTACGCCCGCGCCGCCTGCATACCAGAAGTGCTGGAAGCTGGCCGAGAGCGCGCGTCCCGGCGGCGTCGCCACATCGAACCAGTCAACGGCGCCGGTGCCCAGCGTAGGCCATCCGGCGAGGCGGAAGCCCTCCACCACGTCACGCCCGCGGAGGAGCAGCCAATCGCCCGGCCCCGGCGCGATCCGGTCGTTGACGAGCTTGAGAAGCTTGCCTGTCTTGGGATCGAGCCAAGGCCGCCCCAGCCCAGGGACGCCCGGCGAGACGCCAGCGAACAGCGCCGCATGTGCCGGCAAGGTGAACGAAGCCGCCGCCTGCGCTGCAACGAGCGGTGCGAGGCGAGCGAGGTTCGGGACGGGAGCCGCCTGCGCCGTATCGAGCCGGCAAGAGTCGAGCGTGACGAGGAGCACCGAGTGCGGGTGGACGTTCATGGGAACCTCAGGACCGCGATCAACGCCTCGAGCGGCTGCGCGCCATCCAGCGCCAGCGCCGACCAGCCGGGGCGGCCCGACCAGTACCCGGCGGCGAGATCTTCTTCGAGTACGTCGTGCATCGCTTGGAACGCGGCGAAGGGATCAACGCCGTAGTCGGGGCGCGGAACGCGCGCGCCGCGCGCTGCGGCGCGTGCGAGCGCGACGTCGGCAGGAACGCGCAGGTACACCGTTCTGAGCGGCATTGGGAGCATTGACAGCGCGAGACGCACCGCGTGGCGGTGGGTGCCGGCGCCGTTGAACTCGAAGACGGCCTCGTCGCGTTCCTGGCATGCGCGTAGGAAATGCGAGCGGGCGAGGTAGTCCCCGGCGGGCGTGCCGTCGGAGACCTCGCGCCGGATCTCGTCGAGCGCGAAGATCGGCAAGCGAAGTCGCGCCGCGAGCGTAGATTTCCCCGCCCCAGGCAGCCCGATCAGAAGCACTCGGCTCATGCCCACATTCTCCTGCGGAACGCCTCGATCATCGCCGGTTCGAGTCCCGCTCGACGGGCCAGCGCATGAACGCCGCCGGCCTCATCGACGAGGGTGAGCGTGCGCTCGAGGACCGCGAGCGGCTTGTCACCCGAGGACGCGCTGTAGCTGGTTAGCACGTTGCCGCGCGGCACACCGGCGAGCAGGTGCGCCAGCGCCACGATGACGCCTGTACGGTCGACCCCCATGCTGCAATGGACCAAGATCGCCCCCCGGTCCTCGACGACCGCGTCGACGACGGCGCGCAAAGCATGAACGCAGCGCAGCGCCGTAAAACGATAGCTTGCCTCGAGGGGCTCCACGTCCTCGCACAGCGGGTCGTCCGCCGCGAGCTCGCGCCACGGGTCGACGGGCGCCTCGACAGCGCGCACCGGGAGGCCCTCAATGGGGTGGTCACCCTTCTCGTGCTGCCCCCGCAGATCGATGCGTATCGTGATGCCACGACGGGTGAGCCAGGCGTGGTAGTCAGGGTCAGTCGCGTAGCGATGCGGCGACGATCCGCGGTAGATGACGCCACGCGCGAGAGCGTCGTGCGTATAGGTCGCGGTGTCCCGGTGATTCCAGAAGCGATCACGCTCGATCACCAGCTCGCAGAAGCCGATGGAATCCTCGTCCGGGCGGCCGAGACGCTCGAGCGCGGACCGGAACATGCCGAGGACGTGCGACTTCGCGTGATGAAATCTCGATGGATCCATGGACGTGTCATGCTGGCGCAGCGCCTCGGCCACGTCGCGCGGTACGACGCGCAGCAAGTCTCGTGGGAGCCAGGCAAAGGCGGTGCGCCCCGAGGCACGCCATTCGAGGCACGCGACGCAATGCAGCGCGATCTCGAGGTTGAACCGGGCGCGGTACATGTCGCTCATGGCGTGGCACGAGGACGCGTGCTCGAAGTGGTAGGCGAACCGGGCGATCTGGGCGGGGACCACCACGTCGAGGTCGTCGACCTCGGGAGGGACCTGGGCAAGCCACGCGACGGCCGTGCCGGTGCGATCGAACACGACGGCATGCTCGGGGCGCTCGATGCGGCTCCCGGCCGCATAGCGGGCGATGGCGGAGAGGTCCTCGACGATGAACACGTCGATCTTATGCAGCGCGTCTGCGCTGAAGAGGGCGACCTTGCGCGGCTCCGCGAACGCGAGCTGCCGCGGGAACTTCGCTCTGGTCGCTTCGCGCATGCGCCGTGTGAAGGCGCCGGCGGTGTCACAGCGAGTCAGGACGGCCACGTCGAGATCCGACCGACCGCGGTGATCGCCACGGGCGACAGAGCCGAGCAGGAGAAGGGCGAGGACATCGGGATCGCCCTCGATGAGCGACGTGAACCACGCGAGATAGGACGGGTAAGGCAGTCGCGCCGTGGGCGCCGACGGCTCAATGTCAGTGCCCGGCGTGTTGAACCTCGTCATAGGCTCTCTCCAGGACCGTCGTGGGCAACGGGATTCATCGGCCATCCTCCGCGTTGAAAAGCATTCTCGCCAGCACGCGCCCGTTACGCATGGAGAGAGTGGAGCGCGGCGTTCATGCCTCCCGGCCCATGAACACGTCGGCCTCGGCCTGACAAGGCGCCAGCTCGTCGGGTCATGGGATGCTCCGGGGGTCCAGCCAGTGCGCTCTCTCTCTCATCGTCGTGCTCCTCGCGGATTCGGCCGAGCGCGGTGCAGAAGGAGTTGCACGATGGCGTGCGGCAGATGCGCCCACTCCAACGTGGGGCGTGCCATGCGACGCGTGCGTTGAGGTGGAGCATGCTCCGGGTTCCCTTCGGGTGCGGTCGTGATGATACGCCGGGGGTACCGAGGTGCACCACTCATCCTCAGCGCAACGGCTCCGGGGCGCTTGTTCCCGATGCCGCTACATCGGCCGTTCTCTGGCCGCCGTGCGCTCATGGCGCGGGCTGCGTTTGTGCAATCCGCGTGACGAATTCGTCGACGCTGAACCAGTTCGGGTTGTGCACCGGCTTCGAGCTGCACTCGTAGCGCTGGGCCCGCCACGTCCCGGACGCGATATCCCTCGCGAGCTCGGCGCCGTTCAGGCCACCCTGCCGACCCATCCAGGGGGTCGCGAGCGAGCCGGCGCGGTGGCGCTCGTAGATCTCGGCGCCGGCCAGCTTCATCTCCGCGTTCGCGCCAGATGTCCGGCGCGGCGATACGAGCCGCTCGTATCGTGCAAGGGCGACGCGCAGCACTTCGACGAAGTAGCGGGGGGCCACGTCGGCGTACGTCTCCATGATCTGCTCCCACGTTACCGTCGGCACCGAGAGCGCGACAATCTCGCGAGCGAGCGCCGCGGGGAGCAATGCGACGTGCGCGATGCGCGCCGCATCGACGTCGAGCCGCCCGGCGAGGTACCGGACGAGCGCCGCCTGCGCGGCGAGCTGCTCGTTCAGCTCGGCGGTCGTGGGCCGGTCGTACATCTTGGCCTCGATCGCGAGCAGCGCGCGCGTCGGACCGGCGATGTAAATCAGCACGTCGGGCGTGTCCTTCGCCGTGGGCGCGCCAGGAAACCGCCCCGTCGTCTCGCCGACGAGGGACTCGGCAAAGCCGTACTCGGTGAAGAACTGCACGTTGGCCGAATCGGGGCGAGCGTCGACTGTGACCCTGCCCAGCCCGACGAGCTCCGTCAAGCGGCCGAAGTGCGCGAAGTCGTCCGCGCAGACGAGCATCGGAAGCACGGTGCCTGTGAAGAAGCGCTCCTTTCGGTTGAGGGGGAGGCCGGTGTCGGCCAGGTGAGCGATGCTCATTGAGAAGTCGTCTCCGTTGTCGGGCTGTGCCCATCGGCTCGGTGCTCGCCGATCACGTCGATTGTGCCGACGATCGCGTCGTTGAACGCCTCCAGCTCCCCCGCCGGGATCCAGTATTCCACGTGGAGGCGCGAGCCCACGATCTGGACATCGTACTTCGCGAGGAAGTCGGATCGTACCTCGAACCGGGTCACGTACCCGACAGCGCCCCCGGCGGTATTCCACCGGCGCGCGATCTGCACCGCGTACTCATCGTTGCATACTGGGTAGAAGATGGGCTGCTCGGGCAGGCGCTGCGGGAAGCGGCGGTAGCCGCTCGCCGCGATGAGGTCGAGCTCGGCCTGGCCAACCGGGCGGTAGAGCGTCGTCGTGGCGATGCCGTGCCCCATGGCCTACAGCATACGGCTTTCCCCGGCACGCGGGCGATCTATACTTACTCCTCGGCGCCGTCATGTTCCCGCCGACGGGCGTCGTCTCCCTGCTACCCGAATCGACCGAGATCTGCTTCGCCTCGGCCTCGGTGAACGCGTGGTCGGCATCAGCCACGAGTGCGTCCTCCCGTCCGGAGCGCCATGTACAGTCCGTGCTCAAGAGCGCAGAGGTCGATGCTCACGCAACGTTGGCCGAGATCGAACGGCAGGTGCGCGTCCCGGTTGTGGACGGGCTCAGCGGCCTACCGAAGCGTCCTTCTCAGGTCGTCGTTCGTGTGCGCGTAGCGCTGGGTGACCGAGAAGTGCAGGTGGCCGGCGAGCTGCTGCATGAACGAGCTCCTCGGAAACCGTAGGTGGCCGCGACCTAAGGCACACCTCGCGCCCGCTCCGAAGTACCATCCGCCGGCCGGTGACGTCCCCGTTCCTCGAGGCCCCCGAGTCCGCCTGGGTGGCGAGCAACGCGCTCGCCTTCGCGCTGCGCGACCGTTTCCCGGTCAGCCCTGGCCACACGCTCGTCATCCCGCGCCGCCTCGTCCCGACCTGGTTCGACGCCACCGCCGAGGAGCGCGCCGCGATCTTCGAGCTGGTCGACACGGTCAAGCACCACCTCGACGCCGAGCTCCACCCGGACGGCTACAACGTCGGCATCAACGCCGGCGAGGCCGCAGGGCAGACCGTGATGCACCTGCACGTCCACGTGATCCCGCGCTTCCGCGGCGACGTGGACGACCCGCGCGGCGGCGTGCGCCACGTAATCCCGGGCAAGGGTAACTACCTCGCCGGCAGGCCCCCACCGCTCGCGACCGGCGGCGTCGAGGACCCCTTCTTGCGCCACCTCGCGCCGGCCTTCGCGCGCGCGACCGACGTGGCCGTCCTCTCGGCCTTCGTCCAGGAGAGCGGCCTCGACGTCCTGGAGAGCCACGTGTTCGCGGCCCTCGCGCGCGGCGCTCGCGTCCGGCTCGTCACCGGCGACTACCTCCACATCACCCAGGCCACGGCGCTGGCCGAGCTGCTCGACTGGGCCGACGGCAACGCCGCGCTTTCGGGCGCCGGAGGCACCCGGGGCAGCTTCGAGGCGCGCGTGGTCGAGGTCGAGGCGCTTCCCGGCAAGATCCGCTCGTTCCACCCCAAGTCGTGGCGCTTCGAGGGCCCGGGCTTCGGCGCCGCGTTCGTCGGATCGAGCAATATCTCCCGCGCCGCGCTCGGTCCCGGCATCGAGTGGAACCTCCGCGTCGACCGCCACCGCGATCCGGATGCCTACCGGGCCGCCGCCAGGGCCTTCGAGCGCTGGTGGTCCCGCGCCCTGCCGCTCACGGCCGACTGGGTCGAGCGCTACGCCCGGCGTGCGCGGCAAGCCGCGGCGGTCTTGCCGCCCGGTGAGCTGCCGCCCGGCGGCCTTCCGCCCGGCGGCCTTCCGCCCGGTGAGGAGGACGCCGAGCCCACCGAGCCCCCGCCCCCGCCGCACCCCATCCAGCGCGAGGCGCTCGTCGCGCTGCACCGGAGCCGCGCGGAGGAGGGGCGCCGCCGTGCGCTCGTGGTGCTCGCCACCGGCCTGGGCAAGACGTACCTCGCCGCGCTCGACGTCGACGCCTGGGCCGAGCACCACGGCCGCCGTCCGCGCGTCCTCGTGCTCGCCCACCGCGAGGAGCTCCTCGTTCAGGCCGCCCGGACCTTCCGCCGCCTCCTGCGGGACCGCGTCGCGCGCTTCGGCTGGTGCGCCGGGAGCGCCGGCGAGCTGGCCGGCGACGTGGTGTTCGCCTCGGTGCAGAAGCTGTCCCGTCCCGAGCACCTCGCGCGCCTCACCCCCGGGATCTTCGACTACGCCATCGTGGACGAGGTCCACCACGGCACCGCGCCGAGCTACCGCGCCATCCTGGATCGCCTCGATCCGGGCTTCCTGCTCGGCCTGACCGCCACGCCCGAGCGCGCCGACGGCGCGGACGTCGCCGGGCTGTTCGACGATCACGTCGCCTACCGGGCGGACATCGGCGCCGGCATCGAGCGAAGGCTGCTCGTCCCCTTTGCGTATTTCGGCCTCAGGGACGAGACCGATTACCGCGCAGTCCCCTTCCAGAACCGGAGGTTCGACCCTGGCGAGCTGGAGAAGGCCATCGACACGGACCTTCGCCTCGAGCCGATGTGGCGCGCGTGGCAGGAGCACCCGGGGCAGCGCACGCTCGTGTTCTGCTGCTCGATCCGGCACGCGCACCATGCCTGCGACTTCCTTGCCGCACGAGGGGTTCGCGTCGCCGCGGTCCATTCTGGTCCGGAGTCGGCGCCGCGCGAGGAGGCGCTGGCGGACCTCGTCGCCGGCAAGCTCGACGCGCTGTGCGCCGTCGATCTCTTCAACGAGGGCATCGATATCCCGAACGTCGATCGCGTGGTGATGCTCCGTCCCACCGAGTCTCCTGTCGTCTTCTTGCAGCAGCTCGGCCGCGGCCTGCGCGTCGCGGACGGGAAGGCGCGGCTCACCGTGCTCGACTTCGTGGGCAATCACCGCGTGTTCCTCGACCGCGTGCGGACGCTGGTCTCGCTCGGCTCCGAGCCGTCCGATCTGCGCGATTTCCTCGGCGGTGTCCGCGCGGCGCGCCTTCCGCCGGGCTGCACGGTGGACCTCGACCTCGAGGCCAAGAATCTGTTGCTCAGCCTGCTCCCTGCGCGCGGAAAGAGCGAGGTGGAGCGCGCGTACCGCGATCTCCGCGACGCGCGCGGCGAGCGCCCGACGGCTGGTGAGCTGTTCCGGATGGGCTACCGGCCTGCCACGCTGCGACCAGCCCACCAGGGATGGTTCGATTTCGTGGCCTCCGAGGGCGATCTGAGCCCGCCGGAGCTCCGGGTCCTTCGCGCCGCCGGCGCGTGGCTCCGGGAGCTCGAGATCACCGCGATGAGCAAGTGTACCAAGATGATCACGCTCGAAGCGCTGCTCGAGGCGGGGGCGCTCTTCGACGGGATCTCGATCGTCGAGCTCGCGCGCAGGAGCCACGCCATCCTCGCCCGCTCTCCGGAGCTCTCCCGCGATCTCGACGGCGTGGCCGAGCTGCGCGGCGGCCGGCGGTTCGACGAGCCGCGCTTCGTCAGCTACTGGAAGGAGAACCCCATCGCCGCATGGACGGGCGCGCGGGGCCGCCGCTGGTTCGCGCTCGACGGGGACCGCTTCATCCCGAAGCTCTCCTGTCCTCCGGGCGACGAGGAGACCTTTGCCGCGATGACGCGGGAGCTCGTCGACTACCGGCTCGCCATGTACCGCGCGCGCCGCCGCGAGGACGGCTCCGGCGCGTCGTTCTCGGCCAAGGTGCTTTGGAACAAGCGCGACCCCATCCTCAAGCTGCCCTCGCGGACAGCCCGCCCTGACCGCCCTTCAGGGGACGTCGACGTCCGGCTTCCGGACGGCGAGGTGTGGCGCTTCCGCTTCATGAAGGAGTTCTGCAACGTCGCGCACCGCGCGGGCTCGCGGCGCAACGAGCTCCCGGATCTCTTGCGCCGCTGGTTCGGCCTTGCCGCCGGCCGGCCTGGAACGGCGTTCCACGTCCGCTTCGTCCGCTCGCCCGACGGGCTCTGGGCCGAGCCGGAGCGCCCCGAAGGCGTCTCCACGGCGCCGCGCGGCGCGCTCGTCGCTTTCCCCGATCTGCGCGCGGCGGCCGGCGCCGCCGGCGCCCCGACGGAGCTCGCTCCCGAGGCCGAGACGGTGCGGCTCCCGATCGCGGCCGCGCGCGGCGATGGGCTCTTCGCGGTGCGCGCTTCGGGCGACTCGATGGATGGCGGGAAGCGTCCTGTTCGCGACGGGGACTGGCTGATCATGAAGTTTGCGCGCGGCGCCTCGTACGATGCGCTGGACGGCAAGGTGGCGCTGCTTCAGGTGCCCGATCGCGATCTGGGGTTTGCCTACCAGATCAAGCGAATCGTGCGCGATCGGTCGCGATGGTGGCTCCGCTCGGACAATCCGGACAGGCCGTCGTACGAGGCCACGGCCGACACGGTGCCTGTCGCGATCCTGGTCGAGGTGGTCCGCCCCGAGGACATCGGCCCGAGCGCCGGCGAGCGCTTCGAGGACGACGAGGCCGCCGCCCGCGCGTTCGGGCTGGAGGAGCCGCCGCGGACCGGCCGTGTCGGCGGTCACCTCTTCTTCTGTCTGGAGACCCCCGGAGCACTGGTCGCGCCCGATCGCATTCGATCGCCGGTGCCGGCCCAGGAGCGCCGCCCCGGGGAGACGGCCTTCGTGCTCGTGCGGCCGCCCGGCGAGCCCGTCCGGCGCTACCTGGGCGTGGCCCGTTACCTCGATGACGAGGGGCTCTGGGCCTGTCCGGGGATCGACCATGCCGCGTACCGCGCCCTGGGATCAGGCCGCAGGGCGTCCCGCTCGCTCCCGGCGGGAGCCCGCGAGCGCGCGCGGGCGCTCGTGGAGGGGTTGCTGCTGCGGCCCGGCGCGGGCGCCTTCGTGGAGCGGGACGGCAGGCGCTTTCGGATCGTCGGCCCGGCCGAGGGCGGTGGGCTGCGCATCGACGGCGGCCCGGGCGGCTTCGCGGAGCGGATGGTGTCGCTGACCGATCTCGCGTGGGTGATCGCCGCGCGCGATGACGTCGCGAAGAACGGCGGACGGCTGGACGAGCAGCGGGTCAACCGGCTGCGCTACCTCGAGGGGACGCCGCGGGCGGCGACGCGGTGGATCGACACGGGATGGGCGCTCGCGCTTGCGGCGGCGGTCGACACGGCGACGGCCGCGGTGGCGACGGTGGAGCGCCGCGACACGGACAGGGCCTGACTCCGCGACCGGCCTCCCGCCAGGACTTCACTTGCCGCCGCTCTGGATCGTCACGGTGCTCTTGTCCTTGAGCGTCAGAGCTCCGAGAACAGGCTCCAGAACGCGCCGGGCGCGAGCGCATCTTGCCGGTCGTGGCCCTTGCCGCTCGTCTCGCACCAGATCACCGGGTAACCCTCATCGCAGCCCTGATACCGCGCGCAGGGCGCCGGATCCTCCGGCACCGGCGCGGATCCCGCGTCGCAGTGGTTCAGCTCGAGCAGGCGATCGCGCTCCGCATGATTGCTCTCGATCCTGTTGGACGTGTCGTCCACGTCGTGGATGAAGATGCGCGCCACCTGCCCCACGCAGCCGCTCGGCCTGCCCGGCGTTCCGCCCGCGACCGTGCCCGCCGCGCGGAGCCTGTCGCCACGCTTGCACGCCAGCATGTTGATGAGCCAGGCGCCGCTGCTGTAGCCGGCGGCGAATACGCGCGACATGTCCGCGCAGGTGTTCGCGAGCACGTCCCCCAGCATCTGGTCGAAGAAGGCCAGGTCCGGTCCGTCCGACGAGGCATCCCAGCAGATGCCGTCGGAGACGCCGGCGCCGCGCACCAGGATCGCGTCGTCGCCGGTCACGTTCTGCATCGGGACGTTGTTCGTCGCGCTCGAGCAGCCGTGGAACATGAAGACGACGGGGTAGGCGCGCGTCGGCTCGTAGTTCTCGGGGAGCCGCACCCACCAGTGCCGCTCGACCGACGCGATGCTCTTCGTGGGTTGCTCGACCCACTCGTTCAGCGCCTGGCTTGCTGCCCGGCCGCAGCCCGCGCTCGGCGTCGCGCTGGAGCCCCCGCCGCCGCCCGCACCGCCGGCAACGCTGGAGCCCCCGCCGCCGCCGGCAGCGCTGGTGCCCCCGCCGCCGCCGGCAGCGCCGGTGCCCCCGCCCGTCGCGCCCGACGAGGCCGAGCTGCCGCCGCTGCCGCTGCTCGTCGCATGACCGCTCGTCGCGCCGGCGCTCGAAGCGCTCCCGCTACCCGCGCTCCCACCTGCACCGGACGTCGCGCCCGGCGGGCTCGGCGCGTCGTCCCCGGCACACGCCGCGGCGCTCGCGGCGGCGATCGATGCGGCAAAGAGCGCGCTCCACTTGCTTCCGCTGATCATCAAGCTCGGCTCCTCTCTCATCGCCCCTGATCCGGGGCTGTCCGAAGGATGACCTGTCAACCCCGGGCACGTCCTGCCCCGGGCAGGTCCTGCGCGATCGCGCGATCTCGAGGAATAACCTGAGAGCCGAGACCAGCGTGGCGATCCCAGGGCGGGGCAACCCTCCTGTCTGCGTCCACGACCCCCCGCAGCTCCCTCGTCGCCCGCTGGAGCTCGAGCCTCGCCGCGGCTCCGGGCGACGTGGAGGCGCGCGACGAGCGCGGAGGCTACCGACGGTCGAAGAAATCGAAGACGTCGGGCAGCACGAGCGGAACCATGCCTGCATGGTCCGCATCGACTTCCTTGTACGTGATCGGGTAGCCGCCAGCCATCATCCAGTCGCGCAGCTCGCGGCTGCCGGTCAGGGAAGGCGTGCCGCGGGTCCCCTCCGTCACGAAGACGGGCACGTCGCGCAGCCGGTCCCACGGATAGCCCGACTCCAGGACGAACGGTCCGGACATCGGCGCCAGAGCCCTCCAGTAGTCGGAGTACTTGGCGCCGATGTACCAGGTGCCGCCGCTCCCCATGGAGTGTCCAGTGAGGAACATCGCGCTGCGATCGATGGGGTACTCGTTCAGGACCAGCTCCAGGACGTTGATGACGTCCTTCTCGCTGAGCTCCTGATCGCGCTCGCGCTCGGGCGTGCGCATGGCCAGGAGCTTCTCCGCCTCCTCGGGTTGCCCGAACACGGCCGGCAGCCGCAGGAAGGTGCCGTACGCGCCGCGGTAGCCGAGCGGCGAGACCAGCAGCACGCCATGCTGGTCGGCCAGCTTCACCATCTGCTTGTCGTTCTGATCCAGGTACGAGCTCTCGTCGTTCGAGGCGCCGTGCAAGAACATCACGAGGGGCAACTTCGACGTGCCGTCCCAGCGTTCCGGGACGCAGACGCGGTAAGGGACGTCGGCGCCGGCGGCTGGAAAGTGGTAAGTCCTGCGCTGGTCGCCCTTGGCGCGCCACTGCGGAGAGCTGGGATCGGCGACGGACTCGGCGAGCGCTCGCGCCTCGAGCACCTGAGTGCGTGGATCGAGCGTGGTCCCGAACGAGATGGTCACCGGCTCGAATTCGCCTGGACCGCCCGTCCCCGCCGAGCCCGCACCGCCGGCTTCGCCGCCCACGCCGCTGCCCACGCCGCTGCCGGCATCGCCGCCGACGCCGCCGCCGGCATCGCCGCCGGCTCCGCCGCTGGGCGCTCCACCGCCCACGCCGGCGCCTGCTTGACCTCCCGCGCTGGCCGAGGCGTCTCGCGGAGACCCCCCGCTGGAACCGCCAGAGGCGGCGCCCGCCGTGCTGGCTCCGCCGCCACCTTGACCGGTGGGGACGGCGCCGCTGTGGCCGTCATTGCTCCCGCAGGCGGCGAGCGACAGCGCGCACCCGATGCAGGCCAGTGACGAAAGGAATCGATGTTTCTTCATGCTCGCTCCCGGGACGTGCTCAGCCCGTTCTGGGCGCGCCGCCGAACGCTCATGGCTCTCCGAGGTCTCCGATGTTCCCGCGACCTCACCCTCCCTCGCGCCCGCCACGCCTGCGGCGCCCGCAACGACCGAGCGAGTAGAGCCAGTGCAGAGGTTCGATCCCGAGCCCAGGGCGAAGGGCACGGTGCGCAGCACTGCCCATCCAAGACAAAGTAGCAAAAGGCCCCGAGGGCAAATTGTGAACGATCACATTCAATGCGTCAAACGAAATTGACCTGCCCGCGGGTCTCCTCGACGCCGATGGCTCTGGTCGGTTTCGAGCCGGTTGGGCGGCCTGGTGACGTGATTGGAATTATATCTCGACCATGACCGCGGCCCGGCGCCCGCCTCGCTTGACGCGCCGCTTCGTCGGAGGGACTCCGGGACCCCCAGTCCCCACCTCGGGATCGAGCCACCCCGTGCCCCGAAGACAGGAGTTGACATCGAGAATGTGAACGATCACACTGCGTGCTTCACCGCGATCGCGGTCTCAGCTCCGTCGTCGGCCTCCGATCATTCAATCAACTGGAAACGACCTCACGCGGAGGGCGCGCCTCGTGGAACGCTCCCGGTGAGGGCGGAATCGCCCCTGGGTGTTCAGATGACCAACAAAATTACTCTCGCTCGGGCCACATTGTTCGCGGCGCTGGCTGGCTCTTGCGCTCTCCCGGCTTGCAGTGGTGACGGCGCGAGCGCGTCAGGCGACACCCCTCACGCCGGAACGGGGGGGGGCGCCGCCTCAGGCAGCGGCGGCGGCGCCACGACCGGCGGTACCACCACCACCGGCGAAGGCGCCACGACCGGCGGCGGCACGACCGGCGACGGCGGCGCGTCCGCGGGTGGAGCGGGCGGCGAGGGGGGAACGAGCGGAGGCGGCGGCTCGCCTGGAGCGGGTGGCTCGGGCGGATCGACGGGAGGCAAGGTCGCCCCGCAGCCGAGCTCGGGTTGCAACAAGGCCAATCCGCAGACGGGCAGCGCGCAGAGCCCACTCACCGTGGCGGGTCACCAGTACTACGTGAAGCTGCCGACCGACTACGACGCCAGCAAGCCGTATCCGGTGATGATCATGTTCAACCCGACGAACAACCCGATCGGCTGGGCAGAGCAGAACGCGGGCTTCGAGGCGACCGGCCCCAGGGAGGCGTGGATCCGCGTCTACCCTCACCCGGCCAACTCCAGCTCGGGCTGGGGGGCGAACGACGTCTCCTTCTTCCAGCCGTTCTACGATCAGATCACGGACAGCTTCTGCATCGACAAGGCCCGCGTGTTCGCGGCGGGCGAGAGCTCGGGCGGCGACTTCTCGAGCATCCTCGGATGCGAGCACGCGGACAAGCTGCGCGCGGTGGGCCCGTGCGCCACCAAGAACGTCCCCCAGTATCCGCTCAACGCCAGCACCCGGGAGTGCACCGGGCAGGTCACGGCGGTCGTCATCCACGGAGAGCGCGACTCGGTGGTCGGGACCGACAACGGCCCGAAGACGCGCGACTTCTACACCGCGCTGAACCACTGCCAGACGAGCACGACGCCCGTCGAAGGGTACACGGACAAGCTCTCGAACTGTGTCATGTACGAGGGCTGTGACGAGGGCTCTCCGGTCTACTGGTGTCAGCACGGAGACCCGAACTACAGCAACACCAATCACGGCTGGCCCGCGTTCGCGCCCAAGTTCCTCTGGGAGCTGTTCTCGACGTATTGAGGGTCATGGTCGCCCTGGCCGCGCCCGGCGCAGGGGGCCTGCATCGGCGGTCGGTGGGCCCTCGCGCTCGCGGCGGCGGTCGACACGGCAGGCGAGGTGACGGCCTGGGAGGGCGGCGTTGGGAAGACGGCCCTCCTCCACACGCTCCGGGGTGGTCCTGAGCACGCTGCTGCTCCCCGTCCTGCTGGTGATGCCGATCCCGGAGATGGGCCGGCGAGTGATCCACGGCGTCGCGAACATCACGATCGTGCTGGTGTACGGCCGCCGCCGCTGGCATTCGGACTGGAGGAGGACAACCCGATGGTCATCGAGCTGACCCCGAGCTTCGAGGTGTTCGACCCGCGCTTCCGCAAGCTCGCGCTCCCACACGTGCACGTCGACAAGCTGTACACGGGCTGCCGCTGGGCGGAGGGGCCGGCGTGGTTCCCGGCGGGGCGCTACCTCGTCTGGTCGGACATCCCGAACGACCGCATGCTGCGCTGGGACGAGACCGACGGCTCGGTCTCGGTGTTCCGCCAGCCCGCGATGAACGCCAACGGCCACACGGTCGACCTGCAGGGCCGCCTCGTCTCCTGCGAGCACCGCGGCCGCTGCATCTCGCGCACCGAGCACGACGGCTCGCGCACGGTGCTCGCGTCGCGCTTCGAGGGCAAGCGGCTGAACTCGCCGAACGACGTGGTCGTGAAGTCCGACGGCAGCATCTGGTTCACCGACCCGAGCTACGGAATCGACAGCGACTACGAAGGCGATGCGTCGCCGGGCGAGCAGGGCGCGCAGCGCGTCTACCGCCTCGACCCGATCTCCGGCGCGCTGACGGCCGTCGCGAGCGACTTCGTGCAGCCCAACGGCCTCGCCTTCTCGCCGGACGAGTCGCTGCTGTACATCGCCGACACCGGCGCGACGCACGTGATGGACGGCCCGCACCACGTGCGCAGGTTCCGCGTCGACGCGAACGGCACGCTGACCGGCGGCGAGGTGTTCGCGACCTGCCCGGTGGGCGTGTACGACGGCCTCCGCGTCGACGTGCACGGCAACCTGTGGCTGTCGGCCGGCGACGGCGTGCACTGCCACGCGAGCGACGGCGCGCTGCTCGGCAAGGTGCTGATCCCCGAGGTCGTGGCCAACCTCTGCTTCGGTGGCGCCAAACGCAACCGCCTGTTCATCTGCGGAACGACCTCGCTGTATGCGGTCTACCTGAACACCCGCGGCGCCGGGCGCTAGCGAGCAGCGATGATCGCGGTCCGGCGCCTGTCCCGATTGACGCGGCGCACCGGACGAGCGTCGCCAGCGTGGTTTTCCGCCGGACTCGAAGAGAGCCGCGGGCCGGTCGATTGGAATTGACACACGATATGTGATCGTTCACATTCAACCCGAAGGGGACCCTTTTGCTTTGCCCCGGATAGGTGGTCTCGTCGTGCGCGCCGAGACCTTCGTCATCTGAACGATCTCGGCGAACGATTCGATATCGGCGAACGATTGCATTCGCGCCGTCATCGCGGAATCCATCGCTGATCCACACGTGCCATCACGTGCCATCGACCGGCACCACGCGCGCCGCTTCAGCGAGCACGATGGTCGTCGCATCGCTGACCATGCCAAGGGACCTGCAGGAACCTGCTCAACCACCAGAGGTCAGTCAGGAGACAATGATGACCCCACCGTCTTTCTCGATAACCGGCTTGCCGCGCTGCAGGCGGGGGCTCGGCGCGGGGCTCTGCGTCACGGCGCTCCTGCTCGCGGGGTGCACGGGCTCCTTGGGCGATCTGGATCTGGAGGGGAGCGAGGGCCCTGTGCCGGGCGGCAGCGGCCCAGCCACCGGCGGCGTGGCGCGCGGCATCGACATGCCGGGGGCGCCGCAGTACCACCGGTTCGTGCGCCTCACGAACTCGCAGTGGGCGAGCAGCGTGCAGGTGGTCCTGAACCTCGCCGCTCCGTCATCGCTGTCCGACGCGTTCGAGAAGCCCGTCGCCGGCACGACGGACTTCACGAACAACGAGCTCCTGCTGAGCGTGAACCAGCGCTCGTGGGGCGACTACCAGTCGGCGGCGGAGGCGCTCGCCGAGGAGGTGACGGCTTCGGACGCGTCGCTCGCCAAGGTGTACCCGGATACGGACGCGGCCGGCTTCATCAAGACCGTGGGGCGCCGTGCGTATCGCCGCCCGCTGACGGACGCCGAGGTCGCCAGATACACCGCGCTCTTCGAGACCGGCGCGGCGATGTCCGGCACGAAGAGCACGTTCGCCAAGGGCGCGCAGCTCGTGATCCGGACGATGCTCCAGTCGCCGCACTTCCTCTACCGTACGGAGCTCGGCGCGGATCGCGAGCCGCTCGATGGCTACGAGATCGCGGCGAAGCTCTCGCTCTGGCTGCGCAACGCCGCGCCGGACGACGCGCTGCTCGACGAGGCGCCCACGCTCACGACGCCGGGAGCGATCGCCGCGGTCGCCGAGTCGATGCTGGAGGAGCCCGCCGCGGCCCTGCGCATGCGGCACTTCCACAGCGAGCTGCTCCACTTCGATCGCTACGCCACCATCAGCAAGGTCGGCGTGCGGGACTACGACGAATCGTTGAACGCGGAGTACGAGGAGAGCGCGTACCTGTTCTTCGAAAAGATCTTCACCGAGGGCCTCGGCGTCAAAGACATCCTCACGTCCACGAGGGGCTTCGTGGGGCCGGGGATGGCGAGCCTCTACGGCCTGGAGCCGATCCGCAGCGGCTTCGTGGAGCGAGACCTCGGCCCCGATCGCGTCGGCTTCTTCTCGCAGCTCCCTTACCTGACGCTGAACGCCCTGAACGCGGAGTCGGACGCGATCCACCGCGGCGTCAGCATCAACCTCGACGTGCTGTGCACGCCGCTCGGCGCGCCGGTGCCCAACCTCCCGCAGCTCCCGCCTCTCGAGCCCGGGCAGACGAATCGTGAGCGCATCACGCGGCTCACCTCCCCCTGCGGTGGCGTGTGCCACAACGAGCTCATCAACCCCGTCGGCTTCGCCTTCGAGCATTTCGACGGCATGGGGCAATATCGGGACGAGGAGAACGGGGGCTTGCCGATCGACAGCAGCGGTGTCTACTCCTTCTCCGAAGGAGCCAAGTCGTTCGCGGATGCCGGCGAGCTGATGCGCCACATGGCCGAGGGCGAGCAGGCCCACCTCTGCTACGCCAAGAAGCTCGCGAGCTTCGCGCTCCAGCGCGACGTCGTCCCGTCGGACCTGCCGCTCGTCGAGACGCTCGCCGAGGTGAGCCGCGGCGCCAGCGGCTCGGTGAAGGAGATGATGCTCGAGCTCGTGAAGGACGAAGCATTTCGGACTCGCGTGGGAGGCCCGCTGTGAACTCCAAGATCGTGACGAACCTCGCTCATCCGCGCGTGCCGCACCGACGCGGCATCAATCGGCGCGCGTTCCTGCGCGCCGGCGGCGTTGCCATCGCCCTCCCGTTCCTCGAGGGGTTGCCGTCGCGCTCCGCCTGGGCCGCGGACAGCCCGCCCGTGTTCAGCCTCTACATCGTGGCGGCGTGCGGCGTCGTGGGGGACCGGTTCTTCCCGGACAAGACGGGCCCGCTCACGACCGACGGGCTCGCCGCCATGACGGACAAGGCGACGCACGTGCTCGCGCCTCACGCCCCGAACCTGCTGTTCATCCGCGGGATCAACTTCCCGATGCGGGGGCCCACCAACTGCGGCCACGCGCAGGGCCTGTGTCAGGCGCTCACCGCGCGCCCGGCGCAGGGCGGTGGCAAGACCGCGTCCTCGACCGGCGTGTCCGCGGACGTGGTGGTCGCGCAGCTGGTGAACGAGGGCGGCGCCGATCCGCTCACGCTCTACGCCGGCAACCTCAGGAACGGGTACATCGCCGAGCGCATCTCCTTCAAGGGCGGCGGTGCCGGGCAGGTGCGCTCGGCGGACGACAACCCGTACACGCTTTACTCCAAGCTCGTCGGCCTGACGAGCAGCGGCGGCGGCGGCAGGCCGCTCGCGGAGGAGCTCCTCAGCAGCCGCAAGAGCGTGAACGACTTCGTGCGCGAGGAGCTGAACAGCCTGATGCGCATGTCGGCCCTGAGCTCCGCCGACAAGCAGCGCCTCCAGCAGCATTTCGACTCCATCCGCGACGCCGAGGTCACGATGGGCCAGATGGGCAGCGCCTGCAGCCAGGCGGGCCTCGCGACGTCGGAGCTCGAGGCGCTCGAACGCGGCTTCGCGTTCAAGACGGACGGCATGATCGAGGATGTCGCGAAGCTCCACCTCGAGCTCGTGGCGCTGGCGTTCGCCTGCAACTTCAACCGCGTGGCGACGCTGCAGCACGGTGACGGCACGGATCAGACGAAGTATGCGGTGCCGGCGAACGAGGGGCTCCGCTGGCCTTTCCACCACCTCAGCCACCGTGTGCAATCGGACGCGGCCTCGGGCAGCAACCCGACGGCCGAGCAAGCGCACGCCGAGATCGACGTGCTCCGTATGCAGACGCTGCTCCACGGCCTCGATCACTTCAAGGCGCGCGACCTGTTCGACAAGTCCATCATTCTTTGGACGAACCACGTCGCGGACGGCCCGTCGCACAGCTTCCGCAACGTGCCGACGATCATCGCCGGAAGCGGCGGCGGCTACCTGAAGCAGGGGGAGTACATCGACGCCGGGAACGTCACGAACAACCGCCTCTTCAACGGCCTCATCGCCGCCGCCGTTCGGGACAAGACCGAGTGGACGGAGAACTTCGGCGAGGGTGAGGGCTCCGGGCCCATCGACGGCATGCTCGCCTGAGCGCCGTCGCCGGGCGGTGAGCCTCGCTGCCGAGCGGGCATCACGACAGCGTGCCTAGTTTCAACCCGTCTGTCGCCCTGGACCAGGGCGTGTGTGCCCATGGTATGGCCATCCGCCGCTGGATGCGCTCGGCGCCGCGCCCGGAGGCGCCTTGGAGCGGGTCATCGCCCCTCCTGATGTTGTCGGCCGTAGACCAGCAGCATCACGATGATCACGGCGCCGTAGATGATCTGGCGGCCGGCCTCGGGCATCTGCAGCACGCTGAGCATGCTCTGGAGCAGCACGATCAGGAGGGTGCCGAGGACGGTGCCGAGGTACGTCCCGCGCCCGCCCATGATGCTGGTTCCGCCGAGCACCACCGCGGCGATGGCCGGCATGAGGTAGTCGTTGCCCATCGCCTGGTAGGCCTTGTGCGAGAAGCCTGCCAGCAGCATGCCGGTGATGGCGGAGCACACGCCGCACATCACGAAGGCGCCGATCAGCACCCAGTGCGTCCTGACGCCCGAAAGATAGACGGCCTGCTCCTGGTTACCGACGGCGTAGATGTAGCGGCCGAGCGCGGTCTTCTTCAGCATGAAGGTGCCGGCGCCGCCGACCAGGATCCAGACGAACAGCGAGTTCGGGATGGAGAGCGTCTTGCCCACGGCCAGGACCTCCATCCACGCCGGCGCCTCGCTGCGCGGCGCGAAGCCGCCGGTGTAGAGCACCATCAGCCCCTGAAGCACGGTGTTCGTGCCCAGCGTGAAGATCATCGAAGGCACGCGCAGGCAGGCGACGCCGAGCCCGTTCACCAGACCCGCGGCGGCGCCGACGGCCAGCCCGCAGGGCAACGCGGCCCAGCCGCCGAGCCCTGCGGACAGCATGGCGCTCGAGGTGAGCACCCACGGCAGCGAGAGATCGATGTGACCGAGCAGGATCACGATCATCATGCCCGTGGCGGCGACGCCCAGGAAGGCGGCGATCTGCAGCTGTTGCAGGAGGTAGCCCGGGCTCAGGAAGCTCAGCGTGCCCTGGGTGATCAGCGTGCCGATCGAACCGATCACGAGGACGACGCCGATCGACAGCAGCGCGTACCAGGTCGGCCTGTCGATCTCGCCGAAGAGGCTCTTGTGGGAGAGGAGCTGTCGCATCGAGCTCACCTGAAGACGCGCAGCCGGTTCTTGACGCGGACGACCCAGAGCGCGCCGAGGCAGACGGCCGCGAGCAGGATGAGGCCCTCGAACAGCGGCTGGTAGAGCGGATTGGCGAGGAGGCCCAGCGCCGAGCCCTCGTCGAAGACGCGGAAGTTGAAGGCGACGGAGCGGAGCACCAGCGCGCCGAAGAGCGATCCTACGGCGCCGCCGATCCCTCCGTACAGCGAGGTGCCCCCGATCACGACGCTGGCGATGGAGTTCAGCGTGTAGGAGCCGGCTTGTGGGATGTCGGCGTTGCCCGACATCGTCTGCAGCGCGAGGTAGAGGCCGCCGACGCTGGCGAAGAACCCCGACAGCGTGTACGCGGCCAGCTTGACGCGCTGGATGCGGACGCCCGACATGTACGCCGCCTCCTGCGACGCGCCGACGGCGTAAGCGCCGAGGCCGTAGCGGGTGCGGCGGTAGTAGGCCCAGAGCAGCGCGAGCAGCGCCATCCAGATCGCGGGCGACGGGATCTTGCCGACGAAGCCCAGCGCGCCGTCGAGGGGGGTGGCGCCCGCGGCCTGCAGCAGCTCGTTGAGGTCGAAGGTGGCCGCGAACGCCAGATCGCCATCGACCTGGCCGCCAGGCGTCGGTCTCAGGAACAGCGCGACGCCCATGAAGATCGTGCCCGAGGCCAGGGTGGCGATGATCGGCTGCAGACGGCCGTACACGACGAGGCAGCCGTTGAGCAGGCCCGCCGCCATGCCCACGGCCAGGCACAGCAGGATGCCCAGGAAATTCTCGAGCGCGCTGCCGGCAAGCACGTGCGAGGCCACGCAGTTGACGAGGGTGATCACCGCGCCCACGGACAGATCCAGGCCGCCGGTCAGCACGGGGACCGTCTGGGCCATGGCCGCCGCCACCAGCACGAACGACTCGTTGGCGTTCTGCCCCACCAGCGACGCGCTGAAGCCCTTGGGGTGGGACAGCGAGTAGAGCCCGTAGAAGAAGATGCACAGACCGACGGCCACGAGCAGGCCCTGGTTCTGGCGCAGGCGGAGCTTCCAGTCCTTCATCGTGCGTCTGCTCGCGCGCGCTCGGCTTCGCGCTTCGCGCGCTCAGGCCCGCCGCGCAGACCGAGGGCCAGGTCCAGGATGTTCTTCTCGGTGATGTCGGGCCCCACGAGCTCGCCCTGCACGCGGTGCTGGTAAAGGATGAGCACGCGGTCACAGCAGCCGATCAGCTCGTCGTAGTCCGTGGTGTAAAAGAGGATGGACGTGCCGGCGTCCGCCAGCGCGCGGAGCAGCTGGTAGATCTCCTGCTTCGTGCCGACGTCGATGCCGCGGGTGGGATCGTTGAGCATCAGCAGCCGCGGCTCCGTCATCAGCCACTTGGCCAGCACGACCTTCTGCTGGTTGCCCCCGGACAGCGACGACACCGGGTGGTCGAGCGAGCCGACCTTGATCTGGATGCGGCGCACCATCTCGTCGATGCGCGCGGCCTCGCGCCGGCGGTCGAGCACCACGCCGCTCGTGAACCTGTCGAGCGAGGCCAGCGACATGTTCGCGGCGATGGCCATCGGCAGCATCAGGCCTTCGGTCTTTCTGTCCTCGGGCACGAGGGCGATGCCGTGCGCACGGTCCTTGGCCTGGCGCGGGCTCGTCAGCTCGACCGGCTTGCCGTCGATCTCGATCTCGCCGCGCAGACCCTTGAGCACGCCGAACAAGCCGAGCAACAGCTCGCGCTGGCCCTGGCCGTCGAGCCCGCCGATGCCGAGGATCTCGCCCTCGCCGAGCTTGAACGACACGTCCTCGAGCTGCCGCTCCCAGCCCAGGTCGCGCACCTCGAGCCGCGTCGCCGGGAAGCTGCGCGCCGCCGGCTTCGGCGGGAAGACGTGACCCATGTCACGGCCGATCATGAGCTCCACGATCTGGTCGTCGCTGCGCCGGCCCCTGGCGAAGGTCTCGATGTGCCGACCGTTGCGGAAGACCGACATCACGTCCGCGAGCTCCTTGATCTCGTGCATGCGGTGCGAGATGTAGAGCATGCCGACGCCCTGCGCCTTGAGCTCGGCCAGGAGCGCGTAGACCTTCTCGACGTCGCTGCTGGTCAGCGCGGAGGTGGCCTCATCCAGGATCAGCAGCCGCGGGTCCTTGCCGAGCGCCTTCGCGATCTCGACCATCTGGCGGCGCGAGAGCGGCAGATCGCTCACCCAGGCGTTCGGGTTCACGCCCTCGCAGCCGACGCGCGCCAAGAGCTCCTCGGCCCTGCGGACCTGCGCCTTGCGATCGAAGAGCCCCAGGCGGTTGGTCGGCATGGTGATGCCGATGTTCTCGGCCACGGTCAGCGTCGGCATCAGGGACAGCTCCTGGAAGACGCAGACGACGCCGGCGGCGTTCGCCTCGATCGGGTGGTCGAACCGGACCGGCTCGCCATGGAGCAAGAGCTCCCCGGCGCTCGGCGCGACCACGCCGCCGATGATCTTGATCAGGGTGCTCTTGCCCGCGCCGTTCTCGCCGAGGATCGCGTGCACCTTCCCCGCCTCGCAGGCGAGGTCGACGCCGCTCAGGGCGGTGACCCCGCCGTAGTGCTTGGAGACGTTCCGGAGCTCGAGGAGCGGAGGGCTCACCGGTTCGGTCATGATGCTGGGGCGCCCCCGGGGCGCTACTTCACGTCGGCTTCCGACTCGTTCATGATCTTCACGCCCGAGATGTTGACCCCGCAGGGCGGGAACTCGTTGGGCGTGAAGAAGTTGTCGGAGAGCTGGGAGAAGAAGTTCTCGCCGTCCTTCAGCGTGGTGTGATCGGCGGCGGGGATCGGCACGGAGATCATCTGCGGCAGCACCTTGCCTTGCAGGCCCTCGAGCGCCGCCTTCATCGCGATGGCCGCGAGCCCCGGCGACTGGCCGAGCGACAGGCCCTTCATGCCCTGCTCGTGGTGCTTCGCGATCAGCTTGCGCACGCCGTTCTCGGCCTCCGTGGCGACCGGGATCGGCTTGTGGCCGGCGTCCAGGAGCGCGCGGACGGCGCCCGTCGACCCGCCCTGCGCGAAGAGCGCGTCGAACTCGCGGTGCACGGCCAGCGCGTCGGCCACCGCCTTCTGGGCCTTGCCGTCGTCCCAGCCGCCCACCACCTCCACGATGGTGTAGCTCTTCCCCGGCGCTTCCATGACCTGGCGGAAGCCGACGTGGCGGTCGCGATCGACGGAGTTGCCCTGCAGGCCGCGGACCTCGAGCACCTTGCCCTTCCCTCCGAGCTGCTTGTCGAGGAACTCGCCCCACTGCCGCCCCATCGCCATCTGGTCCTCGTTGACCTGCATCACCTTGTCCGTGTCGAGCACGTTGTCGAACGGAACCAGGATGACGTCCCTCTTGTCAGCGAGGCGGATCACGCGATCGAAGCCGTCGGGGCTGACGGCGAGCGTGACGATGCCGTCGAAGCCCTGGTTGATGAAGTCCTCGATCGCACCGAGCTGGGCCGCGACGTCGGTGCCGGTCGACACCACCTTGAACTCCTTGAGGAGCGGCGCGATGGTCGGGTCCTTGGCGAAGGCCTTGGCCGTCTTGACCATCTGGATGCGCCAGGCGTTACCGACGTAGCCGTTGACGAGCGCGAGGCGGAACGGCGGCTTTCGAGCCGTCCACTGCAGATACTTGGTGTCCTGCTTCCACGGCGCGAAGCACTCGGGGTTGAAGCCGGGCCCCGACACGATCTTGGGCCCTCGCCCGCTCGGCGCCTGCGCGGCGGCGGCGCTGGCGGAGCCCCCTGCGGCCTGAGTGCTGTCGGGCTTGCCTTTGCAGGCAGAGAGGCCCCAGAGCCCGAGCGCGCAGCTCAACACCGCCACTGCGCGCCGCGCCGGTCCACGAGACTGGCCAATCGACATGGTGCCGTTCCCTTTCGAGCAAGGAGACGTGGTCGGACGGAGACCTCTACGGCCTATCACACGTCGTCACGTCCTCGCATGAAACCTTGCGCGATCCGCCTTCCTCCTGGAAAAGTGACGCTCTATCGAAAATTTATGCGCCAGAGGAGCTCCGCTCGGCCGCGATGGCGCGACCGAGGAGCCCGATGATGCGCTCTGCATCATAGACGCACCCGCCCCAGCTACCGCCGCTGGCATCCTGAAGCGCAGCCCACAACCGCGTATCCGCGTTCACTCGGCCGTCGGGTTGAAGGGCTGGACTGGGCGAGCGGGCGGCGAGACCGCTGGCATCCACGCCCACGACGTCCACCGTCCCCTCCAGCCTGCGCGTGTCGATCCGAAGCCTGACGCGATCGCCGTCGCGCACGCGGCCGATGGGCCCACCCGCCCACGCCTCCGGGCTGACGTGGCCGACGCACGCCCCGGTGGAGACGCCGGAGAAACGACCGTCCGTGACCAGGGCGATACGGTGCCCGTCCCTCACGTGCTTGAGGGCGGAGGTGATCTGGTAGGTCTCCGGCATCCCGATGCCCGGGCCGATGCCGATCAGCACCATCACGTCACCCGGCTGCACGGCGCCCGTCTTGATCGCCTCGATCGCCGCGTGCTCGCTGCCGAACACGCGCGCAGGCCCCTCGTGCAGATACACGCCGTCCGGTCCGATCCCCTGAGGAGCGATCGCGGTGCTCTTCACGAGCGCTCCCTCGGGCGCGAGGTTGCCGCGCAAGAAGGTCACCGTGCTGGTGAGGCCGCGCTCGCGCGCCTTCCCGGCGGACAGGATCACGTCGTCCGGGTCGATGCGGTCGAGCTGCTGGAGCTTGTCCCGCAGGCGCCGGCGCCGCTCGCTGCGCTCCCACCACTCGAGGTTCTCGCCCACGGTGCGACCGCTGACGGTGCGCGCATCGAGCCGCAGCAGGCCGAGCTCGCGCAGATGGAGCATGACCTCCGGGACGCCTCCCGCGAGGAAGACCTGGACCGTGGCGTAATGTCGCGGCCCGTTGGGCAACACGTCCACGAGCCGCGGAACGAGGGCGTTGATGCGCGCCCAGTCGTCCACCGTGGGGCGCCGGAGCCCGGCCGCGTGGGCGATCGCCGGCACGTGGAGCACCAGGTTGGTCGATCCGCCGACGGCGGCGTGCAGCACCATGGCGTTGTGGAGGGAATCGTCGGTGAGGATGTCCCGCGTGGTCACGCCACGTCGCTCGAGGGCCATGAGCGCGTGCGCGGAGCGGCGGGCGAGGTCGCGCCAGATCTCGGCGCCCGACGGGCTGAGCGCGCCGTGCGGGAGGGCGAGGCCGAGCGCCTCCGCCACGACCTGGCTCGTCGCCGCCGTCCCCATGAACTGGCAGCCGCCGCCGGGGGAACCGCAGGCGCGGCAGCCCATCTCGGCGGCGTGGTCGAGGCTCACCTCCCCGCGCGCAAAGCGCGCCGCGAGGGTCTGGACCTTGGCGGTATCCTCCGCCTCCTCCGCGAGGAGCGTGACGCCTCCCGGCACGAGCACCGTGGGGAGGTCGAGGCTGCCGGCGAGCGCCATCATCATGGCCGGCAGGCCCTTGTCGCAGGTGGCGACGCCGAGCACGCCCCGGCGGGTGGGCAGCGAGCGTATCAGCCTCCGAAATACGATGGCCGCGTCATTGCGGTAAGCGAGGCTGTCGAGCATGCCCACGGTTCCATTGGTCCGCCCGTCGCACGGATCGCTGACATAGCCGGCGAACGGAATGGCCCCGCTGGCCGTGAA
This sequence comes from Sorangium sp. So ce1036, assembly GCF_051369805.1. Classification (NCBI taxonomy): domain Bacteria; kingdom Pseudomonadati; phylum Myxococcota; order Polyangiales; family Polyangiaceae; genus Sorangium; species Sorangium sp. So ce1036. The sequence continues at coordinate 341,526 of NZ_JBBMOX010000002.1, forward strand.
CGTGCGGGCGGCCTCCTCCATGAGCAGCCCCACCTCCCAGTGTCCCGTGTGATACCCGAGCGCGATCGGCGCGCCGTCCGGCGCGCGGATCCCCCCCTGCGTGCTGAGCACGAGGAACTGCTTCCCGAGCAGGCGCGCAGGCTCCCACCCCATCCCGGCATTCTGAGTCATGCCGAACAGCTCGCCGCTGGACATGGCGCGAAGCTGCTCGGCCTCGAGCGGGAGGCGCCCCGACGGGCCGGGCGCGGTCGTGCGCAGGGTGTAGATCGCCTCGCTGCCGGGCTCGAACACCGGGTCGTGGCTCATGCGCGGGGCGGGATGGGGTCGCGGGTGGCCCGGCCGTCGACGAGGCGTGATATCCCGAGCGGGTTCTCGTCGCGCAGCTCCCGCGGGAGCAGCGCGGGTGGACACGACTGGTAGCAAACGGGGCGTGCGAAGCGGAAGATGGCCGCGCTTCCAACCGAGGTGAAGCGCGCGTCGCTGCTCGCCGGGTACGGCCCGCCGTGGTGCATGGCGTGCGACACCTCCACGCCCGTCGGATAGCCGTTGAAGACGAGGCGGCCCGCGACCCGGCCGAGGACATCGACCAGGTCCTGGGCGGCGGCGAGATCGTCGGCGGTCCCGTGCAGCGTGGCGGTGAGCTGGCCGTCGAGCGCGCCGAGGAGCTGGAGCAGCTCTCCGCGGCTCGAAGCGGTGACGAGCAGCGTGTACGGTCCGAAGATCTCGTGCGCGAGGTGCGGCCGCCGCGCGAAGTCGGCGGCGGAGACACGCGCGACGCGCGCGCCGGTGTCGGTCAGCCACGCCACGCCTTGCAGCTCCCGCACGGCGCGGTCGAACGACCCCTGGATGCCGGCGTGCAGCATCACACCCGGCGTGATGGCGCGGGCTCGGTCGGCGACCGACCGCGCAAACGCATCCCAGTCAGGGGAGGCCAGCCCCAGGACGAGGCCCGGCTTGGTGCAGAACTGGCCGACGCCCAGCGTGCACGAGCTGACCAGCCCTTCGGCGATCGCGTCGCGGCGCTCGCGCAGCGCGCCGGGCAGCACGATGAGCGGGTTGATGCTGCCCATCTCCGCAAAGACGGGGATCGGCCGCGGGCGGGCGGCGGCGGCGTCCCAGAGGGCGCGGCCGGCGCGGATGGACCCGGTGAAGCCCACCGCCTGGATGGCCTCGTGGCGCACCAGCGCGAGCGAGACCTCGGGCGAGGCGCCGTGCACCATGCCGAACACGCCCGCGGGCAGGCCCGCCTTCTGCACGGCGGCGCGCAGGGCCGAGGCCACGAGGTCGGAGGTGCCGGGATGCGCCGGGTGGGCCTTGACCACGACCGGGTTGCCCGCGGCGAGGGCGGAGGCGGTGTCGCCGCCGGCGACGGAGAACGCGAGGGGGAAATTGCTCGCGCCGAAGACGGCGACCGGACCGAGCGGTCGCAGCATGCGGCGCACGTCGGGGCGCGGGAGCGGCTTGCGGTCCGGCAGCGCGGGATCGATCCGGGCATCGACCCAGGAGCCCTCGCGCACGACGGCGGCGAAGAGGCGCAGCTGGCCGTTGGTGCGGCCGCGTTCGCCCTCGAGGCGGGCGACGGGCAGCCCGGTCTCCCGGTGCGCGGTCTGGATCAGGGCATCGCCGAGCGCCACGATCTCGTCGGCGGCGGTCTCCAGGAAGCGGGCGCGCATCTCCGGCTCGAGGCCGGCGAAGGCCTGTGCCGCCGCGGCGGCGGCGCGGGCGGCGGCGTCGATCTCGGCGGCGTCGGCGTCGCGGTAAGCACCGAGCTTCTCCCCGGTGGCGGCGTCGTGGGCGAAGAATTCCATGGTTTCAGCGCGGAACCGGAGATGAACGTCTCGACTTCGTGATCTTCATACGATGTGCCTCGTCAACCCTGGGATACCGGGTTTGCCAGCGTGCCGACGCCGAGAATCGTGATCTCCACGAGGTCGCCAGGCTCCAGGGTGAGCGAGTCTGGCGGCACGATGCCGGTCCCGGTCATGAGGACGACGCCCGCGGGGAAGCTCAGCTCGCGCGTGAGATAGGCGACGAGCTCCTCGGGCCTGCGCCGCATCCGCGCGGTCGAGGTCTCCCCCGCGAACACCGCCTCGCCCGCGCGTCGGATCGCGAGCTGGATGGAGAGCGCGCGCAGATCCAGCCCGGGCTCGTCCGCGAGCGCGATGGCTGGGCCGAGCGCGCAGCAGCCGTCGTAGATCTTCGCCTGCGGCAGGTAGAGCGGGTTGTCGCCCTCGATGGACCGCGACGAGACGTCGTTGCCGGCCGTGTAGCCGACGATGCGGCCCGCCGCGGACACGACGAGCGCGAGCTCCGGCTCGGGCACGTTCCAGCTCGAGTCGCGACGGACGCGCACCGGCGCGCCCGGGCCGGCCACCAGGCGGGGCACCGCCTTGAAGAACAGCTCCGGGCGCTCGGCGTCGTACACGCGATCGTAGAAGTCGCCGCCGCCGGCGCTCTCCTCCTTGCGCGCCTCGCGCGAGCGCTCGTAGGTGACGCCCGCCGCCCAGACCTCCTGCCCGTCGATCGGGGCGAGCAGCGGGACGTCGGGCGGGAGGGGGTGGGCTGTGGCGCGCGCGCGCGCGTCGCGCACCGCGCCGAGGGGATCGGGCAAGGCGAGCCACGAGGCGACGGACGCGAACGCCTCCGGGGACGCCGCCGTGAGGTCGTGGCGCTCTCCCCGCTCGTCCTCGATCCCGAGGCGCGGCCCGCCACCGCCCGCAAACCGAAACAGCTTCATGTCCGCGCCTCCCTGCAGGCCCGCCCTGCCGATCCGGATCGTCTCGAGCTGAACACGCCGGGTGGCACGCCGGCCTCGCGGAGCACCTCGGCGAGGAGATGATCCACCATTTGCGCGCTCTGTAAAGCCACTTCTTGGCGCTCGCCGCCGCTCCTCTCGTGCGCGCCGCCCAGCCCGCCCCGACGAGGAGCGAGGAGGAGTCGCCCCGCGACGAGGACGCCGCGTGCCCGAACGGAGTCCTCGCGCCCTCTCGGTCGAGCGGCGCTACGCCGGCCCCTGAGCCTTGATCCGGGGCATCACCTTGGAGGCGAAGAGCCGGAGGCTCCTCTCTGCAACGTCGTAGGGCATCCCAGCATAGCTGAAGACCCCCACGAACGCCCCGGCGCCGGAGCGCCGCTTGATATCCATAATCTTCTCGTAACACTGCTCCGGCGTCCCGAAGCTCTGCAGGTTCACGAAGAACTCCGTCATCATGTCGATGCCCCCCGGAGCGCTCATCATCTCCTGCAACGTCCTGTAGCTCTCATACCCCCGCATCTTCGTCAGATGATCCCCCACGAGCTCGTAATGCCGCACCAGTGAGCTCCAGTAGCCGCCGATGTGCTCGACGGCGTGCTTGCGCGCTCGCGCCGCGTCGTCGTCGCAGAGGACCCAGCCGGCGACGATCGGCGGCGGCGCCTCGACGCCGTTCACCTCCCGGAAGATGCGCCGGTACTCGCCGAGCTCGGCCGCCACCACGTCCCAGGGCTTCTGCGGCATGATCAGCATGCCGATGCCGAGCCTGGCCAGGACGGCGGAGGACTCGGGAGACACGGCCGCAGCGTACGTGCGGCCGCGAAACGACTTGAAGGGGCGCGGCCGGAGCTCGCGCCTCACCTGCTTGACGAACTTGCCGTCGAACTCGCAGTACCCGCGCTCGAGCCCCTGCAAGATCATCTGCGCCGCCTCGGCGAAGATCTCGCGGCTATCCTCCTGCCGGACCCCGAACCCCTCGAACTCGACGCGCCCGAGCCCCCGCCCGATGCCGAAGAGAAAGCGCCCGTCGCTCAGGTGGTCGAGCATCACCGCCTGCTCGGCCACCCGCATCGGCTGGTGCCACGGCAGCACCACCACCATCGAGCCGAGCTGGACCCGCCGCGTGCGCCCTGCGAGATAGCTCAAATATTGCAGTACGTCGGGACACACCGTGTGCCCCGTGAAGTGATGCTCCACACCCCAGATCGAGTCGAAGCCGAGCGGCTCGGCCAGGTCCGCCAGACGAAGCTCATTGCGATAGACGTCGCCATCCGTGCGCCCCTCATCCTCGGCCTGAAAAATGACTCCCATCCCGACGTGCATGGATCTCTCCATTCATACGCTCGAATTTTGCGATCTCAGGTCGCCTTCGAGCCGAAGCAGACGTAGCAGACGTGGCCGCGAATCAAACACACATCCTCGTGAACATCGGTATGAATTTTTGTTAAGTTATGTCGCGTCGCTTGAGCGCTGCTCGATCATGTGTCAATTGCTCGGGCAGACTGCGATACATGCTTTCAGCCAGGATCAAGCAGTCCGTGGGCCTCGGTAGCTAGCGCACAGACGAAGGATGTCAAGTCGGCAGGTCGCGATCGTGAGGTTACGCATTACCTTTCATGACACCATGTCTTATGTCGCCCCCGTCGATGGGATGAGTCCTGTGCGCGACACTCGGGTAGCATCATGACGGACGAGCACGCCGATTCGAGGGCGACGTCGCTGGCGGAGGGCGAGCTCCGCGCCTTGATCGCATCCCGTCTCGGGGAGCGGCTGAGCATCGATCCGCGGTCGATCGATCTCCGCGAGCGGTTCAGCCGTCATGGGCTCGACTCACGCGGGGCGACGGAGCTCCTCGCGGACCTGGCCCGGGCGCTCGGACGCCCCCTGTCCCCCCTCCTGATCTGGCAACACCCGACCCCCGAGGCCCTGGCGCGTCACCTGGCCGGCGGGACGAGCGAGCGCGGAGCGCTCGCGCAGGAGCGTCCACACCTCGAGGACGAGCCCATCGCGATCATCGGCATGGCCTGTCGCCTCCCGGGCGCCGCGAGCCCGGAGGCCTTCTGGCGGCTGCTTCGAGGCGGGGTGAGCGCGATCACCGAGGCGCCGAGGGAGCGGTGGGACCCGGACGCGCTGTTCGATCCCGACCTCGCCGCCCCCGGCAAGATGAACACCCGCTGGGGAGGGTTCCTCGACCGGATCGACGGCTTCGATCCGATGTTCTTCGGCATCTCGCCCCGTGAGGCCGCCGCCATGGACCCGCAGCAGCGGCTCATGCTCGAGCTCAGCTGGGAGGCCCTCGAGGACGCCGGGATCGTCCCGAGGACGCTGAAGGGCAGCCAGACCGGCGTCTTCTTCGGCTCCATCTGGGACGACTACGCGACGCTGCTTTATCAGCACGATCTTCAGGCCATCACGCAGCACACGGTGACGGGGCATCATCGCAGCATCATCGCGAACCGCGTCTCGTACACGCTGGGCGTGCACGGCCCCAGCATGGCGATCGACTCGGCGTGCTCGGCGGCGCTGGTCGCCGTCCACCTGGCCTGCGAGAGCCTGCGGCGCGGCGAGTCCACGCTCGCCCTCGCGGGGGGCGTGAACCTCAACATCATCCCGGAGAGCACGATCGGGATGTCCAAGTTCGGCGGCCTGTCCCCGGACGGCCGGTGCTTCACGTTCGACGCGCGGGCGAACGGCTACGTGCGCGGCGAGGGCGGCGGCGTGGTGGCGCTGAAGCGCCTCTCGCGCGCCATCGCGGACGGGGATCCCATCCACTGCGTCATCCGCGGCAGCGCGGTGAACAACGACGGCGAGACCCACGGGCTGACCGCCCCCAATCCGCTGGCGCAGGAGGCGGGCTTGCGCCTCGCGTACCGGCGGGCAGGCGTCGATCCTGCCGACGTCCAGTATGTCGAGCTGCACGGCACCGGGACGCAGCTCGGCGATCCCATCGAGGCGGCGGCGCTCGGCGCGGTGCTCGGGGAGGCGAGGCCCCCCGACCGCCCGCTGCTCGTGGGCTCGGCCAAGACCAACGTCGGTCATCTGGAAGGCGCCGCAGGCATCGTCGGCCTGCTCAAGGTGGCGCTCTGCATCAAGCACCGAGAGCTCGCGCCCAGCCTCAATTTCGAGGAGCCGAACCCCCATATCCCGCTCTCCGATCTGAAGCTCGCGGTGACGCGCGCCCTCGGCCCGTGGCCGGCCCCGGATCGGCCTCTCCTGGCCGGCGTCAGCTCCTTCGGCATGGGAGGGACGAACTGCCACGTCGTGCTGACCGAGTGGTCGTCGCCCGGGGTCGAGCTCCTCCCCCTCTCGGCCGAGAGCCCCGGGGCGCTGCGGGCGCAGGCGGAGCGGTGGCTGGAGACCACGGCGCCGCCCGAGGGCAGCGCGTCCTCGTCGCTCGTCTGGGCTCGAGCCGCGAGCCCAGAGGAGGCCGGGGCGCATCGGCTCGCGGTGACCGCGCGCTCCACCGACGAGCTCAGGCGACGCCTGCGAGGGTTCCTCGACGGACGGACGCAGGTGGGCGTGTCGGCGGGTCGAGCGGAGCCCGGCGCCGCGGCCGACGTGGTCTTCGTCTTCGGCGGTCAGGGGTCGCAGTGGCCCGGCATGGGCCTCCGGCTGCTGCACCGCGAGCCCGTGTTCCGGGCCGCGATCGAGCGGTGCAGCCGCCTGATCCAGCGGCACCTCGGCTGGTCCCTCGTGGACGAGCTGACGGCCGATCGGCAGGGCTCGCGGCTCGATGGAATCGACGTCGGCTTCCCGGCCATCGTGGCCACCGAGATCGCCGTCGCGGCGCAGTGGCGCGCCCTGGGGGTCCGGCCCGCGGCCGTCGTGGGCCACAGCATCGGCGAGATCGCGGCGGCTCATGTCGCCGGCGTCCTGAGCCTCGACGACGCGATGCGGATCGTCTGCGCCTATGCGCGCGTCCTCGGGCAGCTCCGGGGAAGAGGCGTCATGGGCGTCGTCGGGCTGTCATGGGAAGAGTCCGCCGAGGCGCTGCGCGGCGCCGAGGGGCGCCTCTTCCGCGCGATCCAGCAGAGCGCCGACTCGACGGTGCTGGCGGGCGAGCCGGGCGCGCTCGACGCCGTCTTCCAGGCGCTCGGGCGCCGGGGCGTCTTCTGCCGCCGCGTGGCGACGGACGCCGCGCCCCATTGCCCCATGGTCGACGGCCTGCGCGAGGAGCTGCTCGAGGCGCTCCGCGAGGTGCGGCCCCGCGACGCGACCCTCCCCGTCGCCTCCGAAGTGACCGGATCGGTGCTCCCGGGCGAGCGCTTCGACGCGCACCACTGGGTCCGGAATCTCTGTGATCCGGCGCTGTTCTCGACGGCGATCGATCATCTCCTGCAGGAGGGATTCCGCACCTTCGTCGAGATCAGCCCGCATCCCATCGCCCTCCACGCCATCCAGTCGAACCTGCGCCGCTCCGGCCTCCACGGGGTCGTGCTGCCGTCGCTCCGCCGCGACGAGGACGAGCGAGAGGTGATGCTGGACACGCTGGGAGCCCTCCATGTGACCGGCGCGCCGGTGAGGTGGGAAGCGCTGCATTCGGCCGGTGGGTCCGAGCCGGCGGCGCGCGCGGAGGCGCCGCCGGCGCTGCCGCTGCTCCTGTCGGGCAAGACGGACGCGGCCCTGCGGGCGCAGGCCGACGCGCTGCGCGCGCACCTGGATCGGCACCCGGGGGCTCGGCTCGCGGACATCGCCTGGTCCCTCGCCACCACGCGGACGCACTTCGAGCGGCGGGCGGCGGTGGTCGCGCGCGACCGCGCGGCGCTCCTCGACGCCCTGAGCGCCCTCGCCGACGGTCGCCTCGCCCCCGAATCGACGGTGCTCGGCGAGGCCAGGGCGCGGGGCGCGCTCGTCTTCGTCTTTCCGGGACAGGGATCGCAATGGCCCGAGATGGCGAGGGCGCTCCTGGAGAGCTCCGAGGTCTTTCGCGAGCGCATCGAGGCCTGCGACCGCGCGCTGGCTCCCCACGTCGGCTGGTCGCTGCTCGACGTGCTCCGCGCCGAGGAGGGCGCCCCCGCGCTCCAGCAGGCCAGCGTCGTGCAGCCGGCGCTCTTCGCCATGATGGTCTCGCTGGCCGCGCTCTGGCGCTCGATGGGCGTCGAGCCGGACGCGGTCGTCGGCCACAGCCAGGGCGAGATCGCCGCCGCGTGCGTGGCGGGCGCGCTGTCGCTCGAGGACGCGGCCAAGGTGGTCGCGCTGCGCAGCCGCGCGCTCGCCCGGCTCGAAGGAAAGGGCGCCATGGCCGCCGTGGAGCTCCCGGCCGCCGAGCTCGAAGGGCGCCTCGCGCGCTGGGGAGAGCGGCTGTCCATCGCCGCGGTCAACAGCCCTCGCTCCACCGTCGTCTCGGGCGATCCGGACGCCGTCGACGCGTTGCTCCGCGATCTCGCGGCCGCGCACATCTTCGCCCGCAAGATCCGCGTCGACTATGCCTCGCACTGCGCCCAGGTGGAGGCGATCCGCGAGGAGCTCTTGGCCGAGCTCGCGGGGACGACGCCGCGCCCGGCGACCCTCGCCCTCTACTCGACGGTGAGCGGCGACAAGCTCGATGGAAGCGAGCTCGACGCCGCCTACTGGTACCGGAACCTGCGACAGACGGTCCGCTTCGCCGACGCCGTGCAGCGGCTCCTCTCCGGAGGACATCGGTTCTTCGTGGAGGTGAGCCCCCATCCGGTGCTCACGCTGGCGGTGCAGGAAGCGATCGAGGCGTCGGGAGCTCCCGCCGCGGCCGTCGGCTCGCTGCGGCGGGACGAGGGGGATCCCCGGCGGTTCCTCCTCTCGCTGTCCGAGCTCCACACGCGCGGCCTCGACCTCGACTGGACCAGGATCCTGCCCGACGGCCGGAGGGTGCCGCTGCCCACCTACGCCTTCCAGCGCGAGCGCTACTGGCTCGATGCGCTCAAGGCCCCTCGCGCCGGCGTGGCCTCCGCGGGCCTCTCCCCCGCCGATCACCCCCTGCTCGGCGCCGCGGTCCGGCTGGCCGACACCGGCGGCTTGCTCCTGACCGGCCGTCTGTCGCTGGAGAGCCACCCCTGGCTCGCCGGCCACGCGGTCTTCGATGTCGTCGTCCTGCCCGGCACGGCCTTCGTCGAGCTCGCGCTCGTCGCAGCTCACCATGTGGGCCAGGCCCGTGTCGAGGAGCTCACGCTGGAGACCCCGCTGTCGCTGCCGCCAACGGGCGCCGTTCATCTCCAGCTCTCCGTCGGCGCCCCGGACGAGGCGGGGCGCCGATCGCTGGTGATCCACGCGCGCCCTGAAGAACGCCGGAGCCCGACCCACGTCGACGCGAGCGGCGAACGCCGGAGCCCGACCCACGTCGACGGCGCCCCGCCCGACGCGCCGTGGATCCGGCACGCCACCGGCACGCTCGGGCGCGCGGCCCCGGCCTCCGATGCGCCCCCGTTCAACCTGCACGAGTGGCCGCCTGCGGGCGCCTCGGCGCTCGATCTGGACGGGGCCTACGACCGCCTCGCCCGCGCAGGGCTCGCCTACGGCCACGACTTCCAGGGGCTCCTGGCCGCCTGGACGCGCGGAGACGACGTGTTCGCCGAGGTCGAGCTCCCTGAGCCTCCCGCGCAGGAGGCCAGCAGCTTCGGCCTCCACCCGGCCTTGCTCGATGCGGCCCTCCACGCGCTCCTGCTCGCGACGCACGGCCCGGACGAGGTATCGCTCCCGTTCTCCTGGGCGGGCGTGTCCCTTCACGCGACCGGGGCCACCCGCCTGCGGGTGCGCTTCTCACGCCGCGCTGGGGACAGCGCGGTCTCGATGGCCATCGCCGACGCCGCGGGGGAGCCGGTCGCGCGGGTGGACGCCCTCCGCACGAGGCCTGCGTCGAGGGAACAGCTCCAGGGCGCCCGCGCCTCGCGGCTCGATGCGCTCTATCGCCTGGGCTGGTCACCCCTGCCCAGCGCCACCCCCGCGCCGCTCACCGGGCGCTGGGTCGTGCTCGGGGCCGACGACGGCGGACTGCTCGCCGCGCTCGGAGGGCCCCGCGAAGGCCGCGTCCCCACCCGCGCCGGCACGGCCGCGGCCCGCGTCGAGCGGCACGCCGATCTGGCCGCGCTCAGGGAGGCTCTCGACCGGGGCGAGCCTGCGCCCGAGGTCGTCGTCATCTCCTGGATCTCGCGCGCGATCGAGGTCGTCGACGTCGTAGAGGCCGCTCACGACGCCGTCCAGCGGGGGTTCGCGCTCCTCCAGGCCTGCCTCGTGGACGAGCGCCTCGCCGAGAGCCGGCTCGTCCTGCTGACCCGCCGCGCTGTCGCCACGCGGCCCGACGAGGACGTCGTCGATCTGGTCCATGCCCCCCTCTGGGGCCTCGTGCGCTCGGCTCAGTCCGAGCACCCCGATCATCCCCTGTTCCTCATCGACCTCGACGACGCCGAGGCGTCCCTGCGCGCGCTGCCCGCCGCGCTCGCGTCCGGCGAGCCCCAGCTCGCCCTGCGCGGCGGAGCCCTGCACGTCCCGAGGCTCGCCGGCGTCCGGGAAGGGGCGAGCCGCGCCGCCGCCCGCCCGCTCGACCCCGACGGCACGGTGCTCATCACAGGCGGCACGGGCACGCTCGGCGCGCTGGTCGCCCGCCACCTCGTCGAACGGCACGGCGTCCACCACCTCCTCCTCGCCTCTCGTCAGGGCCCCTCCGCGCGAGGCGCCGAGTCGCTTCAGGCCGAGCTCGCCGCCGCGGGCGCGCGCGTCACGCTCGCCGCGTGCGACACCGCCGATCGTGACGCCCTGGAGCGGCTGCTCGCCTCCATCCCCGACGACCACCCGCTGACCGCCGTCGTCCACACCGCCGGGGTGCTCGACGATGGCGTCGTCCTGTCCCTCACCCCGGATCGCATCGACCGCGTCCTGCGACCCAAGGTGGATGCGGCCTTCCACCTGCACGAGCTCACGAAGACGCTCGATCTCTCCGCCTTCGTGCTCTTCTCCTCGATCGCCGGCGTGCTCGGCACCCTGGGCCAGAGCAACTACGCCGCGGCCAACACCTTCCTCGACGCCCTCTCCCATCATCGCAGGGCCCACGGACTGCCGGCCACCTCGCTCGCCTGGGGCTACTGGGCCGACCGCAGCGGCATGACCTCGCACCTCGCCGACGCCGACCTCGCGCGGCTCTCGCGCTCCGGCATGGGCGCGCTCTCGTCCGACGACGCGCTCGCGCTCCTCGATGCGGCCCTGAGGTGCCCCGACGCCCTGCTCGTCCCGGCGCGCATCGACATGGGTCGAGACGCTGCGGCCTCGGGGCCCTCCAGCGCGGGCCGGGGCGCCTTCGCGCCGCCGCCGGTGCTCCGAGGTCTCGTCCACGCCACGGCGCGGCGCCCCGTCGCCGGCCGCGCCGGCGGGCCACAGGCCCAGCGGCAACGCCTCGCCGCCCTGTCCGGCGCCGATCGCGACCGCGCCCTGCTCGACCTCGTCCTCACCGAGGCGGCGACCGTCCTCGGCCTCGCGCAGCCGAACGCCATCGAGCCGGGCCGCCCGCTCCAGGAGCTCGGCCTCGACTCCCTCATGGCCGTCGAGCTGCGCAGCCGCCTCGGCGCCGCCGCCGGCCTGCGCCTGCCCGCCACGCTGCTCTTCGACCACCCCACGCCTTCCGCCCTGGTCCGGCGGTTGCGCGCGGAGATCGACGGCCATCGCGGCGAGGCCGCCTCCTCCTCGGCGCTCCCTCGCTCGGCCTCGGCCCCGGGGATCGCGAGCAACGAGCCCATCGCCATCGTCGCGATGAGCTGCCGTTTCCCCGGCGGCGTCCGCACCCCCGAGGAGCTCTGGGCGCTGCTCCAGCGCGGCGGGGACGCGATCTCCGCCTTCCCCGAGGGCCGCGGCTGGAACCTCGATGAGCTCTACGATGCCGACCCCGACGCAAGGGGCAAGAGCTACGTGCGCGAGGGGGGCTTCCTCCACGACGCCGACCGCTTCGACCCCGCGTTCTTCGGCATCAGCCCCCGCGAGGCGCACGCCGTCGATCCGCAGCAGCGCCTGCTCCTCGAGACCTCCTGGGAGGTCCTGGAGCGCGCCGGCATCGACCCCGTGTCCGTTCACGGAAGCCAGACCGGCGTCTTCGTCGGCATGATGTACCACGACTACGGCGCCCGCTCGTTCCAGGCGTCCGACACCCTCGACGGCCACGTCTGGATCGACAGCGCCGCGAGCGTGGCGTCGGGGCGCATCGCGTACACGCTGGGGCTCGAGGGCCCCGCGGTCACGGTCGACACGGCGTGCAGCTCGTCGCTGGTGGCGCTCCACCTGGCGTGTCAGGCGCTGCGGCAGGGGGAGTGCTCGCTGGCGCTCGCGGGCGGGGTCGCGGTGATGGCGACGCCGACGACGTTCATCGAGTTCAGCCGGCAGCGGGCGCTGGCGCCCGACGGGCGCTGCAAAGCGTTCTCCGCGAACGCCGACGGCACGTCGTGGGGCGAAGGGGTCGGGATGCTGCTGCTGGCGCGGCTCGAGGACGCACAGCGAAACGGCTATCCGGTCCTCGCGGTCGTCCGCGGCTCGGCGGTGAACCAGGACGGCAGGAGCCAGGGCCTGACCGCGCCGAACGGCCCCGCGCAGCAGCGCGTCATCCGCCAGGCCCTGGCCAGCGCCGGGCTGTCGCCGGCCGACGTGGACGCCGTCGAGGCCCACGGCACGGGGACCACGCTCGGGGACCCGATCGAGGCCCAGGCGCTGCTGGCCACGTACGGTCAGGAGCGTGGCGAGGACAGGCCCCTCTGGCTCGGTACCCTCAAGTCCAACCTCGGCCATACCCAGGCCGCGGCGGGGGTGGCGGGCGTCATCAAGATGGTCCTGGCCCTGCAACACGGGCTGTTGCCGAGGACGCTGCACGCCGAGCAGCCTTCGCCCAGGGTCGACTGGTCTCAGGGGACCGTCCGCCTGCTGACCGAGCCGGTGGCCTGGGAGCCGAACGGCCGGCCGCGGCGCGCCGGCGTGTCCTCCTTCGGCATCAGCGGCACCAATGCCCATGTCGTGCTGGAGGAAGCGCCTGCGGCCCTGGAGAAGGCGCCTGGGGCTCTGGAGAAAGCGCCTGCGGCCCTGGAGAAAGCACCTGCGGCCCTGGAGGAAGCGCCTGCGGCCCCGCCGCGGTGGCTGTTGTTCCCGGTGTCGGGCAAGACCGACGCGGCCCTGCAGGCGCAGGCCGCCGAGCTAGGGGCCCATCTCGAGGCCCACCCCGATCTCGCGCTGCCGGACGTCGCCCATTCGCTCGCCACCACCCGGACGCACTTCGAGCGACGGGCCGTGGCGGTCGCGAGCGACCGCACAGCGCTCCTCGAGGCGCTGGACGCCCTCGCGCAGGGCCGCGCCGCGCCGAGCGCCGTGCTCGGCGAGGCGGCCGTCCGCGGGGGTGTGGTCTTCGTCTTTCCCGGGCAGGGCTCGCAGTGGCCCCACATGGCCAGGGCGCTCCTGGAGAGCTCCGAGGTCTTTCGCGAGCACATCGAGGCCTGCGCCCGCGCGCTGGCTCCTCACGTCGACTGGTCGCTGCTCGACGTGCTCCGCGCCGAGGAGGGCGCCCCCGCGCTCCAGCGGGCCAGCGTCGTGCAGCCGGCGCTCTTCGCCATGATGGTCTCGCTGGCCGCGCTCTGGCGCTCGATGGGCGTCGAGCCGGACGCGGTCGTCGGCCACAGCCAGGGCGAGATCGCGGCCGCGTGCGTGGCGGGCGCGCTCTCCCTCGAGGACGCGGCCAAGGTGATCGCGCTGCGCAGCCGCGCGCTCGCCCGGCTCGAAGGAAAGGGCGCCATGGCCGCCGTGGAGCTCCCGGCCGCCGAGCTCGAAGGGCGCCTCGCGCGCTGGGGGGAGCGGCTCTCCATCGCCGCGGTCAACAGCCCTCGCTCCACCGTCGTCTCGGGCGAGCCCGACGCCATCGACGCGCTGCTCGACGAGCTCGAGTCGGCGCACGTCTTCGCCCGCAAGGTCCGCGTCGACTACGCCTCGCACTGCGCGCAGGTGGAGGCGATCCGCGAGGAGCTCCTGGACTGCCTCGCTGGCGTCGCGCCGCGCTCATCCACCCTTGCGTTCTACTCCACGGCGCACGGCCACAAGCTCGATGGCGCCGCGCTCGACGCCGGCTACTGGTACGAGAACCTCCGGCAGACCGTCCGCTTCGCGGACGCCGCCCAGGCGCTCCTGGCCGACGGACATCGCTTCTTCGTCGAGGTCAGCCCCCACCCGGTGCTCACGCTGGCGGTGCAGGAGGTGCTCGATGCCTCCGGCACCCCGGCTGCCGCCGTCGGCTCGCTGCGGCGCGACGAGGGCGACCTCCGCCGTCTCCTGCTCTCGCTGTCGGAGCTCTACACCCACGGCCTGGCCCTGGCCTGGACCAAGGTCCTGCCCGCCGGCCAGAGGGTGCTCCTGCCCACGTACGCCTTCCAGCGCGAGCGCTACTGGCTCGCGGCGCCCGAGCCCCGCAGCGCGGAGGTGACCTCGGCCGGCCTCGGCGCCGCCGACCACCCGCTGCTCGGCGCCGCCGTGGTCCTCGCGACCACCGGCGAGCTGCTCTTCACCGGGCGCCTGTCGCTCGAGGGCCACCCCTGGCTCGCCGGCCACGCGGTCTTCGAGACGGTCCTCTTGCCCGGCACCGCCTTCGTCGAGCTCGCGCTCGCCGCCGCCCGCCACGCCGGGCTCGGCCGCATCGAGGAGCTCACGCTGGAGGCTCCGCTCGCGCTGCCGCCCCGGGGCGGCGTCCATCTTCAGCTCTCCGTCGGCGTGCCGGACGAGGCGGGGCGGCGGTCGCTGACCCTCCACGCCCGCCCGGAAGGCGACGACAACGCCCGCTGGACCCGCCACGCCACGGGCGCGCTCGCCCCCGCCGCCGACGCGACGCCCTTCGACCTGCGCGCCTGGCCGCCCGCCGGCGCAGAGCCGCTCGATCTGAACGACCTCTACGAGCAGCTCGCCGGCGCGGGGCTCGCGTACGGCGACGACTTCCAGGGCCTCGCTGCCGCCTGGAAGCGCGGAGACGACCTGTTCGTGGAGGTGTGCCTCCCCGAAGGTCCCGCCCAGGATGCCGGCCAGTTCGACCTCCACCCCGCGCTGCTCGACGCCGCCCTCCACGCCTTCGCGCTGGAGATCTGGAATCGCACGGGCAACATCGTGCTCCCCTTCTCCTGGGCGGGCGTGTCCCTGCACGCGACCGGAGCGTCCAGCCTGCGCGTGCGCCTCTCTCGAAGGGAGGAGAACGGCGCGGTCTCGCTGACCGTCGCCGACGCCGCGGGCGAGCCCGTCGCATCCATCGACGCCCTCCGCACGAGGCCCGCCTCCCCGGAACAGATCAAGAGCGCGCTCGCCTCGCATCACGATGCGCTCCGCCGCCTGGAGCGGACGACGCCCCCCGGCGCTGGCGCTCCGCCCCGCGCGAGGCGCAGGGCGCTGCCCGGCGCCGGCGACACCCGCTTGCGCCAGGCGGGTCGCGCCAGCGCGGGTCGGGACGCCGCGGGCGCCAACGGCGCGCCGTCGACGTTCAAGCAGCGCCTCGCTGCCCTGTCCGACGAGCGCCGGAGCCGCGTCCTCCTCGACCTCGTCCGCGCCGAGGTCACCGTGGTCCTCGGTCTCACGGCGCCGACCGCCGTCGATCCCGGCCGCCCGCTCCAGCAGCTCGGCCTCGACTCCGTGATGGCCCTCGAGCTGCGCAACCGCCTCGGCGCCGCCACCGGCCTGCGCCTGCCCGCCACGCTGCTCTTCGACCACCCCACCCCCTCTGCCCTCGTCCGGCGGCTCGAGGGGGAGATCCTCGGCTCCGACACCAAGGCGGTCTCCTCGTCCGCCGTCTCCTCAGCAGCCGCTCGCAACGAGCCCATCGCCATCGTCGGCATGAGCTGCCGTTTCCCCGGCGGCGTCCGCACCCCCGAGGAGCTCTGGGCGCTGCTCCAGCGCGGCGGGGACGCGATCTCCACCTTCCCCGAAGGCCGCGGCTGGGATCTCGACGGCCTCTACGACCCCGACGCCGCCACCCTGGGAAAGAGCTACGTGCGCGAGGGGGGCTTCCTCCACGACGCCGACCGCTTCGACCCCGCGTTCTTCGGCATCAGCCCCCGCGAGGCGCTCGCCATCGATCCGCAGCAGCGCCTGCTCCTCGAGACCTCCTGGGAGGCCGTCGAGCGCGCCGGCATCGACCCCGCCTCTCTCCACGGCAGCCAGACGGGCATCTTCGCAGGCGTCATGTACAGCGACTACGGCGCGCGCCTGCTGCAGGCCCCGGACGCCCTCGAGGGCTATGTCGGCATCGGCAGCGCCGCGAGCGTGGCGTCGGGGCGCATCGCGTACACGCTGGGGCTCGAGGGCCCCGCGGTCACGGTCGACACGGCGTGCAGCTCGTCGCTGGTGGCGCTCCACCTGGCGTGTCAGGCGCTGCGGCAGGGGGAGTGCTCGCTGGCGCTCGCGGGCGGGGTCGCGGTGATGGCGACGCCGACGACGTTCATCGAGTTCAGCCGGCAGCGGGCGCTGGCGCCCGACGGGCGCTGCAAAGCGTTCTCCGCGAACGCCGACGGCACGTCGTGGGGCGAAGGGGTCGGGATGCTGCTGCTGGCGCGGCTCGAGGACGCACAGCGAAACGGCTATCCGGTCCTCGCGGTCGTCCGCGGCTCGGCGGTGAACCAGGACGGCAGGAGCCAGGGCCTGACCGCGCCGAACGGCCCCGCGCAGCAGCGCGTCATCCGCCAGGCCCTGGCCAGCGCCGGGCTGTCGCCGGCCGACGTGGACGCCGTCGAGGCCCACGGCACGGGGACCACGCTCGGGGACCCGATCGAGGCCCAGGCGCTGCTGGCCACGTACGGTCAGGAGCGTGGCGACGACAGGCCCCTCTGGCTGGGCACCCTCAAGTCCAACCTCGGCCATACCCAGGCCGCGGCGGGGGTGGCGGGCGTCATCAAGATGGTCCTGGCCCTGCAACACGGGCTGTTGCCGAGGACGCTGCACGCCGAGCAGCCTTCGCCCAGGGTCGACTGGTCTCAGGGGACCGTCCGCCTGCTGACCGAGCCGGTGGCCTGGGAGCCGAACGGCCGGCCGCGGCGCGCCGGCGTGTCCTCCTTCGGCATCAGCGGCACCAATGCCCATGTCGTGCTGGAGGAAGCGCCTGCGGCCCTGGAGAAAGCACCTGCGGCCCTGGAGAAGGCGCCTGGGGCTCTGGAGAAAGCGCCTGCGGCCCTGGAGAAAGCACCTGCGGCCCTGGAGGAAGCGCCTGCGGCCCCGCCGCCGTGGCTGTTGTTCCCGGTGTCGGGCAAGACCGACGCGGCCCTGCAGGCGCAGGCCGCCGAGCTAGGGGCCCATCTCGAGGCCCACCCCGATCTCGCGCTGCCGGACGTCGCCCATTCGCTCGCCACCACCCGGACGCACTTCGAGCAACGGGCCGTGGCGGTCGCGAGCGACCGCGCGGCGCTCCTCGAGGCGCTGGACGCCCTCGCGCAGGGCCGCGCCGCGCCGAGCGCCGTGCTCGGCGAGGCGGCCGTCCGCGGGGGTGTGGTCTTCGTCTTTCCCGGGCAGGGCTCGCAGTGGCCCCACATGGCCAGGGCGCTCCTGGAGAGCTCCGAGGTCTTTCGCGAGCACATCGAGGCCTGCGCCCGCGCGCTGGCTCCTCACGTCGACTGGTCGCTGCTCGACGTGCTCCGCGCCGAGGAGGGCGCCCCCGCGCTCCAGCAGGCCAGCGTCGTGCAGCCGGCGCTCTTCGCCATGATGGTCTCGCTGGCCGCGCTCTGGCGCTCGATGGGCGTCGAGCCCGACGCGGTCGTCGGCCACAGCCAGGGCGAGATCGCGGCCGCGTGCGTGGCGGGCGCGCTCTCCCTCGAGGACGCCGCCAGGGTGGTCGCGCTGCGCAGCCGCGCGCTCGCCCGGCTCGAAGGAAAGGGCGCCATGGCCGCCGTGGAGCTCCCGGCCGCCGAGCTCGAAGGGCGCCTCGCGCGCTGGGGGGAGCGGCTCTCCATCGCCGCGGTCAACAGCCCTCGCTCCACCGTCGTCTCGGGCGAGCCCGACGCCATCGACGCGCTGCTCGACGAGCTCGGGTCCTCGCACGTCTTCGCCCGCAAGGTCCGCGTCGACTACGCCTCGCACTGCGCGCAGGTGGAGCGATCCGCGAGGAGCTCCTGGATTGCCTCGCTGGCGTCGCGCCGCGCTCATCCACCCTTGCGTTCTACTCCACGGCGCACGGCCACAAGCTCGATGGCGCCGCGCTCGACGCCGGCTACTGGTACGAGAACCTCCGGCAGACCGTCCGCTTCGCGGACGCCGCCCAGGCGCTCCTGGCCGACGGACATCGCTTCTTCGTCGAGGTCAGCCCCCACCCGGTGCTCACGCTGGCGGTGCAGGAGGTGCTCGATGCCTCCGGCACCCCGGCTGCCGCCGTCGGCTCGCTGCGGCGCGACGAGGGCGACCTCCGCCGTCTCCTGCTCTCGCTGTCGGAGCTCTACACCCACGGCCTGGCCCTGGCCTGGACCAAGGTCCTGCCCGCCGGCCAGAGGGTGCTCCTGCCCACGTACGCCTTCCAGCGCGAGCGCTACTGGCTCGCGGCGCCCGAGCCCCGCAGCGCGGAGGTGACCTCGGCCGGCCTCGGCGCCGCCGACCACCCGCTGCTCGGCGCCGCCGTGGTCCTCGCGACCACCGGCGAGCTGCTCTTCACCGGGCGCCTGTCGCTCGAGGGCCACCCCTGGCTCGCCGGCCACGCGGTCTTCGAGACGGTCCTCTTGCCCGGCACCGCCTTCGTCGAGCTCGCGCTCGCCGCCGCCCGCCACGCCGGGCTCGGCCGCATCGAGGAGCTCACGCTGGAGGCTCCGCTCGCGCTGCCGCCCCGGGGCGGCGTCCATCTTCAGCTCTCCGTCGGCGCCCCGGACGAGGCGGGGCGGCGGTCGCTGACCCTGCACGCCCGCCCGGAAGGCGACGACGACACCCGCTGGACCCGCCACGCCACGGGCGCGCTCGCCCCCGCCGCCGACGCGACGCCCTTCGACCTGCGCGACTGGCCGCCCGCCGGCGCAGAGCCGCTCGATCTGGATGGCTTTTACGACCGCCTCGCGGACACAGGGGTCGCCTACGGCCACGACTTCCAGGGCCTCGTTGCCGCCTGGAAGCGCGGAGACGACCTCTTCGCCGAGGTCCGCCTCCCCGATGGTCCCGCGCGGGACGCCGCCCGCTTCGGCCTCCACCCGGCGCTGCTCGACGCCGCCCTTCACCCCCTCGCGCTCGAGCCCGGCCGTGAAGGCACCGTGTCGCTCCTGTTCTCCTGGGCGGGCGTGTCCCTGCACCGCACCGGAGCTTCCGCCCTCCGGGTCCGCATGTCCCGCGGTGACGGGAACGGCGCGGTCTCGCTGGCCCTCGCGGATGCATCGGGCGAGCCGGTCGCGTCCGCCGACGCCCTCGTCACACGACCCGTCTCCCCGGAGCAGATCCGCCGCGCGCGCGCCGCGCACCACGACGCGCTCCTCCGCGTGGACTGGGTGCCGCTGCCCACCCCCCCGGCGCCGCCTCGCGCGGAGCGCTGGGCGTGCCTCGGGGACGACGACCTCGAGCTGGCCGCGGCGCTCGGAGGAGCCCGCGAAGGCGGCGCCCCGGCCGACGTCGACGCGGCTGCGGCCCGCCTGGAAGCCTACCCCGACCTCGCCGCGCTTCAGGACGCCATCACCCGCGGCGAGCGCATCCCCGACGTCGTCGCCGTCCCCTGGATGGACGAGGCCCGTGACGTCGCCCAGGCGGTCCACGACGCGACCCACCGGGGGCTCTCGCTCCTCCAGGCCTGGCTCGCGGACGAGCGCCTCGCCCCCTGCCGCCTCGTCTTCATCACCCGCCGCGCCATGGCCACGACGCCCGGCGAGGGGGGCCTCGACCTCGCCCCCGCCGCCCTCTGGGGGCTGGTGCGCACAGCCCAGATCGAGCATTTCGAGCGCCCCCTCGTCCTCGTCGACATCGACGATCGCGGCGCGTCGCTCCGCGCCCTGCGCGCCGCCCTCGCCTCCGGCGAGCCCCAGCTCGCCTTGCGCGAGGGGGCCCTGCGCGTCCCGAGGCTCGCGCGGGTCACCGCGTCCCCCGACGCGACGACCCGCCCGCTGAACCCCGAGGGCACGGTGCTCGTCACCGGCGGCACCGGCCCGCTCGGCGGCCTGGTCGCCCGGCACCTCGTCGTCCGGCACGGCGTCCGCCACCTCCTCCTCACCTCGCGTCAGGGGGGCTCCGCCCCGGGCGCGGAGGCGCTCCGGAGCGAGCTGGAAGCCGCGGGCGCTCACGTCCGCCTGGCCGCCTGCGACGTCGCAGACCGCGATGCGCTGCAGCGGCTGCTCGCGTCCGTCCCCCCGGACCACCCGCTGACCGGCGTCGTCCACACCGCCGCCGTGCTCGACGACGGCGTCCTCCTCTCGCTCACGCCCGAGCGGGTGGGCCGCGTCCTGCGACCCAAGATCGACGCGGCCCTCCACCTGCACGAGCTCACCCAGGACCTCGACCTCGCCGCCTTCGTCCTGTTCTCCTCGGCCGCCGGCGTGCTCGGCGGCGCCGGGATGGCGAGCTATGCGGCCGCCAACGCCTCCCTCGACGCGCTGGCGAGCCGGCGCCGCGTCCTCGGGCTCCCTGCCCTCTCCCTCGCCTGGGGCCCCTGGGCCGAGAGCGGCATGTTCACGCGCCTCTCCGACGCCGACCGCGCGCGCATGCACCGGCTGGGCCTGGTTCCCCTCGCGTCCCAGGACGCCCTCGCCCTCCTCGACGCTGCCCTGGGGCGCCCCGACGCCACGCTGATCCCCGCGCGCTTCGACACCGCCGCGTGGAGCGCGCCGTCCGCCGCCGTGCCGCCCTTGCTTCGAGGTCTCCTCCGCGCCAGGCTCCAGCGCGACGCCGGCGCAGGGGGCGAGGCGCCGTCGAGCCTGAAGCAGCGGCTGGCCGTCCTGTCCGAGGCCGAGCGGGACCGCCTCCTGCTCGACCTCGTCCGCGGCGAGACGGCCGCCGTCCTCGGCCACCCCGACCCCTCGCGCGTCAGCCCGCACGCGGGCTTCAAGACCCTCGGCCTCGACTCGCTGATGGCCATCGAGCTCCGCCGGCGGCTCCAGCACGCGACCGGCGTGCGGCTGCCGGCGACCGTGGCCTTCGACCACCCCTCGCCCCACCGCGTCGCGGGCCTCCTGCGCGCGTCCCTCGCGCAGGCCCCCGGCCAGCTCCCCCGCGCCGCGGCAGCCCCCGCGGCGCCCCAGGGCGCGCCCTCGCCGAGCGACGAGCCCCTCGCCATCATCGGTCTGGGCCTGCGGCTCCCCGGCGGCGTCGTCGATCTCGCCGGGCTCTGGCGCCTCCTGGCGCAGGGCATCGACGCCACGGGACCCTTCCCGGAAGACCGCTGGAAGACCGACGACGTCTACGATCCGGACCCCGACGCCAGGGGCAAGAGCTATGTCCGCGAGGCGTCCTTCCTCGACCGCGTCGACCTCTTCGACGCCGGCTTCTTCGGCATCGGTCCCCACGAGGCCAGGCACCTCGATCCGCAGCACCGGCTCCTGCTCGAGGTCGCGTGGCAGGCCCTCGAGGACGCCGGCGTGGTCCCGGCCTCGCTCAAGGACTCCCAGACAGGGGTCTTCGTGGGCATCGGCGCGAGCGATTACGCGCTCCTCCAGGGCAGCTCCCAGGAGGCCGACGCCTACGCCGTCCTGGGCACGCCGGCCTCGTTCGCCGCGGGGCGGCTCGCCTTCACCCTGGGGCTGCAAGGGCCGGCGCTCGCGGTGGACACCGCCTGCTCCTCCTCGCTCGTGGCGCTGCACCTCGCCTGCCAGGCCCTGCGCCGTCGCGAGTGCGATCTGGCCCTCGCCGCCGGCGTCCAGGTGATGGCGGCGCCCGACGCGTTCGTGCTCCTGTCGCGCATGCGCGCCCTCGCCCCCGACGGCCGCTCCAAGACCTTCTCCGCCGCCGCCGACGGGTTCGGCCGCGGGGAGGGCGCCGTCGTCCTCGCCCTCGAGCGCCTCGACGACGCCCGCGCCCGCGGGCGCGACATCCTGGCGGTCGTCCACGGCAGCGCCGTCAACCACGACGGCGCCAGCAGCGGCATCACCGCGCCGAACGGCACCTCCCAGCAGAAGGTGCTGCGCGCCGCGCTCCACGACGCGCGGCTCGCGCCGGCCGACGTGGATGTCGTCGAGTGCCACGGCACGGGCACCTCGCTGGGCGACCCCATCGAGGTGCAGGCGCTGGCCGCCGTCTACGGCGACGGACGAGCCGCGCGCGAGGCGGACCGCCCGCTCCTGCTCGGCGCGCTCAAGACCAACATCGGCCACCTCGAGGCGGCCGCCGGGCTCGCCGGCGTCGCCAAGATCGTCGCGTCGCTGCGCCACGAGGCCCTGCCGGCGACGCTGCACACCACCCCCCGCAACCCGCACATCGACTGGGAGACCCTGCCGGTCCGGGTGGTGGACCGCCTGCTGCCCTGGCCCCGCCGTGACGACGGCCGCCCCCGCCTCGCCGGCGTGTCGGCCTTCGGCCTCTCCGGCACCAACGTCCACGTCCTGCTCGGAGAGGCCCCCGCCGCCCCGCGACCGACGCAGGCCGAGCCTGCTCCCGGGATCCCGCCGGTGCTGCCGGTGCTCGTGTCGGCGAGGACCCAGCCCGCCCTGCTGGCCCAGGCGGAGCAGCTCCGGGCGCACCTCGATCTCCACCCCGACCTCCGGCTCGTGGACATCGCCTGTTCCCTCGCCACCGCGCGCACGCACTTCGAGCGGCGGGCGGTGGTGGTCGCCAGGGACCGCGACGCGCTCCTCGACGCCCTGGGCGCCCTCGCCCGGGGCAACCCCGGTCCCCATGGGATCGTCGGCGACGTCAAGGCCCGGGGCCCGCTCGCCCTGCTCTTCACCGGACAGGGGAGCCAGCACCCCGGCATGGGCCGCGCCCTCTACGAGGCCTTCCCCGCGTTCCGGGAGGCCCTGGACGCCCTCTGCGCCCACCTCGACGCGGCGCGATCCCAGGAGGCGCCCGGCCGGCCTCTGCGCGACATCCTGTTCGCGGACGAGGGCTCGGACGACGCCGCCCTGCTCGACCAGACCGCCTTCACCCAGACGGCCCTCTTCGCGCTGGAGGTGGCGCTCTTCCGCCTGCTCGAGCGCTGGGGGCTCCAGCCCGACTTCCTGCTCGGCCACTCCCTCGGCGAGCTCGTGGCGGTCCACGTCGCCGGCGCGCTGTCGCTCGAGGACGCCTGCACCCTCGTCGCCGCGCGCGCTCGCCTCATGCAGGCCCTCCCCCAGGGCGGCGCCATGGTCTCGCTCCACGCCTCCGAGGCCGAGATCGCACCCCTGCTCGTGGGGCGCGGGGACCGTGTCTCCGTGGCCGCCGTCAACGGCCCCCGGTCCACCGTCATCGCAGGGGACGAGGACGCCGTCGTCGAGATCGCGCGGGACGTCGCGGCGCTCGGGCGCAAGACCACGCGCCTGCGGGTCAGCCACGCCTTCCACTCCCCTCGCATGGAAGGAATGCTCGACGCGCTCCGCCGCACGGTCAGCGGGCTCTCCTTCCACCCGCCGCGCATCCCCGTCATCTCGAACGTGACCGGCGCGCGCGCCACCGCCGAGCAGCTGGCCTCGCCCGAGTACTGGGTGCGCCACACGCGGGAGGCGGTGCGCTTCCTCGACGGCGTGCGCACGCTCGAGGCCGAAGGCGTCGCCACCTTCCTCGAGCTCGGGCCTCGCGGCGCGCTCTGCGCCATGGTCCAGGGCTGCCTGTCCGACGACGCCCAGGCGCGCGCCGCGCTCTTGCCCGCGCTCCACGGCGGAGCGCCCGAGGTCCAGACGCTCACCGCGGCCCTCGGCGGCCTGCACGCCCGCGGGCACGAGCTCGACTGGAACGCCTGGTTCACCCCCCTGGGCGCGCGACGCATCCCGCTGCCCACCTATGCGTTCCAGCGCGAGCGCCACTGGCACGACGCGCCCAGGGCCCCGAGCGCCGGCGCGATCCCCGCCGATCGCCCGCCGCCGGGCGCCGAGCTCGTCGGCTCGCTCTACCGCATGGAGTGGGCGGCGCTGCCCACCCGCGTGGCGCCGCCGGCGGCGAGGCCGTGGGCGCTGGTCGGGGCCGACGACGTCCGGTGGCGCGAGGCGCTCCAGGCGGCCGCGGTCCCGGTCGTCCATCACGCCGATCTCGCCGCGCTCAGGGCCGCGCTCACCCCGGGCCAGCCCCTGCCCGAGGTCGTCGTCGTCCCCTGGATGGCCGACCGCGGCGACGACCCGGCGCCCGCGGCCCGCGACGCCGCGCGCCGGGGGCTCTCGCTGCTGCGAGCCTGGCTCGCCGAGGAGCGCCTCTCGCCTTGCCGGCTGGTCCTGCTCACCCGCCGCGCCATCGCCACGAGACCCGACGAGGACGTCGTCGACCTGGTCCACGCCCCCCTCTGGGGCCTGGTCCGCGCGGCCCAGTCCGAGCACCCCGAGCGCCCGCTCGTGATCGTCGATGTCGACGAGCACGGGGCGTCCCTGCGCCGCCTGCCGGCCGCCCTCGCCTCCGGGCAAGCGCAGCTCGCCGTGCGCGACGGGGAGCTGCTCGCTCCCCGGCTCGCGCGGCAAGACCGCGGCTCGGATGCGGCAGCGCGCGGAGCCTGGGGCCCGGAAGGCACGGTGCTCATCACCGGAGGGACGGGCCCGCTGGCCGCCGTCATCGCGCGACACCTCGTCACGAGGCACGGCGTCCGGGACCTCCTCCTCGCCTCGCGCCAGGGTCGCGCCGCGCAGGGGGCCGAGCGCCTCGAGCGCGAGCTCACCGCCGCGGGAGCTCGCGTCACGCTGGCCGCCTGCGACGTCGCGGACCGCGAGGCGCTCGAGCGGCTGCTCGGGGCCATCCCCCCCGATCGCCCGCTGAAGGGCGTCATCCACGCCGCGGCGGTGCTCGACGACGCCGCGCTGCTCTCCCTCACCCCCGAGCGGATCGACCGCGTCTTGCGGCCCAAGGTGGACGCAGCCCTCCATCTGCACGAGCTCACGAGGGCGCTCGACCTCTCCGCCTTCGTCCTCTTCTCGTCGCTCGCCGGCGTGCTGGGGGTCCCGGGTCAGGGCAACTACGCCGCGGCCAACACCTTCCTCGACGCGCTCGCCCATCACCGCCGGGCCCGAGGGTTGCCCGCCGTCTCGCTCGCCTGGGGCCCCTGGGCCAGGGGCAGCGACATGACCGATCACCTGGGCCCCGCCGACCTGACGCGGATCGCCCGCCTCGGCGTCGCCGCGCTCGCGCCCGAGGACGGCCTCGCCCTCCTCGACGCCGCGCTGGCCCGGCCCGACGCCGCCCTCGTGCCGGCGCGCTTCCACGCGGAGGGGGACCCCGACGCGCTGCCGCGCCTGCTCCGAGGCCTCGTCCGCGCCGCGGATCGGCCCGCCGCCGACCCCGGCCCCGGCGCGCTCGGCCCCGGCCCCGGCCCGCTCGGCCCCGGCCCCGGCGCGCTCGACCCCGGCCCCGGCGCGCTCGACCCCGGCCCCGACGCGTCGTCGTCGCTGAAGCAGCGCCTCGCTGCCCTCGACGACGCCGATCGCAGCCGTGCGCTGCTCGATCTCGTGCGCTCCGAGGTGGGCGCCCTCCTGGGCGTCGCGGCGCTGAACGACCTCGGCCCCGACCGCCCGCTCCGGGAGGTCGGCCTCGACTCGCTGATGGCCCTCAAGCTGCGCACCGGCCTGGAGAGCACGACCGGCTTGCGCCTGCCCGCCACGCTGCTCTTCGACCAGCCCACGCCCGCCGCCCTCGCGCGACGGATCCAGGAGGAGCTGTTCGGCCACGAGGTCGAGGTCGCCGGCGCACCCGCTCCCGTCCCGGAGGCCCTCGACGGCCAGCCGATCGCCATCGTCGCGATGAGCTGCCGCTACCCCGGCGGCGTCCGCACCCCCGAGGAGCTCTGGGAGCTGCTCCGGGACGGCATCGACGCCATCTCGACCTTCCCGTCCGAGCGTGGCTGGGACGTCGGCGCGCTCTACAGCCCCGACCCCGACGACAGGGGCAAGAGCTACGTGCGCGAGGGGGGCTTCCTCCACGACGCCGACCGCTTCGACCCCGCGTTCTTCGGCATCAGCCCTCGCGAGGCCGTCGCCATCGACCCGCAGCAGCGGCTGCTCCTCGAGGCCTCGTGGGAGGCCCTGGAGCGCGCCGGCGTCGACCCCGCCTCCCTCCGTGGCGAGCCGACCGGCGTCTTCGTGGGCATCAGCTTCCAGGACTACGGCGCGCGCGTGCTCGACACGCCGCACGAGCTCGAGGGCCACCTCGGCATCGGCAGCACGGCGAGCGTCGCCTCGGGTCGCATCGCCTACACCCTCGGGCTCGAGGGGCCCGCCATCAGCATCGACACCGCGTGCAGCTCCTCGCTCGTGGCGATCCACCTCGCGTGCCAGGCGCTGCGCCAGGGGGAGTGCTCCCTCGCCCTGGCCGGCGGGGTCTGCGTCATGGCGACGCCGGCCCCGTTCATCGAGTTCAGCCGCCTGCGCGCGCTCGCCCCCGACGGCCGTTGCAAGGCGTTCTCTGCGAACGCGGATGGCACCGGCTTCGCCGAGGGCATCGGGGTGCTGCTGCTGGCGCGGCTCGACGATGCCCGGCGCCGCGGCCTCCCCGTGCTCGCCCTGATCCGCGGCTCGGCGGTCAACCAGGACGGCAAGAGCCAGGGCCTCACGGCGCCGAACGGCCCCGCCCAGCAGCGCGTCATCCGTCAGGCCCTGGAGAGCGCGCGGCTCTTCCCGGGCGAGATCGACGCGGTCGAGAGCCACGGAACCGGGACCCCCCTGGGCGACCCCATCGAGGCCCAGGCCCTGCTCGCCACCTACGGTCAGGGCCGCTCCGAGGACAGGCCCCTCTGGCTCGGCTCCATCAAGAGCAACGTCGGCCACACCCAGGCCGCCGCGGGCGTCGCCGGGATCATCAAGATGGTCCTGGCCATGCAGCACGGGCTCTTGCCCAGGACCCTGCACGCCGATCCCCCTTCGCCTCACGTCGACTGGTCCTCGGGCAGCCTCCGCCTCGTCACCGAGCCCACCCCCTGGCAGCCCGACGGCCGCCCGCGCCGCGCCGGCGTCTCCTCCTTCGGCATCAGCGGCACCAACGCCCACGTCATCCTCGAGGAGGCCCCGCCTGCCCGAGCGGCCGCGCCGATCGAGCCCACGACGCCGTTGCCTCCGGCGTTGCCCGTGCTCGTGTCGGCCAGGACCGAAGAGGCGCTCGTGGCGCAGGCCGAGCGGCTGCGCGCCCACCTCGAGTCCCGCCCGGACCTCGAGCTCGTCGACGTCGCCGCCTCCCTCGCCACCGCGCGGTCGCATTTCGAGCGGCGGGCCGCGGTGGTCGCCAGCGGCCGCGCGGCCCTCCTCGAAGGCCTCGGCGCCCTGGCCCGCGGGAGCTCGGCCCCCGACGTGGTGACGGGCGACGTCCGGACCCGGGGCTCGCTCGCCCTGCTCTTCACGGGTCAGGGGAGCCAGCGTCCAGGCATGGGCCGCGCCCTGTACGCGGCGTTCCCCGCCTTCCGGGAGGTCCTCGACGCCGTCTGTGACCACCTCGAGATCGCGGAGTCCCGGCCCACGCCGGCGCCCTGGCCCGCGCCGGCGCTGCGCCGGCCGCTGCGCGACGTCCTGTTCGCGGACGAAGGCTCGGACGACGCCGCCTTGCTCGACCAGACGGCCTTCGCCCAGACCGCGCTCTTCGCGCTCGAGGTGGCCCTCTTCCGGCTCCTGGAGGGCTGGGGGCTCACGCCCGACGTCTTGCTCGGCCACTCCATCGGCGAGCTCGTGGCCGCCCACGTGGCGGGCGTGCTGTCGCTCGAGGACGCCTGCACGCTCGTCTCCGCGCGCGCTCGCCTCATGCAGGCCCTCCCCCCGGGCGGCGCCATGATCTCGCTCCAGGCGTCCGAGGACGAGGTCCGCGCCGTCCTCGCCGGGCGCGACGAGGCGATCGACATCGCGGCGATCAACGGCGCGCTCTCCACGGTCGTCTCGGGCGACCAGGACGCGGTGGCCGAGGTCGCGGAGCACTTCGAGGCCCTCGGCCGCAGCGCCACGCGGCTGCGGGTCAGCCACGCCTTCCACTCCCCTCGCATGGACGCGATGCTGGAGGCGTTCGGACAGGTCGCCGCCGGGGTCACCTTCCATCCGCCGCGCATCCCCATCGTCTCCAACCTCACCGGACAGCGCGCCTCCGGGGACGAGCTGCGCTCGCCCGAGCGCTGGGTGCGCCATGCGCGGGAGGCCGTGCGGTTCCTCGACGGCGTGCGCGCCCTCGAGGCGGAAGGCGTCACGACCTTCCTCGAGCTCGGACCGCGCGGCGTGCTCTGCGCCGCGGCCCAGGGCTGCCTGTCCGACGAGGCCCAGGCCCGCGCCGCCTTCTTGCCGGTCCTCGCCAAGGGCCGCCCCGAGATCGAGACGCTCACCCGGGCGCTCGGCGGCCTGCACGCCCGCGGGCACGAGCTCGACTGGAGGGCGTTCTTCGCCCCCCTCGGCGCGCGCTCCGTCGCGCTGCCCACCTACGCCTTCCAGCGCGAGCGCTACTGGCTCGACGCGCCGAAGCGGCGCGCCGACGTCGCTCCCGCCGGCCACGACGCGCTCCACCGCGTCGACTGGACGGCGCTGCCCGAGGCGGACGCCCCGCGCCCCGCGGGGCGCTGGGCGCTGCTCGGCGCCGATGCCGTGGGGCTCTCCGCGGCGCTCGGGGCGGCCGGCGACGGCGGCGTCTCCGCCGACGTCGGCGCCGCCGCGCTCCGGGTCGCCGGATTCGCCGACCTCGCCGCGCTCACGACCGCGCTCGCCCGGGGCGAGCCCCTGCCCGACGTCGTCGTCCTCCTCTGGACGGAGGAGGCCCGTGGCTCGGCCTCCGCGGCCCACGAGGCCGCCCATCGGGGGCTCGCGCTCCTTCAGGCCTGGCTCGCGGAGGAGCGGTTCTCGTCGTCGCGGCTCGTCCTGCTCACCCGCCACGCCGTCGGCGCGCGGCCCGAGGACGGCGTCCTCGACCTGGCCAGCGCCCCGCTCTGGGGCCTCGTGCGAGCGGCCCGGACCGAGCACCCGGATCGAGCCCTCGCCCTGGTCGACCTTGATGACAGCGAGCGTTCACGCCGCGTCTTGCCGGCGGCCATCGCCTCCGGCGAGCCGGAGCTCGCCGTGCGGGGCGGGGCCCTGCTCGTCCCGCGGCTCGCGCGGATCGCCGCCTCGTCCGGCGGGGCGGTCCGCCCCCTGAGCCCCGACGGCACCGTGCTCATCACCGGGGGCACGGGCGCGCTCGGCGCCGTGATCGCCCGGCACCTCGTCGCCAGGCACGGCGTGCGCAGCGTGCTCCTCGCCTCGCGCCGCGGGCGCGCCGCGGAGGGCGCCGAGGCGCTCGAGCGCGAGCTCACCGCCGCG
This sequence comes from Sorangium sp. So ce1036, assembly GCF_051369805.1. NCBI lineage: Bacteria > Pseudomonadati > Myxococcota > Polyangiales > Polyangiaceae > Sorangium > Sorangium sp. So ce1036. The sequence continues at coordinate 370,539 of NZ_JBBMOX010000002.1, forward strand.
GGCGCCCGCGTCGCGCTGGTCGCCTGCGATGGGGCGGATCGCGACGAGGTGAGCCGGCTGCTCGCCTCGGTCCCCGACGACCGCCCGCTGACGGCGGTCATCCACGCCGCCGGGGCGCTCGACGATGGAGTCCTGAGCGCCCTGACCCCCGAGCGGGTGGACCGCGTCCTGCGACCCAAGGTGGACGCCGCGCTCCACCTGCACGAGCTCACCCGGGGGCTCCCTCTCTCCGCCTTCGTCCTCTTCTCTTCGCTCGCCGGCGTGCTCGGCAGCCCGGGCCAGAGCAGCTATGCCGCGGCCAACGCCTTTCTGGACGCGCTCTCGCATCATCGCAGGGCGCAAGGGCTGCCCGCCACCTCGCTCGCCTGGGGCCGATTCGTCGAGCGCCACGGCATGACGGCCCAGCTCGGAGACGCGGATATCCACCGCATCGCTCGCCAGGGCGTCGGCGCGCTGTCGCTGGAGGACGGCCTCGCCCTCTTCGACGCCGCCCTCGGGCGATCCGACGCATCCCTCGTCCCGGCGCGGTTCAACCTGGACGGGGACGCCGAGGCGCTGCCGCCCTTGCTCCGCGGCCTCCTCCACGACCTCCTGCGCGCGCCGGCTCGACGGGGCCCCGACGCCGCCGCGCCGGCCTCGCTCAAGCGGCGCCTCGCCGCGCTCTCCGACGAGGGCCGCGACCACGCCCTGACCGAGCTCGTGTGCGCCGAGGCGACCACCGTCCTCGGCGTCGCGGCGCCGGGCGCGGTCACGCCCAGGCGTCCGCTCGCGCAGCTCGGGCTCGACTCGCTCATGGCCCTCGATCTGCGGAACCGCCTCGCCGCTGCCACCGGCTTGCGCTTGCCGGCCACGCTGCTCTTCGACCACCCGACCCCCTTCGACGTCGCGCGACGGCTGAAGGCGGAGCTCTTCAAGGACGAGGCGACGGCGGCCGCCCTCGATTTCGCAGAGCTCGACAGGCTGGAGGCCGCCCTCCCGGCGATCGCCTCGAACGACGTCGCCCGGGCGAGCCTCGCCAGCCGCTTGCAGGCGCTCCTGTCGAAGCTGACCAGCGCCGAGGGGAAGCCCGCCGACGCGTCCCTTCGCGAGCAGATCGAGTCGGCCGCCGACGCCGAGCTCATTCATTTCATCGAGCAGGAGCTCGGCGTGCAGGGAGATGTGCATGGCAAATGAGGAGTTGCTCCGTGGCTACCTCAAGCGGGTGACCTACGAGCTGCACCAGGCCCGTGAGCGTCTGCGCGAGGTCGAGGCGAGCGGACGGGAGCCCATCGCGATCGTCGCGATGAGCTGCCGCTACCCCGGCGGCGCGCACACCCCCGAGGCGCTCTGGGAGCTGCTCCTGGCCGGCACCGACGCCATCTCCGCGTTCCCCTCGGACCGCGGCTGGAACACCGACGCGCTCTACGACCCCGACCCGGACCGGGAGGGCACGTGCTACGCGCGCGAGGGGGGCTTCCTCCACGACGCCGACCGCTTCGACCCCGCGTTCTTCGACATCAGCCCGCGCGAGGCCGTCGCCATGGACCCGCAGCAGCGGCTCTTGCTCGAGCTCTCGTGGGAGGCCGTCGAGCGCGCCGGCATCGACCCCGCCTCCCTGCACGGAAGCCGCACGGGCGTCTTCGTCGGCGTCATCGATCAGGGCTACGGCGCGCGCCTGTTCCAGACGCCGGACGCGCTGGAGGGCCATATCGGGACCGGCAGCACCACCAGCGTCGCCTCCGGGCGCATCGCCTACACCCTCGGGCTCGAGGGGCCCGCCGTCAGCATCGACACCGCGTGCAGCTCCTCGCTCGTGGCGCTCCACCTCGCCTGCCAGGCGTTGCGCCGCGGCGAGTGCTCCCTGGCGCTCGCCGGCGGCGTCACCGTCATGCCGACGCCGGCCTCCTTCATCGAGTTCAGCCGCCAGCGCGGGCTCGCGCCCGACGGCCGTTGCAAGGCGTTCTCCGCCGACGCGGACGGCGCCGGCTGGGCCGAAGGCGCCGGCATGGTCCTCCTCGCGCGGCTCGGCGATGCCCGCCGAGACGGCCACCCGATCCTCGCGCTCGTCCGCGGCTCCGCCGTCAACCAGGACGGCAAGAGCCAGGGCCTCACCGCGCCCAACGGGCCCTCCCAGCGGCGCGTCATCCAGCAGGCGCTCGACAGCGCCGGGCTCTCCCCCGGCGACGTCGATGCCGTCGAGGCCCACGGCACCGGAACCCCCCTCGGCGACCCCATCGAGGCGCAGGCCCTGCTCGCCACCTACGGACAGGGCCGCTCCAGGGACAACCCGCTGTGGCTCGGATCCATCAAGTCCAACCTCGGCCACACCCAGGCCGCCGCGGGGATCGCCGGGGTCATCAAGATGGTGCTCGCCATGCAGCACGGGCTCCTGCCCAGGACCCTGCACGCGAGCACCCCCTCTCCCCGCGTCGACTGGTCCCCTGGCACGGTCCGCCTCCTGACCGAGGCCGTGCCCTGGGAGGCCGGCGGCGCTCCCCGCCGCGCCGGCGTCTCCTCGTTCGGCATCAGCGGCACCAACGCCCACGTCCTGCTCGAAGAGGCTCCGCCGGGGGAGCCGACGGCCCAGGCCGAGCCCTCCGCCGCGCTGCCGCCGGCGTTGCCCCTGCTCGTGTCCGGGAGCACGGAAGCGGCGCTGCGGGACCAGGCCGCGCGGCTGCGCGCGCACCTCGATGCCCGTCCGGACCTCGGGCTCCTGGACGTCGCGTATTCCCTCGCCACCACCCGGTCGCACTTCGAGCGACGGGCGATGATCGTCGCGGACGACCGCGCGACCGTCCTCGAGGCGCTCGACGCCGTCGCCTCCGGCAAGCCCGCCGCTCACGTCGTGGCCGGCGAGGCCAGGACCCAGGGCAAGCTCGTCTTCGTCTTCCCGGGGCAGGGCTCGCAGTGGGCCCGGATGGCGCAGCCGCTGCTCGAGACCTCCGAGGTCTTCCGCGAGCGCATCGAGGCCTGCGGGCGCGCGCTCGCGCCGTACGTGGGCTTCTCGCTGCCGGCGGTGCTGCGCGGCGCAGCGGGCGCCCCCTCGCTCGATCGGGACGAGGTGGTGCAGCCGGCGCTCTTCGCCTGCATGGTCTCGCTCGCCGCGCTCTTTCGCTCGATGGGCGTCGAGCCCGACGCCGTGGTCGGCCACAGCCAGGGCGAGATCGCCGCGGCCTGCGTGGCCGGCGCGCTGTCGCTCGAGGACGCCGCCAAGGTGGTGGCGCTGCGCGGCCGCGCGCTCGCCCGGCTCGCCGGCGAGGGCGCCATGGCCGCCGTGGAGCTGCCCGCGGCCGAGCTCGAAGAGCGCTTGAGGCGCCGGGGAGCGCGGCTGACCATCGCAGGGCTCAACAGCCCTCGTTCCACGGTCGTCTCCGGCGATCCGGGCGCGCTCGACGCGTTGCTGGAGGAGCTCGCGACCGCGCAGATCTTCGCGCGCAAGGTGCGCATCGCGTACGCGTCCCACAGCGCCCAGGTGGAGGTCCTCCGCGACGAGCTCCTGGGCGCGCTGGCGGGGATCGCGCCGCGCTCGTCCGCCGTGCCGCTCTGCTCGACCGTGAGCGGAGGCTGGCTCGACGGCGCCGAGCTCGACGCCGGGTACTGGTACCAGAACCTGCGGCAGACGGTCCGCTTCGCGGACGCAGCGCGCCGGCTCGCCTCCGAGGGCCATCGCTTCTTCGTCGAGGTCAGCCCCCACCCCGTGCTGACGCTGGCCTTGCGCGAGACGCTCGAGTCGTCGGGGGTCTCGGCGGTGGTGGTGGGCACGCTGCGGCGTGGCGAGGGCGATCTCCGGCGCTTCCTCCTCTCGCTCGGCGAGCTCTGCGTCCACGGGCGCTCCCTCGACTGGACGAAGGTCCTGCCCAGGGGCCAGCGGGTGATGCTGCCCACCTACGCGTTCCAGCGTGAGCGCTACTGGCTCGAGGCTCCCGGGAGCTCGAGCGCCGGCGTGGCCGCCAGCCCGTCGTCGTCCGCCGAGAGCGGCTTCTGGGGGGCCGTCGAGCGGGCGGATCTCGGCTCCCTCGCCGAGGCGCTGCACATCGAGGGGGAGGAGCAACGCGCTTCGCTGGCCACCCTGCTGCCCGCGCTCTCGACCTTCCACCGGCGGCGAGCGGAGCAGAGCACCCTCGACGGCTGGCGTTATCGCGGCGTGTGGAGGCCCCTGGTCGGCGCCTCGCGGAGCGACCTTTCCGGGACCTGGCTGCTGGTCGACCCGGGTCGGGACGACGACGTCGCGCGCCTCGCCCGCCGGGCGCTCGCGGAGAGCGGCGCGACGGTCGTGCCGGTGCCGGTGCACGGGCGCGAGCTCGACCGGGCTGCCCTCGCGGCGCGGCTGCGCGAGGCGCTCGGGGAGGGGATCGCGCCGCGCGGCGTGCTCTCGCTCCTCGCCCTCGACGAGACCCCGCTGGCCCAGCACGGCGGGCTGCCCCGGGGGCTCGCCCTCACGCTCGCGCTCGCGCAGGCGCTGGGGGACACGGCGATCGAGGCGCCGCTGTGGCTGCTGACGCGCGGCGCGGTCTCCACGGGGCGCTCCGACCGCCTCGCGCGCCCGCTGCAGGCGCTCTCGTGGGGGCTCGGCCGCGCGGTCGCGCTGGAGCACCCCGGGCGGTGGGGTGGGCTCATCGACGTCGCCGGCGAGCTGGACGAGACGATGGCCGAGCGGCTCGCCGCCGCGCTCGGCGGTCGCGACGCCGAGGACCAGCTCGCGCTGCGCGCTTCCGGGCTGTTCGCGCGACGGCTGGTCAGAGCACCGCTCCGCGAAACGCCCGCCGCGCGCTCCTGGCGGCCGCGCGGTACGGTGCTCGTCACCGGCGGCACGGGGGGCCTGGGCGCGCACGTGGCCCGGTGGCTCGCCCGGAACGGCGCCGAGCACCTCGTCCTCACCAGCCGCCGCGGGCAGGGCGCCCCCGGAGCGGCCGAGCTCGAGGCCGAGCTCACCGCCCTCGGCGCCCGCGTCACCCTCGCTGCCTGCGATACGGCCGATCGCGAGGCGCTCGCGACCCTGCTCCAGCGCCTCACGGCCGGAGGAGATCCCCTCCGCGCCGTCGTGCACGCCGCGGGCGTCGCCGAGCAGACCCCGCTGGCCGAGATCACCCTGGCGGAGCTCGCGGACGTCGCCTCCGGCAAGGCCCTCGGCGCGCAGCACCTCGACGACCTGCTCGGCGGCGCGCCCCTCGACGCCTTCGTCCTCTTCGCCTCCATCGCGGGCGTCTGGGGGAGCAGCCAGCAGGGGGCCTACGCGGCGGCCAACGCCTTCCTCGACGCGCTGGCCGAGCAGCGCCGCGCCCTGGGGCGGCCGGCCACCTCGATCGCCTGGGGCCTGTGGGCCGGCGGCGGCATGGCGGCGGACCCCGCAGCGCGAGAGGCGCTCCGCGGCCGCGGCGTGGCCGCGATGGCGCCCCACCTCGCCCTCGCGGCCCTGCAGCGAGCGCTGGACCACGACGAGACCACCCTCACCGTCGCCGACATCGACTGGACGCGCTTCGCCCCCACCTTCACCGCGGCGCGTCCGCGCCCGCTGCTGCGCGAAATCCCGGAGGCCCAGGCCGCCCTCGCGGCGCTGTCCTCGGCGCCCGCGGGGGCCGAGCTGCTCTCCCGGCTCGAGGGCCTCGCCGAGCGCGAGCGTCTCCGCCACGTCCTCCTGCTCGTGCTGGCGGAGACGGCCGCCGTCCTCGGCCATCCCGACCCCTCCCGCCTGGACCCGCACGCGGGCTTCACCCACCTCGGCCTGGACTCGCTGATGGCCGTGGAGCTCCGCCGGCGGCTCCAGCGGACGACGGGCGTCGGCCTGCCGGCGACGCTGGCCTTCGACCACCCATCGCCCCACCACGTCGCGCGCTTCCTCCTCGAGGAGGTCCTCGCCTCGGCCCTCGGCCACCCCCCGCGCGACGAGGGGATCGCCCGCGCCGAGCCCCGACCCGGCTCGGGCGACGAGCCCATCGCGATCGTCGGCGTGGGCCTGCGTCTCCCCGGCGGCGTCGTCGATCTCGAAGGGCTCTGGCGCCTGCTGCAGCACGGGACGGACGCGGTCGGCCCCGTCCCGCAGGGCCGCGGCTGGAGCATGGACGAGATCTACGATCCGGACCCCGAGGCCGAGGGCAAGAGCTACGTCCGCGAGGCGGGGTTCCTCGACCACGTCGAGCTCTTCGACGCGGCTTTCTTCGGCATCAGCCCCCGCGAGGCGAAGCACATCGACCCGCAGCACCGCCTGTTGCTCGAGGCGTCCTGGCACGCCCTCGAGGACGCCGGCGTCGTCCCGGCCTCGCTCAGAGACTCGCGGACCGGCGTCTTCGTGGGGATCAGCCCGAACCACGGTGGGCTCCTCCAGGGCGCCGCGCGCGAGGCCGAGGCGCACGTGATCACGGGGACGCAGCCGTCGTTCGCCGCGGGTCGGCTGGCGTTCACCCTGGGGCTGCAGGGGCCGGCGCTCTCCGTGGACACGGCCTGCTCTTCCTCCCTGGTCGCGCTCCACCTCGCCTGTCAGGCCCTGCGCCGCGGCGAGTGCGACCTCGCCCTCGCCGCCGGCGCGCACGTGATGGACGCCCCCGACGCCTTCATCCTCCTCTCGCGCACCCGCGCCCTCGCCCCCGACGGCCGCTCCAAGACCTTCTCCGCGCAGGCCGACGGGTACGGCCGCGGCGAGGGGGTCGTGGTCCTCGCCCTCGAGCGCCTCGGCGACGCGCGCGCGCGCGGGCGCGACGTGCTGGCCGTCGTCCGCGGCAGCGCCGTCAACCACGACGGCGCGAGCAGCGGCATCACGGCCCCGAACGGCTCCTCCCAGCAGAAGGTGCTGCGCGCCGCGCTCGAGGACGCGCGGCTCTCCCCGGCCGAGATCGATGTGGTCGAGTGCCACGGCACGGGCACCTCGCTGGGCGACCCCATCGAGGTGCGCGCCCTGGCCGCCGTCTACGGCGAGGGGCGCCCTGCGGATCGGCCGCTGCTGCTCGGCGCGGTCAAGACCAACATCGGCCACCTCGAGGCCGCCTCCGGGCTCGCCGGCGTGGCGAAGATCGTCGCCTCGTTGCGTCACGAGGGCGTGCCGGCGACGCTGCACACGACCCCGCGCAATCCTCACATGGACTGGGACGGCCTGCCGGTCCAGGTCGTCGACGCCTTGCGCCCCTGGCCGCGGCGCGAAGACGGCGCCTCTCGCCGCGCTGCCGTGTCGGCGTTCGGGCTCTCCGGCACCAACGCCCACGTCGTCCTCGAGGAGGCGCCTCGTGGAAGGGAGGCGGACATGGCCGCGCCTCCTCGGGCGCTGCCGCCGGCGTTGCCGCTGCTCCTGTCGGCCAGGACCGGCGCCGCCCTCCGGGCGCAGGCCGAGCGGCTGCGGGCGCACCTCGACGCTCGCCCCGATCTTCGGCTCGTGGACATCGCCTGCTCCCTCGCCACCACGCGGGCGCACCTCGAGCGGCGGGCGGCGGTCGTCGCCCGCGATCGCGCGGAGCTCCTCGACGCCTTGAGCGCCCTCTCGCGAGGCAGCCCCGCTCCCCCCGGGGTGCTCGGCGAGGCCGAGGGGCGCGGCAGGCTCGCGCTCCTCTTTCCAGGTCAGGGGAGCCAGCGCCCCGGCGCGGGCCGGGCCCTCTATGATGCCTTCCCGATCTTCCGTGACGCGCTCGACGCCGTCTGTGGCCACCTCGATGGGCAGCTCGAGAGGCCCCTGCGTGAGGTCCTGTTCGCCCGAGAGGGCTCCGAGGACGCCGCCCTGCTCGATCAGACCGCTTTCACGCAGCCGGCCCTCTTCGCGCTCGGGGTAGCCCTCTTCCGGCTCCTGGAAGCCTGGGGGCTCAAGCCCGACGGCTTGCTCGGCCACTCCATCGGCGAGCTCGCGGCCGCCCACGTCGCCGGGGTGCTGTCGCTCGAGGACGCCTGCGCCCTCGTCGCCGCGCGCGCTCGCCTCATGCAGGCCCTCCCCCAGGGCGGCGCCATGATCTCGCTCCAGGCGTCCGAGGACGAGGTCCGCGCCGCGCTCGAGGGGACCGCCCCCGAGAACGGGACCGCGCCTGCGGATCCCCGCCGCGACCGGGGAGCGCGCGAGGCGCGCGTCGGCATCGCGGCGATCAACGGACCCTCGTCGGTCGTCGTCTCGGGCGACCGCGACGCGGCCCTCGCCCTGGCAAGGCGCTTCGAGGCCCTCGGGCGGAAGACCACGCGGCTTCAGGTCAGCCACGCGTTCCACTCTCCCGCCATGGAGGGGATGCTGGGGGCGTTCCGGCGCGTGGCCGGCGAGCTCACCTACCATCCGCCGCGCATCCCCATCGTCTCCAGCGTCACCGGCCAGCGCGCGAGCGCCGACGCGCTGTGCTCGCCCGATTTCTGGGTGCGCCAGGCGCGAGAGGCGGTCCGCTTCTTCGACGGCGTGCGCACCCTCGAGGCCGAAGGCGTCACCACCTTCCTGGAGCTCGGGCCCCGCGGCGCGCTCTGCGCCATGGCCCAGGGCTGCCTGTCCGACGAGGCCCAGGCGCACGCCGCCCTCTTGCCCGCGCTCCGCAAGGGGCGCTCCGAGGTCGAGGCGCTGCTCACCGCGCTCGCCGGCCTGCACGTCCGCGGGCACGAGCTCGACTGGGACGCGTTCTTTGCGCCGCTCGGCGCCCGGCGCATCCGCCTGCCCTCCTATCCCTTCCAGCGCGAGCGCTGCTGGCCCGAGGCGCCGCGACGCGCGCCGGAGGCCCAGGCCGCGCCGGCGGGTCGGTACCCCCTCGCCGGCCACCGATCGGGCCTCCCGGACGGCTCCGTCCTGCATTCGCTGGAGATCGGGCCCGGCGTCCAGGCCTACCTCCAGAGCCACGTCGTCTACGACCGGATCGTCGTCCCGGGCGCCTTCTATCTGGCGGTCCTCCTCGCGGTCGGCGAGTCCCACTGGCCCGGCCAGCCCATCGAGCTGCGCGAGGTCCAGTTCCTGAGGACGCTCTCCTTCGACCATCCCGAGGGCCGCGCGCGCCTGCACGTCCAGCTCACCCCCCTCGCCGGCGGGCGCTCGGGGTTCTCCGCGATCCTGGCCACGCGCGGCGAGGGCGCGTGGACGATCCACGCCACGGCCGTCCTCGATGGCCTCGCGCCGAGCGACGTCGAGCCGCGCGCTCCCCTGGACCCGCGCGCCCTGGACCGCGTCTCCGCCGCCGCGTCTCCCCTCGACGACATCCTGCGAAAGGCGCACATCGACTGGGGCCCCGCATGGTGGTGGATCCGGAGCGCCACCCGGCCGCGCGAGGGCGCCGGGCTCGGCCGATTCGAGGCCCCCGAAGGCGTCCCCACCGAGGACGCACCTCTCCCCGCCGGCTTCATCGACAACGCCCTCGGCCTCGAGATGTGGAGCAGGGGCGCGATCCCGTCCGGCGACGGCGGTCCCCAGAGCCCGCTCGAGGAGAGCGACGTGCCCCGGCTGCCGTTCGCCGTGGAGCGCCTCGTCTGGTATGGCCGCCGCGCGGCGCCTTGCTGGGCCGAGCATGCGCTCCGTCACGACGAGCGGCTCGATCAGGACATCGCCGTGGCCGATCTCCTGTTCTGGGACGCCTCCGGGTTGCCGGTCGCGCACATCGAGGGGTTCACGATGCGCCGCGCGCCGGCGGACCGGTTCCTCCCGGAGCAGGAGGGCCGGGACCTGTACCTCGTCGAGTGGGTCGACCTGCCCTCCCCACCGCGGCCGAGCGGCGGCGCCTGGGCCTTGCTGGGGGCAGACGCCCTGGGGCTGACCGCCGCGCTCGGGCAGGCCGCGATCCAGGTCGACGGCCACGCCGATGTCGCCGCGCTCAAGGCCGCCCTCGATCGAGGCGGTCGCGTGCCCGAGGTCGTCGTCGTCCCCTGGACGGCTCACCCGGGTGATCTGGCGGGGGCTGCCCGCGACGCCGCCGGCCGAGGGCTCCTGCTGCTGCAAGCGTGGCTCGCGGACGAGCGCCTGGCCTCCTGCCGGCTCGTCGTGCTCACCCGCCGCGCCGTCGCTGCGCGCCCCGGCGAGGGCGCCCTCGATCTGGCCCACGCGCCCCTCTGGGGCCTCCTGCGCACCGCGCAGTCCGAGCACCCCGATCGACGGCTCGTCCTCGTGGACGTCGACGGCGACGACGCCTCGCTCCGCGCGCTGCCGGCGGCCCTCGGCGCGGACGAGCCCCAGCTCGCCCTGCGGGGCGGGACCCTGCGTGTCCCGCGGCTGGCCCGGGCGACCGCATCCTCCCCTGCGGCGGCGCGCCCCCTGCGCCCCGAGGGCACGGTGCTCGTCACCGGGGGCACCGGCACGCTGGGCGCCTTGATCGCCCGGCACCTCGTCGAACGGCACGGCGTGAGGCACCTGCTCCTCGCGTCCCGGGCGGGCCGCGCGGCCAGGGGCGCCGAGGCGCTCCAGCGCGAGCTGGAAGCGGCGGGCGCCCGCGTCACGCTGGCCGCCTGCGACGTCGCCGACCGCGACGCGCTGCAGGCGCTCCTCGCCTCGGTGCCCCCCGACCATCCGCTCACCGGCGTCCTCCACGCCGCCGGGGTGCTCGACGATGGCGTCCTCCACGCCCTCACCGCCGAGCGGCTCGATCGCGTGCTCCGGCCCAAGGTGGACGCGGCGGTGCACCTGCACGAGCTCACCCGGGCGCTCGACCTGTCGGCCTTCGTGCTGTTCTCGTCGCTCGCCGGCGTGCTGGGCGCCCCGGGCCAGGGCAACTACGCCGCGGCCAACGCCTTCCTCGACGCGCTCTCGCACCACCGCCGGGCGCAAGGGCTGCCGGCCCTCTCGCTCGCCTGGGGCCTCTGGGCGGCGCGCAGCGGCATGACGGCCCACCTGGGCGAGGTGGACCTCGCGCGCATGGCGCGCCTCGGGCTGGTCGCGCTCTCGCCCGAGGAGGGCCTCGCCCTGCTCGACGCCGCGCTGGCCCGCCCCGAAGCGTCCGTGGTTCCAGCGCGCTTCCGCGCCGCCGGATCGAGCCCGCACGCCGGCGACGCCGTACCGCCCTTGCTCCGGGGTCTCTTCCGCGCCGCGCCGCGGCGCCTCGCCGCCGCCGGCGCCGGGGCGCCGCCGCCGCTGAAAGCGCGCCTCGCCTCGCTCTCCGAGGAAGGCCGTGACCGCGTCCTGCTCGATCTCGTGCGCGCCGAGGTGGCCACGGTGCTCGGCCTCGCCGCGCCGGACGCCGTCGAGCCGGGCCGTCCGCTCCAGGCGCTCGGCCTCGACTCGCTCCTCGCCGTCGAGCTGAGAAACCGCCTCGGCGCGGCCACCGGCCTGCGCCTGCCGGCCACGGTGGCCTTCGACCACCCCACCCCCGCCGCCCTCGCGAAGCGGCTGCGGGCGGTGGTGGTCCCGGAGGAGACGACGCCTGAAGCCCCCGTGCTGGCCGAGATCGACAAGCTCGGGGCCATGCTCGCCGCGATGTCCCCGAGCGACGCCGCGCGGGAGCGCATCGCCGCGCGGCTGCGGGCCGTGCTGTCGCCGTGGGCCGGCGCCCCGGAGGTGAAGACCGCCGCCGCCTCCGAGGACCTCCGGGCCGCCACCAACAGCGAGCTCTTTGCGCTGATCGACAGGGAGTTCGACGGGATGGGACTGGGCAAGTGAACAGCGAAGAACAGAAGCTCCGCGCATACCTCGAGCGGGTGACGTCCGCCTTGCGTGAGACGCGCGAGCGCCTTCGGGAGGCCGAAGAGAAGGAGCAGGAGCCCATCGCGATCGTCGCGATGAGCTGCCGTTACCCCGGCGGCGCGCACACGCCCGAGGCGCTCTGGCAGCTCCTCCGGGACGGCACCGACGCCATCTCCGGCTTCCCCGAGGGCCGCGGCTGGGAGCTCGACGCGCTCTACGACCCCGACCCCGACGCGAGGGGCAAGAGCTACGTGCGCGAGGGGGGCTTCCTCCACGACGCGGATCGCTTCGACCCCGCCTTCTTCGACATCAGCCCGCGCGAGGCGCTCGCCATCGATCCGCAGCAGCGGCTCTTGCTCGAGCTCTCGTGGGAGGCCGTCGAGCGCGCGGGCATCGACCCGAGATCCCTCCAGGGCAGCCAGACCGGCGTGTTCGTCGGCGTCATGTACCAGGACTACGGCGCGCGCATGCTCGCGGCGCTGGACAGGCTCGACGGCCATGTCGCGCTCGGCAGCGGCGGCAGCCTCGCTCCCGGGCGCGTCGCGTACACCCTCGGGCTCGAGGGGCCCGCCGTGGCCGTCGATACGGCGTGCAGCTCCTCGCTCGTGGCGCTCCACCTCGCCTGCCAGGCGTTGCGCCGCGGCGAGTGCTCCCTGGCGCTCGCCGGCGGCGTCACCGTCATGGCGACCCCGACCGTCTTCATCGAGTTCAGCCGCCAGCGCGGGCTCGCGCCCGACGGCCGCTGCAAATCCTTCTCCGCCCGCGCCGACGGCGCCGGCTGGGCCGAGGGCGCCGGGATGCTGCTCCTCTCGCGGCTCGACGATGCACGGCGCCACGGTTATCCCATCCTGGCCGTCGTCCGCGGCTCCGCCGTCAACCAGGACGGCAAGAGTCAGGGGCTCACCGCGCCCAACGGCCCCTCCCAGGAGCGCGTCATCCGTCGAGCCCTCGAGAGCGCCCGGCTCTCGGCCGGCGATGTCGATGCCGTCGACGCCCACGGCACCGGGACCCCCCTCGGCGACCCCATCGAGGCCCAGGCCCTGCTCGCCACCTACGGACAAGGCCGCTCCAGCGACAACCCCCTGTGGCTCGGATCCATCAAGTCCAACGTCGGCCACACCCAGGCCGCCGCGGGCGTCGCCGGGGTCATCAAGATGGTCCTGGCCATGCGGCACGGGCTCCTGCCCAGGACCCTGCACGCCGACACCCCTTCTCCGCACGTCGACTGGTCGCCGGGCACGGTCCGCCTCCTGACCGAGCCGAGGCCGTGGCCGGACCACGGCCGTCCACGCCGCGCCGGCGTCTCCTCGTTCGGCATCAGCGGCACCAACGCCCATGTCCTCCTCGAGCAAGCCCCTGCCGATGGGGCGCCGGCGGCGCCGGCGAGGCCGCTCGCGGCGCCCCCGCAGCCGCTCGCGGCGCCCCCGCCGTGGTTGCCCCTGCTCGTCTCGGGCACCACCGAGGCCGCCGTGCGGGCCCAGGCCGAGCGGCTGCGGGCGCACCTCGAGGCCCACCCGGATCTGGCGCTCGTGGACATCGCCTCGTCGCTCGCCACCACGCGCTCGCACTTCGCGCGGCGGGCCGTGGTCGTGGCGAGCGAGCGCGCCGTCCTCCCGGGCGCCCTGGGCGCTCTCGCCCAGGGCAGCGCCGCGCCGGAGCTGGTGCTCGGAGAGGCCCGGGGTGGCGACAAGCTCGCCCTGCTCTTCACCGGACAGGGCAGCCAGCGCCCCGGCATGGGCCGCGCCCTCTACGAGGCGTTCCCCGTCTATCGCGACGCCCTCGACGCCGTGTGCGCCCGCCTCGACGCGGCGCCACGACCCGCGTCGATGCGCGCTCGCCCGGTGCGCGACGTCCTCTTCGCCCCCGAGGGCACCGAGGACGCCGCCCTGATGCATCAGACCGCCTTCACCCAGACGACCCTCTTCGCGCTCGAGGTGGCCCTCTTCCGGCTGCTGGAGAGCTGGGGGCTCGAGCCCGATCTCTTGCTCGGCCACTCCATCGGCGAGCTGGTGGCCGCCCACGTCGCCGGCGTGCTGTCGCTCGACGACGCCTGCGCCCTCGTCGCGGCGCGCGCTCACCTCATGCAGGCGCTCCCTCCGGGCGGCGCCATGGTCTCGCTCCAGGCGTCCGAGGACGAGATCGCGCCCCTGCTGGGAGAAATCGCGCAAGCGGATCCGCGGCGCGCGCCGGGCACGCGCGAAGGCCGGGTCGCCATCGCCGCCCTCAACGGCCCCCTGTCCACCGTGATCGCGGGGGACGAGGACGCCGTCCTGGCGGTGGCCAGGCGCGTCGAGGCCCTCGGGCGCAAGACCACGCGCCTGCACGTCAGCCACGCCTTCCACTCCCCGCGCATGGAAGGAATGCTCGACGCGTTTCGCCGCGTCCTCCGCCAGCTCACCTTCCATCCGCCCCGCATCCCCCTCGTCTCCAACCTCACCGGCAAGCTCGCCACCGTCGAGGCGCTGCGCTCCCCCGACACCTGGGTGCGGCACGCGCGAGAGGCCGTGCGCTTCGTCGATGGCGTCCGCACCCTCGAGGCCGAGGGCGTCACCACCTTCCTCGAGCTCGGCCCCCGCGGCGTGCTCTGCGCCATGGCCCAGGGCTGCCTGTCCGAGGAGGCGCTGGCCCGCTCCGCCTTCTTGCCTGCCCTCCGCGACGACCGCCCCGAGCTCCAGGCGCTCACCGCCGCGCTCGGCGGCCTGCACGTCCGCGGACACGCGATCGACTGGAGGGCGTTCTTCGCCCCCTTCGGCGCGCGGCGCATCGACCTGCCCACCTACGCCTTCCAGCGCGAACGCTACTGGCTCGCGGGGCCCGGGACCCCGAGCGCCGGCGTGGCCGCCGGCCCATCGTCGCCCGCCGAGGGCGGCTTCTGGGAGGCCGTGGAGCGGGGCGATCTCGATTCCCTCACCGAGGCGCTGCGCGTCGACGGCGACGACGACCGCGCCTCGCTGGCCGCCCTCTTGCCCGCGCTCTCGACCTATCGCCGCGAGCGCCGCGCGCAGCGCGCCCTCGACGCCCTCCGTTACCACGCTGTCTGGAGGCCGCTGGCCAGCCCCTCCGCGAGCGACCTTGCGGGGACCTGGCTGCTCTTCACGACGGACCGGGGCGCCGCTCTCCCGGATCCCTCGGCTCCCGCCGATCCTGCGGACGACCCGCTCGGGCGCGCCGTCCTCCGGGCGCTCACCGGCCGCGGCGCGACGGTCGTCCGGGTGCCGGTGGCGGAGGGCGACTGCGACCGCGCCGCCCTCTGCGCGCGGCTGCGCGAGGCGCTCGGGGACGGGGCCGCGCCGCGCGGCGTGCTCTCGCTCCTCGCCCTCGACGAGACCCCGCTGCCCGCGCACCCCGCGCTGCCCCGGGGGCTCGCCCTCACGCTCGCGCTCGTGCAGGCCCTGGGCGACGCGGCGCTCGAGGCGCCGCTCTGGCTGGTCACCCGCGGCGCCGTCTCCGTCGGACCCGCCGCCCCCGTCGAGCACCCGCTGCAGGCGCTGACCTGGGGGCTCGGCCGCGTGGTCGCGCTGGAGCACCCCGAGCGCTGGGGTGGGCTCGTCGACCTCGCCGAGGCCTCCGACTCCGACGACGAGGCGCTCGAGCCGCTCGCCGCCGTGCTCGGCGGTCGCACCGCCGAGGACGAGCTCGCGCTGCGCCCCTCCGGGCCGTTCGCGCGACGGCTGGTGAGGGCGCCCCTCGGCGAGCCCGGCGCCGCCCGCGGCGGGAGCCCGGATCGAGGGGCGCCGTTCAGGCCGCGCGGCACCGTGCTCGTCACCGGCGGCACCGGCGGCCTCGGCGCCCACGTCGCCCGATGGCTCGCCCGCAACGGCGCCGAGCACCTCGTGCTCACCAGCCGCCGCGGACAGGACGCCCCTTCCGCGGCCGAGCTCGCGGCGGAGCTCACCGCCCTCGGGGTCCGCGTCACCGTCGCCGCCTGCGACGCGGCCGACCGATCGGCGCTCGCGGCCCTGGTCCAGGGCCTCGCGGCCGAAGGAGATCCCCTCCGCGCCGTCATCCACGCGGCGGGCGTCGTCCAGCAGACGCCGCTGTCGCAGATCACCCTGTCCGAGCTCGCCAGCGTCGTCGCCGGCAAGGCCCTCGGGGCGCTGCACCTCGACGCGCTCGTCGGCGGCGCGCCCCTCGACGCCTTCCTCCTCTTCTCGTCGAGCGCCGGCGTCTTCGGCAACGTCCACCAGGGCGGCTATGCGGCCGCCAACGCCTTCCTCGACGCGCTGGCCGAGCGGCGCCGCGCCCTGGGGCGACCGGCCGCCTCGATCGCCTGGGGCCCGTGGGCCGGCGACGGCATGGCCGACGACGCGCGCCTCCAGGATCTGCTCCACCGGCGCGGGCTGCGCAGGATGGCTCCGGAGCTCGCCCTCGCGGCCCTGCAGCAGGCGCTCGATCACGGCGACACCACGCTGACCGTCGCCGACATCGACTGGGCGCGCCTGGTTCCGCCGTTCACGGCCGCGCGCGCGCGCCCCTTGCTGGACGAGCTGCCCGAGGCCCGAGCGGCGCTCGACGAGCGATCCAGGGCGCCGTCGCCCGCGACGAACGAGGCCGAGCTCCTCCTCGTCCGGCTCGCGCGCCTCGCCGAGCGCGAGCGTCTCCACCACCTCGTCGCCCTCGTGCGGGCGGAGACGGCCGCCGTGCTCGGCGAGCCCGACGCGTCGCGCGTCGACCCGCACACGGGCTTCGTCAACCTCGGCCTCGACTCGCTGCTGGCCGTCGAGCTCCGCCGGCGGCTCCAGCGGGCGACGGGCGTGCGCCTGCCGGCGACCCTGGCCTTCGACCACCCCTCGCCCCACCGCGTCGCGGCCTTCCTCCTCGAGGCCCTCGCCCCGGCCCTCGGTCAGCCGCTCCGTGCCGTGCGCGAGGAAGGGCAGCCCCGGGTCGCGCCCGCGCCGAGCGAGGAGCCCATCGCCATTGTCGGGCTGGGGCTGCGCCTGCCCGGCGGCATCGCCGACCTCGACGGCCTGTGGCGCCTCCTGGAGCAGGGCCTCGATGCGGTCGGCCCCATCCCCGAGGGCCGCTGGAACGCCGGCGCCTTCTACGATCCGGACCCGGACGAGAAGGGGAAGAGCTACGTCCGCGAGGCGGCCTTCCTCGACCACATCGACCTCTTCGATGCGGCCTTCTTCGGGATCAGCCCCCGGGAGGCGAAGCACATCGACCCGCAGCACCGCCTCCTGCTCGAGGCCGCCTGGCACGCCCTCGAGGGCGCCGGCGTCGTCCCGGCTTCCCTCAGGGACTCCCGGACCGGCGTCTTCGTGGGCATCGGCCCGAGCGATTACGAGCTGCTCCAGGGCACGAGCCAGGAGGCCGACGCCTACGCCGTCATGGGGACGCACTCCTCGTTCGCCGCGGGGCGGCTCGCGTTCACCCTGGGGCTGCAGGGGCCGGCGCTCTCCGTGGACACGGCCTGCTCTTCCTCGCTCGTCGCGCTCCACCTCGCGTGCCAGTCCCTGCGCCGCGGCGAGTGCGATCTCGCCCTCGCCGGCGGCGTGCAGGTGATGGCCGCGCCGGACGGCTTCGTGCTCCTGTCGCGCGCCCGCGCCCTCGCCCCCGACGGCCGCTCCAAGACCTTCTCCGCCCAGGCCGA
Source organism: Sorangium sp. So ce1036 (assembly GCF_051369805.1). NCBI lineage: Bacteria > Pseudomonadati > Myxococcota > Polyangiales > Polyangiaceae > Sorangium > Sorangium sp. So ce1036. The sequence continues at coordinate 387,653 of NZ_JBBMOX010000002.1, forward strand.
CGGGTACGGCCGCGGCGAGGGGGTCGTGGTCCTCGCCCTCGAGCGCCTCGGCGACGCGCGCGCGCGCGGGCGCGATATCCTGGCCGTCATCCGCGGCAGCGCCGTCAACCACGACGGCGCGAGCAGCGGCATCACGGCGCCGAACGGCACCTCCCAGCAGAAGGTGCTGCGCGCCGCGCTCGAGGACGCGCGGCTCACCCCGGCGGACGTCGATGTGATCGAGTGCCACGGCACGGGCACCTCGCTGGGAGATCCCATCGAGGTGCAGGCGCTGGCCGCTGTCTACGGCGAGGGGCGCGCCGCGCGCGGCGCGGAGCGCCCGCTGCTGCTCGGCGCGGTCAAGACCAACATCGGCCACCTCGAGTCCGCCGCCGGGCTCGCCGGCGTGGCCAAGATGGTCGCCGCGCTGCGAAACGAGGCGCTGCCGGCGACGCTGCGCACGACCCCGCGCAACCCGCACATCGACTGGGGCGCGCTCCCCATTCAGGTCGTCGACGCCCTGCGCCCCTGGCCCCGGCGCGACGGCGGCGAGCCCCGCCGCGCGGGGGTGTCGGCCTTCGGGCTCTCCGGCACCAACGCCCACGTCGTCCTCGAGGAGGCCCCCTCCGTCGAGCCGGCGGCCCCCATCGAGCCGGTCGCGGCCCTGCCCCGGGCGCATTCGCTGCTGCTGTCGGCCAGGAGCGAGGCGGCGCTGCGGGCGCAGGCCGAGCGCCTCGGGGCGCACCTCGCGGCGCATCCGGAGCTCGAGCTCGAGGACGTCGCCCGCACGCTCGCGACGGCGCGCTCGCAGCTCGAGCGGAGGGCCGCGGTGGTGGCGACCGACCGTGGCGCGGCGCTCGAGGCGCTCTCGGCGCTGGCGCAGGGCCGCTCGAGCCCCGACGCGGTGCTCGGAGAGGCGAACGTCGAGGGCAAGCTGGTCTTCGTGTTCCCGGGACAGGGCTCCCAGTGGATCGGGATGGCGCAGGCGCTGCTCGACACCTCCGACGTGTTCCGGGGGCAGATCGAGGCGTGTGCGCGCGCCCTCTCGGCCCACGTCGACTGGCCGCTGCTCCCGGTGCTGCGCGGCGAGGCGGGCGCGCCCTCGCTGGAGCGGGTCGACGTGGTGCAGCCGGCGCTCTTCGCGGTGATGGTGTCGCTGGCCGCGCTCTGGCGCGCGCTGGGCGTCGAGCCGGACGCGGTCGTCGGCCACAGCCAGGGTGAGATCGCCGCGGCCTGCGTCGCCGGCGCGCTGTCGCTCGAGGACGCGGCCAGGGTGGTCGCGCTGCGCAGCCGCGCGCTCCAGCGGCTCGCGGGTCAGGGCGCCATGGCGGCCGCGGAGCTGTCCGCGGCCGAGATCGAGGCGCGGATCGAGCGCTGGGGCGAGCGGCTGGCCGTCGCCGCGATCAACAGCCCTCGATCCACCGTGGTCTCGGGCGAGCCCGACGCCATCGACGCGCTGCTGCGCGAGCTCGACGCGGCGCACGTCTTCGCGCGCAAGGTGCGCGTCGATTACGCCTCCCATTGCGCCCAGGTGGAGGCCGTCCGCGAGGAGCTCCTGGACAGGCTCGCGCCGATCCGGGCCCGCGCGTCCACCATCCCGCTCTACTCGACCGTGACGGCCGAGCGGATCGAGGGCGCGGCGCTCGACGGCGCGTACTGGGTCCGGAATCTCCGGCAGACGGTCCGCTTCGCGGACGCCACACGCAGGCTGCTGTCCGACGGACATCGCTTCTTCATCGAGGTCAGCCCCCATCCGGTGCTGACGCCCGCGCTGCAGGAGACGGCCGGCGCGTCGAGCGCGCCCGCCGCGGTGGTCGGCTCGCTGCGGCGCGACGAGGGCGACCTCCGGCGGCTCCTCCTCTCGCTCTGCGAGCTCACCACCCAGGGCCTCGCCCTGGACTGGACCAAGGTGCTGCCCGGAGGCCGGCGGGTCCCGCTCCCCCCCTATCCCTTCCAGCGCGAGCGCTGCTGGCTCGATGCCCCCAGGAGCCGCACCACCGACGCGGACGCGCCGTCGCCCGCCGACCGCCGCTTCTGGGAGGCCGTCGAGGGGGCGGATCTCGGCGCCCTGACCGAGGCGCTGCGCGTCGAGGGCGAGGAGCAACGGGCGTCCCTCGCCGCCCTGCTGCCCGCGCTGTCGCGCTGGCGCCGCCAGCAGAGCGAGCGAAGCGCCCTCGACGCCTGGCGCTACCGCGTCGCGTGGAGGCCTCTCGCGAGCGCCACCGGCGGCGATCTCTCGGGCAGGTGGCTGCTCTTCTACCGTGCTCTGGACGCCGCACCGGAGGGGCTCTCCTCCGCGGATCCCTCCTCCAGCGAGCCCGCCGGCGACGCGATCGCGCGCGCAGCGCACCGGGCGCTCGCCGAGCGCGGCGCGGAGGTCCTCCCGGTGCCGGTCGCGGCGGGCGACCTCGACCGCTCGCGCCTGGCCGCGCGCCTGCGCGAGGTGCTCGGCGGCGGCGCCGCGCCGCGCGGCGCCCTGTCGCTGCTCGCGCTCGACGAGGCCGCGTTGCCCGACCATCCCGCCCTGCCGCGCGGGCTCGCCCTGACGCTCGCGCTCGTGCAGGCGCTGGGAGACGCCGCGATCCAGGCGCCCCTGTGGCTGCTGACCCGCGGCGCCGTCTCCATCGGGCGTTCCGACCCGCTCGCCCGCCCGCTGCAGGCGCTGGCGTGGGGCCTCGGCCGGGTCGTGGCCCTCGAGCACCCCGAGCGCTGGGGCGGGCTGCTCGACCTGCCCGACGCGCTCGACCCCCGCGCGCTGGAGCGGCTCGCCGCCGCGCTCGCGCGCCCCGAGGACGACCAGATGGCGCTGCGCCCCTCGGGGCTGTTCGTCCGGCGGCTGGTCCGCGCGCCGCTCGGCGACGCCCCGGCGGCGCGCGCCTTCACGCCGCGCGGCAGCGTGCTCGTCACCGGCGGCACCGGCGCCCTGGCCGCCCACGTCGCGCGCTGGCTCGCGCGCGCCGGCGCCGAGCGCCTGGTCCTGACGAGCCGCCGCGGGCAGGACGCCCCCGGCGTCGCCGAGCTCGTCGCCGAGCTGACCGCGCTCGGCGCCCGCGTCACCGTCGCCGCCTGCGATACCGCCGACCGGCAGGCCCTCGCCGCGTTGCTCCAGCGCCTGGACGACGAGGGGCCTCCTCTCCGCGCCGTCTTCCACGCCGCGGGCGTCACCCAGCAGGCGCCCCTGGCCGAGACCCGCCTCGACGAGCTCGCCGCCGTCGCCTCCGGCAAGATCGACGGCGCCCGGCACCTCCACGAGCTGCTCGGCGATCGCGCCCTCGACGCCTTCGTCCTGTTCTCGTCGGCCGCGGGCGTCTGGGGGAGCGGGCACCAGGGCGGCTACGCCGCGGCCAACGCCTTCCTGGACGCGCTCGCCGAGCATCGCCGCGCCCTCGGCCTCCCGGCGACCTCGATCGCGTGGGGCGCCTGGGCGGGCGGCGGCATGGCCGACGGCGCGGGCCAGCACCAGCTCAGCCGGCGCGGCGTGTCCGCGATGGCGCCCCGGCGCGCGATCGCGGCCTTGCAGCAGGCGCTCGACCAGGACGAGGTCACCTTGACCGTCGCCGACGTCGACTGGGCCCGCTTTGCCCCGGCCTTCGCCGCCGCGCGCCCGCGCCCGTTGCTCGGCGAGCTCCCCGAGGCCCAGCGCGCGCTCGAGGCGCTGTCCCCCGCGACCGGCGCCGCCGCGCTGCTCGCCGAGCTCCGCGCCCTCCCGGCGAGCGAGCGGCTCCGCCGCCTGACCTCCCTCGTGCTGGCGGAGACGGCCGCGGTCCTCGGCCACCCCGACGCGTCCCGCGTCGACCCGCGCAAGGGCTTCACCGCGCTCGGGTTCGACTCGCTCATGGCCGTCGAGCTGCGCACGCGGCTCGGCAAGCTGACCGGCCAGCGCGTCTCGGTCGGGCTCCTCTTCGAGCTCGCCGGCCCGCGGGCGCTGGCCGAGCTGCTCGCCGGATCGATCCCGGCGGACGACGCCGACGCCGCGCGGCTGCCGCCCCTGGTCGTCGACCCGGCCGCGCGTCACGAGCCGTTCGCGCTGACCGCGATCCAGCGCGCCTACTGGCTCGGCCGCGGCCGCCAGTTCGCGCTCGGCGGGGTCGCCACCCACTTCTACGTCGAGCTCGACTTCGCCGGCCTGGATCTGGTCCGCCTCGAGCGCGCGATCGACCGGCTGATCGCGCGCCACGACATGCTGCGCGCGATCGTGCACCCCGACGCCCGGCAGCAGGTCCTGGCCGAGGTGCCCCCGATGACCATCGAGGTCCTCGACGCTGCGAGCCTCGCCCCTGGAGAGGCCGCGGCGCGCGCCGCGGCGGTGCGCGCCGCGATGTCGCACCGGGTGCTGCCGGCGGACCGGTGGCCCTTGTTCGAGATCTGCGCGACCCGGCTGCCGGACGGCGTGATCCGGCTGCACCTCGGCGTCGACCTCCTGATCGCCGATGGCCGGAGCCTCATCCTCCTCTTCCAGGAGGTGGTGCGCCTCTACGCCGACCCGGAGGCCAGCCTGAAGCCCCTCGAGCTGACCTTCCGCGATTACGTACGCTGGCAGGAAGCCCTCGCGGGCACGCCGGCGGCCGAGCGCGATCTCGCCTACTGGCGCGCGCGCGCCGAGGCGCTCCCGCCGGGGCCCGAGCTGCCGCTCGCGGTCGCGCCCGACGCGATCGGGGTCCCGCGCTTCCGCCACCTGACCGCGGACCTCGCGGACACCGACTGGGAGGCGCTGAAGGCGCGCGCGCAGGCGCGCGGCCTCACCCCATCGGGCGTCCTCATGGCGGCCTTCGCCGAGGTGCTCGGCGCCTTCAGCCGGCGGCCCCGCTTCACGCTCAACCTGACGCTGTTCAACCGCCTGCCGATCCACCCCGACATCGACCAGATCATCGGCGACTTCACCGCCGTCATCCTGGTCGAGATCGATCCCGGCGACGGCGCGAGCTTCGAGGCGCGCGCGCGGCGCTACCAGCGGCAGCTCCGCGACGATCTCGATCATCACCTGGTCAGCTGCCTCGACGTGACGCGAGAGATCGCCCACGCCCGCGGCGGCTTCGCCAGCTTCCCGGTGGTGTTCACGAGCGCCCTCGGCCTGGGCGACCTGGCGCCGGCGGGCCCGCCGTCCGGCGCCCGCCTGCTCGGCGCTCCGCACGCCGTCTCGCAGACGCCGCAGGTGTGGCTCGATCACCAGGCGATCGAGATCGGCGGCCGGCTGTCGACCTCGTGGGACTTCGTCGAGGGGCTGTTCCCGGACGGCGTGATCGACGCCATGTTCGCGGCCTACGCGGGCCTGCTCGCCAGGCTCGCGGCGTCGGACGAGGCCTGGAGCGCGCCGGACTGGGCGCTCACGCCGCCCGAGCAGCTCGCGCGCCGCGCCGCCGTCAACGCGACCGAGGGCCCGCTCCCGACCCAGCTCCTGCACCAGCTCGTCGAGCGCCAGGCGGCGCTCCGGCCGGACGCGCTCGCGGTGGTCGACGTCCGGCGCCGGCTCAGCTACCGGGAGCTCCTGGGCGAGGCGCGGCGGATCGCCCGCCACCTGCGCGCGCGCGGCGTCACGCCCGGCGAGCTCGTCGCGGTGGTGATGGAGAAGGGCTGGCCCCAGGTCGTGGGCGTCCTGGCCGTGCTCCTCGCGGGCGGCGCGTACCTGCCGATCGACGCCGAGCTCCCCGAGATGCGCCGGCGCGCGCTGCTCGCCCGCGGCCGGGTGCGCCACGCGCTGACCGACGAGGCGACGCTCCGCGGCCGCTGGCCCGACCCGGTCGAGGCGCTCGCGGTCGACGCGCCGGGCGCCTGCGCGGAGCAGGACGACGGCCCGCTCGATCCGGCGCAGCGGCTCACCGATCTGGCCTACGTGATCTTCACCTCCGGCTCGACCGGGCAGCCCAAGGGCGTCGCCGTCGAGCACCTCGGCGCGGTCAACACGATCCTCGACATCCAGGAGCGCTTCGCGGTGGGCCCTCACGACCGCGTGCTCGGGATCTCGTCGCTCTCGTTCGACCTGTCCGTGTGGGACATCTTCGGCGTGCTCGGCGCCGGGGGCACGCTGGTCCTCCCCGAACCGGCCGCGCTGCGCAACCCGGCCCGCTCGGCCGAGTGGCTGCGCAACGAGGGCGTCACCCTGTGGAACTCGGTCCCGGCGCTCTTGCAGATGCTGGTCGACCACGCCGCCGGCCGCCCCGACGTCCTGCCGGCGACGCTGCGGCTCGCCTTGCTGTCGGGCGACTGGATCCCGGTCGCGCTGCCCGATGCCCTCCGCGCGCTCGTCCCCCGCTGCCGCGTCGTGAGCCTCGGCGGCGCCACCGAGGCGTCGATCTGGTCGATCCTCCATCCGATCGAGCAGGTCGATCCCCGCTGGACGTCGATCCCCTACGGCCGCCCGATGCGCAACCAGACGTTTCATGTCCTGGACGCGCAGCTGCGCCCGTGCCCCGACGGCGTCCCCGGGGAGCTCTACATCGGCGGGATCGGCCTTGCGCGGGAGTACTTCGGCGACCCCGCCCGCACCGCCGAGCGCTTCCTCGTGCACCCGCGGAGCGGCGAGCGGCTGTACCGCACCGGCGATCTCGGCCGTTATCTGCCGAGCGGAGACATCGAGTTCCTCGGCCGCGAGGATCACCAGGTCAAGGTCGGCGGCCACCGCATCGAGCTCGGCGAGATCGAGTGGCACCTCGAGCGGCACCCCCTCGTGAAGCGCGCGGTCGTCAGCACGGTCGGCCAGGCCAGCGGCGCGAAGCAGCTCGCGGCCTACCTCGTCGCCGCCAAGGACGACAGGCGCGACGGCTCGACGAGGGCGCGCGCCGAGCGCGCGGCGCTCAAGCTGGGCCCGGGCTGGCGGCCGTCGGGCGCCCCCTCGTTCGATCTCGCGGCCCGCGGCGATCGGGAGGCGCCGTGGCCTCGCAAGAGCTACCGCGTCTTCGAGGGCCCCGGCCTCACCGGCGCGGCGCTCGCCCGCGTGGTGGCGACCCCGGCGCGCCCGGTCGCCGCCGCGCATGCGCCCTCGGCGAGCTCGCTCGGCGCGCTGCTCGAGGTGCTGCGCCCGCTGCCCGCGCCGCGCCAGCCGCTGCCGAAGTACCGCCACGCCTCGGCGGGCAGCCTGTACCCGGTGCACGTCCTCCTGGACGTCCCTCGCGCCGCGGACCTGCCCGCGGGCCGCTACGGCTACGATCGTGAAGCCCATCGCCTGGTCCGGCTCGGCGACGTCGAGGCGACCGCGCTGACCCTCCACCTCGTGGCGGACGCCGCGCGCGTGCGGCCGCTCTACGGCGACCTCACCGAGGCGCTGTGCCACCTCGACGCCGGCTACGCCGCCGAGCTGCTGATCGATCGCGCCGCCGAGCTCGGGATCGACCTCGGGCCCGCCGCGGAGGGCGCCGCCCCCCTCGCGGGCCTGGTCAGCCACGACGAGCTCTGGGCGACGAGCCTCCGGGCGGGCGCGCCGCCCGGAGAGCCCACCCGACTCGAGCTCTGGCTCGTGGTGCGCGAGCCGCTCGCGGACCTCACGCCCGGGGTCTACCGCCAGCGCGAGGCGGCCTGGCAGCGGGTCTCCGACGGCACGATCGCCGAGGAGCAGCTCCCGGGCAACGAGGCGGTCGCCGCCGGCGCGCCCGCCGCGCTCTTGCTCTTCGGCCCCCGGGAGGCGGCCGCGTGGCGCCTCGCGGGCCGCCTGGGCCAGCGCTGGATGGAGGCGGCCGGAGCCCACGGCGTGGGCCTGTGCCCCGTCGGGCTGGTCGCGGACGACGTCCTGTCGGCGGAGCGGCCTGCCGGTCTCGCCGTCGTCCACGCCTTGCTGGCGGGCAGCGTCAGCCAGGAGCAGCTCGCGGACGACGCCGCGAGCGAGCTCGGGCTGACCGCGCGCGACGTCCGGCGCTGGCTGGGCCGGCGCCTGCCCGCGTACATGGTGCCGACCCACGTGACGCTGCTCGACGCGCTCCCCGTCACCGCGAACGGCAAGGTGGATCGCGGCGCGCTGCCCGATCCGACCCGCGCCGCCGCCGCGCACGCGCTCGCCGCGCCCGGAGGCCAGCGCGGCGACGACCTCGAGGACCGCGTCGCGGCGGTCGTCGAGCAGCGGCTCGGGATCGAGCGCATCGACCGCCGCCGCCCCTTCTTCGAGCTCGGCGCCGACTCGCTGGCCCTGGTCCAGATCCACGCGCGGCTCGCCGGCCAGCTCGGGCTCGCGGTCGACGTCGCGGACCTGTTCAGCTACCCGTCGATCGTCGAGCTGACCCAGAAGCTGCGCGGGACCGGGGCGGCGCTCGCCGCGGCGTCCCCGCGGTCCGCGGCCGCCGGGTACGAGCCGATCGCGATCGTGGGCGCGGGCTGTCGCTTCCCCGGCGGCGCCGGCGATCCCGAGGCGCTCTGGCGGCTGCTGCTCGCCGGCGTGGACGCCACCCGCGAGGTCCCGATCGACCGCTGGGACGCGGACGCGCTCTACGACGCCGACGCGGACGCGCCCGGCAAGATGACCTCGCGGCGCGGCGGCTTCCTCGACGACATCGACCGCTTCGACCCCGAGTTCTTCGGCGTCTCGCCGCGCGAGGCCGCGGCCATGGATCCGCAGCAGCGGCTGCTGCTCGAGACCGCCTGGGAGGCGCTCGAGGGGGCGGGCATCGTGCCCGAGCGGCTGCGCGGCACGCAGACCGGCGTCTTCGTCGGCCTCATGTCGTCCGACTACCTGCCCGCGGCGCAGCCCGGCCTCGAGGCGCTCGACGGCTACATCGGGACCGGCAACACGGGCAGCGTCGCGTCGGGCCGGCTGTCGTACTTCCTCGGCACGCACGGGCCGAGCATGACGGTCGACACGGCTTGCTCGTCCTCGCTGGTGGCGCTGCACCTGGCCTGCCAGAGCCTGCGCGCGGGCGAGTGCGACACCGCCCTGGTCGGCGGCGCCACGCTGGTGCTGACGCCCGCGCTCTACGTCGAGTTCTCCCGCCTGCGCGGGATGGCGCCGGACGGCCGCTGCAAGAGCTTCTCGGCCGCCGCCGACGGCGTGGCCTGGAGCGAGGGCGCCGGCGTGCTCGTGCTGAAGCGGCTGCCCGACGCCATCGCCGCCGGCGACGCGATCCTCGCCGTGGTCCGCGCCTCGGCCGTGAACCAGGACGGCCGCAGCGCGGGCCTCACGGCCCCGAACGGGCGCGCGCAGGAGACGGTGCTGCGCCGGGCCCTCTCGCTGGCCGGGGTCGAGCCGCACGAGGTCGGCTACGTCGAGGCCCACGGCACCGGCACGCGGCTCGGCGACTCGGTCGAGGCCCGCGCGCTCGGCGCGGTCTACGGCGCCGGCCGAGAGGCGCCGCTCGTCATCGGCTCGATCAAGTCGAACCTCGGGCACACGCAGGCGGCGGCCGGCATCGCCGGGGTGCTCAAGGCGGCCCTCGCGCTCGCCCACCGCACCATCCCCGCCAGCCTGCACGCGGACGAGCCGCGCCCGGACATCGCCTGGGGCGCCCTCGGGCTCGACGTCGCGCGCCGGGCGCGCCCCTGGCCCGACGCCCGCCTGGCCGGCGTCAGCGCGTTCGGCGCCAGCGGCACCAACGCCCACGTCATCCTGGAGCGACCGCCCGAGCCCCCGCTCCCCGCGGCCGCGGCGGCCGAGGCGCCGCCGGCCTGGCGCCCGTTCGTGCTGTCGGCCCGCACCGGCGGCGCGCTGCGGGCCCAGGCGGCGCGGCTCGGGGCGCACCTCGAATCCCATCCGGACCTCGCCCTGGCCGACGTCGCCCACACGCTCGCCGCCGCGCGCTCGCACTTCGCGCAGCGCGCGGCGGTGGTCGCCCGCGATCGCGCGGGGCTGCTCCGCGCGCTCGACGCCCTCGCCCGGGGAGAGCCCTCTCCCGACGCGGTGATCGGCGCCGCCGGGCCCCGCGGCAAGGTCGTCTTCGTCTTCCCGGGGCAGGGCTCGCAGTGGGCGCAGATGGCGCGCTCGCTCCTCGAGAGCTCCGAGGTCTTCCGGGCGCACATCGAGGCCTGCGATCGGGCGCTCTCTCCTCACGTGAGCTGGTCGCTGCTCGCCGTGCTCCGCGGAGAGGGCGACCCCGCGATGGACCGGGCCAGCGTCGTGCAGCCCGCGCTCTTCGCCGTGATGGTCTCGCTCGCCGCGCTCTTTCGCTCGCTGGGCGTCGAGCCCGACGCCGTGGTCGGCCACAGCCAGGGCGAGATCGCCGCCGCCTGCGTCGCCGGAGCGCTCTCGCTCGAGGACGCCGCCAGGGTGGTCGCGCTGCGCAGCCGCGCGCTCGCCCGGCTCGAGGGCAAGGGCGCCATGGCGGCCGTGGAGCTCCCCGCCGCCGAGCTCCGCGAGCGCCTGGGGCGCTGGGGCGAGCGGCTCTCGATCGCCGCGACCAACAGCCCTCGCTCCACGGTCGTCTCCGGCGAGCCGGCGGCCCTCGACGCGCTGCTGCTCGAGCTCGAGGCCGCGCAGATCTTCGCCCGCAAGGTGCGCGTCGACTACGCGTCGCACTGCGCCCAGGTGGAGGCGATCCGCGACGAGCTGCTGGCCGATCTCGCGGCGACAGCGCCGCGCGCGGCCTCCATCCCGCTCCGCTCCACCGTCAGCGGCGAGCGGCTCGATGGAGTCGAGCTCGACGCCGCGTACTGGTACCGGAACCTCCGGGAGCCGGTCCGCTTCGCGGACGCCGCGCGCGCGCTCCTCTCCGAGGATCATCGCTTCTTCGTGGAGGTCAGCCCCCACCCCGTGCTGGCGCTCGCCCTGCAGGAGACGATCGAGGCGCAGGGGCTCACGGCGGCGGTCGTCGGCTCGCTGCGGCGCGGCGAGGGCGACCTCCGGCGGCTCCTCCTCTCGCTCTGCGAGCTCCACACCCAGGGCCTCGCCCTGGACTGGGCCAGGGTGCTGCCCGGAGGCCGGCGCGTCCCGCTCCCCACCTATGCCTTCCAGCGCGAGCGCTACTGGCTCGACGCTCCGGCGGCGACGACCGAGCGCGCGGCGGGGCTCCACGCGAGCGAGCACCCGCTGCTCGGGGTTCACGGCGTGGCGGCGGACACGGGCGCGCGGATCTTCAACACGACCGTCTCGCGGCGCTCGCCGTCCTGGGTCGGCGATCACCACGTGCTCGGCAGCACCCTCCTGCCCGGCGTGGCCCTCTTCGAGCTGGCGCGCGCCGCGGCCGAGGCGAGCGATCCCTCCCGGGACCTCTCGCTCACCGAGGCGGTGGTGCACACGCCGCTGCTCGTGCCCGAGCGCGGCGAGGTGCGCCTGCAGGTGAGCGTGGCCCCTGCCGGCGCCGGGGAGGCGGCGCGCGTGCGCATCTACAGCGCGCCGCGCACCCAGGACCCCGAGGACATCGCCTGGACGCTGCACGCCGAGGCCACCCTGGAGTCCCTGCCGGACGAGGCCGCGCCGCCGCCGGCGCCGCGGCGCCTGCCCCCGGAGGGGAGCGAGCCCGAGCCCATCGACGGGTGCTACGAGGCGCTCAGGGAGCACGGGCTGGCGTACGGCCCGCGTTTCCAGACGCTGCGGGCGTCGTGGCGCGAGCGGCAGCCGGACGGCTCCGTGGTGCGCTGGGTGAGGGCTGCGCTCGACGACGCGTGGCGCGGCGAGGCCCGGGCGTACGGCGTGCACCCGGCCCTGCTCGACGGCGTGCTGCACGCGGCCGGGCTGTGGCAGGACGGCGCCCCGCGCGGCGTCTTCCTGCCGTTCGCGCTCGCCGGACTGCGTCTCTGGCGGAGAGGGGCGCACGCGCTGTGGGCCCGCGTGCAGCACGCGCGCGAGGGCGACGAGCTGGAGCGGCTCGACGTCACGCTCCACGACGAGCAGGGCGCGCCCGTCGGCGAGCTGCGCGGGCTGCACCTCAAGCGCGCGGACGGCGCGGCGGTGCGCCGCGCCACGCGCGCGGAGCGGCACCGCTACAGCGTCGCCTGGCACGAGCTCCCGCCGCGCGCCGCCCGCCCCTCGGGCCGCTGGGCGCTCCTCTCCGACGGCGGGCCGCGGGAGCGAGCGCTCCGGCAGGCGCTGGAGGGCGCGGGCGTCGCGCTCGAGGAGGCCTCGCTGGACGCGCTCGACGGCGAGCGCGGCGTGATTCGCCTCTGGCCCGCGCCCGAGGACGGCGGGGGCGACCTCGCGGAGCGCGCCGGCGCGCAGGTCGCGCGGGCGCTCGCGGAGCTGCAGCGCCTCGCGTCTCGCGATCGGCCGGTCTCCCGCGTCGTCTGGGTCACGCGAGGGGCGGTCGCGGCCTCCGCCGGCGACGGCGTGAGCGCGCTGGAGCAGGCGCCGCTCTGGGGCCTCGCGCGCAGCGCGCGCCTGGAGCACCCGGAGCTCGACCTGCGCCTCGTGGACCTGAGCTCCGGCACCCCTGCGGCGGGCGCGCTCGCTCGGGCGCTCTCGCTCGACGAGGAGCCCGAGGTGGCGGTCCGGGGGGAGCGCCTGCTCGTCCCGAGGCTGCTGCGCGCGGCGCCTGCGCCCCGGGCGCCCGAGCGCCCGGGCCCACGCGAGGGGACGTACCTCGTCACGGGCGGCCTCGGCTTGCTCGGACGGCACACGGCGCGCTGGCTCGCGGAGCAGGGCGCGTCGCACCTCGTCCTGACGTCGCGTCGCGGCGGGGCGACGGAGGGCGCCGATCTCGTCGAGGCGGAGCTCGCGGCGCTCGGCGCGAAGGTCACCGTCGTCGCCTGCGACGTGGCGGATCTCGAGGCCGTGCGCGCGCTCGTCGGCGGCGCGGCCGAGGAGGGACCGCTGCGCGGCGTGTTTCATTGCGCCGGCGTGCTCGACGACGGCGTGCTGCGCCATCAGACCCGGGAGCGGTTCGCGAGGGTCCTGGCCCCCAAGATCGCGGGCGCATGGAACCTGCATCGGGCCACCGAGGGGCTCGCCCTCGATCACTTCGTGCTCTTCTCGTCGATCGCCGGCGTGCTGGGGGCCTCGGGCCAGAGCAACTACGCGGCGGCCAACGCGTTCCTCGACGCGCTGGCGCATCAAAGGAGGGCTCGAGGGCTGCCCGCCACCTCGATCGCGTGGGGCTACTGGTCCGAGCGCAGCGGCATGACGGCGCACCTCGGCGAGGCCGACGTCCAGCGCATGGCGCGCGCGGGCCTGGGCGCGCTCTCCGCGAGCGAGGGCGTCCTCCTGCTCGACAGCGCGGTCGGCGCGGGGGATGTCCTGTCCGTGGCGGCGGTGCTGGAGCTCGACCGGATGCGCACGGCGCTGGAGCGTTCCCGGGGCCGCGTACCGCCGCTGCTCAGCCGGCTGCTCCGGCTGCGCGAGGCCCCTTCGTCCCCGGACGCCTCCGGGGAGCGCGCGCGCCTGGAGCGCCTCCCGCCGGCCGAGCGGCGAGCCGCGCTGCTCGATCTCGTGCGCGAGGAGCTCGCGAGGGCGCTCGGGCTGGGCTCGCCGCGCGACATCGCGCCGGATCGACCGCTGCTCGAGCTCGGCCTGAACTCCCTGATGGCGCTCGAGATCCGGCAGCGGCTCGGCGCGCGGCTCGGCCTGTCCTTGCCTGCGACGCTGCTCTTCGAGCACCCGACGGCCGACGGGGCGGCCGGCAGGGTGCTCCGCCAGCTGGAGCCCGAGCTCCTGACCCCGGCGCCCGCCGCGCGCCGGGGTGGAGAGGTGGCCTCAGGACCGGGCCAGGGCGCCGCGCCTGCCGACACCGGCGGCGGGAGCGCGCTGATCTCGAACGTCAGGCAGCTGAGCGAGATCGGCGAGCTCGATCTGGGTTACGACCTCGTGGTCCTCTCGTCCCGGATCCGCCGCGCCCGCGAGGTGAAGGCGAGGCCGCCGGGCCATTTCCCGAGCCCGATCAAGCTGACCAGCGGCAGCGCGCTGCCTGTCGTGCTGTGCTTCCCCACGGTCACACCGCCGACGGGTGCCATCCAGTATGCCCGCTTCGCCTCGGCGCTCTCGGGGCACCGCGACGTCTGGGTGCTCCCCAACCCGGGCTTCGGGCACGACGAGCCTCTGCCGGAGGACCGCGCGACCGTGGTTCGAGCGCACGCCGAGAGCGTCGTGCGATGCGCCGGCGGGGCTCCCTTTGTCCTCGTGGGGACCTCCTCGGGCGGATGGATCGCCCACGCGGTCGGGAGCCACCTCGAGGGGCTCGGCATCTCCCCGGCCGCGGTCGTGCTCCTCGACACCTACCTGATGCGTGATGTGTCTGCTGCGACAGCGACCGCGCTGCTGCGCGCGTGGATCGGGTATCTCCCCTCCGTGCCGCGCACGGACAACGAGTTCACGGCCATGCCGTGGTACTCCGAGCTCTTCGAGGACTGGGTGCCTGCGCCGCTCGTCACCCCCACGCTGCTCGTCCGTGTCACGGAGCCCATGCCCGGCATGGAGGGCGAGGTCGTGCCCGGCAGCGGCGACTGGCGGACGCACTGGGAGCAAGCCCACGCCGTCATGGATCTGCCTGGCAACCACTTCACCATACTGACCGACCACGCCGATACGACCGCCCGGCTCGTCCACGACTGGCTCCTCACGACCCACGCGCCAGGGTGAGCGCTGCCCTGTGTCTTCACGGGCAACGTCACCTCGTCCACACGCACCACGCGCGTCATCACGAGCCCCCGGCGGCGATGCGCCTCGCCGCCCCGCGCGAGCGTGATGCTCACTGTCCGCATCACGGGACGATGGCCTCATCCTCTCCTCGAGCCGCGCTCCATGGGCGCGGGAGCTCCTCGCCTCGAAGATCACCGACGGCGCGAGCGACGAGGGCGACCGGCGCCCCGGGCCCTCAGGCGGCGCGGGGCCGCACGTCGTAGCCGGCCCCGCGCACGGCCTCGACGAGGGCGTCCACGGGCGCGCTCGCCGGCTCGTGCTGCACGACCACGGTCCCCTCGCGCAGGCGCACCTCGACCCGCTCGACGCCGTCGAGCGCGCGAAGCGCGCTGTCGATGTGGCGAACGCAGGACGGGCAGCTCATCCCGCCGACCTCCAGCAGGGTCTCGTTCATGGCGTCTCCCTCTCTCCCTTTCCACGACCCACGGCCGTTCACCCCGGAAGACGCGGCCACCCCGCCTCATTACACCCCCGGATCGCGCTGCCCATTCCCGCGCCCGGCCGCTCAATTCCCCTACCGCGGGGATCGCGGGCCCTCCGGCGGCGCGAGCCGCGCGTCGAGCGCCAGGGGGCCGGCCCCGACGAGCAAGAGGAACAGCGCCCCGAGGAGCATGGACCAGTCGGTGCGCGAATCGTGCGCCATCGCCCAGAACCCGCGCTGCACGAGGATGGGGATCTTCGTCGTCGTGATGGCGACGAGCATCGTGGCGATCAGCGGCATGGCGGCGAGGCGCGTCGCGAGCCCGAGCAGGACGAGGCTCCCGCAGAGGATCTCCGTGGCGCCGACGAAGGGGCCGAGGACATCCGGCGCAGGGAGGCCGATCTTGGCGAAGCGGCCTGCGCCGCGCTCGGCCGCGAAGAGGAACTTCTGGATCCCTTCGGAGAGGAAGACGCTGCCCACGGCGAGGCGGATCAGGACCGTCGGCGCAGGGGCTCTCGTCCCGGTGATCCAGCGGAGCAGGTTCCGGTGGGGCGCGGTGTTCATGGCGGCATGGTAACCCAGGACCCCGGACGGAATCCCCGCGCGCCACAAGGTCGAGCCTGCCCGCCCGGCCGCAGCCCCTCGCGCCCTCCGTCGTCCCGCCCCGGGGGTCGGGATCGGACGCCGGCGCACATCGCGAGCGATCTTTTTGTGCACCGTGACAGGCTCTTTGGTATGTTGCCGCTCCCTCGACCGCCGCGCCGAGCGGCAGTCGAGCCGACGCTCTTTCAATCGCCGAGCTTCGAGGTCCGCTCCGGCCGCCCCGCGGGGGGTCGGGCGGACCATCCTGACAACCTGGAGAGGTGGCCGAGTGGCTGAAGGCACACGCTTGCTAAGCGTGCGATCGGGAAACTGATCCGCGGGTTCGAATCCCGCCCTCTCCGCCGCGAACGTTCAGCGTCGCGCCCCCTGGGGCGTCCTGAGCCTCGCGCGCGCAGGCGACCCTCGGACGGCGCGTGCCGCCCCGCGCCGGAAGCGCTGCTCGCCCTGCAGCGAGCCACGCGCGGGGGCGGCGCCGCCGCGCGCTCCGCCATCCGTGCGCATACCGCTCGCGAGCGCGTGCGCGGCGACCGCCGTCCGCCGTCCGCCGGGCCTCAGGCCGCCCTGGTCCTCAGCACGCGCGACTGCAGGAACTGGTAGATGGTCTTGATCGCGTCGAACGAGCCGACGGCGCTCTCCTTGATCACCTCGCTCACCGTGCGCGAGCCGTTGACCGCCCCGAGCACGAGCTCCTCGGTGCGCGTGAGCTTGCCCGAGCCCACGCCGTCGAGCGCGACCTGATCGACGACCACGACCTGATCGAAGTTGATCGTCCCCTCCATGAGCCGCCACTCGTCGACGCGCCGGAACCCCTCGAGCACCAGCGAGGACACCGGGAGGCCGAGGCGCGCCTGCTCCACCTCGGGGCGGAACGGCTCGCGCGTGAACGAGAAGCGCCCGTACGGCCAGCGCAGCACCTCGTAGATGAGCTCGCTCGACTGGCGCTCCAGCACGGCGATGAGATCGTCCTGCGTCGCGACGCCCGCCTCCACGAGCACCTGGCCGAGCAGCGCCGACGGGCTCTTCTCGCGGAGCAGCGCCTCGAGCTGCTCCCGCGTGACGAGCCCCCGCTCGATGAAGTAGCGCCCGAGCTTGAACTCGTCGGACGAGTGGCGCGCCTGCACGAGATCGATGAGCCCCTGGCGGAGCGAGATCGTGACCGACGCGCGGTTGGTGGCCACGCGCAGCACGCCCGTCTGCCGCTGCATCTGCAAGAGCTGGAGGATCTCGGCCAGCGGGATCGCGGAGACGTCGCCGCTCATCACCTCCTTGGCGTCCGGGGGCGTGTCGAGATCGCGCAGCGTCAGCGTCAGCATGGACACCACGTCGCCCGTCATCACGCGGGCGATCGCCTGCATCACGGCCGCCTCGTTGGTCCGCGCCTCGGGAGAGAGGCTCATGATCGCCGGCGTCATCACCGTCGCCAGGTGCTGGGCGAAGTCGATCCCGGCGCGCTGGCGCATGTGCCGGAACATGAGGCTCGGCCGCACGCTCTCGGCGATCATGTCCTCGTCGAGCATCTTCGCGCCCTCGGGGACGGGCCGCGCGCGCCCCTCCGCCGTCTTCGCGAGCGCCCCCTCGATCACCGCGACCAGCGCGCGCGCGTCGAACGGCTTCGTGATCGCGTCGACGGCGCCGGTCTGCTGCACGAACTGCCCCCGGAGCTTGTCGCCCTTGGCGCTCATCAGGACCACGGGGACCGTGCGGTGCGCCGGGTTCGACCGGAGCTCCCGGCAGAAGGCGTAGCCGTTCATCCGCGGCATCACGAAGTCGAGGAGGACGAGATCGTACTTCGGCCCCTTCTTGATGAGCTCGATCCCCGCGAGCCCGTCCCGCGCCACGGTCGGATCAAACCCGTTGCGAGTCAGGATGGCGCTGACGACCTTCAGGATGGTCGGGCTGTCGTCGACAACGAGGACGCGCGCCGGGGAGGCCATGGCGAAGAATACGGTCCTACCCTACCAGATGTGCGCGGCCTGCAAACATAAAGGCCGAGGGGCGCGGCCGCGCGGCGCGGCGGCGCACAACCGGCGCGACCACGGCGGCCGGGCGAGCGCGGGCTGCGCGCGCCCGCGCCGCGCGGCCATCATCGCACCCGCGCCGCGTCAAGCGTCGGCGCCGCCCGCGGGGCCCGGCCGCGGCGCTGCGGGCACCACCGTCTTCACGCTGAGCTCGGCGAGCTGCGCTGCGTCGACGGTGACCGGCGCGCCCGTCATCTGGTCCGTGCCCTGGTTGGTCTTCGGGAACGGGATGACGTCCCGCAGCGTCGGCGCGCTGCTGAGCAGCATGGCGAACCGGTCCATGCCGAGCGCGATGCCGCCGTGCGGCGGCGCGCCGCTCCGGAGCGCGTCGAGGAGGAACCCGAACTTGTCGCGCGCGTCGCCCTCGTCGATGCCCAGCGTCCGGAAGACGCGCGCCTGCACGTCGGGGTCGTGCAGCCGGATCGAGCCGCCGCCGAGCTCGAACCCGTTCAGCACGAGATCGTACCGGTAGCACTCGACGCGCGCCGGATCGGCCTCGAGCAGCGGCACGTGCTCGTCGATCGGCCGCGTGAACGCGTGGTGCGCGGCGGCCCACCGCCCCGTCTCCTCGTCCAGCTCGAACAGGGGTGGGTTCGTCACCCAGAGGAACCGCCACTGGTCTCCATGCCCGTACTCCGGGATGAGCCCGATCTTCTTGGCGATGTCGACCCGGAGCTTCGCCATCACGGTGTGCACCACCGCGGCCTTGCCGAACTGGAAGCAGAGGATGTCGCCCGGCCTGGCGCCGAGCTTCTCGTTCAGCTGCCGCCGGAGCTCCGGCGTGATCGACTTCGACAGCGGCGACTGCGTCCAGGAGCCGTCCTCGGCCAGCTTGGCCCGCGCGAGCCCCCGGAAGCCCTTCACGTCCCTGAGCCCGCGCTCGAGCTCCTCGGTCTGCTGGCGCGACAGGTTCGCGCTCGCCGGGATGACGAGCGCCTTCACGATCTCCGCCGGCACGTCGCGCCGGAGCTTGCCCGAGCGGTACTTCTCGGCGAGCTCCACCCAGAGCGGCACCCCGCCGCCGCCGTGCTCGATGATGAGGTCGGTCAGGTCGGTGTGCTCGATCCCGAAGCGCAGATCGGGCTTGTCGTTGCCGAAGCGGGCCATCGACTCGGCGTACGGCATCCGCGGGAAGCGGCCCGTCGGGTAGAGCTCGGTGAGATCCTTGCCGAGCGCGGCCTTGAAGACCGCGAACACGAGCCCCTCGATCAGCCGGAAGACGTCGTCCTGGTTCACGAACGACAGCTCGACGTCGATCTGGGTGAACTCCGGCTGCCGGTCGATGCGCAGATCCTCGTCGCGGAAGCACTTCACGATCTGGAAGTAGCGGTCGAAGCCCGCGACCATGAAGAGCTGCTTGTAGAGCTGCGGGCTCTCGGCGAGCGCGTAGAACTTGCCGGCGGACACCCGCGAGGGGACCAGGAAGTTGCGCGCGCCGCCCGGGGTGTACTTGACGAGGAACGGCGTCTCGAGCTCGAGGCAGCCCTGGTCCGACAGGTAGTTGCGGGTCGCCCGGTTGACCTCGTGGCGCATCCGCAGCGCCCGCTGGAGCGGCGTCCGGCGGAGGTCGAGGTACCGGTACTGGAGCCGGATCTCCTCGTCGGTGCGGATGTCGTCCTCGATCGAGAACGGAGGGTTGTCGGCGCGGTTGAACATCACGGCCTCGGCCACGCGCACCTCGATCTCGCCGGTCGCGAGCTTCGGGTTCACGTTCTGCTCGCCCCGGTGCACGACCACGCCGCGCACGCCGATGACCCACTCGCGGCGGACCGTCTCGGCCAGCTTCAGCGACGCGGCGAGCTGCTCGGGCGTCGAGTAGGGCTCGCCCGACCCCTCGAGGGCCGGCAGGCGCTTCACCGATCCGGCCTCGTAGCCGGCGTCGAACACGACCTGCGTGATGCCTTCGCGATCGCGCAGGTCGATGAAAACGCAGCCGCCAAAGTCGCGGCGGTGCGCCACCCAGCCGAAGAGGATGACCTCCTTGCCGATGTCCGCTGTGCGCAGATCGCCGCAGCGGTGCGTCCTCTTGAGCTCATCGATGAAACGGGACACGAGCCGACCTCCGGGTTTCCGTGGGAGGGGCGACTCTAGCCCAGGTCGCCGCGCACCGCCTCTCCGGATGCTCGCGCCCCGAACGTCGTCTGCCCGTCGGGTCGGCGCGCGCAGCGCCGCACGCGGGGCGCTCACCGGAGGGGCTGAAGCGCAGGCGAGCCACAAAAGAGGCTCGCCGGAGCGCAAGCCATGGAGGTGAGCGCCCCGCGTGCAGCGCCGCCCGCGGCGGGCCCGCGCGCCGGAACTTGGCCCGCCCGCGCCCGATCTGGCATGGCCGGCCGGTGAGCTCCGGAGAGGAACGCTGCTGGCTCGATCGGTCGCTCGCCGTGCTGTCGGCCGCGCTGCCCTTCGGGCTCTCGCTGGCCCGCGCCGCCTCCTCCGGGCAGTGGCGGGAGGATCTCACGGCGGTCCGGGACCTCGGCCTCGTCGCGATCGGCGTGGGCGGCGGCCTGTCGACCCCGCTCTCGCAGGCGCTGAGCCTGCTCCCCCTCGGCTCGCTCACCTTCCGCACCGCGCTCGTGTCGGCGCTCGCGCTCGCGCTCGCGTCGCGCCTGCTCTACGCGCAGGTCCGCCGGCTCCTCCTCGAAGCCGCGCGCCCGTCGCCCCTCCCCGGGCGCTCGCTGTGGCGGAAGCTCCGCCTCGGCGGCGCGGCGCTCGCGGCCCCCGCCGCGGCCGGCGCCGCGAGCGCCGCGCCGGGCGCCGCGGCGAGCCCGCGGCTCGCCGCCGTGCTCGCGGCGATCGCCGTCCTCACGGCGGCGCTGTCGCCGACCTGGCAGCGCGAGGCGACCGTCGGCGGCGGCGCCATGCTCGCCACCTGCGCCGCGCTCGTGACGCTCGCGCTCGCGTCGGTCTGCGCCGAGAGGGCGCGGCACGCGGGCCGCGCCTGGATCGGGCTCGGCGCGCTGCTCGGGGCCACGTTCGCGGAGAGCCCGCCCGCGGCGCTCGCCGCGCTCGCCGGGTCGTGCGCGATCGTCGTCGCCCGCCGGGGGCTCGCCGCCGAGCGCCCGGCCGCCGACGGAGCGCCCGGCGAGCCCCCGGCCCCGGCCGCGGGCCCGCCCAGGCGCATGCTGGTCGCCGCCGCCGCCGCGGGGGCGCTCACGGCCGCGCTCCTGCTCGCCCCGCTCGCGCTCCGGCCGTTCGCGCCGCGGGCGTGGGCCGACATCGGCCACGCGCTCTCCGCCGGGAGCCTCGCCGCGCTCGACGTCGCCAGCGCGCGCACCACGGCGCTCGCCGCGTGGAGCCGCGAGATCGGCCTCGTCTCCCTGCTCATCGCCGCCGCCGGGATGGCGATCGCCCTCGCGCGCCCGCGCGCGCGCTGGCTCGCCGCGCCCTTCCTCGCGCTGCTCGCGCTCGACACCCTCCTGCCGGCGCGGGCGGCCGGCGTGCTCTCCGCGGATCCGCTCACCCCGCTGCGCTCGCTCGCGGTCGCGGCGATCGCCGCCGGCTCGGCGCTCGGGGCGCACGCGGCGGTGCGGGCGCTGCTCGCCACGCGCGTGCCGTTCGCGCGGAGCGGCGCGGTGCTGCTCGTCGTCTTCCAGCTCACGCTGGTCGCGCTGACGAGCGAGGAGGCCGGCTTCGCCGCGGACCGGAGCGAGCAGACGGCCGCCGAGGTCTGGACGGACGAGGCGTACGGGAGCCTGGAGCCCAGGTCCGCCATCCTCGTGCGCTCGCCGGCGATCGCGTGGCGCATGTTCGCGGCGCGCGTCACGCGCGGCGAGCGGCCGGACGTCCTCGTGATCCCGATCCCGCTGCTCGATCGCGGCCAGGTCGCGGCGAGCCTGCTCGCGAGCGAGCGCAAGCTCACGCCGCTCCTGCGCGACCTCGCGCTCGTGGGCGAGCCGAGCGAGTTCGCGCTCTCCACGCTGGCCGACGCGCGGCCGCTCGTGCTGGAGCTCGATCCGCGCTGGTCCAAGCGGCTGCTCAACCACCTGAACGTCGCCGGGATCTGGCTCGAGTACGCCCCGCAGCCGCTCGGCGCCTCGGATCGCAAGCTGGCGACCGCGCAGTCGGTCGTGCCGCTGCGGCGCGTGCTGGACGCGCTCTCGGCCGCCATGGTGCCGGACTCGTCGACGGCGTCCGTCCTCGCGTCCACCCTGCGCGGCCAGTCGAACTTCGTCAGCCTCCTGGGCCAGCGCGTGGTCGCGCGGTCGTACATGGACCGGCTGGGCGAGCTCGCGGCCAGGGATCCGCTCGTCTTCGGCGGCCCGAACCGCCGCGCGCTCACCGGCATTCGGCAGGCGTTCATCGCGAGGCGGCCCGTGCGGCGCCGCTAGGCCCGCGCGCGCCGCCGTGCGGCGCGCGGTCACGGCGAGGCGTGGACGCCGACCTCGGCCGAGGAGAGCGCCCGGAGATCGGCCGAGCGCAGCGCCTTGACCCGCCGCTCGAAGTCGCGGCTGTCTTCCTCCGTGAGCGTCTCCCCGCCGAAGCGGGCGCGCAGGTAGACCTGCGTGAGCGTCAGGATCTCGTGCGCCAGCGGGTGGGCCGCGAGCTCCAGCGTCTCGGCGTGGCGCAGCGGCGGCGTGCTGGGGGGCCGCGGGATCCCCTGCGCGAGCATGGCGGCCTCGAGGCTCTCGTAGAGCGCGGTCGCCAGGATCGCGCTCGGGCTGCGCCCCGCCTCCGCGCCGCCGTCGTCGCGCGCGCGGCGCCCGCGGCGGAAGCGCCAGTAGAGCAGCCCGCCGCCCGCCGCGAGGGCGACGGCGGCGACGGCGAGGAGCTGCTGGCGCGGCAGCGCGGGCTCGCCGCCCGCGCTGGACCGCCGGTAACGCGACGTGAGCGTCTGGAACAGGCTCACCTGCTGGTTCAGGTCGTAGCCGACGACGTGCCTGTCCCAGCGCTGGCTCGTCGCCTCGATGAAGTCGCGGAGGTACGCCCAGACCCCGACGAGCTCGCTCTTCGGCGCCGCGTCGGCCGGCGGCGTCGGGTCGAACGTCAGCCACCCCTCGCCGTCGATGTAGACCTCGACCCAGGAGTGCGCGTCGCCCTGGCGCACCGCATAGAAGCGGCCGAAGCGGTTGTAGGTGCCGCCGATGAAGCCGGTCACGTTGCGCGCCGGGACGTCCACCGCGCGCAGCAGGATGGCCATCGCCGTCGAGTAGAACTCGCAGTGCCCGCGCTTCGACTCGAACAGGAAGTGGTCGAGCGGCTGCGGGCTCTTCCCCGAGGGCGACGCGAGATCGTACCGGTACTCCGCCCGCAGGCGCGCCTCGATCGCCCGCGCCATCTCGACGGGGCGCTCCAGGCCGTGCGTCCACGCCTCGGCGAGCTCCACGATGCGCGGCGGCAGATCCTCCGGGAGCGCCAGGTACCGCCGCCGCTCGGTCGGCGCGAGGCGCTGGAACGTCGGCGCCCGCTTGCGCGACAGGAACACGTCGTAGACCAGCCCACGATCGTCCACGGGGTGGTACCTGAGCTCGCCCTCGGGGCCGCGGTGGGCGACCGTGCTCGTGTCGATCCCGAGCTGCCCGCGGTGCTTGAACCGGAGCCCCGTCGCGCTGGGCGGGAGGAAGATCACCGGCGGATCGATCGGCTCCAGATCGATCCGCATCACCGGATCGGCCGCCGGGTCCGGGAAGCGCTCGATCGACACGAGCCCCGCGTCGGTCTCGGCCGGGCGCTTGAAGCTCTCGCTCTGCGACCAGGTGCGACCGTCGTACGCGTCGAGCGCGGTGCCGCGCAGGTGCATGGTGAGGCGCGCGGGCGGCGGGTCCGGGAGGCCGGGGATCTCGACCCGCATCGCCAGCTTGGGATCGCTGCGCAGCACGCCGACCGCGCCCAGATCGACCTTGCCCGAGAAGCCGATCATCCGCCCCGTGTGGCCGCGGTTGAGCAGGAGCAGCGAGAGGCCGACGCGCGGGAAGATGACGAACAGGAGCGCGGTGAAGGCGAAGATCGGGATCGAGAGCAGGCAGGTGACGGCCAGGAACGAGCGGCCGACGACCCGCCGCGAGCGCAGGATGCGCGGCACGTCGACCGGCAGCCCGGTCCGGTCGCGCGCCCCTTGCCGGTAGTTGCCCTCCACCTCGCGCCGCAGATGGCTGAGCACGAGCGCGCCCGGGGCGACGATGAGCACGCCCAGGAAGCACAGCCCGTAGCCGAGGCCGCCGCCGAGGACCGTCCCGGCGATGAGGTGCAGCAGCGCGAGCACGATGACCTGCTGGTCGTGCGCCGCCCCCTTGCGCGTCGCGAGCCGGATGATCTGCAGCGCCGCGGCGAACTCGACGAGCACGTCGAGCACGCTCGCGTCGGTGAAGACGATGCGGATCCCCTGGACGGCGATGACGAGCAGCAGGGCGCCCGTGTCCACGTAGCGGAACGCCGGGTGCCGCTGCCACGACTCGCGCACGAGCAGCGCGAGCCCGAGGCCGATGAGGATGGCCCAGCTCACGTAGCGGTTGAACTGCCCGCTGGCGACCAGGGCGATGACGCCGAGCGCCGCGAGCGCGTTCGTCATCACCCGGTGCACCAGCCCGAACCTCACGATGCGGTCCTCGAGGTGCTCGCGCGGCGCCCGCCGCTCGCCGGCCCGGGGCCCGCGCCCTGGCGCAGCGCCGCCCGGGCGGCGCGCTCGGCCCTGATCTCGGGCACCAGGCCCTCGTCGACGGCCTCGAGCAGCGCCAGGAACCGGAGGATCTCGTCCGCTCCGCTGTTGCGATCGCCCCGGGCGCGCTCGCCCAGCGTGGTCGCGACGAGCACGCCGTCGCCGCGCTTGAGGTGGGCGACGGCGCGCGAGGCCGCCTCGCGGATCCGCCGCTCGAGGAGCTGCGAGAACCCGTCGCCTTCCCCCGCCGGGCGCACCGTGTCGACGACGATCTGCACGTCGGGCCGCGTCTCCCGGGTCCGCTCGCGCAGCACGAGCTGGTCGCGCAGCGTGCTCTTCCGCCAGTAGATGTCGCGCGGATCGTCCCCGTCGCGCATCGGCCGCAGCCCGAACGTCTCGTCGCCGCCGCCGCGCCCGCTGAGGCTCGCGCCGCCCTCGCGGCGGCCCGCGTCCTCGACCGGGAGCCGGACCGGATCGACCGCCGGGTAGATGATGAGATCGCCCTCGGCCTCGACCTCGCGCGATTTCTCGAACAGCCCGAAGGGGAAGCGGGTGGCGATGCGGAACCCGGTGTGCCGGTCGCGGCCGCGCTTCGCCGGCGTCCGCCGGTAGGCGGCCACCTGCGCGCTGGAGGGGCTGATCTTCAAAAAGAAGCAGCGCTTGTCGGCCGGCTGACCGGCGCGCAAATCCTCGACCTCGATCGCGTACGACGGCACGCGCTTCTTGTGGTTGTAGACCTCGATCTCGACGAGGTGCGCGCGCCCCACCTGGGCGCGGGCGGGGAGCCGCCGGGTCACGGTGAGGTGGCGGAGCGACAGGTCGCTCATCACACCGGAGACGACGATCAGCGACAGCAGCATCCCGAGCAGCAGGTAGAGCAGGTTGTTGCCCGTGTTGATCGCCGCGAAGCCGACGCCCAGCGTGATCCCGAGGTAGTACTTCCCCTCCCGGGTGAACTTCAGCTTCCGGGGCGGCCGGAGCGCGAGGAGCCACCGCGTCCACGGCGCCGCGTGCTCCCTGCGCGCGGGCAGCAGCGGTCGCTGCTCGATCCTGGGCCTATCGCGCCTCGGCCGGCTCGTCCGCACGGCGCTGCGCGGCGCCGCGTCGGTGCGCTCGGCGCCGCGGGGGCGGCCGCTGGGAGAGCCACGCTCCCGGTCCTCTGCGCCCATCGCCCACCCCTCAGAGCGGGACCGGGACCCGCGCCACGAGGTCGCGCACGGCGGCCTCGCACTCGTCGCGGGTCGGCATGTAGCCCTCCGCGTGGGCGGAGAGCCGGACCCGGTGGGCCAGCACCGCGACCGCGAGGTCGTGGATGTCGTCCGCGATGCAGTACGACCGTCCATAGAGCACCGCGCGCCCCCGGGCCGCGCGCGCGAGGTTCATGCCGGCGCGCGGCGACGCGCCGAGCGAGAGGGTCGGGCTCGATCGCGTCGCGGCGAGCACCGCCTGCAGGTAGGTGGCCAGCGACGCGTCGAGCTCGACGCGATCGACCTCGCGCTGGAGCGCGACGAGCTGGGCGGGATCGATGACCTGCGGCACGTTCCGCGCGCGATCCGGCTCACCGCCCTGCAGGAGCAGCCGCGTCTCCACCTGGGGCGGCGGGTACCCGATGCGGATCCGGACCATGAAGCGGTCGAGCTGCGACTCCGGGAGCGGGAACGTGCCGGCGAAATCCTGCGGGTTCTGGGTCGCGAGCACGAAGAACGGCTCGGGCAGCGGCGTGGCCGTCCCGTCGATGGACACCTGGCCCTCGTTCATCGCCTCGAGCAGCGCCGACTGCGTCCGCGGGCTCGCCCGGTTGATCTCGTCGGCGAGCAGGACGTTCGCGAAGATCGGCCCCTGGCGGAAGACGAACTGGCCGATCCGCTGGTCGAACACGCTCACCCCGAGCACGTCGCTCGGCAGCAGATCGCTGGTGAACTGCACGCGACGGAGCTCGCCTCCCACGGCCTTCGCGAGCGCCCGGGCCAGCGTCGTCTTGCCGACGCCGGGCACGTCCTCGATGAGAACATGCCCCCGGGCGAGCAGCGCGATGAGCGCCAGCTCGACCGCCTCCGGCTTCCCCTCGAGGGCCTGCTCCACCGCAGAGCGAAGCTTCAGGAGCACGGGCGAAGCTTCACGCGCGACCGAGAGCGCCGATGTCATCACGGGCGATGGTAGCACGAGGTCACGGCGCGCCTGCGGGGATACGCATTTTGCGTTCCACGAGGCGCGGCGCGACCCCGCGCGGCCCGCGCGAACCCGGGTTCGCGACCTCCTGGCGAGCCGCTGGCTCGGGTACGTTGCGCCACCTTCCCCCGGTTTTGCTGCGCGGAAGGGCGCGTGGGGCGCTGCCGCCGCCCGGCCGCGAGCGCCCTCATCCCGGGGGTTTTGCCTGCTGCGGAATGGCCCGGGGCGGTGGTCCCAGGTATGCTCCGTCCGCCGTGACCGCCTCGGGTCCCCTGTTTCGCCACAACGCCACCGCCCTCCCTGAGGAGGCGTCCGGCGCTGATGGTCCCCATGAGGCCGCCGAGCCGTCGAGCTCGTCGCCTGCCGAGAGCGGCGGCTCGCCGGCCGCGCGGAGCGCGGCGCCCGCTGGCAAGGCCACCACCTCGTCGCCCCCGCGGAGCGCGGCCTCGCCGAGCGTCCGTCCCCCGGAGAGCGAGCCGCCCTCGGGCAGCTTGATCGCGCAGCCGCCGCTCTTGCCGGACTCTCCCCGGGGGACGCTGCTCTGGCGCGTGCGCGGGATGATCCGCGCCATGCGCCCCCACCAGTGGGTGAAGAACCTCTTCGTCCTCGCCCCGGTGGTGTTCGCCAAGCACCTGACGCACCCCTCGATCATCAAGAGCGCGCTCGGGGCGTTCGCGATCTTCTGCCTGCTCGCCGGCGCGGTCTACATCCTGAACGACATCGTCGACGCGGAGGCCGACCGGGTCCACCCGGTCAAGCGCTTCCGGCCGATCGCCTCGGGGCGCGTGCCGATCCCGGTCGCCAAGGCGATGGCGGTCGGCCTCGCCGTGATCGCGCTCGGCGCCAGCCTGCTCGGCCCGCCGCTCTTCGCGCTCGTCGCCGCCGGCTACTACGTCCTCAACGTCGCCTACTCGTTCCGGCTCAAGAAGATCGCGTACCTCGACGTCGGCTGCATCGCGGTCTTCTTCGTGCTGCGGGTCCTCGCGGGCGGCTTCGCGACGAGGACGCCGCTCTCCGGCTTCATGATCGCGTGCACCGCCCTGCTCGCGCTCTTCCTCGGCTTCGGCAAGCGCCGGCACGAGCTCGCCTCCGCCAACGCCGCGAAGCAGCGCGCGGCGCTGGAGGGCTACTCGTCGGGCGCCCTGACGGCGGCGCTCGCCGTGACCGGCGTCGCCACCATCGCCACCTACCTGGCGTACACGCTGGACCACGACACGCAGCGGTTCTTCCAGAACCCCCACCTGTGGCTCACGACGGTCCACCCGCTCTTCGGGGTGATCCGGTTCCTTCAGCTCGTCGCCGGCCGTCCGAAGGCCGAGAGCCCCACGCAGGAGATCCTCCGGGACACCCCGTTCGTCCTGAACCTCGTGATGTGGTCGGCCGAGGTGCTGGTGATCGTGTATCGGCTGAGGCCGTCCTGATGCTCGGCGCCGGATCGGAGCTCGCCCGGCCGGGCGCCGCGCCCGCCGATCCGAAGCCCACCGCGAAGAGCGATGCGCTGACGGATCTGGCGCTGACGATGCCGATCTTCATCCTCTACCACCTCGGCGTCGCCTTCCTCCCCATCCGGAACGCCGCGGATCCGGTCACCGCCGAGCTCCGGGCCCTCGCCAAGCACAGCCTCCCGCTCTACGCGGGCCTCACCGTGGCCGTCGGCGCGGCGTTCGTCCTGGTCCTGTCCATCCTCGGCCGCGGCCACGCCCTCCAGACCCGGCGCTTCGCCCTGCTCGCGACCGAGGGGGCGCTCTACGCCATCCTGATGCGCTTCGCCGGCTCCTACGTGGTCGGCTCCCTCCGGCTCGGCCCGCCCCTCGCCTCGAACGACATCTTCACCGGGGTCGTGATGTCGCTCGGCGCCGGCTTCTACGAGGAGATCGCCTTCCGCGCCGGCCTCTTCGGGCTGGGCGCGCTCGGGATCCGGTTCTTCTTCGGCCGAGGGCTCCAGGGGGTGGTCCTGATGGTCGCCTGGGCGGTCGTGGCCGCGGCCGTCTTCTCCGGCTGGCATTACGTCGGAGCGCTGGGGGATCCCTGGAATCTCCCGTCCTTCGTGTTCCGCATGGTGTGCGGGCTCGTGCTCACCGCGATCTACGTGTTCCGCGGCTTCGCGCCTGCAGTGTGGACGCACGCCCTCTACGACGTCTGGGTCCTCGTGCTGCGCTGAGCCCGCGGCCGCGCGGGTCCGCGCGGGCGCGACCTATTGCGGGGCCGCGCTGCTCATGCTTTGGGATCCAAGTGTCCCTCGCCGAGCAGATCAACGCCCTTCCCGCCCCCGTCCTGAAGCGCCTGCACGATCGGGGGTTCGACGAGGCCCGCCTGGTGCAGCGGGCGGCCACCATCGGCGTGGAGCGGGACGCGCGCAACCGGCTGTCCGGCCGGGTCGAGCCCCCTGCCCCGGACGACATCGCGACCGCGCCGGTCGCGGGGACGGCCGACCACGCGCGCTGCCTCGAGCGCGGGCTCTCGGCGCTCTCGCGGGGCGAGGTGGCGCTCTGCGTCCTCGCCGGCGGGATGGCCACGCGGATGGGCGGCGTGGTCAAGGCGCTGGTCGAGGCGCTCCCCGGCCGGAGCTTCCTCGACCTCCGGCTCGGGGAGAGCGCGGCCCTCGAGCGGCTGGTCGCCCGCGAGGGCGCCCACGTGCCGCTCTGGCTCATGACGAGCGAGGCGACCGAGCGCCCCATCCGTGACGCCCTCGGCCCGCGCCTCGACGGCGAGCGCTGCGCGACCTTCGAGCAGAACGTCTCGCTTCGCCTGACGCCCGAGGGAGCGCTGTTCTTCGACGAGGACGGCGGGCCGAGCGTCTACGCCACCGGCCACGGCGACCTGCCGGACGCGCTCCGGCGGAGCGGCCTGCTCGACCGCTTCCGCGCGCGCGGCGGCAAGACGGTCTGGATCGCGAACCTCGACAACCTCGGCGCGACCGTCGATCCGGCCATCCTCGGCTGGCACCTCGCCCACGGCGGCCCCATCACGGTCGAGGTCGTCGACAAGGTCGGCAGCGACCGGGGCGGCGGGCCCGTGCGCTGGAACGGCAGGCGCGTCATCACCGAGGAGTTCCGCCTCCCCCGCGGCTTCGATCCGAGCACGGTCCCGGTCTTCAACACGAACACGTTCCTCGTCGACGCCGCCGCGCTGAGCGCGCTCGCCATGGAGTGGACCTACGTCGAGGTGGAGAAGCAGATCGGGGATCGCAAGGCGATCCAGTTCGAGCGGCTCCTCGGGGAGATCACGGCCGCGCTCGAGCCCCGGTTCTTGCGCGTGCCGCGCGAGGGCCTCGCCTCGCGCTTCCTGCCGGTCAAGGACGAGGCGGAGCTAGAGCGCCGCCGCCCGGAGATCGAGGCGATCGCGAAGGCGCGCGGCATGCTGGGCTGAGCCGTCCGCGGCCGCGGCCGCGCCACGCCCTCGTCACAGGCTCGTCGTCGCGTGTTCGGCGCCCGCGCCGACGTCGCGGGCTGCCTGGGCCGGTGTCGCGGGCTGCCTGGGCCGGTGTCGCGGGCTGCCTGGGCCGGTGTCGCGGGATACCAGCGCGCCTACCGCGCGGTGCCAGCCCCCCTTCGGCGGGACCGGCGCCCCCAGCGCGCGGCGCCAGGGCCCGGGCGGCAGGAGCGCCCGGGCGGCGGCGAGCGCGCATCGCGATCGGCGGCCATTTGGCGCTATGCTGCACACCTCACCGCATGCCGCTACCTCCCTTCCCGAAGCTCGCGCTCAAGCTGGTCCAGACCATCCCCTCGCTGGACCCTCCCGGATTTCTCAACGTGCGGCGCCAGGTGTTCCGCGTCGAGTTCCCGGACGGCTCGCTCAGCGAGCCCTTCACCTACGACAGCGTCGATCGCGAGCGCCTCGACGCGGTGGTGATCGCGCCGCACCACCGCGGCGCGGACGGCCGCCGTCATGTCTTCCTCCGCTCGGCGCTCCGGCCGCCGGCCGCGACCCGCCCGCCCGCGGTGTGGCCGGTCCCGGAGGGGCCCGCGCTCGGCGCGCTGTGGGAGCTGCCCGCCGGGCTCGTCGAGGTCGACGAGCGCAGCCCCGAGGGCCTGCGGCGCTCGGCCGCCCGCGAGCTGCTCGAGGAGGTCGGCTTCGACGTGGACCCGGCGGCGCTCCGCGAGCTCGGCCCGCCGAGCTTCCCGGCGCCGGGCATGGTCGGCGAGCGGCATTTCTACTTCCACGTCGAGGTCGACCTCGCGCGCCAGGGGACGCCCCTCGAGGACGGCTCGCCGCTCGAGCGCTTCGCCGTCGTCACGTCCGTCCCGCTCGACGCCGCGATCGAGCTCACCCGGCGCGGCGTGATCGAGGACGCGAAGACGGAGGTGGCGCTCCGGCGCCTCGCAGAGCTCTGATGTCAGATCAACCCCCCGCGCCCGCGCAGCGCCGGCCGCCCCGCGTCGCGCTCGTCGTGAAGCGCTCCGCCTGGAGGATCTACCGCGAGGAGCGGAAGGACCCGCGCATCACGCGGCTCATCGAGGCGGGCGACGCCGCCATCGCGCGCCTCAAGGCGTCGCACGAGTCGCACGAGCAGACGGTGCGCGAGGTCAAGGCGGCGCTCGACGATCTCGGCGCCCAGATCGACCTGATCACGGGCGCGGCGAGGACGTTCGACACGAGCGAGCTCGACCTCGTGATCACGGTCGGGGGCGACGGGACGCTCCTCAGCGCGTCGCACAACGTCGGCGAGGTGCCGATCCTCGGCATCAACAGCGCGCCGGGCCACTCCGTCGGCTTCTTCTGCGGCGCGACGAGCGCCGACGCGGCGGAGGCGATCGCGAAGGCGCTGCGCGGCTCGCTGCGCCGCACCGTCCTCACCCGCATGCAGGTCACGGTGAACGACAAGCTCGCCACCGCGCGCGTCCTGAACGACGCGCTCTTCTGTCACGTGTCCCCGGCGGCCACGTCGCGCTACGTGATCCGGTTCGGTCGGGTCGAGGAGGAGCAGAAGTCGAGCGGCTTCTGGATCGGCCCCGCGGCCGGCTCCACGGCCGCGCAGCGCTCGGCCGGCGGTCGCGTCCTGCCGCTCACCTCGAAGCGCCTCCAGCTCGTGGTGCGCGAGCCCTACACCCCGCACGGCGAGCAGTACCGCTTCCGCCACGCCCTGATCCCGCCGGGCGCGTCGCTGGTCGTGCGCAGCAAGACGCACGACGCGAAGCTCTTCTTCGACGGGCCGATCCACTCGGTGAGCGTCGGCTTCGGCGACGTGATGGAGTTCACGCAGGCGCCCCAGTCGCTGACGATCCTGGGCCTCTCCGCGAAGCGGAAGTGGGGCGCGGGCTCGGCGGCGAGCCGCCGCTAGCGCGCTGTCAGCCGGGGTCGTCGCGGCGCGCGCGGCGCCGAGGAGCTTGCCCGCCCCGCGCGGCCACGATCGCCTTCAACGGAAGGAGATCGGGCGATCTCCTACCCCGCGGCGCCGCCATCGGGCGGCCGTCGAGGCGGGCTCGTGCGGCCTGAAGAGCGGCCGATCCTGGCCGTTTTCTGGGTGTTTTGGCGACCTGGGCGAGGCTCCCCCGGCCGTCCTTCCGGCGCACGGGCGCGCCCCCCGGGGCCTGAAACCCCTATTTTTGTAGCTCCGATCGACGATTCGACACTGGATCTGCGGCGGCCGTTGTGTTTCCTTTGGCGCGCGAGAGGGCACAAACCTCCGGAGGAAAGAACATGGCGGCGAAGAAGACGGACGGGAAGAAGGCCACGTCGCTCAGCAAGAGCGCCCTGATCAACGCGGTGGTCGAGGCGAACGAGAACGAGGTCACCCGCAAGCAGGTCAAGGCGATCCTCGAGTCGCTGACCGAGATCGCTTACAAGGAGCTGAAGAAGAACGGCATCTTCACGATGCCCGGCTTCGCGAAGTTCCGGGTCGTCAAGAAGCCGGCGACCAAGGCGCGCGAGGGCATCAACCCGTTCACGAAGCAGCCGATGACGTTCGCGGCGAAGCCGGCCAGCAAGTCGGTGCGCGCCCGCCCGATCAAGGCGATCAAGGACGCGCTGTCCTGAGCCGAGCCGGCCGCCGGAGGCCCCTCGGCCCCGGCCCGGCGAGGCCCGCCGGCCGTCCGGCCCCCACGAGGGCCAGAGCGCCCCTGGAGCGCGAGCCTGGCTGGCCCCGGGCGGCCCCTGCGGTAGCATGGTGCGGTTGCACTGCCGCCCATGACGCTCGCCGTCCGACTTCTCCGCGCGCTGTTTGCGTTCTCGATCATCCTGACGAGCTACCTCGTCCAGCTCGGGCTCGGGCGGGTGTTCGGGAGGCGCCTCGGGAGCGGCTCTCCCGCGCGTGAGCTGCCCGGCTGGCTCGTCGCGCGGCGCGCCCGCGTGGACCAGAAGAACGCCCGACGCCTGCTGCGCGTCATGCTCAAGCTGCGGGGCGTCTTCATCAAGCTGGGCCAGGTGCTGTCCATCATGGGCGGCTTCCTGCCTCGCGCCTACGGCAAGGAGCTGGAGCAGCTCCAGGATCAGGTCCCGCCGCACCCCTTCAGCGATCTCGAGGCCGCGCTGCGCCGGAGCTTCGGCAGGTCGGCGGGCGAGCTGTTCGCGTCGATCGAGCGCGCGCCGCTCGCGGCCGCGTCGCTCGGGCAGGTGCACGTCGCGCGCCTCCACGACGGCCGCAAGGTCGCGGTGAAGTTCCTCTACCCGGGCATCCGCGGCGTCATCGCCGTCGACCTGCGCGTCCTGCGCCTCGCCCTCCTGGTCTACAAGCGCTTCGTCCCGGTGGGGCGCATCGAGCGGGTGCACGAGTCGCTGGTCGATCTGCTCCGCCGCGAGACCGACTACCTGCACGAGGCCGCGTGCATGGAGCGGATGGCGCAGAACTTCGAGGGGGACGCGGGCGTCGCGTTCCCGGAGGTCATCCACGAGCTCACGACGCGCGACGTGCTCACGATGACGTTCATGGAGGGCACGAAGATCACCCGCCTCGACGCGCTGAGGAGCGCGGGGATCGAGCCGTCGGACGTGGCGCTCCGGCTCGTGCAGGCGTTCTACAAGATGCTCTTCGTGGATCGCTTCTTCCACGCCGATCCGCACCCGGGCAATTTCCTCATCGCCGCGCGCAGCGCGGAGGAGGGCGGCGGGTTTCGCCTCGTCGTCCTCGATTTCGGCGCGATCTGCGAGGCCCGGGACGAGCTCATCGACGGGCTGCTCGACATCCTGAAGGGGATCTTCGCGCAGGACGACGCGGCGGTCGTGCGCGGCTTCCGGCGGATGGGCTTCGTCGCGCCCGGGGGCAACGACGCGCTCCTCGAGCGGACCGTGAAGACCTACTTCGCGAAGCTCCTCAAGATCCGGGATCGGACGCCGGCCGCGCTGATGCGCGCTCGACCGGAGCAGCTGGAGAAGCTGGCCGATCCCGAGCTGGAGCGCGGCGAGCTCCAGGAGCTGATGCGCTCGTTCGAGTACCCCGAGGACTGGTTCTACGTCGAGCGCGCCTGCGTGCTCCTCTTCTGGCTGGCCGCCCAGATCGATCCGCACCTCGACACCATGGCGGCCGGCTTCCCGTACCTGATGCCGCTGATCGCGCAGCGCGAGGCCGAGGCCGGCGCTCAGGCAGGCAGCGAGTCGAGCCCTGCGCCTCGCCGCTCGCCCGCCTAGCGCGCCGGCGGCGGGCCGAAGCGGGGGCCCGGGCGAGCTACCCCGAGCCGCTCGAGGAGGGGCGCATAGCTGGTGTCCCGATCCGCCATGATCTCCGCCAGCTTGGCCTTGACGGCGGCGATGCTCGCCCCTTGAAGCCGCCGGAAGTTGTCCTCTGCGGGGTCGGCCGCGGGCTCGACCTCCGCCCCCGCAAGCACAGTCCCCGAATGATTCAGCCCTTCTGGAATGGTCTGGATAAACGGATCCGGCGCGTGCCGGAGCAGCCCGACGAGCCGGTGGGAGTTCGTCTCGTCCCCTGCCATCTCGGGGTGGAACGCGGCCAGGACCGGGGCGGGGTTGCGACGGCGTCGCAGCTGTTCGCCGAGGCGCGATGCGAACCGCTCGAACGGCGGCGACGGAGTATGGATGAGCGGGAAAACCAGGTGCACGACCGCGCTGTCGGCCTCCTCCACGGCCGCGAGCGCCGTCTCCAGGGCGGGCTCGCGGTCGAGAAGGACATAGAAGCGACCGAAACCGGTTGCGGCGTCGCGCATGAACGGGCACAGGCGATAACGAGCGACGACCTCGTCAGCGTAACGCCCGTGGACCCGCCGCACCTCGGCCACCAACCGGGGCGCCTCCGGGTGGTGGGCCAGCTCCCCCCGCACGACCGGCTCGCTCAAACGCATCACCTCGTTTCTGTTGGGGAAGCATTCTTCCCTCGGCTCGTGATAGCTTACGCCGCGCTGCGGCGGAAGGAGGAGGCGTGCAGGAGACCGCGAAGTTAACGCTGAACAAGAATGGTGTGGAGCAGACGCTCGAGCTGCCCGTGATCACGGGGACCGAGGGGGAGAAAGCGATCGACGTCGGCTCCCTTCGAGCGAAGACCGGGTACGTGTGCATCGACCCGGCCTTCGTCAACACAGCCTCGACCACGAGCTCCATCACGTTCCTCGATGGGGAGAAGGGCGTCCTCCGCTACCGCGGCATCCCGATCGAGCAGCTCGGCGAGCAGTCGACCTTCGTGGAGACGTCGTACCTCCTGATCTACGGCAAGCTGCCGAGCAAGAGCGAGCTGTCCCGGTTCTCCACGCTGCTCACCCGGCACTCGCTCATCCACGAGGACATGAAGCGCTTCTTCGACGGCTACCCGTCGACGGCGCACCCCATGGCGATCCTCTCCGCGATGGTGCTCTCGCTGTCGAGCTACTACCCGGAGGCGATCGACGTGAAGAACACCGATCTCCTCGACATCACGATCGCGCGGCTGCTCTCGAAGGTGCGCACGATCGCTGCGTTCTCGTACAAGAAGTCGATCGGCCAGCCGTTCGTCTACCCGCACAACTCGCTCTCGTACTGCGCGAACTTCCTGAACATGATGTTCTCGGTCCCGGCGGAGCCGTACGAGATCGACGAGGACATCGTGAAGGTCCTCAACCTGCTCCTGATCCTGCACGCCGATCACGAGCAGAACTGCTCGACCTCGACGGTGCGCCTCGTCGGGAGCGCGAAGACGAACCTCTTCGCGTCGGTCGCCGCGGGCATCTGCGCCCTGTGGGGCCCGCTCCACGGCGGCGCCAACCAGGAGGTCGTGACGATGCTCGAGGCGATCCGCGCCGACGGCGGCGACGTCTCGAAGTTCGTCAAGCTCGCGAAGGACAAGTCGTCGGGCTTCCGCCTGATGGGCTTCGGCCACCGCGT
This sequence comes from Sorangium sp. So ce1036, assembly GCF_051369805.1. Lineage (NCBI taxonomy): Bacteria > Pseudomonadati > Myxococcota > Polyangiales > Polyangiaceae > Sorangium > Sorangium sp. So ce1036. Next base: position 423,154 of record NZ_JBBMOX010000002.1, read on the forward strand.
CTACAAGAACTACGACCCGCGCGCCCGCCTCATCAAGGCGGCGGCCGACAAGATCCTGGCGAAGCTCGGCATCAAGGATCCGCTGCTCGACATCGCGCAGCGGCTCGAGGAGACGGCGCTGAAGGATCCGTACTTCGTCGAGCGGAAGCTCTACCCGAACGTCGACTTCTACAGCGGCATCATCTACCGCGCGCTCGGCTTCCCCACGAACATGTTCACCGTCATGTTCGCGCTCGGACGCCTGCCCGGCTGGATCGCCCACTGGAAGGAGATGAACGAGGATCCGAGCGGCAAGATCGGCCGTCCGCGGCAGATCTACACCGGCGAGAACGAGGTCCGGTACATCCCGCTCGACGAGCGCGCCTGACCCCGACGGGGCCCCGCCCGCGGCGACGGGGCCCGCTCGCGGCGACGGGGCCCGCTCGCGGCTCACCAGACAGCCGTCAGCAGCTCACCAGACAGCCGTCAGCAGCTCACCAGCAACAGGACGACGACCGCCACGAGCACCCCCGTGGCGAGCGAGGCAGCGCCGACGAGCAAGAGCAGCTTGCCCGTCGACCACTGCGCGAGCGGCGCGGGCGCGCTGTCGTCGCGGAGCGTGCGCTCCGGCCGTCCCATGGCCGCGCCGGCGGCCGCAGCGGGCGGGACGGGGGCCGCAGCGGGCTCCACCACCGTCGGCTGGGGGCGGGCGCTCGGCGACACAGCGGCAGGCGGCGGCAGCGGCGCGGGCGACGCCGCCGGCGCTGGCTGCGAGATCGGCTGGCCGGCGCGGATCCGTCCCTCCAGGACGGCCAGCGCGTAGGGCGGCGCGCCGCCTGCGCGCACCGCGCGGACATCCGCGCGCATGGTCTCTGCGTTCGGGTACCGGTGGAACTTGAGGAACGCCAGCGAGCGGTCCACCACGGCCGCGACCGCGGGCGAGATCCCGGGCGCGACCGAGGCCAGGGGCGGCGCCGGCTCCGTCGCGGCGGCGATGACCTCCATGGCCTCCGTGACGTCGCCGTGCACGGGCCGCCCCGCGAGCAGCCGGAACATCGTCGCCCCGAGCCCGAAGAGGTCGGTGCGCCCGTCGATGTCGTGGATGAGCCCCGTGGCCTGCTCCGGCGCCATGTACGTCGCCGTGCCCATGATCATGCCGGTCTTGGTCGCGGTCTTCTCGGGCAGGCCCGTGAGCCCGTCGACCACGCGCGCGATGCCGAAATCGAGCATGCGCACGCGCCCGTCGGTGCCGAGGTGGATGTTCTCGGGCTTGAGATCGCGGTGCACCACGCCGCGCCCGTGCGCGACCGCCAGCGTGTCGAGCACCTGCTCCGCGAGCGCGAGCACCTCGCCGGCCGGCATCGTCCCGGTGCGCGCCATCCGATCGAAGAGCGTCTCGCCCTGGAGCACCTCCATCGTCAGGTACGCGAGCCCCTCGGGCGTCTCGCCGGAGCCGAGCACGCGCGCCACGCCGGGCACCGCGTCCGGCCCCCCGAACGAGTTCCCGATGAAGCCCTCGCGCAGGAAGCGCTTCCGCACCTCCGCCATCGCGTTGAGCTCCGGGTGCAGCACCTTCAGCGCGACCTGCGAGCCGTCGGCGGCCCGTCCGAGCAGCACGCTCCCCATGCCGCCCGTGCCGAGCACGCGCTCGATCCGCCACATTCCTGCGAACGTCTTGCCGACCCAGTGCTCCGCGTCGTCGTCGTACACGAGAGGCGCCCTTTACCGAACAGCCGCCATCGGGGGAGAACAGCTCAGCGACGAAGCACTGGTAGGCCGCACCTCGCCGGGCGCGCAAGCTAATTGATGGAGGTCGCCCCGAGGCGGGCGTCGTCGTCCAGCCGCTCGGCCGCTGCCTTGAGCCCGGAGGCGACGCCGCGGAACGCCTCCGTCGACATGCGCACCGTCACCCCCGGGCCGAGGAGCGTCACGTGGACGATGCCGCAGGCGCACCGGGTGACGCGCGTCGCGTCACTCGAGGCAAGCTCCGTGTGTGAACCGCATTTCTTGGGCGCCGCCATCTTGAACCTCTCCCACATCCTAGCAGCTCCCGTCGTCGTTCGGCCACGACGCCCGGGAGCCCGACGGATTCATGCCCAGGCCCTCGCCCGCTGGCCGTGAAATCGCCGCACGGTGTATAACTCCATCATCGTTGCTTCACGCCTGGAGGCACTCATGGCCGCTCGACGGATGACGTCTCGACGGATGACGTATGGTCTGCTCTCCCTCGTGCTGAGCGTCGCGGCTTGCGTCGACGACCGCGCGAACCCGGCGCCCGGGCCGTCGGTCGACCCGTCGCTGCTCGACCCGCCGCCGGCCGGCGAGGGCTTCCAGATCGAGACGGAGGACATCGAGGTTCCGGCGGGGGTCGAGCAGCAGGACTGCTACTTCTTCCGGGTCCGCGACCTCGCCGCGTCGAACGGGATGGACCCGGACGCGCCCGTGAACCTCCACCGGGTGCAGATCGCCCAGCGCGACGGCTCGCACCACATGAACATCTTCCGGGTGAGGACGATCAAGGGGCTGGGCCCCGACGGCGGGCTCGTCCAGAAGAACCGGAACGGCGTGGGCGAGTGCTTCAAGAGCCCCAACTGGGCCGACTGGCCGCTCATCGCGAACTCCCAGCAGGACGGCCGGCTCGACTGGGAGTTCCCCGAGGGCGTCGCGAACGTCCTCCAGCCCGACGAGTGGCTCATGCTGCAGACGCACTACGTGAACGCGTCGACGCAGAAGACCCCCGAGGCCGTCGGCCGCGTCCGGGTGAACCTGTGGTCGCTGCCCGCCGAGGAGGTGAAGCACGAGCTGGGCACCGTCTTCGCGTCGAAGCAATCCGTCCGTGTCTGTCAGTCGAACCCGCGGCCCACGTTCGAGGGATCGTGCCAGATCAACAGCCCATCTCCCGTGCGGATCATCGGCGCCAACGGCCATTTTCACAGCCGAGGCACGCAGTTCGACATGTGGGCATGGGACGGCAAGACCATCGGCACGCCCGACGCGTCGAGGCGCTTTTACACCTCGAACTCCTGGGACGATCCGCCGATGCTCATCTCGCCCGAGCTCGACCTGGAGCTCCCGCCGAGCGGCGGCGTCTGGTACGGGTGCTCCTACGAGTGGCAGCGGCCGGAGGCCGCCGTCGGCTGCAGCGGCCTCGACGAGTACGACGTGACCACGAACAACACACCCGAGGATCGGCTCGACTGCTGCTACACGTTCGGCCCGATCGTCGAGAAGAACGAGCACTGCAACATCTTCGTCTATTATTATCCGAAGCAGGACGACGTGTTCTGCAACTGACCCTCGCGGGCAGGCGCGCGCCGGGCGAGCAGCGCGGCGCGCCCCGACACAGGATCTCTCGAAAGCCGGTCTTCCATCTCCTATGCGCACCTGCCTGCACGCCGCGGCCGCCCTGGCCCTCTCCGCGCTCGCCCTCGCCGGCTGCCCCGCCGAGGAGAGCCCCGAGCCGCCGCCCGCGTGGCGCGTGGTGCTCGACGAGGGGGATCTGGACCGCGCGGTCCTGTCGATATGGGGCACGGCGCCCGACGACGTATTCGCGGTCGGAGGGCCGCTCGGCAACACGGGGCTCACGTCGCTCGTGCTCCATCACGACGGGTCGACGTGGCGTGAGCTCCCGGCGGGCGGGGAGGAGACCTTCTGGTGGGTGGCCGGCTCCGGTCCGGACGACGTGTGGATGGTCGGCGAGCGGGGCCGCGCGGTCCGCTGGGACGGCGCGGCGTTCACCGAGCACGAGACCGGGACGGACGCGACCCTGTGGGGCGTCATCGCGTTCTCCCCCGACGAGGCCTGGGCCGTGGGCGGCACGCCGGGCAGCGCGGAGGAGGCGCAGAAGGACATCGTCCTTCGCTGGGACGGCCGCGCGTGGTCGAGAGAGCCTCTGCCCCAGGCGACCGGCCGGGCGCTCTACAAGGTATGGGGGGAGTCGTCCGACGACCTCTACGCGGTCGGCGAGTTCGGCGTCATCTGGCACCGCGCGGGCACGACCTGGGAATTGCAGTCCGAGCCGCCGATCGCGCAGGGCACGCTGTTCACCGCCGCCGGCTGCGGCCGCGACGCGGTGTACGCGGTCGGCGGCAGGGACGTGCTGCGCTCGGACGGCGAGGCGTGGCGGAGGGTCGACGTCGCGCTCACCAACGACGTCAACGGCGTCGCCTGCAGCCGCTCGGGCGAGGTCGCGATCGTGGGCTATGGAGGTCTCAAGCAGCGCCTGGTCGGCGGCGCGTGGATCGATGAGTTCACCGAGGAGCCTTACGCCGATCTCCACGCCGTCTGGGCGGACAGCGACGGGGCCTTCTGGGCGGTCGGCGGCGACTTCCTCAGCGCGCCGGCGCCCGGCAAGGCGCGCAGAGGCGTGGTGGCGCGCCACGGAAAAGGACAGATCGCCGACTTCGTGAGCCGCTGATCACCACCGCGCATGTTCTCTCACTCTCCCGGACATGCGCGCAGTGTGACAATGCGCAACATGGAACCGTGAACTCGGTGATACGCTCACGCCGCGTGGACGCGATTGCGTCGAAGATTCACGGAGACTGCTTCGAAGGACGGCGTTGGTCGTCCCATTGCAATACCCGCTGGGACCCCACGCGGATCCCGCGCCCTCAACCAGGAGAATTGGCATGCGACGGACCATTGCTCAGCTTTTTGTAAGTGCCTTTACTTTCGCGGCGCCCTTGCTCGTGGCTCCCTCCGCGTCGGCCGCGCCCGGTCCGGAGGCCTGTGGAAATTTCCAGCTCGCGGCGAGCTCACAGTGTGAGATCCGCACCTCGGGCGGATGCGAGGCGAGCTGCGAGCCGGTCAATCTCACGGCGGCGTGCGCCGGCAAGTGCGAGGGCCAGTGCAACGCCAGCGCGACCGCCGAGTGCGACGTGGACTGCTCCGGGCGGTGCGAAGCCGATTGCCAGGTCGATCCGGGGAGCTTCGACTGCCAGGCGAGCTGCTCGGCGAGCTGCAAGGCGGATTGCAGCGGCCGGTGCGCGGCGGAGGCCAGCGGAAGCGGCGCGCGGGCGGAGTGCGAGGGCGCGTGCAAGGCGAGCTGCGACGGCGAGTGCAGCGCGAGCTGCGAGGTGACCCCGCCGAACGCGGATTGCAAGGCGCAATGTGACGCGAGCTGCTCGGGGCAGTGCAAGGCCGAGGCGAACTTCGATTGCAATGTGGACTGCAACGCCGACTGCACGGTCAACCTCCAGGGCGGGTGCCAGGCGAAGTGCTCGCAGCCGGAAGGCGCGCTGTTCTGCAATGGGCAGTACGTCGACGTCGTCGGCAGCCTGCAGGACTGCCTCGATTACCTGAGCACGCTCGAGGTCGAGGTCAACGCCCACGCCGAGGCCGAGGCCAGCGTCTCCTGCGCCGCCGCGCCGGGATCCAGCTCCTCGGCGCCGTTCGCGGGCACCGGGCTCGCGGCGCTCGTCGCGGGCGTGGGCGTGGCCGCCGCGCGCCGCCGCAAGCGGTCGTGAGCGGGCCCCAGCGCCGCTGACGGCGCGCGCGGCGCGCCTCGGAGGCGCCTCCGGCGGGGGCGCCCTGAGGGCGCGCGCGGGGCGAGGCGCGCGCTGCCGTGCCCCGCGCCGCGAGCCCGGGCCAGGTGCGCGGCCCGGGTGCGCGGCCCGGCCTGGCTTTCCCCGCGGTCGTAGTAGATTCGCGTCCACGTTCATGACCCTGCCCCCCCTCTGGAGGTCGCGCTGGGCGCTCGCCCTCGCGCTGCTCGCCGGCTGCGCCGGCTGCGAGGTGCGCCCGCCGCCCGCCCCGGTCGCGGCGGCGCCCGCGCGCGCCGCGGCGACGCCTCCGGCGGCCACGGCGCCCGCGAGCGCCGCGGCGGCGCCCCCGCCCCCGAGCGCCGCGGCGGCGCCGCCTCCGGACCCGCCGCCCCCCGATCCGCCGATCGCGCTCGCCTCGGGCGGCGCGCGGGCCGTGCGCGGCGACGCCGGGCTCGTGACCTCGGTCGAGGCGCACGCGACGCGCGTCGGCGCCGACGTGCTGCGGGGCGGCGGCAACGCGATCGACGCCGCGGTCGCGGTCGCGTTCGCGCTGGCCGTGACCCACCCGAGCGCGGGCAACATCGGCGGCGGCGGCTTCATGATGGTCCGCCTCGCGAGCGGCGAGACGCACGCGATCGACTTCCGCGAGACCGCGCCCGCGTCGGTGACCACCGAGTCCATCATGGCCATGGTGCGCGCGGGCGCCTACGGGTACGCGTCCGCCGGCGTCCCGGGCACGGTCGCCGGCCTCGCCCTGGCGAACGAGCGGTTCGGGACCCGGCCGCTCGCCGAGCTCATCGCCCCCGCGATCCGCCTCTCGCGCAAGGGGCACCGCCTCGGCGCGCGCCAGGCGCTGACGCTGCGCTGGGCGTGGCCCCGGCTGAGCGCCGACCCGGCCGCCCGCGCCATCTGGGCGCGCGGCAAGGCGCCCCGCGCCCGGGGCGACCTGGTGCGCCAGCTCGATCTCGCCCGCACCCTGGAGACGCTCGCCGCCGAGGGGCCGCGCGCGTTCTACGAGGGCTCGATCGCCAGGAAGATCGCGGGCGCGATGCGCGCGCACGGCGGTCACATCACCGAGCGCGACCTCGGCGCCTACCGGGCGAAGCTGCGCGCGCCGCTCCGGTTCTCGTACCGCGGCTTCACCGTCGACACGATGCCGCCCCCGTCGATGGGCGGCGTCGCGCTCGCCGAGATCATGCTCACGCTGGAGCGGGTGAAGGCGTTCGAGGCGCCCGCCGACTCCGGGTTGTCGCTGCACCTGTTCGTCGAGGCGGCGAAGCGCGCGTACGTCGACAGGCGCCTCGTGGGCGCCGATCCCGACTTCGCCCCGCCCGGGACGGCGCGGCTGCTCGAGCGCTTCCTCGACGGCAGCCAGCTCATGAGCCGCAGGCCGCCCATCGATCCGGAGCGCGCCACGCCGACCGCCGACCTCGCGCCCACCCTGCTGGCCGCCGCGCCGGAGTCCCCGGAGACGACGCACTTTTCCGTGATCGACGCGCAGGGCAACGCCGTGTCGTGCACGACCACCCAGTCGGCGAGCTTCGGCGCCAAGATCGTGATCCCCGGCACGGGCATGGTGCTCGGCAACGCGCTGGCCGCGTTCTCGGAGACCGGCATCAACGCGGTCGCGCCGGGCAAGCGCATGGCGAGCTCGATGTCGCCGACCCTCGTGAGCCGGGGCGGCAAGGTCGCGCTCCTCCTCGGATCGCCGGGAGGCGACACGATCCCGAACACCGTCGCCCAGGTCCTCCGCAACCTGGTCGATCACGGCATGACGATCGACGAGGCGGTCCGCCGCGCGCGCATCCATCACCAGGGGTTGCCGGATCGGGTGCGCGTCGAGCGGCAGACGCCCCCGCCGAAGGCCGCGCTCGACGACCTCGCGCGGCGGGGGCACGTCGTCGCGCTCGATCCGATGCCGATCGGCGACGCGAACAACATCCTCGTCGATGAAGACGGCGTCGCGTGGGGGTACGCGGACACGCGCGAAGGGGGCACGGCGGAGGGCGTCGGCGCGCCCGGCGAGCCGCCCGGCGACCCGGCGCAGGCCGACGCTCCGAGGGCCGCGAGCGCGCGCTGACGCGAGCGCGGCCCGGTGACGCGAGCGCGCCGCGGTCGCGCGCCGGCGGCGTCAGCGTAGCCGCGGGTCGTACTCGCTCGCGTCGGCGTCGTCGTCCTCCTTGGGGCGCACGACCACGACCGGGCACGGCGCGTTGCGGGCGATCCGATCGGCGGTCGAGCCGCCGAGGAGCCGCTGCAGCCGCGATTGCGGGTGCGTGGCGACGACGACGAGATCGGCGCTGAGCTCGCGGGCGAGCTCGACGATGGCCTTGTCGGGGCGGCCCGTGCGGAAGTGCATCGCCATGAGCCGCGGCTGGCCGTCCGCGCAGCGGTGCTGGAGCACCCGGAGCGCGGGCGGCGACGAGGCCCCGGGCGTGGTCACGTCGCGCACGGCCGGGGCCACCTGCCGCGGGCCGACGACCACGGCGTGGATCTCCGTCTCGCCCCGGAGCGCCGCGAGGTCGAAGGCGAACCGCCAGGCCCGCCCGCCAGGCTCGGACAGGTCCATCGCGACCACCACGATGTACGGCTTGAGCCGCCGGCTGCTGCGCGCGCTCGTGGGCGCCGGCTCGCTGCCGGGCACGGGCTGGCTCACGGGCGCCGGCCGGCCCACGGGGGCGGCCGCGCCGTCCGCGGGGTGCGGCGAACGAGGGAGGCCCCCGCCAGGGTCGGCGCGCCCCGGCGCCGTTGCTTGGGTCGGCATCGCGCGCGAACCTTTGGCGCGAGCCGCACGCCCGCAAGCCGCCTCACGCGGCGCGCGGGTGCGCCGCGCGCGCTGGGACCGAGCGGGCCGGCCCGGGCAAGTCCGGACCACTCCATCCTTGACGCACCCTCCAGACCTCCGCAGCGTCCCGCCCATGATCCCCCGCTACACCCCCTCCGATTTCGAAGAGCTCTGGTCACCCGCCACCCGATTCTCGACCTGGCTAGAGGTGGAGCTCGCCGCCTGCGCGGCGATGGAGGCCGAGGGGCTCGTGCCCGCCGGCGTCGCGGAGGGGATCCGCGCGAAGCGGCTCTCGCTCGATCCGGCGCGCATCGAGGCGATCGAGCGCACGGTCAAGCACGACGTCATCGCCTTCCTGACCCACGTCGAGGAGCTCGCGGGCGAGGACGCCCGGTGGCTGCACCGGGGCATGACGTCGAGCGACGTGCTCGACACGAGCCTCGCGCTGCTGCTCGTCCGCGCGGCCGACCTGCTCGCGGCGCGGCTCGACAAGCTCTGCGACGCGCTCGCGCGGCGCGCGGACGAGCACCGGCGCACCCCGATGATCGGCAGGAGCCACGGCATCGCCGCCGAGCCGATCACGTTCGGCCTGGCGCTCGCGGGCCACCTCGCGGAGATGAAGCGGGGCCGGGCCCGCCTGCGCGCCGCGCGCGAGGCGATCGCGGTCGGCAAGATCGCCGGCGCGGTCGGCACGTACGCGCACCTGTCGCCGCGCATCGAGGAGCGCGCGCTCGCCGCCCTGGGCCTGCGCCCCGAGACCGTCTCGACGCAGGTCGTCGCGCGCGACCGCCACGCCGAGCTCTTCGCGGCGCTCTCGCTCGTCGCGGCCGGCATCGAGCGGCTCGCGACCAACGTGCGGCACTGGCAGCGGACCGAGGTCCGCGAGGCGGAGGAGCGCTTCACCGTGGGCCAGAAGGGCTCCAGCGCGATGCCCCACAAGCGCAACCCCATCCTCAGCGAGAACCTGTGCGGCCTCGCGCGCGTCGTGCGCGCGGCCGTCATCCCCGCGCTCGAGAACGTCCCGCTGTGGCACGAGCGCGACATCTCGCACTCCTCGGTCGAGCGGATGATCGCGCCCGACGCCACCTCGACGCTCGGCTTCATGCTCGACCGCGCCGCGGGGCTCGTCGACGGGCTCGTCGTCTACCCCGAGAGGATGCGCGAGAACCTCGATCGCACGGGGGAGCTCTTTTTCAGCGAGGCGGTGCTGCTGTCGCTCGTCCAGAAGGGGCGGCCGCGGCAGGCGGCGTACGAGCTGGTGCAGCGCTGCGCGATGCGCGCCATCGCGGGCGAGGGGCGCTTCCGCGACAACCTCGCGGCCGACCCGGACGTCGCGGCGCTGCTCGCCCCGGACGAGATCGCGCGCTGCTTCGACCTCGACCACGCGCTCTCGCACGTGGACGCGATCATCGACCGGGCGCTCCGCGACTAACCCGCGGCGTTGACCGGCCCAGGGCGGTTTGACAGGCTCCAGCCCCGCCATGGCCGCACCCCACGAATCGGCTGTCCGCCGCGCGCTGTCGCCTCGCCTCGCACCGCTCGCCGCGCTGGCCGGGCTCGCCGCGCTGGCCGGGCTCGCCGCCTGCAGCGGGGGCTCGCCTCCGTCGCCCCGCTCCGCCGGCGCGGCCCCTCCGCCCTCGGCGCCACCGGCTCCATCGCCCCCCGCGGCGGCGCGGCCGGAGGCGCCGTTCGCCGCGCTGCGCGACCGGATCCTCGCCGAGTGGACCCGGGACAAGCCGGCGTTCGCGCGCTCGCGCGGGCTTCACGAGCACGACGGCCGCGTCGGCGACTACGCCGCCGCGGCGATCGAGCGGCGGCTCGCGCGCCTCGAGCGCGACCGCGCGGCCCTTGTGGCCGTCGACGCCGCGGCGCTCTCGCCGGACGAGGCGCTCGACCGGGCGCTCCTGCTCCAGCAGATCGATCTCGATCTCTGGAGCGGCAGGGACGCCGAGGCGTGGCGCAGGCAGCCGCAGTTCTACAGCGAGCTGTTCGGCGTGAACGACTACCTCGATCGGGCGTATGCGCCGCTCCCGGAGCGCGCGAGGCGCCTGCTCGCGCACGAGAAGGCGGCCCTGGCCCAGGTGCCGCGCATCCGCGAGAACCTCGTGAGCCCGATGCCGAGGCCGGTGGTCGAGGTCGCCGCGAAGATCTACCGGGGCTACGCCGAGTACCTGCGCGGCGACGTCGTGAAGCTGCTCGAGGGGGTGGGCGACGCCGCGTTCCAGGCCGATTTCCGCAAGACGAACGCCGCGCTCGCCGACGCGGCGGAGGCGCTCGCCGAGCACCTGACCCGGGTCGAGCTGCCGAAGGGCGACGCGAGCCACGTGCTCGGCGAGGCGCGCTACCGGAAGCTCCTGCTCGCGCAGGAGGGCCTGTCGATCCCGCTCGCCGAGCTCAAGCGGATGGGCGAGGAGGATCTCGCGGCGAACAAGGCGGCCTACCAGGCGCTCGCCGCGAAGGTGAAGCCCACGCGGCCGAAGGCGGGGGCGCTCCTCGCCGAGGCGTCGCGCGTGATGGAGGCGTCGCGCAGGTTCGTCATCGACAAGGGGCTCGTGAGCCTCCCGTCCGACGAGCGGGCGATCGTGAAGGAGACGCCGCCCTACATGCGCTGGAACGCCGCCTTCCTCGACGCGCCGGGGCCGTTCGAGCGGGAGGGGCTCGAGGCGTTCTACTACATCACGAAGCCCGATCCGTCGTGGCCCCGCGAGGAGCAGGAGGGGTACGTGATGACGCGGGGGACGCTGGTCTCGACGACCGTGCACGAGGTCTACCCGGGGCACTTCGTGCAGGGCCTGTGGGAGGATCGCGCGCCGACGGTCGCCCAGAAGCTGTTCGGGAGCTACTCGTTCGTCGAGGGCTGGGCCCACTACGCCGAGCAGATGATGATCGAGCAGGGGTTCGGCAAGGAGGACCCGGAGAGCCGGCTCGGCCAGCTCGCGGACGCGCTGCTGCGCAACTGCCGGGTGGTCGTGTCGCTCGGGGTGCACGTCGAGGGCATGAGCCTCGAGGAGGCCGAGCGCCGCTTCGTCGAGGACTGCTTCCAGGACCGCGCGACGGCGCGGGAGCAGGCGGTGCGCGCGACGTTCGACCCGGGGTACTTCGCCTACACGCTCGGCAAGCTCCAGATCCTGAAGCTCCGCGACGAGGCGAAGGCGACCCTGGGCGCGGCGTTCTCGCTGCGCCGCTTCCACGACGCGCTCCTGTCGCACGGCTCGCCGCCCGTGCCGCTCCTCCGCGAGCGCGTCCTCGCCGAGCTCAAGGCGCCGGCGCAGCAGCGCTAGCGCACCCCCTTGGTCGCGCAGAGCGCCCCGCGCGCCCCCGTGCACGCGCGGCGCGCCCGCGGCTCACGCCCAGCGCGTCGGCCGCCTCTTCAGCGTGCGCACGTCCATCGCGTCGCACCACGCCTCGAAGCGGGCGCGCGGCACGCCCCGGAAGCGCAGGTCGTCGAGGCGCTCCGCGAGCGGCACGTCGGTCCGGAGCGTCGCCAGCCTCCGGTAGAGCAGCGCCGCCTCCCGCTCCTCGTTCAGCACGCGCGCGATCCGGTCCGCGCCGCGCACCGCCACCGTCCACGCCGCCGGATCGCTCGGGATCCGCTCGATGTGGCCGTAGGCGCCGAGCAGCGCCGCCGCCGTCCGCTCGCCGATGCCCGCGAGCCCCGGGATGCCGTCCGCGTCGTCCCCCGTGAGCGCGAGGAAGTCCGGGATGCTCGCCGGGCCCACGCCGCGCGCGGCGCGCAGCGCCGCCTCGTCGATGACGCGCTCCTTCCGGCGGTCGACCTGCACGACCCGCTCGCCCGAGAGGCACTGCCCGAAGTCCTTGTCCGGGCTGAGGATCCGCACCTGCTCCACCTCGCCCGACAGCCGCGCCGCCGCCGTCGCGAGCGCGTCGTCCGCCTCGAAGTCGGCCATCGTCCAGACGACGACGCCGAGCGCGCGCACCGCCTCCTCGACCGGATCGAGCTGCGCGCGCAGCGCCGGATCCATGCCCTCGTCGCTCTTGTAGCCGGCGAACAGGTCGTTCCTGAACGAGCGGATCGGGTTGTCGAAGGCGACGGCGAGGTGCGTGACCTCCTCGTCCGGGTGGTGCAGGAGCGCGAGGAGCGAGGCGACGACCCCCACCGTCGCCTTCGCGTCCCAGCCGCCCGGCGCGCGATGATCCGGCCGCTTGGAGTAGTGGGCGCGGAACAGCTCGTAGGTGCCGTCGATGAGGTGCAGCCGCATGCTGGCTCGTACAGCGGGGGGCCGCTCGCTACGCCGTCATGTCGGCCATCAGGATCGGCGGCGCGTGCAGGGCCATGATCTCCGGCGCGGGCGGGGCCGACTGCTTCGCCATCCGGAGCGCCTCGTCCATCGTGCGCGCCGTCTCCCAGCCGAGCAGCCGCGGGATGTACTCGTTGTCGGCGCCGACCACGATCATCCGGCCGATGTGCTGCCGGCCCGCCTCGCCCCAGTACCACATGAAGAACGGGTGGGTCGGGTGGTACGCGTGGCCGAAGCGGTACATCTCGATGTAGGCCGGGTTCTCGGAGAACTTCTTCTCGTACCGCCTGTGCAGCTCCATCGCGTCGCGCGTCTCCGGCAAGAGCCGGTGGACGAACTCGATGTACGGGGCGTGGTGCTCGTTGTCGAACAGGTCGGTGCAGGGGTGGAGGATGATCATCGTCCCCCCCTTCTTGAGCATCGGCGCGCCGCGGTAGAGGTTGAACAGGTAGCCGTTCGCCATCACCTGGACGAGCAGCGGGTTCAAAAACGAGTTCACGTTGTACGGGCTGATGTACGGGATGCCCGTGATCAGGATGTCGGCCTGGCCCGAGACGGGGACGAGGTACTGATCGAAGCTGCGCCGGAGCGTGTGCTCGTGGGTGGCCTCGGTCTCGCCGGCGAACACCCCGGTCACGCCGTAGGGCGACGGGACGCGCTGGAAGATCGCCTGGCGCGCCGGCTGCGGCACCTTGGAGAGCGTGAACCGGAGGGCGCGGAGCGCGCTCCGCTCGCCCGGGCTCAGGTCGTCCTCGTTCTTGCCGAGGAACTCGAGCGGGCGATCGAACATGCGGTTGTTGATCGTCGTCTCGATCGTGAAGACGTTCAGCTTCTTGTTGACCAGCCGGCCCATGCGCTCGACGCTCGTGTGCAGCGCGGAGCTCTTCGGGTCCATGTACGAGTAGCAGTCGCGCATCACCCGCGGCGTGTGGTGCGCGCGCAGGCTCCGGTACCCGCACAGGCCGACGGTGACCGACTTGTGCCCGCCGTCCATCGGGACCAGGTTCAGGTTCACGTAGATCACGAGGTCGCTGTCGACCGCGCGCTTGTTCAGCTCGACCTCCTCGCCGACGTCGGTCGTGCCGATGTGCTTCATGTTGGCGAGGTTCTCGGCGTCGTGGTTGTAGAGCCGCTTCGGCCAGTAAGCGTTGAAGATCCTGTCGCCCACGATGTGGCGGACCTCCCAGTCCTTCATCCGCCGGTGGACGCTCGTCGCGATGATGATCTCGACGTCGTCGACGCCGTGGTCGGCGAGCAGGTCGAGCACGATGGTGAGGACGCGCTCGCGGATGTCGGGGCGCCGCATCGGCGGCAGCGGCAGCGAGATGTCGTCCACCGCGATCGTGACCTTCATCCCCGGGCGGAGCTTCGCGTAGAGCGGCTCCGAGTTGTACGGGTGGTTGATCGCGTAGCGGATCGCGGCGTCGACGTCCTTGAGCGGCTCGAGGGGCGGCTTCGGGTAGATCACCCGGGTCCCGGTGGGCAGGTCGACCTCGACCAGCTGGTCGCCTGAGAACAGCACCCGCGGGGCGCTGCGGCTGTCTAGCGTGACGACGCAAGGATGGCTCATGGGGCTTTCAGAGCAGGTGGTGCGAGGTGTTGGGCTGTGATGGGCTTGGCGCCGCCATTCCGCGAGAGGCCGGGGTCAGGCGGCGAGATCGAGGATCGGCCAGTGGTAGGCCTGCGCGAGCAGCTTGAGCTTGCGATCGGGGTTCACCGCGGCCGGGTAGCCGACGACCGAGAGCATCGGCACGTCCGAGTAGCTGTCCGAGTAGGCGAAGCACGCGTCGAGGTCGTGGCCGTGCGCGTGGGCGTGCTCGCGGATGAGGCGCGCCTTCTCGGGGCCGGCCACCACCGGGCGCAGGAGCTTGCCGGTCGCGAAGCCGTCCTTCACCTCGAGGCGGTTCGCGATGATGCCCGTCGCGCCGAGGTGCTCGGCGAGCCGCTGCATCAGGAAATCCAGCGCGCCGGAGATGAGGATGACGTCGTGCCCCTTGTCGAGGCTGCACTTCACGAGGTCGCGCGCCTTGGCGTAGATCGCCGGGCGGAGGACCTTCGCGAACGCCTCCTCGGCGAGCGCCATGAGGCGGTCCTCCGAGACGCCCTCGAACGAGCTGAAGAGCAGCTCGTTGAAGAGGCGCCGATCCTGCAGCTCCGCCATGGCCATCCACGGCGCCTTGACGAGGGCGCGGCCGAGCTTCGCGAGGCTGTGCATCGGCGTCGGCTGGTTCAGCATGTAGAACACCGTCGGGTGCACGAGGTTGGTCGTGACCAGGGTGCCGTCTACGTCGAAGTAGCTCGCCGGCATGCAGGGCAAATCTCCCTGCATGCCCGTCGAGTCAAGATCGAGCTGACGCGAACCGGGATACGCAGGTGATCGGTGGGGTGCCACGCGGCGCGTCGTGACGCGCCTCGCTGGCGGGGGGAGGGGCCCCTGGGGTGCTCTCCTCCGGGGCTTGCGTTCCGGCGAGCCCCTGTCGTGGCTCGCCTGCACTCCAGCCCCTCCGGAGAGCACCCCAGGGGCCCCTCCCCCCGCTGCCGACCGCCCAGGCGGCAAAGAGGGCCGCACAGGCCGCTCCGGAGAAGCACCCCCAGGGGTCCAGCGGGTGAGCGTTCAGGCGGGGGCGCGCACAGGCCGCTCCGGAGAGCAGGGGCCCCAGCGGGCGTTCAGGCGGAGAAAATGGGCTCGTACCGGTCGTCGAGATCGATCCCGCCCTCGGCCTCGCCGCGGTCCACCGGGTTGATCCCGCAGTACTCGACGCTCGCCAGGTGGCGCCAGCGGCCGGCGCGCTCCGGCTCGTCGGGGAGCACGGGCGTCGTGCACGGGAAGCAGCCGATGGTGCGGAAGCCCATCGCGTGCAGGGGGTTCACGACCACGTCCGGGTGCGCGGCGAGGTACGCGTCGAGCTCCTCGCCGCTCAACGACGCGAAGGGGTGGACGCGGAGCGCGTTGTTCGCCAGGTCGAGGCCGAACGGCGCGACCCTGGACCGGGCGCCGCCCTCGCCGCGCCGCAGCGCCGCGACGAGCGCGTCGTAGCGGCCGCGGACCGCGTGGAGCGGGGCCGATTTGCGCAGGTCGCAGCACCGCTCCTGGCCCTCCTTCGACAGGTAGAGCAGGCCCTCGTCGCGCGTCTGCTGGGCGAAGCTGCGCTCGGGCGAGAGCGTGACGACGCGCAGGTTCGGGTGCGTCCGCGCGAGCTCGTCGCGCGTGGCGAGCGTCTCGGCGTGGAGCACGCCGGTGTCCACGAAGAGCACGTCGAAGGAGAGCCCCGCCCGGTCGGCCAGGTGACACATCGCGGTCCCGGCCCGCTGCATGCTGCTCAGGATGGCCGCCCGGGGGCCGAAGGCCTCGCGGACGAAGCGGAGGAGCTCGACGGGCGGCGCGCCCTGGAAGCGTCGGTTCAGCGGTTCGAGGTGTCGCTCGGTGATGCGCATGCGAGATGCATAGCAGAGCACGTTTCCTTGATCCGGGTTGCGTTCGCCTGAGCTTGCGCCTAACTCCGCTTTGGCTGCATGACCAGCGCTCACCACGTGTCGGAGGCCGGCGGCCACGGCCAGGACCTCCCCGAGCTCGAGCGCCGGCGCTTCCTGTTCGTGACCGGCAAGGGAGGCGTCGGCAAGACCACGATCTCCGGGGCGCTCGCGCTCGCCTTCGCCGCCCGGGGCAAGCGCGTCCTCGTCGCGATGTGCAACACCAAGGAGCGGCTCTCGGCCATCCTCGGCACGAGGCCCATCGGCCAGGAGGTCGCCCACGTCGCCGAGCGGGTGTGGGCGGTCAACATCTCGCCGGAGCGGGCCCTCCGGGAGTACGGCGAGATGGTCCTCAAGGTGCGCGCCGCGGCCGATCTCGTCTTCGACAACAAGTACACGCGCACCTTCTTCCGCGCGGTGCCCGGCATGTTCGAGTGGGCGATGCTCGGCAAGGCGTGGTTCCACACGACCGAGCTGCTCGAGGACGGCTCCCCCCGCTTCGACGTGGTGCTGCTCGACGCGCCCGCGACCGGGCACGGCATGGACATGCTGCGCGTGCCCAGGGTGATCCTCGACGTGGCGCCGCCGGGCATCCTGCGCCGGGACGCCGAGGCGGCGTGGGCGATGTTCCAGGACCCGGCGCGGAGCGGGGTGGTCGTCGTGACCCTCCCCGAGGAGATGCCGGCCACCGAGACGGTCGAGCTCGTGTCGGAGGTCCGCGGCGAGCTCGGCCTCCCCGTCCACCGGCTGATCATCAACGGCGTGCTGCCGCCCCTGTTCTCGCCCGAGGAGCGCCGGGCGCTGCTCGCCGATCCGGCGCGCCTCGACATCCAGGCGCCGGCGCGCGCGGCGCACACCGCCGAGAGCGCCATCGTCGCGGGCGCGCGGCGGGCGATGCGCGAGTCGGTGCAGCGCGAGAGCCTCGCCCGCCTGCGCCGCGAGCTCGACGTGCCGACCGTGGTCCTGCCGTTCCTGTTCGACGAGGCCTCGACGGTCGCCGGCACGCGGATGCTGGCCGAGCGGCTCTGAGCGAGGCGGCGCGGAGACCATGCTGCGAGCGAGCCCGCTGCTCCGTGACGGACGCGCGCTGCTCGACGCCGACCGCCTCGTGCGCGCGGGCGTCGCCGACCGGCGGGCGAGCTTCGAGCTCGCGTTCACCGCGATGCCGCCGCACACCGGCTTCCTCGTGGTCGCCGGCGTCGAGGCGGCGATCGAGGCGCTCGAGGCCGAGGGCGCGCGCCCCGGCGCGGAGGAGATCGCCGCGGCGCGCGCGGCCTGCGGCCTGAGCGAGGCGCTCGCGGCGCGGCTCGCGGGCGCGCCGCCGCACCTCGACATCGACGCGGTCCCCGACGGGGGGATCGCCTTCCCGGGCGCGCCGGCCGTCACGGTGGAGGGGCCGTTCGTCGAGGCCTTGCTCGTGAGCGCGCTGCTCGTGCCGGCGCTCTGCCGGGGTACGGCCGCGGCCACGCGGGCGGCGCGGCTCCACATCGCCGCGGACGGCGGCGTCGTCGTCGACGGTTCGTCGGCGCGCGTGCCGTCCGCGGAGGAGTCGCTCTCGCTCGCCCGCGCGGCGCACGTCGGCGGCGCGGCCGCGACGACGAGCGCGCTCGCGGCCACGGCGCTCGGCATCCCGTTCCGGGGCGAGGCGGGGATCGAGCTCGGCGCGCTCGCGCCGCCGGCGTCGCCCTACGAGGGGAGCTGGCCCTGGTACGCCGATCGGCTGGTCGACCTCGGGGGGCACGACGAGGAGGCGCTGCTGCTCGAGGCGCGGCGCGTGGGCACGACGGCCGGCGGCTTCATCGCCTCGGGGCTCGCGGAGTCGTGCGCGGACCCGCTCGCCGTGCGCTGCGAGCTCGTGGCGCTCGAGGAGTCGGGCGCGTGGGCGCTCCGGCGGGGCGCGAGCGACCGCGCGGACGTGATCCCGGGGCGCAAGATGGTGATGCGCTACCACGACGAGGCGGGGCGCGCGGTCGCCGACGTCGTCCACCTCGCGCACGAGCGGATGCTCTCGCCGCGCGCGCTCGGAGCCGCGCGGCTCGCCCCGCTCGCGCGCGCCGTGATGCGCGGCGGCCGCGGCCTCGAGGTGCCCGAGCCGCCGAGCGAGGGGCGCGAGCGCTCTGTCGCCGCGCGGCCGCTGCTCCCGCCCGGGGTCGCGCGCCTGCGCGCGCCGTCCCGGTACCCCGTGCACCTCTCGCCCGCGCTGATCGCGCTCCGCGAGGAGGGTTGACGGGGCGGTGGTGGGCCTGGCGTCCGTCGCGTCGGGAGACGAGTGGATAGGCCACGGCTCGCGTGGTGGCTCGGCGGGGCTCAGAGGTCGAGCAGGAGCTGGGTCAGGATGTAGTTCGTCACGAGCACGGTGACGCAGCTCTCGACGACCGCGCGCGTGGTCGCGACGCCGACGCCGCGGGCGCCGCCGGAGGCGAAGAAGCCGTGGCGGCACGAGACCGACGAGATGATGAAGCCGAAGACGCACGCCTTGATGAGCCCCATGGTCAGGTCCTTGGGGACCGCGAAGTCGCGGATGCTCTGGAAGAACGAGCCCGCGTCGCCGCCGAGCCAGATCACCGCGACGAGGTACGAGCCGCACATGCCCACGCTCGTGTAGAGGATGCAGAGCAAGGGCAGCATCACGACCGCGGCGAGCAGCCGGGGCGAGAGCAGGTACTGCACCGGGCTCACGCCCATCGTCGCGATGGCGTCGATCTGCTCGGTGACGCGCATGTTGCCGAGCTCCGCGGCCATGGCGCTGCCGGCGCGGGCCGTGACCATGATCGCGGAGAACACCGGCGCGAGCTCGCGCGCGAGCGAGACCGCCACGAGGCCGCCGACCCGGCCCTCGGCGCTGAACGCGCGCAGCGCGTAGGTCGTCTGCAGCGTCACCACCATGCCGCTGAAGACGCCCGTGAGGCCGACGATGAAGACCGACTGGGCGCCCAGGAAGTCCATCGCCGCCAGGAACTGCGCGGGGCGGAACGGCGGCCGCACCAGCCAGACGAGCGTCTGGACGGTGAGCGTGACGATGTTGCCGATGTTGTCGAGGAACGCGAGGACGGGCTCCAGCACCCTGTCGAGCAGCCCGCGCTGGCTGGTCTCCGCCCCTGCCATCACCGTGGCGCTCTTGTACCACGCAGCGCCGCCGCGCACGGTCCCGGGCATGCGGCATGCGGCGTAGCCCACCACGGCCGCGCGCGGCGGGCCGGCGCGGAGGGCTGGCGGGGCGAGCGCGAGGTCCTGGGCGGGCGGCGGGCGGGCCGGGAGGCACAAGGGCAGGGGGCGCCGGCGGTATAGGGGGCGCCATCGGCGGGGAGGGGACGCCGGCAGGGGACGCCGGCGGAGCCGTCGGGGGCCGCGCCGGGGCGTCGGATGCGATGTCGGCCGCTGTGATCGCGTCCGCCGGAGCGTCGGGAGCGGTGTCGGCCGCCGCGATCGCGTCCGCCGGGGCGTCGGGAGCGATGTCGGCCGCCGCGATCGCGTCCGCCGGGGCGTCGGGAGCGATGTCGGCCGCCGCGATCGCGTCCGGCGGAGCGTCGGGAGCGATGTCGGCCGCCGCGATCGCCTCCGACGCGGCGCCGTGCGCCACGTCAGCCGAGCTGCCGGAGCTTCTTTTCCAGGTAGTAGACCGCAGCCTGGCAGAAGGGCTGCAATCGACCGTTGCCATCCGGAGTCGACGAACGCTCCAGCAGCTCCTTCACGCGCGCGACCCTGGGCGCTCTCTTCCGAAATTCATTCCGCAGGGCATCGATCACGGCCCTCCGGTTCCGTTGAAGGCGGGCGATGTTGAGGTTCAGGCGCTCGATCTGCTCTTCAGCGCTGGCGCGAACCGCGGGCGAAAGGCCCCGCGCGGGTCGCATCTCGCCCTGGTCCGTATAGGAGAACATCGCTCGGACGTCGGGCGGGAATGCCGCCGGGTTCAGCTCGATCCGCTGCTCCTCTTTCGGGAGATATCCACGATAGGTGTCGCAATGATAGCGATCCCGGTGGTCTCCGCCGCCCTCCTCGGGGATGCCCACGTCGCCCAGGCAGACGCCGAGGAGGTTGCCCCAGTCGAAGACCCGCCCGGGCGACAGCGCGCGCGTCTCGAAATGCTCGATCTTCATGCCCTGGGCGCTGGGAGGCTCCGGCAGCCAGGACATGCAATAGGCGCAGAGCCCGCGCTGCTCCTTGAACGCGTGCTCCCGCATCTGCTGCTTCTGCGTTCCATGCACCGAGCTCCAGTCGGCGCCGGGCGTGCTCCGGAGGTCGCCCAGGCAGCCGGGCTCGCGGTCCTTCTCAATCCGGCGCATCGCCGGCCTCCGCCATGGAGAGCTCCCATCGCGCGGCGACGATCTGCGCGTCGTCCTCGCCGAGCAGGCTCGACAGCTCCGCCAGCAGGGCCCTCGCTTCCTCGAGCCGGCCGTCGTCGATCCGCCGCGCGAGCTCGTCGAGCTTCTCCTGGATCTCTCTCAGGCGCGACGGGGCGCCGAGGATGTCCTCCAGGATGGTGTTGGTGTCCTTTCCAGCGATCCGCTCGACCCGGTGCGCCTGGTGATCCGGATCGAGGAGGCGCACCGCGCCGCGCGGGGCCGACGACATCACCTGCGGTGAGTGCGTCGTCACGACGAACTGGAGGCCCGGGAACGCGCGAAGGAGGTCGTCGAGCACGCGCCATTGCCACGCGGGGTGGAGGTGGAGATCGACCTCGTCGATGAGCACGACGCCGGTCGCCCGCGCCGGCGCCTCGGCGCCGAGGTGCGGGTTGAGCTGCGTCGCGCGCCACGCGATGTCCGCCGCGACCGCGATGAGGTTCCGCTGGCCATCGGAGAGGGCCCCGAAAGGAAGGGAGGAGCCATCCGTGAAATCGACGCGCAGCTCCTGGTGGTTGGCGCTGTAATAGATCCGGCGCGCGCCCTCGAGGCAGGCGCAGGCCGCCGCGCTCACCCCCTCCAGCTCGGGGCTCCGCACCTCGGTGAGCGGGCGCCCCTCCTCCGCGGCGCGAGCGAGGCGCTGGACGCGATCCTCCTCGCGCCAGGCCATCCAGGACTCGAACCCCTTCTGGTCGGACGCGGCCTCGAGCGCGGCCCGGTAGCCCTGGAGCCTGCTCTTCAAGCCCGCCTTCTCGGGGCTCCTGTCCCGCTTGTGGTGCCAGAGCCGTCCTGTTCCGTAATAGGCGAGCACCGGGAGCGCGGTGGGCTCGCCATCCGCCATCCAAGCCTCGATGCCACGAGGCATGAATCGGGTCGCGTCCAGTGGACCTGTCCGACCGGCCTTGGTGACCTCGGCCGTCGTGCGGCTGTCGGCACCACGAAGCTCCCTCGCCCACTCGACATGGCCCAGCGGGGTCTCACCGCTCGCCTCGACGCGCACCGGGTAGCATGTCGCTGTGCTCGGGACGCCGCCGTGCATCGTGGTCACGAAGCGCGCTGCCGATTTCGGGATCCCACGATCGTCCCGGCCCGCCTTGAAGTAGCTCAGCCACGCTCCCAGCGCCACCGCCAGCCCTTCGAGCACGGTCGTCTTGCCCGTCCCGTTGCGGCCGACGAGCACCGTGAGCCGCGGCTCCAGGCGCAGCGCGAACCGCTCGAAGGCGCGGAAGTTGATCAGCCGGATCTCGTCGACACGCATCGTGGCCCGACGGGTGATATGCGCTGAAAGCGGCGGGAGCCAGCGGTTTCACGCCGAGCCGCCGAGCTCGCCGAGGGCCCCCTCGAGCCGCTCGAGTGTCGAGCACCGTACGGTCCCCTCTGTCCCTACGGCTCCATCTGTCCCTCGAGCGCCGCGAGCACCGCGGCGCTCCGCGCGCCGGTCGCCCTGATCTCCGCGGCGCGCCCCGGCGCGCTCGGGTCCTCGGGGGCCTCGAGCCGGATCACGAGCGCGTCCCCCCCGAGCGCCTCCACGAACGGCTCGCCCCACTCGACCACGACGAGCGCCCCCTCCGCGCGGCGCTCGCGCAGCCCGAGCTGCGCGAGCTCGGCGGCCGCGTCGCCCTCCGCGCCCGCCGCGGACGACGCGCCGCCGAGGCGGTAGGCGTCGGCGTGCGCGATGGGAATGCGGCCCTCGTGCTCGTGGACGAGCGTGAACGTCGGGCTGGTGACCGGGATCTCCTGCGGCACGCCGAGCGCGCGGCAGAGGGCGCGCGCGAAGAACGTCTTGCCCGCGCCCAGGTCGCCGGCGAGCACGACGAGGTCGCCGCCCGCGAGGCGGCCCGCCAGCGCGCGGGCGAGGCGGATCGTGCTGCGGCGGCGCGGCAGTTCGATCCGCATGCGTCAGAACCGGAGCCCCGCGCCGAGCGTCGCGCCGAGCAGGAGCAGCGACCCGTCCGCCGTGGGCACCCACCGGAGGTTGCCGAGATGGGCCTCGAGCTGCGCCGACCGGCTCAGCCCGAGCACGACGTCGAGCGACGCGCCCAGCACGGGGTGCACCTCGAGGTCGCCGCGGTACGTCGCGCCGCCGGGCCGGACGACCTCGCCCCCGCCCGACCGGAAGAACGCGCCGGCCAGGAGCGACGGGCCCACGTGGAGCGGGGACGCGCGGTACGCCCCGCCCTCGGGCGTCAGGCTGGGCGTCAGGAGGAGGCGCGCGCCGCCCTCGAGCCAGCCGGCGCCCGGCCCGACCAGGTTGCCGCCGCCGCCGGCGAACAGCTCGAGCCCGCGGTCCGCGACCGCGTACGAAATGCGCGCGGCCCCGACCAGCGAGGCCGCGCTGCCGCTCGCCCCCTCGAGGCGCGCCGCCGCGACCGCGGCGCCGAGCGAGGCGGTCACGGCGAGCCGGCGCCCGCCCGAGTACGCCGGCCAGACGCGCTCCGGCCCGAGCGGATACGCCATCTCCACCGCCCTCGCCGGCGGGGAGGGCGGGGGCCCGGGAAGAGGCGGCGGCGCGGCCTGGTCCGGCGCCGCGGCCCCGGGGGGCGGCGGAGGCGGCGGCAGGCCCGCCGGGGCCGAGCGCTCCCACGGGAGCGCGCCGGCGCCGAGCCCCTCCGGGCGGAGGAGCACGGCGAGCATCTCCCGCGTCTGCTCGGGCGACCGGCCCCGGTCGACCTCGCGCGCGACCGACTCGACCCGGCCGGTCGAGGCGAGGTACGCGGTGAGCTCGACGCGCGCGCTCGTGACCGCCGGCTCGACCGTGCTGGCCAGGACCCAGTCCGCGCCCGTCTGCGCGCTCACCGCGCGGTACTCGTCCGTGGTGTCGGCGACGCCGTCGGCCACGCCCGCGAGCGGCCGCGACGGCGCTGTCCTGCACCGGGGTGTGGCCGAGCGCGACGAGCCCGCGCGCGACCTCGGCCTGCGCGGCGCCGCGCGCGGCCTCGTCGGTGCCGCCGCGCGCGGGGAGCACCGCCACGCGATCGGCGAGCGCGGGCCGGGCGAGCGCGAGGAGCGCGCTGGCGGCGGCACAGCAGAGGGCTCGGCGGATCATGCGCCGCCATGCTACGCCCGCCGGGAGCCCGGAGCAGCCCCAGGACGGCGCGCCAGCATGCGCGTCACGCTCCCGACGACCGCCGGCGGCGCGCTCCCGACGACCGCCGGCGGCGCGCTCCCGACGACCGCCGGCGCCGTGGCTCGTCCGGCTCATCGCGCTCTCCCGATCTCGCGGTAGCCGACCGTCCTCGGGAGCACCCGCGCCCCGCCGAAGCCGGTCGTCGAGGTGGTCCACAGCGTGGTCGACGCGCTGCGGACCGCGCTCGCGGCCGCGAAGCGCCGCGCTTTCACCTCCGCCGGGTCCTCGGTGCCCGTCTTGGGCAGCCTCCGCACGCCGGCCCGGGCGAGCACGCCGGCGTCGTGCCCGAGCGCCGCCCAGAAGCTCGGCGGCGACGGGTGCCTGGCGAGCCACGCCGCGAGCGTGGATCCGGCGTCCGGCGCGTCGCGGCGCGGCGCCGCCGGATCGAGCGCGCCCGGCGGCGCGGCCTGCCCGCCGTCCGGCGCCGCCGTGAGCGGGAAGGGCCCGGCCGTCGCGACGAGCGCGCCCGGCGGCGCCGAGGTGGCCGCCTCGAAGCCGACCGCGATCGTCACCGAGCGCGGGGCGGCGCGGATCACCTGCTCCGCGCAACGCGCGTCGCCTGCCAGCACGAGCCCGCGGACGCCGAGGGGTCGCAGCGCGCGCGCGTCGAAGGCGCCGTCGCACGGCAGCCTCAGCGCGACGTCGCCCGCGTCGGCGCCGCCCGCATGGCCGCCAGCCACGGCGCCGCCCGCATGGCCGCCGGCCACGGCGCCGCCCGCATGGCCGCCGGCCACGGCGCCGCCGCTCGCGTCGCCGCCGCCCGCGTCGCCGCCCGCGTCGCCGCCGCCCGCGTCGCCGCCCGCGTCGCCGCCCACGACGGCGATGGGCTTCGCGCCCCGCGCGGCGAGCGCGGCCGCGAGGACCTCGACGTCCGTCGCGGGCTCCTCGCCCACGACGAAGACGAACTCGCCGTCGAGCGCCGCCGGCTCCGGCGGGTGGACGAGCAGCACCGGGATCGCGTGCGCCCGCGCGAACCTCGCCGCCGCGGTCGCCTGCTCCCGGTCGGAGCCGGCGATGAGCACCGCGGCGCCCTCGGCGGTGAGGCTGCTCAGCGCCTCGTCCACGCTCCCCTGGCCGCCGTCGTCGCGGCTCACGAGCCGCGCGTCCGAGCCCGGCCGGAGCAGCCCGAGCCCGTGCGCCACGCCGGCGGCGATGTCGACCCCCCGGCGGCGTGACGTGGCCGTGCGCGTGGAGAGCAGCAGGCCGACCGTCGGGGGCTCGACGCGCGCGGTCCCCGCGCCGGCCGCGAGCGCGGCGACCGCGTCGCCCTGGTCACCGAGCAGCGGGGCCGCGCGGGTGAGCAGCTCCTCTGCGAGCGCGACGTCGCGGCGCTCGAGGGCGGCGCGCGCGAGGCGCTCGGCCACGAGCGAGCGGACGTCCGTCGCCGGATCCGTGATCTCGGCGGTCGCGTGCCCGGCGCGCAGCGCGGCCGTGAGGTGCGCGTCCGGGACCTCGCGCAGGAGCGCCTCGACCCGCGCCCGGACCACGGCGCGCTCGTCGTCGCCCGCCTCGCGCAGCCAGACGCTCATCAGCTCGATCGCCTGCGTCCACGCGCCGGCCTCCATCGCGGCGGCGGTGATCTCCTCGTTGAGGAGCGAGCGCACGTGCGGGTCGATCACCTTGCTCACGAGCGGGCGCAGCGCCCCGAACGCCCGCCTCGGCTCGCCGGCGCGCCGGAGCGCCGCGCCGCGCAGCACGCGCGCGAGGTCCCCCGTCGCGCTCCGCCCCCCCGCCTCGATCTGCGCCGAGAGCGCCTCGGCGCGGCGGAGATCGCCCTTCTCCAGCGCGATCCAGGCGAGGTGGGCGTCCGCGACGCGCGCGAGGTCGTCGCCCGCGTGGCGCCGCCGGAAGGCGAGGAGCTCCGGCTCCAGGGCGATGCGCTCGGCGCGCCCGCCGCTCGCGAAGCGCGCGAGGATGCGCTGCAGATCGGCCTGGGCCTCGGGCGACCCGCCGAGGACCGGGCTCACCGGCTCGCCGCCGCCCGGCGCGCCGCCGCACGCGGCGCCGGCGAGCGCCGCGCCGAGCGCGATGATGCCCGCGCGCGCGGCGGCGGCGAGCGCCGCGCCGGCGCCGCGCGCCCGGCGGCGCGGGCCCGCGCATCGAGCGCACGGGCCCGCGCTCGATGCGCCAAAGGCCGAGGAAAATCGACCGAAACTGTTGACAGCGTTCACCTTGACGTCACCCGGGCCATCCCATACACCCGCCGCGCCCGCCTTCCATCGAGGTCAGCGTGTCCGAGGCAACCCCCGCGAGATCGCTCTCTCACGAGAGCCGCCGGTCCTTTCTCCTGCGCAAGCTGCATTCTCTCACCGGCGCCATCCCCGTGGGCGGTTTCCTGGTCTTTCATTTCTGGACCAACGCGAAGGCCCTCCAGGGACAGGAGCGCTTCGACGACGCGGTCGCGGAGATCGCGCGCATGCCGTACCTGCCCGCGCTCGAGATCGGGCTCGTCGTGCTGCCGCTCGCGTTCCACGCCCTGTACGGCGTGAAGCTCGCGCTCGAGGGCAAGCCGAACGTCGGCAAGTACACGTACTCGCGCAACTGGATGTACACGATGCAGCGGGTCACCGGCGTGCTCGCCCTCGCGTTCATCGGGTTTCACATGTGGGAGTACTGGGCGCAGAAGTGGCTCGGCCGGATGGCGCCCCAGGAGTTCTACCCGCGGCTGTGCGCCAACATGGCGTCGACCGTGGGCGGCGTGCCGGTGATCGCGCTCGTCTACCTCTTCGGCATCGCCGCGAGCGTGTTCCACTTCGCGAACGGCCTCTGGGGCTTCTGCTTCTCGTGGGGGATCACCGTGTCGCGGAGGGCGCAGCGGATGGCGGCGGTGGCGTTCGGCGTGGTCGGCCTCCTGGTCTTCCTGCTCGGCGCCAACACGGTGATCTACTTCGCGACCGGCGCGGCGCTCCCGGGGACGGCGAGCGCGGCCGCGGACGGGGCCCGCACCTGCGCGGACCTCCCGCCCCCGGCCACGGCGCGCCGGGCGGCGGGGGCGCCGGAAGAGCCGATCGCGCCGGCCCCGCACTGACCATCGTCGCGGCCGCGCCCCGGCGGGGAGCGGCAGAGGAGCATCGGATCGAACATGGCCGCGAAGAGCACGACGAGGAGCGAGGGGGGGAAGGTTCGGCGGGTGGTCGTCGTCGGGGGCGGCCTCGCCGGCCTGATGACGGTCATCAAGCTGTGCGAGGCGAAGGTCCCGGTCGACCTCCTCTCCCTCGTGCCCGTGAAGCGCTCGCACTCGGTGTGCGCGCAGGGCGGCATCAACGCCTCGGTGAACACGAAGGGCGAGGGGGACAGCCCAAAGGTGCACCTCGAGGAGACGGCGTACGGCGGCGATTTCCTCGCGAACCAGCCGCCGATCAAGGGCATGGCCGAGGCCGCGCCGGGCATCGTGCACCTGCTCGACCGCATGGGCGTGCCGTTCAACCGGACGCCGGAGGGCCTGCTCGACTTCCGCCGCTTCGGCGGCACGCTCTACCACCGCACGGCCTACGCCGGCGCGACCACGGGGCAGCAGCTCCTCTACGCGCTCGACGAGCAGGTGCGCAGGCTCGAGCTCGCCGACGTGACCGACGCGCACGGGGTGGCGATCCCGGGCGAGAAGATGGTCCGCAAGTTCGAGCTCTGGGACTTCCTCGGGGCGATCCTCGACGACTCCGGCACGTGCGTGGGCTGCGTCGCGCAGGACCTGAAGTCGATGCAGATCCGCGCCTT
This sequence comes from Sorangium sp. So ce1036, assembly GCF_051369805.1. Lineage (NCBI taxonomy): Bacteria > Pseudomonadati > Myxococcota > Polyangiales > Polyangiaceae > Sorangium > Sorangium sp. So ce1036. Next base: position 450,318 of record NZ_JBBMOX010000002.1, read on the forward strand.
CACGGGCGACGCGGTCGTGCTCGCGACGGGCGGCTGCGGCATCGTCTTCGGCCGCTCCACGCTGAGCGTCATCTGCACCGGGACGGCCGCGTCGGCGGTCTACCAGCAGGGCGCGGTGTACGCGAACGGCGAGTTCATCCAGGTGCACCCGACCGCGATCCCGGGCGCCGACAAGCTGCGGCTCATCTCCGAGAGCGCGCGCGGCGAGGGCGGCCGCGTCTGGGTGCCGAAGGACCGGACCGACGCGCGGGATCCGAAGGACATCCCCGAGCGGGAGCGCGACTACTTCCTCGAGCGGCTCTACCCCGGCTACGGCAACCTCGTCCCCCGCGACATCGCCTCGCGCGCGATCTTCAGGACGTGCTTCCACGAGGGGCGCGGCATCTTCAACGCGACGACGGGCAGGAACGAGAACGAGGTCTACCTCGACCTGACCCACAAGGACGAGGCGTTCCTCCGCCAGAAGCTCGCCGGCATCCTCGAGATCTACGAGAAGTTCGCCGGCACCGACCCGTACAGGAGCCCGATGAAGGTCTTCCCGGCGGTCCACTACTCGATGGGCGGCCTGTGGGTCGACTACGAGGCGGACGCGCGGGGCGCGCTCAAGGTCGGCTCGCCGCGCAACCACGCGACGAGCATCCCGGGGCTCTACGCGGTCGGCGAGGTGGACTACCAGTACCACGGGGCCAACCGGCTCGGGGCCAACTCGCTCCTGTCGTGCCTCTACGGCGGCATGGTCTGCGGTCCTGCTGTTGCGAGCTATCAGAAGAGCATGCGTCGGGGCGCGCTCGACCTGCCGCGGTCGATCTTCGAGAAGGCCGAGAAGCGCGCCGAGGCCGACTACCAGCGCATCCTCACGCAGAACCAGGACGAGGAGCGGCCCGAGAACGCGTACCGGCTACACCAGGAGCTCGGCGAGGTGATGCTGCGCGACTGCACGATCGAGCGCGACAACGCGACGCTCGACCGGGTGCTCGAGAAGATCGGCGAGCTCGAGGAGCGGGCCGGGCGGATCCGGTGCACGGACACGGCCCAGCGCGTGAACCAGGGGGCGCAGTTCGTGCGCCATTTCGAGAACATGCTCGTGCTCGCGCGGGTGATCGCCGAGGGGGCGCGGCGCCGCGACGAGTCGCGCGGGGCGCACTACAAGCCGGAGTTCCCGGTGCGGAACGACGCGGAGTGGCTGCGCACGACGCTGGCGCGGCACGAGGAGAAGGGCGCCGTGCGGTTCGTCCGCGAGCTCGACTACGCGTGCGCCGGCCAGTCGATCCACGTGACCGACGCCGTGGACACGTCGCTGGTCACGCCGCGGGAGCGCAAGTACGAGCAGGCGGGCGCGGCGAGCGCGGCGAGCGCCGCGAACGTCCAGCCGGCGGGCAAGCCGTCGCAGAAGAGCGTGTAGGATGGCCAAGGCGAGCGGAGAGAAGGCGAACGGGGCGGCGGCGCCGGCGGCGAACGGGGCGGCGGCGCCGGCGCCTCAGGCGAGGGGCGAGGGTCGGCTGGTGCACCTGCGCGTGCGGCGGCAGGACACCGCGGACCGGCCGGAGACGCGGCGCTGGGAGGAGTTCAAGGTCCCCTACCTGCCGCAGATGAACGTGATCAGCGCGCTGCAGCAGATCCAGCGGGATCCGCGGACCGTGGACGGCAAGGAGGTGGCGCCGGTCGTCTGGGAGGCGGTGTGCCTGGAGGAGGTGTGCGGCGCGTGCACGATGGTGATCAACGGCCGTGTGCGCCAGGCCTGCTCGGCGCTCATCGACCAGCTCGCCCCGAAGGGCGAGGTGATCACGCTGGAGCCGATGTCCAAGTTCCCGCTCGTCCGCGACCTGCTCGTGGACCGGAGCCGGATGTTCGAGGACATGAAGCGGGTGCGCGCGTGGATCGACGTCGACGGCACGCACGAGCTCGGCCCGGGGCCGCGCGAGTCGCAGGCGCGGCAGCAGGAGCGATATCCGCTCTCCCGCTGCATGACGTGCGGCTGCTGCGTCGAGGCGTGCCCGCAATACAATGACGGGACGAAGTTCGTCGGCGCCTTCGCGCTCAACCTGGTGCGGCTCTACAACATGCACCCGACCGGGGCGATGCGTCAGGACGAGCGGCTGGAGTCGGTGATGAGCGAGGGGGGGATCACCGATTGCGGCAAGTCGCAGAACTGCGTCGAGGTCTGCCCGAAGGAGATCCCGCTCGTCGACTCGATCGCGGCGGTCGCCCGCGACACGACCAAGCGGATGCTGTTCGGCTGGCTGCTGAAGTAGACGAGGGGGCCGAGCCATGCCCATCCCGAAGGCGGTTCGGGTCCGAAGCGGACGGAACGCGATCCTGCCGCCGTTCCTCAAGTCGCCGATCCGGCGCGACTGTGTCTCGCCGTACCTCGCGACGCCTGTCGAGCTCGTCGAGCGTTACGCCACGTCGAAGCAGCGGATCCGCATTCTGGAGGGCCTGCTCGCCTACCGCGCCGAGCTCCGGCGCATAGGGCTCCGGTCCGGGATCCAGTGGATCGACGGAAGCTTCGTGGAAGCGATGGACCGGGAGCCGAACGATGTGGACGTCGTGACGATCGCTCCGCTGCCATCGACATGGATCCCGGAGGACGAGGAGCTGTTCGACGCAGACAAGGCGAGGGCGCGCTCCCTGTGCGACGCTTGGTTCGTGGACCTCTCCACCGCCGACCTGGCCGGCCTCATCTCCGACGTGACGTACTGGTTCGGCTTGTTCTCTCACCAGAAGCAGAGCCAGCAGTGGAAAGGCATGGTCCAGCTCGAGCTCGTCACCACGGACTCCGATGCCGCGGCGAGCATGCGGCTCGCGACCTTGAAGGGGGAGAGCCATGAGCGCCGCGGATGACCGTGCCTACCTCGAGGCGCAGCGGGCGTTCATTCACGAGCGGCTCGGCCGTCTCGGCCCGGAGCAGAAGCTCTTGCGCATCAACCTGGAGAGCCGCCTCCGGAGGCTCGACGAGGAGATCGCCGCGCTGGAGACGGTCGCGGCGATCGGCGGGCGCGCGAAGGCGAGCCTCGTGTTCGGCGGGAATCCGGTCGCCGAGGCGGGCGCCATCGAGGCGACGTTCGGCGCGGACGCGCTCAAGGCGTTCCAGCGCCTCGTTTCAACGACGGCGTCGACGCTCGGCGGGCGCGAGCTCGGCGCGCGCGGTCGCATCCCGGACGAGAAGAGCTACCGTCTGTTCGTCACCGGTACGTTCCCTGGATCGTTCGGGTTCGAGCTCGAAGAGATGGTCACGGAGCCCGAGCAGGAGCCCGGCGTGCTGCGCGGAGCCGTGGACGAAGCGAGCCGACTGCTCCAGGCGACGCAGCTGGAGGAGGAGGCCTACGCCGACGCGGTCGCCCAGTCGAATCCTCGGGTCGTGCGCGCGCTCGCGAGCTTCCTGGAGCTCATGGAGAGCCGGGGGGCAACGCTGCGCCTCGCTGCCGGGGAGCGAGAATGCCGCTTCGAGACGCCGGAGCTCGTGGCCGCGGCCGCGGAGCGCGCACGAAAGACGGACATCCGCGAGTCGGAGGAACGGCTCACCGGCGTGCTCAGCGGCGTGTTCGCGGTGGGGCGGCAGTTCGAGTTTCAGCTCGACGAGCGCGGCGAGGTCGTCCGCGGGCGCGTCGGCTACGGCATCGCGGACCCAGCATCCCTCAAGCCCTATCTCTGGACTCGCTGTGTGGCGCACGTGTGGATCGTGACGGTCGAGCGGACCGGCAAGGAGCACCGCACGTACTATCTCACGCGCATCGAGCCTCTGCCCGGAGACGAGACCGAGCCAGAGCAGCGATGACCATTACGGGAACGGCACGACGCCGGGCCCGAGCTGCACCGGCGCGCCGGCGCGCTGCCGCTCGATTTTCCGGATGCGCAGACCGAGCAGGTGCGTGAGCAGCGTGCAGGTCTGGTGCGCGCGCGGCGTCACGGCGCACCCGCTCCAGACGCCGAACGGCTCGCGCTCGCCGTCCTCCCCGTACCGGATGACCGCGCCCGTGTGCGCGACCGTGAGCCACGCGTTCGCCTCGCCCGGCAGCGCGGCGTGCAGCACGCCGATCTGCCCGAGCGCGTCGTCGTTCGGGCCGGTGACCCGGCCGTCCACCTCCAGGAGCGCCACCGGCTCGGCCGAGAGGCCATAGACCCGCCCGCCCCGGTCCACGTTGAGCTCGTGCTCGCCGTTCACGAGGATCTTGCCGTCCGGCATCACGTCGACCGCGAGATCGCCGAGCACCCAGCGGGCCCGGGGGAGGTCGAGCAACGCGCCGCCGCGCGCCCAGTTGGCGGGGGGCGCCGCGACGCACGCGAGGAGCAGCGAGACCGGCACGGCGAGGGCGAGGCGTCGCATGCGCCGAGCATACCGCACGCGTCGCGGCGAGGAGGTCGGCCCGCTGGCCAGGCCGGCCGGGGCTACACCTTCTCGGTCCCGGCCGTGCCGAGCAGCCCCGTCGGCTTCACGAGGAGCACCGCGATCAGCGCCGCGAACACCAGGACGTCCTGCAGGCCCGAGTAGGGCGTGAGCTTCGTCAGCTCGCCGATGACCCCGATCAGCATGCCCCCGAGCATGGCGCCCGTGATGTTGCCGATGCCGCCGATGACGGCCGCCACGAAGGCGCGCGTGCCGATCACCACGCCCATCGTGGGATACACCTGCGACTGGTCGAGGCAGTAGAGCACCGCGCCCACCGCCGCGAGCATCGAGCCCGTGACGAAGGTGAGCGCGATGATGCGGTTCGTCCGCACGCCCATCAGCCGGGCGGCCTCGACGTTCATGCTGAGCGCGCGCATCGCCTTGCCCGTCCACGTCCGCTGCACGAGGAGCTCCAGGCCGATCATCACGACGACCGCGGTGACGAAGATCACCTTGCGCGTGTGCTCGATCGGCAGGAGCTGCGGGTAGCCGCGGTAGCGGGCGGTGAAGAGGAGCTGCGCCAGGTTCTGGAGGAGGACGCTCATCCCGAGCGCCGTCACGAGCGGCGTGATCCGCGTGTTCGCGAGGCCCCGGCCGCGCGCGCGCAGCGGCGCGTAGGCCACCCTCTCGACCGCCACCCCGAGCGCGCCCGCGAACGCCATCGCACAGAGCGTGCCGCCCACGCCCGCGACCAGCGGGGAGTCGCCGGCGCCGAGGGCCGTGATCCCGAAGAGCCCGGCGAAGGCGCCCATCATGAACACCTCGCTATGAGCGAAGTTGATGAGCTTCAAGATGCCGTAAACCATCGTGTACCCGAGGGCGATGAGGGCGATCATCGACCCCTGGGCGAGCCCCGTGATGAGGGCATTCACGATCTTTTCCATGGAGACCTCTGGGAGGGCGGCGCGGCCGTCGACCGCGCGCGGGCGCCGTCGCTACTGCTTGGCGGACTTCTCGTTGACCGTCGCGTAATAGGTGAATTGCTTGTCCTTGATCTGGACGATCACGACCGGCTTGTCCGCGTTGCGCTCGGCGTCGATGGTGATGGTCCCCGTCGCGCCCTGGAAGCCCTTCGTCTCCTGGATGGCCTGCCGGATGCCGTCCGGCGTCATCTCCTTGGCGCGGCTCATCGCGTCCGCGAGCAGCTTGGCCGCGTCGTACGCCTGGGCCGCCATGCTCGACGGCGTGCGGTTGTATCGCTCCTTGTACTTCTTCACGAAAGCCTGCGAGTTCGGCCAGGGCACGTCCGGCGCGTAGTGGTTCGTGAAGTACGCGCCCTCGAGCTCCTCCGCCGCGTCGCGCAGGAGCTCGTTCGCGTCCCACCCGTCGCTGCCGACGAACATGCTGCCCGGAACGCCCGCGGCCTTGGCCTGCCGCGCGATCGGCGCCATCGAGGTGTAATAGATCGGCGCGTAGATCATCTCGGGGTTCGCCGACTTGAGCTCGTTGATGTACGTGGTGAAGTTGGTCTCCTTCTTGAGGAAGCTCTTCTCCATCACGACCTCTCCGCCGAGGCGCTTCACCTCGTCGCGGAACTCCTTGGCGAGGCCGGAGGAGTAGAGATCGTCGGAGGCGAAGAGGAGCCCCACCTTCTTCTTCTTGAGCGTGTTCACGATGAACTGCGCGCCCATCCGGCCCTGCACGTCGTCCGTGAAGCAGGCGCGGAACACGTACGGGCCGACCTTCGTCACGTCCGGGTTCGTGGACGACGGCGTGATCATCGGCACCTTCTTCCGGTTGGCGACGATGCCGCCGGCCCGCGATCGCGACGAGGCGACCTCCCCGAGCACCGCGATCACCTCGTCGCGGTCGATGAGCTGTAATACCTTGTTGGTCGCTTCCTCGGGCTTCGATTTGTTGTCCTCGAACAGGACCTTGATCGGCTTGCCCTTGACCCCTCCGGCCTGGTTGACCTCGTCGATGGCGAGCTCGATACCCTCCTTCGAGTCGACGCCAAAGGCCGTCTCTTCCCCCGAGAGGCTCAGGTACGAGCCGACCTTCCAGTGCGGGTCGCTCTCCGCCTGCTTCGCGGCGTCGCCGTTCGCGCCGCCGTCCTTCTTGCCGCACCCGAGCGCCAGCGCGCTCAGCGCGAGCGCCCCGGCGATCATCCTCACCAATCCCCGTCGTCCGAGCATGTCGTCGTCCTCCCTCTCGCCGGGCCGCCTCGCTGCCGATCGGCCGTCCCTGTGGCCAGCGCCGCCCCATCGCGGCGCAGAGCGCGTGTACTCGTCGCGTCTACCATTGTCTACGCGGCCCGTCAGCTAGGTCGGGCATCCGGGCGCGCGGCGCGCACCCGCTCAAGTGCTTGACTCTCCAACCATTCCAACGGCCGAGCCCGCCGCTGCACGTCCGCCGGCGCCCGCGGGGGGTGGGGCCCGCGGGGGCTCTCCGGAGGGGCTGGAGTGCAGGCGCGCCACGAAAGGGGCTCGCCGGAACGCAAGCCCCGGAGGGGGGCCCCCGTGCCCCCGCACCACCCCGCGCGAGGCGCGCGGCGACGGGAGGCTAGCCGGCGCGGCGCGCGTGGACGAAGTGCTCGACGTTGCCCTTGGGCCCGCGCACGGCGCTGTCGACCTCGCCCACGACCGAGAAGCCCGCGGCCTCGATGGCCCCCCGGGCCTCGGCGATCGCCGCGAGGCGGGTCGCCTCGTCGCGGATGACCCCGCGGGCGCGCGCGGCGGCCTCGCGGCCCGCCTCGAACTGCGGCTTGATCAGCGCCACGAGGTCGCCCGAGGGGCGGAGCACGCGCGCGATCGCCTCGATCAGCCGGGAGATGCTGATGAACGACGCGTCGACCACGACGAGGTCGATCGGGCAGTCGAAGTCGCCCGCCGTGAGCTCGCGCGCGTTGACCCGATCGCGCACCACGACGCGCGGGTCGGCGCGCAGCTTGCTGGCGAGCTGGCCGTAGCCGACGTCGACGGCGAACACGCGCGCGGCGCCGCGCTGGAGCAGGCAGTCGGTGAAGCCGCCCGTCGACGCGCCCACGTCGACGCACGTCTTTCCGGCCACGTCGAGGCCGTGCGCGGCGAAGGCCGCGAGCGCGTGCTCGAGCTTGTCGCCGCCCCGCGAGACGAACCGGGGGCCCGAGGCGACGTGGAGCTCGGTGTCCTCCGGGAGCATCGTGCCCGGCTTGTCGATGCGGCGGGGCCCCGAGGTGACCTTGCCGGCCATGATGAGCGCCTGGGCCTCGGTCCGCGAGCCGGCGAGCTTGCGGGCGACGAGCAGCGCGTCGGCGCGCACGCGGGTCACGGCGCCTCCGCGGGCGGCGGGGCGAGGGGGGAGGGCGGTTCGCGGCCCGCGCCCCCGCCGCGGGGGAGGGGAGCGGCGGCGGGCTCCGCCAGCGCCAGCGCGTCGCCGTGGACCGCCCGGGCCACGGCCGCGAGCCCGTCGCCGATGCGCGGCCCCGGGCGCAGCGCCACGTCGGTGCGGAGCGGCCGCACGCGCCCCTCCCGCACCGCGCGCAGCGACCGGAAGCCGGGCGCCTCCCGGAGCGTCGAGAGCCGCACGGCGCCGTGCGCGTCGCCCTCGCCGGCCGTGCCGTCGAGCAGCACGTCCGGATCGAGCGCGAGCAGGTGCTCGACCCCGATCGAGGGGTACGGGCCGCCGCGGGTGATCACGTTCTCGCCGCCGGCGATCCGGATGAGCTCGTCGGCGAAGCTGCCGGGGCCCGCCACGAAGAGGGGCGACGTGTCGAACAGCAGCGCGACCCGGACGCGCGGCCTCGCCTTCACGGCCTGCTCGACCGCGAGGCGCCGCGCGCGGATGCGATCGATCGCCCGCTCGGCGCCCGGGGCCGCGCCGAGCCGCCGGCCGAGCTCGGCGAGCATCGCCTCGATCTGCGCGAGCGACTCGGTCTCGGGCAAGTACGTCGCGATCCCGTGCCCGCGCAGCGCCTCGTCGAGCGCCGACCCGGCGGGGCCGCGCGCGCCGATCACGAGCGTCGGCGAGAGCGCGACGATTGCCTCGATGCTCGGATCGGCGTAACCGCCGACGCTGGGCAGCCGGAGCGCCTCGGGCGGGTGGTCGCAGTAGCGGGAGCGGCCGGCGAGCGCCGCGCCGGCCCCGATCGCGAACGCCGCCTCCGTGGTGCTGGGCGACAGGGAGACGACGCGCGCCGCGCCGGCGGCGGCCGGGGCCTTGCGCCCGCACGCCGAGAGCCCGAGCGCGGCGAGCGCGGCGAGCGCCGCCCGCCGCCGGAGCCGGGGGCCCCGCGCGGAGGGGCGCCGCACGTCAGGCACGCGGGGCCCGGCCGCGGCCACGCCGCCGCAGGCCCGCGACGGCGCCGAGGCCCGCCGCGCCGAGCAGCCACGGGACCGGCTCCGCCGGAGCCGGCCCGGGCCGGACGCTGCACGACGCCTCGTCCTCGCCGTCATCCGGCGCGGGGAGCTCCGCGCAGAAGCCGATCTCCTCGTCGCAGCGGAAGCCGCTCGGGCACGTCGCGACGTCGCTGCAGGGCCGGGTGCAATAGTTGTCGAGGCAGGCATTCGCCGGGCACTCCTCCGCGAGCTCGCACGCAGCGCCGACCTCCGCCGAGTAGACGGGATCGGTCGGGAAGCCGGTGGCCCACGGCGGCGCTTCGTACCCGCCGAGGCGGGCGGCGCGCAAGGTCGTCTCCTTGATCCACGCCGCCCAGCCGTACACGTACCCGTAGATCGGGTACTCGCACGCCTGGGCCCCGCGCGAGGTCACGCCGATCACGCGGTGCATGAGGTCGAGGCTGGGCCCGCCCGAGTCCCCCTCGCAGATGCCCGTGTCGCCGACCCACTCCGTGGGCTTCACCAGGGACGACGGGCACCCGTCCGCCACGCAGTCGATGAACAGGTTGTCCCGGCGCCGCCGCAGGCCCGCGCCGGTGCTCCGATCGTTCGTCGCCCCGAAGCCGACCGCGTAGTACTGCTCGCCCTCGACGAGCGGGACATCGACCCGCGGCACGAGCGGGGCCGCGTCGCTCTCCGGGATCAGCTCGTCCAGGATCAGGATCGCCTGGTCGTTGCCACAGAAGCTGTCGATCTCCGCGCCTTCCGCGCCTTCCGCGCCGGGGAGCAGCACGATCTCGCGACCGGCATAAAATCGCGAAGTTCTGCCGATCTCCGCGTCGGTGGTCACGTGGATGCGCCGCGCCAGGTGCGTGTCCGTGAACCGCGTGGACCGGCAGGTGATCTGGCCGTCGAGCTCATTGGCCATGTCCGATACGCAATGTCGCGCCGTCAGCACCACGTTCGGGGCAATCAAGCTCCCCGTGCAGATCGCGCCGATCTCGGCGTTGTACATGCCCACGACGGCCCTGTCGTCGTTGTCCAGGTAGCCGTCCTGGATGGCGTCCTGCGCCTCGCCCGTCGCGTCGGGGGGGGCCTCCAGGGTCGAGCTGCAGGCGGTCGTGGTGAGTCCCAGGGCAAGGAACAAGCTGACTCTGGGCGAGCAAGACGACATCGAGCGCCTCCGGGTACTGCAATGTGGGTGTGCGCCGTGCGCCGCGACATCCAGCGAGACAGTCTAGAGGGGAATGTGGGGCGATGCACGCGTGCCACGCGCGACGAGCGATTCGATCCGATGCGTTCGTGGCCATGAACGTTGCAGCCACCACACCACGGTATCGTTCGGGAGCTCTTGCGGGATTGTCGGGTGACCGGAGTCGCCATGTTCCGCCATGGCGGCGCCAGGGGGCGCGCGCCTCGCGACGGGCCGGAACGCCGAGGAGACGCGCGCGGCCCGGGTGTTGCGGGGCGGCGTGGCCGTGGTCGATCCGGTCCTGCTCCTCGGGCTCGCGCTCGCCGCGGGCGCTCCCCTCGCGCTCGCGCCCGCGCCCACGGCGCTCGGCGCGGCGCTCGTCGCCGCGGCGCTCCGCCGTCACGTCGGGGGCCTCGCGCTCGCCGTGGCCGGCGTGGCGCTGGTCGCCTCCGGCCTCCGCGCCCGCGCGCTGCTCGACCGCGCGGGCGACCTCTACGACGGCGCGACCGCGCTGCTCCAGCCGCCGGCGCGCTGCGAGGTGACGGGCGCCGTCGTCGGCTCGCCGGTCGTCGTCGGGACGGCGGCGCGGCGGTCCAGGGGCGGCGCGCGCGCGCCGGAGGCCGCCGAGGACGAGGGCGAGCCGGCGACCGCGCGCGTCGACGTCGAGATCTCCGGCGGGACGTGCGGCGGCCGGGCGGTCCCGGGGCCGCTCCGGGCGCGCCTCTACGGGGCGCCGGTGGACCTCGCGCGGGGCGACCGGCTCGACGTCGTCGTGGATCTCGCGCCGCTCCACCTGTTCCGCAACGAGGGGCTCCGGGACGCGACCGCCGCGATCGCGCGGAGCGGCGTCGTCGCGAGCGGGACGATCGTCGACGCGCGGCGGACGGCCGAGGGGCGATCGATCGGCGCGGCCGTCGACCGCGCGCGGGCCTCGGTGCGGGAGCGCATCGAGGCGACGTTCCACCCCGACGCCACGGCGCTCGGGCGCGCGCTCGTGCTGGGCGAGACCGATCTCGCGCCCGAGGACCAGGCGGCCTTCCGCGAGAGCGGCCTCGCGCACCTGCTCGCGGTCTCGGGGACGCACCTCGTCCTCGCGGTGGCGGGCTTCGCCGCGGCGCTCCGCGCGATCCTCGTGCGCGTCGGCCCGATCGCGGCGCGGTGGGACGCGGGCCGCATCACCGCGGCCCTGTGCGTGCCGGCCGCGTGGCTCTACGCCGATTTCGCCGGCGGCGGCGGCTCGGCGACGCGCGCCGCGGCGATGCTCAGCTTCGCGATGGGCGCCCGGCTGCTGGGCCTCCGCCCGGTGGGCGTCCGCAGCTTCGCGCTGTCGCTCGCCGGCGCCGGCGCCGTCGATCCGCTCGTCGCGTGCGATCTGTCGTTCGGCCTCTCGGCGGCCGCGACCGCCGGGCTGCTCTGGCTCCAGCGGCCGCTCGCCGCGGCGCTCGTGCCCGGCCCGGGCGAGGGGAGCGAGGACCGCGCCGGGGGCGGGCCGCTCGGGCTGTCCTCGGCGCGCGCCCGCGCGCGGCAGCTCCTCGCGCCCGTCGCGACCACGCTCGCGGCGATGCTCGGCTGCGCGCCGCTCCTGCTCATGAACGGGGCGACGTTCCCGCTGCTCGGCGTGGCGGCGAACGTGATCGCCGCGCCGGTCGGCGAGCTCGCCGCGCTCCCGTTCTGCCTCGCGCACGCCGTGCTCTCCTGGGCGCCGTCGGTCGAGCGCGGGTGCGCGCTCGTCGGCTCGGGCGCGCTGCTCGTGGTGCGCTCCATCGCCCGCGTCTCGGCCGAGACCGGCGCGGTGCTGCGCCTGCCCGAGCCGTCCCCCGCCCAGCTCGCCGCGCTCGCCGCCACGATCGCGCTCGCGTCCGTGGCGGCGCGCCGCGCAGAGAGGCTCGCGGCGCTCGCCGCCGGCGCCGCCGCCTGGCTGCTGCTCGAGGTCGTCGCGGCGCGCGCGGGCGCGCCGCGCGGGTGGCTGCGCGTCCACGTCCTCGACGTGGGCCAGGGCGATTCCATCCTGATCGATCTCCCCGAGGGCGGCGCGATGCTCGTCGACGCCGGCGGCTTCGTGGGCAGCCCCGTCGATCCCGGCGCGCGCGTCCTCCAGCCGCTGCTGCGGGCGCGCCGCCGGGCGCGCCTCGACGCCGTCGTCCTGTCGCACCCGCACCCGGATCACTTCGGCGGCCTGCCCTCCGCGGTCGCGGGCGTGGAGGTCGGCGAGCTCTGGGACACCGGCCAGGGCGAGGCCGAGGGCGCGGGCCCGGTCTACGCCGGGCTGCTGTCGGACCTGCGCCGGCGCGGCGTGCCCATCGTGCGGCCCGCCTCGCTCTGCGGCCGCCCGCGGATCCTCTCGGGGGCGACCGTCGAGGTGCTCGCGCCGTGCCCCGACCTCCACCCCGACCTGGGCGCCAACGACAACTCGTTCGTCCTGCGCATCACGTACGGGGCTCGCTCCGCGCTGCTCGTCGGCGACGCGGAGCACGAGGCCGAGGCCGCGCTCGTTGCGCGGTACGGCGCCGCGCTCCGGGCCGACCTGCTCAAGGTGGGGCACCACGGCAGCAGGACCTCGACCGGCCCGGAGCTCCTCGCGGCCGTGGACCCGTCGGTCGCCGCGATCTCCTGCGGGGTCCGCAACCGCTTCGGGCACCCGAGCCCGGAGGTGCTCGCCCGCCTCGCGGCCCGCGGCGTCGCGGTGGCGCGCATGGATCGGGGCGGCGCCTTGACCTGGGAGACCGACGGCGAGCAGGTCCTCTGGTCCCGCCCGGGCGCCCCGTCGAGCCCTGCCCCCGTGGGCGGCGCCGGGGCCGTGCCCTCCGGCGCCGCCGGGGCGCGATGACGCGGTGAGCCTGGAAGGAACCCGCCTCGAGGAGGCCGCCTGCCGCCCCCGTATCCTTGCGCCTGGACGTCCCCTGAGGGACGCTCCGCCGATGTCTCGTAGCGCGATGACGACCACCATCCGCCGCCGGCTGGCGGGCGAGATCGGTCGTATCGACAAGCAGGCGCCCTTCCGCGTCGCGCTGTCCTACCCCTCGCCGTACCGGGCTGGCATGAGCTCGCTCGGCTATCTCCAGATCTACAAGACCATCCAGGCCGAGCCCGGGATGGCGTGCGAGCGGGCCTTCCTTCCGGACGACGACGTCCCGGGCGCGCCTCCGGCCCAGGGCGCTCCGGTCACCTACGAGGGGCTCCGCCCCCTCTCCGATTTCCCGGTCATCGCGCTGTCGGTCGCCTACGAGCTCGAGCTCGCCGGGGTCGTCCGCCTGCTCGACCTGGCGGGGCTGCCGGCGCTCCGGGAGGAGCGCGACGGGCGCCACCCGTTCGTGCTCGCGGGCGGCCCGCTCACGTTCTCCAACCCGCTGCCGCTCGCGCCGTTCGCCGACGCGATCATCATGGGCGAGGCCGACACCCTCGCGATCGACGCGCTCCGGCTGCTCCGGGACGCGTCCTCGCGCGAGGCGGCGCTCGACGCGCTCGCGCGCCTGCCGCACGTCTTCGTGCCCGCGCGCCACGGCGCGGAGATGCCGCCCGTCGCGCGGTGCGACGACGCGCTGTTGCCCGCCTGGTCGCCCATCCGCGCCGAGGAGACGGAGCTCTCCAACATGTTCCTCATCGAGGCGGAGCGGGGCTGCTCGCGCGGGTGCGCCTACTGCGTGATGCGCCGCTCGACCAACGGCGGCATGCGCATCGTGCCGAAGGAGCGCCTCCTCGAGCTCATCCCCGCGGACGCGAGGCGCGTCGGCCTCGTCGGCGCCGCGGTCAGCGACCACCCGAAGATCGTCGAGGTGGTCCGGACCCTGGCCGAGCGGGGCTGCGAGGTCGGGCTGAGCAGCCTCCGGCCGGACCGGCTGAGCGACGATTTCGTCGGCGCGCTGCGGCTCGCGGGCTACCGCACGCTCACGACCGCGATGGACGGCACGAGCGAGCGCGTCCGCGAGACGCTCGAGCGGCGCGCGCGGACCCGGCACCTTCAGCGGGCGGCCGAGCTCGCGCGCCAGCACGGGATGAACCGGCTGAAGCTCTACCTCATGGTGGGCGTCCCCGGCGAGACCGACGCCGACGTCGACGAGTGCGTCGCGTTCGTCTCGGAGCTCTCGCGGATCGTCCCGGTGGCGCTCGGGATCGCGCCCTTCTGCCCGAAGCGCAACACGCCGCTCCACGGCGCGCGCTTCGCGGGGATCGGCGTGGTGAACAAGCGGCTCGACCGGCTGCGCCGCGGGCTGCGCGGCCGCGCGGACGTGCGGGCCACGAGCGCCCGCTGGGCGTGGGTCGAGGCGGAGCTCGCCGCCGGCGGCGAGGCCGAGGGGCGCGCCGTGCTCCAGGCGGTGCGCGCGGGCGGCTCGTTCCGGGACTACGAGCGCGCGCTCACGAAGGTAGAGCGGCCGGAGCCGCCGCGCCGCCAGAGCCTGCCGCTCCTCGCGGCGGGGTGAGCGGGCGGAGCGCCCCACCACCCGTCCGAGGATGCCATGAAGAAAGTGACCCTCTTCACACGTGTGCGCTGCCACCTCTGCGACGACGCCCACGCGGCGCTCGAGCGCGTGCGCGCGCGGCTGCCGTTCGAGCTCGCGGTCGTCGATCTGGACCGCGACGCCGACCCGGAGAAGCGCGCGCTCTACGACTGGGAGGTCCCCGTGGTGGAGCTGGAGGGGCGAAAGATCATGAAGTACCGCGTCGACGAGCGGCGCCTCGAGCGGCTCCTCGCCGGCGGGGACTGACCCGTGCGGGGGCCCGGAGCGCGTCCGTCCGCTTTCTTCCCGCCGGACCCTACGCTATGCCTGAGCTCGTGAAATCGGCGACGATCGCGCAGATCTTCTTCATTCTCGTCGCTGCCGTCGCTGTTTACAGCTTCGTGCACGCGGCGCAGAACGACCAGCGCACCACGAGCTGCGAGGCCATGTGCGCGCTGCGCCCCGCCTACGCGGGGCAGAACCGGCTGGCGCCGGACTTCGAGCTGCCGGACATGAACGGCAAGCCGGTGCGGCTCTCGTCGTTCCGGGGCAAGACGGTGTTCCTGAACTTCTGGACCAAGACCTGCCAACCGTGCCTCGAGGAGATGCCGGCGCTGGCGGAGCTCGGCCGGATCGCCCGGACGCGGGACGATTTCGTCGTCCTCACGGTCTCGACCGACGCGGGGCCCGACGACGTGCGCGACACGCTGAAGGTGGCCCTGAGCGGCGATCCGCCGTTCCCGATCCTCTTCGACCCCGAGTCCAAGGTCGTGCTGGATCAGTACGGGACCCAGCTCTTCCCCGAGACGTGGATCATCGACCCGAACGGGATCATCCGGGCCCGCTTCGACGGCGCGCGGGACTGGTCGAGCAGCCTGGCCATCGACGTGGGCGAGATGGTCTCGCGCTGGGGCGGATGCCCGGTCGAGTTCTACAAGAGCCAGCCGCGCGGCGATTTCGCCTCGATCTGCACGGACGATTCCTGAGCAGGCCCGGCGCCGGGGGACGGGGCGCGCCGCGCGCTCCCCTCCGGGGCTGGCGTGCAGGCGAGGCACGAGAGGGCTCGCCGGAGCGCGAGCCCCGGAGGAGAGCCTCCCCGATGTGCCTTCACCCGGCGCGGGGCGCGCTGGCTGCTTGGCGCATCCGCGAAAGATCGTTATGTGAGTCACCCATCATGACCGCCCGCAGGCCGACGTCGCCGTTCGCGCATCCGCCGCAGCAGCCGCCCGCAGCGGGCGGAGGCGGCGACGGCCGGGCCTCGGACGAGGAGCGGGTCGCCGCCGCGCGGCAGGAGCTCCTGGAGGGGGTCGGCGCCGAGATCGCGGCGTCGTTCCCCGGCATCACCCGGCTGGGCGGGCAGGTGGTCGCGGCGCTGTTCCTGGCGGACGCGCCGCGCTCGATGGACGAGCTGAGCCAGGAGCTCGGCCGTTCGAAGAGCAACATCTTCGCGAACCTGCGCGGGCTCGAGGCGGCCGGGATCATCGAGCGCCGGCGGGAGTCGGGGGCGCGGCACGACTCGTTCGCGCTGCGCGGCAAGTACCCTGACGTGATCGTGGGCGCGTACCTCGGCCGCCTGCGCCGGGTGGTGCAGGACAAGCGCGCGCTCGCGCGGCGCGCGCTCGCGCTGCTCGGCGACGCGCAGGGCGCCGAGGCCGACGCGATGCGCGCGCGGCTCGACGACCTGTCGCGCAAGTACGACCTGTTCGCCGAGGTCATGGAGCAGCTCCTGCCGTCCATCGACGGCCCCGTGGATCTCGAGCGGCTGATCGCGCAGGTGCCGGCGCCGGTGGTGCGCTCGCTGAACGCGGCGGCGCGCGTGGCGTGGGCGGCGGGCGACGCCATCAGCCGGCTCAGCGGGCGCGCTGGCCGCAAGCGGTGAGCGGCGGTCACCCGCTTCGGATACGGGCCCATCTCGACGTTTTCGGTGCTCGGCGTACTTTTGTACGCCTGCGCGCCGAAAACGCCGATCTGGGCCCGTCTCCTGTGCGGGTGACCGCCGCTCGGCGGCGCGCTGGGGGGCGGGCGGAGGGCCGTCACTCGGGTGGTGCGGCCCTTCGGGGGCTCACCGCCGTCACTCGCGTGACGGGCAGTCCCTCATCTCGATGAGGATGCCGGTCGACGTCTCGATGCGGTGCATCAGGTTCACGTCGCGGGTCACCGGCGACGGCGTGATCGGGTTGGGCGCGGAGCCCACGATCAGCGGCCGGTCGGGGTCTCCGTCCAGAAAGACCATCAGCACCTCGATCCCGGGCTTGAGCGGGAAATGGATGCCGTAATTCGGCCCGGCGTGCGGCTGGATCATCCGCACGAGCCGCGAGGGGAACGCGCGCGACGCGGGATCCCCCGCGTCGAAATGGAAGCGCACCCGGTAACGCCCCTGTTCGTCGATCGGCGAGCGCTTCCCGATCTCGCCGTCCGGGAGCGGCTCCACCAGCGCGGTCACCACCCCGTGGATCTTCGGCCGCGGCGTCGCCCGCGGGGGGCGGTAGGCCTGCTCGGCGCGCACCAGCCGCGCGCGATTCACGTACTCCTGCTCGCGCCCGCCCGCGCCCTCGATGGCCACCGGCTGCACCGCGCGGTGCTCCACCTCGACGACCAAGAACCGCTGCCCGTCGAGCTGCGGGTGGCCCTCGAGCGCGAAGACGGCCCCCGGGATCAGCCGGAGCTCGTCGCTCCCGCACTCGAAATAACGGCCCGACGAGGCGCGCTCCTCCGCGCGGATCCGCGCGAGCTGCTGGCCCTCCTCCGGCGTCTTGTGATGGGCGCCGTGCTCGACCACCCCGCCCCCGAGGCCCGCCGCCGACTCGTGGGCTGCCGTGAGATCGAGCCTCGGCGTCCGGTAGTTGTACTCCTGCATGACGTACGTCGCGGGGAAGGCCCTGGCCTGCTCCTTGAGCTCGAAGACGTCGCGCCGCTCGCCTCGCGGCCGGAACACCACGGCGTCGCCCCGCGGCAGCGGCTGAAACCCCACCTGCTCGTCGGTGAACACCATCACGTCGCGCCCCGACTCGTGCTCGAAGAAGAACGAGATCCCAAGGTGCTCGGCGAGCCGCGAGATGAAGGCCAGATCCGACTCCTTGTACTGGACGATCATCTCCCGGGCCGGGTGATCGCGGTAGAGGCGCATCACCACGTCGTCGGCCCCGAGCCCCAGCAACGCGAGCTTCTGCTGGATGAGCTCCGGCACGCTGAGATCGAGGAAGACCTGCTGGAGCTCCACCAGCGTCGCGCGGAACGCCCGCGGCACGAGCCGGAGCCGGTAGGAGCGGAAGGCGGCCTCCGTCTCGTGCCGGTCCTCCACCTCGGCGATCATCCCGTGAACGGTCCGTTCCTCGGCGCCCTGGACCTCGAACACCAGCGACGCGGCCGCGCCGAGCACCTGCTCGATCGAGAGCTCGGCGCCCTCGCTGCACACCACGTCGATGTCGAACGAGAAGAGCTGGCCGACGGCCTCCTTGCCGTGCACCCCGCGCAGCCGGAGGTGGTCGCAGGCGAACTCCGGGGAATCGAGCCGCAGGACGGGCGCTTGCCGAGCCCGGTTTCGGAGCGCGGCCCTCGCCTCCCTGAACGCCTCGACCGGATCGAGGCGCGTCGCGCGAGGTGCCGGCTCCGCGGCGGGACGCTCCTCGTGCGGCAGGGGCTCCGGCGCCGGCGGGCCGCCCGGGGACAGCGGGACATTCCCCGGCGCCGCGCCGCTCGACCGCGGAGGAGACGGCGGGACATCCCCCGGCGCCGCGCCGCGCGCCCGCGGAGGAGATGGCGGGACCTCCCTCGGCATTGCGCCGCGCGCCCGCGGAGGAGATGGCGGGACCTCCCTCGGCCTTGCGCCGCTCGCCCGCGCCGCAGGCGCAGCCATGCGGCCACCGTCGCTCGGAGACGGCCCGGCGCCTTCCTCCTCGGGCCCGGGCGCCTCCTCCGCGCTCGCCGCGCATGCCGCAGGCGCGATCCGCTCCGTGCATGGTGGGCCTGCGTCGGGCGCCTCGCGGGGCCGGACGGCGGCCGACTCCGCGCCCATTCTCACGGCGCTCGGCGCGCGGTACGCGCTCGCAGCGGTCCGTTCGCCGCAGGACGGGGCGGCGCTCGGCTCGCTGCACCTCTGGGTATCGGTCGGCTCCCCGTTCATCGCTGCGCCTCCTCTGCGGCTCGCCTGGCACTGTATCCGATGCGGGGGCGCGCGGGGGGTGCGGCCCTTTGGTGGCTCACCTCCGGGGCTCGCCGGAACGCAAGCCCCGGAGGTGAGCCACCAAAGGGCCGCACCACCGACGCGCGAGGGTGAAGGTATCGGGGGCGAATCCCTCCTCATCGCTGCGCACCTCGTTCCGGCTCAGCGCTTGTGGAAGTGCCTGTACAGGCTGCCGACGAGATCGGGCCGCTCGCGCTTCGGCGCAGGCGGCGCCGCGGCAGGCGCGCGCTGCCCGGGCGAACGCTCGGCCGGCGGGCCGCGGTCGGGCGTGGGCAGCATCTCGAAGGCGGGCGCAGGCGCGGCGACCGGCGCAGGCGCGTGCGCGGCCTCCGGCGCGGGCGTGGCCTCCGGCGCGTGCGCGGCCTCCGGCGCGGGCGTGGCCTCCGGCGCGTGCGCGGCCTCCGGCGCGGGCGTGGCCTCCGGCGCGTGCGCGGCCTCCGGCGCGGGCGTGGCCTCCGGCGCGTGCGCGGCCTCCGGCGCGGGCGTGGCCTCCGGCGCGTGCGCGGCCCCTCGCGCGGGCGCGGCGACCGGCGCGGGCACCTCGATCGTGCCCGCCAGCATGTCAATCGTGCCCGCCAGCGGTGACCCGCTCGCCGGGACCACCGACGCACGGCCCGCCGCCCAGGGCGCCTCCGGGGGCGCGCCGCTCTCCCGATCGCCGTGCGTCCCCGCAGGCGCGATCGGAAACGGCGCGCGCACCGCGTCCTGCCCCTGCGGCGGGAGCGTGCGCTCGAGCGGGAGCGTGCGGTCGAGGGGGTTCGCTTGCGCGACCGCAACATCGTCCGTGACGTCCTCGATGTCGTCGTCCTCGAGCCGCACCGTGGAGCTCCAGTCCGCCGCCTTCGCGCCCTCGGGCATGGCGCCCGCGACGGGCGCGCGCGCGAGCACCTCGGTGACGTCCGGCCACGGCACCGGCTGGCCCCCCACCGCGACGCCCACCGCGACGCGCAGCGTGGCGAGCGCCTGCGCCGACGCCACCTGGAAGCTCCCGCGGAAGACCACCGCGCAGCGCCCGGCGTCGGATTGCACGATCAGCATGTCGCCCGGGAGCGGCAACGACCGCGCCGCGCCGTTCGGCAGGTGGATGGTCGCGAGCGCCCGCAGCGGCGGCAGCCGCGTGGTCAGCGCCGGGTGATGCGGGCGCAGGCCCTCCAGCACGATCTGCTCGCCGCCGAGCACCCGGTCGAAGCGCTGATCCGCGGGCGCCGACTGGTAATACGACCAGTCGAAGCCGTCCGGGATCGACGCCACCCCCTCCAGCTCGGCGCGCGCGAGGCCGCGGAGCAGGCGCGTCCGGCTCGGCACGATCGACGGGATCGGCCCGAGGCCGATCGGCGCGCGCCGCCCGTCCGGCGGCAGCACGTTGGGCAGCGGCGTCCTGCCGCCCGTGTCCTCCAGGCCGCCGACGCCGAAGGGGTTCTCCGGATCGCCGGGGCCGCCCCAGGCGCGCTGGTACTCGATCGGCATCTTCACAAACGGCTCGGGCTCCGGGCTCGGCGCCCCCGCGACGGCCGTCCGATCGCCCACGACCTCGAGGCGCTTGTCGACCAGCGCCGCCGCTCCGCGCAGGATCGCGAGCCGCACCGGCATGCGCCGGACCGGCGCCCCGCCCGGCGCCCACGCGTGGCCCGTGAGCACCACCTCGGCGCGCTCCAGCCACGGCGCGAGCTCGCTCGCCGCGACGAGCGGCGACATCGGGTTGCCCCGCGCATGGATCTCGCCCCGGACCACGTCGAGCGGGTCGATCTGCCGCGCGTCGCCGCCGGGGACCATCGCGAAGGTGGCCTTGGCGACGATGGTCACGTGGAGCTGGCCGCGGCTGCGCCACAGCGTCGCGCCCGCGGCGACCGGTCCGGCGTGGAAGACGTCGAGGGGCCAGCGAGCGGTGGTCATGGGCGAGAGAGCCTCCGGAGGAGATCGCACCGGCGCGGACGCGCGCCCGGGGTCGACCGGCCCACGCCGAGTGTAGCAGGCGAGCCGCAGCGCCGGTGCCCGGCGGAATGCGCCCCGTGCGCCTCGCGCGCCCCCGAAGCGGAGCCGCCGCGGCGCGGCGCAGGCGCCTGTCCCAGCCTCGCCGGGCGACGGGCCCCCTCGGGCGGAGCTAGTTGGTGTTGAGCTCGACCCGCAGGAGCTTGCGCCCGATGAACAGGTAGTCGCCGTGGGCGAGCTCGCGCTCGCTCTTGATGCGCACGTACGTGCCGTTGCGGCTGTTGAGATCGGTGAGCGTGAACTTGCCGTTGTGCTCCTCGAGCCGGCAGTGCGAGCCCGACATGTACAGATCGACCGGGAAGTTCAGGTCGCCGCCCTCGCGCCCGACCTGCAGCGAGCTGCCGCGCGCGCAGACCGTCATGCCGATCGCGCCGCCCTGGAGCACCTGCGTGAGGCGGAACGGGCTCGGGTGCTTCGGCGAGGAGTAGAAGAACGTCCCGTCCGGGTCCTGGCCGTCGGAGGCGCGCGGCGTCGGATCGAGCCGGAAGAGCTGCTCGCCGGCGAGGAACGTGTCGCCCGGCGTGATGTCGATCGTGCCGCGCACGCGGATGTACACGCCGTTCAGGGAGCCCTCGTCGCGCACCACCAGCTTGCCGTCGCGGTAGAAGAAGTTCGCGTGCTTCGGCGAGACGAACGGATCGTCCGGGAAGACGAGCTGCCCGTTGCGGCCGACGATGTGCTGCTCGGCCTTGAGGTGGAAGGAGAGCCCATCCATGCCCTCGCCGCGGATGAGGATCAGCTTCGCCTTCGCCGGGTTCTGCATGTCCCCGAAGAAGAGCGTCTGCGCGTTGAGGATCTCGGGCGGCACCGCCGTCCCGCACCTCCCGCAGAACTTGTGGCCCGAGGGAACACTGCTCGAGCAGGAACGGCAGACGTAGTTACGGGCTTGCTCCATCAGCTCCTCCTGGGAGAGTTCGGCGAATTCGCTCTTGGACGAGGGGGTCTTGGGGCTCCGCCCCGGGCCGCGCGAGCTCGTCGGGGCGAGCCGGGCCTCCGGCCGCACACCCCCGGCGGCGCCGGAGGACGGAGGACGCCGGACCGACAGGGCAGGCGAGCTCGCCTGGCGCGACGTGAACAGGGCCAAGTCGTTCGCGCACTCAGGGCAACGCGCGGTGCCCATCGGGCTCCACAGGTCGCACTGGCCACAGACGATGCCGATCTCGTGCTGCTCGGTGTGCAAACGTCTCCTCGGTGCATTGGAGGACCGCGACGTCGCGGCTCCCCGACCCGCGCCAGTGGAGGCCCGCCTGGGCGGACCCACGACCGATTGAAGCAACCCGGCCGGAGCCCGGACCGCGACGTGCGTTCGACGCCCGACCCGGGTGGAGAGAGACAACGGTTCTAGACGTCGGAGCGCGGAGGGGTCAAGCTCGAGGTGATCCTGCCGTCAGCGCACGTAGGTGAAGCGCCGCTCCTCGTCGCGGAGGCCCCCGCTCCCCCAGAGCCGGAAGACGATCCGCTCGCCGCACGCCTCGCGCGGCATCAGGCCGAAATCGCGCGAGTCGTCGTGGTAACTCCGGTTGTCGCTCAGCAGGAAGACCGTCCCGGGTCGCACGTCCACGCGCCGGGGGCGCTCGAGCGGGGGGCGGCGCCCGACCGCCCGGAGGTGGAGGCCGCCGCCCATCATCACCATGTCGCACGACAGCGCGACCTCCTTGCCCGTCGCCGGATCGTCGATGGTCATCCTGGGCTCGACGCACGCGCGCTCGGAGTCGTAGCGCTTCCCGTTCACGACCAAGGTGCCGTGATCGACCTCGACCGTGTCGCCCGCCACGCCCGCGATCCGGCCGACGATGTACCTGCCCGGGGCCTCGGGATCGGGGCACCGCACCAGCTCGCCGAAGCCGGGCGTGCCCCGCGTCAGCACCACGACCGTGTCGCCCGGCGCGAGGCTCGGCGCGATGGCGGCGCCCAGCATCGGGTCGCTCGGCACCGTCCAGACGTCGAGGACGAGCGCCCGGAGCGCGACGCCGATCACGACCAGCAGGCCGAGGGTCCAGAGCAGCCCGTTGAACAGCTTCCTCATGCGGCCCCGGAAGCCTAGTACGTTGTCGCCCGGGGACGAACCTGGCGCGACGCGGGCCTGGCGCGGCCCGGGCGGCGGGCGAGGGGCGCTCGCCGAGGCCGCGGCGACGTCACCGCCGGCAGCTCCGGTAGGGCGGCAGCTCGCTCGGGCTCGCGCCCGCGGCGATCTCGCGCGCCGCGGAGAAGAGCTCGGGCCACACGTCGAGGCGGCTGAAATACGAGACGCCGGTCGTGAGCTCGTCCCCGTCCATCACGCTCGCCGAGATCACGCCGACGACATCGCCCCCCAGGTCGCTGCGCGCCGGCCCGCCCGAGTCGCCGGGGCAGATCGAGGCCGTCGCGACGAAGTGCGCGGGGTTCACGGCGTCGACGGCGCCGCCCGGCCGCGGCACGAGGTGGACCGGATCGCGCGAGAGCGCGCAGCGGCCGAAGCCGTACGGCGTCACCTGCTCCTCGAGCCTCGGCTCGGCCTCGAGCCGCGGCGCGAGCGTCGGGATGCCGATCAGCCGGCGCGACAGCACGAGGATGGCGATGTCGCCCTCGCCCGACGTGTACCCGCAGTCCGGCGACACGACCGCGCGGACCGTGACGTCGCCCCAGGGCAGGTGATCGCCCCCGAGCTCGATCGCGATGCGCTCGGGCTCCTGATCGCGGCGCAGCGTCCTGCCGCTCTCGTCCCGCGCCGCGACGCAGTGGTGCGCGGTGAGCACGAGGTCCTCGGTGATGAGCGTCCCCGTGCAGGTCACGTCGGTGACGATGCGGACGATGGCGTCCTCGTTCGTGGCGAGCTCGAACGGCGGCCGCAGGTCGATCGGGCGCTGCTCCAGGCCGGGCCGCGCCGCCGGGATGGCCAGCCCGGCGTTGGTGATCGGACGCGCGCAGCCCGCGGCGGCGGCGAGGGCCAGCGCGGCGGCGGCGGCGCCGCCGCGGAACGATCCCCTCGATGCGGGCGCGAGGGCGCCCGGCGTGCGTGCCTGCGGCTGTTCCACCTGAGGGAGACCCTCCCAAGCGCAACCGGTGGTTTCATCGGACAGCGCCCCCGGTGTGAACGCGCCGAGCAAGACGTGAGACTACGGCATAAGGAGTGAGCCGTCATTCGACAACGACGCGGTCTCCAAGCTTGGATGCGGCCCCGACGATCGCCGCCCCCGGCCGTCTCGCCTGTGCGGGTTCAACGCAAGGCGACAAGGCGCACCTCGCTCGCGCCGCGCTCGTAGGCGGCGAGGACGGCCGCCGGGTCGGCCTGCGGGTCCTCGACGCCCGCGGCGACGATCTGCTCGAGCAAGGCGCGCTGGCGCGCGGTCTTCGCGGCGAGCCACGCAGGGCAGGCGCCGCTCGAGCAGGCCGCCGAGGCCTGCTCGGCCGCGGCGAGCGCCTCGCGGGCGCGACCGCGGCGGAACAGGGCGCGGGCCGAGAGGTGCGCGGCCTCGGGGAGCGCGCGCACCTCGTGGGGCGCCGCGTCGAGCGCGGAGGAGGCGAGCCCGGGCTGCCCGTGCTCCAGGTAGGCGGCGGCGAGCGTCGTCACGTTGGCCGGCGTCGGGTCCGCAGCGTAGCGGGCCTCGAGCGCCGCGAGATCCTCGTGCCCCGCCGCCGCGCGCGGCGGGAGCAGCCGCGAGGCCCTGAGGCTCGGGCCGACCCCGACGGTGAGGGCGATCCCGGCGAGGACCATGCCGTTGACGACGAACAGCCAAGGGCGCATCAGCCAACCTCCAGGCAAGGAACGACATCCGGGCAGCGCGGAGGTTCCCGCGATCGTCAACGACGCGCGCTCGCGCCGGTCGCGCCGCGGGCGGTCGCGCCGGCACGCGCGGAGCGCCGACGCGGCCGTTCACGGCGTGCCCGGCCCGCCGGCCGTGTGGCCTTCGCGCCCACACCGCGGCCGGGCGGGCGGCGGCCTACTCGGTCGGGAGCACCACGAGGTCGTCGCGGTGCACGACCACGTCGTCGCCGGACTCGTCGCGCTTCTTCCGCGCGATGCGCGCGGCGTCGCCCGCGGACATCCGGGCGAGCCCGCGCGCGATCTCGGTGCCCTCCGGGTCGAAGACGGCCACGGCGTCGCCCGGCAGGAAGGTGCCCCGCACGCCGAGGACCCCGACCGCGAGCACGCTCCGGTTCTTCGTGCCGATCGCCTCGGCCGCGCCGCGATCGACGAGGATCGCCCCGCGCGGGCGCAGCGTGTAGGCGATCCAGTGCTTGCGCGCGCTGAGCCGCTGCGGCACCGCGGTGAAGAGCGTGCCGACGTCCTCGCCCGCGAGGATGCGCGTCACGATGCTCGGCTCGCGGGCGCCGGCGATGACCACGTGCGAGCCCGCGAGCGTGGCGCGCCGCGCCGCCTCCACCTTGCTGGCCATGCCGCCCGTGCCGACGCCCGAGGTCGACGCGCCGGCGAGGTGCCGCGCCTCGCGCGCGACGCTGCGCACGAGCGGGACGCGCCGCCCCTCGCGGTCGAGCAGGCCCTCGACGTCCGAGAGCAGGATCAGGAGGTCGGCCTCGCACAGCGGCGTCACCATCGCCGCGAGCTGGTCGTTGTCGCCGAACTTGATCTCCTCGACCGCCACGGCGTCGTTCTCGTTGATGATCGGGATGGCGCCCGCCTCGAGCAGCGCGGCCAGGGCGTTCCTCGCGTTGTTCGTGCGGGTGCGATCCGCGAGGTCGGCGTGCGTGAGCAGCACCTGCGCGACGAGCAGGCCGACCTTGCCGAAGGCCTCCTCGTACCGCTGCATCAGCACGCTCTGGCCCGCCGCGGCCGCGGCCTGGAGCCACGCCATGTCCTTCGGCCGCGACCTCAGCCCGAGCTTCGCCACGCCGAGCGCGATGGCGCCGCTCGACACGATGACGAGGCTCCGGCCCGCGCGGCCGCGGAGCGCGGCCACCTCGGCGGCGAGCCGATCCCAGGCGTCGCCGGCGAGGCTCTTCGACCCGATCTTGACGATGATCCGGCGGCAGCGCCGGAGCGCGGCGCGCGCGCCCTGCTCGCCCAGGGGCGCGCCCTCGGCCGCGGGGCCGTCGCCGGGCGCGCCGGACTGGGCGGTTCGATCCTCGGGGTCAGTCATGAGGGAAGCCGGTCGCGACGATCTCGTCGAACGCCGCGTCGAGGCGGCGCTCGATGTACTCGGGCACGGCGGCGCCCGCGAGCAGGAACGTGTCGATCCAGCGCGTGAACTCGTCGCGCAGGTCCTCCGCGCCGCCCGGCAGGATGGTGAGGCTCGGGCGGAGCGCCGGGGACAGCGAGCGCCGCACCGCGCGGTCGATGGCGTCGCGGATCCGGCGCGCCTCGTCCGCCTGGACGCGGACGGCGCCGGTCTTCCGGACGCGCGTGAGGTAGCGGTTCAGGAGGTGGCCGAGGGCGTAGACCTCGAGGCCGCGCGCGGCGGCCGCGACCGCCTGGGCCGGGTAGAGCCGCCGGAGCACCTCCCGCGTGACGAGCAGCGCGGCCCTGCGGAACGTGGTCTGGTCCTGCCCGGGCTGGGCGAGGACCGCGCGCGCGTCGGTGGTGAGGCTGAGGCCGTGGCGGGCGACGATATCCTGCGCGATGGCGCCGCGGATGCGCAGCAGCATCCGCTCGGGGAGCACCGGGACCGGGATCCACGACGCGCCCACCGCGAACGCGGTGAGCACGGCGAGGCGGCCTCCGGGGGCCGGGCCGCCCGGCGTGACCTGAGCGGCGGCGGCGGACGGCGGGGTCGCGGCGGGCGGCGGGGTCGAGGCGAAGGGCGGGTTTGCGGCGGATGCGCGTTCGGTTGACATCGCGCCCACGGTACTACGGCGCCCGGCGGGAGCGAACAGCGGCGACGAGGGCGCGCTCCTGTCTCCCTCCGGAGAGGAGGTATCCTGGATCCACCCATGTCCAAACGGTTGCTTCTTCCTCCGGAGGGAGCGGACCTGGGAAGCCGTCCGAGGCGGGGCCCATCAGGACCGGTGGATCATGCGGCGCCGACGCAGGACAGGCGGATTCCCCTGCGCGCGTGCTCCAGATCGGCCCGAGCGCGCGAGCGCAGCCATCACGCTCGAGCCGCGGAGGCCGGCGCCTCTACACGGGCCTTTGCGAGGCCGTCGAGCAGATCGGCGTCGAGCCCTCCGGGCTCAGCACCTACGCGGTCCGCCTCGTCCCCCGCCTGCACCTGCTCACCCTGCGCCGCGACTGCCGCATCTTCCAGCGCGCCTCCGTGCCGGAGATCCTTGGCCGCCTGCTCGACGAGTTCGCGGTCGTCCACGATCTCCGCCTCGATCACGCCGCGTTCCCGCCGCTCGAGTACAAGGTCCAGTACGGCGAGACCGACTACGCCTTCTTGTGCCGGCTGTGCGAGGAGGCAGGGCTCACCTTCACCTTCGAGTCCGACGCTCACCGCGGCTCGGTGCTCGTGGTGCACGACGCGCCGTGCGCGTCGCCGCCGCGGCCCGGCCCTCCGCTGACGTACCTCGACGCCCCGGGCGACGCGCCCTTCGTGGAGTTCGTCACGCGCGTGGCGGTCGCGCGCGAGGCGCGCACCGCGGCGGTCGCGACGCGGGATCGGGACTTCCGCAACCCCGCGTTCCTGCTCTCGACGAGCGCCGCGGGCTGCTCGTGACCCGCGTCGCGCTGGACGCCGAGGTGGATCGACCGTGGCGAGCGCGGGTGGAGGCCACCCCGGCCGATCGGCCGTATTACCCGCCGCGCGTGACGCCGCGGCCCGTGATCCCGGGCGTGCAGTGCGCCGTGGTGACGGGGCCGCCGGGGCGCGCGATCTTCACCGACGAGTACGGCCGCGTGCGGGTGCGCTTCCCGTGGGATCGCGAGGGCACGCGCGACGAGCAGAGCTCGTGCTGGATCCGCGTCAACCAGGGCTGGGCCGGCGCGGGCTTCGGGCTGTGGACGGTGCCGCGCGTCGGGCAGGAGGTCCTCGTCGGCTTTTTTGGAGGGCAACCCGGACGAGCCGGTGATCCTCGGCCGCGCCCCGAACGCGCTCACGCCGCCGCCCTACGCGCTGCCGCGGCACGCGACGCGCGCCGTCTGGCGGAGCCAGAGCACGCCGGGCGGCGACGACGGGTTCAACGAGATCAGCTTCGAGGACCAGCGCGGGCAGGAGCGCTTCTACGAGCGCGCCGAGCGCGACAAGGAGAGCCTGATCCGCAACGACGAGCGGTTCACGGTGGGCCGCCACCGCTCGCGGCTCGTGCGGGGCGAGGAGGACATCGCGCTCGGCGGAAGCCGCCGCGAGGAGATCGGAGGCAGCCTGCACCGGACGGTCCACGGGGAGGAGCGGGCGGAGATCCGCGGCTCGCTCTCGGCCACGGTGGGCGGAGATCGTCACGAGGAGATCGGCGGGCGCTATGCGGCCATGGTGGGCGGCGCCGTCCACGTGGCGGCCGGCGGGCCCATCGTGCTGGAGGCGCCGGACATCACGCTCAAGGCGCCCGGCGGGTTCGTCCGGATCACCGCCGGCGGCGTGGTGATCGACGGCGGCGCGGTGCTCATCCAGAAGGGCGGCGCGCCCGGGGCGGGCGCGGGGAGCGACCCGGCGCCGCCGGAGCGGCCGGGGATCGCGGGCGCGGCGGAGGCGCCGAAGGCGAAGCGGCACCTGCCGGTGCTCGCCTTCTGGCCGGCGGTGCCGATGAGCCCGGGCGTGGACACCGAGCAGGCGGTCGTCTGCGACGCGATCTGCACCTGCAAGGACGTCCGCGCCGGCCGGACCGGGCGGGGCGGGACGCGGCCGTCCGACTGCGTGACAAGGCGGCTGAGGGCCTAGGATAAGGCGCTGGGGGGGCGGAGCACCATCAAGGCGGAGGTGCCGTACGACATGAGCCAGAGGCCGCCGGCGCCCATCATGAGCAAGAAGGAGCCGTGGCGGCCGACCGAGGGCAAGCCGGGCGGGTCGAACGTGCCGGACGTGGTGATCCTGAAGGAGCCGACGAAGCCGCCGACGCAGGACAACCTCAAGAAGGTGGTCGAGGTCAAGTTCCCGCCGGATATTCTCGATGACGATCAGAGAGACGATTACAAGCGCATCGCTGGAGCTGCACCCTTCGAGGTGTGGACGCCGGCAACGTGTGGATGTGCCGAGGACAACGAGCAACAGGTACCGGCTCGTGGTTCCGTCGCGACCAAGGACATTGTCGAGGCCGCAGTATTGGCAGTCGCACTGCTTGTCCTGATCCTTGACGATGCGGTAGGCGGCCAGGCTGATGATGTTCTGATTCCACCGACGCTGGCACGCCTTGCGCAGAAGCTCGCACCACTGCTTGCACCGCTTTTGGCGCCCAAGTCGACACCATGACAGCGTAAGGAGCAACAATGTTGACCTTACCCGAAGAAGACGAAAAGAATCTGTCACAGATCTTCTGTATACGAGACGGCAAGGGACGGCCAGCCTTGAGGATTGGCATGCTCGCGACCGTCTTCTTCGAGCAGCCGTGGACCCGCGCGGCACGCGAGGCTGTCGCAGTGGTTGCAGAAGACTATCTTCAAGAGTTCCGCGAGCACTTGCGGTGGTCAAAGCAGCCGAAGACAGGGCGGCTGTATCCGATTGACTCAGGTCGCGTGAAATTGCCCAGCGAGTGGTTGCCTCAGCACAAAGAATCAGAGAGCTGGTCCTTGGGATTCCATGGCGGAGAGCTCGCGACCGACGCAAGTGAGTTTCAGGTGAGCGCCTTTGGCCCGAACGCGATCAAGAGAGGCGTGGGATTCTTTCAAGTATACCTGCCGTTGCTCTGGTTTGGTGAACACCGCGGCACGTTCCCAGGTTTCGTGCTCAAAGTATGTGAACGTATCAAGCCCTTGAGCGGATATGGAGGCACTGGTATTCTCGAGGCGCTCGACCTCGGGACCAGCGATCGCTTCCAACCCGCCGTCCGTGAACTCGCCGAGCGCTTTCCCGGATTGGAGGTAGAGGATCGCATAGGGCACGGCATCCATCTGACGGACGGCATCAAGGGTGTAAACTGGCTCACCATCCTCGGCGACAGATGGATCGAGGCAGCGGGAGGGATCGACTATCTACGTATTCGACTGGATGACAACTTCACCTTCTATCCGTACGACGGTGGCCTCATGATCCAAGCCGGTCACAAGCCCCAGATCGGCGACGCGCAAGCGGGCCGTTGGCCGCAGCACTACGTCACGCTTGCTAAGGTGCTCAAGAAGATCCAGATCGCCAAATACTACGCCTTTCATCTGGGCGGCCCGGGGCGCATGGACATGGACGCCAGCATGGCCTGGCTCTTCCGCTTCGACGGCAAGTGAGCCGTCGTGTGCGGAGGGGAGGAGGAAGTTCATCATGGGCACCGAGTACACCGAGTACTTCGCCATCCAGGCGCCGTCGCTCCACGCGCTCCGGCGCACGCTGGAGGCCCACCGCATCCGCTCGATCGTCTTCGTGGAAGAGGTCGAGGGCTCGTCCTTCTTCTACGGCGAGAACCACTCCATCAAGCCCACCTGGCAGGAGGTCGAGGCGCTCCCGCCCGCCCGCCGCTGGGCCGCCGTGTTGACGGACGACGCGACCCTCGATCGCCTCGCCCGGATCTTCCCGCGGGTGCTTCGCATCGAGATCGACACCGATCCGGAGCTCTGGAGCCTCGATCTCGCGCTGCACGGCAAGCAGATCCACTTCCTGTTCACGGACCCCCGCTTCCCCTACTTCCGGTTCGAGGGCGACGAGGAGCTCATCCGCGCGTCCACCTCGCCGACCACCGAGCAGCTCGTCGTTCTCGAGGAGATGTTCGCCGTGCCCCGCGACGAGCTCGCGCCGCACCTGCGCATGGGCGGCGCCGAGGGGTTCGCCGCCGCGACGGGCGTCCCCTACCACTACCCGCTCGCGCAGGCGCAGATCGACTGGACGACCTGCGTCCCCGAGGGCCGGAGCGCCATCTTCCTCGACGACTTCATCGACTGACGCCCCGGACCAGGAGCGCCACGACAAAGCCCCGGGCTCGTCGCCCGCGGAGCGGCGGCTGCGCCGAGCACCACAGCCGCTGCGTGGCCTGCGCTCCGGTGGACGCTCGATCCGAGGCCCTCAGAAGAGGGGGGTGAGCTCGACGATCGCGGCGCGGCAGCGCGCCGCGGCCAGGACCACGTCGCGGGGGGTCGCGCCCTCGGGCAGCGCGGCGCAGAAGCGCGCCGGCCCCCCCCGGAGCGCGATGCCCCGGGCGGCGAGCTCCTCGCGGAGCGGCTCGGCGTTGCTGCGGACCGTGAGGGCGTAGGTGCGGCCCCCGGCGGCGATCTCCGCGAACGCGCCCGCGAACGCGAGCTCGCCGCCGGCGAGCACGAGGACGTCGGTGGCGCCGCGCACCACGGCGCCCCGGGGCCCGTCCACGTCGAGGCGCGCGGCCGTGAGCAGCGCGCCGCGGCCCTCGGTGGCGCCCGCGAGCGCGGCGAGGACGAAGGCGGCGGCGCCGTCGTCGAGGCCGACGAGCGGATCCTCGGCGATCAGGACGGCCGGCGCGGTCGCGATGGCCTGGGCGAGGACGAGCGCGCGGCGCTCGGGGAGCGCGAGCGTCCGGACGGCGCGCTTGCCGGCGGCCCCGAGGCCCACGCGCGCGAGGGCGACCGGCGCCAGCTCGGCGGCCGCGCGCGCCGTGGCGCCCGCGAGCCGGGCGCCCCAGCCGACGTAGGCCTCGGCGGTCCAGGCGAGCGGCAGCGGCGGGTCGAGCGGCGCCGCCCCGCACGCCGCGCGGTGGGCGGCGCGCGCGACGTCGCGGCCCGCGATCGCGAGCCGCCCGGCGACGACGCGCGCCTCGCCGGGCGCCGCGTCCTGCGCGTCGTCGGCCGCGGCGCCCGCCGCCGGCCGCCGGGAGGCCGAGCGCGGGATGCCCGTGAGCGCCGCGAAGAGCGCCCCCGTGTCGCCGGCGCAGAGCACGCGGTCGCCGCGCGTCGTCGCGGTGAGCCCGTCGAGCGCGACCACGTCGTCCACGGCGACGCGCGCGGCGCGCGCGTCGAGCAGCGGCGGCGCGGCGCGCGCGTCGAGCACCGGCGGCGCGGCGATCACGGGCGCATCCATGGGCTCAGGGCGCCCCCGCCGCGCGGAGGCCGGGCTCGCCCTCGCGGGCCGAGGCCGGGGCGCCGAACGAGATCTCGCCGGCAAACTCGCTGCGCGCGAGCGGCCGGTCCGCGCCGAACACGAGGAACGGCGCGAGGGCGCGCGCGGCGTCGAGCATGACGGGCGGGAGGGTCGCCGCCGCGAGCTCGCCCTGCGCGCTCGCCGAGAAGCCGACCAGGCCGAGGGCCATGCCGAGGAGCGACGTGCCCTCCTCGGGGAGCGCGAGGAGGGGCGCGTCGTCGGGGAGCTTCCCGAGCCTGCGCGCCTCGGCGATGGCCTCGCGGAGCCCGCCGACGCGATCGACCAGCCGGCGCTCCAGGGCCTGGGCGCCGGTCCACACGCGGCCGCGCGCGACGGCGTCGACCTCGTCGGGCGTCATGCGGCGGCCCTCGGCGACGCGGGCCACGAAGCGATCGTAGAGCTGCTTGACCTTGATGCCGAGCTGCTCGCGCTCGTCGTCGGTGAACGGCCGGTAGAGCGACTCGGCGTCGGCGCGGGGCGCGGAGCGGAGCGTCTCCACCCGGACGCCGATCTTCTCGAGGAGCCCGGTGACGTCGACCTTGCCGTAGAAGATGCCGATGGAGCCGGTGATCGTGGACGGGTTGGCGAAGATCGGGCTGCCGGCGACGGACGCGTAGTAGCCGCCGCTCGCCGCCTGCGAGCCCATGGAGACGACGAGCGGCTTGACGCGCGCCGTGAGGATCGCCTCGCGGAGGATGACGTCGGACGCGAGGGTCGAGCCCCCGCCGGTCTCGACGCGGAGCACGACGGCGCGGACGCTCGCGTCCTCGCGCGCGCGCCGCAGCGCGCCCGCGACCGTGTACGAGCCGGCGAGCTTGACGCCGAGGAGCGGGACCGACCGGCTCTCGCCGTCGATCATGTCGCCGTCGAGGTAGACGAGCGCGACCCTGGGCGAGCGGCCCCAGCGCTCCGGCGCCGCGTCGTCCGGGGCGTCGTCCGTCAGGCGGGACGCGCGTCCCATCACCTCGTCGACGACGCGGCCGAGCTCGTCGTCGTAGGCGAGCAGGTCGACGAGCCCGTTCAGCCGCGCCTCCTGCGCGAGGAACGGGCCGCGGGCGAGCCGCCGCCGGAGCTCCTCCACCGGGATGCGGCGGCCGGCGCTCACCGTCCGGAGGAAGGTGTCGTTGAGCCGGTCGAGCAGCGCCTGGTGGTCGTCCTTGCCGATCGGGGTGCTGCCCTCGCGCGCGAACTGCTCGGGGGCGAGCTTGTGGGGGCCGATGCGGACGAAGTCGGCCTGCACGCCGAGCTTCTTGAGGAGGCCGCCGAAGTAGAAGTAGCTCGACGAGATGCCGGAGAAGCGCAGGCCGCCCGCGGGGTTCATCGCGATGGCGTCGGCCTGCGAGCACACGTGGAGCGAGCGGCCGCCGTTGTCCTCGAGGTGGCAGACGACCTTCTTGCCGCGGCGCCGCAGCTCGCGGACCGCGTCGGCGACCTCCTCGGCGTGGGCGAGCGAGCTGGCCGGCTCGGCGCGGAGGACGAGCGCGACGCCGGCGACCTCGGGGTCGTCGGCGAGGCGCCAGAGCTGCTGGAGGAAGTGCGTGTGCCGGCGGACGCCGGGGGTCGAGTCGAGGCGGACCCGGACGACGCGGGCGGGCAGCCGGACGCCCGGCTCGGTGAAGCTGCGGAGCGCGACGCCGGCGTAGAAGCCGGCGCCGCTCTTCGTGAGGGCGTCGCCGAAGACGCCGCCGGCCGAGAGCTGCGCCTCGTCGACGTTGATGTCGAGGCCGGCCATGGCGGCGATCCGCGGGCCGCCGTCGGCCTCGAGGTCGCGCAGCGTCACGTCGCCGCGGAGCGTGCCCACGTACGGCACCCGCATCGCGAGCGTGGCCCGCGGCGCCCAGGCGCCGCCCTCGCCGGGGTCGCGGCCCTCGGCGTAGGCGGTCTCGAGGCCGATCTCGAGCGCGCGCCGGCCGCCGAAGGGGCGCACGGCGACGCCGAGGTCGTAGCTGCGCTCGATCGCGTCGCGCAGGCGGCTCTCGGGCCGGTTCCAGTCGCGGGCGACGGCCGAGAGCGAGAGCCAGGGGGCGGGCCGGACGGTGACGCCGCTGGTGAGGGAGAAGTGGCTGTCGAGGGCGGGCGCGTCGGAGCTGCTCCAGCCGAGCGTGGTGCCGAAGGCGAGGGTGGGCCCGGCGTCGAGCGCGAGGCCCCAGCGGACCCAGCGCGACGGGCTGTCGAGCGGGGCGGCCGCGGCGCCGGTCGGGTCGAGGAAGTCGACGCGCAGGCCGGTGGACAGGAACCAGAGCGGCACGCCGAGCGCGAGCGAATGGCCGCGCGCCGGGAGCGGCGACGCCGAGCCGGTCGAGACCCAGGTCCACCGGAGCTCGGTGCCGGGCAGGAACGCGAGGTTCGCGGGGTTGACGGCGAGCGCGGAGGTGTCGTCGCTGCTGGCGACGGCCTTGCCCGGGTCGGGGACGGGCTGCGAGGGGCCGTCGGGCGGCGCGGCGTGGGCGGCGGTCGCGCCGGCGAGCGCGCACAGGGCGAGGAGCGCGGCGGCGGCGGACGGGCGGGCGCGTCGGGGCGACCGCGCGGGGCAGGGGAGGGCGTTCATGCGCTGGAGGGCGTTCATGCGCTGGAGGGCGTTCATGCGCTGGAGGGCGTTCATGCGCTGGAGGGCGTTCATGCGCTGGAGGGCGTTCATGCGCTGGAGGGCGTTCATGCGCTGACGAGCTCCCGGAGCGTATCCGCTTCGGCGTCGTACGTCCTCTGGACCTCGGCGAGGGCGAGGCGCTCGACGAGGGGGCCGAGCAGGTGCAGGCGGATCTCGATGTCGCCGTCGACGCGGCGGCGGGTGCGCCCGTCAGGCAGCCACTCGAGCCGGTAGGTGCCCCGGGAACGGAAATAGCTGCGCCACTGCGCCTTCGGGGTCACCTCCCAGGAGGAGGCATGATCGGCGAGGCGGTACGTGGAGCGCTCCTCCCACGACATGGCGTCCCTGGCGACGGGGTAGCCCTTGAAGATCGGCAGCGGCGCGCTCGCCTGGAAGCGGAGGACGCGGAGGAGCTCGCCCCCCTGGAGCGCGTGCTCGACGGTCACGACGCTCTCGAGCGCGGCGACCTTGCTGGCGAGGCGCGGCCCGAGCTCGGGCGAGAGCACGGCGAGCTCGACGGCGTCGAGGGGGGCGTCGAGCTCGTGGCAGATGGTGAAGTGCACGGGGCCTTCTAGCACACGGCGAAGGCGGGCCACGAGCGGCGCGCCATCAGCAGATCACGCGTGGCGTGGGGATGAAGGTGCTGGTCGCCGGGCCTGTTGCGCCTGGGCCAGGCGCGGATGGCAGCCGAGAGGTGCTTGCTGGGCTCATTCATTCCACATGGACATAAAGAAAATCGGTGATGCTTTGATTGGGAGGGTAGTAATTGATTGCCGTGGCTGAGAATTGGCCGGTTGTGACGTCCGCCAGATCGAATTGACGGTAATGAATGGCGCCGATGATGTAGCCCATGCTGTTTTCTACATATTGGATTGGGAGGGCCTGGGTCGTTGTGATGACGTTGCCTCCGTTTCGGATGGCAGGGAATGAGCCGAGCTGCGTCCCTTGAACATATATCGCAATGTAGCCTGTGGTCCCCGTCAAGGGCATGCTTGCTGTCGTTTGAGTGAAAGAGATTTCATCCCAGATGTATCCTGCGCCATCCGAGGTTACGCCGAGGATCTGAACGTCGGAGAGCGGTGGGGCGGGCTGCGCGGATGCGGTCATCTGGATCAGCGACAAGGCCACGGCTACCAATGCGATGAGTGCTTTCTTCATTGATGACTCCTCTGTTGATGCTGTTCGTTGTGCCTCGAGGTTGTCTTCGGGAGCTATTGTCGATTGCCCGTCCTGGGGCGAGTTCGTTGAACGTGAGCCGCTCTCTGCCGCTCGACCCATCGTCCGATGCGCGGCCGTGAACCATGGTGTGCGGTGCGCGACGACTCGACGGCGACAATGTCGCGGGGTGGTCTTTGCTTGTCTTGTGCCTGAGCCTTCGCGCCGGGGCGCGGAGCGCGTGCAGGAGCGTCGCTGTCCCAGAGGAGCGCGGCGCGAGCGGTGGGGCTCTGGTTTCGGGGTGCTGTCCAGCGAGCCTGTCGCCGCATCCGAGTCTTCTCCAGGTGTCGTGCGCGAGCGCAGGCAATGGGTGTTCCATCGCGTCGCTTGAGCGCCGCTGCCGCTGATGTTCGGCGAGGACGTGCGATCGAGAGGCGCCTGGAAGGATCGTCGTCAGGCTCGTACGCTGATGGCCAGCCACGGCCTGTTGCGGGGGTATGCAGACCGTTGCGGAGGTGCGCGGGCCGTTGCGCTGGTCCAGGAAGCGGGGGAGGCCGCCTCGCCCCGCGCCTCGGCGCGCGAGCGGAGGGCGCTCCCAGAGGGCTCCGCATGCCTTGGCGGCGCGGAGCGGCAGGCGTGGCGAGCGTATTGTGTCATCTTGCTGCGCTCGGGGGCGATATCCACGCTGGGTCAACCATGAACCTGAGCTCGAATCGCCGGCGAGCGGATGCGAGGAGAGGGGCGCCGAAGGGCGTCGCGCATGTTGAAAGCCCAGTGCGCGCGGCTCTTTGCACAGCGCCGCGCGCTGTCGATCGCCGGCCAGGCGGGCGTCTCGCTGAGCTGCCGCTCGTGAATCGTCGAAATCGTGCTAGGTGTCGAGGCGGCGCGCCTCGAAGGGGGCTCGTCGTTGACGCTACGGAGCTCTCGTGTTTCGATGCTTGGCCATCGAGAGGAGCTTTGTGTGCCCATGGTCTCCAACAGAATGCGTCTGGTCGCTGCGAGCCTCACGGGGGCGCTCGCCGTTCACGTGGCTCTCGCGGCATGCTCGGATGAATCGGCAGGCCTGTCGTCATCATCGTCGGGGGGAGTCGCGCACGCCCAGACCTCGCCGTCCCAGCCCGCATGTCTCCAGTGGCAGGTCCAAGGCTTCATGCCGAAGTCGTACGCGCAGGCGACCATCCCCTATCCGAACCCGGACTCCCCGCCCGACAACGTCGTCGTGCGTCCCGTGGTGGAAGCCTTCGATTTGCCGGAGGGATGGGAGCCCTTCGCGGGGGACAGCTTCGGGTCGATCCTCGCCCGGCAATGCATCAAGCCCGCCCCCTAGATCACCGAAAGGATTGAAACTCATATAAATTCAAGCTGGACCGAGGGGCCCGGATCTGCGAGAGCGCTCGCTCGGCCCTCATGAGCTTCGTCCCGCTGCAGCCGCCCGATCTGCCCCCCATCCGCGCGCGAGGGACGCCCCGCTGCCGGGGCTGCGGCTTGCCGCGGGAGATGTGCCTCTGCGGCGCGCTGCCGCGGCTCCCGGTGCGCACGCGCGTCGTGCTGCTCACGCACCGGATCGAGCGCACCCGGAGCACCAACACGGGGCGGCTCGTCGCGCGCCTGCTGGACGGCGCGGAGGTGCGCGTGCGCGGCGAGATCGGGCCGCAGCCGCGCCCGCCGTTGCCGGAGGGGCGCCGGCTCGTGCTCTTCCCGTCGCCCGCGGCGCGCACCCTCTCGCCCGACGACGCGCGCGGCGAGCCGGCGGTGCTGCTCGTCC
Organism: Sorangium sp. So ce1036; assembly: GCF_051369805.1. Classification (NCBI taxonomy): domain Bacteria; kingdom Pseudomonadati; phylum Myxococcota; order Polyangiales; family Polyangiaceae; genus Sorangium; species Sorangium sp. So ce1036. The sequence goes on from NZ_JBBMOX010000002.1 coordinate 487,325, forward strand.
CCGACGGCAACTGGAACCAGGCGCGCCGGGCCTGCCACCGGGACCCCGACGCGCAGGGCGCCGAGCCGGTCACCCTCCCGGCGGGCGCGCCGAGCCGTTACGGCCTGCGGCGCGCTCCGCACCAGGGCGCCCTGTCGACGCTGGAGGCCGTCGCGCGCGCGCTCGGGCTGCTCGAGGGCGCGGACATCGAGCGGCGCATGATGGAGGCGTTCGACGTGTGGGTGCACCGCGCGACGCGCGTGCGGCTCACCGGGAAGCTGGAGGACGGGGCGGCTCCGGCGTCCCCTCGCCCCAGACGGGTCGAACCGGCGGCGGACGGCTCAGCCGTACCGGAGCTTGAGGACGAAAACGGTCCCGGAGAGCAGGACGGTGACCGCGTTCGCAAGGATGATCGGAGCGTCCTCGGTGAGCAGGCCATAGACGAGCCACAGACACACACCGGAAACGAAGGCCGCATACATGCCGGTGGAGATCGCGCGCGTATCGCGCGTGCGTAACGTGCGGAGCACCTGAGGGAGGAAGGACATCGTGGTGAGGGCCGCAGCGGAGAGCCCGATCGCGGTCACTAGCTCTGGGTTCATCTGTATCCTCTTGATGGCGCCTGTCAACCTGGACGGCGCATGGCTCCCATGCGCACATGTTCCACCGGCACGATGCCGGCCACCGATGCCAATTCGTGCGCCAGGCAGCGGGCTCACGCAACGCAACGTCGCACAGCAACCTCACGGGGACACGTTTTCTGCCGCTCGCAGATGACAGGAGAGCGCAACGGCAGAGGAGCCCCCCTCGCGCGTCCGCTCGGAGACTGTATCTCGGCCGCATGCAACCCTGTCAAGCGACTCTATGAGACGATCCCGTTTGGTGTGAATTGTCACGGAATTGAGCGAAATTTGTCGCAGTTCCGACGCAAAGCGCTGTTGGGGCCAGCGTGACATGTCACAGACTCAGCGTGACATGTCACGGGCTCAGCGTGACATGTCACAGGTGCATAGAGTTGTGTTGGTGTATTTTCTATCTGTTGAAAGCTTGTTGTGCGTGTCATTGGGTCTCGGATGCCCGGAATGACGCGGCACAGTATGTGCTCTGGATTTCCGTCGTGAGCGTCTCGCCATCTCCTGGTCGCCTCGAGGGATGTGTCCATATGTGACGGGATTGTGACATGCGCTGCGATCCCTGGACCGGACAGGATCCGTGGCTATCGCGAGCATGAGTCGAAACGAGATTTGACCCTATCGAGGAACCGTAAAGATGCCGCAAACGACGGAGTTCCATGGCACAGCGTACCCGCCCAGCGAAGCGGGCGCATCGTCGCTCGCAGGCGACGAGGACGACGACGCACCGACATCGCCGGGGACTGTCGGCGCATCGCTGTCGTCCAGCGCGCCCGCGCCGCGTGTCGAGCCGAGACCCTTGCGGATCCTGGTGACCGGTGCTGGGGGGCAGCTCGGCGGTCGTCTGCGGCACCGGCTCTCGAAGCACGCGACCGTGATCCCGATCGGGCGGAGCGACAGGGGCGCCGTGCGCGCGTGCGACATCCGTGATCCGCAGCAGGTGGAGGGCCTGTTCGCTGCGCTGAAGCCGGACGTCTGCATCCATGCGGCGGCGATCGCGGACCCGGACCAGTGCGAGCGGGACCCTGTCGATGCCTACGCGACCAATGTCGCCGGCACGGACCATATCGCCGACGCCTGCGAGCGTCATCGGAGCCGGCTCGTCTTCATCTCTACGGACTACGTGTTCAGCGGTCGCGAGCACGCTTATACGGAGACCGACGTGCCTGGACCGCTGCAGATCTACGGCTGGTCGAAGCTCACGGCCGAGCGTCGCGTGACGGCCGTCGCCGCGTCCATCGTCCTGCGTCTTCCGCTCGTGTACGGGCCGCCACGCGCGCCCGACGGCGGGTTCGTCCGCACCGTGGAGCAGTCCCTGCGGCGCGGGCGTGTGATCACGGCCTGTGACCGGCGACAGCGCTACCCCGTCCTGGCGGACGACGTCGCCGATATCGTCTGGAAGCTGCTCGCGGCGCCACGGGCGAGCGGCGTCTATCATGTCTCTGGGCCCGAGGCGATCACGCGGCTCGGCTGGGCGCGGCTGATCGCCGAAATTGCGGGCCACGACGCCGATGCGCTGGTGCGCCCTGCGCCGGAAGACGGAGCGGAGGAGAAGGGAGCACCGCGCCCTTCGCCGCTGAAGCTCGAGGACGCCCGGCTGCGCCAGACGATCGATCTGCAACTCACGAGCCTGCGCCACGGAACGGCGCAGGTGCTCCAGGCAGACAATGCCACGAACTGCTGAGGAACCATCATGTCGATGAACACGTCCACTATCGAGTCCCTCACCGCTTCCGTCGCGTCCACCGGGACGATGGTCCCGGCGCGCTCCGCCGCTCTTATGCCGGAACGCGTGCCGAGGGACATGCCGCAGGCCACGGCGTGCCCGATCCCCGTCCTTGTCATCCAAGGCGACGCCGCGGCTGACAGGGATGGTGTTGCGGATCCAGAGGTCGCGGCGATCTGCCGCTTCATCCACGCCAACGGCGGTGCGCCGTTCCTCGCGCTGCGCTCGGGGACGCTGCTGCCACCAGTGATGTACAAGCAGATCGCGCGGAACGCGGAGCTCGCCGTCATCGCGGTGCGCCATCGCGAGACATACCTGCCGGTCACCGAGCTGGTACGCGCGCTGCGCGGCACGGTCGTGAGCGCAGGCGCGACGCTCGGCGAAACCACAGAGCAGGATCTCGTCTTCCACGGCGCGATGGTGTTCCCATCCCACGTCCAACGCGCGGTGCTCGTGCTGGCGAGCGCCCGCCCCGCCCTGCGCTGGATCGAGCTGATCGACGAGCTCAGCCGCCGCTTCCGCATCGGCACGATGCCGATCGCCGGCGGCCAGCAGGGGCTTGGCGGCGGGTCCTTCGCGCGCTCCCGGGTGGTCTCGACCTTCCGCAAGACGGCGAGTGGGCACGGCCGGCAGAAGCTGCTCGACGAGATCGGGTTCCTGAAGCGGGTCCCGGAGCCGCTACGCGCGCTGTACCCGCAGGTCCTGCGCGACGGCGAGGATGAGGCGGGCGTGTTCATGGAGCAGGAGTTCATTAACTGGCCGACGGTGCGGGCGCATCTTCTCTACCGGTCCACCGACCCTGCTGAGATCGTCAATCGGCTGCGCGGCCTGCTGCACACGCTCAACGAACACTCGTACCAGCGCGACACCGAGCGTGCGCCGGATGACTATCTTGACAAAATGCACTTCGGACGGGTATGGAAGAGGCTGGAGCTCACGCGTGAGCTGAGCCCGATCTTCGCGCCGATTATCGAAGCGCAGGAGATCGTCGTGAACGGACGCGCGCACAAGAACATCCCGCAACTGCTGCGAGAGATGGAGGAGTCGTCGTCGCTGCGGAGCTTCGCGCTGCCAGCGCAGGTCGGTCCGTTCGTACACGGCGACCTGCATTTCGAGAACATCCTCTTCGATCCCGAAACGACGCGGGCGAAGCTGGTCGATCCCCGAGGTTATCCGCTCTGCGACATCTACTACGATCTCGGCAAGATCAGCCACAGTACGAACGGCCGATACGACTTCCTGCACGAAGGACAGTTCTCCCTGGACTGGCATCAGGAAGGCTCGCGCGTGAGCGCCCGGCTCGATTTCCCGAAGACGCCTCAGATTCGCACCTACGACGCCATCAACCGCCACCTGCACGTATGGTGCCACGAGCTGACCGGTGATGACATGGCCGCCGGTCGTATGCTGTTCAACGAGGCGATGCATTTCTGCGCGGACATGCCGTTCCACATCGTGGGTGACGGCCGGGAAGCGCGGGCGCTCGCCATCTACTTCATGGGCGTGGAGCTGATCAACGACTTCATGATGTACTGGGGTCATGGTCTGGAGAGGGGCCGGCTGCTTTCATGAGTCACGGACGAGAGGATTGGGGATCGCACATGATACCAGGGAATTTTCGCGGTGTTGCATTCGATCTGGACGGGACGCTGCTGCGCTCGGATCATACCATCTCCGCCGAGATGCTGTCGCTCTGCTCGGCGCTGGTCGAGCAGGAGATCCTCGTGACGCTGGTCAGCTCGCGGCCGCCGCGCTCCGTGGAGCAGTTCGCCCGCCGCATGCGACTTCGAGGTGCGTGGGCGGCGCTGAACGGCGCCATCATCTACGGGTCCACCGGCGCGATCCTCGATCGCTCGCCGCTCCCGGAGGAGACGGTCGAGCGCGTCATCTCGAAGTATCGGCATGACGCCAGGGTCAGCTTGAACCTCTACTCGGGGTTCGACTGGATCGTCCAGACTGTGGACCGGCGTGTCGGGGAAGAGGCCGAAATCATCGGCTTCTCGCCCACTGTCGATCCAGGCTTCGCGAACGGCCGCGCCGCCGAGAAGATCCTCCTGATCACGGACCCGGAGACCAGGGACAACACCTGGCTCGCTCAGGAGCTCTCGGCGCTCGGCGACAGCGTTGCGGTCGCGCGCTCCAAACCGAACTACATCGAGATCACGCGCAGCAAGATCGACAAGGGGCACGCGCTGACGGTCATTGCCGCCTCCCGGGGGCTATCCGCGCGGGCGATGGTCGCTGCCGGCGACGGCGAGAACGACATCCCCATGCTGAAGGCCTCCGGTCTCCCGATCGCGATGGGTCACGGCCTGCAAGCGGTCAAGGAGGCGGCCGCGCTGGTCGTCGGCAGCAACGACGACAACTCGCTCACCTGGGCCATCGGGAATGCCTTCGGCATCGACATCGGCGTCAAGCCAGGGCTGAGCGCGGGAGCGTCGCGTCCGCTCGAGCACGGTTGAACGCGGCAGCACCCTCGCGTCCGCGGATCGCGCGTCTCGTCCGAGCCGCCCGCCCCCCCGGTGCCTCCTCACGCGCCCCCTCCGATCAGGCCGATATTGGGGGGGTGGATGGCACGACGCTCTGCCCCGCCCAGCGCTGGGCGTCCACATCCTTGGAGAGGAGCCAGCGCGCGAACGGCACCTCACCCACGCGCGCCGTGATGACGACGGGCTGCGCAAGCGTGGACGCGCTGCTCGGGACCAGGAGGTTGCCGACGCCGTTCGCCGCGCAGCCCAGCGAGGCGCGCTGAGCGCTTCGCTCCAGCGCTAACCGCCGCCGCCCGCGCCGCCCTCGCCCCAGGAGCCGCCGCCTGCGCCACCCGCGCCGTAGTAGTCGTCCGGATCTTCATGGACGTCGATGCCGATGTTCAGCTTGCCGTTGAGCCACAGAGCCCTGTCCCCGATACCAAACTGATACTGAGCCCACGTCGTCGATCGCGGCGAGACATAGACATAGATCTGCTGCGAGGAGAGCAGCGTGGCCTCCACGTTCGTCACCGTGTCGCCTTCGATCTTCTCGAAGCTCCAGCCGGGGAGCAGCGTGACGTAGTAACCGCCCTGCTCCAGATCGACGGTGATGGAGCTCGCGCCTGGATCGTAATCCTCGGTATTCACCGTCGACACATAGTAGCCGCCCCCGCCGGTGGTGGCGCCGGAGGTGGCGAATCCCCCCGCGCCGTAATCCCAGTAGTAGTAGTTGCCCTGGATCTCGAACGTCGCGTTGCGAAGCTGATAGCGCGCTCCGGAAGACCCATTGGCCGAGAGCGGCAAGCTGAGCGATCCGAGCTCTGCTTCGTGATCGTCAGCGTGCGAGCTGCAACCGACGAGCCCGACCGCGAACACCAGGCCGGCTGCCGCCAGCGACCCAAGGCCCTTGAAAGCGTTGATCATTGGTCTCTCCTCCCAAGCTACGGCTCGGCACCGGAGGCCGCGTTTGCCCTGACCTGTCCCCGGTCCCGCTGGACAGCGCCAGAGAGCAATCGTCAGGCCAAGTGCGAACCCCCCCTGCTGGCGCCCAGCTCGGCGGCAACCCAGCGACATGGCGCAGCGGGGTTCGGCGAGTTTGTGCCAGAATGGGGCGCGAACGTGTGCCGTAGCGCCCCGTCTTCGTGGTCGGCGTGGTCCTGCGATCGCGCCGGGCACAGGCCGGTACATCGCTGCGGCGCCCGCTCGCTCGCAGGCGCGCGCTTGCTCGGCCACGACGGGCCGCGCTACGACGCCCGCAGGAGACCTCCCGTGCGATCCCCGCGCTCGCCCCGCGCCTCCGCCCGCGTCCGCGCGCTCCTCGTCGCGTCGGGCGTGGCGCTCGCGACGCTGGGCGCTGCCTGCGGCGGCGGGCAGACGCACGGCGAGGCGTTCGACCCGCGCTGGAAGGATGACGGCGGCGCGGGCATCACCGCCTTCGCGCAGCGGCTCGCCGCGCAGCAGCTCGCCGGAAGGCCCATCCCGCTCGGCGCCGACGTGGCGGTCGGCGTCGCGGGCGACGGCGCGCGCAGGCTCGTGGGCGTGCCGCTCGACGGCGGCCCGGCGTGGACCTTCGCGCACCCGCTCGACGCGCGCCCCGCCGTCGCCGGGAGCGTCGTCGTCGGGCTCGGTCAGGGCGAGCTCTTCGCGCTCGACGCGCGCACCGGCCGGCTGCTCTGGACGCGGAACGCCGGCGGCAGGCTCCGCGGCGCGGGCGACGACGGCGAGACCACCGTGGTGTCGCTCGTCTCGACCACGGGCAGCACGAGCGTGGTGCTGGCCATCGGCCACGACGGGATGGTGCAGCGCCAGATCGAGGACGACGCCGCCATCGGCGTCCCGGCCGTGGTGGGGCGCCACGCGCTCCTGCCCTGGCACGGGCGGTACGTCACGGTGTTCGACCTGCAGACGGGCGGCGAGGTGGCGCGGGGGGTCTTCCAGGCGCCGGTGAGCCACGCCTTTCTGAGCGGCGGCGCCGTCTTCTTCGGCGGCGCGTCGGCGGCCACGCGGCTCGACGGGGCGATCGGCCTCGGCGCCGCGGGGCGCGCGTCGACCGTGGCGCTGCCGGAGCGCGGGCTGCCCGGGGCGCCGGTCTGGATGGCCGACGGCACCGAGGTGCTCCCGCCGGTCGCCTCGGCGTCGGACAGGGCGCGGCTCTATGCGCGCCCGCGGGCCCGAGGCGCGGCCGGGGTCGAGGGCGGGCGGTTCGCGGCGACCTACCTCCGGATCGCGGCCGGCTTCGACGCGCGCTCGGGCGCGCTCGCGTGGGTCCACGTCGCGGACGCCGACCTCCTCGGCGGGGCCGCGTACGCCGGGGGGTTCGCGCTGTGCGACGCGCGCGGCGAGGTGACGCTGCTCGACGCGCGGCGCGGGACCGTGGCGCGGCGCGCTTCGCTCGGCCAGCCGGTCGCGGCGTGCGTGGTGCAGGCGGACGGCCTCACCGCGGCGCAGCTCCCCGGGGCGCCGGCCGGGGCGTCGCCCGGCGGCGAGCCGAGCGCGTCGCGCGCCGGGCGGCTCGCGGCGCAGATCGAGCGCGCCGTGACCCTGCCGCAGCCGGAGCTCCTCCCCATGCAGCGGTTCCTGCTCCGCGAGCTCGCCGCCCTGCCGGGCGAGGGCGCCACGAGGGCGCTCCGCGACCTGGCGAGCGACGCCGCGACCCCGCCGCCGCTCGCCGAGGACGCGCGCGACGCGCTCGTCGCGCGGCTCCACCGGGGCGGCGGCATCCCCGAGGCGACCCCATCGCCCTGAACCGGCCGCCGCCGCAGCGCCCTCAGCGCGGCTTGTCGTCGTCGTCCGGCGGGTCCACCGCGATGCGGAGCCCGGGCTCTCCCGCCGCCGGCCCGGCCGGCGGCGGCGCGCCGTCGTGGCCCTCGCGGCCCGCGTGATCCTCGCTGCCGGCAGGGCCATCCCCGCCAGGATCCTCCCTGCCGGTGAGCCCCTCGCCCCGGGCCTCGCGCTCCTCCGGCGTGAGGCCGGAGCGCGGCGCCGGCGCGCTCCCCTTGCTCAGCTCGGCGCCGAGCCGGCTCATCACGTTCGTCGTCGCGCGCACGAGCTCGCGGCCCGCGTCGTCGATCACCTTGCCCACGCTCGTGCGATCGAGGTCCCGGCGCAGCTCTCCGGCCGTCTTGCGGGCCGCGCGCCACAGCAGGCTCAGCCCCTGCTTGAGGTCCTCCTTCGGGTCGCGATCGGGCTCCGAGCTCATCGCCCTTCTATGTGCCCACCCGGGGGGCGCCGCAAGCGCACCCGCGGCCTCGGAGGGGGTCGCGTACGGGGGGGCTCACCGGAGGGGCTGGAGCGCAGGCGGGCCACGAGAGGGGCCCGCCGGAGCGCAGGCCCCGGAGGTGAGCCCCCCCGTACGCGACCCCCTCCGAGGCCGCCCCCGCCGTCGTCCATGCCGTCCATGCCGTCGTCTCGCTTCACGCCGCCGTCTTCGGCTTGCTCCGGGGCTCGCCCTTCGGCGGCGTGCTCCGCAGGCCCGGCGCCTCCGGCCCCGCCTTGGGCGGCGCGCTCCGCGGGGCGGGCGCCTCCGCCCCCGCCCTCGGCGCCCGGACCGAGGCGCGCTTGCCGGACGCTCCGCCGTCGTGACCGCCGCCCGCCGGCGGCAGCGCCGCGCCGGGAGGCGCGCTGCCGCCCGCACCCCGGCGCGGCGCCTCCGCCTCGTGCCTCGCCGGCGCGCCCGCCTCGCCGGCCGGCGCCGGCGGGTGCCCGCTGCCGGACCGGATCGACGCCGACCACGCCGTCGAGCGGTTCCGGCCCGAGCGCTTCGAGACGTAGAGCGCCTCGTCCGCCGCCTTGAAGAGCTCCTCCCACGTGCCGCCGGCCTCGGGGTACGTGGCCACGCCGATCGAGCAGGTCACCTGGAGCTGCGCCGGGCCGCTCGAGCCCGCCGCGTGGAACGTCGTCCGGCCGAGCTCCTCGCGCACGCGCTCGGCGAGCAGCATCGCGCCGCGCGCGTCCGTCTCCTCGCAGATGACCACGAACTCCTCGCCGCCGAAGCGCGCGACCGCGTCCGTCGTGCGCTTCGCCCGCCGGAGCACGTCGCCCAGGCCCTTGATGATCACGTCGCCCACGTCGTGGCCGTAGGTGTCGTTGACCTTCTTGAAATGGTCGATGTCCGTGACGAGCACCGACAGCCGCCGCGAGAAGCGCCGCGCGGCCGTGATCTTCTGCTCCGCCACCTCGATCATCGCGCGCTTGTTGAGCAGCCCGGTGAGCCCGTCCATCGTCGCGAGCTCCTCGAGGCGCCGCATCATCCGCGCGTTCGAGAGCGACACGGCCATGTGGCTGGCCAGGACCTCCAGCGTGCTGCGCACCGAGTCCGTGAACGCCGCGCGCCGCCGCGAGCCGAGGACGAGCGTGCCGAGCGGCCGGTCGTGCACGAGCAGCGGCAGCACGATGATCGACGGCATCGGCGGCGGCGTCACCCGGCGGGTGAAGACGACCTGCCGCTTCTCGTCGTACTCGCCGCGGTAGGGGAGGGGGTGGCGGTTCTGCAGCACCATCGAGACGAGCCCGGCGTTGTGGCGGAACCTCTGCCCGGTCAGCTCGGCGCCGCCGTCGCCGCTCACGGCGCGGATCTCGTGCACCTTCTGCGCCTCGTCGTACAGCGTGACCGCGGCGAAATCGACGGACGTGATCTCGCGCGCGCTCGTGACGCCCGCCTCGATGACGCCCGCCTCCGTGGTGGCGGCGCCGAGCGCCTCCGCGGCGCGGTAGAGCTTGCCCTGCTCCACCTTGGCGCGCTCGAGCTGCACGAACACGCGCTCGTTCTGGATGGCGCGCACGGCGTAGCGGGACGCCTCGTCGATGAGCTCGAGCTCCCGCGGCGAGAACGGCCGGTCCTCGACCCGATCGACGACGAGCACGCCGCGGAGCTGGCCGTGCTCGAACACCGGCAGCGCGCACACGGCGCGCACCGGCGACGGGCCGACGTAGTACGGGAGCTTGTAGCCGGGCTTGAGGCCCGCGATGACGACCGGCGCGCGCTGCGTGATCGCCGCGCCGAAGACGCCGTCGCCCGAGAGGAACGGGCCCTCGGAGAGGTTCGGGGCGTCGCTCGCGAGCTCGCTGATGCGCAGGTGCGTGCCGGCGTCGTTCTGCCAGAGGAGCACGGCGGTGTAGAGCTCCAGCGACTCGCGCAGGAGGCGCAGCGCGAACAGCACCGACTGGTGGATCTCCTCGACGCCGGAGCGGGCGAGCCGCTCGTCGTCGCCCTTCGGGGAGGCGGCGCCGCGGGCCTGGGCCGGGGCGGCGAGCAGGCGGTAGCTGCGCGCGTCGTCGCGGAGCCGCTCGATCTCGGCCTGCAGGCGGGTGCGGGAGGCCTTGCGGACGCGGCCGATCTCGGCGCGGAGGATGGCCGCGTTCAGCACCGAGAAGACCGCCATGAAGCCGAGGTGCTGCGCGGCGGCGCCCCACGCGATCGGGGCGCCGCGCGCGGCCGCGGCCGAGCGGATCGCGATCTCGAGGGCGGCGGCGGCGAGGGCCACGAGGACCGACGCGCCGGGGCGGGCGAACGCGCTCACGAGGGCGATGACCACGTAGAGCGCGGCGTGGGCGTCGCCGTCGAGCGAGCCGTCGACGCGGAGGATGGCGGCGAACGTGGCGACGATCAGGAGGGCGCCGACCTCGAGGTCGAGCAGCGCGCTCGCCTCGATGGCCGCGGCGCGGCGCCGCGCCCTGTGGACGAGCAGCGCGAGCAGCGCGAGCAGCGCCGCCCCCGCGGCGACGTCCGGGAGCCGCTCGGCCGCGTCGAGGACCACGAGCCCCCCGAGGGCCAGCGCGCAGGCGAGCGGCGCCGCATTGCGCGCGATGCGGCGGGCGGTGAGCACGGCGAGCACCAGGTTGGCCATGGGCTCGCATGCCGCTACCAGAGGTCGATCCTCCGGGCCCAGTTCTCTGCCGGGCGCGACCGTCCGACGGCCTGGATCCGGCCGGGGTGGAGGGGGACTGCGGGGGGCTCACCTCCGGGGCTTGCGTTCCGGCGAGCCCCTGTCGTGGCTCGCCTGCACTCCAGCCCCTCCGGTGAGCCCCCCGCAGTCCCCCTCCACCCCGGCCGGAGCGACGCGGGTGGGAGGTGGGGATGTAGGCGTTGGGGGGCGCGGGGAGGATGCCCCTCGTGGAGTGCGTCAGTTGAGGCCGACGGCGACGCTGGTGAGGCCGACCGTGACGTGGACGGCGGTGACGCCGACGAGGGTGCGGCGGCGCGCGTAGAAGAGGCCGAAGAGGACGCTCGCGGCGAAGGTGATGAGCGCGAAGCCCGGCGAGACGTACAGGTGGAAGACGCCGAAGAGCACCGACGTGATCACGATGGGCGAGAGCCGCCCGGCGTCGGGCAGGAGCCGCTCGAGCGACGTCTGGATCACGCCGCGCGCGATGAGCTCCTGGAGCAGGCAGTGCGGCCCGTAGCTCGCGAGGAAGATCGCGAACTCGAGGCGGGAGTAGCCCGCGACCGACCCCCAGACCAGCCACGGTTCGCCGCGGAGCGCGGGGCCCGCGCGGAGCGCGAGGCCCGCCGCGAAGGCGACGGCGGTGACGACGAGCGCCTCGCGGAGGCTCTGCCTCGCGCCCGAGAGCGTCACGCCGAGCTCGGCGAGCGGGAGCGGTTGCCGCCGGACGAACCACCCGATCGGGGCGAGGAGCAGCAGCAGCAGGCCCCACGAAGACGCCATCTGGAGCAGCGGCGGCAGGTCCGCGCGGAGGACGTCCCGGACGAGCTGCGCGACGGCGAAGAGGGCGAGGAGGACGAGGAAGAGCGCCGCGAGCTCCCGGCGCAGGCGCTGGGCCTCGCGCCCCTCGCGGCGCAGGCGCTCGATCTCGCGGCGGAGCAGCTCGAGCTCGGCGTCGCCCGCCGCGGGCAGGCCCGCGCGCTCGCCCGACGGGGCGCGCCGATCCGGCGGCGAGGGGAGCGCAGCGGAGGCCGCGGGGGCGGCGAGGAGGAGGTCGTGAGGCGCATCGGACGGCCCGGAGGAAGGTTCGATCAAGCGCATCGGACGGCTGCCGTTGTAGCAGCCGGCGTGTCACGGAGGGCACGAGGGCCCGCCCGCGCCCCCGTCGCCGCGGGCGCGGGGGAGGGGGGACCCGAGCGGCCCGGGATCCGGCGCGGACCTGGTCGAGGCGACGGCGCGGGGCAGATCGACGGTGAAGGTCGAGCCGCGCCCCGGCGCGCTCTGCACCGTGATGCTGCCCCCGTGCTGATCGACGATGCGCCGCACGATCCAGAGCCCGAGGCCGAACCCGCCGTAGTGCATGACCGAGGCCGCGCGCTGGAACCGCTCGAAGATGCGCGCCTGATCGCCGGGCGCGATGCCGATGCCGCGGTCCTCCACCGCGAACCGGACCCGCTCCGCGTCCGCCTCGACGCGCACGTCGACGGGGGCGCCGGCGCCGTACTTCACGGCGTTCGACAGGAGGTTCGTGATCACCTGCTCCACGCGGGAGCGATCCGCGCGCACGCGGACCTCCGGGCAGCCCAGGAGCCGGACGGACGTGCCCGGGTGCGACTCCTCGAACCGCTCGATGTCCTCCCGGAGCAGCGCGACGAGATCGAAGTCCTCGACGTGCAGCGGCAGGCCCCGCGCGGAGATCCGCGACACGTCGAGCAGCTCATCGATGAGATCGCGCAGCCTGAGGACGCTCCGGTGGATGGTCGAGAGCTTGGCGTCGAGCCGCGCCTTGCTCGGCGCCGCGTGGCCGGGCTGGACCATCCGGCGCAGGCTCTCGACCTGGAGGAGGAGCGGGGTGAGCGGCGTCCGGAGCTCGTGCGACGCGAGGGAGAGGAACTCGTCGCGCACCTGGACCGCCTCCTTGAGGCTCCGGAGCAGCCGCTCGCGCTCCTGCTCCAGCCTGAGCCGCTCGGTCTCGTCGCGGGTGTTCATCACCACGCCGGCGGGCAAGCCGTCCGCGTGGCGCAGCGGGGACGCGTTCGCGGACAGGACGCGGATCGAGCCGTCGGGCCGCCGGACCCGCCAGCGGGCGTTCTCCACCTTCTCCCCGCGCAGGGCGCGGTGCAGCGGCGTCTGCTCCGCCGGCACCGGCGCGCCGTCCGGCGCGAGGAAGGCCGTCGTGCGCGTCCACGCGTCGACCGTGAGCCCCGTGGCCGGCCCGAGCTGCTGCTCGGCCTCGGGGTTCATCAGGTGGACGACGCCGTGCTCGTCCACCATCACGATCCCGTCGCCGCACTGCCCGACGAGGCGCCGCAGCACGGCGTGCTTGGCGGCGCGCTTGGCCTCGCTCCGCTGGAGCGCGTCCTCGGCGCGCTTGCGCTCGATCCCCTGCGCGATGGTGTCGGCGATCGCGGCCAGCACGTCGAGCACCTCCTCGCGCAGGGGCCTCCGCGCGAACATCGCCATGACCCCGACGAGCCGGTCCTCGATGAGCAGGGGGTACCCGGCGAAGGCCACCATCCCCTCGCGCCGCGCCCACTCCTTGTCGCTCACCTGCGGGTCGCTCAGGACGTCGTTGGTCAGGTGCGGCCGGTGCTCCTTCGCGATGCGGCCGATCTTGTAGTGGCCCACGGGGACGCGGCTGTGGCCCCCGTGGAGGTGCGTGTACATCCCGGCGCTGGCGCCGAGCTCCAGCACCTGCTCGCGCTCGTCGAGCAGCCAGATGCGGGTGAACGCGGCGTCGAGGTTCCCCTGGATCGCCTCGGCGCAGCGCTGCGCGATCTCCCGCATCGTCCCGGGCCGGGAGAGCGCCGCGGCCACCTCTGCCCGGAGCGCGCCCGTGAGCGCCTGCGTCGCGAGCAGCTGCTCGCTCCGTCGTCGCTCCGTGATGTCGACGAACGTCACGATGGCGCCGGCCAGCCCTCCCCCGTCTCGGATCGGGCGGGACCAGTACTCGACGGGGAGGCTCGTCCCGTCCGCGCGCCACAGGAGGTCGCTGTCGACGTGCGCGACCTCCTCCTCGCTCCGGAGCGCGCGGTGGATCCGGCAGCGCGACTCCGGCAGCGCCGTCCCGTCGGCGCGCGTGTGGTGGATGAGCTGGTGCATGTTGCGCCCGACGAGCTCCGTCGCGCTCCCGTAGCCGAGCAGCCGCGCGCAGGCCCGGTTGGCGAACGTGCACCGCCCCGCGCGATCGATCCCGTAGATGCCCTGCTCGGTCGACTCGAGGAGCGCCTGCGCGCGCGCCTCGGCCTCGCGGAGCGCGTCCTCCGCGCGCCTGGCCCGCGTCACGTCCGTGGAGACGCCGCGGGCGACGGGCAGCCCGCCGCGGCCCTGCTGCCGGGCGATCTCGCTGTGGAGCCACACCGCGCGGCCGTCGGCGGCGAGCAAGCGGTGCTCGATGTGCTCCGTCGACCCCTCCGCGAGGACCCTGCGCAGCAGGGCGAGCAGCCGCGGCCGATCCTCGGGGTGCTGTTGCCTCAGGAAGAGCCCGTCGTCGGCCGCCCAGCGCTCGGCGGGGTGTCCGAAGAGCTCCGCCGCCGGGGCCTGCGCCGCGCGCAGATCCAGCGCGTCGCCCTGCACCTCCCAGACGAGCGCCTGCAGCGCGGCGGGGAGCGCTGGACCCTCCAGGCCTGAGCTCGAGCGCTCCGGCGTTGTTTCCTTCATTCTGCGATTTCGAGCCTGGCGGGCACTCTCGTGACAGCGCACCGACTAGACTAGCATGTGTGCGCCAGGGGCCCTGTCGTTCCCAACCCTGCTCAGGCCGTCTCCGGCGCGCGGGGCGAGGCAGAACGAGCTTTATTTCCCGATACGCGCCCGCGCTTCAAGCACAGGGGCGCCCTCGACCACAACGTCGATGAGACAGACTGGCTCTGCGTCGATGGGACAGACCGGCTCTGCCGTATCGATACGGGCGCAGAGCGCCCAGGCGCGGCGCGCCTCGCCCGACGCGCCGCCGTCGCGCCGCGCGCCTACGGCCCGAGGTCGCACAGGACCGCGGTGTTCCTCAGGCTGGCCAGGCTGGTTTCGTCGCGCAGCAGCCCCAGGAAGGCCGTGGTGGCGACCCAGCGGCCGTCGCTCCAGATCCGGGGAGGGATGTCCAGCTGGCCGTTGGTCGCGAAATGCCTCCAGTCCTGGTCGAGGGTCCAGGCCGCGCCGTCGGTTCGGCCGAGGTTCGGGCCGCGCAGGCCCGTCTCCGGGTCGTGGGCGAAGAGGCTCGCGACGAGCCGCCCAGGGGTGCCTGCGAGGTCTGCCACGCCCCCGGGGGGCAGGAGGCGAAGCGCCCAGCCGAGATCGTCGCGCGCGTGGTACGTGGTCCCGCCTTCCTGCCTGTCCCACAGGTAAGCTTGCGGCGTTTCCGGAGGACCGATCGGCGCGAGGTCCGTTCCCGTCACGGGAGGCTCGGACCACGCGGCGCCGTCCCACTCCACGAACGCGGGCCCCGGGCGATCGTCCAGGCGATCTCTCTCGCACCGCGCGACCAGGTGGCGCGCGCCCGCGAGCGCGATGCGCGCCATGAACGCGTCCCTGCCGTTGCACGGCGATTGGCCCACCCTGGCCCACGCGCTGCCGTCCCAGCGATAGAGCGTGTTCTCCAGCGCGACATAGACGTCCGAGGACGAGCGCCCCGCGACGTTGGAGGTCACCCAGGCCGGGAGCGTCAGGTCGCGCGTCCAGGTCGCGCCGTCGTGGCGGTAGAGCGAGGTCGTGCCGGCGTCGATCGAGACCACGAAGAGCGTGCCGTCCGGCGCCTGCCACGCCTCGCGGCCCCGGATCTCCTCGGCGCCGGCGACCGGCGTCCACGAGAGGCGGTCGGCGGAGAGGCGCGCGACGCCGTCGCCGATGGCGTAGAGCTCGTCCGCCGAGCGGCCCGCGAACGTCCTCCACGTGGGCGCGGGCGACTCCACGAGCGATGTCCAGCCGGTCGGATCGAGCCGCAGGATCTGCCCCCTGCCCACGCCGGCGTAGACGACGCCCGAGCGGTCGACCGTGAGGGCAGGGAAGGTGTTCAACCTGGTCTCCGGATCCGGGAAGGCGGGTGTCGCGACCCACGCGCCGTCGATCCGGAGGAAGACCCGGGTGCTCCGCACGTCCGGCGTCCCCGTGAAGCACAGCGCCGCGAGCGCCAGCGTCCCGCCCTCGCCCTCGAGGCTGGTGTAGGTGTCGACGAGGCGATCGTCGCCGCAGTCCAGATCGGGCTGCAGGACGAGCGAGTCACCCGAGATCAGGTAGAGGTGCTCGCCGCTGGAGACGAACACCTCGGTCCCGTTGCCCGCGATCGCCTGGTATCGCTGCGGCGCCGGGCCGACGAGCTCTCGCCAGCGGGAGCCGTCCCAGCGCCGGACGCCGGAGCCGTGGGCCTCGTAGAGGTGCGTCGGGTCGCCCCAGAGCGCGGACGCGTGCCCGGCGCCCGCGGGGAGGATGTTGCGCCATCCGGTCGACGGGTCGTAGAGATAGATTGCCCCGTCGGATGAGGTGATCGCCAGCGTCCCGCCGACGCTGAAGGCGCCACTGGGGCCGTTCGTGAGCTCCGGCGTCGCGATGGCGTACCAGATCCCGCCGCGCCGGTACGGGAGCGCGGTCGTGCTGTTGACGAGGAGCGCAACCCAGTCCGACCCGGCGACGACGCCGCGGGGCGATAGCTCCCGCCCGAAGCCTGTCATCGTCCAGCCGCAGGGCGTGAGGTGCATGAGATGGGAGGAGCTGAGGTATTCGCCGTCGGCGATCCACAGCCCTTCATCCGAGACGGCTGGTCTCGAGTACCTGTAAGCGGGAGGCACCTGCGACCAGCCGGTGCACGCGCCCGCGCGCCAGGGCGGGCGCTGCTCGTAGGGAGCGCCAGGCGGGAAGACCCACGGGGTGCCGCCGGCGGGCGGCGTCGGATCGGCGGCGGGCGCGTTCACGACACACCCTTTTGCGTCGCCGCCACCCCCACCCTCGCCGGGGCCGCCAGCGCCGCCGCCGCCAGCGCCGCCGCCGCCAGCGCCGCCGCCGCCAGCGCCGCCGCCGCCCCCTGCATTGCCGCCGCCGCCATTGCCGCCGCCGCCAGCGCCGCCGCCGCCATTGCCGCCGCCCCCTGCGTTGGCGCCGCCGCTCCCGGCGTGGCCGCGCCCCCCGGCGTCCAGCGGCGGCACATCGTCGCCGCCCGCCGGTGGCGAGGAGCACGCCGAGGAGGCCAGGACCGTGATGAGCGCGTGCAGCAAGGCTGGCGCCCGGCGGGCGTGAGGAAGCAGGGGGCGATTCGTCATCGGGACATCCTCCGGTATCGATCGTGCTGCTCGCCCACCGCTACTGCGGGAAGTCGGGCCGAGAGGCGAGCCGCCATGGCGCCAAGGGCGCCGAGAAACCAGGGAAGTGGAAGGGGAAAATGGAGGGACAACCCTTCTTCTCTCTTCTTGGCTCTTGGCGTCGTTGGCGCCATGGCGGTTCTTCTGCTGATCCGGGGCAACTTCCCGCAGTGGTGCTACGGACCGAGATCGCACAGCACGATCGTGTTCCAGGGACCGCCGGACAAATCCAGCTCTCCCAGGCCGACCGTGGTGGCTACCCAGCGACCGTCGCTCCAGATCCGGCGAGGAAATGTGACGTCGTTGGCGGTCGCGAAATGCATCCAGTCGTGGTTGTGAGTCCAGGTCGTGCCGTCCGTTCGGCTGAGGCTCTGGCGGAACGGCTCCAGGCCGTAGAACGAGGCGCTCGCGACGAGCCGCCCGGGCGTGCCCACGAGATCGGCGACGGTCGTCACCGGCGGCAAGGCGCTGATCCACCAGCCGATCTCGTCGCGCATGCGGTACGCGCCCCCGCCCCCGCGGCTGTCCAGCACGCCGGCTTGCGGCGCGTCGGGCGGGCCGATCTGCGCGAGGAGGTCTCCGGTCGCGGGGGGCTCGGACCACGCGGCGCCGTCCCATTCCACGAACGCGGGGCCCCGGGTGGTATCCGTTCGGTCCTTGTCGCACCGCGCGACCAGGACGCGCGAGCCCGCGACCGCGATGCGCGCCATGACGGCGGACCTGCCGTTGCACGGCGAGGTGCCCACCGCGGTCCACGCGGCGCCGTCCCAGCGATGGAGCGTGTTCCCCAGCGCGACGTAGACGTCCGAGGACGAGCGCCCCACGACATTGGAGCTCGCCGTGGCCGGGATCGACAGATCGCGCGTCCAGGTCGCGCCGTCGTGACGGAACAGCGAGGTCGTGCCGGCGTCGGCCGAGACGACGAAGAGCGTGCCGTCCGGCGCCTGCCACGCCTCACGGCCCCGGATCTCCTCGGCGCCGGCGACCGGCGTCCACGCGAGGCCGTCCGCGGAGAGGCGCGTGATGCCGTCTCCGATGCCATAGAGCTCGGCCGTCGAGCGCCCCGCGAACGTCTTCCACGTCGGCGCGGGCGACTCCACGAGGGAGGTCCAGCCGGTCGTATCGAGCCGCAGGATCTGCCCCTCGCCCACGCTGGCGTAGACGACCCCCGACCGGTCGACCTGGAGGGCCGGAGCGTAAAATGAGCCCTTCACCGTCGCGTGCGGCGCCGGGAGCGGGGGCAGCGCGACCCACGCGCCGCCGATCCGGCTGAACAGCTCGACGTTCCACGCGCCCGACGCCCCCGTGGTGCACAGCGCCGCGACGACCAGCGTCCCGCCCTCGGCCGCGAGGCGCGGGTGATAGGCGGCGAGGGCGCCATTGGCGCAACTCATCGAGGGCTGCAACACCAGCGAGCCGTCAGAGACCTTGTAAAGCTCGTGCTCGCTGGTGGCGAACACCTCGGTCCCGTTCCCGGCGATCGCGAAATATGGCTGTGGCGCCGGGCCGGCGAGCTCGTGCCAGCGGGAGCCATCCCAGTGTCGGATCCCGCTGTCGTGGGCCTCGAAGAGGTGGGTCGAGTCACCCCAGAGCGCGCGCGTGGTGCCGGTGCCCGCCTGGCGGATGCCGCGCCATCCGGCCGACGGATCGTACAGCCGAATCCCCCCGTCGTATGAGACGAGCGCCAGCGACTCACCGACTCTGTAGAGCGTGATGGAGAGCGTGAGCTCCGGTAAGGCGATATTGTACCAGGTCCCTCCGCGGCGGTACGGGATGCGGGCGCTCGTGCCGGTGTCGAGCGCCACCCAGTCTTTCCCGGCGACGACGCGGTGGAGGCTCGACCCCGGTCTGAAGCCCGTCATCGTCCAGCCACAGCGCGTGCGGTGCATGAGGTGCGACGAGGTGTATGAGGTGCTGCCGGCGGCCCAGAGCCCCTCGTCCGAGATGGCCAGCGAGCGGTATTCGTACGCCGGAGGCACCTGCGACCAGCCGGTGCACGAGCCCGCGCGCCAGGGCGGGCGTTGCTCGTGGGGGGCATCAGGCGGGATCTCCAGCAGGGTCCCGCCGGCGGGGGGCCCTGGGTCCGCCGGCGCTTCCACGACACAGCCCTCGTCTCCGCCGGGGCCGCCGCCGCCCATGCCGCCGCCGCCGCCCATGCCGCCGCCGCCGCCCTCGCCCCCGCCGCCCGGGTCCGTTCCGCCGTCCGGGGCCGTTGACGAGCCGCCCGCGCCCCCAGCGCCGGCGGGGCCGGGTGGGGTGACGTTCCCCGTATCGCCGGGGTCGGGTGGGGTGTTGTCCCCCGCATCCACGCCGGGATCGGGCGGCGCCGCGTCGGCACCGCCGTCGTCCAGCACAGTTCCGCCGCTCCCGCCCGCCGGGGGCGGGGCGCACGCCGCTGCAACCAGGGCTGTGGCCAGCGCGTGCAGCAGGGCGGACGGTCGGCGGGAGAGCGGGCCCAGGGAGCGTGTCGTCATCGAGAGAGGCTCCGGCAGCGATCGATCGTACCTAGGCGCAGGCCGCTCCGCTGCGTGGGTGCGGCCGCGTCGCACGTCCATGCGATGCGGTCGCCTCGCGCTTCATTCAGGGGTCGTTCAGGAGGGCCAGCATGCGACGCCCAAGAGGCGCCGGTTCCGCTCCTGTGCCGCGGCCGCGCCTCGCGGGCGGCCGGCGCGCCTCGCCCCGAGCGGCGCGCGATGGGGCGGCCGGCGCGCCTCGCCCCGAGCGGCGCGCGATGAGGCGGCCGGCGCGCACGGCGAGGCCCCAGGCCGGCCCTCGGCCGACGCTTTGCCGCGGGCGCGCGGCCCGCTATCAGAGAGGGCGCTCCTCCGAGCCAGCACGCTTCCGGCAGCGGACGGCCGCGCGCTTTCGGCAGCGGACGGCCGGCGTGCCGGGCGAGGATGGGCGACAGGGGGCAGACGACACCGTGCGGCTCGGGATCCGGCTTCAGCTCTTGTTCGCGCTCGGCGCGCTGCTCGTGCTGGCGTTCGTGCCGCTCTTCTTCGCCGTGGCGAGCCTCACGCGGGCCACCCTGGGCGGCGCGCGCGCCTCGAGCGCCCGCGCGCTCGGCCGCGCGATCGCCGGGCACGTCGTCGCGGCGCGGGCGACCCGATCGGCGCCGGAGCTGCCGTTGCTGCTCGAGGCCCAGCTCGGCCCGGACGGGGCCTCGGCCATCGGCGTCTACGACGCGACCGGGGCGCTCCTCGACCGCGCCGGCGAGCCGGACGTCGCGGCGGCGCTGCCCGCCTCGGTCGAGGCCGGCGCCGAGGCGACGAGGCCGGTGCGCACGGCGCGCGGGGGCGCCATCCTGGTGATCGTCCCGGAGCACGCCCGCGCCCCCGCCGCGGCACCTCCCGGGCGCGCGCCCGCGGTGGGCTCGGTCGCGGTGCTGGTGCCGACCGACCCGTCCACGGTCCCGGCCGCGCCGCTCGTGCGCATCGTGGCGCTCTACACCGGGGTCGTGGCGCTCGCGCTGCTCGTGTTCGCGTACTTCTCGATGACCCGCCTCGTGGTGCGGCCCATCGACGCGCTGTCGCAGGCCGCGCGCCGCGTGGCCGGCGGGGCGCGGGACCTCGAGGTGCCGCGCGCCGGCGCCCGGGAGCTCGCCGAGCTCGGGGCGAGCCTCGCGCTCATGACCGGCCGCCTCCGCGCCGACGAGGAGTCGCTGCGGGCGAAGATCGCCGAGGTCGAGCGCTACGCGACGGACCTGAAGAGCGCGCAGGAGCGGCTCGTCCGCTCGGAGCGGCTCGCCTCGGTGGGGCGGCTCGCGGCGGGGCTCGCGCACGAGATCGGCAACCCGATCGCCGCGGTCCTCGGCTTCCAGGAGCTGCTGCTCGCGGGCGGGCTCACGAAGGCCGAGGAGCGCGACTTCCTCGAGCGGATGAAGCGCGAGACGGAGCGCATCCACAAGATCCTGCGCGACCTGCTCGATTTCGCGCGGCCCGCGGCGCGCGGCGCGCGGGCGCCGGGGGGCGCGGGGCAGGAGCCCACCGGGTCGGTCGCGGAGGCGCTCGAGGACGTCGTCTCGCTCGTGGCGCCGCAGAAGGTGTTCCGCGGGGTCGAGCTCGCGCGGGACGTCGCGCCCGACGTGCCGCCCGTGCCGCTGTCGCACGAGCGGCTCGTGCAGGTGCTCCTGAACCTGCTCCTGAACGCGGCCGACGCGGTGCCGCGCGCCGGGGGGCGCATCACGGTGCGCGCGGCGCGCGGCGCGGGCGGGGGCGCGCGGATCGAGGTCGAGGACAACGGCCCGGGGATCGCGGAGGAGGTGCGCGACACGCTGTTCGAGCCGTTCATCACGACCAAGGAGGTCGGCGAGGGGACGGGGCTCGGGCTCGCGGTGTGCCGGGGGCTCGTCGAGGCGGCGGGGGGCTCGATCGGGGTCGAGCGAGGCGCCGACGGCGGGGCGCGGTTCGTGGTGCTGCTGCCGGGCGCGGAGACCGCGGCGGGCGGCGGGGCCAAGGCGGCGCCCTGATGCGCGGGGAAAGGGTCGGCGCGCCCGCGCGGGTCAGCCCGCCCTGTCGATCCGCCCGTCCGGATACCGCGCGAAGCGGCCGTCCTCGCGGCCGTGGACCGGACCGTCGCTCGGCCAGGGCCATCCGCCGAAGCCGGTCCGCCGGTAATCGGCGTACGCCTGCTGGACCTCCGCCGCAGAGGTCATCACGAACGGGCCGTGCTGCGCGACGGGCTCGCCGATGGGCCGGCCCTGGAGGAGCAGGATCTCGGCCTCGTCGGCGCCGTTCTCGAGCAGCGCCGCGGCGCCATCGCGGAGCACGATCCGGTGCGCCGCGGGGACGGAGCGCGCCCCGACCCGGAGCTGGCTGCCGCGGAAGAAGTAGAGCGCGCGGTTCGCGCCGGGCGAGGCGGCCGGCAGCGTGAACCGCGCGCCCGGCGCCATCTTGAGCGTCCAGATCGCGACGTCGCTCTCGGCGCGCGCCGCCCACGACCGCGGCGGCGGGGCCGGGGGGCGGAGGTCGCCGAACGCGCCCGCGACGACCGTGAGCTCGGTGCCTCTCCCGGCCGCGTCGCGCGCGCGCTGCTTCGGGATCGTGCGCTCCCACATCATCACGAAGTGGGGATCGGCGAGCTTGTCCGCGCGCGGGAGGTTGAGCCAGATCTGGAAGAGCTCGAGCGGGTTGGGCCCGCCGCGGTCGAGGAGCGGGAACATCTCCGCGTGGACGACCCCGCGCCCGGCCGTGAGCCACTGGACGTCGCCGCGGCCGTACCGCGCGGCCGCGCCGAGCGAGTCGGCGTGATCGACGAGCCCGCGGCGCACGAGCGTCACCGTCTCGAAGCCGCGGTGCGGGTGCTGCGGGAAGCCGGGGATCACGTCGCCGTGGTACATGCGCCAGCCGTCCTTCCCGGCGAAATCGCGCCCGATGGCGCGGCCGGCGAGCGAGGCGGCCGGCCCCAGCCGCTCGTTGCCGGCCGGGTACGCGTCGTCGTGGTGGACGCAGAACAGGAAGGGATCGAGGGTCTCCCAGGGAAACCCGAGCGGCGCGACGTCGCGGACGACGTCCTCCAGGGCGAGCGCAGCCTCGTCGCTGCGGGTGGGCGAGGGCTCGGCGCGGCTGCAAGCGGCCATGACGGGCGCCGCGGCGAGGGCACCGAGGGCGGTACGGCGGTCCATGGTGGCCATCGTAGGGCGCCCCGGCGGCCGAGAGAACCGGGCAGGCGCGGAGAGCCGAGCGGGCGCGCGTTCTCCGGGAGGCGTGCCGTCTGGCAGGCGCACCTCCCGACATGGCGTCGAGCCTCGCGGAGGTGGGAGGTGATGGAAGAGCGCCGCGACGGGCGGCTCTCGCCGGCGCGCGGGCGCTCTGAAACGCCTTGATCCGCGTCCTCACCGTGACGTTGCCCTGCTGCTCGAAGTAGCCGTCGTCGCGCCGCAGATCGCCGGTGTCCGGCTGCGGCGCGCTTCCTTGCCCTGGATCACCTCGTGATCTCCTCGTCGCGTCGTCGGGTCAAGCGCGCTCCCGGACGGTAGGCGCCGCCCGGTCGAGGAGCGTGAAGGCGCGGAGCGCCTCGCCGACACTCCACGCCTGGGCGATGCAGCCGCGCGGCGCGAAGGGGGCGTCACCATCGAAGATCTCGCTGATCGAGCCGAGGCCGGCGGCGCCGAGGTGGTCGCCCAGCGGCGCGAGCAGCCGGCGGGCCGCGTCGGGATCGCGGTAGACGCGGAGGTGCGCCTCGATGAACGGGCCGATGAGCCAGGCCCACACCGCGCCCTGGTGGTACGCGGCGTCGCGGCGCGCCTGATCGCCGCCGTAGGACCCGTGATAGGCCGGCTCCGACGGGGCGAGCGAGCGCAGCCCGTACGAGGTCAGGAGCGCCCGCGCGCACGCGTCGACCACGGCGCGCTGTCGCTCGGGGGAGAGCGGGCTCTCGGGGAGCGACACGGCGAAGATCTGGTTCGGCCGGAGCGCCGCCTCGGCGCCGGCGGGCCCGTCGAGGACATCGTAGCAGTAGCCCGCGGCGGCGTTCCAGAAGCGCTCGAAGGACGCGAGGGCCTTCGCCGCCATCCCCTGATACGGCTCGGCCGGCTCGCCGAGGCGGGCGGCGAAGGCGACCATCGCCCGCAGCGCGTTGTACCAGAGGGCGTTGATCTCGACCGGCTTGCCGATGCGCGGCGTGATCACGCGATCGCCGACCTTGGCGTCCATCCAGGTGAGCTGCACGCCGTCCTGCCCACCGCGGAGCAGGCCGTCGCCCGCGTCGACCTGGATCCCGTAGCGCGTGCCTCGAACGTGCCAGTCGACGATCTCCCGCAGCACCGGGAACAGATCGCGCAGGAGCCCGTCGTCGCCGGTCGCCTCGTGACAGGCGCGGACGGCCTGGAAGTACCAGAGGGTGGCGTCCATGGTGTTGTATTCGGGGAGCGCGGCGGCGTCGGGGAACCGGTTTGGCAGCATCCCCCGATCCACGAACGCGGCGAACGTGCGGAGGATCGGCGCGGCGATGCTCGCCTGTCCGGTCGAGAGCGCGAGGCCGGGGAGGCTGATCATCGTGTCGCGGCCCCAGTCCTCGAACCACGGGTACCCGGCGATGACGCTCTTGCCGGGGCTGCCGCCGGGGGTCTGCGCGCGGTCCACGACGAACTGGTCGGCCGCGAGGACGAGCTGCGAGACCCAGCCGGGGGCGGCGGCCGCGCCCGGCGGCCTCGCTTCGCTCCACGCCGCGAGGAGGGCTCGATCGCGCGCGCGGCGGCGCGGGAGCGACTCCGGATCCACGGCGGTGACGCCATCTCCGGCGGCGGCGAGGAACACCGCCGTCTCGCCGGGCAGGAGGGTCGCCTCGAAGGTCGCGACGTGGACATGGTCGTCGCGGTCGAGGAGCCCGCGCGCCGTCTCGGCCGGGAGCGCGAACCCGCGGTAGAGCTCCGACGCGGGGGTGGCCGCGCCGCCCTCCAGCTTGAGGAACAGCGGCAGCGCGTCGCCGCCCGTGACGACGCGGACGCCGCCCGAGGCGGCGCTGACCGCGGTCGGCCACGCGACGGTGCCGGTGTCGTGGAAGGCGCGGTTGTTGGCGATGGCGCGCGCGGTGAAGCGCAGCGGCTCGCGGGCCTGGAGCGCGGTGTAGGCGACGTAGGTGACGTTCTGGCCGTGCTCCATCCAGACGCGCTTTTCGAGCAGCGCGTCGGCGCAGGCGTAGCGCCAGCACGGGATCGAGCCCTCGAGCGCGAAGTGCTCGAGGTGGACGAAGCCGCGCGGCGCGACGGCGCCGCTCGCCCAGCGGTTGCTCGCGAGGTCCCAGGCCGCGCCGCGGTACGTGACCGCCTCGTCGAGCTTGACCAGCATCAGCCGCCGGTCGACGGGCGGCCGGAGGGCGGCGACGAGGAGCCCGTGGTAGCCGCGCGTGAGCGAGCCGGCCACCGTCCCGGAGCCATAGCCGCCGATGCCGTTGGTGACGAGCCACTCGCGGCCCTCGGCGAGCCCCAGGTCGCCGCAGATCTCCCTCCCCATCCCGATCATGCGCTGCTCCTCCGGGTCCTGTCGCCGACCAGAGCCACTCGACGCGACCCTCGCCATCGCCGAGGGTCCCTCCGTCGGCCTCGCTCTCGGCCGATCCCTCCCGACACCACCTCGATCCGCCCCCCAGCCGCCCTACCTCCGCGCGTTCGGGTCCTCGGGGAACGGCGACCGGTTGTCGTTCGACGACGCCGCGAAGAAGCTGGCGAGACAGGGCTCATGGCCGGAGATCGACCGGTGGGTCCCCGTCTCCGCCGCCACCACAAGCACCCGCTTGCCGGCCCGGCCTGGCTCGTTGGCGACGATCGCGCCGGCAATGCCGGTGCCCACGGCATCGTAGCCGTCATCGGCGGCCGCCGTCCTGGCGTCCGTCTGCAGCGCCGCGTCGAGTCTGAACAGCACGTCGCGCTCTCCCAATGTATTGGATGTCCCCTTGACGTCCTAAATCAGAAGCCATCGGTCGCTGTCAAGATCTTCCTTGTATCGGTCTCGTGACACGGGGATCGACGCTGCTGCCGCGATGATGAGCGCGGGTGGATGCACCATTGAGGCGCACCCCGGCGTCTGCGCGTGGATGCAGCGCGTCCGGTCCGCCTGTCAGCAAGTGGAGAATGAATTCCACCTCCAAAAAATCATTATCGAGGAGTTCCAGAGAGGTGGCGGCCATGCCGAGGGTGGCTTCGAAGCGCGCCGCGCCCCGGCGCGGGCCTCGATGGTCAGCTACCTGAGCGTCATCGACGCAGAGCGGGTGGTGAGCTCTGATGGGTTCGAGCTCCGCGACGCTGTCGAGCAGCACCTCCCGATAGATCTCTCGTGCGCGGAGCCTCTCGAGATCGAGGCCACGACCTCGGTGTTCGAGGACCTCGAGCTCGCGCAGATCGATCCGGACATGTGCGGCGAGCGGGTCGATCTCGACGGCGACGGCGATCTCGAGCGCTCCTGCGTCGTCGAGCGCGGCGAGCACGTCGCCGGAAACACCTGCACGTTCGTCGTCGATGGCTCCACGCTCGAGACGCTCGACGGCGAGCGCCGCCCCGTGATCTTCGGCGGCACGATCACGACCCGCGGTAGCGGCGATGGGCTCACGTACGAGATCGCCGTCGACCGGTTCTCCCGCTAGGTCTCTTCGCGCTGCGTCTCCCGAAGGGGGGCATTCTTCTCGTCGTCCTCCCCCCGGGCCGACGAGCCCGATGGAGAGAGCCTCCCCAGGAGTCGCGCCGCGGCCGAAGGGCCGCGCGCGTCGAGCTCGGGCACCGCCGCAGCGGCGCGTCGAGAGGCGGGCGGTGGTACGCCGGCAGCCGGAAGCCGAGCCAGGCCGTGAGCTCGCCGGGCGGGGACGCTCCGGAGCGCACCCCGTTCGCTTGATCCCTGGGCATTTTTTTCTGGATTCAGCATGCATTTGTCTGGATATTTGAATCGTTTTTCTGAATATCGCTCTCGATTGGCCTGATTCTGGCGGCTTCATTCTGAATTCGGCCCGCGTGATCCCAGAAAGCCAGACATATTTCTGGATTGCGTCGATTTTTGTCTGGTTCTTTGGCCGAGATGTCTCGATGCCCCTGCCCCCTGCGCCCATGTCGCCCCGCGCGGCGACAGCGCCGTCGAGCTGCCGCGCGGGGCGCTGCCGGGCCCGGCCAGCTCGATCTCGGCGGCGGATCGGCGAGGTGACCGCCGCGGCGTGTCGCTGCGGCCCGCCGCGCCTGCGGTCGCATCGGCGCCGCCGCGCAACGGCGGCTCGTGTACGCTGCCTCGCCGTGCGATGCTCCGGGAGCGCCGTGCTCCACCCGCGCCGTCTCGTGGCCGTCGCCGCGCTCACCGGTGCCCTGGCCGGGTCGGACGCGCGGGCGGAGGTCCAGCCCCTGCGCATCTCCTACGAGGCGCACGAGGGCTGTCCCGGCGCCGAGGTGTTCCTGCGCGAGCTGACCGCGCGCACGAGCCGCGCCCGCGTCGCCGCGCCGGACGAAGCGGCGCTCGAGGTACACGTGCGCATCACCCGGCGCGCGGGCGCTACCCGCGGCCGGATCACCCTCGGCGCGGGGCAGGGGGCGCGCGTCCGCGAGGTCGGCGGCGCCACGTGCGCGGAGGTGGTCGCGGCCCTGGCGCTCATCACGGCCCTCCGGGTCGACCCCACCGCGCCCCTCGATCCGCAGCCGCCGGCCGCCGAGCCGCGCTCGACCGAGGATCCGGCTCCCGGCGGGGCGGCGACCCCCGGCGGGGCGGCGGACCCCACCGGCGCGGCGCGCGCGACCGGCGCGGCGGAGGCCGCCGTCGGCGAGGCGCCGGGATCATCGAGCCCGCCCCCTGCCGCCGCGCCGCCGCCCGCCGCCACCTTGGCCCCACCGGCGCAGGTCGCCCGCGCCGCGCCCGCGCCGGCGGCCCGCCCGCCCTCACCGGCCGCCCGATTCCCTCTGGGCTCCCCGCAGCAGCCGCTGCCCGAGGCGCGCCGGTGGACGCTCGGCCTCCACGCGAGCGCCGCGTCCGGCGTCACCCCCGGCGCCCTCCTCGGCGGGGGACCCTTTATCGAGCTGCGCGCCGATGCGGGGCTCGGCGTCTCGCTTCGCGGCGCGGTCGAGCTGGCCGCCACGGGCGTCGTCGATGTCGGGCCGGGCGCCGCCCGCTTCACCCGCGGGATCGGGCGGCTCGACGCCTGCGCGGACCTCCTCCGCCCGGCGCGCTGGCTCGCGCTCGCGCCCTGCGTGGGCGCGGAGGGCGGCTTCCTCCGCGGCGCCGGGCTCGTCGGCGGGACGATCGCCGAGGCGAAGCAGGCCACGGTGCCCTGGGCCAGCCTCGGGCTCCTCGCGCGCGCGACCGCCTCGCCCGGGGCGCGCGTGCGCGTCGACCTGCAAGGCGGCCCGCAGCTCCCGCTGGTGCGGCGCTCGTTCGTGTTCGAGCGCCCCGCGCAGCTCATCCACGAGGTGCCCGCGGTCACCTGGACGCTGCGCGCCGGCGCCGGCCTGTCCTTTTGACGCTGCACGCCGGCGCCGGCCTGTCGTTTTGATGATCGGGTCGCCTGGATCCGGAGATTGCACGAGGCGTGAGCCGTGGTGGTGAAGCGCTGACCCTGGCGGAGCTCCCCGCCGCCGATCCACCCGAGAGCCGGGCGGCGGCCGGGCGTCTCGCTGCGCTCGTGACGCAGCACTCGGCCTTCGTCTGGCGCTCGCTGGTGCGGCTCGGCGTGCCGCGCGCGGACGCGGAGGACGGGGTGCAGCAGGTCTTCCTGGTGGCGGCCAGGAGGCTCGGGGACATCGAGGCGGGCCGGGAGCCTGCGTTCCTGTTCGGCACGGCGCTGCGGATCGCCTCGCGCGCGCGGAGGACACAGCAGCGGCGCCGGGAGGTCCTGGAGGACGAGCCCCACGAGCGCGCCGATCCGGCGCCGGGCCCCGAGGAGATGATGGATCGCGCGCGCGCCCGCGCGACGCTCGACGCCATCCTCGACACGATGCCGCTCGACCTGCGCGCCGTCTTCGTGCTGTTCGAGCTGGAGCAGATGCCGACGGCGGCCATCGCGGCGCTGCTCGAGCTCCCGGCGGGCACGGTCGCGTCCCGTCTTCGTCGCGCGCGCGAGCACTTCCAGGCCGCCGTGAAGCGGCTGGAGGCGCGGGCCCATCACCGAGGAGAATCGCCATGACCGATCCCGAGCGCCTCCTGGACGAGAAGGAGGGTGATCTGCAGACGGCGCTCCTCCGCGCGGCGCTCGACGAGAGCCCGCCGAGCGGCCTGACGCGGCGTACGCTCGCCGCGCTCGGCGTCGCGACGGCCGCGACGCTCGCGGGCAGCGCGGCCAAGGCGGCCGCGGGCGGGGCGGCCGCGGGCGGGGCGGCCGCGGGCGGGGCGGCCGCGGGCGGGGCGGCCGCGGGCGGGGCGGCTGCCGGGGCCGCGCTGAACGTGGTGGGCGCGGCCAGCGGGGGCGGGATCTTGAGCGCGCTCGGGATCGGTGCGCTCGCGGGCGTCCTCACGCTCGGGGTCGTGCAATGGACCGGCGTCACGGCGCCGGCGCGGCGCTCGCAGGAGACGCCCACCGCGCCGGCAGCACCCGTTCACCCGCCCGGCAAGGCGAAGGCGGCGGTCGCCCCGCCGCCGGCCTCCGGCGCGGCAGAGGCGTGGCCACAGCACGTCGCGGAGGAGCGCGCGCGCGTCGACGAGGGCCCGCCCCTGTCCCGGCCAGCCGCCCCGGGTCCAGCCGCCCCGGGTCCAGCGGCGTTGGCGGGAGCCGCCCCGGCCGCGAGCAGCCAGCGCGCGCCCGAGAGGAACGCCTCGGCGCTGGCCTCCGAGCTGGCGTTGCTCGACACCGCGCGGCGCGCGCTGCGGCGCGGCGATCCGGCGGCCGCCCTCGCGCTGCTGGATCGCCACGCGCGCGAGTTCGCCGGCGCGCAGCTCGCCGACGAGGCCGCCGCGATCCGCGTCGAGGCGCTGGCGAGCAAGGGAGATCGCGCGGGCGCGCACGCGGCGGCGCGGCGCTTCCTCGAGGCGCACCCCGGCAGCCCGCACGTCGATCGCGTCGAGTCGGCCGCCGGCATCGGCGCGCGCGGAGAAACCGTGATCCGGAGGAGCGATACCGGAGATTGAGACGGCAGGAGGCTTTGCCATGAGGCCCTTGAACACCGTATCCACACGCTGTTGCGCCTCGGCGCTCTCGCTGCTCGTCGCTGCGTGCGGGGTTTCTCCCCTCGGCAGCGGCGCAGGAGGTGACGGCGGCGGCGACAGCACGAGCAGCTCCGGCGCCGACTCCAGCGCATCGAGCGGCGCTGGCGGCGCTGGCGCCGGCTCGAGCGCATCGAGCGGCGCCGGCTCGAGCGCATCGAGCGGCGCCGGCGCCGCGTGTCGCGGCCCGAACCCCGCCGGCTGCAAGACCCAGGGCTGCCCCGCGGGGCAGACCTGCGTCGACGAGGGCTGCACGCCGTCGAGCTGCGAGTGCGACCCCGCGATCGGAACGTGGCGGTGCACCGACGACTGCGGCGGTGGGACGTGCGTGCAAGGCTGCGATCCCGACGTTCGCGAGGGCAACCTGATCGTCACGAGTCAGGCGCAGCTCGAGCAACTGCGCGGGATGACCGCGCTCCGCGGCACGCTCGAGATCACCGGCGGCGTCACCGACCTGTCCCCGCTGGAATGTCTGACGACCATCGACGGTAGCCTCAGAATCTTGGAGAATCCAGCGCTGCGCAACCTCGATGGGCTGCGCAGCCTGGAGGAGGTCACGGGGTTCATAGAAGTCTCCGCGAACCCACTGCTCGAGAGCGTCGCGGGCGTCGCGTTGAACGGACACTCGTGGTTGATCTCCCACAACGCTGCCCTCGCGTCCCTGTCAGGCTTCGAGAAGGTCGAGGCGGGGAAGCTCTCGCTCGAGTCGAACGCTCGGCTCGCGAGCCTGAGCGCGCTCCGCAACTTCCGCCAAGGTAACATCGAGGTGATGGACAGCGATGAGATCACGAGCCTCGAGGGGATCAATGCATCGCACCTCGACGGGCTCAAAATCATCGGTTGTAACGGGCTCGTCAGCTTGAAGGGCCTCGACGCGCTCGAGACCGTCGGGGTCATGGTGGTGGAGGGGAACGTGAACTTGAGCTCGCTCGAAGGGCTCGAGAAGCTCCGGACCGCCATCAGCCTGTACCTGTTGGGGAATCCAAATCTGAGCTCGCTCGATGGCCTCGAGAACCTCGTTGATGTGAGCGTCCTCGAGATCTCGGCGAACCCGGAGCTCGCGGACCTGACGGGGCTCACGTCGCTCGAATCCGCGCGCCATCTCGATGTGGTCGACAATTCGGGGCTGGTCCGCCTGGAGGGCGCGCCCGCGCTGCGCACGGTCAAGGAGGCCACCATCGTCGCGAATCCGAAGCTCATGAGCCTCACGGGGCTCGATCAGGTCTCGGAGCTCACCAGGCTGGAGATCGCTGACAACCGACGGCTCACGAGCCTCGAGGGCCTGAGCGGGCTCCGGTCCGTGGAGTTCTTGATCCGCATCGTCAATAACGCCACGCTCACCAGCCTCGACGGGCTTGGCCCCTTGAGCCCGGGGGGCTCGGGGATGCCCGGGTCGGTGACCCTCGAGGGCAACCCTCGGCTCGTCGATATCGACGCGCTACGCGGGATCGAACGGATGAACGGGCTCGTCGTCACGGCCAACGATGCCTTGCTCGATCTCACGGGGCTCGAGGACCTGAGCGAGCTCCAGAGCCTGATCATCAGCGACAACCTGGCGCTCACGACGCTCCGCGGCCTGGGCGCCCGGTCCATCGCTTCGGTGGAGGTCATCGGCAACCCGCGCTTGGCGAGCTGTGAGATCGCGGCGTTCGTCGAGGGACTCGAGCATGTCGACAGCGTCCGCGAGGAAGACAACGCCACGAGCGCCTGTCCCCCCTGACGTGGCTCTGCCGCGGTGGGGCGCGATCTCGGCTCGGCGCGAGGACGGTCGACCCGAGGGGCGCTGCCGGAAGGCAACGTCCCCCTGGCGAAGCACCACGACGCGAGAGCAGAGAGCTCCGGCCCGCGGCAAATGCCGGGGAACATCGGGGCGTGTCGACGCCTCCTCAGCGGGGGTCCGGGCGCGCCTCCTTCATCGAGCCGGCGATCTGCCTCGTGGTGACGTTGACGCGATTGAAGCAGTTGATCAGCGCGACGTGCAGGACCAGCCCCGCGAGCGCCGGCTCGTCGAAGTGCCTCGCGGCCTCCTCCCAGACGTGGTCGGGCACCGGATCCGCGCGATCGCTGAGCCTCGTCGCGGCCTCGGCGAGCGCCAGCGCGGCGCGCTCCGCGTCGGTGAAATAGGGCGCCTCGCGCCAGGCCGCCACGGCGAACAGGCGCTCGTCGGTCTCGCCCGCCTTCCTGAGCTCGCGCGCGCCCATGTCGATGCAGGCGCTGCACCCGTTGATCTGGCTCACCCGCAGGTGGACGAGCTCGAGCGTCCGCGCCGGCGCGCCGCTCTTCCTCACCGTGCCGAGCAGGGCGTGGATGGGCTGCATGATGTCGGGCATGAGCATCGCGGGGTTCTTCATCCGTGCTTTCAGCATGGTCGTGATCCTTTCGAGGGGTCCGGGGGTGCTCGCCGACCGTGACGGGACGCTGAACGTCCGTTCGCGTCGTCACATCGGCCAGGGTTCGTTCGTCACAGCCATGACGAAGCGCGACGAGGGAGTGTGACCGATGGATGAAGATCGTTGGCTGGCGGAGCGGTTCGAGGCCCACCGGGCCCACCTGCGGGCAGTGGCGTACCGGATGCTCGGCTCCCTGGGCGAGGCGGAGGACGCCGTACAGGAGTCCTGGCTCCACCTGAGCCGCGCCGACACGCGCGGCGTCGAGAACCTGGGCGGGTGGCTGACGACGGTCGTGGCGCGGGTGTGCCTCGACATGCTGCGCTCGCGCAAGGCGCGGCGCGAGGAGCCGATGGCCGCGCCCGACCCCGCCGCGGATCGCGAGGCCGGGACCGACCCCGAGCGCGAGGCGGTGCTGGCCGACTCCGTCGGCCTCGCGCTGCTCGTGGTGCTCGACACGCTGACCCCCGCCGAGCGGCTCGCGTTCGTGCTGCACGACCTGTTCGCGGTACCCTTCGAGGAGGTCGCCTCCATCGTGGGCCGCTCCCCGGCCGCGGCGAGGCAGCTCGCGAGCCGCGCCCGCCGCCGCGTGCAGGGGGCGCCCCCGTCGCCGGACGCCGACGTCGGCCGCCAGCGCGAGGTCGTCGACGCCTTCCTCGCGGCCCTGCGCGGCGGCGACTTCGACGCGCTCGTGGCGATCCTCGATCCGGACGTCGTGGTCCGCGCCGACGCCACGGTCGCGCCCCCGGCCGGGAAGGAGTCCCGCGGCGCGCTCGCCTGGGCCAAGCAGGCGATCTCCGGCGCGCGCGGCGCCAGGTTGGCCCGCCCTGCCCTCGTCGACGGCACGGTGGGCGTCGTCGTCGCCCCGCGCGGGAGGCTCTTCCGGGTGCTCCGCTTCACGCTCGCGCAGGGGAAAATCGCCCGGATCGACGTCCTGGGCGACCCCGAGCAGCTCCGCGATCTCGACCTGTCGGTCCTCGACGGCGAACCGCACCCGGAAACCTGGAGAAGCCCTGTCTGAAGCGCTCTACTCCTCGGCCGTGCCCGGAAGCCACCAGGAGGCGACCGCGAGCTCCCCGTGGAACGGCGGCAGCGCGACGCGCTCCTCGTCCTGCGCGGTCGCCGTGAGCGCCGGCCTTCCGTCGACCGTCTCGAACACCTCGACCAGCCGGCGCATCGGGTCCACGATCCAGCTCCAGCCGACGCCGGAGCGCGCGTAGAGCGGCAGCTTCACCGCCACGTCGTCGCGCGCGGTCCGCGGCGACAGGACCTCGCAGCACCAGTCTGGCAGCACGGACAGCGGGTTCTCGTCGGGCAGCTCGGGCACCCGCTCGACACGGAAGCCGCACAGGTCCGGCACGACGAGCCGGCCGCCGGGGAAACGGATCTCCGTCTCGGGCTCGATCCACCAGCCCGTGCCGCCGACGTTCGCGTCGAACGGCACGAGGCCGTGCAGGCAGAGCCTGGCCGCGCGGCGATGGCGCTTTCCGGGTCGCGACATCGTGCGGAGGACGCCGGGCTCCAGGATCTCGCCGGTCAGGTGCTCCGGGAGAGCGCGGACGCGCTCGTAGAGCTCCTCGAAGGTCGGCGAGGCCGTGGCGGGTTGAACCATGCGCCACGAGCGTATCCGATCCCGCGCGGCGCGCGAGCGGCCGCCCGCTCGCTCCGCCCGTCCGCTCGCCCCGGCCGGGTGGTGGTCGCGTCGGGGGGGCTCGCCTCCGGGGCTTGCGTTCCGGCGGGCCCCTTTCGTGGCCCGCCTGCACTCCAGCCCCTCCGGCGAGCCCCCCCGACGCGACCACCACCCGGCCGCCCACCCGCGTCAGTTCACCCCGCGCCCCGACGACCGCCACGGCCGCTCGCCGCCGAGCTGGTCGAGCTCCTTGCGCAGCTCGTCCGACGGCGCGAGCACCTGGATCCGCTCGAGCACGCCGCGCAGCCGCACAGCGTCCGAGCGGCTCGCGTAGATCGAGCGCAGGTTGTTCAGCATGCGCACCAGGATCTGCCGCTTCTGCGCCGGCACCAGCAGCCGCGGATCGGGATCGCGCGCGGCGCCGGTGGTGCGGGCGTGCAGCGCGCGCAGGTCCTCCCGGCCGAGCACGCGGCCCTCGAACGGATCGATGAGCAGCACGCCGCCGCGCACCGGCGTCCTGACCAGGAAATGGCCGGGGAACGACACGCCCTGGGCCTCCACGCCGACCCGGCGGCACACCTCGAGCAGCACCACGGCGAGCGTGATCGGGATGCCCGTCCGGCGATCCAGCACCTCGTGCAGGTAGCTGTTCCTCGGATCGTAGTAGTCCGACGTGTTGCCGTGGAACCCGAGCTCGCCGTAGAGCCAGCGCAGGAGCTGCTCGATGGGGCCGCTCCCCGGCGTCGCCTCGGCCGCCCTGAGCGGCCGACCGAGCGCGCGGTGCGCCTCCCCGCCGAGCCGGTCGAGCACCCCGAGGTAGTGGGGGATGTCGAGCCCCGGGTACGCGGCCTCGTCGATGAGGAGGGCCGCCTCCGCGAGGTCGAGCTCGTCCTCCGACCTCGACGCGACGTGCGCGAACAGCGTCAGGCTCACCGGCGCAGCCATCACGGGGGAGCGTAGCGCCACCTTCGATCCATCGTCTAGCTCAGCGGGTCACGACGTCGTCCCCGCCGCCCTCGTCGAGCCACGCGTCGACGCGGACGCCGGCCAGGTTGCGCTGGCCCATCGCCGCGAGGATGCGCGGGAGCGCCGCGACGCCCGCGGGCGCGTGGTCGTCGCGCTCGGCCGCGTCGTGGAGCAGCACGATCGCCCCGTCGCGGAGCCCCGGGATGACGCGGGTCGCGACCCCCTCCGGGCTCGCCCCCGGCAGCCCGTCGAACCCGCGCGCGGACCAGCCGATCACGTCGAGGCCGAGCGCGTCGACCGCGCGCGCGATGCGCGGGCTGGTGTGGCCGATCGGCGGCCTGAACAGCGTGGGCCGCTCGCCGGTGATCCGCTCGAGGACCTCGAGGCCCCGCGCGAGGTCGCGCTCGACCACCCGGGCCGAGCGCAGCGCGAACAGCCGGTCGTGCGCGTGGCCGTGCAGCCCGATCGCGTGGCCCCGCGCCGCGATCGCGCGGACGAGATCGGGGTGCGCCTCGGCCTTGCGGCCGATGACGAAGAACGTCGCCTTCACGCCCGCCCGGTCGAGCAGGTCCAGGACCTCCGGCGTGTGCTCCGGGCTCGGCCCGTCGTCGAACGTGAGCGCGACGCCCCGCGCGCCGGGCGGGCCGCGCCGCACCACGTCCACGAACATGCCGAGCCCGAGGAAGAACACCCCGCACAGCACGAGCGCGAGGTAGCCCACGATCGCCGCGCACGCCGCGGCGACGGGGATCGGCCCGACGAGGAGCGAGCGCGCGACCAGCGCGATCGCGCCGAGCGAGGCGGCGTAGAGGAGCGCCCGCGCGACCGGCACGGGCTAGCGCTTCGCGCGCTTCTTCTCGGCCTCGGCCTCGAGATCCTCGTCGAGATCGTCGGCCGCCGCGGAGGAGGCGATGCGCTTGTTGTTGCCCCCGGCCGCGGCCTTGGCCGCGGGCTTCGCGCCCGGCGTGGCCTCGTCCGAGGGGTCGTTGTCGGCCTCGTAGAAGCCGCCGAGCAGGGCGGCGATCGCGGCGAGCGACGTGATGGCGAGGCCGCCGAACGTCCCGGGGGTCCCCGACGCCTCGCCGAGGGACAGGTTCGCGCCCCCGAGCTCGCCGAGCGGCACCGGGACGGGCATGGTCAGCCACCTCCGCGCCACGAACATCAGGCCGACGCCGAGCAGCGCGCCGACGAAGGCCTTCATGCCCGCCTCGATCTTGGCGTCCTTGGCCCAGATGGGCTTGCCGGCGACGAGCCCGATGAGGACCCCGGCGAGCGCCGCGGCCAGGTAGGCGACGATCGCGCCGGGCGCCGCGAGGCCGAGCTTCGCCAGCCCGAACCCGAGCAAGCCCCCCACGATGAGCCCCTTCACGATCCCGAGGATGAGGCGACCCAGCATCAGTTCCATCCTTGGCACGACGCGGGGCGCCGTTCAACATGGCGCCGCGCCGCCGGCTCGCCCGCGCGGCGCGGCGTCATGGTACACGGGCCCCGTGCCGCCGGCTCGCCCGCGCGGCGCGGCGTCATGGTACACGGGCCCCGCGCCCGGGTAACCCTCCCCGGCGCGCCCGCGCTCCCCGGCGCGGCGCGCGCCTCGCAGCCCCTGCCCCGGGCTCCCACCGGCCGTGCTCTTCAACACCCTCCATTACGCCGCGTTCTTCGCCGCCGCCTTCCTCGGATCGTGGGCGCTCGCGCGGTGGTTCGGCGTCTTCCCGCGCCTCGTGTTCCTGCTCGTCATGAGCTACGCGTTCTATGCGGCCTGGGACTGGCGCTACCTCCCGCTCATCTTCGCCTCGTCCACGGTCGATTTCCTGCTCGCGCGCGCGATCGCCCGCGAGGAGCGGCCCCGGGCGCGGCGCGCGATGCTCATCGCCACCGTGGCGCTGAACCTCGGCTTCCTGGGGTTCTTCAAGTACTGGAACTTCGCGATCGAGAACGTCGCGGCGCTCCGCGGCCTGCTCACGGGCGAGCCGGTGAGCGTGGACCACGCGTTCCGGGTGCTGCTGCCGCCGGTGGGCATCTCGTTCTTCACGTTCGAGTCGATGAGCTACGTCATCGACGTCTACCGGCGCGAGCTCCCGCCCCACCGGAGCTACCTGCGCTACCTGCTGTTCGTCGCCTTCTTCCCGCACCTCGTCGCCGGCCCCATCGTGCGCCCGCGCGACCTGCTCCCGCAGTTCGAGCGCGCCCCGAGCCTCACGCGCGAGCAGGGGGGCGAGGCGCTGTTCCTCATTGCGGTCGGCCTCGTGAAGAAGGTCGTCCTGTCCGATCAGCTCGCGCTGAACCTGGTCGACCGCGTCTTCGAGCGCCCGGAGAACTACTCTGCGCTGGAGGTGCTCTGCGGTGTCTACGGCTACGCGGCGCAGATCTACTGCGACTTCTCCGGCTACACGGACATCGCGATCGGCTCGGCGCTCCTGCTCGGCGTGCGGTTCCCGAAGAACTTCGACGCGCCGTACAAGGCCCAGAACCTGGCCGACTTCTGGCGGCGCTGGCACATCTCGCTCTCCACGTGGCTGCGGGACTACCTGTACATCCCGCTCGGCGGCAACCGCGGCTCGGAGCTCGCGACGTACCGCAACCTGATGATCACGATGGTGCTCGGCGGCCTGTGGCACGGCGCGTCGTGGAACTTCGTCTTCTGGGGCTTCCTCCACGGCCTGGGCCTGGCGGTCACGCGCGCCTTCCAGCGGCGCGGCGGCCGCGGGCGCGCGGCCGCGGGCGCGGCCACGCCGCTGCCGCTGCGCGCGCTCTGCGTGCTCCTGACGTTCCACTACGTGTGCTTCGCGTGGATCTTCTTCCGCGTGCCGACGTTCTCGCAGGCCGTGCTCATCCTGCGGCAGATCGGCACGCTGACGACGTTCCACCCGAACCTCCCGCCCGTGCTGGTCGCGCTGCTCGCGGCGGCGCTGCTCTCCCACTACG
Source organism: Sorangium sp. So ce1036 (assembly GCF_051369805.1). Classification (NCBI taxonomy): domain Bacteria; kingdom Pseudomonadati; phylum Myxococcota; order Polyangiales; family Polyangiaceae; genus Sorangium; species Sorangium sp. So ce1036. The sequence continues at coordinate 524,797 of NZ_JBBMOX010000002.1, forward strand.
TGCCGGAGCGCCTGTACGAGCGCGCGAAGAGCGCCTTCATCGCGACGCCGGCGCCGCTCCAGGGCGCGCTGCTGTTCCTCGTCGCGATCGGCCTCCACGAGGCGGCGAGCGCGGCGGCGGTGCCGTTCGTCTACTTCCAGTTCTAGCAGTTCGTCGACGGCGCAAGGAACAGGTCCGCTGCGTCGCCTCGCGCTCTATACCGCCTATCGCTGGCTACGGGAGCCACTGGCCCACCTCGGCGATGGCTCGGGCGGCTCCCACGAGCGCCGCCGTGCCGCCCAGCCGCCGCAGGAGCGGAGAGAGCTCGGTGAGGCTGCCGAATCCAGCAGCGGGAGGATCTCCGGCGGAGTCGGACGAATGAGGATCTCTTCGGCGATGACCCGCCAGAACGCGGCGAGCCCGCGATGCGATCGCGCGTAGCCTCCGTCCGGGCCGCGCAAGGATTCGAGTGCATCTCGTCTCGCGGCGAGCTCTGATCCGCCAGTCGAGTCGTCGATCCCCTCCGCGCGCGAACGTGTGTTCATCGTGCTCCCTTGAAAATCCTCGCGGTTGCAGGATTGTAGGTCGACTCGCCGTACGAAGACGCCCGGGTTCATGGCATGGCAGGGATGCTCGGGACCGGAGCAGTGCGGGCCATGCGACGAGGATACGTCAGCGAGCCGGGATCCGGGGCGAACGGGATCGAGCTGGAGCGCGCACGCGCACAGAAGACGGCGACGGGGAGGGAGAGAGGGGACGGAGGAGTGCGGGCAGGGGTGGGGGCGAGGGCGCTGGCAACGATCGCCAGGGGCCGGCGTCCGTTCGAGGGATGCGCCCGAGGTGCTACGGCCCCGCGCCGCCGAAGTGATTCACGACCTTGCGCGTTGCCTGCGCTGCCGGCCGTACGGTCGTCTATCCTGGCACGGTGGCGGCCCCGTCGACGCGCTCCGTCCTCCAGACGCTCTCCAAGGCGCGCCTGCTCGATCTCGGGCAGGCCTTCTCCATCAACGTCCCACCGAACGCCGCCAAGGAGCAGCAGGTCGAGCTGATCGCCCGCTCCGGACGGCTCCGGTTCCGGGAGCTGCTCGGGAGCCTCGGGCGCGACGAGCTGAAGGTTACCTGCCGGCTCCATGGGCTCGACGACGCGGGGCGTGCCCGGCCCGAGCTCGCGGCGCGGCTCCTCGGGGCGCATGGCGCCGCGGACACCGCACCGCCGCCGCCGATCTTCACCGCCCACGAGATCCCGCGGTACGCGCCGAGGCAGGGCGACATCGTCCAGGTGCGCCACCGGCAGTGGCTCGTCGAGCAGGTCGCGCCGCCGCCGGCGGAGGGCCACGCGACGCTCGTCCGGCTCGTCTGTCTCGACGACGACAACCCGGGCCGCCCGCTCGACGTGCTCTGGGAGCTGGAGCTCGGCGCGCGCATCCTGCGCCCCGAGGCGCACGGGCTCGGCGAGATCGCGGGCGTCGATCCTCCGCGGCGCTTCGCCGCCTACCTCCACGCGCTCAAGTGGAGCAGCGTGACCGCGACGGACGCGAAGCTGTTCCAGGCGCCGTTCCGCGCGGGCATCAAGCTGATGGCCCACCAGCTCACGCCGCTGCGCAAGGCGCTGATGCTGCCCCGCGCGAACCTGTTCATCGCGGACGACGTCGGCCTGGGCAAGACCATCGAGGCGGGGCTCGTCGCGCAGGAGCTCCTCCTGCGGCAGCGGGTCGACTTCATCCTCATCGTGTGCCCCGCGTCCGTCTGCCTCCAGTGGCGGGACGAGATGCAGCGGGAGGGGCCTCTCCGCGAGGGCCGCGCGCGGAGCGGCGGTGGAGCGACCGGCGCCTCATCGTCTTCACCGAGTACGGCGACACCAAGCGCTACCTGCTCCAGCTCCTCCAGGCGGCCGTCGAGGGCACCGACGACGCCGACCAGCGCGTCCTGGTCTTCCACGGCGGGATGAGCGACGAGCAGCGCGAGGAGGTCCAGCGCGCCTTCAACGCGCCGCCGGACGAGCACCCCGTCCGCATCCTCATCGCCACGGACGCGGCCCGCGAGGGCGTGAACCTCCAGGGGCACTGCGCCGACCTCGTGCACTTCGACATCCCCTGGAACCCCGCGCGCCTCGAGCAGCGCAACGGGCGCATCGACCGGACGCTCCAGCCGTCGCCGGAGGTGCGCTGCCACTACTTCGTCTACCCCGAGCGGCCCGAGGACCTGGTGCTCCGGACGCTCGTCGCGAAGGTCGACGTCATCCACCGGGAGCTCGGCTCCATCAGCTCGGTCCTCCTCGACCGCATGACCACGGTGATGGAGGCGGGGATCGACGAGGGGACGCTCGCCAGGATCGAGGCCGCGGAGGAGGCCGGGGGGCTCAAGGAGACGGCCGCGACGGAGCTGGAGGAGCAGCGGGGTGAGCTGCGCCGGCTCCAGGACGAGATCGAGGAGGCGGGGAGCATCCTGAACCGGTCGCGCAAGGTGATGGACTTCGATCCGGCCCTCCTCCGCGACACGATCGACGTCGGCCTGGAGCTCGCGGGGGCCGGGCGGCTCGCCCCGGCGGAGATCCCCGGCGCGGACGCCTGGACCGTGCCGGATCTGCCCGCGTCCTGCCAGGACACGGTCGACACGCTGCGCCCGCCCCGCAGGCGGGACGAGCCGTTCTGGGAGTTCCGCAAGCGCCCGCCGCAGCCCGTGGTGTTCCGGCCGCCGCCGCGCATGAACAGCGCGCTCGCGCACCTGCACCTCCAGCACCCGTTCGTGCAGCGCGTGCTCGGGCGGTTCCTGTCCCAGGGCTACAGCGCCCACGACCTCAGCCGGGTCACGGTCGTGCGGACGCGGCACGACGCGCTCGTGCGCGTCATCGGCTTCGGGCGGCTCTCGCTGTTCGGCCGCGGCGCGACGCGGCTCCACGACCAGCTCGTCAGCGTGGCCGCGCGCTGGATCGACGGCAAGGAGGAGGAGATCAGGCCGTTCGCCGAGGAGGCGGACCGCAAGGCCGTCGATCTGCTCGAGCAGGTGCTCGCCGAGGCGCCGGAGCTCGAGCAGGTGCCCCTGGCCGTCCAGGAGAAGGTGCGCGCCGCGGCGCCGGGGCTGTTCGCGGCGCTCTGGCCGCACATCCGGGACGAGGCCGACAGCCTGGCGCACGACGCGGAGCGGAAGCTCCACGCGCGGGGCGCGGAGGAGTCCGAGGCGCTGATGGAGATCCTGGCGTCGCAGCGCGCGGCCATCCTGGCGGAGGTCCGGACCCGGGCGCAGCTCACGTTCGCCGACCTGGGGCTGAACGACCGCGAGCAGGAGCAGTTCCGCAAGGAGCAGCAGTGGATGAGCGACCGGCTCGACGCGATCCAGCGCGAGGCCGAGCGCGAACCCAGGCAGATCGAGGCCCTGTACCAGATCGCGCTGCGGCGCCTTTCGCCGGTCGGCCTCGTCGTCCTGTGGCCGGAGACCCGCGGTTAACGCGGCGCCCGGGGTGCGCCGTGGGGATTCCGGAGCAGACGCGGGGAATGCGCCTCAGCGCACAGGCGGGATGCCTCCACGGCGGCCGAGACCGAAGCCGATCCGGTAGACGTCGGGCATGTTGAAGCGCCCATCGCTCATCACCTCGAAGACCGACAGGTCCTCCAGATCCTTGCACAGACCCCAGTGCCCCTCGCTCAAGCGCCGCGGCGGGACGCCGCTCGAATAGGCCTCGAGCTCCTCGAGCACGCCCTCTTCATGCCAGCGGCTCTCGATTTCCTCGAACTCGCAGAGGAGGGTGAGACCCCGCAGGGGCCTCATGACGATGTCAACCCACGGGAAATCTTCGACGATCTCGCGCACGCGGATGCGCGACGCGTCCTGGACGCCCTGCTTGAGCGCCTCGTGGTGCAAAGGATACTTCGACGTGTAGCGGTCGTCCGTCGCTGCGGCGCGCATGGCGGAGAGAAAGCTCCGAGGGCTGACTTGACCCTGAGTGTCCCCGAGGTGGTTCGGGAGCCACGTATACGGGAAGCCCTTCTTCGGGCCTGCACCCATGTAAGGCCCGGTGATGGCGTGGAAGATCGCGCGCTGAAGGTCCTCATCCCGGCGCATGTCGTCGGGCATCGACCAGACATCCTCGAGCTCCTCGAAGATCTGCCTGAACTGCCGAGCACACCCGTCGCGGAAGGCATCCCCGCCTCTCTCCGCGTTCGCGAGGTGCTGCCACAGGAGCGCGAAGAGCTCCGCGCGTGGCCAGCTCAGCCTCACCTCGCCGGCGAAGACCTTGGAAGCGTCCGGAAAGTTGCTGACCTCGGGAGAAGACAGCAGATCGGGCCTCACGAACGCCTTGGCGCGGATGGCCCGATAGGAACGGAACTCGAGGAGGATCTGCAGCAAGCCCTTGAGCAACCTGCGCAAATCGCCCCAGTCGTCCGCGGTCTGATCGAGCGCATCGAAGATGACGAGGTGCTTCCGTCGTTCTGAGCGCAGCTCGACGTCCACCTCGTAAAGCGCCGTGTCCAGCTCGTCGGGGTTCTGCTTGACCCAGGCGACGCGCTCCTCCCACGTCTTGCCCAGCCGCGCCCTGGCCGGCGCGGGCAGGACTTGATACGCCACGATGGTGCGCCAGATTAGGCGAGGCTCATGCGTTCGGAGGAGCTGCCGGAGCCTGTCCTTCCTGGGATAGCTCGGCAGCGGCGCCGAGCCGAAGCCTGGGCTCACCTGCGTGCTCGCGGCCACGACACTCGGGCCGAGCACGCTCGCGAGGAGCGCGCGGTGCTCCTCCCGCTGCAAAGCCGCCCACCAGAGGCTCTTGCCCGATCCGCGGATCCCCTGCACCAGCATCGTGTCCGGGCTCAGCGCCCGCGCGTGCGCGCGGGGGACGTACACGAACTGCGGTGCGGGCGGCTCGTCGCCGAACTGGCTCGTCTGCTCGGGGATCGAGCTGACGATGGCCTCACGGAGAGCCTCAGGAGGAAACGGGCGCGGGATCATCTCAGCGGGATCCCCAGGAGCTCGGCGGCGCCTCGAGCGAAGCGGCCGCAGGCGGCCTCGAGTTGATCCTCGGGCACCGCCTGGGGGCGGCGCACCGGGTCGAACTCCTGGAGAGCCCGCGTCCAGTAGATCTCGAGGGGATGATGCGGCGCGGAGCTGTCGTGCAGGTCGTAGTTGAACGTGGAGACGGCGCCGGGCGGGACGGCGTCGTACAGCCGCCGGGCGAAGGTGCGATAAGAGCTCTCCAGCAAGCTCGATAGATAACGGTCGCGGTCGGTCTCCGGGATCAGACCGGCGACGACCTTGAGGTTCTCGCGTACCGCCCGCGCGCGCGCCGGATGGCGGCTCCACTGCTGGAACAGGAGGTCGTAGCCATTCCACGTCTGCGCCGTGTTGCCCGCGAACAGGAAGGCCATGGCGCCGAGGCGGGTCACGGTGATCGCCGCCAGATCGTGCAGCCCTGCCCGGCTGTCGAGCAGGACCACGTCGGGTTGCTCGTGTGCCTCGAGCTGATCGAGCATGACCTCGAGGCGCTCTGCGAAGCCGAGCGGCCTGCCCGCCTCCTCCGATTCCATGTAACACCTGGTGAGCTTCGCGAGGTAGTCTCCCTTGCTTCCACCTGCAGGTACCACGCGGATCTCCCCCGCGGTATCGGTGACGAGCGGGCTCGCCTGCACCATGTCGCGCAAGAGCGATTCGTCGGCCTGCCCGACGGCTTCTTCCACGAGCCAGTCCACGACGCCGAAGTCGGGCAGCGCATCGCTGGGGAGCAGGGTGGTGCTGACCCCGGGGGACTCCAGATCGAGGTCGACGACGAGGACCTTCTTGTCGGCCTTGGCCAGCCGGTAAGCCAGCGCGACGAGCGCCGTGGAGCGCCCCACGCCGCCCTTGAGCCCGAAGAACGTCGCCCGCGGCGGCCCCGCCGCCTCGTCTCCGCGGAGCGGCGCGCGCGTCCAGTCTTGCCCTGTCAGCCGCCGATCGAGCAGCCGGACGTCGCCGCGGCCCTCCGTGAGGGGGAGCGCATCCTCGGCCGCGAAGGTCGCGTCGGGCGCGAACATCTCGCCGCGGAACACGAAGATGTCGTCAGGACCCGGGCTGTACGCTCCGAGCCGGGCGTGCAGCTCGTGCGCGAGCTCCGCGTGCCGCGGCCGCCGCTCGGCATCGACGGCCAGGCTGATGCGCCCGTAGAGATCGCGGACGAGGACCATCGAGCCACCGAGCTCTTCCGCTCGTCGCCCGAGGAATTCGTTGGCCCGCTCCATCGCCTCGTCGAAGCGGACAGGACGGTTCTGGCTCGATGCGCTCACGTGGTCCCCTTGTCCTTCGTCTCCGATGACCCCGGCCCGGCCGGCGGTTGCCCCGCGCCTTGGGCGGATTTCTTCGCCCCGTCCCGTTCCATCCTCTCGAGCACCGCGATGCATTTGCCGGCGGCGTCGCGATGCCGGTCGACGGCCGCCGACGCGAACGCCGCGGTGGCGTGGTAGCGCTGGAGAACGTGCCAGTCTCGAAAGGGGTTCTCCCTGTAGGCGCTGGTCAGAGCGCTGAAGTAGCCGCCGGCCTTGCGTCCCTGAAACAGCCGCAGGACCTCGGTCCAGATCTTGTTGACGTGATCCCTGAACCGTCCCTCTATCGAGCCATCCGCCCCGAAGTGCCTCGCGCACTCGGGCCGACACGCCATGATGCCGATGAGCGCGCACTCGGCGGCGAGGCCGTAGAAGTGGTCCGCGCCAGGGAGCCGACCGTCGTTCTTCAGGAGCTCCGCATCGGCGTAGTGCCGCTTCGCCGCCTCTGCGTAATTGTAGTCGCCCATGGTCATCGGGTCGCGAGCTGCCGGTAGCAGACCAGAGCAGCCGGCCCGACGCGGACTCTGCCTCGCTTCGCGACCCGAAGGAAGGGGCTCCCGCAGGATCGGGGACGAGGGTGCGTCCGCCCCCGACCCGCCGCGCCCCGTCGCGCCCGTCCGTGGAGGGGGCCCGCGCGCCGCGAAGCGCTTGCCGGCGGTGGCGCCGAGGTGATGAGGTAGCGTGGAGCGCGCCGCGCGCGCCCTGCGCCGCCCCTCGGCGCGCAGGTAGACCGGTAGATCCATGTCCGACGTCGAGCAACGATTCCACGAGACCTGGCTCGGGATGGTGCAGCCCATCGAGGGGCTGGTGGTGTCCATCCCTGTCCTCGCCGATGCCCAGTGCATGGAGCGGCAGCCCCCGGAGACGCAGGCGCGGCTCCTTTCCCTGTGCCCGCCGAGCCGCGAGGACGAGAGCGGCCCGGCCGGGCGCGGCATCGGCGACCTCCCGCGGTTCTTCGCCGAGCTGCTCGGGCTCACGCCGGACCTCTTCGACGCCGGCGACGCGATGCCCGAGGAGCTCTCGCTGTACGTGCCCGAGGGCAAGCAGACGCTGCGCCCCACCCTGGCGCTCCGCAAGCCGGGGGGGACCGCGGCGCCGCCGGACGGGGCCGAGGCGACGCCGGCGAGCGGCGCGGGCGCGCGGTACGAGGCGCTCGTCTGGGACGTGCCGCGCGGGCTCGACCTCGACCGGTCCGAGACGGTCACGGGCACGTGGGATTACCCGCCGGCGGCGAAGCTCGACCGGCTGCTGCGGCACTGCCGGGTGCCGATCGGCCTGCTCACGAACCGGGAGGTCGTGCGGCTCGTGTACGCGCCGCACGGCGAGTCGTCGGGCGCGATCACGTTCCGCATCGACGACATGGCGACCGTGGGGGGGCGGCCGATCCTCGACGCGTTCGTGATGCTGCTCTCGGCGGGGCGCTTCTTCGGCGTGGCCGCGGACCGCTCGCTGCCGGCGCTGCTGGCCGAGAGCCGGAAGCGCCAGGCGAACGTCACGAACGAGCTCGCGGAGCAGGTGTTCGACGCGCTCCAGATCCTGCTGCGCGGGTTCGAGGCGGCGGCCGAGCGCGACGGGCGCGACCTGCTCGACGACGCGCTCGCCCGGGCGCACGACCACCTCTACAAGGGGCTGCTCACGGTGCTCCTGCGGCTCGTCTTCGTGCTCTACGCCGAGGATCGCGGGCTCTTGCCGGTCGAGCACCCGCTCTACCAGGGGCACCTCTCGCTGCTCGGGTTGTTCGAGCAGCTCCAGGCCGATCACGGCGCGTATCCCGACTCGATGGCGCGGCGGTTCGGCGCCTGGGGGCGGATCGTGAGCCTGTTCCGGGCCGTGTACCTCGGGGTGGAGCACGGGACGCTGCGCATGCCGCCGCGGCGCGGGTCGCTGTTCAACCCGCACACGTCCCCGTTCCTCGAGGGCTGGGGGCCGGCGGGGGGCGCGCCGATCGGGCAGGCGGAGGCGCAGGCCGAGGTGCGGGTGCCGACCGTGGACGACGAGACGGTGTACCGGGTGCTGGAGAAGCTGCTCGTGTTCGAGGGGCAGCGGCTGTCGTACCGGGCGCTGGACGTCGAGCAGATCGGCAGCGTGTACGAGGCGCTGATGGGCTACCACGTCCGGCGCATGTCCGCCGAGGCGGTGTGCATGAAGCCGGACCGGCTGTGGGTGACGGCCGAGGAGGTGCTGGAGGTCCCGGCGGGGCGGCGGGCGAAGTGGCTCAAGGAGACCGTGGGGCTGAGCGCGGCCCAGGCGGAGAAGCTGGCGCAGGAGATCGCGGCGGCGAAGGGGGCCGGGCAGGTCGTCGAGGCGCTGGCGAAGCAGGCGGCCGGCGGGCGGAAGGCGGAGCGCGGGCTGACGCGGGCGAAGGCGGGGCAGCTCGTGCTGCAGCCGGGGAGCGAGCGGCGGCGGACGAGCTCGCACTACACGCCGAGGAGCCTGTCGGCGCCGATCGTGCGGCGGACGCTGGAGCCGCTGCTCGCGGTCATGGGCGAGGCGCCGGCGTCGGCGCGGATCCTGAACCTGAAGGTCTGCGACCCGGCGATGAGGTCCGGGGCGTTCCTGGTGGAGGCGTGCCGGTTTCTGGAGGACCGCGTGGTGGCGGCCTGGACGCGGGAGGGGGCGCTGGAGGCGATCGGCGCGGAGCACGGAGATCCGCTGATGCACGCGCGGCGGCTCGTGGCGCAGCGGTGTCTTTATGGCGTCGACAAGAACGACGCGGCGGTGGAGCTGGCGAAGCTGTCGCTGTGGCTGGTGACGCTGGGCGGGAGCTGCCGTTCACGTTCCTGGATCATGCGCTGTGCCACGGGGACTCGCTGGTGGGGCTCGACTTCGACCAGATCCGGAGCTTCCACTGGAAGCCGGGGAAGCAGCAGGAGCTGTTCACGAAGGAGCTCGACGCGGCGCTCGGGGAGGCGATCGCGCTGCGGCAGCAGATCCTCGAGATGGCGGAGCAGGACGACGGGGTGTCGCAACGGGAGAAGGAGCGGCTCCTGTGGGACGCGCAGGACGCGCTGGACCGGGTGCGGCTGATCGGCGACGTCGTGGTGGGGGCGTTCTTCGCGCACGAGAAGGACAGGGAACGGGAGAAGGAGCGGGAGCGGCGGCTCGACCGGGTGACGGCGTGGCTGCGGGAGGGCGGACCGCCGCCGGATGAGCTGAAGGCGATGGCACGAGGGGCGGCGTCGCGAATTTCCCGCTCACGATCCAGGTGCTCAAGGAGAAGGACTGGGCGCCGGCGGTGGTGCAGCGCAGACAGGAGGAACTCGCTCGCGTGCTCAAGGGCACGTGGGCAGGTTGATGGGGTGGAGCACATGGAGATCACTGCAAACGACCTGTTGCCCTTGGTGCTGAAGCTGCCCCGCGACGAGCGCGTCCGGCTGGCCAGGCTGGCGCTGGCGGCGGCTGCCCAGGACGGTCCAGCGGACGCGGCCGCCTATGCGAAGATGCCCGTTCAGCAAGACGAGCTCGGTCATGACGCCGACGAGATGCTCGCCTGGGACGCCGAGGGCTGGGAGGACGTCCCGTGAGGCGCGGAGAGGTTCGCTGGTACACCTTCCACCCGCCTGATAAACGTCGCCCCGTCCTCAATTTGCGCGCGACTCCGTGGTCGAGAGCTTGAACGAGATCATCGTCGTCCCTGTCACGCGCACCATTCGAGGTCTCTCGACCGAGGTGGTGCTCACCGAGGAGGACGGAATGCCGGTGGCCTGTGCGGCCAATTTCGATCACGTCAGCCTCGCCCAGCGTTCCCGGCTCGGCGCCATGCTGTGCACCCTGCCGGAGAGCCGGTGGGATGAGGTCGATAGCGAACCTCGAGGGCGGCCGCGCTCCGACTCGCGGCTACCATGTCGTCCTCCAGGCGGCAGCGGAGCGCATTGCGGCGAACGCTCCGACAAAGCCGGAGATCGGAGCGGCGCTGGCTTGCCATCGAGCTCGCCAGAGGCGCGAGGCCGCCCTCGCGAAGCGCTTGTCCGGCAGCGCACACCGGGCGATCGTGCTTCCACGATGCCCTCCTCGACCGATGTTCGCGCTGGCCTCGTCGCCGCCCTGGAGGCCGATCTGGTGGGCCCCTTCGCCCCGGGGACCCCTGCCGGCGCCGCCGAGGAGCTGCTCCCCCTCCCCCCGTCGCGCTGGTACCTGACCGGCTTCCTCGCGCCGCAGGCGGACCGCGAGACGCACGATCCCACCGCCGACGACGAGTTCACCCAGGCCGGAGAGGACGACGACGAGGAGAGCAGCCCGCCCGAGCTGGAGCCGAAGCAGAAGAACCACTTCCCCGCCTCGATGGGCCTCTCCGTCCTGCTGCCCAGGGACCCGGGAGAGCCCGAGACGGTCCGGGCGATGGTCACCTTCGCGGAGTACGTGCGGGAGGAACAGAAGACCGACGAGCCGCGCAGGCGAAAGGTCGTCTGGCGCAGGGTGCCGCAGCCGCCGCGCAGCGTCGAGCTGCCGCTCGATGCAAGGGCCATCGAGGAGGGCCTGCCGCTCCCCGATACGCCCGGCATCCAGGTATGCGGCAAGCTCGAGCCGGCCGACGCGCCGGGCCTGTCGGGGACGCGCGCGCTCTCGCTGTTCGTCGTGAACCGCCGCCAGCCGGGGGAGCGCGGCCAGCAAGACGCGCAGTTCATCTTCCAGGTAGAGCTCGAGCTCCACTACGCGCGCGGCTTCGTGCCCCGCCCGAACCGGAAGGGCGAGGGCGCGCCGGATCCCGACGATCGGGTCGCAGATCTCCAGTTCCGCGCGCACTGCGAGTGGGCCGTGGGGCACGGGGTCGCCGTCGAGGCGCCCGACGGGCAGCGGTCCGTGACCACGCTGCGAACGACGTGGATTCCCCGATACGAGGTGCGCCGGGTGAAGACGCGCAAGGACGAGCGGGTCGTCACGCGGATGGAGGAGCTGGCGGAGCTCGCCGCGCGGGCCCTCGAGGACGGCGCGGCGGCGGACGGCCGGCCGGGGGCCGCGGTGGCCGCGGCGCTCCAGCCGCTCGTCGAGGCCTACACGGCGTGGATCGGCGACCAGGCGAATATCCCCCTCGACAGCTCGCGGCGCGAGGAGACCCGCAAGCTGCTCGTCATCAAGCCGGCGCGGCGCGCGTGCGCGCGGATCCAGGCCGGGATCGACCTCCTGGCCCGCGACCGGGAGGTCCTCGAGGCCTTCGGCCTCATGAACAAGGCGATGGCGCAGGCCGCGCTGCAACGGAACCCGGACCGTTACGGCAAGGACAAGCGGCCGACCTGGCACCTCTTCCAGCTCGCCTTCGTGCTGCTCAACCTGGCCGGCATCGCCGATGAAACCCACGAGGACCGGGAGCAGGTCGAGCTCATCTTCTTCCCGACCGGCGGCGGCAAGACGGAGGCGTACCTCGGCGTGATCGGCTTCACGCTGCTGCTGCGCCGGCTGCGGGGACGGCGGCGGCCCGATGGCGGGCTCGGGGTGGCGGTGCTCCTCCGGTACACGCTGCGGCTCCTGACGCTCGACCAGCTCGGGCGCGCCGCGACGCTCGTCTGCGCGCTGGAGCTTCTCCGGAAGCAGCATCCGGAGAAGCTCGGCCAGGTGCGCTTCGCCGTCGGACTGTGGGTCGGCCGGTCGGCGACCGCCAACACGCTGGAGCAGGTGAAGAAGCTGGTCATCGAGTACAAGAACAGCTCCTCGAAGAGCGCCTCGTCGCCGTTCCCGCTCACCAATTGCCCCTGGTGCGGGCGACGGCTGGGCCGCGACAGCCTGGTGCTCGCGCCGAGCCGGACGGCCCCGGAGGAGGTGGTCGTGAGCTGCGTGACGCCCTCCGGGGAGCCGCCGAGCGACTGCGCCTTCAGCCCCCGCAACAACGCCGAAGGCCTGCCCGTGCTCTTCGTGGACGAGCAGATCTACCGGGAGCTGCCCGCGTTCCTCGTGGCCACCGTGGACAAGTTCGCGATGCTGCCGTGGCGCGGCGAGACGGGGATGCTGTTCGGCCGGGCCGCCGCGCGCGAGGGGAAGAAGTTCCACGGGCCGATGGATCGGCCGCCGAAGGGGGCGGCCCCGCTGCCCTCGGGGCTGCTGCCGCCGGAGCTCATCGTGCAGGACGAGCTGCACCTCATCGCTGGGCCGCTCGGCACGATGGTCGGCCTCTACGAGACCGCCATCGAGCACCTCTCGTCGCGGCCCGGCGGCGCGAAGCCGGTCCCGCCGAAGGTGATCGCCTCGACGGCCACCCTGCGGCGCGCCCGCGAGCAGATCCGGGCGCTGTTCGGCCGCGAGCAGATGGCGCTCTTCCCGCCGCCCGGCGTGGATCACGCCGAGACCTTCTTCGCCACGCTGGATCGCACGTCCCCCCGGACGGCTGTACGTCGGCGTCGCCGCGCCCGGGCGGCCGCAGAAGGCGATCTTGCTGCGCACGTACGTGGCGCTGCTCGGCGCGGCGCAGGAGCGGTTCGACCCGAGGGGCGAGGACGATCAGCCGGCCGACCCCTACATGACGCTGGCGGGCTACTTCAACAGCTTGCGCGAGCTCGGCGGCATGCGGCGGCTGGTCGAGGACGACGTGCGCACGCGCGTCGCGACGATCGAGCAGCGCGTGCCCGAGGGCCACGCGGGGCCGCACCCGTGGGCGCGGAGCCGGGCGATCTCGATGCCCGTCGAGCTCACCTCCCGCGAGAAGGCCGGCGCCATCAAGGAGGCCAAGGACCGCCTCGGGGCCGCCCACACCGCGAAGGAGCACGTCGACGTCCTCCTCGCGAGCAACATGATCTCCGTCGGCGTCGACATCGACCGGCTCGGGCTGATGGTGATCGCGGGTCGGCCCGCGGGCTCCGGAAGGTGCCCTGCTCCACGACGCCGCCGACGGCGAGCTCCGCGCCGATTTCTCGGGCCCACGAGCGGATTCGTGGACTACGCTGGCCCCGTGCTCAGGCCCCTCCTCGCCGCCCTCGTCGCGCTCGCGCTCTCACCGGCGTGCATGGTGGGCAACGTGCCCTCCAACGCGCTGCCGATGGTCCGGTCGCGCGCCACGTCCGATCTCGACTGCGCCGACAGCGAGGTGCAGGTGGAGGAGCAGCTCGGGGGCCGCTTCCAGGCGGTCGGCTGCGGCCGCAAGGCGTACTACCGGGCCGCGTGCGAGGGGCTCCGCTGCGTGGTCCACGACGAGGGCGAGGCGATCGTGCCCTGGCGTGATCGCCCCGAGCCGCTCGCGACCGAGCGGTAGGCCCGGCGAACCCGCGATATCCCGGCCTTTTTTGGGGCACACGCGCCGGGGCTGAGGTAGCCTGCCGCGTCTCGACGCATCCGCTGCAGGGGTTCGGCCATGGCCTTCATCATCACCGGGAGCTGCACGTGACCGACAGGGAGCCGGCCGACGCCGCCGCCGAGCCCGGGCCGACCGACGCCGCCCGAGGGGCCGGACGGGCGGGAGAGGAGCCGGGCGTCGCGCCCGACCGGGCGGACGGCGCGGAGCCGCGGCGCCGCTCGAAGAAGCGCGGCAAGCGGCGTGACGCGGAGGCGGCGTCGCCCCCGCCCGAGGGCGTGCCGGCGCGGCCGCGCGATCCCGCGCTGGAGCGCGTCCAGCAGGCGTTCGAGCGGGGCGACTACGCGCTCGTCCGGGCGGAGGCGGGGCGGCTCGCGCGGGAGGCCGAGCGCGCCGACGTCCGCCGCGCGGCGCGGGAGCTCCTGCGCCGGATCGACCCCGATCCGCTCGCCGTGATCCTGCTCCTCGCGGCCGTGGCATTGCTCGCGTTCCTCTCGCTCTGGTACTGGTCGCACGCCCACGCGGCCCCGTGACGCCCGAGGGGAGGCAGCGACGTGACCGCGGAGACCGAGGAAGCAGCGACGTGACCGCGGAGACCGAGGAAGCAGCGACGTGACCGCGGAGACCGAGGAAGCAGCGACGTGACCGCGGAGACCGAGAGGCCCCCGCTCCGCCCCGCCGCGCGGCGCCTCGCCGCGCTCGCGCTCGCGCTCCTCGGCTGCGGCGGCGCCGGCCGCGCGGCGCCGCCCCCGGCGTGGAACGCGGCGCCCGACGGGCAGCCCGGCGTCTCCTCGGGCACCCGGGCCGAGCGCTACTTCCCGCTCGTCGACGGGTACATCTACCACTACGCGACCACGAACGAGGTCGGCGAGCAGGGCCTGCTCGTCGCGCGCGTGCACCGCGCGGGCGCCCGACACGGTGAGCTCCGGTTCCCCTCGGGCGTGAGGCGCTTCGAGTTCACCGCCGGGGGCGTCGTCCGCAGCGACACCGGCGCCTTCGTGCTCAAGGAGCCGATCGCGCCCGGCACGACCTGGATCGGCGAGCACGGCGGGCGCGCCCGGATCGCGGCGGTCGACGTCGCCATCGAGGTGCCCGCGGGCCGGTTCTCGGGGTGCGTGCAGACGGTGGAGGAGCGCCTCGGCGATCGGCCGGCGCGCTTCGTGTCGACGTTCTGCCCCGACGTCGGCGTGGTGGCGATCGAGGCCGCCGGCGCCACGAGCCACGAGAAGGCGGAGCTCCGGAGCTACGCGCCGCCCGTCGACGTGGGCCCCGACGGCGTGCGTCGCGTCCCGGCCGAGCCGCCGCCCGCCGCGGCGAGCCCGCCGTGAGCGCGCCGGGCGTCGGTGCGGTGCACGACAGGCGCAGCGCCGGGCTCATGACAACGACGGCCGCCCGCTCGACGCGCAGTTCTTGCGACACGCGCATTCCTTGCGACGCACGCCGGCGCGCTTCCGTTTTGCGGGGCGCGGGAAGTAGACTCCACGCGCCGCTCACGGGAGCCCGCGCGGCGCTCGCCAGTGAGCACGCCGCGCACGCTCCTCGGGCGCAGATCCCGCGATCGCTACCGACATGAACTACTGGGATTATATCCACGTCGAGGAGCTGCTCGCCCTCCAGGGCGGGTTCGACGACGACGAGAAGAAGGTCAGCAACGACGAGGCCCTCTTCATCGTCGTCCACCAGATCTACGAGCTCTGGTTCAAGCTCATCCTCCGCGAGCTCACCTCGGCGCGCGAGCTCTTCCGCCAGAACCCCGTGCCCGATCAGAAGCTCGCCTCCGCGGCGCGCTCCTTCCGGCGGGTCGTCACCATCTTCGAGCAGGCGATCCAGCACTTCCGGGTGATGGAGACGCTCACCACGCGAGACTACCTCGACTTCCGCGATCGCCTGATCCCGGCCAGCGGCTTCCAGTCGGCGCAGCTCCGCGAGATCGAGGTGCTGATGGGCCTCGACGACGCGCTCCGGATCCCGCTCGGCCGGGAGGGGAGCTACAAGGAGGCGCTCAAGACCGCCGACGGCTCGCCGTCGTCGGCGACGCGCCGGCTGGAGGCGCGCCTCGCGAGCGGGCCCAGCCTCAAGCACTACCTCGACGAGTGGCTCTCGCGGACGCCCATCGACGGGTCGAGCGATCCGGACGCGGTCCTGCGCTTCTTGCGCAACTACATCCGGTCGATGCGCGCGGAGAGCGAGCGCAGGGTGCAGATCGCGATCGACAAGGCGCTCACCCCGGCCGACGTCGACCGGCTCCGCGCCCGCTACCAGGCGGAGAACGCGAACGCCGAGGCGTTCCTGCTCGCCGAGGACGACCCGCAGGCCGACGCGGCCACCCGCGAGAAGCGCCGGGCGATCCGCGCGGCGATCGTCTTCATCGAGAGCTACCGCGAGCTGCCCCGGCTCGCGTGGCCGCGCGAGGTGCTCGACCGGATCCTGGAGATGGAGCAGGCCATGCTCATCTGGCGGCAGCGCCACGCGCGCATGGTCGAGCGGGTGATCGGCCGGCGCACCGGCACGGGCGGCTCCGCGGGGGTCGATTACCTCGACCAGACCGCGCTCCGCTACCGCGTCTTCGGCGATCTGTGGACCGTGCGCTCCCTGCTCCTGCGCAAGCCGAGCGTCCCCGAGCTCGAGCACGCGTCCGATTACGGCTTCCGGGTCGAGGACTGTCCGTGAAATCACTTCGCGATCACTTCTTGCGGCTCGACGCCCGCTCGCTCGGGCTGTTCCGCATCTCCTTCGCGCTGGTCCTGATCGCCGACCTCTTCACGCGGTGGCGGTGGGTGCGGGACTTCTACTCGAACGAAGGCGTCCTGCCGAATCACAACCACCTCTTCAACCTCCGCGACAAGGAGCAGGTCTTCAGCCTGTTCCATGCCTTCTCGACGGTGGGCGAGGCCCACTTCGCCTTCTCGCTCACGCTGGTCGCCTACGTCCTGTTCCTGATCGGCTACCGGACGCGCGTCTTCCACGTGCTCTCGGTGGTCCTCCTCGTGAGCCTGACGTCGCGGAACATCCTGCTCGAGAACGCCGGCAACTACGCGGCCATAGCGCTCCTCGCGCTCACCGCCTTCCTGCCGTGCGGGAGCCGCTTCTCGCTCGACAGCCTCCGCGCCTCCATGGCGCTCCGGGACGAGCAGCGCGACACGGAGCTCAACGACAGCTCGACGACCCCGGAGGCCGAGGTGCAGGCCGGGCGCCTGCCCGGCTGGTCGCCGACCTCGCTCGCGGCGCT
Organism: Sorangium sp. So ce1036; assembly: GCF_051369805.1. NCBI lineage: Bacteria > Pseudomonadati > Myxococcota > Polyangiales > Polyangiaceae > Sorangium > Sorangium sp. So ce1036. The sequence continues at coordinate 541,505 of NZ_JBBMOX010000002.1, forward strand.
CGCGGTGCTGCTGCAGCTCGGCCTCATCTACCTCTGCTCGGCGCTCCAGCAGCGCGGCGACGCGTGGCGCGACGGGACGGCGTTCTACTACGCGCTGCACGTCGACAGGTGGGCGAGCGACGCGGGCGCGTGGCTCCGCGGGGCGCTGCCGCTCGGCACCCTGACCGGGCTCACGTACGGGTTCCGGGCGATGGAGCTCGCGATCCCGGCGCTCCTCTTCGTCCCCGCGTTCTTCCGCTTCACGCGCGGGATCGCCGCGGCGCTGATGCTCCTGCACGGGCTCCTCCTGGGGCTCCTCTTCGACTTCGGGCTCTTCGGCTGGGCGCTCGTGGCCGCGGCGCCGCTCGTGCTGCCCGCCGAGCTCTGGGACGCCTACGAGCGCTCCTGGAACGAGCGGCGGGCCCGCACGATCGTCTACGACGCGGATTGCGGCCTGTGCCTCACGATCTGCCGCCTGCTCAAGCGGCTCGATCTGCGCGGGCACCTGGCGTTCCAGGGCAACACGGCGCTCGACGAGCTCCTCGTCCGCAACCAGACCGGCGCGACGGAGCACCTGCCGATGCCGAAGGAGGTCACGTCCGAGCTCGTGGACCGGACGGTGCTCGCGGTCGACCGCAACGGGCGGGTGTTCCTGCGCGGCGCGGCCGTCACCGAGGCGCTGCTGGCGCTGCCGTTCGGCTGGCTCGCGTGGCCGCTCAAGCTGCCCGGCGTCTCCCACCTCCTCGACGCGGCGTACGAGCTGGTCGCGACGCGACGGCACCGGATCAGCGCGCTGCTCGGCAAGCAGGCGTGCGGCATCCCGCTGCCCGACGAGGCCCACGCGGACGGGAGCGGCGCGGAGGACGACGCGCCCGCCGGGCCGGCGCCGGCGGCGCGGACGGCGCGCGCTGTCGCGGGATCGCTGCGCGAGGCGGCGGTGCTGGTCGTGCTCGCGGCGATGATCGCGCAGACGGCGAAGGAGAACCCGCTGCCCGGCGCGGCGGCGATCCCGCAGGGCAAGGTGCTCGCGGCCGTGGCGTCGTGGCCGCGCATGCTGGCGCGGTGGGACGTCCTCGCGCCCGAGCCGCCGCGGAGCAACGGGCTGGTGGTGATCGACGGGCAGACGCGCGCGTCGCAGCCGATCGATCCGCTCACGGGCGAGGAGCCGGGGCTCGACCCTGCCGGGCACCCCGCCGCGGGGCTCGGCCAGCTCTGGACCGATTACCTCGATCGCATCCGGCGGCCGGCGTGGTCCGGGTTCCAGCGGGCGTTCCGGGACTACCTCGCGAAGGGCGGGCCGCTCTCGGAGGGCGGGAAGCGCGACAATGCGCTGTCGGGCTTCGACGTGTACTGGATCGCCGCGCCGATCCCCGCGCCCGGCGAGCCGCCGCCCGGGTCAGACGACATCGAGCGGGAAAAGGTGATGTCGCACTCGCGGGGGGGCACGAAGCGGCTCAACGTCGGGCCGGGGCGGTCGCCCCGCCCGGTCCTCCGGCGACATCAACCGCTGAACTGAGGCGCTCGCATGGCTGAGCGTGAGAGGGACCCGGGCGCCGCGGACACCGCCGCGCCGCCCGGAGAGGGCGCGCCGTCGCCGTCCGAGGCCGCGGCGTCGCGCGGAGAGGACGCGCCGGCAGCGCCGTCCGAGGCCGCGGCGGCGCCGTCCGAGGCCGCGGCGGCGCAGCAGGTCGGGGCCGCTGCGCCGGCGCCGCGGGCCGGGGGGAGCCTCCGGCGCGCGGGGCGCTGGATCCGCGAGCGTTACTGCACCATCGACGTCCGCACGCTCGGCTTCTTCCGGCTGGTGCTCGGCGCGCTCCTCGTGGGCGACTGCCTGCGCCACTGGGCCGAGGCGAGCTGGATCTACAGCAACGACGGGGTGCTCACCAACCACTTCCACCTCTTCCGCCCGAGCAGCGGATACAACTTCAGCCTGTATCACGCGTTCTCGTCGACCGCCGAGGTCCACGTCGCGTTCGCGCTCTCGCTGCTCTGCTTCTTCTGCTTCTTCATCGGCTGGCACACGCGGCTGTTCTCGATCCTCTCCTTCCTCCTCGTGACGAGCCGGGACAACCGGATCGTCATGATCGAGAACGGCGGCTATGTCGTCGTGAACCTCATCACCTGCTGGGCCATGTTCATGCCGACCGGCAGGCGCTTCTCGGTCGACGCGCTGCTCCGCTCCTTCCGCGAGCGGCGGGAGCGGACGGCCGCCGATCTCGCGGACCGGAGCCGCCCCGCGTGGGCCGAACGCCCGTATGTCTCCGGGATCGTGCTGCTCGCGATCCTGAACCTGGCGACCATCTATTACTTCAACGTCGTCAACAAATCGGGCCAGATCTGGCGGCGTGGCGAGACGGTGCATTACGTGCTGCACCTCGATCGCATGGTGACGGGGATCGCGGTCTTCGCGCGGGAGCTGCTCCCGTTCTGGGCGACGAAGGGGATCGCCTGGGCGGTCCTCGTCCTCGAGGCGCTGCTCGTGACGTGGATCCTCTCGCCGTACGGCCGCCGCCTCACGCGCCCGCTCGCCATGGCGGGGATGTGGGCCCTGCACGGCACGTTCGGCGTGATGATGCGGCTCGGGCCGTTCTCGTGGTTCATGATCGCCTGGTCGTTCCTGCTGCCGACGTCGCAGCACTGGGACGCGCTCGAGCGGTGGTATCGCCGCCGCGCGGCGCCCCGGGTCGTCGTCTATGACGGCGGCTCGCCGCTCGCCTTTGCCTTGATGCGGCTGCTCGTCCGGCTCGACCGGCTCGAGCTGCTCCGGTTCGAGGAGGCGCGGCCGGCGCCCGCCGCGGAGCTCGCGGCGGCCGGGGGCGAGGCGCGCCGGCCGGAGCTCTTCGTGGCGCGCGATCCGCGGGACGGCCGCGTGTTCCAGGGCGCCGCGGCGCTGCGGGAGATCCTGCGAGCGCTGCCCGGAGGGCGCTTCGCGCGGCCGCTCGTCTGGGGGCTGACCCTCGGCGCGCCCGGGGCGCTGCTCGGGCTCGCGGCGCGGCGGCGCGACGAGATCGCCCGCTTCTTCGGGCTCGGGGCGCGGCCCTCGCGCCGGGCGCAGGCGCAGGCGGCGGCGGGCCCGTCGCCGCTCGCGGAGAAGATCGCGCGCGGCCGGGTGATCGCGCGGGAGACCTTGATTGCGTATCTCGGGCTCTGCGCGGTGAGCCAGGCCATCAACGAGAACAAGAGTGTTCCGGCCTTTCTGAAGCACACCCAGCCGAAGGTCGTGCAGGCGACGATCGTGTATCCGCGCCTGCTCCAGGGGTGGGGGATGTTCGCGCCGAACCCGATCACCGACGACGGGTCGATCAGCGTCGACGCGATCACCGTGGATGGGCGACACGTCGATCCGTTCACGGGGCTCCCGCCGGACCTGGACCTGACCGACGCGCGGGGGCTCGGGCTCGGGCAGATTCAGCAGGACTATTTCAACCGGATCCGGCTCGACCGGAACAAGGTGTTCCGCAGGCCCGGCCTCCAGGACTACCTGCTCCGGTACCACGAGCGCACCGGGCGGCCGGAGGACGAGATCGTCGCGTTCGACGTCTACTGGGTGCGGGATCAGTGCCCGAAGCCCGGGGAGAGCGCGCCGTACAAGAACGAGGCGATCCCGATCCTGTCGTACCGGAGGCCGGGGTACCGGCCGCGCCCGGGGCTGCCGCCGCTGCCGCCGGCGCTGAAGGAGCGGAGCGCGGGGAACTAGGGCTGCGTCTTCCAGGGGCGTTCCAGGACTGGATCCACGATCGGGGGGGGCGGCGGTCGCCCTGGTGAAGGCCTCGCCGGTGGCCCGGCTCAGGGCGCGGGGGTGGCTCCGGGCATCGCCTCCGGGGCCGGCGCTCCGGCGGGCGCTCTATCGTTTGCCCGCCTCCGCTCTGGCCCCTCCGGCAATGCCCGGAGCCACCCCCGCGCCCTGGGCCTACGCTGGTTCAAGAGAGACAATCCGCGCAACCAGGGACGAGCCTGGTCAACGAATGGGCCGTGACGAACGCAGGCGCCCCAGGGAACCCGGAGCGTGTCGGCCGACGCGGAGACGGGCACCTCACCGTTCCTGTCAGGAAGGGGCGCCTCTGGCCCGTTGATGCATGGATTTGGAGAATTTTGGCGCGCTCGACGTAATGCATGTGGCGCGCGTGACGTAGGCCCTCGTGCCGCGCATCCCGAGCGCAACCGTGCGGCGATCTCTGATAAGAGAGGCGGTCGAGGGTGGGAGATCGCGCTGGCGAGCTCCCGATCCGGGGGCTTGACCCCGAGCCCGGGGAACGCCGAGCCGCCGAGCACCTCGCAGGCTGCACAGCGCGCCCTTGTTCCGCGGAAGACGCCCCGGGAGATCCGACCATGCGACGCTCGCCACGAAGCCTGATCACCGCGGTCCTGCTGCTGTACTCGTGTCCGGCCTCGGTGGCGGCGGAGCCGCTCCCGCGGCGCCCGCCGCCGACCGGCCCCGAGCAGGAGATGCTCGACGAGGCGGAGCGGCTCGTGGACCAGGGGCGAATCGCGGACGCGCGCGACATCCACCTGACGCTGTGGCGGCTCACGAGGAGCGCCTCCGACGCATTCCGCGTGGGGATGCTGTCGTTCAGGTTGCGCGAATTCCCGATGGCGGCGGAGTTCCTCTCCATCTACTTCGACATGGTCGGCACCCCCGATGCGCCGAAGATCTGGGTGCCGCCGGGCTTCAAGGAGAGCTACGAGCTGGCGCGCGCCAACTTCGCCGAGGCGCGGCGGCACGTCGGCGCGATCGAGGTGCGCGTGAGCGAGCCCGGCGCTGCCGTGCTCGTGGACGGGCGCCAAGTCGGCGTCTCCCCGCTCCCGCGCCCCGTGTACGTCGCTCCCGGCCAGCGCCGCGTGGGCGCGCAGCTCGCAGGGGCGCAGGTCGAGGTACCGGTCGCCATCGACGGGGGCGGCGACCGGACCGTCTGGCTCATGCTCCCGTCCGCCCGAGCGGATGCCCCCGCGCGCCCCCCGGCGAGCAAGCCGGTCGATCGGCCCGGCGCGGGGCCGGCTCGGTCCGCGCGCGACCGAGCGCTCCGGTGGTGGACCGTGGGCGGGCTCGCGGCCACGTCGGTGGCTCTCGGCGTCGTCGGGGGCATCTCGGTCGCGGAGGCCAACGACGCGGCCGGCGAGCGGGACGCCGCCTTCGTCCGGGCGCGCTGGGAGGTCTTCCGTTGCCGGCCGGGGCTCCCTGCCTGCGACGCCCATGCCGAGGCCGACGGGCGCGCGAGGACCTTCACGGCCCTGTCGGTGGGCGCCTTCGTCGGGGCCGGCCTCGCGGCCGGCGGCGCCGTGGCCGCGGGGTTCCTGCTCGCTCCGGAGACGACGGTCCGCGTCGGGGCCGTGGGGAGCGCCCCCGGCGTGGCGTTCTCCTTCGCGTGGTAGCGCCCGACCTCGCACGGGCGTGCTTCCGCGTGTGGCGCCAAGCTCATTTTTTTATGGGTCAAAGCCCACATCGGAGAGAATTTTGGCGCGCTCGACGTAATGCGATCTGCGCGCATCTTTCGACACCCAACTTCGAATCTCCCTGTCCTCTGCGCGACGACGCCTGGTATCGTGCCGCGCATGTGGAAGCGGCGCCTGAGCGCCCCCTGCATGGTGCTCCTGGCAGGCGTCGTCTGGGCAGCCTGCAGCGGTGACGCTTATATCGATGTGGAGCAGGAGCCTCCGTGCGATTCGACGGCGGACTGCGGGGCCGACCTGACCGGAGCGGAGTGCATCGATGGGCGTTGCCGGTGCCCGGAGCTCGGGGACGTGAGCTGCTGCGAGCCTGGCGCCAGGGAGGAGGAGGGGGATCGTTGCGAGCGCGCGTGTCGGCCCGTCCGCGAATGCATCGCCGCGCCCTGCGAGGCGGCTCGGGACTGCCCAGGGCCCGTGGACCCGCGGTGCGGCCAGGCGCTGTGCGTCGCCGGCGTCTGCAGGTTGGCCCTGCGCGAGCAGCTCGAGCACCAGCGCGCTGGCGACTGTCGTGTCGTCAAGTGCGACGATGCCGGGGCGACCCGGGTCGAGCATTCAGCGAGCGACGTCTTCAACGATGGCAACGAGTGCACGATCGACCGCTGCGCCCACGGAACCAGCGTGCACCTGCCTCACCCGACCGGGCCATCGCCGGAGACGTCGGGATATTGCAAGGACGGTGAGTGGGTTGGTTGTCTACGAGACGAGGACTGTGGAAACCCCTCCTATGCATGCTCCACGTCCGGCAGGTGCGTCCACGAATGGTGCGAAAACGGCATCCTGGACGTCTCCTCCGGAGAGACGGCGCTCGACTGCGGCGGCCCCTGCGATCCCTGCGAGTCCGGACAGCCGTGCGACAGCGACGACGATTGCGTCGAGCAGATCTGCGCCGAGGACGGGACGTGCGCGCACGCGCGCTGCGGCGATCGGGTGCTCAACGGCGCGGAGACGGACGTGGATTGTGGCGCCCCATCGTGCCCCGCCTGCGATTCAGGACAGAGGTGCGGCTCACACGAGTCATGCCAGAGCGGCGTGTGTGTGGACGGCTTGTGCCGCGACGCGACGTGTAGCGATGGAGTGATGAACGGCGACGAGGCCGGTCGCGATTGCGGCGGCTCCTGCGCCGTGTGCCCGCTGTACGTCGACCGCCCAGACATCGGACACGAGGGATCATGAACAGACAGAGAAGCTTCGCCGCGGCGATCGCGGCGCTCACCATCGCGTCGTCCTGGCTCGCTTGCTCGGACCCTCCGCCGCTTCCCTACATTCCGCCGCCGGAGTGCAGAGGCACGGAGGAGTGTGAGTTGCCTTATAATGTGGACCCGAGGTGCGGGGAGGTGGCCTGCATCGAGGGCGCCTGCGTGCTCGAGCTGTACGAGACATCGAGGAGCCAGTATCGAGGCGACTGTGAGATCACGCGCTGCCATGACGGGCAACGGGTCGCCGAGCGTGACCCGGACGACGTGTGGGACGATGGCAACCCGTGCACCGAGGACGTCTGCGATCCGACCGGGCCCGTCAACAAGTATGTCAGACCTTCCCCTGCGCCCTCCGGCTCCGGATTCTGCAATGGCAGCGGACAGGAGGTCACATGCCTGTACGACGCGGACTGCGAAGATCCGACGCGGTTCTGCTCCCTCCTCGGGAACTGCATCCCCCTCGAGTGCAAGAACGGCATGCTCGATCCTGATTACGGGGAGACCTACATGGACTGCGGCGGTCATTGCGATCCGTGCAGGATAACGCGGCCGTGCAATAGCAAGTATGACTGCCTCACGGGCGTGTGCGGGCCAGATGGGACCTGCTCCGTCGACCGCTGTCTCGATCGCGTGCAAAACGGTAACGAGACCGACGTGGATTGTGGATTTGGTTGCTACCCCTGCGCGGACGGATACAAGTGTCGGGCCAATGAGAACTGCGAGAGTGGTATTTGCTTCGCTGGCGTGTGTCAGCCACGCACGTGCAGCGACGGCCGGCGGAACGGGGAAGAGGAAGACGCCGACTGCGGCGGGGACTGCCCTCCCTGCAGGTGACGGGCGCTCGCCGGCGGCGAAGAAGATAGGAGCGGAGGACCTCATGCACAACATCGGGAGAGCGGCCGCGATCGCCGCCCTGGGCCTCTCGGGGGCGGCGTGCTCACCGGACGAGTATCGGCCCCTCGCGGAGGACGAGGTGGTCACCATCGCCGTCCACGGGTACAGCGCGCCGTTCGTCCGCGATGGCGTCGAGTACCGGGGCGATGCGGAGGCTTATGTCCGGAAGACGGAGCCCAGCAACGCGTTCGGCGTCCGGGAGACCGGCGACGGGGAGTACCTCCCCGACACGTTCGTCGTGCACAGCGGCCAGGAGGAGGTGGAGCTCCGTTGCATTTTCTGGCACGACAGCTATCCGGAGGACAACCTCATCGCCGCCATGTGCCGCGGCTACCTAAGGCGGGCCGAGCCCGGCCAGGCGATCCAGGTCCGGTTCAACGACTTCGACGGATTCGAGGTCGTGATGCCCGAGCTCCCGGAGCTCACCACGCCCGAGGAGGACAGCGAGTTCAGCCTCAGCTCGGGCGAGGATCTGGTGCTGTCGTGGGAGCCGCTGGGCACCGACGACCGGATGGGCTGGTCTCTCGGACCTGTCAGCTTCGACGATCCGGGGCCTTGCGTGGATGACGTCTCCTGGGATCGTTCGGATGGCTTCACGGAGGACACCGGCTCGTTCATCATTCCCAAAGAGTCGTACCCCACGGGTCTTCCCGCCGAGGGGTGCGAGGCCTTGCTTCGGTTCGACCGCGGCCGCCTCGGGACCACGGACCCTGCCATCCAGAGGGGCTCGATCCTCGCCCGCCAGCAGTACAAGGTGCGGATCACGCTGAAGCCCTAGAGCGCCGATCCGGTTGAACAAGCGAGAGCTCAACCGCCAAGGCACCAAGGACGCCAAGAATTGATTCTCTCCTTGGCGTCTTGGTGCCTTGGCGGTTCGAGTTTCTGCACTTTTCAGGTGGTTGCAACCCGTTTGTCGCCCCAGGTCCGCGTCCCCGAGGTCGTCCGGAGGTCATCGCGGAGGGGCCTGCGCTCCGGCGTGCCACGAACGGGGCCCGCCGGAGCGCAGGCCCCGCCCCACGCTCGCGGTCGTGCCCACCTCTCGGCCTGAACGCCGCGTTGCACGGACAGTGAGCACGACGCTGACGACGGCAAGCGGCGCCGGGCGAGCGTGGGCTACATTTCATGACGGTTTGCATGTCCACGCCATGCCCCCCCCTTGCGGTCATCTCGAATCCCAATAATGCGTCCTTGACAGATCGTTCCTCGATGCGTTGTCATCCGCGCTCGGGGGTCGAGAATGCCGTCCGGGATACCTGCCTCCTCGGATCGATCCGAGCGAGGCAGCAAGCGGTTCGCCTGTCGCAAACGGCTCATTCACTGCATGGGGATCGGGCTGCTCGTGGGGCTCGCGTCCCTGGGCTCGGCATCCTGCGCTCCGACGGCGCCCGCTCGCCCCGAGGACGCGGTCGTCCTGGGGGCGCTCCTGCCCTTCTCCGGCAGCGAGTCGGCGATCGGCCGGAACCTCGAACAGGCGATGTTGCTCGCCGTCGAGGACGTGAACGCAGCGGGGGGGCTCGACGGGAGGCCGTTCTACCTCCGGAGCCGGGACAGCCACTCGAGCCCGGAGCGTGGGTTGGAGCAGCTCTTCGAGCTGCTTTACACGGATCAGGTCGCCTACCTGATAGGGCCCGAGGAGAACGAGCTCGCCCGCAAGATCGCGCAGGACGTGACGGCGCTCGACGTGTTTCACATGCTGCCGGGGTATGCCGCGCCCACGGTCGCGCGCAGCGAGACGAAGGGAGGCCGGATGCGGCTCGCCCCTTCCGCGTTCCACGTCGGCTGCGCCCTGGCGAAGCTCGCCGTCTCCGAGCACATCGACACCGTGAACAGCCTCACGGCGCGGGACGACTACAACGTCGGCGTCAGCAGCGCGTTCTCGACCCGGTTCACGGTGCTCGGGGGCACGATCCTCCCCTCGGTGACGTTCACGTCGGGCGAGCAGACGTACACGACCCAGATCAAGGCCGCGTTCGGGTCGCGCGCCGAACGCACGCTCCTGGCCGCCTACCCCGCCACCGCCTCGACCATCGTGACCGAATGGACCGTCTCCGGACGCCCGGGCACCTGGTTGCTCGGTCCTGCGCTGCGCACCGAGGTGCTCCTCGCCAACATCCCCACGGGCGCTCTCGATGGCTTCCTGGGGGTCTCGCCGTCGCTCAGCCTGCGCAGCGAGTGCCATGTCGCGGGCGGCGCCCAGGGGACGGTCGACTGCACGACCGGGAACGCCGCGGCCTTCATCGCGCGCTTCTCGCGCCGCTGGGACGGTGAGGCGCCGCTGCCCGCGGCGCACTTCTACTACGACGGCGTCGTCCTGCTCGCGATGGGGCTCGTGTACGCCCAGGCGACGAGCGGGACGATCCCGTCGTCCGGATTCGAGCTGCAGAAGATCGTCCGCGAGCTCAACCGCCCCGGCCATGACGCGGCCTCGTGGCGGGACATGAAGGGGGCGATGGCCAGGCTCCGCGCGGGGATCCCGCTGCGGTACGTCGGGGCAGCGGCCGAGTACGAGTTCGACGACTACGGGGCGAGCAGGCATCATTTCATGCAGCGGTGGACCATCGACGGCGACGGCTTCGTCGACCTCGCCCCCGTTGCCGTGGACTGCCCCTTCCGCCAGTGATCTCGCTGCGCGCTCGAGCGTCACGCAGGCTCGATTCTCACGCAGGGGCTCCGCGAGCGACTGGAACCATGAGGGACGAGGAGGGATCCATGACGAGGACTGGACGATGCTGGATGACGGCGCTGGGGCTCATGTTGACGACGGCGGCGTGCGGATCGAGCGACACGGCCGGATCGGACGAGAGGGCCGAGCCCATCAAGCGAGCGCCGACGGTAGAGAACGAGTTCACCCCGGTGGAGCTCGAGGCGACGATCGACGCGCTCGTCGCCAGGATCAACGAGAGCTCGCTCGAGCCGATGCAGATGGCGGTGCTGGTGAAGTCCATCGACGGCTTCTTCGCGCCGGTCGCCACGGGCGCGGGCCGAGCCATGGGCGAGCTCGGGGCCACGGGGAACGTGGTCGCGGGCCTCGGCCGGACGGGCGAGCTGGAGCAGAGGGTGGAGCACCAGAACGAGCAGATCCGACAGGCGGTGGCGGGCGGCACCGAGGGGATCGGCATCGCGCCGTTCGGCCAGGGCAACGCGGCCGTCATCGATGAGGCCGTCGAGGAGGGGATCCACGTGGTGACGCTCGACACCGATCTGAAGGACTCGCGGCGCTCGATCTACGTCGGGACCATCAACGAGTCGGCCGGCGCCACGGCAGGGAGGACCCTGCTCGAGGAGCTGCCCGAGGGGCCGGGGACGGTGATCCTCCACGGCAGCACCGATCAGACCTGGGCCGACGGGATGGATCGGACGCGGGGCGCCCAAGAGGTGCTCTCGAAAGCCGGTTACACCGTGGTGGTGAGCTCGGTCATCTGGTCCAACGAGAAAGAGCTCGACGATGTCGAAGCGATGAAGACCGCGATCGTGGCCGCGGACCCGCCCGTCGTGGGAATGCTCGGCCTGTTCAGCGTGTCGTATCGCTGCGCGATGGCCGCGGAGGCCGCGGACCAGCCGGGCCTTCCCATCGTGGCCTTCGACTTCGATCCGAAGACCGTCGGCTACATGCGTCAGGGCCGCATCAAGGCCACGCACGTCCAGCGGCAGTACTACGAGGGGTACCTCGTGCCGTACATCCTCTACGGCATGAAGAGCATCGGCCTCGAGGCGACCAGGGACATCCTCGCCCGGCACATGGTCGACGAGACCCGGTTCGACCTCGGCATCGACGTGGTGCCGGGGGACAAGGTCGACGACTACAACGCCTTCCTCGACTCGATCGGCGCGAATCAGTAGCGATGTCGTAGCTCGAGGACGAGCTGGAGCGCTGGACGGGGTGAACGCGCTGCGGGAATCGAGAGCGGCGAGCTCCGGGGGACGTTCACGTTCACGTGATCGAGCTCGTGTCCGAGGCGGTGGCGGACGAGCGGGCACGAGAAAACAGACGGCAGCGGGGGAAATCTGATTCGACGGCCGTCGAATCATCTTGACGGCCGCGGCGCGGCGCCGCAGATCCGTTTCGATGAGCATCGAATCAGATTCTCCGGCGCGCGCGCTGGGCGTCGAGCAGCGCGTCGGCGTGCTCAAGGCGCTCGCCGACGCCTCGCGGCTCCAGGTGGTGAGCGCCCTGATCGAGCGGCCTCACTGCCCCGAGGAGCTGGCGGAGCGGCTCGGGCGCTCGGCGTCGACGGTCTCCTTCCACCTCCGGAAGCTCGACGAGGCCGGGCTCGTGACCAGGCGCAAGACCCAGTACTACCAGGTTTACGCGCTGCGCGACGACCTGCTCCGCCTCACGCTGAAGGAGCTCGTGGCGCTGCCGCCCGCCGGCGACGGCCCCGCGCGGCGGCGCGCGGAGCGAGCCCGGAGCCAGGTGCTGCGCGCCTTCTTCCGCGAGGGCGCGCTGGTCCAGCTACCGAAGACCTGGCGCAAGCGGCGCATCGTGCTCGAGCAGTTCGTGGGCAAGTTCCGGCCGGGCCGGCGTTACCGGGAGCACGAGGTGAACGAGATCATCCACGCCCTCTACCCCGACCACTGCACCATCCGGCGCATGCTGATGGACGAGGGCTACATGGCGCGCGACGGCCAGCTCTACGAGCTGATCGATCCAGCGACCAGCACCCCCGAGGCGGAGACCAGGACCTCAGGGTCAGAAACGAGGAAGGCGGACGTGAGCACGATGGCGACGCGCAAGGAGCTGAAGCGGCAGTACCTCGAGACCCCGAAGCAGGCGGGCATCTTCCAGGTCAAGAACACGGTGAACGGCAAGGTCCTGCTCGGCAGCAGCACGAACCTCCATGGACCGCTCAACAAGCACCGTTTCATGCTGTCGATCGGCATGCACACGAACCAGGAGCTCCAGAAGGACTGGAAGCTGCACGGCCCGGACGCCTTCACGTTCGAGGTGCTCGAGGTCGTGAAGCCGAAGGACGATCCGGGGTTCTCCGTGTCGGACGAGCTCACCCTGCTCGAGCAGATCTGGCTGGAGAAGCTGTCGCCCCTCGCGCCGCGCGGCTACAACACCGGCACGCGCATCCGCGAGTGAGGCCGCTCCGCGGCGCCCGACGAGGCCCGCGCCGCGCACACCCGGGACGAGCTCCGCGACGCCGTCCCACCGGACCCGCTGTCGCACCCCCGCCCACGCCCCCGCCACCGGATCACCCGCCTCCTCCGCCGCTCGCCAGGGCTGGACCGCCACGATCGCCACCCCTACCCTCGGGGCCTTCATGAAATCGTGACCGAAGCGTCACCCCGCGGTCGCCGTTGCCCTCGGGGCGCCGCGGCGGCTCGTGCGGGCGCGGCGTGTCGGTCAGGGGTGGTCCAGCGATGAAGAACGATCCGAGCTATCCCGACGCCAGATTCCAAGCCCCCGGCCCGGGCCCCTGGGAGCTCGAGCGGGCGCACTTCTCGCGACCGATCTCCCGGTTCTCCGCCGAGCCGTTCATGTACGGGATGCCGAGGGGCTTCGCCGAGGGGGCGGAGCGCTACGGGCTCCTCATGAGCCACTTCAAGCCGGCCCTCGTCAGCGGTTTCCTCTACATGCAGTCCGTGGCCGTCGGCGCGCGGGAAGGGGCGAGCGGGCCGCCGCCGAAGCCGCTCCTGTGGCTCCTCCTGCGCCTGCACCCGCGGCTGCGCGAGCGCGTCGAGCGGTCCCGCAAGGTCTTCGAGACCCGGCTGTGGCGCGAGGACCTCGACCGGTGGGATCGCGTCGACCGGCCCCGCGCCACCGAGAGGAACCTCGCCGTCCAGGCCGTCGATCCCGCCCGGCTCGACACCGACGCGCTGATCGCGCACCTGCGCCGCGTCCAGGCCCACCTGGAGGCGATGATCGCCCTGCACCACCGCTACAACTTCCCCAGCGTCCTGCCCGTGGGCGACTACCTCGCGCACGTCGCCGCGTGGACCGGCGCGAGCGCCGGCGAGGCGCTCGCGCTCCTGCAGGGGACCACGCCGCTCGCGAAGGGCGTCGCGGCCGAGGAGCTCGGGGCCCTCGCCGGCGCCCTGCGCGCGAGCGCGGCGGGCCGCGACGCGCTCGCCCTGCGCGGCGACCCGCAGGCGGTGCTCGACGCGCTCGCCGCCCTGGAGGGCGACGTCGGTCAGGCCACGCGCGCTTACCTCGACCTCGTGCGGTTCCGCACCGTGGGCTACGACGTGGCCGACAAGACCGGCGGCGAGCTGCCCGAGATGCTCGTCCGGGCCATCCACGCGGCCGTCGAGGGCGACCGCGGCGACCGGGCGCTCGCCGCGCGCGACGCCCGGGAGAAGGCGCTGCGCGAGCGCGTGCCCGCGGCCCACCGCGCGCAGCTCGACGAGCTGCTCGCCGAGGCGCGCCTCACGAACCGGCTCCGCGACGAGCGCGCCCTCTACTCGGACGCGTGGGGCACCGGGCTCGCCCGCCGGGCCGTCCTCGAGGCCGGGCGCCGCCTCGCCGCCGCCGGCAAGATCGACGACCCCGAGCACGCCGTGGATCTCTCCCTCGACGAGATGATCGGCCTCCTGCGCGATCGGCGCGAGCCGTCCGCCGCGGAGGTCGCGCGGCGCGCCCGCTTCCGCGCGACGGCCACCCTCGCCGACGCGCCCCCGTGGCTGAACATGCCCCCCGGCCCGCCGCCCCCGCTCGACCTGCTCCCGGCCCCCGCGCGCCGCGCCACGCGGGCCGTCGACGCCCTCCTCGCCGCCATGTCCTCCGAGTCCGAGGCCAGGAACACCGAGGCGACCGTCCGCGGCCTCTCCATCAACGACGGCGTGTACGAGGGCACGGCGCGCGTCGTGATCCACCCGGACGACTTCGGGCGGATCCAGCAGGGCGACGTGCTCGTGACGCGCGCGACGTCGGCGTCGTTCAACGTCGTGCTCCCGCTGCTCGGCGCCATCGTGACCGACCGCGGCGGGCAGCTCTGCCACGCGGCGATCGTCGCGCGCGAGTACGGAATCCCCGGCGTCGTCGGCACGCGGGACGGCACGACGACGATCCCGGACGGGGCGCGCGTGCGCGTCGACGGCGCCGCCGGCGAGGTGACGGTCCTCGCCAGGGCGCCCGAGCGCCGCGCGCAGGAGGCGACGCTGTGATCGCGGGCCTGCACGAGGCGCTCCACGAGGCGGAGTTCGGGGGCAAGGCGGCGCAGCTCGGGCGCGCGCTGCGCGAGGGCCTGCCGGTGCCGCCGGGCGTCGCGCTGTCGGCGGGGTTCGTCGAGCGGGTCGTCGCCGGCGAGGGCGCGGCGGTGGACCGGCTGGTCGAGGCGTTCCGCGCGCTCGACGGGCCGGCGGCCGTGCGGTCGTCCGGCGTCGGCGAGGACGGCGCCTCGGCGAGCTTCGCGGGGCAGCACGCGACGGAGCTCAACGTGCGGGGCCGCGACGGCCTGCTCCAGGCCGTCCGCAGGGTGCACGCCTCGGCGCGCACCGAGGCCGCGCTGGCCTACCGGCGGAGGCTCGGGCTGCCGCCGGAGCCGCGCATGGGGATCGTCGTGCAGCGGCTCGTGCACGCCGACTGCGCGGGGGTGCTCTTCACGCGCAACCCGGCCACGGGCGCCGACGAGCGCGTGATCGAGGCGACGTGGGGCCTCGGCGAGGCGGTCGTCGCCGGCCTCGTGACCCCGGACAGCTACCGCATGGCCCGCGGCGGGCGCGTCCTCGAGCGGCGGCCGGGCGACAAGGACGTCGCCATCGTGTGGGCCGAGGAGGGCGGCACGCGCGAGGTCGCGGTCGAGCCCGAGCGGGCCGCGGCGCTGTGCCTCGACGACGCGCGGCTCGCCGCGCTGGAGGCGCTGGCCGCGGCGTGCGAGGCGGCGTTCGGCGGCACGCAGGACCTCGAGTGGGCGTTCGCGGGCGACCGCCTGGTCCTGCTCCAGCGGCGGGCCATCACGCGTGGCTGAGGCCTCGTCTCGGGCTGAGGGCTCGTCCCGGGCCGAGGGCTCGTCCCGGGCCGAGGGCTCGTCCCGGGTGCCGGTGCGGCTGCTCGCCGCCATCGTGCTCTCGACGGCGCTCGCGCCGCTCAACTCCACGATGGTGGCCGTGGCGCTGCCCGAGATGGCGCGCGACCTCCACGAGGGCTCGGGCGAGCTCCGCCAGGGGCTCGTCACGAGCTACCTGCTCACGAACATCGTCCTGCAGAGCCCCGGGGGGAAGCTCGGCGACCGGCTCGGCCACCGGCGCGCGCTCGCGCTGGGCCAGCTCATCTTCGCCGCGGGCGCCGCGCTCGCCTACGTGTGGCCGGTGCTCCCGGTGCTCACGGCGTCGCGCATCGTGATGGCCGCGGGCGGCGCGATCCTCGCGCCGAGCGCGACGGCCATGCTCCGCACGGAGCTGCCGCCCGAGGTGCGCGGCCGCGCGTTCGGCGCTTTCGGGGCGATGATGGGCCTCGCGGCGGGCGCGGGGCCGAAGGTCGGGGCGCTGCTCGTGGCGCACTTCGGGTGGGCGTCGATCTTCCTCGCGAACGTCCCGGTGCTGCTCCTCGCGGCCGCGCTCGCGCACCTCGGCGCGCGCGCGGCGGCGCCGGTGCCCGCCGCGCCGGCTGCGCCGGCTGCGCCGGCGGCCCCCGCCGCGCCGGCGCGCTTCGACCTCGTGGGCTCGGCGCTGCTCGGCGCCTCGCTCCTGGGCATCGTCCTCGGCCTCGAGAACGCCCACCTCCGCTGGGCGGCCGCGCTCGGCGCGCTGGGCCTCGTGCCGTTCGTGCTCTGGGAGCGGCGCGCCGCGGACCCGGTCATCGACTTCTCGCTGTTCCGGCGGCGCACGTTCGTCGGCGGCAGCCTGATCATCGCCCTCCAGAACTTCGCCATGTACTCGGTCATGTTCGAGCTGCCGCAGGTGGCCGCGCGGCTGTTCGACGTGGCGCCGCGCGACGTCGGCAACACGCTGGTGGCGATGATGGCGATGATGGTCGTCGCCTCGCCGCTCGCGGGGCGCGGCTCCGAGCGGTTCGGGGCGCGCGCCGTCGCCCTGCTCGGCGGCTCGCTCGCCCTGCTCGGAATGGTCCTGCTCGCGGCGCGGCCGCTCGGCGCCATCACCGACGCGGCGCCGGCGCTCGCCCTGCTCGGCGCGGGCCTGGGCCTCACGTCCGCGCCGTCCCAGGCCGCCGCCATGAGCGACGTCCCGCGCCACCAGAGCGGGATGGCCGCGGGCCTCACCTCGACGATGCGTTACCTCGGGGGCATCGGCGGCCTCACCGTGCTCGGCCTGGTCCTCACCGAGGCCCGCGCGCCCGAGGTCGTGGTGCGCGAGCACACCATGGCCATCGCGGTCTTCGGCGTCGCGCTGCTGCTCTCGATCGGCTGCGCGCTGACGCTCCCCGGCCGCGGCGCGGCGCCGGCCAGGGCGTCACGGTGACGCCTCTTCTTCCACGCTGATTCCAGCGGAAGCGCCGCGCCCGATTCGCCCTCACTTCCAGTTGACGGTGGCCCAGCCGCGGGCAGGAATGCTGAACTGGAGCTTCTTGCCGGCCACGGCGAGGGTGGTCGCCTTCGGTGAATTGCCGGAGTTGTGCAGGATCGCGACGAGGGTGCCGTCAGGGTTCTTGAAGGCCAGCGCGTCGCCGCCGGTCGTGCCGACGCGCGTCGCCCCAGGATCGACGTACTGGGACACGTGACGGAAGACGTGATAGACGGGCGTCACGTTCAGCGTCCTGGTCGCTGTGTCCACCGTGAGAAGCGCGTTCTGGGGCCACGGCCGCTGCGAGTCCAGGTTCTTCCCGGCCGTGTCCAGCACCATGTTCCAGGCGCTGTACGAGCTCACCCCGGCCTTGATCCAGTCGCGGATGAGCCCCCAGCTCTCCACGGCGTAGGCGTGGTCGTTCGGCGCCGCGTCCGGCTTGAATGTCCCCGTGTTCCAGGGATAGTTGCCGCACTTGTGCTCCGTCTGCACGATCGGCAGATTGCGCGATTTCAAGCTGGCCACGCTGCCCATCACGTTCCACTGCAGCCCGAAGCCCTCGACGTACTTCATCGCGGTGGCGTCGCCGGTCACGGCGTCGAGGATCGCCACGTCCGCCCCGGCAGCGTCGTTGGACATCGTGCCGAGATAGATCTGCGCCGCGAGCCCCCGCTCCTCGAACGTCGGCCCGAGGTAGGTGCCGATGAACTTGGTCATGAGCGGCGCCGTCCACAGGCAGCTCGGATATCTCGTCTCGTAGTTGGGCTCGTTCTGGGGGTGGACCGCCTCGATGGTGAGCCCCTCCTCCGCGTACGCCTCCACGAACTTGGCGAGGTACAGGGCATACGCCTGCAGGATGGTCGCGTCGTCCTTCATCCTGCCGCCATCCATGGCGCCGTTGCTCTTCATCCAGGTGGGGGGCGTCCAGGGGCTGGCCCAGAGGTGGAGGCCAGGCCTCACGGCGAGCGCCGCCTTGATGTACGGGATCAACTTCTCCCTGTCCCGAGCGATGGAGAAGCTCTCCATCGCGGTATCGTTCGGCGTCTCGTTGAGCGTGTAGCGATCCATCGCGAAGTCGCTGGCCCCGATGGGGATGCGCCCGTAGACGAACGCCGCCCCCTCGTGCGCGTCGAAGAGGAGCTTGATGGCGCGCGCCCTCTCCGGCTCGCTGAGCATGGAGAGCACGTGCCACCCCACCTCGTTGAAGGTGCCGCCGAAGCCGTCCCATCGCTGGTGGGTCGTCGCGTCGTCGACGGTCACGTCGGCGTTGCCGCTCGTCACCTCCGTCGGCGTCTCGATCTTCCAGTAGTCGTCCTGACCGGAGGTGACCAGCACGGGCTCGATCACGGCGGGCCCGCCGCCGGTGGACGAGCTGCCACCGCCGCCGTCGCCGGCCGGAGCGCCGCCGTCGCCGCCCGGGTCCGTCGCACCGCCCGTGCCCCCACCGCCGCTCGCCGCGGCGCCGCCCGTGCCCGGACCGCCACCCGTTCCCCCGCCCCCGGGGCCCGCCGCGCCGCCGCCCGCCCCCGTCGCGCCGCCCGCGCCGCCCGCGCCGCCCGCGCCCTCGGGTTCGGTCGGGCCGGTCGAGGAGCCGCAAGCCACGAAGAAAAACGCGAGCAAAATGCCGGCGGTCGATGCAAGTGTCCTGTTCATCGCGAAGCTCCTCGATCCTGGGGTGCAGGCCCCTGGCGGTGCCTGCAGCAGGGGGCCGAACATGGCCGTCCTTAATGCCCAAGAGGCGCCGCGGTGATCCGACCAACGCGACGTTTTCCGAGGGGGGCCTCTGAGCGAGGCCCGTCAGGACGCGGTGTGTCCGCCAGGCCTGGCGCCCGCGGTGGGCGGCGGGCGAGGCGTGCCCGTGGGGCGGGGCCCCTGGCGCGATGACACGTTCGAGGTGACCCGGGCCGGGCTCAGCCTCCGGGCTGGCTCGCCGGATCCGCCGGATCGGTCCCCGCGTCCTCCTCGTCCCCATCGAGCGCCCCGTCGCCATCCCGGTCGAGCGCCATCCGCACCCCAGCGCCCGGCGGCGCGCAGGTATAGGTCAGCGGCGTCCCCGCGGCCGCGATGAGGCGCAGCGTCGCCGCGCCGATCGCCGCGCTCCCCGCCCGGTTCCGGCGGAACGCGCCGTCACCCTGGTAAAGGAACCCCACCTCCTCCTTGTGGACGCGGCCTTTCACCACCAGATCGCACTCGCCCACATCGGCGCGCGCCATCAAGAGATCCACGCGCTCCTCGGCCGCCGGATCGCCGGCGCCGGCGAGCGTCATCTGCTGGCCCACGATGGGCGCCAGGTTGGTCTCGAAGGCGTGCAGATAATCGGTCACCTGCCGGCGCAGCACGTCGCCCGCCTCGCCCGGCGGGAAGCCTTCGACCCCCGGCGCCTCGTTGAAGCCGAGCTGATCGTGGAAGCGGAAGATCGTGTCCATCGTCCCGTCGTGGCCGAAGCCGAACCCGCGGATCTGATCGCCCTGGAACCCGCTGTCGCGATCGTTGAAGCGAGGGTTCTGCACCATGCCGAACATGCCCACCTTCGCGTAGAGACCGCGGAGCTGGGCGACCTTGAAGCTCTGGAAGATGAAATCGAACGTGTAGCGCCCGTCGGTCCCGAAGAAGCCGGGGAACGCGACCCCGTGCTCGGCGTTGCCCGACGGGTCGAGCACATGGCACGTGCTGCACGCGCCGCCCGGCTCGGTGAAGAACGCCTTGCCCGCCTCCTGGTCGGGGGTGAGCGCGTTGTCCAACCGGCGAATCGGGTTGGGCGGGTACATGAGCTGGAGAATGAAGTCGGTGAACGCCTGCATGTCCGCCTCGGGGATGGGCGCGTCCCGCCCGAGCAGGCCGGCGAACGCCACGTTGAACTTCTTGAACGCGGCCTCTTCGTCGAAGGTGCCGCTGTCCGGCTGCGCGCTCGGCGCGTCGTTCCCGCCGGTGCGGTCTCCCCGCCAGTGCATCGGGCCGTGGTTGGCCAGCCCGCGCAGGGGCTGCGTCGTCATCGGCCCCTTGAGCGCCGCGAACTCGGCCGGCTGGCCGAAGAGCGTCGGATCGACCACGAAGGGGCCCGGCATCGGCGCGGTCATCGCGTCCGGGTCGCCGAGGTCCCACGCCAGGTGGTCCATGTCGCCGAACGGATGGCAGCTCGCGCAGGCCGAGTCCCCGCGGCTCGACGAGAACGAGGCGTCGTAGAGGAAGCGGCGGCCGCGGATCACGCTCTCCGGCTCGGGGCTATGCATCGGCGCGCGCGCGACCTCGGCCCGGTCGTCGAGATCGATGACCGCGATGGAGTTGTCGAAGCGCGTGAGGGCGTAGAGCTGCCCGCGCGCCTCGTCCAGCACGAGGCCGGTCGGCCCGCCGCCGGGGACCGGGATCTGGTGCGCCACGTCGGGCACGAACGTGTCGCCCTCGAGCGCCGCGGTGGAGAAGACGCCGATCTTGTCCGAGCCGAGCGCGGCGACGTAGAGCGTCTGCCCGTCCCCCGAGACGGCCATGCCCTGGGGCAGCGCGAGGCTCTTCTGGTTCTCGGCGCTGGGGACCGGGGCGCAGCACGCGCTGTCGTCGATGTGCTTGTTCAGGTGCCGCGGGGCCACGGCGCCCGTCGCCGGATCGAGCACCGTGATGCGGTTGTGGTTGAAGCGGCCGCGCACGCTGTGGCCCGCGAAGACGCCGGGGCCCTCGAAGCGCTGCTCGTTGAACGCCTCCGTGTTGGTCACGTAGACGCGCCCGCTCACCGGGTTGACGGCCAGGTTGTAGAGGATCGTGCCGACCCCCTGGAACGCGCCCGACGGGCCCGCGACGGGCGCGGGCGGGTCGGCCAGGGCGTCGAGGACGAAGACGTCCCTGTCGGGGAGCGCGAAATTCACCTTGTCGTCCCAGGATCGATCCAGCTCGTCCACCCAGCGCTGGCCGTCGAACCGGACGATGAGCGGCGTCGAGGGCTGCGCGACCCCGGCGGCGTTGGTCGTCGGCGGGGGCAGGCCGAGGCCCAGGTTCACGAGGTTGGTCTCCACCACCGTGGTGCGGTTGCCGGAGTGGAAGGCCGCCGCGTAGACGCGCGCGCCGTCGGGCGAGGCGGCGAGCGCGCGCGGCGTGTCGCTGAAGAGCGTGACGATGGTGAGCGGCGCGGGGCTCGGGCTCGTCGCGGAGAAGACCCAGACGTCGGCGCGGCCGACGCCCGGCGTGGTGAGCGCCGGGTCCACAGGGCTGTTCTGGCCGCGGTGCGCCGTGGTGATGAAGGCGCGGCCCTCGCCGGGGCCGGCGAAGACGATGTCGCGAGGCTCGTCCCCGACGAGCAGCGTGCGCACCACGCGGGCCTTGTGGGGCTTCGAGACGTCGACCACGCTCACGCTGTCGGAGAGGTGGTTGACGACCCAGACCTCATCGTCGCTGCGGGCCGCGACCGCGACCGGCTCCAGGCCGACGGCGACGGAGCCGCGGTGCATGAGCCGGCCCTTCTTCACCTTGAAGATCTCCAGCCGGCTGTCCGGCGTGTTGACGGCGAAGAGCGTCGACCCGTCCGGCGAGAGGGCGAGAGGCCGGACCTGGCCGCTCTCGAAGAGGGTATAGGATCGCGCGGCGGCGAGGGCGCTCGGCGCGCTCGTGACAGCCCGGGATTCATCGACCAGCGAGCCGGTGTCGGCGCAAGCGCCCAGCGCGAGCGCCGCCAGCCCGAGCGCGGGGAGCGACCGGAGAACAAGCTTCATCATGGGCACCTCCGAGTGCGGGGGGACCTTTCACGGTATCACGGAGGCGCGCCCACCGATCGAGCAAAGGCGGGTTGGGCACGACGCGTCACACGCCCGGGCTCCTGCGTCGCGCACGAGTCCTTCGAGAGCGGTTTTCATCACCGCTCCGGGACAAGCGCCGTGTTAGAGGGCCGAGTTTCGTGGGCCGGCGTGGCCGCGCTGCAGGGCGAACGCGATACCCTCCTTCAGGGTCCGAAGGGTGACGATGCCGCCCACATCGACGCCCTGCGCGACCAGCGTCTGCGCGATCCGCGGCGGCGTGCCGGTGAGCACCACCTGCGCGCCGAGGAGGTTCACCGCCCTGGCCATCCGGATCAGCGCGTCCGCCACCTGGGAGTCGATGATCCCCACGCCCGTGATGTCCAGGACCACCGTCGTGGCGTTGTGTGACGTGACCCCGTGGAGCACGGCCTCGAGCGCCGCCGCGGCGCGGGCGCTGTCGAGGAAGCCGATCAGCGGCATCGCGATGACCTGATCCGCCACCGGCATGAGCGGGGTCGAGAGCTCGCGAACCAGCTGCTCGAGCTGCCTCGTCTTGTCCGCCACGCGCTGCTCCAGCTCGACGTTGAGGCGCCTCACCTCCTCCTCCGCCCGGCGACGAGCGGTGACGTCGACGCCGACCGCCTGAAACTCGGCGTGGGGCCCCCCCTCGCCGAGCGGCGCGCGGTTGGTCCAGCGCAGCCAGCGGATCGAGCCGTCGGGGCGCACGACCCGGTGCTCGGTGTGGACGATCGGGTTCTCGGGGCCGAGCTTCGCGAACTGCGCGTCGAGGAGCTGCCGGTCCTCCTCGGGGACGAGCGGCGTGAAGTGATGGCCGACCAGCTCGTCCCGCGTCCTGTCGAAGTACCGGCAGTACACGTCGTTGACGAAGGTCAACGTGCCATCCATCCGGAAGCGGCAAATGAGCTCGGTCTGGTCCTCGACGATACCCCGGTAGCGCGCCTCGCTCTCCCGCAGCGCGATCTCCACCTGCCGTTTCTCGGCGAGCTCCCGCTCGAGCTCGGCGTTGCGCCGGCGTAGCGTCTCCAGCTCCGCCTCCAAGGCGAGGCGACCGTTGGCAACATCCTCGTTCATGATCCCATCACCCCCGCAAGGCGGCAGACAGCGGCGTCCCCGTCGGCGAGCCTACCAAAGGCGCGGCAGCGCGGTCGCCCTCTCGCCGCGCCGGCGATCGGGCGAGCTGGTGCTCTTCGCCGCGCTGCGCCGCGCCGCGGCGGGGCGTCTTCCGCGGCGCCACCGGGCGGCGGATCGTGATGTAATGGCCGTGTTCCTCTCCTCCCCCGGGCGGCTCCCCGCCCGGGCCAGCCCACGGTGCCCTCTTGAGCGATTCTGCCCCGAAAGCGACGATCGCCGTCCTCGAGCGCAACCGGGTCGTCGGCCAGCGGATCGCCCGCGTCATGGCCGCGGCCGCCGGCATGCAGGACGTGCCCGTGGCGAGCGACCCCGCCGAGCTGCGCGACCGGCTGTCCGAGCGCCCCCTCTTGCTCGGCTGCGACGCCGCCGATCTCGAGCTCGCGCTCGAGTGGGCGGCCGAGCGCTATCCCAGCCTGCACCTGCTCGTGTGGACCTCGGGGAGCACCGACGCCGTGCTCCACGCCGCGCTCAAGGAGCCGCGGCTCTCCAGCATCGTCGGCTGGCCGAGCTTCGCCTCCATGCCGCGGCCGTGGGAGATCGCCCTCGCGGTCCGGCGCATCCTGAAGCCGCTCGCCCTGCCGCCGCGCCTGTCCGACCTGCTCTCGTGGGGCGCCACCATCGTGAAGTGGCGGCCCCGCACGAGCGAGGACCGGGACCGGACCGTCGCCGAGGTCGCGCACTGGGCCGAGCGCGCCGGCGCGCCCGCCCGCGTGGCCGAGCGGCTCGCTGCGCTCGCGCACGAGCTGCTCATGAACGCCATGTACGACGCGCCCATCGACGGCCGCGGGCGCCCCCGCTACACGCACGACCGGCGGCGCGACATCGTGCTCGAGGAGAGCGAGATCCCCACGCTCCGGCTCGGCACCGACGGCGCGCACCTCGCGCTCCAGGCCCACGACCCGTTCGGCGGCCTGCGGCGCCACCACGTCTTCGAGGGCATCACGCGCGGCCTGAGCGCCCGCGCCGCGGACGCCTCGCGCGGCGACGTGCTCGACACCTCGCGCGGCGGCGCCGGCCTCGGGATGCTCAAGATCTACGCGGCCGGGGCGGTGCTCGTCATCGACGTCGCGCCGACCTCGTCCACGATGGTCACGTCCTTCTGGGACCTCGACGTGAACCCGCGCGAGTTCCGCTCGCTGCCGGCGTCCCTCCACTTCTTCGAGCGCTCCACGTCGACCGTCGAGACCCTGGAGCGGCCGGGGTGGTAGGTCGGGGGCGGGCGGTGGCGGGGCCCCCGGGGTGCTCCCCTCCGGGGCTTGCGTTCCGGCGAGCCCCTCGCGTGGCTCGCCTGCACTCCAGCCCCTCCGGGAAGCACCCCGGGGGCCCCGCCACCGCCCGCCCCCGGGCGACGCGTCCGGAGGGGATCGGTGGCTGAGATCGATCCGCTCCTCGTGCGGCAGCTCCGGCGGCTCGGGA
Source organism: Sorangium sp. So ce1036 (assembly GCF_051369805.1). NCBI lineage: Bacteria > Pseudomonadati > Myxococcota > Polyangiales > Polyangiaceae > Sorangium > Sorangium sp. So ce1036. The sequence goes on from NZ_JBBMOX010000002.1 coordinate 565,713, forward strand.
TCGAGGATATCGACGAGCCGCCGGACCGGGAGACGTGGCACAAGGTCGTCGCGCGGATCAGCGAGCACTACCGGCACGTCGCCGATGACAGGAGCTTGCTCACGCGGTCGCTCGACCTCTCCACGAACGAGATGGGCGCGCTCCACCGGCAGCTCCTCGCCGAGCGGGACCGGCTGCGCAGCGTCGTCGTGGCCATCGGCGACGCGCTGACCATCTTCCACGACGCGGCGAGCTCGCAGGCCGAGCCGGACCGGCCGCTCGACGCCGGCTCCGCGGTCTCCACGACCACGCGGCGCTTCGCCGCCAGGCTCGGCGAGATCCTCTCCCTGGGCGGCGCCGCGCGCGGCGCCGCCGGCTCGCGCGACTCGGACGAGGCCATCAACGAGGTGCGCGTCCAGCTCGTCGGGCTCGGGGACCGGCTCGTGCAGCTCCTGGCCGACACGGCCGAGAAGGCGTCGCTGAAGAAGCAGCTCGAGGTCGCGCGCGCCGTCCAGCAGATGCTCGTGCCCGGCGAGGACGTCATCGCGCGGGGCGCCCTGCGGCTCGCCAGCCACTTCCAGCCCGCGGCCGAGTGCGGCGGCGACTTCTGGACGTTCCACGACCTGCCGGGCGGCAAGATGCTCACGGTGATCGGCGACGTGACCGGCCACGGCATCTCGTCCGCGATCATCACCGGGGCGGCGAAGGCCGCCTGCGACCTCGCGCGCACGCTCGAGCGCGACGCGCTCACCCCCGCGCGGCTGCTCGCGCTGATGAACTGCTGCATCTTCGAGGCGGGCAAGCAGCGCTTCCTGATGACCTGCGCGGCGAGCGTCTTCGATCCGGAGGATCGCTCGCTGACCCTCGCGAACGCCGGCCACCCGTTCCCGTACCTCGTCAGGAACGGCGCCGTGCGGCAGCTCGCGTCGCAGGGCTCGCCGCTCGGCGCGGCGAGCTCGGCCGAGTACGCGTCGAGCACCGTGCAGCTCGAGCGCGGCGACGCGCTCCTCTGGTTCACCGACGGCGTGACCGAGTGCGAGAGCGCGGCGTCCGAGCAGTTCGGCGAGCGGCGGCTCCGGTCGCTCTTCCAGAGCGTGGCGACGTACACGCCGGAGGAGGCGCGCGACGCGATCATGGCGGCGGTCTCCCGCTTCCACGGCGGGCGCCCGCTCGACGACGACATGACGCTCGTCGTGGCCCGCGTGCTGTAATCTGCGGGCGAGGCGCCCCATGATCCTCGAGACGTTCCACTACGACCGGGAGCCCAGGAGGTGGTCGGTGCGGGCGCTGCCCGTGCTCGACAGCGACCGGACGCTGGTGCTGGTGTTCGGGGCGCCGGAGTTCGCGGACGACCCCGGGGCGATCCGGGAGCTCCGGCGGGCGTACCCGAGGTCGCACATGGTCGGCTGCTCGAGCGCGGGCGAGATCGCGGGCGCGGCGGTGCGGGACGGGACGCTGTCGGTGGCGGTGGCGCGGTTCGAGCGCACGGCGCTGCGGACGGCGCAGGTGGAGGTGGGGAGCGCTGCGGAGTCGTTCGCGGCGGGGCAGGCGCTGGCGCGCAAGCTGGACCGTCCCGGGCTGCGCGGGGTGCTTTTGCTGAGCGAGGGCTCGGGGTGAACGGCAGCCAGCTGGTGCGCGGGCTGAACGCGGCGCTGCCGGAGTCGGTGGTGGTGACGGGGGGGCTGTCGGGGGACGGGACGCGGTTCCAGCGGACGTGGGTGTGCACCGGGGACACGGTGCGCAGCGGGATCGTGGCGGCGGTGGGGCTGTACGGCGAGCACGTGGTGATCCAGCACGGGTCGCGGGGCGGCTGGGACCAGTTCGGGCCGGAGCGGGTGGTGACGCGCTCGGAGGGCAACGTGCTCTACGAGGTGGACGGGCGCCCGGCGCTCGCGCTGTACAAGGAGTACCTCGGGGACAAGGCGTCGGAGCTGCCGGCGTCTGCGCTCTTGTTCCCGCTGTCGCTGCGGGCGGCGGCGGGGGACGAGAAGGCGCTGGTGCGCACGGTGCTGGCGGTCGACCACGAGAAGCAGTCGATGACGTTCGCGGGCGACGTGCCCGAGGGCCACCTGGTGCAGCTCATGAAGGCGGACTTCGAGCGGCTGATCGGGGGCGCGGAGCGCGCGGCGCGGTCGGCGGGCGAGGGGTCGCGGGCGGGGGGCGACGGCGCGCTGGCGATCGCGATCAGCTGCGTGGGGCGGCGGATCGTGCTGGGCGACCGGGCCGAGGAGGAGGTCGAGGCGGTGCTGGGCGCGCTGCCGCGGGGCACGCAGGTGGCGGGCTTCTACTCGTACGGCGAGATCGCGCCCTACGCGACCGGCCACTGCGACCTGCACAACCAGACCATGACCCTCACCGTCCTCTCCGAGTCGCCGGCGCTGCCCACCCTCCGCTCCGGCGATCCCGAGCGAAAGCCGCGCGACGCGAAGGAGAAGGCGGGCGTGGCGGCCCGGGTCGTCGCGCAGCCGGCGGGCGGGATGGCCGAGTTCGAGGAGCTCGAGATCGCGTCCGACACCTCCTTCGAGCCGCAGTGGCCCGCCTCGAGCGCGGCGTCGGGGATGCGGCTCGAGACGTTCTCGTTCTCGCGCGAGACGGGCGCGTGGTCGGTGCGGGCGCTGCCCGCGCTCGACAGCGACCGGACGCTGGTGCTGGTGTTCGGGGCGCCGGAGTTCGCGGACGACCCCGGGGCGATCCGGGAGCTCCGGCGGGCGTACCCGAGGTCGCACATGGTCGGCTGCTCGAGCGCGGGCGAGATCGCGGGCGCGGCGGTGCGGGACGGGACGCTGTCGGTGGCGGTGGCGCGGTTCGAGCGCACGGCGCTGCGGACGGCGCAGGTGGAGGTGGGGAGCGCTGCGGAGTCGTTCGCGGCGGGGCAGGCGCTGGCGCGCAAGCTGGACCGTCCCGGGCTGTGCGGGGTGCTTTTGCTGAGCGAGGGGCTCGGGGTGAACGGCAGCCAGCTCGTGCGCGGGCTGAACGCGGCGCTGCCGGAGTCGGTGGTGGTGACCGGGGGGCTATCGGGGGACGGGACGCGGTTCCAGCGGACGTGGGTGTGCACCGGGGACACGGTGCGCAGCGGGATCGTGGCGGCGGTGGGGCTGTACGGCGAGCACGTGGTGATCCAGCACGGGTCGCGGGGCGGCTGGGACCAGTTCGGGCCGGAGCGGGTGGTGACGCGCTCGGAGGGCAACGTGCTCTACGAGGTGGACGGGCGCCCGGCGCTCGCGCTGTACAAGGAGTACCTCGGGGACAAGGCGTCGGAGCTGCCGGCGTCTGCGCTCTTGTTCCCGCTGTCGCTGCGGGCGGCGGCGGGGGACGAGAAGGCGCTGGTGCGCACGGTGCTGGCGGTCGACCACGAGAAGCAGTCGATGACGTTCGCGGGCGACGTGCCCGAGGGCCACCTGGTGCAGCTCATGAAGGCGGACTTCGAGCGGCTGATCGGGGGCGCGGAGCGCGCGGCGCGGTCGGCGGGTGAGGGGGCGGGCGAGGGGTCGCGGGCGGGGGGCGACGGCGCGCTGGCGATCGCGATCAGCTGCGTGGGGCGGCGGATCGTGCTGGGCGACCGGGTCGAGGAGGAGGTCGAGGCGGTGCTGGGCGCGCTGCCGCGGGGCACGCAGGTGGCGGGCTTCTACTCGTACGGCGAGATCGCGCCCTACGCGACCGGCCACTGCGACCTGCACAACCAGACCATGACCCTCACCGTCCTCTCCGAATCGCCTACGCCGCTGCCGCGCGCCGAGCCCGCGGCGCCGCAGACGACGCCGCCCACGGCGCGCACCGGCGAGGACCCGCGGCCGACGATCCCGGCGCCGCCGCCGTCGAAGGGCCGCAGGCCGCCGCGCGACGCGGCGCGCGGGCCCGGCTCGGGGCCGGTCTCGTCGAGCCACCTGCCCACCACCGTGGACCGGCTGTCGCTGGCCGCGAAGGCGCACCGCGCCGCGCCCACGCGGAGCGTCCCGCCGGTCGGCGCCTCGGGCCGCCTCGACGCCCTCGCGTCCGACCGGCGCAGGATCGGCGACGTCCTCGTCGTCCGGCTCGCCGGGCGCATGACCGAGGCGTTCAAGGGGGCGGCGCTCGCCCGGGAGCTCGACGGGCGGGTCCTGTTCGATCTCGCCGGCGTCGAGCGGATCACGTCGTTCGGCGTCCGCGAGTGGCTCCAGATGCTCCAGGCGGCGCAGCCCCGCCTGCGCGCGCTCTACCTCGCGCGCTGCTCCGAGCCGGTCGTGCACCAGATCAGCATGATCCGCAGGTTCGCCGGCGGCGGGCAGGTCGTCTCGTTCTTCGCGCCCTACTGCTGCGAGGGGTGCGGCGCCCAGTTCGAGCGGCTCGTCGACTGCGTGCACGACGCGGCCGCGCTGGCCGGGGGCCGGCCGCCCGAGGCCGTGTGCCCGCGCTGCGGCGGGGCGGGCGCCTTCGACGACGACGCGGAGACGTACTTCGGGTTCGTCGCCCAGCACGGCGCCGGCGCGATCCCGCCCGAGGTGCGGGCGATCCTGCTCGAGCTCGAGAAGAGCGACGACCCGGTCGGCGGCGACGCGGTGGAGAAGTCCGTCGACGGGCGCGTCACCCGGCTCAAGGTGGGGGCCAAGATGACGGCCGCGCTCCGGTGGAGCCGCATCATCGACGGCCTCGAGGGCCAGGTCGTCTTCGACCTGAGCGGCGTCCCCGGGGTGACGGCCGAGGGCGCGGCGCGCTTCGAGGCGGCGCTCCGCGGGATCGAGGGCGCCGTGGAGGACGTGCGCATCGAGGGCTGCCCGCGGCTGCTCGCCGAGCGCATGGCGAGCCCCTCCTGGCCGCAGCGCGCGCGGGTCGAGTCGGCGGTGGTCGAGGGCCGCTGCGCGTCGTGCGGCGCGATCCGGGCGGTGATCGTCGACATCGACAGGAACGCCGAGCGGCTCCGGGGCGGCCACGATCCGCGCGTCCCCTGCAAGCGGTGCAGCACGCCGCTCTCCTTCGACGGCTCGCGCTCGCTGCTCTACGTGCTCGGCGAGCACGCCGCGCGCGCGTCGCAGTCCCCCCCGGCCGCGGCGTCGGCGGCGGCCGCGAGCGCCTCGCCCGCCGGCGCGGCGCCCGCGGCGGCCACGAGCGCCTCGCCCGCCGGCGCGGCGCCGGCGGCGGCCGCGAGCGCGACGCCCACGGCCGCCGCGAGCGCCTCGCCCGCCGGCGCGGCGGCGGCGCAGCCGGGCGCGGCCGGCAGCCCGGCGTTCGTCGCGCTGGTCGGCGTGGTGGCGCTCGTCGCGGCCGGCTTCGCGCTGTGGCGCGGCGGCCTGGGCCCCGCGGCGGCGCCCGCGTCCGCGGCGCCCACGGCCGCGCCGGCGGCGCCCGCGGCCTCCTCGGCCGCGTCCGCGGCGCCGGCGTCCGCCCAGGCGTCCGCGCGCTGGTCGGCGATGGACGACCTGCCGCCCGCGTGGGTGGAGCGGCCGTTCGTCATCGAGGGCGAGAGCGTCCTCGTCGTCGGCCGCGGCGGCCCGAGCCCGAGCGAGGCCGACGCGCTCGCCGCGGCGCGCCACGGCGCGATCGAGCGCCTCACGTCGAGCCTCGTCGGCGAGATCGCGAGCTCTCCCGTGGTCGGGCTGCTCATGGCGCAGCCGCCGGCCGGCGCCGCCCCGCCGCCGCGCGCCGAGCTCGCCGAGCGCATCGCCGGGCGGTTCCTCGCCCAGGTCGGCGCGTTCGCGACGCCCGAGCGCGCGGAGGCCGTCGTGCGCAGGGAGGGCGGCGGCGTCGTCGCCTTCGCGCGCTACCGTCTGCCCCGGAAGAGCTTCGACGCGGCCGCGGCGCACTACCGGCGGACGGCCACGTTCCAGGGCATCACCGTGGCGACCTTCTTCCCGCAGCTCGAGGCGAGCGTGCGCACCGCCGGCGAGCTCATCGTGGTCGCGGTCCCCCGCGCGCGGGCAGCAACGGGGAGCCGCGGAGGCGGCGACGCGTCGCCCGAGATCGCCGCGGGCGACATCGTCCTCGCGGTGAACGAGCGCCCGGTCCACTCGGTCGAGGCGTTCGACAGGGCCGCGGCGGACGCGTGGGCGCGCACGCCGACCGGTGGTACGATGGCGCTCCAGATCGAGTCGCGCGGTGAGCGCCGCAGCGTGACTTTCGCGAAGTCCACAGGCCGCTGAACCTCGATGAGCCAGATGATCGCCTGCCGTGCTCCCGGAGAAGCGACGCCAAGGGCCCGGATGGCAGAGGCCGGCGCATGACCGAGCGCCACGTGGCCGGCCCCATGAGCGCCGCGGCGCGCCGTTCCACGACGCTAGGCCGGTACCGCCTGCTGAAGAAGATCGGCATGGGCGGCATGGCGGAGATCTGGGTCGCCTCCGTCGCGGGCATCTCGGGCGTGAAGAAGATCTGCGTCGTGAAGCAGATCCTCCCGCACCTCGCGGACAGCCCCGAGTTCGTGCGGATGTTCCTCGACGAGGCGCGCATCGCGGCGACCCTGGACCACCCCAACCTGGTCCAGATGTACGACATCGAGGAGGTCGACGGCGTCCCGCTCATCGCCATGGAGTACCTGCACGGCGAGGATCTCAGGACGCTCAAGAAGACGCTCCGGTCGGCGAACCGGCGGATGCCGGTGGAGCACGCGGTCACCATCGCGATCGGCGTCGCGGCCGGGCTGCACTACGCGCACGAGAAGGTCGGCTTCGACGGCAAGCCGCTCGACATCGTCCACCGCGACGTCTCGCCGCACAACGTCTTCGTCACGTACGACGGGGCCGTGAAGATCCTCGATTTCGGGATCGCGAAGGCGGCGAACCGCGTCAACGAGACGCGCGACGGCGCGCTCAAGGGCAAGGTCCCGTACATGTCGCCGGAGCAGTGCACGAGCGAGCAGCTCGATCGCCGGAGCGACATCTACTCGGTGGGCATCCTGCTGTACGAGATGTCGACGGGCAGCCGGCTGTTCCGGCGCGGCGCGACCGAGTTCGAGCTCATGCGGGCGATCGTCGAGGACCCGGTGCTGCCGCCGAGCCAGGTGAGCCACGACTACCCGCCGGAGCTGGAGCGCATCGTGCTCCGGTGCCTGGAGCGGGACCGGGAGAAGCGGTACGCGACCGCGCGGGATCTCCAGATCGACCTGGAGGCGTTCGCCCGGGAGCAGCGGCTCGCGACGTCGGCGCTGGCGCTGTCGTCGTTCATGGAGGAGCTGTTCGGCCAGCGGGTGGAGGCGTGGCGGGGCGCGCTCGGCTCGGAGTCCGAGCTGTTGTCGCACATCGTCGAGAAGCAGGAGTCGAGCCTGCAGAACGACGACTCGTTCGCGGGGGAGCTCGACGGGCTCGGCGGCGCGCCGGCGAGCGCGCACGGCGGCGGCCGCACGGCCGGGGCGGCCACGAAGCTGTCGGCGCCGCTCTTCTCGTCGTCGCAGCTCGAGGCGTCGTCGCAGCTCGAGGCGTCGTCGCGGCTCGAGGCGTCGTCGCGGCTCGAGGCCGTGGGGGCGCTCGACCCCGCGCCGCCGCGCTCCAGGCGGCCGCCCGCGCGCTCGCTCGCGGACGCGGGCCCGGGATCGGAGCTCGACGGCGCGGCCGCGCCCGGGCCGCGCGCCCTCACGGTGACGCGGCGCAAGCTGGGCAACCTGCTCGTCGTCTCGCTGTCCGGGCGGATGACCGAGGAGCTCCAGGGCCACGTGGTGGCGCGGGGCATCGGCGGGCGCGTGCTGTTCGACCTGGGCGGGGTGCAGCGGGTCACGTCGTTCGGCGTGCGCGAGTGGATGGCGATGCTGGCGGAGGTCTCGCTGAGCGCGTCGGAGCTGTACATCGCGCGCTGCACCGAGCCGATCGTCAACCAGGTCAGCATGATCCGGCGCTTCTTCGGCGACGGGCGCATCGTGTCGTTCTACGGGCCGTACCGGTGCGAGCGCTGCGGCGCCGCGTTCGAGCGGCTCTTCGACTGCGACCGGGACGCGCACGTCGTCCGGACGCACGAGCCGCCGGCGAGCCCGTGCCCGCGCTGCGGCGGGGCGGCGGTGTTCGACGACGACGCGGAGAGCTACTTCGCGTTCGCGGTGAGCCACGCGGGCATCCAGCTCCCGGCCGACGTCCGGGTCGCGCTCGACGAGCTCACGCGGCTCGACGCCGGGACCAGCGAGGCGATCGAGAAGACGGTCGACGAGCGGGGGACGCGCATCCGCGTGCGCTGCAAGCTCGACGCGCAGGTCCGGTGGAAGCGGGCGCTCGACGGGATCGAGGGGGACCTGGTGCTCGACCTCGCGGGCGCGGCCGGGGTGACGAAGGAGGGGGCCGAGGCGCTCGAGCTGTCGCTGCGCGCGCTGGGCGACGAGGTGACGTCGATCCGGATCGAGGGCTGTCCGGTCGCGCTGCTCGAGCACCTCGCCGCGGCGGCGCCGCGGCTCCGGGCGGTGGTCGCCTCGGCGGTCGTCGACGGCGTCTGCGCGCGGTGCGACGCGCCGAGGCAGGCGGTGCTCGACGTGAAGGAGGCGGTCCAGGCCGCGCTGGAGGACCGGGAGCCGTACGTGCCGTGCAAGCGGTGCAACGCGCCGCTGTCGTTCCAGTCGCTCCGGCCGGCGCTGAAGCGGCTCGGCGCCGGGCCGGCGCCGCGCGATGCGTCCGGGGAGCCCGCGCCGGCGGCGCTCTCCGCGGGGGCGGGCCCTGCCGCGGCGGGGGCGGCGCTGGCGGGGCAGGGGGGCGCGGCGGGGTCGCCGGCGGCCGCGGCGGGGTCGCCGGCGCTGGCGGGGCAGGGGGGCGCGGCGGGGTCGCTGCTGGCGGGCGCGCCTCGTGCGGCGGCCGCGGGCAGGGCCGCCGCCGGGGCCGGCGGACCGGGGTCGCGCCTTGCGTACGTGGCGGTCGCGCTTTCGGCCGCGCTGCTGGTCGTGAGTGTGGGCGTCACGCACCTGGGCTGGGGCCGCGCGCGCCGCGCGCCTGGGGCGGACGTCGCCTCCGGCACGAGCCCGGGCGCGAGCGCGGCGAGCCCGGGCGCGGCGAGCGCGGCGCCGCCGGCCGGGGAGATGCCGCCCTGGATGCAGCAGCCGTTCGTCTCCGAGGGCGGCGCGGTCTTCGTCGTCGGCCAGGGCACGGGCGCGACCCGGGAGGCCGCGCTGGCGTCCGCGCGCGCCGACGCGATCTCCCGGCTCGCGAGCCACGTCGTGCCGGCGCTGGCCGGGTCGCAGGCCCACGGCTTCCTGAAGGCGCGCGGCGGCGGCGCGCGGCGCGCCGGCATGGCGGAGGCCGAGGCGAGCCGCTACCTGCGGCAGGTCGGCGCGTTCGCCACGCCCGAGCGCGTCGACGCGCGCTTCCAGGAGCGCGACGGCGCGGTGGTGGCCGTCGCCCGCTACCGCATGCCCCGGGAGCGCTTCGACGAGGCGGTGCAGAGCTACCGGAGGACGGTGAGCGTGCTCGGCCTGACGGTGGCGCCGGTCTTTCCGCTGCTGGAGGGCGAGCTGAAGACGAGCGGCGACGCCGTCGTGGTCTCCGTGGACGACCCGGGCCCCGCGGCGTCCGCGGGCGTCCGCGTCGGCGACGTGGTGGTGGCCGTCGACGGCCACCCGATCCTCCGCTTCGACGCATTGCAGCGCATCGCGCAGGAAGCGCGGGGAGGGGGCGCGCTCGAGCTCACGCTCGAGGCGGGCGGCGCGCGGCGGACGGTCGTGATCGAGAGGCCGAGCGGGCCTCCGTAGCGGCGCCGGGGGGCGCTGCAGCGGCGCCGGGCGGCGCTGCCCGCGGGGGGCGTCGGCTGCCATGCCCTGACCTGGTCGCTTTCGTGCTCTGGACCTTGATGCGATATGCTCAGGGCAGAGCGGCGCGGCGTTCTCGGTCGGAGGTCTCGAACATGCGCGGCCTGGAAGAGATCCAAGGGCTGGAGGCCGGAACCCTGATCGCGGGCAAGTACCGTGTGGATCGCCTGCTCGAGAAGGGGTCGATGGGCGCGGTCCTCTCCGCGACGGACGTGGAGGCCCGAGGGCTGCGGGCGATCAAGCTGCTGCTGCCGGCGACGGCCGCCGATCCGGAGATGGCGCGGCGGTTCTTGCGGGAGGCGCGGATCGCGGCGCGGCTCCGGAGCGAGCACGCGGTGAGGGTGTACGACGTGGGGCGGCTCGAGAGCGGCCTTCCTTTCCTGGTGATGGAGCTGCTCACCGGCCGTGATCTCCGGGCGCTCCGCAAGCAGCGGGGCCCGCTGCCGGTCGAGGAGGCGACGCTCTATATAATCCAGGCGTGCGACGCGCTCGCGGAGGCGCACGCGCTCGGGCTGGTGCACCGGGACGTGAAGCCGGCGAACCTGTTCTTGACGCACACGCGCGATGGATTGCCGTGCATCAAGGTGCTCGATTTCGGCATCACCAAGGTGTCGGAGGCGTCGACGCTGGGGCTCGGCGAGCTGCGGACGAGCACGGGCCTGATGCTCGGGACACCGCACTACATGCCACCGGAGCAGATGCGCGGGCAGCGCGACGTGGACGCGCGCGCGGACATCTGGGCGCTCGGCTCGCTGCTCTATGTGCTCCTGACGGGGCGGTATCCGATGCACGCCCGCTCGGTGCAGACGGTCTCGCTGGTGCTCGGCGGGCGGTACGTGCCGCCGCTGCCGTCGAAGGTCCGGCGCGGGCTCACGCCGGAGATCGATCCGGTCATCATGAAGTGTCTCGAGCGGGATCGCGACCAGCGCTTTGCCGACGTGGCGGAGCTGGTGCAGGCGCTGCGCCCGTTCGCGCCGCCCGCGGCCCACCGGCTCGTCGAGCGCATCCAGCGCGTGCTCCGCGATCGCCCGCGCGCGTCGCGCGGCGGCGCGCGACCCGGCGCGGGCGTGGCGGGGCGGGGGGATGGCGGCGCGGTCTCCACGTCGACCAGCTCCTACCCGCCGCCGTCCGGGGGAGGGCTCGATGCGCATCTGCTGGAGCGGCTTCGCTCCTTGCCGCCGCCGTCGGTCCCGCCGCCCTCGTCGGGAGTGCCGCGGTCGATCCCGCCACCGTCGTCCGTGTCGCCGCCGTCGGTGCCGCCGCCATCGTCGGTGTCGCCGCGATCGGTCCCGCCACCGTCGACCCCGGTGTTCTCCAGCGCGCCGCCGTCGGTTCCGCCGCCGTCGACCCCGGTGTTCTCCAGCGCGCCGCCGTCGGTTCCGCCGCCGTCGACCCCGGTGTTCTCCAGCGCGTCGCCGTCGGTTCCACCGCCGTCGACTCCGATGTCCTCTCTTGCTCCGGTCAGCGAGCCCGGAGCGAAGCGCAGTGTCACCGCCGTTCCGGCTCAGCCGCGGTTCGAGGAGGCCATGGTCGTCGAGCCGAGCTCCCACGGCGCGCTCCCGGGATCGTGGCCGCGCCGGTGGCTCTCGCCCTCGCGGGTGGGCTTCGGGGTGGCGGCGGCGATCGCGGTGGCCGCCGTGCTGCTCGTGAGCGGAGCGCCGCCTCCGGAGCCGCCGTCCAGCGCTCCCGGGGTCGAGGCGCCCCTCGCGGGCGCGGGCTCGCCCGGTCCGCCGCCCGTGGCCGCCACGGCCAGCGCGCCCCCCGCGGCGTCCTCCGCGCCCTCGGCCGAGCCGGTCGCGGACGCCTGGCGCGGGGTGCTTCCGGAGCAGGCCCGGCCCACGCCTCAGGGCGGCGCGCCCCGCGCTGCTGCGGCCCCGCTGCTCTCCGCGAGCGGGATACCTCCTGCATCCGCCTCGCCCTCGCGGGGAGAGGGCATCTCGGTCAGCGCCCCACCGCGGTGAAGGATGGTCGCGGCAACCCCGAAGCCTCGCCGTCGGGGCTCAGGGATGGTCGAGGCAACCCCGAAGCCTCGCCGTCGGGGCATCAGGGATGGTCGAGGCAACCCCGAAGCCTCGCCGTCGGGGCTCAGGGACGGTCGAGGCAACCCCGAAGCCTCGCCGTCGGGGCATCAGGGATGGTCGAGGCAACCCCGAAGCCTCGCCGTCGGGGCTCAGGGACGGTCGCGGCAACCCCCACGCCTCAGCCCGCCGCCGCCCGCGCCCTCAGATCGGCTTCCACCGCCTCGAACTGCTCCAGCGCCGCGCGCAGGTCCTCCACGATCTCCCCCGCGATCACGTCCGGCGTCGGGAGGTTCTCGGACGCCTCCAGGCTCTCGTCCTTCAGCCAGAAGATATCGAGGCTGCACTTGTCCCGGGCGACCAGCTCTGCGTACTCGTAGGCTCGCCACTGCCCGGGCGGGTTCTTCTCCGAGAACGTCGCTCTCCGCTTGTGCAGCTCCCCCGGCTTGTAGCAGGCGACGAAGTCGTCGAGATCCGCGCGCGAGAGCGGATTGGTCTTCAGCGTGAAGTGCTGGTTCGTCCGGAAATCGTAGATCCAGAGCTTCCGGGTCCACGGCTTCTCGCTCGCGGGCTTCTTGTCGAAGAAGAGCACGTTGGCCTTCACGCCCTGCGCATAGAAGATGCCTGTCGGCAGCCGGAGCAGCGTGTGCACATCGCAGTCGTGGAGCAGCTTGCGGCGGATCGTCTCCCCGGCCCCGCCCTCGAAGAGCACGTTGTCCGGCACGACCACGGCGGCGCGCCCGTGGATCGCGAGGAGGGTCTTCACGTGCTGGATGAAGTTGAGCTGCTTGTTGCTGGTCGTCGCCCAGAAGTCCTCACGCATGACCGTGAGCCCCTCGCGCGCCTCGTCGCCCTCCTCGGTGAGGACCACGACGCTCGACTTCTTTCCGAAAGGCGGGTTCGTCAGGACCATGGAGTAGCGGGAGCCGGGATCGGCGGCGAGGCTGTCCCGGGTCTCGACGGGCGGCTGCCCCTCGTCCTCGCTCGGCCCGATGGACGATCTGGGCGGAGGGGTTCGACGCGTTCAATGTTTCCCGGGATGAAGAGCGAAGACCGACACCTGAAGGAAGGTCCCGGCGAGGGCCTCGAAGTCCTTGTCCGTCGTGATGAGCAGCGCCGATGTCGCGGCGGCGGTGGCGGCTATCCAGACATCGTTATCCCCCACGGCTCGGCCGGAGCCGATCAGGAACGTGTGGATCGCCGCATAGTGCTCGATGATGGCACGGTTGATGTCGAAGACGACGAGCTGATTGACGAGTTGGCTCAGCTTGCCGGTCCGCTCCGCCCCCCAGCCTCGGCGTCTGGCGAAAGCGAACAGCTCCCCCACGGTCACGATGGAGATCATCGGACGGAAGGGACGGGTCTGGAGCCCATACGCGGCGTCGAGACGGCGGCCGAACTCGTTCCCGCGCGCAAGGTGCAACACCACGTTGGTGTCGAGGACGACCGGCCCCTCCGGCACTGTCATGAGAGCTCCTCGAGCGCCTCCTGGAACTCCTCCTCGGTGTCATCCATCGGAATACCGCCGAAGATCGCCGCGACGCCGGAGCTCGGCCCCTGCGGCACACGAAACCAGTGCGGCTCGGCCGGCATGTCCAGAGGCCGCGGCATCGTCGACCAGGCCGCGAGGTCGCCCGTCGCCGGGTCGATGCGCTCGGCCTCGATGCGCAGCACCTTGCCGGAGGGCCGGAACCTGGCGATGCCCGAGACGATCGCCGGCTGACCGAAGAGCCTCGCGAGGTCCGCTGGAGCCACCGACTCGGCGGCCAGGCCTCGCAGGGTCTCGCCCGAGGTGAGGACGAGCGTGAAGGAGCGATCGCTGTGGCGGATCGCGTCGAGCTTGCCGCCGACCGCGACGCGTCGATCCTCGGGCGTGCGCTGGCGCAGCGCGCGGATCGCCTCGATGCCTCCGGCGTCGACACGGAGCGTCCGGCCGTTGACCAGCTCGATGCTGTCCACGCCGTGGCGGAAAAGCCGGCCGAACCCTTCGAGGGTGGCCATGAGCGGCCGATCGTAGCGATCGCTGTCCTCGCGTCCGGCGAGGGCGTCGTCCAGGCTGTCCTCGAGGTAGTCGAGGCACGAGCGGCCCGGCTCGGCGGCCGTGAAGAGATCGAGCTGCCGGGAGCGCAGCGATAGCGCCTCCGCGAGCGAGGGGGCGCGGAGGACGATCTCGCGCTCCTCTATCTGCTCGATCTCGAACGCTGCCGCGTCCTCCAGCCAGGCTGGAGGCGTGCCCGGCGCGGTGCTGCGGCCGTCGATCTGCAGGCGCATCGCCTGCTGCGCTCCGTCGACGAGGACGTCGAGCAGGTCGCGCAGGAACGGGGCGCGCTGCGTTGCGACCTCGTCGCCCGTGAAACGGAGCACGTGCCGCGCGCAGCGGAGCTGCCTGCCCGACGCGGGGTGCTTGATGGTCCTGGAGCGTTCACCCATCGTCGATCCTCCCCTCGGGGGTTCGGACCACCTTAGCGCGGCTCTTGCGGGAGGTCTTGCTCGGGCCGTTCGGGGCGGGCGGCACGGCGCGTCTCGCGCGGATCCGATCGAGCATCGCGCTCGCGGGGTCGTCACGTGGATCCTGCGGGACGGGCTTGCCCTCGAAGGCACGCTTCAGGGCGGCCTGGCGGAGGCGCTGCGCGCGGGCGAGCTGGGCGCGGACGGTTTGCTCGACCTCGTCGGCGACGGGGAGGAGGCGAGCGACCTCAGCATCGATGCAATGCTGCTCAGACGCGGGGGGAAGCGGCGATGGCGCAGCCTCGAATTTCCCCAGCGTGAGGACGATCTGGGCGGAGGGGTTGCTCATCGGGCCTCTGTGGTGGCGAGATGCCGCTCCATGTCGGCCTTGACAGGGCACGACAGGGCGTTCCAGTATAACCGTGGAGGCTCGGCCAAGGGGATGTTTCGACAGCCCCGATGGCATTGCCTCCTTTTCTTTGTGCAATCCTCCCCGGCTCGTGCCCAGCTTTCGCAACGGCCGCCGGCTGGCCGGTTCGGAGCCGGAGAGGCCGCCATCCAGTGACGTTGCAGCGACGACCAGCGCTCCTGGGGGATGCGAGCGCAGGGAGCGCTCATCGGCAGCAAATAGCCGTGTCCGCAAATGCCTTCAGGCGGACTGGGGACGCGCGGCAGGAAGACCGGCTCTGACGTGATCCACCGGTCGATGCCGGAGCGCCCGCAGCCGGCGCTCCGGCCGCGGGCGCCCCGGGCAGGACAACGGCGCCGAGGTGCGCCGGGCGGCGGTGACGGCGGTGGGGGCAACGCGCGCGCTCGTCGGTCGGCGGGGGCGCGATCGTTACTTTAGTGCCCGCTTGACTGTCCTCATCGCACGCACTACGCTTTAGTCCGTGCTTAACCATGGACCCGCCGCCGACGTCTTCCATGCTCTCGGCGACCCGACGCGCAGGGCGCTGGTGGAAGCGCTCGCCAGGGGCGCCAAGTCGGTCAGCGAGCTGGCCGCGCCGCTCGGCATTTCGCTGGCGGCCGTGGTCCAGCACATCGGTGTCCTGGAGAAGAGCGGGCTGGTTCGGACCGAGAAGGTCGGCCGTGTCCGGACCTGCCGCATGGATCCCCGGGGCCTGAACGAGCTCGAGCGCTGGATCTCCCAGCGTCGCGCCGAATGGAACCGCCACCTCGACAAGCTCGACGAGTACCTCCTCGCCGAAGAGCTTGAGCGCAAAGGAAATGCCCAATGATCGAACAGCCTGTCCACTGCTCCTCCTTCGTCCTCGACCGCTCGTATCCTTATGCTCCGGAGCGCGTCTTCTCGGCCTGGGCCAGCGCCAAGGCCAAGGCGCGCTGGTTTGCCGGACCGGACGGGTGGACCGAGCTCGAACGCGTCTTCGAGTTCCGCCCGGGCGGGCGCGAGACCGCGAAAGGTCGTTTCCCGGACGGCAAGGTCTCGTACTTCGACGCCCGCTTCCATGAGATCGTCCCCAACCGGCTCCTCGTCTACGCCTACGACATGTATGTGGACGACAAGAAGCTGTCGGTGTCGCTCGCCTCGGTAGAGTTCCTGCCGGAAGGCACGGGCACTCACCTGCGGATGACCGAACAAGGCGTCTTCTTCGGCAACAAGGACGATGCGCCAGGCCGCGAGCAGGGCACCGTCTGGCTCCTCGACAAGCTGGCCGCCGCGCTGTCGAATCCGCACGTGGCCCATTAGCCGGCGCGCCCGCGCGGCCGATCTCGCCGCCGCGCGGCCGGCGTCGCCTTGACGGTGCGCCCGCTTACGCGCGATGCTTCCCGGTCATGGGGAAGGTCACGGCGCTGAGCCTGGATACCGTCCATGAGGGCTCGGGTCACCAGATGACGGGCATGGCCGTGAGCGTGTGCACGACGCCGGCGGCGCCGAGCCCGCTGCCGATCCCCTACCCCACGATGGGCACGGTGGCCGAAGGGGTCATCGACGCGCCGATGCGCACGAAGATCGAGGGAAAGAAGATCCTGACGGTCGGCGGGTGCATGAAGGCGTGTCACGGCAACGAGCCGGGCACCTTGAAGGAGACGTTGAGCCTCAACACAGGGGGGCCCTGCTTCCCGTGGCTCGGCGCGCCGAACGTGCTCATCGAGCTCGGGATGGCCGGGATCACCGGCAGCATGGGGCAGATGAACAAGTCGGTGACCGCCGGCGCCGGGACGAGCGCGGGCGGGGCCGGCGGGGCCGGGGGCACGGGCGGCGGAGGCGGCGGCGGCGGCGCCGGCGCGCCGGGCGGCGGCGGACCGAGCGCGCCGGGCGGCGGCGGAGGGGCAGGTGGCGGGGGGAGCCACAAGGGGGCGAAGGCAGGGAAGTCGTCGTCGCCGCCGCTGGAGGAGTGCACGACCGAGGGACACCCGGTCGATGTCACGAGCGGCGCGGTGGTCGACGCGGCGGTGGACATCGCCGCTCCGGGGAGGATCCCGCTCGTCTGGGCGCGCCATTACTCGTCCGCGCGTCACGAGGAGCGGGACGGGGCGTTCGGGCCGGGGTGGGCGTCTTCCTGCGAGCAATGGATCGAAGAGGGAGACGAGGTCCTCGCGTTGCGCGACGGCGAGGGGCGATGGATCTGGTTCGAGAAGGTCGGGCCGGGGGAGACGACGTTCCACCGGCGCGAGCGGCTGGAGCTCCACCGCGACGGCGCGCGCGAGTTCCGGGTGGTGGCGCTCGACGCGCGCCATGTGCGGGTGTTCGCGGCGGAGGGCGACGGGACGAGGGCGCGCCTCCGGGCGATCCGGGACGTGCATGGCAACGAGATCCGGCTGGAGCACGAGGGCGAGCGGCTCGTCCGGATCGTCGATACCGCGGGTCGGGAGCTCGAGGTGCGATGGGAGGAGGGGCGGATCACGCGCCTCGAGCTGTGGGCGGAGCGACGGCTGGAGCAGTGGGTCGAGTACCGATATGGCGACGCGGGGTGTCTGATCGCGGCGATCGATGCGGTGGGCGGGGTGGAACGCTACGACTACGACGTCCGCCACCGCATGACGTCGGCGACGCTGAAGAACGGCGAGCGGTTCTGGTACGCCTACGAGGACCGCCACGGATCCCGGTGCCGGAAGACGGGCGGAAACGACGGGCTGCACGAGGTCGAGCTCTGCCGCGACGCGCGGGCGAGGACGACCGAGGTCCGTGGCGAGGAGCCGCGGGTGTACACCTGGAACGCCGACGGCCTGGTGACACGCGCCGCGCTGCCCGACGGGACGGTGCTGTGGGAGCGGGCGTACGACGAGGACGCGCGCCTGGTCGCGGAGGTGAACGGCGCGGGCGAGGGCGTGCAGCGCTGGTACGACGCGCGGGGCAACCTGATCCGCGAGGTCGACGCGCTCGGCAACGAGACGCGGTGGGAGGTCGAGGGCGACCTCGTGGTGCGGCAGATCGGCCCCGAGGGGCTCGTCACGCAGGTGATCCGCGACGCGCGCGGCGAGGTGAGCGCGGTGCTGTTCCCGACGGGCGAGGCGTACGCGTTCGCGCGCGATGCGCACGGCCGCGTGACGGGCATCCACGGACACGGCGGCGGGCAGGGCGGCCTGCTGTTCGGCTACGAGCACGACGCGCGGCACAACGTGATCGCCGAGACCGACGCGCGCGGCGCGCGGACGACCTACGCGCACGACGGGATGGGCCGGCCGGTGTCGCAGACCGACGCGCTCGGGCGGACGACGCGCGTGGCGTACGACCGGATGGGCCGGCCGATCCGCGTCGAGCGGCCCGACGGGACGCGGACGGTCGCGACCTACGACCGCATGGGCAACCCGGTGCGGCTGGTCGATGCGCTGGGGCAGACGACGCAGCTCGCTTACCAGGGCACGGGCGTGCTGGCGCAGGTGGTCGAGCCGGGCGGGGGCGTGTGGCGCTTCGCGTACACGAAGAAGGAGCGGCTCCAGGTCGTCATCAACCCCAGGGGCGAAGAGTACGTCTTCCGTTATGACGATGCGGGCAGGGTCGGGCAGGAGGACACGTTCGATGGCCGCACGCTGCGCTACGGCTACCGCAGCTCGGGCCGGCTCGGGCGCATCGAGCACCGGGCGGACGAGACGTGGCGCAACCTGTTCCATGACCGCGCGGGGAACCTGATCGGCGACGAGACGCCGGACGGGGTGATCGGCTACGCGCGCGACCGGATGGGGCGGTTGATCGGCGCGGTGCTGGAGGAGGCGAGCGGGCAGCGCGTCGAGACGTGGTTCGAGCGCGACGCGTTCGGGCGCGTCGTATGCGCGCGGCAGGGCGACAAGGTGGTGCGCTACGCCTACGACGCCCGCGGGCGGCGCGTCGAGCGGGTGATGCCGGACGGCGCGAGGACGCGGTATGTGTATGACGCGCTCGACGCGCTGAGCGCGATCGAGCACGACGGGCATCGGATGGCGTTCGAGCGCGACGTGCTCGGGCGGGAGATCCAGCGGACGAGCGCCAAGGCGGGCGAGGACGGCGCGGCGGGCATCGCGGTGCGGAGCGCCTACGACGCGATGGACCGGCTGATCGAGCAGCGCGCGACGGCGCCGGCGCCGGGGGTGCCGAAGGTGCTGGTCGCGCGGCAGTGGCTCTACGACGCGCGCGGGCGCGTCGAGCGCATCGACGACGCGCGCTGGGGGGCGACGGCGTACCGCTACGATCGCGTCGACAGGTTACTGTCCGCGCAGCGGGGGGAGCGACGCGAGGTCTTCACGTACGATCCGGCTGGCTCGATCACGCGGATGCTCGAGGAGCTCGCGGAGCGCGGCGGCGCGGGGGTGCTGGCGCAGGCGCAGCCGGCGCAGGACTGGATGCAGCCGTCGTGGCGGATCGAGCGCGGCGGCGTGCTGCGCAGGACCGAGGCGGCGGCGTACGAGGTCGACGCGCGCGGGCGGCGCACCGCCAAGGTGGAGCTGTCGCGCTACCGGGAGAACCACCCGAACGGCGGGGCCGCGACCGAGCAGGACATGACCCGGTACACCTGGGACTGCCGCGACCGGCTGCGCGAGGTGCGGCTCCCGGATGGCACGCGGGTCGTCATGACCTATGACGCCTTCGGCAGGCGGATACGCAAGGAGGTGATCGGCGCGGCCCTGGTCGGCCGGCCCCGCGTGGTGGACTTCGTCTGGGATGGGGATGAGCTCGCCGCCGAGGTCGACCGGGAGCGGGGGGCGCGGACGTTCGTGCACGCGCCGGGGACGTTCGTCCCGCTGCTCCAGCAACAGGACGGGCGCGTGCTCACGTACATCAACGACCACCTCGGCATGCCGAAGGAGCTGCTCGACCCGGGCGGGCTCGTCGCGTGGGCGGCGGCGCACTCGGCCTGGGGCAAGGTCGTCGAGGTGCAGCGCGATCCGATCAGCGCGCTCAACCACAAGACGCCCGTGGAGTCGCCGTTCCGGCTGCTGGGACAGTACGCGGATGACGAGACGGGGCTCTGCTACACGCGGTTCCGGTTCTTCGATCCGGAGACGGGGGGGTGGTGCAGCCCGGATCCGCTGGGGATAACCGGAAGCCGGCAGCTGTTCATGTTCAATGGCAGTCCGACCGTTCACATCGATCCCCTTGGTCTTGCAAAAGGCAAGATATTCGGTGAGGCAGGGAAAGCCTGGGAAGAAGAGGTGAGAAGAGTCAGCGGGGGAACATCGCAGATAATTGACAACCGAGAATTTGACTCGGTGACATCCACGGAGCTTATTCAGGCAAAGGATTCGTCTACTGCAATCGCCAAGCCGAAGAATTTTTTGAGTAAAAGCACCAGGGTTCAAATCAAGGAGACGGTGCGTCTTGCGGGTCAATACGGCAAGAAGCCGGTTTATTGGTTCAAAGAGGAGCCGCATCCTGAAGTTCGCGACTACATCGAAGAAAAGGGGGCCGAAGTGCGCGTCGGTCTACCCCCGTCGACAGGAGGCGGCTGCTCCTCCTGACCAGCCGATGCGAGTCATGGTGCTCGCGTGAACTTGTCGACCATCGAGCGAGAGCGCAGCCACAGGCGATAATCATGTCATACTTCTACTCGGTTCGCGGTTGGTTGGAGATGTCGCCCGAGGCCTTTCCGGATGTCATATCCATCATTTCGACAATGCGTGTGCGATGGGGCGACGATGAGAAAGCGCAGCTCTATATGAAGGGGTGGTGCTGGAGCGGTGAGCCAATCAACTGGACGCGATATGTATTCTACGGGGCAGATGTGACGGAGGAAGGGCTAGTCATGCTTCGCTGCGTGCTAAGCGAGATGGTGCTCCTCGGGCTTGATCTGTCCGGGTACTTTCATGTCCAGGGTGAGGACGGGGAGAAGATGGCAATCCTCAGGATCGAGGACGATGTCCTTCTCGAAGAAGAGCTTCGAGCTCCTGGCTGATGTCCAGGGGGTGGCGGCGAGACGCGGTGCTGTCCGCTGGGGCCGTGGAGAAGCCGACTACTACGACGAGGGCGCAGCGCTGGGAGGCGAGCGCTGCGCCCTAACGCACGTGGGTGGTGTGAAACACGACGGATCCGATCGGCGCGCCATCAGGCAGACCCCCCGGCCAAGTGGCAGCGCGCGGCGCGAGAGGGGGCCAGGACCCGAAGGCCGCGAGCTGCCGGCCGCGAGACCAACGAGCGGACGTTCAGGTAATCTCGGTCGACACGGCTTCCTCGGCCGGCTCCGCCGCCCCGGGCGCGGCCTTCTTCGCCTTCTTCGCCCTGGCCGCGGCGGCGCGGGGGCCATGGAGCTCGTCCAGGTAGCCGAACACCTGGGCGTCGAGGTCGCGCGGCAGCTCCGGGGTGTGCTCGACCTCGTCGGCGAGGCCCGCCCGCAGGCGGGAGAGGAGGCCTATCGTGGCGGCGCGGAGCGCGCCGGCGCCCTTGCGGGACGTCTCCCTCACGTCGGCGCGGTCGCTCAGCATGGAGTGGAGTCGCTCGCCGGCGCCGAGGAAGCCGCTGATCCAGTGATAGAGGGTCTCCCCCTCGGCGACGGGGAAGCGCTCGAGATCGGCCCTGTGCTCTCCGAGGACCTTCTTGCGCTCGATGGCCGCCGTCGCCTCGTCCGCGTAGCTCGCCTTGAGCTCGGACAGCGCGGGGATGAAGGCGCGCCGGATCCGCGCCGCCGCGGCGGCCGTCTCCGGCGAGATCTGCGGGTGCTGGAGGTAAGCCTCGGTCATGTGCCAGACCGCCTTGCCGAGGCTGTCGTGCTCCGCGTCGGTCTCGTCGAGCTCCGCGGCGAGGGCCCTCCCGCCGACGACGGCGGGCGGAAGCGCGGAGATCTCCGCCAGCTTCCTCGCGAGCATCGGCTCGTAGGTCTTGCCGGAGCTGGAGCGCAGGAGCGCTGATCTTCGCTTGTCGAACAGGTCGGTGAGTCCGAGCTTCAGGTCGGACAGCGTGAGGTTTTGCATCCTGCCGAGGGTAGAAGGGCGAGTTGTGGCGTCAAGCTGCCCAGGCCGTCGGAACCGTGCCAGTCGAGCGCGCTGATGACGAGAGGGCATTCGACCGATGGCGACACCAGGGCTCCAGAGATCCTCGTCAACATGCCGAGATTTCACTGGTAATACGACGGTCAACAGACGCGCCCCCCTGGGCCCGTCGGCGAGGCGTGGAGGATGCGCCGACCATCCCCGGAGCCCCGTCGGCGAGGCGTGGAGGTAGCGCCGACCATCCCGGAGCCCCGTCGGCGAGGCGTGGAGGTAGCGCCGAGCATCCCGGAGCCTCGTCGGCGAGGCGTGGAGGTAGCGCCGACCATCCCCGAAGCCCGGTCGGCGAGGGGTGATGGTTGCGTCGACCAACCTCGGCGCCCCGTCTGCGAGGCGTGGAGGTAGCGCCGACCAATCCCAGAGCCCCGGCCGCGAGCCGTGGTGGTCGCGTCCAGCCTCCGAGCCTCCCCGGGGCGGGCGCCTCGCGGGATCCTCATGAGTCCTCCGGCACAGCCCCGAGGCTCAGCCTGGCCGTGTGATAGCCTCGCAGGGCGCCATGGCACCCTATCGCTCCCTCCACGAGGACCGCCGGCCCGCCCCCCAGGGCCCGCCGCCAGGCCCCGTGGCGGACATGGTGCAGCAGTTCGCCGACCCGTACGCCTTCCTCCGCGAGCTCGTCCAGAACGGCATGGACGCCGGCGCGCGGACGATCGCCGTCCGCGTCGAGGCGCTGCCCGGCGCCTCGGCCACCTCGGTCGCGGACGACGGGGCCGGGATGTCCCGCGACGACATCGAGGGGCCGCTCCTCACGCTCTTCAGCTCGTCCAAGGAGGGCGACGTCGGCAAGATCGGCAAGTACGGCGTCGGGTTCGTCTCCGTGTTCGCCATCCAGCCCGAGCACGTCGAGGTGGAGACGTGGCGCGACGGAAAGGCCTACCGCCTCCGGCTGCTCGGCGACACGAGCTACGAGCTCGAGGACGCCGGCCCGCGCGAGGGCAGCGGCACCCGCGTCACCCTGTTCAAGCAGCTCACCCGGGAGGCGTTCGTCGAGCACGCGCGGCGCGCGCGGGCCGCCCTCCGCCGCTGGTGCCGCCACGCCGAGTGCGAGATCACCCTCGGCATCGCCGGCCCCGACGCCCTCGCCAGGGCGCGCGTCGAGCGCATCGACGGCCCGCTCACCGTCGCGGCGCCCGTGTCCGTGACCTCGGTCGAGGGCGACGCCACGCTCGTGGTCGGCCCCTCGGCCGGCGCGCATCGCTTCGCGCAGCACGTGAGCCGCGACGCCGCCGTCGAGCACGGCCAGAGCTTCGCGGGCTTCTACAACCGCGGCCTCACCCTCTTCGAGACCGCGGACGAGGTCCTGAGCGGGCTGTCCGGCGTGCGGTTCAAGGTGATGAGCCCCCGCCTCCAGCACACGCTGAGCCGCGACAACGTCCGCCGCGACGACGCCTTCTGGGAGGCGCTCGCCCGCGTGCGCGAGCTCGTGAAGGGGCCGCTCCGGCGCGAGCTCGCCGCCCGCCTCGCGCCCGCCGCCGCCGCCGCCGCCTCGGCCGCCGCGGCCGGCGCGGGCGTCGCGGCCGGCGCAGGCCTCGCGCGCGGCGCGGCCGGCGCAGGCGTCGCGGCCGTCGCTCGCGGCGCGGGCGGCGTGGCCGTCGCGGCCAGCGCGGCCGTCGCCGAGTACGTGGCCCTGCTCGAGGCCGCGCTGACGCCGCCGACCGCGCTCGATCCGGACGAGATCCCGTTCCCGCTCGCGAACCCCCTCGCGGGCGACCGGGCGCGCGCCGGCCTCCGGTCGCTCGCGCCGGGGCGCGAGCCGCTGCTCGTCGCCCAGCGGCCCGACGCGCTCACCGAGGCCGTCACGCAGGGCGGCCTGCCCGTCGTGCTGTGCTGCCACCCCGCCGTCCTCTCGCTGCTCACGCAGTGCTTCCCGCTCGCGCGCATCGAGGAGGTGCGCGCGGCCTACCTGCTCGTGCGCGAGGCGCCGGAGAGCGCCTCCGAGGGCGACGCCGCGCTGCTCACGGTCGTCGCCGAGGCGCTCGCCCGCGCCCGGCACGCGGTCGCCGGGGTCCGCCTCTGCCAGATCGACGGCGCGCTCCGGCAGCGCAGCGCGATCCTCCTGCCCGCGCGCGCGCAGGCCGCCGGCGGGCCCGGGCGCTCCTGCCACGCGGCGCGCGACGTCGCCCGCTGCGCGGCGCGCTGGCGGCCCGGGTACACGCTGTACCTCAACGTCGAGAGCGACGCGGTGGCGCTCGCGCGCAGGCGCGCCGCCCTCGACGCCGTCACCGCCGGCAACCTGCTCGCGCGCGCGCTGCTCGTCGAGGCCAGGGGGCCGCTCGATCCCGACGACAGCGACCGGCTCCTCGACGTCGCGGCGCGCCCGCCGCCGCCCGCCGGCGCGGCGCCCGGCGCGAAGGCGCCTCCGGGCGCGGCGCCCGGCGCGAAGGCGCCCGCGAGCAGCGCGCGCGGCGCGAAGGCGCCTCCGGGCGCGGCGCCCGGCGCGAAGGCGCCCGCGAGCAGCGCGCGCGGCGCGGGCGATCTCCACGGCGCGCCCGGCGCACCTCAGGGGCTCCCGCGGTGAGCCGTGTCGTCGCCCGCGGCGCGATCCGCGTCGATGCCCGGCGCGCCGTCCAGAAGCTCAGGGAGCACCTGCTCGTCGATCTGGACCTCTACCTGCTCGAGCTCGTCCGCGCGGCCGCGGCCGGCGGCGCGACCCGCATCGACCTCGATTACGACGCCGACGACGTCTCCCTGACCTTCGACGGCGAGCCGCTCGACGCGCCCGTCCTGACGCGGCTCCTCGACCACCTGCTCAACCCCACGCCCGACGAGCCGTCCCGGCGGCTCCGCCTGCTCGCCCTCGGCGTGAACGCGGCGCTCGGGCTGCGCCCCGCGCGCGTCGATCTGCTCACGACCGGCCGCGGCCCGTCCGGCGAGGCCCCCGGGGCGACCTGCGCCCGGGTGCGCTTCACGCCCGCCCTGCTCGAGGCGCCCGCCGAGCCGCTCGCCCCGGCCGCCGCCCCGGCCTGCGACGAGGTGCCGCGGCCGCCCGGCATGCCCGCGTCCGGCATGCGGATCGAGGTGCGGCGGCGGCTCGGCTGGTCCGTGCTGAAGCGGGCGATCACGGGCGATCTGCCGCCCGAGCTCGGCCACCTCGCCGCCGCGACGGGCGACTTCCCGATCCCGATCACGCTCGGCGGCGAGCCGCTCCGCCGCGCGTCGCCGACCCTCGGGCGCGCCGTGCTCCTCCGCGTGCCGTTCCGCGTGCGCGGCGTGCGCAGCGCGGCGCTGGAGATCGTCGCGCCCCCGAGCGCGCCGGACGACGCGGCCGTCCCGAGCTCCCGCGCCGTCGCGCTCTCCGGGCCGCAGTCGTCGCGCTCGGGACCGCAGTCGTCGCGCTCGGGGCCGCAGTCGTCGCGCTCGGGGCCGCAGTCGTCGCGCTCGGGGCCGCAGTCGTCGCGCTCAGGGCCGCAGTCGTCGCGCTCGGGGCCGCAGTCGTCGCGCGCCGCGCTGCGCTCGTCGCCGCTCGTCTCGCCGCTGTCGACGCCGCTCCCGGCACCCCTCGCACCACCGCCCTCCCCACCCCTCTCCCCACCCCTCTCCGGCCTCCCCGTCATCGACTACCTCGAGCGCGGCGTGCGGCTCGTCCGCCAGCGCTGGAGCTTCGCCCCGCGGTTCCCCTCGGCGCCCTACCAGGGCGTCGAGCTCCCGGTCCGCATCGTCGCCGACGCGGACGAGCTGCCCACCAACGCGTCGCGCTCGGCGCTGCGCGAGGACGCGCCCCTCCGGCCGCTGCTCCGCGAGGCGGCCACCGCCGCGCTGCTCGACGCCCTCGCGGCGCTCACCGCGCTCGTCTGCGGCGACGGCGCCGTCCCCGAGAGCGTCGCCGTCGTCGACCTCGAGCCGGACCGGCTCGAGGACGCGCTCGCGGCGTTCGCGTGCGTCGCGACCGGCGCCGCGCGCGCGGGCGACGCGCTGCCCGCCGCCGCGGAGGCCGTGCGCGCGCTGCCGCTGCTCCGCGACGGCCTCGGGCGGCCGGTCTCCCTGGCGTCGCTCGACGCGCGCGACGGGTCGCCCCTCTTCCTCCTGCGCGGCGACGCCGACCTCCCGGACGAGCTCTCCCCCTGGGCCCACGACGTCCTCCGCTGCCGCGGGGGCCTCGTGGAGCGCGCCCTCGCCGGGCTCCCGCTCGCCGACGCCGAGGTCATGTTCGAGCAGGCCAGGCTCGGCGCCGAGCGCCGCAGGGCGTTCCTCCGCCACGCGACCGGCGAGCCCGTCGTGCCGCCCTCCCCCGAGCACGCGCTCCGCGCCGCCTTCCACGAGCGCGAGGGCCCGCTCACGGGCCTCCGCGGCGAGCTCGCCGTGTTCGCGGGCGACGGCGACGCCCGGCGCAGGGCCGAGGTCCGCGTGTTCGTCGAGGGGCGGCACCTCGAGACCGTCGAGCTCGATCCGGCCGCCGTCCCCCTGCCGGTCGAGATCGCGCTCGCGTGGGAGGGGCGCGTCCGGCCCCGCTTCTCTTACGAGGGCGTCGAGCGCGACGAGCGCTTCTTCCGCGCGGTCCGCCACGCCCTCCGGGTCGCGCTCGCCGCCGCCGACCGCGAGGCGCGGCGGCTGTTCGGCCCGAGGCCCGTGCTCCCGGGCGCGGCGGCGCGCGGCGCGCCGTCCGAGCGCGAGCTCGCGCGCCTGCGCGCCCCGCTCCGGGCCGCGATCGGGGCGCTGTTCTGCGCGCCGCCGCGCCTCGGCGTCCCGGATGGCCAGGGCGGCGTGACGCCGCCGCCCGGCGACGACCTCGCGCCGTCGGCCTTCGAGGGCCTGCTGAAGGCGCGGATCTGGCCCATGCTCGTGACGGGCCGGTTCATGAGCCTGGAGGGCCTGTCCGCGCTCGCGCGGGCGTCGCGCGGCCTGTGCGTCGCGCCGCCCGACGCGCGGGGGCGCGCGGTCGACGGGCGGCCCGTGCTCGCCGCCTCGCAGCGCGAGCTCGACTGGCTCGCCGCCGCGCTCCCGGATCGCGAGCTCGTCCTCTACACGCCGGGGCTCTTCACCGAGGACGAGCTCGCGGCGCGGGGCCCCGCGCGCCGGCGCGCGCTCGCCGCGGCCCTGGAGGAGCTCGCGGGGCCCGGCGCCGCCGGCGCGCCGGTCCTCGAGGTCGTCCGTCCCGGCTCCGTCGCGCTCGTCACGCCCAGCGACGCGATGGCCGAGGCGTGGCACCACGCCGCGCAGCCGCTCGCCGCGCCGCCCAGGGCGCCGCTGCTCGGCCCCGTCGCGATCGCGATCGACGACGACGCCGCCGTGCCCGGCAGGGGCTGGGGCAGCCTCCTGTCGCCGCGCAACGACGCCGCCGTCCACGCGGCCGAGCGCGAGCTCTGCGAGGCGCTCGTGGCCGCGCTCGAGGGCGACGGCGCGGCGCGCGCGCGGCTCGGCCTCCGGGGCGACCCGCTCCGCGACCGCGGGCGGCCGGACACCCGGGTGACGGCCTACCTCCTCGACTGCGCGCGGGCGATCGCGGAGCAGGCCCGGCGCAGCCCCGTCGAGCCCGCCCTCGGCGAGCTCGGGGCGCGCCTCCGGCGCCTGTCGCTGCTCCGCATGCTCGACGCGCGCGGCGAGGTGGTCTCGTGCTCGCTCGAGACCATCGAGGCGGCGCACCCGGGGAGATCGTCGATCCCGGTGCTCCACGAGGCGCCCGGCTTCGAGACGCTCTCGTGGTACCCGGTCCTCGTCCGCGACGACCGGGAGGGCGCGGCGTTCCTGCGCTGGGCCGGCGGGCGCGCCGCGATGGCGCACGGCGGGCTGCCGGCGCGGCGGCGGCGCGCGGCCCTCGAGCGGGAGCGCCGCGCCGCCGCCGGCGAGGGGCCGCGGCGCGACGCCGCCGCCCGGAGCGTCCGCGGCGCGCCGGTGCTGCCGGGCGCGCCGCCGCACCCGCGGCTCAGGGTGCGCCTCGCCGCGCTGCACGTCCGGGAGGCCGAGGGCGAGCTCGAGATCATCGAGGGGCCGGCGTCGGACGTCCGCCTCGTCGGGCCGGACGGCGCGGAGCGCCGGGTGGAGGCGGAGCTCCCGATCCCGCTGCGGATCGTGGCCCGCACCGGCGCGGACGACCCGTCGCGGGCCGAGACGCGCGCGCTGCTGACGAAGCTCGCCCGGGTCGCGGGCCGCTACCTGATCTCGCTCGCGCCGCGCTTCGACGAGCTGCCGCCGTTCGCGCGGAGCCACACGCGCCGCGGGGTGCTGACGACGCTGGCGTCCGGCAAGCGCCTCGTCGCGCGGGCCGCGAGCGCGCCGGTCTTCCAGGACATCGAGGGCCGCTACTGGTCGCTCGACGATCTGCGGCGGGCGGCGGCCGCCGGGTGGCTGTGCACCTCGGCGCCGCCGCCGTACCCGAAGCGGAGCTACGGCCGGCCGGTCCTCCGGCTCAGCGAGGCCGAGCGGCTGCAGCTCTCGACCGCCGTGCTCGTCAACGACGCCACCCTGGCGATCGCGCGCGATCTCGCGGCCGAGGCGCGCCTCGCGGCGCCGCCGCTCGTCACCATCGGCCTCGACGAGGCCGCGCGCGCGGCGTGCTTCGAGGTCACGCCGTTCGAGCCGTGGGCGGGCGCGCGGGCGGGCGAGCCCGTGGCGTACGGCGAGATGGGGTTGCTCGTGCCGGAGCGCGCCGGCGCGGCGAAGATCGCGGTGCACGTGGGGCGCCGCCCGCTGTGCGCGATCGACGCGGGCGAGGGGTGGCCGCTGTGCGCGGCGATCAACGACGACGCGCTCGCGCCGAACGACACCTTCGACGGGCTCGGGAAGAGCGCGGACGCGGAGCGGCTCCGGCGGGCGGTGCGCGAGGCCGCGGCGCGGTGGCTGCGCGCCGAGCTCGCGCCGCCCGCGGACGCGCTCGCGACCCGGTGGGTCGACGTGGTCCAGGGCTGGCAGCAGCTCCTGCTCGTGATCGGCGTGCTCTGGCTGCCGGCGCGGTGGCCGCGCGCGCCGCGGGTGCTCGTGGCGACGCCCACGGCGGGCGCCGCCGGCGGGGCCTCGGGGGGCGGGCTGCGCGGCGCGTTCACGCCGCGCGAGCTGCGCGTCGATCGCGACGCGGGCGGCGTGATCGGGCGGCCGCCGGTCGAGGGCATGCTCCTCGTCTGGCCGCCGGGCGGGCGCTGGGACGCGGTCGCGGAGCTCGCGATGCAGGCCGCCGCGTCGATGGCGGCCGAGCTCTCGGACGAGCCCGCCGCGGCGCCGTACCTGTGGAACCTGCACCTGCTCGACCGGCTGGAGGGCGGCACGCTCGCGGCGCGGACCGTCGCCGGGGAGCGCGTCGGCCCGGCGGAGATCCGCGCGGAGCTCGCGGCGCGGCGCCGCCTGTGGATCTCCGACGGCCGCGGGGGCGCGGGCGGCGATTTTCCGGGCGGGGCGCCGTCGTTCGTGCTGCTCGACGAGGGCTCGCCGCTCGTCGAGGTGCTGCGCCACCGCGCCGCCCCCGGCGTGCTGCGCGAGCTCGGCGCGCCCAGCGCGCCGGCCCCGGCCGGGGGGATCGCGGCGGGGGGCGAGGGCGCGCAGGGAGGCGATGACGCGGCGGGGGGCGAGGGCGCGCAGGGAGGCGAGGGAGCGACGGGGGGTGAGGGCGCGCCGTGCGTCCCCGGCGCCGAGGCCGTCCTCGGGGCCCAGCAGGACCCCGAGCGCGTGCCGGCCGTGGAGGTCGCCGCGGGGGCGCCGCGCTCCGAGCGGGGCGTGCGCGCGTGGGCGTCCGCGCTGTGGCGCGGCGTCCGCGACCTGATCGGCGGCGGGGACGCGCGGCTCGACGCGGTGGCCGGGCCGCAAGGGGAGGCGGAGAGCCCGCTCGCCGCGGCGCTGCTCGCGGCGGTCCTCGAGATGGGCCTCGAGGGCGCCCCGGTGCGCTCCGTCGTCGAGCGCCGCTCCGGGAGGCCGGTTCGTTACGACGCGAGCCGGTGCCAGATCGTCATCAACCCCGAGCACGAGGCGCTCGCGTGGCTGCGCGCCCGCGGCGCGCCCGATCCGGCGGCCGTCGCGCTCCTGGCGGCGGCGGCCGTGGGCGAGGTGAACCGGGCGCTCAAGTCGGTGACCGACGCGGAGGAGCGCCGCGCGCTGGAGCACCTGCTCCGCTCGATGGGCTAGATAGGCGGTCACCCGCTTCGGATACGGGCCCATCTCGACGTTTTCGGTGCTCAGCGCACAGGAGTGCGCTTCCGCGCCGAAAACGCCGATCTGGGCCCGTCTCCTGTGCGGGTGACCGCCGCGACGGGGCCGGTGTCCGGGGCGGGGGGAACCGGCGTTGCCGGTCCGCGGGCGCCGCGCAACGCTTTCCCCGTGGGCACCGTCTTCACCGTGGGTCATGGCACGCGCAGCCTGGAAGAGCTCGTCGAGCTCCTGGGCGAGGGGTCGGCCGACACGCTGGTCGACGTCCGGAGGTTCCCGGGATCGAGCCGGTCGCCGCACCTGTCGCGCGACGCGCTCGCCCGCGCGCTGCCGCCGCTCGGGGTGACGTACGTCTTCCGCGGCGACACCCTCGGCGGCCGGCGGTCCGGGCGGGAGGGCTCGCCCCACCTCGCCTGGGAGAACGCGAGCTTCCGGGCCTACGCCGATCACATGGAGACCGACGCCTTCCAGCGCGCGCTCGCCGAGCTCGAGGCGGAGGCCCGGGCCGGCCGGCGCATGGCCCTGATGTGCGCCGAGACGCTCTGGTGGCGGTGCCACCGCCGCCTCATCGCCGACGCCCTCGTGGCGCGCGGGCTCCCGGTCGTCCACCTGCTCGGCCGCGGCGCCCGCGCCCCGCACGCGCTGAACCCTGCCGCCCGGATCGACGGCGCCGGCCACCTCATCTACGACCTCGGCGCCCAGCGCGCCCTGCCGCTCGGCGACGCCGCGGCCCCCGGCGGCCGTCGCGGCGGACGCACGGGCGCGCGCCACGGCCGCTGACCGCCGCGCTGGCATCAGAGGAGGTGGGGGAGCTCGGGGGGCTCACCGGAGGGGCTGGAGTGCAGGCGAGCCACGACAGGGGCTCGCCGGAACGCAAGCCCCGGAGGTGAGCCCCCCGAGCTCCCCCACCTCCCGTCGCCCGGAAGTGAGCCCCCCGAGCTCCCCCACCTCCCGCCGCCCGGAAGTGAACCCCCCGAGCTCCCCCACCTCCCGCCGCCGGAGGGGTGCCCCGGCGCCGGGTCCTGTGCTCCACTGCGCGCATGGACCTGGGCGGCCCCGAACGGATGGCGGAGCGGATCGCGGCGTTGCTCGCCGGTCGCGAGGCGAGCCTCCCCGCCCGCGCCCCCGCGGCGCTCGCGCGCTGGATCGAGCTCGTCGCGGCGTGGAACGCGAAGGTCGACCTGACCGCGGCGCGGAGCGCCGAGGAGCTTGCCGATCTCATGCTCGCGGACGCGCGGCTCCTCTCGGAGCACGTGCCCGAGGGCCGGCGCGTGGTCGACGTCGGCACCGGGGCGGGCGCGCCGGGCCTGCCGCTCGCCCTCCTGCGGCCCGACCTGGAGGTGACGCTGGTCGAGCCGCTCCAGAAACGCGTGGCCTTCCTGCGGACGGCGACCGGCACCCTGGTCCAGCAAGGCGAGCTCGCGCGGGCGCCCCGGGTCGAGCGCGCGCGCGGCGAGGACCTCGCGCGCGCGGGGCGATCGTTCGAGGTGGCGATCTCCCGCGCGACGCTCGCCCCGGAGGCGTGGCTGCCCCTCGGCGCGGCGCTCACGGCGGGGGAGCCTCCGGCGCGCCGCGAGGTCTGGGTCCTGCTCGCCCGCGACGAGCCGCCGTCGCTCCCCGGCTGGGCGCCCGCGGGCGACCACCGGTATCGCTGGCCGCTCACCGGCGCGGAGCGGAGGGCCGTGCGGTATGTTTCAGTGATCACGTAATTGGTCTGAACTCCTGTCCGGGGATCCCCTGAAGGAGTATCGAGAGACCACTCGACTGCCATTCTGCAGGGCGGCGCCCTCCTGCCGCGCTGTCGGCTTCCACGGGGGCGCGATTCGAGCGAGCCGCGGTCTGTCCGGTGTAGCGGAGCCGCACCGATTCCGTTACTGTCGGTAAACCACATGAAGGCGCGCCCCCGGTGGGCAGGGCCTCCTGGCTCGGGAGACAGCGATGAAAGTGCAACGGATTTCGGCGATCCTGCTCACCGCGGGCGCCTTCTCGGCGGGGTTCATGGGTTGCGGCTCCGATGACCCGGACGACGGCGCCGGGGGGGGCTCGACGGCCACGACCACCACCAGCACCACCACGCCCACGAGCACCGTGTCCACCGGCACCACCACGCCGGGCGTCGCGGAGTTCCTCGGCGCCGCGTGCGAGGTGGACGCCGATTGCGGTCCGGATGGGGTCTGCTTTCCGGAGTCCGACCCCGAGGGCGGTCCGCCAGGCGGGTATTGCACGAAGGACTGCGAAGAAGATAGCGACTGTGAGGGCGACGGCAGCCTCTGCCTCGAGGGCGCATGCTACCTCGGCTGCACGCCCGGGGAGCCCGAGCTGCGGGGCGCCGCCGACGATCTCGATCCGTACAAGTGTCAAGGCCGTGAGGAGCTTCGCTGTCAGGACATCCAGATCGGGGTGCTCTGCCTTCCGACCTGCGGCTCCGACAGCCAGTGCTCCGGCGATCGCAAGTGCGATCTCCGGAGCGGCTTCTGCGTGGACGAGCCGCCGGAAGGCCTGCCGCTGGGCGCCGCGTGCGATCCGGACGCCGAGGAGAACGCGTGCGCCGGGCTGTGCGAGGTCTTCCCTGGCGGCGTCGGCGCGTGCTCCCAGTACTGCAGCTTCGGCGGCGATCCGTTCGAGTCCGACTGCGGCGGAATCGAGAACGGTCTTTGCGTCTACGGGGCCTCGCTCGGCGTCAGCGACGCCGGTCTCTGCACCAGGGCGTGCACGGCGCACACCGATTGCATGGTGCCGCAGGGGCGCTGCGAGTTCTTCGGCCTCGATACCCACGGCTTCTGCACCTACGACCCGAAGGAGTGCGAGGAGAAGAGCGATTGCGAGACGTCCGAAGAGTGCGCCGAGACGCCTGACGGCTTCTTCTGCCTCGACCCGAGATATCCGCTCAGCAACGGCAGCACGGGCGAGGGCGGCGCCGGCGGCGAGGGCGGCGCCGGCGGCGGCACGGGCGAAGGCGGCGCCGGCGGCACGGCCGGCGGCGGCACGGGCGAGGGCGGCGCCGGCGGCACGGCCGGCGGCGGCACGGGCGAGGGCGGCGCTGGCGGCACGGCCGGCGGCGGCACGGGCGAGGGCGGCGCTGGCGGCACGGCCGGCGGCGGCACGGGCGAGGGCGGCGCTGGCGGCACGGCCGGCGGCGGCACGGGCGAGGGCGGCGCTGGCGGCACGGCCGGCGGCGGCACGGGCGAGGGTGGCGCTGGCGGCACGGCCGGCGGCGGCACGGGCGAAGGCGGCGCTGGCGGCATTGACGGCGCTGGCGGCGCCTGATCGCCGCACTCCAGGACTGGGCCTCTTCTCCTCCATCGAGCTCTGCGGGCTCGCGAGGCGACGAGGCCCGCGCGCCACAGATCACTTCCTCCTCTCCAGCCCTCCTTCATGAGCGCCCTCGCGTCAGGCACGAGGCGCGCTGTCTCACGCGGGGCAGATCGCCACACGGATCGGGCGGCGGGGTGCGCCCGTCACCGCAGCGACACAACGGATCCGGGCACGTCGCGCCGGCACCCTGCTTGCTCCTGCGCGCCGGGGCAGGAGGATCGCATGGAGAAGCTCGCTCTCTTCACATCGGCCGCCGCCGTGGCGGTCGCGATGATCGGTGTGCCCTCGACGGCGCGCGCGCAGGAGAGGGCGCGCGACACGGTCACGATCACCGACTCGGTGCCGAATCGCGGGCTCATCTGGAGCGGCGTCGCCGTGCTCGGTACGACCTACGGGATCTCGACCGTCGTCGCGGCCGTCAGCGACAAACCGGCCGACCGCGCCCTCTGGGTGCCCGTCGCGGGGCCCTGGATCGACCTCGGCTCGCGCGGGCGCTGCAGGGGGTCGTGCAACCACGAGGCGACGAACAAGGTGCTGCTCGTGGCGGACGGCCTCGGTCAGGCCATCGGCGCGCTGCAGATCCTCGGCGGATTCCTGTTCCCGGCGAAGCGCACGGTGACGGAGGTGGGGCGCGTGCAGATCCTCCCCATGGGCAGGGGCCTCGCGGCGAGGACCGTGTTCTGAGGTGAGCTCGCGGCGAGGACCGTGTTCTGAGGTGAGCTCGCGGCGAGGACCGTGTTCTGAGGTGAGCTCGCGGCGAGGACCGTGCCACGAGGTGGGCTCGCGGCGTCCCGCGGCGAGGGGCCCCGCGCGGCCACGGAGGAGCGCGCGGGAGCAACCCCGGGCGGGCCTATCCGGCGCTCGCGGGCGCCGCCGGGCGCGGCGCCAGGCCGCGCAGCAGGGCCGCGAGCGTGCGCAGCACCGGCGTGTCGACGCCGGCCCGGCGGCCGCGGTCGACCACGGCGCTCTGGAGGATGTCGACCTCCGTGGGGCGGCCGGCGCGCACGTCCTGGAGCATCGACGGCTCCGTGAGCGGGTACTCCTTGCGGGTCATGGCGATCATCGCATCCGCGATCGCCCCGGAGATGTCCGTCCCCTCCGCGCGCGCGACCGCGATCACCTCGAGCATCCCCGCCCGGACGAGGTCCTCCATCCGCTCCGCCGCCACGCCGGCGCGCTGATCGGTCAGCGCGCAGATCGCATTGAACGGCGCGTTCCAGACCATCTTCTCCCAGAGCATCGCGCGGTGATCCGACGCCCGGCGGACCGGGATGCCCGCGCGCTCGAGCAGCGCGGCGACCGCCTCGACCCGCGGCTCCTGCCCGGGACGGTAGGGCGCGAGGCCGGCGCGCGTCGGCGCGACCGTGTGGATCTCGCCAGGGCCGGCGAGGCTCGCGGACATGAACGCGACGGCGGCGATCACGCGCGACGCGCCGAGATCGCGCGCGACCGCGTCCTCCGAGTCGAGCCCGTTCAGGAGCGGCACGCAGAGGCCGTCGGGCGCGAGCAGCGCCGGGAGCGCCGCGCTCACGGCGGCGAGCGACGGCCATTTCACGGCCACGAGCGCGAGATCGAACGGCCCGCGCGCCCCGTCGAGCTCGGTGACGCGGAGCGGCGGCGTGCGCAGCTCGCCGGCCGGCGTGCGCAGCACGAGCCCGCGCGACCGCATCGCCTCGGCGTGCGCGCCGCGCGCCACGAAGGTCACGTCCTCTCCCGCGAGGCCGAGCCTCGCCCCGAAATAACCGCCCACGGCGCCCGCGCCGACAACGAGGATCCGCATCGCCGCGACCCTATCATACCCGATCGCGCCGCGGCCCCGATCGCGCGGCGCGGCCTGTGGCCATGAGCGCCGATTGCAGATATGCATGGATCCAGATGCGCAGGCCGGATGCCGTCACCACGCCTCGCACCAGCGAAGGCCCGAGCTCGGGCGCCCCGCCGGGCCCGATCCTGGACGCCGGGCAGGGGCGCCCGCTGGCCGAGCAGGAGACAGCGCGCCTGCTGGCCGAGCAGGAGGCGCGCCGGGCCGCCGAGCGCGCCGCGCAGCGCATGGCCGGCCTCCAGCGCATCACGGCGGCGCTCGCGGACGCGCTCACCAGCGAGGCGGTGGCGGAGGTCGTCATCGACCAGGGCATCGCGGCCGCGGGCGCGTACGCCGGGACGATCGTCGTCGCCGCGGGCGACGTCCTCGAGTGCCTCGCGGCCGTCGGCTACCCGGAGGCCGCCGTCGAGCGCTACCGGGAGCTGCCCGTGACCGCGGATCTCCCGCTGGCCGAGGCCATGCGGGCCGGCGCGCCGCTCTGGCTGCGCTCGCGCGACGAGCTCTGCGCGCGGTACCCGGCGTTCGCGGCCGGCGAGCTGACCGTCACCACCACCTCGCTCTGCTGCGTCCCCCTCCTGGTCCAGGACCGGCCGATCGGCGTGCTCGGGCTGAGCTTCGCGGAGCCGCGCCCGTTCGACCAGGAGGAGCGGGAGTTCCTGGTCGCGATGTCGCGCCAGTGCGCGCAGGCGATCGAGCGCGCCCGCCTGCACGAGGAGCGCGCCGCCATCATCGAGCGCGAGCGGCGCGTCGCCCTCGAGAACGCCCGGCTCTACCGCGAGGCCTACGAGGCGGACCGGCGCAAGGACGAGTTCATCGCCATGCTCTCGCACGAGCTCCGGAACCCCCTCGCGCCCATCACCACCGGCCTCGAGCTCCTGCGCATGAACATGAGCGATCGCGGCGAGCGCGACGACCAGCAGATCCTCGCGATCCTGGAGCGGCAGGTGAAGACGATCGTGCGGCTCGTCGACGATCTGCTCGACGTCTCCCGGATCACCCGCGGCAAGATCGCGCTGAAGCGGGAGCGGCTCGAGGTGGGCGCCGTGGTCGAGGCCGCGGTCGAGTCGGCGCGACCGCTCCTCCAGCAGCGCGGGCACGAGCTCAGCGTGTCGGTGGAGCCGGCGGTCTTCGTGCACGGCGATCGGGTGCGGCTCGAGCAGGTCGTCGTGAACCTCCTCAACAACGCGATCAAGTACACGAACCCGGGCGGCCGCGTCTCGCTCGCCTGCGAGGCGAAGGGCGGCGAGGCGTGGCTCCAGGTGGTCGACACCGGGGTCGGCATCCCCGCCGAGCTGCTCCCGCACGTCTTCGAGCCGTTCATGCAGGCGCGCCGCACGCTCGACAGGTCGCAGGGCGGCCTCGGGGTCGGGCTCACGCTGGTCAAGCGGCTCGCCGAGCTGCACGGCGGGCGCGTCGAGGCGCGGAGCGCCGGCGCCGGCGAGGGCACCGCCATCAGCGTCTGGCTCCCGCTCGCGGGGGCCGCCGAGGAGGCCCCCGCGCCGCGCCGGAGCGAGGCGCCGAGCGCCGGCGGGGCCGCGCTCCGGGTGCTGCTCGTCGACGACAACGTGGACGCCGCCGACGGGCTCCGGCGCATCCTCAAGCTCCACGGCCACACGGTCGCGATGGCGCACGACGGGCCCGCGGCCATCGAGGAGGCCCGCGCCGGGAGGCCCGATCTCATCCTGCTCGACATCGGCCTGCCCGGGATGGACGGCTACGAGGTCGTCCGGCGGCTGCGCGCCGCCCCCGAGCTCCAGCACGCCTACATCGCCGCCGTGTCCGGCTACGGCCAGGACCAGGACCGCCGGCGCTCGCGGGAGGCCGGCTTCGACGCGCACCTCACCAAGCCGGTCGCCTCGGACCAGCTCCTCGAGCTCGTGGCCAGGGCGAGCCGGCCGGGCTGATCGTCTGTCTGCGACGCTTGGCCGAGGGAGGCGCCCCGCTCGGCCGAGGGAGGCGCCCCGCTCGGCCGAGGGGGGAGGAGGGCGGGGGGTGCTCACCTCCGGGGCTTGCGTTCCGGCGAGCCCCTTTTGTGGCTCGCCTCCACGCAAGCCCCTCCAGTGAGCACCCCCCGCCCTCCTCCCCCCTCGGCCGTGCCCCGCCGTGCGCGGCCGGATTCCATTGCATCCGAGCCGGGCGCGAAGCGTGAGACGGACGGACTCCACTGCATCCGGTCCGGGCGCGAAACGTGGTTGAAACGGACGGACGTGACTCGCGCGGTGCGCCCATTTCCATTCATCGGTGTAGGTGTGGACGCCCAGTGCAGGACTGCAATGCGCGCCTCGGTGACCGCGAAACATGCAGGAAACAGGGGCCAAACAGGGGCCGAGGGTGACGCGCGCCCGATGAGGGCGCGCGGCGGGGGCGACAATTCATCGCTGCGAAACAACCGTGAAACAGGGGTCACAGTAGACCCATGAAGTCCGGGATCCGTCCGGCGAATCACCCGGATGGCGGAGTGAACGTGGCGTGAGCGTGCGTCACCAGGCCCAGCAAGGCGGGTGCATGAGCAAGAAGAAGGACCTCATCGTTATCGGGAACGGCATGGTCGGGCACAAGTTCATCGAGAACATGGTGCTCGGCGGCTTCCTGCGCGAATGGAACATCACGACCTTCTGCGAGGAGCCGCGGCTTGCCTATGACCGGGTGAACCTGTCCGCCTTCTTCAGCGGCAAATCGGCCGAGGATCTGTCGATGGTGAAGCCCGGCCTCTACGAAGAGGCGGGGGTCCAGGTCCTCCTCGGCGACAAGGCCGTTGCCATCGACCGGCGGCGGAGGTGCGTGACCTCCGCGAAGGGGAAGACGGTCTATTACGACAAGCTCGTCCTCGCCACCGGCTCGTACCCGTTCGTCCCGCCCATCAAGGGCAGGGACGCGAAAGGCTGCTTCGTCTACCGGACGATCGAGGACCTGGAGGCGATGCAGGCGCACGCGAAGGTCGCCCGGGTCGGCGTGGTCGTGGGGGGCGGGCTGCTCGGGCTGGAGGCGGCCAACGCGCTCAAGAACATGGGCCTCGCGACCCACGTGGTCGAGTTCGCGCCGCGGCTGATGGCGCTCCAGGTCGACGAGGCCGGCGGCATGATCCTCCGCCGGAAGATCGAGGCGCTCGGCGTCGAGGTCCACACGAACATGTCGACCACCGAGATCGTGGCCGAGCGCGGCCGGGTGGCGAGGATGCTCTTCGCCGACCAGAGCGAGCTCGCGACGGACATGATCGTCTTCTCGGCCGGCATCCGCCCGAGGGACGAGCTCGCCCGGAAGTGCGAGCTCGCGCTCGGCAACCGCGGCGGCGTCGCCATCGACGAGCGCTGCCAGACGTCCGATCCGGACATCCTCGCGATCGGCGAGTGCGCGAGCTTCAACAACCAGCTCTACGGCCTGGTCGCGCCGGGTTACCACATGGCCCGGGTCGCCGTCGACGCCCTCACCGGCGGAGAGGAGAGGTTCGGCGGCTTCGACATGAGCACGAAGCTCAAGCTGATGGGCGTGGACGTCGCGAGCTTCGGCGACGCCTTCGCCGCGCAGCCGGGCGCGCGCGTGATCAGCTTCATGAACACGACGTCGAACGTCTACAAGAAGCTCGTCGTCAGCGCGGACGGCAAGCTGCTGCTCGGCGGCATCATGGTCGGCGACGCCTCGAATTACGGGCAGCTGCTCCAGCTCGTGCAGAACAAGATCGCGCTCCCGCCGCACCCCGAGGATCTCATCGTCGCGCCCCGCGACGGCGCGAAGCCCGCCGGCCTCGGCGTGGAGGCGCTGCCCGACTCGGCCACGATCTGCTCGTGCCTGAACGTCACGAAGAAGACCATCTGCTCGGCCATCTGCGATGACAAGCTCCACACGGTCGCCGCGATCAAGGGGCAGACCAAGGCGGGCACGGGCTGCGGCTCCTGCACCACGCTGATCACCGACCTCCTGAAGAAGGAGCTCAAGAAGGCCGGCGTCGCGGTCAACAACCACATCTGCGAGCACTTCGGCTACTCGCGTCAGGAGCTCTATCACCTGATCCGGGTCCACGAGATCAGGTCGTTCGACGACCTGCTCGCCCGCCACGGGAAGGGCAAGGGGTGCGAGATCTGCAAGCCCGCGGTGGCGTCGATCCTCGCCTCGACGTGGAACGAGCACATCCTGAGCAAGCGGCACCTCCCGCTGCAGGACACGAACGACAGGTTCATGGCCAACGTCCAGCGCGACGGCACCTACTCGGTGGTCCCGCGCGTGGCGGGCGGCGAGATCACGCCGGAGCAGCTCATCGCCCTCGGGCAGGTCGCGAAGAAGTACAACCTCTACTCGAAGATCACCGGCGGCCAGCGCGTGGACCTGTTCGGCGCGCGCCTGGAGCAGCTCCCCGACATCTGGGCCGAGCTCATCGCCGCGGGCTTCGAGTCGGGGCACGCCTACGGCAAGGCGCTCCGCACCGTGAAGTCGTGCGTGGGCAGCACGTGGTGCCGTTACGGCGTCCAGGACTCCGTGGGCTTCGCCATCACCCTGGAGAACCGCTACAAGGGGCTGCGCAGCCCCCACAAGCTGAAGTCGGCGGTGTCGGGCTGCGCGCGCGAGTGCGCCGAGGCGCAGGGCAAGGACTTCGGCATCATCGCCACGGAGAAGGGGTACAACCTCTACCTCTGCGGCAACGGCGGGATGAAGCCGCAGCACGCCCAGCTCTTCGCCGCGGATCTCGACGAGGCGACGGTCCTCAAGTACCTCGACCGCTTCCTGATGTTCTACATCCGCACGGCCGACAAGCTCCAGCGCACGGCCACGTGGTTCAACAACCTGGAGGGCGGCATGGACTACCTCAAGCAGGTCATCATCGAGGACTCGCTCGGGATCTGCGAGGAGCTCGAGAGGGACATGGCCCACATCATCGCCACGTACGAGTGCGAGTGGAAGGCCGCGATCAACGATGAGGAGAAGCTGAAGCAGTTCCGCCCCTTCGTGAACGCCAGGGAGCCCGACCGGAGCATCGTCTTCGTCAGCGAGCGGGCGCAGCACCGTCCGGCGGCGTGGAAGGAGAAGGCGACCGCCGTCGAGGAGATGATCTAGCACCATGAACATCGGCCTTTTCAGGGAATCGAGCATGAACGAGCGGCATCCGGAGGCGCTCCGCGACGAGGGCACGACCGAGGGCTGGGTCGATGTCTGCGCGGTCGAGGACATCATCCCGAGCACGGGCGTCTGCGCGCTCGTGGGCAAGCGCCAGATCGCCGTGGTCCGGGTCGGCGAGGGCGAGGAGATCTACGCCCTCAGCAACTTCGACC
The DNA here is from genome assembly GCF_051369805.1 of Sorangium sp. So ce1036. NCBI lineage: Bacteria > Pseudomonadati > Myxococcota > Polyangiales > Polyangiaceae > Sorangium > Sorangium sp. So ce1036. The sequence continues at coordinate 605,721 of NZ_JBBMOX010000002.1, forward strand.
CGTTCAGCAAGGCGTTCGTCCTCTCCCGCGGCATCGTCGGCGACAAGGGGGGGGTCCCGAAGATCGCCTCGCCGATCTACAAGCAGAGCTTCGATCTGCGCACCGGCCAGTGCCTGGACGACCCGGGCGTGCGCGTCCCCGTGTTCCCGGTGCGGGTCCGGGGCGGGCGGGTCGAGGTCCAGGCGGCGGCGCAGCCGCCCGATCGGCGAGCGGGTTGAGTGGGATCCGGGAGCAGCGCCACATTCATCCTCGCGGCGGACACGCAGGCGCTCGCGGTGTGTCTCCTGAAGTCCTCCGGACTGGGTTTCCGCGCGGGGTAGACAGGAACTTTCGATGAGCGTCGCAAAGGTGTCTGACACCCATTTTCGCTTGCCCGTCGTCAACTCGCCGAAGAGGCGCCAGGACAGCAACCAGAAGCTGCTCGAGGCGCTCCTCGAGCAGCAGCAGGAGCTCACCGCCGTCGAGCGGTTCTCGCGGTTGCACGAGGAGCACGCGCTCCCGGCCCAGTCCAGGTACTACCGCGATCTCATCCCCCTCGAGCGGCCGAAGCCGGGGCAGCAGTACGCCTTCGAGGTCGACCTCGACGCCTGCACCGCGTGCAAGGCGTGCGTCACCGCGTGCCACAGCCTGAACGGGCTCGACGAGTCCGAGGTGTGGCGGTCGGTGGGGCTGCTCCACGGCGGCACGCCGCAGGCGCCCGCGCAGCAGAGCGTGACGACCTCGTGCCACCACTGCCTGGACCCGGCGTGCATGTCGGGCTGCCCGGTCAAGGCGTACGAGAAGGACCCCGTCACCGGCATCGTCAAGCACCTCGATGACCAGTGCATCGGCTGCCAGTACTGCATCCTGATGTGCCCCTACGACGCCCCGAAGTTCAACCCGGAGCGGGGGATCGTGCGCAAGTGCGACATGTGCAGCGACCGGCTGGCGAACGACGAGGCCCCGGCGTGCGTGCAGTCGTGCCCGAACGGCGCCATCCGGATCACGGTCGTCGATCAGGCGAACGCGGTGCAGGAGAGCGAGGCGAACATCTTCTTGCCGGGGGCGCCGGCGCCGGGCCACACGCTCCCGACGACCAGCTACAAGACGAAGCGGTCGTTCCCGCGCAACATGCTGCCCGCGGACTTCTACGAGGTGAACCGGGAGCACTCCCACCCGCCGCTCGTCATCATGCTCGTCTTGACCCAGCTCTCGGTGGGCGCCTTCTGCGTCAGCCTGGCGCTGAACAAGGCGCTCGGAGAGCAGGCGACCCAGGATTTCGGCGGCCACAGCGCCACCTTCGCGCTCGTGTTCGGGCTCGCGGCGCTGGCGGCGAGCCTGCTCCACCTGGGGCGCCCGCAATACGCGTTCCGGGCGTTCCTCGGGCTCAAGACGTCCTGGCTCAGCCGGGAGATCCTCGGCTTCTCGCTCTTCGCGGGCGCCGGGACGCTCTACGCCGCCTCGTTCTGGGTGGCGTCCATGCCGGCGCTCCCGGCCCTGCTCCCGCTCCGCCACCTGCAGGGCCCGCTCTCCTATACGGTCGCGCTGAGCGGGATGTTAGGGGTCTTCTGCTCGGTGATGGTGTACGCGGCGACGCAGCGGGAGCACTGGCGAGGAGCCCTGACCGGCTTCAAGTTCGCCGCCACCGCGGCCGTGCTCGGCAGCTCGACCATCCTCATGATCGCGCTGCTCTCGAGCCGCGAGCACGCGGCGCTGCTCCTGACGGGCGGCTTCCGCGCGCTCTCCGCGTTCCTCTGCGTGACGACGGCGCTCAAGCTGCTCGTGGAGCTCTCGATATTCCGGCACCTCCGCAAGCGGAGCCACTCGACGCTGAAGCGGAGCGCGATCTTGATGACGGGGGAGCTCCAGGGCGCGACGGCGTGGCGCTTCGCGTGCGGGGCGCTCGGCGGCATCGTCCTGCCGGCGCTCAGCCTCTTCGCCGCGCCGGACAGCGGCATCAGCTCGGAGGCGCTCATGGCGATGGCGGTCGTCGCGTTCCTGTTCTGCCTCTCGGGGGAGCTCTTCGAGCGGTATCTCTTCTTCGCCGCCGCGCCCGCCTCCAAGATGCCCGGAGGGCTCTCCTGATGACCACCCGCGACGCGAACAGGCCGTCTCCGGCGAGCACGACGCCTCCGGAGCGCAAGGTGAGCGACAACATCCTCCTGCAGCGGAACGGCCCGCTGACGCGCGAGCTGCTGCTCACGCCCGGCGAGTTCGGCCTCGGGAGGGTGCCGGCGCGGCTCAAGCCCGATCAGACGACGACGATGGTGTGCGGCTTCTGCTCGACCGGGTGCGGGCTGAACATCCACCTGAAGGACGGGGAGGCGGTGAACCTCACGCCGAACACCGACTATCCCGTCAACCTGGGGATGGCGTGCCCGAAGGGCTGGGAGGCGCTCACGCCGCTCCGGGCGAGCGACCGCGCCACGGCGCCGCTCCTGCGGAACGCGCGCGGGAAGCTGGAGCGGGTGGAGTGGGACGTCGCGCTCCGCACGTTCGTCGATCGCTTCAAGGCGATCCAGGAGGCGCACGGGAAGGGGTCGGTCGCCTTCATCAGCACCGGGCAGATCGTCACCGAGGAGATGGCGTTCCTCGGGGCGCTCGCCAAGTTCGGCATGGGCATGCTGCACGGGGACGGCAACACCCGGCAGTGCATGGCGACGGCCGTGGTCGCCTACAAGGAGGCGTTCGGCTTCGACGCGCCGCCCTACACCTACCGTGATTTCGAGGAGTCCGACGTGGTGGTGCTCGTCGGCTCGAACCTCTGCATCGCCCACCCGATCATGTGGGAGCGGCTGTGCAAGAACAGGAATCGCCCCGCGATCCTCGTCGTGGATCCGCGCAAGACCGAGACGGCGATGGCGGCGACGGCGCACTACGCGCTCCGGCCGAAGTCGGATCTGTCGCTGTTCTACGGCATCGCGCACCTGCTCATCCAGCGGGGGTGGATCGACGAGGCGTTCATCCGCGAGCACACGGTCGATTTCGAGGCGTTCAAGGCGCACGTCGAGGGCTTCACGCCGGCGCGGGTGTCCGAGGCGACGGGGCTCAGCGAGGAGCAGCTCTCGTCGTTCGCGGAGACGATCCACCGGGGCAAGCGGGTGTCGTTCTGGTGGACCATGGGCGTCAACCAGAGCCACGAGGGCGTCCGGGTCGCGCAGTCGCTGATCAACCTGGCGCTGATGACGGGGAACATCGGCCGGCCCGGCACGGGGGCGAACTCGATCACGGGCCAGTGCAACGCGATGGGCTCGCGGATGTTCAGCAACACGACGGGCCTGTTCGCCGGGCGCGACTTCACGAAGGAGGAGCACCGGAGGGAGGTCGCCGAGCTCCTCGACATCCCCGAGGAGGTCATCCCGAGCCGCAACAGCCTGGCCTACGATCGGATCATCGAGGGCATCCTGAAGGGGAAGATCAAGGGGCTCTGGATCATCGCGACGAACCCGGCCCACTCGTGGATCAACCAGGAGGACCTGCACGAGCTGCTCGGCCGCCTGGAGTTCCTCGTGGTGCAGGACATGTTCACGACGACGGAGACGGCGGAGCGCGCCCACCTCGTGCTCCCGGCGGCGTCGTGGGCCGAGAAGGAAGGGACGTTCATCAACTCGGAGCGGCGCATCGGCCTGGTCAAGAAGGTCGCGCGGGCGCCGGGCCAGGCGCTGGCCGATTTTCACATCTTCCAGCTCATCGCCCAGTACTGGGGGTGCGGCGACCTGTTCAAGGAGTGGAGGAGCCCGGAGGCCGTCTTCCACATCCTGAAGCGGCTGTCGAAGGGGCAGCCCTGCGATATCTCGGGCATCAGGGACTACGCGATGATCGACGAGCGGGGGGGCATCCAGTGGCCGTTCCCCGAGGGCGCGGAGCCCGAGGACAACGAGCGGCGGCTGTTCGAGGACGGGCGGTTCTTCCGGCCGGATCAGCGGGCCAAATTCGCGTTCCAGGCGCCGCGCCCGCTGCCGGAGCCGACCGACGAGCAGTACCCGTTCACGCTGCTCACGGGGCGAGGGAGCTCCAGCCAGTGGCACACGCAGACGCGGACGAAGAAGTCCGCGGTGCTGCGGCGGCTCTATCCGAAGGAGATCTACGTCGAGGTCAGCCCGGTGGACGCGAGGAGGCTCGGGGTGGCGATGAATGAGTGGGTGGTCGTCGCGTCGCGGCGGGCGGAGATCAAGGCGCGGGCGTTCATCACGAACTCGGTGCAGCCGGGGGAGCTGTTCATCCCGATGCACTACGAGGTGACGAACAAGCTGACGTTCCCGGCGTTCGATCAGTACTCGCGCCAGCCGTCCTACAAGGCGTGCGCGGTGAAAGTGCGGCGCGAGGAGGATCGCGGGTAGGCGCGCCGCGTCCTCCAGGCGCGTCTCCTCAGGGCGTCAGGGGGCCTCGACGATGGCCCGGCCCAGCGGGGGCGGGGGGTCTGAGGGCATCGCCTCCGGGGCCGGCGCTCCGGCGGGCGCTCTATCGTTTGCCCGCCTGCGCTCTGGCCCCTCCGGCAATGCCCTCAGATCCCCCGCCCCCGCTGGGCCTACCGTCCACTTGGGATATTTCGCGCCATCCACTTGCCGGACCGGGGGCGCACGTCGCTCCCGGGTGAGGCCGGCGCGCTCAGGTGCCCGCTGCGCACGTGGTAGGCGAGGAGCGTGTCGAGCAGCCGCATGTCCATGGGAGGGCACTCGATGGATGTCCCGGCCAGCCCGTCGAGGGTGTTCTGGCAATCGAATGCGGGCATCTTTTCCTGCATCTCCCAGCGGGTCCGGCCGCCGTGGACCTCCTCGGTCAGCATGGGCAGGAGCGGCAGAAACGGGTTGTCGCGCGAACGCCGGGCCTCCTTCAGGAGCGCCTCGCGCCACCGCGCGTAAGGCAGGCGCTCCAGCGGATAACCATGGGCGCCGAGCAGATCGAAGAAGCCGTTCAGGTCGAGCCGCCGCGACGGCGCGGGCACCAGGTGAAACACCTTCCCCAGCGACCCCTGCCGGCAGGACAGGTGCACGATCGCCTGGCTGACGTAATCGACCGTCACGAACTCCTTGCTCTGCTCCGGTAGATCCGGGGCCGCGCCCATCGCGAGGCACCCCCGGATCATCCGGTTCGCGAAGTCGCTCAGGTTCGCGGCGCCCGTCTCGCTGTGACCCGTGATGAATCCGGGGCGGAAGACGGTGACCGGCACGCCCCGCGAGCGCGCGAGCCACACGAGCTTCTCCGCGACCCACTTGCTCTGGGAATAGCCCATGTCCGTGTGCAGGTAGTCCGCCGAGCACTCGAGATCGTCGCTCTCCTTCACGGTCCGGACTCCGGTGAAGAAGCCGATGTGGCCGAGCACGCCGATCGTCGACACGTAGTGGACGGGCTTGGTCCGGCAGTGGCAGGCGAGCCGCAGGACGTCCTGCGTCCCGAGCACGTTGGCCGCCTTGTGGGACGCGTACGGCTTGATGTAGTTGACCTCCGCGCCAGCGTGGTAGATCGCGTCGACGCGCGCCGCGAGCGCCTCGAACCCGGCCGCGGTGAGCCCGAGCAGCGGCCGCGAGAGATCGCCGGGCACCGCGACGATCCGCGCGCGGAGGGCGGGCTCCCAGATCCCGTAGGCCTCGAGCGCCCGCCGGATCCTCGAGAGGCCCGCCTCCGCGTCCGGGGCGCGGACGAGGCAATGCACCGTCGCGGAGGTCCGCTCGAGGAGCTCGCGCAGGAGGAAGGCGCCCAGAAACCCCGTGGCGCCGGTCAGGAAGACGTCGCGCGGCGGCGCGCTCGCGTCGACGGCCGCTCCGCGAGGGCGGATGTCGGGATCGAGGACGGCCTCGGCGCGCAGGTCGATCGCGCGGCGCGCCCCCGCCGCGGCGCCGCGCGCCCCGTCGCGGCGCGCCTCCTCCACGGCGCGGGCGAGGCCGGCGACGGTCGGCGACTCGAACAGCCGGCGCGCGGGCACGTCGACCTGGAACGCCGCCTTCACGCGGAGCAGCACCTGCGCCACGGAGAGCGAGTCCCCACCGAGCTCGAAGAAGCTCGCGTGGGCCTCGATCCGGTCGGTGTCGAGGACCTCCGCCCAGATCCTCGCCACCTGCTGCTCCAGCAGGGTGCCGAGCTCCGCCGGCGCGCCGGCGCGGCGCGCGTCGCGGGGAGGCGCCGGGAGCGCCCGGCGATCCACCTTCCCGCCGGGCGAGAGCGGCAGCGACGGCAGCGCGACGAACGCGGCGGGGATCATGTAGGCGGGCAGCCGCTCCTGCAGGTACCGGCGCAGGATCCTCGACAGATCGCGCGGCGAGGCGCCGGCGTCCTCCCCGTCGGCCGCGCGCTGGGCCGCGCCGCGCTCGCCGCGCGCCGGGCCGCGCCGCGCGCCCGCGCTCGCGACGACGTAGGCCACGAGGCGCCTGTCGCCGGGCGCGTGCTCCCGGGCCACGACCACGGCGTCGCGCACGGCGGGGCACGCGGCGAGCGCGGCCTCGACCTCCGCGAGCTCGACGCGGAAGCCGCGGATCTTCACCTGGGCGTCGATGCGCCCGAGGAACTCGATGGATCCGTCGGGCAGGTAGCGGGCCCTGTCGCCCGTCCTGTAGAGGCGATCCCCGGGCTCCTCGGGCAAAGGGTTCTGGATGAACGCCTCGGCCGTCAGCTCGGGCCGGTTCAGGTAACCCCGGGCCAGCCCGTCGCCGGCGACGTAGAGCTCTCCCGGGACGCCCACGGGCACCGGCCTGCGCCGGCCGTCGAGCACGTAGACGCGCGAGTTGGCGATGGGCCGCCCGATCGGCACGCGCACGGCGCCCTCGGGGATCGCGCGCACGAGGTGCGCCGTGGAGAACGTCGTGTTCTCGGTCGGGCCGTAGCCGTTCACGAGGCGCGCTGGAGCGCAGCGCGTGAGCACGTCGCTGGCCAGCTTCGGGCTGAGCGCGTCCCCGCCGACGACGAGGTACGAGAGCCCCCGAAATGCGCCCGGGCTCGCGCTCGCGATCTGGTGAAAGAGCGCGGTGGTCAGGAACATGACGGTGATCCCCTCGCGTCGGACGAGCGCCGGCAGCCCTTCCGGCGACAGCAGCGTCTCGTGCGGCACGAGGACGAGGCGGGCGCCGTTGAGCAACGCCCCCCAGATCTCGAACGTCGACGCGTCGAAGGAGAGGCTCGCGGCGTGCGCCACCCGATCCGATGGGCCGAGCGCCACGTAGTTGGTCTGCTTGACGAGGCGGACGACCCCCCGGTGCGGGACGGCGACCCCCTTGGGCCGCCCGGTCGACCCGGAGGTGAACATCACGTAGGCGAGATCGGTCGCCGTCGCCCGGCGGGCCGGGTTCCCCTCGTCGCCGGGCCCGCGACACGCCTCGTCGAGGTCGATGACCTCTCCGCGGAAGCCGAGCCTCGTCGCGTGCGCGCGCTCCCCGAGGAGGATGCTCGCCTCGGCGTCCTCGAGCATGGAGCGCAGCCGCTGCGCCGGGTAGCCCGGGTCGAGAGGGACATAGGCGCCGCCGGCCTTGAGGACGCCGAGCAGCGCGACGAGCGTGCGGAGCGACCGCTCGACGAAGACGGCCACGCGCAGCTCGGCGCCCGCGCGCCGCGCCGAGAGCCAGTGAGCGAGCCGGTTGGCGCGGCGGTTCAGCTCGCCATACGTGAGCGTCTCGCCGCGGTCGACGGCGGCGACGGCGCCGGGCGCCCGCGCGACCTGCGCCTCGAAGAGCTCATGGATGCACGCGTCGCGCGGGTAGGCGCTCCGCGTCGCGTTCCACTCCAGGGTCACCCGGCGCCGCTCCTCCGGCGTGAGGAGCGGGACGTCGGCGACGGGCCGCTCGGCGTCCTCCGCGAGCCCCGCGAGCAAGAGGTGCAGGTGGCCCAGCATCCGCTCGATGGTCCCCGGATCGAACAGGTCGGCGCTGTACGCCATCGTGGCGGCGAGCCCTCGGTCGGACGCCGCCACGGACAGCGACAGCTCGACGGGCACGGCCGCGCGGGCGCGCGAGAACCCGGTCGCGGTGGGCCCCGCCGCGCCGTCGCCGCCGGGATCGAGCGCGAAGGTGGTCTGGAACAGCGGATGTCGGCTCGCGTCCTCGGCCAGCCCGAGCCGCGCGAGGAGCGCGTCGAACGGCGCGGGGCCGCGGGCCTCGGCGGAGGCGACCTGCGCGGCGATCTGCGCGAGGAGCGCGCGAAAGCTCGGCTCCTCGTGGAAGCGGGCGCGGACGACGAGCGGGTGATGAGGCCCGTCCCCGGGCTCCCAGCCCTGCGCGCGGCCGCCGCGCGGAAAGGGCGCGCCGATCAGGATGTCGCTCTGCCCGGTGTGGCGGTGCAGCAAGGCGGCGTGGGCGGAGAGCAGGGTGACGAAGAGCGTCGTGCTCGACCGCCGGCTCACGGCCTCGAGCGCCGGAGCGAGGTGAGCGGGCAGCGTGCGGGACACCGAGGCGCGGCGCAACGACAGCGCGGATGGGCGGGGGTGGTCCGTCACGAGCTCGAGCACCGGCAGCTCGCCGGCCAGATCTTCCACCCCACAGGACAAACAACTCCCTGTCGCTCGAGCACGCATGCTTGAACTCCCTTCGTTGGATTGCAGGCGACGGCGCGAGGACGATCAGGCGCGGCCCGGCCGCACCTTCCGCTGGAGCGCGTAGGCGACGCCGCTTTGCAGGGTGCCGCAGGTGACCAGCCCCCGGAGCTCGACCCCGAGATCGACCATCGCCTGCGCGACGACGGGGCGGATGCCCGTCAGCACCACCTCGGCGCCGAGGAGGCTCGCCGCCTGCGCGACGCGGACCAGCGCGGCCGCGACCTCGCCGTCCACGGCCTTCACGCCGGTGATGTCGAGTATCGCCACCGCCGCCTGCGTCTCGCCGAGCGCGCCGAGGAGGGCCTCGAGGATCTGCTGCGCGCGATCCCGGTCGATCGCCCCGATGAGCGGCATCGCGATCACCCCGTCGGCGATCGGGATGAGCGGCGTGCCGAGCTCCCGGAGCGCCGCCTGCTGCGCCTCGATCACCTGAATCTGCGCGAGCTTCTCCTGCTCGTACCGGAGCTGCTCGGTGATGTCCCTCCAGAACGCCGCCATCCCCGTGGGCTCCCCTGATGGACCCGCGATCATGAAGGCGCTGGTCTGCCCCATCCATTCGCTCCCGTCCGGGCGCCGTATCCTCAGGACGCCGCGCCATGCGCCGTCCCTGGTCAGGGTCGGCACGACCTCCGCGGAGAGCTGATGAAAGCTCTCCGGCGAGTAGAAATCGGTCATCATGCGCCCGACCGCCCCGTCGCCGAAGCCGCTCATCGTCTTGAAGGCGACGTTGGCATAGATGACCTCGCCCGCCATCGACGTGAGGGTGATACCGTCGAGCGCGTTGTCAACCAATCTTTTCGACACGCTCAGATCCTCGGCCTGACGGCGCTGCTCCGCCTCGGCCTCTCGCTGCTCGGTGATGTCGTGCAAGACGCTCATGATCTGGCGCGGGGCGCCGGCGTCGTCCCGATCGAGGACGATGTCGCGCCGGCTGATCCAGCGCCATGAGCCGTCCGCCCTGCGCAACCGGCACGCGATCTCCGCGCGCTCGCCCGCGCTGCCGCTGCCATCGAGTTGCTCGCGAGCCCGGGCCTGGTCGTCCGGGTGCGCGAGCGAAAGGAAGCCGCCGAATCCCGAGTACGCCGCGTCGTCATTCGGGTATCCAAGCGCGGCGGCGAGCGAGCGGTTCTCGTAGAGCGTCCGCTTCTCGACGGGATCGTGCACGCAGATGAGGTAGGGCGCGGCCTCGTGCATGAGGTACACGCGGCGCAGCTCTGCTCGCAGCTCCCGCTCGATCTGCTCGAGCCTGGACATACGGGCGCGGAGCGCCACAAGCTCGCCATGAAGCGAAGGGTGCGCCGTTTCACCGGGATCCATGGAACCTCCCTGGCAGATAGGATATCGAGGCGAAGTCCGTAAACACGTCGCCTGGCGCAGCGATGGTACAGCCGATGGGCCGCGCCTGGAAGTCGGTAGGACGTCAGATGGCGTGAATGAAATAGGGACGTTTCCTGCGCTCGCCGCAGGGGCGCTCGCCGCCAGCGCGCCTCGCGCGCGTGGGGCGAGGCGGCCCGCTGCGCACAGGGCGCCACGGCACAAGGCCCTGGAGCCCGTGAATGTGTAATTATTTCAGCGATGCATTCGATTCCCGAGGACATCCTGCATCGATGTCAATCAGGAACGGGGATCGCCGTGCGCCGCGCAGCGCGGGCCCGGCACCTCGCCTGTCATGCAGGAGCCGGAGCGTAGCCGACCCTGCTGACTCAAGATACATTTTTATGCGACGGCGTGGCCCGCGCGCTCCCCGTGGACACCGCACGACCCGGCCACGCGATGTCCGTCGATATGTCCTCCCGGCGATCCTGCTCCAGCACAAATCCATGGAGCATGACGCCGACGGCGTCAGCGCCGCGCGCCTCGCCGTGCAGTATCTCCTGCATCGCAACGGGCGGTTTCCGCTCACGACATCTGCACATTCCGACCGGCCGGGGCGAAATGCCGTCTGCTGGGGTCGAAAGGTCGTCGGGTGACCGCCGCAGATCACGGCGTGAAGCCGTCGCGACGCAGCACCGCAGTCCCGGACGCAGCGCCGCAGTCCCGGACAGCGCGCGTGATGGGACGCGATCCCGGACAGCGGGCGGGCGGCGGCGCGGGTCGCGCGGGCGGGTCGCGCGGGCGGCGGGCCCGCTCGGCTCAGATCCCGCGCGGGATCTCGCCTGGATGCGGGATCCGCGGATCCTCGGCGGGATCGATGGGCGCGGACGGCTTCGGCTGCTCCGGGCCGGGATCGCCCGGGTTGGGCGGCTGCGAGAAATCGTCGTCGGTCGGGCCCTCGGGCTTCGGGGGCTCCTGCGTCGTGGGGCTCATGACCCCGTGGAGCTGCAACATTCGAGCCGCAGCGCGACGACGCACCGGCTTGACGCCCCGCCCGGCCTCCCGGATCTGCGGCCGGCGTGCTCTCGATCCGCCGCGACCCGTTCCCCCTGGAGGCCGCCCGCGACCTGCTCGGCATCGTGCGCGCGCTCTACGCTGCGGCGCGCGCCCGCGGCGCCGGCGTGGCAGATCTCCACGCCCTGGCCGAGATCGGCGACGACCTCCGGCAGGCGATCGCCCTCGCGTCGGCCCACCCGCCGGGCACGCTCGGCTACTCGGCGGCGTGGGCCCGCGCCGAGCGTGCGGCAGGCCGCGTCGGCGAGCTCGTGGACGCGCTCGCGCCCGCAGCGCCCATCGTCCGCGCCGCGCTGGCCCGCGTGGCCCCGCGCTGAGGCGCCGAGGCCCGGCGCCGGGGGGTCACGCTCGGGGGGGCTCACCTCCGGGGCGCGCGTTCCGGCGCGGAGAGGCCCGCCGGCAGGGCTGGCTCGACGGGCTCGGCCGGCGCGGCCCCGCGCGGCGGCGGCGGCGCCCGGAGGCGCGCCCCGGCGATCGGGTGATCGGCCGGGATCGGCCAGCCCAGCGCGCGGGAGGCGACCGCGCAGTACGCGGCGAGGCGCTCGCGCGGCACGGCGGGGCGCGCGCCGAGGCGGCCGAGGTTGTCGAGGAGCAGCTCGAGGCAGCTGTTGCCCGCCCGCTCCCCGACGCCGAGCGCGGTGGCGTGGACCCGCTCGACCCCGCACGCCACCGCCCAGAGCGCGGCCGAGAGGCCGAGCCCGCGGTCGTTGTGGCCGTGCCAGTCGAGCGCGATCCGGGCCGCGCCCAGCGCGGCGAGCTCGCGCCGGGCGAACGCGATCAGCGCGGCGACGCCGGGCGGGGTGACATGGCCGGTCGTGTCGCACAGGCAGACGCGCGCCGCCCCGGCGCCGACGGCGGCGCGGAAGAGGGCGCGGAGCGCCTCCGGCGGCGAGCGGGTGGCGTCCTCGGCGACGAGGCAGAACGAGAGGCCCGCCGCGGCGGCGGCCCGCGCCGCGCCCTCGACGCGGCGCACCAGGAAATCCGGCCCCCACCCCTCGACGAAGTGCCGGATGGGCGAGCTGCCGATGAACGCGTAGGCCTCGATCGGCGCCCCCACGCGCTCGGCGACGCGGGCGATCGCCTCGACGTCGGCGTCGATCGTGCGCGCGGCCGCGGTCAGCGCGAGCGGGAGCCGGGCCGCGACGATCTCGCGGGCGAGCAGGCGCGCGTCCTCGAAGTGGCCCGGCCCGGCCGCCGGGATGCCGAGGTTCACGACGTCGACGCCGACGCTCGCCATGGCGTGGAGCAGCTCGATCCGGCGCGCGCGCGGCGGGTTGACGATGGAGACGCCCTGGATGCCGTCGCGCAGCGTCTCGTCGAGCACCTCGACCGGCCGGGCCGCGCGGCCGAAGGGCAGCCACGCGTCGCCCCCGGCGGGCGCTGGGGGCGCCTGGGGCGCGGCTTCCGTGCGATTCCAGTCGAAGGGGGCCGCGGCGCCGGGATCCCGGACGTCGGCGTTCATGCGCTGCGTTGACCTCTGTGAGATGCTCTGGGAGTGGCGCATTGCCCGGCGCGCGAGCTCGGCGCGCGGGGACATTACTTCATGCCGGCTGCAAACCCAACCCGTGTGTGCGCCTGACCGGCAATGACGCGCTGTCGAGCACAGCCGTTCACGCGGCGCCATCGCATCTCACGCGCCTCCGGGGCGCGATCGATCCCGGCCGGCCCCGGCGCCGCTGCCCCCGAGTCGCGCGCCGCGCCCGCCGCGACTCCTCGCGACGCCCGCCGGGCGGCGACCATCGCGCGCGCTCGGCCGGCGCGAAGGGCTGGAGGCACCGCCGGACATGGTCTACCCTCGACGCTCGATCGGCCGCCGTGAGGCCGCCGACGCCCCCCCGGTTCGTCGATCGGCCGCCCACGAGGAGGTCCTCCCATGCGGATCGCGCTGATTTCCGATATCCACGCCAACGAGGTGGCGCTGAGGGCCGTGATGGCCAGCATCGAGGAGGTCGGCGTCGATCAGGTGGTCTGCCTCGGGGACGTCGCGACGCTGGGGCCGCGCCCGGGCGCCACCCTGGACGTGCTGCGGGAGCTCGGGTGTCCGTGCATCCTCGGCAATCACGACGAGTTCCTGCTGGAGCCCGCGCTGATCCGCACCTACACCGATGTGCCGATCGTCGTCGACGCGGTGGACTGGTGTCGTGATCAGCTCTCCGGGGACGATCTCGCGTTCTTGCGCACGTTCCAGGCGCGCCTCGAGATCCCGCTCGACGCCGGGTCGACGCTGCTCCTGTTTCACGGCTCACCCCGGTCTCACATGGAGAATCTCCTCGCGGACACGCCGCCCGAGGAGCTGGATCGCGCCCTCGCGGGTTACGCGGCGACGGTCATGGCCGGGGGGCACACGCACATTCAGATGCTCCGCCAGCACCGCGGCACGCTCCTCGTCAACCCGGGCAGCGTCGGGCTCCCGTTCAAGGAGTTCGCGGCCGGGGGGCCGCCGACGCTGCTCGATCACGCCGAGTATGCGACGGTGGAGGCGCGCCGCGGCGCGGTCCAGGTCACGTTGCACCGGGTGCCCGTCGACCGGGAGGCGCTCCGCGAGGCCGCGCGGGCCTGCGACAACCCGATGCGCGGCGCGCTGCTCCGCCACTACGCCTGATCGAGCGGCTCACCCGGGGCGCATCAGGCGCTGTGGGACGAGCGCGGCGAGCGGCCCGGCCCAGGGAGCGCGAGCGAGGAACACCGCAGTATCCTCCGGAGCCGCCGGCGCGCGTTGTGACGGGGACGGCGCGGGACAGACCTCATTGGATCGGGCGGGTTTCCATGGTATGAGCCGTCCTCCGGTACCACGACAGCGACCATGGATGCCCGGGCGGCCCGATATCGACGAACGCGTGACGGGCGCGCTCATTCCACCCTGATTCACCCTGATCCACCCAGACCCGCGCAGCGAGCGCGACCCAGAAGGCGCTCCAGCGACGCGGCCAGCCCCCGCGGAGGCCTCGCCGAGGCGGCCGAGGAGCGATGGAGGCCCCGATGACGAAGTACGAGCAGGTGAAGCTGTCCTACGAGGCATCCAAGGCGGCGATCGGCCAGGTCGCCGAGGAGCTCCTGTACTGGATATACGAGCTCCGTGATCACATGGATTGGCCGAGGGACCGGTGGGCGCTCAATCGGGTCACCGGGGACGTCCACGCCAGCGGGCTCCTGCAACGGTTCGTCGTCGAGAGTCAGCCCGGCGTCGGAGAGGTCCTGAAGTGTCAGCTGTCGCTCACCATCGACGACGAGCCGCCGTTCACCGTCGACCTCTTCGCGCTGGGCAGGACCGACAGGGGGCTCCTCGTCGTCCTCGTCGCCGGAGAGCAGATCACCGTCAGCAAGAGCTCACCCGAGGTGTTCTTCGACAAGGCGGTGGAGCACATCCGGCAGCAGGCGAGGCGCGTCGGGAAGATGCGGCGCGTCGGCGCCGGCCCGACGGGTCGCACCGCGTAGCGCCGGCCCGAGGGGCGCGCCGCACCAGCGGCACGAGCGCGGGCGCATCGGGCGCGTCGTAGCGGCGGGAAGATGCGCGCAGGACGCCCGCCGCAAGCGGCCCATCGCGCCCCGAGCGAGCCGACGAGCGCCGCCCTCCGGGACGGCTCCCCGCCGGGGCAGCGCCCGTGCCGCAATTTCATGAATGAAATCGGGCATGTCCGAATTGAAATGGCGACGCCCTGGGCGGGGCGCGCAGATCGATGATCCGCCGTCGGGAGTTCCCTGGCCCAGCTCCTGCAATACCGGAGGGCAGAGCGCCTGAGGGACGGTTCCCCCCCCACCGTCGGACGGGCGCTCTTTTTTTGCGCGTTGCGCGCCTGAGGCCCGCGCGGGGGGGGCGGCCGCCACGACCCTGCCGCGGTCGGGCGCATCACGGCGAGACGCAGGGAATGCTCGGCGCGGCGTCGGGCGAGAGCAGCGGCGGGAGCCACCGCCGCAGCACCAGGGGCACCATGGCGTCGTGCGGCATGGGCTCGGTCGGGCGGAGGTGCTCCAGCTCGCGAAGGACGCCCGGCGCCGCCGGGTGCGCCTCGACCGCGGCCTGAAACGCCCGCCGGAACGCGCCGAGGGGGCGCCGGGCCCACGTCATGGTCTGCCAGGACACGACGACGTGGGTGGTCGGAGGGGACAGCGCGAGGGGGAGCGCGATGTCGGCGTCCATGCACGTGTCGATGACGAGCGCCGCGTGCACGGGCGTGGACGCGCGCAGGGCGGTCACGACGCCGCCCGCCTCGTTGCAGCCGCCGCCGGAGTGGCCCGCGACCAGGACGCGCGTGCGGTCGATGGTCGCGACGCCGCGCAGCCGCGCGGCGGTGGCGTCGAGGAACGTGTCGAGATCGAAGGCGGGCCAGCTCGTCCGGGGCGCGGCGATGGCCGCCGGGAGGATGGCGCTCGGCCCCGCGACCAGGATCGGCGGGATCCGACCCGCCTCCATGAGCTCTGCCGCGATGCGCCGGACATCGCCCTCCCGGCCGCCTCCCATCCAGCGGTACCTGATCTGCTCGGCGTTGGTGCCGTGCAGGAACACGAGGATCGGCCGCGGCCGCGCCGGGGCCGCGGCCGCCAGGCGGTGCACGAAGACGCGACCCATCCAGCGCTGCTCCGGCGGCACCGGGCGCGCCGCCACGCCGGCGTCGGCCGCTGCCCCGGCCCCGGCAGCCTCGTCCCGGGCCGCGGCGTGCGCGGGCGCCGACGGGTGCGCGTAGTCGTACGTCGCGCCGTCGAGCGGCCCCGCGGCCGGCGCGTGGGCCGCCGGCGCGACCGTCACCGGCGCTGGCCTCGGCTGCGCCCCGGAGCGACCCGGGACCGCGGCGGCGAGCCCCGCCGCGAGCGCGACGACGCGCGACATCGCCGGGCCGGCGCGCCCGGCGCGCGCTCGCGCGCGGCGCGCCTTCGCCGTCACGGCCGGTCCTGCGCGGGCGCGTGCGCCGCGCCGTCCGGCGCCGGGGCCTGGCCGGGCGCGCCGCCCGGGGCCCGCGGGATCGTGCGCTTCCGCTCGAAGGCCCGGGTCGGGTCGACCACCTTGACGTCGCCGAAGCGGCTCAGCATCGGGCCGATCTCCTGCGCGTCGCCGGTCACGACCAGCGCGGCGCGCGAGGGGCGCACGTGGTCGGCCGCGGCCTTGCCGGCGAGGACGGGGGTGATGTCCCGGAGCTCCCTGCGGTAGCCGTCGTGGTGGTCGTCCGGCAGGTCGAGCACCTGGAGCGCCACGATCTCGTCGGCGAGGCCGCCGGCCGTCTCGACGGCCAGGCCGAGGCCCGCGGCGAGCCGGCGCGCCGCCACCTCGACCTCCTCCTGCGACGGCGTCGTGGCGGCGAGCCGCTCCGCGTGGGCGAGGAGCTCCTCTGCGACCAGGCCCGTGCTCGCCGACGGCGCGCGCGCGTGGGCCACGAGCGGCACGGGCCCGTGCGCGACGTCGAGCGTCGCCGCCGCCGCCGCGCGCGCGACGCCGCGCCGCGCGCGGAGGTCCTGGGACAGCCGACCCGAGGGGCCGCCGAGCACCTCGCCCGCGACCGCGAACGAAGGCCACGCCGGGTCGCGGCGCTCGGGGCCGAGGACGCCGAGGAAGAGCTCGCTCTCCGCGCTCTTCGGGCGATCCACGATCGTGATCTTGAGCGACCCCGGGGGGACCGGATCGGTGAACGAGAGCGCCGGCGGCTCGTCGGCGCGCCGGTCGGTGAACGCCTTCTCCACGGCCGCGCGCACGGCCTCGGGCGTCGTGTCGCCCGCCACCACCACGACGGTGTTCCTGGGGACGTACCACTTGCCGTGGAACGCGCGGCAGTCGGCGGCGGTGATCTTCGGCAGCTCCGCCGCGGTCGCGGCGAAGGACGCGTACGGGTGCAGCTCGCCCGGGAGCGCGTAGAGGTCGCGGAAGAGGACCATCAGCGCGCCCCAGCGGTCGTCCAGGCGGGCGCGGTCGAGCGCCGCCTCGACCGCGCGGGCCTTCAGCTTGCCGAGCTCCGCGGCGTCGAGCCGCGGCCGCTGCACCACGAGCCCGAGCAGCTCGATCGCCTCCGCGAGGCGGTCCGGGGTGGTGCGCAGGCCGATCACCGTCGCGTCGAGGCCGGTGTCCACCCGGAGCGAGGCGCCGAGCGACGCGACGCGCGCGAGCAGCTCGCGGCCCGAGAGGCCGCCGGCGCCGCCGTGCACGAGGAGCTCGCCGGTGAGCGCGGCGAGCCCGGTGCGCTCGCCGTCGGCCGCGGAGCCGCCGTGCACCACGACGCGCACCTCCACGAGCGGCAGCGCGCGGTGCACCGCGGTGGCGACGCTCAGGCCGGTCGGGAGCTCGGCCCACGAGATCGCGGGCATGCGCGCGAGGCGCGCGGGGCCGGACGGCGGGGGCTGCTCCCGGAGCGCGGCCGCGGGGGGCGTCGCCTCGGGCGCGCCCTCCGCCGGCGCCGCCTGCTGCGCCGGCGCGCGCGGCGCGCGCCCGTCACCGGCGGGAGCGCACCCGCCGGCGACGGCCGCGGCGAGGGCCGCGATCCAGGGGAGGGAGGGGCGCCCTCGCCGCCGCGTACCTCGGTCGCCTCGCGTGCCTCGGTCGCCTCGCTCGCCTCGCATGCCTTGCTCGCCTCGCGTGCCTTGCTCGCTCATCGCCTCACTTCTTCTTCGTCTTCGCCGGCTTCCTCTTCGGCGCGGGCTGGGCCGCCTTCGGCGCGGGCCGGGTCGTCTTCGGCGCGGGCCGGGCCGCCTTCGGCGCAGGCCGGGCCGCCTCGCCGCGCGCCTTCGTCGAGCCCTTGCCCGAGGTCGCCTGCGCGCCGCGCCCCTTCTTCCCCGAGGCCGCGCGCGCGGGAGGCCGCGGCCGCGGCCGCGGGGAGAGCTCCTCGGCGTCGGGCGGGTAGGTCTCCACGATCGTCCTGCGGGTCGGGCCGAGGTGCTCGCGCACGGCGCGCTGCACGTCCTCCCGGGTCACCGCGAAGTAGCGGGCCAGCTCGCCGTTCAGGTGGGCCGCGTCGCCGAAGAGGAGCTCGTGCTCCCCGAGCGCCCGCGCCCGGGCGCTCGCGCCCGCGAGGCTCGCCACGAACGCCGACTGCAGGAGCCGGCGCGCCCTCGACAGCTCGGCCTGCGTCGGCCCCGCCGTCGCGAGCGACCGGATCTCGCCCTCGATGAGCTTCTCGACGTCGCCGACCCGGGCGCCGCCCGCGAGCCGCACGTCGATGGAGAACAGATCGGGCCCGCGGTGACCGTGCGTCGCGACCCGCACCGACTGCGCGGCCGCCTTGTCCCGGACGAGGAGCGCCGCGAGGCGCGAGCTCTCGCCGTGGCCGAGCAGGAAGGCCGCGAGCTCCAGCGCGCGGTGATCCGCCTTCGCGCGCGGCGGGATGGCCCACCCGTAGAGGATGGACGGGACGCGGACGGCGCTGTCCCGCACCACGGCGGTGCGCTGGCTGGTCTGCTCCGGGAACCGCACGTCCTTGAAGGGCGCCGCGGGGGCGGCGGGGATGTCGTCGAAGTACTTGTGGACGAGCTCCATCGCCTCGCCGGCGTCGAAATCGCCGGCGATGGTGAGCACCGCCCGGCCCGGGCCGTAGTGGGCGGCGTGGAAGTCGCGGACCCAGGCGAGCTCCGCGCCCGCGAGATCGGCCGCCTGGCCGAGCGCCGGGTGCTCGTGGGGCCAGTACCCCTGGAAGACGAGCGACCCGAGCCGGTCCGGGCCCTTCCCGTAGGCGGCGCCGAGCGCCGCGTCGCGGCGCTCCAGCGCCTCCTTGCGCTGCGCCTCGAACGCCGCCGCGCTCAGGTCGGGCGCCCGCATGCGATCGGCCTCGAGCCACAGGGCCAGCGCGAGCTCGTTCGCGGGCAGCGCCGTCGTGAAGGTCGTGCGATCGACCCCCGTGACGGCGGAGAGCTCGCCGCCGCGCTCGGCCACGAGGCGCCGCGGCTCGCCCGGCGGCGCGTTGCGGCTGCCCCGGGCCATCAGGCCGGTCACGAGGCTCGCCACGCCGCTCCTGCCGCTCGGCTCGTCCCGGGAGCCCGCGTCGTACGTCACGGCCACCGCGACGGTGGGCGAGCTCCTGTCGGCGCTCAGCACCACGCGCAGCCCGTTCTGGAGCGTGGCGCGCTCGACGGGCAGCGCGAGCGAGAGCGGCGCCTCCGCGGCGCCCGCGGCGGCCTTCGCGGCGCCCGCGGCGGCCTTCGCGGCGCCCGCGGCGGCCTTCGTCGGCTGGCCGGAGGGGGGCGCGGCGGAGGCAGGCCAGGGCGCGCCCGCGGTCAGCAGGCCGAGCGCCGCGAGCCCGGTCGTGAGGGCGCGGCGGAGCAGGAGGCGGCTCACCATCATCGACACGGCAAGGCGATAGCACGTCGCCGGCCCGGCGCGCCCGCGGCTCGACCCGGCGACCGCGCTTCACCCGGCCGGCCGACTCGCGTAGGCTCACGCGCAGCGCGCACGCGCACTGCGCCGCGCCGCCCCGAGCTCAGAGAGAACCGCCGATGCCCGACGCCGATACCCTGATGAAAGCCGTGGCCGGAACGCTCGTCTTCGTGGCCCTCGGGCTCGTCGTGTTCCTGCTCGCGTTCCTCCTCATCACGAAGCTCACCCCGTTCTCCATCCGCAAGGAGATCGAGGAGGACCAGAACACGGCCCTGGCGATCGTGATCGGCTCGGTGATCCTGGGGCTCGCCTGGATCATCTCGGCGGCCATCCACGGCTGACGCGCGGGGCTCGGCGTTGGCCTCGGCCGGGCCCGACCTCCTCGGCGCGCTGCCCGCGGGCCGCCGCGGCGCCTACCTGTGGGGCCGCGGCCCCGACCTCGCGGTGTTCGGCGGCTCCGCGGCGTTCGCGCTGGCGCTCGCGGCGCTCTCCGCGGGCGGCGAGCTGCCGACGTGGGGCTTCCTGCTCTTCGTGGTCGGCGTCGACGTGGCCCACGTGCACACGACGCTCTTCCGCACCTACCTCGATCGCGAGGAGCTGCGCCGCCACCCGGCGCTCTACGCCGCCGCGCCGGTCGCCTGCTACGCCGCCGGCGTCGCGCTGCACCTCGCCTCCGCGCTGACCTTCTGGCGCGCGCTCGCCTACGTCGCCGTGATCCACTTCGTCCGCCAGCAGGTCGGGTGGGTCGCGATCTACCGCGCGCTCGCGGGCGAGCGGTCGCGCCTCGATCGCTTCCTCGACGACGCGCTCGTCTACGCGGCGACGGGGTGGCCGCTCCTCCACTGGCACGCGCACGCCCCGCGCGCGTTCCACTGGTTCATGGACGGCGACTTCGTGACCGCGTCCTGGCTCGCGGCCGCGGTGGGCCCGCTCGGCGCCGTGTACGCCGCGCTCGCGGTCGCCTACGTCGCCCGCGCGATCCAGCGGGCATGGGTCGACCGCGCGCCGCTGAACCTCGGCAAGCACGTCGTCGTGGCGACGACCGCGGCGACCTGGTACGTCGGCATCGTCGCCACCGACAGCGATCTCCAGTTCACCGTGACGAACGTGATCGCCCACGGGGTGCCGTACATGGCGCTCCTGTTCATGTACGCCCGGGAGCGCGCCCGCGAGGCGCCCGGCTCGCTCCTCGCGCGGCTCCTCTCCGGCGGGCTGCTCGGCTTCCTCGGGCTCGCGCTGGCGCTCGCGTTCGCCGAGGAGATGATCTGGGACCGGCTCGTCTGGCACGACCGGCCGGAGCTCTTCGGCGGCGCCGGGGAGCCGCTCCTCGGGCCGCGCGCGCTGTCGCTGCTCGTGCCGCTGCTCGCGGTCCCGCAGGCGACCCACTACGTGCTCGACGCGGTGATCTGGCGACGCCGTCATACCGGCCCCGCCCAGGCGCGCGCGCTCGGGTTCCGGTCCGGCGACGCCGCGCGGGCAGCAAACGCCGCGGCATCGTGAGCGAGACAACGAGACGCGCCGCGCGCGGGCCGGCGAGACGAGAGGCTTGACCCGCGACGCAACTCCCGTAACCCTCGCCGCTCGCATGGCCTCGCTCGCGGCGCCCGTGCTCCCGCAACGTCCCGCCCGTCCCCCGCCCGGCGCGCGGCGCGGCGCCGCCCCGCGAGTCCCGGAACCACGGATCCGGAGGACATCTGGACATCCTGACAGCATGCGCCGTGTGCACGGCTCTTGCTTGCCATCGCGCCTACATGCTTGCGAAGCCCGAAGAGGTGACAGCAATGAATGAACCCTGGCCAACCGGCGGGCCCAGCACGCCGCGCGTGACGCCGATTCCCCCAAACCCGCGCGCCCCTGTCCTCCTGGTCGACGACGACGCCGAGCTCCGCGACATGCTGCGCGAGATGCTCGAATCCGCGGGTTACGACGTGTACTGCGCCAGCAACGGCCGGGAGGCGCTGGATCTCTTGCACCAGGCGGACCCGCCGCCTGGGCTCATCCTCCTCGATCTGATGATGCCGATCATGACCGGCGAGGAGATGCTCGCCGCGCTGAAGCAGGTGCACGCGCTGGCGGCCATCCCGGTGACCATCGTGTCCGGCCACGATGGCCCGCCCGAGGGGACAGGCTACCTGAAGAAGCCTGTCGACTTCGGCGCGCTGCTCGGCGTGGTCCAGAAGACCTGCGGCTAGACACCCGCCGTCGAGCCCGGCCGGCCGCGCTCGTGCAGCGCGGGGCGCGGGCTCGATCCGGCCCCGCGGGCCGGGCCTGCGCCGGGGTGCTCCCCCGAGGGCCCGGGCGGCGATCTCGGGGTCATCGCCGTGAACGCGAGGAGCCCGATCACCGTCAGGAGGAGCGCCAGCGCGAACGCCGCGGCGAGGAACAAGATACCGAGCGGCGCGCGGTCCTTCCCGACACCGCCTGGGCCATGATCCGGGTCCTCGTCGCGTCGCTCCGGCTCACCCACGCTTCGCCCTCCACCCGTGGCTGTGCTTACCGCCTCGCGCCGAGCGGCGCAACGGACGCAGCGAGGATCGGTGGGACCGCGCTCACCGCCGCGGATAGGCGTCCCGAGCGGACTCGCCATCACGGACATTGTCTGTCCGGAGCCCCCATCGCCGTCCGCCTCTGGCGGCAGTAGGTTCGCCGTCCCGGAGGGCGCGCGAATGGCAGAAGGCCTCACCAGCGACGATGTGGAGAAGAGCGGACAGGCGAGCTCGGACCGCCTGTGGATACTCGTCAGCGCAAGTCGACGTGAGTCGGCTCCAGGGTGCATGAACACGGGATATCCGCGGCAAACGGTGATCGTGCGCGATCGCGAGCACGTCCTCATCAGCGTTGATGTGGGGGAGGGCTCGGCGCTCGCCGTGCCGTTCAAGCCTTCCGAGCCCGGCGGCTCGGCGGCGAGGCTCGTCGTGCGGCTCGCCGCGCGCTCGACGCCGTGCGCCGGCTGCGTCGACGAGGGCCTGGCCAGGGCGGTCGAGGCGCTCGGCGGGCTCGACGCGGAGCGCGTGCTCTGCGCGATCCGGGCCGCCATCGCCCGCTGCGCGGAGCGCGCGCACGGCGAGCCGCCCCGCAGCGCGCCGGCGGCCGGCGGGCCCCTGCCCGGACGCCCGCCGATGCGGCTCACCCGCGCGCTCCGCCTCGCGCCGGCCAACGCGCCTCACGTGCCCGCGGCGGGCGCGCTCCCCGCGGAGAGCGATATCGACGTCATCCTGATCATCTGATGGGCGGTCAGAGCCAGCCATCACCGTTTGGCCGTCGGCCGCCCCCATGGGTGATCTGTATCCCGCGCTTCGATCTGGATAGGTCGAGCCTCGACCATCCCCGCCGATGGCCCGAGCCGCCTGGAGGCGTGCTGCCGCGCCGATCGGGTGCTCCACGGCTCGTTCACCTCCCCGGACGAGGCCGCTGCGCCGCTCGGCGTGGAGACTGGAGACGCGCCGGCCCTCGCTGGATCCGATGTCGGCGGGCCGACGCACCTTTCAGCTTTCGGAACGCAACGTCCATGCCGCTGAGTTCAACGCCCCGTCGCGCGCCGTGTCATTCGTGCTGCAACGTGGATTCGACTTGACAGCTCGGGGGGCCTTGGCGCTTCCTATACAGTTAAGACCTTATCCTAACCTGCACACGCCTTACCGGGCGCCCTGCGATCCGCGTTCTCTCGTTGGAAGCTCTCTCAGCAGGTCCGCCGCGCCCCGGCGCGGTGGGCTCGATCAGCGCCGTCACTTGAAAGAAGCAGTGAGGTAGTCCTATGTCCTTCTTCGTCTCACACCGTCCAGCTGTTGTTCTGGCACAGGTTGGTTTGCTCACCACGATGTCGTGGGGCTTCGCCGGGTGCGGCCCTGCGGAGCCGCAGGAGGATCCGGTCGGCGCCGACGGCCAAGCCGTCGTCGGTGAGCCCGGCGACGACGGGAGTGATGCCGACGCCGCCGGGGAAGCCTCCTTCACCTCGCGCGAGATCCTGCGGGGCCTGTCGTACCCGATGCGGATCGTCTGGGGGCCGGATGACCGCCTCTGGTTGACCGAGCGCGTGGGCAAGCGCGTCGTGCGCGTGAACCCGGAGGACGGCGCGCAGACGACCGCGATCACCGTCGAGGAAGCGTTCCAGTCGGGGGGGCAGGACGGGCTCCTGGCCCTGGCGTTGCACCCGGAGCTGCTCCAGGGCAAGGGGAGAGACTACGTGTATGTCTCCTACACCTATGACGTCGACCCCGGTCCAGCGGTGGAGCGCAGGACGAAGATCCGCCGCTACACGTACGACCCGGCGACCGAGACGCTGGGGAGCCCTCACGACGTCATCACGGGGCTGCCGGGGAGCGACGATCACAACTCCGCGCGGCTCCTGTTCGGGCCTGATCGGAGGCTCTATTACACCATCGGGGATCAGGGGAACAACCAGTTCGCCAGGAAGTGCAACCCGATCCGGGCGCAGGAGCTGCCCACGGCGGCCGAGGTCGCGGCGCAGGACTGGTCGAAGTACGTGGGCAAGATCCTGCGCATGAACCTCGACGGCTCGATCCCGGAGGACAACCCGAAGATCGACGGCATCCGCAGCCATATCTACTCGTACGGCCACCGGAACGCGCAGGGCCTCACGTTCGGCCGCGGCGGCAAGCTCTACGCGAACGAGCACGGGCCGAAGAGCGACGACGAGGTGAACCTCATCCGGCCCGGCAAGAACTACGGCTGGCCCCATGTCGTCGGCTATCAGGACGACAAGGCCTACACGTACGACAACTGGTCGGCCGCGAGCCCGACGCCCTGCGAGGATCTCGCCTGGGACGACCATGTGCCGCCCGCCTCCGTGCCGCGGCAGCCGGAGAGCGCCTTCAGCCACCCTGACTTCACCGAGCCGCTCCTCACCTTCTACACCGTCGAGAACGACTACAACTTCCGCGATACGGCGTGCGGGTTCCTCGAGTACATCTGCTGGCCGACGATCGCGCCCTCCTCGCTCCACTACTACCCCGCCGGCTACGGCATCCCCGGGTGGGGGCACTCGCTCCTGATGACCGCCCTCAAGAAGGGCGCGTTGTACCGGGTGAAGCTGAGCCCGAACGGGAAATCCGTGGTCGGCGAGCCCGTCGAGTACTTCAAGACCATCAACCGCTACCGCGACCTCGCGATGAGCCCGGATCGCCGGACGCTCTACGTGATCACGGACACCGCGGGGAACGCGAGCACGCCGGACGGTGGGGCCACGTGGCTGGTGGAGAACCCGGGAGCGATCCTGGAGTTCAAGTACACGGGATCGAACTGACGGCGCCTCTCTCTCGAGACCTCCCGCCGAGCTTGGGTGACGCAGTCCTAGGGCGACAAGCGGGTTGAAACCACCTGAAAAGTGCAGAAACTCGAGCCGCCAAGACGCCAAGGACGCCAAGGAGAGAATCAATTCTTGGCGTCCTTGGCGTCTTGGCGGTTGAGCTCTCGCTCGTTCAACGTGATCGGTGCTCTGGAGCGTCGTTGTCCAGGCTCGCTCCCGATCCCCGGATCCCTCCCGAAGTGAGCGGGGGGCCTCGACCAGCCCGCGCGGGAGGGGCGCCCGCGCCTCGCCTGCTGCTCAGCGCACCTCAGAGCCCGGCCGCTCGTGCGCTCGCGGGCTCAGGGGCGAGCGCGGTTGGGGCGTCGTGGTATCGATAGGGGGGTCGGGCGATGACACGATCAGGGGAGCGCGGGGCGGGGAGCGCGGCGATCGGCGCGCGCCGGGCGCTCGCGCCCGTCGCGCGGCCATGTCCGCCGGGGGAGGCGCGCGGGCTCGACCGCCCCGGCGTCGACGACGGCTGCCACGTCCCGCCGGGCCGCCGGGCGCGAGCGGCGCATGGCGAGCCTTCCCGGTGAATCTCCCCATGGAGATGCACCCTCCCTCCCCGTACACGATCCTCGAGACCCTCCACGAGGGCCGGAGTACCCGTCTGCTCCGCGCGGTCCGGAGCGCCGATGGCCTCCCGGTGATCTTGAAGGTCCTCGACCCGAGGAGCGGCCGCTCGCAGGACATCGAGCGCCTGCAGCGCGAGTACGCGATTGGCAAGCTGCTGGACGGCCACGAGGCCATCGTGCGCCCGCTCGCCCTCGAGACGTTCGAGGGGCTGCCGGCGCTCGTCATGGAGGATTTCGGCGGCGAGTCGCTCGATCACCTCATCGGCGCGCCCATGGCCCCCGAGCGGTTCCTCGAGCTCGCGGTCCGCATCGCGGCCTGCGTGGCGGAGCTCCACCGGCGGGACATCCTCCACAAGGATCTCAAGCCCCAGAACCTCGTCGTCAACACCACCACCGGCCAGGTGAAGATCGCCGATCTCGGCCTCGCCGCCCACCTCTCCCGCGAGCAGGCGCCGGCGGGGCCTCCCCGGCTCATCGAGGGCTCGTTGCCGTACCTGGCCCCGGAGCAGACGGGGCGGATGGACCGGGCGATCGACAGCCGCGCCGACCTCTACGCGCTCGGCGTCACGTTCTACCAGATGCTCACCGGGCGACTGCCCTTCGAGGCGCGGGATCCGCTCGAGTGGGTGCACTGCCACGTCGCCCGCGACCCGCCGCCGCCCTCCGCGGTCGTCCCGGCGCTGCCCGAGGTCCTCTCGGCGATCGTCCTGAAGCTCCTCGCCAAGATGGCGGAGGATCGCTACCAGAGCGCCCGCGGCCTCAAGCACGACCTCGAGCGGTGCCTCTCGGAGCACCGGGCCAGGGGCGCGATCGAGCCGTTCCCCCTGGGCGAGCGCGACACCTCCGGGTGCTTCCAGATCCCTCGGAAGCTCTACGGCCGCGAGGACGAGGCGACCGCCTTGCTGCGGGCGCTCGAGCGCGTGGTGGACACGGGGGCCCCCGAGCTCGTCCTGGTCTCCGGCTATTCCGGCAGCGGGAAGTCGGCGCTCGTTCACGCGCTCTGCGAGCCGATCGCCCGGGAGCGAGCCCTGTTTCTCGCGGGGAAGTTCGATCAGTGCAAGCGCGAGATCCCGCACTCCACGATCATCCAGGCCTTCCGGGAGGTCGTGCGCGAGGTCCTCGCCGCGCCGGAGGACCGGATCGCGGCCCTCCGGCGCCGGCTGCTCGGCGCCCTCGGGAGCAACGGACAGCTCATCGTGGATGTCATCCCGCAGGTCGAGCTCGTCATCGGCCGGCAACCGCCGGTCCCCGAGCTCCCGCCGGCGGAGGCGTCTCACCGGTTCCGCGCCGCGCTCCGGAGCTTCATCGGGGTGTTCACCCGGGAGGAGCGCCCCCTCGCGCTCTTCCTCGACGACCTGCAGTGGACCGACCTGGCGAGCCTCGAGCTCCTCCGTGATCTGCTGACGCACCCCGGGACGCGCAACCTCCTCCTCGTCGGCGCGTACCGCAGCAACAAGGTGACCCCCTCGCACCCGCTCATGCTGGCGCTCAACAAGGCGCGGAAGGACGGCGCGCGCATCTCGGACATCGCGCTCGGCCCGCTCTCGCGGGAGCACCTCGCCGCGCTCGTGAGCGACGCGCTCCGCTGCCGCCGCGAGGACGCGAGGGAGCTCGCGGACCTCGTCCACGACAAGACGGCCGGCAACCCCTTCTTCGCGATCCAGTTCCTCACCGCGCTGCACGAGGAGCGGCTCATCGCGTTCGACGAGCGCGCCGAGGTCTTCCGGTGGGACGTCGCGAAGATCCGTGAAAAGGGGTTCACGGACAACGTGATCGACCTGATGGTCGGCAAGCTCGTGCGGCTCCCCCCGAGCACCCAGGGAGCGCTGAAGCAGCTCGCCTGTCTCGGGAGCGCCGCCGACGTCGCCCTCCTCGCGACGGTCCGCGGCGGCTCGGTGGAGCAGGCGCACGAGGACCTCCGGGAGGCCGTCCGCGCCGGGCTCGTCCTGCGCCTGGACCCCGCGTACAAGTTCCTCCACGACCGGGTCCAGGAGGCCGCGTATTCGCTCATCCCCGAGGGCGAGCGGCCGGCCATGCACCTCGCGATCGGCCGGCTGCTCGCGTCGCGCACGGCGCCCGAGGAGCTCGAGGAGAAGATCTTCGAGATCGTCAATCAGCTCGACCGCGGCGCCCCCTTGATCACGTCGCAGGAGGAGCGCGAGCGGGTGGCCGAGCTCAACCTCATCGCGGGCAAGCGCGCCAAGGCGTCGACGGCCTGCGCCTCGGCGCTCAAGTACCTCGCCGCCGGCGGGGCGCTGCTCCCGGAGGACGGCTGGGAGCGACGGTACGCGCTCGCCTTCGCGCTCGAGCTCCACCGGGCCGAGTGCGAGTACCTCACCGGCGACCTCTCGGCGGCGGAGGAGCGGCTCTCGGCGCTCTCGCGCCGCGCCGAGAGCCTCATCGATCTGGCCGCCGTCACGTGCGTGCGCCTGGGCCTCTACACGACCATGGACCGCAGCGACCGCAGCGTCGAGGTGGGCCTCGACTACCTCCGCAGGGTCGGCATCACGTGGTCGCCGCACCCCACGGACGAGGAGGTGCAAGAGGAATACGAGCGGGTCTTCACGCTGCTCGGGGGCCGCGCGGTCGAGGATCTCATCGACTCGCCCCAGATGACCGATCCGGAGTGCCGCGCGACCCTCGAGGTCCTGACCCACGCCCAGTCGCCGGCCCTGTTCACCGACGCGAACCTGAACTGCCTCGTCGTGTCTCGGATGACGAACCTCAGCCTCGAGCACGGCAACGGCGACGCCTCGTGCATCGCATACACCTGGTTCGGCATGCTCCTCGGGCCGCGCTTCGGCGACTACCGCATGGCCTACCGGTTCGCCAAGCTCGGCCTCGACCTCTTGGAGCGCCGCGGGGCCCTCCGGTTCAAGTCCCGCGTCTATCTGGGCTTCGGGCACCGCGTCAACCCGTGGGTGAGGCACCTGCGCAGCGGCGTCGAGCTCCTGCGGCGCGGGTTCGAGGCGGGGCAGGAGACCGGCGATCTCACGTACGCTTCGTACAACAAGAACTGCCTCATCACGCTCCTGCTCGCCGCCGGAGAGCCCCTCGGCGAGGTGCAGCGGGAGGCAGAGGGCGCGCTCCTCTTCGTGCGGCGGGCGCGGTTCGGCCTCGAGATCGCCATCATCACCGTGCAGCTCCAGCTCATCCGGGCGCTCCGGGGCCTCTTGCCCGATCTCGCCTCGTTCAACGACGCGGACTTCGACGAGCGCCGGTTCGAGCAGCGCCTGGAGGGCGATCCGCGCCTCGCGATCGCGACCTGCTGGTACTGGATACGCAAGCTGCAGGCGCGCTTCCTCGCGGACGACCTCGACGCCGCGCTCGAGGCCGCGGAGAAGGCGCGGCCGCTCCTCTGGACGACAGGCTCGTTCTTCGAGGTGGCCGAGTATCATTTTTATGGAGCGCTCGTGCGGGCGGCGCGCTGCCGCGCGGGCGACGCCGGCGAGCGGCGCCGGCACCTGGAGGCCCTCCTCGCCCACCAGGAGCAGATCGACGCCTGGGCGGAGAGCTGCCCCGACAACTTCGGCGATCGGGCGGCGCTGATCGGCGCCGAGGTCGCGCGCCTCCGCGGCGAAGGGGACCTTGCGGCGCAGCGGTACGAGCAGGCCATTCGCCGCGCGCGCGAGGGCGGCTTCGTCCACAACGAGGCGCTGGCCTACGAGATCGCGTCGAGGTTCTACCGGGAACGCGGGTTCGACCTGATCGCCGACACCTACCTCCGCGAGGCCCGCGCCGGCTACGCCCGCTGGGGGGCGGACGGCAAGGTCCAGCGGATCGATGAGCAGAGCCCGCGCCTCTGGGATACGAGGCCGCTCGCCCCGACGGCCTCCTTCGCGGCGCGGCCCGAGCAGCTCGACCTGCTCTCGGTGATCAAGGCGTCTCAGACCATCTCCAGCGAGATCGTCCTCGACAAGCTCCTGCGCACGCTGCTCAGGGTCGTCCTCGAGCAGGGCGGCGCGCAGCGCGCCTGCCTCGTCCTGGCTCAGGACGAGCGCCTCTCCATCGGCGCCGAGGCGACCCTCGAAGAGAGCGGGGGAGTGGCGATCTCCCTCCCGCGCTCGACGGAGGACGCCTCTCGGCGCGTCCCCATGTCGCTCGTCCGCTACGTCCACCGGACGAAGGAGCACGTCATCCTGGTCAACACCGCGGCCAGCGTGGGCCGGTTCTCCGGCGACGAGTACTTCGCGCGGCACAAGCCCCGATCGCTCCTCTGCATGCCCATCCTGAGGCAGGCGGAGGTGGCGGGCCTGCTCTACCTCGAGAACACCCTCCTCGCGGGCGCGTTCCCGCCGGAGCGGCTCACCACCCTCTCGCTCCTCGCCGCGCAGGCGGCGATCTCCCTGGAGAACGCGCGGCTCCTCGCCAGGGAGCAGTCCGCGCGGACCGCGGCCGAGGCGGCCGGGCGACGCGCGGCCTTCCTGGCCGAGGCCGGGGAGATCCTCTCCGGGTCGCTCGATGACGAGGAGACGCTGTCGCACATCACGCGGCTGTCGGTGCGATCGCTCTGCGACTGGTGCGTGATCGACCTCGTTGAAGGGGAGGATCTCCGGCGATCCTTCTGGGCGCACCGGGATCCCGCGAAGGAGCCGCTGTTCGACCAGCTGAATCGGCGGTATCGCCTCGACTGGCGCGCGTCCGACCCGGCGGCCAGGGTCCAGCGGGGCGAGGGGCCGCTCCTGGTCCCCGAGCTCTCGGAGGAGGACCTCCGGAAATACGCCGAGGACGAGGGGTACGTGGCGCTCCTCCGCGATCTCGGGGCGCGCAGCTTCATCAGCGTGCCGCTCGTGGCGCGGGGGCGGCCGATCGGCGCGCTGAGCGTCATCTCGGCCGCCCCCGGGCGCCGTTACGGGGAGGCCGACCTGGAGCTCGTCCAGGAGGTGGCGCGCAGGGCCGCGCTCGCGATCGACAATGCGTGGCTGTACCGCGCTGCCCAGGACGCCGTTCGCCTGCGGGACGAGTTCCTCACCGTGGCGACGCACGAGCTCAACACGCCGATGACGTCGCTCACGCTCTCGCTCGAGGCCATGGATCGGAGCCTCCACGGGGGCCGGCCGTTCGACCCGCAGGCGATGGGCAAGCAGGTCGAGCGCGCGCTGCGGCAGGCGACGCGCCTGGCCCGCCTGAACAGCGAGCTCCTCGAGGTCTCACGCATCCAGATGGACCGGGTCTCGCTCGATGTCGAGGAGGTCGACCTCGGGGCGGTCGTCCGCGAGGTGACCGCGCGATTCGAGCTGGATCTGGCGCGCACCGGGTGCTCGGTCTCGCTGCGGACCAGCGGCCGGCTCGTGGGCCGCTGGGATCGCTCCCGCGTCGATCAGATCGTCACGAACCTCCTCGCCAACGCCATCAAGTTCGGCGCGGGCAAGCCCATCGAGATCGTCGCCGGCGAGGAGGCCGGGGCGGTGCGCCTCTCGGTGACGGATCACGGGATCGGCATCGATCCGGCGCGCCAGCCGCGGATCTTCGACCGCTTCGAGCGCGCCGTGTCCGACCGGCACTACGGCGGGCTGGGGCTCGGCCTGTACATCAGCCGCCAGATCGCGGAGGCGCACGGCGGCTCGATCCGTGTCCAGAGCGCGCCCGGCGCCGGCGCCACGTTCACCGTCGAGCTCCCCGGGGCCGGGCCGCCTGTGTCGCCGCGCGCGCCGGCCTGCTCGCGCGATTCGATCTAGGCGCAGCAACACCGCGCCGCGCCGCGCGCGGCGACCCGAAGACGTGCTGCATGGGGCATGTCAACCGCCGCCGGCGCGACGCCATCGCTCGGAGCGCTTACGAGAGCTACCTCCAGAGCCGGCGGCGGGGTCTTTGACGGGGCGCCCGGTCGACCGTGGCCGAAC
The DNA here is from genome assembly GCF_051369805.1 of Sorangium sp. So ce1036. Taxonomy (NCBI): domain Bacteria; kingdom Pseudomonadati; phylum Myxococcota; order Polyangiales; family Polyangiaceae; genus Sorangium; species Sorangium sp. So ce1036. Next base: position 636,616 of record NZ_JBBMOX010000002.1, read on the forward strand.
CTGAGCCCCCATGCCTCGGACCCCTGGCGCGCTTCCGCGGACCGGGGCGAGGACGCGCCCGACGGCGAGAGCGAGCGCGAGGCGGCAGCGCGCGAGTACTGGGACACGCTCAATCGGGAGGCCCCGCCGTGGGACAGCGACCCGGATCAGGCGCACTGGCTCGCGGCGGTCCACGCCGCTCGAAGGAAGGCGCTGGACGACGATGTGGTGCCGGAAAAGGCACGTTAATCACCTGAGGATCGCCATCGCCGCGATGTCGCTCGAAGCGCCCGGGATCCCGACGGGGGGAAGCGCTCCCTCGAAGGTCGAGCGACCCCTTCCGAGGCCGGGAGCCAGGCTCCGAGGATTCCAGCGGGCGCTCTCAACGCTCGAGGACGACCCCCGGCGCGCCGCGCCGGCCGCTTCAAGCGTCGAGAGCGCCGACTGGGCGGCCGAGCCGGCCCTTTCAAGCGTTGAAAACGCCGGCTGGGCGGCCGAGCCGCCGCTTCAAGGCTTGCAGCAAGCGTTGCAACGGGCGGTTCGCCCGTTTCAAGCGTTGAAAGCGCCGACTGGGCCTCCGAGTCGCCGCTTCAAGGCTTGCAGCAGCCGTTGCGACGGGCGGCTCGGCCGTTTCAAGCGCCGGGCCGGGCCTCCGTCGCCCCGGGCACGACGGGCCGACGGCGCCGGCGGGGAGGCCGACGGCGGGCGGCCGACGGCGACCTCGCCCGCTCCCGCGGAGCCCTCGAGCTCGCGGAGCCCTCGTTCGCGACACCGAGGAGCCGATCCTTCGGATGAGGCGGCCGCCGCGCGCGGGGGCCGCACCCCCCGCGCGAGCGCGTCGCGGCGCCGCTACTGCGCAGCGCCGATCTGGTCGAGGAAATTGATGTACTCGTCGACCCTGTCCCCCGGGACCACGTCGAGGCCGATGTCGACCTTGTCGCCGCCGACGAGCTGCGGAGCGAGGATCGCCCTGGTCGCGTCGAGGCCGATGGTCTTGATGCCATAGAGGATGTAGGGCACGAGGTACCCTTCGTAGTACTGCCGCTGCGTGTGCGTGGCCGCGATGCGACCTGCGCGCATGAGCTCGACGGTCTTCGGCTCGAAGTCGAACGCGACGACGGGGATCTCTGGCTTGCCCGCCGCCTCCGCGGCCAGCGCGCACCGGTACGAGAGGTTGAACAGGCCGAGCATGCCCACGACGGGCGGATCCGCGGCCTCGATCAGGGCTCTCTGTGCGCGGCGTCCCCGCCCACGTCGGCAGCCTCGTTTGCTGCGCAGCCCGCCGCCATCAGCGTGAGCCCGAAGGCCGTCATCCAACGTCGTCGCATCGCGGTCATGATACCCTTCCTGGAGCAAAGGTCGTTCGGTCGCGCGCGGTGGCCTGCGTGAGGGTCTGTCCTGGAATCAATGTCGCGGCGAGCTCATCTCCAGATTTCGCATGTGACGGAGATGGGCGTCAGGTCGACGAAGGTGTCGCCGTCGATGGTCCACCTGTTCATGTAACGATGCTTGTTCGCCCCGAACTCGTCGAACTCGTACTCGGCGGCCGCCCCGGCATACCGGACCGGGATTCCCGCGCGGAGCTTGGCCATGGCCGTCCCCAGATCACGCCACGAGGCCACCTCGTGGTCGGGGCTGTTGAGCTCGCGGAGGATATTCTGCAGCTCGCGTCCGGATGGCGGGAGCGTCACGCCCGTCGCCTGGGCGTACGTGATGCCCATCGCGATGAGGACGACGCCGTCGTAATAGAAATGCGCCGCGGGGAACGGCGCCTGTCCGTTCCAGTGGTCGGCGAAGTGCCTGATGAAGGCGGCGGCGTTCCCGGTCGCGCAGTCGACCGTGTCCTCTTCCTCGTCCACGACGCGACACTCGCTCCGCAGGCTGAGCGTGGGCGAGACCCCGATGTAGCCATCGAGGGAGCCCGCCGGGATGTTGGCGAGGAACACCTCGGTGCGGAGCGCAGGGCCGAGCAGCCAGGTGCCCCGGTGTCCGGAGATGGCCCATTCGGTGATGAGGGTCGAGGCGGTGGCGGGGTAGGCGGCGAGCAGCGTGCTGCCGACCTGCGGCGCGAGGGCGGACTCGATCTTGCTCAGGTACGTCTGCTCGCCCGACGTGATCGTCACCGAGGGGAGGACCCTGCCCCCGATCAGCGCGAAATGGCTCGTGAATTCGCTGCTGACGCTGGTGTTGTAGTCGTCCCGCGCCGCGATGCTGTTCACGGCGTCGACGTCCTCGCGGAGGGCGTGCTTCGCCAGCGCGCAGCCGACGGCGAGCGGGGACGCGGCGAGCCGCATCCAGCCTCCGCTCACCTCGCTGCGCGCGACGGAGGGCGCCGCGTACCCCGGCATCATGTGGAACACGTTGCGCCCCTTCACGTCCGGTACGATCTCACGGGCGAGATCGTTCTCCTCGGGCCCGATCAGGTAGTCGACCCGATCCGTGTAAAGCAGCTCGAGGAGCTGGCCGAGCCCGCGCTCCGAGCTCGAGTGGCTGTCCCGGCTCAGGAGGTCGAACGGCCTGCCGTCGAGCCCACCCGCCGCGTTCAGGTCCTCGACGGCGAGCAACATGGCCTGCTCGAGGTTGCGGCCGATGGCCGACTCGCTGCCGGAGAAGGGCAGGAGGGCGCCCACGACCACCGCATTCTCGGGGCGATCGGGCGCTGTCGGCGAGCATGACGCCGAGAGCAGGGACGCGAGTCCCACAAGCAGCCCCGTCTCCACACAGCGCAATCGTCGCCTGAGATGAGCGTGCCGCTTGCCGTCTCGAGCACGGCGATCCGGAGCGGCGCGCAGCCGAAGGAACATTCGTGACCCCCGAGACGATGACACCGCGTCGCGAGCGGATCTGTCAAGGGCGTATGAAATGAACAGCGAGCATGAGGATCGCAGGTCAGGATGGGAATTCACGTCATTGTGCGACGCGGCGCACCTGGCCTTGTCCGGGACGCGTGTGCGCTTGTGGAGCAGGAGCACGTGGGATGGCGGGCGCTCGAGTTCCTGTCCGCGACACCGAGGCGCCATCGTTCGTTGACGCGGCCGCCGCGAGGAGGAGCGCGTGAGCGCGGTGCCCCGCGGCGGTGCGCCGGGAGGCGCGGGCGAGCCGCCGGGAAGGGCGGGCGAGCCGCCGGGAGGCGCGGGCGTGGCGCGCGCCCCCCGGGCGTCCCCGGCCTCCGAAATTTGGCCCGCTCCCCTCGGGCGTGCGAACCGGGGGCCTGGAGACCTCTGGAAGGATGACCAGCACTCGCTCCCACGCCGAGCTCGTCACGCTTCGCAAGCTCGCGCAGGACCTCGCCGCCCAGCGCAAGGAGCGCCTGTCGAGCGTGCACCTCCTCGCAGCCGTCGCCCTGCGCGGAGGCCCCGCGGCGGACCTGCTCCGCGACCGGCGGCTCGACGACGAGGCCCTGCTCAAGGCGACCCGCTCGGTCGACGACGAGGGCCCCGATCCGATCGGCCGGGCCATGGGGGGCGCGCGCGACGTCGCCAAGCGGGCGGCCGCGAAGGAGCCCGCGGCGCTCCACCTGCTGCTCGCGCTGCTGTCCGACCGCACCTCGGCCGCCCACCGGGCGCTCACGCAGTCCGGGGTCGATCTCGCGCGGCTGCGGACCGCGGCGCTGCAGATCGCGCTCGGCGTCGTGCACGCGCGGCGCGCCGTGCCGTCGCGCGCGCCCCGTGACGGCGACGCGCCGGACAGGTCGCCGGCGGCGCCCAGGGCGTCCGCGGCGCGCCGCGCCCGCGGCGAGGCCGCAGGCCCGGCGCGCTCGCCCGCCGAGCTCCGGCAGGCGCAGGGGCCCGGCGTCGCCGTGCCCGAGCTGCGGCCGCCGGCGAAGGGCCCGGGCGTCGCGGTCTCCGAGCTGCGGCCGTCGGCGAAGGGGCCCGGCGTCGCCGTGTCCGAGCTGCGGCCGTCGGCGCGGGGCCCCGGCGTCGCCGTGCCCGAGCTGCGGCCGTCGGCGCGGGGCCCCGGCGTCGCCGTGCCGCTGTTCCCGCCGCCGCGCCCGCAGAAGCCCGCGGCGCCGGCGGAGGACGCGCCCGCCGCCGCCGAGCCGCTCGCCGCCGTGGCCCTGGCGCCCCGGAGCGCCGCCGCGGCGCCGGACCACGCGAGCGCCGCGGGGTGGCCGCTCGGGGCCGCCGCGGCGGCGAGCCCCGCGGCGCGCTTCGCCCTCTTCACCCTCGACCGCGCGCGCTTCCCGGCCCTCGCCTCGCTCGGCCACAACCTCTCGCTCGCGGCGGCGCAGGGCGAGCTCGAGCCGGTCGTCGGCCGCGAGCGCGAGATCGAGCAGGCGCTCGACGTCCTCGCCAAGCGCCACGCGAACAACCCCTGCCTCCTCGGTCCGGCGGGCGTGGGCAAGACCTCGGTCGCGCGCGGCGTCGCGCAGCGGCTCGCCTTCGACGAGCGCGAGCCGCGCGTGGTCGTCGAGATCGTGCCCTCCGAGCTCCTCTCCGGCACGGGCGCGCGCGGCGCGCTCAGCGAGCGGTTCGCCGCGCTGCGGGCGGAGCTCCGCGAGGCGGGCGGGCGGGTGATCCTGTTCATCGACGGGCTGTCGGAGCTCTTCGGCAGCGGCGCGCTCGACGAGGCCATGGCCGAGCTCAAGCTCGCGCTCGCCCGCGGCGAGATCACGCTCATCGGCACCGCCACGCCCGAGGAGTACCGGAAGAGCATCGAGGTCGATCCGGCGCTCGCGCGGCGCTTCACGGTGGTCGAGATCGACGAGCCCGAGGAGGACGAGGCGTTCCTCCTGCTCCAGAGCGTCGCGGTGGGGCTCGGCGCGCACCACGGGCTCTCGTTCACCGACGAGGCGCTGGCGTCGGCCGTCGCCTGGTCGGTGCGCTACCTGCCCGGGCGCGCGCTGCCCGACAAGGCGCTCTCGATCCTCGACCTGGCCGGCGCGCGCACGCGGCGGCGCGCGCCGCAGGGCGCGCCGGGCGAGCGCGCTCCGGTGGGGGCGCCGGGCGAGCGCGCTCCGGTGGGGGCGCCGGGCGAGCGCGCCGCGCTGGGCGCGGCCGCGCGGCAGGTGGGCCCGGCCGAGGTCGCCGAGGTGGTCGCCGAGCTCGCGGATCTGCCGGTCGAGCGGCTGCTCGAGACCGACCGCGAGCGGATGCTCGCGCTGGAGTCGCTGCTCGCCGAGCGGGTCGTCGGCCACGGCGCGGCGCTCGCGCGCATCGCCCGGGTGCTCCGCCGGAACGCGGCCGGGCTGCGCGCGCGCCGCCCGATCGGGTCGTTCCTGCTGCTCGGGCCGACCGGCGTGGGCAAGACGGAGACGGCGAAGGCGATCGCCGAGGCGCTGTTCCACTCGGCGGACGCCATGACGCGGCTGGATTTCTCCGAGTACGCCGAGTCGCACGCGGTGGCGCGCCTGGTGGGCGCGCCGCCCGGCTACGTGGGCCACGAGGCGGGCGGCCAGCTCACCGAGGCGGTGCGGCGGAGGCCGTACCAGGTGGTGCTGCTCGACGAGATCGAGAAGGCGCACCGCGACGTGCTCGAGGCGTTCCTGCAGGTCTTCGACGAGGGGCGCCTGACCGACGGCCGCGGCCGCAGGGTCGACTTCACGAACACCGTCCTCGTGATGACGTCGAACCTCGGCGCGGCCGAGGCCGGCGCGCTCAAGGCCGAGCGCTCCGTGGGCTTCAGCCGCGCGTCCTCGGCCCCGTCGCCCGAGCGCCTCGGCGAGGTGATGCTGTCCGCGGCCCGCGCCGCGCTCCCGCCCGAGCTCTACAACCGCATCGACGAGGTGCTCTGCTTCGCGCCGCTCACGCGGGCGGACGTCGCCGAGATCACGCGCCGGCTCCTGGGCGGCCTCGAGCGCGAGCTCGAGGCGCGCGGCGTCGCGCTCGAGGTCGAGCCGGAGGCGATCGACGCGCTGCTCGACGCGGGCGGGTTCGACCCGGAGCTCGGCGCGCGGCCGATGAAGCGCACGATCGCGCGCCTCATCGAGGCGCCGCTCGCGGAGCTCATCCTGCGCGGTCAGCTCGAGGAGGGCGCCGCGGCGATCATCGGCGTCGAGCAGGGCGAGATCGTGGTCGACGCGGTCGCGCGGGCCGGCGAGCGGCGCTACGCCGCGTGCTCGAGCTGAAGGCCGAGGGCCTTCGGGTCGAAGTACGACTTGAACCGCGTGATCACGCCGGCCGGGTGCTCGATGACGCTCACGCCGTCGTACGAGAAGGCGGCCCCGTGCGACAGCGTCCCGCGGCTCGTCCACTCGAGGAACGAGGCGCACTCCGACTCGACGACGCACCGGAACTCGGAGCGCACCTCGCTGAAGGTGTGGCGGTAGCTGCGCCAGAAGTTGCGGGCGCCGTCCTGGCCGTGGAGCGGCCTCGTGATCGCGGGGTTGCTGAGCTCGGCGTCGGGCCCGAACAGCGCGGCCATGGGCTCGACGTTGCCGTCTGTCTCGATCCGACGCAGGGCGTCGATGAAGTCGCTCGCCTTCGACATGGTGCCTCCTGCCGGAGGGGCGCCTGCAAGGCGCAGACCTGACCCTCCACGCCGTCGCCGAGCTCATCCGCGGTCGATTCCCCGTAAGCGGTTAGTCCGGGTGTGCGCGTCTTGCTCCGCTCACGCGAGCTCGCTCTGGAGCGTGCGCTCGCGCGGTACCGGAGCCGCGCCCTGTCGGATCATCAAGAGACCAGACGGCCCCGGCTCAGTGTCCAGCCCATCGATCCCTGCGAGCGCGTCCGGCGTGGCGCAGAGGCCGCCGACGTCCTCGATGGGCGCCCATTCACCGACGCGGGCCAGCGCACCGCCGAGGATCTCCGGGTCGAGCATCGACCGGACCGCCACAGGCGCTGTGTGGAGACATACGTTGGCGTGAAAGCGCGCGCTCAGGCACGTCCGCCGCGCGAGGTCCATCTGAAGCGCCGATGCGACCGTCATGACCTCTTCGCGCGCCGCGAGCGTCTCGGTCGCGTCACCCCAGAGCAGGCGCATCGCCAGGATCTCGCTGCCTGTCGTCGAGACCAGAATGAGCCCTGCCTGCCGCATCCTCCGCTCGGCGAAGTCGAGGGTTCCGCCGAGCTCATCGGCGAGCTCATCGTCGAAATCGTCCTCGTCGATGCGCGCGCGGAGCTCGACGTGGATGGCGATCGCGTTCACCGTCAGCCCGGGCAGCGTATCCCGCCCGGACGCAGCCTCGCCCACGGCCTCGCGCAGCTCGTGCAGGAAGCTCGCCACCGATGGGTAGCGGTGCTCCGGGAGCTTCTCGAGGCAACGGAGCACGACGGCATCGATCGCCGGCGAGAGCGGGATGCGGCGGCTGGGCTTGGGCGGCGGCTCCTCGAGGTGCTGCCGCGCGAGCTCGGCGGCGTCGGGGGAGTGGAAGGGGAGGGCTCCGGTCAGCATGCGATGAAGCAGGACGCCGAGCGCGTAGACATCCACCCGCATGTCGATAGGACCGCCCAGGATCTGCTCGGGCGCCATGATGCTCGGCGTGCCCAGGGTGCGGCCCGCCGTGGTGAAGCCCATGGCGGTCTCCGCCGATCCGAGCATCTTCGCGACGCCGAAGTCGAGGAGCTTGACGGCGCGGGGGACCTTCTTTGTCACGAAGACGTTGCTGCCCTTGACGTCGCGATGGACGATGCCGGCATGGTGGGCGGCTTCGAGCGCTGAGCAGACCGGTTCAAGCAGCTTCAGCGCCTCTTCTGGAGAGAGCCGACCCTCCTGCCGCGTGAGCACGTCGAGGGTCACGCCCTCAAGATACTCCATGACATAGAACGGCCTGCCGTCCTCCAGCTCCCCCGCGGCGAATATCTCCACGATGCCAGGGTGCTTGAGGAGCCGGACCACCTCGACCTCGCGCAGGAAGCGCTTGACGATCTTCGGCGAGGCCGCCAGCCCGCGGTGGAGCACCTTCAGCGCCACACGATCGCCCGTGTGCCGGTGCCTCGCTCCGTACACCGCTCCGCATCCCCCGCTGGCAAGCAAAACGTCGATGACGTAGTCGCCGACTTGCGCTCCGCCAGGCAGATCGCCGCCGAGAGGCGGCTGGTCCAACAAGAACATCGATTTCGTCTCCTGCTCGTCGTCCATGGCTCCCCCGGCAAGGCTCACGCTCTGAACGATTGGCTCCATCAACTCCGCACGAAACCACCCACGCGCAGCGCCGTCTCCAATGTCGAGACGACCACGCGACGAGTGCGTCGCTGGCAGCGTCATGATTTGAATCGACTCACGACGTTTCCTGCAGCTTCGAGCTGACCACGTCGAGCCACCGGCGGAGACGAGCGCCCATCACGTTCGGGATGCGCGCCGCGAGCTCGATGGCTCGATCCAGGTGGCGCCGCGAGTCCTCGAGGCGCCCGCGCCGGTAATCCCAGAGCGCCCGCGCCTCGATGACCTCGATCCGCTCCTGGCCGACCGAGTGCAGCGCCGACGCCTTGTCGAGCTCGTCCCACTCCGCGTCGCTCGCCTCGCGCGTCATGAGATCGACCATGCACGCGAGCACCTCCTCCGAGGGCAGCATGAGCCCGTCCGGGCGCCCGTCGCGGATGGCGATGGCCTGCTTCGTCCATATCGCGCTGATCGCCGTGCGCGCGCCCGCCACGTCGCCGCGATAGAGCTGCACCCGGGCAGCGAGGAGCGCGAACACAGGACGGCCCTGATCGCCGGACCGGCGCCTCTCCAGCTCGATCGCGCGCTGCACATGGAAGGCGGCGGCTTCCATGTCATCCATGAGATAGAGGAACTCACCGAGGTTGTAGTGCCCGAAGAGCTCCGGCGTGCGATGCCCGAGCATGCGCGCGAGCTCGATCTGGAGCGAGAAGTCGGCGAGCATACCAGCCTTGTCGCCGAGGCACGCGAGCAGGAGGGCTCGGTTGTTGATGGCGCCCACGAGATGGAGCATGTCTCCGTGCTCCTCGGCGAGGCGAATGGCGTGATCGAGCACCCGCCGTGCGTCGGCGAGCCGCCCGAGCGCCGGGTAGATGAAGCCGAGCATCACGAGCGCGATCACCAGCGTCTCGTACTCCGCGTCCCCGAGGCGCTCGGCCGCTGCCGCCGCCCGTTCCAGCGTGCTAGCGGCCTCCGCTTCCTTGCAGAAGCGGTGGAGCGAGCGCCCAGAGCCAAGCAACAGGCGCGCCTCGATCTGCGGCGAGTCGAGCGCCGCGGCCGCTGCGAGCTGCCTGGCGCATCGCACGCGCTCCTCGGAGCTCGTGTACTGTTCCATCCAGTCGAGCACCGTCGCCTCGTCGAGGAGGATCTCGGCCTCCGTCGCCGCGTCACGCTGCGCCGCGGCCAGGTCGCGCGCGCGGGCAAAGTCACTGAGCGCGTCTTGGTACCGCTCGACCCGGTAACGCATGAGCCCGCGCCCGCGAAAGGCCGCGAGCGAGGGCGGCGCGGGCTGCTCGATGGCACGGGTGTAGAGCGCCTCGGCCTCGACGTAGACGTGGCGCGCGTGCGACTGCTCGGCGAGATCGAGGTACAGCGCCTGCGCGGCGGCGCCCATGCCCGCCTTCTCCGCGTGGTAGGCGAGCCTCGCATGCCGCCGCGCCTCGGGCATGGCCAGGACCTCACCGTAGTAATCGTAAGCGGCGCAGTGGATCCGGTTCCGCAGCGCCTCCGGTGTGGATTGCGCGACCGCCTCCCGCGTGAGGGCGTGGCGGAAGCCGATCGTCGTGTCGTCGTACTGCACGAGCACGCCCGACGCGAGGAGGCGCGCCACGCTGACGCGGGCGTCGAGCGGGAGCGACTCGACGTCGCCCTGCTGATCGAGGCGGCCGAGCACCCCCTCGATCTCGGGCAGGGTCGCATCCGCGCCGAGCAATGCGATCAGGCGCGCGTGGACGCGGAGCACGGGCGCCAAGCTGTCGAGCTCCCCCTCGGCGAGCCACTCGATGCGCGGCGAGCTCGGCAAGTAATCGATCTCGTCTGTCGCCAGGTACCACCCGCCGCCCATCGCGCGCCGGCGTACGAACCCCTCTCGCTTCAGCCCGCGGACGAGCTCGACGAGCATGAGCGGGATGGCCTGGGCCCGCTTGACCAGGTGTTGGACAGCGAAGTCGGGGACCTCCTCGACCGGACGGAGGAGCACGCGACAGAGCTCGGTCGCGCTCTGCGGATCGAGCGGCCCGAGGTGGTGGACCGCGACCGCATCGCTGAGCGCGACGCCTGCCTGTCCGACTCCATTCAAGCCCGGGCGTTCGAGCGTGCAGACCCAGATCGGCGCGCCCAGGTCGGCGCGCGTCGCGAGCGCCAGCGCCGCGAGCGTCACCTCGCCGGCGTGGTGGGCGTCGTCGAGGACGATGAGCAGCGGCGCCTCCGCGGCCCGTAGCCGGAGCGCCTCCGCCACGCTCACCCTGACCGCTGACTCCAGCGCTCGCGGGGCGGCCGTGCGCGCGGCGATCTCCGGTGCGTCAGGCGCGAGGCAGCCCAGGGCGAAAGCCAGGATCGGGCCGAGCGCGGCGGCGCGCTCGCCGAGCCGCTCGTCGAGATGCGCGCGAACGGCGCTGGCGTGCGCGGTCTCTTTGAGGCCGAGCGCTTGCACCAGCAACGAACGCAGCGCCTGGTCGCCGCCGTCGAGCGCCAGTTCGCCGGCGCGGATCGCGAGGACGGTGCCGCGCTGATCGATCGCGCGCAGGCGTTCGACCAGCGCGGCGGCGAGGTGGCTCTTGCCGTAGCCTGGCTCCGCCACGACCCGAGTGAGAGAGGGTTTGCCCAGGGCCGCCGCGCGTGCGCTGGACAGGAGCTGATTCAGCACCTCGTCTCGCCCGATGAGCACGCCCGTGTGCGTATTGACGTCGTCCAGCGGCGGAAGGGAGCCGGGATGGATTCTATCGACGCGAACCCAGGCGCGAGCATCCTCGAGCCTGGCGCCGGACACCTCGGGGAGCAGCGCCGCCACGGCAGGGGTGAGGAAGACCCCCGGCGGGTCGCTCGCAGCCGGGAAGCGGTCGACGCTGGAGAACAGCGGGCTCAGATAGCGGCGAGATCCATCGGCGCGGGGCAGGATCGTGACGAAGGCGAGGTCGACGGCGGCACGGGCGCAGACATCGCGCTGGATGAGCTCCAGCGCGGCGAGCATCGACCACCGAATCGGGTTATCTCCCGCCTCATGGCCGAACATCGCGACGAAGCGACCATGGCTGGAATGGACGAGCTGCCCGCCGAGCGAGATCAGCTTGCGCCGGAGCCCGATGACATCGATTTCGGACGCGAAGAACACGAAGACGACGCGGCGGCGCTCGCGCAGGAGGGGCGCGGGTGCCTGCAAGGCGGACGCCGACCTGGGCGCCGAGCTGGGCTGCTCGCATGCGTCGACGCTCGCGAGCGCCGCGGCGAACGCCGCCTGCAGCTCCGCGGCGTCCGCGAAGCGATCCAGCGGCTCCTTCGCGAGGCATCGGAGGATGACGCCCTCGATGGGAACCGGCACCGGGACGAACGCCGAGGGGCGCGCCGGCCGACGCTCGCAGTGCGCCTGCCGCACGACGGCCGGCGCCCCCCAGAACGGCGGGCGACCCGTGAGCATCTCGTACAGGACGACTCCCATGGCGTAAACGTCCGCGCGCGGGCCGACTTCCCCGTGACTGGCGCACTGCTCGGGAGCCATGTACTCCGCGGTGCCAGCGATCCATCTGTCCACTGACGACTCGGTTCCGTCGCCGGGCTTGAGCACCAGACCAAAGTCGATCAGCCGAGCCATCGGGGCGTCATCGACGAAGATGTTCTCGGGCTTGAGGTCGCCGTGAACGAAGCCTGCGGCGTGGACGGCGGCGAGCGCGTCGAGGATGGCCGTCGCCGTCGGGGCCACCTCGTGGAGAGGCATGGCGCGCGCCACCATCCGTTGGGCCAGCGTGGGCGCCGCGATGTGCTCCATCACGACGTGGAACACCCCGTCGTGAAGCTCGCCCCAGCCGTAGACCGCAGGGACGTGGGGGGGACCGACCGCTCGAAGCGGCGCGAGCTCGCTCGCGAGGTGCAGCGCGGCCTCGATCCTGTCGTGCCGCGCGAGCTTGATCGCCACCTTCGGTCCGCCCGCCTCGGGCTCGGCCTCGAACACGGTCCCGAAGCCGCCGCGCCCGAGGACACGCAGGACGCGATAGCCCGGCACGTCGACGCGTCTGGCCTCCACGGCGTGCGGCGAGATACTCGACCTCTCGTCCTCCACCGGCACGACGACCTGGGCGGACACCTGGCCGTGGTCGGGGCACTCCGGGGCGTCGCGCGACACGCGCCGCCCGCAGGACGAGCAACGGATTTGCGCTTGCGTGAGCGTCGACGCCCGCACTTGCCGGGAAAGTTCGCGGACCATCGAGCCCGTGTTTATTTGAGAAAGACGGTGATGACTTCGCTCCAGGTGACGTCCGCGCTGTCGATGCAGTGGGGATGGTACTTCCCGCTGTTGGTGAGCCCGGCGCACTGCGTGCTGCACGAACCGACCCGCTGGATGATTCCGCAATCCTGCACAGACCCGTTTTTCATGAGATGCCCGGCGGCGCAATCGCGGTACTGCCCCCGCGAGTGGGCGTCGTTCTCGGGGAGGTTGCACGCATAAATCACCGGGATCGCGCCGAAGATGTTGCCGAAGAAGGCCCCCTCTTCGAAAATGTATGTATTGAGCTCGCCGGCGTCGGTGACGTTGAGACCGCCTGTCGAGCCCCGCGCTGAAACAGTCACCGGGACGCCATACCAGTTGACGCGCGCCGCCAGGCACGCGGATACCCACTTCTGCCCCGCGTTGGACAGGGATTTTGTCGCCCAGTTTGTGTCGAGCCCCAGCTGCCCCCAGTAGTCCTCGTTATGGACCACGCCCCTGCTATCGGTCCAGGAGAAGCTGAACGACTGCGTCGGGCTGAACGCACAGCTCACGGCGTACTGGACGAGCTGCCGCGCGATGCTGCCGATCGTGCCCGGATCGCGGATCGCCGCGAGGTTGTCTGGCGAGAGCGTGATAGAGCTGAGCGCGGAGAGCTCGAGCCCGTTCATGTTGAGCGCGTTCATGTTGAGCGCGTTCATGTTGAGCGCATTGTCGCTCAACAGCGCCCTCTCGCGGACCTCCACGTCTTCGCGCCCCGCCCCCTCGACGCCGCACGAGGCAGCGGCGAGCGAGAGCGCGGCGCACACGATTGTACGCACGGGACGATTGCTTCTCATGTCCATCCCCCCCTGCAAAGCACGACAGTCGCCAGTTTATCGCAATCATAGCGCGCCCCGATTATATGGACAAGATACAAACCCGGAGGCGCGACGAAAATTCGCGGCCTGGTCGATATGACAGCCTGTTTCGTGGCAGACGGACCCGCTGCGCCACACGATGGACTCGCCCTGAATCCGGACCCGACATCCAAGGGAAAGCGACTTCTGCTTCGGACAGATGTCGCATCCACTCGAGCTGGCGGTGCAGCACGGCGAGAGGAGAGATCGTGCAACGTCGCGTCGAACGAGCCCCGCATGGCTCGCCAGGGTGCTCGCAGGACGCTTCCGGTGCTGCGGAGTGTCCACGAACTACCGAGCATCGCACCAGTTTCGAGAGCGTGCGCGCGTGAGCCGGCATCGCCAGCTTCAGCGGAGGAGCCAGCGCGCAAACCGGACCCGATCGCAACGAACGGTATTCGAGCAGCGGTTCCCCCTCCCGCAGCCCCGCATCCATCATCCCTGGCCGTCTCTACCGCGAGACCGCGAGCCGGTCCGTCGACCCGATGTGGGAGCCCGGTGCGGGAAATCCGCTCGCCGGGTTCTGTCCGGGGGCGGCCCAGACTGACCGAAGGTAGGTCAGCACGCACGGGCCGTCCCTACCGGGACCCAAGGCCGTCAAGGACGCAGGGAAGTCAGGAGGGAAAAGCGCGGGGGTGCCTCTCCTCTTGGCGGCCTTGGCGCCATGGCGGTTCTTCTGCTGATCCGGGGCGACTCTCCGCAGTCGTGCTGCTCGATTCGGAGAGCCCCCGGCGAGCCCACACCCCGCCGCTACGGCGGCCCCGCCTCGATCGCGCGCCGGTAGCGCTCGCGCCGGTGGGGCTCGCGCAGGATCTCGTAGGCCTCGTCGAGCACCTCGATGACCAGCCGCACGTCGTCGAGCAGGTCCACGGTCGCGGCGGTCAGCAGCGTCGACGGCTCGAACGCCCTCCGGAGCGCGAGGTACGCGCGGCGGATCTCGTAGCTCGTCGCGTCGCGCGGGACGCCGAGGATCGAGAAGTAGTCGCCCTCCTCCACCAGCGCGAGCCGCGCGCGGACCCGCTGCCGGATCGCCTCCTCGTCGAGCGGATCCGCCACGGGCGCGGGCGGCGCCTCGGTGATCGACGGGGGGATCAGGACGTCGAGCACCTCCAGGCAGACGAGCGCGTAGAGCACGCTGGCGTGGTCGGGCTCCGCCGCGCCCACGAGCTCGCCGACGGCGCGGCCGCGCGCGCTGCGCACGAGCTCCTCCTCCTCGCGCCGGAGCGCGCACTCGCCGAGCAGGTTGCGCCGGACGCCGTCGTCGAGCCGCGCGCCCGGGCCGCCGAGGCGGCGCAGCGCCACCTCGGGGGCGATGACGCGGCGGACGGTCTCGACGAAGACCTCGGCGCCGGTCGCGCCGCCGAAGACGTTCGGCTCCGCCTTGAGGCGGCCCGGCGGCTCGGACTCCAGATCGCACGTGCCGGCCTCGACGAGCACGACGTGCCCGATGATCCACTCGGCGTGCGCGCGCAGGACCGGCCAGAGATCGTCCTGGCCGAGGTGGCCGTGCGCGATGAGCGCCGCGCCGGCGTGCCGGCCCGAGGCGGGGAGCTTGCCCGAGAGCCGCGCGGCGACCTCGCGCGCGATGTCGCCGCGCCCGACCAGGAAGGCGAGCAGCGTCTCGTCGGCGATGCCCGAGCCGGCGGTGACGAGATCGCCCTCGTGCAGCACGATGCGCCGCACGCCCGCCTCGGTCGAGACCGCGAGCGAGCCGGAGGCGCGGCTGCCGACGGCGCGGGCGAGCGCGCGCGGCGCGTCCCCCGGGCCGAGCACGGTGGCGGAGGCGCCGGCGGAGCTCGGGGCCTCGTCGGCCGCCGCGTACGAGAGCGGCGCGCGGGCGAGCGCGCCGGTGCTGACCGTGGCCGGCGCGGAGGGCACCGGCGGCGCGGGCGGCGCGGGGGCACGCCCGGGCGCGCCGGTGACGGCGACGGACAGCGGGGCCGGGGCGGGCAGGCGGCCGAGCGCGCCCGCCGCGACGGGCGCCGCCGGCGGCATGAGGGCGCGCCCGGGGGGGCTCGCGCCGGCCGTGGGCGGCGCGAGCGCGACGCCCGGCGGCGCCGCCGCGGGCGGCAGAAACCCGGGCGCGCGGGGATCGCGGGTCCGCTCCCACGCGGGCTCGGCGCGCGAGGCCGCCGGAGGGGCGGGCGTCCGCTCCCACGCGGGCTCGGCGCGCGAGGCCGCCGGAGGGGCGGGCGTCCGCTCCCACGCGGGCTCGGCGCGCGGCGGCGGCGACTGGCCGCCGTGGGGCCGGACCGCCTCGCGCGGCGTCGGCGGCGCGGCGTCGCGCCCGCCTCCCCAGCGCGGCGGGGGAGAGCCGTGCTCGCGGTCCTCCCGCTCGGGCAGGAGCGCCTCCGGATCGCGCGCGAGCGCCGCGAGCTCGGCTCCGGTGCGCCTCGTCGCGTACGCGGCGTCGAGCGGCGGCTCGACGTGGGGCTCGTCCCCGGGCTCGGCGAGCTCGTCGATGGGCTCACCCGGCCCGGTGGGCTCGGAGCGCGTGGCTGCCTGGTGCGGCACGGCCGCGCCGCCGTGCGTGCCCTCGCCGGTCCTCGGCTGCGACGCCGAGGCCGCGTACGACACCGCGGCCGCGTGCGGCGCCGGGCTGGCGTGCAGCGGGGCGAAGGCCGCGTTCGCGCCGGTCCGCGGCTCGTCGTCGTCCGGATCGATCGGCTCGTCGAGGGCGGAGAGCAGCTCCGGCGACAGGATCAGATCGACCTCTTCCTCGGCCGCCGGGATGCTCGAGGGGTGCGCCTTCGCCGTCACCCGCTGCTCGGCGGCGACGAGGATCTCCTCGAGCTCCGGGCTGATCCGGGCCGGCAAGAGCCGCGATCCGACCGCCTCGCCGTCCTCCGGGGGCGGCAGCACGGAGCCGACGTCGAGCGGGTCGAGCTCTCTGGAGAAGTCCGGGCTCGACGGGAGCTCCTGGTCGAGCGGGCCCGGGGGGGCCGTCGGCGGGCGCGGCGCGGCGCCGTGATCGCTGCGGAGCCAGACCGGCTCGGCGACCGCGCTCACGTGCGCGGCGAGCTCGGCGATGTCGACCGGCCGCTCGAAGACCTGCCCGAAGAGCTGCGGATCGAGCTCCGCCGAGCGGGCCGGATCGCCCACCAGCAGGACGGACGCGGCCACACCGCCGGGGCGATGATGGTAGAGCCGCTCGAGCGCCTCGATCGCGCCGGGCTGATCGATGTCGACGATCACGACCCGCGGCGCGTCGCGCCCGAGGCGCGCCTCGAGCTCGGCGATCGAGGTCGCGGTGACGTCGAACCCCCGGCTCCGCAGCGCCGTGCCGATCGCCTCCCCCTCCGGCGACGCGTCGGCCAGGAGGATCGCGCCCGCGCGCAGGCGCGCCTGCACGGCTTCGGGGTCGTCGCGGAGCTCGGACACGGCGGTCATCTCTGGAGGTCGGCCCCGCGGAGCTGCACCGAGGGCCCCGTATCGGCTGGACTGTCGACGGTCGCCGGCGGGCTGTCAAACGCGATCGCGGACCTCCGCGTTCCTGCCACGCAGCGCCTCCTCGCCCGCGCGGGCCGCGGCGCGGCGCGGCCGGCGTGGTAGACATCGGCACATGGTGCTCGGCGCTTCCCCGAACGAGATCGCCCTCGTGGCCTTCCTGCTCATCGTGGTGCTGCTCGCCACGAAGATCGGCCGCATCGGCGAGGCCATCGGCGCGCTGTTCGAGCGAGATGCGACGGCGGACGGACGCGCGCGCCAGGACAGCGCGGAATCGCGAGAGGAGCGGCCGGACCGCTGAGCGCGCACACCGCCCGCGCCTCGAGCCCCGCTTGCGTTCTGTTTTTTTGGAATTCATAGTCCCCCATGGTCGCGAACGAGCGGGGTTTTCCGCGGCGGCGGCGGCGGCGCGCGGAGATCGCGGCGCGGATCCCGCGCGGGTACTGTCCTGCGCTCCACCTCGCGGCGCCCACGGCGCTCGGCGCGCTCGTGCTCGCGGCGGCGGTGGGCTCCCTCGACGCCGTCGAGGCGGTCGAGCTCCTCGCCGTCCCGGCGACGCTGCTGCTCGCCTTCGCCTTCGAGTGGTGGGCGCACAGGTCGGTGCTGCACCGGCGGGCGCCGCTGCTCGGCACGCTGTTCGAGCGGCACGAGCGCGAGCACCACCTCGCCTTCACGGCCGACGACATGGCGCTCCGGAGCGCCCGCGAGCTGTGGCTGGTGCTGACGCCGCCGTACTCGGTGCTCCTGGTCTTCGTCCTGCTGCTGCCGCTCACCGCCGCGGCGGGGATCCTGTTCACGCGGGACGCGGCGCTGCTCGGGCTCGCGACGGCGATGGGGTTCTTCGTCAGCTACGAGTGGCTGCACCTCGCCTATCACCTGCCGGCGGACAGCGTGGTGCTCCGGCTCCCGGGGCTCCTCTGCCTGCGCGAGCACCACCGGCGGCACCACGATCCGCGGCTCATGAAGCGCTGGAACTTCAACGTGACCGTGCCCGTGTTCGACGTCGTCCGCGGGACGCGCTGGTCGCCCCCGCCCGGGCCCGCGTCGCGCGCGTAGCCGCGGGGGGAGGGGCGCGCCGGGGGGGCTCCCCGGAGGCGCTGGCGTGGAGGCGAGCCACGACAGGGGCTCGCCGGAACGCAAGCCCCGGAGGGGAGCCCCCCGGCGCGCCCCTCCCCCCGCGACCGGGGCGCCCGGCCTGCCGTTGTGTGTGCTAACGGTCGCGCGTGCAGACGCGGACCCGAGACGGCCTCGCCCTCCTGCTCGCCGGGGCGCTGCTCGGCGGCGGGATCGCCTGGCTGCTCGGCCGCCGGCAGGAGAGCCCCCCGGCGCCCAGCGCGCTCGACGCGGTGCCGGCGGACGCGCTGCTCGTCGCCTCGCTCGACCTCCCGGCGCTGCGGGCGTCGAAGGCCTTCGCCTCGTTCCTGCGCGAGGAGCGCGAGATCCCCGGCCTCGGCAAGGTGCGCGACGTGTGCGGCTTCGACCCGATGGCCGGGCTCACCGAGGTCGTCCTCGCCATCCCGGCGGCGGGCGAGGGCGGCGACTTCGGGCTGGTCGCGGCGGGCGCCGTGCAGAGCGAGGCGCTGCTCACGTGCGCCTCCAAGGTCGTCGAGGCCCGCGGCGGCCAGCCCGTCGTCACGCAGATCGGCAGCTTCCACGCGGTGCGCGACTCGAGCGCCGAGGGCCGCGGCGAGATCGCCGTGCGCCCCGGGGGGCCGATCCTGCTCGGCGGCGGGGCGTACCTGCGCGCCATGATCGACGCCGCCGACGGCCGCGCCGAGCCCGTCCGCGAGAGCGCCGCGCACCGCGAGGTCGCCCGCGAGGTGGGCGAGGCCGCGGCGCGCGTCACCGTGGTGCTCACGCCCGAGCAGCGCGCCGAGCTCGAGCGCGAGCTCGCGCCGGGCGGCGGCGCCCGCTCGCCCGCGGCGTCGGTCGTCGCCGCGGGCGCCGGGGTCGCGCTCGGCCCCGAGATCGCCGTCCGCGGCGTCATCCTCTGCGACGCGGAGGCCCCGTGCGCCGAGCTCGGCGCGCGGCTGCGCGCCGCCCGCGACGCGCGCGCCGAGGATCTCGCGACGCGGCTCATCGGCTTCGGCGCGCTGCTCCAGCGCGTCGAGATCGCGGCCGAGGGCAAGGAGCTCCACGCCCGCGTCTCGCTGTCGGCCGAGGAGGCCTCGGCGCTCGTCGCGCGGCTCGCCTCGCTGCGCGCGCTGGAGAGGCCCGCGCCCGCGCCGCGGCTGCCGCCGGCGCCCGAGGGGCGCGGCGCGCCCCCGCCAGCGGGAGACGGCGGCGCGCCGGACGAGGTCGTCGCCCCGCGGCGGGCGAAGCCGGACGGCGGCGCTCGCTAGGCCGGCGGGCCGCGTCCGTGGCTCGCCGGCCCGAGGGCCACGAACGTGGCCCACCTGACCCACGCGCCGCGCGCGCCGGTCGCGCCGCGCGTGCGCGGCCGATCGCGGCGTCACGCCGTGTCCCGAAGTCATGTACGCTGGCCTGTGCCCTGCGACGGGATCGGCGCGCCGGTCCGTCCCGCCGTGGACAGGCGGCGGGTGGGGCAGTTCGCATGCAGCTCGTCGTCTCCGCCAGCGTCCTCGTCGGGACCCTCCTCGTGGTCGTCCTCTGGGCGCTCCACCGGCGGCTCCGCGCCCGCGAGCGCGATCTCGAGCGCAAGGCGCAGGAGCTCGCCGTGAGCCGCGCGGCCGAGCAGCGGCTCGGCGAGGAGCTCCACGAGGCGCGCCGGGCCGAGGAGGCGGCGCGCAAGGCGGCGGCCGACGCCGAGGCCGCGAGCCGGGCCAAGAGCATGTTCCTCGCCAACATGAGCCACGAGCTGCGATCGCCGCTCAACTCGATCCTCGGCTTCGCGCAGCTCATGGAGCGCGACCGATCGCTCGGCGACCGGCACCGCGAGAACCTCACGGTCATCAGCAAGAGCGGCGAGCACCTGCTCGGCCTCGTGAACGACATCCTCGAGATGGCGAAGATCGAGGCCGGCCGGATGACGCTCGCCGAGGCCGACTTCGACCTCCACGACACGCTCTCGGATCTCTCGGAGATGTTCGCGGTGGAGGCGCGGCGGAAGGGGCTCGCGCTCGCGGTGGAGCGGGATCCGGGCGTGCCGCGGCACGTCCACGGCGACGAGGGGAAGCTGCGGCAGGTGCTCATCAACCTGCTCGGCAACGCGCTGAAGTTCACGAGCAAGGGGTCGGTGACGCTGCGCGCGTGGGCGCGGCTCGCGACCGGCGCGCACGAGGGCGCGGGGGCGGGGCGGGTGCGGCTGTCGTTCGAGGTGACGGACACCGGCCGGGGCATGGCGCGGGAGGAGATCGCGGAGCTCTTCGAGGCGTTCGTGCAGACGGCGAGCGCGCGCGGGGCGCGCGAGGGCACGGGCCTCGGGCTGCACATCAGCCGCAGGATCGTGCGGATGATGGGCGGCGACATCCACGTGGAGAGCGAGGTCGGCCGCGGGACGACGCTCCGCTTCGACGTGCGCCTGTCGCTCTCGGACGCCGCGCGTGAGCGCGGCGGGGCGCCGCGCTCCTTGCGGGTCGTGGGCCTCGCACCGGGCCAGCCCAAATGCCGCGTCCTCGTGGTCGACGACCGGTGGGACGTGCGCCACCTCCTGCTCAAGCTGCTCGACTCGGCGGGCTTCGAGGTGCGCAGCGCGACGAACGGGCTCGGCGCGATGGCGCAGTGGGAGACGTGGGCGCCCCACCTCGTCCTCCTGGACCTGCGCATGCCGCTGCTCGACGGCTACGAGGCGGCGAGCCGCATCAAGCGGAGCCCGCGCGGGCGGGAGACGGTGGTGGTCGCGATGACCGCGAGCGCGTTCGAGCACAACCGGTCGCTCGCGCTCGAGGCCGGGTGCGACGATTTCCTGAGCAAGCCGTTCCGCGACGCGGACCTCTTCGCGCTCCTCTCGAGGCACCTCGGGGCGCGCTTTACCTACGAGGAGCAGCCCGCGGAGGCCCCGCCGGCGCCGGCCGCGCGGACCGTGGACCTCGCGCGCGCGGCGGCGGACCTGCCGGCGCCGCTCCGCAAGGACCTCCGGCAGGCGGCGACGCGGCTCGACCCGCGGGCGGTGCAGGCGGCCGTCGAGCGGATCCGGCCGGCGGACGCGGAGCTCGCGGGGGCCGTGGCCGAGCTCGCGCGGCGGTACCGGTTCGACAGCATTCTGGCGCTCTCGAGCGCCGACGAGGAGGAGCCGTCATGACGGACAGAGGCACGAAGGCAGAGGCCCTCGAGGGCGGCGCGGGCGCGCGGCCGGAGCGCGCGAAGGAGCCGCCGCCGAGCGTCCTGATCGTCGACGACATGCCGGCGAACCTGTCGCTCCTGACCTCGATGCTGACGGCGCAGGGCTACGAGGTGCGGGCGGCGATCAGCGGGGCGATGGCGCTGATGTCGGTCGCGGCCGAGCCGCCGGACCTCATCCTGCTCGACGTGAACATGCCGCACATGGATGGCTACGAGGTGTGCCGGCGGCTGAAGGCGGAGCCCCGGACGGCGGACATCCCGGTCATCTTCCTGAGCGCGATGACCGGCATCGGCGACAAGGTGATGGCGTTCGAGGCGGGCGGCGTCGATTACGTGACCAAGCCGTTCGAGCTCCGCGAGGTGCTGGCGCGGGTGGAGACGCAGCTCCTCTTGCACCGGCAGCGCCGGGAGCTCGAGCGGCAGCGCGCGGAGCTCGAGGCGCGGTACGCGCAGATCTGCCAGATGCACGCGGCGCTGCGCGGGTACCTGTCCGACCGGGCGTGGGAGAGCATCGAGGAGAGCGTGTCGTCGAACCGGCCGAGCCCGCCGGCGCGCGAGGTGCTGACGGTGCTGGTCAGCGACATCGAGGATTTCGTGCGGCTGTCGGAGCGGGAGGACCCGGGGCCGCTGCTCGCGGATCTCAGCCTGTACATGGCCACGGTGGCGCAGGTCGTCTACGACCACGGGGGCGAGGTCGACAAGTACGTGGGCGACGGCATGCTCGCGTTCTTCCGGAGCGCGCCGGACGCGCTCGCGGCGGCGGAGCGGATCCAGCGGGCGATCGCGGCCTTCAACGAGCGGCAGCGCGCGGAGGGCCGGCCGGCGTTCCCGACGCGGCTCGGCCTCTCGACGGGGCCGGTCGTCCTGGCGAGCATCGGGTCGAGCGGAAGGCGGGAGTTCACGATCATCGGTGATCGCGTGAACACCGCGTTTCGGATCCAGGCGCAGGCGAGGCCCGGCGGCCTCTTGATGGACGAGGCGACGTTCGCCGCGGCCGGGAGCCCGGGGAGCGCGGCGCCCGTGCTGATGCGGATACGAGGCAAGCAGGGAGAGGAGAGGCTCTATGCGATCTCGCCCGAGGCGGCCAGAGAGGACGTGGAACAGGCGCGCACGCCGGCTCCCGGAGGCGGGGCGGCAGGCGCTTCAAGGTAGCTCCAGCGCGCGGCGGATCGCGCCGCACCATGCCTGTGCCATGGCCGATCAGGCCCATGAAAAGGGCGATCCACAGCAAACGTTCGTTCTTGAACCACGCGGGGCCCTCGTGCATAGTCGCCGCGGAGGATCGAATGAACACGAAGCTTCGTTCTTGTGTTACCTTGCTCGCCCTGCTCGCGACAGCGGCGATGGGCGCTGCCGCTTGCTCGGATGACGACAGCGGCGGCACCACGTCGACGTCGACCAGCGGCACGGGCGGCAGCGGCGGCAACGGGGGTAACGACGGCGGCGGGGGTGACGGCGAGGGCGGCAGCGGCGAGGGCGGCAGCGGCGAAGGCGGCAGCGGCGAAGGCGGCAGCGGCGAGGGCGGCAGCGGCGAGGGCGGCAACGGCGGCGGTGCGTCGGCCTGCGCGGGGCTCTACTGCGACGACTTCGAGGCGTACACGGCCGCGGAGGCGCCCGGCGGCAAGTGGACGGTCTACACGGCCATGGACGGCTCCGCGGTCTCGGTCGACACGACCATGGCGTACAGCGGCACCAAATCGGTCAAGGTGACCACGCCCCAGAGCTCGGGCGACAACAACTACAAGTCCGCCATGATCCAGTTCAAGGACGAGAGCGCCCTGCCCGTCGAGGGCAACGTCGTCCATGGCCGCATGATGTTCTTCCTCGAGTCCGCGCCTGAGACGGACGTGCACTGGACCCTTGTCGACGGCGCGGGCGTCGTCCCGAACAGCGACTTCGAGGGGATGCCCTACTCGGCCGTGTACCGTTACGGCGGTCAGCATCCGGTCGAGGGCGGCAGCCAGCTCATGGCGAACTACGACACGCCCGGCTACTGGAGCGACCCCCGGACCGCGCCGCAGACGGACTGCTGGCATCACGCCGAGGGCAAGGTGGTCCCGGTCGGCGAGTGGACGTGCGTCGAGTTCAGCTTCGACGGGCCGAAGAACGAGATGCGCTTCTGGCTGAACGGTGAGGAGATCACCGAGCTCAAGATGTCCGGGGCCGGCCAGGGCTGCGCCAACAACGTGGAGGACTACGAGTGGACCGCGCCGGAGTTCACCAGCCTCGGCTTCGGCTGGGAGTCGTACCAGGAGGACGCGCCCCGCACGATGTGGATCGATGACGTCGTGATCGGCACCGAGCCCATCGGCTGCCCGACCCAGCAGTGAGCTCGCCTCGTTGAGCTCGCCCGAGGCGCGGAGACCGCGCCCGCGCCTCCTCCAATCTCGCGGTAGCCTCAGGATCGATGGCGCGATCACCCTCGGTCCCGATGGCGCGAGCGCCTCGTCTCGATGTGGCAGAATGCCTCAGGCCTCGCGCGGCGCCGCCGCTCGTCAGGGGTTTTCCCGATGGGAGCATCGGAGTTTGCACGAGCCGATGGGTGTCTGGCCCGGGCGCGCGGGCGATTTGCCTGCCGGAGGTCGAGCGGGCCTGTTGATCGCCCGCTGAGACCGCTCTAGGAGTGGGCGGAGGCACAACGGCTTCACGCAACCTGGAGGTCCCTGTCGTGATCAAGCTCAGTCATCCCCTTCCGCTGCTCGCTTCGTTCGCCCTGGTCGTCGCTGCCTGCGGCGGCGCGCCGGAGCCTGCGCCGCAGGTGCCGGTCGAGCCGGCGCAGCCTGCGCCCGAGACCCCGGTCGCGCCCACGGGGGCGACGCCGGGGCCCGAGGCCAGCGAGCAGGCGGACGGCGCGGCGCCGGCGGTGTCGGTCGTGGTGCCCATCGAGGCGCGGAGCAACTCGAAGCTCAACGGCAGCGCGACGTTCACCGAGACGGAGGGCGGCGTGAAGGTGGCCGTCCAGGTCTCGGGCGCTCCCCCCGGGAAGATCGCCGTGCACGTGCACGAGAAGGGCGACTGCAGCGCGCCGGACGCGATGAGCGCGGGTGCGCACTACAACCCCGAGAACCACCCGCATGGCCTCCCCAACGGCGGGGAGCGTCACCTCGGGGATCTCGGCAACATCGAGGTCAAGGCCGATGGGACCGGGACCCACGAGATCGTCGCCAAGGGGGCGAATCTGAAGGAGGGCGCGCCGAACTCCTTCATCGGCCGCGCCATCATCGTCCACGAGAAGCAGGACGACGGCAGCCAGCCGGCCGGCAACGCCGGAGGACGCATCGGCTGCGGGGTGATCGCGCAGGGCAAGTGATGCCGACCGTGGTTGCGCGCTCGCGCCCCGAGGGAGCGAGCGCGCTTCTGCGCTGGCGCGGCGCGCCCATCGGCCTATGAACCGCCCCGGTCTCATGAGAGAGCTCTTCCAGAACGCGCCGCGTTCGCGATAGCCTCCGGCCCTCTCCGGGAGACATGGGCCTGATGGAAGCTGCTTCGAACGCATTGCTGGGTGAGTTCTTCGCCAGGTGTCCCGACCCGCTCTTCGTCGCCTCCGCCGACGGTGCGCTGCTCCGCGGCAGCGACGCGTTGCGGCAAGCGGTGGGCGCCGCGGCCCTGGACGGCGCGCGGCTCCCGGAGCTCGCGCACCCGGACGATCGCGAGGCGCTCTCGGCGGCCTGGTCCAGGGTCCTCGGGGCGGACGCGCCCGTCTCGTTCAGCGTCCGGCTGCGCGACGCGGGCGGGGCTTACCAGCGCATGACGTGCAGCGCGCGGCGGTCGTCGGACGGCGGTGCGGTCTTCGGCTCGCTCCGGGCCGCGCCCGAGGTCGCCCCCGGGCTCGCCGGAGAGGAGCTGAAGGCGCTCCGGCTCAAGGCCCGCCTGCTGGACGAGATGGCCGAGCACATGGATTCCATCGCGGTATGGTCGCTGGATGGGGAAGGGGTCTTCACCTATCATCGGGGGAAGGGGCTCGCGAAATCCGGGCTGAAGCCGGGGCAGTTCCTCGGGAGCAGCGTGTTCGAGCTCCACGCGCGGGAGCCCGAGAGCGCCGCCGAGATGCGGCGATTGTACGATGGCGAGGTGCGCCGCTTCCGCAGCGAGTCCCACGGCGTCCACTGGGACAACTGGATCATCCCGCTCCGCGACCAGCCCGGCGAGCGCGCCCACGGCCTGCTCGGCGTGTCCGTCGATGTATCGGAGTCCAGGCTCGTCGAGAACGAGCTGCGCATCCAGCTCGACCAGATCGCGGCGCAGCAGAAGGTGATCCGCGACCTGTCGACGCCGATCATCGAGGTCTGGGACGGCGTGCTCACGCTCCCGATGGTGGGCACGGTCGACAGCGTGCGCACGGCCGAGGTGATGGACAGCCTGCTGTCGCAGATCGTGGAGAAGCGGGCGAGCTTCGCGATCCTCGACCTCACCGGGGTCGAGGTCGTCGACACCAAGGTGGCGAGCCACCTGATCGAGCTGATCACGGCGATCCGGCTGCTCGGCGCGGACGGGATCGTCGCCGGGATCAAGCCGACCGTCGCGCAGACGATGGTGGCGCTCGGGCTCGATCTCTCGCAGCTCAACACGCAGCGCAACCTCCGCGCCGCGCTCAACTACGCCATCCGGAGCATGAGCCGCGCGAAGGGCGCCTCGCCCGGCGCGCCGCCGGCCCCGCGGCCGTCGCCCAACGAGAGCGCCTAGTACTACAGCCGCGGTTAGGGAGCCCGGTCGCCCGCGCCCGGGCTCCCTAACCGCGGCTGTAGTACTAGGCGCTCCGCGCGACATACGTCTTCGCCACGTCCGCCTCGATCCCGCTCGCATGCGCTCGAGCGGCAGCTCGGCCGCGCAGATCCCGTCACCCGCCGTGCGGGCTCGTCCATGCCTGGGCGCAGCCCGACTCGCCACATCGCCTCGTGGTATGCAGCGCCGCCAAGCTGGCATACGAGGTCGCGCTGCGCTCGCGCCGCGCAGCCCCCCGCGGCCTCATGAGCGTCTTGGCAGCAGGAGAATCCTTCCGAAATTCGCTGCATTCGCGGTACCCTTCCCCTTCTCCGCTCTCGATGGATGTGAGGCTGATGGAAGCTGCTTCGAACGTGTTGCTGGATGAGTTCTTCACCAGGTCTCCCGATCTGCTCTTCGTCGCCTCGGCCGACGGAGCGCTGCTCCGCGGGAGCGACGTGGCGCGGCAGGCGCTGGGCGCCGCGGCCCTCGACGGCGCGCGGCTCCCGGAGCTCGCGCACCCGGACGATCGCGAGGCGCTCTCGGCGGCTTGGTCCAGGGTCCTCGGGGCGGACGCGCCCGTCTCGTTCGTCGTCCGGCTGCGCGGCGCGGGCGGGGCCTACCAGCGCATGACGTGCAGCGCGCGGCGGTCGTCGGACGGCGGTGCGGTCTTCGGCTCGCTCCGGGCCGCGCCCGAGGACGCCGGGGAGGATCCGAAGACGCTCCGGCTCAAGGCGCGCCTCCTGGACGGCATCGCCGGGCACATGGATCGCATGGAGTTCTGGGCGATCGATCGCGCGGGGCTCTGCCACTACCACGCGGGCAAGGCGCTGGAGAAGAGCGGACAGAGGACCGGGCCGTACGCCGGGCAGAACGTGCTCGACCTCCATTCGCGCAACGACGACGACGTGCGCCAGCAGTGGTTCGACGGCGCGGTGCACCGCTTCACCTCCCAGGAGCGCGGCATCGACTGGGACCACTGGATCATCCCGCTCCGGGACGAGCGCGGCGAGGGGGTGGACGGCGTCCTCGGCGTGTCGCTCGACGTCACCGACTCCAGGCGCGTCGAGAACGAGCTGCGCATCCAGCTCGATCAGATCGCGGCGCAGCAGAAGGTGATCCGCGACCTGTCGACGCCGATCATCGAGGTCTGGGACGGCGTGCTCACGCTCCCGATGGTGGGCACGGTCGACAGCGTGCGCACGGCCGAGGTGATGGACAGCCTGCTGTCGCAGATCGTGGAGAAGCGGGCGAGCTTCGCGATCCTCGACCTCACCGGGGTCGAGGTCGTCGACACCAAGGTGGCGAGCCACCTGATCGAGCTGATCACGGCGATCCGGCTGCTCGGCGCGGACGGGATCGTCGCCGGGATCAAGCCGACCGTCGCGCAGACGATGGTGGCGCTCGGGCTCGATCTCTCGCAGCTCAACACGCAGCGCAACCTCCGCGCCGCGCTCAACTACGCCATCCGGAGCATGAGCCGCGCGAAGGGTGCCTCGCCCGGCGCGCCCGCGGCCCCGCGCCCCTCGCCGAAGCCCTGAGCGGCGCCGGCGCTGCGCGGCGGCGGGTGGTGCGGCCCTCTGGGGGCTCCCCGGCCGGGGGCCGCGGCCGCGGCATCACTCGTCCACGAGATCGAAGACGATCCCCCCCTGCGTCTTGATCCGGTGGGTCGACCGGTTCGCGTTGTTGACCGGCGAGGGGGTCAGCGGGTTGGGCGCGGCCCCGACGATGACCGGCCGGTCGGGGTCGCCGTTCACGAAGGCGATGAGCACCTCGGTCCCTGGCTTGAGCGGGAAATGCGTGCCGTAATTCGCCCCGGCGTGGTTCTGGAGCATGCGCACCGGCCGGGACGGCGCGCCGCCCCCCGCCGCCGCCGCCGTGTCGAAGAGGAACCGGACCATGTACCTGCCCTGGTCGTCGATCTGCGCGTCCTTGCCCCCGCCGCCCGGCCCCGCGTCCACGATGCCCGTGACGACGCCGGTGATCCGGGGCGTCGGCGTGGCGCGCGGCGGCCGGTACGTCCTCCGCGCCGGGATCGCCCGGAACGCGTTGACGTAGCGCTGCGGCTCCCCGGCCTCCATGCTGCCGGAGGCCTGGGTCACGTGGTGCTCCACCTCCACGAAGAGCAGCTCGAGCGGCTCGAGGTCGGGGTGCCCCTCCAGCGTGGAGCGCGCGCCCGCGCCGAGCGCGCACACCGAGCTCCTGCCCGCGTAGACGAGCTGCGTCGCCTGCCGCTCCTCGGCGCGGATCTGCGCGAGCGCCTTGCCCTCCGCCGGCGTCTTGTAATGGCCGCCGTACTCGATCACGCCCCCCGCGAACCCGTCCGACAGGACGTGCTCCGACGTCAGATCGAGCATCGGCTGCCGGTAGTTGTAGTCCCGGGCCACGAAGACGCTCGGGATGAGCCGTGATCGCGCCTCGATCTCGAAGACGTCCCGCGTCTCTCCCCGCTCGCGGAACTGGACGGACGCCGCCCCCGGCGCAGGCGAGAACCCGCCGGCGTCGTCGGCGAAGACCATCGTGTCCTTCCCGTCCTGGTGCTCGAAGAAGAAGCTGATTCCGTGGTGCTCTGCCAGGCGGCAGACGAAGGCGAAATCGGTCTCCTGATACTGCACCACGAACTCCCGCGTCGGATAGCTGCCCATGAGCCGGAGCTCCACGTCGCCCCCGCTCAGGCCCACGAGCTCGAGCTTTTGCTTGATGAGATCGGGCGCGGTCACGTTCATCGAGATCTCCGTGGTCTCGACGAGCGTCAGCCGGAAGGCGCGCGGGACGATCCGCAGCCGGTACGCCCGGTGCTCCAGCGAGCTGGCGAGCATGTCGCGCACCTCGGCCACCATCCCGTGGATGCGCCGGAGCTCCACGCCGTCCTGCTCGAGCACGATCGCGACGCTCTCGCCCGTCAGCGCCTGGCCATCGACCGCGGCCTCCCGCGGGCAGCTGATGTCGACGTCGAACGAGAAGAGCTGCGAGATCGCCTCGCGGCCCGTCAGCCTGTGGACCTGGAGCAGATCGGGCGGGAAGGCGGAGAGCTCGAGATGGATGTCGAGCGAATCGGATCGGGATGTCATCGTCGCAGCTCCATCATGGTGCCGTGGGAGAGGGGCAGTTGCCGCTCGGCGCCTCCCCCGGGCGCCCCTCGCGTCCGCCCGGGTGCGGCGAGCTACCGTTTGCGATCGAACCGTTCGTAAAGGCTCCTTCTTAGCGCGGGGGACGGGGTGGGCAGGGCCGGGCGCTCCGGCGCAGGAGGCGGCCGGGGCGGGGGAGGCGCCGCGCTCGGCGTGTCGGGCTCCGGGGAGCGCGCCGGCGAGGCGCTGATCACGGCCCTTTGCGGCGGCTCCGGCGCAGGAGGCGGCGGAGGCGGCTCCGGGGCGCTCGGCGGGGCCTCCGCGCCGTCCGCGGGATCGGGCGCGGGGCCAGCGCCGGCGGCGCTCCGGTGCGGTCCGGGGCTCTCCGTCGATTCCGGGCTCGCGTCCCCGTCGTCCTCGAGCGCGAGCGCGACCGTGCCCGCGTCCCCGCCGTCCTCGGGCGCGAGCGCGAGCGTGCCCGAATCCCGCCGCTCCTCCGCCGCGCCCGGCTCCCGCGCGCCCGCGGACGGGAGCGGCCCTGCTTCGCCCGGGGACGCCGGCTGAAAGGGCAGCGGCGGCCGGTCCGCCGCCCGGCTGTCCTGCTCGGGGAGCAGCGCCAGCGTGGCCGAGGGGCGCCATCCGGGCGCCGCCTCCTCGTCCGGGGGCAAGGCGATCGTCCCCGTGTCCTGCTGCGGTCCGTGCGCACCCGGGCCCGCGGCCGCGGCGTCGCGATCGAGGAGGGCGATCCCGGGTCGAAACGGGGTCACGGCCGCCGCCAGGGCGAACGCTGCCGTCGCCGCGCCGTCGGCCGGGAGGCTCACCGTGCCCGCCGCGGCGGCCGGAGCCGCCTGGGTCGCGCTCAGCGCGTCCACGGCCCGCGCTGCGCTGGCGACCGCCTCCGCCCGCCCGGGCTCGCGGGCCGCGGCGCCCCGCTCCGGAGGCCTCTCGGGCCAGTCGAGCGGCGCGTCCACGGTCTCGACCCCCGCCACGACGAACACCGCCGCGAGCGCGGCCTCGTCGGGGACGGGGAAGCTGCCGCGGAAGACCAGGGTGCACCGCTGCTCGTCGCCGTCGATGCGCAGGGTGTCCGCGCTCAGGTCGAGCGGCTGCCCCTCGCTCACGCCGGCGCTCGAGAGGCCGTGGATGCGCGCCCGGCCGCGCGCCTCGGGCAGCCGCGTCCTCAGGCGGGGCAGCGTGGGGTGGAGCCCGTGGAGCTCGATCCACTCGTCGCCGCGGAGGTAGCGCATCCGCTGATCGGGGGGCGCCGCCTGGAAATAGGCCCACTCGAAGGCGTCGGGGATCTCGGCGATGGGGGCGTCGAGCGCCTTGCGCGGGGTCGACCCGAGCAGCCGCCTGCGCGCGGGCCAGGCGCGCGCGATCGGGCCGAAGCCCGCCGGGCGCGCCGGCTCACGGGGATCGAGGACGTTCGCCTCGACCTCGGCGGGGTCGCCCGTCGCCGGCACGCCGAGGAAATTCTCCTGGTCGTTCTCCCCGCGGACGGCCCGCTCGTACACGATCGGCATCCGCTGGAACCCCGCCCTGTCCTGCACGAGGAGCTCCTTCTCCAGGAGGGCCCCCCCCTCGTCGGAGATCGCGAGTCGCACAGGCAACGACTGCACGGGTGTCCCTGGCGGCGGCGCGTGGGCGTGGCCTGTGAAGAGCACGTCGGCGCGCTCCAGGTGCGGCGCGAGATCGCTCGTGAGCCGGACGCTCCGACCGGGGTTGTCGCCGTGGTGCACCTCGCCGCGGAGGATCTTCTGCGGTTCGACCCTCGGCATCACCGTGTCGGCGGCGAAGGCGAAGGTCGCCTTGACGATCACGGTCACACGGAGCTGGTCCCGGCTGCGCCACGCGACCGCGGTGGCCGCAGCGCCGTTCAAAGGCAGGACCCTGTCGGGCGCGATCGCCGTGGTCGCCATGGCGTCGGGTTATAGCACGGCCGCAGTCGTCGCCGATCTCGCGTCGGGAGATCTCACGCCGGGAGACGCAGAGCATGCCACTTGCAGCCGGCCTGCGACCATGCCACCCACGGCGGCCATGAAGCTGGCTGGAACCGTTCGTGCGCTGGTGGCCGGGCTCGTGGTCCTCGTCGGGAGTGCCTCGCTCGGCTGCGACACGGTGGCGACGCTCGTCGCACCTGCAGTCCCGGTGGCCATCGAGAAGGCGACCGCGCCTGACGTCAGCGCGCCCGAGGATCCGGCCGCCGCCGTGCCCGATCCTCCCGAGAACCGGAACTGCTGCTTCCGGAGCGGCGAGGGCGCCGCGAAGGTCTGCGAGAGCGAGGAGCGCTGCTGTACGGGCAAGTACGACCGCAGCGCGTGCGAGGACGCGGGCGGGCTCTGGTTCAACAGCGCCGACGGCTGCGCCGGCGCCTGCTGATGTCGAGCGCTGGGGCCGCGCTCGAGATCGGCCCCTGCGCCCTGCGCCGGCTCGTCGAGCCGGCCATGGGCCGTTGCCCGCCGTCGGTGGTCCCGCCGCGCGGGGCGCGGTGTTCCCGCCGAGCGGGCCCGGGCCGCTACCGCTTGGCGCAAAAGCCGAAATCGGCGGACGCGTCCTTGGTCTTGAGCTCGGCGTTGTGGTCGGCGCCGGTGAAGATCCAGCTGGTGGCGTCCTGCGTGAGCACGCTGCTCCACGAGTTCGTGATGGTGCCTTCCTTCGGGAGGATGGCCTTCCACGTGACGGGGCCGGAGCCGTCGTTGGTGATCTTCACCTTGCTGCAATAGCCCTGGCCCCAGTCCGAGTCCCTGGTGATCGTGATCGAGGCCGTCCCGGGCTCGACGCGCGCAGCCCCGCCGGTCGCGCCGCCGCCGCTGCCACCGCTGCCGCTGCTGCTGCTGGACGAGGACGTGGTGCCACCGCCGCCGCTGCCACCGCTGCCGCTGCCGCTGGACGAGGACGTGGTGCCGCCGCCGCTGCTGCTGGAGCTGGAGCTGCTGCTGGAGCTGGAGCTGCTGCTGCTGGAGCTGCCGCCCTTCACCTGGGCGATGAAGCGGTCATAGCCGGCGACGTCGCCTTTCTGCGAGAGCATGACGATGGCGATGCCCATGTCGACGGCCTTGGCGATGTTGCTCTCGTTGAGCCAGCTTGTATCGATGTCGATCGCGTAGCCGCCGAACGTGTACGCGTCGACGACGACGAGCGGCAGGCCGACCGCGCGCGTGATGTCGCGGTAAGTGAAGTTGTCGATCCTGCCCTCGGTGAACGGGAACTGCTTGCCCGTGAGCCCGACGTACTTCACCACGCTGCGATCCCAGCCGTCGTAGAAGTCCCCGACGGACGACGCCCACTTGGTGGCCGACGGGCTGAACCACGGGCTGAAGTCGATGACCACCTTGCACGAGGGGCAGCCCTCGCGGATGGCGCCGAGGATCCGGTTCATGAAGTCGTCGGACTCTGCCTCGGTGAGCGCGTTGGTCTGCGCCGTCTGCGAGAACTGGTACCAGTCCGGCTCGATGTGGATCAGCGGCTCGGCCGACGCCCCGCGACTCCGCAGGGCGTCGCCGATGGCCCCCGCCGCCTTCCGGTAGGCCGCCACCATCTCGCCGATGTGCGCGCGCATGTACGCGGCGCCCCTCTGGCACAGCGGCCTGCCCGAGTTGCCGTCGCAGTCGTCCTGGGATCCGAGCCCGTCCTTCGTCATCGCGGTGGCGATGTAGCCAAAGAAATAGGGGGTCTTGCCTCGGTCGAGGATCTGGCCGAGCTTGGTGCCGTGCGTCGCGGTGAACCCGCGCGCGAGGAGCCAGTCGCCGACGGCCACCACGTCGACGTTGGCCGGCCCGGACGCGGGCGGCGCCCAGCTCTGGTCCCAGTAGGGGGCGACCCCGAAGCGCATCTGCGAGGCCGCTGCGGCCGCTGCCTGTTCGGCGAAAATCCCGTCCTCCTCGGCAACGCTGGAGCCGTCGTCTGCGGCGACGATGCACCCCCCGAGCACGGCGAGCGTGCACCCCACGGCCCCAGCACCGAAAAGCGAACCCTTGATCTTCGTCATCCGTCTCTCTCCAAGCGGCCGCGCGGCCCGGCCACGCGCCGGATTTTTATGCTCCCGAGCGCCAGCGTCGGCTTGGCGCGGGGCACGTGTTGAAGGTCCCCGGCCAACTGCAATCACCGGGCCATCATGTCATGAGTTTGCCAGCGCGCTGTCGCAGGGCTTTCCTGGTGATTCCCACCCAGACGACATGTGATGTCGAGCGCTGGAGTGGATCGATGATCCGGGACACCGCTGATCCACCACCCGTGTCCTGAGGAGTCACGACGCGCGAAGTCCCTCGAGATCCGGGCGAGCGACGCGATCTGCGCCGGGGATCGTCCGTTGTTCCTCGCTGAATGACGCAGTGAGAGCAGAAGTTTCAGACAAGGACCCGGTGCCGGGTGCGGTCATCCATCCCGCGCCCCGCACCCCGCGCCACCACGGCCGACCCCGTCCGACAGCGCGCCAGGTTGTGTGTCGTTCTCTTTCAGCCAGCCCAGCGCTCCAGGAGCCTGCTAGTCTGCCCCCGATGAACGCGACCCATGGAGCGGCCCGGTGAGCCCCCCGCCGCTCATCGAGATCGAGAACGCCGAGGTCTTCCGGGGCGACACCCGCGTCTTCGAGGCCCTCTCGCTCCGCATCGAGCAGGGAGAGAGCACAGCGATCCTCGGGCCGAACGGGGCCGGCAAGTCGACCCTGCTCCGGTTGCTCTCGCGGGAGATCTACCCGGTCGTCCGCGAGGGCTCGGCCGTGCGCATCCTCGGCCGCGAGCGGTGGGAGGTCTCCGCGCTGCGCCGCAGGCTGGGGCTCGTGTCCTACGAGCTGCAGATGGCCTATCCGCGGGGCGTCCGCGGCCTCGACGTGGTGCTCTCCGGCTTCTTCGCGAGCGCCGGGCTGCACCCGCACGAGCCGCCGACCGACGCCCAGCGCGCGCGGGCCGAGGCGGTGCTGCGCGACCTCGGCGTGGCGCACCTCGGCGACGAGCCGATCGCGGAGATGTCCGCCGGCGAGCAGCGGCGCTGCCTGCTCGGGCGGGCCCTCGTGCACGATCCCGAGGCGCTGGTGCTCGACGAGCCGACGACGAGCCTCGACCTGAAGGCCGCCATCGAGCTCGTCGCCGTGGTCCGACGGCTCGCGCGGCAGGGCAAGACGCTGGTCCTCGTGACCCACCACGTGCACGAGATCCCGCCCGAGATCGAGCGGGTCGTCCTGCTCGCGAGAGGCCGCGTCTTCGCCGACGGCCCGAAGCGCGAGGTGCTGAGGGACGAGCGCCTGTCGCGGCTGTTCGACGTGCCGCTCTCCGTGGTCGAGCGCGGCGGGTTCTTCCAGGTCTTCCCCCGCGCTCCCTGACCCCGGCGCCGTCGCCGCTCTCCGGCGGCAGGGGCCGGGGCCTCCGGGCGAGGCGTGCGCGCCGGCTCCGGCGTCCGCCGCCCGGCGCGGCTCCGTCCGCGGCGCGGACGGAGCCGCCGCCGGCCCCGAGGACGAGCTGCTGCCGGTCGGGCGAGCGCTCCCGCCGCGCCGCTGCGGGCTGGATCGCCACGCTCACCTCCCAGGTGACAGAAGGTCCCTTACGCGGTCCGCCGCCGTCCTGGAAGAGCGACGCCGCGTCAAGAGCTTATTCATGCATCGAAGGGGCCGCCTTCGCGCCACGGCCTGCGGCTCTCGATAGCGATGTGCCTGAGCGCATCGAAGGCAGAAACCATCAATTTCTCTGGATCTTCTTGGGCGGAGTCGAGCGGGGGGAACTGGAGGCGAAGAAATAGGCGTTGAGCCGGAGATCAGAATTTTCGATCGCGGGGATTAGAGCTCATGGCAGAACGCGCGCGCGCAAGAGCGGTGGATTGGACTGTTTTGGCAGCGGGGCTCTCCCTCATGGGATTCAGAAGCCGGGGAGACCCGATACGGTGACCGGGAAGGTGAGCGGCAGCTCCATCTCGGTGCACGTGGAGCACGGCGGCAAGACGATCGATTTCAGCGTGTCGGTGTCCCTGCCGCGGGGCGCGAGCGGCCCCGTCCCGGCCATCATCGGGCTGGGAGGGGGGAGCCTGGATAGATCCCTCCTCGCGGAGGAGGGGGTCGCCACGATCAGCTATGACAACAACCGCATCGCGAGCGAGACGAGCAGGAGCGGCCTGTTCTCGAACATCTATGGCAACACCGGCGCCAGCGCTCAAGTCGCCTGGGCCTGGGGGGTGAGCCGCATCCTCGACGTGCTGGTCGACGAGCGGGACGCCGGGCGGAACGACATCATCGATCCCACGGCCATCGGCGTCACTGGCTGTTCCAGGTTGGGTAAGGGCGCGTTCACCATCGGCGCGTTCGACGAGCGAATCGCGCTGGGCATCCCGCACGAATCCGGCACCGGCGGCGTGTCTGCGCTCCGGATCGTGAATACCAATCCCGTGGGGCCGAACGGAAAACCGGCTCAGTCGCTGAGCTCCGCCTGGAGCGAGGCGCAGGGGTGGTTCGGGACCGTCTTTGGCAACTACAGGAGCAACGTGAACGTCATCCCGGTGGACACGCGCTCGATGGTCGCCATGTACGCGCCGCGCGGGTTCCTCGTCCTGGACAATTCGCGTATCGGCGAGCTGGGATCGATCGCTCAGCACGCGGCCACCGCGGCTGGCGGGGAGGTGTACGAGGCGCTCGGCGTGGAGAAGAACGTCGCTTATCACGGCGGCAGGCCGTCGGACCCGCACAACCATTGCCAGTTCTACCCGGAGCAGGCGGAGCCGCTGAGGAGGGCCATCCGGGCCCACCTGACCCGGAAGGCTGATCCGGACGGGAGGATGGAGCCGCAGCCGGTCGCCACTGCCGATCTGGCCAAATGGATCGAGTGGGATACTCCCACCTTGGAGTGATCGTCGTCGTCGTCCGCGGCCTGTCGCGGCCGGGCGACGTTCCCCGGGGCGCCTCGCGGCTCAGGCAGCCTCGGCGCCTCGCGGGGAGAGCATCGCTCCGGTTCCGAGGCCCTGGAGCGAGGGGCCGGAGCGACCGCTCTCCGTCCTCGCAGCCTCGGATCCCACGGGGAGGCGCAGCTCCGCCGACGTCGCGCCGTCCGGTTGGCCGAGGACGCCTTGTCTCGACGGGCGCTCGCAGGCCCACCGTGCTGGGGGCGGCTCCTCGATCTCATTCGCGGCTTGGCCGGGGCGGGCCTGAGGGTTGGCCCTGGGCCGGCGACTGGAGCGCCCCTCCGGGTCGTGGTGGCCACCGAGCGCTGGTGCCAGCCGTGAATACGAGGTAGTCTGTCGGGGATCGGGTCGTCAAGCCAAGGAGGAGCCGTGCGTTCAGTTTTGCTTCAAACTTTTACTTTGGTCTTAGGGGTCGTTGCCGTTGGCTGCGCGGGGGCGGACGATTCACCTGTGGAGCCCGGGGCTGGGGGCAACTCGGCTGGGACGGGGGGCACGACGACGAGCGGCGTGACCACGGGGAGCGGCACCGGTGGCACGGTCGGGGGCAACTGCGAGGGCGTGAACGATGGCACCGAGTGCAGCGCGTTCGGCGCGGGTGCCGTCTGTGACCGGAGCTCCAGCGCGGCCGACCCGCGAGTCTGCACCTGCGACGGCTCGGTATTCCGCTGTGTCCGTCAGGGAGTCGGCGGCACCGGCGGCACGGATGGCTCGGGCGGCGTGACCACGGGCGGCCCGGCCACCACCGGGACGGGAGCGGGCGGGACCGGAGGCTCGGACGGGACCGGGGCCACGACCGGCACCGGGGCCACGACCGGCACCGGGGCCACCACCGGGACCGGGGCCACGACCGGCACCGGGGCCACGACCGGCACCGGGGGCTCGGACGGCACCGGGGCCACGACCGGCACCGGCGGCACACCGCTCGCGTGCGCGGAGCCCGAGATGAGGGTCTGCGACAACGGTATTGGCGACCACTGCGGGTACACTTATGAATACTGGAAGGATCAAGGGAGCGGGTGCCTGGTCAACAAGTCGGACGGCTTCAGCGTAGACTGGAACAACATCAATAACTTGTTGGGTCGTAAAGGCGTGAGGCCCGGGTCCAAGGACCAGGTCGTGACCTACGAGGCCAACTACCAGCCGAACGGAAATTCGTACCTGTGTGTCTATGGGTGGACGAAGGGTCCGCTCGTGGAATATTACATCGTCGATAGCTGGGGCAACTGGCGTCCCCCGGGCGGACAAGGGCACATGGGCACCGTCGAGAGTGACGGGGGCACCTATGACATCTACCGGACCCAGCGAGTCAACCAGCCTTCCATCGAAGGCACCGCGACGTTCTATCAGTACTGGAGCGTCCGTAAGGAAAAGCGTGCGAGCGGGACCATCACCGTCGGCAACCACTTCGCTGCGTGGGAGCGCCTGGGGATGAACATGGGGAACCTGTACGAGGTCTCGATGACCGTGGAAGGCTATCAGAGCAGCGGGAAGGCTGACGTGAAGTTCTCGATGGAATGAGACCTCGGCGCCCTCGGCGCCTTGACGTTTCATTTCTCGGCCGATCGGTGCTCCAGCACGGCTGCGGGAAGTCGCCCCGGATCAGCAGAAGAACCGCCATGGCGTCATGGCGGTTCGCCTCCCGGCCCGACTTCCCGCGGCGGCGCTAGCCGATCTCGACCTTGCTCCACATGTCGCGGCGCATCCGCTCCTTGCGCCGGTCGGTCCGCGTCACGAGCCGCGCCGCGCCCCACGCGGCGAGCAGCTGGCCCTCCTGCCCGAGCCCGGGCAGCACGCTCCGGCCGACCAGCAGCGTCCGCTCGATGGGGCCGCGGATCGGCTCGCCCGCGAGCCCCAGGTAGCCGGGCGGGTCGACCTCGAGCTGCCGCACCATCGGCTCGGCGCCCGGGGCGGCCCCCTTCAGCAGGGCGCGCTCGACCAGGCGGCGGCTCGGGCCGTCGTAGACCCACACGGGCAGGCCGTCGTGCACCGAGTCCACGAGCACGAGGTGGCGCTCCAGGAACGGGAGCTCGGCCGTGAGCGCGTCGAGCACCGCCTGGCGCGCCTCGAGCAGCGACAGCGGGCCCCGGTCGGGGAGCAGGATCTCCGCCACGAGCAGCGTGTCGGTCGAGGGCGGCGGGAGATCGCAGCGCTGGAGGTGGACCACGGGGCGCGCGGGGCCAGCGGGCCGCGCCTGCCGCGGCGCGCTCGACCGGCCGCCGGCGCCGTCGGGGGCGCGCGGCGCCGCGCTCGGCCGGGCGGCCGACGCGGACGGGAACGGGAGCAGGAGCGCCTCGGGGCCGAGCGGCTCGGGCAGCCCCTCGCGGCGCACGATGAGCGAGACGACGAAGCGGCCGACCGAGGACGTGATGCGGGGCCACTCGCGCAGCGCGCGCTTGTGGATGCCCTCGCCGCCCGACAGGCTCGCGAGCGTCTCGCCGTCCATGTCGGTGATCACGAAGCTGCCGCCGTGCGGGTGGTCGTCGCCGTCGATCACGACCCCGGCCGCGGTGCCGCGGCGGACGTGGACCGACGCGGCGCGCTCGTCGAGCAGGCAGCGGCCGCCGTGGGCGAGGATGCGCTCGACGAGGAACTCCTCGAGCTCCTCTTCGCCGCGCGGGAGCATCATCAGCCCGCGCGTCCAGGCCCCGTGCAGGCGCGCCACCGCGAACGGGGGCGGGAGCGCCGACAGATCCGTGGCGAAGAGCACCGACTGCGTGACCATGGAGCGGAAGAGGTGGCCGCGCGGGAACTCGACGAGCAGGTCGGCGTCGGGCTCGGCGCGCGCGTAGGGGAGCATGGCGGCGTAACGCGCGGTCTCGCGCCGCTCCCAGAACGTGCCCGGCGGCCAGACGGCGTCGTGCGAGAACGCGTCGTCGGCGGCGCCGTTCACGTAGGCGAGCTCGGTGTAGAGCTCGTCGACGACGCGCCGGAGCTCGGGGAACTCGCGGTCGATCTCGCGGCCGAAGAGGAGCATGTCGGGCGGCACGTCGAGGCGCCGGCGCGGCGCGACGACCTGCAGCATGGGCACGGCGGGCGCGATGCGGCGCTTCCAGGTCTGCGACTGGGCGAGCTCGACGAGGAAGCGGCGCCACGCCGGCGACGGCTCGGCGAGCATCGTGAAGGCGCGGCGGCGCAGGACGTGCTGGTCGAGGCGGTAGGTGGGCGGGCGCTCCCCGTGCCCGACGACCATCACGGTGAAGTCGCGCCGCGCGAGGAGCGCGGCGGCCGTGAGCGCGCCGATGGAGCGGCCGAGGACGATGACGTCGTAGTGCTTGTGGATCACGCCCCTTCCCCGAGGTGCTGCGGCGCGCGGCCTTCGTGGGTGAGCCCGAGCGCGGCGTCGACGCCGGCGAGCGCGGCGCGCGCGCGGCCGCCGGGCACGGGGGGGGGCACGACGCGGAGGCGCCCCTCGGCGATCCACGAGAGCACGCGGACGAGCAGGGCGTGCTCGTGGTCGAGGATGCGCGCGGCGAGCGTGTCGGGGTCGTCGCCGTCGAGCACGGGGACGGCGGCCTGCGCGAGGATCGGCCCGGTGTCGGTGCCGGCGTCCACGAGGTGGACGGTGCAGCCGGTGATGCGCACGCCGTGCTCGAGCGCCTGCTTCTGGGCGTCCACGCCGGGGAAGGAGGGCAGGAGCGACGGGTGGATGTTGACGACCCGGTGCGGGAAGGCGTCGAGGAAGGTCCGCGAGAGCAGGCGCATGAAGCCGGCGAGGACGACCCAGGTCGCGCCCGCCTCGCGCAGGGCGGCGGCGATGGCGGCGTCGAAGCTGTCGCGATCGGCGAAGCCCTGGTGCGGGATGACGCGGGTCGGGATCCCGGCGCGCTCGGCGCGGGCGAGGCCCGCCACGCCGGGGCGGTTCGAGACGACGAGCCGGACGCGGGCGTCGAGGCGGCCTGCGGCGATCGCGTCGAGGATCGCCTGGAGGTTCGAGCCGCGGCCGGAGATCAGGACGCCGAGATCGAGGGTGGGCATGGGGGGCAGATACTACGGCCGGGGCGGGCGCGGGAGAGATCCGGGGCGGGCGCGGCCTGGCTGCTGCGCTGCGGTCCCGCTGGGAGGTCAAGCACGCCGGCCGGTGGAGCAGCCCGCGGGGGTTCCCCTCCGGGGCTTGCGTTCCGGCGAGCCCCTTTTGTGGCTCGCCTGCACTCCAGCCCCTCCGGTGAGCCCCCCGCGGGCTGCTCCACCGGCCGGCCCAGGTGGCCCGCAGGCCCTGTCAGCGGCCTTGCTTCCGACGTGGCCCGCAGGCCCTGTCAGCGGCCTTGCTTCAGGCGCGCGAGCTCGGCCTCGATCTGGGCGAGGCGACGTTCCAGCGCGCTCGCGCGCTCGGCCTCCTGCTGGGCGCGCTCGGCCTCCTGCTGGGCGCGCTCGGCCTCGAGGACGAGCTTCCGCTCGAGCTCGGCGGCGCGCTCGGCTTCGGCGTCCGCGCGGCGCTCGGCCTCCTCCTTGTGCGCGACGACCTCGTTCACCGACGATTCGAGCTGGGCGATCATCTCCCCGGCATCGGGCAGCGCCGCCGTGCCGGCGAAGGCGCGGAGCTTGTCGCCCTCCACGCTCAGCTCCAGGCCGAGCACGTGGGAGGGGTAGCGCCCGCGCTGCGGCAAGATCGGTTGATATTGCCGTGCTCCTTCGGGCAACCGGTATCCGTGCAGCCGCAACCTTGCGCGATCGAAGACGAAGTATTCCAGGATCC
Source organism: Sorangium sp. So ce1036 (assembly GCF_051369805.1). Taxonomy (NCBI): domain Bacteria; kingdom Pseudomonadati; phylum Myxococcota; order Polyangiales; family Polyangiaceae; genus Sorangium; species Sorangium sp. So ce1036. The sequence goes on from NZ_JBBMOX010000002.1 coordinate 676,762, forward strand.
CCAGCCGGGCATAGCGCTCGACCCGCTCGACGTGATCCTTGTGCGCATCGCCCGCAACATGCACCTCGATCACGAGGTCGAGCCCCTTGCCCTCGCGCTGAACAACCCATCTGCTGCGCTCGTGCGGCTCCACGTCCATGACGGCCAGCACGTCGGGCGCGATGACGCGCTCGCCCGGGTAATACACGGGGAGCTCGGAGGAAATGTACACCTTCCGCCCCGTGCGCTGGAAAAACGCGGAGAGCGCCTGCACGGGGCTCTCCTTCGCCTTGCGGTGCACATCGCCCTCCGGCGGCCAGAGCTCGATCGGCAGCTCGGAGGGGAGCATGTCCACCACGCGCGCCTGCTCCTCGGGGGTCATGCGGCGCCACTGATCGACGCTGGGCGCGCGAGGATCCGCGGGATCGACATGGTACGGGAGCGAGCTGAACGCCTGGGTCATGGCCACAGTGTACTCGGCCCAAGAGGTCCCCGCGAGGCCCGCTGACCCCTTCTTTCTGGGACGACGCTGCGCTCGAGGCGCCGGCTTTCTCGAGGCAAAGCGGTCTGCGACATACGTGAGAAGAGGTCTGATCGTTCGCAAAGATCAGCCGCTGTGCTCACCCAACCTCTTCTGCCCACCGGGCCCCTTCGCGCGTGGGGCGCTCGGTCGCCATCACGCAGGGCGGGCCGAACGCCTTCATCGGGCCCTGCCGCGCGTGGGGCGCCCCCACGCCCCGCGCACGGACCCCCTCCGGCCGGGGCCCTCGGGGCGTCCCCACGCCGCGGGTAGTACCCATACCGCCCCGCTCAGGGTAGGGTGGCGCCGCCACGATGTCCGACCGTCCGCCCGAGCCGCCCCTGACCGCCGAAGCGGCCGCCAAGCGCCGGGCGGCGTCTTACATCGGGCGGGTCATCTCGAAGCGCTACCGCATCGACGAGGTCGTCGCCATGGGCGGCATGGGCGCGGTCTACCGCGGCGAGCACGTGCACATGCACAAGCGCGTCGCGATCAAGATCCTGCACCCCGACACCGAGCGGCTCCCCGAGCTCGTGCAGCGGTTCGAGCGCGAGGCGATCGCCGGCGCGCACATCCAGCACCGGAACGTCGCGACCGCGACCGACTTCGGCGAGGACGAGGACGGCTCGTTCTTCCTGGTCCTGGAGTACGTCCGCGGGACGACGCTCCACGAGATCATCCGGCGCGGCCCGATGCCCGCCGCGCGCGCGGTCCACATCGCGCGGCAGCTCGCGGCCGCGCTCGACGCGACCCACGCGATGGACATCGTCCACCGCGACCTGAAGCCGCGCAACGTGATGGTGGTCGAGTCGCACGGCGACCTCGTGAAGCTCATCGACTTCGGCCTCGCGAAGGTGAGCGTCGACCAGCTGCGCCGATCCGTCGCCACGCCGGACGCCGAGCCGTCCGGGCCGGCGTCGCTCCCGGCCCGCCTCACCACCGCCGGGGTGATCTTCGGGACCATCGCGTACCTCGCCCCCGAGTCGGCGCTCGGGATGGATTTCGTCGACCAGCGCGCGGATCTCTACGCGCTCGGCCTGATCTTCTACGAGATGCTGGCCGGCAAGCACCCGTTCCTGGCGACGGATCCGGTCGCGCTCTTCAACCAGCAGCGCAGCGCGCCCGTGCCGGCGATCGCGGAGCACGCTCCGGGCGTCGTGGTCCCGCCGGCCATCGAGGCGGTCGTGCGGCGGCTGCTCGAGAAGCAGCCGCGCGCCCGCTACGAGAGCGCGGCGGAGCTTTTCGCGGCGCTCGACGCGGCGTGCGCCGCGTCGGGGATCGTGACGCAGGAGCCGAGGGCGGAGATGTCGTCGCGGGCGGAGATGGCGTCGGTGCCCGCGCTGGCGGATCCGGCGCGCCCGCCGAGCGGCCGGCCACCGCCGCTGCCGAGCGCGTCCGCACGCGAGGGGGGGCCCGGGGCAGCGCCGCGCGAGCCGGGGGCGGGGACCGCGCCGCGCGAGCCGGGGGCGGCCACGGGCAGCTCGTCGGCGATCCTTCTCGGCGAATCGTGCCTGGTCTCGCTGAACGAGGTCGATGCGCTCGCGGACGAGCGGGGCGCGGTCGCCGGGCAGGCGACCGGCGAGATCGCGGAGGGCGGCGCGAGCGCGCAGGCGCCGGCGAGCGCGCAGGCGCCGGCGAGCGCGGGGAGCGAGGGCGCGGGGAGCGAGGGCGCGGGGCGCGAGTCGAACGAGGTACCGGGGAACAGCGCGGACAGCGCGCGGCGAGCGGCGCCGGCGGGGGCCGACGAGGACGATGACGAGGGCGTGGACAGCCACTCGCGGCCGACGCCGGTGCGCAACACGCCGACCCTCGTCGCCGAGCTGACGCGCGACTCCCGCCCGACCACGGTGGGCGGTGCGGCGCTCTTCGCCCAGGTCGTCTTTGCGCGGGAGGCCGCCGGTGATGTCTCTGCCGAAGCCGCTGCCTCCCCGCCGCGGGTGTCCTCGCCGCCGTCGGAGGAGCCCGCGTCGAGGAAGTCTGCCTCGCAGGCGCCGGCGTCGACCGAGCGAGGCCCGGACGAGCCGGCGTCGAAGGAGCGGGCCACGAGCGAGCCGGCGTCGGAGGCGCGAACTTCGAGCGAGCCGGCGTCGGAGGCGCGAACTTCGAGCGAGCCGGCGTCGAAGGAGCGAACTTCGAGCGAGCCGACGTCGAAGGAGCGAGCTTCGAGCGAGCCGGCGTCGGAGGCGCGAACTTCGAGCGAGCCGGCGTCGAAGGAGCGAGCCTCGAGCGAGCCGACGTCGAAGGAGCGAGCTTCGAGCGAGCCGACGTCGAAGGAGCGAGCTTCGACAGAGCCGGCGTCGAACGCGCCTGTCTCGCCGCCCACGGCGCTGGCCGTCACCACGCCCCCGCCGCCGGAGGAGCCCTCGCGATCGACGGGAGAGTCCGCGCGGTCCACGGAAGTGCCCTCGTCCAGCGCGCCATCGCTGCCGTCCGTGGACGCGCCAGCCTCCGCCCAGGCGCCGTCGCCGGCGCCGCCGTCGGAGCGGCCGCCGTCGGAGCGGCTGCCGTCGCCGCAGGAGCTATCGCCCGCGGCCTCGCCGGAGGAGCCACCCGAGGAGGACAGCGCGCCCGCCTCGGCGCCGGTCTCCGAGCCGCTGAGCGGCTCACGGCCCGCGTTTGCCCCGACGCTGCTGCGGGAGCTGGAGGCGGCCGAGGCAGAGCGCGCCGCCCGGGAGCGTGAGGAAGAGAAGGCCAGGCGAAAGCAGGCGGCCAGGGAAGCGCGAGCCTCGCGGCGACGCCGCGACGATTGGGGCGCTCGCCTGAGCCGGGTCGTTCCGTTCCTTGGCGTCGGCCTGATCGCGGCGGGCGTGATCGCAGCGCTCGCCAGCGGCGGGCGAGCCCCGGCGGAGCTCGACCCCCAGCTCGGCCCGGGGCGGCCCCCCGCGAGCGCGCCCGCTGCGTCGGGGCCCGCCCCGGTCGACCCGGCCGCAGCCGTGGAGACGCCCGCGTCCACCGCCCCCGCGCCCGAGGCCGCGCCCGCCGCGCCCGACGCCGCCGCGCCCGAGGTGCCGGCCGAGCCACCGCCCGACGAGGCGACCCGGAAGGCGCTGCTCGACGCGGTCAGGGCGCGCCAGTGGGTGAAGGCCGCCGAGGCGATCCACCTGCTCGGCGAGCGCGATCCGACGGCGCTCCGCGAGCGCCCGCTCGCGATCGCGGTGCGCAACGTGGCCATCGCCATCGCGAGGACGGGCGAGGAGCACGCCGACAGGATCTTCGACGCGCTCGCGCGCCGCTTCGGCGCGGCGGGCATCGACGTCCTCTACGAGCTGGTCGAGACCCGCGGCCGCTCCACGCCCGCCACGCGCGCCGCCAAGCTGCTCCGTGACCCGGAGGTCGCGGCGCGCGGAACCCCTGCGGTCCGGATCTCGTTCGAGCTGCGCGACGCCACCTGCGGCGAGAAGCTCCCGTTCCTCGAGCGCGCCGTCTCCGAGGGCGACGCGCGCACCCTGGTGGTGCTCGAGACGGCGGTGAGGCCCTGTTACAAGAAGAACAGGGCGATCGACGAGGCGATCAAGAAGCTGAGGGCCCGGCTCCAGGGCGGGTGACCGCCCCCTCTAGAACCGCACGCGCTCCTCGAACGGCACGTCGCCGACCGAGATCACCTCGCCGAGCACCCACGCCCGCTCCCCGCTCCCGGCGAGCGCCTCGATGGCCCGGTCCGCCGCGCCCTTCTCCACGACGGCGACGAGCCCGACCCCGAGGTTGAACGTGCGCCGCATCTCGGCCTCGTCCACCGGCCCTCCGCGCTGGAGCACCTGGAACACCGCGGGCCGCTCGTAGGAGCCGAGGTCGAGCCGCGCGCCCAGCCCGTCCGGCAGCACGCGCGGGAGGTTCCCCGGCAGCCCGCCGCCCGTGATGTGCGACAGCCCCCGGACCGCCTCCCCGCACGCGGCGAGCAGCGCCGTGATGGCGCGCGCGTAGATCCGGGTCGGCGTGAGCAGCGCCTCGCCCACGGTCCGGCCGAGCTCGTCGAGCCGGTCGCCCATCCGGAGCCCCATCTCCTTCTCGAGCACCCGCCGCGCGAGCGAGTAGCCGTTCGAGTGCAGCCCGCTCGACGCCACGCCGATCACCGCGTCGCCGGGCGAGACGCGCTTGCCGTCGAGGATGCGCGAGCGCTCGACGACGCCCACGGCGAAGCCGGCGAGGTCGTACTCGCCGTCGGCGTACATGCCGGGCAGCTCGGCCGTCTCGCCGCCGAGGAGCGCGCAGCCGGCCTGCTTGCACCCCTCGGCGATCCCGCGGACCACCGCCTCGCCCACGTCGACGTCGAGCTTGCCGGTCGCGAAGTAGTCGAGGAAGAAGAGCGGCCGCGCGCCGACCGTCAGCACGTCGTTCACGCACATGGCGACGAGGTCGATGCCGACCGTGTCGTGCACGCCGGTGGCGAACGCGACCTTCAGCTTGGTGCCCACGCCGTCCGTGCCGCTGACGAGCACCGGCTCGGACAGCCCGCCCGGCAGCGCGCACAGCCCGGCGAACCCGCCCACGTCGGCCAGCACCTCGGGGGTGCGCGTCGGCTTCGCGAGCCGCTTGATGCGCTCGACGAGCGCGTCCCCTGCATCGATATCGACCCCCGCTTCCCGGTACGTGACGCTCATGGCAGGCGCCATCCCATACCTCGGCGGCAAAGGGAAGCGGGAGGGCGGCGGGCGCGCTCCCGGCGAGGCCCCGGGGCCGCCGGCAGGGCCGGCTCGCTCCCGGGGGCTCGGCGGTCGCCGGGGAGGCCGGCGCGCTCCGCCCCGGCGCGGCGCGGCGAGGACGCTGGGCTGCCTGGCGCCGGGGCGGAGCGCGCGTGTGCGGCGGCGATGCTGTCCGGGTCGGCGCATCGGCGGTAGGGGCGGCCAGAGCGGTTGTGCGCGCCCGCCCGGCGACTGACGGGCGAGTCTGGGCGGGATATACTCGGCGCAACATGGCCACGCGCCGTTCCGCCCAGCCACCGCCGCAGCTGGATCGCCGTCCTGAGGCCAGGGCTTTTCAGATTGACGAGCTTCTCCCCAGGGTTCGAGAAGGGAAGATTCGCATCCCTCCTTTCCAGCGCGGGTTGAGGTGGGAAGACTCGGACCGCCTTGATTTATTTGATAGCATCTACCGGGGTTATCCCGTCGGGACGCTGCTCTTCTGGCAGCGTGAAGCGCCTGCGGCGCGGCTCTCGCTGGGGAAGCTGAGCCTCGATGCGCCCGCGCGCTCCGATGCTCTGTGGGTCGTCGACGGGCAACAGCGCATCACGACGCTCGCCGAGACCCTGCTCGGGCACCCCGTATCCGGCGCGCGCGCCATCCATTTCGATCTCGGAGGCGTGAAGTTCGTCTACACGAAGGTCCCTGGAGAGGCCGATGCGGAGGGGCGCGAAGAGACCGAGGCGGAGAGGCCCTCCCCCAGGCTGCCGCTGGCCGTCGTGCTCGACTCCGCGCAGCTCCTCGAGTGGTTGTTCGCTCATCCCGCGCTCGACCCGGCGCAGCGCGCCCTCGTGCTCGACGTCGGCAAGCGGATCCGGGAATATCAGATGCCCTGTTACATCGTCGAGACGAGGGACGAGCAGGTGCTGAGGACCATCTTCCACCGCACGAACCGCTCGGGTCGCCCGCTCGAGGCGCACGAGGTCTTCGACGCGCTCTTCGGGGCGCTCAGCCAGCATCAGCCTTCTGACCTGCGCCACGTCGCGCAGAGGGCCTCCGAGATGGGATTCGGTCCGCTGCCAGAAGGCGACGTGCTCAACGCCCTGCTGGCGGTGAAGGGGCTCCCGCTCGATCGCGACTTCACCGACGCGCTGGATCGCGACGAGGTGCCCGGGGCTCTCCGGGCCACCGAGGCCGCCCTGCGGGAGACGATCGTCTTTCTCCGTCGTGACGCCGGCTTCGCGCACGTGGAGCTCTTGCCCTACACCTTGCCCGTCGTGGTGCTGTCGAAGTTTTTTCACGAGTTCCCGGCGCCTCGTGATCGCAGCCGGTTGCTGCTGCGTCGCTGGTTATGGCGGGGGGCGCTCGGCGCCCGCCTGACCGGAGCCACCGTGGGGATGAGGCAGCACCTCGCCTGCATCCGGAAGGACGATGAGGAGGGCTCGGTCCAGCGGCTGCTGGCGCTCGCAGGGACGGCGCCGGCCGAGGACGTCACGCTCCTCCACAGCTTTCACTTCGCCAGGGCGCGCAGCAAGCTCCAGTGCTGCGCCCTGGCGTCGCTGGGGCCTCGGGATCTGGTGACCGGGGAGCTGCTCGATCTGCCGGCGCTCCTGTCCGCGCCCGGCGAGGAGAAGGTACCCACCGTGCTACGCGGCAAGCTCGCCGAGGATGACCGCGCCTCAGGCCTGGCGAACCGCATCCTGCACCCGCGGCTCCCGATGCGAGGCCTGATCCAGGCCATCACGGCGACGAGCGACGCTCGGACGCTCGCCTCGCATGCCATCTCGACCGAGGCGCAGGCGGCCTTGCGTGATGGCGACGCCGCGCGGTTCCTCGCGCTGCGGGAGGCAGCGTTGCAGAAGACCGTCGAGCGCTACTTCCAGCGGCAGGGCGAGTGGAGCGCCGACGACAGCCCGTCCCTGGCTTCCATGATCGTGAGCGAGGATTGAGGCATGCTGCTGCGTGTTCTGCTTCGCGAGGTGCCGGTGGGCGTGCTCGAGCGGTATCGGGACGGGCGTATCGCGTTCCGCCTCGATGAGGGCTACATGGCGCTCCCCGACCGTCCCGTGCTCGGTCGGTGGTTCGAGGATCACCTGGTCCCCCCGCTGGAGTACACTGGACAGAGCGGCCGGTTGCCTCCGTTCTTCCAGAACTACCTGCCGGAGGAGGAGAGCGCGCTTCGCGCGCTGCTGGCTCGCAAGGCCGGCGTGAAGGAGCAGCAGGAGCTGCCACTCCTGGCCGCGCTCGGCGGCGATCTTCCCGGCGCCATCGTCGTCCGGGCCGAAGACTCGGCGGCGCCAGACGCCGAACGCGACGAGCTTGCCCCCCCGTCTCCCCCCGGGGAGGACGCGCTGCGCTTCTCTCTGGCCGGGATGCAGCTCAAGTTCTCGGTGCTTCAGCAGGGGAGTCGCTTCACCCTCCCCGTCACGGGCCAGGGCGGACGCTGGATCGTCAAGCTGCCGGATACGCGGTATTCTCGCGTTCCAGAGAACGAGTACTCAATGCTCGCGTGGGCACAGGAGATCGGTGTCCGGGTGCCGGAGTTCAGGCTCGTACAGGTCACGGACGTCCAGGGATTGCCGGATGAGCTGCGCTTCGACGAGGCGCTGGCGCTCGCGATCCGGCGATTCGATCGGGATGAACAGGGAGCCCGCATTCATCAAGAGGACTTCGCCCAGGTCCTGAACGTGCGTCCGCGGGACAAGTACAGGGGCCACAACTATGCGACGATCGCGAACATCGTGCGAACCGTGTGCGGCGAGCCCGATTTCGAGGAGCTGGTACGCCGCCTCGTGTTCGTCGTGCTGAGCGGCAACGCCGACGCTCACCTGAAGAACTGGTCGCTGGTCTATCCCGACGGCCGCCGTGCGCGCCTCTCCCCCGCCTATGATCTCGTCTCCACGCTGGCCTATGGGTCGGGCCTCGACCAGCGTCTCGCCTTGCGCCTCTCCGGCGAGAAGGACTTCTCCAGCATTGCCCGATCCCACTTCGAGACGCTGGCCGAAAAGATCGACGCGTCGCCGGAGCGCACGGGCGCGCTCGTGACCGAGACGGCGTCGCGCGCGCGAGAGACCTGGGCCAGGCTGCGCGGATCGTTGCCCATCGCTCCTCGCGCACGCGAGACACTGGAGAAGCACCTGGCGATGTGCTCGATCTGATCGGCGCAGACATCACGGAAGACGCGAGCTGACGCGGCATGCGCGCGCACCGAGGAGGCGCATACCGACAGCGGCGTCCGCACGTCGCGTGACCTTGGCCGGGGTCGGGGCGGTCAGGGCGGCACACGACGCTCCGCCAGCGCGGAGCGCGGCGAGGCTTTGTCGCGCCGGAGATGTTCGACTCGAAATGATGGTAAAGTGGCATGCCTCGCCGTAAAGCCATCGACCTGCTGGTGTGTCGGTCCGACCGCGCGGTCCGCTCCGGACCTCCAGCGTGACGCCGACCATCGCAGCCGCGCTCACGGCGCTTGTCCCCTTGTCTTCTGCACCGCTGTCGACATCCTACGCGTCCATGTCTGTCACACCCGAGCCCGCTCCTCCTCTCCTCCTCGTCGCCGCCGCCGTCATCATCGAGCGCGGCCGTGTCCTGCTCACGCAGCGCAAGGCGGGCGCTCACCTCGAGGGCGCCTGGGAGTTTCCGGGCGGGAAGGTCGAGGCCGAGGAGGACCCGCGGGACGCCCTCGTCCGCGAGCTGCGCGAGGAGATCGGCGTCGAGGCCGAGGTCGGCGACATCGTGGAGGTGACGTACCACCGCTACCCGAAGCGGCCGGTGCTGCTCCTCTTCTACGCCGCCTCCCTCGCCGAGGGCTCGCCCGCGCCCACCGCGCTCGACGTCGCCGCCGTGCGCTGGGCCGAGGCGCCCGATCTCCGGGACGAGCTCTTCCCGCCCGCCGACGTCGCGGTGCTCGCCAAGGTGCGCGCGCGGCTCTCGGCGAGCTCCTGAGGCTGCCGCCGTCGCGGTCAGCGCCGCTCCGCGCCCGCCGCCCCGCTCAGGCGGCGAGGCCGGGCCGCCGGGCCGAGAACGGCGCCAGATCCAGCGGCGGCTCCTCCCCCGTGATCAGCGCCGCCACGATCTTCCCGGTCACCGGGGCGAGCAGGACGCCGTTGCGGAAGTGCCCTGTCGCGAACACCAGGTTCGCGATCTCCCCCTCGCCGAGGATCGGCAGCTCGTCGCGCGGGTGCGGCCGGAGCCCGGCCCACGTCCTGCCGAGGGGCGCCTCCCCGAGCGCGGGCACGAGCCGGAGCGCCGCGGTCAGCAGATCGCGCACGGCCCGCGACGTCACCGCGGGCACGTACCCGGCGAACTCCATGGTCGCGCCCACGAGCACACGCCCGTCATCCCGCGGCGACAGGTAGCAGCCGGGGCCGAAGACGATCTGCGACAGCACCGGCGACGCCGGCGTGAGCTCGACGATCTGCCCGCGCACCGGCCGCACGGCCTGCGGCGCGAGCCCCGACGCCTCGATGAGCGACGACCAGCTCCCCGCCGCGAGCACCGTCCAGCGCGCCTCGACCCGGGTCCCGTCCTCGAGCAGCGCCCCGACCGCCCGCGCCCGCTCGACCAGGACGCGCCGGACCGCCGCGCCGGCGCGGAACTGCACGCCGGCGCGCTCGGCCGCGATGCGCAGCGCGCGCAGCAGCGACGGCGGATCGATGCGCGCCTCGTCCGCGAACCACGCGCCGCCGGTGACCTCGGCGCAGAGCGCCGGCGCGCGCGCCCGCGCCGCGTCGCCGTCGCAGAGCTCCATCGCGAGGCCGGCGGCCTTTTGCCAGGCGATCTCGCGCGCGATCTCCTCGCGGCCAGGCGCGGTGAGCGCCACGCGGAGCGCGCCGCACCGCCGGTAGCCCACGTCGACCCCGGTCGCCTCGGCGAGCGACGCGACGAGCTCCGGGTAGAGGGCGCGGCTGGCCAGGCAGAGCCGCGCCATGGGGCCATCGCCCGCGGCCTCGAGCTGCGGGCCGAGGATGCCGGCCGCGGCCCAGGAAGCGCCCTCGCCCGGGCTGCGCTCGAGGACGCGAACGGAGAGCCCGCGCCGGGCGAGCGAGAGCGCCGATGCGCACCCGGCCACGCCGGCCCCGATCACGACGACATCGCTCATCGCCGCGTGCATAGCACGCCGGGCGCCGGGAGCAGCCGCCCAACCTGGAGCGCGCCGCCCGCGACGCGCCGCGACGCTCGCGCCGCCGCCGTCCGGGCGCCTGCTCAGGTGAGCGGCAGGGCGCCCCCGGTGTTCAGCACGTCCTCGCCGAAGCTCGTGACGTCCTCGAAGCCCATGTAGTGAAAGCAGCTCACGAGCATGTCGGCGAAGGAGCGTTTGTTGTCGAAGTCGAGCAGCCGCCCGCGCCGGAAGTGGTCGTGCGCCTTGCCCGCGAAGACGACCAGGCTGTCGTTGATGCTGTGGGTGTCGCCCTGCCCGAGCTCGTTCCAGTGCACGACGAGCGTGTGGTCCCAGAGCGTGCCGTCGCCGTCGCTCGTGCTCTTCAAGATCTCGTAGAGCTTGGTGTTCTGCTGCCAGAGGTGCTTGTGGATCTTGCGTATGTCGGCGAACGCGGCGTCGTCGCTGTTGTGCGAGATGTCGTGGTGACCCTCGCTGAGGCCGAGGTTCGAGTAGACGCGGTTGCTGGTGTTGCCGCTCCAGTTGAAGTTCACCACGCGCGTCAGATCGCAGGCGAACGCCAGGGCGCTGATCTTGAAGAACAGCTCGCCCATGATCACGTGGTTCTCGTCCTTGTAGGGGTCGAGCCGCTCGCCGAGCGGGGTCGGCACGCACGCGGCCGCGTCGCTGGGGGCCTGGAGCGCGCGCTCGACGTCGCGGAGCGCCTCGAGGTGCTGCTGGACCTTGGCGCGGTCCTCGGCGCCGAGCTTGGTGAGGAGGGTGTTGCCCTCCTCGCGCACCAGATCGATGGCCGACTGCCGCTTCGCCAGGCGCCTCAGCACCTCTTGCTGCGCGGCCCCGTCGGACGCGAAGCTGAAGATGCGGGCGTAGGCCTCGTACGGATCGGTCTCCGGCGGGATCGGGTTCTGCTCGCCCACGGGGCCCGCGTGGGCGTGCGTGTTCCAGATGTTGTTGTACTTCTGCCCGATGCGGAACACGAGGTGCCGGTGCGCGACGCCTTCCTCGGCTTCCAGCACGCGGCCGCCGATCACGTAATCGGCGCTCGGCCCTTCCACGTAACCGATGGTGGTCTCGGCGCCGCCGATCGGGAACGACCCGGTGCCGGACTTCCACGGCGCGAGCGAGCTGCCGCCCTGCTGGTGGTTGTCGGCCCGCTCGTCCTCCGGCAGATTATGGAAGCGCTTGTGCAGCTTGTTGAGGAAGACGAGATCCTCGCGGTAAGGCTCGAGCGGGGCGAGGAACTCGCCGAGCTGAAAGCTCGTCTCCCCGGCGGCGCTGAAGCGCTTCGCCGTCTGGTCGCCGTTCGCCTGGAACACGAACATGATGCGGCGCGGGGAGGGCGCCGTCTGGGCGCGCGCGCGGCTCGAGCGCATCGCATCGAGGAACGGGAGCGCGAGCGCGACACCGGATGCGCCACGCAGGAAGGTTCGGCGGCTCAGCGGTCTCATGGGGTCTCCGGGTTGATCACGGGGCGGTAGCGGAAGGCGTCGGTCTGCGCGAGCGCGACCACGAGCTCGGACAGGCTGTAGCCGCTCTCCTTGAACGCGGTCGAGAGCGCCGCCATCGAGCAGCGGTCGGCGCCGGTCGTGTCGCGACCGAAGAAGAAGCGGAAGTTCTGCAGCACGTAGCAGGCGCGCGCCTCCTCGCTCTGCGCGAGGCGCTGGCCCAGCTCGGCGGCGCTCGCCAGGGGGCCGTTGATGTCGAGCGTGGCCGTGATGTCGCTCGAGGTGTCGACCGGCCTGCCGTCCTCGTCCACGGCGCGGAAGCGGCCCGCGGCGTCGAACGACTCGAACACCACGCCGATGGGATCCATCAGCGTGTGGCACCCCGCGCAGCTCGGCTCGGTGCGGTGGAGCTCGAGGCGCTCGCGCTGCGACAGCCCCTCTCCCAGGCCCTCGAGATCGAGCTGAACGTCGTTGGGGGGAGCGGGCACGAGCTGGCACAGCAGGTCGGTGCGCACCTTGAGGCCGCGCCGGACGATCGAGGTGCGCGTCGCCTTGTCGCGCGCGAGCAGCATGCCCTGGGTCAACACGCCCGCGCGGCCGGGCATGTCGACCTTGACGAACGCGTCGCCGGTCACGCCGCTCACGCCGTAATGCTGCGCGAGCGCGCCGTTCACGAAGCTGTAGTCGGCGGTGAGGAGCTCGTCGAACGAGCCGCCCGGGCTCGAGAACAGGCTCTTCACGAACGCGCGCGTCTCCTCCTGCAGCAGGGCGGGCAGATCGCGCACGAGGTCCGGATACACGGCCGGATCGCGCGTCATGCCGCTCAGGAGGTCGGTGTCGAGCCACTGGTCGAAGAACTCGAAGAGGCGCTCGGCCCTGGGATCGGCCAGCATGCGCCGCACCTGGGCCTCGAGCTGCTCCGGCGTGCCGAGCTCGTCCGCCGCCGCCGCGCGCGTGAGCTCCTCGTCCGGCAGCGACTGCCAGACCAGGTACGAGAGCCGCGAGGCCATCTCGTAGGGCGTCGGCTCGGTGACGTCGCCCGCGCTCGGCTCTCCGAGCTCGACCCGGTAAAGCACGTTCGGCGACTGGAGCATGCTGAAGACGACCCACTCGATGCCGTCCTCGAAGGTGTGCCCGTCCGCGCCCGCGGTGAAGCGCTCCTCGTAGCGCTCGACCTCGGCCTCGGTGAGCGGCCTCCGGTACGCCCTGGCGCCGAAGGTGTGGATGAACTCGCGCGCGCACTCGAGGTCGCCGAGCGCCGCCGGATCGCAGGAGACCAGGCCCGGGGCGCGCGCCGCGACGGCGGCGATCTGCTCGGCGGCGTCGAGGTACTTCTGCGCGACGAGCGAGCCGACGGTCAAGAAGCTCGCGTTGTTGCGGAAGCCGAGCGACTCGGGCTCGTGCGGGAACGTGGCGACCGCCGTGTCGATGGCGGAGGCCACGCCCGAGACGCCGGCGAAGAGATCTTTCAGCGTGTTGGAATACTCGTGGTTGCTGAGGCGGCGGAGCGGCGCCGGGCCGGGCTGCGGCGTCTGGCAGAAGGGCGAGTCCAGCACCTCTTCCGGGGGCTGGCCGCTCCGGGGCACGTCCCCGCTGCCGCCGCGGTCCCCAGCCTCCGCGCCGGGTTGCGTGGGCTCGCCGGGGCCGCCGATCCGGCCGTTGCACGCCGCGACGAGCGCGAGCAAGAGCGGCGCGGCGTACCTGAGCTTCGCGCCGGGGAGCTCGAGAGGCCAGCGATGCGTGTGTTGCTCGGGGTTCACCGTCTCCTCCACGCCGCGCCTGACGAGAGGCACGAGCCGGTGCGGGCGCCGACCACACGGGTCGACGCCGACATGGGTCCTCGACGCTGCGACTCAACAGCGACGAGAGGAGAAAGGTAACAGAGCCCGTCCGGTCAGGCACACGTCTACGGGCCGATCGCGCGCACTTTTGTGCTCCAGCGGCGCACTCGCTCACTCATTTTTCGCGGCTCTTGCCACGTTTTTGAGTGTCGACGGCAGCGGCGCCTCGCGCCACGCCGAACATTGCTGCCGAGAGTAAACTGCTTTGGTGGCCTGTCGGGGCTCGCAGGCGGACGGCTGCTCCGGGCTCGTCGGCTCGTCGCTGTTGCTCGTGGTGCCGGAGAGACGAAGTCTCCGCGGGGCCGCACGCAAAAGCCATGCGGAGGGGGACGAGAAATGTGAATGCAAGAGCGGAGATGGATGAGGGGCGTTTCACGCCGTCGCGGAGAAGCGTCACCGGTTCTCCGGCTAGACCGGCTCTACCGCGCGGGCGTTTCACGCCGTCGCGGAGAAGCGACCAGGGTACCAGCGCCGCCATGAACGAGCCGCGGGATCTCGCGCCTGGTGCGCGAGTGGGGCGAGCTCGATCGACGGATCGGGCTGCGCGAGCAGCTCGTCAGACAGAGCCTGGGGCGACAAACGGGTTGAAACCGCCTGAAAAGTGCAGAAGCTCGAACCGCCAAGGCGCCAAGGAGAGAATCAATTCTTGGCGTCCTTGGCGGTTGAGCTCTCGCTTGTTCAACGTGAACGGTGCCCCAGCGCTGCTGCGGGAAGTCGGGCCGAGAGGCGAACCGCCATGACGCCAAGGGCGCCAAGAAACCAGGGAAGTAGAAGGGGAAAATGGAGGGACAACCCTTCCCCTCTCTTCTTGGCGTCGTTGGCGCCATGGCGGTTCTTCTGCTGAGCCGGGGCAACTCCCCGCAGTCGTGCCAGAGCGCGCGACCGCTACGCCGACGCCCCCCCACCGCCCTCCTTGGCTGCCGCCGCGGGGACGGGCGCCTCTGCGGCGTCGGACGCGCTCGCAGCGGTTCGTGATGCTTCCGCCGCGGCGTCGGACGCGCTCGCAGCGGCTTGCGACGCTCCCGTCGCGGCGTCGGGCGCGCTCGTGGCGGTTCGCGGCGCTTCCGTCGCGGCGTCGGGCGCGCTCGCGGCGGTTCGTGGTGCTTCCGCCGCGGCGTCGGGGGCCCCCGCGGCAGCTTGTGACGCTTCCGCTGCGGCGCCGGGCGCCTTCGCGGCGGCCTTGGGCGCCTTCGCCGCGGCCGCGCCCTCCGGCGCCTTGGCCGCCGGCGCCCTGGCCGCCGCCTCCGACGCCGCGCCGTCCGGCGCCTTGGCCGCCGCCTCCGGCGCCGCGCCCTCCGGCGCCTTCGCCGTCGCCGCCGCGGCCTTCGCCTTCTTCTCCTTCGCGGCCTTCGCCTCGAGCGCCCCCGCCGCGATCGGCTCGCGCTTGCCGTGGCCGACCGCGCGCGGATCGCCGTACGGGAACGCCGCGCTCCCGCTCGCGTCGATCGGCTTGCGCGGCGCGTCCGGATCCGCCGACGGCCGCGGCGGCGGCGCGATCGGGCGCGGCGCGCGCAGCCGGTTGCCCGGGCCCGCCTGCGTCCAGACCTGCACGTCGCCGAGCACGCGCGTCCTGTTCGCCATCCGCCGCTGACCGCGCACCCCGAGCAGCCGCTCGACGAACGTCGGCGGCGACGTCGCGCCCGGCTCCCCCTTCACCCAGCACGTGTAGTCGCCGATGCCCGTGCCCCGGAACGCCTCGCGGCACACCGCGATCCCGTGCTCGGCCGCGATGTCGCTGAGGAGCCGACCCGGCTCGGTCTCGACCGTCCTGTGCTCGTTGACGAAGGTGACCCTGGGCATGTCCGGGCGGGAAGGTCGTGCGCCGCGCCCAGCGCGTCAAGAACCGGCGCTTCCGTCCTTCGCGTCCCTCACCCGGCGCAGCACCCGCGCGATGCCGAACAGGTTCCACCCCGCGAACCCGACGAACAGCGCCACGAGGGCGACCGCCCAGCGCGACGCGCGCGGGGAGCTGCCGTCGACGAGCAACCACGCGCCGTCCGGCACGCCGGCGCCCGTCTGCTCCTCGACCACGGCCGCGAGGCGCGCGTGCCGGATGCCCGCGCTCCGGAACGGCACGAGCCGCCCCGCGAACGCGCTCGGCGGCACGAAGCGCGGGCCCTCGAACCCCTCCGGCACCCGGATCTCGACCCAGAGCGCCGGGTTGCCGGCCACCGGCGAGAGCCGGAACGAGTCGCCCTCCGCGGCCCGGCCGTAGCGGATCGCGCCGCTCGTCCCGAGCAGCCCCGTGGCCCGCACGTAGCGGTTCGCGAGATCCGCCCCCGGGCGCAGCGGCGCGAGCTCGCCCACGTCGACGGGCTGGCCGGACGACAGCGCATAGCGCGCCTCGCCGAGCAGGGCGAGCGCCATCCCCAGCGCGGCGATCGCGGTCACCGCCATCAGCGCCACCGTCACCGTGCGCGCCTGCCTCGGCGGCGCCGGCAGCGCGAGCAGCTCCGGATCGGGCCCGGTCGTGCCGAGACCGGGGCCGCGCGGGCCGCGCGCGCCGTGCGGGAAGGTTTCCAGGGTCGAGGTCGGGTCGGTGGGCACGTGTCGCCGAGTATAGCCGGAGCGAAGGCCGCGGTGCTGCGGCCGCGCCCGCCCTGTCCAAGACAACCGCGCCCCGGGGCGGTTCCGGCCGCCGCGCGCGGGCGGGCCGCCCGCGGCGGCTTGCCTGCCCGCGGCGGCTTGCCTAGCCTGAGCGCGATGCCGAAGAACGATAACGCCATCGTCTGCCCGTCGTGCGGCGCGAACAACGCCTCCGTGACGGCGAGCGGGCGCTGCATTGCGTGCGGCGCCCGGATGGACTCGCTGCGGCCCGCCCAGAGCTCCGACTTCGAGCGCCAGCGCCGCTACCAGCAGGAGGGCTTCTCGATCCTCTGGTGCCTCATCGCCCTCGTCCTGCAGAGCGTGCTGACCGCGGCGCTCATCGGCGGCCTGCCCATGCTCGTGCAGCAGCTCGATTTCGAGGGGTCGAACGGGATGATCGTCGCCATCCCCGTCTGGTTCCTCGGGGGCACCCTCCTCGGCATGATCTCGCCCGGCAAGACGTTCCTCGAGCCGGTCGTCGCCTCGCTGCTCGTCGCGATCCCGACGGTCTTCTACCTCCTGCAGAGCCAGACCGTCCGGACGATGCCGCTCTTCATGTACGTGATCATGGCGCTCATCGGCGTGCTCTTCACGCTGATCGGCGCCTACCTCGGCGAGCGCATCCAGCTCGGCCCGCCCCCGAAGGCGGCCGACTGAGGACGCCCGGCGTGAGGACGCCCGGCGGGGCGGGGAGCGCGGGGGTGGCAGCAACGGCACGCAGGAGGACCGGACGGCTCGCCGCCCTGGCGGCGCTCGCCGCCCTCGCCCCCGTCGCCGCGGCGCCCGGGTGCGGCCAGTCGGCCGCGGACCGGGAGGCGGACGCGCTCCTGCACGCGATCGACGTGCTCCGCGACGCCCCGAGCGAGCCGCGCGCCGCGCGCGAGGCGCTGCTCGCGGCGGTCGAGCGGCAGCCCGCCTCGACCCCGCCCGCCCAGCGCGCCAGGGACGCGTGCGCCCGGGCCTATCGCCTGCTGCTCGACGCGACGGCCGCCGAGGCGCGCGTCCGCGCGCTGCTCGCGGCCCCTGCGGCGTCCGCCGGGCCAGGGGCGCTGTCCGACCTCGCCGCGGCGGACGCCAAGGTCAAGGAGAGCGCCGAGGTCATGCCGGCGTGCGCCGAGGCGCTCTCGGAGCTCCGCCGCGCCGCCCGGCGCGGGATGTGACGGCCTCGGGCCGCGCCCGGCGCGGGATGTGACGGCCCCGGGCCGCGCCCGGCGCGGGATGTGACGGCCCCGGGCCGCGCCCGGCGCGGGATGCGAGCGCCCCGGGCCGCGCGGCTCGGCCCGTGGCGGGCCTACAGCGGAGGATGCGCTTCTCCGAGCCAGGGGATCCGCGCTCGCGGTCCCCTGTGCTAAGACCGCCCTGCCATGTTCGACACGCTGACACGGGGCTTTCGTCAGGCCAGGAACCGCCTCGCCGGGCTCACGGAGCTCACCGAGAGCAACATCGACGCCGCGCTCCGCGAGGTGCGGCTGAGCCTGCTCGAGGCCGACGTCGAGATCGGCGTCGTCAAGGCGTTCCTCGCCCGGGTCAAGGAGAAGGCGGTCGGCCGCACCCTGGAGACCCGCGTGAAGCACGCGGGCGAGGTCCACCAGGTCTCGGCGAGCGACCACTTCATCAAGATCTGCCACGACGAGCTCGAGGCGATGATGACCCACGAGGGCGACGAGATCGCCTGGGCCCAGAGCGGCCCCACGGGCATCATGATGGTCGGCCTCCAGGGCTCCGGAAAGACGACGAGCTGCGCGAAGCTCGCCCGCTACCTCGAGAAGGAGGGGCACAAGCCGCTGCTCGTCGCGGCCGACATGCAGCGCCCCGCGGCCGTCGAGCAGCTCAAGGTGCTCGGCGAGCAGCTCAAGGTCCCCGTGTTCAACCTCCCCGGCGAGTCGCCGGTCGCGATCTGCGCCGCGGCGCGGGCCGAGGCGAAGAAGCTCGGCCGCGACGTCATCATCTACGACACCGCGGGCCGCCTCGCGATCGACGAGCCGCTCATGCAGGAGCTCGCGCAGATCAAGGACGCGACGGCGCCGGACAACATCTTCCTCGTCGTCGACGCGATGATCGGCCAGGACGCGGTGAAGACGGCGCGCGGCTTCAACGAGCGGCTGTCGATCAGCGGCGTCGTCCTGACGAAGCTCGACGGCGACGCCCGCGGCGGCGCGGCGCTCAGCATCAAGGAGGTCACGGGCGCGCCGGTCCTCTTCAGCGGCGTCGGCGAGACGACCGACAAGTTCGAGCCGTTCCGCGCCGACGGCATGGCGAGCCGCGTCCTCGGCATGGGCGACGTCGTCGGCCTCATGCAGGACTTCGAGGAGGTCGTCGACCAGAAGAAGGCCGAGCGCGACGCCGCGCGGATGCTCCAGGGCGACTTCACCCTGGAGGACTTCCTCGATCAGGTGCGGATGATCCAGAAGATGGGGTCGCTGAAGGACCTCGTGGACAAGCTGCCCCTCGGCGGCATGTTCCCGGGCGGCCTGCCGCAGGACGTCAACCTGGACGACCGGGAGCTCGTGCGCATCGAGGCGATCATCCAGTCGATGACCCGCCTCGAGAAGAGCGATCCCTACGCGCTCATCCGCGAGCCGAAGCGGGTGGAGCGCATCGCGAAGGGCTCGGGGACCCAGCCCGAGGCGGTGGGCGAGCTCGTGCAGAAGTTCCTCTTCATGCGCCAGATGATGAGCGGCCTCGGCCAGAACATGGGCCTGATGGGCAAGCTCCCGGGCATGAAGCAGATGGCCATGATGAAGAACATGCAGAAGGCCATGGCCGGCGGCGGCGGCTTCCCCGGGATGCCCGGCATGCCCGGGATGCCCGGCATGCCCGGGATGGGGATGCCCGGCATGGGCTTCCCCGGCATGGGCTTCCCGGGGATGCCCGGGATGGGGATGCCCGGGATGGGCGGCGCGGCGGGCCCGAACCTGACCAAGATGAAGACGCTCAGCGCGAGCGAGCGCAACGCCAAGAAGGCGCAGCGCAAGCGCGAGCGCGACGCCCGCAAAAAGGGGCGGAAGTAGCGGCCCGCGTGCGCCGTCCCGGCGGATGGCGGCGCTCGTTCGACGCGCGCGCGGGGGCCCTCGCGGCGGCCGCCGCGATCGCCGCAGCCGCGTGCTCCCGGGGCGGTGGGCGGGGCGGTGGTGACGATGACCGGGCCGCGCCCGCCGGGGCCGCCGGCCGGGCCCCGGTGTCCGGCAGCAGGGGAGCGGAGGCCGCCGGGCCGGGCACGCCGCCGGCCGCCGTGAAGGAGCTCTCGGTGAAGAGGCTCGCGCCCGGGGTGACCGTCACCCTCGACGGCCGCCTCGACGAGCCGGCGTGGCAGGCGGCGGCGCGGACCGGCCCGTTCGTCAACGTCCGCACGGGCCGCGAGGACCGGTCGCAACCGACGCAGGGCGAGGCGTGGCTGCTCTGGGATGACGGCTTTCTCTATGTCGGCTTCGACGTCAGCGACAGGACGATCACCGGCGGGTTCCCCAAGGACGCGAGGGATCCGCACCTCTGGGAGCGGGATACCGTCGAGGTGATGATCGACCCGGACGGCGACGGGGACAACAAGGACTATTACGAGATCCAGATAAGCCCACAGAACCTCGTCTTCGACTCGCGGTTCGACGACTACAACGCTCCGAGGGGCGGCCCGAACGGGCCTTTCGGTCACCAGGAATGGAGCGCGGGGCTCACGAGCGCGGTGGCGCTCCGGGGGACGATCGACGACGATTCGGATGAGGACCGCGGATATGTCGTCGAGGCGAAGATCCCGTGGGGCTCGTTCGCCAGGGCGAAGGCTGCGCCGCCGGCGCCCGGCGACGCGTGGCGGATGAACTTCTACGCCATGGAGAACAACGGCGGCACGGCGTGGTCGCCCATCCTGGGCGAGGGGAACTTCCACCGGGCGCGGCGCTTCGGGCGGGTCCGGTTCGCTCCCTGAGCTCCGCCCGGGGGCGCGAGGCCAGAGAGCCTCGCGGCCGGCGGCGCGTGGAGCGCGCTCGCCCCGCCGGGCCCGGTGGAGCTCGCGGGCGCGGCGCGGACGGCGCCGACGAGCAGCACGGCCGCGAGCAGGAGCGCCGCGGCGCCCGCGGCGAGGGCGCGGATGCGCTGCTCCCGGAGCGATCGCCGCCCGGGCGGCCTCGAGCCGACGAGCGTGAAGTGCTCCGCGTGGACGCGGGCGCCGGGCACGCCGCGATCGCGGAGGGCCCGCTCCACGAGGTTCATCATCGGCTCGGGGCCGCAGACGAAGACCTCCGCGCCCTCGTACCTCGCGGTGAGGTGGCGGTCGAGCAGCTCGCCCCCGATGAGCCCGCGCTCCCCCGTCCAACCGGGGGGCGGGCTCTCGAGCACGTACACCACGCGGAGATCGAGGGCGCGGGCGAGCTCGTCGAGCTCCGGCCCGAACACGATCTTGTCGAGCGCGCCGGCGGCGTACACGAGGAGCGCCGGGCGGCGATCGTCGCGGTCGCGGAGCGTGCGGAGCATGCTCATCATCGGCGTCACGCCGAGCCCGCCGGCCACGCAGACGAGCGGGCGCGGAGCCCGGAGATCGAGCGCGGACGTGCCGTACGGCCCGGCGAGGTACGCCCGCGTCCCCACGGGCGTCCGCCCGATGGAGCGCGTGAAGTCGCCGAGCTCCTTGATCGTCAGCTCCACGCGGCGCGGCGCGGCGGCGCTCGAGGCGACGGTGAAGGGGTGTTGCCTCGGCGAGAGGGGCGAGCGGCCGAGCGTGAGCCAGACCGCCTGACCAGGATGGAACCGGAGGCCGTCATGCCCGACGGCCTCGAGGACGAGGGTCCACACGCGATCCCGCTCGAGGCGCACCTCGGCGACGCGCCACGGGCGCCGGAGCGCCGAGAGGGGGCGCAGCAGGTGCGACCCGAGCAGCACGGCCAGCGGCGCAGCGACGAGCGCCGTCATGGCGGCTTGCTCCTCCGGCGTGGCGCTCGAGCGGCCCAGCGCGAGCGCGTGCCAGAGCGCGACGCCCACGACGGTCACCGCCAGGAGCCCGTGCCCGACGCGCCACGCCTCGTAGGGGATGCGCAGCCGGGTGAGCTGGCGCGGGACCAGCACGAGCAGCAGCAGGCCCATCAGCGCGAGGGCCAGCGCCAGCGCGCGCGGCGCGTCCGCGCGGAGGTCGAGGAGGTGCGCGACGTACCACGGCTCGGCGAAGGCGAGCAGCACGACGTGCGCCGCTGCGAAGGCCGCGGTCCACAGCCCGACCTGCCGGTGGAAGAGCAGCACCGTGTCCAGGCCGACCGCGTCGACGATCCAGCGCGCCCGCGCGCCGAGCGCGAGCTGCAGCGCGAGGAGCCCCAGCGCGACGTAGCCGAGCCCTGCCGCGATCTCCACCGCGAGGCCTCGCCCTGCCGGGGCGGCGCCGACCAGCAGCAGCGACAGGAGGCCCGCGGGGAGCGCCAGCCCGGCGACGATCCAGAGCAGCGGCGCGACGCGCGCCCCCCGCGGCGGGCCCCACTCCATGATCGACGCTACTCCTGCGCCCCGGCCGCGATCCATGCGCGCACCAGCCCGGCCGCATCGCCCCACGCGGCCGGATGGCCCTTCGGCAGGGTGTAATAGAGGCTCTCGTCGGGCTTGCCCGGCGTGATGAACGGCCTCGCGTTGCGGTAGTCCGACATGGCGCCGCCCGGCGCGCTGGCGGCGTGGCAGCCGTCGCACCGCTCGGCGGCCAGCGGCGCGATCGGATCGGTGAACCGCCCCGGCTGCGCCGGGGCCGAAGACGGCTCGCTGCACGCCGTGAGGCTCAAGCAGGCCGCCGCGCACGCGAACCGGCGCGATGTCCGAGGGATGACGGACAGGGCGCGGCGCGTGGCCAGCGGCGCTGCTGCGGGCGCCGGGGTGACGGTCGGCGTCGTCGGGATCAGGCGGGTGCTCGTCACGGGAACCTCCGGGGCGCGTCGTGGACGCGGGATCACGCTCCGCCATGCACCTTGCGGGCCACACAGCGGGCGACCCGCGGTGAGCGGGCGGCTCGCAGGGCCAGGGCAGGGTTCAGCGCTCGCCGCAGCGGGCGGCATCCGAGCATGCGTCCCTCGTCCGCGAGCCCGGCACAGCGCCCGATCGGCTCCTCTGCGAGCGCCGAGCGCGCCGCCCTCGGCGCCCCCGCCAGCGCAAAGCCGGCCACGGCTCACGGGCTGCGCTAAGCTCCGCGCCCTGTGCCCGTCCTCACCGCCCACGATCTCCACAAATCCTTCGGCCCCCAGACCCTCCTCGACGACGTCTCGCTGAGCATCCGCACGGGCGAGCGGGTCGGCCTGGTCGGCGTCAACGGCTCCGGGAAGAGCACGCTCGCCCGCATCCTCGCCGGGCTCGAGCCGCCCGACAGCGGCACCATCGCGCGCCGCCGCGGCGCCGAGATCGGCGTGCTCTCGCAGGATCCGGTCTTCGAGCCGTCCGACACCGCGCGCGACGTGGTGCTCGCCGGGCTCTCCGCCTGGCACGCCGCCAGGGCGCGGCACGACGAGGCGAGCCGGGCGCTCGCGGCCGGCACCGGGGACGCCGACGCGCTGCTCGCCGAGCAGGCCGCGGCCGCGGCCGACGTCGAGCGGCTCGGCGGCTGGGACATGATGCACCGGGTCGACGCCATCATCGGCCACGTCGGCGTGACCCGGCCCGACGCGCCCATGAGCGTGCTCAGCGGCGGCGATCGCCGGCGCGTCGCGCTCGCGCGCCTGCTCGTGTCGCGGCCGGCGCTCGCCGTGCTCGACGAGCCCAGCAACCACCTCGACGTCGAGACCGTGGAGTGGCTCGAGCGCTACCTCGTCGAGGAGCACCCCGGCGCGCTGCTCCTCATCACCCACGATCGCTACCTGCTCGACCGGGTCGTCGAGCGCACGCTCGAGATCGACAAGGGCAAGGTCTACAGCTACGACGGCGGCTACGAGGAGTACCTGGAGCAGAAGGCCGAGCGCCTCGCGCTCGAGGCGCGCACCGAGTCGAACCGGCAGAACTTCCTGCGCACCGAGCTCGAGTGGCTGCGGCGGCAGCCGAAGGCGCGGACCGGCAAGCAGAAGGCGCGCATCCAGCGCGCCGAGTCGGCCAAGGCGGCCCCGCCGCCCAGGGCCGAGCGGGCCGCGCAGCTCTCGGTCGAGGCGGTGCGCACCGGCAAGACCATCCTCGAGCTGAAGGAGCTCGGCCTCTCGGTCGACGGGAAGTGGCTCGTCCGCGGCCTCGATTTCTCGCTGACCAAGGGCGAGCGCGTCGGCATCGTCGGCCGCAACGGCACGGGCAAGACCACGCTGCTCCGGGCGATCCTCGGCCAGGTCGGCGCCAGCGGCGACGGCGCGGCCGAAGCGGGCGGCGCGGCCGGCGGGGGCCCGCGGATGGAGGGCGACGTCGTGCTCGGGAAGAACACGAGCGTCGCCTACTTCGACCAGCACAGGAGCGGGCTCGACCTCGACGCCTCGATCTTCGAGAACATCGCGGGCTCGCACACGCGGGTCGAGGTCGGCGGCCGCTCGATGGACGTCCGCAGCTACCTGGAGCGGTTCCTCTTCGATCCGCACAAGGCGCGGCAGCCGGTGGGCTCGCTCTCCGGCGGGGAGCGGGCGCGGGTCGCCCTGGCCAAGATGCTCACCCAGAGCGCCAACGTGATCATCCTCGACGAACCCACGAACGACCTCGACGTGATGACCCTGGCCGCCCTCGAGGAGATGCTCGTCGAGCTCGACGGCTCGGCGCTCGTGGTGACCCACGACCGCTGGTTCCTGAACCGGGTGGCGACCTCGATCCTGGCCTTCGAGGGCGACGGCCGGGTGGTGCGCTACGCGGGCAACTACGACGCCTACCGCGAGCAGCGGGCCCACGCGCGCGCGGCCGAGGCCGGCGTGCGGGCCGAGAAGGCGCAGGCCGCGGAGCCCCGGCCCGCCCCGGCGGCGGCGAAGCCCGCGGCGCGGCCGGCCGACAGGCCGAAGCTCACGTTCGCCGAGCGCGCGGAGCTCGAAGGCATCGTCGGGCGGATCGACGAGGCCGAGCAGAAGGTCCGCGAGCTCGAGGCGCAGCTCGCGGATCCCGGGCTCTACGCGAGCCGCGGCGCCGAGGTCGCGGGCCTGCTCTCGGAGCTCGAGCGCGCGAAGCAGGAGGCGGCGCGCCTGGTCAGCCGGTGGGAAGAGCTCGAGACGAAGCGCGAGGCGGCCGGCAAGTGACCGCGCGACCGCCGGCTGGCCGCGCTCAGGGCTCGCGGAGCGGTGCCATCCTGCGCGCGCCGATGCTGATGACCTGATCCCCCGGGCGCACCTCGAAGTCGCCCCCGACGTTCAGGCTCCGCGTGGCGCCGCGCCGGACGCCGAGCGCCAGGTGGCCCCGCTCCTGGCACACCCGGGCGACGAGCGCGAACGGTACGGCCGCAGGCAGCTCGATCGCGGTCATGAAGATCTGCTGTCCGTGGAGGCCCGTCGTGAGCTCGTCGAACACGTCCTGCATGCCCGGGTTGAGCAGCTCGTGGCTCAGGAAGTGCGCGTCGAACCGGGACGTGCACACGACGCTGTCGCACCCCGCCTTGCGCAGGAGCTCCTGCGTACCGAAGTCGACGCACTCGACCACGGTCTTCACCGAGCGAGCGCGGGCCTCGATGGCCAGGGCGATCGCCACGTTGAGCGCGTCCGTGCTCGGATCGCTCGCCTTCTTGCTGAGCACGATCGCGTACCGGGCGCCGTCGATGCACGCCCGGTCGAGCGTCTCGTCCCGCGTCGGGTTGCCGCGCACGAAGCGGACGCGGCGGTCGGCGAGCTCGGGCGGCAGCTCGGCCAGGTCCTCGTCGATGAGCGCCACGTCGATCGCGCCGCCGAACTTGCTCTCGTGCTCGAGCTCGTCGAGCAGGCGGAGGACCTTGGCGAGGTGCGGATAGTTGAAGATGACGAGATGATCCTTGAGCTTCAGCTTCACCATGCCATGGAGCTCCTTGCTCTTGGCCGCGACGAGGGCGCTGGCGGAGAGCGAGAGGACGTATCCGAGCAGCCCTATCCCGAAGAACATGAGGGGGACGGCGATGACGAACCTGCCGCCGGGCGTGGTGGGATAGAGATCGCCGTATCCCACGGTGGTCATGGTGACGAAAGACCACCAGAGCCCGTCGGTCCAGGTGAGCTGTGGGTTCCGCGGCAGCTCGAAGTAGAGAAAGCCGGTGGCGCCGTACGCGAGGATGGCGAGGAGCAGGGCGACGACGCGGAAGGAGGGGGGCGGCTGTCGGAGCAGCCGGCGCGACAGGAGCCGGAGCAGGACGTGGATCACGGCGAGGGGCTCCTCCAGTCGGTCAGGAGCGCTTCGGCGCGGGCGACCACCTCGGGATCGCTCCACAGCCCGGCCCGGTCGCCGCGGGCCTGCTCCTGGGCTTGCAGGTACATCGGCAGCGCCGGGAATGGAAAGGCGGTGTAGGCGAGCACGTGGCCCCCGCGGATGAGCTCCAGCCCGACGTCGTGCCCCTCGACGAACAGCGTGGCCAGGGTGCGCCCGTGCCTGTCCCTGGGTGGATCGTGGGCGAGGACGCGGACCGCGCGCTGGTCGAGCATCCGGCGGATCTGGTCGATGGCGGCCCGGCCGTAAGGCGCCGCCGGATCCTTGTCGCGGGCGGAGGAGAACGCCTTGATGCCGATCACCCGGACGGCCACCTGCTCGCCGCCCTCTCGAGCGACGATCACGGTGTCGCCGTCGATCACCGAGACGAGCCTCACGACGTCGCCGCTCCTGATCGTGGCCTGCCCCGCCAGCGCGGCGTTGCGCTGGCGCTCGGCGCCCTGCGCGAAGAACGCCGATGCGCCGAGGAGCGCTGCGATGAGCGCCCAGAAAAGCCAGGTGCCACGAGCCATGGCGCGACTCTATCAACGGTCATGGTCGCGTGGGAACGGACCGCCGCCCCCGGCGCGCGGGGCCGCTCGCGCCGGCCCGCCCGGTGGGCGGCGCGCATCGCGCGCGTCGTCGTGGAGCGCTGAGCGCATGACGACCCTTGTGAATGCGGCGCCGCGCGGCGACCATGGCGCCATGATGACCGTGTTCGAGGTGTACCTCGCCAGGGGAACAGGCAGCGCCGACCTGCTCAGCGCCGAGGTGCTGCGCGAGACCGGGGCCCAGGTGATGACGCTGAAGGAGGCCGAGCAGGTCGGCTTCCAGGGCCTCGATCCGCTCGAAGGCTCCGGCGATGTCCGGCTCATCGCCGTGCGTGAGCGCGACGCCCCGTGGATCCACCGCTGCCTCGAGACCAGCCACGCGGTCGCCTCGTTCCGGGCTCACCAGGTCGAGTGAGCCGCGCCGCGGGCGAGCGCGCTCCAGCGGCTCAGCCGGTCCGTCCGCTCGGCAAGACCTCCTGCGCAAGCAACCAGGGAGGAACCTGGGCCAGGGCGGGACCTGGGCGCCGCGGACCCAGCGCTCGTCCGGCGCTCGTGACGCACCTCGCCGGGGCCATGCGCGCCTGCCGCGCGCGTGCCTGAGCCCCGCGGTCGTGGACACGTGTTTCCGGCAGCTCAACGGCCAAACCCAGGTGAGCACCACCGATCTCCCGAATCTCGGGTATCCCGCGCTGGACTCGCTATTTCGTCTCGGAGAGCGCGCGAGCGGCATGATTCCCGAGTTGGTCGATCTCGACCGCATCATGGAAAAATAGCTCTTCGGGATCGAGCGTATCGCCGGCGTGTGAGCCGCTCCTCCGACGCGGCGCCGTTTGCAGCCCAGGGCGCGTCGATCGCGCAGATCGCGAGTTGTCGTGTGGTTGCTTTATCCACCAGCGATGATAACACCAGCGCATGTCGGGTACTCCTCTGCGTGGCACCACGTTATTCACGCTCGTTGTCCTCTCCACGTTTGCGCCGGGCTGCGGCTCGGAGCGGCCGAGAGCGGGTGAGTCCAGGCCGCCGGACGTCGGACCGGGGCAGGCGGCGCCCTTCGAGAACCCGGGCGGGATGTGGATGCCCGAGCAGATGGCGCAGCACCAGGACCAGCTCAGGGCGCTGGGCCTCGAGATCGACCCGGCGTCGCTCACCGATCCCACGGCGTTCCCGCTCGGCGCGGTGGTGAGCCTGGGCGGCTGCTCGGCGTCGTTCGTCTCGCCCGACGGCCTCATCGCGACGAACCATCACTGCTCCACGCGGGCGCTGCAGTACAACTCGACCCCGGAGCAGGATCTCCTGACGAACGGCTACCTCGCGAGATCCCGCGCCGAGGAGAAATGGGCCGGCCCCACCGCGCGCGTCTTCGTGACCAGGGCGTTCCGCGACGTCACGGGCGACGTCCGGGGCGGCATCGAGGCGATCGCGGGGGATCTCGAGCGCTACGAGGAGATCGCGCGGCGCAAGAAGCAGCTCGTCTCCGCGTGCGAGGAGGGGCGCCCGGAGGTCCGCTGCTCGGTCGCCGAGTATTTCGGCGGCGGCAAGTACTCCCTGATCGAGCAGCTCGAGATCGAGGACGTGCGCATCGTCTATATCCCCCACGAGGGCATCGGGAACTTCGGCGGGGATATCGACAACTGGCGGTGGCCCCGGCACTCGGGTGATTTCGCCTTCTTCAGGGCGTATGTCGGCAAGGACAACCTCCCGGCGAGCCACGCCCCGGACAACGTGCCTTATCGCCCGCCGCACCACCTGAAGCTCGCCTCGACGCCGCTCGGCGAGGGCGATCTGGTGATGGTCGCCGGCTACCCCGGCGTCACGAACCGGCTCCGGACCGCGGCCGAGGTGGAGACCGCGGTGTCGTGGCAGTACCCGCACCGGGTGAAGTTCCTGGAGGAGTCCATCGCGCTCCTGGAGGAGCTCAGCAAGCTGGATCCGGAGGTGCGGATCAAGGCGCAGCCCACCATCCAGGGCTACAGCAACACGCTGCTCAAGACGCGCGGGCTCCTCGACGGGCTCGTCGAGGGCGGCCTGGCCGCGGAGAAGGTCAAGCTCGAGGCCGAGCTCAAGGCGTGGATCGACGCCGATCCGGGGCGCAAGGCGGCCTACGGCGGCGCGATCGAGCAGATCGCCGCGGCGCACGCCGCGCACCAGCGCACGCGCGAGCACGACGCCGCCGTGGCGGAGACGCTCTCGTCCGTCAGGCTCCTCGACGCCGCGGTGACGCTCGTGCGCATGGCCGAGGAGCGGCCCAAGCCCGACGCCGAGCGCGACGCCGACTACCAGGAGCGCACCTGGGAGCGGCACGAGCAGGCGCAGCTCTCGCTGCAGAAGTCCTACGATCGCAGGATCGACCAGGGCGCCTTCAAGCTGGCCGTGAAGCGCGCGCTGCGGCTCCCGGAGGCGGACAGGCCGGCGCTGCTCGGGGTGCTCGCGGGCGCGGAGGCGCCGACCGAGGCCGCCCTCGGGGCGGCGATCGACGCGCTCTACGACAAGACGACGCTCGGGGACGCGACGGTCCGGGTCAGGCTGCTCAAGACGGCGACGCTCGACGAGCTCAGGGCGAGCGCGGACCCGATGATCCGCCTGGCGCTCGCGATCGCGCCCGTCGAGGAGGCCATCGAGGACCGGGACAAGGCGTATCTCGGGGCGATGAGCCTCGTGCGGCCCCGCTACATCGAGGCGCTCCGCGTGTACCGGGGCGGCATGCTGGCGCCCGACGCGAACAGCACGCTCCGCATCACGTACGGCACGGTGCGGGGGTACCGCCCCGCGCCCGACAAGCCGGTCTACCGGCCGTTCACCGGGGTCAGCGGGGTCGTGGCGAAGAGCACCGGCGAGCCGCCCTTCAACACGCCGGAGGCCCTGCTCGAGGCGGCGCGCGAGGAGCGGTTCGGGCCGTACGTGGACGAGGGCCTCGGCGAGGTGCCGGTCTGCTTCCTCAGCGATCTCGACATCACCGGCGGCAACTCCGGCTCGGCCACGCTGAACGCGCGCGGCGAGCTCGTCGGCCTCGCCTTCGACGGCAACTACGAGGCGATGGCGTCCGACTGGCTCTTCATGCCCGCGATCACGCGGACGATCCACGTCGATCTCCGCTACATGCAGTGGGTGATGGACGCGGTGGCGGGCGCGGACGCGGTGCTCGAGGAGATGGGCGCCACGCCGGCCATCGACTGAGCGCGGCGCGGACGCGCGATCGCGAGCGAGGGCGCCGGCGCGTCGGGTCACGCACCGGCGCGTCGGGTCACGCGCCGGCGCTGTCCGACGACACCCGCACCTCTCCACCGGCCACCGTCCAGAGGATGGACGTGCAGCTCCTGCCGAACGCCTGGTCGTGGGTGACCAGGAGCAGCGCGCCCGGGTAGTCGGCGAGGGCGCGCTCCAGCCGCTCGATCGAGGGCAGATCCAGGTGGTTGGTCGGCTCGTCCAGCACGAGCGCCCACACGTGCCGCCCGAGGCCCATCGCGATCATCAGCTTTCGCGCCTCGCCCGGCGACGGCCTCGCCGACGCGAGCAGGCGGCCCGGCTCCACCCCGAGCGCCGCGACCAGCGACATCACCCGCCCCCGCTCCTCCGGGCGCAGGCGCCGCGCCGTGGCGAGGAGCGCCTGCTCCTCGGCCTCGCCGAGCTCCTGCGGCACGACCAGCACCTTGTCCGCCGGCACCCGCGCGCTCGAGAGCAGCGCCTTCACCAGCGTCGTCTTGCCGCCGCCGTTCGGGCCCGCGATCCGGACGCGGTCCTCGCGCCAGAGCCCGAGCCGCACGTCCCGCAAGAGGACCCGCCCGTCGCCGCCGCCCGCGCGGATCTCGGGCGCGTCGAGCACGAGCAGCCACGGCGCGGGCGACCGCTCGTAACCGACGAACACGCTCCGGCCCACCGCCTTCTCGAGCTCGAACGTCCCCGCCTCGGCCGACACCTTCTCGAGCTTGCGCCGCGTCACCCCCACGTTGCGCGACAGCCGCGCCTCGGCCGTGGACACGCGGAAGTCCGCGGCCATGCTGCGGGCGTCGTGGTCGCGCGGGCCCTTGATCCGCTTGCCCTTGCTGCGATCCGCGTCCGCCGCGGCCTGCGCGCGCCGCTCCTCGCCGAGCCGCCTCCGGAGCTGCCGCTCCTCGGCGCGCAGGCGCTGGTGGGCCTCCTCGCGCCCCCGCGCCTCGGCCTCCCAGAGCTCCCTGGCCGCGCTGTACCCGCCCGGGTAGAGCCGCGCCTCGCCGCGATCGACCCGGATCGTGCCGACGGTCAGCGCGTCGAGCAGCTCGCGGTCGTGCGAGACGCACACGCCGATCCCCGGGAACCTGCCGAGCGCGCCGACGAGCAGCGCCCGCGCGTCCGCGTCGATGTGGTTCGTCGGCTCGTCGAGCAGGAGCACGTCCGGCGCCCCGGCCAGGGCCGCGCCGATCTGCCATCGCTTGCGCTCGCCGGGCGACAGCGTGTCCCAGCGCCCGAGCTCGGCCGGATCCAGGAGCAGCGCGCCGCGGAGCCGGCGCGCGGCGCCGTCCTCGGCCTGGGCCAGCGCGTGGATCGCCGCGCCGGCGCGCTCCACGGCCTGCGGGCAGACCGCGACGGCGGCGCCCCGCGGATCCAGGCGCAGGCTCCCCGCCTCGGGCGCGAGATCGCCGGCGAAGAGCCGGAGGAGCGTGGTCTTGCCGGCGCCGTTCGGCCCGACGATCCCGTACCACCCGGGCACGAGGCACAGATCGACGTCCGCGAGGATCGTGGACGCGTCGGAATAAGAGAAGGAGAGGCGCTGCGCGCGCAACGACAGCATACGAGCTCCTGAATCCTGAGGGCCCGGCGGCCCGGTCACGGGACGAGCAGGTCGAGTCGGGCGGCCAGGCCAGGAAAGAGCCCGGGCGCGCTCGCGACCTGCGACGGAGACCGATTCAGGAGCTGATCTTCAAGGGAGTGCTCTCCTCAGGTTGCCAGTCGCGATGGGTACCAGATCGCGCTGGGCCGCGCAACGGGTCGCCGTGCCCGCGGCCGGGCGCGCCGCCGCCGCGAACCGGGTTGTCATTCTGGCAAGGCGCGGCGGCCTTCCCGCGCCCACCGCGACCATTTTGACACGGGGGCGCCTCCGCCCGCGCGATCCGCGCGGTTTTCTCGCCGATCGCCGGCTGGCACGAGGCTCGCAAGGTCCACGGGACGGGGACGACGGGACACCGTGGGACCTCCGAACGCCAGCGGACGGGCGCCGTGAAGCCGGCGCCGGCCAGAACGTGGGAGCAACATGCTGCGGCTCATCGGAAAGTTGAATGAAGGTAGCCTCCTCCGCCGCACGTTGCTGCACATGGCGGTGTTCGCCGCTGGCTCCGCGAGCGTCCTCGCGCTGGTGAGCGTCGTCGTCGTGTCGAGCGCCAGGGCGCTGCTGCCGTCCCACGGCGCGACCGAGGCCGGCGCGGGCGAGACGACGGAGGAGCCGGACGAGGGGCGGGACGCGGAGGCGGGCTCGCCCGAGGCGGCGGCGGACAGCCCCGGCGCGAAGGGGGGAACGAGGACGGTCGCGCAGATGCGCGCCGCGAAGCGCCGCGACGGCGCCCTCGTCCGTTGACGGCGCAAGGCGCCTGATCTGCCCGGCGCGAGCTCCCGGAGGGCGCGGGACGGCTCGACGCGCCCGCTCGGCCCCCGACATCCCCGCCCGCACCCTCGTGCGCTGAACGGCGCGCCTCGAGTCGTCGAGGGCGCGACCCGGCGCGCCAGCGGGAGGTGGCTGGTCATGTCGCGTCGCGATGACAGCGTCGCGCTCGGAGCGAGGGAGGGTGGTGGCCGGCTTTGGGGTGCTCACCGGAGGGGCTGGAGTGCAGGCGGGCCATAAAAGAGGCCCGCCGGAACGCAGGCCCCGGAGGTGAGCACTCCAAAGCCGGCCACCACCCGAGGGAGGGCTTCGCCGCGGCGCCCGCTCCGGTCCGCGCAGCGCCCGCTGCGCCGCGCCCCGTCCAGGGGCCCGCCAGGTGGGGGCGCCCCGTCCAGGGACCCGCCACGCGGGACCCGCCACGCGGGTGCTCGCCTGCGAGCAGCGCCGGGCGCACGACTCGACGCTGACCGCCGCCGCTCGGCATTGCGTGCCGTTCATTTTTCTATCCGCAGCCGTGGCCGGGAGCGCGGCGGCCGGCGACGGCGACTTCGACATGGCATCCGAATAAAATCGATGTCGCGCGACCGTGTCGCGCCCGGCCGAGCGAGGCGCTCGTCTTGCATGGCGAGCCGCCCTGCGAGCGCGAGGTCGTCGTTCGCAGGATGAAAATCTCATCAACGTTGAATTGCGCTGGTGCTTCTATTTCGTGGAGAGCCCACGTGAAATCGGCGATTGGCCCGCGTTGTCGTTCATTTCTGCGTCCCGTGCCCTCCGCGGGGCCACGCGCCCACGCAGGGGACGCGGGGTTCAACTGTGAAATCCGGGATCCGCGTCGGTTTCATTACTGCACACGATTTTTCGGTATCGTATCGATCGGTCGCTGCGCCCCGGCGCCGGTCGTATTGCGAAGCTGCCGAATGGTGCCTTTTACATTGCTGAACTGCAATGTTCCAATGGATGGCTCATGCGATGTCGCCGTCGGGACGTCGTGTAATGTGTCATTTGTCACATCGCGTGACGCGCTGCGATCCGGGCGTCGCAATTGTGGGCTCGGCCGGCGTATCGAGGGGCCGAATGTCGTTGCACACAGTTCACGAGCAAAGATTACCGTTGCGCATTCGTCCACATCGTATACCATCGTGTCACCGAACGGAGGAACACCGACGCAACATCGGCCCCGAGCAGCCATGAAGAGAGCGCAGCAGCGCTCTCGCCTGGCTCTGGTTGCATGACTCACCGGGAAGAGCGCTCGCAGCAGCCCGGATGACGTGAGTCGCTGCGCTCGCGCGCCTGGGCGCGCGCCGGCGAGCGAGGGATGCAGCCGCGCCTCGCGAGACCCCGGGCGGCGGCTCGTGCCGCGCCGCGCCTCGTCGCGCCCAGGCGATCCGAGCTTTGCCCGGGTGGTCACCCATCAACCGGAGCATCGCCGGGACGCGGCCCACGGCATCGTATCGGGCTCTTGCTGCGAACGGGAGACGCTGTCCCGGAGCGGAGCCGAGGCGATGTCGTGACGTCGGCGATATCAACATCTGATGCGTGCGGCGCCGAAGGTCCTCGCGCTCGCCGCATGATGCGGTCGTGTGCTCCGTGCACCACAGGAAGAGAACGATGAGCCGACTTCACTTGCTTGCAAAAGACGTCCGAGAGAACCCGTACCCGTTCTATGCGGAGCTGCGCCGCTCCTCACCCGTGTGCCAGGTCGATCCCAACGACATGTGGGTGGTCACTCGATACGACGACATCGTCGCGACCCTCAAGAACACCCAGGTGTTCTCCTCCGCGGGGATGCGCATCGCCACCGAGCACCCCTGTCTGCAGCGCAAGAACCCCATCTCCGACTCCCTGATCGTCGCGGACCCGCCGCGGCACGGGAACCTGCGCAACCTCATCAACCGCGGCTTCACCGCCGCCACGGTGAGCTCGCTGGAGCCGCACATGCGCGCCACGGCCGCGCGGCTGACCGACGACCTCCTGCGGCGACGCGTGGTCGACTTCATCCCCGACTTCGCCTGTCGCGCGCAGTTCAGCGTCATGGCCCGGCTGACGGGCCTCGATCCCTCGCTCGAGGAGCACTTCAACCGCTGGACGGCCGACCTGGTCAGCGTCGGCACCATCCCCCCGGACGATCACGCGCGGATCGGTGAGGTGCGCAGGACCATCGACGAGATGGAGCGGTGCATGCAGGACCTGCTGGCGACGCGCCGCAGCCGGATGGAAGACGATCTGGTGACCGACCTGCTCCGCCTCCGGGTGAACGACAGCGCGCTCACGGAGAGCGATGTGATCGCGTTCCTGTTCCTGCTCCTTGTGGCGGGGCTGGAGACGACGATCACGTTGATGACGCACCTCGCGTTGATCCTCGCCCGGCGCCCCGTGTGGATGGATCGCCTCCGAGCGGAGCCGGGGCTCATCCCGGGCTTCATCGAGGAGGCCCTGCGCTTCGAGCCGCCCGCGCAGGCCGTGATGCGACTGACCCTCGCCGAGACGGAGCTCGGCGGCGTGCGCCTGCCCGCCCACGCGATGGTGGTGCTGCTCCTCGGCTCGGCGTTGCGCGACGAGGCGCGGTTCGAGGACCCGGACCGCTTCGACCCGGAGCGCCGCGCTCAGGCGAGCCTCGCGTTCGGCCACGGCGCCCACTTCTGCCTCGGCGCATCGCTGGCCCGGACGCAAGCCCGCGTGGTGCTGGAGGAGCTCACGCGCCGGTGCCGCCGGATCGAGCTCCGCGCCGAGCGCCTCGAGTGGAACGTGGCCCTCAACACCCGCTGCCCCTTGGCGCTCCCCGTCGAGGTGGTCCCGGCCTGACGCGTCCGCCGCTCCGCCGCGCGCGCGGCACGTCACCCCCGCACGTGGCTTGCCCATGTGTCGCGCTGCGCGCTCGTGGCACGAGCCGCAGGGCCGCGGTTTGCGATGGAGTTTATCATGCGATCGGATCGTACCAGCATCGTCGTGCGCAAGAACGAAGCGGACCGCTTCGACTACCCGTTCTCCGCGTCATGTCATCCCAAGATGGACGTCGTCGAGCGCCGCACGCTGCACTGGGTTCGCCGGCTGCGGCTATTGACCGACGACCGGGCGCTCTCGCGCATCAAGGCGGCGAGCGTCGCTCAGCTCGCAGCATGGGTGTTCCCCTCGGCGAGCATGCAAAACCTCCAGCTGGCGTCTGATTTCACAGCCGTGCTGTTTCTCCTGGATGACATTTACGACGAGGGCGAGCTCAGCTCGGACCCGCGAGCCGTCGCGAAGCTGAACGAGCGATACCTGGGCGAGCTCTTCGGGTACATCGAGGCGGACATGGACGATCCCCTGACGCGCGGGTTGCTCGACATCCGCGATCGGCTCCGGCGCGGCCGTCCCCACTTCTTCCTGAACCGCTGGCTCTCGCACTTTCAGTACTACTACGAGGCCAACCTCTGGGAGGCGAACAACCGGGCGCGGCGGAGGACACCGCACCTCGACGAGTACATCATGATGCGACGCTACAGCGGAGCCGTCTACCCCTACTGCGATCTGGTCGAGCTGCTGCTCGAGCAGCCGCTGCCTCTCGAGATCGTCCAGCATCCGCTGCTCCAGCGCGTCCGCGACATCTGCAACGATCTCCTCTGCTGGACGAACGATTACTTCTCGCTCGAGAAGGAGCTCCGGTCCGGCGAGGTGCACAACCTCATCCTCGTGCTCCGGGACAAGCACAAGATCACGCTGGAGGAGGCGGTCGCGCAGCTCAGGCGCATGCACGACGACCGGGTCGCGGAGTACCAGGACGTCAAGGAGAAGGTGCTCTCGTCGTGGTCGACCGGCGGGATCCGCCAGTACCTGGGCGCGATCGACGCCATGATCGCCGGCCATCAGCGCTGGGCGCTGGCGGCGCTCCGGTACTCCGAGCCCGGCGGCGAGATCGCGCGCGCCGGGTGACCGCGGACGAGCCTCCCGTGAGCGGCCGGCGGCTCGCGCCCGTCAGGAGTGCAGCCTCGCCGCGGTGCGCTTCATCGCGTAGGCGATGCCCGCCTTGAGGTTCGCCCGCGTCTCTATCGCGCCGAGGTCCACGCCGAGCGCGACCAGGCTCTGCGCCACGGCGGGGCGGAGCCCGGTGAGGATCGCCTTGCTCCCCAGGAGGCCCACGGCCTTGGCCAGGCTCATGAGGCTGCCCGCCACGCTCGTGTCCACGCTCTTCACCCCCGTGACGTCGATGATCACGACCCTCGCGGAGCTCGACGCGATGCCGTGCATCGCGGTCTCGAGCATCTGCTCGGCCCGCATATCGTCGATGGTGCCGACGATGGGCATCACCATCACATCGTCGGTGATCGGGATGAACGGCGTCGACAGCTCGAAGAGCCGCGCGCGCTGGGCCTGGATGATGTCCTCCTGCATCCGGACGCGCTCCTCCTGCAGGCGGACGCGCTCGGCCAGCTCCATCTGCAGCCTGTCGTTCACCTCGCGGAGCTGCTCGTTGGACACCCGGAGTTGCTCGGTCCGCGCGGCGACCTCCTGCTCCAGCCCCTCGTACAGCTTCGCGTTCTCGATGGAGGTGGCGATCTGCGTGGAGAGCAGCGACAGGAGCTCGAGCCGGCTCTGCGTGAACACCCCGGCCGACAGGTTGTTCTCGAGGTAAAGCACGCCGACGAGCCGGCCCTGACGCACGATCGGCGAGCACATCAGCGACCTCGTCTTCCGCTCCTGGATGTAAGGATCTCCGGAGAACGTGGCCTCCTGCGCCGCGTCGTCGAGGAGCACGCTCTTCCGCGTGCGCTGGACGTAGCTCATCACGGACAGGGGCACCTGCCCGGATGTGTCGACGGGCGTCCCCTGGAGCGCGCGGATCTGCTTCGGTTGCATGGCGCCCTCGGCCTCGACGAAGAGCGCGTCGCCGCGCGCGAGGGCCAGCACGCCGAACTGCGCGCCGACGTTCTCGAGCACGATCGTCATCAGGCTCTCCAGGAGCCTCTCCAGGACGATCTCGCTCGCCATCGCCTGCGACGCCTTGATGACGCTGAGCAGATCCAGGGCCGCGCCGTCGGCGCTGGGCGGCCCGGAGATCGGCGTCGCCTGGTCGGGTGTCCCCTCGAGGATGAGCTCGGGGAACGCGGTGACGAGGCGCTGGCACTTCGCCTCGGCGCCCCACAGCGCGTAGCCGCGATAGGCCATGGTCATGTAGTGCTGGGCGATCGCGCGTCGGCCCATCCCCCGGTAGAACGAGGAGGCCAGCTCGCACGCCAGCGCCTCCTCGTGCATGTACCCCTGCGCTCGCGCCCCCTCGATGGCCCGGTCGTAGAGTGCCATCGCCTCGACCACGGCGCCGCTCACGCGCGAGAGCTCCGCGTCCACGAGATCGTGCTTGTGCCGGCAGTTCTCCGGGGCAGAGCGCGCCCACCCGCCGAGCCGCCGCTGGTTCGCGTGGACCCGCTCGAGCGCGGCGGCGCGCTCGTCCTCCGGGAGCTGACCGAGGGCGGCGAGGGCCGCGAGGGAGCCGTAGAAGTTGTGCTCGAGGTCGGTGATCATGCCGCCGGCGGCGTCCTGGTACTGCTCACCGGCGTGGAGACAGTCGTGGGCCCCTGCCGCGTCACCGAAGTGATAGAGCAGCATCCCCTTCGCGAGGTGCAGCGAAAAGAGGGATGTTCGGCTCTGCCCCAGGCACTCCGTCATCGTCGTCTCGTCGAAGCTGTCGCCGACCAGCCGACGCTTCTCCGCCGACGTGTGTCGCAGGCCGTGCACGAGCTGCTTCCAGATCTTGATGTTGTAGAGCTGGAACTGCTGGTTGAGCTTCAAAGAGAGGTCGACCGTGTGCTTCATCCGGAGCTCGGTCGTCGAGAGCTCCTCCCCCACGAAGAACGAGTGCACGGCGTACTGCATCGAGGTGTTCACGGCATACTCGATGTCTCCGGTGTCCAGGCCCACCTGAACGGCGTGCAGCAGCGGATCGAGCGTCTCCCGCAGGTGCCGTTTCCAGTGATAG
Organism: Sorangium sp. So ce1036; assembly: GCF_051369805.1. Taxonomy (NCBI): domain Bacteria; kingdom Pseudomonadati; phylum Myxococcota; order Polyangiales; family Polyangiaceae; genus Sorangium; species Sorangium sp. So ce1036. Next base: position 714,205 of record NZ_JBBMOX010000002.1, read on the forward strand.
ATGAGGACGTGAACAACGCCAGAGATCCTGCTCTCCAGCTCGACGGCGCCGAACCTGCGCGTGAGATCGAGCGCCAGACGGCCGAGCTGGAACCCCTCATCGATGTTGTTCATGACGCACTGGAGCACGCCGTAGATCGCGTAGGCGAACGCGGCGAGGGGCGAGTTGCCGTGCCGCGTGCAGAGGTCCACCATCGTGAACGCGTTCGTCGGCAGCAGCGCCGGCCTCGCGAGGTACATGGCCGGATTCATGGTGGTCATGATCCGGATCGCCGCCAGTATCCGCTCGTCCGTCATGGCAGGGAGCTCGGCCAGCCGTGCCGCGTCGGCGTTCGCGGGCGGCGCCTCGGTCAGCTCCACGTCGAGCATGCCGAGCACGCGCATGCCCAGATCGATCGCGTCCTGCATGCGGTTCTGCGAGATGTAGAACTGGATGCGCGTCTCGTGGACCCGGATCGCCTCCAGCACGTCCCTGGCGTGCTCCTCGACGATCCGGGCGCACGCCTCCGCGCGATCGAAGTGGATCGTCAGGTACTCGAGCTCGGCCAGGTCGGTATAGACGGCGAGCGCCAGCGCGTGGTCCGTCCGCCACGCGTCGTCCGGCAGGAAGGCGGCGGCGGCGCGGAGGCACTGCACGCCGGGGCCGTGGGCCGTGGAGCGCCTCGCCTTCTGCGCGGCCCTCAGGTTCAGCGCCGCCGCCTCGCGGCGCTCCCGCCGGTCCACGAGGAGATCGGCGCTCAGGTTGATGTGCGTCACGATCTCGTAGATCCGCTCCTCCACCGCCTCGGGCGGGGTCTCCCGGAGCAAGAGCCGCCCGAGCTCCAGGTGGATCCTCTTCCGCTCGCCCTCCGGGAGCATCCTGTAGGCCGCCTGCTGCACGCGGTCGTGCAAGAACCTGTACGCGACCGAGCCCCCGTCGGCCTCCTCGAGGAAGCGCGCGAGCTTGTAATCGCCGTCCAGCGGCACGATGAGCCCCGCCTCGAGCGCGTCCCAGAGGTCCTCGTCGGTGGCCCGCTGGCCCTTCTGATGGACCAGCGCGAGGAGCGATAACCCGAACTGATTGCCGATGCACGCCGCGAGCTGGAGCACCCGCTGCGCCGGCGCCCGCAGGCCCTCGATCCGGCGGATCATCAGGTCGACGACGTTGTCCGCGACCCCCATCCGCTCAATCTCGGCCGTGTCCCACCGCCAGGTGCCCGTCTCCGAGCTGAAGCAGAGCCGGCCCTCGCGGCGGAGGCTCTCCAGGTACTGGATCGTGAAGAACGGGTTCCCGTCGGTCTTCGTCGAGATGATGTCCGAGAGCGGGCGACACTCGTCCGGGGGCGAGCCGAGCGTGTCGGACACGAGCTGGTTGACGTGCTCGGCGGCGAGCGGCTTCAGCGTGATCGTGCGGACGCGCGCCCCGCCCTTGCGGAGCGCGCTCAGCATCATCATGAGCGGATGCGCGTCGTCCACCTCGTTGTCCCGGTACGTCCCGATCAGCATCAGGTGGCGGATGTCGGGAACCTCCAGGAGCACGCTGATGAGGTTCAGCGAGCCCGAGTCGGCCCACTGGAGATCGTCGAGGAACAGCACGAGCGCCCGCGTCTTCTGCGCGATGGCGCCGATGAAGCTCCGGAACGTCAGGTTGAACCGGTTGCGCGTCTCGATGGGGCCCAGGTCCGGGACCGGCGGCTGCTTGCCGAGGATGAGCTCGATCTCCGGGATCACCTCGGCGATGACCTGGCCGTTCGGGGAGACGGCCGAGAGGAGCCTGGACCTCCAGTCGGCGAGCTCGTCCTTGCTCTCCATGAGGATCTGCCGGACGAGCTCCCGCAGCGCGGCGATGAGGGACGCGTACGGGATGTTGCGCGCGAGCTGGTCGAACTTGCCGGCCGCGAAGTACCCGCCCTCCCTCGCGATCGGCTTGTGGATCTCGTTCACGATCGCCGACTTGCCGATCCCGGAGTAGCCGGCCACGAGGACGAGCTCCGACGGGCAGCCCTGGCCGCCTTCCGGCCCGGACCCGCCGATGTTCCTGAAGGCCGCCATCAGCGCCTCGACCTCCGCCTGCCGGCCGTAGAGCTTCTGCGACACCTGGAGCCGGTTCGGCTTGTCCCTCCGCCCCGGGACGAAATCCGCGCCCGTCGCGCGGTTCTCGAGGATGTCGAGGCAGGCCTCGAGGTCCGCCTTGAGGCCGAAGGTGCTCTGGTACCGATCCTCCGCCGTCTTCGAGAGCAGCTTCATGATGATCCTGGAGAGGGCCTCCGGGATCTCGGGCCTGAGCTGGCGCGGCGCGACAGGCGTCTTCGCGATGTGGTGGTGCACGAGCTCCATCGGATCGGTCGTCTCGAAGGGGAGGCAGCCCGTCGTGAGCTCGTAGAGCGTGACCCCGAGGGAGTAATAGTCCGACCGGAAGTCGATCGCCCGGTTCATGCGGCCCGTCTGCTCGGGCGAGATGTACTGGAGCGCCCCCTCGCCGGCCGTCCACGGGTCGTACACCGCGGGGCGCTCCCCCGGCAGGAGGGAGGCGATGGAGAAATCGGTGAGCTTCGTCGTGCTCGTGCCGGTCTCGACGATGATGTTGCTCGGCTGGATGTCCTTGTGGATGATGTTCCGCTCGTGGACGGCCCCGAGCGTGTCCGCGAGCTGGAGCGCTATCCGGATCGCCCGCGCGAGGTCGACGCCGCGCCCGTTGCTCTCGTCGATCAGCGAGCGCAGCGAGCGGCCCGCGAAGTACTCCATGCTGAGGGCGGCGTAGTCGAGGCGCACCTCGAGATCGTGGACCTTGACGATCCCATCCAGGTCGAGCTCCCGGGTGATCTCGTACTGGCGCTTCAGGATGGCGACGTTGCGGGTGCCGTTCTTGCCCTTGCGTGCGACCTTGATGACGCGCAGCTCCCCCGTGCCTTTCCTCCGGCCGAGATAAACACTGCTGCGCGTCCCGTCATGCAACGTGTCGATGAGCTCGTGATTCAACAGATCGACCATGTCGATCACCCCCAAGGATTGCTGCGATTCTCTCCGTCTCGCGTCGACGGCGAGCGCCTCATGCGCGGCTCTCGCCGGTGCGCATGAGGGCTGGGTTCTCAGCGAAACCATCGGCGAGCCCCGGGGCGTGTGGGCAAGAATGCGGGCGGGCAGCCTCGGCGGATCGCACATTTGTAAGCAATCGAAACGTACGCCGCGTGTCAAGGCCGAACCGCCGCCCGAATCGCGTGCGCAGGGGCGTCCTCCGGGGCAAGCGCAACGCGGCGTCGGACCGCCGAGCGACGCGGCGATGGCAGCTCCGCAATGCGCCGGCGGCCTGCCCCCCGGGGTTCAGGTCGTGCCGGGCGGGGCGACCCGCCGGCGCTCACGGTCGAGCTTGTACAACCGGACGCGACGCGGCGGTGGAATCGCTCGAGCGACGGTACGACGGCCGGCGTCGGACGGCGGGCGCCCCGGGAGGATGCGGCCGGCGGGGCCAGGGGGAGAGAGCGAGGCCGCCCCCGCGCGGCCCCGCCGGCGCGAGGTCGCGTCGCGCAGAGATCCCCTCACCGGCGACCACCGCCGCGCACCCGCGCGCGCGTTCACCCCGGGAGGATCACGGCGATGCCCCGCGAGGGAGCGAATCGGTCATCAGAAATCAGCAGCTTCCATTGCCTCGCTTGCAGCAATCCTCCCACAGGTACGAGGTGAGGGCGCGGAGCGCATCGTGGTCGGCCCTGTAGTAGTGGAAAGTCCCCTCTCCCCTGCTCTTCAGGATGCCAGCCTCGACGAGCCGTTTCAGGTGATGGCTCAGCGTCGAGGCCGGAAGGCTGACGTGCTCCTGGATCGCACCTGCGGATGCCCCCTCCTCGCCAGCCTGAACCACGAAGCGCAGCACATTCAGTCGCACCGGGTGGCCCAGCGCCGCGAGCTGTCCAGCATGATGGTCTAGTGTTGACGACATACGTCATTCGTATCAATGCGAAAATAACGTTGCAAGCGCGCACAGGGGGACGGGCGCCGCGCCCGGGGCGCTGGGTCCTCCTGCCGTTCCTCCTCCTGCGGAGGGGCGCTCTCGTTCGGCAGAATCACCGCCAGGTCGCCAGGGGGAGAGAACGCCGGCGGATTCAAGACGCCAGGGGGCGACGAGGGCGTCAGGGGACGAGGAGAAGCGACGAGCTGCCCTCTTTCCCCTCTTTCCCCTCTCTCCCTTGCGCCCCTTGCGGGTCAACCCGGCGCCGCAGCGCCCCGCGGCGAGGTCACTTCCCGGCCGCCGCCTCGGAGCCCGGCCGGCGGGGTTCCCGCGCGCCCGCGAACGCGCTGCCCTCGCGGCCGATCGCCGGCGCGTCGGCGATGTGCCCGCGCTCGTCGAGGCTGTGGCCCATCGCGCCGAGCGCCTTCTGGAGCTCGTCGGGGAAGCCGCCCTTCTCGATGAACAGCTTGTCGGGGAAGTCCTGCTGGTGGAAGCGCGGCGCGTTGACGGCCGTGGTCACGTCGAAGCCGAAGTCGACCGCGTTGGACAGGATCTGGAAGACGGCGGTGAGGATCGTCGGCCCGCCCGCGGCGCCGAGGACGAGCTCCACGCGCCCGTCCTTGCCCGTCACGATGGTGGGCGACATCGACGAGAGCATGCGCTTCCCGGGGGCGATGGCGTTGGCCTCGCCCTGCACCAGGCCGAACTGGTTCGCCGTGCCCGGCACCGTGGCGAAGTCGTCCATCTCGTTGTTCAGCAGGAAGCCCGCGCCGGTCACGGTCACCCCCCCGCCGTACCACCCGTTGAGCGTCGTCGTGAGCGCGACCGCGTTGCCCTGGGCGTCGACGACCGAGAAGTGCGTCGTGTGCGGCCCGCGGCCGCCCGAGTCCTTCCTGGAGCCGGCGAGCGCGGTGGTCGGCGTCGCGCGCTCCGGATCGATCGAGGCGCGCTGCTTCTCCGCCCAGGCGACCGAGAGCAGCTCCTCGACCGGGTTCTTCACGAAGTCGGGATCCCCGAGGATCTCGTTGCGCGCGAGGAACACGCGCCGCATCGTCTCGGCCACCACGTGCACGTGCGACGGCGAGTGCCAGCCGAGCTTCGCGACGTCGAGCCCCTCGAGCGTGTGCGCGATCATCGCGAGGGCGACGCCGCCCGACGAGGGCAGCGGCATCGAGGTGACGCGGCGCCCGCGGTACTCGAAGACGACCGGCTCGCGCCACTTCGCCTTGTAGCCCTTGAGGTCCGCGGCCGTGATGAGGCCCTTGCCCCGCCGCATCTCCGCCACGATGAGCTCGGCGGTCTTCCCCTCGTAGAAGCCCGCGGGGCCCTTCTCGGCGATGCGCTCGAGGGTGGCCGCGAGATCGGGCGACCTCCACGTCGCGCCGACCTTCAGCGGCTCGCCGCCCGGCAGGAACAGCGCGGCCGAGGCCGGGAACCGCTCGAGCCTCTTCGCGACGCGCGCGACCGTGTTCGCGAAGTTCTCGTCGACGGTGAAGCCCTCCCTCGCGAGGCGGATGGACGGCGCGACGAGCTCGGCCCACGTCTTCTTCCTCGATCCGAGCTTGTCGTACGCCTCCCAGAGCCCCGCCACGCTGCCCGGCACGCCGGCCGCGAGGTGGCCGACGCGCGAGCCGTCCGTGGGCTTGCCGTCCTTGCCCCGGAACATGTCGCGCGTGGCCTTGCCCGGCGCGGTCTCGCGGAAGTCGAGCGCGTGCTCCTTGTCGCCGAGGCGCGCGACCATGAACCCGCCGCCGCCGAGGTTGCCGGCCGACGGGTGCACCACGGCGAGCGCGAACGCCGTCGCGATCGCCGCGTCGACGGCGTTGCCGCCCGAGGCGAGGACGTCCGCGCCCACCTTCGAGGCGAGCGCTGCGTCGCTCGACACCATCGAGGGGCCGCGCACCGGCGGCGCGCCCTCGGGGTGGGGCCACCCCGCCGGGAACCGCGGCGCCGGCGCCACGGGCGCGGGCGGCGGCGCGGGCGCGGGCGCCGAGGCGGTGCTCGGCGGCGGGGGCGGCGGGGGCGGGGCCGGCGGCGGGACGGCAGCCTCGCAGCCGGCCAGGAAGACGACGGCGAGCAGGCGATGCCAGGAGCGGAGCTTCATCGCCGCGGCTTATAGCCCAGGCCCGCCGCCGCTCGTAGCGCCGAGCCGCGGCCGATCGCGCGCGCCGTCACGGCGCGCCTGGGATCCGCGCGGGTCGCGTGATCCACCTCGCGCCATAATCCGTCACGGCTGTCCAGCGCTCCGCTGATCGGCTGTACCGCGGGGGTGAGCAGGAGAGCAGCGCGCCGCGCACAGCGTGCGTGGAGCATGGCGCCTTACCGAGGCGCCCGCGCACGCCCCCCGGCGCCGCGAAATGATCCGTGTTGGTCGTTGGCTTGGGGGCGTCGTCGCGCTTGGGTATGATCGGCCCCGGATGTTTCCGACGGAGCCCGCTCCCGGGACGATTGGGGCCTACAAGATCCTCCGGCGCCTGTCCGGTTCTGGGCCCACCAGCGTCTATCTCGGGCGGCTGGACGGCCCGCTCGGGTTCCGGCGCGTGAGCGAGCTGAAGCTCGTCCCGAACACGGCCGAGGGCGACCCGCGCTTCGGGGACGAGCTCGCCCGCGAGGCGTCGATCTGCGCGTCGCTGAACCACCCGGCGATCGTGCGGATGTTCGATTTCTTCGAGCACGACGGCAAGCTCGTGCTCGTGCTCGAGCACGTGGAGGGCGTGAACCTCAATCGGCTGCTCCAGCACCTGTCGTCGCGGCAGCAGAAGCTCGCGGACGCGGCGGTGTACTACGTGGTGCACTGCCTCGCGGGCGCGCTCGCGCACGCGCACGGGGCGACCGACGAGCACGGCAGCCCCACGCCGGTCATCCATCGCAACCTGCACCCCGAGAACGTCGTGATCGGGTGGGACGGGCAGGTGCGCCTGACGGGCTTCGGCCTCGGCAAGATCCTCGGGCGCACGCCGGACACGATCGCGGGCGTGGTGAAGGGGGCGCCGGGGTTCATGGCGCCCGAGCAGGTGCGCGCCGAGCGCGTGACGACGAAGGCCGACATCTACGGGCTCGGGCTCTTGCTCTGGTCGCTGCTCTCGGGGCGCCGCCCGCCCGCGGACGGCACGCGTCCGCCGTCCATCTCGTCGATCCGCCCGGAGATCCCGCGCCCGATCGCGGCGCTGCTCGACACGGCGCTCTCCCCGTCGCCGGACAACCGGAAGCTCACCTGCCAGGACATCGAGCAGACGCTCGCGAAGGTGTCGCGGCCCGAGCGGGGCAAGTCCGAGCTGGTGACGCGCGTGCAGTCCGCGCACGCGACGATCGAGCTCGAGGACGCGGATCCCGAGGAGGATCGGCGTCCGACGATCCCGGTCAAGGGCAAGGGGGGCCAGACCGCGAGGCCTGCGGCCGACGCCGCGAGGTGGCTCGCGAAGGATCGCCTCGCGAGGGACGGGAGCCCGGCGCCGCCGCGGCCCGGGGGGCCGCTGGCGCAGACCGCGCCCCCCACGGCGGCGGCCGCCGAGGCGCTGGCGGGGTCGGCGCGGCGGGACGGGCCGGGGAGGACCGCCGCGCCGGGGCCGGATCCGATCACGATCCCGGTGCCGGCGAACCCCGCGCCGCCGCTCCCAGGCGATCCGAAGGGGGAGGCGGCGAGGGGCGCGGGGGCGAACGGCGGGGGGTTGAGGGGCGGGGGATCGAACGGCGGGGGGTCGAGGGGGGACGGGGCGAAGGGCGAGGCGCGGAGGCCTGGGCTGCCCGATCGCGAGACGTTCGGCCGGCTGTTCGAGGCGTCGCGGCGCGCAGCGGAGCGCGACGCGGAGGCCGAGGAGGCGCTGGCGGGCGGGATGGCGACGTTGCCCGACGAGGCCGATCCGGTGCTCGAGGACGGGAGCTCGACGCTGCCGGGCGCCGCGCCTTCGCTGGCGCCGCTCGGCGTGTCGCCCTCGGGGATCCCGGAGGCGATCCGCTTCGGCCCGCCGCCGGCCCTTCCGGCGGATCTGGCCCCGGTGTTCTTCGGCCCGGCGGCGGCTCCGGCGTCGTCGCCGGAGTCGTCCGTGACGCCGTCCGGCGTGGAGGTCCCCGTGGCTCCGCCTGGCCTGCCGCCGCCTGGCCTGCCGCCGCCGGGCATGGCGCTGCCCGTGGGCTCGGTGGGCCTAACGCCGACCGGCGGCGTTTCGCAACCGGGCGCGGCGGGACTGACCGGGGCCTCGGCGGCCGCGTCCTCGGGTGTGCTCGGCGCGTCGCTGCGCCGGGGCTGGGCGTCGCTGCGCCGGGGCTGGGCGTCGCTGTGCGAGCGATGGCCGGTGCTGCGCCGGGGCTGGGCGTCGCTGCAGCGGGGCTGGGCGTCGCTGCGCCGGGGCTGGGCGTCGCTGCACGAGCGATGGCCGGCGCTGCGCCGCGGGGGACCGATGCTGCGCCGGGGCGGGGAGCTGCTCCGCGAGGGCTGGGCGTCGCTGCGCCAGGGCTGGGCGTCGCTGCGCCGGCGATGGCCGTTGCCGCGGTGGCAGGTGCCGCGGTCGCTGTCGCCGATCGGGACGATCGCGGTCTCGGCGGTCACGGCGACGATCGTCGCGGTGCTCTGGATCTACATCGCGCGACGGGAGGCGCCGGTGGTGATCACCACGGCGCCGGTCGACGCGACGCCGGAGCTCGAGTCGGACGCGACGGCGGCGCTGCCGCCGAGCGAGCAGCCTTCAGAGGAGCGGAGCCCGGGGTCGCAAGCGCCGGCAGTGAAAGCGTCCGCGGCGCGCGACGCGGAGGCGAAAGAGGCGGCGGCCAGAGAGGCAGCGGCCAAGGAAGCGGCCGCGAGAGAGGCCGCGGCGAAGGAGGCCGCGGCGAAAGAAGCAGCGGCGAAGGAGGCCGCGGCGAAAGAAGCAGCGGCCAAGGAGGCCGCGGAGAAAGAAGCGGCGGCCAAGGAGGCCGCGGAGAAAGAAGCGGCGGCCAAAGAAGCAGCGGAGAAAGAAGCGGCGGCCAAAGAAGCAGCGGAGAAAGAAGCGGCGGCCAAGGAGGCCGCGGAGAAAGAAGCGGCGGCCAAAGAAGCAGCGGCCAAGGAGGCCGTGGAGAACGAGGCGCGGAAGGTGCCTGACCTCGCCACGCTGCCCAAGGGGCATGGCGTGCTCACGGTGGGGTTCCCCGAGACGGGGGGCGTCTATGTGAACGGGAAGCACGCGGGGCCGGTCAACGAGCCGCTGGTGGTGCGCTGCGGTCGCTTCTTCGTGCGCGTGGGGAAGCCGGGGGAGACGAAATACCCCGAATGGCTCAGCGCAGGTGTGACGGCGCTGGTGCCCTGTCAGAATACCACGCAGGTCGATATCCGTCCGAACTCCGCCGCGAGGGCGAAGAAGCGCTAGCCGCCGAGCTTGCGCTGGCGCGGGCTGCCCTGCGCGGTCGCGTCGCCCGGCGGGACGCCCCGCTTCACTTCCTCTTCGCCTCGTCCATGACGCCGGCCAGGTGCTCGCGGAAGTTCGTGATGTAGCCGCGCAGGAAGATCTGATAAAGATCCTGCCCCTCCCCTTGCGCTTCCGCGAGGACCTCCGGGGGAAGCGCGCCCAGCACCCGCGCCGCCTCGGCCAGCGACGCGGCTGGTCTGTCCAGCCTGAGCGGCGTGCTGCGGAAGTGCGGATGTGACAGCAGGGCACGAGCGATGGCGGCCGACACCAGATCGGCCACGGTCGGGATCGAATACGTGATGTTGATCGAGAGCGAGTACCCGCTCGCCGCTGTCTCATGCCAGATCCCGCGCGGCAAGAAGAGCAGCGACCCCGCGCTGAGCTCCTCGACCATCGGCGGCTCTCGGGTGGGCGTGGGCGTCCCCTGCCAGTAAGGGGCCAGGTTGGGAGGGACGAAGGGATACGTCTCGACCTCGTAGTGCACCACGGGATCGGTGGCGTTGTCGTTGTTCCACAGGCTCCAGCGCTTCACCCCGCCCATGTGGAAGACGAAATTGTAGTACGCGTCGAAGTGCGCCGGGAACCCGCCGCTGCTCGGGGAGGCGTAGACGATGGCCTTGCCCGTCACACCTGCGGGCAGCCGGAGGATGCCGGCGAGCGTGCCCACGACGCGCGCGAGCTCGGGCGAGAAGAGGTCGGCATGATCGAGCTCCAGGGTGGCGCCGGCAGCGTAGTACTTCAGCGCCTGCTCGGGCCGGATCAGGAACCGATCGCGCAACCCCGCCGTCTCGTCCCAGCACGGCCCGCCGACGGCCATGATCGGCGCAGGGTAACGGGCGATGAAGCGCTCCAGGTCGGCCGCCTCCGCGAAGCCGGGCAGCGAGCGGAACGCCTCCGCGCTGAACCGCCGATGCAGGTGGGTGCGCGGGAGCCCCTCCTCGTTGCCGCCGAGCCCTGCGACCCAGTCACCCAAACGCTCGCTCCACGTGTCGGTCCTCGATGTCTCCATGAGCTCATCCCTGTCGTGCTTTACGGTGGACTGTCAGGCGCCCGCTCCGGGAACGATCTGCGGCGGCTGGATCCGGTGCGTCACGAGCCCGTCGAGCAGCGCGAGGTTGACGACGCGCAGCACGCCCTCCCAGCCGCGCGCCTGGGGATCCTCGATCACCCGCAGCGCCGCCGCGCGCAGCGCGTCCGCGTCGAGCCACTCCCGCGCCGCAGGCGAGCCGTCGAGCGCCGCCTCGAGCAGCCGCCCGCCGTCGGCGCCGAGCAGGCTCGCCATCTCCCTGGCGGCCAGGGCAGCCCCCCGGCCGTAGAAGAACGGCACCTTCTCGCGCACCGCGAGCGCCTCCGGCAACAAGGGGCCCACCGCCGCGCGCAGCACGCGCTTGTCGTACAGCCACCGCGCGGCGAGCGCCGGATCGAGCCCCAGCCGGGCGGAGGTCAGCACCACCGGGTGATCGAGGAAGGGCACGCGGTTCTCCATGCTCACGGCGGCCGCTGTCCGATCCTCGTTCCACAGGTTGAACAGCTCGAGATCGCGGCACTTGCTGGTGATGTAGTCACGCCAGCCCCTGTCTCCAGGGAGGGCCGTCGCCTCCGGCGGCCGCGGCCGGCCGCGGACGACCGGGGCGCCGAGATCACGATTCCAGTGGGCGGCCAGGTCGATCGTGCGGTGAGCCGAGATCTCGCCGGCCAGGAGATCCACGGCCGTGAGGAAGTCGTCCCAGCCGCCGCCGGGCGGGGCGAACAGCGTGCTGTAGCCCCCGTTGAACTCGTCGCTGCCTTGCCCCGACAGCGTGACGCGCACGCCGCGGTGGGAGCGCGCGAGGCCCACGTAGATCGCCATCTTGTAGAGCTGCTCGGGGCCGGTCAGCGGGTTCTCGGTGATGGCGAGCAGGCCGGTCCACAGGTCGGCGTCCAGCTTCGGCCAGACGTCCGCCGGAGCCCACGAGACGAGCGGGAGCCCGAGCGCGTCCGCCGCCGCGCGGGCCGCGCCGAGATCGCCCGAGAGCTCCGCCGCCGGGGCCGAGCTCGTGACGCACAGCGGACGCGCCCCGCCGGCACGCGCCAGCGCGGCGATGGCCACCGAGTCGATGCCGCCGGAGAGGAAGAGCGCCACGTCCGCCTCGCCGCTCAGGCAATCTGCGACGGACCTCTCCAGCGCCTCTCGATACGCGGCGACCGGCGCCTCGGCAGGGGTCGTGGCGGCGGGCCCCCCCTCCGCGCCGGCCGAGCCGGCCAGGCAGGCCCCGAGCCGCCACCATCGCCGCGTGGCCACCCTCCCGTCCGTCATCGATATCGTCACCACCTCGCCGGGCCGGACGCTCTCCGCCCCGGCGTACCAGCGCGCGGGGTCTGGCCAGGAGAGGCAGGGATAGCGGGCGAACCACGGATCGGAGAGCGCGGCTTCCCAGTCGATCCCGGCCGGCGCCTCCAGCAGCGAGGCGAGGGCAGACACCTCCGACGCGACGGCGATCCGGTCGCCTCGCACGCTGTAGAACATCGGCTTGATGCCGAAGCGATCGCGCGCGAGGTGCACCTTTCGCTCGGCCAGATCGACGACGACCGCGGCGAACATCCCGCAAAGGCGCTCCAGCGCGGCGAGCCCGTGGGCGCGGTAGAGCGGCAGCAGCACCTCACAGTCCGAGCCGCTGCGCCAGCGATGGCCAGACCCGACGGCCGCGCGCAGCGCACGGTGGTTGAAGATCTCGCCGTTCACCAGCACGGCCACGGATCCATCCTCGCTCTGGAAGGGCTGGAGCCCGGCCTGGCTGGGATCGTTGATGGCCAGGCGGCGGAAGCGGAGATCGACGCCGCGGCGGGCGACCCGCCCTTCACCGTCCGGCCCACGGGCGAAGAGGCGAGTCACCGCCGCGTCCACCGCCCGCTCGTCGCGCGGACCGAGCTCCTCGTCTCCCAGGGTCAAGAGACCAACGATGCCGCACATCGATCCCCTCAACCCTTCTCCTGGGGGCTCGAGCCGAGCCCCGCCGCCGACGGCTCGTCTCCCGCAGCGCGGCGGACCAGGCCCGCGATGATCGTCGGCAGCATCAGCGCCGCCCCCACCACGAAGACGCTCCCTTCTCCAAGCCTAGAGACGAGCAACCCGAAGATCACGCCCGCCAGGATCTCGCCCGCGGCGCCGATCCCGGAGACCAGCGACAGGATGGTGGCCCGCCGCGCCTGGGGCGCGCCTCTGGCGATGACGCTCTTGAGGATCGGATCGCGCACGTCCTCCATCGCGAGCAGCAGGGCGATGGCCATCAGCGCCGGGGCGCCGGAGGAGAGCACCACGGCCGCGCACAGCGCCACCACGCCGAGATCCACGACGGCCACCGCGGCCAGGGGCGCGCGGTCGATCCGCGCCGTGAGCCGCGCGCCGAGCGTCAGGAACAGGAGCACGACGAGCGCCGCGGCGAACATCACCCCCCCCATGGCCTGAGGTGACGTGCCACGGTCCACCAGCGCAGGCTGGTAAAAGCGAGCGATGCCATCGAACACCATGGCCGCGAACAAGGTCATGATCGCCACGCGCCCTCCCAGCCGCCATCGGAGGAGGTCGGAGGCGCTGGCGCGCGCGTGGGCCATCATGCTGCGCAGCCCGAGCGAGGGCTTCTCCGGCGCGTGCGCGAGCTCCGGGCTGCGCGAAGCGAACCTGGCGCCGAGCAGCACCCCGAGCTGAACGGCGAAGAGCGCGGCGATCACGAGGAAGAGCAGCGTGGGAGAGCGCTGGTAGATCCAGCCGCTCCCGGCCGCGCCCAGGACGAGCGCGATCACGTTGATGCGCGAGTTGTCGAGGAACGTGCGCGTCAGCCGCTCCTCCGGGACGAGGCCAGAGATCCAGCTCTCGTAGGCGCCCGACATGAAGGCTTCTCCCGCCGCCCAGGTCACCATGACGACACAGGCGAGGCCGAACCCCTGGATGAAGCCGAATCCCACCCAGGTGAGCACCATCAGCGCGGTGCCGGTCAGCAGCGAGCGGCGATCCCCCCAGTGGTCGGCCAGCGCGCCGGTCGGCACCTCGAAGATGAACTTGACGGCTTCAAAGAGCGTTCCCAGCAGGCCGATGCTGATCAGATCCATCCCGCGCGAGTAGAGGTACGCGACCCACAGCGGGCTGAAGAGGCCCAGGCTCAGCCCCCTGAGGGCGCCGACGACGTGGTAGGCGGGAACGCGCATGGCGAGCCTTCAAGACTCCCTTCGTGGCCGGATGAGCGCCACCTCCCACTCGCCGCTCCGGCGAATGTCGAGCTCGATCGAGAGCTCCTCCGCGTGGACGCGCATGACCTCCACGGAGAAGCGGTCGAGCTCGGGCAGCTCGACGTCCATGAAGAAGAACACCTCCGGCTGAGGGTCATAATACCACGCCCGGGAGCGCACGAGGAAGCCTCCCTCTGCCTCCGAGACGATGACCTCGTCGTAGAGCATGCGCCGGCCGGCGGCGAAGATCTCGGCGAACTGCGCCGCATTGCCGGTGCCGTGCTGCGTGCGCCAGCCGTCGTGGAAGCCGTGGTCGCGGTACTGCTCGACCACGAAGCGCGCGCATTGCTCGGGCGTGAGCCCGGCCCGGCGGCCCAGCGCCACCATGCCCACGAGGTTGTTCAGCACGCCGAGCGCCCGCAGGCGCAGCCACTCGGCGGGCTCGGGCGGCGTGTTCATCGGCCCGGGGAGCGGCGGGGGAGGAGGCGGATTACTCATGGGGACGGACGATCTTCTTGTCGATGAGCTGCTCGATGAAGTGGATCGTGTCCGGGAGGACCTCGTCGGCCGGGGCGTCGTACTGTCGGGCGATCTCGCCGGCGATGGCGCCCACCGTGCGCTCTCCGTCGATGAGGCGGAAGATCGTCGCGGCGGTGTCGTTGAGGGCCATCATGGGGTTGATGACGACGCCCTTGGCGTGCTCGCGCCATTCGACGCCTTCGGCGAGTGCAGGGATGAAGCTGGCATCAAGCATCGGGTGCATTCCTCATGAGATGAGAGGAGGAGCCTCGAGGCCCCGACCCTGAGATCGGAGCCCCGAGGCTGCTCGGTTACCGCCGGTGAGGGCGGGCTCGTGCGGCGATCCTTGACCGTCCATCCGCCGCCGGCGAGGGCGGCGTCGGGCGGATCAATGGGCGCCGGCGAGGATCGCGGTGCGCAGGTCGACCATCTTCGGCTGCACGTAGCGCTTCATGAGAATCTCCTTTCAGGGCAGTGCCCCAGCGGTTTGGTCCGATGTTTCCTGGCCATTCATCCAGCCACCCAGCCGCCGGCGAGGGCGGCGTAGCGCGGATCAATGGCCGCCGACGACGATCGCGGTGCGCAGATCGATCAGCTTCGGCTGCACGTAGCGCTTCATGAACATCACCTCCTTTCTTCGTGGCTCCGGGTTAACGCCGGGCGGTGAGCGCCCATGCGATGCTGTTGACGGGTGATGGCTCGGATACCCGAGCCGGCTCCTCGATCTCGTCGATACAGTCGAGCACCGCGGCCATGTCGAGCTCGAACGGCTTGATCTCGAAGCCGACGATCCCCGCGGCGCGCGCATGCTCTCCAACAACCTGCTGAGGGATCGCTTCCCGCAGCGACTTGACGAGGATCCCGGCGATCTCGGGATCGGAGAGGTTCGCCTGTAGATAAGGGATCATTTCAGGGCTCGGCTCCACATCGAAGATGGAGAGAATCCCGCCCGGACGGAGGATGCGCCAGCACTCGGCCAGCCCACGAACCGGATCCGCCCAGTGGTGATAGCAGGACCACGAGATCACGACGTCCGCGCACCGATCCTCGAACGACAGCGCGTGGACATCCTGCTTCACCAGCTCGATGCGCTGCGCCTCGGGCCTCCCTGCGAGGTTGTCACGGGCCAGATCCAGCATCGCGGGGTTGATGTCGACCCCGATCACCGTGGCCTCGGGGAACCGCCGGGCCAGCGCCCGCGACAGGAACCCTGGGCCTACGCCCATATCGACGATCCGGCTTGGCCTGGATGTCGTCTTCAGCTCGAGATCCCGGGCCAGTATCGGGTTGATCCATTCCTGATACTGCCGGATGAATCGATCGTTGGCCAAGCATCCAGCTCGATCGAGCACGCTGCGCCTCCTTGTCTCACCAAAAGGAACGCCACGCTTGCGCGGGTCACAGCGGTTCCCCCCCCAGCCTGCTGTGGATAACAGGAGCTGTAACGGCTGGTCGAGTTTGTGTCAAGATTGATTTCGTGCTCATTGGCGAGGGTCGATTTTTCGGTCTTGCTTGCGGTCGCAATGGATGACCGACCAATCGCGTATCGGGCGGTCGGGGGCGAAGCCATGGCAGCATCATGCCATCTGCTCATGGGTCTTCGAGCGGTTCTCGCTTGCTTCCCAGCTGCTTCGAGATGGCTCGAATCGTGTACAGAGGCAGCGCGGCGCCTCCTCCTTGGGCTTGCAGGAGGCGGAGGGGCATGGCCGCCGCAGCGGCACGAGACGCGACGAGGATGAGACGCGACGAGAACGGTGAGATCAACGGTTCAGACCCGGCGATTATGCCGGCGCAGCATCCCGTCGCTGCAGGGGGTTGCCCGGCAGAGGGGTTCCAGGAAGCGTCCCCGCTTCATTTTTTGTTCATCCTGGGACGATGCTGGCCGTCGATATCGAGGATGCTGGCCGCGGATATCGCCGGTGGCGGGCGCGCAGCGTTTATCGGTTGGAATGCTGCTGGATGCTTGACTTGTCCGGCCGCGCGTCAATCGCGCGCGCTGGGCCTCCCCGGCCGGCGCCCTGGCCGACGGCTCGGCCGTCGGCCGTCGGCGAGATCACGCGGCCTCGGCCAGCGTCGACGGCACTTCCGGGAGCTCCCAGCCGCGCGTCCGGATCTCTTCCGTGATCCAGCGGATGTGGCGCCGCTCATCCTTCCAGTTCGCCTCCACCATCCGCCGGACCTCCGCCGGCAGATCGCTCGCGAGCGCCGAGGCGTAGGCGTCGTTCGTGAGCTCCTCGTTGCCGCGCATGGCGACGAGCGCTGTCCGGTCCTCGCGCGCCGACAGCTCGGTGTACCGGCGGATGCACAGGCCACGATCGTCGGCCTCCTCGGGCAGGCCGGTGCCGAGCGCGTCCGAGAGCTCGCGCACGTGCCGCTCATGATCTTGGCGGAACGCTTCGAGCTGCTTCTTGATCTCCGGCGCCTTGCAGACGTCGCTCGCTGCGCGGTACGCCTCGGCCGCCGCCATGTCGAGCAGGATGAGCCCGGTAATCTGCTCCAGGGCCTGGGCATCGCCGATGGCTCCTCCTTCGCTCGTTGCCTTGTTCTGCTCGACGTTCGGGTCGTGGGGTGCCTTTGCCATGGGTGATCCTCCTTCCGGGCATGCTGTAAAGCCGACCGTCGCGCGCCGAAAGGCGGCGCGATCGCGATTGCCGGGAAGCGGCGCGGTCGCGACGGCAGCGCCGTGCCCGAGCGGCCGGCGGCGGGTCGATTGCCAGCGGGCCGATCCGCGGCGCCGATCAGGGTGCCTTGCGGGAGCGGGTTGGATCGGGAAGGCGGGGCAATCGGAGAGGCCGGAGCAATCAGGGAGGCGGGTCAACGCGGAAGCGGGGAGCGGTTCACGGGCGGGGATATTGCTGAGGCGATCCGCGTCGAGGAAAGGAGCAGGTCATGCGGATCGCTGCCGGACCAATGTCCGCAGGAGCGCACGGCCAGGTCCTCTGTCAAGGGCGCATGTCGAAGATTCGCCCTGGGACATCGAAAAGTCGATGTGAAGCGCCGAGAGGGCGATGCTGGGCAGCAAGAAATCGATATGAGGCATCGAGGGGCCAATGCGTGCCTCGACGCCGCGGGGGCACCGCCAAGCCGCTGGAGCTCGGTCCGGCCGTCGTCCCCGAGATCACCGACCCGACCGACGCCGAGAAGGAGACCGAGCTCGCCGTGCTGTCGGCGGTGGCGCATGCGTCAGGGCGAGCTCAAGGGCATGCGTGAGGGAAAGCTCGATGGTATGCGTGAAGGCGAGCTCAAGGGCAAGAGGGACACGCTGCTGCGGCTGCTTGCGCGCGCAGGGATCGGGCTCGCCGAGGACGAGAGCGCGCGCATCCAGGCATGCACGGGCATCTCGACCCTCGACCGCTGGATCGAGAACGTCCTCGGGGCGAAGACTGCTACCGAAGTGCTCTCCTGACGGCTGACGGGGGGCGGCCCGACGAGGCGACGAATCGGACGGGCGTTTCCCGCCGGGGACAGGCCAGACCATCGTTCGCATCTGGATCGTCATCGGTGCCGCGAACGTCTGGATCATCGCCATGAACCCCGTCGGATCGGCGACCAGCTGCTCGTGATCGGCAAGGGCTTCGCGATACGGCTTCGCTGGACGATTTTCAAGCCGAAGCACTTCAGCACCCGGGAGCGCCGCCTCGCGTCGCGCGTCAGTGCGTGGCGGCGCGCTCGTGCCGCCGCGTGACGGCCGCGATGGCGATGGCGAGCAGCGCGGCGAGGAGGAAGCCGGCGCCGAACGCGAGGCCGAGGACCCAGGGCCGGAGCGCCCGCCCGAGGCCGTCGGCGAAGCCGGTGGCGGCGGCGCGGCTCGCCCGCTCGATCGCGGCGCTCGAGCAGCCCGGGTCGCCGGCCGGGCAGCCGGCGAGGTGCTCCACGAGCTGCGCGGTCCCCTCGCGCGCCACCGCGCGCGCCGCCGCGCCCGAGCCCTGCTCGACGAGGGCGAGGAGCTGCCGGTCGTGCTGGAGGGCGCCCTCGACCACGGCGCTGCTCACCGCCTCGCTCGTCCGCGCGATGACCGGCTCGAGGACCCCCGCCTGCCGCCCGAGCTCCGCCGTGCCCGCCCGGACCGCGTCGTGGACGATCGCGCCCACGAGCGGGCGGCCGGCCGCCGGCGCGCCCTCGGCCTGCTGCCCGCCGGGCGCGCCCTCGGCCTGCTGCCCGCCGGGCGCGCCCTCGGCCTGCTGCCCGCCGGGCGCGCCCTCGGCCTGCCTCCTGTCCGCCCCCTCGGCCGGCGCGGTGAGCTCCCCCGCGCCGCGCTCGAGCGCCTCGAGGGTGCCGCTGGTCGCTTCCTTTGCCGCCTCGCGGACGCACCCCGAGCCGAGCGCGACGAGGACGACGATCGCCATGGCCGGGACCGCGCGCGTGGCGCGCCCCGGCTCGCCCGCGCGCGACGCAGCCTGCGGCTTGGACGCAGCCTGCGGCCTGGGAGAGAGCGAGCCTTGCACAGCGGCGCAGCGCCTCCATCAACCGTGCCCGGCGCGCCGCGCGGGCTCTGCCGTCTAGGCGTCCCCGCGCCGTGTCCCTATGCTCGCGCGGCGCTCGAGCAGAGAGCACAGGAACACGAACACAGGACCATCACAGGGTCGCAGAGCGCTCGAAGCAGGGCGCGGCGGCGCTCTCGAGGCGGCGCCGTCGCCGGAAGAGCGAGCCGGCGGCGCGGCGCTCCTCGCGGCCGGGAGAATGCTTTCATGCGAGGAAGAATCGTTGTGGGGCTCGGCTGCCTCGGCCTCCTGGCCGCGTGCAGCGACGAGCCCGGCGTCAATCCGGCGCCGGTCGCGCACGGGGACTACCAGGCCACCATCCGCTGGACGAGCCACGGGGTGCCGCACATCCTCGCCGAGGACCACGGCAGCCTCGGGTTCGGGCTCGGCCACGCCGCGGCGCGCGACATCGTGTGCACGCTCGCCGACCAGATCGTGAAGGTGCGCAGCGAGCGCGCCAGGACGTTCGGCCCCGGCGAGGACGACGCGAACATCGACAGCGATTTCGCCTACCTCGCGCTCGGCGTCGCCGAGCGCGGCGAGGCCCTCCTCTCGCGCGCGTCCCCCGAGGCGCGCGCGCTCGTCGACGGGTACGCCGCGGGATACAACCTGTACCTGGCGGAGACCGGCGCCGGCGGCCTGCCCGCCCCCTGCACCGGCGCGGCGTGGGTCAAGCCGATCAGCGCCGCCGATCTCGCCGCGTACTTCGTCCACATCAACCAGTTCGCCGGGAGCGGACAGCTGCTCGATTTCCTCAGTCGCGCCGCGCCTCCGGTCGCCTCCGGCGAGCGGCGCCGCGCGCCCGACGCCGGCCTTCCGGACTTCGCCCACCTCGATCTCGGCAGCAACGCCTGGGCGATCGGCGGCGACCGCGCCGACGGAGGCCGGGGCATGCTGGTCGCGAACCCGCATTTCCCCTGGGAGGGGGAGCTCCGGTTTCACGAGTCCCACCTGACCATCCCGGGGCAGCTCGACGTCTACGGCGTCTCCCTGACGGGCCTGCCGGTCATCAACATCGGCTTCAACGAGCACGTCGCGTGGACGCACACCGTCTCGCCGGCCAACCACTTCACGCTCTACAGGCTCACCCTCGATCCGGAGGATCCCACCGCCTACCTCTACGAGGGCGAGCGCCGGGCGATGGAGCGCCGCGAGCTCACCATCGACGTGCTGGGCGAGGACGGCTCGCTCACGCAGGTGTCGCGGGCGATGTACCGGAGCCACTACGGCCCGATGCTCGGGGCCTCCCTCCTCGCCTGGTCCGCGGAGCAGGCCTTCTCCCTGCGGGACGCGAACGCGGACAACGTGACGGCCCTCGATCAGTGGCTCGCGATGGGCCGGGCCAGGGACCTCGAGGAGCTCCGGCGCGCGCACGAGGAGCTGCGGGGGATCCCGTTCGTGTTCACGACCGCGGTGGACGCCGGAGGGCAAACGCTGCTGATGGACGCCTCGCGCGTGCCCCACCTGAGCGAGGAGGCGGCGCGCGCCTACGGGCGCGCGCTGGGCAGGGACGGGCTGACCGGGGCGCTCGCCGCCTCGGGCATCGTGCTGCTCGACGGGAGCACGCGGCGCGACGAGTGGGTCGAGACGGAGGGCGCAGGCCCGCTCGTGCCGTGGAGCGACGTGCCGATGCTGACGCGCGCCGACTTCGTCATGAACGCCAACGACACGCCGTGGCTCACGAACCCCGCGGAGCCGCTCGCCGGCTACCCGGCGCTCTTCGGCGCGCCCGGCGCCCCGATCTCGGCCCGGACGCGCATGAACCTCCGCCTGCTCACCGAGGAGGGCGAGGGCGCGGCCTCGGGCGAGGACGGCCTCTTCTCGTGGGACGAGCTGAAGGGCGCGATCCTGAGCAACCGGGCGAGCATCGCGGAGGATCTCCTCGCGGCGGTCGTCGGGCGCTGCGACGGCGCGGCGCCGGTGGAGGTCGAGGGCGAAGAGGTCGATCTCACCGACGCGTGCCGCGCGCTCGCGTCCTGGGACGGCCGGCTGGACACGAGCAGCGCCGGCGCGCTCGTGTGGCGCGAGCTGCTCGGCCGGTTCCGGAACGCCGACCTCGTCGACGCGGGCGCGCTCTACGCCGAGCCGTTCGATCCCGAGGACCCGCTCGCGACGCCGCGCGATCTGGTCAGCGCCCCGGAGGCGGGCCCGGATCCGATCCTCGTGGCGCTGGGCGAGGCGACGCGCCTGCTCGCGCAGGCGGGGCTCGACCCGAGCACGCCGCTCGGCGAGGCGCAGTTCACCCGGAGAGGCGACGAGGCCATCGCCATCCACGGCGGGGGCAGCCGGGAAGGGGTGGCCAACGTCGTCGGGTTCACGACGAGCTACAACAGCACGCTCCTGCCCAGGCACACCCCGGCCGGGGAGCTCCTCAACGAGGTGACGGGCCTCACGACCTCGGGCTACCCCATCAACTACGGCACGAGCTTCCTCCTCGCCCTCGAGTTCACGAGCGACGGCCCGCGCGCGGAGGCGCTGCTCTCCTACGCTCAATCGCACGATCCGGCGTCGCCCCACTTCGCCGATCAGACCGCGATGTTCTCGCGCAAGGAGTGGCGCCCCGCGCTGTTCGCGCAGGAGGACATCGAGGCAGACCCGGACCTCGTCGTGAAGGTGGTCGCCGCGCCGCGCTGACCGGCGCCTCCGCCGGGGCCAGCCCGGGCGTGAGCGGCGCCGCCCCGCGCGCGTCGCTCACGCGGCGTCGATGGTCCGGAGCAGGGTTTCCAGCTCGAACGGCTTGTTGATCACCTCGCGCGCGTGCGTCGGCATCGGCTGCTTGATGTTCGACGCCGCGGTCATGATGACGACCGGGATCTCCCCGAGCCCGGGCGCCGCGCTGAGCTCGTCGCACACCTTCCAGCCGTTCATCTTCGGCATCATCAGGTCGAGCAGGATGACCCCCGGCCGCTCGCCCGCCGCGAGGCGCTCCAGCGCCTCGCGACCGCTGAAGAACGGCGTCGCGTCGTACCCGAGCTCGCGCAGCGTCTCGGCCAGGGTGGTCGCCAGATCGATATCATCATCGATGATCAGGACAGACTTGCTCATCGGGACAGGGGTGATTCCATGGTGAAGGTGGAGCCCTCGCCGAGCTTGCGCTCCGCGCCCGGGTGCTCCCCGTGACGTTGCCTAATCGGGCGCTGCCCTGCCGCAAGGGGGGTAGGGTGGTGGTCACGTTGGGGGTGCTCACCGGAGGGGCTGGAGTGCAGGCGGGCCACAAAAGGGGCCCGCCGGAACGCAAGCCCCGGAGGTGAGCACCCCCAACGTGACCACCACCGGG
Source organism: Sorangium sp. So ce1036 (assembly GCF_051369805.1). NCBI lineage: Bacteria > Pseudomonadati > Myxococcota > Polyangiales > Polyangiaceae > Sorangium > Sorangium sp. So ce1036. Next base: position 735,984 of record NZ_JBBMOX010000002.1, read on the forward strand.
GGGGCAGCGCGGCCGGGCGGTGCGGCACGCCAGCGCTCGCCGGCTGCGGCGGGCCGCGGCCTTGCTCTATGCTGGGGCGCCATGCTCGACACGCGGGAGCTGCCCCTCCTCCGCGCCCTCGCGGGCCGGTACCCGACCACCGAGGCCGCCCTCGCCGAGATCGGCCACCTCCGCGCGATCCTGTCGCTCCCCAAGGGCACGGTCCACGTCGTCAGCGACGTCCACGGCGAGCACAGGAAGCTGAAGCACATCATCAACAACGCGTCCGGGAGCCTGCGGCCGCTCGTGGAGCGCGTCTTCGGCGACCGGCTCACGGCCGACGAGAAGCGCGCCCTGCTCTCGGTCATCTACTATCCGCGCGAGAGCTACGCCCGGGTCGCGCGCGGCGACGCGGCGGCGCGGCGGGCGTTCGTGCTCTGGGCGCTGGCGCGCGAGATCGAGGTCATCCGCGAGCTGTCGCTGCGCTACACGCTCCGCCAGGTGGAGCAGGCGTTCCCGGCCGACATGCGGGGCCTGCTCCGCGAGCTCGTGTCCGCGCGCGCCGCGCTCGGCGAGGGCGCCTACGTCGACGCGCTCGTCGACCCGTTCCTCCAGCACGGCCGCGAGATCGAGATCCTGCGCGCCACGGCGCGCGCGATCCGGAACCTCACGGTCTTCGAGCTCGTCGTGGCGGGCGACCTCGGCGATCGCGGCCCCCGGCTGGACAAGGTGATCGAGTACCTGATGCGCCAGCCGCGCGCGCGCGTCGTCTGGGGCAACCACGACGTGAGCTGGATGGGCGCGAGCCTCGGCCAGGAGGCGCTCATCGCCACGGTGGTCCGCCTCTCGCTGCGCTACGGGCGCCTCGCGCAGCTCGAGGAGGGCTTCGGCATCCCGGTCGCCCCGGTCGACCGGCTCGCGCGCACGGCCTACGCCGACGACCCGGCGGCGCGCTTCGCGGTCCGGGGCGAGGGGCTGCGCGACGCGCTGCTCATGGCGCGGATGCAGAAGGCCATGGCGATCCTCCAGCTCAAGCTGGAGGGCCAGCTCTGCCGGCGGCGCCCGGAGTACGCCCTCGAGCACCGCTGCCTGCTCCACCGCGTCGACCCGCGCGCGGGCACGGTCACGATCGACGGCGAGCGCCACGAGCTCCTCGACACCCGCTTTCCGACGCTCGGCGCCGGCGACCCGTACGCGCTGACGCAGGACGAGGCGGCGTGCATCGCCCTCCTCAAGGAGTCGTTCCTGAAGAGCCCGGTGCTGTCCCGCCAGATGCGCTGGATGGTGCAGCAGGGCACGACGTGGCTGCGGCGCGATCGCGCGCTCATCTTCCACGGCTGCGTCCCGGTGGACGGCGAGGGGGCGTTCCTCCCCTTCGAGGTGGACGGCGCAGAGCGCCGCGGCAGGGCGCTGTTCGACGCGCTGGAGCGCAAGGTGCGCCGGGCCTTCCGGGGGGGCGCGCAGGACGACGTCGACATGCTCTGGTACCTCTGGACCGGCCCGCTCTCTCCCATGTTCGGCAAGGACCGGATGACGACCTTCGAGTCGTATTTCGTCGCCGACGAGGCGACGCACCGGGAGACGAAGAACCCCTATTTCCACCTGATCCACGACGCCGGCTTCTGCGGCCGGGTGTGCCGCGAGTTCGGCGTGGACGAGGAGCGCGGGCTCATCGTGAACGGGCATGTGCCGGTGCGGGTCGAGCGGGGGGAGTCGCCGATCAAGGCGTCGCGCCGCGCGGTGACGATCGACGGGGCGTTCTCGGAGGCCTACGGCGACAAGGGGTACACGCTCGTGCTCGAGGCGAGCGGGGCGCGGCTCGCGCAGCACCACCACTTCACGTCGGTCGAGCAGGCCGTGGAGGCGGGGGAGGACATCATCCCCGCGATCTCGGACGTGGAGGTCCACGGGGTCCCGCGCAGGGTCGCGGACACGGAGAAGGGCGAGGAGCTGGCGAGGGAGATCGAGGTCCTGGAGCGGTTGATCCAGGCCTACGAGGACGGGGCGCTCACGGAGCCGCCGCGGTGAGGCGAGGCGCGGCCGGGGCCGCGCCCCCCGGGCGTCACTCGGCCTGGCCGCCGTCGACCCACGCCTGGAGCGTCGCCAGCTCCTCGGCGTTCAGGCAGCCGGCTTTGCCGCCGTCCTGCGCCGGATCGCCCTTGCAACCCATGTTGGCGGGCATGGCGCCGGAGAGGACGAGCTTGAGGGCGCACGCGCCCCGATTGAGCCCCTCGGCCTTGCACGCCGCGTTCTCTGCGTCCGTCATCGCCGCCGCGTAGGTGAGCGCGAAGCCGCCGGCCGCCGGGGTGTTGGTGTGGCAGGGGGCGCAGCGCGCCTTGAGGACGGGCTCCACGTCCGACCACGCCGTGGCCTCCGGGGCCGCGCCGCCCTCGCCTGCGCCGCCCTCGCCTGCGCCGCCCTCGCCTGCGCCGCCCTCACCCGCGCCGCCCTCACCCGCGCCGCCCTCGCCTGCGCCGCCCTCACCCGCGCCGCCTTCGCCCGCGCCGCCCTCGCCCGCGCCGCCTTCGCCCGCGCCGCCCTCGCCTGCGCCGCCCTCGCCTGCGCCGCCCTCGCCTGCGCCGCCTTCGCCTGCGCCGCCGGTGCCGGTCACGGTCGTGCTGCCAGAGCCGCCGGAGCCCGTTTCATCGTCGTCGCCTCCGCACGCCACGAGCGCGAGGAGGATTGCACCGGTGGTCGCGAGGAGATGGATTGAAGTACGAGTAATCGATAGCATGGGCGCACCATAGGCGAGCCTGGCCCCGCGGGTAAATCCCGCTTCCATGGATAGCAAGAAATCGCTCGTCACGTTGTTTTATTACGACTTGGTTGAATCGTTCGCCACGAACAATCGGGCTCATCCGGAGGTCTTTGGGCGCTCCCCCGTCCTTCGGAGCGCCGACCCGCGGGCGTGGCCCCGCGGGCGAGCCTGTATCTGTCCTGAGCGCCTGCTCGCTGCTCACCTGCGCATGCCGCGCGCGCCCCGGCTGGCCTGCCCTCGTGCCGGCGACTTGCGCCGTCCGCGCCATCGAGCAACGAGCGATGGAGCTGCGTGAACTCCTCGTTGACCCCCTTGCAGTAGTGATGGGCCTCCATGTGGTGGTCCGGGTCGTCCTGACATCACGTGGAACCCGTCGAGGTAGTGGTCGATGGCCCGCACCGGGCTGAGGTCCTGGAGCGCCTCTGCGCCCTTCTCGAGGAGCCTGGTATCGATCTTCTTCTCTTGCCCCGGCGGGGCGCCCGGATTCGGGGGCCGCGCGTCGCCCTGGCCGCAGCCGGCGGAGAGCCCCGGCGCGAGCAGGAGCACGGCAATCGCAAGGGGAGGGCGTCTCTCCGTCGTCAGGGCCTCCCGGGAGTGTGGCTTGCGCATGGCGTCAACCTCGTGTCCTGCAAAGTTGCAAGTTCACGGCCACGCGCCCTGACGCCACGACGCGAGGGCGCGCCCTCGTGGCGGCCGCGGGCGTCCGTGGCCGTCTTCCACACGTTGTGGCGTCATGCCACGGCGCGCAGCACCGGAGGATTCCGCGCTCACGGCTTTTGCGGTCCATGCCGTGTCCAGGCGTGGAGTGCGTCCAGGATCAGCGACCGACCCCTGGTCCGGAGGATGAGGGGGGGCTTGCGTGCCGGTGCTGCCATGGACTAGAACATCGCCGTTGTATTGCTTTCTACCCGGTGCGTGGGGCCTGTTTCCGCGCACGTTCATCGCGCGCTCTGGCCTGTGTCTTGCCCGGGTAAGATGCTTGACAGGGCATCGCTGTCCGCCCGCCGAGCACGCGTGCGATGCGCGTTGTGGGGGGGCGCCCTGCTCTCCACGGGAAGAGCGCGCGGCCTGGGGCCGAGGGGTGAGCTCCAGGCACGCGAGCGGGCGGCGCGCCCTCGGTCCCTCTGCCGCGGCGCTCGCGGGCGAGGCGCGCGCGGGGCCCGGTCCCCAGGGCGCCCTGGATGACGGCCACGGATCACTTCAAAACCCTTCTTCTTGATCACGGACAACCAAGGGGAGCTCCTTATGCGCCTTACACGGTATGCGACATGGATCATGGCGGCGGCGGTCGTCCTCGCGCCGGCCGCTTGCGGGGACGACTCGTCGAACGAGCCGACCAGCTCATCGACGGGGACGGGCACCGGCCCCGGCAGCGGCAGCGGCACCGGCGGCAGCGGCACCGGCGGCAGCGGTGAAGGCGGCGAGGATGGCGGCACGGGCGGCAGCGGCACGGGCGGCAGCGGCAGCGGCACGGGCGGAAGCGGCGGCGGCAGCGGCACGGGCGGCAGCGGCACGGGCGGCGCCGGCGGCGGCGAGGACAGCGCGGGGCTCCTGCCCTGCGACGCCGGCTGGCCCGAGGTGCACAGCGAGCTCGCGCAGGATCCGGAGATCGAGGCGGCCGTGGCCGAGCTCGTCGGCCGGATGACCGTGCAAGAGAAGGTTGGCCAGATGATCCAGGCCGAGATCAACGAGATCTCGCCGGACGAGGTCCGGCAGTACAACATCGGCTCCGTGCTGAACGGCGGCGGCTCCTGGCCGAGCAAGAGCAAGAACGCGTCGGCGGGGGACTGGGTCACGCTCGCCGACGCCTTTTACAAGGCCTCGGTGGACAAGACCGGCGGGCGCGCGGGCATCCCGATCATCTGGGGCATCGACGCGGTGCACGGCAACAACAATGTCCGCGGCGCCACGCTCTTCCCGCACAACATCGGCCTCGGCGCCGCGAACGATCCGGAGCTGCTCGAGCGGATCGGCGCTGCCACGGCCAAGGAGGTCGCGGCGACCGGGCTCGACTGGACCTTCGCGCCGACCCTGGCGACCGTCCGCGACGACCGGTGGGGTCGCACGTACGAGGCCTTCTCCGAAGATCCGGAGATCGTGAACGCTTACGCGGGCCGGATCGTGAAGGGCATCCAGGGCAACCCGAAGGGCGGAAGCCTCTTCGGCCCCGCGAACGTCATCGCGACCGCCAAGCACTTCATCGGCGACGGCGGCACCGACAAGGGCGACGATCAGGGCAACAACCTCGCTTCCGACACCGAGCTGTGCACCCTCCACGCGCAGGGCTACCTGTCGGCCATCCCCGCGGGCGTGCAGACGGTCATGGCGTCCTACAACAGCATCCGCGGCACGAAGATGCACGGGAACGGCGAGCTGCTCACCGGGGTGCTCAAGGAGAAGTTCCACTTCGACGGCTTCGTCATCGGCGACTGGAACGGCCACGGCCAGGTGCCCGGGTGCACGAACGACTCGTGCGCCGCCGCGTTCAACGCGGGCATCGATATGATGATGGTCCCCTACGACTGGAAGGCGTTCTATCAGAACACGCTCTCCCAGGTGGAGGGCGGCCAGATCTCGGAGGCGCGCGTCAACGACGCCGTGACGAGGATCCTGCGCGTCAAGATGCGGGCGGGGCTCCTCGGCCCGCGGACGACGAAGGGCGCGCCGTCGGAGCGGATGTTCGCGGGGCAGCAGGGCGTGCTCGGCGCCGCGGAGCACAAGGAGCTCGCGCGCGAGGCGGTCCGGAAGTCGCTCGTCCTCCTCAAGAACCGAGGCGGGGCGCTGCCGCTCGGCAAGTCCTCCAACGTGCTCGTCGCGGGCAAGTCCGCGAACAGCATCCCGAACCAGTGCGGCGGGTGGTCGCGGACGTGGCAGGGCACCGACGTCGACAACGCCGACTTCCCGGGCGCGACGTCGATCTACGCCGGGATCGAGGAGCTCGTGAAGGGCGGCGGCGGCCAGGTGACCCTGAGCGAGGACGGCAGCCGCGCGTCGGGGAGCTTCGACGCGGCCATCGTGGTGATCGGGGAGACGCCGTATGCCGAGATGTACGGCGACATCCAGCTCCAGGACGACAACACCGCGCCGCACGCGAAGACGCTGGAGCACGCGGCCTTCCGCCCCGAGGACGTGCAGGTCCTCCGGACCATCCGCGCGGCCGCGCCGGATCTGCCGATCGTGACCGTCTTCCTGTCGGGGCGGCCGCTCTACGTGAACAAGGAGCTGAACCTCTCCGACGCCTTCGTGGCGGCGTGGCTCCCGGGCACCGAGGGCGGCGGCGTGGCGGACGTGCTGTTCGGCGACGAGGAGTTCCAGGGCAAGCTGTCGTTCTCGTGGCCGGCGAGCGACTGCCAGACCACGGTCAACCGTGGAGACGGTCAGAAGCCGCTGTTCCCCTATGGCTTCGGCTTGAAGACGACGGATCAGGACACGCTCGGGGATCTCCCCGAGGAGTCGACGGCCGGCGGCTGCCGGTGATCGTGGCCGCCGCGCCGCCCGCCGCGTCCTCGCGCGGCGGGCGGCGGCCCGGCCTGAGGGGCGCTGTGCGCCCCGCCGTCAGCGCGTCGTGAGGACCACCTTGCCCGTCGTGGCGCGCGAGGCGACGGCCGCCATCGCGGCCCTCGCGTCGGCCATCGGTCGCGCGGCGGAGAGGAGCGGCTTGATCGCTCCCCGGGCGTAAAGCGCGTAGAGCTCGTCCTGCGCCCTGCGCGTCAGGGCGGGCTCGTTGCGGCTGTAGGTGCCCCAGTAGACGCCGATCACGGCGTAGTTCTTGACGAGCAGGTGATTGGCGCGCGCCGCGGGGATGCGGCCGGAGGCGAAGCCGATCACCAGGATGCGGCCCTCGAACGCGACGCACCGCGTGGACCGGTCGAAGACGTCGCCGCCCACCGGGTCGAAGACGATATCGGCCCCCCGGCCCGACGTCCGATCCTTGACGATCGCGACGAAATCCTCGCGCAGGTAGTCGATGGCGACGTCCGCCCCGAGCGCGCGGCAGACCGCCGCCTTCTCCTCGCCGCCCGCGGTGGCGAGGACGGTCGCGCCCGCGGCCTTGGCGAGCTGGATGGCCGCGCTGCCGACGCCGCCCGCGCCGGCGTGCACGAGGACGGTGTCGCCCGGCCGGAGGCCGGCGCGCCGGTGCAGCGCGAGATAGCCTGTCTGGTAGGTGATCGTCAGCGCCGCGGCGTCCTCGAACGGCATGCCGTGGGGGAGCGCGTAGGTCGTGCGCGGACCCGCGATGACGTGCGTCGCGTAACCCCCCGCGCCGGGCAGCGTGGCGGCCACGCGGGCGCCCGGCGGCAAGGACGGCTCGCGGCTCTCGATGACGACGCCGGCGACCTCGAAGCCGGGGGTGAACGGCGGTGTCGGCTTGACCTGGTGCGCGCCTGCCGTGAAGAGGACATCGGGGAAGTTGATCGCCGCGGCCGCGACCTCGATGCGGACCTGGCCGTCGGCGAGCGGGGGATCGTCCACCGGTTCCCAGGCAAGGACCTCGGGGGAGCCGAAGGTGTGTGCGCGCCAGGCGTGCATGGTGCGCGGACGTTAGCACTACTGCGGGAAATTGCCCCGGATCAGCAGAAGAACCGCCATGGCGCCAACGACGCCAAGAAGAGAGGGGAGGGGTTGTCCCTCCATTTTCCCCTTCTACTTCCCTGGTTTCTTGGCGCCCTTGGCGTCATGGCGGTTCGCCTCTCGGCCCGACTTCCCGCAATGGCGTTAGCAGACCCGCCGCGGCCGGCCCCCTGCAGAGGGCCGGGCCGCTCCGGGCCTCACGGCCTCACGGGAGGACGATCTGGATCCCCAACTTCGCCGTCACGGAGCCCTGCGCCCCTCCGTCGAACGTCACCACGACATCGTAGCTCCCCGGCGAGAACGCCGGGCCCTCGGGGTTGCCCGTGTCCGACGGGCCATCCCACTGCCGCCCCGACCAGCGGATCGTGCCGGTGGCCACCGTCGCGTCGACCTCCACGGTCGTCGCCTCGTCGGGAGCGCAGCAGCCCACGTCGCACAGGCAGTAGCGCTGCGGCTCGCCGTCCACCGACGTGCCGCTGATCTGGTAGGAGACGAACGAGAGCGGATCCGAGCTCGGCTTGGTGCAGCGCCCGCAGCCGGTCGAGGCCGCGATGTCGATCGGGGGGACGCTCGCGTCGGTCGTGACCTCGTAGACGAACTCCGCGTGCTCGCCCATGAAGTAGACGCACCGGCTCGACGTGATCGACAGCTTCACGCCCGGGATCGTGCCCTCCACGTCGCGCACCGCGCACGGGCCGCCCGCGGACGTCACCCAGCCGCCGCCGTCTCCGCCGCCGCTCTCGTCGCTGCCGCCGCCGCCGCCGCTCTCGTCGCTGCCGCCGCCGCCGCCGCTCTCGTCGCTGCCGCCGCCGCCGCCGTCGCTGGCGCCGCCGCCGTCGTCGCTGGCGCCGCCGCCTCCTCCGTTGATGCTGCTACATCCGATCAGGCAGGCACCGAGCAGCAGGGCTGCTGTCAACGCTCGAAGCTCATCACTCGCCATCTCATCACCTCTTCCATCGATCTCGCAACACGCGATCCCCCGGGGTGCCGCACGACATGCAGCAAAGAAGATGCCTCTGAGAAAGGCGCAGAATTCATGCAGGAGAGCGCCCGGTTCGAGTCACATCGGGCCGTCGTTTGTGCCAACTTGAGCCGCGGCGCTTCAGCGCGCCGGTGGCGGGCCCCCCAGGAGGTTCACTGGAGGGGCTGAAGCGCAGGCGAGCCACGAAAGGGGCTCGCCGGAACGCAAGCCCCGGAGGTGAGGCCCCAGGGGGGCCCTCCACCGGCGCATCGCGGTCACTCGACCTCCGGGTGCCAGCACGCCACGCGGTGGCCGCTCCCCGGGACGAGCTCCTCGAGCGGCGGGATCTCGGCGTCGCACTTGCCCTCCTCCGCCTTCCGGCAGCGCGGGTGGAACACGCACCCCTCGGGCGGGTTGATCGCGCTCGCCGGCGCGCCGGGGAGCAGGCGCCGCGCCTTGCCGCCGCGGTCCAGCGACGGCATCGCGTCGAACAGCGCGCGCGTGTACGGGTGGTGCCGATGCTCGGTCACGTCGCTCGTCGGGCCGATCTCCACGATCCGGCCGAGGTACATGACCGCGACGCGGTGGCTCACGTGCTCGACCACGCGGAGGTCGTGCGAGATGAACAAAAGGCCGAGCGAGAGCTCGTCCTGGAGCTCCTCGAGCAGGTTGATGATCTGGGCCTGGACCGAGAGGTCGAGCGCGCTCACCGGCTCGTCGCAGACGAGGAAATCGGGGCGCACGGCGAGCGCCCGCGCGATGGCGATCCGCTGCCGCTGCCCGCCGGAGAGCTCGTGGGGGAAGCGCGCCATCATGTCCGGCCGCAGGCCGACCTTCTGGAGCACGCCCTCGACCATCGCGGTCTCCTCGTCCCGGGTCCGCGCGAGGTGGTGGATCACGATGCCCTCGCCCACGATCTCGCGCACCGTCATCCGCGGGTTGAGCGAGCCGTAGGGGTCCTGGAAGACGATCTGCATGCGCCGGCGCATCGCCCGGAGCGCGCGGTCGGACAGGGCCGTGAGCTCGGTGCCGTCGAGGAGGACGCGGCCGACCGTGGGCTCGATGAGCCGGATCGCCGCGCGCCCGAGCGTGCTCTTGCCCGAGCCCGACTCGCCGACCAGGCCGAGCGTCTCGCCGCGGTCGACGTGGAACGTCACCCCGTCGACGGCCTGCACGAACGACGGCTTCGCGAACGGGCCGCGCTGCACCGGGTATAGCTTCGAGAGCCCCTCCACCTGGAGGAGCGGGCGCGCGCCCCGGGCGCCCTCGGCGCGGGCCGCGGGGTCCTCCGCCCGATCGCGGGCCGCGGGGCTGCCCGGCCCGTCGCCCTCCGGCGGTCGCGGGGAGCCGGCGTCGCGCGTCACGCGGCGCCCTCCTCGCCGGCGCGCCCGGCGCCCGCGTCCGCGAGGAGGAAGCAGCGGGCCGCATGCTGCCCCGCGCCCGGCGGGACGGCGTACAGCGCCGGGGCCTCGGCGCGGCAGCGCGCGAACACCGCGTCGCAGCGGTCGTGGAAGCGACACCCGGGCGGGAGATCGCGGAGATCCGGCGGCCCGCCCGGGATGGTCGGCAGGCGCCGCGCCCTCTGGCCGCGCACCCGGTGCGGACGGTAGCCGGGCGCCGGGACGCTCCGGAGCAGCGACCGCGTGTACGGGTGCGACGGCGCCGCGAGCACCTCGCGCGCCGGCCCCTGCTCCACGACCACGCCGGCGTAGAGGACCACGATCTCGTCCGCGAGCTCGCTCACCACGGCGAGGTCGTGCGCGATGAGCAGGAGGCTCATCGACGACTCGGCCTTGAGCCGGTCGAGCAGGTCGAGGATCGGCGCCTGGGTGGTCATGTCGAGCGCAGTGGTCGGCTCGTCGGCGATGAGGAGCGAGGGCCCCGGCGCGAGGGCCATCGCGATCATCACGCGCTGGCGCATCCCGCCCGAGAGCTCGTGCGGGTAGCTGCTCGCGCGCTCCTCGGGCTCGGGGAAGCCGACCTTGCGCAGCAGGCTCACCGCGTAGAGCCGCGCGTCGCCGCGGGACATCGGCCGGTGCAGCCGTATCGCCTCGGCGATCTGGGCGCCGACCGTGTACACGGGGTTCAGCGAGGTCATCGGCTCCTGGAAGATCATCGCGATCTTGCCGCCGCGCACCGCGCGCATCTCGCGCTCGGGCAGCGCGAGGAGGTCCCGGTCCTCGAGCGCGATCGCGCCGCCGTCGATCGACGCGTAGGGCGCGGGCAGGAGCCGCAGGATGCTGAGCGCGGTGACGGTCTTTCCGCTGCCCGACTCGCCCACGAGCGCCACCGTGCGCCCGCGCGGCACCGAGAACGAGACGCGGTCGAGGACGCGGCTGACGCGGCCGTCGGCGGTGAACGAGACGCGGAGGTCGCGCACCTGGAGCAGCGCGGGCGGCGGGGCGGGCGCGGGCGTCGCGCGCGACGCCGGCGACACGGTGGGCGCGCGCGCGGGGGGCGGCGCGCTCGCGGCGGAGCGCCGGGTGACGGCGGGCTCGTCGTCGTGGCCGGCGCCGCGCGCGGCCGCGGCGCCACGCGCGGCCGGGAGCGCTCCCTCGGCGCCGCGCGCGGCCGAGGGCTCGTCCGGCGCGACAGGCCGAGCCCGGGCCGCGTCGGGGCGGACGAGCGGGAGCGGCATGGAGAGCCGCGCGTCGAGGTCGTCCTCCGCGTCGTCGCCCTGACCGCCGCTCACCGGACGTACACCTCGAGCTGCGGGCCGACGCCCTGGGAAAGGCCCATGGTGTACGCCGCCCCGACGGCGTCGCTGCCCGGCGCGAGGATCGCGATGCCGTGGTCGTCCCTGCGCCGCTTGGCCCAGTCGCGCACGAGCGACGTGACGTCGATCCGCAGCGGCGTCACGGGGCGGCGCGGCGCGATCGCCGCGGGCACCGGGACGGACAGGCGGGGCTGCCGTCCCCACGTCGCCGTGGCCGATCGCCACGGCTCCAGGATGCGTGCGACCTCCAGGGTGAGCGCGCGCCCCGCGGGCGGCGCGCCTGGGGCCGGCTCCAGCACCACGAAGGCGCTCGCGATCTCGGCGTCCTCGCCGAAGGGCGGCGTGAAGCGGAGCAGCAGGACGACGTCGCCGGTCGAGGCGCGCCCGAGGGCGGCGGCGTCGGGGACGGCGGGCGCGGCGTCGCCGTTCTGCTCGAGCACGGCCAGGTCCTCGGGCGGGAGCAGCATGCGGCGCGCGTCGAGGGGCGCCGGGAGGGCGTCGGCCGGCCGGCAGCGCCCCGCGACGCAGTAGCCGGCGCCGCAGACGCCGGCGCCCGCGCACACGCGCGGCGCGGAAGCGCCGCCGCAGCCCGTGAGCGGCGGCGCCGCGAGGAGCAGGGCCACGGGCGCGAGGGCGGCGAGCAGTCGCACGGCGGGGGCGACCATAGCAGAGCGCGGGCCCGCCGGCAGGGGCGGGGCGCGGTCGGCGTTGTGGTGCCGGGGCCGGATCGGCGTTGTGGTGCCCGGGCCGGTCTGGTGAGATGGGGCGCCGTGCGGGGTGGAGCCGTTTCCGTTCTGAGAGCGCTTCTGAGAGCGCTCGTGGTCGCGGCCGCGTTGCCCGCCGCGCTCGCTGCTTGCGGGAAGAAGGCGCCGCTCGGGTCTCCGTGCCGCGTCGACGACGACTGCGCTTCCGGCCTCGCTTGCCATCGCGAGCAGTGCCTGCACGAGGCGAGCGCCCGGCGACTGCGCGAGGAGGAGCAGCGCGCCTCCGGCGAGGGCAGCGCGCGGAAGGTCGGCGACCGCGTCGAGGTCGAGTGGAAGGGCGCGTACAAGCCCGCCATCATCACCGGCGTCGTCGCCCCCGGCTCCTACCGGGTCCACTTCGAGGGCTACGACGCGCAGTGGGACGAGGTCGTGACGGAGGCGCGCATCAAGGGCGGCGCGCGCCCGGGGCCGGGGCCGAGGGCGCTGGTCCCGGCGTCGAGCGGCTCGCCTTGACGCGCTGAAGAAGGGCAAAGGCAGCGCCCTGCGGGTCCTCGCACTGGGCGACGCGATCGCCGCCTCGGACCTGCATCGGCCCGTTCACCACCGTGCCGCCCAGCGACCGCACCCTCGCCAGGGAGGCATCGAGGTCCGCCACCGTCAGGTAGAAGAGCCAGTGCGTGTGGATGTGCGGCGCCCGGGCCGTGCTCGCCATCGCGCCCACGCTCCGATCGGCGCCTGCCCACGAGAACATCTGGTACGGCCCTATCTCCGGTCCCAGGTGCAGCGCCTCGGTCGCCTTCCACCCGAAGAGCTCGGCATAGACGGACCAGGCCTGCTCGTGGTCGGTGGTGTGCAGCTCGTGCCACGCGACGTCCTCGCCGCTCGACGCATCCCCCTGGCCCCACGCATCCCCCCGTGAGCACAGCGCCAGCACCGCGCCCTGCGGATCGCGGACGACGGCGACGCGCCTGCCATCGGTCGCTTGCTGCGCGGGCCCGAGCGCCTGGCCGCCGCGCTCGATCCAGCGTTGCACCGACGCGTCGAGGTCGCGCACGCCGAGCTGACCGAGCCAGTGCGGCGGGGCGCCGAGGGCCCTCGCGCGCTCGGGCAGCTCGACCAGCCCGCCCACGCGGTGCTCGCCCGCGCGGAAGATGCTGGAACCGCCCGACGGCTCGGCCCGCCAGCCGGCGACCTCGGCGTAGAACGCCCGAGCGGCTTCCGGGCTCGTGGTCCTCAGCTCGTACCAGCAGAAGCGATCGATGATCGACATGTCCTGGGATGCTAGCGCTGCTGTGGGGAGTCGGGCCGAGAGGCGAACCGCCATGACGCCAAGGGCGCCAAGAAACCAGGAAATTGGAAGGGGAAAATGGAGGGACAACCCTTCCCCCCTCTTCTTCTCTTGGCGTCGTTGGCGCCATGGCGGTTCTTCTGCCGTTCCGGGGCAACTTCCCGCAGTAGCGCCAGTAGGTGTCGCCCGGGCCGAGGGGCCTCGTCGCGCGGAGGTCGTGCCGAGCCGCCCGGCGCCCGGAGAGGCCGCCCGGCACCTGGAGAGCGAGCTCGCCGCGCGGCGTGACGCCCCGCCGAGCTCGCGCTCGACCGCCTCGATGCCGCCTCGGGTGGTGGACGAGCTTGGCGGGCAGCGGGCGGGCTCTGCCAAAGGACGCTCCCCCGCGAAGAAATGCAGGTTGACAGGTCCGGGGTGGGTCGATAGAAAGCGCGCCCCGCTCAGGCGAGGGCCAGAGATCGGCAGCGAAGGCTGTCCCTCTGGAGATCGCCGGTCGGCCTTTCTCGAAGGAATCTCGAAAGAGAGCCCGGAAGAAAAGAAGGTTGACAGGTCCGGGGTGGGCCGATAGAAAGCGCGCCCCGCTCAGGCGGGGGCCAGAGACCGGCAGCGAAGGCTGTCCCTCTGGAGACCGCCCGGTCGACCTCCCTCGAAAGAGTCTCGAAAGAGTCTCGAAAGAGAAAAAGAAGGTTGACAGATTCGAGGTGAAGGGCTAGAAAGCCCGCCCCGAATCGGCATCGGCGAAATCGGAGAGTCGGCAAGCAGAAGCTCGTGCCTCTCTGGATCGTCCGATAGAGATCCTCGTCAACGGGCGAGCTGCGCAGCGTCACGATCCAGAAGGGTGGTGCCGGGCGCAGGAGCGGTCGATCCTGATCGAAGATCAGGTTCTGGTTCTGGAAGATTGAGGCGAGGCAGCTCGCGGCAGCGAGCCGAGCTCTCCTCCTCGGTCCTTGAAAACTGGGTTGTATGCCTACGAAGTGACGTGGGTCCCAGAGGCGAGCGTGAGCTCGACCTCGCACGTCATAACGACGAGCAAGCCGGGCGG
>NZ_JBBMOX010000002.1:755000-1529255 GCF_051369805.1 Sorangium sp. So ce1036
AGTTTCCGGTGATGATGTCAAGGAGGCCACACCCGATCCCATACCGAACTCGGAAGTTAAGCTCCTTGGAGCCGATGGTACTGCCAGGGTGACCTGGTGGGAGAGTAGGACGTCGCCGGGATTTTCTTCGAACCTGCGCACAGGTGTTCCTGTGCGCAGGTTTTTTTTGTCCATCGCGCTCCGGGCTGCGGGGCGCCCGCGGAAGCGCTCGTCCGGCTGGCGGCGAGGGGGGCGCCGGGAGTCCGATCTGCCTGGTCGCTGGCGAGGGGGGCCGGGGTTCAGTGCTGCGTACCGCCCGCCGGCTCGGCCGGCCGAGCTGGCAGACGAGCTACGGAACCGCTGCAAGAGGTCCGGACATGGGGCCACCTGCCGTATCGCCCGGCCGAGCCGAGCGTCGGCGACCGGGAAGCTCCTCGTCGAGCCGGTGTATGCAGGCGGGTTGGACCGAGAGCGGACGGGCTGAACGGAGGCGCTCGGAGAGGCGGACGTCCGGACACCGGGAGAGCGCGCACGAGGTGCTCAACCCTCGTCGCCGTCACCTCCCGGGCAGCGGCCGTCTGTGCGCTCACTGCTCGACGCCTTCCAGCGTGTGGCAGTTGTAACACGAGAACTCGCCCGTCTGGGTCATCGGGTCGAACCGGGGAACCTGGAGCAGGCTGGCGATCTCAGGCACCACCCGTTCGAACATGAAGTCGCTCCAGCGCGCGTGCTCCGGATCCGTCTCGTACTTCTCGATGAACGCCTCCTCGGTGCCAGGCAGCACCGTGAGCTGCGGGCTCGGCATCGCGTAGGTCCCGTCGGTCGCGCCGTCGCCGTGGCACGTGGCGCAGGTCATGCCCTCGAAGCTCGCGTCGAACGCGACGAAGATCTCCGTCATCCGCGGCAGGACGACATCCTCCATGAACTCGTCGCGCTGCTCGAAGCTCATGTCCTTCCACGCGAGCGGCTCCACGTCGGGCGCGTCGCCCTCCCCACCACACGCGGCGACGAACAGACCCACTGCGATCCAGACGCGCTTCATGACCATGTCTCCTCTCCCTCTGCAGCTCGCTCCGACGTCCATCCAGTCGATCGTGGCTCCCGGCCCGGGAGCCGCAGGGCCGCCTCATCCGCGCCCTGCCCTGTAGACCCCAGCCGCCTGCAAAACTCATCGCAAAATAGGGCACGAAGGGGAGCGACCTCGAGCGCCCACCCCTGTCCGGTCTCGATGATGTGATGTGTGTTACATTGCCGGCGAGGCTTGGCGTCGGGGCGGGGGCGCGCAGGTGCGGCCCACGGCGCAGTGGCTCTTGTCCGAGGTCGCCGCGCAGCTCGCTCGCCGCGTCGGGCAGGGGACGTGCATGCAGGCCCGGCGGTGTGGATCCGTGCGGGCAGGAACGGCACAGCGCGCCGCGCGGGTCGGCCGGGGGCGAGCCCAGGCAACGGCGCGCGCTCCCCGGTCGTGAGCGCCGTCGGCGCGTGTGCGCCGGAGGAGGAGTGAGGTATGGAATCGATTCAGCGGACCTGGTGGGTGCTGGCCGTGAGAGGCCTTGTCGGGATTCTCGTCGGGATCCTCTTCTTCATCTGGCCGCTCCCGTCGCTCGGAACGCTGGTCCTGCTGTTCGGCGCGTGGGCGTTGCTCGACGGCTCCGCGGCGTTCACGTGCGCGATCGCCGACCGCTGTGGCGTGCATTCGGTGGTCGAGGGCATCTTCGGCGTCGCCATCGCCGTGCTGACGTTCTGGCAGCCGATCCTCACCGCGTACGCGCTCTCCAGCGTCATCGCGGCGTGGGCCGCGGTGATCGGCCTCTTCAGGGTCATCGGCGCGATCCGTCTCCGGCACATGATCCCGGGCGAGCTCTGGCTGGGGCTGAGCGGGCTCACCTCCGTGCTCCTCGGCATCACCCTCGCGACGCTGCCCGTGTCCGGCGTCCTCTCGCTCGGCTGGCTCATCGGATCGTTCGCGATCGCGATCGGCGCCATGCTCCTCGGCCTCGCGCTGCGCCTCCGGCGCACGGCCAGCTCCACGGTGTCGCTGCGCCTCTCCTGACGCGCCGCTGTCGCGCGGCGGCCGGAGGGGCCTCGGGGCGCCAGAGCGCCGGGGGCGCGACGGGCGCGGGCACGACACCGCCCGCGTCCGTCCATCCGGAGACGGATCGCGCGGCGGCGTCATCTCCGCGATGATCTGAGCGGTATCGCCCGTCAGTCGATCTGGAGGTGGTAGTGCGGCGGCGTCGCCTCCGCGATGACCCGGACGCCCCCGACCTCGGCGGCGCTCTCGAGGAACGCGCGCTTCTCCCTGGAGGACATGGTCCTGTTGCGCACGTCGACCGCGCCCTTGCGGAGGTGCGCGGAGATGTAGATCCCCCGGTCGATCTGGTCCCGGATCACGGCCTCCATGGCCTCCACCACCTGCTCCGGCGGCTTGCGGGCGTTTGCCTGGTACGCCCGCGTGATCTCCCGGGCTGCCGCCTTGTTCCGGTAGAGCTGGAGGAGATCCTCGCCGAGCTTGAGCTTCGTGAACATCGCCCTGGCCTGGCGGTTCGCGTCGCGCGTCCCGCTCGTGATCACGAGGTGCTCCCCCCGCGTGCGGCGCGCGTAGCCCCGGTCGATCTTCTCGAGCTTCGCGGCGATCTTCGCGGGGAGCGTCACGCCCGGCAGCACCTTGTACGGCGGCGGGGTCCAGGGCTCCGCGCGAACGACCTTGCCGAGCGCGGTCAGCGGCGGCAGCTGCGCGCGCCGCTCCTCCTCTTCCGACGGCAGCTCATCACACTCGTCCGACGCCGCCGCCTGGGCCCGCGGCCCGGCGCTCGCCGCCGCCGACGGGCCCGGCGCGCCCTGAGCCCGCGGCGCGCCGCTCCCCGAGCCGGCGGGCGCCGCGCCGGCTTGAGGCCGATCAGCGCCCGGCAGCTCGAGGCCAGGCAGCCCGATGGACTCGAGCTTCTCGGTGCACCCTGCCGCGCACAGCAGCAGCGCGGCGGCGAGGGCGCGCCGGAAGCGCGCCGGTCCCCTGGAGCGTTCCCTCTCGGCTCGTCGGCGTGTCGGGGGCATGGGCAAGGCCGGGCCAGCCTGCCACGGCGCGCCGCGCGGGAGAAAAAAACGGCAGCGCGCCCGTGCCCCCACCGCCGAGGACCCCTCCGCGGCGAGGAGAGAGGCAGTCGACGAGCAGGATGAGCCGTCGACACGGGACCTCCGCGCCCCCAAGGCACGCTTGCTGGCCAGGGCACGCTTGATGGACCAGATGGATCGCAATCCGGCCTGCGGCCGCTCACGGCCAGATCGGGCCGGCGAGCACGACACGACACGCCGCGGGGCCCTGCGCATCTGCACCGCCGGTGCGCCACGCGCGGCCCATCCTTACGTTGTCGGCTGGAGGGAAGGTATCATGGCCAATCTCAACATTCGTCGAGGCGAGCTCGGCGAGCCGGTCGCCAACGCCTGGGATCCGATGCGCATGATGGAGCCGCTCCGCGCGTTCGATCCCTTCCGCATGATCCGCGACTTCCTGGGCAGCGACCCGTTCGCCGGCATGGTCCCGGCGACGGGCACGGCGTTCGTGCCCGATACCGAGATCAAGGAGACGAAGGACAGCTACATGATCAACATCGACCTGCCCGGCGTGCGCGAGCAGGATCTCGAGGTGTCGATCACCGGCAACCGCCTCACGGTGAGCGGTAAGCGCGAGGAGGAGGAGCGGCGCGAGGACGAGCGGTTCTTCGCCTACGAGCGCTGCTACGGCGCCTTCAGCCGCTCGTTCGTGATGCCCGAAGCGGCCGATCTCGGCAGCCTCAGCGCCGAGCTCAAGGACGGGGTGCTCCACCTCTCGGTGCCCAAGAAGGCGGAGATGCAGCCGCGCCGCATCCAGATCCGTGGCGGCGAGGAGACCGGCGGAAAGGAGAGCGCGTCCGGGCGGACCGCCGAGAGCGCGGAGACGGGCACCGCGAAGGGCGAGAGCAAGGCGGCCTAGGCCTTCGGGCCTCGGCTGCACGTCCTGGTGACGCCGCGGCGCCCGGCAGGTCGGCCTCCGGGGCCGCGGCGTCGCGCGGTCCGGAGCCGCGGCGTCGCGCAGGCTGCGGGCCGGCGCTGGCCGCCGGGTGGCCGTCCCTTGACACCGTTCGACGACGACACCTTGTTCGCCGCACCGCGACCTGGCCTTGCCCGCTGCGCTCCGCGCTCCCGGAGAGCCCGTGATGCGGAGATCCCGTGGCGGGCAGGCGCGACGGGCATTGGGCCTCAGGTCCTGACGAAACGCTGGCTCGGAACGAGGAGGGGGCACATGACTGAGCGCTTGGAGATCCGTCGCCGCACGACAGCTTTCGGGCTGGGGATGGTCGACATGAACACCGTGCAGGAGAACCGCGGCTCGTTTCTGGGGCTCGGTACCGCCCTCCTCGTGCTCGGCGTCCTCGCGATCCTCATGCCCGTGGTCGCCTCGCTGGTCACGGCGGTCGCCATCGGGGCGCTGCTGGTGCTCAGCGGCCTGTTTCTGGGCATTCACGCCTTCCGGATCCGGCGCTGGGCCAGCTCCGCCTGGTCGCTGGTGAGCGCGCTCGTCCAGATCGTCGCGGGGGTCCTGATCATGGCCTTCCCGACGACGGGCAAGGTCACGCTGACCCTGATCCTCGCGGCGTTCTTCTTCGCCGACGGCCTCCTCAGGATCATCCGCGCCGTCCAGCACCGCGAGATGCCCGCGTGGGGCTTTCTCCTGTTCGACGGGCTCGTGACGCTGGCCCTCGGCGTCCTGATCCTGTGGGGCTGGCCGAGCACCGCGGCGTGGGCGATTGGCCTGCTCGTCGGCGTCGATCTCATGATCGGCGGGGCGTCGATGCTGCTGATCGGGCTCGGCGCGCGACCCCGACCCCTGCTCGGCTCGCGCGCGTGACGGGACACAGGCTCAGGAGCTCCGAAGCCGAGGTACTGGACCCACCAGGAAGGGTGTGTGTCGTCACGGCCAAGATCCTCGGAGTCGATCCGGGTACGACGAACCGCGTCGTCGCCGTCATGGATCGGCTAAACCAGGGCCATGCCCCACGTCCCCCTGACCGGCCGCGTCGCCCTGGTGACAGGCGCCGGCACCCGCCTCGGCGCCGCGATCGCCCGCGCTCTCGCCGCCGCGGGCGCTGATCTGGCTGTCCACTACGCCACGAGCGGCGCCGGCGCGGAGGCCGTCGTCGCGGAGGCGCGAGCGCTCGGCCGCCGCGCGATCGCGCTCCAGGCCGACCTGTACGATCGCGAGGCGCTCGCCGGCCTGGCCCGGGCGGCGCTCGACTGGTCGTCCGGGCGGCTCGACGTGCTGGTCCACAACGCGGCGAACTTCGACCGCGTCGCGCCGGAGGCGCTCTCCGCCGAGGCCTGGGATCGCGCCATGGCGCTCAACGCGACCGCGCCGTACCTGCTCACGCTCGAGCTCGCCCCCGCGCTGCGCGAGCGCCGCGGCGCCATCGTCGCGCTCGCCTGCATCAGCGCCGAGCGCCCCTGGAAGAATTACATCCCGTACTCCGTCTCGAAGGCCGCGCTCGCCCACCTGGTGCGCGGCCTCGCGGTGGGCCTGGCCCCCGACGTGCGCGTCAACGGCGTCGCGCCTGGAACGGTCCTGCCGCCCTCTTCGTACGACGAGGCGACGCTCGCCCGCCTCCGCGAGCGCATCCCGCTCCGGCGCATCGGCGAGGCCGGCGACATCGCACGCGCGGTGGTGTTCCTCGCCGAGAACGACTTCATTACAGGTCAGATCCTCGCGGTCGACGGCGGCGTCTCGGTGGCGTGACGCGCCGCCTCGGGGCCGGCTCGCTTGGCGCGGCGCCTTTCGCGCGCTTTGGCTTGAACGACCGCGCCCGATCGAACCATAGTTTCACTCCCATGAGCCACACGCCCGACACCAGCGCATCCGTCCCTCTCCAGGCCGATCCCGCCCCCGGCGCGTCCGCAGAGAGCGGCCCTGCCGAGGCGCCTGCTGTTGCGGGCGGAGGGGCTGAAGCGAAGCCGGCGAGCCACGACTCGGCGCTGCCGGACGCGCTGGTGGCGTTCATGCTGGAGCGGTGGGCGCCCGTGTCCCGCGATCTGCCCCAGCCGATCGCGCACGCGGACGTGTACGCGGCGCGGCGCCGCGCGCTCTCGAAGCAGTTTCCGGCGGAGACGCTCGTCATCCCCACCGGGCACGAGAAGGTCCGCGCCAACGATACCCACTATCGCTTCCGGCCCGGCTCGGACTTCTTTTACCTGACGGGGAACCTGGAGCCTGATTGCGTGCTCGTGATGGCGCCGCAGGAGGGCGGCGGGCACCGGGACATCCTGTTCGTCGAGCCGAACCCTGGGCGCGGCGACAAGACGTTCTTCACCGATCGGGCGAAGGGGGAGCTCTGGGTCGGCCCGCGCCTCGGGATCGAGCAGAGCCGCGCGCGCTTCGGGGTCGACGAGTGCCGCGGGCTGCCCGAGCTCGACGCGTTCCTGGGCGGCCTGGTCGGCGCGGTGACGCGCCCCCACCGCGTGCTCCGCGGCATGTCCGAGCGGGTCGACAAGCTCCTGCCCCGGCACGATCGCGACAAGCAACTCGGCGAGGCGCTCTCGGAGATGCGCCTGCTCAAGGACGCGCTGGAGATCGCGGAGCTCGAGGCGGTGGTGGCGTCGACGAAGCGGGGGTTCGAGGACGTCATCCGCGCGCTCCCCGGCGGGCGCAGCGAGCGAGAGGTCGAGGGGATCTTCAACCTGCGCGCCCGGGTGGAGGGCAACGACGTCGGCTACGGGACCATCGCCGCGGCGGGGCACCACGCCTGCATCCTGCACTGGACGAGGAACGACGGCCGGCTCGAGCCGGGGGAGCTGCTCCTGCTCGACGCGGGCGTCGAGGGCAACGCGCTCTACACCGCAGACATCACCCGGACATTGCCGATCGGCGGGAGGTTCTCGCCGGAGCAGCGCGCGATCTACGAGCTCGTGCTCGAGGCGCAGGAGGCCGCGATCGGCGAGGTGAAGCCGGGCAACGATTTCATGGAGCCGAACCGCGCGGCGATGCGGGTGCTCGCGCGGGGGCTCGAGCGGCTCGGCATCCTCCACGTCTCGGCGGAGGAGGCGCTCAAGGAGGACAAGCAGTTCTATCGCCGGTACTCGCTCCACAACGTGAGCCACATGCTGGGCCTCGACGTGCACGACTGCGCGCAGGCGCGGCAGCAGGTCTACAAGTACGGCAAGCTGAAGCCGGGCATGGTGCTCACGGTGGAGCCCGGCCTCTACTTCCAGCTCGACGATGAGACGGTCCCGGAGCGCTACCGCGGCATCGGGGTGCGGATCGAGGACGATATCCTCGTCACGGAGTCGGGGTGCCGGAACCTCTCGATCGATATCCCGCGGACGGTGAGCGACGTGGAGGCCTGGATGGCGGGGCTCTGGGCGGCGCCGCGGGGGTGATCGGCGGAGGGGGGCGGCCGGGGGCCTCGTAGTCCGCGGGGGAGCCGCCGGGGGAGGGGGTGGCGCGCGCGAGGGCGGCGGGGGTCCCCCCACAAACTCGCGCCTTCTGGGGGGCTCTTGCCTCACAGAAGGGGGCAGGAGGTCCGGGGGCGACTCGCTGCGATGCGGGCCGGCGCTCGGGTTTGTGGGGCCCACCCCCGCCGCCCTCGCGCGCGCCACCCCCTCCCCCGGCGGCTCTCTCCGAGGGGGGCGGGGGGGCGTGGGTCGGGAGCGCGGGGGGCGTGCTTCGCCTGTGAGAGATGGCGACTAGTTTGCGACTTGCCGCGCGATCGCGTCGACCAGGCGGGGGATGTCGCGCTCCGCCACGGCGCAGAGCGCGACGCGCAAGGCCCCTGCGGCGATCGGGACCACGAACACGCCCTCTTGCTTCAGCCGCGACGCGGCTGCTTGCGCGTCGTCGCAGAACACCGTGATGAAGAAGCCGCCGTCGTAGCGCGGATACCGCAGCTTCCGGGCCGAGGCGAGCTCGTTCCACAGGGCCACGCGACGGTCCAGGAGCGCCTTGAGCGCCGCGCGCTCCTTCTCCGTGCGCGCCCGGAGAGAGGGTTCGGTCAGCGCGCGCGCGATCGCGGCCATGCCGCCAGCATTGCAGTTCGACCACGTGCCCCTGCACGAGTAGTTGAGCGCGTTCTGGATGCGACGGCGCTCCTCGTCGTCAGGGTGGATCGCGAGGAGCGCGCCCACCCGGAGGCCATACTGCGTGAACGCCTTCGACGCCGACCACGTGACCAGGATCATCGCCTTGCCCGCGAGCCGCAGCAGCGGGTCGAGGCAGCTGTCGAGGCCGGCGGCGCTGTAGTGCGTGTACGCCACGTCGAGCACGACCGTGATCGGCGCGCGCTCGCCCGCGGCGCCGCCCGCCTCGCCGACCCGATCGACGATCTCCGCGATGCGGGCCCACTCCTCCTCATCGAACGAATAGCCGGTCGGGTTGTGACACGGCGAGTTCAAGATGAGCATCCCGCGCCCCTGCGCCTCGACGAGCCCCTGAAGCTTCCGCTCGAGATCGACCGTGTCGAGGCGGCCGCGCTCATCGAACATCCGGAAGGTCGTGAGCCCCCGATCGAGCTCGTCCGTGAAGGTGCGGTAAGGAGCCCAGTAGTACGACGTGGTGAGCGCGGTCTGTTGTGGCTCCAGGAAGTCCGCGATCGCGAGGCGCACCGCGCCGCTGCCGCCCGGCGTGGCGACCGCGGCCGCCCACGCCGCCGCCGGCCGCTGCCCGAGCACGTCGGCCACCACGCCGCGCAGGAACTCAGGGGGGCCCGCGATGGGCGCATAGCCGGCCATGACGCTGGCCGGCAGCTCGCGCAGCGCCTCGGCCACGCCGCTCATCACGGCAAGCTCCCCGCGATCGTCCAGCAAGACCCCGATGGTGGCGTTCACGACAGACTCGCCCGCCGCCGCTCGCTCGCTCGCCTCCGCGTTCAGCGTGAAGATCGGGTCGTTGCCAGGTCGGTCGGCGCGTGACGGGATCAGAAAATCCATGGACGTTGCGGCTAGCACGTTTGTCGCGCGGCCGCGATGACGGGGCGGGCGGCGCGCGGGGCGCGATCCCCGCGGCCGAGCAGGGCAGCGCCCGCTCGGGCGCCGCCGGCGCTGCGGCGCCGGGGCAACGCGGCAAACGTGACAGACATGACAACCTCAGCAAGCGCGATGCGTCGACGCCGGAGGCGATGGCTGCGCGCAAGCCGCGGCGCTACCCTGCCGAGGAGGAGACGCCAATGCACAAGTCTCGCCTTCAGCGTGGGTCAGGGATCGCCACCCATCCGACCGGACGGAACGGGCGTGCGGCGCTCGTGACGTCCTTGCTCGCCGCGGCCGCGCTGGTCGCGGTGCCCGGCGCCGCCAGGGCCGACGGCGCGGACGACCCGGGCGCCGAGGCCGCGCTCGCGGCGCGCTCGCCAGGGCCGCCCGGGCTCCCGGACTACGCCGACCCCGGGCTCCCGGGCATGGCCGAACCCGCCGTGCGCGGCCTGGAGAGGCTGATCGAGCCGGTCGCGACCGCGGGCGAGCCGCTGCTCGGCCTCAGCGCCGACCTCGACGAGTCGAGCTACGACATCCCCGGGCAGATCGTCGTCGACGCCCGCGACGACCTCGACGACAGCGCGCTCGCCACCCTCGCGCGCGACTTCTCCCTGCTGAAGGTCACGCCGACCGCGCTCGCCTCCGACACCCGGATCCACATCGCCACGGTCGATGGCCCCCTCGGCGCGACGCTCGCGCGGCTCGCGCGCGACCCGCGCGTCGAGGTGGCCGAGCCGCTCGCCTGGGTGCGGGCGTCGTTCGTCGCGAACGATCCGCTGCTGAAGGACCAGTGGCACATGGCGCGCGTCGGCGCCGAGCGCGCGTGGGACTTCGCCACCGGCCGCGGGGTCACGGTCGCGGTGGTCGACACCGGCATCGCGTGCGAGGACCACGGGCCGTTCACCAAGGGGAGCGACCTGAAGTCGACCGAGTGCGTGGGGGGCTGGAACTTCGTCAACAAGACGACGCACGCGAACGACGATCAGGGCCACGGCACGCACGTCGCGGGGACGATCGCGCAGTCGACGAACAACGGCCTCGGCGCCGCGGGGCTCGCGTTCCACGCGCGGCTCATGCCGGTCAAGGTGCTGAACGAGAACGGCTGGGGCACGACCGCCGACGTGGCCGACGGCATCCGCTGGGCCGCCGAGAACGGCGCCGACGTCATCAACCTGAGCCTCGGCGGCCCGCGCAACTCCAAGGTCCTCCAGAGCGCGATCGACCACGCGATCTCGCGCGGCACGGTCGTCGTCGCGGCGGCCGGCAACACCGGCGGCCGCGTGCAGTACCCCGGCGCCTCCGACGGCGTCATCGGCGTGAGCGCCACGGACGCGAACGACAAGCTCGCGAGGTTCTCCTCGCGCGGCCAGGGCGTCGACGTCGCGGCGCCGGGGGTCAACGTCACCCAGCAGACCATCTGCAACCGCGGGCGCGACAAGTGCGAGAACTACTCCGTGTACAGCGGCACCTCGATGGCCGCCCCCCACGTGGCCGGCGCCGCGGCGCTGCTCGTGAGCCTCGGCGTGTCGGAGCCGCGCGCGGTCGAGGACGCGCTCCGCGCCGGGGCGCGCGTGGTCGACGACTCCGATGGCGGCAAGCTCCTCTACGGCGCCGGCATCCTGGACGCCGCAAGCTCGGTCGCGCGCGTGACGCAGACCCACATGGTCGTGCGGCTGCTCGCGCTGCTGCTGCTCGCGGGCTGGGTGGGCCGCCGCGCCCGCAAGAGGGACGCGAGCGCCTCGAGCCCGTGGCAGGCGAGCTTCCTGATCCCCGCGCTCGCGGCGGGGCCGGGGCTGTTCTTCTTCGCGCCGTGGCTCCTGCCGCGGGTGGATCTCGTCGTCGACGTGCTGGCCCGGCCGATCGCCGATCTCGATCTGCTGATCGGCGCGTCGGTCCACCGCTGGCTCCCGCTCGCCAACGCCCTGCTCCCGCTCGGCCTGACCTCGCTCTTCTTCGGCGTGAAGCGGCTCAGGCCGGTGATCGCGGGCGTGGCGGTCGGCACGGCGGCCTACCTCACGTCCGTCGTCGTGCTCGGCGAGGCCGCCGGCCCCTTCGGCCGGCTGGCCCTCGTCGTCTGGTGCGCGGTCAACGCCGCGGCCTGCCTCTGGATCGCCCGGACCAACCTGTCCGCGTCGCGCTGAGCTCGGCGCGCGACCGCGCCACCCCCGGGCAGACAGCCCGGTCCTCAGAGACCGCCCCTCCAAAACGAGCTAGGATGCCGCGCCATGCGGCCCGGCATCCTGCTCCTGCTGTTCACGCTGCTCCTCGGGGCCTGCGGCGGCTCTTCCAGCGAGACGCCGTGGCCCGCCGAGCCGGAGACCCCCGCGCTCGGCCCCTCGGACGAGGTGTCCGATCCGGCCGACCCGCGCGCGGCCCCCGAAGACGTGAACGAGGGGGCGGCGGGGCCGGCTGACGCCGGCCGCTGACCCCGCGGCGGGAGGACGGCATGGCGGGAGGGGGGACGGCGGGCGCGCAGCGGAGGGCCTGGCTCACCGCGACCCTGCTCTCCGTGGCGCTGCTGGTCGCGCCGCTCCTCGTCTGGCTGTTCCTGCCGCGTCCTGCCCCGGTGATGCCGGCGCGGCCCGAGCCCGCGCCGGCAGAGCTCCCCCGGCCGGAGCCGGAGGCCTCGGCGCCCAACGAGGCCGAGGTCGTGGCCGTGGCGCCGCCTCCGGAGCCGCCGCCGCCGCCGCGGGAGACCGTCGTCGCGAGCGCGGGGCCGGTCCGCGGCGTGGTCCTCGATCCGGAAGGCCGCCCCAGCGCCGGCGCCGTGGTCCGCTGCCGCGAGCCGCCGGGCGTGTCGGCGAGCACCGACGCCGAGGGGCGCTTCGAGCTGCCGCCCGAGGCCGACGGCTGCGAGGCGACCGCCGAGCAGGCGCCGTTCGGCGACGCCGAGCCCACGCGTGTCGCCGCGGGCGGCGACAACGTCCTCCGCCTGCTCGCCGCGGGCGGGATCGCGGGCGAGGTCGTCGACGAGTCGGGCAGGCCGGTCGAGGCGTACCTCCTGGCCATCGAGTCGTTCGTGCCGGCCGGGACCGCCGATCGCGGCAGCGTGAACGGCCGCGCGCGCAAGGTGCTCGACCCGGGCGGCGCGTTCCAGTGGGGCGACCTCGCGCCGGGCCGCTACGTGCTGGCGGCGAGCGCGGCCGGCCGCCCGCCCGCGCGGAGCCCGTCCGTCGACGTGGAGGCCGGCCGCGTCACCCGCGGCGTGCGGATCGTGCTGCCGCAGGGCGCGACGTTGCGGGGCCGGGTCGTCGACGCCGCGTCGGGCGCGCCGGTCGTCGAGGCGCAGGTCGAGCTCGACTCCGTGACGTCCTCCGGCGCGAACGCGATCTCGCTCGTGCTCACCGACGCGAACGGCGACTACGAGCTCGAGGGGGTGCCCGCGAGCGGGCCGTTCTCGGTGCGCGTGCGCCACGAGGCGTACGTGAGCAAGATCGTGCCCGGGCTCGACGCGCGCGGCGCGGGCTCGGCGCGCGCCGACATCGAGCTCCGCCCGCTGGGCGACGACGGCTCGCGCGAGGAGCTCACCGGCATCGGCGCGATGCTCTCGGTCTCCCCGAGCGGCGTCGTGATCGCCGACGTCATCGAGGGCGGGCCCGCCGCGCTCGCCGGCCTCGCGCGGGGCGACGTCATCGTCCGGATCGACGGGGAGAGCGCGGCGGATCTCCCGCTCTCGGACTGCATCCAGCGCCTCCGCGGCGCGCCGGGGACGCGCGTCACCGTCGGGGTGGAGCGGGAGGGCCGCGCCCTCGACGTGACAATGCGGCGCGACGTCGTGGTTCGGTGAACCGGCCGCGCGCCGAGGTGCTAAGGGTCCGTCCATGTCCCCGCGCCCCACCGCGCTGCCCCCGGCCGGAGCTCCGGACGTCCTCTACCTGATCGACCTCTCCGGCTACGTCTTCCGCGCCTACCACGCGATCAGCCCGCTCTCGAGCCCGAGCGGCGAGCCGACGCATGCGACGTACGGCACCGTCGCGATGCTCACGAAGCTCGTGGACGAGCGCAAGCCCGCGTACCTCGGCGTGGCGATGGACTCGCCGGGCAAGACGTTCCGCGACGAGCTCGACGCCCGCTACAAGGCGCACCGGCCTCCGCCGCCGCCCGACCTCGGGGTGCAGATGAGCCGGTGCCGGGAGATCGTCGAGGCGTACCGCATCCCGATCTTCATCCGCGAGGGGCTCGAGGCCGACGATCTCATCGCCGTCGCGGTCGCGCGGGCCATGGAGCGGGGGCTGCGCGTCGTCATCGCGTCGAGCGACAAGGATCTCATGCAGCTCGTCGACGGCGAGCGGGTGGTGCTCTGGGACGCGATGCGCGACAAGGTCTACGGCGAGCCCGAGGTGATCGCGAAGTTCGGGGTGCCGCCGGGGCAGGTGCGCGATCTGCTCGCGCTCGTCGGCGACAGCTCCGACAACGTGCCCGGCGTGCCCGGCGTCGGCCTGAAGACGGCCGCCGAGCTGCTCGCGCAGTTCGGATCGCTCGCCTCGATCTACGCCCGCCTGGACGAGGTCAAGAAGCCGAGGATCCGCGAGTCGCTCAGGCAGAACGAGGCGGACGCGCTCCTCTCGCAGAAGCTCGTGACGCTCGACGGCTCGGCGCCCGTCTCGCTCGATCTGGAGACGCTGCGCTACGGCGGCGCGGACACGGGCAGGCTGCGAGAGCTCTTCACGGAGCTCGGCTTCTCGCGCTTCCTGAAGGCGGTCCGCGCGCCGGAGCCCACGGCGCGCGCGGCGACCTACCGCGTCATCACGGCGCGCGCGGAGCTCGAGGAGTTCGTCAGGAAGGCGCGCGCCGCGGGGCGCCTCGCGCTCGACGTGCAGGCGACGAGCCGCGAGCCGATGAGCGCCCACGTCTGCGGCGTCGCGCTCGCCTGCGAGCCGGGGGACGCCGTGTACGTCCCGCTCGGGCACCGCTACCTCGGCGCCCCGGCCCAGCTGTCGATGCGCGACGTCGACGCGGTCCTCGGCCCGGCGCTCGCCGACCCCGAGCTCCCGAAGGTCGGCCACGACGTGAAGTTCTGCGAGGTGATCCTGCTGCGGCACGGCATCGGGCTCGTCGGCGTGGCGTTCGACACGATGCTGGCGAGCTACCTGCTCGATCCCGAGGCGAAGAACCAGCTCCACGAGCTCGCCGAGCGCGAGCTCGGCCAGAAGATGCGGACCCTCGAGGAGGCGGCCCCGAAGCGGCGCGGGCAGGCGCAGCGCGGCCTCGACGAGATAGAGCTCGGCGAGGCGTCGGGCTTCGCGGCCGCGTTCGCGGACGTCGCGCTGGCGCTCACCGACCGGCTGCGCCCGCGGCTCCGCGCCGAGCGGCTCGAGGACCTGCTCGTGCAGATCGAGCTGCCCCTCGCCGCGGTGCTCGCGGAGATGGAGCTCACGGGCGTGCTCTGCGATCCGAAGGCGCTCGCGGCGCTCGGCGCGCAGATGACGACCGAGCTCGCGGCGCTGGAGCAGAAGGCGCGCGACCTGCTCGGGCACGACGTCAACCTGGCGTCGCCGAAGCAGCTCGAGGCGGTGCTGTTCGACGAGCTCAAGCTGCGCTCCCAGCGCAAGACCAAGACCGGCCGCTCGACCGACGCCGACGTGCTCGAGGCGCTCACCGAGGACCACCCGTTCCCGGGCGTCGTGCTCGAGCACCGCGCGATCGCCAAGCTCAAGGGCACGTACGTCGACGCGCTGCCGCGCCTCGTGCACCCGGTCACGGGCCGCATCCACACGCGCTGGAGCCAGGCCGTGGCCGCGACCGGGCGGCTCTCGTCCCAGGACCCGAACCTGCAGAACATCCCGATCCGCACGGAGCTCGGCCGGATGATCCGGCGGGCGTTCGTCGCCCCGCCCGGGAGCGTGATCGTGAGCGCCGACTACTCCCAGATCGAGCTGCGCGTGCTCGCGCACCTGTCCAGGGATCCGGTGCTCGTCGACGCCTTCCGCGCCGGGCAGGACGTGCACGTGCGCACGGCGATGGAGATCTTCGGCGTGGACGAGGCGGGGGTCACGGACGAGATGCGCCGCCGGAGCAAGACGATCAACTTCGGCGTGATCTACGGGATGGGCGAGGCGGCGCTGGCCAAGCGCCTCGACATCTCGCGCGCGGAGGCGGCGCGCTTCATCGACGCCTACTTCTCGCGTTACCGCGGCGTGCACGAGTTCATGGAGCGGACGATGGCCGACGCGCGGCGCTCCGAGTCGGTGCGCACGCTGCTCGGCCGGCGCCGCCTCCTCCCGGATCTGCGCAGCAGCGACCGCATGCGCCGCGCCCAGGCCGAGCGCATCGCGCAGAACACCCCCATCCAGGGGACGGCGGCGGACCTCCTGAAGCTCGCGATGGTGCGCGTGCCGCGGCCGGTCGTCCCCGGCGCGCGCATGGTGCTCACGGTGCACGACGAGCTCGCGTTCGAGGTGCCGGTCGAGGCCGTGGACGAGGCGAAGGCCAGGATCCGCCAGGCCATGGAGTCGGTCTTCCCGCTCGACGTGCCGCTCGTCGTCGACATCGGCCACGGCCCGACCTGGGCCGACGCCCACTGATCGCGCCGCGAGGACCGACGGAACGCCGCGCGGCGAGATCCGGCGGAGAGCCAGCGGCGGCTCCGCGGCCCCGCGGCATCACAGCGGCGGCTCCGCGGCCCCGCGGCGCCACGAGCAGACAAAACGACGACGCCCGCTCCACCTTGCGGTGAGCGGGACGTTCGTGCAGGGAGTGGGAGCTCAGCTCGCGGCGGCCTTGGCGGCGACGCTCGCCTTGTGAAGGGCCAGGGCCAGGCGGCTCTTCACACGCGACGCGCGCTTGGCCGGGATCGTCCCCTTCGACGCGGCGCGATCGAGCGCGCTCACCGCGGCGGTCACCAGCGCGGCGGACTCCTGCGGACCGCCCTTCAGCGCCGTGCGCGCCTTCTTGATGGTCGTGCGGAGCTCCGACTTGGCGGCGCGATTGCGCGCGGTCCTCGTGATGCGCTGGCGGTTGCGCTTGTCGGCAGATGCGTGATTGGCCATGAGAAAAGCTCTCCTACTTCTTCGCCTGCGTCCCGTCGGACGGGGCAGCGCGCAGGGCGTCCGGCGCGTTCTGATCGTAGCCCGCCGGATGGATCGGGAACTTCGGGGTGCCGTTCGCACGCTCGAAGCGCTTGCGGCGGGAACCCGAAGTACGCGCCTTGCGCTGACGGATGCGCTGGGTTTGCTGAGTCGCGGAAACCATGGGGGCGCGCATTCTACCCGCGGGGACATCCCTGTCAACCTGGACCGCGCTGCGCCTGTCTTCCCCAGCGTGGCTCGACGCTCAGGGGGGCCTCGGCGCGGCGCACGCCGGCCGGCCCCGGCCGGCCGCGGCGCGGGCGCTACGGCCGGATCGTCGCGTGGACCGAGAACGACGGCTTGGAGAACGGACCCACGTTCGCGCCCTTGAGCGCGGATTGCACGCAGCTCGACTGGCCGTTCGACGCCGCCCAGCCGCTCACGGTCACCTTGCTCACCGCGCCTGACGACGAGAACGTGATCTGCGCGCGCGACACGCCGTCGGCGCCCGCCACGCAGGCCCTCGCGCCACCCATGACCGGACCGAGCGCGGCCTGGACCGATCCCTGCGACGGCTGCTCGGGAATGTTCTGCTGCTGCCGGAGCGGACCCGAAGCAGGCACCGGCGCCTCGGACACGACCGACGGGCTCTTGGCCCCATCAGAGCCCACCGCGGCCTGCATGGCGGACGACAGGTCCTCCGCCTCGCCGGTCGCGGCCGGCGCGGCCGCCACCTTGCCCGGCTCCGCCTTCGGCGCCGCGGCGGCCGCCGCAGGCGCCGCCGGCGCGGGGGCAACGGCCGGCGCGCCGGTCGGCGTCCTCGCCTTGGGCAACACGGCGAGCTTCCCCTCCGCTGGGACGAGCGGCTGCTCGGTCACCGCGTTCTTCTCCGCGTTCGCCGCGGCCGCCGCCGGCGCGGCGGCGATCGGGGCGGGCGCTGCCGGTGCGGTCGGCGCGGCCTGCTCGTCGACGGGAGGCGCCGGCGTCGCCGGGGCGGCAGGCGGCGCTGCCGCGCTCTCCTGCTGCGGCACGGCCGCGGGCGTCCGCAACATCATCGTGACCGCCGCGGCCATGCCGAGGGCTGCCACGGCCGCGCCGGCGATCATCCCGCCGGACACTCGCCGGGCCGAGGCCTCGGCCGCGGAGGCGCGGGCCGGAGCGCGCCGCCTCCCCGCGGACACCGCGGCGACCTCCGCGGGCCTCTCGCCGTCGAGCGGGTCGGCCGTGCCAGGCTGCGCCTGCTCGGCGGCGTCCACCTGCTCCTGGGCCGCCGACGCGCTGAGCCGGTTGAGATCGATGACCCCTGAATCCTCGGCCACCCTCTCGGCCGGGCGCAGCGAAGGCGACGACCCACGGCCGGTGGAGGGGAGCGAGCCGCGCGGCGTCGAGCCGCGGCCGGAGGGCGGCAGCGGCGTGGACGCGCGGCCCGATGACGGCAGCGGCGTGGTCAGGGCGCTGCGGCTGGACGGCAGCGGCGTCACGAGCGCCGCGCTGCCCACCCCGGGCGCGCTGCTCGTGCGGCCCGACGCCTGGCTGGCCCGCTCGGCGATCTCCTTCAACGACGGGCGCTTCCTCTCCGGCGGCCGCGAGGCGCTCGCGGCCCCGGCTGCGCCGGATCGGGGCGCCATGGCGCCGTGCTCTCCCGTTGCAGGGGCTCCGTGCGTGATGTCCTCGATCTGCGCTTCGCCCGGCTCCGGGGCGAGATCAGGGGCCGCGAGGAGGCTGGCCAGCTCGGCCGTGTCCTCCGGGCGCCGCGACGTGGCGGCCTCGACGATCCGAGCTGCTCGCGCCTCCCACGCCGCCTCGTCGTCGTCGGTGGCAGGCCATCCGTGGAGCATCCCGTCGAGGTCGAGCTTGCTGCTGGTGACGTTCATTCGGCGTCCCCTCCGAAACCGCGCTCCGCGAGGTACGCGCGGAGCTTGCGGCGCGCCTCGTGGACGCGCCAGGCGACTGTTCCTTCCGGACAACCCAGGATCTTGGAGGCATCGTCGTGCGGCACGCCGTCGATGCACACGAGGATCAACGTCGTCCGCAGCGTGTCCGAGAGCGCGTCGATGCCCTCGCAGAGCGCCGCCGCGAGCTCGCGCCGCTGCGTCGTCGCGGCCGGATCGACGCCGTGGCTCGGGCGCGTCTCGAGCAGCAGAGACTCGATCCGCGGATCGTCCGACGGGGTCGAGTTCCTGCTCGGCTTGCGGGCCCGGATCATGTTGAGCGAGAGGTTCACGGCGATCCGGTAGAGCCAGGTGAACGGCTCGCTCCGGCCGTCGAACCGATCGAGCGCCTGGTAGGCCCGGACGAACGTCTCCTGGGTCACGTCCTCCGCCTCCGCGCCCGAGCGGACGAGATGGAACGCCAGCCGGAAGATCCGCTTCTGATATCGACGAACCAGCACCCCGAAGGCCTGGGCGTCTCCGCTCCGAGCTTGATCGACGAGCTCACGATCGGTGGGTTTGGCCATCCTAGCCGCCTCGGGGTGCGAGTTGTCTCCAGCGCACGGACGACAGCGCAGCCGCGGCCAGCCCCTCGCGACCGCCACTGGCTGTCCCGGCGGGAGGCGCCCCTCGCGGCGAGCCCCGCTTCGCGGACGCGTAGCAGGGCGCTAAGGAGGCAAGTTCCACGTTCAGGCGCGCGAAGATAGCCGAACACTTCTTCTAGGACAAACCATGCGCCTGGACCTTGGGCGCCGCGTGTGCCTTCGACTGGCCGGGCAGTATGCCCGTGCTGGCGCGCGGCGCCGGCCGGTCTCGGCGTCCTGGTCGACACGGCGCCGGGCCGGCGCGCCCGCGCGCCCGCGCCCCCACGCGATGGCTGCGCGAGCGCGGCCTGCGCACGGGCGCCCCGCGCGCGGCCGGCCGCGCCGCTGCTATGGTCGGCGGATGCGACGTTTCTCGAGATGGATGCGCACCATCGGGCTCGTCACGGCGGCCTTCGCGGGAGGTGCCGTGACGTCCCACCTCGCGGGCGCGAGCACCCAGGCGCAGAGCCCCTACGCGCCGTTCGCGCAGCTCGCGCGCGTGCTCGTGCTCGTCGAGAACCAGTACGTCGAGCCGGCGCAGCGGAGCAAGATCATCGAGGGCGCCATCAAGGGCATGGTCGCCGAGCTCGATCCCCACTCCGCCTACATGAACGCCGCCGAGTTCGCCCTGTTCCAGGAGGACACAGGGGGGACGTTCGGAGGTGTCGGCATCGAGGTCGACACGAGGGACGACGTCATCACGGTGATCGCGCCGATCGAGGGCTCGCCCGCGGCGCGGGCGGGCATCCGGTCCGGCGATCAGATCCTCGCGATCGACGGGCGCCCCGTGCGCGGCGAGCGCCTGGACAAGCTCGTGAAGATCATGCGCGGGCCCGCCGGCACCCGGGTCAAGCTCACGATCCGCCGGCAGGGCGTCGCCGAGCCGCTCACGATCGATCTCACCCGGGAGCGGATCCACGTCACGAGCGTCGCGGCGAAGCGCCTCGAGCGCGACGTCGCGTACGTCCGCGTGAAGCAGTTCCAGGACGGCACCCACGAGGAGCTGCTCCGCGCCGCGGCGAGGCTGCGCGCCGCCTCGAAGGCGCCGCTCGCCGGCGTGATCCTCGACCTGCGCAACAACCCCGGCGGCCTCGTCGACGAGGCAGAGGCCGTGGCTGACGAGTTCCTCGCGTCGGGGACGATCTACTCCACCCGCCACCGCGACAGGGTCGTCGACGAGGCGAGCGCGCACGCGGGCGGCGCGTTCGCCGCGCTGCCCGTCGTCGCGCTCGTGAACGAGTACTCCGCGAGCGCCGCCGAGCTCGTCGCAGGCGCCTTGCAGGACAGCGGGCGCGCCACGGTGGTCGGCGCGACGACCTTCGGCAAGGGGTCGGTGCAGACCATCTTCGAGCTGCCGGGCGGCGCCGGGGTGAGGCTCACGACGATGCGTTACTACACGCCGAAGGGGCGCTCGATCCAGGCGCAGGGCATCCGGCCGGACATCGTCATCGAGAGCCCGGAGCAGCAGGTCTCGGCCGCCATCCTCCGCGAGCGCGATCTCGAGGGCCACCTCCCCGCCGAGGGCGAGATCGCCGCCGGCGCGCCGAGGGCCGTGCTCATCGAGAAGCCCACGGGGCCGGCCGACGCGCGCGCCCCCGACGGCGACGTGCCCGCCGATCCGACCCGCGGAACCGACTTCGCCCTCGCCGTCGGCTACCAGCAGCTCCTCCGCGAGATGCCGGCGACCCGCTGACGCCTCTCCGGCGTCGCGCCACGCCTCGACGCCGTCAGGCCTCGGCGCCGGCGCGCAGCCCGGTCGTCACCGCGTCGAGCACGGTGCGCGCCCGCCCGGCCACGACCGACCCGGCCGCGAGCACCCCGGGGGCCGCGCGGACGCCCTCGCACCGGATGCCCACCGTCTCCAGCGCGCCCGGGCGCTCGCCGCAGGGCCACGCGATGACGTCGAGCTCGGGGCCCTGCATGGAGCTCACCACGCCGAGCGGCCCGCGCGCGTCACCCAGCGTGACGGGCGCCGCGATCGAGAGCGCGAACGGCGCGGCCCCGCGCGCCGCGAGGTCATGGCCGGCGCCGCGCTCCGGCGGGGCGTACGCGACGCCCCCGCCGGCGAGGCCGCCGATCGCCAGGATCACGGCGTCCGCCTCGAGCGGCGCGTCGTCGCCCTCCACGTGGACCGAGACGCGCTCGGCGCGATCCCCCGGCCCGTCGCGGCGCGCCCCCACCGCGCGCACGCGGCCGTGGCGCCGCGTCGCCCCGATCGCGGCGAGCAGCGCGTCGCGCGCCGCCTCGAAGCGCAGCCCCGCCGGCGAGCCGGCGCCGACCAGCGCCTCGCCCACCGGGACCCCGAGGCGAGCCGACAGCGCCTCGGCCCGCGGGGCGCGCGCGCCGAGCCACGGGCCGAGCAGGATCGCCCCCGCGCCGCCCGCGCCCTCGAGCGCCTCGCGGAGCCGCTCGAGCAGCCACGAGAGCCGCGCCGGGTCGTCGTGCCGCGCCGCGAGGTCGCCGTCCGGGATCCGCCGCTCGTCGTCGAAGCGCAGGATCGGCGCGTCGACCGGCAGGAAGCGGAGCCCCCGCGCGCGGGCGAACGGCTCGTCCGCGAGCGACGCCGCGAGCGCGTCGGCGTCCCACGCGCCGCGCGGTGCGCGGGGCACGAGGACGCGCGTGCGGCGGAGCGGGCCCAGATCGAGCAGCGCGCGATCCCGCGCGCGGGCCGGGCGGATCCGCCCGGCGACGGTCGCGAGGCGCGCGGCCGCCGCCTGCGGCACGTCCCACAGGCCGAGCTCCGCCGCGAACTGCCTCGCCGCGGGCGCGAGATCGCCGGCGGGCAGGTCGCCGCCGAGCAGCCGCGCGGCCCGCTCGAGCTGGTCCCACGGGACGTCGTCCACGGCGCCGCCCGCGAGCGCCGTCTCCCCGACGCCCGCGGAGATCACGGTGACCTGCGCCCCGCGCCGCCGCGCGCTCCACGCCGCGGCGAGGCCGGCCACGCCGGCGCCGATCACGACGATCGATCGCGCCATGCCCTCTCCTCCAGGTCCCTCGCGGGGCGCGGCGCCCGCGGCTCGCCCTCCTCGCGCGCCGAGAGGGCCGCCTCGTCGCCCGCGGGCGCGCCGAGCTCCGACCGCACGCTGGCGATGGCGAGCGCCTCCTGCCGGGCCTGCTCCGGGCCGAGCGCGACGGCGCGCGTCGTCGCCTGCCGCGACAGAAACTCCATCGCCTGCCGCGCGCCCTCGCGCGGCGGGAGCGAGAGCTCCTGCGCCACGATCTGCCCGCACCGCGCCGCGCAGCGCATGCCGCCGCACGCGCCGAGGCCGAGGCGCGTGCGGCGCGCGACGTCGGCGACGCTCCGGGCGAGCTCGTGCCGGAGGACATAGCGCACCTCGGCCTCGATGACGGGCTCGCAGGCGCACACCGTGGCCGCCTCGCGCGGCCGCTCGCGCACGCGCTCCTCGATCCGGAGCGCGCGCGAGCCGTGCCGGTACACCAGCCGGCGCGCGGCCACCGCGTCGACCTCCAGCCGCCGCGCGAGCGCGAGCGCGTCCGCCGGGCGGTCGCCGCCGGGCAGCGCGGTCGTGTGCGTCGCGCAGCGCGCGCCGAGCTGGAAGCGCCGCGCGAGGACGTCGGTCATCTGCTCGGCGAAGAGCCGGAAGCTGGCCAGCTTGCCGCCGATCATCGAGTAGAGCCCCGGCGCGCCGTGCGCCGCGTGGTCGATGATCTGGTGCTCGCGCGAGAGGTCGTCCTCGGTCGGCCCGTACGCGTGGATCGTGGGCCGCACGCCCGCGAACGTGCCGATCGCGCGCGCCTCGCGGATCTGCGGGAACACGCGGGCGATGCCCTGGACCAGGTACCGGACCTCCTCGCTCGTCGCGCGGACCTGATCGAGGTCGCCGTAGAAATCGTCGTCGGTCGTGCCGACGACGCTCATGTTCTCCCACGGCTCGAGGAAGATCTGCCGGCCGTCGATCGTCGTCCCCATGATCGCGTAGTTCGTGAGGCGACGGTCGAACACGACGTGGATGCCCTTGCCGGGCCGCACCCGCGAGCTCGCGGCCGGCAGGCCCGCGAGCGACGCCGTGATCGGCGACCACGCGCCGGTCGCGTTCACGACCACGCTCGTGCGGAGCCGCCCGCCCTCGCCGGTCCTGAGATCGCGGTAGCGCACGGCGAGGATCTCGCCGGTGTCCTCGCGGCGCTCGATCCGCTCCACCGTGTGCCCCACGTACACCTTCGCCCCCCGCTCGATCGCGTCGATGGCGTTGGCGACGCAGAGCCGGGCGCCGTCGATGCCCCACTCGTCGAAGCTGAAGCCGCCCGCGAGGTCGCCGTGGAGCCCGGGCTCCAGCGTCCTGAGCTCGTCGGACGACAGGCGCGCGTGCGGCTTGCCGCGCTTGAGCGGCTGGTAGGCGTCGTACGCCTCGAAGAACGCGTCGGCGAGCGTGTAGAGGACGCGCGCGCGCGCCGCGTTCTCGAACGGCACGAGGAAGGGGATCCGGAAGAGCAGGTGCGGCGCGATCGCCTGGATGTGCCCGGAGTCGCGGCACGACGTCTCGGTCACGTGCGGATCGCTGGTCAGGTACCTGAGCCCGCCGTGGATCATGCCGCTCGAGTTCCCGCTCGCGCCGAAGGCGAGATCGTTGCGCTCGAACAGGGCGACCTTCAAGCCCCGCTGCGACGCATCGCGCGCGACGCCCACGCCGTTCACCCCGCCCCCGATCACCACCACGTCCACGTCGGTGCCGGCGCGGCGAGCCGGTGTTGCGGCGCTTGAAGGGAGGATCGTCACTGGAGGGCGTATAGCATGCCAGAAATTTTTCACGAGCGGCCCGGACCTTGGCGGAGGGCGCTGCGCGCCGGGGGCTCGCCGGAGGGGCTTGCGTTCCGGCGAGCCACGAGAGGGGCTCGCCGGAACGCAAGCCAGGCCCCGGAGGGGAGCTCCCGGCGCGCAGCGCCCCCCGCCAAGGTCCGGGCCGGGCCGTCAGCCGCGGACCCGGATCGCCCAGGTCAGCTTCACGAGGCTGCGGAGCACGTTCGGAACGCGCCGCGTGAGGTTGATCGAGGGCCGCCGCTTCTCCAGCACGCGCACGGGGATCTCCTCGAGCCGGAGGCCCGCCCGGTAGGCGCGGATGACGAGCTCGCTGGCGAAGACGTCCTTGTCCACGACGCAGTCGCGCACGATCCCGAGCAGCGGCTCGCGGACGAACGCCTTGAGCCCGTGGGTGTCCGTCCCGCGGAAGCCGAGCGCGGCGCGCAGGAGCCCGTTGTAGATCTGGCTCGCCGCGTGCCGCGCCCACGGGCGGTCGTCGCGCGCCCCCGGGAGCAGCTTCGAGCCGATCACCATGTCGACGCCGCCCTCCCGCAGCATGTCGACGGCCCGGGCGTGGAAATCCGCGTCGCACAGGTCGATCTCGTCGCAGAGCACGAAGCGCCCGCGCGCCCGCTCGATGCCCGCGCGGAGCGCCGCCCCGTAGTTCGGCTCGCCGATCGAGAAGCGCCGCACTTCCGGGTACTTGCGCTCGAGCTCGCCGGCGATGCGGAGCGTCCCGTCGCGCGAGCCGTTCTCCGCGAGCACGAGCTCCCAGCGCCAGCCGAGCGGCGAGAGCCGCTCGCGCAGGTCCACCACGGCCGCGTGGAGGATCGCCTCCTCGTTGTAGATCGGGATGACGATCGAGACCTCCGGCGCCTCGCCGGCGTCGCCGGGGCCGGACCCCGCGCTGCTCACGGCGCGCCTCCGAGGAGCGCCCGCGCCTCCGCCGCCGCGTCGCGCCCGAAGTGGAGCGCGTCTTCCATCGAGGAGTAGTTCCAGCCGCCGTAGCGCCCGCACGAGACGATGCGCTGGCTCTGCAGGAACGGCCGCACGGCCCCCAGCGACGCGAAGTAGCTGTGATCGAACACGACGTACGCGTGGTCGATGCGGCGCGTCCGGGCGAAGCGGATGGCGCCCGGGGAGGGGATGAGCCCCATCTCGACGAGCCCGTCCGCGACGCGGGGAAGCAGCGTCGCGAGCTCGGGCTCGGCGCGGTCGGCCAGCTCGACGTAGAGGCAGGCCTTTCCCGGCGGCGCCATCGCCGGGGAGAAGTTCGAGTAGCAGCCCACGCGGTAGAACGGGTACTTCTCCTCCGGGACGTACACCCAGTGCAGCGGCTTCCCGCAGGGGGCGTCGAGCGCCACGTCGAGGTAGTGGAGGTGCGTGCAGCGCAGCCGGGCGGCCGCCTCGCCGACGGCCCGGGGCGCGTCCGACAGGAGCCGCACCAGCACGGGCAGCGGCGCCGAGGAGATGAGCACGTCGTAACGGACGATCTCGTCGTCGAACACGAGCTCCCGCGCGCGCCAGTCGATCGCCGTGGGGGCGCGGCCGAGCTCGATCGCGGGCGCGCCGGCGTCGCGCGGCCGCTGCTCGGCGAGCGCCCGCGCGAGCCCCCGCGTCAGCTGCCCGATGCCGAGCCGCGGGTAGAGGAACCGCGCGTTGTAGCCGAGCTCCCTGTCGTTCAGCCCGACCGCCCCGGCGAGCACGTCCTCGAGCTTCGGTATCGGGACGAAGCGGGAGCACCAGTCGGCGGTGATCTCGCGCGGGTGCACCCCCCAGAGGCGGCTGTTGTAGGGGAGCATGAAGTGCCGGCTGATCCCCTCGCCGAAATGCGCCAGGCAGAACTCCTCGAAGTTCCTGGGCTCGGGCCCGCGCGGCGCGAAGCGCGCCTCGATGAAGCCGCGCAGGCAGTCGTACGCGACCGCCGGCGGTAGCCCGAAGGTGTTCGCCTGGAACGGATAGCGGGTGTACGTGCCGTTCGACCACACCATCGAGCGACGCTCGATCTCCAGCGCGTCGGGGCCGATCCAGCCGAGGGCGAGCTCGCGGGTCGCCGGGTCGCGCAGGTGGAGGAGGTGGCCTGTCCGATCGAAGCGGAAACCGTCGTCCACGGTGGTGATCGCGTGGCCGCCCGGCCGGGGCAGGCGCTCGAACACGCGGTGGGGGACGCCGGCTCGACCGAGGTGGTACGCGGCGGCCATGCCCGTCAGGCCGGCGCCGAGGATCGCGACGGGGACGCTGGAAATCGTGGGTCGGGTCATCGCTCGCGGCCCGGCCGCGGCCGCGAAGACACCACCTCCCCGGTGCGCCGTCAAGGCGCGCTGCCCCGCGCCGCACGCCGCGCCGACGCTGGATTTCTCGCCGCCGCGGTGAGCGCGCGGAGCGTTACGCGGCGCACGCCGCTACGCACCCCGCGCGCGGCGAGCAGACCAGGATTGGCGCCCCCGCGCAGAGCGACTAGGTGTGTCCAGGTCCCCGGTGCGCCTGCCCTGCGCGCCGGGGGGGCGAGGTCCAGATGCCCATCCCGCGCCGCACGTCCGTTCAAGTCACCGGGAGGATCCTCTACCTGACGGAGGACCCGGAGCTCCTGAAGCAGCAGCTCTCGGGCGGCGCGCTGCGCTTCGATCCCGAGCGGCACGCGCTGATCGACAACATCTCGACCGACGAGCTGACGCCGGGCTGGGTCTGCTACTACTACGACGAGACGCTCGCCCGGTACTGCCTGGTCGGGCTGCGCGGCGGGCTCATCGAGCGCGACGCCATCAAGGACGGCGGCTTCGGGGTCATCGTCAGCGGGCGCTCGAAGGGCTGCGGCAGCTCGCGGGAGACGGCGCCGTACTCGGAGCGGGAGGCCGGGATCCAGCTCGTCGTCGCGCGCAGCATCGAGAAGATCTACGGTCAGAACTGCCAGAACATCGGGCTGCTCACGACGACCGACTTCTCGCTGCTCGACCGGATCGCGCGGGGCGAGGAGATCCCCATCGGCGAGTTCACCCGCGGGCTCGACCCGATCAGCGCCGACGTCGTCGAGTACGGGGGCCTGTTCGCCTACAACAAGGCGCGCCTGGCCGGGGAGGTCTCGCCGCCGACGCTCGCCACGCCGCCGCGGCCGATGACCCTGTGCGAGAAGATCATCGCGGCGCACGCGATCGTGGACGCCGCGGCGGGCGAGATCGGCGCCCCTGCGGTGAAGCCCGGCGACGCGCTCTTCGTCCGCGTGGACGTGCGCTTCTCGCACGAGTACGTCACGCCCATGGCCGAGTCGCTCTTCCGGGCCGGCTTCGGGCCCGACGCGGTCGTGAGCGAGCCCGAGAGCGTCTTCGCCTTCCGCGATCACCTCACGTTCCTCGACCGCGTGATGCCGGAGGCGCACCTCAAGCTCGGCCTCAGGGAGCAGGCCGCCTCGCTCGCGACGGTGCAGCAGGCGTTCACGGAGCGGCACGGGATCAAGCTCTACGGCGAGGTCGAGCGCGACGGCAGGACCGTGGGCTCCGAGGCCATCTGCCACAACAAGGTGATCGAGGAGCTCGCGCTCCCGGGGCAGATCGTGGCCGGGACCGACTCGCACACCTGCATGGCGGGCGCGCTCGGGTGCTTCGCCTTCGGCGTGGGCTCGACCGACATGGCGAACGCGTGGCTCACGCGCGACGTGCGCGTGGCGGTGCCGCAGTCGGTGCGCTTCAACCTGACCGGGCGGCTCGGGCCGGGGGTCACGGCGAAGGACGTGATGCTCTCCCTGCTCTCGCAGCCGTTCTGGAAGACGGGCCAGGGCATCGGCAAGGTGCTCGAGTTCGCGGGCGAGGGCGTCCGCGCGATGGGCCTCGACGAGCGGGCGACGCTCACCAACATGGCGGTCGAGGCGGGCGGCTTCACCGGGATCATCGAGGCCGACGAGGAGATCGTGCGCTACCTCGTCGCGCGGCGCGGGCTCGCCGCGGACGACGTGCGCGCGCGCATCGTGCGCGCGGATCCCGGCGCGGAGTACGCGGCGACGTTCGACGTCGACCTCTCCTCCATCGAGCCGATGGTCGCGACGCCGGGCGATCCGCGCAACGGCGTGCCGCTGCGGTCGCTCCGCGAGATCGCGGGCGGTGACGTCAAGATCGACATCGCGTACGGCGGCTCGTGCACGGGCGGCAAGAAGGCGGACATGGACATGTACGCGGCCGTGCTGCGCCGCGCGGTGGAGCAGGGCAAGCGCGTCGCCGAGGGCGTGCACCTGTACATCCAGTTCGGTTCGCAGGAGATCCGCCGCTACGCCGAGGCGAACGGCTACCTCGAGATCTTCGAGCGGGCCGGCGCCGAGCTCGTCGACCCCTCCTGCGGCGCGTGCATCAAGGCCGGGCCGGGCG
Source organism: Sorangium sp. So ce1036 (assembly GCF_051369805.1). Classification (NCBI taxonomy): domain Bacteria; kingdom Pseudomonadati; phylum Myxococcota; order Polyangiales; family Polyangiaceae; genus Sorangium; species Sorangium sp. So ce1036. The sequence continues at coordinate 782,598 of NZ_JBBMOX010000002.1, forward strand.
TCTCGAGCCGCAAGGAGCAGGTCACGGTCTCGGCGATCAACCGGAACTTCCCGGGCCGGAGCGGCCCCGGGCAGGTCTACCTGGCCAGTCCCCTGATCGTCGCGGCGAGCGCGATTGCGGGGAAGATTGCATTTCCGGAGCTCTGACGCAGAGCGCCTGTCGCGGTGTTACATACATAGTGGCCGGAATCGGCATCATGGAAAAACGAATGCTTTCCACGGAAGTGCACCGTACGCTAAGGTGCTCCTCTGTGGCGGATCGGGAGGAGCCCCAAGAGCGTATGACCGACAAGGACACGCTGGCAAAGAACAACGAAGCCTCGAAGACGGACAAGCGGAAGCAGAGCCTCTACTTTCCGGAGTCGATGCTGCAGGAAATCAAAGAGGAAGCGGCGCGGCTGGACCGCTCGCTCTCCTGGGTCGTGCAGCGCGCCTGGAAGCTGGCGCGGATAGACATCAAAAAGCTTCCGAGTGTCAATGACGTGGCTGACGACGAGGACAGCGGCGACTAACCTCGCCGCGGGCCTCGCGTACGCCGCGTCGCTCGGGAATCGATGGTTCGAGAGCTCTTTGCCGCCGGGAAGGACGGCACGCGGATCTATGTCCGCTACCGGGAAGGTCCCGGCGGCATCGAAAGCCTCGCCGGCGGGGCTGGGGCGGGCTCTGAACGCCTGACGGCGGTGCTCTGCGACGGCATCGCATGCGACGGCTTCATCTGGAAGTACCTGTGGGACGACCTGGCCCGCACGGTCAACGTCGCCCACTGGAACTACCGCGGCCACGGTCGGAGCAGCCTGCCCGCTGACCCGCAGGCGATCGATCTGCGCGACCACGCGAGCGATCTCGCGGCGGTGCGCGCGGCGATCGGCGGCGGCCCCGTGGTGCTCTTCGGGCACTCGATGGGCTGCCAGGTCGCGCTCGAGCACCTGCGGACCCACCGCGAGGGCGTGCGCGGGCTGGTGCTGATCTGCGGCTCGTCCGGCCGGATCACGCACCATTTCAAGGGCACGGACGTGCTCGCGCAGCTCCTGCCGCGCGTGATCGCGCAGGTCGACGCGTACCCGCACATCGCGCGCGCGATCTGGAGCCGCGTGCCGGCGCCGATGGCGCTGCGGATCGCGCTGCTCGCCCGCGAGGTCGACGCGAGCGCGATCACCCCGTCGGATCTGCTGCCGTACATGCGGCACATGGTCGACATTGATTTCTCGATGTTCCTCCACATGCTGCAGAGCGCTGGCGAGCACTCGGCCGCCGATCTGCTCCCGCGGATCGACGTGCCGGCGCTGGTGATCGCCGGCGATCGGGACACGTTCACCCCGCCTCGCCTCGCCGAGGAGATGGCGGCGGCGCTGCCGCGCGGCGAGCTGATGATGGTGGCCGGTGGCACGCACGTGGTTCCGCTGGAGCGCAAGAAGATGGTCATCGAGCGCATCGAGCAGTTCCTGCTCGAGCGCGTCTTCAGCGGCTCGTCGGCGAGCGATGCGCCCTCGCCGGAGGTGCCACGCGGGCTCGCGAAGAACGGATGATCCGCCGCGCGCCAGGCGAGCGCGCGGCGAGCGCGGGCCGCTGGTCTCCGGGGCGCCTGCTCATCGCGTCGGCGCTGCTCGCGGCCGCGTGCGCGCGACCGGAGGCCGAGCGGAGCGGCGCGCCGGCCGGCTCGATCGCGGCGCTGGCAGAGGCCGAGGTCGCGCCCGCGATCGGGCCGCCGCCGGCGCGCCCGCCGGGCAGCGCGCCGGCGCGCTCCGCGCCGCGGGCCAGCGCGCTCGACGAGGAGCAGCTCGCGCGTGCCCTGAAGCGCGCGCCGCTGCGCGCGCTGCGACCTGCGGGCAAGCGGGGCGAGGGCCGCTTCGAGGCCACGCTGGCGCTCGGCGCTGCCGACAGCGGCGCGCCCGCGCGCGAGATCAAGGTGAGGTTCGCGCCGGCGCTGAAGAAGGATCCGCTCGGATTCCGGCGGCCCCTCGCGTTCTACCGGCTCGCGAGGGCGCTCGACGCGCACGTGGTGCCCGCCGCTGCGGCGCGCCGGATCGGCATCGGCGAGCTCGCGGCGCTCGTCGGCCGTGAGCCCGGCGGACGGAGGCTGCTGCGTCGCTTCGCGGTCATGAACGACGGGACGGTCGACGCCCTGGTCCAGTCGCCCGCTCCCGGCCCGCCCGGCCCGCGCTGGGCGGCGGCCCGCCTGCGATCGGTTCGCTTCGACGACGCGCCCGAGCTCGACGTGTGGGCGCGCTGGGCGCGCTCTCGATCGCCGGCGCGCGGCGAGCGCGCCTCGATCCTCCGCGGCTACCTGGAGATGCTCGCGCTCGACTACCTGGCCGGCAACGGCCTCCGCAAGGAGATCGTCATCGACGTGGGCGCGGGGGCGCTGGTGCTGGAGGCCAACGCGAGCGCCTTCCCGCCGCACGTGAAGGCGCGCGAGCTCGATCGACAGCTCGAGCGCCTGGTCGAAGCGGCGCGGTTTCCCCGCGCGCTCCACGACGCGCTCCTGCGCTTCGGTCCCGAGCAGGCCGCGGCGGCGCTGCGCCCCGGCGGCGGCGGGATCGAGGAGGAGCTGGTGCCGCCGCGCGCCCTCGTGGAGCTCGAGGAGCGGAGGCAGGCGCTGCTCAGCCTCATCGCGGCGAAGATCGCCGCCCGGGGAGAGGCCGCCGTCCTCGCCCTGTAGCAACCGGGCGGCCCCGCGCGCCGCGTCTTGATCCCCGGCGGCCGCAGGGCGATCACGGGAGCCCGTGATCGACGTGACCACCCTGCAGCGCTGGACGGAGGAGATCGGCTACAGCGCCGAGCTGGAGCAGCCGTCGACCTTGCGCATCCGTCCGCGCGAGGAGGGGATCGTCGAGCTGCCGCCCTTCTACGTCCAGTGCACCGAGAACTGGGTCGTGCTCTCGATGTTCGGCGTGCTCGACGAGATCGACCCGCAGGGCTGCTCGGGAGGCGACGAGGGCCCGGATCCCCTGGTCGAGGACGCCGGCCAGCGGATCGGGCTGCATCGCTACCTGCTCGAGGCCAACCGCGACATGCGGGTCGCCAAGTTCGCCCTCGACCATCGCGACGAGATCCTGCTGTGCGCGGAGATGCCCACCGAGTCGCTCGATCAATCCGAGTTCGCCGACGCGCTCGAGCGGATCATCGAGTACGCCACGGCGTACCGGCACGCCCTGCTCGGCGACGGCGGGTGAGGCGCCGGCGCAGGCTGGCCCGCGACCTGCGCTGACGCGCGCTCACCGCTGCGTGATCACCACGCGGTGATCGTCCCGGTAGGTGATGTTGCCCGACTCGCCGCGGCAGTCCCAGCAGGTCGCCCACCCGAGCCGCCGCCGCACGTAGCCGTTGTAGCCGAGCGCGATCGGCCCCCGCTCGCCCTTCAGCAGCATCGACGACGCGATCCGGTAGCGATCTCCGGGGAGCTTCAGGAACGCGACGATGAACGAGTCGTCGTCGGACTTGCCCGTCACCACGAGCACCTCCTCGCCCGGCACCGGGTTCCAGAGCAGCGGCGACGTGGTGAGCGTCGTGTTCGGGGGCGGGATCGACTCCGGCGGGTTCGCCGGGGTGCCGCCCGGCGAGAGGCGCGTCCGGCCGCGCCGGAGCACGACGCTCACGTCGTCCGGCTCCTTGAAGAACGAGATGTCCCCGCCGAGATCGCGGAGCTGCCGCACCGACGCGAGCAGCTCCGTCACCTGCTGCGGGCTGATCTCCGCGCGCCGGAACGTCTGCTGCCACTGCGGCGACGGGATCGTCGCCGCGTTCGGCGCCCCGTGACAGCAGCGGAAGCCGATGTCGTCGCCCGACGCGGCCGGGTCGACCGCGGCGCGGCGCGCGCACCGGTGATCGACGCCGCTCGCGCTCGCCGTGGCCCCTCGCACCGACGCCGCTTTGGGCTGGAGGTCCTCGATCGGGGCGACGTCGCTCGCGGTCCACTCGCGCAGCGCGGCCCCCATGCCGACGACGCCGAACCCCGACGCGCACGACGTCGGCGCCTTGGCGCACGCCGGGTCCCACGCCGCGCCGCCCGCGTAGGGCGTCCCCTCGGGGCCCTTGCACGCGCGCTCCCACTCGAGCTCGGTGCACAGCCGCCCGCCGGCCTGCTGGCAGAGCTCGGAGGCGCGCGCCCGCGTCACGCCGGTGAGCGGGGGCTGCGCGGGATCGTTCGGGTACAGGTAGCGATCGATGGTGAAGCCGCCCAGCTCGACCGCGAGCAACGCCGGCTCGAGCGTCGGGTCGCGCCCCTTGTCCCCGGGCGTGCTGCCCGCGACGAGCTTCCCGGCGGGGATCTCGATGCGCGCGGGCCCCGCCTGGGCCGCGGCGCCCGCCTGCGGCCTCGCGCTGGCCGCGGGCGCCTCGTTCTCGGCCGCCTCGAGCACCTTCCCCTGCGGCGCGGGCGCCGAAGGGGCGCCGCCGTCCGGGCGCTGCTCCTCGGCCTGCCGCGGCGCCCCGCGGTCGCACCCGGCCCCCCCGGCGATGGCGGCCAGCAGGATCAGGGCAAGCTCAGGCGTCGTCGTCCGCACGGTTCCTCGAAGCGCTTCGCCTTATGTCGCAGGACCCCTCGCCCGTCAAAGTGCCCGCGCTATGCTGGCCGGGATGGGGCAGGGCGTGGACGACGCACCGGATCCGATGGCCTCCCAGATGGCGCGGCTCCTCGCCGGCAGCGATCTGGACGAGCTGCGGGAGATCGTGCGCCGGTGGGTGGCCGAGGCGCCGACCGAGGGCATACGCCGGCGCTACCAGGAGCTCGGCGGGCGGCTCGTCGAGCTCAAGGCGGCGCTCTCCGAGAACCCCGTGCAGCCCTCCGTCGCGGAGCTCGAGCAGGCGCTCACGATGATGCTCCGGCTCGCCGCGTCGAACCCGAGGACATGAGCCGAAGGTGACGCTCGCCGACTTCCCTCCTTGGTTCCTCCGCGCCTTCGCGGTCTGCTTCGGCCTGCTCTGGGGCAGCTTCCTCAACGTCGTCATCCACCGCGTCCCGCGCGAGCTCAGCGTCGTCCACCCGGGCTCGCGCTGCCCCGCGTGCGGCGCGCCGATCCGCGCCTTCGACAACATCCCCGTCCTCAGCTACCTGCTGTTGCGCGGCCGCGCCCGCTGCTGCGGGGCGGCGGTGTCGCCGCGGTATCCCCTGGTCGAGGCGGCCGGCGGCGTCCTGTCGCTCGCGATCGTCGAGCTCATCCTCCTCGATCTCCCCGGGTCGACGCCGGTCCTCCGCGCGCTCGCCACGTACACCGCCGACCTCGCGCTCGCGCTCGGGCTGCTCGCGGCGACGTTCATCGATCTCGAGCACATGTACATCCCCGACGCGATCACGATCGGGGGCGCGGTGCTCGGGGTCGCCACCGCGTCGCTGCGCTCGATGGGCTTCGACGACGCGCTCCTCGGCGCGGCTGTCGGCTTCGCCATCGTCTGGCTCCCGTTCGTCGTGATCTACCCGCGGATCCGCGGCCGCGTCGGCATGGGCCTCGGCGACGCGAAGCTCCTCATGCTGGCGGGCGCCTGGTTCGGCTGGGGGGGCGCCCTGTTCGTCCTGTGCGCCGGCGCCGTCCAGGGCTCGATCGCGGCGATCGCCATGCTGCTGCTGCGCGGCGGCATCGAGGAGCCCGAGGCGGTGCGCCTGGAGCGCGCCCAGATCCGCGAGGAGCTCGCGGCGATGTCCCCCGACGAGCGCGCCGCCGCCGAGGAGGAGCTCGCGCTGGATCCGCTCGCGGAGGAGCCCGGCGAAGGGTTCGGCCAGGCCCGCATCGCGTTCGGCCCGTTCCTCGCGCTCGCGACGCTGGAGTGCCTGCTCTTCGGTCGCGACCTCCTCGACGCCTATCTCTCGTGGATCGACGCCGGATGAAGCCGCTGCCCCACGGCGTACTCGGTGGCTCGCTCGCGCTCGCCCTCCTCGGCGGCTGCGGCAGCTCGCTCCCGCTGCCCCCGACCGGCCCGCACCTGCCCAGCGACCCTGCGATCGTCGTGCCGTACCCGCCGCCCCCGGCGCGGGTCGAGATCATCGAAATGCCCGAGAAACCCGGCGGGCTCGTCTGGATCGACGGCGAGTGGCAGTGGAGGAGCCGCCGCTGGGCGTGGCTGCCAGGCCGGTGGGAGCCCGTGCCGCTGGGCGCGTACTTCGCTCCGGCCACCACCGTACGCCGCGCAGACGGATCTCTGGTGTGGTTTGCCGGGGCGTGGCACGTCCCCGCCAAGAAGTGATCGACGCCGCGGCCGCGCGATGGAAAGTCACGCCGTGCGGAGGTGCTCGGCGCCCGCGCCGGCCGTGGCCCGATCGACACGGGTGAGCCAGCTCGCGCGCGACCCCCTGCACGGCCCCCCTGCACGGATCGATGAGCCCTGCCCCATGATGCTTGCCTGGTCGTTCGCTGCGCGCACCGTCGACGAGATCGCCCGCCTCCTCCGCTCGCTGGGCAAGCACCGGTACGTGCGCGAGGTGGATCATCGGCTCCACTGGTCCGTCGATCACGCGCTGGCCGAGCTGCCCGAGTTCGCGCCGCACGCCGCGGCGTTCGACGCGCGCCTCGGGAAGGAGCGCGGCCTCGAGCTCGGCTCGCGCGATCCGTCGCTCTGGCGGGAGGCGAGGACCGAGGAGGTGATCGCGGCGCTCACGGCGTTCTGGACCCCGGGGGAGGAGGCGCTGCGGTACCGGACGCGCCTGCTCGAGGCGCTCGCGCGGACGGGCCTCCCCGAGGCCGCGCACGCCCCCTTCGCGTCTCCTCCGAACGATCCGCCCCATCCGGAGCTCGTGCTGCTCGACTGGGAGCTCTACCCGGTGGACGAGCTCGACGCGGACCGGCACGCCGGCGCCCTGGCCGCGATGGAAGAGGCCGAGGAGGAAGTGAACGCCTCGGCGCCGGTCTACAACGAAGGCCCCATCATCGCGGCGCCAGAGCTCTGCGACGGGGCGCCGGACGGGATGCTCGCGGACGACTTTCTCGTGTGGTCCGACGGACCGTACAGCTACTCCGACTACGTGTTCCGCGGCGTGGCCCGGGCGGCGAAGCTCGAGGAGCCGCCGACCGGGTACAAGGATCTGTGATCAGTCGCCGTTCCTCGGCCGTGGTCAGTACGGGTCGGGCTTCGGCGGCGGGATGGTCGGATCCACCTCGGCGGGGCGGGGCGAAGCCGGCTCGGCGGGGCGGGGCGAGGCCGGCTCGGCGGGCTGCGGCGAGGCGGGCTCGGCGGATCGGGCCCGGGTGGCGGTGGTCGCCTCGGTGGCCGGCGCTGCGGGGGAGGGCGCCGGGGCCTTCGGCGCGGCGTGGTTCGGCGCGGCGTGGAGCGTCACCGCGAGCTCGATGTCCCTGTCGAAGATGAGCATCCGCCGCTGCGTCACGTGGCCCGGCGCGGAGATCTCGATCCGGTGCGCGGCGCCGTCCTTGAGGAGCTTGCCCTCGAACGGGTTCGAGGGGAGCGCCACCCCATCGAGGAGGATCCTCGCGCTGGCGGGGCTCGCCTTGATCGTGGCGCGGAGGAGCCCCGCCTCCACCGCCGCGCGCGGCATGCTGCGCTGGGCGGCCGGCGGGGAGGGGGCGGCGCTGGACGGGGGCGGCGCCTGCGCGAGCGGCGCGCTCTGGGCCGGCGGCGATGCGGGCGTGCCGGGGCTCTCTCTCGCCGGATCGCGCAGCTTCAGGTACAGCGTGACGGCGCCGAGCGCCGCGATCACGGCCGCGGCCGCGACGAGCGGGAGCCGCGAGCGCCGCGGCGCCGGCGCCGGGGGAGCGGCCGCCGTGGGCTCGGGCCGCACGACCGCGTGCAGCGTTCCTTGCGGGGGGCTCGAGCGATGGCGAGCCGCGGGCGTCGAGGGGGTGGCCGCCCCCTCCTCCGGGGCAGGCGGGTACGAGTCGAGGCGCTCGTGCAAGGGCAGCGACGGCAGCCTCGAGGCGTGGCCGGAGCGCTCCGCGCTCGCCGCGTCGGGGCCGCCCTCGCGCAGCCTCTTGAGCTGGCGATCGATGATCGTCCGGATCTCGGCTCGCTCGTCGGCGAAGAGCGCGCCCACGAGCCCGCCGACCTGCTCCGCGGTCACCTGCTCCGAGAGGCGCTCCGCGTACCGATCGAGCTCCGCCCGGAGCTCGGCGGCCGTCGCGTAGCGCCTGCTCGGGGCGTGGGCGAGCGCCTGGCCGCAGATGCGCGCGAGCTCGAACGGCACCTCGGGGCGCGCGGTCCGCACGTCGGGGATGTCCCGCATCAGGCACGAGATGATCTGCGGGTCGGTCAGCCCGCGCCAGAGGCGGCGCGACGCGACCACCTCCCAGAGGATGACGCCGATCGAGAAGATGTCCGCGCGCCGGTCGATCTCCGAGGAGGGCGAGAACGCCTGCTCCGGCGCCATGTACGCGACCTTGCCCTTCAGCGTGCCCGCCTGCGTCTCGACGACGCGGCGGGCAGCGAGCGCGATCCCGAAGTCGACGATCTTCACCTGACCGTCGTACGTGATGAAGATGTTGTGGGGGCTGACGTCGCGGTGGACGACGTTGAGCGGCGTCCCGTCGTAGTCGACGAGCTCGTGGGCGTAGTGGAGGCCGGCCAGGACCTCGCTGAGGATCCAGAGCGAGACGGCGAGCGGGATCGGGCGCGCCTGCTCGCGCGCGCGGGAGAGCACCCGGCTCAGCGGCTGGCCGTCGAGGTACTCCATGGCGATGAAGTACTCGCCGTCCACGAGGCCGACCTCGTTGGTCTGCACGACGTTGCGGTGGTTCAGCCGGGCGGCGAGGCGGGCCTCGTCGAGCAGCATGTCCCGGAACTCGGGCTCGTCGGCGATGTTGCGCCGGAGGCGCTTGATGACCTGCAGCTTGCTGAAGCCCGCCGGCCCCACCGCGACGGCCAGGTCCACGTCGGCCATGCCGCCGCGCCCGAGCGTCGCGATGAACTGATACTTGCCGAGGCTCCGCGAGCGCCGGTCCGAGGGGGAAGGCGGCGCATCCCGGCCGACGGCCGTCGGCGCGTCGCGGTCGGGGCGCCGCATCGGGACGGTCGCCGGGGGCTCGGTGGGCCCCGGGAGGGTCAGCTGCCTGGAGCGCAGGGTCCGGGTCTCGAGCGCCGCATGCACATGCTCCGGCGGGCCCGAGGCGGCGAGCTCGTCGCTGCGGGCGGAGTCCACCGCCCGGTCAGCCTCCCCACCCCTCCCCTTGTGCGCGCTCACCGCCGAATGGTCCTGATCCGAAGACGTGCAGTCAAGCTGGCGGCGGGCGAAGTCAACCGTGCGCAGGCGGCCGACGGCTCGCCCGCGACGGCGGCCCGGCGTCCCAGTCGACGGCGCCCCGGCGTCCCAGTCGACGGCGCCCCGGCGTGCCAGTCGACGGCGCCCCGGCGTCCCAGTCGACGGCGCCCCGGCGTCCCAGTCGGTCCCGGAGCCGAACCCGGCGATCTACGGCGGCCCGCAGCCGGGCGCGCGCAGCGCTGTGAGCGGCGCGTGGGTGCGATCGTTTCCGCGCGCCGGCAGGGCGTACCGGCGGAGCGGTAGCGTTCCGTTCTCAAGAAATTGACGTTGCCCCTGCTACCGTGAGAAGCATCACCCTCCGGCCGCTCCTGACGCGCGAAGGGGATGCGTTGAAGATGTAGGAATGTCGCGTTTGCTCGCGCACAATTTGCTGGCGAGAGGTGACCGATGGCTTGCGACTCGATTCCGCGGCGCTTGCTGGGTCAGGCGAAGGCGCGGCCCGAGGCTCCGGCCCACTATGTGAAGGAGGGCGGCTTCTGGAGGATGACCAGCTTCCGGGAGTACGCGGGCGAGGTGCGCCGCGCCGGGAAGGCGCTCATCGCGCTCGGCGTCGAGCCCGGCTCCACGGTGAGCCTGCTCGGCTTCAACCGGCCCGAGTGGGTGGTGATGCACATGGCCTGCATGGCGGTCGGGGGCGCTCCCGCGGGCATCTACACGACCTGCTCGCCCGAGGAGGTGCGCCACATCGTCCACCATGCGGCCTCGAAGCTCGTGCTGGTCGAGGACACGCGCCAGCTGGAGAAGGTCCTCAGCCGGTGGGACGGGCTGCCGCAGCTCCAGTGGGCGGTGATGATGCGCGGCGCGGAGCGCCCGCGCGACCCGCGGGTCCTCTCCTGGGAGGAGTTCCTCGAGAGGGGCAGCCGCGTCGCGGACGAGGCGCTCGAGCAGCGGCTCGACGCGCTCGATCCGGGCGGCCTCGCGGCGCTGATCTACACCTCCGGGACGGTGGGGCCGCCGAAGGGCGTCATGCTGAGCCACGGGAACCTCACGTGGGTCGCGGACGTGTCGGCGCGCATCATCCCGATGTCCCCGTGGGACGTCACGCTCTCCTACCTGCCGCTGTCGCACATCGCCGAGCAGATGTTCACGGTCCACCTCCCGGCCTCGGTCGGCTCGGCCGTCTACTTCGCCGAGTCGCTCGAGGCGGTCGCGGACGACCTCAGGGAGGTGCAGCCCACGGTCCTGTTCGGGGTCCCGCGCATCTGGGAGAAGATCCGGGCCGGGATCAGCGCGAAGCTCTCGGCGGCGAAGGGCTTCCAGAAGCTCACGATCGAGCAGGCGAGGCGCGTCGGCCGGGAGTACAGCGCGCTCCGCGCCCGGGGTGAGCCGCCGGGGCCGCTGCTCGCGATGCAGCACCGCCTCTATGACAAGCTGGTCTACTCGAAGGTGAAGGCCGCCGTGGGGCTCTCCCGGGCGCACGCCGCGAGCAGCGGCGCGGCCCCCATCGCGAAGGAGGTCCTCGAGTTCTTCGCGTCGCTCGATATCCTGATCACCGAGGTCTACGGCCAGTCCGAGGTGAGCGGGCCGACGAGCTACAACGTGCCGGGCAGGACGAAGCTCGGCTCCGTGGGGCCGAGCGTGCCGGGCGTCGACGTGAGGATCGCGGACGACGGCGAGATCCTCGTGAAGGGGCCGAACGTGTTCCTCGGCTACTACAAGGATCCGGAGGCGACCGCGGAGGCCCTGGTCGATGGCTGGCTGCGCTCGGGCGACCTCGGCAAGATCGACGAGGAGGGGTTCCTCCACATCACCGGGCGGAAGAAGGAGATCCTCATCACCGCCGGAGGAAAGAACATCTCCCCCGCGAACCTCGAGGGCGCGCTGAAGCGCCACGATCTCATCGCCGAGGCGGTGGTCATCGGCGACGGGCGCAAGTTCCTCACGGCCCTGATCGTGCCCGACCCCGACGCCGTGAGGCGCCTCGCGGCCGCGCGCGGGCTCGGCGCGGATCTCCCGCGCGACGCGCCCGAGGTCCGGGAGGGCGTGCAGCGGGCCGTCGACGAGGTGAACGGGCAGCTCGCGCAGGCCGAGACGATCAAGAAGTTCGCGATCCTGCCGCGCGGCTTCACCGTCGAGGACGGCGAGCTGACGCCCACGCTCAAGATCAAGCGGTGCAACGTGACCCAGAACTTTGCGCGCGAGATCGAGGCGATGTACGCCGACTAGCCATGCGCCACGAGCCCGCGACCGCTGTCTCCTTCGATTTTGGCCAGACGCTGGTGGAGCTCGACACCGGGATGCTCTCCGCCCGCCTCGCGGAGCGGGGCGTCGTCGCGCCGCGAGAGCAGCTCGACGCGGCGGTCGACGAGGGCTGGCGCGCGTACAACGAGGCCATTCGCCGCGGGGTCAGCGGGCACCCGTGGAAGATCATGATGCGCCGCCTGCTCGAGGCGGGCGGCGTCGCGGCGGACGCGCTCGATGCGGTCGTCGACTGGCTCTGGACGGAGCAACCCCGGAAGAACCTCTGGCGCCGCCCGATCGCGGGGATGATCGACGTCGTGATCGAGCTCCGGCAGGCCGGGGTGCCGGTCGCGGTGCTCTCGAACTCGGAGGGCCGGCTCGCCGATCTGGTCGACGAGCTCGGCTGGTCCGCGCATTTCCTGGCGATCGCGGACTCGGGGCGGCTCGGGTTCGAGAAGCCGGGGCGGGAGATCTTCGCATGGACGGCCGAGCGCCTCGGCGCGCCGCTCGCCGCGGTGGTCCACGTCGGCGACTCGCTCGCTGCGGACGTCGATGGCGCGCTCGCGGCGGGGATGCGGGCCGTGTGGTTCAAGGGGGACCCTCGGAGGGCCGCGCAGATGCCAGACGCCGAGCGCATCGCCGTGTGCGACGGCGCGGGTGCGCTGCGCCGCGCGCTCCGCGACTTCGGCCTCCGCTTCTAGAGCGGCGCCTGTACCAGGCGCTCTGCGGTGCCTTGTACCGGGGCCGCTCCGGAGCACCCGCTGCTCGCGGGGGATCGCGTGAGGGGCCGGCCGGTGCCGCTCGCCGTGTGAGCACGAACCTCCCGGAAGGGCTCGATCGTCCGTGCGCATCGCGCCCTCTTCTCTCTCTTCGGTTCCTGGCTCTCCCCTCCCGACCGTACTGCCAGGCTGCGCCGGTCCCTGGATCGTGCAGCCGATGCACTCGTTTCGGGTGGTTCGGGCATTGCTGGAGAGGGATCCACGATGGTCGTCAATGGAAACATCGAGCAGGAGCCCGGACGCCGAGAGGGACAAACCAGCATGCCCGCCGCCGTTCCTCGTGTCCTCAGCGAGGTCCGTCGCGCGGACGAGCGGCTCGTCTCGCTGGTGCAAGAGCGCCCCATCGCCACGCTGTGCGCGGTGGCTGCGGTGGGATACCTGGTCGGACGGGTTGTCACACGGCTGAGTTGAGGGAGGTCAGCATGGCGGAAGGCGAGGTCGAGGCGACACAGGACGGCGAGGCGCGAGAGAAGGTGAACGACACGCTCAGCCGGCTCGACGCGACGGAGATCACGCGGGCGATCTCGGCGTTCGCGCGGGAGAACCCGCACGTCGCGCTCGCGGCGGCGGCCGGGCTCGGGTTCCTGCTCGGCGGGGGGCTGACGCCGCGGGTGCTCGGCAGGCTCGGGACCCTCGCGAGCCGGAGCTACGTGAAGAGCACCCTGGCCCAGGCGGTCGAGAGCATCCTCAACGAGCAGGCGCGCCCCCAGAGCCAGCTCGGCTCGTCGCCCTGACACGAGCACACCCAGGGGCGTCGCCCGGACACGGACTCGCCCAGAGCGACGACCGCTCGGTGGCGCGGCACGACACGAGGCCGCGCCACGGGCGCTCGCCGCCACCTGCGCGCTCCTTCGTTGTGCCGAGCCACCGCGATGGCGAGCCGCGCGGCGACGCGACCTGCTCGGGGCCACGCGATGCGCGTCGAGCGATCGGGCTCGCCGCCGGCCATGCCGGTGCCCATTGTGCTCCGGGCCGCGCCGCGCCGGAGCCGCGCCCGTCTCAGGCGCTGCGGCTGTACGTCTTGCGGATGCGGCGACCGCCGCTCTCGCTCAGCACCTCTTCGACGCTGCGGGAGACGTCGGGCAGGCACCGGACCGAGAGCAGCGCGCCACCGCCCAGGCCGCTGGCCTCGTCGAGGCAGCGCGCCTCGTACTCGGGCAGACGCGCGCCGAGCACGGCGCCCAGCAGGGTGCCGGCCGCGCCGGCGGCGCCCGCGCCAGCGAGGCACGCGACGAGGGGCCCCGCCAGGAACGCGTCGAGCCTCGGGATGATCAGCGCGCCTCCGGCCGTGATCGCGGCGAGCGCGCCCCCGAGGAGCCCTCCGATGACGGCGCCCAGGGCAGCGCCCTCGGACGCCTTGCTGTGGACCGTGAGCTCGATCTCGTCCAGGCGGGAATGCTGCCTGGGCACCATGCTGATGTCCTCGGCAGCGACGCCCAAGGCGAGGAGCCGGCCAAGGGCGCCGGTGGCTTCCGTGCGACCTGGGAAGAATGCGGTGAGCGTCCGATAAATCATGATCTGAAGAAGCCCCTGTGGCGCGCTTCGCGAGGTGTCTCGTTCAATCCATCCGCGCTCGGAAAAGCATCGCTTGTGCCGCTCCGGCTGCGCAGATGTCGCTCGGCTGGTGAAAAGCGGCCGGGAAATGATGGAAGGCGCCGCACCGTGGTTGGGACGGTGCGGCGCCTCCGAGCGCTCCCCGGCCACCGCCGGCGAGCGCGCTGCCGCTCAGCGAGCGCCGATCTCGTCGGCGAACGAGCGCTCTCCGGTGATCGAGCTGGTGCTCTCCTGGAGCTCATCGCGGGCCCGGTGCGCGGCGCCGAGGGCGCGATCCTTGGCCCGCTCGGCGCTGTGGCGCAGCCGACCCGCGCTGTCGCGCAACCGGCGGCGGGTCTCTTCGCCGGTCGTCGGCGCGACCAGGCAGCCGAGCCCGACCCCGACTGCGATGCCAAGGCCGAGCCCGACCGAGACGGGACCGATCCAGTCGCGTGAGCTCTTCCTCCTGTAAGGGAACATGTCGGCCATGTACTTGACGAGATCGTCTGCCTTCATTGTGGCTCCGTCGGTTCACATCGCGTGGGTACGCGGGCGTCGCGTCCCCTCAGCGCGGATTGGCGTGGCTGAACAGTGACCGGCGGGACGTGAGGCAGCGCGCATGCCAAGGGCGGATTGCGCACGGAGGGAGCAGGGCCGGGGCCCGCCCCGGGGAGGCGATCTCGGTGGAAGCGCGCCGCCGCGCTACCTGCAGAAGCCGTCGATGCAGATCTTGCCTTCGCTGCAGGGCGTCTCGGGATCGCACTCGCCGCCGAGGTTCTCGCTCGACCCGCACACCTGATGCACCCCGGAGGACGTCGCCACGGTCCTGCACTCGCGGAGCGAGGGCGACTGGCTGTCACAGGCGTTCGTGTTCGGCTGGTCGCACGAGATGTAGCAGCTGTGATTGAGGCAGATGGACCCGGGCGCGCAGACGTCCTGCTCTCCATCCGCCGAGCACACGAAGTTGCTCGACTGATTCGGGATGCAGCCGTTCTCGACCCAGACGTGGCCGTCTGGGCAGGTGGCGCCGTCGCTCCTCGGGACGCAGGCGCCATCGACGCACACGCTGGCAGGTCCGCCGCAGTCGTCGGTGATGACGCAGGGCTGCGCAGGTTGGGAGCAGATGCCGAGGGTGGTGTCGCAACGGTAACTGCTGGGACAGTCATCGTCCGCGCTGCAGGCCGGCGTGCATTTGCCCTCGACGCACCTGGCGCCGTCCGGACACTGGGTCTGGTCGAGGCACTGGTCCTGCGGCGCGGTACAGATGCCGCTCACGCAGAGGTAGCCGGGGCCGAGGCCGGCGCAGTCGAGGTCGGCGCCGCACGCGGCCGGGGTCTCCGGCACGCAGGTCGCGGTCGTGCCGTCGCCCTCGCAGACGAAGCCCTCGACGCAGCCGAGGGGCTCACCGGCCGGGAGGCCCTGAGCGCAGCTGCCGGGCCGGCACGTGCCGTCCGGCGCGCAGGTCTCCCCGGCGGCGCAGTCGTCGGGGTTGCCGCAGTACACGGTGTCGCTGCCACCGCCGCCGCTGCCGCCGGCCCCGGGGGAGCCGCCGCCGGCCCCGGGGGCGTCGCCCGCCACGCACGACGCGGTGCGATCGTCGGCGACCTCGCACGCGAAGCCGTCGCTGCACCCCCAGAGGGTGCAGTCGCCGACGTGGCACCGGTGGTCCTCGCCGCAGGTCTCGTTGATCCCGCAGTCGACCGGCGCCTCGCAGCCGCCCGGGGTGCCGGTTACGCAGTCCTCCGCGTCACAGAAGTGGTCCTCGGTCTCCTCGTAGATCGGGCAACCCGCGAGGAGGGGCGCCAGCACGCTCGCGAGGCTCAGCAGAGAAAGTCGCTTCATGAACCGTCTCCCGAAAGCATTGGGTCGCGCGGCGTCGAGGGGCGGCGCCCTCGCGCGTCGCGGTCGCGACCGGACGAGCGTAGCAAGCGACATGCCCCGTACAAGCTCAGCGAGGCTCGACGCATTTGGCCCGCTCGCGCCCGCGCGCCGTGAAGCCGCGTTCACGTCGGCCTGTGGCCTGCGCGCGGCGAGCCGGCGAACGAGCGCCGGCGCACCGTGAGCCCGCGACCGTACGCCGGCGCGCGTCGCGCCGCGCCGGCCGCTCCACGGCGTACCGACCGGGAAGGGGGGAGGGCAAGGGGAAGGGGGAGGGCCCGGCGCCCACGCCTGGCGCGCGCGAGGGGGAACCCGTGCTACCGTTCGGCCGGGATCCGGGCGGCCACCTCCGAACGAGGATACCCGGCAGGCTCGCGCCTGTGGGCCAGCCGTTCGCGAGGACACGGGGACCGGTCGAGCAGATGGATGTCACCTGCGAGCGTTGCAGCACCGAATACGAGTTCGACGACGCGCTCGTGTCGGAGCGCGGCACGACGGTCAAGTGCACGAACTGCGGCTACCAGTTCAAGGTGCGCCGCTCCGACGGGGCGCTCCCCGAGCGGTGGGTGGTGCGCACCCTGGGCGGCCGGGAGCTCGAGTTCACGATGCTCCGGGAGCTCCAGGCGGCCATCTCACAGGGCCAGATCACCCGCGAGGACGTGATCTCGCGCGGCAACGCCAGGCCGCGGCGGCTCGGGTCGATCGCGGAGCTGGAGCCGTTCTTCAAGGGGCCGGGGAGCATGATCATGGCCGGGACCGCGCTCGGCATCGGG
The DNA here is from genome assembly GCF_051369805.1 of Sorangium sp. So ce1036. Taxonomy (NCBI): domain Bacteria; kingdom Pseudomonadati; phylum Myxococcota; order Polyangiales; family Polyangiaceae; genus Sorangium; species Sorangium sp. So ce1036. Next base: position 798,937 of record NZ_JBBMOX010000002.1, read on the forward strand.
GGGCCCGCGCCCGTGCCCGGCCGGTCGAGGTCGCAGACGCCCCAGGGGCTCGGCGGTCCGGCGCCCGCGCAGACCGAGGGCTCCGTCGCGATCCCGCTCCCCCGGGCGGAGGACGGCGCGGGGCTGGCGCCCGGGGCCATCCACGAGGCCGATACGGTCGTGAGGGATGTGCGGGACGTGCAGTCGGGCAGGCAGCGCCCCGCGGCACGCCGCGCGGCGCTGCCCGGGGTGGTCGTGCCGCCGGAGGAGGCGCCGCCGCTGCCCGACGGGCACCCCGCGCGCCGGCCTGATCCACGAGCCCTCCGCGGCGGCAGGGGCGCCGAGGGGCGTCAGGGCAACGTCATGTCTGCGGCCGGCGGCGCCGGCGAGGCCGAGGGGCTCTCGTCGCCGCGGATCCACGGCCACGTCCCGCCGCGCGTCGGCCCCGCGGCGGGGCCTGCCGCCGCCGACGACGACGAGGCCGACGGCCCCGTGGCGAGGCGCGGGGCGGCGCTGCGCGCGCCGGGCGAGGAGCGCGCGGCGCCGCGGCGGTCGGGCGCGAGGTCGCCGCTGGGCATGCCGGCGGAGCCCGAGGGGCGCTCGTTCTTTGCCGACGACGATGGGGATACGCGGATCACCGCGCTGCCCAAGCGGAGGACCGGGATCGCGCGATGGGTGGTCGGCCTCATCGTCGCGGGCCTCGCGGTGGTGACCGCCGCGACCCTCGGGCCGAAGTACCTGCAGCGGGTCCCGCAGGCGCGGCCGGTGACGAGCGACGATCGCGTCCCGACGCTCATCGGCGAGGGCGAGCGGAGCCTCTCCGAGGGCGACCTCGAGACGGCGCGGGACAAGCTCGTGAAGGCGAGCGCGCTCGCCGAGGACGATCCGCGGGTGGCCGCGGGGCTGGCCGTGATCGACACGGTGAGCGCGGACATGCGGTGGCTGCGGCTCCAGCTGCTCGCGCCGGACGACCCGGCGCGGGACGCGACGCGGCACGAGCTCCAGGTCGCGACCGATCGCGCCAGGAAGGCGGTCGACCACGCGCGCCGCGTCGCGCCGGACGACCCGGCCGTGACCCGCGCGGCCATCGACCTGCTGCGCGTGCAGGGGGACGTCCCCTCCGCGCGGAAGCTCGTGGGCGCGATCTCGGCCGAGAGCGCGCAGCCGGAGAACGCTCTGACGCTGGCCGCGCTCGATCTCGCGGAGGCGCAGCCGAGCTGGGCCGCGGTCGTCGATCGGCTCCGGGCGGCGGCGAGCAGCGAGCGGATCCCCGGACGGGCGCGGGCGCTGCTCGTCTACGCGCTCGCGCGCTCCGGCGATCTCGCGGCCGCGCGGTCCGAGAACGAGCGCCTGCTCGCGATGAGCCGGCCGCACCCGCTCGCGCACGCGCTCCGGGCGTTCCTCGACCGGCTGGACAAGGCGGAGGGCAAGCCCCCCGGCGACGCCGCGCCGGCGCCGAGCGGGCGCCCTCAGGGCCCTGCTCCGGCGGGCGCTCCGGGGCCCGGCCCGTCGGCCACGCCCGCCACGCCCGCGCCGACGCCGGCGCCGCGGCGGGTCCGCCGCGCGCCGGTGCCGGACGACGGCCGGGTGCCCGACGATTACGTGGCTCCGGGCGGGATCATCGACACGAGCGATCTGCCCGGCATCCACCCGCCGAGCCCGCCGAGCACGGCCGCGCCGGAGATCGACACCTCGGATCTGCCTGGGATCAACGATGAGTGAGCGTCGAGAGCGACGAAGAGGGCGGACCTGTGTCGGCGCCCTCGCGGTGGCGGCCTTGATCGCGGGCTGCACCGGCAGAGAGCGGGCCTCGCTGCCGGCGCCGCCCGCCGGGAGCCCCGGGGAGCCGGCGGTCGTCGAGATCGACCTCTCGCGGGGGCTCCCGGAGAGCGCGCCGGCGGCGATCTTCGGCCCGCCGAGCCGCCGGACCCACGTGCAGCTCGTGCAGTCGCTGCGGAAGCTCTCCGAGGCCAAGAGCGCGAAGGGCTTCCTGGTGCGGCTCGGGACCTCGCGCCTCGCGTTCGCGCGGGCTCACGAGATCGGCCGGACCCTGGGCGAGATCCGCGAGGCGGGGCGACCGGTCGTGTGCCACGCGGACGAGTACAACAACGCGACGATCCTGCTGGCCGCCACCGGCTGCGGGAAGCTCTGGCTCAGCCCGGCAGGGCAGGTCGACACGGTGGGGATCGCCGCGCAGTTGGTGTTCGCGAAGGGGCTCCTGGACAAGCTCAACGTGGACGTCGACTTCCTTCAGGTGGGGAAGTTCAAGGGCGCGAGCGAGCCGTTCACGCGCGAGGGGTCGAGCCCCGAGGCGCGTCAGTCGCTCGAGGCCGCGCTGGGCGGGCTCCGGGAGGTGTGGCTGTCGGCCATCGTGGAGGGGCGCGGCAAGCCGGAGCTCCGCGAGGCCGTGGAGGACGGCCCGTTCGCCCCGGAAGAGGCGAAGGCCCGCGGGCTGGTCGATGCGCTGGGCGATCTCGAGGACGCGCGCGAGGATGCAAAGAAGCTCGCCGGCACCGAGCTGTCCGTGCCGCGCTTCGGCGGTGTCGAGCGCGACCCGAGCCTCTCACGGAGCCTGGTGGATGTGTTCCGGACGTTCTCCGGGGCGAGCGCGCTGGGCGCGCCGCACGTGACGGTGGTCCCCGCGATCGGCGGCATCACCATGACGGCCAGCGGCGTGCCCCTGGGCTCCTCGGACGGAATCGGCGAGCGTGAGCTCGGGCGGGTGCTCACGCGCCTCGCCAAGGATACGAGCACGAAGGCGGTCGTGCTCCGGATCGACTCGCCCGGCGGATCCGCGCTGGCCTCGGATCTGCTGTGGCAGAAGCTGATGCGGCTGCGGAAAGAGAAGCCGCTCGTCGTCTCCATCGGCGGGATGGCGGCGAGCGGCGGCTACTATCTCGCCTGCGCCGGCACCAAGATCCTCGCCGAGCCGACCAGCATCATCGGCTCGATCGGCGTGGTGGGCGGCAAGCTCTCCGTCGGGAAGGCGCTCTCGGAGCTCGGCATCAACGCGGAGACCGTCGCCGCCAACCCCGATCCGGAGCGGGCGGCGCGCGCCGCGTACATGTCGGCGCTCACGCCGTGGGACGAGCCCACCCGCGCGCGCGTGCTCGCCTTCATGGAGGCGACCTACGACCTGTTCCTGGATCGCATCACGGAGGGGCGGAATCTCCCGCGGGAGACGATCGCGCCATCGGCCGAAGGGCGCATCTTCGGCGGGGTCGAGGCCAAGGAGCGCTCGCTCGTCGATGAGCTCGGCGGGCTGGACCGGGCGATAGAGCTCGCGCGCGAGCTGGCGAAGCTGCCCGCGGACGCGCCGGTCGAGATCGAGCAGGACGATGGAGGGCTCCTCGAGCTCCTCGCCGCCGGCGACGAGAGCGCCGAGAGCGGCGGCGAGGGCGGCGCCGGCGCCCCCGACCGCGCGGCGCTCAGGGCGCGCGCGCGGGACGCGATGGCCGGCGCCCTCCTGCCCGAGTGGCTCGATGTCGCGCCGGAGCTCGGGACCTTCGCCGCGTCGATGGCGCCGCTCCTGGCCGGAGAGAGGGCGCTCGCGGCGTTGCCGTTCGCGGTGACGCTCCGGTAAAGCGCGGCGCTTCACCCGAAGACTGGCCTTGGGCCTGGACCCTTCTGGTAGTCTGAGCGGTATCCGTCTACCAGAAGCGGGTCGCCGTCGCCGACATGAGCTCTTCAACTCCGGATCGGGCAGCATCAGCGTCGGGCGCGCGGCGAACGCTGTCGTCGCCGGAGCTGATGGAACCCGCGGGTCCAGCGTCTGCTGGGCAGCTGGTCCTCGGCGGGAGCCGAGGGGTCGCGCCGGTGCCGCGCCACCGCGGTCCGCGGGCCGAGGAGGCGTACTGGCGCGCGCGCGTCGACGAGCGCCGCGCCGCCGGTGACGCCCAGGGGGAGCGCGAGGCGACCCTCACCCTCGCGAGGCTCCTCGCCGCGCGCGGCGTCGAGCTCGACAGGGCCGCGGCGCTGGCCCGCCGCGCGCTCTCGCTCGGCGACGACCCGGCGATGAGGAGCGAGCTCGCCGGCTGGCTGGCCGGGCTGGGCGAGCCCGCCCTGGCGGCCGCGGCGCTGCGCGGCATCCGCGACGACGAGCAGCCCGCGGGCGCGACGGCGCGGATGCTGGTGAAGATCGCCGTGCTCCTCGCGCGCGCGAGCGACGTCGCGGGCGCGGTGGACGCCCTCAAGGAGGCGAGCGAGCTCGCGCCGGACGACGCGATGGCGAGCGAGCTGCTCGGCACCATCGCCACCTGGGCCTCGGACGAGGTGCCCCCCGAGGCCGCGGCGCGGGCGTACCTCGAGGCGGCCAGGCGGCGCGAGGCCGGGCGGGAGCGGGAGGCCGCGTTCGAGGACCGCCTGCGCGCCTTCGAGATCGCGCCCCACGACGACACGGCCGCCAAGGCCATGGCCGCGGCGCTGTTCGTGCGCGGCAGGCTCGGCGCCGCGGACGAGGTGCTCAGGGCGCACGCGGAGGCGCTCGCGGCGCGGGCGTCCGGGGGCGCGGGCGAGGTCGCGGGGCGCTCCTCGCTGCAGCGCGCGATGGAGCTGCACGGCCACCGGCTCCAGGGAGCGATGAGCGACGGCGACTGGGCGCGCGCCGTCGGGTGCGTGCTCGACGCGGGGCTCGAGGCGGACGTCGACGGCGAGGCCGCCGGCGTGACCGACGAGGTGCTCGAGCAGGCGGGGCTCTACGAGCTCGTGGCGGCGCGGCTGGAGCTCAGGGCCGAGCGGCGGACGGGCGCCGCGAGGGCCGAGGCGTACGCCGCGCTGGCGCGGCTCTACGCCGGCCCGCTCGCGAGCCCTGACCGCGCCGTGGAGGCCTGGATCGAGGCCGCCGCGAGCGACCGCGGCAACGCGGCGGCGCGGTCCGCGCTGCGCGAGCACGCGGCGGCGCTGCACGACATGGCGCCCCTCGTCGAGGCGCTCATCCGCGTCGGCGAGGGCTCGGACGGGAGGGCGAGGGACGACGCGGAGGGGCGGATCGATGCGCTCTGGGAGCTCGCGGGCCTCGCGGAAGAGAAGATCGGCGACCCGGGCCTCGCGCGGTGGGCGCTCGATACCCTGAAGGGCCTCGGCGCCGACCCGGCGCGCGCGGCGGCGGGGCTCGAGCGCGTCGCCGGGCGGCTCAAGGCGCAGGACGAAGCGCTGCTGGCCGCGCAGCGGGCGCTCGCGGGCGCGGACACCGCCGAGGGGAAGATCGACGCGCTGCGCCGGCTCGTCGTCATCTATCGGGGCCGCCCGGAGGAGCGCGCCGCGTACGAGGAGGCGCTCGTGGGGCTGGCGCAGGCGCTGCCGACCGATCGCGGCTGCCTGCTGGCGCTCGACCGGCTGAGCCGCCGGACCGGAGGCTCAGCCGCGCTCGAGGCGCTGCTGCGCGCGCGGCTCTCGGGGGGCGCGCGCGCGGCGAGGGGCGAGGCGAGCCGCGCGCCCTCGCTGACGCGGGTCGATCGGGTGCGCGCCCGGCTCCTCCTCGCGGCGATCGACCGGCGGCTGGGGCGCGACGAGCGGGCCCTCGACGACCTGCTGCCGCTGCTCGTCGAGGCGCCGGGGCACCGCGGCGCCGCCAGCGCTGCGCTCGTGCTGGCCACGCGGACCGGGCGCGCGCGGGGGCGCGCCGACGCGATGGTGCAGCTCGCGGCCCCGGCCTGGCCGGCGCTGCGCGCGGTGCTGCTCGCGCTCGCCGCGGCGCTCTACGACCGGGCGGGCGCCGCGCCGCTCGCGCGCGAGGCGGCGGTGCTCGCGTGCGAGGCCGATCCGTCGTGCGCGCGCGCCGTGGCCACGCTCGCCTCGATCCTGACGGCGGAGCTCGCCGCGGCGGTCGCGGGGCCGCCTCCCTTCGAGATCGACCGGGCGATCGCGGCCGCGATCGAGCGCTCCATCACCGCCGTGTTCCCGCGCGGCGCGCTCTGCGACGGCCTCGCGAAGGCGCTGGAGGCGCTCGGTGAGCTGCCGCTCGCGCTCGCGTGGACCCAGCGCTGGCTCGCGCTGCGACCCGGGAGCCCTCAGGCGACGGCGGAGCTCATCCGCCGCGCCGCGATCGCCGGCGACGCAAGCCGGCTCTCGGACGCGCTCGCGTGGATCCTGGCGCAGCCCAAGCCGCTCGGCGAGATGGCGGCCGGGCTGGCCAGCGCGCTGCACGCCCTCTACGACCTCGATCCCGAGCGGGGCACGGCGCTCGCGAGGCGCTCTCTCGACGTCTTCGGCCCGCAGGACCCGCTCCTGCGCGAGCGGCTCCTGGAGCTCGCGCGCCGCGCCGGCGACCCGGAGCTCGCGATCACCGTCCTCGAGCGGTGGCTCGCCGCCGAGATCACGGCGCCGCACGCCGTCGAGCTCATGTTCATGCTCGCCGATTGCCGGCTCGACGGCGGCGATGCCGACGGGGCGGCGCTCGAGCTCGCCCGCGCCGCCGAGGCGGGGGCCGACCCGCAGGAGATCCTCTCCCGCATCCAGCGCCTCGAGGCGCCGCCGGTCGATCCGAAGGGGCTCAGCTCCGACTGCCGGATCGCGCTGGCCAGGGCGAGGGCCCGGGCGCTCACCGCCCGGGGCGACGACGCAGCGGAGCAGGCCGCGGCCGCGTGGCGCGAGCTCGGCAGCCTGCTCTGGGATCTCGCCGAGGATCATCGCGGCGCCGAGGACGCGCTCTTCCGCGCGAGCGAGCTCGCGCCGAGCGCCGGCGTCGAGCGCTATGCGCGGGACATGTGCGAGCTCGCCGGCTTCGAGGCGGCGATCGAGGCGATCCTCGCCCGCGCCGCCGCGCCTCGGGGCGATCGGGGTGAGCCGACCGCGGCGGAGGAGGGCAGGTGGTCGGGCGACGTCGGGCACGAGCGCCGCAGGCGCGCCAGCCTGCTGATCGAGGCGGCCAACCTCGCGCACGAGCACGGCCTCTCGGAGCGCGCGCTCGCCGCCGCGGCCAGCGCGATCGAGCTCGATCCCCTCCGCGCCGACGCCGTCGCGCTCGTCGAGAAATCGGCGGACGCGGAGGGCGGCGTCGCCGTCCTCGACAGGACCTACCGCCTGCTCGCCGGCGCGGCCCTCGGCTGCTACGGCCGGCGCGCCGCCCATTACCGCGCGGCGCGCCAGCTGGAGCGGCGCGGCGCCTACGAGCTCGCGCTCTCGCACGCCGTGGCGAGCTTCGAGGCGGTGCCCACCGAGGGCACCTCGTACGTGCTGCTCGCGCGGCTCGCCGAGCACGTCGGCGAGCCGTCGGAGGCCGTGCGCGCGATCGAGCGGGTGGCGGCGACGGTCGATCCGTCGTCGCGCAACGCGTGGCTGAAGCGCGCCGCGGCCCTCACCGGGCGCACGGAGGAGGGGCTCCGGCTGCGCCTCGACATCCTGCTCCGCGCCATGGTCGTGCGCCCGGACCCGGCGATCGTCGAGGATGTCGGCGCGGCCATCCGCGATCTCATCGCGTGCACCGGAGAGCCGGAGGTCGAGGCCATCCGGTTCGATCGCGCCGTGAAGGCGAGCCTCACGAAGCTCGACGGCCCCGACGGGGCCCGCGCGGGGATCGCGATGGCGCGCATCGCCGTCGAGGTGCTCGACGCGCCGGCGCTCGCGCTCGCCGCCATCGAGCGGGCGATGCTCGCCGACGGCGACGTGGACGAGTTCATGACGCTCCTCGGCATCGCCGGCGCGCTCGCGCGAGAGACGGAGCCGGCGTCGCACCTCATCGCGGCGGTGTATGCCGCCGCGATGAGGCCGCACTCCAGCGTCGGCCCCGGCCTGCTCCGGTGGGCGAGCAAGCTCGCGGCCGCGCTGAACGTGCCGCCCGTGGCGGCGGCGCTGCTCGTGGAGGCGGCCCGCCGCGCGCCCGAGGACGACGCGCTCGCGTACGAGGCGGAGGCCTCCGTGGAGGCCACGGGCGACGAGGCGCTGAAGCGCTCCCTGGACGACGCCCTGCCGGTCACGCGGCGCGTCGAGGCGCTGCTCCACCTCGCCGACAAGCACGAGCGCGACGGCGAGCGCGCGGAGGCCACCGTGGCCCTGGAGCGGGCGCTCGCCAGCGGGAAGCTCCACCGCGAGGGGCGCGTCGAGGCCGTCACCCGGCTCCGGCGGCTGTACGCGGCGATCGGGCGCGGCCACGAGCTCGAGTCGCTCGTCCGGGCCGAGCTCGCGCGCGTGGACCTGCCGGACGCCGTCCGGCTCGAGATGACGCGCGAGCTCGCGGCCGTCCTCGCGGCGCGCGGCGATCTCGACGGCGCGCTGGAGCTCCTCGTCGACGTCGCGCAGGAGACCCCGTTCGACAAGGCGCACCTCGACGAGCTCATCCGGCTCGCGCGGCGCACCGACGATCGCAGGCGGCTGTTCGACGTGCTGACGCTGCTCCAGGGCGCCTGCGCCGATGACGGGGCGCGGCTCCTGGTGCTGCGCGAGCTCGCGCCGCTCGCGCAGGAGCTCGGCGAGCGCGGCGCCGCGGCGGCGCTCTACGAGGCCATCGCTCGGCTGGACCCCGCCGACATGCACGCCCTCGAGATCCTCGAGCAGGACGCGAGCGAGCGCGGCGATCACGCCGCGGTCGCCGCCCTGCTCGCGCGTCGCATCGAGGCCGCGCCGCTGCCCGACACGCGGCGCGCGCTGCGGCTCCGGCGCGCGGCGCTGCTCGAGCAGCGCCTCGGCCTGCTCGACGAGGCGTGCGCCGAGCTCTCGGCCCTGCTCGACGTGTCGCCGGACGACGTGAGCGCGCTGAGGTTCCTCGCCGACATCCATGAGCGGCTCGGGACCCCGCTCCGCGCCGCCCCGCTCTGGTGCAGGCTGGGCGATCTCGCGACGACCACCGACGAGAGGGCCGAGTACAACCTCCGCGCGTGCAGCAGCTACCTCGCCGGCGGGGACGTCGAGTCCGCGAGGGACACCCTCGAGAGCGTCGCCCGCATCGCGCCGCGCGAGGCGGTCATCGAGCTCCGCGTCGAGATCGCCCGCCGCGAGGGGGACGGCCACGCGCTCGCCGCCGCGCTCGATCAGCTCGCCAGCGCGTCCCGTGACGCGCCCGAGCGGCGCGCGCAGCTGCTCGTCGAGGCGGCGCACGCCACCTCGTCGCTCGGCGACGACGTCACCGCGCTCGAGCGCGCTCGCCGCGCCGTGAAGCTCGCCCCCGACTCGCCCGACGCCGTCCTCGAGGCCCGCCGCATCGAGTACCGCCTGCGCGGGACCGGGACGCCGCGCGACGCGCAGGCCGCGGTGGAGGAGCTCGGCCGCATCGCGCCGCGCCTGCGCCCGGCGCACGTCGATCTGCACGCCTTCCTGCTCGCCGAGACGCTCGACGTCATCCAGGGCCACGGCGCGGGCATGCGCGAGCTGACCCGGCGCCACGCCGAGGTCGGCCCGAGCACGCTGGTCGCGCTCGGCATGGCGGAGCGCCTCGCGCTGAAGCGGAACTTCTCGGCCGCGCTCCCGCTCTTCGAGCGCGCCCTCGGGGGCGATCTCCAGGGCATGCGCGCCCGGGGCCGCGTCGCGCTCGCCGCCGCCGAGACCGCGCAGAGCGCCGGCGATCTCGAGGCGGCGGCGCGCCTGCTCGAGGAGGCCGCGGCGGAGCCGGAGACGCGCGCGCTGGCCCTGCGGCGCCAGCTGGAGCTCACGGCCGCCCGAGGCGAGCCCGAGGCCGCCCGGCGGGCGCTCGAAGAGCTCGTCGCCCAGAGCTCCGGGATCGATCGCGCGCGCGCGCTGATGCAGCTCGCGCGCCTGTTCATGTCGAGCGATCCGGATCGCGCGGCGCAGATCCTCTCGCAGGCGACGGCGCTCGCGGGCTCCGATCGCTCGCTGGGGTTGAAGATCGCCGAGCTGAACGCCGAGCTGGCCAGCGAGCGGGCGACCCTGCCACCCGAGGAGGTGGACCGCGCCGCCCCGCACCTGACCCCAGCGGCGGCGCCGGTCCAGCCCCCATCGGACGCGCCGCCCAGCTCCCGGCCCGCGGTGAGCGGCGGCGCGCCGGCGAGCAGCCGCGCGCCGCTGAGCGGCCACGCGCCGACGAGCAGCCGCGCGCCGCTGAGCGGCCGCGCGCCGGCGAGCGGCCGCGCGCCGCTGAGCGGCCGCGCGCCGGCGAGCGGCGATGCACCGGCTTCCAGCGGTCCGCGCATCGATCTGGTCGAGCTCTCCGACCCGCTGGACGAGTCGCTGGCCGTCGATTCTCCTCGATCTGCCGTCGTCGAGCCGCCGGAGGAGGACCTGCTCGACGCGCCGGAGCTCGCCGCGCCGGAGCTCGCCGCGGCGCCGGCGGAGGCCGCGCCGGGGGCCGTGGACAGCGACGAACGGCGCGGGAGCGTGCCCGCGAGCCCGTCCAGCGCCGGCGCACCGGGCGCCGTCCCCCTGGTCACCTCGCCCGCGTCGATCCATCCGCCCTCGTCTGCGACGCGGCTCGTGACCACGTGGCCGCCGTCCGCGGCCGAGAGCTTCGAGGAGGCCGCGCTCTTCCGGGAGCTCGCCGCGGGCGCGTACGACGCCGGCGAGCGGCTCATGACGCGCTTCGCCCAGCGCGAAGACCGCTCTCGCGAGGCGCTCGCCGTGCGCCGGATGCAGGCGCACCTGCGGCTCGGCGACCGGGGCGCCCTCGAGCGCCTCCAGGCCGCCGCGATCGCCGACAAGAACATGACCTACGCCCGCGCGATCGAGCACGTGCTGCGCGCCTTCGAGGGCGACGGCGACGCGCCCTCCGACCGGCGGAGCGACGGCTTCATCTCGCCGCCGCTGCTCGCCGCGCAGCGTGACGCGCCGGAGCTCGTGAGCGCCCTGCTCTTCCGGGACCTCGAGGCTCCGGCCAGCGAGGCCCTCGCGATCGTCTGGGAGACGGGCCTCTTCCGCCGCGACACCAGCCAGGCCGCGCTCTCCGGCGCCGAGCGCGTCCAGCCGACCTCGCCCACCCTCCTCGGGGAGATCTACGGCGTGGTGGCTGGTCACCTGGGCCTCCTGCGCACCGCCCTTTACCATCAGCGCGCGCCGTCGCCCGCTCCCTCCGCGCCCGAGGGGCAGATCATCCGGCTCAGCCCGCCCGCCGTGCTGCTGCGCGGCGAGGTCCGCGACGACACGCCCGAGCTGCGCTTCATGCTCGGCGCTCACCTGGCGGGGGCCATGCCCGAGCATGTCCTGGCGAACACCAGCACCGAGGACGAGCTCCGCACGCTCCTCTCCGCCGTGGTCGCGGCGTTCGGCCCGCTGGAAGCCACCGCGCAGAGCACCCGCGGCAACCCGGCCGTCGTGCGGCTCGAGCAGAACCTCTGGCAGCTCATCCCGCCGCGCGCCGAGCGCCGCCTCCGCGAGATCTGCGACAGCGAGAGCAAGATGACGTACGAGGGCGTCATGAAGACGACCCGCACGGCCATGCGCCGCGCGGGCCTCTTCGCCGCGGGCGACCTCGCCACGGCGATCCGCGCGACCATCAGGGAGCGCGGCCTGGAGCTCTCCGTTCCGCTCTCCCGGCCCGACGGGCTCGCCGCCGCGTGCGCGGCGCACCCCGAGATCGCCGATCTCGTACGCCTCGCGACGCGGATGGAGTACGCCGAGGCGCGATGGCAGCCCGGGACGGTGCCCTCACTCCGACGCATCGACTCGGGCAGCTCGCGCTTTCGTGCAGGCACGTAGGCGCTGAGACCGCCACCGCGCTGACGTCGGCAGCGAGCTGGTCCTCCTGCAGCCGGCAGCGCGCACCCTGCACCCCCATCGGGCTCATTCTCGTAGCCCGTCCCACGTGAGGCCCTCCCGTGTGCACGCCCACGCTTCACCCCGCCGCGACGGTTGCGGCCCGGCCACATCGGCGCCGCGCTGTCGACGCGACATCGCTGTCACAGCTCCGTCTCTCGCTGCGCGCCGGAGCTCCGGCGCCAGGCACGTCGCGCGCTGCTCGGAACGCGCGCGACGAGCTGGCACGAACATCGCTTGCCCGCCGCGGAGTGATGTCCTCCTGCGCCTGCTCGGATGCGGATCCGCCCGGGCACTGCGCGTCGCGCGCGTCCGCCGTCCGGCGGTCGAGCGTCGGCGTCTTCACGGGGCCGCAGCGCTCCACCCTCGCGCAGCGCCGGACGGATCTCGGCGGCGCGCTCCCGGATGCGGCGCGCTCCCGGATGAGGAGGGGGTCGTGAGCCGGCGGCCCGCCGTGCGCGCCGCGCTGCTGGCCTGCCTGCCGCTCGCGGCGGCGTGCGGCATCCCCCTCGAGGCGCTGGAGGTCGGCCCGCAGAACGCCTGCGACAGCTCGGCCGAGTGCGGCCCGGAGGCGACCTGCGCGAGCGTCGGCAGGCAGCGCGCATGCGTCGCGACCAGCGCGAGCCTGGAGGGGCTCATCCTGGAGATCCGGCCAGGCGCCTCGCGCGAGCTGGGCACGGAGGTCTCGCATCTCCTCTTCGCGCCGGGCGGGATCGGCCTTCCACCTCATGAGCCCGGCGGGCAGGTGCACTCGCTCGATCTCCAGGTCCCCGCGCCCGCGCGCGTGGACGCCACGCTGAGCATGGGCGGCTCCTACTGCGACGGCGCCATCGACGGCGGGGCGTTTCCCGTGCGGGTCGAGTTCCGGCGCGTCGCGTCCTTCCAGGGCCTGCCCGGGCAGCGCTACGCGACGATCTCGGAGCCGGACGGCGCCGGCGGCCAGCGGTTCCGGCTCGCGATCCCGACCGGGAACTACCACGTCTACCTGATCCCGCAGGCGTCCGGCGAGTGCGACGACACCCCCCCGCCGATCTTCTTGCCGAACCAGCGCATCCCCGAGCGGTGGACGCCCGACATCAAGGCCGGGGCTCCCGAGGTGCTGCACGGCGCCATGGAGGTGCCGCAGGGCGTCCGCGTCGACGGGTGGAAGCTCGATCTCGTCGACGCGCTGACCGGCAGCGTCATCTCCCAGGTCGGCCTCCTCAAGCACGAGCCGGACCTGAGCCTGTCGCCTTCGCGCGTCGATTTCAGCGTGAAGTTCTACTGGACCGACAAGGAGAGGAGCCCGCTCATCCGCCTGCGTCCGAAGGACCTGGACCCGCGTCCGACGGTCTACTGGGAGCTCGCCGCGCTCGCGCTGCAGGGCTCCACGGGGAACCTGGACCTCTCGCTGCTGCCGATCGGCGCCGAATCGCGCCGCGTGGAGGGGCGGACGCTCGACGCGGAGGGCAACCCGGTGCTCGCGGCCGTCCGCATCCAGAGCGCGAACCTCGAGATGACCCAGACCGCCGGCTTCAAGCTGGACACCGAGACGGACACGAACGGCCTCTTCCAGGCCAGCCTGCCGCCCGGCGAGTACGTCGTCTTCGCGCAGCCGCTCAACGACACCACCAAGGCGAAGGGCGAGCAGGTCCTCAAGGTCCCCGCTGGCGACGACTGTTACTGCGGCCAGTCGGTCCTCATCCCGGAGGCCGGAACGCTGCGCGGCAGGGTCCGTGGCCCTGCGGGCGAGCCCATGCGCGGCGCGGACGTGTTCGCGATCCCCTCCACTGGCGAGGTGTCCGACTACCTCGGCCGGGTGCTGGGGCCCGATCCGCTCCTCCCACGGCAGGCATCCGGGGTCCTGCGCGGCGGCGGGTTCTCGTTTGGCACCGATCCCGGGGAGTTCGACTTCTCGGTCCGGCCCACGCCGGGCTCCGCCTATCCGTGGCTCGTGCGGCCGCGCCTCACGGTGCCCGCGGTGGCCTCCGCGGTCACCGAGCTCGATCTCACCGTGCCATACCCCGCGGTGCTCCAGGGCGTGATCCGCGACCACGCGGGCGCTCGGCTCGGCGACGCCATGGTGGTGGCCTGGCTCCTGGTCGAGAGCGAGACCGCGCGGGGGACGGTCGCGGGGGTCATCCAGATCGGCGAGACGCGGTCGGCTCCCGACGGCTCCTACGTCCTGCCGCTCCCCCCGTCGACCTCCCGGTGAAGTCGGAGCGAAAAAGGGCGGTACCAGCTCAGGGCAGAGCGAGATAGGCTAGCGCCCGTGGCGCAGCGGACGCGCGGAACATCGGAGTCTTCAACAGAGGATGGCCAGACCGCCACGCCTCCTCTCGGGGACGACTTGGGACATCGCGAGGACGAGGAGCGCGCGAGCGCGGCATGCCTTCCGCCCGCGCAGGAGCTAGCGATCGCGCTGCACGAGGTCTCCAACGCGCTCACGGTCATCGTGGGCTGCATCGAGCGGGCGCAGGGCGAGCAAGGGGCCGAGCTGAGCCGCGCGCTCGGCGTGGCTGCTTCCCGGGCGCGCGACGCGCGCCGCCTGATCCGGCGGGCGATCGGCGCCGACACCGGGGGCCGTCCGGCCGGGGACGCCGAGGTCGCGTCCGCGCCGCTGGGGGAAGCGCTGCGCCTGCTCGGCGAGGTGATCGACGACGCGGTGACGGGCCTCGAGCCCGAGGCGCGCCGCTCGGCGATCACGCTCCACGCCGGGCTCGATCCCGCCCTCGCGCGGACCTCCGTGAGCAGCGGCGCCACGGTCGTGCAGATCTTGACGAACCTGCTGCTCAACGCCGTGGCGCTCTCGCCTCGCGGCTCCGTCGTGCGCGTGGATGGAAGGCTCGACGGCGACGCGGTCGTCCTCGGCGTCGCGGACCAGGGCCCCGGCGTCCCGCCGTCGCGCCGGGCGACGCTGCTGAGCTCGGGCGTCTCGACCCGTCCGGGGGGGGCGGGCATCGGCCTCCGGCACTCCGCCGCGCTCGCGCGGGCCGCCGGCGGCGCGCTTGCGCTCGTCCCGTCGGAGGAGGGCGCTCGCTTCGAGCTGCGCTGGCCCATCGAGGGCGCTGGCCGCCCCGCTGGCGCGTCGTCCGACGCCGAGGCCGACGAGGCGCCGTCCGTGCTGCCGAGCACGACCCCATCGCTCGCCAGCGCGGTCCTCGAAGGCGTCCGGATCCTCGTGGTCGAGGACGACGATGCGGTCGTGGACCTGCTCGACACCGCGCTCACCGCGCGCGGCGCGAGCATCGTCAGCGTGCAGAAGGCGGTCGATCTCCCGGGCGCCCTCGCCACCGGCCCGTTCCAGGCGGCGTTGCTCGACATCTCTCCGATCGAGCAGGACCTCCTCGGCACGGTGTCCGCGGTGCGCAGCGCCAACCCCGAGGCGCGGCTCGTGGTCATGTCCGGCAGCGCCGGCGCCGCGCCTCTGCCGGCCAACTGCGGCGTGTCCTGGGTGCGCAAGCCGTTCGAGATCCGCGAGATCGTCGAGGCGCTCGTCCGCTGAGGGGCCGCAGGGGGCGCCGCGCTGCGCTCCGGCACACCGTTGGCGGCGCGCGGTGTGCGGCGCACGGCGCAGGCGCGAGCCGTGCGCGCGACGCCGTGATCGCGGCGCGGCCGACCGGCTGGAGCGCGCCGCGAAGCCGCGGCGGACCGTCGGCCGAGGCCGCGCGCGGGGCGTGGAACCCCGGACAATCGCGTCCAGGTCACGGCTTCGTGAGGATTCGCTTGACTTCCCTGGCCGGCTGGGTAGGTTCCGTCGCGCGACCCACTCGCGAAGGTGGCGGAACTGGCAGACGCACTAGCTTGAGGTGCTAGCGGGTAACACCGTGGGGGTTCAAGTCCCCCCCTTCGCACTCTGTTCTTCGTAGAATCTTCTTCCTTCTTGCAAGCTGACCGCGGTATCCCGGTCAGCGCGTGTTCAGCACCAGCGCCGGCGTTTTTACCTCAGCCCGCCGGTTCTGATTTTGAGAAGGCTTGCGATCTCGGCGGTTTGGTTTCGCTTTGCGGAACGGACCGTTGGTCCGCGGCACCAGCCCGCGGAGATGGACGCAGGCTGCGCACGTGAAGTCCTGGGGCGTGCGACAGGACCGGTGCCTATTTCGGCATATGTCAAGCCGAATGTGCGCGGGCCACGCGAAGGGCCGCAGAGATCCTCGGGCCGACCCGCGCGGGGGTAGCCTCGTCCACGCGGACCCTCGGCCTCCGCGTTCTGCCTGATCCGACGGGAGCATGGGGCTGCATGCGCCGCGCTCCAGCAGATCCCTTGACCGCGACGTGGCGCCCGTTCTGGCCCGCGACCGCGGCGCTTCTGCTCGCCCGCTCCGGCAAGGACGGCGCTCGGTCGCGTGTCGGTCCACCGCGCCTCGGACCAGCCAGGCCGGCCGCCTGTACGTCCTCGATGGCTCCTCGCCTGCCACGGGGCCATCGCTCCATGGCCTGGGTGCGGCGCCTGCGCGCGACCGCCGGCTTTCGACCAGGCGAGGCCGACGAGCGTCGATGTTCGCAACGGCTTCGGCGCCTCGGCCAACCGAGGGCTTCAGCGACGTGTGCTCCAGCGAGACGGGGCCCATCGGGCGCTCGGTTCTCCGAGTTCTGCATTCCGTTGAGCGGTCTCCATTTCTCACGAATTCGCCGTGCAGACTCACTCTCGCCGGCTCGCGCCATCAGCGGCCCGCGGGCAGCATTTCGGGCGCCGGATCGGCGTGCTCCCTCGGAGAAGTTGGCGCGCGACGGATGCGATAGACGCTTGACCGCCGTGCCGCGAGAGGCTGTTATGGGTGCCGAACGAGACGACGCCGCGCTGGGTAAGCCAGCATGGCGGCAGCTCCCCCTCGATGGCGCGAGGTGAGCCGTGCGCATTCGCATCCCACGAGCGTGCTTGTCGCAAGCTCAGCGCATACCATCGTGCGTGACGGCGCTGTTGTTCCTTACGGCAAGCCTGGCTGTCGCTGCGCCGAGCCGTGCTGACGCGCCTCGGCCCGACGATGGCGGCCTTCCGGCGACGGCGGAGGGCAAGCCCGGTGTCGATATCCAGGCGTTGATCCGCGTGGGAGACCGCGCCCGCAACCAGGGGAGATGGGAGCAGGCAGAAGAGGCGTATTACCTCGCGCACAAGCTCGGCGCAGGCGGTAGGGTCCGCTGCGAATGGGGAATGGCCCTGCTCGCCCTCCGGCGGCACGTCGACGCCGCCATGGCCATCGACCGATGCCTGCGGGATCCCGGCGCGGGGACGGCCGCCGAGCGGCGGCGTTACACGAACGGCCTCGAGAAAGCCCGGCGCGAGGTGGGCCAGCTCGACGTCGACTTGAGCCATCACGGCGCGCTGCTCACGATCGGCGGGGAGGTGCGGGACAGGGACGCATCGACGACCGGCTACACGTACGTCGAGCCCGGCACGCACACGATCAAGGCCACGCTCCCCGGCTTCCTCGATGCCGAGCAAACCGTCCAGGTGGAGAAGGGGAAGGCCGTCAAGGTCGTGCTCCGGTTCGTCGAGGAGCCCAGGGAGGCGCCGGCGCCTGCTCCGGCCTCGACCAAGTCCGCGACCCCCAAGAAGACCCTGGCCAGGCGCCCGGCCAAGCCCCTGGCCCAACCGGCTCCGCCCGGGCCGTTCGACGGGACGGCGGGCGCGCAGCGGATCGCCGGGATCGGCGCCACCGCGTTCGCGCTCACCGGGGGCCTCGTCGCCTCATCGCTCGCGGCGCAGTTCGCCGGCGAGGCGGAGCGGCGCGTCGCGCGGCTCCGGCGGAACACCCACGACAGCAGCTCATGGATCTGCGCGTCGCCTTCGCCCGCGCACGCCGTGGAGTGCGCCGAGATCAACGATTTCTACGATGCGCACGAGGTGAGTCGGGACGTCGCGACGGGCTTCTTCATCGGGGCAGGGGTCGTCGCCGCCGCGACGATCGGCTCGTTCCTCCACGATGGCATCGAGCGGAGTCGGCATCCTGTGCGTGTGACGCCGAGGATCACCGGCGATCAGGCCGGCATCTCGTTCGATGGTGTGTGGTAGGTGACCGCCATGCCGCGACTCATCCAGCGCATGCGCTCGAGGCGCGCTGCCTCCGCGGAGGCCATGGTCGTGATCCTGGCCTCCTGCGGCCTCGGCACCGGTTGCGCGGAGGTCCCCTGCGGGCCTCGCCTTCGCTGTGAGCCGCCGGCGCCGGTCGAGGAGGCGCCGCCTTGCCCCGACGAACCCGAGAAGGGCCTTGAGGCAACGGACGAGTGTGGCGTCTTCGTCAGCTCGAGCCTTGGCCACGATTGGAACCCGGGGACGACCAAAGCCCCCGTAAAGACGATCGCGAGGGCCATCGAGCTCTTGACCGAGGAGCCCGAGCGGCGGCCGAGTATCCATGCCTGTAGCGAATCCTTCCCCGAGGCCGTGCGCGTCCGCGGGACCCTGGAGATTTGGGGCGGGTTCGTTGACTGCGCGACCCGGTGGGTTCACTCCGGCGGCGGGAGAAACACCGTGATTGCGCCCGGGTCGAATGAAATCCCGCTCACGTTCGAAGCGGGCGCCATGGCAACGGTCTTCGATCTGGAGGCACAGTCGGCGCCGGCCACGGCGCCGGGCGGCTCCTCGATCGCGGCGATCGTGCTGGAGGGCGCTGGAGTCACCCTGCACCGCGGCAAGCTGGCCGCGGGTGACGGTGCGCCGGGCCGCGACGGTGCACCGGGCGAGCCGAAGCACGCGGCGGCCAGGGCGGGGCGCCACGGCCGGTTCGGGCAGGACGCGTGTACCGGCGACTTCGTGCCCGGCGGTGACGAGGTGGTTCAGGCCGGCTGTGAGCAAGGAGTCTCGATCGGCGGGCGAGGCGGTGATGGAACGATCGACCACGGAGGGCCCGGCGGCGACGGCGAGCTGATGCCGATCCCGAACCCCAGCGGCTTCGGCCTCGGTGGCCAAGGGGCGACTAGCACTGACGGTTGTTTGAACGGGGACACCGGCGCGGATGGGCTTGACGGCGCGCACGGGCTCGGCGCACGAGGCCTGGGCAGGTTCGATGAGCAAGGGAACTACGTCGGCGTGAACGGCGGCGACGGCGGCGACGGGCTCCCCGGGCAGGGGGGCGGCGGCGGGGGCGGCACGCGGGCCGGCGCGATGTTCTGCGGCGCCCCGCTCGAGGCCGGCGGCGCGGGCGGTGGCTCCGGCGGTTCGGGAGGCTGCGGCGGGCTCGGTGGGCACGGCGGCGGTCATGGCGGCGCGAGCATTGGCCTCGTGACCCTGAACGCGCGCGTGGACGTCAATGATACCGCGATCCGAGCCGCACGAGGCGGCGACGGCGGCCATGGCGGCATCTTCCAGATCGGCGGGGCGCCCGGGCTCGGGGCGCCCGGCGGGCAGGGCTTCGGCGGCTCGCCCTTCGGGTGCTCGGGCGGCGATGGAGGCAAAGGGGGCAACGGCGGGCACGGCGGCGGAGGGCAGGGCGGGCCCTCAATCGGCATCGCCGTGGTGAGCGCATTGCTGCCGAGGATGGCGAACGTTCAGCCCACGGCGGGAACGGGTGGCAAGGGCGGGCTGGGGGCGAACCCGAGCATCCCTGGATCTGCGGGCGATGATGGGCTGGCCATCTCCGTGGCCAGCTTTCCCCAGTGAGCTGAGGAGGAACGGATGAGACAGTCGACGCGCATTGGTCTCGCGATGGTCGCGCTCGCGGCGGTCTCCTGCGGCGATCATCTCCCCGTCGGCAGTGGGGGCGACAACTCCCCCGTCGACGTCCCGGAGCTGCTCGCGCGCGCCGGTCACAGCTGGACCGGTGACATCTCGGCTTCGACCCCTTTCAGCCATGATCTCGTGTGCAAAAACGACATCTGGTTCCCTGAGGTCTTCTTGCCCCCGCTCGGGCCGCCGCGGATCGAGCGCATCGTCTTCGTCGCTTGGGACATGCCCGCTGGCACGCTCAGCGGCTGGGATCTCGTGCGGAACGCGGCGGACCGCCACACCTGGTCGGCAGCGCTGTCCGCCGAGGAGGTGGGCTTCGGCTGTGGCGAGCGCTACACGACGGGCTTCTTCTTGCTGTCCAGCTGGCCGGACACCAACGTCTCTGTAGCCGCGGGCTTCCAGCGAGCCGATCGAGGCGCCTTCTCCGGAGACATTAGGTCCCATGACGGTGTGCTGGTCGACTACTCGACCTGGATCGATAGCGACATGGCCGACGTGCCGGCGCCGGACACGGCGACCTTCTACCTGCAGAACCTGTTCACGGGCGCCACGTTCAGCACTGACGTTCCAACCGACGGCAACGACGGCTCTCCGGATTATTTCGCTGGCCTCGAGGTCGGTTACGGCGAACTCGGGCTTGGCGCGATGACCGATGTGGTGACCTGCGTGGTGTACAAGCGCGACGGCGTGGAGCTGACGAACCAATGCCTTACCGTGGAGGAGGCCTCACTACCGTAGCGTGCGGTCGGGCGGCTTGGCGCGCAGACGACTACGCTGCGGCCGAGCGATCGGAGCAACGACGTGGGCCTGCGGTGAGCCCCAGCTCCCCTGCCGCTGCGGGCGACCGTGAACTGGCCATCGACGTGGGCACCCTTCTCAAGGGAGCCGAGGAGGAACGGATGAAGCGGTCGAAGGTCGTTGGTCTCGCGATGCTCGCGCTCGCGGCGGTCTCCTGCAGCGACCCCCCCGACGTCGCGGAGCTGCTCACGCGCGCCGGGCACAGTTGGGTCGACTACAACGTGGCAGCGGACCTTCGGGAGCGTGATCTCGGATGCACGGACCGTGACTGGCTCCCCGAGGTTATATGGCCTCCGACCATGCGGCCCGGGCGCGAGCTCGCGTGGCCGCCGATCGACCGCATCCTGCTCGTCGCATGGGACATGCCCGGCGGCGCGCTCAGAGGCTGGGATCTGGAGCAGGGCAACGTGCATGACTACTATTGGTCGGTGCTGGTGCCCGTCGAGGAGGTGGGCTTTGGCTGCGAGGAGCGCTACACGACGGGCTTCTTCTTGCTGGCCAGCTGGCCGGACAACAACATCTCTCCAGCCGTCGGCTTCCAGCGGGCCGCGCGAGACGCCTTCCGCGAGCAAATTTGGGCCGAGGAAGGCGGGCTGGTTGTCCACTCGACCTCGATCCACGTCGACAAGGCCAACGTGCCGGCGCCGGACAAGGCGACCTACTACCTGAAGAACCTGTTCACGGGCGCTACGTTCAGCACCGACGTTCCAACCGACGGCGTCGACGGTTTTCCGATGTATTCCACCCGGATCGAGGTCGATTACGAAGAGCTCGGCCTTGGCGCGATGACCGATGTGGTGACCTGCGTGGTGTACAAGCGCAGCGGTGTGGAGCTGACGAACCATTGCCTTACCGTGACGGACAGCTTAGGACCGTAGCGCGCGGTCGGGCGGTTCGGTGCGCAGCGGACCTCTTCGAGGCCGAGCTGTCCCATGTCCGCGGCGTGGGCCTGGAGCGAGCCCGAGCGTACCTGCCTCTGCGGGCGACCATGGCCTGGCCATCGATGTGAGCAGCTTTCCCCGGGGAGTCGAGGAGGAACGGATGAAGTGGTTGAAGCTCGTTGGTCTCGCGATGGTCGCGCTCGCGGCGGTCTCCTGCGGCGGCGACGACCGGCCCGGCATCGTGGAGCTGCTCGCGCGCGCCGGACACAGCAGCGACGACTACAACGTGGCATTCGACCTCGCGGAGCGTGGTCTCTGGTGCGAGGACGACGTCTGGCTCCCCGAGGTCTACTGGCCTGCGGGCGGGCGGCTGGGGCGCGAGCGCGCGTTGCCGCGGATCGAGCGCATCGTGTTCGTCGCGTGGGACATGCCCGCTGGCACGCTCCGAGGCTGGGATCTCGTGCGGGACGAGGCGGACCGCACCTACTGGTCGGTGACGCTGTCCGCCGACGAGATGGGCTTCGGTTGCGAGGAGCGCTACACGACGAGCTTCTTCTTGCTGGCCAGCTGGCCGGACAACAAGATCTCTCGAGCCATCGGCCTCGAGCGCGCCGCTCAACTCGCCCTCCAGGAGGACATTTCGTCCGATGACGCTGTACTGGTCGACCACTATACCTTAATCGACGTCGAGCGGGCCAACGTGCCGGTGCCGGACACGGCGACCTACTACCTGCAGAACCTGTTCACGGGCGCCACGTTCAGCACCGACGTTCCGACCGAGGGCGACGGTTCTCCGGATTATGTGACTCGGCTTGAGGTCGACTACGGGAAGCTCAACCTTGGCGCGATGACCGATGTGGCGACCGGCGTCGTGTACAAGCGCGACGGCGTGGCGCTGACGAACCATTGCCTCACCGTGACGGACACCACGCTGCCGTAGCGCGCGGTCGGGCGGCTCGGCGCGCAGAGGCCATCGCCGCGGCCGCGTCGTTGATCGTCGAACCGCGGCGCCCTCGCCCTGGCCCCACTACTACGCTGGGAGTACCGGCGCGTCGACGGTGGGCGCTCTCAAGGAGCGCGCGCGCCTCGCCGCGTCATTCCGCGTCCTGCGTGGCGGGCGCTTCAAGTCGCTGGATGCGCTGGTGCGCTGTGCCGTAGTCCACGACGACCCAAGGCGCCCGCGGGTCGTACGCCGTGACACCCCACACCGGCAGCGGTGGTCCTTGAGCGATGTCTGCAAGACCGTGTCGCTTTATTTCATCTCCGACGACCGTCAACCTATAGCGAGCCTCCAGCATAGGTGGTCTGTCCGTCCTGTAGGGCACACTCTCCAGCGCGGCCTCGGCCCCACGGTGCTCGGCCCACTGGCGCAGCCGCATGGCGAGAAAGCAATCGCCGATGCGCATCCCCCAACCAGTCCGCAGCTCTTCGCCAGCCGATGAACGGTGCATCAATACGTCCACGGGCGTCGACCAGTCTTTATCGAGACACGCGAACAAGAGTTCGTCAACCCAAGATAGGGTGAGCGCGCTACCGTCCACCCGAGGAAAAAATGCCGCTTGGTGGGTGCCCAGCTCTGCGAGGTCCTTCCGCACTCGACCTGCACGCCCCCCCTCGGTGGACAGCACCGGAGACCGACCGGATACCTTTCGCCAAGAGCGCGCCATGTGCTGGACGCGCGTCCGAGATAGAGCGCGCGCGTCGTCCAGACCGCGGCGCGCGTCAGCCGGCTTCACGTGGACGAATCCATAGCCAAACCCATCCTCCGGCGCATCTCCCAGGACGACGATGTCGAGATCCGGGTGCTCGGGCCGATAGCGGAGCCTCCACGCGCAGAGCGCCCACAGCATCAGCCTATCCCTCCACAGCCCGGACGTCCATACGACGATCCTCTGCCGCGATTTCAACGCATCGATGACATCATAAAACCGCGAACGAAATTGTGTTTTTCCCCGCCCTCGAAGGTTCCAATAATCGCACCGCCGCTCACAGTGGTCTTCGGGATCGGACGCGCACGGCCCCTCCAGCACGTTATCGCGCATGAAACGCACCGGAAGGCGAAGCCCACGCTGGACCGCTCTCCGAATGTCCTCGTCTGTAGTGAGGTGAATAGCCATCGAAACCTCAGAACAAGCACTTTTTGCAATCCGGCGTTGGGGGATCCCCGGACTTGCATCGTATATTGCAGGTTCGACACTTCGTTTGGCCTGCGTCTCCAGACCGTCGTCTTGAACAAGACCACGGCCCGCGGTTGACGCAATCCTGATACTTCTCATCGCAGCTTCGATTGCTTGTCCGCTCGCAACCCTCTCGACAGCTCTTGTATCTAGCGTATGCGTTATCCCGACACGCTATCCGCTGCGCTTCGTTCTCGATCCTTCCACACTGAATGTTGTCAGATTCAGAGTCCGCTTCGCATTTTTCCTCACATGGTGTCTGGCTCGCGATGTTGCAGACGGGAGGAGGAGGAGGATCCATGCCCTGCGGCTCCAGCGGCGGCACAGGCCCGAAGCCTCCGGATCCTGTCGGGCCGAACCCGTAGCCGCCGGCCCCTGTCGCGGTGAGGACGATGCCGCCGGCGCCACCCTCGCCCTCACCCCGGAGGTAGCAATCGCCGACATCGAAATTGCACCCCGCGAGACCGAAGCATAGAACAATAAACGGCTTGTTCATTGGGACTCTCCGCCAAATCTCCAAACAGGCCCAGCGGTAATCATCACAACCCAGCCACCAGGAAGAAAGTGGCTATTCCCGCCAACCCAGTCCACGTTGGCGCTCACGGACGCGCCCAGGCGCCCAGCAAAGAACCAGTCGGACTGTCCGCGAACACCTGGTGCGAGACCCACCACGCTGTCACACCACATGGCACCACACGCCGGCATCACGTAGATCGCCAGGGACGGCCCAAGACTGACGTTGCCTGTCTTCGTGACGTATCCAAGCGTGACGGCCGTTCGATCATAGACCCCTACGCGCGCCCCTGGGACGATGCTGAGCATGTTGTGGACTTCGATCCGGAAGTCCTTCTCTCTGCGCCAGAGCCACCCGACGAAAGGACTCACCGCAAGTCATGGCTCGGTCCCGACCTGGATCCCGCCCACACTCAGGCCACCGCTGACCTCGAGTGCCTGTGCCGGCGCCGGGACAACGACGAGCGAACAAGCGCAGAGCAGGCATACCGTGCAGTGTGAGCGCATAGACATGGCGGAAGGCCTGGCCAGATCGCGACACGCGCCGGAGGACGTAAACCATTTTGCTGTGGGTGTAGCGTGGGCGTCAAGGAGAAAACCGGCGAGTCGGACGCGATGACATTTTCACCGTCCAGGCTGTGCCTATGTGCGCGGTCGGTTGCACGGCGGGAGTGTTCGTCAACCATCTGATTGGCGAATGATCAGCACCCAGACATTCACACAGCGCCGCGCACGACGGTTCTTGCCTTCACCGAGTGCGTACGGGTGGACGACGATGGATCCGTATCGCCGACGTGCGCCTCGGCCTCCGCGTCCGCGCCGGTCGCCGACCGGCGTGGTGTACGAGCGCGACGGCGTGGAGCTGGCGAACCATGGCTTTACCGTGAGGGACAGTATGCCGCCGTAACGCGCGATGGGGCTGTTCGACGCGCAGAGGACCTCGCCGCGGCCGAGCCGTTCGACGCCCGCGACATGGCCGAGCTCGCGCGTCATGGACCGCCATGGTCGCGGGGAGCACGGGCGTGCGTCGGACGAGCAACGGGACCGGGACGAGCGCCAATGGCGCCGTGAAGACGTGCGCGTTGGCTGGATGCAGCAGACGGCGCGCCTGAGTTCCTGGACGGCGCGCCCTGGTTCCTGGACGGCGTGCCTTGGTTCCTGGACGGCGCGCCCTGGTTCCTGGACGGCGCGCCTGAGTTCCTGGACGGCGCGCCCTGGTTCCTGGACGGTGCGCCCCGTTTCCTGGACGGTGCGCCCTGGTTCCTGGACGGTGCGCCCCGGTTCCTGGACGGTGCGCCCTGGTTCCTGGACGGCGCGCCCTGGTTCCTGGACGGTGCGCCCTGGTTCCTGGACGGCGCGCCTGAGTTCCTGGACGGCGCCGTCCGGTTCCCGGACCGCACCGCGCCGCCGTCGAATTCATGCTCTCCTCGGGGATCCCGGTCGAGCGGTCTTGCCGCTCGCCGCGGGCGTCTGTTAACCCGGAACGCTTGGGGAGATGCTGACTCCCCATGAACAATCCCTCGGCACATCAGGAGATTCCGATGCCCAAAGCGAAGACCGATCTGGACCTGTTGTTGATGATCCCGGCAACCCGCGGGAATTCGGTGAAGTTCACCGGTGAAATCCGCAGTCGATGCCGGTGAAAATCGTGTCGGCTGCCGGTGAAGTTCACCGGTGAAATCCACGTCCGATGCCGGTGAGGTATCCCGGGAAAGAGGCGGCTCAGCGCTTCTTGGCGCGGCGCTGCTTGGTGCGGAGGGCGCTCAGCTCCTTGGCTTCCTTGAGCCGGTAGCTCTCGGCCTCGATCTCGATCACCTCGGCGCGGTGCACGAGCCGGTCGACGAGCGTGACGACGCACGCGGCGTGCGGGAAGACTTGGCCCCAGTCGGAGAAGGCCTTGTTCGTGCTGAGCAGGATCGGCCTCCGCGCCTCGTAGCGACGGGTGACGACCTCGAAGAGCAGGTCGGCGTAGCGGCTATCGTAGGAGAGGTAGCCAACCTCATCGATGCAGAGAAGCGCGGGGACCGTGTAGCGGCGCAGCCTTCGCGCGAGCGCGGCGGAGGATTCCTGCGCGGCGAGGTCGGCGAGCATGTCGCTCGCGGTCGAGAAGCGGACCGTGTGGCCCCGGACGACAGCCTGGTGAGCGACGTTCTTGAGGATCATGGTCTTGCCGACGCCGTTGGGGCCGACGAGCACGGCGTTGTGGCCGGTGGCGACGAAACCGGGGGTGAACAGGTCGTCGACGGCCTCGCGGTCGATCTTCTTGGGCCAGGACCAGTCGAAGTCGCTCATGGGCTTGAAGGTGGCGACGCGGGAGTTCTTGAGGCGGCGTTCGAGACTGCGCTTGTGGCGCTCGCGCTCCTCGATGGCGAGCACCTCGTGAAGCCAGGGCTTGTCGGCGAGCTCATCCAAGCAGGCGAGCAGGCCGAAGAGACCGAGTCTCTTGAGACGGGACTTGGTCTCGGTGGGCGTCAAGTCGGTCATGGCGTCGAGTCCTTCTTCAGGGCGTCGTAGGTGGCGAGTGAATGCGGCGTGACGACGACGTTGGCGTGCTGGCCGCGCGTGACGGGGATCGAGACCGGAGGCGGCAGACGGCGCTCGGAGCGGCGGCGGTCGATCACCTGGCGGACGGCTCCGACGTGGATCGTGTCGCGCTCGAGCACCTCGACGAGGGCCTCTTCGAGCTCGGCGGCGCCGACGGCGTCGAGCATCTGCAGAAGCCGAGCGATCGCGCTGCCGACGTTGTCGCCGCGCTCGGCGACGATGCGCAGGAAGGCCTGGCTGCTGCGGGCGGCGCGGGCGAGGCGATCGAGGCCGCGGTGCTCGCGGGCGCGGCGCTTTTCGTCGACGAGGCGCTGGATGTGCTCGGGCTGCTCGATCTGCTGGCCACGGTCCCACGAGCGGGCGTGGGTCGCGACGATCTCGTTGGCGTCGACGATGCGCACCTGATCGAGGTCGGCGAAGACGACCAGCGTGCGGCGCGTGCGGTCGTGGGGGACGGAGTAGTCGTTGAGATCGAAGCGCGCGTAGGGGGTCTTTCCGATCTCGACCTCGACGCGCTCGTGGGCCGGGAACGGCGTGTCGGGGTGTTGCAAGAGCACGCTGCGCTCGTCGTCGAAGGCCTGGCGCACGGTGCGGCTGCGGTCCTCGACCCAGGAGCGATCGAGCGCCGCGGAGCTTGTCCACTCGGCCGCTTGCCGGTTGAGATCGTCGAGGTCGGCGTAGGCCCGGGCCTCGAAGAACGCCTCACGGACATAGCGGATGGCGCGCTCGACGCGGCCCTTCTCGTTACCGCGGGCGACGGCGACGGGGCGCGGCTCGAAGCGGTAATGGGCTGAGAGATCCAGCAGCATGGGGTGGAACCGGATCGCGTCGCCGTGGCGCTCGACGACGGCGCTCTTGAGGTTGTCGTAGAGCAGCACGCGCGGCACGCCGCCGAAGTCGGCGAACGCCTCGACGTGTCCGCGCACGAAGAAGGGCATCGCCGCGCCCGGGAAGAAGCGCAGGAAGATCCGCCGCGAGTAACTGAGCACCATGACGAAGGCCCAGAGCGGTCGCCGAGCCCGGCCGACAGCCAGTTTGCCGAAGTGCGCCCAGTCAACCTGCGCTTGCTCGCCCGGCAACGTGCGGAGCCGCTGGAATGCCTCCGCCGGCCTCTTGGGGCGGAGACGGCAGATCACTCGGCGCAGATGATCCGGACCGCCCGGATAGCCGCGCTCCTTGAGCATGACGAAGAGGCGACTCGAGCGCAGCGAGGGATACTTGCCGAGCTGCTCGACGATGAAGGGCACGAACGGGTCGACCATGGACGGGCGCGGCGCGACGACCTTCGGGTCGACGCCCGCTTGCCCGAGCACGCGCTGCACGGTGGTGTGGTGCAGCCCGAGCTGGCTGGCGATGGTGCCAACGGGCCACTTCTCGCCGTGGTAGAGGCGCAGGATCTCGGCCTCCTTCTCCTTGGCGATCACCGCCACCTCCCGTCACCGCGGAGGCCCTCGTGGGACGCGGGGAGCGCGTCGGTGGAGAGCTGGCCGAGCGCGCCGCTCGCGCATGGCCCAGTGTGGAAGCCGCGCTCCGCAGAGCGAGCAGCGGCCGACATCTCGGATCCGATCGTCATCGTTGTCCTTTCGGCCGGGGGTGATCTCCGGCGCGACCTGGGACATCGACGCGGCCGCGGCTTCCGTCACCCTGTGATGCGTCACTTTCTGCGCCGAGAACTTGTCCCGCTGCCGCTCGCGGTACCGGGCCTGGCGAGCGGCATGGAGGCGGCGAGCGCGAAGCCGGGTCCGATAGGCGGCGCCGGCGCGGCGGAGCGACTCACGACGCCGGAGCGGGCGGCAGTCGAGGCAGAGGCGCTGGCCGCGATCGCAGCGACGGCAGAGGCGAAGCTGGACGCGGCAGCAGGCGCAGAGGGCGAGGCGGTAGGTGGACGAAGGCAACGAGCTCCATGCCGCCGATTTCTGGACCTGGAGCCCGGCTTGTGATGAAGGTGGGGGACTCCGACAAGGCGGAGCTCCAGAAGGCCCGAGGGTGGCAGCCCTCGGGCCTTCGACTTTTCGGCGGGCCCAACGTCTACGCTGCGGAGGCGAGCGGGGCCCAGATCGGCGCAAGCGCCGGCGGTGAAAGGTGAACGCCGGCGATCACGTGGCCGCGGTCTTCACCGATCGGACGCGGGACGTGATGATCACCGACACCTGTGGATGGACGAGGCGCTCGCCTCTCCGGGAAACGGCGAGCTCTCCCTCCCCGTGCCCCTTCATGTGCTGTTCGGCGAGGCGGTCGATATCGCGAGGTTCCACAAGACCTACTGGAAAGCGGAGGTGAAGGACGGGAAGGTGGTGCGCCGCGGCCTCGAGATGGCGGCGAGCAAGAAGAAGAACGGGGACGCGCTGACCGCGAAGACCGGCGAGGAGATCCTCTCGCTCCAGCGCGCCGGCGTGGAGGCGGGGACGCGCTACCTGCTCGTCGTGGACCCGAAGAAGGCGAGCCCGTTCGAGCGCGGGCAAATCGTCCTCGACGAGATCACCGCGACGCTCGAGTGGCTGTTCGACGACGGCGTCGAGGACGAGAACGACGCGAGGCTCGCCAAGCTCGGACAGGCCCACGCGGGCGACCCGGCCACCGCCGATGCGCTCGCGCTGGCCCTCGACGACTATGCCGCCCTCGCGGCGCCCCACCGCGAGGCGATGGACGGCCTCGGCGGGTTCGACGCGGCCATGCTCGACGAGGCCAGGGAGCTCGCGGCCGCGCTCCGGGCGCGCCCCGCGGAGAACGCCGGGCTCAGCGAGAAGGCGCGCGAGGCGCTCGTCCTCCGCAACAAGGTGATCGGGCTCCTCCTTTCGCGCATGTCGACGGTGCGCGCGGCGGCGCGGTTCGTGTTCCGGGACCGGCCGGACATCGTGCGCGAGGTGACCAGCGCCTACGGGCGGCGCCGCCGCGCCGAGGCCAAGCGCCGCGCGAAGAAGGTCGACGCGCCGCCGCCCGGCGCGCCGCCGCCCGGCGCGCCGCCGCCCCCGGTGAGCCCCACCTGAAGCGGCCATAGCCCGCCGCCTCGCGCCCCGGCGAGACGTGGATCGTCAGTCCGCCGCCCTCAGCAGGCGAGCGGCAGCGAGAAGTGGATCGTCGTCCCCTGCCCAGGGGTGCTCTCGACCGCCATGACCCCGTGGTGCGCCTCGACGATGCCGCGCGCGATGTACAGGCCGAGCCCCGCGCCGGTGCGCGACTCCTGCGTGGCCTTCCAGTAGCGATCGAACAGGTGGGGCTGATGCTCCGGCGGGATGCCCGGGCCGGTGTCCGCCACCGAGAAGCGCGCGAGGCCGGCGACCCGGCAGAGCGAGACGCTCACGACGCCGCCCTTCGGCGTGAACTTCAGCGCGTTGCCGAGCAGGTTCGAGAAGACCTGGAGCACGCGATCCCGATCGGCGAGGACCTCCAGGCTCGCGTCGATCGCGCCCTGCACCGCCCTGCAGCCCTTCGCCTCCGCGAGCGAGGCCGCGGCCTCGAGCGCCTCACGGACGAGGCTGCCGCCCCGCTCCACCCGCGGGGACACCACGAGCCGCCCCGCCTCGATGCGCGACGCGTCGAGCAGATCCTCGATGAGCCGCGTCATGCGCTGGATCCCGCGGTCCATCCGGTCGACGAGCTGGACCGCCTCGTCCTCCTCGCCCTGCTGGCGCTGGAGCAGATCGCTGCGCAGGAGCGACGCCGTGATGGCGATCGTGTTGAGCGGGTTGCGGAGATCGTGCGACACGATCGCCAGGAGATCGTCCCGCGCGCGCGTCGCCGCCTGCGCCTCGTTGTACAGCCGCGCGTTCTCGAGGGCCACGGACGCCGACTGCGCGAGCTGGGTGAGCAGCACCTCGTCGCTCTCGTCGAACGGGCCGTCGCGGCGATCGAGGAGCTGGAGGCTCCCGATGCACTGGCCGTCCCGGCCGCGCAGCGGCGCCGCGAGCAGCGAGCGCGGCTGCAGCCCGGCCGGCGCGCGCGAGAGCGCGTCGGCGCACGTCGGGTCGCTCGCGATCTCGTCCTCCGTCAGCCGGACGCTCGCGCTCCTCCGCTCGATCAGGCCGACCGCGATCTCGCGGACGCTGTCGCGGTCCTCCCGCGCGGCGTACTCCTCGGACATCGAGACGCCCGTCATCGAGCGCTGCTCCACGCCCCGCGCGGCGAGGCGGGCGACCGCCACGTGCGCGTCGAGCAGCGCGCGCGCCTCGTCCGTGGTGCGCTGGATCAGCTCGTCGAGCGAGAGCGACCTGTGGATGCGGAGCGTCGCCTCGGTGAGCTGCGCGAGCTGGCTCGCGTGGCGCGCGAGCGCGCGGCGCGCCTCGTTCTCGCGGCGCTCCGCCTCGTTCAGCCGGAGGACGTAGCGCAGGCTCTGCACGAGCCGCTCGGGCGTCAGCAGGTTCTTCGGCACGTAGTCCGCCGCGCCGCGCTTCATCAGATCGACGGCGAGCGACTCGTCCCCCTGCCCGGTCAGCATGATGAACGGCGCCGTGAGCTTCGCCTTGCGGGCCGCCTCGATCACCGCCAGCCCGTCGCCGCCGGGCAGGTAGAAATCGAGGAGCACGCAGTCGATCTGCTGCTCGTACAGCACCGCGAGCGCCGTGTCGACGGAGTCGGCCTCCCGGATCTCGGCGTCGACGCGGCCGCTCCGCAGCGCTCGCAGGATCGCGAGCCGATCCACGGTGTCATCGTCGACGACGAGGAGGCGAACCAACCTCTGGTTCAAGGCATCTCCACGAGCGTCCAGTACCGGTTCATGGCCGTCATGACCTCGACGAAGCTCATGAACGTGACGGGCTTGAGCAGGTAGCCGGCGACGTTCAGGTCGTACGCGTCCACCTTGTCCCGATCGTCGTTCGACGTCGTCAGCACGACGACCGGCGTCGCCCGCAGCGTGACGTCCGACCGGAGCTCGCGGAGGAACTCGATGCCGTTCATCCTGGGCATGTTCAGGTCGAGCAGGACGAGCCGCCGATCCCGGGGCACCTGGTTGCCGCGCAGCAGATCGAGCCCCTCCACGCCGTCGCCCGCGACCCAGAGCGGGTTCGTGATCTTGCCCTTCTCGAACGCCCTCCGGACGTTCATCACGTCGACGGTGTCGTCCTCGATCAGGATAATATTCAGGATTTTACCGTCCATCACGTCCTCACGGAGGGGCACGACGCAGGCTCGTCGATAGCATACGAGAGCAACGCTGCACGTGACGCAGTGCGATGGGGACGGCGCTGGAGGGCCGTTCACCTGCTCTTGGAGACGGAAGACACCGCATAGGGCCTGCTGCGCACTGCACCCGGCCCGCGGTAGGGTCGATTTCCAGGGGCTCCGTGCCCGGCCGCGGCCCGTTCCGACGCCGGTGACGTTATCGTGGGCTCGCAGCGCCGGGAAGGGCCGACTGCGCGGCGGCGCCGTGGGGCCTGGACGCCCTGGACGGCGCCACGCGCGTCCGGTGGCGCGCGCGGCGGACCGGGCTACGGCCAGGTGCCGCGGTGGCCGGCGCGGCCGACGAGGTGCGCCACCGCGGTGATGAGGCTGTTCGGCTCGATCGGCTTGGCCAGGTGCATCTGGAAGCCGGCGGCGATCGCCTGGCGGCGGTCTTCCATGCGCGTGTAGGCGGTGAGCGCGAGGGCCGGGATGCCGCTCGCGGGGACCTCGGGCCCGAGGGCGCGCAGCCGCCGCATCATTGCGTAGCCGTCCTCCCCCGGCATGCCGATGTCGCTGATGAGCACGTCGAACTCGCCCCCGCGGAGCGCTTCGAGCGCCGCGCCGGCGGAGGCGGCCTCGCTCACCGTCGCGCCGGCGCGCACGAAGATGATGCCGAGCAGCTCGCGGGCGTCGGTCTCGTCGTCGACCACGAGCACGCGGATGCCGTCGAGCACGCGGCGCGCGGCAGGCCCCTGTCCGTCGCTCCCCGGCCGCTGCGTGGACGGGAGCGCCGGCTGCGCCTCGGCGCGGATCGGGAGCCGGACCCGGAAGCGCGCGCCCTTGCCCTCGCCGTCGCTCTCCGCGTGCACCGTGCCGCCCTGCGCCTCGGCCAGGTGCCGCACGAGGGTGAGCCCGAGCCCCAGCCCGCCGTGGGCGCGGGTCATCCCCCCGTCGGCCTGCCGGAACCGCTCGAACAGGAACGGCAGGAAGCTCTCCGGGATCCCCTCGCCGTCGTCCTCCACCTCGACCTCGAGCATCGCGTCGACGCGCCGCGCCCCGGCCCGGACGTGACCCCCCGAGGGCGTGAACTTCACCGCGTTCGTGAGGAGGTTCCACACGATCTGCTGCAGCCGGTCGGCGTCGCCGAGGAAGATGCCCACGTCGTCGAGGACCCAGGCGTTGACCGCGACCCCCTTCGCCAGCGCCGCCGGGCGCACCAGGTCGAGCGCCGTGGCGAGCACCTGCCGCACGTCCACCGGCTCGGTCCGGAGCTGCAGCTTCCCGGCGAGGATCGTCGAGGCGTCGAGGACGTCCTCGATGAGCTGCGACTGCGCCTTGGCGTTGCGCTCGATCGTGGCGAGCCCCCGGTCGAGCGACTCCGCGTCCACCTCACCCGTCCGCAGGATGCGCGCCCAGCCGAGGATCGACTGGAGCGGCGTCCTCAGCTCGTGCGACACGGTCGCGAGGAACTCGTCCTTGAGCCGGTTGAGCTGCTCGGCGTGCTGCCGCGCCCGCTGCTCCTGCTCGAGGAGCTGGGCGCGCTCGGCGTCGGTGCGCTTCTGCTCGGTGATGTCGTGGAACGTGACGCCGACCCCGTCGCCGAGCGCGACCGCGATGGCCCGGAAGATCCGCGGGGCGCCGTCGTGGGCGCAGGAGATCTCGACCCGGGTGGCCTCCCCGGTCTCCACGACGCGCGCGTACGTGTCGAGCGCGCTCGCGAGCGCGCTGCCCGGCATCTCGACGAGCAGCCGCTTGCCCTCGAGGTCCTTGCCCCGGCCGCCGACGATCGGCCCGATGGCCGGGTTCACGTAGACCCACTCGAAATCCGAGATCGCCCCGGACGCGTCGCGCACGCTGCGCAGGATCATGAACCCGTCGGGCGACGCCTCCTTCACGGTGCGGAACCGGGCCTCGCTCGCCCGCAGCGCCTGCTCGATGGACTTTCGCTCCGTGATGTCCGTGGCCGTGCACGTGATGCCGACGATCTCGCCCGTGTCGTCGGTCAGCGGCTCGATCGAGAGGTCGAGGTGCTGCGTGCGCCCGCCGGCGTGCAGGGCGATCTCGCGCCGCTGGCCGACCCCGCTCGCGAGCACCTCGCGCTTGATCCGATCGAGCGACCGCGCCGCGTCCAAATCCTCCAGCACCTCCGCGTCCGTCTTGCCGAGCACCTCGCGCTCGGCCTTGCCGAAGGCGTTGTGCGTCCACGTGTAGCGCAGGTTTCGGTCCTGGTTGAACACCATGACCGGCGAGCCCCGGAGCGCCCTGCGGAACCGCTCCTCGTTCACGCGGAGCGCCTGCTCCGCGCGCTGGCGCTGGGCGACGCTCTGCTGGAGCTCGAGCGCGAGCCGCTCCGCCTTCTGGCGCGCGCCGATCGGCTCGGTCACGTCGAGCGCCATCAAGAGGACGCCCTCCGGGGCGCCGCTCACGGCGTGCACGGGCCTGCACACGACGTCGTACAGCCGCTCCACGAGCTCGCCGGTCCAGTGCGCGATCCGCACCGGGAGCGCGCGGGCGACCGCGGGCTCGCCGCTCGCCGCCACGGCCGCGATCTGCGTGAGCAGCGCCTGACCGCGGAGCTCGGGGACGGCCTCGACGAGCGGCTTGCCGAGGAGATCGTCGCGGCCGACCATCTGACAGAAGGGCGGGTTCGCGAGCTCGAGCACGAGGCCCTCGCCCCGGAGGAGGCAGATCGGCGCGGGCGCCTGGGAGAGCAGCGCGCCGCTCTGGCCCCGCTCGAGCTCGGCGCGCCGGCGCTCGGCCTCGAGCGCCTCCCGCTGGCGCCGCGCGTGCTCGCTGACCGCCCTGGCGATGCGGGCGTCCACGCAGTCGGAGAGCGCCTCCACCTCGCCCGGCTTCGGCGTGAGCCCCGCTTCCCGGATCTCCCGGAGGATGGCGCGCCGGAGGACGCCGTACTCGCGCATCGTCCCCTCCAGGTCGAAGCCGGGGGCCCACGTTGCCTCACCCTGGGCGTGCGCCGCCCCGTCGCTGCCGCTCGGCGGCACGCCGTCCTCCAGGCGGGCGGCCACCTCGTCGAGGAAGCTCGGCAGCGCGTGGAGGAGCAGCGGCTCCCGCGTCTCCGGCGCCGCGGTCCCCTGGCGGCGCAGCTCGCCGACGAACCGCTCGATGA
The DNA here is from genome assembly GCF_051369805.1 of Sorangium sp. So ce1036. NCBI lineage: Bacteria > Pseudomonadati > Myxococcota > Polyangiales > Polyangiaceae > Sorangium > Sorangium sp. So ce1036. Next base: position 833,332 of record NZ_JBBMOX010000002.1, read on the forward strand.
TCGCCTCGCGGCGGGCCCTGATCAGCGTGGAGAGCGGCATCGTCATGGTGGGATCGGTCGCGGCCTGGGCTCCGTCTCGACGGTCATCCCCCTCAGGGGATCGGGCGGCGAGCTGCGAGCGATCGTGGGCGACATCGACCTCGGGTGGCGTCAGCGCGCACGGCATACTCGGTGAGCTGAGCGAGCGCCACAAGACGCCCCGCCGCCGCAAAGCGCGGGGCGTCGGGCTGGCGACCTCCGCGTCCGCGTGGCGCGCGCCCCGCGCCCCCCGTCGAGCCCGCTTCCGCCGGGGACGCTCATCTGGACCTGGCTCCCCCCTCGGTCCGGCTAAGCAAATTTTGCGCCGGTCATGGACATCGGGTTGCTCTCGTGATGTGCGGTGCGTTGCGTCACGGATGAGGCGGTTTGCCGCACGCGCTTCGCTGTCGTGCGCCGCTGGACGGAATCCGACGTGAGCCCGCTGCATGACGCGAGGTGCTGTCGTGTTCGTCTCCATCGGACGTCGGCGGCACGATGGACGCAGCGACGTGACAGGCGCCGTCGAATCAAGACGGAGTTGGCGGCTACGACCCGCGGACACGGCGAGCGAGGTGCCGACGCGGGGAACGAGCGAATGCGACCCGTCCGTCCTCCCGTGTCGAGGCGCCGGAATACCGATTCATCCGATGGGGGGTCGTCGTGCTCAGCCGGAGTATCGCGCTCTGCGTGGCACGCCCGTCGCAATGCCTGTGGGGAGACGCACCCGGGCGCAGAGAGACCATCCCGGGCAGCCTCGATGGGGCCGGCGCGCCGCGTCCGGCGCTCTCCAGGGTTCGACGTCGGGGCCTGACCGCAGACCAGAGGAGATTGCCATGTTGACCATCCGAACGTTCCTTCCCATCGCCATCGTCACGAGCCTCTTCGCGGGCTGCGAGTCGCCCGCGGACGCGCAGGCCAAGGCCGAGCGCGCGCAGCGCGAGGCGGAGCAGCGGGCGGCGGAGGTGTCGAACGAGCTGGACAGGAAGGTCGCCGAGATCGACCAGCGGGCCGAGCGGGAGACCGACTCCGCGCTCCGGGAGGCCGCCGAGAAGCTCAACGACGCGGCCCTCGAGGCGCGTGAGAAGACCGTGGAGGCTCAGGCGGAGCTCGCGAAGGCGCGCGCGGACGTGCGCGAGGCCACGACACGCAGGGTCGAGGCCCTCGAGAAGGACGTGGCCGAGCTGCGTCAGCAGCTCGAGAAGAAGATGTCGAAGGCCGAGGCCGACAGGGTCGTGAAGGAGCTCCAGGACAAGTCGGAGGCGGTCCGCAGGAGCCTGCGCGATCTCGATGCGGCGACGAGCACGGATCTTGAACAGGTGAAGAAGGGCGTGACGGAGCGGGTCGAGGCGCTCGATCGCGCGATCCAGGAGGCCAGGCGGCGCGTCTGAGCGCGGGGCCCTCCGCGGACCGGCGACTCGACATCAGGAGGAATTCATGGATGACAGGAAGGTTTCTGGAGAGGGCCCGTCCACGGGCATCGAAGGAGAGGGCGACCGGACGGCCGACCGGCGTTACCGCAAGGCGGTGGAGCAGTCGGTGAAGCGCGGCGACGCCGAGGCGCTCGGCGAGGAGGCGGCCCGCGCGCTGGACGGCCCCGAGGGCGACGCGCTGCGCGACGCCGAGGAGGCGGCGCGGGGCGGCAGGCCCGGTTGAGCGTGGCGAGCCGGCCATGATCCGAGAGCTCCGCTGCAATGCCTGCGGCCGCCGGTACATCTTCGTGTCCACGGCGGCCGCGCCCTGCCGGGCGTGCGGCGCGGACATGGAGGAGGTGGAGCTCCAGCGCGGTATTCACGAGATCACCGTGAACGACGCGCGGAGCGCCGCCTCGTCCGACCCGCCGACCCCGGCGGACACCATGGTCCCCGAGGATCTCGGCTATGGAGAGTCCCACGGCTACGGACCTTCGCACGGCGGCCCCACGGGCCCCGGCGACGCGCCGGGGACGAACCCCTGACGGTCGACCCTCCTCGGCCGGGCGACCCGACGAGGCGGCCCGGCGCCTGGGGCACGGTAGCCTCACCGGCTCTCCGGCCGGCCGGGCGTCACGCCGCGGTGGCGACGTGCTTCGAGGCGAGGCCCGGATTCCGGGTGCGGCGGGCGTGCGCGACGAGCGCGTCGAAGAGCTCCTGCATCTGCTCGCCGAGCCGCTCGTTCATGTCGTCCGAGAGCTCCCCCTCGACCCTCGGCAGGAGCGCTCGCTCCTCCTCCTCGGCATGATGGGAGACGAGCTCCCTCAGGGTGACGAGCTTGGCCTTGAAGGTCGGGTCGCCAGGCAGGGTGTCGACGACGCGCCGGATCTCGAACCGCGCGACCGTGTGCTCCTCGCAGGCCCCGCGGACGAGATCCGGCTCGATGGCGAGCAGCTCCGGGAAGAGGACCACCTGCTCGGCGAGCATGTGGGCGAGCAGGTGCCTTGTCAGCTCGTCCGCCGCCCCTCGGACATCCCCCGTGCCCGACAGGACCAGCTCGAACAGCCTCTCGGCTTCGCGGTGCTGCGCCTTCAAGACCTGTGTTGCCTTCATGCGTTCTTCTCCCGGCAAAACGTGGTTCGAGGTGTCGAGGCGGTGAGAGGAGGCTCGCTGTCCCCGGCGCGCCGCGCTCAGGCGGCCGAGAGGTGCGCGAGGCCCCGCAGCGGCTCGCCGCGGGGCCCCGCGAGCGAGATGGTGACGGAGTCGCCGCCGAGCAGCTCGCGCACCGTCAGCGACAGGCCGGCGAGCTCGCGCGCCGCAGGGGCCCGCGGATCCGAGCCCGGGCACAGGATCACGCGCTTCACGCCGGGGAGCGCGCCCAGCAGGGCGCGCAGGAGCGAGGACCGGAGCGTCAGCCGGGTCGACGCCGCCGCCGCCACGAACACGGCCGTGCTCACCCGGTTCGCCCGCCGGAGCCGGTCCAGGAGGCGCGAGAAGAAGGTCGAAGGGGGCTCGTCCGGCAGCTGAACCACCGTCTCCAGCTCGGGCGTCCGGGTGCGCAGCCACGCGGCGCACTCGACCCACGGAGCGCCGGACTCAGCGATGAGCAGGCACGCCTCGCCGCGGCGTCCGCCTTTCTTCCCCCTCTTCTTCATGATGCGGAGTCGAGCAAGCGCCATGCCGGCTGGGTTCGCCGGAGCGAAAGTGGGCCGCGTCCTGGGGCGCGCCCGAGGGCGGCGCGCTCTCGCCGCGCCGCGGAGACGTCATGGTCGGCGTCTCTCGGCCGCAGCGCGGAGCCGCCCGAGGCAGGAACGCGCAGGTGTGGCGAAACGTCACGTCGGGTCGCCGCGGAGCTCGCTCCGCCTGGGCTTGATGGCGCGGTATCTCCGTGGCACGGTCCCTGCAACTTCAGGCAGGGCAGCGGTCGACCGACGGAGCTGCCGGGGAAGGACACGCGATGAGCGGCAGGATACTCGTCGTCGACGACGACGAAGCGACGTGTGATCTGGTCGAAGCCCTCCTCAAGAGGCAGGAGTTCTCCGTGGCAGCTCGCACCTCCGCCAAGAGCGCGCTGGAGCTCGTCAGCGAGGACGATTTCGATGTCGTGCTGACCGACGTCGGCATGAGCGAGATGAGCGGCCTGGAGCTCTGCGAGCGCATCCTCGGGGCGCGGCCCGACATGCTCGTCATCGTCATGACGGCGCTCGGGAGCCTGGAGACCGCGATCTCCGCGATGCGCGCCGGCGCGTTCGACTTCGTCACGAAGCCGCTCGACGCGAACCTCCTCGGGCTCACCGTCTCCCGGGCCGTCCAGCACCGGCGGCTCCGCGCCGAGGTGCGGCGCCTGCGTGAGGCGGCCCACGACGTCCAGCACACCAAGGGGCTCGTCGGGCGCAGCCCCGCGATGAAGCGCGTGTACGACCTGATCGGGCGGGTCGCGCGGAGCGACGCGTCCGTGCTCGTGCACGGCGAGACGGGCACCGGCAAGGAGCTCATCGCGCGCGCGATCCACGAGGCCAGCGGCCGCCCCGGCCCCTTCGTGGCCGTCAACTGCGCCGCCGTGCCCCAGGCGCTGCTCGAGAGCGAGCTGTTCGGCCACGCGCGCGGGGCCTTCACCGACGCGAAGACCCAGCGCACCGGCCTGTTCCTGGAGGCGAGCGGCGGCACCATCTTCCTCGACGAGATCGGGGAGATGCCGCTCGAGGTCCAGCCGAAGCTCCTGCGCGCGCTCCAGGAGCGGAAGGTGCGCCCCGTGGGCTCCAACGCCGAGATCCCCTTCGACGCCCGCATCGTCACCGCCACGAACCGCGACCTCGAGACCGAGGTGTACGAGAAGCGGTTCCGCGAGGACCTCTACTACCGCGTCAACGTCGTCAAGATCGATCTGCCGCCGCTGCGCGAGCGCGGGACCGACGTGCTCCACCTCGCGATGCACTTCCTCGAGAAGTTCTCGTCCCGCAGCGGCAAGGGCGTGCTCTCGCTCTCGACCGCGGCCGCCGAGAAGCTCACCGCGTACAACTGGCCGGGCAACGTGCGCGAGCTGGAGAACAGCATCGAGCGCGCCGTCGCGCTCGCCCGCTTCGAGCAGATCACGGTCGAGGACCTGCCGGAGAAGGTCCAGGCGTACCGGCCCGACCGCTTCGTCGTCGCGGTCGACGAGCCGGCGGAGATCATGACCATGGACGAGCTCGAGAAGCGCTACATCAAGCGCGTCCTCGCGCTCGTCGGCGGGAACAAGTCGCGCGCCGCCCAGATGCTCGGGTTCGACCGGCGCACCCTCTACCGGAAGCTGGAGCGGTACGGGGAGCAGGATGGCTCCGGCGGTGACGAAGCCCTGGACAAGGACAAGGTCGCCTCTTCACCGGGATCGGCGAGCTCTTCGCTGAGCTGACAGGGGCGCGAGGCGTCGAAGAAGAATGGCGGAGAAGGCGTTGCCTGAGTCGGTCTACAAGCTGTTCGCGCGCACCGGTCACGACGTGCGAGGGCCCGCGGGCGTCGTCTCCGGCGCGCTCGACGAGCTCGAGCAGGCGCTGGACGGCGAGACCACCGCCCGGAACGCGGCGTTCTTCACGATGGCGCGGCGCGGCGTGCGCCGCCTCCTGCGCCTCGCCGACCGCTACACCGTCGCGTCGGAGCTGGCGCGGCAGATGGACGCCCCGGTGCAGCTCCTGGACGTCGAGGCGCTCGTCCGCCAGGCCGTCGCGGAGGCGTCGTTCGTGTACGGGCGGCGCCAGGTCACCGTGGCGCTCGATCTCGCGCCGCTGCGCGGCTTCGCGCACCCCTCCTCGATGACCGCGGCGCTCGCGGACGCGCTCATGCTCGCCCTGCGCGCCGCCCGCTCGCGGGTCGCCGTGGAGCTCGGGGCTCACGGCGAGGTGGCGCGCGTGGTGGTGACGAGCGACTCGGACACGGCGTCGGTGGAGGAGCTGTTCGAGGCCGCGCTCTCGCCGGGCGCGGATCCGCTCGACGAGGGGGCGCTGCCCGTCCGGGTGATCGACGGCGTGCTCAGGGCGCACGGCGGCGCGGCGCGGGTCGAGCGCGCCGGCGCGGAGACGCGCATCACCCTGGAGTGGCCGCTGAGCGAGGCGGCCCGCAAGGCCGGCGGCGCCCGATGACCGCCGAGCTGCCCCTCGTGCTCGTCGTCGACGACGACGACGACACCGCGTCGCTGCTCGGCATGGCCCTCCGCCGCCGGGGCTTTCGCGTGGACATCGCGCGCTCGTGCGCCGAGGGGCGCGCGCTGCTCGCCGAGCGCGCGGTCGACGCCCTGGTGACGGACGTATCGCTCCCGGACGGCAGCGGCCTCGATCTCGCCGCGTCGCTCGAGGCGAAGCCGCGCGCGGTGATCGTGGTGAGCGGCTTCGGCAGCGACGACGATCGCGAGAAGAGCCGCGCGGCCGGGGTCCACGCGCACCTGATCAAGCCCGTCGACGTGGCCCGCCTGGTGTCCACGCTGAACGAGCTCCTCGGCCAGACGGGCTGAGCAGCCCCGCCCGAGGCGGCATTCCCGAGCACCTCGGCCAGAGCGCCGAGCAAAGCAGGCCCACCCGAGCACCTCGGCCAGGCGGGCCGAGCAGAGCCGGCCCGCCGGAGGTGGGGGCCCCCTGGGGTGCTCCCCGGAGGGGCTGGAGTGCAGGCGAGCCACGACAGGGGCTCGCCGGAACGCAAGCCCCGGAGGGGGGCACCCCAGGGGGCCCCTACCTCCGGCGGGCCGGCCGGGGCCGTCACTTCTCGACGGACGCGTAGAACGAGACCCCCCGCCGGTTCTCATCGAGGCGCAGCGGGTGCTGGAGCGCCGGCAGCGCGCGCTGCGCGCAGTCCAGGCGCTCGCAGGTCCGGCACGTCACGCCGACCGGCACGGCCGCGTCGAGGTTGTCGAGGTCGACGCCGTCGGCGTAGACGAGCTCCCGGGCGTAGCGCACGTCGCAGCCCATCCCGATCGACCACACGGTGTGGGGCACGTGGTAGCCGCCGCGGTCGCTGCGCACCGTGCGCGCGATGCAGAAGTACACCGCGCCGTCGGGCATCTGCGAGAGCTGGATCCGGATCATGCCGGGCGTCATGAGCGCGGCGTGGATGTTCCAGCGGGGGCACGCCCCGCTGAAGCGCGCGAAGCGGATGCCCGAGCCGCTGAAGCGCTTCGAGATGTTGCCCGCGATGTCGACGCGGACCATGTGCATCGGCACGCCCTCGGCGCCGGGGCGGCGGAGCGTCGTCAGCCGGTGGCACACCTGCTCGAAGCTCGTGCCGAAGCGGTGCGCGAGCAGCTCGATATCGTACCGCTCGGTGCGCGCCGCCTCGAAGAACGGCTGGTAGGGCATGAGGACCGCCGCGGCGAAGTAGTTGGCCAGCGCGACGCGCGCGAGCGCGCGGGACTCCGGGGTCGTGAGGTTCTCGTCGCGGAGGCTGCGGTCGATGGCCGCGGATTGCGTCAAGAGGCCGACCTGGTGCGCGAGCTGGAAGCGGCGGCTGCGGGGCGGCAGTACCTCGGAGATGCTGAGCACGCGCCTGTCCGGGTCATACCGCCGCATCGCCTGCCGCTCGTCCGCGACGCGCACGATGCGCACCTCGATACCGCGCGTCGCGTGGAGGTACCGGACGAGGCCGCGGTAGACGTCGTCCGCGTCGAGCTCGGCCTCGCGCCAGAGCGCCTCGGCGCCCTCCTCGAGCTCGGGGAAGTGGTTCATCCGGCGCTGGATGAGGTCGCTGACCTCCTCCGACGGCAGCCGCGAGTTGTCGACCCCGATGAACCCGTCGCCCGCCAGCCGCTCTCCCAGGGTATCCAAAGATTCCCGGGTCGACGCGTACGAGCGGTACAGCGTGAGCACCGCGCGCGCGACATTCGGTGACGTCGCGACGAGCTCCCGCAGATCCGCGTTCGTCAGCCCGTGACTCTCGAAGATCGGGTCGCCGAAGACCTCGTGGAGATCGGCCGTCAGCCGGACGTCCTCTTCCGAGGCGAACGTCTGGAGATCGAGCTGGAATATCTGGGCCAGACGGATGAGCAGTGGCGCGGTCAACGGACGGCGGTTGTTTTCTATCAAATTCAGATAGCTCGCCGATACGCCGAGGCGCTCCGCCAGATCGACCTGCGTCATGTGCTCGCGACGCCGGAGCGCACGGACCTTGGCTCCAAGAAGAGGCGTATCGGCCATGGGGACCCTCCCGAACGTAGCTTTCCTTACTGAACTGGCGCCTAGGACCAGCTCACCGCGATGGAAATTTACAATAGTTTACTCGTTGACTGGTTGTAAAGGTCTTTTGTCAACATCGTTGTCCGATTGAATTTCAATGCGAAGTTGACGCAGAAACCGCGTCGACAAACATAAGGTCGTTGTAACGACGCGAAGCGTTGCAGGAGATGTGGATGAGCCAGAATCATGAGACCCCGAACCTCCGCCTCCTCGCTCCGCGGGTGGCGGGAGATGAATCCGTCCTCACACCGGAGGCCCTCCGCTTCCTCGCTCAGCTCGGGCGGAAGTTCGCCGACCGGGTGCCGGCGTTGCTCGGTCGTCGTCGCGACGTGCAGGCGCGGCTGGATGCGGGCGAGCGGTTCGATTTCCTCCGCGAGACGCGGGAGGTGCGCGAGGGCGACTGGAAGGTGGCGCCGCTGCCGGCGGACCTCCTCGACCGGCGCGTGGAGATCACCGGCCCGGTCGATCCGAAGATGATCATCAACGCGCTGAACTCGGGCGCGAACATGTTCATGGCGGACTTCGAGGACGCCACGTCGCCCACGTGGAAGAACCTCATCGAGGGGCAGGCGGCGCTGAGGCTCGCCGTGCGCCGCGAGCTCCGTTACGAGGATCCGACGACGGGCAAGCGCTACGCCCTCGGCGACAGGCTGGCGACCCTCCTCGTTCGCCCGCGCGGGTGGCACCTCCTCGAGGAGCACGTCGAGCTCGACGGGAAGCCGCTGCCGGGCGGGCTCTTCGATTTCGGGCTCTTCTTTTTCCACAATGCGCGCGAGCTCGTCCGTCGCGGCACCGGCCCTTATTTCTACCTGCCGAAGATGGAGAGCCACCTCGAGGCGCGGCTCTGGAACGACATCTTCCTGTTCGCGCAGGAGGCGCTCGGCCTGCCCGCAGGCACGATCAAGGCGACGGTCCTCATCGAGACCTTGCCCGCGGCGTTCGAGATGGACGAGATCCTCCATGAGCTGCGTCAGCACTCGGCGGGGCTCAACTGCGGTCGCTGGGACTACATCTTCAGCTTCATCAAGAAGCTCCGGAACGACCCGGCTTGCGTGATGCCGGATCGCGCGCTGGTGACGATGGAGCAGCATTTCTTGCGCTCGTACACCCAGCTCCTCGTGAAGACGTGCCACCGCCGCGGCGTGCACGCGATGGGCGGCATGGCCGCGCAGATCCCGATCAAGAGCGACCCCGAGGCGAACCGCGTCGCGCTCGAGAAGGTGCGCGCGGACAAGCTGCGCGAGGTCAAGGACGGACACGACGGCACGTGGGTCGCGCACCCGGGGCTCGTGCCGCTCGCGCGCGAGGTGTTCGACGCGCACATGCCCGGTCCGAACCAGATCGAGAGGAAGCGCGAGGACGTGCGCGTGACGGCGGCAGACCTCTTGCAGGTCCCGCCTGGCGTGCGCACCGAGGCGGGTCTGCGTCACAACATCCGGGTCGGCGTCCAGTACCTCGAGGCGTGGATCAGCGGCCTCGGTTGCGTCCCGCTCTACAACCTGATGGAGGACGCGGCCACCGCGGAGATCTCCCGCACCCAGGTCTGGCAGTGGATCCGCCACAAGGCGACGCTGGACGACGGCGCGCCGCTCACGGAGGCGCGCTTCCGCGCCGTCATGGAGAGCGAGATGGCGGCGCTCCGCGGCGCGCTCGGCGAGGCGCGCTTCGACAAGGGCCGCTTCTCGGAGGCGCGCGCGCTCTTCGAGCGCCTGTCGATCGGCGACACGTTCGAGGAATTCCTCACCCTGCCGGCTTACGAGCTCCTGGTCTCCGGGGACAAGGAACAGCGCTCGTGAGCTCGGCCCGGATGATTCGACAACAGCACAGCGGCCGCGGCCGCCCGTAACCCAAACGCATCAGGAGCCCAGACATGTCCGCTGCTTTCCCGCTCAACACGCCGATCTCCGCCGACGCGCTGCACGCGACCCAGAGCGATCTCGCCCCCGGCCGATGGAACGGCGTCGTCCGTCCGTACTCCGAGGCCGACGTCGCGCGCCTCCGCGGGACGGTGCGTATCGAGTACACGCTCGCGACCCTCGGGGCCAAGCGGCTCTGGAACCTCATGCACAGCGAGCCCTACGTGGCGGCGCTCGGGGCCCTCACCGGCAACCAGGCGATGCAGCAGGTCCGCGCCGGCCTCAAGGCCATCTACCTGAGCGGGTGGCAGGTGGCCGCCGACAACAACGAGGCGGGGACGATGTACCCCGACCAGAGCCTGTATCCGGCGAACAGCGTGCCGACGCTGGTGCGCCGGATCAACCAGGCGCTCCTCCGCGCGGACCAGATCGAGGCCGCCGAGGGCAAATCGGGGCGTTACTGGCTCGCCCCCATCATGGCCGACGCGGAGGCCGGCTTCGGCGGGCCGCTCAACGCGTTCGAGCTGATGAAGGCGATGATCGAGGCGGGCGCCTCGGGCGTGCACTTCGAGGACCAGCTCGCCTCCGAGAAGAAGTGCGGGCACATGGGCGGCAAGGTCCTCGTCCCGACCAGCCAGTTCATTCGCACCCTCGTCGCGGCCCGCCTCGCCAGCGACGTCATGGGCGTCCCCACGGTCCTCGTCGCCCGCACCGACGCGGACAGCGCCAAGCTGATCACGTCGGACATCGATCCGCGCGACAAGCCGTTCATCACCGGCGAGCGCACGCCCGAGGGCTTCTACGTGCTGAAGGGCGGCCTCGAGGCGGCGATCGCGCGCGGGCTCGCCTACGCGCCGTACGCCGACCTCGTGTGGTGCGAGACGTCGACGCCGGACCTCGACCAGGCGAAGCGGTTCGCGGAGGGGATCCACAAGCAGTTCCCGGGCAAGCTGCTCGCGTACAACTGCTCTCCGTCGTTCAACTGGAAGAAGCACCTCGACGACGCGACCATCGCGCGCTTCCAGCGCGAGCTCGGCGCGATGGGGTACAAGTTCCAGTTCGTCACCCTCGCCGGGTTCCACTCGCTGAACCACGGCATGTTCGAGCTCGCCAGGCAGTACCAGCGCCGGGGCATGGCGGCGTACTCCGAGCTCCAGCAGGCCGAGTTCGCCGGCGAGCAGTTCGGTTACAGCGCGACGCGCCACCAGCGCGAGGTGGGGACGGGCTACTTCGACGAGGTCGCCCAGGTGATCTCGGGCGGCGCGGCGTCCACGCTGGCCCTGCACGAGTCGACCGAGGCCGCCCAGTTCTGAGCGGCGGCCGCGCGCCGGCGGGGGGCGCTCCTTCCCGGGTGCGCCGCGCCCCGCCCGCGCGTTCTCCAGCCCGCCCGCCTATCCTCCGGCCCGCCCGTGCACCGTCGCTCCGGCCGGCGGGTGGGTGGGGGGCCTCTGCGGCTCACCGGAGGGGCTGGCGTGGAGGCGAGCCACAACGTGGGCTCGCCGGAACGCAAGCCCCGCAGGTGAGCCGCAGAGGCCCCCCACCCACCCGCCGGCCGGCCCACGCCCGTCCGCGTCGATGCGCGAAAGGCCGCGCCCTCTCCGCGGTGGTCCGGCAGGTGCCGTTCGAGTAGGCTCCGCTCGGCGGCGGCGCCCGGTCGCGCCTGGTCGCGCCCGTCCCCGCCGCCCGAGCCGAGGTGAGAGGACCTGTGACAACGTCGAGCCCCCGATCGAACGACGGCGATAGCGGCGCCGCCCCTTCGAACTTCATCCGCACCATCATCGCCGAAGACCTCGCCGCGGGCAGGCACCAGCGGGTGGTGACCCGGTTTCCACCCGAGCCGAACGGTTACCTCCACATCGGACATGCGAAATCCATCCTGCTGAATTTCGGGCTGGCGGCCGACTTCGGCGGCGCGTGCCACCTGCGCTTCGACGACACGAACCCTGCGGCCGAGGACCTGGAGTACGTGGAGTCCATCCAGCGGGACGTGCGCTGGCTCGGGTGCGACTGGGGCGGCGAGCTCTTCTTCGCGTCCGATTACTTCGAGCGGCTGTACGCGTTCGCGGTGGAGCTCATCAGGAAGGGCAAGGCGTACGTGTGCAGCCTGAGCGAGGCCGAGACGCGCGAGCTCCGCGGCACCGTGACCGAGCCCGGGAGAGAGAGCCCGTACAGGAACCGGTCTGTCGAGGAGAACCTGGATCTCTTCGCGCGGATGAGAGTCGGGGAGTTCGCGGAGGGCGAGCACGTGCTCCGGGCCAAGATCGACATGGCCGCTCCCAACATGAAGATGCGCGATCCGCCGATCTACCGCATCAAGCGGGCGCGCCATTACCGGACGGGCGACGCCTGGTGCATCTACCCGCTGTACGACTTCGCCCACAGCCTCTCGGACGCGATCGAGGGGATCACCCATTCCATCTGTACGCTGGAGTTCGAGAACAACCGGGAGCTGTACGACTGGATCATCGACCAGCTCGACGTCCCGTCCCGCCCCCGGCAGTACGAGTTCGCGCGGCTCAACCTGAACTACACGGTGATGAGCAAGCGGAAGCTGCTCGCGCTCGTGAAGGGGGGGCACGTGACGGGGTGGGACGACCCGCGCATGCCCACCCTCGCCGGGCTCCGGCGCCGCGGCGTGACGCCCGAGGCGATCCGCGCCTTCTGCGAGGAGATCGGCGTCGCCAAGGCGAACAGCGTGGTCGACATCGCGAAGCTCGAGTCGTGCATCCGCGACGACCTGAACCTCCGCGCCCCGCGCGTCATGGCGGTGCTGCGCCCGCTCCGCGTCGTCCTCGAGAACTACCCCGAGGGGAAGGTGGAGGACATCGACGCACCCTACTGGCCCGAGGACGTGCCGAAGCAGGGCTCCCGCAAGGTCCCCTTCTCGCGGGTGCTCTACATCGAGCGCGACGACTTCCTCGAGGAACCACCCAGCAAGTGGTTCCGCCTCGCGCCCGGGCAGAGGGTGCGGCTCAGGTACGCCGGGTTCATCACCTGCCGCGAGGTGGTGAAAGACCCGACCTCCGGCGAGGTGGTCGAGCTCCGCTGCACCTACGAGCCGCCCTGGAAGGACGGGGCCGCGCCCGACGGCCGCCGGCCGAAGGGGACGCTGCACTGGGTCTCCGCCGCCCACGCGATCCCCGCCGAGGTGCGGCTCTACGACCGGCTCTTCGCGGTCGAACGGCCCGACGCGGTCGATGAAGGTCAGGACTTTCTGGATAACTTGAATAAAAGTTCGCTGGTCACCCTGACCGGATGTTGCGTGGAGCCGAGCCTGTCCACGGTGGAGAAGGGGAGCCACGTCCAGTTCGAGCGTCAGGGGTTCTTCTTCGTGGATCCGGTCGACTCCGCGCCCGGCGCGCCCGTGTTCAATCGCACGGTGGCGCTCAAGGACTCGTGGGGGAGGCGGGCCGAGCCGAGGCCCGCCCAGGCCGCGGCGCCCGGACCCCGGGGAGCGGCCGAGAGGCCCGAGGCCGCGGCGCCCGCGCCCGAGAGGCCCCAGCCCGCGAAGCCGAGGGGCGAGCGCGCCTCCCTCGAGGAGCGGCTCGCGCGGCTCGACCTGGCGCGCGCCCGGAAGGCCAGGCACCTCATCGAGGCGCGCGGGATCCCGGGCGACGACGCCGTCGTCCTGGCCGAGGACGACGGCCTGCTCCGGCTCTTCGAGGGGGCCGTGGCCGCGCACGACAACCCGAGGGGCGCCGCCAACTGGATCATTCACTCGCTCTCGCGTGAGCTGAAGGACAGAAAGGTAGACGACTTGCCCTTCTCAGGTGCGCAGATCGGCGAGCTTCAGGCGCTGATCGATGACGGGACCATTTCAGGGAAGATCGCGAAAGACGTGCTCGCTGAAATGGTGCAGCAGGGCGGTAGTCCGCGGGCGATCGTGGAGCAGAGAGGGCTCCGGCAGGTCGCCGACGCGGGCGCCGTGGAGCGCATGATCGACCAGATCATCGCCGGGCACCCCGGCGAGGTGGCCCGCTTCCGCGCGGGCAATGCGAAGCTGCTCGGGTTCTTCGTCGGCCAGGTGATGAAGGCCTCCGGCGGCAAGGCGAACCCCGACCTGGTCAATTCGCTGCTGACCAGGAAGCTGGCGTAAATCTCCCACCCGCGCGCTGCTCCCGTGCCGCCATGACTCGGAGGTGCGCGCGAGTGCTGCGCCCTGCGCAGCTCCGCTCCCGGCACCTGACCACGTGATGCGTGTCAGGGGAGTGTGGAGAAGTATGTTCCCAAAAATGTCCATAAAATAATTGAATTTGAGAGCGGCAGTGGTGTAGATGAAATTAGGACCATGAAATCTGCACACCAGATCGCTCTCATCGTCTGCGTGGCTGTGTCGTCCTCGCAGATCGCTTGTGTCGCCTCTGCCGAGCTCGATGATGAGGAGGTGGCGGAGGTGCAGCAGGAGGTCATCGTCCACAACGCGCTGACGCGTAACGCGCTGACGCGTAACGCGCTGACGCGCAACGCGTTGACGCGCAACGCGCTGACCCATAACGCGCTGACCCGCAACGCGCTGATGGGCAATGCGTTCACGAGCGAGGCGCTCCGAGATCCCGAGTCGAGGGAGCTGCTCAGCTTCATCGTGAGCTGCGCTCTCCCCGAGGACGAGCACGTCGACATCGAGGTCAAGGGCAGGCGCTACCGCTTCCGCGGCGAGCTCGGCCTCGCGCCCGAGTGGGGCAAGGCGCGCGGCCGGTGCGACGAGAAGTGCCAGGAGTGGGTCTCGGCCTGCCTGCTCTCGCGGGTGAACTACATGGGCGCGCACGTCACCATCTCGCTCCGCGGGAACGACCACGCGCTCGCGTCGACGCGCGCCGAGCGCAGGCGCTACGACCACGCGGAGGCCGCCTACTACGGCAACGTGTTCCTGGAGCGGCAGCGCCGCTTCGCGTGCATGGCGCCCGGGGAGACGTCGATCCCGCGCGTCTGCGGGGACTCGCTCGAGGACTGCGTGGTGGACGTCGTGGGCAGCTGCGACGACGTCTGCGGCCGCCCGAGGCCGGACGGCAGCTTCCCGCGCTGCCGGGACCGGGAGCCCATCCGGCTCCCGTTCGGCATCCGTGTCTTTCCTCCGCGAACCGAGGTATACAAGAGAGCGATCACCGCCTTCCTAGAGTAGCGTGGATTCCGGCACCGTCCTCGCCAGCCGCTTCGTCGTCGAAAGGCAAGTTGCGGCCGGGGGGATGGGCACCGTCTACCGCGCGCTCGATCGCCTCGACGACCGCCGCGTCGCCCTCAAGGTCCTGCACAGCCGGGAGGCGTTCGACGTCGAGCGGTTCGAGCGCGAGTCGCAGATCCTCGCCGAGCTGAGCCACCCCGGGATCGTGCGTTACGTCGCGCACGGGAGCACGGGAACGGGGGAGCACTACCTCGCCATGGAGTGGCTCGAGGGCGAGGACCTCTCGACCTGCCTCGCGCGCCGGCAGCTCACGGCCGCCGAGAGCCTCGCGGTGCTGCGCAGGACGGCCGACGCGCTCGCCTTCGCGCACGCCCGCGGGATCATCCACCGCGACGTCAAGCCGAGCAACATCTTCCTCGTGGCCGGCGACGTCGGCCAGCTCAAGCTCGTCGATTTCGGCATCGCGCGCCCCGACCGGGAGTCGCGGCGGCTGACGTACACGGGCGGGATCCTCGGGACGCCCGGGTACATCGCGCCCGAGCAGATCGAGAGCGGGAGCACCCACGACGCGCGCGCCGACGTGTTCTCGCTCGCGTGCGTCTTCTACGAGTGCATCGCGGGGCGCCCGGCCTTCGAGGGGGCGCACGTGATGGCCGCGCTGGCCAAGCTCCTGTTCCAGCAGACGCCCAAGCTGCGCGAGATCCGCGCGGACCTCCCGGAGCCGCTCGAGCAGCTCATCTCCCGGATGATGGCGAAGCACCCCGACGACCGGCCGCGCGACTGCGGCGACGTCGGGGCGCAGCTCGCGAAGATCGCGGACGTGCTGGACGCATGGGCGACGCCGCGGCCGGTGACGCTGGCGTCGCCGCGCGACGCGACCATGCGCTCGGCGCGGGGGCCCGGCTTCCTCACGCGCAGCGAGCAGCGGCTCGTGTCCCTGGTGCTCGCCGGCGAGCCGGAGGACGTCGAGACGAGCGTGGCCGCGGCCGGCGGCGTCCCCAGCGCGTCGGACGTCTCGAGCGTGCTGCAGGAGCTCACGGGCGAGGGCCCGGCCTCCGCGGTGCCGCGGTCGGAGGTGCGGGCGGCGGTGGAGCCCTACGGCGCGCACATCACCGAGATCTCGCGCGGCTCGCTCGTCGCGATCCTCGCCGGCGCGGGGAGCGCCGTCGACCGGGCCGAGCGGGCGGTGCGGTGCGCGCTCGCGCTGCGCGCGCGGTTCCCGGGCATCCCGCTCGCCGTCGCGACGGGCCGCGGCGTGTCGTCGGCGAAGCTCATCGAGGGCGACGTCATCGACCGGGGGGTGCGCGCGCTGCGCGCGACGCAGGCCGGGATCGTGCGGCTCGACGACGTGACGGCCAGCATCGTCGGCGGCCGGCTCAAGGTGGACGCGGACGAGGAGGGGCCGTTCCTGGCCGGCGAGACGGCGGCCGACGAGAGCACCCCGGTGCTGCTCGGCAAGCCGAGCCTCTGGGTCGGCCGCAGCCGCGAGCTGTCCATGCTCGAGGGCGTGTTCTCCGGGTGCGTGAGCGAGTCGCTGGCGAGCGCGGTGCTCGTGATCGGCCCGGCCGGGGCCGGCAAATCGCGGCTCCGCCTGGAGTTCCTCACCCGGGTGCGGCGCCAGTTCGGCCCGGTGGAGATCCTCTCCGGAAGGGCCGAGTCGGTGGCCGCGGGGTCGCCGTTCGGCCTCATCGCGGACGCGATCCGCAAGACGGCGGGGATCCGCGAGGGCGAGCCGGTGGAGGGCCGGCGGCGCAAGCTGAAGCGCCGGCTCGGGCGCCACCTGAGCGGCGAGGCGCTCGACCGGATCGCGGCCTTCCTCGGCGAGCTGTCGCGGACGCCGTTCCCCGACGGCGAGGCGAGCGGGCTGCGCGCGGCGCGCGACAACGCGATGCTGATGGCCGACGCCACGCGCGGCGCCTGGGAGGACTGGCTCGCCGCCGAGTGCGCGGCGCAGCCGGTCTTGCTCGTGCTCGAGGACCTGCAGTGGGGCGACGCGGCGACCGTGCGTCTCATCGACGCGACGCTGCGCAACCTGCGGGACCTGCCGCTCATGCTGCTCGCGCTGGCCCGGCCCGAGGTGAACAAGCAGTTCCCCGGCCTGTGGGCCGACCGCGAGGTGCAGACGATCAAGCTCGGGCCGCTGCCGTCGAAGGCGAGCGAGCGGCTCGTGCGGAGCGCGCTCGGCGAGGACACGCCCGCCGAGACCGTGGCCCGGGTGGTGGAGCGGGCCGACGGCAACCCGTTCTACCTGGAGGAGCTCATCCGCGCGGTCGCCGACGGCAAGGGCGACGTGCTGCCCGACTCGGTGCTGGGCACGGTCGAGGCGCGGCTCGACGCCGAGGGGCACGAGGCGAAGCGCGTGCTGCGGGCGGCGAGCATCTTCGGCGATCGCTTCTCGAAGCTCGGGGTGGCGTCGCTGCTCGGCGGCGCGGCGCGCATGAAGGACACCGAGACGTGGCTCGACGCGCTCTCGGCGCGCGAGCTCATCGCGCCGGCCTCGACCCCGGGGTGGCTCGGCCCGACGGACTACGTGTTCCGCCACGCGATCGTGCGCGAGGCCGCGTACGCGATGCTGACGGAGCAGGACCGCGCGCTCGGCCACAAGCTGGCCGGCGAGTGGCTCGAGCGGAGCGGGCACACCGACGCCATGGCGCTCGCGGAGCATTTCCGCCTCGGCGGGCAGCCCGAGCGCGCGGTGCGGTGGTACCGGCGGGCCGCGGAGCAGGCGATCGAGGCGAACGACCTCGCGAGCGCGCTCGCGCGCGCCGAGATGGGCGTGCAGTGCGGGGCGACCGACGAGGAGCTGGGCCGCCTGCGGCTGGTGGAGGCCGAGGCCAGCGTCTGGCGGCAGGACACGGCGCTCGCCGCCCAGCGTGGCGCCGAGGCGGCGAGCCTGGTGCGGCCCGGCAGCTCGACGTGGTTCCGCGCCATCGGGCAGGTGATCATCGCGGAGGGGAAGCTCGGCCACTTCGACCGGGTGGAGAGCTGGGCGGCGCGCGTGGCGGAGGCGACGGGCGCGCCGAGCGCCCGGATCATGTGCCTGTGCGAGGGCGCGACGTACCTGGCGTTCGGGGGCCGCTACGCGGCGGCCGACAGGATCATCGGGATGCTCGACGCCGTCGCGAGCGGGCCCGCCTCGCTCGATCCGCAGACCGCGGGGCTCTACCAGCAGGTGCGCGCGATCCGCGCGCAGACGAAGGGCGACATCGGGGCCGCGCTGAGCGGGCTCACGGCGGCGCTCGCGGCGTTCGAGCAGGCCGGCGACCGCCGGAACGCGTGCGCGGTGCGCTCGAACCTGGGCTTTCTGTACGGCGAGCTCGGCGATTTCGAGGTCGCCGAGTCGGCGCTCCGGATGGCGCTCGCGGCGGCGCAGCGCATGGGCCTCGACGACCTGGAGACCGCGGCGCTCCAGAACCTCGGCTACGTCATCGCCCACCTCGGGCAGCTCGAGGAGGCCAAGCTCCTGGAGCAGCGCGCCGCCGCGGCGTTCCAGCAGCAGGGCGACCGGCGGATGGAGGGCGTGACGCTGACGTACCTCGCGAAGATCCTGCTGCTCTCGGGCGACCCGGCGGCGGCCGAGCGCGAGGCGCGCGCCGCGGTCGAGGCGCTGACGGTGGCGCCGCCGCTCCGCGCCGCCGCGGTCGCGCTCCTGTCGCGCGCGCTGCTCGCGCAGGGCCGCGCGGCCGAGGCGCTGCCGGTCGCGCGCGAGGCGTTCGCGCAGCTCGAGGAGACCGGCTCGCTGGAGGAGGGGGAGTCGCTGGTGCGGCTCGCCTACGCCGAGGCGCTCGCCGCCGCGGGGGCGGAGCGGGCGGCGGCCGAGGCGCTCGCCGCCGCGCGCGAGCAGCTCCTGCGGCGCGCGGAGAAGATCAGCGACCCGGGCATCCGCGAGCGGTTCCTCACGTGCGTGCCCGACAACGCGAAGACGCTGGCGCTCGCCTCCGGGTCGACCTGACGGGCGCGCCCCACCTCTCGCCCCCGGCGCGCGCTCCCGGGCGAACGCGCTCAGAGCGGGCGCGCCCCGGGCGCCTCGCGCCGCTCTCCCTCCGCGGCGGTCGCCTGGGGCGGCCGGGTGGTCAGCAGGCGGATGGCCTCGCGGTAGCCGTGGAGCGTCCCCACATCGACGTACGCGTGCCCGGCGCGGACGCCGAGCGCCACACCGCCGCGGGCGATGTGCTCGTTCACGAGGGTGCCGATGTACCGGTCGCACCGGTTCCGCTGGCACCAGAGCTCGTGGAGCTGCTGCAGCGCGGCGCCGGTCAGCTTGAAGGCGCCCCAGACCCAGCGCGTCGCGGCGTCGGGGCGCTTCACCTGGATCTCGAGGATACGCCCCTCGCTGTCGGTCACGACGGCATCGAAGAGCTCAGGGCGCTCGACCGGGAAGAGGAGGAACGAGAGCTCCCGAGGCGGGAGCGCGGAGAGCCCATCTTCCGGGAACCAGAGGGTGTCCGGGAGGCCGACGATCACGACATCCTCCGGCGGGATGAGCGGGAGCGCGCGGAAGATGGCGTCGCAGAGGCCGGCCGGGCTCGGCTGCACCACGTACGACAGGCTCGCCTGCCCCACGGAGGCCCCGTAATAGTCGAGGATATCCGACTTGCCCGAGGAGATGACGAAGCAGATCTTGGTCGCGCCGGCGAGCAACATGCGATCGACCAGGTGCTCGCTCACGGCCCGGGGCCGCTCGACCCCCTGGTCGAGGCGGCTGCCGACCGGCAGCAGCTCCTTCGAGACGGCGAGCGGCTGAAGTCGACTCCCCACGCCGGCGGCCGGGATGATCCCCCACACGGTCGCTTGTCTCTCTCTCACGCTCACGCCTCCTTCAGGGGCGACCCGCGGCCCCTCGCGTGAATCGAAGCCCGATATCATGCATGCGGTCGTCGCGTCATGTCATGCCGAGGATCCAGTCTGTCAAGTCGGGCCGAGATTCCCACCTGCCAGTCCGATCAACGCGCCAGGCCGGTCCCATCGAGCCGAGAGGCCAGTTTGTCAAGCCAGGAGGGAACTCCAGCGCACGCAAACGCGCCTCGGGCGACGTGGTGTCGTCGTCGCCGGGGCCGGATGGATTCAGCGGGTGGAATTGGGCAGGAGCGGAGGAGTCCATCCAGGACGCTGCGTGGAGGCATGGAGGAGACGCAGGGACTGCCCCAGAATAGATCAGGCAAGGGCGTGACGCGCGGCTCCGATGCCTGGTGTCTGCATGTGTGTGATGGGTGTTACGCGGTGGGAGGTGGCTCCGCGTCCGGCGTCGTTCGATCGGGCGGCTCCGCCTCGAGGGCCTCGCGCTCGGCGAGCGCGGCCGCGAGGCGCCGCAGCCGGTCGCCCATGACGTTCGGGATGCGCCCCGCGGCGCCGAACGCGGCCGACAGCGCGGCGCGCGCGGCCGCGAGGCGGCCCCGGCGGAGGGCGGCGACCGCGCGCGTCTCGAGCACCTCGATGTGCTCCTGGCCGACGGAGCTCCGCGCCGAACGGTCCACGAGGGCGTCCCACTCGGCGTCGCCGCCGTCGCGGGTCGCCAGGTCGAGCATGGCGCAGAGCACCTCCTCCGAGGGGACCATCAGCGCGTCGGCGGGGCCCTCCGCGCGGGCCTGCTCCTGCATGTCGCGCATCCGCTCGTACAGCGCGCGGGCCTCGGCCTCCTCGCCGCGGTAGTACAGGAACCGGGCCTTCAGGAGCAGCGCGACCGGGCGGCAGTTCCCGCAGAGGCGGTGCTGCTCGATCGCGAGCGCGCGCTCGATGTGCGGCCTCGCCGCCTCGAGGTCGTTCATGAGGTAGAGGTACTCGCCGAGGTTGTACTCGCCGACCCGCTCCAGCCCGCTCTGGCCGAGGTCGCGCGCGAGCGAGAGCACCCGCTCGAGGTCGCGGATCATCCGGGCCTTGTCGCCCCGGCACGCCCAGAGCAGCGCGCGGTTGTTCGTCACCGAGCCGAGGTGGAGCGTGTCGTGGTGCGCCTCGCAGAGGGTGATCGCCCGGTCGAGCGCGCGCTCGGCCTCGTCGAGGCGGCCGAGCCCCTGGAGGACGAAGCCGAGCATGAGCAGCGAGATGACGAGCGTCTCGTAGCCCTCGTGGCCGAGCGTGGAGGCGGCGGCCGCCGCGTACCGGAGCGCGGACGCGGCCTCCTCCTCCCGGCTGAAGCGGTGCAGCGAGCGCCCGACGCCGAGCGAGAGGCGCGCGGCGAGCGCCGGCGACAGGGTGATCTTGCTCGCGAGCACGCCCGCCTCCTTGACGCGCTCCTCGGAGCTCTTGAACTCCTCCATCCAGTCGAGCGCCGTGGCCTCGTCGAGCAGGATGTCGATCTGCGCCGGGACGTCGCCCCGCGCGCGCGCGATGGCCCGCGCGCTGGCGAAGTCGGCGAGCGCGTCGTGGTAGCGGCCGAGGCGGTAGCGCATGAGGCCGCGGCCCCGGTGCGCGACCGCGCGGTCGGGGCGCGCGCCGCCCGGCGCGCCGGGCTCCCCCGCGTGCGGGCCCTGACGCAGGGGCGCGCTCGGGGACGTCGGATCGGGCGGCTGCTCCAGCGCGCGGCTGTAGAAGGTCTCGGCGTCGAGGTACGCGTGCCGGGCGCGCGCGCGCTCGGCCAGCGTGAGGTAGGCGCGCTCGGCGACCGCGCCGAGGCCCGCCTGGGCCGCGTGGTACGCGAACGGGAGGAGCCGCGCCTCCTTGAGGTGGGGCGCGGCGCGCTCGCCGCCCTCCCCGGCGGCCGCGTCGCGATGCAGCTTGAACGCCGCGAGGTGGACGCGCCGGCGGAGCAGGTCGGGCGCCCCGCGGGCCACCGCCTCGCGGACCAGCGCGTGGCGGAAGCCGATGCGGCCCCGCCGGTCCTGGACGAGGAGGCCGGCGGCGACCAGGCGCTTCACCGACACCGCGGCGTCGAGCGGGAGGTCGTCGGCCTCGCCGTGCTCGTCGAGCCGCTGGAGCACGCCCGCCACCTCGGCGACGGTGACGTCGGGGCCGAGCAGCGCGATGAGGCGCGCGTGCGCCTGCAGCGCGGGCGGCAGCGCGTCGATCTCGCCGAGCGCCAGCCAGTCGAGGAGCGGCATGTCCGGGAGGCGATCGAGCTCGTCCGTGGCGAGGTACCAGGCGTCCCCCCGCGGGTGCCGGCGCACGATGCCCTCGCGCTTGAGGCCGCGCACGAGCTCGACGAGCAGGAGCGGGACGCCCTGCGCGCGCTCGACCAGGTGGACGAGCGCCGGCTCGGGCACGTCCTCGGCGGGCAGGAGCAGCCGCCGGCAGAGCGCGACGGCGCTCTCCCGGTCGAGCGCCTCCAGGCGGTAGGTCTCGCGGCGCGCGGCGCGCTCGCCCCAGCCGGGGCGCGCGCTCTCGAAGCTCGGCCGCGCGAGCGCGCAGATGAAGAGCCGCGCCTGCACCTCGGCGAGCGCCGCGTACTCGAGCGCGGCGAGCGCCGCGTCGTCGGCCGCGTGCGCGTCGTCGAGCACCACGAAGAGCGGCGTCCGCTGCGCCCGCCGGCGGAGGGCCTCGCCCGCGGCCACCGCGAGCGCGGCGCGGAGCGCGCCGGGCGCCGCGGAGAGCGCGCGGAGCTCCGGGTAGCGCCCCGGGCCGGAGCCGCCCTCGTGGATCCAGCCGAGCGCGAGCGCGACGGCGCCCCCGAGCTTCGCGTGCTGCGGGGCGCCGAGGCGCCGCCGGAGGAGCGCGCTGCCGCCGTCCGCCGGCGGGGACGACGGCAGCGCGAGCGCCTGCTGGAGGATCTCCCGCACGACGCGATCGACCCCGCCCGCGACCGGCTCGCCGGTCCGGAGCTCGATCACCTCGGCGCGGTCCTCGAGCTCGCGCAGCCGCTGCACGAGGGCGCCGGCGAGGCGGCTCTTGCCCTGGCCGGCGCCGCCGATGACGCTGACGACGGTGGGCGTCGCGGTCGCCACGGCGTTGCGCGCGCCGGCGACGAGCTCGCCGAGGACGTCGCTCCGGCCGAAGAAGGGCTCGGAGGTCCCCTCGACCGCCGGATCGGCCTCGGGCACGAGGGAGGCCGGCCCGGGGAGGAGGGAGGCCGGCCCGGGGAGGAGGGAGGCCGGCCCGGGCGGGGCGGCGGGATCGCCCGGGGGCTGCGCGCCGTCGCCCAGCGCCGCCGCGGCGGCGGGGGACACGAGGAGCCCCGCGGCGCCGTCGCCCGCGAAGCGGTCCTCCCGGTGGAAGAGCGGGCTCAAGAAGCGCCGCGTGCCGTCGGGCCGCATCTGGACCGAGACGGACGCGAGATCGAGCAGCCCGCGGGAGAGGACGCGCTGCTGCTCGAGCTCGCGGGCGCCGTGCATCGCGCGGCGCAGCGGGTTCGCGCCGTCCTCGTGATCGAAGGCGGCGACGAAGCGGTTGCCCGCGGCGTGCGCGAGCTCGCCGCCCAGCGCGCTGAGCCTGCGCTGGAGCGTCACCACGTCGAGCTCGGCCTCGAAGAAGAGGAGCGCGACGGCGCGCCGCTCGATCCTGCGGGCGCTCAGCGGCGCCGCCTCGGCGGCGACGCGCGCGGGGCGCGCCGGGCGGCGCTCCTGGGCGCGCTCGAAGCCCTCCAGCGCGGCGCGGAGGGCGGCGGCGCTCTCGAAGCGCTGGCTCCGGTCCTTGGCGAGGCACCGGAGCACGATCTCCTCGAGGGGGGGCGCGGTCGGCGCGATCGACGAGAGGCGCGGAGGGCGGCGGCTCAGGTGGTCCTGCCGCACCACGGCGGGGGGGCCCCAGAACGGCGGCCTGCCGGCGAGCAGCTCGAACAGCACGACGCCGAGGGAGTACACGTCCGCGCGCGCGTCGACGTCGCCGCCGCCGTCGCACTGCTCGGGCGCCATGTACTCGGCGGTGCCGGGCGCGTCGCTCTCGAGCGTGAGGCGCGGCGGCTGCCCGCCCGGCCCCGCCGTGAGGCGGGGATCGCGCGTCGCGAGGCCGAGATCGATGAGGGTCGCGCGGGGCCCGCGGTCGCCGGCGCCGGCCGGCGGGCCGGCGATGAGGATGTTCTCGGGCTTGATGTCGCGGTGCACGTAGCCGCGGGCGTGGATCGCCTCCAGCGCCCGGAGCGTGGCGCGCGCGAGGGCGCACGCCTCGCGCGGCGGCGCCGGGCTGGCGACGCCGCGCGCGACCAGGCGATCGGCCAGCGTCCGGTCGTCGAGGTACTGCATGACGAAGTAGGGCAGGCCCGAGGGGAGCTGGCCGCAGGCGTGGACGGCGGGCACGTGCGGCGGCCCGATGTCGTAGAGGGCCCGCATCTCCTCGACGAGGCGGAGGCTCGCGTGCGGCCGATCGTCGCGCGCGACCTTGATCGCCACGGTCGATCCCCCCTCCTCGGGCTCGGCCGCGAACACGGCCCCGAACCCGCCCGCGCCGACGAGCCGGACGCGCCGGAACCCCGCGATGTCGGGCGGCGTGATCGCGCGGAGCCAGCCGGCGTCGGCGTCCTCGGGGTCGCCCGCCGCGTGGGCGTCCGGGCTGGCCTGCCGCGTCACGGGGCCGTGCTCGGGGCACCCTGGATCCGCGTGCGCGACCCGCCGCCCGCACTCCCTGCACCGCGCCGGGGGCGCTCCTTCGCGAGCCCCGCTTCCGCCTTCACGAGGATCGGGCTGCATGGGCCTCAACGCAAGTACGTCGTGACCACCGCGGTGGACCACTCCCCGCGATCGTTCCGGCAACGCGTCCGGTACTCGCCCGGACCGTCGAGCTCGGCACACTGGCGATCGCACGAGCCCACGATGTGGATGTTCGGGCACTCCGTGGCGCGGTCGTCCTCCTCGCCGACGTGTCCGGCCGCACATTCCCTCCCGATGGCGCGGGAGTTCTCGACGTTGAGCTCGTTGTAGCAGGCATAAAGGCGAGGTGGGTCGCTGAACAGATTGCCCCAGAACGCGCCCTCCTCGCGCGGATAGGCCTCGACCTCGTACCGGTCCGGGTACCTGAGCGCCGCGTGCGCTGCGCGCGACGAGATCAGCACGGAGATGCCCGCCAGATTGGCGCGCGACGCCACGCAGGCCGAGACCCATTGCTCCCGGGACGCGCTCAGCGGCTCGTGGCTCCAGCTCGCGGCGAGGCCGAGGTGCCCCGGATAACTCTCCTCGTGACGCTCGCCCTGCTCGTCGTGCCATGAAAAACGGAACGACTGCGATGGATTCAGCGCGCAGCTGACGATGTACCGAAGGAGCTCCCTCGACAGGGCGCCGAGCTCCCCGGGGGCGCGGATCGACGAGAGGATGCGCGCCCCGACGCTCGTCTCCTGGAGTCTGTTCAGGGCGAGCGCGCTGGGGTCGAGGGCGTTCGGGTCGAGTGCATTCGGGTTCAGCGCGTTCGGGTTCAGCGCGTTCGGATTGAGGGCATTGTGATTCAGGAGCGCACTTGTGGCTGCCTCGACCGACCCCGCCTCCGTTGAAAATCCGTCGGCGCCGCCGCAGCCGATCAGCGAAATAAACACCAACGTACGCAGGTGGCACGAAGGAACTCGCCTCTTCATCTGTCCCCCCTATTCTGCCAGCAGATGGAATAGGCTACCGTGTCGATAACGATGGATTTACTGTACCACCAGGGGGAGCGGCGTGTAGTGGCAACACGATCTTCCGCGCTGGAAAAAACGTCGCTCGGGCGAGGCCTTAGACCTATCGGGGGGATTATGACGATCGATGGATTCGCGACACGAGATGATGAGACGCGGGCGTTTTCGCAGGAGGAGAGGTCCTTCTCCAGGGGAGAGCTGCCGAGCGGCGCGCGCGCGGGGGAGTACATCGTCGGTTACGCCATCGCCCGGGGCGGATGTGGGGCCGTCTACGAGGCGAGGCACAGCCGCACCGGCGCGCGCGTGGCGATGAAGGTGCTCCACGGGACGCTCGCCGCCTCGCCGAAGATGGTGAAGCGCTTCCTGCGCGAGGTCGAGGTGGTGCGGCTGCTCAAGCACCCGGGGATCGTCGAGATCTATGACGCCGGCGAGCTCGCGGACGGCAGGCCGTTCTACGTGATGGAGCACCTCGACGGGGTGACGCTCGACGTGCTGCTCCGGGAGGAGGGGAGGCTCTCGCCGGAGCAGGCGCTCGACCTGCTCGAGCCGGTGTGCTCCGCGCTCGAGGCGGCGCACACGGCGGGCATCATCCATCGCGACGTGAAGGGCAGCAACATCTTCGTCACGCGGAGCGCGCCGCGGGCGGTGAAGCTCCTCGACTTCGGCATCGCGAAGCTGATGGAGCCCGACGCGGGCGCGACCGGCTTCACGACGGCGGGGAGGGCGCCCGGCACGCTCACGATCATGGCGCCCGAGCAGATCCTCGGCGGCGCGATCGACGCGCGCGTCGACGTGTACGCGCTCGGCGTCCTGCTCCACCGGCTCCTCACGGGCAAGCTCCCGTTCTACTCGCCGGACGCGACCGAGCTGCTCCGGCAGCACCTGGAGGAGCCGCCGCCGCGCCCGAGCCGGCGGACCCCGCTGCCGCCGGCGCTCGACGCGGTCGTGCTGCGCTGCCTGGAGAAGCAGCCGGAGCACCGGTTCGCCTCGGTGAAGAGCTTCCTCTGCACGCTGCGCGAGGCGGTGGGCGAGCCCGCGTCGGGGCGGAGCAGCCTGCCCGACGTCACCGTCGACGCGATCGCGGTCTACCTCGACCTCCGGGCGCGCTTCGACGAGGACGACCTCGACGACCTGATCGCCGACGAGCTCGGCCGGGTGCTCGACCTCGCGGAGGAGCGCCTCCGGAGCGCGGGGCTCACGCTGGTGTCCACCACCGGCAACGAGATCCTCGCGGTGCGCCAGCTCTCCTTCGACCCGGAGGAGGCGCAGCGGGGGCGCGAGGAGGTGCTCGAGGCCGCCGTGATGCTCCAGGACGAGATCGCGCAGACGACGCGCCCGGACGCCCGCGTGCACGTGAACCTGTGCCTGCACGCCGGGCCCGTCACGGTGCGATCGATGCTCAACCCGGAGATCATCGGCGGCGCCCTCGCCCAGGTCGGCTCGTGGGCGCCAGTCGAGGATGTGCACGGACTCTGCGCGACCGAGGAGGCGGTCCGCGGGATCTCGGGCTTCGAGCTCGCGGCGGGGCCGCCGGGCCTCGTGCTGGTCGCCGCGCGCCCGCTGTGCCCGCCGCCATCGCCGACGCTGCGGTGCGGCCCGGCGTGAGGCGGCGAGCGCGCGGCCGCTCCGGCGCAGCCGCGCGGGACCGCTCCGCGCGACGCGGGATATCAGGGGAGCGATGGGCGCCGACTCGGCGTCTCCCCTCCGGGGAGCTCGGGAGCTCCCGGAGTCGATATGACGACGTAAAAAGATCATGGTTTGATTGCGGCTGGGCGATGGATGTCGTTATAACGCTCGTTCGCGGGCGTCGGTTCGCGCCTCGGCGCTCCGGAAAGCTCTCCTTGTCCATGCGAATCCAGCAAGCTATCCAGACCCTCCTCGATTCCGCCCCTCTCCTCCGCGACGCGTCGATGAGCGGCAACGTCCGGGTGCTCGCGTCGCTGCTCGGGCCTGCTTTCCGCGGCTTCGTCCAGCAGCGCGGCAAGGGGGTGAGATCGACCTGTATCCCTGTTGGATACGAAGCCAGCTTCAACTGGAGTTACGGGCGGGACGACCCCGACATGGCGAGGCTCTACGACCTGGCCAAGACGTCCCAGTGGAACGCCACGAGCGACCTCGACTGGTCGCGGCAGGTCGACAGGCTCGATCCAGCAATGCCGCTCTTGCCCGACAGCTGGATGCCGCCGTCCAAGCTGCCCATCTGGCGCCGGCTCTCCGAGCGAGAGCGGGCGACGCACCGCCACGGCCTCCTCTGCTGGATGCTGAGCCAGTTCCTGCACGGCGAGCAGGGCGCCCTGTTCGCGGCGTCGCAGATCATCGAGTCCGTGCCCTGGCTCGACGCGAAGCTCTACGGGAGCACGCAGGTCGCCGACGAGGGCCGCCACGTCGAGGTGTTCCACACCTACCTCACGCAGAAGCTGGAGAAGCTCTACGAGATCAACGACAACCTGTATGTCGTCATCGACGCGATCATGCGCGACGGCCGGTGGGACATGAAGTTCCTCGGGATGCAGATCATGATCGAGGGCCTCGCGCTCGGCGCCTTCGGCTCGATCCGGCAGGTGACGGGCGAGCCGCTGCTCAAGGACATCCTCCGGTCGGTGATCACGGACGAGGCGCGTCACGTGCACTATGGAGTCCTCGCGCTGAGCAAGTTTTACCGCGAGGGGATCGACGAGACGGCGCGTCGGGAGCGGGAGGACTGGGCGTTCGAGATGTCGCTGCTCCTGCGCAACCGGTTCCTGGCGCACGAGTTCTACGACGAGTTCTATGCCCACCGCGTGACGCGCGGCGAGTGGGACAAGCTCATGCTGGCCAGCGACCTGATGGGGTTCTTCCGCCGGACGATGTTCAAGCGGATCGTGCCGAACCTGAAGCGGATCGGGCTGCTCTCCGCGCGGATCCGGCCGCGCTACGCGGCGATCGGCCTGCTCGAATACGAGCATGGGCGGTCGGCCAGCGAGCTGACCGCCCGGGAGCTCCTCGACGACACGTGAGGCGAGGGCGACCGGGGCGGGGGGGCCGGGCGCCGGGGACGGGAGATGGGGCGCCGGCGGCCGGGAGATGGGGCGCCGGGGACGGGGGGGCGCGCGCGCCCGCCCCGGAACGCGCTCAGCAGCTGGCCCCCACGCAGGCCGCGATCTCGGCGCTGCACCGCTGCCGGACGCACGCGAGGTCGCCGCCGCAGGCCGGGCGCGACGCGAGGGTGCACGTCATGACCCGATCGATGAAGAACTGCGCGTTGGCGCAGCCACGGGCCACGCAGTTCGAGACGCACGCGATGCTGAAGTCCGGCGGCGTCCGCCCGAAATCGATGCAGGCGAACGTGCAGGTCAGGACCTCGCGGCAGCCCGCGGGCTCGCACGCGCCGCAGTCCGCCGGGCAGACAGCGCACGTCTCGAAGCTCTCGCAGACGCCGTTCGGACACACCGAGCACACGCCGCAGTCGGCCTGGCACGAGGCGCACGTCTCGGTCGCCGAGCAGACGCCGTCGCCGCAGCGGCCGCAGGGGCCGCAGTCCGCCGGGCAGGTGAAGCACCCCTCGGCGGGGGCGTTGCACACGCCGTTGCCGCACGTGGCGCAGGCGCCGCAGTCCGGAGCGCAGGAGAGGCAGTCCTCCGGCGCCGAGCAGACGCCGTCCCCGCAGCGGGCGCACACGCCGCAGTCGCCGGGGCACGTCTGGCATGTCTCGGCGCCGGCGCAGGCGCCGTCGCCGCAGCCGGGACACGGGCCGCAATCCATGGGGCAGCTCGAGCACGTCTCGGCGCCGGCGCAGGCGCCGTCGCCGCAGGTCGGGCACGGGCCGCAGTCGGCGGCGCAGGTGCCGCAGCTCTCGGCGCCATCGCAGGCGCCGTCGCCGCAGGTCGGGCACGGGCCGCAGTCGCTCGCGCAGCTCGAGCACGTCTCGGCGCCGTCGCAGGCGCCGTCGCCGCAGGTCGGGCACAGGCCACAGTCGGGGCTGCAGCTCTCGCACGACTCGCCGCCGTCGCAGACGCCGTCACCGCACGCGGGGCCCCCGGGATCGACCGGGTCGACCCCGTAGGCCGGGTCGACCTCGTCCCACACCCCCGAGCGGCCACAGCCCGCGCCGAGCCCCGTCGCGGTCAGGGCGGCGAGCACGGTCCACGCCAGGGCGCGCGCGGGGAGGAAGCCAGGGCGACGCCGCCCGGACCGCTGAACGAAGCTCAGGCGGCTGGAGTGATCCATTCGATCGATCCCCGGGACATGGGTAGGGGGCAGGGGGTGGTTGGAGAGACGGCTCGCGGGCCGCCGTGGACGGTCCGCGAACCGTTGGACGGCTCGCGAACCGTCATTGCGCCGCCTGGGACCGTCCACGGCCAGGCGCGTGGGCGGAAGATACATGAGTCGGCGGGCGGAATGGCGCGAAAGCACGGGCGCGCCGGCGAGAGCCCCGCGCAGGCCCCGGCGCTGCGCGGCGGGCCAGCGCGCGAGGTGGCAGGGCGCGGCGCGCCGATCCCGCGGTCTGGGTCACCTGAGAGGCCGGGTCGTGCGCGAGGCCGGGGGCCCAGGAGACATCGGGGCCACAAAAATAAAGAGGGCGACACCTCCGGAGAGGTGTCGCCCAAAGCGCTCCGCAGCGCGCGCTTCCCCGAGGAAGCGGCACGCTGCGCAGAGGCTCACTGCGCGGGGGCCGCCTCCGGGTCGGCCGGGGCCGCCGCCGGGTCGGCCGGGGCCGCCGCCGGGTCGGCCGGGGCCGCCGCCGGGTCGGCCGGAGCCGCCGCCGGATCGGCCGGGGCCGCCGCCGGGTCGGTCGGCGCCGCCGACGGGTCGGTCGGCTCCGCCGGGGCGCCGCCGCAGGCAACGGCGAGGGACGAAACCGACACGGCGACGAGCGCAAGGACGAGCTTGTTCATGGAATCCTCCGAAAACGAGGGCGGCCAGACCGCCCCCAATCAAACATGGCGTATGAGCCGCACGCCAATCCGGCGGCCACCACCCAGACGCCTCGGGGGGCCAGAACGGCTCACAAGTTTTTTCGATGAGCCGCCCGGGCCCTACCAGGCGTCTACAAAACCGTGGAAAGTTCGGGGCGCTCCGGACGCCGCCCGGGACAGGAGCCCGGGGTGCGGCGCCTCGCCACCGCCGGCGGTCCGCTCCTCGCCCGGCGTGGCGACCCTCTCCCCGCTCCTTTCAGGTACGAAGACATGTCTGCGAGACCCCAGCGAGCGCGCCTGCGCCTTGTCGAACCGGTCGTCCCGGCCGCCCCGGCCGCGGAGGCCCTGGAGGACGTGGGCGCGGTCGGCCCCGCCTCCGCGCCCGAGGATCGCGGCCGCAGGGATGTCCAGCCCGGGGGCGCGCGCGCCGAGGGCAGCCGGCGCTCCGTCGCGCCTGCGTCGGGGGAGCGGGGGGCCGGCCTTACGGAGCTGCCGGACGCGCAGCTCGTGATCCTGGGCGCCCGCGGGGACGTGAGCGCGCTGGAGCAGCTCTACCGGCGGCACGCCGCCTTCGCCATCCACCTGGCGACGCGCATCGAGGGCTCGGCGCGCGACGTGGAGGACATCGTGCACGACGCGTTCCTCCGCGCGTTCGAGCGCCTCGGCGATCTCGTGGATCCCGCCGCCTTCCGCGCGTGGCTCG
The DNA here is from genome assembly GCF_051369805.1 of Sorangium sp. So ce1036. Lineage (NCBI taxonomy): Bacteria > Pseudomonadati > Myxococcota > Polyangiales > Polyangiaceae > Sorangium > Sorangium sp. So ce1036. Next base: position 863,991 of record NZ_JBBMOX010000002.1, read on the forward strand.
GCTCGATCGTCGTCCACAAGGTCCGCTCGCGGATGCGGCGCGCGCGCCTGCTCGGCCTGCTCGGCATGGGCAAGTCGAGCGAGCCGGTCGATCTCGACGCGCTCGCGAGCCCGGCCGCCTCGCCCCACGCCCGCGCCCAGATCGCCCAGATCTACGCCCTGCTGCACACGCTGCCGGCCGACGACCGGATCGCGTGGATCCTCCGCTCGGTCGAGGGGCACGAGCTCGAGACCGTCGCGCAGATGTGCGGCTGCTCGCTGGCGACCGTCAAGCGGCGGATCTCGCGTGCGCAACAGTTCCTCGACGGTCATTTTGTCGATCCAACCCACAACGAGGTCTCCTCATGAGCCGGCGAGGGCTACCCCGGATCGCCCCGGCAGATCTGCGCGACCACGCGACCGAAGAGCGGATCGCGCGCGTATGGGACCGCATCGAGCACGATGTCCAGGCGCGCGAGCCCCAGGCGCCGCGCCGCGCGGGCGTGGCCGCGCTGCTCGCGGCGGCGACGCTCACGGCGTTCGCCGGCGGCCTGTGGGTCGGCAGGGCGGTCTTTCGCGAGCCGCAGGCCGCGCCGGCGCCCCTCGCCGTGGCGAAGGCCGACGACATGCCGTCGCTCGTCGACGTGTTCGCCGCGGGCTCGCACGCGCGCACCTTCCCGCTGCCGGGCGGCGGCAAGATCGTGCTCAGGCCGGGCACGACCGTCGAGGTCGAGCAGGCGAACGGCGGGGCGCTGACGCTGCGGCTCGTGCAGGGCGAGGCGTCGGTCGACACCGCGAGCGCGGTGCGCACGGCGGCGCTGGCCATCGTCGCGGGGGAGGCGCGGCTCTCGACGTCGGCGGGCAGCGTGCTCCGCGTGCGGCACAACGTGGACGACATCGACGTCGACGTCACCGACGGCGCGGTCAAGCTGACGTCGCCCGCGGGCTCGCGGGAGCTCGGGCGCGGCGACGCGGCCGCCGAGGTGCCCATCCGGCGGCGCACGACGGCCGTCGCGCCGCCGGAGGAGGCGCCGCGGCCCCGCGTCGCCGTCGCGCCGTCGCCGCCGTCGTCGTCGTCGCCGCCGCCGCCGCGCTCGAGCGCGGCGCAGGCCCACGTCGAGTCCCCGGCCGCCTCGCCGCCGGCGCCCGACTGGCGCGCGCGCTACAACGCGGGCGACGTCGCCGAGGCGCTGCGGAGCTTGAAGCAGCAGCCGGGCGGCGTCGACGGCGCCATCGCCTCCGCGAGGACGGCGAAGGAGCTGATGGATCTGAGCGATCTGCTGCGCGACAAGAGCGGCGACCACAGCACGGGCGACGATCGCGGCGCCGCGATGCGCGCGCTCACGCGCGTGGTCGAGGGCTTCCCGAGCGACGCGAACGCGCAGATCGCGGCCTACACGCTCGGCAACATGTACGCCAGCATGGGCGATCAGGCGCTGGCGGCGAAGTACTACGAGCAGGCCCGGACGCTGTCGCCCGAGGGCAACCTCGCGGAGGACTCGTTCTGCAAGCGCATCCGCGCGGAGGTGGTCGCCGGCCGCAAGGAGGAGGCCTCCGTGATGGCCCGGGAGTACGTGGCCACGTACCCCGACGGCCGGTGCGAGGACGTCCGGCAGCTCGTCTCCGGCGAGGAGGCCTCCGAGGAAGAGGAAGCGGAGGCGGAGCCCGAGCCGCCCTCGGAGCCCGCCCTCGACGCGAGCCCTGCGCCGTGATCGGCCCACGTCCGTCCCTGTCGCCCGCTCCGCGCTGAGCGTCTGTCGTGTGACTCGCCCCCGCGGGGGCTGCACCCCCCCCGCCGCGCCCGCGGTGCGTGGCGACGTCGAGCGGTTCACCCCCCGAGCCACAGCCGATCACGAACACCCGCTGTCGAGCGACGGCTTGACATCCCGTAACGGTTCTGTGCTTGCTTGCCCGGCCGGAGGACCGCTTGAACATGATCACCGCCGTCCGCACCAGCTCGATGCCCGCTCGCACGGACGCACAAGCCCTCCCGCCGTGGAAGCTGGTGTTGCCTCGAGGCGGGTATATCTCCTCGATGGAGGCGTTCACCACGGCGCTGGGCGTCCCTGGGTTCGTGCTCCTCGACCTCGGGACGCTGGCCGGCGGCGCGGACGCGCACCGCCTCGTCGGGCTTCGTTATCTCATCGCCAACGGCGAGGTGTGGAGGACGCACTTCGGCTGGCAGCGGCCGCTGGAGGCGGCGCTGCGCAGGCAGCTCGCGGACGAGGCGCGGGTGGCGGGGCTCCTGTCGGCGGCCGAGGGCCTGCTCTCGCGCATCCGGCAGGCGCGCGTGTCGCTCGCGCCGGCGGACCGGGACGGGTTCGCCGGATACCTGGAGGGCGGGCTGCTGGAGGCGCTCGAGCGCCGCGATTTCGAGGACGCTCGCTTCCTCAAGTTCCTCATCCTGGAGCAGGACGTGCCCTCGCTGCGCGAGCAGGCCGCGGAGTTCCTGCGCGCCCGGGCCGGCAAGCTGCACCGCGGCGACCCCGAGGTGCTGGACCTCCTCTACGCGGCGGTGTTCCGGCTGGACGGCTATCCCGCCACGACCGTGAGCGCGGGTCGGCTCAAGTACATCCTCGTGGCGGACAAGGGGGAGATGGGCGTGCGGGCCACGCGCGAGGCCATCGCCCTGGGCAAGATCCCGGTGGTCCTCTACAGCCTGGAGGACGACGCCAACGCGCTCCAGGTGCGCATCGCGCGCGAGGGCGGCGGCTTCGCGGTGGGGCTCAAGGGGAATTTCCGCGAGAGCTACGCGAACTACGTCCAGATCGCGGACCGGGTGAGGGCCGAGTTCGAGGAGCGCTTCGGCGACGGCTGGCAGGAGGAGCTGTCGCGCGCGGGGCTCTATCCCGGCTACGGCCCGCTCGCGGAGAACGCCGCGGCGATCCGGCACTTCCGCCAGAAGAACATCGTCTTCATCGGCCCCATGCAGGACGTCGTCGAGAACGCCGGCGACAAGCGCAAGTTCCGCCTGATGGCCCAGGAGTTCGACCCCGGGGCCGTGACGCCGGGGATCGTCATCGACAGCGAGGATCCCGACGTGATCCAGCGGGCCATCCTGGAGGCGCACGCGGCCGGGCGCTTCACCTTCCCGGGGCGGCTGAAGGCCGCGAACGGCGGCGGCGGGCGCGGGCAGGCGGTCATCCCGACCGCGGACCAGGTGCCCCAGGCCATCCAGAAGGTCCTCGGGGAGATCCGGGCGTACAACTGGCAGCCGGGCGTGATGTTCGAGCAGAACATCCCGGAGACGATCCACCTGGAGGTGCAAGTGCTGCGGGATCGCTACGGCAACACGCGGCACCTCGGCATGCGCGACTGCAGCGAGCAGCGCGCGAGCCAGAAGATCCAGGAGGAGGCGCCGCCGGCGCTGCTCCGGCGGTACCCTGGCATGGAAGAGCGGATCTGCGGGCTCGCCGTGCGGATCGCGGAGCGCGTCGGCTACGTGGGCGCGGGCACCGTGGAGCTGATGTTCAAGGAGGGGAAGTTCTACTTCCTGGAGATGAACACGCGGATCCAGGTGGAGCACCCGGTCAGCGAGGAGAGCTACGCCATCCGGCGGAAGCGCAGCCGCGCCCCGGTGAACCTCGTCGCCTGGCAGATGCGCATCGCGGACGGACAGGCGATCGATTTCGAGCAGCAGCAGGTGGTGCAGACGCACGTCAGCCGCGAGTTCCGCATCAACGCGGAGAGCTGGAATCCGGACCTCAGGGACTCGCGGGACGGCGGCAAGGGGCTGTTCCTGCCCAACGCGGGCATCTTCGACCGCATCGAGCTCCCCGACGTCGACGCGATCCGCGAGGCGCTCGCGGAGAAGGGCCTCTCCGATCTGAAGATCCGCTTCGACTGCGGCTTCGAGGAGGGGGATGTCCTGGTCAACAAGGACCCCACGTTCGGCAAGCTCATCGTCTCCGTGAGCGGCGAGGATCCGGAGAGGGCTTATGAGCTGCTGCGGCTCGCGTCCATCGCGGTGCTCCGGAAGATGAAGATCGAGGGCCGGCAGGTGCGCCCCGACGGGACGCCGATCGCGGGCTCGCCCTTCAGGACGAACCTCCAGGATCACGTGCGCATCCTGAAGATGCCCCTGCTCAAGCGCCACGCGAACCACGACGACACCGGTCGTCACGTGAACTGGCTCGTGGCCGCGTTCCGCCAGGAAGGATAGCGCCTCGGCCGCCCGGCGCGCGGGCGCCACGCGGCACGGCGGGGCCGTGCGCGGCACCCGTGCGCGGCTCGGCGGGGGCGAGGGCACGCCGCGCGTCCCAGGGCTCCGTGGCCAGGCCGGGGGACCGCACCCCGGTGGAGGCGCGCGCCGACAGCGAAGTATTACGAACGCACGGTCGCCGTCGCTCGACGGCGGCGTCGTCCGGCGAGGCGCAGCCGGGGCGAGGGGGGCGCGGGCCACAAGAAAGAGGCAATTCCGATGGCAACGGGGTATGTGGCCAGCAGGTACCCCGATGGCCGGTGCGAGGATGCCCAGCGGATCATCTCCGGCGAGGACGCCGTCGCCGAGCAAGAGCCCGCGCCGCGCCGGCCTCCGGCCGCCGGTGTGCGCCCTGCGCCGGGAGCGGCCTTCGACCGCCGGCCTCGCGCTCCTCTTGCTGAGCTCCGCCCTGCTGCTCGCCTGCGCCTCGCCCGCGAGGGCGGCCGCGCCGCGCGCCGTCGCGACGGGCCGCGGCCGCGCCCCCGCGGCGGCCGCGCCGCGGCGGCCGGCCGCCCCGGCGCGGCCCGTCGAGGTGCGCATCGCGCTGTCGCGCGGCGCGGCCGAGGAGGTCGCGGGGGTCCGCCTGCGGCGCCTGCTCGAGATCGAGCTCCCGGACGGCGCCTCGCTCGCCGCGGAGCCGGTCGGGCCGCTCGGCGACCGGGTCGCGACCGTGTGGATCGATCGGCCCACCGCGGCCCGCCTCGAGATCCAGGTGCGCCTCGACGGGCGCCCGGTCCTGCGGCGGCAGATCGCCGTCGCCGGCCTCACCTCGGACGTGGCCGCGCGGCTCCTCGCGATCGCCACCTCGGAGATGATCCTCGCCGAGATGCGCCGCGCGCGCGCCCCCCGGCGCCCCCCGGCGCCCCGGCGGCCGACGCCGGACGAGATCGAGCTCGCCTCGCGCGATCTCGACGCGCTCACCGCCTCGGCCGGGCCGTACGCCGCGGTCGTCTCGGGCGGTCCGCGGGCGCTCGGCGGCGCCGGCGTCGCGCTCGGCCTGCGCCGCCTGCGGTTCACGGAGCACCTGTTCGCCCGGCTGCTCGCCGCGCCGCCCGGGGGCGAGGCGCTGCGCTGGATCGAGGGGGGGATCTCGGGAGATTACCGCATCTGGCTCGCGGCCTCGTGGCGCCTGTCGATCGGCGCCACGGCGTCGGTGGCCTCGGTCAGGCTGCCCGCGGCCGTCGCGGTCGATGGCATCGAGGGCGAGCGCGACACCTGGTCCGCCCGCGCCGGCCTCGGGCTCGGGCTGGAGACCCGGCTCGGCGGCCCGCTGTGGCTCGGGCTCACGCTGGACCCGGGCGTCGTGCTCCGGCCGGCGCCCTACGAGGACGCCCACGGCGCGGCGCGCGCCGTCGAAGGCGCCTGGCTCGGGGTCGGCGTCTCGCTGACCTCCGAGCGCCGCGCCTCGCCGCCGCGGTGAGGCCCGCGGGGGCCCGCGCCCGCCCGCGTGGATCCGCGGTATCGTATCCATGCATGGATGACGAGATCCTCGAGCGGCTGCGCGAGCGCTACGCGTCAGGGAACCTCATCGTCTTCGCCGGGGCGGGCGTGTCGGCCGGGGCGGGCATGCCCACCTGGAAGCAGCTCGCCGAGAGGCTGCGCGACAGCGCGCGGAGGAAGGGCGCGGATCGCGCGGCCCTCGACGAGATCCAGCATTACATCGACGCGAACCAGCTCATCAACGCGCTCTCCGCGGCGAAGCTCGCCCTCGGGCCGCAGGACTTCGGCGCGATCATCGACGGGGCGCTCGACGATCGCGGCCGCGAGATCCCGGAGACGGCGAAGGCGATCGCCGCGCTCAAGCCGAGGCTCAAGGCGGTGCTCACCACCAACATCGACCGGTTCCTCGAGCGCGCGTTCGCGGGCGAGTGGCGCGCGGTCGACCGGCCGACCGGCGACATCGCGGCGGACAGCGGGTACATCCTCAAGCTGCACGGGACGCTGCGCGCGTGGGACACCTGGGTCTTCTCGCGCGACCAGTACGACAGCGCGATCTTCGGCTCGCCGCTCCTGCAGGACGCGTTCGGCGCGCTCTACCGCACGCACACCCTCCTGTTCGTCGGCTTCGGCCTCGCCGACGACAACATCGATCAGACGCTCGCCCGCGTGCGCGCGCTCTCGGGCGGGCAGCCGCCGATGCATTTCGCCCTCGTGCCGGAGGGCGTGCAGCCGTTCCGGAGACGGCTGCTCGAGGCGTCGGGCATCCGGCTCATCGTCTACGAGAACCGAGGCGGCGATCACGCGGAGGTCGCCGAGATCCTCCGCAGCCTCGAGCCGGGCGCGGCGCGGCCGGCGCCGCCGCCGCCCCCTCTGGACCCGCCCGGGGTCTCGGCCACGGGGCGGCCAGCGAGCACGGGCCCGATCGCAGAGCGGCCGGCGGGATCGACCGCAGGGCGGCCGGCGGACGTGGGACCGCTCGCAAAGGGGCCGGTCCGCGTCTTCTTCTCGTACGCCTCGCGCGACGAGGATCTCCTCGCGCAGCTCGAGGCGCACATGAGCCCGCTGAGGCGGCAGGGGCTCATCGCCCCGTGGCACAGCGGGAAGATCGGCGCCGGCGAGGACCTGGAGCGCACCACCCGCGAGCAACTCGAGGCGGCGGATCTCATCCTCCTCCTGGTGAGCGCGAGCTACCTCGCCTCCGAGCAGGACGACGCGCAGGTGTCGCGCGCGATGGAGCGGCGCGCCGCAAACCAGGCGACCGTCGTGCCGGTCGTGCTCCGGCCGTGCGACTGGGAGGCGACCCGCTTCGCCGGGCTGCAGGCGGTGCCGCGCGTCGGCAAGGTCGTCCGGCCCGTGACCGACTGGAGCAACGTGGACGAGGCGCTCCTGCAGGTGGTGCACGAGCTCCGCGCGGTGGTGACCCGCCTCCTGGCCCCGCGCGGCTGAGCGCGAGCGTCCTCGTCCGGGCGGCGGCGCCGCCGCGCGGCGCGCGGTTTCCTCACTCTTCCGCCTCCCCGGCCGGGAGGATTTCCGGCGGCCCGCGGATCGGGTCCGAACGGCGCCGCGGGCCGAGGCCTGTGCTTTGTCGAAGCTTCTCGGTGTCTTCGGGGCCTCTGGGCTTGCCGCGCCGCGCGCCCCGCGGCGAGCACGCCTGCACAGCGGGACGCGCATGGCGCTTGCTTGGCCCGCTGGGCGGACGACGCGAACGAGCGGAGAGGTGGCCATCGTGAGTCCAATGCACAGAGAGCGTGTGGTAACGGCGCGCGAGAGCAGCCAGACCGAGGCGCGGAGCACCGACGACGAGCTCCCGCCGGAGTCGGGCCGGCAGCCCGCCGTCTACACGGCGCGGGGCGGGCCGACCGGCGAGCCCTGGCCGGAGCGCCCGCCCGTGCTCACGCCGGAGGAGGCGCGCGAGCTGTCCGAGCGATGGAGCGCGATCCAGGCGGGCTTCATCGAGGCGCCTCGCCTGGCGGTCGAGCAGGCCGACGCGCTCGTGACCGAGGTGATCCAACGGGTCGCGCAGAGCTTCCGGGAGGAGCGGAGCGCGCTGCAGCACCTGCTCGACAGCGATCTCGGGCGGTCGGAGGTGTCGACGGAGGAGCTCCGGCTCGCCCTGCGCAGGTACCGGTCGCTGCTCGGGCGCCTGCTCGCCTTCTAGCTCGGTCCAGGGCGCCCGCGCTCCGACCCGGGCATGCACGGCGCCCGCGCGCGGCGCCCTGTAGCGGGGGCTGGGCGCATCTGGCATGGTCGCCGCCATGCTCGTCCGCAGCCCTCTCTCGTGGATCCGACGCGGCCCCGTGGGCGGCGCAAGCCGCCTGGTCGGCCCCGTGCTCCGGCGCCGATCGCCGGGGCTGCTCGGCGCCGCGCTCGCGCTGGTGCTCGGGTGCTCCGGCGGCGCGACGCCCGCCCCTGCCGCGCGCCCGGCGCCCGTCGTGAAGACGCCGTCCGTGCGGCCCCGGGCGCCGGAGGGGCCGCCGCTCTTGCCGGCGCACGTGATCGCGGCGCTCGAGGACGAGGACGCGACGCCGTACCTCGCCCGGCGGGGCGACGAGGCGCTCCTGCTCTACGCCGCCGGAGGCACGTGGCGGACGCGCGTCCTCGGCGCGGATGGGGCGCCGCGAGGCGACGCCATCGAGGCGGGGCCGGTCCCGGCCGACGTGCCCGTCGCCGCGCTCCGCGCCGCGCCGAAGGGCTACCTCGCGGCGTGGATCGAGCAGCTCGAGGGCGGCCGCGCGGTGCGCGTGCTCGCGCTCGATCCGGCCGGCAAGCCGCTCGCCCCGGCGAGCCTCGTCGCGCAGACGGCGGAGGAGATCTCGTGGCTCGACGTGCTCCCGAACGCGAAGGGCGCGCTCGTCGTGTGGGAGGTGCCGCGCGAGGACCGCGTCGATGTGGTCGTGTCGGCGGTGGCGCAGGGGAGCGGCCCGGCGATCAAGCCGACGACGCCGGCGTCGGTCGCGCGCGAGGTGCTCGGGTGGAACGCCGTCGCGACCGAGCGGGGCGCGGCGGTCGCGCTGGTGCTCCCGCGGCCGGGCCCGGCGGCGAAGGGCGAGCGCGCACCGGCGACCAAGGCCGCCGCGGAGGACGCCCTCGACGCGGCCAAGCTCGGCGCCGTGTCGATCCTGGAGATCGACGCGGCCGGGAAGGTGTCGGCGCCGGCGGTCGTCAGCCCCGAGCCGACGGCGCGCACCGATCTCGAGATCGTCGCGGCGGGTGGGCGTTACTTGCTCACCTGGACCGACGAGCGCGACATCGACAGCGCGGTCTACCTCGCGGCGGTCGAGCCGGGCGGCAAGGTGGTCGTGGCGCCGCGGCCGGCGACGCCGCCGTCCGGCGAGCAGGCGCTGGTGTCGCTCGTCGCGCCCTCCGCGGAGGGGGGCGGCCGGGCGCTGCTCGCGTGGGAAGACATGCTCCGCGCCCGCGGCGGCGCGGAGGGCCGCGGCGCGGGGCGGCTCATCCACCTCGCGGCGGTCGGCCCGGACGGGGCGCTCGGCGCGGAGCGGGCGGGGCTCGTCTTCAGCGCGAGCGGGCCGCCCGACCTCGCGGCCGACGGCGACGGCTTCGCGGCGGTGACGCTCGCGCCCGCGGCGCTCGAGGCGGCGGGCGGCGAGGCGGCCGCCCCGCCGATCTGGCCGACGTTCGTGCGCTTCGGCCCGGATCTCTCGGTGCGGGCGGCGGAGCCGGTGCGCGCCGCGCCGTTCGCGGCGACCGAGGGCGTGCCGTACCTCGTGCGCGGGCTGAGCTGCCACGCGGGCGCCTGCTGGACGCTCGCGAGCGCCGCGGCCGGGGCCGCCCCGCGGCAGGGCGAGGCGGCGGGCGCGGGGGCGCCGCTCGCGCTGGTGTCGCTGCCGGTGCGCGACAGCGCGTGGCGCGCGCCCGCGTTCCGGGAGGACAGGGAGCCGCCGCCGCGCGCGACCGCGCTGCGCGCGCTCGTCGAGGGCGACCACATCGCCCGGGTCGCGGCCGCCGATCTCGGGGGCGGCGCCCTGCTCGCGGCGTGGGTCACTTACTTCGTCGAGGGGGCGTCGGACGCGCCCCGCGGGCAGGACCTCTCCGCGACGCTGGCGGTGCGCGCCGCCTCCGCGAGCGGCCTCGGCAAGCTGAACGTCGTCTCGCAGCGGGCGTCGTCGCTCGGCGGCGTGGCGATCGCGGCGGCGCCGCCGGCCCCGGCCGCCCCGGGGCGGCAGGGCGGCGCGGCGCAGGCCGAGAGCGTGCTCGCGTGGGTCGCGCGCGAGCGGGGCGAGACGCAGGTGTTCGTGACGAAGCTCGACGCGGCGGGCGCCAAGGTCGCCCAGAAGCGGCTCACGACGGCGCCGCGCAAGAAGCGGGGCGGCGTCCCGAGCGAGGCGTCCGACGTGGCGATCGCCCACGACGGCGCCGGGGGTTACATCGTCGCGTGGATCGACACGCGCGACGGCAACGCCGAGGTGTACGCGGCGCGGGTGGACCGCACGCTGAACCGGACGGTGCCGGACCGGCGCATCACGAGCGCGCCCCTCGACGCGTCCGAGGTGCAGATCGCGGTGCGCGGCCAGGAGACGTGGCTCGTGTGGTCGGACGCGCGGCCGGCCGGCGACGCGGCCGGCGCGGGCGATCCGGGCGGCGAGAGCGCCGGCGACATCTACCTCGCGCGGCTCGACACGAAGACGCTCCAGAAGCTCGGGGACGAGGCGCGCCTCCACGCGTCGCCCGAGCACTCGCGCAGCCCGGTGCTCGCGCCGAGCGAGGGTGGCCTGGTCGTCGGCTGGGTCGAGGAGCCGGCCGGGGAGGGCGCGTCGACGGGCGGGGGCGCGCGGATCGCGCGGCTCGACGACAAGGGGGCGCTCGTCGGGCCGCCGGTCGCGCTGGCCGGCCCGGAGGGCGCGGCGGTGTCGTCGGTCGCGCTCGCCTGCGGCGAGGTCTGCCGCGGCGTGCTCGCGTCGGCGCCGGGCGACGCGGTGTCGCTGAGCGCCTTCACGCTGGCGCCGGGCGGGGGCGCCGCGTCGCCGCCGAAGCCGCTCGTGGGGCTCACCGGCGCCGCGTCGCAGGACGTGTCACCGGTGTTCGCGGGGCGCTCCGGCGGGTCGCTGTTCTTCGCGGACGACGCGGCGAGCGGCTCGGGCCGCGTGCGGTGGATGACGATCGCATGGCCGTGAGCGACGCGGCGCGCGCTCGTCGCCCTCGCGCGGCACGATCGCGCGCCGCGCGGGCCTGCGCGGGCGCGCTCGCGCTCGGGGCGCTCGCGTCGTCGCCCGGCTGCTCCGGCGCGCCGGAGGTGCCTGTCCCGCCGCCGGGCGGCGCCGCGGGCGCGGCGGCGGCGTCGGGCTGCAGGGAGGGCCGCTGCTCGCAGGCCGAGGCGCTGCTCGCGGCCGCGCGGGCGTTCAGCGACGTGCGGCACGACTACCTGCTCGACACGTCGAGCGCGATGGTGCCGGGCCGCGGGCTGTCGCGGAGCGCGTCGGGGGCGTTCTCGCCGGTCGGCCTGGCCTGCGCCCGGCCGAGGGCGGAGGCAGCGCCCGCGGCCGCGCCGGCGCCGGGGGAGCGCGCGATCGACTTTCGCTACGTCGGCGTCGCGGTCGACTCGGTCCTCGTGGGCGCCGACGTCGATCTGCCCGCGTACTTCAGCGCGGGGGGGACGCTCGACAGGCGCCGGCTGCGGCTCATCGCGATGGCGCTGGTCGCCGACGAGGATCCGCAGTTCTTCGAGCCGACCGGGGACGTCGTGCCCGCGCCGGGAGGGGGCTGCGCCTGCGGCCGGGCGACGCACTTCATCGGGGCCGTGAGGCGCGGCGCCATGGTCGCCTACGAGACGGACGTGACCGCCGGCGAGGCGCACGGCACGGCGCTCGGCCTGCTCAAGGCCCGCATCGCGGCGGGGGATCGCCGGGTGACCATGACCTCGGTCGGGGAGCTGTCCATCGAGGGCGTGGAGGGCGCGCCCGTGGCCGGCGGAGCCGGCGGCGCGGCGGGGGGCGGGTCGGCGCTCGGCGCGCTGCGGCTCGAGGTCAAGAAGGCGGTGCCGCTCGCGTACGCGGTCTACCCGATCGCGGACGTGTGCCGCTTCTCGCTCGCGGAGCCGGAGATCACGCCGCTGCCGCTCGATTTCGGCGTGGTGCCGTACGGCGCGACCGCGACGGCGCAGGCGATCCTCCGCAACCGGGCGCAGGTCGACGTGCGGGTGACGCACGGCGAGCGCTCGGTCGAGGTGCCCGCGCACGGGAGCGCGGCGCTGACGTTCACGTGGACGCCGGAGGGCCAGGCGGCGGGCTGCGAGCGGCAGACGCGGCGGGACACGTTCCTCGTGCGGCCGAAGGATCCGGGCGCCGCGGTGGTGCCGCGCGAGCGCGCGGTCGTGGTGCCGCAGCAGGTCACGACGGGGATGCCGACGTTCTCGAAGCACGAGCCGATCGCGACGGAGACGGGGCGGTCGCCGGACTACGGGCGGGCGAGCGTGGACTGGACGTGCCCGGCCGGCTACGTGGTGCAGCAGTGCGAGCCGCAGCGGTCGAGCTGCCTGTCGTCGACCGGGAGCTGCAACGCGGAGGGCTACCGGCTGACGGCCGAGGCGACGCCGGACGGCCGCGGGTGCTCGTTCCGGTGCACGGGGCCGAGCTCGTCCCTGTGGGGCGACCACGGGTGCGCGTACACGGCGGCCATGGTGTGCCGGCTCGCGTGCCAGTGAGGGCCTGGAACATCGACGATGAGGCCGCCTGAGGCCAGGGGCGCAAGGAATGCAGGGAAACAGGCCTTTCGCGCCCTCGTGCCTTTGCGGTCTCGCTTGCTCCCGCATCTGCATGCGTTCAGCGCGCTCCGCGATGGCTGTCGGAGGCCTCCGGTTGAGTTTTGATCCTCCCGGGAGGCCCCCGAGAGCCTCCGACGACTACCAGGTCGGGCCCGCGACTTGCCGGGTGGTGGCGTTGAGGCGGTTGAAGAGGTTGGTCACGCCGATCATGAGGACGAGGGCCGCGAGGCCCCGCTCGTCGTAGTGCCTTGTGGCCTCGTTCCAGATCTCGTCCGGCACCGGATCCGCGCGGTCGCTGAGCCGGGTGGCGGCCTCGGCGAGCGCCAGCGCGGCGCGCTCCGCGTCGGTGAACCAGGGCGCCTCTCGCCAGGCCGCGAGCGCGAAGAGCTTCTCGTCGCTCACGCCGGCCTTCCTCGCGACCATCGCGCCCCCGTACGCGCAGTAGCCGCAGCCGTTGATCTGGCTCGCGCGCAGGTGGACGAGCTCGAGCGTCGACTCGGGCACGCCGCCCTGCTTCGTGGCGTCGTACACCTTGAGGATCGCCGGCATCGCCTCGGAAAGGATCATCGCGGGGTTCTTCATCCGTGCCTGCATCGTCGCTCTCCTTCGATTCGATCGGATCGACGGGACATCGTCCGTCATGGCTCCGACGATCCACGACGAGCGGCTGTGACGCGGGCGCAGAGAAAAATGTCGGCGGCCTCTTCGAGGCGCAGGCACGGCTGAACCCGGTCCCCGGCGCCGTGCGGCCCTGAACCGTCGGCCGGCGGGTGCTATGGTGCAGCGCGTCCATGCACGACAAGCTCGACATCGCCCGCGCCCTCCGCGAGATCGCGCTGCTGCTCCAGCTCAAGGGGGAGAACCCGTTCAAGGCGCGCGCCTACGACACGGGCGCCCAGGCGCTCGAGGAGCTCACGGACGACCTCGGCGCGCTCGTCGCGGAGAAGAAGCTCACCAGCGTGCGCGGCATCGGCGCGGCGCTCGCCGGCCAGATCGCCGAGCTCTTCCAGACCGGCCGCTCCGAGCAGCTCGAGGCGCTCCGCGCCGAGCTGCCCCGCGGCGTCCTCGAGCTGTCGCAGGTGCCGGGGATGACCCTCAAGCGGATCAAGGCGCTCCACGAGGCGCTCGGCATCGGCAGCGTGGAGGAGCTCAAGCAGGCGTGCCTCACCGGGAAGGTCCGGGGCGTGAAGGGCTTCGGCGCGAAGATCGAGGCGACCCTGCTCGAGGGGATCTACCGGCACGAGACGCGCGACGAGCGCGTCCTCCTCGCGGACGCGCTCGAGGTGGCCGAGCCGCTCCTCGCCCACGTGCGCGGGTGCGAGGCGACCGCGCAGGCCGACCTCGCCGGCGCGATCCGGCGGTGGGAAGAGACGGTGGACCGCATCGACCTCGTGGCCGCGGCCGAGGACCCCGCGGCGGTGATGGACTGCCTCGCCCGGTTCCCGCGCGTCGCGGCGGTCGACGAGCGGGGGGCGTCGCGGTGCGCGGTGAGGTTCTCGGGGGGCCTGTCGGGCGAGCTCCTCTGCGTGCCGCCCGGGGACTACGCCGCCGCGCTGCTCCACAGGACGGGCGCGCCCGCCCACGTCGAGGCGCTCCGCGCGCTCGCGCGCGGACAGGGGCTCTCCCTGGACGAGCGGGGGCTCCTCCGCGGCGGCGAGCGCCTCCCGGCGAGGACCGAGGAGGAGCTGTACAGGCACCTCGGGCTCCCGTTCATCGCGCCCGAGCTCCGCGAAGGCGAGGGCGAGATCGAGGCCGCCGCGGCGCCCCGCGCGGGTGAGCGCGACGACGGGCTCATCGAGGAGGCCGATATCCAGGGCATGGTGCACTGCCACACCGTGTTCTCGGACGGCAAGAACACGATCGAGGAGATGGCCCAGGCGGCCGAGGCGATGGGGATGAAATACCTCACCATCACCGACCACTCGCCCGCCGCCCATTACGCGAACGGCGTGGGCGTCGATCGGCTGAAGCAGCAATGGGACGAGATCGCCCGGGTGCAGGAGCGCGTGAAGGTGAAGCTGCTCCGCGGCACCGAGTCCGACATCCTGGAGTCCGGGGCGCTCGACTACCCGGACGCGATCCTCGAGCGATTCGACGTCATCATCGCGAGCATCCACTCTCGCATGAAGATGGACGCGGACCAGATGACGCGCCGGCTGGTGAACGCGATGCGGCTTCCGGTCTTCAAGATCTGGGGGCACGCGCTCGGCCGGCTCATCCAGCGGCGCGAGCCGTTCGCGTGCCGGGTGGAGGAGGTGCTCGACGCGGTGGCCGGGTCGAGGGCGGCCATCGAGGTGAACGGCGATCCGCACCGCCTCGACATGGAGCCCCGGTGGATCAAGGAGGCGCGCAAGCGCGGTATCCGCTTCGTGATCTCGACGGACGCGCACTCGACGGGCGGGCTCCACAACCTGCGCTTCGGCGTGGGGACCGCGCGGCGGGGCGGCCTCTGCCGGGGCGAGGTGCTGAACGCGCTCGGCCCGGACGCGTTCGCCCAAGCGGTGCGACCCTAGCACCGCTGTGTCGCGATCGCGTCGTCCCATCGCCGCGGTGGACGCCTCGCTCACCAGCACCCCGAGCTGCGGCCGACGTCACGCGCGTTCACGCGGAGGGTCGCGGCGCCTGCCGCAGTCGCTCGGGACCGCGGCTTCCAATGGGTCCGTGCCATGAGTCATTGAGAGTCGACCGGCCGCGCGTTGACCCGCGCCGCGCGCGGCGCGCGAGGGACTGACCGACGTGGACGATCGCCGCGCAGCGATGTGGCCGGCGGCGCGATTGTCGGCCATGATGTCCACGTGTTGTATGTCCGCCACGTGCCGGGTCCGCCGCTCTCGGCGCACGTCGCCGAGCTCTGGTATCTTTCGACTGCTCCGCCCCGCGCAGCCGAGCGCATCCTGCCCTCCGGTACCCTCCAGCTCATCGTCAACCTCGACGAGGACGAGCTTCGCGTCCACGACGGCCCCACCATTCGCCGCCACTCCGGCGCCGCCGTGTCGGGCGCGTACCAGTCCTCCTTCGGCGTCGACACCCGCGCGCACGTGTCGATGGTCGGGGTCCACTTCCGCCCCGGCGGCGCGTGGCCGTTCCTCGGCGCGCCGCCCGGCGCGCTGACCGACGCGCACGTCGACCTCGCGGACCTCTGGGGGCGCCGAGCGGCGGAGCTCCGCGACCGCCTGTGCGCGGCGCCGGAGCCGCGCGCTCGCTTCGCGCTGCTCGAGCGCGCGCTGCTCGACCGCCTCTCGAACGCGCGCCCGGGTCATCCCCTGGTGCCGCGCGCGATCGCGGCGCTCGAGGGAGGCGAGCGGCGTGTCGCCGACGTCGCGGCCATGCTCGGCATCAGCCACCGCCGGCTCGTCGACGTGTTCACCGCCGAGACCGGCCTCGCCCCGAAGGCCTTCGCCCGGATCACACGCTTTCGGCGGGCGCTCTCGCGGGCCGAGCGGGAGCGCGATCCGGACTGGGCCCGGCTCGCCGCCGCGTCAGGGTTCTGCGATCAGTCGCACCTGATCCGCGAGTTCGTGGCCCTCTCCGGCGATTCGCCGACCGCGCTCATCGCTCGGTCCTCCCGCGAACGCGTCACGTTGCACCACGTTGCCGTCGCCGCGTCGGCCGCGCCGGCCGCGTCGGATGGCGCGCGGGGAAGGGGCCGACAGCGCGCGCGACCTCGAGCGGTCCTGACCCGGTGACCGCGAAGGATCGGCGCGGCGCCGGGACGCACCGCGGCGCGACCGGCAGCGAGCCCGGCGGCTTCCAATTCGTCCAAGACCGGGTTGCCCGCCGGGCGTAGACGTGGGTCATGACGCAACGCTCGCTCCCAGTTGGCACAAAGGTCGATGATCGCGGGAAGAAGTGCAGGGTCGTTCCGCAGGCGGCCGCACGGCCGCGCAAGGCCGTCACGGTGATCGGGGCAAGGAAGCGAATCATGACACGCACCCGATCGCCGCGCCGCGTCGCCGCCGCCGCCGCCGCCCTGCTCGGCGGCGTCGGGCTTGCCGCACCGGCGGCCGCGCAAGGTGTCATCGGCACCGGCTCCGGGCGAGCCGGGGCCACCGTGGCGGCGGTGGTGGGGCTGATCGGCGTGGGCGTCGGTGGGCTGGCCCTGGCCCGCTCCGCCGGCCGCATCGGCACCGGCAGCGGGCGAGGCGGGGCCATCGTGGCCCTGGTGCTGGGGCTGATCGGCACGGTCCTCGCCGGGCTGCACCTGGCGACCTCCCCCGGTGGCATCGGCACCGGCAACGGGCGAGGCGGGGCCATCGTGGCCCTGGTGCTGGGGCTGATCGGCATGGCCCTCGGTCGGCTGGCCCGGGCCCGCTCCCACCGCAGCGGCTGACCGGCTGACCCCGCCATGGTGCCGGCTCCGTGCCCGCGTCAAGGAGGCTTCCCGTACCTCGTCCTCGAGCGCCTCGATGGGGAGACGCTGACGCGGTGGATGAAGGGCATGAAGGGCTCGAAAAGGACCTCGAATAGATGTGCTTGGGTTCAAGTACGATGATGGCGTGCGCCTGAAACAAGTGGACTGGGCGACTGTGATCCAGGAAGCGGCGAATCGTTGCGGAGGGGGAGCGCCGCGCGATGCCGCGTGTTCACGCAGAGCACGGGGGATAGCGCGCGGGGCGCGTACAGCATCCGGCCGTGTGCGTCCGTGCGGTACAGCCCATCGCGACCGCTCGTCATCCGTTCTCCACGCCGGCCCGGGCGAGCGGGCGGGCGGCCGCGCGCCGGCCGCGGCGGGCAGAACACCTCGACAGACGGTGCGCGCCGTGTGACGTTGAGATGCCATGACACCGATGCCGTCCGCGGGCGCCGCCGAGAACGTCCTCTCCCTCATCGGCAACACGCCGATGGTCAAGGTCACTCAGCTCGACACCGGTCCGTGCGAGCTGTTCCTCAAGCTGGAGAACCAGAACCCGGGCGGCAGCATCAAGGACCGCATCGGCCTCTCGATGATCGCCGCGGCCGAGCGCGCCGGCCTGCTCGGCGGCGACCGGCGCCACCTGATCGAGGCGACGGCGGGCAACACGGGGCTCGCCCTCGCGCTCGTCGCGGCGCAGAAGGGCTATCGCCTGACGCTCGTCATCCCCGACAAGATGAGCCAGGAGAAGATCTTCCACCTGAAGGCGCTCGGCGCGGACGTGGTGATGACGCGCTCCGACGTCGAGAAGGGCCACCCGAGCTATTACCAGGACCTCGCCGCCAGCATCGCGCGCGAGGAAGGCGCGTTCTACGTGAACCAGTTCGAGAACCCCGCGAACCCGCTCGCCCACGAGACCATGACCGGCCCCGAGATCGCCGCGCAGCTCGGCGGCAAGCTCGACGCCATGGTGTGCGGCGTCGGCTCCGGCGGCACCCTGACCGGGCTCTCGCGCTATTTCGAGAAGGCCATCCCGGGCTGCGAGATGGTGCTCGCCGATCCGGAGGGCTCGGTGCTGGCGGGCTACGTCAGGACTGGCCACCTCGGCAAGGCGGGCTCGTGGCTCGTCGAGGGCATCGGCGAGGACTTCCTCCCCTCCATCCTCGACCTCTCCCGCGTCAAGCACGCGTACACGATCCCCGACCGCGAGAGCCTGGAGACGGCCCGGGCGCTCCTCTCCAGCGCGGGGATCCTCGCCGGCTCGTCGTCCGGGACGCTCCTCGCCGCGGCGCTGCGCTACTGCCGCGAGCAGTCGTCGCCGAAGCGCGTTTGCACCCTCGTGTGCGACAGCGGCAACAAGTACCTCTCGAAGATGTACAACGATTTCTGGATGGCCGATCAGGGCTTCACCGATCGCCGGCCGACAGGGGATCTGCGCGACGTGATCACGCGCCGGCACGCCGAGCGGGCCGTCGTCACGGTGCAGCCGACGGACACGCTCCTGGTCGCGTATGCGCGGATGAAGCTCTACGACGTCTCGCAGCTCCCCGTCCTGCAGGACGGCAAGGTCGTCGGCCTGGTGGACGAGTCGGATCTCCTGCTCGCCGCCGTCGACGACGTCGCGCGCTTCCGCGACCCGGTCGCGTCGGCCATGACCACGCGGCTCCGGACGGTCGACGTGCGGACGCCGGTCCGCGATCTCCTCCCGATGTTCGACGCGGGGCTCGTGCCGATCGTGACGGACGGCGACGAGTTCGTCGGGCTGGTCACGCGGATCGATCTGCTCAACCACCTGCGGCGGCGGGTGAAGCTGCACGAGGTGTGAGCCGAGCGCCCGGCGTGCAGCACCCCCGCGCGGCGGCGCGAGGCCGCGCCCCGGCTTGTGCGTGGAGCGGGCCTGTGATGACATGCGCGCCATGCACAAGGCGCATGGAATCGGCATGTCGAGGAGGCTCTCCGCGGGCGCGAGGCGGGCTCGGGCCCACGCGCTGGGCCCGGCGGCGATCGCTCTCGCGGCGTGCGCGCCCGCCGCGGCGCCGCCGGCCGTGAGCGCGCCCGCCGCGCCGCCGCCGGCCGCCGCCGCGCAGGCGGAGGGCGCGGGGCAGGCCGCGCCCGCGGGGCTCGATCTCGCGGCGGCGCGGATCGTCGACCTGACGCACCCGATCACGCCGGAGATGCCCCTCTTCCCCGGCAACAAGCCCTACGCCGCGGAGACGCTCAGCACCGTCGAGAAGGACGCGTATTACTCCAGCCGGTTCTCGATGGACGAGCACGCGGGCACGCACGTGGACGCGCCGGCGCATTTCAAGGCCGGGGCGGAGACCGTCGAGCAGATCGCGCCGGAGCAGCTCGTGGGGCCGGCGGCGGTCGTCGACGTGACGGCGAAGGTGGCGGTGAGCCCCGATCACCAGGTCACCACCGAGGACCTGAAGGCCTGGGAGGCGCGGCACGGGGCGCTCGGCCCGAAGCACATCGTGCTCATCCGGACCGGCTGGGGGGCTCGCTGGTCCGATCCGGTGAAGTACAGGAACCAGGACGCGCAGGGCGTCATGCACTTCCCCGGCGTGTCCGTGGAGGCGAGCCGCTACCTGCGCGAGCGCGGCGTCCGCTGCATCGGCATCGACACGCTCTCGACCGACCCGGGGCCCAGCCAGGCGTTCGATCAGCACAGGGCGTTCCTCGGCGCGGGCGGCTACCACATCGAGAACCTGGCCAACCTGGAGCAGCTCCCGGAGGCGGGGGCGTTCGTGGTGGTCGCGCCGCTCCCGCTCGCGCGCGGCAGCGGCGCGCCCGCCCGGGTGCTGGCGCTCCTGCCGGCGTCCGGGGCGCCGGCGCGGTAGAGATCACTGAAGGAAGACGGTGACGACCTTGGTGGTCGCGTCCGGGGGCCCGGTGAGGTTGTCGACGCAGGTCGGGTAGTACTGGCCGCTCGGGTTGAGCGGCAGGCAGTGGCTGTCGCACGACCCGAGGATGCGGATGAGCCCGCACTCCGCCACGCTCCCGCCGGCGCCGAGGTGACCGGCGGCGCACTCGCGCAGCATCGATCGCGCGTAGTCGCGATTGGGCTCGTGATAGCAGGCGTGCAGGTACGGAGAGGGATCGAAGAGGTTCCCCCAGAAGGCGCCCTCCTGCTGCGTGTACGTCGAGAGCTCGACGCTGCCGGTCTTGTCGAGCGCCGCGTGGCTGGCGCGCGACGAGATGACCACGGAGGCGCCGTACCAGTTCACCCGCGACCCGAGGCACGCCGAGACCCACTGTTGCTCCGTCTGCCCGAGCGGCTTGGTGGCCCAGCCCGGCGCCAGGCCGATGAGCCCCGCATAGACCTCCTCGTGGACCGTGCCCCCCGCATCCGTCCACGAGAAGCTGAACGACTGCGACGGGGAGAGCGCACATCCGACCACATAGCTGAGGAACTGACGCGAGAGCTCGCCCGCCGCCCCGGGATCCTGGATCGCGCTCAGGGCCGCGGGGCTCAGCGCGCCGGGCGCGAGCGCATTGGGGACGAGCGCGTTGGGGACGAGCGCGTTGGGGACGAGCGCATTGGGATTCAGCGCGTTGGGGTTCAGCGCGTTGATGTACTCGAGCGGGATCGGGGCGGTGCCTAGGAAACCATCCTCCTCTTCCTGAGTCGTGACGCAGGAAGCCAATGAGACGAACGCGAGCGCGGCGAAATCAGCGGCGCTGATCCGGTACATGGTGATTCCCCCCTTGGCTGGCCCTTCGTGGCGGGACCGAAGGGTATGCAGTGATTCTATCCGTGAGCGGTCATGCGTGTCCATGACTCATTGGTTATCGCTGCAAAATTCTGTGTTGATCAGCGGGCAATAGGCTCTGTCCGAGACGTGGACCATCCTGTCGCGAAGATCGTGCGCCCCTCGGGATCTCCGCTTACCCCACACCCTTTCATTGCTGCGGAGCGCTGCGTGCTCGCCGAGGCGCGCTCCGGCGCCGGGAATGAAGCCGCACGGAGCGACAGGCGGGAGGCGGCCGGATGCTCGCCTTGCAGGGAGGCTCGAGAGACAGCCCGGCGCCGGGCGTCCGCAGGACCATTTGCAGATCGCCGCGTGACACCGGGTAAGGACGGAACGGGTGGGTGATGGTGCGGGAAGAAGCGATGACAAATGCGCCTCTCGGATCTCTTCGGCCCGGAGAGCCGAGAGGACCCTTTCTCCATTGCATGGCGCCGTCGCGTCACGGCCGCGCGGAACAGCGATGCAACGCCGGCCTGGAACGGAGGTGCGAGGCAGCAGGACGTGAGCGCGGAGCGCGCTCGCTTCGCGCCCGCGCTCGCGGCCTCGCCTCGCTGCCCCTCCTGCCGGGCCCTGGACGCGAACGGACGGGCTGCGCGGCGCCCCTCGCGGGCGCGTGGGGGGGTCGGCGCGCCCGTTGCGAGGGGGCCCTGCCCATGGCGACACAGAACGAGGGGCTCCCGGGGTACGACGTGATCATCGTGGGCGCGGGGCCTGCCGGCCTCAGCGCGGCGCTGATCCTGGGCCGGTGCAGGCGCCGCGTCCTCGTGTGCGACTCGGGGCAGTACCGTAACGCCGCAGCGCAGGCGATGCACGGCTTCCTCTCGCGCGACGGGATCGCGCCGTCCGAGCTCAGGCGAATCGGGCGCGAGCAGCTCGCGCCCTACGGCGTCGAGCTGCGGGAGGTGGCCGTCACGGGGGTCCGCGCCGGCGCGCGGCGCTTCGAGGTCTCGCTGGGGGGTGGCGAGCGCCTCGTGTGCCGCAAGCTGCTGCTCGCGACCGGGCTCGTCGACCGGCTGCCGGAGCTCGCGGGGCTCCGCGAGATGTACGGCAAGAGCGTGCACCACTGCCCGTACTGCGACGGCTGGGAGGCGCGCGACCAGCCGATCGGCGTCTACGGGCAGGGCTCCACCGGCGTCCAGCTCGCGCTGACGATGAAGACGTGGAGCGATGACGTGATCCTGTTCACGGACGGCCCGGCGCCCCTGTCCGAGGCCGAGGAGGCGCGGCTCTCCCGCCACGGCGTGGTCGTGCGCAGGGAGCGGATCGCCCGCCTCGAGGGCGAGGACGGGTGGCTCTCGCGCGTCGTGCTCGCGGACGGCAGCGCGGTGGAGCGAAGATCGCTGTTCCTGAAGGCGAGGCAGGAGCAGAGGGCGGACCTCGCGGCGAAGCTCCGGTGCGCGGTGAGCGAGGAGCGCGGCGTGGAGACGGCGGAGCAGCACGAGGAGACGACCACCTCCGGCGTCTTCGTCGCCGGGGACGCGTCCAGAGACGTGCTGCTCGCGATCATGGCCGCGGCCGAGGGGGCGGACGCGGCGTTCGGGATCAACTGCGCGCTGCAGGAAGAGGATCTGGCCTAGCGCTACGGCGGGAAGTCGGGCGGAGAGGCGAACCGCCATGACGCCAAGGGCGCCAAGAAACCAGGGGAGTAGAAGGGGAAAATGAAGGGACAACCCTTCCCCTCTCTTCTTGGCGTCGCTGGCGCCATGGCGGTTCTTCTGCTGATCCGGGGCAACTTCCCGCAGTCGTGCTAGCGACGGCCGCTCGGCGGCGGCCGCGCCCGCGCGCGCGACCCTCAGTCGCCCCGCCGCTCCCCGGGCCCGCGGCCACGCCCGCGGTGGTGGTGTCCCGGCCCGTCCGGCGGGCCGGGGCGCCGCCTTCGCATCGCCTCGAACTGCTCGTACTGGGCGCGCTGGTCGGCGGTGAGCACGTCCTTCACGCGGGCGCTGGTGCGGTCGCGGAGGGCGTCGAGGCCGGGGCGGCACTCGGCGAGGAGCCGCTCCCGCTCGAGCTCGGCCTCGGCCAGGATGGCCTCGATCTCGCTCTCCTGGGCGCCGGTGAGGTCGAGGCGGCGGCGCATGGCCTCCAGCCGAAACTGGGCGCGCGCCTCGGCCGGAGGCCTCCGGAACGTGGCGCGGAGGTGGTGGAGGGTGACGCCGTGGCCGAGCGCGGCGCCGGCGACGCCGCCGAAGAGGAAGACGGCGGCGAGCACGGCCGCGGGCTTCCAGCGCGCGGGGGCGGGGGGGCGCGACGTCATTCGCTGACCTCGATGGGGTCCACGGAGGCCATGATCGCGGCGTCGACCTGGCGCTGCGCTTGCCAGACGAACGCGACGCTCGCGGCGGCCGCGAGCGCGGTGAGGACGACCGCGGCGCGGCCCGAGCGGACGATGCCGTCGGTCACGGTGGGCCGCGCGGGCAGGGGAGCCGCCTGGACGGCGCGCAGCACGGCGTCGGTGAAGGCGGGGTCCGGCGCGACGTCCCGGGTGGCGCGGGCGATGCGGGCGAGCCGGTCGGCCTGCGCCGCGGCGGGCTGCGCCGGATCGGGCTGCGCCGGATCGGCCTGCGCCGCGGCGGCGCGCAGCACGGCGTCGGTGAAGCCGTCGCCGGGGTCGAGCCGGGAGGTCGCGGCCGCGAGGCGCGCGAGGTCCCGATCGAGCTCGGTCCGGTCGTCGTCGCGGTCAGGCACGGGGCGCCTCCTCGGTCTGTCGCGCGCGCAGCGCGGCGCGGGCACGCACCAAACGTTGCTCGACCGCGCCCTCGGAGCAACCGAGGGCGACGGCGGCCTCCTTCGCGGGCAGCCCCTCGACGGCGACGAGGACGAGCGCGGCGCGCTCCAGCGGCGGCAGGCCGGCGAGCAGGGCGTCGAGCTCGCGCAACGCGACGCGCGCCTCGGCGGAGACCAGGCCGTCGAAGCGCGGCTCGCCCGGCGCGTCGCGCGGGGCGTCGCGGCGGCGGCGGAGCGCGTCGAGGCAGGCGTTGGTGACGATGCGGTACAGCCAGGTCTCCACCTTCGATCTCCCGTCGTAGCGCCCCTCGCGCAGGGCGCGGTAGGCGTCGACGAACGCCTCCTGCAGGGCGTCCTCCGCCTCGCCCAGGTCGCCGACGAGGCGCGCGGCGAGGCGGTACATCGGCGCGCGCGTGTGGTCGACGATCTGCCGGAAGGCCGCGTCGTCGCCCCCGGCGACGCGCGCTGCGACGAGCCTCAGGTCGACGGTCACGAGCCCCCGCGATTCTGCGCCTGCCGCATCGCGCGCGCCACCGGGTCCTTCGCTCGGCGGCGCTCAGCGGCGCCCGGGCGCGCGCCCGTCGTGGTCGCCGTGCCCGGGGCCATGGTCGCCGTGCCCGGGGCCGTGGTCGCCGTGCCCGGGGCCGTGGTCGCCGTGCCCGGGGCCGTGGCCGTGCGCGTGCCCGCGCCCGCCGCGCCTGTGCTTGCCCGCAGGCGGGCCCTGCTCGAGGCGATCGGCGAGCGCGTTGCGCTGCGTCTCGTCGAGGATCGGGACGATCGCGGCCAGCGCATCGACCATGCGGTCGAGGTGCGCCCGCGGCCCCTTCTGTGCGCCCGCGGCCGGCAGGAAGGCGTTCGCGTCGAAGCGGTCCTCGGCGAACGTCGCGAGCCGCGCCCGCATCTCGGCGCGCATCGCCGCAAAGTCCTCCTTCCGGGCGCCCCGCTCGGCGGCGCTCGGGCGCACGCCCTCGAGGGCCTTGTCGATCTGCGCGCGCTGCTCGTCGCGCAGGTCGAGCCCGCGGAGGAGGTGACCCAGCGGGCCCCCCTTCATCCCGCGGCCGCCCATCGGGCCGTGCCCGCCGCGCGCGCCCATCGGGCCGTGCCCGCCGCGCGCGCCCATCGGGCCGCGACGGCCCTTCTCTCCCATCGCCTCCATCCTCGCCGCGATCGTGTCGACGAGCTGCTTGCGCTGCTCCTTCGTGAGCGTCGCGTGCAGGGTGCCGAGCGCCCCGGCGACGCGCGCGCGCCGCTCCTCGGTCCAGCGGCCGGCCGCGGGGAGCTTCGCCTCGATCGCGGCCCGGTCGATGGCGCCCGCGCGCACGCCCTCGGCGAGCGCCGCGAAGACGGCTCCACCCTCCGGGGGCGGCTTCGCGCCGTTGCGCAGCCCCTCGAGCGCGCCCTGGATCGTCGACCGCTGCGCGTCCGAGAGGTCGAGCTCGTGGAGCGCCGCGCGCAGGAGGCGCTCGGGGCCGTGCGCGCCGCCGTGGTGGCCGCCGGGGCCCCTCCGGTGCCCGCCATGCCGACCGCCCTTCGGGCCCCGGGCGGCCGCGGCCTCGGCGGCCTCCCCGGTCGGGGACGTGTCGCGCTGGCCCGTCTCCGCGGTGCAACCGGCCGTACCGGCGAGCGCGCCGACGAGCGGCAAGATCCCAAAAAGCCTCCACCGACGAGACTGCATCATGGCTCTCCTCTCCTGGGTCGCCCGCGCCGTGCCGCGCGGGTCGTTCACCCCCTGGGACGCCGGCGGGCGGGGGCTCCCTACGAGGCGGTCTTCTTTTTTTCCGGCGCCGGTCCCGGCGTCACCGCACGCCGGTGATCAGGTACACGCGCGTCCCCTGCGGCGTGGCGACCTCGGCCTCGTCGCCCTCGGACAGGCCCAGCAAGGCCGTCCCGAGCGGGCTGGTCGTGGCGAGCGTCTGCACCTCGACGCCCTGGACCTGCATGCGCTCCCCGCCGGCCGCCGGCAGGAGGAAGTAGAGCGCGCGCCGGGGGCCGCTCTCGAGCTCCACCAGCGCCGAGCTCGCGATCGCGTCGCCCGGGCCGAAATCGCGCACCGTGACGGCCCCCAGCCGGGCGAGCGCCTGCTCGATCTGGAGCACGCGCTCGGTGTGGCCGCGCGCCACGTACGACGCCTCGGTGGCGCGCATGTCCTTGTCCCCCTCGGCGCGGTTCTCCTCGTGCGTCGCGGCGTCCGCGGCGTCGCGCGCCCGCTCCGCGGAGCGCTCCAGCTCGCGAGCGAGCTGATCCTTCAGGGTCGCAAGCAACGCGCGCTTGTCGATGACCGGAGGCATGACGGGGCGCACGTTACCAGACCGGATCGCCACGGTCACCCCGCGGTCGGCCCGGCGCGACGCCCCGGCGCTGCCCGCGGCGCCCCGCTGGACCCTGGAGATCTCGGGGCCGCCGGGCGCCGGGCTCCTGCGCGTCGCGCGGCTACTGTACGTCGCGCGGATCGATCGGCCGCGCGCGCGTGCCGGCGTCCACGCAGGTGCAGACCTGGCAGCCGTTCTTGTCGGTCACGCAGTGATCATCGCCGCCGAGGCAGCTCGGGCGATACTCGGTCGGGCAGTCGCGCGTCGCGCCCGCGTCGCCCGGCGAGAGGGCGTGGCGGCAGCCGAACGCGCCGCCCACGACGAGCGCGGCGAGCAGCACGAGCCGCATGCCGGAGCGGACGGGGCGCGCCCCGGCGCTCGCCCGTGCGGGGCCTGTCAGCGCGCCCATCTGTGGTTGCATCGTCCTGCGCATGATCTGCCGATCCCAGCGTCGCCAGGAGCCCTCGCGAGCCTCCCGTCGCCCAGCGACGATAGGCGAACCCCCGTGTCGCTGGCAAGCGGGAGGGCTCCGCGCGGAGATCAGGGCACCTCGACGCCGAGGGCGCGATTCCTCGCCGTCAGCCAGCGTTTCTCTCGAGGGATATCGCCGCGCCCCTCCGCGGGCACCGCGCGCGAGCAAGCCATGGCGCGGCGTGGCGCCCGGGGCGCGTGCGCTCGCCAGGGGGGCGCCGCGGTGCGCGCGCTCGCCGCCTCGGGTCGGCGGGCGCCGCCTCGCTCGCGCTCTGCCTCCCGGGCGCGGCGGGCGCGGCTCACGAGCGCTCGCTCCTGCTCGAGGACACGCGCGCGATCGCGCGGTGAGCCCGCGATCCTCGCCGCCGCCCGTCCTCCAGCCGTCGATTGCAGTTGCAATTGAATTTCTATTGTGGTGTGATGCCGCTCGCCACGCGCCGCGCCCGTCTGCGCGGCGACGCCCGTCCGCTGGGCTGCGCTGGATGGAGAGGATGAGGAGCCGAGGAGAGGATCGATGATCGCAACGGCAGCTTCTCCCGCTGCGAGCGCTCTGGGGTCCGCCACCCTGGTCACCCTGGCGGAGGCGGCCCGGGATCTCGTCGAGGTGGGCCGCTTCCTGAGCCTGCGCAACTTCGTGCCGGCCACGAGCGGCAATTTCTCGCGCCGGCTGGACGCGCGCACCGCGGCGGTCACGCGCTCCGGGGTGGACAAGGGCGAGCTGACCGAGGCCGATGTCCTGGTCGCGGACATCCATGCCCCTCCGCCGCCCGGCGCCTCGGCGGAGACGCCATTGCACCTCCAGCTTTACCGCGAGCGTCCCGAGGTGGGCGCCGTGCTGCACACCCACTCCGTCGTCAGCGCGCTGCTCTCCTCGCTCCGCGAGGCGGACGGCGGGGTCGTGCTGCACAACCTCGAGCTGCTCAAGGCCCTCGGCGACACGCGCACCCACGAGGCCACCGTGGTGGTGCCGGTCTTCCCGAACGACCAGGACGTCCCGCGGCTGGCCGAGCGCGTCTCCGCGGAGCTCGCCCGCCGCCCGGAGGCGGTGGGGTATCTCATCGCCGGCCATGGCCTCTACGCCTGGGGCCGCTCCGTGCCCGAGGCGCGCCGCCACACGGTCGCGCTGGAGCACCTGTTGACCTGTGAGCTCGAGAGGATGAGGCTATGCCGATGAGCCACTTGATTGTCTATCCCGAGGACCAGCCGTCCCGACCGCTGGGGGAGTACACCGCCCTGGACGACATCCAGCGCGAGCTGGGGGCCATCGGCGTCCACTTCGAGCGCGTGGACGCGTCCATTCCGCTGCAGGAGGGCGCCGGCCAGGACGAGGTGCTCGCCGCGTACCGCGACGTGGTCGAGGCCGAGCGCGAGGCCCACGGCTACGAGATCGTGGACGTGGTGCGCATGAAGCCGGACGCGCCCGGCGCGGAGCAGGCGCGAAAGAAGTTCCTCGCCGAGCACACGCACGCCGAGGACGAGTCCCGCCTCTTCGTGGAGGGCGGCGGCTGCTTCTACCTGCACGCCGCAGGGCGGGTGTTCCAGGTCGTGTGCGCCCGCGGCGACCTCATCCGCGTGCCCGCGGAGATGCGGCACTGGTTCGACATGGGTCCTCGGCCCCTGTTCGCGGCCATCCGCTTCTTCGAGCGCCCGGACGGCTGGGTGGGGAGCTTCACCGGGAGCGACATCGCGGATCGCTTCCCGGAGTACGCGCCATGAGCGGCGCGCGCGCGGTCGTCACCGACATCGAGGGCACGACCAGCTCCATCGCCTTCGTGAAGGAGGTCCTCTTCCCCTATGCGCGGCGGCACCTCGCGGCCTTCGTGGCGTCGCGGTCGGGCGACCCGGAGGTGCGGCGACACCTGGACGAGGCGCGGGCGCTCGCCGGCGAGGTGGGGCCGGGCGACGACGCCCTCGTGGCGCTGCTGCTGCGCTGGATCGACGAGGACCGCAAGGCCACGCCGCTCAAGGCGCTGCAGGGGCTGATCTGGGCGGACGGCTATGCGCGCGGCGAGCTGACAGGCCACGTCCACCCGGACGCGGCGGCGGCCCTCCGGGCCTGGCACGCGCGCGGGCTGCGCCTCTACGTCTACTCGTCCGGCTCGGTCGCCGCGCAGAAGCTGCTGTTCGGCCACACGGCGCACGGCGACCTGACGCCGCTGTTCTCCGGCTACTTCGACACCACGACCGGCCCGAAGACGGAGCCTCGGTCCTACCGCCTCATCGCCCAGGCGCTCGATCTGCCGCCCGCGGACATCCTCTTCCTCTCGGACAGCGTGGCCGAGCTGGACGCCGCCCGCGGGGCCGGGCTGCGCACCGCGTGCCTGGACCGGGGCGAGGCGCCCATCGCGCCCGGGCACGGCCACCCCACGTTCCAGAGCTTCGAGGGGCTCGACCCCTTTGCGCTCTCGAGCGCGACACCCAGCGACCTCCCGAGCGGCTGACCCTGACGATCCCTGTCAGACCTGCCGCAGCTTCGCCGCCGCGCGCTCGAGCGTCTCGTCGCGCTTGGCGAAGCAGAACCGCAGGACGGGCCCGGGCTCCTCGCCCTGGAGGAAGGCCGAGGTCGGGATGGCGGCGACGCCGTGCTCGCGCAGGAGGCGAAGGGCGAAGTCCGTGTCCCGCTCCGCCGTGATCGCCGAGTGGTCGAGGAGCTGGAAATACGTCCCCTGGCACGGCAGCGGGCGGAGCCGCGAGCCCTCGATGAGCCGCAGGAACCGGTCGCGCTTCTCCTGATAGAAGGCCGCGAGGCCGTCGGCAAACGGATCTCGGGCCACGACCTCGGCATACGCCTGCTGGATGGCCGCGTTCACCGAGAACGTCACGAACTGGTGCACGCGCTGGATCTCGGCCGACAGCGCCTGCGGCGCCGCGCAGTAGCCGACCTTCCAGCCGGTCGTGTGGTACGTCTTGCCGAACGAGCTGATGACCACCGAGCGATCCGCCAGATCCGGATACCGCGCGAGGCTCTCGTGCCGGCGCCCGTCAAAGACGATGTGCTCGTAGACCTCGTCGCCGACCACGACGACGTCCCGGCCGTCCAGCGCCCGCGCGAGCTCGCGCATGTCGTCGGCCGACACCATCGTGCCGGTCGGGTTGTGGGGCGAGTTGAGGAGCAGGAGCCGGGTCCGGGGCGTGAGCGCGCGCCGCACCTCGTCCCAGTCGACGCGGTACTCCGGGAAGCGGAGCGTGACGAACACCGGCGTGCCGCCGTTCAGCCGGACGGCCGGAGCATAGGAGTCGTAACAGGGCTGGAACAGGATGACCTCGTCCCCGGGCCGGACGAACGCGGTGATCGTGCTGAAGAGCCCCTCGGTCGCGCCCGAGGTGATCGTGATCTCGGTGGCCGGATCATACCGCCTGCCGTAAAGCCGCTCGATCTTCGCGGCCAGCGCCTCGCGCAGCGCCTGCACGCCCGCCATCGGGGCATACTGGTTGTGGCCGGCGCGCATGTGGCGGGCGACGGCCTCGACCAGCCCGGGCGCGCAGTCGAAATCCGGGAAGCCTTGCGACAGGTTGATGGCGCCGTGCTCGTTCGCGAGGCGCGTCATCACCGAGAAGATGCTGACGCCGGTCGACGGCAGCTTCGAGGGGAGCAGCGGTGTGGTCATGAGGGGCTCCTCGGCCGGTTCCTGGCAGGCCGGGACCTTACCATACAACCTCGTCAGCCGGCGCTCCGGCCACGCTCCGGCCTCTCCGCGAGGATCACGGAGTTGATCACCTCGTCGTGCGGGTGAATCTCGAGGAGCGGCTCGAACGGCGCCATGCCGTGGATGTCGACCTCGGGGTAAAGCAGCGCGCGCAGGCGCTGCGAGCTGCGGACGAGGAGCAGCGCGCCCGGGCGCATGGCCCCGTGGAGGTGGTGGAGCAGGCGGCCCTTCTCGCGCCGGTTCATGCCGACGAGCGCGGCGAGGAACACGCAGTCGAACTCCGATAGATCGGCGCAGGAAAGGGCGTCGGCGCAGATGAACTTGAGCCTGTCCGCGAGCCCGAGCCGCCGCGCGAGGGTGCGGGCGGCGGCGCACGCCTCCTCGTCGACGTCGATGTTGCTGACCGGGAGGCCGTGGCGCTCCGCGAGCAGGATCGAGGTGAAGGGCAGCGGCCCGGAGCCGATGAACAGCACGCGCCGCGGCAGCTCGTCGCGCACGCCCCTCAGGCCGGAGAGCTCGAGCCGGGTCAGCTTCTCGTAGTTCACGGCGTACGGGAAGCTCCGGAGCTCGGCCGCCGGGTCGTCCGCGGCGGCGATGCGCCGCGCCCAGTGGCGCTCCAGCTCGAGCTCGCCGCGCGAGCAGACGCGCCAGAGGTCCTCGCGGATCCCGCTCACGACAGGATCTCCGAGCACCTCGTCGGCCTCGTCGCGCGAGCGAGACATCGAGATGCTCACGAGCTCGCTGAACAGGTGGTTCACCCGCTGGCTCGGCTCGAGGGAGCCCATGCTCGCGAGCTCGTTGTAGATGCGATGAATGCGCGTTGAAAGCGAAGAATCAGTGACCGTGTTCATGATGCCCTCCAGGTCGGCGGAGCCGTTCGTCAGGATCGGTGTGCCAGGGCAAGGGCGCCGTGCTCCCCTCGCGGGCAGCCGGAAGCGAGGCGCGGAGCCGCACCGCGGCTCGTCGGGGAGCCCCGCCGGCACGCGGGGCAGGCTCATTCACCCCCGTCAGGGGCGTGCGCGGGCGCGGGCGCACCCGGAGAGATCGAGGCGGGCACAGGAGGCGCGAGGCTCAGCGCGGCTGGCTCCTTATGTGATACGAGCAATCAAAAGTCAATTGCAAATGAATTGCTATTGTTGGCCGCGCGCATTGCGACAGGCCTCTCATTTTCCGGGCCCGGCCGCGATGCGCCCCGCGATCAGGCGGCGCGCGACGGCGCGAGGTGGGGCGCCTGGCGCCGGAGGATGCCCTCGGCCGTGTACAGCCGGGAGAACAGGTTGCGCGTGGCCGGGTCCGGGTCCTCCCAGAGCCGCCTCAGGTAGCGCGGGTCGACGAGGCCGATGCCGCTCAGCACGGCGCCCCGGTCGAAGAGGATGGCCGCCCTCTCCGCGAAGGGCCTCGAGAACCACATCTCCGCGGGGATCGGGAACCCCTGCTTCTTGCGGGCGGCGATGGCCGGGGGGACGAGGCCCGCGAGGGCCTGCTTGTAGATCCCCTTCTCGTGGCCGCCCGATTGCTTCAGCCCGCTCGCGAAATCGAAGGCGGCGCGGACCATCTCGGTGCTCGCGAGCGGCGAGCGCGCCTCGACGCTGTGGCGCATGCTGATGAGGTCCATTTGCCGGAACTCGTAGACGGCGAGCCGGCCGTGGAAGTGCAGGAGCTGCACGGCTTGCAGGCTGTCGAGCGGCCAGTCGCGGTAGAGCGAGAGGATCTGGCGGACCTTGTCGGTCAGGAGGCGCGCGGCGTCGTGGCGAGGCATGAGCCGCTCGAGATCGGTCGCCCCGGACCAGCGGAACGCCGCGTAGTAGCGCTCGGGGAGCTCGGCGAGGGGCGCGTCCGCCATCGCCCGTCCATAGGAGTAGCCGTCGAAGACCTCGTCGGGCCCGCTGCCGGAGAAGATGACGCGCGCCTCTCGCCCGGCCTCCTCGAACAGGCGGATGAGGCACGGCGCCTCCTGGGAGCCGAGCGGCTCGCCGGCGGTCTCGATCCACCGATCGAGGTAGGCGCAGTACTCGGTATCCGACAGCGTGATCTCGGTGTGCTGCGCGGACAGCTCCCGGGCCAGCGCCCGCGAGTAGGCGAACTCGTCGAAGACGCTGGCGCTCCGCGGGAGGAGCTGACCCGTGGGCTGGAAGCCGATGGAGAACGTCCTCATGGGCAGCCCGGCGCCGCGGGCCGCGGCGAGGACGGCCGTGGAGTCGATCCCGCCGCTCAGCAGGAGGCCATAGGGGACCTCCAGATCGAACGTCCTGCGGCAGCCGTCGATGACGGCGCTCCTGATCTCCTGCTCGATCGCCGGGACGTCGGTCCTCGACAGGTCGCCGCGCGGGATCAGGTAATAGCGCCCTGTCTCCTGCCGCCCGGGCGTCCGGGTCAGGTAGGTGCCGGACTCGAGCTTGCGGATCTGCCGGATATGCGTCCCGCTGCCGAGGATGAACCGATGGGCGGTGAACTCCGCCAGGCCGTCGAGGTCCCAGTCCTTCCTGCGGTAGGGGTCCTTGATGAGCGGGTCGATCTCCGAGGCGAAGACCAGCGCCTCGTCGTCCTCCCACAGGTACACGGTCTTCTGCCCGGTGGGGTCGCAGGCGATGAGGCAGGTCTGGGTCGCGCGGTCGAACAGGGCGAAGGCGAACATGCCCTCGAGCCGCTCCAAGCAGGCGAGGCCCCAGGCCTCGTACGCCGCGAGGACGACCTCGGTGTCCGAGGCGGTCCTGAACGGAAAGCGCGACAGCCGGCCGCGCAGGTCGCGGTGGTTGTAGATCTCGCCATTATAGACGATGGTGAGGCGCTGGTCGACCGAGGTGAGCGGCATGTCCGCGCCGGGGTTGTCGGCGTCGGTGATGCGCAGCCGGTTGCTGCCGAGCAGGGCCCAGCTCGCGCACTGCAGCGCGCCCCGCGCGTCCGGCCCGCGGTGGTGCATGGCGTCGAGGAGCGACGCCATCTCGTCGTGCTGCGCGGCGGCGATGGGCCGCTTCTTGTGGAGGATGCCGGCTATCGAGCACATCGAGCGCTCTCCTGGAGGTGCAGGGGACGGCCGCCCGGCGTCAGGCGGTGACGGGCTCTCGAGGCCGCGCGGGGAACGCCAGCGGCAGGAGCCTCGGGAGCGCCAGGTGGAGGTAAACAGTGCGCGTCAAGCTGAACAGGAGGAAGGCCATCCAGAGCCCGTGATTGCCCCAGCGGGTGGAGAGGACGGGCCAGGCGGCGAAGAAGACCAGGGTGGCGGCGAGCAGCGAGTTGCGGACGGGACCGGCCCGGGTCGCGCCCGTGAAGACGCACTCGAGGATCATGCTCCAGAAGATGGCGACCGGGAACAGCGCCATCCAGATGAAGTAGTGTCCGGTCATCTGCGCGATGGACGCGAGCGGGGTGAATAGCCCGATGATGGCCGGCTGCGCGACGAGGCACGCGAGGCTGAGGGCCACCGCGCTCAGCGAGGCGGTCCAGAACGAGAGCCGGAGCGTGTCGTGGAAGCGCTCCCGGGACTGCGCCCCTATCGCCTGGCCGGCGAGCATCCCCGCCGTGTTGCCGAGCCCGCCGAGCGCGCAGGAGATGATGAGCTGCACGTGCATGAGGATCGCGTTGACGGCCAGGACCTCGGGGCCGAGCAGCGCACTCTGCCGGGTGATCCAGCCGAAGACGCCGAGCAGGCAGGTGGTGCGCAGGAGCACGTCGCCGTTCACCCGCCACATCCGGGTGACGGCGTGGAGATCGGCGAAGCGCCGCCACCTCACGCGGACGCCCCGCAGGTGGCCTTTGCGCCAGATCACCAGGAGGCCGACGAGGATCTTCGTCGCCTCGGCCAGCACGGTGGCCCAGGCGACGCCGCGCACCCCGAGGTCGAGCGCCGTGACGAAGGCGACCGTCAGCGCGAGGTTGA
Organism: Sorangium sp. So ce1036; assembly: GCF_051369805.1. Classification (NCBI taxonomy): domain Bacteria; kingdom Pseudomonadati; phylum Myxococcota; order Polyangiales; family Polyangiaceae; genus Sorangium; species Sorangium sp. So ce1036. The sequence continues at coordinate 897,459 of NZ_JBBMOX010000002.1, forward strand.
GCAGGTCCATCCCGACATAGAGCAGCATCGTCCAGCGCACCTCGCCCATGCCGATGAGCCAGCCCGCGACCACGTAGCCCATCAGCACCGCAGGCGCCCCCCAGATGCGCGCCTCATAATACGTCGCCGCGTGCGACTCGACGTCTCCGTGGGCCCCCATCAGATCGAGGGCGACGGCCTCCAGGGGGGCCCTGACCAGGACGAAGGCGCACCCGACCAGGGCGGCGAAGAGCAGCGGGCGAAAGAGCTGCAAGGCGGCGTCCTGCCGGTCCCCGGCGCCGCGCGCCTGCGCGGCGAAGCCGCTCGTGCTGGTCCGGAAGAAGCCGAGGAGCCAGTAGAGGGTGTTGAAGATCTGGCTGCCGACGGCGACTCCCCCCATCGTGGCCGCGTCCCCGAAGTGCCCCATGACGGCGGTGTCGGTGGCGTTCATGAGGGGCCCCGACAGGCCGGCGAGGGTCAGCGGGAGCGCGAGCCGCGCGTACGACCCGAAGCTCAGGGCCTCCTGGCCGGGCTGCGCGCGGCGCTGTGGCATCGGCCCTGTCCTCATCCGCGCTCGTCCAGCGTGAGGGAGAGGAGGTGCGTCAGGATCCTGTCGTAGGGAGCGGCCCAGGTCTTCCGCCGGAGGAGCTCGGGCCGGAAGCCCCGCCGCAGCGCGTGCGCGACGATGCCCCGGAGGTCGCTGGCGTTCGACAGCACGGTGATGACCCTCCCGCCCGGCGCGAGCAGCGCTCGCGAGGCGATCTCGTCGAAGAAGCGCACCATGATCGCGGAGCCCGAGAAGTTCACCCGCGTGAGATCGGGATCGTCCGCGCGCAGCGGGTTGGCGGGCGGATTGAAGACGATCACGTCGGCGCGCTCGCCGCGCGGCAGCGCGGAGAAGAGATCCGAGACCAGGAAATGGTGCCGCTCGGGGTCGCGCGGGCCGGTGTGCCGCTCGAAGCTCGCGAGGCTCGACGCGACGCTCGCTTCGTGGATGTCCATGGCGTGGATCTCGCGCGCGCCGCGCTGCCGCGCGAGCACGGGCTCCACGCCCGCCCCGCATCCCATCACGATCACCGAGGCGCCCCGCGCCTCCACGAGCCCGTCGTGGAGGGCGTCGAAGATCACCTCGCTCGTCCCGCCCGGCACGAGGACGCCGGGCGGGACCGCGAACTCGAGGCCGCGATAGACGTAATCGCCCCCCGCCACCCGGGTGCCCCGGTTGACCCGCTCGATCTCCTCGGCGGGGAGCGTGGGTGGCAGCGAGAGGTAGAGGCTCCTCTCTGGCTCGGCGAGCGCGGCGATCTCCCCTGGGCTCAGCAGCAGACGGTGAATGTCCTCGATTCGCGGCGTTCGATCCTCCATGGCTCATGTCTCCCGGGCTCGCCCGTCGTGGGGCAGCGAGGTGCAGGGGGGGTGACTCGGGGGCTCCTCGGCCGCGGACGGCCGGATCCGGCGGCGCGTCGACGCGCTGGCCTCTTCGCGCCCGGGCGTCGCGTCGATGCGCCGGACGGCCCACGGGAGCATGGCGCCGAGCAGCGCGAGGGCGCCGAGCAGCCCCGCGAGGCCGGGGAGGTGGATCGGCTGCTCGGCGCCCTCGAAGCGGTGGCGCGGGACGGCGTCGATGTCGAACGCCGCGAGGCCCTTGTAGTTGAAGATGAGCGGATAGAAGTACTGCTTCAGCCGCTCGTGGTAGCCGGCGATGCTGTCCCGGAAGGCGAGCTCCGTGGCCATGTCGGTGCCCGCCATCCGGTCGAGCAACAGCTGCAGCGCGAGGGGCGGCATCGCGAGGGCGGCGCGCGCGGTCCACTGCTCCCGCCGCGCGAGCGCCGCGTGGTAGGCCTCGACCTCCCGCGCGACGTGCGCGTCGCCCATCTCGTGCATGGCGTAATACCAGGGCCAGGAGAAGCGGTCCTCGGGCACGACCGTGGCGGCCCACTCGGGCCGCCGCGCGAAGAACGGATCGAGCGTCGCGCGCTTCGGCCGGTCCCAGCCCGCGTTCATCTCCTGCCGCTGCGAGAGCGTGAGCTCGACGCCGCCGCGGGCGGGCGCGGCTGTCATGATCGCCAGGTTGACGAGGGCGGGCAGGAGGACGCACCAGGCGATCCAGGCGCCCACCAGCGTGATGGCGTTCCACGCGGACGAGCGGCGCAGGGAGGCCACGAGGAACGCGAGGACGAACCAGAGCGCGATGTACGCGAGCGAGGCGAGCGCGAAGGCCCCGGCGCGCGCGTCGAGCGGGAGCCCGAGCCAGGCCACGGCGAAGGCGAAGAGCGCGAGCGCGACGGCGGCGACCAGCGCGGCGCGCAGGCCGAGCCGGAGGGCCAGGAGGCGCGACAGCCGCGTCGGCTGGGAGCAGACGAGCGGCTCGGTGCCGAGGTCCTCGTCGCGCGAGCGGACATCGTAGCTCACGCCGATGATGAGCAGCGGGACGAGGAAGACCAGGACGAACCCGTAATCGAAGCTGCCGGCGAGCTGCCGGAGCGGGTTGGCGATGTCCGCCTGGTAGAGCTGGGGCACGAGCCCGATGAAGCGCAGGTGCCGGCTGTACGGGTGGACGTCGCGCAGCCCGGTCGAGAGCGCCGTCCACCCGGTCGGCTCGTGCGCCACGGGCATCGCGAGGTAGTAGAGGACGAGCCCGAGGTCGTCCTGCGGCGCGTGGGTCTTGCGGAGATAACGCTCCTCTTCCCTGAGCTCGGGCTCGAGCGCCGCGATGACCTCGCGCTCGCCGTCGACGCGGGCCGCGCCGTCCACGATGGCGAGGGCGCCGGCCGCGAGCACGAGGCAGACGGCGACGAGCAGCATCCGCGCGCGGAGCAGCTGGCGGAGCTCCAGGCGCGCGCGTACGAGGAAGGGGCTCATGACGCCTCTCCGTGGCGACGGGTGAAGAGCGCGACGGCGAGCGAGAGCGCCGCCGCCCACGCGATCACGGCGAGGCCCGCGGGCGCGACGCGGGACAGCGCCCACGCGGCGGGGGGCCGCCTGTGCTCGAACGGGGAGAACGCGCGCCACTCGGCCGGGTCGACCCGCTGCGCCTTGTCGTCGTGCCAGCGGATCTTGGTGATGTGCAGGTGGTTCAGTCGCTGGATGAAGGCGTAGCGGTGCGCCTCGGCCTGCTCCTCGAAGTCGACGAGGTGGTGGGCGTCGGTGCCGGCGAGCCCCATCGAGAACGACCGGATCGCGAGCAGCGGGGTGAACAGGCCGGCGCGGAGCGCGAGCCCGTCCTGGGCGCGGTGCGCCTCGAACAGGCGCGTGTAGTAGTCGTTGAACACCGCGGTGCTGACCTTCTCCCCCTCGCGCATCACGACGCCGCCGTAGTTGACCGGGAGGTCCTCGACCCGGGACACGCCGTGCTCGGCGAGCGTGCGGCGCTGGAGCGCCTGGAAGCGGGGGTTGTTGGGGTCGTGGCTGTCGCCGAGGTCGCGGATCGCGTGCGCCAGGTCGAGCTCGATCTGGGCCCGCGAGGGCGTCGGGTGGAGGCGGCTCGCGGCCTGGGTGGCGAGCCGCGGCACGACGATCCAGAGCGCGACCCAGAGGCCGAGCAGCGTCAGGAGGGCGCCCTGCGCGCGGCGGTGGAGGGCCGAGACGAGCACGCCGAGCGCCGTGCAGGCGGCGAGGTAGACGGCGTAGCCGCCCGCGAGCAGGCCGGCGCGGAGGAGCGTGTCCCTGGAGGCGTCGAGCACGCCGGCGAGCAGCGCGCCCGCGAGCGCGAGCGCGAGGAGCGGCGCGAGCCAGAGCGCGACGGCGAGCAGCGCCCCGAGGGCCTTGCCGGCGATGAGGACGCGCGCGTCCACGCCCTGGGAGACGGCGAGGGCCCATGTCCCCGACTCGCGCTCTCCGGCGACGCTGGCGAAGGTCATGCAGAAGAGGAGCAGCGGCAAGAGCACCTGGAGGACGAAGGCGGCGCTCGGGGTGCCGAAGCGCGCGAGCTCGCTCGACTGCGCGGCCTCGCTGAAGCTCAGGGCGTTGCGCTGGTGCGGCTCCAGGAAGATGGATGTGCCGGCGAACGACTCGAGGCCCGGATCGAAGAACCCGAGCGGGCCCGGGGGGCGGAAGGCGAACGAGCCGTAATGCGCTGCGCGGTGCGGGTGGCGTCCGGGCTGCTCGACCCACTGACGGTGGACCAGCTCCTGGAGGGCCGCCCGCTGGCGGGCCTCCCCCGTGTGCCGCGCCGCCTCGAGCAGGAACGCGGCGGCGAGGAGCGCCGCGACGAGCGCGGCGACGATGCGGAAGGTGCGGTTGCGGAACGAGCGGATCGCCTCGTGCCGCGCGGCTGTCCAGAGGGCTCTCATGCGCTGACTCCCTTGAGGGCCTCGTCGGACCGCGGCGATCTCAGAAGATCAGGGTGCCAGTCACGTACGCCGAGCGAGCGTTGCCCGGGTTGTGCTGGGCCCCGACGGCGCCGTAGTCCTTGTGCCAGATGGAGGTGTCGTAGGACTGGTCGAGCAGGTTGTTCACCTCGACGCCGAGCGAGATCGTCTCGGTCGCGTCGTAGGACGCGCTCGCGTTGACGAGGACGTAGTCGCCCACCTTCCGCGAGCCGAGCTCCTCGGTGGTGTTCTCCTTGGTCAGGTAGTAATCTCCCTGCGCGTAGCAAAAGACGGAGACGAGCAGCTCCTGGAGAGGACGGACGTCGATCCCCCCCTTGGCGCTGAAGCTCGGGACGTGGTCGAGCTCCTTGCCCTTGTTCGCGGCGAGCGCCGGCCCGGGCTCGACCTGCTCGGAGAGGGCGCGGCTGAACGCGCCCCACACGGAGAGGAACTCGAACGGGCGGAGCGTGAGCTCGACGTCGAAGCCGCGCCGCAACGTCTCGCCGACGTTCTCGGCGTCGCCGGAGCCGTCGCCCTTGTCCCGCACCTCGCCGCTCGCGCGCTGCTCCCAGTAGGCGACGTGCCCCTTGAGCCACGGGGAGACGCTCGATCTGTAGCCGACCTCCCAGCCGTCGTTGATCGACGGATCGAGCGGCGCGCCCTGGGTGGCGTAGGCGCCGTTGCCCGTGCCGATCTGGAACGTGCGCCCGTAATTGGCATACAGGCTCTGGCCCTTCACCGGCGTCACCATGACGCTCGCCTTCGGCTGCCAGATGAAGCCGTAGTCGTTGAGGTCGCGCTCGACCCTGCGGGGCGCCCCGCCCTCGGGCTGCTCCAGGAAGCGGCCGGCGCCGGCCAGGCGGTCGGCGCGCAGCGCGGCGACCAGCTTGATCGGCTCGAGCGGGCGCGCGCTGGCCTGGACATAGGAGCCGGCGGCGTGGAGGGCAAAGTCCTCGTCGCGGAACGCGGCGCCCTGGCGCGCGCGATCCACCGAGGGGAAGCGCCGGTACCTGCTGTCCTGGAGCTGGTAATCGACCCCCCACTCGACGGCGAGGCCGAGCGCCCGGGGATCGCGCGTCCGGTAGGTGAGCACCGAGATGGCGCCGTACTGCCTGTCGTCCTCGACGCGCATCTGCTGGGAGAGCTCCGGGTCGAACCTCACCCAGCGGTCCCGCAAGAACGCCTGTCCGTAGGCCTTGAGCTGCCAGGAGAGGCCCTCGGCGAGCTCGTGGTCCAGGTGGACGCTGGCGTGGAGCGTCGACTGCCGGCCGCCGTCGGCCGCCGAGTGGGCGGGCGACGCGGTGGGCCGCGCGCGCGCGTCCTCGGCGGACAGGTAGCCGGGCGCGTCCGCGTCGAGCAGCATGCCCCGGAGGATGAGCCCGACCCGGAGCTCCCGGGACGGCTCGTAAAACCACTTGGCCGAACCGGCGACCTTGTCGCTCCGCGCGTGATCGCGGTAGCCGTCCGACCCGTGGTAGCCGGCGAAGTAGGTCTGGCTCAGCGTGTCGTCCTGGGTCGCGACGAGCACCTGGGGCTCGACGGTCCAGAAGCTCCCGGCGCGGAGCCGGGCGACGCGCTCGTTCCCGGTCCTGCGCGTGACGACGTCGACGTTGCCGGCGACGTTGTTGAGCCCGTAGCGCGGGTCGTTCGTGCCCTTGACGACCTCCATCCGCTCGATCTCGAGCGGGAAGACGGCCTTCATGTCGGGGAGGCCGACGTAATGGTTGCTCGGGATGCCGTCGATGAGCAGCTTCGTGTGGGCGACGTCGCCTTGCGTGTTGAAGCCGCGGAGCCCGAGATCGGCGGTGATGATGCCCTGGTTGAACGACTCGACGTAGACCGCCGGCGCGCGCCGGAGCAGCTCCAGCGGCTCGGCCGTGCTCTGCTTCTGGAGCTCCTCGCCGCCGAGGATGTCGACCGAGGTCAGGACGTCGGCGCTGTCGCTCGGGCCGATCCGCTGGCCGATGACGACGACCTCCTCGGCGGGCGGGGGCGAGGCGTCGAGCGCTGCGGCCTCCGGCGCGGGCGGCGCGGCCTGCTCGGGCGGCGCGGCCTCGGCGGCGCGCGCCGCGACGAGCGCGGCGAGCGCCGTCGCCAGGCCGGCGGCCCGGGGGCGCAGGCTCGGGCTCATGACAGGGCCTCGGGCGCGGCGCGGCGCGAGGGGGGCGGGGGAGCCGCGCGGTCGGGACCCTCGAAGTGCCGGCGGTACAGCGAGAGGACGTCGGCCTCGGACAGGCCGGCTGCGCGCGCGACGTGGACCAGCCGGCCCGCCTTCATGATGCCGATCCGGTGGGCGATGCTCGCCACGGCGCCGAGATCGTGGGTCACCATCAGCACGGCCGCGCCGCGGTCGCTCTCGCGCCGGATCGCGGCGCACAGCTCGCGGACGGCGCCCGGATCGAGGCCCGAGGTCGGCTCGTCGAGGAGCAGCGCGGCCGCGCCCCTGGCCTGCGACAGGGCGAGCACCACCTTCTGCCGCATGCCCTTGGAGTAGCCGTCCGCGGGGCGGTGCGCCGCGCCCTCGGGCAGCCCGGCGGCGGCGAGCAGCCGCGAGAGCTCCGCGGGCGAAGGCGCGCGCGAGCCCGAGAGGGCGAGGAAATAGGCGAGGTTCTCGCAGCCGGTGAGGTGCGGATAGAGCCGCACCTGCTCGGGGACATAGGCGATCTTCCGGCGCGCCCCGATCGGATCGGGCTCCACGTGGGCGCCCGCCACGTAGGCCGCGCCGGACGAGGGCCTCGTGAAGCCGAGGAAGAGGTTCAGGGTGGTGGTCTTGCCCGCCCCGTTCGGGCCGAGGAGGCAGAAGACCTCGCCGGCCGGGATCTCGAGATCGAGCGCGTCGAGCGCGGCGGCGCCGCCATAGGACTTCGAGAGCTTCTTTGCAGCAAGCATGACGGTACGGCCGGGGGCCATCGCCGCCGGCGGCGCACCTTATGCGACCGAAACAACTTGAAGTCAATTGCAAATGTGATGCATTTGCACATGCGTGGCGTCGCCGCTGCGCGGGGGCGTGCTCGGCGGGCGCAGGGGGCGTATCGTGCCTCGGGAGGCATTCGCCAGGAGCAGCTCGGCGCGGCGCTGGAGAGGCCGGGGCTCACCTCGGAGGTCGAGACCTCGCGCATCGACGACACGCCGCCGCACGCAGCCTGTTTGCCGGTGCGTCGCGGCGTGTCCGTGCGCTCCGGACGATCGTGTCGGTCAACCCGGGGGGCGAGGGCGACCGCGCCCGCTCCTGGCTGGACGGCGGCGCTCCGCCCGAGGTCGCCTACCGGCTCCGCGCCGGCACGCCGCGCACGTGATACGGTGCCCGCCGCCGGCGTGGGGGGAACGGCGCTTCGCTCGCCTCTGCGCGCCGCAGAGAGGGGGATACCGTGCGTCTCAAGGACAAGGTGGCGCTCGTCACCGGGGCGAGCAGGGGGATCGGGAGGGCCAGCGCGCTGGCGCTGAGCCGCGAGGGGGCCGTCGTGGTCGGCGTGGCGCGGACCGGGGCGGATCTGGCGGCGCTCGAGCGGGAGATCCTCGCGGCGGGCGGCCGCTGCCTGATGATCGAGGCCGACGTCACGCGCGCGGCGTCGGTCGCCGCGTGCGTGGAGCGGGCGGTGAGTGAGCTCGGGCGGATCGACATCCTCGTCAACAACGCGGGGATCGGCGGTTACCGGCCGTTCCTCGAGTGGTCGGAGGAGGACTACGACCGCATCATGTCGACGAACGTGAAGGGGACGTGGTTGTTCTGCCGCGAGGTCATCCCTCACATGCGCCGCCAGGGGGGCGGTCACATCATCAATGTCGCCAGCGTCGCCGGCCTCCAGGGCTATCCGCGCGAGGCCATCTACTGTGCGTCGAAGTTCGCGCAGGTCGGGTTGACCCAGGCGCTCGACCGCGAGTTCTGGCAGGAGAACATCAAGGTGAGCGCCGTCTGCCCGGGCGGCGTCGAGACCCACTTCGCGCTGGGCGACGGCCGCACCGCCGGCTCGGAGCGCCTCCGGGGCTTCTCCACGGCGGAGGACGTGGCCGAGGCCGTCGTGCTCGCCGCGCTGCCCCGGGAGCGCTCCCGCATCGTGCAGATCGTGATGCGACCGATGAACGAAGCCAGCTAGAGCGCCGGGCGGGTCGAGGCCACACCGGACCCCGCGAGAGCGCCTCGCCGCTCGGCGGGCAGCTCGAGCGGCTCTCCCTGGCCCGCGCTTCACACGACGCGCGCGGGTTCGTCGGACGAGACACGTCGACGAAGGGCGAGGACGGGGCCCCATGCACGTCGACCATCTCCCTCCTGCGATGACCGGCCTCGCCGCGGGCATCGGCAGGATGGCGGAGCCGGGGCGGGGCCGGCCGCCGGTCGAATTTGCAGCTCCTGGGTGGAACGCCCGTATTCGACATGACGCGACGTGCTGGATCGCCCCGCTGAGCAGGCGGGGGTCACCGCCGACGCCTCGCTGCGACCGGGAGCCGGCGCGATGCCCCGGGCATTCTTGTTGCAACCTTCAGCGGCGAGGGGGTGAAGCGCCCTGTCATGCACGCTTCATCGCAACCGAGAAAAAGGGGGGATGTATGAGCACTCATCGAACCACGGGCCGCGCTCTCCAGACCGGATTCGGGCTCGCGCTCGCGGCCGCGTTCGCCCTCGTGAACGGCTGCGCGGCGATGGACGCGGCCGACGAGACCGGACAACCGGAGGTCGAGCCGATCGAGGACGCCCAGGAAGCCGTCCTCGATTCGGGGATCTTTCGCTGTACCATCGGGGGAGGGCAGCCGGGATACCTGATTGTCCAGCCAGATCCCTACTCGACATGCACTCGGTATGCCGGGTACAGGCCCGGTGCTTCCGGGAAGTACTGCGTCGGCGGCGCTTGCCCGTCCTGCTGGGTCCTCGCCAGGGATCTCCAGTGCATCCTGCAGAACTAGCGCGCTGGGGACGGGGCGAGGCGGCGGCCTGACCTGCGCCTGGCCCGTTCGATCCTGCCTCCGGCCCCGGGGTGAGGGGGGACGTCGGGGCCCGCTGCGCCTCGAGGCGATGGCGTCGGGGGGGGGCCAGCGTGGTGTCCGCGTGCCGCGGGTCGACGAACAACGGAGCGAACATATGAACACTCGTCATCATCCCATGGGGCGCGCACTTCAGGCCGGGGCCGGGCTCGCGGTCCTCGCCGCGTTCGCCCACATGATCGGCTGTCTCTCGGCCGACCCCGCCGGCGAGCCGGGGCGACGCGCGGGCGCGTCGATCGGAGAGGGGGCGGAGGCGGTCACGGCGGGTATCTACCGCTGCGCGAGCGGCAGGAGGGGGGAGGGATCGCTGGTCGTCCACCCGAACGGGACCTGCGTCCAGTACACCAGCAACCTGGCGGGGGCCTCCGGGCAATACTGCGACGACGACGGCTGCCTGGCGTGCCGGGACCTCAGCCGTCGCATCGGTTGCCTGCTGATCAGCCGGCATGGCGAGCCGCTCGGGCTCGCTCCAGGGACGCGCCTCTATCGCTGCACCGTCGCAGGGGGGACGATGAACGGGACGCTGGTGATCAGGCCGGACGCGACGTGCACCTCGTACGACATACGGCTCGCCGGCGCTTCCGACGAGCATTGCCCCGAAGGCGTCTGCCCGTCGTGCTGGGCCCTCGGCCGCGACCTCGGGTGTCACATGACCCCGTGACCGCCCGTGTCCCGGGCGCCGGCGGGGCGAGCTCGGGGTCCAGGCTCGCGCCGCGGCCGTCGCCCGTGGCCGCGCCGCCGTCGCCGCGCTCACCGCAGATCGGGCTCAGAACGCGCCGACCTCGCCGAGCAGCGTCCCGTTCTCGATCAGGTCCACATGGCCCCGAGGGGTCGACTCGCCCGCGCCCCAGCGCAGCTCGACGGAGAGCTCGAAGTCGCCGCCGCACCCCGCGCAGCCGTCGCCCGACCCGCCGCCGGCGTACACGTCCGGGAACGGGTTCTCGTCGAAGAGGAAGGACAGGCGAAGGTGCGTGACGCCGTCGTCGCCCCGGTAGAGCGCCCCGCGCTGCTCCTGGCCGAGGACGCCGTCGGCGCTGGAGAGATGCCCGAGCACGAGGACCTGCAGGTACGCGTCGTCACACGCGCTGCGGCGGTCGATGTACGCCACCACCGGCGAGCTCTCGGTGTCGGCGGCGAGCGACCAGCTCACGGCGCTCGTCGCTCCGTTGGCCCACGCCACATCGAAGCTCCCGGAGCCGCCTGTCGCATCGATCGCCTCCTGGCCGCTCACGCCGAGGGGCGTCGGGTCGCTGAGGCCGTGCTCCACGAGCTGACCCGCCCCCTCCGGGAGCGCGTCGCAGGGATCGGCGGCGACCTCCCCCGTCTGTCCCGCGGCGCTCACGCACCCCATGAGCAGCCCCGAGAGGAGCCAGCAAGCACCTCGTACGTTCATCGAAGCCTCCTTCGCCATCCACTTGCCGCGGCGCGGGAGTCAGCGCAAGCGCGGTGTAGCGCAGCTACGCACTATCTATCGCGCCGATATGCTATCATCGATGATGCGACCACCGACCGGCTCCTCGACTTCCTCGCCCTCTTCGTCCACCCGGGAGAGGTGCCCTCGGTGGCGCGCGATTTCCGTGTGCTCGAGGAGCGCCGCCGGATCGCGACGGAGCTCCCCTGGTCTCACGCCGTCCTGCGCGCCCTCGAGCTCGCGAGCTACGCGGCCCTCCCCCGCCACGACGACGCCTGGGTCGCCGCGCGCCTCGGGCTCCCGGGCGACGAGGTGCGCGCGTGCCTCGAGGCCCTGTCGCGGGCGGGCCTGGTCCGATGGCGTAAAGGGCGGTACGTCGCCACGGCCGAGACGGTCGACATGACCCGAGGCGCCGCCGAGCCGCGACAGCGATTGAAAGCGCACTGGCTCGACGTCGCCGCGAGCCGCCAGCGCCGCGGCGATCCGGGCCTGTACTCCTACAACCTGTTCAGCGTCGCGCGCCGTGACCTCGAGCGGCTGCGGGCCTTGCACGTGCGGTATTTCCACGAGCTCCGCCAGATCGTCTCGGACTCGCGCGATCCCGACTGCGTCGCGCTGGTGGCGATGCAGCTCTTCGAGCTGGGCGCGTCAGGCTCCCTGCGCCGTGGGCCTGCTGCGCCCGGGGGCTCGCTGGGGCGGCAGCGAAGGCGCCGGGCGCGCTCCGGGTGACATCGATGTCCGTCGGAGCGTGAGTCGGGGTGGTGCGTGAGACAGGAGTGTGGCGGGGATTTCGTCCTGCCGGCGATCGGCGTTACCTTTCGGAGATGCACCCTGGCACACCGTGGCCCGCGCCGCGCGGGGACACCCCTCGTCGCTTCGAGGCCGTGAGCTCGCCGTCGAAGGGGTTCGGGGTCTCGGCCATCCTCGTGAGCCTCGCCCTCTTCGCCGGGCTCGCGGGGCTCGCCGCCGTGCTGCCGCCTCGGGCGATGAAGGCGGTCGTGCCCCTCGGCTTCATCCTCGTCATCGCCATTTACGGCTTCCTCGTCGCGCCCACGCTCCGCGGCAAGAAGGCGGTGCTGGACGTCGATCGCGACCGCCTCCTCGTCGACGAGGGCCGAGGGGGCGTCTTCGCGCTCCCGGGCGCCTCGCTCGGCCTCTGGCGCATGCCGGGCACCGGGGTCACCCTGGGCACCGTGCTCCACCTGGCGGGCGGCAAGCGCCCGCTGCGCATCGGCGGCCGCGATCACCGGCCCGGGGCGGCGCACCGCCTGGCCGCGCCCCCCGTCGAGAGCGTCGACGTGGCTCTCCCCGCGGGCGCCTTCGAGGCGCTGCTCGCCTCGGTGCCCTCGCTGGCCACGGTCCCCGGTCACGCCGCACACGGGCCGCTTCGCGTCTCGCTCATGCCGAACCCTTCCTCGCTGCGCGGCGGGCTCTCGGCGATGGCGCCCTGGCTCCTCACGATGGCGCTCGTCGGCGTCGTGAGCGTCGCGCTCGGAGCGCTGGGGGTCCTCGACTCGGCGGCTGGACGGTGGGTGGCGATGCCGCTCACCCTGCTCATCATCGTGGCCGGGCTCGTGACGACGGTCGTGCGCTCATCGCGGCCGCGCCCTGCGCTCGAGCTCGAGCTGGACCCGCGCGAGCTCCGGCTGCACGACCCGAAGACGGGCCGGCTCCTCGCCGCGGCGCCGCTCGGCGCCGTCTCCGGCACGCGCGGTTTCTCCCTGTTCCGCATGCGCAGCGGCACGTTCACGTTCGCCGCCCTCGTCCTCCGCGTCCCGGGCCACGGCGACGTGACCCTGGGGGTGCACGACACGCGCTTCGCGTGGGCCGACGCGGTCCCGCGCCTGCCCGCGCCCCGCTACGTCGTCGGCCCGCCGGACTGGAACGCGGTCGTCGAGTGCTTCGGCCTCCAGCGGCTCCTCGTCGTGCACGACGACCACGCCGTGTAGCCTCGCGGCTCCTCGTCGTGCACGACGATCACGCCGTGTAGCATCGCGCGGAGCGATCGCGCGCCAGCGCGGGAGCTCGGCCCGCCCACGCCGCACCCACCCGGAGGACGACTCGCCATGCGCCGGATCCACCTCTTTGAGCTCGAGGATTTCGACTGGGTTCCACGCGCCGTCCGCGACGGCGCCACCGATCTCCTCGATCTGGGCTTCACGAAGATCGGCTTCTATGACGGCGTAGCTCCCAGGCTCCTCGCGCTGCTCGAGGCGACCGGGGCCAGGCGCGTGGTCGACGTCTGCTCGGGCGGAGGGGGCGGCACGCTGCACATGCGCCGCCTCGTGCGCGCGGCGGGCAGCGAGGTCGAGCTCGTGCTGACGGATCGGAACCCGAGCGAGGCGGGCATGGCGCGCGTCCGCGCGCTCGGGGATGCGCGGACCTCGTACCTGGAGCGGCCGGTCGACGCGATGGCGGGGCCCGGCGCGGTCGACGGCGCGGCGCTCGACGGCGTGCGCACCATGTCGGGCGCGCTGCACCACTTCCGGCCCGACGAGGTGCGCGCCTTGATCTCGAGCATCGTCGCGCAGGGCGCGCCGCTCGCGTTCTTCGACGTGGCGGCGTCGCCGGCGCTCCGGCGGGCGCCCGTCGTGCTCGCGCCGCCCGCGATGGCGATGAACATGATCGTGCTCTTCGTGGGCGCGCTCTTCCTCGTCCCGCTGGTGCGCCCGTTCCGCCTGACGCGGGTGCTCCTGACGTACCTCTTGCCGCTGATCCCGCTGCTGTTCGCCTGGGATGGCACGGTCTCGGCGCTGCGCGCCTACACCGCGGACGAGGTGCTCGCCATCGCGCGCTCCGTGCCCGGCGGCGACCGTTATGTGTGGGAGGCGGGCGTCGCGGGATCCGCGCTGTTCCTGACGGGAATGCCGGCGCGCGCGGCGTGACGAGGGGCGGCCCCGGCGCCGCTCACGGCGGCGCGACGAACGACGCCGGCCCGGCCACCGCGGGCGACGGATCCCGCCGGTACACCTCGAGCAGCGCGCGCCGCTCCTTCGACCACCCGTTCTTCGGCGCCGCCGCCCGCTCGAGCGCCGCGAGCGCGAGCCGGCGCAGCCGCGGATCGCGGCTCTCGCGCAGCCGCTCCTCGAGGCGCGCCGGATGCACGCAGCCCCGCACGGCGGCGATGGCGGCGACCATCGCGTCGTGGTGCAGGAGGTCCCGCTCGGCGAGCTCGGCGAGCGCCTCCGAGAGCCCCTTCCAGTCGAGCAGGCGCGCCGCGAGCGCGAGATACTGAGGCGTCGCCAGCGCGTCCGCCTTCAGCGCGGCCAGCACCCCGTGGCCGACCGCCACGTGATGCGGCGGGGCGTAGGGGCCGAGCCGCGCCGAGAGCGCCGGCAGGAACGCCACGAGGTGCCGCCGCTCCGGCAAGAAGCAGCGGGTCGAGCAGGTCCTGGCGCCTGAGGCTCACGAGCCTGGCCACGGTGTCGATCAGGACGAAGCTCCGGTCCTCGCGCAGGAGCTCGGGCACGAGCCGCGCGAGCCTCGGCCGATCGTGCGCGCGGAGCAGGGCCAGCGCGCGGGCCGCGACGCCGGCGAAGGGGAGCTCGCGGGCCAGCCGCTCCAGCGCCCCGAGCACCGGCGGCACCGCCGCGAGGCGCTCGCCGAGGCTCTGCGCGAGCCAGATCACCGCGGCGGCGCGCTCCTTGGTGCACCACAGGTCCACGAGCTGCGCGAGCGCCGGGGCGAGCCGCGCCGCCTCCTCCCGCGTGAGCCCCTCGCCGAGGCCCAGGGTCGCGATCGCGCCGCGCACCGACAGGAGCTTCGCGAGCCAGCGCGCGCCCCACGCGCCGTCGACGCGGAACAGGCGGACCACGAGCCGCTCCACGGCGGCCGCGGTGGCCGGGGACAGGTCCGCCGCGTCGAGCGCGTCCTGCACCACCTGGCCCACGTCCTCCAGGTGCTCGGGGCCGAACCGGGCCACGGGCAGCGCGGCGAGGGCCTCGATCATCGCGCGCCGCACCGGGTCCTGCTCGAACTTGCGGCCGCGCACGTTCTTGAGGGCCTCGGCGAGCGCCCCCCGGTCGTGCAGCACGGTCGCGACGAGGAGCCGCTGCGCCTTCGCCCGCTCCTCGCCCTCGGGGTGCCCGAGGAACGGCGCGAGCGCCGCCCTGGCCTCGGCGAAGCCCAGGAGGCGCGCGTACGCCATCCGCCGGTCCGGCCTGGTGGTGAGCGCGGGGCAGTCGTCGAGGTGCCGCCGCGCCTCGCGCTCGCGCAGGTCGCGCGGCAAGAAGTCGAGCACCTCGGGCTTGATCGTGCCGTCGGACCCTCTGGCGGCGCACGACCAGCGCTCGAACGCCCGCTCCCGGGCCGCGATCTCCCCGGGCGACCCGGCGGTCACGTGGCGGAACAGGAACGCGCCGAAGCCACCTCGCTCGCCGGCGAGGAAGGCCCGCAAGACCGCCTGCCGATCGTCGGCCGCGAGGCGCAGGAACCACCGCACGCCGCGCTTCCCGTCGCCGAGGGCGGCCCAGGCGTGGCGGACGAGGTAATCGAGGCGCTCGGCGCCGAGCGCGGGCGCGACCTTGTCGAAGCGCGCGACCTCGAAGGCGCCCGGCGGCCGCGCGGGGCGGCCGCCCTCGTGGCGGGCCTTGAGGAGGTCGAACGTGCCGCGCGGGCGCGCGCGGACCAGCACGCGGAGGGCGCCGGAGAGGGAGGAGGGCTCTTCGCCGAGCTGGAAGAGGGACTGGACGAGCCGGAGCGCCGCGTCGGGGGCGCGCCGGGCGAGCGGGGCGAGCAGCGACGCGAGGCGATAACGCTGCCGGACGTCCAGCGCCCGGGAGCGCTCGATCGACGCCTGGAACCAGCGCCCCGTGACCGCCGGGTGCCTGTCGGCGAGCCGATCGAGGCACGACGGGCCGCCCGCCTCGTCGATGTCGCGCAGGTGCGCCGACACGAGCGGCTCGGAGCCGAACGGGAGCAGATCCACGATCGTCGGATCGCGCCCCTGCTTCATGCGCGCGGCGAGGAACGCGTCCACGACCGCGACGCGCTTGCGCCGCGCGAGGGCGGCCACCGTGCGCCGGAGGAGACGCCGCCCGACGATGGCGTCGAGCGCCGCGAGCGCCTGCGCGTCGTCGCAGAAGCGGGGCACCATGCGGGCCGCCCGGCGCCGCACGGTGCGGGACGGGTCCGAGAGGGCCGCGACGACGCGCGCGCCGTCTCCTGTGCCATGGACGCCGAGCAGCGCGAGGAGGCGCTCGTACGGCTGCGCGCTGACCGAGAGCGCGGCGAGGATCGCGCGGGCGCCGGCGTCGCCGGCCGCGGCGTCGCGCCCGAGCGAAACGACGCGGCGGACGCGGTCGTCGTTCTTCAGCGGCTCGATCTCGGCAAGGAAGGCGGCGGTGTCCATGGGCGGCGATCGTATCCCGTGCGGGCGCGCCGGTGGCCGCCGCTGTGCTGCCGGACGCCGGCGAACCGGCCTGTGCGGGTCTCCCGCCGGCCACGGCAGGGACCAGGGATGGGATCACCCGCTCGACCCTCGGCGTGCAGGAGAGCCTGGACTGGATATCGAGCCCACGGACCTGCCCTCGTTCACCTCGACGGATGACCTATTTGTCTCGACGACGCTCCTGGGCGGCACCGCGTGGTCTGATATGAACGAGCTCGATCGCTCGCACCTCCTGGTCGGCCACTCCGAGTTTTGCGTCACCCAAGGTCGTCGCGGAGCGCAGGCCCTGTGCGCGACGACCCCGGGACGAGCTTGGGTGACAACGTACAAGTGAGCACCCGGCCGGCCAGGATCTCGACTGGCCCTTGATTCGCTCGGCGCGCACCATCTCCCAGATGTCGGTGAGCGTGCCCTCACGATCCTTCCGATCAGGGCAGCTCGCCTCGCGCGCCACCGTGACCGGGCAGACTGCGCGAGAGAGCACAGGGCGCCTCCAGCCCGCGCTGGCCCGCCGCCGGATCCGGCTCGCACGTATCGATGGTGCTGGAAGTCGGGGCGAGAATGTTCCATGATGAAAGTCGGCTCCGCGTGCGCGCCGCGGTACCGTTTCACCCAGATATCCTCCCTGGCTGCGCCTGCCGGCTCGTGACGGAGAGAGAATTGAGCATCAAAGCGGGAAGACGGGGGGAGCCATGGGAGCTCCTCCCGCCTTCCCGTGAGCTCGCCCCCTCCGGGACAACCGGGGATCAACCGAACGATGTGCCAGGCGTACCATGGACCGGGCGACGGGGGGCCGCGAGCATCAGGCGCCCCAGGTCGCCCCTGAGAGCGTGCATCGTTTCACGCACCCGGCCCTCTTTGAGAACCTGACGACTGACCTGTGTCCATTTCCTGGAGGTGAGATGTCCGTTGAAGGATCGAGACAACGTGATGAGAACATGGCGCGGTGGGAGGGCCGCGTCCGATTTCCTCGGCTCGACCCCGGCGTCGACCAGCACGAGGAATACTGCGAGCTCGCCGTGGATGGGCGCTGGGTCCCGCTGCGGATGCACGACTATGGCAAGATCTTTGCCGAGCCGGGGCTCTACGAGTATCTCTTTTATGATCGGCTGCAATGCCGATCACCGAGCCGGGTGGTGGGTCTGCTCGATGACGTCCGGCGCGATCTGGGGATGAGCGGAGATGTGCGGGTGCTGGACCTGGGGGCCGGCAACGGCATCGTCGCGGAGAGGTTGCGCTCGCGCGGCATCACGGACGTGTGGGGGGTCGACCTCCTGGAGCAGGCCAAGGCCGCGGCCGAGCGAGACCGCCCCGGCATGTACCGCGGCTACGTCGCCGGCGACATCTGCTCGCTGACCGAGCGGGAGCGGCAGATGCTGATCGACGCCCGCCTGAACACGATGACGTGCGTTGCGGCGCTGGGCTTCGGGGACATCCCCCACCAGGCCTTCATCGCCGCCGTGAACCTGATAGAGGACGGCGGCCTCGTGGCGTTCAACATCAAGGAGGCCTTCCTCGACACGAAATACAGATTCGGGTTCTCGCACCTGATCCGGACGGTGTTCGAGCAGAAGCTATTCCGCCTCGAGGCCAGCCGCCGCTACGTGCACAGGCGGTCGTCGCAGGGCGTACCGCTCTATTATACCGCGATGGTGGCCACCAAGCTGCGGCACATCCCCGTCGACCTCATCGACTGATCCGCTCGCCCCCGGACCCCTCCCGACCGTTCGGGCGATCACAGCGCCCCGCCGAGCCAGGCCGCGGCTTCGGCGGGGGTCTTCTTGTCCCGGTCGCGATCGACCATCAGGCTCGCTCGCCGCATCCTCTCGACCGGGATCGCGCCGAGCAGGGGTGTGAGCGCGGCGATGACGCGCGCGTCGTCCGCGACGCGGGGCGACAGGAGGATGACCGCGTCGTACGGCGGGAACGCGCGGCGAGGATCGGAGAGGACGATCAGGTCGAGCGCGTCGATCCGGCCGTCGCTGGAGAACGCGGTGATGACGTCGACCTCGCCGCGCTGGACCGCGCCGTACATGAACGTCGAGTCGAAGCTCGCCGCCTCGCGGAACCGGAGGCCATAGGCGTCGCGGACGCGCGGCCACTCCGGACGCTGCAGAAACTCGTAGTCCGCGCCGAGGCGGAGCGACGCCGCGTGCCGCGCGAGGTCGTCGATCGTCCGAATGGCGAGCGCTTCCGCGCGGTCGCGCCGCATCGCGAAGGCGTAGGCGTTCTCGAACCCGAGCGGGCCGAGGCAGCGCACCTGCGCCTCCAGCGCGAGCCAGCCGGTGATCCCGGCGAGGACCTCCCACGACGGCCGGGCGTCGGTGCGCTTCATCGTGTTCGCCCAGATCGTCCCGGTATAGTCGACGTAGACGTCGATCTGGCTCTGCACGAGCGCGTCGAAGGCGACCGTGGAGCCGAGGCTCTCCGCGCGAGCCACGTTCAGGCCGACGTCGCGGAGCTTCGCCTCCATGAGGGCCGCGAGCACGTATTGCTCGGTGAACGTCTTCGAGCCCACGCGGACCTCCGTGACGGCGCTCCGCTCGACGGGCGGCGCGGCGTCCGCCGCCGCCGTCCTCGGACCACCGCGCCCCCACGCGACGACGGCGTCGGCGACGGCGCCGACGCCCAGCACGAGGGTGAGCCCGATGCCGGCGCCGAGCGCGCGCGCTCGGCTCCGCGAGCGCGCCGCCGACTCGAGGAGCGCGATGAGCTGGTCGAGCACGAGCGCGAGCAGCGCGGCGGCCACGCAGCCGACGAGGACGGCCGTCCAGTTGCGCGTCTGGAGGCCACCGAAGATGAAATTCCCGAGGCTGGTCTGCCCGATCGGCGTGGCCAGCGTGGCGGTGCCCACGACCCAGACGGCCGCGGTGCGGATCCCCGCGAGGATGACCGGCGCAGCCAGCGGCAGCTCGACCCGCCGCAGCACCTGGCCGGAGGTCATCCCCATGCAGCGCGCCGCCTCGGTGAGCGCGGGATCGACGCCGGCGATCCCGGTGACGGTGTTCCGCAGGATCGGCAGCATGCTGTAGAGGACGAGCGCGACGAGGGCGGGCCAGAACCCGAATCCGCCGAGGAGCGGCACCATGAGCGCGAGCAGGGCGAGGCTCGGGATCGTCTGGACGACGCCCGCCGCCGCCAGCGCTGGCCACCTGAGGCGTGGGCTCCTGGCCAGGAGGATCGACGCGGGCAAGCTGATGGCGACCCCGAGGGCGAGCGCGATCACCACGAGCGTGACGTGCTGGTCGAGGTAGCGCGGCAGCCGCACGAGCTGTTGGCGCAGGTTCTCGCTCATGCCCCGGCTGCGTCCGCCCGCGTGAGGCGCAGGAGCTGCTCGATCTGGCGCCTGGGCGCCTGCATGAGCGCGCGGACGTACTCCGTTGCGGGCGCCGAGAGGAGCTCGCCTGGTGGGGCGAGCTGGACGATGCGCCCCTCGTCCATGACCGCGATCCGGTCGGCGAGGAGCAGCGCTTCGGTCATGTCGTGGGTGACCATCAGCGTGGTGAGGCCGAGCTCCAGGTGGATGCGCCGGTACTCGGCCTGCAGCGCGTCGCGCGTGAGCGGGTCGAGCGCGCCGAAGGGCTCGTCCAGCAGCATGACCTGCGGCCGCGCGGCGAGCGCGCGCGCGACCCCCACGCGCTGGGCCTGGCCGCCGGAGAGCTCGCGCGGCGAGCGGTGGCGGTAGCGCGCAGGCGGGAGCCGCACGAGCTCGAGGAGCTCGTCGACGCGGGCGTCGATCTTCTGTCGCGACCAGCGGAGCAGCGCAGGGACGATCGCGATGTTCTCGGCGACGGTCATGTGTGGAAACAGGCCTGTCCGCTGGAGCACGTACCCGATGGAACGGCGCAGCGCGACGGGGTCCATGGCCCGCGTGTCCTTGCCATCGACGACGATTGTCCCGTCGGTCGGCTCGATGACGCGATTCACCATTTTCAGCGTAGTCGTCTTCCCACACCCCGACTGCCCGAGCAGGACGACGAGCTCCCCTCTGGCGATATGGAGCGACACCTCGCGAACGGCGAACACCTTGCCATCGAAGCTCTTCTTCACGGCGTCGAGCCGGATCATGGAGACCCTGGGCGGTCGGTCGAGGGCGGGGAGGGGGTGGATCGACGCACGACGTCCCGGACCATAGGCCCAACCCCCGATGTCGCGCAACCCTGCCGACGCAGCCCCGGGGCACGCGCCAAACGCACATTCCCCACGCTGACGCGCTGGAGCCGTCGCCTGCCTCGGCCCGCCTCTTCGCCTCGGCCCGCCTCGCCGTCGCTCTCCCCGCTGGCGGTCGATTCTCCTGGTCCTCGTTCAGCCCGTGAAGGAGGTTGTGCACGTACACGACATCAACGCTCCTCGCCGCGGAGGCGGAGAGGTCCTCGGCGCGCCCGCCGCCGTCGCGATGTTCGCGCGGGTCCTCTGCCGGGCGATGTCGACGCGGCGCGGGAGGGGATCGATCGCCGTCACGCGGCCGACCCGGAGGAGATCGATCGGATCACCCCTTGAGGGTCGCCCCGTGGATGTGCTCGGCGAGATCGGCGTACTTCATGCGAAACCGGCCGCCGCCCTCGGGGACCGGCGTGCGGGGCGGGGGGCCCTGGCACTTGTCCCATCCCCAGGGGTTGCGCAGGATGGCCGAGCCGGCCACGCCGTCGGCCCCGCGCTCGATCTTCTCGACCGCGACCCAGTGGTAGCCCTCGCGCCACTTGAGGAGCGCGGGCACGCGCTCGCCGCGGTCCACCGCCCCGGCGACGTCCTCGGCCACGGACGCGCCGCTGCGCAGCAGCGATGAGACGCTCGTGTAGCTGCCCCCCATGATGTCCTGGAACAGGCTCGTGAAGTTGCCGAGCGGGACGCGCGTGTCGCCCCCCAGGGCGGCCCAGAACGAGCCGTTGTCCTCGGGGTTGTCGTAATCGAAGATCCAGCTCATCGCGGTCGCGTGGTTCATGAGCGCGGACTGGAGGAGCCGGTCGATGTCGACGCGGCCCGAGGCGTCGCGCGGGATCGCGTTGCGCGGCATCCTGAGCGCGCGGCCCGAGCGGAGCGCCACCTCGCCCGCTCCCCGCGTGATCCCGTCGAGGATCCGCACGAACTCGGCCGGATCGAGCCGCAAGAGGACGTACTCCATCGTGCCTGCGCCGCAGGTGCCGCGCCCCACGCCCTGCCGGACGCGCAGCGGGTTGTCCACGTGCCGGATCGCCTGCGCGAGGACGAGGTGGGGATCGATGCCGCCCTCGATCACGAGCCGTCCATCGCGCCGGACGCCCGCCATGGCCGCGAGGCTCGGCAGGAGCGGCCCCGCGTGCAGCCGTCCCGCCGCGAGCAGCCTGTCGAGCGCGGCCAGCGCGGGCGCGTCGCCCGCGAGCGCGCGCCGGACCTCGTCGAAGCGCGCGCTCCGATCGGGGGCGAGCGCGCCGAGGGCGCGCGCCGCGGGCCGAGTCTCGACGGAGTCGACGGAGGGCGGCGGCGCGTCGGGGTCCGGCACGGCCCCGGGCACGAGCTGGGGCAGGGCGCTCGCGTCGGTGAAATGGTCGACGTCGTGGCGTGAGGGCGCGGAGGCCGCCTGGACCGCGTGAGGTGTCCGGCCGAGCGCCGCCACCTGGTCCGGGCTGAGCCCTGCGGCCCGGGCCATGGCCTCGCGGAGCGACGGCGCACGCCGGGCCGTGAGGGCCCTGTCGAGCGCGGCGAGCGTCGCGGCGTCGACGATGCCCGTCGGCGGCAGCCGCTCCGCGGCTTGCAGCGCGGCGACGGCCGCGTGCGTCTTCGGCCCGAACGAGCCGTCGACCGTCGCCGGGTGGCCGGCCGCGCCGAGCGCCTCCTGCAAGGCGCGCACGCCGTCGCCGTGCGCCCCCTGCGCGAGCGTCGCCGCGCCCGCCGCGACCTCTCGCAACAGCTCGTCCGACGCGAGCTCGGGGGCGCCGAGCCTCGTGTTCCCGTTGTCGCCCATCGATCCCCCTCCGAAGTCGCCACACGCGCCGAGACCGTCTCAGGATACCACGGCGGGAGGTCAGGCTCGCGGCGTTCGTCCGCAGCCCTCGCGCTCGTGACGGGCGCTCAACAACGCATCCATGCAGCGAAGGAGCCGCGTTCGCTCCACAGCCTGCGGGAGCTGGTCGGTCGACGTGCTGTTCACCCTGGCCCGCGCGGAGCGGAGCCGGCTCCCTGGGAGCGACGCGGTGACCGCGGGCGCGTGGCCGGCTGGACGCGGCCGGGGGGTCACTCCTGGATGCTCGCCACCGTGTGGCAATTGGCGCACGAGAACGTGCCTGTGTTCGTGTTCGGGTCGTATCGCTCGACCTGGAGCAGCTTGGCCATCTCGGGCACGACCTGCTCGAACATGAAGGTGCCGAACGCCTCGCGCTCCGGATACGCCGGATCGCCTGCCCACTCGAGGAAGTGCTCCTCGTCGGGGAGCGGCGTGATCGCCGGGGACGGCATCTCGTAGGTGCCGCCGGCCATGTCGGCGCCGTGGCACGTCATGCAGGTCATGGTCTGGTACTTCGTGTCGTACGCGACGAAGACCTCGGTCATCCGCGGCAGGACGACGTCGTTCATGTACTCGAGGCGCTCCTCGACGCTCATGTCCTGCCAGGCGACCTGCTCCGGCTCGCCGTCGTCCCCTGCGCCGCAGGCGGCGACGAACAGGCACGCTGCCGCCGAGATGCGCCTCACGACCGCGCCGTCTCGTCCCGTCCGGCGCCCGACAGGCGGAGATCGATCAGGCTGCCCCGCCTCGGTCTTCGCCTCGTTCGTCGCCGGTCCCGCGGTGTTCATGGATCGCATCGTGGTGTCTCCTTACTTCTGGTCGAGAGTTGGGTGTCCCGGACAGTCCCGACCGGATAAGCCCTGGTTCTAACGTCACGCCGAACGAGGGGGCGCCGGATCGACACGGCGGCGATCTCATTTCTTTGGGGTGGGCCAAGCGGCCAGGAGCGCGCACATCTTCGCGCCCCTGTGCGCCGCGCGCATTCTGGCAGAACGGACCCGCGCGACGCCGCTTGACGGTCGGCGTTGTGCGACTACGTTGGGCGCCGCTGCTAACGATATCCGTTGCGGCATGCGCCTGCTCGCGACGGACGTGGATCGGCGCGAGCTCGCGCCGCGGCTCGGCGCCTTGAAGCAGCGGCTCCGCGCGATCTTCTTCCCATCCTCGCGAAGTACCACCAGCGGATGAAAGAGGAGGCGCCGTATGCCTATAAACCCATCACGCCGGTCGTGCGCTCGGTCGAGGACGCGGGGACCGCGCGGCGCGACTGTGGCCGCTCGTCACGGTCAAAGGATCTCGTCACGGTCAAAGGATGAGGACACGAGGCGCGCCCCGCGCGCCCCGCGCCCGACAGCGGCCTACCGCGGATCGACCCCGACGTGCCCCCCGCCAGGGCGCACGCGCTGGAGCGCGTACGCCATCCCGCTCTGCAGCGTCCCCTTGGTCGCGATGGATGACAGATCGATGCCGAGCCCCACCAGCGTCTGCGCCACCTGCGGCGCGACGCCGCTGAGCACGGCCTCGGTGCCGAGCAGCCGGAGCGCCATTGCGACCCGGCACAGGGCGCCGGCCGCGTGCGAGTCGATCTGCTTGAGCCCCGTGACGTCGAGGATCACCACCCGCGCCGCGTGCCGCTGCGCCCCCTCCAGCGCCACCTCCATCACCTGCGACGCGCGCTCCTCGTCCACCGTGCCGATGAGCGGCATCACCATGATCTGGTCGGTGATGGGCAGGAGCGGCGTCGACAGCTCCGCGAGCCGCATCCGCGTCGAGAGCAGCACCTGCTCCTGGAGCGCCGCCCGCTCCCGCTCGACGAGCTCGCGCTGCACGAGCTCGCGCTCGAGCTTCGCGTTGGCCCCGCTGAGCTCCGCGTTCGCGCGCCGGAGCTGCTCGGTGCGCTGCGCGACCTCGGCCTCGAGGCGCTCGTTCGCGTGCTGCACCTCCTCCTTCGCCCTCCGGATGCCGGCGAACAGCCGCGCGCTCTCGATCGCGATCGCCGCCTGCGACGACAGGAGCGCGAGCAGCTCCACCCGCGCCGCCGTGAACACGCCCCGCATCGCCCCGTTCTCCAGGTACAGCACGCCGCTCAGGCGCCCCTGGTGCAAGAGCGGCAAGCACAGGAGCGACCGGGCGGCCCCGCCGCCGAGGTAGGGATCCTCGGAGAACCGGTTCGCCTCGCTCGTGTCGTGCAGCACGGCCGGGTCCTTCGTGCGCGCCACGTAGACGACCACCGACCGGGCGAGGCTCGCGTACTCCTCGACCGGGATCTCCTGGTCCACCTTCACCTCGTTCGGGTCCGTCTGGAAGGTCGCCTCCACGACCAGCGTGCCCTCCCGCGACAGGATCAGCGCGCCGCGCTGGGCGCCCGAGTTCTCCAGCACGATCGTCATCAGGCGCTCGACCACCCGGTTCAGGTCCATCTCGCTGGAGATCGCCTGCGCGGCGCGCACCACGAGCGCGGCGTCCCGGATGCTCCCGATGCTCGTCCGCGCGAAGAGCGTCCGGTTCAGCGAGCCCGTGCTCGCCGACACGCTCGTCGTCAACCTGCGGCCCTCGTCCACCTGCGCGGGCAGGAGCTCCGGGTGATCCTGCTCGATCGCGTCCGCCTTCGCGAGCGCGCCCCAGTGGAGGTACGCCCGGTGCGCGCGGCTCAGGTACGCGCCCGCCGCCGCCGTCGCCCCGAGGCCCAGGTAGAGCTTCGCGCAGAGCTCGCTCGCCAGCGCCTCGATCTGCGGGAACCTGTCCTCCCGCGCGAGGGTCATCGCCTGCTCGTAGAGCGCGATGGCCCGCTTCACGTCCCCGGCGACGCGCGCCTCCTCCGCCTCGACGAGGACGCGCTTGTGCTCGAAGCTCCTCGGCGAGCCCGCCGCGAGCTCCTCGACCCGCTGCTTGTTCCGCCGCAGGAGCTCCGCCCTGCGCGCGGCCTCCCCGGGCGCCTCGGCGGGGGGCAGCCCGAGCAGCGTGATGCACCAGTAGAAGGCGAGCTCGGTCGTGTGCGTGTCCCCGGACGCGTAGGCGGCCTTCTGGTCGGCCGCTTCCGCGGCCGCGAGCGCCCCGGCGTAGTCGCCGTAGAAGCAGCGCTGCCGGAGCATCATGACGTGGAGGTGGAACAGGGTGTTGCCGTGCTCCTTCTCGTCGAGCGTCGCGAGGAACTCCTCCTCGTCGAAGTGGCCGTCGCTGAGGGTCGAGCGGCTCAGCGTCCTGCCCATCAGGTTGGCGACGGCCTGCCTCGTGACCGTCAGCACGGCGATGGGCAACGCCTCCCTCGTCCGCCGGTTGAGCGCGAGGTTCTTCTCGGCGTTCTCGAGGACGTCCTCGAGCTGGTAGCCCGCGGCGAACAGGTACTGCGTCGTCAGGAAGGTGGCGACCCCGAGCGTGGTGAAGTCGCCCGCCTCCAGCCCCGCCTGGCACGCCGCGTGGTAGTACGGCGTGATATCGCGCATGGGCTCGCGCAGGTACGCGTACGTGCCGTAGGTGACCTTGACCAGGGCCGTCAGCCCGGGGTTCGGGAGCCGCTCGTTGAGCGCCATCGCGAGCTTGCCGAACGCCATGCCCTCCGCGACGCGCCCCATCGCCCCCGCGAGCAGCGAGCCGTAGCTCGAGTAGGCGCTCGCCGAGTCGCACGTGGGGCCGTGCTCGAGCACGAGCTTCACGCGCCGGACCGTGAGGAGCCCGAACGCGCTCTGGTGCGCGAAGAACGCCGGGAGGAGCATCGCCGCGTGGAGCTGCTCCGCCGCCCGGATCACCGGATCTCGGGCCTCCGCCGCGAGGACCAGGTCCTCCACGCGGCGATCGCCCAGGGCCGCCTTGATCTGCCGCTCTTCCTCGAGGAAGAGGGCCCCGATGTCGCCGTCGAGCGGCAGCCCCAGCCCGAGGGCGGCGAGCCCCTCGTTGCCGGCCTTGAGGGCCTCGGAGTGCCGCGCCAGCGAGTTGAGCATGCGCGTGCGCAGCAGGTAGAGCCCCGCCCGCTCCACCTCTCCTTTCGCCCTCGGCAGGAGCGCGTCGAAGATCGCCTCCGCGCGCTCGATGTTGCCGCTCAGGTACTCGCACTCCGCGCCCTCGGCGTGGAGCGCCCAGGCGAGCTCGTGGCGGCGCTCCCAGCTCTCCTCGCACAGGAGCGCGGCGCCCGCGGCGAAGAAGGCGGCGGCGGCGTGGTAGGCCGTCGACGCCCTCGCCTTCCGGCCGGCGCGAAGGTTCAGCGCGGCGAGGGCCGCGCGCTCCGCCGGATCGCTCATCCCGGGGGCGCCGCGGTTCAGGTGGTGGACGATGTCGAGCAGCTCGTCGTCGCGCGGCGGCTCGCCGGCGTGCTGCCGGAGCAGGCGCCCGACGGTCAGGTGGACCTGCTGCTTGTGCGCGTCCTCCACGAGCTGATAGGCCGCCTGGAGCACGCGGTCGTGCAGGAACCTGTAATCGACGTCGAAATCGACCGGGATCGCGTCGGGGAGGCCGCCGTCGTCGCCGAGGTCGGCCTCGAGGAGCCGGTAATCGCTGTCGATGGGCACCACGAGCCCGGCGAGGAGCGCCCCCCAGAGGTCGCGCGCCGCGTCCCGGAGCGACCTCTCGGAGATGGTCGCCAGCGTCCGCAGGCCGAACTTGAAGCCGATGCACGACGCGAGCATCAGCATCCGCCGCGTCTCCGGCGCGAGCCGCTGCAGCTTGCCGATCATCAGGTCGGCCACGTTGTCCGTGACGCGCGCGCCCCGGATGCGATCGAGATCCCACCGCCAGGCGCCCGCCTCCACGTGGAGCAGGCCGTCCCGGTACAGCGCGTCCAGGAACTGGTGCACGAAGAACGGGTTCCCCTGGGTCTTCTCGAAGACGAGGGCGGCGAGCGCCTCGACCTCCTCGACCCCGGTCGTCAGCGTATCGGCCACGAGCTCGGCCACCCTGGGGCCGTCGAGCGGCCCGAGGCGGATGTCCGTCGACCGGAACCCCGCCCGCTGCAGCTCCTCCAGCAGGGCCGAGAGCGGGTGCCCGAGCTCCACCTCGTTGTCACGGTACGCGCCGATGAGCAGCAGGTGCTCGCTGTGCGCGTCGCGCAGGAGCATCTGGATCAGCTTGAGCGAGGCGGGATCGATCCACTGCAGATCGTCCAGGAAGAGGACGAGCGGGTGGTCGGCCGTGGCGACGACCCCGATGAAGCTCTGCACCGTGAAGTCGAACCGGTTCTTCGTCTCCACCGGGCCGAGCGCCGCGACCTCGGGCTGCGGGCCGAGGACGAGCTCGAGCTCGGGGACGAGATCGACGAGGATCCGCGCGTTGTTCCCGAGCGCGGCGCCGAGCTCATTCTTCCACGCCTCGAGCGACTCCGACGGCTCGGTCAAGATCTGCCGGGTGAGCTCCCGGAGCGCGTGCGCCACCGGCGCGAGCGGCACGTCCCTGGACATCTGATCGAACTTGCCGGACACGAAGTAGCCGCCCTTGCGGGCGATCGGCTTGTGGATCTCGTGGATGAGCGCCGACTTGCCGACGCCCGAGTAGCCCGAGACGAGGACGAGCTCCGGCCCCCGCGCGCGGGCGCGCTCGAACGCCTCCAGGAGCCGCGCGACGTCGCGCTCTCGACCGTGGAGCCGCTGGGCCTGGCGCAGCTCGGTCACCCGGTCGTGGCGCCGCAGCGGGAACGGGGCGATGCTCCTCGCGCTCTCCCATTGGCGGGCGCACTCCACGAGGTCCGCCCTGAGCCCCTCGGCGCTCTGATAACGCTCCTCCGGCGTCTTCGCGAGCAGCGTCATCACCACGTTCGACAGCGGGAGCGGCACCTCGGGCGCGCGCGCGTGCGGCGCGACCGGGACGCTCGCGATGTGGCTGTGGATGAGCTCCGTCGCGTTCTCCGACGGGAAGGGCAGGGCGCCTGTCAGCATCTCGTAGAGGACGACGCCCATCGCGTAGAGGTCGGCGCGCAGATCGACCACCCGGCTCATCCGCCCGGTCTGCTCCGGCGCCAGGTAGGCCAGCGTCCCCTCCAGCGCGTCCGGGCCGGCGACCCGCTGCGTCTCGTACGACAGGCGCGCGGCGATGCCGAAATCGATGAGGTAGGCCTCCCTGGTCGCCGGGTCGACCAGGATGTTCCGGGGCACGACGTCCTTGTGGATGATGCGCCGCTGGTGCACGGACGACAGCACCTCGGCGAGCGAGACGGCGATGGCCAGCGCCGCGCCGACGTCGAGCCTCCGCGAGTCGAGCACGTCCCGCAGCATCGGGCGCCCGACGTCGGCCATCACGAGCGCGAGGCCGCGGTCGTGCTCGTGGAGGGCGTACGCCCTCGGGACCCTGGGCACGTCGAGCGCCCGCAGGATCCCGAACTCGCGCCGCAGCCGCGCGAGCTCGCGGGAGGTCGGGTAGTCGCCCCTCGTGAGCTTCAGGATGACGGGCTCGCCGTCCGCGTCCCGCACCGCCCTGTAGACGGCGGTCTCGTGGCCCTCGTCGATGAGGACCGCAGACGAGTACCCGGGGAGCGGCCTCGATGGATCGGCACCAGACACAAATCGCATGTCGTCAGTTTCCTCCGCCTCGAACCGGGCGACCCTACGCCGATCCCGCCCTCCGAGACCACTCGACGTCGGCGTCTAGCTCACGGGCTGAACGGATCCGCGGGATCGGTGCACGCGTCCAGCTCGTCGCCGTCCAGCCACCCGTCCTCGTCGCGGTCGACGCCGATCCGCTCGCCGGAGCCGGGCGGCACGCACGTGAACGTCACCGGATGATCGAGGAGCAGCGCGCTCGCGACCAGGAGGCCCTTGGTGAGCGGCGCGGCGCTCGACCGATCGGGGAGGAAGCTGCCCGCGCCGTCGTAGAGATAGCCGCGCTCCTCGCCGAACAGCCGCGTCTTGACGACGAGATCGCACTCGCTCTCTTCCGCGCGCTCGACGAGGAGGTTGATCCTGGGCAGCGCGGCGGCCGCGTTGTCCGTGGTCAGCGTGACCTGCTGCCCGACGATCGGCGCCAGGTTGCTGTCGAACGCGAGGAGGTACTGCTCGACCTGCCGCCGCTTGACGTCGCCGTCCGCGCCGGGGCTGTCGTCGAAGCCGTTGGGCCCGCCGTTCGCCTTGTCGAAGCCCGCCGTCCGCATGAAGCGGAAGATCGTGTCGTGGGCGCCGTCGTTGAGGAACCCGAAGCCGCGAATCTGATCGCCCTTGTGATCGTTGTCGCCGGGGACGACCGTGGGGATGGAGGCCATCCCGAACATCCCGACCTTCTGGTACATGTTGCGGAGGTGCGGGACCTTGAAGCTCTGCACGACCTCCGACCCGATGAACCGGCCGTCGGAGCCGAAGAAGCCGGGGAACGGCTCGCCGAGCTCGGCGTTCCCGGTGGGATCGATCGTGTGGCAGTCCTCGCAGGACCGGTCCTGGACGACCCCGAGCGGGTCGAGCATGTGGTCGAGCCCCGCTTGCTGATCGGGCGTGAGCGAGTTGTCGAGGTTCCGGATGGGGTTGGGCGGGTACATGATCTGGAGGGCGAAATCGATGAACTTCTCCATGTCGCCGGCCGGGATCGGCTCGCTGCGGCCTTGCAGGCTGACGAACGCGGGCAAAAACTGCCGGAACGCCTCTCGCTCGTCGTAGATACCGCTGTTCGGCTGCGCGCTCGGCTCGGTGTAGCCGCCGGTGCGGTCGCCGCGCCAGTGCATCGAGCCGTGGTTGGCGAGGCCGCGGAGGCTCTGCGTCGTCATCGGGCCCTTGAGCGCGTAGAAATCGACGAGCGTCCCGAAGAAGGCGAAGATGGGCCCCGGGTTTTGCAGGGTGGTGGCGTCGGGGTTGC
The DNA here is from genome assembly GCF_051369805.1 of Sorangium sp. So ce1036. Lineage (NCBI taxonomy): Bacteria > Pseudomonadati > Myxococcota > Polyangiales > Polyangiaceae > Sorangium > Sorangium sp. So ce1036. Next base: position 927,266 of record NZ_JBBMOX010000002.1, read on the forward strand.
CGAGGTCCCAGGCGAGGCTGTCGACGTCGCCGAAGACGTGGCAGCTCGCGCACGACGTCTCGCCGTTGCTCGACGAGGACTTCGCGTCATAGAGGAACCGGCGCCCTTCGACGACGCTCGGCGGCTCGGGGTTGTGCAGCGGGACGCGCGCGTCCACGGCCCGCGTCGCCGTGTCGACCACGGCGATGGAGTTGTCGAAGCGGGTCATCACGTAGAGGCGCCCCCGCGCCTCGTCGAGCACGAGGCCAGTCGGCCCGACCGGCTCGCCGCCGTGATCCAGGACGATGTGGTCCGCCGCGCTCGGGACGAAGGTGTCGTCCTCGAGGGCGGCGGTGTCGAACACGCCGATCTTGCTGGAGCCGAGCGCGGCGACATAGAGCGTCGCGCCGTCGCTCGTGATGGCCATCCCGAGCGGCGTCGCGAGGCTCTTCTCGTTCTCCGCGTTCGGCAGGGGCGCGCAGCAAGCGCTGTAATCGATGTGCTTGTTGAGGTGCCGCGGCTCCACGCTGCCCGGGCTCAGCACCGTGATGCGGCTCTCGTGCAGGTGGCCTTGCACCGTGGAGCCGCCGAAGATCCCCGGCCCCTCGAAGCGCTCCAGGTTGTTCGCCTCGGTGTTCGTCACGTAGACTTTCCCGTTCGCCGGGTTCACGATCATGTTGAAGAGGATGGTCCCGACGCCGGCGTGAAAGCCGTCTGTCCCCGGGAGCTGGGCCGGCGGGCTCGCGGTCGCGTCGATGACGAAGACGTCCTTGTCCGGCAGGTCGAACTTGACCGAGCCGTCCCAGGTCCGCCCGGCGGCGTCGAGCCAGTGGCTGCCGTCGAACTTCACGATGAGCGGGGTGCTCGGCTGGGGCACGCCGAGGTGGTCCGTGAACGGCGGGAGGGGGCCGTGCCCGTCCTCGACCACGAACCTGTGGAGGGTCGTGGTCCGGTTGCCCGTGTGGAAGCCGGCCGCGTAGACCCGGGACCCGTCCGGCGTGACGGACAGCGCGCGGGGCGTGTCGGTGAACAGGGTGATGATGGTGAGCGGCGTCCCGCCGAGGGCGCTCGCGCCGAGGTTCGCGGCGTCGAAGACCCAGACGTCGGCGCGGCCCACGCCCGGCGTGGTGAGCTGCGGGTCGAAGGGGGCGTTCTGCCCGCGGTGGGCGGTCGTGATGAACGCGCGCTGGCGGGAGGGGCCGCCGAACACGATGTCGCGCGGCTCGTCCCCGACGAGCAGGGTGCGCGCCACGCGGGGTTCTTGCGGAGACGAGACGTCGACGACGCTGACGCTGTCGGAGAGGTGGTTGACGACCCAGACCTCGTCGTTGCTCCGCGCCTCGACGGCGACGGGCTCCAGGCCGACGGCGACCGAGCCGCTGTGCAGGAGGCCGTTCCCGGTCACCTCGAAGATCTCGAGGCGATTGTCGGGCGTGTTGACGGCGAAGAGGCGCTCCCCGTCCGGCGAGAGGGCGAGGGGCCGCACCTGACCGCTCTCGAAGAGCGCGAACGAGCCCGCCGACGCGGGCGTGGCACAGAGGAACGAGAGGACCGGAAGCGCCCCCAGACCGAGCCGCTGCATCCAGCGCGGAATTTTGGATAGCATGACAAGACCCCTCCATTCTTCGGCGTGCGGGCGGGCGTACGCCGTCGGATCCACTTTCAGGAATTTCGTCCTGAGTTCAAGGAATTTATAAAATCGCGGCGTCTTTCCGCTGTCATCCAACGTGCGTATTGCGCTCTGCCATCGTGAGCGTGGAGCTCACGCGCGCGGCAGCGCTCCGGGCGCAGGTGGACAGAGCGAGCCTGTCGCACGACACCGTCGCGCACCTTTGGCGCCGCGCACGGCGGCGCCGGCGAGCGACGGATAGGGGAGCGGGCGCCGCTCGCGGCCTCTGGGGTGTTACGGCGATGAGGGCGGCATGCCTGACGAGGGCGGAGCGCGTGAGACACTCTCGGTCAATCAGCGCATGTGGCGTGGCTGTGCGACGGGTGAGCACCCCGAGCGCGACCTCCACCCCGTACTGGGCAGCTCAGCGGACGTCGAGGTTGCGGCAGCCGCTGCCGCAGCCGTCCCCGTCGAGGTTATTGCCGTCGTCGCACTGCTCGACAGCCTGCACGATGCCATCGCCGCAGAACTCGCCGAGGCGGCAGTTCTCCCCGCACTCGCCGTAGCCGCCGTCGTTCACGCCGTCGTCGCACTCCTCGCCCAGGCTGACGATGCCGTCGCCGCAGATCGGCGTGCACTCGCTGCGCGCCGTCGCGAAGCCCGCGAGCGTGAGCTTGAACGTCGACGCCGTGGTCTGGCGCTCGGCGTGGAACACGGCGATCTGGTAGACGTTGCCGTCCACGAGGCCGAGGTCGACGGGGGGCCGGTTCGGGATGGGATCGTCGTCCTCCGTGGCGTACCTCACGGTGGCTGCCCCCGCGGCGTTGATGACGAGGCGGCCGTTGACGGCGCTGTGGATGCCGCCGAGGTCGACCGCGAGGCGATCGTTGATGAACACCCACACATCGTCGTCGCCGGTGAAGTCGAGCTCGTATTCCTGGCCCGCCGTGTACTGGAACCAGTAGCGGATCTCGCTCGTGAAGTGGAAGTTGTGGTTCGGGGAGCCCTGCTCTTTCATCCAGCCCCCGTAACCCGGGGAGACATCGGCCGGGCCGCGCTCGGCCGCCGGGGTGAACGGATCGCCGTCGACCGGGAAGAACAGCGGACTCCCGTCGTAGGTCTCGTCCACGTACCGGGCCCAGTAGACCCCGCCGCGCACCTCGCAGCTGTGGAACTCGGGGCTGTGGATATCGCCGCAGTTGGGGGTGGCCTGCTCCGTCGAGGTGCAGGGCTCCCCGTCCACCTCGTAGCCCACGTTGCCGCAGTAGTGCGCGCTCGCCTCGGACAGCAGGGTCCAGGGCTCGCCGTCGGCGCCCCAGCGGTTCACGAAGCGGCCGCCCTCGGTCTCCCACAGCGTGAGGGTGGTGGCCGTGGTGCTGTTGGTGCCGGGCACGTCGTGGTACCACTGGGCGAAGGCGTCCTTGCTCGTGACCAGGCTGTTCGCGGCCGCCACGTACACGGGCTTCTTCTCGGCGTCGAGCTGGGCCGCGACCATGCCGAAGACCGGCGTGTCGCGGCCAGGGCCATTGGGCTGGAAGTCGGGGTGCGCTGCCCTGAAGTCGCGGAACACCACCGGCACATCCATGGATCCGGCGGGCTGGGGCACGGTGCACTCGTAGCCGGGCTCCTTGGCGCACGTCGCGGAGCAGCCGTCGCCGTCGATGTTGTTGCCGTCGTCGCACGCCTCCCCGAGCACGAGGCCATCTCCGCAGCGCGAGACGCAGGAGCCCGCGGAGCAATCGGGCTCGGCCTGGCAATCGATGGAGCAGCCGTCGAACGGCATCGTGTTGCCGTCCTCGCAGCTCTCCGAGCCCTCTTGCCGGTTGTCGCCGCAGGTCGTCGGTATGCAGGCGCTCGGGCTGCCGTCGCACTTGAAGCCCACCTCCACCTTGCAGGTCGGCGAGCAGCCGTCGTCCGGGGCGGTGTTGGCGTCGTCGCACAGCTCCGGAAACACGACGACGCCGTCGCCGCAGCGGGCCATGCGCGTGCAGGCGGCGCCGGGAATGGGGCAGGACCAGCCCAGCTCGACCGAGCGGCAATCCGCGGCGCAGCCGTCCTCACCCACGACGTTGCTGTCGTCGCAGGCCTCGTCCGTGGTCAGGATTCCATCGCCGCACTGGGTCAAGCCGCTGCCGCCGGGGTCGATGTCCGGCGGACCCCCCGGGTCGCCGAAGCCCGGATCTCCGCCGGCGCCGGGCCCTGTGCCCGGGCCGCCGCCGCCACCGGGGGTGCCGCTGTTGCGCTCGCCCACTGCAGAGCAGTTCACCACCAGGGCGAGGCAGCTCGTGAGGAAGATCGTCGAACCAAGCCACGAAGCACGAGGACGCATGACCTGCTCTTTCTGGTCGCCCGGGACCACTCGGGACGCGTGAAGTGACCGATAGCTTCCCACGCAGATGCCCTGAATTCGAGCGCTCTCTCTCTCTCGCCGGCGCCGCAGGGCTCCCGCAGGCCGGCGGCGCGAAGGCGGCTTCCTCGGGGCGCGAAGAATTGTTGATACAGCGTTACCTTGCCACGAGGGCGGATCTCACGGGGATCCAACGGTCGACCGGTGTGCAGCATGACTGTACAGGAGGATGAGCGACACGAGGCGCTTGACTTTCGGACCACGTTTGAGCTTTCTGGCCCACCGAGCTCGAGCCGCCCGGCCCGGCGTTGATAAGGTGCGATCCGCGTGGAGGCGCGCGGGTGCTGGAGGAGAGTGCCGCGACGCCGGGCGTCATGACCTGGGTGATCCGGTCGCGGCGACGAAGTCACCGGCACCCTGCCGGATGGACACATGCGGGCCTCGTGGTTGGAGGAGAGATATGTTCACGCACTGGAGCGATCGAGCTGCCGCGTACCGGATGGTTGCACGAATGTCCTGTCTCACGTTGCTCGCCGCCGCCTGCAGCGCCGATCCGGAGACGGCGGGGAGCGGTGGCAGCGCTGGAGCGGGCGGCGCGGGGGAAGCGGGGGGTACGGGCGGGGCGGGGGGCACGGCCGGGGTGGGCGGCGCGGGGGAAGCGGGGGGCACGGCTGGAGTGGGCGGCGCGGGGGAAGCTGGGGGTACGGGCGGCAGCTCGCAGGCGTCGACGGGCGCTGATGGAAGCGCGGGGGCCGGTGGTGGCGCGTCCGCCGGCGCGGCGGGGTCGGCCGGTGCTTCCGGCGGTGGCGGCGCCGGGGCAGGCGGGGTGGGGCCGCTGCCGGACATCACGATCTGGATCGCGGGGGACTCCACGGTCGCCAACGGGCAGACCCCCTGCCCGGCCGGCTGGGGCGGCCAGCTCGCCGCGCTCTTCGACGAGCGGGTCACCGTGGTGAACCGCGCCGTCGGCGGCCGCAGCGTGCGCACGTGGCTCTACCATGTGCAGGGCGTCATGGATGACACGGGGGAGTGCGTGCTCGACCGCGACGCGAGCGGCGAGCCCCTGCTCCAGGACAGGTGGGCGCAGATGCTCGACGGCATGGAGCAGGGCGATTCTCTGTTCATCCAGTTCGGCATCAATGACGGCTCGCGGACGTGTGATCGGCACGTGGGGCTCGACGCGTTCAAGGAGAGCTACGGCATGATGGCCCGCGCGGCCCAGGAGCGCGGCGCCCGGCCGGTGTTCGTGACGCCGGTGAGCGCGATCGCGTGCAACGGCAGCACCGCTCGGGGGACGCGCGGCGGCTATGTGACGGCGACCCACGAGGCCGGGGCGGAGTACGGTGTGCCGGTGATCGATCTTCACGAGCTCAGCGTCGCTCTGTACAACTCCCTGCAATTCTGTCCGGTCCCCGGGGGCGATGTGAGCGCGACGACCGGCGGGCCGGTTGGCGAGTTCTTCTGCGACGACCACACGCACTTTGCGCGCTCCGGGGCGGCACAGATCGCCGGGCTTGTGGCGGGAGCGATTCGCGAACAGAACCTCGGCCTGGCGGCGTATCTCAAGTGACACGAGACGCGATCGACGGGCAAGGCGCGGGCAGCGGCGCTCCACCACGGGGGCACGCACGCTCGGCGCTCTGCTGGGGCGACCCGACCGAGGCGACCTGACCAAGGTTGGCGGCCGGCCGCCGTGGGGGACCTGACCGAGGTCGGCCGCCGTGGGTTGGGGCGACCCCAGGTTGGCGGGCGGCGGACCCGGTGGGCGGCGACCCGGGGCGACCCGACCCAGGTTGGCGGGTGGGGCGGCGACCCGATCCAGGTTGGGGCGACCCGACCCAGGTTGGCGGGCGGGGCGACCCGACCCAGGTTGGCGGGGCGGCGACCCGACCCAGGTTGGGGCGGCGACCCGACCCAGGTTGGGGCGACCCGACCCAGGTTGGCGGGCGGGGCGACCCGACCCAGGTTGGCGGGGCGGCGACCCGACCCAGGTTGGCGGGGCGGCGACCCGACCCAGGTTGGGGCGGCGACCCGACCCAGGTTGGGGCGACCCGACCCAGGTTGGCGGGCGGGGCGACCCGACCCAGGTTGGGGCGGCCTGACGGGGCGGCCTGACCGAGGTTCGGCGGCCCGACCCAGGTTGGGCGACCTGACCGAGGTTGGGGCGACCTGACCGAGGTTGGGGCGACCTGACCGAGGTTGGGGCGACCTGACCGAGGTTGGGGGCGACCTGACCGAGGTTGATCGACCGAGGTTGAGGCAAGCTGCGAGGCGACTCGTCCGAGGTTGGGTCGCCCCGCTGGCGAACCTGGGGCGGGTCGCCACCTGGGTCGGGTCGCTCCGCCGGCCAACCTGGGTCGGGTCGCTGCCGCCGGCCAACCTGGGTCGGGTCGCTCCGGGGTCGGGTCGCTCCGGTCACTCCGGTCGCTCCGCTGCTCTAATACTGTAATCATGCGCCCGTGGGCGAATCCGTCATCATTTGTCGAGAATCGTGATTGGTTCTGCTCCCGCATCGACACCATCCTGGCGCCAGCAGCTCTACCGCGTCGTCCAGCGCTGCCCTTCGGGGCCCCGGGCGTCGGGTCCCAGCGCCAGCGTCGACCCGGGGACGGCAGGTCCCTCTCACCGTTCGGAGCCGATGATGAAGAATCGAATGCTAGGTATTTCCGCTCTGTCCGTTGCGTTTTCCGGCGTGCTGATGGCGGCAGGCTGCGGCTCGGGCTCGGGCAGCGATCCGGAGGGCAGCGGTGACAGCTCCACCCCGGGGAGCACGCTGCCGAGCGGCGCTGGCGGCGGACTTTCGGCCGTGGGCGGCTCGGGCGTCGGCGGGGGAGCCTTGACCGGTGGGACATCGGGGGCTGGCGCGGCTGGTTCGGGCGGCATCGACAGCGGGACCGGCGGAGCACCTGCTGGTGGCACCGGGGGGACGGGAGGCGGCATCGACGGCACGGGCGGGATGGGGACCAGCGGGGCAGGCGCCGGGGGCGCCGGAACCGGCGGAGCGGGCGCCGGGGGCGCCGGAACCGGCGAAGCAGGCACCGGAGGCGCCGGTTCTGGCGGAGCGGGCACCGGGGGCGCCGGAACCAGCGGGAGCGGTGGAGGTGATGCGGCGTATCCCTGCGATGGGGACACGAGCGGCTACAACGCCGTGGTGACCAGCTCCGGATCCAGCTGGGTCGCGCAGAACGGCGCCCGCGACGTCTACCGTGGTGGCGACATGCGGGCCGCGATCCAGGCGGCGCTCGACAGCTTGAGCCGCAACCGCACCCGGAAGGAGAGCGTCCTGGTTCAGGGCTCGGGGGCCATGCCCGCGAGCTCCCGGCTGAGCGTGCCCAGCTACACCGTGCTCAACATCTGCGGCACGATCGATGTCACCGGCAGCGGCTCCGGCGACAACGCGCCCATCTATGCGCGGGGCAGGACCGACATCGAGATCCCGAACGTCACGATCAGCGGCACCCCGCTCTACGCCATGTTCTTCCGCGACGTCGAGAACCTGCGCCTCGGCCACGTCGAGCTGCGTGTCTCGAACGGCCTCGGAATTCGTGTCGACAACCATGGGCGCTCGAACCGCGCCGACAAGGTGAAGAACATCGACATCGATTATGTCTACGCCGAGGGGACCGGCTCTCACGGCGTCGAGACCTACGGCGTCGACGGCCTCCGCATCGGTACGGTCATCGCCCGCGACACCGGGGAGTGCGGCGTCCTCCTGAACGACACGGTCAACGCCGAGATCGGAATCGTCGACGCCGTGAACGCAGGCACGGGCACCGGCTACGCGGCGTTCCGACTCGCCAATCGGGCGGGGCGCATCGGCAACGGCTATCCCACCAACATCCGCGTCGGCCAGGTCGTCGCCCGCGGCGGCGGGCGCGGGATCTTCTGCGTGTCCGAGAGTGGGGGTGTCACGATCGACCGCATCGACGTCGCCGACACGGGCAGCAACTCGATCTTGATCGAGAACTGCCATAACGTGAACATCGCCGCTGAATCCGGGACCGTCACCGGCGGCGGCGACATCCGGCTCGCCGCGCGCGACGAGTTCGCGAACTCCTCCGACATCACGATTCAGAACCTCACGGTCACGAACACCGCCGTCAACGAGAGCCCCTGCGCCACCAACAGCACCTTCCGCAATCTCACGTTGATGAACGCACGCGACAACACCTGCGACTAGGCTCTGCCGGAGGAGCTGCTGCGCGGCCCGAGCCGTCGGTCGGGTCGCCCGGGCGCCGGGCGGCTCGGTCGGGGGCGCTTCAACCGGGGGATCGCCGGGGCGCTCAGGTGGGCCAGCCTCGTCCGGGTGGCTTGACGTCGGCCGGGTCGGTGTCGGCTCGGCTGTCCCGGAGACAGGCGCGCGAGCTCCCCGGTTGAGGGAGCTCGCGCGAGAACATCGCGTCAGCGTGGCGTCACTGGGTCGGCCGACCCAAAAACTCCATCAGCCACGTCATGGCCGGCCGCATGCGGAGCTGGTCGTTGCCCACCGGATGCGCGATGCCGGTGTTGTCCCGCCAGGTGGCGCCGACGATGTAACCCCAGAGGGTGATGCCGGGGATGGCGGGGTGATTCCAGAACATCGTGAACTGTTCTTCCATCACCTGCTTCTGCCGGTTGTCGTCCGCGATGCCGATGTCGTACTCGGTGATGTACACGGGCTTGCCCAGAGAGGCGAGATTGTCGATGTACTTCTTCACCTGGTTGGTGCTGATCCTCCACGCGTCGTGCGCCTGAGCGCCGAGCGCGTCGACCGGGGCGCCCGCGTCGATCACCGCCTTTGCGATTCGCATGAAGTTCTGGTGCTCGCCCTCGTACTCGATGTTGTTGTAGTCGTTGAGGATCAGGACCGCGTTCGGGCAGTACTCGCGAGCCCACTTGAAGGAGTTGACGATCCAGTCCCAGCCGCTGGCGCCGTCGCCGCCGATGCCGTTCTTGTAGGAGGGCGTGGTGTGGGGCGGCGGCTCGTTGACGACGTCGATGTACTTCGTGTCGGGGTAGCGCTCGCAGAACGCCTTCATCCAGTCCTTCACGGCCGCTTCCTGCTGCGGCCCGGGGAGACCTCCGATCCAGCTGGGTTGCTGGCTGCCCCACACGAAGACGTGGTGCTTGAAGATGATGTTGTTGTCCTTCGCGTACTTGTAAATCGCGTCGAGCGGGCCCCAGTTTCGCTGGCCGCGGCTGGGCTCGACGGAGCCCCACTTGCCCTCGTTCTCGGGCGTGATCTGGTCCCAGTACGTCGCGAAGCCCGGGCGCACTGCGTTCCTCGTCGTGATGTTGCCGACGAACTTTCTGACGGGCTCGCTCCCGCCGGCCCCGGTGTCCGAACCCCCCGCCCCGTTGCCGCCTTCGCCCGAGCCGCCGGCCCCGGCGCCCCCCACCCCCGTCGTGGTCGTCGCATCGGCGCCCCCGACGCCGGTCGTGGTCGTGGTGGTCGGCGTCACCGAGCCGGTCGTGGTCGTGGTGGTCGGCGTCACCGAGCCGGTCGTGGTCGTGGTGGTCGGCGTCACCGAGCCGGTCGTGGTCGTGGTGGTCGTCCACGCGCCGGAGGTGCTCGTGATGCCGCTCCCGTCACCCGAGCCGCCCGCGCCGCCCACGCCACCTTCACCATCGTCGATCTTCACACTGCAGCCAATGAGGGTCGCGATTCCGAGCGCGAACCAGGTCGCGCCGAACAGCCATCGAGAAGAACGGTTCTTGTTCATGTTGGGCTTCCGCAAGTCAGATGATTGTGGGGATTGATTCTCGGAGCGGGAAAGTCGATGGGCAGCGGCACGAGGCGGAGCGCCTGCGCTCGACGATGTGCGCGCCAGGGCCTACTGGCACCTACAATTCCCGTCGTCTCTGGAAGTGATCACGACACACACGTGAAGGCACCCGCATCTGGCGCTTCCTGCCGAGGAGAAGCGTGGACAGCGCTGCGCACTACAGTCGTCGGGCAGCTCAGAGGCCAGCGAAGAACGACCAGACCACGCTGCCGCCGTCGCCGGTGCTGCCCTGGCCGCCGCCTGCCACGGCGCCGCTGCCGTCGCCGGCGCCGCTCTGGCCGCCGCCTGCCGCGGCGCCCGTGGCGCCGCCTCCGGCTCCGTCAGCTCCGGTGTCCGTCACGCCAGCCTTTGCGCCGCTCCCCGTCGTGCGGCTGCCGCCCGCGCCGCTCGTGGCCGTGTCGCTGATCGAAGAGCTACCGGGCGGGGCGTCGCCTCCGCAGCCGGCCTCCACACGCGCAGCAGCACGCAGTGCGACGCCGAAGAAGGAAGGGCGCGAGCCAGGAAGCATCCGAGCACAAGACATCTTTCAGCAAGTATTCCCGCGCACGGCCCATCTGATCACGAGCACCATGGGAGGCGCCCGGATCTGAACATCCGACCATGCTATCAAGAAGGGCGCAGTCCTCCGCGTTCTCGCCCGCGATCTCCCTGCGCTCACCCGGCGCGGGAGCCGAGAGGGTGGAAAATTGTTCGTTGCGTGGAAGACGCTTCACGTGCTGGCGCGCGTCCCTCTTGAGCATGAGGATCACAGGAAGAGCCCGTCGCATGAACGCCGGAGTCTTTGGTGACCTCGAACGACGCGCCGAACGCGTTCCCCATCCTGGCCTCCAGCGACCTGACCACCTGGCGGCTGACTGGCTTCGTCTTCCCGGAAGGGCGCACGCCGGCCTGGACGCTGACCGGCGTCAACCAGGCGGATTTCTGGGCGCCCGAGATGCACCGGGTCAGGGGCGAATTCTGGGTCTGCTTCACGGCCCGCATGCAGGACCGCTCGCTGGCGATCGGCCTCGCCCGATCCGAGCGCCCGGATGGCCCCTTCGAGCCCGACGATGCGCCGATCGTCACGGGGGACGTGCTCGATTCCCACCTCCTCGTGGACGCGCACGGCGCGCCCTGGCTGGTCTGGAAGAAGGACGACAACGGCGTGTGGCCCCGGAGGCTGGTCGCCATGCTCCACCGCGAACCCGACCGGGTGCGCGAGCTCTTCGATGCCGGCGAGGACCAGCGCACCGCGGTCCTGACGCTGACGCTGTGGCCGTGGGTGGAGACGCTCGAGCCCATGGAGCAGTTCTTCGTCTTGCAGCCGCTGATCGAGGCGGCGACAGCGCACTTCACGGAGCTCGCGGAGCGGCTGGAGAGCCTGCGGGCGCGGGCAGGCGGCGCGGAGGCGACGGAGATCGCCATGATTTCACGGGCGCTCAGGACGCGCATCCACGCCCAGCGGCTGTCGGCGGACGGACGCACGCTGGAGGGTGGGCCCGCCGTCCTCCTCGAGAACGACCAGCCCTGGGAGGCGCACCTCATCGAGGGCGTCTGGATCACCCAGGAGGGCGGGCGCTATTACCTGCTCTACGCCGGCAATGACTTCTCGACCGCGCACTACGGCATCGGAGCGGCGGTGGCGGACACGCCCACGGGCCCGTACCGGAAGTCGTCGGAGATCCTCCTGAGCTCCAGCGCGGAGTGGTGGGGGCCAGGGCACCCGTCCGTGGCCATCGGCGCCGACGGGCGGCACCACGTCTTCCTGCACGCCTTCCGCCCGGGGGCGCCGGGATACAAGGCCTTCCGCGCGCTGCTCACCGCGCCGGTCCGCTTCGAGGGCGGCGTCGTCTCGCTCGACAGGTCCGTCGAGGCGCGATCTGACAGACCGCTGGGCGGCCCGAGCCGTCGAGCGTGAAATGCTGAGATAGCGCTGATTTTCCACGAAGGCGGATTGCGAGGGCGCCCTCTGTCCCGAGCGCATGCAGCGGGGTGTATGATGGGAGGCCCGCCACGAGGCGCTTGACCCATCCAGGGGCGCTGCGTGGTCGCGGTCGCATTGCGTCATGAGGGTCGCAATGCAACGCGGCATCTTTTCCGATGCGTATCCCGCGCACAGATCCGCACCATCGATTATACTCGCCGCCGGTCCCGGGGTTTCAGCGAGGCGCGGTCCTGCAAAATTCCGCCTTCGGGAGCCTCTCGCTTTCAAGTGCTTTCGTGCCGGTGCACGGCGCTGGCATGCGCTCGAAGAGGAGTTGGTTTATGAGATTGCCTGCGATGGCCATTGCTTTGTCAATGGTGACTCTGGTCGGCGTGGCCTGCAGCGGGGCCCCGGACAGCGGCGAGGGCGGCGGTGGCTCGCCGCAGCACGGCAGCGGCACCCCCAGCGGCAGTGGCAGCGGCACCGCCAGCGGGACCGGCAGCGATACCGGGGACGGTTCCGGCGACGTGTTCGGCGGTGATGGCGATCTGGGCCTGGGCGGTGGTTCGGAGGCGAGCAGCGCCAGCAGCGGTGGCTCGACGGCTGCAGGGGAGGCCTGCGCCACCAAGTCGTCCGAAGCCGGGTTTCAACAGGTGTACCTTGCCTTCGCGTTCGACGTGTCGGCCAGCATGGGAGCGAACAACGCGCCCTGGCGCGACAAGTCCCTCAAGTGGGATCCCGTCGTCGCCGCGACCAAGGAGTTCTTCATGGATTCCGCGTCCACCGGGTTCAGGGCGTCGCTCACGTTCTTCCCCGGCGCGCGACGGATGTGCGCGGGGGAGACGTACGTGACCCCGGACGTTGCGATGACGCCGCTGCCCTCTCCTGTGTTCGGAGAGGCGATCGATGCCGTCACGCCTCCGGACGACACGAGCTGGCGCATGGGCACGCCCACGGCATTCGTGATGGAAGGCACGATCGCGTTCGTCGAGGCGCAACGGCAGCAGAACCCCGGGAAATATGCGATCGTGCTCGTGACCGATGGCTATCCGGAGCTGTGCAGCCGCGAGGGGCGCCCGGAGGCGGACAGGATCGAGGCCGTCGTGGAGCACGTCGAGGCGGCGCACGCCAGCGGCATTTCGACCTTCGTGGTCGGGGTCAACAATCCGCCGGTGGAGGACGCACCGCCGAGCCTCACCAACCTGCAGGAGATCGCCGCGGCAGGCGGCACGGGAGAGGCGTTCATCATCGACACCGGCGACCCCAAGCAGACCGCGGCCACGTTCAAGGCGGCCGTCGACAAGATCCGTGGCGCTGCCGTGTCGTGCACGATCCCGATCCCGCCGCCGCCCGATGGGAGGACGTTCGACAAGCAGAAGGTCAACGTGACGTACACGAGCGCCACGAGCAACACCCCGGTGACCCTCGTGTACGACCAGGAATGCGCGGCCGAGGGGACATGGCGCTACGACGACGCCGCGAGCCCGACGGCGATCGTGCTCTGCGATGACACGTGCGCCGTGGTGCAGGCTGACGTCGAGGTGTCCCTGGGGGTCGACTTCACCTGCGAGGACGTGATCGTGGTCCCGCGGTGATCGGGCCGGCGACCCGACCCGGCGGCGACCCGACCCTGGGTCGGCGAGCCGACCCAGGTCGGGGCAACCCGCGACCCGACCCAGGTTGGGGCAACCCGACCTGACCCAACCCGCGACCCGACCCAGGTTGGGGCAACCCGACCTGACCCAGGTTGGCGGCGGCGCCCCAACCCCGGCGCCCCAACCCAGGTTGCGGCGGGGCGGCGGCGCCCCGACCCAGGTTGCGGCGGCGACCCAGGTTGGGCGGCGACCCGACCCATGTTGGGGCAACCCGATGTTGGGGCAACCCGGGTCGGGGCAACCCGGGGGCAACCCGTCCTGGTTGGCGGGCCACGCCGATTGGCGAGATCGTTCTCGGAATCGCGGCGTGGCCGACAATATCGTCAAGGCTCGTGGGCTCCTCGATCCATTATGGCTCGAACGCAGCGAGCCGCTGCATGCTGGCGATGGTTTGACCGCCGTCCCACACCTGATTGGCATCCATCATGAGCTTGCGATACTCTCCGATCTCGTCACGGACGATCTGTGTCCTGCGGGTGTCGTCGCCGACGCTCGCTCCAAGCTGGATCTTGAAATGCGACAAGCCGCGCGCGATTCCCTCGCGGCACAGGCGGCGCAGCTTGGCCTCCGAGTAGCCGAGCCAACCCACCGAGGTTGTGTAGGCGGGAAAGCCGTGCTCCCTCATCTCCTCCTCGCGCGCTCCGCGGGGGGCGCGTTCCGGCGGCGCCTATCGAGCGCCTCCTCAGGGCTGCGCACATCCGTGCTGTAGCGGAAGCTGACGCAGCGGACGTTCTCGTCGATTGGGTTCAGACGCGACCCGTCCCTCACCCCGCATGGCGAGCACTCTCTCTGGGCCTACCGAAGCCGACCGCAGCCAGCGGTGTGCAACCCAGGACGAACGCAGGCGGCGCGGTGCTAAGCTCGTCTCGCGGAGCGGAACGATTCCATCGGCACCGGAAGGGTCTCCGGTGCTTCGCGCACGCTTCGTGCGTGAGCGGCGCGGCTCATGCGGCGAGCGTCACGTCGATGGCACAGGTGCTGCTTAGAGAGGCGCCGTGAAACACGCGCATCCACCACGTTCCCGCCGGAAACAGGGCGCTGCGAACGTCGGCACGCCATCGTTCCAGCGCCGCGCGGTACGACGAACGGAACGCTCGCACGGCGGCAGCAGCGGCTCGCCATGCGTCTCCCTGTTCACGGCCGACCGCGAATGTCGGGTTGCGCTCACGCCGCCGCTCGAAGCTCGTGGCTCGCTCGTACGGGGAGACCTCGCTGGCTCGCTCGGCGCCCAGGAAGCCGATCCCTTGCCGCTCCGCCTCGGCATGCGCCTGCGCTTCCAGGCGCTCGATCTCGGCAGCGACCTGATGGCGAAAGCCCTCCGCGGCCTCCTGATCAATGTCCGGCGGCAGCGCGAGCGGGAGTGCTGCTTGCTCGATCCACTGGGGATTCTCGGGATCGAGATATGCTGAGGGGCGCGTCGCGTGGAGCACGCCACGGCCGAGCTCCCCGGCATCCACTTTGACGCCCGGCCATTCTCTCGCGTGCCGGACCAGGCCAGCGGCAACGGGGTTCGCGAGCACGTAGGCGATCTTCTCGACCATCGCCGCCTGCGTCAGCAGCCGTACCACACTCGTGGGTTCATGGTCCCATACCGGTCCCTCCCAATTGCGCAGCACCTTGGTGCCCAGCGCGAAGAGGCGATGGAAGAACTGCAGGAAGCGTGGCAGCACACCTTGCACATCGGTCACGACCAGGTGCAGATGCGTCGACATCGCGCAGAGAGCATGGACCTCGACGCCATAACGGCGGGCCGAGACCGCGAGGGCGTAGACCAACAGCTGGTTGATGGCCGCATCGGGGCGCAACAGGAGGTGCCGGCGCAGGACCCGACGGGTGAGGAGGTAGGTCGCGCCTGGAACGATCTCGCGAGGCTGGCTCATGGGCGGAGTGCACAGACAAGCGTCGTGCCGCGGGCCGGCGTGAGTTATTTCAAGGACTTGTGCCGCTCGTGGGGTGGCGGCCGCCAGTTGTCGCCGGATTCCGCCACGCTCGCCCGAGGACGCGAGCTGCGCTGGCAGTCTGGGTAGCTGCGCTGGCAGCCTGGGTCGGGCTGCGCTCGGGCTGGGCTCAACTTGCGGGCTGGGCTCAACTTGGGTCGGGGCTGGGCTCCGGGCTGGGCTCAACTTGGGTCGGGTCGCCCGTGGCTGGGCTCGACCTGGGTCGGGTCGCCCCGGGTCGCCCAACCCGGGACGGGTGGCCGGGCTCAACCTGGTTCGGGTCGCCGCGCAACCTGGTTCAGGTTGCCCCGCACCGACCTGGTTCAGGTTGCCCCCCCCCACCCCAACCTGGTTCGGGTCGCCCGGGGTCGCTCCCCCACCTGCCGCCCGCCCCCCAACCTGGTTCGGGTGGGGTCGCCCCAACCTGGGTCGGGTCGCCCCGGTCGCCAACCTGGTTCGGGTCGCCCCGGTCGCCAACCTGGTTCGGGTCGCCCCGGTTCGGGTCGCCCCCCGGGTCGCCCGGGTCGCCGGTCGGGTTCGGGTCGCCCGGGTCGCCCGGGTCGCCGGTCGCCAACCTGGTTCGGGTCGCCCCCCGGGTCGCCGGTCGCCGGGTCGGGTCGCCCCCGCCGCGAGGGCCATGTTTGCGATGGTGGGGACGCGCTCTTGGGGCGCGCTCCTCCTGGCGCAGGGCCACCGCCCGAGTCACATCGGCGATCGCCTTGACAGCGAGGGGGGACCTCCGGTCTGCTAGGCCGTCCTGAAAGCAGGAGGACTTCCGATGATCACGCTCTATGGCATCGCGTTGAGCAACTATTACAACAAGGTGAAGCTCGCCCTGCTCGAGAAGGGAATCCCCTTCGTGGAGGAGCAGGCGCCGCCGTCCCAGGACCCGGCGTTCCTGGAGAAGAGCCCGCTGGGCAGGATCCCGTTCATCAAGCGATCGGGCTCCGACGACTATCTCATCGAGTCCCAGCCGATCGTCGAGTACATCGAGGCCATCGGACCGAAGGAGAACCGCCTGCTGCCCGCCGACCCCTGGGAGGCGGCGCAGTGTCGCGCGATCATGTCCGTCATCGACTCCAGCATCGACGGCCCGATTCGCCCCCTGCTGCCCGCCGCGTTCTTCGGCGCGAGCACGACGCCCGAGCAGGTCGCCCACGCGCAGCAGGGCGTCCAGCGCGGCATCAACGGCCTCAAGCGCATGGCGAAGTTCAGCCCTCACATCGTCGGCAGCGAGCTCACCTACGCAGATATCGCCGCGATCACGGTCATGCCGCTCGCCGGCATGGTGCTCAAGACGCTCTCCGGCAAGGATCCTTACGACGACTGGCCGCAGCTGCACAGCTACTTCGCGCTGCTGCGACAGCGCCCCCACGTGCAGAAGGTCGAGGCCGAAGCCGCCCAGTCGTTCCAGGCCTTCCTGGCCAGCCGGCGCAAGTAACGATGACCGGCCGCGGCGGCACGCGTGCGCTGCGCACGACCGCCTCGGCGGCTGTCGTCCCCCCGAGGGAACGGGGATCTCGACCTCGGTAGCAACGGGCACGCCGACCCTCGGCCTGCCCTCCTCGCTCCAGGTGAGCTTCTGCTCGCGCATCGTGCGCTTCGTCTCTCACCCGCCGTCCACGCCGTCGTTGGCGTGGTCGACGATCCAGGGCACGGCGCCGTCTGGCGCCGTCACGGATCTGTTGTGCTTCGGCTTATATACATGGCTGGCGTCAGACCCCCCCGGGGTTTCCTCGCGGCGGCGCGGAGGGAGGGGCATGTCCGACAAAAATGCACCGACCCGCGCGACCGGTGTCGATCCGAGGGCTCGCCGGGCAACCAGGGGCTGACCGCACCATCTTGAACCAAGGGCAACCCAGGGCTGGAGGTCCTCATGAAGTACGTCTGTCTCGTACATTTCGCTCCCGACGCGCTGAGCTCGTTGACCGACGAGGAGAAGCGCACGCTGGACGCTCGCTCCACCGCCTACGATGAGGAGCTGAGCGCCGGCGGTCATCTGCTGGCCGCCGAGGCGCTCCAGTCGCCCGACAGCGCCGTGCTGGTCAAGGTCCGGGGCGGCCAGGTCTCGACGACGGACGGGCCCTTCGCCGAGACCAAGGAGCTGCTCGGCGGCTTCCTCCTGATCGAGGCGCGCGACCTGAACGAGGCGATCCGCATCGCATCTGGCATCCCGCTCGCCGCGCTGGGGACCATCGAGGTGCGCCCGATCTACGAGATCCCGACCCCGGAGGGCGGAGGCCGGTGATCGACGTCGGCGCGCTGTACCGCGCGGAATCGCGCCGCGCGCTCGCGACGCTGATCCGCCTGCTCGGGGATTTCGACCTCGCCGAGGAGGCGTTGCACGACGCTTTCCTCGCCGCGGCCGAGCAGTGGCCGCGCGACGGCGTGCCGCATCACCCGCGGGCCTGGCTGGTCGCGACCGGCCGGCTCACCGCGCTGGCCCGGCTGCGCCGGCGCGCCCGGTTCGATCGCGCGCAGGGCGAGCTCGCGCGCCGGATGGAGGCTTCGATGCCGGTCGATATCGGGCCGCCGGCGCTAAAGGACGATCGCCTGCGGCTCATCTTCACCTGCTGTCATCCCTCCCTCGGCGCGGACGCGCAAATCGCCCTCACCCTGCGCGAGGTGTGTGGGCTCACGACCGAGGAGATCGCGTCTGCGTTTCTGGCGAGGCCGGCGACGATCGCGCAGCGCATCGTGCGCACCAAGCGAAAGATCCGCGAGGAGGCGATCCCGTACGAGATCCCCGAGGCGGCAGAGCTGCCCGCGCGGCTGGATGTCGTCCTGCACGTGATCTACCTCGTGTTCAACGAGGGATACGCCGCCTCCACCGGGGCGCGCCTGACCCGCGGCGATCTCTGCGCCGAGGCGATCGCGCTCGCGCGCCTGCTCGCCGAGCTCTTGCCCGAGCCGGATGCGCTCGGGCTCCTGTCCCTGCTCTTGTTGCACGACGCGCGTCGTGAGGCGCGCGTGTCGAGCACGGGCGACGTGGTGCTGCTCGCGGACCAGGATCGAACGCGCTGGAATCGGGCGCAGATTGCCGAGGGCGTCAGCCTGCTGCGCCACGCCTGGGCCCGTCCCCCTGTCGGGACGTACACGCTGCAGGCTGCCATCGCGGCCAAGCACGCCACGGCGCCGGACAGCGCCTCGACGGACTGGGGCGGGATCGTCCGCGTGTACGATCTGCTGCTGACCGCGGACAGGACGCCCGTCGTCGAGCTCAACCGAGCGGTCGCCGTCAGCCAGCACGCCGGCCCGGAGGCGGGCCTCGAGCTCCTGGACGCGCTCGACGCGCGCGGCGAGCTCCGCGATTACCGATTCCTGCACTCGGCGCGCGCCGATCTCCTGCGAAAGCTCGGCCGCCATGAGGATGCCCGCGCCGCGTACCGGCGCGCGCTCGAGCTCACGGCCCAGGAGGCGGAGCGGCGCTTTCTGGAGAAGCGCTTGAGGGAGATGGAGGACCTGTGCTGAACGGTAGCTGTTACTGCGGGGCCGTGCGTTTCGAGGTCGAGGATGCGTTCCTCTATGCGTTCTACTGCCACTGCTCGCGGTGCCGGCGGCGTACCGGCGCGGCCTGCGCCTCCATCGGCGGGATCGAGATCGACAAGGTCCGCATCGCCGACGGGCGCGACCAGCTCTTGAAGGTCGACGAATCCGAGGATGGGTACCGCTGCCTCTGCGAGCGGTGTTTCTCGCCCATGGTCGACGTGACGCGCGAGCACAGATTCGCACACGTGCAGCTCGGCGCGCTCTCCGGCGTACCGGCGCGTCGACCCGATCACCACATCTACGTCGGCTCGAAGGCGGCCTGGCATACGATCACGGACGCGCTCCCTCGGTTCGAGGAGCTGCCGCCGTAGCCCACCCCGCGCGGCGAGCACCCGAGCCCCGCGGGGCAGCGGCAGCCTGGCCGCGCGCGCGATCTTGTGCCGCGAGCGCGGCCCTGGCATCCTGCGGTCGTGAGGCCGGGCCTCGACGACGCCGCTGGACGTCAGCTCGTGAGCCGGTGACCGACCTGGGATGGGCCGCATGCCGGATCGAGTGAAGGAACAGCCAGAGTCCGCGCTTCCCAAGGGGATCGGGAAGCCAGCGACGCGAGCGCTCGCGACCATCGGCATCTCGCGCCTGGAGCAGGTCACGAGGTTCTCGGAGGCCCAGCTCCTCGCCCTTCACGGCGTAGGGCCGAAGGCGATCAGGATCCTCAAGGCCGCCCTCGACGCGCAGGGAAAATCCCTGGCCAGCGACGCGTAGCGCGATCCTCGCCGCGACGCCGCTCCGGGGACGGGATCGGCGGGAGGCAGCGGCTCGGACGGCACGCCGGCGATCACGACCACGACGCCCTCCGCGCGCTCGTCCACGGAGATCGGAGGCGGTGGAGATCCGCGAGGCGCGGGCGGCGCGCAGGCCGGGAGCGGCGAGGGACGGCGTGCGCACGCCGGCCGAGGCCCGCCGCGCCGGGCGCCCCGTCGCCTTACATCCCGAAGGGGTACTTGGCCAGGTCGATGAGCCCGCTCGCGCGCACCTGCCTCAGCGCCTTCCCGTACTGCACGAGGATCCCCAGGGCGTAGTGGAGCCGCTCGCGGATGCGCTCGTCGTCAGCGGATTGCGGCGCCGACACGTCGTTGAGGAGCTCGCGCACGTTGCGGATGATCACGTGATCCGGGATGTAGCAGAGATAGGTGTTCTTGTAGCTGCTCATGCGCAGCTCGGCGACAGGATAGGTGCCGCCGGGGCCCGCGGAGACCGAGACGATGAGCGCGGGCTTGTGCGCGAGCTCGCCGCGATTGCAGAGGAGAAAGAAGTTCTTCAGCCCGGCGGGGACCATGCCGCCCCACTCCGGCGTCACGACGACGAAGGCGTCGGACGAGGCGAGCTGCGCGGAGATGGGGGACCAGAGGCGCTCCCATTTCTCGGAAGGCTGCCACACCTCCGGCTCCCAGAGCGGGAGCGGGTTGTCGGCGAGATCGAGCGAGTAGGTGGAGGCCACGTCGGTGACCGAGGTCAGCTTGTGCTGCACGTAGCGGGCGACCTTGCCCGACTCGGATCCGGCGCGGTGACTGCCTGAGATAATCGCAAGCTTCATAGGGGGTGCTGTACGTCGTGCGGGCGCCGCGTCCGCGCGCGCTCGCTGTCATGGGTTGAGGGTCCGAAGCGACGAGATGCTACCGTGTCCCGGCGCGGCGGGTGAAGAGTTCCTCATCGGCAGGCCGCAGCGTGTTCATGCCCAGCCGGACGAGGGGACGCGATGCAGGGGCGAGCGCGTCCACGCCTGCGGTCGCGGCCGTCGCGGGCTTGCGGTCGCGGCCGTCGCGGGCCTGCGGTCGCGGCCGTCGCGGGCCTGCGGGCGTGGCCGTCCGGCGCCCCGCTCGATCGATCCCCCCGCGACAAGCGCTGCAAGCGGCGCGCCGTTGATCTACGATGTGCGCGACGTCGCGCGCTCAGCCGTCGGCACGCTGGCCGGCGCTTCGGGGGAGGCGTCACGGGGGGGCGTGAGATCGGCTCAAGACCGGCGGAAAAGCACGGACATCGCGGCGCCGCCCCGCATCGAGGCCTCGGACCCCGGGCGGGCTTGCCCCGCTCCCGGGGGACCTTCCTCGGACCTGTTCAGCGGGGGCGAGCTCTATGCGGCGCTCGAGCAGGCCGGGGTGGCCCTGGCCCAGGGGGAGCCGGCGACGGCGAGGATCCTGCGGGCCAACCGGGAGTTCTGCGAGCTGACGGGCTATTCCGAGGAGGAGCTCCTGGAGCGCACCTTCTTCGACCTCACGCACCCCGAGGATCGCGCGATGGACCACGCCCGGTACGAGCAGGTGGCGCGCGAATGGAAGCGCGAGTGGCGCAGCGAGAAGCGCTACGTCCGCAAGGACGGCGAGATCCGCTGGGTGGCGGTGCGCGGCGCGATGATCTGGGACGAGGACGGGACGCCGGTGCGCACCGTCGGGATCATCATCGACATCACGGGGCTCAAGCGGGCCGAGGAGGCGCTGCGCCGGAGCGAGGACCGCTACCGGTGCCTGGTCGAGGCCACGGCGGAGACGGTCTGGATCACGTCGCCGGACGGGCTCACCACCAGCGAGTCGCCGTGCTGGTACGCCATGACCGGCCAGCGGCCTGAAGAGATGCTCGGCCTCGGCTGGCTGGAGTCCGTTCACCCGGACGACCGCGAGCGCACCCTGCAGCGCTGGACGCACGCGATCGCGACGATGTCGCGCTACGAGACGGAGTACCGGGTCCGCTCCGCCGACGGCGGCTATCGCCTCACGCTGGCGCGGGCGGTGCCCGTCGTGGACCGCGACGGGCGCGTGCGCGAGTGGGTCGGGATGAACATCGACATCACCGAGCGGAAGCGGGCGGAGGAGTCGCTGCGGGAGGCCGATCGCCGCAAGGACGAGTTCCTCGCGATGCTGGCGCACGAGCTGCGGAACCCGCTCTCGGCCATGCAGTTCGCGCTCGGCGTGACGCAGCTCCCCTCGGTGCCCGAGGCGCGGCGGGCGTGGGCGCTGTCGGTGATGCAGCGGCAGCTACGGCAGCTCGGCCGCATGGTCGACGACCTGCTCGACGTCTCGCGGATCACGCGCGGCAAGATCGTGCTGAAGAAGGAGCCGATCGATCTCCGCCACGTCATCCACCAGGCCGTGGCGGCGGCCGGGCCGATCATCGACGCGTCGAGGCACGAGCTCTCGGTGGCGGCGGGCGAGGGGCCGTACTGGGTGTTCGGCGACCCGGCGCGCCTGGAGCAGGTGATCGTCAACCTGCTCACGAACGCCGCGAAGTACACGCGCGAGGGCGGGCGGATCTGGCTCACGGCCGGCCGCGAGGGCGCGGGGGTGGCGATCCGGGTGAGGGACACGGGGATCGGGATCCCCGCGGAGATGCTGCCGCGCATCTTCGACCTGTTCGAGCAGGCGCACCCGACGCTCGACCGCTCGCGCGGCGGGCTCGGGATCGGGCTCACGCTGGTGAAGCGGCTCGTGGAGATGCACGGGGGCGCGGTGTCGGCGGCGAGCGAGGGGGAGGGGCGGGGCAGCGAGCTCACGGTGCGCCTGCCGGTCACGGAGGAGCCCGCGCGTCCGCGGGAGCAGGCCGCGCCGCCCCGGCGCGGGCTCGCGCGCCGGGTGCTCGTGGTGGACGACAACCGCGACCACGCGCAGGGCCTCTCGCTCCTCCTGGAGCAGGCGGGGCACGCGGTCGCGCTGGCCCACGACGGGCCGTCGGCGCTGGAGACGGCGCGGCGCTTCGCGCCCGAGGTGATCCTGCTCGACATCGGGCTGCCGGACATCGACGGCTACGAGGTCGCCCGGCGGCTGCGCGAGGAGCAGGGCGAGCGCGCGCTGCGGATCGTCGCGCTCACCGGCTACGGGCAGCACGACGACCGGCGCAGGTCCAGGGAGGCCGGGTGCGATGCCCACCTGGTCAAGCCGGTGGCGCACGAGGTGCTGCTCGATCAGATCGCGCGCTGAGCGGGGCGGCGTCGTGGGCGCTCGGCGAGGGGAGGCGCGCCCGATCGGCCCGGCCCTCGGGGCGGGCCTACGGCGGGGGTGAATCGCCCGCGCCCCCGGCCAGGGGCGAGGTGTCGAGGCGCGCGAGGAGGTCGGCTGGATCGTCGTAGATCGCGAGGGCGCCCGCGAGGCCGCTGTCGGGCCAGCCGCCCGAGCGGACGGCGATCGTGCGCAGGCCGGCCCTGCCCGCCGCCTCGATGTCGTAGGGCGTGTCGCCGATCATCACGACCTCGTCGGCGGCGAGCCCCAGCTTGTCGAGCGCCGCCTGCACGATGTCGGGATCCGGCTTGGATTGCTCGGCGTCGCTCGCCGACGTGGCGCTCTCGACCACCCCGTCGCCGCCCGCGATCTCGAGCAGCTTGCGCAGCTTCTCCTGCCGGGCCGAGCTGGCGACCGCGATCCTGATCCCGCGGCGGCGGAGCGCCTCCAGGAGCTCCTTCGCGCCCGGGAGCGCGCGGATCTCGGGCAGATACTGCTTCATGAAGATCTCCGAGACGCGCTCGGTGATCCGCTTCCCCTCCGGGCTGTCGCTGGAGATGCCCGTCACCTCCGGGAGGAGCTTGTCGCCCCCCATCCCGATGAGCCGCCGCACCTCGTCGAACCGGGCGTCGTGCCCGAGCTCCTTCAGCGCATCGACCCACGAGCGCGCGTGCGCGTCGTTGCTGTCGACCAGGGTGCCATCGACATCGAAGATCACGCCGCGAATGGCCGCCATGTCCGGGCTCTCCCTCTGTTCCTGGTGCGCCCCCTGGCGCTGCGTGGCGTCGACCTCGGGGCGGCGGCCCGTCCGCCTGACGCGGCCGGCGTGGGGCGGCGCGGCGCCGAGCGCGCCTGACCGGGGCGCGCGCTCGATCGTCCTCCTCGTAGGTCCTGATGGCCAGCATGTAGTCCACGATCGCGTCCACGTCCGCGTCCGAGATCTCCTTTTCGTCGAAGGCCGGCATCGCGCCGGGCCCGCTTCGACTCTGGCGCTCGATCGCGGCCGCGGGCGCCGGCTCGTCGTTGAGCCCCGGCCCGAGCCCACCGGCTCCGCCCGGGTGGCAGCCTGGCCTGCG
Organism: Sorangium sp. So ce1036; assembly: GCF_051369805.1. NCBI lineage: Bacteria > Pseudomonadati > Myxococcota > Polyangiales > Polyangiaceae > Sorangium > Sorangium sp. So ce1036. The sequence continues at coordinate 951,012 of NZ_JBBMOX010000002.1, forward strand.
CCGCGCTGCGCGGCGGTCTGGGCGGCGCCGCGGGCCGGCAACTCGGCGCGCGCTGGGCCGCGGATCTCGTCTATCCAGCGCGGCTTCGAGGAGATGGGGCTGGCGTGAGCGGCTGGGGGCTCGCCTGAGCGGCCGCCCGGATCGATCAGGGGGGAGCGTACTCGATCGCGCTGACGCCCTGGGCTTCGGGGAGCACGGTCACGATCGCCCGCGCCCCGGCGGAGCTCGACGGCAGCGCGGAGCGGACGACGACGAGCCAGGTCCGGTCGCTCCTGCGCGCGACGAGGATGCCGCACCGGTCGCCCGGGGGCGTGCCGAAGCGCGCCCCCGGCTCCTCGACGAGCCGCGCCCGGGAGGCGGCGCAGTCGCGGACGTCGAAGTTGCGATTCGCCAGCGCGGCGATCGCCGCGTTCGCGGCGCGCCGGGGGAGGTCCTCGTCGTCCGCCGGGGTGGCGGGGTCCACGGGCGCGGGGCCGCACGCCGGGGCGAGCGCCGCGAGGAGGAGGGTCCGGAGGGTCCAGCGTGCCATCGCGCGCCTCACGCTCCAGTCGTATCCCGGCGGCGGCCCCACGGGAAGCCCTCTGCCTCGATCCCTCGTCGAGCCCCGTGCCCTGACGTCGGGGCGCACGGCCGCCACACGGCGTGACCAACCCGTCGAGCTGGCCGGAATTCAGGAGCGGGAGGCGGTTGCTCCGCGCTCCGTGCGGGGCCGCCGCAGGCGCCAGGCACGCCGCCTGGAGATCGAGCATGGCTGCAAACCCCCGAGAAACGGTCCGATGCCCTCAATGACCCATGAAGCGCTGGTGGAGCTGTTCAAGAACCGGCCGACGCTGGCCGCCGAGATGCTGCGGGACGCGCTCGGCCAGCCGGTCCCGACGTTCACGGAGGCGCGCGTCGAGTCCTCCGACCTCACCGAGATCGTGCCCTCGACCCGCCGGGCGGATGTCATCGTCGTGCTGCTGGTCGGCGCGCAGCAGCGGCCGGCGATGGCGATCGTGGTGGAGGTCCAGCTCGGCGTGGACCCGGACAAGCCGTACGTGTGGCCGGCGTACGTCATCTTGACGAGGGCCCGGCACCGCTGCCCGACCCGGCTCTTGGTCGTGACGATCGATCCGGAGATGGTGCGCTGGTGCGCGCGGCCGATCGAGACGGGGCACCCTGGCTGGGTGCTGAAGCCGCTGGTGCTCGGGCCCGAGGGCGTCCCGGTCGTCACGGACGTCGAGCAGGCGAAGGCCTCGCCCGAGGTGGCGGTGCTGTCGGCGATGGCGCACGGGCAGGGCGAGGCGGCGGAGGCGATCGGGGTGGCGTTCCTGACGGCGGCGGCCGGACTCGACCAGGAGCGGCGCGCCCTGTACGCGGACGTGGTGCTATCCTCGCTGAACGCAGCGGCGAGGCGGATGCTGGAGGCGATGATGAAGAGCGGATACGAGTTTCAGAGTGAGTTCGCGCGCGGCTACGTGGCGAAGGGCGTCGAGCAGGGCACCCTGAAGGCCAAGGCGCAGGCCGTGCTCGCCGTCCTCGAGGCCCGCGGGCTGGAGGTCCCCGCCGAGGTGCGGGAGCGCGTCCTCGCGAGCACCGACGTTGCCGAGCTCGACCGCTGGATCCGCCGCGCGGCGGTCGTCCACCACGCGACAGAGCTTCTCGCCATCAACGGCTCCTGAACGTCGATGTCGTCCTCGCGGTGATCGAGCGCGCTTCCCGGTCCTGGAAGCAGCCCCTCGAGACCACCGAGGCTCGGCACCGGCTCGCTGCCAGCCTGTGAACCCGGGCGCCGGCCCTGCTGGCCGCGTGAGCGCGTCGGCGCCTGCTCTGCATTGCCGGTAGCTTCCAGCGACGCCGCGCTTGCCGAGGGCGGGCACCGCGCGCCGCGCCGCGCTTGCCGCGGGCGGGCACCGCGCGCCGACGCTGGCGAGGCGGCGCGCTCCCGCCGCGTTGGGTCGCCGCGCCCCGCCTGCGGCCGCTCTCGTGGGGCTCAGGCCAGGCACTCACGCTGCAGCCCGGCCTCGGCGGCCGACGCTCGACTTACCGATACGCCGTCCCTTTCGTGGAGTCCCGTGCCCTGACGTCGGGGCCCACGGCGCTCCCACGGTCATTCCGGGTGACCAACCTGGCGAGCCGGCCGGAATTCAAGAACGGGAGGTAGTTGCTCCGGCCCCTGCGGGAGACACCGCACGAGCCTGGCGCGCTGCCTGAGCTCCAGTGTGGATGTGACTTGCCGGGAGACCCCCCGATGCCCTCAATGACCCATGAAGCCCTGGTAGAGCTGTTCAAGAACCGGCCGACGCTGGCCGCCGAGATGCTGCGGGACGCGCTCGGCCAGCCGGTCCCGACGTTCACGGAGGCGCGCGTCGAGTCCTCCGACCTCACCGAGATCGTGCCCTCGACCCGCCGGGCGGATGTCATCATCGTGCTGCTGGTCGGCGCGCAGCAGCGGCCGGCGATGGCGATCGTGGTGGAGGTCCAGCTCGGCGTGGACCCGGACAAGCCATACGTGTGGCCGGCGTACGTCATCTTGACGAGGGCCCGGCACCGCTGCCCGACCCGGCTCCTGGTCGTGACGATCGACCCGGAGATGGTGCGCTGGTGCTCGCGGCCGATCGAGACGGGCCACCCCGGCTTGACGCTGAGGCCGCTGGTGCTCGGGCCCGAGGGCGTCCCGGTCGTCACGGACGCCGAGCAGGCGAAGGCCGCGCCCGAGGTGGCGGTGCTGTCGGCGATGGCGCACGGGCAGGGCGAGGCGGCGGAGGCGATCGGGGTGGCGTTCCTGACGGCGGCGGCCGGACTCGACCAGGAGCGGCGCGCCTTGTACGCGGACGTGGTGCTATCCTCGCTGAACGCAGCGGCGAGGCGGATGCTGGAGGCGATGATGAAGAGCGGATACGAGTTTCAGAGTGAGTTCGCGCGCGGCTACGTGGCGAAGGGCCGGGAGGAAGGGGTGCGGGAGGGCACCCTGAAGGCCAAGGCGCACGACGTGCTCGCCTTCCTCGAGGCCCGCGGGCTGGAGGTCCCCGCCGAGGTGCGGGAGCGCGTCCTCGCGAGCACGGACCTCGCCGAGCTGGACCGCTGGATCCGTCGCGCTGCGGTTGTTTGCGACGCCCGGGAGCTCCTCGCCACGACCAGCTCCTGAGCGCGCGACCCTGTACGCCCCGGGGGGGGCGGCACGTCTCGGGCGCGTGCCCGTGGAGCGCCCCGCGACCGGGCAGAGGAACCGGACCGGGGATGCTCTTCCCCGGTCGTGGCTCCCGCATTCCCTCGTGGTCCCGCCCCGGGAGCACGCCCCTCCGACGGCGGCGCCGCTGTCGCTGGCACTTCCGCCCCGTCTCGATCTCCCTGCCGCCTCGGAGCGTACAGCGCCCCGGATCTGTGCCAGGACGACCCTGATCTGTGTCAGGTGAGGGTGCGCTGGCACTGGCACAAACGCAATGCATTGCGACACACCGCGTGCCAGTGCACCCCCGGATGCAATGCAGAGCGTCTTCAGGGGGTGAATTTGTGTCAGACGTTGCCATTTCTTTCGATTTTCTGTGCCATCGACCCCCCGGAGGCGCTGTTCGTTGTGCCGGAAGGGGGGTCCGGAGCCCTCCGGACCGCAAATCAGAGCGCGCGCGAGGGGTCGGGACCCCCTCGGGACCGCAAGGCCGAGCGGCCGTCAGGGCTCGGGACCGCCTCGCGGCGGATCGCGGAGCGCATCCGGGGCTCGGGGCCGTGCGCGGCCGCTCGTCCTCGTCCTGCGTCGCCCCCGGGGGCGGCACGGGGCGACGCCGCGGGCTGGCCCTCTGCAAGGGCATCAGCGACGGTCCTGTCGCGTGGCACCGCTGCGCGGAGCACGGCCGCGGGGAGGGCGGCACGAGGAACCGCTGGCTACCCGCGAGAGCGCGCTGGCGCTTGGCCTCGGCGGCTTGCCTGGGGCTCCGCCGTTCGACCGGCGGGGTCGGAGGGGGCAGGGGGCGGGGAGGCGGCGGCGCGGCGGCGGCCGGCGCCGTTCGTGGGCTTGCCGTTCTGCGCGCGCTCGGCGCGGAGGCGCTCGAGGAGGACCGAGGCGGGTTCGTCGTTCGGGTCCTGGGGGACGAGCTCGCCGCGGAAGGCTTTGGCGAGGATGGAGCGGTCGACTGTACCCACCTGTTCCCGTATGTTGCCCATAAGAGTCTCCAAGCGCTCGACGACGACCATCGATCTTGTAAGGTTCCTAATAATCTCGTCCTGCTCCTCCATTGGCGGGACTGGAAGGGGTAAGCGATTCAGGCTGCCAAGGCTGACGTTGTACTGACCGGCTGAAGTTGCAGCCATGCCCTCGATGAAATCTCGGATATGGGGCGAGCTCCAGATCATTGCGATCCACGCCGGAAGTTGGTTGAACGGCAAGAGGCGAAACCGTATGAGATAGGATGCGAAATAGTGCGGTTCCGGGAGGCGCTCATGGACAAGTGCTGCTCGTCCGATAAGATCCTTGCTGCCGTTCGTCCTGACGATTAGTAGATCCCCTGGATGTATAGCGTCATCAGGATTCAGATCGCCACGACGAAGCGCTCGCTTCAGATCGGCTAAATCCAATTTTCCTTTTGCGATATTGGGGATTCGAAGTACCGGAGCGCCTATGCCGCTGTAATCACACTTCTCCGAGGTCCCGTATCCGGTATCCCAGGCCAGCTCGCCCAGGGGAGCCCACTCCCACCCCTCCGGCAGCTCCGGCAGCTCGCTCGCGTCCACCGGCGCCGGCTCCTCGTACTTCTCCTTCCACCGATCGTCCCCCGGCACCTTCCCCTTCGCCCGCATCTTGGCGAGCTCCGCCTCCTCCCACCGCCGCCGCCGCTCGGCGCGGATCCGCTTGAGCAGCTCCTCGGCCGGCTCCACGTCGGGGTTCTTCTCCCGCCAGTCTGCCGTGAGATCGCCGCGGAAGGCGGCTGCGAGCACGGCCTTTCGAAAGCGAGCGAGGAGCGCGGGGATGGCGTCGAGCGCCTCCTTGGCGCGGCGGCTCTTGGTGGTCAGAGCCTCGATCTTGGAGACGATGCGGCGCTGCTCGGCAACAGGAGGAAGCAGGAGCGGAACATCCTTCAGGTCACCTCCAGCAATGCCTACTTGACCGGCAGAAGTCTTCGTCTTTGCCTCAATCGCAGCGCGAGAAATGCCGACACTGACGACCTTTTCGATGAACGAGGGCTCGACGATGGCGCGGCGCACCCGGACACGGATGAGTTTGTCGGGATAGAATAGCGGCCACTCCGGCTCCTCCCTCACCAGTGCGCATGCACCGACGAGCTGAGGATTGCCGTTGTAGCGCGTGAAGAGAAGGTCGTCCTTGTGTACTGAATACGAAGCCCATTGCTCCGAGGAGCCACCGAGAAATCGGGTGTCAGCAATGTCCAGGCGCATCGGGCGAACGGCGCTGATCCTGAGAATAGGATGAGTGCCGTCGTCTGCAGGTTTGGTCGATATCCCGTTGCGAACGTCGTCCGCCAGATCCCCTAAGCGAACGACCATCCACCCCTTCGGAAGCTCGTCACTCACGCCTCCACCCCCAGCTCCGCCTGAAGCCCCTCCATCTCCTCCATCGCCACCCTGAGCTTCTCCAGGATCTCCGCCGCGATCTCCTCCGGCTCCGGCAGGTCATCCGCCCCGTGCACGCTCTCGTCCCTGAGCCACGCGATATCGAGGTTATCCCCCCGCGCCCGGATCTCCTCCCGCGTGAACCGCCGGAACCGCCCCTCCGCCCCCTGATCCTTCCGCTTGCTCTTCCCGTACGGATCGCTCCCGAACGCCTTCTCGAACTCCGCGAAGTGCTGCCGCGTGAGCGGCGTCCGCTTCCCGAACGCCGGCATGTTCGCCCGCAGGTCGTAGATCCACACCGCCTTCGTGTTCCCCTTGTCCTTCCCCGCTTCCCCGCGCGTGAAGAACAGCACGTTCGTCTTCACCCCCTGCGCGTAGAAGATCCCCGTCGGCAGCCGCAAAATCGTGTGCAGCTCGCACTTGTCCATCAGATCGCGCCGGATCTCCGCCCCCGCGTTCTCCTCGAAGAGCACGTTGTCCGGCACCACGATCGCCGCGCGCCCGCCCCGGCGGAGCCCCCGGTACACGTGCTGGAGAAAGGCGAGCTGCTTGTTCGACGTCGGGTACGTGAAGTCGTCCCGCGTCGGCAGGCCGCCGCCCTTCTTGGTCCCGAAGGGCGGGTTCGTGAGGATCACGTCCGCGGGCTCGAGGCCCGCGCCGAGGGGCGAGAGCGTGTCGCCGAGCGCGAGCTCCCCCTCGATGTCGTGGAGCATCAGGTTCATCAGCGCGAGCCGGTGCGCGTCGGGCACCAGCTCCACGCCGCAGAAGGCGTCCCGCTTCTGGAAGCGCTGCTCCCGCTCGCCGAGCTCGAAGAGCTGGTCGGTCTCGGCCTTGATGGCGCGATCCGCCGCGATGAGGAAGCCCGCCGTGCCCGCGGCCGGATCCTGCACCCGCTCGCCCGCCTTCGGCTTCACCAGGTGCACGATGGAGTCGATGAGCGGGCGCGGGGTGAAGTACTGCCCGGCGCCCGACTTCTTCTCGGCCGCGTTCTTCTCGAGCAGGCCCTCGTACAGGTCGCCGAGGCCCTCGGTGCGCGCCGAGTACCAGTCGAGGTCGTCGATCGAGTCGACGAGCTTCTTCAGGTTCCGCGGCTGCGTGAGCATCGTCTGCGCGTTGGCGAAGATCGCCTGCACCCGGCCCGAGCCCCGGGTGCCGAGGTAGAGGAGCAGCTCGCGGTAGAAGGTGAGCTGCTCGACGCCCTCCCGGGCCTCGAGGTCGCCCCAGCGGTAGCCCTTGGGAAGCCCCTTCTCCTGCCCCGTCTCCTTCATCATCTTGAGGAAGAGGAGGTAGGTGAGCTCGGTGACGTACTGGTGGTACGTGATGCCGTCGTCGCGGAGGACGTTGCAGAGGTTCCAGAGCTTCTGGACGATATCCTGGGTTGTCATGGGAGCCGTGCGACGAGAGGGTTACGCCAGGCGGCGGCGGGCGTCCAGATGCGCGCGCCGGCTGCCGCCTCGGCGCGGCTCACAGGTTGCGCAAGGTCAGCGTCTCGCGGCGGATGGTCTGCGCCGGGTAGGTCCATCCGCTGACGTCGCCCGCGTTGAGCGGGTTCGGGATGGCCAGCGCGTCCGAGAGATCCTCGAACAGCGCCCGGGCGAAATGAACCGCTCGAGGATCGGCGCCAACGCCGGGCCAGTCGAGCGCTTCGAGCGCCCGCACGCCCCCGTCGATCTCCTGATACAGCCCCCCTCCGCGGCCGACGAGGAACTCGAGATAGCGCTTCGGATGCCGCTCTTCGCGCCACCAGGGATAGCCGTGCTCCGCCATCTCGGCGTTCTTCTTCAACGCGGCCGGCAGGAACTCGGGATCGTCCGTCTCGAATGCCTCGACGTCATTCCCACGTCGATGAACAGGGATGTCCTGCCGGACACCCACCCGTGTCAGCGCTGGCGAACTCGCCGCCCGTATAGAGCTCGCCGAGCGTGTAGCTGGCCAGCCACTCACGATCACGTAGCTCGTCGAGGCGCACGGGGAGCGCCTCGTGACCGCGCTCCAGGACGAAGATCCGGTCGGGCTCGCCGTTGAACTCGTCGAGCAGCACCGGCGAGTGCGTCGCCAGGAGGATGGTGAGATCGTGCTGCTGCGCCCACGCCCGGGCGAGGCGCACGAACCTCCGGATGGCATAGGGGTGCAGCGAGCTCTCAGGTTCGTCGACGGCGACGAGGCCGCCCGGAGGCGTCGCGGCCACCTGGGCGAGCAAGAGCAACATGGAGAGGAGACCGTTCGCCTCGTGGCTGATCGGATTCGGCACCTCGTCGCCAGGGCGGAACACGCGAGCGGTGATCGTCTGCCCCGCGTCGAAGTCGAGGCCGTCATAGACGCCAGGAAAGGCCACCTTCAGCCCCTCGTCCACGAAGGTGAACCGGGGGACGTCCTCCCTTCGGTCTCGCCATTTCCGGAGCATGGTGAACACGTTGCGCCCGTGCGTGTGCAGGTGACGATCCTCCGTCGCCCTGGAGCCTCCCTCGCGGAGACCGCGGATGTCGGGATCGTAAAAAACCTGGATGTGGCGGACCAGCGTCGCCATCCGCGTCACGTCCTGATCGTCCGGGTGAGCCTCGACCACCAGGCGCAAGCCGAGCCGTTCGGCCGCGGGCGCCGCCAGATCCTGGCGCTGGCCGCGGTAGAAGAAGTTGCCGAGGCTGTCCCGGAGAAAGATGGTCTCACGGCCCCGGGTCAGGCGCTCATCCGTCAGGTGATCGACCGTCGCGGCGCGTGGGATGAGGCGAACGCGCCACGACAGCTCCCCCGCGTCGAGGCCCAGCTCGATCGGTTCGTCCTCGGCAGCCGCATGGCTCCTGAGGTTGTAGCTACCGCCGAGCGACAGCGAGACGGCCTCGGGCAAGCCGCGATCGAAGGCGGTGCGCAGCGTCTTGAGCGCCAGCAGGGCGGTGGTCTTGCCGGCGCCGTTGCCGCCCGTGAGGACCGACACGTCTCGTAGCGGCCAGACGAGGTGGCGCAAGGCGCGGACGTTGCGTGCATGGAGCGTGAGCATGGCTTCGCCTCGGGACGTCGGTGCCGCCGGAGCTTAGCACGCCGTGGGGTCCGCTCCTGCGCACGCCGCTCGCCGCTCGCACGCGCGCGGCGGCGTCACCCCGCGTCCTTCCAGATCTCCTCGCGCAGGTCGCCGAGGAGCTGCTCCAGCCCGCCGCCGAACACCCGGTCGAGGCTCTTGAACCCGCCGTGCGACCTGAACGCCTCGCCCTCGTCGAGCGTCTGGCGGTCGACGACCTTCTCCTTCTTGAGCTGCGCGCCGATGCGCCGCAGCCAGTCGCGCTGCGGCGCCGTCCAGCTCCGGCTCGCGGCGATCTTCTTGAGCGCCCGGTCCACCCGCTCGTCGTACGGCACGAGCGCGTCGCCGAGCGCCGCCTGCCGGATGTAGCCGATGATCGACGCGGCGATGTCGGCGTTCGACCTCTCCCGCCACGCCACCTGGAGCGCCGCCTCGGTGTAGCCCTGCTCGTCGAGCGCGAGCTGGAGCTCCTTGAGCTGCGCGCGCGTGAGATCCCGCGGCCTCTGCGTCACGACGACGAGCGCCGGGATCTTGTTCAGGTTCTCGCGCAGGAAGGCGGTGAACCCCTCGAGGTAGTCCTCCGGGCGCCTGGCCGTGCCGTAGCCGATCTCCGTGCCGACGAGGTGATCGGCGTGCTCGGAGACGAGGAGCGGCCGCGCCTCGGAGACGCCGCCGTCGAGCACGGGGACGAGGTACCGGTGCTCCCGGAACCAGGCCGCCGCCTGCGCCGGCGTCCCTCGCTTGAGCATCTGCCCGAGCTCCTTCGGCGACATCGCGGCGATGCCCTCGAAGCGCCCGAGCTCTGCCCCCTCGAGCGCCTGGCGCCGCCGCTGGAGCTTGGCGATGAGCTGATCGAGCACCACCTGCCGCGCCTCCTCGTCCGGGGCGGTGTCGAGCTCGCCGACGAGCTGCGAGAACGAGATGCTCGGCGCCGGCACGACCGGCTTCATCTCGGTGTACGGCGCGAGCGCGGCGTAGAGGTCCACCGCGTCGAAGATGCGGAATACGGCCTTGCCGATCTCCGGGCACAGCCGTGTGGCCCGACCGAGCATCTGCTCGTACAGGATTCGACTCCTCACGCGCCGCAGGAAGACGAGGTTCGCGATCCGGGGCACGTCGACGCCCGTGGTGAGCAGGTCGACCGTGACGGCGACGCTCGGGAGCTGCTCGTTCTTGAAGCGGCGGAGCAGCTTGAGCGGCTGATCGGCCGCGCCGGTGATCTTGAGCACCGCGTCGTCATCGACGCTCCCGTACTTCTCCGCGAAGGCCTCCTTCAGCAGCCGCACGACCAGGTCGGCGTGGGTGTCGTTGGCGGCGAACACGAGCGTCTTCGCCGCCCCGAGCGGGTCGAGGTGCTTCGCGAGCTCGGCGCAGACCACGCGGTTGAAGTCCTCGGTGATGACCAGCCGGTTGAAGCCGTCGATCTCGATGTTCACCTCGTCCTCGAGGTGGACGAGATCGAGCTGCTGCGTCCCCGGATCGAAGACGTGCACGCTCTCGCCCTTGCCCCAGCGAATGCCCTGCTGGGCGAGGGCGGTGATGATGCGGACGGGCGGCTCGTGGTCGATGAGCTGGCCGTCGATGACCGCCTCGCGGTACGAGTACCGGAACGTGGGGTTGCCGAAGATCTCGGTGGTGTGCAGGGCGGGCGTGGCCGTCAGGCCGATCTTCACCGCGTCGAAGTGGTCGAGGACGCGCCGGTACTTCGAGATGTAGTCGTCGAGATCGCGGAAGCGCAGCTCGGCGTCGCTCATCTCCCGGTCGAGCCCGTAACCCCGGTGGCACTCGTCGACGACGAGGCAGTCGTACTGATCGACCGGCGGCGTATCGCCCGGGCTCGCCGGATCGAGGACGCGCTTGACCATGCCCTGCACGGTGGCGATGTGGACCCGGGTGTCGGGATCCGGCGTGATGTCCTCGAGCGTCTTGAGATCGAAGATCTGGGTGAAGGTCTGGAGGTTCTCGAGCTTGTGATACCCGAAGGCGTCCGCCGTCTGCTCGCCGAGGGCGGTGCGGTCGACGAGGAAGAGCACGCGCCGGAAGCGCTTCGCCTTGAGCAGGCGGTACACGAGCCCGATGGCCGTCCTGGTCTTTCCGGTGCCCGTCGCCATCGCGACGAGGCACGCGGTCTGCCCCGCCTCGATGGCCGCCTCGACCGCCTGGATGGCGCGGATCTGGTAATCGCGCAGGCCGAGGTAGTCCGTGGGCTCGCCGTGCAGCTTCGCGTGCGACTGGGCGACGTCCTGCTTGAGGAGGGCGGCGAGCCCCTCGGGCGAGTACCAGCCGGGCAGCGCGCGCGCGTGGTGGTCGTCGCGGCGCGCGTCGCGGAACCAGATACCGCTCTTCTCGGCGATCTGCTTGAGGTAGGGGCGCCCGTTCGTGGCGAAGAGGAACGGGACCTTGTACCGGTCCCTCCCCCACGGGCCGCCCGGCGCCGCGGCGCCGTCCTGCGCGAGGAAGCCGCGGCTGTAGCGCTTGGCCTGCTCGATGGCGCCGGCCACGTCCTTGCGCTTGCGCTTCGCCTCGATCACCGCCACGGCGTCGTGCCCGACGAAGAGCACGTAATCGGCCGGACCGTTCGCCGTCGGCCACTCGGCGATCGCGCGGTTCTTCCCCTTCTCCGGCCGGCTGCCCCGCTCGAAGCGCAGGTGCTCCGAGTCGGCCTCCCAGCCCGCGTTGCGGAGCTGCTCGTCGATGATCCGGCGGGTGGCGACCTCGTCGAGGTGGACCGCCTGCGCGGCCTCGGCGGCGCGGTCGACCGCGGCCTGGACGACGGCGGGGGGCGCCTGCGCGGCCTGTGCCTGGAGGGCGGCGAGCTCCGCGGCGAGCTGCGCCTTCTGGCGCTCGAACGCCTCGACGTCCTTCGCCCGCCGCTGCTCGGCCTCGGTGGCGAGGGCCTCCCAGAGCGCCCCGTCCTCGGCCGCCTTCCGGGCGCGCTCCTCGGCGGTGAGGCGCTTCTTCGCCTCCTCCTCGGCGGCGGCGCGGACGGCCTCGATATCGACCTTGCTCCTGGCCAGATCGACCTTGCTCCTTTCCAGCTCTCCGCGCAGCTTCTCGAGCTCGGCGGCGAGCTGCGCGTCTTCCTTCGCCGGATCGCGGGGCGGCACGAAGGGGCCGGGGTCGAACTTCCTGTTGTTGCCGAACGAGCGCTGGAACCAGACGGCGAGCTCGCGCGCCATCTTGAGCTGGTGCAGCGCCTCGTGGTGCTCGCCGCGGAGCTCGTGGGCCGCCTGGTTGCCGGCGACGCGGAGGTCGTGGAAGAGCTGCCGGGTGGTCGCGTCGAGCGCGCCCCGCTCGCGGAGGCGGTTGATCAGCGTGGCCTGGCTGTCCTCGGGCGAGGTGTAGAGCCCGAGGCGCGCCGCGGCGCGCTGCGCGAGGATCTCGCCGAACTGCCGCAGCTTCACCAGGCAGGTGTTCGGATCCTCGGCGAAGTACCGCTCCGCCTGCGTCCCGAGCACGACGAGGCGGGGGTCGTGGTGGGCGAGGAAGGCGAAGTTGGGCGAGGCGGAAGGGGGCACGGGATCGGGCTTCCGTGTTGGTGGGGCCACCGTCCCATGAAACACCAGCCGGGGGGGCGAGCGGAAGCGGAACGCGATCGTGCGGGACGGCATCGCGCAAGGAGCGGGGGTTCAGGGGGGCGCCATCTGTGGGAGTTAGGTCGAGATGGGCCGAGATGGGCCGTCGATGCAGGTGGTGCTCGGAGGATGTGCGCTGGAGCGAGCCTTCGGGGGCCCTTCGATGAGCCGGACGCCACGACGGCGCCCGAGGCGCGCGACGGCTACAACACCGACATCCTCTCCCAGGCCGCGGCCACGGCGGCGCTGTTGGCCCGCGACGAGGCGAGGGAGAGCTGGAAAAGGTGATCGCCGAGCGAGCCCGCCTCGCCGGGGTGCTCCGGCAACTCGGCTTCACGGTCGCGCCGGCGGCCTCGCGCTCGATCGAGCGCCCTCCCGGCGCGCGGCGTCGCTGAGCGACCTGCACCCCTGTGTGCGCGGCGCGCGGCGACCACGCCCGCAGCGCCATTCATCCCCTCCGGATCCAGCAAACTCGCGGTCGCCATGAGCAGCGGCCATCGCGCACGAGCGCGATGAAGATGGAATCCGCGCACTCGACGCCTGTCACCGCCGACGGACCGCGCATGCGCGGCTCACCCGATGGAGCGATCATGAACTCTCTTACTTGCGCAGGAAGGCCGGCGTCCATCACTTTTGGATTCGCGCCATAACGAGAAGACATTGAAAGGTCTTGCCATGAAGATGCATCTCACCGCGCTGTTCGTGCTCGCTGGAGCGGCGGTCCCGCTCGGCCTGACCGCGCTCTCTTGCAGCTCGGCCGACCGGGACGAGGGAGCAGCGCACGTCGCCTCCGCCGAGGACGAGGGAGCAGAGCACTGCACTCGCCCCGAGAGATGAGGATCGACCCCTTCCAGGCGAACCGCGCGCCTGGCGACGCGTACAGGACGATGAACCTGGAGGCCCTCTTCGTCCGGGAGCGAGGGCTGTTCATGCGGCCGGAGAACAAGGGTCAATTCTACCATGATGGCCGCTTCGAGACGCTGCTGGACGTCGTGCGGAGCTACGACAGGCGATTCCGCCTGAGGCTCGATCCCCGCGAGCAGCGCCAGCTCGTGGAGTACCTGAAGTCGCTCTGATCGGGCAGGTCGGGGTGGACGGCCCCGGCCGAGAGCACACCCCGTCGAGCGGGAGGAGCCGTCTCGCGCAGAGGGGGCGCCGTCTGACCTCATGGCGCGAAAGGCGCCCGGCCTGCCATCGGGCGAGGGCGCGCGTGGTCGGTGTCAGGATGTCAGGCCGAGCACGAAGAGCGCGTCGGCCCAGAGCGGCCAGAGCGTGCGGTAGGGGTGGGTCGCCAGCACGACGCCGCCGCTCGGGAGCCGCCGGACGTGGAACGGGGCGTGCTCTTCGAGGAAGCGGGTGTGCCCACGCGTCGTGATGTCTGCTCGCCAGGCGGGTGGGCCCTCGCCCTCGGCGGCCTCCCCGAGCTGACGGAGCAGCTCCATGATCTCGCGCGCCTGCGGCTCGGCCGCGCGCCACGCGTCATCCGGCACCGCCGCCGCCTCGAGCGCATCGAGGAGCTCCGTCGGCGACGTGGCGAGCGCCTTGAGGACGGTCTCGCGCGAGAGCGAACGCGTGAGCTCGCGCGTGCCCTTCATGGGCACGCGCGCGCCGCGCGGCGCCGCGTCGACGCGCGCGCAGAGCGCCTCCAGCGACATGCCCGCGATGCGTGAGACGCTCTCCTTGTCATGGAGGCTCACCCACGAGAGGGCGAGATCGCGCGCGAGCTCCGTGGCGTTCGCGTTGTAGGTCGCGCACATCTCGACCGGGGCGATCCAGTCCTCCTCGCCCGTGCAGGCGCCGGTCGGCACGCGCCCGCTCGCGTCCGGCGCGCAGAGGCGGAGCAGGAGGTCCTCGACGTCGTCCTGAACCATGTGGTAGGCGACCGCCGCCTCGGCCTCCACGAAGCGCGGGCTGTAGCTGCCCACGGCGATCTCGTACGGGTAGAAATCCCACTTGCGTTCACCCGCCGCCATGCTGAGCGGGCCGAAGGGACGACGACGTTCGCTTTCTTCAGGGTAGCACGCGGCGCTGAACACCATGACGCGCTCAGAATCGCTCAGCATCACGCCGGACGATACGTGAGCGCTGTTCCTTCCTCCGAAGTGAGCGCGGACCATCGCGAGCGCTTCGTCCATGGAGGACGTCTTGCACCAAATATCGGTGCTCAGGTCCACGCTCATGAGATCCCCTGGGATCACCAGCGCATATAGCGCCGCCGCGAATGCATCGATGCGTTCTGGTTCGTCACACCAGCCGAAGAAGTGAGGTCTTGATTCGCTCATGGCCGGATCACCATGATGAATGTGTTGAAGCCTTTCAGGGTTACGGTTTTCCCCTTGTCCGTGTCGAACAGGTAGCCGTCCTTCACGATGAACTTATCCGGCTTGAACTCCGCCCCCTGCTCCATGATGAGCTCGGCCCGCTGCACGTCTCCAGCGAGCCCCTTCTTTTTCACCGCCTCCATCGCGTTCGTGAGCTGATTGCGCACCTCGAAGACGTCGATCGTTCCGCCTTTTGCCTCGCTCAGGATGAGCTTGTGCCCGCTGGACACCGAGAGGAAATCGGGAGCCTTCCCCTCGATGGTGCCGGTCGGTGACTCCTTCGGAATGCCGAGCACCGTGCGCACGCCGTCGTCGCCGACCCCAACGAGCGACCGGCCGTCGTCCACCAGGAATTGGGCCGCCTTCTTCTCGAAGATGTTTACCGGCTTGGTCGTCATCGCCCCGGTGAGGTTCTTGTACCCCCTGACGCGGTTCGTCTTCAGGATCTGGGCGAACGCCTCCTCGATCTCCGCGATCTCCCCGGCCACCCGGATGGCGGACGGCCTGAGCCCGCTGCTGGTCTTGATCACCCGCCACATGGGCCCGATCGCCCCGAGCCCGAACCCCACCCCCGAGAAGATCCGCTCCTCGTCGCTGAGCTCCTGCCCCGCCGGCAGGCAGAACGCCTTCCCGGTGACCGCCTCGCACAGGTCGAGCACCGGCCCGACCACCGGCACGAACCCCACCCCGATGCGCGTCGTGGTATGCACGAGCGTCTGCATCATCCCCGCGTACGCCTGGAAGCCCTCGCCGACCGTCGACATGGCCCCCGCGAAGGCGCTGATCGTCTGGTAGAGCTGCGTCTGCTCCAGGTCGAGCGCATCGCCCGTCAACAGGTTGAGGCTGTCCTTCATCTGGTCGGCGAGCGCCTCGAACCGCGGCCTCAGCACCAGGTCCACCTGCGCCCGCAGGTCCGGCGGCACCGGCGTATCGAGGAACCAGTCCGACGCATCCATGTACCGCCGCACAACCGCCGTGACCCGGTTCTGCGCGTTCAGGAACGCGTTCGTCTCCGCGAGCGACACGCCCATCCGGTCGCGCAGCGCGATCTCCAGCGCCGCGCTGTTCTCCCGCCACGCCCGCACGTTCGTCACGAAGTCCGCCCGCGCGACCACCACGTCGCCGCTCACGTCCTTCTCCAGCGCCGCGATCACCGCATCCGCATAGGCCGCATACGGATCCCTCCCCTCGTCGAACGCCCCCGGCTCCCCCGAGATGTCCGGCACCTCGACCCACGGCACGTCGTGCTCGCCGAGCGCGTAGTTCGACGAGTCGTCCGGATCCCACCCCTCGGCGCGCGCGTCCTGCGTCGCGAGATCCGCGACCTCGTCCGCCTGCGCGCCGAACTCGTCGATCAGCCGCCCGAGCTCGTCCTCCAGGTCGCCGACGCTCTGCTTCAGGTCGTCGACGAGCTGCTCCATCGCCGCCCGCGTCTCCGGGTCGACCACGTCCTCGTAGCGGTCCAGGATCTCGTCGAGGTCGACCCGCGCGATCTCGTCGAGCGGCCGGGCGACCAGATCGTGCAGCTCGGTGTCGAGCTGCTGGAGCCGACCCATCCTCGCCCGCAGGTCCGCGATCCTCGCGGCGTTCCGGACGAGCTTCTCGCGCAGCTCGGCGAGCGCGGCCTCGAGGTTCACGATGTCGCGCGCGAGCGGCGGGGTGATCTCCGCGAGGCTCAGGTCGACCTCGGCGCTGCCGGAGAACGCCGTCCCGTCGCGCCACACGTCGAAGACCGGCTTGTTCAGCCCGAGCGGGATCGACACGAGGTTCACCACTTCGTGCGAATGCGTGCACGAGTCGTTGCCGCTGGAGTTCCTCACACGGAAATGAAACTCGTTGGCCCCCATGCGGAGCAGCACCGAGTCGAACTACGCTTCCGCCAGGTTGCTCTGCGAGCCGTCAGCGTGCGTCACCAGCGTGCCGGGAACCTCGTAGGTCGGCAGTGGCGTGTCGTTCACGCTGAAGAATGGGTCTCCGCTCTCGACGAGGAAGGCACCTTCACATGACAAGTAAGACTGGGTGCGGCTCCAGCTCAGGCTGTACGCCGTGCCCGCCCAGGTGAACGACGGCGCCAGCACCGCCAGCGTCGTGACCAGCGCGACCAGCTTGTGGAGCACCGCGGCGCTCCAGCCACACCGCGCAGCGCAGACCGACCGGCTCATGTCCCCTCCGCGCGGCTCACGGCCGCGTCATGCGCGATCGCCGCCCCCATCACGTCGCCCGCGTCGAGCCTCGCCTGCGCGGCATCGAGCAGCGCCGCGTCCACCCCCTTCGCGCGCATCGCCGCGAGGCCTGCCTCAATCCTCCGGGGCAGGGTCGTCTTGAGCTCGGTCTCCGCGGCCTCGTACCGACCGCGGAGCGCGGCGCACCCGGCCTCGCGCCACGAGGACGACGGCGCCTCGCACAGCGGCCGCGTTTGCAACAGCGCCGCGAGCTCTCCGCACTGATCGGCGACGTACGGCAGCCCCAGGCGAATGGCCGCCGGCAGCGGCCTCGCGATCGCCGCGGCCCGCGCCTGCGCGCCGGCGAGGAACGTCGCCGACGCCGTCTCCATCCGCGACCGCGCGCTCGCCTCGCGCGCGCCCTCGTCCCCTTGCAGCGCGAGGAGCGCCTGCCGCCGGAGGCGGACCCCGCCCAGCAGCGCCGTCGCCGTCCTGTCGCTGCGGGCGACCCGCTGCTGCGCATACCCCAGCATCGCGTTGAGCGAGCGCAGCGCCCCCGAGCTCATGTCCGGCATCGCCGCGCCGTGCGTCGCGAGGAGCTCCTCGTGCGGCGCGAGCGCCTCGTCGAGCGCGACCGCGGACGCCTGGATCCGCGCCGAGAGCGCCATGATCGCGACGGAGAGCTCGCCCGGCGCGCGGCTCGCCTCACGCGCCGCCGCGAGGATCGCCGGCTCCACGCCGTCGAGATCACCGATCGCCGACCGCGACGCCTGCGCCGAGAGCGCCGCAACCGCCGCGGTCTCCGCCGCCTCGGTCGCCCGGTACTCCGCGAACCGCGCAACGACGCTCGCGTACTCGGCCTGGAGCGGCGCCGCGTCCTCCCGCGCCCGGTCGAAGATCGCCTGCACGGCCGCCATCGATTGCTTGTCCTCTGCGAGCGCCGCGAGGAGCGGCTCCTTCTCGGCGTTCGCCTTCTCGGTCATCGCCTCCTTGAACCGATCGGCCGCGCGGACCGGCTCCTCCTCCAGCAGCGATCTCTGCTGGCCTGCGGCATAGTCCAGCAGAAAGCGGAGCTTGCCCGCGAGCGTCGCGCTGTACGACTCGGCATTCCGCTCCTGGTCGCGCACATAGGAGACGACCTTGTCCACGTTGCCGAGCCAGAGCGCCAGCATGTCCTCGCTCCCGGCGAGCTCGCGCATGGCCACGCCGCGCGGCGGATCCGCCCACATCTCGATCGGCAGATCGCCATGCCTCTCGGCCTGGCTCCACGCGTCGCTCGGGCTCCGGTTGGCGCCCACGCAATATTCCTTCCCGTCCTCGTCGCCGTTCGCCGGCACGGCGCAGAAGCGCCCGAGCGAGTCGTCGCTGCGCTTCCAGCACCCGGACGCCGCGGCGCCGAGCGCCAAGGCGGCCACGGCCCCCATGAGGAGCCTCGCCTGTACCCCCGTTCTCATTCGCATCCCCTCCACCCTGCGAGTTTTCTCGCCCGCACACGCTCGTCCGCTCGCTGTCCAGCTGCAAGCGTCCACATCGAGGCGAGAGGACATTGATCGGCCGAGCCTCGCGCCCGTAGCTCGTTCTACCCGGCCTCGGCACAGGCCACTTCTCCGGGCTTCGGGCTTCCCAACACAGACGGCGGAGAGAGCCTGTCGGCTGCATATTGGGAGGGGCCCCGCGCGTGCACGCGCGGGAGGTCACCACCAGACAACGGGTCGACCCGGCGGCGCATCGTCAGGAGGCGGGGCGACCTGAGCCGCCCCGGCCTCGCGAGTCGCAGGGGCGGCGCTCTACCCGCCGGCCCCCTCGCGGAGGATCTCCGCAATCGCCCCGAGGAGCGCATCGTCCTGCTCCGGTGTGCCCACCGTGATGCGGAGCTTGTCGTCGAGGCGCGGCGCGTCCCAGTAACGGACGAAGATCGCGCGGTCGTGGAGCGCCCGGTACAGGGCCTGCGCGGACAGGCCATCTCCCGGCGGCGCGGCGAGGAGGAAGTTGGTCTGGCTCGGCGCGACCGAGAAGCCGAGTTGCCGGAGCGCCCCGGCGAGGCGGGCTCGCTCGGCGATCACCTTCTTCCAGCTCTCCCGCGCCTCGTCGCGGGCCGACAGCGCCGCCGTGGCCGCGGCCTGGGAGAGGATGTCGGTGTTGTAGCTGTCGCGCGCCTTGTCGAGCGCCTCGATGAGCCGCGGGTGCCCGAGGCCGTAGCCGAAGCGGAGCCCGGCGAGCGAGTAGCCCTTGCTCAAGGTCCGGAGCAAGAGCACGTTGTCGAGCCCCCTTTCCGGGTCGAGCAGCGGTGTCGCGTCGCCCTCCGCGAAGTCGACATACGCCTCGTCGATGAGGAGCACGCCCCGGAACGCCCGGGCCAGCCGCTCGAGCTTGTCTAGCGGCTCGCGCCGCCCCGACGGCGCGTGCGGGTTGACGAGGAGCCCGAGCCGGCAGCCGTGGTCGTTGAGCCGGGCCGCGAAGTCCTCCGGGACCGACCAGTCGTCCTCGAGCGGGACCTGGGTGATGGAGGTGCCGTGGATGTCCGCGAGGACGTCGTAGAGCGAGTAGGTCGGGTACGTCTCGCCGAGGCCGCGGCCGCCGGGCTCGCAGAACACGGTCACGGCCATGCGCAGGAGCTCGTCGCCGCCGTTCGTGGCGATCACCTGCTCGGGCGACAGGCCGTGGAGCCGCGCGGCGGCCTCGCGGAACGGCTGCGCCCGGGGCGGCGGGTACCGGCGGAGCTGGTCGGCCGACACGCGCCGGATCGCCTCCAGCACGGCGGCCGGCGGCGGGTAGGGGTTCTCGTTCGTGTTGAGCTTGACCACGTCGGCCCGCTGCGGCTGCTCACCGGGCGTGTACGGCGTGAGGCGGTGGATGTTGTCGCGTTCGTACGGCATGGCGCGCCGTGCTGTGGCCCGGCGCCCCGCCGGCGACAAGCGCGTCGATGGCGCGCGCCCGGGAGGTGGCCTCGTCCGGGGGGCTCACCTCCGGGGCTTGCGTTCCGGCGGGCCTCTTTCGTGGCCCGCCTACACTCCAGCCCCTCCGGTGAGCCCCCCGGACGAGGCCACCTCCCGGGCGCGCCGGGGCCGCAGGCCAGCCGGTCGGATTGGCCCGCCGGCCCCGCGGATCGCACTAAGATGCGCCGCATGGCGACACCCGAGACCGAAACCTTCCTGGTCCTCTCCTGCCTCGGCCCCGACCGCCCGGGCCTCGTCGCGGAGGTGACCCACTTCCTCACCGAGCGCGGCGCCAACGTCGAGGACAGCCGGATGGCCGTGCTCGGCGGCGAGTTCGGCATCCTCGTGCTCGCCTCGGGGCCCCCCGGCGCGATCGAGGCGATCGAGCGCGAGGCCGGGGCGCTCACGACGACGACCGGGCTCACGGTCCAGAGCCGCAGGACGAAGAGCCCCGAGGCGCACCGGCGCGCGGCGACCATCCCGTGCCTCATCTCCGTCGACGCGCTCGATCACGAGGGGATCGTCCGCGCCGTGTCGCGCGCGCTCCACGGCGCCGGCGTCAACATCGTGTCGCTCGAGACCTCGGCCTACGAGGCGCCCGTCACCGGCTCGCAGCTCTTCCGGATGGAGGCGCGCGTCGACGTCCCCTCCGGCGTGACGCTCGCCCAGCTCCGCAAGGCGATGGACGCCGTCGCGGAGTCGGAGAACCTCGACATCGAGGTCCGCTCGCTGCTCAAGGGCTGACGGGCGATCCGCGCCGCTCGCGATCCAGGGCTGCGAGGGCTCGTCAGGTTGGCGCTCAACCATCGAGGGTGTATACTTAGGCGTATGCCCCGCATGCAGGTGTATCTCCCCGACGATCTGTACGAGCTCGTCAAGGCGCGCGGGCTACCTGCCTCGGAGCTGCTGCAGAAGGCGGTGCGGGCCGAGCTGCGTCGGCTCGATCTGCTCGCCGAGGCCGATCGCTACGTGACGGAGCTGGTGGCCGAGGTGGGGCCGCCTGCCGCAGACCAGCGCGCGCGCGCCGCGGCCGTGGCACGACGGGTCGCGCGGCGGCCCACCCGCAAGGTGGGTTGAGCCTCGTGCTGGTCCTCGATTCGGGCGGGGTCACCCGTCTATCCGAGCGATCGCGGCAGGCCGCGGCGCTGATCATGGCGTTTCGCGAGCAGGATCTGTGGCCGCCAATCGTCCCGTCCGTCGTGCTCGTCGAGTGTCTGCAAGGGCATCCTGGTCGCGACGCTCTCGCGAACAGCTTCCTCAAGACCTGCGATATCGTTGAAGAGATCTCCGCGCCGCTGGCGCGGCGCGCTGCGCTGCTGCGGAGGCGCGCCCGTCGGGGCTCCGCCGTCGACGCGCTCGTGGTCGCCCTCGCGGAGCCTGGCGGAACCGTGATCACGTCGGATCTCGGCGATCTCTCCGCGCTCGCCCAGCACGCGCACGGCGTCAAGGTGGAGAAGGTCTGACAGGCACTGTCGCACGGCGCCGCCCGGCAAGCCGTTGCTGTCGCCGTCGCGCCTCGCCGCGGCAGAACCAGAAGACGTCGACCGGGCGAGGTCCGTGGGGCGACGTCGCGCGCAGGAGGTGTGTGGACGAGACCGCGGCGCCGCGGATCCAGGGGCCCCGCCCGGGCCTCGCCGCGAGGCCGCGAGAACACCGGCCGCTCGCCCGGGAGAACCGGTATCCTCGCCGGCCATGCCCTTCAGCCAACTCACCGCCCCGCGCAAGGTGCACAGCCTCGACGCGGAGATCCGAGGCGCCTCGGTGCTCGCGAGCCCGGGGCTCGTCGCCATGCTCTCGACCGATCCCGTGCGCCTCGGCGTCTGCCCGGCCGGCGGCTCCGGCGCGAGGACCACGAACCTGTCGCTGTCCTCGGCCGACGACGTCGCGTTCCTCTCGAAGGACGTCGTCGTGGTGCGCAGCGAGGACGCGGTCTGGGCGCTGCTCGGCATCACGCACACCCCGAAGCTCGATCAGGTCGGCCGCGACGCGCGGCTGCTCGCCGCGCGCCCGTCCGGCGAGACGGCGCTCGCGCTCGGCTGGGACGGCGGCGCGACCGAGCTCAAGCTCGACCGGATCGAGGTGAGCGCCCGCCCGTTCGCGCTGCGGGGCGACGCGCGGGCGTTCGACCTGACCGAGACCGAGACGCACGTGGTCGTGAACGGCGCAGGGGAGGGCGGCGAGCTCCGCGTCCACCCCGGCGCGACGCCCGAGCCCGGCCCGACCCTCCGCGCCGCCCTGCCGCGCGCGGCCGAGCCGCTCGACCGCGTGCGCGGCGGCCCGAAGCTCACCGCCGTGTACCGGCGCGGGTCGAGCGCGGTCTGCGCGGTCACGCGGTCGTCCGGCAAGCTCGCCGCCCGGATGATCGCGCTCGACGCGCCCGCCGCGGACGTGGCGGTCGTCGAGTCGAGCCTCTTCGCGGCGTTCGCGGACGGCCGCGTCGCGCTGTTCGACGGCGCCGCCATCGAGGCCGCCTCCGGCGCGCCGCTCGCGCCGACGGCCACGGTCACGCTCGGCGCCCGCGGCGAGCCCAGGGTGCTGGCCGTCGCCGGCAAGGCGTCGCCGTCGCTCTGGGTGGGGACGAGCGCCGGGGAGATCTGGAGCCTCGCCGTCGTGCGCAAGCAGGCCGGCTGAGCGACGCCGCGGCCGCATGGCGCCGCGGCCGCACGCGTCGCCGCCGCGGCCTCACGCCGCGCGCGCCGCGAGCCGCCCGTCGACGAGGGCGTCCGGGTCCACGTCGTCCAGCGAGGTCACGACGCGGTCCGCCCCGGCCGCGACCAGCAGCGCCTGGTCGGAGAGCCGCGCCACGCCGAGCGCGGCCATCCCGGCCGCCTTGGCCGCCTGCACCCCGGAGGAGGCGTCCTCGATCACGAGGCAGCGCTCCGGCGGGGCGCCGAGCGCGTGCGCCGCGGCCAGGAACAGGTCCGGCGCCGGCTTCCCCCGCGGCACCGGGGCGCCGCAGAGGTCGGCGTCGAACAGGTCGAGCAGCGTCGCGCCCGGCGCGACCTCCGGCATGTCGCCGCCCTGCTGCGGCGTCGAGAAGGCGCCGGCGCGGAGCCGGCGCAGGAGCTGGCTGGCGTTCCTGGACGACGACGCCGCCGCGGTGAGCACGCCGCGCGCCTTGACGCGCAAGAGGAGCCGCACCGCGTCAGGGAAGGCCACGAACTCCCCGGCCTCGATGAGCTGGAGCATGAGCGCCTGCTTGTGCTCGCTGTAGGCGCCGGCGCGCGCCGCGGCGTCGGGCACGCCGAAGTGCTCGAGCGCCGCGCGCGCGCCGCTCTCGCGCGGCTTGCCCGCGATCACGCGCTGGTAGACGGCCGTCGTGAACCGCTCCGGCGCGTAGCGCGTCCGCGGCGCGATGTCGCGCCAGTCGCCGGTCATCAGCGAGGCCAGCGCCTCCCGCCAGGCGCGCTCGTGCGGCGAGTCGACCAGGACGCCGTCGACATCGAAGAGGACCCCCATGAAACGCATGCCGCCGACATGGCGCCGGCGCGCCGCGCCGGGAGCCCCGCGCCGCGCCGGGGGGTGGTCACGTCGCCCGCCTGCCGGCTCCCGCCGCCGCGGAGGCGATGCTACGGTGGCAGCTCGTGCCGCCCGCGCCGCCTGTCCGCACCGGAGCTCCTCACCCCCGCACGACGCGCCTGCCTCGGGCGCTCGTCGTCCGCGATCCGGAGCCCGAGGAGCTGCGCGCGACCATCGACTGGTCCGACTGGTACCTCGACGACGCGGACGGCATCGGCGCGTGGGGCGAGCACGACGAGATCTCCCGGCTGCTCCTGTCGTCGATCGCGCAGCTCGCGCGCGAGCGCGGCTGGACCGACCACCACGCCGGCTCGGATCGGTTCTTCGCCTGGATCCGCGAGGAGCCGCTCGTGCGCGTCTCGCCGGACGTCTACCTGCTCGACCACCGGCCCTCGCCGCCTTTGCCCAAGCAGTGGCAGACGTGGCTGCCGGGCCACCGGCCGCCGCGCTTCGCGCTCGAGATCGTGCCGAGCGACTGGCAGCGGGCGTACGAGGACATCCCGCTCAAGTACTGCCAGCTCGGCTGTCCCGAGCTCGCGATCTTCGACCCGCCCGCCGCGGCGCCGCGGCCGCCCGTCGGCCGGGTGGCGCTCCAGGTCTACCGGCGCGACCCCGACGGCGCCTACGTGCGCGCGTACGCCGGCCCCGGCCCGGCGTTCTCCCCCGCGCTGGACAGCTGGCTCTGCGTCGTGGGCAGCGGCGCGGAGGCGCGGCTCCGCCTCGCGCGCGCCGGCGGCAAGGGCGAGCTCGTGCCCACCGAGGAGGAGGTCGCCAAGGCCGAGGTACGCGCCAGGGAGGCGGCCGAGGCGCGGGTGCGCGAGCTCGAGGCGCGGGTGCGCGAGCTCGAGGCGCTGGAGCAGCGGTGACGGCCGGGGCGCTGGCCCCGGCGCCCGTCACTCCATGATGCGGGGAACCGGCGAGGGCTCGACGCCCGGCTCTGGCTGCGGCTCGACGTCGGGATCCGGCTGGGGCTCGACGCCGGGATCCGGCTGGGCATCGACGCCGGGCTCCGGCACGGGCTCGGCGACGCCGCCGCACGCGCCCCACGTGGGGACCGGCGCGGGCAAGGCCAGCGACGCCACCGGGGTCGTGAGGTCGTCGAGCGAGCTCGCGATCACGCCGCCGAGGGAGATCGAGTAGACGTGGTCCTCGATGAACAGGCCGCGCCGCACCTCGGGGAGGTACGCGTAGCAGCCCCAGTCGTCGGGCGTGGCGTTGAAGAAGGCGCTGTGGTCGACCGCGCCGAGCCAGCGGAACCCGTCGTCGAGGTCCACGTGGTAGAGCTGGAGCGCGCTCTCCATCGCGCCGGTATCCCGCGCGGAGCTCACGAGCGGGAAGGCGAGCAGCCCGCGCTCGCCGTCGTACGTGAACGCCTTGTGGTCGTGCTCCGCGGGCGAGTGCGCGTTTGGCGCGTCGAGCGTCTCCTTGTGCAGGAGCGCGGGCGCCGTCGGATCCGTGACGTCGAAGACCTGGAGCGCCACGCCGGTGACCCGGCCGTCGTCGGTTCCATCCCTGCCGATCGTGAGCAGGTGCCCGTCGTCGATGGGGTGCATGTACTCGCTGAAGCCGGGGATCTTGAGCTCTCCGGTGACCGCGGGCGCCGCCGGGTCGGCGAGGTCGAGCACGAACAGCGGGTCGACCTGGCGGAACGTCACGAGGTAGCCGCGATCCCCGACGAACCGGGCGGACCGGATCTGCTCGCCGGGGGCCAGGTCGAGGACGGCGCCGACGCGCGCGAGCGCCGCGCCGCGCTCCTCGAGCACGAACACGTTGTTGGCGGTCGTCCACGCGGTCGCCGACGCGAGCTGCGCGGTCGTGGCGATGCGCAGCCGGCCGTCGTGCTCGTCGAGCGAGAACTGGTTGAGGAGGTGTCCGGGCACCGAGCCCGAGGCGACATACCGGGGCTGGCTCGGATCCGCGGTCAGGTCGAACTTGTGCAGGTGCGTGGCGTCCAGGCTCACGGGCTCGTCGCCGAGGTCCGCGCGAGACAGGGGCTCTTGCCAGCCGCGCGCCGCGACATAGAGGGCATCGTGGCTCGCATAGACCGTGTCGGTCGCGCCGATGACCGAGGTCGACGCCGGCTCCCGGTCGAGGTGGTCGAGGTCGATCGCCTCGATCTGCGTCAGCCCGTACGACGTCGTGCCCGCCTCGGGAACGTAGAAGTCCGAGCAGCGCGCCTCGAGCAGGGCGACCGCATCGCCCCGCTCCTCGAAGCGATACGGCAGCCAGGTGGAGACCGGCGCGCCCTCGATGATCGCCGTGTTCTCGGCGCGGAGCTGCTCGAAGGCCGCGCGCCACGCCTCGGCGGAAGAGCGGTACTCCGTCAGGGCCTCGGGCCAGTAGCGGAGCGCGGGGCCGTGGGCGCCGCCGGTCAGCACGGTGCGGACGTGCTGGCCGTCGCGCCGCGCCGAGGCGTACCACCCCTCGAAATAGAGCTCCTTGACCACGCTGGGGCCGCCGCTCGCGAGGCTCAGGACCGTGATCTTCGTGAGCGGGGCGTAAGCGCCGCCGGTGGGCGCGACGTCCTCGTCGGCCCCCGCCGAGCCATTGGTCCCGCCCCCGTCGGACGGCGGCACAGGGTCGGAAGACGGCGTGTCGCCCCCGGACGGCGGCTCGGCGTCGGAGGAGGGGGTATCGCCGCCGGACGGCGGCTCAGCGTCGGGCGGGGGCAACGGATCGCTTCCGCCGGCGTCCACCGGCAGCGCGGGATCCACCGTCCCAGGGACGGTATCCACAGGCCTGCCGATGCCGCCACCAAACCCGTAGTCGTAGAACTCCGGCCGCGGCTCGACGCCCGCGCGCTCGTAGATCTGGGCCCCGTTCACGGACGAGTAGATCACGACCTTGTCGCCCGCCACGAACATCTCGCGCGGGTCGCCCTCGAGCGCGAGCGAGCTCCCGACGGCCAGGGACGAGGCTGGCCACGCGGTCAGCGTGTAAAACTTCTCGCCGTGGAGCAGGTAGATGTGGTTGCCGTCGGTCTTGACGATATCCGCCTCGTCGACGCCGGCCACCTGGGTGTTCGTGTCGGAGTGGGCCGGCGCCGCGCTGTCGTTCGCCGCGCCGCCGGCGGTCTGCGGCGCATCGCCGCCGGCCTCCGCCCCGGCGTCGCCGCCCGCTCCGGGCGCTCCAGGGGGCGCCGGGGTGGGCGTGACGGCGGGCTCGCCGGGGACCGCCACGGGACCATTCTGGTCCGGGCCGACCGCGGGACCGAAATACGCCATGTGGTAGCTCGCGATCATGGCGTCGATCTGGGCGTTCATCTTGGCGAGCGCGTCCTGCTTCAACGAGGCCTCGAGATCCTCGCAGGACTGCGCCCGGCGGAGCGGGGCGCTGTGCGTCCCCGTCGCCGTGGCGCCGGTATCGCACCCGGCGGCGAGCAGCCCGGTCGCAGCGATGAGCCAGAGGGAGGAGAAACGTTGGGTTCGCATGGTGTCCAGGCGCTCCGCAAGGACCGAGCCAGAAATCCATTCCCTCGGATCTTCTCGGGCTCTCCCGCGCTCCGGCCGCGCGGCGGCGCGGCGAGCACGACACGCAGGGTCCTTGAGCGGGCCCCCTGGCACATGTGCCATGCGGTGGTGTGGACGGGACAGGCATCTTCCGTGTCCGACGCATCCGGAGGAACCGGCGCCGGAGCCCACGAGGTGGGCACTGGGGGCATGGTGGGCACTGGGGGCATGGTGGAGGCGAGCGTGTGTTTTCTCCTCGGGAGCCTCGCCGCAGCGCGTCGGCACGGCCGCGCCCGGGGAGGCGCCCTTACCTGCCGGCCTTCAGGAGGGCCTCGAGCTGGTCGGCGCACTGGCCCCAGCCCTCGTGGAAGCCCATCTTCTCGTGCGCCTCACGGTCGGCGACCGTCCAGTGGCGCGCGCGGGCGGTGTACTTCGTCTTTCCGCCCTGGTCCTCGAACGTCAAGATCACCGTCATGAACGGCTTTCCCGACGGCTCCCACGCCCTGGTGTAGGCGTCGGTGAAGACGAGCCGCTCGTTCTCGACGACCTCGAGATAAATGCCCCTGTTCGGGTACTCGTTGCCTTGCGGGTCGCGCATCACGATGAGGTTGGCGCCGCCGGGCCGCACGTCGAGCTCGGCGACCGGCGTGGTGAACGGCCGGGGCGCGAACCACTGCTTGAGCAGCTCGGGGTCGGTCCAGGCCCTGAACACCTTCTCGGGCGGCGCGTCGATGATGCGGGTCAACACCAGCTCGCGGTCGGAGGTCGGGGTGGCTTCGGTTGTGGTGGTCATTCGTCGGCTCCTTGCTCGGTGATTCTCACCTGTCGAGGCGTTGGACCGTTCGGCGGCCGGGAACTCATCGGTCGTCCCGCTTCTTTTCTGGTGCGGTGCCCGGCCGGCTCGCTCCGGATTCACGGCGCGGGCGGTCGGCGTCGAGCGACAGCGCGCCTGCGCCGGCGGGCCAGGCGAGCGCGGGCCCGCGGATCCCTCGATCCACCGGGGGGCGAGGCCCGCGGCTCGACGACGGCGGCTGAACCCACGACGGCTGAACCCGAGCTCCCGCGCCTGTCCCGTCTGTCCACGGGATCCCTGCAGGCTCTCCCCGGGCCCACGTACCCCGTCGCACACCGGTTTTCTGTCCCGATCCGCGCGTCCGGCCCGGCGCGGCTCTCCAGCGCGCTGCATCCTCCACGCGGGGCCGGCCGGTGCTAGTTTGCGCGTGTGGCATCGCCGAAGCGCTTCGGGTTCCTGCTCAACCCCCGGCGGGCGCCACGCGCGCTCGTGCTCCGCGATCTGTCGCCGGACGAGGCCAGCGCCGTGATCGACTGGTCCGGCTGGTACTTGCCCGACGGCGCGGAGCGCCCCGGCCGGGCCGAGCGCGCGGAGGTCGTCCGCCTGCTGCTCTCGGTCCTCGCCCAGCTCGCGCGCGAGCGCGGCTGGACCGACTGGTACGCCGGGGGCGACCACCCGTTCGCCTGGGTGCGGGGCGAACCGCTCGTGCGCGTCCTGCCCGACCTCTACGTCCTCGACCACCGCCCCGTGCCGCCGCTCCCGCGGCAGTGGCAGACGTGGCTGGACGGGCACCGCCCGCCCCGGTTCGCGCTGGAGATCGTCACGGGCGACTGGCGCCGGGTCTACGAGGAGGCGCCGGCCAAGTACTGGCAGCTCGGCTGCTTCGAGCTCCTGCTGTTCGATCCCGAGGCCGCCGCCGCGCGCGCGCCGCTGCCCGAGGAGCGCGTGCCGCTCCAGCTCTACCGCCGCGAGCCGGACGGGACGTTCCTGCGTGTCCACACCGGTGCGGATCCGGTCCGGGTCGAGGCGCTCGACGCCCACCTCGTCGTGCTGAAGGACGGCCCGCACCCCGCGCTGCGCGTCGCGCGGACCTGTCGCGCGACCGATCTCGTGCCCGCCGCGGAGGAGGCCCTCCGCGCCGAGGGCGAGGCGCGCGCGGTGGAGCTGCGCGCGCGCGCCGCCGAGCAGCGCGCGCGCGCCGCCGCCGAGCAGCGCGTCCGCGAGCTCGAGGCGCGCGTGCGCGACCTCGAGGCGCGCGCCGCCCGCCGCCCCCCGCCCTGAGCCCGGCTCCCACCCCCTTCCCCTCCGGCACACGCCCCACAGAGCGGCGGTCGCCCGCACAGGAGACGGGCCCAGATCGGCGTTTTCGGCGCGCAGGCGTACTCCAGTGCGCCGAGCACCGAAAACGCCGAGATGGGCCCGTATCCGAAGCGGGCGACCGCCGCTCTAGGCGGGGCGGAGGATCTGGCGGACCGAGTCGACGTCGGTCAGCCGCTGCAGCACCGGCTGCAGGCCGTTGCCCGGGGCCTCGCCGAAGGCGCCGCTCGCGGCGACCGCGCGCGCGCGCGGCCCGTCGAGCACGAGGAACACGTCCCGCAGCCCGCCGGCGCCCGGGGCGTCGATGACGTCGACGATCCGCGAGCGATCGAGGTGCAGCTCCTCGTCGCCCCGCTGGATGAGCACGCGCCGATCGGTGATGAGGTACCGCGTCCGCGCCGCGAGCCGCGCGGGCCGCACCACCGACACGTAGAGCATCGCCGCCCCGGCGGCGACGAGCAGCACGATCGTGAGCGACAGCGAGGCGACGAGCGCCACGAACGACAGGCTCTCCGGATCCATCCCCGCCGCGGTCACGATGCGGACGCTCCGCACGGCGTGCACCGCCGTCACCACCGCGAAGCCGCCGAGGAGCACGCCGATCAGCACCGAGCCGATGCCGCGAAACCCGGTCGGGATCCACTTGTGCCAGCAGTCGACCGGGTGCGCCGACCAGAGCACCCGCTCGCCCTCATCGAGGCGCTGCGAGAGCAGCCGGTGACCGTCCCCCGCGGGCGCCGACGGCACGACGCCCCGCAGGATCGCCCACACCCGGTCCGGGGCCACGACGCCGTTCAGCACGATGGACAGCCGCCGCCGGAGGGCGCCGGTCGGCACCGCCCGCACGAGCTCGAGATCGCCGACGCCCGGGTGCTTCGGGTTCCAGTGGATGCGCGCGTAGCTGATCGACCGCCGCTCGATGCAGCGCAGGAGCTTGCCGCGCCGCACCACGATGTGCCGGTCCGTGAGCATGTACTCGAGCTCCGAGCGCCACCAGCGGGGCAGGTAGCTGAAGGCGACCGCGAGGCTCGCCATCCACGCCGCGAAGGCGAGCAGCTGGGTCGGCGACGCGCCGAGCGCCTTGCTGACGACGATGGCCGACGCGGTGCTGATCGCGGAGGTCACGCCGCAGACCGCCGCGCTCACGGAGTAGAGGGGCGGCGTCGCGATGACCTTCGGACGTCCCGACCAGAGCAACGGCTCATTGAACACCGAGTCGCGCATCTCGACGGATCTCCGTTCGGGGTGAGCTGGACCGGCGCCGCCCCCGCGGGCGAGAGCGGCCTCGATAAGGTGAAGCCGCCGGGCGATGTCGTAAAGGGGGGGCGCCGTCGCCCTCGCCTGGCCGCGGGGCGCGCCGCCGCGGCGTGCGAGCTCCGCCGCGCCGGTGCGACGCCGCGGGCGCTGCGGCGTCAGCGCCGGTGCGACATGGCGGGCGCTGCGGCGTCAGCGCCGGCGCGAGATGGCGGGCGCTGCGGCGTCGGCGCCGGTGCGACATGGCGGGCGCTGCGGCGTCAGCGCCGGCGCGCCGCCGCGGGCGCGGGCGGCTTTCGCTGGCGCCTCAGCGTCTCGGCCCGCTCCTTCTCGCACTGCGCGCGCCGTGCCCTCGCCAGCGGCACCCAGTGATCGCTGGCGGGGGCGCGGGCGATGTACGACGCCCACGCGTCCACGGCTTGCTGGTACCACCCCGCGCGCTCGTCGAGATCGGCGCTCCGCGCCGCGGCCCAGTGGCCGAGCGCGGCGTACCAGGCCTCGTCGTACGGGGGCACATAGAACCAGCCCGACCCATGGATCTGCTGATCGTTCCGGTCGTACGTCCTCGCGAGCCGGATGTGCTCGATCGCGCCCTCCAGATCGCCGGAGCGGTCGAGCGCCACCGCGAGCCCCCAGAGCGTGGTCACCCCGTAGCGGAACATGTCCAGCGACCCGAGCGTGGCGAGCGCGGCCCGGTAGCCATCGACCGCGGAGGTGATGTCGCCGAGCACCATGAACGCCTCGGCCTGGTTGGCCAGGAGGAGCGCCCGGGAGCCCGTGTGCGGCTCGAGCGCGAGCGCCTCGTCGTAGGCCTTGATCTCGTCGGCGTACCTGCCGAGCCGCGCGTAGCAGACGGCGAGCGCGTGCCACGCCTCGGCGCGGGCGGGCGCCGGGGGGTGGATGCGCAGGAGCGCCTCGAGGTTCGCGGCCGCGCTCTGCACGTCGCCGAGGGACTCCAGGATGTCGGCGTAGCGGAGCCGCACCGCGTGGTCGCGCGACGTCGCGGCGCCGGCGCGCTCGTACAGGGCGCGCGCCTCGCGGAGCCAGAGCGGGCCGATCTCCTCGACCCGCTCCAGCAGCGGCGAGCGCCGGAGCCGGTTGTACCGGGCGAGGAGCGCGTCGGCCTGGGCGATGAGCGCCGCGCGGTGGTCGGCCTCGGGATCCAGCGCGCGGGCCCACACGGTCGGCGCCGCGCCGAGGGGCGCGGTCACGAGCGCGGCCGCCGCGAGCGCCCCGGCGCCGAGCAGCGTGGCGAGCGAGCGCGACCTCCGGCCCGCCGGACGCCTCCGGGCTTCGCTCCGGGCGGGCGCGCGAGGCGGCGCGCTCACCGGGCGCCTCCGGCCCTGGTCCCGGGGGGCGCGGGCCTCTCGCGCGCGGGCCGGCGAGCTCCGCCGGCGGCCTTGCGGAGCGCGTCGAGGCGCGCGCGCGCCGCCGCGGCCCACGGCCCACGCGCGCCGGCGCCCGACAGGTAGGCTTCCCAGCGATCGATCGCCGCAGCCGCCGCGATCCGCTCCAGCGCGAGCGCCTCCAGCGCGAGGCGGTCGTCGGGGACCGCGAGGTAGTCGACGGTGCGCAGGCGCGCGGCCGCGCCGGCGAGGTCCTCGGCCGCGTGCTGGCGCGCGGCGGCGCCGGCGTGGCGGTCGAGCGCGCGCGCCGCCGCGGGCGCGACCCCCGCGGTCGCGGCCTCGAGCGCGGCGTCGGCCTGCGCCCTGTCGCCGGCGCGATCCAGCGCGAGCGCGAGCGACAGCATCACGTCGCGGGCGAGCTGCGCCTGCGCGCGCTGGCGCGCCTCGCGCAGGTACGCGATCGCCTCGTCGAGCACGGGGCGCGCCCTCTCCCCGCGCTCGCCCGTGTGCGCCGCGGAGGCGTCCCCCGCGGCCGCCGTGGGCCCCGAGGCGTCCCCCGCGGCCGCCATCGACAGGTGCGCCGCCTCGAGCAGCACGAGCGCGCGCTGGTCCGCGGTGGCGAGCAGATCGATCCGGGGGACGAGCGCGCGGTAGACCGCGAGGGCCTCGTCGCGCTGGCCGGTGCGCGACAGCGACCGGGCGAGGTCGTGCAGGGTGTGCGGATCCTCGACGCTGCGCGGGTCGATGCTCCGCGCGCGGGCGAAGGCGCGCGCCGCGTCCTCGGTCGAGCCGAGCGCGAGGGCCGCGCGCGCGAGCAGGACCTGCGGCGCGGCGTGGCCCGGGAGGAGCTGATCGGCGAGGCGCGCCGAGGCGCGCGCCGCCTCGGCGTCGTCGCCGAGCTGCGCCTGGCCGCGCGCGAGGAGGTCGCAGTAGCGCGGCAGCTCCGGGGCGCGCGCGCGCTCCCAGACGCTCGGCCCGCGGGCGATGGCGCGGCCCGTCCGGGCCGAGCACTCCGGCGGCCGCCCTGCCGCCGCGGCGGCCGCGACGAGGTCGCCCTTGCCCGGGGCGCCGTGCGCGGCGAGCGGGAGGGCGAGGAGCGCCGGGAGCAACATCGGACCGAGGTGCACGTGGTGAGTGTACCAGCGCCGCGCGCCCCGGTCTCACGCCGGGCGATGTCCCAGGGGCGCGATCCGGCCGATCGTGCGGGCGATGTCCGGGGGATGCGATCCGGTTGATCGGGCGGGCGATGCTCCGTTATGGTGCCGAGGGTGACAGCGCCGACGGGGGGGCGTTTGCGGGGTCGTGTTTCGCCGGACCCTGCGACCCTGGAGCCTCGTAAGGCCGGAGGAGGATCGACATCATGGGCGAGGTGATTCGCAAGGACGCGCCAGCGGACGACATCATCGGTGACGTACGCGCGACGCTCCACACCGCTTCGGCGAAGGGCGGGTCGCTGCGGGAGCTCGCCGAGCAGCGGCTCGTGCCCGTGCTGACGCTCTTTGACGGGGTGGAGGCCCAGCGCAACGCCGCGCGCGCCGAGGCCGAGCCGCTGCTCGCCAAGGTCGAGGCCGAGTCCGCGCGCGCCGACGACGCCCTCGCCAAGGTGGCCGACGACGTCTGGAACGCCGTCGGGCGCCCCACCGCGGATCCCGCGCTGTCGATCCTGTTCCCCGGCGGCATGGCGTATTTCGCCGACCACGAGGACGGCGACATCCCCGGGCAGCCCGATCGGCTGGAGGTGCTGGCGCAGCTGCTCGGCTCCGGGATCCACCCGAAGCTCAGCCTGGACAAGGCGCAGGCGGCCGCGGCCGAGGTGAAGGCGGCCGCCGCGGCGCTGCGGTCCACGGTCGAGGCGACGCGGCTCCCGCTCGAGCGGCTGAGCGTGCTCGATCGCATCCGCGCCGCCGTGGCGAAGAGCGCCCACATCGAGCTCGTGCACCTGAAGCGCCTCTACAAGGCGGCAGGCTTCAGCGAGGCGGAGATTCACGCGGTCATCCCGGATCGCGGGCGAGCGCGGCGGCGGCTGTAGGGCGTCGCGGCCGCGCCCCGCGCGGGGCGAGAGCCCCGGCGCGGGTCACGGTGGCCGTTCCTTATCGGACCAGGCGCCCGGGCCTCACGGGCGAGAGCCGGGGGGATAAGGAGAGGACGTGCCGCTCCGGGGGAGGCCGGTCGCGGGGTCATACGAGCCAGGCGGGTAGTAATACCCGTTGTTTCCGTAATACGAATTGTACGGGGAGTTGTACGGATAGGCGTAAGGATACCCATTGACGCCGTAGTAGGGGTACGGGTTGTAAACGCCGTTTCCGTAATACGGGTGCGGGTAGGTGCCGGAGGTCCCCGGGATGTAACGGCTACCCATGAGCGAGAGGAGCGACGTCGCGAACCTGAGGTTCCGCGAGGTGGCCGTCCGGATCTGTGGGACGAGCTGAGAGAGCCCCGGAGTCATATCCACTCCGACGACGAGGAGCTGCTCCTGGAGCTGGGCCAGCATCTGCCGGTGCAGCTCGATCTGAGCGTTCACGTACGTCAGGTCGAAGGAGGCCCCCGTCAGCCCCTCCAGGGTCCGCGCTTCCTCGGCGCCCCGCTGGGCGAGCGCCTGGCTGGCCGCGTTCTCCTGCGGCGTCAGGCCGAGCTGCTGGAGCGCGGCCACGAGCTCCTGGTTCGCCGCGGTGTAGTAGTCGAGCATCGCCTGGGCGAACTCGCGGACGTGCTGGTCCGTCGCGTGGGTCAGGGCGAGCTGCGCCTCTGCGACCTCGACCGAGTAGAAGGCGGCGAGCACCGCGGCGAGATCCGGGGCGGCCAGCGCGACCGCCTGCGACGTGGACTCGACCGCCTCCGCCGCGCGGTCGTCGCCCGCCGCCGCCAGGTCGCCGTCTTCCGTCGCGACGGAGCAGGCGCTGGCTCCTCCGAGCGCGAGAGCTGCCATCCATGCAAAACGAAGAGAGTCAATTCCGATGTTCATAATCCCCCCATGTCAATGACGGAAGCGGTCCGGCGATCGAGCGCTTGGCGGTGATGCCTGGCCCGCCCCGCCATCTATCTTGAACCGATATAGGGATACGCAAGCCGCGAGCTCACGAAAGCTGCAATGCTCACCGGCGCACAGGATCGGAGGAACTCTCCTCACCGCGCGACGATCCTCCGCGGAGGTGCCACCCCGTCGTGTCGATGAACGGAAGCGGCCGCCGGCCGGGCGGCGGCGCCGGCGCGAGCTCGTGGAAGATCCGGAGGCGCTCCGTCGGCGATGCTGTCGGGCGAGCGACGTGCTCTGGTGCTCGGGCGGGCCAGAGGGGGGCAATGCGGAACTCGACGCTTTGCTGGAGGACGGGCCCGGAGCTCCGGTGTCAGCCCGCCCGGGCGGGGCGTCAATCCGTCGTCTTGGCCGGCTTGCGGGCCACGACGCCGACGGTGCCGTAGTAAATACCCCACGACGCGGGATCCGCCGCGAACCGGGCATATCCGGCGAGATCTACCTCGCTGATCCGGCCGGTCGCGAGGTAGGGATCACGGAGCTGGAGTGCGGAGAGGCGCATGACCTCGGCCTGAGGATGGCCGCCCTGGCACAGCGGCGCGTCGTTCTCGACGAGCTCGATGGCGAGCCCTCGCGACGTCACGATCGCGGGCAGGCGCAGGCCTATCCCTGGGTCCTTTCCGCCGGCCTCGAACATCGCGACGATCGCCTGGTTGACCCGATCGAAGGCCTCGAGCTCCGCGCCGGACGCGCCCTTGGCCGCGGTGAAATCGGGCTCTTCGAGGACCAGACGCCCCCCGGGCTTGAGCGCCGCCAGCATGGCGTCGAGCAGCGCCTCGTGCTCCGCGTTGTGGACCAGCACGTAGCGGGCGTGCACCACGTCGAAGCGGGCCGCGTGGAGGTTGAGCTGTCGGATATCGCCCTCGATGATCTGGACACCCGGCAGCTGCGATGCCGCAAGGAACCCGACATCGAGGTCGACGGCGACCACCTCGCCCTCGGGGCCCACACGCTCTGCCATCCACGCGGCGATGGATCCGGCACCTGCCCCCACCTCGAGGCAGCTCCAGCCAGGACCCATCCCGGACGCCTTGAGGAGGTGCCGGCTCCCGGGGTCGGCGATCTCCTCGATCCGCCTCAGGCGTTCCAGCTCTCGCGCACGCTCCGCGCCCGTAAACGTGTACCTGCTCTCCGCCATGCAGGCAGAATAGTACATTCCCTGGCCGGAAGAGCGATAATCTCCCCTCCGGCCTCACCCGGAGGCCCCCGAGGGAGCTCGCGGGTCGACGCGGGGGACGGACCGATGTCCCCGGGAACACCCTCCCCGGCGGCCGGGCAGCCCGGATCACCCGGTATGGCGAGGCCCAACGCCCAGTCCCAGCCCACCGTTGCCTGCTGCGGTCCTACGCGAGGACCACCCGGCGCAACGCGAGCACCGCGAGGCCTCCCACCGCGAGCGCCGCCGCGCCGCGCAAGACGCGTCGCGCCCTCGACGGGCTCGGCAGGAACGCGGCCGCGCCGAGCGCCGCGAGCGGGGGCGACGTCCGCTGCGGGGCCGACTGGACGGCGAGCGGCGACGCGGCGGCGTGAATCGGGTGGGCCTCGGCGAACAGGTCGACCATCGCGCGCACGAACGCGGGCAGATCCTGCGGCCCGCGGCTCGATAGCCAGTTGCCGTCGCGCACCGCCTCCTCGTCGCGCCACACGCCGCCGGCATGCACGATGTCGTCGCGGATGCCAGGCCAGGACGCGAGCTGCCTGCCGCTCACGAGCTCCGCCGAGACGAGCAGCCAGGGGCCGTGACAGAGGGTCGCCATGGGCTTTCTTTGATCGTCGAAGGCACGCACGAACCGGCGCGCCTCCTCGCTCTGCCGGAGAAGATCCGGGCTGATGAACCCCCCCGGCAGGAGCAGCGCGTCGTACACGGCCGGATCCGCCTCGTCGAGCGTCCGGTCGACATGCACCCTCTTGCCGGGCTCGTGCAGGTTCATCCCGCGGATCTTGCCCCGGCGAAGCGAGACGACCTCCACCTCCGCGCCCTCGGCGCGGAGCGCCTTCATCGGCACCGTCAGCTCGAGCTGCTCGAACCCGTCCGCTGCGAGCGCTGCTATCCGCTTCCCTGCAAGCCTCTTTCGTCCAGTCATGCTGACCTCACCGGTTGTGCGGCGGCGACGTGCCGGATCGGATCACCGGCGACCGGCGCGTTTCCGGGACGCCGATGGCGCTGCCCGTCCTGTGCTCCGGACATGGCTCTTCACGATCGTCCCTCGGCTTCCCTAGAGCCGGTGCGACGGTCCGCAACCGAGGCGAGAGCCGATTTCTTGGAGACCACGCGCCCGGCCAGCGCGGCCGCCGGACCCAGGTCAGCGCGTGTGTCGTTTTGCGACAGCGCGGCTCCCGGCGGGCGCGAGCGCGCGGTCACCGGGCGGCGAGGAGCCGCGGGCGGAGCCACAGCAGCCCCAGCATCGCCGGCGCGAGCGCGGCCAGCCCGACGACCGCGGCGCGCAGGAGCCGCTTCTTGCCCCGCGGCTTCCATCCGCCGCTCACCGTCGTCCCCTCCACCAGCGGCGTGAACAGGTTGCCGTTCGTCGCGTAGGCCGTCCGCCCGTGTTGCAGGTGCAGCCGGTCGACGGTCCGGGCGAGCAGGCGCTCGGTGAGGCCCGGCGCCAGGAAGGACAGCAGGGCGAGCTGGAGCGCCGAGCCCCCCACATAGACCTCTCGCCGCGGTGTCCGTGCCAGACGAACGATGGCGCGCGCCACGCGCTCCGGTGGATAGACCGGGGGCATGGCCCTGGGCGCGCGTCCCGTGTAGTTGCCGGCGTGCTGGAAGAGGGGGGTGTCGATCGTCGCGGGCATGACGACGCACACGTGGATATCGCGGGCCCGCAGCACCTCGAGCTCCTGCCGGAGGCTCTGGGACAGCCCGCGAATCGCGTGCTTCGACGCGACATAGGCGCTGACGTAGGGCTCCGAGAGCCTGGACACCATGGACGCGACGTTGATGAGCACGCCGCTGCCCTGCCGCCGGAACTGCGCGAGCGCGGCGCGGGCGCCGTGGATGTAGCCGAACAGGTTGGTCTCGATGACGCGTCGGTAGGGCTCGGAGGGCGTCTGTTCGAACAGGCCGAAGAGCGTCACCGCCGCGTTGTTGACCCAGACGTCGATCCGGCCAAAGGCCTCGACGGTGCGCCGCGCGATCTCCATGACCACGGCCTCGTTCGTGACGTCGGCGGGCACGACGAGCGCCTTGCCCCCTGCCTGCTCGCACTCGGCGGCGACCTCGCGCAGCGGCTGCTCCCGCCTGGCCGCCAGCGTGACCGCGGCGCCTCGCCTGGCGAACTCCAGCGCCGTCGCGCGGCCAATACCGCTCGAGGCGCCCGTGATCACGACGACCGTATCCCGGAATCTTTCGCGCATGCGTCACCCTCTCTTCTGCGCCGCGCGCCCTGCGCCGCGCGGCGTGCGGCCGGGCGCGACGGATGCGTGCTCCGCGCTCACAGGCCGTGATGGCCACATGCAAGGGGCGGGCAACGGCGCTCGATCGGGCGTGCCCCGATGCAGGGTTCCGGCCCTGTCTCGATTCCGAGGGTCGAGGTCAGCCCCCAGCATGTCGAGCGCGGGACGCGACGCCGGGCCTCGCTGGGGCGGCCCGCGTGCGCAGGACGCGTCCTCAACGCCGGCGGCTCGGCACGAGCCGCGAACGCAGACGACGTGGGAGACACATCAATGCGAAGCATGTTGCTGGTAGTCGTGGCCGCGTTGCCGCTCATGGTGGCCTGTGGGGGCAGCCGGGGCGGTGAACGTACGGGCGCGCCGGGCGCCGGGCAGACGGGCGGCGAGACAGGCGCACCTGAGGGCGCCCCCGAGGGAGAAACGCCGGGCACAGGCGAGACGCCAGGAGGGGAGACGGGCGCGCCGGAGGGCGAAATGGGTCCCCAGGGCGGCGCAGGCACGCGCGGCGGCACCCACGAGTGGGGCAGCCCGGGCGGGACCGGCACCCCCGGGAGCGGCACCACGAGGCCGGGCGGCACCCCCGGCGGCACCCCCGGCGGCACCACGGGGCCGGGCGGGACCGGCACGCCGGGCGGCACCACGGGGCCGGGCGGGACCGGCGCCCCCGGGGGCGGCACCATGACGCCAGGGGGCTCCACGAGGCCAGGCGGAGGCACCCAGGGTGGCGGCACCCAGGGTGGAGGCACCCGGGGCGGAGGCACTCAGGGTGGAGGCACCCAGGGTGGAGGCACCCAGGGCAGCGGGACCGGCCAGCAGGGCGGCGGCTAGCGCGACCAGCGGGGTAAACCCGCCTGAAAGAGCAGAACTCCGGCCCGCCAAGGTGCCAGGGACGCCAGGCGCAGAGACCTGGCCTGGCACCTTGGCGATTCATTTCTCCCGCTCATCGACGTGACCCGCAGGCCCTCTCCGGGGGATGCTCCCCGGGCGGGCCGTGGCGGGCGCCGCAGGGGAACACCGGGGCCGCGCGCATCGTTATGGCGAGGATCCCCACCCCGCGCGGAGGACACCCTCTCCGGGGTGCGGTGCGGCTCGGCACACCCTCCCGCGCAACCAGGAATGAACCTCGCGCTGCTCTGGCCCGTCCCTGTCGGGCTCCTCGTCGTGGTTGGCCTCTGGCGCCTGCGACGAGCCCTGGACCCGCCGCAACGTCTTCGCGCCGCGCACCGGGGGCTTGCGGCGGTGATCGGCATCGCGCTCAGCTACGTGCCGCTCTCTTACGGAGACGTGCACGTGTTGGGGTTCCCGTTTCCGGTTGCGTTCAGCGTGCAGCACGGGGAATTCCGCGAGCTGGCTTCGCTGGGGGCGGTAGGCCTGCTCTCCGTCGCAGGAAACGCGCTGTTCGCGCGAGAGATTGGGTGGCTCGTTGTTCG
Organism: Sorangium sp. So ce1036; assembly: GCF_051369805.1. Taxonomy (NCBI): domain Bacteria; kingdom Pseudomonadati; phylum Myxococcota; order Polyangiales; family Polyangiaceae; genus Sorangium; species Sorangium sp. So ce1036. Next base: position 990,095 of record NZ_JBBMOX010000002.1, read on the forward strand.
TGGGCGGCGCCGGGCCAGGCAGGGCGCGCCGAACGACGCGCTCGACCCGGAGCACATCGACTGAGCCAGCGCCCCGCCCGCGCGGCTCCGAGGGCGCGCGGACGGGGCGGCGGAGGGCCATCGCATCCGGCCCGCTGAGCCGGCGTCCGCCCCCGTCGGGCGCAACGCGGTCAGGCGAACGCGTTGCGCCGCACGATGGTCGCGTCGCGGTCCGCGCCGACCGACACCACGTCGACCGGCACGCCGGTCTCCTTCTCGACCATCTCGACGTACTGCCGCGCGGCCGCGGGCAGCTCGCTCATCGAGCGGGCGGCGTCGAGCGGCTCGCTCCACTCGGCCACCGGCTCGAGCACCGGCTTGGCCGTCGCGAGCTCGTCGATGGGGAACTCGCGCGTCCGCCCCGAGGGCGTGTCGTAGGCGACGCACACCTTGAGCTCCGGCATGCCCGTGAGCACGTCGAGCTTGGTGAGCGCGATCCCGTCGAGGCCGTTCACCCGCGCCGCGTAGCGCAGCGCCGGCAGGTCCAGCCAGCCGGTCCGCCGCGGGCGGCCGGTCACCGAGCCGAACTCGCCGCCGACCGTCCGCAGCCGCTCGCCCAGCGGGCCGCCGAGCTCGGTCGGGAACGGGCCCTCGCCCACGCGCGTGCAGTACGCGTCGAGCGCCGGGGCTCGCCGCCGAGCGCGCGCAGCGTCAGCGCCCACGCCTCGAGCGAGCGCGCGACGAGCGCCGCGAGCCGCTTCATGTCGCGCAGGTCGCGATTCGACCGTGCTTCTTCGCACCGGCACCCTGGCCGAGTTCGGTGTACGGTACGCCATCCTCCGCTTCGACTTCTCGCCGGTGCCGGCTGCAGCGACGGTCGTGTCCGCGACGTTGCGGCTCGAGCAGATCTACCGGGATGACATCAGCTCCAGCACCATCGACGTCCACCGGATCACCTCGCCATGGAGATACTACATGCTGCGAACAGGATTCGGATCCCTGGTACAGTATGAAGACCCGCAACCAGATTTGGTCCAACGTTAGGCTCGTGGCGATGGTACTTTTTGCTTCTGCCATGTATGCGATGGGACGTTCGTTGGCAGGACCGTCGCCCGATGTGACGATGCCGCTAGGCGTCCTCGGCGTTTTCTGTGCCGTGGCATCTCTATGCCGGCTTGCTTTCAAAGCGAGCGGCCGAGGGAAGGTGGGTCTTGGGCTCCTGGCGGCGGCTGGCGCGGGTGTTGCAATCGGCGCTGCGTCGATGGAAGCCGACTTCGCGCGGCGCATTGCCGCAATCCTGTGCATGTCCGCGATGCCGCTCTCGATCTTCGGCGCTTCTCTCGAGGTGCGCCGCCGTCGTCAGGCCGATAGCCGGGGACGCCCGTCGAAGCCGTAAGCAATCGTCGGACGGGCGCTCCCACCTCGACGGCGGGGCGCCCTCTCCGGCGACGGCGCCCTCAGCCGCCGACTCCCCTCACGCGAACGCGTTGCGCCGCACGATGGTCGCGTCGCGGTCCGCGCCGACCGACACCACGTCGACCGGCACGCCGGTCTCCTTCTCGACCATCTCGACGTACTGCCGCGCGGCCGCGGGCAGCTCGCTCATCGAGCGGGCGGCGTCGAGCGGCTCGCTCCACTCGGCCACCGGCTCGAGCACCGGCTTGGCCGTCGCGAGCTCGTCGATGGGGAACTCGCGCGTCCGCCCCGAGGGCGTGTCGTAGGCGACGCACACCTTGAGCTCCGGCATGCCCGTGAGCACGTCGAGCTTGGTGAGCGCGATCCCGTCGAGGCCGTTCACCCGCGCCGCGTAGCGCAGCGCCGGCAGGTCCAGCCAGCCGGTCCGCCGCGGGCGACCGGTCACCGAGCCGAACTCGCCGCCGACCGTCCGCAGCCGCTCGCCCAGCGGGCCGCCGAGCTCGGTTGGGAACGGGCCCTCGCCCACGCGCGTGCAGTACGCCTTGGCGAGGCCGAGCACGCGGCGGATGCGCGTCGGGCCGACCCCGGCCCCCACGCACGCGCCGCCCGCGATCGCCGACGACGAGGTGACGAACGGGAACGTGCCGTGATCGATGTCGAGCAGCGTCCCCTGCGCCCCCTCCAGCAGCACGCGCTCGCCGCGGCGCAGGGCGCCGTCGATGAGCTGCGACGTGTCGGCCAGCATCGGCGTGATCCGCTTCGCGAGCGGCGCGAGCTCGTCGAGGATCGCGTCGAGCGCCGGGGGCTCGCCGCCGAGCGCGCGCAGCGTCGGCGTCCACGCCTCGAGCGAGCGCGCGACGAGCGCCGCGAGCCGCTTCATGTCGCGCAGATCGCCGAGCCGCGCCCCGCGCCGCGACGCCTTGTCCTCGTAGCACGGGCCGATGCCGCGCTTCGTCGTCCCGAGCCGCACGCCGTCGGCCGCCGCCGCCTCGCGCAGCGTGTCGATGAGCGGGTGGAACGGCAGGATGAGGTGCGCCCGATCCGAGACGAACAGCCGCCCCTCGGTCGAGCACCCCCGCGCCTCCACCGCGTCGATCTCGGAGACTAGCACCCCTGGATCGACCACCATTCCCTGCGCCATCACACAGCGTGCGTTCGAGCGGAGGATGCCGCTCGGGATCAGCCGCACGATGAGCTTCTCGTTGCCCACCACCAGCGTGTGGCCGGCGTTGGGCCCGCCGGCATAGCGCACCACGAGGTCAGCGCTCTCCGTGTAGAGGTCGACGACTTTTCCCTTGCCCTCGTCGCCCCACTGCGCGCCGACGATCACGATCGCGGTCATTCCGAAGCTCCTCCCGGGTCACCTGGCCCAGCCTGTGCTCGCTCGTCAGGCCGAGCGGCTCCGTCCAGGTCCACGTTCGCCTTTACCCCAGGCTGGCGTGCCGAGCGAGCGTCTACTTGTCACCGGGATGTGCGGCCGTCGTCTTCAGCACGATCGCCTGGGCCACGGCGGCGTCGTCGAGGCCTCCTGGCACGGCGCTCGCACCGGCTGGCCCGCCCCCCGGCGCCGAGAGCACGAGCCTTCCGTCCTGCTCGCGCAGGAGGTGCGAGAACCGCCACGCCAGGGCGTACCCCTCCGGATCCTCGTCCGGCGGGTGCGCGACGACCGGCACGCCGCGCGCCCGCAGCGCCGCCGCGAGCGGCTCGGCCCGCTCCGGCCGCACCGCCACGAGCACCCGCGGCGCGGGCTCGTCCGCGGCGCCGGCGACCTCGCGCGCCCAGGCCACCGCGTCCAGGTTCAGCGCGAAGCCGACGGCCGGCATCGGCAGGCCGAAGCGGGAGAGCAGATCGTCGTAGCGCCCGCCCGCCGCGATCGGCTCCCCGGGGCCGTCGGCGAGCACGTGGAAGATGGCGCCCGTGTAGTAGGCGAGCCCACGCAGCTCGCCGAGGTCGACCCGGAGCGCCGGGCCGAGCTCGGGGCTCGTCCTCGCCGCGTCCCAGAGCGCGCGCAGCTCCGCGAGCGGCGCCTCGGCGGGCGTGCCGTCGAGGAGGCGGGCGGCCCGGTCGAACACCGCGGCGCCGTCGGGGTCGGCCTCGCCGCCGCCCGCGAGGTCCGGGAGCGCGGCGATCGCGTCCACGATGCGGCGCGGGACGTCGGCCGCGCGCGGGCTCGCGAGCACCGCGGCGAGGCGGGACGTGTCCTTCTGCTCGAGCACCTCGCAGAGCTCCGCGGCGAGGCCCGCCGGGACGGCATCGAGCAGCGCGCGGGCGATCATCGCGTGCCCGAGGTCGACCACGTACCGGTCGAGGCCGGCCTCGCGCACCGAGGAGGCCGCGAGCCGGAGCATCTCCAGGTCGCCCCCGAGCGTGCTCACGCCGTACAGCTCGACGCCGGCCTGCGGGATCTGCCGGTGGCGCCGCGCCCGCCCCTGGCGCCGCCGGAGGACGGTGCCCTCGTAACAGAGGCGGATCGGCCGGGGCGCGTCGGCGAGCCGCGTCGCCACGAGCCGCGCGATCTGCGGGGTCATGTCGGGGCGCAGCGCTGCCACCTCGCCCGACTCGGGCTCGATGAAGCGCAGCACGTCCGCGGCGTCCAGCGTGCCGAGCCCGCGCTCGAGCACCTCGGCGAACTCGAACGCCGGCAGCGCGACCGGCTGGTAGCCGTGCAGGACGAAGTGGTCGAGCACCCGCTTGGCGAGCGCGCGCCGGCGCCGCGCCTCCTCCGGGAGCAGATCGCGCATGCCCGCGGGCAGCGGGTGCGCGAGCGCGCGCGGGGGCGTGGAGACGGACGGCGCGGGCCGGTCCACTTCCGGCATCGGAACAAGGCGGTCTCCCCCTCGGGGGGCTTCCCATCGCGGAGCGTCGCTGGACATGATGGCCGCTTATACCGGCTGAGCACCCTGTGCGCACGTGGCGCGCACGTCCGTTGAGCTTGCCGTGGCAAGCCGTTTGCTGATCGGAGCGCACCACCGGGCCGTGGGCCGGATGCGCACGCGGCGCCCTCGACGGAGAATGGTTCATGGCTCTGACCGCCGTTCCGACCGATGTTCCGAGCCCCAGCAAGAGGCCCGATGCCCCCGCGCCGCAGCGCGGTTTCACCCGGCCCGGCGCGGTCTCCGCGCGCCCGGCGTGCCGCGCCGCGAGCGGGAGCCCCCTCGCCGAGGTGATCTGCAGGGCGAAGGACGGCGACCGGGAGTCGCTCGACGAGCTCACGCGGCTCATCCGTCCGCACGTGGAGCGGCAGCTCGCGCGCTACCCGGTGTCCGACGAGGACCGGCTCGACCTGGTCCAGTCGACCCTGCTGCAGGTGGTGCGGACGATCCGCTCGTTCCGGGGCGACTCGAGCTTCACCACGTGGCTGTTCCGGGTGACGGCGAACGAGGCGCTGATGCTGATGCGGTCGCAGCGAAGGCAGCGCGCCCGCATCGTCGAGGGGCTCGACTTCGAGGAGCTCGGCCTCCTGCCGACGATGCGCAGCACCACCGGCGAGGACGACGCCGCGTCGGCGGCGGAGCGGGAAGCGTATGTCCGCGAGGCGCTGTGCGAGCTGCCGGACGACTACCGCGACGTGGTGCTGGCGCACTACCACGAGGACCTCGGCCTCCAGGAGATCGCGCAGAAGCTCGCCGTGAGCGAGAGCGCGGTGCGCTCGCGGCTGCACCGGGCGCGCGTGCGCCTGCGCGCGATCCTCAACGCGACCGCGTTCGGGCGCGAGATCGCGGAGGGCGTCGCGGCCTGAGGCGCGCGGAGCGCGCCTGGCGGGGCGTGGCGCGCGCCTGGCGGAGCGCGGAGCGCGCCTGGCGGGGCGTGGCGCGCGCCTGGCGGAGCGTGGCGCGCGGCCCGCGGCTAGCGGAGCGTGGAGAGCCGGGTCGTCGCCTCGCGCCAGCGACGGAGGACGTCCCAGAGCTCGCTCAGGCTGTGGAGGAGCACGTCGGGCCGCGCGCTGAGCAGCGCCTGCTCCTGGGCGATGCCGCCGAGGACGCCGATCGAGCGCGCGCCGGCGCGGCGCGCGCACTCGATGTCCTGGGGGCCGTCGCCGACCATCACCATCCGGTCCGGCTGGACGTTGAGGCGCTGCGCGAGGCGGAGCAGCGGCTCGGGCGCCGGCTTCTTCTCGACGAGGTCGTCGCCCGCGATCACGGCGCGGAAGCGCGCGCGGACCCCGAGCCCGGCGAGCACCGCCTCGGTCGCCGAGCGCGACTTGTTCGTGCAGACGCAGAGCGACAGATCGGTGAGCTCGGAGAGCTTCTCGATGATCTCCTGCGCGCCCGGCATCCAGCGGGTGAAGTCGAGGGGGTGCTCCAGGTAGTAGGCGAGGTAGCGCTGGAGCAGATCCTCGACGGCCGCGGACGACTCCGGGAGCCTGGCCGCCCGTGCGCACAACGTGCGCGCGCCGTCGCCCACGTACCGGGCGATCACCTGCCCTGGCAACGGCAGGCGTCCCGTGGCTTCGAGCGCGTGGTTCATCGCCGCCACGATGTCGCCCCGGCTGTCGATCAGCGTGCCGTCGAGATCGAACGCGACCGCTGTAGGAGAGAGCATCACGGCGGATCGTACGCCGGCACCCCGGGTAGTGGAAGGTGCGGCGTGCGCTGGATCCACGCATTCCTGGGGTTGACACGTCCGCGCGCGCGCCGAGGCGCGGGTCCCGCCGCTCCGTCCGTGCGTTCAGCGAGCGCGTTCCGCCCGCCTGTTCAGCCCGTGTGTACAAGCCCCGACGCGATCCCGGCCGCTTCGACGTCACGCGCGATCCCGGCCCGCCCCCTCGATGAGCCCGTGTTCGAGGACACGGGGGGCCGACACGCTGAGGAATCCCGGCGTGATCGTCGCGGTGCTGTCCGACTCGTCCGAGGCTTGCTCGGCCGACGAGCTCGGGCCGCGGGCTCCCGCGGCGATCCGGCGCGAGCCCGGCCGGTGGACGAGCCGGTCCGGGAGGTGGAAAACGGGACGGCTTGCCGGACGCGCCGCTCCCTTGTCGTGGCCCGCGGAGGAGCGTCGTGTTACGGTCCCCGTGGAATGAGCGCCTGCCTGCACCTCGTCGCGTCGCGTTCGTGGCCTAGCCGCGGCGCGCGTAGCGCGCTCATTTCCCTGCGAACCCGGCTCCTCTGCCCGAGGTCGCCCGCACGCTCGTAGGGGAGCGGCCATCCGGCGCCTTTCGCTGGCCGCTCCCGGGATGAAGCGGGCTGGCGTCGAGGGGGCCTGCGCGGGCGACCTGGACAAGCACTCGCGCCGGCCAGCTCACCCGGCGCGGACCTTCGGCCGAGCCCGGATCGAGTCGACGACACAAGGAGATCCCAGCTCATGGCACCTCACTCGAACCCCATTGTCCTCACCGAATTTGATCGCGATCGGCTCGTGCGGCTGATCGAAGCGATGCGCGAGCGGCCCGGGGGAGACACCCCGAACCTGGAGGAGCTCGAGATCGAGATCGAGCGCGCGGACGTCGTGAAGCCGGGGGACATCCCGCCGAACGTGATCACCATGAACTCCAAGGTCGAGCTCGTCGACCTCGACACGCAGGAGCAGCTCTGCATGACCGTGGTGTTCCCCGGGGCCGCCGACGTGAAGAGCGGCCGGATCTCGGTGCTCGCGCCGATGGGGCTCGCGCTGCTCGGCTGTCGCGAGACCGAGGAGGTGGAGTGGCCCACGCCGAGCCGCACGCGACGCCTCCGGATCCAGCGCATCGTCTACCAGCCCGAGGCGTCGGGTCGCTTCGACATTTGAGCCCGGTCTGGTCGCTGAACACGGCGGGGCCCACGCCGTACCCCCCTGGACGCCCGTCCGTGAGCGGCGGGGCCCGCGCCTGGCGCTGCACCCACCCTCGGCCGCCTGGCTCGGTCCGGTCTTGTTCGGCGCTCCAAGCTGCTCGAGCTCACGGAGCGCCGCAGACGATCCCGCGGTTCCAGAGGACGCCGAAGCCGTCGCTGTCTTGATTGGCGGTCACGACGTCGGGCCAGCCATCCCGGTTCAAGTCGCCGAGCGCGACGCCGACCGGCTTCACGCCCGCCGGATAGTCGAGCCCGGTCGCGAACGTCCCGTCGCCGAGGCCGAAGAAGACGGTGATCGCGATGTTGTTGCTCTGGGCAACGACGAGATCGACCCGACCGTCGCGGTTCAAATCTCCTGCCGCCAGCGCCGCCGGATCACTCATATGCTGCGAAGTTCTGAACGGCGAGCCGAAGGTTCCATCGCCGACGCCGAGATGGACGGAGATGCCGCCGGCCCCGAGCGTCGCATAGTCGAGCACTGCATCGCCGTTGAAGTCGGCCGTCGCGATCGCGAGCGGCCTGGAGTGCGGATAGGAGTCTCCGAGATCGAAGGTGCCGTCGCCCTTGCCGAGCAGGACGCTGGTTTGCTGCGGGGAGCTGGTCGCGAAGAGCAGGTCGAGGTTCGCGTCGGCGTCGAGGTGTCCGAGCGCCACGGCCGTGGTCCTCGAGAACAGCGAGATCGATTCGGGCGCGGCCAGCGCACCGCCTCCTGCCCCGAGCAGGACGCTGACGCTCCCACCTTGCTCGTTGCCTGTCACGACGTCGAGCGTGCCGCTGTCGTCGACGTCCCCGAGGGCGAGCGCGTTGATACCGACGCCCGCCCCAGTCGCCGAGCGAACGGTGAACGACCCCGCGCCGCTGCCCGCGAGCACGTTGATGGAGTGGTCGCCCTTGTTCGCGACGACGATGTCGAGCGCGCCGTCGCCCGTGAGGTCCCCAGCCGCGAGCGCGACGGGATCGGTGCCGACGTTGTACGACGTCGGCGTCGGGAATCCGTAGGTCGAAGACGCCAGCGACACGCTCACCGTCTTCGACGTCTTGTTCGCCACCGCCACGTCGAGTCGCGTGTCGCTGTTGAAGTCACCGACCGCGACGGCGCTGGGCTTCGCCCCGGCGGCGACCCTCGATTGGGCACCGAATCCGCCCTTGCCATCGGCCAGCAGCGTGACCACGTGCCCTTGGGCGATCACGAGATCGGCCGCGCCGTCGCCGCTCACGTCCCCGACCGTCAAGGTCCGTGGGCTTCCGCCGACGAAGTACGTCGCGCTCGTGGGGAACTGACCGTCGCCGGCGCCATTCAGGATCGTGACGTCGTGGCTCGTATAGTTTGCCGTGGCGATGTCGAGGTGGCCGTCCTTGTTGAAGTCATGCACCGCGACGGCCCTCGGGCCCTGCCCCACGCTGTGGTACGTCGGCGTGGCCGAGAAGCTGCCGTTGCCCGTGCCCGGCAGGATCGCGACGAAGCTCCCTGACACGGTGACGACCAGGTCGACGCTGCCGTTCTCGTCGAAGTCACCCGCGGCGACGCCGGAAAGCTGCTGCGGGGAAAATGCGTACGTGGCTGGCGTGGCGAAGGTTCCGCTACCCGTGCCCAGGAGCACGTGCACGTTGGCGGCAGACACGGCCCGCCCGCTCGTGAGGATGTCGAGCGTTCCGTCGCCGTTCACGTCGACGACCGCGAGCGACGAGAGTTGGCCGTCGAGACGGATGGATGAAAGGGCCGTGAACGAGCCGCTCGCGGTGCCGGCAAAAATTCGAACATTGCCGCTCCCGTAGTAAGCCGCCACGATGTCTGCTCGTGTATCCCCGGTGACGTCCGCGATCGCGACCGCGCTGGGTTGGCTTCCACCGTCGAGCGAGCTGGCGGGGTCGAACCTGCCATTGCCCCTTCCCAGCAGGACGCTCAAGGTGTCGGCGTCCTGGTGCGCGGTGACCACGTCGAGCTTGCCGTCGCCGTTGACATCGCCCACCGCGAGGGCCTCCGAGTCCTGGGCTACGCCGTACCCCACCGGGGCAGCGAAGACGCCGTTGCCCTTGCCGCGCCGGATGTTGACGAAGTGCCAGTCCAGGAAGTTGGTGCCCGCGGCGACGATGTCGAGCCGGCCGTCGCCATCGAAGTCGCCGACCCCCGCCGCATGTGAGTAGTTGTATTCCTCACGGAGCACAGGAGGAACGCCCAGCGGCAGCATGCAGTCGTCGGCATCCCAGGCAGGGACTTCGCCGCCGCCACCCGTATTGCCATCGCCACCCCCCGTGGCCCCCCCCTCGCCGAGGCCTCCTGCGCCTCCAGGGTCAGCTCCACCCTGGGCTCCCCCGCCCGGGCCAGCTCCACCGCTGGCAGCGGTCGACCCACCAGAGCCGAGCGTGGCCGAGGAACCGCCGTCGCCATGGGCACCGGCGCCGCCATCCGAGCTCGCGTCGCCGCCGGCGTTGTTGCCGCCGGAGCCGCTGGCGCCGCCGGCGTTGTTGCCGCCGGAGCCGCTGGCGCCGCCGGAGCTGTCGCCTCCGCCGTCGCCAGCCGTGCCACTGCCGGCGGTGGCGTTCCCCTCAGGCTTCGACGGATCGCTGCAGCCATGGGCCAACGCGATCGCGAGCGCCGCCAGCATCGCCTTCGTGTGTCGATTCATCGTCGCCTCCCGGGCCGCGGGATCAAGCAGTCCCCGAGCGCCGAATGTACATGAGGTCGCTCGCATGGAGCGCGCGAGTTGCGTCCGATCCGTGCGCATCCCGCTGCGCCTCGGCGACGCCGCGCCGCGAAGCCGGCTCGCCGCTCGGATCGCGCAGGAACGCAGCGGCGGCGCGACGTGCGTCCCCTCCGAGGCCTAGGCCTCACGCCGCGCCAGCCAGCGACAGGGCGCGTCAGCCACCTGCCGCTCTCGGTCATGCCCCGCTCGCCGCCGGCCGCTCCGCGCGAGCCGCCGCGCGGAGCGTAGCGCCCCGAGGGGCTCAGCCGCCGCCGGCGCGCCGCACGGCGACGCCGACGCCGGCGGTGCTCCAGCAGCCGCCCATCGTCCAGGAGAGGGTGGTGCTGGAGTCGGCCACGAGGTAGCCGGCCAGCGCGAGCATGGTCGCCGGAGACGTCAGGCGCAGGCTCATGATGGAGGTCGCCGCGGTGGGGCTGAGGGTGGCGCCGGCGTTGCCGTTGCGCGCCGCCATCACCGTGTACACGAACGAGCCGGTCGCGCTGAAGCTGGTGCTGACCCCTCGGGACGCCGTGCCGCCGCAGTCCGTCGCGCTGGCGTGGGTGCCGGTCGAGGTGGTGCTCGCGAACGGGTTCGACTGATGCACGCCCTTCAGCTCCACCACGTTGGCGAAGTACATGCCCCAGCTGGCCGAGCTCGCCATTCGCACCACCACGGGCTTGTTGCCGGTGGCGGCCGGAAGCTGGCTGTCCAGGAGGTAGTAGATGTGCGCCGCGGCGTTGTCCTCGCCCCGCACCTGCTGCGTGTTGAAGAGCGTCATCGGCGTGCCGTCGTAGGTGACGCTCACCGGCACGAGCGAGTTCTCGGAGGCGACGACCCCGACCAGGACCATGCGATCGTTGTCCCGCGGCGTCTGCAGCGCGTGGGTCATGTTGACGATGGGCGTCGACGACCCGCTGGAGCTCACGCTGCCGGTCGTGCCCGAGTTGACGACGATGATGTCCGGCGTGACGACGCAGTTGCCGTTCGAGCAGATGGACCTCGTCCCCGAGCACACGTGGCCGCAGTCGCCGCAGTTGCTGGCGGTGCCGAGCTGGGTCGTGCAGCCGTCGCGCGGGTCGCCGCAGGCCTTCCAGCCCGGGTCGCAGGTGGGCACGCAGGTGCCGCTCCTGCAGGCGGTGGCGCTCGCGTGCGCCTGGAGGCACCGGCTGTTGCAACCGCCGCAGGCGTCGATGTCGCCGGAGACGTCCTTCTCGCAGCCGTTCATGCCGTTGCCGTCGCAGTCGCGCCACAGGCCGCTGCACACCGGGCTGCAGCCCGACGAGCTGCACTCGTTGCTGAGGACGTGGGCGCTGGCCCCGCTCTGGCACACGAGGTTGCAGCCGAGGCAGTTGTTCTCGTCGTTCCACAGGTCGATGTTGCAGCCGTTCTCCGGCACCCCGCATTCATCGTACTGCGCGGTCGTGCACACCGGGTTGCAGGTGCCGTCGATGCACTGGTTGCTGGTGGTGTGGATGGTGTTGCACCGGGTGCCGCAGCCGCCGCAGTGCCCCTCGTCGGTCCTGACGTTGGCCTCGCAGCCGTCGGTCAGCGAGCTGTTGCAGTTGTCGTAGTCCGCCTTGCAGCCGACGAAGGCGCAGGCGCCGTTCTGGCAGGTCGCGGTGGCGTTCGCGTAGATGGTGTTGCAGTCGACGCCGCCGGCGGCCGCGCAGGCGCCGCAGTGGGTCTGGTTGGTGTTGACGTTCGTCTCGCAGCCGTTGTCCGGGTTGCCGTCGCAGTCGCCCCGTCCGCTGTCGCAGGTCCTCACCTTGCAGGCGCCGTCCTCGCATTTCGGGGTGCCGCCGGCGACGGTGCAGGTCTCGCCGCAGCCGCCGCAGTGGCTGAGGCTCGTCTCCGTGTTGGTCTCGCAGCCGTTCTCGTAGCGGCCGTCGCAGTCGGCGAAGCCCGGCTCGCAGCTCCCGATGGCGCAACCGGTGGGCGTGCATTTGCCGGTGCCGTTGGCGACCGTGCACAGGCCGCCGCACGTGCCGCAGTTCTCCGGATCGGCGGCCAGATCCACCTCGCAGCCGTCCTCGGGGTCACCGTTGCAGTCGCCCTGGCCGACCGGGCAAACCGTCTCGCCGCACCCGCCGTCGCGGCACCAGGGCCTGCCGCCCTTCTCGGGCACGCACTCGACGCCGCACCCGCCGCAGTTCAACACGTCGCGGGTGGTCGCCCTCTCGCAGCCGTCGCCGACCAGGCCGTTGCAGTCGGTGAACCCCTCGTTGCACTCGACCTTGCACTCCGACGCCTCGCAGTACGCGTCGCCGTTCACGGCCGGGCACAGCTCGTCGCACTTGCCGCAGTGGCTCGAGTCGGTCGAGGTGTCCACCTCGCAGCCGTTCTCGGGATCGCCGTCGCAGTCGGCGTAAGGCGCCTCGCACTCCTTGACCCTGCAGGCGCCGCCCTGGCACTCGGCCGTCGCGTGCGGCAGCGCGCACTTCTGGCCGCAGTCGCCGCAGTTGTCCGCGTCGGTGCGCACGTTCACCTCGCACTCCCCCGCGGCCTGGCGATCGCAGTTGACGTAGCCGTCCGAACACGTGGGGCCGCACACCCCGTCGATGCAATCGTCGCTGAGGCAGTCCCTGCTCGATCGGCAAGCCTTGCCGTCCTCGCAGCCCTCGCAGTCGGCGCCGCAGTCCACGTCGCTCTCGGTGCCGTTGTGCACGCCGTCGGTGCAGGTCGCCCCGACGCACAGGCCCTCCTGGCACACGCCGCTCTCGCAGTCGCTGGCCCGGTTGCAGCGCTGGTCGGTCGCGCACTTCCTGTCGCAGCTGCCGCCGCAATCGACGTCCGACTCCGAGCCGTCGCGGGCGCCGTTCATGCAACCCGCTTCCTGGCAAATGCCGTCGATGCACTCGCCCTCGGCGCAGTCGCGGCTCGCGTCGCAGCCGGAGCCGAGCGGGCACGGATCGCACTCGCCGCCGCAGTTCAGGCCCGTCTCGCCGTCGGACTGCGTGTCGTCGGTACAGTGCGCCGGCAGGCCGGGGTCGGGCGGCGCGAACTCGAAGTCCGGCACGCTGCACGAGACGGCGGAGATCCCCGCCGCCAGCGCGGCGGCCGAGAACGCGCGGAGCAGCGCGAAGCAACGAAGAGAGCTCGGGGTCGACATCCAACGACAAAAATATCATTCTCTGGCGGATTTCGTGGCCACAAATCGAGACGTCTTCAGGATCCGCGCGCGGGGCGCTGCGGCACGCTCGCACCTCCGACGACGACGCGGCGCGGCGTCGCGCGCCGCGAAGGCCGCGCCGCCACGTTGACAGCAGCGGAGACGGCAAGTCACTATGGCGAGCCTCGCATGAGGAATTTCCCGCGAATGTTCCGCGTCGCGGCGGTGAGGAATTTTCCACGAATGTTCCGCGTCGCGGCGGTGCTGCTGCTGCTCGAGGCGCCCGCGCTCGCCCAGGACGCCGACGAGCTCACGCGAGCTCGCGCGCTGTTTCAGCAGGCGACCGAGCTCGAGCAAGCGGGGAACTGGGCCGCGGCCCTGCAGCGGTTCCGCGAGGTCGGCCAGGTGCGGATGACTCCGCAGGTTCGCTTCCACATCGCCGTGTGCGAGGAGAATCTGGGGCGGCTCGTGGCCGCGCTCGGTGGCTACGAGCTGGCGCTCGCGGAGGCCGACGCCGTAGGGGCCGATTTTCGGGCCGAGGTCGAGCAGTCGATCGGCCGGCTGCGCGCCCGGATCCCGAAGCTCGTCATCGTACGCGGCAAGGGGGCGGCCTCCGCGGCCATGGCGCTCGACGGCGTCGCCCTCGGGGGTACGTCCATCGGCGTCGAGGTGCCGCTCGATCCCGGGCCTCACGCGCTCACCGCCAGGGCACCCAATCACAAACCGTTTCAGGAGACGGTGGTGCTGAAGGAGGGGGGGGTGACGCGCGTCGAGGTGACGCTCGAAGCGTTGCCGCAAGAGGTGCTGATCCAGGCGGGCGCCTTGCCGGAGAGGCCGCCGTCCAAGGTGGTGCCGTACGTCATCGGGGGCGTCGGCGCCGCGAGCCTGATCGGCTCCGGCGTGTTGTTCGTGCTCCGCCAGGGAGCGCTCCAGGATCTCGAAGACGCCTGCGGTCCGGGCGGCACGTCGTGCCCGTCCTCCATGGGGTCGCGCTACGACGACCTCAAGTTCTATCACTACGGCGCGCAGGTGGCGCTCGGCGTCGGCGTCGCCGCGGTCGGCACGGCGACCGCGTTCTTGCTCCTTCAGAAGAAGAAGCCAAAAGAGCCCGCGAAGACCTCGCTCACGCTCGTGCCCGTCGCGGGCGGCTCCGAGATAGGCGCGAGTCTCTCGGGAGCGTTCTGAGGGAGTTAGAACCCCGGATCATGCTTCCACGACTTGGGCGGCGCGGGCTTCGGCGTCGGGCTCGGCGGATCGATCTGCTCGGCGGGCTTGTGCTGACGGCGGGGCGCTGCGCCCGCGCGTGACACCGGGCGCGGCGCCGGCGCCGGCGCTGCGCTGGCCGAGGCGGAGGGCTCGCCCGGGGGCGCGCCGGGCTCGGTCGAAGGGGGCGCCTCCGCCTCGGGAGGCGCGGGCGCCGGCGCTTCCGCCTCGGGAGGCGCGGGCGCCGGCGCTTCCGCCTTGGGAGGCGCCGGGGCCGGGGCGGCGGGCGCGGCGACGGAAGGAAGAGGGGCTGGTGCGTCGGCGCCTCGGAGCAGCAGCACGGCGAGCACGCCGGCGGCAAAGAGACCGAGGACCACGACGGCGAGCGGCGCGCGGCTCCTGGGGCGCGCGAACGGAGGGATCTCGTCGTCGGGCGAGCTCGTCCCGGCCTCGTCCGGGGTCGCCCGGCGGATGTCGATGTCGACGGTCTTGAAGGCGCTCACCACCGAGTGACTCGTGCCGGTCACGTCGGAGATGCCGAGGTTGTTGCTCAGCTGATGGCGGTCGGCGCGCTCCAGCGCTTCGGTGAGGGCCGCGCGCGTTTGCTGTTGCTGCTCCTCGAACAGCTCGCGGATGAAATCGGCGACGTCCTCGTCGTCGGCGCGCTGGCCGGGCGGCAGCGCCTTGTCGAGCGCGCGCAGCAGCTCGTTGGCCGTGGCGTAGCGCTGGTCGCGCTCTTTTTCGAGCGCGCGCAGCAGCACGGCCTCGAGCGACGCCGGGTAGTCGGCCAGGAACGTGTGCGGCGCCACCACCGGGTCCGGTGACGAGATGGCGAACAGCGTCGCGCCCTCGGATTCCCTGCGGAACGGGTGTTTGCCGGTGGTGAGCACGTAGAGCACGATGCCCATCGCGAACACGTCGACGCGCCGGTCGATCGCGTCGCCGCGCACCTGCTCCGGCGCCGTGTAGCTCACCTTGCCCTTGAGCTGGCCGGCCCGCGTCGTGCTGTCGTTGAACGCGGTGGCCTTGGCCACGCCGAAGTCCACCACCTTGGCCATGCCGTTGTACGTGACCAGGATGTTCTGCGGGGAGATGTCGCGGTGCACCAGGCCGACGAGGTTGCCGCTGTTGTCCTTGAGCTCGTGCGCGGCGTGCAGGCCGGCGCAGGCCTGCATCACGATGCGCACGGCGATCGGGATCGGCACGCCCGTCCGCCGCTTCGCGACCTTCATCACCTGGCTGAGCGGGACGCCGTCGATCCACTCCATGGCCAGGAACAGCACGCCGTCCTGCTCGCCGAGATCGAGGATCTCGACGGCGTGCGGGTGGCGGATCTGTGACGCGAGCGACGCCTCCAGGAGGAACATGCGCTCGAACTGGTCGTCCTCGGAGAGCTGCGGCAGCATCGTCTTGACGGCGACGATCTTCTGGAAGCCGCGCGTCCCCTTCAGCCGCGCCGCCCACACCATGGCCATGCCGCCTGCTGCGATCGGCAGCAGCAGCTCGTAACGACCCAGCACGGACCCGGGTCCGAGCTCGGCCGGGCCGGTGGGTAAGGCGTTCGGTGCAGGATTCACGCTACTCGAAAGGTTGACTACGTTCCCCGACTGTACGGGTGTGTGGCGAAACCAGGCAAGAGCCTAGCGACAAGAAACACGGCGAGACAAGCGGCGTCTGTCGCACCGGTGCCCCCATCTCCTTACATCGCTGGCAGCCAGCGGCGGCGCTTCGCAGGCGGGCAGCCGCCGCTCCCGCAGGCTGCGGCGTGAAGGCGGCACCGTCTGGTGCATGGATGCATTGTAGATACAGCGTCGCTTTTCATGAGAGCTGGATCGCACGAGGTTCTCCAGGTTCACCAGCGCGTGCAGCGTGGCTGTATGGTGGGACGGCCGCTGCGATGAGCTTGACTTTCGGACCACGTTTGGAAGTCCCACCCCGGGGCGCATATTCCCGGTCTTCGTCCTCGATGGGGCGCACCTGCTTCATCGGGACACGCTCGGCCCTCCAGCGGAGACGCGAGCCGGGTCGCGTCGAACCGCGCGATCCGGGGGCGCGCGGCCAGCGCCGCGGGCTAGAGGCGACCGGTGGGCCCTGTCGCGGCAGTGCGGGGCCTGCCGCGAGGCGATGCCGGCGAGCCAGAGGCGGCGGGCGGGCGAGCCGGCTGCGAGCAGCGGGGCGGGGGGGGCGGCGACGGGAGAGCGGATCGATCACTTGGCCCTGGTCAGGGCGTAGACGTACATGTTTCCATGTCGGACCTCGTGAACGCGGGGTTGGGCAGGACCACGCGCGGAGCAATGGCAATGGAGTGGAAGAAGGGGGAATTCAGTGTCACCTGCGATCCAGACAAGCAGGATCTGGAGGTGATTCACGGTTTTCTCAGCCGATCGTACTGGGCGAAGGGGATCACGAGAGAGACGGTGAGGAGATCGCTCGACGGATCCCTGTGCTTTGCTCTGCTGCATAACGACAAGCAGGTTGGGTTCGCGCGGGTGATCAGTGACCTTGCGACGATCGCGTACCTCGGGGATGTCTTCGTGCTGGAGGAATATCGAGGGCAGGGGTTGTCCAAGTGGTTGATGGAGTGCGTCAGCGCTCATCCCGGTCTGCAAGGCTTGCGCCGGTGGATGCTCGTGACCTCCGATGCGCATGGGCTTTACGAGAAGTACGGCTTCACTGCCCTGAGCAACCCGCACTTCTTCATGGAGCGGCACAACCCAAACGTCTACACGCGCGATGCCCAA
This sequence comes from Sorangium sp. So ce1036, assembly GCF_051369805.1. Taxonomy (NCBI): domain Bacteria; kingdom Pseudomonadati; phylum Myxococcota; order Polyangiales; family Polyangiaceae; genus Sorangium; species Sorangium sp. So ce1036. Next base: position 1,006,995 of record NZ_JBBMOX010000002.1, read on the forward strand.
CATGCTGTCGCAGCCGATCGCGCGAAGCCGCGCTCCAGCTGAACAGCGTCGTCGCGCGGGCGCGGGCGAGCTCCGATCCAGCCATTCAGGAGACCGGCGCGACTCCACCGAGACGCCGTCCTCGCCCAGGCGGCAATCTGTTTCGATCGATGCGAGAGAGCCGGCCCTCGAAGGTCGGCTTTTTCGTCCTGGGCCTGTGGCGCTTGGTCGAGCGTCGATCCTGGAGGACCAGACCAACCGGGCGGAGGCTCACCGTGCGGGAGCTCGGCGCGAGCTCCCTCCCCTGGTGAGGAGACGCGGGCGCCACAGGCTGGCTGGCCCGGGATCACTCGGAGATGTGGAGGAGCGTCGAGCCCGCCACGGGCATGTAATTGCCGATCTCCAGCGGCTCCACGCTGGTCGCGAACTCGAACGGACCCACCACGTGAATCACATCTCCGGCGGAGCCGCCGCCCGCGCCGCCTTCGCCGCCCGCGCCGCCGCCACCGGCGGAGCCGCCTTCGCCGCCGCCACCGGCGGAGCCGCCGACGCCGCCGCCACCGGCGGAGCCGCCTTCGCCGCCGCCACCGGCGGAGCCGCCGACGCCGCCGCCACCGGCGGAGCCGCCGCCGCCCCCTTCGCCGCCCGCGCCGCCTGCGCCGCCGGCGCCGCCTTCGCCGCCCGCGCCGCCTGCGGCGCCTTCGCCGCCTCCGCCGCTGGCGCCGCCCGTGCCGCCTTCGCCGCCGACGCCGCTGGCACCGCCTTCGCCGCTGGCGCCGCCCGCGCCCCCGGCGCCGAACTCTGCAGGCTCATCGCCCGGGCTCCCGGCGCCCCGCTGGCTGCTCGGGCCCCCGGCGCCGTTCGTGCTGCCTGGCCTCGTCACGGTGATGGAGTCGACGTAGATGACGGTCGGGTTGGTCCAGGGCCCCGTGGCGCCCGCTGCGACCTGAAGCCCGATCAACTTCACCACGGTGCGGTTGAACGAGGGAGACGCTGGGGCCAACGCATCGACATCGAGCGTGAGGTCCGCCCACGCTCCCAGGTCGGCGACCGGATTCCATGAATAGCCGATGTTCGCCCAGAACAGGTCAGCCCCGTTTTGCACGAACGGCTGCACGCCGCCGCTGGTGCCGGTGTGGGCCTTCACGCGGAACGTGACGGTGGCGCCGGTCAGGTCGACCGGCTCGTCGAACTCGATGAAGAACTGCGTCGCTTGCGCCGCGCTCGTGAGCGGCACGGAGAGCCGCGCGCACCCGGGGCATTGCTCGCTCGGGTCGACGCTCCCGCCGCCGCCTTCGCCCGCGCCGCCGCCGGAAGTCCCCGCGCTCGTCGAGCTGCCGGTCCCGCTCACCGCGCTCGACGACGTGGAGGTGCTGGAGGAGCTCCCGCCGGCGCCGTCCTTGCCCGAGTCGTCGCCACCGCAACCCGCCACGGCGAACGCGCCGCCCAGGAGCCCGTACACCGCCAAAGAAAGAACGGTTCTCATGCTAGCCCCTCCTTCGCTGTCCCCCGCGAGGTCCCGCGGCCGAAACCCGCCGTCGCCGTCGCGGCTCCCCCCACACTCGAGCGACTCCGAACCAGCCTCGCACACCGTGAGGTTACCTTGGACGGACGTCTCACTCAACCATGCAGACGTAATAATCCGTTGTCGGTAGCTCAGCTCACCTGGTAATCGTCGGCGCTGACTCCGCTGCAAGCGCGGCAGCCACATCAGCTTACCTGCGGCGTCGAGCCCGGGGCGCGCGCGAGGTCGGGCGCCGCGGGAAAGCCAGCGGCCATCGTCTGCTATGATGGGTGTCTTGTCCTCTACGAGGGACTACTCCAGCAGACCGCGGCCGCGGTGCGTGCGAGCCCCTGGAGCAGCAGCGCCGAGCGGCGCCCGCCCGGCGCGGCGGTCGAGCAGCAGCGCGTCCGCGGTGAGCCGCGCGTCCTCCATCCGGTAGAGCAGGGCCCAGTAGGCGAGCGCGTAGACGAGCTGCAGCCCGACCACCTCCCACTGCTGCCGCAGGCCCATGCCGAACGTCAGGCTCGCGAGCAGGACGCCGCCGGCCGCGAGCGCCTCGCGGAGCCGCAGGCCGAGCAGCACGGCGACGCCGATGCCGAGCTCGAGGAAGGGCACCGCGGCGCCGAACGGCCCGACGAGCCATGACGGCAACAGACCGTCGAAATCCGCGGCGAGCTTCGCCCCGAACCCGGCGGCGTCGCGCACCCGCGCGAGCCCGTGCACGGCGATGTTCGTGCCGAGCACGAGCCTGAGACAAGCGTGGGCCCAGATGCGGCCCGATCCCCCAGAAACCCCGTCCGAACGCTCCCTGTCCATACGATCCGATCGCTCCTCGGGCGCGCTCCGGCGCACCCTGCGCGCAGGATCATGCGGGCGTGGAACCGTGCGTTCCAGTCATGATACGGGACGACTGTCGTGCATGGAGATCACGAATGACGGCCGGCCACGATGCCTTTCACGATCTGCGGTTCATCGTCGCGCTCGCGGCGGCGGGGAGCCTCGCCGGCGCCGCGAAGCGCCTCGGCGTCTCGCCGTCGGCGCTCAGCCGGAGGCTCTCGGGCCTCGAGGAGCGCCTCGGGGTGAGGCTCGTGCAGCGGACGACGCGCTCGCTGTCGCTCACGCCGGCCGGCGCGCTCTACAGGGAGCGCGCCGAGCGCCTGCTCGCCGACCTCTCCGCCGCCGAGCGCGAGGTGCGCGGCGAGGAGGGCGCCCTGCAGGGGACGCTGCGGATCTCGGCGCCGACGGTGCTCGGCGAGCACGTCGTGGCCCGGGCGGTCGCGTCGTTCCTCGTGGCGGCGCCGGGCGTGCGCGTCGAGCTCGAGCTGACGGAGCGCTACGTGGATGTCGTGAAGGAGTCGTTCGACGTGGTCGTGCGCGTGGGCCGGGCGCTGCGCTCGAGCTCGCTCACGGGCCGGCGCATCGGCACGCAGGCGAGCTGGCCGTGCGCGAGCCCGGAGTACCTGTCGCGCGCAGGCGCCGTGCGCCGCCCCGGGGATCTGCGCGCGCACCGCTGCCTCGAGCTCGCCCACGCCGCGGAGCGGGGGCGGTGGCGCTTCGAGCGCGACGGGCGCGCGACGTCGTTCACCGCGCGCGCGGCGCTCGTCACGAGCGGGCTCGGCGCCCTGCGCACCGCCGCGCTCGCGGGGGCCGGGGTGGCGCTGCTCCCGGCCTACCTCGTGCGCGAGGACGTGGAGGCGGGCCGCCTCGTGCGCCTCCTCCCGGCCTGGACGCTGCCCGGGCGCGGGGTCTGGGCGCTCCACGCGAGCGGGCGGCTGGTGCCGGCGCGCGCGCGCCGCTTCCTCGACCTGCTCGCCCGCGTCGCGGGAGGGCTGCTCGGCGGGGCGTAGGCCCTCCCGCGCGGCCGCGGAGCACCCTGAGGTCGATACGGCGCGCCTCGGCGGCCCGAAGGCCGTGGGGTGAGGGCGACCCCGCTCATCCGGACTCGACCCGTCCGAGCGGGCTGGCCGCGCTAGTCAGCGCGTCTTGCGCCTCCTGCCAGGCGGGGTCTCCGGGGTAGAGCGCGGTGCGGAGGTAGGCCCAGGTGAGGCGCTGGACGGCGGCCACGCGCGCGGGGTTCTCGTCCGTGGTCTCGGCGACGTCGTATCCCGAGACGCCGCCCAGCCCGTGCCCTGCGTCGAACAGGGTGACCAGGGACTTGGGGCCTGGGGAGAGGAAGTAGGGATCGGCGTGCCAGCCGGCGCCTGCGACCGTCAGGTGGGCAGAGGCGTCCTTGTCACCGGCGACCACGAGCGCGGGCGTCGTCATCCAGGAGAAGTCGATGGTCGAGAAGCAAGAATACCTCTTCGCGCGCTCGGTGAGGGCATCGCCCCCTCTGCCGGGCGCGGCGAGCAGCACGCCCGCCTCGATCCGGGGCTCGGCGAGGTTCACTTCCGCTCCGTCGTGGGGATCGGTGAGCCGCGCGCCCAGCAGCAGGCTCGCGGTGTGCCCGCCCATCGAGTGCCCGACGACGGCGACCTTGCTCCGGTCCAGACGCCCGGCGAGGGCGGCGACGGCGCCCTCGATCGCGTCGAGCTGGTCGAGGAGTCGCTTCATGTCCTCGGCCCGCGAGCGCCAGTACAGCGGCGCCTCGGGGTGATCGGAGCTCCTGAAGGGGAGCGTCTTCGAGTCGAGGTGGGTGGGCTGGAGCACGACGAAGCCGTGCGCCGCCAGGTAGCTGGCGAGCGGGGCGTAGCCGTTCAAGGAGGAGAGGTGGTTGGAGGGGCCGTGGCCGTGCGAGAGCAAGAGGATGGGCAGCGCGGTTCCGGTCACGGGCGCGGAGACGCGCACCTGGAGATCGACGGCGCGGCCGGGGGCTGGCAGCACGACGGGGCTGACCGAGAGGACCGGCGTGGGGGCGCGGGGGGTGTCGGCTGCGGGCGTCGGTTCGCTCATGAGGTCGATCTCCTTTCGTGGGTTTCAGCGCAGGCCGCCGCGCACGTGCTCGATACCCGTGCGCACGAGATGGACCGGGCCCTTCCTCCAGCGCTGGACGACCGGACACGCCTCGTCGCCGGGCGGGCCGCGGTTCACCACCGCCTTCGTACCTCCCGCCGCCGCCTGGCGATTGAACGAACCGGACATTTCCATCCCGATGGCTGCGTTCTGGCGCCTCGCGCGCCGGATCAGTCACCCGGAGCCCCGCAGCGCCTCGATCAGCGCCTCGACGAGCGCGCGCACCGGCAGCGAGGGCGCCCGCTCGCCGAGCAGATCGAGCACGTCCTCGTCGTCCTCGCCGCACGAGAGCTGCACGGCCGCGACCACGGCCCTCTCGCGCTCGACCGCCAGGTCGAAGGTCCCCTCCTCGTCGCTCACCGGCGCGCCGAGCAGCGCCGACAGCCGGCGGCCCAGGAGCTCGGCCAGCGGCTCGTCCCCGCCGAGGCCCGCCTCGTCGGGGTCGATCCTGGCCTGGACCGGGCGCGCCGGCCCCTCGCTCACCAGGACCCCCTCGCGATCGAGCCGGAAACGAAGGCCGCGCGCCTCGAAGAACCCCGTCGTCACGCGCGCGATCAAGGCACGGCGCGCGCGCCCCGGCAAGCCGGGAAGGCCGCACCACCCGCCCCCGCCCGCCTCGCGCCCGGCAGCGCCATGGCACCGCGAACGGCGCCGAGGCGCTCGGTAACGTGGTGGGCGGCGCCGTGGTCGACGTCACGAACAGCGTCGTGGACCCCCGCGGCGGGGAGGAGTGGCGCGCTCGGCCGTGTCGAAGCCGAGCGAGCTCGACCAGCGAGAGGCCCACCGATGGAACGGACCTCGAACGTCACGTCCCCGCGCTGCAGCGTCGTCGGCTCAGTCGACGAACACGTTCCAGCAGAGCGCGTTGCGCAGCTTCTGGTCGTCGAGGACGAGGTCTCGAATCGAGTCGGGCAGCTGTTCCCACTGCCACTGGCGTTCGGCTCGCGCAGCCGCGTCCCCCTGGCCCCGTGGAGCGGCCTCCCTGGCAGCCCTGATGGCGTACGCCGCAGCCCCCAGCTCATGGGCGGCGACATGCGCCACGGCCACCGCCTGGCCTGCCGAGAGGGCGGCCAACCGGGCGGCGGGGGGCGCCTCGCGGCCTGCGGCGTTGGAAGCGAACGCCGCCTTGTGACACTCTCTCATCGTGGCCTCGCCCCGGGTCCACGCCCGCACGAGCGCGATCGCTCTCCGCGGCCGGTCGTCGTCTGGCCTGTAGTCGTCGAAGAAGCGCAGGACGTGCTGCGCGCAATCTGCGGCCCAGATCGCCAGCGCGTGATGGGTGCCATCATCCAGGAGCCCTCCGCGGCGGATGGTGATGAACCGTGGGTCACGCTTCTTGGGAAGGATCATGGGGCTCGTCCTCGCGCCGTCCATGGATATACCCAATCCGCGCTCGCCCGTCACCCTCGCCGTCGCTCCCCGGCGCTCCGCGCCTCGTTCGAGGGCGACGGCGAGAGGAGACCGGGGCGGAGCGGAGGCCTAGCGAATCGCCCGCAGCAGGCCGAGGCGATACGGGAGCTGCGAGTATTCGCCGCCCGAGCTCGGGTTGCGTCCTTGATACAGGAACTGCAGGTTGCAGGTGTCGATCGTCGCGGTCTCGTCGTTGCCATCGCGCAGCAGCTCGCCATGGCTGATGTCGTCGCTCCAGTCCGCCACCCCCGGCGCGTAGGTGACGTTGTTCTGGCCCGCGAACGGCGCGTTCCAGGTGTCCGCGAGCGGGGTCCACGCGCCGTCGAGGCGGTCGGCGGTGAACGCGCGATAAAACCTGGCGCCCGTCGGGCCGATGGCCTCGACGAGGGTCAAGTACTTGTCCATGCCCTTGATCTTGTACGTGGAGCTCCCCTCGAACAGGTTGAAACGATTCGAGTCCTGAAGCGCGACCGAGACCGGACCAAACCCGCTCGGGAAATTCTGCAGGGTGGTCTGGCTGCGGTACATCCGACCGTCATCGCCGGTGAAGAAGAGGTGACAGTTGGCGCTGTCGCAGATCACCCAGTAGTCGATCGGCAGGCTGGGCATGCCAGGGGGAGTGGACGCGAAGAAGCTCTGGGGTCGGGTCCACGTCTCCGGGCGACTCGGATCGTCGGTCGTGGAGAACTGCGGCGGCTGGGATTGATAGATGAGGTACCACTTGTTCTGGGGCCTGAAGAAGAAGATCTGCGGCGCGCACCGATAGCCGCTGAAGCCAGGCGTGCGATCCATGTAGTAATGCGGCGCGGACGCGGCCTGGGACCAATCGGTGAAGCTCATGTGAGCCATCTGCCAGTTGCCGGCGGTGTTCGCCGTGGTGGCATAGATGTTCCAGCGCTCGTCATGGAAGACGACCGTCGGATCTTTGATGGACACGATGCTGTGCGTCGCGTCGGATTTCGGGCTCACCAGGACGCCGCTCGACTGCCAGCGGAAGGTGGTGGGCAAGCCGCAACCCCCGCCGCCAGAGCCCCCCGACCCTCCGCCCGAGGTCACGGGTACGACGCGGAACTGTTGATTGGCCCCGCCGTTCCATGACCACTGGATCACGGCGGTGCCGTCCGCGGTGCCGCGGCCGTAGACGTCCAGGGACTTGCCGCTGTGACGCGCCGTGAGGCGCACGACGCCGCCGGCGACGTCCGAGAACGACCACTGCTGGTTCTCCCCGCTCCAGCAGGAGTACTGCTGGACGCGGGCGCCGTCGCCGGTGGAAGCCCCCGTGACGTCCATGCAGCGGTCGCTGTTGACGTTGCGGATGCGATAGTAGCCGCCGCCCGTCGATTCGATGCGGAACTGTTGCCGCGTCGAGCCGTCGCAGCCGGCGATCTGCAGGCCCGCCCCGTCCGCGGCGCTGCCTCCGGCCACCTCGACGCATTTCCCGCTCTGGACGCCGACGATCGTGTAGGTCGCCGCCGTGTCGATGGTGATGCTCTCGGCCGCTTCGTCGAGCTCGAGGTCGACGTCGTCGTACTGCTCGGCGGAGCCGCACGCGGCCGTGGCAGAGAGCATCGTGAACAGCAGCGATTGTTCAAGTCTGATTCTCATCATCATTTCCTCTGTTCACCGGGGGTGAGGCGGCAAGCAAGGCACATTCGAGGGCGCCCGGGATCGGCCGCGCGGACCCTGGCTCCGCGGGTGGTCCCCGCCGGACCTGCGGCCGCGCGGACGAGGCTGCGCGGCGATCTCCGGGCGCGCGGCCCTCCGTGGTGCGCGCGTCGGCGCGCTCGGCGTCAGCGCCCCAGGTAGTCCATCAGCCAGGCCATGGCGGGCCGCATCTGGCCGCCGCTGCTCATGAGCCCTGAGTTGCTCAACCACGTCTGGCCGCTGACGTAGCCCCACAGCGTGATGCCTCTCACGCTCGGATGGTTGTAGAACATGGGGAACTGGCTCTGCATCACGTTGAGCTGCTGCGCGTCGCTCGCCAGGTCGATGTCGTACTCGGTGATGTAGACCGGCAGACCGGTGCCGGCGAGCCGGTCGAGGAAGCCCTTCACGGTGCTGGTCGGGATCGAGAACGCGGCGTGGGCCTGCGCGCCGATGCCATCGATGGGCGCGCCCGCCGCCCGGATCCGGTTGACGATGTTGATCGTGTTCTGGTTGTCGGCGCTGTACTCGATGTTGTTGTAGTCGTTGAGCAGCAGGATGGCGTTCGGGCAGTACTGCCGCGCCCACTTGAACGCTTGCACGATCCAGTCGTATCCGCTCGAGCCCGCGCCGCCGAGGGCGTTCATGTACACCGGGGTGGTGTGCGGGGGCGGCTCGTTCACGACGTCGATGATGGCGACGTCCGGGTAGCGCTGGCAGAACGCGCGGATCCACTCCTCCACTTCCGCGCGTTGCTCGCTCTGCGGCAGGCCGGCGAGCCAGCTCGGCTGCTGGGCGCCCCAGATCAGGGTGTGACCCTTGTAAGGAATGCCGTTCTGGCGCGCGTAATCCCGGACCCGGTCCATGCCGGCCCAGTTCATGACGTCCCGCTGGGGTTCGACGGAGCCCCACTTCCCCTCGTTCTCCGGGGTGATCTGGTTCCAGTATCGGATCAGGTCCGATCGCACCTGTCCGCCGGTCGTGATGTTACCGACGAACTTGCCGCCCCCGCTGCCGCCGCCCGAGCCGCCCGAGCCGCCCGAGCTCACGGGCGTGACCCGGAATTGCTGATTGGTCCCGCCGTTCCACGACCACTGAATCACGGCGGTGCCGTCCGCGGTGCCGCGGCTGTAGACGTCCAGGGACTTGCCGCTGTGACGCGCCGTGAGGCGCGCGACGCCGCTGGTGACGTCCGTGAACGACCACTGCTGGTTCTCCCCGCTCCAGCAGGAGTATTGCTGGATGCGGGCGCCGTCGCTGGTGGAGGCCCCCGTGACGTCCAGGCAGCGGTTGCTGTTGACGTTGCGGATGCGATAGTAACCACCGCCTGTCGATTCGATGCGGAACTGTTGCCGCGTCGAGCCGTTGCAGCCGGCGATCTGCAGGCCCGCCCCGTCCGCGGTGCTGCCTCCAGCCACCTCGACGCATTTCCCGCTCTGGACGCCGACGATCGTGTAGGTCGCCGCGGTGTCGATGGTGATGCTCTCGGCTGCTTCGTCGAACTCGAAGCCGTCTTCGTCGAGCGGCTCGGCGGGACCGCACGCGATGAGCGCGAGCGTCGTCAGCAGGGACCATCGTTCGAATCGTAGTCTCATGAGGTTCTCCTGTGCCCAGGTGGGCGTGTTACAGGGGTGGAGTGAGAGAGGCCTCTTCAATGTATGGATGAATTGTCGATATGGCGTCTCTTTGCAGGGGGGCCGGATGCGAGCGTCGCCGCGCGCGCCCACGGCTGCGCCCTCTCGACGTGCACGCGTCGAGCTGGATGAGCTGGCCGATGAAATGCACGGGCGTCCGTGCGGCACCGCGGGTCGTCTCATGACTGTCTCAACGGGTTTCTCAGGTCGCAATCCGCCTGAGGGCGTCGACGCGGGTCAGCTCGGCGGGGGCGCGGGGCGTCGAGCGGATGCTCGCCAGCCGACGCGCGCGCGGGTCGTCGTGGAGACCTCGCGCCCAGCGCTGCTGACGCGCGACCGCGACGTCCGCGAGCTCACCGTTGCTCGCGAGCGTGACGACCGAGCGAATGAAACCCACGCCGAGACCGAGCGGCCGACGAAGCCCTCGGCGCGCAGGACCAACCCTCCGTAGCGAAGCAAGATACGAACGGGCCCAAATGTGAACGCTCACAGGGCCGATGTCAATCCCGATCGACCGCCCTGCGGTGTCCTCGAGACGGATGTGAGGACGAGGCGGACAGGGCTCCTCCGGAGCGCCGCGTCAAGGGGAGAGGGCGCTGGCCTCAATCACGCTTCCGCACGACAGTGCGCCTGAATTTCTCGAGCGATGCCGAGCGGCCGAGTCATGGAGTGGAGCTCTCCGGTCCAGGCGCCGTGGCGGTCGACGACCTCCGCTTGCTGGTCTGGAGCCCGGCCGGGCAATGGGATCCGCTGTGATGTCCCTCCTTGATGCCAGCAAGGCCGGTCCTCCGTCGACATGTCGCTGCGCATGGCGTCCCTGCGCTCATGGAAGGGGCGCCCGCGCGCGGTCGCGCGTATGCTCCGAGCGCGCGAGGAGCGGTGGGCGATGGCGAGACCGGGAAAGCAGGGCGGGCGGCAGTACACCGAGGCCGAGGTGCGGGCCATCCTGGAGCGCGCCCTCCGTGACGCGCAGACGCGCGAGGTCGGCCACGACGAGCTGGTCGCGGCGGCCGAGGAGATCGGCATCTCGCGGGCCGCGATCGAGGCCGCGTCGCGCGACATCGAGCTGGTCCGGGGCGAGGAGGAGGCGCGCGCGGCGATCGTCGCGCGCCGGCGCAAGGGCTTCCGGTCGCACCTGTTCTCCTTCGTCGTGGTGAACGCGTTCCTCTTCGCGGTCAACGCGCTCACGCCCGGGCCGTGGTGGTTCTTCTGGCCGCTGCTCGGGTGGGGGCTGGGGCTCGCCTTTCATGCGCGCGCCGCGCTCTCCAGCGACGTGTCCCCGCGGCAGATCCGGCGGGAGATCGCGCGCAGCGCCGAGCGGGCGCGGCGGGAGGAGCTCCGGCGGCTGAAGGAGCAGCGCAGGGCCGAGCACCTCGAGCGCAAGCAGCGCCTCGAGCGGAGCGCGGAGGAGCTCGGGCACGCCGTCGAGGAGGGCGTGGCGACGATGCTCTCCCGGATCGCCCAGGAGATCCGCGGCAGCGTTCCGCCGGCGCCGGCCGAGGACGCGGCGCGCAAGCAGCGGATCGCGCCGCTCGACGCGGACGACGCCGAGTCCGAGGCGCTCGGGGAGGACGAAGCGGAGCGCGCGGCGCGGCGAGGCCGCGGCCGGCGCTGACGGCGGCGGCGGCGTGGTCCTTTCGCGGGGAGCGACGCAGGGAGGGCGCGACGCGCGAGGAACGGCGCCGGAAGGTGCGCCTACCGGTCGGTCTGCCGGGGCGGCTCGGGACAGAGCAGCTTCTTCAGCTCGGCCATCCCCTCAGCGCCCCTCAGCGCGAGCGAGGCCAGCCGTTGCACCTTGGGCGCGAAGGAGCAGTCGACAGGCTCGCTCGGCGCCTGGCGCAGCAGGGATTCGACCTCGTCGGCCGGCCCCTCCGCGCGCTTGCGCGTGCAGAGGATCGGGCTGCCCTGGTGGTAGTAGTACCGGCGCTGCAGGAGGCGGGTCGCCGCGGGGTCGCCGAAGGGGTAGGCGTCGTTCAGGGCGAAGATGGGCAGGCCGTCGTCATAATAGAAGTGATAGGTCGACCCGGCGTCTCCCGCGGCGTTGTCCTTCAGCACAACTCGGTAGACGGTATCGCCCTTCCGGTGCAGCCGGACCTCGGCGCTCCCCTCGCCAGCGGCGCAGGCCATGCGGAGCTCGCTCGTCTCGAGGCCTTTGTCCGCCTGGATCTCCGCATACTTCTTCCGGATTTCCTCGATCCGAGGATCGTTCGTCGCCTCCCGGGCGTCCCTCTGGCGCTCGGCGTCCGCCGCCGCGTCGGGGGCTGCGGTGCGCGGCGCGGGCTGGGCGGGCGCCGGGGTGGCGGTCGGGGTCGCGGCCGCGGGCGGCCGAGCTCCGGGGTCGCCGCCAGACACCGCAGCCGTCCTCGAGCTCGACGAGGAGGACCCAGGTGCCATGGCGCCGCGCCCGCAGCCGGCGGCGAGCAGGACGCCCGCGAAGACCATTGCCGATCGGTTCACGAGGTGATCCTATTCTCCATCGAGGCTTGAATCCACCTCGGCGCTCCCGGGGCGCTGATCGTGTCGCCCGGCGCCCCCGAGGTCCTGGCGGCGGCGCTCGGGGCGGTGGCGGCGCGACCGGACCGGGCCGGGATGGGGCTGCGCGTGCGAAGACCTTCACGACGAGGGCGTCGGCCAGGAGTCGTTGGCTGCTCCTCGCCGGCTGGATCGCGCTGCACGATGGCCGTCCACGGGATGCCGTCCACCTCGTCCCGCACGGTCGCCCGGCCTTTCCCATCGTCGAACACGTAGCAAGAGAGCGAGCAGCGCGACGCCCGTGAGGACGTGGCCCGCCGAGCGTCGCGGCGCGCCGGCGACGGAACATCCGCCGCGGTCGCGGGCCCGGTCTCCGGGGGTGACGTCCTCGCCCGGGGCGCTTCCTTCAGGTGCGCCGCACTCCCCAGCGCGGCAGTCCGGATCGGGAGCACCGCAGCCACAATCGCAATGCGCTCCCTCGGCATACCAGAGAGACGAGCACACCCAGTGGCCGGGCGGCGTGGGCCCGCAGTCCAGGCTGCACGTGCGCCATTCGTCCGCCTCGCAGCGCCCGTCGCCACAGGCCGCGGCGGGGCAGTCGGCGGCGCACGTGGCCAGCTCCTCGCCGAGCGCGCAGATCGAATCCCCGCACACGCCGGCGTCCCCGCAGAGCCGTTCGCTCGGCCACCCCTCCTCGCAGAGCGCCTGAACGGCGCGCCCCGCGAGGACGACCCCCTCTCCCTTCGCCGCCGCTTCCGGCTCCACGTGGACCGTGACACACCCTTCCTCGCTCAGCGCGTAGTCTCGCCGCCCCGACACGACGATGCCCGCGAGCTCGTGCAGCGCATCGAACACCCCTCCGCCCGAGGACCCCGTGAAGGCGTCGACCTGGGCCTCGGCGCGGCCGCCGTCCGGCGCGCTGGACTCGAGCCACCTCCCTTCGACATCGAGCTTCCCGGGCAGCCCTTCGCCGTACCCGATGGCCGTCACCGGAGCGTCCGGCGGCGGCGCGCCCGCCGCGAGGGCGGCCGGGAGGAGCGGGGCTTGGACGGGGCGGTCGAGCTGGACGACCGCCGCGTCGAGCGCCCCTTCGCCGCGCTCGCGCCCGGGTTGCCAGTACGCCAGGCGCCGGCAGGCGAAGACGTCCTCTTGCCGGATCGGGTGCAGCGCGCCGGGCGCGTCATAGTAGTACCCCGAGACGAACAGGAGATCCTGGCACGAGAACTCGCCCTCGATGCAGTGACCGGCGAGGAGCAGGAGATCCTCGTCGATGAGCACGCCCGAGCACACGGCCGCCGAGGGCTGGTCGACGAAGCGCGCGTCCTCGCAGAGGCCGCGCGCCTCGCCGAGGCTCGGCGCCGCGACACGGACGCTCGCCGGATCGGTCCCGTCCAGGGAGGAGCGCCGGAACACGGCCAGGTTCGACGACCTCGCGAGGCGCCGCAGCGCCTCCGAGGCAGGCTCGAAGAACTCACGCCGGCTGTCGGTCCCGTAGACGACCGGCGAAGAAGAGGAGTCGAGCGGCTGCGCGCCGCCCGCCTGCCCCTCGGCGCACCCCGCCTCGACCGACGCGAGGAGCGCGGCCGAGGCGAGGCGGATGGCGAGCGACGCGCGCAGCATGGCTCCTCCCGCGCTCTACCAGGTCGCCTGGTAGTAATCGAGGTCCACGCTGGTCCCGATGGACAGCGTGTAGTCGGAGAACCAGACATAGACGCGCGAGGTGCTGTCCGCGATGTCGATGCCCTGGATCATCGACGCCGGCTTGCCGGGCGGTAAGGCGTACGCGGTCGGCGCCTGCACGGCGTCCAGATCCGACGTCGTGCCGATGCTCACGGTGTCATCGTCGTACCAGACATAGGCGTTGTCGGACGGGTTGATCCCGATCTCCACGATGTCGGCGATGGTCTTGCCGGGCGGGAGGGAGTAGGCGGACGGGCTGAGGTGCGCGTCGAGATCGCTGCTCGTGCCGGCGCTCACGGTGCCGTCATCGTACCAGGCGTACACCCAGTCGTTCGACTTCGCGATCGAGATGGCCACGATGTCGCTCGTGGTCTTGCCGGGCGGGAGCGTGTAGCTGTACGGCGCGAAGTCGTAGTCGAGATCGGTGCTCCTGCCGGCGACGACCTTCCCGTCCGAATACCAGGTGTACACGCGGTCGGTGCTGGCGATGCCCATCCCGACGATGCCCGTCGGCGTCCTGCCCTCCGGCGGAGAGTAGCCGTACAGCTCCTTGACGGAGGTGATGTCGCCCGCGCTCAGGCCTGACCGCTGCGCGAAGAAGGTGCTGCCGTCGCTCGCCTTGACCATGGTCGGGAGGCTGGGGTTCTTGGCGAAGCCCCACGAGTGGTAGAGCATGATGGATCCGAAGTCGAACTCGTCGAGATCGCGCCCGTCACTGCCGCAGTATTTCGTGAAATTGTGCTCTTTGCCCGGCAGGATGTTGCTCGAGTCGATCGTCACGTGCTCGTCACGATCGCATCGGCTCTGCTCGTGCCAGAGCCCCACGGTGTGCCCTATCTCGTGGACGATGCTGCCGTAGCTGCATGCCCCCGGGGGCGTGTAGCCCGTCAGCCCGCTCACCGCGTCCAGATCGGCGCTGTTTCCAGAGCTCTTCTGCCCGTCGGTGAACCAGGCATAGACGCGATCGTTCCCGGCGATGTCGATCTCGACGATCGTGCCCACGGTCTCTCCGGGCGGCAGCGTGTACGCGTAGGGCGCGAGGTAGGCGTCGAGGTCCCCCGACGTCCCGCTGCTGACCTTCCCGTCCGAGTACCAGACGTAGACGTGGTCGTTCGAGCCTGCGATGCCGATGCCTCGGATGCTCGAGATCGCGTAGCCCGGCGGTAACGAGTAGCTCGTCGGCCCCTGATGCGCGTCGAGATCCCACGAGTTGCCGACCGAGAACTTGCCGTCATCGTACCAGGTATACACCCGATCGATCGACGAGATCGACATGGCGACGATATCGGCCGGCGCGTACCCGCTCGGGAGCTCGTACTCATACAGCGGCACGCGCGAGTCGAGGGTCGCGCTGGTCCCCACGGAGACATAGCCGTCGTTGTACCAGGTATACACCCAGTCGTTCGACTTCGCGATGCCCATGCCCACGATGTCGGACGGACTCTGGCTCGCGGAGAGGTTGATCGTCTGCCTTCCGCCCCGCCGTCCGACGCTCGAGCTGCACGCGCTGGAGAGGACGAACTCGACGTAGTCGGCCTGGCTCGTACGGGGGACGAAATCGATGTCCGTGTTCGTCTCCCAGTGGGCGATGGCGCTGTTGATGCTGGCCTGCAGGTCCGGCGGCAGGGCAGCGTTGATCTCGTACGGGATGGTGCGGTCGGGCCACCGGTAATCCCGCAGCGCCACGCCAGAGCCCTTCGGCCGCGATTCGATCTCCTCTGCGGTGCCCAGGATGATATCGCCATCGAGGATGGCCAGCCCGTCCACCACCTCGTAATGGAGCTCCTCGGGGCCGTTCCTGCCCTCCACGAGCAGCGACCGCCTCTCGCCCTTGCTCTTGATGTTGAGCTCGGCCGACATCGACTGGTTGCAAGCGGGATCCACCGAGTCGATGCCGCACGCATCCACCGCTGGACCGGCGACGGCCGGCCCGGTGTCGCCTGCCACGCACCCCGCGGCGACGAGCCCTCCGCCGAGGACGAGCCACGTCGACCAAGAAAGAGCACACGTTCTCTTCATCATCTCCTACCTGCTTTCTAAGGACCTGCGCGTCCCGCGCGCGGCGGGTCGCCGCACGGCGAGCGAGCTACGAGGCCATCGGCGGCGTGGCGGGCGCGCTGGCGAGCCACGCCGACGCGGTGCTGGCCGGGCTCGGCGGCCGCCAGGCGAGGCACTGCCGGGCCATCCTGGAGCGCCTGGTCACGCCCGAGCGCACGCGGGCCATCGCCAGCCTGGAGGAGCTCCGCGAGCTGCCCGGAGACGGCGATCCCGACGAGCTCGAGAGCGTCGTCCACCTGCTGGCCGACGCGCGGCTCCTCGCCATCGAGACCGGGCGGGACAGCGCCGGCAGCAGGGTGGAGATCGTGCACGAGTCGCTCATCGCGCGCTGGCCGACGTTGCTGCGCTGGCTCGACGAGAACCAGGGGGACTCGGTGTTCCTCGACAAGCTGCGCGCGGCGGCGCGGCAGTGGGCGTCGAGCGGCTGCGCCGACGACCTCCTGTGGCGCGGCAAGCTCGCCGAGGAGGCGCGCCGCTTCCGGGAGCGCTCCGAGCGCCGGCTGCCCGAGCGAGAGCAGCGCTACCTCGACGCCGTGGTCAGGCTGGCCGGCCAGGCGCAGCGCAGGAAGCGCAATTTCATCGTCGGGACCATCACGAGCCTGGCCCTCCTGGTCGTCGGCGCCGCCGCGGGGATCGTCACGGTGGTCCGCCAGAATCGGGTCATCAGCGCGCAGCTCGAGGACATCCGCCGGACCGAGGGCAGCCTCGAAGAGGCGCTCGCGAGAGAGACGGCCTCTCGACAGGCCGCCGAGCAGGCGAGGATGAGCACGGAAGAGCAGCGGCGGCGGGCCGAGCGGCTGCAGAAGGAGGCCGAGGAGGCCAGGGACAGGGCCGAAGCCGAGGCCGAGAAGGCCCGCGCCGCGGCCGAGGAGGCCCGGACGGCGCGCGACGAGGCGCGGGCGTCCGAGGCCGAGGCGCGGCGCGCCGAAGCCAGGGCCGATGACGAGCGGGCCAGGGCTGGCGTCGAGGAGCAGAGGGCCAGGCAGGCGGCAGCCGACGAGCGCCGGAGCAAGGAGGCGCTGGAGCAGCTCATCACGCGCTCCGTCGGGCGGGTCCGGGATCGCTTGAGGTAAACATCGCTCCGGGAGATCATCGATACATTCCCATGAAGAGGACGCCCACGAGCACCCGAGCTGCGATCTGTGCATGGCTCTCGATCGCGCTCCTCGCGTCCCGGGCCGCGCCCGCGTGGGCTCAGGCCGAGCCGGCGTTGCCCCCCTGGCACGAGGGCGTCGCGGAGGAGCGCAAGCGCGCGGCGCTGGAGCTCTTCATGCAGGGGCGTGACCTGCACAGGAGGATGATGCTCGGCGACGCCAGGAAGAAGTACGAGGAGGCGCTCGCCCTGTGGGAGCACCCGGATCTCCGGTTCTACCTGGGCAGGGTGCTCAAGACGATGGGGATGCCGCTGCTCGCCTACGAGAACCTGCGCCTCGCGCTCCGGTGGGGGCCGGCGTCGCTCGAGCCCGCGGACGATGAAGAGGCGCGCGCGCTGATGAAGGAGCTCGTCGAGCGCGAGCTGGCCGTCGTCGAGGTGCGCTGTGATGAGCCCGGCGCTTCGGTGCTGCTCGACGGGAGCCCGTGGTTCGTCGCTCCGGGCTCGTCACGCCGGTTCTTGACGCCCGGAGAGCACGTCATCAGCGCGACGAAGGAGGGGTATTTCCCCCTCGTGAAGCCCGTCGTCGTGCTCGCCGGCGCCCAGGCCTCGGGGGTGCTCAAGCTGAGCGCGGACGGCATCGTCACGGTGCGCAGGTGGTCCGCCTGGAAACCGTGGGCCGTGGTCGGGGCCGGCGCGGCCCTCGGGCTGGCCGGTGCGGTGTTGCGCTGGCAGGCCGACGAGCATGTGGACGAGGCGGAGCAGCTGTTTGAAGAGACCTGCAGGTCGAGCTGCGCTCCGACGAGGTCGGACGCGACGCGCGGGGGTGTGACGGAGGGCCATGTCGCCACCGGCCTGTTCATCGCCGGTGGCGCGACCCTGGCGGCGGGAGCGGTCCTGGTGTTCCTCAACATGCCGCGGACGTATCGCAGCGAGGATCGAGGTGGCGTGGAGCTCCGGATCGTGCCCGCGGCGTCGGGCGCGATCGCCGGGCTGTCAGCACAGCTCTCGTTTTGAAGCGCCCGGCTCGTCCTTCGGCGCGCGTCACCGCGGTTCGTACGTCGCGACGATGTTGCCGTTCTCGAAGGTGCGCTCGGAGACGCGGCGGAGCGCGACGGCGTGGTCGAGGCCCTCGAAGAGGGTGCGGCCGCCGCCGAGCAGGATCGGCGCGATGACGAACGTGTAGCCGTCGATGAGCCCGGCCCGCGCGAGCTGCGCCACGATCGTGCCGCTCCCCATCACCAGGATCGGCTCGCCGCTGCCCTGCTTCATCGCGGCGATCCGCTCCAGGAGGTCGCCGCGGAGCAGGGAGGCGTTCGTCCAGCCGACCTGCTCGAGCGTGCGCGAGACGACGAGCTTCTCCATCCGGGCCATGCCCTCGGCGACCTCGGGCATCTGCTGGCGCGCCGCCTCGGTCGTCCAGAAGCCCGCCATGAGCTCGTAGGTCCTGCGGCCAAAGAGCAGCGTGCCCCGGCCACCCCTGGCGTTCTCCGAGGTGAAGCGCGCCCACTCGGGATCCCCCGCGGAGGACGCGTGGGCCCAGCTCATGTCACCTCGCGCGTCGACGAAGTAGCCGTCGAGCGAGACGCTCTCGAACACCGTCAGCTTTCTCATCGCACCCTCCTCGCGCGACCTCGTTGCCAGGCGATGGTCCTGAATTAGGACTGCACGGTCCTGAGGTCAAACTTCATCGTGGTCCTCGCGCAGCGCAGCCTTGTCGAGGCGGCTCTTCAGGATCGCTTCGACGATCTTGTACCGCGGTTTCCGATCGTGATCGCGCGCCCGCGGCGACGATTGTGAGGTGAGCGGGGACCTTGGTCCTCACTCGGCAGTGTCGGGCGCGACGAAGTGAAGGAGATCTTCGCGGTTCTGGAAACTTCTGCTCGATGCGGCAAGCCGACGACGAGCTATCCTTCAGACGGTTCGCCTCGCTTGATTCGAATGTGCAAACCGGGGCATGCTCCGACCATGAAGATTTTCGCTCCGTCCCGCTGGTCGCTGGGCATCCTCGCCGCTTGCCTGGCTGGCGCGGCCTTCACGGGCTGTGCCGGCTCCGGGGAGGTGAAGGACGCAGACGGGAGCGGCGGATCGATCGCAGGATCCACCGGCGCGGGCGGCAGCGGTGGTCAACCGGGCGCCGGGGGCGCGGGCGCTACATCCGCTACCGGAGGCGTCACGGGGAGCGGCGGCGGGAGTGGCGGCGCGAGCAGCAGCGGTGGGCTCCCCGGTGCGGGCGGAGCGACGGGTGGAGGTGGCTCCACCGGCGACGGCGGCGGCACCGGCGACGGCGGCGGCGGGGCCACGGGCGGCGGCGCGAACGCCTGCCCGCCGGCGACACCGCTGACCGGAGGCAGGGAGTATTGCTCGAACAGTCGAGGCAATGCGGGCAACGGTTACGGTTATGAGCTCTGGGCGGAGGGAGGCGGGTCGGGCTGCATGACCGTGCACGGCGTCGACGCCGCGTTCAGCGCGGCATGGAACGACGTCGAGGATTTCCTGGCGCGCGTCGGGCTCGACTTCAACCAGACCCGGAAGCACACCCAGATCGGCACCATCTCGGCGGAGTTCGCGCATACCAAGACGGAGGAGGACGGTGGCTTCACGTACATCGGCATCTACGGCTGGACCGTCAACCCGCTGCGCGAGTTCTACATCCTCGACGACTGGGGGAGCGAGAAGCCGGGAGGTTTTTCCTCCGATGGGACGCCGCGGGACGAGGTGGGCACGCTCGTTGCCGATGGCGAGACCTACGACGTGTGGAAGAAGACCCGCGTGAACAAGCCGGCCATCACGGGTCCAAGTGAAACGTTCGACCAGTATTTCAGCATCCGGCGGACGGCTCGCACCTGCGGCACCATCTCCGTCTCCGAACACTTCACCCAGTGGGAAAAGCTCGGCCTCTCCCTGGGGAATCTGCACGAGGTCAAGCTGTTGATCGAGGCCCAGTTCAACAGCGGGACGGTCAATTTCACGACGGCGAAGTTCGTCGTGAAATGAGCGGGCAGGAGGGGACGACCCGTGAAGCTGTGCTTCAGCCGAAGCTTGAATTCACGGGTCGCCGCTGCCGTGGCGCGCCCCCTCGACGCACCCGTGGGATGCGTCCACGCCGCTCCTCTTGACCCGTCACAGCAGGAGAGGTTTCGAGCGCTGAATCCGAACCCGCGCCTGCCCATCCTGGTCGAGGGGAGCCAGTCGCTCTGGGAGAGGTGGCGCGCGAGGTGGAGGCGGCCCCCACTTCGGGACGGACGCCGCGCACGCGCACGTCGGCTACGGGCAGGAAACCTCGGTCGGCAGCGGCTCACAACCAGCGATGCCGCGGTGGTGCGAGCAGCACCCGCGGTGCGGTCCGTGGCAGCGGCAGGTGGGGCTCCGTCCCGTCCCGGCACATGAGTCCTCGCGTCTTCTCAAAGGCGAGGCGCTCGGCCCGCAGCACGAGAGCCTCCTTCGACTTCATGAGCGACAGCGCCTTGCGGACGTCCGCGGCGCCTCTGTCCTTGGGCTCGATCGGGTCAAGCAATTCACGGGCTCTGCAATAGGTCCTCTTCGTGTCACCGCCGTCGCTCGTGAGGGCCTCGGTCGCGAGGGCGGTGCGCTCCGCCGGTGGCCTGGCCGCATCGATGGTCGCGAGGCGTGCCTTCTCCTGCTTCCGCTCCCGCTCCCGCTGCTCGCGCTCCTGCCGCTCGCGCAGCGCCTGGTTTGCGCGCGCGGCCCTGGCGAATACGTCGGCGTCCGGGGTCGGACGGGGGATGCTGCGCGACGGAGGATCATCGAACCCATTTGAAACGATGGCCGCGAACATCCCGGACAGCAGGACTATGACACCGGTCTTCTGGACGAAGGTGAGCCCGCTCCAGCCCTGGTCGCCGGCGGCTATGGCGCGCCGCGCCTGCTGCGCGCGCGCCTCGCACGCATCACACAGGGTCCAGCGTGGCGAGCACGCGGTACCGACCGACGGGCAGGCGCAGGATGCCCGCATGATCGGCTGGGGCGCGGAAGACGTTGCCCTCGCCAGGCCATGCGCCTGTTCGCGCGCTCTGCGCCGCGCTCCAGGGTCTCCGGACCCCCCCAGGGCGCCGCCTTCCAATGCCCCCGACCCTGCCGGAGCCGTCCGCCACGCCACGCCTCGTCGCGCCACGATCGGGCTTGTTTTACTTACGCGTCCACCCGCCGGAGGGGTAGCGGCGTTGGCGCATCGTTGAGCGGAGCCCAAGACCCTATCGCGGTGGGCCGCCGGCGCGCGCGCTCGCGCTCGAGGGGCGGCGGAGGGGGCGCGACGGATCGGATCCGTCGCGAGGGGGTGGAGACGGGGTGGCGTGACGGATCGCGCCTGCTGGGAGAGGCAGGTGCCGGGGAGGTCGGGCGCCAGCGTGCTGAGCGCGACCGCTGCGATGGGTGACGGCTCCGACGTCCACCTGTCTCGCTCGCCTGATCGTGCGACGTCCGGCGTCCGCTTCCGCCATCCTCCCGCAGGCAGGTGCCTTCGTTGACCCGTGAGGCGTCGCCGGTCCACACTGCCGTCATGGTACGGGACCCGCTCGGCTGGACGGACCTCAGCGTCGAGCTCCTGGAGGCGCTCGAGCCGGACGATTTCGAGCAGTTTTGCTTCGATCTGATCCGGTTCGAGGCCTACGATCGTCACGACGGTCCAGCCGTCGACGGTCCAGCGAAACGGAGCGTTGCGGACGGTGGACGCGACATCCTGCTCACCGTCAGGAGATCGCCTCACCTCTCCAAGGCCGACTACCAGAAAGCGTACCACCTGGGTCCGCTCACGGAGGACGGTCAGACCCGAACGGCGTACAGCTGCAAGAGCGGGGACAACTGGCTTAACCTGGCGCTGCGAGACGTGCAGGAGCGGAAGGGCCTCGGCCGGGTCGTCGAGGTGCTGCTGGAGGGCGGCTACTTCAAGCTGCTCATCAACACCGTCGGCAACCTCGACAGCCAGGTGACGCGAGGCGGCGTCCAACGAACGCCGCACGAGCACCTGGCCGCCGCGCTCTGGGAGCGCATGAAGCAGGAGCGGCCGGACGCGGATGACCCCAGCACGCACATCGAGATCCTGGATGCCCATGCGCTCACCGACTTCTTGCGCGCGCGCCAGCCCGAGGGCGGGAGCGTCGCCAGGTGGGCCGACCGGTTCAGCGTCCTCCCGCTGCTGCACGGCCTCGACGCATGGCGCGCTCACCACCAGGAAGACAGGAGCGAGCCGGAGTTCACCGACGATGCGGAACGAGAGGCGCTGCGCGACGCGTTGCTCAGGTTCATCCGGCACGCCCCGTCCACGCCCCGCGAGCTGGCGGCATGGCTCGTCGGCCCCCCGGGCGTCGGCAAGACGCGCCTGGTGCTGGAGGCGCTCGCGAGCGACCCGGCCATCGAGCAGCGCGTGCGGGTGGCTCGGACCCCCGAGGAGGCGCTCGGGGCGCTGGACCGCGGACGGCTCCTGGTCCGCCACCCCGCGGTCGTCTTGATCGTCGATGACTGCCCGACGATCCAGGTGGATCCGCTCGCCGCGCGCTTCGTCGCCGCCACGAGGACGCACACGTCGGCGCGGCTCCTGATCGTGACACCGGCGCCCGAGCAGGTGCTGGCGAAGGCGAGGCTCTCCCCGCGCTGGTACCTCAAGCCGCTCGATCCGACCGCCACCCGGACGCTCGCAGCCCACGTGCTCGGGGTGTCGACCGACGCGCAGGGGGTCCACGACATCGCCCGGCTGAGCGAGGGCTATCCCTGGTTCGTCGACCTGCTCGCGCGCGAGTCTCGTGTCGAGGATCGCCCGCCCCGCGACGTGCGCGAGGCGGCACAGTGGGCGCTCGCAGCGTCCTGGGAGGCAAGCCCGGGCCCAGAGCTGGAGGCGCTCCGTCTCCGTCGTGCGCGCTGCCTGCTCGCCGCATCCATCACGCGACGGATCGACTGGGGCGAGCTCTCGCCGGCGCAACGGGAGGACGTGTCCCGCGCCGTGGGTCTCGAGCGCGGGCAGGACCTGTTCGATGTCGCGGATCAGTGCGTGAGGCGCGGGATCCTCCGGCGCAACCAGGGCTGGAAGTACAAGTACGTGACGCCCCTCGTGCTCGAGCGGGAGGTGATCGCGTGGCTCCTCGACCCGGACGGCGGGCGCGACCCGGGAGGCCGGACGCTGGTGCTATACGGCCAGCTCTACCTGGACGACTTCTTCGAGACCCTGTTGCGGCTCGGGCTCCCCCGCGAGCTTCTGGTGGGCATGGCTCGGGTCGGCGTCGAGGACCTCGAGCGGGCGCCAGCGGACTGGGGGGAGCTCCGATCGCTCGGCCTGCTCGGGCCGCGCCTCCGGTTCATCGCCCGGCATGCGCCCGGCGCGACCGCGCGCGAGCTCCGCCGGCGGATCGAGGCGTCGAGCATCGACGAATTGCGCGCTTGCATCGAGGAGCGCCGCGGAATCGTGTTCGCCCTGGACGAGCTCGCGACCCGCGCGGACGCCTTCGAGGACGCGGAGGCCGCGCTGCTCCGGCTCGCCCAGGCCGAGAACGAAGCGTATGCGAACAACGCCACGGCGACGTGGGCGAGCCTGTTCCTCGTCGAGCTCAACGCGACGCACCGATCGCTCGCCCAGCGCATGGCCCTCCTGGAACATCGACTGAGTGATCCCGATCCCGCCGTGCGCGCGGTTGCCCTCGAGGGCATCCAGGCGGTCCTGGCGACGAGGGCGTTCCGCCTCGCGCACGAGGCGATCGACGGCGCCTGGACGGCACCTGCGGGCGAGGAGGTGCGCCTGGCCCGAGCCCAGGCATGGACGCTCCTCGCCGAGCGCTTCGGCGATCCCCATCCCTATGTGGCAGCCAAGGCGAAGCGAGCGGTCGCCGGTGAGCTGCGCGGCGCAGTCCGGGCCGGGATGGGCGAGCATGCCATGGCGATCCTCGCCGCTCATCTGGCCGATTTCACGGAATCCGAGCGCGTCCAGCTCCGCGACGCGCTCGCGGCCGTGCGCACCTACGACGCGGGCTGGCTAGCGCCCGACGGCGAGTACCCTGGGCGCCTCGAGGCGCTGCTCGCGCCGTCTTCCTTCCAGCAGCGCCTTCGCCAGCGGGTCGGGGCGTGGGGGCCGGCCGCGCTCCGCGAGAACGACGATGCGCTCGACGAAGCGCTCGCGCGCGAGGGGCTCGCGGGCGACGTCCCGCTGCGCTCCGAGCTCGACTGGCTCGTGTCCGATGAGGCGGTGCGCGCGCACGTGTTCGCTTACGCGCTGGGCCGGTGCGATGAGCGCGGGACCCTGCTCGCGGGGCTCCGTGAGCGGGCGAGGACGTGCCGCGGGGCGCGGGCGTGGAGGAGACGAGCCGTCTTTGCGCGCTACCTGGGCGGCTGGGCGCAGGCGGGCCGAGGCGTGGCGGCGGAGGCGGTTCTGCGCGATCTGAAGCTGGACGCGGCCGAGGCGCCCCTGTTTGCGCTGGCTGTCATGGAGCTAGGCGCGACGGACGAGCAGCTCGCCTGGATCCGGTCGGCCGTGCAGCGGGATCTCCTCGACGGGGCCTGCGTGCTGGAGCTGGGCCGGCGCCGACGCTGGCTGCTCCAGGTGAGTGAGGCGGCATTCGCCGCCTTCGCAGGGGCGCTCGTCGAGGGGACGCCGATCGAGCACGCCGCGGCGGCGCTGGAACTCTTGGTCGAGCACATCGAGGAGCGACCCGAGCGCGCGGCGACCTCGCGAGCTCTCCTGCTCAATGCGCTCGAGCGGCTTGCGCCTCACCGCGTGCACGGCATGACCGATCACTTCTGGGAGCTGGGGGCGCGGCTCCTCGTCGATCAGGGGGAGGCCGCGCGCGTCGCGGAGCTTGCGCTCGTGGCGCTATCGCAGCCTCACGGCGCCAAGGAGCACGCGTGGGCGGCGCTGCACGCGGCCGCCGCGCGCGACGCGCTGGCGGCGTGGCGGGCCGTCGCGGCGGCCCTGGATCGGCGCGACCCGGCGGCGGGGCGCTTGCAGATGGCGTTCATGTTTCATCATCGCTCCTCGTTCGCCTGGCCGGCCGAGGACGTCCTCGCCTGGGTGGGGCAAGATGCGCGCCGTGGTCGCACGGCCGCCGCCATCGTGCGCCCCCGCGCGCCCGAGCTCGATCCCATCTGGCGCGCCCTGGTGCAGCGGTTCGGTCCGCGGAGCTCGGTCGCGGGCGAGATCATCAGCCGTGTCCACAGCACCGATGGGCTGGTCGCGAGCCTGGCCGAGCACGACGCGGAGCAGCTCTCTCGCGCGCGCGCGTGGCGCGCCGACCCCGATCCACGCGTCCGCGCTTTTGCCGAGCGGCTCATCGAAACGCTGACGCGGAGCCACGAGCAGCACGTGGCCGACGAGGAGGACGAACGCCGCCGCTGGGGCACGTAGGGCGAGGCGAGTCGCACCACGACCAGGGGCGCCTGCTCGGCGAGGGCGCCCCATGGGCGCGTCGTGTTTCTCGACGGTGCCTATCACGAAGACAGCGACCATCTCGTGGGGAACGAGCTCGGTGACTGGCCGACGCGCGAGATCGGTGAGGTGCTCGAACTGGCCGTCCGGCGGGCGAGGCCACCCGTGTTCGCGCTCGGCCGCGCCCGGGGATGTTGAACGACTTGCCGCGGTGGCGGAGCGGCTTCTCCTTGGGCGCATCTCCTACCGTGGAGCGCAACCGTGCATGAGCGGCCGGTCCGGCGTTTCCAGCCTATGAGGTGCTCAGACGGGGCTCTCTCAGCTATCCTGTGCGTTGCGCGTGTGAGCGTGGCGTGGCTCATGCCGCTCCGGGGCGGCCGAAGAAACGACGGCCTTGAACCATTCGGTCGGCCTCGATCTCGTCGATTGTCCAGCAGTGGTCGCTCTCGTCATCCATGGCGACTCCGCCAAATTGGTGAAGAATGGCTGCGGCGAACGCTTTGACCTCGTGTTCCGCTGAGTAATGGCGTGATACGTCGACGCAGATGCTTCGAGGCTGCTCGCCTTTGAAATGGTCGAGCAGCGATCGCTTGGTCTCGGGTTCCAGCTCGTCATAGAGCTCATCTGCGAGCTCAATGTACAGACCTCTCTTGTCTGGGCTCGGATAGATCCATTGTCGTGTGTTCGGCGTTCGCTGCGCTACAGAGTCGAGCCATGTGGATATCGCCTCCTCGGGCGCCTGGACGAACGTGTAAAACGATCTCATCTTGGCCTCGTCTTGGGTCTGGTGTAATTGCGTCCATGCGTGTGTCGAGGTCTTTCCTCTCCGCGGCGATGCCGCCTTGCTTCTCGATCGCTGACCGCGAATGCTTGCCGAGTCCGGAGCCCGAGTCTCCGACCACGGGCTTGCCATGTGGATTTACCTTCCAGTCGCGCCGTCCTTGACCTGGCTGCCGAGCGCGAGCCGCTCGCCGCGTTCCCCGTCGAGCTGTAGCTCGATCGTGGTGACCCGCGGCTCGCCCCAGGTCCTGTCGCGGAGCCGTGTCCGCCGCCCCACGCGGTCGGTCACCTCGACCAGGCGGCCATCCGCTGCCGGCGGGCGAGGCCACCCGGCTCCGGGCGCAGCCGGAGGTGCACCCGCTCGGACCCACGTAGTGTCATTTCGCATGCCGATCTGTAAACGTTCGGGCACACGTAGTGTCATTTCGCATGCAGATCTGTAAACGTTTGTACACACGTAGTGTCATTTCGCATGCAGATCTGTAAACGTTTGTACACACGTAGTGTCACTCCGCCCGCTGGGCCCCCGACGCTGTCGCACACCCCGGGCGCCCTCCACGCACCGGCCGCTGCGCTCCCACCCGCGCGGCTGCGGCCCCGCGCCGAGCCGCCCGCGCGGCGCGTCCGGCGCCGGGATCTCGCATCGCGCGCTGTCCCCGCCGTGTGATACTCGCCGTCCCGATGAAACCCGGGGACATCGTCGCCGACCGCTTCGTGATCGAGCGCCTCGCCGGGTCGGGCGGGATGGGCTCCGTCTACCGCGCGCTCGACCGGCTCACCGGCGAGGCGGCCGCGCTCAAGGTCATGTCGGGGCACGGCCTCGAGCACGGCGAGCGCTTCGCGCGCGAGGCGCAGGTGCTCGCCGAGCTGCGCCACCCCGGCATCGTCCGGTACATCGCGCAGGGGGCCACCGCGAGCGGCGAGCCGTGGCTCGCGCTGGAGTGGCTCGAGGGCGAGAGCCTCGCCGACCGGCTCAGGCGGCGCGGGCTCACCGTGGCCGAGAGCGTCACGCTCGGGCTGCGCGTGGCCGAGGCGCTCGCCGAGGCGCACCGGCACAACGTCGTCCACCGCGACCTCAAGCCGAGCAACCTCTACCTGCTCGGTAAATCCGTCGAGCGGATCAAGCTCCTCGACTTCGGCATCGCGCGGCTCACCGCGCTCGCGCCGCTCACGATGACCGGGGTCGTCATGGGCACGCCGTTCTACATGGCGCCCGAGCAGGCGCGCGGCGAGCGCGCCGTGGGGCCGCAGGCCGACGTGTTCGCGCTCGGCTGCGTCCTGTTCCACTGCCTCACCGGGCGCCCGCCGTTCGTCGGCGACGACATTCACGCCGCGCTGCTGCGCGTCGTGCTCGACGAGGCGCCGCGCCTGCGCGACGTGCGCCCCGACGTCCCGGAGGCGATCGACGCCGCCGTGGCGCAGATGCTCGCGAAGGACCCGGCCGCGCGGCCCGCCGACGGCGGCGCCGCGGCCGACGCGCTGCTCCGCGTGGGCGAGATCGAGAGCTCGCCGCCGGCGCCGGTGAGCCGGCGCTCCGGCGCGCTCACGACCGGCGAGCGGCGGACGCTCTGCCTGATGCTCGCGCGCACGGGCCCCTCGGAGGCGGCCTGGCAGGGGCCCACCATGCCGATGACGCTCCCGATGACGCTGCCGCTCGCGCGCGCCGTCCCGGAGGAGGACGTGCGGCGCGTGGCCTCGCGCTTCGGCGGCGCGCTGCAGACGCTGGCGGACGGGCTCTTGCTCATCACGCTGGAGGGCCGCGGCCTCATCACCGACCAGGCCGCCCGGGCGGCCCGGTGCGCGCTCGAGGTGCGCGGCCTCCTCCCCGGCGTGCAGATGGCGCTCGTCGCCGGCCGCGGCTCCGCGGACGACCGGCTCCCGATGGGGCCGACGATCGATCGCGCCGTGCGCCTGCTCGATCGCGCTTCCGGCGGCTCGATCCGCCTCGACGAGGTGATGGCCGGCCTGCTCGACGCGCGCTTCGACGTGGGCGGCGACGCGACCGGGCTCGTGCTGCGCGCCGAGCGCGACCTCGTCGAGGCCGCCCGCACGCTGCTCGGCCGGACGACGCCGTTCGTGGGGCGCGACCACGAGCTCGCGATCCTGGAGGCCGTGCTCGACGAGTGCGTGTCCGAGCCGACCGCGCGCGCGGTGCTGGTCACGGCGCCCGCGGGCATCGGCAAGAGCCGGCTGCGTTACGAATTTTTGCGCCGGGTCGAGGAGCGGAAGGAGCGGGTGCAGATCTGGCTCGGCCACGCCGATCCGATGAGCGCCGGCTCGCCGTTCGGGATGCTGCGCCAGCTCCTGCGCCGCGAGGCGGGGCTCTCGGGCGGCGAGCCGCAGGAGCTCCGCGAGCAGCGCCTCCGCGCGCGCGTCGGCCGCACCCTGAGCGGCGGCGACCTCGAGCGCGTGACGGAGTTTTTGGGCGAGATCGCGCGCATCCGCTTCTCCGACGAGGGCCGGGTGGAGCTGCGCGCCGCGCGGAGCGACCCGATGCTCATGGGCGACCAGATCCGGCGCGCCTGGGAGGACTTCGTGCTGGCCGAGTGCCGGGCCGAGCCGGTGCTGCTCGTGCTCGAGGATCTCCAGTGGGGCGACGTGCCCACGGTGAAGCTCATCGACGCGGCGCTCGCGCACCGGGATCAGCCGCTCATGGTGCTCGCGCTGGCGCGGCCCGAGGTCGAGGCGATCTTCCCGAAGGTGTGGGTCTCGCGCGGCGTGCAGGAGATCCGGCTGCGCGAGCTCGGGCGCCGGGGGAGCGAGCGGCTCGTGCGCGAGGTGCTCGGCGACGCCGTCCCGCCCGAGCTCTGCGCGCGGCTGTGCGAGCGGGCCGGGGGCAACGCGTTCTACCTGGAGGAGCTCATCCGCGCGGCCGCCGCGGGGAGGACGGAGGCGCTGCCCGAGACGGTGCTGTCGATGGTGCAGGCGCGGCTGGAGGCGCTCGACGGCGAGGCGCGGCGGGTGCTGCGCGCGGCGAGCGTGTTCGGCCAGAAGTTCTGGCGCGGCGGGCTCGTGGCCCTGCTCGGCGGCGAGCGGCGCGCGCCGCAGGCGGACGGGTGGCTCGCGGTGCTGGTCGACCGCGAGCTCATCGCGCGGCGGGGCGAGGGCAGGTTCCGGGGCGAGGACGAGTACGTGTTCCGGCACGCGCTCGTGCGCGAGGCGGCGTACGCGACGCTGACCGACGCGGACCGCGCGCTCGGCCACCTCCTGGCGGGCGAGTGGCTGGAGGCCGCGGGCGAGCGCGACGCGGCGCTCCTCGGGGATCACTTCGCGCGGGGCGGCGACGCCGAGCGGGCGGCCGTCTGGTTCCGGCGCGCGGCGGAGCAGGCGCTCGGCGCGAACGACTTCCGGGCGGCGATCCTCCGGGCGGAGCAGGGCGCGGCGAGCGCCGAGGCGGACGGCGAGCTGTTCGCGGCGCTGCGCCTCGTGCAGGCCGAGGCGCACAAGTGGCTCGGCGAGGCGGCCGAGGCCGAGCGGTGCGCGGTGGCGGCGATGCAGGGCTTCCCCCGGCGGAGCGCGCTCTGGTACGCGGCCGCCGCGGAGGCGGCGTCGATGCGCGTGCGCCTCGGCATGGGCGACCGGCTCGCGGAGCTCGTCGAGGCGCTGCGGGGGCGCGGCCCCGGCGGGGCGGACGCCGGGGGCGGCTCCGTCTCGGGCCCTGGCGGCGTGGAGGGCGGGGCCGCGGCGGGCGGGCGCGGAGGGGAGCCCGGGCGCGGAGGGGATGCCGGGCGCGGCGCGCCGACGTACATCGAGGAGGCGACCGGCGCGTGCGTGAGCGCGCTGGCGCGCATCGCGGGGTCGCTCCTGCACGGCGGCCAGTACGCGGCGGCGGAGGAGATCGTGCAGGAGCTCGCGCGCGTGGCGATGCCGCTCGCCGAGCGCGACGCGGCGGTGGCCGCGCGCATTCACGCGCTGCGCGCGTCGCGGGCGCTCTGCTACGGCGATCCGGCGGCGTCGCTGGAGTGCACGGAGCAGAGCATCCCCGCGTACCTCCAGACGGGCGATCTCAGGAACGCGTGCCTGAGCCGGGTGAATGCGGCGCACTGCCTCGTGCAGCTCGGGGTGTACGGCAGCGCGGAGGCGGGGCTGCGCGACGCGCTCGCGGAGGCGGAGCGGATGGGGCTGCACAACGTGGCGGCGTTCGCGAAGCAGAACCTGGGCTTGCTCTGGACGCAGCAGGGCGACCTGGCGGCGGCGCGCGCGGTCACGGTCGAGGCGATCGAGGCGTTCGCGGCGCAGGCGAACCGGCGGCAGGAGGCGCGGTCGCGCGCCTACCACGCGGCGATCCTGACGCGGCTCGGCAGCCTCGGCGCGGCGGACGACGAGGCGGGGGCGGCGGTGGCGATGCTGGCGCACGTGCCGACGCTCCAGGCGCTCGCGCTCGCGGTGCGCGCGCGGGTGCTGCTCGAGCAGGGGCGCGCGCGCGAGGCGCTGGAGGCGGCGCGGCGCGGGCTGGGCCTGCTCGTGGCGGTGGGGGGGACGGAGGAGGGGGAAGCGCAGATCCGGCTCGGGTATGCCGAGGCGCTGCGGGCCTCGGGGCACCTCGAGGCGGCGCGGGAGGCGATCGGGGTGGCGATGCAGCGGCTCGTCGCGCGGGCGCAGCGGATTTCGGATCCGGCGAGGCGGCAGAGCTTTTGCCAGGCGGTCCCGGAGAACGCGAAGACGTTCGCGCTGGCCGCGCTGTGGCAGCAGGAGGCGGAGACTACCGTGCAGTAGCCGGGGGATCCGCCCGGTTCGTCCGCCTCCGTCCGGCTTCCATCGGTCGCCGACCGTCGACAACCACGACCACGACCACGACCACGACCACGACCACGTTCACGTCTGAGCGTCCATCACATCTCGCCTAACCCTGCGAAATCACTCGCATTTGGCCTGAGGGCAAAGTCCAATCCTTTCGAGGACTCGAGCGAGATGTGACGGATGATGAGACGTCCACGTCTACGTTGACGTTTACGTGGTCGTGAACGTGGACGTGAACGTGGTCGTGGTCGTGGTCGTGGTCGTGGTCGTCGACGGTCGACGTGGACGTCTCAACAACCTTTACGGGTCGTTCAAGTGTTCGAAATGCTTGAGCTTTGGTCTCGGGGCGAACGGGAGAAATCTCGCGAAGGAATCCCGCGAAGTTGAGCGAAGCGAGATGTGATGGATGCTGAGACGAGGAGCTGTCGACTACGTTCACGATTGATCGATAACGACCACGACCACGACCACGACCACGTCCACGTCTACGTCCACGTCCACGTCCACGTCCACGTAAACGTAAACGTAGACGTAGACGCAGACGTGGCCGTGGTCGTGGCCGTGGTCGTGGACGGGCCCCGCAAGCGCCTCGGAACGCGCGGCTGCGCTCAGGAAGACTCCTGATTCTCCTCCAGTCCGCCCCCGCGCCCCGCCCCGGGCATCCCGCGTTGGCCACCTCCCAATGCTGCCATCTCGGGCGGAATCAGCCGACGACTCCGGCGCTCGCCACCCGGTCTTTCCCCTTGGAAGGAGCCTCCCTCCGAGGATAACTTACAGTTCCCACCCTTTCGAGAGGATCCCTTGGCCATGTACGGAGCGCTCTTTCGTCACGTTCTCTTCCCGTTCTATGAAACACGGCTCCGAGGGCGGGCGACACTGGCCCACCTGGATGAGCTCGAGCGCTCCCAGTGGCGGCCGGAGCGCGAGCTCCGCGAGCTCAACTGGCGAAAGATGCAGGAGGCGCTGCGCTTCGCCGAGCAGCACGTGCCCTGGTACCGGCGCCGCTTCGCCGAGTACGGGGTGCGCGCGAAGGACGTCCACGCGCCCGAGGATCTCGCGCGCTTCCCCGTCCTCACCAAGGCCGATCTGCGCAAGAACGGCAACGAGCTGATCGCCGACGGCTGGCACGGCAAGCTCTACAGGAGCGGCACCGGCGGCTCGACCGGGGAGCCGGCGCGGTTCTTCTACGATCACGCCACGTACGAGCGCCGCATCGCCGCGGCCCTGCGCGCCGAGCGCTGGGCGGGCGCCCGGCTCGGCGAGAAGGAGCTCTACATCTGGGGGATCCCGACGATGGAGCCCCGCTGGAAGAAGGCGAAGCGCACGCTGTACGAGACCGTCCTCCGCAGGAAGACGATCAGCGCGTGGGACCTGTCCGAGGCGCGGCTCGCGGGGGTGGTGGACGAGATCTTCCGCTACCAGCCCAACCTCATCGTCGGGTACACGAGCCCGCTCTACTACACCGCCCGCTACGCGCTCGAGGTGGGGCGCAAGCTGCCCTCGCCGCGCGGGATCGTCGCCACGGCGGAGCGGCTCTTCCCCCACCAGCGCGAGATCATCGAGAAGGCGTTCCAGGCGCCGGTGTTCGATCGCTATGGCTGTCGTGAGATGATGCTGATCGGCGCGGAGTGCGAGCGCCACGAGGGCAAGCACCTCAACATGGAGAACGTCTTCGTCGAGATCCAGTGCGGCGACCGGCACGCGAAGCCCGGCGAGCCGGGCGAGATCGTGCTGAGCGACCTCGTGTGCCGGTCGATGCCGCTCATCCGCTACAAGAACGAGGACGTCGTGATCGCGGCCGACAAGCCGTGCTCGTGCGGCCGCGGGCTGCCGCTGCTCGCCTCGGTCGAGGGGCGCGTGCTCGACATGATCGTCGGGCCGGACGGCCAGCTCCTCTCGGCCGTGTTCTTCCCGTACTTCTTCAAGGACAACCCGACGGTCGAGCGCTACCAGGTCCACCAGGACAGGTCGCGGGCGATCACGATCCGGATCGTCCCCGGCGACGGCTACGGGCCGGAGACGTCGCAGGCCATCGAGCGCGATCTGCGCCGGTTCCTCGGCGAGCGGGCGGACATCCGGGTGCAGGTCGTCGACGAGATCCCGGTCACCAAGGGGGGCAAGTTCCGCTTCACCGTCTCCGAGGTGCCCATCGAGTTCGGTCGCGAGGTCGCCGCGTGATCGAGCCCACCGAGGCCCCGCCGGCGCGGAGGGCGGGGCCGCGCGTCGCGCGGAGCGGGCCCGCGAGGGTCGCGCACCTGGTGCTGTCGCTCAACGTGGGCGGGCTCGAGCGCGTGGTGCTCCGGCTGCTGGAGCGGACGGCGCGCGATCGGTTCGCGCCCGTGGTGTGCGCCCTGGAGGAGCCGGGCGCGCTCGCCGAGGAGCTCGCGCGGCTCGACGTGCCGCTGGTCGTCCTCCCGCGCGCGCGCGGCCTGGATCCGGCCCTCACGGTGCGGCTGTCGGCGTGGATGCGGCGCGAGCGGATCCGGCTGGTCCACACGCACAACCCGGGGCCGCACCTGTACGGCGCGCTCGCCGCGGGGCTCGCGCGCGCCGCGAGCCTCCCGGGCGGGGGCGGCCCGCGCGTCGTGCACACGAAGCACGGGCGCAACTACCCCCGGCAGCGGCGGAAGGTGCTGGTCAACCAGGTGGCGTCGGCGCTGACGGACCGGGTGGTCGCGGTCAGCGACGACGCCCGGGCGGTGGCGCTCGAGGTGGAGCGGATCGATCCGGCGAAGGTGGTGACCATCCTGAACGGCGTCGACACGGACGCGTTCCGGCCGGGCGACGCGGCCGCGGCGCGGGCGCGGCTCGGCGTGCCCGCGTCGGGCTACCACGTCGGCTGCGTGGCGCGGCTCGCGCCCGAGAAGGACCACGCGACGCTGCTCACCGCGTTCGCGCGGCTCCGCGGGGCGCGGCCGGACGCGCACCTCACGCTCATCGGCGACGGCGCGCTGCGGCCGGCGCTGGAGGCGCAGGGGGCGGGGCTCGGGCTCGGGGGCGCGGTGACGTTCGCGGGGACGCGCGGCGACGTGGCGGCGCTGCTGCCCGCGTTCGACGTGTTCGCGCTGGCGTCGCTCACGGAGGGGATCTCGCTCACGCTGATCGAGGCGGCCGCGGCGGGGCTGCCGATCGTCGCGACGCGCGTCGGGGGCAACCCGGAGATCGTGCGGGAGGGCGAGACGGGGCTGCTCGTGCCCCCCGGCGCGCCGGAGGGCCTGGCCACGGCGCTCGAGGCGGTGGCCGCCCGGGAGGATCGCGCCGAGATGGGCCTCCGCGGGCGCGCGCGGGTGGTCGAGCGGTTCGGGGTGGACCGGATGGCGCGGGCGTACGAGGACCTCTACGACGAGGTGCTCGGGCAGTAGGGCGGCGGTCCCGGGGCGATCAGGGGTAGTAAGACCACTCGGTCTTCACGTGCATCTTCCGCAGCGCGCTGCCCTCGCGCGCGGTGGCGGCGACGCGGTACTTCGCCCCGGCATCCAGGCCCGTGAACGAGATGGTCGGATAGCCGACCAGACACCCAAAGAGGTCAGTCCAGGCCCCGTGCCTCGTCTCCGTCTGCTGGTGCACCATGACCCCGTTGACCTCCTTGTACAGGTAGACCTCCATCCACAGGCTCTCGCACGCGGCCTCGTTGCCGGGGTAGGCGTCCGCCCACGTCACCTTCGTGAGGAGGTAGCTATTCCCGGGGGGCTTCGGGGTGAACCCCGTCTCATAGTTTGTCACGTCGAGGATCAAGCCCTTGTAGCAGTCGTTGTACGACCGGTTCGAGAGGTAGTCGATCCCGCCGACGAACGTGGCCGTCGGGGGATCGACCCCGCAGGTCACGACGTCGAACGCCTGCTCCGCCTGCGCGACGTCCTCGGGCACGGCGTCGTCTTCCACCTGCGCGGTACACCCCGCGACCGCCGTGGCGGCCATGGAAGCCACGAAAAAGCCCACGATACGGTTGAAGCGAATCATGTCGTCACCTCGAAATTGAACGGTTGGTGAAATCGATAGCTCGGCCCGGGGGCGCTCGGCGAGCTGGTCGTCAAAGCAGACAGGAACATGCGATTGCTTCGAGCGCCTCTCTTCGCTCGCAGGCCGCCGTCCAGCACCTCGCTCCCTGACCTCGCCCGCAACGGAGCAATGCGTGTGCCGACCTGGCGCGGCCGGGCGGGGACCCGATGGACCGCGCGTGCGAGGACCTCCTCGTCGAGGCGCCCGGCGGTTCGTGGCGTGCGTCGACGCGCTTGCCAGGAGGGCGGGGCGCCCCTGGCGGGCGGCGCCGGAGCGTGTCCGTGGCCTGGGCGCCGTGCCGGGGACAGCCGGCGTGACGGCCCTCGCCTCGTCTGTGCCCGTGCCCGTGCCCGTGCCCGCGAATGTGCCAGCGGCCGTGTCCGTGCCAGCGTGCCGTCGCGCGGCGTGCCGCCGCTGGCGTCGTGCGCTGCCCGGCGGCGCCCATCCGCACGTCGCCGGGGCACCCTCGCGCGGTATCAGCCGCTCGGATCGAGCGTCATCCCGACGGTCCACGCGGCGGAGCCCACCTCGTCCCGCACGGTGATTCGCCCCGTCGAGACGTCGAGATCGAGCGCCGGATCGCCCCCGCTCCGGCTCGTGTTCCCGTCGTGGACGCGGACGACCTGGTCGCCCACCACCGTGCACGCGGAGACGCCGGTCGTGCCCGCGCCGTAGAGCATGCGACCGCCGCACTCGAGGCGCGTCAGGCACTTGCCCGGGCGCGCGAGCGGCGAGGCGCGCAGCGTGCACCGCGCGCCGACCTTCACCGGGCTCGGCCCGGTCGCGTCGGTGACGCGCGCGGACGCGCGCAGCGCCCGGCCGGTGGCGTCGAGGAGCGGCTCGCCCTTCACGGGCGCGCTCTGGTAGGGGATCGCGAGCTCCACGCGGTACGCGGGCGCCGCGTCGCGCCAGACGAGGCCCGCCTTGCGCACGCTGTCGAGCGAGATCTCCGCCCTCGCCCCGGCGCGAGCGCCCTTGTCCTCGTACGAGATCGCATAAAGGGTCGTCCCGGGGGCCGGGCCCGAGTCCTCCTCCACGCCGCTGCGGAACATCGACATGCCGCTGAGCTCGTCGCTCGAGCGGTAGATCGGCGTCCCGCGGCAGACGACCTCCAGCCCGGGCACATGGATGTCGTCCCCCGCGCTCGTGAGCGTCGCCTCGATGGTGCACGTCGCGCCCGCCGCGAGGGGCAGGCCCGTGGCGCGCGTGACGGTCGCCTTCCAGGTCGCGCGCGCCGTCCGCAGGGGGCGCTCCGGGGCCGGCGCGGCCGTGGGCTCGGCCTCCGGGGGCTGGGCCGTGGGCTCGGCGTCCGGCGGCGTGATCGAGGGCACGGGGGTCGTGGGCCTGGGGGGCGCGGGGGTGGGCGGGAAGGTCGGCAAGAAGGTGGGCGTCGGCGAGGGGCGCCGGGCGATCAGCAGCACGCCCGCGATCCCGGAACAGACCACCACGCCCAGGAGCGCCACGCGCGGCGCGACCGACGGCCGCCGCGGCCGGCCGCGCACCTCGTCGAGCTCGCGACCGAGCTGGTCGAGCACGCGCCGGGCCTCCGCCATCTGGCGCTCGATCTGCTCGACGCGCGCTGCCCGGTCGTCGTCCCGCTGCGCCTCGAGCTCCTTCCTGGCCGTCGCGAGCTGCTGCTCGAGGCTGTCCACGCGACCCCGCAGCGCGTCCCGTTCGTCGCGGTACCGCATCGACCGAGGATAGCACCGGCGCGCTCGCCCCGGCGCGCCGGCGCGCCGCGAGGGCGCGCCGCGAGGGCGTGGCGCGCCGCGAGGGCGCCTTGACCGGCCGAGGCGCGGCCGGCGTAGAATCCCCCCGATGCTCGCCGTGCACTGCCCGCAATGCGGGCGCCCCGCGCCGGTGTCCCTCGCCAGCCCGGATCTCATGGCCTGCGCGGCGTGCCATCACCGCGGTCCGCCGCCCGGGGACGCGTCGCAGCGCCTGCGCGCCGCGGCACACGCCCTCTTCCAGACCGACGTCCGCCGCCGCCAGCTCTCGGAGGCGCTGCGGCGGATGCTCGCCACGGCGTCGCAACGGCACGCGCGGCTCCTGGTCGTGTTCGCGCTCGCCGCGGTGCCCATCTCCGCGCTCTGCGCGCTCCTCCTGCTCGGGCTGTGGGTCACCCCCGACACCGAGGGCAACCTCGTCGTGGGCGGGATGACCGTGGCGGCGTGGCTCGGCACCGTCGGCACGGGCGCGGCCGTGCTCGCGCTCGTGCGCGGCAGGCAGCGGCGCATCGAGGAGGCGTGCGCGGCGCGCCCGCCGGCCGCCCCGGGCGAGCCGGCCGCGTGCCACGTCTGCGGCGCGCCGCTCGACGGCGGCGGCGCGGGCGCGATCGCGCGCTGCGGCTTCTGCGCGGCCGACAACCTGGTCGCGCCCGCCGTCCTGGCGCGCGCGCGCGCCCGCCAGGTCGTCCTCTTCGCGTCGTTCGAGCAGGCCGTGAGCGCCGAGCTCGCCTCCTTCGACCGGGCGACCTCCGGGGCCGCCGCGTCGGTCGTGGCCATCGCCCTCGTGGTCCCGGTGACCGCGTTCGCCCTCGCCATCGCCGTCACCCTCGCGGGGGAGTCGCGGCGGCTGCCGGTGGACCCGACCGTGCGCTACGCGGCGGTCAGCACCCCGCTCGGGCCGTGCATCGGCAAGCTCACGTCGCTGGCGGATGGCGGCGCCGCGCCGGCGGTTCGGTTCGGCGCGTTCCGGCGGCCGGAGCTGCCCGAGGAGCAGGCGCTCGCGCCGGGCGCCCCGATCGAGGCGGTGTCGCCGGGCTCGCTCGTCGGCCGCGCCGTGACGGCGAAGGCGGGCGCCGGCGTCGTCGAGGAGGTGTTCTCCTCGCCGCTCCGGGGCAACTCCGCCACGGTCCGGCGGAACGACGGGACCTCGTTCACGAGCAGCGTCGCCGGGCTCTGCCTGGACGGCCCTCCAGCGAGGTAGTCCCGGTCCGGCGAGCCGGAGCCGGCCTGTCGCCGCCGCGCTGTCGCCGCCGCGCTGTCGCCGCCGCGCTGTCCCCCGCGCCCCCGCGCATCTCCGCTCCTTTCCGCCCCGCGCCGAGCCCGCTCACCCCTCCTCGCCGGTGTCCCGGGCCGCGCTCATGGCCTCTCGCACATCGATTCTCCTGCCCAGGACCCTTTGCGGCACATCGCCTCTGCACCCCGCGTCCGGCGGCTCCGTACGCGCCGACGGCGCGCGTCGCGCGCGATCTCGGCCCGATGGACAAAGCGCCCCTGATCGGTTTGCGGGTCTCCGGACCGCATGTTAATCGGTGTCCCCGCAGGGATTTCCGCGCAGCGAGGCGCGGACCGGGGGGAAACATCGCGCGGCCGGCGAGCGGTCTGCCCGCGGCGCCGTCCTGCGTTCCCCGGTCCCGAGGTGCTCTCTCGCGCCGCCCGCTGCCTGTCCAGATCGGAACGGAGCAAGATATGCCTGATCATGTCCTCATCACGGGGGGAGCCGGCTTCATCGGCTCCCACCTGGCCGACGCGCTGCTCCGCGCAGGGCACCGCGTCCGCGTGCTCGACGCCCTCGTGCCCCAGGTCCACGGCCCGGCGCGGCGGCGCCCGGCCCACCTCGATCCCGCCGTCGAGCTCCTCGCCGGCGATGTCCGCGACCGCGAGGCGGTGCGGCGCGCCCTCCAGGGCGTCGACGCGGTCGTCCACCTCGCCGCCGCGGTCGGGATCGGACAGAGCATGTACCGCGTCGAGCGGTACACGTCCGTCAACACGGTCGGCACCGCCGTGCTCCTGGAAGCGCTGGCGGAGCAGCCCGTGCGGAGGCTCGTCATCGCCTCCAGCATGAGCATCTATGGCGAAGGGCTCTATCGCCGCGCGAGCGGCGAGCCGGTCGAGCCGCCGAGCCGGCCCGTCGAGCAGCTCCGGCGCGGCGCCTGGGAGCTCTGCGCGCCCGACGGCGAGCCGCTCGTCCCGGCGCCGACGCCCGAGCACAAGACGCCTGTCATCGAGTCGGTCTACGCGCTCTCCAAGCACGATCAAGAGCGGCTCTGCCACATCGCCGGCCGCGCCTACGGGATCCCGACCGTCGCGCTCCGGCTCTTCAACGTCTACGGCCCGCGTCAGGCGCTCTCCAACCCCTACGCGGGGGTGCTCGCCAGCTTCGCCGCGCGCCTGCTCAACGACCGCCCGCCGCTCCTCTTCGAGGACGGCCTCCAGCAGCGCGACTTCGTGAGCGTGCACGACGTCGTGGCGGCCTGCCTCCGGGCGCTTGCCGAGGACGCCGCCGCCGGCCGGGCGCTCAACGTCGGCGGCGGCCGCCCGCGCTCGATCCGCGACGCGGCGAGCGTGCTCTGCCTGGCGCTGGGGAAGCACACGATCGAGCCCGAGATCACCGGCCGCTGCCGCGTGGGAGACGTCCGCCACTGCTTCGCCGACCTCGGGGAGGCGCGGCGCGTCCTCGGGTACGAGCCGGCGGTGCCGTTCGAGCGCGGGGTCGCCGAGCTCGCCGGCTGGATCGAGGGGCAGCTCGCGCGCGACGGCGCCGCCCAGGCGCGCGCCGAGCTCGAGGCGCGGGGGCTCTCGCTGTGAGCGCGCCGGTCCTCATCACCGGCGGGGCCGGCTTCATCGGCGCTCACCTCGCCGATCGGCTGCTCCGCGGCGGGCAGCCGGTCCTCCTCTTCGACAACCTCTCGCGCGCGTTCGTCGAGCGCAACGTCGAGCTCCTCCGGGGGCGCCACGGCGCCCGCGTGGAGCTGTGGGTGAGCGACGTCCGCGACGAGGTGGCCGTCGGCGACGCCGTGCGGCGCGCGTCGTTCGTGTTCCACCTCGCCGCGCAGGCCGCCGTCACCCGGAGCGTGTCGGATCCGGCGCTCGACTTCGAGGTGAACGCGCGCGGCACCTTCAACGTGCTCGAGGCGCTCCGGAGGCTCGACCGGCCGCCGCCGCTGCTGTTCGCCTCCACCAGCAAGGTCTATGGCGCGCTGCCCGACGTCGCCCTCGAGGCGGACGGCGACCGCTACCAGCCCCGCTGCGAGCGCCTGCGCGAGCACGGCATCTCCGAGGAGCAGCCGCTCGATCTCCGGAGCCCTCACGGCTGCTCCAGGGGCGCCGCGGACCAGTACGTCCTCGATTACGCCCGCACCTTCGGGCTCGACGCCGCGGCGCTCCGGATGAGCTGCGTCTACGGTCCGCGGCAGTTCGGCAACGAGGAGCAGGGGTGGATCGCCCACTTCGTCGCGCGCGCGCTCCGCGGGGACCCGATCACCCTGTACGGCGACGGGCTGCAGGTCCGGGACGCGCTGTTCATCGACGATCTCGTCGACGCGCTGCTCCTCGCGCGGCGGGAGATCCGGCGGGCGTCGGGCCGCGCCTTCAACCTCGGCGGCGGGCCGGCGAGGGCGGCGAGCCTGCTCGAGCTGCTCGACCTCATCGCCGAGCTGTCGGGCCGCCGCCCGGCCGTCTCGCTCGCGCCGTGGCGGCCGGGCGATCCGCGGTACTACGTCTCCGACTGCCGCGCCTTCCAGGCGCTCACCGGCTGGGCGCCGCGCGTGGGCCTGCGCGACGGGCTGCGCGCGCTCCACGCGTGGCGCCTCGGCGTGGAGGAGCGGCTCGGGGCCGTCTACGCGGGCGATACGCTGGCCCCGCCGCTCGAGGTCGCCTCGTGACGGGGCGGGGGCGCGGCGGGGCGCGGCGGCCTCGCCCCGTGAGGGGGCGGGGGCGCGGCCGGGCGCGGCCGCCTCGCGGGCGCGTGGCGCGGCCTGACCGGCCCCGGCGCCCGGCGCCCCGTCGCTCCGGAGCGCATTCCGCACTTCCGATACTTCACCGCTCACCGCTTGAGAGACCTCATGAGAATCGCCCTCTTCTGCCATTCGCTGCTCTCGGACTGGAATCACGGCAACGCGCACTTCCTCCGCGGGATCGTCGCGGAGCTCGACGCGCGCGGCCACGACGTCTTCGTCTTCGAGCCCGAGGACGCCTGGAGCGCCCGCCACCTCGTCGCCGCCCACGGGCCGGCCGCGCTGCTCGGGGTCGTCGCCGCCTATCCCCGCCTCTCGCCGCGGCGGTACGCGCTCGCCACGCTGGATCTCGACGCCGCGCTCGAGGGCATCGACGTGGTGATCGTCCATGAATGGAACGATCCCGAGCTCGTGCGGCGGCTCGGCGAGCACCGCGCGCGGACCGATCGCTACCACCTGCTCTTCCACGACACCCATCACCGGCTGATCACCGATCCTGCCGCGATCCTCCGGCGCGATCTCGCGCAGTACGACTGCGTGCTCGCGGCCGGGAGGAGCCTCTGCGATCTCTACCTCACCCGCGGCTTCGCGCGGCGCGCCGTGGTGTGGCACGAGGCCGCGGACGTGCGCCGCTTCCGGCCGCTGCCGGGGGTCGAGAAGGAGCGCGATCTCGTGTGGATCGGCAACTGGGGCGACGGCGAGCGGACGGCGGAGCTGTACGAGTTCCTGATCCGGCCCGTGAAGGCGCTCGGGCTGCGCGCGCGGGTGCACGGGGTGAGCTACCCGGAGCGCGTGCTCGCGGCGTTCGCGGACGCCGGGATCGAGTACGCCGGCTGGCTCCCCAACCCCCTCGTCCCCGACGCGCTCGCGCGGGCGCGCGTCACGGTGCACATCCCGCGGCGGCCGTACACGGCGCTCCTGCCCGGGGTGCCCACGATCCGGCCGTTCGAGGCGCTCGCCTGCGGCATCCCGCTCGTGAGCGCGCCGTGGAGCGACGTGGAGCGGCTCTTCTCGCCCGGCCGCGACTACCTGGTCGCGCGCAATGCGGAGGAGATGACGGCGCACCTCGGCGCGCTGCTCGCGAACGACGATTTTGCGCGCAGCGTGGCCGAGCAGGGGCGCCGGACGGTGCTCGCGCGGCACACGTGCGCGCATCGGGTGGACGCGCTCCTCGATCTGGCCGACGAGCTCTTGTTGCCGCCGTCCCTCTGGCCGCCGTCGTTCCGGATCCTGGACGGCGACGGCCTGATCCTGGACGGCGACGGCGGGAGCCTGGACGGCGACGGCCACGGAGAGGGCGAGGACGTGCTGGAGCGGGACGGCGCGCCGTCGGGGGTTCGGCTCTGCGATCCCGCGCAACCCCGGAGCCCGCTCGCATGAGGCCCTGGCCCGAGGCGCCCGTCGGGGGGCGGGCGAGCCTCGCCGTCGCGGGCGCGCGGCGCCCTGGGGGCGTCGATTGGCTTGCGAACGCACCGCAAACCGAGCAGGTTCCGCCGGGCGCGCATCGAAGCTTTCACAGCGTCCAGCGGTTCACGCGCGACGTGACGCGGGAACGGAGGTGTTCCGATGGTTGACGCGAACGGGAGATCGGTGGGGAGGAGCATGCGTATCCTGGTGACGGGGGGCGCCGGATTCGTGGGCTCGCACCTGTGCGAGCGGCTCCTCGCGGACGGCCACGAGGTCATCGCGCTCGACGACTTCTCGACCGGCTCGCCGGCCAACGTGGCGCATCTGATGCGCAACAACCGCTTCTACCTGGTCGAGCACGACGTGACGACGCCGTTCGATTACGAGATCGACCGGATCTACAACCTCGCCTCGCCCGCGAGCCCGGCGCGTTACCAGGAGGATCCGGTCCGGACGACGATCACGAACGTGATGGGCACGCTGCACGCGCTGGAGTGCGCCGAGCGGCACGGCGCGCGGCTGTTGCAGGCGTCGACGAGCGAGGTGTACGGCGATCCGGAGGTGCACCCGCAGCCGGAGGGCTATTTCGGGCGGGTGAACCCGGTCGGTGCGCGCGCCTGTTACGACGAGGGCAAGCGATGCGCGGAGTCGCTGGTGATGGACTTCCACCGTCAGGGGCGGGCGTCGGGGCGGATCGCGCGGATCTTCAACACGTACGGGCCGCGGATGGCGATCGACGACGGGAGGGTGGTGAGCAACTTCATCGTGCAGGCGCTGCGGGGGGAGGAGATCACGGTGTACGGGAGCGGGTCGCAGACGCGGAGCTTCTGTTACGTGGACGATCTGGTGGAGGGGTGCGTGCGGCTGATGGAGCACCCGGTGGCGGTGGGGCCGGTGAACCTGGGCAATCCGGCGGAGGTGACGGTGCTGGAGCTGGCGCAGGAGGTGTTGCGGCTGACGGGGAGCGCGAGCCGGCTCGCGTTCAGGCCGCTGCCGGAGGACGATCCGAAGCAGCGGCGGCCCGTGATCGAGACGGCGCGGCGGGTGCTGGGGTTCGAGCCGCGGGTGGCGCTGCGGCAGGGGCTGTACGCGACGATCCAGAGCTTCCGGGCTGCGCTCGCGGCGGCGGGGGAGGGGGAGCGGAGGGAGACGGCGATGGCGAGCTGAGGCGGGGCGCGATCAGGGCACGATCCCCGCCTCCCCCCGCGCCCACCAACGTGGTCGTGGACGTCTGAGCGTCCGTCGCATCTCGCATAACATTGCGAAATTACTCGAATTTTAGAGCTTTCGGCGGCGGGGGAGGGGAAGCGAAGGGGGAGACGGCGATGGCGAGCTGAAGCGGGGACGGGAGGACGGGGCAGGGGAGGAAAGGGAGAGGGCGAGAGCGAGAGCGCAACGCGAGGACGCGGACGTGAGGGAGCCGCCGTGCAGCTCGCCGGTGCCGTGCCGTGCGGTGTGCGCTACGCCAGCGCTTCCTCGGCGCTCGATGCGGTCACGGCCTGCTCATACCACCGACGCAAGGTGGTCAGGTCGGAACAGCCGGCGATCTGCGCCTCCAGCGTCGCAGTCAGCGCGAGCCCGCGCCGCGTCAGCACTTTGCGCAACGCCTCGCGCGCCTCGGTGAGCTGACCCTCCTCGATGAGCTGCTTCTTCACGTCCGGGCTGTGGGCGAGCAAGGTCTGCAAGATTTCTTGCCGCCGCGCCTCGACCTCGGGATCGTCGGAGCGAGCGAACCGTTGCTCCAGTTCTTCGCGCGTCCACGGTGACATCGGCATGTACTGTAGCATGTAGAACACCCAATCGGCTTTCCGCCGCGGAGCGACCCACCGGGCAAACTCGTCCAGGGCGCGCCCCGAGCGCGCGACCAGGAAAGGGACGAGCTCGTCGCGCAAGGGCAGCTCGTTGGCGGCGATCCACAGAAACTGAAATGGCGAGGGCCCGACGCGGTAACACCCGGGGGAGAAGCTCTCGAGCACGCGCACGCCGCGGAGCCAGGCGGGCAGGTGGGGGGCGACGAACCAGAGGGGCTGCTCGCCCATCCAGGGCGGGTCGCGCTCCTCGACGCGCTCGACCTCGCGCGCCTGTCGTCGGAGCAGTGCGCGCTTGACCTGCACGACGTCGACGTGGTCGCCGGCCATCTTGAGCTCGACGAGGGCCTCGTCATGCTCCCGGGCCTCGGGCCAGGGAGCGGCGAGCGAGGTGAGGCCATCGGGCCGCAGGACCCGGAGGTAGCCGTCGGCCTGTACGCGCTCGAGGCGGACCTCCGGGGCGTCGTGCCAGGCGGCTGCGCCGCGGGTGACGCGCGCGGTCTCCTCGGCGAAGGTCACCTTCGCGAACCGATCGAGCTTGCCCACGCGGGTGTGATACCAGCGCTCCTGGAAGAGCGCACTTGAAATAGGCACTCTGAGCGATGGAAATAGAGGCATCAATTCGGCAGATTGTGCGTAATTGCGTGGAGCTTCGTGCTCTGATCACAGGAACGTGTACGCTCGCTCTCGGGCGGCTGGCCGGCTGACGCGCTCCCTCGCGCGTCATCGGCTCACGCGACACGACGGAGCGCCGCAGAGCGGGCGCGCGGGAGTCTCGCGAGGCTCTTGGACAGGGCTCGGTGCTACCCGTGCTCCGATCCACGCCGCGCTGGTCCGGAGCGGCGCCCTGCGGCGAGCTCGACCCCGCGTCGTCATCCTGCATGATCATCCGCGGGAAGTAGTGCCCGGGACTTCCAATCCCAGAGGAGCTCACCTCCCTGAGTGATCTTCTCCAGAAGGGCCGTTATGAGAGGGGAGGGCGTGGACAAGTGCCTGGATCGAGTCTTCACCGGACGAGGAGCCACGCTGCTCCTCGCCCCGCGGACCGATGATTTCGGAGGGCGTCGGAGGCCGTGAGCACCGGTCTCCGTTCTCCGTCCGCCGTCCCGCGAGAGCGAGGCTAGGCGAGCGCTTCCTCGGCGCTCGCTGCGGTCACAGCCTGGTCGTGCCATCGCTCCAGGGTGGCCAGATCGGAGCAGCCGTCGATCTGAGCCTCCAGCGCGGAGGTCAGCGCGAGCCCGCGCCGCGCGAGCACCCTGCGCAAC
This sequence comes from Sorangium sp. So ce1036, assembly GCF_051369805.1. Taxonomy (NCBI): domain Bacteria; kingdom Pseudomonadati; phylum Myxococcota; order Polyangiales; family Polyangiaceae; genus Sorangium; species Sorangium sp. So ce1036. Next base: position 1,051,465 of record NZ_JBBMOX010000002.1, read on the forward strand.
GCGGCGCGTGCTTCGATGAGCTGGCCCCTCTCTGTTCCTTGCTGGAGACCCTTCTCAACCCCCTGCTCGATGAGCCGCTCCTTCACGTCCGGGCTGTGAGCGAGCAAGGTCTGCAAGATTTCTTGCCGTCGAGCCTCGACCTCGGGATCGTCGGAGCGAGCGAACCGTTGCTCCAGTTCTTCGCGCGTCCACGGTGACATCGGCATGTACTGTAGCATGTAGAACACCCATTCGGCTTTCCGCCGCGGAGCGACCCACCGGGCAAACTCGTCGAGGGGGCGCCCCGAGCGGGCAACCAGGAAAGGGACGAGCTCGTCGCGCAAGGGCAGCTCGTTGGCGGCGATCCACAGGAACTGAAATGGCGAGGGCCCGACGCGGTAACAGCCGGGCGAGAAGCTCTCGAGCACGCGCACGCCGCGGAGCCATGCGGGCAGGTGGGGAGCGACGAACCAGAGGGGCTGCTCGCCCATCCAGGGCGGGTCGCGCTCCTCGACGCGCTCGACCTCGCGCGCCTGCCGGCGAAGCAGTGCGCGCTTGACCTGCACGACGTCGACGTGGTCGCCGGCCATCTTGAGCTCGACGAGAGCCTCGTCGTGCTCCCTGGCCTCGGGCCAGGGGGCGGCAAGCGAGGCGAGCTCCTCGGGCCGCAGGACCCGGAGGTAGCCGTCGGCCTGCACGCGCTCGAGGCGGACCTCGGGTGCGTCGTGCCAGGCGGCTGCGCCGCGGGTGACGCGCGCGGTCTCCTCGGCGAAGGTCACCTTCGCGAACCGATCGAGCTTGCCCACGCGGGTGTGATACCAGCGCTCGTGGAGGAGCGCACTTGAAATAGGCACTCTGTTTGGCGGAAATAGAGGCCTCAATTCGGCAGATGGCGCGTAATTGCGTGGGGCTTCATGCTCTGATCACAGGGAACGTGCGCGCACGCTTGGGGGCGGCTGGCGCTGGCTGGCGCGCTCCATCCTGGCGAGCAGCTCGCGCGACCCGACGGAGCGGCCGCGGAGCGTCCAGGAGCGGCGCGATGGCCGCGTATGCTGGGTCAGCGCCGTCGATGCGGCGAACCGACCGCGCGAGGGGGGCATCGCGGCGTGCTCGGCGAGGCAGGCTGCGGAGAGGACGCAGTCCGGGGGCGCAGCAGGGGGTGAGCCTGGTCACGCGCCGTGGTGGACAGCGCCTGCGCGGGGGCTGTAGGAGAGGACATGGCGAAGCGGCAGCGCGCGGCATGAATGTGGGCGGCGTGGGCTTTCACGGCCGGCGGGTGTGGAGCGCTCGTGGGGCTGGAAGACGGCTGTTACCTGCGGGAAGGAAGCGGGGGGGTCGGGGCCGGAGGCGACGGTGGAGGCACCGCGAGCGGTACCGGGGGGAATGGCGGAGCTGGCGGAGGGGAGGCCAGCGGAGGCGGGACCGGCGTCGGAGACGGCGCGGGCGCTGGAGATGCGGCCGGTGGCGGGGGTGGTGGCGGTGGCGAAGAGTGCACGCCAGGCGGAGCGGAGTGCGTCGGGCAGACGTGCGTGGAGGGGAAGTGCACCGGAGAATGCGTCTCTGACGAGGCGCGCTGCTCGGGGAATCGACCGCAGCGGTGCAATGAGGGCGGGGCGTGGGAGGACGCCGAGGAGTGCGTTGGGCAGACGTGTGTGGAGGGGAAGTGCAGCGGAGAGTGCGGACCGGCGGAGTCGCGCTGTCTGGAGAACCGGCCGCAGCGATGTGATGAGCGCGGAGCCTGGGAGGACGCGGAGCCGTGCGCTGCGGCGGCGCCTGTGTGCAGCGGAGGGGCGTGCACGACGCCGCCAACAGCGCGCACGCGATGGCCCGGGTGAGCACCATCGCCTTCGGCGTGGGCCTGGCCGGGCTCGGCGCGGCGGCGGTGCTGCTGTGGACCGAGCCAGAGCAGGCCGGCGCAGCGACCGGCGCGCGTCCGAGGTGGCTCAGCGCCGGCGTGCTGGAGGCGGGGCCGGCGGGGGCGATCCTCGGCGCCAAAGGCAGCTTCTGACGAACGCCACCGCGCCCCTCGACGGGGCGCGGCCGCCTCCTCGAGAGGCGCGGCGCGCGCCCCGAGAGGCGCGGTGCGCGCCCCGCACCGGCCCTGGACGACGGCTCACGATTCCCAGTTCTCGATGCGGAGCCCGGGCACCCGCCCGAACTCTCTCTCGTTCCCGGTCACCAGCGTGAGGCCATGCGCGAGCGCCGTGGCGGCAATCAGAAGATCATTGGGGCCGATCGGCGTCCCTCGAGTCTCCAGCTCTGCCCGCACTCGCCCGTAGATCTCCGCGGCTACATCGTCGAAGCTGAGGCAGAGCAAGGGAGCGAAGAACGCCTTGAGCTTCTCGAGGTTCTGCTCTGTCCTGACGCTCTTGTGCGCGCCGTAGCAGAGCTCTGCCCTGACGACAGAGCACAGGACGACATCGGAGACGGAGAGTGTTCTCAGCCGTGCCGTGATCCTCGGCGAGCGGCCCGTCAGATGGCCGATGCACGCGTTGGTATCCAGCAGGAACTTCACGGAAGCGCCTCACGCGCTTCATATTCCCCCTGCGGGTGCCTCACGAAGGACGGATCCTCGATGGTCCCAGCCGTGCGCTCGAACCAGCCGGGCGGCCAGCCGTGTGCATCCGGTGTGTCGTCGCCGTCGACCTCTTGCCACACGATCACGATCTCCACGCGGCGGCGTGGCAGGCCGATCGGCACGGCGACATGAGCCGTGCCGCGCTCGTCACTCTCGCAAACCGTGCGTACCGTGTTCATCGATCTCCAACCTCCTCGGCGATCGTACCGCACGCGGCCGGCGCGCAGGGCACCGTGTACCATGCCACGTGCGGGCGGGGCACTGCCGGCCGCGCTGCGACGGGCCTTCGGTCAGCAAGCAGCCTCATCGGTTGACGGCGGATGCCACCGGGCGCATGGGATTCCCATGAATCCAGGCTTCGTTCGGGCCGCATTGCTCCGCGGTTCCGCCGCGGCCGCCCTGCTCGGCGCCGCCTCCACGACCGTCGCTGCGTGCTCACCCGCCGACCGTGACTTCCAGAACGCCGGCGGCGCTGCATCGACCGGCGCCGCGCCGGGTCCGGGCAACGCCGGTGGCTCGGGCACGGGCGCCTCGGGCAGCGCGGGCTCGGGCGCCGGCGGCTCGGGCGTTGCCGGCTCGGGCGGCGCTGGCGGTCCGGACAGCGCGGGCTCGGGCGGCTCGAGCGGTGCCGGCAGCTCGGGCGGCGCCGGCTCGGACAGCGCCGCCTCGGGCGCCGGTGGCGCCGGCGGCGCCGGCGGCGCGGAAGGTTGCGACAGCGCGCGTTCGCCCGCCGAGGACGCCTGCGTGCTCGACGACGCCCTGGGCATCTTCGTCGCCGCCTCGGGCAACGACCTCAACCCCGGCACCCGGGCCGCGCCGGTGAAGACGCTCAACAAGGCGATCGCGCTCGCCGCGCAGGCCACGCGCCGCGTGTACGCGTGCGCCGAGGCGTTCAACGAGCCCGTCGTCGTCTCGCCGGGCGTGGAGCTCTTCGGCGGGCTCGATTGCGAGGACGGCTGGCGCTGGATCGGCGATCAAGCAAAGACGACGGTCGCCACCGAGCCCGGCGTCGTGGCGGCGGTGCTGCGCGGCGGCGAGGGGGTCACGCGGATCGAGGACTTCTGGTTCCAGGCCGCGCCCGCAACGCAGCCCGGCGGGTCGTCCATCGCCGTCCTGGCCGACGGCGCCACGGCCGAGCTCACCCGATGCGTCCTGGTCGCGGGCGACGGCGCGGCCGGCGCCGCCCCGCGCGAGCGCCCGGCGGCGCCCTCGGGCGCGGACGGCGCGGCGGGGGCGGCTGCGTGCCTCGCCCTCGCCGCGATCGCGCCTCCCACGGCGAACGCGGCCTGCCCGGCCTCGATCGGCGGCGCGGGCGGTGAAACGACGGCCGGCGCCGGCCTGCCGGGGGCGGTCGGCCTGCCGCCCCTCGTCGGAGGCGGCGCCGGCCTGGCCGGCTGCGGGGCTGGAGCACCGGGCGCGGACGGCGCGCCGGGCGCTCCAGGCGCCGGCGGGATGGGCCTGGGTCGCCTCACCGCGGCGGGCTATGCGGGGCCGGCCGGGATGCCCGGCGAGCCCGGGACGCCGGGCCAGGGCGGAGGCGGCGGCGGGAGCGCCCCGGGTGGGGTCTGCCTCAACCCGCTCCTGGGCACGGCGGGCGCGGGCGGCGGGAGCGGCGGCGCCGGAGGCTGCGGCGGCGCGGGCGGCGCCGGCGGACAGCCAGGCGGATCGAGCCTCGGTCTCGCGAGCCTGGGCGCGGCGCTGACGCTCACGGACGTGCGCATCACGGCGGGCAACGGCGGCCCTGGCGGCGCGGGGGCCGACGGCCAGCGTGGCGGAGCGGGCGGCGCCGGCGGTCCCGGAGGACCTGCGCGCGGCGGGCTGAGGGCCGCCTGCCCGGGCGGCCCCGGCGGGGCCGGCGGCGCCGGCGGCCCCGGGGGAGGCGGGGCCGGCGGCTCCTCCTTCGGGATCGCCCACGTCGGCGCGATTCCAAGGCAGATCCGCGGCGTGAGCATCCAGGTGGGAATGCCCGGTCCCGGCGGGCCCGGCGGCGACGCCAGCGAAGGGGACAATGCGGGGGCGAGCGGCGTCGCCGCGCTGGTGCAGCAAGTCCGTGGCGGCTGACGGGCGCGAGGCGTGCTGCGTCGAGGATCGGGGATGTGCCTGTGTGGCCGAGCGCGCGAGCGGCGGATCCCCTGATCCTCTGACCACCAGATCCCCTGACCCCCTGATCGCCTGACCCCCTGACCTCCTGATCGCCTGACCCCCTGGATCCGTCACGCATTCTTCACGCCTCCCTCCTCCCCGCGACATCGCTGCTCTCCTGTCTCATCACCGCATGACCCGCGCGCCTCGCGCTCACGCCCATGACGTCTCGCGCCGCGCCTCCGGCGCTCCCCTTGCGACGCCTCGTGTCGCGCTGATAGCCTCCTCCGGATGAGGGGCTGGGACGAGGCACGGGAAGGGTGGGACCGTGATGTCCGCGTCGCGCGCGCGCGAGCGCGCGTGGCCATCGTCGCGCTGAGCGCGATGGCGGCGCTGTCTGGCTTCGCGGGCCTGGTCGGCGCGTGGCACATCGTGCTGCTCCGCCTGACGGACGTCCCGGCGCCGACGTGGGCGCTCGCCAATACCCTCCGTGAGATCGGGGGCCTGAGCGAGCTCGTGCTCGTTCCCGTGACGGGCGTGCTGTTCCTGCGCTGGCTCTCCAGGGCCGTGGCCGTGACCGACGCGCTCGGGATCGATCGCGGCCTCCCCTGGACTCCGTTCCAGGCCGTCACCGCCTTCTTCATCCCCTTCCTCAACCTGGTACGCCCGTACAGCCTGCTGCGCGACCTGCACGACCACCTCGCCCCGGACGGCGTGCCCGAGCCTGCGCCGCGCCCGCTCCTGGATGGCGCGGGCGGCTACCGGCGCGTCGAGATGGTCCACGCCCCGCGGGCCGGCGCCGTGCACCATGGCGCCATCGGGGCGTGGTGGGGGCTTTACCTCGCGAGCGGCTGGCTCGCCTGGCTCGCCTCGCGCATGCGCGACCATACCGTGGCGGAGTTCATCCAGGCGCGGGCCGTCTTCATTGCGTCGGACGTGGTCTCCATCCTCGCCGCGCTGCTCGCGGTGCTCATGGTGCGGGCGATCGACAGCCGCCTCGCGGAGCGGCACCGCCGGACGCGGCACGCCTCCGACGAGGAGCTCGACGGCCGCCTCGTCGAGCGCGATCGCCGCCTGCGCGAGGACTTCGCGAAGCTCCCCGGCCTGGGCTCGCTCCAGTAGGCCCGCGCGCCCGAAGGTCTCTCTCTGCGCGATGGCGAGGGGGGTTGAGCCCGACCCTCGTGCCTCAGCCTTTCCTCCGCCGGCGCCGGGCCTCCCCGGCCGCTGCCGGCGCCCCGGCGTCGCGGCCGCCGCGCCGCAGCGCCTCCCAGAGCGCCTGCGCGACCACGCCGTGCGGGCGGTCGCGGCGGCGTATCACGAACAGCTCCATGACGTCGGCCTCGAACTCGGGGACCTGCAACGCCACGAGCTCGCCTGACGCGAGCGCGTCGGCGGCCACGTGCTCGGGCAGCCCGCCCCAGCCCATGCCCGCGAGGATGACCTCCTTCTTCGCCGCGACGTCGGTGACCGTCCAGCGCAGGCCGCCCTCCAGCACGTTCAGCGACGGCGAGGCGCCCCCCCTGGCGCTGTCGCGCAGGACGATCTGCGCGTGCGCCCGCAGCAGCGCCGGCGGGATCGGCGTGCCGCAGGTGGCCACCGGGTGATCGAAGCGCGCCACCGGGAGCACCCGCACGTCGCAGAAGCGCGCGGCCTCCACCTCGGACGCGTCGATCCCGAGCCTCGTGGCGACGGCGAGATCGGCGCGGCGCTCCCGCAGCGCGTCGGCGGCGCCCGCCAGCCGCTCGGTGCCGAGCTCGAGGCGCACCGAGGGATAACGCGCCTGCACCCCGCGGAAGACGTCCATGATCGGCCCGAGCGGCGTCACGGCATCGACGGCGAGCCGCACGATCGGCTCCACCTTGCCCGAGAGCCGCATGCCGAAGCTCCGCAGCGCCTCGGTGCCCTCGACGACGACCGACGCGCGCTCGTGGAACAAACGGCCGGCGTCGGTGAGCGTGGCGCGGTACTCGCGGCGATCGAACAGCTCGACCCCCAGCTCGCTCTCCAGGTTGCGCACCAGCTTGCTCACCGCCGGCTGGGACTTGTGCAGCCGCGCAGAGGCGGCGCTGAACGAGCCCTCGCCCGCGACGGCGAGGAAGGCGATGAGCTGATCGTAGGTCATGGCGGCGCGCGCAGGGTCCAGAACGGGAGGTTATAAAGTCCATAGAAATATACCAATTTCTTGATCGGGCGCGCGGTCCTAGGTTGCTTACCAGAAAGGAACGACACCCCATGTCCAACCGAATCGATCGCGTCGTCATCACCGGCGCCAGCAGCGGTATCGGCCTCGATCTCGCGAGGCGCTTTCTGGCCGAAGGATCGCGCCTCATCGTGAACGGGCGCGATCCGGAGAAGCTCGAGCGGGCGCGGCGGAGCCTGGAGGGCGGCGCGCGCGTCGTCGCCGTGCCGGGCCACGTGGGCGACAGGGCCACGGCGCGGGCGGTGGCCGCCGCCGCGCAGGAGCACCTCGGCGGCGTCGATGTGCTGATCAACAACGCCGGGATCTTCGGCGTGAAGCCGTTCCTCGAGAGCACGGAGGAGGATCTGGAGCGGTTCTTCACCACCAACCTGAAAGGGACGTTCCTGATGACGCAGGCCGTGGTGCCGATGATGATCGAGGGCGGCGGGGGATCGATCCTCAATGTCGGCACGGTGCTCGTCCAGCAGGCCATGACGGGGATGCCGGCCTCGGCCGCCATGGCCAGCAAGGGCGGCGTCCACGCGCTCACCGTGTCGCTCGCGGCCGAGCTCGCCCGCCACAATATCCGCGTGAACACGCTGGCGCCCGGCATCATCCGCACACCGCTCATCGGCGAAGGCGCCGATTCGATGGCCTCGATCCACCCGCTGCGGCGCATCGGCGAGGTGCGGGACACGACGGACGCGGCGCTGTTCCTGGCCAGAGCCGGCTTCGTGACCGGCACGACGCTCGACGTGGATGGAGGCTACTCCCATGGGCGCTGAGGGGCGAAAGCACGTGCTCCTGATGGGGCTCCAGGTGACGGACGAGGCGACCTACGCCGGCTACCGCGCCCGCATGACGCCGATCCTGTCGTCCTACGGCGGCGCCTTCGGCCACGATTTCATCGTGGCGCGCGTGCTCAAGGGCGACGCGCGCATCAACCGCGTCTTCACGATCCTGTTCCCCGACCGCGCGGCGCGGGAGCGGTTCTTCGCCGATCCGGAGTACCGCGCCGCGCGCGCCGAGCTCTTCGAGCCTTCGGTCTCGACGGCGATTGTGCTCGGCGAGCTCGAAGCGGAGGTGGCGTGAGCCGTCCCGCGCGACACGATGACAGGCGCGCCGCGCGGCGCGCGTGAGCGTCTCGGAGCGAGCGGCGAGCACGGCGGCCCGCCGGCGGGGGGGGCGGTCCCGGCCGCGACTGCGCCTCGCGAGCCAGGAGGAGAACGAGAAGCTCGGACCGACTCCCGCCGGCGTCCCGTCGCGGACCCAGGCCACCCTGCGCCACCGGAGGCCAGGTGTGCCGCTGTGTGTCAGCCAGAGCATGGCTATCTCCTTGAAATCTCAGGCTGAGCAACGAGGTATGTCGCGTGCTTGTGTCCGGCCATCCTTCACAAGACGACGCTGGCACGGAGACTTCTCATGCGCTCACTCCTCGGGACATACACGCTCCTCTCGCTCCTGGCCGTCGGATGCGGCGTTGCGGCCTGCTCGCTCCGGGCGGGCGAGCCCACCCCGGCGCCGGGGCCGACGCCGACCCCGACGGCCCGGGTCATCAGCGCCCTCACGCCCGCGAGGGGCTGCGAGGAGGTCGAGGCGCTGCTGCGCGAGCGGCTGAAGCAGACCATGATCGCGTCGGTCGACAGGATGCGCTCGAACGCCCTGCGCAGCCTCGAGAACGGGTGTGCGCCGCCCGCGCTGGAGGGCGGCCTCGGGGCCGCCGCCGGCGGCGTCGGCGCGGGAGGAGGCGTCGCCCCTGCGCCGGTCGACGAGGCGGCCGGCGGGGGCGGCGAGGCCGCCGCGGCGTACTCGACGACCAACACGCAGGAAGCGGGCGTCGACGAGGCGGACTTCATCAAGAACGACGGCGAGCACATCTATCTCCTCGCCCACGGAGCGCTCCAGATCGTCGACGCGTGGCCGGCCGCGGACGCGCATCGGGTCGCCTCGGTCCCGATCCGGGGGGTGCCCAGGAAGCTCTTCGTCCACGGGGAGCGCGCCCTCGTGTACTCATCGCTCGTCCCGGCGCAGAACGACTTCATCGTCGAGACGAGCGGCGCCGAGTGCGCGTACGGCTACGACTGCGAGCTCACCGGCGACGGCGCGCCGCTCCTCGTCACCGAGCTCGACCTCGGCGATCTCGCGGCGCCGGTCGTCACGCGGACCCTGGAGTTCTCCGGCTCGTTCATCAACGCCCGCCGCGTCGGGGACGTCGTGCACACGGTCGTGTCCTCTCCCGAGCCGGTCCTGGCGAACCTCCGGTCGTGGCCGGAAGGCCTCTCCCTCTGCGCGATGGCCGAGGGGGGGTCGAGCCCGGCCGCCGAGCAGACCGTCAGCGACGCCTTCGACGCGCTCATCGAGGAGAACCTCGCGCTCATCGACGCGGCCTCGTTCGAGGACATGATGCCCACCGTGCGGGATACGCCGTACCGGGACGGCGTGGCGCAGCCGCGCCGCGCTGACCCGTTCGCCGGCTGCGACGGCTATTACCTGTCGAACACCGGCGATGGCCACCGCTTCCTCTCGGTCGTCTCGACCGAGCTCGGCGGCGAGGGGCTCGGCCAGGTCACGATCGTCGGCAAGCCGGGCGTCGTCTACGCCACCTCCACATCGCTCTACGTGGCGAGCCGGCACCAGTACGGGCAGACGTCCGGCTGGTTCTACGACGACGGGGCCAAGACGCCCGACGCGACGACGATCCACGAGTTTGCCCTGAGCGACAGCGCGTCGCCGAGCGCGTACCTGGGGAGCGGCGTCGTGAAGGGGCGCGTGCTCAACCAGCTCGCCCTGAGCGAGCACGACGGCTATCTCCGCGTCGCCACCACCACTGGCCGCCTGCCCGACCCGGACACGCACAACACCGTCGCGTCGCTGAAGCAGGAGGGGGGCGAGCTCGTGGTCAAGGGCATGGTGGACCACCTCGCCAGGGGCGAGGACATCCGGTCCGCGCGCTTCTACGGCGACGTGGGGTTCGTGGTGACGTTCAAGAAGACCGACCCGCTCTTCACGCTCGACCTCTCCGATCCCGGGTCCCCGAGGGTGCGCGGCGAGCTCGAGATCCCGGGGTTCTCGACGTACATGCACATGATCGACGCGGGCCACCTCATGAGCATCGGCTACGACGCCGACGATCAGGGCGATTTCGGTTGGTTCCAGGGCGTCATGCTCCAGATCTTCGACGTGACGGATCTCGACGCGCCGAGGCTCGCGCACAAGGAGGTGATCGGGACGCGCGGCTCCGCGAGCGACGCCGCGACACACCACCTCGCGTTCAACTACTTCGCGCAGCGGGGGCTCCTCGGCATCCCGATGGTCGTCTGCGAGGGCGGGAGCGGCGGCTCGTCCGGCGATACGATGACGTTCAGCGGGCTGCTCGTCTACGAGGTGGATGTCGGCGGCGGCTTCACCTCGGTCGGCGGCGTCCCGCACCCGCTGCCCGACACGAGCTCGAGCCCGGTCAACGCCGGCTGTCGGAGCTGGTGGACCGACGCGCGCTCGTTCGTGAAGCGGAGCGTCTTCATGGAGGATCATGTCTACTCCGTCTCCGAGGACGAGATCCGCGTCGCCCACCTCGGCGACCTCGAGACCCCCGCAGCCATCGTGTCGCTCACCCCGTGAGCGGGTCCGCGGCGTCGGGGCGCCGCAACACCGCGTCGGGCGCAGCCGGCATCTCCACGGCGGCGGCGCCCGAGGCGCGTCCGTCGACTCGCCCCGCGCCGCGGATTGCCTGCGTCGCGCTCCCGCTTCGAGAGACCGCCACCGCGACGAGGATCGCCTGTAACGTGACGCCTGCTAAACAGCGCTGCGCGGACACGACGGTCCGCGCATTGGCATATAGAATGATACAGCGCCGGTGGTGCCGGCGTGATGACGCGGAGGTGGCAGCGATGGGAAGGGTCTTGCTGCGTCTTGGTGCGTTCGCCGCGGTGGGCGTCCTCTCGTTCGTGGGCTGTAGCGTGGACTCGAGCACGGAGCTCGCCGGCGATTCGCAGCTCGAGGACGGGGCGGCGTCGCTGACGATGGATCTCGACGGCAGCGTCGCGCACGCCGTCCGGCTCGACGCGTCGCGGGTCCGCGTGGACATCTACGATCGCGCCGGGACCCCGCAGTTCTCGGCGGATTTTCGCGTCCCTCAGGGGCAGACGCCCACGGTCGAGTGGACGTACCTCCACCCCGCGACGGCGGACGCGCCGGCGCCCGAGGCGACGACCGGATCGATGGAGGTGGAGCTGGAGCAGCTCCCGTCCCTCGAGGGCGCCATCACCGGCGCGGCCGTGATCCAGGCGCAGGTCTCCCGCGTGATCTCGGGGGAAGAGTACGACAACTGGGGGTGCGATCTCCTGCCGGGCCAGTACAACTGGATCGTGAGCTGTGGTACCAAGGGCGCGTGCTGCGACGTTCACGACGCGTGCTTTGCCACGTACGGTTGCACGGCCGGGAGCTGGACGAACCCGGGCAGCGAGCCGTGGCAGTGCTCGGTGCTCTGCAACGCCTCGGCCGTCGCTTGCTTCACGGCGCTGAACCCGGGGCCCAGCGCGTGCTGCTGGCGGGGCAACTGCGGCGAGCCCCGGTGAGGCGGCGGCCAGCCCCGGTGAGGCGGCGGCCAGCCCCGGCGAGGTGACGCAGGCGTCCTGTCCATGACGGCGCGCATGGCACGAGGGCCGCTCGCGGCCGCCCTGCTCCTGCTCGCGGCCCTCTCGTGCGCCCCCGCGGACGGGCCCGCGCCGCCGCCGGAGCTCGCCGGGGCGCGGCAGCAGGTGACGAACGGCACGCCGGCGATCTCCGATGCGGCGGTCGTCGGCGTGGCCCGGGGCGGCGTGGTCGGGTGCACCGGCGTCCTCATCCACCCTCGGGTCGTCCTCACCGCGGCCCACTGCCTCGCTGGCGACCCGCCCGACACGGTGCTCGTGGGCCTGTCCGCCGCGGAGGGGGTCCACGTGGAGGTCGTCCGGGCGTGGTCGTCGCCGGAGTACCGGTCGGGCGTCGCCGATCACGACCTCGGCGCGCTGCTGCTGCGCGAGCCCCTCGACATCGCCCCGGTCCCGGCGCGCGCGCGGCCCCTGTCCGAGGACGACGCCGGCCGGATCGTCCGCATCGTCGGCTTCGGGCGCGAGGACCCGGACGCCCGCGGCGGCGAGGCGCGGCGGATGCAGGGGACGGCCGTGCTCGGCGGGCTGTCGGCGCTCACCTTCTCGCTCTCGCCGTCGCCCTCGGGCGCCTGCGGCGGCGACTCGGGCGGGCCTGTCCTGGGCTCCGCGGCGGCGGAGGGCGAGGAGGTCCTGCTCGGCGTCATCTCGCGCGGGGACGACGCGTGCGCCGAGCGCGCCAGCGCCGTCCGCGTCGACGCGCACCTCGGCGGCTTCATCGAGCCGCTGCTCGCGGTGATCGACGGGACCGCGGGGCCGATCGGCGAGCGCTGCGTGGAGCCGGGCAACTGCGCCTCGGGCCTGTGCGTGGCCCCGGAGGACGCGCCGAGCTTCGCGTACTGCTCGCGGCCGTGCGGGCGCTCGGCCGACTGCCCCGCCGGGATGCGCTGCGACGGCGACGAGGAGGGGCGCCCGCAGTGCCGGTATGCCGGGCCGAGCCCGGGCGCGATCGGCGCCGCCTGCGACCGCCACGATGCGTGTGAGCTCGGCCTGTGCGCGCTGTTCCGCGGCGAGGCGGGCCCGACCTGCAGCGCGCTCTGCTTTCCGGAGGACCGGGAGCCGTGCCCTCACGGGGGCGTCTGCGCGCCTGCCGTCGGGATGCTCGTCCACGGCTGCAAGTTCGAGGCACCCCCGCCGCTCGAGGCGGTGGGCGGCTGCTCGGCCGGGCGGCCTCTGCCGCGCTCCGGCGCCGCGCCTCACGGGTTCGCGCTGCTCGCGGGCGGCGCGCTCCTCCTCGGCCTGCGCGCCGTCGGCCTGCGCGCCGTCGGCCTGCGCGCCGTCGGCCTGCGCGCCCTGCGTCGCGGACGCACCCAGGCGCGCCGCCCGGGCTCCCTCACCATCCGCGGCTGAACAGGCCGAGTGCCATGCTAGAGCCTCCGCGATGCAAGCGCTGGATCTCCCTGCGGAGCAGATCGCTGCGGCGGTCGGCGCGCGGCCGTTCATCCTGCTCGCGCTGATGGTGATCAGCGCGGTGGGGGCGCTCCTCGGGCTCGTCGTGGTCGCGCGCCTCGCGGAGCGCCACGCGCGCGCGCTGTGGGGGCGGGGCGTCCGGGCCTTCGCCGCGCTGGCCGCTCACCCGGCGACGCGGCGGCTCTCGGCCCGGTTCCCGGCCGTCGCGAGGCAGCTCCGCGAGCTCTCCGCCGCCGAGTACCTCGTGATCCACCTCGGCCTCGGGCTCGCGCTCAGCGGCGCGGCGCTCGTGTTCGTCGCGCTCGCGGAGGGCGTGCACGGGGGCGAGCCGATCGTCCACATCGACCTCGCGCTGGCGCGCGCGCTCCACGCCTCGTCCAGCCGCGCCGGCGTGGCCGCGCTCCGCGCCGTCACCCACCTCGGCAGCGGCGCGGTGCTCACGGTCGTCGCGCTCATCGTGGCCGCGGCGCTGCTCTGGCGGCGGCGCCGCGTCCTCGCCGTCGGGTGGCTGATCGCGCTCGCCGGGGGCGGGCTGCTCAACCTCGCGCTGAAGGCCCTGTTCGCCCGGCCGCGGCCCGCGTTCGCCGATCCGCACGCCGTGGCCGAGGGGTGGAGCTTCCCGAGCGGACACGCGATGGGCACGTTCATCACCTTCGGCATGCTCTCGTACCTCGGCGTCCTGTTCGTCCGGACGCTGCGCGCGCGCCTCGCGATCCTCGCGCTCGCGCTCGCCTGGACCGTGGCGATGGGCTTCAGCCGGATGTACCTCGGCGTGCACTACCTGAGCGACGTGCTCGCGGGGTTCGCCGCGGGCACCGTGTGGCTGGCCGCCTGCATCTCGGGGATCGAGGTCGCGCGCCGCAGGCCGAGCGCGGCCGGCGAGCGCCCGCAGCCGACGTGAGCGGCCGTGTGGCCGGCGCGCGGCTCACCGCTCCACGAGCACGAACCGCGTCCGCCCCTCGCGCCACGCCACGAGCAGCACCGGCCGCTTGCCCGCCGCCTCGACCGCCTGCTTGATCTGCTCGGGGCCCGCCACCGGCTTCTCGTTCACCTCCACGATCACGTCTCCGGGCAGGAGCCCCGCCCTGCCGGCGGGGCTGTCCGGGCTCAGCCCCACGACCAGCGCGCCGCGCACCTCGCCCGGGATCTCGAGCCTCCGCCGCGCCTCGTCCGAGAGCGGGGCGATCTCGATCCCGAGCGCGCTCGACGGCGCCGGCCCCGCTGCCGGCGCCTCCCGTTTCGGCTCCGGCAGCTCGTCGAGCGTCGCGGCGAGCTCCAGGCTCTTGCCGTCGCGGAGGACGCGCAGCGTGACCCGGGTGCCCGGCTTCGTCTCGGCGACCCGCATCCTGAGATCGCGGCCGTCGACGAGGTGCTCGCCGTTCATCGCGACGATCACGTCGCCGCGCCGGAGGCCCGCCTTCTCGGCGGCGCTCCCGTCGGCCACGTCGCTGACGACCGCGCCCCGCGTGTCCTTCGGCAGCCCGAGCGCCTCGGCGAGCGGGGGCGAGGCGTCCTGGATCGCGACGCCGAGCGCGCCGCGGATCACGCGGCCGCGCTCGAGGATCTGCTCCATCACCGCGCGGGCGAGCTTCGAGGGCACGGCGAACCCGATCCCCTGGTTGCCCTGCGCGCCGCGCGCGAGGATGGCCGTGTTGATGCCGATGAGCTCCCCGGCCATGTTGATGAGCGCGCCGCCCGAGTTGCCCGGGTTGATGGCCGCGTCGGTCTGGAGGAAGTCCTCGTAATCGACGATCCCCATGTTGCCGCGGCCGACCGCGCTGATGATCCCGAGGGTGACGGTCTGACCGATGCCGAACGGGTTGCCGATGGCGAGCGCGAAGTCCCCGACCCGCGCGGCCTCCGAGTCGCCGAACGCCGCGAACGCGAAGTCGCCCCCGTCGAGCTTCAGGACGGCGACGTCGGTCTTCGCGTCCACGCCGACGACCTTGGCCTTCACCTCGGGCCGGCCTGGCACCGTGACGCGGACCTGGCTGGCGCCCTCGACCACGTGGGCGTTGGTGAGCACGTGCCCCTCGCGCGACACGATCACGCCCGAGCCGAGGCTCTGCTCGCGCTGCACGCGAGGGCCGGACGGCGGCCCGCCGCCCCACTCGGGCCCGAAGAACTCGTGGAAGAACGGGTTGGAGAAGAACGGCACGCGCTCCGGCGAGGGCGGCCGCACGAACCGCACGGACGAGACGTTCACGACCGCGGCGCTCACGCGCTCCACGATCGGCGCGAACCCCTCCTGGAACGAGACCGCCTCGCGGGTCGAGGGCGGCACCTGGAGCGGCCCCGGCGAGGGCGGCGGCGCGCCGGGGCGCGGCGTGGCCTCGGCGACCTGCTCGCGCCGGAGCGGCGACTCGCCCCGGTCGCGGCAGCCGAGCGGGAGGGTGATGAGCGCGGCGAGGGGGAGGGCCCAGCGAGCTTGCATGCCGGCGTCGCATTCATCTCCCGTGCCTCGCGGCGCGCAGGCGGCCTCGGGCGCGCCCACGGATGAGCCGGCCGCCGAGCCACCGCCGCTGTCCCGCCGAGCCACCGCCGCTGTCCCGCCGAGCCACCGCCGCTGGCCTGCCGAACACCGCCGCTGGCCTGCCGAACACCGCCGCTGTCCCGCCGCTGTCCCGCCGAACACCGTCGCTGGCCTGCCGATCATCCGGTGTCCGTCCTCCTGGTGACGGGATGTCGATGATCGACGCCTGCGCGCCGTCGAGACATTCTGCCTCGGGGGCTCGCATCCTGCCTCAGGTCCCCCCGGCCGCATCGTGAGCGGCCCTCCGGGGAGCGCGAGCACGTAGGATGGGCGCATGCGCTCGAGCTGGCCGGTGGACGTTGTCGCCCTGAACCCCGTCGCGTGCGGCTCGGTTCTGTGGCGCACCGGCGGCGTGCTGCGCGTCACGGTCGTCGTGAAGGCGACCTTCTCGCTCGGCGCGGACGGCGAGGCGGCCCTCTCGGCGCCCGAGCCCGTCCAGCGCGAGGACCGTTACGAGGAGGATGATCCTTCGCGCAGCTTGCGATCGGCGAGCGAGACCGCGCCGTACCTCCCGGGCGCGGGCGTCGTGCTCACGGGGCACGCCCACGCGCCGCCGGCCGGGCCGGTGGCGGCCCTGTCGGCGCGGCTCGCGCTCTTCCGGGACGCGCTGCTGCTCGACAAGACGATTCATGTCTTCGGCGACCCCGCGCCCGGCAGCGACGGCCCTGGTCCGTTCCAGCGCATGCCGCTCGTGTACGAGCGCGCGCAGGGCGGGCCCAGCGCTCCGTGGAACCCGGTCGGCATCTCCGGCGCCGGCGCGGGCGCGCGCGCGGACGGGTGGAGTCGACCGCCGGGGTCCGGCGCGATGCGCCCCAACCTCGTCCATCCCGTGAGCCCTCACCGGCCGGCCGGCTTCGGGCCGATCGCGCCGCACTGGCCGTTGCGGAGGCGGCTCTTCGGCGGCCTCGAGGCGCGCGCCGCGGCGCCCCCGGCGCAGCGCGGATCGATCCGCGCGGTGCCCACCGGCGCGGCGGAGGCAGAGGTGCTCGACGTCCCCGAAGGCTTCGACTTTCGCGCCTTCAACCCGGCGCCGTTCGATCAGCAGATCCCCTTTCTGCAGGGCGATGAGTGGATCGTCCTGGATCATCTGAGCGACCGGAGGGCGCGCGTCCAGGTGCGGCTCCCGTCGGCGCGGGCGCGCGTGCGCCGCTACCGCGTCCACGGCGCCGGGGTGGGCGGATTCCAGGAGATCGCGCTCGGCGCCGACCTGCTCGTCCTCGACGCCGATCGGCAGATCGCCTCGCTGGTATGGCGCGGCAGCTTTGCCATCGAGCGCCTGGAGGTCCTGAAGGACATCCGCCTGTTCGCGGGGGTCGAGACGCGGACCATGACCATCGCCTGGCCGCAGCCCGGCGATACGGCTCCTCCGGCCCACGCGCGCGGCGGGCCAGACAGGGCGGCGCTCCCGGACGCCGTCGCGCCGGGCTCCGGCGCGGTGTCGTTCTTCCGGGAGCAGGTGACGCCCCGGAGCCCGGCGCGGGCCACGTCTCTCCCGAGGCGCAACGAGCCGCCTTTCGCGCTGGTGGAGACCGGCCCTCTCCGGAGGGTGGAAACGCCGGTGCTCCCGTTCCGCGATACGCCTGCTGCTCCGCAGGCGCAGCCCGCGCTCGCGGTGCGCGGAGAGACGGGACCGCTGGACCAGAGGATGCCTATCCCCGAGGACCTGCTCGCGCAGGTCGGGGCAGAGCGGGCGCAGTTCCCGCTCGCGGCGCCCGGTACGGGCGCGTCGGGCGGGGAGCCGCCGATTCCGGGCGCGCCGTGGAGTCCCGTGCCCGCGCCGCCGCTGATCCGCCCCGCGGACCCTGGCGGCTTCCAGGAACCGCGCACGCTGGTGGACGGGAAGCGGCGCGAGGGGGGCGCCGTCGTGTCGGTTGACTTGGCGCCGCCGATCGAGGTGGCGACGCCGGTCGAGGTGGCGCCGCCGGTCGAGGTGGCGCCGCCGGTCGAGGTGGCGACGCCGGTCGAGGTGGCGCTGCCGGTCGAGGTGGCGCCGGCCAACGCGGTGCCTCCGGCCGAGGTGGCGCCTCCGGCCGAGGTGGCGCCGCCGGCCGAGGTGGCGCCGCCGGCCGAGGTGGCGCTGCCGGTCGAGGCGGCGCCGGCCAACGCGGTGCCTCCGGCCGAGGTGGCGCCTTTGGCCGAGATGGCGCCTCCGGCCGCGAACCTGCCGCTCGCCGGGATCGAGGCGCGCAAGCGTGCCGAGGCGAAGCTCGCTCGAGGCTGCGATCTCGACGGCGACGATCTGTCGGGCGGTGACCTGTCGGGACTCGACTTCAGCGGGCGCTCGCTCGCGCGATGCTCGCTGCGTGGCGCCAACCTCCGCGGCGCGCGCCTCGCGGGCGCCAGCCTCGTCGAGGCGGCGCTCGAGGAGGCGGACCTCCGCGGCGCGGATCTGTCCCGCGCCGTCCTCGCGAGGGCGCACGCCGACAGGGCCGAGCTCGTCGAGGCCGTGCTCGAGGAGGCGGACCTCCGTGGCGCCTCGCTGCCCGGGGCCAACCTCGAGCGAGCGCGGCTCGCGCGCGCCCGCGGCGATGGTGCAATCCTCTCCGCGGCGAACCTTTCAAGCGCCGATCTGGAGGAAGCGCGGTTCGTGGGCGCTTCCCTCGTCGGCGCCAACCTGCGCGAGGCGAGGGCCGATCGCGCCGATTTCGCTTCTGCGCGGCTCGATCGCGCCGACCTCGGCGGCGCCTCTTTCCGCAAGGCCCGCCTCGCCTCCGCGGTGCTCGCGCACGCGCGGCTCGATATGACCGATCTCCGCGGCGCCGACCTGGAGCGCGCGAACGTGCACGGCGCCGCGCGGCGGAGGGCGAAGATCGCGGGCGCCAACATGAAGGACATCGACGAGACGGCGCCGGTGAGCCCGGAAGATCCCCGGCGCGCGTGAGCGATTGACGATCGGGCTCCGAACACGGCGCTGAGAAGGCCGCCGGCGTCGCGGTCGAGATCCAGACCGGCGATCCGCCGTTCGACCCAGGGCATGGGTTCCGGCGTTGAGAGAGCCCCTCCTTCTTGCGGGAATTCGTCCGCCCGGCTCGCTGCCGCCCGCGCTGGGGTAGCGAGGCACCCGCAGATGCGCGTTGCCGCCCGCGCTGGGGGGCGAGGCACCCGCAGATGCGCGTCGCCGCGGGCATTGGCGCGGCGTGGCGTCCGCAGATGCGCCTCGCCGTCTCGGCTGGCGCGGCGGGGCATCCGCAGATGCGCGTCGCCGCGGGCATTGGCGCGGCGGGGCATCCGCAGATGCGCGTCGCCGCGGGCATTGGCGCGGCGGGGCATCCGCAGATGCGCGTCGCCGCGGGCATTGGCGCGGCGGGGCATCCGCAGATGCGCGTCGCCGCGGGCATTGGCGCGGCGGGGCATCCGCAGATGCGCGTCGCCGCCCGGGCCGGCGCCGAAAGGGATCCGTGGATCGACGGGGTGGGGGACGCCTGTGCGCTCCGGCATCCCGCGAGTCCCGAGCGAGCCACGGAGGGCTCAGACTGGTGCGTGATGAGCGCCCGCAGCACGAGCGGCGGGCGGCGACGGACGACGCGGATCAGGCGGGGTCGATGCTGTCGTCGATCGGCGTTTCCGCCGGCGCGGATGCGGCGCGCGCGGGCTTTTCGGGCGGTGCGGCGGGCGTCGTCGCATTGCGCTCGGGCTGGGCGGCGGGGCGCTCGGGCTGGGCGGCGGGGCGCTCGGGCTGGGCGGCGGGGCGCTCGGGCTGGGCGGCGGGGCGCTCGGGCTGGGCGGCGGGGCGCTCGGGCTGTGCGGCGTCGCGCTCGGCCGGCGCGGCGGTGCGCTCGGCTGCCACGGCGGGGAAGCGCTCGATGGCCGCGGGGTCGTGTCGCGTCAGGTAGCGGCCGAGGTGGTAGATCTCGAGGTAGGCGCTGCGCCAGTGGGTGTACGCCCGCTGCCGGAGATCCCGAGGGGAGCCCTTCGCGGACGTTGCGCCGGCGTCGAGCAGCCCGAGCAGCTCCGTCGCGTCGGCCTCCGCCTCGTCCAGCGTGCTCTGCTTGATGGGAGTCTGGCCCTTCGCCGCGGTCCAGTGCTTGCGGAACAGCGCGACGAGCCGGACCGTGTCCTCGGCGTCGTCGCGGATGCCCTTGCCGCGCAGGATGTCGGCGACGATGGCGCTCGCCTCGTCATTCTTGCGGAAGAGCGGCACGGCCCACGCCGAGAGGAGCTCGTCGTGCTCGCGGACCTTGCGCGCGAGCGCCGCCCGCCGCTCCTTCTGGGTCGAGGTCCACGGCACATCGACCGCGAGATCCGCCGCATAGAACACGAGCGCGCGCGGCTCGAGCGCCTCGAAATCGGCCTTGCGCCTCCTGGCGCGGGCCGGGCCGAGCTCTTCGGAGAGCGACGGCACGAGCGGCGCGAACTCCTGTCGCAGCACGGCGGTGAGCTGGAGCGCGCGCTCGCGCGAGACGCGCGGCTGCACCAGCGACTCCGACGGGAGCTCGAGCAGGGCCGGCTTCGCCTCGGCGAACAGGTCATTCATTCTCTTGGGTTCCGGGTTCATCTTCGCTCCTTGGCTGAGGGCGATGCGTAACCGGAGCAGGTTATCGCGCGGTGATCTCGGACTTCAATGCGCGAGCAAGAAAGGGGCGCCAGGGCAGGCGCGCGCGGCGTGCGGCTGCTTCGCGGTCCCCAGGTGGGCACCGGGACCGCGCCGTCGAGACGGCCCTCGCCCGGCTCGCGGCGCATCCGTGGCGACCCGAGGTTCGCTACGCCGACGGGGGGGCGGCCGGCACGCCGTACCGCTGACCGCGGCGGGGCCGGGCGGGTGACGGCGCGACGCGCACCGTCACCTCGCCCGGCGCAATGCGCTCACGGCGCCAGGACGAGCACGTTGGTGGCGCTGGGTACGATCTTGGCGCCGGGCGCGTTGGTGCTGTTCTGGACCGTGATGCTGGTGAGCCGCGCCAGGGGCATTCCCCCGACGATCACGGTGAACGCGGCGGTCACGGTGCGCGCCGGCCCCATCACCGTCCCCGAGGCGACGCCCATGGCGACCCCGGCGTTGTCGCCGTTCGTGAGCGGGGGCTGCGAGGACATGTTGTGCGCCGGCGCGCACGTGAGCAGCACGTGAGGAACGAACCCCGTGTTGGTCGGATCGAGGCCGACGTTCGGGTAGGGAACGGGAACGGGCGACGGCGACGGCGGGGCCGGCGTGAGGCACACGTCCGGGAACGCCATGCACAGGCCGCCTGCAGAGCTCTTTGCCAGCATCGAAAGCCTCCTTCTGTCTCGCTCGGGTCAACCGATGTGAATCTGCTCGCCGTCGATCTTGGCGAGCACACGCGCGGAGATGACCGCGTTCTCGCCGCGAAGGCCGAGCAGGCTCTCGGCGCGCAGGTCGACGGTTCCTGCGCGCGTCTGGTCGAGCTCCTCCACGAAGCGGAACACCCTCTTCACGCGCTGCGTGAGCCTCGTGAGCCGCGAGTCGACCTCCTGGGCGACCAGGGCGACCCTGGCCACCTCGGCCTGCACGAGCCGGCCGAAGAAGCCGAGCTCCTCGATGGCGACAGACCCCTTCCTGGCGCGCACGTGCACCTCGGCGCCCGTCACGGCCACCTCGCGCGCGCCCACGATGTCGACGCGCTCCGAGGCGCAGACCGCGACCCGCCCGCCCCGCGCCTGCACCTCCAGATCGCCGTCGGTCGCGAGCTTCGTCGGCGCGCCCCCGCGGCCCTCGAGCACGGCCAGCAGATAGACCCCCTCCGGCTCGACGGCGCAGAGCACCTTGTCGCCGGCCTCGGGCGCGACGAGGCAGCTCTTGGCGCGCCTCGCCTCGAAGCTGCCCGAGGCGAGGCGCACCACGACGGCCTCGCCGACCCGCTCGACGCGGCCTGCTTCGAGGTAGGTTTCCGGCCTGGCAAGCTTCTTTGCGGCTGTCACGATGATACCCCTCTCTCCACGTTCCCTGTCCCTCGCCCGCGCTCGACAGGACTTCTCCGCGGTTTCTCCTGTAGTCTACCACCTGCAGGAAGTGTCAGCCGCGATAAGGGGAGCCCGGGGGCGGTCGCCGCTCGAACACATGCTGGCCGTCCACCGCCAGCCGCTCCTTGAGGTAGAGCTCGACGTACCCGCACTGCTGGCAGGCGTAGGCCTCGGTCTTCCCGGCGCAACCCTTCTCGCCAAGGCCAATGACTGCAAGCTGGAACGTGGGCTGCTGCTGCGCCGTGCCAGTTTCCGTGTTCTTTGCGACGTCGGCAACGTACCACAGGACGTTGCACTGACACTTGGGGCAGGTTCCTGATGCTTTCATGATGGCCTCGATGGAGTGCGTTGTTTGTCGAGCGCGCGGTGCAGCGAGGAGCGGCCGGATTGGCGCTTGTCCATTCTCACCCTGCCGCGCCGCGCCTGGGCTGCCAGGCCTCTGCCCTGGCCAGCTCCTCGTCGTCCCCCAGCCAGCCCGCGAGGAGCGCGCCGCGCAGGGCGGCGCCTTCGCGCTTGGCACGGTGGAACTTCGTCCGGTACAGGCCGGCGCCGTCGAACTCGGCGCCCGTCACGTCGGCATGCGAGAAATCTGCCTCTCTCAGCCTCGCGCCGGAGAAGCGCGCGCCGAGGGCGCGCGCGTGGCCGAAATACGCCTCCTCCAGCGCCGCCCCCGACAGGTCGGCCTCGCGCAGCTCCGCCCTCTCGAAGATCGCCTGCCGGAAGTCGCCGTTCGTGAGCTTCGCCCCGTCGAGCCGGCCCTCGCCGAAATAGCACTGCGGCGCGCGGGCAGCCGCGAACGTCGCCCCGCGCAGGTCGGCGCCCATGAAGTTGCACTGCGCGCAGTCGGCGTCCGCGAAGCTCGCGCCGGCGAGATCGCTCTTCATGAACTGCGTGCGAAAGAGCTTCGTGTCGGCAAAGCGCTTCGGCCCGAGCTTGGCCTCGACGAGCGTCGTCAGCGCAAGGTTCGCGCCGGCGAGGTCGGCCGTTCGCAGATCGGCCCGGTACAGGGTCGCCTTCTCGAGGTTGGCGCCGGCGAAGCTCGTCCGGTCGGCGTCGATCTCGATCAGGTCCGCGCGGTCGAGGTTCGCGCCCGCGAACGATGCGCCCCGGAGCGAGGTCCTCACCCAGGTCACGATGGGCGCCTCGACGCCCACGAGCGAGGCTCCCTCGGCGTCGCACTCCACGAAGCTCGCCGCGATGTGCTTGCCGTCATCGCAACGCGCGCCTGCGAGCCTCGAGCGGTGAAAGCTCGCGAGGTGCAGGTCGGCGGAGCTCAGGTCGCACCCGCCGAGGTCGCAGCCGACAAAGATCGATTCCTTGAGGAGCGCGGCGCGCAGGGACCTCGGGAAGCGCACGTCCTCGAACAGCGCGCCCGAGAGATCCACGCCGTCGAGCTCGAGGTGCGACAGGTTCTCGCTGCGCACCGGCTCGCCGTGCCGGACCCGATCGAGGAGCTCGTCCCGGTTCACGCGTCACCTCGCGGCGGGACATCGGCCTTCGGCAGGAAGCGCACGTGTCCGACCTCCGCCCCGGCGAACGTGGTCCGCCCGTCGCCGACGACACGGGAGAGATCGGCGCGGAACAGGTTGGCCCCGGTGAACCTGGCCCCCGCGAGCCGCGCCTTGGAGGCGAGCGCATCCATGAGGTTCGCGCCCTCCAGCGACGCATCAATCAGGCTCGTGCGAATCAGCAGCCCCCCCTTGAGCACGGCGGTCTCGAAGCTCGCCCGCTCCGCGTCGCACTCGGAGAGGTCGGCGCCGGCGAGGTTCGCGCCGTCGAAGCGCGCGCCGGGAAGCGCCGTGCCGCGCAGGTTCGCCTTCTCCATGTCGGCATCACGGAAATCGGCGCCAGGGAACGACGAGCCGTGCACGATGATGCCCTGGCGGAATCGCGCGCCCCGGAACGAAACGGAGGTCCCGGTGCACCCCGCGAACGTGGCTTTCTGGAGTGTCGCGCGCGACAGGTCGGCCCCGTCGAGCGTGCACTCCACGAAGGTCGCGTCCGAGAGGTCCGCGCCGGCGAAGCGCGTCCCGCGCAGATCCGCCTTGATCACCGTGCACTGCGCGAGCACGGCGCCCGAGAGATCGATCCCGCCGAGCTTGGCTTCCATCAAGTCGGTGCCGGTGAGGTTCGCGGCGGGGAGGCGAGCGCCGGCGAGATCCGCGCCGTTCAGCACGGCGTCTCCGAGGTCGGCGCGATCGAGCGCCGCGTCGTGCAGCGCGGCGCCGCCGAGGTTCGCGCCGCGGAGCCGGGCCCCGCGCAAATCCGCGCCGCGCAGGTTTGCCCGGGCGAGCACCGCACCCTCGAGGTTCGCGCCCGACAGGTCGCAGCCCGACAGATCGGCGGACTCGAGGAAGGCGCCCGAGAAATCGACGCCGGACAGGCGCATCCCGGCGAGGTTCACCCCTGTGAAATCGCGGTGTGCGAGCGACTCTCCGGTGTCGAGCGCGAGCTCGACGACGATGCGCGCTCGCGCCAGGGCGCCTGGATCCATCGCCGCGGCCGCAGGCTGATGATGCGCAAAGCGCCGGTACATCTCGCGCATCCCCTCCTCTTGCTGCTCGAGCTCGGCGGAGGTGCGCGGGTCCGCGATCCGCTGCTCCAGCTCCTCCAGCACGATGCCCTCGGCGCGTGCCTCCGCGGCCATCGCACCCAGCCGGGCGAGGTGATCCGCCGCGCGGAACGTGGGCGGGCCGGCGCTCGCCCCGGCCGCCTCGGCCATGACCTCGTCGAGGTCCTTGCCCACCTCCGCATAGAGCCTGCGCGCCTGCTCCTTGCCCTCGGCTTCCAGGGCCTCGAGCTGTCGGACCTCATCGTCCATGCGCGCGAGCTGTTCCTGCACACGCGCCGCGAGGGCCTCGGGATCGTCGGCGGGCGGCGTCGCCGGCTCGGGCGGGAGCGCCGCTGCGCCGTGCTCGTCCGGGTCGAGCCCCTCGGCCTCGAGGCGCGCGCGCGCCGCGGCGAGCATGCGCTCCTGCCCTCGGCGGACGTTCTTCTCGGTGAGGTGCTCGCTCTTGACCCACCGGCCCATGTCGGACCCTCCGAGGTCGGGCACAACGCCCGACCCGCGCGGCGGCATGAGATCGGCGTCCGAGAGATCGGCCGCTGCCTGGTCCTTGTCGAGCCGGCGCCGGAGCGCCTGCTGGTAGTGCTCGAACGACCGCGGGGCCGCGGGCTCCTCGCACGCGCACACGAGGTGCACGATGTCGGCCGCGTCGTCCTCGGCGATCCGCATCGCCCCGTGGAAGGCGACGGCGCCGAGCCCCGCCGAGGGGAACAGCCAGACCAGGTCGCAGCGCAGCGGGAGCTCGACGAAGCGCTCCCCCTCCGGGGTGCGGTGGGTGACGAAGCAGCGCGTGACCAGCCCGGGAAGCCGCCCCTCGATGCGCGGGCTGTCCGGGTGCATGTTCTCGACGAGGAACTCCTCGTCCCCGCGGAAGAAGCCGTCCAGCCACTGGTCCTCCGGCGCGGCGTTGAAGAAGGTCGGCTCCGCGTCCGGTGGCAATCCTGGGAAATGCTCCTCGTGCCAGCGCTCGTCGTAGGTCCCGGCGCGTTTGCGGCGCTGCGCGAAGGTGACGTCCATCGGCAGAAAGCCCGCCGGCTCCGGCCGCTCCGAGGGCGCGCGCATCATGGCCCCGTAGCGCTCGATGTTCGGAAGGGGATGAACGGTGTGCCCGTTCATGGTGATGGGCGCAGCTCCTTTGCCGTGCGGATTGCTGTCGACCCCGGGGCCGCCGAACGCGTGCGCCCAGTCGATGGGCAGCGTCGCGATCGGCTGCGGCGGGGTCGGCACGTCATCGCGCCAGAACCGATCGCCGATGACCGCCAGGCGTTTGTCGAGCGCGCCGACGCGTGCGCGCACGTAGGACGCCGGCAGCGGCGTGCCTCCCGGGGCGAAGAAGCTGCCGGCGACGAGGAGCTCGCCGCGGACCCGGGCGAAGCCCTCGTCGAAGATGCCCCGTTCGCCGAGCGCGGCGGCCGTGGTTCGCCAGAACGTGAGCTCGTCGTGGAGCGCTCGGGGAGCGCCGAGCGGAAACGCAATGATGCCCGCCGCGTGGAAGAAGGGGTGGCGGCCGAGCTCGACGACGCGCGTCAGAACGGGGATCTTGGCGGGCTTGACGACCTTCATGGGGCTAGCCGAGCTTGAGGAATGCCTTCGCCCTGGCTTCGAAGTTGCCCTTGGCGAAGGTGAGGTCGTCGACCTCCAGCTTGTGCTTCTCCCACGAGCACTTCGCGCGCGTGAGGTCGACCTTGAGCTGCGCGATGGACATGGCCTGTCCTACCTTCTCGAATTTCGTGCCCGTCGCCGCCATGGATCTGACGGTCGCCTCCAGCTTCTGCCCGTTGACGCTCATCGCGATCCCCGCCCCGTCGAACTTGTGGATCCCCGCCGAGTTCTTGGTCCCGTAGAGCTCCACGGAGGCGGCCGTCGCCTTGAACCACTGGCCGTGGGCCTTGTTTTTCACGTTCGGGGCGTCGAGCGTGATCTCGTTAGGGCTCTTGATGACGATTCCCCCTGCCTTGCTCTCGATGCTGATGTTGCCGGTCACGGTGGCCGTCCACGTCTTGCCCACGTCTGTCTTCCATTCCCCGTAGTCATCGTGGTTCTGCCCGCTGACCTTGTGCGTCCAGCCCCCTGTCACCTCTTGCTTGCCGCCCGGCTCGATGCTCTGGGTGAGCCCCCCGTGGATATGCTGCTCCACCCCGCCCGCCTCGACCGTGTCGGTGCGCCCCGAGCGCACCTTGATGTTCTGGTGGCTGTTGTAGAACTCGTTCGAGTCCCCGTCCACGTTGAGCGTGTGAATCCCGACGTAATGAATGATCGCGTCGTCGCTGACATCGAGCCGGAGCTTGCCGCCGACGTTCTGCCACCACTCCCCGCATACGTTGAACCCCGCGTTGCCGTCCGTGTACACGTAGAACATGCAGTCGACCCCCCGGATGGCGGGGTTCGCGTCCGGCGTCAGCGGGGGCGCGATGAACGCCTGATGGGTGGGCCCGCCCAGGTGGAGGTTCGTCCCGCCCACCGGCGTGTACAGATCGATGTGCTGCTTGCCCTCGAGATCCTCGACGACCATGTGGTTCTTGCCGCCCGTGCGCAGCACGTTCTGCGTCAGGTTGCGGCTCGTGACGGTGCTCGGCCGGTGCATGTTCGGCACCACGCCGGCGATCACGGGCCGGTCCGGGTCGCCGCCCTGGAACGACACCATCACCTCGGTCCCCTTGCGCAGCGGGAAATGCCACCCCTCGACGCTGCCCCCGTGCGGCTGCATCATGCGCAGGTAGGTCGATGTGGCGCCGTCCGGCAGGTCGCTCGCGTCGAACTTGAAGCGGACCAGGTAACGCCCCATGTCGTCGATCTGCGCATACTGGCTGTCGCTCGGGCCGTCGACGACGCCGTTCTCGAAGCCGTAGATGCGCGGCCACGCCGTCGACTGCGGCGCCCTGAACTGCACGTCGGCCGGGATCGCCACGACCTCGACACGGTACGTCTCGCCCCGGTCGAGCCCCGTGGTGCGCGCGACGTCGAAGGAGCCGCCCGTGATCGCGGCCGCGTGCCGCACCTCGACGGCCAGGTACCGGACGGGCAAGTCCGACGGTCCGTCCTCCAGCTCGAAGACGTACCCGGCCCGCAGCCCCGTGGCGTTGCCCGTCGCGTGCAGGGTGAGCTCGCGGCAGGCGAGCGACTGCGCCTTGACCTGGGCCAGCCGCGCCGCCTCGTCCTGCGTGAACACGCGGTAGCCGTACTCCCGGACCTCGCCCCGGCCGCTCCTGGACACGGGGTGCTCCCCGGACACCGGCGCGGACGGGTTCGCATAGTTGTAATCGTTGATGTGCACCGCGGCGGGCAGCGAGCTGAAATCGACGTGCACCTCCCAGAAGCACTCGCCCGCCGACACGTCGGCGCTCGAGTGCGGGTGATAGCGGACCCGGCCTCGCCCGCTCAGCGGCTCGTGCTGCTCCTTGCTGTCGACGACGACCATGATCTCGACGCTGCCGTCATCGACCGGGTGCTCGAAGTAATAATAGAGCCCCTCGCGCTCGAGCCATCGATGGACGAAATCGAGGTGACTCTCCCGGTACTGGCAGACGAACTCCTCTTCCGGATAGCGGTCCGCGTCGACGCTGAACCGGAGATCGCTCGCCGCGAGCCCGCCGTGGAGCAGCGTCTCCGTCACGAAGGCGTCGATCTTCTTCTTCGTGTGGACGAAGCTGCGCACCGAGTGGCGCTGGAGCCACAGCCTGGGCACGAGCGCTCCCAGGTAGAGCGCGCGGTCGGCCGACTCGCGCAGCAGCCGGAGGCGCACGAACACGCCGTGCCAGCACATCGGCGCCGCGTCGCCCCCGCGCTGGAGCGCGAGCGTCGCGGGCGCGGCGACCGCGCCGCGCACGTCCGTGCCCGCGGGCACGGTGAACAGCACCTCGAACTCGAACGGACGGCAGAGCGCCTCGGTGCCCTTGAAGCCCATGACCCGGGCGGTCGGCAGCGATGCGCACTGCATGGAGAGGACGTCGGCGCTCATGGGCTCACCCCCTGGCGAGGGTCCGTCGCGACGCTCGTGGAGCGGCCGCGCGGACGATGTCGGATCCCGCGAGGGTACAACGGAACGGCGCTCGAAGCGCAAGGACGTCAGCGCGGCGCGCTCGCGCGCTCTGCTCGATCCCCGCACCGGCTTCACCGGCAGTGACCGCCGCGGCGCTCCCTCTCCTCAGGCTGCCACCACCCGGCTCCGGCCCCCAGGCGGCTCGATCCGCAGCAGGCGAGCGGATGTCAAGCGCGACCCCTCGCCGCGCTCGATTCGACTCGCATCTTCAGGGTTCAGGACGCGGACAGGTCCCCACCCTGCGTTGCGTCAGGTGCGTCATCCCGTCGCGAGGCTGTCGAAGGCCGCGGGAGCACGGGTCGAGTCCTGCACGGCGCGCAATTTCCGGCTAGAGAAGCGGCGCGCCTTCGCGATAAGGTGCGGAACGGCGCCGTTTGCTTCAGGAGAGCGCAACGCGCGCCGACGAGGTGGCCGTGGCTTTGAGAACCTCTTATCTGGCTTTGGTGGTGGGTTTGCTCCAGGTGACTGCCGCCTGCGGCGGGGGGGATGCCTCCTCGCCCACGACCAGCGGCACCGGCCCCGGCGGAGGGGGCACCGCGGGCTCCGGCGGCTCGGGCGACGGCTCGGGCGGCGCGGGCGGCGTGCCGGACTTCGGCACGGGCAGCGGCTTTGGTGGCTTCGGCGGGAGCGGCGGTGAGGAGCCCGATCCCTGCGACGTCGAGGACGCGCCCCCCGATTGCTACCTGCCTCCCGACCCCGCCTGCGGCGACGGGACGATCAACCAGGAGACCGAGGTCTGCGACGACGGCAACACCTTGCCCGGCGACGGCTGCTCCGGCCAGTGCCAGGTCGAGCCGTACTGGCGATGCCCCACGCCCGGCCAGCGGTGCGAGCTCACCATCGCCTGCGGCGACGGCGAGCTCCACCCGGGCGAGTTCTGCGATGACGGCAATACCGCGGACGGCGACGGCTGCAGCGCCGATTGCCTCCACGTCGATCCGTCGTACGTCTGCCGGACGCCGGGCGAGCCGTGCATCCTGCTGTATCGGTGCGGCGATGGCCGCGTGAACGGCTCGGAGGAGTGCGAGGACGGCCAGGACCCGCCCGTGTCCGGCGACGGCTGCAGCGCGGACTGCAAGCGCGAGCCAGGCTTCCAGTGCAGCACGCCCAACCAGCCGTGCTCGAAGCTGCCGGTGTGCGGCAACGGGGTCAGGGAGGGCGGCGAGCGGTGCGACGACGGCAACACCACGAGCGGCGACGGCTGCTCGAGCCTCTGCCGGCAGGAGCCTTACTACAACTGCGCCACCCCGGGGCAGCCGTGCGAGCGGCTGATCGAGTGCGGCGACGGCGTGGTGCAGCCTGGAGAGCTCTGCGACGACGGTAACGCGGCCGACGGCGACGGCTGCAGCGCCGACTGCAAGGTGCGGGATCAGGCGTACGTGTGCCCGGAGCCGGGCGAGCCGTGCATCCTCATCTACAAGTGCGGCGACGGCCGCGTGAACGGCACCGAGCGGTGCGATGACGGCCAGGACCCGCCGCAGAGCGGCGACGGCTGCTCCGCGGAGTGCCAGCTCGAGGAGGGCTGGGTCTGCAGGCCGAACCAGCCGTGCACGCGGAAGACCTTCTGCGGCGACGGCGCGGTGCAGGCCGGCGAGCAGTGCGACGACGGCAACACCGCGGGCGACGACGGCTGCACGGCGCAGTGCCGGATCGTGGCCGGCTGGACGTGCCCGCCCTCCGGCGGCCCCTGCACCCCGCCCGCGCCGCCCGTGTGCGGCGATGGCGTGATCGGCGGCGACGAGGTGTGCGACGACGGCCAGCCCCCGGCCGGCGGCGACGGCTGCAGCGCGAACTGCCAGACGATCGAGCCGGGCTGGGACTGCTCGCGCGTCGGCTTCCCCTGCAAGGCCGTGTGCGGGGACGGGCTCCTGCGCGGCAACGAGCAGTGCGACGACGGTGACGTCTTCTCTGGCGACGGCTGCGACGCGTCGTGCCGGATCGAGCCGGGCCGGGTGTGCGACGACGGCGAGCCCCAGGACTGCACGGGCTTCTCCGTCTGCGGCAACGGCATCCGGGAGGGGACCGAGGTCTGCGACGACGGCAACGGCAACTGGCGCGACGGCTGCACGCCGGACTGCAAGGGCGAGCCGGACTGCGCGGCCGGCGCGTGCACCTCGCGGTGCGGCGACGGCATCCTCCTCCCGGGCGATCCCAACGAGCGGTGCGACGACGGCAACACCGAGAGCGGCGACGGCTGCTCCGCCGACTGCCAGGTCGAGGACGGCTACGTCTGCACCACGCAGCCCACCGAGATGCGGCTGCCGATGGTCCTGCGCGACTTCATCGGCTACTGCCCGACGGGCAACACCTTCAGCGCCACGGCCAACAGCGCCTGCGACGCCGACCAGGCCGATGATCTCCGCGGGCACCTCGACTTCGAGATCACGCCGACCGGCAACATCACGCAGACCGACGGAACGGTCCTGTTGACGCTCGACGATGACGGCAAGCCCGTGAACGCCCACGGCGCCGGCCCCCTGACGCCGAGCGCCACGAACGGCTGGACCACGGGGCAAGACAACTTCCAGTGGTGGTACCGGGACAACCCGAATTTCAACAGGACCCTCTTCACCACCATCGCGCTGGACGAGGTGAACCCCGGCACCTTCGTCTACGAGCGGAACCCGTTCTGGCCGCTGGACCTCAACCCGCCTGTCCCGGATACCGCGCTCGAGAGCCTGGTCTCCGCCGGACTGGAGAGGACGCAGGCCGGCGATGGAGGCCAGCACAACTTCTACTTCACGAGCGAGGTCCGCTACTGGTTCCAGTTCAACTCGGACAACAACGCGGCCAACGATCCGGTGCTCACGTTCTACGGTGACGACGACGTCTGGGTCTTCATCAAGAACACGCTGACCGCGGACATCGGCGGCATTCACGGGCAGCTTCAAGAGAGCGTGACCATCCTCGACGACGGCACCGCCCGGGTGACCCCCTGCACCCAGGGCAGCTGCCCGGATCGCACGCCCTACCTCGTCGACCTCGATCTCGAGCACGGCAGGGTCTACGAGATCGCGGTGTTCCAGGCCGAGCGCCACGTCACCGGGTCGAACTACCAGCTCACGCTCGCGGGCTTCAGCGCCGGCACCTCGGTCTGCACGCCGCAGTGCGGGGTCGACCCGCCGGTCGTGACGCTGGGCGAGGAGTGCGACGACGGCAGCAGGAACGGGTCGGGCTACGGCCAGTGCAACGACTGCCAGCTCGGGCCCTACTGCGGGGACGGCGTGAGGAACGGCCCCGAGGAGTGCGACAACGGCGTCAACAACAGCATGTACGCCAACGCCTCCGGCGCCTGCGCGCCCGGGTGCGTGCTCCCGGCCCGGTGCGGCGACGGCCAGGTCAACGCGCCGTTCGAGGCGTGCGATCTCGGCGACGGCAACACGCCGGACGGCTACGGCGGCTGCACGACCTCGTGCGAGATCGGGCCCCGCTGCGGCGACGGCAACATCGACCGCGGCGAGGAGTGCGACGACGGCACCAACGACGGCTTCTACGGCACCTGCAACCCGGACTGCACGAGCGCCCCGCGGTGCGGCGACCGCCGCGTCGACGCGGAGTGGGGCGAGGAGTGCGACGACCCGGACGACCCGAACTGCTCGAGCTGCCAGCTCGGCACGCTCTGCGGCGACTCGGTGACGCAGCCGGAGTACGGCGAGGAGTGCGATGACGGCGTGAACGACGGCGGCTACGGCGAGTGCGGGCCGATGTGCCTGCACGGGCCGCGCTGCGGCGACGGCGTGGTGCAGCCCGACGACGAGGCGTGCGATCTCGGCGAGGCGCAGAACACCGGCGAGTACAACGGCTGCGATGAGACCTGCTCGTACGGGCCGTACTGCGGCGACGGCCGCGTGAACGGCACCGAGACCTGCGACGACGGCGTGAACGACGGCTTCTATGGAAGCTGCTTCCCCGACTGCACCCCCGCGGCGCAGTGCGGCGACGGCCGCGTCGACGACGACTGGGGCGAGCAGTGCGATCCGCCGAACGAGGCCGAGGGGTGCAGCGACAACTGCCGCCTCGGCGCCCAGTGCGGCGACGGGGTCGTGCAGACCGGCGAGCAGTGCGACGACGGCGTGAACGACGGCGGCTACGGCGAGTGCGGCCCGAGCTGCCAGGTCGGCGCGCGCTGCGGCGACGGCGTGGTCAACGGCCCCGAGCAGTGCGACGACGGCGACGGCAACAACACCGGCGGCTACGGCAAGTGCGCGCCGGGCTGCGTGTACGGCCCCTACTGCGGCGACGGCAGGCTGCAGTCCGCCTACGAGGAGTGCGACGACGGCAACAACAAGAACCGCGACGGCTGCAGCACGGCCTGCGAGTTCGACAACGTGCCCCGCTAGCCCCCCGGCCGGGGGATCACGGCGCCTCGGGCCCCCGCGGCCGCAGCGTCGTGTCCCCCGGCGGCTTCTCCAGGAGGGGCGGCCCCGCCACCGGCAGCCAGATCTCGAACACCGCGCCGCCCTTCTGGGCCTTGCGGTAGCCGATCTCCCCCCCGTGCTCGAACACGATCCGCTGCGCGATCGCGAGCCCCAGCCCCGTCCCCGTCTCCTTGCTGGTCGCGTACGGCTCGAACAGGCGCGGCACCATCTCCTCCGCCACGCCCGGGCCGTTGTCGCGCACCACGATCCGCACGCGGTCGTTCGGCAGCGGGCCGATCGTCACCGTCACGCGCGGGTCGCTCCGGACCGCGCCCGCCGCGTCCAGCCCGTTCTGGACCAGGTTGGTGAGCACCTGGACCATCTGGTCCCGGTCGGCCGAGACCTTTGGGATCGGGTCGGCCGTGAGCTCCACGCGCGGCCGCTTCCCGCCGCCCGTGCCCCCCGCGCCGCCCGTGCCCCCCGTGCTGCCCGTGCTGCCCGCGCCCCCCGACGCCGCCTCGCCCGACGTCGCGTCGCCCGACGCCGGCGCCGCGTGCAGCGTGACCACCCCGCGCGCGATCGCGACGAGATCGACCGGCTCCAGGTTCGGCGGCGGCAGGCGCGCGAACCGGGTGAACTCGGTCACGATGTTCGCGATCCGGTGCACCTCGTCGAGCACCGTCGACGTCGCCTCCTCGAAGTAGTCGTCGAACGCCGGGTCGTCGCGCTGCCGGAGCCGCCGCAGCGTCTCCACCGCGGCCCGGATCGGCGCCAGCGGGTTCTTGATCTCGTGCGCGATCTGGCGCGCGACCTCGCGGCGGGCCGCGATGCGCTCGGTCGCGGCCAGGCGCTTGCGCATCGCCGCGAGCTCGTCGATGGTCGCGTTGAACGCCGCCGCCAGGTCCGCGATCTCCCGCCCGCCGCGCCCCTCCACCCGCCGCGGCGCGCCGCTCATCACCTCGCGCGTCTCGTGGGCCAGCGCCACCAGCGGCCGCGACAGGCTGCGCGCCAGCACGACCGCGATCGCGAGGGCGATCGTCAGCACCGTGATCCCGGTCAGGGCGATCGACCGGTCCAGCCGGGCGAGCGCCTGCCGGAGCGGCTCGCGCGACACCGAGGCGACCACGTGCAGGCCCGGGATCTCCGCGAAGTGGAGCAGCCGCGCGACCTCCGCCTCGCCGCCCCGCGGGGCGGGCTCCCCCTCGCTCGCCGCCGAGAGCTCCACGTCGTACGCCTCGCCGATCCGCGCGAGCACCGGGCCGATCCGCCGCGCGCCCACGAGGCCGAGCGTCACCCCGTGGGCCGACAGGGCGCAGTGGACCTCCAGCGACGCCTCGCCCCCCGCGCGCGCCGGCCGGAGCCGCGGCGCGCCCCCGGGCGCCCGGATGAGCGCCGCGAGCCGGCGGTCGCGGGTGCCGATGCGCGCGGCGTCCACGGCCGCGAGGATGCTGCCGTCGGCCGTCACGAGCGTCAGCTCGTCGAGGCGCAGCGCCATGGCCTGGCTCGGGACCTGCCGGCGGAGGGCGATGCGGCTGCGCGGATCCATCGCGTTCGGATCGCCCTTGGCCCGCTCGAGCTCGATGTGCGCCTTGTCGACGAACGTGTCGTGCTGGCACATCGGCGGCAGGAGATCGCGCAGCGCGTCGGCCTCGGCGGCGAGCTGCTGCCGGACGCCCGCGTGCGCCGCGTCCATCCGATCGGCGAAGCCGCTCTCGATGATCTCGCGCGACGCCTCGCGCAGGGTCAGCCCGACGAACGCGGTCGCGATGATCGCGACGACCCCGAAGGCGAGCAGGAGGCGGGCGGCGAGGGTCATGGGCGGCGCCGCCAGGGCCGGCCGGCCGCCCGGCGGCCCTGGCGGCCAGGCGGCCGCCGCGGCGCGCGGCGGTCTTCGGCGTCGATGCTAGCGGACCTTCAGGGGGCCGCGCCCGCGCCGAGGCGCGCGGCGGGCGAGCCTCCTCCGCGGCCCCTCTGGCTTACGCGATCCGGTCGCGATCGTCCAAATTCGTGGCCGTCGCCCCGCCGCGCGCCGTCCCCGCGCCGGTGGCCGGCCCACCCCGCGCCGCGGACCGGACGTCGACCCGCGCCGCCGGCGGCGGCTCGCCCGCGCCTCCGCCGCGCGCTCTCCTTGCACCCGGGGGCACTCGCCTCTTACGCTCGGTCGTCCCTCGGGGTCGACGGTGGGCGCCGCCGCCGCGCGCGCGGCCGGCTGCCCCGCTCGGAACGCACGAAATGAACGCCAAGCAGCTCTCCATCGCCATCGCCGTAATCCTCGTGCTCGTCGGCTTCGGCTTGAGCCTCGCGTCGAAGCCGCTGGCGGAGTTCTCGGGCCAGCTGTTCGGAATGTTCGGCGTCTCCGCGGCGGTGGCGGTGCTGTACGCGAGCCTCGCGGGCAAGGGCGGCGTCCCCCTCGGGGGCCTGCGCGATGCGCTCCGCGCCGCCGCCCGGGGCAAGCGGCCCCCGGTGCCCGAGGGCGCCACCGCCGAGCTCGCCGAGGCGTACGAGCAGATCGCCGAGATCGCCGGCCGCCAGGTCGAGCTCGCGGAGGAGCACCGCGCCCTCGCCGACGAGCGCAACAAGCTCGCCAGGGAGCGGGACGCCCTGGGCCGGGAGCGGGACGGCGTGGAGCGGGAGCGCGACGAGCTCGCGAAGGAGCGGGACACCCTGAGCCGGGACCGCGACGGGCTCGCGAAGGAGCGCGACGAGCTCGCGAAGGAGCGCGACGCCCTCGAGCGGGAGTGCGCGTCCCTGACCCGCAAGGTGAACGAGCTGTCGCAGCGGGGCCCGGACATCGACGTGGACGAGCTCGTGGACGCCGTGCTGCGCGCCACGGCCGGCGAGCGGGTGCGCGCCCCGGCCGGCGCGCCGCAGGAGCTCTC
Source organism: Sorangium sp. So ce1036 (assembly GCF_051369805.1). NCBI lineage: Bacteria > Pseudomonadati > Myxococcota > Polyangiales > Polyangiaceae > Sorangium > Sorangium sp. So ce1036. The sequence goes on from NZ_JBBMOX010000002.1 coordinate 1,086,630, forward strand.
GCGCCTCTACGCGGAGCTCACCGGCATCGCCGAGCGGATCACCCAGGCCGAGCAGCGCGACAAGCAGCGCCGCAGCGAGCTCGCCCAGGCCACCGTGCTCCTCGACGAGCTCCTGCCGAAGCTCAGCGACGGGGTGAGCAGCGTCATGCACGCGAGCGAGCAGGCGACGGTCTACATCCGCGAGATGACGACCGCCCTCGCGAACATCGCCCAGTCGGTCGAGTCGCTCGCGTCGAGCGCGGAGGAGTCGAGCTCGAGCATCCTCGAGATGACGGCCACGAACGAGGAGGTCGCCGAGAACGTCGGCGAGCTCGGGTCGAGCGTGCGCGAGACGGTCTCCTCGATCGAGGAGATGGCGTACTCCATCCGCGAGGTGGCGAAGAACGTCGACGCCCTGGCCCTGACGGCCGAGGAGACGAGCTCCTCGATGAACCAGATGGACGTCTCCATCGACCAGGTCCAGTCGAACGCGAACGAGACGGCGCGGCTCTCCGAGGAGGTGGCGACCGACGCCGAGAAGGGCGCCGAGGCGATCCTGAAGACGATCGGCGAGATCTATCGCATCAAGGAGTCGAGCCAGGAGGCCGTGGCGGTCATCTCGAACCTCGGCTTCCGGATCGAGGCGATCGGGCAGATCCTCGCGGTCATCGACGACGTCGCCGAGCAGACGAACCTGCTCGCGCTGAACGCCGCGATCATCGCCGCCCAGGCCGGCGAGCACGGCAAGGGCTTCGCCGTCGTCGCCGACGAGATCAAGGACCTCGCCGAGCGCGCCGGCGGCAGCACGAAGGAGATCGCGGAGCTCATCAAGACCATCCAGTCCGAGTCGAAGAACGCGATCGCCGCCGTCGAGCGCGGCGCCCACAACGTCGACCGGGGCGTCGAGGTGTCGAACGAGGCCGAGCGCGCCCTGAAGAAGATCCTCGAGAGCTCGCAGAAGTCGACGAACATGGTGCGCGCCATCGCCCGCGCCACGGTCGAGCAGGCGAAGGGGTCGAAGCAGGTCACCGACGCCATCGGCCGCATCGCCGAGACGGTGCAGCAGATCGCCGCGGCCACGGCGGAGCAGGCGCGCGGCTCGGAGCTCATCATGAAGAGCGCGGAGAAGATGCGGACCATCACGCAGCACGTGGAGCGGTCGGCCCAGGAGCAGGCGCGCGGCGGGCGCCAGATCACGAGCGCGATCGAGCAGATCTCGAACATGGTCCACAGCCTCAACGCCTCGCACCGCAGCCAGACGCGCGGCGGCGAGCAGCTCGTCGAGGCCGGCAAGCGGATCGAGGAGGCCGCGCGGCTGCAGGACCAGGCGGTGCGGCAGCTCGTCAGCGCGGCCGAGCGGATGCGGCGCACGGCGGCGATTTGAGCCGGCGCCGCCCCGGCGCGCGGAGGCAGCATCGATGGCGCTGACGATCGTGGTGCTCGCCGGGTCCGGCGGCGGGCCTGGCAGCGGAGCCGGCGGCGGGCCTGGCAGCGGAGCCGGCGGCGGGCCTGGCAGCGGGGCCGGCGGGGGGCTCGGCGGCAGGGCCGGCGGCGAGCTCGCGCTGACCCTGGACGCGCCCCGCATCATCATCGGCCGCGCGGACGGCTGCGAGGTCCGCCTCCCTGATCCGAGCGTGAGCCCCAGGCACGCGTCGATCCGGCAGCGCGGCGCGACCTACCTGCTCCTCGACGAGGGCAGCGACAACGGCACGTTCCTCGGCAAGACGAGGATCGCGCCGCGCACCGCGATGCCGCTGCGCACCGGCGACCGCATCCGGGTGGGGCGCGTCTGGCTCGCGCTCCGGATCGAGCCCGCCATCGCGACGGCCGCCCCCGCGGCGGCCGCCAAGGAGCTCGCCCTCGAGCTCGTCTCGCGCGGCCTCGCCGCGCAGGGCGAGGACCCCACGCCGCGGGTCGTCGTGGTCGAAGGCCCGGACCAGGGCCGCGTGCTGCGCCTCGAGGAGGCGGCGCGCCCGTACGTCATCGGCCGCGCCAAGGACACCGATCTGCCCCTCGACGACCCGGACGTCTCGCGTCGCCACATCGCCATTACGCGGAGGGCCGATCAATTCTCCGTGCAGGACCTCGGATCGCGCGCCGGCGCGTCGCTCGACGGGGTCCCGGTGCCTCAGTTCGACACGATCTGGCGTCCCGGACAGGTGCTCTCGCTCTGCCGCGATCGGCTCGTCTTCGAGCACCCCGCGGCGGAGGCGCTCGCGGAGATCGAGCGCAGCCCGTGCGAGCCGCTGCGCCCCGACGAGGTGGTCGACGCTCCTGCGCCCGACGAGCCGCCCGCCACGCCGACGCCGTCGCCGGCCGCTGCGAGCGCGCCGTCGTCGCTCGCGCGGCCGCCCGCGTCGGTTCCCCGTGTCGCCCCGGGCGGAGGGTGGGGGATCGCGGAGGCGCTCATTGCGCTGCTCGCGCTGGGTGTGCTGGCGCTCAGCATTGCAGGTCTCGTCTGGCTCCTCGGACGCGGTTAGCGTCTTGACGTCGCGCGCGCGCGGGGTCGAAGTTCACAGGCCCGGGAGGGATGCGGATGCGTGCGATCCGGATGAGAGCTGAGGACGAGATCGAGTGCACCGACGCGGAGCTTCAGGCGGAGGGGATCCGGTGCGGGTCGTTCGACCTGGCCGCCGCCGCGCTCGCCGTGCAGCGCATCCGCGCGGAGCGCGGCTGGACAGAGCAGGAGGACGTCTGCCGCGACGCGAGCAAGCCGCGCGACGAGGCCGAGAGCGCGCGCGAGGCGGATGAGCATTGCCACCTCGCCGACGAGGTGCGGCTGTTCCTCGAGGGGCAGGGCGTCTACGACATCCGCTGCGTGAACGACGAGTGGATGCGCGTCTGGGTCGGCGCGGGCGATCTCATCGTCGTGCCGGCGCGGCGCTATCACCGCTTCGTGGCGAGCAAGGCGGTTGCGTTGCGCTACGTGCAGCCGTACGGCGGCCGGCACCTCCTGATGCAGCTCTATCGCGTGTCGGACGACCGGACCCGCGCGTTCTGACGCGGCGCGCGCGCGGCGCAGATCCTGGATCCCCGCCGCGCGCCGAGCGCGTACTATGCCGCATGCTCTTCGATCCCGCGGAGTTCCGGAAGGTGCTCGGGCAGTTCGCGACCGGGGTGACGCTCGTGACCACGGTGCAGGACGGCGCGCCGCTGGCGATGACGGTCAACTCGTTCAGCGCCGTCTCGCTCGAGCCGCCGCTCGTGCTGTTCTGCGCTGACAGGCGGTCGCGCACGAGCGCAGCCATCGAGGCGTCGGGCGTCTTCGCGGTGAACATCCTGCGGGACCAGCAGCGGGACGTCTCGGACCTGTTCGCCGGGAAGGGGACGGACATCGACCGGCAGGCGGTGCTCACCGAGGCGCACGTGGCCGAGTCCGGCAGCCCGATCCTGAAGGACGTGCTCGCCTTCATCGACTGCAAGGTGGAGCACGCGTACGACGGGGGGGATCACATCATCTACGTGGGCCGCGCGCTCGCGGCGGGCCGGGGCGAGGCGGGCGCGCCGCTCCTCTACTACCGGGGGACGTACCAGGCGCTCGACGACGCCTGGCGCTGGCGCGACCGGTACGCGGCGAAGGAGCAGGCGACCCCGTTCCACGAGCTGGTGGACTTCTTCGATCGCATGCAGGCGGAGGGCCCGTACGCGACGCTCGTCGACGAGCTCGTCACGCTGGTCGATCCCGGGGTGGAGGAGCGCTGCCTCGACCTCGGCTGCGGCACGGGCCGCCTGACGCGCGAGATGGGGCGCCGGAGCAGCGAGGCGATCGGGATCGACGCGGCGGGGGCGATGGTCGAGCGCGCGACGCAGCGGGCGAGGGCGCTCGGGCTCGACAACGTGACGTTCCGGGAGGCGCTCGCGACGCGGCTCCCGTTCCCGGAGGCGTCGTTCGACGTGGTGACCTCGTCGAACCTGCTCCTGCACCTGCCCGAGCTCGGGCCGGTGCTGGCGGAGGTGGCGCGGGTGCTCCGGCCGGGCGGCCGCCTCGGGCTGCTGGAGCCCGCGGCCGCGATGAACCGCACCGCCATGGCCGCGTTCCTGCGGGGCCACCGGTACAACCCGCAGACGTCGCACGCGATGCTCGCGTGGGCGGACGCGGCGGAGGCGACCTACCGCCACACCGAGGACCGGCTGAGCGCCGATCTCGACGGCGCCGGCTTCCAGGTCGACCGCCGCGAGCGGCGGCTCAACGGGCTCGCGCTGCTCTGGATCGCGCACAAGGCGTAGCCCCGGGTCGGGCGGTCCGGTCAGGCCGCCCGCCGCAGGCCCGCGTCCTCCACGAGCCGCGGCACCCAGTCCTCCGCGCCGATGGAGCGCATGTGCAGGCCCGCGAGCCCCGGGACGTCGCGGAGCCCTTGGAGCAGCTCCAGCGTGATCCGGTAGCTCTCGCCCTCGGCGTCGCCGCTCTTGCGCACGCGCTCGATGAGGTGCTCGGGGACCACCAGGCCGGGCACCTTCTGCAGGAAGCTCAGCCGATCCACCCCCGCGAAGGGGAAGATCGCCGCGACGAAGCGCGCGCGCTCGTGCAGGCCGCGCTCGACCACCGCCGCCATCCAGCGGCGCATCGGCGCCAGCTCGAACACCGCCTGCACCTGGATGAAGCGCGCGCCCGCCTCGATCTTCGCCGCGAGCCGCTCCATCGCCCCCGCGATCGCCTGCTCGGGGCACGGAAAATCGATGGTCCCGACGTGGAAGTAGGGCGCCGGCGAGAGGCCGTCGCCATTGAAGAGCTTCCCCTCGCGCGTCATGCGGCTCGTCAGCCGGATCGCCGTCAGGCTGTCCACGTCGCTCACCTCCTTCGCGTCCGGATCGGAGCCGATGGAGCACGGATAGCCGCCCAGGATGATGAGGTTCGAGAGCCCGAGCGCCGCCATGCCGAGGAGGTCGCCCTGGAGGGCGATCTTGTTCCTGTGGCGGAGCGAGAACTGGAGCACCGGCTCGACCCCCTCCTGCCGCACGAGGTGCCCGACCGCCATGTTCGCGCAGCGCGCCTGGGAGAGCAGGTGGTCGTTGATCTGCACAACGTCCACGCAGCCCGCCATGGCGCGCGCGTGCTGCAGCAGCCGCGTCAGATCGTGGTGCCGCGGGGGCGTCAGCTCGGCGGATACGAGGAACCGGCGCTCCTCCAGGAGGCGCTCCATCTTCGACCGGGTCGTCATCGTCCTGCTCCTTCCGTCACTCGACAAACCTGAGGACCCGGACCTGGGCCCCGCGCTGGCGGCGGAATCGCGCGGCCGTGCTCGCTATGCGCGCCGCCTCCGCCTGGGCCAGGGTGCAGTGGAATCCGTACTTCTGGAGGACCCGCTCGCTCGCGATGCCGAGCGCCGTCCGGCAGCGCGACACGAAATCGTCGATGTCGTAGCTCCCCCCGACATCGAGGTGATCCTTGATCACGAGCGACGGCGAATAGTAGATCTGCTGCTCGCCGCCCGGCCACTCGATCACGAAACGCATCTCCGGCATGGGTCGCTCCTGCTCGGGCGATGATCGAGGAAACCGCGGTACAAGGCGGCCGCAATGCGGGCCGATCGATCCCACGTGTAGCCGCCCGCGGTCTCCATCGCCGCGGCGCGCAGGCGCCGCCTCACCCCCTCGTCCAGGATAGCCTCCATCGCTCGGGCGAGATCCTCGATCCTCGCGGGGTCGACCAGCAGCGCATTCTCTCCGTCCCTGAGAAACTCGGTGAACGGAGGCTGCGCGGAGCTCACCACCGGCGCGCCCGACGCCATCGCCTCGAGCAGGACCAGGCCGAATCCCTCGCGGACGGACGGGAAGACGAACGCGTCGGCCAGGCGATAGAGGGGCGGGATCAGCGCGTCGGGCAGCACGCCCGCGAGGACGAGCGGCGGCGGCGAGGGGCCCTGGGGCGCCGGGAGGAGGCCGCTCTCCCGCGCGATGGCGTCGAACTCGCGCTGGTAGGGCGCGTGATCGAACAGCGTCTCTCCGCCCGCGATGACGAGCTGGGCGCCGGGCAGGCGCCTCCGCACCCGGATGAACGCCTTGAGCAGGTGGATCGAGTTCTTGCGCGGCTCGACGCCGCCCACGGTCACGAAGAGCGGCGACCCGGTGGCGGAGAGGCGCCTCCGCAGCGCCGCCTCGCTTCCGTCCGGCGCCGGCGTGAAGCGCCGGAGGCTGACCCCGTTCGGCACGATCGCCGCGTCGACGCCGAGGTCCGCCCGGAGCACCTTCCGCCACGCCTCGCTGACCGCGAGGCACGCGTCCGCCTCGCGCACGGCGCGCTCCTGGCACGCGCGCAGGTACGGGCTGTCGTAATCGTCGAGGTGGTGCACCGTCCGGAGGAAATGGGGGACGCGCCCCTCGGCGCGCAGCGTCGCGAGCGCGTTCGCGCTGATGCAATCCTGGGCGTGCCAGATGTCGTGCCGCGTCCCGAGCCGCCGGAGCCCGGTCACGAGCTCTTCGATGCGCTGCTCCACGACCGCGTCGATGCCCGCGGGGGCGGGGGCGGCGGGCACGAGGACCGCGGGGCAGCGCGGCGCGCGGTAGAAGCCGCCCTGGTCCTTGTTGAGCGCGTAGATGCACGTCGCCACGCCGAGATCCTGGAGCGCCTCCGCGAGCTCCACCGTGTGCACGACGCCGCCGCGCGGCTTCGTGGAGTAGGTGAGGAGCGCGACCGAGAGCGGCGCGCCGCCCGCGGCGCCGGCGCTCATCGCGCCGCCTGCGGTCCCGGCGCTCATCGGGCCGCCTCGCGCCCGAGCCCCGTGAGCGGCTCCGCGGAGAGGTCCCAGAGCGTGTACCGCTCGCCGCCGGCGGTCAGGGTGAGCCGCCGGGAGCCGTCGACCGCGCCGACCGCCGCGCTCGCGATGCCCCGGCGCGCGAACGCCGAGAGCACGTCGCCGGCGGTCTCGGGGCGCACGCTGAGCAGGAACCCGTAGCTCGGGAACGCGAGGAGCCAGCGCTCGATCGGAAGATCGCGCAGATCGCGCAGATCGCGCAGATCGCGCAGATCGCGCAGATCGCGCAGATCGCGCGGCCGCGGGACGGCCTCGACGTCGAGCACCGCGCCGGCGCCGGAGGTCTCGAGGAGCATGAGCAGCGTCCCCACCAGGCCGCCCATGCTGATGTCCTTGCCGGCGTCGCACAGCCCCGCCTCGGCGAGCGCGGGCAGCACCTCGAGATCGCCGCGGAGCCGCGCCGGATCCGCGCCGGTCGAGGCGTCCCAGAACGGGTGCTCCGGGTGCATCCTGCCGCGCAGGTCGATCGCCGCGACGAGCACGTCGCCCGGGCGCGCCGCGAAGCTCGTGATGAGCCGCCGGGCCCGCCCCACGATGGCCACGGCCAGGGCGTTGTACGGGCTGCGCGCGCTCGTGTGGCCCCCGACGATCGGCACGCCGTAGGCGCGCGACGCCGCCATCATGCCCTCCCAGACCGGCTCCAGCGCGCCGGCCGAGGTCCCCCAGACGACGTCGACCACGGCGAGCGGGCGGCCTCCCATCGCGTGGATGTCGCTGACGTTGACCATCACCGCGCTGTAGCCGGCGAACCGCGGATCCCCTTCGAGGAACGCGGGCCAGATCCCCTCGGCCGCGAGGAGCAGGTGGCCGTCCCCGTCCGGGATGGCCGCGCAGTCGTCGCCGAGCGCGACGTCGCCCGCGCCGCGCGCCGCGGGCGACGGGGCCGCGCCGGGGCTGCCGGCGGGCCAGGCCGCGCCGGCGCCGCCGGCCAGGTGCCGCGCCGGGATCTGCACGTCCTTCTTCGCGAGGATGCCCAGCGCGCCGCGCAGGTGGGCTGCGATGCCGGCGAGCATCAGCGGAGCCCCGGCCCGGGCGGGCGGCGGGGCTCGTCGCCCGGCGGGTAGCTCGCGAGGTCGGCCTCCATCAGGTGGTGCGGGTGATCGCGGTGGGTGCGCTCCTCCAGGGAGCGCCAGTGCATGCCCTCGAAGAACGGGACGTTCGCCGCCTGGACGAGCGCGAGGAACCGCCGGCACCCCCAGCCGTGGGCCGTGGTGACCGCCTTGCGCACGAGGCCGCGGCCGACCACGCCCTGCTTGCGGTGGGCCCGCGCGACGCCGAGCCGGCCGCCGTACCAGACGCCGGGCTCCACCTCGTAGATGCGCACCACGCCGACGACCTCCTCGCCCTCGCGCGCCCCGCGCTGCACGGCGACGATCGGGGACGCCGAGGCGTCCCACGCGTCCTCATCCGTGCCCCTGAACAGCCCTTGCTCGTCGCAGAAGATGGCCCGGCGCAAGCGGAGGTACTGGAGATAGGCCTCCCGGCTCTGCGCCAGCTCGAAGCTGTAACGTGGCGTCATCGGTGCTCTCCGAGGTGGGTGTCACGACCGCGGCGGGGTCCGCCGGCGCCGCGGCCCGCCCTGCCGCCTCGAAGCCCGAGAGCCCCGAGCAGGCGCCGCAGCGGGCGCAGCCCGCCTTCACGTCCGTCGAAAGCAGCCCGGCGCGCGCGAGCCGCGGGCCGAGGTGCGCGTAGAGCGCCCGCATGAAGTCCGCCGAGGGCGGGGCGCGGTCGGCCGAGGGCGTCCCCGGGACGGGCACGAGCGGGACCAGGAACGGGTAGACCCCCATCGCGACGAGCCGCTCGCTCGCGCCGAGCAGCGCCTCCAGCGAGTCGCCGAGGCCGGCGATGAGGTAGGTCGACACCTGGCCGCGCCCGAAGACGCGCACGGCGGCCTCGAACGCCTCGAAGTAGCGCGCGACGCTCACCTCGGCCTTGCCCGGCATCACGGCCGCGCGCACCGCGTCCTCGACGGCCTCGAGGTGCATGCCCAGGCTGTCGACGCCGGCCGCGCGCATCCGCTCGAACCAGGCGAAATCCTCGGGCGGCTCGCACTGCGCCTGCACCGGCAGGCCGGCGGCCGCCTTGATGGCGCGCGCGCAGTCGGCGAGGTGCGCCGCGCCGCGGTCGGCGGACCGCGGCGTGCCGGTGGTCAGGGTCACGTGCCGCACCCCGTCGAGCCGCGCCGCCGCCTCGGCGACCTCGGCGAGCTGCTCCGGCGTCTTCTTCGCGAGGGTGCGGCCCGCCGCGAGCGACTGCCCGATCGCGCAGAAGGCGCACGCCCTGGCCGGGTCGCTGTACCGGACGCACGTCTGGAGCACCGTCGAGGCGAGGACGTCGGCGCCGTGCAGCAGCGCGATCTTGGGGTACGGGATCCCGTCCCGGGTCGAGAGGGCGTAGAAGCGGGGCGCCTTCACGAGCGCGATCGGCGCGAGCGCCCGGCCGTCGCGTTCGACCACCCCCGCCCCGTCGCGCCCGATCCGCGCCACGAAGGGCGATGTCGCGGCCGGGCCCGTGTGGATCGGGATCATCACCGTGGCGCCGCCGAGCGCCGCGGCCACGTGCCCGGTCGGCCCGGCCCCGCCGCGGCGCGACGTCCACGCCGCGGCGCGGCCGTCGTCCTGGCCGGCCCCGGGCTCCGGGGGAGCGAGGGGCGCGGCGCCGTCTCCGGGCGCGCCCCCGGGGCCCTCAACCACCCTCAGGCCGGACGACTGGAGCTCGGTGATCAGCGTCTGTGGTTCCATGGTCCATCACCGCACGATCGGGGGAGGGGGCCCCTGGGCTGCCCGGGCCGAGCGTGATCGAGCGCTCCGCCGCATCCATCCAGAGCCGCAGGAGGTCCGGGCGGGCGTAATGGCCCGCCGCATCCATCATCCGCTTTCGCTTCGTGATCAGGGCGAAGTCGAGCGTCGCGATGGCCATGCCCTCGCCGTCGGTCACCGGGGGGCACGCGTGCGCGCCCTCCGGCGTCACGATGGCCGTCATGCACCCGCCGCGCAGCACGCCCTGGAGCTGCTCGCTCGGCGCGATCTCGCGCACCTGTTCCGGGGTCAGGAAGGCCGTGGCGTTCACCACGAAGCAGCCCGACTCCAGCGCGTGGTGCTTTATGGTCGCCTCCATCTGCTCGGCGAAGATGGGCCCGACCAGCGAGCCGGGGAACTGGCTGCAATGGATCTGCTCGTGCTGCGCGATCAGCGCGAACCGCGCGAGGGGGTTGTAATGCTCCCAGCAGGCGAGCGCCCCGATCCTCCCGACCGCGGTGTCCACGGTCCTGAGCCCCGCGCCGTCGCCCTGCCCCCAGATCATCCGCTCGTGGTACGTCGGCGTGATCTTGCGCCGCCGGAGCGCGAGGGCGCCGTCCTTGTCGAAGACGAGCTGCGCATTGTACAGCGTCCCGTGATCGCGCTCGTTCACGCCGAGCACCACGACCACGCCGTGCGCGCGCGCGGCGGCGGCCACCTCCCGTGTCACCGGGCCAGGGACGGTGACCGCCTCGTCGTAAAGCCGCATGTGCTCCTTGCCCATGGCGGGCGGGGGGAGCACGAAGGAGAAGTACGGATAACAGGGGACGAACGCCTCGGGAAAGACGCAGAGCTCCGCGCCCTCCTTCGCCGCCCTGGCGATCGCGGCGACGACGCGCTCGACCGTCCCGTCCCGGCTCCCGAGGACGGGGCTGAGCTGCACCGCGGCGGCCCTGACCTTGCGCCTGGTATCCATCGACCGACGCCGCGCCCGGCTAGAGCGTCCAGGAGTGCAGGATGAACGCGTCCTCGCGGCGGTGGAGCAGCTGGATGTCGAGCACGTCGAGCGGGCTGATCGGCTTGATGCCCGGGATCAGCGCGTGCTCGCCGTGGCCGTAGAGCGCCTGCAGCGCGAACCGACACGCATACACCTTGCCGCCCTCCTCCATGAACCGCACGATCTGCTGGTTCACCGCGAGGTGCCCGGAGAACGCCTCGCTCCCGAGCTTGGGAAAGCCGCGCTGCAGCCCGAGCGTGACGCCCGGCCCGTAGAGGAGGACCGATGTCTCGAAGCCCTTGCGCTGGAGGCGGATGGCGGTGAGCAGGTTGACGAGCCCGATGGACCCCTCGAAAGCCACCGTGTGAAAGGTGACCAGCGCCTTCTCTCCCGGCTTCGCCTTGACGTCCTCGAAGACCTTCTCCTCGTAATCGACCAGGAAGTCACCGGTGTTGTACGCGGGATACGTCGGCTTCGGCATGGATCACCTCTCCCTAGTAATGAATCAGGTGAGACCATAGCGATCCTCCGAACGCAAGCGAAATGCAGGACTCTTTACTTTTTTGATCCCGCGTCGGTCGCGGCGGGGGCGCGACGATGGCGGCGCTCGACGGGCTTGATTCGCGCGCGACCGAGGGCGATCGCGCGCGAGCCACGATCTCGATTTCGGGCCTCGATCTCGAGGATTTCAATGATGTTTCTAGGAGCTGTCCGCGGGATCGGGCGGGCTCGGGGAGGGGAGGGCGCGCGCGCGTCGGGCGGCGGCGCCGGCAGAGGAGGGGCGGCGCTCCGCGCGGCTACCGCTGCTTCTTGCGCGCCTTGGTGCTCTTGTCGCCTTGCTTGCTCTTGCCGCCGCGGGCGCCCCTGCCCCCCTTGGCGTCCAGCGTGCTCTTGGTGGTCTTGACTCGACGTTTCACCCGTGCGTCCGCCTCGCCGCGCCGGAGCCGACGCGGCCTCGCCTCGCTCGACTCCCCCTCTCCGGCGAGCCGCCGGGCGTAGACGGTGCGCCGGAGGATGGCCACGTCCTCGATCTGCACGAGCATCGAGTCGCCGATCGCGATGCGGTCCCCCGACCGAAGGCCGATGACGCGCAGCCCCTCGTCGTCGATCTCGTACTGATCCGGGCCGAGCGACTCCATGCGGACGAGCACGTCGACGAACGGATCCTCGATGTTCACGTAGACGCCGGTCCCCACGATGCCCGTGACCGTGCCCTCGAAGAGGTCCCCGAGCCGCGAGCGCATGACGATCGCGCGGTGCAGGTCGACGACCTCGCGCTCCACCTCCATCGCCTTGCGCTCGCGCTCCGACGCCGTGATGGCCGCCTCGCGCAGCCGCTCCAGGGCCGCCTCGCTCCGGTCGATGCGCTCGCCGCGCAGCACCGCCCGGATGGCCCGGTGCGCCGTGATGTCCGGGTACCGCCGGATGGGCGAGGTGAAGTGCAGGTACGCGCTCGACGCCAGGCCGAAGTGGCCCACGTTGGCCACGTCGTACACCGCCTGCTTCATCGCGCGGAGCAGCAGCATGTGCAGCACCTGCTTCTGCGGGTGCGCGTGGAGCTTCTTCAGGAACACCGACAGCCGCTTGGGCTCGGTCGCGTCCTCGGGGTCGAAGGCGAGCCCGAGCTCGGCGCACATGGTCGCGAACCGCTCGAGCTTCGCCTGGTCCGGCGGCGCGTGGTAGCGGAAGACGGTGGGGATGCTCTGGTCGACGACGAACTGCGCGCACGTCTCGTTCGCGAGGAGCATCAGCTCCTCGATGAGCTGGTAGGCCTTCGCCACGCCGGGGTCGTGGCTGCGCTTCTGCACGTCGAGGGGCGCGCCCGTCTCCGGGTCGAGCACCACCTTCGCCTCGGGCAGCTCGAGGTCGAGCGCGCCCCGCCGCATCCGCTTGCCGCGCAGCAGCCGGGCGAGGTCCCACATCACCTGGAGATCGTTCCGCAGCGCCTCGGCCTCGGGGCTGCGCGGCGGCTCGGCGGTGAGGCCGAGCGCGCGCGCCACGCCGGGGTAGGTGAGCTTCGCGATCGAGCGGATGTACCCCTCGACGACGCGCGCGCGCTTCACCGTCGCCGCCGGGTCGAGCTCGACCTCCACGCACAGGCAGAGCCGGATCACGCCCGGCAGGAGCGAGCAGAGGTTCGACGACAGCGCCCGCGGCAGCATCGGGATCGCGCGGTCGGGCAGGTAGATCGAGTTGGCCCGCGCGAGCGCCGCCTGATCGAGCGCGCTGCCGGGCTGCACGTAGTGCGAGACGTCGGCGATCGCGATCCAGGCCCGGTACGAGCCGTCCTCCTCGCGGACCACCCAGACCGCGTCGTCGTGGTCGCGCGCGTCCTCCGGGTCGATCGTCGGCATCGGCAGGTGGGTGAGGTCCGTGCGCCCGGCGAGCGCCTCGGCCGGCACGTCGTCGCCGAACGCCTCGGCCTCGGCGATCGCCTCCGCCGGGTGCTCCTCCTCGATCCCCTCGCGCACGAGGATCTTGGCGACCTCCACATTCGGATCGCCGGGCATCCCGAGCACGGCCTCGACGACGCCCTCCGGGTTCTCCTCGGGCAGCGCCGGGAAGCGGGTGATGGTCACGACCGCCGCGGCGCCGTCCTCGGCGTCCGCCGGCCCGAGCGGCCCGCCCGGCTCGCGCGGCACGACCACGATCGGCCCGCGGACGCGGACGTCGTCCGGCTCGAGCCAGGCGCTCTTGCCGCGGCGCCGGAGCACGCCGGCCACGCGCGCGTGCCGCCGCTTGATCACGCGGACGACCTCCCCCTCCACGCCGCGCCGTGAGCGCGTCGCGATGCGCACCGCCACGGTGTCGCCGTGGAGCGCGCCGCCCATGGCCTCGGGCGGGATGTAGACGTCCTCGGCCGCGCCGCCGAGCGACACGAAGCCGAAGCCGCGCGGGTTCACGCTGAGCGTCCCCTCGTGCTCGGCGCCGCGCCCCTCGACCTGCCGCTGGCTCAGGCGGAACCGCTGGCCCGGGAGGGCGACGATGCTCCCCTCCAGCGACAGCTCCTCGAGCAGGCGCTGCAGCTTCGGGTACCGGCTCGGCGCCACGCCGAGCCGCTCCGCGATCTCGTTCGCGTGCAGGGCGCGCTTGAAGGACGACAGGAGGTCGACGACCGCCTCCCGGCGGCGCGCGCCGGAGCCGGTCGTCGGGGAGTCTCCGCGGGAGGAGGGACACATGCCGAGTCGACTAGCACGAGTCTCCTCTCGCTGGCTGCCCCGGCTCCGGTCCGGTATGCCTCGAGCCCAACCACGAGCCACCGGGACCGATGCTGCTGAACTCGATCGCCCTGCTCCTCGCGCTGGTGCTCCTCTTCGTCCTCGCCGGCCGAGGCGCCGTCTTCGCCGTACGTCCGGGCAGCGATCGACAGGCTGGGCGTGCCCGGTTCCTCGTCACGCTCTTCCGGCTCGCGCTCTTCCTCGCCATCGCGGCGAGCGCGGTGCTCATCGTCGAGTACCAGAACGCGGGCGACCCTGCCTTCTGCGGCGTCACCTCGGGCTGCTTCGCCGTCAGGGTATCGCCGTACAGCCGGCTCCTCGGCGTCCCGCTGCCGAACCTCGGGCTCGCCGCGTACACGACGCTCCTCGCCGGCTCGCTGCTCGCGCGGGAGCGCTGGCACCACGCGGCGCTCGCGGCCGCCTCGGCCGCCGGCGGGCTCGCCGCCCTGGTCCTGCTCGGCCTGCAGGTCTTCGCGATCGGCGCGCTCTGCGCGTGGTGCGTCGCGGTCGACCTCGCCGCCCTCGCCGCGGCCGTCGCCGCGGCGCTCCTCGCGCGGCAGGCGCGACGCACGCCGCGCGAGGCCTTCGATCGCGCCGCGCAGGGCGGCCCCGTGAGCACCGCCGCGTGGGGCGCCGCCGCGGCGGCCGCCATCGGCCTGCCGTTCCTCTGGGGGAATCACCCGGTCATCCCGCCGCTCCCGGCGGAGATCGCGGCGATGCAGGCGCCGGGCAAGATCACGGTCGTCGCCTTCACCGACTTCGAGTGCCCGTTCTGCCGCAGGCTCCACCCCGAGATGAGCAAGATGGAGGAGCCCTACGGCGAGCGGCTGCGCCACGTGCGCAAGATGGTGCCGCTCCCCGGCCACCCCGGCGCGCTCCCCGCCGCGCAGGCCTACGTCTGTACGCCCGAGGAGAAGCGCGAGCAGGCCGCCGCGCTCCTCTACAGCGCGTCGCCGCGCAGGCTGACCGAGGAGGGCGTGGTCTCCGTCCTGCGCCCGCTCGGCCTCTCGCCCGCCGAGCTCTCGGCGTGCATGTCCTCGCCCGCGACGAGGGCGGCGATCGACGCCGACATGGCGCTCTATGCGCGGATGGAGGCGCGCGGGCTCCCGCTGACCTACGTCGGGCGGCGCGTGGTCCTGGGGTACAACCCCGAGCGGCTCCGCGAGGCGCTGCGCCGCGAGGCGGCCGGAGAGCAGCTCGGCCTGCCGCTCGCGTGGCTCTTCGTCGCCCTCTTCGGGGTGTCCGCCGTCGCGGTGGCCGTGAGCAGCGGGGAGCTCCTGCGTCGCTCGCAGCCCTCGTCGCCCTCGCCCGGCTCCCCGCCCTCGTCGCCCTCGCCCGGCTCGTCGCCCGCGTCGTCCGCGCGGACGTGACCACACCGTCGCCCACGTCGGCGAGGGCGGGCGCGGGGGTCGGGGCGGGATCGGACGCGGGGTGCTCCGCGCCCGCCGCCGCCTTCCGCGGCCGGTCGCCGGGTGACACAATGGTTCATGTCCGATCATCCCGAGCTATCCGGCAAGCTCCCTCTGGAGTTCTTTCGCCAGCTACCCAAGACCGATCTCCACGTTCACCTCGACGGCTCCCTGCGCCTCGAGACGATCATCGATCTCGCCCGGAGCCACCGGGTCGAGCTCCCGGCGTACGAGCCGCCCGAGCTGCGCCGGGTGATGAACCTGGGCCAGAACTGCGGCTCGCTCGTCGAGTACCTCAAGGCGTTCGACATCACGCTGCGCGTCCTGCAGACCGAGGAGGCGCTCTCCCGCGTCGCCTACGAGCTCGCGGAGGACGCCGCGCGCGAGAACGTCCGGTACATGGAGGTCCGCTACTCGCCGATGCTGCACACCCGCCTCGGGCTGCGCCTGACCAGCGTGGTCGAGGCGGTGCTCTCCGGGCTCCGCGCGGCGCACGACGCGCTGGGCATCGAGAGCAACGTCATCCTCTGCGGCATCCGCAACATCTCGCCGGAGTCGTCGCTGGAGATGGCGGAGCTCGCGGTCGCCTACAAGGGCCGCGGCGTCGTCGGGTACGACCTCGCCGGCGCCGAGTACGACCACCCGGCGAAGCACCACAAGGCCGCCTTCCAGCTCGTGCGCCAGAACAACATCAACTGCACCATCCACGCGGGCGAGGCGTACGGCCCCGAGTCGATCGCGCAGGCGCTGCACGTCTGCGGCGCGCACCGCATCGGCCACGGGTGCCGCCTTCGGGAGGACGGCGACCTGCTGCACTACATCAACGATCACCGCATCCCGCTCGAGTGCTGCCCGTCATCGAACGTGCAGACCGGCGCCGTGCGCGACCTCGCCTCGCACCCGCTCAAGCTCTACCAGAGCCTCGGCCTGCGCGTGACGGTCAACACCGACAACCGGCTCGTCACCGACACGACCGTGTCCCAGGAGCTCTGGCACTGCCACACGCGGATGGGGTTCGGGCTGAAGGAGATCAAGTCGATCATCGTGGCGGGCTTCAAGAGCGCCTTCCTGCCGTTCCACATCAAGCAGGCCTACCTCCGCCGCGTCACCGAGGATCTCGAGCGCTTCTCGGCCGACGGATCCATCCGCGCCGCGAGCGCCGCGCCCCCCGCCGTCGAGGGCGTCCCCAGGGACGGAGCGAGGCCGGGCGCGCCCGCGACCGTCGAGAAGGCGGTCAACTGAGCGCCGCGTCGAGCAGGCCCCCCCGCTCGGCCGCCCTTCCACTCAGGCCCTCCTGCTCAGCCGCCCTTCCACTCGGTCCGCTGCACCACCGGGAGCTGCAGCGCCCGCTCGCGGTCGAGGTCGAGCGACCCGAGGTGGATCGCGATCGGCGACTGGACCCACTTGAAGATCGACCGGGAGAACAGCGCGGCGAACTTCTCCGCCCAGGCGCAGAGCGCCGCGGGATCCCTGTCGGGGAACAGGCTGGGGAGCGCCGCCGCCACCTCGTCGGCCGCGAGCTTCTCCGCGCCGTACAGGTAGAGGCACGCGTCGAGGACCTCGAACGGCATGAGCTCGGCCTCGCCCGACTGGTTCTCGGCGAGCTCCGGCCCCGCGGTGGTGGCGAGCGTCTGCTGGATCCCCTTCCAGCCGAAGCGCCGGGAGAGCCGCTCGAGCAGGGCGATGACCACCGTCTTCGGCAGGTTGGCGATCACGCTGAACGCCCCCTCGAGATCGCCGCCCATCGTGGTGTAGCCGAGCGCCTTCTCGCTCATGTTCCCCGTCTGCAGGAACAGCGCGCCGCTCGAGTTCGCCCAGTTCCACATGCGCCCGCCGCGGATGCGCGCCTGCACGTTCTGCCTGGTGAGCTCGGTCAACGAGCGATCGTCGCCGAGCATCGACTGGGCGGCCTCGAGCTCCCGCGGGAACGCGTCCTCGATCGGGATCACCGCGAACGACACCCCGAGATCGGCCGCGATCTGCGCGGCCGCCCGGTGCGTGGCGTCGCTGGAGTAGCGCGAGGGCATGAAGAACGCGTGGAGCGACGCCCCGACCCGCTCCCGCAGCGCCGCGCCCTCGAGCCCCGGGTGGAGGAGCTCCACCGCGCGGTGCGCGACGAGCAGCGTGAGGAGCGAGTCGCGGCCGCCCGAGAGCGCGAGGCCGATGCTCTTGAAGGCGCCGATCTTGCGGTAATAGTCGGCGACGCCGAGGGCGAGCACCTCGTAGAAGTCGTCGAGCAGCTCGTCGCGCGGCGAGGCCGACGGCGGCGCCGCGGCGGGCAGGAACGGCGTCGTGCCCGGCGGCGGGGCAGGGTAGGCGAGGCGCGAGCGGTCCGCCGTCTCGCCGTCGATCCGGAGGGCCTTGACCATCTGCGGGGAGGTGCGGCGGAACTCCTCGAGGTCGCTGCGCCAGGTGCTCGCCTCGCGGCGGCAGCGCGTCGTCCGGTCGAGATCGACCACCGCCGCGGCGAACCCCTCGCGGAACCTCGGCGCCTCCAGCATCGGGCGGCCGTTCTGGTTGATGAGCCCGCCGCCGTCGAAGACGAGCCCGTCGTTGCCGCCGACCAGGTTCGCGTACACGATCGTGCACTGGTTGTCCGACGCGCGGGTCGCGATCATCTCGCGCCGGGTGCCCACCACGCCGGCGCGGAACGGCGACGCCGAGATGTTGCAGACGATCTCCGCGCCCGCGTAGCAGCGGCGCCGCATCGGGCCCTCGGGCGACCAGATGTCCTCGCACACCTCGACGGCGATCGTCCCGAAATCGAAGGTGAAGATGCGGTCGCCGCAGGGCACGCCGCCGGCGTCGAGCTCCATGAACGGCATGCCGCGCGAGAACGTCCGCGCCTCGTAGAAGATGTTGTACGTCGGCAGCTTCTCCTTGGGGGAGAAGGCGATCACCCGGCCCCCGTGGACGACCGCGCCCGCGTTGAACAGGTCGCCCCCCACGCCGACGGTCACGCCGATGACGAACACGGTGCGGAGCGCCGCCGTCTCCTGCGCGAACCGGTGGAGCTCGCGCCGCTGGCTCTCGACGAAGGCCGGCCACTGCACGAGATCCTCGGCCGCGTAGCCGCCGATCGCCTGCTCGGGGAAGACCGCCAGGGTCACGTCCTCGCGCGCCATCGAGCGGGCGAGCGCGATGCACCTGTCGGTGTTCGAGCGGACCGCGCCGACGGTCGAGTTCACGTTGGCGATTCCGATCTTGACGAGTCGCATCGGGCGGCAGCCTAGCGCGGCAACACGGCGCTGAGCAGGCCGAAGAGCTTGTCGAGCTCCCCCGGCGTCACGCGCCGCTTCGCCCTCACCCGGTCCCCCTCGGCGAAGAACCCGATCGGGTCGACGACGCGGAGCTTCACGATGGCGATGCGGACCGTGGTCGCGCGCTCGATCTCCTCGTTGAGGGCGGCCGCGTCGCGGGCGGCCTGCTCCGGGCTCGCGCTCGCGCCGTCGAGCGCGACCACGGCGCCGCCGTCGTCGGCCAGCGTCACGGCGGCCTCGAGCGCGCCGAGGGTGGGCGGCACGCGCGGCGCGCGCGGCGCCCGGAGCGTCCTCGCCGGGTCGATCGCCACGGCGCGCGCGGCCTCGTCGCCCGTCGGGTCGGGGAAGCCCCCGGTGCCGACGAAGCGCCGCGCCTCGCGCGCCTTGGCCTCGGGCAGCACGACGAGGAACGTCGGCTCCACGCTCGCCACCACGCGGGTGTGCCCCCGGATCGTCACGCGCACGGCCGGGACGCCGAGCCCGCTCTCCCGGGCCCCCGGCGGGTCGCTGCGCGAGAGGAGCGTGTCGAGCGCTGCCTGCAGGCGGTCCTCCGGCACGCTGTGCTCCAGGACGACGACCGCCTCGTTCGCCGCGTCCACCCGCGGCGCGGTGACGAAGGCGCGCTCGACGTCCCGCTCCGGATCGAGCCCGGTGCCCGCGAGCACGGGGCCCCACAGATCGAGCGCCGCGAGCCGCGCCATGATGGGGTGGCCCCGGGTCCTGTCGGCGTAGACGAGCACCGAGACCCGCCCCCCCGCGATCGACTGCGCGATCGCGGCGGCGTTGCGCGGCCTCGGGGGAGGCGGCGCCTCGGCGTCGGGCGGCTTGCCCGGCGTGGCGCCGCACGCGACGGCGAGGAGGGCGAGGCCGGCGACGAGGAGCCGCAGCGATGCCCGGCGCGTCGCCGCGAGGGGCCGTGGGCGGACGGGCTGCTTCACCCGGGCGACGTTACCGGCACCCACCGGATCCCGCCAGCGGAGCGGGCCCGTCCGGGGCGCGGCCCGCCCATCCCCCTTCCTCAGGTCGAGACCTGGAGTAGGATGCCCCCTCCGCGGTCCACGCCGAGGCTGTGCGCGCCGCGAGGACCGTGTCTCGCAAGGCCGCGGGCGCGGAGCCCGATCCCACGTTGAACGAGGAGTGTCACCCCATGGCGGTCCGCCCTGCTGATCTGCACGCGATCCCCCTGTTCGAGCGAATCACGGAGGAGCACCTCGACGCGCTGATGAAGGCGTTTCAGCGCCAGGAGGTCCCCTCCGGCCACGTGCTCTTCGAGGCCGGGAGCGCGCCCTCGCACCTGCTCCTCCTGGTCCAGGGTGAGGTCGCGCTGATCGAGGCGGGCGAGACGCGCTTCCGCCTGAGCCCCATCTCGCCCATCGGCGAGCTCGGCGCGCTGACCGGCATCCGGCGGATGACGACCGCGGTGACGACGCAGCCGTCGGAGATCTGGCGCATCGGCATCGCCGAGCTCCGGGACTTCTTCGAGGCGCACGGCGACGTCGCCTATCCGTTCTACAACAACCTGCTCAACGTCGTGGCCGGCAAGATCCGGCGGGACGCGCGGCGCCTCGAGGAGGTCCGCGCGAACCTGATCCGCACGCAGAAGTCGATGAAGCGGCTGCTCGAGCTCGTGCTCGACAGCGAGGAGACCCCGCTGAGCAAGGTCATCTGCTCGACGCTCGAGGATCTGATCGAGAAGAACCGGCGCTCGCACTACCTGGTCGAGCCGGCCCACACGCTGAAGAGCTCGGTCCGCCTCGACAGCGGCGCCCTCGTCCCCGTCACCGAGCTCTCCGACGGCTGGCTGCGCCTCGCCGGCCTGCGCGACGCCGAGAAGGGCGCGTACTGGAGCGGCGTGCTCATCCTGCCGACGCGCGAGATCCCGGTGAGCGGGACCATCGACTCGGTGAGCGAGCAGGGCGCGCTCGTGAAGCTCGATCTCCTGATCGACGAGTACGCCACCGCGCTCCAGGACTACCTGACGCGCCTGCAGATGCTGGATTTCGTGGTCTGACGCCCTCGCGGCATCCCGGGCGCGGCCGCCGTGATCGCGGCCTCGCTGCGTCGCCCATTGCCAGGGTCGTGCCCGGTGATCTACCGTTCGATCGGTTCACTGACATCGCAACGCCGAGCCGAAGTGGCGGAATGGCAGACGCGGCGGATTCAAAATCCGCTGTCCTCACGGGCTTGTGGGTTCGAGTCCCACCTTCGGTACCGCTGACGAATCCCTGGACGGAGGTCGTCCAGGTGGAGCTCGCCCCTTGCAGGCGAGGGTGGTGCGGCCCTTTGGGGGCTCACCGGAGGGGCTGAAGTGCAGGCGAGCGACAAAAGGGGCTCGCCGGAACGCAAGCCCCGGAGGTGAGCCCCCAAAGGGCCGCGCCAGCCAGGCGAGCGCGCTTGCACATGCGGCCAGTCCTCCGCGGTTGAGCGGGCTGCGCGGGCGGGTTGCTGTCCTGCCTCGGGCGGCGCGCGGTCGTCCGCGACGCTGGGCGCGCGTGGGCGGCGCGCTCCGCCGAAACCACACGCCGCAAGGCCTGCTACGCTCGGCGTCCATGTCGCGTCGGAGCGGAGCCGTCGAGCGCCTGGGCGCGTTGATCCAGCGGAATACGTCGCTGGCGGCGCCGGCTGAGGTGGAGACCTCGCCGATGCCGTTTCGCGAGTGGGAGGCGGCCGTGGGGTCACGCATCGCGGCGCGCGCCAGGCCGCTCAAGCTGGAGCGCGGCGTGCTCCACGTCCAGGCGGCGAGCTCGACCTGGGCGCAGGAGCTCTCGATGCTCGGCGACGTGATCCTCGCGCAGCTCCGGTCGCGCGGCCTCCCGGTGCAGTCGCTCCGGTTCCGCGTCGGCAAGGTGGCGCCGGTCGCGCGGCCCCCCTGGCGCGAGGAGGTGCGCCCCGCGCCGCGGGAGGCGCCGCTCCCGCCCGAGGTCCGGCGAGAGCTCGGCAAGGTCGTCGATCCCGACCTGCGCGACGCGATCGCGAAGGCCGCCGCGCGCAACCTCGGCTGGCAGGAGGCGGAGGCGAGCGCGCTTCCCCGCGACCCGTCGCCGTCGGGAGCGCGCGCGATGCGATCCGCCGCCGCGGCGCCCGCCTCGCCGGACGCCGCCGTGCGCGTGGCGCCCCCCACCGCCGCCTCGCCGGACGCCGCCGTGCGCGTGGCGCGACCCGCCGCCGCGGCGCCCGCCTCGCCGGGCGACGAGGCCTCGGACGCTACTTCGCTGCGACGAGCCGCTCGAGACCCTCGATCCGTTGCATCAGGAACCGCTCGGTCGGACCGAACGAGGGCGCCATCCGGCGCAGGTCGTCGAGGTAGGTCCTGAGCGGCTGGATATCGAGCGACTTGACGCGCCGGACCACGGTGTAGAGCTCGTCGACGACGGGCCCGGGCAGCGGGCGCCGCGCGATCGTGAACAGCTCGAACGCGTAGTTGACCCAGCTCCCCTTGGTCGTGGCGCCCGCGAGGCGCGCCGCGTAGCGGGCGGCGAGCTCCGCGGCCGGCATCTCCAGCGGGACGTTCGTCCGCGCGCGGCTCAGGATGTCGATCAGCACGGTCTGCAGGATGCGCTCGGCCTCCTCGCTCCGGCCCATCGCGAGCGCCTTGTCGGCGAGGCTCGCGAGCAGGCGCAGCGACTGGAAGCCCTTGGAGCCGCCGTCGCCCGTCGGGCTCGTGAGCTCGGTCGGGTCGTCCGACATCTTGCGCATCTCGGTCAGCGCCATCGCGCCGAGCGTCGCCGTCGCGCGCCGGAACTCGACCCCGTACGCGTCGTGGGGCCGCGACTCCTCCCCGCCGTAGAGCAGCATCTCCTGGCTGCCGATGACGATCCGGTCGCCGTCGTTCAGCTCGCGCTGGCCGCTGATGCGCGACCCGTTGACGTACACGCCGTTCCGGCTCTCGAGATCGAGCACCGAGACGCCGTCGGCGCGCACCTGCAGGCTCGCGTGGCGCCGCGACACCAGCGGATCGTCGAGCGAGAGCTGGCAGTCGCCGCTCCGGCCAATCACGAAGGGCCCTTCGGGGAGCTCGAAGTCGTGCGCCAAATACCGGAGGCGGAAAGGCATGGTCTATTTCAGTGCGCCGAGGCGCTCGAGCCCTTCGATGCGCTGGAGGATGAACTTCTCCGCCGGGGTACGCTCTCCTGCTCGTTCGCGGAGCCGCTTCGCGTAGCCACGGAGGACGGACATGTCGACGGCCTTCACCTTGCGCAGGACACTATACAGCTCATCGACGAGGTAGGCGGGGAGCAGGAGCTCGAGCCGGGTGTTGAGCTCGAAAATATAGTTGATCCAGGAGCCGCGCCCGGTGGCCGCGGCGAGGCGGGCCGCGTAGGTGCTCGCCTTCTCGACCAGCTCGGGCTGCACGGCGCCGACGCCCCCCTCCCGGGCCTTCGTGAGGATGTCGCTGAGCGAGCGCTGGAGGATGCGCTCCGCCTCGTCGACGCGCCCCAGGGCGAGCGCCTTGTCGGCGACGCTGCCGATGAGGCTCAGCGCGTGGACGCGCTTGTCGGGGTGCTGCGGGATGAGCCCCGGCAGCGACCGTCGCGAGGCGATGGCCGTCGCGCCGTCGTCCTCGCCCGCGGGCATCTCGCTCATGTCGACGGTGCGCGCGTTCTGCGCCTGCCGCATCCAGAGCGGCGCGCTCCGCGGCGAGTGCGCCGAGCTCGGCTCGATCGCCCCGAGCAGGAACATCTCCTGTCCCCCGATCGCGATCTTGTCGCCGTCGGACAGGATGTGGCGCCCCGAGATCCGGGCCCCGTTGATGAGCACGCCGTTGCGGCTGCCGAGATCCTCGATCGCGACGCCGCTCTCACTGACGGTCAGCAGCGCGTGCCGGCGCGACACCAGCGGGTCGTCGAGCGACAGCTGGCAGTCGGCGCTCCGTCCGATGAAGAACTCGCCGAGCGGCACCTCGAGATCGTGGGCGAGGTAGCGCAATCGGATGCCCATGATCGAGCCATACCAACAGCCCAAGAGGCCGTCAAAAGTCAGCTTCTGGCCCGCGTAGCATTGGTTTGCAAGCCCACAAGAACCGTCCTGGAGCGGGGACGGAGACGTCCGTTGTCCTCTCACAGTATCGCACTGGCGGGACGTCCGTCCGGCATGTCTGGACGGGGGGCTCAGGGGTGGCGCGAGAGGACCCGGAGCAGCGTGAGGATGAGCCGCGGGTGCGCGACGAGGCCGTAGATCTTGAGGTCGCCGCGTGCCACGAGGCGCGTGAGCTCGCGCAGGGGGCCGCTCTGGCGGCGGTGCAAGAGCCCCAGCATCGGGAACCGCAGCCAGCGGTGAAACGCGACCTCCGGGAGGCGGAACAGTACGTCCTCGTCGCCGCAGAACGTGACGGACGGGATGCCGATGGCGCCGTCGTGGATCGTGAGGCGCCCGTGATCGAAGCGCATCGTCATCGACGTGCCGGAGTCCTGCGCGACCACGAGCACGGAGCCGCGCAGCGTCCGGAAATCGGACACGCGCCTCGCGTCGCGCGCGAGGTGCTCCCGGATGAGCCGGCCGAAGTGGGCGGCGAGCGGGTTCTCCTCTGCGCCCGGGGCAAGGTCGATGATGGGCTGCATGGGCTCGCGCTCCGCCTTCAAACGGCCGCGCGCGTCGCGTCGACCCCGATGTCGCGGCGGAGCACCTTGCCGTCGAAGTCGATGGCGTCGGCCGCGCGGAACGCGCGCTCCCGCGCCTCCGCGAGCGAGCCGCCCGCGGCCGTGACCGCGAGCACGCGGCCGCCCGCCGTCACGATCGCGCCGTCCCGCTCGGCCGTGCCCGCGTGGTTCACGAACGCGCCCTCGACGGCGGCCGCGGCGTCGAGGCCGCGGATGACGTCGCCGGTCACGGGCGCCGCCGGGTAGCCGCGGGCCGCGAGGACGACGGTGAGCGCGTGGCGGCCGGGGGCGACGCGCGCCGCCCCGGGATCCAGCGCGCCCGCCGCGACCGACGCGCAGAGCTCGGCGACGTCGCCCTCGAGGAGCTCCATGAGCGCCTCGCACTCCGGGTCGCCGAAGCGGACGTTGTGCTCGAGCAGGATGGGGTCGCCCTCCGGCGTGATCATCAGGCCCGCGAACAGCACCCCGCGGAAGGGCCGCCCCTCCGCGCGCATGCCGTCGATCGTCGGCCGGAGGATCTCGCGCTCGACGCGCGCGGCCAGGGCGGGGGTGACGCGGGGGCTCGGCGCGAACGCGCCCATGCCGCCCGTGTTCGGCCCGGTGTCGCCCTCGCCGACCCGCTTGTGATCGCGCGCCGCCGGCAGGACGAAGATCGCCTGGCCGTCGCTGATGGCGTGCAGGCTGGCCTCCTCGCCCCGGATCGCGTCCTCGAGGATCACGGCCGCGCCGGCGTCGCCGAAGCGGCGCTCGACGAGCATGTCCTTCGCGGCCGCGAGCGCCTCGTCGACGGCCGTCGCGACGACGACGCCCTTGCCGGCGCAGAGCCCGTCGGCCTTCACGACGATGGGCGCGCCGCGCTCGCGGATGACGCGCGCCGCCTCGTCGAAGGAGCGCGCGATCGTGAACGGCGCGGTCGGGATCCCGTGGCGGGCCGCGAACTCCTTCAGGAACGCCTTCGACCCCTCGAGGCGCGCCGCCTCACGGCTCGGCCCGAAGACGGCCACGCCCGCGGCGGCGAGCGCGTCGGCGACGCCCGCGCAGAGCGGCGCCTCGGGCCCGACGACGACCAGGTCGACGCGCTCGCGGACGGCGAGGCGGGTCGCCTCCTCGGGCGAGAGCGAGGCCAGCGCGGCGCGGCGGATCGGGGCGCGGCCGGCGCCGCCCGCCGCGTGGGTCCCGGCGTTCCCGGGCGCCACGATCACCTCGGCGACCGAGGGCGATCGCGCGAGCGCGCGCGCGAGGGCGTGCTCGCGCCCGCCCGAGCCGAGCACGAGGATGCGGCGGTCTGATCGACGGATGTTCGCGGTGGAGCTCACCCCCGCGCGCTACCACGCGGCGCCCCTCGCTGTCGAGGCGCCTCGCGCGGTCTCCGGCCGGCGGGGGCTCCGCGGCGCCCGACATCGTGATAGAAGCGCGCCGAGGAGCGCGCGGCGCGGCTCAGCCGGGGTCGGGGCGCGCGTCGCCGGGCCGTCTCGTGAGGGGAATCTCGTGACGGGATCGGAGGGCGGCTCCTTGTGCATTCTGGAGGGGACGACGAACGCGGATCCCCGCCGTGGAGACGAGCGATGACTCACCGGGCTTCGTGGGACGAATACTTCATGCGCATCGCCGAGGTCGTCGCGTCGCGGGCGACCTGCGATCGGAAGCACGTCGGCGCGGTGATCGTGCGCGACAAGAGCATCCTCGCGACCGGGTACAACGGCTCGATCCGCGGGCTGCCTCACTGCGACGAGGAGGGGCACCTGATCGAGGACGGCCACTGCGTGCGCACGATCCACGCCGAGGCCAACGCCATCATCCAGGCCGCGCGGAACGGGGTGCGGATCGACGGCGCGACGATCTACGCCACGGCCTCGCCCTGCTGGGGCTGCTTCAAGATGATCGCCAACGCGGGGCTCTCGCGGATCGTCTTCGGCGAGTTCTACCGGGACGAGCGCATCTTCCGGTTCGCCACGGAGCTCGGGATCGAGCTCGCCCCGCTGGCGCGGCGCGAGCCGCCCGCCTGAGGCGTCACGCGGCGGGGGTGGGCGCAGCGCGCTGATGCGACCACAAAAAATAAGTGGGCCCGCCACACTCGCTTTCCGCTACCGTTGCTCCCTTCCGGGCCTGGCGGGGTTCACGGCGCGCTGTCGGCGGACCCATGAGGTCCCAGGCGCTCACGCCTGACGGGGACACTTCGTAGTCGAACCTCGGTTCCTTGTCGAGCCCCATGGCGCTCGCGGCGCGCTTCTGTCAGGCCATCAGGGTTCAGCGCCGCCGGGGCGCGGCGTCCGGCGGGCCGGGCCCCTCGTGGTTTCTCCTGGGGCGCTCGGGTCGAAGCGGCGGGGCGCCCGGGACTTGCCTCGTACGGGAAGCCCCGTACGCTTGGAGATGTCGTGGATCCGTTCGATTCCGAGGACGAGGGGCGGGGCAGCCGGCTCATCCCGGCGCTCCTCTTCATAGGCACGGCGGCGCTGGCGGCCGCTGCGCTCCGGTTCGCCTGGCAGCAGCCGGCGGTCATGGCGGTGGTGCTCGGCGGTGTCCTCGCGTTCGCGGCGGGCCGCTGGCTCGCTCGCCGCAAGCTGCGCAGGCTGCTCCGCTCGGGCGACGTGCGGTCGGTGCTGCAGCGCTGGTCGCCGACGCTGCACCGCATCCCGCACCCGGCCACGATGGCCCCGCTCATGACGGCCACGGCGTTCGCGGCGTATGGCTGGGTCGAGAAGGCGCGCGCGGCCATGGCCGCCGCCGAGCGCGGGCCTGCGTGGGACGCGGCGCTCGAGCACCGGCTCTTCCTCGACACGCTCCTCTACACCTTCGAGGGCGATCGCGACGCGGCGCTCGAGCAGGCGGGGCGCCTGCAGCGCCTCCCCCTCCCGGACGTCAGCGCTGCCTTCCGCGATCGCGTGGTCACGCTGCGCGCCGCCGCCGGCGCGCTCGCTCGCGCCTTCGCCCACAAGAGCGTCCCGGGCGATCGCGCGCTGCTGGAGCGCGCGAGCGAGGCCAGCCCGCTCGTGTTCTGGGCGATGCGTTACGCCGCGGCCGTGGTGGCCATCGACGAGGGCGAGCTCGCCCGGGTCGAGGAGCTCCTCGCCAACGCGCCGCCGTGGCCGCAGGAGTCCACCTTCCGCGCCTTCCACGACGAGATCGCCGACCGCGCGGGCCTCGCCCGCCCGCTGGGCGCCTGACGCTCCGGAGCTCCCGATCCGCGCGCGGAGGCCGGCTTGGCCGGCGTTTCCGCGCTGCGCGCCCGGCCGGCGTTTCCGCGCTGCGCGCCCGGCCGGCGTTTCCGCGCTGCGCGCCCGGCCGGCGTTTCCGCGCTGCGCGCCCGTGTGGAGGCCGCTCAGCCCTCGAACAGCGTGCGGATGTAGCAGCAAGCGCGCGCCTCCGGGGCTGCGTCGGCCGGGCCTTCCGGCGGCTCCGGCACGAACGCGCCGAGCGCGCCGGGCGCGCCGCCGATCGTGAACGCGCGCAGCACGATCCTCACGCGCATGCCCGCGAAGCACGGCTTGCGGTAGGCGACCTCCACGCGGCGGGCGAGCAGCGCCGTGCTGCGCCCGTGCGCGGCGAAGCGCCGGAGCGCCGCCTCCGCGAAGATCCGCGGGTACACGAGCGAGTTCACGTGCTGGTTTGCGTCCGTGTGATCGAGGCCGAACGCCACGGTGATCGGATCCAGGGTCGGCTCGGGGTCGAGCGGCTGCGCGCCCTCCGGCAGGCCCATCAGCGACTCCGGTGAGCGCCAGGGGTAGCGTTCCGGCGGCACGGCCGGCAGATCCGGCGACTCGAAGCGCAGCACCTTGCGCTCCCCCGGCGCCGCGAACGGCCGCGTGAAGACGTGCTCCGCGAACACGCGACCCGCCGGGAGCGGCTCGCCGGCGCCGGGCGGCGGGGGGCCATAGGTCCGGCTGCGGCGCGCCGTGGCCGAGAGCCACATGGCCAGGATCAGCCGGTTCACGTCGGAGGCGGCGTCCTCGGTGTGCGCGAGCTGGTAGAGGCCGCGCACATGGAGCGGCTCTCGCGCCGCGATCGGCCCCTCGCCGCCCTCGATGACGAGGCGCGTGAGGATCGGGATGATCCCGTGGGAGCCCATGAGCGCCGCGATGGGGCTCCCCTGGATGAGCTTGCTCCAGATCGCGGGCCCGAGGCCGTGCGGGAGCGCGTCCAGCATCACGTGGCCGGTCTGGCTCACGTCTTCGAAGCGGAGGTGCATGACGGCCGTCGCCTGCTGCTGCTCGGGGACACGCGGCGCATCGGGGAAGTGATCCATGCGCCCTCTCCATAGCCGACGCAGCCGCTCGCCGCATGATCGGGCCGACGCGGGCAGGCAGAGCGGCGAATCCCGGGGTCACAGGCGTCCGGCGGCGTGGCCGTATGGTACGATGGCCGCGTGACGCTCCTGAAGATCGCCCACATCGGCAACCCCGTCCTCAGGCAGCGCGCGCGCGAGGTCACGCCGGAGGAGCTCTCCTCCCCCGTCATGCAGGCGTTCATCGACGATCTGGTGGAGACGATGCGCGACGCGAACGGCGCGGGCATCGCCGCCCCGCAGGTCCACGTGCCGGTGCGCATCTTCGCGGTCGAGGTGAAGGACAACCCTCGTTATCCGTACAAGCCCAACATTCCGCTCACGATCGTGGTCAATCCGGTGATCGAGTCGCTCACCGAGGAGACGTTCGAGAACTACGAAGGGTGCCTGAGCGTCCCGAACCTGAGGGGCGTCGTCGATCGCCACGCCGAGATCCGGCTGACCGGCCTGGATCGCGACGGGCGGCCGATCGATCGCGTCCTGCGCGGGCTCTCGGCGGGCACCTTCCAGCACGAGAAGGACCACGTGGACGGTGTGCTCTTCGTCGATCGCGTGAGGGATCCGCGGACGCTCTGCACGTGGGCGGAGTTCGACCGCTATCACAAGCAGGCGTTCGTCGAGCGCATCGTCCCGTTCATCCAGCGGATGGGCGGCTGAACGGCCTCGCCGCAGCGCTCGCTCGACCCATGGACCGGAGCGCTCGGGACGAGCCCGAGCGCTCCGCTGGAGGCGCGCCTCCTCAGGGCGGCGTGGGCGTCACGAGCCGCCGCCGGTCCGCTCCTCGCGCTCGATCTGTTCCTGGTAGGCGACGCTGTAGCGCGCCCACGGACGCAGCTTGAGGCGGCGATACCCGATGGGCTCGCCGGTGCCCTCGCACATCCCGTAGGTCCCTTCCTTCATCTTGGCCAGCGCGCGATCGATCTCGGCGAGCACCCGGACATCGCGCTCCAGGAGCTTCGAGGTCAGCGAGGTTGCGCCCTCGGCGTTGGCCTCGTCCATCTCGTCGCCCACCTCGCGAGAGATGTCGCGCTCCGCGTGCTGCCGCTCGTCGATCATGGCGACGAGGCTCGCCCGGCGCTCCTCGAGGGCCTGCCTGAGCTCGGCGAGCTGCTCCGGCGTCAGCTCGGGCAGCTCGGCGTCCGGTTCGACCGCCGGGCGGCGAACGGGCGACTTCGGCATGGGTGCCGTCGTGGCGCTCCCGGATGCCTCTGGCCGCGCCGGGCTCGTTCCGTTGCGGCTCGCACCTTCACGATTGGTCATTGCTTCCTCTCATCTTTACGGGCAGGCGGGCAATTCGCGTACCGAGCGTGGACGTGGGCGGGCGGCGCACGGGCGATGTCCGGCGGCCGGAGGCGATGCCGAGCGCGAGCGGTCGCGCTCGGCTCCTCCCTGGATCGGGCGCGTGGCGCGCTCAGGGCTTGGTGACGCCGGCCATCTGGAGCCCTGCCACGAGGAGCGCGCCGATGTCCTCGAGCACGGGCTTCGACAGGGTGAACGAGAGCTCGACGCGCGGCGAACCGCCGCCCCGGGCCTGCGTCGTGAGGAACATCAGCCCTTCGCCCTTGTGGGGCAGCTTTGCCAGCGCCTCGCCGAACTGCCTCGCCTCCGGAGGCAGCACGCCCGGGCTCGCGCCGGCGTCCGACAGCGTCGAGAGCATCGTCTGGACGCTGCGGGTGACCGGGGCGAGCGTCATGAAGCCAGCGTAGGGGAATTTCCCGGTCTTCAGCGCCTCGAGCCCCGGGCGCGACGCGAGCGTCTCGGCCTCCGGCGCGCCCGCCTTCACGATGGCGAGCCGCCTCAGGAGATCGCGCTTGTCGTGACCGAACGCGATCCACGTCGCCTTGTCCTCGCCCATGACCAGGACATGCAGCGTGGCGGTCACGGGCTTGGCCTTGGGGGCCGACCCCGACACCACGCCGGCGTCGAGGTCCGGGAGACCCTTGATCTGGACCTCGACCGCGAGCGACCCTTTCCCGAGCTCCTTCGGCGCTGGCACCGTCCTGACGGTCGGCAGCTCCTTCGGGTCGATGTCGATGTCCCGGAGCCGCGCGCGCAGGCCGGTCGTGTTGTAGGCCGTGACGGCGTTCTTCAGGTACTTGACGATCGCATCGGGCGCCGCTTCGATGCCGATCAGGTTCCAGCCGACCAGCCCGCCCATCAGGCTGTTGACGAGCTCGTCCGGCGTCGCTTTCCCGGCCTTCGCGCCGGCCGGCGGCGCCTCGGGGTAGCCGTGGGCGGACACGCTGGGGGTCGCCTGGCTCAGCGGCAGCGAGAGGACGCTGGCGAGCGCCTTGCGATCGGCCGGCTTGCCGATCTTCTCCTTCTCCATCCACCCTTCGAGCATCGCGCGCAGCGTCTTCAGCATGCCCTCGTACTGCGCGGGGTTGCTGCCGTGGTCGAAGAACGCGCCGTGGCTGTCCTTGGGTACGCGCCAGTAGAGCGCCGGCGCGGGCCCGGCGCGTTTCGCGCTGTCGGCGATCGTCCCCGCGAGCCACGACGACTGGCCTCGGAGCTCGAGGCCCGCCGTGAGGCTCACGCAGGCCTGGTCGTCGGCCCGGAGGTCGATGTCCGCCTTGCTGGCGTCGTTGATCAGCGCCTCGAGCTCTCCCTGGACGGCGGTGGCCGCGTCGGTGAGCGCCCGGTCGAACCCGGGGTGGTCGATGGAGAGCTGGCTCTGCGCGAGGATCGGCAGGCCCCGGAGCTGCTGCTTCGCCATGTCGCCGTACTTCGCGCTGAGCGGGACGAAGCGGAGCTCGCCGTGGAGGTCGCGCGCCTCGCTCGCGAGCGTCGGCAGCGTGCGCGCGAGGTAGGGCCCGAGGGTCAAGACGTCCCGGTCTCGGTCGCCGCAGAGGAGCCGCGCCGGCGTCGAGCCCGCGGACGCGGCGAGGAAGCAGCTCGACTTCGACGGCTCCTTGCCGCCGACCTTCCACATGCCGGGCTTCACCTCGGTGAGGGTGGCGCCGGCCTCGAGCGCGCCCCTCGCCCGCTCGAGCGACGCGAGCCCGAGCGACACGGCCGCGACCGGGTTGCCCCGCTTCGAGCTGTCGTCGAGCGCGACGAGCAGGTGCAGCGGCGCATCGAGCGCGACCACCGTGGCGAGCTGGTCCGCGTCGATGGAGGGGCTCACGAGTTCGCTCAGGACGCCCGCGAAGAGGCCCTGCGCGCCCGACTCGGCGAGCGTCGGCGGCAGCCCGGCGCAGGTGGCGACGCTCGAGAGCGTGGCCGAGGGGTTGCTCCAGCGGAGCACGCCCACGATATCGGCGGGCTCGGCGACGGGGGAGAGATCGTAGGCCGGGCCGGCGGGGGCGGGCTGTGCGGGCGCGACCTGGACCTCGCCACCTCCTGTCGGCGCGACAGGCGTGGGGGACGGCCCACACGCGGTGGGACCGGCCAGCAGGACCAGGGTGGCGAGCGGCAGGAGGGTTCGCATGAGCGCCCGTTATACGGCCCCCGGACATCCGAGTCGACGCCCAACGAGCGCGCCGCGGGGGAAGAGGGCGGCTCCGCCGATCTCCTCGGCGTCGCGAGCGACAAACGAAAACGAGCGCGGCCGAAGCCGCGCTCGCTCAAGGTCCGCTCACCTCGCGGCGGTCAGTTCGACTCCTCGAACTCCGCGTCGATGACCGAGTCCTTCCCCTTGCCGCCGGCGGGGGGCGGCTGGCCTCCCGCGGCGCCGGCGGGCGGCGGCGCGCCGTCCTGCGGCGGACCGGCCTTCTCGTACATGACGCTCGCGATCCGGTGCGACTCCTTCTCGAGCTTCTCCAGCGCCGCGGTCACCGCCGCGTCGTCCTGCTTCTCGATGGCCGACCGGCTCTCCGCGATGATCTCGTTCAGCGCGGAGACGTCGCTGTCCGCCAGCTTCTCCTTGTTCTCGCTGATCGTCTTCTCCAGCGTGTAGCAGAGGTTGTCGAGCTTGTTGCGCCGCTCGATCTCCTCGCGCCGCCGCTTGTCCTCGGCCTCGTGCGCCGCCGCCTCCTGGACCATCCGGTTGATCTCGTCCTCCTTGAGGCCGCCGGACGCCGTGATCGTGATGCGCTGGTCCTTGCCGGTGGCCGTGTCCTTGGCGTGCACCGACAGGATGCCGTTCGCGTCGATGTCGAACGTCACCTCGATCTTCGGCACGCCGCGGGGCGCCGGCATGATCCCTTCCAGGTGGAAGCGGCCCAGGGTCCGGTTGTAGCGGGCCTCGGTGCGCTCGCCCTGGAGGACGTGGACCTCGACGCTCGGCTGGCTGTCGGTCGCGGTCGAGAAGATCTCCTTCTTCTGCGTCGGGATCGTGGTGTTCCTCGGGATCATCACCGTCATCACGCCGCCGAGCGTCTCGACGCCGAGCGAGAGCGGCGTGACGTCGAGGAGCACGAGATCCTTCACGTCGCCGGAGAGCACGCCCGCCTGGACCGCGGCGCCGACCGCCACGACCTCGTCCGGGTTCACGCCCTTGTGGGGCTCCTTGCCGAAGAACTTCTTGACCGTCTCCTGCACGAGCGGGATGCGCGTCGAGCCGCCGACGAGGACGACCTCGTCGATCTGCTGCGGCGACTTCTTCGCGTCGGCGAGCGCCTTGCGCGTCGGCTCGAGCGTGCGCTCGATGAGCGGCCGGATCATCTGCTCGAGCTTCGCCCGGGTGAGCTGCTTCTGGAGGTGCTTCGGCCCCGAGGCGTCCGCGGTCAAGAACGGCAGGTTGATCGTCGTCTCCTGCACGTTCGACAGCTCGATCTTGGCCTGCTCGGCGGCGTCCTTGAGCCGCTGCACGACCATCTTGTCGTTCGAGACGTCGATGCCGGTGTCCTTCTTGAACTCGGCCGCGAGCCAGTCCATCACGAGGTGGTCGACGTCGTCGCCGCCGAGGTGCGTGTCGCCGTTGGTCGAGATGACCTGCACGACGTTGTCGCCGACCTCGAGGATCGAGATGTCGAACGTGCCGCCGCCGAAGTCGTAGACCGCGATGACCTGCTCGTTCTTCTTGTCGAGCCCGTACGCGAGCGCGGCCGCCGTGGGCTCGTTGACGATGCGCTTCACGTCGAGCCCGGCGATGCGGCCGGCGTCCTTGGTGGCCTGCCGCTGCGAGTCGTTGAAGTAAGCGGGGACCGTGATGACGGCCTCGGTCACCTTCTCGCCCAGGTAGTCCTCCGCGGCCTTCTTGAGCTTCTGGAGGACCTTCGCCGAGATCTCGGGCGGCGACATCTGCTTGCCGCGCACCTCGATCGAGGCGTCGCCGTTCTTGCCCTTGCTGACCTTGTACGGGACGCGCTTCGTCTCCTCCTGCACCTCCTCGAGGCGACGCCCCATGAAGCGCTTGGCCGAGTAGATGGTGTTGGTGGGGTTCGTGACCGCCTGGCGCTTGGCGATCTGCCCGACGAGCACCTCGCCCTTGTCGTCCCAGGCCACGACGGACGGCGTGAGGCGCGAGCCCTCTTCGTTCACGATGACCTTGGGTTCCTTCCCCTCCATCACCGCGACGACGCTGTTGGTCGTGCCGAGATCGATGCCGATGATCTTGCCCATGACGTGAACCCTCCGAGAAGTGTGTGCGCGACGGCGTGGTAACCGCGGGGGGCGAGAAGACCCGACCGGTCAGCAGGGGCCGGCTGACAGCTGCCGAGAGCCCCTGCTCCAGAGCCGTCAAATCTGCTGGGAATTCGGATACTTTCGCCGGTTTTCGCGAGCTCGCTGGCTCGCGACCGCGAAACTAACCATGTGCACCAGAGCGTCAACGCCGGCCCTAGCAATTGTCGTGCGCGCGCCCTCGGGACCTTGACCGAGGCGCCTCCGGGACGCAGAAGCCGCGTCCGCGCACCTCGCCCTCGGCGCCGCGGGGCGGACCTGGGGCGGGCCCCTGCCGGAGAGGCCAGAGGGCCCAGCTTCACGCGGCACCCGCGCCGGCGACTTCACGCGGCGCCCGGCGTGCGGACGGCAGCAGGCGCGGCAGGCGCTGCGAACGACGAGCGTGCGATGCGTCTGGAGAGGGCTTCTTGCGGCCCCGGACAGTCTGAGCTATAGGCGCCCACCCTCGTAACACCCGAAGGACTCACCATGAAGCCCGGCATCCACCCCGAGTACAAGGAAGCAACGATCACCTGCGCGTGCGGCGCCGTCGTCGAGACCCGCTCCACCCGCGGCAGCTTCACGACCGACGTCTGCTCCGCGTGTCACCCGTTCTACACGGGCAAGCACAAGATCATGGATGTCGCCGGCCGCGTCGACCGCTTCCGCAGGAAGTACGCGGCTGCCGGCAAGTAGAGGCCGGGTAGAGGGCGGCCGCGCGCCCCTCCGCCCAGAGACGCATCCCTCCTGATTTCAAGTACGCCCGTCGCGCCGCGCCCGCCCGGGGCGTGGCGGAGGGCTCGGTACGTCCGGAGCCCGTTCGCTGCTCGACGTGAGCGCTCGATCGCAGCGGGGGCTAGCCGTGGCGGGTGGACGCGATGCCGTCCATCGACGGCGCGGATCGGCCGGGCGCGATGCGCCCGCCGGGTTATGCGCTAGATTGGAACGCGTATGAGCGAGCAGCCTGCACGTCCGTATATCGGCGGCCAAGCGGTGATTGAGGGAGTGATGATGCGATCGCCGAGCTCGGTCGCGATCGTTTGCCGACGTCGTTCGGGCGAGCTCATGGTGCGCGAGCAGCCGATGACCGCCGTGTCGAGGGGCCCGCGCACCTGGCCGTTCGTGCGAGGCGTCGCGACGCTGGTGGAGTCGCTGCGCCTCGGATCGCAGGCGCTGCGCTGGTCCGCGGACCTCTACGAGCAGGATCTCTCGGCCGAGGAGGCGGCCTCGGGGAAGGGCCCGGCGTCCAAGCGGCCGGGCTCCGGGCAGGCGAGCGGGGTGAGCCTCTCCGCGCTGGCGCTCAGCATGGCGGCGATCGCGACGCAGGACGCGGAGCCCGCGCTGCCGGCAGGCAGCCCCGCGCCGGGCGGAGACGGTGCCGGCGCGAAGAAGAAGGGCGGCGGCGGGATGGGCCTGCTGCCGATCGCCTTCGCGATCCTGCTCTTCGTGGCGGCTCCCCAGGGCGGGGCCGAGCTGATCAACAAGCTCTTCGGCCTCGGGCTGGAGGTCACGTCGCCGGTGTACCAGGCGATCACCGGCGTGGCGAAGCTCGCCATCGTGGTCGCGTACCTCCTCTTGATCCGCCAGATCGCCGAGGTGCGGCGCGTCTTCCAGTATCACGGGGCGGAGCACAAGGCGATCTCCACCTACGAGGCGCGCGAGCTCCTCGAGGTCGCGAACGCGCGGCGCAAGACCGCGATGCACCCGCGCTGCGGGACGACGTTCCTGGTGATGGTGGCGCTCGTGTCGATCGTGGTGTTCTCGATCGCCGGGGCGTTCCTCGGCTCGCTCTTGCCCAAGCCGCCCGGCGGCCGGCCGGTCGAGTGGCTCACCTTCTTCGTCCTGAAGCTGCCGTTCCTGCCGCTCATCGCCGCGGTGACCTTCGAGATCCAGCGGCTCTTCGCGCGCTATTGCACCACGGGCCCGCTCCGCGTGCTGCTCTGGCCGGGGTTCTTGGTCCAGAAGATCACGACCGCCGAGCCGGATGACGCGCAGCTCGAGGTCGCGCTCGCCTCGCTCCGCGCGACGCTCTGGCGCGAGGAGGCGGTGGCCGCTCCGGCCCAGCCCGATCGGGTGTTCGCGGACTACGCCAAGCTGCTCGCCGACCCCGGCTACGCTGGCGCGCACAGCTAACGCGGGCCGGCGCCGCCGCCCGGCCCGTCCGCCGGCCTGTCAACTCCCGCGTCGTCTTCGGATTGCAGATGCTACCTATCGCGAAACTCGAGGCGGTCCAGCGCCGCTTTCAGGAACTCGAGCACCTCATGTGCAGCCCCGCGGTGCTCTCCGCTCCGGCCGAGCTCCAGCGGCTCAACCGCGAGCGGACCGAGATCGAGCCCGTGGTCGCGGCGTTCGCCCGGCTCCGCGACGTCGAGCGGCGCATCGCCGAGGATCGCGAGGCGCTGAGCGACCCCGACCTCTCGGAGCTCGCCCAGGCGGAGCTGCCCGAGCTCGAGCTCGAGCGAGAGCGGCTGGCCGGCGAGCTCGAGCTGCTCCTCCTGCCGAAGGACCCGAACGACGCGCGGAACACCGTGATCGAGATCCGGAGCGGCGAGGGCGGCGAGGAGGCGGCGCTCTTCGCGGCCGACCTCTTCCGGATGCTCTGCCGCTACGCGGAGACGAAGCGGTGGAAGGTCGAGGTGCTCAACGTGAGCGAGGCCTCCGCCGGCGGCTACAAGGAGGTCGCGGCGCTGATCTCGGGGCAGGACGTCTACTCCCACCTGCGCTACGAGGGCGGCGTGCACCGCGTGCAGCGCGTCCCCTCCACCGAGACCCAGGGGCGCATCCACACCTCGACCGCGACCGTCGCCGTGCTGCCCGAGGCCGACGACGTCGACGTGCACATCGACGACAAGGACCTGGAGATCTCGATCGCCGCGTCGGGCGGCCCCGGCGGCCAGGGCGTCAACACCACGAACAGCGCCGTGCAGATCAAGCACCTCCCGACCGGCATGATCGTGAAATGTCAGGACGAGCGCTCGCAGCTGAAGAACAAGGCGAAGGCGATGAAGGTGCTCCGCAGCCGGCTGCTCGAGCTCGAGCAGCGCCGGCAGGAGGAGGTCCAGAGCGCCGAGCGGAGGACGATGGTCGGCACGGGGGAGCGCGCGCAGAAGGTGCGGACCTACAACTTCCCCCAGAACCGCGTGACCGATCACCGGATCGGCCTCACGCTGCACAAGCTCGACAAGATCATGGAAGGCGACCTCGACGAGCTCATCGGCGCGCTGCGCACGCACCGCCAGGCCGAGCTTCTGCGGCGCGGCGGGGGCGCGGGGCCCGACGGCGGCGCCCTGGAGCACGCGACGTGAGGGGCGCGCCGCCCATCGACCTGGAGGCCTTGCTCGTCGCGCTCGTGCTGGCGCCGTCCACGTTCTCGCGCAATCGCTTCTTCTCGCTCTACGCCGATCCGGGGGCGCGCCGGGTGCGGCGGCGGGCGGCGCTGCTCCGGAGCCTCGTGCGGCAGCTCGTCTCGGGCGCGGACCGCGCCGGGCTCGCGCCCGCCGAGAGCGGCGGCGCGCTGCTCACCTACGACGTGCCGTCGCTCGGGCTGAAGCGCACGGCCGCGCTCGACGCCCTCGAGGTCGCGGTGCTGCGCATCGCGGTCGCGCGCGGCGCGCCGCCGCCGTCCGCGCAGCAGGACATCGATCCGGAGCGCCCGTCGAACGGCGCCGCCTTGCCCAGGGATCTGCTCCCCGAGCCGGCGGACACGTCGCGGATCGAGCGCGCGCTCGCCCGGCTGCTCCCCGAGGAACGGCAGGGCGGAGCGCTGGATTCGCCTGGCCCTGCGGAGCCGGGAGAGCCGGACGCCGCGACCAGGCCGCTGCCGCGTGACCGGGCGCAGCGCGATACGCAAGCACCGTAGGAGGCGACCATGTGCATCTTCTGCAAGATCGCGAACAAGGAGATCCCGTCGAAGGTCGTGTATGAGGACGAGGACGTGCTCGCCTTCCACGATCTGAACCCGCAGGCGCCCACGCACGTGCTCGTCGTCCCGAAGCGCCACATCACCGGGATCGGCCACGCCGTGCCCGAGGACGAGATCGTCCTGGGCCGGCTGCTGCTCGCGGCGAGGCGGGTGGCCGAGGAGACCGGCATCGCGGAGAGCGGCTTCAGGACCGTGATCAACCACGGCGCGAACGCCGGCCAGACGGTCTTCCACATCCACGTCCACGTCCTCGGCGGGCGGCCGATGGCCTGGCCGCCCGGCTGACCCCGTTCAGCGCGCCGCGGGCGGCGGCCGATGGCCTGGCCGCCCGGCTGACCCCGTTCAGCGCACGCCGCGGGCGGCGCTCACCACCGCGTCGAGCCACGCCGCCTCCGCGTCCCCGAGCGGCGGCTGCCGCGGCAGCGAGGCCGGGAGCGCGCGGGGGCGCGAGGCGCCGTGGGCGCGCAGGTGCACGGACGTGATCGCGCCGACGCGCCCTTGCATGCCGAGGAAGAGCGCGAGGAGATCCGGGCCCACCGCGCGCCGCGGCGCTGGCCGCACCGCGAGATCGGCGCCGGACGCGAGCCGCGCGGTGAACCCGGCGACCAGGTGGTCCACCGGATCGCTCCACGGATCCGGGGCGCCCGGGGCGCCCGCCGCGATCCAGGCGTCGAGCGTCATCTCGCGCGGCGCGGCGCCGGGGTCGAGCCCCAGCGTGAGGCCGCGCGGCTCGAGCGCGCGCTCGACGTCGCCGAGGCGCGCGCTCCCGGCGGCGTGCACGAGCAGGGAGGCCGCGTCGAGGGCGGGCGCCGCAGGGGGGGGCGGCACCGGCCGGCGCGGGGCGGCGGCGTCGCGCGGGAGCAGGTTGCCAGGGTTCATGATGCCGGCAGGGTCGAAGACGCCCCGGAGCGCGTGGACCACGTCGGCGCCGAGGCCGAGCTCGGCGCCGAGCCGGGGCGCCTTGCTGCGGCCCACGCCGTGGTGATGCGAGAGCGTGCCGCCGGCGTCGATGGCGGCGTCGAGGGCCGCCCGCCACGCCGCGTCGTACTTCGCCTCGGCCTCCGCGACGCTCGGCGCGCTGCCGGCGAAGGTGAAGTAGATGCTGCAGCCGTCCGGGTAGGCGTGGGACAGGTGCGCCATCACGAACACGTGGCGCCCGAGCGCGCCGCGGACGGCGCGGTAGAGCGCGTCGAGGCGCGACCAGGGCGCCGCGACCTCCATGGTGTCGCTGAACGCGCCGGCCATGAAGACGGGCGCCTGGCGATAGCTCACGCTGTAGCGGTGCGCGAGCCAGTGGCGCGCCGGCTCCTCGCCGAGCGGCCTGGCCCCGCCGCGCTCGGCGATCGCCGCGGCGCGGGCGAGGTCGTCGGCGCTCGCGCGCGCCGTGCCCTCGAAGATGAGGATGAGCGTCGCGCCCCGGAGCACGCGCGCCCCCACGGCGTCGACGAGATCGTTGAGGAGCCCCGGCGCGCGCAGCAGGCCGCGCAGCACGGCGGCGCCGGCGCCCGGGCCCCGCGCGCCGCGCGCCCGCCCGGCGGCCCCGTCCGAGGCGCCGGCGCCGGCGTCCGGGCGCGCCCGATGCCGTCGCACCGCGCCGAGCCGCGCCATGAAGGAGTCGAACGGATCGTAGAGCCGCGAGACCGCGGGGCGGAGGCCGGCCTGGAACATCTCCCGCATCGCGTTCCAGCCGGCCTCCAGGGTGGGGAACGAGAAGGCGCCGAACGCGCGGGCCGGGGGGGCAGGGTGGAGCCGGAGGGTCGCCGCGGTGACGACGCCGAGCACGCCCTCGCTGCCGATGAGGAGCGGCGTCAGGTCAGGGCCGCGCACGCGCCGCTCGAAGCGGACGATCTCGCCCCGGCCGACGACGCACTCGAGCGACGCCACCATGTCCTCGATCTTCCCGTAGAGCCCCGAGCACTGGCCGGCGCTGCGCGCCGCGACCCACCCGCCCACGGTCGAGCACAGGATCGACGACGGGAAATGGCCGAGCGTGAAGCCCTCGGCGTTGAGCTCCTCCTCGAAGCGGATGCCGAGCGCGCCCGCCTCGATGTCGACCGAGGGCGCCTGCCGATCGATCGAGCGGCGGCGGGAGAGGCGCTTCAGGTCGAGCACGACCGTGCGATCGTCTGGCAAGACGCCGCCGCACACGCCCGACCCGGCGCCGTACGGTACGAGCGGCAGCCCCTCGTCCGCGCAGAAGCGGACCACCTGGGCGACCTCCTCCGTGGACCCCGGCCACACGATCATCCCGGGCCGGTGCTCGGCGATGCGGCCCTCCGTCACGGCGAGGTGGTGCCGCGGCCAGAGATCGCGGGCGTAGGCAATCTGGTCGACCGGGGAGGTGCTGCGCGGGATCCCCGGGAGCGCGCGCGTGATCGCGGCCTCGATGTTCATGCCGTGACCACCCCCCCGCTCCTCAGCTCCGCTCGGCAAGGATGATGAGCCGCGGCGACTCGGAGCCGAAGAAGACGCCCGGATGCGCGGGGTGGCCGGTCACCTCGGTGACCTTGAAGCCCGCGTCGTGCAGCAGCTTGCCGAGCTCATGAAGCCCGTAGAGGCGGATCGAGTAGTCGATCTCGCGCGAGCGCCCGTCCTCGAACATCACGGTCCGCTTCACCTTGAGCCGGCTCGTGAAGAAATCCACCTGCATTTCATCCATGCAGA
This sequence comes from Sorangium sp. So ce1036, assembly GCF_051369805.1. Classification (NCBI taxonomy): domain Bacteria; kingdom Pseudomonadati; phylum Myxococcota; order Polyangiales; family Polyangiaceae; genus Sorangium; species Sorangium sp. So ce1036. The sequence continues at coordinate 1,126,992 of NZ_JBBMOX010000002.1, forward strand.
CGCAGCCGTCGCCCTCGAACCAGACCAGGCTCGGCTGTCGGGACGCCACGTAGTCGCGGTTCACGACGTCGAGCAGGAGCATGCCGCCCGAGCGGAGGGCGCGGCGGATGCGGGCGAGGACGTCCGCGTTCTTCTCGTCGTCGAAATAGCCGAAGCTGGTCGACCAGCAGTAGACGCCGTCGAAGGTCTCCTCGAACGTCATCTCGCGCATGTCGCCCTGGAGGAAGTTCAGCTTCTGGCCGCGGTCCTGCGCGTCATCGGCGGCGCGGGCGAGCATGGCCAGCGACAGATCGAAGCCGACCACGCTGTAGCCGCGGCTCGCGATCTCGATCGCGTGGCCGCCGGCGCCGCACGCGAGATCGAGGATCACCGCGCCCTTCTCGACGCCGAGCCGCTCCTCGATGAAGTCCACCTCGCGGCGCACCACCTTCGGGTCGAGCTTGTCGAGCGTGCGCAGGAAATCGTCCCCGAAGAGCTCCTCCCACCACGGGCGCTTCCGCCGCACGGCGGGCTCGGTCGAGGGGCCGGAGGTCGAGTCGATCTCCGCCGGCTTCGCCGCGGGCGCCGCCGCCGCGGGCGTCGCCGGCGCAGCGGCGGGAGACGCGGGGGGAGCGGCTGGCCGGACGGCCGAGAGCGGCTCGCCCTGCGGGGGGGGCACCGACGTGGGCGGGGGCGGCACCGAGCTCGTGAACGTCGCGAGATCGGGAGAGGCGAGCGCCTGCGCGCGTCGCGGCGGCAGCGGGGGCGGGGGGGGCGGCTTCTTGGGATGCGCCGCCGCCGCGTCGGCGGGGGCGGCCGCGATCTCGTCGGCGCCGTCCCCGTCGCGCTCGGGCTCGACCTCTTCCAGCTCGATCTCGCCGCTCCTGGGCGGCAGGGTGCTGCGCGTCGGGTCGGCCTGCCCCTGCTCGCCCGCGCCGCCCTCGTCGCCCCGCCGCGAGGCGCCCTGGAGCTCGGCCTTCTCGTCGGTCGACTCGGGCTCGGGCTCGACCTCCGCGAGATCGTCCGCGCTTGAGGCCGACCAGGCCATCGAGCCGCCCAGCTCGATCGTCGGCGCCGAGGTCAGCGCCTCGCCGCGCGACCCGCGAGGCCCCGACGGATCGGCATCGACAGCCGTGTCGCGCGCCGTCGGCGGGCCGTCCGGGACGCCGTCCTGGAACGCTTCCAGCCCGAGCTTCGTCGTCCGGTCGTCCGACTTGATCCTGAACTGAAGCGGCGGCCAGTCGTGCTCGGACGGCTCGGTCAAGAGCGGCGGCTTGGTGGGCTCGGACAGCGAGGCGACCGGCGGCAGGTTGGACTCGATGCTGACGATCTGCAGGGGCCGGATCACCGCGACCGAGTCCGGATCGACGATGAACCCCCCCGGCGCGGGCGCCGGTACGGGCGGAATGCTCGAGGGCTTCGGCGACGGGCGAGGGACGGCCCGGGGCGCGACCAGCTCCGCCGCGTTCGGCGCCGGCGCCGGCCTGCTGGCCTGCCGGGGCTCCTCGGCCGCCGGAGCGGCGGGGGCCTTCGCGGCAGCGCTGAGCCAGCCGTCGTCGTCGACGTCCTGGAGCGCGCTCGCCCCGCTCGACCGCGGCGCAAGGCTCGGGCTCCCGGCGCCCGGCCCGCCGGGCGCGACCTCGTCTCCGCCCTGCGGCGGCGCGTCGCCCTGCTCGTTCACGAGCCGCCGCGAGCGGCGCCGCGAGGCCCTCGCGCCCTCGTCGCGCTCGACCTCCGCGGTCTGCTCCATCGCCGGGGCGAGCGACTGCCCGGTGCGCCGCGCTGCAGGGCTCGGCAACGGGGTCGTGGGCCGCGATCGCTCCGTGGGAGGCCCGGCGATGCGCGGATCGAGATCGAGATCCGGGAGCTCCGACACCTGCCCGGCGGCGCCCCTGCCGGCCACGCCCGGGATGGCGTCGAGGCGCGGCAGCGGCGTGGTCGTCGCGAGGGGCGGGCGCACGCTGGGCGCGCGCTCCGGGCGTGGGACGAACGAGCGCGCGGGGGGCGGCCCCTGCTCTCCCTGCGGTGCCTTCGCGGCCGCGCTCCCTGCTTCGCCCGGCGCGGGTGCGTCGGGGGCTCCGGAGGCGCCGCCCTCCAGGGCGGGCGCAGCCAGGGGATTGCGCGGCCGCTCGCTCGTCATGCCTTGACCCCTCCGCCGAGCGGCTCACCGTAGAGGATCGGCCCCGGAGCCCTGGTCCAGGGGGGCGCCGCCCCGCGCTCCACGAACATCACCGTGGTGGAGCCGAGGTGGAACTTGCCGATCTCCTCGCCACACCGGACCGGGAGGGCAGGCGTGATCGTGTGCACGCCGAGCGGCACGTCGCGCGCCTCGACGGCGCTCACCGTGATCCGTCCGACGATCATGGCGCCGACCATCACGACGGTCACGCGCCCTTGACGCTCGGTGTCGATCACGATCGCCACGCGACGGTTGCGCGCGAAGAGCCCTGGCACGTGGCGCTCGCCGATCGCGTTCACCGGGAACAGCTCCCCCGGCATCGAGCGGATGAGGCTCACCTGGCCGGCGACGGGCGCGTGGACCCGGTGGTAGTCGCGGGGCGACAGGTAGACGACCGCGAACTGCCCGCCGTCGTACCGCGCGGCCTCGGCGGGATCGCCCACGAGGTCCTCCACCCGGTAGGGCTGGCCCTTGATGAACAGGCGCCCGCCCTCGGTCACGGGGCCGATGGCCTCGATCCGCCCGTCGGCGGGGCTCGTGATGGCTCCGGGATCGGAGCAGACAGGGCGCACCCCCGGGCGGAGCTGACGCGTGAAGAACGCGTCGAAGCTCTCGTAAGGGCACGTCAGCGGCTCTGCGGCGTCCATGTCGACGCGGTAGGCGCGCGCGTAGAGCTTGACCACCGCGTTCATGACAGCGGCGGGTGCCCTGGCGTCGCAGAGGCGGCCAACGGCCCGGGTAATGCGCTCTCGCGGAAGCACCCGCAACAGCTGTGCGGCGGCGTAGGTAGCAACGGTCATTGTGCGGAGCGGCGGTAACGATGCGGGAAAGAGAGCAGTGCGGGAATGCTAGGCCCCGGGATGGACCCGGGTCAACGTTCGGGTCGGGCGAACGTGCCCGCTCCGCCGTGATCCCGCGATCCAGCGGAGGAGCTCAGCCGTGACGCGACGCGCGACACACAACGCGCAGCCCCCGCGGCATGGTGCAGGCCCGCCCGCCCGCGGCGCTGTTCCATCCACGTCGCCGCCAGCGCGTCAACCGTGAAGCGACGCTCCGCGCAAGAAGCGGGAGCGTGAGCCGGCAGGCCGCCTCGGCCGTGCGATCCATTTTGAAGCGCCGATCCGGACGTCGCGCTGCAAGCTCGAGCGGCCACCGCGGGATCGACCGACGAATCCAGCCGTTTCATGCGTCCGCGCGCTGGCACGCGGCTCGCTACGCCGCTCGCTGAAGGGGGCCCGAGGAGGCACGAGACAGCGATGGAGATCAGGTTCTGGGGGGTTCGCGGGAGCATCGCTTCGCCTGGGCCGGAGACGGCCTCGGTGGGCGGAAACACCAGCTGCGTGGAGGTCCGCTGCGGGGCGTCCCGGATCATCCTCGACGCGGGGACGGGCGTTCGCAAGCTCGGAGACGCCCTGCTCCGGGAAGGGCCGGTCGAGGCGACGGTGCTGCTCTCGCACCTGCACTGGGATCACATCCAGGGCCTGCCGTTCTTCGTGCCGGCGTACCTGCCGAGCTCGAAGCTCTCGATCGTGGGCAGCGCGCACGGGGTCGGGAGCCTGCGCGAGGCGCTCTCCACCCAGATGGCGGCGCCGAGCTTCCCCGTCCGGCTCGACGAGCTGAGCGCGCAGATCTCCCTGCGGGAGGCGCGCCCCGTCGAGGCGTTCGACGTGGGCGACGCGCACGTGCGCGTCGCCAAGCTGAACCACCCCGGCGGGGTGCTCGCCTACCGCGTCGAGCACGACGGCCGCAGCGTCGTGTACGCGACCGACACCGAGCACTACGCCTGCGTCGATCCGGCGCTGCGCGCGCTCGCGGACGGCGCCGACGTGCTCATCTACGACGCGCAGTACACCCCCGAGGAGTACCGCGGCGACCACGGGCGCTCGAGGGTCGGCTGGGGGCACTCGACGTACGTCGCGGGGGCCGAGATCGCGCGGGCGAGCGGCGCGCGCCAGCTCGTGCTCTTCCACCACGACCCGCAGCGGACGGACGTGGGCGTCGCGGAGATCGAGCGCCTCGCGCGCGAGCTCTTCCCGGCCTCGGTCGCCGCGCGCGAGGGGCTCTGCCTCGACGCGGGGGCCCTCGCGCGGGCCGCGTGACGACCCCCGTGACGACAGGGGCTGCGCCCTCTATGCTGGATCCTGCTCCGCTATCCATGTCGCGCCTGTCGCTGCTCGTCGATCTCGCCTCCCTCCTCGCCCGGGAGGTCGACTTCGACGCCCTCCTCGGCACGGCGTGCGAGCGGCTCGCGAGGGCGCTGCGCGCCGATCGCGCCACGATCTGGCTCGTCGACGCGGAGCGCGGCGATCTCGTGACGCGCGTCGCCCTCCTGCCCGAGCTCCCCGCGCTCCGGCAGCCGCTCGAGCGCGGCATCGCCGGGCACGTCGCCCGGACGGGGGAGGTCGTGCGCGTCGACGACGCCGCGCGCGATCCGCGCTTCGATCCGTCCGCCGATCGCGCGACGGGCTACACGACGCGCTCGATGCTCGTCGCGCCGATCCGCGAGGACGGCGCCGCGCCGGTCCGCGGCGTCGTCCAGCTCCTGAACCGCGCCGGGGCGCCCTTCGACGAGGAGGACGAGCGCTACCTGGTCGCGCTCTCCACGCAGCTCGCCCGCGCGCTCTCGCTGACGACGCTCCGCGCCGCCGAGGGCGGCGGGCCGGGGGTCGTGCTGCAGGGGCCGTTCAACCGCATCGTCGGCCGCAGCGCGCGGCTCGCCGCCGTGTACGAGAAGGTCCAGCTCGCCGCGCAGACCGACGCGACCGTGCTCCTGCGCGGGGAGACCGGCACGGGCAAGGGCCTGTTCGCCCGGGCGATCCACGTCAACTCGCGGCGTCAGACCCGGCCCTTCGTCACCGTCGACTGCACGACCCTGCCGGCGCAGCTCGTCGAGAGCGAGCTCTTCGGCCACGAGCGCGGCGCCTTCACGGGCGCGGATCGCCGCGTGCCGGGCAAGGTCGAGCTGGCGGAGGGCGGCACGCTCTTCCTGGACGAGCTCGGCGATCTGCCGCTCGACATCCAGGGCAAGCTCCTCCGCTTCCTGCAGGAGCGCGCCTTCGAGCGCGTCGGCGGCCGCGAGACGCTCCGCGCCGACGTGCGCGTCGTGTGCGCGACGCACTGCGACCTCGAGCGCGCGGTCGCCGAGGGTCGCTTCCGGAAGGACCTCTACTACCGCGCGCGCGTCGTCGAGATCGACCTGCCGGCCCTGCGGGAGCGCGGCCCCGAGGACGTCGAGACGCTGGCCCGGCACTTCGCGGACGTCTACGCGACCAGGTACGGCAGGCCGTCGCCGCGCTTCGACCCGGACGCGCTCCGCCACATCCGCGCGCACACCTGGCCGGGCAACGTGCGCGAGCTCGAGCACTGGGTCGAGAGCGCCATCGCCCTCACGCCGGACGGCCGCATCACCGCGGGTCACCTGCCGGCGCGGCGGCGCGAGGGCGCCCCGGCGCCCGCCGCCGCGGCGGCCGAGGGGGACGCCCAGGTCGCGATGCCGCTCGGCCTCACCCTCGACGAGGTGACGCGGCGCTACGTCGGGGCGACGGTGCGGGCGTGCGAGGGGAACAAGACCGAGGCGGCGAAGCGGCTCGGCGTCGGCAGGAACACCCTTTCGCGCGCGCTCCGGTCGAAGGGCTGACCCCAGGTCCGGCCGTGCGCGCCGCGCGCGGGGCGCCCGCACCTGCCGCGCGCGGGGCCCCCGCACCTACTCGGCGCCGGCCTGCGCCCCGGCGCCCCGGCCCGCCGTGCGGGGCGCGCGCGGCGCCCTGGCCGGGGCCATGGGCCACGTCAGGCCGACCCCGGCGATGAGCGCGCCGGCCGGGGCCCGCCACGCCTCGGCGCCGCCCACCGTCAGCAAGGGGCGCCCGAGGGTGCCGTGCAGCTCGAGGAAGCTGCGCAGGTGCACGGACCGCGAGAAGCGCCAGTCGACGCCCCCGCGCGCGCCGAACGTGACGAGCAGGGGGGTCCCGGTCTCCAGCGCCGCGTCCTCGCGGGGCGAGGCGCTGAGCACGCCGAGCTGGAAGACGCCGCACACGAAGAGCGCGTCCTCGTGCCTGCACGCCGACATGGCCCCGAGCGTGGTCCTGCGCCTCATCCTCGCGAGCGCGGAGCCGGGGGGCGCGCCGCTCGCCACCTCCACGAGCACGCGGGGCTCGAACGTCAGGGAGACGGCGGGCCAGCGGAGGGTCATGGCGGGCGAGAAGCCCAGGGCCGCGGTGGGCAGCAGGCCGAACGCAATCACGGAGACGGCGCTGAGCTCGCCGGATACATCAGATACATCCGCCAGGGACGGCTCCTGCCGGTCGAGCGCGTGAGCCCACGCTGGCGTGGCGAGGCTCAGCGCGGTGACCAGGGCGATGCGACCGGCGCGACCGGCGTTGGACATCGGGCGTCACCCTAGGACCGCGCTCCAGAGCAAGGAAAGCCGGAGCGAGCGCGCCGGCGCAGAAACCGGCGTGACGATGCCATTACGTTCAGAGGAGCAATTTTATCGACATGATTTCGCGCTCGCCCCCGCAAGGGCGGCGTCCGGCGAAGCGGGAGGAGAAGTTGCCCCGGATCAGCAGAAGAACCGCCATGGCGCCAGCGACGCCAAGAAGAGAGGGGAAGGGTTGTCCCTCCATTTTCCCCTTCTACTTCCCTGGTTTCTTGGCGCCCTTGGCGTCATGGCGGTTCGCCTCTCCGGCCGATTTCCCGCAGTAGCGCTAGGGCGCCACGCGGCGCGCGGCCTCGCACAGCGCTGACCGGATCGGATCCCCGGGGAGCTCGGGCGGCAGCTTCTCCTCGCACGCCACCTCCGGGCTCAGCGGATCGAGCTCGATGCCCACGGAGAAGGCGCGGTCCGCGTCGGGCCCTTGCCCCCCGTGGAGCAGCCCGTGCAGCGACCACCACCGGCCGTAGCGGCTGTTCACGTCCTGCGCCCGCTCGACGAGCGGCGCGGCGCTCGCGCGCTCGCCGGACGCGAGCAGCGCCGCGGCGAGGTGGCAGCGCACCGCCGGCTCGTGCGGCGCGAGCGCCTGCGCGCGGGCGAGCTGGATCGCCGCGGCGTGGTAGTGGCCGCGGTCGTGGAGCAGCTGGCCGAGGCGCACCCGCTTGCCCACCTCCTGCCGGTGCGGCATGTCCCCGCCGGGCGCGAGGTCGGGCGGCACGTCGGCCGGCACCGTCGCGAGGTAGGCGCGCCAGCGCTTGTCCCAGGTCGCGAGATCCGCCCCCGAGATCTCGGTGATCGCCCGCTCGAGATCCGCGTCGCTCGTCGCCGCCTTGAGCCGGAGCAGGAGCTCCGGGAGCGCCCGGTCGCCCGACTGCTTCGTCCAGTACCGGATGAAGCTCGCGACCTCGGCGAACGCGACCGCCGCCTCCTCCGCGCTCGGGAGCATCGCGATCGAGGGGCCGAGCTTGTCGAGCGGGTGGCCGAGCCCCCGCTGGTTGCCCAGCAGCGCGATCGCGTCCGCGGACGGGACGTCGTCGAGCGGGTCGGGCTCGCGCCAGCGGACCTCCTCGCGCTTGGCCACGCCCTCCTGCAGCCAGAGCGGGGCGTTGTCGCGCGTCCCGCGCGAGAGCGCGAGGTGCGTCAGCTCGTGCGCGAGCGTGTCCAGCCAGGGATAGCCGTTCGGCGTCGCGCGCGGGGAGAGCATCGTGACGCGCCCCCACTTCGCGATGGCGACGGTGCCCGTCGTCCGCGCCGCCTCCTCCGGCAAGCCCGTCATCGCCGAGAGCGTGAACTGGTCCCGGACGAGATCGATCCGGATCGGCCGGAGGAGCTCGACGCCGAGATCCTCCGCGAGCACGTCGCGCATCTTCGAGGAGACCTCGACGAGGAGCGGCACGAGCGCGCGATCCTCGTCGTCCTGGAGCCGCACCCAGACCCCGCGCGCCTCGTCGTGGACGACGACCGTCGCGGCGGTGGCGCGGGCGCAGCCGCGCGCGATGTCGCCGAGCGCCGCGCCCTCCGCCGTCGCCGCCAGATCGGGGCGCGCGAGGATCGCCGAGGCGGCGTCGCAGTCGCCCTCGTAGAGGGCGAGCCGCCCGCGCTCGAGCGCGAGCGCGAGGTCCGCGGGATCGGCGTCCTTCAGGATCTCCCGCGCCGCCGGGGCGTCGATCTCCAGGATCGCCGCGCGCGCCCGCATGACGCGATCGAGATCGACCGCGGGCAGGCGGCCGGACGCGGTCGCCGACGCCGTCGCGAGCGCGGCGAGGATCACCGCCCTGAGGCCGCGCCTCGCGGCCGCCGCCGCGGTCCGCGGGGCGCCGGCCGGCCGCCCCGCGCCTCCCTGGTCGTCGCGCCTCATCGGAGGAGCCCCTCCGCGTACCGCTTGACCGCCTCCTTCAGCCGCGGCTCCGAGGTGCCCCCGAGCCCCTCGAGCACGCGCCGCCGGAACTCCTCGGGGCCCTTGTGTTCGTCCTTGTCCGGGATGTCGGCCTTCCTCGCCATGTCCCTCTCCCCTTCCGGTTCAGCGTCGCCTTCCTGGCCCAGGTCCTCGCCGCGCGACATCTCGAGCAGCCGCTGCGCCTCGCGCTGGCGCTCGTTGCCCCGCTCGCCGTCCCCCTCCGCGAGGGCGCGCTGGGCGTCGCGCATCGCCTGCTCGGCCTCGTCGAGGCGCTCGAGCATCTCCTCCGGCATCCGGGCGTCGCCGCGCTCGCCCCGCTCGCGGAGCTCGCGCGCGCGATCGGCGAGCGCGCCCTCGCGCCGGCTCGACCGCTCCAGGCCCTCCCGCGCCCGCTCCGCCGCCGCCTGCCGGAGCCTGCGCAGCGCCTCCTCGGCCCAGGCCAGCTCCCCGGCGAGCACCTGCTCTGCCGCCGCGGCCTCGCGGCCCGCCCGCTCCTCGGGGAAGAAGCCGCCGCTCTGCGCGCCGAGCCGCTTCGCCTCGCCGAGCGAGCGCATCGCGCCCTTGCCGCTCTGGACCGCGTCCTCGGGGCGGCCCTGCTCCAGCGCGCCGGCCATCGCCTCGGCTTGCTCCCTGCCGGCCGCGGCCGCGGACTCGGCGGAGCCCGGCGCCGCGCCGGGCTGCGGGAGGCGCCGCACCGCCTCGCGGATCGCCTCCGCGTGCCGCTTCGCCTCCTCGCGCAGCGCCGCGATGTCCTCGGGCGACGACGCGCGCGCGAGCTCCTCGGCGACGGCGCTCGTCTCCGCGGCGTGATCGTGCGCGAGCTCCTCGAGATCCCGCTCGCCCTGCGCGACGCTCTCGTCGGCCCGCGAGGCGTCCCCGGGCTCGGGCCCGCGCGGCGCGCCCGACTCCACCCCGCCGCGACCGCCGCCGAACGAGGGCTCCGGGCGCCGGAGCCGGGCCGCGAGGTCGCGCGCCGCGAGCTCGGCGTGCATCCAGTCGCGCGCGCCGCGGGCCCGCGCGATCCGGCGCAGATCGTTCGCGACGATCTCGCCGAGATCGCGGCCGAGCTCGCCGAGCTTGCGCAGCTCGGCCCCCCCGCCGTCCAGCACCGTGACGGCCGCCGTGAGGCGCCCCTCGCCGTCCTCGCGGCCGCCGCTCTCCAGGAGCTCCGCCGCGAGCGCGGCCTCGTCCGCCACGTCGGCGAGCCGCTGCGCGACGGCCCGGGCGTCCCGGTACCCCAGGCCGCGCAGGCCCGCGTCGAACGCGAGCAGCACGCCCTCGGTCTCGTCGAGCAGCCTCTGGTGCGCGGCGCGGGTCGTCGACTTGCGCTCCGCGGCGAGCGCCTCGTCGAGCCTGGCGAGCTGACCCCGGGCGAGCGAGGCGGCGCGCCCCCGCACCCGGAGGCCGCCGTACTCGGCGGCGAGCGCCTTCTCGACCTCCGCCACCGCGGCCGCCTGCACCTCGGCCTCGTGCGCCGCGTGCGCCGCCGCGCCCGGCGCGCCCGGCGGCTGCTGGCCGATGCGATCGGCGAGCAGATCCGTCAGGGCGTCGCGCGCCCTCGCGAGCGCGACGTAGCGCCGCGCCTCCGGCTCGCCCACCTGCGGCGGGACGATCACGATCGCCTCGCTCCTGCCCCACTTGGGGCCCTCGATCGGATCGTTGTCCCGCGCCTCGATCCGCGCCTCGACGGGGACATAGGTCCTGCGGAAGAACGGATCGCGCGCCCTGAGCTCGTAGCCGCCGCGGTCGACCCGCGCGTCCCCCGCCGGCCGCGAGAGCACGCGCCGCTCCTCCTTCGCGCCGGCGCGCAGCACGAGGACCACCTCGCGCAGGCCGTGATCGTCGGTGACCGTGTAGCGGAGCGGGATGCTGGGCTCCTCGAGGAGCTTCACCGTGCGCGGCGCGCCCTCCAGCGTGACGCGCGGCGCGTCGTCCGCGATCGACACCACGCGCTGCGCGTCGGCCTGCCGGATGCGCACCCGCCCGAAGCGCGCGGCCGCCTGGAGGGTCGTCGAGTCGCCCAGCGTCCAGCGCGCGACCACGCCGCCCGCGCCGTCGTCGACGAAGGGGACCTCGGCGTCGCCGTCCGTCAGCACGAGCGCGCGCCCCTCCCGGATCGGGCGGCCCCGCACCGTGATCACGGTCCCCCGGGGCTGCATCGTCGGCGCGAACGGCAGCAGCACCTCGGCGCTCTCGTGCAGGTACTCGGGCGGCGTGGCCGTCATCTCGACGTCCTCGATCCACGGCAGCTCGACCGGCGCCTCGCCGCCGCGGGCGGCGAGGACGTCGAGCCCCTCGACGACGCGCGCCGGCTCGAACGCCGCGGCGGCGAGCGAGAGGGCGCCGAGGGCGAGGCCCGCGGTCGCCCACCGCGCCGCCGCCTGCTGCGCGCGGGTGACGATGCGCGGCTGCGAGGCGCGGCCGAGCAGCCGCCGGAGGTGCAGGCCGGCGAGCGCGGGCGAGCCCACGCGGTCGTCGACCGCGGCGCGATCCACGAGCGCGAGCGCCCTCAGGGTCGCGGCGGCGAGCGCCGCGTCGGTGCGGCCGATGACGTCGCGCACCGTGCGCCGGGCGTCGCCGCGGCGCCGCCGCACGACGATCGCCCGCGCGGCGATCGCCGCGACGAGCAGCGCGACGCCGGCGCCGGCGAGCCCGCGGGCGAGCGGAAACCCGAGCCGCGCCACGTGCGCCGCGACGAACAGCCCCGCGCAGGCCGCCGCGGCGAGCGCGCGCCGCGCGGAGGGCCCCACCTCCGCATCCCAGACGGAGCGCAGCCGGGCGATGGACAGGGCCGGCGCCTCGTTATCCATGGAGGCAAGGGTAATCGGCGGCCGGAGGCGGTCCAGCGATTCGGTGCGACGCGGGGGCCCGGGGTCCGGCGATCAGACGTCGAGCTCGCCGTCGGTCATGAACCAGCTGTTCGGGTCGAGCAGCGCGCGCCGCAGCTCGTCCGGGGAGCTCGGGTCGACGTGCACGACCAGCCACCGCGAGCCGACGCCCGGGGGGTGCGGGCGGGCGAAAAAGCCGAGCGCCCGAAGGCGCGCGCCGAACGAGGGGGGGCTCACGAGGAGGATGCCGACCGAGGCGTGCCCCTCGCGCCGCATCGCCTGGCAGAGCTCGAGGAGCAGGAGGTCGGCCGTGGGCCCGTGGTCCTCGCAGAACAGGTCGACCACCTCGACCTTGTTGTTCCGCACCGTGTAGACGGCGTAGCCGAGCAGCCGCCCGTCGTGCCTGTCGAGCATGCAGAAGAAGCGGTAGTGGACGGCGCCGAGCCGCGCGTACCGCCAGTTCAGGAACGCGGCGCTCCGCTCGCCGGCGATCGGCGAGGGCTTCGCCCGCGACCACAGCGCGTCGAAGCGGTGATCGGCGCTCTCCGTGATCTCCGTGCGCACGCGCCCGCCCTTCACCCGCTTCGCGAGCAGCGCCGCCGTGTCCCTGAGCGCCATCGAGGCGTCGAGCGCGCGCCCCGCGGCGCGGACCAGCGCGCTGTCCGGCCGGACCGTCGCCCGCTGCACGGCGCGCTCCGCCGCGGTCGACAGCGCCCGCGCGAGCGGCGCCGGCGGGGCGCCCGGATCGGCCGACTCCCAGAGCGCGCGCCATCGGGCGTGGGGCACCGCCGAGGCGGCCCGCTCGGCCACGCGCTGCGTCACCGCGCTCACGATGTCCTGTTGCTCCCCGGCCGACAGGGCGGCGAGCTCATGGATCTTGTACGCGGCCGTGAGGGGCCGGACCCAGGTCGTGGAATCGCTGATCTTCCTGTACCCGGCGCGCTGGAAGATCGGGAAAGAGGCCTTGTTGGGAAAGCCGTACAGGAAGTCGACCCCGGCGTCGCGGCAGCCCTTCGCGATCTCGCGCTGGATGCTCATGGCGGCGCCGGCGATGCGGTGGGCCTTGGTCACGGCGAAGTCGCCCAGGACGCCGGCCTTGAGCATTCTCCCGCTGACATGGACGTCGCGCGGGATGAACGAGCCGCTGCCGATCACCTCGCGTTCGGGGCCGTGGTAGCCCATCCAGGTCCTGGCGGGGCCCGCGGGGTTCTGCTCCTGGAACCAGCGCATCCGCCGCTCGACGAGCTCCTGCGGCACGTCGCCGCCGGCGAGGTTCACTCTCCAGAGCTCTGCCAGGACGTCCCTGTGTTCTTCCGGCCGGATGCGGGCGGCGCTGTAGACCTTCTCCATGGGCTCCCCCGGTGCGCTTCTCCTGGCAGTGCGCGGCGCAGCCGAGCGGCGCGCCGGGCCCGTCATGGCCGAAGGGGACGGGGGCGTCAATGACGCCTGCCTCCACCCGGGGGTTGCTCGGTTACGGCCCTGCGGCGGGGGCCGGAGGCGCGGTCCATGGGACACGCGGCAGCCGGTGAGCTGGCCGAGTCCGCGCCGGCCACCTCCCGGAGCTCGATCGCGTCGGCCATAACGACGCCGAGATCCGTCCAGACGACCGCCAGCTCGGACGCCGCGGCCCTGGATGGCCTCGCAAGGACGTCTGTGTGTGCCAGGGCACTGTTGACGCCGCGCTTCAGCCAGACAACCGTCGCCAAATTCGGAATGCACACGGCGACCCCTCAGCGTTTTGTGACTTATATTGCTCACCATGCCCGTTCTGCGGCGTGGTGCTGCTCGCCAGGAAGGCGCCTGCGTGCAGTTCGGACGCAACGCCGCTTCCGTGGACGCGAGCGCGAATGGGCCACGCGTCGCCGGACTTCACGCGTGCGCGGCGCGGGACGTGAGCTTAACCCCACAGGAGATTCGCATGAAGCGCTTCGTTTCGCGTACTATGGTGCTCGTATTTGCTCTTTCCTCGATCGGAGGAAAGGACTGCCTCCCTAGCGCTGGAATTTCCGGTCAAGGCTCGGACCTGCCTTTCTGTCATGCGGACCCGCCCATCTACTGCGCTGCATATTGTTCGAATGTTCGTGAAGTCTCGTTTACGCCCGAATGCAAAGATGTTGGTGCTCATGAGCGGGAAATAGAATTCGAACTTAAAGTGATAAATGGCGTGAGAGAGCTGGAAGCGCAAGGGTTCGAGGTATGTCCCCCATCCAATCCTGGCACGTTCGTGACGCCATGCGACGTTGGTATTCCTCCAAAGGAGTGGGCTGATCAAGACCACGAGGCTTGCCAGCCTGTACCCCCAGGATGTCCTATGTAGTAGAGAGATGCGCGATGACCCTTCGTAGCTGGCTTGTACTAGCGCTCATTGCAGGCTTCGTTGGCGCCTTCATTGGACGCGCCCTGCGACGCGATGCGGCAAGCGCCCAAGCGGCTCCAAGCGCATCCTCCGCGCCTTCGGACGCGAAGGCCTCTGACCCTAGCTGCAAGTCTATACGCGCCGAGCTCGCCTCCATCAAGGCAAGGTTGGCGATGTGCACGGCTCTTGGCACGCGGGCCCCCGACGCCGAACCGTCCACGGCTCCCGAGCGATCTGAGCCCGATTCTCTGGCTGATTCCATAGGCTCGCGAGGCCGGTCAAGCACGGATGAGATCCGGCGGAATCGCAAGCTCTTGGATGGTTATCCCGAGGCGGTGATCGTCCAGCACTACGATGGAAGCACAGGTGTCTATGAACCCGACGAGTGGGGGAACGACGGTGATGGGGTCATCATCGCGCGAAAGCTGCCAAGCGGCGAAATCGGATTTTATGCCGGACCAGATGCCGGACCGCGTTCGGACCCTGCCGCGTTCCGACCCTCCGATCCTGCACAGATCCCGCCGACTGACTGGGGGGTCGAGCCAGACGGGACGATCACCATCGATGGGAGGCCTGCTCCGCCTGCGGTGCAACGCATGTTTGGCGGAAAGGTGGATGAACCGGTGAAGCGGTCACAGTGAGATGTGTCCATGATAATTCATCGCTCCGTCGCAGTCGCGCTCATCGCCGCCATCGGCATTGCTGGCGCCTACGTTGGACGCTTCGTGCCACGCGATGCATCAAGCGCCCTGGCGCCTCCGACCGCGCCGCCCGCACCTTCGCCCACGGGGCCCGCCGGCAAGGGCTGCGAGGCTGAACGCGACGAGATCGCTCCGGTGCAGGCGCAACTGGCTTTCTGCCTGGCTCTTGGCGCATGGAACTCCGAGACGAAAGCGCCCGATGCCCCTGAGCCATCCGATCTCGATCGCTCCTCCGATATCGAGCCCCGAATCGCCGCGGAGATCCGGCGCGTGCGCGAGCAATTGGACAGCTTACCCGAGGCTGTGATCGTCCAGCACGCGGATGGAACCATTGGCTATCATAAGCCCGACGAATGGCCGATCGACGGTGATGGGCTCATCATCGGGCGCAAGTTTCCCGACGGACAGATCGGATGGTATGCCGGACCAGACGCCGGATCGCGCTCGGACCCTGCCGCATTCCGGCCAACCCAGTCCACAATCGTCTTGGCGCCCAACGTCGTGCGTGAGGCAGACGGGGCGATCAGGGTGCGTCGAGATGCTCCACCTTGGGTGAAGCGCCGTCTCGGCGGAGAGGTGGATGAGCCGGCGGAGCCGTAGCCTATCGAGATCGCCTCACGAACCTGGTTGCCAGGCGGGGAATCGTGAGGATGCAGCGCGGCCGCGGAGCACCGGCCGCGCGGCTCCGCAGGCCTGCGGCCGGGTCGTGCAAATCGGCGCGGTGAACCCGCCGCGCGCTCCCGAGAACGGTCGAGGGAGGTCTCGGCAGCGAGATCGGCAGTCCCGAGAGCGGTCGAGGGGGGTCTCGGCAGCGAGATCGGCAGTCCCGAGAGCGGTCGAGGGGGGTCTCGAGGACGGTCGAGGGGGTCTCGAGAACGGTCGAGGGGGGTCTCGAGATGCCCCCGACCCTGTACGAGCGGAGCCCTGGTAACAGTTCTGACCGGGAGCAGCGGTGACACTTCCTTGAGCTACGGGCCCCTGCTCCGGGAGGACTGGGAACAGGGGCCGGATCCTCGTCGACGCGACACGCTCACCGCGCTCTCTCGGACCGCCAGGATCTATACACGAACCGCTTCCCGCGGTCTCGGTACACGCGAGCCTCTCCTCACGTTCCGGCGTGAGTGCGCGCAGGTCACCGTGCCTTGGCGAGCTGCAGCTCCTTGTTCTTCAAGGTGACCTGCGCGAGCAGAACCGGCCCGTAGTACAGCTCCCAGACGTCGTCGGCGATCGGAAGCAGCCCCACGGGTTCGTTGGCGATCAGCTTGGAGACGAAGGTGTTCGCGCCACCGAACTGAAGCCGACCCATGTCCCCCACGCGTCGCACGGCCATCGTGTCCGGATACTCCGGCGAGGAGGGCTTGCTCGGCATCGTCCGCCGCGACGGCGTGTAGCGCGAAGCCGGCGTCCTCTGGCCGAGCGCCTCGTGAGGCCGCTGGTCATTGTACTCGTGCCGGAAGCGGTCGAAGACGCGCTGCTGCGCCGCGAGCGTGGCTTCGGGCGGCGATGTCGCCTCCGCCTTCAGCGTCTTGTGCATGCGCTCGTGCCGGCCGTTCTGCTGCGGTTTGCCGGGCTCAATGCGCTCGGGAACCACGCCGAGCTTGATCCAGCTCACCGACAGCGCCGAGAGCCCTCCAATGCCCTGCGTGGCGAACGGCGGGCCGTTATCGGAGCGGATACGATTCGGCAGCCCAAACTCGCGGAACGCGCGCTCGAAGTGCGGCCGCACCGAGGCCTCGTCCGGCTTCGCTACGCCCTCGCATTTGAGCAAGTACCGCGACGCCTGGTCCGTCAACGTCAGCGGGTGGCACCGGGTCTTGTCGCCAAGCGCGAAATGCCCCTTGAAATCGGCGCACCATGTGTCATTAGGCTGCTCCGCTGGAGCCAGCGTCGACGGCATCGCTGACGTCGGCATCACCACGCGGCGCCGCCGGGGCCGGATCAGCCCGTGTTTCTTGAGCAGCTCGCCGATGGTGCTCGTCGCCGGCAGCCCCTCAAGGCCCATGCTCTCCAGCCGGGCGCGCAGCTTCTTCGGACCCCAGGTGGGTCGCTCCTTCCGCAGCTCGACCAGCGCGTTGACGATCGCCGCTGGCGTCGCATGCGGGAACGTGTGCGCCACGGGCCGCCGCTCCTCCAGACCACGAGGTCCGGCTTGCTCGTAACGCTCCACCCACTTGTACCCCGTCTTCCGGCTGATGCCGAACCGTCGGCACAGCTCCGCGAACGTCTCGTCCGACTCGTTGACCTGCGCGATGAACTGAAGCCTCTCGTCCACTGAACATGTCTCTTTCCAGGGCACCAGCGATCCTCCGTCGCCGACCCTCTACGACATATGTCACCCAGGCTCCCGGTCCGTCCGGGTGCTACCCAGGCTCCCGGTCTGAACCGTTACCCAGGCCACCGGTCCGTACCCCCCGCCACGCGACCTCGGGACCCCCGCCGGCGACCTCCAGGCCCGCCCCGGCGGTGGATCCGCCCTCGATGCGCGATCCATGGTGCCCCGATCGCGAGCGCCAGAGCCGTTTCGCCGCGCTGGAGAGCCCGGAGCCGCTCGCCGCGACCCGGACATGCGCAGCCTGGCGCGGCGGCCGCGGAAGCTGGCGGCTAGGCGAGCTCGCCGAGCGCGGGCCGCTTCACGCCGTGAGCCCGGCCGGCGCCGCGTCCGTGCTGCTCCCTCGGACGCGGCGGCCCTCGCGGATCCTGCGCGAAGCGCAAATGCGGGTACAGTCGCGCGATGCTCCGCCGCACCCTCGCCGCTGTCGCCTGGATCTCGCTGCTCTTCTCGCTCGCATGCAGCCCCGCCCTGTCACCGCCCGCACCGGACGGCTCGCGGCCGGCGAAGGTCGGCGGCGTCGCGGCGCGGCCGCCGGGCGCGGGCCCCGCGCCGCAAGCGCCGCCCTCCGACGCCCCGCAGGAGGAGGCCGACCCAGGTCCGGTGCCGGTCACCCGCGCCGATCCGGCGCGCGGCAGCCGGCTCGCCCCCGTGACGATCGTCGTGTTCTCCGACTTCGAGTGCCCCTACTGCAAGCACCTCGCCGGCACCCTCAGGCAGCTCGAGCAGCGGTACGGCCCGGAGCGGCTGCGGATCGCGTGGAAGAACTTCCCGCTCGCGTTCCACAAGCGGGCCCGGCCGAACGCCGAGGCGGCGATGGCCGTGTTCGCGCACGCCGGCGCGAGCGCCTTCTGGGCCTTCCACGACGCGATCTTCCAGGCCGACGAGCGGCTCTCGCCCGAGGTCGAGGCGACGGCGCTCCGGAGGGCGGGGGTCACGCCCGGCCAGCTCGAGCAGCTCCTGGAGAAGAGCGGGGCGGCGCGGAAGGTCGACGCGGACATGGCGCTCGCCGCGCGGCTCGGCGTGACCGGCACGCCGGCGTCGTTCATCAACGGCGTGCCCCTCGTCGGCGCGCAGCCGGCCGCGCGGTTCGCCGCGATCATCGACGCGCAGCTCGCCGAGGCGCGGGCGCTGCGCGACGAGGGCACCCCGCCGGCGCAGGTGTACGCGGCGCTCACGAAGAAGAACCTCGCCGCCGCCGCGGCCGCCGCCGCGCGCGACGACGCCGGCGAGGAGGACAGCGCGACGGTGCACCTCGTGCCCGTCGGGGACTCGCCCGTGCGCGGCGAGGACACCGCGCTCGTCACGCTGGTGATGTTCGGCGACTACCAGTGCCCGTTCTGCGGCCGGGCCATGTCCACGATCGAGAAGCTCACGGCGCAGTACGGCGACAGGCTGCGCGTCGTCTGGAAGGACAACCCGCTCTCGTTCCACGCGCGCGCCGAGCCCGCCGCAGAGCTCGCGCGCGAGGCCCGCGCCCAGAAGGGCGACGCGGCCTTCTGGCAGGCCCACGAGCGCCTCCTCTCCGGTCAGGGCACCCTGGACGACGCCGCGCTCGAGGCCGTCGCCGCGGCGCTGAAGCTCAACGTCGCGGCGGCCAAGCGCGCCGTCGCCTCGCGCAAGCACGCGGCCCGGATCGACGCCGACATGGAGCTCGCGGACGACCTCGGCGTGCGGGGGACGCCGCACTTCTTCATCAACGGGCGCAGCCTGGCGGGCGCGCGGCCGATCGAGGAGTTCCAGGCGATCATCGACGAGGAGATCCGGCGGGCGGAGGCGCTGGTGGTGGCGGGGACGCCGCGCGCGGCGGTGTACGAGGCGATCCAGAAGCAGGCGGTCCCGCCGGCGCCCCCGCCGAAGGTGTCCGTGCCCCCGCCGCCGAAGGGCCACCCCGGCAAGGGCGCGGCCGCCGGCAAGGTGGTCATCCAGGTGTTCGCCGACTTCCAGTGCCCTTACTGCGCGCGCGGCGCGGCCACGATGGACGCGCTGCTCAAGGCCTTTCCGGGCAAGGTGCGCGTGGTCTTCCGGCACATGCCGCTCCCCTTCCACCCCGACGCGCAGCTCGCCGCCGAGGCGGCGATGGAGGCGCTGGCGCAAAAGGGGCCGTCCGGCTTCTGGAAGATGCACGACCTGCTCTTCGAGGACACCGCCTCCTCGAACCTCGATCGCGCGGCCCTGGAGCGGCACGCCGCGCTCCTCGGGCTCGACGCGGCGCGCTTCGCCCGGGCGCTCGACGAGCGCACCCACAGGGCCGCCGTCGAGGCCGACGCCGCGGTCGCGCGGGGCGCCGGCATCAACGGGACGCCGGCGTTCGTGATCAACGGCTACCTCGTCAACGGCGCCCAGCCGCTCGTCAAGTTCAAGAAGGTCGTGCGCCGCGCCCTCGGCGAGGCGGGCTGACCCGCGGGGCAGCCCACAGGACGAGGCGCTCGGGGCGCCCGACGCGACCACCACCCGCCCGCAACCCAGGTCGCCCGCGCGGCTCGAACGGTGTGGCCGTCGGGCCTCATGGTACCCTGTCCCAATGCCCAAACCGCGCGGTCGGGGGACATCGGCCGAACCCAGGCGCACCGTCAAGGCATCCAGCGGGCGCGCGCGCGCAGCGCCTCCCGAGGAGCCGCGCGCGCGCGGCGGCGCGACGGCGGGCTCGCCGGCCGCGCTGCGCGACGGGGCGGAGCGGCCCGCCAGCTCGCGAGCCCGGCCCAAGGGCGCGAAGGCCGCGAAGGCGAAGGCGGCGCGCGCCGCGGCGGAGCGGCCTGCCTCGCCGAAGGCGCGCGCCGGGCGCGCGCGCGCCGCCGAGCCGGCCCGCGCCGCGCCGCGGAAGCGGCGGGTCCGGCCCGCCTCGGCGGAGGAGGACGCGGCGCTCTCGCCGCCCCGGGCGCCGGAGCTCGACTGGGACGACACGCAGTCCGGCAGCCCCGCCGAGGTGCTCGCCCAGCGCTGGACCGAGCGGGGCGAGCAGCTCTTCCAGGAGCTCGCCGCCCACGGCGCCTCGCTGCACGAGTACCGGGCCGATCTCAAGGAGGGGCGCTTCGTCTGGCTCGCGCCGGGCGGCCGCGTGTCCGCAGAGGCGCGCGCGCGGCTGCTGTGCAGCTGGTCGCGCGCCACGTCGGTCCTGGTCATGGCGTGGGCCGATCCGTTCTTTCGCGACACGGGGGTCGAGCGCATCGACGGCCTCCTCGCGGAGCAGGACGACGTCGACGAGGAGGGCGCCTGGCAGATCGCGATGGAGGCGGCCGACGCGTGCGGCGCGGCGTACCTCTACCGCGTGGCGTCGCCGCAGGCCTGGTACTTCCTGGCGCTCGACGCGCTGACGTTCTCGCCGGAGCGCTCGTCGTTCCACCCCGGCGCGCCGGTCGGCCTGGTGCTGCGCGGCATCCGCGACGCGCGCGAGGCGATCGCGTCGCGCGCCGAGCCCGCCGACGTGATCCGCGACCGGCTCTCCGCGCTGAGCGAGTCGCTGCTCCACCAGGCCAGGTACGCGTACCGGGACACCGACTGGGTCGCGCGCCTCGACCGGACCGGCGCGTGCCTGATGCACCTCGCGAAGCGCATCCCGCGCGAGAGCTTCAGCGCGATCGCGGCCGGCCAGCGCGTCGGCGAGTGGCTGGAGCGCGAGCTCGCGGTCGAGCTGCTCGACGCGCTGTCGCTCATCGAGGACGAGTGGAGCCTGTTCGGCTGACGGCCCGGCGGCTACCTGGACAGCCAGACCGTGTACGCGTGCGGCATGAACGGCGCCTCGTCGGGGTCGAACGGCCGGCTCCGGATCATGCTCCCCGCGTTGACGCCCACGATGAGCAGCCCCGCGAGGCCGTCGAGGCCCACCACGGTGCGCTGCGCGCGGGTGCTGCCGTAGATGCCGGCCACCTCGACGCGGCCCGCCTCGGCGCCCTGCCGGTCGACCTTCACGATGGCCCAGCGGAACAGCGCGGGCAGCTCCCAGTCGGCCACGAGCGTGATCTCGGCCGCCTTCAGGTCGGGCCCCGCGGCCGCGGCGCCGGCCCCGAGATCGAGCCAGAGGTACGTGGCGCCGGTCGGCTCGATGGGCCGCAGGGGCGCGACCCGCCGCGGGAGCGAGGCGTACGGCAGCGACCACTCGAAGCGCACCCGGCCGAAGTCGCCGAAGCGCTCGGCGCCTGGCAGGTGGGCGCCGTCGCCGCGGCTGCCCAGGAACGCCCGCGCGATCGCGAACTCGAGGAGCAGGTCGTCGAGGTCCTTGCCGCGGGCCCGGAGCGACGCCCGGAGCGCGTCGAAGACGTCGGGCTCGGCGCGGAAGCGGGGCGCGCCCGGTGGCGTGGACTGCGCCGCGATGGCGAGCAGCGACATGGCGACCTGCGCGGGGGGCCCGGTGCCGTAGGCGTGGTCGAGGTACCACGGAAAGAGCAGGGAGCCGTCGAGCGCGCCGAGCGTCGCGCCGGTGAGCGCCCGCTCGGGCGCCCGCTGGAAGGCGTCGACGGCGGCGAGCTCCTCGGCCGCGCACGGCGCCGCGATCGTGGCGAGGTAGCTCGCCGTCATGGCGAGCGCGCTCTCCTCCGCCCCGGCGTCGAGGCGCATGGCGGCGGCGTGGGCGAGGGCGTAGGCCGCGTCGGACGCGCCCGCGCAGCCGCGGCCCTCCGGCGCCGCGATGACGGCGAACGCGCTGGCGGCGTCGAACCGCTCGGCCGGCGCCCGCAGGTCGTGCCCGACCCGGATGGGGCGGGGGTGGGGGTCGTGGTGGCGGGGGTCCTGGGCGAGGAAGCCGCGGCGCGGGTCGCGCTCGAGGTAGAGGTCGTACGATGGGCTGCCGCCCCGGTCTCCGTCCGGGAGCGGCCGCGGGAGGCCGAGCGCGTCGTACGTGCGCAGGGCGGCCTCGGCGTGGGCGAGGCTCTCGAGGAGGGCCGCGCCGGGGAGCCCCGCGGGCGCGTGCACGCAGAGGGGCAGCGTGAAGGAGCAGGCGCGCTGCGGGGCCTCGTGCGGCGCGGGTCGCAGCACCGGCGAGACCACGGGGCGCGCATCGGCCGTGGAGCCGGCGGCCCCGGCGTCGCCCTCCGCGGGGCCGCGGGCCGCCCCGGCGTCGTCCGCCGCGGGCGCGCGGCCCTGAGCGCCGGCGGAGGTCGCGAGCGCCGAGGGCAGCGCGGTCGCTTCCGGCGCGGGCCGTGCGGCTGCTTCCGGCGCGGGCCGCGCGGCTGCTTCCGGCGCGGGCGGCGCGGCTGCTTCCGGCGCGCACGCGACCTGGAGGCCGGCAACGGGACCGGCGAGCGCGAGCGCCGCGAGCGCCGCGCGTCGCCACGGCGGCGGAGCGGTCGCGTCCAGGGTGGCAGACGCCCGCTCGGGTCGCCGGGAGGGTGCCTGCGTGGAGCACGATCGCTTGGAGAGCATGAAATCCCTCTGGAAGCCGCCTTGGGGGCGTCGTCGCGATGGGGCCTAGCTCATCGCACGGGCGGCGGCCGCCGGTCACGCTCATCCATCCGGGCGGGTCCGTCACCCACCCCAGCTCCGGCGACCGCCGAGCTCGGGCTCGTCCGATCGCCGGCGCGAGGCGCTCCCGCATCGCCTCGCCCGGTGGGGCATCTCACCGCGGCGATCCGCCGGGCGTCTGCTATACCTGCGCGCACCTCGCCCGGCTCGCTTCCCGGGTGGGGCGACAGACCAGGACGCTCAATGACTCATCCTCTCCACGACATCTTGCTTCCCGACAGTCGACACGACTTCTTCCCGGTCGTCATCGAGATCCCGAAGGGGTCCAAGTGCAAGTACGAGGTCGACAAGAAGACCGGCCTCCTGATGCTCGATCGCGTCCTCTACTCGTCCGTGCATTACCCCGCCAATTACGGCTTCATCCCCCAGACGCACGCGGGCGACGGCGATCCGCTGGACGTCCTCGTCCTCATGCAGGAGCCGGTCGTGCCGCTCACGATCGTGCGGGCGCGCGCGATCGGCGGCTTCTTCATGCGGGACGACAAGGGCGTCGACGACAAGATCATCGCGGTCGCCGTCGACGACCCGTCCGTGGCCCATTACATGAATCACGAGGAGCTGCCCCCGCACGTCACCAGGGAGCTCATGCGGTTCTTCGTCGACTACAAGACGCTGGAGAACAAGCTCGCCGAGGTCGACACGATGTACGACCGGAAGCGCGCCCTCGAGGTCATCGAGGAGTCCGTCGCGAGCTACCGGTCGATCAGCGCCTGGTCCAAGGGCTAACAGCACCTCTCGACACCCCCCGTCGCCAGGCGGCCAGGGCTGGCGCAGCGCGTTGCCGCTCCGCGTCGCGCCTGGCGCTGCGCTCGCCCTCCGGGGCCTGGTGCGGCCCGATCGTGCTCGGCGCTCCGACCCGGCTCCCGGCCCGTGGCTCGGGCACAGGAAGGCGCCGCTGGATCCCGGTAGCGGTGGATCGCGCTTCCTGGACCTCCTCGGGTCCACCCGACAAACTCCCGAAAAAATTCAGAAGCCGGCGCACGATTCCCGCGCAATCCGCGAGAAACGCCGCGGCATACCGCTTGCTTTACATCCGGGCATGGACCGCATTCCGATGCTCACGGCGACCGAGGTGCTCGCCAGCTGCTCGCCTCGAATCCCGGTGCCGGTGCGCGCTTCACGATCTCACGTGGTGGCCAGCATGTGAATCGGCTCGACGCGGCGCGTCTGGGCTCGGTCTCATCATGACAATGTCACTGTGGGTGCGGCCGCGCGAGCGGAGGCCGCCAGAAGCGCCGAGGCGCTGAGTCAATCGGCGATAGCAGCGATTGCAGCTGGAGCACTCGAGCACATCGAGTCGACACCGCATGATCGGGGCTTGACAATATGAGAGACATCGGTTTTTCTCGAACAATGATGAGTACGCTTGGTAGCTTAGTCCCGGCGAGCGTGTGCCGTCGCTACGCCGCGGTGGCGCTCCTCCTCGCCGGCCCGCTCGGTTGTCTTGGCAACCTGGGCGATCTCGACGGCACCCCTGCCGGCGGCGATGGGAGCAGCAGCAGCAGCGGCGGCGATAGCGGGAGCAGCTCCGGTCCTGGCGGCGGCGAGACCCCGATCGGCGAGCCGCCGGAGATGCCCCACGACATCCCGGAGGTGTCGGCCTGCATGCAGGCCGACAACAGCACCCCCGGCCCGCGCATGGTGCGGCGCCTCTCGGTGCAGCAGTTCGAGGCCACCGTCCGCGATCTCTTCAGGGATCCGAGCGTCGATCTTCCGAGCATCTTCAATGATCCGCATGTGCTCGGGTTCGCGAGCGACGCGAACGCGCTGGTGATCCGCGACCTGACGGCCAGCCAGATCATGGACTGGGCCGAGTCGACCGCGGACTGGGCGGTGACGAACAAGCTCGGCGGCATCACCTCCGTCACCTGCAGGACCACGGACGAGGCCTGTCGGCGGCAGTTCATCACCGACTTTGGCCGCCGCGCGTTCCGCGAGCCGCTCGCGGAAGATCGCGTGGCCGCCTACGACGCGCTGTTCGCCGCGGAGAGCTCGTTCGAGGACGGCGCCAAGGTGGTGGTGGGCGCCATGCTGCAGTCGCCCTACTTCCTGTACCGCCGCGAGATCGGCAGCCCCGACCCGAGCAACCCGGCCCTCTTCAACCTCGGCCAGCACGAGATCGCGAGCAACCTCTCGTACCTCCTGACCGGGAGCATGCCGGACGACACGCTGCTCCAGGCGGCCGACCAGGGGCAGCTCTCGACGCCCGAGCAGATCGACGCGCAGGCGCAGCGCCTCCTGCAGGACCCGCGTGCCCAGGAGGAGCTGATGCGGTTCATGCGCGGCTGGCTCCAGCTCAACCGCCTGATCACCACGGTCAAGGACCCCGCGCTCTACGATCTCCCGGACGCGCTGCGCCAGGACATGATGAACGAGTCGCGGGCGCTCATCATGGATGTCGCGTTCAACCCCCAGAACCCCGGCACGTTCTCCGATCTCCTGACGGCGAGCTACACGTTCCTCAACAGCAACCTGGCCCAGCACTACGGCATGGGGGGCGCCGGGGGCCCCGACTTCACCCGGGTGGATCTCTCCGGAGGGCAGCGCGACAAGGGCATCCTGGCCCACGGCAGCTTCCTGGCCGGGCACGCGGGCTCCAAGCTGTCCTCGCCGACGCAGCGCGGCAAGATGATCCGCACCCGCCTGCTGTGCCAGCCGCTGGAGCCCCCGCCGCCCGGCGTGGATCCGAACATCAAGATCCCCGAGACGCCGGCCACCACGCGGGAAATGGTCGAGCAGCACACGGAGCCGGGCTTCTGCCATAGCTGCCACATCGACATGGACCCGATCGGGCTCGGCTTCGAGCATTACGACGCGATCGGTCGATGGCGGGACCAGGAGAACGGGATCGCCATCGACTCGAGCGGCGAGATCGTCGAGCCGCCCTCGGGCGAAAATTTCGTGTTCGACGGCGTGAACCAGCTGGCCGACTACCTCGCGGCGAGCGAGGACGTCAAGGACTGCATGATCCGCCACTGGTCGTATTACGCGTTCGGCGACACCTGGAATGAGGACGGCTGCACGTACGAGGCGGCCCGGCAAGAGGCGGAGGCCGGCAACTTCGCCCTCAAGAGCGTATGGCTCGCGCTCGCGCGCGTGCCGCACTTCACCCGCAGAGTTCAAGATCCGTGAGCCCCACGGCTGCAACACCAGAAGTTCGTAGCGAGTGAAAGGATCGGTCATGCGCAGCCACAGTCGTCGATGTTTTCTCAAGGGTGTCGGGGCCAGCGTCGGAGCCAGCCTGCTGTTCTCTCCGTTCTATGATTCCATCGCCAACGCGGCGCCCAAGAAGATGAAGCGGCTCCTCGTGTTCTTCACGATGGGGACGGACCCCGGAATCTGGAGGCCCACGAGCGTCTCCGGGGAGACCCCCACGTTCAGCGAGGCCACGTCGCCGCTCGCGGAGATCAAGGAGCACATCGTGATGCTGGACGGTCTCCCCAGCGGGAGCCCCAGCAACAACCACGGGTCCGCGGACGGCCTCACCGGCATGGGCTACTACAGCAACGGCAAGTACGGGCTGATCTCGGTCGATCAGTTCATCGCCGAGAAGCTGAAGGCCACCTGGCCGGCGGGGATGATCCCCACGCTCTTGCTCGGCGCCAAGGAGGAGGTGCAAGGCAAGACGGGGTTCTACAAGAAGGACAACCTGGTCCCCATCGACTCGCCCGTGTCCGCCTTCAAGACGGTGTTCGGGAACGCGGTCCCGACCACCCCGGGCACCGACAACACCGCCGCCCTGGAGGCCATGCTGCGTCGGCGCAAGAGCGTCCTCGACAACCTCAAGAGCGAGATCGCGACGCTGAAGGGGAACCTGGGCAAGGAGCAGCAGTACAAGCTGGATCTGCACCTCGAGTCGATCCGGCAGATCGAGCAGCGGCTCTCGGCGACGATGCCGGGGAACGGAGGGGGCGAGGGCGGCGGCGGCCCCCAGATCCCTACGGCGCCCACCAGCGACCCGACCGTCCCGCTGGAGCGCAACGTCCTTCACCTGGACATCATCGCCGGCGCCTTCGCGTCGGACATCACCCGGGTCGCCGGGATCCAGTTCGGCAACGATCAGAACATGGTGACGGGGCTGAACAAGGAACAGTGGGAGCTCAAGATGAGCATCAGCGCCGAGCAGCATAACCAGATGATCCACGGCCCGGAGAAGGGGCAGCTCGCCGAGCTCGAGAGGTGGCTCTCGCAGCAGTTCGTCCGCGTCGTCAAGAAGCTGAAGGAGACGCCCGAGGCGGACGGCTCGGGGAGCCTCCTCGACAACACGCTGGTCGCCTGGTGCCGCGACATGGGCGACGCGCCGGCCCATACCCAGAACGAGATGAAGTTCGTCCTGGCGAGCGGCACGAACGGCTACCTGAAGACCAGCCCCAACGGCCGGTTCATCAAGAGCTCCGAGCGGCACGAGCGGGTGCTGCTCAACCTGTGCGACGCGATGGGCGTCACGGACTACGACGGCTTCGGCGATCCGACCCTCTCGGCCAAGTCGCCGCTGCCCGGCATCGCGGCGACCTGACCGCCAAGGCGCGCGCCTCCTCGCCGCGACAGGCGCGCCCCCACGCGCCTGTCGCGGCGAGCGCCGGGGGCGCCGCGCCGTGTCAGCCCAGCGCGCGCGCCCCTTCGGCGCGCGCGACCTCCTCATCGAGATCCCCGCACATGTCCAGCACCCGGCGCGTCACCGGGGGTTCCTCTCGGCCGCGCTGGCCGCGCCCGCGCGCGGGCGGACGTCGCCGTCGATCCGCGCCGGGCGCCCGGCGTACACTGGGCCTCATGACGGCGCGCGCGGCGGCGGGGTACCAGGCGGATCAACAGCGAGACGACCTGTCCGCCTACGCGCGGTACCTGGCCGCGATGGACGCGTCCATGCGCCAGAAGGTCGCGCTGACCGCCGCCCATCTCCTGTGCGAGGGGCGCGTCGCCGACATGGGGATGGGCTCGGGGCAGGGCAGCGCCGCGCTGGCCCGGCTCTATCCGCGCCTCGAGGTGATCGGCGTGGACCTCGATCCCACGGTCGTCGAGCTCGCGCGCCGCGCTCACCAGCGCCCGAACCTGAGCTTCCAGCTCGGGGACATCGCGACGGCGGTGTTCCCCCCGGAGAGCCTCGACGGGATCTTCGACTCCTCCGTGCTCCACCACGTGACCTCCTACGGCGGCTATCGCCACGAGAACGCCGCGGACGCGCTCGCGGCGCAGGTGCGGCAGCTCTCGCCGGGCGGGGTGCTGGTCGTGCGGGACTTCGTCGACCCGGGGCCGGGGGCGGTGCTGCTCGACGTGCCCGCCGACGACGGCGACGACGGCCCTGATCCGCGGAGCGCCTCGACCGCGGCGCTGCTCGAGCGGTTCGCCCGCGAGTTTCGCTCGCTGTCGCCCGAGCCGGGGTTTCCGCTGTCCCGCGTGGCGCCCGGGCGGCCTGCGGGGGCCACCCCGGCGTCGTCTCCCGCGCTGCCCGCGCCGCGGCCGGGGTGGCGCCGGTACCGGCTCGCCCACAAGCATGCTGTCGAGTTCGTGCTGCGGAAGGACTATCGCGCCGACTGGGAGGCCGAGGTCAAGGAGGAGTATACCTACTTCTCGCAAGCGCAGTTCGAGGCGCTCTTCGCGCGCCTCGGCCTGCGCGTCCTCGCGTCGACGCCGCTGCGCAATCCGTGGATCGTGCGCAACCGGTTCGTCGGCCGGTTCGCGCTGCGGGACGAGGACGGCGCCCCGCTGCCCTGGCCGCCCACGAATTACCTGATCGTGGGCGAGAAGGTGAAGCCCGGCCAGGGGGTCGCGTTCCGGCTGAGGCCCGCGGAGAGCCCGCAGCAGTTCTTGCGGACAGAGCACCACCGGGATCGCCGCACCGGCCGGGTGTTCGATCTGGCGGCGCGACCCCATCCCACGCTCGATATCGTGCCGTTCTTCTTCTCCGGCGACACCGCGTACGTGCTGGCGCGGACCAGCTACCCGCGGCCGATCGCGCGCGCCTGCCGCGAGGAGACTCCGCCCCTCGACGGCAGCGGCCCCGCCGATTACCTGGCGGAGCCGATCGCGGTCGTGCAGACCGAGCTCCCGGTCGGGCACACGGTCGAGCGGGCGCTGGAGCGGGCAGCCGGCGTGTCCCCGGCCTCGATCCAGCGGATGATCGCGGGGACGACCTATTACCCGTCGCCGGGCGGCATCCTCGAAGAGGTGCGCTCGGTCTTGGTGGAGGTCGAGCCCACGTTCGTGAATGCGCCCTCCGAGGACGTCTCGGGGTTCGGCACCTCGGGCCGCATCCGCGCCATCGAGGCGCGCCAGTTGCTGCGCGCCGCGCAGGTCGGGGGCCTCCCCGACGCGCGGCTCGAGCTCAACGTCTACGACCTCCTGGCGCGCTTCGGGTTGCCGTTCGGGCCGTGGATCGGCGACGAGATCCCGCTCGCCGGGGCGCGCGCGGCGCAGCCCGGCGCGGACCCCGGGGGCGCCGGGGCGCAGGAGCGCGGCGGCGCGGTCGCCACCGTGCAGCCGACGCCGCTGAGCGCGCTGCTCGAGCGGCCGAGCCGCCGCTGCTTCTCGCGGGTGGATCCGAGCGCCAGCGCCGGGTTCCTCGAGGTGCGGCGCGCGCGCTTCGAGGAGCTCGCCGAGGGCGACCGCGTGGTGGCCGCGCGCGAGCTGGAGTACGTGGTGCCGCGGTCGCTCGGGGCGCTGACCGCCTCGGCCGCGCTGCTCGCGCGCGCGCCCTCGGGCGAGGTCGTGCTGGGCGTCGACGACGACGACCTGCCGGCGGCCCAGAGCTTCTCGGGGAACAGCGGCATCCTGGTCGCGCCGGCGTGGCGGCTGCCGCGGGACGTGCGCTCGCTCGCGGCCGCCGAGGCCTTCGTGCGGGCGCGCCTGCAGGCCGAATATGGGGTTCAGGCGGGGGAGGCCGTCGAGCTCGGGGGCGCGTACCGCCCCTCGGCCGGGCTGACGCCGGAGCTGGTCCAGCCGCTCGCCTTCGTGGTCACCGCGACCGCCGCGCCGGGGCCGGCCCCGGCCGACGCAGCGCCGCAGCGCGCGCCGTCCGGCCCTGCGCGCCGGCTGCACTGGGTGCCGCTGGCCGCGCTCGCCGCCGGACGGGAGCACCTGCCGGACGGCCATCTCCGGGTCGTGGCCCTGCGCGCCGCCCACGCCCTCGGCGCGTCGACCTGGCCGTCGCGCTCACGCTGAGGCGGGGAGCGCGCCCTCGCTCCGCGACACACGCCGCTCGGCGGCGCGGGAGCGCCATACCGACGGAATTCGAGCGCGCGCTCCGCGTTCTGCGCGACGAGCGCCGGTGTTCGGTCGGCGTTCGTCGGGGTTCGGTCGACGTTCGGTCGACGTTCGGTCGATGTTCGGTCGACGTTCGGTCGACGCTCGATTGCGCGCGAGCTGCTCGCCGACGCCCCATTCCGCGGCGTCGTGCGCTGGACGGCGGTCCCCGGACATCCGCCGCATTGGCCACGTCGAGCAGGTTTCTCGCACTCAGCGGGTTTTCCACGCGTGGGGATGGGTTCCAGGCGCACACCGAGGCTGGCACGCCGGGCGCTTACAGCGTCGCCGGGTGCTTACAACATCGCAACTCGTCGGCGCGCCGGCCGCTCCCCCGGCGGCGCGACGCGGGACGGAAACTCCATGGTCCTTGTGAGCAATTCGTCGAAGATCACGGTAGCTGGCCTCAGGACAACGCGCCTCTCCGTCCAGAGCGAGACGTCCGGGCCGGGCGCCCGGGCCGACGTCGGACGGGCGCGATCGTTCCTCGCGCTGCGCGCGCGCATGCTCGCGAGCCCCAGCCTGGCCGGCGCGCTCCAGTTCATGCAGGTCACCACCCGGCCGTGGGAGCCGCACGAGCTCACGGCGTGGCTGCACGAGCACATTGTCGCTCCCGGCTGGATGAAGGCGCCGCGCGCGGTGCGCGAGCCCGGCGCGGACGTCGTGGCGCTGTGTGGCATCGAGGACCGGCGCCACGAGGTCGCGGCGCTCGCCGAGCGCGCGCGCCGGCGCGTGGCGCTCGCGCTGCTCGATTTCGTGGCGCCGAACCCGGAGGGCGGGTTCCTCCGCGCGGCGCTGTACAGCGCGCGGGTGCGATGGAGCGCGGCGGTCGACCGCGCGGGCTGGTTGCCGGCGCCGCGCGAGAGCGATTTCCTGAGCGATATCGTGCTCAGCCTGTTCGCCGCGGAGATCCTGTCCGGCGCGGAGCTGTACCGGAGTCACATGACCGTGTGCGCGGCCTGCGGGCGCGTCGCGTTCGCGCAGGAGGCCCGGCCGCGCGGCGCGGGCTGCCCGCGCTGTGACGGGGAGATCAAGGGACAGGCCCTCTGAGCCCTGGTGGGGCGCGCCCCGCCGGCGGGGGGGCTCTCCGAAAGCGTCGTTTTTCATGGAGAAAATGCGCCGATGCGCCGGCGAGGACGCATGTCGTGACCTTGACGGCCGCGGCGACGCCCGACCAAGCTTGCCGTCGAATGATGAGCCATTCCCGCTACACGAGCGCCGAAATTGAAGAGCTCGCCCGTGCGACCCGGCGCGACGGGTTCTGTGTGATAAAGAATCTCATCCCGAAGGGCCTGCTGCTCTCGTGGCGTGAGGCCTTCATGCCGCTCCTCGACGCGCACATCGCGCGGGAGGGCCACCTCAGGAATCGGGGGCCCGAGCGCTACTACGTGACGCTCCCGTTCAAGGCCCCCTTCGCGGAGCCGCGGATCTACGAGGACGAGACCGTCCTCGGGGTCGTCTCGCGCCTGGTCGGCGATGACATGATCATGGTCCAGCTCGCGACCGATACGCCGCTGCTCGGGTCCGACTACCAGGATGTCCACCGCGACGCGCCGCCGCTCTTTCCCGAGACAGCGCAGGAGACGCCGGCGTTCCAGCTCGCGGTCAACTTCCCCCTCGTCGATGTCACGGCCGACAATGGCCCCATCGAGATCGCCCGCGGCACGCACCTGCTCACCCGGGCCGAGGGGCTGCGGCGCCTCGCGGCGGGCGAGATCGCGCTCGAGCCGGTGATGATGGAGCTCGGCGACGTCATGGTCCGCGACGTGCGCGGCCTCCACCGCGGCACCCCGAACCGCACGCGCGAGCCCCGGCCCATGGTGGTCATCGGCTACAGCCGCCGCTGGCTCTTCCGCCCGGAGGTCTCGATCCGGGTGCCCCGCGCGAGCCTCCCCCACCTCTCCGGCCGCGCGAGGCAGCTGCTCCGCTTCAACCCCGTCGTCGAGTCGCTCGACGGGCCCGTGGAGCCCGAGATCTACCAGGCCTTCGCCTACTGACGCGCGCCGCCGCCGGCCGACGGCGGGTCAGTCCAGCGCGACATGGGCGATGGCCTGGTCCCGCAGCCAGGTCCGCTGCCGCCGCACGAAGACGCGCGTGGCGCGCACGATGGAGCCGGCGAGCTCCGCGGCCGGCAGGCGCCCCTCCAGGTGCTCGCGGACCTGCTTGTACCCGACGGAGCCCATCGCCCGCGCGTCGCCGTAGCCGCGGCCGAGGAGCGCGCGGACCTCGTCCACCCAGCCCTGCTCCAGCCAGCCGGCGATCCGGGCCTCGATGCGGCGATCGAGCTCGACGCGGTCGCGGTGCACCGCGACGAGGCGCGCGGCGTACCGGCGCTCGCGGAAGCCGTGCTCCGCGTGCCACGCGCTCTGCGGCCGCCCCGAGCGCTCGAAGATCTCGAGCGCCCGGCTCACGCGCACCGCGTCGTTCGGCGCGAGGCGGGCCGCGCTCTCCGGGTCCACCTCGGCGAGGCGCGCGTGGAGCGCGGCGCGCCCCTCGGCCTCGATGATCGCGCGGTGGCGCGCGCGCACCCCGGGATCGGCGGGCGGCGCGGGCGACAGGCCGAAGACCAGCGCCTTCACCCAGAGGAAGGTGCCGCCGCAGACGATGGGCACCCGGCCGCGGCCGCGGATGTCGGCGATGGCGGCGTCCGCGAGCTCGGCGAACCGCGCGGCGTCGATCGCCTCGAGCGGATCGGCCGCGTCGACCAGGTGGTGCGGCGCGCGCGCCCGCTCGGCGGGCGTCGGCTTCCCGGAGCCGAGGTCGAACTCCCGGTAGATCTGCACGCTGTCGGCGCTCACCACCTCGCCGCCGAAGCGCTCGGCCAGGCGGATCGCCAGCTCGGTCTTGCCGCTCGCCGTCGGGCCGACCACGACGATCAGCTCGCCCGGCGACGGCGGCGGGAGGGCCTCCCACGACGCCGGCGCGACGGCCGCGCTCGGCTCCGACGCGCTCGGCTCCGGCGCGCTCGGTCCCGGCGCGCTCGCCGCGGCCGCGCTCGCGTGCCGATCGGGCCAGCGCAGCGCCCCGGTCACCGCCTCCCCACGCGGTGCTCCAGCTCCGGCCAGCCGATGCGCATGACCACGGGCCGGCCGTGCGGGCAGTGGCCGGCGAAGTCGACCTCGTCGAGCGACGCGAGCAGCGCGCGCGCCTCCTCCGGCGCGACCGGATCGCCCGCCCGCAGCGAGCCGTGGCAGGCCATCGTCGCCAGCGCGAGGTCCACCGCGCCCGAGAAGGCGCGCTCGCCCGAGTGGCTCAGCTCGTCCAGGAGATCGCGCACGAGGCGCTCCGGCGCCGCGCGGCGGAGCAGCGTCGGCACCGCGTGCACCGCGAGCTGCGCCGCGCCCGCCGGGCGGACGTCGAGCCCGAGCCGCGCGACCGCCTCCTGCGCCTCCTCGATGAGCGACACCTCCGCGGGGGCCGCCGGGACGAGCGCCGGGAACAGGAGCTTCTGCGTCGCGACGTCGCGGCCGTCGTACGACGCGCGCAGCCGGTGGAACGTCACGCGCTCCGCCGCGGCGTGCTGATCGAGGAAATAGATCCCGTCCGGCCCCTCGCACACGAAGTAGGTGTTGCGCACCTGGGCGAGGAAGCGCAGCGCCTTCCAGGCCGGGGCCCGCTCCGCCGCCGTGAGCGTGGGCCCGCTGCCGGTCGGGTAGGGGACCGGCGGCGACCCCGGCGCGATCGCCGGCCCACCCGGCCCGCCGCCCTGCCAGGGGAGCGCGGCGTCGGTCCACCCGCCGGCCTGCGCCGGCGCCCCCGGGCCCGCCTGGACGGCGTCCGGGCGCGCCGGCGGCGGGGCCCCGCCGAGGTCGCCGCCGAGACCCCAGGGATCGCCCGGCGGCTCCTGCCGCTCCGCCGGGGCGCCGGCCGCGGGCGGCGCCGCGCCGGGGCCGTTCGACCAGGCCCAGGCGTCGCCGGGGGGCGGCGCCGCGTCCTCGAACAGCTTGCCCTTGCGGCCCTGGAACCCGCCGGGGGCCGGCGCGGGCAGGCCGAACGCCGCGGCCACCTGCGCCGCGACGATCTTGTAGATCGCGTCCGCGACCGCGCGGCCGTCCGCGAAGCGGACCTCCGCCTTCTGCGGGTGGACGTTCACGTCCACGAGCTCGGCGGGCAGATCGATGAACACCGCGCCGATGGGGTAGCGGCCCGGCTCGAGGACGCTGCCGTAGGCGAGCGCGACCGAGCGCGCGAGCGAGCGGTCGCGCACGTGCCGGCCGTTCACGAACATCCACAGCCAGCCGGCCCCCGAGCGGGCGCGCTCCGGCCGCGACACGAACGCCTCGACCGTGAGCGGCCCCCGCTGCCCCGCGCACGTCGCGAGCTCCTCGCCCGCGAGCATCGCGCGCACCCGCTCGGCGCGGTTCGGCGCGCGCAGCCACTCGCGCACGACGCGCCCGTCGCGCGACAGGATCAGCGTCACGCCCGGCTCGCCGAGCGCGATCGCCTGCGCGATCTCGGTCACGTGCGCCGACTCGGTCCCGATGGCGCGCAGGAACTTGCGGCGCGCGGGGACGTTGTAGAAGAGGTCGCGCACCTCGACCACGGTCCCGGCGGCGCACCCGCAGGGCGCGGCCTGCGCCGCGCCGCCGCCCTCGATGCGGATCTCGGTCCCCTCGGCCTCGCCGTCGCGCCGCGTCCGGAGCGAGAAGCGGCTCACGGAGGCGATGCTCGCGAGCGCCTCGCCGCGGAAGCCGAAGCTCTGGATGCAGCGGAGATCGTCGAGCCGGGCGATCTTGCTCGTGGCGTGGCGCAGCACCGCGAGCGAGGCGTCCTCGCGGCTCATCCCGCGGCCGTCGTCCGCGACCCGCACCAGGCCGACGCCGCCGCCCTCGATGTCGATGCGGACGCGGCGCGCGCCCGCGTCGAGCGCGTTCTCGACCAGCTCCTTCACCACGCTCGCCGGCCGCTCGACCACCTCGCCCGCGGCGATCTGGTTGGCGAGGTCGTCCGGCAGCAGGGCGACCCGCCGCTCCTCGGCCCGCGCGGGCATGGGTCGAGGATCCGCGCCGGCGATCCTCTCTTCTACGGTGCTCATGGCTCGTCGCCGGGATCGGTCGCCCGGGCGACCGCCTGGAAGTACAGCTTGGTGCGCTCCCGCGTCAGCGCCAGCGCGGCGAAGCCGAGGATGCAGAGCTCGAAGAGCACGAAGCGCACCCGCTCGGCCGTCCACCAGAGGCCCGGGTTCGTGAGGCCCTCTCGCTCGGGGACGCCCGGCGGCAGGAGCGCGCCCGCCTGCGCGACCATGTCGATCCAGGCGCCGCGGACGTCGCGGGTGAGGGCGTACTCGACGGCGGCGAAGGCCAGGTTGGCGGCCAGGACCTGGAGGACGAAGCCGCGGGTGCCGGGCCGCCCGCCGAGCGCGAGGCCGCTCGCGACGACCAGCAGCCCGCCGAGGAGCACCTTCGCGATGCTGAGCGGGAAGGCGACGTCCTGGTGCGCGCTCATCGCGTGGGCCTGGGCGGCCTCGAGCACGGCGAACGTGAACTGGAAGGGATCTCCCTGGTCGCGCGCCTGCTCGGCCACGGCCGTGACGTCGGGGGCCATGCCGCTGCGCAGGTACATGGCCGTCCCGCACCCGGCCATGAACCCGCGCACGCCGATGATCCAGGTGAGCAGCATGGTGGCCACCAGGTACCAGGGGCGCAGCGAGCGCGGGCGCGGGGGTCGGATCGAGTCCACGTAGAGGCTGCCGTGTAGCACGTTCTCCGATCTCGCGCGCTCCCTTCCTTACCCGCAGATCGCGGAGCGGCTAGCCTCCGGACCGCGAGGGGCCCGCGTGCCTGCGCGCCGGCGCAGGTGGCGCGACGCGGCGGGGCTGTACTAGAACTTCGAGAGACGAGGTCCGGGTGGCGAAGAGCAAGAGTGAGCCGCGTGGGAAGCGAACGGAGGGGGCTGCGGATGCAGGCCCCCGACCCCGGTTGAAGGGGGCTGCTGCGAACGCAGGCCCCCGACCCGGGGCGATGGAGGCCGCGGCAGCGGACCCCCGACCCGGGATCGAGGAGGTCGTGGGGCCAGGAGGGGGCGATGCGGCCCTCCAGCCTGAGGCGCAGGCGGTCGCCGCGAACCCCCGGCCTGCGCCGAAGCGCCGCGAGCGCTCCGCCACGCGGGCCGCGGGGCGCGCGCGCGCCGAGGCGCAGCCCGCGGCCGGCGAGCCCGAAGGCGCGCGCGAGGACGAGGACGACGCGGAGGCCGCGCCCGAGAGCAGCGCGGACAAGGCGGGCGACGTCGAGGAGGGCGACGTCGTCGAGGTCGTCGGCGAGGTCATCGACGACGCGAGCATCGACGTGAACGACATCGAGCTCCCCCGCGTCGCGCGCGGCGCCGGCGAGGCCCGCGGCAGCGGGGAGGCCGCGCTCTCCCGCACCGACCCGCTGCAGGCCTACCTGCGCGAGGTGCAGCGCCACCCGCTGCTCACGGCGGACGAGGAGAAGGAGCTGACGATCAAGTACGCGAAGACGCAGGACGTCGCGACGGCCGCGCGGCTCGTGACGGCGAACCTGCGGCTCGTGGTGAAGCTCGCGTACGAGTACAGGCGCGCTTACAAGAACATCATGGACCTCATCCAGGAGGGCAACATCGGCCTGATGCAGGCCGTGAAGCGCTACGACCCGTACCGCGGCGTCAAGCTCTCCTCCTACGCGGCCTGGTGGATCCGCGCCTACATCCTCCGCTTCATCCTCAACAACTGGCGCCTGGTGAAGCTCGGCACGACCCAGGCGCAGCGGAAGCTCTTCTTCAACCTCAACAAGGAGAAGGCGAAGCTCTCGGCGATGGGCATCGAGCCGACGGCGGCGGAGATCGCGAAGCGCCTGTCGGTCGACGAGAAGGAGGTGGTCGACATGGACCGCCGCCTCTCGAGCGGCGAGGCGTCGCTCGACGCCCCGGTCGGCGATCTCGAGGGCCGGTCGATCCCGCGCGTGGAGCTGCTCGTCTCGTCGGGGGCGGGCCCGGACAGCGCGTTCGAGGCGAGCGAGATGGGCATGCTCGTCCACGATCGGCTCGCGAAGTTCCGCGAGACGCTGAAGGGCAAGGACGTCATCATCTTCGACAAGCGCATGGCGGCGGAGGATCCGCTCACGCTCCAGGAGCTCGGCAACGAGTTCGGCATCTCGCGCGAGCGCGTGCGCCAGCTCGAGGCGCGGCTCCAGTCGAAGCTCAGGGTGTACCTGCAGGAGGAGCTCGGCGACGCCGTCGAGGCGGATTGAGCCTTGTCGACCGGCGACGAGCAGCGCGGCGCGGGCGGCCCGGGGCGGCTCTACGTGGTCGCCACGCCGATCGGTAACCTCGGCGACATCACGCTGCGCGCGGTCGAGACGCTGCGGGGCGCGGACCGGATCCTCGCGGAGGACACGCGGCGCGCCCGCGCGCTGCTCGGCCACCTCGGCGTCGGGGGCAAGCCGGTCGACCGGTTCGACGCGCACGCCTCGGAGGCGGACGCGGCCCGGGCGGCCGCGCGGCTCGCCGCGGGCGAGTCGATCGCCTTCATGACGGACGCCGGCACGCCGGTCGTGAGCGATCCGGGGACGGCGCTCGTGCGCGCGGCCGCGGCGGCCGGGGCGCGCGTCGTGGCGATCCCCGGGCCGAGCGCGGTGATGGCGGCGGTGAGCGCGTCGGGGCTGGTGACGGGGGGCTTCCGCTTCCTCGGGTTCCTGCCCCGCGGCGGGCGCGAGCGGCGCGAGGCGCTGGCCCTGGCCACGGCGACGAAGGAGGCGGTGGTGCTGTTCGAGTCGCCGCGGCGCCTCCGCGAGACGCTCGCCGAGCTCGCCGAGCGCATGCGCGGGCGGCGCGCCGTGATCGCGCGCGAGCTGACGAAGGTGCACGAGGAGATCCTGAGCGGCACGGTGGAGGAGCTCGCCGCGATCGAGCGGGAGTGGCTCGGCGAGATCACGCTCGTGCTCGGGCCCGCGGAGGTGTCGCCCGAGGGCGCGCGGCCGAGCGACGAGGAGCTCGACGCGCGCATCGACCGGGAGCTCGCGGCGGGGCGGCGGGCGAAGCACATCGCGGAGGAGCTGTCGGTGGAGCTCGGGCTGCCGCGGCGGGAGATCTACGCGCGCGCCGTGGCGCGGCGCGGGGCGGGGCGCGCGTAGGCCCCGCCGGTCACGTCAGCCGGTCCTGCCCCTCCGCCTTCAGGGCGTCGACCACGAGCTTCACGTCCTGCGACCGATCGCGCGGCACGATCAGCAGCGCGTCGTCGGTCTCGACCACCACGAGGCCCTCCACGCCGAGGAGCGCGATCGTCCGGCGGGCCCCCGGCGCGTCGCCCGGGCGCGCGCGCAGGTCGACCACGTGGTTGTCCCGCGCGTCGATCAGCACCGACCCCTCGGGCGCGCTGTTGCCCCGCGCGTCCTTGTCGGCGAGCTCCCACGCGCTCTGCCAGCTCCCGACGTCGCTCCAGCCGAAGTCGCCGGGCACGACCGCGAGGCCCGAGACGTGCTCCATCACGCCGTGGTCGATGCTGATGGCCGGCAGGCGCGGGAACACCCGCTCCACGGCCTCCGCCTCGGCCTCGGCGCCCAGCGAGGCCGCGCGATCGATCTCGTCGAGCCCCTCGGCGAGCGCCGGCAGGTGGGCGCGGATCGCCGCCGTCATGTCGCCGGCGCGGAAGATGAACATCCCGGCGTTCCAGAGGAAGCGCCCGCTCGCGAGGAACGCCTCCGCGCGCTCGCGGCTCGGCTTCTCGACGAAGCGCAGCACCCTCCGGGGCGAGGCGCCCCGCGCGCCCGCCGCCTCCTCCGCCTCCTCCGCCTCGATGTACCCGAAGCCGGTCTCCGGGTGCGTCGGCCGGATCCCGACGGTCGTGATCGCGCCGCCCCGGGCCGACGCGACGGCGGCCCGCAGCACCTCGAGGAACCGCGGCACGTCGGCGATGTGGTGATCGCTCGGCAGCACGACCAAGACCGCCTCGGGGTCGTCGCGCGCGACGGTCGCCGCCGCCCAGCCGATGCACGGCGCCGTGTTGCGCGGCGCGGGCTCGACGAGCAGGCGCCGCTCCGGCACCTCCGGCAGCGCGGCGCGCGTGGGCGCGACGAGGCGCCGGCCGGTCGCGACCCAGAGGCGCTCCCAGCCGGCGCTCGCCCCGCGGGCGCACAGCGGGAGCACCCGGCGCGCCGTGGCGGCGATGAGCGGCTCGCCGCCGAGCAGCGGCAGGAGCTGCTTCGGGCGCGCGGCGCGCGACGCCGGCCAGAAGCGCGTGCCCGCGCCGCCGGCGAGGATCAGGACATGGACGGGGGGGTGGGTCTCGTTCATCGGTGATCCTCGTAGGCTACGTAGGCTACAGCATGGCAGGCGGGCTCCTGGGGCCGAGCGCTCGGGCGGGCCGGGCAGGGGAGGCCCGCTCAGGCAGGGCCGGGCACGGCGCGCGCGTAGGCCACCATCGCGAGGCCGAGCGGGACGACCCACAGCGCGAGCGCGCCCGTGCGCCGCCGCTCGGCGAGCGCGTGGAGCGCCGCCGCGCCGCCCAGGGCGCTCAGGAAGGCGGCGAGCAGGCCGAGCGCGACCGCGCCGGGCGCGGGGCGAAGGAGCGCGCGCGCGTCCGCGAGCCCGGAGAGGAGCAGGGCGGGGATGCTCAGCGCGAGCGCGAGCTCGACGGCGCGCGCCGGCCGGACGCCGAGCCAGAGCAGCAGGACGAGCGCCGCGCCGACGCGCGACCCGCCCGGCAGCGCGGCGGCCCCGTGCGCCGCGCCGGCCGCGAGCATGCCGGCGAGCGACGGCGCGTCGGCCCTCGCGCGATCGGCGCGCCGGGGCGCGAGCGCGGTGCTCGCGAGCGCGGCCCCGGTCGCGAGCAGGCCGAGCCCCGCCGCGAGCGGCGCCTCGGGCCCGGGCGCCGGGGCGCCGCGGTCGAGCGCGGCCGCGACGAGCAGGCTGGCCGCGGCGCCGAGCGTGAGCAGCGCCGCGTCGCGCGCGGGCGGCGACGCCCGGAAGAGCGACGGCCGCGCGACCGCCCGGAGGCCCTCGCCGAGCGCGTGGAGCAGCCGCCGCCGCACGGCGAGCGCGAGCGCCGCGGCGGCCGCGAGCGCGTGCGCGGCGTCGACCCAGGCGTCGCCCGCGAGCCAGAGCCGAGCCGCCGCGCCGTGCCCCGTCGCCGAGACGGGCAGCGCCGCGGCCGCCCCCTGGACGGCCGCGAGCACTGCCACGTCCACGAGACCCACGCCCGACCGATACCCCAGCCCGCCGCGTCCTGTCGACCACCACCTCGCCGGCGCGCGCCCCGCGTTCAGGGTTTGCCGGCTTGCCGCGGTTCATCATTTCACCTACATAACCCACGGATCTGGCGCTCTCTCGCCCGGGGCGAGCGAGGCGAGCCGGGCGAGGTTCCCGTTCGATGTTGATGGCATACGCCAGCGTGGCGGCGTTCTTCCTGGTGGCGATCGGCTTCGTCCTCGGCTCGATGCTGTTCGGGAAGCTCGTGCGCCCGAGCAACCCGTACGCGGAGAAGGTCGAGACGTACGAGTGCGGCGAGGCGCCGGTCGGCCCCGCGTGGTTCAACTTCAACCCGCGGTTTTACATCATCGCGCTCATCTACATCATCTTCGACGTCGAGATCGCCTTCATCTACCCGGTCGCGACGGTGTTCAAGCGCTGGGTGGACCAGGGCAGCGGGCTCTACGCGCTCGTCGAGATCCTCCTCTTCGTGGCGATCCTGATGCTCGGCTTCGCCTATGTCTGGGCGAAGGGCGATCTCAACTGGATCCGCGCCATCAAGGGGGATCCGCGGGGGGCTCAGGGCGTGAGCAGCCGGGCTCGTCCGGCCGCGCGCGCGGCCGCCGAGGGCGCGCCCGCGGCGCTCGGGGAGCGGGTGGCCGTCGCTGAAGGAGGTGCGGAGTCATGACATCGAACCCGAACCTGAACCTGATGGCCCCGCCCCGCAGCTGGGAGGCGAAGTACGAGGGGGACGGCGGCGGCGTCATCACCACGAACGTGGACCAGACGCTCAACTGGCTGCTCAACTGGGGGCGCTCGAACAGCGTCTGGTACATGCTCTTCGGCCTGGCGTGCTGCGCGATCGAGCTCATGCAGACGGGCGGCCCGCGCGGCGATCTCGAGCGCTTCGGCGCGGCCCCGCGGCCGAGCCCGCGGTCGAGCGACCTGTTCATCATCGCGGGGACGCTGACGTACAAGATGGCGCTGCGGGTCCGGCGCCTCTATGACCAGATGTCGGAGCCGCGCTTCGTCATCTCGATGGGGAGCTGCGCGAACTGCGGCGGCCTCTTCCAGTACGCGTACTCGGTCTGCAAGGGCGTGGATCAGATCATCCCGGTCGACGTCTACGTGCCCGGCTGCCCGCCGCGCCCCGAGGCGCTCCTCGAAGGGCTCCTCAAGATCCAGGAGAAGATCAAGAGCGAGCGGGCCCTCGGCCGCCGCGGCGCGACGGGCGGCTGATCCCGCGTCCTCCTGCGCACCCTGCACCCTGATGACACCCGAAGAGACCTTCCAGGCGCTCCAGGCGAAGTTCGGCGAAGCGGCGGTCTTCGATCTCCACCCCGTGTCCGCGAAGGACCGCGACGCCTGGTTCCAGGTCGCGCCGGGCGAGCTCGAGGAGGTGTGCCAGCACCTGCGCGACGCGCCGGAGCTCGATTGCGATTCCCTCGAGTGCATCACCGGGGTCGACTACCCCGATCTCAAGAAGATCGCGGTCGTCTATCACATCTATTCGTACGCGAAGAAGCACCGGATCGTGCTCAAGGCGTTCCTCGACCGGGAGAGCCCGGCGCTGCCGACGCTGGTCGACGTGTGGTCGTCGGCAAACTGGCAAGAGCGCGAGTGCTTCGACCTGCTCGGGGTGCGCTTCGAGGGGCACCCGGACCTCCGGCGCCTGCTCCTGCCCGACGACTGGGAGGGGCACCCGCTCCGCAAGGACTGGCAGGAGAAGGCGGAGTACCACGGCATCCCGACGCAGCGCCCGAACCCGGTGGAGCTGTTCAAGATCAAGCTCCCGAAGAAGGAGGCGGAGGCGTCATGAGCCAGGTCGTCTTCAGCGTCGACCGGGGCGGCGCGGGCCCCGACCTGGAAGACGAGATGACGCTCAACATGGGGCCTCATCACCCGTCGACCCACGGCGTGCTCCGCTTCGTCATCTCCACGGACGGGGAGATCATCCGCAAGGCGGTGCCCGACGTGGGCTACCTCCACCGGAGCATCGAGAAGATCGGCGAGCGCTGCACGTACAGCGGCTTCATGCCGTACACGGACCGCGTCGACTACATCGCGGCGATGTTCGCCAACGAGGCCTGGGCGAGCGCCTGCGAGAAGCTGATGGGCATCGAGGTGCCGAAGCGGGCGCAGTACCTGCGGGTCATCTCCTGCGAGCTCAACCGGATCGGGAGCCACATGATCGCGCTCGGCGCGATGGCGATGGACGTCGGCGCGGTCACGCCGTTCCCGTGGGCGCTGCGCGAGCGCGAGCACATCAACGACTTCACCGAGGAGCTGTGCGGCGCGCGGCTCACCTACAACTACCACCGCATCGGCGGCGTCTCGTTCGACATGCCGAAGGGGTGGGCCGACAAGGTGAAGCGGTGGCTCGACCACTTCGAGCCGATCATGGTGGAGTTCGACCGGCTGATCAGCCTGAACGACATCTTCGTCAAGCGGCTGGCCAACGTCGCGGTGATCACGGCCGAGGAGGCGAAGGACTGGGGGCTCGTGGGCCCCAACCTGCGCGCGTCCGGGGTGAAATGGGATCTCCGGAAGGAAGACGGCTACTCGGTGTATCCGGAGCTCGAGTTCGACGTGCCGGTGGGGCAGGGGCGTTACGGGACGGTGGGAGACTGCTGGGACCGGTTCTACGTCCGGGTCGAGGAGTGCCGCGAGTCGGCGAAGATCCTGCGCCAGGCGCTCGACAAGATCGACGAGCACCCGGAGGACGACATCCTGGGCAAGCTGCCCAAGAAGATGCGGCCCGAGGGCGAGGCTTACGCGCGGATCGAGAGTGCCCGCGGCGACATGGGCTGCTACGTCATCGGCCGGGGGGCCGAGGAGCCGTACCGCGTGCGGTTCAGGACGGGGAGCTTCACCGCGATGGGGATGATCGAGGCGAAGAGCCCCGGCCTGTTCCTCGCCGACCTCGTGGCGCTCATCGCGAGCTTCGATGTCGTCGCGCCGGAGATCGATCGCTAAGATGCGCTGTCGGGGGCTCAGGCCCGCGCCGCCTCGAAGATCCGGAAGAGGGTCGGCGTCTCGCGTACGGCCTTGACGCGCAGCCCGGCCGCCTCGATGAGCGCGCGGTACTCGGCCTCCGTGCGCTCGCGTCCCCCGGTGTTCACCAGCATGTTGATGTCGCTGAACGTGATGACCCAGTCGGCGGTCGGGTCCCCGCGCCGGACCGGCGCGGGAGGCTCCACGACGAGGAGGCGCGCCCTGTCGTCCATCGCCTCGCGGCACTTGCCGAGCAAACGCAGGCTCCGCGCGTCGTCCCAGTCGTGGATCACGCTCTTGAGCACGTAGACGTCCGCGGCCGGCGGCGCCGTGTCGAAGCAGCTCCCCGTGACGAACGACGCGCGGCCGGCGACGCCGCGTGACGCGAACAGATCGAGCGCGCCTTGGCGCGCGTGCTCGAGATCGAACACGGCCCCTTCCACGGCCGGGTGGGCCTCCAGGATCGCGCAGAGGAGCGCGCCGTAACCGCCGCCGACGTCGACCACCCGGCGGACGCCGCCGAGGTCCACGGCGCCGACGATGCCGGGGGCGACCCCGCGCGTGAGCTCGACCATGGCCTGGTGGAAGATCGCGGCGGCGGCGGGATCGTGCGCCATCGCGTCGAAATGCTCGGTCCCGGTCGACTCCCCCTCGCCGGCGCTCCACGCCATCCGGCCGGTGCGGATGCAGTCGGTCAAGCGCCCCCAGGCCTGCCAGACGCCCGGCCCGCCCATGAGGCGAGACCACGCGCGCTTCGAGACCGGCGACCGGGTCTCGAGGCACCTCCCCACCTCGGTGAGCTCGAACCGATCGCCCCGCAGCTCGAGCAGCTCGAGCGTGACGAGCGCGCGGAGCAGGCGATCCGTCGCGTCGGGGTG
The DNA here is from genome assembly GCF_051369805.1 of Sorangium sp. So ce1036. Taxonomy (NCBI): domain Bacteria; kingdom Pseudomonadati; phylum Myxococcota; order Polyangiales; family Polyangiaceae; genus Sorangium; species Sorangium sp. So ce1036. The sequence continues at coordinate 1,170,398 of NZ_JBBMOX010000002.1, forward strand.
CGTGCCCAGCCGCTCTGCCACGGCGCCGCTCGGGAGCGGCGCCTCGGCGAGGACGTCCGCGACGCCGAGCTCCGCGGCCGCGTGAATGACCTGCGGCACCCAGAGGCTCATGATCATCCGGTTCAGGCGAAATGCAGGGGGCACGTTCGTGGGAGACCCGTTGGACATGGCAATCGCTCCTTCGAGCCCCACCCTACGAACCGCCGCGCCGGGGGTATTGTAAAGATTTTCCCTCCCCCCGCGCGCGCGCCGCCGGGGTCTCGCCCTCACGCGGCGCCGTTCGCGCCCGCCGCGGGCGAGAGGCGCACCAGGCGCTGGGACCAGAGGTCGAGCAGCTCGGCGATGAGCGACTCCCGATCCGCCGCCGCGCCGAGCAGGTCGCCGAGCCGCTGCTGGCCGTCCGCGCGCGACAGGACCTCGAACACCCCGGGCGACACCGGGGTTGTCGCCTCGCTGTAGGTCGTGACGATGGCGTGCTCCAGCGCGTAGCCGCCCGGCGTCCGGCCCCGCAGCGAGCGCAGCTTGACGAAGGCGGGCAAGGCGGGGACGAGCGCCGCGTGGGCGGAGAGCGGCGCTGGCCTCTTGCGGACGAGGTAGTCGCCCACGACCAGGCCGTCGAGCCGCGTCGTGAGGAAGCACGTCACGCAGTCGTCGACCGAATCGACGATCGGCTCGGCGTTGTTGTTGAAGGACGTGTTGAGCACCACCGGGACGCCGGTGAGGTCGCCGAACGCCCGGATGAGCCGCCAGAACCGCTCGTTATGGCGCCTCGAGACGGTCTGCACCCGCGCGGTCCCGTTCACGTGGGTGATGGCGCCGAGGAGCGCGCGCTTGTCCTCGTGGACCGGCACCGTGAAGATCATGAAGGGCATGGCCTCTGCCCCGCCGAGATCGAACACCTCGTGCGCGGCCTCCTCGATCACGGAGGGGGCGAAGGGCCGGAACTCCTCGCGCTTCTTGACCATCGCGTTGATGAGGTCCTTGTTCTTCGCCGGCCGGGGATCCGCCACGATGCTGCGGTTGCCGAGCGCGCGCGGCCCGAACTCGGAGCGGCCCTGGGCCCACCCGATCACGCTGCCGCCCGCGATCAGCTCGGCGGCGGTCCTCGGCGCGTCGGCGAGCTCCTCCACCGTGACGAAGTCGCCCCACGCCTCGAGCGCCCGGCGCACCTCGTCCCGCGCGCCGATGGGCCTGCCCCAGTACAGGTGCTCGATCGCGGGAGGCCGCCGCCCCGGCGCCTCTCGCATGTGCACGGCCAGGGCGGCGCCGAGGGCGCAGCCCGCGTCGTGCGCGGCCGGCTGGACGAACACCCGATTGAACAGCCCCGAGCGGAGGATCTTGCCGTTCATCGTGCAGTTGTGGGCGACTCCCCCGGCGAAGCAGAGGCTCTCCTGCCCGGTCTCGCGGCGGAAATGGCGCAGGCAGTGGAGGACGATGGTCTCGAGCGCCTCCTGGAGCGCAGCGGCGACATCCTTGTGGACCTGGGTGATCGGCTCCCCCGGAGCGCGCGGCGAGAGCACGTCGTAGAGGTCGAAGATCCTGTCGAAGTGGACGGCCCACCCGCCCTCCGGGAGCAGCGTGTACATCGCCTGGAACAGCGCGCGGTGCCGGCTCGGATCGCCGTACGGGGCGAGGCCCATCACCTTGTACTCGTCGAACATGCCATAGCCGAGGAACCGGATCGTCTGGACGTAGAACATGCCCAGCGAGTCCCGCTCGGGGATGTCCCGCAGCGGCTCGAGCTCGCCGCCCGAGCCGATGGACAGCGAGCCCGACTCCCCGTCGCCGCAGCCGTCCAGCGTCAGCACCAGGCTCTCGTCGTACCCCGAGCCGAAGAACGCGCTCGCCGCATGGGCCGTGTGGTGCTTGACGAACCGGATACGCTCGGGGTCGAGATCGACGCCGAGCTCGGCGCCGAGGAGCCGCCGCATGACGTCGCGCGCCGTGCGCACCTCGGGGCCGAAGGGGAGGAATCCCCGCCGGAGCTGGTCGTTGCACCACGCCTCGCTGATGTAGAAACAGACGCGATCGATGTCGTCGATGCGCAGCCCCTGGCCCTCGAGGCAGTAGCGCACCGCCTGGAATGGAGCCTTGTTCGAATGCTTGAGGCGGCTCAGGCGCTCCTGCTCGATCGCCGCGACGACCTCCCCGTCCTCGAGGAGGACCGCCGCGCCGTCATGCGCCGAGATCGCGTTGAAGGCCGGCCTCGGATAACCCTGGTGATCTGGCTCGTACCCACCGCTGATTCCAAGAATTCGCATGGGCGGACCATGGATCGGAGCGCCGCCCGTGTCGACCACGGGAGACGACGGTACGTCGGTGTCAGAGGGTGCGTCGGTGTCAGAGGGCGCGGTGCAATAATCAAGAATTGCTGTTTGGGGGCAACGGTGCGTCAACGGCGCATTCCGTTAAGAAGTGTCAAGCGGATGGCCGCAGGGCGGCGTCTCTGCCAGGTAACTCGCTGGACAGCTCCTGTCCGGCGTGGCATCACCTGCGCCGGTCGCCGGAACGACCCTTCGAGATACGCTATCTCCGCCCGACTGCGGGCGACGAGCGTTCCACCCCGGTCAATCGTTGTGACAGCCTGCGCGCTTTACGGACCCTTCGAGACGCGTCGACGCGCCGCCCTCTCTGCGCTCTGGCTCCGCAGAGGAGCAGGGTCCGGTGCGAGCTCGTGATCCAGCGCGGCTTCAGTGAAAGGACCTGCTCGTGACACGTGGCATGACCCCTCCCGGCCAGGATGCGCGGCGCCCCGCGCCGTTCGAGGCGCCGGGGGCGCGGGGCGACATCGCGTCGCTCCCCGAGCTGCTCGCCCGCCGCGCCGAGGAGCGCGGGGGCGCGCCGGCCTATATCTACCTGCAGGAGGGCGAGGCGGAGACCGCGGCGCTGTCGTTCGACGCGCTCCACGCGCGCGCGCGGGCGATCGCCGCCTTCCTCCGGCGGCGCTACCCCCCGAGGAGCCGAGTCCTCCTCCTGTTCGCCCCGGGGCTGGAGTTCATCGAGGCGTTCTTCGGGTGCCTCCTGGCCGACATGGTGGCCATACCGACGTCGCTGCCGCGCCCGAATCAGGCGGAGTCCCGGTTCGACGCCATCGTCGCGGACTGCACGCCTGCGTGCGCGCTCACCGGAGGACACGCGCTGCGCGAGCGGAGCCGCTCGACGTCGCGCGCCGGGGTGCCCGTCCACGCGCTGGGCGAGATCGCTCGAGGCGAGGACGCAGAGGGCCCTCCGGGGCCGCGCGCTGCCCCCGAGGACGTCGCGTACCTGCAGTACACCTCCGGCTCGACCTCCAGCCCGAAGGGGGTGATGGTGAGCCACCACAACGCCCTTCGGAACTGCCGCATGCTCGCCGAAGGCTTCGGGCTGGAGGAGGGCGACACCTTCGTCTCGTGGCTGCCGCACTTCCACGACCTCGGCCTGATTTACGGCCTCATGATTCCGCTGTTCCTGGGCGGCAGGTGCTATGTCATGCCCCCGGCGGCGTTCCTCTTCCGCCCCCTGCGCTGGCTCGAGGCGATCTCGCGCTTCCGCGGCCAGCACAGCGCGGCGCCGAACTTCGCCTTCGACCTGTGCGTGGCGAGCTCGACCGCCGAGCAGCGCGCCCGGCTCGATCTCTCGTGCTGGGAGACGGTCATCAACGGCGCCGAGCCCGTCCGCGCGCGCACCCTCTCCCGGTTCGTGGACGCCTTCGCGCCGTGCGGGCTGCGGGCCGACGTCCTGCGGCCCGCCTACGGCCTGGCCGAGGCGACCCTCGGGGTCACGTGCGCGCCGAGGCGCCCGTCGCCGCGCGTCCTCGCGGTGAGCGCCGCGGCGCTGCAAGAGGGGCGGGCGCGCGCGTGCTCCCCGGCGGACCCGGGCGCGCAGGAGCTCGTGAGCTGCGGCGCGCCCATGCCCGGCGTGCGCGTCGCGATCGTCGACCCGAGCAGCCGGGAGCCCGCGCCCGAGCGGCAGGTCGGCGAGGTGTGGGTCGCCGGCGACGCGGTGGTGAGCGGTTACTGGCAGAACGAGCAGGCCACCCGGGCGTCGTTCGGCGCGCGGCCGCGCGGCGGCGACGGCCCCCCGTCCCTGCGCACCGGCGATCTCGGCTTCCTGCACGAGGGGGAGCTGTTCATCACCGGGCGGATCAAGGACGTCATCATCGTCCGGGGTCGCAACTACTATCCACAGGACGTCGAGCTCGCGGTCGCGAGCGCCCACGAGGCGTTCGCGCCCGACGGGGGCGCGGCCTTCGCCGTGGGCCCCGAGGACGGCCTCCGCCTGCCCGCAGGCGAGCCGGAGGCGCTCGTCGTCTGCCAGGAGCTCCGGCGCGGCCAGCGCGGGCTCGACCTCGCGGAGCTCGCGCGCGCCGCGCGGCGCGCCGTGGCGCAGCAGTTCGGCCTGCCCGTGGCCGCGATCGTCCTCCTCGGCCCGCGCCGCCTCCCCAAGACCACCAGCGGGAAGATCCAGCGCCGGGCGTGCAAGGCGGCGTTCCTGCGCGGCGAGCTGGAGACGCTCGGGGTGTTCCACGACGACCGCGACGGGGAGCCGGGCGCGGCGCTCGCGCACGGCGAGCCCGCGGAGGACGAGGCGGCGCCGACCTCCGGAGCGGGCGCGACCACGCGCCTCGAGGCGCTCGCCAGGGACGTCCTGCAGGTCGAGGCCGGGTCGCTGCGCCGGGATGTGCCCCTCGTCGAGTACGGGCTCGACTCCCTCAAGGCGGTCCAGCTCGCGAACCGCCTCGCCCGGCTCGGCGCGGCGCCGATCTCGCCCGTGCGCCTGTTCGAGGGGATGACGCTCGCCGAGCTGGAGGAGCTGCTCGCCCGGAGCGGCGCACTCTGGTGCGGATCGCCCGCCGGCGCCTCGCCCGCCGGCGCCTCGCTCGCCGGGGAGGAGGCCGCCGGCGCCTCGCCCGCCGGCGCCTCGCTCGCCGGCGCCTCGCTCGCCGGGGAGGAGGCCGCCGTCTCGAGCTCGGAGCCGGATCGCGGCGACCCGCACGCGCCCTTTCCCCAGACCGAGGTGCAACGGGCCTACCTGGTCGGGCGCGAGGAGAGCCTCGATCTCGGCGGCGTCGGCTGTCACGCCTACCTCGAGATCGAGCGGGACGAGCTCGATCTCGACCGGTTCGAGCGGGCGTGGAGCCGGCTCATCGCGCGGCACGACATGCTGCGGGCCGTCGTCTCGTCGGACGGCCTCCAGCGCGTGCAGCGGGACGTGCCCGCCTTCCGGCCGAAGGTGTGGGACCACCGCGCGGACGCGCCGGCCGCCGCCGAGCGCGCCGTCGAGGCGGCGCGGGCCCGGCTGTCCCACCGCGTGTTCGCCGCCGGCGCGTGGCCGCTGTTCGACGTCGGGGTGTCGCTCCTGCCGGACGGCCGCCGTCGCGTGCACCTCAACCTGGACCTCCTCGCGCTCGACGCCTGGAGCGTCGGCATCCTCTCGCGCGACCTGGCGCTGCTCTACGAGCAGCCCGACCTCGAGCTGCCTTCGCTCGGGGTGACCTTCAGGGACTGTGTCCTCGATGATCTCCGGCACCGGCAGACGGCCGCCTACGCGCGCTCCGTCGCGTACTGGCGCGAGCGGGTCGCGAGCCTCCCGCCGGCGCCCGAGCTGCCGCTCGCGGCGAGCCCGCGGGACGTCACGCCGCCGCGCTTCGTGAGGCGACGAGGGCGCCTCGCCCGGTCCGCGTGGGAGCGGATCAAGGAGCGGGCGCGCGCGCACCGCCTCACGCCGTCGGGCGCCGTGCTCGCCGCGTTCGCCCAGGTGATCGGGAAGTGGAGCGCTCGCCCGGAGTTCGCGCTGACGCTGACGTCGTTCGAGCGGCCGCCGCTGCACGACGACGTCTACGAGGTCGTCGGCGACTTCACCACCGTGGCGCTCGTCGGCTTCGACCTGGGGCGGCGCCGGCCGTTCTGCGAGGCGGCCCGCGCCGCCCAGGAGCAGATCTGGGGCGCGCTCGAGCACCGGCGCGTCGGGGCGATCCCCGCGCTGCGCGAGCGGCGGGCGCCCGGCGCGTCGCCCGGCGTGCCCGTCGTGTTCACGAGCCTGCTCGGCCAGGGGGGGCCGAGCGCCCGGGCGCCGTTCGCCTGGCTCGGCCGGGAGGCCTTCGGCATCAGCCAGACCCCGCACGTGGCGTTCGATCACCAGGTCGCCGAGGACCGGGGCGATCTCACGTTCTCGTGGGATGTCGTCGACGCGCTCTTCCCTGAAGGGATGGTCGACGCGATGCTCGAGTCCTACGAGGACCTGCTCGCCGAGCTCTCGCGCAGCGACGCGGCGTGGCGGCAGGCGGCGAGGGCGGCGCTCCCGCCCGCGCAGCGCGCGGCCCGCGAGGCGGTGAACCGGACGCAGCGCGCCGCGCCGGAGGCGCTCCTCCACACGATGTTCTCCCGCAGCGCGGCGAGCGACCCGAGCGCGCCCGCGGTGATCGCGCCCGACGGGATCACGACCTTCGGGGAGCTCGACCGGCGCAGCAACGCGCTCGGCCGGGCGCTGCGCGCGCGCGGCGCGCGCCCCGGCGCGCTCGTCGCCATCGCCGCGGAGAAGGGCGTGGAGCAGGCGCTCGGCGTCCTCGGCGTCCTGAAGTCCGGCGCCGCCTACCTGCCCGTGGATCCAAGCTGGCCGCGGGATCGGGCGTGGGGGATCCTCGAGCAGGGCCAGGTGCAGGTCGTGCTCACGCAGGCGCGGTTCGCGGAGCCGGGCCGGTGGCCCGCGGGCGTCCAGGTCCTGCCGATCGACGCCCAGGGCGGCGGGGCAGGCGACGACGCGCCGCTCGACGTCGCGCAGGGGCCCGACGACCTCGCGTACGTCATCTTCACCTCGGGCTCCACCGGCACGCCGAAGGGGGTGGCGATCGCGCACCGCGGCGCCGTCAACACCCTCGACGACGTGAACGCGCGGCTCGGCGTGGGCGCCTCGGATCGCGTCCTGTCGCTCTCGTCGCTGACCTTCGACCTCTCCGTGTACGACCTGTTCGGGGTGTGGGCCGCGGGCGGCGCCGTGGTCCTGCCGCACCCGGCGCGCACGCGGGATCCGGGCCACTGGCACGACCTGATGGTCCGGCACGGCGTGACGCTGTGGAACACCGTCCCGGCGCTGATGCAGATGCTCATCGAGGATCGCGCGCTCCGGACCGACCCCTGCGCCCCCCTGCGCGCGGCGCTCCTCAGCGGGGACTGGATCCCGGTGTCCCTCCCCGATCGCGTCCGCGCGGCGTTCCCGGGCGCCCGGGTCCTCGGCCTCGGGGGCGCCACCGAGGCGTCGATCTGGTCCATCGCCTATCCGATCGATCGCGTCGATCCGGGCTGGAAGAGCGTCCCTTATGGCAAGCCGCTGGCCAACCAGCGATTCCACGTGCTCGACCGGCAGATGGACGCGTGCCCCGACTGGGTGCCCGGGCGCCTCTACATTGGCGGCGTGGGCCTCGCGCGCGGCTACTTCCGCGACGAGGAGAGGACCCGGGAGCGCTTCGTGACGCACCCGGAGACCGGAGAGCGGCTGTACTGGACCGGGGATCTGGGCCGCGCCCTGCCGGATGGACACATCGAGTTCCTGGGGCGCGAGGACCTCCAGGTGAAGGTTCAGGGGCACAGGATCGAGCTCGAGGAGATCGAGGCGACGCTGCTCAGGGCCCCCGGCGTGGGGAGCGCCGTCGCCTCGGTGGGGACCACCGCGAGCGGCGGCAAGCGGCTTATCGCCGGCGTCGTGCCGGCCCCGGGCCAGGCGGTCGACCTGTCCGCGCTGCGCGCGTTCGTCGCCTCGCAGCTCCCCGACTACATGGTCCCGAGCGCCCTGATGGAGCTGCCGTGCTTGCCGCTCACCAGCAACGGCAAGGTCGACCGCGGCGCCCTGGCCGAGCCGGCGGGCGAGCGGAGCCCCGAAGCGCTGCTCCGCGCGCACCCGCGCGTGCGCGACGTGCGGCTCGAGCGGGCGACGGACGGGAGCGGCGGGTGGCTCGCGCACGTGGTCGCGCGGGAGCGCGGGGCGGCGCAGGCCCCCCTGCTGCTCGATCCCATCGAGAAGACGATTCACAAGCTGAGCAAGCCGGCGCTCCGCGCCGATCTCGCCGGGGCCGCGATCCCCCTCGGCCCCGGGCCGGCGGACGACCGGCTGCGCGCCTTCGCCAGGCGGCGCAGCCATCGCCAGTTCCGGAGCGAGCCCATCGCCTTCGCGCGGCTGGCCGGCCTGCTGGCGCGGCTCGCGCAGGTGGAGCTGCCCGGCTATCCGGTCCCCAAGCAGTCCTATGCCTCGGCCGGGGGCCTCTACCCGGTGCAGGTCTATCTCTATGCGAAGCCGGGCCGGATCGAGCGGGTCCCGGGCGGCACGTTCTATTATCACCCGGAGCGGCACGAGCTCGTCCCCATCGAGATCGGGGCGCACATCGACGTCTCTGCCCACGCGGGGATCAACGCGCCGGCGTTCGAGAGCTCGGCCTTCAGCGTGCTCCTCGTGGCGGACCTCGGCGCGATCGAGCCGGTTTACGGCGCCATGGCGCGCGATTTCTGCCTCATGGAGGCCGGGATCATCGCCCACCTGCTCGAGGCGTCGGCGCCGGACCTGGATCTGGGCCTGTGCCAGACGGGCGGGTTCGATTTCGCGTCCGTCGCCCGTCTGTTCAAGGTCGGGCCCCGGCACGAGTACCTGCACGGCCTCGTCGGCGGGGCCATCTCGCCCGCGGACACGACGGTCGAGGCGCTGGCCCGCGCGTCGGAGGGGCTGCGCGCCATGGTCGATCTCGCGGTGCGCGCCGCGGCGGAGCGGCCGATCCGGCCGGCGGCGCCGCAGGAGCGCTCGCCCGGGCAGCTCGCGGAGGAGCTCTCGGCCTACCTCGCCGAGCGCTGGCAGGAGCGGCCGGTCCGGGTCGTCGTCGTCGACGAGCTCCCCGGGGCGCGCCCCGGCGCCGAGCGCGCGGCGGCGCCTCGCGCGCTCGGCGCGCACGCGGAGGGGGGAAGCCCGGCCAGCGCGGAGGTCGCGGCGAACGACGACCTCGAAGACGCCATCGCGCGCATCTGGGCCGAGGCGCTCCGCAGGCCGGCCGTGGGGCGCGACGACAGGTTCTTCGAGATCGGGGGCGACTCGCTCCTGCTCGTCGGGGTGGCGCGGGCCCTCCGGGAGCGCCTCGGCGTCGACGTCGCCCTGGTGCGCCTCTTCGAGCACCCGACCGTGGCCCGACAGGCCGCGTATCTGAGGACGCTCGGGCCGAGGGCCGCCCTCTCGGCCGGAGGGGACGGGGGGAGCGGGGCGGACGACCCGGCGGCGCCGCGGGCGGCCGAGGACGCGAGGCTCGACGCCGTCGCCCTGCGCGCCCAGCGGCAGCGCGAGCGCGGCCTCGGGCGGCGCGCGCTCGCCGAGGAGCAGGCCGCGCGCCGGAACAGGCAGGAGGGGTGAGCATGCGGGAGCTCGGAGAGCTTCGCGACGCCATCGCGATCATCGGGCTGAGCGGGCGGTTCCCGCAGGCGAGCGATCCGGAGGCGTTCTTCAGGAACCTGTGCGAGGGCAAGGAGTCCATCGCGCGCTTCACCGACGAGGAGCTGCTCGCCGCCGGGGTCCCCCGGGCGCGCGTGGAGGACCCGCGGTACGTCAAGGCGCGGCCCTGCGTCGAGGACCCCGAGGGGTTCGACGCGGGCTTCTTCGGCTACAGCGATCGCGAAGCGCAGTGGATGGATCCGCAGCAGCGGCTGTTCCTCGAGTGCGCGCACGAGGCGCTCGAGCACGCGGGCTACGACCCGGCGCGGTACGCCGGCTGGATCGGCGTCTTCGCCGGCGCGAGCCTGAACACCTACCTCCTCGAGCACCAGCGCGCGCTGCCTGTCGCGCTCGACGCCGCGGAGGGGCTGGAGCTCCTGATCGCGAGCGAGAAGGACTACCTGGCGACGCGCGTCTCGTACAAGCTCGACCTGAAGGGCCCGAGCGTCACCGTCCAGACGGCGTGCTCGACCGGGCTCGTGGCCGTCCACCAGGCGTGCCAGAGCCTGCGCGCCCTCGAGTGCGACATGGCGATCGCGGGCGCCGTCTCGCTCATGTTCCCGCAGCGCCGCGGGTACCTGTACGAGCGCGGCGGGCCCTTCTCCCCCGACGGCCGCTGCCGCCCGTTCGACGCGGGGGCCGCGGGCACCGTGTTCGGCGACGCGGCCGGCGCGGTCCTGCTCAAGCGGCTCGAGGACGCGCTCGATCAGGGGGATTTCATCCACGCGATCGTCCTCGGCTCCGCGACGAACAACGACGGATCGGCGAAGGTCGGTTACACCGCCCCGAGCGTCGAGGGGCAGGCGTCGGTGATCACCATGGCGCACGCGGTGGCCGGCGTCCGCCCGGGCACCCTCGGGTACATCGAGGCGCACGGGACCGGCACGCCGCTGGGCGATCCCATCGAGATCCGCGCCCTGGAGCAGGCGTTCCGGCGCGACCCCGGCCCGCTCGGCCGGTGCGCGCTGGGGTCGGTCAAGGCGAACCTCGGGCACGCGGGCACGGCGGCGGGGATCGTCGGGCTCATCAAGGCGGTGCTGGCGCTCCGCGACGAGCAGATCCCGCCCACGATCCACCACGAGACGCCGAACCCCGAGCTCGCCCTCGACCGCACGCCGTTCTTCGTGAACACGGAGCTCCGCCCCTGGCCGCGGGGCGGCGTCCCCCGCCGGGCCGGCGTGAGCTCGTTCGGGATCGGGGGGACCAACGCGCACGTCGTCCTGCAGGAGGGCCCGCGCTACGAGGCGGCGCCCGGCGGCGAGGGCGAGCTCCTGGTCCTCTCGGCGCGGACCGACGCGGCGCTCTCCCGCCTGCGGTCGCGCCTCGCCGACCACCTGGAGCGCCACGGCGAGCTCTCCTTGCGCGACGTGGCGTTCACGCTGCTCGAGGGGAGGCGGCGGCATTCGCGCCGCGACCACGTGGTGGCCTCCTCGCTGTCCGAGGCCGTCGCGCGGCTGCGGCGCGCCGGCGAGGGGCGTGCGGCGGGCGCCGGCGAGGGGCGTGCGGCGGGCGCCGAGGACGCGGGCGTCGTGATGCTGTTCACGGGGCAGGGGAGCCAGCACCCGGGGATGGGCCGGTGGCTCTACGAGGAGCACGCCCTCGTCCGCGAGATCGTCGACGAGTGCGCGGGGAAGCTGGAGCCGCTCCTCGGCGTCGACGTGCGCCGCGTCGCGTTCGACGGATCGAGCGACGCGCTCCGGGACACCGGGATCGCCCAGCCGGCGCTGTTCGTGCTCGAGGTCGCCGTGGCCCGGTGGATCGAGTCGCTGGGCGTCCGCCCGAGGGCGCTCCTCGGCCACAGCGTGGGCGAGCTCGCCGCGGCCTGCGTCGCGGGGGTGCTCTCGCTCGACGACGCGCTGCGGGCGGTCGCCGCGCGGGCGCGGCTCATGCAATCGCTGCCGCGCGGGGCGATGCTCGCGGTGCCGCTCTCCGAACGGGCGGTGCTCGACGGCCTGCCCGCGGAGCTCTCGCTGGCCGCGGTGAACGCGCCAGAGCTCTGCGTCGTGGCCGGCGGCGAGGCGGCCGTCGCGCAGTACGAGGCGCGGCTCGGCGCGCGCGGGGTGCGCGGCCGGCGGCTCCAGACCTCCCACGCCTTCCACTCCCACGTGACCGAGCCGATCCTGCTCGAGTTTCGCGAGGTGATGGCCGGGATCCCGCTGCGCGAGCCCCGGATCCCCCTCCTCTCCAACGTCACGGGCGAGCGGATGACGGACGCCATGGCGCGCAGCCCGCAGTACTGGGCGGATCACCTGCGGCGCACGGTCCGGTTCGCGGACGGCGTGAGGGCGCTGCTCCAGGGCGGGGAGCCGCACCTGTTCGTGGAGGTCGGGCCGGGCTCGACCCTGTGCTCGCTGGTGCGCGCGCAGCTCCGGGGGGTGGAGGGCAGCGCGGCGGTCCCTGTCCTGCCCGGGCCCGGCGAGGCCGGCAAGGACCGGCAGGTGCTGCTCGAGGCGATGGGCGCGCTGTGGGCGCGCGGCGCCGACCTGCGCTGGCCCAGGGTGTCCCCGCGCGCGCAGGCGCGCCGCGTGCCGCTGCCGACCTACCCCTTCGAGCGCACGCGCCACGTCGTGGAGGCGGCGGCCCCCGAGCCGCCCGCGCGCGCGGCGGAGCGGGAGGCCCCCGCGCGCGCGGGCAGCGCGCGGCTGTTCCGGCTGCGGTGGTCGCGCCTCCTCCAGGCCGCGCCGGCGTCCGAGCGGGCGCGCGAGCGGCCGTGGCTGCTCCTCGCCGACGAGCACGACGGCGCGCGCGCGCTGGAGGAGCAGCTCCGCGCCGCGGGCGTCCGGCTCCTCCCCGTGCGGCCCGGGCCGGGCTTCGCGGAGCCGAGCCCCGGCGCGTTCGTCGTGCGCCCCGACAGCGAGCGCGACTTCCGGGAGCTCCTCGCGGCCCTCGACGCGCGAGGCCTCTCGCCCCGCCGCATCGTGCACCTGTGGAGCGCGCTGCCGGACCCGGGCGCGCGCCCCGAGGAGGCCCTCTCGCGGGGCGTGCTCAGCGTGTGCGCCCTCGCGCGGAGCCTCGCCGACGCGCTCACGGGCGCGCGCGCGGCGGACCTCGAGCTGACCGTCGTGACCCGGGAGGCACACGCGGTCGCCGGCGAGGCGAGGCACGCGCCCGACCAGGCGGCCCTCATCGGCCTCTGCCGCAGCCTGCCGAGCGAGCTCCCGTCGCTCCGCTGCCGCGTCGTCGACGTGCTCACCCCGCAGGGCGCGGGGGCGAGCGCGCCGTGGGCCCGGGCGCTCTCCGGCGAGCTCCTGGCCGACGCCGAGCACGACCTCGTGCTCCTGCGCGCGCAGCAGCGCTGGATCCCGACGTTCGAGCCGCTCGCCCGCGCGCCGGGCCCGTCGCGCCTGCGCGCGCGGGGCGTCTACGTGATCACGGGCGCCCTCGGCGGGATCGGGCTCCGCCTCGCCGAGCACCTCGCGCGCACCCACGCGGCGAGGCTCGTGCTGATCGGGCGGACGCCGCTCCCGCCGCGGCCCGCATGGCCGCAGTACCGCGAGCGCGACGACGCGCGCGCCGCCGTCGCCGAGATCCTCGACGTCCTCGGGCGGCTCGAGGAGGAAGGCGCCGAGCTGCTCGTCGCCGCCGCGGACGTGGCCGTGCGAGAGGACGTCGATCGGGTGTTCGCCGAGGCGAGGGCGCGCTTCGGGCGCATCGACGGCGTCTTCCACTGCGCCGGGATCCCGGGCGCGGGCCCGCTGCGCGGAAGGACGGACGAGGAGCTCCTCCGGGTCCTGTCGCCGAAGACCGCGGGCACGTGGAACCTCGCCGCGCAGCTCGCGCAGGAGCCGCAGGCGTTCCTCGTGCTGTGCTCGTCGATCTTCTCCCACGTCGGGGCGATCGGCCAGGCCGACTACGCCGCCGCGAACGCGTTCCTCGACGCCTTCGCCGGCGCGTACCACGACCAGACCGGCAACCCCGGGTTCGCCATCGCCTGGGACGGCTGGGCGCAGGTCGGCATGGCGGCGAGGGCCGGGATCACCGCGGCGGGGCCGCTCGGGCCGGGGCCCGCGTCGCGGCGCCGGGGGCCGCACCCGCTGATCGACCGGGTCGAGGGCGCGGCGCCTTCGCCGCGGGCGTTCCACAAGGCGTTCAGCCTGGCGCGCGACTGGACCGTGGCCGAGCACCGGATGCGCGAGGACGCGGTGGTGCCCGGCGCGGCGCTCCTCGAGATGGCGCGTGCGGCGGCCGCGCTCACCGGGCTGCGCGCCGTCGCCATCCACGATCTCCGGTTCCACGCCCCCTGCCGCGTGGAGGACGGCGCGCCGCGGTCCGTTTGCCTGACGATCCGGCAGCGCGGGGCGCGGACCGATTTCTCCATCGCCGTCCCGGACCTGGACGGGCCCGAGGGCCGGATCGCGTCGGGCTCCTGGACCCGGGCGGACGAGGACGCCGCGCGCCCGGTCGTGGACGTCGCGTCGATCCGCGAGCGCTGCGGCCCGGCCTCGTCGTGGCGGCTGTTCGAGGCCGTGAACGCGAGCGGGCTCATGCGGTGGGGGCCTCGCTGGGACAGCATCGAATCGCTCCATGTCGGGGGCGACGAGGCGCTCGCTCTCCTCTCGCTGCGCCCGGAGCTCGCGTCCGACCTGGCCGAGTACGGCCTGCACCCGGCGTTGCTCGACGTGGCGACCGCCATCGCCGCCGCGCTCGACCCCCGGGGGGCCTATCTCCCCGTGGCGTGCGGCCGCGTCGTGTGCCTCGCGCCCACCCCCGCGAGGCTGTTCAGCCACGCTCGCCTGCGCCGCGACGACACCGCGCCCGGGCGCGCGCTCTCCGCCGACGTGACGCTGTTCGACGAGCAGGGGCGCGTCATCGCCGCCATCGAGGGCTTCGTGCTCGAGCGCGTCCAGGGCGACGCCGGCGCCGCGCTCTCCGCACCGGCGCAGAGGACCGCGCCGGGCATCGACCCCGCGGACGGCATCCAGGCCATCGAGCAGGTCCTCGCGCTCGCCGGGCCCGAGCAGATCGTGGTGTCGCCGCACGAGCTCTCGTCGCTCGTCGAGCAGCGGCGCCTCGCCCGGGTCGCGCCGCCCGCGGCGTCGGCGCGCGCGCTCCGGGAGGACGAGCTACCCCGCGACGAGATCGAGCGAACGCTCGCCGCGCAATGGGAGGAGCTGCTCGGCCGCCGGCCGATCGGCATCCACGATGCGTTCTTCGAGCTCGGGGGGCACTCGCTCCTGGCCGTCCAGGCCCTCTCGCGCATCAAGGAGGCGTTCGACATCGACCTGTCGACGCGCGACCTGTTCGAGGGGGCGACCGTCGCCCGGGTCGCGGAGAAGATCACGGGCGCGCTCGCCGCGCGGCTCGAGGAGCTCGAGCTCCTGGCGGGCGGCGCCGCCCCCGCCGACGAGCCGTCCTGAGGCGGGGGAACGCACCGGAGCCGGAAGAGGAGCGCGAAGGTGACCGAGCTAGCGCAGCGGATCAAAGGCCTGTCGTCCGAGGAGCTCAGGGCGCTCGTCGCGACGTTGAAGCAGAGGCGCCCTCGCGCGGACGGAGCGGCCCCGGGGCCGGTGCGGACCGGGGCGCGGACGCGCTTCCCCCTGTCGTTCGCGCAGCAGCGGCTCTGGTTCCTGTACCGCTACGCGCCCGACAGCCCGGCGTACAACCTGCACGCGGCGGTGCGCTTCCGCGGCGCGCTCGACGGCGCGGCGCTCGAGGGCGCGCTCTCGCGCCTCGCCGAGCGGCACGACATCCTGCGGACGCGCTTCGACGAGGACGCCGGGGACGCGTACCAGGAGGTGCTGCCGGCGGCCGCGGTCTCCGTGGCGCTCACGGACCTGTCCTCGATGGATCCGGCGGCCCGCGAGCGGGAGCTCGCCGAGCGGTGCGCGCAGGCGGCCCACGCGCCGTTCGTCCTCGAGCGCGGCCACCTCCTGCGGGCCGTCCTCCACCGCCTTTCCGCGGAGGAGCACGTCCTGCTCCTCGTGACGCACCACATCGCGAGCGATCACTGGACGTGGGGCGTGCTGATCCGGGAGCTCGGCGCCCTCTACGACGCGCTGGTCGCGGGGCGCGCCCCGGAGCTCCCCGAGCTGCCCGTCCGGTACGGGGATTACGCCGTCTGGCAGCGCGGCCAGTGGACGCAGGAGCGCCTCCAGCGGGAGCTCGGGTACTGGGAGGAGCGGCTGCGCGGCGCGCCCGGCCTCCTCGAGCTCCCGCTCGACGCGCCGCGCCCGGCGACGCAGACCTACCGCGGGGCGAGGACGTCGCTCACGCTGCCGCGCGCGCTGTGCGAGTCGCTCAAGGCCCTGTGCCAGCGGGAGGGCGTCACCCTGTTCATGGCCCTCCTCGCCGCGTACCAGACGCTCCTCTGCCGGTACACGCGGCGGCCGGACGTCGTGGTCGGGTCGCCGGTCGCCGGGCGGACGGCGCGGGAGATCGAGCCGCTCGCGGGGATGTTCGTCAACAACCTCGCGCTCCGCGCCGACCTCTCGGACAACCCCACGTTCCTGGAGCTCCTCCAGAGGACCCGGCGCGACACGCTCGACGCCCTGGCGCACGCCGAGCTGCCGTTCGCGCTGCTCGTCGAGGCGCTGAAGCCCGAGCGGAGCCCGTCGCACCCGCCGCTGTTCCAGACGATGCTCATCCTCCAGAGCGCGGCGGCCGAGCTGCCGGCGTTCACGGGGCTCACGGCCGAGCCGGTGGAGGTCCCGGCGAGGGCGTCGAAGGTCGACTGGACGATCGAGGCGTGGGACCGCCCGCAGGGCCTCCGGCTCGATCTCGAGTACAACACCGACCTCTTCCGCCGCGAGACCGCCGACCGGCTGCTGAGGAGCTACGAGGCGCTCCTCCGCGCGTCGGTCGCCCGGCCCGAGGCGGCCGTGCTCGACCTGCCGATCGTGCCCGAGGACGACGCGCGGCGCCTCGAGCAGTGGAACCGCACCGAGCGCCCCTTCCCCGCGGACGCGCGCGTCCACGAGCTCTTCGAGCGGCAGGCGCAGCGCGGCCCGGAGCGCGTCGCGCTCGTGTTCGCAGGGCAGGAGATCACCTACGGGGCGCTCGATCGCGCCGCGACCCGGCTCGCGCGGCGGCTGCGCGCGGAGGGCGTCGGCCCGGGCGTCCCCGTCGCCGTCTGCCTGGAGCGCTCGCCCGGGCTCGTCGTCGCGCTGCTCGCGATCCTCAAGGCGGGCGGCGCGTACGTGCCGCTGGATCCCGCGCTGCCGGGCGAGCGCATCGCGTTCATCCTGAGCGATCTGGGCAGCGCCGTCCTGCTCACGGAGCGCGCGCTCCGCCTCGAGATCGCCGGCGCGCCCCGGCGCGTCCTGCTCCTCGAGGACCTCGAGGCGCAGACCGATCCGGACGAGGCGCCCCCCGTGGCCCCGGCGAGCAGCCGGGACCTCGCGTACATCCTCTACACGTCGGGCTCGACCGGGCGCCCCAAGGGCGTCGAGGTCGAGCACCGCAGCGTCGTGACCTTCCTCTGGGCCATGAAGGACAGGCCCGGCCTCGACGCCGACGACGTGCTGCTCTCGGTGACCACGGCGTCGTTCGACATCTTCGTCCTGGAGCTGTTCTTGCCGCTCAGCGTGGGCGCGAGGACGGTCCTCCTGTCCGCGGCCGAGGCGCGGGACGGCGCCGCGCTCGTCGGGGCGCTGGAGCGCTCCGGGGCCACGGTGATGCAGGCGACGCCGAGCACCTGGCGGCTGCTCCTCGCGGCCGGGTGGACGGGCAGCCCGCGCCTCCGAGCGCTCGCGGGCGGCGAGGCCCTGCCGCGGGATCTCGCCGGGCCGCTCCGGGCGCGCGTGGGCGCCCTCTGGAACATGTACGGCCCGACGGAGACCACCGTGTGGTCCGCCGTGGCGCGCATCGACGATCCGGCGCGGATCACCCTCGGAACGCCGATCGCCAACACGCGCGTCTACATCCTCGACGACCGGCGGAATCGGCTCCCGATCGGCGTGGCCGGGGAGCTCGTCATCGGCGGGGCGGGCCTCGCCCGCGGCTACCACGACCGGCCCGAGCTCACCCGGGAGCGGTTCCTCCCCGATCCGTTCTCGGACGAGCCGGGCGCGCGGATGTACCGGACCGGCGATCTCGCCCGGATCACGCACGACGGCCTCATCGAGTACCTCGGCCGGCTCGATCATCAGGTCAAGATCCGCGGCTATCGCGTGGAGCTCGGCGAGATCGAGGTGACCGTCGCGCGGCACCCCGGCGTCGCGGAGTGCGTGTGCGCGGCGCGCCGGGACGCGGTGGGCGAGGGCGTGCTCGTGGCCTACTACGTGCCGGCGGCGGAGGGGGCGACGCCCGACGCGCTCAGGGCGCACGCGCGCGCCTCGCTCCCCGAGTACATGGTCCCGGCGCATTTCGTCGCGCTGCCCCGGCTGCCGCAGACGCCGAACGGCAAGATCGATAGGAACGCGCTCCCCGACCCGGGCGAGCAGGGGGGCGCGGCGGCGCGAGAGCGGGACCGGGAGCCGCCGTCGACCGACGCGGAGCGGCTCGTGGCCGCCGTGTGGGAGGAGCTCCTCGGGCGCGCCCCGAGCCGGACCGATCGCTTCTTCGAGCTCGGGGGCCACTCGCTGCTCGCGATGCGCGTCGTCTCCCGCCTCCGCGAGCGCGCGGGGCTCGAGGTCCCGCTGCGGTGGCTGTTCGACAGGCCGGCGCTCGCCGATCTGGCCGAGGCGATCGGGCAGCTCACGGCGTCCTCGGCGCGCCCGCCGCTGCGCCGGCGGGATCCGGCGGCGGTGGTCCCCCTGTCGTTCGCGCAGACCCGGCTCTGGTTCCTCGACCGGCTGGCGCCCGGGACCGGCGCGTACAACGTCGGCTCGGCCGCCGTCCTCGAGGGGCCGCTCTGCGAGCGCTCCCTCGAGGGGGCGCTCCGCGCGGTGATTGCGCGGCACGAGGCGCTCCGCACCGTGTTCCGCGCCGTGGGCGGGGCGCCCGTCCAGATCGTGCAGGCGCCCGCGGCGATCGACTTCCGGGTCACCGACCACCGCGGGCTCGCCGAGGAGGCGCGCGCCCCGGCGGCCGTCGCGCGGCTGCGGGAGGTGGTCGCGCGCCCCTTCGACCTCGCGAGCGGCCCGCTCTCGCGGGCCGAGCTCGTGCGGATCGGCGACGAGCGCAGCCTGTTCGCGTTCGCGATGCACCACATCGTGACCGACGGCTGGTCGCACGAGATCTTCGTGCGCGAGCTCGCCGCCGCGTACGCCGCGATCGAGCAGGGCGAGCGCCCGAGCTTCGGCGAGCTCCCGGTCCAGTACGGCGACTACGCCCTCTGGGAGCGGCGGTGCTGGGACGGCGCGGCGCGGGGCGAGCAGCTCGAGTTCTGGGAGGCCGAGCTCGCGGGGGCGAGCCACGCGCTCGACCTGCCGACGGATCACCCGCGCCCCGAGGAGAAGCGGTACGCGGGGGCGCGCCACCCCTTCCGGTTCTCGCGGGAGCTGACCGGGGCGATCGAGCGCCTCGGCCGCGAGCGCGGCGCCACGCCGTTCATGACGCTGATGGCCGGGTTCCTCGCGCTGCTCCACCGCCTCGGCGGGCAGACGGACCTCCTCGTCGGTACCCCGATCGCGGGGCGCGACCGCCCCGAGCTCGAGGACGTCATCGGGTGCTTCGTGAACACGCTCGTGTTCCGCGGGAGGCTGGAGGGCGATCCGACGTTCGCCGCGCTCCTGGATCGGGTGCGGGACACGGCCGTGCGGATCTTCGCGCACGCGGAGATCCCGTTCGAGCGGCTCGTGAACGCCCTCCGGTCGGAGCGGGATCTCGGCCGGACGCCGCTGTTCCAGGTGATGTTCGCGTTCCAGCCCAGGGTGCCCGAGCCGATCACGCTGGGCGGGGCGCGGGTGACCCCGATCGATCTCGACCCCGGGACCGCGCAGTACGACCTCACGCTGTCGATGCAGCACGACGGATCGTGCCTGAGCGGGCACTTCGAGTACGACACGGCGCTGTTCGAGGGCGAGACGATCGCGCGTCACGCCGCGCTCTTCGAGCGCATCCTGGTCGAGGCCGCGCGGCGGGCGGACACCCGGATCTCCGCGCTCCTCCAGGGCGAGCCCCTCGCGGCGCCGGCGCCCGGGCGCGGCGCGCTCTCGGCGCCCGCGCTCCCGTTCGCGCGGGGCCTGGCCGGAGGGGAGCCCGTCCGGCTCGTCCGGCGCGCGCTGCGCCTCGACGGCGGCGTCGTCCGCGGGCTGGCCGAGCGCGCGACGAGGGCGGGGGTCAGCCCGGCGGCGGCCGTCGCCGCGGCGTTCGCCGAGGTCGTGGCGTACTGGAGCACGTCGCCGCTGGCCATGACGTTCCAGGCCGCGCGCGCGCCGTCGCGCGGGGACAGCGGCGCGATCGACGTGGAGATCGGCTCGGGCGGCGGCCACCTCGAGGGGATCCCGGAAGGCGAGGTGACGCTCGCGCGCCTCGCGCGGGCCATCGACGGGGCCCTCGCGGCCAGGGGCGCGCCCGCGCCGCAGGGCGAGCATCACCCCGGCGGCGCCGCCCTCCGGCTGCGCGTCCCCGCGCCCTCTCCTGGCGAGCGCGGCGGCGCCGCCGCGCCGGGCGCCTGCCTGGCGCTCGAGGCGCGATGGGACGGGGGCGGGGCCGCCCTCTCGTGGAGCGCCGCCGAGGCGCTCTTCCCCGAGGGCCTCCCCGCGGACCTGCTCGAGGCGTACGAGGCGCTCCTGACGCGGCTCGCGCAGGGGGACGCGCCCTGGCACGAGGCCACGCCGGTCGCGCTGCCGGCGCGGCAGCGGGCGATCCGCGCGCGCGTCAACGGCGCGGTCCGGGCGCTGCCCGACGAGCTCCTGCACAGCGGCTTCGTGCGGCGCGCGGCGCTCCGGCCCGACGCGCCGGCGGTCATCGGTCCCGAGCGGACGCTGAGCTACGGCGAGCTCGACCGGCTCAGCAACGCGATCGCGCGGCGGCTCCGCCGGCTCGGCGCCCGGCCGAACGCGCTCGTCGCGGTGGCGGCGGTGAAGGGCTGGGAGCAGATCGCGGCGATCCTGGGCGTCGTCAAGTCGGGGGCGGCGTACCTGCCCGTGGATCCGGAGTGGCCGGCGGAGCGCATCCGCGCCGTCCTGGACCAGGGGGAGGCCGAGATCGTCGTCACGCAGGCGCGCCTGGCCGCGTCGCCGGCCTGGCCCGAGCGGGCCCGGCTGGTCGTGGTCGACGACGAGGGCGCGCTCGCGTCGGAGGACGACGCCCCGCTCCCGGCGGCCCAGGGGCCGGACGATCTCGCGTACGTGCTGTTCACGTCGGGATCCACGGGCAAGCCGAAGGGCGTGGCGCTGGACCACCGCGGGCCGCTGAACACGATCCTGGAGTTCAACGAGCGCCTCCAGATCTCGCCGTCGGACCGCGCGATCGCGCTCTCGGCGGCGCATTTCGACCTGTCGGTGTACGACCTCTTCGGGCTGCTCGGCGCCGGGGGCGCGCTGGTCGTCCCCTCGCCGGAGGGCCTGCGGGATCCCGCGCACTGGCGGCACCTCATCGACGCGCACGGCGTCACGGTGTGGAACTCGGTGCCCGCGCTGATGCAGATGCTGGTCGAGCACCTCGGCGCCGGCGCGCGGGCCTGCGCTTCCCTGCGGTGGGTCATCCTGAGCGGCGACTGGATCCCCGTGCCCCTGCCCGACCGGATCCGCCGCGCCTGCCCGGGGGCTCGGGTCATCGGCTCGGGGGGACCGACGGAGACCTCGATCTGGTCGATCTTCTATCCCATCGGCGAGGTGGACCCGACCTGGACGAGCATCCCCTACGGCAAGCCGCTCAGGAACCAGCGCGTCCACGTCCTCGACGCGCGCATGCGGCCTTGTCCGGAGTGGGTCACGGGCCGCATGTACGTCGGCGGCGTCTGCCTCGCGCGCGGGTACCACCGCGATCCCGCGCAGACCGCGGAGCGCTTCATCGAGCACCCCGACACGGGCGAGCGGCTCTACTGGACAGGAGACCTGGGGCGGTATCTCCCCGACGGGAACATCGAGTTCGTCGGCCGCGAGGACTTCCAGGTCAAGATCCAGGGCAACCGCATCGAGCTCGGGGAGATCGAGGCCGCGCTCGCGCGGCATCCCGGCGTCGAGCGCGCGGTGGTCGTCGTGGACACGGCCCCGGCCGGGGGCAAGCGCCTCGTCGCCTGCTACGTGCCCGCGCCGGGGGCGTCCGTCGAGCCGCGGGCGCTCTCGGACTTCCTCGCGGCCAGGCTGCCGCGGACCATGGTGCCCGGCGCCTGGGTCGCGCTGGATCGCGTGCCCCTGACGGCCAACGGCAAGGTCGATCGGACCGCGCTCCTCGATCGCGCGCGCTCCCGGGGCCAGGCGGCCGGCCCGGCGACCCGGGCGCCGTCCTCGGAGGCCGAGCGGCGGATGGCGGCGCTCTGGGCCGAGGTCCTCAAGCTCGATCGGGTGGGCGTGGACGACAACTTCTTCGCGCTCGGCGGCGACTCGCTCCTGGGCATCGCCCTCGTGGACCGGGCGCGCGAGGCGGGGTTCGACATCACGCCGCGGCAGCTCTTCCAGCACCAGACCGTCGCCGGGCTCGTGGCGCAGCGCCCCGCGGCGGCGAGCCCGGTCCTCGACGACGACGACCCGTCCGGGGAGCGGCCGCTCACCCCGCTGCAGCGCTGGTACCTCGAGCAGGTCGATCATCGCGGCCGGCCGGAGCGCTGGAACGTCAACCTCCTGCTCGAGGTCACGGCGCCGCTCGATCTCGACCGGCTCGGGCGCGCCGCCCTGCGCGTCGTGAACCGCCACGAGGCGCTCCGCGCGCGCTTCGAGCGCGCCCCCGGCGGCTTTCTCCAGCGGATCGATCCGCCCTTCACCGAGGCGCCGTTCACGTGCGTGGACCTGTCCGGGCTGCCGGAGGAGGAGCGCGCGGCGGCGCTCGAGCGGCGCTGCGATCGCCTGCAGGACGGCCACGCGCTCGATCGCGGGCGGCTGTTCCGGATCGTGTACTTCCGGTGGGACGAGGCGGGGCGTGGCCGGCTGTGGCTCAACGCGCACCACCTCGTGGTCGACTGGATGTCGATCGTGCTCGTCGCGCGCGATCTGCAGGCGATCTACGACCAGCTCACCGCGGCGGCGGAGGCTCGTCTACCGCCCGTGGGGACCTCGATCGGCCGCTGGGCGCGGGCGCTCGAGCGCTGGGTCCAGGACGAGCTGGTGCCGGCCGAGCGGGGGTACTGGCTCGGGCTGCCCTGGGGCGAGATCGACCTGCTCCCGGCGGATCACCCGTCGACGCGCCATCGGTACACGGTGGCGTCGATCCGGGATCACTGGGCCTCGCTCCCGGAGCGCGAGTCCAGAGCCCTCTTGCGGGAGGTGCCCGCGCGGCTCGGCGTGAGCACGGAGAGCGCGCTCATCGCCGCGCTGCTCCGCGGCGTGACCGGCTGGACGGGGCGCGCGTGGCAGGACGTCATGGTGCTCCACGCGGGCCGAGATCTCATGCCCCATCGCCCGGATCTCGACGTGTCGCGCACGGTGGGGTGGCTCAGCGCCGAGCGGGTGCTCGTGCTCCGGCGCCCGAGCGCGCGAGAGCCCGTCGCGGCGCTGCTCGACCTGAGCCAGCAGATCGAGCGCGTCCCGAGCGGGGGACACGGCTACAACCTGCTCCGGTACCTCGGCGGCGACGCCGAGCTCTCCGCGGCGCTCGGGCGGCTCCGGAAGCGGCCGGGGATCCTGTTCAACTACCAGGGGCAGATCGACGAGCCCGGCCCGGGCTCGGTGATGCGCATGGCGGCGGAGAGCACGGGATACGACGAGCCGGCGACGAACCTCCGGTTCAACCTGCTCGAGTGTCACGTCCTGGTGCGCGGGGGGCAGCTCGTGTTCCGGTGGCGCTACAGCGCGAACGTGCACGAGCTCGCGACCGTGGAGCGGCTCGCGGCCGACGTGATCGCGTTCCTGCGGGACGTGGCGGGCGCGGTCCGGTGATCGGCGTCCAGAGAGGTGCATCCGCGGCGCGAGCGGCCGCGGGGCGACGGGAGCCATCGAGATGAAGACCTTCATGATCACGCTGCCGAACCGGAGGGTCGTGCACGATCGCGTGCCCGACATGGCGAGGACGCTGTACCAGCAGGTGCAGGGCTACTTTCGCCCGAGGCTGCTGGGCGCGCTCGCTGCGGACGAGGTGACGGTCGTCGACGTCGGCGCCAACATCGGGATCTTCGCGATCGAGGTCCTCCAGCGCACCCGGGGTCGAGCGCGGATTCACTGCTTCGAGCCGATCCCGGAGACGTTCGAGCTCCTCACGAGGAACGTGCGGCCCTGGTCCGAGCGGGTCCGCGCGCACCGCGCGGGCCTGGGGCGGGCGGCGGGGGAGGCGACGTTCCATTACTCGCCGCGCCAGAGCGCGATCTCGAGCATGTACGACATGATGGCGAGCGACGACAAGGAGGCGACGCTCGCGGCCATCTACGATCGTCGGATATGCGACAAGCACCACGCGGAGCTGCCGGCGTACATGAGGTATCTCCCGCGCTCGGTGAACTCGGCGCTCATCGACGGTCACGGCTGGTGGATGAAGCGCGGCATGACGCGCGTGACCTGCCCGCTGACGACGCTCTCCGGGTTCATGGCGCGGGAGGGGCTCGAGCGCATCGACGTGCTCAAGGTGGACGCGGAGAAGGCCGAGCTCGACGTGCTGGAGGGCATCCGCCCTGGGGACTGGGGCAAGATCCGGACGATCGCCATCGAGCTCCACGATTTCGAGGGGAGGGCCGAGCGCGTCCAGCGGATGCTGGTCGATCACGGTTTCGAAGTCGAGACCGACCGCGTGTGTCCCGAGGATGTGATCATCACCATGATGGGGTATCGTTAGTACATTGTCGCCAGGTCCCGCTCGTTCCTGGTCGTATGGATGTTTTGCGAGGTTGCTTAGCTCTCGGAGAAACTCTTCGCTACTCGGTCCATTGATATTCTTGCTCCCCCGACATGGCAGCCAGTGCCCCATCGGCCGACTCGGCATCCACTAAACCAACAAGTTCTGCCGCAAAGTGTATCGAGTCGTGACGGTGAATTACAACTGTTCCGCGATCACCCCACTCAGCCTCCGGATTGTCAGCGCTAATCTCGCACAGCCATCGTCCATCGGTAAGCCTCGATACCTGAACACGCTTCAGCGTGTACGAGGCCATCTCTATATGCTCGTTGATCGCAATGGCGTACACGCCGCCATTGCGAATATTGCCGAGGAACGCCTCGGCGGGCAGCATGTTGTCCACAGTGCGACCAAGGAGGAAGTCCTTCTTTCGAAGCACGACCATATCACCCCTCACGAGAGTGTCGGCCATGGAGTCGCCTCGAACATGTGCAAAAAATTCTGTGTGCCCATCTCGTGCTGACGCCAAATAGCCATCGCTCGAGAGTTCGATCACGCGACCGGGGCCTGCGGCGATTTCGACGAATTGACCAAAAGCGCAGGCGCGATTAAACTTTCGAGTGCGAAAGTCAATGCGCTCCAGTCTTGATCGGTAATTTCGTCTCTCTGGAAGTCGCAGTTTGATGATTGAGACGGAGGGGGCCGGAGACGTCCGAGTAGAATGTCTCGGTGCGGCACGAAGCTCTGAGACTTTCTTGTTTAGTACAAACTCGAAAAACCTGAGTAGGTCAGCAGAGATCTCCGGCATGTCCTGAATCATTTGGGTTATTCGAAATGGCTTGTCCTTGTTCCACGATTTCTTCCACTGTTCTCCAAATATCTGACGCTCAAAATTTGGCTGATGTTTTAAGAGGCGAGTTTTGTCATTGTTTATATAATCGAGTATGACGCGGTTCGCACGTGCAGCAGAGCCTTCCGGAGCTATGTTCTCGTCATTGTTGACTGCATCCTCATCATGAACAACACGGTATGCGATGTTAAACGCGTTTAAGACGTGTTGAAATGCGGTTATGGTCCATTTCCCTCGGCAGTTGACGATGGCGACGCGGCGCCGATGTGAGAGGCAGACATTGATGTCAATTTGTTTCTCCTGGTACAGTCTTTCGGCGATCGCAGATACCGCAGCAACCTCAGAGTCGCCCTCTACTAGGCACACCTCGTTGGTAAAAAACACTTCGTTTGCGGTAGGATCGAAATTGAGCATCATTCTCAATCTGCGACGCTGCTGGGAAGCTGTCTCTCCATGAAATATGTCGTCCTCTCGCTGCGTCTTGTGGACGTTTCCGTTGATTCTTCGTAAAATGGCTATGCCATCGTGGCGATCTGCCAGGTCGAGAAACGTTGGTGAGTGTGTGGTGCATACTACTTGTGCTGTTCCCGAACGAGCAATGCGGAGCAAGGTGTCACGCATGCGCCGGCACATCTCGGGATGCATATATATTTCAGGCTCCTCGACGAGCAGCAGTATCGGGCGTCGACGAGCGCTATCATGCGACTGCTTATGCTTGACCAGCAACTGAAGCAGGGCTAGGACGAGCGAACGCTGTGCCCCATGGCCCTGATGTTCAGGTTTCGTGATGACAGTGCCGTCCCTTATCAATAATCTCGTATTTGCAGCAAGATCAGCACTTAAGCTCGGGGCATCAAACTGTAGCTTGGCTCCGATTCCGCCAGCGCGAAACATCTCCTCAAGCTTGTTAGTAATCTCTCTCTCGAGGTCAGCTACAACGTCGTCTTTTGTCGCGTCATCAAATATCCGTGCCAACCTAGCCATTTCGGTATGAAATCCAGCTATGGCGGGATGATTTGCGAGTTCCTTCTCAAACATTGCCTCAACGATCTGTCTGACCGCCGACTTGCGCTGCGAAACGTCTGCCTCCTCTCTCGTTTCGCGAATGGCAGGCACGTATATTACTCGCGGCAAAACTGAGTCGAGTACAGATTTTAGCCCTCCGGGGTTCTCTGCCCAGTCCACCTCAGATGTAACTGGAATCGTATCGGAGCATGACTCAAGAGCAATTTCCTCTAGCTTAGTCCGTATGCGTTCGGCGGTCCCCATACTGTCTTCGAGCCTCCGGGCTGCGTAGAAAACCGCACCGGAGGTATCGATGGACGAGAGCACACGCACCTGGCGCGACCGTGTGGCGCGCTGGCACAAGAGCGGGCACTCCGCCCGCGTGTTCGCAGAGCAGGAGGGGGTCAACGCCGGCACGCTCTACTCCTGGAGCCGCCGGCTGGGCATGAAGCGGAGCGAGCACCGGCAGCGCTCGGAGGGGGCGACGCTGCCGGCGCTGCTGCCCGTGGTGGTCGCCCCGGCAGGAGCTACGGCGCCCTCGTCGAGCGCACCGCTGGAGATCGTCTTGCCGGACGGTGCGGTCGTCCGTGTCCCGCCGTCGTTCGACGAGGCCACGCTGGCGCGCGTCGTTCGTGCGCTCGGGGGTGCGCGATGATCCCGGGCCGTGTCTCGATCTACGTTGCCACCGAGCCGCTCGACCTGCGCCGGTCGTTCGATGGCCTTGCCGCCGTCGTGCGCGAGGTGCTGCGGCAGGATCCCCTCTCCGGCGCGCTGTTCCTCTTCTTCAACCGGGCAGCCGACCGCTGCAAGGCCCTGTGGTGGGACCGCAGCGGGTATTGCCTGCTTTACAAAAGGCTAGAGCGCGGAACGTTCCGAGTCCCGCGCGCGATCACACCGGGCGGCACGAGCGTCGTCATCGACGCCGCCGAGCTCGCGAAGATCCTTGAAGGCATCGCGCTTTCGCCCTCGAAGCTGCGGCGAGAGGTCCGGCTCGCCGAGGCTGCACCGCCTCCAGCGCCCTGATCCTACCCGAGAGCTCTGCATGCTTCCGGGGTGCATCGATAGCTGCATTCCCGTGAGAGGTAGTAATTTTCCTCAACAATCCTCTTCAAAAAACATGAGCTCACGAGTACTTACGGCGCCGTGAGCAAGCCGCTCGAGGAGCAGATTCGTGAGCTCAAGGACAAGCTTGCGCGCGCTTCCCACGAACGGGACGAGTACCGCAAGCTCTACGAGCTCGCCAGCATCGAGCTGGAGCGGCTTCGCCGGCACATCTTCGGCCAGAAGGCCGAGCACGTCGACCCAGCGCAGATGCAGCTCGCCTTCGACGCGATCGTGCAGATGCTCGCGGGCGCCGGTGCGCAGCCGGACGCGGGCGCGACCAGCTCGCCGGACGGCCACGATGGCGCGGCGCCGAACGGCTCCTCCGGAGGCGGGGACAAGAAGCGCCAGGCCCGCCCGCACGGGCGGCAGCGCCTGCCCGAGCATCTGCCTGTCGAGCGGATCGAGCTGTTGCCGCCGGAGGCGCAGGATGAACGCGCAACCACGCTTGTCCGTATCGGCGAGGAGGTGTCGGAGACGCTGGAGTGGCGGCCCGCGAGCTTCGTGCGGCTGCAGATCGTGAGGCCGAAGTTCGCGGTCAAGGGTGAGCCCGAGCAAGGTATCACGATTGCGGACGTCCCCGACAGCCCCATCCCGCGCAGCCTCGCCGGTCCGGGGTTGCTCGCGCACGTGCTGGTGAGCAAGTACGCGGATCACTTGCCGCTCAACCGGCTGGAGAAGATGTTCGAGCGCTGGGGCGTTCACCTGTCGCGCTCGACGCTGTGCGGCTGGGTCGAGTCGTGCGCCGACCAGCTCGCGATCCTCGTCGGGGCGATGGCCAAGGACGCCCTGAATGCGCACTGCATCGCCATCGACGCCACCGGCGTGCTCGTGCAAGCAAAGGAGAAGTGCCGGCGGGGCCACTTCTGGGTCCTGGTGGCGGACCGGGATCACGTCCTGTTCCGGTTCACGCCCCATCACAACCAGGATGGCCCCAAAGAGTTCCTTCGCGGCTACAAGGGCTATGTTCAGGCCGACGCCTCGAGCGTCTACGAGCAGCTCTTCCGCACCGAAAAGGTGACCGAGGTCGGTTGCTGGGCCCATTGCCGGCGGAAGTTCTTCGAGGCGATGACCTCCGACCGAGACCGCGCGACGGTAGCCATCGGCTTCATCCGCAAGCTCTACGCGATCGACAAGGCGACCAAGAAGCTGTCTCCGAACCGTCGAACCGAGCAGCGCCGGACGGATGCCGAGCCCGTGCTCGTGGCCTTCCGCGCCTGGCTTGAGACAGAGGACCTGCTCGTCCTGCCGAGGAGCCCCATCGCCGGCGCCATCGGCTACGCGCTCAACCAATGGGTCGCACTCACTCGCTTCCTCGAGGATGGTCAGCTCCGCCTGGACAACAACCGGAGCGAGCTCGAGCTCCGCCGTGAAGCCGTGGGCAGGAAGAACTGGCTCTTCGTGGGCAGCCAGGACGGCGCCGAGTGGAACACCACCATCGTGTCGCTCATCGCCTCCTGTGCGCTGCACGGCATCGAGCCCTGGGCTTACTTGCGCGATGTGCTGATCCTGCTGCCAACCTGGCCTCACGAGCGGGTCATCGAGCTCGCTCCCAAGTCCTGGAAGCAGACCCTCGAGAACGCTGACACTCGGCAACGGCTCGCGGCCAGTCCGTGGTCTCGGGCGCCGGCCGCAGCCCCGAGCTGATCGCTGCTCGGCCTCGCCATCCGCTGCCGCGGGCACGGACGCACCGTTGCCGGCCGCCAGACTCGCGGCTCGCCGGCGTTGACGCGCTGGTGCCGCCTCTTCGGCCCTCGCTCGGCCGGCGCGTGGCCGCCGGCGCCGCGTCGACGACTCGGGCTCGGCAGAGGCATCGGCGGCACGCGGCTTCGCCGCCGTGCGGCTGCGGGCGACCTGCACTCGGGCGGCGATGTCGGCGTCGACCGCCGCGTCCCCCGCTCGCTGCTGCGCCCAGCCTCCCTTCGTCGCAGGCCGCTCTTGCTCTGGCATCGCGTCGCGAATCTACGGCGGCGGCACGCACCTCGCGAGGATGGGGTCTACAGAACGGATACCTTAGTCCTGAGTGCTGCTGTTATGTTCGTTATCTTTCCGTGTGCTTGTTCATACAGATCTATGACTTTGTTCCAACCACTGGCCCGCTCGAGATCAATGCGTTTGCGAGCATTGTCAGGCCATGTGGGAAATCTTGTTCGTGTTTTGTATGCCCAGCACGTTGGCTCTGTGCTTGGCTTGTTCCATACCTTCTTTATTCGAAATCGATTATTGTAGGCGTTTGGATGAATTGCCGGTTCCTTAAGGTCTTCGCTGTTTATACTGTCGAACTCAAGTTCAACCTCGATAGCCGTCCCATCGATTTTTCCTTCTGGAAAGTGGTCGTCAGTTGGCTTTATTGGCGGCACTTCTGGGCATGCCAAGCACAGTGCCTCAAGCACGGATGACTTGCCAACGTTGTTTTCTCCAACAATGGATAAGAAGTCGGCAGAGCCAGGTCTCGATTGATCGGTTTTGGGGATGGTTAGCTCGAGCTCTCTGATGGATTTGAAATTTCTTATAATGAGCTTTGCTAGTCGCATTCTGTGGTCTGGGTGGTTGTGTGAAGTTTGGGCGAGCGTGTTCTTGTGCTTGGTTGTGGATCTTTTGTTTTGTGTCGGGGCTCTGATGTTGTTGATCGTGTCGTTGATGTTTCTGGTTGGTTATTTGCTTTTGTTGTTGGTTGTGTCGTGTCTGTGGTTTCTCGTTGGGATCGATCTCTTCGTTGTTGTGGATCTGGTTTGGTTCTCGTTGGTATGATTTGTGTGAGGATGTTTGTGTGGTTTGTGGCGTTGGCACCTTCGCGGCAGTATAAACGGCAGGTGCGATTTTGTGTGCTATTCTCCCGGTTAAATCATCTTCTAGAATATCGAAGGGCGTCGAGTGTGTCAAAAATGCTGGCTTATGGGCCGGTGTATGCCGCAGGTGGTCGGATCCTCGTTCGTCGAGGCACCAGAAGCCCGTGGCTGCAACGGACCATGGTGCCCAGCGAGTCTCGCGGTAATTCAACCTGTTCGTTGTTCTAAATAGAGCGGCACGGAACTCGAGGGCAACAGGAACGGCTACCGTGCGAGTGGGTGTCCATCAAGGAAGCGGTAGGCCCCCGGAGAGGGTGTTCGTGGGGCGGCGTGGGGGACGGACCGATGTCTGAGCCCGATTGACGTTCTTTCACTGGCGTGCAGTACACGCCGGTGAAAGAACGTCCCAGGCGAGTTCGGTGGGGCCCCCACGCCGCCCCACGAACACCCTCTCCGGGGGCCGGGCAGCTCGGCATATCCTCGCTCCCTTCCTCCCTCGCTCCCTTCCTCCCTCGCTCCCTTCCTCCCTCGCTCCCTTCCTCCCTCGCTCCCTTCCTTCCTCCCTCCCTCCCTCCCTTCCTCCCTCTCTCCCGCCCGCCCCTCACCGGATCGTCTTGCAGCACCGGAACCCCAGGTGGTAGTTCGCGTGCCACGCGTTCTCCATCGGCTCCACGTGCCACCGCGGGCTGAACGCGCAGTGATCCGGGTACGTCTCCCGCCCCGCCGGCCTGGGCGCGTCGTGCTCGCGGGCGACCTCGGCGTAGAACCACGCGCTCCCCTTGAGCTGGCTGTACACCTTCCCGTCGTCCCGGTCGCGCCGCGTCATGATCTCGGCCACGTTGCCGTGCTGATCGAACACCCCGAACCGCGATCGACACGCAGGATACGCCCCCGAAGGCTCGGTATCGGTCCCGCACGTCTCGTACGCCGAGCGCGCCGTGTCGCCGTCGCACGGCTTGCCGTCGATCCCGCGCAGCCGCATCTGCGTGTTGCACACGGCCAGATCGAGCTCGTCCCCGTACGCGTACACCCTCGGCGCTCCGCCCTCCGGATCGCCCCCGCACGCGAGGCTCCACTCCTCCTCGGTGCAGAGCCGCTTGCCCTGCAGGCTGCAGACGGCCGCCGCCTGCGTCGGGCTCGCCCACACCATCGGCAGCTCGCACGCCCGGTTGGGGAACTCGAAGATGTCGATGCAGAACGCCGCCGGCGCCGGCTTCCCGCGCCGGTACCGGTGGACGGGCACCATGTTCTCCTCGCCGCCGCACCGGGCGCGCTGCTCCTCCGTCTGGAGCACGATCCCCGACAGGCCCGCGAGACACTGCTCCTTCGAGCGCGTGTGCTGCGCGAGCGCCTTGTTGCCGTGGTGGATGCGCGCCGGCGTGCCGCCGCCGAAGTTCTTCTCCAGGAAGAGCTCGGGGTTCCTGAGCCTGCGCTCCCGCTCCGTGAACGCCTTCAGCGAGAACAGCCCGAGCAGCTCCTCCCGCGCCTCGTGGTGGATCGCCATCGGGTCGCCGCCCGGCGCCGCGCCGCCCGGCGCCGCGCCGCCCGGCCCCTCGCCGCCCGGCCCCTCGCCAGGAGCCTGCGCAGGCCCGCCCGCCGAGCCCGTCGGCTCGCCGGCCGGGCTCACGGGCGCGGG
Source organism: Sorangium sp. So ce1036 (assembly GCF_051369805.1). Taxonomy (NCBI): domain Bacteria; kingdom Pseudomonadati; phylum Myxococcota; order Polyangiales; family Polyangiaceae; genus Sorangium; species Sorangium sp. So ce1036. Next base: position 1,201,962 of record NZ_JBBMOX010000002.1, read on the forward strand.
TCCCCCCGGCGCAGACGCGGCGGGCGCAGGAGCGGGCGCGGGCGCGCTCCCCGACGGCGGCGCGCCGCCCTCCTCGCGGCCGCACCCCCCGCCGTCCCGCGAGCACGACGGCGCGGCCACGGCGAGCGCCGCGAGGGCGAGGCGCAAGGAGCGGAGCGGCGCGGGCACCTTGACGGACGTCAGCGGCGAGGGGAGATCACAGCGTCGCCGCGACGATCTCGGACAGGCTCGCCTCGTCGATGACGCCGGTCAGGTAGGCCACGACCTTCCCCTGCCGATCGATCACCACGAGGCTCGGCAGCCGCTCCACCCCGTACCGGACCGACGCGTGCTTCTCGGCGTCGATGAGGATGGGATACGACAGGCCCTTCTGGATCGCGTACTGGCTGGCCACGTGCGGAGGATCGTCCACGTTGACGCCGAGCACCACGAGCCCCTTCTTCTGGTAGCGACGCGAGATCCGCTCGAGGATCGGCGCCTGCACCGCGCACGGGCCGCACCACGTCGCCCAGAAGTCGAGGATCACCGGCTGCCCCTTCAGCTCCGCGAGCTGCATGCGCGCGCCGGGATCGCCGTTCGCCGCGACCGGCAGCGTCACGTCGGGGGCCGCCGCGCCGATCATCCCCCCGGCGCCGGGCGACAGGCGCGGGAGCACCGCGAGCCCGAAGAGCGCGCTCAGGGCGATCAACACCGCGATGGCGGGGTAGAGAATCTTACTGGAATTGAACTCGGGTTCGGCCATACGGGGCCACGGCTTTCATAGCAAATCTTTGGGCCGGCGTCCGAGCGGCTCTGGTAGGGTCCGGCGCCTCGACCGGCCGGGCGCTTCGCGCCTGGCCCGGGGTCTGTGGCGCAGCGCGGCCCGCCGCGCGACGCCGCCGCCCGCCGGTGGGGGTCGGGGGCGCAGCGCGGCTCGCCGCGCGACGCCGCCGCCGTTCGGGTAACGTCGTCGCCCGCGCGCTGGAGGAACCATGCTCGATCGTCCCAATCTTTCACGAGAGAATCCTGCGGGGCCGCGCGAGCGGCGCCCGCCGCCCGGGCTCCTGGCGGCAAAGTGGCCGCCCGATGACGATGACCTCGGCGGCCCCGGGGCCCCGCCGGCGCCCGGCGGCGGCGGCGGCGGCTTCGCGGAGGACGGCAACTTCAAGCGCGGTCGCTTCAGCCCCGTGTCGATCCTCGTCGGCGTCCTCCTCGTGCTCGGGGGCGCGGGCGCCGTCTGGCTCGGCGTCAAGCAGGAGAGCCAGAAGATGTCCGTCGAGGCCGTCGCCAAGGAGAAGAAGAACATCTTCGTCCTGCCCCAGAAGGACCAGATCCCCCTCTGGCGCAAGTGGGCCGCCGCCAGCACCGAGCCGTCGCTCCAGCAGGAGGCGCTCATGCAGCTCGCGTGGGCCGGCGACGCCGAGGGCGTCGCGCTCGCGACGAAGGCGCTCTCGCAGCCCGACCACCGCGTGAAGGGCGTCGCCGCGCAGGTGCTCGCCTACTACGGCTCGCCCAAGGCCGACGGCGCGAAGCCCGCGCTGCTCGAGGCGCTCAAGGCCGCCGACGAGAGCGACCGACCGCAGATCGTCTGGGCGCTGGTCGAGCTCAAGGAGCCGGCCGCGTTCAAGGACGCGATGGACCAGTACAGGAAGGGGTTCCTGTCGAAGGTCCAGCGGCTCGGCGGCGGCGCCGCGTTCGATCCCGAGAAGCTCGCCGGCCTCGTGTCGCTCGACGAGCTCGCGAAGCTCGCGGGCGACGAGAGCCCGTCGGTGCGGCAGCTCGTCGCGACGGTCCTGTCGCGCAACGCCGAGTCCAAGTGGACGAGCGCGCTCATCGCGCTCGTGAAGGACAAGGACGTCGAGGTCGCGCGCGAGGCCGCGAACGGCCTCGGGCGGATCGGCGACGAGACCGCGCGCGCCCCGCTCCTCGAGGCCCTGGCGAACGCCGACAAGGACAGCCGCCAGCGCTTCCTCGAGGCGCTGCGCGACGGCATCGGCGGCGAGGGGCTCGTCCTCGCCCTCGACAGCGTGAAGCAGGAGCCGGAGGAGACGACCTGGTTCCAGACGAAGCAGATCATGGAGATGCTGCGCGAGCTCGCCGATCCGCGCGCGGCCGACCCGCTCGTCGCGTGGATCGAGAAGAAGAAGCCGTCGCTCCACTGGCAGGGCGAGGCGGGGACGCGGCTCGCCGAGATCGGCGACATCCGCGGCGCCAAGTACATCGGCGAGCGGATGCTGGCCGACCCGCTCAAGCTCTACAAGGTCGAGAAGTTCTGGGAGGCGGACGAGGGCGGGCACCTGTCGCGCACCGATCTGCCGCGCGTCGTCGGCGCCCGGATGCTCGCCGATCTCGCCGTGATCCACGCGGACAAGAGCGACGAGCTCAAGGCCGCGGCCGAGGATCCGGTCATCCTGTGGCTCAAGGATCGCCCGCAGCCGCACGCCAACGGCCTCCGGTTCCTCGCCACGGTCAGGTCCGACAAGATCCTGAAGCCGATGCGCGACTGGGCGTTCCCGACGGACCCGCTGCCCAAGGAGGGGCAGCAGCCGCCGTTCCCGGCGGCGTTCGAGACGGCGCAGAGCGCGCTCCGCTACATCGGGCGGATGAAGGACGAGCCCTCCTTCCCGCGGCTGATCGATCAGTTCAGTCGGAAGGAGGACCCGAAGATGGACATCACCCAGGCCGGGCTCCAGGGCGCGGGCCTCGCGATGATGGGCATGGCGCTGCGCGCGGTCGCCTACGGCGCGGCGCAGGGGCTCGCCGAGTGGGGCGATCCGCGCGCCGTGGAGCCGCTGACGAAGCTCATCGAGGACGAGACGTGGCACGAGGAGGCCCGCCAGGCCGCGTGCGAGGCGCTCGCCTGGTGCGCCGACGACGAGGCGATGATCGAGGTGGCGAAGAAGGCGAAGGACTTCGCGAGCCAGAAGGAGCCGCGCAAGCAGCTCATCGGCGCCTGCTACGCGTCGTCGCTCGCGCTCCGCCCGGTGCCCGGCGCGGCCGCCGAGCTCGTGTCGCTGCTCACGCCCGACATGGAGCCCGGGGTGCGCATCGCGCTCGCGCGCGCGATCGGCATCGGCGGCTTCGACGAGCCGGTGCAGAACCAGCTCTTCGAGAAGCTGAAGGACACCGAGGTCCGGAACGCCGCGGCGCTCGCGCTCATCCTCGGCGGCACGACCGACATCGCGGCGCGGACGGTCGCGACGTACGCCGACCTCGACAGGGCGGCGCTCGACGACCTGAAGGACCACTACTACCGCGCCTTCGGCTACTGGTCGGAGGAGGACTTCAAGCGCGGCAACCTGTACCGGTACGTCGCGAACGCCGAGGCGATCACGCGGGTGAAGATCGCCGAGGCGCCGCAGGAGTGGGCGCGGCAGCGGCTCCAGGCGCAGTTCGACAACCTGAAGTTCGACAACGGCCCGCACTCGGAGACGCGCGTCGTGCTGCGCTACCGGCTCTACCAGGCGGCGAAGAGCGGCGACGGCGCGCAGAAGAAGGGCGCGATCGAGACGCTCAAGTTCATGAAGGAGAAGGGCGCGCTCATGGCCCTGCGGCACGAGCAGGGCGAGACGGGCGCGCTCGCGAAGCGCGCGTTCCACGAGCTCATGAACCCGAAGGCCACGGTGGCCGAGGATCTGAGCAAGTTCGCGCCGGAAAAAGGCAGCGCCAACCTGTAGAGCGGCGCCCTTTTCGGGGGCGGGTGGCCGCCGGTGCGGTCGATCCCGGCGGTGATCTCGACGGGCTGCCGGGGCCGAGGACGAGCCCGGGCGAGGCGGCGGCAGGGGCACAGCCTCGGGGACAACGAACAGGAAGACGGGCGCGCTCGATCGGCGGAGGCCGCTTCATCGAGTGAGCCCGGGCTTCCTGTTTTTTCTTCGAAGCGTGCGGCGGGGCGCTCGAGCGGCGCGCTGGCCAGGGCGATCCACGCGCGTCTCGGGCTGGACAAAACGCACGATTCGGAAGAGTGTTCGCGCCGAGGTGCAGCGTGGCAACCTGGCGTGATGAGCTGATCGAGGCCGTGAAATCGAAGGCGGAGCGCGAGGCGGAGGAGCTCGCGCGGCACAAGAAGCGGGTCGCCGAGGCGCTCGCGGCCGCGGAGTCGGCCGTGGCGCTGGGGGCCGAGTCGCTCAAGTTCGCGCACGCGCGGGTCGAGGAGAAGGGGCAGCCCGTCGTCTTCTCGCAGGAGCCGGACAAGCACCGGCTCGCGCTCGGGGAGTTCAGCCTGACGCTGGAGCTCGTGCGCGAGTCCGCGGTCGTCCGGGTGACCTTCGGCGACGGCAAGCCGCGCGAGTTCGACTTCGCGAAGGACCGCCACATCGCGCCCGCCGACGTGGAGGAGTACGTCGGCCGCCGCGCGCTCGAGCTGGTCCGCGCGGCGCAGAAGGCCGCGCCGTGGTGAGCGCCGGCCTCGCAGCGCTGCGGCCGGCGCGCCTCCGCCGCGCCGCCGTGGCGGGGCTCCTCGTCGCGCTCGCGGCGTGCGCTCCGCCCGCCGCGCCGCCCCGCGAGGCCACCGCGCCGCCCGCCGCGCCGCCGCCGGCGGCCGCGCCGGCCGCGCCGGCGTCGATCGATCTCGATCCCGCCGCGGAGGCGCGGATCAAGGCGGACGTGGCGTACCTCGCGTCGCCCGAGCTCGCGGGGCGCGGCACGGGCGAGCCGGGGGCCGACCTCGCGGCCGAGTTCATCGCGCGCCGGTTCGCCGAGCTCAAGCTGGAGCTCCTGGGCGAGGCGCCGAGGGACGCGAAGCCGTACCGGCAGGTGTTCGAGGCGCGCGTCGGCGCGGACGTGGCGCCGCCGTCGCTCGCGGTGCAGCGCGCGGGCCGGAAGCAGGGCGTCGAGGCCGACAAGCTGGTCACGGCGGACGGCAGCGCGAGCGGCACGGTGTCGGGATCCGTGGTGCTGGTCGGCCACGGCGTGACCGCGGCGGCGGTCTCGTGGGACGACTACGGCGGCCGCGACATCGAGGGCAAGATCGCGCTCGTGCTCGACGGCGTCCCCACGCTGAGCAGCGGCCCGGGGGCGACGGCTGCCGCGCACCACGCGCCGGCGGGCGCCGCGCACCACGCGCCGGCGGGCGCGGAGGGCGCCGCGCACCACCACGCGCCGGCCGCGCACCCGGCGGACGCGCTGCGCGACTTCGGCAGCGTGCGGTACAAGCTCCGCACCGCCCGCGAGCACAAGGCCGCCGGCGTGATCCTCGTCGCCGCAGGCGACGAGCTCCCGGCCGTGTCCAGCGACGCGGCGAGCATGGGCATCCCGGCCGTGGTCATCACGCGCTCCGCGGCGCGGGCGCTCTTTCCGGCGGCCGGCCTCGCGCCGCCCGGCAAGGCCGCGGCCGAGAAGCCCGCGGCGAAGGCCCCCGCGCCGCGGCCGCTCGCCGGCGTCACCGTCGAGATCACGACCCGGGTCACCCCGCGGATGGCGCCGGCGTCGAACGTCATCGGCCTGCTCCGGGCGCGGGAGGGCTCCCCCCACGCGGACGAGTACATCGTCCTTGGGGCGCACTTCGACCACCTCGGCCACGGGGGCACGTCGGCCTCGCGCGCGCCGGGCGTGCGCGCCGTCCACCCGGGCGCCGACGACAACGCCTCCGGGACCGCGATGCTGCTGGAGGTGGCGCGGCGGTTCTCCGCGATGCCCGCGCGGCCGGACCGGAACCTCGTGTTCGTCGCCTTCGGCGCCGAGGAGCTCGGCGCCCTCGGCTCGCGCCACTTCGTGGAGCACCCGCCGGCGCAGCTCGCCGGGATGAAGCCCGTCGTGGCCATGATCAACGCGGACATGGTCGGCCGGATGCGGGACGACAAGCTCCTCGTCGACGGCCTGGGCACCTCGCCCGACTGGCGGCCGATCGTCGACGGCGCCGCCCGCGGGCTCGGCCTCGCGCTCCAGTACGGCGTCGAGGGGTTCGGCGCGAGCGACCACACCTCGTTCACCGCCGCGCGCGTCCCGGTCGCCTTCCTGTTCACGGGCGTCCACGAGGACTACCACCGGCCGAGCGACACCGCGGAGAAGATCGACGCCGCGGGCATCGCGCGCTGCTCGGTGCTCGCGGCGCGCATGGCGCTCGCGCTCTCGCAGCGCGACGCGCGGCTCGCCTTCACCGATCCGCCGGCCGACCCACACCGCGGCATGCGCGGCGGCTTCCGCGCGTCGCTCGGCACGATGCCGGACTACGCCTACCAGGGGCCCGGCGTGAAGCTGACCGGCGTGCGCCCCGACGCGCCGGCCTCCCGCGCCGGCATGCAGGGCGGCGACGTGATCGTGCGCATCGGCACGCATGCGATCACGAACATCCACGACTTCATGTTCGCGCTCCGCGAGCTCGAGCCGGGCCGCGAGGTCGAGGTCGAGGTGGACCGCGGGGGAACCCGGGTCCCGCTCAAGGTCATCCCCGCCCCGGGCCGATGAGCCGGCGTCCCCGTCGCGCCGCGCTGCCGGAGGCGCCGGTCCCGCGGCGCCGGGCCGCGCGCGGGCGCGGCGCGGGCGGTCTCGTCGCCTTCGTGTGCGGCCTCGCGGCCGCGCTCCCGGCCTGCGATCGCCCGGGCCCCACCCCGGCCGACGCCGCGGCGCCCCTCGCGGCGACGAGCGCCGGCGCGGCGGCGGACGCGGAGACGCGCCCGGGGCCCGCGGAGCCCGACGCCGCCGCGTCGCTCGACGGCGCGGCGCTCATGACGCCGCTCGACGGCGGCGCGGCGGACGGGGGCGGCGCGGCGGATGGGGGCGGCGCAGCGGACGGAGGCGCGGCGGACGGGGGTGGCGCGGCGGACGGCGGGGGCGCGGCGGACGGCGGGCTGGCCGGCGGCGCCGAGGGGTGCCCGGACGACATGGTCCTCGTCGAGGGCGACTACTGCCCGCTGGTCTCGCAGGTCTGCCTGAAGCACCACCAGGAGTACCTGAAGGACCGGGCGCGGCGGGCGAAGCTGGAGTACGCCGAGGCCGAGGCCCCGAGCAGCGTCAGCGAGCGGTGCCTCGAGTACAAGCAGCCCTCCACGTGCCTCTCGAAGCGGCGCAAGGCGATGCGGTACTGCGTCGACCGGTACGAGTGGCCGAACCGGAAGGGCGAGCTCCCCGCGCTGCTCGTCTCGTGGCGGGAGGCGGTCAAGAAGTGCGAGGGCGTGGGCAAGCGCCTCTGCACCGAGGAGGAGTTCAACTTCGCCTGCGAGGGCGAGGAGATGCTCCCGTACACGTACGGCTACGTGCGCGACGCGACCAAGTGCAACATCGACCGGCCGTTTCGCCAGCGTCAGATCGCGCTCTACCGGTACGAGCGGTGCATGCGCGACCCGAAGTGCAAGGCGGAGCTCGAGCGGCTGGACCAGCGCGTGCCGACCGGCTCGATGCCCGGGTGCGTGTCGCCGTTCGGCGTCCACGATCTCAACGGCAACATCAACGAGTGGGTCGTCCGGGCGGGCCGCAAGGCGCCGGAGCGGAGCGGGCTGAAGGGGGGCTGGTGGGGGCCGATGCGCGGTCGATGCCGCCCGACCGTGGGGTTCCACCTGGAAGAGGACTACGGGTACGAGGCGGGCTTCCGCTGCTGCAAGGACGCGTCGCCGCGGGACGCGTCGTCGCCGGACGCTTCGTCGCCGGACGCGTCGCCGCGGAGCGCGTCGCCGCGGAACGCGTCGCCGCGGTGAGCGCGCGGCGGCGGGAGGTGAGCACCCGGGGGCCCCATCTCCCGGCGGCGCTTTTTTGGAGCGCGCGCGGCCGCCGACCGAGGCTACCCTCGGCCAGCGGGCGCCGCGGCGCGGCGCTCACCGACGAAGGGCCTGCGGTTGCCCCTCCGGGGGCGGTGGCTCAGATCTCGGCGGCGGGTCGACATCGGCCCGCCGCCCACGCGGGGGACGACCCCGCACCAGCGGGAGACTTTGATGAAGCGATCCATGTGCTTTGCCAGCGCGCGCGCGGCCGCGGCGGTCGTCGTTGCCCTCGGAAGCGTCGGGCTCCTGTCCTCCGCGTGCAGCCGGGGCCGCGACGCCGAGGACCCGTCGGACCAGCAGTACAACGCCTACCAGCAGGGGCAGTACCAGCAGCCCGGGCAGTACCAGCAGCCTGGGCAGTACCAGCAGCCTGGGCAGTACCAGCAGCCTGGGCAGTACCAGCAGCCTGGGCAGTATCAGCAGCCGGGGCAGTACCAGCAACCGGGGTATCAGCAGCCGGGGCAGTACCCGCAGCCGGCCCCGACCGCCACGACGTCGGCGCAGCCGAGCCCGCTCGCGCTCCCGTGCCAGAACGACATGGTCTGCGGCACGCACCGGTGCAACACGGCGGTGGGCAAGTGCGCCTTCCCCTGCACCGCGAACACCGACTGCGCGGCGGGCTTCTCGTGCATGGGCGCCGGCACCGCGACGGCGATCTGCGTGCCCGGCGGCCAGTAGCGAGCGCCTGGGCCCAGCCGCACGGCGCGTGCGGCGGCCTCGAGCATCCTGACAGGAGCGCCGCCTGTCGCGGCGCTACAGAGAGCGGCCCTCGTCGGGGCAGCCGGGAGCCTCCTGGGAAGCGGATCCGGTCGTGACCGGGCGGCCGGGAGCCTCCTGGGAAGCGGATCCGGTCGTTGCCGGGCAGCCGAGCAGCCTGCCGGCCACCGGATCCGGTCGTTGCCGGGCAGCCGGGAGCCTCCTGGGAAGCGGATCCGGTCGTTGCCGGGCAGCTGAGCAGCCTGCCGGCCACCGGATCCGGTCGTTGCCGGGCAGCCGGGAGCCTCCTGGGAAGCGGATCCGGTCGTTGCCGGGCAGCTGAGCAGCCTGCCGGCCACCGGATCCGGTCGTTGCCGGGCAGCCGGGAGCCTCCTGGGAAGCGGATCCGGTCGTGCCGATACCTCGCTGGTGGATGCGACGCTGGGCGTGGGCGCCGTCGGAGCGCCGGGCGGCTGCGGGATGGAGAAGGCGGCGCGCTCAAGGGAACCATGCAGCAACCTGCACCACCTCGCGCGCCGCGCCGGACAGGCCGTCGTCGCCCGCGAGCGCCGCGATGAGCGGCACGAGCTTCACGAGGCTCACGCCGTCGCCCGCGAGCGCGGCATGGCGGTAATCGCCTGCGAGCGCGTCGAGCAGGATCCCGAGTGCTGTGGCGGCCCCCTCGGCCGGGAAATGGCGGGCCAGCGGGACCAGATCGAGCAGGCGATCCGGCTCGTCGGCGCCGAAGTGCAGGGCCAAGGGGAAGGCCTGACGCACCAGCTCGGGCGCGCGCGCGGGATCGTGGCGGGCCAGGATGCCGAGGGCGGTCAGGCGGGCACCGTCGCTGAGCGGCGCGGCCGCGGTGAGCATCGCGTCGCTGTGGCCCGTCGCCGCGAACCATGGGCACACATCGAACAGCATCCAGCCGCGCTCGCGCGGCTCGGCGTTCTGAATGGCCTCGTCGATGCGCGCCCGCAGCCGCGCCGGCTCCGCGGCGAAGGGGAGGCTCCGGGCCAGCGCACGCACGCGCGCCGCTTCCGGCAGCACCTCGAGCACGTCCTCGGCGGGATCGCCCAGCGCGATGAGGCGCGGGATCAGCTCCTCGAAGAGCTCGGCGGCCTGTTCGCCGAACCGGGGAGCGAGCGCCGCGGCGCGGCGGGCCTCCGGGGCATCGAGGACCGGCACGAGCTGCTTGAGCGTCCAGTGCATGTCCAGGTCGTACGGCTCGAGGTGCTGCTCCACCGCGACGAACGCGGCGCGTACGCGCTCGGGATCGCCGAGGACCCCCGCGAGCGCAGCGAGCACCCGCGCCCGCGCGGGCCCAGGCAGCGCCTCCGCGTCGGGCCAAAGCGCCTCGGCGACCGCGCGCGGGAAATGTTTGGCGAAGCAGTCGGCATCGCCAGGATCTCCGGCGCCATCGCGGAGGCTTCTGAGCGCTTCTCGCGCGGCCGTGACGCCTTCCTCCGGAGGCAGTCTCCCCGTCGCGACGAGCATCTGGTGCGCTCGATCCTCCGCGTTCTCCACGGCCCGGAACGCGGCGAGCGCTTCCCGCGCGAACGCGTATCCCGCCTCGCCCTCGACGACTCCGGCGAGGCTCAGGAATGCGTCGCCGCGGAGCTCGACGTCCGGGATGCGCCGTGCGGCGTTCGCGGCCCATGCGATCACCTCGGCGCGCGCCGGGTCGGCCGTCATCGCCGCGCCGAGCGCGGTGAGCGCCCTGGCCTGATCTCGCTCGTCCGCGATCGGCGTCTTCCGAGCGAACGCCTCGACACCCACCGGGGCGTCGTGATCCTCGCGGAGGGCGTACCACCTCACGCTCGCCTCGACCAGCGCCGCGCGCACCGCGAGGGCCGCTGCCTCGTGACCCATTGGAAGCGCCTCAACGGCCCGACGGCGCACGCGCTCGAGGTCCGCGACGAAGCCGAGGTAGGCCTCGGGCCGAGCCATCCAGCGGGCGAGGTGCTCCTCGGTGACCAGCGCGGCGAATGCCTGGAGCGGCGCGGCGGTCTGCTCGAGGTGCGCGCGCACGTAGGCGCAGGGATAGCCGTCCGGCGGGAGCGATAGGAGCCGGCGGATCGAGGCGTCCCGCGCGCCGTGGTCGAGCCGCTCCTCCACCTCGCGACGGGCCGCGTTCGAGCGGAACGCGTACGTGCCCTCGAAGGCTGCGACGAGCGGCTCGATCCCGGCGAGGGCCCCTTCGATCGAGGTCCCGAGCGATGTTGTGATCTCGTCCTCGCGCAGCCGCCCAAACGCGCACGCGAGCAGGCCGAGCAGCCGGGCCGGCACGGCGCCGGCGGCCGCGAGGAGCTTCGCGGGATCGCCCAGCGCCGGCCATCGCCGCGCCGGCAGCGGATGGACCCGCGTGCGCGCAGGATCGAAGCCGAGGCGCTGGATCCACGCGCGGGCCGCGGCATCGTCGCCCTCGACGGTGGCGAGCACCTTGATGCGGGGCCCTACGGCGGAGAACAGCGCCGGCCAGGAGACGAGCGGCTCCGCCTCCTCGACATCGGTGATCGCGAGCAGCAGCGAGGGAGTGGTCTGCGCCAGCCCCACGCGCAGATGCTCCTCTCCGATCCGCATGCGCATCCGCCGAGGTGCACCGCCTCCGTAGGCGCTGAGCAGCCGCGAGACCAGCAGCGCGACCAGGTCGCGCTCGAGCCTGAGATCAGGCCCGATGGGAGCGATCTGCGTGTTCCAGGCCGGGTTCTCCTGCGACGCGCGGACGAGGTGGGCGGCCACGACCGCGCGCCGGCTCGAGCGTGGGCCGTGCAGGATCGCATAGGGGCGGGCCGGCTCCTCCAGCCACCGGCCGAGCGCGGCGAGCGCGGTTTGCTCCGAGGGGTCGAGCGTGGTGCGCGACGTTTCGTCCCAGGCGGAGCGACAGGCGCGCTCGACGGGCGCCGGGGCGAGGAGTTGGGGCGGCGGTGTCGTCATCGCACGCGTCAGGTGGTGAACGGGGGTGTCGTGGAGCGCACCGTCCGGATGTTCTCTCGTCGAGAGTTCGTATCCTGGCTACTCTGCGTGAAGGTCCCGTCCCACCGTCCCATCTTGTTCACCTTGGTTTCCGTGTCGTTGTTTGGGCCGACCACGCCCCCCTTCGCGTCGTCGCCAATGTTCGCCGGGTGGAGGCCGAGCTCCCGGAAGATCTGCGCGCACATGGGGCACGGCGCCATGCCCTCGCCCGCCTTGTTCGTGGTCTCGATCGTCGCGCCGTTCCTGAAGCGCTTCTGAAGCGCAGCGCGCACCTCCTCATTGGTCATCTCAGCCTTCCCCTTCGCCGTTCGCTGGGCATTGCCTTCGGCGCGGATCTGACGCGCCATCTTGTGCAGCGCGTCGACCTCCGCGCACGTTGTGTCTCCCGTTGGGGTCTTATTCGGCTCCCGCGCTCTCTGCGCGTTCTTGACGGCCTCGGTGATCGCGTCGTCCTTGCCGAACCGCTCGCGCTGGGCCTCTGCCTTTGCCCCGCCGCGCTCTCCCTGGCTCTTGCCCTCGATATCACCCGGCACCCCGCGGCGGTTCCTCGGATCGGTGAGGTCCTTGCCCCCAGGGTTGTTCCCGGCCGCGTTCCGGACGGTCGAGAACGGCATCAGCCCGTTCGGATCGACGAAGCGCGTCGGCGCGTTGCCCGCGTAGTCGAAGCCGTTGAAGCCGCCGTCCAGCCCGGCCGGGTCCGCGCTCAGGTACCGGCCGACCGCCGGATCGAAGTAGCGGTAGCGGTTGTAGACGAGCCCCGTCTCCTCGTCCTCGTACTGTCCCGGGAAGCGGAGCGGCGTCGTGGTCCGCCCGCCTTCCTTCACCCTCGCGCCGAACGCGGATCGTTCGAGCTCGCACACCACCTCGCCGCTCGGACCGACCAGCCGCTCGGGGGCGCCCACGTCGTCGTTGAGGTAGTGGAACCACGGGCTCTCCTCGCGCTGCCCGCCCGCGACCCGCGCATCGCGGTGCGCCCAGGGGGCGTACCGGGCCTCCTCGAAGCAGTACGTGCGCTCCTGCACGACGGGATCCCCGGACGCCTGCGCCACGCGCTTGATCTCGTGGACGAGCACGCCTCCGTCCCACACGAAGCGCACGCTCGACACCTCGCGCCGCTGCCCGTCGGGCGCACGCTCGAGCGTGCGCTTCCCGATGCGCCGTGCGAATGGATCGTAGCTGAGCTCGACCACCCTCCCGTCGGGCTTCTCGACCGCCGCGAGCAGCCCGAGGGCGTTCCAGCGATATCGGGTCGAGCGGCCCTGCGCGTCCCGCGCGGCGACGAGGCGCCCTGACTCGTCCCACTCATAGGTGAACTCGCCCTTCTGCTTGAGGCGGTTCCCGGGCCCGTAGGCGCGCTGCTCGCCGCCCGGCTCATGCAGGTTGCCCGCGGCGTCGTAGGCAAATCGCTCCCCCTGGCCTCGCTCGCCGCGGACACCCAGGATCTGCCCCGCGGCGTCGTGCTCGAACAGCCTCCGGCCGAACGCATCGTCCCACGCCTCCACGAGCTCGGAGCACGGTCCGTAGCGATACGCCTGGTAGACCGTCGTGCCCGGTGGGCGAGGGCCGACCCAGTCGGGCCGCCCCGCGCCCGCGCTGGCCTGCGCGGGATTGCCCACCCAGCGCTGGGCCATGCGGCCGAGCGCGTCGTAGACCACCTGGATACGCCCGCCGCCGGGCAACACGCGGGCGATCTCGCGCCCGAGCGCATCGTGCGCGACGCCGACCGACACACGCCCGTCCAGCACGACCTGCGTGGCCCGGCCGCAGGCGTCCCGCTCGAAGCGTGCCGTGTGCCCGAGCGACGTCGCGCGTTGCGTGACGTTCCCCATGAGATCGTAGGTTCGCTTGACGGTGAACGTCTCTCCCGAGGCGACCAGCCGCTCCTCCAGCACCCACCCCACGTCGTTGCGCTTGTACGTGAGCTCCCCCGCGGGCGTGAAGGCGGCGATGAGGCTGCCGCAAAGGTCGTAGTCGAACGTCTCCGTGGCGCCGTCCGGCAGGGTGCGCTCCACGAGCTGGCCGGCCGCGTCGTAGGCGAACTCCGTGGTCTCGTGCGCGCTGGTCCGCTCGACGATGAGCTGGCCTGCCACGTCGTACTGATAGTACTTCTCCAGCCCGGTGAACGTCCGTTCGTACACCATGCGACCCGCGGTGTCGTAACGCATGAGGTACACGTCTCCCCGCGCGTTCTCGGCGCGTACGAGCCGGCCCTCGCGATCGTAGCCGAGGCGGTTCACCTCGCCGTTCGGGCGATGGATCGCGCAGACCTTGTGCAGCCCTCCCCTCTCGAAGCGGGTCGCCGTGCCGTCCGGGTGGTCGACGCGCACGACGTCGCCGGCGCCGTTGTAGGTATAGCGGGTCACGCTCCCGTCGGCGTGGCGCACGGCGACGCGCTCGCCACGGTTGTTGTAGGCGTACGACTCGACGTTGCCGAGGGGATCGCGCACGGACAGGCAGCGTCCCCAGAAATCGTAGACGTGCTCGGTGACGGCGCCGATGCCATTGATCTTCTGGACGACGTTGCCGTGCGCGTCGTGGAGGAAGCGCGTGCGCGCGCCGTTCGGCGCCACGGTCTCCGTGATGAGCCCGCGCGCGTCGATGCGGACCTCGAAGGTCGCGCCGATCGGGTCGGTCCAGTAAAGGACGTTCGCCGTGCGCGTGACCTCCGTCACGCCGCCCGCCGGATCGGTGACGCGGCGAATATGCCCGTCGGGCTCGCGGTCGATGAAGGTGGAGCGGCCCAGCGGATCGGTCACGCGGAGCGTGCGGCCCCGGGCGTCGCGCTCCCAGGTCGTGGTCGAGCCCAGCGGATCGGTGAACGAGAGGAGGTTGCCGTTCTCATCCTAGGTGCGGCTGTAGACGGCCCCGCCGGACACGGCCTTGTCGAGCTTGCCGAATTCGTTGGCGAAGTAGCGGTGCACGGTGCTCGAGTCCGCGACCTCCGAGTAGCCGTCGTCGCCATAGAGGAGCTTGCAATGGTAGATCCCTCGGGCCTTCGTGCCGTCGGCGAGGGTGTCGGGCACCCCTTCGGCGAGGCCGAGGCGCCCCGCGTCGGCGTGGGTGCCCCATGTCTCGACGCAGCGGCCCTGCGCGTCATACCGGAAACAGAAGGTGAGGCCCTCGGGGTCCGTGCGCGACGTCAACCGGTGATCTTCGTAGGTATAGCGGGTGGTGCACCCCTCCGCGTCCGTCTCGGCGACGAGATCGCCGTGCTCGTCGTGCGTGTAGCTCCTCAACGCCACCCACCTGCCTTGCTCGGGCGCGTTCTTGACCTCGAGCGCGGCGATGCGGCCGTCCCGCGCGCGCCGTACGCGCACGACGCGGCCGGCGGCGTCGGTGATGGTCTCGACGCGCCCATCGCGGTAGCCGAGCCGCGTCGTGTTGCCGTGGGCGTCGCGCACCGCGGAGAGCCGGTAGGCCGAGCCGGCGCGCTCGGAGAAGAGGTAGAACGTGCCGGCGTTGTCGTCGAGGATGAAGCCATCCGCGTCGCGCGTCAGGATCCAGCCGTCTGGGCCGAGCCCGGCGTCCCCCTCCGCGATGGCCTCGAACGAGAGCTCCGCGCCCGTGTCAGTCCACAGCACGGTGGTCTGACGCCGCACCTCGACGGCCCACGCGAACGAATGGGTCCAGCCGAAGCCGAGGCCGACGTCGCGCTCGTGGGCGCTCGTGCTGTAGCGGCGCACGAACCGCAAGCCGAGCGGACCGAGCAACTCCAGATCGACGACTGGATCCGTGAATACGCGGCCGGTGGCGACATCGACAGGGTCGCCCTTCGAGACCTTTCCGCTCTTCTTCGACCCGTGATGGTTCGGGCAGCCGGAGCCGTCGCCGCCCGCGCCACCGCATGCCGATTTCCCGCCTCCACCGGCGCCGTTGCCCCCGCTGGAGCCATCGGCGCCCTGGTCCTTGCCGCTCCCCCTGCCGCCCTTGCCGCTGCCGCCGCCGCTCCCCCCGCCGCCGCCCATGATGAAGACGCCGGGGTTCATGCCGGGGAGATTCGGAACGGGGGCCGTGCGCGCCATGGGATCGAGCTTATCAGGGGGGGTACGGCGCCTGAAAGGCGCATCCTCCCGCCACCGCCGCATCGGAGAGCACGTCGGCCCGATGCCCATCATGCTATCGCGAGATGGTGACCGTGCGGAGAATGCCAAGCCGAGGCTCGCCCCGCCTCTCGAACCGCGATCGGGTCCGGATCGCCCAGGGGCGAGGGCCCGAGCGCGAGGCTCAGGCGGCTGTCCGTCGACGAAGCCGCCTGCGGGGCTGCGGGGCCGCGGCGTCGCCGCACACGGGCGCGACCAGCGCCGCGCCCGAGCCTGGGCCGAGCTCGCCACCGTAGCGCGGTCGCCACGCCCGCAGCCGTTCCGGTCCGAGCGGCGGAACGCGCTCCTCGATGCGATCCACGCAGAAGATTTTCGCCTTGCTTGTCTCAACCCTGCTGGCTCTCTCCGGGGTTGCGGATAGGGGCGAGCCGTCGGTACGGTGCCACCATGCGTCAGCTCAGGAGCTTTGCCGTGCACACGAGATATCTCGCCCTCTTCACTGCCTTCCTCGCGACCTCCACGGCATGCTCGGATGAATCCAGTCCGAGCGGCGCGAGCGGGACCCCGGCCGGCAGCGGCGCTGCGACCAGCGGCGCCGGGGGCAGCGGCGCGGCGGGGAGCTCGGGCGTCGGTGGGGGCGGCTCGGGCGCGACGGGCGGCGCGGGCGGCGCGGACGCGACGGGGAGTTCGGGCGTCGGTGGAGGCGGCTCGGGCGCGACGGGCGGCGCGGGCGGCGCGGACGCGACGGGCAGCACGGGGGCGGCAGGTGGTCCCCATACCGAACCCGGTCCGGACGGTCCCGGCGAGGACGGCGCGGCGCTGGGCTTCTTCGTGTCCACCCCGAGCGACAGCGGCGGCGACCTGGGCGGGATCGCCGGCGCGGACGCGACCTGCCAGGCGCTGGCGGCCGAGGTGGGCGCCGGCCATCGCACGTGGCGGGCGTACCTGAGCACGAGCACGGAGAACGCCCGGGATCGCATCGGAAAGGGGCCCTGGGTCAACGCCAAGGGCGTCACGGTGGCCGCCAACCTCGAGGAGCTGCACGCGCTGCCCGGCGGCGACCCGGACCTCTTCCTCGATCACCGGGGCGACCGCATCAACGGTCAGTGGGCGGGCTCTCCCACGCCCCTCGAGCACGACATCCTCACGGGCTCGGCAAAGGACGGCACGGCCCTCGCCAGCACGTGCGACGACTGGACATCGTCAACGGCGACGCCCGGGCCGCAGGTGGGGCACTCCGACGGCCTCGGCCCGGGCATGAACGGCGGAGCCCCCTACAACTCGTGGAATTCGGTGCACGCTCCCGCCGGCTGCAGCCAGCAGCAGCTCGTGGCCGTGGGCGGCGCGGGCCGCTTCTACTGCTTCGCCGCGGACTGAGCGCGCCTCTCAAAACCTCCCGTCGCCAGGCAGCCGATGGCGGGCGCATCGCGTCGTTGCTCCTCGTCGCCCTACTTCAGTAGGGTTCCTCGTCGCGCCTAGCGCTGCACCCACCCTCGGCTGCCTGGCTCGGTCCGGTTTTGTTCGGCGCTCTGAGCGCGGCTCAGACTCAGGCTCAGGCGGTCACGCCGGGCTGGATGCCGTTCAGCGCCATCATCTTCTGCCGCTCGGCCTCCTTGTTGAGGCCACGGTAGCGCTCGTCGAGCTTCGCGATGTCGAGCTTCAGGATACGGCCGTACAGCTCGAAGGCGACGCCGAGGATCGACGGGTAGCAGGCCGACTTCACCCGGTCGTCGTAATAGGGATACGCCGCCTCGTGGAAGCTGCGCAGGTTGTAGAACGGGATGCCCGGGAACTTGTGGTGCTCGTTGTGGTACGTGACGTTGTTCCAGAGGAAATTGACGAAGCGCGCGCTGGTCCCGTACGTGCGAGAGCTGTAGGCGTCCTCCCCCGGGAGCATCTCGTAATGCTCGATCATCGAGGTCACGCTGGCGAGGATGGCGCCGAAGATGAACGGCAGCGCGTAGAAGAAGAAGAACACCTGCCACGGCATGACCCAGAAGAAGAGGGCCATGAGGCCCCACCAGGCCACGAGCTCCAGGTTCATCCTGACGCGCTGGAGCGGGCTGAGCCGCTTCACGTACCGCGCCATGCAGAAGAGGAAGTACAGCGGATAGGCGAACGTGTAGACCGCGAGGAGCAAGAGCCTCGCGAGGACGGGGTTTCGCGTGTAGTCCGTGACGACGAAGTTGTCGACGTCAGGGTAGGTGTTCGCGATCTTGTGATGATGAAGGTGGTAGTTCGTGTACAGCGTCACGCTCATCCCGGTCGGGGCCCAGCAGACCAGGGCGATGAGGTACGAGGCGAGCTTCGAGCGCGAGCAGCTCCCGTGCACCGCGTCGTGCGCGACCGCCCCGAGGCCACGGATGAGGTTGGCGATCATGAACGAGCAGACCACCCCGATCGGGATCGCGAGCGGGTGGTGCTGCGTCGCGTACAGCACCCACGTGATCGCTGCCCAGAGGCTGAAATGAAGCGGGATCTTGAGCAGGTAGATGGGGTTGCGCCTGTAGGCAGCCTGCAGCAGCTCCCGCGGTACCGAATCCATGCCGGCCATGCTCATCTCCGTGGTTCTCACGCCCCCGCGCGTGTGCGGGGCGGGAACTTCGCAAATAAAGGACGAGAAAACAAGAAGCGCGCCGCCCTCGAGCCCGCGCGGTGCGAAGGGTACTACACGGCGTCGGAGGCGCCAGCAAGGGGGCCTCGCGGCGCGGCTCGCGGGCAGCACCATCCCGGCCCGGGGCGTCCCCGGGTGGTAAGACGCGGCGATGGGGACGCGCATCGAGAAGGACAGCTTCGGGCCGATCGCCGTGGAGGGCGATCGCTACTGGGGGGCGCAGACGCAGCGCTCTCTCGAGAACTTCCGCATCGGCGGCGAGCGGTTTCCGCGGGAGATGATCGCGGCGCTCGGCACCGTGAAGAAGGCGGCGGCGCTGGTCAACCGCGACCTCGGGCTGCTCGCGCCGGACCTGTGCGCGCTCATCGTCGCGGCGGCCGACGAGGTGATCGACGGCAAGCTCGACGGTCATTTCCCGCTCGTGGTGTGGCAGACGGGGAGCGGCACGCAGACCAACATGAACGTGAACGAGGTCATCGGGAACCGCGCGATCGAGAGGAGCGGCGGCGTGATGGGCTCGAAGTCGCCGGTGCACCCGAACGACCACGTGAACCGGTCGCAGAGCTCGAACGACGTGTTCCCGACGGCCATGCACGTGGCCGCCGCGCTCCAGATCGAGCGCCGCCTCCTGCCGGAGGTGCGGCGGCTGCGCGAGACGCTGGCGCAGAAGAGCGCGGCGTTCGCGGAGATCGTCAAGATCGGCCGCACGCACCTGCAGGACGCGACGCCGCTGACGCTCGGGCAGGAGTTCTCGGGTTACGTTGCGCAGCTCGACGCCTGCGTCGGGGCGATCGAGCGGGCGCTCGGGCCGCTGTACGAGCTGGCGCTCGGGGGGACGGCGGTGGGGACGGGGCTCAACGCGCACCCGGAGTTCCCGGCGCGGGCGGCGGCGACGATCGCGGCGCTGACGGGGGCGCCGTTCGTGACCGCGCCGAACAAGTTCCAGGCGCTGGCGTCGCACGACGGGCTCGTGGCGGCGCACGGGGCGCTGAAGACGCTCGCGTGCAGCCTGATCAAGATCGCGAACGACGTCCGGTGGCTCGCGAGCGGGCCGCGCTGCGGCATCGGCGAGATCGTGATCCCGGAGAACGAGCCGGGCAGCTCCATCATGCCGGGCAAGGTGAACCCGACGCAGGCCGAGGCGATGACGATGCTGTGCGCGCAGGTCCTCGGCAACGACGTGGCGGTCGGGGTCGGGGGGGCGAGCGGGAACTTCGAGCTCAACGTGTTCAAGCCGCTCATCATTCACAACGTGCTGCAGTCGATCCGGCTGCTCGCGGACGGGTGCGCGTCGTTCGAGGAGCACTGCGCGCGGGGGATCGAGCCGAACCGCGAGCGGATCGCGCGGAACCTGCGCGAGAGCCTGATGCTGGTGACGGCGCTGAACCCGCACGTGGGGTACGACAGCGCGGCGAAGATCGCCCGGAAGGCGCACGCGGAGGGGACGACGTTGCGGGAGGCAGCGGTCGCGCTGGGGATCCTCGACGGGGAGGCGTTCGACGCGATCGTGCGGCCGGAGAAGATGATCGGGCCGTCGGCGGACGGGGCGGCGGGCGCGAGCGGGGCGGCGGGCGCGAGCGGGGCGGCGGCGGCGCCGGCGGGCGGGGCAGGGGCGAAGAAGGGGTAGTGCCGGGTTGCCCGGCCCCCGGCGCCGGCGTCCGCCCTCATCGGGGCGTGACACGGAGCGCGCTCGGCGCGCACAGCGCGACACCGCTGTCATGCACGGGGCGCCCGAGCTCCCCGGCCGAGCGCGATGTGCCGTGTCCCTCGCAGCGGCACAGCATTTGTTCTGCACGGCTCCCATGCGCTCACCACGACCCATCGACAAGATCCTGCGTCAGGTCCTCTCGCTCTCGCTCGCGCCCGTCGTCGGCGGCTGCGGGATCGACACCAGCGGCTTCGAGCCCATCGCTTGCACCAGCGACCACGAAACCTCGTTCCTGGCCGGGATCGAGCCCGAGGAGCCGGCCGACTACATCGAGCTGCGGCAATTCGAGGCCTTCACGGCAGAGCCAGAGGTGCGCACCCGTGAAGCCATCGGGGAGAAGTGCTCCGGGGCGACGGACAAGGCCGCATGTGAGACGGCGGTGGCGGATGCCACGTCGCGCCAGGGGTTCTCCCTGGGCGAATGTGGGCCCTTTTGCCAGCACCATATCCTGATCGTCAACAAGGGGGGCGACGTGACCGTCGTCGACACGGCGGAGGGCGTGCGGGCGTGGCTCGGCCCCGTGGACACGCCCTCGGACGCGATGATCACCGCGGCGCTCGCGGGCTACAACATCGGTTGCAGCAACCCCGACACGTCTGGCTTCAAGGCCGTCGGCGGCGGGTACGAGGTGCTCGCGACGCAGACCACGAGCGACTGCACGCCGTACGAGCGCACGCTCTATGTCGTCTCGGTGGGCGCGGACGGTGCGGTGCGGGAGCTGGAGTCCGAGGTGATCGTGTCGGAGGACGGCGGCTGCGTCGGCCGCAGGCCGGCGGGGCTCGTGCGGCGCGGGGGGCGGGGCGCGACGCGGGTCGGGGCGTACTTCGCGAACATCGCCCAGCTCGAGGCGGCGAGCGTCTGGGCCTTCGAGGCGCTCGGGCGCGAGCTCGCGCACCACGGGGCGCCGCGGCGGCTCACGGAGCGGGCCCGCGCCGCCGAGCGCGACGAGGTGCGGCACGCGCGGGTGATGCGGCGCGTGGCGGCGCGCTACGGCGGCCGGTGGCAGGCGCCGAGGGTGGAGCCGAGGCCGGTGCGGTCGCTCGAGGAGCTCGCGATCGACAACGCGGCGGAGGGGTGCGTGCGGGAGACGTACGGCGTGCTCGTCGGGATGTGGCAGGCGCGCTTCGCGCGGGATCCGCGGGTCCGGCGCGTGATGACGCGCATCGCCCGCGACGAGACGAGGCACGCGAAGCTGTCGTGGGCGATCGACGCCTGGGCGTGGCCGAGGCTCTCGCCCGCCGAGCGGCGGCGCGTGGAGGAGGCGAGGCGCGGCGCGCTCGACGGGATCGCGGAGGAGGCGGGGCGACCGGTGGATCGGGCGCTCGTGGTCCATGCCGGGGTGCCCGGAGAGCAGGCAGCGCGCAGGCTCGCGCGGAACTTCGCGGAGGCGATCGCCGCGTCGAGCCAGTCGCGGGTCAGAAATCCCGCCAGAGAGACCGGTCGATGACGAGCGGTCGCCGGAAACAGTAGCGGTCTTCATAGCTTCCGCCTGTTTCGCCGCCGAGGGCGGCTCCGGTGTGGCCCAACGGGGCGCCCTCCGCCGCCGCATCGCCCGCGGTGAACGGCCCACGGCATCACCGATTGGGGTCGGCGCCTGGCCCGGCGGCAGCGCGCCGACCTGTTCGACCGCGAGCGTCTCCTCGTCGATGCTCCAGCCGCGGTTGGCGGTCGCGGTGCCGGCCGAGCACGTTCTCGATCGTGTGCGTGGCGGGGTCGATCTCGAGCACGCAGTTGCGCCAATTCAGGCCGGCGAGCGCCTTGTCGACGCAGGCGTCGTACACGTGCGCTGACTGCCAAGTCCACTGTAGACCAGACATACCGGCTTGCCGGAAGCCCCCCATCGTGCGCCAGAGTAGGGGATGCGCCGCACCGAGAAGGGCTTCGCCGGGATCGGCGAGGTGGAGGACGGGAAGGGCGCGCGCGTCGTGCTGGGCGAAGCGCAGATCGGCCGCGGCGAGCCCAGCTTGAGCGATCTTCGCGAGGCCCAGATCGCGATCTACGGCACGGACTTCGGCCTGCGCAGCGCCGGCTACCTCTCTCGCTTCACCGACATGACCAGGCAGGCTGCGTCGTACCGGCAAGCACGCGTGCTGCTCGCGGGCGACGCGGCGCACGTGCAGCACGGCCCGCGGCGCGTGTTCACGTTCCTTCACGAGGCCCGCCCGCTGCTTTTCGCGCTCGCGCACGGAGACCTTGCGCTCGGCGCCGGATCGCGTTCGGCGCGTCGACGCTCGTTACACGGGGAGCTGGGAGCTGCCGGCGCTCGGCGAGGTCCCGGCGCCTGGTGTGGTCTTGGTGCGCCCCGACGGATACGTGGCGTGGGTGGGCGACGATGCGCGCGGCCTTCGTGAAGCGCTCTTAGTGCGTCGCCCTGATCATGGCCCATTCCTTCGCATGCCTGACCAGGCCAGCGGACACAGGGTTTGCGAGCACGTACGCGATCGTTTCCACCACCGCTGCCTGCGTCAGCAGTCGTACCGCACTCGTGGCCTCATGGCCCCACACCGGCCCCTCCCATTCACGCAGCACCTTCGTGCCTGGCGCGATGATGCGGTGGAAGAATTGCAAGGAGCGCGGCAGCACGCCTTGCACATCGGTCTCGACCAGGTGCAGATGCATTGACATCGCGCAAAGGGCATGCTCCTCGAAGCCGTAGCGGCGGGCCGAGACAGCGAGGGCATAGACCAACAGCTGGTTGACGGCCGCATCGGGACGCAGCAGCAGGTGCCGGCGCAGCACTTGACGGCTGAGGAGGTAGGTCGCGCCTGGAGCGATCTCGCGTGGCTGGCTCATGGCCGGAGCGCAGAGACAAAGCAGATCATCGGGCGCGTAGGCGTGTGCTCATCGGAAAAATTCGTGGACCCGCGTCTTGAAATCACCGACCGATGTCGAGGCGCAAGCGCGCTTGGCTCCATTTTCTTCGGGCGGCGCGCCCGTCTCTCCGGGCGGCGCGCCCGTCTCTCCATCTCCGGGCGGCGAGCCTCCGGGCGGCGAGCGTCCGGGCGGCGAGCCGGGCCAGGCCCGCGATGGAGCATCGCGGAGCCGCGCGACCCGGGATAGACTCCGCGCCGGTAATGCCCGGAGCCAAGCACGACATGTCGTTCACCTCTCCACCCAGCAAATCCCGGGGCTCACCCGCGCGCCGCCGCATCTCCGGCGTGACGGTGCCGCTCTTCTCGCTGCGCAGCGAGCGCTCGTGGGGCATCGGCGAGATCGGGGATCTGGCATCGGACGCGGGAGAACGGCTTCGCCTGGCTGCGGCGGCGCCGCCGCTACACGGCCCAGCCCGCGCCGCATCGGGAGAAGCTCGGCCGGGAGCTCACGAAGGAGACGCACCGCCTGCCGCTCGACCTGATCACGGGGCCGGGGGCGAGCTCGTGCTGCTGCTGCAGGACGTGCTCGCCACGCGCGACCGGATCAACACGCCGGGCACGGTGGGCCCCGAGAACTGGATGATACGGCTGCCCGCGCCGCCCGGGGAGCTCGAGCGCGATCCGAGAGGTGCGCGAGGCGCTCGCGCGCGCGAGCGTCGAGGCGAGAAGGAGAGCATGATGGCACGCATTCGGGAAGGCTTCGTACAGCGGACGCACGGGCGCGGCGACCTTGCACAGCGGTCGCGCGGGCGCGGTGAACGATGAGCTCGCCGATCCTCGACACGCCTGCGCCGGGGGTCCACCGGCGCCGCCTCACCAAGCCGGACGGCCGCGCGCTCTGGCTGTACGGGCGGCAGCCGATCGACCCGTCGATCGAGGCCGTCTCGCCGCCCGGCGCGACCCCGGGCGACGTCCGGCCCAATCCCCACCTGCGTTATCACCCGCTCCGGGGCGAGTGGGTCGCTTACGCGGGGCACCGCCAGACGCGCACCTTCCTGCCGCCGGCCGAGTACAACCCGCTCGCGCCCACGACCGACCCGAGCCGTCCGACCGAGCTGCCGGCCGGCGCCTACGACGTGGCCGTGTTCGAGAACCGGTTCCCGACGCTCCACGGCGGCGCGCACGATCCGCCGGCTTCCATCGTCGACACGCGGCCGGCGCGCGGCGCCTGCGAGGTCGTCGTGTTCACGCAGGATGCCCGGGCGTCGCTCGCGAGCCTGCCGCTCTGGCACGTCGAGCTCCTCGTCGCGGTCTGGGCCGATCGCACACGGGAGCTCGGCGCGCGCGGCGACGTGGCCTATGTCTTTCCGTTCGAGAACCGCGGTGTCGAGGTGGGCGTGACGCTGCACCACCCGCACGGGCAGATCTATGCTTACCCGTTCGTGCCTCCCATCGCCGCGCGGGAGCTCGCGCAGCAGAAGGCGTATTACGACGCGCACGGCCGGGGGCTCCTCGAGGATCACCTGCGCGCCGAACGCGAGGACGGCCGGCGGATCCTCTACGAGGGCCCTCGCGCCACCGCGCTCGTCCCCGTGTGCGCGCGGTACGCGTACGAGGTCTGGGTCGCGCCCCTCCGCGCCGCCCCCACGTTGGCCGACCTCACGCCGGACGAAGTGAGAGACTTCGCGCTCGCCCTCAAGACCGTGCTCATGAAGCTCGACGCGCTCTGGAACAGGCCGATGCCTTACATCATGGCCTTTCACCAGGCGCCGTCGGACGGGGAGCCGCACCCCGAGGCGCACCTGCACGCGGAGATCTACCCTGCGTACCGCATGCCCGGCCGCCTCAAGTACCTTGCCGGGAGCGAGGCGGGCGCGGGGCTCTTCACCGCCGACACGTTCCCCGAGGAGAAGGCCGCGGAGCTGCGCGCCGTGGAGGTGAACCCGTGATGGCTCGATTGCAGTCGTTCGAGGCGCTCTTCGGCCGCCCCGCGGCCGTCGTGACCGACGCGCCCGGTCGCGTGAACTTGATCGGTGAGCACACCGATTACAACGGCGGCTACGTGCTGCCGACGGCGATCCCGCAGCGGACCCGCGTCGAGGCGGCGCCGCGCTCGGACGGGGTCGTCGCGGTCGTGACGGCCAACGTTGGCAGGGGGACCCGGGCCTCGTTCCGCGTCGGGGAGGAGGCGCGCCGCGGCGCGTGGCTCGATTACGTGCAGGGGATCGTCACCGGCTTTCGCGCCCTGGGCGCGCCGCTGTCCGGGTTCGACGCGCGGATCGAGTCGACGGTGCCGCTCGGCAGCGGCCTGTCGTCGAGCGCGTCGCTGCTCGTGGCGCTCGCCCGCGCGCTCCGCGCGATGCTCGCCGTCCCGGTCGACGACGTGGGCATCGCCCGGCTCGCGCACGCGGCCGAGCACGACTTCGTGGGCGCCCCGGTGGGGATGATGGACCCGATGGCGGCGAGCCTCGCCGACGAGCGCACGGCGCTGTTCCTGGATACGAGGACGCTCGCGTTCGAGCGCATCCCGCTGCCGACCGAGGCCGAGCTGCTCGTCGTGGACTCCCGGGTCGCCCACAACCACGCGAGCGGCGATTACCGGACGCGGCGCGCCGAGTGCGAGCGCGCGGCCGCGGCGCTCGGCGTCTCGGCGCTGCGCGACGTGGACGCGGCCGCGGAGCGGCGCATCGGCGCGCTCCCTGCCCCGCTCGATCGCCGCGCGCGCCACGTGGTGACCGAGAACGCGCGCGTGCTCGCCGCCGTCGAGGCCCTCCGGTCGGGCGATATGGACCGGCTCGGCCGGCTCTTCGACGAATCGCATCGATCCATGCGCGACGACTTCGAGGTGTCGGTGCCCGAGGTCGACGCGCTCGTGGCGAGCGCACGGGCGCAGCCGGACGTGTACGGCGCGAGGCTCACCGGAGGGGGCTTCGGCGGCTCGATCGTGGCGCTCGTGAAGCGCGGCCGCGCCGCCGCGGTGGCGCGCGCGGTGGTCGACGCCTACGGACGCACGCCGGGCCGCCGGGCGAGGGTGCTCGTGGGAGGGCCGAGCGCTTCCTAGAGCGACAAACGGGTTGAAACCCCCTGAAAAGTGCAGAAGTTCGAACCGCCAAGGCGCCATGGACGCCAAGGAGAGAATCAATTCTTGGCGTCCTTGGCGCCT
Source organism: Sorangium sp. So ce1036 (assembly GCF_051369805.1). Lineage (NCBI taxonomy): Bacteria > Pseudomonadati > Myxococcota > Polyangiales > Polyangiaceae > Sorangium > Sorangium sp. So ce1036. Next base: position 1,227,642 of record NZ_JBBMOX010000002.1, read on the forward strand.
TGGCGGTTGATCTCTCGCTTGTTCAACGTGATCGGTGCTCTAGGGCGGCGACGCGCCTGCGCAGCGGCGACGCGCAGGCGCGTCAGGGGGTGCTCAGGCAAGGTCCAGCCGTGCAATTCCGGAGTGATCCGGAATCTATCCAGGGGAGAAGCCGGAATCGGCAGCAGAGACGGACGGGCGGGTCGGTCCGCGGGCGACGATATCCACCAGGGATCTAACCTGGATACCAGATCCGCCGCGGGTCGTCGGCCGCCCGCTGGTACGCCCATGCGGACTCGACGAGGCGTTCCATGTCGTACTGCGGACGCCACCCCAGCAGGAACTTCGCCTTGCTGTTGTCCAGCCAGGTCGAGTGATAGCGCTCGCGGATCTGTACCAGCGGGCAGCCGCGCGAGCGCGCGAGGTGCTCGCCCACGCGCACGTAGTCGAGCGGCTCGTCCATGCAGACGTTCATCAGCTGCTGGCGGGCGCGCGGATGATCGATCGCCGCGACGATCGCGCCGACGAGATCGTCCACGTGCACGAAATTGCGGAGCACCCCGGCGCCGGCCTGGTCGAGCAGCACCGGGATCGCGCCACGCGCCGCGTAGGCCACGGCGGCCTCGGCGCCCACCAGGTCACACCAGCGCGGGGCGCCGAAAACATCCGAGCCGAAGCTGAGGTGAAAGCGCAGGTCGTCCTTCTCCATGATCCAGGGAGCGCGCAGGCAGCAGCCGTTCAGCCCGTACTGGATGAAGTACTGCTGCAGCATCGTCTCCTCGAGCACCTTCGACAGCGCATAGCAGCCTGGATAGGCGCTGTGCGGCTGGGTTTCGACCACCGGGACCGGGTGCGGATAGTGGAAGTGCCCGATCGCGGCATCGCCGCCGATCAGGATGAACTGGCGGAAGGCCGCGCTCGTCCTGCAGCCCTCGAGCAGCCAGAACAGGCCCCTGACCGACACGTCCATCGCGTCCTCGGGCGTCTCCTTGCTGGTGGCCAGATGCAGCACATGGGACACGCCCTCGAGCGCACGTTGCACGACCGCGCGGTCCTGGATCGCGCCGAAGATCGATTCAACCCGCTCGTGCGGCGGCAACGAGCGGTGGTGGCACAGGGCCCGCACGCGCCAACGCGCGAAGCCGGGCTCGGCGAGCAGGCGGGCGATGAAGGCGCGGCCGACCTTGCCGGTCGCGCCCGTGACGAGGATCAGCGGGTCGGGTGTCTGTTTCATGAGCGAAGCTGCCCCAGGCCCAGCGCGACGGCGAGGATGGGGCCCCTGGTGAGCCGTTGGATGTGAATGAGCACGTGGAGGAGGTTCAAAATTCAGGCGTCTTCGCGATCGGGCGCTCGCGCACCCGGCGGCCCCGCTGCGCTGATGGCCGCGGCCGCCCGGAGGCTCGGCGCTGACCCAGCGACTCCCGCAGAGGCACGCCGGATGCGCCGATTTGCCTGCACCATGTTCACGACCTGGTCGAGGATCACGGCGACGAGGATCACGGCGCCGATGATGATGAACGTCCAGTTCGGATCCAGGCGCCAGATGCGTTGAATCCCGTCAGCGTCCTCGTACGGCAACTGGAACATGTTGATGCCGTTGTCGATGACGCGCATCATCGCGGAACCGATGATGATGCCGAGCACCGTGCCTTCACCGCCGCGAAGCGAGCAGCCGCCGAGCACGGCCGCGGCGATCGCATACATCTCGTACGCGACGCCGACCTGTTGTGACATCTGCCCGATGTACGACGCGTAACAGATGCCAGCTACTCCGCCGAGACCCGCCGAGATCACGTAGGTGGACGTCTCCACCCGCTTCACGTTGATGCCGGAGTACTCCGCGGCGTCGCGGTTGCCGCCGATCGCATAAACGTAACGTCCGAACACCGTGAAGTGCAGCGCGTAGGTCGACACGCCGATCACGGCGAGGAAGATCAGAAGCGGATACGGGACGAGCGCGTCGCTCCCGACCTCGAGGAGCCCGCCGTTCGCGAGGCCGAGCAGCGGCGAGCCCCCGAGGCTCAGGGTGCCACCCTCGGCGATGGTCTGCGAGACGCCTCGCAAGAACAACATGCCGCCGAGCGTGACGATGAACGGCTGCAGCTTGAGCCGCGTGATCAACAAGCCCTGGCCGAGGCCAATCAGCAGCGCCACGCCGAGCGCCACCGGAATGCCGATCCACAACGAGCAGCCCAGGCCGCCGACCTGGCTCGACGAGAGCTTCGCGATCAGAACGCCCGTCAGGCCGATCACGGACCCGATCGACAGATCGATGCCGCCGGTGATGATGACGAAGCCGACGCCGATCGCGAAGATCCCGAGCATCGAGATCTGCCGCAGGGTGTTGATCGAGTTCGACTGCGCGAGAAAATCCGGGTTTGAGATGTAGAGACCCAGACACATCACGACGAGCGCGATGGTCATGCCAAGCTCGCGCCTCACGATAAAACCTCCTTGTCGGCGTGCCCCGTCATCAAGGTCGCGATCCGCTCCTGGCTGAGCCGTCCCCGCGGCAACACGCCCTTGATGCGTCGCTCGTGCATGACGGCGACCCGATCGCTCATTCCCATGATTTCTTCCATGTCCGAGCTGACCATCAAGAGCGTGATGCCTTCATCCGCGAGGGCGGCCATGTGGCGGTAGATTTCGGCCTTGGCGCCGACGTCGATGCCGCGCGTCGGCTCGTCCAGGATGAGCACGCGCGGGTTCATGGCCAGCCATTTTCCGAGCACCACCTTCTGCTGGTTTCCGCCGGAGAGGTTCACGACGAGCTGACGAATGCCAGGCGTCTTCGTCCGCAGGCGCTTCACCTCCGACTCGGCGACACGGCGCTCCGTCGTCCTATCCAGAAAGCCCCAGCGGCTGTAGCTGCCGATGTTGGGCAGGGAGGTGTTCTCTGCGATGCTGAGCGGCAGCACGAGGCCGTGCCGCTTGCGATCCTCCGGCGCCAGGTAGACGCCGCGGTCGATGGCGTCCCTGGGTCTTCGAGGAGCAAACTCCTCGCCTTCGAGCGTCATGCGTCCGCCGAGCGCCGGAGTCACCCCGAAGATCGTCTGCATGAGCTCCGTGCGGCCCGAGCCGACCAGGCCGGCGAAGCCGAGGATCTCCCCGCGTTCGGCCGAAAAGGAGATCGGCGCGGGCGCGCCGGGCACGACGAGGTCTTCGACCACCAGCACGGGATCAGCCGACCTCCGCGGCCGTTTCTCCGGGAAGTAGTGCGCGCTGAGCTCGCGGCCCACCATCATGGAGAGGATCTTTTCGTGCGTCGCTTCTGCGCGCGTGAGGTCCCCGACGTAGCGGCCGTCACGCAGGACCGTCACCCGGTCCGCCAGCGCCATGACCTCTTCCATGCGGTGCGAGATGTAGACGATGCCGATGCCGTCCGCTCGGAGCTTGTGAATGATCTGGAAGAGATGCTCGGACTCACCGCTCGTGAGCGACGACGTCGGCTCGTCCATGATGATGATACGCGCGTTCAGGGCGAGCGCCTTGGCGATCTCGACCATCTGCATCTGACCGGCGGACAACGCGGACACCGGGGTCGAGGGCGGGAGCGTCGAGCCCACGCGCTGGAGCAGCTCCTTTGCCCGGGCGTACATGTCGCCCTTCGGCAGCGGGCGGAGGAGCGGCCCGGCGCCGCCGCCTTCATTCCCGAGGAACATGTTGGCCGCGATGTCCAGGTTCGGCGCCAGCATCAGCTCCTGGTGGATGAGCGCGATGCCGAGGCGCTTGGCGACGCGCACGCTCTCGAGGGCGACCTTCCTCCCTTCGATGCGGATCTCGCCCTCGTCGGGCTGCTGGGCGCCGCCAAGGATCTTCATGAGCGTGCTCTTGCCGGCGCCGTTCTCGCCCATCAGGGCGAGCACCTCGCCCGGCTTCAGCGACAGAGAGACGCCCTGGAGCGCGACCACGCCGGGAAACCGCTTGGTGATCGCGCTCATCGCGAGGAGGGTCGGTTCGGGCGCAGTCACGATCACTTCTTCATTTCGGCGAGCTTGTGCTTGAACTCCGCCACGTTGGCCTTGTCGATCAGCTCGATCCCGGTATCGATGCTCTTGCTGGCCGGAACCTGCGCCATCGCCGTGTCGGGCTTCGTCGCGAGCGCATGCGCCCACTTGCTCGACAGGTAACCGAACTGAAACGGCTTCTGGACGACCGTGGCCGAGATCGTGCCGTTCTCGATGGCCGTGAGCGTTCCCTCCTCTTCGTCGAACACGGCTGCGAGGACCTTGCCCTTCTTCCCGAGAGCCTCGATGGCCGCCGCGATGGCGGGACCGTTGTAGGACCACAGGCCTGCGACGAGCTTCAGGTCCGGGTGCGCGTTGATGATGTCCTCCACGTTGGAGCGCGCCTTCGCTCGGTCCGTGTTGTCCTCGCGCTTGTCGACGATCTCGATGTTCTTGCCGGCGATCGCGTCCTGAATGCCTTGCAGGCGCTGCTTCGCGTTGTCCGCGGAGAGCGTTCCGACGAACACCGCCATCTTGCCGCCGTCCGGGAGGAGCTTCACGATATGGGCGCCGAGCGCCTTGCCGGCCTCGTAGTTGTTGGTGCCGATGTAGAGCAGTCGGTTCGACTTCGGGGCGTCCGAGTCGAACGTGATGAGCTTGCTCTTCTCAGCCGTTTTGTTGAGCACCGGGACCTGATCGTTCGGCGCGATGGCGCTCACGGCGATGGCGTCGTAGCCTTGGCTCGAGAGGTTTTCGAGGATCTGGTTCTGCTCCTCCGTGGTGCCGTTCGACGGCATCTTCACGTCGACCTGAACCTTGCTCTCTTGCTCGTATTTCCGGACGCCTGCCTGAGCGATCTTCCAGAACTCGCTCGCATTGTTGGTGACGAAGGCGAGCTTTACGATCTTCGGCTTCGTGTTGCCGCTCGCGGCAGGCGCGGCGCCTGTCCCCTCGTTTTCCTTGCTGCACCCCGTCATCGCGAGCAACGCCAACAGGAAGGGAGCCACGGCCGCCCACCCCTTACCCCGGAGCTTCGTCTCTTTCACGGTAGGTCTCCTTGCTGATTCATTGTCGAAAACACGTTGACACCACGCTTGGCGTTGCCCTGGCCCAGCCGAACGACCCGGATCGAGCGCGGCGCGCCAGGCAACGTGACGCGCATGCTCCCCAGAGTGGTTTCCCAGCTCATCGCCGCCCACCCCCGCTCGATCCTGAGCGGGCCGTCCGAATCTCTCCCTCCGGAGGCGCCTCCGGCGGGCGGCTCCGGCGATGACGCGCTCGGTCGACGCGGCGTCGCGCGTCAGCGGCTCCTCGCAGGGCGCGCCCCGGCGACGCTGGCTGCCCTGAAGCGCATGCGACGCCGCGCGCGATCCCGCCCGTACCGAGGACACCGTAGCCGCGCAGGGCCGCCTCGCTCACTCCGCCGTGAAGCGGTGAATCATTGTGTGCTTGTAGACCTGTCCCGGCTCGAGGATCGCCTGCTTCTGCCAGGCCGGCACGTTGATCGCGTTGGGGAATTTCTGGCTCTCCAGGCAGAGCGCCGCGTGTTGCACGTACGTCGCGCCTTTGCCTCGCCTCGAGCCGTTCATGAAATTCCCTGTATAGAACTGCACGCCGGGCTGATCCGCCTCCAGCATCATGACGCGGCCGGACTTCGGATCTTTGAGGCGCGCCACGGGTCGCAGGGCGGCCGGGTCTCCGCGGACGATGAAGTTGTGATCGTAGCCGACCGGATCTCCGCCGACGGCCTTCAAGTCCCTGCCGATGGATTTGGGCTGCGTGAAGTCGAATGGCGTGCCTTCGACGGGCGTCATGACTCCGGTTGGGACGAGCGGATCACCCGGCGTGTAGCTGTCCGCATAGAGCGTGAGCTCGTGATCGAGGATGGTGCCGGAGCCGTGCCCGCCGAGGTTCCAGTACGAATGGTGGGCCATGTTGACGAGCGTCGCTTTGTCCGTGACCGCCTCCATCTCGACGCGGAGCTCGTCCCGGTTCGTCAGCGTATAGACGGTCTTCGCGGTCACGGTGCCAGGATAACCCTCTTCTCCGTCCCTCGACACGTACGTGAGGCGGATGCTCGGGCCGTCAGGCGTCTCGGCGGCCTCGGCGCTCCACACCACCTTGTCCCAGCCCCTGGCGCCTCCGTGCAGGTGGTGCGGCTCGTCGTTCGCGGTCAGGGTGTACTCCTTGCCCTCGAGCTTGAACTTCGCGTTGTGGATGCGGTTGGCGACGCGGCCAACCGTCGCGCCGAAGAACTGGTTGCCGGAGAGATACCCGTCCAGGTCTTCGAAGCCGACGACGACGTCGGCGAGCTTCCCGGTCCTGTCGGGCACGTGCAGCTCGGTGATGATCGCGCCGTACGTCATCACCTTGAGCACGAGACCATTCGCGTTTGTGAGAGTGTAGATGTCCACGTCTTTCGACTCGATCTTGCCGTGATCAGCCTTGGTGATGACGAGGGGCTTCGCGGGCGCCACACCGGACACGGGCGGTGGCACGCTCGGGGTCAGCGCCGGCGCTGGGGCAGGCGTCACGGGCTCCACGACGGCAGAGGGCTGTGCTCCCGAGCAGCCGAGCATGAACGGCAACGCCACGGCGGCGCTCGCTCGGTGCTGCCTGCCCCAGATCCGGCGCGCTCGTCCAGTTCTGCTGCTCTGAACCCGCCCTTCGAGAGGACTCGTAATTTGCATGAAACACGTCCTCCGTTCCCGTGACTTTGATTTCATGAGTGTCTCCGTGGATTTCTTGGTCCACAGTCCGCCTGAGGTCGTCGGTGCCGGGTCCGATGGGTGGCTGTGCTGGGGGTCGAGCGGATGCTGGCAAACCGATACGCGCGCGGGTGGCCGTAGACGTAGAGACCTCGCGCCCCGCGCTGCTGAGGCGCGACCGAAAACTCCGCGAGCTCACCGTGGCTCGCATGCGTGGCGATCGAGCGAACGAAATCGGTGCCGAAATGGATCGGGATGACGAAGATCTCGGTGCACATGACAACCCGTCCAGGTGGAACCCAGAAGAGGGCGGCATGGACGCATTGTGAACGTTCACATGCGCGATGTCAACTTCCATCGGTTGAACCATGGTCCTCTGGACCCGCTCCGCCATCAATGCCAATGGAAATGTGAACTATCACGTTATTTGTGGGGCGAAGTGAGCGAATCGTCCCGAAGAGGAAGGAGCCGCGTCGATCGCCGCAGGTGTACAGCATCAGCAGCTTCGCATCGTCGAGCTTTGCATTGATGGTCCCTCGTTCGGTGCTCCAGCGCGCCCCCCGCCGCCGCGCACAGGCCCTCGCCGGCGCTCACGACCTCTTGGGAGTTGTGTCAGGTCACGCGCTGGTGCTGGAGCGGGCCTCGCACAGGTGCGCCGCCTCGGGGCTCGCTTTGGGCAGCTCGACCCAGAGGAGGCTCCCGCTGCCCACGACGGCGCGGAGGCCCACGCGCCCGCCGTGCGCCTCGGTCAATCGTTGGACGGTCGCGAGGCCCAGCCTCGACCCCGGCGCGCGGGCGCCGCTCGCACGGACGTGGGGCTCGAACACCATCTTCTCGATCGCTGGCGCGATGCCGGGGCCCGTGTCCTCCACCTCGATCCGCACAGCGTCGTTCGCGCCGAGCACCCGGATCACGACGCGGCAGACCGCCGCGTCGCCGAGGTGCTCGAGCGCGTTACGGGCCAGGTTGGCGACGATGCTCGTCAGCACGACGGGGCTCGCGGCCACGGCGCACGGGGCGAAGGGCTCGACGCGCAGCTCCGCGCCGAGCTCCTCCGCGTGTCGGTGATCATCTCGTCCCGCGCCCGAACGCGTAGTTGCCTCAGCGCTGGGGATCCCCGGCCGCGTCAAGGCTGCCTCGCAGCGGCACCGCCGGAGGCGGCCGTAGGGCCTTGACATGGTTGGGGATCTCCAGCACGCCATCACGTGGCCGGATCGCACGCCCATCAACGAGCGTGCTCGGTAACAGAGCGGCAGGAGCTCCACGCGCCTTCGCCGCAGGCATCACAGGCCGAGCGCGCGAGCTGCGCGGTGAGCCGGAGCGCCCCCCGGGCGTCGTGGCACGGCACTGCCGTTGCCGCGCCGCGATGGGCCGCCAGCTAGGTGATGAGCGGACCTCGACACCAGGCAGCGCGGCCGACAGACGTCACGTCCATGCCGATCGCCCGGGCAATGCTGACATAAACATCGTTGTGATTGCGCCCGCCGGCGTCGAGCAGGCGCCCGGTCTTCCAAGCACCTCCACAGCTGCCGGCGACCACGAAAGGTGCGTGCTGGGGCGGGTGGTCGGTCTCGGCGAAGTTCTGAGCTGAGCCCAACTGGCTGCTGCCGTTCTGGGTGCAAAGAACCGCTGCGGTGTTGTCGAGCAGCGAGAACTCGCCGTCGGAGAGGCTCTTCAGCTTTTCGACGAAATAGCGGAACTCTCCGGCGAAATAGGCCTGGAGCCGAGTGATTTGTTGTCCCGGAGCGCCGTCCGGATCGCCGTGTGAAACGGAGTGCCAGGCCGAGATGTCGATGTCGCCGAACTTGATGGCTTCGTTGTTCTCGCCGCCGCCCCACATCACGGATACCACGCGAGTGATGTTGCAGGCGAAGGCCATCGCTATGATGTCGAGATACAGCCGGCTGTGCTCCGGCATGTCGTTCATCATGGTGTTCTTGCTGAGCAGCGGCGACGCGATCTCCTTGCATGAGCTCTCTCTGGGGATGCTGCCGCCGACATCGCGTTCGAGCGTGCGCAGCGACTCGAGGTAGAAGTCCATCTTGACGGCTTCCTCCGGCCCGAGCCGCCCGCGAAAGGACCGGACATCGTCCTTGATGAAGTCGAGCACGCTCTGACGGCGGAGCAGTGCCTGCTCGGCGGAGCTCGGCGTGTTCATGGACGTGCCGCCCCCGCTGATGCGGTCCGCGATGCGCTGATACGCAGCCAGCGGGTTGGTCACGCTGGGGATGAACCTGCCATCGACCTGAGACAGTCCGGGGATGACGCCGCCGTCGCCGGATGTCTGTCCGACCGCGATCTCCAGCGATGCCAGCGGCGTCGTGCCCTTCAGGAACCTGGCGAACTCCTGATCGATGCTGGTCGGCGCGCCGAGGCCGAACACCGAAAACGACGCCGAGCGGTGCGCGTTACCTGGGTCGCGCGCGAGCGTCAGGTTCTTGAACACCAGGATGTCGTCGCGCACCGCCTCGAGTGGCGCCATGTGCGGCTTGAGCACGAAGTTTCTCTCACCTCCGGTCGGCTCCGATTCATACTGAGAGCCATTCGCGTAGCCAAACATGGCGACGCGCGTGATTCGCGGGACGGCTTGGGCGTAGAGGTTGTCGATTAGCCCAGAACAGAAGATCGTCCCGTAGCCGAGGCCACGAAGCATCGTACGCCGGGAAAATTTCACGTTGCGCATGGCTAACTCCTAGTTTCTCCGGTCGATGAAGCTCGGCGATTCGATCACGCTCAGCACCAGCCGATCGATCGCGTGCTGTGAGCGCGCAAATTCGTCCACGAGGCGCTCCTTCTCGCAGGCGTCGAGCTCCGGCAAGTCGTATCCTGAAGCGTAGGCGGCGAACTGCTGGGCGAAGCAGCTGTAGACATCCGGCTTTTGCGCCAGTTCGTCCACCAGCTCCACGAAGTTGGAAAAGATGATTCCAGGACGCGCATTCCCCTCGCTCGGCAGCGGCAGACTGCCGCTCGCGTCGATCTCCTGCCCCTGATCCGTCGTTCTGTAGCGACCGATAGCATCGTAGCTTTCGAGCGCAAACCCGATGCCGTCGAACAGGTTGTGACAGACGGCGCAGCCCGGACTCGCATGAATGCCGAGCCTTTGCCGACCCGTGGCACCCGGCTCGGCAAAACGACCAGCATTCGGAACACCGCCGGGCGGCAGCGGCACGCGGTGGCATAAGACCTCTGCGCGGACGTAGGCGCCGCGCCCGACGAGGCTCGTATCCTGGCTGTGCGCGTGGCCCCAGAGAAACGGCAGCGAGGTGAAGATGCCCCGGCGTTCCGCCGGATCGAGCTCGCGACGCACCATGGCGTTGCCGGTCACCCCGCTCAAACCGTAGAGCGGGGCGGTGCGCTCGTTCACGAACGCGTACGTGCCCGAGAACAGCGAGTCGAAGCGACGATCCGCTCCCGCGTCGAACAGCACGCTGTTCGTGAACAGGCGCAACTCCTCCTTCAAATCAGCGGCGAGCTCGGGCGTCGCCATCGGGAAGACGCTGGCGTCCTTCACCGATTTCGAGAGATTCTCGAGCTCCAGCCACTGCTCGAAGAAGTGGTTCATGGCCGGCGCCGCCTTGTCGCGTGTCTCGAACAGGCGCTGGGCCTGGGCCAAGATCACCGTACGGTCGCGCAGCTTGCCTTGATCCGCGAGCGCGGTGAGCTCAGCGTCTGGCGCGCTGTCCCAGAGCATGTACGAGAGCGCCGAAGCGATCTCGTGATCCGTCAGCGGTGTCACCGCTCCGGTATCCTTCACCGTGCCGAGCTCGGTGCGGTGAAGGCTGTTCGGCGACATGAGCAGCGCCTGCACGACGCTCTTGACGCCTCCGGCAGGACCTTCGCCCTGCGCGGCGGTCTTGGCGAAGAGCGCGCTGAAGGAGGTGATTTCAGCCGCCGAGAGCGGGCGGCGCCAGAGCTTTCGCCCCGTTTGGGCGACGAAGCCGTCCAGGCAACTGCCAGGCGCCAAGCTGGCGACGTCGCAAGCGATCCCGAACTTGTCGGGGTTCTGCAGCGCGTGCGCCCCGAGCTCTTCGCCGAGCGCGAAATATACCTCCGCGAGGAGCGGCGCGACTCGCAGGTTTGAGGCCTGGTTGGCGAAGCCGTCGAGCCTGGCCTCGTTCGGCAAGTTCGACAGCGCTGCCGGCTGGATGTCGAACTCGTCGCGCAAGGTGTTGGCGAGCTGGGTGTTGGTCAACCGCCAGATGCGCGGTTTGGCCAGCGCAGGGGTGGCGCCGCACTCGGCCGCCGCCGCCGTCTCGCCCTCGGGTCCCCCGCCCTCGGGTCCCAAGACGCCCGTGCACCCGCTGGCCACGGCGACCGCGAGCGGCGCAAGGCGAAACGAGCGGCTCATGAGTGAACGCAGTACACCGGTTCGTTTTCCGATTGGCATGGAACGCTCTTGCAGGGGTGAAATGTTGGACGAAGCTGGGTGAGGCTGGAAATCCAACCCCGGTCCGAACGTCGAGCTCCTTGTGGTTGCTCTCCGTTTGTTGCCGCGAATGGCGGCATTCGTGTCGAAATCGACATCGCTCCCGGGGTTCGGCGCGGGTAGCCGGATCGCCGTGCGGTCGCGTCTTGCCCTGAGGTGGACGCGAGCGTCCGAGCGACGCGGACGCGAGCGTCCGAGCTCAATCACGATGTGCTCGAGATCGGTCGAGAGGCCGTGAAGAACGCTTATTGGAGTGTTCTGCGCCGGGGGTGGATGCGGCGGCTCGACCGGTCAGCTCACCGGATGAGCCATCGAGCTCTTGCTTGGCCGTGCCATCATGGAGCTCTCCGGGCCAGTGTTGGCCTCAGCCCGTCGGGTACGGCCGGGGCTGCCAGGAGAGCGCGCGCCCGGCGCGAGGAGCGGAGAGGGGGAGATGGCAGGGAGAGGCGCCTCAGAAGGCGGCGTCGCGGAGCTTCGCCTTGTACTCCGCCTTGTACAGATCGTGGCAGGCCTTGCAGCTCGCCTTGGCGCCGTCGATATCGCCCTTCTTGGCCTTGGCCGCGCCATCCTTCGAGATCGCAACCCACTTGGGCATCCCGGGCGGCGGCTTCGACGCCACGTATTCCAGCGCCGACGCGATCTTCGCGCCGTCGCCGCTCGTGGTCGCCGTCTGCATCACCTTCTTCATCCAGCCCTGCATCGGACAGGCCTTCTGTCCCTTTCCACCGCAGCCAAAATTCTTTCCCTCGGCAACAGAACCGGGGACGTCCGCCGTCCCGCTCGCGGCCCATGCTGCGCCCGCAAAGCCGAGGCCGACGCTCATCAACACCGCGCTCATCAGCTTCATGCTCATCGGCATCCGACGTCTCCTGTCATGTAGGAAGCAAGCTCGGCCAAGCCATCGCGGCTCGGAGGACGAGAGCCATATTGTGAACGTTCACATTTAGGGCGTCAACCAGAATTGACCGGCGCGCGGCTATCCTCGATCCCGACGGGCGCGCAGCGGCGGCCAGCCGCGGCGCCCCAGCTCGGAGAGGTCCGGCGAGCGCAGGAGCCGCGGGCAAGCTCGCGCTGGACCGCGCGTTCGAGTCGCCGCGCACGAGAGGCGGTGCCCGGGCGACGGCGGGTTCGTAGCGTGCAGCGCCACCCGTCGATGCGCTGCTCGGCTCCGAGCGCGTCGGGCGGGCCGGCGATCAACGCGGTCCGGCGTCCGCCGAGGTTGACGCGGCGCGCCGGCGGAGCCCCGCCAGCCTTGCCCTCCCTCAGGCTCGTCGGTCCTCCTCCTCGGCGCGGGGCCGGGGCAGTTCTCGCTGGATGCGCTGCTCGCGCGCCGCTCGTCGGCCGAGGCAGCCATCGGGCGCGCAGGAGAAGCGGCGCTCGTCCGCGGACCAGGTGATCTCAAGGAGGAGCTCGCGCGTCGGGGCAGATGCCGGTGCCCCGCGCTGACTGCCAGGTCCACTGTATACCAGATATACTGGCTTGCCGGAAGCCCCCCGTCGTGCGCCATAGTCCGCGCTTTCCGGACCAGGAGGGTGGCCATGACGGAGCATCGAGTGGTGATCGCGGGCGGAGGGCCGACCGGCCTGATGTTGGCGGGCGAGCTGGCTTTGGCGCGGGTGGACGTCGCCGTGGTCGAGAAGCGCGAGAGCCAAGACCTCATGGGCCTGCGCGCAGGCGGGCTGCACATGCGCACGCTCGAGGTGCTCGATCAGCGTGGCATCGTGGAGCGCTTCGTGGCGCAAGGGCAGCTGCATCGCGCCGCGCCTTTCGCGCGCACGACGCTCGACCTGAGCGACGCGCCGACGCGCCACAACTACTTCCTCGCGCTCTGGCAGGCGCGCATCGAGCGCACGCTGGCCGAATGGGTCGGCGAGCTGCGCGTGCCGATCTACCGCGGGCGTGAGGTCACCGGGCTCGCGCAGGACGACGACGGCGTGCACGTCGCCTTGTCCGACGGCCGCTCGTTGCGCGCGCAGTACCTCGTCGGGTGCGACGGCGGTCGTAGCACCGTCAGGAAGCGCGCGGGCATCGACTTCCCGGGGTGGGATGCGACGACCAGCTACTTGATCGCGGAGGTCGAGCTGGCGGAAGAGCCCGCGTGGGGGATGCGCCGCACCGAGAAGGGCTTCGCCGGGATCGGCAAGCTGGAGGACGGGAAGGGCGCGCGCGTCGTGCTGGGCGAAGCGCAGATCGGCCGCGGCGAGCCCAGCTTGAGCGACCTTCGCGAGGCCCTGATCGCGATCTACGGCACGGACTTCGGCCTGCGCAGCGCCGGCTACCTCTCTCGCTTCACCGACATGACCAGGCAGGCTGCGTCGTACCGGCAAGCACGCGTGCTGCTCGCGGGCGACGCGGCGCACGTGCATACGCCGATGGGCGGGCAGGGGCTCAACCTCGGCGTGCAGGACGCGGTGAACCTGGGCTGGAAGCTCGCGCAGGTGGTGCACGGCGACGCGCCCGAGAGCCTGCTCGACAGCTACCACGCGGAGCGACACGCGGTGGGGGCACGCGTGTTGCGCAACACGATGGCGCTCACCGCGCTCGAGCGCGGCGACGCGCGGAGCGAGGCGATGCGCGAGATGACGTGCGAGCTGATGCGCTGCAACGAGGCTCGCAGGCACTACGTCGCGATGATCTCGGGGCTCGACGTGCACTACGATCTTGGCGGAGGGCACCCGCTGTGCGGCCGCCGCATGCCCGATCTCGAGCTGGACACCGAGCACGGCCCGCGGCGCGTGTTCACGTTCCTTCACGAGGCCCGCCCGCTGCTTTTCGCGCTCGCGCACCGAGACCTCGCGCTCGGCGCGGATCGCGTTCGGCGCGTCGACGCTCGTTACTCGGGGAGCTGGGAGCTGCCGGCGCTCGGCGAGGTCCCGGCGCCTGGTGCGGTCTTGGTGCGCCCCGACGGATACGTGGCGTGGGTGGGCGACGATGCGCGCGGCCTTCGTGAAGCGCTCACCACGTGGTGCTGGGCTTAGAGCTCACTCGTGTTCGTGACCACTGCTCCATACGGCGCGCTGGCGCGCGAGGAGCGAGCGGGGCGCGATGTCCGGCCCGAGCCGCGCGACGACGCCCTCGCGGTAGGCCGTCGCCGCCGCGTCCTCCGGCGCCGCGGCCCAGAGCGCCGGCGCGTCCGGCAGATCGAAGAGCTCGTGGATCTCGCCCGTCCCGGGCGCGTCGACCTCGATCGTCGTGGGCGCGATCCTGCGCTGCAGAGCCCGAGATGCTCCTCAGCGGGCGCGCGCCGTGCCACCTTTGCGCAGGATGCCGAACCCCGAGCGGTAGATATCAGGCACGTCGATGCGCCCGTCGGGCCTCAAGCTGAGCACCCCGAGGCGAAAGAGCTCCTCGAAGACCATCTTGCCGTCGGTCGGGATCCCGGCCGGCTCGCCGACGACCGGCTGGGCGACGCGCCGGAGGACCTCGTCTCGGTCGAGGGGCACCATGGCGCCGCGCAGGCTGTCAAGGCGCGAGACGAGCTCGTATTCCTCCTTGATTTCCCCCACCCGCGCGCGCGACGTCGCGACGAGCGCCTCCCCAAGATCCGTGGGCGTCACGAGCCGTGAGCCCTTCGTGAGCGGGTGCTTGGAGGCCTCTCTCCCTGCAAAGCCGAACAAGTTGAGCATCGATCGGGGGACGATGCGCCGCTGCGCGTCTTGCAGGTGGTTCGGGATCCAGCGGTGCGTGTAGCCCTTTCTAGCCCCGGCCCCCATCACCTCGCCCGCGATCTGGGTGGCGAACGCCTTCTGCGTGTCCTCGTTCATCGGCCCCGGCATCCAGCCGAACTCGCCTCGATCTTCGAGCACGAGCCCATGCCTGACGCGCGCGAGCCAGCGCCGGAGCTCGTCCGACGCCTCCGCCATGTGCCGCACCACGACGCGGTAGAGCGACGCGACGTCCCACTCGATCGAGACCGAGCGCGCCCGGAGCTTGCTCGCATCCGGGAACCCTAGCTCCCCCGCGTCAAAGAGGTCCTCTCGCAGGAAGATCTTCGCGCGGATCGCTCGGTATCGATTCGCGAACGAGAGCCACAAGGCAAGCAGGGCCCCGACGTACCGGCGGCGCACGTCCGGCGCGAATGCGCCGATCCGGTCGAGGTGGTCGTACGCCGCGAAGACGGTCGTCTTCTTCTGCTCGAGGGCGAGCTCGGCGCGGTCGAGCGCCTGCGCGACCGCGCCGAGATGGGCCTGGGCGACCGGCACCCACACCTTCGGATCGGTCCGGTCCATCTCCCACACCTCCCTGAGGGGCGCAGGCGGCGTCGCGAGCTCCGGCATCTGCTCCGCGATGCGCAGCAGCAGGTGCGCCATCCAGAACGCGCGGAGCGCGTCGGCGTCCGCCTCGGCGGCGAACGTGTCGAGGACCGCGACGTCCGGGTGCCGGGCCGACTGGGCAAACGCCTCGACCCAGCTCGCGTCAGGGAGCCGGTCATCCTGGAAGAAGCGGCGGAGGCGGTCCGTACCGCCGAGGGTCCCGATCAGCTTGAAGAGAGCGCTCTTCCCCGCGCCGCGTCCCCCCCGGACGACCACGATCTCGGGGCGCAGCGCGAGCGCGTGCGCCGGGAGCGGCAGAAAGAGCCGCTCCATCGGCGAGCCCACGTTCTCCGCCTCGCCGGCCGCGAGCCGCTCGAGATCGTGCAACAGCCGCAGACGTTCCTGCGCGTTCATTCCTGCTCCTCGTCGTCGCCGTCCGGCTGCTCCGGGCGACAAAGCGCGTCGATGCGCCGCTTGAGCGCCTGGTACTCCTCGGACAGGAGCTTGTCCTTGACCGTTGAGATGGAGGCGAATCGTTCGAGATCCGGATCCTGCGAGATCATCCATGGGAAGTGCGCCGCGGTCTCATCCTCGAGCGCGGGGGCGTCTTCCGCGTAGGCCGTGTAGACGTAGTCGTCGAAGCTCTCGTAGCTCCGCTGGAGCATCCACTCGCGCTCTTCCGCCCGGAGCGCCGGCGCGCTCCTGGGTGGGGCGAAGCTGTGGACCACCACGCTTCGAAGCTCGGCCGCGGGCTTCCTCAGCCCCAGGGCCTGCACCGTCAGGTCGAAGCCCTGGTGCGCCTGCTCCGACGCTCGGCTCACGAGCACGTCGACGTGCGCGAGGCCGTGAAGGGAGAGCCCGGCGAGATCATGGAGCCCTGCCCGCGCATCGAGGAGGATGGCGTCCGGACAGAGCCTCTTCTTGATGACCCGGAGCAGCGCCCGGAGCGCTGTCTCCACCGGGGTCATCGCCTCTGTCTCCCAGGGCCCGACGGCGGCGAAATCGAGCCGCGCGAGCTTCTCCACATAGCCGACGCCGAGCCTCCCGGCTGGGAGAACGTCGACCCGGGCCGCGTCCTCGGCGCCGAGCGCCTGCGCCGGTGCCACGAGGCCGTCGATGTCGACATTGCCCGTCGCGAGGTGATCCACGATCGCATCGATCACGCCCCGATCCGTCTCTGCGCCGAGGAGCGCTCCGAGCCCTGGCGCCTCGAGATCCAGATCGATGGCTGCCACGCGTCGCCCCTCGCGCGCGAGCTGCCAGGCGCATGACACGAGCGCCGTGGTCCGGCCCACGCCTCCCTTGAACGAGTAGAATGTCACGATGGGTGGCGCACCCTGGACGAGGGGCCAGGGGGGGTTCGGGGGGGCCCGATCCAACCAGACCTCCTTCGAGAGCCGTCGCTCGAGCAGGCGCCATCGACCCGGCGCCACCTCCATCCGATGCCCTGTCGCCAGGTCCTCATAGCTGGCTTTATCCCAGGGCCTGGACGCCTGCAGCACCTCCCGCGCAAGGCGCCCTGCCTCGTCGTGGCGGGCGGTCGTGAGGATGGGCGCGGCGAAGTAGCGGCCAAGCTGCGCCTGGAGGGCCTGCTGCAGCCCGCCAACCAGGCCGTCCAGATCGGCGCTCGCCTGGCGAGCGCCTGGCGCGAGGACCAGGCGCACTCGACCCCGCAGGTCGCGCACCGCGCAGGCGTGCAGCAGCTCTGAAAAACCAGGTTGCGCCTCGCACGTGCGAACCAGCGTGGGCAGGACCAGATCGAAGGTCATCATGGGGCTCGCCTCGCCTCGAAGCTGCCGTCCGGGAGCCGTCCATCTGCCCAGAGCGCGGCCAGGATCTCCTGCACCGCCCGGCTCGCTTCGCCGAGCAGGAGCTCCACCTCTTGCCGTGTCCGGGTCCCCGTCGCCTCATAGCGGCACTGCGGATCCCAGGTGCTCAGCGCCGGGTATCGTGTTCCCCAGTCAAGCGGATTGTACCGTGCCGCGGTCGGATCCAGCGCGAGCGCGAACTCCAGGAGCGGATCGGCTGGACGCCCCATCGTGTGCCCGAGCGGCTTGTCCGACCAGCGGTTCGCGAGGGTCGCCTTGCGGGCGCACTCCGGTCCGAAGCCCGCGAGGTGATAGGCTTGATCGGGCGAGGTGTGCGGCTGTTCCGGCGCGCCGAGGTGCTCGGCGTCTCGGATGTGCCGCAGCGCCGCGGAGAGCAGGGCAGACTGTCGCTTCGAGAGCTGGCCGGGCACGCACACGGCGCGACTGTAGGAGACAGCGCGGCGCAGTGTAAAGGGAACGCGCGGCGCGCGGACAGGCACGCCCGGCCTCCCGGCACCTCCGATCCGGCTCGGACGTTGAACGTTCCTGGCTTGATGGGATGCGGCTGGGATCACACGACCGAAGAGCTCCTTATTCGACATGCCGGCGCGCGCAACGCCAGAAAGGGCGGCGCTCCCGGTGCGAGGCGGCGCGTTGACACCCCGTCGATTCCTGGGATAAACGAAAAACGCCTGCCAGCGGCCCCGCTGCCGACTTCGTCGCGACCCCCTCTCGCCGCCGGCCAGCTCGGATGCCGATGACACCTTGTGCATGGCCCCGTCGCGGCGAGGATCCCCGATGTGCCCAGGCTCGGCCCCGCGCGAGCCGCTCGGTCGCCATCGCCGCTTCGCTCCTGGCTGCGGCGCTCTGGGCGCCGCCTGCCGGCGCGCAGCCGGCCCAGCCGCTGCCGGTCCAGCCCCCGGCCGCCGATCCGCTCCCGCTGCTCCCGCCCGCCGCGCCGGCCATCCCGGACGCTCCGGGCGCCGCGCCACCGCCGGCCGGGGCCGCACCGCCCGCCGGGGCCACGCCGCCCGCCAGCGCCGCACCGCCCGCCAGCGCCGCGCCCGGCCCCGCACCGCCCGCCGGCGCCGCGCCCGGCCCCGCACCGCCCGCCGGCGCCTCGCTGCCCGCCGCGCCCGGCCCCGCCCCGGCCCCGCCTCCCGGCCCCGCCCCGGCCCCGCCGCCCGGCCCCGCCCCGGCCCCGCCGCCCGGCGCCGCGCCGCCCTCCGCAGGGCCTCCCGCCGCGCTGCCGGACCGGCCGGCCGGTCCGCCGTTCCAGCTCACGATCGGCCGCCTCGCGCTCTCGCCCCTCGTGCTCGTGCAGGCCCAGGCCGTGCCGTTCGTCGGCGACGACGCCTTCCTGCAGGCGGGCGACGCCGCCGAAGGGCAGGGCTTCCGCCTGCGGCGCGCCCGGGTCGGCTTCGCAGGCACGCTCGCCGGGTACGTGCCGTTCGCCATCTCGGGCGACCTCGCCGCCGGCGCCGACGCCTCCGCCAGGCTCTCCGAGGCGTGGATCGGCTACGCCCACTTCCCGTTCGCTCAGCTCTATTTCGGGGTCCACGACGTGCCGTTCAGCCGCTCGGCCATGACCGGCGCCGGCGAGGGTGCGCTCGTCGAGCGATCCCTCGCCGTGCGCGCCATGGCGCCCTTCCGCCAGGTCGGTCTCCACCTCGAGGGGCACTTCTGGAACCGGGCGCTCAGCTACTACGCCGGCATGTTCAACGGCTTCCAGCGCTCGGATCAGTTCTTCGCCGGCTACGTCGAGAACGCCGCGGCCTTCGGCAACCGCTTCGACCAGATCGCCTACGTCGCGCGGCTCGCCGCCGAGCCGCTCGGCCCGATGAGCCGCTCGATCCAGGACCTCGCCGGCTCGCCCTTCCGCCTCGGCGCGGGCGCGAGCTACTTCTTCAGCAACGGCGGCACGCGCGACATCCACGGCGCCTCTGCAGACGTCCTCGTCCACGCCGCGGGCGCGCACGCCCTCGCCGAGCTCCTCTGGAACCAGAGCCGCCCCGAGCGCGCGCCCACGCAGCCGCTCGGCCAGCTCGCCCCGGTCACCTCGATCGGCCTCGTCGGCGAGGCGGGCTACTTCATCCGGCGCATCAAGCTCGGCCTGAGCGCCCGCTTCGAGTGGATCGACCCCAACCTCGACCTCCCGGACGAGACCGACTCCTGGGCCCTCACCGCCGGCGCGAGCTACCACTTCATCGACAACGTGCTCAAGGCGCAGGCCGACTTCACCCACCGGCAGGAGATCCACGGCGTCTCGCTCGACAACGACGCCGTGGTGGTCCAGCTCCAGCTCAACCTGTAGCGGGCCGCCATGCGAACCCGCCGCCTCGCCCTCGCGCCGCTCGGCCTCGCCGGCCTGCTGGGCCTCGTCGGTTGCGACCCGCCGAACCTCCTGCGCGCCAAGCCGATCGAGAACCGGTTCGAGCTCGTCGGCGGCCCGGTGGCCATGGCCGACGTCGGCGATTTCCTCCTGGAGAACGACGAGATCCGCGTCGCCATCCTCGGCCCCCGGCACTCGCCCGGGCCGGGCGTCTACGGCGGCTCGCTCGTCGACGCCGATCTGCGCCGCCCCGATCCGCGCTTCGCGAGCGCGGCCGGCCGCGATCGCTTCGCCGAGTCGTTCCCGGTCGCCAACCTGCTCGTGCCCGACCCGGGGGCCACCGAGGTCTTCGTCGCCAGGGACGGCTCCGATGGGCAGGAGGCGATCGTCCGGGTCGAGGGCGACGGCGGGTTCCTCTTCCAGGCGCTCGGCGTGCTGGAGACGCAGGAGGACCTGCTCGGCCTCCTGTTCGACGGCATCAAGCCCCGGCTGCGCTTCCGCACCGACTACATCCTCCGCCCGGGCGAGCGGTTCGTCACGATCCGCACGACGCTCCTCTTGCCCGACAAGGTCGACGGCTGCCCGAGCCCCGGCTCCTGCGCGCTCGAGTGCGAGCACGGCCTCGCGTCGGGCGACGACGGCTGCCCCACGTGCGCCTGCGGGGAGCCGCTCTCGCTCGACAACTACGCGGGGCCCTCGGACATCTTCAAGGGCATCCTCGGCGACGACCGCAACCAGCGCCCCACGCTGAAGGGCGGCATCGTCGCCGGCGACTTCGTCTTCTTCGGCAACCAGAACGACATCTTCGGCCCCGGCATCGGCTTCGACGAGGAGAGGGCGGTCTTCGACGCCCTCTTCGCCGGCCGCGACACGTTCCAGGAGCCGCTCAGCTTCGACTTCGTGGCCGCGGCGGGCGGTGACGTCAGCTACGGCTACTTCACCAGGGCGCGCACGGACGGCGCGCCCTCCACGGTCAACGTCCCCGTCTTCACGAGCGCGGCCACCGCGTTCCTGAGCGCCGGCCGGAGCTGCCTCGCCGACGCCTCCGACGACGAGGCGTGCGACCACAAGCGGTCGTTCACCTACGAGCGCTACTTCGCCGTGGGCGAGGGTGACATCGCGAGCGTCGCCGAGGTGGTCCACGCCGCGCGGGGCACGCCGACCGGCGCGCTCGAGGGCGCGGTGCGGTGGCGCTCGACCGGCGAGCCCGTGCCGAACGCGCGCGTCCACGTCTTCCGCGACCCCGCGCCGGGCAAGGGCTTCGCGAACGTCGACGCGCTCGTGGAGGAGAACCTTGCGCGCTCGGGCGACGTGGGGCTGCTCTACGCCATCGACGCCGACCGCGGGCTCGACCCGGTGGAGGACGGCGACTTCCACGCGCGGCTCGCGCCGGGCGAGTACCTGCTCGTCGCCGAGAACCCGGCGGGCACGGCCCTGTCCGCGCCGATCCGCGTGCGGCTCGGCGCCGGGGCCACGGTCCGCGTCGCGGCGGAGCTGCCGAGCCCCGCGCGCGTCGCGTACCGGGTGGTCGACGAGGGCGGCCGGCTCGCGCCCGCCAAGCTGACGTTCGTCGGGCTCGACGCCGCGGGGCAGCCGCGCGAGGGCGACGGGCTGCGGCGCGTCTACCTCGGCCACGGCCGGCTCGGCAGCGGCGTCCGGCACGTCGAGCGCTCGGCCACGGGCGACGGCGAGGTCGAGATCGAGCCGGGCCGCTACCGCGTGCTCGTCACGCGAGGCCCCGAGTTCGGCCGGTTCGAGGTCCCCGACCTCGAGGTGCGCGCCGGGGAGCTGCGGCGGATCGAGGCGGTCGTGCCGCGCGAGGTCGACTCGACCGGCTGGGTGTCGATCGACATGCACCTGCACCAGCGCCCGAGCTTCGACAGCGGCATGGCGCTCGAGGAGCGCGTCACCACGGCGGTCGTCGAGGGGCTCGAGGTGGCGGTGGCGACCGACCACGACGTGCACACCGATCTCGCGCCCGCGGCGAAGCAGCTCGGGCTCGATCCGCTCCTCAAGACCGCGGTCGGCGCCGAGGTCTCGACGCTGGAGCTCGGGCACTTCATCGGCTTCCCGCTCCGCTACGACGAGCTCGAGGTGCCGGATCACGGCGTCTTCGACTGGGTCTGCCGCCCGGGCGGGGACGTGATCGAGGGCGTGCGCGGCACGGCGGCCGAGGGGCAGGATGCGCTCGTGATCGTCGCCCACCCGCGCGACGGGTTCATCGGGTACATCGACCAGCTCGGCGTCGACCCGTTCACGCTGAACCGGTCGATCCCGACGCTCGAGGCGGACAACCCCTTGTTCCAGGCGGGGAGCTGCGACTTCGACGCGATGGAGATCTTCAACG
This sequence comes from Sorangium sp. So ce1036, assembly GCF_051369805.1. Classification (NCBI taxonomy): domain Bacteria; kingdom Pseudomonadati; phylum Myxococcota; order Polyangiales; family Polyangiaceae; genus Sorangium; species Sorangium sp. So ce1036. Next base: position 1,249,442 of record NZ_JBBMOX010000002.1, read on the forward strand.
CGAAGCGGTTCGACCTGCTCCGGACGCCCACCGTGCGGGAGGTGGTCGATTTCAACCGCTGCCTGTCCGAGATCGACGCCGCGCGGGACGAGGCCGCGCTCGGCGCGGCGTGCGGCGACCTGCCCTCCGGGCTGCCGCCGTGCAGGCCCGGCGAGCGGTACGCGGTCTGCCAGCAGCGCGCCCGCTCGGCGCTCGCCTGGCAGATCACAAGGCGGATCCTCACGAGGACGAAGGAGGAGCAGGACGCGATCTGGGATTTCGACCGGACCGCGGCCGAGGGGGAGGCGCTGTGCCTCCGTGGCGCGGGGCAGGCGGTCTCCGCGGAGGACGCGGACCGGCCGTGCACGTTCCACGCGGGCCAGGTCGACGATCTCTTCCGCTACCTCGACCACGGCTTCGCGCCGACGCAGGTCGCGAGCAGCGACAGCCACGGCGCCTCGCCGGAGCCGGGCTTCCCGCGCACCTATTTCCGCTCGCCGACGGACCAGCCGGCGGCGGTCGATCTCGGCGAGGTCACGCGGGCGCTGCGCGCGGGCAGCGCGTTCGCGACCTACGGTCCGTTCGTGCGAGCGAGCGTGGGCGGGGTGACGTTCGGCGGTGTGGCGCGGATCGAGGGCGACACGGTGCCGCTCGACCTGCGCATCGAGACGGCGAGCTGGTTCGGCGTGGACCGGGTCGAGGTCTACGTGAGCGGCCGGCTCGTCGAGGTGCTCGAGCCGTCCGCGGGCCCTTCGGCGATCGTGGACGTCGACGCGCGGCTCGCGCTGCCCGCGCCGCCGTCGGACGGGTGGGTCGTGGTGGTGGCGATGGGCCTCCGCGACGAGAACCTGCTGACCCCGGTGGCGCTGCCGGTGTCGTTCGGCGAGCTCCAGCTGCCCCGGGTCGCGAGCCTCGCCTTCACGCAGGTCGAGGCGCTCTCCCGGTTCTTCACGGCGTCGCCGCCCGTGCCCGACTGGTACCCGGTGGCGCCTTACGCGATCACGAACCCCATCTTCCTGGACCGGGACGACAACGGCGTCTACGACGCGCCGAAGGGCCCGCCGCCGTTCTGCTCGCGGCCGTGCGACCCGAGCGTGCTCGATCCGTCGCAGTGCCCGGCAGGGCAGGAGTGCCTGCAGAAGGAGCGCGTCTGCGGCATCTTCGTCCTGGGCCGCTGCGAGGACAAGCAGGCGTCGCGCTAGCGGCCGACGGGCAGGGGCGCGGCGGTGCGCAGCCCCTCGAGGCGAGCGCGCCAGAGGCTCAGCAGGCGCCCCGGCCGGGCGAGGGCGCGAGCGCGTGGGCGATGGCGCTCTGCAGCGTCGAGCGGGTGACGAGGCCGCGAAGATCGATCCCGCCCTGCACGAGCGCGCGGGCGACCTCCGGCTGCATCCCCGACAGGATCGCCTGCGCGCCGAGCAGCCGCAGCGCCGAGGCGGTGCGGATCAACGAGTCGGCGACCCCGGCGTCCACGTGCTTCAGGCCGGTGATGTCGATGATGACGACGGCCGCGCTGTGGCGCTGGACGCCGGCGAGCGTCGCCTCCAGCACCTGATCCGCGCGGGTCGCGTCCATCGTCCCGATGAGCGGCATGACCATCACGCGGTCGGTGATGGGGATGATGGGCGTCGCCATCTCCGAGAGGCGCAGGCGCTGCACCTCGATGATCTCCTGCTGGAGCGCCGCCCGGGCCTGCTCGGCGCGCTCGCGCTCGCGGAGCTCGCCGCGCAGCCGCTCGTTGGCCCGGTCCAGCTCCTCGGCCTTCTGCGACAGGCGCTCGTTGACGGAGCTGAGCTCCTCGGTGCGTCGCCTCACCTCGATCTCGAGCCGGTCGTTCATGGCGCGCTGCGCCTCGGCGGCCTCCTGCAGGCGGCCGTACAGCAGCGCGTTCTCGAGCGCCGCCGCGACCTGCGCGCCGAGGAGGCGGATCAGCTCGGTCTGCTCCGGGGTGAAGGCGCCGCGCGCGAGCGCGTTCTCCACGTACAGCACGCCCGTGAGCCGGTTCTGGTGGACCAGCGCCACGCCCATCACCGACCTCGGCCGGCGCGCGACGATGTACGGATCCGCCGCGAAGCAGGGGCTCGCCACCGCGTCGTCCAGGGCGACGAGCTCGCGCGTGCGCGCCACGTACTGCACGACGCTGACAGGCAGATCCGTCGACTCCTCGAGCGGGCGCCGCAGCTCGACCTCGACCGACTCGGGGTCGATCGTGACGGCCGCCTCGACGACCAGGCGCCCCTCGTGCGCGAGCACCAGGAACCCGCGCTGGCCGCCGGCGCTCGAGAGGACGGCGCGCATCACGCGGTCGAGCGCCCGCCCCAGCACGAGCTCGCTGGAGATCGCCTGCGTCGCCTGCAGCACCGCCGCGACGTCGACGAGCTTGTTCAGGAGCGGGTGGTTCGCCGAGACGCTGCTCGAGCTCGACGCGGCCTGACCGTGACCTGCCGCGGGCGCCCTGTCCGCGTCGGGCGCGTCGAGCCCGTGCTGCCGGATCAGCGCCGCGGCCTTCCGCTCGGCGCCCCACTGACGGTACGCGTGCAGGGCCCCGCTCAGGTAGGTGGCGGCGATGCGCTTCCGGCCCCTCCCGGCGTAGTACCGCCCGGCCAGCTCCGACGCGAGCGCCTCGTACTGGATGAACTCGCTGTCACGGGCGGCGTCGATGGCCTGGTCGTAGAGCTCCATCGCCTCCGCGTCGCGGCCGGCGACGCGCGCGATCTCGCCGAGCACCAGGACGTGTTTCGCGCGGAAGTTGTCAGGGCACTCGGTCGCCCAGAGCTCTAGCTTCTTGAGCGACGCGGAGAGCGCCGCCTCGTGCCGCTGCCGCTCGCGCTCGTCGCGCTCGCCGAGCGCGATCAGCGTGAGCGCGTAATAGAAGTGGTACGTCGCCTCGATCGGCATCGCCATGACGGCCCCGAGCACCGGGCGGGCCGCCTCCGCAGCCGCGAGCGCCTCCTCCGGGCGGCCGTGGGCGTAGGACAGGATGAGCCGGATGATGTGATAAAAGGCGATGCCGCACCCGAAGCTCGCCCGGGTGAGCGCGGCGAGGCACTCGTCCCCGGAGAAGCCCTCCTCGTCGAGCGAGGCCTCGGCCGCCGTGAGCCCGCTCAGGCTGCGCAGGAACTGCTGCTCCAGCCGGATGGTCTCGAGGACGGCGCGGTTGCCCGTCTTGCGCGCGAACGAGGCGAAGCGCTCGGCGACGCGGTGGATCTCCGGGATGGGATCGCCCTTCTCGTAGACCTGCCAGACGGTCTCGAAGGCCAGGTAGCTCGCGTACACCAGATCGCCGGCCTCGAGGCACGCGAGGAACGCCCGCTCCAGGATCGGCAGATCGTTCCGGATGGGCTGGACCCAGAAGTTGATGTGATCGCCGTGGAGGTGCAGCAGCGTCCCGCGGAGCGAGATGTCCCCGAGCTTCTCGTTCAGCCGTATCGACATCTCCGAGAACCGGAACCCCGAGGGGATGTCGCCGAACACCGAGACCAGCATGAACCCGTACACGCTGTAGGCGAAGCACGACGCCTCGGTGTTGCCGTGCCGCAGCGACAGGTTCAGCATCTTCAGCGCGATGAGCGGGAACACGCTCGGCCGCCCGATGTACGCGCAGGGCGCGCACTCGGCGAGGAGATTGATGATCGCGCGGAGCTCCTCGTCGGCGAGGAGCGGGGCGTGCAGGATGTCCTCGATGCTCCTGCCCGCCATGCCCTCGGGGATCTGCGCGACCTCGACCGCGACGGCGGCCTCGATCTCCTCGCTCGACCCGGGGATCTCGACGCCGAACAGGCGCAGCGCCTCTTGCCCCACGGTGACGCCTTCATCGTAGCGGCCGGCGACCTGATAGAGCTTCATCCGGAGGCTCTGGACCCGCGCCCTCTCGAGGTTCGACCGGGCGACGTCGAGCAGGCGCCGGAACAGCGCTTCGGCCTCCGCGAAGCGGCCGCACAGGTACTCGCACTCGGACGCTTCCAGCGTGAGCGCCCAGCTCAGCGCGTGGTCCCATGAAAAGCCGTCCTCGCCGAGCATGGCCTGCCCGGCGCGGAAATACTCCGCCGCGGCGGCGTACGCGGTCGAGCTCTTCGCCTTCCTCCCGGCGCGCAGGTTCAGGCGCCCGAGCAGCGCGCGCTCGCCGGGATCGACGATGAGCCGCGCCCCGTAGTTCAGGTGGTTCACGACGTCGAAGAGCTGCTCTTCCTGCGGCTCGCCGCCCTGGCTGGCCAGCATCAGGCGGCCGATGCGCAGGTGGACGGCGCGCCTGTGCTCGTCCGCGATGAGGGCGTAGGCCGCCTGCTGGACGCGATCGTGCAGGAACTGATAGGAGACGGCGAGCGACGCCTCGCCCGGGGCGTCGTCGCCGGCCGACGCCCCCGACTGCGCGAGCCGGTAGTCCGCGTCCATGGGCAGCAGGACGCCTTCCTGCATGGCCTCCCACAGGTCCTGCGCGGCCTGCGCGGCCGGCTGCTCGGAGATCGTCGCGAGGGTGCCGAGGTCGAACCTGTGCCCGATGCACGCGGCGAGCTGCAGGGCGCGCCGGGTGGGCGGCGAGAGCCGCTCCAGCTTGGCGATCATGAAATCGACGACATTGTCGGTCACGGCGCGCGACTCGATGGCCGCGATGTCCCATGTCCACGTGCCCGTCTCCGGCGCGCACCGGATGAGCCCATCGTCGCCCAGCATCCGCAGGAACTGGCCGATGAAGAACGGGTTGCCCTGCGTCTTCTCGTGAATGAGCGCGGAGAGCTGCGCGACGTCGCGCGCCGCGCAGCCGAGGGCGTCCGAGACGAGCTCCGTCACGTCTCCTGGCGCGAGCGGCGTGAGGGGGATGTCCGTCACCGTCGCGCCCGCCGTCCGGATCGCGTCGAGCGTGATCATGAGCGGGTGCGCCGGGCTCACCTCGTTGTCACGGTAGGCCCCGACGACGAGCAGGTGCCCAGTATCCGGGTCGGTGAGCAAGAGCCGCAGCAGCCTGAGCGACGCCGCGTCCGCCCATTGCAGATCGTCGAGGAACAGGACCAGCGGGTGCTCCGGGGCGGCGAAGACGCCCAGGAAGCTCCTGAACACCATGTCGAAGCGGTTCTGCGACTCGGTGGGGCCGAGCGCCGGCACGGCGGGCGCGCCGCCGGTGATCAGCTTGAGATCGGGGATGAGATCGCAGAGGACCCCCGCGTTCGCGCCGAGCGCCGCGCCGAGCGCCGCTCTCCAGCGGGACAGCGACTCGGTCCGCTCGGCGAGGATCTGCTGCACGAGCGCCCGGAACGCGTGGACGATCGAGGCGCCGGGCACGCTGCGGTTTAGCTGATCGAACTTGCCATGGGCGAAGTAGCCGCCGGCCCCGGCGACCGCCCTGTAGGTCTCGTAGACCAGGGCGCTCTTCCCGACGCCGGAGTAGCCGGAGACGAGCACGAGCTCCCGAGCTCCCCCTCGGGCCCGCTCGAAGGCAGACAGGAGCTGGCTCCGCTCCCCGTCTCGGCCATAGAGCTTCTGCGGGACGCGCAGCTCGTCGCTGCGATCGTTGCGCGCTATCGGGAAGGGCTGGACGCGGCCCGTCTCGTCGAGGGAGCGCAGGCACTCCGAGAGGTCCGCCTTGACGCCGTACGCGCTCTGGTAGCGGTCCTCGGGGGTCTTGGCGAGGAGCCTCATGACGATCTCGGACACGGGCAAGGGCACGTCCCTTCGGCGCTCGTGCGGCGGGACAGGCTGTCGCGCGATGTGGCTATAGAGCACATCGACCGGATCGCCGTCCGGGAACGGCAGGGATCCCGTGAGCATCTCGTAGAGCGTGACGCCGAACGAGTAGAGATCCGCGCGGTGATCGATGCCCCTGTTCATGCGCCCGGTCTGCTCGGGCGACATGTACGCGAGCGTTCCCTGCAGGGCGGAGACGGAGGCCGACTGCTGGAATTCCTGCTGGAGCCGCGACGCCACGCCGAAATCGACCAGGGTGGCTCGGCGCAGATCCGGGCTGACGATGATGTTGCTGGGCTTGATGTCCTTGTGCGTGACGTGGCAGCGGTGCAGCGCGCCGAGGGCGTCGGCGATGGCGACCGCGAGCGCCAGCGCGGCGCGCAGATCCAGCCGGCGTTCGTGGAGGAGCGCCCTCAGCGTCGTGCCCTCGATCGCCTCCATGACGAGGGCGAGGCGGCCGCGCGCCCGCTCGAGCGCGAGCACCCGCACCACGGCCTCGAGATCCAGCTCACGCAGCAGGCCGAACTCGTGCCGTAACAGCGCGAGATCGCGGGCGCTCGGGTGCTCCCCCTTCAGCACCTTGATGACGACCGGCCGTCGATCTGCGGCGCGCCGGCCGCGGTAAACATGGGTTCTGCTGCCCTCGTGGATCAGCTGCTCGATGTCGTATCCTGGCAAATCGACCGGCGCGGCGATGGTCATCACTGCTGATCTCAGGCTCCGTGGGTATCTCTTGGGTGTCTCTCGACCGGTCCTCAGCCGGCGAGCTGCGGACCGGAGCCCAGTATAGAGCAGCCTGCGTGGCCGACCTGTACAAGAACGCATCGATCGTGGCGCGGGGCACGCGCGCCGAGCGCCGTCGTGGTGCGGAGCGCGGGTTCGCCTTGCTCTTACCGTCGCTCACCGGCTCCCCACGTGGGCGACCGTCCCACTGCGAGCAGGCCTGCGGCCTGCGCTCCCGGGCGCTGCTCACCCCGGTGGCGTCGCCGGTGTCGCCGGGCGAGCCTCAGCGCGCGAGAGGCGCGACCCTCGCCTTTGCGCGGGTCGAGGCGCTCTCCCGGTCCCCCCACGGCGTCGCACGCTGGTGCCCGACGGGTACCCGGCGGCGCCTTGCGCGATCACGCGCCCGATCTTCCCGGACCGGGACGGCAACGGCGTGAGCGATGCCCCGCGCGGCCCGCCCGCTCCCCTGTTCGCGGCCGTGCGACCCGAGCGTGCTCGACGCGGTGTCCCGATCGTGCGGCGCCCTCCCGGGCACGGCGAGTGCTTACCTCGCCGGCGCCTGGGCAAGGCTCCCCACGGCGGCGGTCGCCTGGGGATGCTGCCCACATCGTTTTGCCGCTCCGCTCGACGCGATCTCGACCGGAGCGCGCGGGGGGACTAGACCACATGAATCGCACACCACGACCGATGCTCGCCCTGCTCCTCGCCATTCCGTGCTACGGCGTCCCGGTGACGGCAAGCGAGCATGACAGGCTCGCGTCGAACAGGCTGGCAGGCACGCAATGGGTGCTCGTGTCGTTCGTCGAGGGGACGACCGAGTCCGCGCTCCCCCAGGGCACGAACAGCACGCTCAAGTTCTCTGCTGGCGAGCCGCCGCTGGCGAGCGGCCATGCGGGCTGCAACTGGTACCATGGTAGTTACAGGGTGGAGCGCGACAGGCTCTCGTTCGGGCCCATCGCGACGACGCGGATGGCGTGCCTTTCCGAGGCCACGGCGCAGCACGAGCCCCGGTATCTCCGGGCGCTGGAGACGGCCGGGGTCTTCGAGGTCACGCCGGGGCGCCTCACCATCTCGTACGGCGAGGGGCGCGGCGTGCTCGTCTTCAGGCGCGCGTGAGCGCGAGCGTGGAGCCCCACGCGCGACGCCGCCGGCCGTGGGATCCCCTGATCGTCACGGAACAGGAGACGGCGGCGTCGCCCCGCCCCGGAGCCCGGCCGTCACCTCGGCCGAGCCCGCCGCGCCGGTCGCGGCCCCCGGCGGCCTCACGATCGCGAGCAATCCCCTCGGCTGCGACGCCAGATCGCAGGTGGGGTCGACGAGGTCGCGGTAGGGCCCTCCGTTCAGCGACGCGACGACCTTGGCCGTGACGATGGGCCGCACCCCGAAGGCTTCCTGGAAGCGGTCGGCCACGTGGTGCGCGAGGTCGATGAGCATGTCGGGCCGGGTGCACATCTCCCCGAGCTGGCGCTCGGTGAGCCACTCCTCGAGATCGAGCGCCTCCCGCACGCCGGTCCTCGGATCCACCACGAAGACCCCGAGCTCGCTCACGGCCTTGTCGCGCAGCTTCATGCGCCACGAGAAGCGGTGTCCCGCCTCGTTCCAGGCGACGTCGCCCGGATACAGCCAGTGCCGGAGCGGCACGAGGAGCTGCACGAGGAGATAGCCGTGGAGCAGCGCGAGCGGCAGCGCCCGCCGCCGCGCCGGCATGGGCGCGTCGCCGCCGCCCCGCGTCGGCCGAGCGGCGTCGCCGCCGCCGCCCGCGGGGGCCGCCCCGCGAAACAGGGAGGGGAGCCGCCGCCTCGGCCACGAGGGATCCGCGAAGAGCGCGAGAGAGGCGATCATCACATAGGGGAAGATCCCGATATTGAACAGGAGCGCGTTCGCGAGGTTGAACGCCAGGGCGAGCGCGGCGCCGAGCGGGAAGGTGCGGCGATGGAAGAGCAGGAATCCCATCGAGAGGTCGATGAGCAGCCCTGCATACGAGAGCGCGACCCCCGTCGCCGGCGCGGCGAGGAGCGGCCCCACGAGCGGCGCGTCGCCGCGGTCGGCGAGCCACATCGTGAGCGGCTGTCCACGGAGCCAGTCGCCGTTCAGCTTCGCCACGCCGCCGTAGAAGTAGACGATCGCGATCTGGGCCTTCAGGGCGAAGAGGTGGAGGCGCGGCGCCGTCTCGGCGGGCGCGCCGGACGGCGCGCGTCGCGCGCGGAGGCGATCCAGCGAGAGCGCGCGGTGCGCGGGCGCCGCGGCGAGCAGCAGGCCGAGCAGGCAGACGAGGTACAGGTGATTCAGGTACTGCGCCTTGTCGAGCAGGAAGACAACCGTGAGCGCCGCGCAGAGGAGCGCGGCGCTCACCCGGTAGAAGAGCCCGACGGCGCAGAGCAGCGAGAGGACGAAGATCGCCGCGAAATGCCAGTACATCCCCGTCCCGCCCCAGGGCCGGACGAAGGGGAGGTAGCTGAAGAAGAACGAGGGTTCGATGTAATAGCGGTAGATCCGATCGTGGAGGACGTAACGGACGACCTCCCACGCGATCAGGGACCCATACGCGATGCGGAAGACCGCGAGCGAGGCGGCGTCGACCTCGGCCGTGAGGTGATCGGCGGCCGCCGACCACCGCTGCCCGAGATCAATGCCAGTGGCCGCGCCCGTGCTTGCCCTTGTGCTTGTGCTTGTGCTTGTGCTTGCCGTGCACGTGGATGACGTGGACCCGCCGGCCGTCGTCGTCGTCGTCGTCGTCATCGTGGACCACCACCACACCTGGAGTTGTCTTGACCTTCACGCCCACGTTCCACGTCGTCGCCACGATGACGTTCAGCGACGGCGCGCGCGGCCCGACCACGACGTGCATGCCGGGGCGGTAGCCGACGAGCACCACGTCGGCGTGCGTCGGGTGCGCCACGACGACCGTGAGCTTCACGGGGTTCACCCGGGTGGTCACCGTGCCGACGGCGTACAGGCCGCCGGGGGCAGGCTTCAGCACGACGAGCTCGGAGCTCGGCCCCGCGAACGCGAGCTTGATCTTGCGGTCGCCCACCGGGATCGGCTTGAGATCCGGGCTCAGGACGTACACCCTGACCTGCCCGGAGGCCTTGTCCGCGACCACCTCGACGATGTCGTCGCCGACCACCTGGATCACGCCGCCGTTCGGGCCCGTCTTGCCGGCGGGGATGGGCCTCTTCTCGGCCTTCCTCGCGCCCTCCACGATGACCCTCGTGCCGCCCGCGGGCACGTGGAGCGTGCCATTCCACGGCTTCCCGGCGACGACGATGTTGTAGCTCACCTGGGTGAGGTCGGCCTCGAGCTTGGGCCCCGCCGCGACGAGGAGCCCGGTCTTCGCGTCGAACGCGAGGGGCACCTCGGCGTCGCCGCTCGGCCCTTTCCACGTCAGCTTGCCGCTCACGTCCCCGTCGATGGGCTTGCCGTCCGGCGCCTTCACGATCGCCCTCACCGTGCCGTCGGGCGCGATGTCCCACCCGACCGAGCCGCCGTCGTGCTCCTCCGTGAGCGGCTCCTCGATGGCCACCGGGACCGCCTCGACCGACTCCTCGGTCACGCTGACCTCCGCAGAGCTCTTGCAGCCCGCCGCGAACGAGCTGCCGGCGATGATGGTGGTCAGGGCCATCACAGAGAGGACGCTTCTAGCGCGCATCATGAGCCTCCGAATCGATGAGGCTATCGCAACCGTTCCGCCGCGTCTCCACGAACCGCCGGGCGCCGGTGCAAGGAGTGATACCGCGACATGCGATGTGGTATGGTCGGCTTCGCTGTCGGCGCTGTGAGTATATCGATCCTTCTCGCGCGGCACATCGACAGACGCGTGATCATGGGTGTTTTTCTCAACCGATCTCGTCCTGGTCGGAGCGACCGTGGTCGTGCTGGGGTATCGAGCCCCGTTCGCCGAGGAACGTTGACGGGACGTCAGGGGTCCGCCGCGGCCGTCCGCGCTGCGGATCGCACAGGCTCGCATCGAGGTCACGATGGCCGGGCTCGCTGCGGCGCGCGCCGCGCGCCACCAGCCGCCCGATGCGTCGGGTGAGCGGCCGGGCTCGGCGAGCTCGGCGGGCGCCGCGCGCGTCACCGCGAGCTTTCCTCCATGGCCTCTTCGGGTTAGCGTCCCCGGCGAGCCTGTTCTGCCATGATGTCCCCGCGCGTCTATGTTGGCCTCATCGGCTACGGCCTCGCCGGCGCCGTCTTCCACGCCCCGCTGATCCGGTCCGTCCCCCGGCTGCGCCTCGCGGCCATCGCGACCCGGCGGGAGGGGCAGGTCATGACGGACCACTCGGGCGTCGCCGTGCACCCGACGCCCGAGGTCCTGATCGCCGAGCCCGGGATCGACCTCGTGGTCATCGCGACCCCCAACGAGACCCATTTTCCGCTCGCCCGCGCCGCGCTCGAGGCGGGAAAGCACGTGGTCGTCGACAAGCCGTTCACGATCACGAGCGCCGAGGCCGACGAGCTCATCGCGCTGGCCGCTCGCCGCGGGCGGCTCCTGTCGGTCTTCCAGAACCGCCGCTGGGACGCGGACTTCCGCACCGTGCGCCGCTGCATTGAGCAGGGCCTGCTCGGCGAGGTGGCGTCGTACGAGGCGCATTTCGACCGCTTCCGTCCGGCCATCAAGCAGGGCTGGCGAGAGCAGGAGTCACCGGGCTCGGGGATCCTGTACGATCTCGGCGCGCACCTCATCGATCAGGCGCTCTTGCTCTTCGGCCCGCCGCGTGCGGTCACCGCCGATCTCCTCGCGCAGCGGCCCGGGGCGCGCGCCGTGGACTATTTCCACCTCACGCTCGACCACGGCAGGCGGCGGGTCATCCTGCGCTCGTCGACGCTGGCGCGCGAGCCGGGCCCGCGCTTCGCGGTCCACGGCGCCGGCGGGAGCTTCCTGAAGTACGGGATCGACGGCCAGGAGGAGGCGCTCAAGGCGGGCAAGCGCCCCGGCGCCCCGGCGTGGGGGCAGGAGGACCCGCGGTGGCACGGCACGCTGGTGACGGCCAGCGGCGAGCGGCGTGTGATCGAGAGCCTGCCCGGCGCGTACGAGGCCTATTACGAGGGCATCGCCGCGGCGATCCTCGACGGCGGCCCGCCGCCCGTGCGCGCCGAGGAGGCGCGCGACGTGATCCGCGTCATCGAGGCCGCGATGAAGAGCTCGGCCGAGCGACGGACGATCGCGCTCGAGTGAGCGGCGAGGGCGTCCTCGCGCGCCGATGCTGCTGCGACGCGCGGGCACGCTGCCTACGGGAACGGTTCGCGTATGTCCGTGATCGTCGGGACCGTGATCTCCCTGGGCGGCGGCCCCGCGTCTGCCGTGGCCGTGGGGGCCGGCGGCCCCGCGTCTGCCGTGGCCGTGGGGGCCGGCGGCGGTCGGGTGATCGTCACCCTCCTTTTCTTGCGGTTTCGAGGTGCGATCTCGCTGCGCGCGGCGGCAGAGGCGGGCGGCGCGCTCTCCACGACGTCGCGCCGCCTGGGCGCAGGCGCGACGAGCTCCAGCGCTTCCGGATACGCGCCTTGCCGGGTGATGACCACCTTCTCTACCCGCTCTGCTCCGTCCTTGTAGAGACGGACGCGGCGGACTGTTCCGGGCGCGCCGGCGAGCTCGATGGCACCGTCGTTCGGATCCGTTCGCACGCCGTCAACCTCGACGGATGCGTCCTGTGGAGAGATCCGGACAGCGACGCGCAGCGCGCTCGTCTGCGCGGCGGCTTCGGGCTGTGCAGCCGGGGCTGGCGCCACAGGGCGCTGCTCGTCGGGCCGCGCGCCTGCCTCGTGGAACGCCATCGCTGCCATCGCCACCCCGCCCACCGCCAGCGTCAGCGTGGTTCCGAGCGCTCCCATGCGCCGGAGCATGCCGCTGGCTGCTCGGGGCGTTGTGCCGGTATCGACGGGCGCTGGCGCCGGGCTCGCGCGGTCCTCGCCTGGCGAGGCCGTCTGGAGCGTCGGGCTCGCGGCGGCCGTGGTGCGCGGCGCGATTTCGGCCTGCTCGCCGGCAGCGGCAGGCGGGGGTAGCGGCCTCTGCGCCGTGGTGCAGTCGAGCCGATGGGCGACGGCCGTGCGCTCCGCCTCGGTGAGCGGGGCGAGCATGTCCTCCCGCAGGCCGAGGCCCTCGGGCGCGAGCGCCCGGATGCTGTGCAGCATCGCCTCGGCGGTCTGGAAGCGATCGCACGCCTCGATCCTGAGCGCGGTGTGGCAGAGGGACGCGATCTCGGGCGACACCCAGGGCGCGAGATCTTGCACGAGCGGCGGCGGCTTCGTGCAGATGGCCAGGATGAGATCGCCGAGCGCGCCGACGCCTTGATGCGGCGTGCGGCCGGTGAGCGCGCGATAGAGCACGACGCCGAGCGACCAGATGTCGGCCCTGTGATCGATGCTCCTGATGCCCCGCGCCTGCTCGGGCGACATGTAAACCGGCGATCCGAGCAAGGTCCCCGAGGTCGTCAGCGCGGTCGTATCAAGGCCGTACGCGGGATCCGTCCTGATCTTGGCGATCCCGAAATCGAGGATCTTGACCACGATCTCCCCGCCATCGCCGCCGGCGAGGAACAGGTTCGCCGGCTTGATGTCCCGGTGCACGATGCCCGACCCGTGGGCGTGATGCACGCCCATGCACGCCTGGCCGATGATCCGGAGCGCCAGGGTGGGCGCTAGCGGCCCCAGGCGGCGGAGCAGGCCCTCCAGATCTTCTCCGGTGAGGTACTCCATCGCCATGTACGGGGCCCCGGTCTTCGGCTCGACCCCGGCGTCGAGCACCTGCGCGATGTGCGGCGACGCTGCGGCCATCGCCGCCTTCGCCTCGCGCCGGAAGCGGCGTACGAGCTCGTCGCTGAGCTTCTTCTCCGCGTGAATGACCTTGATCGCGACGCGTCGGTCAGAGGCAAGCTCGATCGCCTCGTACACCGAGCCCATGCCGCCCTGCCCGACGAGCCGGACGATGGTGTACTTCCCGTCGAGGACCTGATCGAGCACGCGTGGCCGGCCACGCTATAAGAGCCAGTTTCGCGGCGCAACCGACGCCTGGGGATATCCGCGCGCCGCTACGGGCGCGGATCGCTGAGCTGATCAGGAATCCATCCCCACCACGGCCATGCCGGAAGCGTCCAGCGCGCGCCGCCCGAGCGGGGGAGACAGTGAAGGCAGAATGTTTCGGAATGGCAGAGCTCCGTCCGCGGAGACAGGCTCTGCCCTCCGCGGGCTCAGCGCGCCGCGGCCAGCGCCGCCTGCATCGCGAGCCCCATCTCCGCCGGCGTGGCGGCCACCTTGGCCCCCGCCGCCTCGAGCGCCGCGATCTTCTCGGCCGCCGTGCCCTCGCCGCCCGCGATGATCGCGCCGGCGTGGCCCATGCGCTTGCCCGGAGGCGCCGCGCGGCCCGCGATGAACGCGGCCACCGGCTTCTTCATGTTCTCCTTGATCCACGCCGCCGCGCGCTGCTCGGCCGTCCCGCCGATCTCGCCGATCAGCACCACCCCGTGGGTGTCGGGATCCTGGTTGAAGAGCTCCAGCACGTCGATGAAGTCCATGCCGCCGACCGGATCGCCGCCGATGCCCACGCAGCTCGACTGCCCGATCCCGAGCGCGCTGAGCTGGCCGACCGCCTCGTACGTCAGCGTGCCCGAGCGGGACAGCACGCCGATGTGGCCCCTCTTATGGATGTGGCCGGGCATGATCCCGATCTTGCACTCGCCCGGCGTGATGACGCCCGGGCAGTTCGGACCGATGAGGCGCGCCGCCTTCCCCTCGAGGAAGCGACGGACCCGGATCATGTCGAGCACCGGCACGCCGTCGGTAATGCAGATGACGAGCCGGCAGCCCGCGTCGACGGCTTCGGTGATCGCGTCCGCCGCGCCGACCGGGGGAACGAAGATGCACGAGACCTCGGCGCCCTCGTTGCGCACGGCCTGCTCGACCGTGTCGAAGATCGGCACCTTCTCTTCGAACTTCTGGCCGCCGCGGCCGGGCGTCACGCCGGCGACGACCTTCGTCCCGTACTCGATGCAGGCGCGGGCGTGCTGGGACCCGTAGGCGCCCGTGATGCCCTGGAAGACGACCCGCGTGTCCTTGTTGACGAGGATGCTCATCGCTTGATTACTCTACCTTCAACGTGGGCAGGGGCCCGGCCACCACCGGCCTCCCGCTCACCGACTGGGTTCGAGGCTCGACACTCGCGGGCGCGCTCAGGCGCCGGCCTTGCCGCCGCGCGTGGCGGCGACGATCTTCTGGGCGCCGTCGGCCATGGAGCTCGCCGACTGGATGGTCAGGCCGCTCTCGTCGAGCAGCTTGCGGCCCGCCTCGACGTTGGTCCCCTCGAGGCGCACCACGAGGGGCACCTTGAGGCCGAGCTCCTTCGCCGCGGCGACGACGCCGGCCGCCACGACGTCGCAGCGCATGATCCCCCCGAAGATGTTCACGAAGATGCCGCGCACCCGCTCGCTCCGCAGGATGATCTGGAAGGCCGTCTTGACCTGCTCCTGCGAGGCGCCGCCGCCGACATCGAGGAAGTTCGCCGGCTTGCCGCCGTAATGGAGGATGATATCCATCGTCGCCATCGCGAGCCCGGCGCCGTTGACCAGGCAGCCGATATCGCCGTCGAGCGACACGTACGAGAGCCCGGCGCGCTTCGCCTGGAGCTCGATCGGGTCCTCCTCGTCGACGTCGCGCATCGTGTTCCACTCGGGGTGGCGGAACTCCGCGTTGTCGTCGAAGCTCACCTTCGCGTCGAGCGCCACGATGTCCCCGGAGCGGGTCACCACGAGCGGGTTGATCTCGAGGAGCGAGCAGTCCTCCGCGGTGAAGCACGCGTAGAGCGCCGCCGCCGCCTTGAGGAACTGGCGCTGCGTCTCCTTCGCCGTCAGCCCGAGCGCGAGCGCGAGCTGCCGCGCCTGGTACGGGGCGAGGCCGAGCACCGGGTCGATGAAGAGCTTGACGATCTTCTCCGGCGTCTCGTGCGCGACCTCCTCGATGTCCATGCCGCCCTCGGTCGACGCGATCACCGCGACGCGGCGGCGCTCGCGATCGACGAGCATCGCGAAGTAGAGCTCGCGGGCGATGTCGAGGCCCTGCTCGATGTAGAGCCGCCTGACCTTCTGCCCCTCGGGGCCCGTCTGCTTCGTGACGAGCTGCATGCCGAGCATCTTCTCGGCGATGGCGCGCGCCTCGGAGCTGCCGCCCTTCGCGACCTTGACGCCGCCGCCCTTGCCGCGACCCCCCGCGTGGATCTGCGCCTTGACGACGACGACCGGGTTCTTGGTCTGCTCGATCAGCCGATCGGCGATCGGCGCCACCTCGCTCGCCTGGAAAGCAGGCTCCCCTTTCGGTACCGGCACCCCGTAGCGGGCAAAGAGCTGCTTGCCTTGATACTCGTGGATTTTCATGAGAGGGGCCGCAACCCTATCACAAGGGCAGGTCCAGGCGAGACGCGAAAGCAGGGGTCAGCGCGATATCACGCGGCGTGACGAGAGGCCGCCGAGCGCTGGCGCGCGAGCCCGGCGCCCGCGGAGATGCTCAGCTCGGCGCCGCCGGGAGCGCGGAGAGGCCATCCTGGGACTCGTGGAGACCCTGGAGCCGGGAGCGCGGATCGACTGGCATCCGCGGAAGGAGGTTGGCGATGACCTCACCGCCTCACGGCCGATCCGATCCAGTGTTTCAGTCCGGTTTCACCCATATTGCGCGTCGCGACGACCGGCCCGACGCTGCCAGTCGGAGGGGGTCAGGCCGGCGGTCGCGCGGCGCCGGTGATCGCGGCGCGCAGGCGCTCGACCAGCGGGCGGATGGCGTCGCTCCGCAGCTTGTAGGACGCGCGGTTCGCGATGAGGAGCGTGCTCACCTCGGTGACCGTCTCGAGCACCTCCAGGCGATTCTCGCGCAGCGTGGCGCCCGTCTCGACGATATCGACGATGAGGTGAGAGAGCCCGACGAGCGGCGCGAGCTCCACCGAGCCGTGCACCGGGATGATCTCCGCCACCACGCCCTTGCTCGCGAAATGGTCTCCAGCGATCCGCGGGTACTTGGTGGCGACGCGCGGTAGATCGGGTATCGGCGTCTCCTCCGGCCCGGCCACCACGAGGCGGCAGCGGCCGATCCCGAGATCCAGCGGCGTGTAGAGATCGTGGCGGCGCTCGAGGAGCGTGTCCCTGCCCGAGACCCCGAGATCGGCGGCGCCGTACTCGACGTAGGTCGGCACGTCGTCCGGCTTCAGGAACACGTACCGGAGCGCGCCGTCCGCCGTCGGCCGGACGAGGCGGCGGTCGCTCTCCTCGAGCGGCGTGCTGTCGAGGCCCGCCCGCTTGATGAGCGGGATCAGGTCCTTCAGGATCCGCCCCTTGGGCACTGCGATGGTCAGCGGTTTCATCATCCGTTCCGTCCCTCGACGCGGACCGTGTCGGCGCCGAGCTGCGCGAGCTTGCGCTCCATGAACTCGTAGCCCCGGTCCAGGTGGTAGACGCGCAGCACCTCGGTCTCGCCCTCGCTCGCCACGAGCCCGGCGATGACGAGCGAGGCGCTCGCGCGCAGGTCCGTCGCCATCACGGTCGCGCCCGAGAGCGGCGCGCCGCCGTGGACGAGCGCCGTGTGGCCGTCCACGTCGATGTGCGCCCCCATGCGCGACAGCTCGGGGACGTGCATGAACCGGTTCTCGAAGATGGTCTCGACGATGCGCGACGTCCCCTGCGCGAGGCACATCAGCACCATGAACTGCGCCTGCATGTCGGTCGGGAAGCCGGGGTGCGGCGCGGTCGTGACGTCGACGGGGCGCAGCGGCCGCGCGGCGTCGCGGCGGACGCGGACGCAGTCGCCCTCGCGGCCCACCTCGACGCCGGCCTGGCGGAGCTTGGCGGCGACCGCCTCGAGGTCCTCGAGCGGCGCGTTCTCGAGCAGCACGTCGCCGCCGGCCGCGGCCGCCGCGACCATGTACGTGCCGGCCTCGATGCGGTCGGAGATGATCGCGTGGTCGAACGGCTCGAGCTCGTCCGCTCCCTCGATGTGGATGACGTCGGTGCCGGCCCCGCTCACGCGCGCGCCCATCTTGTTGAGCACCCGGCCGAGCTCCTCGACCTCGGGCTCGCGCGCGCAGTTCACCAGCGTGGTGCGCCCCTTCGCGAGCGCGGCGGCCATCATCAGGTTCTCGGTGCCGGTCACCGTGGGCAGGTCGAAGACGACCTCGGCCCCGCGGAGCCGCTTGCACTCGGCCACGATGTAGCCGCGCGACAGCCGGATCGTCGCGCCGAGCGCCTCCAGCCCCTTGAGGTGCTGGTCGACCGGGCGCGTCCCGATCTGGCAGCCGCCGGGGAGCGACACCTTGGCGCGGCCGAAGCGCGCGAGCAGCGGGCCGAGCACCATGACGCTCGCGCGCATCTGCTTGACGAGCTCGTACGGGGCCTCCGGCCGCACGTCGCTGCCGGCGCCGACCCGCACGAGGGGCGCCGCGGCCTGGACGTCGCGGCCGAGGAACCGGAGCAGCGCCGCGGTCGTGTCGATGTCGCGCAGCGCGGGGACGTTGCGCAGCAGGCTCTCCCCGTCGGAGAGCAGCGTCGCGCAGAGGATCGGCAGCGCCGCGTTCTTCGCGCCGCTGATGCGGATCTTGCCGGAGAGCGGCTTCCCGCCCCGGATCCGTATGGAGTCCATGCCCCCGCTATCGCACAACCCGCAGCCGAACGCGATGTTTCGGGCTAGTCTGCCCCGGCCATGCGACCGAGCGCCATCGCCCTGACCTCGTTGCTCGCCGTCTCCGTGGCCTCGCTCGCGGCCGCCCAGCCCTCGGCCGACCTCCGCGGGTTCCGCGCCTCGATCGATCCCGGGGCCGGCCTCCACGTCGAGCCCGCCGCGTCCCCGGACACGGGCGAGTGGAGCGCGAGCCTCTGGGCCTCGTACGCGTACCGCCCCCTCGTGCTCCGCGATCCGGCCTCGGACGAGGTCCGCTTCGACGTCATCCGCCACCAGCTCAGCGCCGACTTCGCGGCCGGCGTGGGCGTCGCGCGGCGGCTGCTCGTGGGGCTCACGCTCCCCGTGCTCCTTTACCAGAACGGCGACGCGCCCACGCCCGACGCCGAGCGGGTGCTCGGCGATACGTGGGTCCCGGCGCAGGCGATCGGCGATCTCGGCCTCGTCGGCAAGCTCACGCTCGTGCCGCCGACGAACGGCGAGCTCGGCGGGTTCGCGCTCGCGCTGCACGATCGCTTCACGCTGCCCACGGGCGACGAGGCCTCGTTCGCGGGCGAGGGGGGCGTCACGAACGAGCTCAGGCTCCTCGCCGAGTACCGCCTGGTCGCGCTCGGCGCGCACCTCGCGACCGGGGTGAAGCTCCGCGCCGGCGCGGCCCGCTTCGCGTGCGAGGCGACCCCGATCCCGGCCTCGGGCGCGGATCCGTGCCCCACGGTGTTCGGCCACGAGCTCCCGTTCGGCCTCGGGCTCTCGTTCCGGCCGCAGATCCTCGGCGTCGACCCGGAGGGGCGCGCCACGATCTTCCTCGAGGCGCACGGGCACCTCCCGCTCTGGCCGATCGCGCCGTTCGCGCACCAGGAGGCGGCCGCCCTGGAGCTCGGCCTCTCGGCGCGCTACGCGCTCGGCGACGTCTCCTTGCTGGCCGGCGTGCAGACCGCGCTGGTCGCCGGCGTCGGCACCGCGCCGCTGCGCGCCGTCCTCTCGGTCGCGTGGTCGCCGCGCGTCCGCGACGCCGACGGCGACGGCGTGCCCGACGAGGTCGATCAGTGCGGCGAGCTCGCGGAGGACCGCGACGGCTTCCAGGACGACGACGGCTGCCCCGAAGGGGACAACGACGAGGACGGCGTCTTCGACGACGAGGACCGCTGCCCCGCGCAGCAGGAAGACGAGGATGGGGTCCAGGACGAGGACGGGTGCCCGGATCCCGACCCCCCGGCGCCGCCGCCGCTACAGGATGAGGGCGCGCTGCACTAAGCTCCGGCTCTCCGCATGAGCGACGACGGCTTCATCAAGCACGGCGGCGGCCGCCACGAGGGGCCTGCCCGCACCTCACCGTACCCCCTGAGCCGGCTCTCCGCGCCGCACGAGCTGGTCGACGTGGCCCGGGAGATCCAGCAGGCCGACGCCCTGCTGGGCGCGGTCACCGGCGGCAAGCTCGCGCTGATCGCCCGGCAGATCCGGTCGCTGCAGGAGCAGGCGCGGCAGGTCCTGGACGCGGCCCGGCGCGACGGCGAGCTCCACCGGGCGGCGTGCAATTTCAAGAAGCGGCCCGGCCACGTCTATCACCTGTACCGGCGCGCCGACGGCGGCCGCTACCTGTCGATGCTCTCGCCCGAGGAGTGGGGCGGCTCGCCGCCGCACGCGTTCGAGGGCTCGTACCGGCTGGAGGTCGACATGTCGTGGACGCCCGCCGACGAGATCGAAGACCACGGCGAGGCCGGATAGCGCGGCGAGGCCGGAGCGCGCGGCGAGGCCGGAGCGCGCGGCGCCGGCTCCGGTCAGGCGCCGATCCGGAGCAGCACCTTCCCGAACGAGGCGTTGCTGGCCACGTGGCGGTGCGCCGCGGCGGCCTGGTCCAGCCCGAAGATCCGGTCCACGATCGGCCGCACGACGCGGTCCGCGAGCCACGGCGAGAGGTTGCGCTCGAGCACCTGCGCCGCCGCGATCTTCTCCTCGAGCGGGCGCGAGCGGAGCACCGTGCCGACGAGCTCGATGCGCTTGCGCAGCAGCTCGCGCAGGTCGAGCTCCGCGCTCGCGCCGGCGGTCAGCCCGACCAGCGCGATGCGGGCGCGCATCGCGCACGCCCTGAGGTCCTCGGCGACGTACGCTCCCCCCACGAGATCGAGCACGACGTCGACCCCCTGGCCGCGCGTCGCCTCGAGCACCGCGGCCGCGAACCTCCCGCCTTCCGGCGCGATCGCGGCGCGCAGCCCGAGCTCCCGGCAGCGGTCCAGCTTGTCCTGCGTGCGCGACGTGCCGGCGACGAAGCACCCGAGCGCGCGCGCGATCTGGACGCCGGCCGTCCCGACGCCGCTGCCGGCCGCGTGCACGAGCACGCGCTCGCCCGGGGCGAGCCGGGCGCGCGTCACGAGCGCGTCGTAGGCGGTCACGAACGCCTCGGGGACCGCCGCCGCCTCCTCGTCGGAGAGCCCGTCCGGCACCCTCGCGACCTCGCGCTCGTGGGCGACGACGCGCTCGGCGTACGCGCCGCCCGCGACCAAGCCGAAGACGCGATCCCCCGGCGCGAAGCGGCGCGCGCCCTTCCCCACGGCCTCGATCACGCCCGCGTACTCGAGCCCGGGGATGTCCGCGGGCACGCCCGGCGGGGCCGGGTACAGGCCCGCCCGCTGCAGGAGGTCCGCGCGGTTCACCCCGGCGAAGCGGACCGCGACGCGCACGTGCCCCTCGGGCACGTCGGGCGCCTCCACCACCCGCACCTCGAGGACCTCCGGCCCGCCGGGCTCGCGGATCACGACCCCCCGCATCGTCGTCATCGATCGTCGCTCCGTCGCCCCGTCACTTTTCCATGGGCGGCGGGAGCACGCTCCCCCGGACGAAGTACTCGACCTTCTCCGAGTCCGGATCGGTCGGCTCGCCCGGCGGCTCGGGCGGCGCGTTCCCGCCGATCGCGGCCTCGATCTGCACCTGCTCGAGCGCGTCGAGCATCGAGGCCGCGCTGGGGAAGCGCTCCTCGCGGTCGAGCGCGAGCGCCCGCATCGTCGCGACGTCCAGCGATGGAGGCACGTCCGGGCGGAGCATGCGCGGGCGGATCAGCTTGACGCGCTGGATCTCGGCGAGCAGCGCCTGCGGCGTCGGCGCCTTGAACGGCAGCTGCCCGGTGAGCATCACGTAGAGCAGCATGCCGACCGAGTAGAGGTCCGCGCGCGCGTCGAGATCGCGGACGCCCTGCGCCTGCTCGGGCGCCATGAAGGCGGGCGTCCCGGCCACCGAGTGGCTCCCCGCCGCGCCCGTCGAGACGAGCACGGACGGCATGTTCCCGGTGTTGAACGCCTCGGCGACGCCGAAGTCGAGCACCTTCACGGTGAGCGGGCCGCGGTCGCCGCCGACCAGGCAGATGTTGTCCGGCTTGAGATCGCGGTGGAGGATGCCCTCGGCGTGCGTGACGATCAGCGCGCTGAGCACCTGGACGGCCACGTCCAGCGCGACGGGGAGGGGCATCGGGCGCTCGCGCGCGAGCCGCTCGGTGATGGTCTCGCCCTCCAGCCGCTCCATCACGAGGTAGGGCGTGCCGTCGTCGAGCACGCCGAGGTCGTACACCTCGACGATGTTCGGGTGGCCGAAGCGGCCCGCCACGGCGGCCTCGTTGTGGAAGCGGGCGATGGCCGTCTTGCTGTGCGCGTACTGGCCGCGGAGCGTCTTGATCGCGACCCGGCGCCGCAGGCCGATGTGGATGCCGTCGTAGACCATCCCCATCCCGCCCTTCGCGATGACGCCGAGGATGCGGTAGCGGTCGTGCAGCAGCCGGCCGACGAGCGGCGCCTCCTTCGTCGGCCGGGGCTGATCTGGGTCGATATCGGGCGGGAGGGGGCCGTCCACCGGCCGCACCGACTCGCTCCTGCTCGGCGGGACGCGCGTCGAGGAGGGCGGGGCGACGCTCGCCGTGAGCACGAGCGCCGTGCCGTGCACCGGGCACCTTTCGGTGTCCGACGGGTGCGGCAACCCGCACGCGGGGCATCGGATGAAGTGCTGCGGCGGCATCGGGGACCCGGTCAGAGTACGGGTACATCCGCCCATGCAGCAAGCTCGTTCAGGGCTCAAGCGTCCCAGCCGGGGGCGCCCGCCCACAGCGTGCGGTCGGGTGGCCAACGAATGTCATCTTCCGCAGCTGGGTTGGATCGGCCCGCCGCTTACGGTAGGCTTGGATCCATCGCGCCGCAGCCGTCCGGGGGCCAAGCCCGATGCGCGCGGGCGGTGCCGCAGCGATGCAGGTCCCGGAATTTGCACCAGAACGTAACAACGGGCGTACGGTCGCGCGTGAGGAGCTCGGGGTAGGCTTTCCCCGACTGCCAGCAGTGGGGGCCAGCGGGATGGGAAGGGGAAAGAGACAGAGGCCATGAGCACGGCGGAGAAGCTTTCGGACGGTGCCTCGTCGGCCAGCGGTGAGTCCGATCCGCTGCTGGGAAAGGTCTTGAATCAGAAGTTCAAGATCCACTCGCTCCTCGCGACCGGCGGCATGGGCGTCATCTATCGCGGAGAGCAGATCGCGCTGGAGCGGCAGGTCGCGATCAAGGTGCTGACGCCCACCAACTCATCCAATCAGATCGACCCCAACTTTCATAAGCGGTTCTTCCTCGAGGCGAGCATCCTCGCGCGGCTCCAGCACCCGAACATCGTCACGGTCTTCGACTACGGCCGAGTCGAGAACATGGAGCCCGAGCGGTACTTCATGGCCATGGAGTTCCTCGAGGGCGAGACGCTCTTCCGGCGGCTGCGCAAGGCCGGTCGCCTCGCGGCGCCCGACGCCATGGGCATCGCCCGGCAGATCGCGCGCGGGCTCCGCGAGGCGCACAAGCACGGGGTGGTGCACCGCGACCTGAAGCCGTCGAACGTGATGCTCGTGCCCGGCGAGGACGTGGACGAGCTCGTCAAGATCCTCGATTTCGGCCTCGTGAAGGTGCTCGCGGACGACTCCGAGGAGCTCACGCAGCAGGGCTCGTTCCTCGGCTCCCCGCGCTTCATGTCGCCGGAGCAGATCTCCCACGGCAAGGTCGATCTCCGGACCGACGTGTACTCGCTGGGCGTCATCGTCTACCAGATGCTCTGCGGCAAGGTGCCGTTCGAGGCGCAGAACTCGGTCCAGATCCTGATCGCCCACCTGCAGCAGCCCGTCCCGCGGATGCGCGAGCGCAACCCCGAGGCCGACGTGCCCGAGCCGCTCGAGGCGTTCGTGCTGCGCTGCCTGTCGAAGGATCCGGACGGCCGCCCGGCCAACATGGAGGCCTTCATCCGCGGCCTCGCCGAGTGCGCGCAGGCGATGGGCCTGTCGCCGGCGTTCGCCTCGACGGGCCTCGTGACCCTCGACTCCGGCGGCACCGGCAGGCTGCCGACGCCCATGCCGCCGGTGCGCGTGATGACGGCGATCCCCGCGGGCCCCTCGTCCTCGTCGGGGGGCGCCACGTCGACGGACGACGCGTCGCTCGGCGCCGCCTCGCGCCCGGCCGACGCGGCGCCCCAGGGGCGCAAGGGCGTCGTGCTCGTCGCGGTGGGGGTCCTCGCGGTCGCGGGCATCGGGATCGCGATGTCGCAGATGCGCTCGGGCGAGACGGCGCCCCCGGTGGCGCAGCCGCAGGCGGAGAGCGAGCCGGAGAAGAAGGCGCCTGCCGCGCCCCCGCCCGTCGACCGCGGCACGTTCGTGCTCGTGGTCGAGTCCATGCCCTCCGGCGCGGAGGTCCTGGAGGACGGCAAGGCGCTCGGGCACACGCCGCTCCAGATCTCGATCTCGAACAGCTCGGTGCGCGGCAACCCCCGCCGGCTGACCGTCCGGCACGACGGCTACGAGCCGTACTCGATCGTCCAGGGCCCCTCCGAACAGTCGGTGCGCCTGGTCGCCACGCTCACGAAGAGCGCGCCCGAGCCGTCGAGCACGCCGTCCGCGGCGCCGCAGGCCGCGGCGCCGGCGCCCGTGCGCCCGGCCCCGCGAACCTACACGCCGCGGCCGCAGCCCAGGCCCACGCCGGCCCCCGAGCCGCCGCCGCCCGCTCCTGCACCCCGGCCGCTGGATATCCAGACCGAACGATGACCCCAGAGCGCCCCGCACCCCTCGTCATCGGCTCCCCCTCTGTCCACGCCGCGCGTCCGCTCCGGGCGGGGTCGCTCGCCTCCGGGGCGGATCCGCGCGCCGGGCTCGCCGTCGAGCGCGAGCGCCCGCGCGGCGCCGGTGTCCCAGGTCCTGCGGAACGTGCGCACGTGCGCCCGCGCGCGGCGTGGGCGGCGCGCCAGGCGCGAAACGCGGCGCTCGAGGGCGCCGATCGAAGATCCCCGTATTCATCTGTTCCCGCCGGCAGTAGACTCCAGGCTCTGCGTCCCGCAGACCAGCTTCCCAGGCCGATTCCAAGCGGGATCCGTTGCTGAGGAGCAAGGAAATGAACCCGCTCGTCCCCGACTTCATCATCCAGCAAGACGCTCTCGGCAACACCGAGGGCAGCTTCACGGGGGCGGTGCTGATGATCGACATCCCCGGCTTCACCGAGCTCACGGAGAAGCTGATGCAGCACGGGCGCGCGGGCGCGGAGACGCTCGCGGGCACGCTCCGGTACTACTTCGACCCGCTCATCGCCGCGGTCCACCACGCCGGGGGCTTCATCACCAACTTCGCGGGGGACGCGTTCACGGCGCTGTTCCAGGACACGCCGGATCGCAAGGTCGCGGAGTACGTGCTCGGCGCCGCGCTCTCGATGCGCGACCTGTTCGCCGAGCACCCCGAGAGGGACACGCCCTTCGGCAGCTTCCCGTTCTCGTTCCGGATGGGGCTCTCGTGGGGCTCGGTCGAGTGGGGCATCGTCCGCATCTCCCCGGAGCGCGCGTACTACCACTTCCACGGGCAGGCGCTCGCCGCGTGCGTCGCGATCGAGCGGCAGGCGCAGAAGGGGGACATCCTCCTCGACCGCGCGCTCTGCGATCGCATCCCGCCCGCGAGCGCGAAGTACCACGGCGAGGGCGTCTACAAGCTCGGCGACGTGCCGGCGCCCAGGCTGCCGCAGGTCCCGCGGAACGCGCCGCCCGGCGACGGCGCCGCGTTCGTGGCGAGGGGCGTCGCGGACATGCCCCCGGAGGGCGAGTTCCGCAACGTCACGAGCGTCTTCCTGTCGTTCGAGCAGATCCCGAGCTTCGCGGAGCTGACGCGCCTGTTGCACGAGCTCTCGGAGCTCTACGGCGGCACGTTCACCGGCATCGACGCGGGCGATCTCGGCATCGCGGCGCTGATCCACTTCGGCGCGCCGATCACGCACGAGAACGACAACGACCGCGCGCTCGACTTCGCGCTGGAGCTGAAGAAGCGCGGCCTGCGGCAGATGCGCCTGCGCGCGGGCATCACGCGCGACGTCCGCTACGCGGGCTTCAACGGCGGCACCGAGCGCCACGAGTTCGCGTGCATCGGCCGCGCGACGAACCTCGCCGCGCGCCTCGTCGCGAAGGCGCCGTGGTCGGCGATCTGGGCCGACGAGCAGGTCTTCCGCGCCGGCGAGACGAGCTACCAGTGGACGACGGAGAACATCTTCCGGTTCAAGGGCTTCGATCTGCCCATCCTCGTCTACTCGCTCGAGCGGCGGCGCATCTCGGTCCAGAAGGAGTTCTACGACCTCGGCCTCATCGGCCGCGAGCAGGAGATCGAGCAGCTCGCGCGGTACGTCGGCCCGATCTTCGAGGGCAAGCCGGCCGGCATCGTCTACATCGACGGCGAGCCGGGGCTCGGCAAGAGCTACCTCGTGCAGCGCTTCCGCCACCGGTGCGAGGAGCACCAGAACGAGCGGCCGTTCCTGTGGATCGACGCGCGCTGCGACCAGACGCTCCAGAGCTCGCTGAACGCGTTCGAGTTCGCGCTGAAGGAGTACTTCTGGGAGTCGTCGGCGCTCGGCAAGGAAGAGAAGCTCACGAACTTCGACGACGCGTTCGAGTAGCTGCTCGAGCGCCTGCCCGAGAGCCAGAGCGCGCTCAAGCGCGAGCTCGAGCGCGCGCGCTCGGTGTTCGCCGCGCTCATCGGCATCCGCTGGGAGGACTCGCCGTACGAGCGGCTGCACCCGAAGCTGCGCTACACGAGCACGCTCTCGGCGCTCTCCTTCGTCTTCCTCGCCGAGGCGTCGCTCCAGCCGGTGATCCTGCACCTCGAGGACGCCCACTGGGCCGATGAGGACTCGCTGGAGGCGGTGCGGGTGATCGCGCGCGCGTGCAGGGGCCTGCCGATCGCGATCATCTGCACGACGCGGCGCAAGGACGACGGCACCCCGGTGCGCATCCCGCTCGATCCGGGCATCTCGGAGAAGGTGATCGAGCTCAAGCCGCTGCCGCGCGAGCAGCTCCTCGCGCTCGCGGTCCCGTTCTTCGGCGGCCCGATGCCGGACATGCTCGCGACGCTGCTCTGCGAGACCGCGGGCGGCAACCCGTTCTTCGCGCAGGAGATCCTCGCGTACTGGCTCGAGGACGGGCGCTACGGGTCGAGCTCGAGCTCCATCTCGATCTCGAACACGTTCATGCCGCCGAAGAACGTGAACAGCCTGCTCATCTCGCGGCTCGACCGGCTCGACGCGAAGGTGAAGCAGACGATCGTCGCCGCGGCCGTCCTCGGCCGCGAGTTCGACCTGCGCGTCCTCGCGCTGATGCTCCCCGACGCGTCCGTGCTCGAGGAGCACGTGCGCATCGGCGAGGCGCAGTGCATCTGGTCGCAGATGACGGAGCGGCGCTTCCAGTTCAGCAACGCGCTGCTCCGCAACGCGGCGTACGAGATGCAGTCGCGCGCGCGGCTCCAGGAGCTCCACCGGCTCGCGGCCGAGGCGATCGAGAGCCTGTACGGCGACGACCTCGAGGATCAGCTCGTGGCGCTCGGCCGGCACTGGCGCCGCGCGGGCAAGGTCGATCACGCGCGCCGCTACTTCCTTGCGGGCGCGCGCAAGGCGGCCGCGCGCTACGCGCACGAGGAGGCGACGCGGCTCTACCGCGTCTACTTCAAGCTCTCGCCCGAGCCGACGCCCGAGAGCGTCGTCGTGCGCTACGAGTTCGCGCGCGACGTCCTCGAGGCCCGGAACCGCTATCAGGAGGCGCGGCAGGAGCACATCCGCGTGCTCACCGACGCGCAGAAGCTCGGCGATCGCGCCTCGGAGGCGCTCGGCTTCCTCGGGCTCGGCCGCACGCACTGGGCGATGCAGCAGCCCGACGACGCGCGCACCTACTGGGAGGAGGGCCTCCGGGCCGCGCGCGAGGCGGGCAACCTGCCGGCCGAGGGGCTCATGCTCGCGAGCCTCGGAATGGCCTACGCCGTCCAGGGTCGGTATGATGCTGCGCGCACGCTGTACACGCGCGCGATCGCGATCGAGCGCCAGATCGGCAACCGGCGCGAGGAGGCGAGGCTCCTCGCCGAGTTCGCGAAGCTGCATCGGCTGAGCGGCCACCCCGGCGAGGCGGAGGCTCTGCAGGAGCAGGCTGCGGCGATCGAGCGTGAGCTGGGCGCCTCCTGAGCCGGCGCGGAGGGCCCGGGGGCCCTCCGCGCACCGTGTGAGCCTCATCGTCGCCGCGACCGTGGATGCCGCGTATCTGCGCGGCCACGGAATCGCTATGCTCGGCTTGCCTGAGGGGCGACGCTAGCGCGCCTCGGGCCTAGCAGCGGCGCGGATTCTCCAAACCGTCCGAGAGGTCTCTCAAGAGCATGACACAGCAGGAAGCAGGGGACGTTGCGGAGCCGGCGCGCGAGGAGCGCGCCGGGAAAGCGAAGCAGTTCAAGCTGGTCCCGGCGCTCCTGGCCGCTGCGGTCTCGGGGACGCTGGTCGTCACCTTCGACATCTCCCTGGCCGCGCTCGTCTTCACGCACGACTTCGCGGATCGCCTGTCGAAGGGCATCGGGATCTTTCTGATCAGCTCCGTCGTCGTCGGGGTGATCGTCGCCCTCCTCAGCTCCTTCCGGCCCGTGATCGCCGCGCCGCAGGAGGACGCCGCGGTCATCTTCGCCTCGATGGCGTCGGCGATCGCGGCGGGCGTCCACAAGGTCGACCCGAACGCGGACGCGTTCCCGACGGTGATCGTCGCGATCGCGCTCACGTCGGTCGTCGCCGGCGGCTTCTTCTTGCTGCTCGGCCTCTTGCGCCTCGGCGTGCTCGTGCGCTTCATCCCCTATCCGGTGGCGGGCGGCTTCCTCGCCGGCGCCGGGTGGTTGCTCGTCCAGGGCTCGCTGGCGGTCATGTCCGGCAAGCCCGCGACGCTCGAGAAGCTGCCCGACCTGTTCTCGAGCTCGCTGGACAAGTGCCTCACGGGCCTGCTGTTCGGCCTGCTCCTCGTGGCGCTGCTCCGGCGCTACACGAACTTCCTGCTCCTGCCGATCCTGCTCCTCGGCTCGATCGGCGTGTTCTTCCTCATCCTCTACCTCTCCGACTCCAGCGTCACGACGGCGCTCTCGGAGGGGTGGCTGCTCGGGCCGTTCCCGCGCGACGCGCTCTGGCCGCCGGTCCAGCCCTCCGATCTCCAGCAGGTGAACTGGCCGGTCCTGTTCGACAGCGGGGGCAACATGGTGGCGGTCACGGTGATGGCGGCCATCACCGTGCTCCTGAGCGCGTCCGGCGTGGAGCTCGCGACCGAGCAGGAGATCGACCTCGATCGGGAGCTCCGGGCCACGGGCATCGCGAACATCGCCGGGAGCATGTTCGGGTGCGTCGTCGGCTACATGTCGATGCCCGAGTCGTCGATGAACTTCAAGACCGGGGCGAACACCCGCCTCGCGGGCCTGTTCGCGGCGTCGATCAGCGCGATCGTGCTGGTCCTCGGCGCCGACGCGATCAGCTACTACCCGCGCCCGGTGCTCGGGGGCCTCATCGCGTACCTCGGCTTCCACTTCCTGATCAACACGCTCTACGAGGGCTATTTCCGGCTGCGCCGGACCGAGTACCTCGTCGTGGTGGTCATCCTCCTCGTCGTCGCCGTCTGGGGCTTCCTCCTCGGGGTGGCCGTGGGGCTCGGCGTGTCGCTGATCCTGTTCGCGCTCAGCTACAGCCGCATCGAGGTCATCCGCAACGCGATCTCCGGCGTACACCTCCGCAGCAACGTGGCCCGCAGCGACGGCGAGGAGATGACGCTGATGGAGCGCGCCAAGCAGCTCTACATCCTGCAGCTCCAGGGCTACGTCTTCTTCGGCACGGCGTACAACCTCCTCGCCAGCGCGCAGCAGCGCATGCAGAGCACGGAGGGGGAGATACGGTATCTGCTGCTCGACTTCCGGCACGTCAACGGGCTCGACTCGTCGGCCATCGCCAGCTTCCTCCGGCTGCGTCGCCTCGCGAAGGCGAACGGCGTGAGGCTCATCCTCACCGAGGTCCCTGCGGACATCCGCAATCACCTCGAGCGGGGCGAGGTCGTGCTCGAGAACGACGACGTGTGCCGGATCTACCCGGATCTGGACCGGGGCCTCGAGGCGTGTGAGAACGAGATCATCCAGGAGGCGCCCCCGAGCATGCTGCCGCCGCCCATGCTCTTCTACGACCTCCAGGACGTCTTCAACGGCAGGCCGGAGATGCTCCGCTTCCTCGGCTACCTGGAGCGCGTCGAGATCCCCTCCGGGTTCGATCTCTTCCGGCAGGGCGACGTCTCCAAGGATCTGTACCTCATCGAGAGCGGCGAGCTCACGGCGTGGCTCGAGATCGACGGGCAGAAGATCAAGCGGCTCCGCACCATGGGGCCCGGCTCGGTGGTCGGGGAGTCTGGGCTTTACATGGGCGAGAAACGTTCGGCGACCGTGACGGCGAGCCGTCAGGCCACGCTCTACCGCCTCTCGGAGGACGCGCTCCGGCGCCTCACCGCCGAGGCGCCGGAGCTGGCCGCCGCGTTCCATCATTTCGTGGTCACATTGCTTGCGCGCAGAATCGTCCACTCGACGGGTCCTGTGAAATCGTTGTTCAACTAGTGTGAAGAACCTCCAACCGTGTCCGCGTCCCCGCGAGAGATCTTGACCGAGAAGGAGAAAGGACGGACTGATGCAAACCAGACGTAGGCCCCTGATGCTCGCTTCGATGCTGCTGGGGGCTCTTTCGCTTATTGGCTGCTCCGGCTGCTCCAAGAAGTCCGACCCTCCAAGCGGCCAGGTGCCGGAGTCCAGCGCCAAGTCCGCCGCGCCCGCCGATCCGGGCGAGCTGAACCTCCTGATCTTCCCCGATTACATCGACGAGAAGATCGTCAAGGCCTTCGAGGAGCAGACGAAGGCCCGGGTGCGGCTGACCCGGTACGACTCCACCGAGGAGATGGAGAGCAAGCTCGCGTACGCGGGCGCCGACAGCCAGTACGACGTCGTGATCATGGCGAGCCAGGTGCTGCCGAGGATGGTGCGGCGCGGCCTCGTCAGGCCGCTGGAGCACGCCAAGATACCGAACCTCAAGAACCTCGAGCCGCGCTTCTCCGGCCCGGGGTTCGACGACGGCAACAAGCACGGGGTGCCGTACCAGTGGGGCACCGTCGGCGTCGTCTACAACAAGAAGAAGCTGCCCAACCTCGAGCCGTCGTGGTCCATGCTCCTCGATCCGCAGAAGCTGGCCGGGACGTTCGTGCTGCTCGACGAGCAGCGGGACATGCTCGGCGCGGTGCTCAAGTACAAGGGGTTCTCGAGCAACACCTCGAAGGAGAGCGAGATCCGCGAGGCGGGCCGCGTGCTCAAGGAGGTGAAGAAGCAGGCGAAGTGCCTCGGCTTCAAGGGCGGCGTGGGCGCCCTGGAGGACGTGAAGGCGGGCTCGGTGGACATGGCGGTCGTCTGGAACGGCGACGCCCAGAAGGCGATCCAGGCGGACAAGGAGCGCCTGGCGTTCGTCATCCCGAAGGAGGGCTCGGTCATCTGGGTCGACGTGATGACGATCGCGGCCAAGGCGCCCAACCCCGAGCTGGCGCACAAGTTCATCAACCACGTGCTCACGCCGGAGGGCGGGGCGCAGCTCTCGATGTACACCAAGTACGCGTCGCCCAACGCGGCCGCGCAGCAGAAGCTACCGGACGAGGATCGGACGAACACGCTCATCTATCCGACGAAGGAGGTGTCCGATCGACTCGAGCACCACCGCGATCTCGGCGAGGCAGCGAGGGTGTTCGACGAGGTCTGGACCGACGTGAAGTCGCAGTAGCGTCGAGGCTCGATGAGAGCGCGAAGCGCGTTCGCGAGCTCAGCGCGGCACCTGCTCCCACGTGCACTGACATCAACCCTTGATGAAGTATCCTGTCTGCTCGTCGGCGATGCGCCCGGCGTACGTCAGGCGGGTTCGCTTTTAATCTTCGATACTTGCGCGATGCGCGCGGCGCGGCACCGCGATGACGCACCGCACGTCGAGATACGTGGTGGACACAATCGGCGCGCGTGCGTGTCGGAATACCGCACGGCGCGGCGGAAGGATGATAGGCTGGGTGTCAACCCTGGGAGAAGCCCCTGATGAGCAGCCCTCTCGACCTTCCGTTCGCTGTGCATCCCCGCCTGGAGACAGAGCGCCTGATCTTGCGCGAGATCACAGAGTCCGACGCCGAGGCCTTGTTCGTCGTCTGCTCGGATGCCGAGTGG
Source organism: Sorangium sp. So ce1036 (assembly GCF_051369805.1). Classification (NCBI taxonomy): domain Bacteria; kingdom Pseudomonadati; phylum Myxococcota; order Polyangiales; family Polyangiaceae; genus Sorangium; species Sorangium sp. So ce1036. The sequence continues at coordinate 1,280,991 of NZ_JBBMOX010000002.1, forward strand.
TTGAGGCTGTGGGGCTCCCCTGTTCACAAGACGGTCGCCGACACGAAGCATATGATTGGCATGCTCAAGCGAGCGCACCAGGAGGGGTCGCAGCTCCGGTGGGGCATCTGCGTTCGTGGGGCGGAGCATCATCTGATCGGCGCGATTGGCTTCTTCCGCTTCCTGTCGTACCACTACCGGGCGGAGATCACGTACGAGCAGGCGCGCTCGGCGAGCGGCAAGGGGTACATGACGGAGGCGCTGCGCGCGGTGGTGCGGTTCGGCTTCGAGCAGCTCGATCTACACACGATCGAGGCGGGCATCGATCCTGGGCACGGGCCGTCGCTCCGGGTCGCCGAGCGGGTCGGGTTCCAGCGCGAGGGGTACTTGCGGGAGAACTATTTCTTCCAGGGCAAGTTCTACGACACGATCCTGTGCACGATGTTCAGCCCGAGGCCGGCGGAGCGGCCTTACAAAAAGTGACCCGCCGCGGGCGGTAGGCCGCGGTTGTCCTGGTTCGTCGGCGGCTGGGCTGGGTGAGGAGGGGATCCCGGGTTGCCCGGCCCCCGGCGAAGAGGAGAGGGGGATCCCGGGTTGCCCGGCCCCCGGGGAGGGTGTTCGTGGGGCGGCGTGGGGGCCCCACCGAACTCACCTGGGACGTTCTCTCTCCGACGCGCTGCGCGCGCCGGAGAGAGAACGTCCAATCAGGTTCAGACATCGGTCCGTCCCCCACGCCGCCCCACGAACACCCTCCCCGGGGGCCTACGGCTCAGGTGATCTGTACCTCACGCGGGCAGCGGTCCATTCGGGTCCTCCGATGACGACTCTCTCCGGCGGCCTACCGTTCATCGAGTGGGCCAGCGACCGCGCCTCTCCCTCCAGACGGTGAGCGGCGGGGGGAGGGGTCGCGCGCGCCGGCGTGGCGCGGGCGGGCGCGCCGAGCACCGACCGAGGTGCCATAAGGTTCAAGGGGGCTCGAGGTTTCGGGCGCGCCTCGTGTGGCGCGCGACGAAACGTCACAGGTGGCATGGCCCGAAGGGAGACATGCCGGGTGGTGTTGTATGCGCAAGCTCTCCGGCCCCCGTCTTGGCGGATGGCCGAGCGCCCGCCCGCGCCACGCCGGCGCGCGCGACCCCTCCCCCCGCCGCGGGCCGCCTGGCACGCCCTCCGCGCCTGCGCAGCGTGACGCCATGCCGCGGCGAACGACCGTGGGCCGCCCTGCCAGGCGAGGCGCCGGCGCGTCGGGTTGCGGTAGAGGTGGTGGGGGGGAAGGGGACATCCAGCGCTCCTCCACCTGGGCGGGAGGAGCGCTGGAGCGAGCCAGGCGGCCGGCGCGGGAGCCGGCCGCCCGGGGCTCCTCAGAGGTTCATGTTGATCGAGGCGAGGAACGTACGGCCGTTCTGCGGGAACTTCGCGATGGTGTACTGCGCGGCCGTGGGCGCGGTCCAGCGCCAGTCGCCGACGTTGTAGACGCCGACGTTGTACCGGAGGCCGCCGAGATCCACCTGCCCGGAGAGCACGATGTCCCAGATCACCGCCGGCTCGGTCTTGGTCTGCCGAGGAATCGGGACCGGCCGCTCTTCGGGGGGCACATCTTCGTAGGTCCTCACGTTGCGGTCATGCCGCGGCGCCTCGAGCGTCAGGCGGGACGCCAGGCCGAGCGCCTTCCCGAAGAGCGGCATCGCGCCGCGGATCGAGCCCATGTGCTCCGGCGAGTTCGGGACCTCGCGCCACTCGTTCCTGCCGCTCTCCTCCAGGTACTGCGCCTTCGCGTAGGAGTACGAGACCGAGGCCATCCACCCCTGACGCCACTCGCGGCGCAGCTCGGCCTCGCCGCCGACGACCATGATCGCACTATCCGTGTTTGCATAGTGCGTCGGGTTATCCTTCGTCTGCTCCCCCTGCTGGAAGATCAGGTCGTTCAGATAGTTCACATACCCGGCGCCGAGCATCGAGACCGTGGACGAGAGTCGGTGCGTGAACTCGACCTCTCCCGACCAGACCTCCTCGGGCTTGAGATCCGGCGAGGTCCTGTACCACACCTCGTAGTTCAGCGGATCCTCCGCCGAACCATATGCATACCCATAGAACAGCTCCTGGATCGAGGGCGCGCGGAACGCGCGGCCTCCGGTGATCTTCAGGTTGCCCTGCTCGTACGGCTTGACGATCAGCGCGAGCCTGGGGCTCGGAACCACCGTCTTTTCCTGCAACGTCGAGTAGTAGTCGAAACGCGAGCCCGCCGAGATGCGGACCTTGTCCGACGGCATGATGTCGACGAGCGCGTACGCCGCCAGGATGTGATACGGGTGCTCGTCGACTCCGTCCTGCTCCTTCACCTCATCCGGATCGTCCGGCAGCGGTAGGTAGACGAATGAGGAGCAATCCCCGGTGGAGAAGCAGGAAAACTCCTCACCGTGCTGCGCCGCCAGGAAATGCACCTGCGCCTCAGCGCCCGCCGTGATCTTGAGCTGCGGGATCGGGCTGAACTCGACGCGTTGCTCCGCAAGCACCCAGATGTCGTTGAAGTCCTCCTGATCGTAGAGCTCGGTCACCAGCGGGCTGATGGACCCCGGGTAGATCCAGAGCCTGTCGCGGAAGTTGTACATGTTGATGCTCGCGCGGGTGAGCGTCGCGAGCTTGTCCCCGAAGCGAGGCGCGAGCGAGAGCTCGACGAAGCCACGGGTGTCCCGGTAGGTGGTCCTGTCGACACCGAGCTGCGTTTTCGCGACGCCGTTCGGGACCGTCTTCGAGCGGGAGTTCAGATACCACTGCGCCGAGAACGACTTCAGCCAGAGTCGTCCTTGGACCGTCCCCACGGTGAATTTGTCGTTGTTCCGCGAGTGCCCGTCGAAGATGTAGCGGTTCGGGTTCGGTTCGCCAGTCTCCGGCGGGAGGTCACTGGACGTGGGATCTCCCACATAATCGCCGAAGTAATAATCCCGCCCGAGGCTGCGCGCGGCGCCGACCGACATCCAGACGCCGGAGTCGCGGCCGAGCGGAAGCTGGAACGATGCGCGCCCGCGGATCAGCGAGTTGTCCGCCGTGCCCACGCCGAAGCCCACGCTGCTCGACGTCGGACGGCCCTTGGTCACGATGTTGATGACGCCGGAGAACGCGCCCGTACCGTAGAGGACCGAGCCGGGACCCCTCACGATCTCGATCCGCTCCACGTCCTCCAGGTCCGTCCGGGCCAGGTAGTCGAAGTACGACAGGTTGACCCAGCTATCGTTCATCGAGTGCCCGTTGAGCAGCGTCAGCATGCGGTTGCCGAAGTCGCCCGGCAGGTTGATCCCGCGGACGCCGGCGAACGTGTAGACGCCGTCATACGTCGTGTAGAGGCCGCGCACGCCCCGGAGCGCCTCCGCGACCGTGGGATAGCCCATCGCGCGGAGCTCCGACCCGGGGATGATGGTGACCGAACCGGGCGCGTCCTCGACCGCCTCCGTCGAACGAGAGGCCGCCTCGACCTCCTCGAGCTGCCGGAGCGAGATGTCGATCCGGGTCTGCTGGCCGGCGACCACGTTCGCCGTCTCCTCCACCGGGCGGAACCCGCGCAGCGACACGCGCACCTTGCGCTGGCCGCTCTGCACGTTGAGCACCGCCGGCGTGAAGCCCATCGGCTTGCCGTCCACCTCGACCAGCGCGTCGCGCTCGTCCGCGTTGACCACCAGGCTGCCCGTGAGCGGGTTCAGCCGATAGCGCGCGACCACCGTGCTCGCGGCCGCGACGTTCACGTCCTGCTCCGACGGCTGATAGCCCTCCTGCGACAGGTACAGCCGGTGACGCCCCGGCGGCAGCGTGAGGTCGCACGGCGCGGTGCACGCCGGCGGGCCGCTCGCGTCGTTGACGCGCACCGTCGTCCCCGCCATCTCGCCCACCACGCGCACCGTGCCGACGATGCGCTTGAGCTTCACCGCCACGTTCGTCTGATCGCCGACCTTCGCCTCGACATTGTCGACCTCCGCCGGCTCGTACCCCTCGAGATCAACGATGATCTTGTACTTGCCGGGCTGGAAGCCGAGGAGGCGCGGCGTGTTGCCGCGGCCGCCGAGATCGCGGCGGTTGATGTACACCGTCGCCCCCGGCGGGTCCGTCGTCACGTTGATGACCGCGACGTTGGGCCGGATCCGCCCGAGCGCCTCCTCGATCGCCGGCCTGCGCGCCGCGTTCGGCTCGAGCTCGAGCGCCTGGACGTAGTAGCGGAACGCATCCGGGTACTCCTGGAGCGCCTCGTACGTCCGGGCGATGTTGAAGATGACGTTGCGATTCGGCACGAGCCGGTTCGACACCAGGAAGTGCTCCAGGGCGCCCCGGTAATCGCGCGCGGCATAGCGCTCCGTGGCGATCCTGAAGTGTAGATCGGCCTCGTCGGCCAGATCGTCCGCCCAGGCAGGCCGACCGGAGAACGTGAGGAGTGATATGAGTATGATTAGGAGTGCGGAGCGACGAAAGCTCATCTTTCGATCTCGATTCCCAACGGTCGAAGTGGAGCGGAAGGCGACGTCCGCCTCGGGGCCAGCAGTCGCGCCGAGACACGGCGAGCTTCGGACGAACAGCCGCATTGCCAGGTCAGCTTACCGTAAGCCGCGAGCCGATCCAACCTGTTCGCACGAGCCGCCCACGCCCCCACGTCCGCATGGACGTCGGTGTGTGGGCGCCCGGCGCGACGCGCATCACAGCGTGAGCCGGCGACCGGATGCGCCGCGTGCGCGCGGCTCCCCCGGCGGCGCCGCGCAGCCCGCGCGCCGCGCGGGGAGCGCCCGAGCTCAGGTGCTCGCTGCACACCGGTTCATGCCCGGCGCCGCGTCGCCGCGCGCACCCTGACGCGGATGGGCAGCGGCGCGCGGCGACGCCCCCGTCGCGCCGCCTTCAATAAGCGCCGCTCCCCCCTCGCGCCGCCGCGCCGTCTTCGATGAGCGCCGCTCCCCCTCGCGCCGCGGCGCCGCCTTCGATGAGCGCCGCTCCCCCTCGCGCCGCCCGCATTGCCGGCGAGCGCGTCAGCCGCGGAGCGCGAGCCGCCCGTCCGGGAGGCGGACGCAGGGCCTCAATCGTGCCTCCAGCGGGTCAGCCGCTCCACCATCATGATGAACACCACCACGCCGAACACCAGGATGGTTGAAATCGCGAACAGGTAGGTCTGCATGCCGCGCACCTGGGTATGGTAGACGTAGAGCGGCAGCGTGACCGAGCGTGGCCCGGATGTGACGAAGCTGATGACGAAATCGTTGAGCGACAGCGTGAACGCGAGCATGGCGCCCCCGACGATGGCCGGCCACAGGAGGGGGAGCGTCACCCTCCGGAAGTGGAGCCAGGGCGTCGCGTAGAGGTCCATCGCGGCCTCGCTCAGCGTCGGTCCGATGGAGATGAGCCGGCTGCGGACGATCAGCGTGACGAACGCGACCTCGAACGTCACATGGCCGATGATCATCGTCGTCATGCCCGGGTCGAACCAGTCCGACACCCGGCGCAGCAGGTTGAACGCCATCACCAGGACCGCGGCGAACGTGATATCGGGCGCCACCGCCGGGATGTCGACGAACGACTGGAGCAGGCGAGTCACCGAGCCGTTCCACGGGACGCGCATCCCGAGCGCGAGCAGCGTCCCGAGGACGGTCGCGATGAGCGTGGACACACCGCCGAGCAGCAGGGTGTTCACCGCGACCTCGCGGAGCTCCCAGGCGCGCCGGCTCGCCTCCGGGTCGGCGAAGAGCTCGCGGTACCACCGGACCGTGAAGCCCGTCCAGACCAGCCCCCGCTCCGAGGCGTTGAACGAGTAGACGGCCACCGCGAGGAGCGGCACGTAGAGGAGCGCGAAGCCGAAGAACGCGGCGATCGTCGTCAGGGCGCGCCAGGGGCCTCGGTCGCTGTTCACAGGATCTCCACGGAGCGCCCGCTCCGGCGATACAGCGTGACGCCGCCCAGCGTCAGCAGGATCAAGATCAGGCTCAGCGCCGCGCCATAAGGGATGTTCCGGCCGGGGCCGAACTGGTGCTGGATCAGGTTGCCTATCAGCCAGTGCTTCGCGCCGCCGAGCATGTCGCTCACCACGAAGACGCTCATCGCCGGGACGAACGTCAGGATCACCGCGACGCTGAGGCCGGGGAGGGTCTGGGGCAAGATCGCCGCGAAGAAGACGCGGAGCCGCGAGGCATAGAGGTCCTGCGCCGCCTCGACGAGCGACCAGTCCATGCGATCGATGCTGGTGTACAGGGGGATCACCGCGAACGGCAGGGACGCCGCGACCAGGCCCAGCGTGACCGCGATCCAGCTCGGGTAGATGTCGCGGCCGGGGTCGATCCAGCCGAGGCTGGCCGCGAGCTTGGCGGGAGGGAGCTGCGCCGAGAGCAGGAGCTTCCAGCTGAACGTGCGGATCACGAGGTTCATGCAGAGCGGGAGGATGGCGGTCGCGAACCAGAAGAACCGCCGGCGCCGCGAGCCGCGGGCGATGAAGAAGCCCATCGGATAGGCGAGCACCACGGACGCCGTCGTCGCGACCAGCGCGAGGACGATGCTCCGGATGAGGATGCGCGCGTTGTCGCCCGCCGAGCCGAAGATGCGCTCGAACGACTCGAGCGTCAGCTCCCACAGGAGGACCCCGTCCGCGTCGCGCTTCACGAACGACACGACGATCAGCGCGAGGCTCGGAAGGAGGAGGAACGTCGAGAGCCACGTGACGCCGCCGGCGATCAGCACGGCCCCCCGCGCGAGCAGTCTGCGCCGCGTCGTCAGCTGGCCATACCAGACCGTCGGCTCAGTCAAGGAGCACCTCGAGCCGCTCGGCGGGCAGGGAGAGCCAGACCTGGGAGCCGGGCTTGAGCCGCGCGCGGGGGCTCAGCTGCACGCGCAGGGGCCCGGGCTCGACGATGAGCTCCACGTGGTCGCCGCGATAGAAGCTCTCGCGGACGGTGCCGCGCACGCCGTTCTCCGGCGGCTCGCTGTCGCAGAGCTCGATCCACTCGGGGTGGATCGCGAGCGTGCCGAACTCCCACTCAGGCGTCGTCTTGACGCGCAGCGCGCCCGCCGTCGTGAAGACCAGCGTGGCGCCGACGCGCTGGGCCGAGATGAGGTTGGCCGCGCCGAAGAACTCGGCGACGAAGCGGTTGCGCGGGCGCTCGTACACCTCCGCCGTCGCGCCCTGCTGCTCGATGCGGCCCTTGTTCATGAGCACGACCCGGTCCGAGACCGTCATCGCCTCGTCCTGATCGTGCGTGACGAGCACGAACGTCTTGCCGAGGGCGCGCTGGAGGCGGCGCAGGTCGAGCTGGACCTCGGCGCGCAGCTTCGCGTCGAGGGCCGACATGGGCTCGTCGAGCAGCAGCACCTCTGGCTCGTTGACGACCGCCCGCGCGAGCGCCGCGCGCTGCTTCTGGCCGCCGGAGATCTGGTGCGGGTACCGGTCGGCGAGGTCCTCGAGCTTGAGCATGAGGAGGCTCGCGCGGACGCGCTCGCGCACCTCCGCGTCGGGGAACTTGCGCGACCTCAGGCCAAACGCCACGTTCTCGAACACGGTGAGATGCGGGAACAGGGCATAGTTCTGGAAGACCGTGTTCACCGGCCGCTGGTTCGCCGGCAGGTGGTCAACCGCCCTGCCCGCGAGCAGGACGCGCCCCCGGTCGGCGCGATCGAGCCCCGCGATGATGCGGAGCAGCGTCGTCTTGCCGCAGCCGGACGGCCCGAGGAGCGTCACGAACTCGCCGGCCTCCGCCTTGAACGATACGTCGTTCAGTATCTGTGTCTTGCCGAAGCTCTTGCTGACACTCTCAACAACAAGGCTACATCCCGGGTTCTGGTCGGCCGCGCTCTCGGTCGGGGGCGCCGTGATGCGCCGCGCCGACGACGCGAAGAAGTCTCTCAACCTCTGGATCACCCCAGCAAACCCTTTGCGCGTGGCGCTCTTGGACCCGCTTCCGATGCCTCGGAGCGTACTACGCAGACCATGATGCCCTCCCGTTGTCAACTGGGTGCGCACCGGGCTGACCGGCTGAGCGGCGCGCGCCCGGCCGGCCTCTTTTCGCTCGCAGGCGGCTACGCTACCGCCCTTCGCCTGGGCATGCCAGCTTTCTGCCGAGCCCCCGCGCGGCGCGCGCCACGCGCCGCGCGGCGCGCGCCGCCACGTGCCTGTACGCGCCTCCACCTGTCGCCACGCGCCTCCACGCGCCTCCACGCGTCGCCACGCGCGGCTTGCCACCGCCCGGCGCCGGTGATTTCTTGGTGCACGCATGGGCCTGAGGCGCGCGAGACCTGAGTTCCGAGGCACGCGCCGCTTCCAGGTCGTTCGCGTTGTGGGCGTCGGGGGGATGGGGGTTGTCTACGAGGCGTTCGATCGCGAGCGGAACGGGCGCGTCGCGCTGAAGATCCTCCGGAATCTGAGCGCCGAGGCGCGCCTCCGGTTCAAGAACGAGTTCCGGTCGCTGCAGGACATCCAGCACCCGAACCTGGTCAGCCTCGGCGAGCTGCACGAGGAGGAGGGGCAGCTCTTCTTCACGATGGAGCTCATCCGCGGCGTCGACTTCGTGGTGCACGCGCGGCTCCACGAGGAGGGCGACGCCTCGCCGCGGGGCCAGCCCGCGAGCGACGGGCCGCGCCCCGCCCTGGCCTCCAGCCCCATGTGGTCTCCGTACGGCGCCGCGGCGGGGCAACAGGGGCGGATCAAGCGCCCCTTCCACGAGGCCCGCCTCCGCTCGGCGCTCGCGCAGCTCGCCCAGGGGCTCGCGGCGGTGCACGCGGCGTACAAGGTCCACCGCGACATCAAGCCTTCCAACGTGCTCGTCACCGCCGAAGAGCGCGTGGTCGTGCTCGATTTCGGCTTCGTCGCCGACGCCGCCGGGCAAGGGCGCGAGCGGGCCGTCGTCGGGACCCTTCATTACATGGCGCCGGAGCAGGCCGAGGGGAAGCCGGCCGGGCCGGAGGCCGACATCTACAGTGTGGGAGTCATGCTCTACCTCACGCTGACCGGCGTCTACCCCTTTCAGACGGCGCCGAAGGCCGCGCTCGACATGATGCGCCGCGCCGAGCCGCCGCCGCCGAGCCAGCTCGTCGAGGACATGCCGCCTGACATCGACGCGCTGTGCGTGGACATGCTCCGTATCGACCCCTCTGCCCGGCCGACGGCGCGCGACGTGCTGCGGCGGCTCCAGGTGCAGGAGCTCATCGACGAGCCGCCGGTCCTGTCGCAGCGCATCGGCTTCGTCGGCCGGCGCGGCGAGCTCGCCGCGCTCGAGGGCGCGTTCGCGGAGGCGAAGATGGGGCGCGTGATCACGCGCTTCATCGAGGGCGAGTCGGGCGTCGGCAAGAGCGCGCTCCTGCGCCGCTTCCTGGAGCGCATCGACGAGGAGGCGCTCGTCCTCGCGGGGCGCTGCTACGAGCGCGAGGCCGTCCCCTACAAGGCCGTGGACGAGCTCATCGACGCCCTGAGCCGGCACCTGTCGCGGCGCCCCGCCGCCGAGGTCAAGGCGCTCCTGCCGCCGAACGCGGGGCTGCTCGGCACGGTGTTCCCGGTGCTCCGGTCGGTCCCGGCGATCACCGAGGCGCGCGCGCGGCGCAAGGCGATCGATCCGCCCGAGATCCGCGCGCTCGTCTTCGCCGCGCTGCGGGAGCTGCTCGGGCGGCTGGCGGCCGAGCGGCCGCTCGTGCTCGCGATCGACGATCTCCAGTGGGCCGACGCCGACAGCATGGCGCTCCTCACGGAGGTGATGCGCCCGTTCACCGAGGCCGACCTCCACGCCGCGAGCAGGCCGGGCTCGTTCGCCGGCCTCGACGGGCCCCCGTCCGCGGCCGCGCCGGTCGACCCCTCGCGCCCGCGGGCGATGCTCCTCGTCGCGGCGGTGCGGACCGCCTCGGAGGCGTCGCCGCCGCGCTCGCGGCAGCTGCTCGGGGTGCCGGCCGACGCGCTCGGGCACATCGTGCTCCACCGCCTGTCGCTCGCGGAGGCGCAGGAGCTCTGCGCGCTCCTGCTCCGGGACGCGCGGCACGGCCGGCCGCTCAGCATCGAGGCGATCGCCGAGGAGGCCGGCGGCCACCCGCTGTTCATCGACGCCCTGCTGCGGCACCGGATGGCGCAGGACAACGACGGCGGGCCGGTGCGGCTCGACGACGTGCTCTGGGCCCGCATCGGCCGGCTGGACGCGCGGGCGCGGCAGCTGCTCGAGCTCGTCGTGTGCGCCGGCTCGCCGGTGCTCACGTCCGTGGCCGCGCACGCCATGGCGGCGGATTTCGCGGAGCTCACGCGGGCGCTCTCGGTCCTGCGCGCGGCGAACCTCGTGCGGACCGGCGGGTCGGGCCAGGACGAGTTCGTCGAGCCGTTCCACAACCGCATCCGGGAGACGGTGATGGCCCGGCTCGACGAGCACGCGTCGCGCGGCTGGCACGGCCGGCTGGCGCTGGCGCTCGAGGCCTCGGGGCGCGCGGAGCTCGAGGCCCTCGCCGAGCACTGGCGCGCGGCCGGCGACGCGCAGCGCGCCGCCGGCTACGCGGTGCGCGCCGGCGAGCAGGCCGAGGCCGCGTTCGCGTTCGATCACGCGGCGCGCCTCTACCGCATGGCGATCGATCTCCACCTCGGGACCGGGGCGGAGCGGCGGCTCGTGCTGGCCAAGCTCGGCGACGCGCTGAGCAGCGCCGGCCGCGGGGCCAAGGCCGCGGAGGCCTACATGGCCGCAAGCGACGGCGCCCCGGAGGCGGAGGCGATCGATCTCGGGCGCCGGGCCGCGGAGAGCCTGCTCCGCGCCGGCTACGTCGACGCGGGCATGGCGGGCCTGCGCACGGTGCTCACCGCGGTCGGCATGCAGGTGCCGAGGACGCCGGAGCGCGCGGTCGCGTCGCTGATGCTGCGCCGCGCGCAGGTGCGCCTGCGCGGGCTGCACTTCGTGGAGCGCCCGGCCGAGGAGGTGCCGCCCGAGGAGCTCATGCGCATCGACGTCTGCTGGTCGGCGGCGATGGGGCTCGTGATCGTCGATCCGACGCGCGGCGCCGATTTCCAGGCGCGCAACCTGCTGCTCGCGCTGAAGGCGGGCGAGCCTTACCGCGTGACGCGGGCGCTCGCGTTCGAGGCCGCCTACCTCGCGGTCGACGGCGACGCGTCCGCGCCCCGCGTCGCCGAGCTGCTCTCGACGGCGGGCTCGATCGCGGCGCGGCTCGGCCGGCCTCACGCGCTCGGGCTGGTCGCGTTCGTCGGCGGGGTGACGGCCGCGCTGTTCGGCCGCTGGCATCAAGGCATCGCGGATCTCGACCGGGCGGACGTCATCTTTCGCGAGCGCTGCACCGGGGTCACGTGGGAGCGGAGCTGGGCGCACACGTTCGCGGTCTGGGCGCTCTGGTACGGCGGCGAGATCCGCGAGTTCACGCGCCGGGTGTCGATGTACCTGCAGGCGGCGGACGAGCGCGGGGATCGCTACCTCGCCACGAGCCTGCGCTCGTCGCAGAGCAACGCGTTCTGGCTGGTCGCCGACGACCCGGAGTCCGCGCAGCGCGAGGCGCAGGACGCCATCCGGAGCTGGTCGAAGGCGGGCTTCCAGCTGCAGAGCTATTTCGACCTGGTCGCGCGCGCGCACATCGGCCTTTACCTGGGCGAGGGCGAGGCCACGCACCGCTTCTTCTCGGAGCAGCGGGCGGGCATCGAGAGCTCGCTGGCGGTGCGCATCCAGGCGGTGCGCATCATCATCACGCACCTCAGGGCGTGCGCGGCGCTGGCCGCGGCGGCGACGTCGTCCGACGCGGAGGCGCTGATCGACGAGGCGACGCGCGCCGCCCGCAAGCTCGACGCGGAGCACGTGCCCTGGGCCGATCCGCTGGCGGCGTCGCTGCGCGCGGCGGCCGCGGCGTCGCGCGGCGAGGCGGAGCTCTCGGCGCAGCTGCTCGCGGACGCGGCGCGCGGGTTCGAGGCCGCCGGGATGGCGCTGTACGCCGCGGCGGCGCGGCGTCGCCACGGTGAGCTGCAGCAGGGCGACGAGGGGCGCGCGGAGGTCGAGGCGGCGAACGGGTGGATGCAGGAGCAGGGCATCGTGAACCCCGATCGGATGACGGCGATGCTCTTGCCGGGGTTCCCTGGGGGCGCGTAGTCGGGCGTCGTGCCCCGGGGGCGGGAGGCGGGAGGGAGGTGTTTCCGAGTTGCCCGGCCCCCGGAGAGGGTGTTCGGGGGGCGGCGTGGGGGCCCCACCGAACTCACCTGGGACGTTCTCTCTCCGACGCGCTGCGCGCGCCGGAGAGAGAACGTCCAATCAGGTTCAGACATCGGTCCGTCCCCCACGCCGCCCCCCGAACACCCTCTCCGGGGGCCTACGGCGTTGCTTGATTCGACCCATACGGACGCCGGCCGTCCCCGGCGCCGCGCAACGAACAGGGGCTCGTCGGCACTACGGTGATCTTTGCGCAGCCAGGGACGAACCCGGGCGATCATGTACGAGCCTCATTGCTGCTGGACGGCGGATCGTGATGAAAGCATCCCGTCCAGCGGGATCAACGGAGGATGCTTCCGGCGCGCTGTAATGGCTACCGGGCAGCCCCTTGAGGCATTTCGACGGCAGTGATCCCCGCGTTCTCATGGCCCGCACCGCGCCCGTGCCCAACATCCCCGTGATTCCCGGAATGAACCCCGGCGTGTTCATCCTCGGTGGAGGCGGCGCAGGCAGCGGCAGTGGTGGGCCAGGTGGTGGGGGCGGCGCCGGCGCGCAGGGGGCCGGGGGTGGGAACGGGGGGAGCAGCGCGGGCGGCGGCGGCAAGAGCGCGCCGGATCCGGACAGGTACCCGGAGTGCGGCACGGTCTCGCATCCGATCGATGTCGTGACCGGCCGGGTGTTCACGCACGCGATCCCGATCTGTGCGCTGCCCGGGCCGCTGCCGCTCGTCTGGGAGCGGTCGTACAGCTCCGCGATGGCGGACCGGGATATGGGGATCGGCCACGGCTGGGGCCAAGGCCTCGGCTGGGAAATCGAGGTGCGGCGGCAGCGCGTGATGGTGTGGACCGGGCTGGGCACGGCGGTGGAGCTCCCGATGCCCGCCGAGGGTGAGGACGTGCTCGGTAAGTGGGGCTACCGGCTCCGCCGCGAGGCGGCGGGGTGGCTCCTCGACGCCGGCGACGAGGTGAAGCGACGGTTCTCGTGCTTCCAGGACGGCGGCCGGCGCGCGCGGCTCACGGCCGTGGAGGACCGCAATGGCAACCGCATCACGCTGACCTATGGAGAGCAGGATGGCCGGCTGGTCGAGGTGATCGACAGCGCAGGGCGGCGGCTCCGGTTGCGCCACGGGACCTCGGGCGAGCGGCGATCGATGAGCATCGAGGTGCAGCTCGACCCCGAGCGCGGCGAATGGCTCGCGCTCGGCACGCTGACGTGCGACGGCCGCGGCGACCTCGTGGCCGCGACCGACGCCGACGGCCACGCGTGGCGGTATGCTTATGACGAGCAACATCTCCTGGTCGAGGACACCGACCGCACGGGGCTGACGTGGCATTTCGTCTTCGACAGCCAGCGCCGCGGCATCGAGGCGTGGGGCGACATCTGGGGAAGCATGGAATAGGTATCCCACGGTTCCCAATGCGCCGCATGTCCACTTCGAGTTTCTGTCTCCAAATAAATCCGGGACTGGATTCGACGTGACGAAGAACGTTCATGTGCCGCTGAGCTAGTTGTTGTTGGTTATGATATTGCTAAGAAAATCCGGGAAAAGGTCGATTCGTTTCGAGTTCGATCGGGTTGGGGCGCTCGATCTCGAAGCGGCGTTCGGCGAGGTGCCTCGCCCCGTCCTGGCTCTCGTGGATCGAACGCTCTTCGGAGGTCGACAGGTAAGACGAGGCGGATTTGTCGAAATCCCGTTTCATGTATTATCTGATTTCGATGACAGCGGCGTGATTCTCTTTTCTGTTGACAAGGTTCTTTTGCGTCTCGATGTCGATTCGGTAGACTATGTTCGACATCGACTTCGTAACTGTGACCCTGGTGGCTTCTTTCCCGCTGAGATCGGCGAGGTGTCACTCGGAGAAAGTGAAGACGTTGTCAGCCTGTACGGAGAGTATAGAGAGCCGCTGTGTCCGGTGTGAGCGTGGGCGCGGTCTCCAGGGCTGACGACGGCCCCCGACAACACCGCGCGCTCCACAGCGCTCGCCGCGCGCCTAGCTGCGCTGGCCTTCGCCGCGATCACGTACGCCCGCGCAGCCAGGCGGCCATGCCGGGATCATGGTGGAGGTTGCCGGGACCATGCTCCGGGGTCGAGCGCGCAGGCTTCCATGCTCGACCTCCCGGCATGGAATGATGGCCGGCCCATCAATCCATGCCGGCGAAGCCGGCATCGGCCTCGGGGACACCAGGATGGATCCACGACCCGTCGACCCCTCGGCCGGCGCGCGCGACGCAGGACCGCGCCGCCGTACCCCCACGGCCGTGGCCCGCGCGCCGCGCCGCCGGGCGTGCGGTCAGGGCTTCACGCGGAGGACGGCCGTGCCCTTCTGCTTGCCGTAGAGCTGCTTGATCTCGATCTTGTACTCCCCGGCCGCGGAGGCGCTGAACTCGACGGGCGACGCGCTCTGCGGCTTGCCCGTGGGCAGATCCCGCAGCACCCGCTCGATGATCACCTTCCCCGAGGGGGAGCGGATCTTGATGTTGAACGGGGGCGTCGCCTCGTCGTACGCGCGGAACACGAGGCGCACCGTGTCCCCGACCGAGACCGGGGTGGTCTGGCTGATCGTCTCGATGTCGCCTTCGTTCTCGATCGTATCAGACACGCGTCGCCCGTCCCGCGAGGGCCCGCTCCGGCGGCCTCGGGCGGGCATTGTAGACGCGTCCGGCGGAATTTCGCGAATTTGGCGCGCACCCCCGGCGGCCGGCGGCGCCCGCGGACGGCGGCCGCCGCCGGGGCGCCCCCGCCGCGGCCGTCAGGTCTTCGACCATCGCAGGCGAGGCTGGCGGGCGGCCCGGGCCTCGTCGAGCCGCCCGAGCACCGCGCTGTGCGGCGCCTGCTTCACGACCTCCGGCGTCTCGTGCGCCTCCTGGAGGATGCTCAGCATCGCGGCCGCGAACTCGTCGAGCGTCTCGCGCGTCTCGGTCTCGGTCGGCTCGATCATCAGGGCGCCCGGCACCACGAGCGGGAAGTACACCGTCGGCGCGTGGAAGCCGTAGTCGAGCAGCCGCTTCGCGATGTCGAGCGTCTTGACCCCGGTCTCCTTCTCGAGCTGGCTGTCCGAGAGCACCACCTCGTGCATGCACGGCTGCGGCACCGGCGCGCTGTAGTGGTCCTTCAGCTTCGCCCACAGGTAACGGGCGTTCAGCACCGCCAGGCTGCTCGCCGCCGTGAGCCCCTCGCCGCCCATCTCCCGGATGTACGTGTACGCCCGGATGAACATCCCGAAGTTGCCGGTGAACGCCCGGAGCCGCCCCACGCTCTGCGGCCTGTCGTGATCCCACGCGAACGCGTCGCCCCGCCGCACGAGGACCGGCGCGGGCTGGAACGGCTCCAGGTGCTTCTTGAAGCAGACCGGCCCGGCGCCAGGACCGCCGCCGCCGTGCGGCGTCGTGAACGTCTTGTGCAGGTTGATGTGGATCACATCCATGCCGACGTCGCCCGGCCGCGCGTGCCCCATGATGGCGTTCGTGTTCGCGCCGTCGCCGTAGACCAGCCCCCCCTTGTCGTGGATGAGCTTGATGATCGTCGGCAGGTGCGTCTCGTACGCGCCGAGCGTGTTCGGGTTCGTGATCATCAGCCCGCACACGTCGCCGTCCGCCCCCTCGCGCTCGATCGCGGCGAGCACCTGCTCGGGGTGGGTCACGCCGTCCGCGGACTTCTCGACCCGCACCGCCACGAGCCCGTTGAGCGCGCAGCTCGCCGGGTTCGTGCCGTGGGCGCTCTCCGGGATGAACACCTTCCTCGGCGACCGCCCCTTCGACGCGTGGTACGCCCGCATCATCATCAGCCCGGCGAGCTCGCCCTGCGCGCCCGCCGACGGCTGCAGCGAGCAACCGTCCATCCCGCTGATCTCGCAGAGCGCCTGCTGCAGGCGCCACATCACCTCGAGCGAGCCCTGGCTGAGCTCCTCGGGCGTCATCGGGTGCAGCCGCGCGAAGCCCGGGATGCGCGCGGCCCACTCGTTGACCTTCGGGTTGTACTTCATCGTGCACGACCCGAGCGGGTACATCTGCGAGTCGATGCAGAAGTTCCACTGCGAGAGCCGGAGGAAGTGCCGGAAGGCCTCCGGCTCGCTCACCTCCGGCAGGCCGGCCGGCTCGCCGCGCGCGAGCGCGCCGTAGTGGGCTCCCGGGTCGACCTCGGGCACGTCGAGCGGGGGGAGCGAGGCGCCGGTCCTGCCGGGCGCGCCACGCTCGAAGATGGGGGGTTCGCGGAACTGAATGCCTCGCGGCTGCGGTTGGGTCATCGGGTTCTGGTGTTGCTGGTCTTGTCAGAGGCTGGGCGGCTCGGCCTCCGGCTCCGCCGGGGGCTCCGGCTCACCGGACTCCTGGTTGTCGGTGTCCCAGTCGCCGCCGCTGATCTCGGAGGCGCCACTGCCGCCGATCGATTGCAGGTCAGGTAGCATGTTGCGCTGCTTGATGGCCTCCCAGGGCTCCCCGACCTCGTCTTTGTTGCGGCCGATCTCACCCACGAGCCGATCGTCCACGTTCTCGCCCTCCGGCCGCTGGTACTTGAAGTAGCCCCGGCCGCTCCTCGACGCGTTCGGCCCGATGGCGCCGATGGTGTGCTCGGTCCACGTGAACTTGATGAGGTCGCCCGTCGCGGTGCCGTGCAGCTCGCCCCACCGATCCTTCACGGGCCGGATCCACCGGCCCTCGACCCCGTTGCCCCCGTTGCCGTCGTGCACGAGGTGCAGGTAGCCGTAGAGCTCGCTGTAATAGACCCCCGTCCAGTCGCCGCCTTCGGGCATGTCCCCGGGCTCCACCGTGGCCGTCTTGGGCGCGGGGGTCGAGCTGCAACCGAGCGCCCCAGGCCCGAGCAGCAGGGCGCCGGCGGCGGTGGCGATCCAAAGCCGTCGCGATACGTTCATGGCGGCGGAGCCTAGCACAGCACCTCCCCGCACCCATACCCCTGCGGCGCGCGGTGGTGGGCCCGCTGGGGGCTCGCCTCCGGGGCTGACGTGCAGGCGCGCCACAGAAAGAGGGGCTCGCCGGAACGCACGCCCCGGAGGGGAGCCCCCAGCGGGCCCACCACCGCGCGCGGAGCCAGGGACGCCCACCTCCATCCCTCCGGCGTCCTCACTCACCCACCTCCCCTCCGGAGGGGGCAGCGTGTCGCACCGTCCGACGCGTGCGCGACCGCGTCCGATCGCTGCTCCGCGCTCTTCGGAGCACAACCCATGGCTGGTAAGCTTCCCGCCATGATGAAGTCCTTTGTCTCTCACCGAGGTTTTTTCATTCCCGGGAGAATCGCTCTCTTGACCAGCGTCCTCGCTCTTGCGGCGTGCGAGGGGCGGCTGGGGGATGGCTCCTCCGACGATGGCCGTGGATCGCGCCCGCCGCGCTTCGTCCCCGGCGGCTCCAAGCCGCTGCCGACCGCGGCGTCGTGCGCCGCCGCGTCGAGCGGCTCGGCCGAGGTCGCGGAGCCCGAGCTCTTGCTCGAGCTGTCCGACGACGACGAGAGCGCGTGGCTCGGGTCGCCGGCGGTCGCGGACCTGGACGGCGACGGCGTGAACGAGATCCTCGTCACGCACAACGGCAACATCGTCGCCTGGGGGCCCGACGGCAAGCAGGCGTGGCGGTTCGACGACTCGCAGGATCACGGCCGCATCTGGGCGAGCCCGATCGTGGCGGACTTCCGCGACGACGAGCGGCTCGAGGTCGTCTTCGCGGCGCGCGACACGATCTACATGCTCGACGCGAGCGGCCGGGCCGTCAGCGGCTGGCCGGTCCGCTGGCGCGACGAGGTCCGCTCCCTCGCCGCGGGCGACATCGACGGCGACGGCCAGCTCGACGTCGTCGCCGCGAGCACCGACAACGACCCCGACATCCTGATGGCCTTCCACGCGAGCGGGGCGCCGGTCGCGGGCTTCCCGCCGATCGACAGCGGAACGATCGGGTGCGACGCGCGCCGCAGCGACGACGCCGAGTGCTGGATCGCCGGCGCCTACGATCAGAACCTGGCCGTCGGCGATCTCGACGGCGACGGCGAGCAGGACATCGTCTCTCCGATGGACAACGCGTATGCCGGGTTCTACCGCGGCACGGGAGAGGCCTTCGACGCGAATCCCATGTTCCGGGGCCGACCCAAGACGCCGGGCGTGCGGTACATGCACGATCTGGAGCTCGCGCAGCAGGGCTTCGGCGACAGCGACGAGCTGCAGGCCTATTTCAAGAACTCGGCCCCTGCGATCGCGGACGTCGACGGCGACGGCGCGCCGGAGGTCGTCATGCTCGCGGCGGGCCAGGACGTCGCTGCGAGGGACCAGGCCCGGGGCGTCGGCCTCTGGGTGGTCCGCCCCGACGCGAGCCGCATCGAGGGGTGGGAGAGCCCGTTCTACGCGTCCGACTACCTGTCCGGCGGCGACGACCTCGGCGGCAACATCGTGGCCGCGACCCAGCAGGTGACCGTGGCGGACATCGACGCGACGCACGCCGGCCCCGAGATGATCTTCGCCGGGCTCGACGGCCGCATCCACGCGGTCCACGCCGACAGGACCGAGTCCTGGGACGTCACGTACACGAACGACACGCAGGTGCTCACGGGCGGCGTCGTGGTCGGGGACCTGTCGGGCGACGGCATCCCCGAGATCGTGTTCAACACCTACTCGACCGACGAGGGGAAGGGCCACCTCTTCATCCTCAACGCGGGCGGCGAGCTGCTCCACAAGGTCCCGCTGCCGGGGCTCGGCGCGATGCCGGTGCCGACGCTCGCCGACGTGAACGGCGACGGGACGGTCGAGATCATCGTGTCGCTCCGCGACGTCGCGTGGATCGACGGCGCGTACCCGGGGCCGTGCGCGCTCGTGTTCACGGTGCCGCGCTCGGCGACGAACTGCCTGCCCTGGCCGACGGCCCGCGGTAACTACTACCGAAACGGCTGGGTGCGCGCCGGCGACTGACGCGACGGGGGGGCGAGGCCCGGCCTGGGCCGCGAGGCGGCCGGGCCGGCCCCTGGGCCGCGAGGCGGCCGGGCCGGCCCCTGGGCCGCGAGGCGGCCGGGCCGGCCCCTGGGCCGCGAGGCGGCCGGGCCGGCCCTCAGGCCGCGAGCGCCTCGCGGCAGGCCGCGATGGTGCGCTCGATGTCCTGCTCCGTGTGGGCGCCGCTCAGGAACGCCGCCTCGTACTGCGACGGGGGCCAGTAGACGCCGCGCGCGAGCATGCCCGCGTGGAAGGCGCTGAAGCGCTTCGTGTCCGAGGTGGAGGCCTCGGCCCAGCAGCGGACCGGGCCCCTCGTGAAGAACAGCGTGATCATGGAGCCGACCCGCTGGACGCACGCGGTCACGGAGGCGGCCTCGGCCGCGGCCCGGAGGCCGCGCTCGAGCGCGGCGCCGAGCCGCTCGAGCCGCTCGTAGAGGTCGGGCGTGAGGCGCTCGAGCGTCGCGAGCCCCGCCGTGACCGCGATCGGGTTGCCGCTGAGCGTGCCGGCCTGGTACACGGGGCCGAGCGGCGAGACGACGCGCATCACGTCGGCGCGGCCGCCGTAGGCCGCGAGCGGCATGCCGCCGCCGACGATCTTGCCGAGCGTGGTCAGGTCCGGCCGGAGCCCGAAGCGCTCCTGCGCGCCGCCGCGGGCCAGACGGCAGCCGGTCATCACCTCGTCGAAGATCGAGAGCGCGCCGTGCTTGCGGCAGAGGTCGATGACGAGGGCGAGGAAGCCGGGCTCCGGCGGGACGCAGCCCATGTTGCCCACCACGGGCTCGAGGATGACGGCGGCGATGTCGCCGCCGCGCGCGGCGAAGGCGGCCTCGAGGGCGGCCGCGTCGTTGTAGGGCAACGACAGCGTGTTGCGGGCGGCGCCCTCGGGGACGCCGGCGGAGTCGGGCGCGCCGAAGGTGGCGAGCCCGCTGCCCGCCTTGACGAGCAGGGGGTCGGCGTGGCCGTGGTAGCACCCCTCGAACTTGACGAGGACGTCGCGGCCGGTGAAGCCGCGCGCGGCGCGGATCGCGCTCATGGTGGCCTCGGTGCCGCTCGAGACGCAGCGCAGCATGTCGATGCTCGGGTAGAGCGCGCGGATCGTCTCGGCGAACCGCACCTCGAGCTCGGTGGGCGCGCCGAACGAGAGCCCGCGGGAGGCGGCCTCGCGGACCGCCTCGACCACGGCGGGGTGCGCGTGGCCGAGGATGGCCGGCCCCCAGGAGCCGACGTAGTCGATGTACTCGGCGCCGTCGGCGTCGAAGAGCCGGGCGCCCTCGGCGCGGGCGATGAAGAGGGGGTCGCCGCCGACGGCGCGGAAGGCGCGCACCGGGCTGTTCACGCCGCCGGGCAGGACGGCGGAGGCGCGGTCGAACAGGGCCCTGGAGGCGGGGGCTCGACCGGGGCGGGCTGCAGCAGGAGGAGGAGCGCTGGTCGCGTTCGTCATCGTGCTCCGGCCATAGCAGGGGCGCGGCGGAGGGGCGACGCGGATCCGCGGGCGCCGGGCGCCCTCGGGGAGGGGCGCGCGCGGGGAGGGAGAGACGCGCCGGGACGGAGGTGCGCGCGGGGGAGGGGATGCGCACGCGGGCGCCGGCCCTCACGAGCCTTTTCGGCGCGGGCGGGCTTGGCTATTGTGAGCGCCTGGAGAAACGGGGCGCGAGCCGCGGTCCGGAACGCTCCTGGGGCCGCGCGCGCGGCGCGGCTCCCCGACCACAACCGTTCGGTGTGCCATGCGGATCTCCGAGGACCCCGGTCCGGGGCAGCGTCTCGGGCGGTATGAGCTCCTGCGCCTCATCGGCGAGGGGGGGATGGCGCAGGTGTGGGCCGCCCGCATGGAGGGCTCCCGCGGCTTCCACAAGGTCGTCGCGCTGAAGACGCTGATCCCCGCGCTCGCGCGCGATCCGCAGTTTCAGCGCATGTTCCTCGACGAGGCGAACCTCGCCTCGAAGATCCACCACCGCAACGTGGTCGAGATCCTCGACCTCGGCGACACGGACGGCGTGCTCTTCCTGGTGATGGAGTGGATCGACGGCCAGACGATGCAGCGGCTGCTCAGGCCGGGCCTCAGGCCGCATCCGCTCGCGCCGGCGGTCGCCGCGCGCATCGTCGCGGACGCGGCGCACGGGCTGCACGCCGCGCACGAGCTGCTCGACGAGCGCGGGGTGCCGCTCGGCATCGTGCACCGGGACGTCTGCCCGCAGAACATCCTCATCGATCGCGACGGCACGGTGAAGGTGGCCGACTTCGGGATCGTGAAGGCGTTCGAGCGGCTGGGGGACACGACGCAGACGGGCGAGATCAAGGGCAAGGGCGAGTACATGTCGCCCGAGCAGGCGCAGGGCCACCCGGTCGATCGCCGGTCGGACATCTTCTCGCTGGGCGTCGTGCTCTTCGAGGCGGTCACGGGCGCGCTGCCGTTCCAGGTGCTGCACGACCTCGTCTTGCCGCAGACCGGGGCGGTGGAGCCGCCGCGGCCGACGCTCGCGGCGCCGCACTGCCCGCTGTACCTCGAGGAGATCATCCTGAAGGCGCTCGCGCGCGATCCGCGGCGGCGCTTCCAGACGGCGGGCGAGATGGCGGCCGCGCTCGAGGACTTCCTGCTGCGCAGCTCGGGCGTGATGACGACGGCGCAGGTGGCGGAGGTCCTGATCGCGCGCTGCGGCGAGCGGATGGAGGAGGAGCGGCAGAAGATCGCGGCCGCGACCGCGCCGCAGCGGCGCGCGGGGTGGCGGGCCCGGTCCGGCGCCGTGCTGAGCGCGTCGCCGCTCTCGGAGAGCGGGCCCGGGAGCACGCTGCCCGGGGGGCGGCGGGGGCTCGGCGGCCTGATGCGGGCCGGCGACGCGCTGCGGCCGGTGGCGCTCCCGTGGCTGGTGGCCGCGGTGTCGACGGGGGTCGCGGTGGCGTCGCTGATGTTCGTCGCGCTGAGCCGGCCGCGGGGGCAGCGGTTCCAGCTCGACCCGATCGCGGTGCAGATCGAGCCGCGCGCCGCGGTGGTGCGGCTGAACGGCGTGGTGCTCGGCGTGGGCAGCCAGGTCATCGCGCGCCCGCAGCCCGGGGTGTCGCTCTCGGTGGAGGCGCGGTCGAGCGACGGCGCGTCGCAGACGGTGGAGATCACGTCGGAGTCGCCCGCGCGGATCCGGCTCAACCTGGAGCAGGGCGCGGGGCACGCGGAGCAGGGGGCGGGGCACGTGGAGCAGGGCGCGGGGCACGCGCCCGGGAGCGCCGCGCCGGCTGCGGGCGGCGGGGCGCCGTCGGCGACGAGGTAGCGGAGGGAGCGGCGCTGGCCGGCTCGACGACGGGGCCCGATGGGGGCCGGGGCGCGGGGCGCGACCTGCGGCCGGCTCAGGCCGCGGGGCCCGCGGGGGCGTCGCGCAGGAGCCCGTAGACCGCGGTGTCGGTGCACTTCCCGTCGTACCACCAGTTCTGGCGGAGCAGCCCCTCGCGCGCGAAGCCGAGCCGCTCCAGCACGCGCATGCAGGCGCGGTTCTCGGGATCGAGCTGCGCCTCGACGCGGTGGAGGCCCATGACGTCGAAGCCGAAGGAGAGCATCGCGCGCAGCGCCTCGGTCATGATCCCCCGGTTCCAGAACGCGGGCAGGAGCTCGAAGCCGATCTCCGCCCAGCGGTGGGGCTTGTTCCAGCGCCAGAAGCCGGCGGTCCCGAGGAGCTCGTGGCTCTCCTTCAGGGTGATGCCCCAGCGGATCGAGGTGTTCTCGCGGACGCCCTCCAGGACGACGGCGATGCGCTGCTCCGCCTCGGCGAGCGCGCTGAAGGGCGCGCGGCCGAAGTAGCGCGTCACCTCCGGATCCGACTGGATGCGGAGGATGCGCTCGGCGTCGCCGGGCTCGATCGCGCGGAGGCGGAGGCGCGGGGTCGACAGGACGGGGAACGGGTCGAACGACACCATCGGGGAGGGGATTGGCGGGGAGGCGTCGGGCGTCAAGCGTGGGGCACGGTGCGGACGACCTCCGTCTGGGTCATCGCGGGGGCGCGCTGTGCGCCGCGGGCGCTGGGCGCTGCGCGCGGACGACCAGCGAACGCGCGCAGGGACGGGGCGGCGTCGCGGGCTTGACGGCACGGCGTCCTCGTTCGAGACCTCCGGTGGAGGAGTTCGTATGGCGCCGCCCGAGGATCAGCGTCCGGAGCACCTCGCCGGGATCGACGAGGCGGAGGGCGCGGCCGGCGAGGTGGAGGGCGCGCTCGACGAGGCGGAGGGCGCGGTCGGCGAAGCGGAGGGCGCGGTCGGCGAAGCGGAGGGCGCGGCGTGGGGCGGGTGCGATGCGAGCGCCGGGGCGCCGGGGCGCCGCGTCCGCTTCGCCCTGGGGATCTCGGAGCTGCCCGGCAATCGCGCGGTGGTCGTGCTCCACGAGGACGCGTTCCTGCGCTGGCGGCCCACGCCGAGGCGGCCGGATGGCGCCCTGTCGCGGCTCGACGGGGTGGCCATCGGCGCCGCGATTGCGGTCGAGCACGGCGGGATCTGGGACGAGGGGATCGTGGTCGACCGCGTGGTGCGCCCGGCGCGCGCGGGCGGGTTCCAGGTCGACGGCGACGTGGAGCGCTACCCTTCGATCGCGGAGGCCGAGCAGGCGCACGGCCCGCTCGAGGTGGGGGAGCCGCGGGAGGAGCCGTCCTGGCCCGGCGCTCCGGCGATCGAGCTGGGCGAGCCGATCGGGCGCGACCCGCGCGGGATCGGGCGCAGGGCGAGGCGGTAGCCGCGGGCGCGCCGCCGAGCGGGCGCCTGGGTTGCGGCGCACCGACCCGGCGCACCGACCCAGGTTGCGGCGCACCGACCCAGGTTGCGGCGTGCCGACCCAGGTTGCGGCGTGCCGACCCAGGTTGCGGCGTGCCGACCCAGGTTGCGGCGTGCCGACCCAGGTTGCGGCGTGCCGACCCAGGTTGCGGCGTGCCAGGTTGCGGCGTGCCGACCCAGGTTGCGGCGTGCCGACCCAGGTTGCGGCGTGCCGACCCAGGTTGCGGCTAGGTTGCGGCGTGCCGACCCAGGTTGCGGCGCGCTACCCAGGTTGCGGCGCGCTCACCCGGCCCGGGTGGCCGCGGCCCCGAGGTCGGTGATGGCGTCACCGCGCGCCGCGACCCAGCTATCGCGGGCGCGCAGCCGTTCCCGGTAGGCGACGACCCTGGGCCAGCGCTCGGCGTCGTCGAGGCGCGAGCCGCGGAGCAGGGCGACGGCAGCGCCGACAGCGCAGTCGGCGAGCGAGAGGGCGCTGCCGAGCAGGTACTGCTTTCCGTCGAGCTCTCCCTCGAGCAGGTCGAGCGAGCGCGTGGCCTCGGCGGTGGCCCGCTCCACGACCGCCTCCGCGACCGGCGGCAGCCCGGCCGTGGGCACGACGACGTTCGTCCACCAGATGGCGCTGCAGTGGGGCGTCAGGTGCGCGCTGTCGAAGAACAGCCACTGGAGCGCCCTGGCCTCGGACGCCGGGATGTCGGGCCAGCGCGTCGTCCCGTGGGTGCGGCCCAGGTAGACGAGGATGGCGTTGGACTCCCGGAGCACGAGCGGGCCGTCCTCGAGGACAGGCACCTTCCGGTGCGGGTTGATCTGGGCGAACGACTCGGCGCGTTGCTCGCCTCGAAAGAGGTTGATCTCGACCGGCTCGTAGGAAACGTCGAGCTCGGCGAGGGCGAGGCGCACCTTGAGGGCATTGGGCGAGTGGAGGAACGTGTAGAGACGCATGCAGGCGCCATAGCGCATGCGGCAGGGGTGCGCGAGCGCGCGGCGGCGCGGTCGGGGGAGTCGGGGAGGCGCCCTGCGGTGGGTGGGCGTCGGAGAGGCGCCCGGGAGAGGAGGTGAGGGCCGCTCGGGTGATCAGGTGATGCTGATCACCGGCGGCTCGGCGGGGCTGGCTTCCGGCTTCTTCTCGGGGCGAGGGGAGGCCGATGCGGCGCGCGTCGCGGTGTAGAGGTTGGGGAAGCGGCCCTCGGGATCATCGTAATAGAAGAGGAACCGGCCGACGCGGATGGCCTCGTCGTAATGGCGGAAGAGCAGCTTGGCGGCGCGCGCCTGGTACCCTTTCCAGAGCGCCTGATCGTCGGTCGCCGTCGCGCCGAGCAGGCGGAGGATCTGCTCCGCGAGCGCGCTCGCTTCCTGCTCGTCCTCGGCGCGGTAGTTCCGTTTGTCGTCCTGGATCCGGGCGCGGTGTCGCCGGTACATGTCGGCGGCGCCCGAGAGGTCGTTGGCGAGGTCGAGGTGGCCGCTGCCCGCGCGCAGGTGCGCGAGCTGCGCGGTCGCCTCCGGATCGTCGTCGAGGTGGTATTCGAGCGTCTTCAGCATGCGCGCGCGGATCTCGTAGGCGCGCGCGACGAGGGAGGCGGGCAGCGCCGCGCCGGAGTGCGTGGCCGACGAGAGCAGGAGCTTGTGCCGGGCGAACCAGGTCGCCCAGGCGACGGTCTCCAGGCCGTCGAGCAGCGCCGCGTCGAGGGCGCCCGCCGCGGCGATGGCGGTGATGCGCTGGCGCAGCTCGGGCGCGGAGAGCGCCCTGGCCACGCCGATGGCCTGCACGGCGGCCGCCTGGAGATCGAGCCGCGGGGTGTCCAGCCCGGCGAGCGGCATGGCGTCGAGCGCGGGCTTGAGGCGATCGAATGCCGCCTCGGCGGTGGTGAGCGGGCTGGGTTGCACGGTGGGTGTCCCTGATTGGTTCGGGGTTTGGGGTTCAGGCATAACGGGCAGGTGTAGATCAAAGGAATGGCGGGCGTCATGAGGGAGCACGAAATGGGCGCGCGTCGGGGGTGAGGTCGTGCCGCGTGGTGGGGGGTGGGGCGGGAGCTTCGTCCGGGGGATTGAGGACGCTCTGGGAAGTGCGCGGGGCTTCGGGGCGGGTGGTGGAGGGGGCTCTGGGAAGTGCGCGGGGCTTCGGGGCGGGTGGTGGAGGGGGCTCTGGGAAGTGCGCGGGGCTTCGGGGCGGGTGGTGGAGGGGGCCCGGCGAAGCGGGCGGGGCCTCGGGGCGGGTGGTGGAGGGGGCTCTGGGAAGTGCGCGGGGCTTCAGGGCGAGTGGTGGAGGGGGCTCTGGGAAGTGCGCGGGGCTTCGGGGCGGGTGGTGGAGGGGGCCCGGCGAGGCGGGCGGGGCTTCGGGGCGGGTGGTGGAGGACGGCGGACGTGGGGAAGAAAGCAGAGGTGGGGAAGAGAAGGGAGCCGCGAAACGCCGATACGACGGGGAGCCGGTGATCCGTCCCCGGGGCGAGACACGCAGCGGATGCCCGTGTATCGCAGCCGAGCCCTGGAACGTCAATCACGTTGAAGTTCCGCGGCGATCTGCCGATGGGAGAGAAAACCGCGAGGGCGCATCTCTCAAACAGACGCTGGATCCCTGGTGATGATTGCCGCCCCCCCTGGGCATTGGTGTTAACCGTTAACCAAGCTCGCCCGGTCGCGCTCGGGGCCCGAAGCCCGAACCGCTGCCCCCTCAGCGGTCACCAACGTGAACGTGGTCGTGAACGTGGTCGTGGTCGTGGTCGTGAACGTGGTCGTGGTCGTCGTCGTCAACGGCTCAGTCGTGAACGTAAACGTCTCCCGGAAATCGCCGCTCTCATTTCCCACGACCCAGCCAGCTCAACCCGCCCGCAAGGGGAGCGAGCTGCCAGCGGACCGCTGAGAGCGAGGAATGAGGCAGATCGTTCACGTCCACGGTTGTGTCGTCGACGACCACGACCACGACCACGTTCACGCTCCGCGACGGAGCCGCCGGGGGCTACAACCTTTTAAATTTGTACGAGTTTCAGCCTGCTTACGAGTTTCAACGCGTTCGGTGATCTAGCTCCCCCGCCTCTGCTACCCTCCCTCCATGGACCGCCACCGCTCGCTCCGCATGTCCCTCCTCCTCGCCGTCGGCGCCGCGGGCTGCACCAGCTCGAAGGGCGGTGACGTCGCGGTCGTCACGGTCCCCGACCCCTACACCACGGCCACCGACACCACCGTCCCGCAACCCGCGCCGTCCCCCGCGTCCGCAATCCCGCCGGCGCCCTCCGGCGCCGAGGGCTGGGTGACCGAGCCGGACGGCACCGTGCACCGCGCCTCGCGCACGCGCTGCGACGCGACCATCGACCAGCCCGCGTGCCGCGGCACCGAGGGGCACCTCGCCTGCAAGACGGACAGCGATTGCAAGGACGGCCCCCACGGCAAATGCGTGAGCGGCGTCGGCCAGATCGGCCCCTTCTGCGGCTGCGAGTACGCCTGCGAGGACGACGCCGACTGCGGCCCCTCCGAGGCGTGCGTCTGCAAGGGGACCGGCGCGCTCCGCGAGCCGCACTCGGTCTGCGCGAAGGCGCGCTGCGCGGTCGACGCCGATTGCCCCGGGGGCACCTGCGGGCTGTCCGCCTATTTCAATGGATGCGGCGAGCAGGTCACGCTCGCCTGCCGCACGCCGAACGACGCCTGCCGGAGCGACGCGGATTGCGCCGGCAGCGCGCGCCCCGCGTCCGCCTGCGTCGCGCTCGAGGCCAGCGACGGGAGCGCGCGCTGGCAATGCGCGGGGGTGACCTGCGCCATCGGCCGCCCCCTGCTCGTCGACGGCGCGCCGCGCGCCGCGGAGGGCGCCGCGCGCGACGACTGGCGCGCGCCCGTGGCGCTCGACGTCGCCCCCCTCGCGCCCGAGGCGCGCGCGCTCGCCGCGGCGCACTACGCCGCCGTGGCCGCGCTCGAGCACGCCTCGGTCGCGAGCTTCGCCCGCTTCTCGCTCCAGCTCCTCGCGCTCGGCGCGCCCGCCGAGCTCGTCGCCGAGGCGCACCGGGCCGCGCTCGACGAGGCCGAGCACGCGCGCCTCGCGTACGGCATCGCCTCGCGCCTCGCCGGCCGCGCGATCGGCCCCGGGCCGCTGCTCGAGGCGGCCACGGCGCCGCTCGCGGCCGGCGTCGCCGACGTGGTCGCGGCGCTCGTCGAGGAGGGCTGCGTGGGCGAGACCCTGGGCGCGGCCGAGGCGCAGGAGGTCGCGCGCCTCGCCGGGGATCCGGCGCTCGCCGCGGCGCTCGCGCGCATCGCCGCCGACGAGGCGCGGCACGCGGCGCTCTCCTGGAGGGCGCTCGCGTGGCTGCTCGCGGCCTTCGGCGAGCCGGCGCGCGCCGCGGCCGAGCAGGCGTTCTCCCGCGCCGCCGCGCGCCACGCCCTCGATCCGGCGCCGGGGCCGGCCGACGCCGGTGGGGCGGAGTCGCTCGGCGTGCTCCCCGCGCGCGCGCTCGGCGCGCTGCGCCGCGAGGTGCTCGCCGAGGTCGTCGCGCCCTGCCGGGCGGCCCTGGCTGGCCTGTTGCGCGACGGCCGCGCTCACGAGGCGCTGACAGAAGCGCTCGCTTCCGTGTCCTGACCTCGGCGGCGCGTGGGTCCTCGCGGGAGGATCCGAGGACACAGGATCACCAGACGAGTCAGGCGCGCCCGGCGTCGCAGGTGGAACATCACGCACGCGCGCTTCCCGAAGTCAGCATGGATCGCCGGACGCGCACCCGGGCGCCGCAGCGAACAGGCGGCGACACGCGCTCAGCTCGAGCGCACGTGCACCTCAAGCCAGTCGGGCCTCTGCTTTTTGTCGACAGATGGTTCGGCAATGCTGGATACTGCGCGGCGTGAACGTCATTCGCGGACAGCTCGCTCGCCCTTCAGGGGCCATTGCTCGATTCCCCGCGCAGGTTCTCCACGGAACCGCATACGAGCCGGCGCAGGCCGGAGGGGACCACGCACCCGCGACGAAGGAGGAGGCATGCTCATTTACTTCATTGCCGATTATTTGAGAAATCCCGAGCTCCAGCTGCGCGCGTCCGAAGATCCAGCCCAGGTCCTTGCCGAATATGGAATCACGCTGGACATACAGCATGCGCTCCGCCGCCATGACCACGCCGCGATCCTCAAGAGCGCGCACGACGAGCTGACCGCGCTCTTCACCAGGCCCCAGGACCACGACTATGTGGTAGCGGCTTGGGGCCCCATCGATATCGAGGTCACGTCGGTGTCGCCTCCGACGGCCAAGGTGAACACTCCCATGCGGCTGACGGTCGTGGGGCGTACCTTCCCTCCGAAGGGCAAGGCCCGTCTCGCTTTCCGGAACGAGCAGTCGAACCAGCGCGTCGAAGGCACGATCGTCAGCATCACGACGGGGCCGTACGCCCAGTCGACGCTGCTCGGTCAGGTGACTCTCCCCACGGTCGGGCTGTGGAAAGTCACGGTTGCCTCCGTGGACCAGCCGGCCGGCGCTGGGGAGTGGAACGGAGATCTCCACGTGACCGCCGGCTGAGTCGCTGGATCTCTCGCCATGATCCAGCCGATTCCCGGGCTGCTTGCGGCCGTCGACCCCTTCCTGTCCGGCATCCTGGCTTCTCCGGCTGCGCGTCGCCGGATCGCGGAGCGCGTGACGAACCTGCCGCCGATCTGGTCCCAGAGCTGCATCGAGTGCCGGCTGGCGCCGCAGGCGGAGGATCGCTGTGATCTGCTGTTCTGCGCATCGCGCCAGGGCGGTGGCCAGCGCGCCCTCGCGGCGCGGCTGCGATCGGGCCGCCCGATCCCGGAGCTCGGCCGCGCCCATCGCTTCTGGGAGGCCTGGGCCGATCCGGAGTCCGAGATCGGCCGGAACGTCCCGGTGGTGTGGCTGGAGATCGACGACACGCCAGAGGACCGCGCGCCGGATCCGTTCGTGTTCATGACGCTGGATCCCGCGTATGAGAGCGCGCCAACCGCCTCGACGGGGCTTTCGCCGGAGCGCGCGCGGGCGCTGGCCGAGGAGGGGCTCCGGCTGATGCTGGACGACGCCCCCGACCCGGCGGCGCTCGACCTCCTCGAGCGCTGCGCACGGCTGCTACCGGAGGGCGGCTACATGCTGCACCTGACCACGATGCCCCAGCGCGGAAGCCGCGATCTGCGGGTGAGCGCGGTGATGCCCGCCCACCAGATCTTGTCCTGGCTCGACGCGATCGGGTGGCCAGGAGACACGCGGACGCTGGCCCTGATGCTCGATCTGCTCGGCCTGCCGAGGGGCCTGCTCGCGGTCCACTTCGAGATCGGCGACGCCGTACGACCCACCGTGGCCCTGGACTTCAAGTCGCGCGCTCGGCCGAACGAGAGCCCGGTCTGGCGCGGGCTGCTGGATCGCCTGGTCGATCTCGGTGCCTGCGATCGCGCTCGAGGGCAGGCGGCGCTCGACTGGGCGGGCACCCAGCTCGTCGATCTGCCCGAGGCCGCATGGTCCATGCGCGTCCAGCGAGAGCTCATGTTCAAGCTGCGCGTGCAGGCGGACGGGTCGCTCGAGGCCAAGGCCTACCTCGGCATCTTCTCGTCGTACGCCCTCCTCTGAGCCCCAGTTCGGCCGCGTGCATCCGATGGCCGCGCTCGACGAAAGTTCGTGCGCTGGTGCGGCATTCTATAGCAAGTTCCAGCCGACTCCTGGTATGTAGCAGACGTGCCGGTGCAGGCCGGAGGGGGCCACGCACCCGCGACGAAGGAGGGTGCATGCTCATTTACTTCATTGCCGATTATCTGCGCGATCCCGAGCTCCAGCTGCGCGCGTCCGAGGATCCAGTGACGGTCCTCGCCGAATACGGGGTCGCGCTGGACATGCAACAGGCGCTCCGCCGCCACGACCACGCCGCTATCCTCGAGGCCGCGCGCGACGAGGTGGCCGCGCTCCTCGCCGGGTCCTCGAAACACGATCATCATGTCATGATGTGGGGTACCCCGCGTATCACGGTGACGTCAGTGTCGCCCTCGACGGCCAAGGTGGACTCCTTCACGCCGCTGACGATCGAAGGGTCCAGCTTCCCTCCGACGGGCAAGGCCCGTCTCTCGTTCCGGAACGAGCAGTCGGATGAGTGCGTCGACGGCACGATCGCGAGCGTCACGACGGATCCCCACGGCAGATCGAAGCTGCTCGGCAAGGTCAAGCTCCCGAGGAGCGGGCAGTGGAAAGTCTCGGTGGCCAGCGTGGGCAACCCGGACGGCGCCGGGGTGTGGGACGGCGACTTCACGGTGACCGCCGGCTGAGGCGCTGGATCCCTCGCCATGCTCCAGCCGCTTCCCGGGCTGCTCGCAGCCGTCGATCCCTTCCTGTCCGACCTCCTGGCCTCGCCGGCGGCGCGTCGCCGCATCGCGGAGCGCGCGGCGAGCCTGCCGCCGATCTGGTCCCAGAGCTGCATCGAGTGCCGGCTGACGGCGCAGGCGGAGGATCGCTGTGATCTGCTGTTCTGCGCATCGCGCCAGGGCGGCGGCCAGCGCGCCCTCGCGGCGCGGCTGCGATCCGGCCGCCCGATCCCGGAACTCGGCCGAGCCCATCGTTTCTGGGAGGCCTGGGCCGATCCGGAGTCCGAGATCGGCCGGAGCGTCCCGGTGGTGTGGCTGGAGATTGACGACACGCCGGACGACCGCGCGCCGGATCCGTTCGTGTTCATGACGCTGGACCCCACGTATGGAAGCGCGGAGAGCGCCTCGGCGGGGCTCTCGCCCGAGCGCGCGCGGGTGCTGGCCGAGGAGGGACTCCGGCGGATGCTGGACGACACCCCCGACCGGGCGGCGCTCGACCTCTTCGAGCGCTGCGCACGGCTGTTGCCGGAGGGCGGCTACATGCTGCACCTGACCACGATGCCCCAGCGCGGCAGCCGCGATCTGCGGGTGAGCGCGGTGATGCCCGCCGACCAGATCTCGTCCTGGCTCGGCGCGATCGGGTGGCCCGGCGACGCGCGGACGCTGGCCCTGATGCTCGATCTACCCGGTCGGCCCAGGGGGCTGCTCGCGATCCACTTCGAGATCGGCGACGCCGTGCGACCCACCGTGGCCCTGGACTTCAGGCCGCACGATCGGCCGAACGAGAGCCCAGCCTGGCGCGCGCTGCTGGATCGCCTGGTCGATCTCGACGTCTGCGATCGCGCTCGAGGGCAGGCGGCGCTCGACTGGGCGGGCACCCAGCTCGTCGATCTGCCCGAGGCAGCATGGTCCATGCACGTCCAGCGCGATCTCTTCTTCAAGCTGCGCGTGCAGCCGGACGGGTCGCTCGAGGCCAAGGCTTACCTTGGCATCCTCTCCTCGTACGCCCTCCTCTGAGCCCCAATTCGGCGGCGTGAACCCGATCGCGGCCGGGAACGGCGGCGTGGATCGCTCTCTGTCAGCGCCATGCGATCCACAGCCCGCGGCGCGCCATCATCTCCTCTTCGGCAGCGTGATCACGAACTCCGTGGACTCCCCCTCCTCGCTCTCCACCCGCATCGTCCCCTGGTGCCCCTGCACCACGATATCCCGGCTGAGCGACAGTCCGAGCCCCGTCCCGTGCCCCGGCGGCTTCGTCGTGAAGAACGGCTCGAACATCCGCGCCACGACGCCCTTCGGGATGCCCGTCCCGTTGTCCCGGATGCGCACCTCGACGTGATCGCCCAGGTCCGCGGTGCGGACGCTGAGCTCCGGCGCATAGCCGGCGCCGCGCTCGCGCCTCTTCTGCTGCATCGCATAGAGCGCGTTGTCGACGACGTTGATGAACACGCGCCCCAGGTCGAGCGCCACCATCTCCAGCGGACCGATCGCCGGATCATACGTCGCGACGACGCGCACATCGAGCCCGTCCCCCCGCAGCCGCGCGCTCGCGCTCGCGCGCGCGAGCCGCACGCTCTCCTCCACCACGGCGTTCAGGTCGGCCGGCGCGCGCGCCCCGGAGGGACGCCGGGCGTGCTGGAGCATCCCCTTGATGATCGCGTCCGCGCGCCGGCCGTGCTCGGTGATCCGGACGGCGCTGTCGCGCAGCTGGGCCAGGCTCTCCTCGAGCTGCGCGAGCGCGTCGGGATCGAGCCGCGCTTCTTGCGCGCGCAGGCCCTCGGTCAGCTCCTGCGCCAGCTCGGACGCGATGGTCGCAAAGTTGTTGATGAAGTGCAGCGGATTGCGGATCTCGTGCGCGATCCCCGCCACCATCTGGTTGAGGGACGCGAGCTTCGCGTCCAGGACGAGCTGCATGCGCTCCACCGTCTCGCGCTCGAGGCGCCGGTACAGCGACGCGTTCTTCACGGCCACGGCCGCCTGGCCCGCGAACGCGACGAGGAACTCCAGGTCCGCCTCGGAGAAGACGTGCGCCGCCCGGAGGTTGTCCACGTAAAGCACGCCGATCACGTCGTCCTTGGGCTTGAGCGGGACGCACATCGAGGAGCGGATCGACTGGGCGACGACGGAGCGCGCCGCATCGAGGCGCGGATCGACCGAGGCGTCGGCGAAGAGCGCCGCCACCCTGTTGTGACGCACGAAGTCGACGATGTGCTGGCTGAAGATCGGCTCGTCGGCCGCCAGGGGGTGCGACGTCTTCACGGCGCGCCTCTCGAGCTGCCCGGTCGCCTCGTTGACGAGCAGGATGACGCCGCGATCCACGTTGAGGATCTGGAACGTCAGGTCGAGGATCTTGTGCAGCAGGGTGTCGATGTCGTCGGAGAGCGGCAGCAGCTTGGCCACCTCGATCAGGAGCTGCAGCCGAGCCTCCGAGCGCTGCGCGCCCGTGCCGGGCTCGATCTCCCCCGCGAGCTTCACGATGGAGGTGCGCGTCAGCGGGCGGATGACCTGGGGATGGATCGACCTCTCGGCCGAGGCGACGGGATCGGCCATGAAGAGGAGGTCGAGCTCGCCGAGCGTGATCGTGTCGCCACCCCGGAGCTCCTTTCGCTGGATCCGCATGCCGTTCACGAACGTGCCGTTCTTGCTCTGCTGGTCGACGAGGAAGTACCTGCCCTCGGATCGCTCGATCCGAGCCTGGCTGCGCGAGAGGCTCCTGTGCGGGATGCAGATCGTCTGGTCCTCCGCGCGACCGATGGTGACGACCTCGTCCCGGATGACGAAGACACGCTCTTCGGGTCCACCGGGGTTGTAGATGAGCGTCGGCATGGCTCCCCCTAGACCCCAGCGGCTCGATCGCTGTCCGCGTGCGACGCGCTCGTCCTCTCCTCGCCGTGCTCGTGTCGGACGAAGGGGCGCCGGCGGAAGCGGGCTGTATCTTTCCGGCAGAATACCCCGCATTCTCGCGTGCCCGCGCCGCCGCGCGGCGCCGTGGCCCGTATCGGTCGACGAGTACGCAATGGAACTCTCATGGCTAACCGAGTCGGTTCGGTTCGTCAAGCGCCCGGCCGCCTGCGGATCGGTCGCCTCCCCGGCAGGAAGGTGACCTGTTGGCGGCCGAGAGCCCGACCCATGAAGGTGCCTACCTCCCGGGGGGAGCACGCGCCGGACGCAGCGACGGTGGGTTGAATTTCGTCGACAGGCACATCGGCAATGCCAGATACTGCGCAGCGTGAACGATATTCGCGGACAGCTCGTCTGCTCTCTCGCGATGATGCGGCGAGCCGCTCCCTGCACGCTTGCGGTGCTGAGCCTCTCCGCGTGTGCGCGCGCCTCCCATCCAGTGGTCGCGTCGGGGGCTGCGGGCGGCGCTCCGGAGACCACGCCGCTCGAGCGCGTCTACGCGGAGACGCCGAGCCTGAGCACCGCGACGCTCGGCAACTTCGCGACGGGCATGGCGCTCGCGGACATCAACGGAGACGGGTGGCTCGACATGGTCACGTCGAACGGCAACGACGTGAGCCCGCAGCCAATGAATGTCTACCTCAACCGCAGGAGCACGACCACGCCGTTCGCCGACAAGCAGTACCCGAGCTGGTACTCGGCCGATATCGCGTTCCGCGGGGGCATCGCGGTCGGCGACGTGAACGGCGACGGATGGCTCGACGTCGCCGTCGCAATTCCGACGGATCTGCAGTGCAATCCGAAGAAGGGGGGAGTCGCCCTCTACATGAACCGAGGCGGCACGCTCGAGGATAGCCCCTCGTGGCGCACGGAGGACGGGTATGGCGCCACAGCGGTGACCTTGGCCGATGTGGATGCCGACGGCCGGCTCGATCTCGCGGTCGCGGTGTACACGGAGAACGAGGCGCCCAGCGGCTGTCCGCCCAGCGAGAGGACGGCCGGCGGCCATCAGCGGATCTATCGAAACCTGGACGGCACGCTCGAGCGCAGCCCCTCCTGGAAGAGCGAGCGCCTGCTGCCCGCCGCGGCCGTGCTCGCGGCGGACATCGATCAGGACGGGTGGATGGAGCTGTCCTTCTCCGGCGACACGACGCAGGTGTTCTACGGCGGCAAGGCCCAGAATACGCTGCCTGGCCGGGTTCCGGGGTGGACCTCCGGCAAGAAGATCGTCGCCTCGTACGGCATCGACGCGGGATGGCTGGGCGCGCAGGCCGTGGGGCCGCTCTCGCTCGTCGTCACCTCGAATTGTCTCGCGGCGAATCCGTGCAACTCGGAGCTGCTCTTCTACGATCCCGGCCAGGGGACGGCGCCCATCCAATCCGTCCCCGTCCCGGAGAATGCTTCCCAGCTCGCGTTGGGAGACCTGAACGGCGATGGTGTCCTCGATCTCGTGGCCTCCCAGATGGGCGTCACCTTCTCGGGTGCTCCGCTTCTCTTTCTCCAGGGCCCGCTGCTCGAGTCTCGGAGCCCGTTCTTCACGGAGCCGCATACGGTCGGGCAAGGCCTCGCCCTGGGTGACACGCGGCAGCGCGCCCTGCGCGAGGCGACGCGGGCGTTCTCCGGCAGCGCTCCGCGCGCCGTCTTCACGCTGCCCGAGCGGCGGATCCAGGCGATCCTCGGTGTGGAGCGCGTGCGCGGGGACGGCGCCCGCGAGGCGGCGCGCTTCGCGTGGGCGCCGGGGATGAACTGGATCTCCCTGAGCAGCCCGCTGCGGCCCGGAGAGCGCCTCGTCGTGCGGTATTCGCTCTCCCCGGTTCTCGACGTCGCGGCCGCGGTCTCGACGGTCTCGACGCCCAACTGCGGGAACTTCTTGTTTTATAGCAAATACCGGACGAAATCTGGCATGTAGTATGCGAGCCGGTGCAGGCCGAAGGGGGCCACGCACTGCGACGAAGGAGATTTATGCTGATTCACTTCGTTTCTGACTATGTGCGCAATCCTGAGCTCCAGCAGCGCGCGTCCGAGGACCCAGCCACGGTGCTCGCCGAATACGGGGTCACGCTCGACGTGCAGCAAGTGCTCCGTCGCCACGACCGCGCCGCGCTCCTCAAGATCGCGCAGGACGAGCTGGCCGCGCTCGTCACCCAGCTCTCGCAGCACGACGACAAGGTATTGTTTTGGGGCGAGCCAAACATCAAGGTGACATCGGTGTCGCCTTCGACGGCCAAGGTGGACATTTCGACGTCGCTGACGGTCCGGGGGCGTAACTTCCCTCCGATCGACGAGGCCCGTCTCTTTTTTCGGCTCGAGCAGTCGAACGAATGCGTCATCGGCACGATCACCAGCATCACGACGAATCCATCCGGCCAATCGACGTTGCTCGGAGATGTCAAGCTCCCCACGATCGGGCTGTGGAAAGTCTCGGTTGCCAGCGTGGGCAACCCGGATGGCGCCGGGGTGTGGGACGGCGATTTCAAGGTGACCGCCGGCTGAGGCGCCAGATCCCTCACCATGCTCCAGCCGCTTCCCGGGCTGCTCGCCGCCGTCGACCCGTTCCTGTCCGGCCTTCTGGCATCACCAGCGGCGCGTCGCCGGATCGCGGAGCGCGCGGCGAGCCTGCCGCCGATCTGGTCCCAGAGCTGCATCGAGTGCCGGCTGACGGCGCAGGCGGAGGAGCGCTGTGATGTGATGTTCTGCTCATCTCGCCAGGACGGTGGCCAGCGCGCCCTCGCGGCGCGGCTGCGATCCAGTCGCCCGATCCCGGAGCTCGGCCGCGCCCATCGCTTCTGGGAGACATGGGCCGATCCGGAGTCCGAGATCGGCCGAAACGTCCCGGTGGTGTGGCTGGAGATCGATGACACGCCGGACGATCGCGCGCCGGATCCGTTCGTATTTATGACACTGGATCCTCTGTACGGGAGCGGGGTGCGCGCCTCGGCGGGGCTCCCGCCGGAGCGCGCCCGGGCACTGGCCGAGGAGGGCCTCCTGCTGATGCTGGATGACGCCCCCGACCGGGCGGCGCTCGATCTCTTCGAGCGCTGCGCGCGGCTGCTGCCGGAGGGCGGCTACATGCTGCACCTGACCACGATGCCCCAGCGCGGCAGCCGCGATCTGCGGGTGAGCGCGGTGATGGCGGTCCACGAGATCTCGTCCTGGCTCGGCGCGATCGGGTGGCCAGGCGACGCGCGGACGCTGGCCCTGGTGCTCGACCTGCTCGATCTGCCCAGGGGCCAGCTCGCGGTCCACTTCGAGCTCGGCGACGCCGTGCGACCCACCGTGGCCCTGGACTTCAGGCCGCGCGCTCGGCCGAATGAGAGCTCGGTGTGGCGCGCGCTGCTGGAACGCCTGGTCGATCTCGGCGTCTGCGATCGCGGTCGCGGGCAGGCGGCGCTCGACTGGATGGGCACCCAGCTCGTCGATCTGCCCGAGGCCGCATGGTCCATGCACGTCCAGCGAGACCTCTTCTTCAAGCTGCGCGTACAGCCGGACGGCTCGCTCGAGATCAAGGCCTACCTCGGCATCCTCTCCTCGTACGCCGTCTTCTGACGCTCCTCTCGGCCGGTGGATCAGGTCGCCGCGGGGAACGGCGGCGCATAGAAGCGCGACCACCGCTCCGGATCGCGGATCCCGCGGGCCGCCATCCAGGCGTCGGACTCGTCGATGAGCGCGCGGTCCCCGAGCAGCTCGCCCTTCCGCCGCCGCGCGCACGCGGCGCAGAGATCCATGCCCGCGGCGAGGAAGCCCGCGATGCTCTCCTCGAGCAGCGCGGCGGCGCGGTCGCGCTCGCCCTCCGCCGCGGCGATCGCCGCGCGGATGAGCGCCGCGTGGGGCGGCCCGTCCGCGCGCCGCTCGGCCGCGAGCGCGTCGGCGTAGCGGCGGCAGGCGCGGAGGCGGCGAGCGCGCCGCCAGAAGGGCTCTCCCCCGCGGCTCAGCTCGATGATGGCGCGCAGCGAGAAGATCTCGATACGGAGCAGCGACATCTGCAGGAGGCGGGCGCGCTCGAGCTCGGGCCATACGCGCTCGATCCGCGCCGCGGCGCGCTCTGGCTGCCCCTCGTAGAGCTCGCAGAGCGCCTCGAAGTGCACCGCGTAGTACTGCTGCACCGTGAACCCGTGGCGGAGCCACGGCTCGATGCTGCGGCGCGACTGCGCGCGGCAGCCGTCGACGTCCCCCTCCGACAGGCGGACGAAGGCGAGATACTGGCTGCTGCTCATCTGCGCGTAGGCGCCGCCGCGCTCGGACGCCTCGCGCGCGTGCGTCATCGCCCGCAGCCCCAGCTCGCGGATCTCGCCGCGCTGCTCGAGCGCCTTGAGCAGGATGCTGAGGCCGAGGTCGAGCTCCCCGCTCACGCCGGTGCACTTCTCGCTCAGGATCCGCACGCCGCGCTCGGCGCTCTCGATCGCCAGGTCCCAGCGGCCGGGCCCGGAGACCTCGGCCATGCTGCGGAAGATCGAGGTGATACCGAGCAGGTAGGGGTCGTCGAGCTCACGCGCCAGCGTCTCGGCGCGGCGAAGGTAGGCCTCGCCGCGCGCCGCGAGAGGCCCGCCGCCGGTCGCGGCGAGGCTGGCGCCGAGGAAGGCGAGCGCGCGGCCGACGCGGCGCGGTTCACCCAGGGGCAGCGCGAGCAGGAGGCTGCGGAGGTAAAAGTCGAAGCCGACGAGGAGCTGCACCAGGCCGAGCGCGGAGCCGAGCGCCCAGCAGAGATCGATGGGCAGGAGCTGCTCGGGCGGGATCTCGTCCTCGGCGCGCGGCGTGAAGTCGACGCCGCGGAGCTGTAGCCGCGCGAGGTGGTAGAGGATCGAGGCGAGCGCGCGGCCGGGCGAGCCGGGGTAGCCGATCCCCAGCTCGCGCAGCAGCGGGCGGGCGACGCGCGTCCCCTCCTCGAGGTGGGTGCCGGCGAGGTAGGCCTGCGCGGCGCGGGCGAGCAGGTCGCGCCGCTCCGGGCCGCTCGCCGGCCCCGCCGCGTCGAGGTACGCGCCCGCGGCCTCGGCGCACCGGCCGGCGCAGAAGAGGGACTCCGCGAGCCGCAGCGTGAGGCGCGTCGAGCCGTCGCGGGCGCCGCCCCAGGCGAGCGCGCTGCGGTAGAGCGCGGCGGCCCGGTCGAAGGCCAGCGCCGTGAAGGCGGCCTCCGCGGCCTCTGCGGCGTGGCCGCACGCGCGCGCGTCGTCGCCCGCCTCGTGGAAGTGATGGGCCAGGGTGTCGGGCTCGACGCCGCCCTTCGCCTCGAGCGCGCCCGCGAGCGCGCCGTGCAGCGCGCGCCGCTCCGCGGGCGGGAGCTCCGCGACCACGCACGCGCGCAGGCGGTCGTGGTAGATCTCCACCGCGTCGGTGCCGCGCGGCCCGCGCGTCCGGATCAGCGAGGTCGCGCGCAGCAGGTTGAGCACGCCGTGCCGGTCGTCGCTGTCGATCCGGGCGACGGTGAGCGCCAGATCCTGCTCCGGGAGGCGGCCGGCGAGGGCGATGACCGAGAGCGCGCGGCGCGCCTCGTCCGGCAAGGTCGAGAGCCGCGCCTCCACGACGCGCGCCAGCGAGATCCGCGGCGCCTCGCCTGCGCGGGCCGCGAGCGCGTGGCGCGCGAGCTGCTCCACGAAGAACGGGCTGCCCCCCGACTCGGCCGCGATGGCCGCGGCCTCCGCGGGGGCCGCGCTCGGCCCCAGCAGCGCGGCCGCGAGGCGCCGCGCGTCCTCGGCGTCGAGGGGGCCGAGCTCCACCTCCACCTCCGGGACATCCATGCCCCCGGCCTCGCGCAGCGCCGCGAGCTCGCGCAGGAAGGGGCTCTGCGCGGCCTCGTCGTCGCGGTAGCTGGCGACCACGAGCAGGTGCGGGGCGTCGGGCCGCGCGACGAGCTCCGCCAGCAGGCGGGCCCCGTCGACGTCGCCCCACTGGAGGTCGTCGAGCGCCAGGACCACCGGGCCGAGCCGCGCGAGGATGCGCTTGAGCGCGCGGAAGGCGGCCTGCCGCTGCTCCACCGGGTCCAGCTCGCGCGGCGGGGTCGGGCGCGGCGCCGCGTCCAGCCCGGGGAGCGCGCGGAGCACCGGGAAGAGCTGCGCCGCCTCGTGGCCGTCGGCCTGGAGGAGGGCCGCCTGCTCGGCCTCGGGCCGCCCGCGCAGCGCGCGGCAGAGCGCGTCGACGGCCGCGTCGAGCCCCTTGTAGGGCAGCGACTCCCACTCGTAGCAGCGGCCCGAGAGCACCGTCACGGGCCGGCGCGCGCGCGCCGACGCGAGGAAGCGCTGCACGACCGCCGACTTGCCGATGCCCGAGAGGCCGCGCACGCGCGCGAGGACGGGGCCGCCCGGCGCCGCCCGCTCGAAGGCGCGCTCGAGCGCCTCGAGCTGCGCCGCGCGACCGAGGAACGCGTGCTCCGCCGGCTCGCCCGCGGGATCGGCAGCGAGGCCCAGCGCGCGGCCGAGCGCTTCGGCGGTCGGCCGCGCGAGCGGGTCGCGCTCGCAGAGCCGGGCGCAGAGCTCGTCCAGATCCGGCGGCAAGCCCGGGCGCAGCGCGCTGCAGCGCGGGGGATCGCGGAGCGTCCGGGCGCGGAGGATCTCGGCGACCGACGCGCCCTCGAAGGCCATCTGGCCCGTGAGCGCCTCGAAGAGCATCATGCCCACCGAGTACCAGTCGGTCGCCGTGCTCGGTGGCTGCCCCAGCACCTGCTCGGGCGCGATGTACGAGGGCGTGCCCTGGACGCTCGCCCGCAAGAAGGGCGCGAAGGGATCCGGATCGCGCTCCCGCGCGAGGCCGAAATCGAGGATGACCAGGCGCCCGCGCCGGTCGACGAGGACGTTGCTGGGCTTGAGATCCAGGTGGAGGAGGCCGGCCTCGTGCAGCGCGGCGACCCCTTGGACGAGCTGGCTCAGCGCGGCGCGCAGGCGCGCCTCCTCCGCCGCGCCGAGCGGCGCGTCCGCCTGGGTGCCCTCGGGGCCGCGGATGTGGCTGAGGAAGTCGGTCCCGTCGATGAGCTCCATCGTGAAGAACCAGGTGTCGCCATCGGCCATGAGCTCGTAGGGCGTCCCGAGGTTCGGGTGCACCACGCGGGTGAGCTGGCGAAACTCGGCCTTGAACCGGAGGAGCCGATCGGGCGCGCAGCCCAGGATCGTCTTCAGCGCGACGCGCTGGCCCCGCTCCTCGTCCACCGCCTCGTAGACGACCCCCATCCCGCCCGAGCCGAGGCGGCGGACGACGCGGTACGGGCCGAGCCGCTCGGGCATCGGCGCATCGTCGCGCGCCGGGGCGCTCCGCGGCGGCGTGGGCGAGGGCGGCGCGCGAGGCCGCTCGGCCAGGAGCGTCACCGTGCCCGAGGCCATCGTCGCGGTCGTGGCCTCCGCGAGCGGGGGGCCCTGGGGCCCCTCGGGCCGCGCCTCCGCGATGTGGCCGAGCGCCTCGAGGCGGCGGAGCAGGGCCTCGATCTCGGCGGCGTCGGCCTGCTGCTCGAGCTCGGTCACGAGCGCTCGGACCGTGCGGGTCCCGTCGAGCAGCGGCGCGACCAGGCCGTACAGGCGCCGCTCCGCGCCGCCAAGGGCGTCCGGTGACCG
This sequence comes from Sorangium sp. So ce1036, assembly GCF_051369805.1. Taxonomy (NCBI): domain Bacteria; kingdom Pseudomonadati; phylum Myxococcota; order Polyangiales; family Polyangiaceae; genus Sorangium; species Sorangium sp. So ce1036. Next base: position 1,322,424 of record NZ_JBBMOX010000002.1, read on the forward strand.
GGTGATGAGCCGGAAGCTGCGATCCGAGAGATCCGACATGCCCGTCCTCCTCACCCCAGATGGAAGGGGAGGAGTCGCGCGAAGGCAAGTCGGCGTGTTGCCGCAGCGCGCGAGACGCGCCGGACTGCGCTGACGGCGTCGAGCCGGCGCGGGCGGTGTAACGCCCGTTGACGCGCTGTACGCGCGCGCGTACGTAGTTCTTGTCGTGGCGCAGCAGACGATCGGCGGGAGATACACGCTGCGGCGCGAGATCGGCCGCGGTGGCATGGGGGTCGTCTGGGAGGCCTTCGATCCGCTGCTCCGCCGGCCGGTGGCGATCAAGCGGATGATGCCCGAGCACGTCGTCTCCTGCGAGGCGCGGCAGAGCTTCGAGCAGGAGGCGACGATGATCGCCCGGCTCCGCAACGACCACATCGTCCAGGTCCACGACTACGGCATCGACGAAGGATCGCCGTACATCGTCATGGAGCTGCTCGAGGGGGAGGACCTCGAGGGCCGGCTCCGCCGCGCGCGCCAGCTCCCGGCGGCGACCGTGCTGTCGTTGCTCCGGCAGGTCAGCTCGGGCCTCGAGGCCGCGAGCGCGGCGGGCATCGTCCATTGCGATCTCAAGCCCGCGAACATCTTCCTCGCCCGGGGCGCGTCCGGCGAGTCCGTGAAGATCCTCGATTTCGGCGTGGGATGGAGGCTGTTCGAGGGGCTCGACTGGATGGGCGCGCGCCTCGGGACCCCGGCGTACATGAGCCCGGAGCAGGTCCGCGGCGCGGTCCCTCACCCCCTGGGCGATCTCTGGTCGCTCGGGGTCATCGCGTACCGCGCGCTCACGGGCCGATTGCCGTTCCTCGTGGAGAACCTGTCCGGGCTCATCGTCAGCATCTGCACCGATCCGTTCCCGCCGCCCTCGGCGCTCGACCCCGCCCTGCCCCCCGGCTTCGATCGCTTCTTCGAGCGCGCCCTGGCGAAGGACCGGACTCGGAGGTTCCAGTCGTCCCGCGAGCTCGTCGCGGCCTTCGCCGCGGTGTGCGAGGCGGGCAGCAAGCCCGCCAAGATCCTCGTCGTCGACGACGAGCCCGACATGCAGCTCCTCGTGAAGATGCATTTCCGGCGAAACAAGAAGGGGGCCGCCTACGAGCTGGTCTTCGCCGACCATGGCCAGCACGCCCTCGAAGAGCTCCGGAGACACCCGGACATCGATGTCGTCGTCACGGACATCAACATGCCGGTCATGGACGGGCTCTCCCTGCTCGAGCACCTCCCCGAGGTGAACCCGCTCGCGAGGACGGTGATCGTGTCCGCGTACGGCGACATGGCCAACATCCGTCGCGCCATGAACCGGGGGGCGTTCGATTTCCTCTGCAAGCCGCTCGATTTCAGCGACCTCGAGACGACCCTGGAGAAGACCCTCCGCTCCGTGGAGCAGCACCGGCAGAAGGCCCAGGCGAACGAGGAGAACGATATCCTGCGGAAGTTCATGAACGCGGCCTTCATGGAGCGGCTCCGGGCGCTCGGGCCCGAGGGGGCGGCCGCGAGCGAGGCGCTGGAGGCCACCGTCGTGTTCGTCGACGTCTTCCGGTTCACCCGCGTCACGCAGGAGCGGCCGCCCGCCGAGGCCACGCGCCTGCTCAACGCCAACTTCGAGGTGATCGTCCCGGTGCTCCTCGCGCAGGGCGGCGTCGTGGACAAGTTCGTCGGCGACGCGGTGATGGCGGTGTTTCATGGGCCGGAGCACCTCGAGCGGGCGCTCACGGCGTGCATCTCGGTGCGCGAGCAACTCGATACGATCGCGCGGCGTACGGGCGAGGACTCGCCTTACGCTCACGGGGTGTGCACCGGTGTCTCGACGGGCCGCGTCCTCGCGGCGGAGGTCGGCTCTCACGCGTGCGCCCGGCTCGGCTATTCGGTGCTCGGGGAGGCGGTGAACGCGGCCTCTCACCTCGCGCGCGCGGCGCTGTCCGGCGAGATCCTCGTCGACGACGCCGTCCACCGGGCCGCCCGGGAGGGGGGGGTCACGTTCGAGAGCGCCGGCGCGCGGAGCGTCTGGCCCAGGGCGGCGTCGACGGCGGTCTACCGGGTGGTCGGGCGCGAGGCGGTGCGTCCGCCGCCCGGGGAAGAACCGACGGTCCAGATCGCGGCCTTGGAGCCCAGGCGGGCCTAGCGCGGTTCTGCTACAGCGCCGCAGCGCGGCGGTCTCCCGCACAGGAGACGGGCCCAGATCGGCGTTTTCGGCGCGCAGGCGTACTCACGTACGCCGAGCACCGAAAACGTCGAGATGGGCCCGTATCCGAAGCGGGAGACCGCCGCGCTCTAGCCGAGCGCTACCCAGACCGACTTGAGCTGCGTGAGCTCGTCCAGCACCGCGCGGCCGTTCTCCCGACCGAAGCCCGACTGCTTGTACCCGCCGTACGGGCTCGCCGCGTCGAACCGGTTGTACGTGTTGATCCAGACCGTGCCGGCCGCGAGGCGCGCCGCCAGCGCGTGCGCCTTGCCGACGTCGCGCGTCCAGATGCCCGCCGCGAGGCCGTACTCGGTCGCGTTCGCGACGCGCGCGGCCTCCTCCACGTCGTCGAAGGGGATGACGCTCAGCACCGGGCCGAAGATCTCCTCGCGGGCGATGCTCATCGACGGCGACACCGCCGAGAACACCGTCGGCTCGACGAAGAACCCCGGGCCCTCGCGGCGCCCGCCGGTCTCGCGGCGCGCCCCCTCGGCCGCGCCGCGGTCGATGTGGCCGAGCACCTTCGTGAAGTGCGCCTCCGAGACGAGCGGGCCCATCTGCGTCGCCGGATCCAGCGGATCGCCCGGCACGAGCCGGCGCGCGCCGCGCGTGACCGTCTCCAGCACGCGGTCGTGCACCGCCCGCTCGACGAGCAGCCGGCTCCCCGCCGTGCACAGCTCGCCCTGGTTGTAGAAGATGGCCGTCACCGCCGCCTTCGCGGCGCCGTCCACGTCCGCGTCCGCGAAGACGATGTTGGGGCTCTTGCCGCCGAGCTCCAGCGACAGCTTCTTCAGCGTGCTCGACGCCGCGCGCATGATCGCCCGGCCCGTGTCCGTGCCGCCCGTGAACGAGATCTTGGCGACGTCCGGGTGCTCGACCAGCGCCGCGCCCGCCTCCTCGCCGTACCCCGTGACCACGTTGAGCACCCCCGGCGGCACCCCCGCCTCCGCGAGGAGGCGGGCGAGCTCCAGCGTCGAGAGGCTCGCCTCCTCCGGGGGCTTGATGACCACCGTGTTGCCCACCGCGAGCGCGGGCGCCACCTTCCGCGCCGCGAGCAGCAGCGGGAAGTTCCACGGGATGATCGCGCCGATGACGCCGAGCGGCTCGCGCACGGTGTAGTTCAGGAACGGGCCCCGGACCGGGATCGTCTCGCCGCCGAGCTTCGTCGCCCACCCGGAGAAGTAGAAGAACGTGTCCGCCGTGCGCGGCACGTCGATGGTCCGCGCCGCAGTGATCGGCTTGCCCGTGTCGACGGCCTCGATCCGCGCGAGCTCCTCCAGCCGGGCGAGGATGAGCTCGCCGGCCTTCCACAGGAGGCGCGCGCGCTCGTTGGGATCCATCGCCGCCCAGCGCGGGAACGCCGCGCGCGCCGACGCGACCGCGGCGTCCACGTCCTCGCGGCGGCCGCGGGCGAGCCGCGCGAGCGCGCCGCCCGTCGCGGGGTTCGCGGTGTCGAACGTCTCGCCCGAGAGGGCCTCCCTCTCGGCGTTGTCGATCCAGAGCTTCCTCGGGGCCTCGCGCGTCTCGGACATGCCCTCGTCGTAAACCCGCGCGCCCCGCCACGGCAAGCGGCGCGGCGATGACACGGCCCCTGCCGTGCGGGATACTCGCGCTCACCCATGGACTCCTCCGAACGCCCCACGCTGCCGTCCGCCCCCCCGCGAAGAGTCGTCACCGAGCTGCCCGGGCCGAAGGCGCGCGCGTGGATGGCGCGCGGCGGCTTCGACATGCAGTCGCGCTACCGCGCGGTCGTGATGGACGACATCGCCAGCCGGGGTTGCTCGCTGGTCGACGTGGACGGCAACGTGTTCCTCGACCTGTTCGCGAATTTCGCGCTCGGGGCGCTCGGCTACAACCACCCTGCGCTGGTCGAGGCGGCGCACCGCGAGGCGTTCGTCCGCGCCGCGGCGAACCCGACGTCGACGCCGTTCGTGACGACGCCGGCGTGGTTCGAGTTCGTCGAGGCGCTGGAGCAGCGGTACGCCCCGCGCGGCATGGCGCGGGTCTTCTGCGTCGACGCGGGGGGCGAGGGGGTCGAGTCGGCCCTGAAGGCGGCGTTCATCCGGCACGGCGAGCGGCGGCGGGAGGCGTCGGGGCGGCCGAGGAACCCGCTGGAGCTGCCGGCGGAGCAGCAGGAGGCGATCCTCGACAACGCCGGGACCGACGCGGTCGTCGTGTCGTTCTCCGGCGCGTTCCACGGGCGCGGCCTCGGGCCGATGTCCGCCACGCGCTCGAAGGTCATCCACAAGGCCGATCTGCCCGCGTTCCCCTGGCCCGCGGCCCCGTTCCCCGCGAGCCGCTTCCCGCTCGCGCGCCACGCCGACGAGAACGACCGCGCCGAGGCCGAGGCGCTCGCCGCGCTCGAGCGGATCCTCGCGGCGCACGCGGGGCGGGTGGCCGCGGTGATCGTCGAGCCCGTGCAGTCCGAGGGGGGCGACCGGCACGCGAGCCCGGCGTTCTTCCGGCGGGTGCAGGCGCTCGCCGGGGAGGCGGGCGCCGCGTTCATCCTGGACGAGGTGCAGACGGGCCTCGGGATCAGCGGCACGCTCTGGGCGCACGAGCAGCTCGATCTGCCGCGCCCGCCCGATCTCGTGTGCTTCGGCAAGAAGATGCAGATGGGCGGGTTCTTCGCGACGTCGGCGTACGACGTCGCGCAGTTCGGGCGCATGTACCAGACGCGCAACGGCGACCGCGCGCGCGCCGCGATGGCGCTGGCGACGCTGCGCGCGATCGAGGCCGAGGGCCTGCTCGACAACGTGCGCGCCACGGGCCGCTACTTCCTGTCGCGGCTCGAGGAGCTCTGCGAGCGCTACCCGGCGCTCGCGAGCGAGCCGCGCGGCCGCGGCTTCTTGCTCGCGTTCGACCTGCCGACGACGTCGGCGCGCGACGACTTCCTCGCGCGCGCGCTCCGCCGCGGGGTGTTCGCGAGCTACACGGGGACGCGGTCGGTGCGCCTGCGGCCGCACCTCATCACGACGGTCGCGGACGTGGACGAGGCGGTGGCCGCCTTCGACGCCGTGCTGCGGGAGATGGCCGGATGATCGTCGATCCGCGCGACGTCTGCCCGGGGGAGGGGCCGGAGAAGGTCGCGCGGGCGCTCGCGCGGTTCTCCGTGGACGAGGTGCGGGACGCGGCGTCGTTCGACGAGGGCTACGCGGCGCTCGACGCGGTCTTCGGGCCGAAGGGCGAGCTCGAGCGCCGCGAGGTGCTCACCGCGTGGTTCGCGGGGGAGCACACGGATCCGGCGGCGCCCGTCGTGGCGACGTACCACATGCTGCTGGCGCGCGGCGTGGACGGCGACGGGCGCCTCGCCGGCGTGCGCGACTGCTACGTCACGCTGGACCGCGCGGCGCGGCGCTGCGTGGTGCTGCTGTCGCACGCCCTCGTGCTGCCGGCCTTCCGCCGCACCGGCCTCGCCGCCCTGCTGCGCGCGGCCCCGGTCGCGCTCGCGCGCCGGGCGCTCGACGCGGCGGGGCTCGGCGGGGCGGAGGTGCTGCTCGCCGCGGAGATGGAGGCCGTCGACCCGGACGACCGCGACACGGTGGTGCGGCTCCTCGCCTACGGCCGCGCGGGGTTCTCGGTCGTCCCGCCGGCGGTGCTCCCGTACGCGCAGCCCGATTTTCGCGACACCGCGGCGCTCGGCGTGGCGGCTGTGCCGCTGCCGCTGCTCGCGGTGGTGCGCCAGGTGGGCGAGGAGGAGCGGCCCGACATCCCGCGCGACCGGGCCGCGTCGTTCCTGCGGCACTACCAGGCCGCCCACGCGCGCGAGGTGAGCCAGGAAGAGCTCGCCCCGATCCGGGACAACGCGCTGGCGCGCCTCGAGGCGTTCCCGGGCGAGCGCGTGCCGCTCGTCCGCATCCCGCGGGGGCCGGAGGAGATCGCGGGCTTCGCGCCGCTGCTCCGGAGCGCGGTGATGCCGCTGTACCCGCCGGCGTGGCGCGGCGAGGCGCCGCTCGACGCGCCGGAGCGGGAGCTCGAGCGGCTCGTGGCGGCGTGGGGAGGTTGAGCGGGGGCGGGCTGCTAGAGCGGCTTCACGCAGGGATCTTCACGTCCGCATCCTGACTGAGGCGCAAACGTCCCGCCTGAGCCGCAGCGCTGCCTGCGTCGGCGGAGGGGCCTGTTCTGTCGGGCGCAGCAGGCTAGGATGGGAGCCGGAGCCGCCCGCCATGACGCCCAGCACAGCCCACGTCCCGATCCGCAGGGTCACCGACGAGACCGCCTCGGACGCCGAGGATCTGCTCGCCGTCGAGGCGCCGCTCGAGATCGTCGTCGTCGCGCGGGCCCGCGGGGAAGCGGGGCGCGTCGAGCGCCGCCTCGGCATCACGATGCGCACGCCCGGCCACGACCGCGAGCTCGCGGTCGGCCTGCTGTTCGCCGAGGGGGTCATCACCCGCGCGGCCGACGTCGTGGCCGTCGAGGAGGGCGCGGGCGCCTCGGGCGGCCTCGTGCGCGTCACGCTCGGCGACGACGTGCTCGTCGACCTCGGGCGCACCGAGCGCGCGCTCGCAGTGGCGAACGCGAGCTGCGGCGTCTGCGGCAAGGCGTCGGTCGACGTGGCGTCGTTCGCGCCGCCGGCGCCGCTCGCGCCGGGCGTGCCCCGGATCGCGCCGCGCGTCGTGCACGGGCTCGCCGCGCGGCTCCGCGCCGCGCAGCCGGTGTTCGGGCAGACGGGGGCGCTGCACGCCGCGGCCCTCTTCGACGCGGGCGGCGCGCTCATCGATCTCCGCGAGGACGTCGGCCGCCACAACGCCGTCGACAAGCTCGTCGGCGCCGCGCTCCTCGCCGGGCGGCTGCCCGATCCGGGCGCGGTGCTCATGGTCAGCGGGCGCGCCGGCTTCGAGCTCGTGCAGAAGGCGCTCCGGGCGTCGATCCCGGTGATGGTCGCGGTGGGCGCGCCGTCGAGCCTGGCCGCCGAGCTCGCGGCGGCGCACGGCATGACGCTCGTCGGCTTCGCGCGCGATGCGCGCTTCAACGTGTACGCGGGCGCGGAGCGCATCGCCGTCCCGGCGGAGGCGGCGCGATGACCGGGCGGAAGCTCGGGCGGCTCCACGCGGCGTGAGCCGTCGGAAGAGCGCGTGAGCTGGAGCAGCGCCCGCTCGCGCGGGGGGCGCCGTGGCGAGCCTCGACGAGCATCCTCTCAAGGCTCGCGAGCGGAGCGGGACCGCGGCGCGAGGATCCGATACACACCATGCCCGCTGTCCTCGTCGAGCTGGACCTTGACATGGTGGAAAGCCCCGTCGAAGCCGGCGAGGTGGACTACATCGGTCTCCCACGCGAGCTGCCGCAAGCGAGACTCGCTGAGCTCGTCCTCGCCGGGCGTTTGCTCTGAGGCACCCCCGAGCGTGGGCTTGCCGAGGGCTGGGTTGGGGGAGCTCTCCTCGGAGAGCTCGTCGAACCGGTAGGCCGTCCCCAGGTAGACCTCGTCGCTCGAGAGCCCCAGGACGCCAGCGAGGGCGAGCAGCTTGTACAGCGTCCAGCGCATCTGCTGGAGGATGTCTTCCCATTTCCCCTGGGTGACCTTCCGCTTGCACTCGATGATGTGCGCCTCGACCTGGCCATCGGGTCCGAGGAGGAGCAGCGCGCCGTCGGCGTTCTTGTCCCCCCGCAGGAAGAGGAAGCGTCCCGTCTCTTCCAGTCTCCACTGGATGCAGATGTGCCCTTCCGGGACGATGCACGCCACCTCGGCGTAGCCGTCCTTCTTGGTTTCCTTGACCGTCGCGTGGGAGGGAGGACGGAGCACCTCGTAGAATGGTCCCCTGTCTCCCTGCGCCGGCGCGATGACCGCGGCGAGGCGCTGTTCAAGGCTGCCCGTGTGCCGTGCCATGACCTACGCGTTCAGGAGGCCGTCGAGATATGCAACGTCCTGGCTGAGCTTGACGATCGCCTCGTTGAACGTGGGCATCACCAGGCCGGCCTCGGTGCGCTTCATCGCCACCGCCGTAGAGCGGTCGCCGGTCGGGTCGAGCCTGAGCTCGCAGCCAGAGACGTCATCGAGATCGAGGTAATCCTGCGGGTCGTATCCGAGCTTCTGCTGGGCCTCGGCGCGCTTGTCGGGCGGGAGGCTGCCCAGCTTGATGAGATTGTTGATCTCCTGGCAGAAGTTCTCGCTGTGGGTCGTGACCCAGACGAAGAGCCCTTTGTGTACCAGGCGCCCTATGGCCTGAGCGATGCGGCGCTGGAGCGAGGGATGGAGGTGGGCTTCGGGCTCCTCGAGAATGAGCGCGGGGAAAGACGACAGGTGGCGAAGGACGAGGACCAGAGGGGCGAGCTCCGTGACGAGCGCAGACGAGAGCTGCATCGGTAGCGGCGCGGAGGTCCCCGTCGGGCGATAGCGGTACTCGTTGACCGCACCAGCGCCCGCGACGAGTTCGACCTCGCCCGTCATGGACTGCTCGAGGAACGCGGCTTCCTCTGCGTATTTCTGAGATTGCTCGCGTTTGAGCCCGAACGCCAGCATGTCGATGAAGTGAAAGGCCGGGGTGGTGAGATCCAAAGAGAACTCGCGCTCCTCCCCTGTCCTACGGAAGGTTTCGCGCATACTCCGGCGCGCTGCGGCCTTGTAAAGGTGCATGAAGCCCGTGCGAGATGCAGGAAGATACACAGGGGCCAATTCATGGAAGGCATCCATTCGTCCTGGCAAGGCGGTCGATAGCCGATCGAGTACGGCGACTCGCATCACGAGATCCCTGACCGTCATCCGGAGATAGTCGACCGATGTCGGATCGATAGCGAGATCCACGACGACACCTTGTTCATCAGACCAGAGCGCCTCGGCCACGAACCGGCGGCCGCCTGAACTCCTTTGCCAGCGGAGCTTCACGCGTCGCTCGACGCCGGTACGCTGGAGCGAGATAGCGCTGAGGGTGACAGAATCGTTGTTGAAGAGGCGCCGTGACAGCGAGGAACGGTTGGCAGCAAGCAGGGCGTCGAACAACCTGTCGAACAAGCCGATCTCCTCCCTCGTCAGGTCGTGCTCGAACCGCTCCTTCCCCTCCTCGATGTGCTGCGTAATCCACGCGTTCGCCGCCTCCAGCTCGGGACACTGCTGCGGTACCAGCTCGCCCGGGAGCGCGACGAGTCCCCAGAGCAGCGACACCAGATAGCTCTTCCCGCTGTTGTTCGGCCCGGCGAACAGCGTCAGCGGTCGGACCTCCACCTCGGCCCGCTCGATCTTCCCGAACGCCTCCACCGAGAGCTTCCATCGCGGCTTCATGGGCCGTCTATGTCAGCGCTGGCGCTCGGCATCAACCGGGGCCGTCCCGCACGCTGGAGGAACGTCGAACGCGACCCAGAGGGGGCCTGCTCTGCCGGACGATGCGCGGTAGGATGGTGCACGGAACGACCCCGCCATGCCGTCCACCACGACCCCCATCTCGATCCGCAAGATCACCGAGAAGAGCGCCGCGGACGTCGACGATCGGCTCTCGGTCGAGGCGCCGTGCGAGCGCGTGGCCCTCCCCGAGGAGGCGGCGTCGTGACCGCGCGCGACGTCCGCGCCGAGCCGCCGGTCGAGCCGGAGCCGCCCCGGATCGGCGAGCGCAGCGAGGCGGCCGGCGGGCTCGCGGCGGTAGGCGCGACGCTCCAGCACGCGATCGGGGAGATGGGGGTCTCGCGCGCGGTGCGCACGCTCCTGCGCGTCAACCAGGGCGAGGGGTTCGACTGCCCCGGGTGCGCGTGGCCCGAGCCCGAAGAGGGCCGCTCGCTCGCGGAGTTCTGTGAGAACGGCGCCAAGGCGGTCGCCGAGGAGGCGACGCTCCGGCGCGTCACGCCCGACTTCTTCCGCGAGCACAGCGTCGCGGAGCTCTCGAGGCAGCCGGATCTCTGGCTCGGCAAGCAGGGCCGGCTCACCCACCCGATGCTGCTCGACGAGGGCGCCACCCACTACCGGCCGGTGTCGTGGGACGAGGCGCTCGCGATCGTCGCCTCGGCGCTCCGCGCGCTCCGCTCGCCGGACGAGGCGATCTTCTACACGTCGGGGCGCACGAGCAACGAGGCCGCGTTCCTCTACCAGCTCTTCGCGCGCGAGCTCGGCACGAACAACCTGCCCGACTGCTCGAACATGTGCCACGAGTCGAGCGGCGTCGGCCTGCGCGAGGCCATCGGCGTGGGCAAGGGGACCGTGTCCCTCCACGACTTCGAGCTCGCCGACGCGATCTTCGTCGTCGGGCAGAACCCCGGGACGAACCACCCGCGCATGCTCACGGCGCTGCGCGAGGCGCGGAGGCGCGGGTGCGAGATCGTGACCGTGAACCCCCTCCCCGAGGTGGGCAACGAGCGCTTCCGCCACCCGCAGCACCCGGGCGACCTCGTCGGCCCGGGCGTGCCGCTCTCGTCGCTCTTCCTCCAGGTGCGCATCAACGGCGACGTCGCGCTCTTCACCGGGATCATCAAGGAGATGCTCGAGGAGGAGGAGCGCCGGCCGGGGGCGGCGCTCGATCGCGCGTTCATCGCGGAGCACACCCGCGGCTTCGAGGCGCTCGCGGCCGCCGTGCGCGAGGCGCCGTGGGACGACATCGTGGAGCAGAGCGGCGTCCCGCGCGACCGGATCCGGGCGGCGGCCGAGATCGCGATGCGGTCCGAGCGCACGATCGCGTGCTGGGCCATGGGCCTGACGCAGCACCAGAACGGCGTGGCCAACGTGCAGCAGCTCATGAACTTCCTGCTCCTGCGCGGCAACATCGGCCGGCCCGGCGCGGGCCCGTGCCCGGTGCGCGGGCACAGCAACGTGCAGGGCGACCGGACGATGGGCATCTGGGAGCGCCCGCCGGCCGAGCTCCTCGATCGCATCGAGGCGAATTTCGGCTTCTCGCCGCCCCGCCACCACGGCCTCGACACGGTCGCCGCGATCGCGGCCATGGCCGAGGGGCGGGCCCGCGTCTTCTTCGCGCTGGGCGGCAACTTCCTCTCGGCCACGCCGGACACGGCCTTCACCGCCCGCGCCCTCGCCCGGTGCGACCTCACCGCGCACGTGTCGACCAAGCTGAACCGGGCGCACCTCGTGACGGGCAAGCGCGCCCTCATCCTGCCCTGCCTCGGGCGCACCGAGCGCGACGTGCAGGCGAGCGGGCCGCAGCGCGTGACGGTCGAGAACTCGATGGGCGTCGTCTCGAGCTCGCGCGGCAACCTCCCGCCGGCGTCGGAGATGCTGCGGAGCGAGGTCGCGATCGTGGCGGGGCTCGCCCGCGCGACGCTGGGCGTGAGGTCGCGCGTGCCGTGGGAGGAGCTCGCCGCGGACTACGACAGGATCCGCGATCTCATCGAGCGCACGATCCCCGGATTCGACGACTTCAACGCGCGCGTCAAGGACCCGCGCGGCTTCGCCCTGCCGAACGCCGCGGCGAGGCGCGAGTTCCGCACGGAGACGGGCAAGGCGAACTTCATCGCTCATCCGCTCCCGCGGCGCGAGCTCGAGCCCGGCGAGCTCCTGATGATGACGATCCGCAGCCACGACCAGTACAACACGACCATTTACGGGCTAGACGACCGCTACCGCGGCGTGCGCGGCGGGCGACGCGTCGTGTTCATGAACGCCGAGGACGCGGCCGAGCGCGGGCTCGCGCAGGGCGATCTCGTCGACATCACGAGCCGGTTCTCCGACGGCGAGCGCGTCGCGCGCGCGTTCCGCGTCGTGCTCTACGCGATCCCCCGCGGCGACGTCGCGACCTATTTCCCCGAGGCCAACGTGCTCGTGCCGCTCGGCAGCGTCGCCGACAAGAGCCGTACTCCAGCGTCGAAGTCGATCGTCGTCCGTATCCGGCCGTCCGTCGCCGGTCACGGGGCCACGTGACCGCGCAGGGCGTCGTCGAGCCCGCCGGACCACGTGAGTTTCACCCGTCTTGACGATATCGTCCGTTCACGTCACCCTGCCCGCGTGTCGGCCAGGTTCCCCGAGAGCACGCTGAGGAGAGGGCTGCCCTGATGCTCGACGGAGCGATCCGGTCTGCGATCGCGCCCGATCAGGTGATCGCGCTGCCGGGTGCGACGGCCGCCGCCGTCGCGTGGCGGACCCGGGGACAGCTCCACGCCACCGTGATCGCGAAGGCGACGTTCGCGTTCACGATCGACGCAGAGATGCCGAGATCCGCGCCGCAAGAGATCTTCAAGGCGAACATCCATCACGGCAACGACCCATCGAGGAGCGTCCGGTTCACGAGCGACCTCATTCCCTACCTCCCGCGCGCCGATGTGGTCTTCACGGGGTGCGCCTGCGCGCCGCCCGGGACCTCGGTGCTCTCCTTGCCGGTGCGCCTCGCCCTCTTCGACCGACGTCGAGAGATCCTCGACAAGCGGTTGCTCGTCCAGGGCAGCGCGCCGTTCAGGTCGCTGCCCCTCGTGTACGAGCGGGCGGTCCGCGGGGCGAACGGGCAGGAGAACCCCTTCGGCGTCAACGCGGGCGCCGGCCCGGAACAGCCGATCGTGCTCGACCCGCAGGCGCCGCAGCGGCCCGCCGGATACGGCCCGATCGCGCGCGGATGGCCCCCGCGCGGGGGGCTGTCGGGGAACACGCCGCGAGCCTCGACGATCGATGAATCCATTCGAGAGGTCCCGGATCACCTCGACTGGTCCTGCTTCCAGTCCGCGCCTCCCGATCAGCGGGTCGACTACCTGCGCGGCGGGGAGTGGATCCTGCTCGAAGGGCTGCACCCGACCGTCCCTCGCCTGCGGATGCGCTTGCCCGAGGTGCGGGGCCTCGCGCGCGTCCACGGCCTCTCGGCCTTCGGGGTGAGCGACGGCCAGGGGCTCGCCCTGTGCGCCGACACGCTGCGCATCGACGGCGACGCGCAGCGATGCACCCTGGTGTTCCGGGGCAGCTTTCCCCTCGCGAGCGAGGCCGCGCTCGCGAGGGTGCGCCTCGTCGCGGGGGTCGAGCAGGCCGGCGCGCCCCTCTCGTGGCCGCCCCAGCGCGACGCCCGCGCCCAGCCGGAGCGCGAAGCCGCCGTCGCGATCGGCCCGGCGTCCGCCGGGCTCGCGCTGAGCGGTGTCGCTGCGGCCGCGACGCTCGATATCGCGGAGGGCGCGCCGTCCGGCGAGCCCCGTCCGGTGCATCCGTTTCGCCCGGAGGGGGCGCCGCCCGCGGAGCCGCGCCCCGCCGTCGCTCGTGCCGAGCTGCCGAGCTTCGCTGTCTCCACGCTGGCCGTCGAGGAGCTGCCGGACCAGGCGCTGCAGGGCGCGCGGGTCCTCCCGTTCCAGGAGCAGCCTCGCGGCGAGCAGCCTCGCGGCCCGCTGTCGGCCGGGCCGCCGGGCGCCGCGGATCAGGCGGCTCCCGGCGCCGCGCGGGCGGAGGGCACGGCTGCGCCGGCGCCGAGCCTGTACACCGCGTGGCCGGCCGAGCCGGCCCTGCTGGCGACCGTCGCCGAGCGCGCGCCGGCCGCGCCGACGCCGGTGCCTGGCATCGCGCCGTACCTCATCGCCCCGGCGGCGACGGAGAGGCCGTCCGCGCCGCCCGCGCCGGAGCCCGAGGCGGCCGCGGCGCGCCTCTCGGCGCCGCCCGCTGCGGAGCCCGAGGCGGCCGCGGCGCGCCTCTCGGCGCCGCCCGTTGCGGAGCCCGAGGCGGCCGCGGCGCGCCTCTCGGCGCCGCCCGCGCCGGAGCCCGAGGCGGCCGCGGCGCCCGAGCCTGCGCCGCCCGAGCTCGACCCGGCGAGCTTCCCGCTCGAGCGTTTCGCGGCCGTCAGCGCCGAGATCGCCGAGGCGCGCGCCCCGCGCGCGGCGGTGCTGGCGTCCCACGCGCTCAGCGAGCGCGCGTGGGCGGCCATCGATCGGCACTGGACCTCCGCGATCAAGAAGGACGCGGGGCACGGCCCGGGCCGGCTGCGGAGCGCGTACGACAGCGCCTACGTGGCCGCCGTGGAGGCCTTCCGCGGGCCGATCACCCCGGCGGAGTACGCGCGCCTCGTCGTGGGCGTGGAGCGCAAGCAGAGCGAGCAGGTCCTCGACGAGCTCGGGATCCAGCGCCCTGCGCTGATGCACGTGATGCGATCATGGACGAAGAAGGTGGCCGCGGATCCCGGGCTCTTCAGCGAGGTGGGCGCGGCGCTCACCGCGCTGCGGGCGCAGTGACGTGACCGCGGCGAGCCCACGTTTGCCCTGGAGGGTCGGTCCGCGATGTGGCGCAAGCTCGATGAACTGAAGGCGACGCTGGGCGAGTTCGTCGACCAGCGCGAGCACCTCCTCCTGGTCGTGAGCTGCGCCGATCCGGAGATGGCGTACGTGCTCAAGATCCTCGAGGGGATGGACGACACGGCCCCCTCCGACCTCTTCCTGGTCTTCGGGGAGGCGTTCACCGAGGCGGCGCAGTACGCGTCGGCGATCATGAAGGCCCTCCGGGTCCAGATGGAGATCGCCAGGGCGCCCCGCGAGGCGCGGGGCGAGGCCCCGCTCTCGCCGCTGCCCGCCGTCTGTGACGACCCGGCGGCCCCGCCGGGCGCGCGCCTGCGCGCGGCGATCGATCACGTCTCCTCGCTCGTCCCGGCGGAGGGCGGGCACCGCGTGGTCTGGGGGCTCCTGCCGGTCCAGATCGTCGATCGCGAGGGCTACGCGCGCCTCGTCGGCGAGCTCGTCCCCACGCGGGGGCCCGAGCCGTGGATGCGGGGCGTGCGCGTGATCGCGCGCGACGACCGCGGCGCCCCGTTCCTGGTCCCGCCGCTGCGCAGGGGCAAGGCCCCGGGGGTGCTGCTCTACGAGCTCGACATGAGCCCGGCGGCGCTGAACGACGCGCTCGTCCAGGAGGCCGGAGACCGGAGCTCGCCGGTCGCCGACCGCATGCAGGCGCTCCTCCAGCTCGCGGGGCTCGACTACGCCTACCGGCGTTACCCGGAGGCGCTCGAGAAGTACGGCGCGCTCTACAAGTACTACGCGGCGCACGGCGCGACGGTGATGCAGGCCGTGATCCTCCAGGGCGCGGGCGACGTGCTCCGGCAGATGGGGGACCTCAAGGCGGCCAGGGTGAAGTACCACCAGGGGCTCGCGCTGGTGATGCAGCTGCAGGCGCTGCCGGTCCTGCTCAACCTCACCGCCGCGATCGGCGACGTCAGCCTGGAGCTCAAGGACCACCGCGACGCCGAGGGGTTCTTCGGCCTCGCCGCGCAGATCGCCGAGAAGCTCATGAACCCGTTCGCCAGGGCCGACGCCCTGGAGAAGCAGGGCATCGCGCGGTACCGCGCGGGCGACGCGCTGGGCGCCGTGCCCGCGTGGAGAGGCGCGGCGGCGCTGGCGAAGACGTTCGCGTACCACGAGCGGCACCGCTCGGCGCTGGAGTGCCTGATCGCCGCCTACAAGGCCCTGTACATGGATGACGAGCGCCGCGCCTGCGAGGCCGAGCTCAAGGCCGCCGCGCAGGCGGTGAAGAGGGAAGCGCGCGAGGCGCAGGAGCACCCGCTGCGGAGGGCCACGACGTGAGCACACAGGGCAACGCGGTCAAGGGAGCGGCCTCGGAGGCCAGCGACGCGGCAGAGGCGCCTCAGCCGCTGATCGCGCCGACCGGGAGCGCGTCGCTCGACGTGCTGGTGGGCGACATCAACGACGCGGCGGCGCCGTTCCAGAGCCTGTCCGACCCGGAGGCGAGCGCGCTGGACAAGGCGAACGCGGCGATCGGCGGCACGCTGAGCGCGATCACGACGCCGCTCACGCTGCTCAACGACGGCTTCGCGCTGGCGACGAGGGACGTCGCGAAGCTGTTCCCGGCGATGCCCGCGGCGACGCTCGGGATGCTGCACCTCGGGATCCCGCACCTGCACCTGCACCCGCCGGCGATGCCGATCCCGCTGCCGAGCCTCGGGCCGGTGGTGCTCGCGGGGTGCGCGTCGGTGCTGATCAACGGGATCCCCGCGGCGCGCGCGGGGGATCTCGGCATCTCGGTGCTGTGCGGCACGTTCGCGCCGCCGTTCGAGGTGTTCACCGGCTCGAGCAAGGTGTTCATCGGCGGGGCGCGGGCGGCGCGGATGCTCGACGTCACGCTGCACTGCATGCCCGGGGCCGGGGTGGCCAAGGCGATGGGCTCCCTGGCGAAGGTCGTCTCCATCGGGGGGGGCGTGGTCGGCGTCGGCGCGGGGGCGCTCGACGCGGCGGCGAAGGCGGAGGACGGGGACGCCAGGTCGGCCGCGATCGCCGGGGTCCAGGCGGGGCTGGACGCGGCGGCCCTGGCCCTGAGCCTGCTCATGGGCCTGGATCCGGGGATGCCGCCGTGCATCGGCGCGGTGCTGACCGGGCACCCCAACGTGCTCATCGGTGGGTTCCCGATGCCGCCGTGGTCGGCGGTGGCGAGGGGCCTCGGGAAGCTGGGGAAGGGGTTGGCGAAGAGGGGCCCCCGGACGAGCAAGCAGGGAAGGGGGAAGTGCGCGACGTGCAGTTGACCCCTGTCGAGGCGCAGGGCAACGGGCGAGCCGCGGGCGCATGATCTACCTCGATCACGCCGCGTCGACGCCCGTCGTCGAGGAGGCCCTCACCGCCATGCACCGCGCCGCCCGCGAGCGCTGGGGGAACCCCGGCTCCGTGCACGCCGCCGGGCGCCGGGCGCGCGCCGCGCTCGACGAGGCGAGGATCGAGGTCGCCGACTACCTCGGCTGCAGCGCCGCCGAGCTCCGCTGGACCTCGGGCGGCACCGACGCGCTGCGACGCGCGCTGGAGCATCTCCTGGGCCGGGTCGAGGGGCCGGTGGTCTCCAGTCGCCTGGAGCATCCGGCGTTGCGGCGCGCGGTGGAGGCCGCCGAGGCCGCCGGCCGCGAGGTGCGCTGGCTCCCGATGCCCGCTGGCGAGGTCGATCCGGCCGGCGCGGCGCGCGCGCTCGAGGGCGCGTCGGTCGTGGCGCTGTCCGCGCTCCATCATGAGCTGGGCACCGCGGCGCCCCTGGCGAGCCTGATGGACCAGGCGCCCCGCGCCTTCTGGGTGGTGGACGCCGTACAGGCCGCGGCCTGGCTGGATCTCGGGGGCTTGTTCCGGCCGCGGGTGTTCGTCGCGTGCGCCTCGCAGAAGCTCGGAGGGCCCGCCGGGGCGGGCGCCTTGCGGATCCCCGCCGAGCTCGCCTATCCGCCGCCTGGCGCGAGAGAGGGGGAGTTCGATAGCGCTCCTTCCGGCACGCCACCCTGGCTCGCGGCGATCGGGATGGGCGCCGCGTGTCGCGCCCGGAAGAGCCGGCGGGACGACGGGCTCACGCGGTGCCGGACGCTGGGGGAGCGGCTGGTCCGGGCGATCCAGGCGACGTTCCCCGAGGCGGTCCACAACGCCGGGGCGAGCTGGCTCGGACCGATCGTCAACGTCTCTCTCCCCGGCATCGACGGGAGGGCGCTGGAGACCGGGATGGATCTCCGCGGGGTCTGCATCGCGCGGACGTCCGCGTGCCTGCAGCGCGCCGTCGCCGCATCGCCGGCGGTCGCCGCGGCGTTCCCCGACGAGGCCTGGCGGGCGGAGGGGGCGACCCGCTGGAGCGTGGGGATCGACACCACCGAGGCCGAGATCGACGAGGCGGCGCGCCTCCTCGCGGAGGCGGTCGACAGCGCGCGGAGCAACCTGGAGCCGGCCATCGCCTCGCCGGAGCGCAGCGGGAGCACAGCACCATGAGCACCAATGGACGCATGTCAGTGGGCCATCCGATCGACGTCGCCAGCGGCGCGATGTTCAACACATGGATGGACTGTGCATTTCCGGGCAGCGTTCCCCTCGTCTTCTCGCGCTTCTACAGCACGGCGCTCCTCGGCGCGAGGTCGCCCGGGCCGCTGGGGCCAGGGTGGCGCCATTGCTTCCAGCATGAGCTCCGCCAGACCCTCGAGGGGTTCGTCTATGTCGACCACGAGGGCGCCGAGCACGTGCTCGACGATCCCGGCGAATCGCTGCTGAAGCAGGGGCGGCTCATCGCCGCGCGCGCCGGCATCGAGCTGCGCGGGACCCGTGATCGGATCGCGCTCAGGTTCTACACCGCGGCGACGAGGCCGCACGCGCTCCACTTCACGCGGATCGACGGCACCGCCCGGTACCGTCTCGACGCGATCGTCGGCTTGCCTCAGGTGCGCCTCGACCTGACGTACGACGCCAGCGGGCGGCTCCACCGTGCCCGCCAGTCGCGCTCCGATCGCGCGATCGAGCTCCGGTACGACGCACAGGGCCGCATCGCCGCGGTGTCGCTCGTCGATCCGCGCGAGGACATCGTCCGGTTCGACTACGACAGCGCGGGGAGGCTCGTCCGGGTATCGGATGGCATCGCTCCGAACGCCCCCATCACCGTGTTCGAGTACGACGCCGAGGACCGGATCGTCGCCGAGGCCAAGCGCACCGGCGCGATTCACGTGTTTCGCTACGACGGCCACGGCCGCTGCGTCTACACGTCGGGGAGCGAGCGCTTCGAGGAGCGCACGTTGCGGTACTCCGCCGCGAAGCGCGAGACGGAGGTCACGGACAGCCACGGCCACGTGACCCGGTACCACTACAACGAGGCCGGCCAGGTCCTCCGGGTGCAGTACCCCGACGGCGCGGAGCGCACGTCCAGCTTCGACGACGACGGCCGCACCGTCATGGAGTCGCGGGGCGGCGTCGTGATGAACCGGCTCCAGTACGACGAGCTCGGGCGCGTGCTTGTCGCGTCGTTCCCCGAGGGCATCGCGCTGCGCTTCACCTACGACGACCAGCACCGGATGCGTAGCCTGGCCGACGCGCGGGGCCAGACCTGGCACTACACGTACGACGAGCGCGGCCTGCTCACCGAGACACGCGACCCCTTCGGTCACGGGTTGCGTTACGAGTACAACGCCCATGGCGAGGTGGTGCGCGCGGCAGACCCGCTGGGCGGCGCCACCTCGCTGGAGTGGGACGACCGCGGGCAGCTCCGCGCGGTGATCGATCCGGACGGGCAACGGTGGTCGCTCGAGCACGATCGCTACGGCCTGCGGAGCGCGCTCCGCGATCCGGAGGGCGGGGTCTGGCGCATCACCCACGATCGCGCCAGGAGGATCTCCGTGGTGGAACATCCGGACGGGCGGCGCCTGCAGACGGAGCACGACCTCTCAGGCCGCCCGACCGTCGAGCGGCTGTCGGACGGGACGACGAGGCACCTCCGCCACAACAGCTGCGGCCAGATCGTCGAGATCCGCGAAGCGGACGGCACGATCGTGCGCTTCGAGTGGGACACCGAGCCGAGGCGACTCCTCGCGATCCAGGACGGCCTCGGGAATCGCATCGAGTACACCTACGATCCCGTCGGCCGCCCGCTGACCCGGCGCAACTGGGACGGGGCAATCCACCGCTTCGAGTACGACGCCGCGGGCAACGTGGCGGCGATCACGGACCCTGGCGGCGAGCGCGTCACGTTCGATTACAACGGGCTCGGAGCGCTGCTCAGGAAGAAGGAATCGGACGGGGACGTGACGGCGTACCGGTGGAACGAGGATGGCTTCCTGGTCGGGATCGAGGCGCGCGAGAGCGAGCTCCGCTTCGAGCGAGATTTCTACGGCCGGATCACCGCGGAGGTCCAGAACGGCGTCGCCGTTCGCAGCGAGTACGATATCGCCGGCCGTCGGGTGCGGCTCCGCTCCGATCATGGCGCGCAGATCGCCTGGGACTGGAGCCCGGGCAGTCGTTGCCAGGCGCTCCAACATGGCTCGGATGTCCTGCGCTTCCTCCGCGACGGCCTCGGCCGGGAGCTGAGCTGCTTCCTTCCGGGCGGCGGGGAGTTCAGGCAAGCGTACGATCCCGTCGGGCGGGTCACGTGGCAAAGCTATCAGGCGCCGCGGCACCACGGCGCGGCGGAGGCCGCCCGAGCGCCGCTCGAGCGGCGGATCTCGTACGATCCGGCGGGACACGTGGCCTGCATCGAGGACTCGCTGCGCGGGCGCACCGACTTCCTCCACGATCCCCTGGGTCGGTTGCGCGCCGTCCTGTCTCACGTGGGCAGGTCGGCCTTCTTCGAGCTCGACGCGTCGGGCAACCGCGTGAGCTCCGCGTCCGTCGATCCTGCGCGGGTGCTCTTGCCCTCCGATCCCCGGACGCTCGATCGGCAGAGCCTCAGGTCGCTCGGCGCGGACATCACGGAGCTGCGCATCGCCGCGGGCAATCGCATCGCCGAGACCTGCAGCGCGGAGCAGGTCACCCGTTACTCTCACGATGCGGCCGGGCGGTTGATCCGGAAAGAGGTCTACCGGGCGGGCGCCGAGCGCCCCGAGATCTGGCAGTACGAGTGGCACAGGAGCGGGACGCTCTCGGCGGTCGTGCGCCCGGACGGCGCGCGCTGGACGTATGCGTACGACGCCTTGCATCGACGCATCGAGAAGCGGGGTCCACAGGGCACGATCCGGTACATCTGGGACGGCGATCACCTGCTGCATCGCGTCGGTCCAGACGACACGGCCGAGACCCGCGTGCGACACCCGGATCTGCCGAGCCCCGTCGTGATAGCGCGCGGCGGCACGTCGTATTCCTTGCTGCACGACGCGGTGGGCTCCGTGTCGGAGGTGGTCGACGCGGCGGGGAAGCTGATCTGGTGGAGCCGGAAGGGGGCCTGGGGGGAGCTGAGCCCGGACATCGCGGGAGAAGCCTCCGACGGGTTTCCTGGACAGATGTACGACGCGGAGTCGGGGCTCTATTACAACCACCATCGCTACTACGATCCCGAGGTGGGGCGGTACATCAGCCCGGATCCCATCGGCCTCCTCGGTGGGCTCAATGAGTACAGCTACGTGCCCAGCCCCGTCGCCTGGAGCGATCCGGCGGGGCTCGTCTGGACGGGTGGACCCTATTTCTACGCGGGGTTGTTGGATAGCCATGCGTATCCAGACATATGGGATGATAGGACGATATTCTTTCGGCGATCGGCTGGTAAAACGGCTCCCTCCGAGATGCAGAGCCCCAGCGTTCCTGATCATAAAACCCTGGCGGTTCTGCGCGTCCTCCCCAGTAGCGGGACTCCGGATTTGCCCTGGGGACCTGGCGCCTATGGATTCGTCAGTGGGGTTTACGACGGGGAGAATAAGAAAGGGGCGCCAATGCCCAAAATGCCGCCTCCTCCTCCCGGGTGGAACGCGAGCGTGGGAACGAACGTCGGTCACAACGGGATCCACGCGGAGATTCATGCGTTGAATTCCCTGCTCAATGAGCACCTGAAATCAGGCCAGAAATTGCAGGGGCGATACCAGCTCTTCATCGACAAGCCGCCTTGCTCCCGGAATGCGCACAACTGTGCGACATCGCTCCCGCTCGCGCTGGAGGATCTGCACAGTCGCGGGATTCATGTTGATGTTTATTATCTGGATGACAGCGGAAAGTGGAAGAAGATGACTTGCCATTGAGCATGGAGATCGCGCGGTGGCCGAATGTACCCAGGCATTTGAACGGCTCGACGCGCTGCGCGCGCGGCTCCACCCCGGCCACGCCTCGACACGCCGCCCGCCCTCATTGGATCCGGATGCGTCACGGCGGATGTCAACGCTGTGGGAGTCCATCGGCATCTGGAGGATGCGAGAGCCAGGGCTCGCGCGGACCGGCATCCGACCGGCCGAACCCGACAATGTCTTTTCCCGATCCCTGAGCCGTTACTTCGCTTCCGCGCGAAGCGCCTCGGACGAGGCGCTCGCATGGCTGAATCCGTCTGCGAGCGCGCAGCTGATCGTCGATGCGCCTGGGTTCGATCGGGGTCTACCTGGTTTCCGCGTGTTCCAGCCCGAGAGATCCAAGGGCCGCCCCTCCTGGCAGCGCTGCGCCATCGGACAGCTGGACGGTATCGACGTGTGGCTGCAACAAGCCTACAGTGCCCTGGAGTTGCTGATCCGCTATAACCCCCGAGACGAGGAGCAGCTTCGTCGCTCGCCGAACGAGCGCAGCATGTCCATCTGCAGCGAGCAGCCGATGCGCGAAGGCTATGACGCGCTGGGGTGGTGAAGGAGGCACGATGAGTGAGCCCCTGTTCCCGCTGGACCGTTCCTCTCTCCCGCAGGTCACCGCAGAGGCGGCGGCGATCCGCGAGCTGCTGGCGCGGCAGGTGCCGGCCTATCACCGGAGCGTCCGCGCGGTATCGCTCTCGGAGGACGAGTCCCCGTTGATCCGCGCCTTCTGGCACGCGGTGGGCTGGTCCGTCGTCTTCGAGCGGTGCGCGCTCGAGGAGCCCGAGATCCCGACCGGCCTGGAGCGCGTCCGCCAGCGCCTCGCGGAGTACCGCCAGGGCGATCCCGACTTCACGATCACGGAGAACGACCTCCCGGCGCGCTTCCGCCTCGTGTACGCGGACAGCGACGGGATCGGCTTCATCATCACCGATGAATCGGGAGGCGTGGCCGACCCGCCGCTCCTCGGCGTCAGCTGGGATGAGAACGCCATCCAGCCCGAGTACCCGAGCTATCTCAACTGGTGCGCCAACGAGGTCCTGCGCTGCGCCTTCGAGCCCTGGTACAACACGATGATCCGGCTGTCGGACATGGCCCCGCTCCACGCGGCCGAAGCGCCGTTCCCGACGCTGTCGCCGGCGACGCGCCGGCTCAACGACGCGCTGTGGCTCACCGCGAGCGCGCCGGCCGTGGCAGCGCCCGGAGAGCCATGCAACCTCGCTGCGAGCGAGTTCAATGCCCTGGTCGAGTGGCTCTATGAGCACGATACCGGCGGCATCGAGATAGCTCTTCTACCGGGCAAGATCATCTCGCGCAGCGAGCCGCTCGTCCCGGCCTCCAGCCCCCGCGGTCGACTCCGGACGATCCCAGGGCTCGATGCGAGCCTGCGCTATCATGTCGGCTGGATCGCCGACATCGGCGTGATCGCCCGGGAGAAAACGGGGCGCACCGAGGTCGCGGTGAACCCGCGCCACCACGACGAGCTGCAGGCGGCCCTGCGCTCCGCCTGACGCGACCCCTCGCGGCCTGTTCTATTCTCCTGCTACGGGGGTCATCGCGGCGCCAGCGGAGCGCCCGGGAAGCGCGGCGTCAGTTCAGCTTGATCAGCGCCGCCGTCACGTCCACCGTCTCGCCGCCGTCGATCGTGACCGAGCTCCCGCCCTTGATGGTGATCGTCGACGCCTCCAGGCTGATGTTCGCCCCCTTGATGGCGATATCCCCGCTGAACGAGATCACGAGCTTCGTGCCCGTGACGTTCACCTCGTCCTTGCCGTGCACGCCGACCTTCGGCGCGCCGATCGTGGCGGACGTCCTGGCGCCCGCCTCGAGTTGATCCGAGGTCAGGACCTGCGTCGTCTCCGCGCTGATCTGCTGCTTCGGCGCGGTGACGATCTGCTCCGTGCTCGACGCGACGCTCTGCTTCCCCGTCACGCTGGTGACCTGGTCGCCGTCGACCTGGATCGCCTGGTTCCCCTTCACGACCAGCGCGTGATCCGCGTCGTAGCCGGTCGACTGGACCCCGACGACGTGGATCGACTGCGTGCCCTGCACCCCGAGCGCGTCGTTGCCCGTGACCGCGATCCCGCGGTTCCCGGTGATGCTCTCGGTGGAGTTCCCCGTCACCGCGAGCGTCTGGTTGCCGCTGATCGCCACCGCCTGATCGCCCTGGACGCCGACGGTCTGGTTGCCCTGCACCCCGACGGTCTGGTCCCCCTGGACCCCGATGCCCTGGTTGCCGGCCACGCCGGTGTCCTGGTCCCCGCCGACCCCGATGGTCTGGTTGCCGCCCACCGTGAGCGTCTCGTTCGCGCCCACCACCTCCGCGTTGTTCGCGCCGACCAGCGTGCTCCGGTCCGCGCCCGTCGCCTCGCTCCGGTTCGCGCCGACGCTCGAGCTGCTGTCGACCGCGATCGTCTCGCTGCGGTTATGGCCGACCTCGCTGTTCCAGTCCCTCGGCGTGTGCAGCAAGATCTGCTGGGCGCCCGCGGTGTCGTCGAACCGCAGCTCGTTGTGCGTGCCGTCCGCCGGGCTCGTGTCGGTCTTGAAGGTGCTCACGGTCGGCACCACCGTCGGCGGCACGTTCTGCCCGTTGTACACGCGGCCGACCACGAGCGGCCGGTCCGGATCGCCGTCCTCGAAGTCGACGACCACCTCCGCGCCCACGCGCGGGTGGAACACCGCCCCTTGCCCCGCGCCCGCGAACACCTGGCTCACCCGCACCCAGCACGACGTCGGCTCCTTGCCGTGCCGCTCGGCGTCCTGGTCCCAGTGGAACCGCACCCGCACGCACCCGATCTCCGCGCCCTGCGGCCCGCCGATGTGGATCTCCTGCCCCGAGGACGCGGGCTCCGCGGTGACGAACGCCGTCTGCGAGCCCACGATGCGCGGCCTGGGCGTCACCCGGGCAGGCCGGAAGCGGGACTCGTCGACGGAGCCGCCCTTGCCGCGGCGGGCGCACTCGAACGTGCACGTATAAGGCACCACCTCCTGCGTCGCCGCGCCCAGGTTCGACGACGGCGGCAGCACCCCGGGCTGCTCGCCGCGCACGTCGAGCCGCGTGACCAGGTACTCCCCCTCGTGCCGCGCGCTCGCGTGCTCCAGGGCGAAGATGGTCCCGGCCGCGAGCACCCGGCTCGGGCCGACGCCGACCGCGTAGCTCGCCTCGACGTCGAGCCGCTCGCGCCTCGCCGCGGCGAGCGGCTTGCCCTGGTCCGGCGTGTCGGGGTACCGCCCCGGATACTCGTGCTCCACGAGATCCCCGCCGCCCGAGGCCTCCTGCACGCCCATGCTCAGCGCCGGCTTCTTCCAGTTGTAGTCCTGCAGCGTGACCTTGCGGGGGCGCAGGCGGGCGCCGAGCTTCATCGTGGTCACCTCCCGGCCGCGCAGATCGGCGCCGAGCGGCAGGAACGGATCGAGCCGCGCGCGGCCCGCGTCCTTGTCCGAGAGCACCAGCAGGCAGACGCCGGCGCCGTTCTCGAAGTGGTAGCTGATGCCCTCCTCCTCCAGCAGGCGCGACACGAAGGCGAGGTCGCTCTCGTTGTACTGGACGCAGTAACGCCGCGCCGCGACCGCGTCGATGCGGGCGGTGTCCGCCACGCGCCAGGCGAAGAGCTCGCGCGCCGGCGAGAAGTCGCCGAGGCCCTCGTCGGGCTCCACCGTGGTGCCGTCGGCGCGCTGGAGCGCAGGGTCGCCCTGCAGCACGGCGTCGATGATCTGCCGCGTGGTCTTCTCCAGGAAGATGCGGCACCGGGTGCGGTGCCCCGCGCGGGCGAGCGGGGGCTCCAGGACGAGCCGGTAGGCCATGCCGCCGTGGATCGGGCCGAGCTCCTCCGCCTCGGTGAGGATGCCGTGCACGACGCGGGAGGCCGGCTGGGTACCCGTCGCGATGCGGAGCGTCGCCCGGGCCTGGATCAGCTCGTCCGGATCGACCTCGGGCGCGGGCTCGCGGGTGATCGCGGTGATCTCGTACCGATACAGGCTGGAGATGCCCTCCGTGCCGCGGAAGCGGGCGACGCGCAGGTGCTGCCAGGGACCGGAGGGGCCGGCGGCGCCCTCCCAAGCGAAGGAGAAGTCGAGATCGCTCAAGCTGTCGCTCTTTCTCTGTCTCGTCACGTCGAAGGCGCGGAACGCCGTTGACCCCGATCGGAGGCGCCGCGCGCGAGCGCACGGAAGCACGAAGGCTCGCCGCCCGGAGCATAACAGAACGATCCTGGCCGGGCGCCGGTTTCACGCCGGATCGGGCGCGACGCGCCGGCCCGGTCGTTGCGTCTTGCTCGGCACGTCTTGACGGAATACCCACCTTCACGGGCGCAGCCCGCGCGGCGCGTCGTTTCTGGCGCCCTGTCCGCGACGCTGGTATTTCCCTCCTTCCGCCGCTCCCACCAGGCGAAGCCGCGATGGCCGCCGGGCGATGGGCGCGCGCCTCTTCCGCCCCTTCCGCCCCGGAGTCCGACCATGAACGCTCCGTCCAGCATCGCCCCGCCCATCCCTGGTGAGCCCGAGCGCGCCTCCATGCGGACCGCCGTCCCGGGCCCCGCCTCCGAGGCGCTCCGCGCGCGGCACGGCCGCTACCAGGACCCGCGCCCGATCCACTTCTACCAGGACGCGCGGAGGAGCCTCGGCAACTACATGGTCGACGTGGACGGCAACGTGCTGCTCGACGTGTACGGGCACATCGCCGCCGTGCCGCTCGGCTACAACCACCCGGACCTGCTCGCGGCGTGGAGGGACGGCCGGTTCGACTGGTGCGCCGGTTACCGCTCCGCGCTCGGGGTCGCGCCGGCGCCCGAGTGGGTCGACCTCGTCGAGCGCACGCTGATGCGCGTCGCGCCGAAGGGGCACTCCCGCGTCTTCACGTTCACGACCGGCGCCGAGGCGGTGGAGAACGCGCTCAAGGCCGCGTTCATCCGGCTCGCCCGGCGAAGGCGCGGCGGCGCGGCGCCGACCGACGCCGATCTCGCGGCGGCGATGCTGAACCGCCAGCCCGGCGTGAACGCCTTCAAGGTGATCTCGTTCGAGGGCGGCTTCCACGGCCGCAGCCTGGGCGCGCTCTCGGCCACGCGGAGCAAGCCGATCCACAAGCTCGACATCCCCGCCTTCGACTGGCCCGTCGCGCCGTTCCCGGCGAGCCAGTTCCCCCTGGCCGCGCACGCGGAGCAGAACCGCGCCGCCGAGGCGCGCTCGCTCGAGGCGGTGAAGGCGGCGCTCGACGCGCACCCGGACGAGGTCGCGGCGGTCCTCGTGGAGCCGATCCAGGGCGAGGGCGGCGACCGCCACGCGAGCCCCGCGTTCTTCCAGGCGCTCCGCCGCCTCACCGCGGAGCGCGGCGTCGCGCTGATCATCGACGAGGTGCAGACCGGCGGCGGCGGCACGGGCGCGATCTGGGCGCACGAGGCGTGGAACCTGCCCGAGCCGCCGGACATGGTCACGTTCTCGAAGAAGATGCAGCTCGGCGGCTTCTACTGCCGCGAGGAGCTCGCGCCGGCGGAGCCGCTGCGCATCTTCAACACCTGGCTCGGCGACCCGCTCCGCGGGGCGCAGCTCGAGGTGATCCTCGAGGTCGTCGAGCGCGACCGGCTGCTCGAGAACACCCGGGCGACGGGCGCGCGCCTGCTCGCCGGCCTGGAGGACCTGTGCCGCCGCTACCCCGGGGTGCTCTCGGGCGCGCGCGGCGTCGGCACCTTCGCGGCCGTCGATTTCCCCGACGGCGCCCGCCGCGACGCGGCGCTCGCGGCGCTCCGGAACCGCGGCCTCGAGGTGGGCGGCTCGGGCGACCGCGCGCTCCGCTTCCGGCCGGCGCTGGTCTTTGGTCCCCGCCACGCCGTCGAGGCGCTCGACCTGCTCGAGTCGGTCTGCCGATGACCTCGAGCGCGGGCGCCTCGCCGCCGATCCGCGTGTTTCACGCGCCGGGGTACTTCGCGGACATCGGCGAGCACGTCATGCCGATGCGCAAGTTCGCCCTGGTGCGCGACGCCATCGAGCGGAGCGGCCTGCCCGCGCGCATCGAGGCGCCGGAGCCGGTCGGCGATGAGGATCTCCTGCGCGTCCACGCGCCCGGCTACGTCCAGGCGATCGCGACCGGCGAGCCCCGGGCGCTCGCGGAGTCCCAGAAGCTGCCGTGGTCGCCGGCGCTCGCCGCGGCGGTCCGCCTCACGAACGGCGGCTGCGTGGCCGCCGCGTTCGCCGCGCTGGAGGACGGCATCGCAGGCAACCTCGCGAGCGGCTTCCATCATGCGCATGAAGATCACGGCGAGGGCTTCTGCACCTTCAACGGGCTCGTCGTCGCGCTCGAGCGCGCGCGCGCCGAGGGGCGAATCCGCCGCGGCCTCGTGGTCGACCTGGATCTCCACTACGGCAACGGCACCGCGTCGCTGCTCGCGTCGCGCCCGTGGGCGTTCGGGCTGTCCATTTATGGCAGCTGGTACAAGGACAACCGGGCGCACCGGGACGTCGAGGGCGAGCGCGCCCCGGACACGGCCAATGGCTGGTCGGTCCCGGTGCCGAACGGGAGCGGCGGCGCCGCGTACCTCGAGATCCTGGCGCGGCACCTCGGCCCCGCGATCGACCGCGCGGCGCCCGACCTGATCCTCTACCAGGCCGGCGCGGACCCTTACCGCGAGGATCCGTACTCGCCGCTCGATCTGTCGCACGACGACCTGCGCGCGCGCGACGAGGTGGTGTTCCGTGCGGCGCTCGAGCGGCGCATCCCGATCGCGTGGGTGCTCGCGGGCGGCTACACGCCCGACGTGAGCAAGGTGGTCGAGGTGCACCTCGGCACGTTCCTCGAGGCGGTGCGGGCGCGGGAGGCGCAGGCGCGCCGCGGGTGACGCCTGCGCGCCCGCGCGCGAGCGCGAGCGCGGGGGGGGGGGCGCGCCGCGGGCGGCGCCGGAGCGGTGTGTCGCGCGATATCGCTCCATGCTGGCGCGGCGGTCGCGGCGCTGATCGTGACGGATTGACGCAGCAGATCGCGAGCTTCTGGGGCGACCGTCTCGGAGGCGCGAGTCTCCGCTCGGTTCAGCAGGACCATGGGATGGCCGCGGACCGCGGATCGTGGATTTATCAACAGTATTGACGATGGCTCCGCGCAGAGAGGCGAGCGCGCTGGCGGTGCATGCGTCGCTGACGCGGAGACGCCGCGGGCGCGGGAGCGGACGGCGATGACCTGTCATCGGTTGTAATCGGCGCGGCTTGCCACCGCCTCCTCGATGAAAGCCGCGCCCTGAGCTGTCATCGGTTGTTATCGGTCGCGGCTTGCCGCCGCGTCCTCGGGGGCCAGCCGCGTCCCGAGCTGTAATCGGTTGTTATCGAGCTGTGTGTTGACAATGCATGTTTGCTGGAGAATCCTGCGCGCGTTTTCGTGAGACCTTGCATCAGGGGAATCGATATGCGGGTGGGTTGGCTGCTTCGTCTTGCGGTGTTCTTCGGGGTGGTGCTGCTGCTCGGGCGGGGGCACGAGGGGGTCGCGCTGGCAGAGCCGCTGGCGACTCGTCTTCTGCCGCTCTCGCCTCCGGGCGGCGGGATCGCGCTGTCGACGATGCCATTGCGGTTATCGCGGGACGGCGGCGGGCGCATGGCGACTGGGCCCGATGTCGGTGCGCCGCCGGTTCCGGACGCGGGGGCGCCGCATGGCGAGATCGTGCGGCCCGACGAGGCGCGGGTGATCGCGTTCGAGGGGGCCGTGCTGGAGATCCCGCAGGGAGCGGTGGACGAGCCGGTGCGGATCACGATCCGGCCGCTCGATCCGGGCGAGGTGCGGCCGATGGGGCGGGCGATGGTGAACGTCACGCCCGGCGGGCGGGCGTACCGGTTCGGGCCGCACGGCCTGAAGTTCAAGAAGCCCGTGCGCCTGACGCTGCCCTACGACGAGGGCGCGGTGCCTCCGGGGATGACGGCACAGCACGTGAGCGGCTTCTACTTCGACGAGGCGCTCGGCCAGTGGGAGCGCGTCGCGCGCGACGGCGAGCCCGCGCAGGGCAAGCTGGCGAGCCTGACCGACCATTTCACCGATTTCATCAACGCGACGCTGGCGATGCCGGACGCGCCGGGCACGCGCAGCTTCGATCCGAACAGCATCAAGGGGCTCGCGCTGGGCAGCCCGCTCGCGGGGGTGACGTTGATCGCGCCGCCGGAGGCGAGCTCGAGCGGCGCCGCGCGGCTGCGCCACGCCATCGAGGTTCCTCCGGGGCGAAACGGGATCGAGCCGGCGATCTCCATCGAGTACGACAGCGAGCATCGCAACGGGTGGCTCGGCGTCGGGTGGGATCTCCGGCTCTCGAGCCTCGAGATCGACACGCGCTTCGGCGTGCCGAGGTATGCGGCGGGAGAGGAGCCGCGCTACCTGCTCGACGGCAGCGAGCTCGTGCCCGCCGTGGCCGACGGGCCGTGCGGGGATCCGTGCGCGTACCGGCGGCGGGTGGAGGGGCGATTCGATCGCATCCTGCGCCGTGGCGGCGGGCCCACCAGCTACTTCTGGGAGGTCACGGACAAGGACGGGACGACCTACGTTTACGGTCGCAGCGCGAGCGCGCGGCTCGACGATCCGGAGCCCGGTCCGGACCAGCCGCGCAACGTGTTCCGCTGGTACCTGGAGGAGGTCCGCGACACGTTCGGCAACCAGATGTGGATCCATTACGGCCGGGATACCGCGCAGGGCTCGGCGCCGCGCATCGAGGTGCACCCCGAGCGCATCGAGTACACGGCGAATGCGTCGCAGGACGTGGAAGCGGCGTATGCGGTGGACTTCGTGACCGAGACCGGGCGGCCCGACGTCCTGCTCAGCGGCAGGCCAGGCTTCCTGGAGCGGACGGCCGAGCGGCTGGCGCGGGTCGACGTGCGGTTCGGAAACACCGTGATCCGCAGCTACGTGCTGGACTACGCGCGGGGCGACTTCGGCAAGAGCCTGCTCCGGGCGATCGCGCTCCACGGTCGAGGCACCCGGCAGGAGGACGGGCAGGTGGCGCTCGGCCAGGAGCTGTATCGCCACACGTTCGATTATTTCACCGCGCCGCGCAACGCCGAGGGCCAGGTGGCGGCGTTCGCGCAGGCGGCCGAGGTGTGGGGGCACGCGCGGCGGGAAGGAGGCCTGTCGCGCTCGGAGGACTCGACCGTCGGCGGCAGCGCGTCCGTGGGGCTGGGCATCGGCCCGTTCTCGATCTCGGTGGGCGGAGGCGGCTTCTCCGGCGACGAGCTGGTGCGCGGGAGCGTGTTCGATCTGAACGGCGACGGGATGCCGGACTTCCTCTACGACGGCGGCAATGCGGGTTTGAGCTTCCTTCGCGCGGCGCCGGGAAACCATCTCGCGACGGCGAGCGTTCCCGGGTTGCTCCAGGACGCCCTCGGCCTGACGGACCGCTCGGGGTGGAGCGTGCACGCGGGGCTCAATGTCGCCGTGCTGAGCGGCTCGGTGTCGTACACGCGGAGCAGCACCGAGGACGAGCGGATCGTGACGGACATCAACGGCGACGGGTATCCCGATCTGGTCTCGACCGGCGCGCTCGGGACCGTGGTCGCCGCGCTGAACGACCGGCGGGGCCGGTTCGGGAGCCCAGCGCCGTGGGGCGAGCTCGGACTGGGCGCGCCCTCGGGGCATCCCGACTTTGCCCAGGCGGCGCGCGAGGACTTCCATCCGGCCGATCCGCTCCTGCGCTGGATCGCGCCGTTCGCGGGGGACATCCGCATCGGCGGTGTGGTGCAGAAGCAGGCGGCGGGCGGCGACGGGGTGCGCGTCGAGATCGTGCAGAGCGGTGAGGCGGAGCCGCTGTTCAACGATGTGATCGAAGGGGACGACGTGACGCCGTGCGCCCTTGGCGCGCACGGGTGCGGGGGCGGCGCGCTGACGACCCATGTCGCCGTGGGCGACCGGATCTATTTCCGGGTGAGCGCGGCGCCGACGATCGATCCCGAGGCGGCCGTGGATACGACGGCCGATCTCCTGTCCTGGAGCCCGACGATCACGTACGTGGTCGACGAGGCGCAGCTCGGGCAGATCGGCCCGGACGGGGCGCCGCTCCACCACTTCGACTACAGCCAGGATCACCGGGTCGCAGGGCGGCCCGACGTGCCGTGGGTGGCGCCGGCGGACGGCGTGGTGCGGATCCTGGGCGATCTCACGAAGCAAGAGACGAGCGATGATCTGTGGGTGGCGATCGTGCGCGAGCGCGACGGTGAGAGCGAGTCGCTCCTCCAGTTGCAGCGGGTGGGCGCGGAGGACGGCGGGCTCGAGCTCGACGAGCTCAAGCGCGATGGGAAGCTGCCCGACCTGATCCCGGTGAACGCGGGCGATCGGATCCGCTTCCGGGTGAGATCGGATGTGCCCGACGACCCGGCGCTCATCGCGTGGGATCCGGTGATCCGGTACGAGGAGTACACGCGCGTGGATCGCGCGACGGGCACGCCGCGCCGCGGTCAGGTCGAGTGCGGGGTGCAGCCGAACGGCCAGACCGGGTGCATGCTGCACAACGACGGGCCCGGGGATGTGCCGCTGCCGCTGTCGCTCATCGAGCAGCGGGCGTTCGTGTCGATGCCGGTGGCGCGATGGTTGCCCGGGGCGCGTCGGGTGTCGTGGATCGCGCCGAGCACGGGGACGGCGCGGCTGGACGTGTCGCTGTTCGTGCCGGGGGCCAACTGGTCCGGCAACCCGCTGACGGTGGTGGTGCAAGGGGTGCATCGGCTGCTGTACAAGCATGACTTCGTGGCGCTCAGCAGCGCTGGCAGCTTCTACAACGTGCCCATCGACGTGGAGGTCGAGGCCGGCGAGCCCATCTATGTCGCGGTCTTCGCGGGGCAGATCGCGGACGGCTACTCCGCGACCGCGTGGATTGACGGCGAGCAGGTCCCCGTGGGCCTGCTGGCCCCGTACGCCGCGTCCGAGGTGGGGGCCGGGGGCGCACTGCAGGACCCGATGGCGGGCGGGTTTCACGGCTGGTCGGCGGGTTTCATCAACGGCGATCACGCCTTCTCCGAAGACGAGATCGTGTTCCCGACCCTCGATCCGGAGCGGGGCTTCACGCTCGCGGTGCCGCTGCCGGACGACGAGACGCCGGTCTGGGGCGCGGCGGCGTCGGATGCGTTCCTGGGGGGCGGCGCGGTCATGCCGTCGATCGTGGGCAGGGTCGGTCGGGGCCAGGGGCGGCTCGGGAGCCTGCGCAGCGCGGAGACGTGGAACGCGGAGGTCGCCGCGAGCCTCCCGAGCCTCGGGGCGGGCTACAGCTTCGGCAGCACGACGTCGGAGCGGGATCTGATCGACATCAACGGCGACCGGCTGCCGGACAGCGTGACGCGCGAGGGGGCGGTGCTCAACACGGGGCGGGGGTTCGGGCCGCACGTCGGCTTCTCGCTGCCGGAGCCGCTGCGGCGCATCGAGCAGCGCACGATCCGGCTGGACGTGAGCGGGTCGATCACGGTCGACAGCGGGAACGAGACGATCTCCGAGGTCGCGAGCGACGGCGCCTCCGAGGGCTTCATTCACACGCGCTTCGGCCTGGGCACCAGCTATGGCCTGTCGGCGACGCACGTGGATCTCATCGACATCAACGGCGATGGCCTCGTGGATCAGGTGAAGCAGGATCCCGAGGGCGGGGCGATGACCGTGGCGTTCAACCTGGGGCATCGGTTCACCGCGCCGGTGCCGCTCGCGCGCGAGCGCTTCCAGAAGCGTGACTTCGAAGCCGGGGACCTCAGCGAGGAGCTCGGCGATATCCTTCACGCGTTCACGGACGTGGCCAGCGTGGACGTGGTGCGGCTGGAGGACACGGGCGCGGACAGCATCGCGCCTGGCCTGGACGCGACCGTGGTCGCGGCGGGCGCGGGGTACACGTACACGACGGCGCGGACGGTGGTGGATTTCGTCGATGTGAACGGCGATGGATTGCCCGACAAGGTGATGAAGGCGCCCGAGGAGGAGTCCTTCCGGGTGCAGCTCAACCTCGGCAGCGCGTTCGCGCCGGAAGAGAGCTGGCCGGCGGGGGCATGGGGCGTGTCGATCGATCCGCCGGAGTACACGTTCATGGGCGGCGGCGACGCGGTGAGCTTCCGCCGATCGGAGAGCTACGAGGGCAGCTTCAGCGTGGAGGTCTGCTACTTCATCTGCGTCGGCGGGTCGGTGTTCTACTCGGAGGGGAGCGGGTCCTCGCAGCTCGGGTTCGAGGACATCGACGGCGACGGGCTCGCGGATCACGTGCTCAAGCGGGACGGGGACGAGGTCGTGTACGCGCGGGTGAACGCGCTCGGCAAGACGAACCTGCTCCGGCGGGTGGACCGGCCGCTCGGCGGGAGCGTCGAGCTGGACTACCGGCGCGAGGGGAACCTGGTGGTGCCGGGCGAGGGGGGGCCGGACGAGGTGGACAGCGCGCCTCTGGTCGACATGCCGTCGAGCCAGTGGGTGCTGAGCGATGTCACCGTGCGCGACGGGGTGGAGGAGACGCCGGGGGTGCACGGCGTGCACACGTACCGGACGAGCATCGAGACGCACTCGGACGGGATCTACGACCGGGATGAGCGCACGCACCTCGGCTACGGGCTCGTCACGACGACGGCGCTCGCCGAGGATGGCGTGACGGCGATGTCGATCGAGGACCTCGAGCATTACAACCACGACTTCTACCGGCGGGGCTTCGTGGCGCGGTCGACGCTGCGCGACGGCGACGGGATGCTCTACACGGTGGAGGAGATCGAGCACGCGCCGCCGCCCGAGGGGCTGGAGGCCCGCGTGGGGTGGTTCTTCCCCAGGGAGACGCGGCGGGAGAGCGCGTATTACGAGGGGACGACGGACGATGCGACGGCTCCGCACAAGCGCACGGTCGAGACACGGGACTTCGATGAGCTCGGCAACCTGACGGGGCTGCACGCCTACGGCGAGGAGGACACGGCGGACGATGATCTGCACCAGACGGTCGGGTACACGGAGCCTGGCTCGGCCTACATCGTCAAGCCGGAGTGGATCGAGACGCGGGACGCGGAAGATCGCTTGTTGCGCAAGCGCACGGCAGAGTACTGGCCGGGAACGGGCGCGCTGCGGTCCGTGACGAACGTCATCTCCGGCGGCAAGCGGCCGGACGGGGTGCCGTACGCGGACGCGGAGGCGACGTGGGCGTTCGCCTTCGACGATCACGGCAACCTCGAGACCTCCACCGACCCGAACGGGTACACGGTGACCTACGGTTACGACGCGACGACGCACAGCTTCCGCACGTGCGTGAGCGACAGCTTCGGGTATCACTCGAACAGCGTGCCGAATCTGCTGTACGGCACGGTCGCGCAGGAGACCGACGTCAACGGCCACACGATGGTGCACCGGTACGACGAGTTCGGCCGGCTGAGCGCGGTCTGGGGGCCGAGTGACCTTGCGGAAGAGGCCGCGGTGCCGGTCGGGTGCGAACCGAGCAAGGTCTGGAGCGCGGAGGAGCTGGACGCGCTGGGCGCCGCGGGGGAGCCGACGGTCGGGTTCGAGTACGCGTTGCAGCCGGACCTGTCGGTGGCGCTGCCTGCGTGGGCGAAGACGAGCCACAAGGACGTGCAGCATCCGGGCGATCCGATCGTGACGGTGACGTTCGCGGACGGGCTGGGGCGGGTGCTGCAGACCAAGAAGGACCTGGAGCGGGACACGGGCACGGGGACCGAGGTGGGGATGAGCGTGAGCGGGGCGGTGGCGTTCGACGCGCTCGGTCGCGTGGTGGACCAGGGGCAGCCGGTGTTCAGCACGGAGCCGGACACGGCATTCGTGGCGGTGGAGATGCTGCGCCCGACGCACCTGCAGCACGACGTGCTGTCGCGTGTGCGGCTGGTGGAGCGGCCGGACACGAACGCGCCGGACGGGTACGCGCGGACGGCGATCGAGCACGACCTGTCCATGTTCGAAGGGCGGCTGTGGTTCGAGGAGATGGTGATCGACGCGAACGGCAAGGTGCGCAATACGTACCGGGACGTCGGTGGCCGGATCGGGGTGGTGGAGGAGTTCAACCGGATCGAGGGGGTGGAGCGGCAGATCGTGACGCGGTACGAGCACAACCCGCTCGACGAGCTGGAGCGTGTAACGGACGCGAACGGGAACGTGACGCAGGCGGCGTACGACACGGTGGGCCGGATGGTGGAGCTGGTGAGCCCGGACGCGGGGCGGACCGAGTGGCGGTACGACCTGGTCGGCAACCTGCGCGCGAAGCAGGACGCGGAGCTCGCCCGGCGAGGGCAGCTCATCCGGTACGAGTACGAGCACAACCGGCTGAGGAAGATCGACTATCCGGTGACGGAGGATGTCGTCTACACGTACGGTGCGCCGAA
Organism: Sorangium sp. So ce1036; assembly: GCF_051369805.1. Taxonomy (NCBI): domain Bacteria; kingdom Pseudomonadati; phylum Myxococcota; order Polyangiales; family Polyangiaceae; genus Sorangium; species Sorangium sp. So ce1036. The sequence goes on from NZ_JBBMOX010000002.1 coordinate 1,358,205, forward strand.
CGAGGGCGGCGACGCGAAGGGCAACCGGGCCGGGCGGGTCAAGGAGGAGACGAGCGCGGCGGGGACGCGCAGCTACGGGTATGATCGATACGGCAACGTGGCGGAGCTGACGGCGGAGTTCCCGAGGCTGCGCGAGCCGCACCGGGGGCCGTACGAGGCGACGATGCGGTACGCGTTCGACGCGCTGGGGCGGATGCAGGAGCTGCGCTTCCCCGGGTCGGGCGAGGAGGTCGTGCGTTACGGGTACGATCACGGCGGGCTGCTCATCACGGCGACCGGCGAGAACCAGGGCATCAATCAGCAGCGCCCGAACGAGCCGAGGACGACGGAGTACCTGAAGCACATCGGGTACGACGAGCACGGGCAGCGGGTGCGCATGGTGGCGGGCAACGGGGTCGAGACGCGGTACCGCTACGACGAGTCGACGCGGAGGCTGGAGGACGTCGACGCGGACCACCAGAGCGCGCAGATGCGGTGGATGGGGCGGGCGCCGAGGCCGTTCCAGCGGCTGCGCTACCGGTATGACCTGGTCGGCAATATCCTGGAGCTGAACAACGAGGTGCCATACGACGACAGCCTCGGCGGCAGCGTGATGGTGGCGGCGACGCAGCAGAGGTTCCAGTACGACGACCTGAATCAGCTCACGGACGCGTCGGGGATCTACCAGGAGCGGGGCAACGAGCAGGAGCGGTACAACCTGGGCCTGAAGTACGACGTCCTCGGGAACGTGGAGGAGAAGGGCCAGGAGGTCGCGAAGTACGCCTCCGATGGCCGCGGCGGCTGGAACAAGCAGTACGAGATCCGGGAGAGCACGTACCGGAACGCGTATCGGTACAACGGCCCGAGGCCGCACGCGCCGAGAGAGGTGGACGAGTACGTGGTCGCGGAGTCACAGCCGCGGCTGCGGGAGCTGCGGTACGACGCGAGCGGTCGCCAGATCGAGTGGCGGTACCGGGGCAGTCCTCAGCGCAGCCTGGAGTGGGACGAGGACGGTCGTCTGGTCCTGGTCAAGGAGAACAACCAGGAGATATCGCGGGCGCTGTACGACGGCGCGGGCGAGCGGCGGGTGCACCTGCACCGGGTCGCCGGGGAGGAGGAGACGGCGTACGTCGACCAGCACCTGGTGCTGCGGAACGGGCAGTACGCGACGAAGCACATCTTCGCGGGGGAGACGCGGATCGCGAGCAAGCTGGACGCGGACTGGCTCCCGGTGCCTCCGGTGCTGTACTACCACCCGGACCACCTCGGGAGCACGCAGTACGTCACGGACGCGGACCAGGCGCTGAGCCAGCACGCGGAGTACCTGCCGAGCGGGGAGCTGTGGGCCGACCAGACGGACTCGCGGTTCCAGAACCGGCAGCCGTACCTGTTCAACGGCAAGGAGCTCGACCTGTCGACGGGGCTCTACCACTACGGGGCGCGGAGCTACGAGCCGCGGCTCGGGGTGTGGTTGAGCCCGGATCCGGTGCTCGCCGACTACATGACCGGCAAGATCAACGGGGGGGTGTACCGGCCGATCAACCTGGGGCTGTATACGTACACCTGGAACAATCCCGTAATTCTCAGGGATCCGAACGGTCGATGGAACGTTTCTCCTGAATGGGAGAAAGTCCTCGCCACGGCCGCTGCGGCAGCATTGGCCGAGCCGACGCCTGCTGGGGAGCTGATTGTCGCTGGTGCCGTCATTGTGGGAGCCGTAGGCTACGGCGGATATCTGATCTATGATGTGGTGACGAGTGGAGATACGCCCAAGCCCTCCGACGCTGCGCCTGCGCCTGCACCCCCTGCGACCGTACCATCGCCTCCGCCTCCGCCAGCGACGGGAGGGGGTGGAGCGAAGGGCCCTCCCAAGCCGCCTAAGCCACCTGCTCATGTCCACGCAGAGCCGCCGAAGAAGCCGAGAACTCCTGTCGAGATTCTGACGGAGAAACTTGGAAGGAAGCCCACCAAGAAAGAACTGGCAAACTTTGAGAACCAGCTCAAATCGAGCGTTCCGCAAAGCTCAGCCGACGTCCGTGCCGCTCAGGCGGGAGGAGCACTCAAGGGAGGTCATAAATCGGGAGCTAGAGGCTCCACACGTCAGAAGCATCAAGAAGGAGACGCGAGGCGCGGACGCGACCAGTTCGGAGAAAAAGGCGACAAGAGGAGGGAGTACTGAAATGTCGTTGCTCATGACCCAGTTGCAGCAGTTCGTAGAAACGCGATCGGTGGTTGACCTGTATCGAGAGAGGCTCTCGAAAGAGGGTCTGATGGGTGTGATTATTGGAGTTTCGGAGTATGTGATTCTGCTACGCAGGATCGATGAGCAGTATGAATGTGACGGTGTTACCGCGGTTCGTCCAGGTGACGTTACGCGTGTGCGGGCCCACGATCGAGAGCTGCTAATGGTTGGGGAAATGCTTGTTTATGACGAAGTCTGTCCTCCGTTGGATGATGTTTGCTTGGTTGAGCTTTCGGCGGCGATGACGGTTCTTGGTCGTCGTTACGGAGCAGTGACCCTATACGTTGAGGCCTTGGATCCGGCGCTGGCCCTTTCAGGAGAGCCTGATGAGATCGACGATAATTTTCTCGTTCTTCGACAGTGGGGAACCGCGCGCACCCTTGATAAGTACAAGACGCTGCTGCGACTGAATGAGATTACAAGGGTAGACAGTGGTACGAAATACCTTCAGTGCCTCGCGAGGGCGTATTCGCTCACAAAATAAAATGGTAGGAGCACGCTAACAGACGGCGTCTCCGACGGTAAGCTGCGGGACGAGACGCCGGACGCGGAGGCGACGTGGACTTACGGTTACGACGCGACGACGCACAGCTTCCGCACGTGCGTGAGCGACAGCTTCGGGTATCACTCGAACAGCGTGCCGAACCTCCTGTACGGCACGATCGCGCAGGAGACCGATGTCAACGGCCACACGATGGTGCACCGGTACGACGAGTTCGGCCGGCTGAGCGCGGTCTGGGGGCCGAGCGACCTTGCGGAAGAGAGCGCGGTGCCGGTCGGGTGCGAACCGAGCAAGGTCTGGAGCGCGGAGGAGCTGGACGCGCTGGGCGCCGCGGGGGAGCCGACGGTCGGGTTCGAGTACGCGTTGCAGCCGGACCTGTCGGTGGCGCTGCCTGCGTGGGCGAAGACGAGCCACAAGGACGTGCAGCACCCGGGCGACCCGATCGTGACGGTGACGTTCGCGGACGGGCTGGGGCGGGTGCTGCAGACCAAGAAGGACCTGGAGCGGGACACGGGCACGGGGACCGAGGTGGGGATGAGCGTGAGCGGGGCGGTGGCGTTCGACGCGCTCGGTCGCGTGGTGGACCAGGGGCAGCCGGTGTTCAGCACGGAGCCGGACACGGCATTCGTGGCGGTGGAGATGCTGCGCCCGACGCACCTGCAGCACGACGTGCTGTCGCGTGTGCGGCTGGTGGAGCGGCCGGACACGAACGCGCCGGACGGGTACGCGCGGACGGCGATCGAGCACGACCTGTCGGTGTTCGAGGGGCGGCTGCTGTTCGAGGAGATGGTGATCGACGCGAACGGCAAGGTGCGCAATACGTACCGGGACGTCGGTGGCCGGATCGGGGTGGTGGAGGAGTTCAACCGGATTGAGGGGGTGGAGCGGCAGATCGTGACGCGGTACGAGCACAACCCGCTCGACGAGCTGGAGCGTGTAACGGACGCGAACGGGAACGTGACGCAGGCGGCCTACGACACGGTGGGCCGCATGGTGGAGCTGGTGAGCCCGGACGCGGGGCGGACCGAGTGGAGGTACGACCTGGTCGGCAATTTGCGCGCGAAGCAGGACGCGGCGCTCGCCGAGCGGGGGCAGCTCATCCGGTACGAGTACGATCACAACCGGCTGAGGAAGATCGACTATCCGGTGACGGAGGATGTCGTCTACACGTACGGTGCGCCGAACGAGGGCGGCGACGCGAAGGGCAACCGGGCCGGGCGGGTCAAGGAGGAGACGAGCGCGGCGGGGACGCGCAGCTACGGGTATGATCGATACGGCAACGTGGCGGAGCTGACGGCGGAGTTCCCGAGGCTGCGCGAGCCGCACCGGGGGCCGTACGAGGCGACGATGCGGTACGCGTTCGACGCGCTGGGGCGGATGCAGGAGCTGCGCTTCCCCGGGTCGGGCGAGGAGGTCGTGCGTTACGGGTACGATCACGGCGGGCTGCTCATCACGGCGACCGGCGAGAACCAGGGCATCAATCAGCAGCGCCCGAACGAGCCGAGGACGACGGAGTACCTGAAGCACATCGGGTACGACGAGCACGGGCAGCGGGTGCGCATGGTGGCGGGCAACGGGGTCGAGACGCGGTACCGCTACGACGAGTCGACGCGGAGGCTGGAGGACGTCGACGCGGACCACCAGAGCGCGCAGATGCGGTGGATGGGGCGGGCGCCGAGGCCGTTCCAGCGGCTGCGCTACCGGTATGACCTGGTCGGCAACCTCCTGGAGCTGAACAACGAGGTGCCATACGACGAGAGCCTCGGCGGCAGCGTGATGGTGGCGGCGACGCAGCAGAGGTTCCAGTACGACGACCTGAATCAGCTCACGGACGCGTCGGGGATCTACCAGGAGCGGGGCAACGAGCAGGAGCGGTACAACCTGGGCCTGAAGTACGACGTCCTCGGGAACGTGGAGGAGAAGGGCCAGGAGGTCGCGAAGTACGCCTCCGATGGCTGCGGCGGCTGGAACAAGCAGTACGAGATCCGGGAGAGCACGTACCGGAACGCGTATCGGTACAACGGCCCGAGGCCGCACGCGCCGAGAGAGGTGGACGAGTACGTGGTCGCGGAGTCACAGCCGCGGCTGCGGGAGCTGCGGTACGACGCGAGCGGTCGCCAGATCGAGTGGCGGTACCGGGGCAGTCCTCAGCGCAGCCTGGAGTGGGACGAGGATGGTCGTCTGGTCCTGGTCAAGGAGAACAATCAGGAGATCTCGCGGGCGCTGTACGACGGCGCGGGCGAGCGGCGGGTGCACCTGCACCGGGTCGCCGGGGAGGAGGAGACGGCGTACGTCGACCAGCACCTGGTGCTGCGGAACGGGCAGTACGCGACGAAGCACCTCTTCGCGGGGGAGACGCGGATCGCGAGCAAGCTGGACGCGGACTGGCTCCCGGTGCCTCCGGTGCTGTACTACCACCCGGACCACCTCGGGAGCACGCAGTACGTCACGGACGCGGACCAGGCGCTGAGCCAGCACGCGGAGTACCTGCCGAGCGGGGAGCTGTGGGCCGACCAGACGGACTCGCGGTTCCAGAACCGGCAGCCGTACCTGTTCAACGGCAAGGAGCTCGACCTGTCGACGGGGCTCTACCACTACGGGGCGCGGAGCTACGAGCCGCGGCTCGGGGTGTGGTTGAGCCCGGATCCGGTGCTCGCCGACTACATGACCGGCAGGATCAACGGGGGGGTGTACCGGCCGATCAACATGGGGCTGTACACGTACACCTGGAACAACCCGCTTGTGCTCACGGATCCCACGGGGCAATGGCCGACAGCAGAGGAAATCGAAGCGGGCCTGGCGCGTGCAGGGGACACCGTGCTCGGCTTCTCGTACGGATTTGTGCTCGGCGCGACTCCCGTCGTCGGCAATATGGCCGGGTTCCTCCCACCCCCGCGAGACACAGAGTCGTTTCGACTCGGCATGGGCGCGGGGCAGATCGCAGGTGGCGTCGTTCAGATGGCCGCAGGCGGAGCGATCGCCGGAGGATCGGCTGCCGGCGGCGTCGCGGCGACGGTCGGCTCGGGCGGAACGGCGGCGCCTGTAGCGGTCCCGGTCGCGGTGGCAGGCGTCGAGGCGGCGGGGGTGCTCATTGCAAGCGGCAGTGCCGCTGTCATGCAGGGCGCCGTGACCATGCAGATGGCGGCTACGGGTGGAAACAAAGGAGGGAGTAGCGCTGCCGGAGGACAACTGAAGTGGGGTAACCCCAAAAGTGTACCTACCTATGGGCACTCGTTTGAGAGGCATGGGGCAGGGGCGAAGAATACCGCCAGGCTCACTGGTCGAGCGGCAGGTACTAAGGAACCGCAGGGACAATGGTTAGATAACGATGCGGCTGCAACGTTCCTCGCGGAGCAGAGGTCATCTATAGCTGAGGTCAAGGTTGTTGAGATTCCCAAAGGTCTAGGGCAAGTCGTTCGTTCTGACGGTGCGATAGTGCCTGCTACTAAGGCCGTTTTGGTGCCTGCGCCGAACGGCGGATATAAAACCGCATATCCGATAGAGTGAACATGGGGTTTGTGATTCAGTTGGTTGTTCCGCGTTGCGTTCGTTTGGTCGAGGAGGAGGTGCGGATCTACGATAATGAATTGGACGATGTTAGGTCAATAATCCACGATGTTTGCTCTGTGATTCATGATATTCCAGGTGTTGAGTTTCGTGTTGCGATCTGTTCCGATGAATTGTGGCCAGTGACGGTGGACACAGATCTGTGTGTGGTCATGGAGCAACTTCCTGATGTTATTCGTGGTATCAAGGCTGGTGCGTTGGCTAAGTTAGACTTTTACGAGCAAGGAATCGAGCAAAGCGTCGCGTTTCGGGTGGATGGTAGCATTGTGGTGGTGGAATGTCGTCGTCTTGTCGACCCTGATAGGCACCCGAAAGGTGTGACCGTTGTTCCGGTGGCTTACGTGTTGAGCTCGTTGTGTGGGCTCGCTACGGAGTTCGTTCGAGTTGGTCGTTTTGTTTGCCCCGTTGCGACTAGTCACCCTTGGTTCGTGGATTGGTGTAGGGGTCTGATGCCGCTGTTAGGACGGGGCGGTGGCACTTGACGCGCTCGTTCGCGTGGAGGACCAGGGGCAGCCGGTGTTCAGCACCGAGCCGGACACGGCGTTCGTGGCGGTGGAGATGCTGCGCCCGACGCACATGCAGCACGACGTGCTGTCGCGGGTGCGGCTGGTGGAGCGGCCGGACACGAACGGGTCGGACGGGTACGCGCGGACGGCGATCGAGCACGACCTGTCGATGTTCGAGGGGCGGCTGCTGTTCGAGGAAATGGTGATCGACGCGAACGGCAAGGTGCGCAACACCTACCGAGACGTCGGTGGCCGGATCGGTGCGGTGGAGGAGTTCAATCGGATCGAAGGGGTGGAGCGGCAGATCGTGACGCGGTACGAGCACAACCCGCTCGACGAGCTGGAGCGTGTAACGGACGCGAACGGGAACGTGACGCAGGCGGCCTACGACACGGTGGGCCGCATGGTGGAGCTGGTGAGCCCGGACGCGGGGCGGACCGAGTGGCGGTACGACCTGGTCGGCAACCTGCGCGCGAAGCAGGACGCGGAGCTCGCCCAGCGGGGGCAGCTCATCCGGTACGAGTACGAGCACAACCGGCTGAGGAAGATCGACTATCCGGTGACGGAGGATGTCGTCTACACGTACGGCGCGCCGAACGAGGGCGGCGACGCGAAGGGCAACCGCGCCGGGCGGGTGAAGGAGGAGACGAGCGCGGCGGGGACGCGCAGCTACGGGTATGATCGATTCGGCAACGTGGCGGAGCTGACGGCGGAGTTCCCGAGGCTGCGCGAGCCGCACCGGGGGCCGTACGAGGCGACGATGCGGTACGCGTTCGACGCGCTGGGGCGGATGCAGGAGCTGCGCTTCCCCGGGTCGGGCGAGGAGGTCGTGCGTTACGGGTACGATCACGGCGGGCTGCTCATCACGGCGACCGGCGAGAACCAGGGCATCAATCAGCAGCGCCCGAACGAGCCGAGGACGACGGAGTACCTGAAGCACATCGGGTACGACGAGCACGGGCAGCGGGTGCGCATGGTGGCGGGCAACGGGGTCGAGACGCGGTACCGCTACGACGAGTCGACGCGGAGGCTGGAGGACGTCGACGCGGACCACCAGAGCGCGCAGATGCGGTGGATGGGGCGGGCGCCGAGGCCGTTCCAGCGGCTGCGCTACCGGTATGACCTGGTCGGCAACCTCCTGGAGCTGAACAACGAGGTGCCATACGACGAGAGCCTCGGCGGCAGCGTGATGGTGGCGGCGACGCAGCAGAGGTTCCAGTACGACGACCTGAATCAGCTCACGGACGCGTCGGGGATCTACCAGGAGCGAAGCAACGAGCAGGAGCGGTACAACCTGGGCCTGAAGTACGACGTCCTCGGGAACGTGGAGGAGAAGGGCCAGGAGGTCGCGAAGTACGCCTCCGATGGCCGCGGTGGCTGGAACAAGCAGTACGAGATCCGGGAGAGCACGTACCGGAACGCGTACCGGTACAACGGCCCGAGGCCGCACGCGCCGAGAGAGGTGGACGAGTACGTGGTCGCGGAGTCGCAGCCGCGGCTGCGGGAGCTGCGGTACGACGCGAGCGGTCGCCAGATCGAGTGGCGGTACCGGGGCAATCATCAGCGAAGCCTGGAGTGGGACGAGGATGGTCGTCTGGTCCTGGTCAAGGAGAACACCCAGGAGATCTCGCGGGCGCTGTACGACGGCGCGGGCGAGCGGCGGGTGCACCTGCACCGGGTGGCCGGGGAGGAGGAGACGGCGTACGTCGATCAGCACCTGGTGCTGCGGAACGGGCAGTACGCGACGAAGCACATCTTCGCGGGGGAGACGCGGATCGCGAGCAAGCTGGATGCGGACTGGCTCCCGGTGCCTCCGGTGCTGTACTACCACCCGGACCACCTCGGGAGCACGCAGTACGTCACGGACGCGGACCAGGCGCTGAGCCAGCACGCGGAGTACCTGCCGAGCGGGGAGCTGTGGGCCGACCAGACGGACTCGCGGTTCCAGAACCGGCAGCCGTACCTGTTCAACGGCAAGGAGCTCGACCTGTCGACGGGGCTCTACCACTACGGGGCGCGGAGCTACGAGCCGCGGCTCGGGGTGTGGTTGAGCCCGGATCCGATCCTCGACCAGTACATGCGGGGGGCGCCGAACGGCGGCGTGTACGACCCGATTCATCTAGGGCTATTTACGTACACGCGGAATAATCCGCTGAAATTCGTCGATCCAACGGGGCTCGCTGAGACATGTGTCGACGGTGTCTGCCAAGAGTTCGTAGCGCCAGAGGATGTGAGCTCTCAAGTCTCCACGCAGCTCGTCGACCAATGCGCCTCGGCCTCATGCATGAGCTTAGGTACTCGCCTGCAGCATTGGCAGGAGATCGATCGAACGCGAACCGCGGCCGAGGACAAGCCGCTGGAGGCGTCGCTGATCGATCCGATTGATGTAGTGGGTATGAGTGCAGCCACCACCTTGGCCAAGATCGGCAGAAAAGCCATTGTCAGAATTGCCGCACTGAAGGCTGGTGCAAATGCGGAGGTGGTAGCTGCTGCGAAGAAGGCAGGCGATGTTATACATCTCCCGCAGTCCTTGGGAGCTGCTGCAAAAGATCTCTTCGTGCGCGGCGGCGGGAGGTTGGTGAGTCGAGAAATAACTCAGGTGGAAAGAATTGCCTCTGGGCGAGGAATCAGAGAGGTCAACAGGCTGGTGCGCGAGTATGGAGGCAAGCCAGCGAATTGGTACAAGATGAAAGGTGTTGCAGCTGTTGAGCGAGTTGGTGGCGGAATCGGACGTGCAGAAGTTCACTGGTACCAGGGGCACGGTGTAGGCCGTGTCGAGTTCAAGGTAAAGAAATGGCTGGATTAATGAGGGTTCGCTGCGTCAACAATCGCCCTTTCCTCCGGGAGCGAGGGGGGGCACTGGTGCGGGAATTTGGCTCGGGAGAAATGGTTAGTTTGACTAGAGGGCGAGTGTACGAGGTTCTAAATATGGAGCGCGGTTGGTATAGAATTGTGGACGATACGGGAGATGATTACATCTATCCGCCGGATATTTTTGAGATTGTGGATTAATGCTGTGATTGTGGGTTTTGGTATGATTGGAATGTGATGGGGTCACGTATGCGATCAAGCGAAACTGTCGAGTTGTTCGGCGGCCTGGATTTAGCGGATGAGGAAGATCGACTATCCGGTGACGGAGGATGTCGTCTACACGTACGGCGCGCCGAACGAGGGCGGCGACGCGAAGGGCAACCGGGCCGGGCGGGTCAAGGAGGAGACGAGCGCGGCGGGGACGCGCAGCTACGGGTATGATCGATTCGGCAATGTGGCGGAGCTGACGGCGGAGTTCCCGAGGCTGCGCGAGCCGCACCGGGGTCCGTACGAGGCGACGATGCGGTACGCGTTCGACGCGCTGGGGCGGATGCAGGAGCTGCGCTTCCCCGGGTCGGGCGAGGAGGTCGTGCGCTACGGGTACCTATGAACGTGTCAAGCTCGGGACAGCGATTCACGTCGACCTCCGGCCGAGAGAAGGGGTCTGCGTGGACTTGGCCCGCCGCGGTGCCGCGGGCGCTCGCCCGGCGGACGGTCGCGGGCCAGGGCACCGAGGCGAAACGGCCCCAGGCACGTCGGGCGGCTCGGGCGCCGCAGCGCGACGAGGCAGCCGCTGAGGGCGGCTGGTCTGCGCGACGTGCTTGAGCACCTTCTGCTGGCGCAGCATGCGCAACTCGCCGTCGGACAGCGGTGCGATCGGCGGCAGCCCCTCGCGCTCGTAGATCGTGTCGAGCGCCGGTACGGTGCGGGTGCGCACGCCCGAGCCGTAGGCCTTGGGCCGCGGCTGTCCCTTCGGCAGCCCGGGCCGGAGCCGCTCGCCGGTCGCCTTCACCCGCATTCTGGAGAGCTTGGTCTCCGTCGAGCGCGGGATGGCGTAGCGGTAGGGTTCGTTGTTCTTCAGCATATGCCAGGCAATCGTGACGAGCTTGCGCGCCGTCGCTACCACCGCCACGTTGCGGTTCTTCTTCTTGGCGAGGCGGCGGAAGAAGACGCCCAAGGGACCAGGGTGCGCGGACAGATGCTGAGCCGCTTGCACAAGCATCCAGCGCGCCTGCCCTTTGCCCTGCTTGGTGATCGGGCCGTGGTAGCAATGCTCCGCCGACTGTCGGGTCGAGGGCACGAGCCCCATGTAACTCGCAGCAGCGTCGGGATCTTTGAAGCGCTGAATGTCACCAAGCGTCGCCAGCAGCGTCTGCGCCACCGCCACATCGACCCCCGGCAGCGTCATGAGCAGCCGCACCCGTGGGTCATCGTACCCATCTTCCGCGAGCGCCTCATCCACGGCTGTCATCTCTATCTCGATCTGACGCAGCAATCTCAGCTCGCTGTCGATGGCGAGGCGCCCCGCGGCGTCGAGCTCCAGCATCTGAAGCCAGCGCATGCCCTTCGTTCCAAACAGGTCGCTGACCGGTGGCTCCATCAACCGCTGGTGCAGCACCGCGTGAATGCGGTTCTTGACGCGCGTCCGATCGGAGACCAGCGACGCACGGCGAGCGGTCAGCCGCCGGCGAGCTTGCGTCATTCCGTCCGGCTGCCACACCCGGGGCAAGAAGTCGGCCCGCAACAGTTGAGCCAACACCAGCGCGTCGACCTTGTCCGTCTTCACCTTGGCCTCCGCGATGGCGCGCGTGCGCATCGGATTGGAGACGACGAGCTCGCCGGTGTACGGCCGCAGAAGCTCGACAATGCTCCACGTGTTCGTCGTGGCCTCCAGCGCCACACGGGCATTCGGACCCAGCCGCTTCGTCGCAAAGCGAACGAGCTCCTCTCGGGTGCACTCGAAGCGCTCCCGATGCAGGATGCGGTCGTCCTCGGCGCGAAGCACCACGGCCTCTACCACACGCTTGTGGACATCCAACTGTTGATGATCCCGGCAACCCGCGGGAATTCGGTGAAGTTCACCGGTGAAATCCGCAGTCGATGCCGGTGAAGATCGTGTCGGCTGCCGGTGAAGTTCACCGGTGAAATCCACGTCCGATGCCGGTGAGGTATCCCGGGAAAGAGGCGGCTCAGCGCTTCTTGGCGCGGCGCTGCTTGGTGCGGAGGGCGCTCAGCTCCTTGGCTTCCTTGAGCCGGTAGCTCTCGGCCTCGATCTCGATCACCTCGGCGCGGTGCACGAGCCGGTCGACGAGCGTGACGACGCACGCGGCGTGCGGGAAGACTTGGCCCCAGTCGGAGAAGGCCTTGTTCGTGCTGAGCAGGATCGGCCTCCGCGCCTCGTAGCGACGGGTGACGACCTCGAAGAGCAGGTCGGCGTAGCGGCTATCGTAGGAGAGGTAGCCAACCTCATCGATGCAGAGAAGCGCGGGGACCGTGTAGCGGCGCAGCCTTCGCGCGAGCGCGGCGGAGGATTCCTGCGCGGCGAGGTCGGCGAGCATGTCGCTCGCGGTCGAGAAGCGGACCGTGTGGCCCCGGACGACAGCCTGGTGAGCGACGTTCTTGAGGATCATGGTCTTGCCGACGCCGTTGGGGCCGACGAGCACGGCGTTGTGGCCGGTGGCGACGAAACCGGGGGTGAACAGGTCGTCGACGGCCTCGCGGTCGATCTTCTTGGGCCAGGACCAGTCGAAGTCGCTCATGGGCTTGAAGGTGGCGACGCGGGAGTTCTTGAGGCGGCGTTCGAGACTGCGCTTGTGGCGCTCGCGCTCCTCGATGGCGAGCACCTCGTGAAGCCAGGGCTTGTCGGCGAGCTCATCCAAGCAGGCGAGCAGGCCGAAGAGACCGAGTCTCTTGAGACGGGACTTGGTCTCGGTGGGCGTCAAGTCGGTCATGGCGTCGAGTCCTTCTTCAGGGCGTCGTAGGTGGCGAGTGAATGCGGCGTGACGACGACGTTGGCGTGCTGGCCGCGCGTGACGGGGATCGAGACCGGAGGCGGCAGACGGCGCTCGGAGCGGCGGCGGTCGATCACCTGGCGGACGGCTCCGACGTGGATCGTGTCGCGCTCGAGCACCTCGACGAGGGCCTCTTCGAGCTCGGCGGCGCCGACGGCGTCGAGCATCTGCAGAAGCCGAGCGATCGCGCTGCCGACGTTGTCGCCGCGCTCGGCGACGATGCGCAGGAAGGCCTGGCTGCTGCGGGCGGCGCGGGCGAGGCGATCGAGGCCGCGGTGCTCGCGGGCGCGGCGCTTTTCGTCGACGAGGCGCTGGATGTGCTCGGGCTGCTCGATCTGCTGGCCACGGTCCCACGAGCGGGCGTGGGTCGCGACGATCTCGTTGGCGTCGACGATGCGCACCTGATCGAGGTCGGCGAAGACGACCAGCGTGCGGCGCGTGCGGTCGTGGGGGACGGAGTAGTCGTTGAGATCGAAGCGCGCGTAGGGGGTCTTTCCGATCTCGACCTCGACGCGCTCGTGGGCCGGGAACGGCGTGTCGGGGTGTTGCAAGAGCACGCTGCGCTCGTCGTCGAAGGCCTGGCGCACGGTGCGGCTGCGGTCCTCGACCCAGGAGCGATCGAGCGCCGCGGAGCTTGTCCACTCGGCCGCTTGCCGGTTGAGATCGTCGAGGTCGGCGTAGGCCCGGGCCTCGAAGAACGCCTCACGGACATAGCGGATGGCGCGCTCGACGCGGCCCTTCTCGTTACCGCGGGCGACGGCGACGGGGCGCGGCTCGAAGCGGTAATGGGCTGAGAGATCCAGCAGCATGGGGTGGAACCGGATCGCGTCGCCGTGGCGCTCGACGACGGCGCTCTTGAGGTTGTCGTAGAGCAGCACGCGCGGCACGCCGCCGAAGTCGGCGAACGCCTCGACGTGTCCGCGCACGAAGAAGGGCATCGCCGCGCCCGGGAAGAAGCGCAGGAAGATCCGCCGCGAGTAACTGAGCACCATGACGAAGGCCCAGAGCGGTCGCCGAGCCCGGCCGACAGCCAGTTTGCCGAAGTGCGCCCAGTCAACCTGCGCTTGCTCGCCCGGCAACGTGCGGAGCCGCTGGAATGCCTCCGCCGGCCTCTTGGGGCGGAGACGGCAGATCACTCGGCGCAGATGATCCGGACCGCCCGGATAGCCGCGCTCCTTGAGCATGACGAAGAGGCGACTCGAGCGCAGCGAGGGATACTTGCCGAGCTGCTCGACGATGAAGGGCACGAACGGGTCGACCATGGACGGGCGCGGCGCGACGACCTTCGGGTCGACGCCCGCTTGCCCGAGCACGCGCTGCACGGTGGTGTGGTGCAGCCCGAGCTGGCTGGCGATGGTGCCAACGGGCCACTTCTCGCCGTGGTAGAGGCGCAGGATCTCGGCCTCCTTCTCCTTGGCGATCACCGCCACCTCCCGTCACCGCGGAGGCCCTCGTGGGACGCGGGGAGCGCGTCGGTGGAGAGCTGGCCGAGCGCGCCGCTCGCGCATGGCCCAGTGTGGAAGCCGCGCTCCGCAGAGCGAGCAGCGGCCGACATCTCGGATCCGATCGTCATCGTTGTCCTTTCGGCCGGGGGTGATCTCCGGCGCGACCTGGGACATCGACGCGGCCGCGGCTTCCGTCACCCTGTGATGCGTCACTTTCTGCGCCGAGAACTTGTCCCGCTGCCGCTCGCGGTACCGGGCCTGGCGAGCGGCATGGAGGCGGCGAGCGCGAAGCCGGGTCCGATAGGCGGCGCCGGCGCGGCGGAGCGACTCACGACGCCGGAGCGGGCGGCAGTCGAGGCAGAGGCGCTGGCCGCGATCGCAGCGACGGCAGAGGCGAAGCTGGACGCGGCAGCAGGCGCAGAGGGCGAGGCGGTAGGTGGACGAAGGCAACGAGCTCCATGCCGCCGATTTCTGGACCTGGAGCCCGGCTTGTGATGAGGGTGGGGGACTCCGACAAGGCGGAGCTCCAGAAGGCCCGAGGGTGGCAGCCCTCGGGCCTTCGACTTTTCGGCGGGCCCAACGTCTACGCTGCGGAGGCGAGCGGGGCCCAGATCGGCGCAGGTGGTGCGGGCGGTGAACGGTGAACGCTGGCGATCACGCGGCCGCGGTCTTCACCGATCGGACGCGGGACGTGATGATCACCGACATCCAACCCCACGACAGTCATGATTCACCTCGTGCGGTGCGAGCGGGGTCGTGCTGCCCGGGTGCCCAGGCGAGCGAGTCCCCTTCGCGGGACCCGGCGAGCTGGATGGCCCTCGAGGCCGACGGTCCAGCACGCCGACGAAACAACAGGTCGTACGGCACCTACCTATTCGAGCTCCCAGCTCAACCGGGTGGGCCGGAGGGGCGGTCACATACGACAGCGGGTTCTGGACCCATACTCGTAACCGACCGACCCCGGGGTGAACGACCCCCTCGCACCGCACGTTTGGTTGAGACAGCGTCTCACCCCGTCCCATGCCCGGTGCGAGGGAGGCCAGCATGGGACGACGCCTTTGCAAGTCCTTTGTCAGCTCGGGGTCGTCGGCTCGCTCCGAGGGCCTCCCTGGCGCCTCGATTCCCCAACGGCCGCGTTCTCCTCTCCCCCTCAGGGCGGCAAGCGGGCGAGGCGCGCTTCGTCCCCCCAGGCTCCGCTCCGCCTCCCTGCGCCTCGCCCGCGCGCTGCCTGCGCGCGGCAGACGACGCCCCCACGACACGACGCCTTTCTGCCGCGCGCTCGTGCCACTCCGCTCCAGTCCACCTCTCGTCTCCGCTCCAGTCCTTCGCGCAGCGTCCGGCAGCGAGGCCACACCACGTTCATACCCTGTACGATCACGGCGGGCTGCTCATCACGGCAACCGGCGAGAACCAGGGCATCAATCAGCAGCGCCCGAACGAGCCGAGGACGACGGAGTACCTGAGGCACATCGGGTACGACGAGCACGGGCAGCGGGTGCGCATGGTGGCGGGCAACGGGGTCGAGACCCGGTACCGCTACGACGAGTCGACGCGGAGGCTGGAGGACGTCGACGCGGACCACCAGAGCGCGCAGATGCGGTGGATGGGGCGGGCGCCGAGGCCGTTCCAGCGGCTGCGCTATCGGTATGACCTGGTCGGCAACCTCCTGGAGCTGAACAACGAGGTGCCATACGACGAGAGCCTCGGCGGCAGCGTGATGGTGGCGGCGACGCAGCAGAGGTTCCAGTACGACGACCTGAATCAGCTCACGGACGCGTCGGGGATCTACCAGGAGCGGGGCAACGAGCAGGAGCGGTACAACCTGGGCCTGAAGTACGACGTCCTCGGGAACGTGGAGGAGAAGGGCCAGGAGGTCGCGAAGTACGCCTCCGATGGCCGCGGCGGCTGGAACAAGCAGTACGAGATCCGGGAGAGCACGTACCGGAACGCGTATCGGTACAACGGCCCGAGGCCGCACGCGCCGAGAGAGGTGGACGAGTACGTGGTCGCGGAGTCGCAGCCGCGGCTGCGGGAGCTGCGGTACGACGCGAGCGGTCGCCAGATCGAGTGGCGGTACCGGGGCAGTCAGCAGCGCAGCCTGGAGTGGGACGAGGACGGTCGTCTGGTCCTGGTCAAGGAGAACAACCAGGAGATATCGCGGGCGCTGTACGACGGCGCGGGCGAGCGGCGGGTGCACCTGCACCGGGTCGCCGGGGAGGAGGAGACGGCGTACGTCGACCAGCACCTGGTGCTGCGGAACGGGCAGTACGCGACGAAGCACATCTTCGCGGGGGAGACGCGGATCGCGAGCAAGCTGGACGCGGACTGGCTCTCGGTGCCTCCGGTGCTGTACTACCACCCGGACCACCTCGGGAGCACGCAGTACGTCACGGACGCGGACCAGGCGCTGAGCCAGCACGCGGAGTACCTGCCGAGCGGGGAGCTGTGGGCCGACCAGACGGACTCGCGGTTCCAGAACCGGCAGCCGTACCTGTTCAACGGCAAGGAGCTCGACCTGTCGACGGGGCTCTACCACTACGGGGCGCGGAGCTACGAGCCGCGGCTCGGGGTGTGGTTGAGCCCGGATCCGGTGCTCGCCGACTACATGATCGGGAGGATCAACGGAGGGGCGTACCGGCCGATCAACCTGGGGCTGTACACGTACACCTGGAACAATCCCGTAATCATCAGGGATCCGAACGGTCGGTGGAACGTTTCTCCTGAATGGGAGAAGGTTCTCGCCACGGCCGCGGCGGCGGCATTGGCCGAGCCGACGCCGGTCGGAGAGCTGATCGTCGCGGGCGGGGTTATTGTAGGAGCCGTAGGTTATGGTGGATATCTGATCTACGGCGCTGTCACGGGCGGAGATCCACCAAAGCCCTCCGAGTCTGCGCCTGCCCCGGCACCTCCCGCTGCTGTGCCGGCGCCACCGCCGCCGCCGGCGGCGGGAGGGGATGGAGCGAAGGATCCGCCCAAGCCGCCCGCGCCTCCTGCGGCGGAAACACCAGAGCCACCGCGAGACTCCGCAAGGCGGGGAGCGGGCTTGACTGTGGCTAAAATCTTGTCGGACCCGGAATCGTTGTGGGGGAAGTCGGCAACGGAAGTCGCGGAGGTGTTGAACGCGGAGGGTTTTAAGGCTACGGTCCGAGCCTCGACGAAAGGATCCAAACTTGCCGAGGTTATTGATGTCGCAGGCCATCCTCAGCTTACGCAGATTCGTATGCATCCTGGCGGCGGACGACACGGTGGCCCGTATGTGAATATCTCCACCAGCACGCGAGGCACGATTAAAGTCGTGAACCCGCGTACCTATGTGCCAGGGCCGGGCGATAAGGCGAAAATAATCCCGATTAGGCGGGCTCGATGAGCGGTTCGGAGCAAAAAGGTGGACGAGCGAATTAAAGAACTCGAGTGGGCCGTTCGGGCATTGGCGCAGGAGTTTGATGTGCAACGCTCCTTGTTTCCACCCTTCGTATGTGTGGCGGACGAGTTGGCTCTCGAGTTTGAAGAGTGTGTTCGCAAGATCCCTTCAAATGTCAGGTTGGTGCTCTTAACTGATGAACAGGATGCACACCTCAAGGCGCTTGATGACAAGCTAGACGCGATGAGTGGCCCTGAAAATATTCGGTTCTGGACAGACGATGCGCTTCGTCACGATCCAGAATGGTCTGAGGTGCGGCGCCTCTCAGTAAAACTGATTGAGGCAATGGGATGGTCCTCGATGCCGCCACCACCAAGTAGTGACATCTATGTGGGGCCCGATGCGTAGGGCGCGGTGTTGAAATCGCATTGGTGGTCTTGTTGGGTGCTGACTGTGGCTGTTTGGTGCTGTTCATTTGGGTTCGTTCCTGATGCCGAGTGTGAATGTCGGCTGGCTATCGGGGCCGCACAAGCCGCATGGCCAACGCCAGACGGCGGAACAGCAGCTCATTCTGCACATCGAGAAACACCTAGAGGACCGATGACACAGAGCAGTGATGGAGAGCAGCTAATCAGCGACCTGCTGGCAGATTCGCGCAAATTCGACGAGGGTGGTCGGGCATATGCTCTTCTGCAAAGATATTTTGAGGGGCTTCCGCTGGAAACGCTTCGCCCTCTCCTGAGAAGTGAGGACGCGTTTGTTCAGCGAGCGGCGTCATTTGTTGCGTCTGAGTTGGGTGGCAAAGCTTCGAGTGTAATTGACGATATTGTTCCGTTGGTGAGTTCCACAGATAGGCATGTTCAGTGGTATGCGATGGAAGTTCTTGCGGTCTGTGGCAAGGGTGAGCATGCCGAGAAGTTTGCGCATGTGGTCCGAATGTTGCGAAGCGCGGACGACGCGTTGCGGCGTCTTGCTATGCGACTGATGGCTAATGCCGACATCTCGCAGCTCGATGCAGTTCGACGGTATTTTGAGCATTGGGGACAGCGCTATGAGACGCATCGACAAGCGCTTATGACCTTGACTGTTGGTGATTCAATTGATCCTGTGACGGTTGCCACGATGCTGAGGCATGAAGACGCGCTTGTTCGGCGATACGGAGCAATCGCAGCGAGGCGGCTCGTTCGAGAATACCCGGATTTGATGTCGCAAGTCCGGTCCAGTGAAGATCCCGACCTCCGGAGCTTCTGAATTAAACCACGGATCGAGTCGCGGCGCTGCCGGCGTGGGCGAAGACGAGTCACAAGGACATGCAGCATCCGGGCGACCCGATCGTGACGGTGACGTTCGCGGACGGTCTGGGGCGGGTGCTGCAGACCAAGAAGGACCTGGAGCGGGACACGGGCACGGGGACCGAGGTGGGGATGAGCGTGAGCGGGGCGGTGGCGTTCGACGCGCTCGGTCGCGTGGTGGACCAGGGGCAGCCGGTGTTCAGCACGGAGCCGGACACGGCGTTCGTATCGGTGGAGATGCTGCGCCCGACGCACCTGCAGCACGACGTGCTGTCTCGGGTGCGGCTGGTGGAGCGGCCGGACACGAACGCGCCGGACGGGTACGCGCGGACGGCGGTTGAGCACGACCTGTCGGTGTTCGAGGGGCGGCTGCTGTTCGAGGAGATGGTGATCGACGCGAACGGCAAGGTGCGCAATACGTACCGGGACGTCGGTGGCCGGATCGGGGTGGTGGAGGAGTTCAACCGGATCGAGGGGGTGGAGCGGCAGATCGTGACGCGGTACGAGCACAACCCGCTCGACGAGCTGGAGCGTGTAACGGACGCGAACGGGAACGTGACGCAGGCGGCCTACGACACGGTGGGCCGCATGGTGGAGCTGGTGAGCCCGGACGCGGGGCGAACCGAGTGGCGGTACGACCTGGTCGGCAACCTGCGCGCGAAGCAGGACGCGGAGCTCGCCCAGCGGGGGCAGGTCATCCGGTACGAGTACGAGCACAACCGGCTGAGGAAGATCGACTATCCGGTGACGGAGGATGTCGTCTACACGTACGGGAAGCCGAACGAGGGCGGCGACGCGAAGGGCAACCGGGCCGGGCGGGTCAAGGAGGAGACGAGCGCGGCGGGGACGCGCAGCTACCGTTATGATCGCTTCGGCAACATGGCGGAGCTGACGGCGGAGTTCCCGAGGCTGCGCGAGCCGCACCGGGGGCCGTATGAGGCGACGATGCGGTACGCGTTCGACGCGCTGGGGCGGATGCAGGAGCTGCGCTTCCCCGGGTCGGGCGAGGAGGTCGTGCGCTACGGGTACGATCACGGCGGGTTGCTCATCTCGGCAACCGGCGAGAACCAGGGCATCAATCAGCAGCGCCCGAACGAGCCGAGGACGACGGAGTACCTGAAGCACATCGGGTACGACGAGCACGGGCAGCGGGTGCGCATGGTGGCGGGCAACGGGGTCGAGACGCGGTACCGCTACGACGAGTCGACGCGGAGGCTGGAGGACGTCGACGCGGACCACCAGAGCGCGCAGATGCGGTGGATGGGGCGGGCGCCGAGGCCGTTCCAGCGGCTGCGCTACCGGTATGACCTGGTCGGCAACCTCCTGGAGCTGAACAACGAGGTGCCATACGACGAGAGCCTCGGCGGCAGCGTGATGGTGGCGGCGACGCAGCAGAGGTTCCAGTACGACGACCTGAATCAGCTCACGGACGCGTCGGGGATCTACCAGGAGCGGGGCAACGAGCAGGAGCGGTACGACCTGGGCCTGAAGTACGACGTCCTCGGGAACGTGGAGGAGAAGGGCCAGGAGGTCGCGAAGTACGCCTCCGATGGCCGCGGCGGCTGGAACAAGCAGTACGAGATCCGGGAGAGCACGTACCGGAACGCGTACCGGTACAACGGCCCGAGGCCGCACGCGCCGAGAGAGGTGGACGAGTACGTGGTCGCGGAGTCGCAGCCGCGGCTGCGGGAGCTGCGGTACGACGCGAGCGGTCGCCAGATCGAGTGGAGGTACCGGGGCAGTCCTCAGCGCAGCCTGGAGTGGGACGAGGATGGTCGTCTGGTCCTGGTCAAGGAGAACACCCAGGAGATCTCGCGGGCGCTGTACGACGGCGCGGGCGAGCGGCGGGTGCACCTGCACCGGGTCGCCGGGGAGGAGGAGACGGCGTACGTCGACCAGCACCTGGTGCTGCGAAACGGGCAGTACGCGACGAAGCACATCTTCGCGGGGGAGACGCGGATCGCGAGCAAGCTGGACGCGGACTGGCTCCCGGTGCCTCCGGTGCTGTACTACCACCCGGACCACCTCGGGAGCACGCAGTACGTCACGGACGCGGACCAGGCGCTGAGCCAGCACGCGGAGTACCTGCCGAGCGGGGAGCTGTGGGCCGACCAGACGGACTCGCGGTTCCAGAACCGGCAGCCGTACCTGTTCAACGGCAAGGAGCTCGACCTGTCGACGGGGCTCTACCACTACGGGGCGCGGAGCTACGAGCCGCGGCTCGGGGTGTGGTTGAGCCCGGATCCGGTGCTCGCCGACTACATGACCGGCAGGATCAACGGGGGGGCATACCGGCCGATCAACCTGGGGCTGTACACGTACACCTGGAACAACCCGCTCGTGCTCACGGATCCCACGGGGCAATGGCCGACAGCAGAGGAAATCGAAGCGGGCCTGGCGCGTGCAGGGGACACCGTGCTCGGTTTCTCGTACGGATTTGTGCTTGGCGCGACTCCCGTCGTCGGCAATATGGCCGGGTTCCTCCCGCCCCCTCGGGACACCGAATCGTTCCGGCTCGGTATGGGAGCGGGGCAGATGGCAGGCGGCGTCGTTCAGATGGCCGCGGGCGGAGCAATCGCCGGAGGATCGGCTGCCGGCGGCGTCGCGGCGACCGTCGGCTCGGGCGGAACGGCGGCACCCGTGGCGGTCCCGGTCACGGTAGCAGGCGTCGAGGTGGGCGCGGTGCTCATCGTCAGCGGCAAAGCCGCTGTGATGCAGGGCGTCGTCACCATGCAGATGGCGGCGGCCGGTGGGGACAGTAACGGCGGAAAGTCGACGTCTCAGGCCGCAAGGGGAGGACTGGGTATTCCAGTCAACAAGGTCGTGAATAGCAATATGCCACATGCTGCCGAAAGGGCAGTGGAGCGTGCGGGATTTGGCACCGTGAAGGAGGCCCGCGCTGCGCTCCAGGAGTTTGGAGCTGGAATCGAAAAGGGTGGCCTGCCAAGCGGAGCCATTCGAGATACTGCGCACGCCGATCGGGTGATTGTTCCTGGGTTCGGGCAGGGAGGCGCTGTCGTCTACCAGGTTAAAGAAGGAACTCTGAAGCTGAAGACAGTCCTGGAGTGGAGGTCGCCACAATGAGCGAATCAGAGTCAAAACTGAATGGTGGAGGATTCGAGTTGCGCGTGTCCGAGGATGATGCCGATGTGGCATACCTTCGGCTGCCGTCTCATCCTGGAACCAGTCCATGCAAGATGTCCAAGTCCGTTCGACTGCGTGACCTGATCGGAAACTACGAGGGGCCGGACGTGGTGCTTGATTTCGACTTAAGAGGGGTTCTTGTTGGCATTGAGGTCCTGGCCTAGTGGACTGTTCGACAAGTTTTTTTAACATATTCCCCTGGGTGGCGTAAGCTTCGGCATGCGAGGGCGACCACCCAGGAAGATCGAGCTGTCGCGGCAGGAACAGGCGCTCATGAAGCGGTTGACACGCGTGAGGGCGCTGTTCGGCTTTCTCAGCGTGGATTTCGCGCCCGCGGGGTACGAGGCGACGCGCGAGCGGCGTTCTGCCGACGAATGCGACGTCAATTACAATTGGGCGTGCTCAGCGCGCCGCGACGGCACACGCCCCCCTTACCCCCCGCCATGATTTCGGCTGGTTCCGAGCTCAATTGAGCCGGCGAGCGAGCTGCGAGCGCACTGGCACGTGCAGGGTCGTGCCGCGACCCGACCGGGCCAACCTTCCAGGCACGAGGATCAGCGCGCGTCGCAACCACGGCGTTCGCCAGCTCGCGAGGTGCCCCTCTGTGCCAACGTCGGGTGAGACAGGCTCCCCCTGGAAATCTGTGGTGAGAGGGCGGAAAATGGACCTGACCCATGCCGAAGCCTTCCCATCTCCGATCCGTCGATCCTACCCCCGCCCCAGCGGCGCAGGGCGCTGCTCCCCGCCCGAGTGGCGTCGCCGTCGAGACCCTGCCGAAGCCGGGCAAGAGGCGGAAGTTCTCGGCGGCTGAGAAGCTGCGCATCGTTCGCGCAGCGGCCGCGTGCACCGAGCGCGGGGACATCGAGGCGCTGCTGCGCCGCGAGGGCATCTACAGCTTTCTCCTGGCGGCGTGGCGCAAGCAGCTCGCCCTTCACGGCAGCGAGGCTCTCGCGGGGCGCAAGCCCGGCCGCAAGCCGAAGCACGACGCGAAGGACCGGCGCATCGCCGAGCTTGAGAAGCGCTCGGCGCGGCTCGAGGAGAAGCTCGCGCTCGCTGAGAAGCTCATCGACCTCCAAAAAAAAGTCTCTGCCATTCTGGGTGTCAATCTCACGACCGACGAAGAGCGCTGATGGACGTCATCGAGGAGCTCGATGACCCGCACGTCCCCATCGCCCAGGCGTGTGCGGCGCTCGGCGTCAGCCGCGCCACGCTCTACCGGCAGACCCAGCCCGCGAAGCCGCCCGCGCTGACCGGGCCCGCTCCGAGCCCACGCCGGCTCAGCGACCCCGAACGGCAAGCCGTGCTCGACGTGCTGCACAGCGAGGAGTTCGTCGACCAGCCCCCGCCAGAGGTCTACGCGACGCTGCTGTCGCGCGGCGTCTATCTCGCCTCCATCCGCACGATGTACCGCCTGCTCGCGGCGTCCGGCGAGAGCGGCGGGCGACGCGCGCAGCGTGGGCCGATGAAGCATGCCAAGCCGACGCTCACCGCCACGGCTCCCAACCAGATCTGGACGTGGGACATCACCAAGCTGCGCGGGCCGCTGCCCGGGGTCTTCTACTGCCTGTACGTCGCCCTCGACCTGTTCAGTCGCATGACCGTCGGCTGGCTGCTCGCCGAGCGCGAGAGCGCAGAGCTCGCCGAGCACCTGTTCGCGGAGACCGTCGCCCGCCACGACGTCGAGCCCGGCTCGCTCACGGTGCACGCCGACCGCGGCTCCGCGATGAGGTCGGAGGGGCTCGCCCAGCTCCTCGGCTCGCTCGGCGTCGTTCGTAGCTTCAGCAGGCCTCATGTCAGCGACGACAACGCCTTCTCCGAGTCGCAGTTCAAGACGCTCAAGTACCAGCCCGACTATCCGGACCGCTTTGCCTCGCTGGCTCACGCACGAGCGTGGTGCCAGGAGTTCTTCACCTGGGATAACGACCTTCATCAGCATTCTGGACTTGCGCTCTTCACACCTGCTGATGTATTCTATGGCCGAGTCGAAGATGTCGCGGCTCGGCGCCAGGTCGCCCTGGACACGGCCTACGCCGCGCATCCGGAACGCTTCCCAAACGGGCCGCCCGTCGTGCGCAGGCCGCCCGCTTCGGTAGTCATCAACCCGCTGTCCGTCGACGACGCCGCCTCCGAGGCCGCGGCGCCGACGCACACGGCCACCACCCGCGCCGCGCCCGAATCTGGCGCCACGCACACCGCCGTGCCGCAGCCGCCCCGACCGGACGCTGCCCAGAGCCGGAACGCGCTCCTCAGCGCCATGCCCTCATAGGATTCTCGTCCGGCCTGTCTCAAACCTGTTGGCATTCTCCGCCGTCCCTTCGTTTTCGCAGATGCCTCAGGTACCGTCGTCACCGTCGATCGTCTGGCCATGCCATATCAATTCCGAACAGCCGCGACATTTTCTCACGCCTCCGAGATTTCTGTCACCGGATGGACCTACCCGCCCAGAAAACTCCAATGATTTCGTGTCAGTTTGGGATCTACACCCATGCAGCTAGGTCGCAGATTCCGAACATGACTCGTGAAGGGCTCCAGCGAGCTGGTGTCACTCGAAATATCGCCGAGGCATGGGCAAAGTTCTATCGAAACGAGACTCTTCGTAATCCTGCTAATCCATCTGCCCAGGGGCGCGCAGAGCTCATGGAAGCAGCAGTCAAGATCCTACGATGAAGGGAATAGCAAGGAACATGAGCGATATGTATAATACGCATGGAGTCATTTCTGTTACCAATAGCAACGACTCCGAGATTCGTCTCACCTTGGAGCCGTGGGCCGAAGAGGTGGTGCTTTCACCAGGGCAAAGCGTACAGGTTGCGTTTTCAGGTCCGCAAGGTGGACATATGGAAGTGGATCTGAGGCCTGGGGCGGTGATCTTATACGGCTGGGAAGGGTCCGTCTTCTCCGTCAAAGGCAGTGAGCGATGAGCGGGCGAGGAAGCTGATGTATTGAATGTTGCGCGTCAATGGCTGCCCCACTTCAGGCTTGAGCCGACGCACAGCTTCCGCACGTGCGTGAGCGACAGCTTCGGGTATCACTCGAACAGCGTGCCGAATCTGCTGTACGGCACGGTCGCGCAGGAGACCGACGTCAACGGCCACACGATGGTGCACCGGTACGACGAGTTCGGCCGGCTGAGCGCGGTCTGGGGGCCGAGTGACCTTGCGGAAGAGGCCGCGGTGCCGGTCGGGTGCGAACCGAGCAAGGTCTGGAGCGCGGAGGAGCTGGACGCGCTGGGCGCCGCGGGGGAGCCGACGGTCGGGTTCGAGTACGCGTTGCAGCCGGACCTGTCGGTGGCGCTGCCGGCATGGGCGAAGACGAGCCACAAGGACGTGCAGCACCCGGGCGACCCGATCGTGACGGTGACGTTCGCGGACGGGCTGGGGCGGGTGCTGCAGACCAGGAAGGACCTGGAGCGGGACACGGGCACGGGGACCGAGGTGGGGATGAGCGTCAGCGGGGCGGTGGCGTTCGACGCGCTCGGTCGCGTGGTGGACCAGGGGCAGCCGGTGTTCAGCACGGAGCCGGACACGGCATTCGTGGCGGTGGAGATGCTGCGCCCGACGCACCTGCAGCACGACGTGCTGTCGCGTGTGCGGCTGGTGGAGCGGCCGGACACGAACGCGCCGGACGGGTACGCGCGGACGGCGATCGAGCACGACCTCTCGATGTTCGAGGGGCGGCTGTGGTTCGAGGAGATGGTGATCGACGCGAACGGCAAGGTGCGCAATACGTACCGGGATGTCGGTGGCCGGATCGGGGTGGTGGAGGAGTTCAACCGGATCGAGGGGGTGGAGCGGCAGATCGTGACGCGGTACGAGCACAACCCGCTCGACGAGCTGGAGCGTGTAACGGACGCGAACGGGAACGTGACGCAGGCGGCGTACGACACGGTGGGCCGCATGGTGGAGCTGGTGAGCCCGGACGCGGGGCGGACCGAGTGGCGGTACGACCTGGTCGGCAACCTGCGCGCGAAGCAGGACGCGGAGCTCGCCCAGCGGGGGCAGGTCATCCGGTACGAGTACGAGCACAACCGGCTGAGGAAGATCGACTATCCGGTGACGGAGGATGTCGTCTACACGTACGGGAAGCCGAACGAGGGCGGCGACGCGAAGGGCAACCGGGCCGGGCGGGTCAAGGAGGAGACGAGCGCGGCGGGGACGCGCAGCTACGGGTATGATCGATACGGCAACGTGGCGGAGCTGACGGCGGAGTTCCCGAGGCTGCGCGAGCCGCACCGGGGGCCGTACGAGGCGACGATGCGGTACGCGTTCGACGCGCTGGGGCGGATGCAGGAGCTGCGCTTCCCCGGGTCGGGCGAGGAGGTCGTGCGTTACGGGTACGATCACGGCGGGCTGCTCATCACGGCGACCGGCGAGAACCAGGGCATCAATCAGCAGCGCCCGAACGAGCCGAGGACGACGGAGTACCTGAAGCACATCGGGTACGACGAGCACGGGCAGCGGGTGCGCATGGTGGCGGGCAACGGGGTCGAGACGCGGTACCGCTACGACGAGTCGACGCGGAGGCTGGAGGACGTCGACGCGGACCACCAGAGCGCGCAGATGCGGTGGATGGGGCGGGCGCCGAGGCCGTTCCAGCGGCTGCGCTACCGGTATGACCTGGTCGGCAACCTCCTGGAGCTGAACAACGAGGTGCCGCTGGACGAGAGCCTCGGCGGCAGCGTGATGGTGGCGGCGACGCAGCAGAGGTTCCAGTACGACGACCTGAATCAGCTCACGGACGCGTCGGGGATCTACCAGGAGCGGGGCAACGAGCAGGAGCGGTACAACCTGGGCCTGAAGTACGACGTACTCGGGAACGTGGAGGAGAAGGGCCAGGAGGTCGCGAAGTACGCCTCCGATGGCCGCGGCGGCTGGAACAAGCAGTACGAGATCCGGGAGAGCACGTACCGGAACGCGTATCGGTACAACGGCCCGAGGCTGCACGCGCCGAGAGAGGTGGACGAGTACGTGGTCGCGGAGTCACAGCCGCGGCTGCGGGAGCTGCGGTACGACGCGAGCGGTCGCCAGATCGAGTGGCGGTACCGGGGCAGTCCTCAGCGCAGCCTGGAGTGGGACGAGGATGGTCGTCTGGTCCTGGTCAAGGAGAACAATCAGGAGATCTCGCGGGCGCTGTACGACGGCGCGGGCGAGCGGCGGGTGCACCTGCACCGGGTCGCCGGGGAGGAGGAGACGGCGTACGTCGACCAGCACCTGGTGCTGCGGAACGGGCAGTACGCGACGAAGCACCTCTTCGCGGGGGAGACGCGGATCGCGAGCAAGCTGGACGCGGACTGGCTCCCGGTGCCTCCGGTGCTGTACTACCACCCGGACCACCTCGGGAGCACGCAGTACGTCACGGACGCGGACCAGGCGCTGAGCCAGCACGCGGAGTACCTGCCGAGCGGGGAGCTGTGGGCCGACCAGACGGACTCGCGGTTCCAGAACCGGCAGCCGTACCTGTTCAACGGCAAGGAGCTCGACCTGTCGACGGGGCTCTACCACTACGGGGCGCGGAGCTACGAGCCGCGGCTCGGGGTGTGGTTGAGCCCGGATCCGGTGCTCGCCGACTACATGACCGGCAGGATCAACGGGGGGGTGTACCGGCCGATCAACATGGGGCTGTACACGTACACCTGGAACAACCCGCTTGTGCTCACGGATCCCACGGGGCAATGGCCGACAGCAGAGGAAATCGAAGCGGGCCTGGCGCGTGCAGGGGACACCGTGCTCGGCTTCTCGTACGGATTTGTGCTCGGCGCGACTCCCGTCGTCGGCAATATGGCCGGGTTCCTCCCACCCCCGCGAGACACAGAGTCGTTTCGACTCGGCATGGGCGCGGGGCAGATCGCAGGTGGCGTCGTTCAGATGGCCGCAGGCGGAGCGATCGCCGGAGGATCGGCTGCCGGCGGCGTCGCGGCGACGGTCGGCTCGGGCGGAACGGCGGCGCCTGTAGCGGTCCCGGTCGCGGTGGCAGGCGTCGAGGCGGCGGGGGTGCTCATTGCAAGCGGCAGTGCCGCTGTCATGCAGGGCGCCGTGACCATGCAGATGGCGGCGGCCGGTGGGGACAGCAACGGCGGAAAGTCGGCGGCTCAGTCCGCAAGTCCAGGAGAAACACCGGGTGGCCTGAGGCACACGAAGCACTCGAGCGAGCGTGCGACTCAGCGCGGGTTTTCGGATAAGGCTATTGATGATATTGTGAGAAATAACTCAAAGAGAAGGGTTGGAAAGGTGGATGAGTTTGGTCGAAAGACCTGGGAATATTCTGATTCGCGTGGTAATACGGTGGTAACGAATGAGGCCAGAGATATTGTGACTGTGTTTTCTCCTGCTGAGGGAGGAAGGTACATTCCAAAGCCATGAATAGATGTGTTGATACTGAAGATGTTCTTCAGGCAATATCGGTTGAGGTTCGTAGTATCCTCAGGGACGATTGGTTTTTGATTGTTGAGGGTGCGGCGTTGGTCGTGGTGGGGCCGGATGTTCCCGATTTTGTTTCCGAGGTTTGGCGTGTTGCGCGATTTGTTGCCTATGATGACTATGTGTCCATAGAGCGCGAGGATGAAATGGGGAAAAAATATAAAATATACTCGCGCTCGCGAAGCGGTCTCGCCTTCGAAATAACCGTTCGAGCGAAGTAGCGAACGCGGTTGGAAGTTGATTGCTTGGAGAACGATGAGTTCGGCCGGCTGAGCAAGGTCTGGAGCGCGGAGGAACTGGACGCGCTGGGTGCTGCGGGGGAGCCGACGGTCGGGTTCGAGTACGCGTTGCAGTCGGACCTGTCGGTGGCGCTGCCTGCGTGGGCGAAGACGAGCCACAAGGACGTGCAGCACCCGGGCGACCCGATCGTGACGGTGACGTTCGCGGACGGTCTGGGGCGGGTGCTGCAGACCAGGAAGGACCTGGAGCGGGACACGGGCACGGGGACCGAGGTGGGGATGAGCGTGAGCGGGGCGGTGGCGTTCGACGCGCTCGGTCGCGTGGTGGACCAGGGGCAGCCGGTGTTCAGCGTGGAGCCGGACACGGCGTTCGTGGCGGTGGAGATGCTGCGCCCGACGCACATGCAGCACGACGTGCTGTCGCGGGTGCGGCTGGTGGAGCGGCCGGACACGAACGGGTCGGACGGGTACGCGCGGACGGCGATCGAGCACGACCTGTCGATGTTCGAGGGGCGGCTGCTGTTCGAGGAAATGGTGATCGACGCGAACGCCCCTCCATCTTGAAGGCGCTGCTCAGACGTCGGTGGCCGGATCGGGGTGGTGGAGGAGTTCAACCGGATCGAGGGGGTGGAGCGGCAGATCGTGACGCGGTACGAGCACAACCCGCTCGACGAGCTGGAGCGTGTAACGGACGCGAACGGGAACGTGACGCAGGCGGCCTACGACACGGTGGGCCGCATGGTGGAGCTGGTGAGCCCGGACGCGGGGCGGACCGAGTGGCGGTACGACCTGGTCGGCAACCTGCGCGCGAAGCAGGACGCGGAGCTCGCCCAGCGGGGGCAGCTCATCCGGTACGAGTACGAGCACAACCGGCTGAGGAAGATCGACTATCCGGTGACGGAGGATGTCGTCTACACGTACGGGAAGCCGAACGAGGGCGGCGACGCGAAGGGCAACCGGGCCGGGCGGGTCAAGGAGGAGACGAGCGCGGCGGGGACGCGCAGCTACGGGTATGATCGATACGGCAACGTGGCGGAGCTGACGGCGGAGTTCCCGAGGCTGCGCGAGCCGCACCGGGGGCCGTACGAGGCGACGATGCGGTACGCGTTCGACGCGCTGGGGCGGATGCAGGAGCTGCGCTTCCCCGGGTCGGGCGAGGAGGTCGTGCGCTACGGGTACGATCACGGCGGGCTGCTCATCACGGCGACCGGCGAGAACCAGGGCATCAATCAGCAGCGCCCGAACGAGCCGAGGACGACGGAGTACCTGAGGCACATCGGGTACGACGAGCACGGGCAGCGGGTGCGCATGGTGGCGGGCAACGGAGTCGAGACCCGGTACCGCTACGACGAGTCGACGCGAAGGCTGGAGGACGTCGACGCGGACCACCAGAGCGCGCAGATGCGGTGGATGGGGCGGGCGCCGAGGCCGTTCCAGCGGCTGCGCTACCGGTATGATCTGGTCGGCAACATCCTGGAGCTGAACAACGAGGTGCCGCTGGACGAGAGCCTCGGCGGCAGCGTGATGGTGGCGGCGACGCAGCAGAGGTTCCAGTACGACGACCTGAATCAGCTCACGGACGCGTCGGGGATCTACCAGGAGCGGGGCAACGAGCAGGAGCGGTACAACCTGGGCCTGAAGTACGACGTACTCGGGAACGTGGAGGAGAAGGGCCAGGAGGTCGCGAAGTACGCCTCCGATGGCCGCGGCGGCTGGAACAAGCAGTACGAGATCCGGGAGAGCACGTACCGGAACGCGTATCGGTACAACGGCCCGAGGCCGCACGCGCCGAGAGAGGTGGACGAGTACGTGGTCGCGGAGTCGCAGCCGCGGCTGCGGGAGCTGCGGTACGACGCGAGCGGTCGCCAGATCGAGTGGCGGTACCGGGGCAGTCCTCAGCGCAGCCTGGAGTGGGACGAGGATGGTCGTCTGGTCCTGGTCAAGGAGAACACCCAGGAGATCTCGCGGGCGCTGTACGACGGTGCGGGCGAGCGGCGGGTGCACCTGCACCGGGTCGCCGGGGAGGAGGAGACGGCGTACGTCGACCAGCACCTGGTGCTGCGGAACGGGCAGTACGCGACAAAGCACATCTTCGCGGGGGAGACGCGGATCGCGAGCAAGCTGGACGCGGACTGGCTCCCGGTGCCTCCGGTGCTGTACTACCACCCGGACCACCTCGGGAGCACGCAGTACGTCACGGACGCGGACCAGGCGCTGAGCCAGCACGCGGAGTACCTGCCGAGCGGGGAGCTGTGGGCCGACCAGACGGACTCGCGGTTCCAGAACCGGCAGCCGTACCTGTTCAACGGCAAGGAGCTCGACCTGTCGACGGGGCTGTACCACTACGGAGCGCGGAGCTACGAGCCGCGGCTCGGGGTGTGGTTGAGCCCGGATCCGATCCTGGACCAGTACATGCGGGGCGCGCCCAACGGCGGACTCTACGAGCCGGTGAATCTCGGGCTCTATACCTATGCGCGAAACAACCCCGTCATCTATGGGGATCCGGATGGCCGCTCGTGGTTGACGAAGGTGATCAAGGTCGGCCGAAAGCTGCTCAAGGGGGCGGACGCTGCTGATGCCTTCGCGGACAATATTCAGGACGTCAAGACGGTTGTCGATCCGAATGCATCCGTGGTTGATAAGCTCATCGCAGGGGCCTCGCTTGCTAGCGAGTTCTTGCCGGTCAGCGCCAGCGATTTGAAGGATGTCAAGCGCGCCATTGACGGGGCGGACGCCGTTCGGGATGCGACGAAGAAGGCTGAAAAGACAGACGCCGGCCGAGCTGCGGCACGAGCTGCGCGCGACACGAAAGCTACAGAACTGGGGCCTCTCAGGCCACCGGAGCGACCTGCGGCAGTCACTGGTGGTTATAATACGGAAACCGGTCAGGTTGCGACTGGGTGTTCCGGAGGAGGTTTGTGTGCCGAGGACCGAGTTGTGGAAGCTCTGGGTAATGACCCAAGCAAGGTAAAGTTTACCGAGGCCGTTCGTCCAAGACGCGGCGGCGCTCCATTTAGAGAGGTTCCAGTATGTGTCAGATGTGAGATGAAGTATGGGCGTGATCCATTTCCTGAAAAAACGCAGTTTGCCTCCGATAAGGTGAAGTAGCATGGAATGGGAAATGTCTCGTCATGACTGGGTAAGCTTGCGTGCAGAAGGAGGCGCAGAGCATATTCCACGAGCTCTTAAGGAGCTTGAATCCGCATCTACAGAAGATGAGGCTCTGCATGCGTATTGGAAGATCGATAACTGTGCCGTTGTGCAGGGGCGCGTGTATCAATCGGCTGTTGCCACTGTGTCGTGTCTCCTGGGAGTGCTGCTTCGATGTACTGATGTTGCTCGTTGCTACGTCCTTGAGCTCCTCGTTCAGATCGGAGGAGGTGAGACTGCGCCGTCTGAGCTTAGAGCGCCTAACAAAACCCGGCCTGGATATGGCAGAGGCAGATCAGGCACACGGCGAGCTGGAGGAACGCTCGGTGAATATCGGCACGGCGTTCATACCGCACAGTCAAGCGCCGAAAGCGGCGGAGCCATGCGATCGTCCGTTCGACGACCCAGCGGTAACGGCCGAGCTTCTCCGACGACTCGATGCCCTTGCGAGCGATGCGGGGCACGATGTGGCGCAGATGGCAAGCCAAGCGCAGGGCCGGGTCGTCGTAGGCCTTATCGGCGTGCAGTTTCTTGGGGCGGCGCCGCGGTCGGCCGCAAGGCCGCGCGATCGTCGGTACCGCATCCACCATAGGCGTGAACATCTTCGAGTCATGGACGTTCGCCGGCGTCATCTCGACGGCGAGCGGGATACCATTCTGATCGACCAAAATGTGATATTTCGTGCCCGGCCGGCCGCGATCTGTGGGGTTCGGGCCAGTCTCTTCACCCCCCTTTTTGCCGGAACCAGCGAGGCATCCAGCGCAGCACGCTCCCAGTTGATCTTGTCGGCCCCGCCGAGCTCATCCAGCAATGCCTTGTGGAGCTGACCCCAGACGCCAGCCTGCTGCCAGTCGCGCAACCGGCGCCAGCACGTCATGCCGCTGCAGCCGAGCTCTTGCGGGAGATATTCCCAAGGAATCCCCGTTTTCAGCACGAACAAGATCCCCGTCAGGGCGATTCGATCAGGCGTGCGCGGCCGGCCGCCCTGCGGCTTCGGCTCCGCCTTCGGCAATAGAGGTTCGATTCGCTCCCAGAGTTCGTCCGGCACCAACAGCTTGCCCACGCGTGCAATCTAATGCGCGTACCGTTTGTCTCAAGCGAGCGGGCGCTCGAGCGAGGTCGGCGGGCTATTGTTAGGCGCTCTTATGTTGGGAGAAGTCGATCTTGTTGAGCGGTGTCTGAGGGAGATTTCTCGAGGGTTTTCGATCTATGTTGATATTCTAGAGCGCGGTAGTGGTGATGAGCGTGGTTTCTGTGTAGATTTACTTGGTTTGTCGTGTAGGGTGGATACTGATTTGAGAGAGCGGGTTCGCTGGTATTTCCGAAAGCTTTTGTTAGAGTCTGCTGATGAAGGAATGCGAAAGCTTGTGTCGAGCTGGTTTGAGGAGATAGGGGCTTCCTGCTGACGTGTCAGCCCATCGGATTTCATGCCGGGTGCAGCGCCGGTTGCCTGTTCCCATCGCGAAGGAGGAAGCGATGGCGACGAGAGTGAAGCGGGCCGAGCGGGTGGAGGGATTCGAGCAGAGCGGCCGGAGTGCCGAGAGGCTCGCGCGGTGCGAGGTGTACAAGCCGAAGCAGCTGTACTGGTTTCACTGGAAGCTGCGGGCTGATTGCTCCCCACAGTGCTCGGCACCGTCGTTAGAGGCATCGCACCTTTCTGCTGGTGCACGTGCTGGTCGACATTTCGCCGGTCGGGGTGGAGCCCGTGCTGCGTGAGGAGGAGTTGGGCGCCGCGGAGGAGCCGACGGTCGGGTTCGAGTACGCGTTGCAGCCGGACCTGTCGGTGGCGCTGCCTGCGTGGGCGAGGACGAGCCACAAGGACGTGCAGCACCCGGGCGACCCGATCGTGACGGTGACGTTCGCGGACGGGCTGGGGCGGGTGCTGCAGACCAGGAAGGACCTGGAGCGGGACACGGGCACGGGGACCGAGGTGGGGATGAGCGTGAGCGGGGCGGTGGCGTTCGACGCGCTCGGTCGCGTGGTGGACCAGGGGCAGCCGGTGTTCAGCACGGAGCCGGACACGGCGTTCGTGGCGGCGGCGATGCTGCGCCCGACGCACATGCAGCACGACGTGCTGTCGCGTGTGCGGCTGGTGGAGCGGCCGGACACGAACGCGCCGGACGGGTACGCGCGGACGGCGATCGAGCACGACCTCTCGATGTTCGAGGGGTGGCTGTGGTTCGAGGAGATGGTGATCGACGCGAACGGCAAGGTGCGCAATACGTACCGGGATGTCGGTGGCCGGATCGGGGTGGTGGAGGAGTTCAACCGGATCGAGGGGGTGGAGCGGCAGATCGTGACGCGGTACGAGCACAACCCGCTCGACGAGCTGGAGCGTGTAACGGACGCGAACGGGAACGTGACGCAGGCGGCGTACGACACGGTGGGCCGCATGGTGGAGCTGGTGAGCCCGGACGCGGGGCGGACCGAGTGGCGGTACGACCTGGTCGGCAACCTGCGCGCGAAGCAGGACGCGGAGCTCGCCCAGCGGGGGCAGGTCATCCGGTACGAGTACGAGCACAACCGGCTGAGGAAGATCGACTATCCGGTGACGGAGGATGTCGTCTACACGTACGGGAAGCCGAACGAGGGCGGCGACGCGAAGGGCAACCGGGCCGGGCGGGTCAAGGAGGAGACGAGCGCGGCGGGGACGCGCAGCTACGGGTATGATCGATACGGCAACGTGGCGGAGCTGACGGCGGAGTTCCCGAGGCTGCGCGAGCCGCACCGGGGGCCGTACGAGGCGACGATGCGGTACGCGTTCGACGCGCTGGGGCGGATGCAGGAGCTGCGCTTCCCCGGGTCGGGCGAGGAGGTCGTGCGTTACGGGTACGATCACGGCGGGCTGCTCATCACGGCGACCGGCGAGAACCAGGGCATCAATCAGCAGCGCCCGAACGAGCCGAGGACGACGGAGTACCTGAAGCACATCGGGTACGACGAGCACGGGCAGCGGGTGCGCATGGTGGCGGGCAACGGGGTCGAGACGCGGTACCGCTACGACGAGTCGACGCGGAGGCTGGAGGACGTCGACGCGGACCACCAGAGCGCGCAGATGCGGTGGATGGGGCGGGCGCCGAGGCCGTTCCAGCGGCTGCGCTACCGGTATGACCTGGTCGGCAACCTCCTGGAGCTGAACAACGAGGTGCCATACGACGAGAGCCTCGGCGGCAGCGTGATGGTGGCGGCGACGCAGCAGAGGTTCCAGTACGACGACCTGAATCAGCTCACGGACGCGTCGGGGATCTACCAGGAGCGGGGCAACGAGCAGGAGCGGTACAACCTGGGCCTGAAGTACGACGTCCTCGGGAACGTGGAGGAGAAGGGCCAGGAGGTCGCGAAGTACGCCTCCGATGGCCGCGGCGGCTGGAACAAGCAGTACGAGATCCGGGAGAGCACGTACCGGAACGCGTATCGGTACAACGGCCCGAGGCCGCACGCGCCGAGAGAGGTGGACGAGTACGTGGTCGCGGAGTCGCAGCCGCGGCTGCGGGAGCTGCGGTACGACGCGAGCGGTCGCCAGATCGAGTGGCGGTACCGGGGCAGTCAGCAGCGCAGCCTGGAGTGGGACGAGGATGGTCGTCTGGTCCTGGTCAAGGAGAACACCCAGGAGATCTCGCGGGCGCTGTACGACGGCGCGGGCGAGCGGCGGGTACACCTGCACCGGGTCGCCGGGGAGGAGGAGACGGCGTACGTCGACCAGCACCTGGTGCTGCGGAACGGGCAGTACGCGACGAAGCACATCTTCGCGGGGGAGACGCGGATCGCGAGCAAGCTGGACGCGGACTGGCTCCCGGTGCCGCCGGTGCTGTACTACCACCCGGACCACCTCGGGAGCACGCAGTACGTCACGGACGCGGACCAGGCGCTGAGCCAGCACGCGGAGTACCTGCCGAGCGGGGAGCTGTGGGCCGACCAGACGGACTCGCGGTTCCAGAACCGGCAGCCGTACCTGTTCAACGGCAAGGAGCTCGACCTGTCGACGGGGCTCTACCACTACGGGGCGCGGAGCTACGAGCCACGGCTCGGGGTGTGGTTGAGCCCGGATCCGGTGCTCGCCGACTACATGACCGGCAGGATCAACGGGGGGGTGTACCGGCCGATCAACATGGGGCTGTACACGTACACCTGGAACAACCCGCTTGTGCTCACGGATCCCACGGGGCAATGGCCGACAGCAGAGGAAATCGAAGCGGGCCTGGCGCGTGCAGGGGACACCGTGCTCGGCTTCTCGTACGGATTTGTGCTCGGCGCGACTCCCGTCGTCGGCAATATGGCCGGGTTCCTCCCGCCCCCGCGAGACACAGAGTCGTTTCGACTCGGCATGGGCGCGGGGCAGATCGCAGGTGGCGTCGTTCAGATGGCCGCAGGCGGAGCGATCGCCGGAGGATCGGCTGCCGGCGGCGTCGCGGCGACGGTCGGCTCGGGCGGAACGGCGGCGCCTGTAGCGGTCCCGGTCGCGGTGGCAGGCGTCGAGGCGGCGGGGGTGCTCATTGCAAGCGGCAGTGCCGCTGTCATGCAGGGCGCCGTGACCATGCAGATGGCGGCTACGGGTGGAAACAAAGGAGGGAGTAGCGCTGCCGGAGGACAACTGAAGTGGGGTAACCCCAAAAGTGTACCTACCTATGGGCACTCGTTTGAGAGGCATGGGGCAGGGGCGAAGAATACCGCCAGGCTCACTGGTCGAGCGGCAGGTACTAAGGAACCGCAGGGACAATGGTTAGATAACGATGCGGCTGCAACGTTCCTCGCGGAGCAGAGGTCATCTATAGCTGAGGTCAAGGCTGTTGAGATTCCCAAAGGTCTAGGGCAAGTCGTTCGTTCTGACGGTGCGATAGTGCCTGCTACTAAGGCCGTTTTGGTGCCTGCGCCGAACGGCGGATATAAAACCGCATATCCGATAGAGTGAACATGGGGTTTGTGATTCAGTTGGTTGTTCCGCGTTGCGTTCGTTTGGTCGAGGAGGAGGTGCGGATCTACGATAATGAATTGGACGATGTTAGGTCAATAATCCACGATGTTTGCTCTGTGATTCATGATATTCCAGGTGTTGAGTTTCGTGTTGCGATCTGTTCCGATGAATTGTGGCCAGTGACGGTGGACACAGATCTGTGTGTGGTCATGGAGCAACTTCCTGATGTTATTCGTGGTATCAAGGCTGGTGCGTTGGCTAAGTTAGACTTTTACGAGCAAGGAATCGAGCAAAGCGTCGCGTTTCGGGTGGATGGTAGCATTGTGGTGGTGGAATGTCGTCGTCTTGTCGACCCTGATAGGCACCCGAAAGGTGTGACCGTTGTTCCGGTGGCTTACGTGTTGAGCTCGTTGTGTGGGCTCGCTACGGAGTTCGTTCGAGTTGGTCGTTTTGTTTGCCCCGTTGCGACTAGTCACCCTTGGTTCGTGGATTGGTGTAGGGGTCTGATGCCGCTGTTAGGACGGGGCGGTGGCACTTGACGCGCTCGTTCGCGTGGAGGACCAGGGGCAGCCGGTGTTCAGCACCGAGCCGGACACGGCGTTCGTGGCGGTGGAGATGCTGCGCCCGACGCACATGCAGCACGACGTGCTGTCGCGGGTGCGGCTGGTGGAGCGGCCGGACACGAACGGGTCGGACGGGTACGCGCGGACGGCGATCGAGCACGACCTGTCGATGTTCGAGGGGCGGCTGCTGTTCGAGGAAATGGTGATCGACGCGAACGGCAAGGTGCGCAACACCTACCGAGACGTCGGTGGCCGGATCGGTGCGGTGGAGGAGTTCAATCGGATCGAAGGGGTGGAGCGGCAGATCGTGACGCGGTACGAGCACAACCCGCTCGACGAGCTGGAGCGTGTAACGGACGCGAACGGGAACGTGACGCAGGCGGCCTACGACACGGTGGGCCGCATGGTGGAGCTGGTGAGCCCGGACGCGGGGCGGACCGAGTGGCGGTACGACCTGGTCGGCAACCTGCGCGCGAAGCAGGACGCGGAGCTCGCCCAGCGGGGGCAGCTCATCCGGTACGAGTACGAGCACAACCGGCTGAGGAAGATCGACTATCCGGTGACGGAGGATGTCGTCTACACGTACGGCGCGCCGAACGAGGGCGGCGACGCGAAGGGCAACCGCGCCGGGCGGGTGAAGGAGGAGACGAGCGCGGCGGGGACGCGCAGCTACGGGTATGATCGATTCGGCAACGTGGCGGAGCTGACGGCGGAGTTCCCGAGGCTGCGCGAGCCGCACCGGGGGCCGTACGAGGCGACGATGCGGTACGCGTTCGACGCGCTGGGGCGGATGCAGGAGCTGCGCTTCCCCGGGTCGGGCGAGGAGGTCGTGCGTTACGGGTACGATCACGGCGGGCTGCTCATCACGGCGACCGGCGAGAACCAGGGCATCAATCAGCAGCGCCCGAACGAGCCGAGGACGACGGAGTACCTGAAGCACATCGGGTACGACGAGCACGGGCAGCGGGTGCGCATGGTGGCGGGCAACGGGGTCGAGACGCGGTACCGCTACGACGAGTCGACGCGGAGGCTGGAGGACGTCGACGCGGACCACCAGAGCGCGCAGATGCGGTGGATGGGGCGGGCGCCGAGGCCGTTCCAGCGGCTGCGCTACCGGTATGACCTGGTCGGCAACCTCCTGGAGCTGAACAACGAGGTGCCATACGACGAGAGCCTCGGCGGCAGCGTGATGGTGGCGGCGACGCAGCAGAGGTTCCAGTACGACGACCTGAATCAGCTCACGGACGCGTCGGGGATCTACCAGGAGCGAAGCAACGAGCAGGAGCGGTACAACCTGGGCCTGAAGTACGACGTCCTCGGGAACGTGGAGGAGAAGGGCCAGGAGGTCGCGAAGTACGCCTCCGATGGCCGCGGTGGCTGGAACAAGCAGTACGAGATCCGGGAGAGCACGTACCGGAACGCGTACCGGTACAACGGCCCGAGGCCGCACGCGCCGAGAGAGGTGGACGAGTACGTGGTCGCGGAGTCGCAGCCGCGGCTGCGGGAGCTGCGGTACGACGCGAGCGGTCGCCAGATCGAGTGGCGGTACCGGGGCAATCATCAGCGAAGCCTGGAGTGGGACGAGGATGGTCGTCTGGTCCTGGTCAAGGAGAACACCCAGGAGATCTCGCGGGCGCTGTACGACGGCGCGGGCGAGCGGCGGGTGCACCTGCACCGGGTGGCCGGGGAGGAGGAGACGGCGTACGTCGATCAGCACCTGGTGCTGCGGAACGGGCAGTACGCGACGAAGCACATCTTCGCGGGGGAGACGCGGATCGCGAGCAAGCTGGATGCGGACTGGCTCCCGGTGCCTCCGGTGCTGTACTACCACCCGGACCACCTCGGGAGCACGCAGTACGTCACGGACGCGGACCAGGCGCTGAGCCAGCACGCGGAGTACCTGCCGAGCGGGGAGCTGTGGGCCGACCAGACGGACTCGCGGTTCCAGAACCGGCAGCCGTACCTGTTCAACGGCAAGGAGCTCGACCTGTCGACGGGGCTCTACCACTACGGGGCGCGGAGCTACGAGCCGCGGCTCGGGGTGTGGTTGAGCCCGGATCCGATCCTCGACCAGTACATGCGGGGGGCGCCGAACGGTGGTGTCTACAGCCCGTCGAACCTCGGGTTGTACACCTATACAGGCAATAACCCCGTCCTGTGCATCGACAAGGATGGCCGGTTCGCTTGGGTCGCTGTCGCCGCCGTTGCCGTCGGCGTGCTTTTAACGCCGCAGTACGCTAACGCACCCGGGCACAATGAGCCCATCCATGACAGCAAGTCGGGCATCGAGCTCGGCTACGAGATGGCTCAGGGCTCCCTCACAGCATACGGCGCGATGAGCAACCCTGCCGGGTTTGCTCAGGCGTACATGCAGCAGCAAGCGATAGCGACGCTCAAAGACGCAGCGGACACCGTCGATCCGAGCGGGACGCTTCGGGGGGCCATCGAGAAAGTCGAGCCTGTCGCCTCGATGATGGCACCGGGGGGCAAAGGAGGCGGGTTAAAGCTTGGTGTCAAGGCCAGCGCCCCCAGGGCGCCAAAGGCAACAAAGCCAGATGGCTACGCAGGGCGATACGGGGACGGAACCCTGGTGAAGGAGAGCCAGCGACCCCCGCACGTGAGTGGTCCGGATCCGGCTGCAGCGGGGCGGCCTCACACGGTCTTGCGATGGGACGCGAACGGTCGACTTTACGGCGCCAAGGAGTTCGGCGATGGGGGCATGCATCCCACCAGGGACATAAGCTTCACCCAGCCGACGTTTCCTAACGGAGCCGTACGTCCAGGGCATGGGTCTCCTCCTACTGCCCATCCGTACTTGCCCAATGCAACGGGAGGTTCACCAAAGCGAGGTAAAGAGGGCCCCCTGAATCCGTAGCTCGGAGGACGCCATGAACCAAGAGATTAGCCGACTCGGTTGTGTGCTGAAATATAGAATTATGTCTGATTCCTACATCGAGAAGCGCTCATTCCTGTGCTCGAAGGCGTGGGCCATAGCCGCGGCGGCTGCTTCCGAGAGGTTCTACTGCGAGTTCTTTACCTTTCCCGGCTGGACGTCGCCTGATGATATGTTGGATTTTGGGCGTGTCTGGAGGCGATTCCCCCTGACGGACTACAGTGCTCTCTGCGTGCAGATTAATTCATCTCCCATCGACGACACGCTCGGAGATTCGGTTTTTGATTTGCTCCCGGAAATGCTGTTAGAGCAGGTTCGCGCAGACCTTCCTCGAATCGCTTGCCTCGACGATGCTCCCCATGGCGATTGGCCTCGCTCGATGAAGAGTGTCCTCGACACGCCGCTGCCACGGCTGCTCGACGGCATCGTCCTCGATCGCAGCGTCGAGAGCTGTGCGTTGATCTACGGCGATGTGAACTATGAAACGGACGCTATCGTCTGCGAGCCGAGTCGGATGGTCGCCATTCTTATGCTTCATCTGGCGCTGCAATGCCACGAGCCATTGCTAGTCGTGTCGGCGCGACAAGACGGTAGTTCCGGATGAGCACGGCGCCGCAGATCGATCCCGAGCGAGCGGTGAGCACACTCGTCGTGGATGCCTCGGCTTGGGCTGCGGCCTCCGAGCACGGGGACGCGACTGTCCCTGGATCTGTGCTACTCGAACACGAGGGCGCGATCGTCGCTGCGTCGCGCGTACGGCGGGCTCGGGAGGAGACGAGTGCGAGGGGGACGCGCAACTACCGGTACGACCGCGGCGGGCTGCTCATCACGGCAACCGGCGAGAACCAGGGCATCAATCAGCAGCGCCCGAACGAGCCGAGGACGACGGAGTACCTGAAGCACATCGGGTACGACGAGCACGGGCAGCGGGTGCGCATGGTGGCGGGCAACGGGGTCGAGACCCGGTACCGCTACGACGAGTCGACGCGGAGGCTGGAGGACGTCGACGCGGACCACCAGAGCGCGCAGATGCGGTGGATGGGGCGGGCGCCGAGGCCGTTCCAGCGGCTGCGCTACCGGTATGACCTGGTCGGCAATATCCTGGAGCTGAACAACGAGGTGCCATACGACGACAGCCTCGGCGGCAGCGTGATGGTGGCGGCGACGCAGCAGAGGTTCCAGTACGACGACCTGAATCAGCTCACGGACGCGTCGGGGATCTACCAGGAGCGGGGCAACGAGCAGGAGCGGTACGACCTGGGCCTGAAGTACGACGTCCTCGGGAACGTGGAGGAGAAGGGCCAGGAGGTCGCGAAGTACGCCTCCGATGGCCGCGGCGGCTGGAACAAGCAGTACGAGATCCGGGAGAGCACGTACCGGAACGCGTATCGGTACAACGGCCCGAGGCCGCACGCGCCGAGAGAGGTGGACGAGTACGTGGTCGCGGAGTCGCAGCCGCGGCTGCGGGAGCTGCGGTACGACGCGAGCGGTCGCCAGATCGAGTGGCGGTACCGGGGCAGTCAGCAGCGCAGCCTGGAGTGGGACGAGGATGGTCGTCTGGTCCTGGTCAAGGAGAACACCCAGGAGATCTCGCGGGCGCTGTACGACGGCGCGGGCGAGCGGCGGGTACACCTGCACCGGGTCGCCGGGGAGGAGGAGACGGCGTACGTCGACCAGCACCTGGTGCTGCGGAACGGGCAATACGCGACGAAGCACATCTTCGCGGGGGAGACGCGGATCGCGAGCAAGCTGGACGCGGACTGGCTCCCGGTGCCGCCGGTGCTGTACTACCACCCGGACCACCTCGGGAGCACGCAGTACGTCACGGACGCGGACCAGGCGCTGAGCCAGCACGCGGAGTACCTGCCGAGCGGGGAGCTGTGGGCCGACCAGACGGACTCGCGGTTCCAGAACCGGCAGCCGTACCTGTTCAACGGCAAGGAGCTCGACCTGTCGACGGGGCTGTACCACTACGGAGCGCGGAGCTACGAGCCGCGGCTCGGGGTGTGGTTGAGCCCGGATCCGATCCTGGACCAGTACATGCGGGGCGCGCCCAACGGCGGACTCTACGAGCCGGTGAATCTCGGGCTCTATACCTATGCGCGAAACAACCCCGTCATCTATGGGGATCCGGATGGCCGCTCGTGGTTGACGAAGGTGATCAAGGTCGGCCGAAAGCTGCTCAAGGGGGCGGACGCTGCTGATGCCTTCGCGGACAATATTCAGGACGTCAAGACGGTTGTCGATCCGAATGCATCCGTGGTTGATAAGCTCATCGCAGGGGCCTCGCTTGCTAGCGAGTTCTTGCCGGTCAGCGCCAGCGATTTGAAGGATGTCAAGCGCGCCATTGACGGGGCGGACGCCGTTCGGGATGCGACGAAGAAGGCTGAAAAGACAGACGCCGGCCGAGCTGCGGCACGAGCTGCGCGCGACACGAAAGCTACAGAACTGGGGCCTCTCAGGCCACCGGAGCGACCTGCGGCAGTCACTGGTGGTTATAATACGGAAACCGGTCAGGTTGCGACTGGGTGTTCCGGAGGAGGTTTGTGTGCCGAGGACCGAGTTGTGGAAGCTCTGGGTAATGACCCAAGCAAGGTAAAGTTTACCGAGGCCGTTCGTCCAAGACGCGGCGGCGCTCCATTTAGAGAGGTTCCAGTATGTGTCAGATGTGAGATGAAGCATGGGCGTGATCCATTTCCTGAAAAAACGCAGTTTGCCTCCGATAAGGTGAAGTAGCATGGAATGGGAAATGTCTCGTCATGACTGGGTAAGCTTGCGTGCAGAAGGAGGCGCAGAGCATATTCCACGAGCTCTTAAGGAGCTTGAATCCGCATCTACAGAAGATGAGGCTCTGCATGCGTATTGGAAGATCGATAACTGTGCCGTTGTGCAGGGGCGCGTGTATCAATCGGCTGTTGCCACTGTGTCGTGTCTCCTGGGAGTGC
Organism: Sorangium sp. So ce1036; assembly: GCF_051369805.1. Taxonomy (NCBI): domain Bacteria; kingdom Pseudomonadati; phylum Myxococcota; order Polyangiales; family Polyangiaceae; genus Sorangium; species Sorangium sp. So ce1036. Next base: position 1,401,183 of record NZ_JBBMOX010000002.1, read on the forward strand.
TGCTTCGATGTACTGATGTTGCTCGTTGCTACGTCCTTGAGCTCCTCGTTCAGATCGGAGGAGGTGAGACTGCGCCGTCTGAGCTTATGTTGGGAGAAGTCGATCTTGTTGAGCGGTGTCTGAGGGAGATTTCTCGAGGGTTTTCGATCTATGTTGATATTCTAGAGCGCGGTAGTGGTGATGAGCGTGGTTTCTGTGTAGATTTACTTGGTTTGTCGTGTAGGGTGGATACTGATTTGAGAGAGCGGGTTCGCTGGTATTTCCGAAAGCTTTTGTCAGAGTCTGCTGATGAAGGAATGCGAAAGCTTGTGTCGAGCTGGTTTGAGGAGATAGGGGCTTCCTGCTGACGTGTCAGCCCATCGGATTTCATGCCGGGTGCAGCGCCGGTTGCCTGTTCCCATCGCGAAGGAGGAAGCGATGGCGACGAGAGTGAAGCGGGCCGAGCGGGTGGAGGGATTCGAGCAGAGCGGCCGGAGTGCCGAGAGGCTCGCGCGGTGCGAGGTGTACAAGCCGAAGCAGCTGTACTGGTTTCACTGGAAGCTGCGGGCTGATTGCTCCCCACAGTGCTCGGCACCGTCGTTAGAGGCATCGCACCTTTCTGCTGGTGCACGTGCTGGTCGACATTTCGCCGGTCGGGGTGGAGCCCGTGCTGCGTGAGGAGGAGTTGGGCGCCGCGGAGGAGCCGACGGTCGGGTTCGAGTACGCGTTGCAGCCGGACCTGTCGGTGGCGCTGCCTGCGTGGGCGAGGACGAGCCACAAGGACGTGCAGCATCCGGGCGACCCGATCGTGACGGTGACGTTCGCGGACGGGCTGGGGCGGGTGCTGCAGACCAGGAAGGACCTGGAGCGGGACACGGGCACGGGGACCGAGGTGGGGATGAGCGTGAGCGGGGCGGTGGCGTTCGACGCGCTCGGTCGCGTGGTGGACCAGGGGCAGCCGGTGTTCAGCGTGGAGCCGGACACGGCGTTCGTGGCGGTGGAGATGCTGCGCCCGACGCACATGCAGCACGACGTGCTGTCGCGGGTGCGGCTGGTGGAGCGGCCGGACACGAACGGGTCGGACGGGTACGCGCGGACGGCGATCGAGCACGACCTGTCGATGTTCGAGGGGCGGCTGCTGTTCGAGGAAATGGTGATCGACGCGAACGCCCCTCCATCTTGAAGGCGCTGCTCAGACGTCGGTGGCCGGATCGGGGGGTGGAGGAGTTCAATCGGATCGAAGGGGTGGAGCGGCAGATCGTGACGCGGTACGAGCACAACCCGCTCGACGAGCTGGAGCGTGTAACGGACGCGAACGGGAACGTGACGCAGGCGTAGCCGCTCCGCAGACCACGTCTTTCCCTTGGCCAGATTCGGTTGCACGCTACGCGACGTCCGGTGAGGGCCGTGCCCTCGCCGAGCGAAGAGGAGCGAGCGATGCCAGGAAGCAGGGAGCTGGTGCAGCTGCGTGCGGAGCTGTCGAGGTATCGAGAGCAGAAGAGCCGTGGGAAGTACCCGAGCGAGCTGCGGGAGCGAGCCGAGGCGTACGCCAGGGAGCGTTCCCGCGCGGGGGCGACGCCGACCGAGATCGCCACGGAGCTCGGTGTCCACAAGATGACTGCCGACCGATGGCTGGCTGGCGGTGAGCGCGTAGACGACGGGGCGTTGCCAGGAGCCACCAAGGCGGCTCAACAGGATGTTCCGTTCCTACCCGTCGTGGTGCGCCCGGAGCGCCGAGAAGCGCCGTCTTTGCGGCTCAACGTCGCATTTACCGATGGGACGCGGATGCAGGTATGTGGGATAGGCGCGCGCGACCTCGTGGAAGCGATCGAAGCGTTGCGGAGGGGACGGTGACCCCCGCGACGATAGCCGTCTATCTGGCGGTCGGTCCAGTGGACTTGCGTGGCGCATTCGACCGGCTCGCCGCGATCACCCGGCAGGTGCTGTGTCTGGACCCGGCCAGTGGCGCGCTGTTCTTGTTCCTCAATAAGAGGCGCAACCGGCTGAAGGCACTTTGGTGGGACCGCAACGGGTATACAATCCTGTACAAGCGTCTCTCGAAGGGTGCATTTGTTCTGCCCTCGTTCACCGAGGCCGACGGCAAGTGTATCGAGCTGTCAGCACACGACTTCGCGCAACTGCTCGCCGGTCTACCCGTGGAAGAGCTGGCAAGCCGCCGCCGGGTGGTCCACTGAGGCGTCTGCGCCGCCGCTCGTTCACCGCGCTGCCGGCGCCAGCGCAGCCCGATGGTGGCCGGCGCAGCCCGATGCGGAGATGGATCAGGGCACGAGCTGCATCATCCCGAAGACCTCGCGAGAGCGCGGCGCCGAGGGCGCACCATGCCTGTTTGCATTCCCGTCTTCGGTGAGAAATTCTCATCAAAGACAGCGAATATTGTCTACATAAGGTACTTGCCAAGCGCAAGCAAAGGGGGCATTCATGGCGCGCCTTGACCTCGACGACCCGACCCGGTGAGACCGAGCTGCCGCAGCCAGCGGAGACAGAGCGCCTTGACGGCGCGGCGCTCGTGCTCGGCTATCTCCAGGCCAGGGGACAAGGACAGGGGAGCCCCGCCGACGCCGCGTCGGTGGTCGACGCGCTGCTCCGGCGGGTGCAGGAGCTCGAGGCGAGGCTGGCCGACCTCTCGACGGCGGCGCAGCAGGCGCAAGAGCTCGCTCGCTCTGTCGAGTCGCTCAAGGCGTATAATCAACAGCTGCAGGAGACGATCCGGACCTTGGAGATCGGGTTCCGGCGCCATGTTTCCGAGCGAGTCTCGCCTGACCAGCTGCGGCTTTCGCTGGCCGGGGAGCCCGATGCCTGTTCGGGGGCGGCTGCACCGCAGGCCGAGGGCCTCGACGCCTCGCCCGAAGCAGACGCAGACGAGGTCAGCAGCCCGCCGCCGGGCCCCGCGAGCCCGCCGGAGCGCGCGGGGACGGCAGAATCCTCCTCCGGCTCGGATCCCGGAGGAGGCAAACGAGCCAAGCGCCACGAGCACGGGCGCCGCCGCATCAGTGTCATTCCGCGGGTAGTCATCGAGTCGCTGCCGCCGGAGGTGCTGCTCAAAGGCATCGAGCGCTTCGAGCGTGTGGGCGCCGAAGACAGCTCGGTGATCGGCCACCGGCGCGGCGGCCCCGTGGAGATCATCTGGCGTCGCCCCAAGTACGTGGCCAAGGCGGAAGCGCCGGCGGCGAGCAGCGGAGCGGGCGAGGAGCCTGCTCCTTTGCCAGCCGGTGGACCGGCCCTCACGCGCGAGCTCGACGAGCCCCTCGTCGTGCGGGAGCACGAGCTCCTGGGGATCCCCGCGGACACGGGCTTCAAGCGAAGCCCCTTCGTCGACGGCGTCCTCGTTCGCTACACGCCCGAGTCGGACGCTGCGGAGGACAGCGGCGGACCGGTGAAGATCGCCTCGCTGCCGGAGCGCCCGATCGACAGGTGCCTTGCCGATCCGAGCCTCTTGGCCCACCTGTTCGTCCACAAGCTCGACTACCACACGCCCTACTACCGGCAAGAGGTGGAGTCGGAGCGCCACGGCTTCCGCATCGGCCGCGGCAACATGACACGCTGGCAGTACGATTGTGGTGGCATCGCGATGCGCATCGCCGATGCCATCTGGAGCGACGCGCTCTCGAGGTCGTGGTTCGCCATGGATGCGACGGGCACCGCCATCCGGGCCAAGGAGAAGCACCGCTACGGGCATGTCTTCGTCCTGGTCGCGCCGGGCGATGGGGTGCTGTTTCGCTATACACCGACGTACGACGGCCCCACCGTCACGAAGCTCTTCGGCGGCTACCAGGGGACGCTCGTCGCCGATGCCTCGTCCAACCACAACGTGCTGTTCGGGCCGGGCAAGGCGCGCGAGGCCGGCTGCTGGAGCCATGCACGAAGGCGCTTCTTCAAGGCGTTCAAGGCCGGGGCGGGCAAGGAGGCGGCGTTCGCGCTCCAGACCCTCCAGGCGCTCTTCCGGGTCGAGGAGGAATGCGCGCTGTGCAGCCCCGACGAGCGCCTCGAGATCCGGAAGCGCGAGTCCGCACCGCTGATTGGCAAGCTCTTCGCGTGGGTCGAGGCGCGGCGGCAGGTCGTCCCGGAGCATTCGCCATTGCGCGAAGGGCTGGTCTATCTGCACAACCAGAGGGCCGCGCTCTGCGAGTTCCTCTCCAACGGGGAGATCCCCATCCACAACAATGCCTCCGAGAGGGCGCTGCGCCGCGTCGTCAAGGGGCGGCGCAACTGGCTCTTCCACGGCAGCGACGAGCATGCGGTCCGGGCGTGCGCCATCACGTCGCTCATCGCGACCTGCCAGGTGCACGGGCTCGATCCCGAGCTTTACTTGCAGGAGATCCTGACCGTGGCTCCGAGTTATCCGCTCAGCCGCATCCTCGACCTGAGTCCCAAGAACTGGGTCGCGACGCGACAACGCCTCATCGCCGAGGGGCGGCTGAAGTACCTGGACCTGGCTCGGATCACCGGCTCGCGGCTCGTCCTGCGCGCTCGCTGATCGCGCCGCGTCGCCCGCTTCCATCGCGCCCACAGCGCTCGTCGCGTTCGGAGCGGCCGAGCCAGGCGCGCGTCCTTTCCGCGCCGAGGAGCGTCGGCTCGTCGAGCCGGCGCTGTCGTCGCTTTGCCCGGCCGCCGTCGAGCTCGTCCTGGCGGGGGGCCTTCGGGTCGCATCGCTTCCGCGCTGCTTGTCCGCGCCTCGCGTCGGCCGCCGTCCGCCCACCTCCTCCGCGGACGGGAGGGCGGCGCTCTCGCGGCGCCGCACGCCTGCGGCGTCGGCTGCTCCCGCGCGCTCCTTCTGCCCGGCCGCGCGACGCGGTTGCCCCTTCGCGCGGGCGGGGGCGTCCTCGCGACCTTGCCACGCGACGTGCGGCGCAGACAGCGTCAGCACCGCCGTTGTCAGGCTCGGGATCTCGACTCCCTCCTCCCCGCTCCGTCGCTTCGTCATCGCACCGCGACTCTACGCACGGGGTCGCCTTCCACAAGCACGCTTCAGAACGCGTTCTGCGGAGCGGCTACACGCAGGCGGCCTACGACACGGTGGGCCGCATGGTGGAGCTGGTGAGCCCGGACGCTGGGCGGACCGAGTGGCGGTACGACCTGGTCGGCAACCTGCGCGCGAAGCAGGACGCGGAGCTCGCGCAGCGGGGGCAGCTCATCCGGTACGAGTACGATCACAACCGGCTGAGGAAGATCGACTATCCGGTGACGGAGGATGTCGTCTACACGTACGGCGCGCCGAACGAGGGCGGCGACGCGAAGGGCAACACGAGGCGACGATGCGGTACGCGTTCGACGCGCTGGGGCGGATGCAGGAGCTGCGCTTCCCCGGGTCGGGCGAGGAGGTCGTGCGCTACGGGTACGACCGCGGCGGGCTGCTCATCTCGGCAACCGGCGAGAACCAGGGCATCAATCAGCAGCGCCCGAACGAGCCGAGGACGACGGAGTACCTGGAGCACATCGGGTACGACGAGTACGGGCAGCGGGGGCGCATGGTGGCGGGCAGCCGACCTGCGCGCGCGACGCGCTCGTGTTCCGGGCGGCGCTCGAGCGGCGCGATCCCGATCGCGTGGGGGCTCGCGGGCGGCTACACGCCCGACGTGAGCAAGGTGGTCGAGGTGCACCTCGGCACGTTCCTCGAGGCGCTGCCGGCGCGGGAGGCGCAGGCGCGCCGCGGGGGACGCCGGCGCACCCGCGCGCGCAGGGGGGCCATGCGAGCCTCCGGGCCTCCTGGCGACGCGCTGATCACGACCTCCACCGTGTCACCCCGGAATGTCCTCACGTACCGGACCCCGCATCCACCACTCCGCGATATCGAGCTCCACCGCGTCGAACGGCTCCGCGCGTACCCGTGCCTCCCCGACCGCCACGCCAAGCTCCAGCCATTTGCCCTCGTGGAGCCGGCTCCAGGTGAACGTCTGCGCGTCAAGATCGACATACCAGATCCAGCGAACGCCGATGCGCGCATAGAAGGGGCGCTTGATACCCTGCGTGTAGGCGCGCATCCTCGGCGAGAAGATCTCGCAGAGCCAGTCGGGGGCGATGCGAATGGGATCGTCCTCGGGCAGCTCGGGCAGGCGCTCGCGCTGCCAGCCCGCTAGGTCGGGGGAGAACTCCGGTGATCCTTTCAGCTCGATGCCAGGCTCCGGCAGGATCCACCATCCTCCCGGGCCGCCGCGGCTGCGGTCATAGGGATCGATGAGCTCATGATCGATGAGCGACAGCACGCGCTGGTGGCGCGAGCGCGGGCGCGGCTGGGTGTACAGCACCCCCTCGATGATCTCGCCCTTGATGTGCGGCGGGAGCGCCTCGAGGTCGGCCATGGTGGCGGGGTCGAGCCTGCGTGCAGGGGCAGCCATCTCCGGGATCCTGCCCGGCGGGAGGCGTTGCGGCAACGAGGCCGTCCAGGAACGAAGCCTCGTCGTCCAGGAACTCGGGCGCCCCGTCCAGGAACGCGCGCGCCCCGTCCAGGAACGGAGCCTCGTCGTCCAGGAACTCGGGCGCCCCGTCCAGGAACTCGGGCGCCCCGTCCAGGAACGGAGCCTCATCGTCCAGGAACTCGGGCGCCCCGTCCAGGAACCGAACCCCGCCGTCCAGGAACCGAACCCCGCCGTCCAGGAACCGAACCCCGCCGTCCAGGAACTCGGGCGCCCCGTCCAGGAACGGCGCCAGGTAAGCTATCTTGCGCTTCCGCGGCGCGCGAGCGCCGGGACCCGCAAGCAAGGTAATCTGCGACCGCCATGGCCGATCTGAACGACCCCGCCCGCCTCGCCGCGCTGCACGGCGCCATGCTGCGCACCGACGCGGACGCCATCCTGGACGATTGCGTGGCGCAGGCCGCTCGGCTCGCGCGGGCGCCGATCGCGTTCGTGAGCCTCGTCCTCCGCCACATCCAGCTCCTGCGCGCGCACCACGGCCTGCCGCTGGAGCTCGCCGTGAGCTGCGCGACGTCGCGCAGCGACTCCTTCTGCCAGCTCGTCGTGCTCGACGAGGCGCCGCTCATCGTCGAGGACGCCCTGCGCGACGCGCGCGTGCCCAAGGCGCTCGTCGAGCACTTCGGCATCCGCGCCTACGCGGGCGTGCCCGTGCGGGTGCACGGACACGTGGTCGGCTCGCTCTGCGTGCTCGACGTCGTGCCCCGCCGCTTCGAGCCGCGCGTCCAGGGCGGCCTCGATCAGCTCGCCCTCGACGTTTCACAGCGGCTCTCCGCGCTGGTCGAGGGCGTGCCCGCGTCCTGCACCCGGAGAGGCTCGGCCGAGACCTGCGCCGCCGCCAAGGAGCGCCTCGTCCGGATCGAGCAGGCCACGCGCGTGCTGGAGCGCGCGCTCCTCGCCATCGCGCCCGTCGTCGCGGTGGCGCAGGGCCCGGCGCCGGCGTGGGCGCCGGTGTCGCCGGCCGGCAGGGCGGGCGTGACGCCCGGCGACCTGCGCGCGGCCGTCGGGTGCTGGCACGACATGGGCCCGGTCGCCGAGGAGCTCTGCGAGGACGCCGCGGCCTTCGAACGCGACGCCCCGTTCGAGGCGGCGTCCGGGATGACCGCGGCGGCGCGGGCGCTCGCGCGGGACCTGGCCGAGCTCGGCCCGCTCGTCCGCCTCGCCGAGGGCGTGCTCGATGGAGTGCTCGACGGCCCCGCCGCCGCCAAGGGGACGCGCGCGGTGCGCAGCGCCTCCGACGCGCACCAGGCCGCCTCCGCGGCGGTGCGCCAGATCCGCGCGCGCCTCGAGCGCATGCGGTCGGCGCCGGCCGGCAGCGCCGCGGCGCCGACCGGCAGCGCGGCATAACGCGAGAGCGCCGCAGGAGCGCCGCGAATCCGCGCGGCAGCCCACGGAGCCCTCCGCGCGGCAGCCCGTGGAGCCCTCCGCGCGGCAGCCCATGGAGCCCTCCGCGCGGCAGCCCATGGAGCCCTCCGCGCGGCAGCCCATGGCACTCATGCTGCCCGCGCCGAGCGAGGATGTATTCAACCCACCCACCGCAGATGACCCGCCCCGGGCGGCGGCGTTCGGTGGCCTGGATTGCAGCGCGTACGTACTTTACACTGGGCGTCCGCCCCATGTCGCGCCTCTCGCTGTGGTTCGCGTCAAGAGAAGAATCGCTCTCGGTACGGCGCTTTGCGGTCCGGGAGCAGATGTCGTCGCTCTTCGAGGTGACGATCCTGGCCGTGTCCGAGGTCGAGGATCTCAACCTCGACGGCATCGTGGGCAAGGCCGCCGCCTTCAAGGTGGAGTCGAACGTCCTGCACTCGCTCGTGCCCGCCCGGGTCTGGGCCGGCCTCTGCGCCCAGATGGAGCAGGTGCAGGCCGAGCCGACAGGGCTCTCCACGTACCGACTGCGCATCGTCCCCTCGCTGTTCCGGGCGACGCTCCGGCGGAACAACCGCATCTTTCAGCACCTGTCGATCCCCGACATCGTGCTCCTCCTGCTCAAGGAGTGGGAGATCGAGCCGGACGTGAGGCTGAACGCCAAGTATCCGGCCTACGAGTACCGGGTGCAGTACGGCGAGACCGATTTCGCGTTCCTGTGCCGGCTGCTCGAGGAGGCGGGCATCTCCTTCTATTTCGCGCACCGGCCCGGCGACGGCATGGGCGCCGAGCTCACCCGTCTCGTCCTCTGCGACGCCCCGCAGCGCAACGAGCCGCGCTCCGCCGGGCCCATCGCCTACGTCGACAACCCGAACGAGGCCGCCGGGCGCGAGTTCGTGAGCGAGGTGGTCGTGAGCCACGAGGTCCGGCCCGGCCACGTCACCCTCCGCGACTTCGACTTCAGGATGCGGCCCGATTACCAGCTCCTCGCGGAGGCGAAGGACGGGCCCGACGACGAGCTCCGCTACGAGCACTACCACTACCTGCCGGGCGCGTTCGTGGTCGAGCCGGGCAAGGGCGGGGACACGCCGGTCGCCGACGACAGGGGCGTCGCGCGCGTCGACATGAAGGAGGCCGAGGCGCTCGCGACGCGGAGCCTCGAGGGCGAGCGGCGCGGCCGGCGCTCCGTCCGGTACCGCACCAACGCCCTCGACCTGTGCCCCGGCGTCGTCCTGTCGATCGGCCAGCACCCCCGCAAGGAGCTCGCCCCGGGCCAGGCGCTGCTCGTCGTCGCCTCCTCGTTCGAGGGCGAGCACAACCGCGAGTGGACCACGACCGGCGAGGCGGTGTTCGCCAGTCACCCCTACCGCCCCGCGCGGCGGACGCCGAGGCCGCGGGTCGTCGGCGTGCAGAGCGCGATCGTGGTCGGCCCCCCGGGCGAGGAGATCCACACCGACGAGTTCGGCCGCGTGCGCGTGCAGTTCCACTGGGACCGCGAGGGGCGCTTCAGCGACGAGAGCTCGTGCTGGATCCGCGTCAGCCAGGGCTGGGCCGGGAGCCGCTACGGGCTCATCGCCATCCCCCGCGTCGGGCAGGAGGTCCTCGTCGACTTCTTCGACGGCGACCCCGATCGGCCGGTGATCGTCGGCCGCGTCTACAACAACACGACGCGCGTGCCGTACACCCTGCCCGCCGAGAAGACCAAGAGCGGCTGGAAGAGCGACTCTTCGCCGGGCTCGAACGGCTTCAACGAGCTCTCGTTCGACGACGCCGCGGGGCGCGAGCTCATCCACGTCCAGGCGCAGCGCGATTACTCCGAGATCATCAAGCACGATCAGCGCTCGACCGTGCTCTCGAACCGCTCGGCCAGCGTGGGCGCCAGCGACGCGGTGACCGTCGGGGGGAGCCAGAGCTTCAGCGTCCTCAAGAGCCAGAGCCACACGATCGGCGAGCAGCAGACCAACAACATCGGCGCGGGCCGCACGTCCATCATCGGCACGTCCGACACGGTCGACGCGGGCGACAGCCAGAACGTCACGGTCGGCGACGGCGTCGGGTACACGATCAACAAGGACAAGACCGTCCAGATCACGAACGGCGTGGCGTCGATCCGGATCACGCCGGAGGGCATCTTCATCGACGCGAACGGCAACCTCGAGATCTCGGCGGGCGGGCTGCTCAAGCTGTCCGGCGCCGAGGTCCAGATCGACGGCGGGCCGAACGTGTTCATCAACACCACGTCCGCGAAGGCGCCCTCGGTGGCGACGATTGGCAAGGCCAAGGCCCCGAGCGCGCCGGGCGGGCCGGGGGGAGGGGGCGCGACGAGCGTCGCCGCCGAGATCCTGCGCGGCGGCGGCGCCGTCGAGCTGCCGGGGGGCATCGCGGACGTCGAGGTGAGGGGCGCCGCGCTGGGGCTCGCCCGCGCCGCCTCCTCCCTGCCGCTCACCCCGGCCGCGGCCCCGGCGGCGCTCCAGATCGGGCCCGCCGCCGGCGCGGCGATCCAGGAGGAGGTCCGCGCGCCGTCCTCGCCGCTCGCCGCGCTCGTGAGGACGGGGACGGGCGCCGTGGAGCTGTTCAGGCTCGCGAAGGGGGAGAGCCTCGCCTCGCTGCCCTCGACGCTGGACGTGCTCGGCCCGGTGCTCACCGAGCCGCGCGCCGCGCTCGGAGGCCTGAGCGCGAGCGACCTCGGGTCGCTCGTGAACGCGGGCAGCGCGGCCGGCATCGTCCACGTGGGCGGCGCGGGCGGGCAGGTGGCGCAGTTCCTGGCGCTGCGGACCGCGGCGGCGCCGCGGTCGGTGAACGGCGGCGCGGTGCGGGCCGAGGCGCAGGCGACCGAGGCCTCGGGCGTGCCCGCCGAGCGCGCCTACGCGCGGGCGCTGTCCACGCAGGGCGTGGCGCTGTATCAGGGCGACATGCAGGGCGGCTTCGCCAAGGTGGAGCCGTGATCCCGGAGGCCCGCGGGATGTCGGCGCGCGCGCGCCGCCCCTCGCGGCGTGGAGACGAGAACGATGCCGCGTTATGAGCACAGCGACGTGTCCTTCGACGTGCCGCGCGACTGGGAGGACCGCTCGGTGGTGGCCTTCTCGGCGCCGGCCAGGGCCGCCCAGGCGATGGCCGCCAACCTGGTGATGACGCGCGACACGCTCGCGGCGGGCGAGGACATCCGGCGGTACGGCGACCGGCAGCTCGTCGAGGTGGCCCGGCGGCTCGACGGCTTCCAGCTCCACGCCCGGCAGGAGATCGCGGTCGACGGGCAGCCGGCGCTGGAGCTCCGGTTCGCGTGGCGGGGGCAGGGCGGGCCGCTCGAGCAGCGGCTGGTGTTCGTCGCCGGGCGCAAGCCGGCGGTCCTGACCTTCACCGCGACCATGCCGAAGAGCGAGGCGGCGCGGCTCAACCCGGTGTTCGACCGCATCCTCGCGAGCGTGAAGCTCGGCGAGGGGTGATGGAGCCGTGACGCCGTGAGCGCCCTCGAAGCGGCCCGGCTGGGCGACGAGATCGGCCACACGTCCGCGTGGGCCGGCCTCATCGCGGGGGCCTGCATCGGGCTCGCGATCGGCGGCGCGATCCTGTTCACCGCGGTCACCGGCGGCGCCGGGGCGGTCCTCATCGGCGCGGCGATCGCCGGCGGCGTCGGGCTCGGCGCCGCCGGCGCGCTGGCCGGCGCCGAGATCGGCAAGATGTTCGAGGGGTCCCCGTGCGGGACGACGGAGACCGGATCTCCGGACACGTTCATCGAGGCGAGGGCCGCCGTGCGCGCGGTGCTCGACGTCATCGAGCACGGCGGCAAGAAGGTCGCGCAGGGCAGCTCCACCGTCTTCGTCAACGGCGAGCACCTGGCGCGCAGGACCGAGAAGGCCGAGTGCGGCGGCGTCATCCGCCAGGGCGCGAGCTACACGTTCATCGGCGGCGACACGCTGACGCTCGTGCCGATCGAGGAGGAGGTGCCGTCGTGGCTCACCACGACGCTGCAGTGGACCGCGCTCCTCGCGGGCGGGGTGGCGCTGGTGCTGACGGGCGTGGGCGCCGGCGTCGCCGTGGCGGCGCTGGGGCTCGGCGGCTCGCTGGCCGGCGGGTTCCTCGGCGGGCGCGTGGGCGAGGCGGTGGGCGGCCTCTTCGGCGAGCGCGGGGCGCGCATCGGCGAGATCGTCGGCGAGTTCGGCGGGAGCCTCGTCGGCGGCATCCGCGCCGTGAAGATCGGCGAGCGGCTCGGGTGGGTCCGCCCGCCCGCCGCGCAGCCGGGCCCGCCGGGGCGGAGGGCCACGCCGAGCCCGGAGGAGGTGGCGCGGGCGCGCGCCTGGACCAATGAACGGATGGCCGAGGCGCCGCCCCCGGACCCCGCGGCGAACGCCCGGCTCCAGGCGAGGAACGCGGAGAACCGCGCGGCGTACGAGCGGGTGCAGCGGGGCGAGCTGGAGCACCCGAACACGACCCCCGAGCGGCTCAGGATGGCCGTCGAGGGCGACGCCGACGGCCAGCGCGTCCCGCTCACGTACAGGGATCGCGCGCAGTTCGACAGGCTGCAGTCCGACGTCCGGCGCGTCTTCGAGTCGGAGGGGATCACGGACGCGACGGTGCAGCAGCTCGGCTCGGCCACGAACGGCTTCAAGGGCAACCCGGACAAGCCGTTCGGGTTCTGGTCGCCCAAGTCGGACACGGATTTCGCGATCTTCAGCGACCAGGCGCTCGTGCAAGCGCAGCAGGTCGGCGCGCCGTACAACGCCAGGTACGGCATCTTCAAGAACGGCGAGGCGCCGAGCGCGCTCAACCCGGAGGGGAGGCCGGGGCTCTCCAACACGTCGCTCGGGAGCAAGCTGAACGCGCTGGCGGAGAGGTGGAACGTGGAGATCTATGGTGAGCCCAACCCGAGCAACGGCGGCTTCGACTTCAAGCTCAACGGGGCGCGGGAGCCGAGCGGCGACTTCCCGACGATCTACCGGGGTCCCGACGCGTACGGCGCGACGCCGCCCGCCCCGCGGGCGCCGGCGGGCAGCGCCGGGACGGCCGGCGCCGGCGGGACGAGCGTCTCGACGCCAGGGGACGGCGACGGCTGAGCGGAGGCGATCATGAGCAAGGCAGCCAGCACGACGCTCGCGTGGTCCTTCAAGAGCGATCTCTCCCAGGACGAGATGCTCCGGCGGCTGGACGAGCGATGGCCGTCGACGTGGTCGATCTCGGACAGCGGTCGCCACGGCGACTACGTGGCCGGCCGGCTCACGCCCGAGGCGGTGGCGCGCATCTACGAGGACGGCCCCGGGTTCGTGGTGCACCTGCGCTTCTCCTCGCCGGGCGGCGACGTGAGGGCGCAGCTCCTCGCGGCCCAGCAGCGGCTCATCGTCGAGGTGCTCCCGCTCGTCGGCGCGCGCGACGTCGACACGACCGAGCCGCTCGACTGACGCCCCCCTCGGCCCGACCCAGCTCGGTCCGACTCGGCTCGGTCCGACTCAGTCCGACGTGCGCGCGGGCCGCAGCTCGTCCGCGGTGAAGACCCTCCCGAGCGCGAGCGCCTTGAGGGCGTAGCGGCTGGGCTCGATCTGGTCCTGCCGGAGGTGCGCCTCCGCGAGGACCCGCACCTTGAGGCTCGTCATCATGGGCAGCCGGTGCTCCAGGGCCCTCGGCAGGTAGAGCGGCATCGGGGCCTGCCCGCCCGCCGCGAGCAGCGCGCGGATCCACTCGTCGCCGAGCACCTTGCGGGTCTGGTACCGCCGCTGCTCGAGCAGGAGCCGCTCGGTGTACGCCTCGATCTGGCCGGCCGGCAGCGCGCGGTGCGACTGCGCGAGGTGCTCCTTGAGCTGCTGGGTCAGCCGGTCCACGACGCCGGTCGAGCTCTGGAGGTAAGGCGACTTCAAGAGCTCCCCGACCGAGTCGATGGCGTCCTTGAGCTGCTTGTCGAGGCCCGCGAGCGGCGTGACCACGGCGACCGTGGCCTTGAGCGCCTCGAGCTCATCGAACGGGAACCGCGCCTCGCCCGTCACGAGCACGAGCGGCGGAGCGAACCGCTTCCGGTCGCCGAGCGACGCGAGGATCGCCTTGTGCACGCCGCCCGGATCGATCAGCGAGCCGTCGGTGAGCACGCCGAGGACGTGGTGGCGATCCTTCGCCGCGGCCGCGTCGTCGGCCGGCAGGTCGTGGCGGGGGTCGATCTCCTCGAAGTCGAGCTCGAGGATCAGCTCGCGCCACCGGGCGCGGACGCGCGGCAGCGCGTCGGGGTCGAACCAGAGGAGCTCGACGATGTCGTCGGTCGGCGCGGCCGCGGGCCGCGGCGCCGGCGCGCTGACCCTGGGATCGCCGTCGCCCTCGGTCGGGCGAGGCAGCGGCGCGCGGGCCGCGCTCTCGGAGGCCCCGATCCTCTGGCCCACCGTCATCGGCGGCGCCGCGTCCGCCGCCCAGGGCGCGGGCGCGAGGGCGCTCAGCGGCGCCTGCTCGACGGGGGGCGCAGGCGGCGGCGGCGGGGGCGCAGGCGGAGGCGGCGCAGGCGGAGGCGGCGGGGCCTGCCGCACCACGGACGAGACGGGGAGCGCCGCGAGGCTGCCCGGGGCCCCGGGCGCGCGGAACGGGAGCCCGGCGCTCGAGCGGCCCGAGTGGGGCGCGCCGTCGGCGCCGCGCTCTTCCGTCTTCCAGGGCAGCACCGGCGCCTGCTCGGGCTTGAGCGCGGGGACCTGCGTCTGGGTCGCGCTCAGGCCGGCGCGCCGGGAGGTCGGGGGCATGGACCGCTCGGCCTCCGTCCTCGCGAGCTGCGACGGCTCCAGGCTCACCACGACGCGCCCGCGCTCCTCCGGGTGCTCGAGCGCGATCTGCGCGCGGTAGGTCAGCGAGCAGCGCCCCCGCGCGGCGTCGATCCAGAGCGTGTCGCAGCGCATGGCGACCTGCCGGGAGCCGCCTCGCCGGCCCTCGACGGTCGCCACGGGGCGGAGGCCGGGCAGGTTGGTCACGAGGCGCGGGTGCTCGGGGTGGAGGTTCTCGAGCACGAGGCGCTCGTCCTCGCGCAGCGACGGGAGCTGCTGATCGGCGGGGGCGATGTTGAAGTAGGCGAGGTCGAGCCCGGCGGGCAGCGGCTTGCGGCTCCAGTCGCGGTGGGACCACCCGGCCGCGTGGCGGCCGAGCTTCTCGACGCGCGACGGCCACGTGGGGGCGATCGGGCCGAAGCCGACGGGCTCGATGGGCTTGCCCGGCTCGGCGATGAACAGCCCCGGCGGCTGGAGGTTGGGCACGGCGATCTGCCCGTAGGCGTTGCGCGAGGCGCCGCTCACCCCGACCGGGTTCCACGACCCCGGCCCCCCCGCGGCGCGCTCGTAGACCAGCGGCATCTGCGCGAACGGCGGGCCCTCGTGGAGCGCCCCGTCCTGGGAGAAGACCCGGTCGCACCACACCTCGATCGACTTGTCGACGTCGCCGACGATCATCCTGGTCATCAGCGAGCGCACCGGCACCTTGCCCGGAGCGAACGCGAAGCCGACGAGCACGACGTCGGCGCGCGGCTTCGCGGGCGCGAGATCGCTCGCGGACTGGAGGCTCCTCGACGGCGCCTCCTCGCCCGTCGCGTCGCCCTGGCTCGGCGGGTCCTGCTCGGGGGCGAACAGCGCCTCGCCGGGGCGGAGCAGGAACGTCGCCTTGCAGACGACGGTGAGCACCCAGGAGCCGGCCTGGGATTGCCAGAGGATCGAGGCGGCGGGGAGCGGACCGGCGGTGATGACGTTCATGGTGGAAGGGGGCTCCAGGCACGCCCGCGCGCCCGCGCGATCACCGCGGCACCATGGTCGAGGACGGCGCGGGCACGTCGCGGGTGATCTCCGCCGCGTCGGCCGCGCCCGCGTCGGCCCCGTCGGTCGGCGGGGGCGGCTCCGAGCCCGGCGTGATCGGCGTGCCCTCCCAGGTCGCGTTCCTGTCCCGGCTGCCGTAGACGAACGGCAGCCGGGTCTCCAGCTCCCGCGCGATGCGCGCGAGCTCCTCGTCGAGGTAGCGCGGGTTCGCGAGCACCCGCTCGCGGACGCCGCTGTTCAGGTAGCCGCGGACGTCCGGGGTGTCGGGGTAGTACTTGTTGAACACGTTGTACCGGAACAGCGGCTTCAGCCGGTGCAGGTCCCTGGCCCCGGTCGGCAGGGGCAGGAGCTCGACGAAGCTCTTCCGCTTCGCCCGCTCCTCCAGCCGGTCGAGCACGAGCTGCAGGCTGTTCTCGAGGAGGTGCGGCGCGCAGTGGTCGGCGAAGTCGTCGTAGAGCAGCCGCATGAGCGCCCTCGCCTCGTCGATCGGCAGCTGCGCCTGCCGCTCGCGGCCCATGCGCCGGACGAGCACCATGAACGGCGCGGGCTGGTTGCCGGTCGCGCGGATCAGCTCCGGATCGCGGAAATCCGGCTGGCGGTAGGGGAAGTGGCGCGGGTTGATCGCGTCGAACCCGCCGCGGCCGTAGAACAGGATCCGCTGCCACGACAGGCGCTCTTCCGGCGTGAAGTACTCGACCTCGGCCGCGAGATCGAGGCTCATCCCGAAGTACTTGCCCGGCGCCGAGGGCGCGGGGAGCGTGATCTTCCCCATGGCGTGCAGGTCGGCGAGGTACTGCATGGCGAGCTCGACCGGCGCGATCCGCAGCCAGTAGGACAGCACCGTCCCGCGCGCCTCGGGCATCATGAAGATGTGGGCGAGGTAGATGACGCAGAGATCCGGTGAGTACGCCGGGTTGATGAGCACGGTGCCGTCGCGGACGCCGCGCAGCCTCCCGTCCGGGCCCCGCGCCACGAGCAGGAAGTAGCGCATGAAGGTGCCCGACGGCTCGGGCGTGAACGGGTCGTCGCGGAGGAACGCGTGGATGGCCTCCTTGCGCTCCATCTCCCCGTGGGGCCCGAAGCAATCCCACAGGATCTGATACGCCTCGTCGAAGTCCGGGTCGGAGGGGTCCTCGATGGACCAGATCTGGTATTTGCGGGTTTCACGCTCGATCATCTCCACCACGTCCTGGTGGAAGAGATCCTTCATGCAGAGCCGGACGCGCCTCTTCAAGGGGGGTTCCAGGGGTCCATGATGCCAGACGAAGCGCTACGCTGACAGGTGACCCTCGTGGCTTCGGGATCTCTCGGCGACATGCACACGCTCACGCACATCGATTCCGCGCTCTCCGTGTGGAGCGCGGCGGAGCCGGCCTACGAGCCCGCCCCGCCGCTCCGCGGGGACGCCGTGGCCGACGTGGCCATCGTCGGGGGAGGGTTCACGGGCGTCTCCACCGCATACCACCTCATCCGCAGATTTCCGAGCCTCCGCGTCATGATCCTCGAGGCGCGCCGCCTGGCGAACGGCGCGAGCGGGCGCAACGGCGGGATGATGCTGAACTGGATCAACGGGGTGAGCTACCGCGAGCCCGAGCTCACGCGCCGCGTCTACGAGGCGACGCGCGACGGCATCGACGGCATCGTCGGGCTGATCCAGGAGCACGGGCTCCCGGTGCGGTACCGGCGCGACGGCTGCCTGGAGGTGCTGACGGACGCGCGGCGGGCCGAGGCTGCCCACGCGCGGGCGGAGCAGCTCGCCGCCTGGGGCATTCCGCTGCGGTACCTGGACAGCGCGGCGGTCGCGCGGCGGCTCGGCATCCGCGGGGCGGCCGGCGCCGTGCTGGACGAGACCGAGGGGCAGCTCAACGGCGTCGACCTCTTGCGCGGCCTGCGCCCGCTGCTCCTCGCGCGGGGGGTGGCCCTCCACGAGGACACGCCGGTGCTCCGGGTCGAGGAGGGGCGCACGATCGCGCTGACCACGCCGGGCGGGCGGGTGCGCGCCCGGGCGCTCGTGCTCGCCACGAACGGCTACACGCCGCGGCTCGGCTACTTCAAGGGCGGCGTCCTGCCGCTGCACTCGCACGTGCTCGCGACCGAGCCGCTCGACGAGGGCGCGCGCGCCGCGCTCGGCTGGGGGCAGGTCGCGGGCTTCAGCGACGATCACGACCGCATCGCGTACGCGAGCATGACCCCGGCCGGAGAGCTCGTCTTCGGCGGGGGCAGCAACGCGGCGTACGCCTACCTCTACGGTGGCCGGACCTCCTACCCGGGCTCCCCCGACTCGGCGCGGCGGGCGTTCGAGGCGATCCGGCGCCGGCTCGTCGGCTATTTCCCCGCAGCCGAGCGCCTGCGGATCGCGCACCGGTGGACCGGCACCCTCGGCATCACGATGAGCCGGCTCTGCAGCATGGGGGTGCGCGGCGAGCACCGGAACGTGTACTACGCCCTCGGCTACAGCGGTCACGGCGTGGTCCTCGCCAACCTCGCGGGCCGCGTGCTCTGCGATCTCTACGCGGGCGACCATGACCGGTGGCGGGCGATGCCCTTTTACATGGCCCGCCTCGGCGGCATCCCGCCCGAGCCGCTCCGCTGGCTGGGCTACCAGGTGTACACGAAGCTGACAGGGCGCTCGCCGCGGAGGGGGGCCTGAACGGCGCGCCGCGGGGGGTGGGGCGACGGCTCCGCGCCCGCAGCTCGTGTGACGGCGCGCACACCCCGGGCTTGCGTGGCCGGAGCGCGGGGCGCTATTCGATGCGGGGCCATGTTCTGCGCGCGCTGCCACCGGGAGTACGACGCGGGCCATCGGTTCTGCCCTTACGACGGCGCGGAGCTCGCCGAGGCGCGGCGCATCGAGCTCCTCCGGTTCAAGCCCACCCGGCTGCGGGGCACGGTCCTCGGGGAGCGCTACGAGGTGTGCGGCTACATCGGCAAGGGGGCGATGGCGCGCGTCTACCTGGCGATCGAGCGCGCGACCGGGCAGCCGGTCGCGATCAAGGTCCTGGAGTCGTTCTCCGCCCGGGCGGAGCGCACGCGCGAGCGGTTCGTGCGCGAGGCGCAGAGCGCCGCGATGATCGGGCACCCGAACATCGTCAAGGTGCTCGACGCGGGCACGCGCGCGGACGACGGCGCCCCGTACCTCGTCATGGAGTACCTGTTCGGCGAGTCGCTCGGCGACTGGCTCCGGCGCGAGCGCCGCATGGACGCGGACCTCGCGCTCCCGGTGCTCTGCCAGGCCGCGTCCGGGCTCGCCGCCGCGCACCGGGCCGGGATCATCCACCGCGACGTGAAGCCCGACAACATCTTCCTCGTGGGCGCGCAGGGCGACCCGTACGCGGTCAAGGTGCTGGATTTCGGCCTCGCGAAGATCCAGGCGGCCGAGCACATCACGGCGAGCGGCACCGCCGTGGGCACCATCGAGTACATGGCGCCCGAGCAGGTCGTGAGCGACCTGCCCGACCCGCGCACCGACGTGTACGGGCTCGGCGTCGTGATGTTCCGGACCTTCACCGGCGTGCTCCCGTTCCCGCGCGCGCAGCAGTCGGAGCTCCTCGCCCGGCAGCTCGTGACCCCGCCGCCCCGCCCGTCGGAGCGGCGCCGGAGCATCGACCGGCCGCTCGAGTCCGTGATCCTCAAGGCGATCCGCAAGCGCCCGGAGAACCGCTATCCCTCCATGGAAGCGTTCATCGAGGACCTCGAGCGGCTGGCCGGCGACCGCGACGGGCCGCTCTCGGCGGAGGCGCCGCTCGCCGCGCCGGACGACGTGTACGTCCCGCAGGGATCGTTTGCCAGAAACGCGGCGATCTACTTCTATAGGCGGCTCGGGATGGAAGCCCCACGCTTCAGCGACTGAACGACACCACCTCCCGCGAGCGCTTCCCGTCACCCAGGAGATCCGTATTGCCATGGCCTACACTGCTGCATTCCGATGTCTGACCGGCTGCCCCGGGCGCTATCCGCTGACGAAGCCGCTCTACCGTTGCCCCACCTGCGGCGGCCTGCTCGACGTCGCGCACGACGTCGACGCGCTCCGCGATCGGAGCCCCGCCACCTGGATGAAGCTCTTCGACGAGCGCTACAAGCGCACCGTGTGGCCCTACGGCTCCGGGGTGTGGGGGAAGCGGGAGTGGGTCGCGCCCGAGGTCCCGGACGAGGCCATCGTGTCGATGGACGAGGGCGGCACCAACCTGTTCTGGGCCGATCGCTACGGCCGCTCGCTCGGGCTCGACGAGGTGTGGGTGAAGCTCTGCGGCAACAGCCACACGGGGTCGTTCAAGGACCTCGGGATGACGGTGCTCGTCTCGGTGGTGAACAAGGCGATCCGCGAGGGCCTCGAGGTGCGCGCGATCGCGTGCGCGTCGACGGGCGACACCTCGGCCTCGCTCGCGGCGTACGGCGCGGCGGCCGGCCTGCCCGTGGTGGTGCTGCTGCCGCGGGGCAAGGTGTCGACGGCGCAGCTCGTGCAGCCGATCGCGTCGGGCGCGCTGGTCCTCTCGCTGGACACCGACTTCGACGGCTGCATGGCGATCGTGCAGCGCCTGTCGGCCGACGGCGTGGTCTACCTGGCGAACTCGATGAACGCGCTGCGCCTGGAGGGCCAGAAGACGGTGGCCATCGAGATCGTGCAGCAGTTCGACTGGACGCTGCCCGACTGGGTCATCCTGCCGAGCGGCAACCTCGGCAACGCCTACGCCCTGTACGCCGGCTTCAAGATGCTGAAGGACCTCGGCCTGACCACGCGCTTCCCCCGCCTGTGCGTGGCGCAGTCGGCGCAGGCCAACCCGCTCTACCGGGCGTGGACCGAGGGGCGGCGCGAGGTCGCGCCGATGAAGGCGGGCGAGACGCTGGCGACCGCGATCCAGATCGGCAACCCGGTGAGCGCGCCGCGGGCGATGCTGGCCCTCCAGGCGATGGACGGCGTCGCGGAGCAGGTGACCGAGGACGAGCTCTGCGACGCGGCGGCGCGCGCGGATCGCACCGGGATGTACACGTGCCCGCACACGGCGGTCGCGCTCGCCGCGCTGGAGAAGCTCGCGAAGAAGGGCCTCGTCGAGAAGCGCCAGCGGGTCGTCGTGGTGTCGACCGCGAACGGGCTGAAGTTCACCGAGTTCAAGGTGAAGTACCACGAGCGCGCGCTCGCGGACGTGACGAGCCGGCACGCCAACCCGCCGGTCGAGCTGCCGCCCGACTACGACCGCGTCCTCGCCGCCCTCGACCAGCACGCGGCGCACGCCGCGAAGGCGCGCTGAGCGCCCCCGTCGGCGCGCCGGGTCATCCCGGCGCGAGACGATCGGCGCACGCTCCGGATCGATCAGCGTCGCCGCGCGCGCCGCCGCCGGCCCCTGTCGAGCGAGCGCGAGCGCGAGGAGGCCATCGCCGAGGCGATGCCGTTCTGCAGCGTGTTGTGCGTGATGATCCCCTTCAGGTCGACGCCGAGCTCGACGAGCGTCCGGGCCACGTCCGGGCTCAGGCCCGTGATGATCACCTCCGAGCCGAGCAGGCGGACCGCGGTCGCGGCGCGGAGGAGCTCGTCCGCGCACTGGCCGTCGATCCGCGGCACCCCGGTGATGTCGAGGATCGCGACGCGCGCGCGGCGGGACGCGACGCCGCGGACCAGGGTCTCCTGCACCCGCCGCGCCCGCTGCGTGTCGAGCGCCCCGACGAGCGGCATCACGACGATCTCGTCGCTGATGGGGATGAGCGGGGTCGACAGCGCCGCGAGGATCTCGTTCTGCGCGCGGAGCGACTCCTCGCGGGCGCGCCGCGCCTCGGTCTCCGCCTCGGCGCGCTTGCGCTCGGTGATGTCGCGCACGATGACGACCGCCTCGGCGCGGTCGCTGCCGGCGATGCGGACCTCGTAATCGCGCGCGCCCTCTCGCCGCTGCTCCTGGTACTCGAAGACGTGCGTCGCCTCGTCGGCGAGCGCCCGCGCCACGAGCTCGGTGATCTGCTCGGCCACGCGGGCGGGGAACACGTCGGCGACGTGCCTGTGCAGGAAGTCCTCGGCGCGGAGCCACGGCCTCGACTCCCTCGACGCCTTGAAGTCCAGGCAGACCCCCTCGCCGCTGATCCGGAGGATGGTGTCGGGGATCGCGTAGAGGAGCGCGCGGTTGTTCGCCTCGCTGCGGCGCAGGGCGGCCTCCACGCGCTTGCTGCCGATGAAGTGCCCCGCCTCCGCGGCGACCGTGAGCAGCACGTCGAGCAGCCCCGGATCGCGCTCGCGCGGCTCGGCGTCCATGAGCTCCAGCACGGCCGCGACCTCCGCGTCGGCCCGGACCGCGACGGGCAGCTCGATCGCGAAGCGGAGGCCGGCGCCCAGCGCCGCCTGCGCGCGCGGGTCGTCGTCCACGGCGTCGAGCTCGCTGAACCAGCTCGGCTCCCCCTGGGCGAGCGCGCGGCCGGGCAGGCCCGCGCCCCGGGCGAACCGGCTCCCCCGGGTCGCCGCGTCGAGGCCGGCCGCCTCGTCGGGCGCGGCGCTCCACGTGTGCTCGCAGCGCAGCGCGCCGCTCTCGTCGTCCCCGAGCCACAGGGCCGCGAACCGGAAGCCGAGCGTCTCGCCGAGCGCGCCGAGGAGCGCCGCGGCGCCCTCCGGCAGCGTCGTCGACTCGACCAGGATCCTGGTCACGGTGTACTGCGCCGACAGCTTGTAGTTGGCCGCGGAGAGGGCGCGGCGCTGACTCCACTTCTCGGTGAGCGCGATCGCCGCCTGACGGACCTCGCTCGGGTCCAGCGGCTTTGCGAGGACAAGGAGGTTGTCGGAGGGGGCCAATCGGCTGGAGAGCTCCCCCCACGGATCCTCCGCGCGCGCCGCGCAGAGGACCGCCTGGATGGCGGCGTCCTCCCGGAAGATGCGGGCGAGCGTCTCGATGCCGTCCCACCCCGGCGGCGTGCGCACGTCCACGATCACGAGCGCGTACGGCGCGCCGCGCTGCTGCGCCTCCCGGACCTGCTCCAGCCCGTCCGCCCCCTGGGTCACGGTCGTGAGCTCGAACCTCACGTGCCCGCGAGGGGTCGAGTCGCGGAACAGCGCCGCTCCGAGGGGCGCGGGCGCCGGCGCGCCGTCGTCGGCGCGGAAGATCCTGTGACAGTCGTCGCGGAATGCCTCGTTGTCGCTGATCAGCAGGATGCGCCTGTTCTGCCGCCAGCCGAGATCCCGCATCGCCGAGCCGTCAATCCTCGGCCATGTCGCGCGTGAGGTCCAGGTCTATTCGACGGGAGGAGCGCTCTCGCCCTCGCCCTCGGCGTTCGGATCCAGCGGGGGACGCGGCGGGACCATGCGCGGCGCTCGCCCGACCGGGTCGTCCTCGGCGGCGGGGGGCGGCGGAGGCGGCGGCGCGGGGGTCTGGGTCACAGGCGGTGGAGGTGGAGGCGTATCGTCGCTCTCCGGTTCTTCGCTGTCCCCCGCTGCCGGCACCTCCGGGAGGTCGGGCGGCCGGGGCACGGCGCCTGCCCGCCTCGTGGTCGGGCCCGCGCCCGGCGCGTTTTCGGTCTTTCCGCGGCCACGCGCCGCGGGCGAGTCCGCGGCGTGCGGATCGAACCGCGGCCGCCTCAGCACGCCGTGGACGTGCCAGCCGTAGAATCCGTCTGCCCGCTTCGAGCGCTTCATCTTGGGCTGTTGCATCTCGATGAGCCCAGGCACGTTCGAGCCCGGCGCGCCGAGCAGCGATTTGGTCACATCGTTCTTCCCGCGGTAGGCGTCGGAGAACTTGAAGCGGACGTAGAGGTCCGCCGTGGAGTTGTTCCACGGATCACGCATGGTGATCTTGCCGTCGCCGTCGAGCTCCAGATCCGTGCCGTTCGCGCTCAGCTTCGTGACCTTGAGGACGCCGTCGTTCGCCTCGGCCGACAGGAGGAGCTCGCCCAGCTTGGCCTCCGGGAGCGCGATGAGCCCCTGGATCTTCGTCTTGCCATCGCCGACGGAGACGTCCTTGGCCGAGACCTCGAGCGCGCCGCTCGCCTTGTTGAGCTTGCCCTCGGGCGCGCTGAGGTCGAGGCTCGCGGTCAGCGTGCCGGCGATCGGCAGGCCGAGGATGTCCCCGAGCGGGGTCACCTTGGCGAGCTCGACGTCCGACACCTCGACGTGCATGTCGCCGCCCGACTTATCCATCGGGGCGACGCCCTCGATCTCCCCGCCGAACACGCTCGCCCAGAACGAGACCCGCATCCGCCCGATGAGGAGCGGCAGGATCTTCACCCGGGCGTGCGCCTCGTCGATCTCGATGACGGTCGGCCTGGGCGGGCCGTCCTTGGCCGCGTCGCCCGACGTGAACGCGGCGGCGCTCGATCGCCTCATCGGTCCGAGCTCGTTCGGCGGCATGATGAGCCGCACGCCCGTCATCTCCACCCCGGTGAACCAGTAGGAGTCGAGCTCGTCGATCTCGAGGCGCTGCGCCTGGGCGCCCCGCTTCCGCTGCGTGCGATCGAACTCGGCGATCAGCCGGTCCTTGAGCCGGTCATACGGGAAGGTGAGGTATCCGAAGAGACCCAGGCAGAAGAGGTAAAAGAGCGGGTAGGCCGCCCATTTCGCGATCTTGATGAGCCGCGCTCTCATGGCTCCTCCTCCTCGAGGTCGCCCCCGGAGGCGCCGGTCGACGCGGGGCTCGTCGGCGGCGGATCGGCCTTCCGGTCGTACGCCGAGACGCCGAGCTCCACCTCGTACGAGTCCGGCTCACCGGCGCGGGGCTTGAGGTTCAGCTTCGTGATCGCGACCGGGTGGCCGGAGCTCTCGATGCGCTCGAGCATCTTGGCGAGCCCGAGCATCCCGATCCGGTGCATCTTCACCACCGTGATCCGCTCGGTGTACTTCTTGCCGTGCGGGACCTCGGGGCGGTCCTGCGACTCGGCCGCGGTGAGCCCCTGCTGCTTCGCCGCGTCCTCGATGAAGCCGGCGAGGGGCGGCGCCGGCCGCGCGTAGCGCGCGAGCAGCGCGTCCCGCTGCGCCTTCCGCTCGCTGACCCGCCCCGACGCCTCGTAGATCGACTCGAGCAGGTCGCGCACCTCCTGGTTCTTGGCGCGCCGGCTCGACGCCATGCTGGCGAGCCCGATGGGCACGAGCAGGATCACGGCCGCCACGAGGAAGCCGACGAGGATGTTGAGGAGCCGGCGCTCGCGCGGCTCCAGCTTGTCGAGTCGCTCGCGCAGCGTCATCGCGATCCCTCGGGTCTCTCCGGCGCGCCCGCGGAGGCGCTGTCCGCCGAGTCGGCGCCGGTCTTCTTCTTCTTCTTGTCCTCGCACTTGAGGTCCAGCTCGAGGACGTACTTGTGCTTGCCCTGCACGTACTGGCTCGTCCGCGCGATCTTCACGTCGCGGAAGCAGCGGTGCTCCTTCATGTGATCCGCGATGATCTGCGCGTCCGACACCGAGGGCACGACGCCCTGGAGGGTCACGTGGCCGCGGTTCACGTCGAGCTCGACCACGTCGTGCGTGATCTCCTTCGGCACCGCCTTGGAGAGCTGCACCATGACGTCGAACGCGTCGACGCGGGGCATCGGGTCCTCGTCGGCCGCGCCGGGGCCCTGCTCGAGCAGCTCGCGGGCCTTGTCAGGGTCGCTCGTCTCCTCGCCGAGCACGTCGCGCGAGGCGGTCGCGAGCGAGGCGAGCAGGAGCTCCCGCTCCGCGTCGAGCGTGCGCAGCTCCGCGACGATGGAGAACCCGAAGCTCAGCGCGATGACGGTGCCGAGGCCGGCGAGGATCGGGATCTTCTCGCGCAGGAACGGGTAGCTGCGCTCGGCCTCGAGCGCGCCCCGCCGGAGGTTGAACCCCTTCGTCTTCGGGGTCAGCCCGAGCGCCAGCCCGAGCGCCTTGGCGAAGCGGGGGAGCGCCGCGGCCTGCTCGGGCGTGAGCCCCTCGATGCGCGGGGGCGGCAGCGGCAGGACGGCGACGCCGAGCTGGGTCGACAGGAACAGCTCCGCGCCCTGCACGACCGTGCCGCCGCCGACGAGGTACAGCCCCGCGAGCGGCTCGCCGCCCAGGTTGCGCCACGCCGCCAGGGTCTGCCGGAGCTCGCGCGCGAGGGCCGGCGCCGTGTCGGGGAGCCCGGCCGTCCCGCGCGACAGCGTCCGGGCGAAGACCGGCTCGCCGCCGGAGAGGATCACGATCTCGGACGTGAGCTGGTCGAGGTCGAGGATCGCGATCGGCGCGCTCGCGCCGGCGCCGGACGCGGTGAGCTCCGGCATCACCGCCTCGAGGTTGGCGAGCGCCACCGCGCCGAGCGCGACGCGCTCCGGCTCGAAGCCGAGCGCCTCCTTCACGACGGCGATGCGCTCGCGCACGTCGTCCGCGCGCGCGGCCGCGGCGAAGATCGGCAGCGCCTCGGCGCCGGGCGGCCGCCGGAGGAGGCGGTAGTCGAAGACCGCGTCCTCCATCTCGAACGGCACGGTGGCCTCGAGCTCGAAGCCGAGGACGTTCTCGACCTCCTTCTGCGCCGCCGCGGGCAGCTCGAGGCGCCGGTAGAACGACCTCTCCCCGGAGAGCGCGATGGCCGCGCCGTCGGGGCGGACGAGCCCCACGGCGGCGCGGATCGCCTCGGCCTCGGAGCCGGCGTCCGAGATGGACGCCTCGCCGAGCGCCTCGACGAACACCCGCCTGTACGTGGTGCGGATGAGCGCCGTCCGCACCACCGATTTTCCAGCATCTATCCCGAGCAGCCTGTGCATTTCCGCGCTTCTTCCCGGAGGGGTGTCCTATTGGATGCGATAGTAGATGATCGTCCCGGCGGGGTTCGACCGGACCAGGGTTTCGTAAGTGTCCTGGGTCGCGGCGGCGCCGCCCCCGCCAGCGCCGCCAGCGCCGCCACCGCCGCCGCCACCGCCGCTACCGCTACCGCCGGGCTCGCTGAGCTTCCCTGCCCCCGTCATATCGAGCACCGCGTGGATGCGCACGCGCGTCTCGCGCTTGTTCCCGGGGACCACGCCGTCGGCGTAGATGCTCAGGAACTTGGTCTTGTTGCCGATGAGCCCCTGCCTTTGCATCGACTTCAGGCTCGTCTTGAACTTGACGGGCTCGACGCCCATGGCCTTGAGCTGCTGACCGAGCATGGATCCCAGGGACATGGATTTGCCCTCCTGCTGGGTCATCGCCGCGTAGTAATCGGCCGCGGAGGGGAAGATGAGCCCCCCGGTCAGGCCCTGCACGAGCGAGACCACCGTGAGGAAGGCGGTCATCTGGATCGGGTCGTTGCAGAGCGGCGTCGTGGCGACATCCACCAGGTTGGGGCTGCACGTGAGCGCGAGGAGCGCCTGCGGGCTCGCCGTGGTCACGTTGATGCCCTGCTTGCGGTTGCCCCAGACGGTCAGGACCCGCTTGTCGGGGTCGTTCGGGTCCGGATCGACGAACGTCGCCCAGAAGTCGTCGCCCATGCCGCGGACGAGCCGCAGCTCCTCCAGCGAGTCGTACGGGGCGTTCTTGCGCTGGTAGGCGAGGCCGAGCGTCTGGTAGATGCTGTCCTCCGCGCCCGTGGAGCCCTGGGCGTTCGCGGACAGATCGCAGTTGAAGAGCTGGTCGCCGGGATCGGCCCAGTCGATGAGCGCGCTGCAGATCGCCGTCCGGTCGGAGAACTGGCCGTCGCCGTCGCGCTCCTCGAAGAGCGGGTTGTACTGCGCCGGGCCCATGAGGGCGAACAGCTGGCCCGCCACGGCGAGCTGGTCCTGGATGGCGATGTCGTCGGCGGCGCGGTTGATGTTGAGCTTCGCGTCCTCGTCGACGATCTTGAGCTCGAAGCGCCCGCCGCCGGTGAGCCCCAGGTTCTTGCCCCCCGCCGCGCTGCCGTCGGCCGCCCCGGGGGGCGGCTCCTCGCCCGGCGCGACGAGCTGCGCGTTGAAGGGGCCGAGGAAGATGTCGGTGAACCTCCAGATCGGCACCTGGATCTCGCCCCGCACCCCGACGATCGCGAGCATCGGCCCGATCGCCGCGCTGACGGTCGGCTCGGCGGCGATGAGCATCCGCGACAGGTTCACGGCGCTCCGCGCGTAGTACTCGGCCCGGAGCGCGTCGCGGTCGGCGAGCGCCGCGGACAGCTCGGTGGACGTCTCCTCCTGGAGCTCGGTCAGGAACACGGTGAGCACCGTGATCGCGCCGAGCACCATGACCAGCGCCACGCCCCGCCGGTCGCGCCGCCTCCTCAGGCGGCGGCGCGCGCGTCCGCCCGGCGGGGTGGGGCCCGGCGGGGTGGGGGAGGCGCGCTCCTCGGCGTGGGGTGCTGCGGGGTGCGTCATGGCTCAGTTGCTCACGCCGAAGGCGATGGGGACCTGCATCGGGATCGTGACCTTCGTCTCGAACTTGATGGGCTCGTCGCCCGGCCCGCCCTTCAGGACCAGCGTCACCCAGACCTGCGCCGGGAGCCGGTCGAGCTGCGCCGCCGGCTGCGTCGAGTCCCACGAGTCGGTCCACTCGCCGGTGATGGGATCGAGGTACTGGACGTCGAAGCTCTCGATGTCCTCGGCGAGCACGTTGACGACCCCGCCCCGCGTCGGCTCGAGGTCGATGTGCTTCGCCTCCCGACGAACGAGGTCGAGCTTGTCGCTGCGCTCCGGGTCGCGCGAGGCGAAGTAGCCGATCTCGCACTGATCCGACTCGTGCGCGTTCCTGAGGAGCCTCCGGTGCGCGAACGCGGTGAAGTCGACGCGGTCGGCGGGCGAGGAGTCCTCCCCGGTGAAGGCCGTGAGCCGCACGACGATGTTCTTGTCGGCCGGCTGGTGCCGGGACAGGAAGGCGGCCTGGAGCTCGCGCGAGATGCGCGCGACGGCGGCGCGGCCCTGGTGGTAGCGGTCGCTCATGCGCGCGATGCCCGTGCGCGCCCGGCTCATGCCGTCGAACGCGCCGTAGATGAGCGTCCCGATGAGCGCCAGGATGCCGACCGAGACGAGGACCTCGAGGAGCGTGATCCCGGCCGCGCCGCCGCGCCGCCGGGCGCTCGCCGTTCGCGCCGCCGCGGTCACTCTCCACCTCCCGCGCCGCCCTCGCCGGTCCCCTCGGGCGCGCCGAGCTGGGGCACGGTGATCCACTGCACGAGCTCGAGATCGTGCTCGCGCGCCCCCTGCTTCCACGTCAGCGTGACCGTCACCCGCCGCGCGCTCGCCTCGAAGATCGGCTGGATCGTCGGCGCGAGCATGTCGATGAACGGCTGGAGCAGCCCCGCGATGCCGCCGGCGGCCGCGGCGTCGCCGCCCCCCTCGCCGCCCTCGGCGCCGACGAGCGACTGCGCGAGATCGCTCAGGTTGCCGCTCGGGGCGGCGGCGCCGGTCGACTCGGACGGCTTCGCGAGATCGCCGAGCGCGCCGAGCCCGTCGAGATCCGCGTCGAGGTCCAGCTCGCCGTACCTGGGCTCGGGCATCTCCGGCTTCTCGATGCGCCACGAGCACTTGATGCCCGGCGTCTCGTCGCCCTCGCAGCACGGCCCGCTGTCGGCCTCGTCGAGCGCCGGAAGGCCGTCCCTGGCGAGCCGCTCCTCGAGCTCGGTCATCTTGCAGCGCGCGAGCCCGGTCGCCACGCTGAGGCTCCGCGCGTGCGCCGCGCTCGAGAAGGCGCCGGCCTGCGCGGAGAGGATCGCCGTGAGCCCGAGGCCGAGGATGGCGACCGCCACCATGACCTCGAGCAGGGTGAAGCCGCGGGCGCGCATCAGACCCCCGTGTCCTCGCGCTCCCATCAGAACCCCGTGTCCTCGCGCTCCGACGCCTCGGCGTCGTCGCGCGGCCTGGGCATGCTCACCTTGCCCCGCCGGAGCTCCGTCTTGCCGGTCAGCGGCGAGACGAGCACCGTCATCACCGAGTCGTCGGTCCCCCCGGCGCCGAGGCTGAGCTGGATCGCGGCGCGCTCGGTCTGGCCGCCAGGCCAGAAGTAGAGATAGGCGCGCCCCTCCGCCACGGGGTCGTCCTGGTGCGCGGTCTCGACCTGGAGGAAGCGGACGCCGCTCGACAGCTCCTTGCCGGCCCTGCCCTCCTCGGGGTTGAAGCCGTACGCCTTCGCCGGCTGGAACGCGGGGCGCGGCGCGCGCGGCCCCTTCAGGATCGACTCGGCCTCCTCCACCGCCGCCCGCTCTGCGTCCGTCGCGGCGGCGGCGCCGCCGGTCCGGTCGTTCCGCTCGATGGCGAGCGCGCTCGTCGACTCCTCGAGCGCGATCATCCGCTCCTCGAAATCGAAGACCAGCCGCACCGGCTTGGACTGGGCGTTCGCGTGGGCGTAGGCCACCCGGACCGCGCCCGCGACGAGCGCCGCGCTCCGCTTCAGCCGGGCGCTCGTGACGGCGCCCATGCCGAGGATCACCGAGCCGCTGATGACCGCGATCACCGTGACGGTGATCAGCACCTCGACCAGCGTGAGTCCCCTCGTGCGACGGCGTGCCATGGGCGCTCTCCTCGCTACCAGCGCGGCGCTACATCTCCGCGATCTTGGAGAGGTCCGACTGCTTCATGTTGTCCCGGATGTCGTCCTGGGTGCCCTCTTTCCTGTCGTCGCCGGCCGAGATCACGCGGATCTCGCCCTCCTCGCACTTGATCTTGTACGGCACGCCCCACGGGTCGTCCGTCTTGTTGGCGTCGATTTGCTTCGCGCTCACCAGCGTCTGGAGGGTCGGGCAGGTGTCGCCGCCGCTCCCGAGCTGCTGGTACTGCTCCGCCGCGCTCTTGATGACCGTCGCGCCGGTGTAGGCGCTCTTGATGCGCGACTCCTTGAGCTTCGGCCACAGCGCGAGCGTCGCGCCGCCGGCGATGATCGCCATGATCGTCACCACGATCAGCACCTCGACCAGGGTCACGCCCCGCGAGAGCTTCCGGCCCAACCTTCGAATGTTCTTCGCTCTGTTCATTCCCATCGTCCTCACTCCACCCTGTCCAGGCCGCCGATCTCGCCGTCAGGCCCGTCGCTCATCAGATCGTATCCCTCCGGATCCGCCCTGCCAGGGCAGGTGAGCCGGAGCGGCCGCCCCCACGCGTCGACCGGGTCCATCGCGAGGTATCCCTCGCGCTTCAGCTCTTCCAGCGAGGCCGGGCACCGCCGCTCGTGATCGGCGCGGTAGAGCGTGACGGCCCCGTGGACGACGGACAACGTGGCGCGGGTCGACCGGATTCCCACGAGCCGCCGCTCGCGCGCGCCGAGGAGCAGGAGCAAGAGGGCCATGGCGAGGCCGGCCGCGAACGGCGTCGCGCGCGCCATGCCGGTCCGCCGGAAGAGCCCGCCGCCGCGCTCCCAGGGGAAGAAGATCGTGCTCTCTCGCTGCCTGCGCCGCCCCATGATCCCCCCTACCCGACGAAGCTCGACATCTGGATGAGCGGCATGAGGATCGAGATCGCGATGAACGCGACCGCGCCGCCCATGACGACGATCATGAGCGGCTCGAGCAGGCTCGTGAGCACCTGGACGCGGGTCTCGACGGCGGAGTCGTAGGCGTCGGCGACGTTCTCCAGCATCGACTCGAGCTGCCCGCTCCGCTCGCCGATGGCGATCATGTGGGTGACGATCGGCGGGAACCGGCCGCTGCGCTTCAAGGGATCGGCGATGCTCTGGCCCTCGCGGATCGACCCGATGGCGTCGGTGACGACCTTCTCCAGGGCCGCGTTGCCGAGCACGCTCCGCACGATGTCCATCGCGCTGAGCAGCGCGACGCCCGACGAGAGCAGGGTCGCCAGGGTCCGCGCGAAGCGCGCGATGGAGAGCATCTGGATGAGCTTGCCGAAGATGGGCGCGCCGAGCACGAAGGTGTCCCACCGGAGGCGCCCCTTCGGCGTGCGCACCCAGCGGCGGAACCCGTACACCGCGCCGACGAGCGCGAGGATGACGAGCCACCAGTAGCTCGCGGCGAACTCCGACGTGCCGATGAGCAGCGCGGTGTACCAGGGCAGCGCCTGGTCCATCGACGCGAAGATGCCCGTCACGTTCGGCACGACCGCGACCATGAGCACCGAGATGAGGCCCGTGCCGATGACCGCCATCAACGCGGGGTAGGCGAGCGCGGCCGTCACCTTGCCGACGAGCTTCGCCTGGTTCTCCATGAACGTGGTCAGGCGGCTCAGCACGCCCTCGAGCGTGCCGGACGCCTCGCCGGCGCGCACCATGCTCACGTAGAGCGGCGGGAAGACGGACGGGTGCCCCTCCAGCGCCTTGGCGAAGCTCGTGCCCTCGCGCACCTGCTCGCGCACCTGCGTGAGCACCTTCTTCAGCGACTCCTTCTCGACCTGCTCGATCAGCGCGTTGAGCGACTCGAACAGCGGGATGCCGGCGCCGATGAGCGTCGCGAGCTGGCGGGTCATCACGGCGACGTCCGTCGTCGAGGGGCGGCTCGCGAAGGCGAAGAGCTGGATGTCGCGCTTCGCCTTCTCCTTGGCCGCCTGCTCCTCGGTCGCGCCGGTGAGCATGATGCCGTCCTTGCGCAGGGCGGCCCGCAGGGCCTTCGCGTTCTCCGCGTCGCGGACCCCTTTGACCGGCTTGCCGCTGGCGACGAGGATGCCCTTGTATTCGAATACCGCCACGGCTCTCCCTACTCGTCGACGATGACGTCTTCCTGGGTCGCCGCGAGCACCTCCTCGACGGTGGTGATGCCCTGGATCACCTTGCGCGCCCCGTCGTCCCGGAGGGTGTCCATACCCTGGGAGATGGCGACGCGCTTGATCGTCTGCGCGTCCGCGCTCTTCAGGATGAGCGGGCCCACCGCGTCGTCGATGACCATCAGCTCGTAGATGCCCCGCCGGCCGATGAAGCCCTTGTGGTTGCACGCGTCGCAGCCGCCCGGCTTGTGGAACACGGCGCGGTCGATGTCCTGCCCGATGTACTCGTACTTCTGCCCGTGCACGCTGTAGCGGTTCGACAGCTTCCGCCGCGCCTTCCAGGCGAGCCGGTCGCGGTCGAGGCCGAGCTGCTGGAGCTCGTGGTCGGACGGGCGGTAGGGGACCTTGCAGCTCGGGCACAGGAGGCGCACGAGGCGCTGGGCGAGGATGCCGATCACGCTGCTCCGCACGAGGAACGGCTCGATCTCCATCTCGACGAGGCGCGTCACGGCGCCGGCGGCGTCGTTCGTGTGGATCGTGGAGAGCACGAGGTGGCCGGTCAGCGAGGCGTGGATGGCGATCTCGGCGGTCTCCTTGTCGCGGATCTCGCCGACCATGATCACGTCCGGGTCCTGCCGGAGGAACGCGCGCAGCGCCGACGCGAAGGTGAGCCCGATGCCGGGGTGGACGTGGACCTGGTGGATGCCGCCGATCTCGTACTCGACCGGATCCTCGGCCGTGAGGATGTTCCGGCTCGGCTCGTTGATCCGGTTGAGGCAGGCGTAGAGCGTGGTCGTCTTGCCGCTGCCGGTCGGGCCGGTGACGAGGATGATGCCGTCCGGGCGCTGGATGAGCCCGTCCATCAGCGCGTACTCGCGCGGCGCGAAGCCGAGGTCGTCGAGCCCGAGCAGGACCGACGCCTTGTGCAGGATGCGCATCACGATCCGCTCGAAGCCGCGGCTCGTCGGCACGGTCGAGACGCGGATGTCGACGCTCTTGCCCGCGATCTTCAGGGTGATGCGGCCGTCCTGGGGGAGCCGCTTCTCGGCGATGTTGAGCGACGCCATGATCTTCACGCGCGCGATGATCGGCGCCATGAACTGCTTCGAGGCGCGCTTGGCGACGTAGAGCTCGCCGTCGATCCGGTAGCGGACGACGACGTCGCGCTCCTCGGGCTCGATGTGGATGTCGCTCGCCCGCTCGCGGACCGCCTGCGCGAACAGGCCGTTGACCCAGGCGATGATCGGGGCGTCGTCGTCCGAGTCGATGATGTCGACGAGGTTGTCCTCCTCGAGCGCGGTGTCGCCCTCGAGCTTCGCCCCCCCGTCCTCCTTGCGCTCCCAGACGCGGTTGATCGCGTTCAGCACCGCGTCGCTCGTGGCGACGGCGATCTCGACCGGCTTGCCGAACAGCGCCCGCACGTCGTCGACCGCGGTCGTGTCGAGCGGGTCGGCGACCGCGCAGTAGACGACCCCGTCGTTCTCCGCGAGCGGCAGGATCTTGTGCTGCTTGGCGTAGGTGATCGGCACCCGGCTCGCGAGCTCGAGCGGCACGGCGTCGGAGTCGATGCGCTGGAGCAAGCCGACCTCGCACTCCTCCGCGAGCGCCTTCGCGATGGCCGCCTCGTCGGCGATGTTGGACGAGACGATGAGGTCCGCGAGCGGCTGCCCGCGCTCGCGGACCGTGTCGTAGAGCGGCGCGAGCCGCTCGGCGGGGACGACGCCCCGCCGGACGAGGATCTCGCCGAGGTACTGTTGCTGCACGCTCATTCCACGCGCTCCATCTGCCGCGTGCCGGGCGTGCGCCGCGGGGGCCGCGCGGGCCGCGCGGGCCGCGCGGGCCGCTGGACGTTGCCCGGCGGGGGCATGTCGCCGTCCATCTCGATCGCGCCCGCGGGCCCGCCGTCTTGCCCGCTGAACGTGGGCAGCCCGACCGGCTCGACCGGCGCGTGCTCGCGCGGCTGCTTCGGGCGGGCCTCCTCCTCGAGGCGCGCCCGCTCCTCCTCGGTCAGGATCGACTGCCGGATGTCCTCCACGAGCCCGTTCGCCCGGCTGAAGTCGCGCGGCGGCTCCCAGGCGGCGCTGTCGCTGAAGACCAGGTAGCGGTCGATGAACTCCTGCCGCTCCTGCATCTTGCGCTCGAAGATGGCGCGCAGGTCCTCCTGGTCGCGGATGACGTAGGGCGTCAGCACGAGCAGGAGGTTCGTCTTCATCTTCTTCTTGGTCCGCTGCCGGAAGAGGGCCCCGAGCACCGGGATGTCGCCCAGCACCGGGATCTTGGTCTCGGC
This sequence comes from Sorangium sp. So ce1036, assembly GCF_051369805.1. Classification (NCBI taxonomy): domain Bacteria; kingdom Pseudomonadati; phylum Myxococcota; order Polyangiales; family Polyangiaceae; genus Sorangium; species Sorangium sp. So ce1036. The sequence continues at coordinate 1,435,471 of NZ_JBBMOX010000002.1, forward strand.
GGTGGTCGTGTAGTCGCGCACGAGGCCGCCGATCACCACGGTCTGCTGGTCCCGGACGACGAGGGTCGTGCTCGCCGTGCGCTTGTTGATGGGGATCGCGCCGAGCGCGCCCTCCAGGGTCGGGCCGGCGTCCGAGATCTCCTCGGTGAGCTCCAGCCGCACCTGGTCCGAGTCGTTGACGTGGGGGATGACCTTGATCTTCGTGCCGACGTCCTGGCGCGCGGCGGTGCCGCCGATGCCGCCGAGGCCGCCGAGCAGGCCGCCGAGCGCGCCGAGGCCGCCCGCGGCGGCGGCGCCGTTGCCCGCCAGGCCGGCGAGCGAGCCGAGCCCGCCGCCCACATTGGTCTGGAGCGGGATGTTCTGGCCGATCGAGATCTCGGCCGGCACGTTGTCGGTGGCGAGGATGTGCGGCGTCGCGAGGACGTTGGAGTCGCTGTCCTGGGCCAGCGCGTGCAGGACCACGCCGAACGCGGGGATCGAGATGCCCGTCCCGAGGATGTTGTTCGACCCCGGGATCTCGGGGCCCCGGACGCCGAGCGCGAGCGCGCCGAGCTGCGTCGGCACGCCGAGGATGGACGGCTGCGGGTTGTTGCCGCCGTAGATCAGGCTGTCGTCCGCGTTCAGCGCCTCGAAGGTGGTGCCGGCGTGGTAGCCGATGCCGAAGTCGAGCGAACGGTTGACGTTCACGTCCATGATCACCGCCTCGATGAACACCTGCCGCCGCGGCTCGTCGAGCTGGTCGATCACCTTGCGGAGCTGGGCGAAATCATGGGGTGACGAGGTGATGAGGAGCTTGTTGCTCGCCTCGTCGCAGGTGACCTTGACCTGGCCCTCGAAGATGTCGTCGGTCGAGCCGGGCACCGGCGGGGCGTTGCGCGCGGCGCCCCTGCCGCCCACGGCCGGGCCGCCCGCGCTGCCGCCGAGGACCTGGTTCAGCGTCTGCGACAGCTCCTTGCAGCCGGCGTGCTGGAGCGAGAGCACGTGGACCTGCCCCTCGCCCGACTGCGGCACGTCGAGGCGCTTCAGGATGCCGAGGACGCGCAGGTAGTCGGGCTCCGAGGCCGTGATGATGAGCGAGTTGGTCCGGTCGTCCGCGATGATGCGGGCGCCCGTGCCGCCGGCGCCGGGCCTGCCCGGCCTGCCGCCCGGCCCTGCCCTGCCGGGGTCGACGATCTCGTTCAGCTTCGTCGCGACCTCCGCGGCGGAGCCGTAGTGGACCGGCTGCACCCAGAGCTGATCGCCCGCGCCGCCGACGTCGATCTCCTCGACGATCCGGAGCATGCGCTGGATGTTCGTCCCGGTGTCCGTGATGATGAGCAGGTTGCCGGGCGGGTAGACGGTGACGTCGCCGTCCTTCGACTTGAACTTGTTGAGGACGCCGCCCGCGTCGTTGGCGTCGATGTGGTTCAGCCGGTACATGCGGGTGACGAACCGGTCCTCGCCGGGCACGGGCGCGGCGGTGCCGTACACGGGCGTCGTCTCCGAGACGGAGCCGGGCGTCTCCACGATCTTGAGGAAGCGCCCGTGGGGGATGACGGTGAGGTCGTTGGAGGCGAGGATCGACAGGAACGCGCTGTACGCCTCGGCGACGGTCACCTTCTCCGGCGCGTACACCGTGGCCTTGATCTGCCGGAGCTTGCCGCCGTAGATGAAGCGGCGTCCGGTGATGTTGCTGATCGCCTTCACCAGCTCGGGGAGATCGGCGTCGTCGAGGTTGAAGCTGACCTTGTAGCCACCGGGCTTCGGCTTGAACTCGATCTCCTGGACGCCCTGCTTGACCGCCGCGAGCGGGTCGTCATTGGCGCCCGGCGCTCCGGCGCCCGGGGCGGGCGCGCCAGGGCGCGCGGGGGCGGGCGGCGCGGCCTGGCCAGGGGTCCGCAGCACGGGGGCGTTGCGGTTCGCGGGCTGCGCCGCGGCGGGCAGGGCCGCCGCGGAGAACACGAGCGCCGCCACCGGCGCGGCGAGGAGGCTCTTCCGGGGGCAGCGGGATCGCTCGAAGGTCGTCATCACCATCAGTCGGCTCGATGTTTCTGCGTTGATTGATAAGGGGGAGGCGGCGCCGCTCAGTCGGCGCTCGGCGCGCTCTCGCGCCCGGCCTGGGCGGGGAGCCGCGGCCGCTTCGAGCGGGATGTCTTGCCCAGGGCGGTCTTGCTCGTCCCGGTCGTGGCCTCACCGCCGGCCTCCTCCGCGGAGCCCCCCGCGGCGCCGTCGCCGTGGGGCGGGAGGACGGCCTTGGCGATCGACACGAGGACCAGGCTGATGACCCCGACGAACGTGAGCGAGCCGAGGACGAACGTGCCGACATGCAGCAGCGTCCTCCGCAGCAAGCTCCCCTCGTTCAGGCTCCCGATCCATCGCGCCATGCCATTACCTGCTTTCGTCCCTGGAGTTCAGTGCGCAGAGCTCACTTGATGTTGAAGTCGATGTTCATCGGTTTGCCCTTGCGGTTGATGCTCACCGTGAGCCGGTCCGCCGTCCGGAGCCGCGCATAGGCCTCGAGGGCCTTCTGCGGATCGCTCATCTCGAACCCGTTGATGCTGGACAGCCGATCTCCGTTCTCCAGGCCGAGCGTCCCGAGCAGCGAGTCCGGTCGAATCCCGAACAGACGGATGCCGACCACCTTGTCGCCCTCCTTCTCGGGGACGATACGCGCAGAGCGCATCAGCTCTCCCTGGTTCTCGAGGATCTGGTCGACGGCGCTGCGCTCCACGTTGAACTCCGTCTCGCTGACCCGCTGGATCTTCGACGCGATCTCGGGCGGGATCTTCCTGCCGCCGCGGGTGGTGACCGGCTTCCGCGTGCCCGTCGCGGTCGGCGGGGGCGGGGGCGCCGGCGCGGCGCTGACGCGCGGGCCGGGACCCTTGCCGCCCACGATGGCCTGGCACCGCGCGCTGCCGGACGTCAGCCAGACCCGGTCCCACCCGACGTAGTAAACCTTCTGCCCGCCGATCTCATCCCCCTGACGCCGCAGGATCGCCTTGCCGTCCGAGCCGGCCATGGCCGCGAACGACCACTCGGGATCATCGGCCTGCGTGATGAGCAGGACGCGGGCGCTGTCGCACGACGGGTCCTGGTACGGGTCGCTGTTGATGAGCTCCTGCTGGACGCTCGGGAGCTCGACCGGCTTGCCGTCCAGGGGCCCCGTCACGGAGTCGAACGGGTTGCGCGAGAGGATCGGCCCGGCGTTGGTCGCGTGGTCCTGGTTCGCGGTCGACGCGAGCGACCCCGGGCGCCGCGGCGGCGGGGGCGGGGCCGGCGGCGCGTCGACCGCGACGCTGGAGGCCACGAGCTGGCCCATGCCGGAGGCCTGGAAATAGGCGGCGAGCGCGATCAGCACGCCGATTACCCAGGGAAAATACCGCTTCAGGATCGCGTCGATGCCCATGCGCCCATGCTCCTCTAAGCGAGCTCCATGCCAGCGGTCAATCGCCGGCGCCAGCCCGCATTTTCGCGGAAATGCGGAGGCCACCCCGCCAAGGTGACGCTCCCCAGCCGCGCGGGGCGGCCCCCCCTGCCAAAGTGACAAACGGATCTTCGCGGGGGGGTCCCCGCGCGCCGGATCGCGCCCTGTGCCCCGGTCGGCGAGCGCGGCGTCACTCCAGCTCGCCGAGCTTTCGGTAGATGGTGCGCGTGGAGATGCCGAGCAGCTGCGCGGCCACGGACTTGTCGCCGCGGGCGTGGCGGAGCGTCTCGCGGATCAGCCTGCGCTCGACCTCGTCGAGCGGCGTGCCGACGGAGAAGGTGAGCGAGCTCGGCTCGGCGGGGGCGGCCTCGCGGATGAAGTCGGGCAGGTCGTCGACCGAGAGCTGCTCGCCGCGGCAGAGCACCACGGCGCGCTCGATCACGTTCTCCAGCTCGCGCACGTTGCCGGGCCACGGGTAGTCGGTCAGGCGCGCGAGCACGTCGCGCGGCGCCTCCAGGCGGGGGCGGTTGTTCTTGGTGCAGTAGACGCCGAGGAAGTGGTCGACGAGGAGCGGGATGTCCTCGCGCCGGGACCGGAGCGGCGGGGCCGTGATGGCGATCACGTTGAGCCGGTAGAACAGGTCCTCCCGGAAGCGGCCCGCGGCGACCTCGGCGCGGAGATCCTTGTTGGTGGCCGCGACGAGGCGCACGTCGGCGCGCACGGTGTCGCCGCCGACCGGCTCGTACTCGCCCTCCTGCAGCACGCGCAGGAGCTTCACCTGCACGGCGGGCGACAGCTCGCCGATCTCGTCGAGGAACAGCGTGCCGCCGGCGGCCCGGGCGAAGCGGCCGTCGCGCCGGGCGAGCGCGCCGGTGAACGCGCCGCGCTCGTGGCCGAAGAGCTCGGCCTCGAGGATGGTCTCCGGGATGGCCGCGCAGTTGACGGCGACGAACGGCCCCCGCGCTCGCGCGCTGCGCTCGTGGATGAAGCGGGCGAGCAGCTCCTTGCCCGTGCCGCTCTCGCCGAGCACGAGCACCGTGGCGCTCGAGGGCGCCGCCTGGGTCGCGATGTCGAGCACGCGGCGGAGCGTCGGGCTCGAGCCGACGATCTCGCGCTTCGTGAGCAGCTTGATCTCCTGCCGCAGCGACCGGTTCTCGGCGACGAGCGACTGGCGCTCGGCGGCCTTGCGCACGCTCTTGATGATCGTCATCCGCTTGAGCGGCTTCTCGACGAAGTCGTAGGCGCCCTCGCGCATCGCCTGGACCGCGGTCTCGACGGTCCCGTACGCGGTCATCATCACGACCTCGGTGTCGGGCGAGAGCTGCTTCAGCGCGCGCAGCAGCTCGAGCCCGCTGACGCCCGGCATCATCAGGTCGGTCAGGACGACCTCGACGCGGCGGCTCCGCACGATCTCCAGCGCCGCCTTCGCGCTGTCCGCCGTGATGACGCGCATGCCGTCGCGCTGGAAGATCTTCTCGATCGAGGCGAGGTTCGACGGCTCGTCGTCGACCACGAGGACCGTCGGCGCGCCGGGCGGCGCGGCGCCCGCGGGCGCAGGCGAGCTCGACGGCTCTCCGCCTTGTGCCAGATCGTCAGCCATACGTCATCATGTCACAGGCGGCGGCGCGCTGTCGAGTTGAGCACAGGTCTGACAACGTCCGAGCGCGGCCGTGACAAACTGGCAACGCGCGGTGTGCTGATTCGCATCGAGGGGATCGGCAGGCCCGGGAGGAGGGGCCCCTGGGGGGCTCACCGGAGGGGCTTTCGTGCAGGCGAGCCACGAGAGGGGCTCGCCGGAACGCAAGCCCCGGAGGTGAGCACCCCGGGGGCCCCTCCTCCCGGGCCCAGGATCAGCGGATCAGCTTCGACAGGTGCTTGAAGTCGCCCGTCCCGGCGACCCTGAGCCAGTCGAAGACGACCGTCTCGGCCGTGGTGATGGTCGCGCCGGCCGCGCGGCAGAGGTCGAGGCCTGCGAGCCGGTGGTCGTCGCGCCGCGAGGCGACGCCGTCGAGGGGCACGTGGACGGGGACGCCGCGCGCGGCGAGGTCGCGCACGGTCTGGAACACGCAGACGTGCGCCTCCAGGCCGACGACGATCGCGGCGCGCGGCCCGAGCTGGCTCCACGCGCGCTCGAAGTCGGCGGAATCGCAGGCGGAGAACTCCATCTTGGAGAAGACGGGCGCGCCCGCCTGCTCGAGCCGCTCGGCGATCGGCGCGAGGGTGCGGCCGAGCCCCGCGGGGTACTGCTCGGTCGCGAGGACCGGCGCGCCGAGCCGCCGCGCCGCCTCGATGAGCACCGTCGCCGCGCGGGTGAGCGCCTCCATCCGGGGCGCCGGCATGGCGGCCGAGAGCTTCTCCTGCACGTCGACGACGATGACCGCGCTCGCGGCGGGCTCGAGCCTTCGCATGGTGCTCACCTCGTGGTCCGGAAGCTCCTCAGGAATCGGAGCAGGTCGCTCCGCAGGTCGAAGCGCAGGAGCGCCTCGCCGATGACGGCGCCGCCGTCGGTGACGAGGACGCCGGGCAGGACGGTCATCGACGAGAGGAGGTCGCCGGCCCGGAGCGTCTTGCGGCCCGCGAAGGCGCAGCGGCGGCCGTCGTTGGCGGTGAACTCGAAGGCGTAGGGCAGGGTGCCGGTGCGCGCGACGTCGAGCCCGAGCCGCCCGGACAGGTAGCGGTGGTCGGCGAACCCTTCGGCGTCGATCTCGCCCTCGATCTCGACCTCGGGCCTTCGCAGGAACTTGCGGAGGCCGCGCGAGCGGGCGCGGATCGTGAACGACATCGGCCGCTCGTCGGCGGGGGACTCGACCAGGTGGAAGCTCCCGGCCATGGTCTCGCAGAACTCGAAGCCGGGCATCAGGCCTCCGGCGGGGTGCGCCGGGGCGGCGCGGGCAGCGGCGGGCCGGCGGTCGCCTCCGTGAAGTCCTCGGGCGGGAGCACGAGCCGCTCGACGCGGCGGCCCGCGGCGAGCGCGTCCACGATCTCCGGGATGTCCTCGGGGGTCACGCGCCCGTAGAAGTAGCCGTCCGGCTGCACGGCGATGGCCGGGCCCGCCCAGCAGACGTCGAGGCAGCTCGCGGAGCAGGCGCGCGCCTCGACCTTGGCGAGGCCGCGCTCGGCGAGCGCGACCTTGAGCTGGGTGTAGATGCCCTCGGCGCCGCGCTGGGCGCAGGAGCCCTTGGGGACCCCGTCCGGCCGCCGGTTGAGGCACACGAAGAGATAGCGTTTTCGCTGGGGCACGAGGCGGATCCTCGGGCGGCGCGGGCTCCGGGTCAAGCTGGCCGGCCGCGGGCCAGGCGCCGGACCTCGACGCGGCGGCCGTGCGGGCGGGGCGCTGGTGGCCCTCAGGCGCCCGCCTCCGCGGCGCGCTGCGCGCGGCGGCGGCGCAGCGCCAGGGTCGCGAGCCCGATCGGCGTCACGGCGACGACGGCCGGGAGGCCGATGGCGGCCGACACGAGGCCCCCGAGGCTCGCGAGCGCCAGCGTGAGCACGTCGCCCGCGGTCGGCCCGGCGACCGGCTCGTCCACGCGCATCTCCCTGCGGAGATCGCCCACCGTGCGATCGAGCAGCGCCTCGAAAGGACGGCCGTACAGGCTCTCGCTGCGGCGCCCACGGAGGAACGCGCGCACCGTCCGGCGCGGGGCCGAGACGAGCCCTGCGACGAGGCCGCCGAGGTTGAGCTGCCACGCCGCGACGAAGTCCTTGCAGCCGGCGCCGAGCTCCCAGGCCGAGATCTCGAACTCGCCGATCGTGCTCGTGTCGTAGCCCGTGAGCACGTGATGCAGGTCGTGATACCGCACGGCGCGCACGCGCGCCTTCGTGTTCGGGAACGGCACCGGGATCGGACCGAGCTTGAAGTCGACCCACGCGTCCCCGTACCCGCCATCCGGGCCGAACCCGTTCACCTCGAAGTAGATCGCCCGCGCCTCTCGCATCGTGAGGTCTTCGTCGTAATGCACCAGCACCATGGCAGCACCTCGTTCAATGACTGCGGTCACTGACCATGGTCATTCTTGTTGCTGGGCGCGTCAAGGGAAAATGAGGCTTGACGCTGAATTCAACGCGGCACACACGTTGCTGGTTCAGTGAGCAAGGTCAGTACACGGCGAACGACGCGAAGGAAGGGCGCGCCCGCGCCGGACGCGCCCGGCGCGGAGGCGCAGGGGGTCGAGCGCGGCGGGCGCGCGCAGCAGAAGCTCGACACCCGCCGCCGGATCCGGGACGCCGCGTGGGCGCTCTTCACCGAGCTCGGGTACGAAGAGACGACGACGAAGGCGGTGGCCGAGCGCGCGGAGGTCGCGGCGGGGACGGTGTTCGTGCACGCGCGCGACAAGGCGGACCTGCTCATGCTCGTGATGCACGACCGGCTGGGCGCGGTGGTCGACGCGGCGTTCGAGTCGCTGCCGCGCAGGGAGCCCTTGCTCGGCCAGCTCATGCACGTGTTCCAGGCGCTGTTCGCGATGTACGGCGAGCACCCGCGCGTGGCGCAGGCGTTCGTGAGGGCGTACCCCGGCGCGGCCGGCCCGAACGGAGAGCGGATGAGCGCGCTCACCTTCGCCTTCCTGCACCGCATCGCGGGCCTGGTGCGCGACGCCCAGACGCGGGGTGAGGTCGCGTCCGACATCGACCCGCTCGCCGCGGCGCACAACGTGTTCGCCCTCTATTTCGCGGCGCTCCTGTCCTGGCTCAGCGGCTTCGTGACGCTCGGCGCCGCGCTGGATCCGGTGCTGAAGAACGCGCTCGCCCTCCAGCACCGCGGGCTCCGGGCCTGAGCGCGCCCCGGCCTGCGCCACCCGGCGCCGCGTCGCCGCGGACGTCGATCCATCGCCGCGCGCGGGGCGCTACGCTCGCCGCATGACACGGACAGCAACCTCGTTCGCAGTGCCCCCGGCCACGCTCCGCCTCGGCGATCTCGAGGTGACCCGCCTCGGCTTCGGCGCGATGCGCCTCCCCGGCAAGGACGTCTGGGGCGAGCCCGACGATCCGGCGCGCGCGCGGGCCGTGGTCCGGCGGGCGGTCGAGCTCGGGATGAACCTCATCGACACGGCCTGGTACTACGGGCCGCACGTCGCGCACCGCCTCATCGCCGAGGCGCTCTTCCCCTATCCGGAGCACCTCGTCATCGCCACGAAGCTCGGCGGCAAGCGCCTGCCCGACAAGAGCTGGGCGGCGGCGCTGCGGCCGGAGGAGCTGCGCGCCGGCTGCGAGGAGGACCTGCAGCTGCTCCGGCGCGAGCGCCTCGACGTCGTCCACCTCCGCTACGTGCCGGCCGACGTGCCGTTCGCCGAGTCGCTCGACGCGATGATCGAGCTAAAGCGCGAGGGCAAGATCCGCCACCTCGCGCTGAGCAACGTGTCGACCGCGCAGCTCGAGGAGGCCCTCGCGCGGGTGCCCATCGTCGCGGTCCAGAACCTCTACAACCTCGCGGGCGGGCTGCCCGGGGTCCCCCAGGAGCCGCACTTCAAGGGGGAGTCGCCGGACGCGGTGCTCGACCTCTGCGCCGCGCGCGGCATCGCGTTCCTGCCCTACTTCCCGCTGGTCATGGGGCAGCTCGGCGACAGCCCCGCGCTCGCCGCGGCCGCGGAGCGGCACGGCGCCACGCCCGCGCAGCTCGCGCTCGCCTGGCTGCTCGCGCGGTCGCCCGTGATGGTGCCCATCCCGGGCACGGGCTCGCTCGAGCACCTGGAGGAGAACTGGGCCGCGAGGACGATCGCGCTGTCCCCGGACGAGGTCACCGCCATCGCGGCGTCGATGCGATGAGCGCGGGGCGCCGGTGAGACGAGCGCGCGGCGCCCGGGGAGGGGAGCCGCGGCGCCGGGAGACCGCGCCGGCGCCGCAGGTCAGCGCGCGCTCCGCGCCGGGTGGCCGGCGCGGAGCGCGGCGAGCACCTCGGCGTGGGTGCGCGGATCGCCGGCGGCCACGACGTCGCCGGCGCTCGCGGCGCCGAGGGGGCGCCCGTCCCAGTCGGTCATGACCCCTCCGGCCCCGGTGATCACCGGCACGAGCGCCGCGAAATCGTGGAGCTTGAGGCCGTGCTCGACCACGACGTCGACGCAGCCGCTCGCCACGAGGCCGTACTGGTAGCAGTCCCCGCCGTAGCTCAGGAGCTTCGCCCGGGCCGCGACCGCCTCGAAGGCGCGGGCCTCCGCCGGGGGGAAATACTGCGGGCCGGTGGTGGAGAGGCGCGCCTGCGAGAGCCCGGCGCAGGCGCGGACGCGCGCCGGCTCGCCGTTCCACAGCGTCGGCCGCCCCAGGGCGCCGAGCCAGCGATCGCCGAGCACCGGCTGATCGATGATCCCGAGCACGGGCTCTCCCCGGTGCAGCAGGGCGATGAGCGTGCCGAAGAGCGGCTTGCCCGTGAGGAACGCCTTCGTCCCGTCGATGGGATCGAGCACCCACACGAGCTCCGCGCCCTCGTTCTCGCGGCCGAGCTCCTCGCCCACGATCCCGTGGCCCGGCGCGTGCGCGGCGAGCAGCGCACGTATCGCCGCCTCGGCCTCCCGGTCGGCGATCGTGACAGGGCTCGTGTCCTCCTTGTCGTCGGCCTCGATGCCCTTGCGGAAATAGCGCCGGATCACCGCGCCGCTCGCGTCCGCGAGCCGCTGGGCCAGATCGACCAGGTCCTGGGAAGGGGTCATCGTCTCCGTCCTCCGTGGGGGCTCGAGGTGAACCTCGGCGCGCCATGCAGTACGCGCGGCGCCCGCCCACGGCAACCCGCGCATGGCGGCGCCCGCCCCTGGCGCGCCCGCGGCTCGCGGCGGCTGAGCGGCGGCTGAGCGGCGCCCGCCCGGCGGCGGCGCGGGGCTCGCGCCCTTGCCCGGGCCTTGGCCCCCCGCCACGCGCCCACTACCCTCCCGCCACGCCATGGCCCACCTCTCTCGCGCGGACATCGTCGCCCTCGACAAGCGGTACATCTGGCACCCCTACACCCCGATGCGGCGGTACATCGACGAGGTCGACCCGCTCGTCATCGAGCGCGCCGAGGGGGCGCGCCTCTTCGACGCCGACGGCAGGAGCTACATCGACGGGAACTCGAGCTGGTGGGTCGCCACGCTCGGCCACAACCACCCGCGGCTCGTCGAGGCGCTCTGCAGGCAGGCGCGCACCATGTGCCACACCTCCCTCGCCGGCGTCACCCACGCGCCCGCGGCCGAGCTGGCCGCCGAGATGATCGCCGTCGCGCCCAGGCCGCTCGATCGGGTGTTCTACAGCGACGACGGCTCGACCGCGGTCGAGGTGGCCCTGAAGCTCTGCCTCCAGTTCTTCAGGAACGAGGGCCAGCCGGGGCGCCGCCGCTTCGTCGCGCTCGACGGCGCCTACCACGGCGACACGCTCGGCGCCGCGAGCCTCGGCGGCGTCGAGATCTTCCGGCGCCAGTACGGGGGCGTGCTCATGGACTGCATCTTCGTGCCGCCGCCGCACGCGCGCGAGGACGGCCACGAGGCCGCGTTCGCGGCGCTCGCCGACGTGCTCGCGCGCGGCGCGGGCGAGATCGCCGCGGTGGTGCTCGAGCCGCTCGTGCAGGGGACCGCGGGCATGCGCATCTACGACCCCGAGTACCTCCGCCGCGCGCGCGCCCTCTGCGACGCGCACGGCGCGCTGCTCGTGATCGACGAGGTCTTCACCGGCTACGGCCGGACCGGGCCGATGTGGGCCTGCGAGGCGGCGGGCGTGGCCCCCGACCTCCTGTGCACCGGCAAGGGCTTCAGCGGGGGCATGCTCCCCATGGCCGCCACGCTCGCGACCGCCCGGATCTTCGACGCCTTCCTCGGCGCCCCGGAGCGGGCCTTCTATTACGGCCACTCCTTCTGCGGCAACCCGCTCGGCGCCGCGGTCGCGCGGGAGGTGCTCGCGGTCTACCGCGAGGAGGAGATCCTCGCGCGGGCCGCGCCGAAGGCGGCGCGCATCGCCAGGGCCTTCGCGGACATGGGCGCGATCCCGGGGGCGTCGCGCGCCCGCGCGCTCGGCATGATCGGCGCCATCGATCTCTCCCGCGGCGCCGGGTACCTCGGCGAGCTCGGCTGGCGCGCCTACGCCGAGGCGCGCCGCCTCGGCGCCTACCTGCGCCCGCTCGGCGACGTCGTCTACGTGGCCCCGCCGCTCACCATCCCGGACGCGGATCTCGACGAGCTGCTCGACATCGTCCGCCGCAGCGTGACCTTCGCCCTGTCGACCGCCTGAGCGGCGGCGCGCCGCGCCCCGCGTCAGCCCCGCTTCCGGCCGCGCGGATCGCCCCGGAGGATGGGGTAGGCCATGAGCAGGCTCAGCCACACCACCAGGAACTTCGGATCGGCCAGCGTCTCGAACGGGATCTCGAAGCGCTCGTTCGTCGGCTCCGCCTTGCGCTGCTGCGCCTGCAGCACCGCGGGGCTCATGACCGCGACGTCGGCCTCGGGCCGGCGCTCCGCGCGGGAGGCGCCGCGCCCCTGGCCCGCGCCCGCGGCGCTCTCCGGCAGCAGGGCGCCCTCGGCCTTGAGCGCCTGCTCCTCGGGCGTCCTCTGGCTCGAGAGATCCGGGTCGATGATCACCCTGGCCGGCGCGAGCTCCTCGTCCGCCCCGGCGCCCTCGGCCCCGGCGACCGCCGGCGCCTCCTCCGGGCGGTCCAGCGGCACGTAGCGCGGCGCGATCTCCCTCCGCTGCCGCGCGCGGCGCTCGAGCGTCACCGTGACCGGGATGTAGACGCGCCGCGCCTCCTCGACCGGGACCACGGCGCCCTCGGCCGCGTCCGGCGCCGCGCCCGCGAGCTCCAGGACCTTCGCGCGCGCGGCGTCGATCGCCGCCTGCTCGGCCCCGATCGCCGCCTTGCAGCGCGGCAGCGACGGGTCGAAGTCGATGCTGATGGCGCTGGTGTTCCCCCGGCTCCGCTCCGGGGTCGCCGCGCACTCCTCCATCACGCGCTCCGCGACGGTGTCGTCCTCGCGGTGCAGGAGCGCCAGCGCGAGCTCCTCGCGGTCGCCGATCCGGTTCGCGATCTCGGGCCGGGCGACGTAGCGGTACCGCACGCGGAGCGCGAGGTCGCGCTTCCCGGTCGCCGCGTCGACGACCGTCACCGCCTCCCGGGTGAAGCTCTCGGCGCTCGGGCTCTGGACCTCGCGCCGGCTCACCATCACCCGGGACCGGCGCAGCCCGGTGAACACCGAGCGCGTCTGCGCCCGCACCCGCTCGAGGAGCTTGAAATCGCTCGTGTTGACGGGAACGTAGACGTAGCCGTCGAACTGGAGCAGAACGGGCGGACGCCTCGCGTCCGCCGCGGCCGTCGTCTTGTCCCGCTCACCGCACCCTGCGAGCACGCCGAGCCCGAGGATCGGGACAGCGCGGAGCAGTGCGCGGAGGGATGCTGCCACAATGGATCTCCCGAACGGCGTGCGTGCGAGATCGGAGAATCTAGCGCCGTCGGCGTGGTGAAGAAACCCTTGCACTCGGGAAAACCGACGCAGGGCAGGGGATTTACGGAGCTGCGTGAACGGCAGGACCGGAGCGCGCAGCGCCCGACCTGAACGCAGATCGCACCCTGTGGCCCCGGGTGCCCTCTCCTCGCGCCGGGGCGACCCCGGAGCGGCGAGCCGCGGCGGGGCGCCGCGGGGCCTCTCGCCGCGGCGGGGCGCCGCGGGGCCTCTCGCCGCCGCGCGGTACGTCAGGGGATTGCCCTTTCGAAAATCGGATCCATTTGGTCGCCGAGATGAATACGGAAAGCCAGAACCCCGACATCAGCGTTTCCACGCCCGCCGCCGAGCCCCCGGACGCCGGCGCGGGCCCCCAGCCGCCCGCGTCGCCCGCGTCGCCCGCGTCGGAGGAGGCCGCGGCGGCCGGCGCCGTCGAGCTCCCGTTCCAGGCCGAGGTGCAGCAGGTCCTCGCGCTGGTCATCAACTCGCTCTACGCGAACCAGGAGGTCTTCCTCCGCGAGCTCATCTCGAACGCGTCGGACGCCCTCGACAAGGCGCGCTTCTTGGCCCTCACGCGCGAGGACGCCGCCGAGCAGGCGGGCGAGCCCGGGATCACCATCACGCTCGACGACGCCGCGCGGACCCTCACCATCGAGGACAACGGCGTCGGCATGACCCGGGACGAGGTGGTGCAGAACCTCGGCACCATCGCCCGGTCGGGGTCGCTGGAGTTCCTGAAGGCCAACGCCGAGGCCGCGAAGCAGAAGAAGGAGGGCGGCAAGCTCCAGCTCATCGGCCAGTTCGGCGTCGGCTTCTACGCCGCGTTCATGGTCGCCTCGCGCGTCGACGTGCACACCCGCTCGATGCTGCCGGGCGCCGAGCCCGTCCTGTGGCGCTCGTCCGGCTCGGGCTCCTTCACCGTGGCCCCGGGCGACCGCGCGCACCCCGGCACGAAGATCGTCCTGCACCTGAAGGAGGACGCGCGCGAGTACACGAAGGCGTGGCGCGTCAAGGAGATCATCCGCAAGTACTCGGACTTCGTCCACTTCCCCATCAAGGTCAATGACGAGGTCGCGAACCGCTCGGCCGCCCTCTGGACGCTCCCCAAGCCGCAGATCACCGAGGAGCAGCACGCGGAGTTCTTCCGGCACGTGACCGGCGGCTACGAGGGCGAGAAGCCGCTGCTCACCGTCCACCTGTCGATCGACGCGCCCGTGCAGTTCCACGCCCTGCTCTACGTGCCCGAGAAGGCGTCGGCGGACATGTTCCACAAGGATCGCAGGGCGATCCGCCTGTACGCCAAGCGGGTCCTCATCGTCGAGGAGTGCGACAAGCTCACGCCGATGTACCTGCGCTTCCTGCGCGGCGTCGTCGACTCCGAGGATCTCTCGCTGAACGTCTCGCGCGAGATGCTCCAGGAGAACCGCACGCTCTCGCAGATCGAGCAGCAGATCGTCAAGCAGGTGCTCAAGTCGCTGAAGGACCTGTCCGAGTCGGACCCCGAGCGCTACGCGACCTTCTGGGGGGAGTTCGGCCGGGTCCTCAAGGAGGGGATCACCCTCGACTGGAAGAACAAGGATGCGATCGCCGAGCTCTGCCGGTTCGAGTCGATGAACACGGAGGCCGGCAAGGTCATCTCGCTCCGCGCGTACGTGGAGAAGATGCCCGAGGAGCAGAAGGAGATCTATTACGTGACGGGGATCGGCCGCCACGCGGTCGAGCAGAGCCCGCACCTCGAGGCGTTCAGGAAGCGCGGGTACGACGTGCTGTTCCTCGTCGATCCGGTCGACGAGTGGGTGGTGAAGGCGCTGAACGAGTTCGACAAGCGACGGCTCAAGAGCGTGACGCACGGCGACGTCGACCTCGGCGGCGAGCCGGAGAAGAAGGATCAGGCGGAGGGGTCGGTGGACGCGGCCGTCTCGGCGGTCAAGGCCGCGCTGGGCGACCGGGTGAAGGACGTGCGCGTCTCGCGGCGCCTGACCGACAGCGCGAGCTGCCTCGTCGCCGACGAGGGCGACCCCGGGGCGAACCTCGAGCGGATCATGAAGCTCATCGATCAGAACGCCCAGGAGTCCAAGCGCATCCTGGAGCTCAACCCGGGCCACCCGGTGGTGAAGAACCTCAACATCCTCGCGGGGCGCGAGCCCGACTCGGAGCGGGTGAAGCAGTGGTCCGAGCTGCTGCTCGACCAGGCCCTCCTCGTCGAGGGCGTGGTGCAGGAGCCCGCGAAGCTGGTCCGGCGCATCCAGGACCTGCTCGCGCAGGTGAGCTCGGCCGCCGTTGGGACCCAGCCATGAGGCCGCGCGCCGCCTGACCCGGCGCCAGGAGGGCGCCGGGGAGCCCTTCCCGGCGCCCGTCCCCGTTTCTTGTCCCGGGTCGAGCGCCCGTGGTACGCGCGTCGAGGTCCCCCGACGAGGTCGCCAGGATGTCCCGTATCGCAATCCCCGCGCTCGGCCGTCGGGCCTTTCTCCAGGCGCTCGGCGTGGCGGGCGGGGTCGTGGCCGCGCCGGGGCTCTGGGATCCGGCGCCCGCGATGGCCAAGGCGGCCTCCAAGGTGCGGCGGGTCGACGCCTCGCGCCTCGGCGTGACGATGAAGCTCGAGCTGTCGCACGCCCCGTTCCCGTGCGACGGGTCCCCGTACCAGGACGCGACGGTGATGGTCTTCGTGCCGGCGCATTACCGCGCGCCGGAGAACGACGAGCTCGATCTCGTCGTGCACTTCCACGGCCACCTCACGACCGCGGAGCGGGCGATGGCCGCGCACAAGCTCCGCGAGCAGCTCCACGAGAGCAAGCAGAACGCGGTGCTCGTCGTGCCGCAGGGCGCGGTGAACGCGGCCGAGTCGCCCCCGGGCAAGCTGGAGAAGAGGGGCGGCCTCCGGCGCCTGTGCGGCGAGGTCGCGGCGGCGCTCTCGAGCCCCTCGGCGCGGCGGGCGCTGGGCGACAGCGCGATCCCGAGGCGGGCGAAGCTCGGGGTGCTCTGCCTGTCGGCGCACTCGGGCGGGTACCGCGTGGCGGCCGCGTGCCTGCGCCACGGGGGCTGCAACGTGAACGAGGTGTACCTGTTCGACGCGCTGTACGGCGAGGTCGACGCGTTCCGCGACTGGGTGCTCGAGCGGAAGGGCAAGTCGGGGCGGGACCGGCACAAGCTGATCAGCCACTTCGTCGGCGGCGACGTGCGGCGGCACAACCTCGAGCTCGAGCGCGCGCTCGAGGCGCGCGGGGTCAAGTGCCTGCACGAGCGTCGCCCGGGCGAGCTGACCCGCGCGCAGCTCCTCACCGGCCGCGCGATCTTCATCGAGGCCCCGGTCGCCCACGGCGCGGTGACCTTCCAGCAGAACGCGTTCCGCGACTGCCTGTTCGCGTCGTGCCTCCGCCGCCAGCTCCGTTCCGGCTGGTTCAAGAAGAAGAACGAGCCGCGCAAGATCGACGTGCGCACATCTTCCTGAGCCCGCCCGTCCCTCACACCGCAAGGCGTCGCTGCGTCCCGGGAGGAGGGGCGGGCCGGGGGGCTCACCGGAGGGGCTGGAGTGCAGGCGAGCCACGACAGGGGCTCGCCGGAACGCAAGCCCCGGAGGAGAGCCCCCCGGCCCGCCCCTCCTCCCGGGACGCCACCGAGGCCGCTCGAGGCCGCGTCAGTGCCGGAGCGAGACGTCGGCGAGCGCCATGCGCGCGTCGTTGATGAACGCGCTGTCCGGGAAGCGCCGGATGAACGACCTCAGGGTCGTCTTCGCGTCGTTCCAGGCCTGGATGTCGAGGAGGCACTCGGCGAGGAGGAAGGTCGCGTCGTCCATGACCTCGCGGTCGGGCGACGCCTCCGAGAGCGTCATGAGCAGCGGGATCGCGTCGCGCTGCCGGTTCAGCCGCCGGTAGGCGCGCGCCAGGTTGAGGCGGGCCGAGGGGGTGTGCGACGCCGTCTCCTTCTGCCGGATCGCGTCCTCGAAGGCGACCGCGGCCTCGTGCCAGCGGCCGGTCCGCATGTGATCGAGCCCGGTCTGGTACGACTTGATCGAGAGCTCCGACCGCGCCTTGTCGACCGCGTCCGTGAAGAACGCGAGCTCGGCCCGGGTGAGCGGCGCCTTCCGTAGCGCCTCGAACCCCTCGATCACCTCCTGCCGCCGCTCGGCGCGGATGAGCTCGTAGAACGCCGCGGCGTCGCTCTCGGCCTTGGCCCGCGCGTCGCTCCGCTGCTGCATCTCCTTGAGGTCGGCCTCGTGCTTGGCGATGCGGTCGCGCGCGCCCTTGGTCTCGGCCTGGACGGCGTCGACGCGCGCGTCCCAGGCGAGCTTCACCACGCCGATCACCACGACGACGAAGAGCAGGTTCGCGCTCGCGCTGTTCCAGAAAGCCCGCCGTTCGTAGGCCATCTGCCGCTTGGAAATGCTCTTCAGATCCGCCGCGAGCGCATTCGTGAGATTGTTGGTCTTGATGATGAGCCCCCGGGATTCCACGATCTCACGCTTGATCTCCCGGAGCTCGTCGTCGAAGTCGTGCATTTCAGGTCCTGAAACCGCTCCCTGTGCAGGAGGTCCTGCCCGTGCTAAGGGGGCCGCGGACGCGATCCCCGACCCATGGTAGAGGAGGCCGCGGACGCCGGCCCCCTGACCCATACCCGATGGGGCCGCGGACGCGAGCCCCCGACCCATGCTAAAGGGGGCCGCGGACGCGGACCCCAGGCCGCGCCAGGGTGCCGCGAACGCTGACCCCGGCTGCGCCGACAAGCCGCCCCTACGCTATCAGGAAGCTCTGCCTATGGACACAAGCGACATCCGAAAAGGCCTCAAGATGATGGTCGATGGCCAGCCCTACTCGGTCATCGATTTCCAGTTCGTCAAGCCGGGGAAGGGGCAGGCGTTCACCCGCGTCAAGATCCGGAACATGGCGACGGGCGCGGTGCTCGAGCGCACCTACAAATCGGGCGAGAAGCTCGAGCCGGCGGACGTGGAGGAGCGCAGCCTCCAGTACATCTATCCCGAGGGCAGCGACTTCGTGTTCATGGACGCGGCGACCGGCGAGCAGCTCACGGTGCCCGGCGACAAGATCGGCGATGACGCCAAGTGGCTGAGCGACGGGATGTCCCTCGACGTCACGCTGTTCAACGGCCAGCCGATCGGCGTCAACATGCCCCCGCACGTGGTGCTGCAGATCGTGAGCAGCGAGCCGGGCGTGAAGGGCGACACGGCGAGCGGCGCCACCAAGCCGGCCACGGTGTCGACCGGCGCGACCGTCAACGTCCCGCTCTTCGTGCAGGAGGGCGAGTGGATCAAGATCGACACGACCGACGGCAAGTACCTGGAGCGCGTCAACAAGCGCTAGCCGTCGGCTGACCCTCGGGCCGGCCCCCGGGCCCCCCGGGGTCACCTTGCCTCGTAGATCACCGCCGCCGCGCCGCCGACGCACGCGACGCGCGCCCCGCCATTGGCCGGCACACACGCCGACCCGAGCGCGGTGTCCCCGCCCCAGAGGCGCGTGGCGCCGCCCGCGGTCGCGACGAGGAGCCCGCCGGCCGCGGGGACCGCGAGCGTCTTGCCGTCGGGCGACCGCGCCGCGCCCCGTGGGGCGGGCGTGGCGAGCGGGAACGACAGCGCCGCCGAGGTCGGCGCGGCCGACCGCAGGTCGATCGAGACCAGCGCGGCGCCGAGGGCGATGTCGAAGCCGCGCTCGGACGCGGCGAGCGGGGAGAACGGCACGCGCTCGGTCCCGGCGCAGCGCTCGGGCGAGGCCGCGCCCCCGCGGGCGCGGGGCCCCTGGTCGCGGAGCAGCGGGAGCGGCACCTCCATCGCGCCGACCGCGTCGGGGGAGCTACGGAAGAGCGCGAGCAGCGTGGGCGCGTCGCAGCGCCGCTCGACGCCGACCAGCTCCGCGGGCCCGGCGAGCACCGCCGCGGACCAGGGCGGGACGTCCGCCGCGGACTCGCCGAGCGTCGCGTGATCCACGCGGACGACGCCCCGCGCCGTCCGGATGAGCAGGTCGCCGTTCGCCTCGAACGCGAGCGGGCCGAGGCTGCCGGGGCGGCTCGGCTGCGGGGCGGCGATGGAGCGGTACACGGCGGCCGCGGTCACCTGGGGCGCGAGCTTCGCGAGGAGCTTGCTGCCCTCCCGGGAGCGCGCCTCGGCGTCGCCGCGGTCGAGCGCGGCGATGGCCGCGAGCGGCGCGCCACGGGTCGCGGCCGCGACCGCCTCGGCGTGGTCGATCGAGGCGGCGAGCCCCGGCTCGTTGCAGCGCACGGGGCTTGGGCCCACCCAGACGAGGGCCTCGCCGGCGCGGGCGGCGTCGCGGCCGGCGCTCGCGCCGGCGCCCGCGGCGTCGGCGCAGAGCGCGGCGTGGAGCCGGCGCAGCCGGTGCGCGGCCGCGGCGGCGGCGGGCGCGGTGGCCTTGCCGCGCGCGTCGCGGAGCGCGGAGGCGACGAGGCCGCGCAACGCCTCGCCGGGCTGCGCGGCGTCGCGCGACAGGCCGGCGGGGCGATCGAGGAAGACCAGCGGCACGCGGAGCTCGGGCGAGCCCGCCGCCGGGGCGGGGAACGGGCGGAGCGCGCCGGCGAGGCCGACCGAGACGACGAGGTCGTCGCGGCCGTCCGCGTCGCGATCGGCGACCTCCAGGGCGGCGGAGAGCGCCTCGTCCGGCGGCGGCGTGCGCAGGCGGAGCTCCAGGGCGAGCTCCGGCAGCGCGCCCGCGCCGGATGCGGCGCCGGGGAGGCGGATCACGGCGATCCAGCGCGCCGCGCGCGCGGGCAGGTGCGCGCCGCACTGCGGGTCGAAATCGAGGGCGAGCATCGCGGGGCCGATCTGGCTGAGGCCGACGCGCGGCGCGCACCCCTGCGCGGCGAGATCGCCGGGCAGCGCGGCGAGCGTGCGCGGCGCCCCGGGGCGCGCCGCCGGGGCGAACAGGAGCTCGCCGCGCAGGCCGTCGGGCGACCGCGCCCAGGCGACGAGGTCGCGCGCGCCGTCGCCGTCGACGTCGAGCAGGAGCCCGGTCTCGAAGGTGCGCCCGGTCGGCGCGGCGACCGCGGCGCCGCCGTCGAGGGGCCAGCGCTTGCCGCCGTCGGGCGCCGGGACGCTCGGCACGGCGGTGAACCGGGCCGGGGCCGCCGCGTCCGCCGCGCCGGCGTCGTCGCCGTCAACCGCGCCGGCGTCCGCCGCGCCGACCTCGTCGGGGAGGGCGCCGCCCGGCGAGGACGGGGCGCCGGAGGGCGCCGCCGAGCCGAGGGTGTAGGGCGTGTACGGCCTGGAGCTCGGGCAGCCGTCGCAGCCGGTCGCTGCGAGGAGCGGGAGCAGGACGGCGCGGAGGAGCTTCGAGCGGGATCGATCGTGCATCGCGGGCGGCCCGGCCGGAGCAGGCGATGTCGGCGGGTGGCGCAGGCGTAGCACGGCGCGCGGGCGGCGACGTAGCGCGGCGCGAGGCGACAGCGCGCCGGCGGGCGGCGCGCCCGGATGGCCCCCGCGCGGATTTCGGGGTACCTTGGCCTTTGGCAGATGCGCGGGCCCAAGCCTCCCAAGCCGATCGAAGGCGAGGATTACTACCTCGAGGCAGGCCGGCTGGTCTTCACGGAGACCTATCACCTGAAGCGCGGATACTGCTGCAATTCCAGGTGCCGTCACTGCCCATACCGGGAGAAGGCGCCGGCGGCGGAGTCGGTGCAGGTCGCGGTGCCGCGCCTCAAGCTCCTCTGACGTCGCGTCTCGCTCTCTTCTGGACGAGACGGCAGGCGCCGGCTGCCCGCGATCGGCCCGAGCAAACGGTTCTCCGGCTCTCGGAGGTCAGCGCATGACGGGCATTGCTGGATTGCCGTGGCGCCCTGCACCTCTCCGGTGTGCGATGACCCCTGGTCGACACGATTTCGGGATCTCGACGGCAGGAGCGCGCGAGCTCGCCAGGAATGCCGGTTGATCCGGCTTGCGCGGGGCGTCTAGGATTCACTCCCACCTCCGCGCCGGAGTCCCCATGCGTCGCAGGCTTTGCCCTCTGCTCCATTGCCTCTTGCTCTTCCTGCCGGTCGGCTGCACGGCGGCCCCGTCGGAGGGTTCGGGCGGGGCGGGGGCGACGGTCCGGGACGCGGACGCCGACGGCATCCGCGACGAGGACGAGGGGCGCGCCGACGCGGTCGACTCGGATGGTGATGGCCAGCCGGATTACCTCGACACCGACTCCGACAACAACGGGCGTCCCGATGCGATCGAGGGGGACGGCGACAGCGATGGCGATGGAGTGCCCGATCGCGCGGACCTGGACGACGACGGCGACGGCCTCCCGGATCGGGTCGAGCTGGGCGCGGATCCGAGCCACCCGCCGGACACCGACGGCGACACCTTGCCCGATTTCCGCGACCCCGACGCCGACGGCGACGGCATCCGGGACGGCTTCGAGCGCGATCTCGACCCCGACTTCGACGGATTGCCGGCGTACCGCGACCTCGACTCGGACGGCGATTGCCGGCCTGATTCCGTCGAGCGAGGCGATGGCGACCCCGCCCGCGCGCCCCTCGACAGCGACGGGGACGGCGGGGGCGATTTCCTCGACCTGGACAGCGACAACGACGGACTGCTCGACGCGCTCGAGGATGCCGATTGCGATGGCGTGCTCGATCCGGGGGAATCCAGCGTCGCGAGCGCGGACACGGACGAGGATGGGGTGACCGATCTCGTCGAGGCGGCCGCCGGGACGGACCCGGACGACGATCTGGACAACCCGCAGGCCAACGGGGATTTCGTGTTCATCATGCCTTACCGGGCCGCCCCGGATCCGGCGCAGGACACGCTCGATTTCTCGACCAGCATCTCGCAGGCCGACGTGGTCTTCGCGATGGACACCACGGCCTCGATGGACGGCGAGATCAGGAATCTGACCGAGGCGCTCCAGGGGATGATCGAGGAGCTCGCGGCGGCGATCCCGAGCATCGGTATCGGGGTGACGCAGTACAGGGACTTCCCGAAGTCGCCTTACGGGGTCGCCGGCGACGAGCCGTTCGTCCTGGAGCACCGGGTGATGAGCGTGAGCTCGCTGGAGGGGCGCGCCTCGGTGCAGAGCGCGGTGGATCGCCTCGTCGCGGAGGGCGGCAACGACACCCCGGAGAGCGGCTGGGAGGCGCTTTATCAGATCGCCACGGGGGAGGGCACGACCGAGGGCAGCGCCCGCGTGCCGGCGTTCGATCCGGCGACCGCGCCGCCCAGCGTGATCCCGGTGGGCGAGTCGGTGGGGCTCCTTGGTGGGGTGGGCTTCCGCGCCGGCTCGCTGCCCATCGTCGTGATGATCACGGACGTGCCGAACCACAACGGGACGATTCCGGCGTACCGTTATCCGGACATCGCGTCGCCGGATCACGGCGAGGCGCTGCGCGCGATGACGCGCCTGGGCGGCCGCGTCATCGGCGTGGTGACGACCGAGGACGAGGGGGACGAGGCCAGGGCGGACCTCACGGCGGGCGTGCTGGCGACCGGCTCGGTGGTTCCGCCGACGGCGTGGGGGCCGGCGGCCGTTCGTCCGGCGGCGTGCGCGGAGGGCGCGTGCTGCACCGGGACGAACGGGGGCGGAGTGCCCGCGGTCAACGACAAGTGTCCGCTCGTGTTCCGGGTCTCCGAGGACGGCGATGGCCTGAACCACGCCATCGTGCGGGCGATCGAGGTGCTCACGACGTATGTCTCGCTCGACGTCTCGGCGGCGGCGGAGGACGACGACGGCGATTCGATCGACGCCGTGAGCGCGTTCATCGACGGGATCGTCGCGAACAACGGGGCGCCGGCGCCGTGCGCCGCCGGGCTCAGGGTCGTCGACAGGAACCAGGACGGCGTCGTGGACACCTATCCCAACGTCTTCCCGGGGCCGACGGTTTGCTTCGACGTGATCCCGCGCGAGAACGTCTCGGTGCCTCCGACGACGGCGCCGCAGGTCTTCACCGCGAACATCGCCGTCACCGGCGACGGCGTGGCCACGCTCAGCACCCGCAGGGTCTTCTTCCTCGTCCCGCCGGAGATCCCGGAGCCCCCCGTCATCAAATGACGGCCGCACGGCGCCCGATTCGATCCGGAAAGCTGTCCTGGATTCGCGGGTCGCGCGATCACCAACATGGACATGAACATGAACGTGGACGTTGACGATTGCGCGATCCCCGAGCCACCAGGACAGCCGTTGTAGTCCGGATCGGGCTACCTGGCCGGAGACCCCACCGAGGACGGCTCCACCACCGCGCTCAGCGCCGTCCCGGCCCCGATGGAGAACGCATTGCCCCGCCACGTCACGCGCCGGCTCGCATACGCGTTCAGCCAGCAGAAGAACCAGCAGAGCGTCCGCAGCGGCTCGGCGGCCAGGAGCAGCAGGTTGGAGCGCTCCGGCCGCAGCATCCTGAGCGCCAGGAACGCCCCCAGGCTCTGGAGCGCCCAGGCGAACAGCCAGACCTCCAGCGCGAGGCGCGTCGGGCTCAGCAGCACCGTCAGCCAGGCGATGAGCAGCGGTGAGTTGAACGGCTCCACCGCGAAGCAACGCGGCACCAGCGCGCGCCGCATCTTCGCCCACCGGGTGTGCCGGTCCAGCGTGCGCGTCAGCGAGCAGCTCGTGTTCCGGTTCTCGACCGGATCCAGGCAGAGCTCCACCACGTACCCGCGCTCGCTGAACCGCCGCCCCAGCATGTCGTCCTCCGCGAGGACCCCGGCCACGCCCTCGAACCCGCCCACCCGCTCGAGATCGACCCGCCTCATCGCCATCGATTTGCCCACGCTGATGGAGCGCCCCGCGAGCTCGGCGGCCGCGACCACCCCTGGCGCGATGAACGCCCCGAGCTGCGCGTTCTCGATCACCGCGCCCAGCGTGCGCTCCCCCGTCCCCGCGAACAGGCTCGAGACGAGCCCCACCCCGGGCCGCATCAGCACCGAGAGCAGCGCGTTCAGGTAGCCCGGGCGGACACGCACGTTCGCGTCGGAGATGACGAGCACGCTGCCCTCGGCCCTGCGCGTGAGCTCGAGGAGCTGCGCCACCTTCGGGTTGAGCGCCTCGCCCGGGTCGGTCAGGCAGAGCCGCGCCCTCACCTCGGGGTGCGCCGCGATGAAGGCCTGGATCACCGGCACCGCCGGGTCCTCCCGCGACGCGACGCCGAAGACGATCTCGTAGCGGGGATAATCGATGTGCGCGAACGACTCGAGGTTCTCCTCGAGCTCGTCGTCGACGCCCGCGACCGGCTTGAGGATGCTGACGAGCGGCGTCGCGCGCGGCGCCCCCGGCGCGTCGCGCCCCGCCCGGAGCCGATGCCGGCCGACCCTGAGGAGAAATGCCGCCTGGATGGTCGCGTAAATGGTGGACGACAGCGCCGCCGGCGCGATCGTGGCCAGTGCTCCCCAGTCCATGGAGTGCGATGCTGCCCGAATCGCGTGGCGGCCCGATGGCCGGACCGCAAACCCGACGCTTCCTTTGTGCGACCGCGCAGTGACAGGACAGCAAGGCAACTCGCCCCGCGCCCTGCGATCACGTCCTTGCCATACTCAGCTCAATCGACCGATGAGCTCGCGCGTGATGTTCTTCTGGTGCGACTCCAGCGTGCCGCCGCCGATCTCGAGCAGCTTGGCGTCCCGGAAGAACCGCTCGACCTTGTACTCGGTGCAGTACCCCCAGCCGCCGAGCACCTGCATGGCGTTGTCGGCCACCTCCTTGCCGACCGGCGCCGCGAAGAGCTTCGCCGCGTCGGTCCCGAGCCGGTTCCTGCGGTCGGGGCTGACGTTGCGCGCCACCGAGTAGATGAGCGCGCGCGCCGCCTCGGTCTTGGCGTAGCTCTCCGCGATGTAGCGCTGGATCTGGCCGTGCTCGGCGATGGGCTTGCCGAAGCTCCTCCGCTCCGCCGCGTACCGGATCATGATGTCCAGGCAGCGATCCGCGATCCCGAGGCTCATCGCGGCCAGCGTCAGGCGCTCCAGCTCCAGGTTCCGCATCATGTTGCGGATCCCGCCGCCCTCCTGGCCGAGGACGTTCCGGGCGGGGACGACGCAATCGTCGAAGAGGAGCTCGCTCATCGTGCTCCCGCGCATGCCCATCTTCGGGGTCTTCTCGTCGGTCGAGAATCCCGGGAATCCCCGCTCCACCACGAAGCTCGTGATCCTGCCGTCGATGGTCGCGTAGACCAGGAAGACCTGGGCCTCGGGGGCGTTGGTGATGAGCGCCTTGCGCCCTTTCAGGATGTACCGATCCCCGTCGCGGCGGGCGAACGTCTTCATGCCGAGCACGTCGGTCCCGCTCGTGGGCTCGGTCATGCCCATGGCGCCTATCCACTCGCCGGAGAGCACCTTCGGCAGGTAGCGCGCGCGCTGCTCGTCGTTGCCGGCGTGGAAGAAGTTGTTCACGAACAGCATCGCGTGGGCGAGGTACGCGAGCGTGAAGCCGGGATCGCTCTTCGCGAGCTCGTGGTGGACGATGACGGCGGCGACCGCGTCCATGCCCGCGCCCCCGTACTCCGAGGGCACGGTCACGCCGAGCAGGCCGAGCTCGCCCACCCGCTGCATGAGATCGAGGTTGAGGGTGGCCTTCCGGTCGTGCTCGTCGGCCTGCGGCTCGACGACCTCGCGGGTGAAATCGCGCACCATCTGCCGCAGCATCCGGTGCTCTTCCGTCGGGTTTTCCAGGTCGCTTTCCATGGCGGTGGATGACGCGCTCATCACGGCCCAACCTAGCACGCGCCCGCGCGCGCCCGACAGCGTGGCACGCGGCTCGCTTCGTTCCGCACGCTCGAAAGAAGGGGGCCGCATGAACGTCTGGACCGATGGGGTGCTCTGGGGCGTGGTGCTAGTCTCGTTGCTGATGTGGCTGCTCGCCGTCCTCGGCGTGCTGTCCGTGGGCGGCTGGATCCATGTCCTCCTGGTGATCGCTGCCTCCTTCGCCCTGACCGGGCTGCTCCGGCAGATGCCCAGGCGACCGTCGCGCTGAGCCGGCGGGGTCCGCGGGGGCGCCCTGAGGCGGCGTGGTCTCCGGCGCGCTCGCCGCTTCCGGCGCGCTCGCCGCTTCCGGGATCCCGTCCTGGCAGCAGCGAATGCCGGTCGAGTAATCGAGGTAGCTCCTCGGGTGAGACGAGATGAGGGCCTCGCAGCCGGCGCGCGTCGAGCGCGCGTAGAAGCCGCCCGCGAACGCCCCGCCCGGCTCGTCGACCCATTCATCCAGGTTGCCGACGAGATCGTAGACCGCGTCGTTGCCCCAGCGGCTCGCGCACCGCGGGCTCGTGCCCGTCTCCCGGAGCAAGGGCTCCCGGGCGCTGCGCACGCGGTTCAGGCGGGGGTCCAGGTGGCCCGTCGAGGCATTGCCGTGGAGGATGGCCGCGGGGTGGCCTGCGCGGAAGACGTTGCACGCGCCCTCCTCGAACGTCTCGCCGTAGGGAAACAGGGTGTCGTCCTCGCCGCGGCAGGCGGTGACGAACTCGGAGGCCGAGCAGAGCCGCTTGCCGACGGCGGCGCAGGCGCTCTCGGCGACGAGGCCGGTCACATAGCCGCTCGGTCGCACCCCGAACCGGGAGCGGGCCGCGGCGGCGATGGTCCGGCCGCGCTGCCAGCCGGGGAGCAGCGGCAGCGGGAACGCGCGCGCATGGATGTCGCCCGCGCGCCGCCCGCCGGTCGACCATTCGGCGAGGGTGAGCTCGAGGAGGTTCGGGGTCGACGGGTAATCGGGCGAGAGCGCCTCTCCGGTGACGCCGTCGACGAGCATCGCCTCGAAGCGATCGATGCAGAAGCGGCCCCCGTCGACGGCGACCATGTCCGAGGGGCACGCGGGCGCGCCCGGCGGCGGGCCGGCGAGCGCCGCGACGGGCGCTGCCGCGGCGGAGGAGGGCGCGGCAGCGGCGGAGGGGGCGCCGGCGCCGGAAGGGGCGCCGGCGGCGGAGGGGGTGGCGGCGGAGGGGGCGCGTGCGCTCGCGGGCAGCGCGGGGCGCGCGATGCCCGCCTCGGCCTGCGCGTCGAGGTCGCGCACCGCGCTCCCGAACCACCGCAGGCTGCCGTCGGCGGCCCACGCGGGGTCACCCACGACGCAGGTGCCGGGGGCCGCGAGCTCCGGGATGGTCACGAAGACCCCCGGCGAGGGGGCCGGGATCGCGCGCCGCGCGGGCTGCCCGTCGACGCACAGCGCGCCGGTGTCGTCCGCCGGCCACGGCCGGGAGGCGAGCTCCGCGCCGTCATCGTCCAGCCAGACCACGTGCCGCCGGGCCGCGTCGCTGAGCAGCGCGCCCCCCTCGGGCAGGGCGACCAGCCGCACCGCGAAGTCGCCCTCGACGAGCGGCAGCGAGGTCTCGCGCACCGCGCCGGGCCGGCCGAGCGCGTCGATCGAGAGCGCCACGACCTGACCTGGATGCTCCGCGCTCACGCCGGCGACGATGGCCCCGCCGCCCCGGCGCTCGCACGCGTCGAACCCCGGGCGCACCGGCGACGCGATCGCGAGGGGGGCGCCGGCGAGGGACGCGGCCTGCACGGGCGTGGCCTGCGCGGGCGCGGCCTGCACGGGCGTGGCCTGCGCGGGCGCGGCCTGCACAGGCGTGGCCTGCGCGGGCGCCCCGCCCGGAACGCCGGGCGCGGAGAGCGCGCCCGAGGCGTCGAGCGCGGTGATCTGGAGCCGCTCGCCGAGCACCTCGAGGAAGAGCCCCCGCTCGCGGCCGCCGACGAGCACCGCGCCGCCGTCGTGGGCGCGCCCGCGCAGCGCGGGCACCACGAGCGGCCCGGGCAGGAGCCGCACCACGTCGGTCCTGGCCAGCCACCAGGACGCGCCGATGCGCGCGACGCGCCGCCGCTCCGCCGGGCGCTCCGGCTCGCCGATCGGTGGGCCCGGCGGTCCTCCCGGCCGCCCGGGGCCGAGGTCCGCCGGCGCCGGCGCCGCGACGGCGGCGACCTGCCCGCGCGGGTCGAGCCGGTGGAGCTGCCCCGCGGCGAAGGCGAGGCCCTCGCCGTCGGTCGCGAGCGCGCCCCACGCGATGCGCGCGCGCCGCGCCGGGAACGGATCCGGCTCGCGGCGCGGCTGCCCGTCGGCCCGCGAGGCCGAGAAGAGCTCGCCGGAGGTCGTCTGGAAGTACGCCCGATCGCCCGCCCACGCGGCGAGCCCGGGATCGTACGCCGGCTGCCCCACGGCGCGCCGCGCGCCGCTCGCGGCGATGCGCTCGAGCGCCCCGATCTCGGCCGGGGCGAGCGGGGTCGCGTCCACGAGGCGCGCCGGGTCCACGGCGCAGGCCGCCCTGGGGACGGCGCCCGCGAGGAGACGCTCCAGCGCGGGCGCGACGCGCACCGCCTGGCAGGCGCCGTTGCGGCCGGTGACGTCGACGTGGACCGAGCCCGCGCTGGTCGTCACGAGGCGCGGATCCTGGTGGCCGCGGAGGAAGCCGTACTCGAGGTCGCCTTCGACGACGACGGCGCGCCGGCCCGGGTCGAGCTTGCCGTCCTCCCCGAGGGAGGCGAAGGCGATCTGCGCGGTGCCGAGCCACGACGTGCGCGATTTCTTCCGGCTCGCCGCGTAGTAGAGCACGTCGATCGCGCCGGGCCGGCCGCCCGCGTCGATGAGGTCCATGCCGTGGAGCGGCGGCCGGAACCGCAGCCCCGTGGGGGACGACGCGGCCGCGATCCCGTCGGACGGCGAGAGCCAGCGGACGCGCACCTCGACCTCGGGCAGCGGGTCCGGCCGCCGCGGCCGGGGCGCCTTGCGCGGGGCCTTCTTCCTGGGCCTGGCCTCGCGCCCGCGATCCTCGCCGCGCTTCTTCCTGGGCGCCTTGCCGCTCGCGCCGGAGTCCCTGGCCGGCCGCTTCGACTTCGCGACGGTCGACTTGCGGGTGGGGGCCTTGCGCGCGGGCTTCGCGGCGGCGGAGGCCTTGCGCGCGGGCTTCGCGGCGGCGGAGGCCTTGCGCGCGGGGCGCTTCGCCGGGGCCGCGGCCTTGCCGCGCGGCGCGGTCTCGACGAGCTCGAGGAGCGCGACGCGATCGCCCACGGCGGCCATGGCGCGCGCGCGGGTCGGAGCGCACGTGCGCGACGTGGCCGAGGCCTCGCCGGGGGGGAGCGCCGTCACGCAGAGCTCGCCGTCCTGCGAGGTGAGCAGCGTGGTGGTGCCGTCGGGGGAGGAGAGGGCGCCGGCGAGGTCCTCGTCGACGAGCGGGTGCGGCGGTCCGAGCTCGCCGGTCCCGGCGTCGAGGCGCCTGACCCAGCCGGCGCGATCCGACGACAGCCTGGAGACGAAGAGCACCGAGCGGCGGTCGAGCGACGGCTCGATCGTGAACGGGAGCGGCTGCACCGCCGGCGTGCCGAGGGGCGTGCGGCCGGGGAGCGCCGCGCCGGCGAGCGTGGCCGCGGCGGCGCCGGTCGGGCGCGCTCCCACCGGGGCCGGGGCCGGGCTGCTGCCGGGAGCGTGCACCGCGGTGCCGGTCTGTGCGGGCGCGTCCCGCAGGGAGCCGCCGGAGCACGCCCCCGCGCCGCAGGCGAGCGGCACGAGCAGGGCAGGGATCACGGAGAGGGGGGATCGGAGACGGGGCATCCTTCGCACGCGTTCGGGCCTCCCTGCCCGCGCACGCGCGGACGGGGAGGCGAGTCGGGACCGCTATAGAACGGTGGGCAGGCAGAAACCCCAGGAAAATCAACGCGGAGGCTGGGAAGAGGGGAGGGGCAGAGACGAGCGGCCGGCCTCGCCACCCCTGCGGCAGGCTGCCGATTCACCGCCGTGAGGGGGGGACGCGCCCGGGGGAGCGACGGCGCGTGGGGGGGAGCTCGCGCGGGGCGCTCCGCTGTGTGAGCTTCCACGCGGCCGAAACCGCGGCACCGGGCCTCCGCCGGCGTTGCGGCCCGTCGCTGTCGTTGCGTTGCCGCGTTGTACGCCGTTCGCAACAGGTGAGATCCGCGTGAATGGCTTTGCGCGGGCTGTCCTCGGCGAAATTGACCCCAGATCAGGCGGCTGCGAGTGTCCGAATGGTGTGCTTGGCCATGGAGCGGCGAACCCGCCTGGCGGGAGGCTCGCGAGGTGGCTCCCATGACGGCATGCGAATGGATTTTGGCGTCTCCTCGGGAGTGGCCGAGGTTGCCTTGTAGGCGTTCAAATTCTTCATGATTCGAGGCTCCAGCGGGTCCTCGGCGATGGCCCGGCTGAAGCGTTCGAGCACGACCGCTGGACGCTTCCCTAGCTCTGCAGCGGCGATGGCCGACCACTCGAAGAACTGAGCCCGCGTCGTCGCGGTCGACGCGCGCGACACACCTTCGGCACAGAGCTGCTCAAGCCGCTCGAACCGGCGGCTGAGGAGCGCGTCATGCGCCAGATAGAGATACGGCCATGGCAGCGTCGTGCCCACGTCCGTCGCCCGCTGGAAATCCGCCAGCGCGGCGTTGCGATTCGTGAGCAGCTGGGCCATGCCACGGGCCACGAGGGCAGCATCGTGCTCGTGGACGCGGACGGCCATGTCGAAAGCCGCGATCGCCTTTTCCAGGTCGCCGAGGCGTTCGTAAGAGAAACCGCCGGCGATCAGGGCCGCGGCGCGTACAGATGGCAGGACCTCCTCGCAGGCGGCGCCTCTTTCGACGAGGGCGATCACGCGCTGGAAGAGCGCAGGAGCGTCGCTCGGCGGCGCTCCTTCCGCTCCGGAGAACAATAACGCTGCAGCGTGTAGCAGCAGGGTGGGCTCTGCATCCTCGCGCCGCTCGATCTCCTCGATGCGGCTGTACAGCCGCTCGCGCTCCCCGGCTTCTGCGAGCGCGGACATCGCCATCGCCGCGTAATTGGCACGCCGTCCCAGCTCGTACGCATGGTCGAAGAACTCCGCTCCTGCGTACGGGAAACCCAGCTCCTGCCAGCAACGGCCGAGCATGTAGATACGAATGTACTGGGGCATCGTAGCTGGCTCGATTTCCCTGAGGAGCTCGGCGCAGCGCGCGAAACGGCGCTTGAGCAGCGCAACCTTCGCCTCTTTGAGGAGCTCGACTCTCTCCTGCCTCGTCGCGTCGACGCGGCCGCGGGGGCGGCGCGCGCCTCCGATCTCGTAGAGATCTTCGGAGAGCCATCCGAGCCGGCCGCGCTCCTCGGTCGTGAGCTCGCTCCACGGCTCGTCCATCGCGTCGCGGATCGCGTCGGCGCCCTCGTCGTGCTCCGCCCGGATTTCGCGATGGAGCTCTACGACCAGCCGCTCGTAACGTCGTGCCGCTTCTGTTTGCTGCGCCATCTCCCCTACGCCTCGTCAATGAACCACTTCTCTTGAGTGTCCGCCAGCCTCTGCTCGTATTCCGAGAGCGGCATCGCAACGTCCGGCTCGACGACGCCATGCGAAACGACTCCTGATAACGGGTTCGGCTCCTTGTCAGGACAGAGCCTCAGCCCTGGCGCGACGGCCGCCGCACGAAACTCGCCATCACCCATGCAGAACACTCGATCCTCGTCCTTCCCGGATGCTCCTGGACGCAGGTGCCGCAGACGAGGGGGGCAACGGTGAGCTGGCAGCATCCCGAGCGAAGGCGCCACGGACATGCCCTTGCAGATGGGTCCGACGTTTCCCTGGGCGTCTGGAACGACGTCCTTCGCAGGAGGAGGGCGAACCCCCAAGGTCCGTGCCGTCTGGCCGATGGCCGGGAGCGCTGGATTATCCGCATCAGGCGTCATCGCTCGGTAGATACGCGGCATCGGCCGCAAGGGTAGCAGGGGCGTTCGGCGTGCACCACAGGGCGGCAGCGTCAAAGACACGGCGTGCGGTCGCCGCCGCAGTCCATGCCGTCCTCTCCGGCGTTCTTGACGCCTATCGGCGCACGAGGCCTCCTCGCACCTGCCCGCCCAGCAGACGCCTTGTGGACGGGGCGCACGTGCGCGACATGGCCGAGGCCTCGCCGGGGGAGAGCGCCGTCACGCAGAGCTCGCCGTCCTGCGAGGTGAGCAGCGTGGTGGTGCCGTCGGGGGAGGAGAGGGCGCCGGCGAGGTCCTCGTCGACGAGCGGGTGCGGCGGTCCGAGCTCGCCGGTTCGGGCGTCGAGGTGCCTGACCCAGCCGGCGCGATCCGACGACAGCCTGGAGACGAAGAGCACCGAGCGGCGGTCGAGCGACGGCTCGATCGTGAACGGGAGCGGCGGCACCGTCGGCGTGCCGAGCGGCGTGCGGCCGGGGAGCGCCGCGCCGGCGAGCGTGGCCGCGGCGGCGCCGGTCGGGCGCGCTCCCCCCGGAGCCGTGGCCGGGCTGCTGCCGGGAGCGTGCACCGCGGTGCCGGTCTGTGCGGGCGCGTCCCGCAGGGAGCCGCCGGAGCACGCCCCCGCGCCGCAGGCGAGCGGCACGAGCAGGGCAGGGACCACGGAGAGGGGGGATCGGGGACGACGCATCCTTCGCACGCGCTCGGGCCTCCCTGCCCGCGCGGCCGGGGAGGCGGGTCGGGACCGCTATAGAACGGTGGGCAGGCAGAAACCCCAGGAAAATCAGCGGGAAGGCTGGGAATCTGGGAGGAGCGACGGAGATCTCGCTGTCTCGACGCTCTCCTGAGCAACCCCGGATATGTCACCGCTGGAATGCGCCGGCCGGCGTGCGGCGGCGCGTGGAGGGACGCCGGCCGGTGTGCAGCGGGGCGTGGGGGGCGCCGGCCGGTGTGCAGCGGGGCGTGAGGGGACGCGCGCCGAGTTGCAGCGGCGTGTGGAAAACGTGCTGCCGCATTGCCGGGTCATCGCGATCTCGATAGCCGGGTCTGATGGGAAAAGCCGCATTTCTCGCCCGCCGGCTCACGCCGAGCGGGTGCATTGTTGCAGGTACCAAGCTCGCCGCTCACCGGGAGGCGTTGAAATCTCCTGGTCCAGGTCCATGCCGAGTACGACGACGACAAGGACGAGACCCATGCGCTCCTCCGCGACCGGCTGCTCTCTCCGTACGAGGACGCGGCGGAAGAAGCGCGGCGCGCCGAGCCGCGGGCCCGCGCCGCCAACGCCAGGAAGAAGACCGAGGCCGAGTCCGAGTCCGAGTCCGAGCCGATCGGATAGCGCTGCTCGGCGCCTGCCCGCCGGCAGGCGGCCGGGAATCCCACCCATCGCGCGAGGACGACGCCGTTCGCCGGTCGCCTCGTGACACCGTTGCAGTCCCGCCGCTGCAGTCCTGCCGTTGCAGCCACGATCCCAGGTGACATCTCTCTCGGGTTCGAGGGAAACGTCGCCGGTGAACCTCGTGCATCCTTTTTTCGGCTCCAGCGCACGATTCTGCAACAATCCGGGGGACCTTCCCGGAACCAGGACGGATGACGGAGTCCTGTTCATGTCCGGCCCGCTCCTCGTCCGTCACCGGATCCGGAGGATGAGGCGCGCCGCGCTGCCGCTCGCCGCATCGCTCTTCCTGGCGGCGCCCGGGGCGCTCGCGCAGGTCGCGCCGGGCGGCGCGCGCCTGTCCTACACGCGGGGGCCTGGCACCGAGGGGTGCCCCGAGGAGCCGAGCCTCCGGGAGCTCGTCGCGAGCCAGCTCGGCGGGGTCGACCCGTTCGGGCACGACGGCGCGGCTCGTGCTCTTCGGGCACAGCCTGGGCGCCCTCATCGCGCACGCGACGGCGGTGGAGCTGGAGCGGCACGCCCTGGGCCCCACCCGCGTGGTCCTGTCCAACCCCGCCAACGTGATCACCGTCCAGCGGGATCTCACGCGGGAGCAGCTCCGTGACAAGGAGTTCCTGACGTGGCTGGCCAGGTCGATCGGGATCTCCATCGACCGCGAAGGCGGCCGAGGGCGAGGCCACGCGCCGCTTCTTGAAGACGTTCGGAGACCAGCTCGCGTGGACCTACGACTTCGATCTGCGCTGGAGGGTCTCCTGCCCTGTCGTCGTTCCTTGCGGTCGAGACGACACGACGCTCCACGCCGAGAGCCTGGAGTTCTGGAGGTGCAGCGGGGGAGCGCTGGACGAATGGAGCTTCGCGGGGGCCCACGACTACATCCGTCAGGAGTTCACCGGGGTCATATCCAAGATCATGGCGCGTAGGTAAAAGAAGCCGGATCGCAGCGCGAAGAAGTGTAGCGCAGCAACCCGAAAGGGTGGGACCACGAGCGTCGTGATGGCTCGGTCCTGGGTCGAAAGAGCGTGGTCCGGGCGGCGCCGAGCGCGCTACGGGGGCGCGTCGGCGTGCCGTGGCACACGTGTCCGTCCGGGCGTTGGTCTGGCCCGGGAGGCGCGTCGCGAGACGCTCTGCGGCGTCACCGGGCGCCTTGCGGCGCAGAACGGTGCATTTCCAGTACGGTGGCCCCCGGTTGGGAGAGCGTGCTGGAACATGGTCGGCTCGCCGAGCGCGGAGAGGAAGCGGACGATGTTCCGGGGCTCGGTCACCATGGCGACGAGCTTCATCCGCCCCTTGCAAGCTGGGCACTCGAGGACATCGATCGCAAATGTGCGGCGCAAGAGCTCGGCCCACGGTCGATGGCCGCCACGCTTGCGTTTCGGAGCGGCGTCATCGTCCGCCTTCATAGGCTCTTCTGGCTTCGCAGGGCGCGGTCCGATGCGCTTGCGCCATGGACTTGCCGAGGCGAGCACGCCAGCGTCCTTGACGGTGTGAAAGCGCGGCGGCGGGACGCTGGCCGCGAGGCGGCACAGGAGCGAGCTCGCTGGCGCTCCAGGAGGCCGTCGCCGCGGGGATCGGCGCGCACTTCCTCGCCTGCATCGCGGCGGACGGCGACCCGCGGCTCGCGCGCATCGGCCCGATCGACCCCGCCTTCGACCGCGACCTCTGGCTGCTCACGCTCCCCGAGCTGAAGAACGTGAACCGCATCCGCGCGTTCATGGATCACATGGCCGAAGCCCTGCCGGCTCGACGCCGTGCGCGCGCGGGAGCTTCTCCGGCCTCCGGGGCCCCGCGCTCCCGGTCGGGCGATGCTGGCCGGAGCCGCGCCCGGGCGACTCGCGAGGGCGCGCGCCCCGCGGTTCGGGGGTCCCGATCTGGAGTGCTCCGAGGGCGGCTGGTCCGGCAGGACCTCGCTCGGCGGCGCGTCGACATCGAGCCTGGCCGGGAGCCGATCACGACGAACGCGCGCCGGCCCGCTCCCACGGCGTGCCCGCATAACGCTCTGCGAGGAACGAGACGAACGCCTTCACCTTCGACGGGACGAGGCGCCCCGGTGGATGTACGGCGAAGATGCCCGTATCGGGGACCGACCAGTCGTCGAGCAGCCGGACGAGCCGCCCGGCGCGCAGGTCCTCCGCGATCAGGAACGTGGCCAGCACGGTGACGCCGGCGCCCCCCACCGCGGCCAGCCGCAGCGCCTCGGCGTTGTCCGCGACGAGCGCCGGGCGGCCGCGCGCCTGCACCTGCTCCTCGCCGCGGTGGAGCGTCCACTGCTGCCCCTCCGCGGAGAAGCTGAAATAGAGGCACGCGTGCTGGGCCAGGTCCTCGGGCTTCGTCACGTGCTTCCGGCCGCGGAGGTACGACGGGGCCGCGCACAGGAAGCGACGGTTCGTGGCGAGCCGGCGGACCACGAGGCTGGAGTCCGTCAGGGCGCCGATCCGGATGGCGACATCGAAGCCCTCCTGGACCAGGTCCACGTAGCGGTCCATGAACGAGCACTCCAGCCCGATGCGCGGGTAGCGGCGCAGGAAGTCCGGGAGCAGCGGAGCCACCTGGGACTGCCCGAAGAGGTTGGGCACGGCCACGCGCAGCCTGCCCCGCGGCTCGGCGGCCAGGCCAGAGACGAGCGCATCGGCGTCCTCGACGCGGGCGAGCACGTCCGTGCACCGCTCCAGGTAGAGCGCCCCGGCCTCCGTGAGCGACACGCGGCGGGTGGTGCGCCTGAGGAGCGCGGTGCCCAGCGCGGCCTCCAGCCGGGCGACGCGCCGGCTCAACGCGGAGGCGCTGATGCCGAGCTCCTGCGCCGCGGCCGCGAAGCTCAAGGCGCGCGCCACCGCGGAGAAGCAGAGCATGTCCTCCAGCCGATCCCGCATCGCCGCTCGATCCATGCGCCTCCCGATCGTTGCACGCGGCGCAAGAGTCTAGTGCAGCGCCCCGCGATGATGAGACGCAACGCGCGGGTTACGAGTGCCACCATGCACCGGGGACGCGACGGCCGTCCGGGCCGCGCACGTCCTCCTTCACTTCGGGAGCTCGATACACCATGGCGGATACGGATGTCTCCACGACATTTCGGGGGAAGGTCGCCCTCGTCACGGGGGCCGGGAGCGGAATGGGCCGCGCCGCGGCCGTGACGTTCGCGCGCGCGGGGGCCGCGGTCGTCCTCGCCGGGCGGCGGCGGGCGGAGCTCGAGTCGGTCGCCGCGGAGGTGGAAGCCGCCGGCGCGCGGGCGCTCGCCGTGCCCACGGACGTCTCGAAGGTCGAGGAGGTCGAGCGGCTCGTGCGGGCGACGCTCGAGCGCTTCGATCGGCTGGACGCGGCCTTCAATAACGCGGGGGTAGAGGGCGCCTTCGCCCCCATTCACGAGCTCGCGCCCGAGGACTTCGATCACACCTTCAACATCAATGTTCGAGGCGTGTGGCTGTGCATGAAGTACGAAATGGACGCCATGCTGCGCTCGGGCCGCGGCGGGGCCATCGTCAACAACTCTTCATGGCTCGCGCACGGCGCCCTCCCGGGGGCCTCCATCTACTCGGCGAGCAAGGCGGCGCTCGACGGGATGATCCGCGCGGTCGCGCTGGAGGGAATGGCCCGGGGCGTGCGCGTCAACAACGTCAACCCCGGCATCATCGACACGCCCATGCTGCGCCGCCTCCTGACGGATGAGGCGCTCGGGCCCTTCCTCGCGCACTCGCCTGCGCGCCGGCTCGGCAGCCCGGAGGAGGTGGCCGACGTGGTGCTCTGGTTGTGCTCCGACGGGGCGCGCTTCGTCACCGGACAGAACCTCCTCGTCGACGGCGCATACGCCATCGCTGGTCACCGTCCCCCGGGCGCTCAAGCGATCCTGTCCACCCCCGGCGCGGCGTCGGACCGATGAGCCGCCTTCACCCGGGTACGACCCGCCCCATGCGCGCGCTGCTCCTCGCCGGAGCCCTCCTCGGGCTCCTCTTCGCCGTCGCCTGGCTGTCTGGCGCGCGCGAGGGGGAGGCCGCCGGCCCCTTCCGGATCGCGATCGCGCCCCTCGCCCAGGCGAAGGCTCACCGCGAGCGCGTGCCCCTGCCCGCGGGCTTCACGTACCCGAACGGCATCGCCCACGCGGAGGATGGGACGCTCTTCGTCGGCTCGATCGCGAGCGGCCGCATCCTGCGCCGTGCCCCGGGGGGCGGATGGTCGGCGCTGTTTCCCGGTTCCGAGGAGATCTTCTCCGCCACCAGCCTTCGCCTGGATGCGCCACGCGGGCTCCTGTGGGGCACGTCTCCTGACGTCATGGGCCTGCTGCGCCCGGACGGCTCGCTGGGGCGGCGCGCTCCGCGACTCTTCTCGCTGGATGCGCGCACCGGCGCGGTGCGGCGGATCGTCCGCCTGCCGGAGGGGGCCATGGCCAACGACATCGCCATCGCGCCGGACGGCGGGCTGTATGTAACGGACAGCTCCCGGGCCTCGGTGCTCTACCTGCGTCCCGGAGGTGAGCGATGGGAGACGTACGTGTCCGACGCGCGCTTCAAGGCCCAGGGGGCAGGGATGGCCAGCGTCGGACCGGCCGGCATCGCCCTCTCGCCGGACGGGCGGGCGCTGGCCATCAACACCCACGGGCCCGGGCGGCTCTTCCTCGTGCGCGCGGGTGCGGCGGGCGCGGCCCCCGCCGTGAGCGAGGTCCCGCTGCCGCGCCGGCTGGAGAACCCGGACGGGATGCGCTTCGCGCCCGATGGACGGCTCCTCGTGCTGGAGGGAGCGACGGACAGCGGCGACGGGCGCGTCGTCCGCATCGACGTGCTCGGGGAGGCACCCGGGCCCAGGGCCATCGAGGTGCTCGCCTCCGGATTGGAGTCCCCCGTCAACCTCACGGTGGAAGCGAATGGCCGGGTATGGATCACCGAGGCACGCCTGCGCGACCGGCTGCTGCGGGGCGCCGCAGCGAAGGCGCCGGACGCTTTCTGGGTGACGTCGATGGACGTCGGAAAGTGAGGGGGGGTCGGGTGAGCGGGCTGCTCAGGAGCGCGGAGCTGCACATCGGCGCGCAGGTAAAAGAAGCCGGATCGCAGCGCGAAGAAGGGGAGCGCAGCCAACCGAAAGGGTGGGACCACGAGCGTCGTGATGGCTCGGTCCTGGGTCGAAAGAGCGTGGTCCGGGCGGCGCCGAGCGCGCTGCGGGGGCGCGTCGGCGTGCCGTGGCACACGTGTCCGTCCGGGCGTTGGTCTGGCCCGGGAGGCGCGTCGCGAGACGCTCTGCGGCGTCACCGGGCGCCTTGCGGCGCAGAACGGTGCTTTTCCAGGACGGTGGCCCCCGGTTGGGAGAGCGTGCTGGAACATCGGTCGGCTCGCCGAGCGCGGAGCGGTGAGCATCGAGGGCTACGACGACGAGGGGCGCGAGCGGCTCGTCCGGTATTGCGCGCGTCCCTGCTTCGCTTTGGAGCGGCTCAGCATCCTCCGCGACGGTCGGGTGGCCTATCAGGTGAAATACCCGCGGCGAAAAGGAACGCATCGGGTGATGACGCCGATTGTGTTTTTCGCGAGGCTCGCCGCGCTGGTGCCGCCGCCGCGCCATCCGCTGGTGCGCTACCACGGTGTGCTCGCGCCGCATGCGAAGCAACGCAGCCTCGTGGTGCCGAAGGCGACGGGGAAGGCGCGTAAGGGCGAGCAGCGCGCCGGAGCTGATAGCGCGGGCAGCGATGACAAGATGTTGGATTCGTGTCGGAGGGGATCTCGGTCCGGCATCTTGATCGGCTGCTGGATGGGCTCCTTCTGGCGACGTCGCCTCGCGTCGAATGGGCGAAGCTTTTGCGGCGGACTTACGCAGTAGATGTTCTCGCGTGCCCGCGATGCAGCGGGCGGATGCGACTCGTGGCCGCGATCACGGACAAGGCGACGGCGAGGAAGATCTTGAGCCACCTCGGTCTGTTCGCCGAGCCGCTGGAGTGCCGCGCGCGGTACCCGGCGGACCCCGCGTGACGAAACTGAAAGGGGAGGGACGCTGCTCGACGACGTGGCCGGGGGGAGGTCTGCACCTGAGGTGCGTGCGCCGGCCATCACGCCGCGCCGCGAACCGCGACGGCGGCCGTTTGGACGAGCTCAGTAGTGTACAGCTATACGGCAAGATGCCTTCCGCTTGGTGCCAGTAGTGTACAGCCATACGGTAGGATGCCTTCTTGGTGCGACGTCGCGGTAATCGCAGGCGTTTCACGAGTGGAAGGCCTGTCTGATCGCATAAGGCCCGTTCTGTCGATAAGCTCGTACAGTCGGACTGCACGAGCCAGGAGCGGCTCCGAGAATCTTGACTTTGCGGAACGCGTTTGCTCGTCCTATCCGCCAAAGCGCTTGACGACGCTGAGCGGCTGGGCGAGGACAGAGTCACCATGAGGCGTTGGCTACTGGCTTTGGGCGTGTACGTTTCCACCGTGGCGTGTGGTAACGGATCGAATGGGGACGCTGCCGCGAGCGGGGGCGCGGTTGGCACGGACAGCGGTGGGACGGGCAGCGGGGGCACGGCCTCCGGTGGTGCGACGGGCTCTGGGGGAACGGCCGAAAGCGGCGGCGCATCCAGCGGCGGCGTATCCAGTGGTGGGGCTGGCGGCTCGGCGTCGGGCGGCTCGAGTGGGGCCACGGGTGGCGCGGCTTCGGGCGGGCAACCGGGCAGCGGCGGCCAAGGAAATGCCGGAAGCGGCGGCACGACCGGAAGCGGCGGCTCGACCGGAAGCGGCGGCTCGACCGGTAGCTGCGTCGGCGACCCGTTCCCCACGGCCGATCCTACCAAGACGGGCCCCTTCTCGGTCACCGCAGACAAGAACGTCGGCCCCCTCGCCGGCGTCGTTCCCGATCCGATCTATGGGGACGAGCAACAGCGCTTCAACGTGTACCGCCCGAGCAATATCGCAACCAGCGGCCACTGCCATCCGATCCTGATCTGGGCCAATGGCTACCGGGACAATCCGGAGCAAAAACCGCCGAAATGCGTCGTCAACGCCGGCAGCAATCAGTGGTGCGGACAGTACGGACCGATCGTCAACCATCTCGCGTCCCACGGTTTCGTCGTGGTGGCTTCTCTCAGCACCGCGACCGCCGAAGGCAATCCTCTTCCCACGACCGCGGGCCTCGACTGGATCTTGGAACAAGCCGAGGATGCGAGCAGCCCGTACTATCACGCCCTCGACACCACGAAGATCGGCCAGCTTGGCCATTCCTATGGGGGCATGTCGACTTGCAAGACGGCCTCCGATCCCCGTTTCTCGGCCCTCGGCACGATTTGCGGCACCAGTGCCCTCGAGGGAGTGCACACCCCCATGTTGTTCTTCTGCGGGGGGAACGACTCCACGGTGAAATGCAGCGGGGTCCACGATGTCTTCAAGACGGTCACCGATCAGCCCGCGTTTTTCCTCAACGAGCTCAACGCGGATCACGGTAGCTGGGTCTATCAGGGCGCAAATGGCGTGTCCCTGTCGTCGGCCGCGGCCTGGTTCCGCGTTCATCTGATGGATGACACAGCGAACAGGAACTTCTTCTACGGCGACAACTGCAAGTTCTGCACCGATGGCCGCGTGCAAGCAGAGCAGAACGCCCTGATGAAGGTCCCCTGAGCGACGGGGCCGATCTGGCTAGGCTTCACTGACTCACGAACGTCGTCACGCTCATGGCTTCGAGGGCCATCGGGAGCGTGGCGTCCGTTACGGTGACGGGAGTTCCTTCGGCCCAGTTCTTCGAAGCGGCGGTCACGAAGGGGACCATCGCGCTTGGCGCGGTGCCGCCTGCGAAGGCGAGGGGAACGGTCTGGGCGGAGGTTGTCTCGTTGATGGCGACGACGACGACGACTTTGCCGCTGTCGTTTGTGTAGGCGCTGACGAGGACCTTTTCCGGGAAGACGCCGGTGACGGCGACGCGGTGGTAGCCGGGGCGAATGTAGCGGGTGAAGTTTCCGAACGTGTAGAAGCGCTTGGTGGTGACGCTGCCTGACTGCTGAATCAAGCCTTCGTTCGCGGTGTTGCCCGAGTACCACCACCAGAGCCAGGCGTTGGCTTCGCCGACCACGAGCGCGCTGTGCACCCAACGGGCGATGGCCACGCCGTCCTCGATGGTGTTGCTCGGTCCCTGTTCCGGCCACCACTTCACGCCGGACATCTCGGTCTGCCAGACTTCCTTGTCGCCCCGAGGCGGGACATCGTCCGGCCAGGGGTAGGCGACCTGAGTGTCAACTTGGTGGGTCCCGAGGATGTCGAAGGCGGCCCACGCGTCCGGGTCGGCAGCGAGCGCGTGCCCATCGTCGTACCCGCCGAAGTCCGTCGTGCAGTGCTCCGCGATGGGATCACCATTGAAGCCTCCGCATTCGAGCGGATCGGAGCTCGGCAGGCCCGAGGGTTCCGAGCAACAGGCCGACTCGTTCGTCCGTCCGGGCGTTGGTCTGGCCCGGGAGGCGCGTCGCGAGACGCTATGCGGCGTCACCGGGCGCCTTGCGGCGCAGAACGGTGCTTTTCCAGGACGGTGGCCCCCAGTTGGGAGAGCGTGCTGGAACATCGGTCGGCGTCACCGGGCGACTTGCGGCGCAGAACGGTGCATTTCCAGTACGGTGGCCCCCGGTTGGGAGAGCGTGCTGGAACATGGTCGGCTCGCCGAGCGCGGAGAGGAAGCGGACGATGTTCCGGGGCTCGGTCACCATGGCGACGAGCTTCATCCGCCCGTTGCAAGCTGGGCACTCGAGGACATCGATCGCAAATGTGCGGCGCAAGAGCTCGGCCCACGGTCGATGGCCGCCACGCTTGCGTTTCGGAGCGGCGTCATCGTCCGCCTTCATAGGCTCTTCTGGCTTCGCAGGGCGCGGTCCGATGCGCTTGCGCCATGGACTTGCCGAGGCGAGCACGCCAGCGTACTTGACGGTGTGAAAGCGCGGCGGCGGGACGCTGGCCGCGAGGCGGCACAGGAGCGAGAGCGGATCCATGTCCACCGCGACCGTCCCGTCAGCGAAGGCGCGCTTGAGCGAGCGTCGCACCAGGCCGTCCTGCTGCGGCTCGACGCGCTCCTTTGCGATCGGGGGTCGCAGCACGTAACGCAGCAGCGCCTCCCTCGCCGCGGCATGGTGCGCACCGGCGCGCGTCGCTGCGTGCAAGGTGAAGCCATCGAGCGCCGCGCACAGCGGCTTGTCGTATGCGAGCGCGCTCGGAGAAATAAGCCCCGTCTAGAGCACCGATCACGTTGAACAAGCGAGAGCTCAACCGCCAAGACACCAAGGACGCCAAGATTTGATTCTCTCCTTGGCGTCCTTGGTGTCTTGGTGGTTCGTGTTTTTGCACTTTTCAGATGGTTTCAACCCGTTTATCGCCCTAGGAAGACCACGTGCAGCATGGCATTTCCGGGCGCGGCGTGCGTCTCGGCGCTGATCGACCGCTTCGTCCAGCACTGCCATATCCTCGACATCGATGCCGGCTCGTGGCGGTAGAAGGAGTCGCTGGCCATGAGCGAGGCGCGCACCAGGCCGAGGGCGGAGGTCGCCGAGCCGCCTGCGCCCGCGGCAGCGAAGCGGCGCTGACCCGGGCGAGATCGGGTCAGATCCCCGCGGCGCCCGAGGGGCAGATTCCCGTGGGCGCCGCGGTCATTTCTCTGCGGACGCGAGGGTCACGTCTCCGCGGATTGTCGCCGTTAGATTCCTGCGGATCTCCGAGGCCACTACACAGGCTCCGACAAGGGCGCTCAGCGCCTGGCCATCGGCTACACGATCTTCGGCTCGTGCCGGACGCACGGAGTCAACCCGCTCGCCTGGGCGACGGACGTCATCGGCAAGTTGCAGGCGGGCTGGCCGCGCGGACGGCTAGACGAACTGCTGCCCGACGCCTGGGCGAACTCGTTGCTCGCTGCTCCGAGCGCCGGCGACGCCGACGCGACCTGAACCACGCGCGCTTTGGTCGGCGACACACGTAAAGGCCACCTCACCGGGCCCTCTTTCAGGACCGCCTGTGCCCGCGCCGAGTCGTGGGCCGATGCCGCCCCGCGCCCAACATCGTCGACCCCGGCGAGAGCCGCAAGGGGCCGTGCCCACGGCGATGGTCGGGTGGTTACGGTGTAACCGCCGTTCGCGCTCGGGCGCTGCGTGGCCGCGAAGAGCGCCGCCGTCCAGACGCACTTCCTCTCGCGATAAAATCGTTCAACGACAGCGGAGCTTCGATAAGCTGCGCTTCACAATCGCGGTGGAGCACGCGATTGTGCTATGCGTAGCAAATGCTCGTACACCGCCTAAAATTCTCTTCTTCCGCCGTCCTCGCGTGTGTGGTGCTGCTCGTCGCAGCGTGCGGTGAGGGTGACGACTCGCCGGGCACGACGACGGGCGGAACCGCGAGCACGGCCAGCTCCGGGACCACGAGCGGCAGCGGGACAGCGGCGGGTGGCGGCGGCTCGCCCGGCAGTTCCGGCTCGAGCGCAACCAGCGGGGGCGGCGCGGCGGACGGCGGTGCAGGAGGCACGGCCGGCGGCGGCACCGGGGGCGCCGGCGGAGCGGGCTCGGGTGGCATGGGCGGCGTAGGTGGCATGGGCGGCGCATCCGACGGGGTCGGAGGTACCGCGGGCGACGGAGGTGCCGCAGGGGGCAGCGCTGGCGCGAGCGGCGGCCCGGCATTCCAGCCCTGCCCGGAGAGCGGCCCCTGTAAGATCATGCCCTTCGGCGATTCAATCACGCAGGGTTTCAACGTCGCCGGCGGCTACCGCGCCCCGCTGTTCCACCTCGCGCTCGAAGCGAACCGCGACATCACCTTCGTCGGTTCCGCCAGTGATTACAGCGTGCCCATGGTGGACGGAGTGCCGTTCCCGAGGAACCACGAGGGGCACGGCGGCTGGACGATCGAGGGCAACAACGGCATCGCGAAGCTCGTGGACACCAGCATTCCGAATTACCAGCCCAACATCATTACGTTGATGATCGGAACGAACGACATCAACGGCAACATCAACGTTGCGGATGCACCGAATCGCCTGGGCAAGCTGCTCGACTCGATTTTCATGCGTGATCCGAACATCCTCGTGGTGCTCGCGCAGATCGTGCCGTCGAGAACGGACGGCACGAACAACGCCATCAAGGCCTACAACGCGGCCATGCCCGACCTGGTTTCGACGCGCGTCGGCAAGGGGCAGCACATCGTGCTGGTGGACATGTACACAGCGTTCACCGACGACACGAACTACAAGCAGTCCCTCCTCGCCGACAATCTCCACCCGAACCAGGCAGGGTATAACCGCATGGCCGAGGTTTGGTTCCAGGCGTTGAGTCCGTACCTCCGCTGAAATCGAAAGGCGAACGCCACCAACGCTCGAGCAGATTCGCGGAGCACGCCGTTCGCGCCGAAATCGAGGAGCTCGCGGCGTAACCCCGGCGATTGGTTCGCCCCGGCGCAATCACCTCGCCTGGTATCGAAGACGAATGGCAGCACGACGCGGCTTCCGCTCGGCGAGCCGACCGATGTTCCAGCACGCCGTCCCAACCGAGGGCCACCGCACTGGAAAAGCGCCGTTCTGCGCCGCAAGGCGCCCGGTGACGCCGCATAGCGTCTCGCGACGCGCCTCCCGGGCCAGACCAACGCCCGGACGGACACGCCCGCAGAGCGGGCCGGCTCCGAAGCGCTGAGAAACCAAGACCGACAGCCCATCAAAGCTCTTGCGCAGGTCCGTGGGCTCGGCTGCGACGTACACCCGCACCGACGGCGGCAGCGTCAGCATGGCGTCTCCTCGGCCGCG
The DNA here is from genome assembly GCF_051369805.1 of Sorangium sp. So ce1036. NCBI lineage: Bacteria > Pseudomonadati > Myxococcota > Polyangiales > Polyangiaceae > Sorangium > Sorangium sp. So ce1036. The sequence continues at coordinate 1,479,918 of NZ_JBBMOX010000002.1, forward strand.
AGCGCCGGTACCTGCTCGAGCGTGGCCGGGTCGAAGCCCGGCCGGACCCGCACCACCCGCCCGTTGGGCAGCGCGATCTCGATCGGCTCCGGCACGGCGGCCGATGCGGCTCGATCGACGCGACGTCGTCCGTCGTGGTCGAGAGGCGCGCGACCTTCTGCGCCACCGCCGCGAGCGAGCCGTGCTCGGCGACGAGGCACGCCACGTGATCCCCCCAGGAGAACCCCGCGGGGGCGGCGTGTCCGGATTCGTGTCCGGGTGCTCGGGCCATCGCAGCCCCAGACTACCCGCAACGAATTCAAGGAGAAAGCCGATGTCTTCCCCCACCCACTACCTCGTCGTGGACCTCGAGGCGACGTGCAGCGATGACCCCGCATTCCCCCGAGACGAGATGGAGATCATCGAGGTCGGCGCCGTGCTCGTCGACGCCGGGACGCTGCGGCCCGCCGCAGAGCTGCAGCGCTTCGTGCGCCCGATCCGCCACCCGCGCCTCACCCCTTTTTGCACGCGGCTGACCAGCATCCGCCAGGCCGACGTCGACGCCGCGCCGCGCCTGCCCTCGGCCGTCGCCCGGCTGAGAGAGCTGGTGCGCGGCAAACAGGCGCTCTTCTGCTCCTGGGGCGATGACGACAGGCGGCAGCTCGAGCGCGACGCCCGCCGCCACGGCGTGGCGCTGCCCTTCGGCCGCGAGCACCAGAACCTCAAGACCACGCCGTCCTGCCGTGACCACGCCGTCCTGCCGTGACCACGCCGTGAGCGGCGCCGCCCGTCACCGGCGCTCCGGCGGCGCCCCCTCGCGCTCCGGCGCTTCCGGCGGCTCCGGCGCCTCCAGCGCCGCGAGCAGCGCGGCGAGCCCCTTCTTCAGCGAGGCCATCTGCTTCTGACCCAGCGACCGCGTGAGCTCCTCCTCGAGCTCCTGCAGCACCCCGAGCCCGTGGAGGAGCGCCTTGAGGCCCTGGGGCGTGAACCGCACCCGCTTCGCCCGCCGGTCGTCCGGGTCCGGCGTCCGCTCCACGACGCCCATCGCCTCCAGCTCCTCGACGAGCTGCCCCACCGCCTGCTTCGTCACCCGGGCGCGCTCCGCCAGGTCCGTCAGCCGCGTCCCCTCGAGATCGATGTACGGCATCAGCGCGGTGTGCGCCCGGCGCACCCCGGGCGCGCCGCGCCGGGCCACGCGCGCCACCGCCCGCTCGTCGAGCAGCCGCGCCGAGCGAAGGAGGAGCTGCCCGAGGCTCGCGCGCTTGCGCCGCTCGAGCTCGGCGACGTCGCTGGGATCGAGGTCGTTCTTCGTCATGATGGTCAAGTTGCTTGACTAAATGGTCAAGCAGCTTTACCAATTGGAGCATGCTGAAACAGCTCGATCAAGCCCTCTGGGCCGCCGAAGACACGTTGAAGCTGCCCGGAATTCACTTCCCCGTGCGATCTCCGGTCGTGCGCCTTCAGGGCGGCGGGCTGGTCCTCTTCTCGCCGCTCCCGAGCGTGGAGCAGGCGGCCGGCGAGATCCGCGCGCTCGGCGAGGTGCGGGCGATCGTGGCGCCGAACCTGATGCACCACCTCGGCCTGGCGCCGGCGGCGCGGCTGTTCCCGGGGGCGCGGCTGTACGGCCCGCGCGGGCTCCGCGACAAGCGCCCTGACGTGACGTTCACCGGCGCGCTCGACGACGCGCCGGACCCGCTCTGGTCCGCGGAGATCGACCAGGTGGCGGTCGGCGGGATGCCCAGGCTCGACGAGGTGGCCTTCTTCCACCGGCCAACGAAGACGCTGTTCCTCTGGGATCTCTGCTTTCACATCACGCAGAGCGACCACTTCCCGACGCGCCTCCTCATGCGCCTCAACGGGGCATATGGCCGGTTCGGGCCGTCGCGCGTCGCGCGCTCGCTGATGCGCGATCGCGCGGCGGTGGGCGCGGCGGTGGAGCGGATGCTCGCGTGGGCGCCGGAGCGCATCGTGGTGGCGCACGGCGATGTCGTCGAGCGCGGCGGGCGGGCCGCGCTGGAGAGCGCGTTCGCGCGGGTGCTGTGAGCGCCAGCGGCGCGGGCGCCGCGGCGGCGCCCTTCACCGATCGGACGCGGGACCTGGTGATCACCGACAGCAACCCAGGGTCGCGGAACTTCGTCAGGTCACAAGCAGGTCACACGCCAAAAAAGACACGGCTCTCGCCGTGTCTCTGTGGTGGAGGCGCCGGGAATCGAACCCGGATCTGAACCGATGAGCAGCCTGCGCGAGAGACACGGCAGACGCCGCGTCGGACGCGTCGGAGCGGTGTCAGAGGCCATCGAGGGTTCGATTCCTCCCGTGCCCTCTCGTGCTCTCTCGTGAAGTCTCGTGTCCTGACGTCGGGGCACACGAGGTCACACGAAGACAAACGAACTCATGACGATGCTCGTAAGCTCGGGTCGGAGCCCCCCTCCGGGCCAGCGCACGGCTCGCCGTAGGCGCGGTGACAGCGCGGACATGATTGGGTCCTGGATTACCGGTTGACGCCGGCTTCCAGCAGGAGGACGGTGACCATGGGGGGGTGAAGCATGGGCCACGGGCCGAAGAGGCAGGCGCGGTAACACCCGAAGCGTGCCGGCGTCGCGGCACGGCTCTGGCGGGAAACGACCCCGATCCTCACCGTCATCAGGTGGTCGAGATTCCGAGGGCGAAGGCGACCGTCGAAGAGTTCCAGCTGCATGCACTGAAGTGCGACAGGTGCGGGATCTCGACGCGGGCGACGTTGCCGCCTGGGGTCCCGACGAGCTCGTTCGGGCCGCGCCTGCAAGCCCTGGTCGCGGTCTTGAGCGGCGCCTACCGCCTGTCCAAGCGCGCGATCGACGAGCTGGTGGGAGACGCGTTCGGTGTGCCGATCGCCCTCGGCAGCGTCTCCAACCTGGAGCAGGCGACGAGCGAGGCCCTCGCGGCACCGGTCGAAGAGATCGCCCAAGCCCTGCCCAAAGAATCGATCGTCCATATGGACGAGACGGGGTGGCTCGAGCAGAGTAAGCGGGCCTGGCTGTGGATCGCGGTGACCGCCCGGATGGCGTTGTTCGCCATCCGCCATAGCCGCGGCGCGCACGTGGCCAAGGAGCTGCTCGGTTCGGCGTTTTCGAGGATTCTGATCTCGGACCGCTGGACCGCCTATGCGTGGGTCGACACCCAGCGGCGACAGCTCTGCTGGGCGCACCTGCTGCGTCAGTTCCTCGGGTTCCAAACTCATGGCGCTGAAGCGAGCGCCATTGGCCGCGCGTTGGAGTTGCTCACCGAGACGATGTTCCACCTCTGGCATCGAGTGCGCGACGGCACGATGACGCGCAGGGAGTTTCAGAAGCGCATGGGGCCCCTGCGCAACTATGTCATTGCGCACCTACGTGAGGGCGCGGGCTGCTCGCTGCGCGCCGTTGCAGGTCGATGTCGCGAGATACTGGAACTCGAGCCGGCGCTCTGGACCTTCGTCGATGTTGAAGGTGTTGAGCCGACGAATAACGAGGGAGAACAGCGCATTCGCCACGCGGTGATGTGGAGAAAGACCAGCTTTGGAACCGATAGCCCCAACGGCAGCCGATTTGTCGAGCGCATCCTGACGGTCGTGACGACGCTGCGGATACAGAAGCGCAATGTACTCGACTACCTGACCGATGCTTGCGAAGCGAATCTCCACGGCCGGCCGGCGCCCTCCTTGCTCACCGCCTGACGATCCCCCGCTCACACGTAGTCCGGTCGGTGAACGCTTACGATGCTCCTCCTCGGGCTGGTCACCTTCGGCGTGGCCGTGCTCGGCCTCCGCGCCCTGCTGCAGCGCCGATGGGGGCGCGGGAGGACGCTCGGCCTCATCGCCGTGGCGGGAGGCGTCGCGAGCGGCGTGTTGCCCGCGGTGCTCGCGTCGGCCGTCGCGTCGGGTAGCATCGACCCCGTGCACAAGGCCCGCCTCCTGGTCGAGAGCTTCACACGGGTGCTCAACTGCGGCGTGGCAGGGCTCCTCGCTCTCCCGCTCGGGAGCATGGTGGCGCTGATGAGCTTCGTCGGCGGGCGGAAGTCGCGCCGTTAGCCCCGGGCGTGGGCACCCGGTGAGGCGCGCAGAGCGTGCACCGCGGTGCCGATCCAGAGGCGCGCACGCCCGCCCGTCGGGCGGCCGGAACCCGCGCCCGTGCCGCAGCGGCCAGCGGCGAGGGCCACACAGCGATCACCAGGACCGGCGCGCGACGACGGCATCTCCTGCGCGCGCGCCCGGGCCAGCTCGCAGCGCGGTCGCTCGGGGCGGCCGTCGAGCTCCCGAGGGCCCTCGCCCCGAGGGCCCTCGCGAAGGCGCCGTGGCTCGCCGCGGATGCTCACTCCCGCCGGCACGGCATCTGCAGCTCGCGACCCGGTCAACCTGGGTCGAGAACCTGGGTCGGTCGGTCCGCTCAACCTGGGTCGGTCCGCTGGGTCGGTCCGCTCAACCTGGGTCGGTCCGCTCAACCTGGGTCGGTCCGCTCAACCTGGATCGGTCCGCTGCTCAACCTGGGTCGGGCCGCTCAGGCCGGGTCGCTCAACCTGGGTCGGTCCGCTCAACCTGGGTCGGGTCGCCCCGTGCAAGCACTCTCCAGGAGGCCTCCATGAATTCCGCATTCTACCGTCCCCTCCGTGTGACCCTGGGCGCCGCCGCGCTCCTCGCGCTCACTGCCGGGTGTGGCGGCGAGCGGCGGCCCGCCCAGCCGGTCCCGCCCACCCCGCCGGCCGGCCGGACCCCGCCGTTCGAGTCCGAGGTCCCCTACGAGCGCGACCGGCAGCCGCCGCCCGGCGCCCGCCGCGCCCCGATCCCCGGCCCCGGCGAGCCCGGCTGGCGCCACGCCGAACCACCTCGCGGCGACTACGACGACGACGACTACGACGACGACGACATGTCCGTCGCGAGCGAGCGGCAGATCTGCCAGGTGATCGCGGACTCGGCGAGCGTCAGCGCGCAGGACATCCCCGGCGGCGTGCAGCTCGTGCTGACGCCGACCCCCGGCACCGACACGGAGTCGCTCAATCTGCTCGCGCGCGAGCTCCAGTCGCGCCTCGGCGAGCTCAGCGCCGAGCCGCAGCCGCCGCCGTACCACGCCTCCTCGCGCTGCCCCCTGTTCGACATGGCCCGCATGGGCGCGAGCGCCAGGGTCGTCGAGGCGGCGGACGGCATCCGCGTGATCTTCACCGCCGAGGACACGTCCGGCGTCCACACCGTCCGCGAGCAGGCGCGCCGGTTCGTGCAGTCCGCTCGCGAGGGAGAACTCCGGTAAAAGTGTTCGACGCAGCGGGGGCGCCGCCGGACGGCCTCGGGCCGCGCAGGTGGCGCTCGACCGGTCGTGGCCCGCGGGCTAGCCTGGGCGTGAAGGGTTCCACGATGAGCAAGAAGCTGGACGAAGAGTTGGCCCAGGCGCTGTCCCTCGCAGAGCAAGACACCCCGGCGGTGGTCAAGCCGGCCGCGGCGAGCCCTCCGCCGAAGCCGCGCCCGTCGCGCAGCATCGGCCTGCTCGCCACGCTGCTCGTCATGGTCGGCGCGCTGGTCGCCCTGTTCCTCGTCGGCTTCAAGGAAGCCGCCGTCTACGCGACGCCCGTCGATCAGCTCCTCGCCGCCAAGGACAAGCTCGCCGGCCGCAAGGTCCGCGTCGAGGGCGAGCTCGTGCCCGGCACGCTGGTCAAGCGCGACGAGCCCTGCGAGTACCGCTTCCAGATCCACGGCACCCAGGCCCCGCTGCCCGTCCGCTACGCCCAGTGCGTCATCCCCGACACCTTCCGCGACGTCCCGAGCGGCGGCGTCCAGGTGACCGTCGAGGGCACGCTCACGCCGGAGGGCAACTTCGAGGCGAGCCTCGTGATGGCCAAGTGCACCTCGAAGTACGACCCGAACACGCACGAGATCAAGGGCGGCGTCGCGGCCGAGGGCCCGCTCTCGAGCAACTGAGCCGGGCCCGCCCGCCCGTCGTGCCCAGGGCCCGCCGCGGCGCTCGCTTTCCCCTCCACATCCTCCACACTGCGGCGATGAGCCTCGGCGACCGCCGGCTGCGCTGCCCCGTCGGCGACAGCGGCGGTGCGCCAGGGGCGTGCGCTCCACCCCCGGGTCCCGCGGACGCGCTCGCCGGCGTGGGCCCCATCCAGACGGCGCAGCACGCCCTCACCCTGCTGCCCGGCATGGACGCGGTGCTGCGCGCGATCTTCGGCGACGTCGAGCGCGCGACGCGGCGGATCGACGTCGAGACCTACATCTACCGCGACGACCTGCTCGGCCGCTCGTTCGCGGACGTGATGGGCCGCGCGGCCGCGCGCGGCGTGCGCACCCGGCTGCTCTACGATCCGCTCGGCTCGCACGAGACCGACGGCCCGTTCTTCGAGGCGCTCCGGCGCCGCGGCATCGAGGTCCGCGCCTACCGCCCGCTGGCCGTCCTGCTCGGCGCGGGTGGGCTCCTGCCGCGGGATCACGCGCGCGTGATCGTGATCGACGACTGCGCCTACACCGGCGGCGCCGCGTGGAGCGACGAGTGGCTCCCGAAGCGGCGCGGCGGCGAGGGGTGGCACGACGTCTGTATGCGCGTCGAGGGGCCCTGCGTCGGCGATTTCGCGTTCCTCTTCGAGCAGCGCTGGGGCGAGGCCAACGGCGGCCCCGGCCGCCTGCGCGACTTCGCCACCGGGGACAGGTACCCCGATCTCGAGCTCGTCGCGGACACGCCCGACGACAACGCGCGGGTTTACGCCCGCTACCGCGACGCGATCCGGCGCGCGAAGGAGCGCGTCTGGATCGAGAACGCCTATTTCTTCCCGCCCGCCGGGATGCTCCGGGATCTCGTCCACGCGGCCGCGCGCGGCGTCGATGTCCAGATCATCCTCCCCGGCGAGACCGACCTGCCGATCGTCAAGCGCGCCGCGCGCGCCGCGCACGCCGCCTGGATCGCGCGCGGCCTCCGGCTCTTCGAGTTCCAGCGCGCCGTCCTGCACGCGAAGCTCGCGCTGGTCGATCGCGACTGGTGCACGATTGGCACCTTCAACGCGAACCCGACCAGCCTGAGCGCCGTCAACGAGGTGAACCTCTTCGTGTTCGATCCGGCGTTCGTGGCCCGGGTGGCCGACCTGTTCGCGCGGGACCGGGCCGACTCGCGGCCGGTCAGCCGGCGCGCGCTCGCGGGGCGGTCGCTCGTCGACAAGGCCGCTGACTGGCTCGCCCACGGGGCCTTGAGCCTCCTCGACCGGCTGATAAAGACTCCCCCGGAGTGAGGCCGAGGAGGAGGGATTTGAGCCACGACCGCGAGCTCGCCGTGCTGACGCAGAACATCTGGGGAGGCGCCGCCCTCTGGGAGCGGCGCCGGGCGATGCTGGCCCGGCTCATGGACGAGCTGCGCCCCGCGATCATCGGGCTCCAGGAGGTGCACGCGGAGGCGGCGAGCGGCGATCTCGGCCAGGCGGGGGAGCTCGCGGGGCTCCTCGGCGGATACCGGGCGTGGTTCGCGCCGGGCCGCGTCTGGGCGAGCGGCGCGTGCGAGGGGGTCGCGCTCCTCTGCAGGGACGACATCGAGGTGCTCGGCCACTCCGTGGAGGCGCTCACGCTCGATCGCGACGACCCGTTCGAGGGCGACAGCCAGCGCGTCGTCCTGCGCGCGGCGATCCGGCGCGCGGGCCAGGTGATCGACGTGCTCGTCACCCACCTGTCGCTGTCCAGGCGCGCGCGGGCGCGCACGGTCCGCGAGCTCGCGCGCTTCGCCGCGCGCGAGCGGCAGAGATCGGGGAGCCTCGGCGCCGTGCTGATGGGCGACCTCAACGCGCTCCCGAGCGAGGAGGCGGTCTGCTATCTCCGGGCGACCGCCGGCGACGCGGGCTGGCTCGACGCGTGGATGGAAGCGCACCCCGGCAAGGCCGGCGGCACCTGGCCCGCGGGCCTGCCGCTGCGTCGCATCGATTATGTCTTCGTTCAACCAGGCGAGGGGTGGGCGGTGACGCGCTGCGAGCGGGCGCCGTTCTCCGGGTCGGATCACCACGGCGTGGCCGCGTGGCTCCGGCTCGGCGGGTGACGGCGCGGGTTGAACGCGCCGAGCCGGACCGGGTAGGCTCTGGGCTCATGAGCAGACTGCTGGTCCTGGGGGCGACCGGGGGCACGGGCGCCGCGCTGATCCGTCAGGCGCTGGAGGCTGGCCACGAGGTCTCCGCGTTCGCGCGCGATCCCTCCGCCATCCCTGTCCCGCACCACGAGCGGCTGCGCGCGCTCCGCGGCGACATCATGGATGGCGAGCAGGTGTCGCGCGCCGTCGCCGGCCACGATGCCGTCCTGTCCGCCCTGGGGGCGCGCGGCCTCGGCCCGACGCGCGTCTATTCCGGCGGCGCGGGCAACATCCTCCGCGCCATGAAGGAGCACGGCGTCCGCCGCCTCATCGCGGTCACGGCGGCGGGGCTGTGCGCCAACCTGCGGGGCGCGCTCTGGTTTCGCCTCCTGGTCAAGCCGCTGCTCCGCAACGCGTACTCCGACATGGAGCGCATGGAAGAGGCCGTTCGCAACAGCGATGTGGACTGGACCCTCGTACGGCCCCCGAGGCTCACGGACGGGCGGCTCACCGGTCAATACCGGGTGAGCGTCGACCTGATGCCGCCAGGAAATTACCTCTTTGCCAGCCCCGTGCTCTCGCGCGACGACGTCGCGCATTTCATGCTCGCCCAGCTCGAGAACGACGAGTATCTGCGCAAGACCGTGGTCGTGACCTACTGAGTCGCGGCGCGCGCCCGCTGTCTCTTGACGTGACCGCGGCGCTTCGGTCTTCTGCCGCGCTCGGCGCAGGGCGGGCGTCAGTGCGTCTGTTGTCATGGCGCCGAGCAGAGGGCTCGACATTCATGATTTTCCATTCCAGGGCCGCGCTCCCGTGGCTCGCTGGCCTTTCGGCTCCTGCCTTGATCGGATGCGGGCCGCTCGACTCCGCCGATCGCAGCAGGCTCGATGACACCGCCGCGGCCTCCGGCGGCGAGGGCGGCGGCGGCGACCGTGGCGGCGCGGGCGGCGGCGACCGTGGCGGCGTCGGGGGAGGCGGGGGAGGCGGGGTGGGGGGCGCCGGGGCGGGCGGCGCGCCGGAGGCGACGTGCGGCGACGGCGTGGTCGGCGCGCCCGCCGAGGCGTGTGACGACGGCAATCAGGCGGCCGGCGACGGGTGCGACCCCGGCTGCGCCGTCGAGATCGGGTTCGCCTGCGCCGGGGAGCCGAGCGTCTGCGCGGGCGGCTGCGGCGACGGCGTACGGAGCGGCGTGGAGACCTGTGATGACGGCGGCCACGAGGGCGGCGATTGCTGCTCGGCCGCGTGTCAGGTGGAGCCCGGGTGCGAGGTCGAGCCGAACGACGATCCCGCGTCGGCCAACGACGCCTTCGCCCTCGCGCCGGACGGACGAGTCCGCGCGATCGTCGGCTCCGGCGCCGACGTGGACATGTTCTCGGTGATCATCCCGGACGGGGCGGTCGGGAGGATCCGGGTCGCGACGCTCGACGGTCCGCTCGGCTCGACCTGCGGCGGGCTCACCATCGATACCCGGGTGACGATCCTCGACGCGGGCCTCGCGACCCTCGACGGCAATGACGACATCGCCGAGGACAACTACTGCTCTTTCCTCGAGGTGGAGCGGCTGCGCGCGGGCGATTACCTCGTCCGCGTGGACGTCTCCCCGGGCGCGGAGCCGCCGACGCCGGCGACGTTCGGTTACACGCTCTCGCTCACGCTGGATACCGCGGTGTGCGGCGACGGCGTGCGCGAGGATCCGGAGCTCTGCGACGACGGGAACACGATCGGCGGCGACGGCTGCAGCGCCACGTGTGAGCTGGATACGCCGTGGCCCGAGGCCGAGCCGAACGGCACCGCGGCGGAGGCGGGCGCGCGCGGCGCGCTCCGGCCGAACGCGCTCGTCTCCGGCGCGATCGAGCCGCTCGGCGACGTGGACGTCTTCGCCTTCGAGGTGCCGGCCCTCGCCGACGTCCGGATCGCCACGTACGACCCCGGCAGCCTGAGCGAGTGCAGCCAGGGCGTCGACACGTTCGTCCGGCTGCTCGCCGCGGACGGCGAATCGGTGCTGGAGAGCGACGACGACAGCGGCCCCGGGGCCTGCTCGCTCATCGATCCGCGCGTCGCGGGCTGGGCGGCCGGGCTCGAGCCCGGCACGTACTATGTGGTCGTCGAGGAGTTCTCGAACGACGCCACGATCCCGGGCTACAACCTCCTCGTCGAGCTCACCGCGCTCTGCGGCGACGGCGTGGTCGAGGGCCAGGAGGAGTGCGACGGCGGCGAGCGCTGCACCCCGTCGTGCGCGCGGATCGTGGTGTGCGGCGACGGCCTCGTCGAGGGCCCCGAGGCGTGCGACGACGGCAACACCGAGGGCGGGGACGGCTGCAGCGCCGCCTGCGCGCTCGAGGGCGCGACCCCGGAGGTCGAGCCGAACGACGCGCCCGAGCAGGCGACCCGGGGGCGGGTGAGCGCGTCCGGCGTGCTGTTCTCCGCGTCGTTCGACCCGGCCGGCGACGTCGATTACTTCGCCGTCGAGGTGCCCGGGGCGGTCGACCTCGAGGTCGAGACCTTCGACGCGACCGGGCCGGACTCCTGCGATGCGGTCGACACGCTGGTGCAGGTCCTGTCGGCCGACGGCGTCGTGATCGGCGAGGACGACGACGGCGGCGAGCTCAGGTGCTCCCGCGTGAGCGCCGCCATCCCCGCGCCTGGCACGTATTACGTGCGCGTCGAGGATTACAGCGGCAGCGATCTCATCGGATACACCCTGCGCGCGCGGACAGCGGCCGTGTGCGGCGACGGCGTCGTCGGGGGCCAGGAGGAGTGCGACGGCGGCGCCGCGTGCGACGCGACGTGCCAGCGCCTCCCGGTGTGCGGCGACGGGTTCATCGACGCGCCCGAGGTCTGCGATGACGGCAATGCCGAGGCCGGGGACGGCTGCGACGCCGCGTGTCGCCTCGAGGGGGTGACGGTCGAGATCGAGCCCAACGCGAGCCCCGCCGAGGCCGACGCGAACGGCGCCCTCTTGCCCGGAGGCCTCGTGTCCGGCGCGCTCGATCCGGCCGGCGAGAGCGACGTCTTCGCCGTGCGGCTCACGACCGTGTCCGACCTGCGACTCGAGACCTTCGATTCGAGCGGCCCGGGCCGGTGCGCCGAAGGCGTGGACACGGCCCTCACGCTCCTCGCGCCGGACGGGGCGACCGTGCTCGCCGCCGACGACGACGGCGGCGCCGGCGCCTGCTCCCTGATCGACCCGACCGGGCCCGGCGGCGCCGCGGCGCGCCGCCTCCCGCCGGGGACCTACTATGTCCGCGTCGGCAGCTTCCCCGAGCAGCCGCGGGCGGACTACACGCTGCGCATCTCGCTCGACGCGTCGTGCGGCAACGGGGTGAGGGAGGGCGCGGAGGAGTGCGACGGCGGCCCGCGCTGCGATCCGGGCTGCGACCGGATCCCGGTCTGCGGGGACGGCCTCGTCGACGCGCCGGAGGGGTGCGATGACGGCGGCGCCGCGGACGGAGACGGCTGCAGCGCCGCCTGCCAGCTCGAGGCGGTGACCGCCGAGGTCGAGCCGAACGACACCCCCCTTCAGGCCGGGGCGAGCGGGCTCGTCATCGCGGGCGACGCGCTCCTCGCGGCGAGCCTCGCCGCGGGCGGCGACAGGGACGTCTTCCGCCTGCGCCTGCCGGTCGCCTCGGTCGTGCGCCTCGAGGTCTTCGACGGCACGGCCGCCGACTGCGAGGGCGGCCTGAGCACCGCGCTCCGCGTGCTCGACGCGGGCGGGGCGCCGATCGCGACCGACGAGGGGCTCTCCGGGGCCGAGTACGCGGGCGGCATCGGTGGGTGCTCGGCGCTCGTGGTGCGCCTGCCCGAAGGCGACCACGACGTCGAGGTCGCGGCGCGCGACGGCGGGGCGGCGATCCCGATCTACTTGCTCGAGGTGGCGATCCTCTCGGATGCCGGGGTGGAGGCGGAGCCGAACGACACGATGTCTTCCGCGAACCCGCTCTCCGGCTCCGATGGGTTCATCGCCGGCGCGCGGACGAGCGATGATCTCGACTTCTTCGCCGTGGACCTCCCGGAGGGCCGGTCGATCCGCGCGGAGGTCGTCGAGGGCGGCGCCGGGACGTGCGAGTCGCTCGAGATCGACAGCCGGCTGTCGCTGCTCGACGGAGCGGGCAAGATGATCGCGGACGACGACGACGGCGGCCGGGGCCGCTGCTCGCTGATCGACGGCACCGGGGGCGACCCGCGCCACCCCGGCGCGCACGCGCTCCCGGCGGGAACGTACTTCCTGCGCGTCCGCGCCGCGCCGCGCGCCGCGCGCTCCTCGACGCGCTTCGACTACCGGCTCGCCGTCACCCTGCGCTGACCCGCGCGGCGGCGCCCCGCGGGCGGCGCGCGGCGCGGGCGCCCTCCGACGACCGCCGCGCGCCCGCTCCGGGCGCCGCGGGCGAGGCCGGGACGGACCTGGCGCCGGCCCGCCGACTCGACCTCTCGATATCGCACCACCGCAGCGAACATCGCCTCTGCTCGTCGAGGCGTGTGAGGGTGGCTCCCCGGTGCTCATCGGCCTCGTGTCGGTGAGCAGGGCGCACAGGCGACATCGGGAGTCGCCTCGACAGGGCCCGCGCGAAATCCCTGTGTTCCTTCCTCACATCGCCGGTTTGCGCCCGCGCTGGTGAATCCGCGGCTGCTCCGGGGCTGGACCGCTCTTCGCAGCGCATCGCACCGCGCCGCGCTCGGCGTGGTTGCGCGATGCTTCAGGTGGATGTGGGAGCCCCCGGGGGTGCGTTCGAGGCAGAGGGTATGATCGCATTGTCGAGGAGCGCCAGTATTGTCCGTGGTTCTGTGTCAGTCGCTTTTTCGAGCGAGAGATTGCCAATCAAAAGTGCTTGCGTGATCCCGCCGGGAGAATAGTCTCCTGTTGTTAGCGTCATGACCGCGGGGCGGGGTCCTCCGGGGGCGCGGCCATGACGCGGGCGACGACGACGTTCGTCGCCCGCGTCGGGTCATCGCCCCCCTGGTCCGCGCCCCGGGGCATGGATCCCTTGGGTGACAATCTGGATAGGTATCTGCTCATCACCTGACCACAGATTCGATTCCTCGGAGGTGTTTGTCATGAAGAAGTTTGCTCGTTGGTCGCTTGCCTTCGCGGCCGTCATGTCGTTCTCGGCCAGCGCCCTGGCCATCCCTCAGAACATTTTCAAGGTCGTTCAAAGCAACGGGCTCAGGAAGGTCGAGACCGGCAAGATCATTTGTGCCCTGGCGGAGCAGGGCGGCGACCTCTTCTTCGATCACTGCGCTTACTCGTGCAAGTGGCTCCTCGCGTCGCCGTACGGGTCCAGCATCGCCGCCAACGTGTACATCAACGAGGAGGTGACGTGGGAGAGCTTCTCTTGCGACGATAGGTCGCTGTATCCGGTGACCGCGAACCTCTTCCTCAATCCTACCTTCGCGAGCACCGCCTTCAGCACGCGGTTCCAGAGGGAGCAGCTGTGCAGGTTCACCGCGGTGCTCGACGGTGAGACCAGGGTGGTGAAGGGGGTGATGCAGACCGGTTCCCCGCTGTCGATGCCCTCGGTGGTCGCCTGGTACCCGGAGTGATGCCGGTGCGTCGTTGAGACCGATCCCCATCGGGCGGTGAGACGACGCCCAGCGTTCGACCGATCGGCGAGGGTCTCCCTGCAGAAAGCCTCACTCGCGGCCCCAGGCAGGACGGGGAGGCGCTCGCCGAGCGCGTCACGCGGAGAAGGAGGGGCGCCGGCAGCCGCCGGCGGCCCCTTCTCTTTCTCTGCCGCCGCCGAGCGTCCGGCCGCGGCGCGCTCGCCGGGGCCATTTGTCTGGAGGAACCATGATGCAACCGAGTACCTCGCAACGGAAACCCTTTCGCCGGCCGCTGTTGATCGCCGCCGGAATCCTTTTGGCAGCCCTCGCCGGTGTGGTCCTCTTCTTCGTCCTCCGTCCGAAAGACGAGCAGACCCCCCGCGCGGGGGCCCCGGCCGCCGGGGCGGAGAGGCACGTCCGCTATCGAAACAGGGCGATCGTCCGCGCCGCGCCCGCGGCGAAGCGAGAGGCGCGGCCCACGATCAGCGGCCATGTCTACGGCACGGACGGGAACACCATCGCGGGGGTGACGGTCGTGGCGTCGACCTTCGAGGTCGCCGGCAACGTGCTCTCGGCGGCCGGCTCCGTGAAGAGCGACGAGGACGGGCGGTTCGAGCTCACGCTCCCGGACGGCACCTATCAGATCAGCGCGAGCGCCGAGGGGTACGGGGCCACGTCGATCACGGCGCACCCCGGCGACGCGGTGAGCCTCGTGCTGCCGAAGAGCGGCGTCATCGAGGGGCGCGTGCTGGACGAGCGGGGCGAGCCCGTGCGGCGCTTCTCGATCGACGTGCTCACGGTCGTGACGGCGGAGACCCCGGCGACCCCGGCCCTGTTCTCTCGCACGTTCGAGAGCCCGGACGGCACGTTCCGCGTCGATCAACTGCCCTCCTGGGACGTCATCGTCAGGGCGACGGCGGCGGACTTCGCGCCCACGTTCTCGCCGATCGTCGGCGTGCGCGCCGGGGATGTCGAGAAGATGGATCTGACCCTCTCCAGGGGGTGCGTCCTGACCGGGCGCGTGGTGGACTCGTCCGGCGCTCCCCTGCCTGGCGTCTATGTCGACGCGGAGTCGGTGATCGCCGCCGGCGAGATGACGAACCTGGCCCTGGAGGCCGCCGCCCAGGCGGAGACCGCGGACGACGGCTCGTTCAGCCTGCCGCAGGTGCCGAAGGGCGCGATCACCGTCCGCGGCTACGATGGGAGCAACGCGGTGAGCTCGGTCGACGTCGAGGTCTCGAGCTGCGACGACCTGGAGCCGGTGAAGCTCGTGATGTCGCCCGGCGGCAGCTTCTCCGGCGTGGCGCGCGACGGCGACGGCAAGCCCATCGCGGGCGCCCGGCTCACGCTGCTGCACCGGCCGATCGGCTTCGTGGACACGGTGAGCGACGCGGAGGGCCGCTTCCACTTCGAGCAGGTCCCGCCCGGCATGCTCCGCGTCATGATGCGGTACGGGGAGCAGGTGGTGCTCGCGGGCGTCGACATCGAGGATGGGAAGAGCACGCAGCAGGACATCTCCCTCGCGCCCCAGGGCACAGGGGAGATCCGGGGCCGCGTCACGGTGGGCGGCAGGCCGCTCCCGGGGGCTCGTCTCATGCTGGCCACCCCGGTCGGCGACGATGGCACGATCGGCCTGTACCACCCCGTCACGGCGGAGGACGGCTCGTACCGCGTGTCCGGGGTCCTGCCCGGCCCCTACATCATCAACGTGGAATCGACCAACATCGGGGGCAACCTGCAGGTGAAACCGGGCGAGCTCACGACGATGGATCTGCAGGTGACCGACCTGCCGAGCACGAAGGACCAGGAGCCCGCGATCGCGCCGCCGCAGTGATGCGCGGCGGCGGCGGCCGGCGCGGGCGGTGGCGCCGCGCCGGCCCCTGCTGGAGGGACCCTCAGCAGGTCAGTCCTGCGTGATGGTGAGCTCGAACGGACCCGCGGAGACGTTATCGTAGGTGTCGACGAAGATGTCGATCGGGGTCCCCGCGGTCACCTCCACCGTGATCGACTCGGCCTCTCCGCTGAAGCCGGCGTCCGTGCAATCGAGCTCGCTCGCCGCCTCGGCGCAGTCGGTCCGCGCGTGGAGGACGAGATCGGCCGCGCCCGTCGGCGTCGCGGTGATGGTCACGCTGCCGCTCGCCTCGGGTGAATAACGGTACACGAGATCCGGGCCGGCGCCCGCGCACGAGCCCTCGAAGGCGCGCACGCCCTCGGACGTGTCGCCCGCCGCGGCCGCGTCCGCCACCGGCACCGCCGCCGCGCACGCGGCCGCCGGGTTCACCTCGCACGCGTTCGAGCACACGTCGTCGTCCACCTCGTTGCCGTCGTCGCACAGCTCCGTGCCCACGAGCGCCCCGTCGCCGCAGACCTGCTCCCTGAAATCCACGTCGAGCACGTACTCCGCGGGCGATCCGAGCTGTCCCTCGATGAAGATGAAGTAGGTCTCCCCGGCCTCGACCAGGAACTCCAGGGGGGGCTCCCCCGGGGGATAGGCGAGCAGGCAGCCGAGCAGCGTCGACGGGTCGTCGCAGCTCGTCCGGATGTACCAGTCGAAGTCGCCGGCCGTGGACGTCGCGACGACGCGGAACGAGCCCTTGGCCGGGGCCACGAACTGGAAGACCTGCTCGCTCTCGCCGACGCCGGCGGGATAAATCGATCCGAAGATGTCCGGGCAGGCCGCGGAGAACAGGCTGGTCCCGCTCTCCGTGGTCCCCGTGAACGTGCCCCCCTCCGACACGTCGATGGCCTCCGTGCACGCCGCGGCGACGCTGGCCGCGCACGCGTCGGAGCAGTCGAGCTCCTCGCAGTCCTGCAGGCCGTCCCCGTCGTCGTCCCGCTCGTTGTCGCAGTCCTCGTCGAGGGTGGAGCAGAGCGCCGAGTCGCTGTCGCAGAAGCCCTGGCACTGGTCGTCGCTATCGCAGCCGCCGAGGCACACCGCCGCCTCGGTCAGCTCGACGCAGCCCTGCGCCGCGCCCGTGCAGTCGGCCGTGTCCTGACAGGTCTTGATGCAAAGCGAGAAGTCGCTGCCCGCAGCCAGACACACGGAGCCCGCCTCGCACTCGATGAGCTCCTGCGCGCAGAGCGACGAGCAGTACCCCCCCGCCCAGCCGAACGCGTCCTCGGTCATGCACAGGCCGCCGCTGCACTCGTCGTCGGATGTGCAGGGCTCGCCGTCCGCCCTCGCCTCCATCGCGCCGCCCTGGCCGCCCTGGCCGCCCTGGCCGCCCTCGCCGCCCTGGTCGCCGCCCTCTCCGCCGGTGCCAGACGTCACCGGCCGCGGCTCCCCCTCGTCATCGCCGCACGCAGCGAGCGCCAGACACATCGCAGTCACTGCCGTCAGGGAAATACCAGGTCGCATGGCCCGTTCTCCTTGTGGGGATGAGCGCTGAACAAAAACGGACCGAGCCAGACAGCGAGGGGGGCAGCGCTAGGCACGACGAGGAGCCCCAGGGAAGCAGGGCGACGAGGAGCAACGACGCGATGCGCCCGCCATCGGCTGCATGACGACGGGAGGTTTTGTCCGGCGCTTCACGTGCTCGTATCACGGAGAACGCCACGAACACGTCACAAGTGAGAAATGCAGGAGCTCAACCTGACCGGATAATTCTGTTCAAGTCGAAAGTTGGTTAGTAAAGAAATATTTCTAACAATCGTTCAATGCTGCGACCCCGCCGTTTCAGAATCGAAACCCGGGAGGGAACGTTCCTGACGCATCGCCGCAATTTTAGGGAGATCCCGGATGGCACGGTCGGTGCTTCTACGGACAGCAGCGCCGCCGGCGCGGCCTTCGCCCCCCTGAGGCCCCGGCGGCGCTGTCTTTTTGTCCGCGTCCCCTGCCGCGCCTGATTTCCGACCCGCGGCTCCTGGCGGACCAGGCCCGTTCGGCACGACGCGCAGGTGGGGGGCGGGTCCGCCCGGCACGACGCGCAGATCGGGGCCGGGTCCGCCTGGCACGGCGCGCAGGTCGAGTCCGCCTGGTGCGGCAGGGACGGGCCGGAGCCGTCCGGCACGATGGCGGTGAGCGCCGCTCGGTGTCGCGTTGTATGGTCCGCCGCCCCATGGCGACGAAGCGCTCCTCGGCGACGAAGCTCTCCTCTCCCCCGAACCAGCGGTTCGCGTGCCGCGACTGCCCGGCGCGGTGCTGCCGGATGCCCTGGAACATCCGCTTCAGCAACGAGGAGGCCAGGCGCTATCTCGAGGACCCCTGGGTGCGAGAGCGCGCCGGGAGCGAGGCGGCGGTGGTCATCGCGCGCGGCGTCCTGCCCATGCTGGAGAAGGACCGCCGGCTGCAATGCGTCTTCCTCGACGACGACCTGCTCTGCAGCCTGCAGAAGCGGTTCGGCCACGAGTACATCCCGCGGTCGTGCCAGGCGTTCCCGTTCGGGTTCGTTCGCGACGAGGAGGACGTCGTCGTCGCCCAGCTCTCGCAGCTCTGCCCCTCGATCCGCGACAACTACGGCGACCCCGTCGACCGCCAGCTCCGGGCGAAGCTCCAGCAGCGGGGGGAGTCGGAGCGGATGTCGACGGCGCTGGCGACGCTGCGCGGCGTCATCCTCTCCCGGCCCCAGTACCTGCGCATCGCGCGGCACTGGGAGGAGCAGCTCGCGGTCGACGCGTCGCCGGCGTCGACGCTCGCGCGGCTCTACGACTGGACGACCGCCCTCGAGCGCGCGCTCCCCGCGGGCGGCGAGCGCGCGACGGACGCCGCGCTGGAGGCCGCCTTCCAGCAGGCCCACGCCCACGAGGCCGCGCCGCTCGCGCCCCGCCGGCGCCCCTCGTTCCACGCGCGGGTGCTGTTCGCCTTCCTGCTCGGCAACCTCTGCTATCCGTCGCGGGTCCGGCAGGCCCACCGGGTCGGAACGGCGCCGTTCGCGGAGCTCCAGGGGCTGCGCAGCCTCGGCAACAAGGCCGCCTGGATGCTCGGGCGAGGCACCGTCGACATGCTGTTCATCCCGAGGCCGTTCAAGCTCCAGCACGTGCGCACGGTCGACCGCTTCCTCGACGGCGAACAGGGGGCGCTCGTCCGGGACTACCTGCGCCTCGCGCTCCAGCGCCGGCACATCTTCTCCGCGCCGCGGCACCTCCTCGCGGCCGTGCTCGACCTCTCGCTCGCCACCGCCGTCATCTCCCGCTTCGCCCGCTGCCGCGCCGCGGCGGACGGCAGGACCCAGGTCGCCGCGGAGGACGTGCGGGAGGGCATCAGCGTGGCCGAGCTCGTCCTCCTGAGCCACGCCGCCCTCTCGGAGCAAGGCAGGCTCATGAAGAACCTGCGCTGGCTCCTGCTCACGAAGCGCGAGAGCTTCCGGGGCGTGCTGGAGACGGAGGCCTGACGCTCTCCCGCCGGGCGGACCGGGCCTCAGGACGAGATCGACCCCCCTTGTCGCGTCACGGCCGGCCGTGACTATCATTCGCGCTCCACCGGGCCGACAGGCCCATGGAGGCACGCGCATGATCGTCATGAAGTTCGGCGGCAGCTCGGTCGAGAGCCGCGATCAGATCGAGAAGGTTCTCCACATCGCCAGGGCCCGCCTGGCCCGCCGCCCCGTCCTCGTGAGCTCCGCGCACAAGGGCATGACCGACGCGCTGATCAACGCCGCCAGGGGCGCCGCCGCGGGGCGCCTCGACCCGGCCGTGCCCATCGACAAGCAGCGCGCCGTGGCCGAGTCCCTCGGCTGCGCGCCCGACCTGCTCGCGCCGTTCTACCAGGAGATCGAGGACCTCCTGCGCGGCATCAGCCTCGTCAAGGAGCTCAGCCCGAGGAGCCTCGACTACATCGCGAGCTTCGGCGAGCGCATGGCCGTCCGCTGCATCGCCGATTTCTTCTCCCGGAGCGGCGTCCCGGCCCGCGCCTACGACGTCTGGGACCTCGGCTTCATCACCGACTCGAGCTTCGGCCGCGCGCGGCCGCTGCCCGGCTTCGAGGCCCGGGTCAAGGCCGCGTTCGCCGAGCACGTCCCCGAGGGCGTCGTCCCGGTCGTCACCGGCTTCGTCGGCCGCAACGAGGCCGGCGAGATCACGACCGTCGGCCGCAACGGGAGCGACCTGACGGCCACGCTGCTCGCCGCCGCGCTCGACGCCGAGGAGGCCCAGATCTGGAGCGACACCGACGGGGTGATGACCGCCGACCCGAGCGTGGTGAAGACGGCCCGCAACATCCCGACGATGCGCTTCGAGGAGGCGGCGGAGCTCGCGTTCTTCGGCTCCCGCGTGCTGCACCCCTCGACGCTCCTGCCCGCCATGGAGAAGCGCATCCCGGTGCGGGTGCTCAACACCAACCGGCCGGATCACCCCGGCACGGTCATCGACTTCAACACCGACGCGGCGTCGCCGGCCGTGACCAGCATCGCGTACCGCGAGAAGCAGGTCGTGCTCAAGCTCAGCTCGACGCGGATGTTCGGCGAGGTCGGCTTCCTCGCGCAGGTCCTCGCCGTGCTGGCGCGGCACGAGGTCGTGATCGACGTGATCACCACGTCGGAGGTCTCGGTCTCGATGACCACCGACAGCCTCGAGAAGCTCCGCCGGGCGCTCCCCGAGCTCGAGCGGTTCGGCGCCTGCGAGGTGCTGCCCGACCACACGACGCTCGTGATCGTCGGCCACGGCCTGCCCCGGCAGAAGGGCGTCGCCGCGCAGGTGCTCGAGGCGATGAGCCAGGCCGGCGTGAACGTCGAGATGCTGAGCTACGCCATGGGCAGCGTGAACCTGTGCATGGTCATCGACGACGCGAGCGTCGCCTCGGCGGTGGGGGTGCTGCACCGCTCGCTCTTCGAGCAGGCGCGGTGACGCCGCTTGCGGAACACGACGCCCGGCCGCCGTTCGGGTGACGGGACGTTGACGGGCCGTGACGCGACGCGAGGTCCGCTGTAGGCGTGGGCCTCGGACGGGACGACCCACGCGCCCGGCCGGGGAGAGGGGAGAGACATGACAGCGGCGATCCTGGGCGGCAGCGCGCCGATCCCTCGCGAGAGCACGGGGGACCTCCTGCGGCGCATCGAGGCCGAGCACGGCGCGCTCGGCGCGGGCGCCGCGCTCGCCTTCGACGCGGACGGCACCCTCTGGGAAGGGGACATCGGCTTCGACCTGTTCGACGCGTTCCTGGCCGAGCGCGCGGCGCGGCCCGAGGCCGAGGAGGCGCTGCGCCGCGAGGCCGAGGCGTTCGGCGTCGACGCCGGGGGCGGCGCGCACGCGATCGCGAGCGCGCTCCACGCGGCGTTCCTGGACGAGCGGTACCCGGAGGACCGGGCCTTCGCCATGATGGCCTGGGCCTTCGCCGGGTGGCGCGAGGACGAGCTCGCCGGCTTCGTCGACCGCGTGCTCGAGGAGAAGGGCCACGCGGGGCGCATCCGGCCGGCGCTCCTGCCGATCCTCGACTGGGCGCGGTCGCGCGGCGCGCCGGTGTACGTCGTCTCCGCCTCGCCGCGCATCGCGGTCGAGCGCGCCGTCGCGGGGCTCGGCATCGCGCCCGCGCAGGTGGCCGCCATGAGCCCGGCCGTCCGCGAGGGCCGGCTCGCCCCCGAGCTCGGCGCGCCCGCGACCTACGGCGACGGGAAGATCCGCGCGCTGGGGCGCCTCTTCCCGGAGCTCGCCGTGCTTGCGGCCTTCGGCGACAGCGCCTACGACGCCGCCCTGCTCCGGACGGCCCGGGTGCCCGTCGCGGTGGCCCCGAGCCCGAAGCTGCTCGCGGTCGCGGACTCGATCCCGGGGCTCGTCCTGCTCGCCACCTGAGCTCGCCGCCATGGCCACCCTCTCGCTCCGCGGCCTGACCCGCCGCTTCCCGAACGCCGAGCGCCCCGCCCTCGCGGGCCTCGATCTCGAGGTCGAGGACGGCGAGCTGCTCGTGCTCGTCGGCCCCTCCGGCTGCGGCAAGTCGACGGCGCTCCGGCTCATCGCCGGCCTCGACGCGCCCGACGGCGGCGCGATCGCGATCGGCGGGCGCGACGTGAGCCGCGTGGCGCCGGAGGACCGCGACGTGGCCATGGTCTTCCAGGGGTACGCGCTGTACCCGCACATGACCGCGCGCGAGATCATGGCGTTCCCGCTCCGGATGCGCGGGGTCCCGAAGGCTGCGCGGGCGCGCCGCGTCGAGGAGGCGGCGACGCTGCTCGGCATCGGCCACCTGCTCGACCGGCGGCCCGGCGAGCTGTCGGGCGGCGAGCGGCAGCGCGTGGCCATGGGCCGCGCGATCGTGCGCGCCCCGGCGGCGTTCCTGTTCGACGAGCCGCTCTCGAACCTCGACGCCGCGCTGCGCGCCGAGCTCCGGGTCGAGCTCGCGGCGCTCGTGCGCCGCCTGGGCACGACGTCGGTCTACGTCACCCACGACCAGGTCGAGGCCATGACCATGGGCGACCGCATCGCCGTGCTCCGCGCGGGCGAGCTCCAGCAGGTCGGCCCGCCGCGCGCCATCTACGAGGCGCCGGCGAACACGTTCGTCGCCGGCTTCCTGGGCGCGCCGGCGATCAACCTCGTCGCGCTGGAGCGCGCCGGCGCGCGGTACGAGGGCGCGGCGCTCTCGCTGCCCGCCCCGCCGGGCGTGGCGCTGCCCGACCGGGTGATCGCCGGCGTGCGGCCCGAGCACCTGCGCGTCGGGCTGGAGGCCGGGGCGCAGGGCGGGGCGGGCGCCGGGGCGACCGACGAGGTCGTGGTCGAGGCCCGCGTCGTCGTGGCCGAGCCGCTCGGGGCCGAGACGTTCCTGTACCTCGACGCCTCGGGGACGCGGCTCCGGGCGCGGGCGCACGGGTTCGCGACGCCCGCGCCGGGGGAGGCGGTGCGCGCGCGCCTCGACCCGCGCGCCGTGCTCTGGTTCGACGCGGGCTCCGGCGCGCGGATCGCCCCGCGGGCCGCGCCATGAGCGGGCGGGGGCGCGGTGCGGCGCGGCCCGGGGCGAGCGCGCGCTGCTCGCGGCGCGACGCGCTCCGGGCGCTCGCGGCGTCGATCGCCGCGGCCGCGGCGGGCGCGCCCGGCTGCGCGCGGCGCTCGCCGGACGGGCGCCTCGCGGCGTCGCTGTGGTTCGCGTACGGCGGCAAGAACCGCGAGGTGCTCCTGTCGCTCGTCGACCGGTTCCACCGCGAGCAGGGCCGCTACCGCATCGAGGCGGTGTACCAGGGCGACTACTTCGAGGCGCTCGCCAAGCTCAGGACCGCGCTCGCGGCGCGCGCCGCGCCCGCGCTGACGCACGTGGTCGGCGAGGTGGTGCCGTACCTCGCCGAGGCCGGCGCGCTCGAGCCGCTCTCGCGCTTCGTGGACGCGGGGCCCGCCGGCGACCTCGACGTGGTCGAGGCGCTCGGGCAGTCGGGGACGTTCGTCGGGGGAGGAGAGCGGCCGCTCGTGTGCCTGCCGTTCAACCGCTCGACGCCCATCGCCTACTACAACCGCGACGTGTTCCGCGAGCTCGGCCTGTCGCCGCCGTCGACCTGGGACGAGCTCCGCGGCGTGGCGTCGCGGCTCGTGGTGCGCGACGGCGGGGCCACGCGGCGGTGGGGGTTCGAGTGCCCGATCGACTGGTGGTTCTGGGCGGCGCTCGTCGGGCAGGCGGGCGGCGAGATCCTCTCGCCGGACGGCGCGCCCGCGTTCGGCGGCGAGGCGGGCGTGCGCGCGCTCCGGTTCTGGCAGGCGCTCGTGCACGAGGATCGCACGATGAAGCCGCCGCCGGGGCGCGACTACAACGCGTGGCAGGTGACGAACACCGATTTTCTGGCGGGCCGGGTCGCGATGATCTGGACCTCGACGGCGTTCCTCCGCTACCTGGAGGAGAACGCGGCCCAGGCGGGCGCGGGGAGGTTCGAGGTGGGCGCGGCCCCGCTGCCGCGCGACGTGCGCGCCTCGGTGCCCACGGGCGGGACGATGTTCGTGATGCCGCGGGGGGCGGCGCCCGCGGCGCAGGAGGCGGCGTTCGCGTTCCTGCGCTGGATGATGCAGCCGGAGCAGGCCAACGCGTGGGCGACGCGGACGGGCTACATGCCGGTCTCGCGCCGCGGCCTCGAGGCGCTCACGCGGGGCGGCTATTACGCCGCGCACCCGAACGACCGCGTGGCCGTGGACCAGCTCGCGCACGCGGCGCCCTGGCCGTGGTCTCCGGACCTGTTCCGCGTCCAGCGCGAGGCGGTGCAGCCCCGGCTGGAAGAGGCGGTGCTCGCCCCGCGCGACGCCGCCGAGACCCTCTCCGAGGCCGTCCGCGCGGCGCGTGAGCGATGAAGCCCAGGCACCCCCTCTCGCCGTACCTGCTCCTCCTGCCGACCGCGGCCTTCCTGGCCGTGTTCTTCCTGGTCCCGCTCCTGCTCGCGGCCAAAAATAGCTTCTACGCGTGGGACCTGCTCACGCCGCCGCGGTACGTCGGGCTCCGGAACTACGAGGTCCTGGCCGGGAGCGGCGAGCTCGCGGGGACGCTGCTCCGCACGCTCGGCTACAGCGCCGTGGTGGTGACGCTCTCCGGCGCGCTGGGGCTCGCGCTGGCCGTGGCGCTCGACCGCCCGGGGCCGGTGTACGCGTTCGTGCGGGGCGCGGTGTTCAGCGCGTACGTCGTGTCGTGGGTCGCGGTGGCGCTGCTCTGGATGTGGATCCTCGACGCCGAGGGCGTCTTCTCGGCGGCGCTCCGCGGCCTCGGCCTGCCGACGATGAGCTGGCTCGGCGACCCTCGCTCGGCGCTGCTCGCGCTGGCGGCGGTGAGCGTCTGGAAGATCACCGGCTATGCCATGGTGATCTTCCTGGCGGGGCTGCAGGACATCCCGCGGGCGCTGCACGAGGCCGCGGCGCTCGACGGCGCGGGCCCGTGGCGGCGGTTCCGCCACGTGACGTGGCCGCTGCTGCGCCCGAGCGCGGCGTTCGTGGCGACGACGAGCCTCATCCTCTCCTTCCAGGCGTTCGACGTGGTCCGCGTGATGACGCAGGGGGGGCCGGTGCGATCGACGACCCTGTTCGTCTATGCGATCTACGAGCACGTCTTCGTGAACCTGCGGGTCGGCCGGGCGAGCGCGATGATCGTGATCTTCTTCGGGCTGCTCCTGCTGTTGACGGTCCTGCAGCTCCGGGCGCTCCGGGCGGGCGCGCCGCGCGAGGAGAGGCGGGCGTCGTGACGACCCGGGCGATGACGACCAGGGGGCGCACCGGCGCGCGGCGCCTCGCCTCGGACCTGTTGCTCGTCGTGGTGGCGGTCGTGTGGCTCGGGCCGTACGCGTGGATGACGGTCACGTCGCTCAAGACGTTGCCGGAGATCACCCGCGCTCCGGCGTACCCGCTGCCGCAGGCGCTGGATCTCGGCGCGTACCGCGAGGTGCTCCAGGCGGTGCCGGTGATGCGGTATTTCGCCAACACGCTGTTCATGGCGACGGCGATTGCCCTCTTGCAGATCGCGCTGGCGCTGCCGGCCGGGTATGCGCTCGCGAAGCTGCGGTTCGCGGGGCGGGGCGCGGCGTTCGTGCTGGTGCTCTCGTGCCTGCTCATCCCGGCGCAGGTGACGTTCGTCCCGGTGTTCACGATGCTCGGCTCGGTCGGCCTGGTGAACACGTTCGCGGCGCTGATCCTGCCGTTCGGGGTGAGCGCGCTCGGGACGTTCCTGGTGCGCCAGGCGCTGCTCTCGGTGCCTGACGAGATCATCGAGGCGGCGAGGATGGATGGCGCGGGCGAGCTCAGGATCGTCTATGGAATCCTCGGCCCGATGCTGAGGCCGACGCTCTCGGCGCTGTTCCTGTTCAGCTTCGTCTTTCATTACAACGATTACTTCTGGCCGCTCGTCATGACGACGGACGACCAGGTGCGGACGCTCCCGCTCGCGATCGCCCTCCTGCGGGAGCAGGGGACCGGGGTCCGCTGGCACGTGGTGATGGCCGGCAACGTGATCCTGAGCGTGCCCGTGCTCCTGGTGTTCGCGGCGGCGCAGCGGCAGCTCCTGCGCGCGGTGACGGCGCGGATCTGAGCGGGCGGCGGGGGGGAGCGGCTCGGGGCGCCCGGTCGCCAATGCGCGATTTGTTCCCGTCCGGGCGCCTTCGTTTCTGGCCCGGTCGTCGCACCGGGTCGCGGCGGCAAGCGCAGCGCCGGGCAGGCGCCGCGGAAGGAGATCCACCATGGCGACGATCGAACCGACGATTCAGAAGGAAGAGGGCAAGGTCACGACCAAGATCGAGGAGAGGACCTCCAGAATTCCGTCCGGTGCCTACCTCGGGCTGGCGATCGGCTCGATGGCGCTCTCCGCCGGCTTCATGGTGGCCGGCAAGAGGCAGATTGCGAACTTCATCGGCCAGTGGGTGCCATCGTTGCTCGTGATCGGCCTGTACAACAAGGTCGTCAAGCTCGAGCACGAGATGGGGTTCGGCGGCGGCTACCGCTGAACGCGGCTACCCGCTGATTCCCCCGCCCGAGCGGGAGGCGTTCCGGCTGGCTCCGCCCGGTGAGCGGCCGGGACGCGGAGGGCTGCGGGGAGCGGCGGGAAGCAGAGAGACCGCAAGGGGCGCAAGGGGCGCAAGGGAGAGAGAGGTCTGGTTCCCTCTCCGCTGCGTTCCTTGCGCCGTTGCGCCGTTGCGCCGTTGCGGTTTCTCCGCCATCAGCTGCTCCCTGCGGAACGTCAACGTGATCCGGGTGCCAAGCCGCATGACGATGACTCCGAGCGGCATGACGACGCGGGTCGGGCAGTATGATGACGGCCCCGCGCCGTGGGACGATGGGTGCCGGGCGGCATGACGATGGGTGCCGGGCGGCATGACGATGGGTGCCGGGCGGCATGACGATGGGTGCCGGGCGGCATGACGACGGGTTCCAGGCCGTATGACGACGTCTTCAGGCCGCATGACGACGGCCTCGGGCGGCATGACGATGGGTGCCGGGCGGCATGACGACGGCCCCCCATCCGCATGACGACGTCCCCTGGCTGCAGCACGTTGACCTCCGCCGCGATACCGGCAGCTCCGCGCGCCGCGCCGTCGTCGCCGGCGGACAGGCTTCCGTCCACGCTCGCCGGCGCGGCGTCGGAGATGTGCGCTCCCCTCGACGGGCCGCTCCGCACGCGCCTAGCGTGCACCATGGCCAAACCTATCTCTCCTCCCGAAGAGACCGACGACAACATCCCCACCCTCGAATCCCTGGCCGCGAAGCTGGGCAAGCCGGAGTCAGGGCTCCTCGAGGCCTTGCTCGACGGCACGACCGAGGCCCGGCTCGTCGAGCGGGGCCGGCAGATCGCCTCCTCGCGCGTGCTGACCGACATGCGCCGCCTCTACGCGACGGCGCACGCGTGCTGGTCGGGCGCCTCGAAGGACAAGCGCGAGACGCTGCGCGGCTTCTCGCCCGAGTTGCTCGCGCTCGCCGTCGAGCAGGCGCTCGCGCTGGAGCGCCTGCTCGACGCGCACGAGAGCGCCGGCCAGAAGAAGGACGCCACGCGCGCCACGCGGGACGCCGCGCTGCGCGAGCGGTTCTCGAGCGCCCTCCTGCTGCGCGACCAGGCCTACGAGGTGCTGCGCGGCGTCGCCGGCGCGGGCAAGGAGGCGCGCGAGGAGCTGGCGCGGGCGCTCGGCACGGCAGAGGACCCCGCCGCGCTCGCGCGCGGGCTCACCCAGCTCGCCGCGCTCGGCAAGCGCTACCTCGCGCAGAAGAAGGGCCCCCTCGCCGTGCGCGCCAGGCTGATGCGGCTCGACCAGGACTACGTCGAGCGCCTGCAAGGCGCCGCCGAGGCGCTGACGCAGGCCGCGAAGGCCGCGGCCGCGCGGCCGGCTGGGCAGAAGGTCACGAGCGGCGATCTCGACCGGGCCGACGGCATCAACCTGATCCTGCTCGAGCAGATCGTGCGGGTGTTCGAGCGCGCCAATGAGCAGGATCCGACGATCCCGCGCCTCGTGCCCATCGCGACGCGGCGGCTCTTCAGCCGGAGCGCGAAGAAGAAGGCCGCCGAGGCGGCCGGCAGCGACAGCAGCGGCGGCGGCACCCCCGGAGGCGGCAGCACCCCCGGAGGCGGCAGCACCCCCGGAGGCGGCGGCGCCACGCCCGAGGACGCGGAGGATCCGCTCGAAGACCACGGCGCGCCGGTCTGAACCGAGCGCGCTCTCCGCCGGGAGCGCGCGTCGGCGCTCCCGGCGCGGAGGTAGCTCGCGATTCTCTCCGCGGCAGTCGACCCCGCCCTCGTTATCCATTCTCCATGCCATCTCCGCGCGTCGGCGCCCCGCAGACGCCCGCCCACTTCAGTGAAGCTGGATTCCGATCGGGAGGAGCGCCGGGGATTGCCCGCAGGCACGTTGACCCGCAGATCTTCCTGCATGTGAATGTGACAAGAATTCGAAGTAGCCGATCCGATCTCGATTCCTGTGTGATTGGGTCTGGACAGCGTGCCTGTCGTGGTGCTTACATGCGGCGCCATGTTCCAGGGCGGTAGGTAACTTCGCCTGGAGACATCTGCGTCATGGGGTGCGCGAGGGGTGTAGCGCGCCCGTTAGAGCTCCATTTGCTCTCGGTGTTGATCCAGGACCCGGGCGATCCGGGAAGGAAGCATCATGCAGCAATCTGGCAGGTGCGCCCAGGGGCGCGGTGCGATGGCGACGTGCGCGCAGTCGCGTGTTCGGCTCAAAATTGCGGGCTCGAGCTGGCTCTCGAGCTCGCCGCTGCGCAACGCCGCCTGGCTGTGCGCGATCGGCTTGCTGCTCCTCGCCTGTGAGGACGGCGCTTCGGCCGGCGCCGGCAGATCGTCGAGTCGGTTGACCGTCACCGATGGCAGCACCGGCGTGGCGGAGTGCGACAGCTATCTCGACCAGTACGAGCTGTGCATGCAGGCGACGTTGCTGCCTCATCATTTCAATCAGCAGAAGGCTGGCATCGTCCGTCAGCGAACCGCGTGGCGGGATCTGGCCGACAGCGACTTCAAGAAGCAATCGCTGGCGCACGTGTGCCGGCAGGCCATCTCCGCTGCGCGAGAAGAGTTCCAGGCCTGTACCTGGAGCGGCGGGCTGTGAGGCCACAAGACCGTCCATTCGAGCGCGCGCGAGGGGCGGGCGCCCGGGCTGCTGGGGAGCGGCTCGTGAGCGATTCGCCTCGTTGATCATGGGAGTGAGCCGCCGACCGGCGAGCTGCGAGGAAACGCATCATGCTGAACATCATCGGTCGATCCGCTGGGGCTCGGACCACGTGTTTCGTCTTGATCCAGATGCTGGGGCTCGCGGGGTCGATCGCCGCGCTGGCCGCGACGTCACCCCGAGCGCCGGGCGCGAAGGAGAGCGCGGTGGAGCCCAGCCTCCCGCTCGACGATGCGCTGCATGCGATCGCGTCCGCGCGGGCCGGCCTGCGTGGCGCCGCGGCGCCGGACAGCGCGGAGCAGGGGGCGGCGACCTCATGGCCGGATCCGGGCGATGCGACGACCGTCGCGGCGGTGGCCTGGGCGCAGTGGCTCGACGCCCCTGCGAACGCGGATCCAAGGGCTGCGTGGTCGCTCTTCGACGGCGACGCGCGGACGACCCTGTCCTCGCCCTCCGGAGCCCCCGTGCGCGTGGAGGTCCGCTTCGCCGAGCCCACCTGGATCCACCAGGTCAGCGGCTTCGGGCGGACCCGCGGCGCATTGACCATCACCGTGGATGGCGCCGCGGGCGAGCGCGTCCTCGAGGGCCTGGAGCAGCGTCCGCTCGAGCTGTCGGGCGCCCTCGGCCCCCTGCGCATGCCGCTCCCCGTCCTCGCCGAGCGGGCGGTCATCGAGTGGGTCCCCGGGGATGCGCGCGGTCTGGCAGAGCTCGCGTTCTGGGGAGCTCGTGATCCGGTGGGCGTGCTGCCGGAAGCCCGCTGGGCCGACCGCGTGACGAGCAACGGCTTCCCGGGAGCGCTCGTCTTTTCCTCCGATCGCGCCACGGCGCGCGTCGGTGAGGTCGGGCAAGGCGCGCAGACGTTCCCGGTCGACGTGTTCGCCGAGCCGCGCTCGCTGTCGCGCGCGTTCCTGGTCTACGAGCTCGAGGGCGTCTCGCACTGGAGCGGCGTGCCGCGCAGCATCAACGGGGCCGCCGAGCGCGCGTCGACGGCGCTTCCGCCGGCGAGCTCCAGGTCCGGTCTGCAGGTCGAAGAGATCAGCCCCGCGTGGCTCAAGCAAGGCCTGAATCAGGTGGCGTTCGGGGTGCCGCGGAGCTCCGTTCAGCACGGCCCCGTGTCGAGTTACCGCGTGAGCCACGTGCGCGTGGTCGGGATCCCGCACGGCGGCAGCTACGCCGCCGTCTCCCCCGCCGCGCTGTCGCGCAGCGCAGGTCGCCAGCCCTCGGCGCGCGCGACCCAGCTCGGAACGGCCGCCTCCGCCGAGCCATCGGCCCCCCACACGCTCGGCTTCCGCCTGATCGCGCCGTCGAGCGGTACGCTGGTCGCCAGCGCCGGAGGGGGGAAGGAACGCCTCGAGATTCCGCTTCGAGGCCTCTCGCCAGGCTGGCATCAGTGGGATGCGGTGGGCGTGTTCGGAACGCTCGACGCGGTTCGCTTCTCGCTGCGCGGCGGCGCGGAGGAGCCTTCGGCGATCGGCGATCTGCGCGTGGCCGCGAGCGCGTTGCCGGAGCAAGCGCGTCCGGAGCTTCGCATCGCCTACCCGCTGCACGGCGAGTGCGAGCACGGGCGAGCCTACGTCCGGGGCTTCGTGCACGGCGCAGGCGTCGCGGTGACGGGCGTGAGCGTGGAGGATCGCGCCCTCACGCCCGCGGAGCTGGGCGGCGACGGCGCCTTCGAGCTCAGCGTCCCCGAGGTGCGGGGAGGGGCGGCCTGGTCCGTTCGGCTGCGGGCCACCCTCGCCGATGGCTCCACCGTCGCGCGCCAGGTCGAGCTCGGGCCGTGCCTGGACAGGAGCGCGCTCGCGACGGCGTCAGGCGGCCTCACGCCCGACGTGGGCGCGCCTTACGGCGCGTGGGTCACCCCCGATGAGGCGAAGACGCTGCATCACGCCGGCGCGACGCTCGAGATCCCGGCGGGGGCGGTCTCGGAGCCGGTGTACATCACGATTCGACCCTTGACGCGCGACCAGGCCTCGCCCGCCGGGCGCGGGCTCGTCAACGTCGTGCCGGGCAGCGGCAGCTTCCGCTTCGGCCCGGCGGGGCTCCGCTTCAAGCGGCCCGTGCGGCTCACGTTGCCCTTCGACCGGGAGGGCATGCCGCCCGCGGCGACGACGCGCAGCATCTCGACGCTCTACTTCGACGAGCCGGTCGGCCTGTGGCGCGCGATCCCCAGGGTCGCGGACGCCAGCGGCGGCGTGATGGTGAGCGAGACCGAGCACTTCACCGAGTTCATGAACGCCACGCTCCCGGCGCCGGACGCGCCTGGGCCCAAGAACTCCTTGCCCGACGAGATGAAGGGCATCGAGCTCGGCAATCCCTCGGCCGGCGTGGACCTGATCGAGCCGCCGAGCGCGAACCCGCAGCGCACGGCGAACCTGAGCTATCCGCTGCGCGTGCCGCCGGGTCGCAACGGGCTCGATCCCGATCTGGCGCTCACGTACTCGAGCGCTCGTGGCAACGGCTGGCTCGGCGTCGGCTGGGACCTCGAGATCTCGAGCATCCAGCACGATACGCGCTTCGGCGTCCCTGATTACGACGGTACCAAGATCCAGAATGATCACCCGGGCTCCGTCGCGGGCTCGGTGCGCTACGCGCTCGACGGCGCCCAGCTCACCGCCGTCGGCCCCGCCGCCGGCGGCGTGCGCTACCAGCGCCGCGTCGAGGGCGCGTTCCAGCGCATCCTCCGGCTGCCTGCGCCCGACGACCCGGATATCTTTTACTGGGAAGTGACCGACAAGAATGGGACCCTGTCGGTCTATGGCAAGACCGCGAACGCGCGGCTCGCCGATCCCGGGGACGCCAGCCGCGTCTTCAAGTGGAACCTGGAGCTCGTCGAGGACCGGTTCGGGAATCGAATCCTGTTCAAGTACTTCCACGACGAGCAGACGATGTCCGGCGTCTCGATGCCGCAGGTCTATCCGAAGAGGATCTGCTACGGAGCCATCACGTCGAACGTCGACGACGACTGCCTGGGGACCTACAACGTGAGCTTCGTGCTCGACGCGGCCGACACCCGGCCCGACCGCAGCGTCGACGCGCGCCCCGGCTTCCCGATCAAGACGTCGCACCGCCTGGAGAGCGTCGAGGTCGCCTACGTCGCCACGATCATCCGCAGCTATGATCTCCGCTACACGCTGGGCGCCTTCCAGAAGTCGCTGCTCCAGGAGGTCGGCTTGCTCGGCAC
Source organism: Sorangium sp. So ce1036 (assembly GCF_051369805.1). Classification (NCBI taxonomy): domain Bacteria; kingdom Pseudomonadati; phylum Myxococcota; order Polyangiales; family Polyangiaceae; genus Sorangium; species Sorangium sp. So ce1036. The sequence goes on from NZ_JBBMOX010000002.1 coordinate 1,511,639, forward strand.
GGACGGCACCGAGCTCTACAAGCATGATTTCGAGTACGAGGAGATCGCCCAGGACCCCTTCGGGGAGCCCCGGCTCTGGGGCAGCCTGAAGTCCAGCACGGGCCTGCGCGCGGAGCACGGGCTCTCGCGGACGAAGGGGTCGAGCTACGGCGGTGGCGGCGGCGTCGGCGTGGACCTCGTGGCCATCGCCGCGAGCGCGAGCGCCGGCGGCTCCAGCGGGCACAGCCGGGTGCGCCGCTCGCTCCTGGACGTCAGCGGCGACGGGTTGCTCGACTTCCTCACCGGCGCGAGCGGGACCGTCAACACGGCGCCCCTCGCCCCGTCCCCCCATGACCATCTGAGCTACAAGGGCATCCCCGGCTTCGCGCAGAACTCGCTCGGGTACACGGAGACCGGCGGCTGGACGGCCGGAGCGGGGCTCACCGTGCTCGGCGGCGCGTTCGGCCTCGGCGGCAACATCGCCCACAACGAATCGGAGGATCGGCACATCCTCTCCGATATCAACGGCGACGGCTTCGTCGACCAGGTGTGGGTGAGCGACGGCGCCATCAAGGTTCGCAAGGGGGCGAAGGACCGCTTCGGGGACGAGGAGACGTTCGGCGCCTACGACGAGTCGATGATCGCGTTCGCGAACGCGGACCGCCTCGAGAACCAGAAGAGCAGCTTCTTCCTGGTCGACCCGCTGGCGCGCTGGAAGGCGCCCTTCGCCGGCACGGTGCAGATCGGCGGCGTCATCCAGAAGGACGTGGCGGGCGGCGACGGGGTCACCGTCTCCATCCTCAAGAATGACGCGCAGCCGCCGATCTGGACCCGGACCTTCGCCGGGGACGATCTCGCGCCGTGCCTGCCCACGGCGGGCAACGGCTGCAACGGCCCCACGCCGCTCCAGGAGCCGATCGGCGTGGGGGACGACCTCTACTTCCGCGTGAGCTCGGTCGACGATCCGCGCAAGGACCTCGTGCGGTGGTCTCCCGAGATCGCGTACCAGGGGATCGCCCCCAGCCGCGTCGACGACCGCGAGGTGTATGGCGCGTTCGTCTACCGCACGTCGCTGGCCGACGATTTCCGCCTCGTGGGCATGCCGAAGCGGCCCTGGATCCCGAACGCGCCGGGTGAGGTCAGCGTGCTCGGAGGGGGGACGAAGCGCTCGACCTCCGACGACGTGGAGCTCAACGTCTACAAGGTGCCGTCCACGGCCGCCGACTGGAGCGGCGCGCAGCGCGTGGCGACCGCCAGCCTGGGCGCCGGCTTCGAAGGGGCGTACCAGGTCACCGGCACCGGCATTCGCCTCGATCCGGGCGACTTGCTCTACTTCGAGCTGAAGTCCGACTCGCCGGTGGATCCCGAGCGGGTCGGCTGGGAGCCCTTCGTCGAGTACACGCGCTACAGCCGGCCGGACCCGGACGCCGAGGTGTACGTGGAGGGGGCCGTGCTCGGGTGCGGCCCCTCCGAGGAAGATCCAGAGGCGATCGTCTGCGAGATCGAGGACGATCCGACGCCGGAAGATCCGGTGCCTGTGAGCTTCATCGTGCAGCAGCCGGAGGTGAACGTCGCGGTCTTCCTGTGGCAGGCCGGCGCGCCGACCGTCCCGGTGACGGCGGAGAGCTCGACCAGCGCGGGCACCTTCATGAAGGGCCCGACGGAACATCCGGTGTGCGCCCTGGTGCAGGGCGTCCACAAGCTGTTCTCGAAGACGTGCCTTGGCCCCGCGGCGACGGGTCCGGTCGCGCTCGACCCGCCGGTCGGCATCACGCCGGGGGAGCCCATCTACTTCACCCTGATCTCCAGGTCGCCCATCACGTGGGTCGGAGGATTGCCCGGCATCGGGCAGGTGTCCTGGGATCCCTCGACCGGAGGGGACCTCGCGCCCGTCAACGTCCGCTGGCTGGATCCCGACTTCGGCGACACCGAGGCTCCGGCGCCCACGCACGACATGATGGCGGGTGGCTATCACCGGTGGTCGTTCGGCGACTACCGCGGCGACCAGGCCTTCAGCGAGCCTGCGCTCCAGTACGCGAACGTGAGCGACGACGCGTCGCCCTTCTTCTTCGCGACCATCTCCCGCGTGGGGGTGCCTGGTGGCGCCGGTCCCGTGTACGGCACGCGGGGTCAGAGCAGCTTCGTGGGGCGCGGGCTGTTCTCGCCCGGGCGCACGAAGGCGGGCCGCGGCTTCTCGGGGAGCGCGGGCATCCAGGCGCTGCGGCTGTCCGATACGTGGAGCTACGGCCTGGACGCCAGCGCTTTCAACCTGAACCTCGGGATCGGCGCGGCCGACACCACGGGTGAGGTCGAGTTCCTCGACATGAACGGGGACAACTTGCCCGATCTGGTGACGCGCGACGGCGTCCTGTTCAACACCGGCAGCGGCTTCACCGAGAAGCGCGCGGTCGACTTCGACGAGTTCCGTGAGGTCGACCAGGAGAGCATGCGCTTCAAGGTGAGCATGTCGCTCGGCGGCAACGACGAGAAGGACCAGGCGGTGCCGGACACGGACACGCGCGGTCGGACGCGCGCGGTCATGTCCACGAGCTTCTCCGTCGGGCTCGACTACGCGGTGAGCTCCGCGAAGACGGAGCTGCTCGACATCAACCAGGATGGCCTGCCGGACCGCGTCTCCTTCACTCCTGCGGGCGGGAGCCCCGTCGTGCGCCTCAACACCGGCTACGGCCTCACGGCGCCGATCGTGTGGTCGAATCCGGACTGGAGCTCCGGCCGCTTCGGCCTCCGCGAGGACGTGCTGAATGATATCAACGTGATGGACGTCGCGACCGGCCCGAACGCGGCGCGCTACGAGGACACCGGCTCGCTCAGCGCAGGCGTCTCGGTCGGCGCGTCGTTCAGCGCAGGCGTCTTCGGAGGCGGCGGGCACGTCGGCGCGGGGTACGTCTACAGCCTCAACCGGCAGGCGGTGGACTTCATCGACATCAACGGCGATGGCCTGCTCGACCACGTGAGCCGCCTGCCCGAGCCGAAGGCCGGACAGGAGGAGCCCGGAGCGGAGCCCGGAGAGCAGCCGCTCCACGTGAAGCTGAACCTGGGCGATCGCTTCGACGCCGAGCGGACGTGGCCGCTCCCGCAGTGGCCGGTCGCTGTGAGAGACGAGTTCTCGAGCCTCGGCACGAGGATCCTGGAGAAGGTGGACGGCGGGGACGGCAACCCCGAGGCGCTGAGCTTCAGCACCTCGCGCGACTACAGCGCGACGTTCGACGCCGAGATCTGCGTCTTCTTCGTCTGCGGCAGCGTCTACGGCTTCTACAACGACACGGCGGGCGGCAGCGACGTGGCCTGGCGTGACGTCGACGGCGACGGGCTGGTCGATCACGTCGCCAAGGTCGACGGCCAGGCCGAGGTCTACGTCAAGCTGAACCAGCTCGGGAGGGCCAACCTCCTCAAGGCCGTCAATCGCCCCTTCGACGGCAGGTTCGAGCTCGACTACGAGCGTTATGGCAATGAGGTCGGCGACGAGGCGGAGCCGAGCGTCGACCTGCCGGGGAACAGCTACGCGCTCGTCGGGATCCGCTCGATGGACGGCCGTGGCCAGACGCTGGCGCAGGCCGTGGACTACACGGCGCCGGCGGGCGGGGGCGCGCGCGCGCAGACGGGGAAGTACGATCGCGTCGAGCGCGAGGACTACGGCTCGTCGATCGTGACCGTGACGCGCGGCGAGAGGGGCAGCACGGGCGACGGCTCGCAGATCGAGACGTGGTATTACAATCAGGACTACTACCGTCGTGGGCTGGTTCATCAGACGAGCGAGCGAGGGGTCTCGGAGAGCGGCGATCCCATCCCCTACACGCGCCAGACGTTCACGTACGAGGACCCGACGCCCGGCGGGGTGAGCGTGCAGGCGAAGCCGGAGCCCCTCGTGGGCTCGTTCTTCCCCGCGGAGACGCATCGCACGACGGAGTGGTTCGAGGGCGAGGCGACGGCGCAGAAGTCCACGGAGGAGCGGCGGACCTGGCGCTTCGACCACGGCGGCCTCGATACGCTCTTCCTGAGCGCCGACGAGGGCGCCGCGGACGACCTGTTCTATGAGGTCGAGTACGACACGCGGGGCTTCGGCTATTCGAGCTCCGGCGAGCTGTACCTCGCGCAGCCGAGCAGGGTGGTGGCGCGCAGCGGGAGCGCGTCGGGTACCGTGCTGCGCGACCGGCGGGCCACCTATCATCCGACGACGGGCGCGCTCGAGACGTTCAGCCATCACATCACCGGAGGTGGCATTCCGGGCTCCACCGCGACGTACAACGACGCCGCGAGCACGGTCACGATCGAGCGGGACGACTTCGGCAACATCGCGAAGGTGACCGACCCGAACTCGTACGAGCTCACCTACGGCTACGACGGGACGGGGATCTACAGGACGAGCATCACCGACTCGTTCGGCTACGAGTCGAAGAGCCGCCCGAACTACCTGTTCGGTGCCGTCGCCACCACGACCGACCTGAACGGCCACGGCACGAGGTACAAGTACGACGCGTTCGGCCGGCTTGTCGCGGTGTGGGGGCCGAGCGACTTCGTGGCGGATCCCGTCGCGCAGGAGGGCGTGGTCCCCACGCTGCGCGCCGTGTACGGGCTGCAGCCGGGGGCTTCTGCCGCGCCGTTCTGGGCGATCATGGGTCACAAGGACGTGTCCCGCAACGCGCCCACGGTCCCGCCTCATCAACACGACTACGTCGAGACGGTCATCTTCATCGACGGCTTCGAACGCGTCATTCAGACGAAGAAGGATCTGGAGAAGGACTTCGGCGATCACACCGAGGTCGGGATGACCGTCAGCGGCCGCCTCGTGTTCGACGAGCGCGGGCGCCGGAAGGCGCAGGGGCATCCCGTCTTCAGCACGGAGGCCGCCACCGTCCTGGTGGATACCCCGGCGATGAGCCCCGAGTGCGACGACGATCTCTTCACGAGGTGGGAATACGACGTCCTCGGGCGCGTGACCAGGCTGACGACGCCCGCCGATCCGGAGGACGTCGAGAGGAGCTGCGTCGAGGTCAACACGAGCTACGGCTTCGGGCCGGATCAGGACGGAGTCCTGCGCTTCCGTACGACGGTCACGGCGCCCGACGACGCGATGACCGTCCAGCACCGGGACGTCATGGACCGCGTCGTCGAGATGATCGAGCGCGCGAATCCAGCGGACGGGACGCCGATCCTCACCCAGTATCGCTACAACGCCGTGAGCGATCTGGTGGAGGTGGAGGACGCCGGGGGCAACGTCACGACCGCGACGTACGACACGCTCGGACGCATGGTGAGCCTGGACAGCCCAGACGCCGGGCTGATCGAGTGGGCGTACGATCGGGTCGGCAACCTGCGGGAGAAGCAGACCGCGAAGCTGCGGGAGCTCTCGCAGCGCATCACCTACGAGTACGACTTCAATCGGCTGCGGCAGGTGACGTATCCGACGAGCACGGCCCGGGTCTACACCTACGGGGGTCCTGAGCTCGCGGGCGACGAGAACGGGAACGTCGCCGGGCGCGTGATGGCGGAGACCAGCGAGGCCGGCGAGCGCACGTTCCTTTACGACCGGCACGGCAACCGGGTGCAGATCGAGGCGACGTTCCACCGGCTGCGTGAGCCGCACCGCGGTCCGTACCGCTACCAGGTGCAGCATCAGTTCGACGCGTTCGGACGGGTGCTCCGGATCCGGTTCCCCGACCTGCGGGTCGGGCCGAATCCCGATCAGGTGCCGCTCGGCGACCCGAGCCGCGAGGTGATCAGTTACAGCTATGACGCCGGAGGCAACCTCAAGAGCATCGTCGGGCTGAACACGCAGATCAACGAGCAGCACCCCGACGAGTCGCCGAACACCATCTACCTGGCGCACCTCGGGTACGACGAGCTCGGGCAGAAGGTCCGGCTCATCGCCGGCAACTTCATCGAGACGACGTACGAGTACAAGCCGCGCTCGCGCAGGCTCGCCCACGTCAACGCGGACCATCGCGATCCGTTCCTGCGCCAGCAGAACAAGCCGGCGAGGCCGTTCCAGCGGCTCAGCTATACGTACGACGAAGATGGGAACGTGACCGAGCTGCGGAACGACGCGCCGTTCGACAACCAGATGAACGGGAGCGTGCTCGTCGGGAATCTGCTTCACAGCTACCAGTACGACGCGCTGGACCGTCTGACGCAGGCGTCCGGCGTGGTGCAGACCCGGAACGACTGGAGGTACCGCTACACGCAGGCGTTCGCGTACGACGACATCCACAACATCCGCCGAAAGACGAACGCGAGCTGGCGGCAGGTGCCGGACTTCTCTCCGGGCGCAGACGACGACTTCCGGGACGATCACGTCATCCCCGAGCAGACGTACGACGCGATCTACAACTATGATGGGCCTCGGCCGCACGCGGTGACGCGCACCTCCGAGCAGCCCGCGAACGAGTCGCAGCGCTACGATCGCGATTACCTGTACGACGAGAGCGGCCATCAGAAGAAGTGGACCTTCCGTGGCGCCACCCGCGAGATCACGTGGAACGAAGAGGGGCTCGCGAGCGAGATCAAGCTCAACAACCAGACCCGTTCGAAGAATCTCTACGACGGCGAGGGGCAGCGCGCGATCTCGAAGCATGACGTCGTGGGTCAGGAAGAGACGGCGTACATCAGCCAGGACCTCACGATCCGGGACGGCCGCTACCTCACCAAGCACGTGTACGCGGGGGAGACGCAGCTCGCGTCCAAGATGGACAGCGCCTGGCTGAACTATCCTCCGACGCTGTACTTCCACACCGACCACCTCGGCAGCACGCAGTACGCCAGCAACGAAGAGCAGACGCTCATCCAGCACGACGAGTACTTCCCGAGCGGCGAGCTCTGGCGCGATGAGACCGACTCTCGCTACGAGCTGGCGCGCCGGCACACGTTCAGCGGCAAGGAGCTCGATCTCGGAACGGGCCTCTACTACTTCGGAGCGCGGTACTACGACGGGCGGCAGAGCCAGTGGCTGAGCCCGGACCCGATGGTGGCGCAGTACTTCGGAGGAGGGCCGGCGCTCGGGGTGTACGCGCCGATCAACCTCAGCCTGTACGCGTACACGGGGAACAATCCGACGAACTACGTCGACCAGAACGGGATGTGGCTGGAGTCGGCATGGGACGCCTTCAGCCTGGCGACGGGCGTGGTGTCGCTGGTCGACAACGTCCAGCAGGGCAACTGGGGGAGCGCCGCGCTCGACGCCGGCGGTGTCGCGGTCGACGCGCTGGCGCTGGTCCTTCCCGTGGTGCCCGGCGGGGCGGGCACGGCGCTGAAGGCCGCCCGCGGCGTCGACAAGCTGAACGACATGCGCAAGGGCGTCGACCAGGGCGCGGACGCGGCCAAGGTCGTCGCCAGACACGGCGATGACGTCGCGGATGGCGGCCGGCGCATGGACGATGTCGCGGGTCTCGGCAAGCAGGCCGATCACTGCACCGGTGCGACGTGCGGTGCTCCGGGTGCATGTTTCGTCGCTGGGACGGAGGTGGCGACCTCGTCGGGGCTCGTGCCGATCGAGACGATCTCGGTCGGCGACCGGGTGCTGACCTCGGATGGCCGGAGTGAGACGGTCGTCGACGAGAGCTGGCGGGTGGTCGAGCTCGAGATGCCGAGCCCGGCGGGGGCGCGCGAGCCCATCCAGATCCGGCTGCTCAGGCCGCCCTCGTGGCTCGCGGACAACGGGGTTGCCAGGGGGCGGACGGTCTGGCTCGCGTTCGAGGAGATCTCGCTGGCGGGCGACGCGCGCGTTACGCGCATCGGGCCGGCACCGCGGATCGCGGACGTGCCTGGGCGGGTCGTGCTCAGCACGCTCAACCAGACGGCGAACGATGTCGTCCGCCTCCGCTTCGGCGGAGAAGAAGAGGTCGTCGAGGCGACGTCGTCGCACCGGTTCTATTCGGTCGATCGCAGCGACTGGGTGCGGGCGGACAACCTGGAGGCGGGCGAGTATGTCAGGACCGCTTCCGGGACGGTTGCGATCTCCTGGGTGGAGGTGCTACCAGGTGCGCAGCGCGTCTTCAACCTGGAGGTCGAGTCAGAGCATGAGTACTTCGTCTCCGAGCTCCGCGTCCTCGGTCACAACGCGTGTGGTGAGGGAGGTGCAAAGGGTTCAGGACGGACAGGTGCCCAGGAACGACTGAAACAGATCGCCGATGACCCCAATACCTCATCGGCTGATCGAGGTTGGATCCGGCAGGAGCAGAACTCTATCGAGCGTGGTCAGCGAACGAGCATCAGAAATCCCCCTGGCAAGCAGCTCGCTCACACGAGAGGACGTGAGGCAGCGAAAGGATACGATCACGTGGAATCGCCCTCGAACCTCCAGGACGCGGACCTTCATCGAACTCAGCATAAATTCGACAATTACGGTCGAGCAAACAAGGAGCGGAAGAATCCATGAGACGGACAAGTGAGCATGAGATTCAAGCTGTGCTTCGTCTTGATGGTCCCGAGCGATTCCGCCACTTTGTGAAGCGTGTTGCGGACGACCAGATAGCATGGGGGCTCTGGCAAGATGGATGGGCACTCATGGCCAATGCAGACGGCTGCCAGGTGTTTCCTCTCTGGCCAGCTCGGGAATATGCTGAGATTCATCGGGAGGGAGAATGGGCAGCCTACGAAGCACGAAAGATTCCTCTTGCTGACCTTCTGGATGAGTTGCTTCCGAGATTGGCAGAAAGTGGTATTCTGCCGGGTGTGTTTCCCACGCCCAGCGGAAAGGGCGTGACACCGGGCTCGGAAGAACTGGCAGGTGCTCTGAGGAAGGAATTGGAGAATTATGAATAATCCATGTTCCTGGAGAGTGCGACGTTTGCCCCGGTTGAACGCTCTGTTTGCCCTCAATCGTCTTTGGTTCTCTACTTGTCGAGGCGTCGACGAGTGACCAGGTATCACTGTTGCCGAGCACGCTCTTTGATGGGCGTGCGAGCCGGCTCCGTGATGGCGTGCTGGGATTTGGAGAGGCGGCGCTCGGGGTGCATGCGCCGATCAACCTCAGCCTGTACCGTACACTGGGCTTAATCCGACGAACTACGTCGACCAGAACGGGATGTGGCTCGAGTCGGCATGGGACGCCTTCAGTCTGGCGACGGGCGTGGTGTCGCTGGTCGTAATCGCCCAGCCATCGCCATGGGCGCGACCCCTTGCGGCGATCGTCGGGGTCGACGATACTGGGCGCGGGCGGCGACTACCTGCGGTCCGAGCGGACCCGGCGGGCACGAGAGAGCCGGCGAGGTGCTCCCCTCCGGCACCCCGGTGGCGAGGATCGAGATCCGCGTCGTTCAGGGCGCGCCGGCATCGCCGACGGCCGGAGCAGCGGGCGACGAGCGCGCCCACGCGTCGGGCAGCAGCTCGTCCAGCCGTTCACGCGGCCAGCCTCCCTGCAGCTTGCCGAGCACGTCTGTCGCCCAGGCGAGCGGGTTGACTCCGTGCATCCGGCACGAGCCAAATAGCGTGTAACCGACGGCGAGGCGTTCAGCTCCCTTGTCCGAGCCTGCGAACAAGTAGTTCTTCCTCCCGAGCGCCACGGATCTTAACCGCCGTTCGACTTCATCGTTGTCGATCTCGAAGCGCCCATCCGTGAAGCAGCGCCGCCACGCTGCCTCCTGGTTGATCGCGTACTGGGTTGCGATGTAGAGCGGTGTATTCGGCACGAGCCGCAGGTGCAGCTCTTGAATCCACTCATACAGCTTGTCGACCACGGGGATCGACAGCTCGTGCCGGCGCGCCAGGCGTGCCTCCGGGGAGAGCGCCTCGGCTTTGCAGGCCGCTTCGATGCGGTAGGTGGCCTTGAAGTACGCGAGCGCCACGGCGGCCCGTGCGTCGCCACCCTTCGCCGCCTTCTCGAACTTCGCGCGGATGTGCATTCCACAGCCGAGCCGGCGCTCCTCGGGCACGATCACCTCACCCTCGTCGTCTCCGCGCAACATCGCGCCGTACCCGGCGTAGCCATCACCCTGCAGGTAGCCGGTGAAGCCCTGAAGCAGCGCCGCCGGATGCTTTGCCCTCCAGTCCGGTGCGTACACGAACGACACCAGCTCGGCCCCGACGAAGCCCCAGATGTGCCCTCTCTTGACCCCCGCTGGATGATCCCGATCCAGCACGCGCATTCCCGTGTCGTCGGCGCGCAGGTAATACGAGCCCAGCACGCGCTCCTGAATCCGCTTCGCCACAGCGCTCGCGAGCTTCGCCGACAGCGCCGTGTTCTTGTCGCGCAGATCGACCAGCAGCCCGAGCACCAGCTCGATGAGCTCCGAGAGCTGGCCGGCAGCCGCGAGCTGCTCCAGCTTACGTCGCACATCCGCCAGATCGGCGGGCAGCGCAGCATGGGACGGATGGGGACTGGTCAGCGGGCGCGCTGGATATCGAGCCCGCGCGCATCCATCAAGCCTTGCTTCGACGCGTCGATGTATCTCACGCCAAGTCTCCAGCGCTTGCGCCGTAAAGCCTGCGACAGGTCGAGCCCTTCGAGCATCAGCGACAGCTCGGCTGCCTCGACCTCGATGTGGGTCGCTCCTTTGGGCAGGTCGCGGGCGAGGTGGAAACGGCCACGGGCGAGTTTTTTTTTGCAAAAATGGCGTATCCAGTGCGATCCCGAACGCGCCGGGCGAGGTCCGCGTGCTCGGCGGGGGGACGAAGCGCTCGACCTCCGACGACGTGGAGCTCAACGTCTACAAGGTGCCGTCCACGGCCGCCGACTGGAGCGGCGCGCAGCGCGTGGCGACCGCCAGCCTGGGCGCCGGCTTCGAAGGGGCGTACCAGGTCACCGGCACCGGCATTCGCCTCGATCCGGGCGACTTGCTCTACTTCGAGCTGAAGTCCGACTCGCCGGTGGATCCCGAGCGGGTCGGCTGGGAGCCCTTCGTCGAGTACACGCGCTACAGCCGGCCGGACCCGGACGCCGAGGTGTACGTGGAGGGGGCCGTGCTCGGGTGCGGCCCCTCCGAGGAAGATCCGGAGGCGATCGTCTGCGAGATCGAGGACGATCCGACGCCGGAAGATCCGGTGCCCGTGAGCTTCATCGTGCAGCAGCCGGAGGTGAACGTCGCGGTCTTCCTGTGGCAGGCCGGCGCGCCGACCGTCCCGGTGACGGCGGAGAGCTCGACCAGCGCGGGCACCTTCATGAAGGGCCCGACGGAACATCCGGTGTGCGCCCTGGTGCAGGGCGTCCACAAGCTGTTCTCGAAGACGTGCCTTGGCCCCGCGGCGACGGGTCCGGTCGCGCTCGACCCGCCGGTCGGCATCACGCCGGGGGAGCCCATCTACTTCACCCTGATCTCCAGGTCGCCCATCACGTGGGTCGGAGGATTGCCCGGCATCGGGCAGGTGTCCTGGGATCCCTCGACCGGAGGGGACCTCGCGCCCGTCAACGTCCGCTGGCTGGATCCCGACTTCGGCGACACCGAGGCTCCGGCGCCCACGCACGACATGATGGCGGGTGGCTATCACCGGTGGTCGTTCGGCGACTACCGCGGCGACCAGGCCTTCAGCGAGCCTGCGCTCCAGTACGCGAACGTGAGCGACGACGCGTCGCCCTTCTTCTTCGCGACCATCTCCCGCGTGGGGGTGCCTGGTGGCGCCGGTCCCGTGTACGGCACGCGGGGTCAGAGCAGCTTCGTGGGGCGCGGGCTGTTCTCGCCCGGGCGCACGAAGGCGGGCCGCGGCTTCTCGGGGAGCGCGGGCATCCAGGCGCTGCGGCTGTCCGATACGTGGAGCTACGGCCTGGACGCCAGCGCTTTCAACCTGAACCTCGGGATCGGCGCGGCCGATACCACGGGTGAGGTCGAGTTCCTCGACATGAACGGGGACAACTTGCCCGATCTGGTGACGCGCGACGGCGTCCTGTTCAACACCGGCAGCGGCTTCACCGAGAAGCGCGCGGTCGACTTCGACGAGTTCCGTGAGGTCGACCAGGAGAGCATGCGCTTCAAGGTGAGCATGTCGCTCGGCGGCAACGACGAGAAGGACCAGGCGGTCCCGGACACGGACACGCGCGGTCGGACGCGCGCGGTCATGTCCACGAGCTTCTCCGTCGGGCTCGACTACGCGGTGAGCTCCGCGAAGACGGAGCTGCTCGACATCAACCAGGATGGCCTGCCGGACCGCGTCTCCTTCACTCCTGCGGGCGGGAGCCCCGTCGTGCGCCTCAACACCGGCTACGGTCTCACGGCGCCGATCGTGTGGTCGAATCCGGACTGGAGCTCCGGCCGCTTCGGCCTCCGCGAGGACGTGCTGAATGATATCAACGTGATGGACGTCGCGACCGGCCCGAACGCGGCGCGCTACGAGGACACCGGCTCGCTCAGCGCAGGCGTCTCGGTCGGCGCGTCGTTCAGCGCAGGCGTCTTCGGAGGCGGCGGGCACGTCGGCGCGGGGTACGTCTACAGCCTCAACCGGCAGGCGGTGGACTTCATCGACATCAACGGCGATGGCCTGCTCGACTGTCGGTGATCATCGCGTCCCGCGTCCGATCGGTGAAGACCGCGGCCGCGTGATCGCCAGCGTTCACCGTTCACCGCCCGCACCACCTGCGCCGATCTGGGCCCCGCTCGCCTCCGCAGCGTAGACGTTGGGCCCGCCGAAAAGTCGAAGGCCCGAGGGCTGCCACCCTCGGGCCTTCTGGAGCTCCGCCTTGTCGGAGTCCCCCACCCTCATCACAAGCCGGGCTCCAGGTCCAGAAATCGGCGGCATGGAGCTCGTTGCCTTCGTCCACCTACCGCCTCGCCCTCTGCGCCTGCTGCCGCGTCCAGCTTCGCCTCTGCCGTCGCTGCGATCGCGGCCAGCGCCTCTGCCTCGACTGCCGCCCGCTCCGGCGTCGTGAGTCGCTCCGCCGCGCCGGCGCCGCCTATCGGACCCGGCTTCGCGCTCGCCGCCTCCATGCCGCTCGCCAGGCCCGGTACCGCGAGCGGCAGCGGGACAAGTTCTCGGCGCAGAAAGTGACGCATCACAGGGTGACGGAAGCCGCGGCCGCGTCGATGTCCCAGGTCGCGCCGGAGATCACCCCCGGCCGAAAGGACAACGATGACGATCGGATCCGAGATGTCGGCCGCTGCTCGCTCTGCGGAGCGCGGCTTCCACACTGGGCCATGCGCGAGCGGCGCGCTCGGCCAGCTCTCCACCGACGCGCTCCCCGCGTCCCACGAGGGCCACCGCGGTGACGGGAGGTGGCGGTGATCGCCAAGGAGAAGGAGGCCGAGATCCTGCGCCTCTACCACGGCGAAAAGTGGCCCGTTGGCACCATCGCCGGCCAGCTCGGGCTGCACCACACCACCGTGCAGCGCGTGCTCGGGCAAGCGGGCGTCGACCCGAAGGTCGTCGCGCCGCGCCCGTCCATGGTCGACCCGTTCGTGCCGTTCATCGTCGAGCAGCTCGGCAAGTATCCCTCGCTGCGCTCGAGTCGCCTCTTCGTCATGCTCAAGGAGCGCGGTTATCCGGGCGGTCCGGATCATCTGCGCCGGGTGATCTGCCGCCTCCGCCCCAAGAAGCCGGCCGAGGCATTCCAGCGGCTCCGCACGCTGCCCGGCGAGCAAGCGCAGGTCGACTGGGCGCACTTCGGCAAGCTGGCTATCGGCCGGGCTCGGCGACCGCTCTGGGCCTTCGTCATGGTGCTCAGTTACTCGCGGCGGATCTTCCTGCGCTTCTTCCCGGGCGCGGCGATGCCCTTCTTCGTGCGCGGGCACGTCGAGGCGTTCGCCGAGTTCGACGGTGTTCCACGCGTGCTGCTCTACGACAACCTCAAGAGCGCCGTCGTGGAGCGCCACGGCGACGCGATCCGGTTCCACCCCATGCTGCTGGATCTCTCGGCGCATTACCGCTTCGAGCCGCGCCCCGTCGCCGTCGCCCGCGGTAACGAGAAGGGCCGCGTCGAGCGCGCCATCCGCTACGTCCGCGAGGCGTTCTTCGAGGCCCGGACCTACGCCGACCTTGACGATCTCAACCGACAAGCGGCCGAGTGGACCAGCTCCGCGGCGCTCGATCGCTCCTGGGTCGAGGACCGCGCCCGCACCGTGCGCCAGGCCTTCGACGATGAGCGCAGCGTCCTCTTGCAACACCCCGACACGCCGTTTCCGGCCCACGAGCGCGTCGAGGTCGAGGTTGGAAAGACCCCCTATGCGCGCTTCGATCTCAACGACTACTCCGTCCCCCACGACCGGACGCGCCGCACGCTGGTCGTCTTCGCCGACCTCGAACAGGTGCGCATCGCCGACGGCAACGAGATCGTCGCGACCCACGCCCGTTCGTGGGATCGCGGTCAGCAGATCGAGCAGCCTGAGCACATTCAGCGCCTCGTCGATGAGAAGCGCCGCGCCCGCGAGCACCGCGGCCTCGATCGCCTTGCCCGCGCCGCCCGCAGCAGCCAGGCCTTCCTTCGCGTCATCGCCGAGCGCGGCGACAACGTCGGCAGCGCGATCGCCCGGCTTCTGCAGATGCTCGACGCCGTCGGCGCCGCAGAGCTCGAAGAGGCCCTCGTCGAGGTGCTCGAGCGCGACACGATCCACGTCGGTGCCGTCCGCCAGGTGATCGACCGCCGCCGCTCCGAGCGCTGCCTGCCCCCTCCGGTCTCGATCCCCGTCACGCGCGGCCAGCACGCCAACGTCGTCGTCACGCCGCATTCACTCGCCACCTACGACGCCCTGAAGAAGGACTCGACGCTATGACCGACCTGACGCCCATCGAGACCAAGTCCCGCCTCAAGAGACTTGGTCTCTTCGGCCTGCTCGCCTGCTTGGATGAGCTCGCTGACAAGCCCTGGCTTCACGAGGTGCTCGCCATCGAGGAGCGCGAGCGGCACAAGCGCAGCCTCGAACGCCGCCTCAAGAACTCCCGCGTCGCCACCTTCAAGCCCATGAGCGACTTCGACTGGTCCTGGCCCAAGAAGATCGACCGCGAGGCCGTCGACGACCTGTTCGCCCCCGGTTTCGTCGCCACCGGCCACAACGCCGTGCTCGTCGGCCCCAACGGCGTCGGCAAGACCATGATCCTCAAGAACGTCGCCCACCAGGCCGTCGTCCGGGGCCACACGGTCCGCTTCTCGACCGCGAGCGACATGCTCGCCGACCTCGCCGCGCAGGAGTCCTCGGCCGCGCTCGCGCGAAGGCTGCGCCGCTACACGGTCCCCGCGCTTCTCTGCATCGATGAGGTTGGCTACCTCTCCTACGATAGCCGCTACGCCGACCTGCTCTTCGAGGTCGTCACCCGTCGCTACGAGGCGCACAGGCCGATCCTGCTCAGCACGAACAAGGCCTTCTCCGACTGGGGCCAAGTCTTCCCGCACGCCGCGTGCGTCGTCACGCTCGTCGACCGGCTCGTGCACCGCGCCGAGGTGATCGAAATCGAGGCCGAGAGCTACCGGCTCAAGGAAGCCAAGGAGCTGAGCGCCCTCCGCACCAAGCAGCGCCGCGCCAAGAAGCGCTGAGCCGCCTCTTTCCCGGGATACCTCACCGGCATCGGACGTGGATTTCACCGGTGAACTTCACCGGCAGCCGACACGATCTTCACCGGCATCGACTGCGGATTTCACCGGTGAACTTCACCGAATTCCCGCGGGTTGCCGGGATCATCAACAGCTCGACCACGTGAGCCGCCTGCCCGAGCCGAAGGCCGGACAGGAGGAGCCCGGAGCGGAGCCCGGAGAGCAGCCGCTCCACGTGAAGCTGAACCTGGGCGATCGCTTCGACGCCGAGCGGACGTGGCCGCTCCCGCAGTGGCCGGTCGCTGTGAGAGACGAGTTCTCGAGCCTCGGCACGAGGATCCTGGAGAAGGTGGACGGCGGGGACGGCAACCCCGAGGCGCTGAGCTTCAGCACCTCGCGCGACTACAGCGCGACGTTCGACGCCGAGATCTGCGTCTTCTTCGTCTGCGGCAGCGTCTACGGCTTCTACAACGACACGGCGGGCGGCAGCGACGTGGCCTGGCGTGACGTCGACGGCGACGGGCTGGTCGATCACGTCGCCAAGGTCGACGGCCAGGCCGAGGTCTACGTCAAGCTGAACCAGCTCGGGAGGGCCAACCTCCTCAAGGCCGTCAATCGCCCCTTCGACGGCAGGTTCGAGCTCGACTACGAGCGTTATGGCAATGAGGTCGGCGACGAGGCGGAGCCGAGCGTCGACCTGCCGGGGAACAGCTACGCGCTCGTCGGGATCCGCTCGATGGACGGCCGTGGCCAGACGCTGGCGCAGGCCGTGGACTACACGGCGCCGGCGGGCGGGGGCGCGCGCGCGCAGACGGGGAAGTACGATCGCGTCGAGCGCGAGGACTACGGCTCGTCGATCGTGACGGTGACGCGGGGCGAGGAGGGCAGCACGGGCGACGGCTCGCAGATCGAGACGTGGTACTACAATCAGGACTACTACCGTCGTGGGCTGGTTCATCAGACGAGCGAGCGAGGGGTCTCGGAGAGCGGCGATCCCATCCCCTACACGCGCCAGACGTTCACGTACGAGGACCCGACGCCCGGCGGGGTGAGCGTGCAGGCGAAGCCGGAGCCCCTCGTGGGCTCGTTCTTCCCCGCGGAGACGCATCGCACGACGGCGTGGTTCGAGGGCGAGGCGACGGCGCAGAAGTCCACGGAGGAGCGGCGGACCTGGCGCTTCGACCACGGCGGCCTCGATACGCTCTTCCTGAGCGCCGACGAGGGCGCCGCGGACGACCTGTTCTATGAGGTCGAGTACGACACGCGGGGCTTCGGCTATTCGAGCTCCGGCGAGCTGTACCTCGCGCAGCCGAGCAGGGTGGTGGCGCGCAGCGGGAGCGCGTCGGGTACCGTGCTGCGCGACCGGCGGGCCACCTATCATCCGACGACGGGCGCGCTCGAGACGTTCAGCCATCACATCACCGGAGGTGGCATTCCGGGCTCCACCGCGACGTACAACGACGCCGCGAGCACGGTCACGATCGAGCGGGACGACTTCGGCAACATCGCGAAGGTGACCGACCCGAACTCGTACGAGCTCACCTACGGCTACGACGGGACGGGGATCTACAGGACGAGCATCACCGACTCGTTCGGCTACGAGTCGGAGAGCCGCCCGAACTACCTGTTCGGTGCCGTCGCCACCACGACCGACCTGAACGGCCACGACACGAGGTACAAGTACGATGCGTTCGGCCGGCTTGTCGCGGTGTGGGGGCCGAGCGACTTCGTGGCGGATCCCGTCGCGCAGGAGGGCGTGGTCCCCACGCTGCGCGCCGTGTACGGGCTGCAGCCGGGGGCTTCTGCCGCGCCGTTCTGGGCGATCATGGGTCACAAGGACGTGTCCCGCAACGCGCCCACGGTCCCGCCTCATCAACACGACTACGTCGAGACGGTCATCTTCATCGACGGCTTCGAACGCGTCATTCAGACGAAGAAGGATCTGGAGAAGGACTTCGGCGATCACACCGAGGTCGGGATGACCGTCAGCGGCCGCCTCGTGTTCGACGAGCGCGGGCGCCGGAAGGCGCAGGGGCATCCCGTCTTCAGCACGGAGGCCGCCACCGTCCTGGTGGATACCCCGGCGATGAGCCCCGAGTGCGACGACGATCTCTTCACGAGGTGGGAATACGACGTCCTCGGGCGCGTGACCAGGCTGACGACGCCCGCCGATCCGGAGGACGTCGAGAGGAGCTGCGTCGAGGTCAACACGAGCTACGGCTTCGGGCCGGATCA